>NZ_CP174280.1:0-5532696 GCF_045343915.1 Mycobacterium sp. M23085
TTGCGGCCCCCGCCGATCGGCGGGTACGACCCCGTCGTCGACCTGGGCGACCGGACGGTGACGATCGCCTACCTCGGCGGCGGCCATACCGGGTCGGACTTGGTGGTGGTCGCCCCCGCGACGAAGGCCGGCGAACGGGTCGTGGTGTTCACCGGTGACTTGGTGGAGGAGTCCGGCGACCCCGCGATCGATGCCGACTCCGATGTCGCGGCCTGGCCCGCGACCCTGGACCGGCTGCTGGACCTCGGCGGCCCGGAGGCGATCTACGTCCCGGGTCATGGCACCGTGGTCGACGCGGGGTTCGTCCGTCGCCAGCGGAACTGGCTGGCCCGTCACGCGGCCGCCCCGTGATTGATATCGTGCCGAAAAGTATTGTCTCCCAAGGCATTGAGGCGGCGCCACGACGCGGCGCCGTGGTGGACGGGCATCGTGCGCAATCGACGATCGGAGCCGATCATCGACCCGTCGCCGAAAAGCTCTGGCAAGTACAGGATGCGGCAACAGTTTTGGCTCAAGTCCTTCGACCCCTGATTGAACTGCCTTTCCCGGGGATAGACTCACGTTCAGTGGAATCGCGTGCGAAGAGGAGCGTAAGACATGGCAATCATTGACACGGACACGCAAGTCCGGCCATCGTTTGACGACGAGGTCGCTGCTACCCAGCGGTACTTCGACGACCCGCGCTTTTCCCGCATCACGCGCCTCTTCACGGCCCGCCAGGTAGCCGAGCAGCGCGGCACCATTCCCACCGACTACACCGTCGCGCGCAATGCGGCGGCCGCGTTCTACGAACGGCTGCGCGAGCTGTTCGCCGAGAAGAAGAGCATCACCACCTTCGGCCCGTACTCGCCCGGCCAGGCCGTCGCGATGAAGCGGATGGGCATCGAGGGGATCTACCTGGGCGGTTGGGCGACGTCGGCCAAGGGCTCGACCACCGAGGATCCAGGACCGGATCTGGCCAGCTATCCGCTGAGTCAGGTGCCCGACGACGCCGCGGTGCTGGTGCGCGCGCTGCTGACCGCCGACCGCAACCAGCAGTACCAGCGCCTGCACATGAGCGAACAGCAGCGGGCCACCGCCCCGGAGTATGACTACCGGCCGTTCATCATCGCCGACGCCGACACCGGCCACGGTGGCGACCCGCACGTGCGCAACCTGATCCGCCGGTTCGTCGAGGTCGGGGTGCCCGGGTACCACATCGAGGACCAGCGGCCCGGCACCAAGAAGTGCGGCCACCAGGGCGGCAAGGTGCTGGTGCCGTCGGACGAGCAGATCAAGCGGCTCAACGCCGCGCGCTTCCAGCTCGACATCATGAAGGTGCCGGGCATCATCGTCGCGCGCACCGATGCCGAGGCGGCCAACCTGCTCGACAGCCGGGCCGACGAGCGTGACCAGCCGTTCCTGCTCGGCGCCACCAACCTCGACATCCCGTCGTACAAGTCGTGCTTCCTGGCGATGGTGCGCCGCTTCTACGAGCTGGGGGTCAAAGACCTCAACGGTCATCTTCTCTATGCGCTGCCGGAGGGGGAGTACGCCGAGGCCGGCGCCTGGCTCGAGCGCCAAGGCATCCAGGGCGTGATCTCCGAGGCCGTCAACACCTGGCGCGAGAACGGTCAGCAGTCGATCGACGACCTGTTCGACCAGGTCGAGTCGCGATTCGTGGCGGCATGGGAGGACGACGCCGGGTTGATGACCTACGGCGAGGCCGTGGCCGAGGTGCTCGAATTCGATGCCAGCGAGGGCGAGCCGGCCGACATGAGCGTCGACGAGTGGCGCGCCTTCGCGGCGCGTGCGTCGCTGTATTCCGCCAAGGCCAAGGCGAAGGAGCTGGGCGTCGACCCCGGCTGGGACTGCGAGCTGTCGAAGACCCCGGAAGGGTACTACCAGATCCGCGGCGGCATCCCGTACGCCATCGCGAAATCGCTGGCGGCCGCGCCGTTCGCCGACATCCTCTGGATGGAGACCAAGACCGCCGACCTGGCCGACGCCAAGCAGTTCGCCGACGCCATCCACGCCGAATTCCCCGACCAGATGCTGGCCTACAACCTGTCGCCGTCGTTCAACTGGGACACCACCGGCATGACCGACGAGCAGATGAAGCAGTTCCCCGAGGAGCTGGGCAAGATGGGCTTTGTCTTCAACTTCATCACCTATGGCGGACACCAGATCGACGGCGTCGCCGCCGAGGAGTTCGCCACCTCGCTGCAGCAGGACGGCATGTTGGCGCTGGCCCGCCTGCAGCGCAAGATGCGCCTGGTCGAATCGCCTTACCGCACACCGCAAACCCTGGTCGGGGGGCCGCGCAGCGACGCGGCGCTGACCGCCTCCTCGGGTCGCACCGCAACCACCAAGGCGATGGGCGAGGGCTCGACCCAGCACCAGCACCTGGTGCAGACCGAGGTGCCGAAGAAGCTGCTCGAGGAGTGGCTGGCGATGTGGAGCGACAACTACAGCCTCGGCGAGAAACTACGCGTGCAACTGCGGCCCCGCCGGGCCGGCTCGGACGTGCTGGAACTCGGCATCTACGGCAATGACGACGAGCAGCTGGCCAACGTCGTAGTCGACCCGATCAAGGACCGGCACGGCCGCAGCATCCTTCAGGTGCGCGACCAGAACACCTTCGCCGAGAAGCTACGGCAGAAGCGGCTGATGACGCTGATCCACCTCTGGCTGGTGCACCGCTTCAAGGCGGACGCGGTGATCTACGTGACGCCCACCGAGGACAACCAGTATCAGACCTCGAAGATGAAATCGCACGGCATCTTCAGCGAGGTTTATCAAGAGGTCGGCGAGATCATCGTCGCCGAGGTGAACCGGCCCCGCATCGCCGAGTTGCTGCAGCCCGACCGGGTCGCACTGCGCAAGTTGATCACCAAAGAAGATTAGCCAGGGGTTCGACCGCGGCCACCCATCGACCGATGCGGCGGCCGCCGACGTGGCCCATCGCTGCGGTGCTGAGCTGCCTCGGCACGTTGTCAGGCGCTGCCGCGGCCACCCACCTGCCCCGGCATTCTGGTACAACCTCGATTCGCCCACGCCGCGACGCGAAAAATTCACCTCGCGAACAGTTGCATAAGTGTAGGATTTAGCTTGTAACAAACGCGCGCTCAGATTTAACAAACGCCGGAACCGAGGGGAGCGCCTGATGAGGACCCCAATCAAGAAAACGATCGCGGTGGCCGGCGGTGCGACAGCGGTTGTTTTGACAGTCGAATTCGGTGCCGCGAATGTTAGCCAGACGTTGGCGCCGACGTATCCGTCGGCCCACGTCGCGACACCGCAGCCCGGCACACCGGCGTCGGGCGTGCACATCGGCACACTCGCGAGCTGTATCCCGGGAGCCAATTGCTAGGCCGTCACCGATCGGGGTGGCCCGTCACTCGGGCGTGACGGGCCACCCGCGTCAGGTGCAATCCCGGCGTCGGATTCCGTTTGCGCGGCAACCCCGCGGGGTAAGAAAAGGTGGGCGGCGCGACGTGGCGCAAGTGGAGATGGGGGATCTGATGAGGTCTGCACCGAGGACGACGGTCGCACTGTTCGGCGGTGCGGCGATGCTCGTGCTGTCGGTTGCGTGCGGCGGCGGTCATAAGAACGGCCCGAGCAGCACCACCACCCCGACGACCACTCCGTCGTCCAGCGTCGCGCCCTCCACTGCGCCCGGCGGCGGACCCGGCGGCCCGAACGGCGGCGGCGGATCCAATGGCGGCGGCGGTAGCGTGCCGGGCGGTCCGACCGGCGGCGGCGGTCCCGGCGGAGGAGGCGGCAGCGTTCCCGGCGGTCCGACCGGTGGCGGCGGTCCCGGTGGCGGCGGGGGCAGCATTCCCGGCGTCGGCGGTGGCGGCGGCGGACCGGGCGGCGGCGGCGGTTGCGTCGGCAACGTCTGCGGGGGCTACTGATCGCCGAGATGCGCGTCGCCAAGCCATAAAACGCCATCACAAAGACTTGTTTCCCTAGCCGGTGGGGCCGGGACTACCTGGCCCCATCGGCTGAACCCCTCGCGACCCTAGGGCGAACCCGCAATCCGAGTTATCGTTCTCCGCAACTGGGATGCAAGGGGACGCAATGTCGAAGCTCAGGTTCGGATACTTCATCGCCCCGTTTCACCGCGCGGGCACCAACCCGACGCTGGCCCTGCAGCGGGACTTGGAGTTCATCGAGCACCTCGACGCCCTCGGCTTCGACGAAGTCTGGTTAGGCGAACACCACTCGGCCGGTAGTGAAATCATCAGTTCCCCAGAGATTTTCATCGCCGCGGCGGCCGAGCGGGCGAAGCGAATCCGGTTCGGCACCGGGGTCATTTCGCTGTCGTACCACAACCCGCTCTGGGTCGCCGACCGGCTGATGCTGCTGGACCACCTGACGCGTGGCCGCATCATCGGCGGTGTCGGGCCCGGTTCGCTGCCCAGCGACTCGTCCATGATCGGACTCACCCCCACCGATACCCGAGAGCTGTTGGAGACCAATCTCGACATCGTCGTGCGGTTGCTGGCCGGGGAGTCGGTCAGCGCCAAGACCGCCACCCACCAGCTCGTCGACGCAAAGCTGCAGCTCGCCCCCTACTCCGACGGCGGCATCCCGCTGTCGGTCGCCGCGGTGGCATCACCGACGGGCGCGCGGCTGGCCGGCAAGCACGGCATCGGCCTGCTGTCCATCGGGGCAACCCTGACCGTGGAGGGTTTCAATGCGTTGTCCTACCACTGGGGCATCGTCGAGGAGCGCGCCGCGACCTTCGGGACGCAGGTCGACCGCAACAACTGGAGCCTGGTCGGTTTGTTCCATCTCGCCGAAACCGAAAAGCAGGCCCGCGAAGAGGTGAAGTTCGGCATCGAACCGTGGTTCCGGTACTTCCAAAAGGTGGCGGCATTCCCGCAGATGACGATGCCGGGGGAGCAGCTCGACGAGATGATCGACGTCATCAACGAGAACGGTGCCGGCGTCATCGGCACGCCCGAGCGGGCGCGCGAACAGGTGCAGCGATTGTGGGATCAGTCCGGCGGTTTCGGCTGCATGCTGCAGATGGGCCACGAGTGGGCCAACCCGGCCGCCACCCGACGGTCCGCCGAATTGTTCGCCGCCGAGGTGATGCCGCATTTCCAGGGCCAGGCGCAGCCTACGCTGGACGCCGCCGCGCGCGCCGGCCAGGCTCGGGAGAACTTGGCGCAGTCGCAGTTGGACGCCGTAGCGCACATGACCAAGAAGTATCAGGACGAGGTCGACGCGAAGTAGCGGCTCAACGGGCCACCGCCGCGCGGCTTCAGTTCGCACACTGCGTATTTCGCACCTGCCGAGCCGGCCTGAGGCGGCGGGTGCTTTTGGGTAGCCGTCGCGACTTCATATCGAGGCGACAGCCGGGTCCCAGGGCGGAGCTAAGGACGCGGCGCATACCTGGAGGATGACCACCCACACCCCTCACCCCGCGATCGCCGGCGAACGCCGCCGGCGACTACTGCGCCTCACTTTTGCCGGCGCCGCGACCGTGGCCGTCCTGCTCCTCTACGCCGCGGCGCATCCTCAATCCACCAGAACCACGCTGGGATTCGGATCGGTACGCCTGACGGACATGACCGTTTCACCTCAGGCGCCGCCGGGGATCACCGGAGGCTTCGCGGCCGATGACGATGACGATCAGGCGCAGCTGCAACAGCAGCTGAATCAGCAGCAGCTGCAGCAATCCATGCAGCAGGCCCAAGAACAAAACGACGAGGCCGAGCAGCAGTTCAACCAAGACATGCAGCAGCAACAGGCCTACGAGAACCAGTTCAACAACCCGTAAATCGTGATCGAAGCGTGGCGGCCGCTTGGTGCGGCCGTCATGCGCCAAGCGGAAAAGCTAACTCCCGCCGTTGGATTCGCGCTCGGCCGCCTTCACCAGCCGGCCGGCGAAGAACCGGACCGCTCCACCCATGGCGGCGCGCATCAGCGGGCCCGTCCCGCGTACGCCTTCGGTGAATGATCCGGTCCAGCGGATGTCGGTGCCGCCCGCCGCATTCGGCGTGAGGACGACCTCCCCGGCGTAGTCCTTGGCCGGCGTGGGCGGACCCACCAGCTTGTATGCGTGGCGACGGTCCTGCTCGTACTCGACCGTTTCCTCCTGCACGTAGACCGGCCACATGCCGACCTTGCGGATGGCCCCGATGCCGCCTGGCGCGGGGTCGCCCTGGCGGGCCCAACTCGAATGCATGACGATCGGCTTGGCCCACTGCGACCAATTGGCTCCGTCGGCTACCAGCCGGAACAACGTGGCGGCGGGCGCACTGCTGGTGCGGTTGATTTCGAACGAATAGTTCCGGCCCGGCATGACAACTCCTGGTGGTAGCAAACGGACGGCCCTGGGGCTCGCGGGTAGGCTACCGCCCGGGCCGGTCGGCGGCCGGAGCGGGTTGATCGTCGCTGTCCGGCCAGGCGATCGAACGTCCGCCGAAGCCGGCGAATGCGCCCGCCGCTCTTGATTTTTGCCGATTCACCGCGGGCCGACCGCCGTGCTCGCCTGCCTAGACTGCAGTTATGGATCGCGGTTCCCGCCACGACGGCCCGGCTGCCGGTGGCCTACTTCGAATCGAGGACTGCCTGGACGCGGCGGGCCGCGTCGTGCCGCCACCCGGGGTCAACCTGATCTCGCTGATCGAGCGCAACGTCGCGAACGTCGGTGACACGGTGGCGTACCGCTACCTCGATTACAGCCGTTCGGCCGCGGGGGACGCCGAAGAGGTGACGTGGACGCGGTTCGGCGTCCGGCTGGACGCCATCGGCGCGGTCATCCAGCAGGCCGCCGGTCGCGGTGAGCGCGTTGCGGTCCTTGCGCCACAGGGCATCGACTACGTCGCCGGCTTCTACGCGGCGGTCAAGGCCGGAACCATCGCGGTGCCGTTGTTCGCGCCGGAACTGCCCGGGCACGCCGAGCGGCTTGATACCGCGCTGCGCGATTCCGAGCCCAGCGTCGTACTGACGACGACATCCGCCCGAGAGGCGGTGGACAAGTTCCTGGCCGGCCACCCATTGCGCAGGCCGCGGGTGATCGCCATCGACCGGATACCCGATTCGGCGGGGGAATCGTTCGTGCCCACCGAGCTCGGCATGGACGACGTTTCGCACCTGCAGTACACGTCGGGTTCGACCCGGCCGCCGGTCGGTGTCGAAATCACCCACCGCGCGGTGGGCACCAATTTGGTGCAGATGATCCTGTCCATCGACCTGCTGGATCGAAACACCCACGGCGTCAGCTGGTTACCGCTCTACCACGACATGGGTCTGTCGATGATCGGCTTCCCGGCCGTCTACGGCGGCCACTCGACGCTGATGTCTCCCGCCGCGTTCGTCCGCAGACCCCAGCGATGGATTCAGGCCCTGTCCGACGGGTCGCGGCGGGGCAACGTCGTCACCGCCGCGCCGAACTTCGCGTACGAGTGGGCCGCGCAGCGCGGCCTGCCGAGCCGCGGGGAAGACATTGATCTGCGCAACGTGGTGATGATCATCGGCTCCGAACCGGTCAGCATGGATGCGATCAGGACCTTCAACAAGGCGTTCGCGCCGTACGGGTTGCCGCCGACCGCGTTCAAACCGTCCTACGGCATCGCCGAGGGCACGTTGTTCGTCGCGACCATCGCCCCTGCGGCCGAGGCGACGGTGGTGTACTTCGACTCAGAACGGCTGGGCGCCGGGCACGCGGTGCGCGTCGACGAGGACGACCCGCGCGCGGTTCCGCAGGTGTCGTGCGGTCAGGTCGGACGCAGCGAATGGGCGGTCATCGTCGACCCAGCCGAAGGATCCGAGTTGCCCGACGGCCGGGTGGGCGAAATCTGGTTGCAGGGCAACAACGTCGGACGCGGGTACTGGCGGCTGCCGGACGAGACGCGGCGGGCGTTCGGCGCCGAACTGCGATCGCGGCTCGCCGAGGGAAGCCACGCAGACGGCGCCGATCTGGGCCGAGCTTGGCTGCGCACCGGCGACTTGGGCGTGTATCTCGACGGTGAGCTGTACGTGACCGGCCGGATTGCCGACCTGGTGACGATCGAGGGCCGCAACCATTACCCGCAGCACATCGAGGCCACCGTTGCCGACGCGTCCGCGATGGTCCGGCGCGGCTATGTGACGGCGTTTTCGGTGCCGGACCATGACGACCCGAGCTCCGCGCGGCTCGTCGTGGTCGCCGAACGCGCCGCGGGGACCAGCCGTCAGGATCCGGGGCCGGCGATCGAGGCGATCCGCACGGCGGTCGCCCAGCGGCACCGTGTGACCGTGGCGGATGTTCGGCTGCTGCCGGCCGGCGCTATCCCACGAACCACCAGCGGCAAGCTAGCCCGCCGGGCCTGCCGGGCGGAATACCTCGCCGGCAGCCTGGGCGCCCACTGACCGGTCGGACGTGACCGCGTTGACGGCAGCGCCGGCCGTTGTCGGTGGCATCCTGGCCAAGTGGGTTTGATTTTCCGGTTGGCAGAGCTGCTGATCGTCATCCTGCCGTTGACGGGCGCGGTCGTCGCGGCCGTGCGCGCGTTCGGCGCCTACCGGCGGCGCGCCGATGAGCCGCCACCGGCGACCGGTCGAACACCGCTACCCGATGCGCCCGCCCCCGACGGCTCTAGTGCGAATCAAGCGAGCCGATGGCGCTCGATCCGGCGGGTCCTCGACGAGCACGGCCGCACCGATGCCCGCTGGCTCGAGTACGAACTCGACGTCGCCAAGCTGCTGGACTTTCCGCTGATGACCGACATGCGCGACGCCAACACGATCGCGTTCCACAAAGCCAAGCTGCGAGCCGACTTCCTGCGCCCGGTCAAGGCCGAGGATCTGCTCGACGACCGCGAGGGCGCCGCGCGGTACATGGCCGCCGTCGAGGACTACGTCACGGCGTTCAACGCCGCCGAGGCCGAAGCGATGCGCAGACGCCGCAATGATTTCTCCCGGGCCGACCAGCAACGAATTGCGCGGGCGCAGAGCCTGTTACGGGTTGCGGCCGACCCCGCGGCGGCGGCACACGAACGCCAACGCGCGTACGACGTGGCCCGCAACGAACTCGACGGCCTGCTGGTGCTGCCGTCGGCAACACAGGCGAGCCTGGAGCGCAAGATATCCGGCGAGCTGGAGCGATAGCTATCGACCGGCCGGGCTACGGGCAGCTGTATCCGCCGTCGATCACCACGTCCGAACCGGTCATATAGCTGGAAGCGTCGCTGGCCAGATAGACGTAGAGGCCGGTGAGCTCTTCGGGCCGCCCGATGCGGCCGAGCGGAATCTTCGGTTCCCACTGGCGGTGATACTCGGTCAACGGCTCGACGAGCTCGGTCAGGATGTAGCCGGGGCTGACGCTGTTGACCCGAATGTTGTGCGGGGCGAATTCGACTGCCATGGCCTTGGTCAGCTGAATGACGGCGGCCTTGGAGGCGCAGTAGTGGCCCACCTGCTGTGGGACGTTGATGATGCTGCCCGACATCGACGCGGTGGTGATGATGACGCCGCCGCGTCCCTGGGCCACCATCGCCCGGGCCGCAGCCTGCGCGGTCAGGAACACACCGGTCACATTGGTGTCCTGGATGCGCTGGAACTCCTCGGGCGACATGTCCAGCATGGCGACGACGCCGATGACGCCCGCGTTGCAGACCGCGATGTCGAGGCCGCCCAGCTCGGCGATCGCCCGGTCCACCATGGCGTTCACCTGGTCGGGCCTGGTCACGTCGCAGCGGATCGGCACCACCTTGCCCTGGACATCGCTGCCGTCCGCCATCAGCTCGCCGGCGATGGTTTCCAGGGCCTCGACATTGCGCGCCGCGATGGCTACGTCGGCGCCGGCTTGCACGTAGGCCTGGGCCACTTTCCTGCCGATACCGCTGGACGCCCCGGTGATCAACGCCCGCTTGCCGCGCAGGCCGAACAAGTCCATCACGTTCATCCGAGACTCCCATTCAACGAGCGACCCAAAACCGAAACACGTTCTAGTGTGTCCGCTATGGGCAAATTCACCAGGGCAGAAGTCGACCAGGCCGTCGATAACTACACCAAAGTCGTCGAGGGGTGCAGCGCCTCGGGCGACTGGCGGCCGTTTGCGGACCTCTTCACCGAGGACGTCGTCTACACCGAGCATCACTACGGCGTCTTCCACGGCCGCGAGGCGGTGCGCGACTGGATCGTCGCGGTGATGGCGCCCTTCCCGCACATGCGTTTTCCCAATGACTGGGTTGCTCACGACGAGGACAACGACGCCGTCGTCGTCATGATCAAAAACCTGCTGGACCACCCGACCGATCCGAACGGTGACCCGTTCTGGTTTCCCAACTGGACGCGGCTGGTCTACGCCGGCGACGGGCTGTTCTCCAGCGAAGAAGACATTTACAACCCCAACCGGGACGCCCCCGGCGTCGTTGCGGCGTGGCTGCAGGCCGGCGGCCAGCTCGCCACGACCGACATCCTGCAGCCCGGCGCCTAGCGTCGGGCAGCGATAGTCCTTGCGCCCGAAGCGCTACCACCGGCGCTGGCTTTTTCTGACTCACCTACGCCGTGCCCGACGCGACCGCCCGCCCGCGGCGCCGCGACCGGACCTTCCCCAGCGCCTGCTCCCAGGCGAGCAGGGTGGTGGCTTTGACGTTGGCGGGCTTCACGCTGTCGCGGGACAGCAGCGCGGTCGCGGCGGCCTTCGTGGTCGCCGACGCCTTCGAGATGTGACCCGAGTCGAACGGCGGCTGCGGGTCGTATTCGAGCGCGAGCTGGATTGCCTTGGCGCGGGATTCGCCACCGATCTGGCCGGCCAGCCACAGCGCGAGGTCGAGCCCGGCGGACACGCCCGCACTGGTGACGATGTCATCCTGGTGCACGATCCGTTCGTCGGCCACCGGAACCGCGCCGAATGCCTTCAGCGCGGGGACCGTCAGCCAATGCGACGTCGCGCGTCGGCCGTCCAGCAGGCCGGCGGCCGCCAGAATCACCGACCCCGAGCACACCGACGTCGTCCAGCTCGCGCTGTGGTGGGCCTGGCGCAGCCAGTCGAGCAGCGCGTCGTCACGGGCGTGAACCGGTGTCGACGGGCCCCCGGGAACGAGAATCACGTCGGGGGAGGGGGTTTCGGCCAGCGAGTGGGTGGCGCCGATGACCAGCACCCCGGAGTCGGCGGTGATCGGCCCGGCTTCGTGCCACACGAAGCGCACCTCGGCGCCCGGCAGGTTGCGCAGCACCTCGTAGGGACCGATCATGTCCAGCGCGGTGAATCCCGGATAGGCCACGATGGCGATTTGGGTCATCAGAGTCGTCCTTTCGATGTCAGGCGAAGGCCTTGCGGTATTGGTCGGGCGAAATGCCAACGCGGCGAAGGAAATTGCGTCGCATCGTTTCCGCGGTGCCGAAGCCGCACCGAGCGGCGATCGCGACGACGGTGTCGTCGGTCTCCTCCAACTGCCGTCGTGCGGCCTCGGTGCGGATGCGTTCGACGTATTGGCCGGGCGCCTCACCGATTTCGGCGGTGAACACCCGGGTGAAGTGCCGCGGACTCATCGCGGCGCGCCGAGCCAGCTCGTCGACGCTGTGCGGATGGCCCGGCTCGGCCTCGATCGTCTCCTGCACCTCGCGGATCGAGCCCCTTCTGGCCCGCGGCATCCACACCGGCGCGGCGAACTGCGTCTGACCGCCCGGCCGGCGCAGATACAGCACGAGCCAGCGGGCGACCGTCTGCGCGAGCTCGGTGCCGTGGTCGTCTTCGATCAGCGCGAGTGTGAGGTCGATGCCCGCGGTGACGCCGGCGGCGGTCCATAGGGTGTCCGAGCTTCGCACGAAGATCGGGTCGGCATCGACGTCGATGGCCGGGAATTCACTCGCCAACCGCTCGGCGAAGGCCCAATGGGTGGTCACCCGGTGCCCGTCCAGCGGGCCCGCCTCGGCGGCGAGGAACGCACCGGTGCACACCGTGACTATCCGGCGCGCATGGGTGGCGACGGTCTTGATCCAGGCGAGCAGGTCGCCGTCGGACCGGGCGGCGGTGACGCCGGCCCCGCCCGGGAGAACGACCGTGTCGATCGGGTCGCCCGGATCCGGTAACGGGGTCGCCACAAACGCCAGCCCGGTGGCCGTCTGCACCGGTTGCCCACCAACCGAGGCCATCGCGACGTCGTAGCCGCCGCCCGTCAACAGCGATGCGCCGGTGAACACGTCATACGGGCCCACCACGTCGAGCGCCTGCACGCCGGGAAAACCGACGATGACCACCTTGCGAGGCATGGATTCAGTGTTGGGCACACGGGGGTCTGTCGTCTACGCCATGTATCCCACTGATCAGGACATGGGACCTGCCCCACGGGGGCCACGGCGGCCTTGGCAGACTGTTGCCCATGGCACAGATAACGTTGCGTGGAAACCCGATCAACACTGTCGGCGAGCTGCCTGCCGTCGGATCCAAAGCCCCGGCCTTCAGTCTGGTCGGCGGCGATCTGGCCGCGGTGAGCAGCGAGCAATTCGGCGGTAAGCCCTTGGTGCTCAACATCTTTCCGTCCATCGACACCCCGGTGTGCGCCACCAGCGTGCGGACCTTCAACGAGCGCGCCGCCGGGGGCGGGGCGACCGTGGTGAACGTCTCGAAGGACCTGCCGTTCGCGCAGGCGCGATTCTGTGGCGCCGAGGGCATCGAGAACGTCAAGAGCGGTTCTGCGTTCCGCGACAGCTTCGGTGAGGACTACGGGGTCACCATCATCGACGGTCCGATGGCCGGATTGCTGGCCCGGGCCATCGTGGTGATCGGCGCCGACGGCAACGTCGCCTACACCGAGCTGGTGCCCGAAATCGCGCAGGAGCCCAACTACGACGCGGCGCTGGCCGCGGCGGGCTGACCTCCGCGCCGCCTCGGGCTAGGTGTACTGACCTGAGAGGTTAGGTACGCGGCGGCCAGCTGGGCGCCCGCGATGTAGGTCATCGGCGCCTGGATGATGGGGATGTCGATGTGTGCGAGCGCGCAGACCCGGTTGGGCGCGGGACTCGGGCCGCCGGTGGTCATCGGTCCCGCGGATCGATCAGGTCGCGGAAGCCCTCCGACCGCTGAACCGATGCGCCGAGACTTCGCACTCGCTCGGTCAACGCCCGGTCGGACGTCACGACGCGAATGTCGTGCGGCGCAGCGTCGGCCGCGACCAGCCGGACAATCTCATCGTCGGCCGAATTCGCGGCCGCCCTGGGTGCGTGCGCGACCTCGACCACCGACGACGTGATGGCCGTCGACGGCGGCCGTTCAAAAACCACTGTCACAGTGTCTCCTCGGTCCGACGCCCACCGATCCAGGCTTTCCACCAATGCGACCATGGCACCGTTGCGGTCTTTCCACCAGCCATCGGGACGACTTCCGATCACATTCATGCCGTCGACAATCCACCGCACAAGCCCACCGTAAACGCCTGGCGCGACCGATTGATTTTCGTTCGGGAATCCATCTGTGGTTGATACGGTCACCCTCATGACCTCGATCGCCGACACCACAGACCGGGTAGTCGCGCTGGCCCGCGGTATGCGGGACCTGGTGCGCGCCGAGGCCGCCGAATCCGAGCGGGCGCGAACCCTCACCCCGGCGATCGTCGACGCGATGTGGGCCAGCGGGTTGATGTCGGCGTTCAACCCGGTCGTGGCCGGCGGTGTCGAGCCGTCGTTCACCGAGATGATCGAAACCTGGATCGAAATGGGCTGGCAGGATGGGTCATTTGGCTGGGTGGGGATCGCCAACCTGCCGTCGTCCTTCGCCGCGGCGGCCTACCTGCCCGACGAGGGTTTCGCCGAAGTGTTTACCGCGCACGACAACCGGGTCACTATCGGTGGCCAGTTCTTTCCCAACGGGCAAGGCGCCGCCGTCGACGGCGGCTACCGGGTGACCGGCGCGTGGAACTTCGGTTCGGGCACCGGTCACGCGCAATACGTCGCGGCCGGGTTCCTGCCGATGGACGACGGCGAGATGCGCTGGGTCAGTGAGGGTTTCCCGGAGATGCGGGTCGCGGTGATTCCGCGGGAGGAGATCAGTTTCAACGACGGCTGGTTCGTGCAAGGGCTGAAGGGAACCGGTTCCTACGACTACAGCGTTCAGGAGACCTTCGTTCCCCAGAGCCGCACGTTCGAACTGTTCGTGCGGCAGCCCTGCCGGGGAACCTCGCCGGCCACCCGGATGGGGCTGATGCCCGTGACCGCCGCCGGGCACGCCTCGTGGGCGCTGGGCGTGGCCAAGAGCATGCTCGACGACGTCCAGGAGTTGGCCGCGACGAAGTTCCGGATGAGTGACATGGCGGCACTGGCCAGCCGGCCCACCTTCCAGAAGGGGCTGGCGCATCACCGCGCGGCCTGGCGCGCAGCCCGGCTGCTGGTGCTCGACGCGTTCACCACCGCCGAGGCGGCGGTGGCGTCCGGGCACGACCTGACACCGGCGCTTCGCGCCGACATGCGGGTGGCGGCCGTCTACGCCACCGACACGGCCCGCGAGTGCGCGGAATGGGCTCACCTGGTGGCCGGGACCAGCTCGATCCGGGAGGGCAGCCGGCTGGAGCGCGCCTTCCGGGACATCTACACCGGGACGCAGCACGCCTTCATCAGCGAGAAGGTCGCCATCGACGTCGCCCAGATCTGGCTGGGCATCATCGACGACCAGCCCGGCTTGTAAGTCGCCGACTCCGAGCCGGTCAACCGATCCGGTAGCGCCACGCGCCAATTGATGAGGCGCCGAATCTAGGTACTGCGCGGGCTCCTCGCTACCATTGCGCGCATGCGCGGCGCAAAAATCCTGATCACCGGTCCGACCGGTCAGATCGCCACCCCCATTGCCCGGGCGCTTGCCGCCGACAACGAGGTCTGGGGAATCGCCCGTTTCACCGATCCCGCCGCGCGCGAAGGCCTCGAGAAGGCCGGGATTCGCTGCGAGAAGGTGAATCTGGCGACCGGCGACTTCACCACTCTGCCAACGGATTTCGACTATGTTCTGAACTTGGCGGTGGCCAAGAGCGGAAGCTGGGACAAGGACCTGGCGGCCAACGCGGAGTCGGTCGGCCTGCTGATGGCCCACTGCCGCAACGCGAAGGCCTTCCTGCACTGCTCGTCGGCTGCCGTGTACGACCCGCCGGACGACGACCCCCGCAGCGAGCGGTCCGCCCTGGGCGACAACCACAAGCCGTTGTTCCCCACGTATTCCATCTCCAAGATCGCCGGGGAAGTGGTCGCCCGGTCGGTAGCGCGCGTCGTCGGCGTGCCCACCACGATCGCCCGGCTCAACGTCCCCTACGGTGACAACGGCGGATGGCCGTTCTACCACATGGAGATGATGTTGGGCGGCATCCCGATTCCCGTTCCACCCGGGGAACCCGCCCGCTACAACCCCATTCACGAGGACGACATCATCGCGACCATCCCCAAGCTGCTCGAGGTCGCGTCGGTCCCGGCGACCACGGTCAACTGGTGCGGCGACCAGACGGTCAGCCTGCAGGAGTGGTGCGACTACCTCGGCTCGCTCGTCGGCAGGGAGCCGATCTTCGAGGCGAGCGACCAAGCGCTGCGCGGCAATCCCACCACCACCGATCGGATGCACGAACTCATCGGCGGCACCTCGGTCGACTGGCGCGACGGAATCCGTCGCATGGCGGCCAAGTTCCACCCCGAGCTCGTCCGCATCTAGGGCGCCGTCTCTCTCACAGGTGAGTCAGGACGCGTTCGGCGAACGACTCGGGATGCTCCCGATGCATGAAATGTCCGCCTCCGACCTCCTCGACGATGTACTCGTTGTCGAACATCCGCGCGGCGCGTCGATAGTCCGAAGGCTCGGCGACCGGATCGTCCAACCCCGCGAAAGCGACCACCGGCACCGCGATTCGCGCCTTTAGTGATGCGCTGGGCTTGGGGGAGAGCTTTCGGTAGTAGCCGAACGCCGCGTTCAAGCTGGCCGGGTTGGAGAAGCTCGCGCGGACCGAGTCGAATTCTTGCGGATCGGGATTCCACGTCGGGGACCACCGTCGATAAATCGCCGGCAGCGCGGCGAAGTCGTTGCGCGCGAAGCGCTTCGGCGCTCCCGGCAACTTGTATGCCGCAAAGTGGCGGACACCCCACAGCTTCTTCAGTGTCGGCTTGAGCGTGGCAGGGTGTGGAATGCCGATGACGAACAGCTTTTGCACCCGGTCAGGGTCCAGGGCCGCTGCACCGTATGCGGCGGCGGCTCCCCAGTCGTGCCCGATGATCACGGCGTCGCGGGCGCCGAGCGCTTCGATGAGTGCCAGCGGGTCGCGCGCCAGAGTCTCCTGGTCAGCGTCGGATGCCGGGATCGCGCTGGGGTGGTATCCGCGCATGTAAGGGCTGACCGCTCGGTAGCCCTCGGCGGCAACGCGTGCGCGAAGATCATCCCAGGTATGCGCCGTGTCGGGGAAACCGTGCAGCATGAGCACGAGCGGCCCGGAGCCCTGTTCGATATAGGCGAATCTCAGCCCGTTCGCTTCGACGAAAGCGATCTGATCGCTCATGCTTCGGGGACAGTACGCTCCTGCACGGCCGGCGCAAGGGGAGCTCGACGATGCTGGGCAACTGTGGACGAACATGACAACATCACCGGGTGACCACCGGACAAGACGCGGCACAGCGCCTGCGCACGCTGGTCCTGTTGCGCCGCGTCCGCGACCGCATCGACCGGGACTACACACAACCGCTGGACGTCGAAGCGCTCGCGCGCGGGGTTCACATGTCCGCCGGCCACCTCAGCCGCGAATTCCGGCGCGCCTACGGCGAATCGCCGTACTCGTATTTGATGACTCGGCGCATCGAGCGAGCGATGGCGCTGTTGCGCCGCGGCGATCTGAGCGTCACCGAGGTGTGCTTCGCGGTCGGTTGCTCGTCGTTGGGCACCTTCAGCACCCGGTTCACCGAATTGGTCGGCATGCCACCCAGCACCTACCGCCGCCAATCGGCTGACGCGCTGGCGGGCATGCCGCCGTGCGTGGCCAAACAGGTGACGAGACCGGTCAGGAATCGAGAAGCAACTGCCGTCGGACCGCACCTAGCCTGACCGCATGAACATCACCATTCACTCGAGCTTCCTTCCCCATGAAGACCCCGAATCGTCGCTCGCCTTCTATCGCGACGTCCTCGGGTTCGAAGTCCGCCTCGACGTCGGCAAGGGCACGATGCGATGGATCACGGTCGGCCCGCCGAACCAGCCGGACACGTCCATCGTCTTGAACCCGCCGGCCGCCAACCCGGGCGTCACCGACGAGGAGCGCCGCACCATTGCCGAGATGATGGCCAAGGGCAGCTACGCCACACTGCTGTTGGCCACCAACGATCTCGACGGCACCTTCGAACGGCTACAGACCGGCGACGTCGACATCGTCCAGGAGCCCACCGACCAGCCTTACGGGCTTCGCGACTGCGCCGTGCGCGACCCCGCGGGAAACCTCATTCGCATCCAGGAACTGCGCTGAGCCCATCCGCGTGCGGGTGCTTGACCAGCCGTGTGCACAATGCTAAGCAAGTGCTCAGCACTGAGCGCGTTGGTCGCCGGGCGCCACGCCTGGCAATACGAAAGGGATCAGATGACGGTGCAGGCGGTATTGGACGACATTCGCAAGCGCCCCGGAACGGGTGAGGTCATCCCGGTCATCGATCCCGCGACCGAGGAGACGATCACCGAATTCACCGACTGCGGGCAGGAAGCGGTCAACGACGCCGCCGCGCGGGCGAAGGCGACCTTCGAGTCGGGCGTCTGGTCGGAGCTGCCGGGCCGCGAACGGGCGAAAATCTTGTGGCGGATCGGCGAATTGATCGACGAACACGCCGAGGAGTTCGCACAACTCGACTCGCTCAACACCGGCATGCCGTTGATGCAGGCCCAGTTGCAGATGTCGACCTGCTCGGAGTTCTTCCGCTACTACGCCGGTTGGTGTTCGAAGATCAACGGCGTCGCGTACGACGTGAAGACCGACGGCATCGCGACCGACAACTACGTCAACATGCATGCGTACACGCTCAAAGAGCCCTACAGCGTGGTGGGCCTGATCTTCCCGTGGAACGGGCCGATCTTCAACGCCAGCGCGAAGCTCGCGCCGGCGCTGGCCGCGGGCGGCAGCCTGCTCGTCAAACCGGCCGAGGAGACGCCCCTGTCGGCGGTGCTGTTGGACCGGCTCATCCACGAGGCCGGCGTGCCCGAGGGTGTGGTCAACCTGCTGACCGGTTATGGCCACACCGCGGGCGCCGCGATCACCGCCCACCCGGACGTCGAGAAGGTGGCCTTTACCGGCTCGACCGAGGTCGGCAAGGAGATCGTGCGGGCCTCGGCCGACAACCTGAAGAAGGTCACGCTCGAGCTCGGCGGGAAATCGCCGGTGCTGATCTTCGACGACGCCAACATGGACAACGCCATCCTGATGGCGTCGCTGGGCATCTTTGTGCATTCCGGCCAGGGCTGCGTGTGCGGGTCGCGTATCTTCGCCCAACGCGGCGTCTACGACCGCGTCGTGGAAGGCATTGCGATGATGGCGAATTCGTTCAAACTGGGCGCCCCCAGCGAAGAGGGCTGCGTCAGCGGGCCACTCATCAGCCAGAAGCAGTTGAACCGCGTCATGGGTTTCATCGACGAAGGCAAGAGGGACGGCGTCGACGTGGTCACCGGCGGCCACCGCCTGGACCGCAAGGGCTACTTCGTGCACCCGACGGTGCTCACCAACGTCGACACCAGCATGCGGTTGTACCAGCAGGAGATCTTCGGCCCGGTGGTCACCATCCTGCCGTTCGACGACGAGGACGAGGCCGTGGCGCTGGCCAACGACACCACCTACGGCCTGGCGGCCACCGCCTGGACGGAGAATCTCGGCCGGGCCCACCGGATCATGCGGCGACTGCAGGCCGGCAGTGTTCAGGTCAACTGCCAGCTGGTCTTCGACCACGATGTGCCGTTCGGTGGCTACAAGCAGTCCGGCTGGGGGCACGAGTTCGGCAAAGAGGGCCTCGAGATCTACCTGAAGACGAAGTCGGTCTGGGCTCAGCTCTAAATCTGTTGCGGCACAACGGAAAAACCCGGGAGTCGACCAGGTCCGGGGCCGCTCCGATCCCAACCCGCAAATTCCGCGCCGCCGACATCGCGTGCGCTCTACCCTCGATAAGGGGGCCGTCAGAAGGGTTGGACCCGATGCACGTGGTGCCCGACTGGGTCTGGTCTGCGCCGCCGCGCTGACCGCATTGCTTACGGCAGTTTCATCGCCGCCGGGACTCGCGGATGCCGATCCGCCGCCGACCCGGGTGATCACCGTGATGGCCGTCGGGCCTGGTGGCCAACCCATCAACGGCTATCAGGTGGCGTCCGGGCCCGACGATGTCGGCCAGGTCAGCGATTGCTCGCAACCATCGCCGTCGGCGGTGGCCGACAACGTCTACTCCTGCGCGCCGAGCGCGGCCGGGGCCGGCACCTGCTGGCCGTCGACGCCAGGATCGCTGCTGTGCGTAGACAATCCGTGGGATATGCGGATGCACCGGGTGATGTTTGACGGCCAGCTCCCGCCCGTGCACCCTCCCGCCAACCCGGATCCGTTCGCGCTGACCCTCGATGACGGCACCCGCTGCCTGCTGCGCAATGGCGGGGCATGGGGCGGACGCGCTGACGGGTACGTCGGTGTTTACGGATGCGGCGGCTCCGGCTCAAACCTCGCCGTGCTGTGGCTGCCCAGTCAGGGTGTCGGATCCTGCATCGACCGCTCATCGCCGGTGTGGACCGTCAAGGTCGGTCGCCTCGGCGCACCGGACGCCGTTCTGCCACCGCCCGAGACTCGCGCGGTGACCTCCGCCTGGCTCGCCGGAGGCAGGGCCGGTCAGTAGGGCAGCAGCAGTGCTGCTATAACGCAACGTATGCCAGGCCCAGGTCACACGATTACCCATGTTTCCGATACGGCTCGGTGGACGGCGTTGCACCGGGCCACCGAATCGGCCCGTCCCGATGCGTTGTTCAACGACCCGCTGGCCGAGCGTCTCGCCGGTGAGCAAGGCCGCGCGATCGTCGACAACGTGCCATGGACGGATCGCAGCGGATGGTGGCTGGTTGCGCGCACCAAGCTCATCGACGATGCCATCGCCGATGCGCTCGCGCATGGCTGTGACCGTGTTCTGAATCTGGCCGCCGGCTTGGATACCCGGCCCTATCGCTTAGACCTGCCGCCCGACCTCACCTGGGTCGAGGCCGATCTGCCTGAGCTGCTCGCAGACAAGACGCAGGTACTCGCCGACCAGACCCCGCGCTGCCGGCTGACCCGCATGGCGGTTGACCTTGCCGACCCGCAGGCCCGCGACGCCTTCTTCAACGAAGCGCTGCACGGTGCGACGAAGGCCTTCGTGCTGACCGAGGGGCTGTCGATGTACCTGGAGGCCTCCGACGTCGCGGCGCTTTCCGGTGCGATCAAGCGACCCGAAGTCGCCTGGTGGATGATCGACTTCGCCTTTCCCGGCCTGAAAAAGCGGATCAATAAAAACGTGGCCGGGATTTCGGAAAACGCACCCTTCAAGTTCGCGCCCGACAACGGGCTGGCCTTTTTCGAAGGCCTCGGCTGGCGAGCCATCGAAGCGGAATCACTGCTGGTGGCCGCGAACCGGTTGCACCGCTTACCGATATGGATGCGCCCGCTTGCCTGGCTGCGATCGGATTTGCGCCGGCCGGGTGGCAAGCCCACGACCGCGGTCGCGCTGTTGACGACGCACTGAGGCACACCGCCTACCAGACGCGTATCCAGTCGACGAGCATGTCGGCGGGGTAGCTGCCCGACCCCGGGTCACCGCCGCCGGAACCGGCCACCGCCAGGTTGAATACCGGATACACGGTGTATCCCGCTCCGTTGAACGGCCAATCCGGTAGCGAGCTTGCCGGCACGTCAAAGTACGGTTGCGCGCCGTCGGAATAGTCCTTCCAGAACCGGATGCCCGCCTCGTCCCATTGGCAGCGCCAGGTGTGCCAGGCGCTGTCCACCGCGATGTTGTGGGTCTTCCATTCGCCGCCGTTGGCTTTGGCGTGAACGGTGGTGGCCGAGGGCCAGTTGCCGTTGCCGTACCACTCCATGACGTCGATCTCGCCCTGATCCTCGTTGCCCAGCCAGTAGGCGGGCCAGGCGCCCGGGGTCAGGCAGTCCAGTTTGATCCGGGCCTCCCAGGTGTGGCCGACGCCGCCGCGCCACAAGCTCTGCACCTTGCCGCTGTAGTACGTGGGTCCGTCCTTGGCGGCGCGCAGCACCAGGTTGGACTTGCCGTCGACAAACACGTTGCGGCGATCATCGCGGTACTGCCCGATGTTCTCGGGACGTTCCCAGAAGGTCGGATCCTTGATCGTCTCGCGGGCTTTGGCCACCGCCCATTTCGATGCATCGGGGGCGGAACCGGCCGGGCCGTCGAACTCGTCCGAGAAAATGTAACTCCCGGATTGGCCGCTGGGCGCTGCGGGCGGCGGCATCCGACCGGGCGCGGGCGGCGAAGCCCAGGCGTTCGAGGTCGGCAGCGTGGCTGCCAGCACGCCGATCCCGGTTGTCAGAATCATGCGGCGGCGATCGATCTCCGGCATAAGCAAGGGACCCTAGCAGCCAACCGTGCATGAAGTTCAAACGGGAATTGTGTCGGTGGCCGCCACTATGGTTCTGATCGCGGCCGGACCAGCAGGGACGACGGCACGGCAGTGGCAACGGATTACGCGCGCGAATTCACGGGCAATTCTCATCTTGACAGGTGGTTTGGTCTCAGGATTCGGCGGGCATTCTGGAATCACGATCCGATAACCACACTGTTGTAGCTTTAGCTTTTGCGGGTGGTACTGAGAGGAGTGACGATCGTGGCAAATACATCAGAAGGCACGGTTATTTTCCTTCAGTCCCATCCAGCATGGGCCGCCGCTCAGCGTCGAGAGCGCGAACGCAATGAAGCAATGCGGCGTCATCCGTCGTTTCGGGCCCGCCAGCGTGCCGCGGCCTGTGGTAACCCGGTCGTTCCGATGGTCCGGAACTTCAAGATCTACTCGAGCGGCAACACCTCAGCCTGAATTCACCACGGAATTGCGGTGACCCCGTTCGCCTGTTGGTGCTGAAAAGCTGAGCCCGGAGCAAATACATAGTCGGCCGTATTGGGCCAAACTCTCGAGTTATGGTTGAGGTATTTTCGGCCCCTCCTACGAACTACGGCGTGTAGTACTTCTTCCTCTGCCAAACCCCCGGGGTTGCCGGTGCCGGCATGGTCCGATTAGTCGGCACGGTGTGCCCAACTATGCACAGCCGATTGCCCCGCGAAAATCATTCGACTGGATCCGCTGCGCGCCGGCTGGGGCCAAGGCACCGAAGCGGTCAGAGCTTGCTGGCGACGAAGTCCGCGGCCTGGTTGGCCATGCCCGCGTCGATGTAGGCGCCCGCGAGGTGTTGTGGCCAGTTTTCCTTCCAGGTGTTCGGGTCGGCCGGATTGCAGACCGGATCGGCGCCGTGGCACAACTCGATGGTCCGGTCGTTGTAGGTCGGGTTGAAGTTGGTGATCGGACCCACCCATTGGCTTCCGTTGCCGAACAATGCGACCGCGGCGATGTGCTGATCCATGCCCGGCGGCAGCGGGCTGTCGAAACCGAACGCGCCGATGGGCGCCGCCAGCACGACGTCGGTGACCGCGGCGCCCAGCGAGTAGCCGCCCAGCACCAGTCGGGTGTCGGGACAGTTGTTGGCCATGTCCTGGATGTGGTGACTCATGTCGTTGGCGCCCTGGGCCACTTCCGTGTCGGCCGGGTACTGCACGGCGTATACGCCGACGGTCCTGTTCACCTTGTTGCGCACATCGCTGATGAACGCGTTGCCCAGCACACCCGGCCCGGGTGATTCGTTACGGCCGCGGGCGAACACGATCTGTACCGGCGGGCAGCTGGCGGCCGCGGCCGGGGGTGCGGACCCCGGCGTCCCGGGCGAAAGCACCGCCGCGGGCAGCATCAGGGCGGCCGCGGCCGTGACCGCGGCGAGGCCGACACCAGCAAATCTCCGGAGAAGCAACGCGCGCACGCAGATGATGGTAGAGCGAACCCGCTCCGCCCGCTGGTCAGCGGGTAAACGGACCGTGGGTGATCGCTCAGCGCGAACACGACCACCGTGTCGGCCGTCCGGATCGAGACGATAAGTTCGGCTGATGAGAGACGTCGACGCGAATGCGCCCGAGCGGTTGTTCGCGCTGGCCGACCAGGTACAGGGTTTCATGCCGGCCGACGAGGGGCGCGCGCTGTACGACGCCGCGCTGCGGTACCTCGGCGGCGGTATCGGCGTCGAGATCGGCACCTACTGCGGCAAATCCACCCTTTTGCTGGGCGCAGCGGCACAACAAACCGGCGGTGTGCTCTACACGATCGACCACCATCACGGTTCCGAGGAGCACCAGGCCGGCTGGGAATACCACGACGCGTCGATGGTGGATGAGGTCACCGGCCTGTTCGACACGCTGCCCACGTTTCGCCGTGCGCTCGATACCGCCCGATTGGACGACCACGTCGTCGCGATCGTCGGCAAGTCACCGCTGGTGGCGCGGGCGTGGCGGGCGCCGCTGCAGTTCTTGTTCATCGACGGCGGCCACAGCGAAACCGCCGCGAACCAGGATTTCGACGGTTGGGCCAAGTGGGTCGCCCCCGGTGCGGCGCTGGTCATCCACGACGTGTTCCCCGACCCGAAGGACGGCGGTCGGCCACCGTATTACATCTACTGTCGCGCACTGGATTCCGGACAGTTCCGGGAGGTGTCGGCCACCGGGTCGCTGAGGCTGCTCGAGCGGGTCAGCGGTCAGCCGGGGGAGCAGATCTAGCCAACAAGCGGGTCAGCGGCCCGGGCCGGTGGCGACGCATTCGCAATCGAAGTCGTTCTGCAGGCCCACCGGCAACTCGTCGCCGCGGAAGATTCCCGCACCGGCGGTGGTGTTCGACAGGGCGTCCGCCGCCAGGATCATCGCCGCACCCGTCCAGGTGGTGCGCTCCTCGGGCCACCGCTTGCCATCCGCGAAAACCAGTCCGGTCCAATATGATCCGTCGCCTTCGCGCAGATGCTGCATCGCGGCGAACTGCCGGCGAGCGTCTGCGTGCCGCCCGATGGCGTCCAGCGCCATCACCAGCTCACAGGTCTCGGCACCGGTAACCCAGGGGCGGTCACCGACGCATCGGATGCCCAGGCCGTCGACCACGAACGCATCCCAACGCTGCTTGATGCGCGCGGCCGCCGCCGGACCCCGCACGGCGCTACCGAGGATGGGGTAGTACCAGTCCATCGAGTAACGGTCCTTTTCGGTGAACGCCTCGGGGTGCGCGGAGATGGCGTGGCCGAGGCGGCCCACCGCTAATTCCCATTCCGGCTGCGGATCTCCAACCAAGGCGGCCAGCGCAAGCGCACAGCGGATGCTGTGAAAAATGCTCGAGCACCCCGTCAACAGCGCCTCCGGCAACAGTCCGGCTTCGCTTCGCGCCCAACCAATCTCGCCGTAGCCGAGTTGCATGTCGATGACGAAGTCGATCGCTTTGTGTACCACCGGCCACATTTCGGCCGCGAATGATTCGTCGCCGGTGACCAGCACGTGGTGCCACACCCCGGCGCCGATGTAGGCACAGAAGTTGCTGTCGCTGTTGGCGTCTTCGATGACGCCGGCGCGGACCTGGATGGGCCAGGAGCCATCGGTGCGCTGGGTGCGCCGGCTCCAGTCAAAGGCCGCCCGGGCCGGCTCCAGCAACCCAGCGGTGGTGAGCGCCATCGCACACTCGATGTGATCCCATGGATCGGTGTGGCCGCCGTCGAACCAGGGGATGGCACCGGACGGTTCCTGTGCGGCGGCGATGGAGAGCGCGGTCTGTCGGCATTGTTCGGGAGTCAGGATCC
Organism: Mycobacterium sp. M23085; assembly: GCF_045343915.1. Classification (NCBI taxonomy): domain Bacteria; kingdom Bacillati; phylum Actinomycetota; class Actinomycetes; order Mycobacteriales; family Mycobacteriaceae; genus Mycobacterium; species Mycobacterium sp. M23085. Next base: position 24,813 of record NZ_CP174280.1, read on the forward strand.
CCGGCACACCGGGCGGGTTAGACCGATGCAACTGAATACCCTTCAGCGGCTCGGCTTTTCGCCTCATGTGGTTTGACGAAGTACATCGCCACGCTCTTGCCCACCAGTGGATTGAGCAGCGACTCCGCCAACTGGGTGATCTTCGGCCGCTGCATCAGGTCCCACACCAGCAGCTTGTGATAGGCGGTCACCGCGCGATGGTCAGTATTCTGCACGCCCACAGCGCATTTGAGCCACCAAAAGGGGGAGTGCAGCGCGTGGGCGTGGTGGGTGTGAGTCAACTCCAATCCGCGGCCCAAAATCTTGCCGCGTAACTCGCTGGCCCGGTAAATGCGAACGTGGCCGCCCTCGTTGGCGTGGTACTCGTCGGACAGCAGCCAGCACACTTGCTCGGGCAGCCACCGCGGCACGCTGACCGCCAGCGTGCCACCGACTTTGAGCACCCTGATCAGCTCGGCGATCGCCGCGTCGTCGCGCGGAATGTGCTCGAGGATCTCCGACGCGATGACGCAGTCGAACGTCTGGTCGGCATAGGGCAACTTCAGCGCGTCACCGATGACCACCTTCGCCGACGCGCCGGCCGGCGCCTCGCCCGTTTCGGCCATCGCGCGCAGGATGGTGTCCACCGAACGCAATTCGGCCTCGTCGCGGTCGAAGGCGACCACGTCGGCGCCGCGCCGATACGCTTCGAACGCGTGCCGGCCGGCTCCGCATCCCACGTCTATGACCTTGATCGATGGCCCGATCCCGAGCCGGTCGAAATCGACCGTCAGCATGTCGGTCGGCTCTGCGCGTTGCGTGCGATCGCGCGCTCGTACACTCGAACGGTTTGCGCTGCCACGGCCTCCCAGCTGAAGACATTGACGGCACGGCTGCGGCCCGCCTTGCCGAGGCTGCGGCGTTTTTCCGGGGAGTCCAGGAGCTCTGCGAGCGCGTGCGTCAGCGCTTCCACGTCGGCAGGCGGCACCAGTTCAGCGCAAGCGCCGTCCGTCCCAAGGACTTCCGGCAGCGCGCCCACCCGGCTGGCGACGATCGGGGTGCCGCTGGCCATGGCTTCCACGGCGGGCAGCGAAAACCCTTCGTAGAGCGACGGGATGCAGGCAACCTCCGCGGAAGCGAACAAGGCGGCCAGTTCGGCGTCGGACAGCCCACTGGTGATGTGCACGATGTCGGAGATTCCGAGTTCGGCGATGAGCTTGTGGGTCGGCCCATTGGGCTCCACCTTGGCGACCAACCGCAACTCGAGATCCCGGACGGTACGCAGACGGGCCACCGCCTGCAACAGGGTGCGCACGCCCTTCAGCGGGGTATCGGCGCTGGCGATCGCGATGATGCGGCCGGGCTCGCGGGGACCGGATCCCGGTTTGAACAGCTCGGTGTTGACGCCCAGCGGCACGACATGAAGCTGCTCCGGCGCGACACCGAAGTCGGCGATGATGTCCGAGGCCGACGACGACGAGACCGTCAGCAGGTCGGGAATGTGGCGGGCGACCTCTTGCTGCATGTCCAAGAACCCATACCAGCGGCGCACCAACGGCTTTCGCCACCATCGAGCGGCAGCCAGATCCAGCACCCGATCGCGGGTGATGGGGTGGTGCACGGTGGCCACGACGGGAAGCCCCGCCTCTGCGATGCTGAGCAATCCGGTGCCCAGGCTCTGGTTGTCGTGGACGACGTCGAAATCGCCTGTCCGCTGCGCAAGTAACCGCGCCGCCCGCAGCGTGAACGTACGCGGTTCGGGAAAGCCCGCGGTCCACGTGGTGAGCAATTCCAAGAGGTCGATCGAGTCACGAATTTCGCTCGGCCTCGGTACCCGGAAAGGGTCGGGTTCCCGATAGAGATCAAGGCTGGGCACCTCGGTGAGCCGGACCCGCGGATCGAGCAGGTCGGGGTACGGCTGTCCGGAAAACACTTCGACGTCGTGGCCGAGTTCCACCAGACCATGGCTGAGATGGCGCACGTAGACGCCCTGTCCGCCGCAATGGGTCTTACTACGGTAGGACAGCAGGGCAATTCGCATACTCAACTCTTCTTTGCTGGAAAATGACCGCGGAATGGCGCCGAATCCGTCGCGGTCAACGGACTCCCGAACTCCGTGACAGCAAACTGGACATGTGTCCAGACTATAGTTCGATCACCTAAGAGAGCGCAACGAGCCGGAGATCCGCCGCGCCGCGGGTAGGCGGCCCCCAGGATGTCCGGCACGCAAAGATCATGCCACTGGTCGATGGCCACTATCTTTCCGACCGGTCGGTTCCAAGCGCGCGACGCCGGCCTCGCTCGAGACTGACCGGCGAAGATCGGCCCGGACAAGCCGTGGGCCTTTGTTACCATCGCGCGGTGCGGGATGGGGCCGGACCGAGCGGACGGGGCGATCGGCGATCGCCTTCGAGGCGCGACCTGCTCAAATATGCGGGCGCCTATGCGGTAGCGCCTACCCTGCTGCACCTGGGCGCGGCGGCCGGCAGCCCCACGGCCTCGGCCGCCGGCATGAAGCTCATCGACTTCGCCGAGCGCAGGATCGCCCCCGACGAGATCAAGTCGGCCGGCTATGACGGCGTGGTGAATTACGTATCGCAGTCACGACCGGGCGCGAACTTCGAAGCCAAGCCGCTGACCCGGGACTACGCCGATGCGCTGCGGGCGGCGGGGCTGCATATCGTCAGCAACTTCCAGTACGGCAAGCCCGGTTGGCCCGACCCGTCGGATCTGACCCGCGGCTATGACGGCGGCGTGGCCGACGCCCATACGGCCATGCAGTTGCATTCCGCGGCCGGCGGCCCGAACTCGGCCCCCATCTTTTTCAGTGTCGATGACGACATCGATGCCAACACGTGGAACAGCCTTGCGGTCCAATGGTTTCGGGGGATCAACTCGGTATTGGGCGTGGGCCGCACCGGCATCTACGGAGACGCCCAGGTATGTGGATGGGCGATCAGGGACGGCGTCATCGGGCCGTCCACCAGCGCCGGACACCAGTGGGCGTGGCAGACGAGGTCGTGGTCGCACGGCCAGCGCGAGCCCGCGGCGGTGCTCTATCAAACGGTGGTCAACAGCCCGGGAAATCCGGGTCCGCTGCTGGGCGGCATCAATGTCGATGTCGACGATGTCCTCGCTGCCGACTTCGGGCAGTGGGACCTGGATCGCTGACCTAAACGCGAGGCACGGCACCCCGCGAGCGGATCGCTCGCGGGGTGCCGTTTTCCCATCGACGACCCGGCTTAGTTGAGGTCGAACCGGTCGTTGTTCATGACCTTCACCCAGGCCGCGACGAAGTCCTCCACGAACTTGCCCTGGTTGTCGTCCTGGGCGTAGACCTCGGCCAGAGCGCGCAGCACCGAGTTGGAGCCGAAGACAAGGTCATTCGGGGTCGCGGTCCACTTGAGCGCGCCGGTGGCCCGGTCGTGCCCTTCGTAGACGTTCTCCGCGGTCTCCGACGCCTTCCACTCGGTGCCCATGTCGAGCAGGTTGACGAAGAAGTCGTTCGTCAACGCACCCGGCCGGTCGGTGAACACGCCGTGCTTGCTGCCGCCGTGGTTGGCGCCCAGGGCCCGCAGTCCGCCGACGAGCACGGTGAGCTCGGGGCCGGTCACACCCAGCATGTACGCCCGGTCCAGGAGCAGCTGTTCGAGCGGGGCCTTCTCGCCCGGCCGGGCATAGTTGCGGAACCCGTCGGCCCGCGGCTCGAGCACCGCGAACGACTCCACGTCGGTGCTCTCCTGCGAGGCATCGGTGCGCCCGGGGGCGAAGTGCACCGAGATCTCGTAGCCGGCGTCCTTGGCCGCCTTCTCGACCGCCGCGGAACCCGCCAACACGATCAGGTCGGCGAGCGAGATCTTCTTGCCGCCGGAGGCCGAGGCATTGAAGTCCTGCTGGATCTGCTCCAGCACGGGCAGCACCTTGTCCAGTTCGGACGGCTCGTTGACCTCCCAGCTCCGCTGCGGTTCGAGGCGAAGCCGCCCGCCGTTGGGACCACCCCGCTTGTCGGTGTTGCGGTAGCTGATCGCGGCCGACCATGCGGTCTTGACCAGCTGCGGAACGGAGAGACCGGACGCGAGCACCTTGCTCTTCAGGGCCTCGACATCGTTGTCGTCGACGAGCGCGTGGTCGACGGCCGGAACCGGGTCCTGCCACAGCTGCGGTTCGGGGATCCAGGGTCCCAGGAAGCGGGAGACCGGTCCCATGTCGCGGTGCAGCAGCTTGTACCACGCCTTGGCGAAGGCGTCGGCGAGCTCCTCGGGGTGGTCGAGCCAGCGCCGGGTGATGTCGCGGTAGATCGGGCTCTCCCGCAACGAGATATCGGTGACCAGCATCGTCGGGGCGCGCCCCGGCCCACCGAACGGATCGGGGATGGTGCCCGCGCCGGCCCCGTCCTTGGCGGTGAACTGCCAGGCTCCGGCGGGGCTCTTGGTCAGCTCCCACTCGTAGCCGTACAGCGTCTCCAGGAAGGAGTTGTCCCACTTGGTCGGCGTCGGCGTCCAGACCACTTCCAGGCCGCTGGTGATGGCGTCCTTGCCCACGCCGCTGCCGAAGGAGCTCTTCCAGCCCAGCCCCTGCTGTTCGATCGGGGCGGCCTCCGGCTCGGGGCCGACCAGGTCGGCGTCACCGGCGCCGTGGGTCTTGCCGAAGCTGTGGCCGCCGACGATGAGCGCCGCGGTCTCTTCATCGTTCATCGCCATCCGGCCGAAGGTCTCGCGGATGTCGATTGCGGCGGCGACCGGGTCCGGCTTGCCTTCGGGGCCTTCCGGATTCACGTAGATCAGACCCATGGTGGTGGCACCGTAGGGCTGCGCGAGGTCGCGTTCGCCCGAATACCGCTTGTCGGTGCCCAACCACTCTTCTTCCTCACCGAACAGGATCTCCTCGGGCTCCCAGACGTCCTCGCGGCCGAAGGCGAAGCCAAAGGTTTCGAATCCCATCGATTCCAGAGCCGTGTTTCCGGCGAAGAGCAGCAAGTCCGCCCAGGAGATCTTGTTGCCGTACTTCTTCTTGAGCGGCCACAGCAGCCTGCGCGCCTTGTCCAGGCTCGCGTTGTCGGGCCAGCTGTTGAGCGGGGCGAAGCGCTGCATGCCCTGGCCGCCACCGCCGCGACCGTCAAAGATGCGGTAGGTGCCGGCGGCGTGCCAGCTCATCCGGATGAACAGCCCCCCGTAGTGGCCGTAGTCGGCGGGCCACCAGTCCTGCGAGGTGGTCAGCAGGCTGATCATGTCGGCCTTGAGCGCCTCGACATCGAGCTTGGCGAACTCCTCGGCGTAGTCGAAGTCCTCGCCGAGCGGGTTGGACTGGGCGACGTGCGGGTGCAGGCGCGACACGTCGACCTGGTTGGGCCACCAGTCCTGGTTGGTCCGTGGAGCGTGCGACTTCGGCTGCGGTGAAGGGATTGCTGGGTTTTCGCTTTCGCTGTTGCTGGCCGACCCGGCGTCAGGGTGAGGTGGGCGGCTGGCGGATGTATCAGTTGACACAGCATTCCTTTCGGGGGTGGGTGAATCGGGCTGCGATCACGGGCCGTGATCTAAGAACCTGTCGTCGAGCAATCGGCACACAGGCCCCAGTAGATGACTTCGGCCTCGTCGAGAACGAAGCCATCAAGAACGTTGTCGTCGTCCGAGGGGGTGAGGCAGGGAGCGTCACCGACGGCGCAGTCGACGTCGGCGATGATTCCGCAGGACCGGCAGACCACGTGGTGGTGGTTGTCGCCGACGCGGGATTCGTAACGCGCGACCATGCCCAGGGGCTGGATTCGCCGAACCAGGCCCACGGTGGTCAGCGCGTTGAGCACGTCGTACACAGCTTGGCGCGAAACATCGGGCAGGCCAACCCGTACCGCCGAGAAGATGGTCTCGGTGTCGGCGTGCGGGTTGGCGTCCACGACTTCCAGCACGGCGACCCTGGGCCGGGTCACCCGCAGATCGGCCATCCGCAACCTGCCCGCGTAATCGGCCGTCGAAGACACGTCACCAATATGACGCACTTATCTGGAACGAGTCAAGACTTTATTGTGAAGTGGCGCACAACGGTGCGTGACGAATGAGCTGCATCACGAGAGACGTCAGGTGGGCTTCAGTGCGCTGCCTTTACGCCACTCGTCCCAGCTGAGCGTCCAGTCGCCGTTCTGCGCCAAGGTCAGTGGAGGTCCGCCGCTGTTGCGGACCTCCACCACGTCGCCGGGTACCGAAAAGTCGAAGAACCACTTGGCGTTGTCGGCATTGAGGTTCAAGCAACCGTGCGACGTGTCGCGGTGCCCCTGGGCCCATACCGTCGCGTCGAGCTCGTGCAGATAGATGCCGTCGCTGCTGATCTTGGTGGCCCAGTTGATGGTCTCGCGGTAGCCCAGCCTCGAGTTCTTGGGCAGGCCAAAGGTCGAGGAGTCCATGATGACGGGATTGCCCTTGTCCAGGACGGTGTAGATGCCGGACGGGGTCCAGAGCGAAATGGTCCTGCCGCCGACTTGTTCGGTGCCGCCCATTCCCATGCTGGTGGGCATCGTGCGCTGCAGGATTCCGTTGCTGAAGACGCTGACCTGATGGGTCGCGTCGTCGGCGATCGATACGTGCGCATCGCCGATATGGAAGGACACCTTGCTGTCGTCCTGCCCGAACAGTCCGTCCCCCAAGGCGATTCCATAAATCTTGGCCTCGGCGGTAACGGTGGTGCCGGGTGCGTAGTAGTGCTCGGGCCGCCAATGCGCGTTCTGGTCGTCGACCCAGTACCAGGACCCCTCGACTTTCGGGTCGGTGGTCACCGACAGCTGTTTCTCGGCGGTGGCGCGATCGGCGATCTTCTCGTCGAAGTGAGCCACGATCACCGTTCCGACGCCGTAGGTGCCGCCGTCGTGCAACGCGGCCTCCGACGTGGTCGTGAACGACACCTTCGTCTGGCTGGACGGCTTCAGCGTCGAGAACGACGAAACCTGCTTGGCAACAACGCCACTGACGCCGCTGCTGGTGACCGTCAGGGTGTAGGTGCGGCCGTAGCCCAACGGAACCGTCGGCTTCCACACCGTGTTGTCCGGGGTCATGACGCCCTCGATCGGTTTGCCGCTCTCGTTGACCATGTCGACGCCCGTCAGCGTCCCGTTCTCGGCCTTGACCATGACCGGGGCGACGGGGTCGACGTCATGCGCGTCGGCAGCGGGCGTGATCGTTATCCGGGCCGGCTCAGCGGGTTTCGTTGCGGCGCTGCGTTGACCGCAGCCGCCGCTCGAGCAATGGGAGACCGACGCAATGCGTGCCGCCCCCACCAGCGCGACGATCACGAACAGCGCAAGCAAGAGGCGGCGAGGCCGGCTGACGCCGCGGAGCCGGCTGATGAACTGATCGCTGGACTTGGACATCATGAAACTGCCGATTCCTGCCTTCTGTTTCTCGCAGGCTGCGAAGTTCCGCCCGGCGATGTCGATGTTGTAGATGAGGTATCCCGCGACATTCGGTTTCTAAACCGTGGGGTGACTCGACTTCGTCACTCCAGGCCTGCGTCGTCGGTCGGCGAGAGATCATGGCTTCATGGCCGACGAGGAGCTCGACAGCCTGTACCGGGTGCCGCCAAAGGAGTTCACCGCGCAGCGCACCAGGTTGGCCGCCGCCGCCAAACAGCGCGGCGATACCGCAGCAGCGAAACGGATTTCCGCCGCCAACAAACCGACGACGGCCGCATGGATCGTCAACCGGCTGGCACTCCGGCACGCCGACACCCGACAGCGGCTGACCGACCTCGGTGAGCGGTTGCGCGCCGCGCACGCGGCGATGGATGGCGGGCGCATCCGGGAACTGTCGGCCGAGCAACACAAACTCATCGACGAGCTCACCCGCCAGGCGCTGCGGGCGGCCGACTTGACGCAACCTTCGGCGACCGTGCGCGAAGATCTGACCAGCACCCTGCAAGCCGCCGTCGCCGACCCGCAGATCGCCGCCCGGCTGGGCCGGTTGACCCGGCCCGAGCAGTGGTCCGGCTTCGGCGCCTTCGGCGATGCGGTGCCGGAATCGGTGGATGCTTCCAGCGAACCGGTCAAGCGGCCGAGCGCCCCGGCGCGGAAACGGCCCGCGAAGCGGTCCGAGCGTGCGACGGCGCAAGACCAACGGCGCGCCAAGCTGACCGCGGCCGTTGGCGCCGCGGAGCGCGCCAAGGCCGAGGCCGACGACCTGGCGGCGGAGCGACAAGCCCAACGCGAAGCCGCACGGCGGCGCCGCGACGATGCGGCACGGGCGCTGCGGGCGGCCGAGCGGGAACTCAGCGCCGCCGAGAAGGCCTATGTCAAGGCCAGGGAAGCCGGCAGTGCCGCCGCGGACGCCGTGCGGGAGGCAAAAGCCCAGTTGAAGCGGGTGTGACCCGGCCGGCCGGGTTTCCCCGGGCCGGGCCGGGGTATCAGCACAGCCGTGACCTCTTTATGGATGGCCGAACGCACCGAACAGCCTTGGGCGGCAAGCCAGCTTGATCAAGGTTCCGGGTCCGCCGATGTCATCGTCGTGGGCGCCGGCATCACCGGCCTGATGACGGCGGTGCTGCTGGCCCGCGCGGGCAAGGATGTGCTGGTAGTGGAGGCCCGCACGGTGGGGGCGTGCGCGACCGGAAACACGACCGCGAAAATCAGCCTGCTGCAGGGCAGTCAGCTGTCCAAGGTGCTACCACGGCACGGCAGGGAGGTGGCGCGCGCGTACGTCGACGGCAACCGTGAAGGCCAGGAGTGGGTGCTGAGCCACTGCGAGGCGCACGGGGTCGCGGTGCAGCGCGAGGATGCCTACACCTACGCCCAGTCCGTGCGGGGCGTTCCATCGGCGGGTGCCGAACTCGCGGCATGCCAGGCGGTCGGCCTGCCTGCGGTGTGGGACGACGACGCCGACGTGCCGTTTGCCTATCACGGTGGTGTGCGGCTGGCGGACCAGGCGCAGTTCGACCCGATGCCATTCCTCGACTCGTTGGTCGTCGAGCTGTTGGGCCGCGGCGGACGGCTGGTTGAGCACACCCGGGTTCGGCGGGTCTCCTGGGGCGGGAAACATGTCCGCGTGCATGTCAACGACGCCGAGCAGCGAGACGTCGAACTGCAGGCGGCCCAACTGGTGCTGGCCACCGGCATCCCCATCCTGGATCGCGGTGGTTATTTTGCGCGGGTGAAGCCGAGCCGGTCCTACTGCCTGGCTTTCAAGGTTCCCGGCAACATCACCCGGCCGATGATGATCTCCACCGACTCGCCGACGCGTTCGGTGCGCTACGCGCCGGTCGCCGACGGGGAGAGGCTGATCGTGGGCGGGGCCGGCCACACCGTGGGCCGCGCGAAGAGCCCATCCGAAGCGCTCGACGAGCTGCGGACCTGGACGCGCAAGCACTACCCGGGTGCCGTGCAGACCCACTTCTGGTCGGCGCAGGACTACACGCCCATCGACCATCTGCCCTACGTCGGCCCCATCCTGCCGGGCACCGAATCTATCTTTATCGCAACGGGTTTCAACAAGTGGGGGATGACCAACGGTCCGGCCGCGGCGTTGGCGCTGTCCAGCCGCATCCTCGGCGGGCGGATGGATTGGGCCCGCGCATTCGCCAGCTGGAGTCCACACGAGCTGACGGGTTTGGCGACGGCCCTGCAGGCCAACCTCGAGGTCGGATTCAACCTGACGAAGGGCTGGATCACCCCGGCAATACGCACACACCGCCGCAGCCCGGTCGACAGCGAGGGCGGTGTGGTGAGCGGCCCGCCGTGGCACCTCGAGGCCCGCTGCCGCGTCGACGGGAAAGAGTACCGCGTCTCGCCGGTGTGTCCGCACCTCGGCGGAATCGTGAATTGGAACGATGCCGACAACGCCTGGGAGTGCCCGCTGCACGGGTCACGGTTCGCGCCCGACGGCACCTTGCTGGAAGGGCCGGCCACTCGCGACCTGACCGCGTAGACCTGAGACGTCAGCCCGCCCTCTGAAAGACGAGCCAGCGCAACTCGATTGGCGAATCGTCGCGCTCGACGTCGAAGACATCCAGGCCGCCGGCCCATCCCTCGAACCATCCGGTCGGCGGCCAGGCGTCCGACGGCAGTCGCGCCTTCTCGTACTCATAGGCGGAGTCGTCGGCGACCTGCTCGAGAGGCAGGCCCGCCGCCGCGGCGGCCACCTCGTCGCGGGTGAAGATCATGCTGTTGCACTGCTGACTGAGTTGCACCGCGACGTCGTCGGGAACATAGCCGTCGCGGGCCAGGAAGGTGTTGAAAACCAGACGCCCACCGTGCGCCAGGCAATCAGTGGCGAGTTCGAACATGCCACGCAACTCGTGGATAGTCCGGAAGTCGGGCACCACCTCCGAGACCACCATCAGCTGGTATTGCTCTCGCACGCCCTCCATCGCGGTGAAGACGTCGCTCTGAATGACATTCAGGCGCAGCGATTCGCCGGCGGCTTCACCAGCGATGACCTCCGCGAACTTCGCGGTCATCTCGACCGCGTCGACCGGATGTCCGCGCCGGGCCAGGGCCAGCGCGTTGCGTCCGGTCCCCGCGCCGACATCCAGCACCCGAAACACCGAAGGATCGGCCGCCTCCTCCGCCAGGGCCAGCACGCGTGCGTCCGGCTCGGTGCCGAACAGCGGTGGCGGGCGGACCTCCATCCACTGGTCGTAGTCGGCCTCGACGGTGCGCCAGTCGGCGTGGACCCGGAAATTCACGGTCGTCCCGAAGGGCGCCTGATACGAGATCAGGACCTCCGATCGGGGGGAGGCCTTGAAGGCCTTTGCCAACTCGGCTTCCAGCGCGGCGCGCAACTGGGCGGACTGCTCGGGTGGGCACCAGACGCCCAGAGTGGCGCAGACGTTGGCGCACAACTGGACGTACTCGTCGATCAGGCCCGGCACCGCCGGGACTCTGATATGGCCCTCGGCCGACAATCGCCGATACAGCCGCCTGATCATCGCTTCGCGCAGCATCGACGGGTCGAACGACCTTTTCGGCGGTTCTTGCACCAGAACCTTCTACACGACCGGCGGGCTTTACACCACCGGTGGAAGCAACGGGCGGTCCCGCTACGCCCGGCGGGCGGCGCCTTCGAGAAGATCGGCCGCCGCGGCGACGCTTTCGGTGGCTTTGGTCATTTGAGTGGCAAGCTCCCGGGCCCGGCTGAGGTAGTGCGCGGAACGCACCGCGCGCAGATCGGCCACCAGCGAGTCCAGGGTGGATGCCGAGAACGCCCGTGCCACGCCCACTTCCAACTTGGTGACCGCGTCGGCCCAGATCGGTTGATCGAGCCAGAGCCACAGAATCAACATCGGCACGCCCGCCCGCAGGCCCGCCGCGGTGGTGCCGGCGCCGCCATGGTGCACGATCGCACGGCACGCCGGAAAGATTGCGGCGTGATTCACCGCTTCCACGATCTTCATGTGCTCGGCGGGCGGGATCTGGCTGAAATCGTTTGGGCCGCTGCAAATCAACGCCCGCTCGCCAATCTGCGTGCAGGCAGCGCTGATCACCGCGACCGTCTCGGCGGGGGAGGTGACATACGTGCTGCCGAATCCGAAGTACATCGGCGGCGTGCCGTCGGCTATCCAGCACAACACGTCGTCGTCGGCGCCGGTCGGCATTCCGAGCGTCATCGAACCGACGAAGGGGCGTCGGTATCCCGAGGTGGCCCATTGTTTTGCAAGTTCGGGCACCCACAGCTCGTCGTAGGTCTGAATCTCGAGCGCCGGTGGCGCCGACGGTCCCGCATTGTCGGGCAGACCGAGCGCGCGACGCTGGGCCGCTTCGGCCGCGCCGGTGACGTCTGACTGCAGCGGGCCGAGTTCCAAGGTCTCGGCGGGAAAGAAGTGCAGCGCGGCCAGCGGTATGCCGAAACGCTCCCCGACGTTGGCGGCGAGCCGCTGTTCGTTCATGCCGGCCACCAGCAGATCGGCACCCTCCGTCAGCGAGGCCAGCGTCTGGCTCTTGTCGGCCCACACTTTGGTGACCCGCTCGATGAGTTGCGGCAAGGCGCTCACCGGATTCTGGACGTTGCGGACGAAATTGGTCGCCATGTGCATCTGCTCGCGGCTGTCGGGTCCGTAACCGACCGCGGCAAGCCCCGCCGACTCGGCGAAGTCCAGTTTGTCGGGCGGTACCGCGATCACGACGTCGTGCCCTCGGCAGTGCAGCTCTCGTGCGACGGCGACGCAGGGCTCGACGTCGCCGCGGCTGCCGTAGGCGGCCAGCACAATCTTCATCAACAGACCTCACTCGCGGGAATGCCACAAATCCAAGCAGAACCGACGCCGCCAGACCCGCTCAACCCGCGTGTACCGCCCTGACCCGGGCTTCTACCGACGCCGGCCCCGTGAACACCGGCCACCGGACGGTTGCTGAACCGGTCCCGACCCGTTGAGAATCGGCCGAGGCTGATTTGCGCAATACGCACCGAACCCTTATGAGTTTTGGACGTGATTTGCAGGTAACCTATCGCTAACCCTCGGCAACAATTTCGCTGTATTCGTTGACGTGGGGGCACCTGCAACCGTGTGAGGCCGGTCCGCTAGCACTGGGTACGGTCTTATTCGGGCGTCTTCGTTCGCGGCATCGGCAGCACCGGAGGGAATGCGATTTGTTTGCTGCTCGGCTGGCTATCCTCATACGACGCGCATCGCGGCCGTCGATGCCCTCGCGGCCTTGAGAGCGATCGGAGGAGCGACATGGACTTCGCAGTACTACCGCCGGAGATTAACTCCGCGCGGATGTACGCCGGTCCAGGGTCGGGACCGATGCTGGCCGCCGCGATGGCCTGGGACGAATTGGCCGCCTCGCTGCAATCGGCGGCGACCTCCTTTCAGGCCGAGATCACAGCATTGACCTCCGGTCCCTGGGTTGGTCCGTCCTCGGCCGCCATGGTCGCGGCGATCACGCCCTACTTGGAGTGGATGAGGACCACCGGCGCCCAGGCCGAGGAAACCGCCAATCAGGCCAGGATGGCGGCCTTCGCCTACGAGACGGCGTTCGCCGAGACGGTGCCGCCCCCGGTGGTCACGGCCAACCGCACCCAGTTGGCGGCGCTCGTCGCGACCAACATCCTCGGCCAGAACACTCCGGCGATTGCGGCGACCGAGGCCGAGTATTCCGAGATGTGGGCGCGCGACACCGCGGCCATGTTCAGCTATGCGGGTACGACGGCCTCGGCGACGCGGTTGACGCCGTTCGCCCAACCCGAGCAGACCAGCAACTCCGGCGCCGGCCAGTCCGACGCGGTGGCCCAGGCCACCGGCACCGCCGCCGGAAACACGAGTAACACCGTGCAGCAGTCGTTCTCCGCGGTGCCCAACCTGTTGAGCAATGTCTCGGCGGCGCCTTTCGCCGCAGCCGACCCTTCGTCAGCGCTGAACACATTGGACTTTTTGAGCGACGTGATCGCGATTACCGTCGACTTGCCGTCTGGCGTGGCCGGACTTGGTATCGACACACCACTGACGGTGGTCGGCTTTCCTTACGACATCATGGGTGCGTATACCGGTTTCCACACCGATGACATCGTCAGCGGCTGGGCCGGCTTGCAGTCCTGGCCCGGAAAGGGCGCGGTGCCGCCCTCGCCATTCCCGGTCATCACAAACCCGGCGGGTGGGTTCGGAACGGCGGCGGCGGAGCTGGGTCAGGCCAACACGGTCGGCGGCTTGTCGGTGCCGCCCGGGTGGACGGCCGCGGCCCCGGCGATACGGCCGGCCGCCCTGGTGCTGCCGACTACCTCCGCTGGCGCCGCGGCGGAAGCCGCCGCCACGGCCGCGGCGACTCCCACCGGCACCGGGAGTTTGTTCGGCGAGATGGCTACGGCCAGCCTGGCCGGGCGCGCGATGGCCGGTACGGGTGGCGCCCTGGGCCGCGAACGGGCCCGGGCCGGCGAGATCGAGAAGGCGACGCGTGAGGCGCCGAAGGAGCCGACGAAGGAGCCGGCGGTGCCGCCGCCGGTTGCCGCGGGCGGCCCGATCACCAGCATCGCCGCCGAGCTGCGTGAACTGGCGTCGCTGCGCGACGCAGGGATCTTGACGCAGCAGGAATTCGAAGAGCAGAAAAAGCGCCTGCTGCCAGGCTGATCCGGGTCGCGGCGCCGCGAGTTCGTCAGCCGGTTCGGGCAATCACTGGTCACGCCAAGCGCTTTGGGGCACAGTGTGCCGTAACACTTCAGTGAAGGCGCCCAATGGATCACTCGACCGCCCAGGCCTGTCACCCCGCGCCGATGCGGGTGCACGCGCTGCTTCGCTACCCGGTGAAATCGATGCTCGGCGAAACCCTCGATCGCCTGCTGGTCGACGAGCACGGCGCCGAGGGCGACCGCCGACTTGCGCTGCTCGACGGTGAAACCGGGCACGTGGCCAGCGCCAAAAATCCCCGGCTATGGCGCGACCTGTTGACCTGCACCGCACGTGCCGATCCCCGGGGTGTGCGCATCAGCCTGCCCGACGGAACCACCGTGGCCGCCGACGATCCCGGCGTCGACGAGCTGATCTCGCGGCTGACCGGGCGTCGGGTCCGGCTGGTCGCCCGGCGGCCCGACGGCGCGACACTGGTGCGTCCCGACCCGGAGCAATTGCTCGATCGTGGTCTCGACGCCGAGGTTGACGGCCGCATTTTGCGGATCGCCGCGGCCACCCCTGGCGAGTCGTTCACCGACGAAGCCCCGCTGCATGCGATCACGACGGCCACCCTGGAGCACATCGGCGTTGAAGCGCTGCGCTACCGGCCCAATCTGGTGATCTCGACACCGCCGCACTACCCGCCGTATGCCGAAAACGACTGGGTGGGCCGCGAACTCGCCGTCGGTGAAGCGCGGCTGCGCGTCCTGACGGCCACGTCGCGTTGCGTGGTCCCTACCCTCGAGCACGGGTCGTTACCGCGGGCTCCGCAGGCTCTGCGAATACCCGCCGCCGAAAACCGTTTGGACACAGGCGGTCACGGTAAACAGCCGTGCGCAGGCGCCTATCTCGCGGTGGCGGCCAGCGGCGTCATCCGCGTCGGTGACCAAGTGACGATCCGGGCATAGGGGGCCGAGCCGCCACGCGGCACCCGTCAGCCTCCCAAGTTGCGCAGCGCCGTGTCGAGCTCTTCGGCTTGCTCGGTCAACTCGCGTTCGGATAGCTCCGCGTGGCCGACTCGCTGCACCAATTCCTGGCGCGTGGCAATTTGCAGGGCGCCTCGGTATTCGGGCGAGTCCAGATCGACCGGCGCGACGACTGCGGCGCGCCCCTCGATCACCACCAGCGCTGCGTCGGCGTCCGGGCTGTCCAGCAATCGCCGCACATCCGCGGGGCCGATGGTCACGAGCCACCCCGCCCGGTTCGTTGCTGCAGCTCGTCGATCAAGCTCGACGCCTGTGCCTTGGTGAGATTCTCCGGGGCCTTTTCGCCCGCTTCTTGCGCCAGCGTGTTCAAGTAGCTGCGCTGCGGCCCGGTCATCGGCTCGTCGCCGGTCACCCACTGCGACTGGTCCTTCTCGGGATTCTCCTGCGGCGCCCGCGCGGCATCATCGACCATGCATTGGGCTATGCCCGCTACCGAGCCGAGGTAATCAGGAACCGGCGTAAGTGGTTTCGGCATGCTAACCGCCCGCCCCAACCATCTTCATCACCAACAGCACCGCCACCGCGATGAACGCGACGGCGAAAATGCAGACCGCGACCACCGTCAGCACGGAACCGGGGGTGAATCGCCAAGTGTTCTGCGGTTGCGGCTCAGCCACACCGGAGGTTTGGGGCGCAGCCGGGGGAGTGGTGCCCGGGGCGGCACCACCGCCGGCCTCCAGCCCAGGTACTTGAGTCGGATCAGGATCGGGAGGTTGCGCGGTCATGGTTGACACCGGCCCTTTCGTCGCGGGCGACGCCGGCGGCATTCGGCCGCATCGCCACCCGGATGCAGTGGTCCTTCTTGTTTTTGAACAGGTCGTAAGCCCGAACCCCGTCCTCAAGGGACACATCGTGGGTGATCAACTTGGCGGGATCCAGATCGCCCTGCTCGACGTAATCGAACAACCGGGTTATGTAGCGTTGTCCGTGTTGCTGAGCCGTTCTCAAGGTCAGACCCTTGTTCGTCAATACGCCCGTCGGAAACTTGTCGGTCAAGCCGTACACCCCGAGCACCGAGACCACTCCGCCCTTACCACAGGCCAAAATCGCCTGGCGCAGCGCCGTGGCGCGATCGGTCTCCATTCGAAGCAGCTGCTTGGCCCGGTCGTATATCTGCTGCACTCCGGTGCCGCGGCCCTCCATGCCGACCGCATCGATGCAGGCATCGGGTCCACGACCGCCGGTCATCTCCCTGAGCGTCTCGTGCACGCTGTCGACCGCCATGTAGTCGATTGTTTCCAGTCCGAACTCGGTGCGTGCCAAGGCCAACCGCTCCGGTATGCGGTCCACGACGATGGCCCGCTCGGCCCCCAGCAGCAGGGCACTGCGGGCGGCCATCAGCCCGACGCCGCCTGCGCCCCAGACCGCAACGGTGTCGCCACCGCTGATGTCGCAGAAATCGGCACCCATGAACCCGGTGGGTACCGCGTCGGATATGAACAGCGCCTGCTCGTCGGTGATATCACCGGGAACCACAAAGCAATTCGCGTCCGCAAAGGGCACCCGGACGTATTGGGCGTGTGAACCCGCGTAACCACCGAATGGATGCGTGTACCCGTAAATACCACCGGACGGATATCCCAGCAATGGCTGTTGCAGTTCGGCATTGGGATTCGTTGTGTCGCAACACGAATACAACTCGTGATCGCAATACCAGCACCGGTCGCAAGCAATGAAGGACGGCACAACGACTCGATCCCCCACCCGGGTGTCTCGCACCTCGGGACCCGTCTCGGCCACCACTCCCATGAACTCGTGGCCGAACACGTCGCCGGCCCGCATGCCCGGCAGATAACCGTCGATGAAGTGCAAGTCCGAGCCGCACGTGGTGGTGAGCCGGACTTCGACGATCACATCATGTGGATTCAGGATTTTCGGGTCGTCGACCGTTTCCACGGATAGGTCGTTGACGCCGTTCCAGCACAGTGCGCGCATGCTCGGCCTTTCGCTTACCGCGCGGATTTCCGCGCGCTCGGGTTGGACTTGAGGGTCGGCACCTCGCCGGTCTGCATCAGGGCGCGCAACCGGTAGAGGACTTTGAATGCCACCGCCCCGGACAACAAGGCGGGTGCCGGCGATTTGAGGCCCAGCGTCACCTCGGTGCCGAGCTCGCGCGGAGCCGGCCGATACCTGACGACGATTTGGTTGCCGTTACCGACGAAGCGAACTCCGTCGGTTTCGGTGACCAAGGTGGACTCCCAGGCCACGTCGGGTTCTGACGAAAGCCTCCAGCGATAGCGGTCACGTCCGACGGCGTCGACCTCGGCGATGTCGCCGAGCACCACGGACAGCTCGCCCGCATCGCGCCAGAACCGCTCGATCCGCTCGAGGGGGCAGGCGATGGTGACCGTTTGCGCCCTCGCGTGGCGGGGCGCTGAGTCGATCACCTTGTTCACCACGCCCAGCACTTGTTTCTTTGCGAACTCCACATAGCTCACCGCACGCTCCCTCCGTTGGGGCATGGCGATACCCGCCTAGGGGCCACCCAAACGGCCGGGCGGGAGGAGCTTGGTGGCGTGCCCGGCGCCAGCCGTGGCGTCAGCGCCCGGTGATCCGCCAAGCGTTTCCGACGGCGTGCGCGTCGATCACCAAACAGGTTGTCCGCCAACGCGTTCTAACCGGACACGCGTTGGCGGCGACGATTTCAGTGCTCCGCGTTCGGCGTGGGACTCTGGGAAGATTCCCACTTCGCCTCGAGCGACCGTTTCACCCGGGTGCCAGCCGCCAGGTCGAGCTGAAAGGTTTCGCCGCCGTCGGCCTCGAACGTGATCAGATACCCCACGTCGCTGGGATCCTTGAAGACGACTTTGTAGGGCTGTTCACCCGAGCCGCGGTCCACGGCGATGATGTCGCCGGGGGTGACGTCGTCGATCTGGTCGTTGCCGGAGACTTTGGACATACGGTCGACGTTAGCCGACGGGGCGCGGTGACCGAGCGGCCGGTGACCGGGTTCAGCTAAGGCTGCAGGAAGGCTTTGATGGCGCGGCGCTCATCCATCGCCCGGTAGGCCTCGGCGACCTGCTCGAGGGGCAGCCGCAGGTCGAACACCTTGCCGGGGTGGATTCGTCCGTCGAGCACCGATTCGATCAGAGATGGCAGGAAGTGCCGGACCGGGGCCGGTCCGCCGCGCAGCCCGACCTGGGTGTTGAAAAGTTGTTCGGCGGTGATGGCGACATCGTGGGGGACACCGACGAACCCGACGAAGGCGCCGGGGCGAGCCGATTGGATGGCTTGTTGCATGGCCTGGCCGGTGCCCACGCATTCCAGCACGGCGTCGGCACCTACGCCTTCGGTCATCTCCCTGATGACGGCGACACCGTCGTCGCCGCGTTCGGTGACGATGTCGGTGGCGCCGAATTCGCGGGCCAGCCTCTGGCGTGGTTCGTGACGACTCATCGCGATGATCCGCTCGGCGCCCTTCTCGCGGGCGGCCAGCACCGCGCACAATCCCACCGCACCGTCACCCACCACGGCCACCGTCATGCCCGCAACGACGTTGGCGGCCTCGGCGGCGAACCACCCGGTGCCCATCACGTCCGACAGGGTCAGTAGATCCGGGATCGACTGCTCGTCGGGCTGGTCGGGGAGTGCGACGAGACTGCCGTCGGCCCAGGGGATGCGCACGGCCTCCGCTTGGCAACCGGCCATCAGCACACGATGCACACACGAACTCTGGACTCCGTTGCGACAGTTCGGACACGTGCCGTCGGAAGCGTAGAAGGATCCGATGACGAACTGGCCGGGCTTGACCGAGGTGACGTCGCTGCCGACGGCTTCCACCACGCCGCAGTACTCGTGGCCGAACGGCTTGGGTTCGGGCACCGGATTGATGCCGCGGTAGTCCCACAGGTCTGAACCGCACACACAGGTCGCGGCGGTGCGGATGATCGCATCGGTGGGGGCGACGATCTCGGGTTCCGGCAGCTCTTCGAATCGGACATCACCGGCGCCGTAGATGACCGCTCCTCGCATAACGCCTCACTCTCGAGGTAGTGGAAGCCCGGCTACCCGCAATCGATGCTGTTAACCGCGCCTCAACGCCATTTGATGCCGCACCCAATGGACGGGCGCTGGTCGGGATTGACCGGTCGCCCGGCGAGCACCGCGTCGACCGCGGCGCGGACATCCGCGGCCGTGACCGGCCGGCCGTTTTTGGGCCGGGAATCGTCAAGTTGGCCGCGGTAGACCAGCCGGCGTTCGCCGTCGAAAACGAAGGTGTCGGGCGTGCAAGCGGCCGAGTACGCGCGGGCGACGTCTTGGGTTTCGTCGTAGAGGTAGGGAAACGTCCAGCCGTGGCCGCGTGCCTCGGCGACCATCTGCTCGGGGCCGTCCTGCGGATAGCTGCCCACGTCATTGCTCGAGATGCCCACCATCGCAACGCCTCGCTCGGCAAGGTCGCGGCCCAGCGCGGCAAGCCCGTCGGCGACGTGCTTCACGTACGGGCAGTGATTGCAGATGAACGTGACGACCAGGGCCGGACCAGTCAGATCGTCGCGGCCGATCAGGCGTCCGGTGGCCGGTTCGGGCAGCGTGAAAGCCGGTGCGACCGTACCGAGGGCAAGCATGGTGGACTCGATGGCCATGCCGGCCACAGTATCGCCCTGGCGCCGGTTCGCGCACTGGACGGGGCTACAAACCCGAAACATGTTGCGATGTAAAGGCATTCAGCCCAACGCCCACGGGCGCGGCGGTTGGCGCGCCGGTGACCCGACGCACGCCCGTGTTTGATCTGCCCAGTTCGTGGAATCACACAACTGGCATGAACGAACGTTTGGCCAACGCCGCAAGGAGAATGATGAGTGAGCAGAATAAGGCCGACGAAGCGCGCAGGGGGCTGATCGACTCGGTCAAAGGCAAAGCCAAAGAGGTCGTCGGCGCAGTTACGGGCAACGAATCGCTGACCGCCGAGGGTCAGCTCGAGCAGACCCAGGCGCATGAACGCAAGGAAGCGAATGCGGCCGAGGCGGTGGCCGAAGCCCAGGCCAGACAGGCCCAGGAGGACGCGGCCGAAGCCAAGGTCGAAGGCGCCCAACAGCGCCTGGCCGCGAACGCCCAGGCCGTGGCGGCCGAGGATTCGATCGAGGCCCAGGAGGCCGCCCAGAAGCGCGCGGCCGACCAGACGGCACATCAGCAGGCGACGGCCGCAAAGACCCAGGCGGAGCTGGACGCACAGCGCGACATCCAACGGGCCAAGGCCGAAGAGCGGACAGAGATCCGCGAGGCGTCCGAGGAGGTCATCGATGCCGTCGCCGAGCACCAGACCTCGGTTCAGGTGGCCCGCAACGAACAGTCGGAAGCCGACCGGCTGCGACGCCAGGCCCAGAACGTGACCGACGAAGCCGACCTGCCCTGACGGCGGGCACCACACCAGGAGAACTTGATGAGAATTTCCGAAGTCCCGTTGGCAGTCCTGCGGTTTCACTACCAACTGGCCCGGTTCCCGCTACAGGTGATCGAGGATCAGGTCGTCAATCGCATCCCCACGGAGGCACCGGCGCGACTGCTGTACGAGCGTTCGCTGGGCATGCTCGACACCACCGTCGGGAACGCGCTCGGCGACGCGACGCTCGTCGAGCGGGGGACCGCGCTGGTGGAACGCAGCGATGCACTGGGCCGTGCGGCTCAACTGGACGCACAAGCCGCGGCCAGGAAGGAGCAGGCCGACGCCAAGCTCCGGAGCGCCCGCGATGAGGCGATCCAGGATCGCGAGGAAGCGCACGCGGCCACCCAGCAGGAGGTCAAAGAGGCCCGTATCAACGCCGAGCAGCGCAAACGCGAAGCGGCGCAGTCGGCGCAGCAACGGAGTGCCGCAGCAAAGCAGCGCGCCGACGAAACCGCCTCCCAGCGGAAGCAGACGGTCGAGTCAGCCAAGCGCCAGGTGGAAAACACGACTCAAGCCGCCGAGAAGGCCGCGGCGAAGGCGTCCGCGGCCAAGGTCGATGAGGCCGAGGACAAGCTCGGCGAGGCCGCCGCCAAGCGCGCCGAGGCGGACCGTGTCGCTGAGCTGGCGGCCGCCGAGAAGCGGCAACGCCAAGAGGAGCGGGCCAACGACTGACGCGGTCAGGCGGTCGGCGAACCCTGGTTGATCTTGTTCGCCGCGAATGTGGCGGCCTGCGCGGTCATGCCGGCGTCGATGTAGGAAACGTGCGCCATGATGTTGCCGCCGCCGGAGCAGATCGGATCGTCGGGCGCGCACAGACTGGTGACCTTGGAGGCATACGCCGGGTTGATCGTGGGCAGCGGCTGGCCGCCCCAGAGCATGGTGGAGAACTGACTGGTGGGCTCGCCGAAGAGGGCGACGGCGGCGACATGGTTGGCCACCGAGGGCGGCATCGCGTTGGTGGCCAGGTCGATCACCGTCGAGCCCTGGGAGTAGCCGCCGAGCACGATCCTCGAGTTCGGGCAGCTGGCCACGACGTCCTGGATATGCGCGCTGGCGTCGTTGGCACCGGCGTTGGCGCTGTTGTGGTAGTCGTCGTTGGCGGGGTAGTTGACCGCGTAGACATCAACGGACTTGCCGCCGAGCTGGGAGGTCAGCGAGTCGACGAACGCCTGGCCGATGTTGCCCAGACCGGGCTCCTGGTGGGTGCCGCGGGCGAAAACCACCGAGACGTCCGAGCACCCGTCGGCGGCGGCGGTGGGGGTTCCGATGGGTGCACTCAACAGCGCCCACGTCGTCACGACCGAGATACCAACCCAGCGAGCAAATCTTCGTGCACTCATGCCGGAATCCTGTCACATCGTGGGTCGCCGCGGCTCCGGCGGCTGGCGCCCGAGGAGCCGTGATCGTTCGGGCCGACGAATGACCTTGCAGCGCAACGTCAATGCCTAAGGTTCGGCGGTGCGGATACGAATGGGGCCCGACCAGTCGCCGTCCGGGTCGAGGACGTTGCCGCGCTGCGTGAGCTGCACGACACCCGATTGGGCGAGCCGCCGCGCGGCCGCGCGGGCGTCGTCCATCAAGCCGCGCCAACGGTCGCCGCCCACCGCACGGGCGGCGTCCGACGGGCAGATGCTGCTGCTCGAGCCACGATGCTCGGCCAGCGCGCGGATGGCGGACTCGAGCCGCCGCGGCATCGGCCCGTCGCCGAGGGCGAGCTTGGCGTGGTCGGCGCCCCGGCCGCCGCCGGCGAGCACACGACCCAGTTCGGCACGCAATCGTTCACCCACCCCACCAGTCAAGGCCACGGCGCCGCCCATCCTCACCGGCCGCGCCACTGCGGCTTGCGCTTTTCGGCCCAGGCCCGCAGCCCTTCGGCGACGTCTTCGGTCGCGCCGGCAACCTTGCGCATGGTCTCGCCGAACCGCACGGATTCGATCCAGCCCATGTCGGCGGTTCGCCACGCCACCTCTTTGGTCGCCCGCTGGGCCAGCGGGGCGGCCTCGGTGAGGGTCCGGGCCCAGGCCTGGGCTTCGGCCTGCAGCTGGTCCGGCTCGACCAGCTTCCAGACCAGACCGATTTCCTTGGCCCGCTCGGCGCTGACGGGTTTTCCGGTCAGCAGCAATTCCATGGCGTTGGCCCAGCCCACCCGTTGCGGGAGCCGGATGGCTCCGACGATGGTGGGCACCCCGATCGATACCTCGGGAAAGCAGAAGGTGGCCTCGGTACTGGCGATGACGAAGTCACAGAACAGCACACCGGTCACGCCGTAGCCGATACACGGACCGTGCACGGCGGCGATGGTCGGCTTGAACAATTCCATGCCGGATTCGAACGAGTTGATGGTCGGCTTCTCCCAGAAGGTGCCGCCGAAGGTGCCGACCGAGCCTTCGCCGTCTTTGAGGTCGCCGCCGGCGCAGAAGACGCTGCCGTTGGCCGTCAGGATCCCGACCCACGCGTCCAGGTCGTCGCGGAAGCGATCCCAGGCGGCGTTGAGGTCCTGGCGAAGCGCGCCGTTGATGGCGTTGCGCGCCTCCGGGCGGTTCAGGGTGATGGTGGCAACGTGGTCTTGCAGCTCATAGGTGACCAGACTCATGCGTGCAGACTATTGCGCCACGCCCGTGACCTGTCCATCAGCCGGGAAACGACGCTCGTCATGGTGTGCGCGGGCGGCGAAAGTCATGGAATACCCCAAGGCGCCCAACCGTTTTGGCCGGCAACCGCCTGATGTCGTCGAAATGCACGCTGACCCGCTCGAAGGCTTTGACCCGTTCGGCTTTGACCTTTTTCGTGTAGGTCCGCCGGTCCGCCGACGTCAGATCCGCGTCCTCGCTGAATGCGCCGAGCAAGGCGCGTGGGTAGAGCCGCTCCACCAAGACCACGTTGACCTCGGCGCACATCACCAGTGCCACCGATGCCAGGAACAGAAACGCCAGCGCGCCCAACACCAGAGCGAACACGCTGTTGGTGGCGCTGGCCCTTTTGACGGTATGTGCGACGTAACCTGCTCCGAACCACTGCAGCATCTGCCAAATCAACGCCGCCGCAACAGCTCCGGGCAACACCTGCCGGTAGGTCAGGGCGCGCGCGGTCGTCACCCGAAAGGCCACCAGGCAGATCAGCGTGTTGATCGCCACCGCCGCAAGTACCAGGCCGATCTTGCTGAACACGCCAAGCGCCCCGGTGGCATGGCCGACCGCGGCCAGGATGGTGGCCGCGACGGCGGCCGAGCCGAGCACCACCAACAACAGCAGGCTGCGCACGCGGGATCGAATCGGGTTGGGGCGCTTGTGCTTCGGCACCGCCCACACCGTGTCCATCGCGTTCTGCAGCGCCTGTCCCACGCCCAGACCGCCGTACAGCGCGCCGAGCAGGCCCACCGCCACGCCCATCGTTCCACCGCTGAGCCCCTGCGGGTGGTGCAGCTGGTCGCCGATCACCGGGAACTGGCTCAAGGTGCTGTGCAGCACCTGGGCCTGCAGATCGGGCCGGCCCGCCAGCACCACCCCCAGGCCGGTGGTCAGCAACAGCAGCAGCGGAAACAGCGACACCAGCCCGTAGTAGGTGATCAGGGCGGCGAGGTAACCGCCCTGATCGTCGTTGTATTTGTAGACCACACCGACGATCACGCCCACAACTCGATTACGTCGCTGCAGCCTGTCCAGCCAACCGACCATCGTCGATCACTTCCCCCGCAAGCGGGCATCCCATTCGATGCACTCGCCACCTGATACCCGGATTCAGCTGCCGCCAACCCCGTCGGTCGCTCGACGCGGCGGGGTGCCCGCCGCGGAAGTGCCTATCCTGTGCGGGGTGGCCGAACCGTCTGCAGCGCAGTTGCGCAAACAGCTCGACGGTCTGACGCTGCGCGACGCCGCCCGCATCGGCCGGCGCCTGAAAAACCTGCGCGGCGCCCCACCCGAGAAACTGCGCCAACTGGCCGACCAGATCGCGGCGGCGCAGTCGGTCGTCGCCGCGCGTCAAGCCGCCGTACCGACCATCACCTACCCCGATCTGCCGGTCAGCGAACGGCGGCAGGAAATCGCCGAGGCGATACGGGCGAACCAGGTGCTGGTGATCGCCGGGGAGACCGGGTCGGGAAAGACCACCCAGCTGCCCAAGATCTGTCTGGAAGCGGGCCGCGGTATCCGGGGAACCATCGGGCACACCCAGCCGCGTCGGCTGGCCGCCCGCACCGTGGCGCAGCGCATCGCCGACGAGCTGGGCAGCCCGCTCGGCGACACCGTCGGCTATACGGTGCGGTTCACCGACCAGGTCAGCGACCGCACGCTGATCAAGCTGATGACCGACGGCATTCTGCTCGCCGAGATCCAGCGCGACCGACGCCTGCTGCGCTACGACACGCTGATCCTCGACGAGGCCCACGAGCGCAGCCTCAACATCGACTTCCTGCTCGGTTACCTGCGCGAGCTGCTGCCGCGCCGCCCCGATCTGAAGTTGATCATCACCTCGGCCACGATCGAGCCGCAGCGCTTCGCGGCGCACTTCGGCGGAGCCGAACATGGGCTCAGCGGCGGAGCCGAACATGGGTTCGGCGGGGACGCGCCGATCATCGAG
The DNA here is from genome assembly GCF_045343915.1 of Mycobacterium sp. M23085. Classification (NCBI taxonomy): domain Bacteria; kingdom Bacillati; phylum Actinomycetota; class Actinomycetes; order Mycobacteriales; family Mycobacteriaceae; genus Mycobacterium; species Mycobacterium sp. M23085. Next base: position 49,809 of record NZ_CP174280.1, read on the forward strand.
GTGTCCGGACGCACCTACCCGGTCGAGGTGCGCTACCGGCCGCTCGAGGTTGCCGTGCCTGCCGCGTCCGGCGAGGACCCCGACGATCCCGACCACGAGATCGTGCGTACCGAGACCCGCGACGAGGTCGAGGCGATCGTCGACGCCGTCGGTGAACTCGAGGCCGAGCCGGCCGGGGACATCCTCGTCTTCCTCTCGGGCGAGCGCGAGATCCGCGACACCGCAGAGGCGTTGAGCGGGCTCAAGAACACCGAAGTACTGCCGCTGTACGCCCGGCTACCGACCGCCGAGCAACAGAAAGTGTTCGCGCCGCATACCGGGCGCCGTGTCGTGCTGGCCACCAACGTCGCCGAGACGTCGTTGACCGTGCCCGGCATCCGGTACGTGGTCGACCCGGGCAATGCGCGGATCTCGCGCTACAGCCGGCGCCTGAAGGTGCAGCGGCTGCCGATCGAGCCCATCTCGCAGGCGTCGGCCGCGCAGCGGGCCGGCCGGTGCGGCCGGGTTGCACCGGGCGTCTGCATTCGGCTCTACGACGAGCAGGACTTCGCGGCCCGGCCGCGCTATACCGACCCCGAGATACTGCGGACGAACCTGGCCGCGGTGCTGCTACAGATGGCGGCGCTGCAGCTCGGTGACATCGAAGACTTTCCCTTCCTCGATCCGCCGGACCGCCGCAGCGTCCGCGACGGCGTGCAGCTGCTGGTAGAACTCGGCGCGTTCGACCAGCACGGCACCATTACCGAGCTCGGCCGGCGCCTTGCGCGGCTGCCGGTAGATCCGAGGTTGGGCCGGATGATTCTGCAGGCACAGACCGAGGGTTGTGTGCGCGAGATGCTGGTGTTGGCCGCGGCGCTGACCATCCCGGATCCGCGGGAACGGCCCACCGACCGCGAGCAGGCTGCCCGCGAAAAGCATGCCCGCTTCGCCGATGAGCACTCCGATTTCATGTCCTATCTCAATCTGTGGCGCTACCTGCGTGAGCGGCGGAAGTCGTTATCGGGCAATGCGTTTCGGAGGATGTGCCGTTCGGAATTCCTGCATTATCTGCGGATCCGCGAGTGGCAGGATCTGGTCGGGCAGCTGCGCAGTATCGCCCGCGACCTGGGCATTGTCGAAGACGCCCAATCCGAGGAGCCGCCCGATCCGGCGCGGGTGCACGCCGCGCTGCTCGCCGGGCTGTTGTCGCATGTGGGCATGCGCCGCGAAGACAGCCGCGAGTATCTGGGCGCCCGTAACTCGCACTTCGTACTGGCGCCCGGCTCGGCGCTCACCAAGCGCCCGCCCCGCTGGGTCGTCGTGGCGGAGCTGGTGGAGACCAGCCGCCTGTACGGGCGCATCGCCGCCCGCATCCAGCCCGAGTTGGTGGAGCGGGGTGCCGGCGATCTGGTGCAGCGCACGTACAGCGAACCGCATTGGGACGCCAAACGCGGTGAGGTGATGGCCTTCGAGCGGGTGACGTTGTACGGGCTGCCACTGGTTGCGCGCCGCCGCGTCGGCTACGCACGCATCGAGCCGGTGGTGGCGCGGGAGTTGTTCATCCGCCACGCGCTGGTGGACGGGCAATGGCACACCCGCCATCACTTCTTCGGCGACAACGCGCGGCTGCGGGCCGAGCTCGCAGAGCTCGAGGAGCGGGCCCGCCGCCGCGACCTGCTGGTCGGCGACGACGATGTGTACACGCTCTACGACGCCCGCATTCCCGCCGATGTCGTCTCGGCGCGGCACTTCGACGCGTGGTGGAAAAAGCAGCGGCACAAGACGCCGGACCTGTTGACCTTCACTCGCTCCGACCTGCTGCGCACCGAGCAGACGGCCGACGCGGATCGGCCGAGCACGTGGCGCACCGGCGATGTCGCGCTGCCGCTGACCTACCGGTTCGAGCCCGGCGCCGCGGACGACGGGGTCACCGTGCATGTGCCGATGGACGTGCTGGCGCGCTTGGGTGGCGACGAGTTCGCCTGGCAGGTGCCCGCGCTGCGCGAGGAGCTGGTGACCGCGCTCATCCGGTCACTGCCGAAAGACTTGCGCCGCAACTTCGTTCCCGCCCCCGATACCGCCCGCGCGGTGCTGGCGACGATCGACCCGGCCGGCGAGCCGTTGTTGCCGGCACTGCAACGTGAGTTGCGCCGCCGCACCGGAGTGTCGGTGCCCATCGACGCCTTCGACCTGGACAAGGTGCCCTCGCATCTGCGGGTGACGTTCGCGGTCGAGTCCGGTGACGGGGCCGAGGTGGCCCGGGGCAAGGATCTGCGGGCGTTGCAGGAACGGCTGACTGCACCGGCCCGGCAGGCCGTCGCCCGTGCGGTCGCGGGCGAGCTGGAACGGACGGGGTTGCGCGGCTGGCCGGAGGACCTCGACGAACTGCCGCGCCTGGTCGAAACCACGATTGACGGACGCACCGTGCGCGGCTTTCCCGCGTTCGTCGACGCGGGCGGCGGCGTCGACCTTCGTGTGTTCGCCACGTCGGCCGAGCAGGACCGGGCGATGCGGCCCGGGATCCGGCGGTTGGTGCGGCTCAGTGTCGCCTCACCCGTCAAAACCATTGCGCGTCAGCTGGATCCACGCGTCCGATTGGTTCTCGGCAGCAATCCGGACGGCGATCTGCCCGCGCTGCTCGACGACTGCGCCGACGCCGCGGCCGACGCGCTCGTGCCGGCGCCCGTGTGGACCCGCGCGGAATTCGCCGCGCTGCAACAGCGGGCGGGAAAGTCCCTGCTGCCCACTACCCTTGACATCGTCGGCCGCGTCGAGAAGGTGCTGGCCGCCGCTCGCGAGGTGCAACTTGTGCTGCCGATGAATCCGCCGCCCGCGCAGAGCGATGCGATCGCCGACATCCGTGCCCAGCTGGATCGGCTGTTGCCGGCCGGTTTCGTCACCGCCACCGGGCCCGCGTACCTGGCCGACCTCACCCGTTACCTGCTGGCGATACGCCGCCGCCTCGATGGGCTGGCACGCGCCGGTCAGGCGGATCGGGAGCGCATGCAACGGGTACACGCCGTGCAAGACGCATACGACGAACTGCTGCATGAGCTGTCGCCGCCGGCGCGGGGGGCCGCCGAGGTTCGCGACATCGCCCGGCAGATCCAAGAACTCAGGGTGAGCCTGTGGGCCCAGCAACTCGGCACGCCTCGCCCGGTCAGCGAGCAGCGGATCTACCGCGCGATCGACGCGGCGCGCGACCGTTGGTGATTTATTTCCCCGCCACTTTCAACCTATAGCGCAGCTGGGGGCTTGCCGCAAGACCCGGGCGATGACGCAAAATCGCTGTCTTCGAGCGGAATTCGGCGAATCGGGGTGGCGAAGTGGATGTTTCGGGAGAATCAGGCAAGCGCGACATCGAACATGCGGTGCTCGTCGGCGGCGCCGGCCCGACAGGGCTGATGCTGGCGGGCGAATTGGCTCTGGCGGGGATCGACGCCGCCATTATCGAGAGGCGCACCAGCCAGGATCTGATCGGGGCGCGCGCCGGCGGCCTGCATTCCCGCACCATCGAAGTTCTCGATCAGCGTGGCATCGCCGATCGGTTCCTGTCCCGGGGCAAAGTGGCCCAAGTCGCCGGGTTCGCCCGAATCCGGCTGGACATCAGCGACTTTCCCACCCGGCACCCCTATGGACTCGCATTGTGGCAGAACGAGATCGAACACATCCTGGCGGACTGGGTCAACGAGGTCGGCGTGCCGATCTACCGTGGGGCAGAGGTAGGAACCGTCGCCCAGGACGACAACGGCGTCGACGTCGGTCTCTGCGACGGGCGGGTGATGCGCGGGCAGTATCTCGTGGGGTGCGACGGAGGACGCAGCGTCATCCGCAAGGCGGCCGGCATCGAGTTTCCGGGATGGGACGCGACGACGAGCTATCTGCTCGCCGAGGTCTGCATGGATTTGGAAGGCGGGCAATCCCCGCAGTGGGGCATCCGCCACGACGCGCTCGGCGTTCATGCCCTGTCCATTACCGCGGAGGGCGGACCGGTTCGGGTCATGGTCACCGAGGCGCGCCTCGGACCGGCCACCGAACCCACGCTGCACGACCTGAGTGAGGCACTCGTCGCCGTATACGGCACCGACTACGGAATCCACAGTCCCGCTTGGCTTTCCCGGTTCACCGACGCCGCGCGACAGGCGTCTGCCTATCGTCGCGGGCGGGTTCTGCTGGCCGGCGACGCGGCACACATCCACCACCCGGTAGGCGGGCAGGGCCTCAACACCGGCGTGCAGGATGCGGTGAACCTGGGCTGGAAGCTGGGCCAGGTCGTCAACGAGACATCGCCCGACAGCCTGCTGGACAGCTACCACGCCGAGCGGCACCCGGTTGCCCAGCGCGTGCTGCGTAACGCGCTGGCGCAGATGGCGCTGCTCGATCCCGGGGAACGCACCAGGGCGCTGCGCGACACGGTGGCCGACCTGCTGCGCATGGACGAACCGCGCACCCGCTTCGCCGCGATGATGTCTGGTCTGGACATCCACTACGACCTGGGTGGTGTGCACCCCTTGGTGGGGCGCCGCATGCCCGACCTGGACCTGGTCACCGCCCACGGTTCGCTGCGCGTGTTCGACCTGCTGCGCGACGCCCGGCCGGTGCTGCTGGATTTCGGTGCGGGCGGCTGCATCGACATCACTTCCCGGGCGGGCCGGATCCGAGTGGTCGACGCGGAACCCGTTCACCAATGGGTGCTTCCGGTGCTGGGCGCGGTGAGCCCGCCGCCGGCGGTGTTGATCCGGCCGGACGGCCACGTCGCCTGGGCGGGTGGCCAAAACGACCCGGCGCTGCGCGACGCCCTCGACACCTGGTTCGGGCCGACTGCCGCGTTTTGAGGCTGGTGAGCGCGCCGTAAAAGGCTGACTTGTGTCGGTCGGCGCAGGGTGTAACGTGCGTGTTCGCCGTTCAAGAGCAGGAAGCACCCACCGTGGACATGGCAACCGACCAACCGCCGACACCGCCCATGGATTGGGCGGAGGCCCAACCCTTGCTCAGGCCGGTGCTGCGCCCGCAGAGCTATGTCAACGACTTGGTCAATACCGGGGCTGCGCCCTGGGTTCGTCCGGTGTTCCCGTTCATCAACGAAATGGTGGTCGTCGACCTGCCCACGGTGCGGGCCATGGTGACGCCCGCGGAGACGGGCGCCTGGGGCATCACCGGCGATCAGGCCTTCGCCGTGGCCAGGCAGAACCTTACCGAGCTCCAGCAGGCCTTCGAACCGGGCGGGAAGTTTCTGCTCAAAGATGCGGATGGCGGCACCTACATCGATTCGATGATCCTGGCCACCGGTTGGCTGGGCTCGCTGGCGGTGGCGGGCGGCCCCCGTCCACTGGTGTTCTTTCCGGGCGACGGCGTGCTACTGCTGGGCACCGACGCGCCGGACAACGCCGCGGACCTCTTCGAGGTCGCCGAGCAGATGTATCTCGATGCCGACCAGCCCATCTCGCCGCAGGGCTACACGATCGCGGGCAGCGTCATCGCGCCGTTCGATCAGGCCGGCCCGCATCCGCTGCGCGATCTGGGGTTGCGGGCCCGAACCCTCTTGGCCACAGAGGAATACAAGCACCAGACCGAATTCTTGCGGGCCCACTATGAGCGCGAGTTGTTCCCGCAATACGTCGGCGACGCGCAGATGATCGAGACGGCCTGGGGCCGGCGCAGCACCGCGGTGTGGGGCCAGGGGATCCCGTGGGAGCTGCCGCAAACCGATTACGTGACGTTTCTGGTCGGCGAGCCGTCGAATGTGTCCGACAAGTTCACGGTGCCGTTCCCGACGGTGGTCGATGTGGTGGGCATCCTTCCCGTCGCCGGAATCACTCCGATCCGCTACCGGGCCACCGACTGGCCGACGGTCGAGATGCTGGCGACGCTGAAGGCGCACGCAATCGATCTACCGAGCGCATGACGGTGTTCACGGGCGGCAGGCCGGTGATCCGCTAGTCCGGCGGCTCGTTGGTGGTGCCGCGGACAGCCGCTTGTTCCCGTTCGCTGCGGTTGCCGGGCACACCTTCGGATTCGCTTTCCTCGGTAACTTTCTCCTCGAGCTGATCGACGATGTTTTCCAACTCCTGGGCGCGGCTGAGCGGGTCTTTGTCGGGTTTGGTCATATCGCTTTCCATCGGCACGGGTGTGGGACGGTTCCCGGGCGCGCCGGGAACCCGCCGCTATCCCATACCCGATCGCGCGTTCGCTAACCAGACCAAGCGCCGTCAAACAGACGCGACACAGCGCCCCGGCGATGGAAGTATCGCAAGAGTGGCTACCGAGAAACCTCAAACCATCGCCTACCCAGCTGCCGACGGCCGTCCGCGTCGCGACCATTCCGACCCGCTCGATCCGCACGTCATCGTTCTTTTCGGCGCGACGGGCGATCTGGCGAAACGAAAGCTGATCCCCGGCCTGGCGTACCTGGACCAGTCCGAATTGGCGCCCGACATTCAGATCGTCGCCACCTCGCTGGAAGACCTGAGTCAGGACGAATTCCGTGAGCTCGCCAAGGAAGCGATCGAGTCCTTCGGCACACACAAGCTCACGCCCGAGCAGTGGTCGAACTTCGCCAACATCATCAGCTACGTTCCGCAGGGCGCCGGACCCGAAGCGCTGGCCGAGGCGGTGGCGCAGGCCGAAGACAACCTGGGGCCCGACGTTCGGCGACTGCACTACCTGTCGGTGCCGCCCAAGGCGGCGCGCGCCGTCATCGACATGCTGCGCGACGCCAAGCTGGTCGAACGCTCGCGGGTGGTGATGGAGAAACCGTTCGGCACAGATCTGGCCAGTGCGGTGGAGCTGAACGACTTCGTGCACGAAACCTTCGAGGAATCCCAGATTTTTCGCATCGACCACTTCCTGGGCAAGGAAGCCGCGCAGAACATCCTGGCGTTCCGCTTCGCTAACGGCCTCTTCGAGCCGATCTGGAACCGCAACTTCATCGACCATATTCAAATCGACATCCCCGAAGCCCTGGGCCTGGACCAGCGGGCGAATTTCTACGAAGAGACCGGCGCCTATAAGGACATGGTGGTGACGCACCTGTTCCAGGTGATGGCGTTCGTGGTGATGGAGCCGCCGACGGCGCTCGAGCCGTTTGCCATCAGCGAGGAAAAGAACAAGGTGTTTCGGTCGATGCTGCCGGTCAAGCCCGCGAATGTGGTTCGCGGCCAGTACATCGGCTATCGCAACGAGGAGGGCGTGGCAAAGGATTCCGACACCGAGACGTTCATCGCCCTCAAGGTCGGCATCGACAACTGGCGATGGGCCGGGGTGCCGATCTACCTGCGCACCGGCAAGAAGATGGCCGAGGGCATCCGCGTCATTTCGATCGCGTTCAAAGAGGCCCCGCGAACCATGTTCCCGCCCGGCTCCGGGGTGGGCACCCAGGGCCCCGATCACCTCACCTTCGACCTTGCCGACAACTCGAAGGTTTCGCTGTCCTTCTATGGCAAGCGGCCCGGCCCCGGCATGAAGCTGGACAAGCTGTCCATGCAATTTTCTTCGCAGGAGATCGACACCGTTGCGGACGTGCTGGAGGCCTACGAACGTCTGATTCTCGATGCGATGCGGGGTGACCACACGTTGTTCAACACCGCGGAAGGCATCGAATCACTATGGGAGCGTTCGGAAGATCTACTCGCCGATCCGCCGCCGGCCAAGTTGTATCAGCCAGGCAGCTGGGGACCCAACGCCATTCACCAACTGATCGCACCCAACGCGTGGCGGCTGCCGTTCGAGCGGGGGTGGCGCGAAGCCAAGCCTTAGCACCAGCGGCCAACCACCTGCGACTCAGTCCAAAGCGGCGCTGAGGTAGCTGATTGCCTGGCGGAATTCTTTGAGCAGTTCGTTGTCGGGCAACACGAATCCATAATTGGCATAGACCTGTTCGGTGGGTTGGCGGGTGACGTTCCAGCCGGTGGCGCTCAAGTGCTCGGCCGCGGGGCGTCGCTCTCCGAGCCAGACCAGTTCGGCGACGTCGATGTCCAGTCCGTGCTGCCGCCAGGTGCTGCGCATCGCCCGGGACCGTTCGTCGGTGAAGACGCTCATGTCGGTGATGTTCTCGGTGGCCAACCGGCTGCCCGGGGCGCTGAGCGCGGTGATGTTGTCCAACAGCCGGTCCTGGGCATCGGGCGGCAGATAGGGCAGCAAACCCTCGGCGATCCAGGCGGTAGCGGAGTTTGTGTCAAAGCCGCTGTCGCGCAGCGCCGTTGGCCAATCATCGCGAAGATCGATTGCGACGGTCCGGCGCTCGGCGGTCGGTTCGGCACCGATCTGAGCCAGCGTGTCGGTCTTGAAGGCGATGACCTCAGGCTGATCGACCTCGAAAACCACGGTGCCTGACGGCCACGACAACCGATAGGCCCGCGCGTCGAGTCCGGCTGCCAAGATGACGGCCTGCCGGATCCCGGCGTCGGTGGCGGCGCCGAAGAAGTCGTCGAAAAACCTCGTTCGCACCGTGATCTGCTCGCGCCGCTGCTGCAGCGTCATCGGCATGTCGTCGGTGTCGAGCGGGATTTGGCCATCCAGCATGCGAATGAAGAAGGGGTGCCCGACCGCGCGCACCAACGGCTCGGCGAACCGGTCATCCAGTAAGGGGTCCGGCTCACGGGAGGCCAGCGCCCGGGACGCCGCCACCATCGTCGCGGTCGCCCCCACACTGGAGGCCAGGTCCCAACTGTCGCCCTCGGTACGCGCCGAGCCAAACGATGACATTCGCTTCCCCTTCCGGGATCCACCCGCCGCGGCGGCCAATTCGCTCCTCGGGGCGTTCGCCACCGGCAACTACACCACCGGTATCGAAGGGTACTTTCTGCCTATGCCGCGCGCCACGCACCGCCGCGCGGGCACCTGGTTCCCGTCCCCGCTGCTCGACGACAGGAGAGCGAATCTTCATGGCACCGACCCTGCGCCCGCGCCGATCCGCGCTGTACCTGCCCGGCAACAAGCCCCGCGCCCTGGAGAAGGCTGAAACGCTGCCTGCCGACGTACTGATCTTCGACCTCGAGGATGCCGTCGGGCCGGACGCGAAAGCCGATTCGAGGGCGACGGTGTGCCAGGCGATCTCGTCGAACACCTACCGGCCCCGCGAGGTCCTGGTGCGTATCAACGGCCTCGACACCGACTGGCACGACGACGACCTGGCCGCGGTGGCCGGATCGACGGCCGACGGCGTGCTGGTGCCGAAAGTCGAAACGGGTCAACAGGTTCGAGCTCTGTGCGACGCGCTCGACAGACTGGGAGCGTCGGAGTCGTTGCAGCTGTGGGTGATGGTCGAAACACCCCGGGCGTTTCTGCGGGCCGAGGAGGTGGCGTCGGCCAGCGATCGCCTGGCCGGGCTGGTGGTGGGCACCAACGACCTGGTGAACGAACTGCACGGGCTGCACGTCCCGGGGCGGGCACCCGCCGTGCCCGCCCTGGGGCTGGCCCTGCTGGGAGCCAGGGCGGCCGGAAAGGTCATCTTGGACGGCGTGTTCAACGACATCACCGACGAGGGCGCGTTCCGGGCCGAGGCCCAGCAGGGCCGCGAGATGGGATTCGACGGCAAGACCCTGATCCACCCGTCGCAGATCGCTCCCGCCAATGAGCTGTTCGGTCCGTCACACCGGGAGCTGGAGGACGCCCGCAAGATCGTCTCCGCTTACCAGCAGGCGCAGGCCACCGGAACCAGCGTGATCACCGTCGATGGCAGGATGATCGAGAGCCTGCACGTCCGCGACGCCCAACGACTTCTCACCCTCGCGGGCTTGATCTCCGAGATGGAATCCGCCTCCTAGGAGCAGTGGGCAGGTCGGACGCCGGCGGTGGCAGCCGGGCGGGCAGCCCGCACCGGGCCTTCGACGCCGGCCACACGGTAGGTTGAACGCGTTCGAGACGACGCGAGAGGAGATGACGTGGGCCAGACCGCGGCGATGGCCGAGGCCGACCGCACGTGGATGATCGACACGCTGCTAACGCTGCTGCAGACCCCGAGCCCAGCGGGGCGCACGGACGCGGTGATGCAGGTCATCGGCGACATCTTCGACCACTTCGGGGTGCCGTTCACGCTGACCCGGCGCGGCGCCCTGACCGCCGAACTCGCCGGTGAGTCCGCCACCATCGACCGGGCCCTGGTGGTTCACTCCGACACCATCGGCTGCATGGTCCGCGGCCTCAAGGACAACGGTCGCCTCGAACTGGTTCCGGTCGGCACCTTTTCGGCGCGGTTCGCCGCCGGCGCCCGGGTGCGCATCTTCATCGACGACCCCGACGAGTTCATCACCGGCACGGTCATGCCGCTGAAAGCCAGTGGGCACGCGTTCGGCGACGAGATCGACACGCAACCCACGAGCTGGGAGAACGTCGAGGTTCGCATCGACCGCAAGGTGTCCACGCGGGAGGATCTGGTTCGGCTCGGTCTGCAGGTCGGTGATTTCGTGGCGTTGATCACCAGTCCCGAGCTGACCGCCGACGGCTTCATCGTCTCCCGCCACCTGGACGGGAAGGCCGGCGTCGCCATCGCATTGGCCTTGGCCAAGAACTTCTCCGAGAACAAGGTGGTGCTGCCACACCGCACCACGATCATGGTCACCATCACCGAGGAGGTCGGCCATGGAGCGAGCCACGGCCTGCCCGCCGATGTCGCCGAGCTGGTGTCGGTGGACAACGCGGTGTGCGCGCCCGGCCAGCATTCCCTCGAGGACGGGGTGACGATCCCGATGGCCGACATGCACGGCCCGTTCGACTACCACCTGACCCGCAAACTCTGCCGGCTCGCGCAAGAGCAAGGAATTCCGTTCGCCCGCGACGTCTTTCGTTACTACCGCTCCGACGCCGCGGCGGCTATCGAGGCGGGGGCCAACACCCGCGCCGCGCTGGTCGGCTTCGGCCTCGACGGCAGTCATGGCTGGGAGCGCACCCACATCGATTCGCTGGAAGCCGCGTATAACCTTCTGCACGCCTGGCTGCAGACCCCGTTGACGTTCGAAAAGTGGGACGCCAAACCGTCGGGCAGTCTGCGCGACTTCCCGTCGTCGGAGCAGCCCGCGCCCAGCGAGCGTTGGGTGCCATTGTCTCGCGGCGATTTCGAGAGTCCGGGCGAGGCGTGGCCCGGCACGGTTTGGCCGCCGTCCGAGGGACCCCAGTCCTGAGCCCGCTACATCTGGGCCCAGACAACCTTGGTCTGTAGGTAGGTTTCCCGCGGGCTACCTGCCGCGCGGGATCCGGTCGGCGCGCCAGCACCGGGACTGCATGGGGACATCGATCGTGTCGGCACCCGGGAAACGCTCAGTCAGGACGGTTCGGGCGTTGTCGAGCCGCTGCGCGCGGTCATCCGGAGAGGCGATGATCACCCGGCTGTACGTGGCGAGCATCGCGACGATGTCGTCGATTGCCATGTTCCGCACGAACCCGAACGTCTCCCGTGCGACGTTGTGGAAGATCTGCGGATCGGGAAGCGCGACGTTCTCGTGGCGGCGGCGGAAGCGGTCGGGCGCATCGAGTTCGGAGGTGCCGTCCTTGGGCAGCACCTCGAGGTCGCGGACCCAGTCCACGTCGCGATCTCGACTGGTCCAGATCAGCCCGAACCGCCCGCCGTCGCGCAGTACCCGGCCGATTTCCGGAACCGCCCGTTCGGGATCCATCCAGTGCCACGCCGACGAGACGAACACCGCGTCCGCGGAGTGGTCGGGGAGGGGAATCGCCTCACCGGTGCCCGCAACGGCGCGGACTCCCGGGGACCGCTCGGCCAGCACCGCACGCATCCGCGCATCGGGCTCGACGGCGACCACTTGCGCCGCCCGGCCGACGAGCGTGCGGGTGAACAGCCCGGTGCCGGCACCGACGTCGACGGCCACCTCACAGCCGGGCGGCAACAACCAGTCCACCGCCTGCTGCGGAGGGTGGGGCCGCAGCCCGTCGTAATCCTCGGCGATCGAACCGAAGGACATTGCACGCTCTTGACGATCAGTCACACGCGACAAGGTAATCCAGCTCGCTGTGCAAGGCATGAGAAGTCCGCCGGGCACGGCTGCCGGTCGTCACCGGTGACCACGCTCACCAGTGATGACGCGGGGGCCGCTGGTGTATCGGCACGTAGTGCGCGGCATTATCGATGCGTCTGCGGCGCGCGTGCGTCGATGCGCCGTCGACGGAGTCGAGCGGACAGCACATGACGAAGGGGCGCCACGATGACCACACTCACCACGCAGGGTCTACGTGAGTACCTGGTGGGGGCCTGGACGCTGGAGTCCTTCCAGAGCTCCGACGTCGATGACTCGAACGTGCGTTATCCGCTGGGAACCGACGCCCGCGGAATCATCATGTACACCGCCGACGGCTACATGTCCGCCCAACTCATGCGCGCGGACCGCGCGCCCATCGCCCGCGGCGATCTTCAGGTCGCCGACGACGACGAATTGGCCGCGGCGGCCAGGGGATATCTGGCCTACGCCGGCCCGTACAGCGTGCTCGACGACGGCGTGATCGCCCACCACGTCGACGTCAGCCTGCTACCCAACTGGATCGGCGGAACACAGTACCGCGCAGCACAAGTCGGCGATGGCCGCTTGCAGCTAGGCCCCACCGAACCCGTGCTCATCAAAGGCAAGCTCCGCAACGGACGCCTGATCTGGCAGCGCGCGAAACAGGAATAGCCCGGGAACAGTACGCCCGAACCCCGGCCGCGCAGCTCAGGAGAACCGAATGGGATTGCTGGACAACAAGATCGCCGTCATCACCGGCGCCAACTCGGGTATTGGGCTGGCCACCGCACAGCGTTTCCTCGCCGAGGGCGCCGACCGCGTGTTCATTACGGGCCGCCGCCAGCCTGAACTCGACACTGCGGCAACCATCTTGGGCCCGCGCGCCACCGCAGTGCGCGGCGACGTCGGAGCGCCCGAGGACCTTGACCGGCTCTATGCCGAGGTTGCGACCGCCGGCAGGGGCCTCGACATCGTGATGGCCAACGCGGGGTCCACCAGGGTGGCGCGACTGGGGGAGATCACCGACGACGATCTCGACGCGCTGCTGACCACCAATGTCAAGGGAGTCGTTTATACCGTGCAGAAAGCGCTGCCGCTGCTCAACGACGGCGCCTCGATCATCCTGACCGGCTCCACCACCGCCGACCGGGGCCGCGCCGGGCTGAGCATCTACGGCGCCACCAAGGCGGCCGTTCGGTCACTGGCCCGCGGCTGGGCCAATGAACTTGCCGACCGCAACATCCGGGTCAACGTAATCGTGGCCGGGTCCACGGCCACCCCGGGAAGCGACGCATTGGCCGCGCAGACCGATCCCGATGCTTCGATCGAAGAGTTCCGCGCCGGCCGCATCGCCACCATCCCGCTCGGCCGCTTCGCCGATCCCACCGAGATCGCCAACGCCGCAGTCTTTTTGGCCAGCGATCTGTCCAGCTTCACCACCGGATCCACGGTCACCGCCGACGGTGGGTTCAATCAAGTCTGACTGGTTCCGAAGAGTCATCGTGCGTAAATGGGTGGCGATCCGCTGGCGATTCGATGAAGATTGATGGGATGTCGCCCTCTTCCCCGGCCTTTGCCCGGGACCCCGCCACGGCAGCCTACTACGATCAGCGCGCCGCCGAATACGACGAATGGTATTTGGAGCAAGGGCAATTCGCCCAGCGTGACCGGCCAGGGTGGAGCGCCGAAGTCGATCGCGTGGTGCGGCTGGTTGCCGACCTGCCAATCGCCCGCACGTTGGACGTCGCTTGCGGCAGCGGGTTTCTGACCCGCCACCTACGTGGCGTCGTGGTGGGAGCGGACCAGAGCCCGGCCATGGTCGAACTGACCCAATCGCGGTTACCGCACGGCGTGGCAATCGTGGCTGACGCCTTGTCGTTGCCTTTTGCGGGCAACGCCTTCGACCGAGTTCTGACTGGACACTTCTACGGGCATCTTCCCGCTGATGAACGTCACGCCTTTCTGTGCGAGGCGCGCCGAGTGGCGGGGGAGCTGATCGTCATCGATTCGGCGCTTCGCGCCGGAGTGGAACCCGAACAGTGGCAAGAGCGAATCCTCAACGACGGATCGCGTCACCGCGTCTTCAAGCGCTACCTCAGCGGTCAGCAATTGGCGGACGAACTCGGGGGAGAGGTGCTGTTCGACGGCACCTGGTTTGTCGCCGCGCAGGTTCATTGGGGCCGCTTGCCGGCATGATTCAGCGCCGATGCTGCTCGATGCCGTCCGAGAGTTCATCGAAGATGGCTTGGTTCAGGCCGAAAGCATATTTGACTTCGCCGACGATGCGATCGATTTCGAAGGCGTCGGCGCGCAGCGCGTCGAGGCGGGCCCGATAGCCGTCCTTGTACGGTTTGGGCCGCACCGGGAATTTGTAGAACGCCAGACCGTCGCCGCGAAGACCGAAGGTGCGTTCCAATATTTTGCCGATGCCCCGGCCTCCGGAGAGATCCCCGAGATACCGCGTGTAGTGGTGGGCCACTACCGCGCCACCCCACGTGAGAGCGGCGAGCCGGTCGGCGTAAGCCGTCGCCGCGGGGGAGTCGACCTTGCGTGCGGCGCCCTCGGGTAGCCAGTGGTCGAGGTCGGCATCGATCGCCGCCAGCCGTTCCAGCGCGGGGTCGTACACGGCGGCGACCATGGAGTCATCACGACGTGCCCGCACGACGTCCTCGAGCGCGGCGTACACCACGCGCAACCGCAACAAGTAGTCGGAATATCCCGCCGCGCCGATCCGCCCGGCCAGCAGCTCGACCATGAATGGGCTCTGCTCGGCGGCGTCATGTTCGGCCGCCGAACCCTCCTTCATCGCGACCGACAGACGGCGGCTGGTTGGGGCGGCGATCGAGGACATGACCTGCCCAGATTACATTGATGATTGCGACCGGGCGGCTGCTGCGGCGGAGGCGACCACAGCCCAGACCCCAGTAATCTGTCGGAGAGGGAAACTCCTTGAGCGGATAGGAAATCCGCGCCGGAGAAATACGCTCGGAAGTGCGCACCGCGGCCGACCTGGTCCACGATGGGGACACATATTGATAGCTTGGAGGTCTGGCTGCTACCCCTCACCACTCCGATAAAGCCGCTCGCGTGACCAGCGACGAGGGGCCCGTCGCGCCATCGGCACCCGCGGATGCACCGATCGACGAACTCGTACCCGTCGGCACCCCGATCGACCTGGACAACTGTGCGCGTGAGCCGATCCATATTCCCGGCAGCATCCAGCCGCGGGGTGTGCTTGCGGTGGTGCACCAGCCGGCGTTCGAGATCCGTCAGGTCAGCGCCAATGTCGCCGACCTGCTCGGCCGTCCCGTCGACGCCGTCCTGGGCCGGCACCTGTCGGCGCTGATCGGTCCGGAACAAGCCGCCCGCATCGAGCGGGCCGCGGCGACCTTTGGCAGCCTGCGCCAGAACAACCCGCTCGAGTTCACCATCGAGATGGCCGGCGAATCCCGCGCCTTCGACGCCATCCTGCACCTTGAGCCCGGCGGAGTGCTGCTGGTGGAGCTCGAGATCGCCTACGGCGAGCGGCCTTTCTCGTTCCCCAATACCTATCAGGCGGTCCGCGGCGCGGTAGAGGAGTTGAACCGCGCGTCGACGCTGCCCGAGCTGTACGCCACCGCCGCACGCGCCGTCCGCGACCTGACCGGCTTCGACCGGGTGATGGTGTACCGCTACGACGAGGAATACAACGGCGAGGTTGTCGCCGAGGCCAAGCGCGACGACCTCAACTCCTTCCTCGGCCTGCACTACCCGTCGACCGATATCCCGGCGCAGGCGCGCGCCCTGTACGAAAAGAATTGGATCCGACTGATTTCCGACGTCGACTACACGCCCGCACCGCTGGTGCCGAGCATCGACCCGGTGAGCAGCACGCCACTCGACCTGACGTACGCCACGTTGCGCAGCGTTTCGCCCATCCACATCGAGTATCTGCAGAACATGGGTGTGCACGCCTCGATGTCGATCTCACTGCTGCGGCAGGGGCGGCTGTGGGGGCTGATCGCCTGCCACCACTACGCAGGTCCGCACCTCCCGCCGTTCGGCTCCCGGGCGGCGGCCGAGTTCCTGGGCTCGACCCTGTCGCTGCGGCTCGTCGACCGGTTCGAGGACGAACAACTGCACCAGCGACTGGCCGCGCAGGCCGTGCTGACCAAGCTCACCGCCGCCACGCTGGATGATGGCGAGCCGCTGTCGGCGGCATTGCTGGGCGCGCCCGACCTACTCGACCTCGTGCCCGCCGACGGCGTCGTGATCAACATCGGGGGCGATCTGCGAACGCGTGGGCCGGTACCACCGCCGGACGTCGTATCCGCCGTCGCCACCTGGGCGCGTGACGTCGACGACGAAATCGCGAGCAGCGAGTGCCTGTCCCGTGCCCTGCCCGAGCTCGACCTCGATCCGCAGGTGGCCGCCGGCGCCCTGGCGCTCAACCTGCCTGACGGCCAGTACGCCATCTGGTTCCGGCGCGAGGTGCTGCGTTCGGTGGATTGGGGCGGCGATCCGTACAACAAGGCGATCGCAGTCAGCGAGGGCGATCAGCTTCGACTCAGTCCGCGCAAATCCTTCGACCGGTGGCGCGAGATCGTCCATCAACGCAGCGAACCGTGGTCGCTGAGCGAGAACGAATCCGCCGGATCGTTGCGGCGCCACCTGGTCGAGTCGCTGTACCGCCGCACCCGCGGAGCGCTGCGCGTGGCCGAGACGCTGCAGCGCAGCCTGCTGCCCGAGTCGATCCCGATACTCGAAAGCTGGGAATTGTCAGCGCATTACGAGCCGGCGTCGGGGGACAACGTCGGCGGCGACTGGTACGACGCGTTCGAGCTCCGGGACGGCCGGCTGATCGTGCTGATCGGCGACGTCGCCGGGCATGGCATCGCCGCGGCCGGCACCATGGCGGCGCTCCGCAACGCGCTGCGCGCCCAGCTGTTCGCCGGCGCCGCACCGGCCGAAGCACTGGGGCAGCTCAACGACTTCTGCCTGCACATGCTGCGCGGAGCGTTCGCCACCGTCATCGCCGCGCGGGTCGAACTCGGCTCGGGTCAAGTGGAGGCTGCGTCTGCCGGTCATTTGATGCCGTACCTGACGAACTCGACGGCGGCGGTCGCAGCGCCGATCAGGCTCTCGCCACCGATCGGCGTCAAAGGAGTCAGCTACGCCCCCAGCACCTTCACCGTCGAACGCGGGCACGGCTTGGTCCTGTTCTCCGACGGACTGGTGGAACGCCGCGGTGAATCGATCGACGACAGCCTCGACCGGTTGGCCGCAACCCTCGGCCGCTCTTGCGACGCGTCGGCGACCCGGATCTGGACGGCGATGGCATCGGACCACACCGACGACGACGTCACCATCATCACGCTGCACCGCACGTGAACTCCGAAGCAAGGGCACCGGTTCCTCGCCATCCGATGAGGCTCAGTGCGTCGCGGGTCAGCTGGAAGCGCTGAGGATCTTGATCGCGAACACGAGCGAATCGCCGGGCTGGATCCCCGCGCTGGGCTGGCCCTGGGGGTAGCCATCCGCCGGGACCATCGCAAGGGCGACGGTGGAGCCGACCTTTTGCCCGGCGATGGCCTTCTGGAAGCCCGGCACGACTCCGGTGAGGGGGAAGTCGACGGGCGCGCCGCGCTGGTAGCTGCTGTCGAAGACAGATCCGTCACGTCCATTGACGCCCATGTAGCAGACGGAGACCCTTGCGGTGCTGGACACCACCGGTCCGTCTCCGGCGTGCAGCGTGTGCACCTGGGTCTGGCTCACGCTGAACGGTGTTGTCACGGTCACCAGCGGGGCGGTGGTATCCGTGGAGCCGGTGACCGCGACGCTGCCGGTGGTGCCGCTCAGCGTCCAGTCGGGCGTTGCACCGTTTGGCGGTGGCGTGGTGGGGCATGAGCCGGCCGCGGTGGCGGTGCCCGCGGCAGCGAACGCCATGACGGTGGCCGCGACCGAAGCCACGAGCGCGACGGAGGAATACAGCCGGGAGGACTTCACGGCCGACACGCTACAGCCACCTGATGCGCCAGCTGCCGTAGGCCTGTGCCGGATGGCCCGGTCAGGTGCACAGGCTGGGGGCGTCGCACACATTGCCGGGGCAATAGACCGAGTGGGCGGCGTTGACCAGGCTTCCGATGTCTAACAGCGTCACGCCCTTCGTGTCCAAGCGGGCGTGCAGGTCGTCGGCGATCTGTTGGGGTGTCCAACCCCAGGTGAGGTCGTAGCACACGTCGTGCGCCTCAGCGATGAGTGCCTCTTCCGTCTTGGGCGGCCACGTGAGGCCCACGGCACGTAATTGTGCGAGGTACGCGTCATCTTGGGGGGTCGCGCCCGCAATGCCGGCGCTGCTCAACAATGCAGCGAGAACCATAGTGGGGACAGCGATTCTGGCCAGCCTTCGAAGTGAGGGCATTTGAATTCCCTTCCAATCTTCGTGGCGCGATCACAGCCGCCAAAAGTGCGCCGTAGCAAAGCAAGACAGTCAGCAGAATAGCCGCAGTTCACTCAAGCGGCTCGTCGAATTTTCAACGTGGATGTCTAGCGGGAAATGCCGGCCAATTCGCGGGCCACGGCATCGAATGCGCGCAACGTATCGAGCATGTGCGGCTCATGGGAATGCGGCTGGGTGGACAGCTTGGCGGCGACGATATCCGCGGCGCGGTTGACGTAGATCATCTGGCCGCACATGCCCAGGCACAAGGCGACGTTGTTGCCGGGGTAGGGGAGCCACACCTGGTTGCGGTACATCCCGCCGGGCAGTTCAGTGTCCTCGGGGCAGGCGGCGAAAGCCGGACGCGAGTCGGGGCCGCCGTCGAGGGTGTCGGCGATCCACGCGGCCGGCACCACCTGCTGGCCGGTGAGCGAGACACCGTCGCGCAAGAACAGCGACCCGAACCGGAGCATGTCGGTGAGGCAGGCGCTGATGCCGCCGTCGAAAAATCCGGTGCCTTCCGAGTCGACGCCGATGGTGGCGTCACTTTGGGCGCCGATCCCAGCCCACAGCAGTTCCGACATCAGTCCGGGCATCCGCCGGCCGCCGGCGACCTCGCAGATCCAGCCCAGCACATCGGTTTCGCACGACCGGTATTCGAACGGGCCGCCGTGAGCGGACTTCCGCCGCAGGGTCAGCAGGAAATCTTGCAGGGTCGCGGGAGCGTCCGGATCGTTCCTGGGCGCCCACCCCATCGCCTGGTCGAGACGATGTATCTCCGCGGCCGGATCTTGGTAATTCTCCGAGAACTCAATTCCCGACCTCATGTCCAGCAGGTGACGCACCGTTGCACCCGCGTAGCCGCAATTCGCCAGTGCGGGAACGTAGTCCGTGACCGGCGCGTCGAGCGCGATCGCGCCGGCGCCGTGCAGCGCGCCGACGACCGTCGCTACCAGCGACTTGCTCACCGAGAACACCAGGTGCCGGGTGTCAGCCGCCATGCCGTTGAGGTACTCCTCGACCACCATCGAACCGCGGTGGGCGACCGCCCAGGCGTCGGTAGCGGTGGCGGCGATGACCGCACCGACGGTGGTGTCCGTCCCGTTGGTGTTGGTCACCGAAATGTTCGCGAGGGGAGCGGGGGTCGGGGATATCGCCGCGACCGGTCCGGTCCCGCGCGAGATCAGCGCGGTGGGCACGAAATCTTCGACGTGCTGCAATGACCATTGCGCATAGGGCTCCGACAGCCAGTTATCCAATGAGATACCGGCCGGGGCGCCTTTCACGCGCGTGCGACGAGCCGAGAGACGATCGGCGCGGCTGGTGTCAGGGGCGTTGAGGTGAACTTCGCCTTCATGCCCTTGACCCAGCGCTGGCAGCGCTCGCTGAGCTGATAGTCGTCCGTCTGCAGGTGTGAGCGGGTGACCAGCACGCCGAGTTGGGCGCCCTCGGAACGCAAGTCGCCAGGCGCCGCGACCCGCATGTAAAAGGCCTCGGAGCCGTCGAGCAGCGTGGCCCAGTCGTTGGCGGTCCGCGAAAAGGAGACCCGACCGTCGTCGTCGATGCGCCATACCCCGGTGCGTGGCGTCGCGGTGAAGATCTCGACATTCGGCGAGGTCTCGGTGAGTATCACCTGGCCCCAGACCTCGTCCTCGCCATAGCCGCGCTCCCAGCGCGCGTTGATCTCGTCGATGTCGAGCTCGTACTCCACGTCCATGTATTCGAGCAGGTGAAAGAGGAACAGCGGCATGTCGGCGTAGGCCTCGGTGGTCAAGTTCGTCATCGGGCTGGCGCCGCTCAGCCGCGGATTCACCTCGCCGAGGTAGAGCTCGTCGGAGTCGAGGTCGTGCAGGAGGTCCACCTCGAAGTAGCCGAGGTAACCCTCGCGGCGCATCACGTCGCCCAGCTTTGTCACCATTTCTCGGGCGGCGTGCGTCTGGGCGGGCGGCAGCACCTCATGCCAGATGTCATTTCCACACCAGCTGCCCCGGCTCGGCGTCAGCTCCGAATAGCCGACGAGACTCGTCATCGCGGGGCCCACGACGGTGCCGTGGCGGGTCACGGCACCCTCGAGGCACACCTCGACGTTGCGGATCCGCTTCATGACTTTGAGGTCCTGCCCTGCCAGGTCACCGGCGTGCTGGTCCCAGTCGCGTTGACCGTGCACAAAGAACGTCCCGCTGCCGGCGTTGCCGTAAGCGATCGAGATGACGAGGTCATCTCCCAAACCGGCGTCCTGTGCGAGCGCCAGCAATTCGTCGTAGGAGCCGGCCCGTCCGATCGTGTTGGGCACGCTGGGCACCCCCGCGTCGTTGGCCAGCCGCGTCATGACGATCTTGGAGCCCAGACGATTGCGCAGCTCGATCGGCGGATGCATGACCTCGAGGCCTGCCGAACGGGCGAGGGCCTGGATTTCCTCGTTCATCATCACAAAGCAGCACTTGCCGCCGGGACCTTTACCCGCGATGAACTCGAGGGTCTCGGGATCGGACAGCAGGTGGCTGCACACCTCGTCCATGGAATCGAAATCACGGCGGTCGCGTCGCCGGGGGACGAACACACGCGAATGTGTGCCCTCGAAAGAATCAAAGTAGGTCAGGTAAAAGAAGTTTCGTATCCAGCGGTCAACGCCGAGCAGGTTGAACGGGGTGGGCGAGATGAAGTAGAGCGGCACCTTGTTCGTGTGAAAGAACGCGCGAATATCCGAGAGACCGTTCAGCACGCGGCGCGGCTGGGCGCCCGTCACGTCGGCCGCGCTGACGTCGAGGCCCGCCACCGAAGGGATAGCGCCCCGGTCAGAGGTGGTGCGGTCAGCGCAACGGCGATGGAATGACATACCTCCATTCGACAAGTGTGCGCCCTGTCGGCGCCCGTGTCGAAGCGTGGACAATTCCGAGCGCCAACAGGCAACCGGACCCTTCATAGCGAACCTGCGGTTATGGCGTTGCGTTACAACAGTTTTGCCGCCCTGCGCGCGAGCAGTCCACACCAGCACAACGCCACCACCTCGCCGGCTCGCTGGGGGCCGCGCTCACTCGACGCATGTTCGACCTGGACTAGATCCGTAAACCGCCGCAATAGCGGGGGAGTCGAGCCATCCCGAGTACGTGGGCCGCGAGGGCCACCCTTCGGGCGAGTCGAGCCACTCCTCTTGGCGACCCCACGGCAGGATGTCGATCAGCCCGAAAGAGTGGCTGAGTTGCTCGGTGCCTCGCCCGTTCGTGTGCCACGTGCGGTACACCGTCTCGCCGTCACGCAGAAACACGTTGACCCCGAAGCCACCGCCGGGCGGCGCATCCATGTCGGCGGCAAAAGTGCTCTGCGACGACGAATACCAGTCCATGCCATTGCCGACCTTGTGCTTGTACACGAGCGCTTCCTCGATAGGTCCGTTCGTGACGATGACGAACCGGGCGTCGTAGTTGTCGAGGAACTCCAGTCGGGTGAATTGGGAGGTGAATCCTGTGCATCCGGCGCACTGCCATTCCGCCCCGTCAGACCACATGTGGTGGTAGACGATCAGCTGGGACCGGCCGTCGAACACGTCGGCCAGGCGGATGGGTCCGTTGGCACCGACCAGGGTGTAGTCGGCCAATTCGACCATCGGCAGCCGCCGTCGCTGGGCGGCGATCGCATCTAATTCGCGGGTGGCGGCCTTTTCTCGCCGGCGCAGTTCGTCGAGCGCCGCGCGCCAGGTTTGGTGGTCGACGACCGGCGGCAAGGCCGTGTTTTTCGGGGGCATGGCTCCCACCTTTGCTCTCGAGTTGTCCCTCCGGAAGGTCTGACTGGCGAACCGCCCGAAAATCATCGGCACACTGGCTTAACCTCTACTCGGTCGCGAAAAACACTCTTGACCCGAATGCCCGCTACTGGGTTCGATATTTCGATATCGCAGACGATGGGAGGCCTCCGATGAGGACGCTAGTTCGCCAATTCGTAGTCATCGTCATGTTGGTGCTCGCGTCGGCCGCAGCGGTGACGATCATGACGCCGGCGGTGAGCAAGGCCGACTGCGGCGACGGCGAGTGGTGGGACCCCACCGGCAAGGTCTGCCGACCGCTCGGGGTCGGGCCGCAACCCCTGGCGTGCGATCCGGGCCAATGGTGGGACCCGACGGCCAATGTGTGCCGGCCCCTCGGTGTTGGGCCGCAACCGCTGGCGTGTGACAACGGCTGGTGGTGGGACCCCGGCGCCAACGAATGCCGTCCGCCAGCGGTACCGCCGGCCGGCTAGTACCCGCACGCGGCGTGTGGCAGCTCCCTTGGCGGACTGCCGCGATCGCTTGACGAATCGCCCGACGCGAAACCCCAAGGCCGACAACCGCGATGCGATGGGTGGCGATGAGCGCGGTCCGGCGGTCAAGGCTGCGCACCGGCGGCCACAGTTGGCAGCTCTATCAAGATGTGGGACAACCGGACTCGTTCATCGAGAGGTTCACCGTAGCGTCCTGGACCGAATTCGAACGCCAGCGCACGGAACGCTGGTTGGCCTACGATGCCCAGGGCACCGCCGAAGCCGTCAGCTACACGGTCGACCACACGTGTGCCTCGATGAGTTGACGCTCGCCGCGTCTCGGCGACGGCATCACACTCCGGCCGGGACCAGGGCGGCCGACGCCCGCATCTCGTGGCGCAGCGCGGTGAAGTCCGTGATCGTCTTTGTAGTCACGGTCGCCACCGGGCGGGCGTTGCGACCGGTGGCTTCACGCTTGGACACCATCACCACGCTATCGATGTAAGGCTGGATGGTCGTCGCGTTCTGCACGGTTGCCACGATGACGAGCTGGAACCCGAACTTGCGGAACGCCTGCAAAGCCTGCTGGGCGAACTGCGGGTCGGATTTGGAGAACGCCTCATCGAGCATCAATTGGGCGAAAACGGGTTTGTTGTCGGCGCTTTCGGGGTTGGCGAGGTTGAAGCTCAACGCACCGGCCAGGCAGAAAGCCATCAGCTTCTCCTGCTCGCCGCCGGAGTTGTCGCCGGCGTTGCTGTGGGTGCGGATCAGCTCATCACTGCTGACGTCCCATTCGGCGCAGTCGAAGGTGAACCGGTTGCGGACATCGAGGGCGTCGCGGGTCCAGGCCTTGTCTTCCGGTGCGGTCGACGCCAATCGGTTGCGCAGCCGCAAGATGTCGGCGTACTGGTCCAGGATCGCTTGCTTGTCGCCGAGACCGACCTCGGCGATGCGCCGAGAGATGGCCCGGACGATCTCGGTGAGTTCGGCGACGGCGGTCAGGCTGCGCGCGGTGGCGCGCAGGGTGAGCCGGGTGCCGCGGTTGAATTCCACCGCCCCCAGGCCGGTATTGACCCGTTCGATCTGCTCGCTGATTCGTCGGGCTTCTTGCTCGGCCACCCGGTGCAAGGTCAGGATGGCATCGGGCGCCTGCTCGGTGACCAGCCGCATCATCCGCTCGTAGGCCTCGGGCAGTTCCCGCTCGTCGATATGGCGGCACAACGCGACGTAATCGTGCACGCGTTCGTCGAACACGTCGCTGTCGTTGGGGATCGCATCGGGGAACGCGGTGTCGAAGGTATTGAGGATGCGCGCCAGCTCATCGTATGAGCGCCTGCGGCTTTCGCGCAGTTGCTCGCGTTCGCGCCGGATCGCGGTGAAGACCGCGTCACGATGCGGTTCGGGGTTGAGCATGTCCAGGGCAACCGGCACGTCCGCGGCGTAGCGATTCAGCAGCTCCGTCAGCGGCTCGGACACGAACGCCGGGGCGAGCCGTTCCTGCAGTTCGAGCAGCCGGGTGCGGCGACCGTCGAGATCGTCGCGGCGGGTCTGGATGGCGCCGCGTCGGGTCATCAGCGCCTGGATCTGTTCCCAGCACTCCTCGGCGCGGGCGGTGAGCGCCTCGATATCGGGGTTGTCGGCCAGCAGCAACTCGAACTGCTCTCGCAGCCGGTCGGCGTGCGCGTCGGCGGTCTCGGTGTCGACGTGGGTCCACTGCTCGAACTGATCGCAGATCGCCTTGAACGCCGCGGCCCGGTCCCGCCACTGCTGGCGCTCGGCGGCGATCTCGTCGGCGACACTGCGGGCCCGGCGAAACGCGTCTTCGGCATTGGCGAGATCCACGGTCAGTGCGTCGACCTTGGCGGCGACATCGCCCTGGTAGATATAGTCGGCCTGCTTGAGCGGCCGGCGGTCGTCCTTGATGGCCAGGCGCTCGGAGTCCTTGTACAGGCCGGTGTCGGTGACGGCGCGCCGGAAGCGGGGGAACACGTCGGGGGTATCGACGCAGATGTGGTCACCGGCGGCGGCGATGACGTCTGCGGCCTCGGCGGCGCAGCCATGGGCCGGGTCGACCACGAACAGCTTGCCAGCCAATGTGTTTGGCTCTGCTTCGGTGACCGCCGCGCCGATGAACCTGGCGCGGACGTGATGCAGCTGAAGCCGGCCGCCCATGTTGGTTTCGTTGACGAACCGCAACACTGCCGCGTAATGACTGTCGGGGACGAGCAGCCGCAGGCCCACGCCGCGCAGCACCTTTTCGACGGCGACGCGCCACCGGCTCTGCTCGGGTCGCAGATCCATCAGCTCGGCGATGTAGGGCAGCTCACCGGGGTCGATACCCACGGCGGCGCAGATGTGTTCGCGCACGGTGAGCGCGAATTCCGGGAGCGCCGAACCGACGCGCTCGACACGCTTGAGTTCCTTGGCGGCGTCGTCACGGGCGATGCGGGCAACCTTCTGGGCGTACTCCGCATCGGTCGAGGCTTCCCGTCCGCGATCCAGTTTGGCCAACAGCTCGGTGGCCCGAGTGCTGAGTTCCTCGCGCAGATTCCAGAACTCTTCGGCGGTGTCCGGGACATCGAGACCGTGCGCGTTGAGCATGGATTCGTAGGCGGTGCGCCGCCGCGATACCTGTTCGGCGTGCGCTTCGGCGCCGGCCACCTGCGACTGCAGCGGCCCCAGGCTGGTGCTGGATCCGCTGATCTGTGCGTTCAGCGAATCACCTTCGGCCTTGGCGAGATTGAGCTGGCGGGTGACGTCCTCGTATTCATTGCCGAGTTGGTCGATGGTGGCGTCGAGCGATTCGATCTGCGCCGGGCATTGCGCGAGCCGGACGTGATCGGTGTAGGCCCGGACCATCGGCTGGTCGACGAGATCGATGATGCCCAGGTCGGAAGACTCCGAGGCGTAGCGCTGCTGAATCTTCTCGATGTCGCCGAGGATCTTGCGTTTGCGTTGTGCGACGGCCAGCAGCTCGCGGGCGTCGACCAGCGGGTCGATCTGCTTGAGCGCCTCGGGCAGCCGAGTCAGGCTGGTGGGCTCGTCGAGCATGAATTCTCGGACGAACTGCTCAAGCCCACCAACGCTTTTCAGCGATTTTGCCTTGCCGAGCAGCTGCTGAGCGGCGTCGGAGGCGCGGATGCCGATGGTGGCGTACAGCTGGGCGAGATACTGCGACTCCACTTTGGTGGAGAACCGCCAGTCGTCTTTGAACACCGCGGCATCGAAGCGGCCCGCGGCCCAGCGGTTGCAGACGTTCTCGATATCGCGGTCGCCGTCGGCCAGCACGAACCGGCTGGAGGAGTCCGATCGCGATTCGCCGGTGAGCCACTTGAGTACCAGGCCGGTAACGGTGCGGCCGGTGTTGCTCGTGTAGGTGACGGCGATCGCCGACCATGCGGTGCCGTCGCCCCGCAGGTACATCACCTTGCTGGTGCCGGCGTCGCTGCGCTGACCCCAGGCGCCGCGGACGTATTTGTCGACGGTACGCCGCCCGGCGCTGGACCCGGCGGCGGTGTGGTCACCGGAGGCGTTGAAGTTGCGCCGGTTGAACGGCAGAAAGCCCAGTGAAATAGCGTCCAGCAGTGAGGATTTGCCGCTGCCGGAGGCGCCGGCGATCAGTGCGCCGCCTTCGCTAAATTCGATGGAGTGATAGCCGTCGAAGACGCCCCAGTTGATGACCTGCAGACGGGACAGGTGGAACTGTTCAGTCATCCTCGGGTTCCTCCTCGTCGCCGGGGCCCTGCTCCGCGGGCATGCCACCGCCCAAAAGGACCTCGAACTGCTGCTGCAACTCGGTGATCACCGAGGCCGTCATGACGGCATTGATGACCGGGCTGACGGTATAGCTGTCCTCGTCGTCGCGGGTTTTGCGCAATATCTCCAGCGATGCCAGCCGTGCGATGGCACCATCGATGCGCGCGGTGAACGTGACGGCATCGCGGTCGACATCGTTGAGCACGCCGGCGAACAGCCCGTGCATTTCGTCGCGGCTGATCACGACGGCCTGATCGCCCGAGGCGCGCATTATCTGCGCGAGGTGCAGCGCCAGGATCGAGTCGTAGGTGCCCAGCGGTTCACGACGCAAAAGCTTTACGCCCCGGGCAGATTGGTAGCGGGCTTGTTCGACGAACGCGACCCCGTCAGTGTCGGAGGAGCCCTCGACGATGCGCAGTAACAGATCCAGCTCTGACAGCCTGACCGACAACTGGGCTCGGTACTCCAGCACCCAGGTGTAGACGTCACGGTCGGCTTCGGCGCTTATGTAGCGGCGGGTCAGCAACTGTTGCAGCGCCCAGCAGGCCCGGTCGGGAAGTTCGGACACGTCGCCGTCGAACCGGGGTCGGCGCTGATGCGGGGCGCGGGCGGTCTGGTCGACCTGGGGGAGCGCGGAGAACCCGCTGTAGTCCGCGGTCTTCTCAAAGGTCTCTTCGACCGTCACGCGGTAGCTCCCAGCAGGGTGGAAACCGGTTCGGTGAACATCAAGCGCGGCACCTCCATTTCGCGGTCGCGTCCGTCCAGGGACTGGAAGCGGACGGTGACCGACTCGGAAACCTGCGAGGTTTCCGGTTGTTTGAGCGCCCAGGACCACAGCACGATGACGTGACCGAGATAGGCCGAGTCGAGCATCGCGACCGCATCCGGCAGGGACAGCTGGGTCCCGGAACTGATTGCGCTGTTGATCATCTCGGACATCGCGGGCGCGTCTACCTGGGTAGTCAGCGCGGCGAAGCTGGTCAAGTCGACCTCACCCTCGGCGACCTGGGCAGGCTTTGGATTGGACAAGTCACCGATCCGGAAGCTGAGCGCGCCGACCGAACTGAACGCATGTCGGGCCAGGGGGAGTTCGATGTCCAGCCGGGAGTCGGTCAGCGAAGCTTTGAGCAAGTTGCGTGCGGCGCCGATGGCCTCGTTGAGCTGACGGGCCACACCACGGCGCTGTTCGAGGGTGCCGAACGCGGTGAATCGCTTGACGCGTTGCGCGCAGCGCTGCTGGATGCGTTCGACTTCATCGATCTGATGACCGACCAGTTCGAAGAAGCCGGCCATCACCTTGCGCAGGGCGGGATCGAGGGCCGGCAGGGCTTCGGCAACCGCGGCGACGTCGGCTTCGAATTCTGCGCGCTGGTCGGGGTCGTTGATCATGCGCAGGAACGCGCGGTGCGAGTCGCGGCCCTGCGAATCCCAGGCGGCCTCGTAGTCGGCGTACATGCGGCGCTGGCGGTCGCGGTATTCGACATTGCTGTCGATCGGCTCGTCGAGTGCCGCGGTGGCCCGTTCGATCATGGTCCCGTACTGGCCGATGTCGGTGATCAGGCGCTCCATCTGCAACGCGATGGCATGGGCTTCGTCATAGGCGTCGGTCAGGTCGACATCTTGGCTGCTCGCACCCGAGGCGACGTCCTGATCTAGTGCGCCGAGTTCGGCTTGTAGGGCGGCGATTTCGGCTTCAATACCGGCGCGGATGCGGTCGGGGTCATTGCCCACCCGCAACGCGACCTGCTTGAGCCGGGACGCGATGCCGTTGATCGAGCCGCCGGTGGCGATCGTGTCCTGCCGGCGCATGCCCCGCAGGAAGTCGAGCGCGCGGCGGGCCTCCTGGGTCAGGTAACACAGGTTGCGTTCGATGCCGGAGCGGGTGTCGGCGACCCGGTGCAGCCAGCCCTGGCTGGCCCAGGACTTGATCAAGGCCAGGCCGGACTGCTCGCCGACCTGATCGAGTTCGGCAAGATCGCGTTCGAGGCGGATGACGAGGTCGGTCTCGGGGACCACACCACCGCTGAGCTGACGCTCCATCAGAGTCGCGTAGAGGTTGAGGTTCAGCGTGGACAGCAGTCTGACCGTCGGAGAGCCCTGAAGGCCGCGATTGAGTTCGAGCAGGTCGGCAGGCGACAGCGTGGTGTCGTCGTCCAGCACATGCCCTCCGTCTCGATCGATCATGTCTCGGACGATCCAAGATAGGGCACGGAGCCGACAATCGGCGTCCGGCTGCTGGGGTGTCGGGGGATGAGTTGGTTCAGCGTGTCACAGTGGTCTCAGGCATCTCTCATGCCTCAATGGTGGCTGTGGAAGCTGTTGACGAACGGGCCGCGGGCAAGCCGAGTGGGTTCGCGGCATGCGGGGTCATGGTGTCTGGCTCGCCTTCGCGTTGGTCGCGGATTCGATGCCGCCCTCCGTGGCGGCATAAGCTGTAGGCCACCATTTCGCCAGCGTCACCAATTCGGCCGCTTCCTGGTGAAGGGTTGCCGCCCGGGAAGCGCCGAACAGCGTTGAATTGACGTCGAGGGGTTGCGGCGTGACGCCGGCCGCTTTAGCCCTGACGGCGTATGCCAGGCGCAGGGTCGCGACAGCCGTATCGTGGTCGCGCGCTCTCACCGTGTGGGGCTTGGCGAGAAAGCGCGTCCGAACATTGTCGGGTACTTCACGGAAATATGGGCGGAGTCCCAAGATGGCGTCCCGGATCTCGACGACGGTGTGGTGTAGCTGTAGCGGTGACTTTCGCCGCCCCGGCTCATCGTCGTCAAGATTGAAAGCGCATTCTGGCACAACGGTTCTCAGGGCCTGCCGCAGTGGCTGCAGTGTGCGCCAGCTACGGCTGACGGGATCCAGCCCCAGCAAGCGGAGCAGTTTGATCGCAAGAGGGACCGCGGCGATCACGAATAGGCTAAATATCATGAAGAAAAGGCAGGACGCGTGAAACTGCTGCCTGAAGTGGGCAGAGTGAGTCCAGCCAAGCCGGTCGGAAATCTGCAGGCCGACTTCTAGTAGTCCGGTAGCAACGGCCGTCAGACCCATCGACAGAGTGCTGAACGCGATCAAGCGTTCTTGCCGCCTGCCGGCAATACCAAACTCGCGCAAGGAATTCCATATCATGCGCGCCACTACGATCATCGGCATGGCCGCAAAGCAACTAAAGGTCGTCACGGAGTTCCAGCCTGTCGTGAACTCGAGGGGTTCGGCGGCGATTCGAGCACGAGTACCGAAAATGAGCAGTCCGGCGACACAGAGTAAGCCCGCCAGGCGGTAATACCTTTGCTTACGCCGGGTTTCGGCTTCTGACATGCCGGACCACAACAACGTGAACCCGACGAATTCGCTATAGCTGTAGCTCAACACGGCGGTACCCAGTTGCCATGTGCCGGGCATCGTCATCAGGGCTGTTCGAACGAGCATGTTTTGCACGAGATGCTCGCGCAACAACTGGGCCAGCACCTGAAACGCCAGTGTGCTGTTGAAGTACCGCTCATAGAGGTTGGTGTTGCACCATCGGTAGCGGCCGACCAGCACGAGCGTCATAAACGCGATCAATGGCCAGGCGATGATGCCCGGCACGATCGATGGGCTCACGGGCGGAAGAACACGCTGCTCATCATCGACTTTTGCGCTCCGCGTTCGGCGGCCGCGAGCATCACTATCGACGCGAACATCTCTGCATCACGTTCTCGGTCGTCGTCGAAGGCGGTGCGGCCCAGGATCGCCCCCATGCGAGGGTTCAACCCTGCCAGAGCCGTCGCGAAGATCATCTTCGGGAAGTAGCCATCGGCTCCGCTCGCGGCCTCGCGGGGGTCGCGGTCATGTTCCAGCACCATGTGTCCGATTTCGTGGCAGACGATCTGGTCGATGTGGTACTCGGAGGTGCCTGCTTCGTGGATGATGATGTCGTCGCGGTCGCGCTTCATCCATAATCCGCAAGCACTCATCGTCAGTCTGGCCACCGTAGGGACCACTTGAATCGGCCGACCACGCAACCGCGCAACGCCATCGATGAACTCGGCGCGATCCCAGGGCACCGGCACGGGCAAGGTACGCACCAGTGCAAGCATGTTGTCACCCTTGGACGTCATCTGGATCTGCCCCTCCTCCCGGGGCCATGGGCGGCAGGTCTTGGAGTTTACGAACCTCGTCGACCATGGCCGCCAAACTCCTTATAGTTTGCGGGGTCAGCCCCGACGTGCGCATCGCCAGATCACGTACGCCGCTGTCACGCAGTGCTTGCATCAAAGTCAGCTGTGCCTCGATTTGCTGATCAGTATCGCGGTCAATCAGGTAGGAGGGGGGCACATTGAAGAAATCCGCGATGGCACGCAGATGTTGCACCGTCGGGTTGGTCTTCACGCCATTTCTGAGCTGCCAGAGGTAGGCCGCACTGATTGATACGCCAGTTTTGCTGGTGATAGCTGCCGCAGCGGCGGCGTTCGATAACGCAGGCGCACCGGCCTTCCGCATGACCTCAAACAGCTGGTTGATCTTGGTCGCCAGATCAGAGCCGCTGTCTGCACCACCCCGCACTTCGCCAGGTACACCGTCGGGAACCAATGTACTCTCGTTTCATCCGATGGCCATCCTCGTATACTGAGGTTATCAGCTGCATCAACATCGTCGGCACGACACCGAGGAGGCCGGTTCAGCGCACAGTGCGGGTCGGACGTCGGGGGTTGATCAGCCTTCCGTGGGCCACAAGCGATCCATGTTGCTTGAGGCGCTGGGTGCGGATGTTGACCTCGTAGCCGAGGATCTCCCCGATCTGGCCGAGCTGCTCGGTGAGGTACCGATAGAGATCGTCGGCGTCTCGGCAGATGGCTACCGCTATCAGATTTTTAGTCCCGCTGACGGCACCCGCGAAGGCGATGTGGTCGTGCGCGGCGATGCGCTCGCCGACGCGTTGTATGTCGCGGGGCGCTACCGTGAGCCACAGCATGGCGCTGAGTCGATGGCCGAGCCGTTCGGGCAACACGTCGACGTCGTAGACCAGGGCGCCGCAGCCTTCCAGTGCCGCGATCCGCCGACCCACTCGCGCCACCGACCAGCCCGTGCGTGCGGCAAGTTTCGACTGCGGCGTGCGGCCGTCTTCGGCGAGGGCCTCGAGGATGGGGCGGTCCGCTGCGGTGGGCAAGACCTGTGGAGTGCAGGAGGCAGGGCTGGTCCGCTCGGCCAAGATCTCTGCAGCTTGCCGGTCGGACAGCCTGCGGCCATATCCGGTCCACGGCGCGCTTGCCGGCTGCCCGAACGACTGCAGCAGCAGATCAATGGTGATGTCGGTGACCGAAGTTGTTCGCGGTAATAGCTGCAGCAGGAGATCCTCGCGAGTATCACCCAGCGGTGCGCGGATGACGCAGACCAGATCGGTCCACCCCGCCAGCACATTGGCATGGGACACGTCTGGGCGGCGCACCAGCGCGTCTGCCAGCTGCGATATGCGGTCTGGCGCGGCACGCATGCGGCACACCCAGCTTGCGTCGCCCTCGACCCAGCGGTTCTCCAACCCGACAACTCGCACCACGCCGTCGCGCCGCAACCGATGGTAGCGCCGGGCGACCGTTTGCTCGGTGGCCTCTACCACGGCCGCGATCCGGCGAAACGACACGCGAGGAGCCAGCTGCAGGGCATGCAGAATCTGGGCGTCTAACTCGTCGATCATAAGGAAAAGTATCTGCCTGTGCGGCCCACGATGAGGACTTCTGGCCAATGTCACCGCAATGGTCGCGATTTCGGCACTGTCGCTGCCAGCCTGGACTCCGTGAAGCTGACGGGCAACACCATCGTGGTCACCGGTGGCGGCAGCGGCATCGGCCGCGGACTGGCCGAGGCCCTGCATCGAGCGGGCAACCGGGTCGTCATCGCCGGGCGCCGTCGTGAGATGCTGCAGGCCGTCGCCGATGCCAATCCGGGCATTGAATGCCGCGAGCTGGACCTGTCGAATCCGGACAGCATCAGCTGGTTGGCCGCCGAGTTGACTGGCAGCCACCCCGGTCTGAACGTCCTAATCAACAATGCGGGCGTTATGCACGTTGAGGACCTGTTGAGCGGCGATGCTGCCCTCGCCGAGGTCGCCAACACCACCGTGGCAGTCAACCTGTTGGGACCGATGTGGCTCACCGGGGCACTGTTACCCAGCCTGATCGGACAACCGCACGCCGCCATCGCCAACGTCACCTCCGCTTTAGCCTTTGTGCCTAAGGCGATTACGCCGACCTACTCGGCAACCAAAGCGGCCTTGCACGCCTACACCCAGTCGCTGCGTCACCAGCTGCGCCACACGCCGGTCCAGGTGATCGAGATCGTCCCGCCGCGGGTCGACACCGACATGCTGACCGACCCGGACCGCGGTCCCGACGTGATGTCGCTGAATGCCTTTGTCGCCGAGACGGTTTCGCTGCTGTACAGCCAACCCTACGCCGACGAGATCGTGGTCGAGGCCGCCAAACGAGTGCGATTCGCCACCCTCGACGGCCACTACGACGACATCTTTCATTCAATCAACCCGTGAGGAGCAATCACCATGGACATAGGAATCGGACTGCCCAGCCATATCGCGCACACCCCGGGGCCGTTGACCGTGGAGTGGGCGCGCCGAGCCGAGCGGCGCGGCTTCGCCGCACTGGCCGCGATAGACCGGATGGTCTATCCAAGCCTTGACTCCGTCGTCGCGCTGTCGGTGGCCGCGGGCGCGACGACCGAGATCGGCCTGATTACCAATGTGCTGCTGGCCCCGCTGTATCCCGCCGCGCTGCTGGCCAAGCAGATCACCACCCTCGCCGATGCATCCGGTGAGCGGCTCACCCTCGGCCTGGGCATCGGTAGCCGACCCGATGACTACAGCGCTGTCGGCGTGGACTATCGGCGGCGCGGGCACATGCTCGACGAGGCCGTGGCCGTATTGCGTGACACGTGTGACGCCAGAACCGTCACGGGCGACAAGTCGCTGAGCCCTGCGCCGGTGGAGATTCCGATCCTGTTCGGCGGACGCGCGGATGCGACCATCCGCCGCGCGGCGACGATCGGTGACGGCTGGACCGCCGGAGCGTTGCGCGATTACGCCAACCAATCCGTGCTCGCCGACCAGGTGCGCGTGGCGTGGGCGGAGGCGGGCCGCTCGGGGCACCCGCGGCTTCACGCCAGCGTCAATTTCGCCTTCGGTGATACCGACACCGTCGCGGCCGGCCGCGCCCACCTGCGCAGCTACTACGGCTTCAAGCCTGACTACGCCGCCCTCAACGTCGCCGACATGCTCACCTCGGCCGACGAGGCGGCGCAGACCGTGCGCACCTACCGCGACCTGGGCTTCGACGCACTCGTGTTCCACCCCTGCGTCGCCCAGATCGACCAAATCGACCGCCTAGCCGACGCGGTTTTCTAATGGCCCTTCTTGAGACGCAAGGGATTTCGCTGTACTACGAGACCCACGGGGATTCGGGCAATCGGCCTCTGCTGCTGTTGTCCGGGCTGGCCGGCGTCGGCGCCAGCTGGGGTAACCAGATCAGCCGATTCGCCTCCCGGTATTACGTCATCGTGCCCGATCAGCGCGGAACCGGACGGACCAGCCGCACCGACGTGGGCCACTCGACCGAATAACTCGCCGCCGACATGGCCGGCCTCGTCGACCACCTCGGCGTAGGTGCGGCACACGTCGTCGGAGCCTCCACCGGAGGAGCGATCGCGCAGTACATGGCGCTGAACCACCCCCACACGGTCGCCACCCTGACGCTCGTGGCCTCCTTCGCCCGCTTTGATGCCTACCTGCGGCGCGAGTTCGCGGCGCGACGCAGAATGGCTGCCGAGTGGGACCGGGAGTCGCTTCTTTCGGCCTATTCGGTGTTCTTGTTTTCCCCAGCGTTTTTCCGCCACAACCCGGAAAAGGTGTCGGCGTGGATCGAGCGGGCCGCAGCGGTGCCCATGCAACCGGGGGACATTGACATCTCTCTGCGGCGGATCGACATGATCGCGGCACACGACACGCTCGACTCGCTCGGGCGCATCGCGCAGCCGACGCTGGTGATCTGCGGTGCAGACGACTTCTGCACACCGTTGCCGCTCTCCCGGGAGATCGCGAACGGTATTACCGACGCCGAGCTGGTGATACCGGCCTGCGGTCACTTCGTCGAGCACGAACTCGAAGGCCAATTCTTCGGACTGGTCTCCCGTTTCATCGAACAGCGCAAGTAGCTCATCGTCGGGGCGCCCCGGATCATCGTCGAAGTTCAAGAGGGTTTGGATCGGTGGGTCGACTCGGACTCGTGTGCCATTCGGCGCATCACGGTCAATAGCGGCTCGTAGAGCAAAGTTCCGATTACTAGATGTTCGATTGCGGTCGCGCGGTCTGCTTCGGCGGCAATCGATTCGACCTCGCTGGCGGCGAGGGTCGACAGTGTCTCGGCGTACTGGTCCAGCAGGGCATCGGAAGCCGAAAACGCCAGGCGGTCAAGTCGGTCGAGTGCATCGGCCAGCACCCGGCGGTGTGGGCTGTCAGGCGCCAGCTTCCAGTCGTGGCGGGTGAGCAGCGCTTCGACTCGTGCGGCCGACTCGGCGGTCGGCGCCTCGGCGATGGCGGGGGATAGCAGCCACTGCGCGGTCCCGAGCGCCCGATGTAATGGCACGGACTCGTCTTTGACCACCGCGAGCACTCGGCGCACCGCCACCAGGGGGAGTCCTGCCACCTCGATCAACGCGCGAATCAGCGCCAGGCGGCGTAGGTGGGAATCGTTGTATTCCGACCAAGTGCTGCTCTGATACTCGCCAGGATGCAGCAGCCCCAGACGCAGGTAGTACTTGATGGTCGACACGGAGACTGCGCTGCGTGAGGACAATTCGGCCAATCGCATACTCCATCTTGACATATCAGGTACCGATGCTATCCAATAAATTGGAGAGTTCTGGTCACCAATCAAGGGGGCATCAAGTGTCCGAGACAACTCGAACTCTGGCCGGGATCCTGCTGCTGTCTCTCGTCACCGTAGAAACCGGTGGGGTCTACCTGGTGCAACTGGTGCGGGGAACCGCCCCGGCGACACCTTTTCAGCTGGCATTCGCGCGTGCGGGCCACGCCCATGCAGGCGTACTTCTCATTGTGTCGTTGACCGGATTGCTCTACGCCGACAGCGTGCACTTGACCGGTCTATGGGGGTGGCTCGCACGAATCGGGGCGCCGGCCGCGGCGCTGATGATGCCTGCCGGCTTCTTTTTCTCGTCGATGGGCGCTGGGCGTAACACTCCCAATGCATTCATCGCACTCGTCTATGCCGGCGGTTTGACCCTCGCGGCGGGACTCACTTCGCTGGGTATAGGACTGCTCGTCGCGTGAACCCGTCGCCTCGCATCGCTTCTGCGCCGTCAATGACCGCGGCGTAAGTTCGTTCGGAGCTACGACGACCGCGACCGCCTTGCCACTCCGGAGGAAGCCCATGAAAACGATCGCACCCCGCCACGCGGCAGTCGTCGGCCTGGCCGCCGTCGCGCTGATGACTGCGAGCTGTAGCAACGGCAGGAACGTCGATGCGTCGGCACCGCCTCAGAACGGGGTGAGCGCCACCGCTACGTCCAACGCTCCAGCGCAGCCCGCCGAGGTGAAGCTCATCGGGGACGGCGACATCGAAGTGACTCTGACCGGCCCGATCGCTGCCAAGTACACGTCGGCAACCGACGCCCAGAAGCAGGCTCTCGGCAAGCCGCTGACGGGCGACCGCAACGCGGGCACACGGGAGAGCGGCCTGGTATTCCAGCAGTTCCAGGGCGGCGTGATTACCGCCAGGAGCGACCAGGCCGGCACGCCCGCATATATCACCCTGGGCAAGATTCGGGACGCCTGGAATATCCCACGCGACCCGGATGGCGCGCCTGCGGTCACCGGCACCAACGGTTCGGCAGGTCCGTTGGGCTTTCCCGTCAGCGACGCGAACTCCGTCGCCGATCTGCAAGTGCAGAACTTCGAGCACGGCACAATCGCGTACAACTCGGGGACCGGCCAGGTCGAGGTGACGGTCAACGGCAAGGTCGTACCATCCGGGCTGTAGCCATGCGGTGCATGGGCGTCGAAAGTGGCCCTCAGAGCGAGTTCTCGACGAAACGGCGGAAGGCGAAGTGCTTAGCCTTTCCAGACGACCTTGTCCGTGCCTCCGGCGTCACGGTAGACGACACTGTCGGGGTTCGTGCCGTTGCGAACGTCGAAGTAAATGCGCCCCGTAACAGGGCTGCCTAGGGGGAGTGGCCCCTCGGGAAGGCCGTCTGTCTGATTACCCTTCATCACCGCGTACGTGGAGCTGTTGGCGGCCCGAGCGTTGAAATCGGCAATGTTTGGAGTTGCGTTACCGCTTACCCCTTTGGCCGTGACGTCGGAGTACCACACGCCGTCGTTGTGGCCGCTGGGCTGCAGGTCGCTCACGGTGTAGTCGATGGTGCCGCCATTACTGGAAATCTCTGCCATCTGGCCGAACTGCAGTACTTGTGGGTCGGCCATTGCCGGTGCCGCGGTGAGAAATCCGACCGCCGCGAATGCAGCTGTTGCTGCCGTTGTTTTCGATGCAATGTGTGAGAACGCCACCTCAGGCTCCCTCCGTGATATGCCGCTTTCCGAGAGCGGCAACTGGAATGAGGTCTATCCAAAGTTCGGAATTTGAAACCTGATGTTTACTCAAGCCCGCCTGGCATCGTCTCAGTGGAAAGAATGGAGACGATTCAGTTCCTGTTGCGCCGGCGACCCCGTCCCGATGAGTTTGGACCGACTGACAGGTCTTTCCTTGGAGACCTAATCCAAGGAGTTTGTGTTCCATGTCGATCGAGCATGTCTTGACCGTTGTTCCTGTGACCGACTTAGAAAGGAGTCGACGCTGGTACGAATCGCTATTTGGGCGCGCGGCCGATAACAATCCCATGCCGAATCTCGTTGAGTGGCAGGTAGTTCCGGGTGGATGGGTACAGGTCTTCGTTGACAAGCAACGTGCTGGCTCGACTTTGGTCAACGGGCGAAATTGTCGAGGCAACTAAGGGGGTGCGGTTGTCAACGATCACCGACCCTGACGCGAACACGATCCGGCTCGTTGGCGGCTTCCGAGTTCAATATTGATCGGTTCTGGTCGCCGTCGGCAGCTTGCCTGCGGCGAAGGTCCCGTTGAAGACGCCCAGGCCCACACAACGACGGCGGCTCACACAGGGCGCCGCACGTTGCGGGAGCACGGTTGTGTGCCATGACCGTTAAGCATCGTTGCCGCAATCGTGATCTCGCACTCGTATCTTCGGACATGTCAGAAGGCCTAAGTTTCTGACCTTCCAGTTACGCCTATCGCCGTCCACGAGCTTGGGGCTGATATGACCACCTTAATTGCCGCGCACAACGCAGTCGACAAAGACGCCGCCGACAGGCATGACGATCTCCTTTTGGCGATCGCAAAAATGAACGCAGGTGCCCGTGGAGGGGACACCGTTCTCGCCGAATCGAGCCCGCACTGGCGACTCACGGAAGAAGAGATCGTGCGCGGGGTGATCGCGGTGATTTTGGTGGCCCTCGTAACGGTGATTGGCCTCGCCGCGGCGTTCTTGATAATGCGTTAGCCGGGTGCGGCTGCGGTTCATCTGATGAATCAAGCTGTGTTCCTCCCGTACTCGTCGTCTCTAATTCGAATCCAGTTGGTGGAACGGCGCGCGGCATCACGCTCAGCCGCCGGGGCGAGGGGTAACGGGCACACCTGAGCGCGGGCAAGCACCTGTCCTCGAGCGGGATTGGAGCTGTGATACGCCGAACAGATATCAGGCGCCAGGCGTTATCGCCGCGTGTGATTCACCAGATGAATCAACAGCTTGAAGGATCACGGGCCTACGAGCCATCGAATAGTATTGGGGGAGAGAAGAATAATTGCCTCATCGAGGCAGATCCACTTCCTGCATATTGCGCCGTGCCAGACTCGATGGGATTTCATGGAGAGATCGGACCTATCGCACATCGCCATTCGGATAACTCGACCGATGGAGGTTCCACTGGCCGCAATCGGGCGCTAGGACATCGTTGACGTCGACTTCGAGTCCGCCGACCCGTGG
This sequence comes from Mycobacterium sp. M23085, assembly GCF_045343915.1. Lineage (NCBI taxonomy): Bacteria > Bacillati > Actinomycetota > Actinomycetes > Mycobacteriales > Mycobacteriaceae > Mycobacterium > Mycobacterium sp. M23085. The sequence continues at coordinate 88,191 of NZ_CP174280.1, forward strand.
GCCGGGATTGGACGCGGTGCTCACAACGCGCTGGTAGAGAACAGCCGCGGGGTGGACCCGATTGCCGGACCACGCGCGAGTTTGCCAGGCCCACCGGCGGCCAGCTGTGCTCGAAGACCCGATAACCCCATCGCTCACGGCCCACTGGCACACATCGATGCCCCCGTAGACTCCGGTGCGTTGAACGCCGAGAACCGAGTTGATCCCCCGAAACCACTGCAGCGCGACGCGATTCCAGGTGTCGCGGTTGATGCCTTCGTCGATCGTGAAGAAGATCGGCGCATTCTCGCCGCCGCCCGCCGCGGTGTGCAGCTGCCAAGCGGTGCGCGCGTCCGCGATGCCGCCGGCGTAGCCCCGCGTGAAGTCGGACGGTGCCGATCCACCTGGCTTGCCATATTGGTAGTTACTCACGATCACCAAGCCCGCGGCTTTCAATGAGTCGGCGTAGGACCGAGTGATCGGCTTGGCGCCAAAAGACGAGCCAGGACGTGACAGCGAGACGTAATTGACTACCCCGCTATAGCCGGCAGCTCGGATCTCCTGCGCCGGAATCTGGCGCGCGGCAAAGTCAATCAGTTGAGGAGGAGAAGCGGCGGCCGCCGTATGCGTGCCGCAGGCTACCGATACGGCACCCAAACCGGCCAGCGCAGTGACGTAACGCAGCGCATCGCGCCGGGAAACCATGCGCAATCGCACATCGCTTGCCGTTGGAGACAAATCGTGCATCGCGCGATGTTAACGAGGTGACTGCAGTTGCCGATAGACCTGCGCCAGCCGAAACACGGGTGCGTTTCAAAATGGATATCGAGCGGTGACCGTTTCGACCGTTTAGGGCCTCGCAAGCCGCGCGCGAACCGACTAGATCACCAGTAACCTCTGCTTCGCCGACGGTCGCCACTGACAGACCGCAGGCCCCCAGGGCGAGTTGGCGGCGGGGGATCTCGACGCACTTGTGGGGCTTGGCGTGCGGCCGCAGGGCGATTCCGTTGTCGCTGGCGAACGCTGCATCGCGGCAAAGTTGTCCTCCAGCCGGTCGGCGAAGACGACGGTCGCCGGTGTCGGCAGGCCATCAGGCAGTAGGTCTGCGGTCAACACGGCCCATACGACAAGGTGCCGATGATCAGTGGTCGGCTTTTGTTGCTTGTCGGGTGCGATGCTGTTCGAGCGTTGACCGCAGTACCGCGCGAACCAGCTTGGCTAGCCGTGTTTCACTCGGCCGGTCTTCGCTCGCCGCGGCAATCAGTGCGTCGGGTGTGGGATAGCCGCTTGGCGAAGTGCTCGCCCGCACGATTTCGTCGACAATTTCAATCGCTTGGGTGAGTTGGGCCGATGGCTCGGCAATCTTGAGCGCTGCGCGCCAGCGTCGGCCTGGACGTGCGTCTGCGACCAGTTTGACCACTTGCTCGGGTGCGTGCTCGAGTGTCTCTGCGACAGCCTGGGCCCAGCCGGTCAAGATGGTCAGCTCCTCGACTTCCAGCGCCGGGGGGAGTGGCGGCTCGGTCGGCAGTGGTTGTGATCCCGATGGCGCAGTGGCGGCGCGGATTTGATGCACGGCAACGTCGAAGTAGTGAATCGAGTTATCGATGGGGAGGCGGCTGTCGGCGGTGCGGCGGAGTGCGCGGTCTCCGCAGATGGTCAGCAAGATGCCGTGGGCGCCTGGCTCCAGGGGAACTTCTCGGATGCCCCGGACGGGGTCTTTCCACAAGCCGACGACCGGCGAGGCAGGTTGCCCGGGGGGTCGGCATCGCTGCACCATGCCGTAGGCAGAGAGCGTCGCGACGGCCGAGCCAGGGTCATCGGCCAGCACGCTGGCATACCTGGCGGCCCAGCGTGAAGTCAGTTGCGGTCCGTCGAGCAGCGGCGTGAAGATCAGGCTCGGACCTACCGAGCGAACGACGTCGGCGACATCGTCGTGTTGGGCGAGGTCCTCACAGACCAGGCAGACAAGGGTCAGTTCTTCGCCGAGCTCGACAAATTGCACTGTGCGACGAGCGACGTCCATCGCTTCCCACCAAAGAATGTGGGGATGCAGGGCACCTCCCAGGTGGTATTGGAAGATCTGTGATTCGTCGAGCGACCATCGGTGATGTTTGTTCTGGCGTATGTGAAACCATCGCTGGCGGGTGGAACCGGTTGCCACGGCGCGCTTTTCAAGTATCGGATTCACACCGATGTGCATCCAATTGCCGGGCAGCCGGCCGGGTGGTGGTGCTAGCTGGCGTACGCCAGTCATGAGCATGGTCACACCGTGGTATTCCAACACGGCCTCAAGATCATCAAGATCACTTTCGTCGACGGCGCTCTCGGGGAAGACCACCACATCGACACCGCCGGCTTCGTCTCGGGCGGCGAGGAGGGTGCGGTCTAGGAGGTCCAGGTCGAGCTTTTCCGCCGGTGCGAACTCGAAGTAGCCGAAGGGCTCGTTGGTAAGCCCGCGCACCGACCCTTCCACCGGGCGAAAATCGCTCTCACGCACCCGTAGTGGCCAGGGCAGAAGCAGCACGTTGGCGTATTCGGCTCGGGGATCGGTGCCGCGGTGGCGGGCGGGAATCTTTGACCACCGCACCTTCGCCCCAGGGCGATGCACGCAGGTGTAGCGGGAAAATGAACCTAGTGCCGTCCCGTTGGGCGAGGTACGGACCTTCGGTAGGACGCGCACCAGCCCCGAGTGGATGCGAGCAAGTGAGCCTGTCCTTGCCAACAGTTCGCGGCCGCGGGCGCGATAGACGCATCCCTTCGCGTCGGAGACACCCAGGGGGATGCCCAAGCCCGCGCAAGCCTCGTCGGCTATGGCATGAAGCGTCAGCAGCGCTTCGCAGGCCTGCCAGTTGCGGCCCTCGGCCAGCTGGTCAAGCGGCATCTCACTGTGCTCGCGGAAGATGCTCCACTGCTCGGCAAGGAGATCAGGCGGTGCACCGTCATGATTCTCGACCCAGTTACTCAAGCCCCGGCCGGCGTCCTCGACGGCCTGCCCCCAGTTGCTCAAGCGGGCGGGCGGCCATGTCATGTCGCCGGGCGGGGAGAACACGAAGCGATACGCCTGTGTGTAGTCCAGGATCACGTCGGTGAGGGCGAACAAATCTGGGGGCCATTGAAGGATTTCGTCCGTGATTGGGCATCCGCTCAGAGCTAGCCACGTCGATGCCGAGGTCGGGTCTTCCAAGCTCGGGTACGACGAGTCCGCCTGCGATTCGGTAGTGCTCATCGTGTGCTCCCTAGTTTCGCGGCGCTCATGACAAAGCTGGATGACGAGCTTGACGGCTCAGCTGATTCTAGAAGCGAAAGACCGAGGTGGAGGGCGCAGAAGTTTTCGGCGGGGATGATCCATATGACGAAAACGGCCACGTTTATCTGACATAATGTCGCTTATCGGCACAAGCTAACGCCGAGTTCAAGCCGCTCCGGGCGCTGACCTGTGGTTTTACCTCTTGGGCCGCGACTGGGCTCGGTGTCGCCCACCGATGCGCGGTTACCCGATCGCCGCGACGCTCGGCATCACCCGGAGTCGGCGACGGGAGGTCAATGAGCGGCTACCGACCGGCCAAGCGGGGCATGCACCGGTTGGTCGCTTACCCCTCCCGCCCTCCACCAACACGGCCACCAATACGTCACGGTGACGAATTGTGCTGGACCGCAGTCACTTTCGGAATGGCATCCGACTCTGCCCACTCGGCCCCGGCACCGGTCATCGCTCAGCGTTGCTACGCCGGCCGTCGAGCAACGCCGAGCCACCTGGCCCCAACGGTGAGCCTCCGTTGACGCAATGACCGGCGCCAAGGCTTTGCACCCTCCGCCGCCCCGGGCACGCCATCCCCTCCTCCCGGCTCATCGCCACCAATACGTCACAGTGACGAATACCGTTGCAGCGCACGGCCATTGAGGGGCGGCGTTGACCGGTGTTGGTTAAGGCGTGTGCCTCCAAGACCTGGGACGCGTGCGGCGATGCGTGTCGGTCGACCAGAGATGGCCGCAATCGGCGCACTGCAGGTGCACCAGCGTGCCCTTGTTGCTCAGCAGATACTGCCAGTGCGTATCGCAGTTGCGACTGCTTCGGCAATCACCGCACTTGGAGCCGTGATCGCAGCGCGGGCAGAGCAACCACGCGCGGCGGCCACGGTCGGCGGTCGGATCAATCGGTAGCACGGGCAGACGTCCGTTCGGGCAGCATGCCGGCGCGGACCAACTCGTCGTAGACCCGCTGCTGCTCCTCGTCCAGGTTCGAGTACAGCATGTCGTAGGCCCGCTCTTCCTCGTTGAGCACAGCGACGGGGTCCCAATCCTCACCGATCGCTTCGAGCACTGCGGTGCGCCTGCGCGCCTCGTCGAGGGTCAGGTCATAAGCAAAATCGAGGTCGGCCATCACGCTCCCAGCCATTAGATATGCGAACGAAAGGTCAGGATGACCCGATCAACGGCGGTCAAACTATGACCTCCGTCACTTTCGATGGTTGACGTTCGTCACACCCGGCGCCGACACCCACCATCCGACGACCACGGGTGGCGCAAGGCGAGGACGCGGGCACCGGGCTATCGCATCCACGAACCGGGCGCGTCGACTCCCATTCCCCCTCTCCCGGGCCCTACCGCCAGCAATACGTCACTGTGACGAATGCCATTGCGGCGCAGCGGTTCGGTGAGCCGTTTCAGCCCGTGTGCGGTGGAAAGTGCATCTCTTGTTTGACCGTGCACACCAGGTCGCCGTTGCGGTTGAACATCGTCCCGCTCGCCAGCGCCAGAGAACCGGCGCTGCTCGGCGACGACCGGTCGTAGAGAAGCCAATCCGACAACGCGGCCGGCGCGTGGAACCACACCGAATGGTCCCGTTGAGCAGACGCACCGACCCCACCGCGGGCGGTATGGGCCGGCTCGGTCAACGTCACCGCCGAGAGGTAGGCCACCAGGCTGGCGGCGAGCGCTGGATCGTCGGGAACCTCGCCGTCGGGTCGCCACCACATCTGCGCACGTGCGGGCGGAACAACCTGGGTGTCGATGACTCGGCGTTCGAACCAGCGCAGGCTCGCCCACCGCCCTTGGGCGCTCTCGTCGGACTCCGCCAGGTGCGGCGCAACCCACGGCAGGGATTCTGGGCTGGTAGTCGCCGGCATGTGTGGTTGATAAACGACCTGAGCGGGTGCGGAGTCGGCGCCTTTAAACGAAGACATCGCTTCCATCAAGATCTTGCCGTCTTGGCGCGCCGTGACCCGTCGCGCCGAAAACGTGCGGCCTTCTTGGAGATCGACGACCTCGAACTCGACCGGCCGGCGCGAATCACCAGCGCGCAGAAAATAGGTGTGGACGCTGTGCGGTGAGCGACCCGGCGCGGTGTGGCTGGCCGCCAATAGAGCTTGAGCGGAGATATGTCCGCCGAGAATGTGGTTGGCCGGCGCCGGCAGTTGGCGACCGACGAAGAGCCACTGGTCGACCCTCTCCAGCTCCAAGGTGGCGAGCACGTCGCTCAGCGAAGATGACATCACGACGTATCTTGCCGGATCGCTTCTCACGCGCTGAGTCGCCGGTACCTCTGCAGCCGCCGCAAAGCCTGCGTCGATGCCGGCCCCGCCGCAGGCTGCACCGCCTTGTCGAGCCGCGCGCGTACGGCGTCGGTGTCGAGATGCATCCCGATCGCCACCAGACAGTTGGCCATGGCGTCCCGCGGCGCCTTTCCGATATGGATTGCGCTGCCCACCAGATTGACGACATAGTCGCGGACGGTGGCGCGGTGACGGACCGCCACAACACCTTTCAGCCTGAAAACCTGCGGCGGTGGGTCTTCGAGAAGGTCGAACACGGCATCAAGGTCGACGCAACCCGTGCTGCTGACGGTCACGGCATCGGCGTGAACGTGGTCATGGACATGGTCGTGCTCGGGCGGCAGGTCCAAAAACGACAGTTGCCCCACTTGCTCGGACGTGGCGGACGCGTCGAAGAGCAGCTCCGGGTCTATCCGGCCGGCCGTTGTGCCCACGACATGGACGCGCGGATTCCGTTGTGCCGCTCGCTCCGCGACGCGTTGCACCACGGCCGACCGCTCCAGCTGAGGAATCTGGTCAAGCTTGTTGACCACGATCACCGACGCCGCGCCATAGCGGGCGGGGGGCAGGCTGCCACAGTCGACGGTATCGAAGTGGTTCACGGCGTCGACGACGTCGACGAGGCCCCCCGGCCGGGCGCCGCGTATCTCGCTGAAGCCGATGAGCCGCGCGATTGCCACCGGGTCGGCCAGACCGCTGGCTTCGACGACAATCGCATCGAGGCGCCGAGCCGGGTCGGCGAGTTTGATGAGCGCCTCGTCGAGCCCCCCGCCGTCGGGCAGGCAGCAGATGCACCCTCCGGCGATCGAGGCCGGCTCATCGACCTGGCCGGCGACCAGACCGGCATCGATGTTGATGTCGCCGAAGTCGTTGACCACTACACCGATTCGTGTGCCAGGGTGGCGCAACAAATGGTTGAGCAGCGTCGTCTTGCCGGCTCCGAGATGGCCGGTGAGCGCGATGACAGGTATCGCGGCCAAAGCACTACCCTCCACATCTACATCCGGACACCCGATGCTAACCGGCGCAACATGTGTCGTCCGCGCTGCGCGCGGCTCTGATAGCTGCGCCACAACGCAATTTGCCGTGACGAGTGCCCGGTTTCGTGGCTTGTGTAGGGGGTCCTCGGCCCCGAATCCGATACCGGATTGGAATGCGCTGACGCTTCGAGCGTTGCGATACAAGCGAATTCGGTGTCGGCGGGCAGCCAGGGCGCAGGAGCGCTAGGGGTTGCCGCCGCGACGGTGACTCCGCTGCCGGCCGCGGGGTTGACCACACTGGAAAGTGACGCGTTCGGAGGGGCGCCGACGCTTCCGATGATGCCCCACAGCTGGCGGCCCGACTCGGGCTGACGCGTCAGCGCCCACCATCAAAGCGTGCGGCCAAACTCCCGGATGCCACGTCAGCGCCCGGGCGCCGACCAATGCACCACCTTCATGGCGGTCATCTCATCGAGGAGTTCAGGCCCGAAACCGAACCCGTTTCCGCTGGCTCGGCGCGGCTCCGAGGCCCCACCGGGGGCGCCGCCAAAGACGGCGTTGATCTTGACGGTGCCAACGGGAAGGCGGCGCCACGAGTCCTGCGCATGCGCCATGTCGGCGGTCAGTACGGTGGCGGCCAGGCCGTAGCGATCGTCGGCCGCTTCATCCAGCGCAGCGCCGAAGTGCGGAACCACCCGCACCGGGGCTATCGGCCCGAACGTCTCCTCCCGCATTACTGCCATGTCGGGTGTGCAATCGGTGAGCACTGTCGGCGGATAAAACGAGCCCGGCTCGGAACCCGGTTCACCGCCGAACACCACGCGTGCGCCGCGGCGCCTGGCGTCCTCGACATGGGCGTGGACGTGGTCACGGTGACGCTCGTCGACCAGGGGCCCGATGCGCGCTGCCCAGGACGCGGCCTCCTCGATCAGCGCGTCGATGAACGCGTCGGCGATGGGCTGTACGGCGTAGACGCGTTCTACTGATACGCAGATCTGCCCCGCGTTGGCGAAGGCACCCAGTGCAGCCTGGCTGGCCGCCCAGCCCGGATCCACGTCCGCGTCGACGATCAACGCATCGTTTCCACCATTCTCCAGCAGAGCCTTGGCACCGCGTTGCGCACATGCCTGCGCTATTTCTCGGCCGGTCGCGCTGCCGCCGACGTGCGCGACCACGTCGACAAGCTCAGCGCCAGCCAGGTGAGCGCCAGTGGTGCCATCGCCGTTGACTATCTGCAATACGCCTTCGGGCAATCGGGCGGCCAACAATTCGGCGAAGCGCCTACCCGTCTGGGGGGAACGCTCGCTTGGCTTGTGCACCACCGTGTTTCCCGTCACCAGGCCCGCGCCCAGGAGTCCTGCGGCCACCGCGACGGGATCGTTCCACGGGGTCAGCACGGCCACCACGCCGCGGGGCTGTGGAATCATGAAATCCGTTGCCGACCACGCGCCTTGCAAGCTTCGCCCGCAGTGCAGCGGCCCTAATTGCGCGTACTGCAAGAGGGTTTCGACTCCGGCGTCCACGCCCCCACGTGCGTCGCCGCGCGACTTCCCCGTCTCCCGCTCGTTGAGCTCGGCCAATTCGTCCGCAGCCGCACGAACATCGGCCGCCGCCGCCGCGATTGCCGCCGCCCTCTCGGCGGGCGACGTGCGAGCCCAGGATTCGGCGGCTTCGGCGGCGCGGCGAATCGCTTCATCACATTCAGCCGGCTCCGTGACGGGCACCTGGGTGGCGGTCTCGCCGGTGCGAGGGTCCAGAACGCTGATTATCTTCGTCATGGTTGAGGGCACGACAGTGGATACCCGGCCGGCGCCGGGCAAACCGGCGGGCTCCGCATCTATACCGCGGCACGATACGAACGCCAGGTCACGGCGCCCTCCAGTAATAGAGCGAACGCTCTGTTACTGTGGCGGCATGCCACGTCCGCGCATGCACGATCCAGACGTCGTGCTCGACGCCGTCGAAGACCTGGTGGCGCGGTCGGGCCCGACCGCGGTGACCATCCGGGCGATCAGCTCGGCGGTGGGCGTGTCCAACGGCGCCGTGTACCACACCTTTACATCGCGGGGCGGGCTGATGGGGCGGGCGTGGCTGCGGGCCGCTAAGCGGTTTTTGGCCGTGCAGACGTCCCTGGTCGATGAGGCAATGGCCGGCGCCGGCCCCATCGACGCCGTGGTGGCCGCCGCCGACGCCGCTGTCGTATTCACCGAGCAGTACCCCGGTTCGTCATCGCTGGTGCTGCGCGTGCGTCGCGAGGAAGTGCTCGCCGAAGACGTACCGGGCGACGTAGCCGACGAATTGCGGCGTCTCGACAAGCTTCTCGTCGCGTTGATGGTGCGGCTCGCCGTCGCCGTGTGGGATCGCAAGGACGCGGCGGCGGTGGACGCGATAACCAGCTGCGTCGTCGACCTGCCCACCGCACTGCTGCTGCGCCGCGACCGGATTGGCAGCGCCGCCGCACGCGCGCAGCTGCACGCGGCCGTGCGCGCCGTGCTGGCGGTTGGCGCCGCTGCGCCGCCGCGGCTGATGAACCTTAGTACATAACAGCGCAACTCGAGAGGAAACACATGACAGTGACATTGGACTATGCCGACAAAATCGCCATCATCCGTCTCGGTGAGGACGAGAATCGTTTCTCCCCTGCGTTTCTCGATGACATCGATGATGCGCTCAGCCAGGCCGTCTCCGACGGCGCCCAGGGCTTGGTCACCACCGCCGTCGGAAAGTTCTACTCCAACGGCCTGGATTTGGAATGGTTGAGCGCGCACACCGATCAGGGCCAGTGGTACATCGGCCGGGTGCACCGGCTGCTGGCACGCATGCTGACGCTGCCCCTGCCCACCGCGGCCGCAGTGGTGGGCCACGCGTTCGGTGCCGGCGCGATGTTGGCCATCGCGCATGACTTTCGCGTGATGCGCGCCGACCGAGGCTACTTCTGTTTTCCCGAGGTGGACATCCGCATCCCGTTCAATCCCGGCATGGCCGCGCTCATCCAATCCAAACTGACGCCTCGTGCCGCCGTCGCCTCGATGACCACCGGCCGGCGCTTCAGCGGCCCCGATGCGGAACGGTTCGGCATCGTCGACGCCACCTGCCCCGAGGGTGCGGTCACCGACACGGCCCTCGACGCGGTGCGCCCGCTACAGGGCAAAGACCCCGGGACGCTGGGCGCGATAAAGCAGACCATGTTCGATGCCGCAGTGCGCGCACTGGTCGACGACCCGACCGAGTCACATTAACTGCTGATGGACACTAAGCCCGTTCCTGTATGGTCAGCGATGTCTGCCGGCGCAAGGGAACAGAGGGCTTTCCATGGCAAACAAGCTTCCCGACAACGCCTTCACGTCCCCCCAGGTTTTAGACCCCGGCCTCCGGAAGGTGGCCCGATTCGTCCCGCGCGGATACGCCCTGCATCGCGGTCTGAAGTTCCAGCGCGCAGTCATGAACCTGATGGGCAACGCGGGACGCCTCCGCTCCGTGCCCGTCGCCGCCGTCAACGAGCACGTCAGCGTCCGTCTGCATCGGCCGGCCGGCCGGCCGGACCCGTCACCAGCCCTGCTGTGGATCCACGGCGGCGGCACCATCATGGGCCACGCGGCCCAGGACGATAAGTACCTGCGCAAGCTGTCTCAGCGCACCGGATTCGCCATTGCCGCGGTGGAACACCGGTTGGCCCCCGAACACCCCTACCCGATACCGGTCGAGGATTGTTATGCGGCCCTTCTGTGGCTGGCCGGCCAGCCCTGGGTTGATCCGGGCCGGGTGGCCATCGGAGGGGCAAGTGCCGGTGGACATTTCGCCGCCGCGGTGGCCCAGCGAGCGCATGACCGCAACGCCGTCCAGATCGCCTTCCAAATGCTGGTGTATCCGATGCTCGATGATCGCACCGGCAGCAAGCGTGACGGCCCCCGACGCATTATGTGGACCGAATCCGACAATCAACTGGCCTGGCAGTGGTACCTCAACGGGGCCGATCCCCAAGAGGCGGCACCGGCTCGCCGAACGGATTTGTCCGGCCTGCCGCCCGCCTGGATCGGCGTGGGAACGCTGGACCTCTTCTATCAGGAGAGCCTGGAATATGCGCGGCGCCTGCGCGAGGCGGGCGTGCCGGTGCACGAGGAAATCGTTCCGGGCGCCTTTCATGCGTTCGATCAGCTCGCGGACAAGGCACCGATCTCGACGAGGTTCTTCGAAAGTCAATGCGAATATTTGCGGGGCGCGCTGGCGACCAGTGGTTGACCGCCATCATGCATCGCATCATGCGCCAGCTGTAGTCGAATGATGTTGCGCAGGAGTGGCTTGCCGCACGACGGTCTCGCCACCCGGTCGCCAAAGCTTGATCGGCCGATCTTTGCTGTGCGACGCCGCGCACCCGGCGGCCGACGGCGAACGCGACGCCTTTTGACTGCAAAGTGTGCAGAAGGTGCAACTATAGGGGTATGGGCAATCCCGTAGGGCTACGCGAGCGCCGTCGGCGCCAGACGAGCGCGGACATCCGCGACGCCGCGGTGCGCCTCACGCTGGAACGCGGATTCGACAAGGTCACCGTCGACGAGATCTGCGCCGAAGCCGGGATCGCCACGCGCACCTTCTTCAACTACTTCCCCAACAAAGAGTCCGCGCTGGCCTACGGTCCCTCGGACATACCCCCGGAGCTGGTAGCGGATTTCGTCGCCGCCGGACCCGCCCCGTACTCGGTGGTGCTGGCGGAGCTGATCACCTTGGCCGCCCACCACCTCCGGGACGTGCCCCCGCCACGGGAACACGCGGCCCACATGCTGGAACTCGCCAAAACCTCTCCCGCCGTGCTGTCGGCGTTCCTTGCCGACCTGGAGCGGTTTCAAAACCAGTTGACCGACATCATCGTGCGCCGCCAGGCGATGAAGCCGGACGACGAGATGGCGGCCCTGATCTCCGCGCTGGCGTTGACGGCGGTACGGTCCGGCATCGAGAAGTGGGCCAGCGGCGAGGCAAATGGAACCGACGACACGCCGATGCCCTATGTTGAGCGTGCCGCAGCCCTGGTGAACAGCATCTTCACAAAGTGATCTGAAACACCAACAGCAAATGTTGCATGCACTGCAAGATATGCACATCATGTACTATGCGCTGGTGGCGGTACCCGGGGAGGCTTCAGCAACGAGGCGAGCCGGGTGTCGACGCCGGGGACGTCGGCCGGTGTGGGTGGGCAGCATTCACCGCGTTTGACGCTCCAGCGCGCGCGAACCGTAGCAATCGACGCAATTCGTTGTTGAGCAATGCGACTTGTGGGCACTCACCCGTCCACGACTTCCGGTCGCGCAGACGCTGATCCACGTCACGACCGCGTGGCGGGGAAGGGATCACCTAGGTGCAGATATCGAGACTTGTGCGCAACGCCTGGCTGCCGCTGTTGATCGTGGCGGTCGTGGTGGTCGGCGGCTTTGCGGTCGTCAGGGTGAAATCGTTTTTCGGCGCCCACGACACCGGCGTCCTGACCAGCCCGCGGCTCGATGATTCGAAGCCGTTCAAGCCCAAAGTCGTCAAATACGAGGTCTTTGGCTCGGCCAGCCAGGCCAACGTGAACTACTTGGACCTGTCCGCCGACCCGAGGCGTATCGACGGCGCGCCGCTGCCGTGGACGCTGGTCCTGAGCACTACCGCCCCCTCCGTCTTCCCGAACCTTTCGGCACAAAGCGATGGCAACTCGCTCGGCTGCCGCATCACCATCGATGACGAAGTCAAGGCCGAGAACATCACCCACGGCGTGCACGCCCTGACCTTCTGCTTGGTGAAATCCGCATGAGCACAACGATCGACGACACCCGCACCGACGCCATCCCCGTCGTCAAAGAACCCGTGCATGACAAGATCCCGCGGATCATCCGCACGTTGGCCGTGCCGATCATCATCGGCTGGATCGCGCTCATCGCGGTGCTCAATGTCGCCGTCCCCCAGCTGGACGAGGTCGGCAAAATGCGTTCGGTGTCAATGGCACCCGAGGATGCGCAGTCGGTGGTCGCGACCAAGCGCATGGGCGCGATATTCAACGAGTACAAGTCCAACAGCTCGGTGATGATCGTCCTCGAGGGGCAGAATCCCCTGGGCGCCGACGCGCACGCCTACTACGACAAGGTCGTCAAAAAGCTCGACGCCGACACCAAACACGTTGAACACGTGCAGGATATGTGGAGCGATCCGCTGACCGGGGCGGGCGCGCAAAGCAACGACGGCAAGGCCGCCTACGTTCAGGTCTACCTGGCGGGTAACCAAGGTGAGGCCTTGGCCAACGAGTCGGTCGAATCCGTCCAGAACATCGTCAAGAGTGTGCCGACGCCCAAGGGGGTCAAGACCTACGTCACCGGCCCGGCGGCGTTGGCGGCTGACCAGCACGAGGCTGGCGACCGCAGCCTGCAACTCATCACACTGGCTACGTTCACCGTGATTATCGGCATGCTGCTCTTGGTCTATCGGTCCGTCGTCACGGTGCTACTGACGTTGGTGATGGTGGTGCTCGAGTTGTCGGCCGCGCGCGGAATGGTGGCGTTTCTCGGCTACTTCAACCTCATCGGGCTCTCGACGTTCGCCACAAACCTTTTGGTCACGTTGGGGATCGCGGCCGCGACCGACTACGCGATCTTCTTGATAGGCCGATACCAGGAAGCACGGGCCATCGGCGAGACCCGCGAAGAGGCGTACTACACCATGTACAAGGGCACCGCCCACGTGGTGCTCGGGTCGGGTATGACCATCGCCGGCGCGACCTTCTGCCTGCACTTCACCAACCTGCCGTACTTCCAAACGCTGGGTATCCCGTTGGCCATCGGCATGGTGGTCGTGGTCGCAGCGGCGCTGACGCTGGGCGCGGCCGTCATCGCGGTGGCCACGCGTTTCGGCAAAACCCTCGAACCCAAACGCACACAACGGATCCGCGGATGGCGCAAGATCGGCGCGCTCGTCGTCCGCTGGCCCGGTCCGATCCTGGTCATGACGATCGCGGTCGCGCTGGTGGGTCTGTTGACCCTGCCGGGCTACCGCACCAATTACAACGACCGCAATTACCTGCCCGCCGATCTGCCCGCCAACGAGGGATACGCCGCCGCCGACCGGCACTTCTCCCAGGCGCGGATGAACCCCGAAGTGCTGATGATCGAAAGCGATCACGACCTGCGCAACTCGGCGGACTTTTTGGTGATCGACAAGATCGCCAAGACGGTCTTCCGGGTACCGGGAATCGGCCGCGTGCAAGCCATCACCCGCCCGCAGGGCACGCCGATCGAGCACACCTCGATCCCGTTCCAGATCAGCATGCAGGGCGTCACCCAGCAGATGAACCAGAAGTACCAGGAAGATCAGATGGCCGACATGCTGCATCAGGCCGACATGATGCAGACGACCATCGACAGCATGGAAAAGATGCAGAGCATCACCGCGCAGATGACCAATGACATGCACCAGATGGTCAAGAAGATGCATGACATGACCATCGACATCAACGAATTGCGCGACCACATGGCGGATTTCGAGGACTTCTTCCGCCCGATCCGCAGCTACCTCTACTGGGAAAAGCACTGCTACGACATCCCGGTGTGCTGGTCACTGCGCTCGGTCTTCGACGGCCTCGACGGCATCGACACGATGACCGACGACATCGAAAGCCTGCTGCCGATCATGGATCATCTCGACACCCTGATGCCCCAGATGGTGGCGCTGATGCCCTCCATGATCGCAAACATGAAGGCCATGAAAACGACAATGCTGACCATGTATTCGACCCAGAAGGGTCTGCAGGATCAGCAGAACGAGGCGCAGAAGAACTCGAACGCGATGGGTAAGGCGTTCGACGCCTCCAAGAACGACGACTCGTTCTACCTGCCCCCGGAGACGTTCAACAATGCCGAGTTCAAAAAGGGCATGAAGAACTTCATCTCCCCCGACGGGCATGCCGTGCGCTTCATCATCAGCCATGACGGCGATCCGATGTCTGCCGAAGGCATTTCGCACATCCCCTTGATCAAGAAGGCCGCCTACGAAGCATTGAAGGGCACACCGCTGGAGGGATCGAAGATCTATCTGGCCGGCACCGCGTCCATGTACAAAGATCTCAGCGACGGCAACACTTATGACCTGTTGATCGCCGGAATCGCGTCACTGTGCCTGATTTTCATCATCATGCTGATCATCACCCGAGGGGTGGTGGCATCGGCGGTCATCGTGGGAACCGTCTTGCTGTCGCTGGGCGCGTCCTTCGGGCTTTCGGTACTGATCTGGCAGCACCTGATCGGCATCGAGCTGCACTGGATGGTGCTCGCGATGTCGGTCATCATCCTGCTGGCCGTCGGCGCCGACTACAACCTGCTGTTGGTGGCGAGGTTCAAGGAGGAGATCCACGCCGGCCTGAACACCGGGATCATCCGGTCGATGGGCGGCACCGGCTCGGTGGTGACCTCGGCGGGGCTGGTGTTCGCCTTCACGATGATGACGATGGCGGTCAGCGAGCTGACGGTGATCGGGCAGGTCGGAACCACGATCGGTTTGGGTCTGCTGTTCGACACCCTGGTCGTGCGGTCGTTGATGACACCGTCCATTGCCGCGCTGCTGGGCAAGTGGTTCTGGTGGCCGCAGCGGGTCCGTCAACGCCCGGTTCCCTCTCCTTGGCCGAAACCGGCCGCGGAACCCGAATCGGTAAGCGCCGCTAGGTAACCCAGTCCGGCTGCGCGTCCGTTTCGACGTTGGAGAAGTCCTTGTGTCCCAGGCCGGCGGTGGTGCCGCCGTCAACGACGAACTCCGAGCCGGTGGAGTAGCTGGACTCGTCGCTGGCCAGATAGACCACGAGGTTGGAGACCTCCACGGGCTGGGCGGCCCGGCCCAGCGCGGTCTGGAAGATGTCGTCGGGAACCC
The DNA here is from genome assembly GCF_045343915.1 of Mycobacterium sp. M23085. Classification (NCBI taxonomy): domain Bacteria; kingdom Bacillati; phylum Actinomycetota; class Actinomycetes; order Mycobacteriales; family Mycobacteriaceae; genus Mycobacterium; species Mycobacterium sp. M23085. The sequence continues at coordinate 103,582 of NZ_CP174280.1, forward strand.
AATCGGTCATCGGGGTCTTGATGAGGCCGGGATGGATTGAGTTGACCCGGATTCCGCTCGGGCCCAGTTCGAGCGCGGCCGACTTGGTGAGTCCCCGGACGGCGAATTTGGTTGCGGTGTAACCGTGGCAGGCGATGGTGCCGGCCATGCCTTCGATCGAGGAGATGTTGATGATCGAGCCGCGGCCCGCTTCCTTCATGGGTTTGACCACGGCCCGGATGCCGAGGAACACGCCCGTCAAATTGATGTCGAGGATTCGCTGCCACTCCGAGAGCGCATAGTCCTCCAGCGTGCCGATGTTGATGATGCCGGCGTTGTTCACCAGCACGTCGATGCGGCCGAACTCGCTGAGGGCGGTGGCCACCGCCGCGTCCCAATCCGCGGGCTTGGTCACGTCCAGGTGCAGGTAGCGGACCGCGTCGCCGACCTCCGCCGCCACCGCCTTGCCCTCGTCGTCAAGGATGTCGCCGAAGACCACCTTCGCCCCTTCGGCGACCAGCGACCGCACGTGCGATGCGCCCATGCCCCGGGCGCCGCCACTGATCAGGGCGACCTTCCCCGCCAACCGTTCTGCCACTGCGCTTCTCCTGTCGTGGGTTGGTCATTGCACCATACGTACCGGCGGCTGTGTATGGCCATAGTCGGAAGAATGGTCAGGAGTCGTACGCGCGCAGCAGTGCGCGGGTGCGTGCCCGGCCCTCCGCCGACGGATCGAATGCCGCGGCGACGTACTCGTCGACACCGGCGGCGCGCAGTTCGTCGAGCCGGCCGCGCACGGTGTTCTCGTCGCCGATGATTGCGGCATCCTGCGGTCCGGCGTAGCCCTCCCGGTCGAGCATCGCGCGGTACGAAGGCAGCTGACCGTAGATGGCGAACTGTTCGGCCGCCTGCTTGCGGGCGGCGTCGACGTCGTCGGTGACGCTGACGGGCAACGACGCGGCGACGCGCACCTGGCCCTCGCGTCCGGCCGCGGCGGCCGCTTGCCGCAGCGTGGGGCCGACATGCTCGGCAAGCGTCTTAGGGCCGGTCATCCAGGTGCAGGTGCCTGACGTCCGGCGCCCGGCGAGCTTGAGCATTTGCGGGCCCAGCGCCGCGATGTAGACGTCGGGCCGCGGCGCCCCCGAGATCATCAGCGCGCCGCGGGTGGTCACCGTCTCCCCCACCGCGTCGGCACGTTCACCGGCCAGCAGAGGCAGCAGCCCGTCGAGGAATTCGTTCAGCCTGCGCACCGGCTTGTCCCATGGGATGCCCCACATTCCCTCGGTGACCGCCTGGTGGGTCATACCGAGCCCGAGCGTGAACCGGCCACCCGAGGCCAGGCTCACCGTGAGGGCGCGCTGCGCCATCTGCATCGGATGCTGATTCTGGATCGGCACCACCCCGCTGGCCACCTCGATGGTGTCGACGTCGTGCAACGCGATGGCCACGATGGTGAGAAGGTCTGGCTCGTATGGCAATTGGCTCATCCACACCCGTTTGAAGCCTTCATCGCGAAGCATCGCGAGGTTGGCGATCGTCGCGTCGATCGGTGACTCACTGCCCGACCCGCTGAGTTGACCGAACATACTGACCTGCATGACCACCACGCTCCTCCGCGTCGCCTTCTGTGGTGGGAAGGTTGTTGTCATGCAACTTTACGTCTAGGCCTTCCTGGCCATGCATTTTGATAAGACGCTGTCAGAGGTCGGTTGTCCGCTCCGCCTCAGCACCCGGCGCCGATCACCGCAGCGGGACAACCCATCGTAGGTGGGCGCCTCCGCCAGCGGCGCTACCAACGCTGAGGGCGCCTCCTGCCAACTCGGCTCGCTGGCGCAAGTTCTTCAAGCCGCCTTCCGTGATGTCGCCTGGCAAGCCTTTACCGTTGTCGACGACGTCGATGCGCAACTCGTCGGCGACCTCGACGGCAATCGTGAGCTTGGTCGCCGCCGCGTGCCGCACGGCGTTGTTGATCGCTTCCGTGATCACGGCTTCGGCGTCTTCCGCCAACGCACCTTCAACCACCGAAAGCGGTCCTTTGTATTGAACGGTGGTGGCCAGATCGTCAGAAAATCGGCCGATCACTTCATCAAAACGCTGACGCAGCCCTGCGACGTCGGTAGGCCTGCGGCGCAGGTCGAAGATCGCGATGCGAAAGTCCTGAACCACCGCGTGAAGGTCGTCAACCGCCGTGTTAAGGCGCTGCTGCACATCGGCCGAGCGCGCCAGCGGGATGGTGCTCTGCAGTGCGAGACCAACCGCGAAGACGCGCTGTATGGCATGATCTTGCAGGTCGCCGGCAATGCGGTCACGCTCAGCCAGCACCTCGGCCTGGGCGCGAGTTTCGGTGAGTTCGGTCTGGAGGACCATCTGTTGGGTGATATCGCGGATGGCCGCCGACACCAATACGCCCTGCTCGGTCCGCAGAGGGCTGAGGCTCACGTCGGCCGGAAACACGGTTCCGTCGCGACGCTGGCCCCAAAGCTCTAGGCCGGCCCCCATGCGCCGAGCGCACGGCCCGGCGAAGAAGCCGGAACGATGCTGCACGTGCGCGCCCCGCAGTCGGGGCGGGATCAGCACCTCGATCTCCCTCCCGAGCAGATCTTCACGCTGATAACCGAACAGCTGGTCAGTTCGGGCGTTTGCGAGCATGATGCACCCGTCGGGACCGACTATGACCATCGCGTCCGGCGCCGACTCCAGCAAAGCGTGGAACATGGTTTCGGCTCGCTGGTGCTCGGCGGTCACATCTCGCATCACGTTCGTAAACCCGGTAACAGCACCCGTGTGATCCTTCATCACGGCCAACACCACGCCGGCGCGAAACCGCTGACCGCTCTTGCGTACCCGCCACGCTTCGAATTCGATGCGACCCGACTCGCGCGCCTTGGCCAACTCGCGTTCAGCTAGCCCTGCATCACGGTCCTCTTCCGTGTACAACATCGCCACGGATTGGTCGAGCGCCTCGGCCACCGAGTAGCCCGTCATCGCCTGCGCGCCAGGGCACCAGCGGACCACGTGACCGTTCGCATCGATTTGGATGATCGCGTAGTCGGTGATCGCATCCACCATGGCATCAACGTCGAATAGACGCTCCCGCAGGCTTTTATTGAGTAATGCCGCGCTGAGATAGCCTTCGGTGCTGGGCGATGTCATCAGGGCTGGCCTCTTCCGTTGCCTCGACTGAAGCTGCTACCGCTCGGCCACACAATGATTCATGGAGTCTCACCCGATAATTCAGGGATTTGCCGCCCGGGCTTCGAAGCGCGCTTACGCCGACGCGCACGGGTAGCCCTGATCAACCGCTCGACACCATCTTCGATTCCACTGGCGAGCGCCTCGATGTCGGGCGCGGTGTCGTAATCGGCGGTGATACCGAAAGCAAAGCTATCGGCGTAACTCACCATCGCGATGCCCGTGCGCAGTTGAAGAGCGATCGGAGGAATTGGCAGAATTTCCAGTACCCGACGCCCCATCAGTCTCTGCTGACCTCGCGGACCCGGAACGTTGGTGGCCAGGGCGACAACCGCCCGTTGGGGCAGTCGCATCAGCAACCGAATCGTCCATGCGGAGAGGGCGAACGGGACACGTGTGATAGCCGAGACCACAGCACTGCCACCTTCGCTTTGGCCGCTCGCTTTTGCTCGGTTGAGCCGATCGTGCACCAGCCGCAGCTGTTCCACTGGGTCCTCTTCGTCGACCGGCAGCAGGGGCAACATGGCCGAAACGCGGTTGTCGGCCACGTTGAACTGGTCAATCGGACGAACCGAAACCGGAACCAGCGTGCGCAACGAGCCCCGTCCGGGCCGTTCACCGCGCTTGAGTAACAGCGTACGATAACTGTTCGTAATCGCTGCCAACGCAACATCGTTCACCGTCACACCGAAATGGCGGGACACTTTCTGCAAGTCGGCCAGCCGAACCCGGGCCGCGCTGTACCGGCGCATCGTCGTGACCCGTCCGTTGAGTGACGATTCCGGCGCGGGGGCGAGCAGGCTGGCCGCCAGCTCGACAGTACCGACCGCAATGTGCTCAACAGCAGTAGCCGCATCGATGGCGCTTCGTGCGATGTCAGCCACCCAGTTCAATGGGTTGGTGCTTGGTCTCATCGACCCCGGCCGCCAGGGTGACCGCTGAGCCACGTGAATGTTTGTCGCGAAGCTGTTGCCGTCGTCATCGTCGCTGAATTTCGCCATCAGTTGCGTTGCCGCAATGCCATCGGCGATGCAGTGGTGAATCTTGGTCAGTACCGCCCACCGGTTATCGCACAGCCCTTCGATCAGCCAGCACTCCCACAGTGGCCTTTCGCGATCCAGTCGGCGCTCCATCAAAGACGCGACCGTCTCAAACAGTTCGGTATCCGCCCCGGGACGCGGAACCGCGAGCCGATGCACATGGCGCGAGATCTCAAAGCAGGGATCGTCCACCCACTCGGGCGGTCGCAGATCGAGTGGATGAGTCCGCAACACCTGCTTGAATCGCTGGATTGTCGGCACCCGTTCTGCGACAACGGAAAGGAACTCGTCGTAGCTTGGCGCCGGCCCTTCCATGATCGACACCCCGCCCACCGCGAGGCTCACGTGAGGATCGGCGTCTTCGGCCTCGAGGAAGCCCGCGTCCAAGGCGGTTAGCTGCTCCATGTGGCCACCTTCCGCGCCGCTTTGCCTGATTGAGAAACCGGAAGTGCAGACGGTGGTTGTCGATAGAGAGCGGCGCCACCTGTAGTGCCCGCACCGGCGACGACAAAAAGCATTTGAGTGCCGAAGGGTAGCGTCTCGGCTTTTCGATCGAATGCGGCTGGCAACGCCGCGGTGTGCATGTGTTGATCCTCGGCGACGAAGATCTTGTCGACGGGCACCCCGAGCCTCTCGCTCAGCATCGTGCGGTACCCGTAGCACGCGGGCGCCGCGACAATCACGTCGACATCCGCAAGCTGCGCCGATTGGGCTTCCAGGCATGTGCACACCGCCGACGCGGCCGCTACCGCGAACCGCTCATCGACGTCACCCGATTGATCGAATCGGAGAACATTGCGTGAATCGGCGAATCCCACTGTGGCGGCGAAGCTTTGTACCTCCGGTGTGAGGTCCTCAGCATTCGACCACGACACCGGACTCAAACCGTAGTTCTCATCCGTCCATCTGCACAGCAACGCCGCGCCGGCGGCCGAGAACGGAAAGTGCTCGCTCATGCCGTGTCCGGGATCGGCATCGCTGGCGACGATAAGGGCCAGCTGGACGGCACCTGACCGCAAAAAGCCGTCGACAATCTGGAGTGCGGTGAGCACCCCGCAGGCGCCGTTGGCGACATCGAAAGAAAACGTGCCGTGGGCGCCGGTGTGGGGATCTTCGGGATTAGCCCCGATGTCATCCTGGATCAGCGCCGCCAATGCCGGCTCTCCGAGATTACGGTCGCGATAGATTCCGGCGTTGACAACGAGATCGAGTTCGTGGGGGTTGCGGCCGGCCCCCTGCAGGCAGTCCTTTCCGGCGGCTACAGCCAAGTGCAGAGCACTATGCCGGCTGCGCCAGCGCGGATGGGCGATGGCGACTCGATCAATGATCGTGCCCATAGCGGCTCACCAAATCCTCGTCCAGGGTCATCAAGACGACGCCGATTTCCAGCCCCGACGCCAGCGCGAGCAGCGCGATCCTCTCCCCCGCCGCGATGCGTCCCGCTTCGAGTTCCTCGACAAGAGCCACCGTGTGGGTCGTCGATGCCGTGTTGCCGTACCGATCGACGGTGATTACGGCGTCATGGCGGGGCCTGTCGCCGAATGCTTCCGACATCCGTGCCATTCCTTTGCGAATGGCACGGGCCGAGGTCTGGTGCGTGATCACATGGTCGATGTCGTGGATCGAAATACCCACGGCATCAAGGACTTCGTGGAGTAACAACGGCGTGTCGGCAATCGCGGCCCGCTGGATGGCGCGGGAATTCGTGAACATCCGCGCGCCGGGATCATGGCCTTGCGGATAGGCCAAGCAGAGCCGGCTGTAGTCGGCAACTGTGGTGAATCCGGCCAGGGTGATGCCGGCAGAGCCGGCAGGGGCCCGCTCGAGGAGCAGGGCCGCCCCGGCATCGCCCAGCGTCAGGCACGCCAATTCCCTACTCATGATGTTGCGGATGTGGCGTGCCGCATTATGGCTCAGCTGCGAAATGTATTCACCGCTGACCACCAGCCCCCGCTCGACGATTCCCTGCCGAATCCAATTGTTCAGAATCGTCACTCCGGTGAGCATCCCCGCGCAGGCGTTGGATACGTCGAAGGTCATGGCCTGTGATGCACCGATCGCGCGGGCCACACCGCTGCTCATCGGCGGCTCAAGCCATTGAGTTAGGCCACCACGGAACTTTGTGATGCTGCAGCTGATCACCACATCAAGCGACGCGGGATCCTGTTGCGCCCTGGAGAGGCAGTCGATCGCTGCCGAGGTGGCGAGGGTGTACGAATCTTCTTCGCCCACAGAGATCCGCCGCTCGCGGATGCCGGTCAGGCGTTCCAGATCGATGTGCGTCCGATGCCGTGTGGTTGCCATCAACTCGTCGGTCGTCAGGTGTGTCTGCGGCAGATGCCTGCCGGCACTCGCCAACCGGGTGATGTATGGTGCTGCAACCCGTTCCCCGACGGCGTCCATCACCAGCCAATGCCGCGGCATCGGTCACACTCCGCTTCGCGGGCGCGTGGCCCAGTTGTTGACCTCCGCCGCTTCCAAGAGCAACCGCCGTTCCGCGGCGGCAACCGCGCGCCGGGTGGCGGCCACCGCATCGGGGTTGACCGACACCGAGGTGATGCCCATCCTGACAAGGTGTTCGGCGAAGGTCGGGTTGGTGGACGGCGCCTGGCCGCATAGCGACGACGTGATGCGGTGTTTGCGCGCCGTGGCGACAATGCGGCCGATGGCGTCGAGAACGGCCCCATCGGACTCGTCGAACAGCTCGGCACAGATCTCCGAATCGCGATCCACCCCCAAGATCAGCTGTGTCAAGTCATTGCTGCCGATGGATACTCCGTCCACCCCCAGCCCGATGTATTCGGGTAGCCAGTAGGTCACCGAGGGGACCTCAGCCATCACCCACCGATGCAGGCCGCGCTGGGAACCCAGCGGGCTCATGTCAACCAGCGAAAGACAGGTCTCCAGTTCCCACCGAGTTCGGACAAACGGAATCATCAGATGCACGTTGGGATTCTGCTCACGCACCCGCGCCAGGGCCTGAAGCTCCAGACCGAACAGATCCCGTTCTTTGACGTACCGATAGCACCCCCGGTAACCAATCATCGGGTTGTGCTCGACGGGTTCGTAGGCGTCACCGCCCTGCAAACCGCGGAACTCGTTGCTGCGGAAATCCGTTGCACGGTAGATCACCGGCCGGTTCCCGAATGCCGACGCGATTCGCCCGATGGATGACGCGATGCCCTCGATGAGAGCGGACTGCTCACCATTTGCGATGAAGTCCCGCGGATGCCTGCCCGAAAGAGCCTGGGTGAGTAGGAATTCGGCGCGCAGCAACCCCACACCGTCAACGTCTTGGGCCGCAACCGCTTCGGCGGTATCGGGTATGGCCAGGTTGACGTAAATCTTAGTACCGGTTATCTCAGTGGCATTCGTGGGTACGACCGGCTGCTGGGGCGCCGAAACACGCGTCAGCGGGCTGAGGCTTCCGGCACTGACGTTCCCGCGCGAGCCATCGACTGTGATGGACTGGCCCTCGCGCAGGATGGTGGTCGCATTGCGGGCGCCCACGACGCAGGGAACTCCCAGTTCACGCGCCACGATGGCGGCATGGCAAGTCATACCGCCGGTCTCGGTCACCACTGCCGCCGCGCGCCGGATGGCGGGAAGCCAATCCGGATTGGTCATCGGGGCCACCAGAATCTCGTTGTCCAGCAGGCGATTGCTTTCTTCCGGGGTGCGGAGCACTCGCGCGCGTCCGGAGGCCGACCCGGGTGCCGCCGGCAGACCCCGAACCAGGACCCCCGTTGTTTCCGAGTCGTCGGACGCGTGTGTATTGAGCGTGGTGATCGGCCTGGCCTGGACCAACCAGGCTTTACCGGATGCGATCGCCCATTCGACGTCTTGCGGGCAACCATGGTGCGCCTCAACGGCGATCGCCAACTCGGCAATGCGGCGCAACGACGTGTCGTCAAGGACTCGCCCTTGCGCCTGGGCGGGGTCCAATTCGACAATGACGTCGTGTCCCTCAGGGCCGCGCTCGATTTTGAAAGCCTGGTAGCCGGTTTTCACGTCGACCACGTCCAAGGTTTTCTTGTCGACGACGTAGGTGTCGGGCTGGACCTTTCCGGAGACCACCACTTCCCCAAGCCCGAGGGCGGCTTCGATGACGATGTGCTCTCGCTCCCCCGTGCTGGGATCGGTGGTGAATGCGACGCCGGACTGCTCGGAGGCGATCATTTGTTGGACGACGACCGCCATCGCGGGATCGGCCCCGAATCCACGGCTGGCGCGGTATGTGACGACCCGCGGGCTGAACAGCGAGGACCAGCATGTGGTGACTGCCTCGAGTAGGGCGGTTTCCCCGGTCACGTTGGTCACCGTTTGATTCATTCCGGCGAACGACGCGTCCCGACCGTCTTCGCCGGTCGCCGAAGACCGCACGGCCACAGTACAGTTTGAACCTAACGCACGGTAGGACTCCAGCAGCTGATCGCGGACGTCCGGACTCACGCCCGCCTTCGCCACCAGGGTCCGCATGCGTTGACAAAGCTCGGCCAGGCGGGCGGGGCTGTCCACCTGTGTCAACGCTTCGCGATGCAGGGCGGCGAGTTCGGTATCGACACCACCTGTCTCCATTGAGGCAAGGTAGCTACTGCGCATCAATACGAAACCAGGCGGCACCGGAAGGCCGGCGGCGACCAACTCGCCCATGTTGGCGCCCTTGCCGCCGGCCTCCTCGGCGTCTCCCAGGCGCAGAGTCGCGATATTCGAGACGTACTTGCCGGTAAGGGTTTGGGTTGACATGTCTAGCCCTTCTCAATCTGGTTGCGCTGCGCCGGCCCGTAGACCGCCCGGCGCCAAACTTTGTGAGCTTGTTCGACGGAGTGGTCGAGCTTCCCCGACGTGTCCAGCGGGTACGCCGTCTCCCACTCGTCGTACTGTCCAGCCAATGCCGCGGCGATGGCCGGAGTCACGTCGGAATTGCCTTGCCGGCGTGTAACTATTCGGTCGGCGGCGACTTCAGACTTCGCCGAGCATCGGATTTCCACAAAGGTCGAAAATGTCTCGCAGGCAATTCGACAGGCGTGAGCGCGAACATGCGGATTGCGCCAGGTGCCGTCGAGGATGACCGATTGCCCGTTGGCCAGCAGCGCCCGTGCCCGGTGCAAGACGGCGTCGTACACCGTGCGGACGTTGGTGGGACAATACAATCCCGCGTCCAGGTCGCCGGGGTCGCCGGTGATGATTCCCACTGCCTGTAATTCCCGACGTACGTCATCGGTAGAGATGACCTGTGCCCCCGTCTTTTCGGCGAGGGCTCGTGCGATGGTCGATTTCCCTGTGCCCGGATTCCCTCCGACGAGGGCCATCCGAACGCTGCCGTTCTCCAAGTGTCGGGTGGCGATGGCCAGGTGCCGCGCCGCATCTGCGGCAGCCTCGGGGTTGCCTTGCGACACCCGTAGGCAGTCGACCTTCGCTCGGACGACGGCGCGGTAGGCAATGTAGAAGTCCCGCAGTGACGATGGAGCGGTGTCGCCCGAGTGGTGTGCATAGCGTCCGAGGAAATAGTCTCCAAAGTCCGCGCGTCCCAGGAACTCCAAATCCATCGCCAGGAATGCGGCATCGTCGATGCGGTCGAGGTACCGGAGCTTGTCGTCGAACTCCAGACAATCGAGGAGTGCCGGTTCGCCAGCCGCGCAGAAAATGTCGTCGGCAAGCAGATCGCCGTGGCCGTCGACAATGCACCCGGCTGTGATGCGCTGCGTGAATAAGGTGGCACGGCCCGAAGTGAAATCGACTGCCAAGCGTTGGATCCGGGCTAGATGCTCGAAGGAGAATCCCGAGTCGGGCTTTTCCGCAGAACGATTCAGCTCTATCAGGTTTTCCCGAAACCGTCCGTCGACCGCACACACCTGGCCCTGAGCGTCAATGGCGCGGCTCCGCTGGGCCCGTTGGTGAAAGCGGGCCAACATGGCGGCGATGGTGTCCAACACCTGGTAGAGGGATTCGTCGGGACCACAGCTCACCTTGTATGCCAGACGGTCTTTATCGAAGTAACGGCGCATGACGACGACCGGTTCGGGGGGAGCGCCCACTGGATCGGTGAGATAAGCGATCCCGAGGTAACTTTCAGGGGAAAGCCGGCTGTTTAAGTGGACCTCGCGATGGCACGCACGCTCACGCTGCTCCGGTGTACGGAAGTCGAGAAAGTCGGTCAGCACCGGCTTCTTCGCCTTGTAGGCACGGTCACCGGCCAGCACCACCACACCGGTATGGGTTTCGTGAAGATCGACATACGGCACCGCGGACGTCCCCGCTGCCGCAACGTCAGCGGTCACGACGCCGCGTGCCCTCACCGTCGGTTTGTCAGTCGCCGTGGACATCTCGGTGTGGTCCTAGGACGGCCGGGCCACGATCACCGGCATGCGAACCGAGTGAACGACCGCGTTGCTCACCGAGCCCAGCAATGCGCCGGTCAGGCCACCGCGGCCGTGGCTGCCCACGACCGTCAGCTGCGCGGATTCTGACTGCTCGACCAACTGCCTTGCCGGTTGGTCGCACACGACGATTCGGTGCACCGTGACGTCGGGGTAGCGTTCTTGCCAGCCGGCCAGACGTTCGGCCAGGATCCGCTTCGCATCGCGCTTCACCGCGGCCCAGTCCATTCCGGGAAGCCGGAAAACCTCGGTATCGCTCCAGGCATGAACCGCGTTGAGTTCAACGCCACGTCGTGAGGCTTCGTCGAAGGCAATGCTCGTGGCGACTTCGGAGGCCGGCGAGCCATCGATTCCGACCAAAACTGGCGCCTGCTGCGGGTAAGGCATCAAGGGGTCCTCATCGTGAATCACGGCGACCGGACAACTCGCTCGCCGTACGATGCCGGAACTGACCGAACCGAGTAAGGCCCGGCCGATGGTCCCACGTCCACGGGATCCGACGACGACCATTTCTGCCTCGTCCGACATTTGGACCAGCGTCGGCGTCGGAGGTGCCTTCCACAGTTGGCTCGCGATGTCGATTCTGCGGCTTGTTCTCGTAGCGTCCTCGGCGATCTTGACCGCTTCTTGCAGGAGCCGGCGACCGTCGTCCTCCCGCCATATCACAGCATCGTCTACGAGCGGCAGCACCGGCCACGCCGGCACGAAGGGGTGCAGCATGTGGACCAACGTCAACGACAGATGACGCATCGCCGCGTCACGCGCGGCCCAGCAGACGGCAAAATTCGACGCGGGCGACCCGTCGACACCAACGACGATGCCATGGCGCTTCACGGATTCTGTCATTTCGCTCTCCTTCCGCAACCGCCGAAAACACCGTGACTCCAACGGTTATCGGTCATGAGTCTTTGATCCCCAGGTGTTGCATCCCGTGCAGCGGGCTAGGACGACCGGGCGACAATCACCGGCGTGTGGACGGCGTGAACGACCGCATTACTGACCGAGCCCAACAGCATCCTCGCAACGCCGCCTCGACCGTGACTGCCGACGACGACAAGCTGAGCTGATTCCGACTCTTCGATCAGTGCTCGGCCCGGGTGATCCAGAGCGACGAGTCGGCGCACCTTGACATCGGGGTAGCGCTCTCGCCAACCCGACAGATATTCCGCCAGACTCCGCTCCGCTTCCTCCGCCCACTCGACCCATGGGAGCTGAAACACCGCAGCATCACTCCACGCGTGGAATGCCGTCAGCTCGACACCACGACGCGACGCCTCATCGAGCGCAATTTCCAAGGCAAGCTCCGACGCCGGCGAGCAATCGATTCCCACCAGCACGGGGGCTCGATCGGAACGCTGCGTGTATGAATCCTCGGCACGAATGACCGCGACCGGACACCTCGCGGCATGGACCACACCCGAACTGACCGAACCCAGCACAACCCGGGCGGCCGCGCCGCGCCCGTTGCTGCCGACAACAACCATCGCTGCCTTTTCGGACAGCTCGACTAGCGTCGGCACCGGGGGCGAATGCTTCACCTCGGTCGCGACTGAGATTTTTCGGCCTGCCGGCACGGCGTCTTGGGCGATCTTGACCGCTTGCTCGAGAACCTTGCGGCCGTCGTCTTCCTGCCAAACCCCCACGCCGCTCGGCATCGGTATTTGTGGGAATGTCGGCACGAATGTCTTCAACATGTGGGCCAGCGTCAGCGGGACGTCTCGCATGGCCGCCTCGCGCGCCGCCCAAACGACGGCGGCATCCGATGCGGGCGATCCATCAACTCCGACGACGACGCCGTGGTGGTCTACCGGTGCAGACATTGTTTCTCCTTCGGTCTGGTCACCGGAAACGCTATTGCCCGAACAGTCGTCGATCATGAGGCTTTAGTCCTCAACTGCGTGGACGAGAGACCTTCATCGGCTCGCCACGGGTTGATTGGCGCTCGCGCTGTGGCATCGTCGCAAAGGTGACCGAGTGGCCCGCCACCATCGACCGGCGATACCACGACGCGGTGATTCTGGGACTCGACACCGTGGTGACTGAGACCGCGTCGGGTGTCGTCGAGGAGCGCGGTTCCGCCGGTCCACTGTTGCGGCGGCTGCGAGACGTCGGCGCCGCAACGGCCGTTTACTCATCCACCCCGGAGTGCCTGCAAGTGCTGCGCGCTGCGGGAGTCGACGAACTGGTCAGCATTGTTGTCGGCGAACCCGAGATCCCGGAAAGGCTCGATGTGCCGGCGCTGGCCGAAGCGGCAAGGCGCCTGGGGGTCCTTCCCGTTCGGTGCGTGGTTATCGACCGCGACCAAGCCGTACTGAGAGCCGGCAGAGACGGCGGCTTCGGTCTGGTCCTCGGGCTCGATTGCAACGGCTACGATGACGAATTGCTGTCCTGCGGGGCCGACGCCGTCGTCGCCGACCTGGCCGAGATCTCCGTGCGAAGTGGCGGCAGTGCAAGGTCGGCCAAAGCCGACGCCATGCAGGCTTACAGCCAGCTGAAGGAACTGCTGTCAACCCGACGACCGGTGGTGTTCCTCGACTTCGATGGCACCCTGTCCGATATCACCCCGAACCGGGACTCGGCGACACTGGTCGACGGTGCCGACGAAGCGTTGAGCGCGCTGGCCGCGCAGTGTCCCGTGGCGGTGATCAGCGGCCGCGATCTGGCCGATGTACGCGAACGGGTCAAGATCAACGGAGTGTGGTATGCGGTCAGCCACGGCTTTGAACTGATCGCACCCGATGGCACCCCCCACGAGAACGCCGCCGCCGGCGTCATCGCTACCGTTGCGCGTGCCGCCCGACGGTTGACAGAGACGCTGGGTGATGTCTCGGGAGTAGTGGTGGAGCACAAGCGTTTTGCGGTGGCTGTTCACTATCGCAATGCCGATCCGGCAGACATCGATCGGGTGATGGCGGCGGTTCGCAACCTCGGGCGTTCCGAGGGCCTACAGATCGCCACCGGTCGCAAGCTCATCGAGCTGCGTCCGAACATGGACTGGCGAAAAGGCACGACAGTCAATTGGCTGCTCGAGCAGATTGGGGCCAGCGATAGCCATCTTGATGCTGGGGCCGTCTTACCGATCTACATCGGCGACGACATCACCGACGAAGATGGATTCGACGCGGTCGAATTCGACGGCGTGGGAATCGTTGTGCGGCACAGCGAGGACGGTGATCGCCCGTCCGCCGCCCTGTTCAGTGTCGAAAGCCCTACCGTTGTTGTGGAATTCGTCCGCCAGCTGGCCGAAGATTTGGAAAATCTCCCGACGAGGCCTAGCGGCGCTTGGGAACTCGTTTACGAGTGTTATGACCCGAACGATGAGCGGCTGCGCGAAGCGTTGTGCACCGTCGGCAATGGTTATGTCGCCACTCGTGGTTGCGCGCCGGAGGCGGCGGCGTCCGAGGCCCACTATCCGGGCACTTACGCCACGGGCGTGTACAACACGCTGACCGATCGGATCGCGGACCGGACCGTCGAGAACGAGAGCCTCGTCAACCTGCCCAACTGGCTGCCGCTGACGTTTCGGATCAACGGCGGGGCATGGTTTCACATAGACGATACTGAAGTGTTGTTCTATCGGCAGACATTCCACCTAAGGCATGCGACGCTGAGCCGCAGACTCCGCTTTCGGGACAGCTTGGGTCAGATCACCACGCTGACGCAGCATCGCTTCGCTTCCATGCACCAACCTCACGTTCTTGCCATGCAGACGATTATCAGCGCCGAAAATTGGTTGGGCACAGTCGAGTTCAGATCCCTACTGGACGGAGACGTGCAAAACACCATGATCGAGCGCTACCGTTCATTGTCGAGCGCTCATTTGATCGAATCGGCGATAGACGAAATAGCGTCCGACTCGGTCGCATTGCGGACGCAAACGTCGCAATCGCATATCTCGATCGCGGTCGCGGCCCGCACTACCGTGTGGCGCGACGATGCGCCGGCCAACGCACAGTACAAATTCGTACGCGACGGCAACCGTGGCGGTCACGATATCCGGGTCGCGCTGGCCGTGGGACGGTCGGTCACACTGGAAAAGGTCGCAACCATTTTCACCGGCCGGGACAGCGCGATATCCGAATCGGCGAGCGCCGCCCAGCAACATCTTGACGCGACCGGCCGATATGCCGATCTGCACCGCCAGCACGTCCGGGCATGGGCCCGGCTGTGGGAACAGTGCAGCGTCGGCCTTGCCGACACCACGGCGGCATCGCAGGTCCTCCGGCTGCACCTGGTGCACGTACTACAGACGCTTTCGCCTCACACAGCCGAACTGGACGCCGGAGTCCCGGCGCGGGGGCTGCACGGCGAGGCCTACCGCGGCCATGTCTTCTGGGATGCGCTGTTCGTCTCCCCCGTGCTGAGTGTGCGGCTACCGAATGTCTCTCGGTCACTGCTGCTTTATCGGTATCGGCGGCTTCCCGAGGCCCGACGTGCCGCGCAGCGGGCGGGCTGTATCGGCGCGATGTATCCCTGGCAATCGGGCAGCGACGGGCGGGAGGTGAGTCAGGAAGTGCACCTCAATCCGCGGTCCGGTCGTTGGAACCCGGATGCCAGCGCGCGTGCGCATCACGTGGGTCTCGCCGTCGCGTTCAACGCGTGGCAGCACTACCAGGTGACCGGTGATCGCCAGTTTCTCGTCGACTACGGAGCCGAGATGCTGCTCGAGATCGCCCGATTCTGGGCGCGCCTAGCCAACTTTGATGACAGCCGCGGCCGCTACACGATACGGGGGGTCATCGGCCCCGATGAATTCCATTCGGGATACCCCGGAAAGGAATACGACGGGATAGACAACAACGCGTACACCAACGTGATGGCGGTCTGGGTGATTTTGCGGGCGATGGACGCGCTGGACCTGTTGCCGCTGCGGGACCGGCTCGATCTGGTCGCAAAAGTCGATCTGGGCGCCGACGAGCTCGACCGGTGGGACCACGTGACACGGCGCATGTTCGTCCCGTTTCACGACCACGTGATCAGTCAGTTCGAAGGTTATTCGGAACTGGGCGAACTGGATTGGGAGCATTATCGGCGGCGCTATGGGAACATTCAGCGCCTCGACCGCATCCTCGATGCCGAGGATGACAGTGTCAACAAATATAAGGCGTCCAAGCAGGCCGATGTGCTGATGCTGTTCTACCTGTTGTCATCCGAGGAATTGCTGGGTCTATTCGGCCGCCTCGGCTATAGGTTTACCCCGGCGCAGATCCCAGAGACAGTCGACTATTATCTCGCGCGCACGTCGCATGGCTCAACGCTGAGCGCTGTCGTGCATACCTGGGTTCTTGCTCGCGCCAACCGGCACATGGCCATGGAGTACTTCAACCAGGTATTGGAGTCCGACATCGCTGACATCCAGGGCGGCACCACATCGGAGGGGATACATCTGGCGGCGATGGCCGGCAGCGTGGATCTGCTGCAACGGTGCTTCACCGGTCTGGAAATGCGTGACGACCGGCTCGTACTCGCCCCACTGTGGCCCGAAGCGCTAGGTCCGATGGAGTTCACCATCGTGTACCGCGGTCAACGCCTTCATCTTCGGATCGGCGGGCGAACGGCGGCCGTGACCGCGGAAGCCGGTAAATCGTTGCCGATTGACGTGGAATGTCGTGGTTGCGTGCAACAACTCCTGCCGGGCCACACCATCCAGGTCGGGTGAATATCAAAACAGATGACGATAGCCGTCGGGCGAAGGGCCGAAGGGCCCTGCCGTGAGCCGGCAACGCTGACTAACGTCGCCAGTTGACCATGGTTATCCCGCTCGCCCGGGGTCTCGATCGGAGAACAGCGATGAACGATCCGCACTCACCACAATGGGTAGTCGTGGGTATCGACGGTTCTGATGCTGCGATCAATGCGGCGAAGTGGGCGGTAGCCGAGTCAACCAGTCGGGACATCCCTCTGCGTTTGGTTTATGCCATTCCCGAGCGTTCAGCCGACGCGCTCCCCAACGATGATCTTCTCGATGTGGAATGCGGCGAAGCTGCCTTGCGCGCCACTTGCGCAGCGCTGCATGCGATGACTCCCGAAGTCAAAATCGAAACCGATTTGGTGAGCGGTTCACCGCCCAACGCTCTGGTCGAGGAATCGCGTGATGCGGCAATGGTCTGTGTGGGTTCTGTGGGGATCGGGCAGATCGCCCGAAAGGTCATCGGCTCAACCGCCGAGGCTGTCGCTCGGAACGCGCATTGCCCGGTCGCGATCGTGCGCGCCAACCGCGTTGCGGGCGAGCCACATTCGGGATCTATCGCCGTGGTGGTCGACGACTCACCCCAGAACGACTCGGTGCTCGAGCACGGTTTCACAGAAGCACGGCTTCGCAAAGCGCCGATCCTGGCACTAGGTACGTGGCGATGGGGTTTCGGAGAGATCCCGTACCGTCAGTTGGACCGTCGACTTCACCGCTGGGTGACCCAATTTCCCGAGGTGCATGTCCGCCCCGCCGCGGCCAGACATGGAGCCGCTGAATATCTGATCCGCACGCAGGAACCGATTGAGCTCGCGGTAGTGGACAGCTGGTATTCCGATAAGGTCGCCCGAATGATCGGCCCCCTGACTCCGCGGTTCGGACACACCGGATGTTCGGTGCTGGTGGTGCGCTGAGCAAGCCAATAGGCGAGCTCAGCGACCGCGGGTCACAATCACCGGAACCGACGCCGCTTGAGCGACATGCGAGCTCACCGACCCGAGCAGCATGCCCGCGAAGCCGCCCCGCCCGCGGCTACCGACCACGACCAGCTGAGCGTGCTCGGCTTCTTCGAGCAGCCATCGAGAGGGTTTGTCGCACACGATCACTCGCTTGACATGCACATCCGGATACTGTTCGTGGAAGCCGGCGAGGCGTTCGGCGAGGAGCTCCTGGCCCTCAGCCTCGCGGTCACGCCAATTCATCCCCAGGATGGGAAAGACGCCCACATCGCTCCAAGCGTGCAGTGCAACCAAGTCGACGCCCCGGCGGGATGCTTCCTCAAAAGCCAACGCGATCGCCGCTTCCGAGGCGGGCGATCCGTCGGTGCCCACCAGCACGGGCGCGTTGGCATCGGGGGTCACGGCGGCATTGGAGTGGATTACCGCCACCGGGCAGTAGGCATGGTGAAGCAAGCCGGCAGTGACCGAACCAAGCAGCAGGCGGCCCGCCGCCCCGAGACCCTGGCTGCCTACGACGACCATCCACGCTTCCCTGGTGGCATCGATCAGTGCCGGCATAATGCTGGAATAGCTTATTTCGGTGTGTATTTCAGCGCACTTCGCACTATCCAGGTTTGTTGCGACCCTCTCGCGGGCCTGGTCGACAACGTGCTGCGCACTTTCTTGTTGCCATTCGGGCATCTCCGCATACAACTGGCCGACCGGCCAACCGACGACCACCGGTGCCACGGCGTGCATCAGCGTAATCGGCAAGTGACGCATGATGCCCTCGCGGGCAGCCCACGTCACGGCGGCATCAGATGCCTCCGATCCGTCGACACAGACCAGTATTCCGCGATGCTTGTTCTCCGACAATTTTCCTTTCATTTACGAAATCCCTTGGCCGGCTGATGATGACGCGTCGATGCGGGCGGGCAGACCGATGTCCAGGTGAAGGACTGATCCGAAGTTACTTCGTTCGCGCGGCCAGCCGAAATCGGACAAGACGGCGAGCATCAGCTGGTTCTGAGCCAATACATCGGCGACGAATCGCCGAATCCCATGGGCTCTGGCGATGTGAGCCAGGCGTTTGATCAATGCCGTTCCCACGCCGACCGAATGCTCTTGATGAGCAACCACAACTGCGATGTCGGCACAGGTCGGATCAGCGCAGACCGTGTAGTTCGCCACACCCAACAGCCGATCCCCGTCAAATGCGCCCAACGCGTATTGACCGTCCTTGGGTTCGATCAGCTTCCTCACCAGTTGATCGAGGTGGGCCGGATGCAGGGTGAAGAAGCGGAAGTACCGGTCATGATCGCTGAGTTGCTGATGAAGAGCGACAACGGCTTCGGCATCATCCTTCTCGATGCGGCGCAATGAGATCACCCGGCCGTCCAGCAATCGGGATGTGGCAGTGTTCCCCACCGCTTGGCTTCCCATTGCGTCTCCTCGGCCGGGGCGGGTGGCGCGTCTCGGTCTTTCTCACCACCCTGGAAATGACCCTATGGGGAAGGCTGAAGACGAGGCAGGGCCATAGGACCCCGCGTCGATGCCATTGGTCCCGTTGGGCGTTGTCGCGGATGGCGGATCAGCCAGCGGTGAGCGGAGCGGTCCAATGAACACGCGTACCGCCGCCAGCCTCGTTGGAGATTTCGAAACGGCCACCGACCTGTTCGGCGCGGTACTGCATATTGGCCAGGCCACTGCGCCGCTGATTATCAGCGGGCACACCGCTTCCGTTGTCGATGATGTCGAGCGTCAGCATGTCGGCGACATCAATTTCGACCGTCAACCGAGAGGCGCCGGAGTGACGGACCGCGTTGCTCACGGCTTCCGCGGTGACGGCTTCGGCGTGTTCGGCAAGCTCGCCGCCGACGGTGGTCGTCGGTCCGTGCATGCGCACGGTGGTCACAATGTCGCGGTTCTCGGTGAGGTCGGTGACCACCCGCTGAATGCGACTTCGGAAGCTACTTTCATGTTCGTCCGAAGTTTTGAGCTGGAAGATCGTGGTGCGGATCTCCTCGATGATGGTCTGGAGATCGTCCAACGTCCTATTGAGTCGCTCGACAACCTCGGGTGAACGTGCCCGGGCAACGGTGCCCTGCAGGTCCATTCCCGCGGCGAACAATCGTTGGATGACGTGATCGTGCAAGTCATGCGCGATGCGCTCGCGCTCTCCCACCAGCGTCAACTGGCGGGCGTGCTCGCGAGCCGACGAGAGCATAAGAGCCAGCGCCGCGTGGGTGGCGAAATCACGTACCAGGTCAAGGTAACTGTCGTCGAACGGTGGCCGGTCGGCGCTGCGTGCTACTGCAATCACGCCGGCGACTTCGTCCTGGGTCCGCAACGGCATCAAGATTGCGCTGCGCTGCCCGACGTCGGTGAACGCCTGGATCGGGTAGCTCAACGACTCGGTGATCATCGGCTCACCAGAGCGGAAAACGCCACCGCTGGTAGAGGCGTCCACCGGGATCCGTTGACCGATGACGTCGGAGGCGTTCAGCCCCACCGCCGCCGAGATCACCAGCGTATCGATTTCGTCGGCGGGCAGGTCGGCGTCGACGGGGACCAGCACGATCGCCTGCTCAGCTTCGGTTAGAGCGCACGCACGATCGGCGATCAATTGCATTGGAGTCGAGCCCGATTCAGCATTGGAAAGTAGAGCGGTGGTGATCTCGCGGCTGGCTTCCATCCATTTCACCGACATGCGTTCGCGCTCGAAAAGTTGCGCATTGTCGATAGCGACGGCCGCCGCAACCGCCAGAGCCCGGGCGGCAACCTCATCGGATTCTGAGAACACCCGCCCTGGCTCGTCGTGGGTCAGGTACAGATTGCCGAAAACCGCTCCACGGATGGTGATGGGCACCCCGATGAAGGCTTGCATCGCCGGATGATGATCGGGGAAACCGACCGCAGCCGGGTGTTTTGTGAGGTCGTCTAGGCGCAAAGCCGGCGTGTCGAGAAACGAGACGGAAAGAACTCCTTTACCGACGGGCAGATGCCCGATCCGTTCCGTTGTAGCTTCGTCGATTCCGTCGTGGATAAACGAGATCAACGCACCGCCGGGATCGCGCACGGCAAGCGCCCCATACGGAGCGCCCGTCAGGTCCTTGGCCGCATGAACGATCCGGCGCAGCGTCGCGTCGAGATCGAGATCGGAGCCGATCCCGACGATCACACGCAGCAATCGCTCCATCTGATCGCGCGCTGCCAGCAGCTCATCGAGCTGCTGGTGCATCCTGCCTACCAGCCCACGCTTACCCAGTCCGGCGAAAGCCGAGCCGTTATCGTCGTTGGCCACCGACCTGCTACCTCCGACAACTACGCCCCATAGCAACTGCGCGTGTCACACAGCGAGTTCGAAGGCGTCGACGCGGAGGTGCTCAGGCCAGCTTAGTCTCATCTGGCCTGGTCACCAAGAGTAAGGGGAGGCTCGGCAGGCGCCGTCTTCGCAGGTCAGACGCCTTTCGTCGGCGGGGAGTGCTGGTCCAGCCTCGTCGCGAACACGGCGGCTTGAGTGCGCCGCTCCATGCCGAGTTTGGCGAGGAGCCGCGATACATAGTTTTTGACTGTTTTCTCGGCCAAAAACATCCGGGCGGCGATCTGTCTGTTGGTCAAGCCCTCGCCGAGCAGCCCCAGTAGCGTTCGCTCTTGCTCGGTCAATCCGGACAGCGGGTCTTTATGCTCCGTACCACCGCGGAGCTTGGCCATCAGCGCGGTGGCCGCGCGGCTGTCCAGCAACGATTTGCCGGCACCGACGTCCTTGATCGCTTGAGCAAGTTCCATTCCCCGAATGTCTTTAACGACGTAACCGCTTGCACCGGCCAGAATTGCGTCCAGCATCGCCTCGTCGGAAGTGAACGACGTCAACATCAGGCACCGCAGCTCCGGAAGCTCCGACAGAAGGTCGCGGCACAGTTCGATTCCATTGCCATCGGGAAGGCGCACATCGAGTACAGCGACGTCAGGCTGCGTCGCGGATATTCGCACCATCGCTTCGGCCACTGAACCCGCGTCACCGACGACTTCCAACTCGGGGTCCGATGCAAGCAGATCGGTGAGCCCGCGACGAACGACTTCATGGTCATCGACTAAAAAAACCTTAACCACTGCAAGTCCTTCCTGCCGGCTATCAGCGAGGCAAGATTTGTCAAACGCTGAACTCAATATCCCACATCTTTATGATTCGCCGATTCACAAATGTTGATGGTTAATAATCAACAGCGCGCAGTCGGCGTCCTGCAGGATGGCACCGCCTACCGGCCCGATAAGTTCCTTGAGATGCGCACGATCGTGGGTGCCGACAATCACCAGCTGCACCGATCGGCAGTTGTAAGCCAGATACTCCATGAAGGTGCTGTGGACCGCCACCGACTCCATCTCGAGATGCGGATAGCGATGTTTCCAACAGCCCAGGCGGCGATCGAGGTCGGCGAGTACTTGGCGAGCCCTTTCATCCTCCGCCGCCGTATCGTCCGACATGATGCGTCGACAGATGACCGCCTCAACGGTGGCATTGCGGAGGGTGGCTTCTTCCATAGCGGCGCCTAGCAGTAACCCAGCGTCAGCAGACTTGTCTACTTCGACGATGATCCGCTGCACTGGCTGTCTGGGTCGATGGTGGGGCTCGCGGATAATGGCCACCGGGCACCGTGCCGAGATTGCCAGAGCTGCAGCGGTGGAACCCACCCGATTCGGTTGGAAATGTAATAACCCGACCGCACCCACACACACCATCGCTGCTGATGCCGACGCGGCGATCAGCGACTCGATCGGTGTCCCCTGGGCAATCTCCGTCTCAATTTTTACCGGGCGACCTGTGGCTTCGATTGCCGTGACTGCGCGGTGAACCGCAGTATCTGCGGTGGCCAGCTTGCTTGCCATGGCCTCACGCTCGGCTCTCGGAGCGTCGCTCTGCTGAATCGCATAATGCAGACGCAACGGGACGTCGCGGCTCACCGCCTCGTCGACCGCCCAAAGGGCGGCGCGGATGGCCGCATTCGAGCCGTCGATACCGACGACAATCGGCCGAGGAGCAGGAAGGTGGTTCACCGCAGGGCCTTTCGGATCAATCTCGGACAATCAGCACTGAGCAGCTCGGATAGCCCACAATCGGGTGATAATTGGGGGTGCCAAGCTCGGCAATGTGGCCGGCGTCGGCCCTGCCTACCACGGCGAGTTCTATTGCATTGCTGTGGTTTTCAGAGGCCTTCGGGCCGGTGCCGGCTGCGACGATTTGAACGGGCACGTCCGGATAGCGGCGGACCCAGCTGTTCAGGCGCTGATCGATCTGCCGCACCGTGGCGTTGCGCCGGCGCCCTTCCTCCATAGCCTGGTGGACAACCTCTTCGTTGTCGGGCTCATCGTTGAGCACTACGGCGATCACCCCGGGTTTTGCCGGCGTTCCGTCGGGACTGGTGCGGATGATCGCCACCGGGCAGTGTGCACGCGTCGCCAACGCAGCCTCGGTCGTGCCCAGGACCTTGTCGACGGCCCACCGGCGCTGGTCGGTACCGACACACACCAGCGCCGCATCCAATGATTCGTTGATCAATACCTCTTCTGGGTCCCCCGAGAGTAAAACCGTTTCGACCTCAACGGGTTTCCCCACGGCCTGCACCGCAACTTCGGCCTGGTAAAGGGCCGTTTCGCCGACTTCAAGCTCCCGGTCCGATGGCGTTACCGACGTGGATTGCGGCGTCTTGCGTCCGGCGACATGAACGAGGCGAAGAGGCAGCTGTCGGGTGATCGCCTCGTCGACGGCCCATTTGGCAGCGTTAACCCCGGCTTGCGACCCGTCGACGCCGACGACCACCGACTTCGAGTGCAGCTGATTCATCGGAGCTCCTGAGCTAGCTGTTGTAGTCGAGCATTGATCGACTCAATGCCAGGCTATGGATTTTGCACCGGTTCTAGAGGAGTCCTTAGGCCTCTTATCGACAGCCGTTCGTCCCAAAGATGCCGCGCTGAGGATGCTTCGACACATATCGTTCACTGGCACGTGAGGTCGTACGGTTCGGCGACGAGGGCAAACAATCGTTCGACCTCCGCTCGGGTGCAGACTTCGGTACCGGGTGTCATCGACATCGCTGCGCCCGCGGCTATCCCCAAGCGAATGGATTTGACAAGCGGCCATCCACGACTGAGCCCAGTTGTGATAGCGCCAACCATTGCGTCGCCCGCCCCAACGCCGCTTCCGCCGCCAGGTATCGCGATTGCGGAAAATCGCTGGCTACCCAGCTGCGTCGCGAGTAGTGCTCCCCGACATCCCAACGACACGAGGACCGTACGCGCGCAACCGTTTTCAATAAGCGCTTGTGCGGCGGCTAATTGTTCCGACTCGGTAGCGAGTGGGCGTCCGGCGCGCTCGCCGAGTTCCCGCACGCTCGCTTTGAGTAGATAGACGCCGGACGCGATGTGCTGCAATCCTCCCCCGGACGTGTCGAGAACAAGGCGGGAGTCCACATCCCGGCAAATGTCGGCAACCCGCTGATAGTAGTCAGGCGGTACGCCTGGCGGCAGGCTACCGCTCGCGACGACAAAATCGGCGGACTCCGCCTCGGCCCGTAGCCGCTCGAGGCAGCGCGATTGTTCGGCGGCCGACAGCCGTGGTCCGGGAAGAACGAAACGGTATTGCTGACCAGAACTGTTTTCGTTGACGGTGAAGCTTTGACGGGTCGGGGCTGCGATTTCGACCTGCTGGCAGGGAACTCCTTCATCCCTGACGAAAGAGGCGACAAGTGCACCGGTCGGTCCGCCGACGGTGAAAATGGCTGACACCGAAGCGCCCAGCTCGTTGGCGATACGAGCAACATTGATGCCACCGCCGCCCGGATCGTAACGCGTTGTCTGGCAACGCATCTTCTCAGTCGGCCGCACCACATCAACGCTTGTTGTGATGTCCAGAGCCGGATTCATGGTGAAAGTGACAATCTGTTGCCGGTGGGGAATCGACTGCGCCCGCGCATCCATCTCCGTAGACTCCGCTTCGTTGATCACAGTCCGGTGGGATAGGTTTCCGGTGTCTCCCCGGCGATCCAGAGGCTGGTGGGCTCCAGAGGTTCCACCGCCCGGGTGCTGTCGATATGGATAATCGCATCGAATTGGTCTGCCGGCCGGACGTAGAAATAATGGCTCTGTCGTTCCGTCTCGGGGCGGTAGATAACACCGATGGCACGGCCCAACCGAACCGCACTGAGCGGACCGATAGCTTCCCGGCTGATAAGTGCCGAAACCAAGAACGAGGTATTACCGGTTTCGTGCAGAAGTTCCTCGAGGCTCCCGTTGAGCGCCGGCCGAATGGCCTTTCGTTCTGCCGAGCCGCCCCATTCGCTGGCAGCGGTGACCGTGCCGCCGTACGTGGTGAAACCGAGCAGCCGGGATTCATCACCGTATTGCTGCCGGACGAGCTGTCCAAGGGTGAGCTGTCCGTCCGCCCACACCTCGGTCGCCCGTGCATCGCCGACATGAGAATTATGGGCCCACACGACGATTCGCGCCGATGGAACATCCGAATGGCGGTCAAGATGTTTGGCCAGCGCCTGAAGGGTCTGCGCCATGTGCCTGTCACGCAAGTTCCACGAGTTTACGCGCCCGCTGAACATCGCTCGGTAGTACATCTCTGCGTTACGAACCGTCTGCGCATTCTGCTCGGCGTAGAAGAGTTCGTCTTCGGCGAGCAGCCCGTCCATGCACGCGTAGGTCAGTGCATTGCGCTGGATATCGACTAGCTGTTCGACCGCTTGTGCCTCACACGACGGGCCGGCGCCGAATGCCGCCGAGAAACCGTACGCCTGACCGTCGTCGGACGAGGCATGGTCGAAGCATGCATATCGCTCCCGCGCCCGCGCCGCCGCCTTCGGATCGACTTTGTCCAGGTAGTCGACAACTTCCTGCAGCGATCGATGCAGGCTGTACAGATCGAGCCCGTAAAAGCCGGCCTGCTGGTGTGCGTTCGAATCCTGCCGTTGGTTGCGCAGGCGCAGCCAGTCAACGAAATCACGAACCACCGTGTTGCGCCACATCCAGGCCGGAAAGCGCTCGAAGCCGCTCAGTGCCGCGTCGGCGCTGTTGTCTTCGCCCCGACCACGGACGTACCGGTTCACTCGATAGGCGTCAGGCCAGTCAGCCTCGGCCGCTACTGCGCAGAAGCCTTTTTCTTCGATCAGCCATTTTGTGATTGCGGCTCGTGCTTCGTAGAACTCATGTGTGCCATGCGAGCTCTCACCAATCAGCACGATCCGGGCATCACCTATCAGCGCGTCCAACGCCTCACGCGGCGAGACACCTGCCGGTGCGTCAACTGCTGCTCCGGCTAACACCTGTGCCGGCGTCACCTCCGTGGCCGTTTTCGCTGCTGTGGTGGGTGTGGCAAGCAGCTGGCGCACCTCGTCGTCGGTTACCTGGCGAAAGTCCCAGAACGACTCACAGACGGCGAGAAATGGAGTCGGCATGCTGGCGCATACGACATCGTCAACCAGGCCGGCGAATTCCCGGCAGGTAGATTCGGGTGCCGCGGGCACCGCCATCACGATGTGGGCAGGCTCGGCCTCGCGCAGTGCCTGCACCGCCGCGAACATGCTTGCGCCGGTGGCCAATCCATCATCGACGAGAATGACCGTCTTACCGGTGACGTCTACGGGTGGCCGCCCGTCGCGATATGCGGCCTCGCGCCGGACAAGTTCTCGGCCTTCGCGTTCGGCAATGAAGCGCAATTGCTGCGGCGTGATCCGCAGGCCGCGCACGACGTCGTCATTGATCACGACCCGGCCCCCGCTGGCGAGGGCCCCCACCGCGAACTCTTCGTGTCCGGGCGCACCGAGCTTGCGCACGATGAAAGCGTCCAGCGGGGCGTGCAGTGCCGCCGCCACCTCCCATGCCACGGGTAGCCCTCCCCTGGCCAGCCCAAGGACGACCACGTTCGGTCGGTCGCGGTACGCGGTGAGGAGGTTTCCCAACACCTGCCCGGCCTCGCGGCGGTCGCGAAATACGCGCCGCGGCGAGCGCCGGGTAACGTCAGCCGCTCTGGTCATCTTGCACCGCGGTCACTGCCCGTTGGCCGAATGCACATCGATGTGTCGCTCGGCCGGCTTCGGTTCCGAGACCGCTGCCGAGACAGTGAGAATCCCCTGGTCGTAAGTGGCTTCGATGCTGCCTTCGTCTGCACCGGACGGCAGCGACACAGTCCGGACGAATGAGCCGTACGAGAACTCCGACCGTCCATCGAAGTCCTTCTTCTCGCTACGCTCCGCCTTGATCGTCAGCTGCCCGTCGCGCACGGTGATGTCGATGTCCTTTGCGGGATCGACACCTGGCAGTTCCGCGCGCACTACATAGCGGCCGTCTTTCATCTCGTCCTCGAGCCGCATCACGCGCGTGTCGAAGGCGGGGCGTAGCCCTGTCAAGGATGGGAAGCCGGCGAACAACTCCGAGAACTCCGGGAATAGCGAAAGCGGCCGGCGCTGAACGGAAACGGTGCTCATGGATGTCTCCTGATGAAGAGATCTGGTATTTGCACTGTCCATCGCACCAATCAACCGGCGATGCCGAAAGGGACCGAAGTCCCCGGGTTGTAGGTCGTTCGTCAGCTCCACGCCGATCGCCAGCTATGCCCGTGAAACCCGGTCGGACGACACGCCGATGCACGCCATGACGCGGTCGAGAACGAAATGGAAGGCGTCACCGTCTTCAGCGATGCTGGACAATCCCCGATGATGCAGGAACCCCTCGAGCCGCCGATCCAGCGGCCAATCCGCATAGGTGTCGTCCGCGTAGGCGGAGTTCGTGAACTGCCAGGCGAGCGCATCGACGTCGGAGTCAGCCGGCAGCAACCAATCATCAAGGCGAGACGCCATTCTCGCTTCCTAGCGCCGGATCCGCAACACGTCGCTCAGGGGGCGCCGCGGCGTGGGCCGGGGTGTCAACTCGCCCCCAGGTTCGACACCCACCCGGATCAAAACCTGAGGTATGGCGATGCGACGCGTGAGGTCCCGAATCATCTCCCTGGTAGCTTCCAGCTCCGTGATGTGCGTTACCGGGCAAGTCGCCAAGCCGGCCAACGTACATTCCAGCAAGGTGGTCGACAACGCCTCACCGCATCGGAGGGCATCCACTCGCGCGTCCCCCAGGGTCGACAGAACGAGTATTTTCGCTTCGTCGTAGGTGCCCGCGGAGCTCCGCTCGTCGAGCGGGTCGACAGGAAACCGACGGTTCACATCGACTCTGCGGTCATCCGGCTCCGAAAGCAGAGCACTGTCGGGAATCCCCTCGAATCTCCTCGATGGCGATGTCCACCAGGCTAATTCCTGGTGATAATCGTCGTCGTATCGGCGCAGGGCTTCGGTGAGTCGAGCCGCTTCCGCCAGCCGCGGCCGCGCGTCGGCGCTCAACACGTCCAGGGTCACGAGTTCATCTTTCAGCGCGTTGCGAAGCACCGGTTCCAACGATGACCAATGCTTGGGCGCCCCGAACGGCAGGCGGCTTGTGCGACGGCGCAGGATCGCGTCGGCGAGATCGCGGCGGGCGTGTGCGACATAGTCGGTCGGCCCGAAGCCGATCGAGGCGAGGTGGTCGAGGTTGTTCGGGTTCGGAAGTCGCTCGACGTTCGTGCTCCACCCGGAGGCGGCCATGGCCACCCGAAAGTGGTCGAGCGCGGCGCCACAGCTGATAATCGCCTCTCTGCCGGATGTGTCGGTCGATGTCACTGTTCGGCGCGGATCGAGGAATAGCTCGACGCTGACGCCGCCGGCAAGCCAATGCCACGGCTGACTGTTGTGCAGCGACGGGGCATGGCACGCCAACTCGACTGCCGCTGTGATCACATTGGTGTCCGCGGTTAATTGGGCCATCATTCTCACCTGCCTGTTCTTTCGCAACGACCTTCAGGCATGTGAACATCGGACGCCAGAGTCTTAGGTCCCCACCGCCGGGTCATTCAATTTTCTGAAAGGCAGCCGGTAAGGCCTGGAATTAGTCCATCGTTGCCCGGGACGTAGGACTCTAGTATCAAGGCTGTTTTGCCCCGACCATGGAGCAACCGAGAGCTCGGCAAGGGGTTAGCGACATGCATTCGAATCTGGACATCAAGGTGCTGCGATGGGCCTTGCTGGTCGCCTGCCGGGCCCCGTCCATGCATAACAGCCAGCCATGGCGGTGGGTGCTCCACGGTGCGCGACTGCGCCTGTTCGTCGATCGATACCAGACGGTGCCCGGCGCCGACCAGTCCGGGCGCGAAACGCTGATCGGTTGTGGCGCAGTGCTCGATCATCTTCGTGTCGCGATGCTCGCCGCAGGTTGGCAAGCGCAGATCGAGCGGTTTCCCGACCCGCATGACCCCGAAAATCTGGCTTCAGTCGAGTTCAGTCCCGTCGACGGCGTCACCGATGCCGATCGCCTGCGCGCCGGGGCAATTCTGCAACGCAGAACTGATCGACTTCCGCTGGGTCGGCCCACATACTGGGGTGTCTTCGAACCCGTGCTGCGCAGCAGTATCGGCGACAGGCCCGTGACACTCGATGTGCTCTCCGATGACGTGCGACCACAGCTGGTTGAGGCGTCGCGGCTCACCGAGGCGATTCGCCGCGACGATTGGTCGTACCATGCCGAACTGGATTGGTGGACGTCGCCCTTCGTTGCGGCCGAGGGCATACCAGTGAGTTCACTGGCGTCCGACAAAGAACACTACCGCGTTGACGTGGGGCGTGAATTTCCGATCAGAAGCCATGAGGATCGGCGTCCGGAGGTCAGCGCGGACTGGTCGAAAATCCTTGTGTTGTCTACCGCAGCGGATACGCGAGTCGATGCGTTGAGATGTGGTGAAGCGCTGTCGACCGTTTTGCTGGAGTGCACTGTGGCCGGTATGGCGACCTGCACTTTGACCCATCTGATCGAAGTCGATGAGAGCCGCAATATCGTGCGAAGCCTGATCTCTCAGCACGGTGAGCCGCAGGTGGTGATCCGCGCCGGGATAGCGCCGCTTACAGGAAACCTCCCGGCGCCCACGCCGCGGCGGCCCTTAGACGAGGTCTTGGAGATTTGCCAGTAATTCTGCCGCGCGATGCAGCTCAATAACTTTTGTCCCTGCGCGGCAGGACTTTTGGCCCGTGCGATGCTTGGCTTTCACGAATAATTTGATCCCTATGACTCATCCAAATCCAAACGCTGATGGCGTTACTATCCTGCCCGCTCACGAGTGCTGGGATCTGCTCTCGGGCATGACGCTGGGACGTCTGGTCACCGATGTTGGTGGGCAACCGGAGATCTTCCCGGTGAACTACGTCGTCCAGCGCCGGACGATTCTGTTTAAGACCGCGGAGGGCACCAAATTGGTCAGCGCTGCGATAAATAATCACGTGGTGTTCGAGGTGGATGATCACAATGTCGCCGAGGGTTGGAGTGTGGTCGTGAAGGGTGTTGCACGCTCGCTTCGCACGAATAAACAGATCGAGGACGCCGAGGATGCCCAGGTGTTGCCCTGGACGGCGTCTGAGAAGCCGCATTATGTGCGAATCCTTCCCGAGAGGATCACCGGGCGTCGGTTCCAATTCGGCACGCCGCCGATGGGGAAAGCCATCCACCTGTGACCGCAGCGGCCGGGGCTAGGTGGCACTGTGCCGGAGGTAGCGGTAGAGGGGGCTCAAGCCGGATCAGCGGGTCCAGGAAATGGATCGACCGATACGCGACCCGCTGCACTGGGCCCAGGGCGGCATCGAAGATATCCGGAAAAGCCGCGAATACCGACGGAAGTCGTGGCGCGCGTCATTCGCCATCTCGCTTCCCCCGACGTATATGGGCGGCTTTGGGCGAGTCGCCGTGGCGGTGCGGATTCCGCCGTTCGAATGGCCACAGCGATCTGGCGATTAAATACGCCTGGTAACGATTCAGCTGTTTGCGCTCTCGGATCACATGCTGCGGACCCCGGCCGCGCCGGAGGGGCAGGACTCGCCTGTGTGAAAAGGGCTGGACGCGCGTCAGCGCATTGGTTCGTGACGGCCCCGCTTGCGCGGGAAGTCGTCGGACGGCTTCTTCAGCTAGTGCCGCTGCCATTCTCGTCGCTCCGTTGCCTTAGCAAAACGGCTCACGTTGAGTCGTAGCGGTCCGATTCTTGCCGTTGCGATCCGAAAGCGCATAGGGCCCGAAGTCACTGCTTGACAAGATTTCCTCCGCTGGCGAAATCGCTGCGCGCCCCGGCGCTCGAGGCAGATGGCACCACCAATTCAATTCATGGTGGTAATCATCATCGTGGCGGCGCAGGGCTTCGGCGAGCCGAGCGGTCTCCGCCAACCGCGGTCGCGCATCCGCGCCTAGCACGTCCAGGGCGACGAAGGCACTTCCCAATGTCGTTGCGAAGCACCGATTTCAACGACGACCAATTTTGGGGCGCCGGAAGGGTTCTAGGTCCCCCACAATCAAGCCCTTCGACCCGCTGACGGCAATGCTGCGCGAAGCCCAAAAAAGGACGAAACGCCGCCTTGACGATGACTTTTGTCTCTAGTCCGGCAGGCGGCATCCGGAAAACGATGAGCACACCCACGTGACGAAAAGGGACAGCCATGCCAGCGATCTGCCGCGCCGAGCACCGCTCCCGGAGCATCCGCTCGAGTTTGCGCAAGGCCCTTGCTGTCACAGATAGCTCACCTCTCTAGGACTTCCGCATGGACATCATCCGCAAAGACGTTCACGGCCTGAGCACTCGGCCGAACCTCACGAACTACGCGGAAGCCTGCGCGCGATTCCGCTGGTCCGACGTGCCGCAGTTGTGCGAGGGAATGGGTCCAGGCAAATGCAACATCGCCTACGCCGCCGTCGACCGGCACGCGGTCGGCGTGACCGCCAGCCGCACTGCGTTGCGCTTCGTCACTGACAAGGGCTGGGATGGTGCGGTCGCGACACGAGACCTCAGCTACGCCGAGCTCGGCCGGCTTTCCAGACGATTCTCCAGCTTGCTGCGCTCGCTGGGCGTCAATAGAGGCAATCGAGTGTTCACGATCATGGACCGTTGCCCAGAGCTGTACATCGCGGTCATGGGCGCGCTGCGCAACGGCAGCATCGTTTCACCCTTGTTCTCAGCGTTCGGCCCCGAGCCGATCGTGACGCGGGTAAGCATCGGACAAGCAGATGTGCTGGTGACTACCAGGGCGATTTACCAGCGCAAAATCGCCAAGATCCGCGATCGGATTCCATCGGTGCGGCACGTCTTGGTAGTGGATGAAAACAAAGCCGCATCCCAGCCGCCCGGAACGCTCAACTTTTGGCACTGGATGGACGCCGCCGACGAGAACGCGCCAATCGAACCCACCACCGCCGATGATCCCGCGCTGTTGCATTTCACCAGCGGCACCACCGGCACACCGAAGGGTGCCATTCACGTCCACGGTGCGGTCGCGATGCACTACGTCACCGGAATGTATGCGCTTGATCTACATACCGACGACACCTATTGGTGCACAGCGGATCCCGGCTGGGTTACCGGGACTTCGTACGGCATCATCAGCCCGCTGTTGCATGGCGTCACTTCCATCGTGGACGAGGCGGAGTTCGACGCTGAGCGGTGGTACGGAATTCTGCAAGACCAGGGCGTGTCGGTCTGGTATACGGCACCAACCGCGCTAAGGATGCTGATCAAAGCCGGTCCCGAACTGGTGACGCACTACCATTTTCCACGGCTGCGCTTCATCGCGAGCGTCGGTGAGCCACTCAATCCCGAGGCGGTGTGGTGGGGAAAGCGAGTGCTGGGTTTGCCAATTCACGACAATTGGTGGCAGACGGAGACGGGCGGCATCATGATTGCGAACACCCCCGCGTTCGACATCAAGCCAGGCTCAATGGGCCGCCCCCTTCCGGGCGTGGAAGCATACATAGTGCGCCACAACGAAAACGGGACGGTCACGGTGATCGATGAACCCGAAATCGAGGGCGAGCTTGCGCTCAAGCCGGGTTGGCCGTCGATGTTCCGGGGCTACCTGGACGCCGAGGACCGATATCGGAAGTGCTTCGCAGACGGGTTCTATCTGACCGGAGATCTCGCTAAGGAGGATGCTGACGGCTATTTCTGGTTCGTGGGGCGCAAAGACGATGTGATCAAGTCAGCGGGACATCTGATCGGACCATTCGAGGTGGAAAGCGCGCTGACCGATCATCCGGCGGTGGCCGAAGCGGCTGTCATCG
The DNA here is from genome assembly GCF_045343915.1 of Mycobacterium sp. M23085. NCBI lineage: Bacteria > Bacillati > Actinomycetota > Actinomycetes > Mycobacteriales > Mycobacteriaceae > Mycobacterium > Mycobacterium sp. M23085. The sequence continues at coordinate 135,968 of NZ_CP174280.1, forward strand.
GTAAGCCCGATCCGACAGTCGGCGAGATGGTCAAAGCCTTCGTCACTCTGAAGAACGGCATAGTCGGCGACGACGATCTGCGCCTTGAACTCATAGGCCACGCGCGCAAGCGGCTCGGAGCCACAGTGGCGCCCAAAGAACTCGAGTTCGTCGATTGGTTGCCACACACGAGCAGCGGCAAAATCATGCGCCGGCTGCTGAAGGCTCGTGAGCTGGGGCTGCCCGAAGGTGATACCTCCACCATCGAACAGCATCCTGACCGCGACGTTGAGCGGGTGCCGTTATGAGCGATACGAAGTTGGCCCACGAACTTCTTTCGGACATGATCCGCGTGCGCCGCATGGAGGAAAAATGCGCGGAAATGTACAGCGCGGGCAAGATTCGCGGCTTCTTACATCTATATGTCGGTGAAGAGGCCGTCGCCGCCGGATCGTTGCGCGCGCTGGCCGATGATGATGCGGTAGTCGCGACCTACCGCGAGCATGCGCATGCACTGCTGCGCGGCATCCCCATGACTTCGATCATGGCCGAGATGTTCGGTAAGCAGGAAGGCTGCTCACGCGGCCGCGGCGGGTCGATGCACCTGTTCAATTCCTCGAGACGGTTTTACGGCGGGAATGCGATAGTTGCGGGCGGCCTGCCGCTCGCGGTGGGCATCGCGCTCGCCGACGCCATGCTGCACCAGAAGCGGTTGACCGCGTGCTATTTCGGCGACGGCGCGGTGGCCGAGGGCGCGTTCCACGAATCGTTGAACATGGCGGCGTTATGGCACTTACCCGTCTTGTTCTGTTGCGAGAACAACCTTTACGCGATGGGTACCGCATTGGATCGGGCGCAGTCACAGACGGATCTCACCGTCAAGGCGGCGGCGTACCGGGTTCCGACACTGGCGGTCGACGGCATGGATGTCGAGGCCTGCCATACCGCTGCGCAACAGGGTGCCGATCACGTTCGCGACACCGGCGGGCCATTTTTCATCGAGTTCCGCACCTACCGCTTCCGGGCGCATTCGATGTTCGACCCGGAACTGTATCGGGGCAAGCCAGAGGTTGAACGCTGGCGCAAGCGCGATCCGATCCAAGTCTTCACCGAAAAGTGTCTGGCCGACGGCATCCTGTCCAAAGTCGACGTGCGTGAAATCGAGGACTCGGCCGCTGCCGAGATCGACGACGCGGTGGCGTTCGCGGAAGCCGGAACGTGGGAGGACGTGCAGAATCTCGAACGCGACGTGCTGACACCGGAGGCGGCGCAATGAAGATCACCTACCGAATCGCGGTCCACGACGCGATTCGCGACGCTTTGCGCGACGACCCACGCGTCGTGCTGATGGGTGAAGACGTCGGACGGTACGGCGGAACATACGCCGCCTCCAAGGGTCTATTGGACGAATTTGGTCCGGAGCGTGTGCGCGACACCCCGCTGTCGGAACTCGGCTTCGTTGGGCTCGGCATCGGGGCTGCCCTGAACGGACTGCGGCCCATAGTGGAAGTCATGACGGTGAATTTCAGCCTGCTGGCGCTCGATCAGATCGTCAATACCGCTGCGGCTCTTCGCCATATGTCCGGTGGGCAGTTCTCAGTCCCCCTCGTAGTCCGGATGGCGACGGGCGCTGGGCGCCAGCTTGCCGCCCAGCATTCGCACAGTCTCGAACCCTGGTATGCGCACATCCCGGGCATCAAGGTGGTCGCACCGGCCACGGTCGAGGATGCCTACGGCATGCTCGGACCGGCGCTGGCCGATCCAGATCCGGTGGTCATATTCGAGCACGTTCAGCTTTACAACACTTCGTCGGATATCGATACACTCGGACCCACCGACATCTATCGGTCGGCAATCCGTCGCAGCGGCGACGATGTCACCGTGGTGGCCTACGGCGGCTCCCTGGGGAAGGCGCTCGACGCCGCGAACGAATTGTCGTTAGCTGGAATCGAGTGTGAAGTTGTCGACCTGCGGGTGCTGCGACCGCTCGACGATGACACCGTCCTTGAGTCGGTGCGCAAGACACATCGCGCCGTGGTCGTCGACGAGGCCTGGCGCACCGGCAGTCTCGCCGCGGAAGTCATGGCACGGGTGATGGAGGGGGCATTTTACGACCTCGATGCCCCGGTCGTCAGGGTCTGCAGCGCGGAAGTCCCCATGCCCTACGCGAAGCACCTGGAGCAGGCGGCCCTCCCCCAGACCGCCAGTATCGTCGCGGGCGTTCAGAGTTTGTTCGGTGAGCGGTCATGATCGACTTCAAAATGCCTTCGTTGGGTTCCGATATGGATGAAGGCACCCTGAACGAATGGTTGATCAAGCCCGGTGACAAGGTGACTCGCGGCCAGATCGTGGCCGTGGTCGAGACCACCAAAGCCGCAGTCGAAGTCGAGTGCTGGCAGGAGGGCACGGTAAACGAGCTGCTCATCCCGATCGGCGAAACCGTCCAAGTGGGAACGACTTTGGCGACGCTGCTGGCGCCGGGTGAACGCGCGGAGAAGCGAGCCCGGGCCGCTAGGAAGCCGCGGACCGGGAACAAAGTTGCTGCAAAGCCGGCCGTCGCAGCGTCGAAGAGGCCATCCGCTCCCGTGGTCGCTGTTGCCGGGCATCGGCGGTGGGTATCCCCCGCCGCACGACGGCTGGCCCAATCGCTGCATGTCGATGTCGATGCGGTCAGCGGTACCGGTCCGCAGGGGGCTGTGACCATAATCGACGTCGAGCGCATGGCTGCAGTTGCAAAAACGGCCATCGAACCGTCGGCCAAGCCGGCCACGAAGGCCACGCCGGCCGATCGGGGGGCCCAGATGCGCAAGTCGATCGCGGCCGCGATGAGCCGGTCCAAGCGCGAGATCCCGCACTACTATCTCGCCGAGGAAATCGCGTTGGAGAAGTCGCTGTCCTGGCTGACCGCACGCAATACGCAGCGGTCCATCGACGAACGGGTCCTGCCGGCCGTACTCATCCTCAAGGCGGTCGGTCTCGCGGCGCAGCGGTTCAGTGAGTTCAACGGCTTCTGGCGACAAGACGGCTTCGAGCCGGTGACCGGGGTGCATGTCGGGGTCGGGATCTCGTTGCGCGGTGGCGGGCTGGTCGCCCCGGCCATTCACGACGTTCCGGAGAAAAAGCTGGACGAATTGATGGACGACCTCACCGATCTGGTGGCTCGAGCGCGTTCGTTCTCGCTGCGCAGTTCGGAGATGTCGGACCCGACCATCACGGTTACCAACCTCGGTGATCAAGGCGTCGATGCCGTGTTCGGAGTCATCTATCCTCCGCAGGTTGCCATCGTCGGTTTCGGCCGACCGGCCGAGAGGGTTTGCGTCATCGACGGGGGGATCCGAGTAGTCACCACCGTGCAAGCCACCCTTGCCGCCGACCATCGCGCAAGTGATGGTCACCGCGGTGCGCTGTTCCTGGCCGCAATCGACGAGTTGCTCCAGCAACCCGATCTCCTGGAGAAGTGATGTGCCATGACCGATGAAACACGTGCGGTTGTCGTGTCTGTCCTGACGTCCATTGCACCCGAAGTCGAACCCGCCGACATCGAGGATGACGTTCTGCTACGGGATCAGGTCGACCTCGATTCCATGGACTGGCTCAACTTTCTGCGCGGCATTCATCGACGGTTGAACGTCGATATTCCAGAGGCGGACTACGCGTCGCTACGCACGTTGGCAGACGTGGTGAGCTACGTCGAACAGCACGCGTCCAAAACCCCGCGCTGATAACCGACTATTCGAAGCGCAGACGGCTGAGCTACTGCGGGCCAGGCCGAGTCGGCTGCGTGTCATACCGGTGCGGCACAAACTCCAGCGACAACAGCACCGCCAACGCAATCGGAATGTGGTAGGCGCACAGCACCACATAGCGCCGCTGCCCCAGGGAGTGGTACTTACGCAGGTACCGATAAAGTGACTCAAGCCGGATCATCGGATCCAACAGATGAATCAACCGGTAGGCCAGGCGCTGCAAATTACCCGGGTGAGTGGCATCGAAGATCTCTGGAAACGCGGCGAAGGCCAGCGAAATTCGTTCTGCGCCGACGTCTTTCGACGCGGCGATCATGTCAAACGACAGCCGTTCGTCAACGCCGTTGGGGGCAGTTGGTAGCCGGAAAGGCACGTCCAGGCTGATTTCTGACCCTTTGCCTGCGGTGGCGTATCGGTGAAATGCAACTACCCGCCCGCACCTGTCGCGCGCTATGGCGAGTTTGATGCCGGGCAAGCGACCCTGCAAAGCCCCGTCCAGGTTCATGCAGAATCCGCGTTCGGTGCGCCCGGAGCGGTGCGCGGCATACAGCACATCGGTCAGTTCGGCGAGCAGTGGACCGTCGATTTCCTGCTCATTGACGAGTTGGGTGGTGACCCCGCAGTTGAGGGTGCGCTGTACAGCCTGGCGTAAGTTGCGATGGCTGCGGCCCTTCAAGCTGAAGTGTCGAACTTCGACAACGACATCACGCCCGATTGGCACCGCCAGCCTCGGGTGTCCGATCAGTTGATCGGGCCACAGCTCCATGTGACGCTCACCGCACGCCAACACGATGATCCGCCAGCCTCGACTGCGACACATGCGGGCAAAATCACTTGCCAAAGTGGCGAATTGGGCCGAATCACCAATCGGGTCGCCGCTGACGACGGCGAATCCAAGGCGGGTGCGGTAAGCGATCGCCGCGGCCTCGTCGGGGCTGAAGTAGTAGCTCTTGCTTGAATGCATGGCGAAGGGCGCTAATGGATCCCCCCGAGTCGCGTTAACGAGCGCCCAAACCCGGTCCAGCAGCTCGGGCTGCGGCCGCGCCGAGGTGGGCAACATCAACGTCAACCCGCTAGCGCCGATAAAGATGTTGCCGATTAATCCGAACGACACAAAGTGTGCACCCAGTCCCACGCACGCCACGGCCGCCGCGGCCGCCGCATGCGCGGTCGTCACCGGCCGGCCTAGGAAAATGCCGCGCGCGATCAGGGCCACCGCGGCAAGCAACGCCAGTGACCAGCCGAACCGGTCGGGGCCGACGTTCTCGTACACCAGCGGGACCGCGAGGCAGGTTAACGCGGACAACACGATGCCGATGGTGCGGGCCGCTCGCACGTCACCTTTGACCAAGAATCGGTCGCCCGGTGTGGCACTGACCCGGCCTCGTAGCTGGCCGATTTTCACGGTGCCCACGTCCTCAGCAGATACCGCATGATCTCGTCGGCTCCCCAGACGATCACCGGATACGCCGGCAGCAGAAGCAGATCCGAGGCGGGCAGCGGCGCGGTACCCAACAACGATTGCATCGGCGGCGCGTAAACGAACAGGGCCGCCAACCCGATCTCGGCGGCAATGGCGGCCAGCAGGTACCGATTCGTGAACAGACCCACCGACCACAACGAAGCCCGTTGGGTCCGCACGGCAAACGCCGTGCCGACCTGCCCGGCCATCATGCCCAGGAACGCCATCGTCGTCGCTTGCTGATAGGCGTGGTGCAGCGGGGCATCGCCGTACACGGGTGCGCCCGGGTGCCAGCCTGCTTTCAGCAGGACGTAGAAGAATCCACCCATCTGTAGTGCGGCGACAATGGCGCCGAGAAGTAACCACGCCCGGGCCAACATCGGAGCACGGATCACGCCCTCCTTGCGCGGGCGCGGCGGCCGCACCATGATGCCCGGTTCGGCGGGTTCGCGGCTCAGCGACAGTGCCGGCAGCGTTTCGCTGCCCACGTCGAAAGCCAATAATTGCATGATCGTGATCGGCAGTGGTATCAATCCGCCGCCGATGGCAAATACCAAGAACGGCACGGTTTCTGGCGTCGCGTGAGCGAAGATGAAGACGATGAACTTGCGCACGTTGTCGTAGATCCGCCGGCCTGCGTGCACCGCTGTGACGATGGTGCTGAAATTGTCGTCGACGAGCACCATCGTTGCGGCTTCACGGGCGACGTCGGTACCGGACCTACCCATCGCCACCCCGATATTCGCGCAGCGCAACGCCGGAGCGTCATTGACGCCGTCGCCGGTCATCGCGACCACGTGCCCACCGTCGCGCAGTGCCTCAGCGATGTGCAATTTGGCTTCCGGAGACGCTCGGGCGAAGATCACCTCGGGATTGTCCTGAATCAGCGCGGCGAGTTGTGCCTCACCGAGCCGTTCGAATTGATCACCGGTCACGACCGTGGGCTGTTCACCGGTGATGCCGACTCGCTGGGCGATGGCTCTCGCGGTCAGTGGGTGATCGCCGGTGATCACGATGATGCGGATCCCGGCCGTGCGGCACTTGGCGACCGAGTCGGCGACGCCGGCGCGCGGCGGATCCAGCAAGGCGATCAGTCCGGTGAAGCACAGGTTCCGCTCCGCATCGGTGCGGCGCTGCGGTTGCGGTCTGTCGGCGGCCAGGTCGCGCGAAGCGAAGGCGAGCACACGCAGGCCTTCGGTGGCGAACTCGTTGACGGCCGCCTCGACTTCCAAGCGTCCGGCAGCGGTGAGTGTTACCGGGTGCCCGTCGATGTCAAGCACGCGAGTGCATCGCGACAACACCGCTTCCGGTGCACCCTTGGTGTGAACCACGGGTGGCCGATCGAGCATTTGGTCCACCGTTGACATCAGCTTCAGTTCTGGGTCGAAGTGAAATTGACAGCAGCGCTGCGCGTCTCGCCGGCGGTAGTCGGGGTCCGCTCCCAACGCCTGGGCGGCCATCAGAATGGCAATCTCGGTCGGATCTCCGGTCGGATCACCCGCGTCGTGCAGGCGCGCGTTGTTGCAGCTGGCCGCGACAGCGGCCAATGACCGCGCTGCCGCGGAGACAGAGGCTGCGGAGGCCGCAAAAGCGTTGTCGTCGAGCTCAAGTCGTTGCCCAGGCACCCAAGCGGCGACCGGTTCCATCCGGTTCTCGGTCAGAGTGCCGGTTTTGTCCGTACAGATCACGTCGGTGGAACCCAGCGTCTCCACCGCTGAGAGGCGCTTGACGAGAGCGCCACGGCGAGCCAATTGCCGCACCGCTACCGCGAGCGCCAGTGTTATCACCGGTAGCAAACCTTCTGGCACCATCCCGGCCAGCAGGCCGGCCGCAAACACCAGCGAATTAATTAACGTCAGGTGCGCAGCCAGGGTTGCCACCGGGATGAAGGACAGCGCCAGCATTACCGAGACCGCGGCTATCAGCCAGGCGACCCGGCGGACCTGGTGCTCCAATGGACTTTGATCGGGTTTGACTCGCTCGGAAAGCGCCGCGATGCGGCCGATCTCGGTCGCCATGCCGGTAGCGAACGCCACCCCACGCGCTTCGCCGGCGGTGCAGTTACTGCCACTGAACACCAACTCATGTGCGGACAACAGCGGCACATTCGCATCGGCCATGGCCGCTGAACGCAGTACCGGCGCGGATTCCCCAGTCAACGCCGACATGTCGACTCCGACGGCACCGTCGAGCAGCCGGACGTCCGCGGCGATCCGGTCCCCCTCCCGGATCAACACGATGTCGCCGGGCACGAGCTGGGTCGCCTCGACTTCAGTCGTCATTCCGTCGCGTTCAACCGCGGCGCGTTGCGGCAGGAACTTGGCGAGTTCTTCCACCGCCCGCTCGGCTTGCAGCTCCTGAACGAATGAGAACGCCGCGTTCAGCACGATGATCAGCACGACCGCGGCGGCAACGACATTGGAACCGACGATCAGCAGCAGTCCAGCCACCAACCACAACAACAGGGCCAGTGGATGGGTGAACTGACGTGCCAATTCGACAGGCCAGCGGCGCACCCGCTGGTGCCGTAGCGAATTCGGTCCGTACTGCAGCAACCGCCGCTCCGCCTCGCGGGTCGACAGGCCCTCGCCGGTGCTGCGCAGATCCCGGAGCAGCCGATCGGCGGCCTCCTCCGGATCGAGAACCACGGTCGGGGCACCCTTATCGTCAACGGCCGTCGTGTGACTCCTGTGCGTTCTGATTTCGCTCATCCGGGCCGGCACCACCGCTGGTTGTGGAGGAGCGGTGGGCGCCGGATCAGACACGGGTCAACCTTCCTGCAGGGCTGAAAGCAACCAGTTCGACCGTATTAGCGCCCCGGCGCACCGACGAGGGTCATTTGTCCTCGGGTCGTAGCCCTTGGTCATCACACAAGTAGGGCGGCCGGGCGGAGGCGGATTCACGACGAATGTCCCGATGGTGTGGGACTTCCGCCCCTCGCCGAGCGTCGCGGAGGAATGCTCAGATATCGCCATGAGATGGATATCTCACGCGCAACGACTTGTCATCGGAAGATGTCAGGCGCAGCAATGGAGGTGTGACAAATGAGTACCACTACAGAAATACCGGGGCTACGCACCCGAATGTTCGCCCGTGTGCTCGGCCCGTTCTTCGTCATCTTCGCCGTAACGACCGTGGCCCGCGCATCGGAAATGCGCAAGTTGTTGTCAGATTTCGAGGCCAATTCCGCGTTGCCGTGGGTGACGGCCGGTTTCCTGCTGCTGGCGGCTCTGGTCATCGTGGGGCTTCATCAGTACTGGCGAGGTGCGGCGGCGATCACGGTGTCCGTGGTGGGATGGGTCCTCGCGCTGCGCGCGGTATTTCTGATGGCCTTCCCGCATGCCTTCATGGGGGCTGCCGACGCCGCGATGCGCATGACCGCCCTATGGGTGGGTGTCACCGTTTTCGTCGGGCTGGTGGGGCTCTACCTGACCTATGTCGGCTGGAGGCCGGTGCCGGCTCCCCCGTCGACACAAGCTGCGACGTCGAGTCCCGAGATCCCACGCGCTGCATGACGCGCGCGTCCAGGTAGCTGGCCACCACGATGGAGTGACGCCCGACCCTGTACTGGAACCGATAGTGGTAGCCGGCGGCTGCCGATTCAGCACCAGCCGGATAAACACCCACGACTAGGGGTCTGGTCATGTCATCGCGAAACGCATCGCTGGGGATCGTCGTCGGTGTTGACGAATCACCAGGGGCCCAAGTGGCAGTGCGGTGGGCGGCGTGCGACGCCGAACTCCGCAGGATCCCGCTGACACTCGTGCACGCGATCTCACCGGAGATCGCCACGTGGCCGGCGATGCGGTTACCCGCGGGCCTGGCACGCTGGCAGCAAGACCGCGGACGTCGGCTCGTCGAAGACGCATTCGCAATCGCCGAAAAAGCTTCGCGGCGTGGTGGTCCCGCCGAGGTGCACACCAAGGTCTTGCCCGCGGCCGCAGTTCCGACGCTGGTCGAATTGTCCAAGCATGCAGAGATGGTGGTGGCGGGGTGTCGTGGAACCGGACAGTGGACCGGCCGACCAATGGGGTCGGTGAGTTCCGGACTGCTGCGCTACGCGCATTGTCCGGTGGCGTTTATACCCGACGAGGCCGCGTCGATATCGGATGACAGCGGAGCACCGGTGTTGGTCGGTATCGATGACTCGCCCGCCTCAGAGCCGGCGACCGCGTTGGCTTTCGACGAAGCTTCGCGGCGAAACGTCGGATTGCTCGCCCTACACGCATGGGCCGATAACAACATCTCGAAATGCTCCCAAATGGATTTGCAGACAATAGATTCGATGGCCGCAGAGGCGTTAGCCGAACGTCTGGCTGGCTGGCAGGAACGATATCCCGATGTATGCGTAGATCGCATAGTCGTACGCGACAGGCCGGCGCAGCAGCTGGTTCAGCGGTCCCAGGATGCCCAACTTGTTGTGGTGGGCAGCCGCGGCCGTGGCGGGTTTGCCGAATTGCTGGTGGGTTCGGTCGGCGAGACCGTGACCCAGATGGCACGGGTGCCGATAATCGTGGCACGCACTCGTTGATCAGGTGAACACAATGGCCTGACTGGTCGAATCATTGTGTGCTGGAATAGTGTTCGGTTTCCCGAGGATGCGCGTCCCGACCTGGGCCCGGGTGGGCCAGCCGGTAGACCTCAATCAACCGTGCGAGGTCGCTTGGCGTGATGATGCCCACCACCCTGCCGCCATCGATCACCAGGGCACGGCTACAGTGGCCTGCCGCCGCTAACCGCTCGATGACTTCGCTGAGCGGCTCGAGAGGCGTCGCGGTCGGAACGCGGTCTAGCGGCAGCGCGATGTCGCGGACCATCGTCGTGGCGCGGTGGCCGGGCGTGACCTCCCTCAGCTGCCGCAAGGTGACCAGTCCCAGGATCGAGCCGTCGGCGTCGGCGACCGGGTATGCCGAGTGCGGCGCACCGAGCAGGTACCGCTCGATGAATTCCTCCACTGTCACACTGCCAGGGGCCGAACGCGGGTTCGCCGTCATCGCGTCGATGACGCGCACCCCGGCCAGTGCCTGCCGGGTCGTCACTTGTAGCTCTTCCTCACGTGCGGCGGCAAGAATAAACCAACCGATAAACGCCAGCCAGACGCCCCCGACAAGGCCGCCCACCAAGAACTCCGCCAATCCCAAGACGATCAAAATGATGGCGACGACACGCCCAGCGTGTGCCGCGCCAACCGCGGCGCGCACGCGGTCGCCGTACCGGCGCCACAAATAAGCACGCACCAGTCGGCCGCCATCCAGTGGCGCACCGGGGAGCAGATTGAACAACCCCAGCACGAGGTTGATCACCGCAAGCCACCAAACAACGCTTACCGCAAGGGTGCCCGCGTGCACCATGGACAGCTCGGCAGCCAACGCGGCAAATGCTGCCGATAAGGCAAGGCTGGTTGCCGGGCCGGCGACCGCGATCCGAAAGGCCGCCTTCGGCGTCTTCGCCTCGCCTTCCAGCGTCGTGACGCCGCCGAACAACCACAGCGTCACGTCGCCGACCCGAACTCCCATGCGGCGGGCGACAACAGCATGCGCCAGTTCGTGCGCCAACAGCGACCCCAGCAGGATCAGCGCACCACACGCGCCGGCCACCCAGTAGATTGGTCGCGAATACCCTTTGACGGCACCGGGCAACGCGGTGGCCAAGCTCCAGGTGAACAGCCACAGGATGACGATCACGCTCCAGTGGACCTTGATCTGGAACCCGGCAAATCTTCCTAACGGAAACGCGCCATGCACCTCGTCGCCTCCGAAACGGTTGTGGGATCGTTCTTTAGGCGTCAGGGGTCATACTTAATCGTAGAGCCAGACCCCCGGCGGCCCGGTCACCTGGTAATGGCCGCGGGTGAGCAAATTGCCTTGACGAATTGCACGACGGCGTGTTCAGGCAGATGCCTGGCAATATCGGCTTCGGTGACCATGCCGACAAGGCGATGGCCCTCGACGACCGGAAGGCGCCGAATCTGATGCTCTTCCATCACGTTAAGCATCTCCTGGATGCTTGCATCAGCACTTACGTAATGGACACCGTTTTGCGCCAGCTCCCCGACCGTGGTGGTGTTGGGATCCAGACCCGTCGCGAGGCCTTTGATCACGATGTCACGGTCGGTCACTATGCCGTTTAGTCGGTCGTCGTCTCCACAGATCGGCAGCGCGCCGATATCGCGCTCGCGCATGTGTTGTGCTGCCGCGTTGAGCGTCTCGCGTTCTCCCACACAAGTCACACCGGCATTCATGATGTCACGTGCAGTGGTCATCGCATCCTCCTCGGACTGGGTAATCCCGCCTGTTGCCGAAAGTAAAGTGATCCGTTTGCCGTTGCTAGGGTCGTTAGACCTCCGGTTGATTGCCAATAGACCCGGCGGCGTGCCCTTGCAGCCAGGCAGCGGTTACCAGCACGGGACGGCCGCCGGCCGCACTGCGACGCAGTCGCGTTCACCCGGATATCACTCGAGTGTTGGCGCCATGGAACCAAACTCAGCGGGCGAAGCTTAACGCACCGGCCCGCTCAAGATCGTGGCTGACGGGCCGCCCCGGTTAATGCCCGGAGCGACCCGAATGGCCCCAGCGTGTCGAACCTGCGGCACGAATACGTTCCGATTACCTCAAAGCCCTTGGTTTCTCGCCATTTCAAGTTTCGCCGCCGGGGGTCCACACTCATGTGGACCGGGGCCTTCGTCAGTTGTGATCCCGGGTAACCGCGCGAGGACAGCCAAGCTGGGCAGGGCCGTTTGTCGACATCCGCGTGACATTCGCCTCTATCCTCGGTCGGCGGACCGCGGGACCGTCAGAGCGGCAACACACGCTCCTACGAGCGTTTCGGATTCGGCACCAATGGATTAGCGCCATGAAAGCAAAAAGCGTCGCGGCGGAGCAGCCAGACTTCGCCAAGATCGAGAATCGCGCGCCGTCGGTGGCTCACATGTTCCTCAGCCGAGTCGCTGCCACTCCACACGCCGAGGCCTTTCGATATCCACAGGACCACACCTGGGAGAGCGTGACATGGCAGCAGGTCGGCGAACGAGTCTCCAATGTCGCCGGCGGTCTGATCTCGTTGGGAATCGCACCCGAGGATCGGGTCGCCCTCATATCGTCAACGCGCTACGAGTGGGTGCTCATCGATTTCGCCGTGATGTGCGCCGGTGCGGCTACCACCACGGTGTACCCGACGACGAACGACCGCGACACCGCATACATCATCGCCAATTCGGGCAGCAGGGTGGTGATCGTCGAGAATCAGAGCCAGCTCGACAAACTACTCATCCATCGGGCCGAATTGCCGAACGTAGGCAAGGTGGTGATCTTCGACGGCAACGGTGACGGCGACTGGGTGATCACTCTCGGTGAGCTCGAACAACTCGGAAAGCAACTGCTCGCTGACTCATCCGACGCCGTCGCGGAGCGCGTCGCGGCCATAGGGCCCGATCAACTCGCCAGCCTGATCTACACCTCCGGAACCACCGGGCGCCCGAAAGGCGTGCGGCTGACCCACGGCGCATGGACGTACACCGCGGCGGCCATCGACGCGCTCGGCATCCTCGGTCCCGACGACTTGAACTTCCTATGGCTGCCGTTGGCGCACGCATTCGGCAAGGTGATGCTGGCGCTGCCGCTACAGATCGGGTTCCCCACCGCAATCGACGGCCGGGTGGAAAGGATCGTCGATAACCTCGCGGCGTTACATCCCACCATCATGGGCGCCGCACCGCGCATCTTCGAGAAGGCCCATGCCCACATCCAGGAGATGGTCGCCGAGCAGGGCCGGTTCCGCAGGAAGGTGTTCGACTGGTCGGTCGCAGTCGGCTTGAAGGTGTCGGCCGCCCGGCAGGCGGGAGAGAAGCCCTCGGTGACGTCTTCGCTGGCCTACAAGGTGGCCGACCGGATGGTGTTGTCGACCATCCGGCAGCGGTTCGGTGGACGGCTGCGGTTCTTCGTCTCCGCTGCCGCCGCCCTCGACCGTGATGTGGCGCAGTGGTTCGACGCCATCGGCATCGTCGTGCTCGAGGGCTACGGTCTCACCGAGACCGCCGCCGCGTCATTCATCAACCGCCCCGGCGCCTACAGATTCGGAACAGTTGGCTGGCCGTTCCCGGCCACCGAGGCCAAGATCGCCGACGATGGTGAAATCTTGCTCAGAGGACCGGGTTTGATGACCGCATACCATGATCTGCCCGACGCCACCGCCGAGGCGCTCGGTCCGGACGGTTGGTTCCGCACCGGCGACGTCGGGGAAATTGACGCCGATGGCTTTCTGCGGATCACCGACCGCAAGAAGGACATGTTCAAAACCTCGCAGGGCAAGTACGTGGCGCCATCGGCGATCGACGCGAGATTCAAGGGCATCTGTCCGTATGTGAGCGAGCTCCTGGTGTATGGGGAGGCGAGGCCGTACTGTGTGGCGCTGGTAGGGCTCGATGCCGAGGCGATCACCGAGTGGGCCGGCAAGAATGGTCTCGCGGGTAAGTCATTCGCCGAGATCGCCTCCGAACCGAAGACGCACGCATTGATCGCCGAATACCTCGACGTGCTGAACTCGCAGCTGAACCGCTGGGAACAGATCAAAGACTTTGCGATCGCAGATCGCGAACTCTCGGTCGAAGCCGGCGACTTGACCCCGAGCATGAAGCTGCGCCGCAACGCGGTTATCGAAAAGTTCGCCGACCGCCTATCGGCCCTATATCGCTCACGCAATGAAAACTCATCAAGTGCAACAGGTTCAACGAGCGACGCCAGCTCGCGGCAGGTTCGTCGACAGTAAGTCACATTGGGACCAGCGGTTTGGTGGCCGCATTCCCCATTCACTGGTACAGCATTCTCAATGCTTCATCTCATGCGCTAGTCGGCTCTGCTCTTATGCCAGATGGCCGACTGTACGGCCCCGAAGCGGTCCCGCGCCCGCCTGTCAGCGTCCGTTTGCTCCGCGGCGGTCACAATCACGGCGTCCGGGCCTGGGAAGACGATCGCCTCGTGGTCGTCGGCGAGCCACCGCACCACATACGGTGGTGCACCATCTGATTCGTGAACCTCGGTGATCAGTCCCCGCTGCTCGTGTTGCCCAATCGTGGTGCCCTTGATCACCAGCCAGTCACCGACTTTCGCTTTCACGAGGTTCTCCTTTCTAGTGCATTGCTCTACTGCAGCACATCGTGTACGTGTATGGCCGGTGGCGGAAGAGGTATCACGTCACCACCTTGGATGGCCCCAAGTCCTTATGACGCGGACGTTTTCGCCTGGATCAGAAGGACGGTCCTGTGCCAGCCGCCCACTGTTTGGCGTGGTCGAGCTCGTCGAGCCCGAACACAGCAAGCTCACCGGGGACCATCCACGCCAGGGCATGCAAGGTAGGTGCGATCCACTCCTTATCGGATACGACCGCGATTCGCCGGAACGCCGAATGGTGCGGCAACACGGTGCCTAAGCCCAGCTTGACGTCCTCGACGAAGCCACCGGGGCCGAAACCCTCGTAATCGGAGTCGATGACCTCCACGATCCTGACTTCACCGGCGTTGAGCATCTTCTCAATAGCGGGCCTCTCCTTACGCAGTTCATCACCGCGCAGCCGGCCCGATATCCGGATACCGGTCACCCCCTGCGGCATGTCCGGCAACACTTCGATCATCGGATCCTCCTTCGCTACACCTAACTCTGTAGGCGGTACGAGCGACCGCCTAGTGCCGTAGGTCACCAAACCGACATGTGCGCCATACCGAGCCGCGTTCGACCAGACATTTGTGGCCAGTAGGGACGAACGTAGGTCCTCTACGGTCGGGACTTCGGTCCCTATCAACCGTTCCAATGAACCGCTCAAATGAATGATGTGACTGCGACCCTTCCTGGAAGGAAGAGACATGCTGCAAAGGCGTTCTCACGCGCACCTGAGTTTTCCATCGCCGTTCCGGCCGTGCTTGCACCTGCTTATGGGAGGAGCGGTTCACCATGACATCGGTCGTTAGAGGGCAGGTAATCGTTCTTGCGTCGCATCCCAGTTGGATTGCGGCGCAACGGTACGCAGCCGAGCGCCTAGAGGCAATGAGCCGTCATCCGTCATCGCTGGCCAAGCGCTGCGCGGAGGGCGAGATCGCTCGGGGCAAGTGGTGCCAGAAATGACGGCTTCCCGTGCGGCCCAGGCCGTATCAAGCGCGCCCTGGTTTCGAGCGTTGGCGGTATGTTTTGCGGCCACGCTGATCCTGCTGGCTGAGCCGCCGGGCACGGCATTCGCCGATAACGAATCTCAGCAAGCCAAACTGGAGGAACGGGCGGCCGATCTGATACGGCCATCCGTTATGTACCTCGCCGGCGAGGGCAACGGCCAGGTGCGCCTGCCCAATGGCGAGGTTCTGTCTCAATTCGGACGCGGGTCCAGCATGCCTTTCCTGGTCACCTGGAACTGCACGGCTTTTGCCGTCAATCCCGACGGGTGGGTGGCGACGGCAGGTCACTGCGTAGACCCGGCGAGCGCCAAGATGCTCATCCTCAAGCGGGCCGCCAGCGAGTACCGAAGTCAATACCCCGATGTCCCGGAGTCGCGCGAGCCCTCGGAGACCCTCGACTGGCTCCAGAAGAACGCGGTAGTGGAAGGTGACGCGCCCGGGCAGGGTCCGCGCGTGAGTTTCAAGGTCATGTCCGGTACCGGGGCCAAGCTCGTCGCGAAACTAGCTGCCAACGTCGTCGATTTCCGTCCCCTCGGAGAGGGCGACGTCGCTGTGCTCAAAATAGCCAAGTCCAACCTTCCGTCCTCCGAATTGGGAGCGGACGCTGACGTGGCCATTGGGACGCCCATTCTCGCGGTGGGATTCCCCGAAAGCACCCAAAACATCACCGGCCCATCGCTGGATCCCACCTACAAGAGCGGCACTATCAGCAAGAAGTCGACCGTGGGGCCAAGCCCGGAGTATGAGATCGACGCTGCCATGACGGAAGGCATGAGCGGTGGCCCCACGATCGGGCTGAACGGCAAGGTGGTCGGAGTCAACAGTTTCGCCCCCGCCGGCGAAACCCAGCCGTTCAACTTCATCACACCTGCCGGCGGGCTCACCGCAATCTTGACCGCCCGCGGCGTGAAATCGACGCTAGGGCCGGCAGATGTGTTTTATCGGCGAGGGCTGCGGAATCTTTATTCGGGTCGCTACACCGATGCGATCGGCGAGTTCGACCAGGCTTTGGCGTTGTCGCCTGGCTATCCCGGCCTAGAAGACCTCAGGACCAGCGCGGTCAATCTGCGCCAGCAGTACGGAGATACGGCGCTGTTGAGCGGCGCGGTGCTGTGGTGGTACCTGCTCATCAGCGTCGTATCGGTGGTCGGCTTGAGCGCCGCGCTGACTTCGTTGTTGCTCAGAGCCAGTTCCCGCCCTGTTCGCGTGTACGCCGAATCGACTGGTGCACGCGCCGTTACATCTGCGAAGCAGACATCGGCGCCAGACATTTCCGGCGATACCGGCGGCGTACAGTCGCTTCGTCTGATACCGAACCAGTCGGACGCCAACGAACCTCACTTCTGTGCGCACTGCGGTGCGGAGCATCACCCCGCCGAGCGATTCTGCCCGAACTGCGGCCAGAAGGTCGAACGTACTCAACCGACGCGGGAAAACGGACTAATATCTTGACGTCGTCGATGAGTCGAAAAGCGAAGGGCGACGTCCGCCCACAGGCAAGGCGCGGTTGATCTCGGCCACAACCATATCGACCACCTTGGGCACGGCATCTGCTACCAGCGGGCTCAGGCCGATGCCGTGATCGATATCTGGCACCTCGATAGCGAACATCACCAGTTCATCGGGAACGCGCCCAAGCACTTGACCAAGTTCGTGGGTGCGGCCGATATCGAGGCTGTGCGAATGCAATCCGTGGGTTTGTGCGGCCACATCACTCAATTCGCAGCGACGTATTCGGCCGGGAGTCGACGGGGTGGCAATCGCGGCGTCGATGATCACCGCCAGCGAGGCACCCGTCCACGCCTCGAGCAGGCTCATCGAGTCGGCGATACCCGTTTTCACAACGACGTTCGGAATCGCTCGGTCGTCGAGTGCGGTCGCAGCGGCAATACCCACGCCGTCATCGCGCCGGCAACCGCATCCGATACCGACGATTACGATTGGACCGGACGCGCCCGTCACTGTCGCAACACCGTCAGCCGCAAGAAGTGTGCCGAGCAGGAGATGCACGGGTCATAACTGCGAATCGTTCTTTCGCACAGGGTGGTCAGCGCGTCATCATCGAGAGACAGATTGTCCGTGACGACGCGGCCCAGATCCGCCTCGATGGCTGCCTGATTCTGCGAGGTGGGCGGAATGATGGTCGCAGACTCTATCAGGCCCGCATCATCGATCTGATAGCGGTGATACAGCAGGCCGCGTGGCGCCTCGCTGACGCCATGTCCTACGCCGGTGCGGGCAGGAACGTCGACGCATGGGCGCGACGGACGCTCATACTCGTCGATGATCCGCAATGCCTCTTCGAGCGCATAGACCACTTCTATGGCTCGAACGATAATGCTGCGGAATGGATTTCGGCATTCTGATGACAATCCGGCGTTCGTGGCGGCCTGCGCGGCCATGGGCGACAGCGCCGACGAGTTCAACGAATAACGCGCGAGCGGCCCGGTTAAGTAGCGTCCGCCGTCCAGGGTCGCATGCAACGCCGTCGAGTACGGAACCTGCGACTCAACGACATGGCTGGTGAAATCGGCGGCGGGAAACGCCGGGCCGGCGCTGCGTGCGATCAGGCCATTTTCGATGGGATACCGGCCGGATGCCGTCAGCGCGAGGAATTCATGGTCCAGCTCGAGGTCGGGGAAATCAAAGCCGGACACCCATTCAACCGTGGCCAGTGCGTTGTCCAGCGCCCTACGCAACTGCTCGGCCACTGGCTGGAACTCCAGTTTGGTTGGCACGGAGTAAAACCCGCCCAGGCGCAGGTTGACGGGGTGGATCGCCCGGCCACCAACGAACTCCATCAGCTGGTTCCCGGCCTTCTTCAATGCAAGCCCACGTTCCACGGCCGCCCCGTAATCGCGGGCCATGCCGATGATGTCGGCGTAGCCGAGGAAGTCCGGCGCATGCAGCAGGTAAATATGCAGGGCGTGACTATTGATCCATTCGCCGCAATACAGTAGACGGCGCAGCGCGACGATATCGTCATCCACCCGGATGCCACAGGCTTGTTCAATCGCGTTGCAGGCGCTCACCTGATAGGCGACGGGGCATATTCCGCAGATCCGGGCGGTCAGGTCCGGGGGCTCCGAGTGAGAACGGCCCCGCAGGAACGCTTCGAAGAACCTCGGCGGCTCGTAGATGTTGAGCTGGACGCTCTGCAGCTCCTCCCCCTTGAGGGAGATGCGCAGCGCGCCTTCGCCTTCGACCCGGGTGAGCGCGCGCACACCCAGTGTGCGCGTTTCCTGGTTCATTGCTTGTCTCGCTCTTCGGTGAAGGGTGCGACGTTGAACGTCGAGAACGCCCGGTCGACCTGGTCCTCAGACATTCCGTCACGGCGCAGCAGCGGGATCAGTGTCGCGGTTCTGGGTACCGCCGACGGGCCGAAGCAGCCATAGCAACCTCGATGATGCCGCGGGCATAAGGCCCCACAGCCGGCGTGCGTGACCGGCCCGAGGCACGGGATGCCCTCCGCGACCAAGACGCACGTCACGCCGCGCAATTTGCATTCCGTGCACACCGTCTTGGCCGGCAGTCGTGGTTTGCGCCCGATCAGCAGCGCCGCGAGGGTGTCGAGCAATTGTCCGCCGTCTATCGGACACCCCTGCAGCTGATAGTCAACTTTGACATGCGCCGATGCCGGCGTCGAGGTGGCCAGCGTATCGATGTACTCGGGTTTGGCGTAGACAACGGACGTGAACTCGGCAACGTCGGCAAAATTGCGCAGCGCCTGCACTCCCCCGGCCGTTGCGCATGCTCCTATGGTGACCAACACTTTCGATTGGTCCCGAATCTCGTGGATGCGTAGCTCATCGCCCCGGGTGGTGATCGAGCCTTCGACCAACGACACGTCGTAGGGGCCGCCGACCGTTGCACTAGAAGCTTCGGCGAAGGTGGCGATCTCGACCTGGTCAGCCAGGGTGAGCAGCTCGTCCTCACAGTCCAGCAGGGTCAGCTGACAACCGTCGCAGGAGGCGAACTTCCATACGGCCAGCGTCGGTCGGCTCATCAGAGCTCCTTTACCCGCAGCAGCGGGCCGGCAATGTCATAACCGACCACCGGACCATCTCGGCACAGCAGTAGCGGCCCCAGCTGGCAGTGACCGCACCATCCAACTCCACATTGCATGTTACGTTCCAATGATGCTCGGATATGTTGCGCCGCAACCCCTTTCGCGAGCAGGGTCTCCGCCCCAAAGCGCAACATCGGCTCCGGCCCGCACAGAAATGCGGTAGTGCGATCGGCATCCAGCTCCAGCCGGCCCAGCGGCGCAGTGACCAAGCCGACCTCGCCGCTCCAGCCGGACGTAGCGGCGTCGACGATCAGATGCAGTTCGATCTGGGGTTCTTCCGCCCACTTCTCCAGCTGGGCGGCGAAGACGAAGTCGGCCGGGGAGCGCGCGCCGACGACGAGCATAACCTTGCCGTAGCGCTGCCGCTGGGCCAGCGCGCCGAGCACCGCCGGGCGCAGCGGACATAGCCCCACGCCACCGGCGACCATCACCAAATCCCTTCCGGCCGCTTCGTCCAACCCCCACGCAGTGCCGAACGGACCACGCACGCCGACAACGGTTCCCGGCTCGGCGGCATGCAGGGCTCGGCTGACGGCGCCGACCGCGCGAATGGTGTGAGTGATGGAGCCGTCTGTGACGGTGGGATCGCCACTTAGAGATATTGCCGCTTCACCCACGCCAAACGCATACAGCATCATGAACTCTCCCGGTTGCGGCGTGCGTAGCGCTTCGTCGACCGGTGCCAGGGTCAGGGTAGCCGAGTCCCGGCTTTCCACCGCGCGGGTGCGTACCCGATATGGAACCGGCGCCATGGCTGACGGCGGTGCGGCGTGACTGGCCGCCCAGTCAGTCATTGCCGGCCATCTTGTTCATCTCTGCAGTGATGTCGATACCGGTGGGGCACCACGCAATACAGCGTCCGCAGCCGACGCAGCCCGACATGCCGAACTGGTCATGCCAGGTGCCCAATTTGTGGGTCAGCCAATGCCGGTAGCGCGATGCGCCCGACTGACGGACGCTGCCGGCGCCGTGAACGTAGGTGAAATCGAACTCGAAACACGACGCCCACTCGCGCCAGCGTTCGGCGTGCCCGCCGGTGAGATCGCTGACGTCATCCGTGCTGGTGCAAAAGCATGTCGGGCACACCATTGTGCAGTTGCCACAGGTGAGGCAACGACTAGCCACTTCATCCCACCGCGGCGATTCACGGGAGCGGACCAGCAGGTCTCGCAGATCCGCCTGCGGCATCTGGCGGCCCATTCGTAGGGCTGCCGTCTCGACTTCGGCACGCGCAGAATTGATTTCGGTTGCATCAGCCGCTCGTTGTGGCACCGCCGCGAGCACGTCGGCGCCCTCCACGCTTCCGACGTCGACAAGGTACGACGGCTCGTCACCCGCGAGGCGCTCCGTAAGGGCCAAGTCATAACCGGGCCCAGCGGCCGGGCCGGTGCCCATGGATGCGCAGAAGCACAGTCCACCCGGTTCCGTGCAGTTCACCGCGATCACGAAAGCACGGCCGTGACGGCTGACAAACGACTGGTCGGGATGCTCGGAGGTGCCCAGTACGCGGTTAAGGGTGGCGATCGCAGCGAGATCGCACCCACGCACCCCCAGGAATGCGTACCGGGGAGCATCTTCTTCGGATTGCGTTTCGCCGGCCCCGTCCCTTGTGCCGCTCCACACGCGCTGCCGCGGCGGATGAAGAAATTGTTTCCAGGACTGGGGGCCAGCCGAGTGCCCGAATGCCGCATCGTCCTCGCGACGGCGGATCCGGTAATGTCCCGGACCCACATCCACACCCCAGCCTCGGGGCAGATCATCTGCCGAGTCGAGCTCGGCCAGGACGATTGCGTTGTCGCGCAGCGTCGGACCAACAACGCGGTATCCTCGTTCGATCAGCTCCTCGACAAGACATTGCAGCCCAGCGGCGGTTAACATCGTCACTTCGGGATTGTCGCGATATCCGCCCATCGACATATCTTCCGCCCGATTTGCGTGCTCTGCATAGAGACGTTTGTCCCCGAATGACGTCAGCGTTGGTTCGCGCGGCCGCCATTCTCCTGGAAGCACCTGATTGCGCGCTCCCAGTGAGCGTCACGCGCACGATCTAGCCGTAAACGGATGCCGGCAACAAGTGCGACCATAGCGAAACCGGTCGCCAACACCATCGCCATCACCGTTCCCAGTGCGCGGGTCAGCGCTCGCCAAGTCGGCGTTGGCGGGTCTGCTGGATTGCCATGCTGATCGATCCAAATTGGGACGTGCTGGCCCGTTTTGGCCTCAGTGGTGAGTCCGACTGTGCCAGTGCGGTCGCCGCCTGCGGCCGGCCAACTCGCCTGTACGACAGAGCGATCCATGCGATCGATCCCGGTCGCGGTCACTGTCGCCACAACCGCGTGCCGTTGGTTCGCTTCCTGCAGGTATCGGCTGTGGAGCGCAGCGTAGACCGCAGTGCCTTCGATGCCCGCTACAGGTATCGCGATAAGCGACACGACGATCGCGACCAACACGGCCAGGGATTCAACCCGATCGGTACGCCGGAGCAGCGGATTGCGGCCAAAGATGCGGGCTATCTGCCAGCAGCGTGGATCCCATATGAACGTTTCCATCACAAACTCCCACGAGCTCTAGCGATTTCGATGCCTCATGGAACTAATCAGCGGTGTTTCGTTCACGATCAGCCATCCATTCGACGAAATCTGAAAGTTCGCGCCGAGGTGTCGATGGCAGTGGGTCGGCGTTGATCGGCGCCCAGCCAACCCGAAGCAACATCTGCGGATAGCTGATCCCGCCAAAGATTTCGGCGCGCACCGCTTCCCGCGTTTCCGCAACCTCCAGCGGCTCGGTTACCGGGCAAGTGGCCAGGCCCATCGACGTCGCGGTCAGCAACACAATGCTGGTGGCCTCGCCGGCCCGTAACTGGGCCAACCTGTCGTCGTTCCTGGTCCCAAGCGCCAGCAGTGCAGCATTGTCCTCGGCGGCAGAAGATCCCGATGGCATGGTGAGCGCAGGACCGGCGAAGAGCCGGCCGGGTATCTTTGCGTTGGGGTCGGACTTGGGCGTATTCCGCGCGGGAACTCCGGCTACCGACGCGTAGCGTCCGCTCCACGCGGTGAGCTCAATAAGGTAATCATGATTCATGTGATCCCAGACCGATTGGGTCACGATCTTGTGCAGCTTGTCGGTGTCTTCGACTTGGCATAACGTGACGCCATTGCGGGCGGCCCGGGCGGCCATCAGCGCGATGTCACCCACGGGAACCGGCCAGGAACTGTAGTGGCGCCGGTCAGTTCGACGCCGCGGTATGGCCGCGGCGAGCGCTATGTCGACGGGATCCGCAGGGGAACGGGATAATTCGATCGCCGCAAGGTGATTGGGTTCGGCCGGGTTAGGCAGACGGGCCACCTTGACGTGCCACCCCACTGCTGCGAAGCCAATGACGCAGTGATTCAACGCCAACCCACAACTCAAGATCATGTCGCGGCCGTCCGGATCGGTGTTCGGCAGTTGCCGATCGACGTCCGAGTAAAGGTGCAGACTCTCCTGGCCCACCGCCCATCGCCACGGCTGCGTGTTATGTACGGAAGGCGCGCGAGACGCCAGGGCCAACACCGTCCGGATGGTGCCCTCATCGGGAAAACGCTTCGTCATCTCAATCGGCTCCTTCCGTGGCGTGGCTGTGTCAATCGTTGTGCGGTCACGCGGAAGTACGCGAGGGGATGACGACCTCAGCTGCGAGGGACTTTGTGCCACAAATCGGCAACCATGTGTACATCGCCGGCAGCTACGCTGCGGCTGCAAGGGTGACCGCGGCGGCGATCTCACGAGTCGGCTCGGGGCGGTCGCCGGTGAGCATCACCAGCCGATTCAGCCCGGCCTCGCGCAACCGCCGCACGGTTCGGGGCGCCTGCCAACGCAGCGGGTCTCGTAACAGAACCGCGCCTACGGGCCGATTATCGATGCAGACCCAAGCGATGGCTGCGCTGTCAAGGCGAGCGCGATTCAGCACGCTTAATGTCCAAGGGCTGCTCACCGCGTCGGCCGGCAGTTTGCCCACGGTGACACGCCTTCCATCAACGGTCGCCGCCACACCACGGCCCGGGTGTTCGACCACGTCGGTAGGAAGCGAAAGCTCCAGGCCGCGGCGCAGCCCTTCGGTGACGATGGCCTCGGCCAGCACGTGCGGCGAAAGCTGCTCCGCCGAAGCGGCCAACCGCAGGATGCACGTCGGTTCCTCTCCCGCAGCGGCCAACGTGTCGACCACCATCGGCCGTCCCATTGTCATCGTTCCGGTCTTATCCATCACCAGAGTGGTTGCGTGACCAAGGTTTTCCATTACGCCACCGCCGCGGACGATGACCCCGGCCCGGGATGTTGGTCGCACGGAGTTCAAACGCGCTGCCGGCGTTGATCACACCGCTGCGGACAGGCTCGCCAACACCACGCTCGATCTGGAGCGGTTCCCCAGTGAGCGCGGACTCATCCAACACTGCCGTGACGTCGGCCACCCGCCCGTCCACCGGCACCACCTCACCGGAGCCGACCACCACCACGTCGCCGACAGCTACATCAGCCAGCGGGATGACAGTCACCTGGGTTCCGATACGTCGCCGCGCAAAGCGCGGCGCGCGCTGAAGCAGAGCGCGCAGATCGTGCGAGGCACGGCGCTCGGCCGCCGCATCTTACGCACGCCCTCCCGTCAGCATCAGCGCAATGAGTGCACCGGCCAGGTACTCGCCGACCAGCAGACAACCGATCAGGGACAACAGCGCAATGAAGTCGACACCGCCGCGTCGGCGGCGTAACGCCGACATCATCCACACTGAAGCCGGCAAGATCGCCAGTATCGTGCCCGCGACCCAGCAGTCATCGGCTATCTCGCGCCAACCGCCCAGCCACGCGATCCCCCCGCCCGTCAGTGCACCCAATGTGCTTGCCACCAAAGCCGGTTCGACATAGGGCCGTACCCACGCGATCCAACGGCGGGGCGCACCGAAAACCATGAGCGCTTCCTCCGGCCTCGCAATCGTGTCATCGAGAACCAAAGCCATCGAGCATCGCGACGACGGCCGACTCCGTCCCTACCGAGTGGATCAGTCGTGCACACTGGCGGGCAAGTGCCGTAATGCCCACACTGGCGGGCCTTTCGGCCCGCGGGGCCGACCGCGGCAACAGGCCGTATGCCGATGTCTGTCGAGCGGGATGCGCGGCCGACCGTCGCGGGCCCCCGATACCGAACGCTAACTCGCGGTAGTGGTCGGCGCCGGAATCTTCACCCCGCGTTCCGCGGTGATCTCATCGGTGTCGGTGTTGTAGTCGAATAGCTCGGCGTAGCGTCCCCAAGCGATGGCGGTATCGAGTTGCTGCTTCGCGTCTTTCTGGCTGAACCCTTGAAGGATGTCGAGGAAGAAGCTCGCCCGCAGGGTACTGTTCGGGCAATCGTCTAAGGCGTTGCAGATGGTGCGTACCAGCGGTGCGCGGCCACGCGCCTGTTGGGCGAAGATCGTCTTGCTGGTCTGGATATCGGCGGTGGTGAACTCCTTTCCGACCGGGGTCAATTCCAGGTCGGTGGAGTCGATGCGCACGAAGTCGAGCAGAGCTGCGGCATCGACGAGTGGCAGCAGGGTTTTCGCATCGATGCGCAAGTCCGCGGCGATCGTAGGGATATCGGCACGCCCGCCTTTGCCGTCGATGATTTCGACTAATCCGGCCAACCCGCCGACAGTGGCGCTCGGTAAGGGATGACTGGTAGGCGTCGCGCTGTCGGGGTCGACAAGGGTAGTGGCCGGCCCGGTCCCTGTCAGCAGCTCATAGAGTTGGTCAACCAGCGCTTGGAATGGTGGGGAACGTCGGTCCCGGGGACGCTCCAGCCCAATCGGCAGTTCAGCAAGGATGTGGCCCGGGTTGCTGCCCAGCACGATAATCCGATCGGCCAGCAGGATCGCTTCTTCGATGTTGTGCGTGACCAGGCAGATGGCCTTGGTCGGAAATTCCGGTCCTGTCCATAGGCTCATCAACTCATTGCGCAGATTCTCGGCGGTCAAAACGTCAAGGGCAGAGAAGGGTTCGTCCATCAGCAGCAGATCGGGCTGCAGTACCAGCGCGCGGGCAAACCCGACTCGTTGGCGCATCCCCCCGGACAATTCTTTGGGGTACGCGGATTCGAAGCCGTCAAGGCCGATCAGATCGATCGCTTCGAGCGCGCGCTTGCTGCGTTCGGCAGGTCCGACCTTGCGCGCCGCAAGCCCTAGTTCCACATTCTTCTGCACGGTGAGCCACGGCATCAGGGCAAAGTTCTGGAAAACCATCGCGGTGCCCGGGTTGGCGCCGCGCAATTCGATCCCGTCGTAACGTGCCACGCCGCTGCTCGGGCCGATGAGGCCGGCGATCACGCGCAGCAAGGTCGATTTGCCGCATCCGGAGCGGCCCAGCAGGGCGACGACTTCCCCCTCTCGGACGTCGAGATTGATGTCGTCGAGAACCAGCAAGGTACCACCGCCGGGCTTGCTGAAACTCTTGCTGACGTGGTCCAGCTGAACGATCACGTCGGGTGGGGACATGAGAAACCTCCGTCAGAGTCAGGATAGCGAGAAGCGTCGCTCGGATAAGCGGTAAAGCGGCTGCCACAGCACGATGTTCATCGTTACGACGTAGAAGCTCATCGCGATCACACCGATGAGCAGCCGCGGGGCATCACCCACCGCGGTGGCATGCGTGATATAGGCGCCGAGGCCGACGGCAGAAAGCGTGGTGTGGTGGTACTGGACGACCTCAGCGACGATGGAAGCGTTCCAGGCACCGCCGGCCGCAGTTATACCGCCGGTGATGTAGCTGCCGAAGATTCCCGGCAGTATCAGGGTGCGCCATCTCAGCGCTGAAGACAGCCTCAGGTTGTTGGCGGCATCGCGAAGATCAGTGGGGATCGCACTGGCACCGGCGATGACGTTGAAGAGGATGTACCACTGCGTGCCGAGCGCCATCAGCAAAATGCCGCCCCAGTCCAGGCTGACGCCAGTAATCAACAGCACGGCGGTGAATATCGGAAACAGAAAGTTCGCCGGAAACGACGCCAACACCTGGACTATGGGTTGGGCTAATCGAGTTACCTTGGGATTCAAGCCGATCCAGACACCGATAGGTACCCAGATCAACGTCGAGACCACCACCACTACTACAACACGGGCGAAGGTGGCCACGCCGAGGAGTGCCGCATGGCCGATTTCGGCGAGGCCGATGCTGCTGACTATGTATTCGATCACCCGAAATGCGCCGTAGCCGAGAACGACCGACAACACGACAACCGATACGGCGTCGCCGATACTGCGGCGCGTCGCAGACGTTTTCAGCGGCCGCCTCGTTATCCCGAACGGCGCCGTCATCCGGTCGATCGGATAGACGAGCCGTCCAAGGGGACGGCCGACAATCGCCGGAATGCTCGAGTGTCGCAGAACCTCCAGCGTCACGCTTCGCGGCGCTTCGGCAGCCTCGGATTCCTCGATCCGAAATCGTTCCGACCATGCCGTCAGCGGCCGCCAAAACAGTGCATTGACTCCAACGACCAACACGATCATGACCGCGATGGCCAGCAGTACCCTTGTCAAATTTCCGTCGGCGCTGGCAGCGGCCATGTAGGCGCCGATGCCGGGCAGAGCGAACTTATGATTGTTGACACTCAGGGCTTCTGACGCTGTCAGGAAGAACCAGCCGCCGCCGAAACTCATCATGCCGTTCCAAACAAGCGGGATCACACCGCTGGGCAGGTCAACTCGCCAGAATCGCTGCCATCGTGAGAGTCGCAACAGTCGGGACGATTCATCCAGGTCGTGAGGCTGGGCGATCAGCGATTGGTAAAACGCGAACGTCATGTTCCATGCCTGAGAGGTGAAGATCGCGAATATCGATGCACATTCCAGCCCCAGCATGGAACCGGGAAATAAAGCAATGAACCCCGTGATCGTGATCGCCAGGAATCCCAACACGGGAACGGACTGCAGAATATCGAGCAGCGGAATCAGCACCTTCTCGGCGCGGCGCGAGCGCGCCGCTGCGGTGGCATAGAAGAACGTGAACACCAGGGACAAGCCCAGCGCGACGAACATGCGCAGCAACGACCGCGCCGCGAAATAAGGCAACTGGAACGGATCCGTGGACACCGCCTGCGGTGCGCCCGTCACCATCCATGGCGCGGCCATTCCACGGCCGACACGCACGACCAACCACAAGATGATTACGGCGCCAAGGAAAACTGCCAGATCGGCGACGGGGCTGCGCGCTGCGCGCTGCACTACGCCAGGACTCGGGAAGGTGTCAACGGCAGGCATGCGCCATCCCCGGGCAAGCTGGAGGCGAGTTCATGGGCGACCGCATGGCACGTCAAATGTCCACCGCCGGAGAGCATTGCGCACCATCCGGGTAATGCTCGATCATGGTTGACTCCTGGACGGTCTTCGCGGTGTACGGGCAGGACACCGTCGGCCGCTTGGCTACAGCTCTGTAATGTTGTCAGCTGGCAGGATTCGCGGGCAGAGCCCAAAGTCCTTGATCAAGGAACTCGTTGGTTAACAGCACACATCGCGCGGGTTGGAAGCGCCAAACCCGCCTCAACCGACGATGTCGAAGACCGCCGCGGCTGAGGTGATGGCCTTGTCGGCGTTGCCCTCGTCGTGCAGCAGCATGCGCACGCCGACGCGCCCGGGTCCACCCCGATGCGCGGTGCCCTCGACCCGGAAGGGACCCACCTTGCCGCGCGACATGAACATCACATGCCAGCTCACGACCTGCAGCTTGTTTGTTCCGGCGACCCCCGCGGCGAGGTCGATCGCCGCGGTCTCGAGCACCACGTGCTGGGGCCCGATGTGCAGCGCGGCATCCGGCGACGCGAGTTCGGTGCTCAGCTCGGGCAGTATCCAATGACCGTCGTCTCGGCGAGCGGCGCCAAAGGCCTGCCACAGCGGCGGCAAATCGGGTGAGTCCTCGACCACCAGCTCGGTACCCGAAACGTCCATGCGGTCAAGGCCTTCCGGCGGGGTTCCGATGATCGCCCCCTGCCCCTCGTTGAAGGCGATAACCCTGCTCGGGTTGTCGGCGTCGACGATGGTGCAGCGCCCGTAGCCCATGGTGCGGCCCTGGTGCACGATCCCCGACCCGACGATCTCGATTCTGTTCACGTCGTAACCGGGATCGACGATCTGTACCGACGCGATAACCGGATTGGGCACGGCGACCATGTCGGTCTGGCAGCCCTCCGGAGACGAAATCGCTAACGGCGCCACCATGATTCCACCCGCCTGGTTGCGCATGTCGCGGCGGATGACCACGGTGTCGTCGGTCTCCCCAAGATTCATCGACGAGTGTTTGCGACCGATGTAGCGGTAGCTCAGTAGGCCCGTCCAGCGCCGGTACAGTTCATCGCGGTAGGCGTCGGAGTCACCCGTCAACTCTCGAATGTCACGCAGTTGACCGCTCAATCCGATTCGCCTCCTTAGCTTTTGCCGCGCCGCACCTGGTTGAACGGCACACCGCGGTCGTCGGCGCGCTCGCGCGGGAAGTTCAGCACTCGCTCGCCGATCACATTGCGCGCCATCTCTGTGGTGCCGCCGCCGATGCTGGCGGTCTGACGGCCCAGATAGCGCGTTCCGATATCGAGTAATCCGCCCTCGTCGTCAACCACCGCGCCTGGGCCGGCCACGGCCAGCGCGGTATCGGTCTCGACGTCGTGCACCTCGGCCATGTACAGCCGGATGATCGACCCCGCGGCGGGCGGCAGGGCCCCGCCGGCCACCGCATGGAAGACGTGTTCACTGAGTTGTCCATGCACGGCCCGGTGTACCAGCGCCCGGCCGACCATTTCCTGGAGCCGCTGGTTACCGGCCTGGTTCGTCTTTTCGATCAGCGACACCAGGTCGACCGAAACATCGTGGGCTTCAGCGATTCCCGGCCCGCTGGTGTACTCCGAGCCGTCTCCCATGGTGCGCCGCTCATGGTAGAGCTGCCGCGATGCGACGTCCCACCCCTTGCCCGGCTCACCGACGACGGCGTCGTCGCCCACGTCGACGTCGTCGAAGAACTCTTCGCAGAATTCGACGGAGCCGTTCACCTGCCGGATGCGATTGATGGTGACACCGGGATGGCGCAGCGGCACCAGGAACATCGTCAGGCCATCGTGTTTGGGGACGTCCCAATTGGTTCGGGCCAGACACAGGCCGTAGTCGGCGGCGAACGCCCAGGTGCTCCAGGTCTTGGCGCCGTTGATGACCCACCGTCCGTCCCGGCGCTCGGCACGGGTGATGACGCCGGCCAGATCCGAACCCCCGCTGGGTTCGGACAGCAGTTGCACCAGCACCTCGTCGCCACGCAGCGCGGCCGCAATGTGCGTGCGCTTCTGCTCCTCGGTGCCCATGTCGAGAATCGTTGCGCAGCAGATGGCAAACGATGGGACGTTGAGCAAAAGCGGAGTCTCGTATGCCTGGGACTCGACGTCGAACGCCTTCTTGTATTCGTAGCTCAGCCCGAGCCCGCCATACTCGCGCGGGAAGCAGATCCCGGCAAATCCGCCTTCCCACAACAGCTTTTGTAGTTCCCGAGCCCGGTGCCACGACGGCAGCTCATCACGCTCCAGCAGCGCGGCCTTGGCCGGATCGAGTCTCGGCATGGTCGCGGCCAGCCAGGCCCTGGCCCGGGTCCGGAATTCCTCGACCGACTCGGAAGTCACACCGATGGCCTCTCATTCGAGCGTCGACCTTGTGCTGGGCGACTGTACAGCACCGTCACACGGGTGTACAGGCGCGTCGGCTCGGCGCCACATGCCAAGACCCGGTGTTCGGCAAGGCGGCCGGCCGCAAGTAATCTGCGGTCGACTCGTGTCGGGGCGGTGACGGTGGCGGTGGCGCGGCCCGGCCGAACGGCGCTGCACGCTCTGGCGAACAAGGAACCCACATGACCGACACACATCCGTTCGACGAAGCCCTCCTGCTCGACACGGTCGATGCGGACGTCAGGCGCGGCCGCACGCACCCGGAGTGGGCCAACATGGTCGGACCGTTCGGCGGGATCACCGCCGCCGTCATGTTGCGCGCCGTCGAAACACACCCCGAGCACATCGGGGAGCCGCTGGCCCTGACCGTCAACTACGCCGCGCCGATCGCCGACGGCGACTTCGACCTCACGCTGCGGGCCGCGCGCACCAACCGCACCAATCAGCATTGGATCGTCGAGCTCAGACAGGACGACGTGGTCAAGACGACGGCGACCGCGATCTTCGCGGTCCGGCGCGAAAGTTGGTCCGACACGGAGAGCCACCCGCCGAGCGCGCCGCCGCCCGAGCAGGTGGCTGCGATCGATCCGGGCCTCGTTCGATGGACGAGCCTGTACGACATGCGGTACGTCGAAGGGGCGATGCCCGGTAAAGGCGGGGTTCCGGGTCCGTCGTCGACCTCGACGCTGTGGGTTCGCGACAGTGCGGGACGCCGGGTCGACTATCCGGCGCTCGCCGCGATGTGTGACATCTTCTACCCGCGGGTGTTCCTGCGCCGCGGCGGCTTCATCCCGTCCGGCACCATTTCGTTGACCACGCACTTTCACGCCGACCAGCCTCAGCTCGACACCCTTGCGGGCGACTTCGTGCTGGCCACCGCCCACGCGAACCGCTTTTCTCGCGGCTATTTCGACCAGAGCGCCAAAGTCTGGACGCGGGACGGCGGGCTGCTGGCCACCACGCATCAGATCGTCTACTTCAAAGGGTGACCGGTTTACACTTCGCCAGTGAAACGTCACGCCGGGACGGTTACCGGAAGAATCGAGCCGCAATGACAGAGCGCGCGGAAGGCCTGGTCGCCGAGACGCTGCCGGCACGGGAGTCCATCAAGCAGCTCAAGGCCCGCTACTGCCGCTACCTGGACACCAAGGACTGGGCGGCCTGGCGGACGATCTTTGCCGACGACTTCGTCAGTGACACGTCCGAGGCCGGCGGCAAGCTGATCGCCGGCGCCGACGCCTTCGTGGCGTTCACCCGCCACGCCCTGGGCCGCCCTACCCAGCCCACCGCCCACCAGGTGCACACACCCGAAATCGAGTTCACTTCGGCGACGACCGCCCGAGGGATATGGGCGTTGCAAGACGTGGTCCGGTTCGGGCCCGGGGTAACCTTGGTCGGCTACGGCCACTACCACGAAACCTACGAGAACATCCACGGTGAGTGGCTTATCAAGAGCTCCAAGCTAACTCGACTCCGCGAGGACATCGTGACGCCGTTCTTCTCGATCTACGTGTCTCCCCGGGTTCGCACCGCGATCGGCCGGATCGCCGGCCGCCTGATGGATCGGTGACTCGCCGATGACAGTCGACACCGTGTTGGTCACCGGCGCGTTCGGGCAGGTCGGTAAGCGCTGCACGCAGATCCTGCTGGAGCGGGGACGGACCGTCGTCGCGATGGATCTGCGCAACGACAACACGGTCACCGCCGAGAAAGAACTCGCCGCCGGCGGGTGGCCGGGAACGCTGATTCCCGCGTACACCGATCTCCTGGACGCCGAGGCGGTGAGCGAGCTGGTCGCGGCTCATAACCCGGGGGCCGTCGTTCACCTGGCCGCCGTCGTCGCTCCGCTGTCCTACCGCAAGCCCGCGGTGGCCCGGCGCGTCAATGTCGGTGGGACCGAGAACCTTTTGGCGGCCTGCTCGGCGCTCCCCCGCCGGCCACTGTTCCTGATGGCGTCCAGCGCCGCGGTATACGGGTCGCGCAATCCCTACCGTCAGCCCGAGCGGATCACCCCGGATACCCCGGTGAACCCCATCGATCAGTACGGCCAGGACAAGGTGCTCGCCGAGGCGGCCATCCGCGGCAGCGGCCTGCCGTACGCGCTTTTCCGGCTGGGCGGCGTCATCTCGCCGGACACCCACACGACGGTCAACGGCGACTCCCTGCTGCTGATGCGATCGATGCCTGGTGACAACCGCATGCATGCGGTGGACGCGCGCGATGTGGCGCTGGCATTCGCCAACGGGGTCGATCGCGAGTCGACCATTTCCGGCAAGGTCCTGCTCATTGGCGGCAACGAGTCCTACGTGCTGACGCAGCGCGAGCTCGAGGACAGCATGATGCAGGCCATCGGCCTCGGCGCGCTGGGCCCGTCGGCGAGCCTGCCCGGCGACCCGGCCGACGACCGCGGCTGGAGTTTCACCGGCTGGTACGACACCACCGAAGCGCAGGCGCTGCTGGACTTCCAGGAGCACGACTGGAGCCAGACGATGGCGTGGGTTGCCGAATCGCAGGGCCGCCTGCGACTCATGCTGCGGGTGCTTGCCCCGGTGCTACGCCCGGCGCTGCGTGCGGTTCTGATCGTTCAGCGCCGGCTGGAGGGACGCGGCCCCTACGCCGACCCATGGTCGCTGATCGAGAAGAAGTATGGCACAGCGGCTTTGGCCAGCGTCGACTAGCGCGACTAGCGGTCGATCCAGGCCATTTGCGCCTCGGCGTGATGCCCTCCCACGGGCCGGGTGAGGCGATCGAGTCTGGCCAGTTGGTCGGCCGTCAGTTCCACCGCATCGGCACCGACGTTTTCTTCCAGGCGGGTGACACGTTTAGTTCCGGGAATGGGAACGATGTCAGGCCCTTTCGCCAGCAGCCAAGCCAACGCAACCTGAGCCGGCGTGGCGCCGACGTCCACGCTGATGTCGCGTAACTCGTCCGCGCACCGCAAATTGTGCTGAAAGTTGTCGTCGAAAAACCGCGGATTCGTCTTGCGATAGTCGGTGTCAGGCAGCTCCTGCGCGGAGCGGATGGCGCCGGTCAGGAAGCCACGGCCCAACGGCGAGTAGGCGACGAACCCGATCCCCAACTCGCGCAGCACCGGCAAGATCTCGTCTTCTTGATCTCGTGTCCACAGCGAGTATTCCGATTGGACGGCGGTGATGGGATGCACGGCGTGGGCGCGACGAATGGTGTTCACGCCGACCTCGGACAGCCCGATGTGCCGAACCTTCCCGGCGGCCACCAGCTCGGCCAGCGCTCCGATGGTGTCTTCGATGGGGGTCTGGCGGTCGAGGCGGTGCTGGTAGTACAGATCGATGTGCTCGGTCGCCAATCGTTGCAGCGAACCGTCCACGGCGATGCGGATGTTGGCGGGACTACTGTCGAGGCCGTCGCGGCCGGTGTGCGAAATCAGGCCGAATTTGGTTGCCAGCACTACCTGATCGCGCCGGCCGTGCAAGGCACGGGCCAGAAGTTCCTCGTTCACATACGGGCCGTAAACCTCGGCGGTGTCGATCAGCGTGACACCCAGATCGATGGCGCGATGAACGGTGCGGATCGATTCGGCATCATCACTGCCCGCGCCGGCGTAGGCCACCGACATCCCCATCGCACCCAGACCGAGACGACCGACCTGTAACTCGGCGAGTCGAGCCAGCTTCATGGGATGTCCCCTATTCATCGGTTGCGCGAGACCCCGCCGCCTGCTGGACGGTACCGTGGCGCTGTGTACCGCGTCGAGCCTCCCCCGATCTGATGGACCGCGCAAACACCGCGCGACCGGCGCGCAATCTGGCGGTCGACTACTACCGGGTATCGGGCGTGGTGCTGATCGTGCTGGGACACTGGCTGGCCGGATCGGTGACCTACCACGACGGACAGTTCGGCCGACAGAACCCGCTCGTCGACCAGCCCTGGACCCAATGGCTGACCTGGCCCTTCCAGGCAGTGCCGGCATTCTTCCTGGTTGCCGGCTACGCCGCCGCCGTCTCCTGGACGCATCGGCACGACACCGACGGCGTTTCGCGTCGGACCTGGGTGCAGCGCCGACTGGCGCGAGTCCTCGGGCCGACGGCCGTGTACATCGCGTTGGTGTCGGTGGTCGTGATTATCCTGGGCGCGTGCGGTGTGGCCGGCGCTGTGCTCGAGTACGCCGGCTGGGCGGTGGCGATGCATCTGTGGTTCCTGGCGGTGTACCTGGTGGTGGTGTCGCTGACGCCGATTGCCATTGCCGCACAGCGCCGTTGGGGTCTGCTGGTGCCGGGCGTTCTCGCCCTGGCCATCGCGGTGACCGACGTCGCCCGGCTGGTCGGCCACCTGCCCTACCTCAACTGGGTGAATTATCTGCTGGGTTGGGGCACCTTGTATCAGCTCGGGATCGCTTGGCACGGCGGGTCATTAGGGGGTCGCAAACCCTTTCTGCTGGCCGGTGTTTCCGCGGTGGCGCTGGCATTGCTGGTGTGGTTGAAGATTTATCCGGTCAGCATGATCGGTGTTCCGGGACAGACCATCGACAACACGACACCACCGACCGTCGCCCTGGTGGCGTTCGGGTGCGCCCAAGCCGGAATCGCGATGGCGGCCGCACCCGCGCTCGACCGCGCGCTACGGGCCATGCGCGCCGAGCGGGCGCTGTCCATCGCCAACAACAACATCATGGCCCTCTACCTGTGGCACATGATTCCCGTCGTGATCGTGGCGATCGTCGGTTATCCGGCCGGGCTGTTGCCGCAGCCGCCCGAAGGTGGCGCGGACTGGTGGCTGGCCCGGCTGGAATGGGTGGTCGTCCTCGGCGTGGTAACTGTGGCCGAGATGGCGCTGCTGTTCTGGGCGCGAAGGGTTTTCGCCGCTCCCCTACCCATGCTCGGTGTCCCGCTCACGGAACGCTGGGCGGAACCGGTGATGTTGGCCGGTGCCGCGATGGCGGCCTACGCGCTGTCGCTGATTGCCGCCGATGGCTTTGCCTCCGATGGGCACTTCCCGTGGCTGACGGCGGTGATCTTGGCGGCCGGCACGCTGCTGGCGGCGTTTCGGCCCGCGGTCTGGCAGGCGCGGCGCGGGCAGACGGTGCAGCAGTACGAAAACACCTAGTGTCGCGAGTCGTTAATTCGCGATCACTGGGTAGACTTGGGGTGTGCCGAGTCCGATTGCTGTGCCCGTGGTGTTGACCGATGAGGAACGTGAGCAGTTGCAGGGGTGGGCGCGCCGCCCCAAGAGCGCCCAGGCGTTGGCCTTGCGCTCGCGGATTGTGCTTGCCTGCGAAGGGGATTCGAGTAATACCGCGGTAGCACGCGATCTGGGTATCACGCGGGGAATGGTGACCAAGTGGCGTAATCGCTTTGCCGCTGACCGCCTGGAGGGATTGCTCGACGAGCCGCGCCCGGGCCGGCCCCGGGTGGTCGGTGATGAGCGGATTGAAGCGTTGATCACCGCGACGCTAGAGACCACGCCCCCCGATGCCACGCACTGGTCGACGCGGTCGATGGCCGAGCATCTGGGTTTGAGCCAGTCGATGGTCTCGCGGGTGTGGCGGGCGTTCGGATTGGCTCCGCGCAAACAGGATTCGTGGAAGCTGTCCAAAGACCCGCTGTTTGTCCAGAAGGTCCGTGACGTCGTCGGGTTGTATCTGAACCCACCCGAGCGGGCGGTGGTGTTGTGCGTGGATGAGAAAACCCAGATCCAGGCCCTCAACCGCACCGCACCGGTGTTCCCGATGCTGCCCGGCACGCCGGCGCGAGCCAGCCACGACTACGTCCGCCATGGCACCTCGAGCTTGTATGCCGCCCTGGATCTGGCCACCGGCCAGGTCATCGGTGCCCTGCACTCGCGTCACCGCGCCCAGGAATTTCTGGCCTTCCTCAAGAAGATCGACACCGCGGTGCCTGCCGACTTGGACTGCCATGTCGTCTTGGACAATGCCTCCACGCACAAAACACCGCAGGTCAAACGCTGGCTGAACGCTCACCCACGCTTCGTGTTGCACTTCACCCCGACCAGCTCAAGCTGGCTCAACCTCGTCGAGCGCTGGTTCGCCGAACTGACCACCAAAAAACTGCGCCGTGGCACCCACACCTCGGTGCGCCAACTCAACACCGACATCCGCGCCTGGATCGACACGTGGAACGACAACCCGCGCCCCTACGTCTGGACCAAGACCGCCGATCAAATCCTCGAATCCATCGCCAACTACTGCAAGCGAATTAACGACTCACAACACTAGCCGTGCGCCGGCAGCACGTGATCGGCGAGCTTGTCGGTGGACAGGCATAGCGAGCAGACATGCGCGCCGTGCGTCCGACACGCCAGCACGTCGGGCCGCTCGTAGTCGTGATGGCAGACATGGCATTTCAACGTTGCGGCCGATGGGTTGCCGTATTCGTCATACATCGGCAGGTCGATACCGTCGTCGCTGCGCCGCAGGTAGTACTTGCCTCCGGTCGCGATCGCCAGAATCGGAGGCATCACCAACGCGATGACGATTGCGACCAACGGTGAATAGGCGCGCAAATCTGCGCCGAGGCCCCCGAAGAAGGCGATGATGGACAGCCCGGCCGCCAGCAGCATCGACCCGAACCCGACCGGGTTGATGGCATACAGCATGCCGCGCCGAAACTCCGGTGTCTTCGGCGACAGCTTCAGCAGGTACTTGTTGAAGACGATGTCCGAAGCAACCGAAACCACCCAGGCCATACCGCAATTGGCGTAGAAGCCAAGAATCGTGTTCAGGAAGTCGAACATGTTGGCTTCCATCAAGATCAACGCGATGACGAGGTTGACGCCCAGGAATACCACCCGCCCCGGGTAATGCTTGGTGACGCGGGTGAACGAATTGGTCCACGCCAGCGACCCCGAGTACGCGTTCGTCACGTTGATCTTTATCTGGCTGAGCACGACCAGCACCACGGCGAGCGTGATCGCGAGCCAGCTCGGCATGAAATTGCGGTAAATCAGCAGGAATTGATGCACGGGCTGGTTGGCAACCGACGTAGAGCCGGCGACCTCTGAAATCAGGTAGACCGCCAGGAACAGTCCGATGATCTGCTTGATCGCACCGAACACCACCCAGCCGGGTCCCGCGAGCAGCATCCAGGTCCACCAACTCCGGGAGTTCGCGGGTGTCCGCGGCGGCATGAACCGCAGATAGTCGATTTGCTCGGCGATTTGAGCGATCAACGACAGGCACACCCCCGCTGCCAACAGGCTAGAGCCGACGTTCTCCGCGCCGTTGCCACCGTGGCCGCGGTAGGCGAAGAACTGGTGGATCGAGTGCGGATGGCTCACCACGAGGTAGATGAACGGGATGACCATCAGGATCAACCACAACGGCGTCGTCCAGAGTTGCAGCTGGGACAGCACTTTCATGCCGTAGATCACCAACGGGAAAATGATCAGCGTCGAGCAGGCGTAGCCCGCCCACAGTGGAATGTGCAGGCCGAGCTTGAGGCCCTGCGCCATGATGGAGCCCTCGAGGGCGAAGAAGATGAACGTGAACGTCGCGAAGATGACGTTGGTGACCACCGAACCGTAGTAGCCGAAACCACTACCACGGGTGATCAGATCCAAGTCGAGGTTGTAGCGCGCCGCGTAATAGGCCAACGGCAGCCCGGTCGCAAAGATCACCGCGGCGAAGATCCCGATTCCGCACAGGGCGTTGCCGGTGCCGTAGGAGATGCCGACATTGGCGCCGATCGCGAAGTCGGCCAGATACGCGATACCGCCGAGTGCCGAGATGCCGACGACCGCAGTGGACCACCGCCGGTAACTGCGCGGTGCGAAGCGCAGCGTGTAGTCCTCGAGTGTCTCCTTGGTGGCGGTCATGGTGTCGAGGTCGACCGCAGCCACCGACTGGTTCTCGAATTCTCGTTCTGTTTCCTGCGTCATCCACCCTCCCGTACGTGTTCGGCCTGCAAGATAACCGACCAGGGTTGCCATCAGGTGAAGAGAAGATCGTCGCGTCCGCCGCCGCGACATCGGCGGGCTCGACGGCATCCGCGCTGAGCAACCGGGCACCGGCCCCAGCAACGCAGGCTAGACCTTGCGCCGGTGCAGTTGCGCGATGATCCAGAATGGCAACGCCACGAACACCGTGCCGCCGATGAGATTGCCCATTGTGGTGACACCGATGTTGGTGAGCAGACCGTGTTGGCCGAAACCCCAGCTGATCACGCCTCGCGGCGCGGCCGGATGGAAGACATTGAGCAGCAAGGGAAGACCGAGAAATCCGACATTCGCGATCACATGCTGGGTGCCGCCGATGACGAACGCGAACGGACCGTAGAACGCGAACGCCATGCGGGCGACGTCACTGCGGGCCTTGAAGAACATGCACATCGAGGTCTGCAGGAACCAGGTGCACACCACGGCGAGCAGCAGTGCCGTCCAGAAGGGCTGGCCGGCCTTCTGCGTGCCCACGGTCGCCGCCCGCTCGGCAAACGCACCCAGGTAAGGGCCGCCCGCCGCGGCGCACACCGAGACGAATACCAGCGCGCCGAGGACGTTGCCGATCAGCCCGAGGCTCACCAACCCGACGTAGCCGCGGACGTTCAGCGTGCGCTTGAGCACCGCGAGGAAGCCGGCGGCCATGTCCGCGGTGATCAAGGACATGCCCGACACCAGGATGAGGACGAAGGACATGCCGAAGGCCAGGCCCATCAAAAGGCTTGCCACACCCGGTGTTTTGACACCGGTGCTCACCACGAGGGCCAGCAGCACCCCGAACGCCACCATCGCACCGCCTACCAAGGAGCGCATCAGGAACGCCCACGGATGGGCGGCCTTTTCCACAGCCATGGCCGCCACCCGATCCACCATGGCGCCCACCGACAGCGGCTCGAACGGGTCCTCGGGCGCTCCGCCTGCCGCGACGGCAGCAGGGAGCGCCGTCACGTCCTGCGCAACGACGGCATCGCTTGAAAGCCGCGGTGCTTCAGCGTTGATCGTCATCCGTGTTCGCCTTTCCTCAAGGTGTTGATGGCGTTGATGACACCGGCAATGTGGTCCTCGCCGAGCTGCGCCCCGTCGAAGACGTGGCTGAGCAGAATCTTGAGGTCCAGCATCTGTTGCAGGTAGATCAGGCAGGGCGGGCACTCGTCGAGGTGCTTGGCCACGATCGGTCCCCACTGCTGCGGGTCGGAGTCGACGAGATCGTCGACCAGGCGGACGAAGTCGACGCAATCGATGGCGGGAATCGTGTTGTCATGAACGGTCATCGTTGATACCGCTTTTCCAATTCGGTTCGGAGATTTCCCCGGGCGCGGTAGAGCAGTGCCCGTTGCGCCTCGGCGGACAATTCGAGAAGCGCGGCCGCATCGTCGGCCGAGGTGCCGACGATGTCGCGCAAGATGACCAGTTGTCGCTGCCGTTCGGGCAAAGCGTCTAGCGCCGCACGCACGTAGCCGAGGAGTTCGCTTTCGACGGAATGATCTTCGGGGAGAAAGCGCCGCGACGGCGGCACGCGCCAATGCCCGGCATCGGGGTGACCGGCGGGGTGCAGGCGGCCGGACAGCGGGTCGTCGGCGTCACCGTCGGCGGGGGCCAGGACCTCGTGGTGGCGGATCCGCGATTCGCGGCGCCGGTGCCGGGCCGCGGTATGCTTGACGATGCCGAACAGCCAGGTGCTCACCGAGGAGCGCCCCTGAAAAGAATCCGACGACTTCAGGACCTGCAGCCACGCCTCCTGCACGGCTTCTTCGGCAACCGTCGCTGAATCGACCATGGTGCGAGCGAAATTCACCATCGGCCGGTGAAAGTCGCGCACCAAGCTGGTCAGCGGAATCCCGCCGACCAGGCGTTCGGATTCGGCGCCCTCCGGCGGCACCGCCACCGGAGTCACCATAGGCTCGCGCTCAGACGCATCGGGCCAGTTCCCAGCGCAGCTGCGCTTCTGACGGCGACTGGACGGGGATGAATGCAGCCTCCCGATAGCGCCTGCTCGCCGGCGTTCTGCTCGCATACCCCTTACCGCCGGCAGTACGGATCTCCAAGTCGGCGCCGGCGCTGGACAATTCGGCAGCGGCGAGCCGCAGGGACAACAGTTCCTTCTTGGTGGGCGGCTCGGCTCCTCCGACGGCCGCGGCCAGCGTCACCAGCGTGGCTTCGGCGCCAACCAGCTTTTCCGTGGTGCGGTCGACATCGTCGGTGAACACTGCGTTGACGCCGCCGAGTCCCAGCCGGGCTTGGTCCAGGGCCGTCCGGGTCAGCCCCAGGCACATGGCCGACTGCAGGACAAGGAAAGTCGGGCGCACCGCCTGCAGAAAACCGTCGAAGTCACGGGACAACACTTGGTCGGCAGGAACGTAAGCGCCGTCCAGGTTGAGGTAGGACGAGGCGGTGCTGCCCATGGCCAGCAGATCGAAATGCTCACCCACGGTTACCCCGGGCGTCGCCAGTGGCAACGCGACGATCAGCTTCTCGCCGGTATCGGTGCGCGCGGCGGTCACCATGGTTGAGTCCGGGTGCAGGTTGCTGGCCCACCTGATCGGGCCGGAGACCTGGTAGCCGCCGGCCACCGATGTGGCGGTCAACTCCACGCTGCCGCAGCCCGCCGCCTCCTTGAACGCCGCGGCCATTCCGGTAACCCCGAGCGTCGTTCCCGCAACCAGCGGCGCGACGGCTCCGGCACCGAATTGGGTTGCGGCCGTGAGTAAATACTCGACAGTCATGCGGTGCGCCCACATCGAGAATCCGGTACTCATGCATGCCCCGGAGACTGATCGGATCACCTCGGCCATCTCCGGGAGCCGGCCGTCGACATTGCCCGGCGCGCCGATGCCGAGTAGGCCGGCCTCGCCCAGCGCGGTGAAGCTGCGCCGGGAATGACCTTCGCCGCGGTCCAAGTCAGCGGCGTGAGCCCGAATGTCCTCCAGGACTGCGACATCCAACTGGCCGGCCGCAGGATTCATCGTCGCCGTGGTCGGGTGTTGCGTCACGTTGCTTGGTCGGTGATCAGGGCCGAGTCGACGGTTACCGGGTTGCGAAACGTGTTCACCACCGGTGACCAGGCGATGGCGTTGTCGTGGATCTCCTGCAGCGTGGCTTCGTCGGCGTCACCGGCAAGGCTCACCGTGCAGCGAACGGCGCTGAATCCCAAGTACTTGTTGGGCGGGGTGTCCCCCACGCCCCACACCGCGGAGATGTCGATGTCGCCTTCCATCTCGACCTCGATCTTGGTCAGCGTCACGCCGCGATGCGTCGCGTTGGCCAGTAGGCCCACGGACACGCACGAGCCAAGGGCGGCCAGCGCGGTCTCCGAGGGATTCGGGGCCGAGTCGTCGCCCAGCAGCGCGGGCGGTTCGCCCACCAGCATCGGCGCCAAATCGCGGACGTAAGTCATGTTGCGGAAGCCTGTTTCACACACCGTCTTGGCTTTCAGCGTCTTCCTGCCTGTCTCGGGGTTGGACTTCGCGTTACACGACAGCCGGTCCAGGCCTTCGGCGTCGATGACGAGCGCGTCGGTCATGTGAGTTCTCCGTTTCTCGCTGATTGTGCGGGTTCACGGAGTTAGTGCGCGCCGGGCGCCGATGCGTGACGGCGGGTGCGATTGATTTACCGGCCCGAAACGAAATATCACGGGAGCGAAACGCACCGCCGCCGCCGGGCCGCAACCTAGCTGCGAGATTTGCTCAGCCGAACAAACTTTGGCCGATGTAGTGGCCTTCAGCGGGCGGCGGCGGCACCGCAAAGATTGCTGACCCGATGTGGCGGACGTATTCGTTGAGCAGGTCGTGGGCACCCAGGCGGTTCTGTAGGCGAATAAAATCTTGGGGATCTTTTTGATACGAGATGAACAGCAGACCGGCGTTGAGTTGGCCGTTGGCGTCGAGACCGTCGGTGTAGTTGTAGGACCGTCGCCGGATCATGATGCCGTCGTTGTTCTCCCGGGCGGCAAGCCCGACGTGCGACATCGGATCGATGAGCGGATTGCCGTCGGCGCCTTTGGCGGCGAAATCCGGTGTGTCGAATTCGTGCTTGCCGCTCAGCGGCGCCCCTTCTTCCTTGGTGCGTCCGAAAATCCTCTGCTGGTTGCCGATCCGGTCGACGTCCCATGTCTCCATCAACATCCGGATCTTGCGGACGACTTGGTACGTCCCGCCGTTCATCCACGGCTGGTCGCTGTTGTCGACCCAGACGAATTTGGCGTATTCGGCATCGGTGGCGATGTTGCGGGTACCGTCCTTGAACCCCAGCAGGTTTCGTGGCGTGTGCTGGCCGGGGCCGGCGGAGGCTCGGCCGAAACCCAAGACGGCCCAGTACGGCGACACGATGTTGCGGCCCAGCCGGGCCAGGTTGCGGACGGCGTGGTAGCAGACCTGGGGGTCGTCGGCGCACGCCTGCACGGACAGGTCGCCGCCGTGCAGGCGTGGATCGAGGTTGTCCCCGTTCAGCGGCGGCAGGTCGGTGAACACGGCGGGTCGGCGGGGGGCCAGTCCGAACCGATCGCCGAACAGCGATGGGCCCAACCCGATGGTGACGGTCAGACTGGCGGGGCTCAGCCCGTAGGCCTCCCCGGTGTCGGCGGGCGGTTGCACGTCGACCTGTGGCTGAACCGTCCCGACCGGCTTTCCCTGCTGCAGAATCGCGGCGGCAGCCGACCAGCGTGCCAACAGGGTCTGCAGCTCGGCGCGGCCCGCACCGCCGGCCACCGAGAACGACATGAACATGGCGTATCGCTGTGGGGGCGTGTCGATTCCGCCTTGGTGGGGCTGGCCGTAAAAGGGGTAACTGCGGCGTAGATCGACGGTGTCGTCGTCACCGCCGCGTTGCCCCGCCGCCATGGCGTGACCGGCGAAGCCACCGCCGACGGCGCCGATGGCGGCACCGCCGAGCCCGGCCAGCATGGCGCCGCCGAGCGCTCGACGGCGCGACACCGCGCTCGAGTCTGCCGGTGCGCCGGCGCTGTTCGGACCGCCGTCGGAGGATTCGGTGATTTCGTCTGTCACGATCAGCCCGCCGTCACGACTTTTTGGGCGACGGTGGACAGACTCTGGTGCAGCGGCTGGATGACTGCGGTCAGCTTCGTCGCATCGCTTGCCTTCAGCGCCGGCGTATAGGTCTGGTAGCCGCCCAGTGCGGCCGGGTCGCGATATCCGTCCAACGTCGTCAATACGCTTTGGAACTGCTGGTCGATCTGGTGCACGAGGTTGGCGTCGATTTTGTCCAGACCCGGCCGTAGCGAGGCGTACGCCTGCTGAGCGCCTTCGACGTTGCCTGAAAAATCCACCAGGTCAATGTGACTGAAGGCCTCTTCCTCGCCGGTGATCTTGGTGTTTTGAATCTCCTCTATCAGGTCGCTGGCTCCGTTGGCCAGGTCCTCGGGCTTGTACTGCAGGCCCGCGACGATGCCGTTCAATTTGCCGACGTTGCCGACCAATTCGGTGCTGAGCGCCTTGGTCCCGGGTGTGATCGCGCCGCCCTGCCACAGATCGCGTTCGATGGCGTGGAATCCCTTCCATCCCACCTTCGCGTCGACC
This sequence comes from Mycobacterium sp. M23085, assembly GCF_045343915.1. Lineage (NCBI taxonomy): Bacteria > Bacillati > Actinomycetota > Actinomycetes > Mycobacteriales > Mycobacteriaceae > Mycobacterium > Mycobacterium sp. M23085. The sequence continues at coordinate 179,533 of NZ_CP174280.1, forward strand.
GGCGTGGATTCACGCATGTCGATCAGATAATCGAGGCTGCCGGCATTGTCGCCGACCGCGAAGCCCGGCAGAACGAAGCCCTCCACGGTGGATTCCGAACGCTCCCAATACAACCGGGCTTTGGCGTAGGCCGCCTTCGCGGCGTCGACCTTGCCCGACTGCACGGCGGCATCGAGTGCCTTCACGCCGTCGTTGAGCTGACCGATCTGGTTGACGATGTAGGCGGCGTAGTCCTTGGTTCCCTGACTGAGGATGCTGGCGACGGTGCCGGTCGGCGTCGCCGGCGCCTTACCCGTCACCGTCAGGGTCTGGTACTCGGTGCTCGCCCCCGGGCAGTAAAGCTGGTATGCGCCGCCGTCCAGCGAAACCGTGAACGAGACCGGGTCCAGGCCGGGTGCCAGATTCTCCTTCTCGCCGACGATCCGCTGTTCCCTGAGCAATTCGACCTCACTGATTCCGGGTGCGTTCGTATTGGCGACCGTGAAGGTCACCGGCCCGGCGGGCACGCTGGTGGTGTCCAGCGCGCAGCCATCCTTGCCGCCGGTGTTGGCCATGGTGACCTTGACCGCGTTGGTAGCTCCCGGCTTCGCCTGCTGGGCAGGATTCGAATTGTCATTCGCGTGGCTGCATGCGGCCACCGGCAATACCGCCGTGGCGGCGAGAAGCGTTGCGGCAAACCATAAATCACGCGACCGGCACTTTGCCCGGGCGATGTGACTCACCATCAATGGATTTCCTCTCATCCTCTTGCCTGCGGTCGGTGCGCATCGCGGCTATCGCCGACAGCGCGCAGGCCAACGCAAAACCGGCTAATACCAGCGGAAGCCAGACACTCCAGAGCTGCCGCTCCCTGCGGTTGCGATCGCTCGCAGCGATCTCGGCCGCTGTCGAATGGTCGTCGGCGCTGGACGTGGACCAGTCCGTCGCCAGCCCGCCGAGACTGACGGTCTTGGCTCCCGCCAGTCCGCCGCCGGTCAAAAGCGCCGTGCGGTTGCTGGTCGCGTGAGCACTTACCACGGAATCACCGCGCGCGAGCACGGTATATACGGTGGTCGTCGACCATTGACCCTGAAACGGTCCCGGAGTGCGGCCGGCCGCGAGACCGACCGGCAGCCGGCCCCCCGTCATGCTCAGCAACTGATCCAGCGTGACTTCCGGCGCACCGTCGGCCCCGGCGACCTCGGAAGCCTGCCATACCTGTACCGGCACGCCGTCCACCGTCTGGTCGTCCGCGGGGACCAACACGATGCTGCGGACGGTCGAGGCGCCCTGCGGGGCGATGGTCAGCTCGCGTCCGTGCGGCCCGGTCCCTATCGACACCGCGGCGGTGTGGCCGGAATGGTCCGAAACGGCGCGCTCCCGCCGCGGCGACGTCGAGCTATCAGCGGGCGTCGTGATCACCAGCCCCGCCCCGGCGACGACGAGCACCGCCGACGTCGCCGCCAGCAGCCTGCTGCGGGCCCGCGGCGTGGCAGCGAGCCGGGCGGGCCACAGAAAGACGGTCAGTACCGGCACCGCATACAGCAGCCAGCCCAGCACCTCGACGAGGCGAGGGTCGGCGGGGATGCCGAACACTCCGGTCGTTGCCGCGCCCAACACCGAATTGCTGGGTATCCAGCCGGACAGGTCGAGCACCTGTTGCTGGCCGACGGTCACCCAGCCGGCCTCGTGCGCGGTGCGCAGTGCACCCAGCACCAGGCCGGCGGCGATCAGCACCAGAAACACCCCGGTGACCCGGAAGAACCGGCCGAGGTTGATCCGCAGGCCGCCGTAGTACAGGCCCACTCCGAGGCCGACCGCCACGACGATGCCAACGGTGCCGCCCAGCACGGCAAACCACCGGTTGCCGTGCGACGTCTCGGCGGCCGCCAGCAAGAACACCGATGTCTCGAAGCCCTCCTTGAGCACGGCCAGGAAGGCCATCACGGCCAGGGCAACCGCGCCACCACGGTTGACGGCCTGCCGGGCTTCGCGCTCGAGTTCCCCCTTGAGCTGGGCGGCGTTGCCGTTCATCCAGATGATCATCGACGTCACGAACACCACCGCGATGGCGTTGATGACGGTCTCCATCATCTCTTGCTGGGCCTGCGGCAGGCTGGCGGCGAACAGGTCGAGGCCGACACCCACGCCGACGCTGAGCAGGACGGCCAGGGCGACACCGGCGAACATCGGCCGGATGGACTGGCCGTTTCGCTTGAGGAAGGCAGCGACGATGCTCACGATGAGCGACGCCTCTAGGCCTTCCCGGAGACCGATGAGGAACGTGCCGATGAATACGCCGAATACGCCCTGCATATGCCCTATTTCCGTCCCGCCGATCGGGACCGTCGGCTTAGCGTAGCCTAACCAAGCGCGGGGCTTTAGTCCTGGTCCGCCGGGTGCCGCGTCAGGAGGCCGGCGCGGTCACGAAGTCGATGAGTTCTTCGACCCGACTGATCAGTGCCGGCTCCAGATCGTTCCAGTCGCGCACCCGCGAACGGATGTGCCGCCAGGCCCTCGCGATGTCCGCCTGATCCTTGTGCGGCAAACCGAGCGCCTGGCAGACGCCGTGTTTCCACTCCACCTGGCGCGGCACCTTCGGCCAGGCCCCCAGGCCCAGCCGCTGCGGTTTCACGGCCTGCCAAATGTCGACGTAGGGATGGCCGACGACCAAGGTGTCGGTGCCGCCCGGTCCCCGCCGCACCGCATCGGCGATCCGCGCCTCTTTGGATCCCGCGACGAGGTGATCGACGAGCACCCCCAGCCGGCGCCCCGGACCCGGGCCGAACTCGGCGACGATGTCCACCAGATCGTCGACGCCACCGAGCTGCTCGACGACGACGCCTTCGATGCGCAGGTCCTCACCCCACACCTGCGCGATGAGCTCGGCGTCGTGGCGACCCTCGACGTAGATGCGGCTGGCCCGGGCGACGCGGGCCCGGACACCCGACACGGCGACCGAACCGGACGCGGTCCTGCCCCCGCCGGTCGGTGCCGGCCGACGCGGCGCGGTGAGGATAACGGGACGCCCCTCGAGCAAATACCCAGGGCCTAAAGGGAAGCCACGCACGTGACCGCGTCGGTCCTCCAGGTCCACGCGACCGTATTCGACGCGCACCACAGCGCCGACGTAACCGGTCTGGGCATCCTCGACCACCAGACCCAGTTCGGCCGGGTGCTCGGTCGAGCGCGGTTTGCGTCGCCCCGCGGCGAGGACATCGGTTCCATAACGATCCACCACGCGGCAATACTAGGAAGCCCTGCGGCCGAACAGTGTTACGGCGCGCCACGTTCGACGAATCGTCACCGAAGTCACTCTCGGCACGCCGGCACCTGCGGCCGAAAAAGAGCGTTTTAACTGTGTGGCGTTACTCAGCTGATGGGCTCGCCGATGGTACGTTGCTGGCTGAGACAAGCACTGCCGCGTACGCGCAACCTGCGGCGGCTAGCGAGGTGGACGAATGGACCTGTCGCATTGGGTGACGAGCATCGTGGCGTTTGTGCGGGCCGGCTACCCCGCGGGCATGCCGGCCACCGGCTACGTGCCGCTGGTGGCATTGACGCGCCGTCGACTGTGCGACGATGACATCACTTCCATCGCAAGGGATCTCATCGCACATCGGCTATGGCCGATCGGTCCCATCGATGTCGGCGTGGAAATCACCCGGATCACCAACCAGCTGCCATCCCCCGACGACGTCGCGCGCATCCAGCGTCGCGTTCATGCGCTGCGCTGCTCTCGCGGATAGGCACCGCCCAGCGATTCAGTACCGTTACGGTGATTTACGCCCCGGGGGCCGCAGGCCGCCAGGTAGGCCGCGCACGATCAACAGATTCGGCCGCCATCCACGCCGAAGAAGTGCAAGTGCCCCGGTTCCGGATGCAGACGCACCCTGCTGCCCTTCTGCGGTGGGTTGCGCCCGTCGGCCCGCGCGACGATGGGCGCATCGATTACCTTGCCGGAGCCGGTGATTCGCCCATACAGGTAGGCGTCTGCGCCTAACTCCTCCACCACGTCGACCTCCATCTCGACCCCGAGGCCACCCAGCTCGAAGTGTTCGGGACGGACCCCGACCACAACCTCGCCCGTGGTGCCGGTGACCTCGCGGGGCAGCTTTATGGGCCAATCACCCAGCCACACAGCGGAATCCACGATAGGAAGGGTGAATAGATTCATCGCGGGCGATCCGATGAAACCCGCCACGAAGACGTTGCCCGGGTTTCGGTAGAGTTCGCGGGGCGGCGCGAACTGCTGCAGCACGCCGTCGCGGAGGACGGCGACGCGGTCGCCCATGGTCATGGCCTCAACCTGGTCGTGGGTGACGTAGACGGTGGTGGTGCCCAGCCGCCGTTGCAATGCGGCGATCTGGTTACGGGTCTGTACCCGGAGTTTGGCGTCCAGATTGGACAGCGGCTCATCCATCAGGAATACCTGCGGCCGACGCACGATCGCGCGGCCCATCGCCACCCGCTGGCGTTGTCCACCGGAAAGGTCTTTCGGTTTGCGATCGAGATAGGGTTGCAGGTCAAGCAGTTTCGCGGCGTCCAGCACGCGCTGACGAATCTGGTCCTTCGGCGTCTTGGCGATCTTCATGGCAAAGCCCATGTTCTGGGCCACCGTCATGTGCGGGTAGAGCGCATAGTTCTGGAACACCATTGCGACGTCGCGATCCTTGGGATCGACGTTGGTGACGTCTCGGTCGCCGATCCGGATACGGCCGGAGTCCACGACTTCCAGCCCGGCCACCATGCGCAGCGATGTGGTCTTGCCGCACCCCGACGGTCCGACCAGGACGACGAATTCACCGTCGCCGACGACGAGGTCCAGGTTGTCCAGTGCCGGGCGGTCCGCTCCCGGGTAGCGGCGGGTCGCCTTCTCGAACGTCACCGAGGCCATGGCTAGCCGCCCATCCCGGTGACCGCGATTCCGCGGACAAACGAGCGTTGCGCGATCGCGTAGATGATGACCAGGGGCAGCATGATAAGCATCGAGGTTGCCATCAGAATTGGCCATCGGGCAACATATTCGCCCTTCATCCGGACCAGACCCAGGGTCAGGGTGGCCAGGCTGTTGCGCTGAATCATCAGCAGCGGCCACAGGAAATCGTTCCAGACGTTGACCCAGGTGAGCACGGCGAGCACCATCACAGCCGGTCGTGCGTGGGGCAGCAGGATGCGCCAATAGACCTGCCACGGTGAGCAACCGTCGAGTATCGCGGCCTCCTCGAGATCGGTGGGCAAGGTACGGAAGAACTGCCGCATCAGGTACGTGCCGAACGCGCTGCCGAAGAAACCCGGCGCGATCATCGCCCACGGGGTGTCCACCCAGCCCAGGGTTCGCATCACCAGGAATTGCGGGATCACCGTCACCGTCAGGGGCACCATCAACGTGCCGAGATAGACGACGAACAGCGCATCGCGGCCGCGGAAATCCAGTCGCGCAAAGGCGTATCCGGCCAGCGAGCAGAAGAAGACGTGCCCCGCGGTGACGCATCCCGCGTACAACACGGTGTTGAAGAACATTCGCCCGAACGGCATCAGCGCGAACACCTCGGTGTAGTTGGACCACCGCGGGTGGGCCGGCAACAGCTTGGGCTCGCTGACCTCGCCTTCCGTTTTCAGTGAACCCGACACCGCCCACGCCACCGGGAACAGCGCGCACCAGGCGACGGCAAGCAGCGCGCCGTAGACGATGGCGCCGCGGACGACGGTGTGCTTCATGACACCCTCACTTAAGCCCACGCGAATTCTCCAAAGATCGTCGATGGCTGACCCGCAACTGCACCACGGTCAGCACCAGCAAGACGGCGAACATCACCCACGCCAGCGCGGAGGCGTATCCGAATTCGAGGAACGAGAACGCATGCTGGAACAGCATGATGCCCAGCACGTAGGTCGCCGATTCGGGCCCGCCGGTGGGGCCGGTGAGGACATAGACCATGTCAAACGCCTGGAAGGCGTGGATGACCGAGATGATCACCACAAACGATATCGACCCTCGGATCAGCGGGACGGTGATGGAGACGAATTGCCTTATCTCGCTGGCACCGTCGATCTTGGCCGCCTCGTAGACCGTTCCCGGAACCCCTTGCATCGCGGCCAGCAGGACAACGGTGGCGAACGGCACGCTGCGCCAGACGCTGACGATGCACAGCGAGACCATCGCCCAGTGCGGATCGACCAACCACGGGACGGGCCCGATCCCGACCCAGCCGAGCATGATGTTGAGCAGGCCGTTGTCGGTGTTGAAGACGAATTGCCACACCACCGCCATCACGACCGACGAGATCGCCAGCGGCAGAAAGACAATCGTCCGGAATATGCCGATGCCCCTGACCTTTTGATTCAGCACCCCGGCGACGGCCAGGCTGATGAGGACCGTCGGCACGACCGTTCCGAGGGTGAAAATCACCGTGTTGCGGATCGCGATCAGGAACAGGGGATCGGAAGTGAACAGGTCAGAGAAGTTCTTCGCACCCACGAATTTGGGTGGGGTGAAGACATCCCATTGCTGAAAGCTCATGTACAGCGAGAAGCCCAGCGGAAAGAGCATGAACACCGCGACCGCCGCCATGTTGGGGGCCACGAACAACCGACCCGCCCAGGCGTGCCGGCGCCACGGGCTCGGGTCCTTCGGGGTCTTGCGCGTCGCCCTTCCGGCCGGGGCGGCCACGCCCGTCACGTCCATCGAGGTCATGGGCTGCGCAACACTTCGTCGACGGAGCGGGACAGTCCGCTCAACGAGGTGGCCGGTTGGCGCCCGCGCAGGACGGGCCCAAAGTTGCGGTCCATCAACGCATTCACCTTTTCCCAGGCCGGCGTGATGGGCAAGCCCTGCGAAAAGGCCGGCCCTTCGGTGAGGACGCTGAGATTGCCGAGCCGTTGATGGGCTTTGGCGAATCCCTCGGATTGCAGCGCCGACCGCAGCACGGGAACGAACAGACAAGACTCACCGATCAACGCTTGCCCGATGGGCCCGGTCGCGAACTTCACGAACTCCCACGCCTGCTCCTTGCGGGGGCTGCTCGCCGAGATTGCCAGTCCGGTGGCGCCGATGTCAGAACACGCGGCGTGACCCTTGCCCAGCGCCGGGCCGACCGGCAACGGCGCGACATCGAAATCGAGGTCCTCGGCTCGGATGTAAGTCTGGTAGCGCCAATGCCCACCGAGCGCGATCGCCGCCCGTCCCACCGCAAAGAGGTTAGGCGTCGACATCGACTGTGTCTCGGATGCGTTGGGCGCAACCCGGTACTGGTTGGCCAGATCGGCGTAGAACTGCACCGCTTCCTGGAACGCCGCCCTGTCGAAGTTGAAGTGGGTCGGATTCAACCGCGGGTTGGACCAGGCAACGCCGTTGTTCATCGCGAACAGGCCGGCCGAGTAGTAGGAACCCCAGGTGTTGACGAAGCCGTACTGGGCGGCCCGCCCGGATGCGTCACGCTTGGTCAAAGCGCGCGCGGTGTCCAGGAATTCGGCGAAATCCCACGGTTGTTCCCACGTCTTGGGCGGCGCAGGCACGCCGGCTTCGGCGAAGAGCCGCTTGTTGTAGCACATGTAGTTGCCCGACCACTGTTCGGGCAGCGCGTACTGCTTGTCGTTGAAGGTGAAGGTTTCGTACAGCGCCGGGATGCTGTCCGCCTTGAGCTGGTCGGCAAACGTCTTGTCCCGCGCCAATAGCGTGTTCATGTCCAGCAGCACACCGCGGTCGGCGAGCTCGGCGTAGGACAGTTCCCACGTCATCAGGACGTCGGGGCATTTGCCGCCGACACAAAACGTCGAAAGCTGTTGCATGACGCCCGGGCCGGACTGCACCGGGCGGACCTTGATGTCGGGATGACGGCGCTCGAACTCGTCCACGATGCGCATCCTGGCGTCACGCTCATCCGGGTTGGCCGCGAAGAAGAAGGTGAGCGCGTCGTCCTCCGGGGCGCACCCGGCCGACCACGGTGCCAGCGCCGCCGCAGAAAGCGCGCCGGCGCCCCGCAGCAGGTTGCGCCGTCCGAACGGCTTATCGAGCATGGCTCTCCTGGTCTTGCCCCGTGGCCGGCTGCCCGGCCGGCTGTGTCTGACGTCCTTGGTACCCGATGAGGTTGTGATGTTCCTGGATTGGCCACCGGGGCAGTGTCAGCGCGGCCCGACGGATTCGGTCGGCACTGCCGGTGATGTCGATCGTGTGGATGCGGTCGTCGGGGCCGATGCCAATCATCAGCAGGACGTGAGCGCGCCCGCGCGCCGCGAGCACGATGCCCGGTGTCCCGTCGATGAGCATGACAGCACCGGCGCGCGCCCGCTGAGCGAACCGGCGAGTCTCCTCGGCGACCTCGCGGGCGCCGTGCAACGTGGTCGGCACGTCCGCCGGGACGAGGGCCGGATCGACCGTGCGCACCACCTCGGGAGCCAGCAGTTCGAGCAGACCGGCGATATCTCCCCCGCGTGAGGCAGCCAAAAACGCTTCCACCACCTGCACGTGGGCGGCCGTGCGACGGGGTGGGGCGGGCGAACCGGCGTGCAGACGCGCCCGCGCCCTGCTGGCCAGCTTCTTGGTGGCGTCCGGTGACCGATTCATCACTTCGGCGATCTGCTCGAACGGCATGGCGAAGACGTCGTGCAGCACGAACGCGGCGCGTTGCGCCGGGGAGAGCCGGTCGAGCACGACGAGCAGCGCTGCGCTCACCGACTCCGCCAGCAGCGCATCCTCGTCGGCCGGCGCCGCCGCCGTCTGGGCCAGCCGGTCCAGTTCGTCGGCCCCGGCCAGCGGTTGCTCGGCGCGACGATTGCGTGCCCGAAGCTGGTCGAACGCCTCCCGCGCGGTGATCGTCGTGAACCAGCCGGAAAGGTTGTCGACTGCGTCGAAGTCCGCACGGCTGGCCTTGAGCCACGCCGACTGCACGGCGTCGTCCGCGTCGGCCATCGAGCCCAGCAGCTGGAATGCGACCGACCTCAGGTGCCGTCGATCTGCATCGAAGCGCTGCGCCAGATCCGCCATGTGTTTTGTTGCGCTCATAGGTCACCTTTTCCCGGTGGAAGTCGTCAAGGAGATGACCGCGCTTAACGGACTTCCTGTGGCAAAGGAGACAAGCACCATGACCTTACCGATTGTGCGCCGCGGTGCGCAGTGCGCGCATCGCGACTCGCCGCTGTGGAAATTGCTGCGCGACAAGGGATTGATCTAGATGAACACTGCACTTGTCCTGGTCACGCTGATTACCGCCGCCATCACCGCCGCGATCGCCATAGCCGACTTCGTTCCGGCGCGATTCGTTCTGGCGAACTCTGCCCAGGTGGGAGTGCCACGGTCCTGGTTGCCGGCGCTGGGCGCGGTGAAGCTGGCCGGAGCCGCCGGCATCGTTGGCGGCCTGCTCGGCCTGCGGGAGCTGGGCGTCGCCGCCGCCGCCGGGCTGGTTGCGTTCTTCGTCGGTGCGGTGGCAACACACCTGAGGGCACGTGTGCTGTACAATATCGCGTTTCCCGGCGCGTACTTGTGCCTGTCGACGGCATCGCTGGCGCTGATGGTCGCCCGGTGAAGGCGGTGGATCAGGCGGGAAAGTAGCTGATCCGGTCGATCGCGTTGGCACGCCAGGCGACATCGGCGAACACAATGGCGCGCCCATGACCCGAGTTGAGCGAGGCCGCGACGGTGCGGCCCGCGCTGATCATCTTGGTGGAGCCGGCGCCGTCCAGCTGCTCCATCAGCTCGGCCAGATCGAGCGGGTCGCGATCACCCAAAGTTATTGCGGCGTCTGATGACAGAGCCTGCGCAGCGGAGAATTTGTCTTGCCGCGCGACGGCGTCCAGGAACGTCGTCACCAACCGCTGGTGGCGCGCTCCCACCCGCCGGAACCCGGACATGAACCCCGCGGTCCCACGCCAGCCTTGGTTGCTCAACAGCCCCCTGGACAGGTTCAGCGCCGGCCCCACCGCCCCCGAGCCGGTGCGCAGGAACTGCAGCATCATGGCGGGAAGCTCCCAGTAGGCGCGTAGTTCGCCAATCTTCCACTCACCGTTGATGTCTCGGAGGTCATAGCGCAGGAACGCGGGAATGTACATCGTCACGGCCGAGCCCATCGCCACCTCGAGCTCGAGATCACGTAGCACTGCCGTGCCGACGACGATGTCGAGATCGCGATGGAACTTGATGTCACGCGGACCGATGAACGTGTCATAGAAGCGGCCGATTTGCTCATGGCCCTGATGCGGTCGCGAGCCCACCGGGTCCTCGATCCGGCCGTCGCCGGTGAACAGTCCCACCCACCCCGCACGATCGTGCGCGGCGGCCGCCTGCGGCGAGCGTTCCACGGCGGCGAGCAGATGTTCCCGATCCAGCGGCACCACCACTACGGTCCCCCTACCAACTCGATGCCGGCGGACCGCATTTCCGCCAGCGCTTCGGCGGCCGAGTCCACGCCCGCAGCCGCGGTCAGGTCGACCAGCACCCTGGTCGTCAGGCCGGCCGCGGCCGCGTCCTCGGCGGTCCGCCGCACGCAGAAGTCGGTGGCGATGCCGACCACGTCGACCTCGTCGACTCCCCGCTGCCGCAACCACCCGAGTAGCGTCGTCCCGTTCTCGTCGACGCCCTCGAAACCGCTGTACGCCGCGGCGTGGGCGCCTTTGCGAAAGACCGCATCGATATTCCGAATGTCCAGATCCGGGCGAAAATTCGCGCCCGGGCTTCCGGCAACGCAGTGCACGGGCCAGGAAGACGAATAGTCGGGCCGGTCGGAGAAATGATCACCCGGGTCGATGTGGAAGTCCTGGGTGGCCACGACGTGGTGGTAGCCCGGGTCACCCGACAGATAGGCGTTGATCGCGGGGGCCAGGGCGGCGCCGCGGGCCGTCGGCACGGAGCCTCCCTCGCAGAAGTCGTTTTGCACATCGACGACGACCAACGCTCGCACGCGCTCCACCCTATCGGTGTGTACGTCTATGTCCATGCCGGTCTAGCTGGGCATATCGGCGCCACGGTTTGCTCGACAGGCAGCCGGGTAATACACCGGCCATGGTGCTCAGGAGAATCGCGCGACCCCTGTTATCAGTTGCATTCATCGGGCAAGGAGTCAACTCGCTGCTCAATCCCAAATCCGCGGCCGAGGCCGCGGCGCCGGCCGTCGACGGACTTCAGGCGTTGCCGGATGCGGTCAGCGGCAGCATTCCCAGAGACCCCGAGACGGTCGCGCAGATCACCGCGGCCGTTCAAATCGGCGGCGGCCTGCTGCTCGCCACCGGCAAACTCCCGCGGATCGCGTCGGCGGCCCTCGCGGTGACGGTGTTACCGGCCAACCTTGGCTCGCATTCGTTCTGGAACGAAAGCGACCCGGTGGCCAAAGCCCAGAAACGCCAACAATTCCTCACCGACCTGAGCTTGGTGGGCGGACTGTTGATCGCCTCCGCCGACACCGCCGGTAAGCCCTCGCTCGGGTGGCGTGGCCGGCGAGCGGCGGAACGGCTCTCTGAGCGGGTGTCCTCGGCCTTGCCCGGTTCCGACACCTCGGCCTTCGATGCCGATTTTTCCGAACTGGGTGATCGGATCGCGCACGGCTTGCAGATCGGCGCCGAACGGGGCCGCGAACTGGCCAGCACCGCGGCCGAGCGCGGCGCGCCCTACGCCGAGGCGGCACTCGAACGCGGCCGCGAACTGGCCAGCACCGCAGCGGAACGTGGCGCGCCCTACGCCGAGGCGGCACTCGAACGCGGCCGCGAACTCGCCAGCACCGCCGCCGAGCGCGGTAGGCCGCTGGCGAAGAAGGCCCGCAAGCGCGGGGAGGAATGGGCCGACGAAGCCGCCGAACGTGCCGCGTATCTGGCCGAGAAGACGCGCAAGCGCAGCGAAGAACTTGCCGACGAGGCCGCGCCGCTGGCCAAGAAGGCGCGCAAGCGCAGCGAGAAGCTGGCCAAGAAGGCGCGCAAGCGCAGTGAGAAGCTGGCCGGCACGGCGCGGGCACGCGGCGAGGAATTGGCCGAAACCGCCCGTCAGCGCGGCAGCGAACTGGCCGACACCGCGCGCGACCGTGTCGGTAGCCAAGTCGAGACCGGCCGCCGCAAGCTGCCCTGGTAGTGACGCGCGCTGCAGTCCCGTCACGGCGCGAGAGTTAGTCGGGCCAGCGGACCCGCAGCGCGTCCGGGGTCCACGCGGGCCAGCCGGGTTTTCCGACCATCAGACCCCCGCTGAGCCGCGCGACGATGCACGGGCCGCGCAGCCGGGTGTTGTCGTAGACGGTCGCGAGGTCAGCCAAGGCGATGGCGTCGGCGACCGGCGTCCAGAGTCGGCGATGGCGCCGGCGGATCTTGTCTTCCGGAACGTCGTGACCGCCGGCCTGCACGCGGTGCCGGACACGTTGCACCGCAAGGTCTTCCGGGATGAGTAGCGCGTGCAGCACGACGGTGTAGCCCGCGCGGCGCGCGGAGTGGATGAGGTCGAGCTTCGAGGGATGGGAAAACACCGTCTCGGCAATGAAGGACCGGCCTAGTTCGATCAGCTTGGCGCGGGTGTCGGCGGCGATGCGCGCGGCGTCGTAGGAGTGCGCGGCGGGATCCTGCGGCCAGCGTTGCCTCGCGATCTCGTCTGCGTTGACCACCAGGCTGCCCGGCAGCAGCGGCGCCAGGGTGAAGGCGATGAACGTCGACTTACCGGCACCGTCCGGCCCGACCACCAAGTCAAGACGATCCATCGGACCGCCGAATCGCCGGTGAACTCCGGATCAGCGCCCGCCCCCGAGCACCACCGCGGCGCCGTCCGGGCGGTGCTCGACGATCTCGCCGTCATCGTTGAGCGCGACCGTGGTGACCCCTTGCCCGGCCAGCGTGGCCCCGTAGTTGGTGCGCGCCAGGCTTTCTTCGATGGCCGCGGAGATCTCCGCGTTGAACACCACGCCCTCCTCGACGGTGAGTTCGCCGGTCGGCAACTGGCCGGCGAGCGCAGCTTCCACTCGTCGCCGCGAGGCGGTGTGCTGGCTCGACACCGCTCGCCCAACCCGCGCCCAGTGGTCGAGTTGCTGCTTGGCCGAGCGGCTCTGCCGGGCGCCCTCAGCCGCCGCGCTGTCCATCAGATCGGACGCCACCCGCGTGACCCGATCAACAGCCTCGCCCACCATGTCCTCCCGATGCAACACTTCGTGACAAGTTGTAGCACAATGCTACACGGGGGCTGGTTGTATCCGATGTCGAGGTCCCTCGCAGGTCCGGGAACGTCGAGCAATGTGGCCCTAGCGATGGTCCAGGGTCTTCACGACGGTGTCCACGATCGCGTCGACGTCGAGGCTGACGTCGATGGTCATGCCGGCCTCGTCCGGCCCGAGGGGCTCCAAGGTGTCCAGTTGCGAGCGCAGCAGCGTGACCGGCATGAAGTGGTCGGTCCGGGCCGCGAGGCGGTTGGCAATCAGCTCCGCCGAACCGGAGAGATGCAGGAACTTCACGGCCGGGCAGTGCGCGCGCAGCTGGTCGCGGTATTTCCTTTTCAGCGCCGAGCAACTGACCACGGCGCCGTCAGGGTGGGCGGCCAACCATTCGCCGACGCGCTCCAACCATGGATAGCGGTCATCGTCGTCGAGCGGTTCACCGGCCGCCATCTTGGCGACGTTGGCCGCCGGGTGCAGGGTGTCGGCGTCGACAAAGGGGACCCCCAAGCGGTGTGCGAGCGCCGCCCCCACCGTCGACTTACCCGATCCGGAGACGCCCATCACCACGATGGCGACCGATCCGCTCACTTAGATTTGTTCGCCGAGGTTGCGGTTCCATTCCAGCCAACCGACACCGCTACGCCCGTCGGCGGCGCTGATCGTGGCCCAGACACGGGGAAACTGGCTGACCCGTCCGTCCGTCGCGACCAGCCGGACCGGCGCCTGACCGCGCACATCCACCTCCGCGGTGATCTCCGCCGGCTTGAGCACCAGCGTCGCCTCAAGCGGTAACCCGTTGCCGGCGAAGGACTCTCGCGAGTCAACGCTCTGCAGCTCGGCGACCTTACCGTCGGCGCCCTGTTGGTAACCGATGCTGAACGCGGGCGCGCCGGGAATCCGGATGTTCACGCCATGCAGGTGGGTGCCGTCGTCGAGGTGCAGCGCGCTCCAGATCCAATCCATGCCCCACCAATCGCGCACACCCCAGGAGTGATCCCGTTGGCCGGGAACGGATTCCAGGCGGTAGCTGCGGTCGTCGATCGTGACGACGCCCGAGACCGTGCACGGGATTTCATATCGCGTCGTAAGCCCGTACTTGTACGGCGTGCCATCGGTGGTCCAGACCAGGTTCATGGTCATCTCGGCCGGGGTTCCCGGCTCCCCACGCAGCAACGCCGACGGATCGGCGTGGGCCTGGCCCCGCGCCCGCACGTCCACCCGATAAGCCTGCAAGGGCGCGTCGGCGGAATGGGCGAGCTCGATGTCATCGGTCTGCAGGGCCCACGGGTCCGGCGGCAGTGGCACTTGCGCGTCGAAGGCGACGGTCGGCATGTCGGGGCCACACAACAACACGTGCACCCAGGCGGTCTGCTCGTTGGCGACCCTGCCGAGCCGGAACCAGCCGCCCAATCCCTGTGCCGCGTCAGCGAAGTCGGCGTACCAGCTCTCACTCCACAGCGGTTCGGCGGTGGGATCGTGAGCGAGTTCGTCCTCGGCCGACGGTCGCAACGGCTCGGGCGCGACCGCTTCGGGCAACGTCGACAGCGCGTCCGTGTCGAGGACGTGGTCGCAGTGCCGCCGCAGCATCGTCATGAACATCTGGTCGCCCCGATCGGTGCGCTCGACCAGCATCGGCGACACCATCGCCATCATCACCCCGAAGAAGCTCTGCCGGCGCGCGCCGTCGGCGACGTCGGCCAGGCTGAGCGGCGCCTGCGGCCCCAGCGCCTCATGGTAGGCCCGCAGCAGCGCGTCGTAGTGCCGCCTGCGGTCCTCGGTGGGCAGCGCGCCACCGAGGAAGTAGGCCAGGTCGGTCAGGGCCGGACCCCAGGACACGGTCTGCCAATCGACCACCGTCAGTGCGCGATCGGCGCCGTCGGTGCCGAACAGCATATTGTCCAGCCGGTAGTCGCCGTGCACCAGACCCTGCATGCCACCCCGCCCGGACGCCTCCCCGTCCCCGCTGGTTCCCGAGGCCAGGTAGCCGTCGAACGCGGCCACCAGGCGTTCGCACACCACGCGGTGCTCCGGCGCGATCTGGTCGCCGTAGCGGTCGACGAAGCCCGCGTACAGCGGGGTGATCATGGCCTGGTTCAGCGGGGGCTCGCGGTTGAGCCACGGCGCCGCGGCCAGCGAGGTGTCGCCGAGCAGCGGCCCCTGCAGCCGTCCCAGTTCGACGATGCCGAGGCGGGCCTGTTCGACTGTGGCGCCGGCGATTTCGTCGCCGACGACGGCCGGTCCGGCATCGCCGAGCAGCAGATCGAACACGCCCGCCGAGGTGTCGACCGCCGCGTGGTAGCACGGTGCGATGGGTCCGCCCAGCCGCGGCGCGATGTCGCCGTAGAAGCGCACCTCGCGCTCGTAGAGCCCCAGCGCCAGGCCGGTCTGCCGGCTGACCGGATCGGTGGCCGCGACCTTCAGTACCACCGACTCGGGGGCCTCCGAGGGGCCTTCGGCATAACGGAGCCGAACGCGGTAGCACTCGCTCATCTGGCCGGTACCGATGCGCTCCACCGAGAAGTCCGCGATGGGTCCGGTGCCGATGACCGCGGCCAGCCAGGAGGCGGTGAGATCACCGGGTCGTTCGATGACTTGCTCGGTCTCGGCATGCATGTGGGTCAGCGTGCCAGCTCAACGCGCCAGTGAGAAGCCGTCCCAGGCCATTCGGCGATGTGGGTGTGGATCGAACTCGACGCGCGACTTGCGGTCGAAGACCATCACGGCGCGATCGTCGGCGGTGTACAGAGGCCAATCCTCCCCCGGCACCCCGGTACGGCTGAAGGCACGCCAGCGCCGCTGCACCTGGTTGCTCACCCGCAACGCGGCCCGCCGGTCGGCCGCCGCGGTCAACAGCGCGCCGAATCTGGTGCGGTAGACGTCGAAGACGGCCAGCAACTCGGTGGCATGGGTGGCTCCGAAACCCGACCAGCGCAGCGTGCGCGGAGCGTAGTCATACCGGTAGAGGTACGTCGGCGCGTGCGCACCATGCGCCTCCGCGATCTGCCAGGCGGCCGAGGCGAAGGCGAAGTCACCGCCGAGCTGGATGCACGCCGCCCGCTGCGGATAGTCGGGATAAGCGGCGGTAATGCGTTCGCGGATAGCGGGTTCTGCCTCGGCGAGCAGTTCCTCGACCATCGTCTCGTTGGTCGGCAGCATCGCCAGGAACCGGGTGAACAACCGCCCCTCTTCGGCATTGGTGCCCACGATCAGCGGGACCCGGTGGGCCTCGCCGCGCCGCATCGCTTCGACCGGATCCAGCGGCAGGATGTCGTCACCGAAGACGGGCCCAATTGGGAAGGCGCCCAGCCTGTTCCGCATGCCCTCGTCGATCAACCGGTGTTGGGTTTCCACCAAATGGGCCGCGGAGACCTGCATCAACGCGTTGGCGGCGTCCTGCCGTCGCACCCCGAGCAGGTTGGCGAAGCGGTTCGCGAACTCAGCGGCAACCTCCTTCGACCGCACCAGCCCGGATGCCGGGCTTTCCGAGATCGCCCGGGCGAAAAGGCCTTTGGCGGCGGGGACCGCCAGCAATGAGGCGGTGATGCACGCGCCGGCGCTCTCGCCGAAGATGGTGACGTTGTCCGGGTCACCGCCGAATCCCCCGATATTGACGCGAATCCACTGCAGCGCCAGCACCAGGTCGCGCAGATACAGATTGCTGTCGATGGTGATCTCCGGCGTCGACAGCGACGAGAAGTCAATGCACCCCAGCGCGCCCAGCCGGTAGTTCACCGACACGTACACGCATCCGCGGCGTGCCAGGGCAGCGCCGTCGTACAGCGGCGTCGCCGAGCTGCCCAGGAAATAGCCGCCGCCGTGGATGAACACCATGACGGGTAGTGGTCCCTCGGCCGCGCCCTCGGGCGCCACGACGTTGAGGGTGAGGCAGTCCTCGCTCATCGGTTGGTAGCGGCCGAGCCCGAGCAGGGTGTAGCGGCGCTGCTGGGGCGCGCAGTTGCCGAAGCCATGGCAGTGCCGAACCCCCGACCACGGCTGCGCGGGCTGCGGTGCCCGGAAGCGCAGATTCCCCACCGGCGGACGGGCATACGGGATCGACCGCCACCGCGTGACCCCGTCGCGGGTGAAGCCTTCGACGGTGCCGATGGCCGTGCGTGCGCGGACAGTGCGGTCATGCATAACCCGACGGTAACCGACATGACGGTGGTAACGCGCGCGCAGCGCCTTAATTGCCCGGCGCGGCGGTTAGCCTGACTGAATGCGGATTGCTGCGATGATCGCCGCGTCATTACTGGTCGCCGGGTGTTCACACGCCACGGGCGGCAATTCAGAACCCACCGGCAGCACCACCGCGACGTCGACCGGCGCCGGCATGCCGGGCAGCAAATCGCCGGGACCGGCCGCAGCACCGGCAGCCGGTGCGCCGATCTCCGAGGTCATCGCGTGGATCGAGTCCGGTCACCCCGCCGACCCTGGCCGGTTTCACACGGCTACCCGCGACGGCGCGGTCACGCCGCTGGGCAATGACATCGCACTGACGGTGATGGCGGGCAAGGTGTCCTGCATGACCGACGCCAAACACCTCGGCGGCGCGCTGGCCTGCCTGGTGAGGCTGACCAACCCGCCGCCGGCGCCCGCCACGGCCTATGGCCAATGGCAAGGCGGCTGGGTCAGCTTCGACGGGATGAACCTGCAGGTGGGAGCTGCCCGCGCCGATCCCGGTCCGTTCATCAACGGCAATGGACCGGAACTGGCGGACGGGGATTCGCTGTCGTTCGGTGACTACCGATGCCGCGCCGACCAGGCGGGTCTGTATTGCGTGAACTACGCGCACCAGTCGGCGGCCAAATTCAGCCCCGCCGGAATCGAGCCGTTCGGCTGCCTGAAGCCGGCGCCACCCCCGGACGGTGTCGGCACGGCGTTCAGCTGCTGAGGCCGGGCATGGTCGTTCCGGGCTCGCTTATCTCGTGAACGAGTTCCCGCTCAGCTGGCGGGCAGCCCCGCTTTGACCGCGGCGTCCTGCTTACGGGCGAGATCGAGCATGATGTCGGCCGGCGTGGGATTGCCGATGGCACAGTCGGATTCCAGGTCGACCATCGCCCTGCCCTCGACGAACACCGCCTCGGAGATTTCCATCGGGTTCGCCGGGTCGGATCCCTGGCCGATCACCATGAACCCGTCGGCGCCAACGTCGATGGGCTGCTGCTGACCGTTGACCTTTTTACCGACGACGTCGCGCATGTTGGCGGCGGTCTGGGTGGCCGTGGCCGCATCGGGAAAGACCGCGATCGTGTCGACGATGGTGCGCTTGCCGTCGGGGTTCTTGAAAACCTGTCCCACGCCGGTGATGCCGCTGGGGTTCTGGCTCGGCGGCCCGTCGGCAGTGGCGTTGGGGCCGACGTCGCTGGGTTTGATCAGCAGGTTGCTGTAGTCCGCCGGGGCTCCCGGTGAGGCCGGGGTGGCGCTGGTCGAGGAGCCCGGCGAGGTAGCCGACGAGGCCGAACCCGACGACTCCGTGGAGCTCTTGTTCCCGCCGCAGCCCACCACCGTCGCACCGATCAACACCGCGGCAGCCGTCAAGCCGAGCGCGGACGTCCGCACCGTATTCATAGGGTCTCCTTGTAGAAGTCAGCTATTTGTATCCCTTACCGCGGGCGCCGGCAGGGCGAACACGCCAAATTCGGCCGCCGATTCATTGTTCATCTGACAGCCCGGCCTTCGGGCATGCGGCGATATCAGTAAGGGCGGCGGCTAGCCAGGCGCTGTTTCCACATCACACCGCGCATGGTCGCCGAAAGCGGAATGTGCTCGACAGCGATGAGCTCCTGGGGCGAGCGTCATTGAATTGCTCTATTCCGATGCCGGGTTCCTCCGATTGCGCGGTCACTGCGTCAGGCACTTGCTGACTAAAGTCATCGACGACGAGCGACGCATATCCGCGATCGCGCGATCAGCCGGACAATCGTTAAGCCGTGCAAGCCTTTTTGACCGCGGCACGGCATAATTGGTTCAGTAAGCCGCGAAGCCTTGACATGAGTCGGGTCAACCGTGAGGAAAAAGTAATGGCTGTGACGGACCGGCTGTCGGCGCGAGAGGCCAAGCGTCTGCAGACCCGGGAGCGCTTGATGGGCGCGGCGATCGCGGAGTTCGCCCGCGCCGGCATGGCCGAGGCCGACGTCAGTGCCATCGTGGCCGCCGCGGGAGTCGCCCACGGCACCTTCTTCTTCCACTTCCCCACCAAGGAGCATGTGCTGCTGGAGCTGGAGCGCCGCGAAGAGGCCCGGATAGCCAAGCAGTTCGCTCAATTCCTCAAGTCCAAGCACGGTCTTGATTCCGCATTGCATGAGGCGGTCCGCTTGGTGGTCGGATTGGAACGCCGGCTGGGCGACCTGCTCTTCAATGACTTTCTCGCGCTACACTTCTCCCAAACCCGTCCGCAGACCGAAGACGGCCGCGATCACCCGTTGATCGTTTTGGTCGCCCGGGAGATCGAGCAGGCCCAACAACGCGGCGAGACGGACCAAGACGTCAATCCCATGAACAGCGCGGTGTTCTTCTTGCTGGGCCTCTATGCCCTGCTGATCACTACCAACCACTGGCCGACCGGGCACACGCTGCTGGAGGACTACGTCGCCAGGACATTGCGCAGCCTAAAGCCCTGAGCGATTGGCAAGCTGACTCTTATCAGTATTTGCAGCGCGGCAGCACGGCCTCAGCCATCCCGTATAGAAGCCAATCATGCCGTTATGCAGTTTCATACCAGAACAAGCGACGTCGAACGCTGGAGCCCTGCGCTCATCGTGCTACGACAGCGTTTCCATCTTCTGCTGACTTAAGTCAGCCTGTTATAGTGCACAAGCCGATCCGACCTAGGGAGGGGTTTGTGAATCTGCCGAAGCTGCGCCAGCGCACCGCCGGCAGCGCGAGCACCGTCGCAAACTCCAGCGGCGCCGCGCAGGCAAGTTTGACCATCGACGAGCACATGGAACGCTCGCAACTCGCGCAGCGCCAGGCTGACAAGTGGCTCATCTCGGGCAGTCTGCTGATCGGCACTGCGGCGCTCGGCATCTTCGGCTTGCCGCTGTTTCTCTGGGGGGTGCGGTTGCTGCGCCGGGCTCAACGCGACGGCCTGTCGGTTCGGCCGATGCTGGTCACGTTGCTGGGCTATCTCGTCATCATCGACGCCGCGATCAACACCGTCGGATGGGCGCTCGACCTGGTGGCGAACCACACGCTGCTGGCCCGCGTGCTGCTCAACGGGTGGGGCAACATGTTCGATGCCGGGTACTTCTGGCACTACAACGAGCTGTGGGTCGGCGGCGCGGCGGGCCCGGGCGAAAAAGCCATGGAAGTCGGCCTTATTCTCACCGTCTTCACCATGCGCATCGCCGCGGCCATCGGTTTTTTGCAGATGAAACGGTGGGGCCATCAGTGGATGGTCATCACCTGTTGGATGGGCGTCGTCATCTGGATCACCTACGTCTTCAACATGACGATGTTCGCCGATGTGCGCTTCGCCGGAGTCGTGCTGCCGGTCGTCGGTTGGTGGCTCTACGACATCTTCTACATCACCCCGTTCCTGGCCATTCCCTATCTGCACACCGTCAACCGCGAACTGTTCTCCGACTGAAGTACGCGAGTTGCAATCCCTTACGACACAGAGGAAGTCATATCGTGGGTTATTTGTGGGAGATCCTTCGCTATGTCGCCGCGTGGGGCGGCACCGGCCTGATCATCTGGTTCTGGTACTGGCTGTTCTCTAACATCGGCACGTTCTGAATGGCCGAGCATTCCTATCCCCGTGCGATGGAGCTTGAACGCTGTTGCGCCGTGACGGCGGTGGCGCTCAGCGAGCACCGCCGTCACGGCGTCCGGCTCGTCACCGGCGAACGGCGGACCTTCGGGCTCAACGCCACGCTCACCTTTGTCCATGTCCCCTATCCCGCGGCACCGGACTGGACGCGCCGGACCCTGACTTGCGGTGTGGCCCTGCAATGTTCGCCGTCGAAGGACCGCGTCACCGCATATCGCCTCAACGAGCTGACGGCGCGCCAGCTGCGCGCGCTCACGCTCGTCGAAGCTGGCGTCGCCATGGGTTGGATAGCGTCGCGGTGGCCGGGCCTGCTGCCCGACGTCCAGCGGTTACTCCCCGACCTGCGCGCGCTCGCCGGCGACATGGATGCCGCCGAGATGCTCGACCGGGCAATCGCTTTGGCGGCCGCCGGCCAGGAGCTGACGATTCATCCGTTGCTGGGCAGCTTGCCGCTGGCCTACACGGTACCGCAAGGGTTGACCGACAAGTTGCGGCGCAGCTTCGGCCGGATGCCCTGGACGACAACGCAGAAGCGCATCCCCCGGCCTTACTCGGTTCCCGTCGGAGGCGATGGCGGGGTCCGCAATCCCAACCTGCCACCACCGAGCCGGCCGCAGGACAACGACCTCGACGTCACACCGGAACACCGGCCCGGCATCCCCTATCCCGAATGGAACATGTGGACGCAGCGATTCATGCGAGACCACGTCGCCGTCGTCGAGCATGCCGACGGCGGGTCCACCCTCCATCCGGTACCGGTGGCCATCGACGTGCGCAAGTGGTTCGAGGAACATACGCACCGTGCGATGACCAACCGCCTTGAGGACGGCTCGGACCTGGACGTCGACCAATACGTCAACCACTACATCGACCTCTTTACCGGCGAAGCCAATGAGCCGAGGCTCTTTCGCGAGCTGCGGCCCAGCAGCCGGGATGTGACCACGGCGTTGCTGCTCGACGGCAGTTCGTCGTTGGGCGTGCACGGCGGTCGAGTTTTCCAGCTCGAATTGGCCTGTGCTGACGCGCTTTCGCGTGCCATGACACTGGCGCGCGAGCCCCACGGTGTTTTCGTGTTCACCGGCAACACCCGCCATCGCGTCGAGGTGCGATGCCTGAAGGACTTCGAGGACCGCCGCTTCGTGCCGCCCAGCGGGCTGGGCCTATCGACCCGGGGTTACACCAGACTCGGGGCGCCGCTTCGCCATCTGACAAGCCGGCTGCTGGCGCGGTCCTCGGAGCGACGCCTGCTGATCGTCATCGGCGACGGGCTGATCTCCGACGAGGGCTACGAGGGACGCTACGCCTGGGCCGACGCGGCGCACGCCGGCGAGGAGGCCAACGACGCGGGCGTCTCGATGTACTACGTCGGCGTGGGGCCGACCCGGGTCGATCCCCTGCCCGAGGTGTTCGGTCCCCGTCGTTCGCAACGTATCCGCCGCATCGAGGAACTCCCGCGAGTGCTGGCTCATGTCCATCGTGAATTGGTCGCCGCATGACCACCGAGGCATATTTTGTCAACGGCAACGAAGTCCGGCTGTTCGAACAGGCGTTTCACCAACGTATTCCGGTGATGTTGACCGGTCCGACCGGATGCGGTAAGACCCGGTTCGTCGAACACATGGGCTCACTGCTGCAACGGCCCGTGGTCACCATCAGCTGCCACGACGATCTCACCAGCTCCGATCTGGTCGGCCGCTTCATGGTGACCGGTGGAGACGTGGTGTGGACCGACGGCCCGCTGACCCGGGCGGTCAAGGCCGGCGCGATCTGCTACCTCGACGAGGTCGTCGAGGCCCGACACGACTCGCTAGCGATCCTGCATTCGCTCACCGACCACCGACGCTCGCTCTACCTCGACCGGGCAGGCGAGGTGGTGAAGGCGCCGCAGGAGTTCATGCTGGTGTGTTCGTACAACCCGGCCTACCGCAGCTCGCTCAAGGAGCTCAAACCCTCGTTCCGACAGCGGTTCGCCACGCTGGCGATGCACTATTTGCCCCCCGAGCGCGAGGCGGAGGTAATCGTCGCGGAATCCGGAATTCCCCTTGCCACGGCACAGCGGCTGGTCGGATGCGCGGTCGCAATCCGCACCGCCGACGAGGCCTTCCACTTCGAGCCGCCGTCTACCAGGGTGCTGGTCACCGCCGCCCAGCTGATCGCCGCTGGCGCAACGGAATTCGATGCGGCCGACGCGTGCATTCTCGCACCGCTGAGCACCGACGGCGCCGTCACCGACGGCCTACGTGAAGTCGCGGCGGCCAGCCTGGCCCCACGAATGCCTGAAAGCAGTCGTTAGAAAGGAGCAGTAGGCATGGACCGCCAAGAGCAGAAGCGCAAGAGGGCGCTAATCGTCTTCCAGATCTTCATCTACGGCTACCTGCTGGTGATGTTCGGCGTACAGCTGTACATGTCGTTCGCCCGAGGGTGGTGGGATCTATGAGTCTGTCTGCTGCGCAGGCGAATTCGATCGGCCTTGAGGATCACCACGAGGAGTCGCGACTGGCTCAGCGCCGCGCCGATAAGTGGATGATCGTCGGCGCCGCGCTGATGGGCATGTGGGCGCCCGGCCTGATCGGATTTCCCATATTCATGCGCGGGGTGTGGCTGCAGCGCCAGGCCCTGCGGGCCGGCTTGTCGGTCCGGCCCATGATCGTCACGCTGATCGGTTACCTGGTGCTGATCGATGGGATGCTTAACAGCCTCGGCTGGGCTTTGGACCTGGTGGCCAACCATACGTTGATCAACCGCGTGCTGATGGTCGGGTGGGGCAACATGTTCGACGCCGGGTATTTCTGGCATTACAACGAGCTGTGGGTCGGGGGCGCCGCGGGACCGGGCGAGAAAGCCTATGTCGCCGGCCTGATTCTGACGGTCTTCTCGATGCGGGTGGCGGCGGCGATCGGCTTCTTACAGATGAAGCGCTGGGGCCACCAGTGGATGGTCGTCACGTGCTGGATGGGCGTGGTGATCTGGTCGGCCTACGTGTTCAACATGACCATGTTCGCCGACGTGCGCTACGCCGGTGTGGTCTTCCCGGTCATCGGCTGGTGGCTCTACGACATCTTCTACATCACTCCGTTCCTCGCCATCCCCTACCTGCACACCGTCAATCGCGAAATCTTCTCCGACTAGCAAGGAGCAGCGCAATGACCAACCCAGCTGAACCGTCGACCATCGAAGATAACGGCCCGAGCACCGGTCTCGAGCCGGGGACGACGCCGTACTACGCGCGGATGCACAGATGGATCAAGCGCGCCGTGTTGGTGTGCCTGGTGGCGCTGGTGATCGAAGGTGCCTTCACATTGCCGTTCATGGCCGTCTACTACGGATACCCGACCCTGAGCCTCACCCAGATCTGCAGTGAGCTGCTCAAGATTCGGTACTCCAACGACATGCTGGAGTGCAAATACCCCTATCCACCGTTCGGGCCGCCCGAGGGCGCCGAGGGCAAGGCGACCGCGCAGGACGTGTGGGGCATCCAGCCGATACCGAAGTACCACCGGCTGGGGTTCCGCGAACTCGTCAGGATCCACAACGACAGGCTGGCCCGCCAAGCGGCCCAACAGCGGGCGGCGTCCCACCCATGACAGGGGCTAGGCGCTGCGGCCACCGGCCCGGGACGAGGGCTGATCCTCGGAAGCCAGTTCCAGCACGCTGATTTCGCCCGTGCTGCCGTCGACCTCGACCAGCGCGCCCGGCGGCAACGCCTGCGTGGCACCCCGCACGTCGACCACACAGGGAAAGCCGAATTCACGGGCGACCACGGCGGCGTGCGACATCGGGCCACCCAATTCGGTCACCACCGCCGCGGCATAACAGAACGCGGCGGTATAGCCGACGTCGGTGACCTCCGCCACCAGGATCTCACCGGGCTGTAGGTCGTCGATGGTGTCAGGTCGCACGATGCGCACCCGACCGCGAACCCGTCCGCCGCAGACCCCCACCCCGCGCAGGGTGCCCCCACCGGCCAGCGCCGGCACGGTGGTGACGGATGGCTGCCAGCTTCCGCTGAATACCGTCGGCGGCACGACGCCGACCAGCCTGCGCTGTTCGGCGCGGCGCCGCGCTACCAATCCTGCGACGTCTGGGGGCAGCGGGTCGAGTTCGTCGACCAGGAGATAGAACACGTCGTCGGCCGTGGTGAAGACCCCGGCATCGGTCAAGCGGCGGCCGTACTCGCGCAGCAGTGTGCGCAACACCCAGTTGGCCCGCACGACCTTGTCTCGGCGGACTTCGCGGTCGCGCAGTTGCTGCGTGGCCAGAGCCGCAATGGGCTTGGCGTGCAGTGGAATCCGGGTCCGCTGCGGCGGCGGCGCGGACGGGGCGCTCATCGCCCGGGTCACCATCCGGACGAGTAGCTCAGGGTCGTCGGCGTAGCTGGATGACATCATCTCCAGCTCGGCCGGACCGCGGTGTCCGATCAGCGCCAGCTCGGCCAGCAGCGCCGCATGGAATTCCGGTGTCTCGACGGCCAGCTTGTCCAGCCGATCCCCCGGCTCGGCCAGCAGCGCCATTACTTTCGGATCACGCTGTGCGGCAATCACCAACCGCTGCATCGCCTCGACAGAGCGCGCGCTGACCAATTCCGGCCCGCCGGGCGCGGCGACTTCTCGCCCGCACAACCCGCGCAACAGCACGTTGAACGCCGCGCATAACAGGAACGAGCCCGCGGCCAGCACCCAGCCGTGCACCACCTGATCACGCGCCAACGAGATCAGGCTCAGCAGCCGACGATCGTCGAGCCGAGTGAGGTCGCCGTCGGACAAGCGTTCCAGGCGATCGACGTCGGCAACGAACTCGCGGGTGTCCAGGGATGCGCCGGCGGACAGACCGATCAGGTTGGCGCCGAACACCCCGATGTTGCGGACGGTCCGCAGTTGCTTGCGGACTCGGCTGGTGTCGGAGTGCGGACGTTCCTCGCCGAAGATCGGCAGTGCGGCCATACTCGGACCGAAGAACCCGCTGTTGCTCACCACCGTCGCCGGCTTGACGAACGGTACGGTTTCGGCCATGAAATGCGCGGTCGTGATGGCGCCGTACAGCCGGTGGCCGAACACCGCGACCATTCGCATGGCGATTTCGCGCTGGATTATTCCCCCGGGCCGCAGCCGCTCGGCTACGCACACGGCGCTGGCTCGCAGTCCGCGAACCGTCGCCGAGGCCGACGCCGGCGAAAACGGGCCGGGTAGCGCCTCCGACAAGTTAGTGGCCAGGAACGTGGGAAAGCGCGGATCGATCGGTGTGTCGAATTCGCCGTTAAGTCCTTCTGGCCCTGCGGGTCTGGGCAACACATCGTCGGCGGCGGCGTCGACGGCAGGCAGGTCCTGGATTGTGGCCAGCCGCCAGGGCACCGAGATCACCCGCTTCCCCAGGGCCACGCGGCCACGCACCGCCAGGGCCAGGTCCTCGATCGCCTCGTCGGCTTGCCATGCGGGCTCGAATGCCCAGACATCGCGTAATCGCGCGGTGTCCAGTAACGGCGCGGTTCGGATGAGCTCCAGTTCGGCCGCCGCGCCTGGTCCCGACGGTGCGGCGAACGGCACGATCCGGCGCCGCAGGACGGCGGCGATCTGACGAAACGTCGTCGTCGCCGAAGCCGCGAGATTGACTGGGCCGGTGACCGTTGCGGGATCCACGACGGCACGCAGTAGGGCGCGCAGCGCATCGTCGAGGTGGATGACTTGCAGCGGCCGATCGTCGGCGCCACGGGGGAAGGCCGGCGCCGCCAACACCCGGCGCACCCAGTTGTCCACGCCGCGACCGACGACCAGCGCCGAGCGGATCACCACCGACTCGACGTCCGCGGCGGCCAGCATGTCCTCGACGCGGGCCGCGTGCAGACCCCCAACCGAAACGGGGGCCACCGCGTCGCTTTCGGACCGCGTGGTGTCTCCGCCGCCGTATACGTGCGCGGACGACGGAAAGACGATTCGGGCGGCGCCCGAATCTGCCGTGGCCGCAAGGACGTTGGCCGTCCCGTCGAGGTTGACCTGGGAGCTGATCCGGCCGTCCCGACCGGTTGCCCGCACCCACGCGCAATGTGCGACAACATCGGCGCCGGCCAGGGCGCGCGTGACCGCAGCTGCGTCACGGATGTCGGCGGCGACGAAGTCCGCCGCGCTCGCCCAGCTGTCGGGCCGATGGCGCGCGAGGCCGACGACATCGTGGCCCGCGCTGAGCAGCCGGGCTGCCAGGCCGCGCCCGAGCACACCGCTGGCCCCGGTGACCGCGATTCTCACAAAGAGTCCTCACTCAATTGCGCCGCTCCTCCTCATCGCTGCGCTCTGCATCGTCGTCGGCGCGGCTCATGGCTATTCGTCGTCGTCCAGCAGCGCGGCGTTGACCAGGTCGTCGAGATCCATATCGGCGATGTCCTTCTCCGCAGCGATAGAAGTCGCCGCGGGCGCCGCGGACTGGCCGTTGCCGCTGGACGATTCGTTGGCCAAGGCCAGCAACAGCTCCAGCACGCCGGCCTGACGCAGGCGCTTGACCGGAATGGATCCGACCACCCGCTGGATCTCGGCTTCACCGGGTGCGGCCGCCGCAGCGGGCTGATCCGACGATCCGACCAATTCGCGATACATGTAGCCGGCCAGCGCCGCGGAGTTCGGGTAGTCGAAGATCAGTGTCGGTGAAAGCGCCAGCCCGGTCGCGGCTTTGAGCCGGTTGCGCATCTCGACGGCCGTCAGCGAGTCGAAGCCGAGTTCTTGGAACGCCCGGTCCGGGTGGATCGCCTCCGGGCTGGCGCTGCCCAGCACGGTGGCGATGTTGGCGCGCACCAGGTCCAGCAGGATCGCCTGCTGCTCATCCTCGGGAAGCCCTTCGAGGCGTTGCAGCAGCGCGGATTTCGACTTGGCTGCGGCCAGCGAGTCGTCGACCTGGCGCCGCGACGGCGCGTTGATCAGATCGACGAACATCGGCGGCAGCGTGCCGCCGTCGAACTTGACCCGCAACGCCGCGAGGTCGATGTGGGCGGGCAACATGAACGGCTCATCGACAATCAGCGCGGTGTCCATCAGCTCCAGCGCCTGGTCCGAGGACATGGCGACGATGCCGTCCCGGCCGAACCGGGCGCGATCGGCGGCGCCCAGCCCACCGGTCATGGCGCTGGCTTGATCCCACAGGCCCCAGCCCAGCGAGATCGCCGGCAGCCCGTGCGCCCGCCGATGTGCGGCCAGCGCGTCCAGGAAGGAGTTACCGGCGGCGTAGTTGGCCTGTCCCGACGCACCGGCGAGCCCGGCGATCGACGAAAACATCACGAACGCAGACACGTCGAGCTCGCGGGTCAGTTCGTGCAGATTCCATGCCGCGTCGACCTTGGACCGCAACACGGCTTCGATCCGGTCGGGCGTCAGAGACGTCACCACCGCGTCGTGCAAGACCCCGGCGGCGTGGATCACCCCGGTCAGTGGACGCTGCATCGGGATGTCGGCGATCACCTTGGCCAAGGCCTCGCGATCGGCGGCGTCGCAGGCTACCGCCTCCACGTGCGCACCGGCCGCACTCAGTTCGGCGACCAGCTCCGCGGCACCCGGCGCGTCCAGGCCGCGCCGGCTGACCAACACCAGATTCCTTGCGCCATGCCGGGTTACGACGTGCCGGGCGACCGCTGAACCGGCCATGCCGGTGGCGCCGGTGATCAACACCGTGCCGGCCGTCCACGCGTCGGGCATGGTCATCACCACCTTGCCGACGTGGCGGGCCTGGCTCAGGTAGCGCAGCGCGGCGGGTGCGCGTCGCACATCGAACCTGGTGACCGGCAACGGCCGCAGCACGTCTTCGCCGAACATGGCGGCCAACTCGTCGAGCATCTGTGCGATGCGATCCGGTCCGGCTTCGAAGAGATCGAAGGCACGGTAGCGCACGCCCGAGTGGTCCCGGGCGACCACCTCGGGGTCGCGGATGTCGGTCTTACCCATCTCCAGGAAGACCCCGCCGGGGGCCGTCAGGCGCAGGGATGCGTCGACGAAATCACCGGACAGCGAGTCGAGGACGATATCCATCCCGGCCATGCCGGTGACCGTCCGGAACTTCTCCTCGAATTCCAGGCTCCGCGAGTCGGCGATGTGATCGTCGTCAAAGCCCATGGCCCGCAGCGTGTCCCACTTGCCGCGACTGGCGGTCGCGAACACCTCGAGACCGATCTGGCGGGCCAGTTGGACCGCGGCCATCCCGACCCCGCCGGCGGCGGCGTGCACCAGCACCCGCTGACCGGGCTTGGCGGCGGCCAGGTCCACCAGCGCGTAGTTCGCCGTGGCGAACACCACCGAGGCTGTCGCGGCGGCGGTGTGTGACCATCCGGTCGGCACCTTGACGAGCAGACGCTGGTCGGTCCTGGCGATGGTTCCGGTGCCGTCCGGGAACAGCCCCATCACGCGGTCACCGACGGCGAAACGCCCATCCTGCGAGGCGGTCTCGATCACGACTCCGGAGGCCTCGATACCCATGACCGCCTCGGGGTCGGGATAGAGGCCCAACGCGATCATGACGTCGCGGAAGTTGGCCGCGATGGCCGACAGCGCAACCCGCACCTGGCCCGGACCCAACGGCGCGTCGGCGTCGGGAATGCGCTCTATCCGCAGGTTTTCGATCGTGCCGTGGCTGCTCATGCCGAGCCGCCACGGTCCCTCGTCGGGTGGCAGCAGGAGACCGCCGACGGCGCGGCTGCCGAGCACCCGCGCGGTGTAGACCGATCCCTTGCGCAGTATCGCCTGCGGCTCGCTGAGCGCCAGAACCGCTGCTATCGCGTCGGAATCCAGCGGCGCATCCGTGTCGACGAGCACGATCCGTCCGGGATGCTCGGTCTGCGCCGACCGCACCAGCCCCCAGACCGCGGCGCCGGCCAAATCGGTGACGTCCTCACCCGGCAGCGTCATCGCGCCCCGGGTCGCCACCACCAGGGTTCCGGCGTCGTCCCGGGACAGCCACGACTGCAGCACCGGCAGCACCGCTCGCGTCGCCGCGTACACCTCGGTGATCACGTCGCCGGACACTGGCCGCGATTCGAACAGGACAGCGGACCGGTCGGTCTCGGCGTCGATTAATTCCGTTGTGCCCCAAGCGGATACCGATACCGGCTGCACCGCCACCGCCGGCTGAGCGGACCAGATCACCTCGAAGAGCCGGTCCGGTCCCGAATTCGACACCGCGGCCAGCAGCTGCTTGTCGGTGACCGGGCGGGCCACCATTGACGCCACCGAGAGGACCGGCAGCCCCAGCCCGTCGGCCAATTCGATCGACACGGTGGAAGGGCTGACCGGTACGATCCGCGCGCGCACCGCGCTCGCCCCCGCGGCGTGCAACGACACCTGCTGCCAGGAGAAGGGGACCAACATCGAACCCGCGGGCAGTTCGTCGCTGTCGGAGGCCAACATGACCGCGTGCAAGGCCGCGTCGAGCATCGCCGGGTGGACGCCGAACCCGGCCGGCGAAACCCCGGCGCCGGCGGGCAGCGTCACTTCGGCGAAAACTTCGTCGCCGCGGCGCCACATCGACGTCAGGCCGCGGAATGCCGGCCCGTACCCGTAACCACGCTCTGCCAGTTGCTCGTACCCGTCGCCGACATCCAGCGCGACCGCTCCCACCGGCGGCCACGCCGAGAGGTCCGCGCTCGGCTGCACCGAGCCCGCCCGCAGCACACCTTCGGCATGCAGCGACCAGCCCGAGCCGGCTTCGGCCCGCGAGAACACCGAGACGGCACGAGCACCGGAATCGTCCGGGCCGCCAACCACGACCTGAACGGCGACCGATCCACCGGGCGGCAACACCAGCGGCGCCGCGAGATTGAGCTCGTCGACGACTCCGCAGCCCACTTCGTCACCGGCGCGGATCGCCAACTCGACGAATCCCGCGCCGGGGAACAGCACGACACCGCCGACGGCATGATCGGTCAACCAGCCCTGCGTGCCGGGCGACAACCGGCCGGTCAGCACCACCCCGCCGGTGGCCGGCAGTTCCACCACGGCGCCCAGCAGGGCGTGTTCACCGGCGGCCAGGCCCAGGCCCGCAGCATCGGCTGGGCCGCCGTCGGCGGAAAGCCAAAAGCGGCGCCGGTCAAAGGCATACGTGGGCAGTTCGACGAGATTGGCGTCGCCCACGGCGCCACGCCAGTCCACATCCATCCCGGCGACGAACCCCTGCGCGACGGCGTTGACCAGGGTGACCGGTTCCGGGCGGTCCTTGCGCAGCGCGGACATGGTGGCCACCGGGGCCGCCACCGGATCAGTGGCCAGGGTTTCTTCGATCGATGCCGTCAGGCCGCCGCTTGGCCCGACTTCGAGGAACCGGCTTGCGCCGGCGGCGTGCACGAATCGCACGCTGTCGGCGAATCGCACCGCTTCGCGCACGTGTCGCTTCCAGTACGCCGCCGACGCGAAGTCGTCACCGGCCAGTTGGCCGGTCAGGTTGGACACGATCGGAACGGTCGGCTTGCCGACGGTCAATCCGGCAGCGACGGTTCCGAATTCGTCGATCATCGGATCCATCAACGGCGAGTGGAAGGCGTGCGACACCGAGAGCCGATGCACACGGTGGCCGTCGGTGCGGAGCCGGTCCGCGATTGCGATCACCGCATCTTCGGCGCCCGAAATCACCACCGAGGTCGGCCCGTTGACCGCGGCAATGCCTACGCCGGGCACCAGGAGCGGCCGCACCTCTTCTTCGGTGGCCTGTACCGCCACCATCGCGCCCCCCTCGGGCAGCGCCTGCATGAATCGGCCCCTGGCAGCCACCAGCACCGCGGCGTTCTCCAGGGACAGCACTCCGGCGACGTGCGCGGCCGCCAACTCCCCGATCGAGTGGCCCATCACGAAGTCGGGCCGCACACCCCAGGATTCGAGCAGCCGGAACAATGCGACTTCCACCGCGAACAGCGCGGGCTGCGCGAATTCAGTGTTATTCAAGAGCTTTTCGTCGTGCCCCCACATCACCTCGCGCAGCGGGCGAAGAAGGTGCCGGTCCAGTTCGGCTACCACGGTGTTGAACGCCTCCGCGAACACCGGATAGCCGGCGTGCAATCCCATTCCCATGCCCAAGATCTGCGATCCCTGACCCGGGAACACGAACACCGTCTTGCCGGCGGTTACCGTGCCACGAATGACCGAGCCGCCCAGGTCGTCACCGGCCAGCTCGTCCAGCCCCGCCAGTAGCTGGTCGCGGTCGCTGCCGACGATGACCGCCCGCTGTTCGAAGGCCGACCGCCCCGCCAGCGACCATCCCACATCGGCAATGCTCAGGTTCGGGTGGGCGCGCAGGTGGGCCGCCAACCTGCTGGCCTGAGAGTTCAACGCGGACAGCGATTTCGCCGACACCGGCCACGGCACCACCGGCACCTTGGGACCGTCCAGGACGCGCGCCGACTCGGCCGGCACCGCCTCGACGATGACGTGCGCGTTGGTGCCGCTGATCCCGAACGACGACACACCGGCGCGGCGCGGGCGGTTGCCGGGCCAGGCCCGGGCCTCGGTCAACAACGACACCGAACCCGTCGACCAGTCGACGTGCGGGCTGGGCTCATCGACATGCAGTGTCGCGGGCAACATCTCGTGGCGCATCGCCAGGACCATCTTGATCACCCCGGCCACCCCGGCGGCCGCCTGCGTGTGGCCCATGTTCGACTTGATCGAACCCAGCCACAGCGGCTCGCTGCGGTCCTGCCCGTAGGTGGCCAGCAGGGCCTGCGCCTCGATCGGGTCGCCCAACGTGGTTCCGGTGCCGTGCCCTTCGACGACGTCCACCTCCGCCGGCGTCAACCCGGCGTTGGCCAGCGCCGCGCGGACCACCCGCTGCTGGGATGGACCGTTGGGCGCGGTCAGCCCATTGGACGCGCCGTCCTGATTGATGGCGGAGCCGCGCACCACGGCCAGCACCGGGTGCCCCAGCCGTTGCGCGTCCGACAGGCGCTCCACCACGAGCATGCCGCCGCCTTCGGAGAACCCGGTGCCGTCGGCCGCGCCGGCGTAGGCCTTGCACCGGCCGTCCTCCGACAACCCGCGCATCCGGCTGAACTCCACAAAGATGTCGGGCGTGGCGTTGACGGTGACCCCACCGGCCAGCGCCAGATCACACTCGCCCGAACGCAGCGACTGCGCCGCCATGTGCAGCGCCACCAATGACGACGAGCACGCCGTGTCCACCGACACCGCCGGGCCTTCCAGGCCCAGCACATAGGACACCCGGCCCGACGCCACGCTCGAGGACTGGCCGGTCAGCCGGAAGCCCTCCGCGGTCGGTTTCGCGCCCATGCCGTAGCCCTGCGTGTACACCCCGGCGAACATTCCGGTGGCGCTGCCGCGCAGCTTGCCGGGCTCAATTCCGGCCCGCTCCAACGCTTCCCAGGACAGCTCCAGGAACATGCGCTGCTGCGGGTCCATGGACAGCGCCTCGCTGGGCGCGATGCCGAAGAAGGCGGGGTCAAAGTCTGCGACCCCGTCCACGAAGCCGCCGGTGCGGGTGTAGCAGGTCCCGGGAACATCGGGATCCGGGTTGTACACGCCGGCCAGGTCCCAGCCGCGATCGGTCGGGAAATCGGAGAGCACGTCGCGGCCCTCGGTCAGCATCTCCCACAGGTCGTCGGGCGAATTCACCCCGCCCGGATAGCGGCACGCCATGCCGACGATGACGATCGGATCGTCGTCGGTGGCGCGAGCGACCGGGGCGTGCTTGATTTCCTGCGGGACCCCGGCCAGTTGGGTGCGAATGTAGCCGGCCAGGCCGTTGGGCGTCGGGTAGTCGAAGATCAGGGTCGGCGAAAGCGCCAGCCCGGTAGCGGTTTTGAGCCGGTTGCGCATCTCGACCGCGGTCAGCGAGTCGAAGCCCAACTCCTGGAACGCCTTATCCGGGTCGATCGCCTCCGCGGTGGTGTTCCCCAGCACGGTGGCGATGTGCGATCGCACCAGGTCCAGGAGCACGGCGTGCTGCTCGGCTTCGGACAACCCGTCCAGGCGGTGCGCCAGCGCCGATTTCGATTTCGCGGCAGCCAGCGAGTCGTCGACCCGGCGGCGCGTCGGCGCGTTGACCAGATCGGTGAACATCGGGGGCACCGCGACCGCGTGGGCGCGCAGCGCACCGAGATCGATGCGGGCCGGCGCCAGGAACGGCTCGTCGACGATCAAAGCGGTGTCGAACAGCTCCATGGCCTCGTCCGACGACAGGGCCAATATCCCGTCGCGGCCCAGCCGGGCGAGGTCGGCGGCGTCCAGTCCGCCGGTCATGGCGCTGGCCTGATCCCACAGCCCCCAGGCCAGCGAGATGGCCGGCAGCCCGAGCGCCCGCCGGTGCGCGGCCAACCCGTCCAGGAACGAGTTCGCCGCCGCGTAGTTGCCCTGACCCGACGAGCCGACCAGCCCGGCCATCGACGAAAACATCACGAAGGCAGACAGATTCAGGTCGCGGGTCAACTCGTGCAAATTCCAGGCCGCGTCGACCTTGGCCCGCAATACCGCGTCGATCCGCTCGGGGGTCAGCGAGGTGACCATCGCGTCGTCCAGCGCGCCGGTCGCGTGGATCACGCCGGACAGCGGACGCTGCGCAGAAATGTCGTCGATCACCTGCGCCAGGGCTGCCCGGTCGGCCGCGTCGCACGCCACCACACGCGCCCGTACTCCGGCGGCCTGCAACTCGGCCATCAGCTCGGCGCAGCCCGGTGCGTCCGGACCGCGGCGGCTCAGCAGCACCAGGTCCTCGACGCCGTGGTGCGCCACCAGGTGCCGGGCCAGCGCCGAACCCGCCATGCCGGTTCCGCCGGTGATGAGCACCGTGCCTGCCGACAGCCCACCTGGCCCAAAAGGCACTGTCATGACGACCTTGCCGATGTGGCGAGCCTGGCTCAAGTACCGCAGCGCGGTACGGGCGCGTCGCACGTCAAAGGTGGTTACCGGCAACGGTTCCAGCACCCCGGCGTCGAACAGCCCGGCGAGCTCCTGCATCCACTGGTGCATTCGGGGGCGGCCGGGCTCGAACAGGTCGAAGGCCCGGTAGCGGACGCCCGGATACTCCTGGGCGACCACGCCCGGGTCGCGGATGTCGGTCTTGCCCATCTCCAGGAACACGCCGCCGGGAGCGACAAGCCGCAGTGAGGCATCGACGAACTCGCCGGCCAGCGAGTCCAGCACCACGTCCATCCCCCGGCCACCGGTGCCCGCGCGGAATTTCTCCTCGAACTCCAGGCTGCGCGAATCCGAGATGTGGTCGTCATCGAAGCCCATGGCCCGCAACGTGTCCCACTTGCCACGGCTGGCCGTCGCGAACACCTCCAGCCCGAGATGCCTGCCCAGCTGCACCGCGGCCATCCCGACGCCACCGGCCGCGGCGTGCACCAGCACCCGCTGCCCCGGCTTGACGTCTGCCAGATGAATGAAGGCCATGTAGGCGGTGGTGAAAACCGCTGAGATGCCGGCGGCTTCGGCGTAAGACCAGTCGGCGGGCTTGTGTTGCAGCAGGCGTACGTCACCGGGAACCAGCGTTCCACTGCCGTCGGGGAAGAAGCCGTAGACCGAGTCGCCGACCGCGAACTCGGAGACTCCGGGCCCCACTTCGACCACCACGCCGGCGCCTTCGCCACCCAGCAGCGCGTCGTGGGTGAACATGCCCAGGGTGATCATGACGTCGCGGAAGTTGGTGGCGATGGCGCGCAGGGCCACCCGAACCTGGCCCGGCTCCAGTGCAGCGGCGGCATTCGGAACCGGCTCCAGTTGCAGGTTTTCGAAGGTGCCCGCGCTGCTGATTCCGAGCCGCCAGGGCCCATCCGCCGGGGGCGTCATGATGCCGTCGACCGCGCGGCTGCCGCGCACTCGCGCGGCGTAAGCCGTACCCGCACGCAACAACACCGCAGGCTCACCCACCGCAAGGACGGTGGCAATCGCGTTATCGTCAAGTGCCGCATCGGAATCCACCAGCACGATCCGGCCGGGGTGCTCGGTTTGCGCCGAGCGGACCAGCCCCCACACCGCCGCGCCGGCCAGATCGGGGACGTCCTCCCCCGCCAATCCCATCGCGCCCCGAGTCGCGACCAGCAGCACGCCGGAGTCGTGCTCGGTCAGCCACGACTGCACGGCGGCCAACGCTTGATGCGTACGCTCATACGATCCGGAGACCGGATCTTGGACGTCCGCAACGGATTCGAATAATTCGTGCCCGGGCAGCTCGGTGTCGGCGGCCGGCGCCGCTACCGGTGACCACACCACCTCGAACAGCCGGTCCGGGCCCGAGGCCGACACCGCCGCACGCAGCTGCCGCTCGCTCACCGGGCGCGCGACCATCGCGCGCACCGACAGCACCGGCAACCCGAGTCCGTCGGCCAACTCGATCGAAACCGCCCTGGAGGCCGCCTCCGGCCCCGATGCCGGCGCGATGCGCGCACGCACCGCGGACGCGCCCGCGGCGTGCAACGACACCCCCTGCCACGAGAACGGCAGTACCACTTCGTCGGCCTGCCCGGCGATGTGGTGGCCGACGATCAGCGCGTGCATGGCCGCGTCCAGCAACGCCGGGTGGACACCGAAACCGTTCACGCCGCCGGCGGCGTCGGGTAGCCGCACCTCGGCGAACACCTCGTCGTCGCGCACCCACGTCGCGGTCAGGCCCTGGAACGCCGGGCCGTAGCCGTAACCGCGCTCCGCCAACTTGTCGTAGCCGTCGGCGGCGTCGACCTTGACGGCTCCCGCCGGCGGCCATGCCGACAGGTCCGCACCCGGCTCGACGGAGCCGGTGCTCAGCGTTCCTTCGGCGTGACACACCCAACCGGAGCCGGCGTCGGGGCGAGAGAAGATCGACACTTCGCGCCGGCCGGATTCTTCGGCGGGGCCGACTACCACTTGCACGGCAACCGACGCCGACCCGGAATTCTTGCCCGGCAACATCAACGGCGCCTGCAGTGTCAGTTCGTCGACCGTCGAGCAACCGACCTCGTCGCCGGCGCGAATAGCCAACTCCACGAAGCCGGATCCGGGAAACACGACCGTGCCGGACACGGCGTGATCGGTCAGCCAGCCCTGCAGACTCGGCGACAGGCGGCCGGTCAGCACCACCCCGCCCGAAGCCGGCAGCTCGACGACCGCGCTCAGCAGCGGGTGCTCGCTGGTGCCCAGGCCCAAGCCCGAGGCGTCCGCCGCGACGCCCTCCCCGGACAGCCAAAACCGGCGCCGGTCAAAGGCATACGTCGGCAGCTCGACGAAGCCGGCGCCGTCCAGCGCGCCACGCCAATGCACGCCCACCCCCGCGACGAACGCGGTGGCGGCCGAAGTCAGGAATCGGTCCAGCCCGCCGTCGTCGCGACCCAGGGTGGGGATGACGATGGCCTCGGTGTCGCCCGGAAGGCTGTCGTTGGCGGTGTCCTCGATGCCCGCCACCAGAGCCGGGTGCGGACTGGATTCGATGAACGTCCGGTAGCCATGCTCGCCGGCGCTGCGGACGGCCCGGTCGAGCTGCACGGTCTGACGGATGTTGCGATACCAGTAGTCGGCGTCCAATCCAGCTGTGTCCAAGCGGTTTCCGGTCACCGTGGAAAAGAACGCGATGCGCGAGGAGCGCGGCTCGATACCGGACAACAGCTCCGCGAGATCGGCGCGGATCGCTTCCACTTCAACCGAGTGCGAGGCATAGTCCACATCGATCCGCCGGGTCCGCAGCTCGAGGTCGGCGCAGAAGCCGACGAGCTCGTCGAGCGCGGTGCCCTCACCCGACACCACAACGGCCGACCGGCCGTTGACAGCGGCGATGCTGACTCGATTCCCATACGGCGCCAACAGCTCTCGGGCCCGTTCGGTGCTGCAGGCGATGGACAGCATGCCGCCAGGGCCGGTCAGTGACGTCAGCAGCTTGCTGCGCAACGTGACCACCCGGGCGGCGTCGTGCAGCGACAGCGCACCGGCCACGTAGGCGGCGGCGATTTCACCTTGCGAGTGGCCGATCACCGCGTCCGGGTGCACCCCGACCGACTTCCACAGTTCGGCCAGTGACACCATCACCGCAAAGAGCACCGGCTGCACGACATCGACGCGGTCCAGTCCCGGAGCGTCGGGGGCGCCACGCAGCACGCCGGTCAGCGACCAGTCGACGAATTCGGCGAACGCCTCTTCGCATTCCTGGATCTGTTGAGCGAATACCGGTGCGGTGTCGAGCAATTCGACGGCCATACCCTGCCATTGCGAACCCTGGCCGGGGAAGACGAACACGGTCTTGCCCGCCGGCGTCGCGGTGCCCCGAATGACCGATCCGGTGGGGTCATCGGTGGCCAGCTCGTCCAGCCCGGCGAGCAGCCGATCACGGTCACCGCCGACCACCACGGCGCGGTGCTCGAAAGCCGCGCGGCCCGCCAACGACCATCCGATGTCGGCGATGTCCAGATCACCGTGCGCGCGAACGTGTTCGGCGAGCCGAGCGGCCTGCGCCGCCAACGCCGACGGCGTCTTCGCCGACACCGGCCACGGCACCACCGGCCGCACCGGTCCGGCCTCCCGAGGCGGGGCTTCCGGAACCGAAACCGGGGCGGCCTCCACGATGACGTGCGCGTTGGTGCCGCTGATGCCGAACGACGACACCCCGGCGCGGCGCGGGCGCTCCACCTGCTCCGCCTTCCAGGGCTGAGCTTCCGTCAGCAGCGACACCGAGCCCGCCGACCAGTCGACGTGCGGGCTCGGCGCGTCCACGTGCAGCGTCGCCGGCAGCGTCTCGTGGCGCATCGCCTGCACCATCTTGATCACCCCGGCCACCCCCGCGGCGGCCTGCGTGTGCCCCATGTTCGACTTGATCGAGCCCAGCCACAGCGGCTGGCTGCGATCCTGTCCGTAGGTCGCCAGCAGGGCCTGCGCCTCGATCGGGTCACCCAGGGTGGTGCCGGTGCCATGGCCCTCGACGGCATCCACGTCGGCCGCGGACAAACCGGCATTGGCCAGCGCGGCACGCACCACCCGCTGCTGCGAGGGGCCGTTGGGCGCGGTCAGCCCGTTGGACGCGCCGTCCTGATTGACCGCCGAGCCGCGCACCACGGCCAGCACCGGGTGCCCCAGCCGCTGCGCGTCCGACAGGCGCTCCACCACCAGGATGGCGCCACCCTCGGACCAGCCGACCCCGTCGGCTGCGCCGGCGTAGGCCTTGCACCGGCCGTCCGGCGCCAGTCCGCGGTGCCGGCTGAACTCCACGAAGACCGTCGGGGTGGCGTTCACGGTGGCGCCACCGGCCAGGGCCAGATCGCACTCGCCCGAGCGCAGCGACTGCACGGCCATGTGCAGGGCCACCAGCGACGACGAGCACGCGGTGTCCACCGACACCGCGGGGCCTTCCAGGCCCAGCACGTAAGACACCCGACCCGAGGCGACGCTGGAGGTCATGCCGGTCAGCCGGTAGCCCTCGATTTCCTCGGCGAGCATGCCGTAGCCCTGGACGATGAGCCCGGCGAACACGCCGGTGGCGCTGCCCCGCAACCCGCTGGGGTCAATCCCGGCCCGCTCCAGCGCTTCCCACGACAATTCGAGCAGCATCCGATGCTGAGGATCCATGGCGAGCGCCTCGCTCGGCGCGATCCCGAAAAAGGCCGGATCGAAGTCCGCGACGCCGTCGACGAAGCCCCCGGTGTTCACGTAGCACTTGTGGCGCGCGTCGGGGTCCGGGTCGTACAGGCTCGCCACGTCCCAGCCGCGGTCGGTGGGGAACTCCGAGATCACGTCGCGGCCGTCGGCGACCATTTGCCACAGCGCCTCGGGGCTGTCCACGCCGCCCGGGAATCGGCACGACATACCGACGATCGCGATCGGCTCGTTGGACCGCTCCAGCAGCGCACGGTTGGTGCGCTTCAGGCGCTCAACCTGGACCAGCGCCTTGCGCAGCGCTTCGGTCGCATGCTGGAGTTGATCAACCATTACAAACCTCACCTAACGACGTTCGGCCGTCTTTCACCGCCGGATGCGGTTTTCGCCCAGTGACGGAATTTGCTGCACGAGGCGACGCCGGTTCCCGTTCGACCAGCGTCGTGCTGCTCTCCGAACCAAGAATATTGCTGGTGAGTATGGCCAACTCCGGCAGGATTTCAAAACGTCCGCTGCTCCCGGCTGCTACGGGAGGACCGGCATGGACAGGTGCGCCGCGCCGCGCAAAGTAGCCGTGACGCCGGGTGCCCGGCGTGTTCGCTGGACAGCGGTGCGCTGTGGACATGGCCCGACGTCCATGGCGCGACTGTACCCGGCTAGCCATACCTGGTGATCAGGTGGATGTGGTGGGGAGTCCGGCGCGACGGCGGGTCCGGCCGGTCCGGTGCGGGCGGCGCGGTCACACACCCGCCCGGCGCCAACCGTCGGCGGCCCTGGCGGCTTGGATCAACGCGTCGCATAACTGGCGTAGCTCGTTGGCCCCGGCGCCTTCGTCGACCGCGGTGGCAACGTCCTCGGCCGCGCACCGCACCTGGTAGACGCGGTCCGACAGGTCGGCTGCGTCCTCGGCCGACAGCACCACCGCGTCGTCGGGGACGGCTGCCGCGCCGTTCCGGTTCAGCGAGGCGCGCTGTTCGTACGCGCGTTGCCGGCACGATTGGCGGCAGTACTGGCGGCGACGGCCCAGCCCCGCATCGGTAACGTCTCGGCCGCACCAGCGACAGGGCTGCGGGTGGGTACGGCGGCTCACGCCTGCCGACTTTAGTCGGGATTTCCCGGCGATCCCGGTATCATTGAAGGTCGCGTCGCGTAGGCCTGCCTCGGCCGGGGAACTGCGCAGATCGCCGCAGCGTTTGCTAGATGAGAGTTTGCAGAGCAGTACGGAGCCGGAGAGCTCCGAGAAGACTAAAGGAGTAGCAGCCATGGCTGATCGCGTACTGAGAGGCAGTCGCCTCGGGGCCGTGAGCTACGAGACGGACCGCAACCACGACCTTGCACCGCGTCAGCTCGCGAAGTACCGGACCGAGAACGGCGAGGAATTCGAGGTTCCCTTCGCCGATGACGCCGAGATCCCCGGCACCTGGCTGTGCCGCAACGGCCTGGAAGGCACCCTGATCGAGGGCGACCTGCCCGAGCCGAAGAAGGTGAAGCCGCCGCGGACCCACTGGGACATGTTGCTGGAGCGCCGCTCGGTCGAGGAGCTCGAAGAGCTGCTCAAGGAGCGCCTCGAGATCATCAAGACCCGCCGCCGCGGCTAACCACCGCGCCGGCCCGGCCCGCGACTAGGTGCGGTTGTCGGCCCTGGTGGCCCGCACGCCGGACCGCCGGCCCTGGACACCCCAGCGGGTGACTTTCACCAGGGCCTCGCGGATGTTCGACCCGCTCATTTTGGACACGCCGAGTTCACGCTCGGTGAAGGTGATGGGCACTTCGACGATGGTGAACCCGTTGCAGATGGTCCGCCAGGTCAGATCGATCTGGAAGCAGTAGCCCTTGGAGTCGACGCCGTCCAGATCGATCGCTTCGAGCACCTCGCGGCGGTAGGCGCGGTAGCCGGCGGTGATGTCGTGCACGCCGATACCGAGCGCCAGCCGAGCGTAGGTGTTGGCCGTCCACGACAGGGCCCAGCGCCGCTTCGGCCAGTTCCGCACCGCGCCGCCCTCGACGTAGCGCGACCCGATGGCCAGGTCGGCGCCGGCGTCGACGGCGTCCAGCAGGCGGTGCAGCTGTTCGGGCGCGTGGCTGCCGTCCGCGTCCATTTCGACCAGGACCGAATAGTCACGGCTCAACCCCCACGCGAAACCCGCCAGATACGCCGCACCCAGGCCGTCCTTGGCGGTGCGGTGCATGACGTGCGTGCGACCGGCGTCGGCCGACGCCAGCTCCTCGGCCAGCCGGCCGGTGCCGTCGGGGCTGCTGTCGTCCACCACCAGCAGGTGCACATGCGGGCACGCCTCTTTGAGGCGCCGGTGGATCACCGGGAGATTCTCCAGCTCGTTGTAGGTCGGGATGATCACCAAGACGCGCTGGCTGGGACGATTACCTGGGACGTGGGGCGCCGGCTGGCCGGTGGTCATGTAGCTCCTCTGTGTCACCCGAAATCGAAAGAGTGTCGGCCGTCCTCGTCGGACGGAGTGTGGTCGGCGGCGCCGTCTGCCGGCGTGCGGTCCCGAGAGTCGGGCACAGCGCCTGAGTCGTGCTCGTCATCGGGCGGGGGTGTGCCCGCGGCCGCACCGGCCGCCTTCGATTGACGTGTGGATCGCAGACGTACCGGACGCGGGAACCATCCATTGTGCCGTATCCCGGCCAGGATCACCGCTCCGGCCGCCAGGACCATGACCCACTGCAGCAGCGGCCCCCAGCGGGTCGCCGGCGTCAGCCTGGTCTTGAGACGCACCTGCATGTCCAGATAGGCGGGCTGGAAGAAGTCGGTGCGGGCGAGCTCGCCGCCGTCGGGGGCCACCACCGCACTGATCCCCGTGGTGCCGGCGACCACCACGTATCGGTCGTGCTCGACGGCCCGGACCTTGGCGAATGCCAGCTGCTGCTCACTCATCCTCTTGTTGAAAGTGGCGTTGTTGGCGGGCACGGCTAACAGCTGGGCACCGCCGAGCACCGCCTGTCGCGGCACCCGGTCGAAGATCACTTCCCAACACGTGGCGACGCCGAGCGGCACCCCCGCGATGTGCACCACATCCGAGCCACGCCGGGGCACAAAGCTCCCGGCGCGACCCGCGTAGCCGGACAGGTGTCTGAACAGCCACGGCATCGGCAGATACTCGCCGAACGGCTGCACGATCTCCTTATCGTGGCGATCGGCCGGTCCGGTGGCCGGATTCCACACGATCATGGTGTTCGTGTAATTGGGGTCCTGCGGCGGGCGCCCCGGGACTTCGAGCACGCTGCCGATCAGGATCGGGGCGCCGATCGCCGCCGCGGCCTGTGAGATTTCCAACTCGGCGTCGTGGTTGACCAGCGGGTCGATGTCTGACGAATCCTCCGGCCAGATCACGAATTGCGGTTGCGGGGCGGCCCCGGAGTGCACGTCGTCGGCCAGCCGCAGGGTTTCCTGGACGTGGTTGTCCAGCACCGCGCGCCGCTGTTCGTTGAACTCGAAGCCCAGCCGCGGCACGTTGCCCTGGATGGCCGCGACGGTAACCGACGGCTCGCCACCCGACCCGGTACCGGCGTGGCGCACCTGCGGCCAGACGATGAGCGACGCGAACAGCACCAGGCAGATGCAGATGCCGGGCAGCACCACCGCGGGCGGCGCCTGGCCGGGCTGCGCATGATCCTCGCTGCCGGCGTCGCCGGCCGCCGGCTGACCCGAATGCCACCACTTCACGATCTCCAGCGCGATGGCCGTCGCGCTGAAGCCCAGCAGCATGATCGCCATGGACACCAGGGCAACGCCACCGAGCTGGGCCAGCGGCAGGAACGGACCGTGTGTCTGACCGAACGCCACCGAGCCCCAGGGGAAGCCGCCGAACGGGACTATCGACTTGAGCCACTCCTGGGCCGCCCATACCAGCGCGAACCAGATGGGCCAGCCGGGCAGCCGGCGCACGGTTACGGCGCACAGGCCGAACAGGGCGGGAAACAGCGCCGATACCGACGCCAGCGCGATCCACGGGACCGGGCCGACCAGTAGGCCGACCCACGGCAGCAGCGGCAGGTAGAACGCCAGCCCGAACAGGAAGGCATAACCCAGCCCGCCCGCCGGCGTTGTCGCGGGGTGGGTCAGCACCCACGCCAGCAGCGCGGCGGCCACCACGGCAGCCCACCACCAATTCAGCGACGGGAAACTGGCGCAGAACAGTAAGCCGCCCATCACCGCGCAGCTCAACCGGGTCAGGCGGGGCAGCATCGCGGCCTGGGCGGCGGGCAGCCGCGCGACGATCGCAGCCACCAACCCGGTTACCGCGCCGCGCGCCGCGGTCGCCAGCCGATCGGCCGGACTCGCGCCGGCCGCCGCCGGTTCCGCTGCGCTGTCGTCCCGGCCGGATTCGCCGTCATGCGCGTGGTTTCGGGAGTCGGGCTCGACGCGGACGTCGCTGGGTTCCTCGCGGTTGTCGGCGGGCCCGTCGTCGCGGTCCGATTCGGCCTCATCGCCGATGGGGTCGGTGTCAGGCCGCACCGGCGGGTCCTCGTTCACCGCGTCGGTGTGGTCGGCGGGTTCGTCGTCGCCCAACCCATGCCTAGCCATGGATGACAGCACCCCGATGCACCGTTCGCCGGCACCGCGGTAGGGCGTCGTCGCGCCCCAATCGCGGCAGCGCGGGCACCCGGGAACGCGGGTCGGTCGACCAGCGCTGGACGGTGTCGCGCGGGGCGTGCACCTCCAGGTCTCCGGCATCCCAGATGACGTACGAGGCCGGCGCTCCGGGCACCAGGATGCCGGTCTTGCCGTCGCGGACGCCGGCCGCCCGCCAACCACCGCGGGTGGCGGCGGCAAACGCGGCACGGGCCGAGATCCCGCTTCCCGCGGTGCGATGGTTGACCGCCGCGCGCACGCTCACCCACGGGTCGAAGCCGGTGACCGGAGCGTCGGAACCTAGCGCGAGGGGCACGCCTTGGGATGCTAACAGCGCAAAGGGGTTGAGCCGACTGCCTCGCTGGGTACCGAGCCGCCGCGCGTACATGCCGTCGGCGCCGCCCCAGAGGGCGTCGAAATTCGGCTGCACGCTGGCGATGACCCCCCACTGGCCGAGCTTGGCGGCCTGCTCTGCGGTGACCATCTCGACGTGCTCGAGTCGATGCCCGCAGCCGGCGACGGCGACCGGCCCGAGGTCGGCGACCACGCGCTCGATGGCATCCACCGCCGTCGCGACCGCGGCGTCCCCGATGACGTGGAATCCGGCGGTCACTTCGGCCTGCGTGCATGCCCGCAGGTGCGCCTCGACGGCGCCGGCATCCAGATAACAGGTGCCGGTGCGGTCCGGCGCATCGGTGTACGGCTCGCGCAGCCAGGCGGTGCGCGACCCCAAAGCCCCGTCGATGAACAGGTCACCGGCCAACCCGTGGGCCCC
Source organism: Mycobacterium sp. M23085 (assembly GCF_045343915.1). Classification (NCBI taxonomy): domain Bacteria; kingdom Bacillati; phylum Actinomycetota; class Actinomycetes; order Mycobacteriales; family Mycobacteriaceae; genus Mycobacterium; species Mycobacterium sp. M23085. The sequence continues at coordinate 224,282 of NZ_CP174280.1, forward strand.
GGTCGCCGACATCAGCTCCCGCGCCTGGGCGGGGGTGCTCACCGGCTCACCCCAGTAGCCGATCACCTCGACGCCCTGATCGAGGGCCCGCAACTGCAGCCAGTCGTCGAGCCCGCCGATGTCGGGTCCGGCGCATTCGTGTACCGCGACGACGCCGGCCGCCGCGGCCGCCCGCAGCGCGGCGGTACGGGCCTCGGCGAGCTGTTCGGTCGTCAGCAGGTCCCGGGCGACGGCTCGCACCAGATGGTGGGCGTCGCCGACCAACGGCCCCTCGGCGCTGAAACCGGCAGCCGCCGGAAGCTCCGCAACCAGCCGCCGCAGGCCCGCCGACGCGAGCGCGGAGTGCACGTCCACCCGCGCCAGGTAGGCGGGCCGGCCATCGAGAACCGCGTCCAGGTCGTCGGTGCTGGGCGGGCGGTTCTCCGGCCAGGATGTTTCGTCCCAGCCGTGCCCCCAGACCGGCCGGCCCGGGTGTGCGGCGGCGTAGTCGGCGACCATCTGCAGGCAGTGGGCGCGCGAGGCCGCCGGACGCAGGTCCAGCCCGCTGAGGGTCAGCCCGGTGGCGGTGAGATGAATGTGGCTGTCGACGAACCCCGGCGCCACGAAATCGCCATGGAGGTCGTCGATGCGGGCATCCGGGAACATTCGGCGACCGACCTCGTCGCTGCCCAGCCAGGCCACCACGCCGTCGCGGACCGCCATCGCGGTCGCGTCGGGTTGGGCCGGGCTGTACACGCGGCCGTTGACCAGCAGGGTCACCGGTGCGGGATTAACGGTCACTATCGGTCACAGGCCAAAACTACGTGCAACGGTTCGGATGGCGATAACGCCGGACGGACGATGCGGACCCCCGTGCGACGTCAGCGTCCGTCGAATCGTTGCGGCCGCACCGGCGCCTCGACATCGCGGACATCGATGACCTCACCCTCGATGTAGTCGCCGTGACCACGGCCGGCATCCGGGTAGGACCCGCTGGGATGCTGCGCCGGGTGCGACTGCACGCGGAAAGCGCTCGCGTAGCCGAGTCCCGGCATCCGCCGCTGCAACGTGCGCAGCGCCATGGCCGTCAACCCGGGGCCGACGGCCGACCGTACCGGCCGGATGAGGAGTAGTAAGCCCAGCGCCGTGCTGACCAGACCGGGCACCAGGACCAGGAGCGCCGCCAGGCTCACCAGCGCACCATCGCCGGCCGCCGCGCGCTGTCCGGCCGGGCCCGAGCGCAGCTGCCCGAGCCGGCGGATGAGGTGCGAACCCGCCAGCGGGGCCAGGATGCCCCAGCCCAGCAGGAAGGTCGCCAACAGCGCCAGCAGGGTCCAGCCCCATCCGATCGTCGACACCAACGCGAAGATCACCGCGAGTTCGACGACGGCGTAGATCAGCAACAGCCGCGACACCATGTCAGACCAACGTCCGCATGCCGCAGCCGAGTTCCCGTGGTGCTCACCCGCGGGATTGCAGTTAGATGACGCTATGACGACGATTCAGATCGACACCCCCGACGGACCGATCGATGCGTTACTGAGCACGCCTCCTGGAGAAGGCCCATGGCCGGGGGTGGTGGTCATCCACGATGCGCTCGGCTACCGGCAGGACAAGCAGTCGATCAACGACCGCATCGCGGCGGCGGGTTATCTGGCGCTCACCCCGAACCTGTATGCCCGCGGCGGCCGCATCCGCTGCATCACCCGGGTCATGAAGGAGCTGCAGACGCAGCGCGGCCGTGCCTTCGGCGACATCTTGGGCGCCCGCGACCACTTGAAGGCCATGCCGCAATGTTCGGGCCAGGTTGGCATCGCGGGTTTCTGCATGGGCGGGCAGTTCGCGCTTGTGATGTCGCCCAAGGGTTTTGGTGCGGCCGCGCCGTTCTACGGCACTCCCCTGCCCCGCAACCTCGACAAGACGCTCGACGGCGCGTGCCCGCTGGTGGCCAGCTTCGGCGGCCGTGACCCGCTGGGCCGGGGGGCGCCCGAGAAGCTGAACGCGACGATCGCCGCGAAGAACATCACCGCTGACGTCAAGGTCTACCCCGGTGTCGGGCACAGCTTCGCCAACGAGCTGCCCGCCCAACCGCTGCTTCGCATTGCCGGTTTCGGCTACGACCGGGACGCCACCGAGGACGCGTGGCGGCGGGTGTTCGCGTTCTTCGGCGAGCATCTGGGAACGGGCGCCGCGACGTAGGGGTTAGTGCGCCGTGTTCAGCTTCTGTGACAACACCGTTGCGAATGTGTGGGTATCGCCGGGCCAGCGCGCCGACACATAATTGCCGTCTTCGACGACGAATGCCGGCCGCGAATCCGTCGGCGTATCACGAACCACACCCGACGTTTTCAGCAGCCAGTGCGGTGATCCGCGGGCGACATCACGGAAATCGGCGGGATCCTCAAGCGCGCGTGTGACTTCCGACTGCACCGACATGTACCCACCGGGTTGGCCCGGTTGCTCGGTATAGGTCCGGTAGTAGTCGCGGTCCCAGAACCGGGTGAATCGGGTGAGGCGCCAGGCCAACCGCTCCATCGCCCAGGTCAACGCCGTGGTCTTGCGCCCGTACAGGACGGAACGGCCGGTGCCGGGATCGACGCTGCGCGCGGCGAGTAGCACCCCGTGACAGATGGCGGCCACCACCAGCCCGCGAGCGAAGGCCTGCACGACCAGCCGGTGCAGGATGTCGCTGTCGATGTAGCTGCGCATCCCGCGGGCACGGTGTCCGCCCGGTAACAACAGCGCGTCGACGCCGTCGAGGGTGGCCCGCGCCCAGGCAACCGGATGCTGAAACTCCTTGGAATACACCATGTCCCGATAGGCATTGCGCCCGGCCTTGTCGGCCCGCAGCGCGAGCCCGATCAGCGGGACGGCTCCCATCAGGGGCAACGCCGACCAGACGTCCAATCCACGGCCGGTCACCATGATGTCGTCGGCCACCCCGGGCGTGCCGGACTCGGTCGCAAAGATCACGCGGTGGCCGCTTCTCGTCAACACCCGCCAGCTGACCGCGACCTCGGTCGGGTCGAAGTCGCGGTCCGGAATCGGAATGAGCACGGTGGCCATGACGCCTTGGTTTCAAGCCACTTTCAGTTCCAGTCCGACGTTGTTGTGCATGCCGCCGCGCAGCTTGCTGACGAAGTTGAACACCTTGCCGACGACGCCGTAGCGCTTGCCGATCGCGTCGTAGACGGCGGCCGTTTCCGACTTGTCCAGGATGGCCGCGGTTCCCTCGACGGCCTCGCTGGTCGGTCGCCCCCCCATGGTGCAGGTGGCCAGCGTGACCCGCGGCGTGTTACGGATTCGCTTGACCTTCCAGGACTTTTCTCCGGTGATGACCAGAAGGCGGTCCCCGCGCTGCTTGTCCAGGGCCGCCCAGATCGGCGTCGGCTTGGGCTTGCCGTCCTTGGTGAAGGTGGTCAGCAGGATGTACTGCGCCTTGGCAAGGTCATCGAAGGTTGGTGTCACGGTGTCAACCTACGCCGAGCAGGGCCGGAAGTCAGCCTTCGAGATCGCCCTCGGTTTCCAGCAGCGCCTGCCGCAGCCCGTCAAGGGTTTCCGGTTGGGGCTGCTCCCACATCCCGCGCCCGGCCGCCTCCAGCAGCCGTTCGGCCATGCCGTGCAGCGCCCACGGATTGGACTCGGTCATGAACTTCCGGTTCTCCGGGTCCAGCACGTAGCGCTCGGTGAGTTGTTCGTACATCCAGTCGGCCATTACCCCGGCCGTCGCGTCGTAGCCGAACAGGTAGTCGACGGTCGCCGCCATCTCGAACGCACCCTTGTAGCCGTGCCGCCGCATCGCCGACATCCAGCGCGGGTTGACCACGCGTGCCCGGAATACCCGGGTGGTCTCTTCCGAGAGGGTGCGGGTGCGGATCGAGTCGGGGCGGGTGTTGTCGCCGATGTAGGCGGCGGGCGCCTGCCCGGTCAGTGCCCGCACCGTCGCCACCATGCCACCGTGGTACTGGAAATAGTCGTCGGAGTCGGCGATGTCGTGCTCGCGGGTGTCGGTGTTCTTGGCGGCCACCGCGATGCGCCGGTACTGCCGGTTCATGTCGTCGACGGCCTCGCGACCGTCCAGGTCTCGGCCGTAGGCGAAGCCGCCCCACGCGGTGTATACCGCGGCGAGGTCGGCATCGTCGCGCCAGTTGCGGCTGTCGATCAGCTGCAGCAACCCGGCGCCGTAAGTACCCGGCTTGGACCCGAAAATCCTTGTTGTGGAACGGCGTTGATCACCATGATGAGCCATATCCGCCTGGGCGTGGGCGCGGACGTAGTTGTCCTCCGCGGGCTCGTCCAGGTCGGCGACGAGCCGCACGGCGTCGTCGAGCATCGTCACGACGTGCGGGAAGGCGTCACGGAAAAACCCGGAGATCCGCACCGTCACGTCAATGCGCGGCCGGCCAAGCTCGTCAAGCGGAATCGGCGCCAGGTCCACGACGCGTCGCGACGCGTCGTCCCACACCGGCCGGACACCCAGCAGGGCAAGGACTTCGGCGATGTCGTCACCGGCGGTGCGCATGGCCGAGGTGCCCCACACCGACAGGCCGACCGATTGCGGCCACCGCCCGTGGTCGTCGCGGTACCGGCTGAGCAACGAATCCGCCAGCGCCACACCGGCTTCCCAGGCCAGCCGGGACGGGACGGCCTTGGGGTCGACGGAATAAAAGTTGCGGCCGGTGGGCAAGACGTTGACCAGCCCGCGCAGCGGCGATCCCGACGGCCCGGCCGGGATGAATCGGCCGTCCAGGGCGCGCAATACCTGCTCGATTTCAGCGGCGGTGCCGGCCAACCGAGGCACCACTTCGGTCGCGGCGAACCGTAGCACCGCGGCGACGCCGGGGTTGTCGGTGATCCGTTCGGCGGCGTCAGCGTCCCAGCCGCTCGCCTGCAGCGCGGCGATGAGCTCGCGGGCCGCGGCCTCGGTTTGGTCGACCGTGGTCCGGTCGTCGGTGCCGTCCTCGGCCAAACCCAGGGCCTGCCGCAACCCGGGCAGGGTGTGCTCGCCGCCGAACAGTTGGCGGGCCCGCAAGATCGCCAACACCAGGTCCAGTTCGGCTTCCCCAGTGGGCTTTTGCCCGAGGATGTGCAGGCCGTCACGAATCTGGACGTCCTTGATCTCGCACAGCCAGCCATCGACGTGCAGCAGCATGTCGTCGAACGAATCTTCTTCGGGTCGTTCGGTCAGGCCCAGATCGTGGTCCATCTTCGCGGCCCGCATCAGTGTCCAGATCTGCTGACGGATGGCGGGCAGCTTGCCGGGATCCAGGGCGGCGACGTTGGCGTGCTCATCGAGCAGTTGCTCCAAACGCGCGATGTCGCCATAGGATTCGGCCCGAGCCATCGGCGGGATCAGATGGTCGACCAGAACGGCGTGTGCGCGCCTCTTGGCCTGGGTGCCCTCCCCGGGGTCGTTGACCAGGAACGGATAGATCATCGGCAGGTTGCCCAGCGCGGCGTCGGGGCCGCAGGCCGCCGACATGCCCAGCGTCTTGCCGGGCAGCCATTCCAGGTTGCCGTGCTTGCCCAGATGCACCACCGCGTGCGAGCCGAACCCGGCGTCCAGCCAGTGATACGCGGCCAGGTAGTGGTGGCTGGGCGGCAGGTCCGGGTCATGATAGATGGCCACCGGATTTTCCCCAAAGCCTCGGGGCGGCTGCACCATCAACACCAAGTTGCCCGATTGCATTGCGGCGATCACGATTTCGCCGTCGGGATCGTTGCTGCGGTCCACAAAAAGATTCCCGGGCGCCGGGCCCCAGTGCTCGGTGACCGCGTCGGTGAATTCGGCGGGCAGGGTCGCGAACCATTCGCGGTAGTCCTTGGCGGACACGCGGATCGGGTTGCCGGCGAGCTGGCCTTCGGTGAGCCAGTCCGGGTCCTGTCCACCCCGCTCGATCAGCGCGTGGATCAGGGCGTCGCCGTCGTTGGCCTCAACCCCGGGCAGCTCACCCACCCGGTAGCCGTGTTCGCGCATCGCCTGCAGCAGCGCGACGGCGCTCGCCGGTGTATCCAACCCGACCGCGTTACCAATCCGGGCGTGCTTGGTCGGATAGGCCGAGAACACCAGGGCCACCCGCTTGTCCGCCGGGGATACCTGGCGCAGCTGAGCGTGGCGCACCGCCAGTCCCGCGACCCGGGCGCAGCGTTCGGGATCCGCGACATAGGAGATCAGGCCGTCTTCGTCAATCTCTTTGAACGAGAACGGCACCGTGATGATGCGGCCGTCGAACTCGGGCACCGCCACCTGACTGGCCACATCGAGGGGGCTCAGGCCGTCATCGTTTGCGCGCCACTGGGCGCGCGGGCTGGTCAGGCACAGCCCCTGCAGGATCGGAATGTCCAGGGCGGCGAGGTGTTCGACGTTCCAGCTGTCATCGGAACCACCAGCCGCGGCCTCCGCCGGTCTCAGTCCACCGGCCGCCAGGACGGTTACCACCATGGCGTCGGCGTCGCTTAGCCGTTGCAGCAGTTCGGGTTCGGCGGTGCGCAGCGACGCGCAGTAGACCGGCATCGGCCGTGCGCCGGCGTCCTCGATGGCCCCACACAGCGCCTCGACATAGCCGGTGTTTCCGGCCAGGTGCTGCGCGCGGTAATACAGCACGGCGATCGTCGGGCCGTCGATATCGATGGGGTTCGGCCGCGGCAGCTCTCCCCAGGTCGGCGTCACCACCGGCGGAGTGAACCCGAACCCGGTCATCAGCACGGTGTCCGAGAGGAAGGCGTGCAGCTGGCGCAGGTTGTCGACGCCGCCGTGGGCCAGGTAGATGTGCGCCTGCACCGCAATGCCGGCCGCCAGCGTCGACAGACCGGTCAGCTCGGCGTCGGCCGCCTGCTCGCCGCTGACCAACACCGTGGGCACACCGCTCGCGATCACCATGTCGATGCCGCTCTGCCACGCGCGGTAGCCGCCGAGAATCCGCACCACCACGATGGCGACGTCGGCCAGCAGGTCGGGCAACTCGTCTTCTGACAGCCGGGACGGGTTGGCCCACCGATAGTTCTTTCCGCTGGAACGGGCGCTGATCAGGTCCGTATCGGACGTCGACAGCAGCAGGATGGTCGGCTCAGCCACCCATCATTCGTACCGCAGCGAGACACCATCGCGCCGACGGGGACCGGTCAACCGCCCAGCAGCGCCGCGATCCGGTCGGCGACCTGTTGGGCCACCGCCCGGGCCGCTCCGTTCTTCGCCGGTTCGTAGCGGTCCGCAACGGCGTCGTAGTCGGCGCCGGCGATCGAGCCGTGGTCGGCTTTGAGTTCGACCAATTTCACCGGCCAGCCGATACGTTCGAGGCTGGCGGCGAAGTCTTGACTGGCGGCTACCGGCACGACGTCATCGTCGACGCCGTGCAGCAATGTGAAGGGCGCACCGATATCGGCGGCGCCAAGCCCGTCGGTCAGCGTCGCACCGGTAATCGGATCGGGGACCATGAACGCTCCGGCGAGGCAGATCGTGTGCGCGGGCATGAGGCCGAATTGCGTCGCGTGCAGCGTCACGCCGGCCGCCGCGGCACCGCCCATCGACCACCCGACCAGCAGGATGCGCTCGGCGTCGGTGGCGAGGTTGCGGGCAAAGTCCAGCGAACGCAACAGATCACCACGCCCGCCGTCATCTGCATGTGAGTTCCAGTCCGGTGCCACCACCACCGCGGCGCGCCCGGCGAGCATGCCGGCCAGCGGGCCGACGGCGGCGCGGGCATCGGTCTGCGCGCCGTGCCACAGCAAGATGGTGGAGGGTGCCGGCTCGCCGAAGACGTCGACCAACCGGCCGGGCGCATACTCCACCGTCCTCACGGGCACCAGAATGCCCGCACTGACAAGTGTTCAATCCTTAATCAGGCAATGCCGTTATTGCGCAGGATCGGCAGCACCCCCTCGGCAAACCAGTAGGCCTCTTCCAGATGGGGGTAGCCCGACAGGATGAATTCGTCGAAGCCCAGCGCGTGGTATTCGGCTATCAGGTTGGCGACCTCTTCGTGGCTGCCGACCAGCGCCGTACCGGCACCGCCGCGCACCAGCCCGACCCCGGCCCACAGGTTCGGGTAGATCTCCAGCTTGTCGAGGCGGCCGCCGTGCAGCGCGGTCATCCGGCGCTGCCCTTCGGATTCCGAACGGGCATGCTGCTCAGTCGCATTCGCGATCTGTTCGGGGCTCAGTTCGCTGACCAGGTCCTCGGCCACCGCCCACGCGGCCGCCGAGCTGTCGCGGCTGATCGTGTGCAGCCGGATCCCGAACCGAACGTCACGGTCGCGCTCGTGCGCCAACGTCCGCACCTTGGCGATCTTGTCGGCTGCCGCCTGCGGCGGCTCACCCCAGGTGAGGTACACGTCCACGTACTCGGCCGCGATGGCCAGCGCAGGTGGTGAGGATCCGCCGAAATAGATCTGCGGCAAGGGATCCGGCGGCTCGGACACCCGCGCGTCTTCGACGTGGTAGTACTTGCCGTCGAAGTCGACCGATTCCTGCCGCCACACGGAACTGACGATATGCAGGAACTCGCCGGTGCGGGCGTAGCGCTCGTCGTGTCCCAGCCAGTCCCCGAAGCGGCGCTGCTCACGGTCGTCGCTGCCGCTGACGACGTTGAGCAGCACGCGGCCCTCCGAAAACCGCTGCAGCGTCGCGGTTTGCTGCGCCGCCAGCGTCGGCGGCACCAGGCCCGGCCGGAACGCGACCAGGAACTTCAACCTCTCGGTCTCGGCCAGCAGGGCCGCCGCCGTCAACCACGCGTCCTCACACCAGGTTCCGGTGGGCGTCAGCACGCCTTCGTAGCCGAGCCGATCGGCGGCGCGCGCCACCTCGGCCAGATAGCGGCGGGTGGGCTTGCGATGACTCGCCGGAACCACGTGGTGCGACGACGCGTGCGACCCGCCAACGATGGATCGACTGTCGCCGGTGGTCGGCAGAAACCAGAAAAACTTTGCCGCCATAACTCCTCAGATCAGCTGGCGAGGCCTGGTCGCAACGCCTCGTTGAATCGACGATCGACCCAGTTGGCAAACCTGGGCGCCGACGCGAGCTGGCCTGCGCCCGCGAACAAGTCGGCCAGTTTCTGTTCCGACGCGACCACGTCGTCACCGAGCTCGGTCGGTAACCGCAGGCTACGCGTCGCCGCGACCGCAGCCACTTTGGGGTCCAATCCCACTGCGGCGGAATAGTCTTGGGCCCACTCCTGCGGATGAGACCTGGCCCACTGCACGGCTCTCTCGAAACGTACCAGTAGGTCGGACAGCGCGGTGTTGCGTCTGGGGTCGTCCAGCGCCTGGTCGGACGCGACACCCACCCAGTCGCCATTGGTGACGCCCTGCGCCTCGGCGATGCTTCGCACCGGGATTTGCTGCTCGGCCTGGGCCGTGTAGGGATCCCAGATGGCCCACGCGTCGGCCTGACGCTGACTGAACGCGGACAGCGCATCGGCCGGCTGTAGGAAGACGAACTTCACCTCGGCGGGTTTGAGCCCGGCCCTGTCCAACTGGGCCAGCAGGTTGGCGTGCGACGAGCTGCCCTTCGCGACGGCGATCGCCTTACCGCGCAAGTCGGAGACCGATACGATCGGCGAATCGGCGTGCACCAGAACGCGATTGCCCGCGCCGCCGCCGCCGTATGCGGCGACCGCCTTGATCTTGGCGTTGCTGGCGGCCCCGAAGATCGGCGGCGTATTACCGGTGATCGCGAAGTCGATCTTGCCCGCGGTAGCCGCCTCCACTTGCGGCGGCCCGGACGTGAACGTCGAAAACGCGACCCGATAGGGCAGGTTATCCAGCTGCCCCGCGGCGCGCAGCAGCGCTTCGGTGCCACCCTTCTGATCCCCCACCTGCAAGGTCAGGCCGGACAACTCCGATAACGGCACCGCGGCCGGCGCCGGCTTGGGCCCCAAACTGGCGGCGCGCGAAACACATCCGGTCGACAGCAGTGCGAGCGCCGCGACCAGAGTGATGAAGCCACGCATCAAAGTCGCACACCAAGACGATCCAGCAGCTCCGCACGATGCCGCTCGGTATGCGGTCCGGGATCACCTGGCGCGCGGCGTGGCTCGTCGATGGCCAGCGTGTGGACGACGCGACCTTCCTCGAGCATCAGCACACGATCGGCCAGCGCCACCGCCTCGTCGACGTCATGGGTGATCAGGAATACCCCGAACCGATGCCGGCGCCACAGATCCAGCAGCAGGGTGTGCATGGTCAACCGGGTCAGCGCGTCCAACGCACCGAACGGCTCGTCGAGCAGCAGCAGTCGGGGTTCGGCCACCAGCGCGCGGGCCAACGAAACCCGTTGCGCCTGACCACCGGACAGGGTCAGGGGCCACGCGCCGGCATGGTCGGTCAGCCCGACGTCGGCCAGCGCCCGGTCGGCGCGGTCCCGGACTTGCGCCCGCGGCAGGCGGCTGCGGGTAAGCCCGTAACCCACGTTCGTCCGCACGTCGCGCCACGGGAACAGCCGCGGCTCCTGGAATGCCAGAGCCGGCGCGCCGGCCACCACGCGCTGCCCACTGTGGTCATCCGACAGGCCGGCGAGCACCCGCAACACCGTCGATTTGCCCGATCCGCTACGCCCGACCAGCGCGACGATCTCGCCGCTACGCACCCGCACCGAAACGTCGTCGAGCACCTTGCGGCTGCCGTAAAACTTGTCGACGTGGCGCAACTCGCCGGCGATGTCGGTGAGTCCGGGGGTGGCGGCGTCCGATTCTGCGATGAGTGTCAAGCCCGGACCTTTCAGTGTCGGTAGCGCAGCGTGTGGCGCTCGATGAGCCGGACGATCGCATCGGTGACGATGCCCAGCAGCGCATAGATCGTCAGCCCGAAGATGATGACGTCGATTCGCAAAAAGTCGCGGGCATTGTTGATCAGATAGCCAATTCCCTTGTCGGCGTTGATCTGCTCGGCGACGATCAACGTCAGCCACGCGATTGCCAGCGACTGCCGCAAGCCCACCAACACCTGCGGGGCGGTACTGGGCACGATGATCCGGGTGAACCGCTGAGAGAACGAAAAACCCAGCACCTGAGCGGTTTCCAGCATCTTGGGGTCGACCTGGCGGATCGCCGAGAACGTGTTCAGGTAAAGCGGGAAGATCACCCCCAGCGCGACGAGCAACACCTTGGGCAGCTCGCCGATGCCGAACCAGAGGATGAACAGCGGAATCAGCCCCAAATGCGGCAGTGCGCGGATCATCTGCATCGGCGGGTCCACGGTCGATTCGACCCAGCGGGACAGGCCGACCGCCGCGCCCGCCACGATCCCGATGATCCCGCCCAGCAGCAGCCCCTCAACAACGCGGACGGTGGAGATGTGCAGCGCGTCGGCGAGCTGACCGTTGCGAGCCAGCTCGACTCCGGCCTCGACGATCAACGAAGGGGCCGGCAGCACATCGGCGGGAATCACGCCGAGCGCGCTGCCCAGCTGCCACAACACCAGCAGCGCTAGCGGCGACGCGACGCGCACGATCTCCCATTTGCGGCGCGACCATAATCCGCTCGGCCCGCCGGCTGGGGCGCTGCCCGGCTTGCTGGACGCAGCGTCGAGCGCGGTGGCAATGCTCACTGTGCCGACGCTAGGGCGCTGCCGGGCACCTGGGTAAGGGTTTACGTCTGGCTGAAGGCAATCGAAGAACACCGGGTGCGGCGGTGGCCGTTAGGAGTAGGAGCGCCGCCTACAAGAAGCCGCTCCTACGTTGGGCAGGAAGCGTCGAAAAGGCGATCGACCAGGAAGCCGAGCCCGGCGGTGCCCCCGGTGCCCCGACCGTCCCCGATGAAGCGGCTGACTACGTCTAAGTGAGCCAGCCGCCAGCGCGTGAGGCCGGCAATGAATACATCGAGCTGCGCGCCGAGATGGAGGCGTTGCCGGCGGTTGCCCGCGTCGCCGTTGCGCCGGTCGGAAACGATTTCGAGTAATGCCGCCACGGGAGCGTGGCGAACGCCGGCCAGTATGGTCGTGAACTGATGCGACTGTCCGGCGCTCATACCCTGTAGACCAGGCCGGAACCGGTGGAAGTCATTCACCGCAAGGTGTTGCAGGGCATTCTGTGTCGTAACGATCAGTTCGAGCAGGGCGTTGGCGCGCTTCAAACGACCGACCGCTCTGTCGAAGTCCGAACGACGGGCGGACTCAAGTGCAAGATCAAGGTCGACCAAGATCTGCGACACCCACAGTTCAGAGGCTTGGTGGATGATCTGAAAGTACCTCTCGTCGGCCCAAACCGACCGGTCGCCGTCCCCAGACGAAGGCTGTACCGCGCCGAGCAGCTCGTCGAGGTGCAGGTAATCCGCGTAGCGTAGCTTGGCCTCCGGCTTTTCGTCGGCCTCGATGTCGTCTGCCTGGTCTTGCAGATGCCTGAACGGGCAAACGGCGGGAGTTGCTTCCGAGCTGACACGTTTGTCCAGCTGCTGGGGCAACAGGCTTTGAGCCATGGCCAGCGGCCACAGGCTGTGCTGATCTTCGTCGTTGGTCAAGACGAAAATGCTGCCATTGTCGTCGTTACTCATCAGTCCTCCAAAGCCTCGATTTGGCATGGGTCGAACGTTTGGTGCACTAACTGGTTCTGACCCGGGGCCCTAGGGCTTGGCCCCGCAACCGTCCCGACCGATTGCATGACCCAGAGCGTTGTGGGTTTCAATCCTGTTGTCCGGCTTATGAAGCCCGTAGCGTAGTCGGGACGCACACATAGAGTGGTGAGCGGCAGCAAACTGCGAGCAAACAGAGTGGCGGCTCCGGCAGACACAGAAGTTACGAAATCCAAAATGAGTGCACCAGCACGAATTACATTCTGCAACAGCGTTTTTCGCCGATACATCCTGGTTCGAGGCGCTCGCGGGGCTGCGGCCTCACGAGACGGTCGTGACGCCGCGCTTCGACGAACATCCGGCTGAGCTATCCCGCCACCAGCCGTCGAACCTGAAGTGAAACGGCTCCGGCGAAACTCACACTGGCGTCAGATTCAGTTCTGGTGTTCAGGGGATCGACCGACCCCGTACCGTTGACCGGTGGCCAGAACGAGTACCGAAGACGCCTGCCCGGGTGCGCTTCAGGTGCACCAGGCGGCCGATGGCGCCTTGGCCCGGGTCCGGCTGCCCGGCGGCGCGATCACGGCCGCCCAGCTGGCTGCGTTGGCCGCGGTCAGTAGCCGGTCAGGTTCGGGCACGCTCGAGCTGACCGCCCGGGGCAACGTGCAGTTGCGCGGGCTGACCGACGTGACCGGGGTCGGCGAGGCGCTGGCGGCCGCGGGCCTGCTGCCGTCGACGACGCATGAACGGGTCCGCAACATCGTGGCCTCACCGCTGTCCGGGCGCTCCGGCGGCAACCTGGACGTGCGTCGCTGGGTCGGCGAGCTGGACGCCGCGATCTGCGCCGAGCCCAGGCTCACCGAGCTGGGCGGCCGGTTCTGGTTCAGCCTGGACGACGGGCGCGCCGACGTGTCGGGGCTGCGTGCCGACGTCGGCGTCCACGCGTTCCCCGACGGCTGTGCGCTGCTGCTCGCCGGCCGCGACACCGGTGTCCGGCTGGCCGCCGGCGAGGTGGTCGAGACGCTGGTCACTCTCGCTATGCGGTTCGTCGACGCCCGCGGAACCGCTTGGCGTGTCCAGGAATTGGACGAGGCTCGGCGGCTGTTGCCCGTCGCCGAACCGAGCGCCACCTCGTTTCCGGTGGTCACCAGGCCTCCGGTGGGCTGGATCAGCCAAGATGACGGGCGGGTGGCGCTGGGCGCCGCGGTGCCACTGGGTGTGCTGCCGGCGCGCGTCGCGGAATACCTGGCCGCGATCGAAGCGCCACTGATGATCACGCCGTGGCGTTCGGTGCTGGTCTGTGATCTCAGTGAAGGGGTGGCCGACACCGCGCTGCGGGTGCTGGCGCCGCTGGGTCTGGTGTTCGACGAAAACTCCCCCTGGCTGACCGTCAGCGCCTGCACCGGCAGCCCCGGCTGCGCGCGCTCCGCCGCGGACGTGCGGGCCGACGCCGCGGGAGCGCTGGACGCCGACTCGACGGTGCACCGGCACTTTGTCGGCTGCGACCGGGCGTGCGGCAGCCCGCTGGCCGGCGAGGTGCTGGTGGCTACGCCGGACGGCTACCGGCGGCTGTAGCCGGGTGCGGCGGGTCGCCACGCGGGAGAGCCTTAAAGTGGGCGGGTGCTCGACTACATCCGCGACGCGGCGGAGATCTATCGCCAGTCGTTCGCGACGATCCGTGCCGAAGCCGATCTGGCACGGTTCCCGGCCGACGTGGCACAGGTGGTGGTCCGGTTGATTCACACCTGCGGGCAGGTCGACGTCGCCGAGCACGTCGCATTCACCGACGACGTCGTGAAACGGGTCGGCGCCGCTCTGCGCAGCGGCGCCCCCGTGCTGTGCGATTCGTCGATGGTTGCCGCCGGGATCACAGCTGCCCGACTGCCGGCCGATAATCAGGTGGTCTCCCTGGTGGCCGATCCGCGGGCGGCCGAGCTGGCCGCACGCCGGCAAACCACTCGCTCGGCGGCCGGGGTGGAGTTGTGGGCGGACCGGCTGCCCGGTGCGGTGCTGGCGATCGGCAACGCCCCGACCGCGCTGTTCCGGCTGCTCGAGCTGATCGACGACGGAGTTGCCCCACCGGCCGGCGTCGTGGGCGGCCCGGTGGGTTTCGTCGGGTCGGCGCAGTCCAAACAGGAGCTGATCGACAACCCACGCGGCACCTCCTATCTGGTAGTGCGCGGCCGCCGCGGCGGCAGTGCGATGGCCGCCGCCGCCGTCAATGCAATCGCGAGTGACCGCGAATGACGGGCCGGGGGACACTGTGGGGCGTCGGTTTGGGGCCGGGTGACCCGGAACTGGTGACGGTCAAAGCCGCGCGGGTGATCGGCGAGGCCGACGTGGTGGCCTATCACAGCGCCCGGCATGGCCGCAGCATCGCCCGCGGCATCGCCGAACCGTACCTGCGGCCCGGCCAGATCGAAGAGCACCTGGTCTACCCCGTCACCACCGAGACCACCGACCATCCCGGCGGCTATGCCGGCGCGATCGAGGACTTCTACGTCGAGGCCACCGAGCGCATCGCTGCGCATCTCGACGCGGGTCGCAATGTGGCCCTGTTGGCCGAGGGTGACCCGCTGTTCTACAGCTCCTACATGCATCTGCACACCCGGTTGACCGAACGGTTCGACGCCGTCATCGTGCCCGGTGTGACGTCGGTGAGCGCCGCCTCGGCGGCGATCGCGACGCCACTGGTGGCCGGCGACGAGGTGCTGTCGGTGCTGCCGGGCACCTTGCCGGTCGAAGAGCTGACCCGTCGGCTCGCCGACGCCGACGCCGCCGTCGTGCTCAAACTCGGGCGCTCGTATCGCGCTGTGCGGGAAGCACTTTCGACGTCTGGACGACTTGACGACGCGTTCTACGTGGAGCGGGCCAGCACAGCCACGCAACGCATCATGCCCGCCGCAGACGTCGACGAGGCCGGCGTCCCGTATTTCTCGCTGGCCATTCTCCCGGGCGGGCAGCGCGGCGGGCGCACCGCTGCGGCCGGCAGCGTCACCGTGTTAGGCCTGGGTCCCGGCGACGTGGACTGGATGACCCCGCAGACCCGGCGGGAGCTGGCCGCGGCGACCGACTTGATCGGCTACGGCGGCTACCTGGACCGCGTGCCGGCGCGTGACGGCCAGCAGCGCCACCCCAGCGACAACCGCGACGAGCCCGAACGGGCACGGCTGGCGTGCACGCTGGCCGAGCAGGGCCGTGCCGTGGCGGTGGTGTCGTCGGGTGACCCGGGCGTGTTCGCGATGGCGACCGCGGTGCTGGAAGAGGCCAAAGAATGGCCGGGCGTGCAGGTTCGGGTGATTCCGGCGATGACCGCCGCCCAGGCGGTGGCCAGTCGGGTCGGCGCGCCGCTGGGACACGACTATGCGGTGATCTCGCTGTCCGACCGCCTCAAGCCATGGGAGGTGATCGCCGCGCGATTGCAGGCCGCCGCGGCCGCTGATCTGGTGCTGGCGATCTACAACCCCGCGTCCAAGACGCGGACCTGGCAGGTCGGTGCCATGCGCGACATCTTGTTGACCCACCGCGAGCCCGGTACCCCGGTGGTGATCGGCCGCAACGTGTCCGGCCCCGACGAGGACGTCCGCGTGGTCAGGCTGGCCGATCTCAATCCCGGCCAGATCGACATGCGCTGCCTGCTGATCGTCGGATCGTCTCAAACCCAGTGGTACTCAGACGATTCCACCGACCGGGTCTTCACGCCCCGGCGCTACCAGGCCTAGGGTCACCGTCCCAGGTGCTCGGCATCATCGGCACGGTGGGGCCGTCGCTCAAACCGTCACGGGTCAACGTCGCCAGCCCGGCGGCTCGCGCTGCCTCGGATTTGGCTGCCGCACCGGCGAATCCGAGCGGTCCCGCACCGCCCTCGGAAGGGCGTGCGGCATCGAGATCTTCGGCGTCACCGGCAGGAGTTGATCCTTCGTCGGAGTCCAGGTATTCGTAGCGGTAAGCCCGCTCCGTGGCGGTGCCGCCGCGGCGCCGACGGGCTCGGGCCTTCTTCTTGGCCGCGGCGGCCGCGGCGGCGGCGGCGGGTGCGTCGACGTCGTCGGATGAGGGTTCCTCCGACTTGCGCCGTGACCGGCCGGTCGCGCTGCCACGCGCCGACAGCCCCGAAAACCCGACCGCATAAAGCGAATTGGACAGGTTTGCCCCGATGCCGTCGGTCACCGTGGGACCGAAGCCGACGCCGGGTCCCCCGCCGACCGGCCCGCCGCCGGCCGATCCGGCAACCGTCGACGCGGGGGCGGTCGCCGGCGTCGACACGTGACTCACACTGGCGGGCGCGCTGGCGATCGTCGGCGCCGGAGCCGCCACTGGCGCCGGCGCCGCCGCGACGGCCGGCAACGGCGCGGCCGTCGAAAGTGGAACCGCGACGCTGATCGCGGTGACCGCGGCCGCCGCCCCGCCCGCTGCTGCCGCGCCGATGGCGGCCACGACGACAGGCGCGAGCACCACCGCCATCTGGATCGCGGCCTGCATGAACGGCCAGAAGATCATCAGCGTGTGGAAGATGGCCCAGCCGAGCGCACTGGACAGGGCCGGCGAGAAGCCCAACTGGCTGAAGAACGAGGCGAGACCGTTGACGAACGGCACCGGCGGGAAGGGCCAGCCGCCGGGGTTGAGATCTTTGGAGACCGGCCACGCGAAGTTCTGGGTGTACTGCTGCAGCCACTGGGTGAGCTGGTCCATCCAGGACGGATAGGTCTGCGTCGCCGCCTGCTGCTGGGCGCTCGAGGTAGCAGCGTTGTTGAGGTTGGAGCCGGAGTCCGCGGCCGGTGCCACGGTGGCCGCCTGCACCGCCGCGACGCTGGCGGTGCCTGCCTCCGCACCCGGCACGACGATCGTCGGCGCGGGGGTGGTCGCCGGGACAGCGGCAAGCGCGGATGCACTGACGGCCTGGTAGGTGCTCATCGTCGTGGCGGCCTGCACCCACATGCGCGCGTAATCCGCCTCGTTGACGGCGATGGGAATGGTGTTGATCCCAAAGAAGTTCGTGGCGACCAGCGCGCCGTGCACGGCGTGATTCGCGGCGAGCTCGCCCAGCGTCGGCATGGCCGCCAGTGCCGCGGTGTACGCGGTGGCCGCGGTCTCGTGCAGGCTTGCCGCCGCGGTGCTCTTGGCCGCGCTCTCCAGCAGCCATGCCTGGTAAGGGGCGTGAGCGGCCACGTACTGGTCCGCGCTGGGGCCGTCCCAGGACCCTGCCTGTACCGCGCCCATCAGTCCGCTGAGCTCGGCCGCCGCGGTCGCATAGTCGGTGCTCAGCGACGACCATGCCGTGGCGGCGGCGAGCAGCGGCGCGGGGCCGGGGCCGCTGCTGAGCATCGTCGAGTGCACTTCGGGCGGAAAAGCGATCCAGATCGGGGCGGTCATCGTCGGGGGCCTTCAAGCAAGAACACGCATACCTCTTCGGTGCATCTCGTGGATGGGCTGGCGATGCTTACCGACAGAGGTCGGTTGCCGATCCCGTTTAGTTCCCCGCAATTTCGTTCTGGCGATAAATCTCGCGAGTCTTTGCGCGCGGCCGGGCCATGCGCAACGATGCAGGGATGCGGTGTGAGATTGCGCGCGAAGCGCTGTCGGCTCGATTGGACGGCGAGCGTCCCCAGGTCCTCGCACGGCAGGTCGATGCGCATCTCGAATCCTGTCGAAGCTGCCGCTCTTGGCTGATCGGTGCGGCCGTGCAGACGCGACGGCTTGCCTCCGTGAACCCCGGCGAGGGACCGGACCTGGTCGAAAAAATCATGGCCAGCATCGGCGAGCAGCCCACCGGACACCGGGCCTGGATGCGCTGGTTGCGGTCGCATTACCGGCGGTGGGGCCTGATCGCTGTCGGCCTGTTCCAGGTGGCGATCGCGGCCGCCCAAATCAGTGGCATCGATTTCGGCATGGTGTCGGCACACATGCACGGCGCCATGTCCGGCGAACACCTGATGCACGAGTCCACGGCGTGGTTGCTGGCGCTGGGTCTGGCGATGATCGCCGCCGGCGTCTGGCCCGCTTCCGCGTTTGGAGTGGCGGCGATCACCGGTGTCTATTCCGTTGCGCTGCTGGGTTACGTGATCGTCGACGCCTTCGCCGGCGAAGTCACCGCCACCCGCATCGCCAGCCACATGCCCCTGTTGTTGGGCCTGGCGTTCGCGTTGCTCGTCGCGCGGGAACGGGTGGGCTCGCACCGGCGGCGCGGCTCCGACGCCTCCGGCGACGTCGACTTCCCCGGCTGGGCGGCGGACTCGCACAGTGGTCGGCGGCGCGGGCACTTGCGACCCATCAACCATGCGCCCGTCGACCCCGTCGCATCTTCTACGACGAGCCGTCGTAGAATCGGACAACTCGCACAACAAAGGTGGGTGGGCATGACCGCGCCGAGCGACGACGAGGCCGTAACCGAGCTCGCGTTGTCAGCCGCACGCGGAAACGCGCGAGCGCTCGAGTCGTTCATCAAAGCCACCCAGCAAGACGTGTGGCGGTTTGTCGCCTATCTGTCGGATACGGGCAACGCCGACGATCTCACCCAAGAGACCTTCCTGCGCGCCATCGGCGCCATCGAGCGATTCTCCGGGCGCTCGAGCGCGCGCACCTGGCTGCTCTCCATCGCACGCCGCGTCGTTGCCGACCACATCCGCCACCTGCAATCGCGGCCCCGCGCCGCCGTCGGCGCCGATCCCGAGCACGTGGTACGCGCCGACGGTCACGCCCGCGGATTCGAGGACCTGGTCGAGGTGACGACGATGATCGCCAACCTCAATGCCGAACAGCGAGAAGCACTTTTGCTCACCCAGCTGCTCGGCCTGCCATATGCGGACGCCGCCGAGGTGTGCGGCTGCCCGGTGGGCACCATCCGCTCCCGCGTTGCCCGCGCCCGCGATGCGCTGTTGGCCGATAGCGACCGCGGCCACCTAACCGGTTAGCGCTAACCGGTTAGCGCACCGACCCATTCGGCCGCCTGTGCCACGGTGCCGACGGTCAACGCCCCGGCGGGTAGCGGCGGCCGCGCCACCATCACTACCGGAACGTTCAGTGCCGCGGCGGCATCCAGCTTCGCGCGGGTCATGTCTCCGCCGCTGTTCTTGGTGACCAGTGCGTCGATGCGATGCTCGCGCAACAGCGCGATCTCGTCTTCATAGCCGTACGGCCCGCGGGAGAGCAGCACGCGATGGTGACGTGGCAGCGCGGACGCGTCCGGGTCGGTCACCGCCCGGATCAAAAACCACGCGTGGCTGTCGGCGAAGGCCCGTACGCCCGAGCGCCCGGTGGTCAGAAACACTCGCGAATACCTTTGCCGTGCAATGGTTTCGGCGGCCGCGATGTCCGACTCGACGACAGTGGCCGCGCCCGCATCCCAGGCCGGGCGGGCCAGGATCAGATGAGGTATCCGCAAGTCGGCGCACGCGGCGACGGCGTGCGCCGTCATGGTCGTTGCGAAGGGGTGGGTGGCGTCGACGACGGCATCGATGCGTTCGTCGTGCAGCCAGCGTCGCAACCCGTCGACGCCGCCGAAGCCGCCGATGCGCACGGGGCCAACCGGTAAGGCCGGATCCGGCACCCGGCCGGCCAGGGAACTGATGATGTCGACGCGCGGGTGCAGGGCCTTCGCCAGGGCGCGCGCCTCCCCGGTGCCGCCGAGCAGCAGCACGCGCATCAATGCCTGCTCCCCCGGGCCCGCCCGGTCGAATAGAGGTAACTGTCGGTGAATCCCCCGGCGGTCAGCGCGTCACCGACGACGATGACGGCGGTCTTGGTGACGTGGGCCTGGTGCATCTGACCGGCGATGTCCGCGAGGGTGCCGCGCAGCACCGTCTCTTGCGGCCAACTCACGAAAGCCACGACGGCCACCGGTGTTTCGGGCCGGTAGCCGCCTTCGAGAAGTTGTGAGACGATGGCGTCGATCTGGGCGGCGGCCAGGTGCAGGACGAGGGTGCCGCCGGATTGGGCCAGGGTGTTCAGGTCTTCACCGGGCGGCATGGCCGTCGACAGGGTTGCCACCCGGGTCAACGTCACCGTCTGCGCCACGCCGGGAACGGTGAGCTCACGCTTCAGCGCGGCCGCCGCAGCGGCGAAAGCCGGTACCCCGGGCACGATTTCGTAGTCAATGCCCAGACTGTCGAGCTGCCGGCATTGCTCGGCCAGCGCGCTATACAACGACGGATCACCGGAATGCAGCCGCGCCACGTCCAGGCCGGCGGCGTGCGCGGTGGCGAGCTCGGCGACGATCTGTTCCAACGTGAGCGGGCCGGTGTCAACGATTTTCGCGTCCGGAGGACACAGCGCAAGCAGGTCGTCGGGCATGATCGATCCGGCGTACAGGCAGACCCGGCAGGATTGCAGTAGCCGCTGGCCACGCACGGTAATCAGGTCGACCGCGCCCGGCCCCGCCCCAATGAAATAGACCGTCATTTGGTCACCGCCCACTGGGTGACGGGATACTGCGCGCGCCAGCCGGTGAAGGCGCCCAGCGGCTCGCCGTGATAATGCTGGAAGCGTCGCAACTGGCCGCCCAAGCGTTGATGTTGCTGCGTCACAACGGCTTCCGATTCGGTGGTGACCGCGTTGACGACGAGCCGCCCGCCCGAGGGCAGCCTGCACCAGCAGGCGTCGAGCAAGCCGGGGTGGGTCAGGCCGCCGCCGATGAAGATCGCCGACGGCGGCTCGGCACCCTCGAACGCGCCGGGGGCCTCGCCGCGCACGTCGATGCTGACCCCGAAGGCCGCCGCATTGAGTTCCACGTTGCGCCGGCGCCCTTCGTTGCTTTCGAATGCCACTGCGCTGCAACCTTGTCCGCTCAGACACCACTCGACACTGATGCTGCCCGAGCCGGCCCCGACGTCCCATAACCGCTCACCCGGGCGCGGCGCCAGGGCCGCCAGTGTCACCGCGCGGATCCCCTGTTTGGTGATCTGCCCATCGTGGGTGAAGGCGTCGTCGGGCAGGGGCGAGACGCGTTCGTCGGGCAGGTAGCGCACGGCGACCACGTTGAGATCGTCGATGTCTCGGGTTTCCGCCCAGCCGCGGGCGGTGCCGTCGCGGCGCTGTTCGTCCGGGGCGCCGAGTCGTTCGAGAACGGTGAACTCGGACTCGCCGCGGCCATGCGCGGTGAGCAGTGCTGCGAGCTGGGCTGGCGTGGACTTGCTTTGCGACAGCACGATCGCCTGGCCCCCGCGGCGAACCGCGGTATGTGGCTGCGCGGTGACCAGACTGATCACCTCCGTGTCGTGGACGGTCCAGCCCATCCGCGCGCACGCCAGCGTCACCGACGACACATGTGGCAGCACCTTGACGTTGTCGCGGCCGTGCAGGCGGATCAGGGTGCCCCCGATGCCGTGCAGCAGCGGATCGCCGCTGGCCACCACATGCACGTCACCGGTGCGCCCGTCCAGCAATGTTTGCAGCGCGGGCATCATCGGCGACGGCCACTGCCGCCGGGGCGCGGGCACCGTGTCGTCGAGCAGGTCGAGTTGTCGTTTGGACCCGTAAATGGCTGCGGCCCTTCGGAGTTCAGCTCGCGACTCCGCACTGAGCCCAGCCATGCCGTCGGCGCCGATTCCGACCACGATGATCATGAGCGCCGCTCCTCCTCATCGCTTCGCTCTGCATCGTCACCAGCGCGGATCATCGCGGCATCCTGCGCCAGACGAATTGTGGCAGCATCCGCATGACGAATGCTGCGGGCCCGAGCGCCCGCGGAATCCACACGGTGCGTCGGCCCTTTACGAGCGCACGCGCGGTCGCGGCGGCCACCTGCGCCGGGGTGCTCGGCAGCGGTGCGGGCGTCATGCCTTCCGTCATGCGCCCGATGACGAATCCCGGCCGGGCGATCAGCAGCCGAACCCCGGTACCGTGCAGCGCGTCGGCCAGGCCGCTGGCAAAGCCGTCCAGGCCGGCCTTGGCGGAGCCGTAGACGTAGTTGGCGCGGCGCACGCGGGCGCCCGCGATCGAGGAGAACACCACCAGTCGGCCTTTGCCGGCTTTGCGCATGGCGGTGGCCAGGTGCGTGAGCAGGCTGACCTGGGCGAGATAGTCGGTGTGCACGACGGTGACCGCGTGGGCGGCGTCGGTTTCAGCGCGGGCCTGATCGCCCAGGATTCCGAACGCCAGCACCGCGGTGCCGACCGGCCCGTGATCGGCGATGACCGAGGCGACCAGCGGCCCGTGCGAGGCCAGGTCGTCGGCGTCGAACTCCCTGGTGTCGACCGCCGTGGCGCCCGCGGCTTTGAGCGCGTTGACCTGGTCAGCGAGCCGATCGGCATTGCGGGCGGCCAGCACCACCGTCGCGCCCGGCGCGAGGAGTCGTGCCAGCTCGATCCCGATCTCGCTGCGGCCACCCAGGATCAGTACTGGACCTGCGCCCGTGTCGTCCACGGCTGCGATTATCACCTGCGCTAGCGTGGGCGGTGATGGCGAATACCACTACCCGGCTCACCGACGACGCACTGGCGTTTCTGTCGGAGCGGCATCTGGCCATGCTGACCACGCTGCGAGCCGACAATTCACCGCACGTAGTGGCGGTCGGTTTCACCTTCGACCCCAAGACGCATATCGCGCGGGTGATCACCACCGGGGGTTCGCAGAAGGCGGTCAACGCCGACCGTGGCGGGGTGGCCGTGCTCAGCCAGGTCGACGGCGCGCGGTGGCTGTCGCTGGAAGGGCGGTCCAAGGTCAACAACGACGCCGACGCGGTGCGCGACGCCGAGCTGCGGTATGCGCAGCGCTATCGCACGCCGCGACCCAACCCGCGGCGCGTGGTCATCGAGGTTCAGATCGAGCGAGTGCTCGGGTCATCGGATCTTTTGGACCGCGGCGAGTAGTTCTCCCCGCGGATCTGATCTCCGTTCGGTTTCGGTGCGCCTGCTCACCGCTAATGCTCGACGGCTAACGCAGGTTCCAGCCGACGCATCGGCCGATCTCGCGCAATGCTTCTTCGCACAAGTCACGATGCTTCTCATGGAGGCGCTGCAGGATGTCATTAACGCCCTCGGCTAGCGTCATGTCGCCCCATTCGATTGGCATACTCGCCGCCTCGTCCACCAGTTCCAAAACGCGCAGTACGAGCGAGTCGGCTTGCGTTGGCCCGTATACCTCTCGCATCTTCTGCATGTCGACGTGAGGGATAGCGGTACCACCTAGCGCTATGACGATCGCGGCATTGATGGTCGCAGAATCCATCCACCGCTCCTTCACATAGGTCGGAAAACAGCATCTGCCTGCCCGTCGTCAGTGGGCCGCAGTCCTTTTCCTTCGAGCGTCATACGCGGTACCCGAGATGTCGTCTCAAAATTTCGGCGATACTTCCGTGGGCCGATCGGCATCGGCGACCGCATCTACTTTTCCTGGAAGCCATCAAATAGCTCGCGTGCGCGGGCCAACTCCTCTTGCGTCGGCTGAATAACGCCTGCTTCTTCAGCTGTCATAAAGACCTTGCCCGCAATCTTTCTAGCCACCATAAACCCGTCGCTTGTCACTGCCACGACCGAAAGAAGTGATATAAAAGATCGCAACGGCCTCAGCCGGTTCGAGGTACAACATTAGCGCAGTCAAGCGTCAAGGTCTTTCCAAGCGGAAAAGAGAGGTTTGCCATCCGCGGCTTCGAATGAAGATTTGATCGCTTCGACAGGGGCATCCAAGCAATGCGACAATGTAATTAACTGGTCAATCGCCGCTATCGCTAATATATCCCCAGCCCCGTTTATAAGGGTTTTTCGTTCGCGACCTGCAAAAAGTTGCTTGCCGATCGTATATCCGGCGCGTAGCTCGTGACGTTCAAAAGGAACTCTGATCGACGGCAAATCATCGCGCCGGACCGAACCGCCGATAGCTTGATAAAGATACTTCTCCGTTACGGGCATCGACGCCCCGGCAAAGTTGAAGTTTTCGGGCCCCATACGGTCTGAAGATGTCACAAGGCACCAACCATCAACCAAATTGATAAAGTAACGGACCTCTCCACCTTTATTCCAGATGATCGTGCGTCCGTCGTCCGTCTGCGAGCCTTGAATCATGTCCAAGTCAGCCCGGCGGATCCAGGCTTGCAGCCCTGAGCTGAGGTCTACATCGCTCGTCACTTTCGCAGTACTCCTATCCTAGTTAAGTCGTCGACAGATCGTGCATTGCCCGCATCGTCGAGTATGCGAACTTGAATTGATCCGCCGGGCTGACCCATTCCGGGCGCTACTTGAGACACCTCAATACTCCAATCCTCTGGCAGCTGCCCTAAGCTGTACGCGTTATACGGATCCCGAAGGGAACTGACGTGGAGGGCACGCTCCTCCCACCAAGCGGGTTGGCCCCCTTCCATAACGGCTAAATACTGCCCGTTCGTTTTGCCGACCCGATCGAGCAGAGGCCCGTAGTCCCGCAGGTATGACGCAGAATCTGCGTAGGCGACTCTCGTCCGCGGTACAGCACCGTCGTTAAGCGGAAAGTTGAACCAAGATTCGCCTTCAGGCCCGACCTTGTTGAAACGTTCTGCGTATTGCTCGGCGGTGTAGGGATGCCCTCCGGGATCACGGCCGAATGGCGCTTCGGGATCACGAATCAGCTTGGCAACGTCCCCGTCGAGCTTCGTAGGATCAACCGGATTGTCGGTGAAATCCCAGTGGTCGGAAAGCGGTTCGCCGTAATGCGGGTCGAGCTCCTCGTCCGGCAACCGATGCCATCCGTCGCCGGACGACTCGTGCGAATGGACGGGATCCTGACGCTCTCCGCCGGGCGAGCTGCCATGACCAGCCCCCGACGGGTCGTGCCCGTCCGGATCTTTTCCGTCTGTCCGATCTTCCGGCGGTTCCCCATCGCGATCGCCATGCCCGTTGGGATCGCCGCCGTGTGGCGCTTCAGGCGTGTGCCCTCCCGGCGGACCGCCGTCGCCGAGACCATGTGCGCCGCCACCCGGCGTTGGCAATTCCGCCGGGCGCCCGCCTGGAACCTCGAAACGGGGCGCGGCAGTTGAAGGAGACGGCGTCGGTGGGCGAGCGTCGACAGCCGCCGCCTCACCGGAAGGTCCGCTTGGCGGCACGGGCACCGACGAATGGTCGATCAGATGCGGAGTTGCCGACGGCAACCCGTCGCTCGCCTGCACAGACGCAAGGCGCGATCCGGCGGTCGGCGCCGACGCCGGCGCGTGCGGGCCACCCGACGGCTCGGCGACTGGGTCGCGGGCGCCACCGGCCGGCACGGACACCGGCTCATGCGGCGCCTCCGCGGGCACCCCAGTCGGTTCGTGCGGGCCACCGGCCGGCACGGACACCGGATCGTGCGGGCCCGCAGGAGCGCCCGGCGCGACCGGTGCCGTCGCAGGCGCGGGTTCAGCGGCCGAGTCATGGAAGCCGCCCGGGTCGCCCGGCGGACCCGCGGGTCCAGCAGCCGGCGCAGGCGCCGGATCATGCAGACCACCAGAACCACCTGGCGTCGCAGCTGGAACGGGCCCAGGGTCGTGCGGACCACCAATCGGGCGGTCGGCCGGTGGCAGCGAATCATCGGCCGGGGCCGCCGAACCCGGCGATGTTGCCGTAGGCGACGACCCGTTTGGTGCGCCCGGAGCGCTATCGGCCGAGCGCGGCGCCGATTCGACCGGCGGCGCAATAGGTTTGCCGGGTGGCATCGCCACCGGGCTGCCACCGGCGGGCGCATCGATCTTCGGCAGGTCCTTGGTGACTCCCTCAAGGTTTTTGGTCAGGTCGGCGCCTGTCTTGGACACCCCAGCCAAGGCGCCGCGAGCACCGGCGATTTCGCCAATTCCTTCAGCCGCTCTCTGTCCGGCACGTCCTGCCGCGCCGGCGGCCTCGGCGCCGCGTGCGGCCGCCCCGACACCGTCGGCCGCCGCGCCCGCCTCCCCGGCTCCCGGTATAAACAGGGTGCTGACGTCGAACAGGTTTTCACCAAATCCCAATCCCGGCCGATCGTGCCTCCAATCTTCAACGTGCAACAGGGATTTGATTTGCTGCAGTTGTGTTTCCCCCGCCTCCTTGGGGTTGAACAGGGCGTTGAAAACGCTGCCTTTCCAAACGTTTTTGGCCAACCCGGTCCAGGTCGCGGCATAACCCTCGGGATCGACCGCACTCCACACTGGGAGAAGGTCACCCATGCTGGTCGCCATGCCGACAGCGCCTTTGAGGACACCTTCGTTAGCGTTGAGCCACGTGTCGAACACGGTAGCCACCTGGTTCCCTACCGCGTACCCCAGGAAATCCTTGAGCTGACTTCGCGTGTACTTTTCGAATTTGACGACCAGGCCATCAATGACCTGCATTCCGATTTTCATTCCCTGCTCAGCGGCACGGGCTTCGCGTCCCAAGTCGTGCAGTACGCCGTTGATGTCATCGGCAATCTTCTTGATCTCGTCGAGCGCGTCACCCTTGACGATCAGCATCAGGTCATGGCCCAGATCTGTCAGCGACCCCAGCCGGTTCAACAGATCCCGAATATGGCTATGAGCTTGATTGACCTGATTGGCGAAATCGTCGAGGTTCGTCGCCAACTTGCCGGACAGATCGCCGACCTGCGCTAGGCAATCGCCTATCTTCGACAAAGCGTCATCAATCTTGTCGCCTTCGGGCAGATGTTGCCCATCAAGCAGCGACTTGGAGGCGTTCAGCGCGCCTTTCATTCCGCTCGCCGTCGCACCGAAATCGCGCCAACGCCGAGCGGCTGCATGCAATCCGTCGACGTCGCCGTCCGGCCACACATCTTCGACGAAGGACTCGACTACCGCCCAGAGCAAGGGCGGTGGTTCTCCTTTACCCCACGTGCCAGGCGGCCCGGGAGGGTTGGTCTTGTGCGGCTCGGGTGGCGCCTGCAGGACGCCGCCGCCACCACCCAGCGTCGAGGCCGCCTCGGCCTTCGAGTAGTTCGCGGCGCCTTGCTGGATGATGGCCCCGCATTGCCGACACGCGTTGATACCCGCGGCCACGGCCTTCAAGAGCTGCTCGGCCGCGTCCTGATATGCCAAGCCAAACACGGCGCCGGCGGCATCCAGGCCGGTGTGCGCCGAGAAACCAGCGGCCAAGACTGTCAGGCTCGCCGCTAGACCTTCGCCGGCGGCTCCGACGGCGCTGCCCGCGGCGTACATCGCCTCCGGATCGACAACCAAGGGAGCCACGCGCGGAATTTTCGCTCAGGTCCGCCCGTCGCCGCTATTCACCCAATGATCGCTTCGCCAAGCTAGCGGCGATCGCCTGGCAGGACAACTCATTCGTCAACGTCGCCGACAGCGTGATGCGGTGCCGCCCAGGCGACACCGCGACGGTCGGCCCGGCCGGTTCCCCGTCGAGCTGCACCTCAACCTTGGCGGGCAGGCCACCGAGGGTGATCTTGGCGGCGACATCGGTGGCCACCGTGATGGTCGACGTCGGCAACGTGGCCAGCCCGGCACGCGCGATATCGACCCGCAGACCGGCGACCCCGGTGAGACGCAACGTCAGGTACGGCATCGGGGCGACGGGGCCGCCCACCTGCCAGTCCAGCTCGCTGTAAAGCCCGGGCGTCGGTTCGAAGGTTGAAATGACGCCGCGGTGGTGCCGAATGGTGTGCGTGGGATCCGGCCGCGCGTACGAGCGCGCGTCGACTTCCGCGACGGCCCCGCGCCGCGCGGTCACCTCTGGATCGGCGGTCAGCTCCGACAGCCACCACACCTGGTGCGGCCCGATACCCAGGTCGGCGCGCACGAGTTGCGGATACCAGGCGAACGTGATGTGTCCCGGATCCGCTTGGCGCAGAGCGGTTCCCATGTGGGAGATCGGATCCTCGAACTGGTCCTGAAACACCCAGGCGATGTGATCCTCGAGCGGGTAGACACTGAACCGGTGCCGGTAACCCAGCCGGTCCAGCTCCAGCACCTGCTCGGCAGCCGAGGCGAACGGCACCAGTTCATCAAGCAGCCCATGGGCGATGACGTACGGCAGCCATCGGGCGTTCACCAGCAGCTTCCAGGTGTCACCCTCCCGGGCACACGGCGAATCCAGGTCAAGGTCGGCCGGAATATCGACGCGGGGCAGCAGCCGCACACCGCACGTCGGCGGGCCCGCCAGCACCACCGCTTGGGAGAACACCTGCGGGTAGCTCAACCCCAGCTTGTACGTCGCATAGCCACCCATCGAATAGCCGGCAATCACGGTGCGATTCGGGTCGGTGCCCAGTTGTTCGGCCACTCGCGCCCACACTTCCCAGACGTCGAGTTCGCCGGTGTCGAAGTACCAGGTGGACGGTCCCCGGGCCAACGGCGTAACCACCACCGAGTCGCGGCCCTCGCATACCTCGTGCAACAGGCGCGGGTCGATCGCGGCGAACTGGCTCTGCCCGAGTGACAGCGAGTGCAGCAGCAACGTCAGCGGCAGCGCACGACCGGGCGCGTAACTCGTCGGCAGGCAGATCGAATACGGCTGCACCCGACCGAGGAATTGCGGCTTGGTGCTCAAGATGTCATTGGCGGCCCAACCTTGTTCCAGGCCCTGGCCGAGTTCGACCGACGACACGTACCAGCGGGTGGACGGGCCGGTGATCACCGGCTCGGGCGCTGTTTCGCGGGCCGCCAGCTGAGCCCACGGCACCGTCACGGCGAACTCGGAGACATCGCCATGTGTCAGGGCGTCGGCCTGGGCGGCATCCGACCAGAAGTTGAGGTGCGGCGGCTCCTGCTCGTTGGTGCGGAATGCCACGTTGTAGACGTTGGCCTGCCCCGGTAGCGCACCGTGCAGGGCAGACACGTCGGCGAACCCATCGCCCGCCGCGTTGGCCAACCCCGAGGCCAGGCGGACCGTCCAGTTCCCCGTGGGGTCTGCCAGCGACCGCGGGACCTGCGCCACGAACGACCGCGACTGCGTGTCGACGCTGTGCTCGACCGGAGTTCTGGCCTGGGTGGTCAGGTCGATCAGCGCGGCGCCGCGCCCGGACACCAGCAACGCCGTGTCGATGCCCTTCGAGCGCACGCCGGCTCCGGCAGGCCATTCCTCGGCCGCAGTTCTCGCCGGATCGGTGTCAAAGGTGAACAGCGCGATGGGCACCGACGCGTCCATCAGGGTGTTCCAGTCGATCCGCCACCACGTGTGGGTCTCGGTGAGCCCGATGGCGACGCGGAAGATGTCGGCGCCGTTGCCGGCCGCCGCCCCGTCGGGATAGACGTAGGTTCCGCGCGGCGGCGCCTGAATCTTCAGATCGCCGATCGGGATGCCTGTGGCGCCATGGTCGTCGTAGAGGAAGTCGGTCCAAAACAGGGCACCGCCGGCCACTCGTCCGGCGCCGCACGTCCGCGGGAACTCCTCGCCGAACGGCCAGCCCACAGGCACCGGAAGCCGGGGCTCGGGGCGCCGCGCGGCCGGCGGGACGCCCTCCGGCATCCCGTCGACCACGACGAGCTCAGCGGGCGGTGCGGGTGCCGGTGCCGGTGCCGGTGCGGTGGAGTGCAGAACCGCGTTGGCGACGTGACGTGCGATGCGAAGCGGAAGCAGCGAGAGACCCAGAATTGACATCACGCCCAACCTACGCGGACCGGCGTCGCTTCGGTCAGCCCACCGGAACCACGATCAGTTCGTGCGGCCGGTTGTTGACGGCCAGGGCCCCATCGGAGGTCACGACGACGATGTCTTCGATGCGGGCTCCCCACCGGCCCGGAAAATAGATGCCCGGCTCGATCGAAAAGGCCATGCCCTCGGCCAGCGGCAAGTCGTTTCCGGCGACGATGTAGGGCTCTTCGTGCACCGACAAGCCGATGCCGTGCCCGGTCCGGTGCACGAAATATTCGGCGAGCCCTTCGGCGGCCAGCACATCACGGGCGGCGGCGTCGACCTGCTCGGCCGTCACCCCCGGACGCACCGCGTCATAAGCCGCGCGCTGGGCGCGCTGCAACACAGAATACTGTTGAGCAACTTCAGGATTCGGTTCACCGATGCTGTAGGTGCGGGTGGAGTCGGAGTTGTAGCCGGGTTCATAGGAGCCGCCGATGTCGACGACGACGATGTCGCCGGCCTGCAGTTCGCGGTCGGAATATCCGTGGTGCGGGTCGGCGCCGTGCGGCCCGGATCCGACGATGATGAATGCCACCTCCGAATGCCCTTCGGCCACAATGGCATCCGCGATATCGGCGGCAACGTCGGCTTCGGTGCGGCCCGGCACCAAAAATTCCGGCACCCGGGCGTGCACCCGGTCGATAGCCGCACCGGCTTTGCGTAGCGCGTCGACTTCACATTCCTCCTTGACCATCCGCAGCGTGCGCAACACGTCGGTGGCCAGGACCGGCAGCACGCCGAGCACACCGGCCAAGGGCAGCAGGTGCAACGCCGGCATGGCATCGGTGACGGCGGTCGCGGCGGGGGCACCGCCCAACGCGGCGCCGACCAGATCGTAGGGATTGTCACCGTCAACCCAATCCCGCACCGCCAGGCCCAATTCGGCGATGGCAGACCCCTTGAGCGAGGCCAGCTCCAGTCGCGGCACCACAACCGTCGGATCACCCGAGGCGGGCAAGACCAGCGCGGTGAAGCGCTCCAACGTCTGCGCGCGCGAGCCGGTGAGGTAGCGCAGGTCATACCCCGGCGTGATCACCAGCCCAGCCAGGCCTGCGTCGGCTGCCGCACCGGCGGCCCCGGCCAGCCGGCGTTCATACACTGTTGCGTCGAAGCGGTGGGACTGCATGGCAGCCAGGCTAATGCTCGGCTGCGTGTCGCCTCGCGGCGGCGTGAGACCATAACCGGCATGCCGCGCTTGCGCTCGCCACTGGACTCGACTGGTGGCGACCCGCCGCGCGCGGCGCCGCCGCGCTTGCGATCGCCACGCGACTCGACTGGTGGCGACCCGCCGCGCGCGGCGCCGCCGCGCTTGCGATCGCCACTGGTATTGCTCGACGGCGCCAGCATGTGGTTTCGCTCGTATTACGGGGTGCCGTCCTCGATCACCGCGCCCGATGGCCGTCCGGTCAACGCCGTTCGCGGTTTCATCGACTCCGTCGCTGTGGTGATCACCCAGCAGCGGCCCCGCCGGCTGGCCGTCTGCTTGGACCTGGATTGGCGGCCGCAGTTCCGGGTGGACCTCGTCCCGTCCTACAAGGCCCACCGGGTGGCTGAGGCGGGGGCACCTCCCGCTTGCGAGGGCGAGCCGCAGAACGAACCGGATATCGAGGCAGTCCCGGACGACCTGACGCCTCAGATCGACATGATCGCCGAACTTCTGGACGCGTTCGGCATTCCGACCGCCGGGGCGGAAGGTTTCGAGGCCGACGATGTGCTGGGCACCCTGGCGGCCCGGGAACGCAAGGATCCGGTGGTGGTGGTCAGCGGGGACCGCGACCTGCTGCAGGTGGTGTCGGACGATCCCGTCCCGGTTCGGGTGCTCTACCTCGGCCGCGGGCTGAGCAAGGCCACCTTGTTCGGGCCCGACGAGGTAGCCGAACACTATGGCGTACCGGTGGACAGGGCCGGCCCCGCCTACGCCGAGCTGGCGCTGCTGCGCGGCGATCCGTCCGACGGCCTGCCCGGGGTTCCGGGAGTCGGCGAGAAGACCGCCGCGACGCTGCTGGCCCAACACGGCTCGCTGGAGCGAATCCTGGCCGCCGCCCACGACCCGAAGTCGAAGATGGCCAAGGGCGTGCGCACGAAACTGCTGGCGGCACTTGATTACCTCGAGGCGGCGGGTCAGGTGGTGCGGGTGGCCACCGACGCGCCGGTCACATTCTCCACAGCCGACGACGAGCTACCGCTGGTCGCCGCCGATCCGCAACGCACCGCCAAACTGGCGACCGAGCTGGGTGTCGGCTCGTCGATCGCCCGGCTGCAGAAGGCACTCGACGGGCTGCCGAACTGACTACTGGGGCCGGCCGACCTCGTAGGTGCCCTTGTTGTCCTGGAACGTCACCGTCACGTGCTTGGGCGCGCCGTCGATGCTGACGTCGCAGTCGAAGGTGGCGCCCTTCTTAACGGTGGGGTTCTGGCCGTGGTTGCACTTGACGTTTTGCACGTTCTTCGCGCCGTAGCCGTTGGTTTCGTCGCTGAGGACCTGCTGGACCCCGGCCTGTGCCTTGTTGACGTCCAACTTGGTGGTGACGAAGAACCCGGGCTGCCAGAAGCCGAGCACCAGCACCACCGCGATGAGCAGTAACGCGATCGCACCGCCCACACCGGCGATGAGTCCGACCGGCCGCTTTTTGGCGGGTTGCTCATAGCCGGGGTACTGCTGCGGGTACTGACCCGGCGGGCCGTACTGGCCGGGCGGCGGGTACTGGCCCGGCTGGCCATACTGCCCCGGCTGCGGATACTGACCGTACTGCGCCGGTTGGGCGTACTGCCCGGGCTGGGCGTACTGACCGTACTGTCCGGGTTGCGCGTAACCCGGCTGCTGCTGGGGGTAGTGCTGCGGGTACGCCTGTTCGGCCGGCTGCTGGTATTGCGGGTAGTCGGCGGGCGGCGGGTAGGCCGGAGCCTGCCACGACGTCTCCTGGTTCGACTGCTCGTTCCAGCTTGGTGCCACGTGAGTCGGCTCCGACGAGTGATCGCTACCTTGACCCTGACCAGGCGGTTGCCACTGCTGGTCCGATCCCTGCGGTCCGCTCATCTTTCTCCTCAGCCCTGGTGTTTTGGCGTGACTATCGGCGCTTAACGGTAGCTCCGGCCCAGCCTACCCGGCGTCAACTGCGACGACGCCGCGCCGAATGTCATTGATAGCCCGCTTGGCGGTGGCCCGTAACTCGGGGTCCGGAGCGGCAGTACGGACCTGGTCCAGCAGGTCGAGCGCCTGGCGGCACCAACGCACGAAATCCCCGGCGAGCAGCGGGGATCCGGTGCCGGCCGGGTCGGCGGCCGCCAGTGCCGCGGCCAGATCTCCGGTTCTGGCCCAGCGATAGATGACGTTGACGAAGCCGTCATCGGGTTCGCGGCTCGGGGCGATTCGGTGCGTTTGCTCATCGGCGCGCAACGCCATCGACAGCCTCGACGTCTGCTGCAGTGCCTGCCGCACCTGTTGGGTCGGCGCGTCGGCGGCAAAGGCCGCCCCCGGCCCCTCACCGCCGCGGGTCTCGTACAGCACCGACGAGACCACCGCCGCCAGCTCGGCCGGCTGCAATCCCGACCACGCGCCGGTGCGCAGGCATTCGGCGACCAGCAGGTCACTTTCGCTGTAGATGCGTGCCAGCAGCCGGCCGTCGTCGGTGACGCGAGGATCACCGTCGCGGCCCTCGATGAAGCCGCGCTCGGTGAGCAACCCGACGATCCGGTCGAAGGTCCGCGCCAGCGAATTGGTGGCCGCCGCAACCTTTTTCTCCAATTGGGCGTTGTCGCGTTCGATCCGCAGGTAGCGCTCGGCCTGCCGGACCTGAGTCTCCACACCGGGCGTGTTGTGCGACGGGTGGCGGCGCAACTGTTCGCGCAGCGACGCCAGCTCCGGATCATGGAAAGCTCCGTAGGCGCCGTCGGAGTCCCCGCGTCCGCCGCGGTGCCGGGCCGGGATGGTCAACCCGGCGGCCGCCGAGCGCAGCGCCGACGCCAGATCACGCCGGACCCGCGGCTGACGGTGTTCGATCCGCTTGGGCAGCGGCATGGAACCGACGGGTGCGGACGCACCCGGGTAATCGGCGGTAGAAATCCTTCCGGCCCAACGGTTTTCGGTAAGCACCAACGGTCGCGGGTCGGAGCTGTCGCGAGCGGATTCCAGCACCACGGCCAGCCCACCGCGCCGGCCGTGGGTGATGTTGATGATGTCGCCGCGGCGCAGTGCGGCCAGCGCGTCGCTGGCCGCCTGCCGTCGATGCAGCCGGGACGCGCGGGACTGCGCGCGTTCCATCTCGCTGATGCGTGCTCGCATCCGCGCGTATTCCAGGATCGGCGCCTCAGGTCCGCCCATCTCGGCGGCGATTTCGTTGAGCATCGCGGTGCCGCGCTCGATGCCGCGGACCAGCCCGACGACCGAGCGGTCGGCCTGATACTGCGCGAAGGATTGTTCCAGCAACCGGTGCGCCTGCTCGGGACCCATCTGCTGAACCAGGTTGATCGTCATGTTGTAGGACGGGGCGAACGAGCTGCGCAGCGGAAAGGTGCGGGTGGAGGCCAGCCCGGCCACCGCGGCGGGCTCGGTGGTCTCCTCGGTGGGATTCCACAGCACCACCGCGTGGCCCTCGACGTCGATGCCGCGCCGCCCGGCGCGGCCGGTGAGCTGCGTGTACTCCCCCGGTGTGAGCGCCACGTGCTGTTCGCCGTTGAACTTCACCAGCCGCTCGAGCACCACCGTGCGTGCGGGCATGTTGATCCCCAGGGCCAGGGTCTCGGTGGCGAACACGGCCCTGACCAGGCCGGCGGTGAACAGCTCTTCGACCGTGTGCCGGAAGACGGGCAGCATGCCCGCATGGTGGGCCGCCAAGCCTCGCAACAGCCCCTCGCGCCACTCGTAGTAGCCGAGCACGGACAGGTCGGCGTCGGCGAGATCACCGCAGCGGTGGTCGATCACCTCCGCGATCTGCGCGCGCTCCTCCTGGGTGGTCAGTTGCAGGGGCGAGCGCAGGCATTGCTGGACGGCGGCGTCACAGCCGGCCCGGGAGAACACGAACGTGATCGCCGGCAGCAGCCCTTCGGAGTCCAGCGTGGCGATCACGTCCGGCCGCCCCGGTGTCCGGTAGAAGCGGGGACGCGACGGCCGTCCCGCACCTCCCCTTCCCGGCTGGCGGCGGCGCGGTTGCCAGTCGGTCATGCGGTCGGCCTCGCGGCGGTGCGCAATGTGGCGCAGCAGTTCG
This sequence comes from Mycobacterium sp. M23085, assembly GCF_045343915.1. NCBI lineage: Bacteria > Bacillati > Actinomycetota > Actinomycetes > Mycobacteriales > Mycobacteriaceae > Mycobacterium > Mycobacterium sp. M23085. Next base: position 259,456 of record NZ_CP174280.1, read on the forward strand.
GGATTGACGCGCGGCTGACGATCCGCGGCGGGTTTCTCGTTCTCGTAATCGAACAGATCCAGCAGCCGCTTGCCCACCAGCACGTGTTGCCAGAGCGGCACCGGCCGGTGCTCGTCGACCACGACCGTCGTATCGCCGCGCACGGTCTGGATCCAGCCGCCGAATTCCTCGGCGTTGCTCACTGTCGCCGACAGGCTGACCAACCGCACCTCGTCGGGCAGATGCAGGATCACCTCCTCCCACACCGGTCCCCGCATCCGGTCGGCGAGGAAATGCACCTCGTCCATCACCACATACGAAAGCCCGTGTAGCGCAGGTGAATCCGCGTAGAGCATGTTGCGCAGCACTTCGGTGGTCATGACTACGACGGGCGCATCGGCGTTGACCGACATGTCCCCGGTAAGCAGGCCGATACGGTCGCGGCCGTAGCGCGCCGTGAGGTCGGTGTGCTTCTGGTTGCTCAGCGCCTTGAGCGGCGTGGTGTAGAAACACTTGCCGCCAGACGCCAGCGCCAGATGCACGGCGAATTCTCCGACCACCGTCTTGCCGGCGCCGGTGGGCGCGCAGACCAGCACGCCGTGGCCTCGTTCGAGCGCCGCGCACGCCCGATGCTGAAAGCCGTCGAGCGCGAAGGGCAGTTCGGCGGCGAACCGGGTGAGCTCCATGAGCTCCGTTACGTCATGAGGCGGCGACGGGTCAGGTGACATCGTCGTGTTGCCCGGCGGTGAACGACGGCTCCGGTATCGCGGTGGGCGGCTCTATGACCGACGCTTCGTCGTCGGGAATCGCTGCCTGTGCTTCACGCTTGGCCTTCCGTCTGTCGTGCAGCCGGGAGATCTGGATGGCGAACTCCAAGAGGATCGACAGCGCCAACCCGAGCGCGGTCATCGAGAACGGGTCGGAGCCGGGGGTGAAGATCGCCGCGAAGGCGAACATCGCGAAGATCAGGCCGCGCCGCCACGCCTTGAGCCGGTCGTAGGGCAGCACGCCGATGGTGTTGAGCATGACGATGAGCAGCGGGAATTCGAAGCTGACGCCGAAGACCACCAGCAGGTTGATCAGGAAGCCGAAATACCGGTCGCCGGACAGCGCGGTCACCTGGACGTCGCTGCCGACGGTCAGCAGGAAGCCCAGCGCCTTGGCCAGTACGAAGTAGGCCAGCACCGCGCCGACCACGAAGAGCACCACCGCGGGGATCACGAACGCGACCGCGAAGCGGCGTTCCTTCTGGTAGAGGCCGGGCGTGATGAACGCCCACAGCTGGTAGAACCACACCGGGCAGGCCAGCACCACCCCGGCCGTCAGCCCGACCTTCAGCCGCAGCATGAACTGGTCGAACGGAGCGGTGGCCAGCAGCCGGCATTGGCCGCCCGGGCTGATTTCCGCGCGCGCCGACTGCGGCAGCGAGCAGTAGGGATGACGTAACCATTCGCCGAGGCTTTCCAGCCCGAAGACCGAATGCGAGTACCAGACGAACCCGAAAATCGTGGTCAGCAGGATGGCGGCCAGGGAGATCAGCAGCCGGGTGCGCAGCTCGGTCAGATGGTCGACCAGCGACATCGTCGCATCCGGGTTCGTTCGGCTGCGCCGGTTACGCGGGTTGAGGCGCCTGAGCAGGCCGGATGTGCGCGCTGAAACCTTGAAGACTTTCACGATGCTCGGTCAGTGGCGCTCGGGCAGCGCGACGATGACGGCGGCTACGCCGGACGTGCTTGGCTGTGCCCCTGCTCGCTGGGCGCCGGCGCGTCGACCCGCTGCGACTGCACGGGAGTGGGGTTCGCCGCGGGGGCCTCGCTTTGGGTCCCAGTGTTGGTTCCCAGGGCCGATGTTTCCGCTTTGTTCTCCGTCTGCATTTCGCGGAGCTCCGACTTGAAGATCCGCATCGACTTACCCAACGAACGCGCCGCATCGGGGAGCTTTTTGGCACCGAACAGCAAGATCACCACGACCGCGAGGATCGCCCAGTGCCACGGACTAAGACTGCCCACTTTGATTACCTCCAGACGTTCACCCGATGCTACCGCAGTAGCGCCATGTCGCGGTGGGTCCGCGCCGCGACGCGACGGATCATGTCGGCGGCCCTTTTGTCAGCTCAGCGCATCGTAGGAGGCCACGGCGGCCGCCGCGGCGTCCCGCACCCGCCGCGCCAGGGACGCGGGCTGCAGCACCTGCACGTCGGGCCCGAAGCCCAGCACCAGCCGCGTCATCCAGTCCTCGGAGGCATAGGTCATCACCGCCTCGCACGACCCGTCCGGCAATTCCCGCACGTCGCGCATCGGGTAGTACTCGAACATCCAGGACGCCGCGGGCGCAACTCGCAGCGTGGCCGACGGCAGCGACGGGTCGCCGTCGAACAGCGAAGTGTCCGGCGGCGCGTGGAGCGCCGGCTCGGGTGGCGCGGCCGGCTCGTCGAGTTCGCTGGCGTCCACGATCCGGTCGAAGCGGAACAACCGAACGCCTTCCGCCTCGCGTGACCAGGCCTCCAGGTAGCTGTGGCCACCGATCAGCAGCACCCGGATGGGGTCGACGACCCGGCTGGTCAGGGTGTCGTGGGACGCGGAGTAATAGTCGATGGCCAACGCGTGCCGGGACTGGACGGCCGCGCGCACCGCGGCCGTCGCCCGGTTCTCCACCACCGCGGGCTCGACGGCCGACGCGGCGGGTGCGGCGTCGTGTCCCAGAGCTCCCGCGGCCTGCTCGATCTTGGCGATGGCGCTGCGCGCCGCTTCGGGGTCGACGACGCCGGGGATGTCGGCCAAAGCCCGCAACGCCACCAGCAGCCCGGTGGCCTCGGGCGAGGTGAGCTTGAGCGGACGGTCGATCCCCGCGGAGAAGGTGACCTCGATGGTGTCCCCGGAGAACTGGAAATCGATGAGGTCGCCCGGGAAATAGCCGGGCAGACCGCACATCCACAGCTGGTTGAGGTCCTCTTCCAGCTGCTTGGCCGATACCCCGAGATCGGCGGCGGCCTTCGCCCGGGTGACCCGAGGATTGGCCTGGAAATACGGCACCATGTTCAGCAGCCGGACCAGCCGGGTGGACACGGGCGTCATGAGCGCCGCTCCGCCTGCCCCGCGCCGACGGCATCCGCGCCCGCATGCGCGCGCAGCCGGGCCAGCACGTCGTCGCGCAGCGACTGTGGTTCGAGCACCAGGGCGTCGGCTCCGTAGCCGGCGATGTCGCGCGCCAGTTGGTCGGCGGACCTGAGCTCGAGTTCGATCACCTCGCCGTCGCGACCGCCGAGTTGCCGCGCGTCGACGGGCCTGCCGGCGCGCCGCAGCGCGGTGGCCCGTCCGTCGGCCACCCATACCCGGGCCCGCCCGACGGTCGGCGTCGCCGAAACGTCGGTCACGGTTTGGGCAACGATCTTGCGCAGGTCAACGTCTTTCGGCACGGTGACGGCGCCCGGCGGCCCGATCGGCGTGACGTCCTGGCCGATCCGGGAGAGCCGGAAGGTGCGGGTGGCGTCGCGGTCGCGATCGTGGCCCACCAGGTACCAGCGGCCCTTCTCGGTGACCACACCCCAGGGCTCGACAGTGCGGGTGGCGTACGGCTCGGCTCGTGACGGCCGGTGCGGAAACTGCACGGCCTGCCGGGAGTCGATGGCGGACAACAGGATTCCCAGTACTTCTTCCGACCCACGCAGGCCCGGCACGCCGGCCGGCGATGCGATGGCGACCGGCGCGTCAGGATCGACGTCGACGCCGGCCGCGCGCAGTTTGAGCAGCGCGCCCTGGGTCGCCGTGATGAGTTCGGGCGACTCCCACAGCTGCGTTGCAACAGCCACCGCCGCCGCCTCGTCGGGCGTCAGGTCGACCGGCGCCAGCGAGTAGGCGTCCCGGTTGATCCGGTAGCCCTCGGTGGTATCCCAGGCCGACGCGCGGCCGACCTCGAGCGGGATGCCCAGGTCGCGCAACTCGTTCTTGTCCCGCTCGAACATGCGCGAGAACGCCTCGGCGCTGGCGCTATCCGAATAACCCGCCACGCTCGACCTGATCTTCTCCGCGGTGATGTAGCCACGGGTGGACAGCAGGGCGATGACCAGATTTACCAGCCGCTCGACTTTTGACGTCGCCATTGGCACCAGATTATTCGATGGACCTCGTCTGGCGCTTCCGCCGCCATAGGCGGATGAGCCGAAGCGCGGCTACATGCTCGCGATCAGGCGCTTGACCCGCTCGTCGACCGCCCGGAACGGATCCTTGCACAGCACGGTGCGCTGCGCCTGGTCGTTGAGCTTGAGGTGAACCCAGTCGACGGTGAAGTCGCGGCCGGCGGCCTGGGCGGCGCTGATGAACTCGCCGCGCAACCGCGCCCGGGTCGTCTGCGGCGGGTTGTCGACCGCCTCGGCGATGTCCTCGTCGGTGGTGACACGCGCGGCCAGCCCCTTGCGCTGCAGCAGGTCGAAGACGCCGCGACCGCGCTTGATGTCGTGGTAGGCCAGGTCCAGCTGGGCGATCTTCGGGTCGGACAGCTCCATGTTGTAGCGGTCCTGGTAGCGCTGGAAGAGCTTGCGCTTGATCACCCAGTCAATCTCGGTGTCCACCTTGGCGAAGTCCTGGCTCTCGACGGCGTCGAGCTGGCGGCCCCAAAGGTCGACGATCTGCTCGATCTGGGCGTTGGGTTCGCGGGTCTGCAGATGCTCGACGGCGCGGCTGTAGTACTCACGCTGGATGTCCAGCGCGCTGGCCTGCCGCCCGCCCGCCAGCCGCACCGGGCGGCGACCCGTGACGTCGTGGCTGACCTCGCGGATGGCGCGGATGGGGTTGTCCAGCGAGAAGTCCCGGAACGGGACGCCGGCTTCGATCATCTCCAGCACCAGCGCCGCGGTGCCCACCTTGAGCATGGTGGTGGTCTCGCACATATTGGAGTCGCCGACGATCACGTGCAGGCGCCGGTACTTCTCGGCGTCGGCGTGCGGCTCGTCGCGGGTGTTGATGATCGGCCGGCTGCGTGTGGTGGCCGAGGAAACGCCCTCCCAAATGTGCTCGGCGCGTTGGGAAAGGCAGAACGTCGCGGCCTTGGGCGTCTGCAGCACCTTGCCCGCGCCGCAGATCAGCTGGCGGGTGACCAGGAATGGCAGCAGCACGTCGGAGATTCGGGAGAACTCGCCGGCCCGCACGATCAGGTAGTTCTCGTGGCACCCGTACGAGTTGCCGGCGGAATCCGTGTTGTTCTTGAACAGGTAGATGTCGCCGCCGATACCCTCGTCGGCGAGTCGCTGCTCGGCGTCGACCAGCAGGTCTTCCAGCACCCATTCCCCGGCGCGGTCGTGGGTGACCAGCTGCACCAGGCTGTCGCATTCGGCGGTGGCGTACTCGGGGTGGCTTCCGACGTCGAGATACAGGCGGGCGCCGTTGCGCAGGAAGACGTTGGAGCTGCGTCCCCAGGACACCACCCGGCGGAACAGGTAACGGGCGACCTCGTCCGGGCTGAGCCGGCGGTGGCCGTGGAACGTGCACGTCACGCCGAACTCGGTCTCGATCCCCATGATTCGTCGCTGCACGTAATCGAGGGTACTTGCTGTCCGACCGGGACGGTGGCCAAGCCGCGCGTATCAATCGAACGAAGTTTTGTGGCGGCCCTGGGCCGACCGTGCCTACCACGCGCGCGCTCGTGCCGCCGCCGGTTTACTCGCTACCTCACCGGCACCTTGCACACCATCAGGCCCACCAGCATCGACGAACTGCCGCGGCGACGGGAATCCGGTGGCGTCTAGTCGGAGGATCCGCCGTCAGAATCCGACGGCTCGCCATCGCCTTCCGAGCCGTTGGAATCCAGCTCGCGCAGCAAGTTTTCCAAGGTGGCGCGATTGATCCGCCGGAACGCCCGCCGCGGCCGGTTGACATCCAGGATGGCGACTTCCAGGCTGCCCACCTCAAGGGTGGACTGGTCGCCATTCGAGGCCTCGCTACCGGCCCGCAGCGCCTTCACGGCGATGCGGGTGGCCTCGCGCAGATCGGCGTTCTCCGCGTAGGACTCCTTGAGCGCCGTGGTGATCGGTTCGGTGGTGCCACCCATCACCACGAAATGCGGCTCGTCGGCGATCGATCCGTCATAGGTGATCCGGTACAGCTCGGGCGGTTTGCTCTCGCCGTAGTGTGCGACCTCGGCGACACACAATTCCACCTCGTAGGGCTTGGCCTGCTCGGTGAAGATGGTGCCCAGCGTCTGGGCGTAGACGTTGGCCAGCTGGCGGCCCGTGACGTCGCGACGGTCGTAGGCGTAGCCGCGGGTGTCGGCGAATTGGATTCCGCCGCGGCGCAAGTTGTCGAATTCATTGAACTTGCCGGCGGCCGCGAAGCCGACGCGATCGTAGAGTTCGCTGATCTTCTGCAGCGACCGTGACGGGTTCTCGGCGACGAAGAGCACTCCGCCGGCGTAGGCCAGGGCGACCACGCTTTTGCCCCGGGCGATGCCCTTACGCGCGAGCTCGCTGCGCTCGCGCATCGCCTGCTCAGGCGAGATGAAATACGGGAAGCTCACTTCTCACCACCATCGGGGCCGAAAGTGTCAGCGCGCGAACGGCTTTGGATCACTTCACGGGCCAGTTCGGCAATGCGCGCCTCCGGCACTTCGACCGCTCCCTCGGCACCGATGGTGACTGCGGTGGGATAAATTCCGCGCACCAGATCCGGTCCGCCGGTGGCGGAATCGTCATCGGCCGCGTCGTAGAGCGCTTCGATCGCCACCCGCACCGCGGAATCGGCGTCGGTGACCTGGGAGTACAACTTCTTCATCGACGACTTGGCGAAGATCGAGCCCGACCCCACCGACTGGTAGCCCTCCTCTTCCAGGTTCCAGCCGCCGGCGGCGTCGAAAGACACGATGCGGCCGGCACCTTCGGGGTCGGGCGCATCGATGTCGTAGCCCGCCAGCAGCGGTAGCGCGATCAGGCCCTGCATGGCGGCAGCGAGGTTGCCGCGCACCATGATGGCCAGCCGGTTGACCTTGCCGGCGAACGTGAGTGGCACGCCTTCGAGCTTTTCGTAGTGCTCGAGTTCGACCGCATAGAGGCGGGCGAACTCGACGGCGATGGCGGCCGTGCCGGCGATCCCGGTCGCGGTGTAGTCGTCGGTGATGTACACCTTCTTGACGTCGCGGCTGGCAATCATATTGCCCTGCGTCGCACGCCGGTCACCGGCCAGCACGACGCCGCCGGGGTATTTCAGCGCGACGATCGTGGTGCCGTGCGGCAACTGCCCCGTGGCGGCATCCGATTGCGCGCCGGACAGGCTCGCCGGCAGCAAATCCGGCGCCTGGCGTCGCAACAGATCAGCAAACGACGAGAGGTCTATAGCGGGGCTTCCCGAAAGTGGGTGGCCCGGAAGTGCGGAATTGGTGGACAGGCGATCAGAGAAAGGCCAGGTCACTGTCCGCCCTTTTGGACATACGCGCGAACGAAGTCCTCAGCGTTCTCCTCGAGCACATCGTCGATCTCATCCAGCAGGTCGTCGGTGTCCTCGGCCAGCTTCTCCCGGCGTTCCTGGCCCGCGGCGGTGCTGCCGGCGACGTCGTCTTCGTCGTCGCCACCACCGCCACGCTTGGTCTGCTCCTGAGCCATCGCCGCCTCCTGCGTTGTGTGGGTCCTTTGAATGGCTTATTCACCGATCAAGCCACACTGCCCGTTGGTCTTTCCTAGCCTACCGGTCGGCCCCGACGTTCCCGTGGTTAACCGGCACCTAGCTGGTGAGTTGCTCGACCAGTTCGGCGGCGCTGTCCACGGAGTCCAGCAGCGCCCCGACGTGCGCCTTGCTGCCGCGCAGCGGCTCCAGCGTCGGAATGCGGACCAGGGAATCACCACCCAGATCGAAAATCACCGAATCCCAGCTCGCCGCGGCGATGTCGGCGCCGAACCTGCGCAGGCATTCACCGCGGAAGTATGCGCGGGTGTCCGTCGGTGGTTTGTCCACCGCTTCGAGCACCTGGTGCTCGGTCACCAGGCGCTTCATCGAGCCGCGCGCGACGAGCCGGTTGTACAGGCCCTTGTCCAGTCGGACGTCGGAATATTGCAGGTCCACCAAGTGCAGCCGCGGCGCCGACCAGCTCAGGTTTTCGCGTTGCCGGAACCCTTCGAGCAGGCGCAGCTTGGCCGGCCAGTCCAGCAGTTCGGCGCACTCCATCGGGTCGCGCTCCAGTTGATCGAGCACGTGTGCCCAGGTTTCGACGACGTCCGACGCGCGCGGATCGGGGTCGCGGCTGTCGACCAGCTTGGCCACCCGATCGAGGTAAACCCGTTGCAGCGCAAGACCGGTCAGCTCGCGGCCGTCGGCCAGGGCCACGGCGGTGCGCAGCGACGGATCGCGGCTGATCGCGTGGACCGCATGCACGGGCCGCGCCAGCGCCAAATCGCTCAGGTCGATCCCGTGCGCCGGGCCCTCTTCGATCAGGTCCAGCACCAGCGCCGTGGTACCCAGTTTCAGATATGTCGACGTCTCGGCGAGGTTGGCGTCGCCGATGATGACGTGCAGCCGCCGATACCGGTCGGCATCGGCGTGCGGTTCGTCGCGGGTGTTGATGATGCCGCGCTTGAGCGTGGTCTCGAGGCCGACCTCGACCTCGATGTAGTCCGAGCGCTGGGACAGCTGAAAGCCCGGTTCGTCGCCGGAGGGCCCGATGCCGACCCGGCCGGAGCCGGTGACCACCTGCCGGGAGACCAGAAAGGGGGTGAGCCCGGCGATGATGGCCGAAAATGGCGTCTGCCGGGACATCAGGTAGTTCTCATGCGACCCGTAGGAGGCGCCCTTGCCGTCGACGTTGTTCTTGTAGAGCTGCAGTTTCGCGGCCCCGGGCACGCTGGCGACGTGACGTGCGGCGGCCTCCATCACGCGCTCGCCGGCCTTGTCCCAGATCACCGCGTCGAGCGGGTCGGTGCACTCGGGTGCGGAGTATTCGGGGTGCGCGTGGTCGACGTAAAGCCGCGCGCCGTTGGTCAGGATCATGTTGGCCGCGCCAACCTCATCGGCGTCGACCACCGGGGGCGGGCCGGCCGAGCGGCTCAGGTCGAATCCGCGGGCATCCCGCAGCGGCGATTCCACCTCGTAATCCCACCGGGTGCGCTTGGCGCGCTGAATGCCGGCTGCCGCCGCATACGCCAAAACCGCCTGCGTCGAGGTGAGGATCGGATTGGCTGTCGGGTCCGATGGCGATGAAATGCCGTATTCGACCTCCGTCCCGATAATCCGTTGCATGACCTAAGCGTAGGCCGCGCGACGAAGTGGCCCGCGGTGGGTTGACTCCCGGCGGCGCAGCCGCAATACAGCCGAGCGGGACACCGGACCGCCGATCGGTGGACCGTGCCTGTCCCCGCCTCGCAGCTGGTGCAGGCCACGGCTGGTATCCGCCGTGTTGACGGCGCGGACAGCAGTGACTAATTTCACCGTGTGCCCGCCCCCGAATCCGGCCGCGCCGTCGGTAAGCATGCACTCGACATGTCCGGCAAGCGTTACGGCGAGGTCCTCCTCGTCACGCCCGGCGAGGCGGGCCCGCAGGCGACGGTTTACAACAGCTTCCCGCTCAACGACTGTCCCCAAGAGCTGTGGTCGGCGCTGGACGCGCACGCCATCGCCACCGAACACGGGGCGGCCGCAGCCCTGCTCAACGGTCCCCGTTATTGGCTGATGAACGCCATCGAAAAAGAAGCCCGGGGGCCGCAGATCACCAAATCCTTTGGGGGGATCGACATGATCCAGCAGGCCACCGTCCTGCTGTCGTCGATGAACCCGGCTCCCTACATCCCCAACACGGTCAACCGCCGCACGGTGTTCGTCTTCGACGCCGGCGAAGAGGTGTACGAACTCATCGATCCGCAGAACCGGCATTGGGTCATGCAGACCTGGAGCCAGATCGCCGACGCCACCCTGTCGCGCGCCGACCTACCGGGCCTCGCCGACCGGCTCGACCTGCCGGCGGGGTGGACCTACCAACCACGGGTGCTCACCGAGGAATTGCGCGTGGACACGACGCAGCGCGCCGCCCAGGTGCTGCAGGACAATCTGACCAATAGCTATTCGCTGGTGACCGACTGACGGCCGGGCGCACCCAGACATAAACCACGCACACGCGCCTCGGCGTGTCGTGTGCGTGGTTTATGTGTCGTGCTAACGGGTTGTTGGGCCCTACAGGTACTGACCCAGGTTGGATTCGGTGTCGATGGCCCGCGATGCGCTCGAGCTCTTGCCGGTGACCAGGGTGCGGATGTAGACGATCCGCTCGCCCTTCTTGCCCGAGATCCGCGCCCAGTCGTCGGGGTTGGTGGTGTTGGGCAGGTCCTCGTTCTCGGCGAACTCGTCGACGATCGAGTCCAGCAGGTGCTGGATGCGCAGACCGGGCTGACCGGTCTCCAGCACCGACTTGATCGCGTTCTTCTTCGCGCGGTCGACGACGTTTTGGATCATCGCCCCGGAGTTGAAGTCCTTGAAGTACATGACTTCCTTGTCACCGTTGGCGTAGGTGACCTCCAAGAACCGGTTGTCGTCGATCTCGGCGTACATCCGCTCGACGACCTTCTCGATCATCGCCCTGATGCAGGCCGAGCGGTCGCCGCCGAACTCGGCGAGATCGTCGGCGTGCACGGGCAGCGTGTCGGTCAGGTACTTCGAGAAGATGTCTTGCGCCGCTTCGGCATCCGGGCGCTCGATCTTGATCTTCACGTCGAGACGTCCGGGCCGCAGGATGGCGGGGTCGATCATGTCCTCGCGGTTGGAGGCACCGATCACGATGACGTTCTCCAGACCCTCGACGCCGTCGATCTCGCTGAGCAGCTGCGGGACCACGGTCGTCTCGACGTCCGAGGAGACCCCGGTGCCGCGGGTGCGGAAGATCGAGTCCATCTCGTCGAAGAACACGATCACCGGTGTGCCTTCGGACGCCTTTTCACGGGCGCGCTGGAAGATCAGCCGGATGTGCCGCTCGGTCTCACCGACGAACTTGTTGAGCAGCTCGGGTCCCTTGATGTTCAAGAAGTAGGACTTGGCCTCACGGGCGTCATCGCCGCGCACCTCGGCCATCTTCTTGGCCAACGAGTTGGCCACGGCCTTGGCGATCAGCGTTTTCCCGCAACCGGGCGGACCGTAGAGCAGCACACCTTTGGGCGGGCGCAGCGCGTACTCGCGGTACAGCTCCTTGTGCAGGAACGGCAGCTCCACGGCGTCGCGGATCTGCTCGATCTGGCGAGTCAGGCCACCGATGTCCTCATAGCTGACATCCGGAACCTCTTCCAGCACCAGGTCCTCGACCTCGGCCTTGGGAATGCGCTCGAAGGCGTAGCCGGCCTTGGTGTCGACCAACAGCGAGTCACCGGGTCGCAACCTCCGGGGCCGGGTGTCGTCGTTGAGGGCGTCGGGATGCCCCTCCGGCAGGTCCTCGGCAACCAGCGGCTCGGCCAGCCACACGATGCGTTCCTCGTCGGCGTGCCCGACGACGAGGGCCCGGTGCCCGTCGGCGAGAAGCTCACGCAACGTGGAGATCTCACCCACCGATTCGTAGGTGCCGGCTTCGACGACGGTGAGAGCCTCGTTGAGCCGGACCGTCTGACCTTTGCGCAGCAACTGGACGTCGATGTTGGGCGAGCAGGTCAGCCGCATCTTGCGACCCGAGGTGAACACGTCGACGGTGTCGTCCTCGTGAGTGGCCAGCAGGACGCCGTAGCCGCTGGGCGGCTGCCCCAGCCGATCGACTTCCTCGCGCAACGCCAGGAGTTGCTGGCGGGCCTCTTTGAGGGTCTCCATCAACTTCGAGTTCCGCGACGCGAGGGAGTCGATGCGCGCCTCCAACTGATGCACATCTCGCGCGGAGCGGGCGCCGCCATGCGGGCCGACTGCGTGCTCGAGCTGCTCGCGCAACATCGCTGCCTCGCGGCGTAGTTGCTCCAACTCGGCCTCGTCGCCGCTGGACATGTCTGATTCGCGGGGTGTTCCGAAAGGTTCAGAACGCTCTGAACTACCCATCTTGCGCTCCTTTCCCACACCGAATTGGCGCGGCGGATACTTCAAAGCTACCGGCGATTGCCGATTGATGTGCGTAGTCAAATACCCACGAAAAGTTAAGATTTTCGTCACGCTGGTAATCTCGGCCACTAATCGTGATGATCGAAAGGGCCTTGGGAGGTGGCAGAGTGACCCCAAAAAGCCTTGCCACGGGCTCGACCCGCGTCGCCGTCGCAGCCCCAGCCGTCGATGTGACTTCCGTTGCACCCATCGGCCTGACCTTAGCGACGCCCTTCCTTCGCGAAGTGGCCAGAGCCGCCTAGCCGGCCGACCGACTGGATGCACCGGCCACTGTCCGTAGCGCTCGGCGCCGCCACCGCCCTGGTGGCGGCCGGGCTCGCGGCATGTTCGTCGCCGCACCCGAAGAGTGATTCGTCGGCCACCTCTTCGCTGCCACCGGCCTCGTCGAGCCAGGTTGCTGCGCCGGTCACGGCTCCCCTGCCGCCGCCCGAAGCTCTCACCGATGTGCTCACCAGGCTGGCCGACCCGAACGTTCCGGGAACCAGCAAGGTGAACCTGGTGGAAGGAGCGACGCCGGAGAGCGCGGGGACTCTGGACAAGTTCACCAACGCATTGCGCGACAACGGCTATCTGCCCATGACCTTCAACGCCAGGGACATCGCGTGGTCGGACAAGAACCCGTCGAACGTGCAGGCCACCATCGCCGTGCACACCGCCCAGGCGAACAACCCCGACTTCACCTTCCCGATGGAATTCACCCCTTTCCAAGGCGGTTGGCAGCTGTCCCGGCACACCGCCGAAATGCTGTTGGCGCTGGGGAAGTCACCGACGGCCCCCACTTCGGGGGCTGCCCCGCCTCCGCCTGCACCGGGCCCGCCGCCCGCGCCGCCACCGCCCGAGCCCGCCCCGGCGCCCGCAGCGCCGCCCGCAGCGCCACCGCCACCGCCAGCGGCTCCGCCGCCCGCACCGCCGCCGCCTCCCGCCCCGGAACCTGCCGCCCCGGCTCCGGAGCCGGCCCCCGAGCAAACCCCACCGGGTTGACCCGCGGCATGTGGATCGGCTGGCTCGAGTTCGACGTGTTACTCGGCGACGTTCGGTCACTGAAAGAGAAGCGGTCGGTCATCCGTCCCGTCGTGGCGGAGCTGCAGCGAAAGTTCAGCGTGTCGGCCGCCGAGACGGGTTCGCATGAGCTGTATCGGCGAGCGGGCATCGGCGTCGCGACGGTGTCCGGCGACCGCGGCCACGCCGTCGACGTCCTGGACGCCGCCGAGCGGCTGGTGGCCGCCCATCCCGAGTTCGAGCTGCTGTCGGTGCGACGCTCTCTGGTGCGCAGCGAGGACCTCGCCTAGCCCGATGGTGGCGACCAGCTATCCGTCGCGACCTTCGCGCTTACGGCCCAGCGGCACGGGCGCGACCACGCCGGGCGCGAGGCGCCGGGTGAAGATCAGGAAGGCGGTGTGCCCGCGCATCGAATGCTGCGGCCGGACCGCGAGACCGACGACGTTCCAGCCGCGTTGCAATGTCTCCCAGGACCGCGGTTCGGTCCAGCACTGCTGCGCCCGCAGCGCCTCGACCGCGCGCGACAGCTGGGTGACGGTGGCCACGTAGATGATCAGCACGCCGCCGGGGACCAGCAGTCGCGCGACGGACTCCAGCACCTCCCACGGCGCGAGCATGTCGAGCACGGCGCGGTCGAAGGAACCGTCGGGCAGCTCGGAGTCGGCGAGGTCGCTGATGATCAGCTGCCAGTTGCCGGGTGCCTGGCCGCCGTGAAACACCGACACATTGCGTTCGGCGTGCTCGGCATGGTCGGCGCGCTGCTCATAGGAAGTCACCCGGCCCTCGGGCCCGACGGCGCGCAGCAGCGAACAGGTCAGCGCGCCGGAGCCGGCGCCGGCCTCCAGCACCCGCGCGCCCGGGAAGATGTCGCCCTCGTGCACGATCTGGGCGGCGTCCTTGGGGTAGATCACCTGGGGCCCGCGGGGCATCGACATGACGTAGTCGATCAGCAGCGGACGCATCACCAAGTAGACGGCGTTGTTGCTGGACTTGACCACGCTGCCCTGCTCCAGCCCGATCAGCGCGTCGTGCGGGATCGCCCCGCGGTGCGTGTGAAACTCGGCGCCCGCGGTGAGCACGACCGTGTAGTGCCGGCCCTTGGCATCGGTGAGTTGGACACGCTCGCCCTCGGTGAACGGGCCGGTTACGGACACGCGGTCTAGCGTGCCAGTCGACTCGCCGCAGCAGGTGTTTGGGGGTTGTCGGTGCCCAGTCCTAGGCTGCCCACATGATCGTCCAGCCGGAGGCGCCCGAGTCGGCACAGCGCCCGGCGGAACAGGTGTACCGCCCGGCCCTGTCGCCGTCGCGGGCCGCGGACTTCAAGCAGTGCCCGCTGCTGTATCGGTTCCGGGCCATCGACCGGTTGCCGGAGGCGCCGTCTGCCGCGCAGCTGCGCGGTTCGCTGGTCCACGCCGCCCTGCAGCAGCTTTATGGCCTGCCCGCCGAGCGGCGCGGCCCCGACACCGCGATGTCGCTGCTGGAACCCGCGTGGGAGCAGATCACCGAAGCTTCACCCGAGATCACCGCCGAGCTGGCTCCGGAGCAGCGCACCCAGCTGCTGGCCGAGGCGCAGGCGCTACTGGCCGGGTACTACCGGCTCGAGGACCCCACCCGCTTCAACCCGGAGTGTTGCGAGCAGCGGGTGGAGGTCGAACTCGCCGACGGCACGCTGTTGCGCGGCTTCATCGACCGGATCGATGTCGCCGCCACCGGCGAGCTGCGGGTGGTCGACTACAAGACCGGCAAGGCGCCGCCGGCCGCCCGGGCCTTGGCCGAGTTCAAGGCCATGTTCCAGATGAAGTTCTACGCGGTGGCACTGTTGCGTTCGCGCGGCGTGCCGCCCACCCGGTTGCGGCTGATCTATCTGGCCGACGGCCAGGTGCTCGACTACACGCCGGACCACGATGAGCTGCTGCGGTTCGAGAAGACCCTGATGGCGATCTGGCGGGCGATCCAATCCGCCGGGCAGTCCGGCGATTTCCGCCCCACTCAGTCGCGGTTGTGTGACTGGTGTCCGCACCAGCAGCACTGCCCGCTTTACGGCGGCACCCCGCCGCCCTACCCCGGGTGGCCGGAAGCTCTTGGCGCGCAGACCGATTCGCATCCGAGCGAACCGGCGGCCTGACGACCGGCTCCGCGCTCGCTCCTAATCGAGGGGCGTCAGCTCCTGCAGCATCGTGGGAATCAGCTCGCTGACGGTGGGATGGATCTGCATGGTGCGCGACAGCGTGGTGTAGGGCGCTTTGGCCGACATGACGTCCAGGATGCCGTGAATGGCCTCGTCACCACCGACACCGAGGATGGCGGCGCCCAAGATCTGCCGGGTGTCGGCGTCCACCACGACTTTCATGAAGCCTTGTGTCTCACCCTTTTCCACCGCCCGGCCGACCCTGGTCATCGGACGCTTGCCAACCAGTGCCTTGCGGCCCGACGCGCGGACCTGATCGACGGTCATGCCGGCACGCCCCAGCGGCGGATCGATGTAAAGCGCGTAGGTGGTGATGCGGTCGCTCACCCGGCGCGGGTCGCCGTCCAGGAGATTGGCGGCGACGATCTCGAAGTCGTTGTAGGAGGTGTGGGTGAATGCGCCCTTGCCGTTGCAGTCGCCCATCGCCCAGATGTGATCGACGCTGGTCTTGAGCTGGTCGTCGACCACGATGTAGCCACGGGCGTCGGTCCGCACCCCGGCCGCTTCCAGCCCCAGGTCGTCGGTGTTGGGGCGCCGGCCCACCGCCAGTAGCAGGTGACTGCCGTCGACGGTTGCGGCGCCTTCGCGAGGGGTCAACTCGAAACCGTTGCTGCTCTTGGTTATTCGCATATCGTCGGCGCCGACGATGACATCGATGCCTTCGGCCCGCAGGATTTCTTCGACGCTGGCCGAGATATCCTCGTCTTCGCGCGACGCCAGCCGCGGTCCCCGTTCGACGACGGTCACCCGCGCCCCGAACCGCCGGTACATCTGCGCGAACTCAAGCGCGATGTAACTGCCCCCGAGGATGACGAGATGTGCTGGCACCGTGTCGAGTTCGAGAATCGACACGTTGGTGAGAAACTCGACGTCGGACAGGCCCGGGATGTCGGGCACCACGGCACGTCCGCCGACGTTGAGGAAGACGCGGTCGGCGTGCAGCGCAGCGTCGCCGACCCGCACCGTGTGCGGATCCTGGAAGACCGCGTGCCCTCGAAAAACGGTGCAGCCCTTCATGCCCTCGAGCCAATCCTCGACGCCCTTGCGGTCGCCCAGCATGATCTCGTCCTTGCGGGCCTTGACCTTGGCCATGTCGACGGTGACCGGGCCGGTCCCGACGCCGTATTCCGCGCCGCGGCGCGCCAGATGCGCGGCGTGCGCGGAGGCCACCAGCGTCTTGGTCGGGATGCATCCGGTGTTGACGCAGGTGCCACCGATCAGCTTGCGCTCCACCATCGCGACGCGCTGGCCGGCTGCGGTCAGCCGGCCAGCCAGCGGCGGGCCGGCCTGCCCGGCGCCGACGATGATCGCATCGAAGTGTTCTGTCACTTAACGGCCGAGAGCAGGTACTCGGTCAACACGTGGCCCGTCGCCGCAAGGATGGCGAACCCGCCCAGGATCGCTACGGCGTCCTCGAGCAATGCGATCGGCAAGTCCTTGCCGCCCGTCGCGGCGACCAGCCGCTTGCGTGCGTGGTAGCCGCCGAGGGTGCCCAGTACCGCGCCGATGACGCCGGCGCCGAGCGCGGTGAACGTCCAATGCGGCCAGGCGCCAAGGGCCGCACCCGCGAGCCCACCGGTGACGATCCGGGCCGCGAAGATCGGCGGCGCGGTGCGCGCCGGCGTCTTGGGCAGCTTGTCGTTGACCAGTTCACCGACGGCGAGAACGGTCAAGACGATGACCGTGATGATGCTGGCCATCCAGCCAGCCCAGGTGCCGTGCAGATCGATCCAGCCGATGAAGGCGGCCCAGGCGACGACGGCGGGCGCGGTCAGCGACCGCAGGCCGGCCACCACACCAATCAGCAGAGCCAGCAAGACAAGAAGTGCGTGTGTCACGGTAGACCCTCCTGGGAGACGAACAGCCGGCGACCGAACCGGGGACGGCTCACACGCCACCCTGGGCAGTCCTTGAGGCGGACGCTAACACAGCAGCGGGGATTGCACCGGGTGCGTAATCAGAACCGGATCAGAACCGGCAAAACCTGATGTCGGACGCCAGGATCGCCTTGGCGCCAATCGCGGCCAACTCGTCCATGATCTCGTTGACGCCCCGACGTGGCACCAGCGCGCGGATTGCGACCCAGTTCGGATCGGCCAGGGGTGCGATGGTGGGCGATTCCAGTCCCGGCGTGATCGCGGTGGCCCTGTCCTGCACCGAGCGGGGGCAGTCGTAATCGAGCATCAGGTACTGCTGGCCGAACACCACGCCCTGGATCCGCGCTACCAGTTGATCGCGCGCCGCTAGTGTGCCGGACTTGCTGCTCTGGTCGCTCTCGATCAGCACCGCTTCGGAATCGCACAGCGGTTCACCGAAGGCCACCAGGTCGTGCAGGCTCAGGGTGCGCCCGGATCCGACCACGTCGGCGATGGCGTCGGCCACGCCGAGTTGTACCGAGATCTCCACCGCGCCGTCGAGCCTGATGACGGTTGCCTCAATACCGCGTCGCGACAAGTCTTTTCGGACCAGGTTCGGGTAGGCGGTGGCGATCCTCTTGCCGGCCAGATCGGCGATCTCCCAGTCGCGCCCGGCCGGTCCGGCGTAACGGAAACTCGACGAGCCGAATCCGAGCGCCAGCCGTTCGCGCACCGGCGCGTCGGAATCGCCCACCAGGTCCCGGCCGGTGATGCCGAAATCGAGCTCTCCTGAACCCACGTAGATGGCAATGTCCTTGGGCCGCAGGAAGAAGAACTCGACCTGGTTGGCCGGGTCGATGACGGTCAGGTCTTTGGTATCGGTCCGTCGCCGGTAGCCGGCCTCAGCGAGGATCTCGCTGGCCGGCTCGCTCAGCGTGCCCTTGTTGGGAACCGCAACGCGCAGCATGGTCATAGCTTCCGATACACGTCGTCGAGGGTCAGTCCGCGCGCCACCATCAACACCTGCGTCCAGTAGAGCAACTGGCTGATCTCCTCGGCCAGCGCCTCGTCGGGTTCGTGTTCGGCGGCCAACCAGACTTCGCCGGCTTCCTCGAGAATCTTTTTGCCCAGGCCGTGCACGCCGCCGTCCAGCGCGGCGACCGTGGCGCTGCCGGCCGGCCGGGTACGGGCGCGCTCGCCTAGTTCGGCGAACAGATCCTCGAAGGTCTTCACGGCCAGCGATTGTTTCACGCGGCGGCGAGCAAAGTCACGGCGGTTTAGCTCGGAACGTTTCTCGGCGCCGGTCAGTCGAACCCGGCGAGCGTGATTCGCAGCGCTTCTTCCAACTGCACGTGCAATGGCGGTCGCGCGGTGATGTCGGAGGCCAGCCACCCGTCGAGGACGAATTGCACTGTGGCCAAACTGGTGTGGACTAACAACGCCGGTCGAACGTCAACCATCGGATCCACGCCCATCCGATGCGCGACCTGCTCGATCAGCTTGTCCTGAACCGTTTCGCCGATCAGCACGGATTTGCTCAATAGGTGGGGGGCGGTCGCAACGGCGTGACGCCACGCATCGAGGTTGTCAACCTCGCTGGCATGCGTGGCGTGCGTGACCATTAGCTGAATCAACGCTTCGACCGCCGACTCATGTGGCGGTCTGGCGCTGTAGGTACCCACGATTTCGGCGGCCGCCTCCCGGACGGGATCGACCAGCAGCCCCTCCTTGGTGGGCGCGTACCGGAAATAGGTGCTGATGGAGATCCCCGCGGCCGCGGCGATGTCCTCGGTCGTCACCGCCTCGAAGCCGCGTTCCGCGAAAAGCCGGTGGGCGGTCTGTTGAATCTGTGAAAGCAGCTCAGCACGGCGTCGGTCACGCAACGATATGTTTGCTGAGGGCATGCCATCACCTTCGTCAATCCGACATTAGAACCCCGCGACGCCGTTTACCGGCGAACTCAGATGAGTGACTCTACACTATTGAAAGTCCCTATCAAGTACGCTAATGTGATGCAGCACACACCGATGAGCTGCAGAATCTTTGGGCTTGTTGACACTATTTTAATAAGAATAGGGTTCGACGCCGCACAATGTCTTCTGCTCGGCACTCGGGACTCAGGGGTGGGAAGAGGGCCGATGAAAGCGGTAGCTGGTACGCGATGACCTATGCTGTGGGTTTGCTGGGCGGACGGCAGGTCACGCCGCTATGACGACGACACAGCTTGATGGCGTCACCGCCATCCGGAACTGGTCCGTCGGTTACGTCAAACGTCACCCGGTTGCCTCGCTGACGACGGTAGGCGAGCAGTTCGTTCTGGGTGTGCGAACCGCTCAATATTTCTGCTACGACCTGGTGACCGGGCGATTCCAGTGGCAGGAGTTCGTCCGGCAGGGCGCGTTCATGGCCGGCACCGCCGTGTTGCCGACGATTCTGGTGTCGCTGCCGATCAGCGTGACGCTGTCGATCCAGTTCGCGTTGCTGGCCGGGCAAGTCGGTGCCACGTCCTTGGCCGGGGCGGCCAGCGGGCTCGCCGTCATCCGGCAAGGTGCGTCGCTGGTGGCCGCGGTCCTCATGGCGTCGGCGGTCGGTTCGGCCATCACCGCCGACCTGGGGTCGCGAACGATGCGCGAAGAAACCGACGCGATGGAGGTGATGGGCGTCTCGGTGATCCGCCGCCTGGTCGTCCCCCGCTTCGCCGCGGCGGTGATGATCGGTGTGGCGCTCACCGGCGTGGTGTGCTTCGCCGGTTTCTTCGCGAGCTACATGTTCAATGTCTACTTTCAGAACGGGGCGCCGGGCAGCTTCGTGTCGACATTCGCGTCGTTCGCGACGACCGGTGACATGGTCTTGGCGCTGCTCAAAGCGATCGTGTTCGGCGCCATCGTGGCCATCGTGTCGAGCCAGAAGGGCTTGTCCACCAAGGGCGGACCGACCGGCGTCGCGAACTCCGTGAACGCCGCTGTGGTCGAGGCGATCCTGCTGTTGATGATCGTCAACGTCGCCATCAGCCAGCTCTACATCATGTTGTCGCCCAGGACGGGGCTGTGAAGTGACGGCCTCGGCTTATCAACCCTTCGCACCGATTTCGGTGCCGCTCCTTCGGCTCTACCGTCGGGGCAGGGTACCGATCATCCGGCTCGGGCACCTGCTCGTCTTCTTCGTGCGCGCGCTGGTCGCGGTGCCACTCGCCTTGCGCCAGTACAGCGCCGAGTTCCTGCGGCTGCTGTCCAACATCACCTGGGGCAACGGCTCGATCGTGGTCGGTGGCGGCACCGCCGGCGTGGCGGTGGTGCTCGGCATGACCGTCGGCGCCCTCGTCGGCATCGAGGGCTACAACTTCCTCGATCTGCTCGGGCTCGGGCCCGCCACCGGGTTTGTCTCGTCATTGGTCAACACCCGCGAACTGGCTCCTCTGATGGCGTCGCTCGCGTTCGCCATGCAGGGCGGCTGCCGCTTCACCGCCCAGCTGGGATCCATGCGCATCGCCGAGGAGATCGACGCGATGGAATCGATTGCCATCCGCCCGATCCCCTACCTGGTGACCACCCGGCTGATCGCTTCGGTGGTCGCGATCGTCCCGCTGTACGCCGCATGCCTGGCGATCGGATACCTGAGCACACAACTCGTGGTCGAAATCGGCGGCGGCGGTTCGACAGGTTCCTATCTGCACTACTTCACCCTGATGCTGGCCGGCCAGGACATCGTCTACTCGTTGATCAAGGCGGTCATCTTCGTGTGGATCGCGTCCACGATCCAGTGCTACTACGGGTTTTACGCCGGCGGCGGGCCCGAGGGCGTCGGCGTCGCCGCAGGGCACGGCATGCGGGCCAGCATCACCGTGGTGATCATGGTGAACATGCTGCTCACCATGGCGCTGTGGGGCGTCGACTCCGGCGCAAGGTTCGGTGGGTAGTCCGGTGGCGAGGTCGGTGGGACATGCCCAACTCCTTTGAGCTGGACGGACGCGGCCCCTCCGACCGGCAGCTGTTCGGCATCGGCATTGCGGTCGTGGTGGTCAGCGCCTTGGTCACCGCCGCGATGTTGGTCAAATCCACTGGCAGGCTGGACGATTACGTCCGGGTGGTTGCCGACCTGGTAAACGTGGGCGATGGCCTCCCGCAGAAGTCCGACGTCAAATACCACGGCGTCCTGGTCGGAATGGTCAACGGCGTCGTGCCGGCGGCGCATGGCATGCCCAACTATGTCCACATCGACCTCAAAGAGCAGTACGCCAAGTCGATTCCGGCCAACGTGACCGCACGGGTGGTGCCCAGTAACGTCTTCGCCGTCTCGTCGGTCCAACTGGTGGGCCCCAACAGTTCAGGGGCCCCGGTCGCGAAGATCCGCGACGGCGCCCACATCGTGGAGGACAAGCGGCTGCCGACCGTCCTGTTCCAGACGACGGTCAGCAAGCTACGTGACCTGCTCGCCGCCGCGGGGCGCGATCGCGACGACAGGTCGGTGGGAATCCTGGCGGCGCTGGGCGCGGCCACCGACCACCGCCGCGTCACCCTGTTGAACGCCGGCGCGCAACTGAATCGGCTTCTGGATCAACTCAATTCGATTGTCAGTACCGACGAAGGCCCGTCGACGGTGTCGGCGCTGCTGGACGCGACGACCGGGCTCGCCCAGACGGCGCCCGATCTCCTCGATGCCCTGCATCAGGCCGTCGAGCCGATGCGGACCTTCGCCGAGACCCGCGGGCAGCTGACCTCGCTGCTGTCGGGCGCCGACTATACGGTCGGCACCACGCGCCAGTCCTTCGACAACCACATCGACCAACTGGTGCGCATCACCACCGATTTCACGCCGGTGCTCGGCATCCTGGCGCAGAAGTCGAATAATTTCGTGCCGGCCGTCGCCAAGCTGGACAACCTGGCCAACCAGTTCATGGAACAGGTGTGGAACCCCCGGACGAATCTGGGCAACATGCGCGCGATGCTGACCTTCACGCCCAGTTCCACCTACACGCGCGCCGATTGCCCGCATTACGGGGAACTGAAGGGCCCCAGCTGCTTTACCGCACCGCTGATTCCGGTGCGGCCCGATCTGCCCGAGGTGCTGCTGCCGCAGAACTATCACCCGCCCAAGGACCTGGCACCGCCGCCGGGCACGGTGATCGGCCCGGACGGAAACCTCGTCGCGGTGGGCCCACCGCTGATCAACCCCACTCCCAACCTGACCGATCCCAATCCACCGCTGGCCCCGGGGATCACACCGTCACCGCCGGTGCCCGGCAGCGCGAATCCCGACAACCCCTCGCCCGGTGCGCCGGCGACGCCGCAAGAGCACCAACCGTGGGTCGCGCCGGTGGCACCCAAGGCCCCGTGGATCCCACAAGCCTCCTTCGGAGGCAACGTGGGACCCGTTGGGAGCCAATACGAACGAAGCATGTTGAGCGTGATCACCGGAGCGCCCGCCACCGAAGCCACCGAGCTGCTGCTGGGACCGGTCGCCCGCGGCACCACCGTGTCATTAGCTCACCCGCCCGGGGAGGCCAAGTGAAATTTCGCGGCCCCCTCATCGCCCTGACCCTGTTCATGATCGTCTCGTTGACGCTGACGTGGCTGGTGTATGTGAGCCTGCGGCGTGACGTGGCCGGCGACACCGCCAGGTATTCGGCGGTGTTCACCGACGTGTACGGGCTTCGTGAAGGTGACGACGTCCGCATGGCCGGGGTGCGGGTGGGACGGGTCGAAAAGGTGGAACTGGACGGCAAACTGGCGAAGGTCTCCTTCGTGGTGCAGTCCGAGCAGCGGCTGTTCGGAAACACTCTCGCGTCGGTGACCTACCAGAACATCGTCGGGCAGCGTTACCTCGGACTGTCCTTGGGCAAAGAGGGCAGTCCGCAGCTGCTTCCGCCGGGCAGTACCATCCCGCTGGAGCGCACCGAGCCCTCTTTCGACGTGACCACGCTGCTCAACGGCTACGAACCGTTGTTCAGCTTGCTGAACCCGCACGACGCCGACAACCTCACCAAGGGCATCATCGCCTCGCTGCAGGGCGACACCTCGTCACTCACCACACTGGTCGGCCAAACCTCCACGCTGACGGAAACTTTCGCCGGCCGCGACCAAGCCCTCGGCAACGTGATCACCAACCTGAACAAGGTGGTCGGCAACCTCGCCCAGCAGAACGACAATCTCGACGGGGTGATCAGCCAGACCCGCAGCGTGGTCGGCGAGCTCGACCGGCGGCGGGCGGACCTGGTCGCCTCGGTCGGTTCGCTGGCCCGGGTGACCAACCGGTTGTCGTCCTCGGCAACCGACGTGTACCCGGCACTGCGCGAATTCATCGATCGTCAGCCCGGTGTCACCAAGCACATCATGGACGTCGAACCCCAGGTGGCCTTCTTCGGCGACAACATCCCGTTGCTGCTGAAAGGCCTTGCGCGAGTGGGCAATCAGGGCGCCTACGGCAACGCCTACGTGTGCGACGTGAACTTCATGGGGTTCTTCCCCGGGCTCAACGATGTGGTGCCCATCATCATCAACGCGGTCACACCGGGAAACAGGGCCTGGCACACCCCGCGCTGCAGGAGCACGGTCGATGGCTGAGGCGTCGGTAACGCATCGGCTTTCGGCGCTGAAGAAGCGTCCGCTGGAAAGCTACAACAAGACCTGGCTGGGGTTCATCGCCGTCGCGGTGGTCGCGGTGGTGATCGGCGTCATGCTGCTGGTGCATACGATCGGCGCCGGCTATCGGCACTACACCGCCGAGTTCCTGCAAGCGGCCTCGCTGCGGGCCGGCAATCCGATCGTGGTCGCGGGCATCCCGGTGGGCAACGTGACCAGCATGAAACTCGCCGGGGACCATGTCGAGGCCGGGCTGAAGGTCCGCGACGACATCAAGCTGGGCAAGGACTCACGGGCGCAGATCAGGGTCACCACCATCCTGGGTTCGCGTTACCTCGCGCTGCAACCCGATGGCCCGGCGCGGCTGCCCGACAATACCTTCGACCTGGCGCACACCGAGGTGCCCTACGACCTGCAGGCCGCGTTGCAGGACGCCACCACCACTTTCGAGCAGGTCGACTCCGACAGGTTCGCCCAGTCGCTGGCGGTGCTGGGCAAGCAACTGCAGGGCCTGCCCGCCGTTGTGCCGCAGGCGATCACGAACATCAACACGCTTTCCTCGATCATCGCGGTACGGCGCGACCAGCTCGGGCGGCTGCTCCGCAGCACCGAGCAGGTGACGAACACGCTGCGCCGCCAGCAGGCCGGTATCGGCGCCCTGGTCGACCAGGGGCAGGACCTGCTTGGCCAATTCGTCGCGCGGCGGGTCGTTTTCCACGCGATGATGCAGTCCCTGTCCAGCCTCGTCGACACCATGAGCCAGGTGGTGATCGACGACCGCTCGGGCCTGGACGCGCTGATCAAGGACATGCGCGACTTCACCAACTTGGTGTCCCAACACGACGACCTGCTGCACAGCATGCTGCAGACCAGCCCGATCTTCTTCCGCGAGGCGGCCAACCTCACCGGCGACGGCAACGCGATCAACTTCAACGCCCCCAACGTCCCACTGATCGACTCGTGGATGTGCGCAATCAGCGGCCGCGCCAAGCAGTTCGGCATGATCCAGTACTTCAAGGACTGCAAATGAGGGGGCTGGGCGCCAAGGCGCTGGCCGTCGTCGCCGCGGTCGTGGTCATCGCCGCGGCGGTCGGCATCGGCTGGTGGACCCTGGGTTCCGACGAGGACGCGATCACGGTGACCGCCCAGTTCGACAGCGCCTCAGGCCTCTACGAAGGCAACGAGGTGGCGGTGCTGGGCATGCCGGTGGGCAAGATCACCAAGATCAATGCCAAGGGCGGCTATGTCGAAGTCGAATTCACCATCGACCGGCACGTCAAGGTGCCCGCCACCGCGCAGGCCGTCACGGTGTCGACCTCGATTCTCACCGACCGCCAGATCGAGCTCACTCCTCCGTATCGCGGTGGGCCGGTCCTGGAGAACCACGACACCATCGGGTTGCCCCGGACCAAGACGCCCGTCGAATTCAGCAGCGTCCTCAACGTTTTGGACAAGGTGACCAAGTCGCTCGAGGGTGACGGCCACGGCGGTGGACCGATCGCCGACGTGCTCAACGGCGGTACCGAGGTGGTCAACGGAAACGGCGCAAGGATCAAGGCGGCGCTGGGTGAGCTGTCCAAGGCGCTGCGGCTGTCCAGCGACGGTGGGGCGGCGACCCGCGAGCAGATCACCACGATCGTCAAAAACATCAGCACGCTGTTCGATGCCGTGGCGGCCAACGACGGCAAGTTGCGCGAATTCGCCTCCACCATCCACCAAGTCAGCCAGATCATGGCCGACGAAGACCTCGGCAGCGGCAGCACCGGACACAAACTCGACCAACTGATCCAGCGCGCCGGGGACCTGCTCGACGAAAACCGGGACAACGTCAAACAGGCCGTCCTGCACGGCAATGACACGCTGAAGACGGTCACCGACCAGCGGCGTGACCTGGCCGAACTGCTGGATCTGGCTCCGCTGGTGGCCGACAACGCCTACAACATGATCGACCGGGCCAACGGCAGCGTACGCGCCCGCTTCCTCACGGACCGGTTGCTCTTCGACAGCCAGTACACCAAAGAGATCTGCAACCTGATGGGCCTTCGGCAACTGGGCTGCAGCACCGGGACCATCCAGGACTTCGGTCCGGACTTCGGGTTGACGTATGTGCTGGACGGCATGGCCGCCATGGGGCAGAAATGATCACGGGCGCGCGGGGCATGCTGATGGCGGTGGCCGCGGCGCTGGTCACCGCGGGATGCGCAACGAATGGCCTTGCCAGCCTGCCCCTTCCGGCCCCTGGGCTGGGCTCGGGCGGGTATTCGCTGAATGCGGTGTTCTCCAACGCGCTCAACCTACCGATGAACGCCAAGGTCAAACTCGCCGGCGCCGACGTCGGGCAGCTCGAATCGATGGTCGCACGCAATTACACCGCGGTCACCCGGCTACGCATCCGGGACGGCGTGCAGCTGCCGCGGGGCAGCACCGCCGAATTGCGCACCGCCACACCGCTGGGCGACGTGTTCGTCGCACTGAAACCGCCGGCCGGCGATCCCGCGGACACGCCGCTGCTGCGCGACGGCGACACCATCGGGCTGGATTCGACCGCGGCCGCCGCGACCGTCGAGTCGGTGCTGAGCTCGGCGGCGATCCTGGTGAACGGCGGGGCGGTCCGCAATTTCACCAATATCATCAACGGTTTCGGCAAGGCGACCGGTGACCAGGGCCAGGCGTTCGGCGACATGATCCGCAAATCCAACGAGCTGCTCGGCACGTTGGATGCCCGCTCCGATCAGATCTCGCACGCGCTGACCCAATTGTCGCGCCTGGCCGACCAACTCGACGCCAAGAACCAGACCATCACTGACCTGATGACGGCCGCCGGCCCCGCCACGTCGGCGCTGGCTGACAACACCAGTCAGCTTTCCAACCTGGCGGTGCAGGTGGGTGACACCTCCCGGCTGCTGGCCAGGTTCCCGTCGATCGGCGGAACCGACACCAGCGGCCGCAGCATGATCCGCGACCTGAACACCATCGCCGGGGCCGCCAACGACGTGGCGATGAGCCCCGATACCAGCTGGCTATCGATAAACCGGTTGATCCCCGCGTTGGTCAAATCCACTGCGGGGAACTCGATTTCGGTGAATGTCAGCGTGGACAAAATCATGCTCGGATCGCTCCCGGATATCGGGTTCCCCGGTGACATCGGGCTGCACGGACCGCACCACTACAACGTGAACCTGCTGGTCGGCACCCTCAAGTACACCCTGTGGCGGCTGCAGGAACGCGTGGTCAGCCGGGGGCCGAACTCGCCACAGGTTCCGGTCATCCCGGACCCGAACATCCCGGGTCAAATCGACGTCGCCCCCGGGCCTGCGCCGGCCGCACCGCCACCGGGACCGCAACCATGATCGGCGCCTTCGCCGACTCCGCGAATGTTCTCGTCCGCGCGGTGCGCACCGGTCACCGGCACCAGGTCTGGCTGTCGGTGGCAGGCCTGGCACTCGTCCTGGTCGTGGCCACCGCCTATCTGCTGATCGGCGCGTTGCGGGTGAAGCCCTTCGCCTCGTCCTACCGGGTCACCGTGCAGTTGGCCGAATCCGGTGGCCTGCTGCCCAATCAGGACGTCGCACTGCGCGGCGTGCGCATGGGCCGCGTCGAGTCGTTGCAGATCACCGACAACGGCGTGAACGCCGTCGCCAGCATCGCCTCGACGGTGCGGGTCCCGGCGAACAGCGTCGTGCACGTGTCGGCGCTCTCGCCGGCCGGTGAGCAGTACATCAACTTCGAAGCCGCGTCCGACGCCGGTCCGTATCTGCACGACGGCAGCATCATCGCCCCAGACCACACCACCGTCCCGGTCAGCTTGGCGCAGTTGCTCGGTGACGCCGACGGGCTACTGGCCCAGGTGGATCCGCACAAGATCGAGTTGATCAAGAAGGAATTGAGCCTGAGCAGGGAGGGTCCGGCGAAGCTGACCGCCGTCGTCGACGGCGGCACGTTCCTGCTCTCGACGCTTGATTCGGTGCTGCCCCAAACCACCAGCATCATCAAGACCAGTCGCGTCGTGCTCACCCTGGCGAGCGACAAGAACAGTGGATTGGGCGCCACCGCAACCGAACTCAATCAAACGCTGACCGGCGTCGCCAGAATGCAGGCCGGCTATCGACGGTTGACGCAGCAGACGCCGCGCACCCTTTCGGCCGTCGACAACCTGTTCGCGGACAACTCCGACACCATGGTGCAGTTGCTGGGCAGCATGGCGACCATGTCGCAACTGTTCTATCTGCGCGTCCCCGCGCTCAACGCGCTGTTCCCCGACTACCGCGGGTCGGTGTTGGATGCGGTGACGAGCGCCTTTCACGATAACGGCGTCTGGGCGACGGCCGACCTGTATCCCCGCTACGTGTGTGACTACGGCACGCCGGCGCATGCCTCCTCCGCCGCCGACTACTACGAGCCGTTCATGTACACCTACTGCCGCGACGACGACCCGGCGGTCTCGATCCGCGGCGCCAAGAACGCGCCCCGACCGGGCGGCGACGACACCGCCGGACCGCCGCCCGGCGCGAACCTGGGCCAGCGGACCGATCCGACTCCGCGGGGCCGCTACACGATTCCCACCCCCTACGGCGGTCCGCCGCTGCCGATCGAACCGCCGCACTGAGGCCCCGCACCCGCCGAACCGACCTTTAGGAGATGATCGTGGTCGTGACTACCAAGAAGACCCCGAAAGCCGAAAACACCGACACGGAATCGGGCGCCGAAACACCGGACGTTGCAAGCGAAGACGCCGAGGTGGCGAGCGCCGACGAATCCGCCGACGCAGCTGGGGACTCGGCCGACGACCCGGCCACCGACGAGGACGGCGAGCGGGCCGACGACGACCAGAACGATGACAACGAGGACGATGGCGGCGTGCTGCTCAAAGGCAAGCGCCCGGAGACCGGGCGCGCCGGGCGGCCCTGGCGACGGTATCTGCGTCGCGGCGCGCTGCCGGCGTTACTTATTGCCTCGCTTACCATTTCGGTGTTTCTCGGGTGGCGGCAATGGCAGGACCATCAGTTGAAGGTGGCGGGCGAGCAGGCCCAACAGACGGCCGTCGGCTACGCGCAGGTGCTGACGAGCATCGACTCGAACAAGGTCGACGACAACTTCAAGCAGGTGCTCGACGGCGCGACGGGCGAATTCAAGGACATGTACACCCAGTCCAGCGTCAAGCTCCGGCAGCTGCTGATCGACAACAAGGCGACCGCGCACGGCGTGGTGGTCGACTCGGCCATCCAGTCCGAATCCGCCGACAGGGTGGTGGTGCTGCTCTTCATCGACCAGACCGTCACTAATACGGCCGCGCCCGACCCGCGCATCGACCGCAGCAGAATCAAGATGACCATGGAGAAGGTCGACGGTCGCTGGCGCGCCAGCAAAGTCCAACTCCTCTGAGCGAAGCGGAGCCACCTCATGCTCAAGAGACTGTCGGCGGCGGTCGTATTGGCCGCGGCCGCAACGCTTCCCGGCGTCGCTACCACCCACGCGTCGGCGCCGTCATTCTGCGGCGACCTCGGCGGCGACTGGGACGGCCAGTACTGCCACACCTCGGTGACGTCGGAACGCAACGCCGTGCGCGACATCAAGGTCGCCGTACCCGATGACCTCGTCGACAACCCGACCACCGGCCCGGTGATCCGGGACTACCTGCACACGCTGGTCAACAATTGGCGAAACGCCAACGGCAGCATGGCCGCCGACAGCTACGGCGAGGAGAATTTCGAGGTCTTCCGGCACGGCAATCTACTCAGCGCGGTGTTCCACGAGGACTATCACGCCGACGGGCCCAAACCCAACAACGCCTACCGGACGTTCACGTTCGACATGGCGGCCGGCAGACGGGTGCAGCTTGCCGATCTGACGACCTCCAATCCGCTGACCGCGATCCCGCCGCTGGCTGCGCCGTTCATCGATACGGCGCTCAATCAGGCTCCGCCACCGCATGATCCGGGTACATACCCGTTCATCCTCGACCGTTGGACTCCTGACAAGGTCTACTCGGGAGCGTACAAGGCGTGGGCGCTGACGCCCGACGAGCTGATCCTCTACATGCCCGACTATCCGGTCGGCCACGACGAGCCGATCAACTTCTCCACCGGCCTGCCGCAGTGGTTCATGGACGGCGGCACCGTGCAAGCCCACATCCCACTGTCGGCGCTGAGCCCGGTGCTGCGCATCTGAAGGGTGTGGGCGCCCGTGTAAGTCGTCCCAGGATGGGTACTTTGCCCAAGTGCGTCCGCCTCCTCGCCATCCCAGCACACCGGTCCGCCCCGCCATGCCGCCATGGAGAACGATTTGATGGCGTCACCGAAGCCGGTGCCCGACGACTTGCGCCAGCTGGCCGAGGCCCACGGAGTGGCTACCTTTTACCGCAATGAACGACGAGAACCCGTGTACGTCGACGCCGACGTGGTGGTCCGGGTACTCGCATTGCTCGAGGTCGACGCCGGCAGCGCCGCCGACCGGCGACGCGAACTGGCAAAACTGGCCGAACGCAAGCGCGCCGGGGCCCTGGCGCCAACGGTCGCGGTGCGGGTCGACGGTCGGCCGCACAGCGTTCCGGGAGCGGTGGCGCTGGTCGGCGAGGACGGCGACCAGATCGACGTGCGCGACGAGTTGCCCGCCGATCTGTCGCCGGGCTGGTACCGGCTGCACATCAGGGATGGCCAGCAAGTCACCTTGGTAGCGGCCCCGCCGCGGGTGCGCCGAACACCGGTTACCTGGGGGTGGATGCTGCAGCTGTATGCGCTGCGCTCGGACCGCTCATGGGGCATCGGCGATCTGGGCGACCTCCGCGACTTCATCGACTGGACCGCAGCGGCGCACGGCGCTGGCGCAGTACTGCTCAACCCGCTGAATGCGCCCGGACCCACGCATCCGGTGCAACCCTCCCCCTATACCCCGTCCAGTCGACGATTCGCCAACCCACTGGCGCTGCGCATCGAGGACCTCGACGCTTACCATCGAGCCGATCCACAAACCCGCGCTGAAGTCGACGCGCTGCGCGTCTCGTCCCGCACCGAGCGGATCGACCATGATCTGGTCTGGTCGGCGAAACGCGCTGCGCTGGAAACGCTTTGGCGCGCAGATAACCGACCCTGCCCACTGGACGACTCACCCTCATCCAGGGCGCTGCGCGACTGGGCCACTTACTGCGCGCTGGCCGAGCGACACGGCGGCCGCTGGTCGCAATGGCCCGAACCCCTGCGTAACGTCGATGGGCCGGCCGTCACCGCGGCTCGTCAGGAACTGGCACCCAGGATCGCTTTTCATGCCTGGGTGCAACAACGCTGCGCTGAACAGCTCGGCGAGGTTCGGAATGCGGCGCGAAAAGCGGGGATGGCGCTGGGCGTCTTACACGACCTCCCGGTCGGGGTCGACTCCGACGGCGCCGACGCGTGGGCCCTGGCGGACATGCTGGCCACCGGAGTTCATGTCGGTGCTCCCCCAGACAATTTCACGCCGCGCGGCCAGGACTGGGGGCTGCCGCCGTGGCGGCCGGACCGGCTCGCCGCCACTGGATACACCGCGCTGCGAGACATGCTGCGCGCCATCCTGGTTCACGCCGACGGCCTGCGGATTGACCACGTCGCGGGCTTGTGGCGGCTGTGGTGGATACCGCCCGGCGAGGCTGCCGACCGGGGTACCTACGTCCAGTACGACGCCGACACCATGCTCGCCGTGCTCGCGCTGGAAGCGCAGCGCGCAGGAGCGATCGTGGTGGGTGAGGACCTGGGCACCGTCGAGCCGGAAGTCACCGAAGCATTGGGCGACAACGGAATGCTGGGATGCGCGGTGTCCTGGTTCACCCGCGACGAATCGGCGCCAGGACAACCGTTGCTCCCCGCGTCGCGATGGCCCCAGCGCGCAGCCGCCAGCCTCTCTACCCACGACCTGCCCACCGTGGCCGGATTTTTTCGAGGAGAACACGTACGGGTGCGGGCCGAGCTCGGCCTGCTGGACGACGTGCCGGCCGAACGGGCCTCGGCCGAGAAGGAGAAAGCCGAGTGGCTGGCCTTGCTGCGTTCTGAAGGGTTGCTGCCGGCCGACCCGGACGAGCACGACATCATCGTCGCGATGCACCGCTTCTTGGCGGCGACCCCGAGCACGTTGAAACTGATCTCGCCGTACGACATCCTCGCCGAGCCGCGACAACCGAACTTGCCTGGCACCGTTGACGAGTACCCGAACTGGCGCTTACCGCTCCCGGAGACGCTCGAGCAGCTGCGCGTCGATCCACGGGTCGCCGAGATCACCGCCCTGTTTCAGGCCGTCGAGGACTGAGCGCGGCGCGGGTCAGTTGGCCCGCCGGCGACGCAGCTCGATGGAAATCACGTCGGCCATTTCCCGGCCTTCCGCCCTCTGCTGGTCGGTCGCGATGCCGGTGCGGCTGGCCGAGCGACCAATACTTGCCGCCAGTTCGCTGTAGTCCCAAGCCAAGTCGCTGACTTCTCGTTTCGTTCGGCCGAGCGCGGCGCACAGTGCTCCCACCATGCGACGAACATGGAGGGCCGTGGCGTCGACTGCGTCGACCGCGATGTTGGCGATCCGGTTCAACTGCCGCTCGAGCATGACATCCCTCCCCAGAATGTTCCCGACAGCTTAACCGTTGACCGGGATGGGGCTCAGTCCTCTGGGTTGTAGCCGAGGTTGGGGGCGAGCCAGCGTTCGGCTTCCTGCAGAGTCCAGCCCTTGCGCTTGGCGTAGTCGGCAACCTGGTCCTGGGCCAGGCGGCCGACCACGAAGTACTGCGACTGCGGGTGCGAGAAATACCAGCCGCTGACGGCGGCACCGGGCCACATCGCCATCGACTCGGTCAACTCGATGCCGGTTCGCTCCTTGACGTCCAGCAACCTCCAGAGCGTCACCTTCTCGGTGTGCTCCGGGCAGGCCGGGTAGCCGGGGGCGGGGCGGATTCCCTTGTACTTCTCACCGATGAGTGCCTCGTTGTCCAGCTGCTCGTCCGGCTCGTATCCCCAGAACTCCTTGCGGACACGTTGGTGCATCCGTTCGGCGAATGCCTCCGCCAGCCGGTCGGCGATCGACTCCAGCAGGATCGCGCTGTAGTCGTCGAGGGCCGCCTTGAACTCCGCGATCTTCTCCTGGCTGCCGAGACCCGCGGTGACGGCGAAGGCACCGACGTAGTCGGCCAGGCCGGTGTCTTTGGGGGCGATGTAGTCGCCCAGCGACCGGTTCGGGATGCCGTCGCGATGCTCGCCCTGCTGGCGCAGGTTGTGCAGCGTGGTGAGCACCTCGGCACGGGTGTCGTCGGTGTAGACCTCAATGTCGTCCCCAACCGCGTTCGCCGGGAAGAAGCCGATCACCCCGCTGGCCGTCAGCCACTTCTCCTTGATCAGGGTGTCGAGCATCTGCTGGGCGTCGTCGTAAAGCTTGCGGGCCGCCTCACCCGAGGTCGGGTTGTTGAGGATGTCGGGGAACCGGCCCTTCATCTCCCAGGCATTGAAGAACGGCTGCCAGTCGATGTATTCGCGCAACTCGGCGAGGTCGTAGTCCTGAAATTCGCGTATTCCGAGGCCCTGGGCCGGGACCGGCGGCGTGTAGCCGTCCCAGTCGATCGGCGTCCGGTTGGCCCGGGCCTTCTCCAGAGTCAGCGTCGGCCGCTCGTTCTTCTGGGCGTGCCGTTCGCGCAGCGATGCGTAGTCCTTCTCGGTGGCCTCCAACAACGCCGGACGCTGCTTGTCGTCGAGCAGCGCGGCGGCGACCGGCACCGAGCGCGACGCGTCCTTGACCCAGACCACCGGACCGCTGCGACGCGGCGCCACCTTCACGGCCGTGTGGGCGCGCGAGGTCGTCGCACCACCGATCAGCAGCGGGATTTCCATCCCCTCGCGCTCCATCTCGGCGGCGAAGTTGACCATCTCGTCCAGCGACGGGGTGATCAGGCCGGACAGCCCGATGATGTCGGCGTCGTGCTCCTTGGCCGCGTTCAAGATCTTCTCGGCTGGGACCATCACGCCCAGGTCGATCACTTCGAAGTTGTTGCACTGCAACACGACTCCGACGATGTTCTTGCCGATGTCGTGGACGTCACCCTTGACCGTCGCCATCACGATCGTGCCGTTGGTGTCCTTACCGGCAGCAGCGCCGGACTCTTCTTTCTCCGCCTCGATGAACGGCAGCAGGTATGCGACGGCCTTCTTCATCACCCGGGCCGACTTCACCACCTGGGGCAGGAACATCTTGCCCGAGCCGAACAAGTCACCGACGACGTTCATGCCGTCCATCAGCGGGCCCTCGATCACCTCGATCGGGCGACCACCGGCGGCGGCGATTTCGGCCCGCAATTCCTCGGTGTCGTCGTCGACGTGGGCGTCGATGCCCTTGACCAGGGCGTGCGTGATCCGCTCGCGCACCGGCAGGCCGCGCCATTCGGCCGCGGCCGGGTCTTCGTTTTTCTCCGATTTGTTGAATCGTTCGGCGATCTCCAGCAGCCGTTCGGCCGCGTCCTCGCGACGGTTCAGGACGACGTCCTCGATGCGCTCGCGCAGCTCGGGGTCGATCGAGTCGTAGGGCACCAGCGCACCGGCGTTGACGATGCCCATGTCCAGGCCGGCCTTGATGGCATGAAACAGGAACACCGCATGGATCGCCTCGCGGACCGGGTTGTTGCCCCGGAACGAGAACGACACGTTGGAGATACCGCCGGAGATGTGCACGCCCGGCAGGTTCTCCTTGATCCAGGCGCAGGCCTCGATGAAGTCGATCCCGTACGTCGCGTGCTCCTCGATGCCGGTGGCCAGCGCGAAGCAGTTCGGGTCGAAGATGATGTCCTCGGGCGGGAAGCCGACCTCTTCGGTCAGGATCCGGTAGGCCCGTCCGCAGATTTCCTTGCGGCGCTCCAGATTGTCGGCCTGTCCCTGCTCGTCGAAGGCCATCACGACGACGGCGGCGCCGTACTTGCGGCACAGCCGTGCCTCGCGGACGAACTTCTCCTCGCCCTCCTTCATGGAGATCGAGTTGACGATCGGTTTGCCCTGGACGTTTTTCAGGCCCGCCTCGATGACCTCCCACTTGGAGGAGTCGATCATCACCGGGACGCGACTGATGTCCGGTTCGGCCGCGATCAGCTTGGTGAACCGGTCCATCGCGGCGACGCCGTCGATCATGCCCTCGTCCATGTTGATGTCGATGACCTGGGCACCGGCCTCGACCTGCTGCAGGGCGACCGACAGGGCGCTGTCGTAGTCCTCGGCCTTGATCAGGTTGCGGAATCGGGCGGAGCCGGTGATGTTGGTGCGCTCACCGATGTTGACGAACAGCGAGTCGTCGGTGATGTTGAGCGGCTCCAGGCCGGACAGCCGGGTGGCCACCGGGATCGTCGGCACCTCGCGCGGCGGTTTGCCCTCGACGACCTTGGCGATCTCGGCGATGTGCGGCGGCGCGGTTCCGCAGCAACCGCCGACCAGGTTGACCAGGCCGGCGTCGGCGAAGTCGGCGATGTAGCCGGCCTGCCGCTCCGGGGTCTCGTCGTATTCGCCAAAGGCGTTGGGCAGACCCGCGTTCGGGTAGCAGGAGACGAACGTGTCGGCGATCCGCGACACCTCGGCGATGTAGGGCCTCATCTCCGGCGCGCCCAGCGCGCAGTTCAGCCCGACCGCGATCGGCTTCGCGTGCCGGATCGAGTTCCAGAACGCTTCGGTGACCTGACCGGACAGCGTCCGCCCGGACGCGTCGGTGATGGTGCCCGAGATGATCACCGGCCAGCGGCGTCCGCGCTCCTCGAAGAGCGTCTCGACGGCGAACACCGCCGCCTTGGCGTTCAGCGAGTCGAAGATGGTCTCGATGATGAGCAGGTCGGCACCGCCGTCGACCAGCCCGTTGGCGGATTCGAGGTAGGCGGCGACGAGCTGGTCGTAGGAGACGTTGCGGGCGCCGGGGTCGTTGACGTCCGGCGAGATCGACGCGGTCCGCGTCGTCGGCCCGATCGCGCCGGCGACGTACCGGGGCTTCTCCGGGGTGCCGAACTCGTCGGCTGCCTTGCGGGCCAGGGCCGCGCCGGCGTAGTTGAGCTCGTAGGCCAGGTCCGCCATGTCGTAGTCGGAGAGCGAGATCGCGTTCGCGTTGAACGTGTTGGTCTCCAGGATGTCGGCGCCGGCCTCGAGGTACTCGCGGTGGATCCCCTCGATGATCTGCGGCTGCGTCAGGTTGAGCAGATCATTGTTGCCCTGCAGGGCGGTCGGCCATTCGGTGAACCGGTCGCCGCGGTAGCCGGCCTCGTCCGGCCGGTCGCGCTGGATCGCCGTGCCCATGGCGCCGTCGATCACCACAATGCGCTGGCGCAGAGCGGCCGTCAGTTCGTCGGTGCAGTCGGGGCGGATGTTCGGCTCGAAGCTGATTGTCGGCTCAGCGGCGTTCACGTACGTTCCTTCCGTAGCGGAAGGCGTCCTTGACTCTGCCGAGCGTGGCGGCTACCGGCAGAACCGGAACCGTTGCAACGCCTCTCGACGGTGGAAAGTCTACGTCGTCATCCGACGTCTGGACGCCCAGCTTGACCGGACCCGCTGGACGCTCGCGATGCCCGTGAGCGCGGATCCTGTCGGCAATATCCTAGTTACCAAGGTTAACGAGTTCGCAGTGCGACGTATTTCGCCTTGACCGCGTCGACGCCGGTTGGCGAAGTCGTCCGGGCCAGGTCGGCAGCCTGTCACTGCGTACCCATCGCGCTGTCGCCGACAACCAACCGCTGCGACGAAGCGTCGAGGATGTCCATGTGGTAGCGGTGTTCGTCAGCGACGGTCACCCCATTAAGAATAGTCGTCCTATGCAAAAGCCACCGCCGAGCATCAATCGGCCGAGAATCCACGGCCACCGCGGCCCGAAGATCCGGCTCGATCCAATTGCCCGACCCGACTCGCCCCCGCAAGCGGGGGGACCCCCACATCGGACCGCGCCCGGTCCGCATCGTCGGCGAGCGGAAGGCCGTAGGCTAATTCTGTGACCCCGCCCGACGGCCCCGCTTTTGGCCTCCCTGGTGAGAAGGCCGCATTGCCCGAACTGCACCACACGGTCGTGGTGGCTGCGTTCGAGGGCTGGAACGACGCCGGCGACGCGGCCAGCGACGCGCTCGAACACCTCGAGGCCATCTGGGAAGCCGACCCGATCTTGGAGATCGACGACGAGGCGTACTACGACTACCAGGTGAATCGTCCGGTGATCCGGCAGGTGGACGGGGTGACTCGAGAACTGGTGTGGCCGGCGATGCGGATCTCGCATTGCCGCCCGCCGGGCAGCGACCGCGATGTCGTATTGATGCACGGGGTGGAACCCAACATGCGCTGGCGCACCTTCTGCGCGGAGCTGGTGGCCATCGCCGACAAGCTCAACGTCGACACCGTGGTGATCCTGGGCGCGCTGCTGGCCGACACCCCACACACTCGGCCGGTCCCGGTGTCGGGCGCGGCCTACTCCCCCGAGTCGGCCAAACGCTTCGGCCTCGAGGAAAGCCGTTACGAGGGGCCGACCGGCATCGCCGGGGTGTTTCAGGACTCCTGCGTGGCCGCCGGGATCCCGGCGGTGACGTTCTGGGCGGCGGTGCCGCACTACGTCTCGCAGCCACCGAATCCCAAGGCGACGGTGGCACTGCTGCGCCGCGTCGAAGACGTGCTGGACATCGAGGTACCGCTGGCCGACCTGCCGACGGATGCCGAGGACTGGGAGCAGGCGGTCACCGAGATGACCGCCGAGGACGAGGACCTCGCCGAGTACGTACAGTCGCTCGAGCAACGCGGCGACGCCGAAGTCGACATGAACGACGCCCTGGGCAAGATCGACGGCGACGCGTTGGCCGCCGAGTTCGAGCGCTATCTGCGCCGCCGCCGCCCCGGCTTCGGGCGCTGACCGCGGTCGTCTCGGTCAGTCCGACCCTGCCCGAGGCTGGGCGATCGACAAGCGATTGGACGTTTTCTTGGCTGCGACGCGTGATGATGGCAACCCAACTCCTGTAGCCGGCGATTTCGGTGAAGATGCCGGTTACCGCAAAGGACTCAAGCCCCGGCAAGTGCAGATGATCGGCATCGGGGGCGCGATCGGCTCCGGGCTGTTCCTGGGCGCGGGCGGCCGGCTGGCCAAGGGCGGACCCGGAATGGTCTTGGTCTATGCCGTGTGCGGCCTGGTCGTCTTCCTGATTCTGCGAGCGCTGGGCGAGTTGGTGTTGCACCGCCCGTCATCGGGTTCGTTCGTGTCGTATTCACGAGAGTTTTTCGGTGAAAAGGCCGCCTATGCGATCGGCTGGATGTACTTCCTGGGCTGGTCGATGACGGCCATCGTCGACACCACCGCGATCGCCACCTACCTGCGCAGGTGGACCACGTTTGAATCCATCCCCCAGTGGGTGTTGGCGCTGCTCGCCCTCGTCGTGGTGCTATCGATGAACCTGATCTCGGTGGAGTGGTTCGGTGAGCTGGAATTCTGGGCGGCGCTGGTCAAGGTTCTCGCGCTGGTCGCCTTCCTGGTCGTCGGGATCGTGTTCCTGGCCGGCCGCTATCGGATCGAAGGCCACAGCACCGGGCTGAGTCTGTGGACCGAGCACGGCGGACTCTTTCCCTCTGGCGTGTGGGCGGTGCTGCTGACCACCTCGGGCGTGGTATTCGCCTATGCCGCCATCGAATTGGTGGGCACGGCCGCCGGGGAGACCGCCGAGCCGGAGAAGGTCATGCCGCGCGCGATCAATTCGGTGATCGCACGCATCGCGATCTTCTACGTCGGGTCGGCGGCGCTGCTGGCCTTGCTGCTGCCGTACACGTCCTACAAGGCCACCGAAAGTCCTTTCGTCACTTTCTTTTCCAAGATCGGCTTCCACGGCGCCGGGGACTTGATGAACATCGTGGTGCTCACCGCGGCCCTGTCGAGCCTCAACGCGGGGCTGTATTCCACCGGGCGGATCATGCATTCGATGGCGTCCAGTGGCAGTGGACCCCGGTTCGCGACCCGGATGTCCAAGAACGGGGTGCCCTACGTCGGCATCGCAATGGCGGCCGCCATCTGCCTGCTCGGCATCGCCCTCAACGCCGTCAACCCCGGCGAAGCCTTCGAGATCGTGCTCAACATCGTCGCCCCGGGCATCATCGCGTGCTGGGCGACCATCGTGCTGTGTCAGCTGCGCTTCCACCGGCTCGCGAAGGCCGGGCTCGTCGAGCGGCCGCAGTTCCGGATGCCGTGGGCCCCCTATTCGGGTTACCTCACTCTGGCCTTCTTGGCCGGGGTCCTGGTCATGATGGCCTTCGACAAACAGACCGGTACCTACACGATCGGGACGGTGGTGTTCGTCATTCCGGCGCTGAGCGCCGGATGGTTGTTGGTGCGCCACCGGGTGGCGGCGGTCGCATCCCAGCGCCTGGCCCAGACCACCTAGGACGCGCCGAGATCGCGGTTGTAGGCGCTGGTGGAGCGGCCCAGAGCGGCGACCTGGGCGTCCAGCTGCGGCAACAGCTCGGCGGTGGATTTGTGCAGGGGCATCTCGCCCACCGGGCTGGACAGCACCGGCTTCACCCAGCGGAACAGCGCCACCCAGCGCGGGCAGTAGACACGGGTGCGACGGCCTTCGATGCCCTTGACGAATGCGGCCGCGCATTTGTCGACGGTCGTCGTCTTGCTCAACGGCCATGGGAAGCTGGCCAACAACTGTTTGAATGCGGACAGATCGGTCTGGGTGTCGCGGACCAGGGCGGTGTCGATCCAGGACATGTGCGCCGAGCCGACCCTCACCCCCTGGTGGGCCACCTCCAGCCGCAGCGCGTTGGCCAGCATTTCGGCACCGGCCTTTGAAGCGTTGTATGGCGCCAACCCGGGAGCAGCCGTGTAGGCGGCCAGTGACGAGACGATCAGCAGGTAACCGCGGCGTTCGATCAGCGCGGGCAACGTCGCTCGCGCAGTGTGAAACACGCCGAGCACGTTGATGTCTAGGACCCGCCTGAATGCGTCCGGGTCGACCTGCGCCGCGGACCCATAACTCATGATGCCGGCGTTGGCCACTACCACGTCGATGCCGCCGAAACGCTCGACGGCGCGGTCGGCGGCGGCCTGCATGGCGGGCAGATCGCGCACGTCGGCGACCGCGGTCAGCACCCGGTCCTCGCCGAGTTCAGCGGCGAGCGCCTTCAAGTCGGCTTCGTTGAGATCGGTCAGCACGAGCTTGGCGCCCTTCGCGCTCAGCCGGCGAGCGGTCTCGGCCCCGATCCCCCGGGCACCGCCGGTGATGAAAACGACTTGGTCCTGCAGCGATGTCATGATCGCCAACGTACCTTGCCGATGTCTGCACACCGGGAGCCGTGGCACTGTGGTCGCCGAAGCATGCGCAGATTGTTCTTACGCGTCCAGTCAGCCGCATCGTTGGTCTCACTCAGGTCGTGCAAAGCGGCGCGGCGCAGGAGGCTCCGCATGTCGAAAAACGTTGGGGCTCAGCACCAATGCGAAAGGACGTGACACCACTGGGTATTTTGATGCCAGACTTACCTCCGGTCGCGGTGATCCGTCGTGAGGTTGCCCTTTCGCCCCCACCCGGGCATCAATCGGCGGGGGCATTACCACGACGACAGGCCGATCGTCGCCGGGATAGCGCCCATGGGACGGATACCAACCCGCAACACACAAGAAACCGCAAGGTAATTTTCTGGTTGGTTAATTGCTACTACCCTAACTGAGCCTTCGCACTACTCTACTTGGCGTGTACCGTCCGTGAGAGCGGTCGCCGCGACCATAGGCTCCGGGCATGACATGTACTCGAGCATGTTGCCGGAGGACCTCCGGATGACACAAGACGGTCCGGTCCCATCGCCAGTCGACGATTCCACTGGCCCGGAAAAACATAATCAGCTCGACTATCAGGAACTGGACAGCACGGCACGCGCCATTGCGTCCAATATGCAGCGGCGGGGTGCGGCGGGCGCACGGATCGCGGCCAGGGCCATCGGGATCCGCCGCAGCGCGGCCGAGGTCGAGCCGGCTTCGCCCACCGATTCCGCTGCCCAAAGCGAAGGTACGCTGCGCCGAAAAGCAACTTCACCAGACTATCCGGTGTGGAACTTCGTGACGCGCACCAGCTTGGGTAATATCGACACCTACCTCTGGCACCGCGAGGGCACCAATGAGTTCTGCTGGCGTCCAGTTGGAAAGCATTGGGGCACGGCGGAAACGGCCACAGACGAACCCGAATAGCGAACGGCGTCCATCGAGCTTTCGCTCAGCAATGACCCACGCCTAAGGCGGGATGATCGCGCCTGCCAGACCCTAGGCGTGCAAGCGGGCGAACTGGCCTTGCCGGTACCGCTCGACGCACGCGGCTCGCCGAACCTTGCCGCTCGTGGTGATCGGGATCGAACCGGGCGCCACCACAACCAGATCCGCGACGCCGACGCCGTGCGAGTTGGACACCGCCGACGTGACTTCGCGCTCGACGACAGCGAACTTGTTCGCCTTCTCTTCGTGGGACGCGCCGTGATTCTTGACCTCGACGATGACGACAAGTTTTTCCGTACCCCCTTGCGGAACCGCTATCGCCGCGCACCGACCCCGGGTGATCTCCTGGACCGTCGCTTCGATGTCGTCGGGTGAGTGGTTACGCCCGTAGACAATCAACAGATCCTTGATGCGGCCGATGATGAACAGCTCGCCGTCGAAGAAGAATCCTGAGTCCCCGGTTCGCAGCCACGGCGCTTCGGGCGTGCCGGCCGACGGGCTGACAAGCCGATCGCTGAACGTACGTTCGGTCTCTTCGGGCTTTTGCCAATAGCCCATGGCGACGTTGTCACCGTGCACCCAGATCTCACCGACGGTTCCCTGCGGGCACTCAATCCTGGTGTCGGGGTCGACGACACGAATCACCGGTGAGCGCGGCGTCCCGTAACTGATCAGCGGTGTGCCGGTGGGGCTTTCGCATCGCTGCGCGGTGCCGGTGGCGAGCTTCTCGGATTCGAAGTGGACGATTTTGGGCGGTTGCGCCGGCGTGCGGGTCAACGCGTACACCGTTGCCTCTGCGAGCCCATAACCCGGCCGAATCACGGTCTCGGGCAGATTGAAACGTGCGAACCGGTCGGTGAACCGCCGCAACGTCGCAGGATGCACCCGTTCACTACCGCTGAGGATAACCAGCACGTTCCCCAGATCCAGTCCGGCCATGTCCTCGTCCGATGTCTTGCGTGCCGCCAATTCGAAAGCGAAGTTGGGCCCCGCCGAAAATGAGTGACTCTCCCTGGCCAGCAATTGCATCCACCGGGCCGGCCGCTGCAGAAACGACACCGGGCTCATCAGCACAGCGCGAATTCCGCCCAGAACGGGCAAACACACTCCCAGTACCAGACCCATGTCGTGGTAAAACGGCAACCACGACACGATTGTCGCGTCTGGTGGAGCGACTCCCCCGTAATCAACACAGAAGTCGGACATCACCTGCCCGAAATTGGCCAGCAGGTTGCGATGCGAGACCATGACCCCGGCCGGTTGACGGGTAGACCCGGACGTGTACTGGAGGTATGCCAGATCTGTGTGATTCCCGTTCCCGGCGACGGATCCTGGCCTGGCGTCCAGGTCCAACAGGTCAACCTCGATGACCGATGGAACAGGTCCGCCCGACTCCGACTTGACATACTCGGCAACGGTTTCCGCAGCGGGTGACGTGGTGAGAACGACAGTCGGCGACGCGTCGCGCAGCACCGAAGTGACGCGCTCGTCGCTGACGCCACCCAGCGGAACCGAAAGTGGAACCGCGACCTGTCCCGCCTGCAATGCGCCAAGAAACGCCACGATGTAATCGAGCCCCTGCGGGGCCATTATGACGGCGCGGTCACCCGTCGACCCGCACTGCTGAAGCCCCCGCGCAACATTCACCGTGCGCCGATACAGCTGCGACCAGGTCAGGCTTTCGGCGATCCCGTTCCAGTCCTGCTCGTAATCGATGAAGGTGAACGCCGTGTCATTGGGCTGCAAGCTGGCGCGTTCACACAGCAAATCCGAAATGGACGTCTCAACCATGATCACTCCATGCCGCTGCGGCCGGGGGTCCAAAAGGGTTTGGTGCGTATCTGGCGCCGATCCCAACCACGTTCGACGACCAGTATTTTCCGCAAGGTTTGGATGGTGCGCGCCTCGCCCGCGAGGTAGGCGACACCGGGATAGTCCGGCAGCGGGAGGGT
The DNA here is from genome assembly GCF_045343915.1 of Mycobacterium sp. M23085. NCBI lineage: Bacteria > Bacillati > Actinomycetota > Actinomycetes > Mycobacteriales > Mycobacteriaceae > Mycobacterium > Mycobacterium sp. M23085. The sequence goes on from NZ_CP174280.1 coordinate 302,218, forward strand.
GCGCACGGCGTCGGCGAGCACCGCGGAGTTCGCGGCCGGGGCGTCGCCGCGCTCCACCCGGCTCAGGGGTCGGGCCAGGGGAAGGTGGTCGGTGTGGGTGGCGGCCTCGGTCACTCCGTAAACCTCGGCGGTCGGTTGCATAGATCGAAGCATCGCGGCGAACGCGACCGAGGCGGTTTCTTCGCCGGCGAACACGTGGTAGGGCGCGTCCTGGTGTATGACGAAATCGCCTTGGGGCCGGGTGATGTGGGCATGATCTCCGGGGGAGGTCGCCGTTGCCCAGCGTCTGGCGGGTGTCGCGGCCTGCGGGTCGCCGTCGTGATCGAACATCACGATGTCGAGTGTGCCAAGGTCGGGATCGGCATCGTAAATGGAGTATGTGCGTACCACGGGGTACGGGTGCAGCCGTGACCAGGATTCACGCAGACTCTCGACCTTCAGCCGCACCTGCTGACCTGGCGTCCAGGTCAGGTCCCGCAGTCGTGCGCCGCTGAACCGGATGCGGCGCATTCTTGGAGTCAGCCTTTCGATCTCGCTGACAGTTGCCGACAGGAACACTGCATCGCGCAGCGTGCTGACGAGCGGGAAACCTTCGATGAGGGTGGCCACAAAGAACTCCAAAAGGTTAGCGGTGGTCGGAGGTGGGGGCGGATGTGCTCAGTAGTTGTTGCAGGTGCTGAAGACCCGCAAGACAAGTCCGAACTGCTGGTCAGCCCCCGGCTGGCTGGCAAGCATCTCGGCCATCCGCTGGCGCTGGCCCGGCGGCGAGGCGAGGAATTGACGCAGGAACGAGACGCTCTCCGGCGACGAGTTGAATTGTGCGGCGGCTTGAGGATCTGCCGCCTGCAGCGCCTTTTGCACCTGGTCGTAGTTGCAGGTTGTATTGACAAACGGGCTCAGATCGCGATCGGCGGATGCGAGGCCGGCCCCAGCGGTCAGCGACAATGCCAGGCCGCAAGCCCCGACAGCCAATCTAGTCAACATTGGCATGGCCATTTTTGGATACCTCCTGAATGGGAGTGAACTCGAGGTGCAATTCCTTGAGGCGCCTGAACAGTGGGGTGCGGTCCCAGATGAGCCGACGAGCGCCCGGCGGGCCGTGCTCGGCCTCTGAAAGCCGGATGTCGGCCATCCGGTTGAGGATTCGCTCCAAGCTCACCCGCACTTCGGCGCGCGCAATCGGGGCACCCGGGCACGTATGAATACCGCGTCCGAATGCCATGTGATGCAATATGTTCGGGCGACCGAGGCGGAACTCGTCGGGATGGTCGAACCGCCGCGGATCGCGGTTTGCCGCACCGTTCATCACCAGTACGCTGGTACCGGCTTGCACATCGACGTCGCCGATCTTGGTGGTACGCCGCGCCAGACGGAAATTCGTTTTGATCGGGCTTTCGATGCGCAGCATCTCCTCGATGAAGGCGCTGATCTTTGAATTGTCCTCGCGCAGTTGTTCTTGCAAGTCCGGTCGCTCTGCCAGCGTGAGCAGCGAGAGACTCAGCAGATCGATCGTCGTGCCGTGGCCGGCGGCGAACATGAAGGTGGCGACGCGGGCGACATCAAGCGCGTCGGGTGTCGTGCCATCGGGAAACTTCGCCAGCGCAAGCTCGGTGAGGACATCGTCACGCGGCTCGCGCCTCCGCTCTTCGACGTATTCGACGAACCACTCCTCTTTCACACCGACGAAACCGCTGCGGTCGCCCTCGAGCCTGCTGGCATACGCAGCGCGGCGGAACCGCTCACGGTCGGCCTCGGGCACGTCGAGCAAGTCGGTGATCGCGTCGAGCGTAAAGGGGAAGTTGTAGTCAATGACCATCTCGCACTTGCCTTTCGCGACGAAGCGGTTGAGTTGCTCGTCGGCCAGGCGCCAAAGGAAGTCCTCGTTGTTCTTCAGCTGCTTCGGCGTGAACAACCGGCTCAGCAGCGAGCGGTGGGCCGTGTGCTTCGGAGGATCAAACGTCAGAAAGTAGTCGCCGAACGTGACCCCCTGGCGATGCCGCTCAATCAGATCCGAGATGTCATCGCTGTCGGTTTTGGTCGGAATCCCCGACCACGGTCCGCTGACGATATTGCAGACCGAGAAGGCCTGTTCGGGGTCGCGTTGAACCGCCAGAGCCTCGTCGTACCCGGACACCATCACCACACCGTGCGCGGGCTCACGCCATACCGGGCAACGACGGATCGCGTCGTAATAGTCGTATGGGTCATCGACGAGCGACTTCTCCGTGAAGAAGTCCCGGTTTTCGGGAGCCGACTTCCGGGTGATCATGTGATCAGATGCCATCTTTCAAACCCTCTCAGCTTTCAGGGCGGCGTCCGCGGGCGCCAACTTTTCACACAGCAGATCCGCCAGACCGCGAATGGTGCCGATGGTGGCGATGTCGGCGGGCGTCACGCGTACGCCCGTTTCGGTCTGAATGCGGGTAAGGAGTTCGAGGCCGCCCAGCGAGTCGAGGCCGTACTCGGACAGCGCACGGTCGGGATCGACGTTGCGGCGCAGGATCAGGCTGACCTGATCCGAGATCAGCCGCCGCAGCCGGGTGGGCCACTCGTCCAAAGCCAGCTCATCCAGTTCGGCACGCAGTTTGCTTGTGCCGGTGGAGTTTTGCCCGTCGGAGCGGAACGCTTCGGCGAAGGGACTGCGTTGGGCGAAAGCGGTCAACCACGGTGCGCCCATCATCGGGGCATAGCCGGTGCAGGCGCGGTCGTGGCGCAGCAGCGCTTCGAAGGCATAGGCACCTTCGTCGGGAGCTATGGCGACGCCGGCGCCTTCGGCCAGGGCGGTGCCGCGTCCTACCTGCGCCCAGGCACCCCACGCGATCGCGGTGGCCGGCAAACCCCGGGCCCTGCGCCAGCGGGTGAAGGCATCCAGCCAACTGTTGGCCGCGGCGTAGGCGCCCTGGCCGGGTGACCCCACCAGCGCGGCGGCCGACGAGAACGAGCAGAACCAGTCCAACGGCTGCTCGGCGGTGGCTTCTTGAAGGGCCTCGTGCAAGTTCCACGCACCGTAAACCTTTGGCGCCCAGTCACGCTCGACGAGCTCGTCGGTGATATTGGTCAGTGTGGCATCCTCGATCACCGCCGCCAGATGCAACACACCGCGCACTGGAAGCCCGGTGGCGGTCGCCGTGGCCACCAACCGCTGCGCAGTACCGGCCTCGACTATGTCGCCGCACTCCACCACGACGTCGGCACCGGTGTCCCGGATGCGCTCGATCACCGCCAGCGCCTCGGGAGTTGGTTGCGAACGCGAGGACAACACGATCCGCCCGCAGCCGGCCCCGGAACCGGGAGAAGCCATCTTCTCGGCCAAGAACAGCCCCAGGCCCCCCAGCCCGCCGGTGATGATGTAGGCGCCGTCGCCGCGGAAGACCCCCACCTTCGCCGGTGGCACCACCACGCGGCTGCGGCCGGTGTGCGGGACGTCGAGCACGAGTTTGCCGGTGTGCTGGGCGCCACTCATCACCCGAATCGCGGTGGCGGCATCGGCAAGCGGGTAGTGCGTGCTCTCCGGCATCGGCAACGAGCCGTCCGCGGTAAGCCGGTACACCGTGTTCAGCAGGTCCCGCAACTTGTCCGGGTGGCTGAACGACATCAACGCCAGGTCGAGTGCATAGAACGTCAGATTGCGCCGGAACGGGAAGAGCCCCAGTCGGGTGTCGCCGTAGATGTCGCGTTTGCCGATTTCGACGAATCGTCCACCGAACGCCAGCAATTCGACGCCCGCGCGCTGGGCGGCCCCGACAACCGAGTTGAGCACGATGTCCACGCCATAGCCGTCGGTGTCGCGACGTATCAGGTCGGCGAACTCGACGCTTCGCGAGTCGTACACGTGCTCGATGCCCCTGTCGCGCAATAATTGTCGACGGTCCTCGCTGCCGGCGGTGGCGAAGATCTCGGCTCCCGCGGCCCGGGCGATGTCAATTGCCGCCTGCCCAACCCCACCGGTCGCAGAGTGGATCAGCACCCGATCACCGGCCCCGATTCGGGCCAGCTCATGCAAGCCGTAATAGGCGGTGGCGTGCGCGGTAGTCACCGCCGCCGCCTGGTCGTCGGCCAGGCCGGCCGGCAGCGTGACGGCCAGGCGCGCGTCGCAGGTGAGGAAGGTACCCCAACAACCGTTGGCGCTCAGGCCCCCGACACGGTCGCCCACCTTGTGGTCGGTCACGTCGGGCCCGACGGCGGTCACCACGCCGGCGAAGTCAGTGCCCAGCTGTGGTAGCCGCCCCTCGAAAGCGGGGTATCGACCGAACGCGACGAGAACGTCGGCGAAGTTGATGCTGGACGCGCTCACCGCGACCTCGATCTGTCCCGGCCCCGGTGGAACACGGTCGCAGGCAACGAGTTCGAGTGACTCCAAGTCACCGGGCGTACGGATCTGCAGACGCATGCCGTCGCACTCGTGGTTGGCGACGGCGGTTTGCCGCTCCTCAGGCAGCAGCGGAGCAGGGCACAGCCGCGCGGTGTACCACGCGCCGTTTCGCCAGGCCGTCTCGTCCTCCTCCGACCCGCCGAGCAGTTGCCGTGCCAGCTGGTCGACGTCGGTCGTCTCATCCACATCGATCTGACTGACGCCCAGATGCGGGTGTTCCATGCCGATTACCCGGACCAGGCCGCGGAGCCCGGCCTGCCCCAGGTCGGGCACGTCGTTGGACACCACGGTTTGGCTGTTGCGGGTCACGACGTACATGCGCGGCGGTTCGCCCGGAAAGTCCGCCAACTCGCGGGCAACGCGCACCAGATGTTGCACATAGTCGCGGCCAACACGCGCAGACTGCTCGTCAACGTCGCCGTTCTTCGGTCCGGTGAGGATCACCACACCGGTGAATCCACCGGTACGCAAATGAGTTCCAAGCTGTTCCACGCTGGAGGCGTGGTCGGCCTGCCGCGGCCAGGACATCGTGGTGCAGTGCACCCCATGGTTTTTCAGGGCGTCGGCCAGCGCGCTGGCCGCCACATCCGCGGTGGTGGTAGTGCCGATCAGCAGCCAGCTTCCGGCGTCGGTGTGGTCGGCCTCGGGCAATTCTCGTTGCCGCCACTCGATGGTCAACAGCCGCTCGGCCATCACCCGGTCTTTGTTGCCGCTCTCGGATGCGCTGGCACCCACGCGTAGCCCCGCTACCGTGAGCAGCACCGCCCCGTGCTCGTCGAGCACGTCGATGTCGGCCTCGACCCCGGAAGTGTCGGCTTTGGTCACCCGGGTGAAACAGTAGTGGACGTTGCGGGCGGCGCCGTAGCAGCGGAGTCGACGGATACCCAACACCAACCCCAGCGCCCCTTCGCCCAGGGCCTGGACGTCCGGATGGGCCTCAACCGACTGAAAGCACGCATCCAGCAATGCGGGGTGTACGCCGTAAAGAGCTTGGTGCGAACGGATTTGGCGGGGCAGTGCCACCTCGGCCAAGACGGTGTCAGTCGCCTCCTCGCCGATGTGGACGGCGCCCAGCCCGGAGAACGCGGGACCGTACTGAACGCCACGACGGTCCATGCGCATGCGCACCTCGTCGCCATCGGCGGAGCTCGCATGCGCGGCGAGTAGCGCGGACACGTCGTACGCGGGTGGTTGCTCATCCTCTGCGGCATGGAGAACTGCGACAGCGTGCCGTGCCCGTTCGCCGCGCTGATTTGACTCCACGGTGAAGTCGACGACGCCCGGCGACGACAACGACGCCGACGCGCCGACCTGGGTCTGCTCGTCGAGCAGCAGCGCCTGCTCGAAGCGGATGTCACGAACCTCGGCGGCCTCGCCCACTACGGTGCGCGCGGCCGCCAACGCCATCTCGCAGTACGCGGCCCCCGGAAGCACCACCACATTGCGGATCTGGTGGTCGGCGAGCCAGGGCTGAGCGGCGGTGCCCACCTCGCCCTGCCACAAGTGACGCTCAGGTTCCTCCCGCACGTGCACGTGCGAGCCCAGCAGTGGATGCACCGAAACGGCGCAGCCACCAGGTGTCGGGGATTCCGGGCCGCTGCCGTTCAACCACAGCCGGCGGTGCGTCCAGGTGGGTAGCGGCGCGTCCACCAACCGCCCACTCGGGTAGAGCACCGAGAAATCGACCGCGGCTCCCGCATTGTGTAGATCCGCCATAAAGCCGTGCAGCCCGTAGGGAAGCGCTTGTTGACGGCGGATGGCGGCCAAAGCTGCCATCGGCATCTCGCGACTGCGGGCGGTCTGCTCGAGGGCGCGGGTAAGTAGGGGGTGTGGAGCCAGTTCGGCAAAGACCCGGTAGCCATCCTCCAAAGCCGCCTGGACGGCCGTGGCGAACCGCACCATCCGGCGCATGTTGTTCGCCCAATAGCGGGCATCGCACACCGGCTGCTCACGCGGGTCGAACAGCGTGGCCGAGTAGTAGGGAACGTCCGGTGTCATCGGGCTGATCTCGGCGAGTATCTCGATCAGCTCGCCCATGATCGGATCGACTTGAGGCGAATGGAAGGCGACATCCGTGGGGACCTCGCGGGCCATCACGTCGCGCTGCTCCCAGGCCGTCACCAGGTCGCGAACCGTGTGCGCGGCACCGGCAATCACCGTGGATTGCGGCGAGGCCACAACCGCCACCACAACGTCGTTGACGCCACGAGCCGTAAGCTCCGAAAGCACTTGCTGCGCGGGCAGTTCCACCGATGCTGTGGCACCCGCACCGCCGATGCGGGACATCAGCTGCGAGCGACGGCAGATTACGCGCGCCCCGTCTTCCAGCGATATGGCACCGGCGACGACAGCTGCGGCAGCCTCGCCGAGGGAGTGCCCGATGACCGCACCGGGGCGCACTCCGTATGCCTTCATCGTGGCGGCCAGCGCGACCTGCATGGTGAACAGCGTCGGCTGGACCCGGTCTTGGCCGGCCACCGTCTGCGGCGCCGACATCGCTGCGGTAACCGAGAATCCGGACTCCCGGGCGATCAGCGGCTCGACTTTCGCAACGGTGTCGGCAAACACCGGTTCGGTCGCCAGCAGGTCTGCTCCCATCGCCGCCCATTGCGAACCCTGCCCGGAGAACACCCAGACAGGTCCGCGGTCGTCCTGTCCGACCGCGGACTGATACGGAGTGTCGCCGTCGGCAACTTCCTGCAAGGCCTCGATGAGCCCGTCGCGGTCACCGGCAATGACTGCGGTGCGTACCGGGCGGTGCGTGCGCCGCCGCGCCAGGGTGTAGGCCAAATCGGGCAACGCCAGATCGTCATGTGCTCGCACCCAGTCGGCCAACCGGCCGGCGGTGCGGCGCAGTCCGTCGGCCGAGGTGGACGACAGCGGGAACATCAGTGGTTTCGTCGACGATTCGACTGAGGCAGGTTCGGGCATGACGGGTTCGAGGGCCTGTTCAGGTGCCTGTTCCACGATGGCGTGCACGTTGGTTCCCGACAGCCCGTACGACGACACCGCCGCCCTTCGCGGGTGGTGCCCGTTAGTGACCCACGGCGTAGTCTGTTGTGGCACAAAGAGTTTCGTGTCAATCTTGGCAAGGTCATCGGGCAGCCGGGTGAAATGCAGATTCCGGGGAACCACACCATGCTGCAGCGCGAGGATCGCCTTCATCATCCCGAGCGCGCCGGAGGCCGCCTGCGCATGACCGAAGTTGGTCTTCACCGACGCCAGCACGCAGGGGCCGTCGATGCCGTAGACGTTGGCCAGGCTGGCGTATTCGATCGGGTCACCCACCGGGGTGCCCGGGCCGTGAGCCTCGACCATGCCGACCGTTCGGGCGTCCACACTTGCGGCGGCTAAAGCCGCCTGATAGACCGCCGTCTGCGCGGACTTCGACGGTGTGGCGATGTTCACCGTATGACCGTCCTGGTTGGCGGCTGTACCCCGCACCACGGCCAGGATCCGATCACCGTCTCGGAGCGCGTCGGACAGCCGCTTGAGTAGCAGCATGACGCTGCCCTCGCCGCCCACGAATCCGTCGGCCGCGACGTCGAAGGCGTGGCAACGCCCGGTCGGCGACAGCATGCCCTCGGCCGACCCGGCGGAGAATTTCCGCGGGTCCAACGCCAGCGTGGCACCGCCGGCCAGGGCAAGGTCGCTTTCGCCCTCATGCAGGCTGCGGCAGGCCAGGTGGATCGCGGTCAGGCCGGAGGAACATGCGGTGTCCACGGTCAATGCGGGACCGTGGACACCCAGGGCATAGGCGATGCGCCCGGAAGCCAGGCTGAAGTTGCTTCCGGAAAAGCCGTACGCCCCCTCCACCGAGTGCGCGTCGGCAGCCAGCAACTGGTAGTCGCCATGCGTCAATCCGATGAACACACCGGTCAGCGAATCGGCGAGCCGCTCCCGGGTAAGACCGGAGTGTTCCATGGCCTCCCATGAGGTCTCCAAAAGCAGCCGATGCTGCGGATCCATCGCGGTCGCTTCCCGCTCGTTGATCCCGAAGAACTCGGGATCGAAGCCGGCGACGTCGTCGATGAATGCGCCCCACCGTGATACCGACCGACCCGGCACGCCCGGTTCGGGGTCGTAGTATTCGTCGGCGTCCCAGCGGTCGGGCGGAATCTCGGTAACCAGGTCGTCGCCGCGCAACAGCGCCTCCCACAACTGCTCCGGGGAGTCGATGCCCCCGGGAAGCCGGCAGGCCATGCCGATCACGGCGACCGGAGTGACCGGTGTGGTACCGATCGGCGGCGGAGAATCGGTCGAAGGTGAGCGCCGTATACCGTCGTCGAACGGATTGATACTCACCGGTCCTCCAAACTTCGCTTTGGCATGGGGCAGACACATCTGTGCGCCAGCTGTTTCTGACCAGGTGACTAAACGGTCCCGGTCGAGTGCATGATCCAGAGCGTTGTGGATTTCAATCCTGTTGTCCGGCTTATGAAGCGGGTAGCGTAGTCAGGGCCCGGACATAGAGTGCTGGGCGCCGGTAGACAGAGTGGCGGCTCCGGTAGCGACAGGAAAACTACTCAACAAAATTGCGCGCTGGCACGAATTGCTTTCTGCGACAGCGTTTTTCTTCGAGATGTCGCCTGCGGCGCTCCCGCGGATGTGACCTCGCGAGACGGCCTGAGGGTCGTGACGCCGGACTTGACGAGATCCGGTAGCGGTGCCCTTCGCCGTCCGGCCGGCGACGAAAAATACCTCACCGGCTCCGTAGGTAACTCTCCATTCACCAGCGATCCACCCTAAGCTTCCAGCGAAACTTTGAGTTGTGGGCCATATAGGCTGAGCGATTCGATACTCAGCATTTCTTGATGCGCGCAATCGATCGGGTAGATGTTGATGTCGCCGGTCACATAAGGTCGCCAACGTCGCAGAAGAGGCGAACTGCTATCGCTCCCGTCCCGCACAGCAGTGAATATGATGATATCCCCGTCGAAGACTCCGGGTTCGTGGGCTCGATACAATGCCGCGTTGCGGTTGATGTTTTGCACACCCGAATCCAGAAGCTGTTTGTAGCGAGGTAATTCGACGATTCCTCGGTTGCGAAGTAGTTCTTCTGCCCGCTCATAGGTGAGCGGCTCATCCTGATAGGGAACTTCTATATTGCAGTACCGCAAGACGTCTTGCAGCACTTCGGCTTCGCCGACGTCCGATAGAGCGACGCTACCGTCGGCACTTGGTTGAGCGTCGAGAAGGATCAGTTGTGTGATGACGCATCCGCGTCGCTGAAGCTCGATGGCAATTTCATGGGCGACGGCACCTCCGAAAGACCAGCCGAGAAGTTTGTAGGGCCCGGTGGGATAAACTCCCTGGATCCTGTCGGCATAGTTCTCGGCCATATCGCGGATTGACGCGGGTTCAGCCTCGCCATTTTGCGGGATTTGCTGAATTCCAATGATCGGGCAGTGCAAGTGATTACCCAGAGCCTGATATGGCCAACTCACCCCACCCGCAGGATGAATGCAGAACAGCGGAGCACCCGTGCCCTCCTTGAGGAACTCAACGGGGACTACTTCCACCTCGCCGGCTTTTTGGCCCAACTGCTGGCTCAGGCTACTAACGGATGGCGCGTGGAACAATGTGCGCACCGCAAGGTTTGTGTCCAGGCAGGTGTTGATCGCGGCGATCACGCGCATCGCCGACAGCGAATCCCCACCTAGATCGAAGAATGAGTCGTCGACTCCGACCCGCTCGAGCCCGAGCACCTGGGCGTAGATGCCGGCCAGGATCTCTTCGGTGGGGGTGCTCGGGGCGCGGTAACGATGACCATCGGTGTATTCGGGAGCCGGCAGAGCGCGGGTGTCGACTTTGCCGAGGGCCGTCAACGGCAGCGCGTCGATCACCACCACCGCGGCCGACACCATGTAGGCGGGCAGCCGCTCGGCCAACGCCGCACGAATCTCGGCCGGATCGGCTGTCCCGGTCACATACCCCACCAGGCGCTTGTCGCCGGGGCGGTCCTCGCGGGCAACCGCGACCGCCTGCTCCACCCCATCGAGGGCGGCTATCGCCGCGCGGATTTCACCGAGCTCGATGCGGTACCCGCGGACCTTGACCTGATCATCGGCGCGCCCCACATATTGCAGCTGCCCATCAGCGGTCCACCGCACCAGATCCCCGGTGCGATACATCCGTGTCCCCGGCGCTTCCCCACCGGCGAACGGGCAGGCCACAAACCGCGACGCGGTCAGAGCAGCCCGGCCGACATACCCACACGTCACCCCGGCACCGGCCACATACAACTCACCGACCACCCCCGCGGGCACCGGCCGCAACCAGTTGTCCAGCACGAAAAACGCCGCCCCCGGCACCGGCCCACCGATCGACACCACCGCCGACCCCGGTGTCAGCGGCGCGCTGAACGTCACAACAATCGTGGTCTCGGTCGGGCCGTAGGCGTTGATCATCACCCGCCCGGGCGCCCACTGATCCACCACGTCGGGCGGACACGCCTCGCCACCCACCACCAACGCCATCGACTCCAACCCCTCCGGGGAGAGCATCGCCGCCGCCGAGGGGGTCTGGGCGAGCATGCTGACGCGTTCGCTGACCAGCAAGGCGTGGAAGTCCTCCGCCGAGCGTGTCACCGAGTCGGGCACCACCACCAACCGCCCACCGTGCAGCAGGGCCCCGCAAATCTCCCAGACCGACGTGTCGAACCCATAGGAATGACACAGCGCCCACGCCCCCTCCACCGGCAGACGTGCCTCCAGCGCGTTCACTGAGGTCAGCAGCTGGGTGACGTTGTGGTGGGTGACCGCGACCCCCTTTGGGGTTCCAGTGGTGCCCGAGGTGTAGATGATGTAAGCAATGTCCTCGGGGGCCGGCGCCGCCAAGCCCGTGCACGGGTAGCTGGCGATGCGGGGGTCGTCGATATCGATGACCGGCAGCGCACCACCGTCCAGCCGATCGGCTAACCCGGTGCTCGTGATCGCAGCCGTCGGGGCTGCATCGGCAACCATCAACCGCATCCGGGCCGCCGGCAACGCGGGGTCGATCGGCAGATAGGCCGCCCCGGTCTTGAGCACCGCCAGGATCGCCACGATCGCAGCGGCGGAACGGTTCAACAGCAGCGCCACACACTGTCCCGGGCCCACCCCCTGGCCGGCCAGCAGATGTGCCAGCCGATTCGACGCCTCGTCGAGCTCTCGGTAGGTCATCGAGCGACCGCCGCAGCTGATAGCCACCGCCTGTGGTACGCGGGTGACCTGCGCGGCGAACACCGCCGGAATCGACGCCGGGGTACCCACCGGCGCGCTCAACACCGCCCGGTTGCCAATCTCATCCAGCCGGGCATATTCCTCCGCAACCAGCACATCGATCGACGAGAGCCGCCGGGACGGGTCGGCGGTGACCGCGAGCAACACCCGCTGCAACCGCGCGATCAGCGCCTCGATGCTGGCCGCGTCAAACACGTCGGTGCGAAACTCCACCGACCCGCCGATCCCGATGGGCTCACCGGCCTGGTTCCAGCGTTCGCCCAACGAAAATGTCAGGTCGGTGCGGGCGACCTGGGTGTCCGCGGACAGCGGCGTGACCCGTAGATCACCTAAGGCCAACTCGGCGGGGGCGCCGCCCTCCTGGACGAAGTTCTGCCAGGCCAAGGCCACCTGCACCAGCGGCTGATGGGCCAGGCTTCGGGCAGGATTGAGCCGCTCCACCAACACCTCGAAGGGCACATCCTGGTGCTCGTAGGCGGCCAGGCTGCGCGCTCGGACCTGAGCCAGCAGCTCAGCCACCGTGGGATCGCCGGCCACCTCCACTCGCAACACCAGGGTGTTGACGAAAACCCCCACCAACTCCTCCAGCGCCGGGTCGCGTCGTCCCGCGATCGCGAACCCGACCGCCACGTCTGAGCTTGCGCTGAGCTTGGCCAGCAACACCGCCAGGGCGGCCTGGACCACCATGAAACTGGTCGCGTTGTGCGCCCGGGCCACCCGAGCCACCTGCTGCTGCAGCTCGGCCGGCCAGTCCACGACCACATTGGCCCCGCGGTAATCGGCCACCGGCGGATACGGCCGATCGGTGGGCAGCATCAGCCGCTCGGGCAGCCCGGCCAGCGCCTGCTCCCAGTAGGCCAGCTGGCCGGCGATGCGGCTATGGCTATCGGCCAGATCACCCAGCTGCGCACGCTGCCACAGCGTGTAATCGACATACTGCACCGCCAACGCCGCCCAACCCGGGGCTTGCCCCGCACACCGGCTGGCATAGGCCACCCCTAAATCAGCCACCAGCGGGGTGATCGACAAGCCGTCGGCGGCGATATGGTGCACCACGGCCACCAGCACGTGCTCGTCGTCGCCGACGCGGAAAAGCGTTGCCCGCAAAGAGATCTCGGTCGCCAGGTCAAACGGGTGACGCGCCGCCGCGCCGATGGCCTCGTGCAGCCGGCTTGCCGGCCATCCGGTGGCATCGACGACCTGCCAACCGAAGTCGGCCCGCTCGGCCGGGATAACCACCTGCTGGGGTATCCCGTCAGGCGCAGGGAACAGGGTGCGCAGGCTTTCTTGGCGAGCCACCACATCGGCCAACGCCGCACCCAACGCCTCGGCATCAAGGCGCCCACTGAGCCGCAACGCCGCCGGCATGTTGTACATCGGTGAGGGCCCCTGCAACTGGTCGATAAACCACAACCGCTGCTGGGCAAACGACAGCGGGACCACCGCAGGCCGCTCTACCGCCACCAACGGCTCCAGGCCACCCCCGGCTTCTCCGATACGCGGCGCCAGCCGGGCCACCGTGGGCGCCTCGAACAGGGTGCGTACTGCGAGGCTGGTGTGCAGGGTTTTGTTGATGGCGGCGATCAGGCGCATCGCGGAAAGGGAGTCTCCGCCCAGGTCGAAGAAGGAGTCCTCGACCCCGACCTGTTCGAGGCCAAGTACCTGGGCGTAGATGCCGGCCAGGATCTCCTCGGTGGGAGTAGCCGGGGCGCGGTAGTGCTCGGCCTCGCGGTAGTCGGGTGCGGGCAGGGCCCGGGTGTCGAGTTTGCCGTTGACCGTCAACGGCAGCGCCTCGATGCCCACCACCGCCGCGGGGACCATGTAGGCCGGCAGCCGCTGGGCCAGTGCGGCGCGCACCGCGACCGGGTCGGCGGTCCCGGTGATGTAGCCGATCAGGCGTTTATCGCCGGGGCGGTCCTCACGGGCGATCACCGCCGCCTGGTTCACCCCGTCGAGCGCGGCCAGGGCGGCCCGGATTTCACCGAGCTCGATGCGATAGCCGCGGACCTTGACCTGCTCATCGGCGCGACCCAGATACTGCAGCTGCCCATCGGGGCCCCACTTCACCAAATCCCCGGTGCGATACATCCGCTGACCCGGGGCCCCCGGTGCTGCGAATGGGCAGGCCACAAACCGCGACGCGGTCAACCCCGCCCGGCGCACATAGCCACACCCCAGCTGAGGACCGGCCACATACAACTCCCCGATCACCCCGACCGGCACCGGTTGCAGCCACTGATCGAGCACGAACAACGCCGCCTTAGGAACCGGCGACCCGATCGGCGGGGCACCCGAGCCCGCCGCCAGCGGCGCGCTCAACGCCACCCACATCGTGGTCTCGGTCGGGCCGTATTCATTGATCATCACCCGCCCAGGCGCCCACCGCTGCACCAGCTCAGCCGGACACGCCTCACCACCTACCAGCAGCGCCACCGACTCCAGCCCCTGCGGGGACAACATCCCCGCCGCCGAGGGGGTCAGACACAACACGCTGACCCGTTCACCGATCAGCAAAGCGTGCAAGTCCTGCGGGCAGGCCGCCACCGACTCAGGCACCACCACCAGCCGCCCCCCGTGCAGCAGGGCACCATAAATCTCCCAGCCCGAAATGTCGAAGCTATAGGAATGCCACTGCGACCACACCTGTTCGGGCCCAACCAGATCCGGACCCAACGACCCCATCAACTCGGTGACGTTGCGGTGAGTGATCGCCACCCCTTTAGGCACCCCAGTGGTGCCCGAGGTGTAAATCAGATACGCAATATCGCCGGCATCCGGTACCGGCAAACCGGTGTCCGGATATGTCTGGATGCGCGCGTCGTCGACGTCGATGACCGCCACCTGCTGCCCATCAAGCCGCCCGGCGAGTTCGGTGGTGGTCAGCGCAGCGATCGGTGTGGCATCACCAACCATGAACCCGATCCGCGCCGCGGGATGGGCCGGGTCGATCGGCAGATACGCCGCCCCGGTCTTAAGCACCGCCACCATCGCCACAATCGCCTCGGCGCAACGCGAAAACAGCAGCGCCACACACTGCCCCGGGCCCGCACCATGATCGACCAGCAGATGCGCCAACCGATTCGACGCCGCATCCAGCTCCCGATAAGTCAACGAGCGGCCTTCGAAGGTCACCGCCACCGCATCCGGTGTCCGGACCACCCGCTCAGCGAAGAGGGCTGGAATCGACACCGGCGTACTTGCCGGCGCGGTCAACGCCGCCCGGTTCCCGATCTCATCGAGCCGGGCCCGCTCGGTTTCGTCAAGCACATTGATCGATGACAGCAACCGGGATGGCTCGGCGGTGACCGCCATCAACACCCGCTCCAACCGCGCGATAAGCGTGTGGATGCTGGCCGCGTCGAACACGTCGGTGCGGAACTCGATCGATCCGCCGATTCCGGCGGCCTCGCCGGCTGGGTTCCAGCGTTCGCCCAACGTCAAGGTCAGGTCCATCCGGGCAACCTGGGTGTCCGCCGACAGGGGCGTGACCTGCAAGTCACCCAGGGCCAACCCTGCCGCATTGTCGTCAAGGGCGAAGTTCTGCCAGGCCAACAACACCTGCACCAGCGGGTGATGGGCCAGGCTTCGGGTCGGGTTGAGCCGCTCCACCAACACCTCGAAAGGCACGTCCTGGTTCTCGTAGGCGGCCAGGCTGCGTCCCCGCACCCGATCCAACAGCTCGGCCACCGTGGGGTCACCGGCAACATCGACGCGCAGCACCAGCGTGTTGACGAAAAAGCCCACCAACCCATCAAGTGCGGGATCATCACGCCCGGCGATCGCGAAACCGATCGCCACATCAGAGCTGTCGCTGAGCTTGGCCAACAACACCGCCAGCGCGGCCTGGACCACCATGAAGCTGGTCGTGTTGTGCTCACGGGCCACCCGAGCAACCTGCTGCTGCAGCTCGGCCGGCCAGTCCACCATCACACTGGCGCCGCGGTAATCGGCCACCGGCGGATACGGCCGATCGGTGGGCAACGCCAACCGCTCGGGCAGCCCAGCCAGCGCCTGCTCCCAATAGGCCAACTGCGCAGCGATCGGGCTGTCGGCGTCGGCCACGTCCCCAAGCTGCGCGCGCTGCCACAGCGTGTAATCGGCATACTGCACCGGCAACGGCGCCCAACCGGGTGCTCGCCCGGCACAGCGGCTGGCATAGGCCACCCCCAGATCGGCCACCAACGGGGCCATCGACAAGCCGTCACCGGCGATATGGTGCAGCACCGCCACCAGCACATGCTCCTCGTCGGCGACGCGGAAAAGCCTTGCCCGCAACGGAATCTCACTGGTCAGGTCAAACGGGTCGCGCGCTGCCGCCTCGATCACCTCACGCAGCCGAGACTCCGGCCAGCCGCTGGCATCCACGATGTCCCAGCCGAAGTCGGCCCGCTCGGCGGGCAGCACCAGCTGCTGGGGTATCCCGTCGGGGGCGACGAACAGGGTGCGCAGGCTTTCTTGGCGGGCCACCACATCGGCCAACGCCGCACCCAACGCCTGGGCATCCAGGCGCCCACTGAGCCGCAACGCCGCCGCCATGTTGTAGATCGGTGAGGGCCCCAGCAACTGATCGATAAACCACAACCGCTGCTGGGCAAACGACAACGGCACCACCGCAGGCCGCTCAAGAGCCACCAACGGCTGACGCCGCCCCTCATCGACACCCACACGCAGCGCCAACTGGGACACTGTGGGCGCCTCGAACACCGCACGCACCGCAAGCTCGGCACCCAGACCCGTTTCGATCGCGGCGACCAGGCGCATCGCCAACAACGAATCCCCACCCAGATCGAAGAACGAGTCATCGACCCCGACCCGCTCGAGCCCGAGTACCTCGGCGAACACGCCGGCCAAAATCTCCTCGACCGGGCTCACCGGGGCGCGATAACCGGCATTCTGGTACTCCGGCGCCGGCAAAGCGCGGGTGTCGAGTTTGCCGTTGGAAGTCAACGGCAGCGCGTCCAGCACCACCACCGCGGCCGGCACCATATACTCCGGCAACCGCTCAGCCAACTGTGTGCGCAGCTCGGCCGGCTGCGCGGTCCCGGTGACATAGCCGACCAGGCGCTTGTCGCCGGGGCGATCCTCGCGGGCGATGACCACCGCCTGCTCCACCCCGGCCAACCCGGCCAGTGCAGCGCGCACTTCCCCGAGCTCGATGCGATAGCCGCGGATCTTGACCTGCTCATCGGCACGCCCCACATACCGCAACTGCCCATCGGCACCCCACCGCACCAGATCCCCGGTGCGATACATCCGCTGCCCGGACCCGGCGAACGGGCACGCCACAAACCGCGAGCCGGTCAACCCCGACCGACCCACATACCCAATCGCCAGCCCCCCGCCGGCCACATACAACTCCCCGACCACCCCGGCCGGCACAGGGTGCAACCAGCCATCGAGCACGAACAGCGCCGCCCCGGCCACCGGCGCACCGATAGGCACCACACCCGACCCCGCTACCAGGGGCGCGCTCATCGCCGCATATATCGTGACCTCGGTCGGGCCATAGGCATTGACCATCACCCGACCCGGCGCCCACCGATCCACCACCTCGGCCGAACACGCCTCACCACCCACCAGCAGGGCTACCGACTCCAGCCCCTCCATTGGCAACGCCGCCACCGCCGACGGGGTCTGGGTTAACACGCTGACCTGCTCAGCCACCATCAAGGCGTGAAAGTCTTGCGGTGAACCGCTCACCGACTCAGGCACCACCACCAGTCGCCCACCGTGCAACAACGCACCCCAGATCTCCCAGACCGAGAAGTCAAAGACATAGGGATGGCACTGCGTCCACACCCGTTCCGGCGGCAGGCCGGCGTTCAATGATTCCAATTGCTGGGTGAGGTTGTGATGGGTGATCGCCACGCCCTTGGGCACCCCCGTGGTGCCCGAGGTGTAAATCAAGTAGGCGATATCGTCGGGGGCCGGCTCCGGCACGCCCGTGCACGGGTAGGTGTCCATGCTGGGATCGTCGATGTCGATGACGAGCAGCTCATGCCCGTCCAGCCGCGCCCGCAGGGAGGCCGTGGTGATCGCGGCGATCGGCCCAGCATCGTCGAGCAAAAATCCGATCCGCTCCGCCGGCGCCGCCGGGTCGACGGGCAAATAGGCCGCCCCTGTCTTGAGCACCGCCAGGATCGCCACGATCGCCTCGACCGACCGCGAAAACAGCAGCGCCACACAATGTCCCGGGCCCACCCCCTGGTCGGCCAGCAGATGCGCCAACCGATTTGCTGCCTCCTCCAACTCCCGATACGTCAAGGAGCGGCCGTCGCAGGTCACCGCCACCGCCTGTGGGGCGCGGGCCACCTGCGCGGCGAACAGCACCGGAATCGACACCGGCTTGCTCACCGGCTCGGTCAACGCCGCCCGGTTGCCGATCTCATCGAGCCGGGCGTGCTCACCCTCGTCGAGCAGATCCACCGACGAGAGCCGCCGGGTGGGGTTGGTGGTCATCGCCATCAACACCCGCTGCAACCGCTCAACCAACGCCTGGATGGTTTCGGTATCGAACACGTCGGTGCGGAATTCCACCGTCCCGCCGATCCCGGCGGGCTCACCGGCCTCGGTCCAGCGTTCCTTGAGGAAGAAGACCACATCCATTTTCGCGGTCTGGGTGTCCCCGCCCAGGGGGGTGATCTGCAGATCACCCAAACTCAGCCCGTTCTCGGAGTCATCGACTTGCCCGGGGAAGTTGTTCCAGGCGAACACCACCTGGATCAGGGGGTGATGGGCCAACGACCGGGTGGGATTGAGCCGCTCCACCAGCGCCTCGAAGGGCACATCCTGGTGCTCGTAGGCGGCCAGGCCGCGTGCTCGCACCTGGGCCAGCAGCTCGGCCACGGTGGGATCGCCGGCCAGATCGACGCGCAGCACCAGGGTGTTGACGAAAAAGCCCACCAGCTCATCGAGAGCGGGATCGCGCCGCCCGGCGATCGGGAATCCCACTGCCACATCGGTGCTGGCGCTGAGCTTGGACAGCAGCACCGCCAGCGCGGCCTGGGTCACCATGAAACCGGTCGCGTTGTGCTCGCGGCCCACCCGGGCAATCTGCTGTTGCAGGTGCGCCGGCCAGTCCACCGCCACCCTGGCGCCGCGGTGATCCGCCACAGGCGGATAGGGCCGATCGGTGGGCAGCTGCGTCCGTTCGGGCATCCCGGCCAGCGTTTGCTCCCAATAGGCCAGCTGCGCGGCGATGCGGCTGTCACTGTCGTCGAGATCACCGAACTGGGCCCGCTGCCACAGCGTGTAATCGACATACTGCACCGGCAATGGCGCCCAGTCCGGAGCCCGCCCCGCGCACCGGCTGGCATAGGCCACACCCAGGTCACGCACCAGCCGGGTCGTCGACCAGCCATCGGCGGCGATTTCATGCACCACGGCCACCAGCACGTGTTCGTCGTCGGCGACACGGAAAAGCCTTGCCCGTAACGGGATCTCGGTCGCCAAGTCAAACTCGTAGTGCACCGCGGCGCCGACGGCTTCACCCAGCCGGTCTGCCGTCCACCCGGTGGCATCAGTGACGCCCCAGCCGAAATCGGCCTGCTCTGCCGGGATCACCACCTGTCGGGGTACCCCCTCGACCGCGGGGAACACGGTGCGCAAGCTCTCATGGCGGCCCACCACATCGGCCAGCGCCGCAGCCAGCGCCTCGGCATCCAGGGGTCCGCTCAGCCGCAACGGCACCACCACGTTGTAAAGCGGTGAGGGCCCCTGCAATTGGTGGATAAACCACATCCGGCTCTGGGCAAACGACAACGGCACCACCGCCGGCCGCTCCACCGGCACCAGCGGCTCCAGGCCGCCACCCTGACCGATGCGGAGCGCCAACTGGGCCACCGTGGGCGCCTCGAACAGCGCACGCACCGAAAGATCGGCATCCAAACTCGTATTGACCGCGGCGATTACGCGCATCGCCGACAGTGAATCCCCACCCAAATCGAAGAACGAGTCGTCGACGCCGACTTTGTTTATCCCCAGCACCTCGGCGTAGATGCTGGCCAGGGCCTCCTCGGTGGGGGTACTCGGCGCGCGATAACGATCGGCGCCCTGATACACGGGTGCCGGCAAGGCCTTACGGTCGATCTTGCCCGAGGACGTCATCGGGAACTCGTCGAGCACCACGATGTGCGTGGGCACCACGTATTCGGGCAACCACGCGCTCAACTGCTGACGCACCGCGGTGACCTTGGCGTTGGTCTGGGGGTCATTGGCGTGGGTGCTGCGTTGGTGGACCCCATCAGGTGGCAGATACAGATCGGTCAGCGGTGGGGTGTTCCCAGCGCAAGCTACCGCGATGAACACGGCATCCACGGTGCCCGGTTGCGCGCCCCAGGTGACCGCGACGCTATATCCGGCGGTCTCACCAAGGCCGTGTAGTTGTTCGGGGACAACGGCATCGGCGTCATCGGCATGCGCCAGTGCGTCAGCTAGGGGCAGCCCGGCGGCCAGGGCGTGTTCGATGTGGACGTCGCTGATCAAGCCGGCGCGGGGGATCTCGGTGACCCGGACAATGTTGGGACGTTGAGATATCAAGCGGTCGCGCAGCCCACCCAGGCCCGCGCAGTCAGCCCACGCCCAGTTGTCCGCGGTGGCCATTGAGCGCACCGGTGCCGGGGTTTTGTGGATGCTGACGTCGTAGCGGTACCGGTTGAGTTCGTTGTCGGCCATTCCGCGTTTGACTTCGATGTCGAGACCGGCCACCGACGGCTGGTCGGCGACCCAGGTGGTGAAAAACTCTGGGGCCAACAGCAATTCGGCTTCGCCGAGCACGGCGCGCTGAACACGTTGACGAATCTCAGCGGCGTCGGTTGCGTCGGTGCGGGCCAGCGCGATGCCGGTCTGAAAGGCGCCCTGCAGGCTGTGGTTGCGCACGTCGCCGATGAACAACGCCCCGCCCGGGGCAAGCAGCCGCATCGCCACGGCCATCACGTCGCGCAGATAGTCCGCGCTCGGGAAGTACTGGACCACCGAATTGAGCACCACCACATCGAAGTGGCCCTCGGGCAACCCCTCGGCCACATCGGCGGCCTGCACCCGCAGCCGCACCCGATCCCCCCACGACTGCGCGGCCACCGCCGCCTGCAGTTTGTGGATCGTGGGAGCCGAAAAGTCCGTCCCCCAATACTCGGCACACGCCGGGGCGATCTGGGACAACACCAGACCCGAACCCACACCGAGCTCCAGCACCCGCCGCGGCCGCAGAGCCAGTATCCGGTCCACCGTGGCCGACCGCCACTGCACCATCTCTTCGAGCGGAATCGGTTCACCGGTCAGGCTGCTGTTCCAGCCACGGAAATCCATGCCGAACTCCGGCGCATCGATTTCAGCGTCGTAGAGGTCGTCGTAGATGTGTTGCCACTGGTCCACGATTTCGGCGTCGTCATCGGCGGCGGCGGAGGCGGCGTGCTCGAAGGTCACGTACGCGACCAGGTGAGATCCGTTGTCGCCGTGATGCATAACGGCCGCGGCCTGGGTGACCTGCGGGCAGGCCAGCAGGGTGTTTTCGATCTCGCCCAGCTCCATGCGCTGTCCGCGCAGTTTCACCTGGGTGTCAGCCCGGCCTAAGTAATCCAGGGCGCCCTCCGCGGTCCAGCGGACCAGATCGCCGGTGCGATACATCCGCGCGCCGGGCTGGCCAAAAGGATTGGCCACGAACCGTTCCGCGGTCAGCCCGGTCCGGCCCACATAACCGTGCGCCACCGCGGGCCCTGCAAGATACAACTCGCCGACGACCCCGATCGGGGCCGGGTTCAGCCGCGCATCCAGCACCAGCGCGCACACCCCGGCCAGCGGGGCACCGATGCGCACCGGCTCCCCCGCCACCAGCGGTGCGCAGGTAACCCAGATGGTGGCCTCGCTGGGCCCATAGGCGTTGAACATCCGCCGATCCGCCGCCCAGGCCGCCACCGTCTCCCCCGGGCATGCCTCCCCGCCGGTGATCAGCGTCCGAAGTCCGTCGAGCCGGGCCCGATCCAACGACGACAGCACCGTCGGTGTTAACAGCGCCGCGCTGACCCGCTCGGCGTGCATCAACGCGGTCAACGCCTCCCCGGCATACACGTCTGCGGACGCCACGACCAAGGCCGCGCCCGACGCCGCCGCCAGCAACCATTCAAAGATCGAGGCATCAAAGGTCGGCGCGGCCACCATCAACACCCGCGCGTCCGCACCCAACCCGAACACCTCATGGTGCGCGGCCGCGACCCCCAGCAGGCCGGCGTGGCTGACCGCCACCCCCTTGGGCACGCCGGTGGACCCCGACGTGAAGATCACGTACGCGGTGTTATCCACCCTCAGGGGCGCCAGCCGGTCGGCGTCGGTGATCGGATCCGCGCCGTACCCGGTCAGGTCCAGATCATCGATGCGCAGCACCGGGCCCGCCCCGGCTACCGTGTCGGCGCTGCAGGTCAATACACACACCGCGTCCACCGTGTCGAGTGCCGCCGCGATGCGCTCCACCGGATGGGTCGGATCCACTGGCACATACACCCCACCGGCCTTGAGCACCGCCCACCAGGCCACGACCAATTCCGCAGACCGACCCATCGCCGCGCCCACCGCGCGCTCGGGACCCACGCCGGCCTCGATCAGCACCCGCGCCAACCGCGTCGACCATTGATCAAGCTCGCGGTACGACACCGCCCGGCCACCGTCGATGACCGCAATCGCGTCGGCATCGGTGGCCACCGCCGCCGCCAACACGTGCTGCGCCAGCCCCACCGGCGCGGTCCTCCCGGCACCCGACCAGTCCGACAGCACCAGATCACGCTCATCGCAATCCAGCAGCGACACCTCACCCACCGTCACCGAAGCATCGGCCACAACCGCCTCGATCACCCGGTCAAACCAGTCGACCAACCGCTCGATGCTGGCCCGGTCGTAGAGGTCCGTGGCATAGGTCAACACCCCGGCGGCCATCGGCGCACCGACATCCTCGCCGGGCACTTCGCTCAGTTGGATATCGATGTCGAATTTGGCGGTGCGGGTGCCGACCATCAGCGGCTCGACGCTAACCCCGTCCAGCGCGATATCGGGCCGCGCGTTGTTCTGCAGGACGGTGGCCACCTGAAACAGCGGATGATGCGAGGCGGAGCGCACCGGGTTGAGCTGCTCGACCAGCAGCTCGAACGGCACGTCCTGGTTGCTGTAGGCATCCAGCGCCTTTTGGCGCACCTGCTCGAGTACCTCGCTGAACCGCTGTGCAGAGTTGACCCCCACCCGCAACACCCAGGTGTTGACGAAGAACCCGACCAGCTCATCGAGCGCCGCATCCATCCGCCCGGCGATCGGGGTGCCCATCGTGACGTCCTCGCCGGCCCCGGCCCGGTGGAGCACGACGACCATGGCCGCCTGCAACACCATCGAGACGGTCGCGTTGTGCGCCGCCGCCAACGCCTTGATACCCGCCCACAGCCGGGGGTCGAGGTGCATGTCCACCTCATCGCCGCGGTAGCTGGGTACCGGCGGGCGCGCCCGATCCGGCGGCAGTGAGACGACCTCGGGCAGATCGGCCAACTGCTGGCGCCAATACGCCAGCTGGCTGGCGATCAGACTGTCGGGATCGGACTCGACGCCCAACCAACCCTGTTGCCACAGTGTGTAATCGGCGTACTGCACCGGCAACGGCGCCCACTGCGGGGCCCGGCCCTGTCGGCGCGCCCGATACGCCTGGCCGATATCCCTGGCCATCGGAGCCAGTGACCAACCGTCAAAGGCTATGTGGTGCACCACAATTCCCACCACATGCTGCTGGGGACCCACCGCATAGATCTGGGCCCGCATCGGGATCTCGGCCGACAAATCGAACCGGTGCCCCGCCAGCGCCACCAACTCAGCGGCCACATCCTGCTCGGTCAACGACATTACGACCGCGTCGCCACGCCGCCACATCCCCGCGGCGGCCGGCAGCACCTGCTGCAACGGCACCCCATCGATGTCGGGAAATACGGTACGCAGCGACTCGTGACGCGCGATCACATCATCCAGGGCCGCGCACAATGCCTCGACATCCAACTCCCCGCTGATCCGGAACGCGGTCGGCATGTTGTAGGTCGCCACCCCGCCCTCGAACCGGTCCAGGAACCACAACCGCTGCTGGGCAAACGACAACGGCACTGCTGCCGGTCGCGCGGTGGCCACCAACGGCGTGCGCCCGCCCCCATCCCCGCCAATGCGGGGAGCCAACTGAGCCACCGTGGGCGCCTCGAACACGGTGCGCACCGCAAGATGAGCATCCAGGGCGCTGTTGACCGCGGCAATCACCCGCATCGCCGACAGCGAATCGCCGCCCAGGTCGAAGAACGAATCATCGACACCGACCCGCTCGAGCCCGAGCACCTGGGCGTAGATGCCGACCAGGATCTGCTCAGTCGCGGTGCCCGGGGCGCGATAGCCGTCGCCCGACGTGTATTCGGGTGCCGGCAGCGCGCGGGTATCGAGTTTGCCGTTGACCGTCAACGGCAACGCGTCCAACACCACCACCGCCGCCGGGACCATGTAGGTGGGAAGCCGCTCGGCCAGCGCGCTACGCAGCCCGGCCGGATCGGCGGTCCCGATCACATAGCCCACCAACCGTTTGTCGCCGGGGCGGTCCTCGCGGGCGATCACCACCGCCTGTTCCACACCGGACAGCCGGGCCAGCGCGGCCTGGATTTCGCCGAGCTCAATGCGATAGCCGCGGATCTTGACCTGCTCGTCGGCGCGACCCAGATACCGCAGCTGCCCGTCGGCCCCCCAAGTCACGAGGTCCCCGGTGCGATACATCCGCTGTCCCGACGCGGCCGCCCCGGCGAACGGGCACGCAACAAACCGAGACGCCGTCAAAGAAGCCCGTCCCACGTATCCATAGGCGAGCCCGCCGCCGGCCACATACAGCTCCCCGACCACGCCGGCCGGCACCGGATGCAACGACGCATCCAACACGAAAAAGCCCAGGTGCGCCAATGGCACCCCGATCGGGCTGACATCGCGGTCGACGTCGGCCTGGCCGATCTCGCGGAACGAGGCATGCACCGTCGTCTCGGTGATGCCATACATATTGATCAGCCGCGGAAATTCCGGGTGCTTGCCCAGCCATACGCCAAGGCGCTGGGGTTCGAGCGCCTCACCGCCGAACACCACCGTCTGCAGCTTGAGCCCATCGTCGGACTCCGGTGCCCGAGCATCGGCGGCTTGCAGCGCGTAAAACGCCGACGGCGTCTGACTCAATACGCCGACCTGCTCAGCAATCAGCAACGCGCGCAGGTCTTCCGGTGAACGAACGACCGCGTCGGGCACCACCACCAGCCGCCCGCCATGCAGCAGCGCACCAAAGATCTCCCACACTGAGAAGTCAAAGGCATAGGAATGACACTGCGACCACACTTGCTGCGGCGACAGCTCCAGATCAGCGTCTAGTGCCCGCAGCAGCCGAGTCACGTTGTGGTGAGGGATGGCCACGCCCTTGGGCACCCCGGTGGTGCCCGAGGTGTAGATCAGGTAGGCGATCTCCTCGGGCGCCGGCGCCGGCAACCCGGTGCACGGGTAGCCGAGGATGCGAGGGTCATCGAGATCAATGACCGGCAATTGGCGCTCATCCAAGCGACCGGCCAACTCGGCATTAGTGATCGCGGCGATCGGTGCGGCATCGGCAACCATGAACTGCATCCGCGCCGCCGGGTGGGCCGGGTCGAGTGCCAGATACGCCGCCCCGGTTTTGAGCACCGCCATGATCGCCACGACCGCCTCGGCCGAGCGCGGCAACAACAGCGCCACACACTGCGCGGGGCCGGCGCCCAGAGCGATCAGCCGGTGCGCCAACCGGTTTGACGCCTCATCGAGCTCCCGGTAGCTCATCGAGTGGTCTTCGAACGTCACCGCCAGCGCTTCGGGCGCACGCATGACTTCGGCGGCAAACGCCGCGGGAATTGACGCCCCGGTTGACACCGTCCGGGCCAACACCGCCCGGTTACCGATGTCGTCCAGGTGGGCATGCTCATCGGTATCGAGCACATCCACCGCCGACAACCGCCGGCTGGGATCGGCGGTCAAGGCCGCCAGCACCCGCTGCAACCGCTCGATCAGCGTTTCGATGCTTCGGGTGTCGAACACGTCGGTGCGGAACTCCACCGTCCCGCCGATCCCGGCGGGCTCCCCGGCCTCACTCCAGCATTCGCCCAACGAAAACGTCAGATCCATCCGCGCGGTGCGCATGTCCACCGGCACCGGGCTGATCTGCACATCACCCAACACCAACCCGGCGGTGGGGTCCCCGGCGAAGTTCTGCCAGGCCAACATCACCTGCACCAGCGGATGATGATTCAGCGACCGGGTCGGGTTGAGTCGCTCCACCAGCACCTCAAAGGGCACATCCTGGTGCTCGTAGGCGGCCAGGCTGCGCCCGCGCACCTGAGCCAACAGCTCGGCGATGCTTGGATCGCCGGTCAGATCGACGCGCAGCACCAAGGTGTTGACGAAAAAGCCCACCAGCTCATCGAGTGCGGGATCACCACGCCCGGCGATCGGGAACCCCACCGCCACATCAGGACTGGCGCTGAGCTTGGACAGCAACACCGCCAGCGCCGCCTGGATCACCATGAAGCTGCTCGCGTTGTGCTCACGCGCCACCCGGCGAATTTGCCGCTGCAGTCCGGCCGGCCAATCCACGACCACACTGGCCCCGCGGTAATCGGCCACCGCCGGATACGGCCGATCAGTGGGCAACGCCAGCCGCTCGGGCATCCCGGCCAGGGCCTGCTCCCAATACGCCAGCTGGGCCGCGATCGGGCTATCGGTGTCGGCCAGATCACCGAATTGCACACGCTGCCACAGCGTGTAATCGGCATACTGCACCGGCAGCGGCGCCCAACCGGGGGCTTGCCCCGCACACCGGCTGGCATAGGCCACCCCGAGATCAGCCACCAGCGGGGCCATCGACACGCCGTCGGCAGCGATATGGTGCACCGCGGCCACCAGCACGTGCTCGTCGTCGGCGACACGGAAAAGTATTGCCCGCAAAGGGATTTCGGTAGTCAGATCAAACGCGTGGGAAGCCGCCGCCTCGATGGCCTCATCCAGCTGTGTTATCGACCAGCCCGTGGCATCGATGACGTCCCAGCCGAAGTCGGCCCGCTCCATGGGAATAACCATCTGCTGGGGTATGCCCTCGGGCGCCGCGAACAGGGTGCGCAGGCTCTCGTGACGAGCAACCACATCGGTCAATGCCGCACTCAACGCGTCGGCATCGAGCCGTCCGCTCAGGCGTAACGCCGTCGCCATGTTGTAGATCGGCGAAGGCCCCTGCAACTGGTCGATGAACCACAAGCGCTGCTGGGCGAACGACAACGGCACCACCGCAGGCCGCTCAACGGCCACCAACGGCTCGCGCCCGGCTCCATCGGCGTTGATGTGGGGCGCTAGTTGGGCCACGGTGGGCGCCTCGAACACGGTCCGCACCGCCAGGTGGGCATCCAGGCCGGCGTTGACCGCGGCGACCAGGCGCATCGCGGACAACGAATCCCCGCCCAGATCGAAGAAGGAATCGTCGACACCGACCCGCTCGAGCCCGAGCACCTGGGCGTAGATGCCGGCCAGGATCTCCTCGGTCGCGGTACCCGGGGCGCGATAGCCTTCCCCCGAGGCGTACTCGGGTGCCGGCAGCGCACGGGCATCGAGCTTGCCGCTGACCGTCAACGGCAGCGCGTCCAGCACCACCACCGCGGACGGAACCATATACTCCGGCAACCGCTCGGCCAGCGCGCTACGCAGCTCGGCCGGGTCGGCGGTCCCGACGACATAGCCCACCAGACGCTTATCGCCCGGACGGTCCTCACGGACGACCACCACCGCCTGCTCCACCCCATCCAACCCGGCCAGTGCCGCGCGGATTTCACCGAGCTCGATGCGATAGCCCCGGACCTTGACCTGCTCGTCGGCGCGGCCCAGATACTGCAGCTGCCCATCAGCACCCCACCACACCAGATCCCCGGTGCGATACATCCGCTGTCCGGACCCGGCGAACGGGCACGCCACAAACCGCGACCCGGTCAACGCAGCCCGGCCCACATACCCACACGCCACGCCGCGACCGGCCACATACAACTCGCCGACGACCCCAGGCGGCACCGGGCGCAACCACCCGTCGAGGACGAACACCGCGGCGGTCGCTACCGGCGCGCCGATCGGCACCACACCCGAGCCCGCGCCCAGTGGCGCGCTCATCGACGCGTACACCGTGGCCTCGGTGGGGCCATAAGCGTTGATCACCACCCGCCCCGGTGCCCACGCATCCACCACCTCGGCCGGGCAGGCCTCACCGCCGAGCAGCAACGCCACCGACTCCAACCCCTGCGGGCACAGTGCGGCCGCCGCCGACGGGGTTTGGGTGAGCACATTGACGTGTTCATCGACCAGCAACGTGTGGAAATCGTCCGGCGAGCCGACCACCTCGTCGGGTACGACCACCAGCCGGCCACCACCGAGCAAAGCCGCCCAGATCTCCCACACCGAAAAGTCGAAAGCATACGAATGGCACTGCGTCCACACCTGCACCGACGGCAGGTCCGAGGGCGGCGAGTCCGCCAAATGGACCAAGTTGTGGTGGGTGACCGCCACACCCTTGGGCACACCTGTCGTGCCCGAGGTGTAGATCAAGTAAGCGATGTCCTGCGGGTCCGGCGCCGGTGGTGCCGCGCTGGGCTGATTGTCCACCGCAGGATCGTTGACATCGATGACCGCCACATCGCACCCGTCCAGCCGCCCGCGTAGGTCCGCGGTAGTGATGACTGCGGTCGGGGCGGCGTCGGTGAACATGAACCCGATGCGTGCGGCCGGCAGCGCCGGGTCGATCGCCAGGTACGCCGCACCAGCCTTGAGCACCGCCAGCATCGCCACGACGGCCTGCGCCGAGCGCTCCAGTAGCAACGCCACACACTGCCCCGGCCCCACACCCCGCTCGGTCAGCAAGTGCGCCAACCGGTTCGCGGCCTCCTCGAGTTCCCGGTACGTCAGGGCGGCGCCCGCGAAACTGATCGCCACCGCCTCGGGGGCGCGGGCCGCCCGGTCAGCGAACACCACCGGAACCGACACCGACCGCGGTGCGGGCCGGGTCAGCACCGCCCGATTACCCCAGCCCTCCAAGCGGGCGGGCTCGTCGGCATCCAGCACATCCACCGACGACAACCGCCGCCCCGGGTCGGCGGTCATCGCCATCAATACCCGCTGCAGCCGCCGCGCCAGGTCGGAGACGTCGATATTCGAAAACAGCTGCGCGGTACCGGCCGTGCCGAGGAAGAGCGCGTCACCGTCGCCCGAGAAGGTCAAGCCAAAGCCGCCCCGGTGGCCGAGATTGGTGTATGACGCCGACGCCCGGGCGCCACCGAAGGACAGGGTAAAACTGGACGGCAGAAAATTAACGCTCACCCTGCCGGCTGGCTGCCCCAGTCCCCGCGCATGGATTTTGCGCTCAAGGGCCTGCACCGGAAACCTTTGATGCTCCAACGCTTCCCGAATCCGGGTATCAACGTGTTGACAAAAATCAGCAACGGTCGAATCCGGCGAGACCTTTAATACCAGCGGCACGACCCCGGCAAGCATCCCGGGAAGCGTCTTTGAATCGGGACTTACTCGCCTGCTGACTGGGAAATCGAATACCACCTCCGAGTCCTCAGCGCACCACCCGCGCATTAAAAGTGCGCACGCCGCGGTGAGGACGGATGACCGAGGTACGTTCCAGGCTCGGGACAATTCATAAACCCGGCGAAGGATTACGCTGTCCAGCCGAACCGGCGCGGAAGGACGACCCGGATCGTGTTCGCCGGCGGCTTGGGGCAGCCGATATTGTGATCCGTTTTCCGCCGGAAGGTTTGCAGTCCAGTAGGCCCGATCGTCCAGATAATCGTCAGACGCTTCGTACCTTTCCTCGGAATCGACCAAGTCCTGCAGCGAGCCGAAAATGGCAGGAGGAATGGGTAAGCCGGAAACAATGGCGGAGTAGACGGCTGCGATTCGATGGCCGGCCAGCGCAAGGCCGGTTCCATCTATCACTATGTGGTGGCAGCACGCGAACAAGTGGAATTCATGGGGCCGCGTCCGAAACAGAGCGAATTTGAACAGCGGGCCAGTGAGCGGCATCGGCGTGCGTTGGATGGAAGCGGCCATCTCATGGGCTTCGTGCACCGGATCCGGCGAGCCGCTCAGGTCATAGCAGGCCAGCTCGACATCCGGGTAGTCGATCACCCGTTGGAAAACCTGGCCATCCGCCTCGCAGATGGCGGCCCTACCCGGCTCGACCTCCTGCACTACCCGCCGGATCGCCCACTCGAGGGCATCACGCTCAACCGCGCCCTCGATTTTCACGAAAAGGCCAAGCTGCCACTCCGTGCCGGGTTGACCCGTTTCCTGGGCAAGCCAAATATCTAGCTGTCCGCGTGTCAGCGGATATGCCTGGTAATCCCGATCAGTCGGCCGCCCGAACGGTTCAACTATCAAAGCCACCGACCGGCCAGCCTCTCGCGCAGACTCTTCGGCCGTATGTCGGCCCAGTTCTGTTCGATGTACTCCAAGCAGGCAGCGCGGTCCGCTTCGCCATAAACCATCTGCCACCCGGCCGGGATATCGGCGAACGCCGGCCACAGGCTGTGCTGGTCTTCGTCATTGATCAAGACGAAAAAGCTGCCACTGTCATCGTCGAACGGGTTGACGGTCACAAGTCCTCCAAATTTCGCTTCGGAATGAGCCGAACGGTTCGTACCACTGGTCGTTTCTGACCGGCCGGTAGAGGGCTGGGCCCGGAATCGGGCTCGGCGAAGTGCATGACCCCGAGCGTCGTGTGTTTCAATCCCGTTGTCAGGCTTATGAAGTCGGTAGCGTAGTGAGGGCACGCACATAGAGTGGTAGGCGCAAACCGACAGAGTGGTGATCCCGCCGGCGGGGGGACGGTGTTCAACCCAAAATCAGCGTGCGTGCACGGATTGCCTTGTGAGACTTGCGGTTTTGCGGAACTGCCGGCTTCGGCTGTTACGCACTCGACCTCTCGAGAGGCCCTGCCGCCGAGCTTCGCGAAGATCTACAGGAGGCGCCGACACCCTCTGGAGGAAGACGAGCAATCGGCCGGCTCGCGCCGGCCACTGCCGTCCGCGCGATGACCATGGGTCACTGCGGAACGTCCGTCATGACGCGTCGGGTTCGTCGTCCTGCGGGCCGGACAAATCCAGGTTCAGCAGCTGGACGAGTTGGTCGCGGTGGTTGACGCCGAGTTTGGTGAAGAGACGGTACAGGTGCCCTTCGACCGTGCGTACCGAGATGACCAGCCGGTTGGCGATCTCGCGGTTGGACATTCCTGCCGCGACCAGCGTCACGATCTGGCGCTCACGGCCGCTGAAGGGAAGCGGGCGCGCCGCAGCCTCGAGCGCCGGTGTACGCACACCGCACTGGTTGGCCAAGGAGTGCGCCCAGCTCGACGACTCGATCTCCTTGCGCCGGTCGCCGCGACGGGCATGTTCGCCGGCCGCCTGCGCCGACGCATCGGCAGCGAAAGCCAATGCGCCGAGATCAGCGAATTTGTGCGCAGCGGCATCAAGCAGGTGGCCGTCGTGTCGGGCCAGCCCGCGGGCATGGTCGGCGACCGCTTGCGCGGATGGAGAGTTCAACATCTGTGCGAGCTCGTCTACCCGTGCGGACTGTGAACGGTCGCCAAAGCGAATAGCGGCGTGGCGTGCCCGCATCTCCGCCACGCTCATCCCGGCCGTGCGCGCCGTTTCCGCCGCTTGCGCCGCATGGGTCTGCGCGGCAACCGCGTCGCCGGCCGCTGCCCGTTCCCAGGCGCGGGCGAGCTCGAGTTCGGGCAAGAACACCGCAACATGCGGTCCGTAGGCGTTTTCCGCGAGCCGCAGCGCCGCGGCGGCCGCCGCGCTGTCCCCCCGCGCCCCCTCGGCTTGGGCATGCAAGGCTGCCACCACCAGCATCCAGGGCGACGGAAAGCCTTGGGATAGTTGGGAGATCGATCGGGCCAGGGTGGCGCATGCCGACGGCAGCTCACCGCGGGAAACCTGCACGAGCCCGAGCATCGCATCTACCATGGCCTCCGCTGCGGGAAGACCGGCAGCCATCGCGGCATAACGCTTGTAAATCCGCTCGGCCCCCGGATAGTCACCGACGGCAGTGGCGACCATGACCTCGGTCATCCCGATGGCGAACCGCTGCGATCCGGCTTTGCAGAGCGCCGTCGCGCGTAACCCGGCATCCGCTATGCGGCGAACTTCGGAGAACCGCCCGGCGGCCATCAAGGCACCGCATGTTGCGATCGCCGCCCACACGGTTGCCATCGGCAATACATCCGGCTCACACAGCCCCGGCCCCAGCGCAATCGTGGTCTGAACGTCGCCGCAGAAGAATCCGATCGAGACCTCCACGGCATCGATCAACTGGTTGCCCCTAGTCACCACCACACGCTGTTTCACGTCGCCGAGTACCCGCTTGGCGGTTTCGGCGTCACCGCACCCCCACGCCAAGTTCGCGGCGCGCAGACAACCCCACCGCGCGATGAGCCATTCGTCGGCATCGTCGATGTCGACGTCCATCAGGACGGCCTCGGCCTCTTCGCCGCGCCCCTGCCAACTCACCGCCTCGGCAAGCACCAGCGCCGCCGGCAGACCACCGGCACGGTCGACCGCGAACCTCGCCAAGTCCTCGCCGAGCACCACGTTCGACATCGCCAACGCATCCGCGGCCGCTTTGGTGATCACGTCGAGGTCAGGCTCCAAGTCGCTGCGTATCATGAACTGGGCCAACCGGATTCGGCTGCGAAGGTCGGGCAGTTGGGAGCGTCGCCCCGCTGCCCGCAGATGCCGTCGAAGAGTTTTCGCCAAAATGCCGTTGAGTTGCCGCGAACGCACCACCCCGGCTCGGCGGGTCGCCGTTTCACCGAGCATGGGGTGATTCAACTGCGCCACGGTATGGGATCCGTCGGCAACCAACTGGATCAGTCCACGGCGCTCCAGGTTTGCCATCGCGTCGGCATCGCAGATGTCGCGCAGGATCTCCAACTCCAGCAATTCGGCGGTGGCCAAGATCTCCACCACCTCCAACTCCTTGGGACTCAGCGACTGCAACCGGAACTCCAAGGCGTCGCGAAGTTCGCGGTCCGGGCGCAACGGACCCCGAAGTTGCCAGCCCCGCTCCGTGTGAACCAATACCCCGCTTTCCCGGCCCGCGGTCAAGAATCCCCGCAGTAGCAAAAGATTTCCCGCACTGCGCTCGAACAACTCGTCAACCAGCTCCGATTCGACCGGCCCACCCAGAACCGCGCCGGCCAACAAACCGGTCTGCTCGCGGGTGAAAGAGTCGACATGAACGGTGAGCAGCAAGCGCTCCTTCAACAACGCAGTCACCGCATCCAGCACCGGCTCGCCCGACCGGATCGTCACGATCAACCGCGCACTACGGCTGGCCGCAAGCTGATTGACCAAGGTGGCCGACAACGGATCAAGCAATTGCGCGTCGTCAACCACCACCACCAGGTTTTTGTCCTGGCCCAAGGTCTCGTGCGCAGCGGCCAGCATGATCGCCGGTTCATGTCCTACCCCGAGGCTGACCGCGCGAGAAAACGCACCCAGCGGCACCGCACACCCCGTTTGGGTGCCCAACGCGAACCGCACCGTGCGCCCCGCGGACTCAACCGTCTTTGCCAGCATGCGCGCCAGGGTCGACTTGCCCACCCCGCTGTCGCCGACCAGCGCCACCCCGTAGAAATCTCCGTTGGTGAGCGCCGACATCGACCGCCGCAACTCCACGTCGCGCCCCACAATGGGCCACGGCGACTCGTTCGCCCTCTGCGTCAAATGATGTCTCCCCACTTCCAGCGAGGCTGCCGACTTGGCGGCCAGGCTGCCGCGGTCCGCTGACGTCTGCCGCGAACCAGGGCGGTTCTCGGCTGCTGAACGAGACGGCCTGAGCTCGCTGCCACTACATAACGGCTGAATTTGCGGCCGCCAAATAGAGTCTGAGGGAGTCACACGGAGCCGAGGTCGTGGCCGGGCGGTCCCGAGGAGGCCGGTCCTCGGCTGCGTGAAACTCCCACGGCGGGAACGGATCTGCGGGTCCGGACGGGTCGATATCGGGAATAGTGGTTAGGATGGTGTGCTTCCGACTACCTCTCATGTGCCGGAGCGTATGGCCCGTCGAGCGTGCGCCGTCGGGCTACGCAATCAAGTCGAGTGGTGTACGAGCCGAGATAGAGTAGCCACCCGCGACACTTCATAGGCTGGCAATAAAAACTTAGCCTGTCTGAGGGTGAGCGTTGCTTGCGTAATTAACCGACCCGTCGCCGCGGCCTAACGATTCGCATTGTACGAACGGCTGCCGGGTCGTCAGCCCGGTGAGTTCGTCGCGGTTGCTGATTTCGAGTTTGGCGAAAAGGCGATAGAGGTGTCCCTCCACCGTGCGCACCGAGATGACCAACTGCTCGGCGATCTCGCGGTTGGACAGACCGGCCGCGACCAACGTCACGATCTGGCGCTCCCGGCCGCTGAAGGGAAGCGGACACGCCGCAGCCTCGACCGCCGGTGTGCGCAATTCGCAACGGCTGGCCAACGCATGCGCCCAGGCCGACGACCTCAATTTCTTGCCGCGGTCGCCGTGACGGGCATGTTCGCCGGCCGCCTGCGCCGCCGCGTCGGCGGCAGAAGCCAATGCACCGAGATCAGCGAATTGGTGTGCCGCGGCATCGAGCCGATCTCCGTCGTGCTCCGCCAAACCGCGGGCATGGTGAGCGACCGCCTCGGCAAGCGCCGTGTCCAAGATGCGAGCAAGTTTCTCCAGCCGGGCGGTCTGTGAACGGTCGCCGAAGCGGACGGCTGTATGGCGTGCCCGCATCTCCGTCGCGTGCATGCCGGCCGCTCGCGCGATTTCCGCGGATTGCATCGAATGCTTCTGCGCGCCAGTCGCGTCGCCGGCCGCTGCCCGTTCCCAGGCGCGGGCGAGCTCGAGTTCGGGCAAGAACACCGCGACATGCGGTCCGTAGGCTTTGTCCGCCCGTCGCAAGGCCGCGACGGCTGCCACGTTGTTACCCCGCGCTCCCTCGGCCTGGGCCTGCAACGCAGCCACCACCACCAACCAAGGCGATGGAAAGCCCCCGGCGAATACGGTGAGCGCCTTGGTGAACACGGCGCACGCCGCCGGCAGCTCACCACGGGTGAGTCGAACGAGTCCGAGCATCGCATCAACCATGGCCTCAGCCGCGGGCGTACCGGCGGCCAAGGCGTCGTAGCGCTTGTAAATCCGCTCGGCAGCGCGGTCATCACCGGCGGCCGTCGCGGCCATGATCTCGGTCATGCCGATATTGAATCGGTGCGGCCCCAGTCCGCACAGTGCAGTCGCGCGCAGCCCGGCGTCCGCTACGCGCCCCACCTCGGAGAACCGCCCGGCAGCCGCCAGGGCCCCGCACGTCGGAAATGCCGCCCACACGGTCGCCACCGGCAGTACATCGGACTCACAGAGGCCCGGCCCGAGCTCGATCGTCGTCGCAACATCACCATGGAAGTAGCCGAGGGACAACTCTAGGGTGCTGATGAGGTGAAGGCTCACCTCCGACTGAACCCGCTTTTTCACGTCAGCGAGTGCCCGGGTCGCAGCTTCAACGTCCCCGCAGCCCCAGAACATGTTTGCGGCGCGCAGACAACCCCACCGCGCGATCAGGCAGTCCTCGTCGCCCACCCGGGGTTCGGCGTCGACCAGCACCGCGTCGGCCTCTTCGCCGCGCCCCTGCCAACTCACCGCCTCGGCAAGCACCAGCGCCGCCGGCAGACCACCGCCACGGTCGACCGCGAACCTCGCCAATTCCTCGCCGAGTACCAGATTCGACATCGCCAACGCATCCGTGGCCGCTTTGGTGATCACGTCGAGGTCAGGCTCCAAGTCGCTACGCATCATGAACTGAGCCAACCGGATCCTGGCCAGCGGGCCGGGCAGACGCACGGGTCGGCCCGCTGCCCGCTGATGCTTTTGCAGAGCTCGCGCCAACTTGCCGTTGAGTTGCCGCGCGCGCACCATGCCGGCTCGGCGGGTCGCCGCTTCACCGAGCATGGGGTGATTCAACTGCGCCACCGTTTGGGATCCGTCGGCAACCAACTGGATCAGACCACGGCGCTCCACAGCCGCCACCGCGGCGGCATCGCAGATGTCGCGCAGGATCTCCCACTTCAGCCGCTCGGCGGTGGCCAAGATCTCCACCACCTCCAACTCCTCGGGACTCAGCGACTGCAACCGGAACTCCAAGGCGTCGCGAAGTTCACGATCCGCGCGCAACGGACCCCGAAGTTGCCAGCCCCGCTGAGTGCGAACCAACACCCCGCTTTCCCGGCCCGCAGTCAGAAATCCCCGGAGTAGCAAAAGATTTCCCGCACTGCGCTCGAACAACTCGTCAACCAGCTCCGATTCGACCGGCCCACCCAGAACCGCGCCGGCCAACAAGCCGGTCTGCTCGCGGGTGAAAGAGTCGACGTGAACGGTGAGCAGCAAGCGCTCCTTCAACAACGCAGTCACCGCATCCAGCACCGGCTCGCCCGACCGGATCGTCACGATCAACCGCGCACTACGGCCGGCCGCAAGCTGATTGACCAAGGTGGCCGACAACGGATCAAGCAATTGCGCGTCGTCAACCACCACCACCAGGTTTTTGTCCTGGCCCAAGGTCTCGTGCGCAGCGGCCAGCATGATCGCCGGTTCATGGGCCACCCCGAGGCTGACCGCGCGAGAAAACGCACCCAGCGGCACCGCACAACCCGTTTGGGTGCCCAACGCGAACCGCACCGTGCGCCCCGCGGACTCAACCGTCTTTGCCAGCATGCGCGCCAAAGTCGACTTGCCCACCCCACTGTCGCCGACCAGCGCCACCCCGTAGAAATCTCCGTTGCTGAGCGCCGCCATCGACCGCCGCAACTCCACGTCGCGCCCCACAACGGGCCATGCGGACCCGACTTGCCCTGACACCTGGAACCCAGCTTTACCGAGAAAGAATCGACGCCGTGGCGTTTCGTACCGCCAGGCACCCACCCTGTGGGTAGCGTCCAAAATTCCAAATGGGCCGACCGGCCCACGCGGTAACGGCCACACGACGCCCCTGTGGCCGACGATTATCACCAGGTAGCGGTCGACGCGGCAGCCTGCCCACTGGCGGCAGCGCCGACTCGCTCCTGGTATGCACCGGACTCGACTCCTTCTTCAGTCCAGTATTCGTCCCGAAATATACCCCCATACTCGGGTGGCAGCAAATCGAATTCCAGACCGGGATTAGACACTCGTGTAAATTTAATGTATAGGTTGTACAGGTGTTTCATAGATTCGCATGGGAGGCATAAAGCGGCCACCAGCAAACATGCGTGCGCCGCGTTAGGCCACCGAGAATGCCGACCGAAACCACCAGCGAGGAAATTTCACGCCTTCGAATCAGCGCTGGCTAACACCGCCGGCGGCGTCGGCCATCTTCATTAATCGGGCCCATGGTGGCCCCTCGGTATCCGAATCGGGCGCCTGGTGCGCGCTGACGATAGCGGTTATTCGCGTCTATCTGGGCGCACCCGACGTTGCTGCGTTTCGCGAATACTTGCGTACATACTGGCCCAATTCGCTGCCAGTTGATTCGCCTCCGCGAAGATCGGGGCGGCACCGGATGAAACCCCATAATCGGTTCCCAAGCCGACGCGCGAGGGCGGGTCACACCCGGTCGGGTCCCCCTCGCATCGCTCGGCAGCAAAGCCGGGCCTGGAGACAGGTGGACGAGCCGATCGGTGCCCATCTCGAGAGGCACACCAGACCTGGCGAACTGTACACAGCAGTACACGTGACGCATTCAACCGTACGCTGTGGAAAATGTAAAACCGAACGCAACCCAACCTGTGGATATCGTGGTGAAGCGCTTCACCACACGCAGACGGCGACGTCACGGCAGTGCACCACATCATCAAGGCGGCCCGGCGGGTCGGCGGGGCAGGCGACGGCGGCTCTGTAACATGGGTACACACCGCTGGCAATCGCATGAAACGAGAGTGCATTGGGAGACGACGACGTCGAAGCCAAAGGACCGGATGACAGCGAGTTGGCAGCACGCCTGAACAAGCTGTTCGAGCTAATGCGCAAGGCGGGCACGCCCCCGCTGTCCAACGCCGCGGCCGCGGCGGCAATCACCGATAAAACCGGAGTCCCGATCAGCCCGGCTTATCTCTGGCAGCTCAGAAGCGGCATCAAAACAAACCCCACTGTCGCGCATTTGAGGGCGATCGCCGATTTCTTCGGCGTGCCGCCGTCATATCTGATAGATCGCGGCACTGACGCGGCAATCGACGCGCAACTGAATCTTCTGCAAGCCTTACGCGACAACGGAGTGCGCGACTTGGCGGCTCGGGCATCCGGACTGACCCCCCAGGCTCTCAATAGCCTGGCGGCGATAGTCGACCACCTTCGCGAACTTGAACGGTTGCCTCCTATTTCCTCTCCGCAAGATGGCCAGGCCGATGGCGGCATCAAACGCTGACATCCTTGCGCTGACGCGCAAGCTCCCGATCCCGGTGCCCTGGGACCGAAACGTCTTCATCGAGAACTTGGGCCAGATGCGCGGACGGCCCATCCGGCTGATCCCGACGGACACCGCGGCGCTGGCAGACAGCCCGTGCGGACTTTGGCTGGCCTGTGATGACGAAGACCTGATCCTGCATGAGGCCGGCACCACCGACTACCACATCGACCAGATTGTGGGCCACGAGATCGGGCATATCCTGCTGGGTCATGGCCGAAGCGTCAGTCGCGCCTGCGATGCGGCAGTGTGCCAGGCCTTGCCCGACCTCGATCCCGACACGGTGCGCGCGGTGTTGGGACGCGGCGACTACGCCAGTGAGCACGAGCGCGATGCCGAGATGTTCGCTTCTCTATTGCTGATCGCCGCCGCTGAGGCCGCCGAACGTCACTCCATGATGCGTAGCGCCTTCTTCCGCCGCCAGTGACCTCCACAGTCCCGGGCATCATCGCGTGGCCCGTGATCACGATCATGGCGATCGTCCTCGCAGCGCGTTTCCGATGGTGCAGGGCCAACCTCTACCAGACCTACCTCAACAATGTGATGGCTTGGCTGCTGCTGGCCCAGCTGTTGCGTGAGCGCAAGATCGAAGCGGTGTTGTCCGAAGGCGCTCTCATGACCGTGACCACCTCCCAGCAATTATCTTGCGTCGCAATGATTTTGGCGTGCACTGAATTCGTCGGGTTCACCATGCTGTGGAACAAGGTTTCGCCTGAGGAAACACGCCGCAGTCACCGCTATTACCGCTTGGCCGCCGTCGCGCTGTCGATGGCATTCCTGGGTGCGGGTACCCGTGCGCGCGTTGCGGGGCAGACGTTTGCGGTGTCCGGCGGCTGGGACGCGGTCTTGGCGCTGAGCCTGTACCTGACCATGGTCGTCATCTTGGTG
This sequence comes from Mycobacterium sp. M23085, assembly GCF_045343915.1. Taxonomy (NCBI): domain Bacteria; kingdom Bacillati; phylum Actinomycetota; class Actinomycetes; order Mycobacteriales; family Mycobacteriaceae; genus Mycobacterium; species Mycobacterium sp. M23085. Next base: position 341,249 of record NZ_CP174280.1, read on the forward strand.
ATGCGGCTGCTCTGGATGTTCGGCTCTGAGCTGATAACAGCCACCGAGCGTCGCGAATTGTTGCTCGCCGCCGCCGGAATCCTCACGGTTGTCGTGACGGCGGCAGCGTGCACCGAGGCGCTGGTGCTGGCGGTGAGCGACCAGCTCGGCTGGACCCACACCGTTGAATTGCGGGGCCGGGTTCATGGGTCGGAGTTCCTCTGGAGGGCCGTCGTCGTCTATCTCTTCGGCGCGGTGCCGCTCGTCGTCAGGCTGCATTCGTTTTTCGGATTGGACCGCATCAGCCGCACCTGGAAGCGTTTGCAGCCGCTGCGGCTCAGCATGACAGCCGTGGTGCCGGAAAGCAGTTTCAGTATCGAGCATGACCACCGACGATTTCAGAAGACCACGCTCCAGCTGCACCAAACCGTCATCGAAATCCGCGACGCGATCCTGCAGCTGCGCCACTACGTGCGTAGTACGGCTCCGGTCCAGCTGGCCCAATTCCTCCACGAGCACTCCGTGCCGGTCGACGAACAGGACTCCGCGACAACCGCTTTCGAGTTGGCGCAGGCCGCCAAGGCGAAGATCGCCGGCGACAAACCCGAGACACCTGACATGGCCCTGGCCGTGCGCTCCCGATCGACAAGCCTCTACGAGGAGGCCGCCGACCTGTTGGCACTGGCGAAATGGTGGACGGCTGCGCTGGCGGCGACCGGACAGATAGCCCCGAACGGACCCGCTATGGGGACGGCACTGCCGGCGTGACCGGGGGCATACCGTCGTTCGGCTAGACGGCCACGCCCAGCAGCGCGTCGATGGCGGTCGCCACCAGGTTGGGCGCCTCGGAGTCGTGGCCACCGTATAGCAGCGCGTCGGTGGTCCAGCCGTCAAGTGCGGCAAGTGCTTTGGGAGTGTTCAGGTCGTCGGCCAGGTACTGGCGCAGCCGCGCGATCACGTCGGCGGCGTCCGGGCCGGCCGGCAGCGACGTCGCATCCCGCCAGCGCTGCAGCCGCCCGATGGCCTCGTCGAGCACCTGATCGCTCCAGTAACGGTCCCCGCGGTAATGTCCGGCCAGCAGACCCAGCCGAATGGCCGCCGGCTCGACGCCGCGGGCGCGCAGCTGGGACACCAGCACCAGGTTGCCGCGGCTCTTGGACATCTTGTGTCCGTCCCAGCCGATCATCCCGGCGTGCACATAGTGACGCGCGAATCTCCGTTCGCCGCGGACACATTCGGCATGCGCGGCGGTGAATTCGTGGTGCGGGAAGATCAGGTCGCTGCCCCCGCCCTGAATGTCCAGGCCGCTGCCGATGCGGCTGAGCGCGATCGCCGCGCACTCGACGTGCCAACCCGGCCGACCGGGGCCGAACGGCGAGGGCCAGCTGGGCTCCCCGGGCCGCGCGGCCCGCCATAGCAGGGCGTCGAGCTCGTCGGTCTTGCCGGGCCGTTGCGGGTCACCACCGCGCTCGGCGAACAGCCGCAGCATGGTGTCCCGGTCATAGCCGGACTCGTAGCCGAACTGCGGCGTGGCATCAGCTCGGTAGTAAACGTCGGGGAATTCGCCGTCGACGACATAGGCCGCACCGGAGGCCAGCATCTTCTCGACGAGTTCGACGACCTCGGCGATGGCCTCGGTCGCCCCGACGTATTCGCGGGGCGCCAGGATGCGCAGCGCCGCCATGTCTTCGCGGTACAGCGACACCTCGCGCTCGGCCAGGTCGCGCCAGTCGATGCCGTCGCGCTCGGCGCGTTCGAGCAGCGGATCGTCGACGTCGGTGACGTTCTGGACGTAGTGGACGTCGTGGCCGAGATCCAGCCACTGCCGGTGGATCAGATCGAACGCCAGATAGGTCGCCGCATGGCCCAGATGGGTGGCGTCGTACGGGGTAATGCCGCAGACATACATCGTGGCGGTCGAGCCGGCCGCCACGGGACGCACCTGCCGGTCAGACGTGTCGTACAGCCGAAGCTCCGGACCGCGTCCCGACAACACGGGAACTTGGGGGGAAGACCACGACTGCATGGCAATCAGCCTAAGCGCGCCGACGATGCGGCCCGCGCGGCGGGCCGAGAAGGAGGCGCGCAATCAACCCGGCGCCGGTGTCACCCGCCGCGGATGGCGCTCAGCAGGATCGGCGCCAGTTCGGCGCGACACATCACGAAGTCGGGCAGATATGGGTCGAGTTGGTTGTAGCGCATCGGTGATCCGTCGAGCCGCGATGCGTGCATCCCGGCGGCCATCACCACGCCGGCCGGGGCCGCCGAATCCCACTCCCATTGGCCGCCGGCGTGCACGTAGGCGTCGACGTCCCCGTCGATGATCGCCATCGCCTTCGCTCCCGCCGAGCCGATCGCGACGGGCTGGATGGGCAGTGTCTGCCGCATCCTGTGCAGCACCGAGGGCGGACGGGTGGCGCTGACGGCGATGCGGATGGTGTCGGTGACACCGACACGTGCGGCGTCGGCGGTCACGGTGTCGCTGCGGTACACGATGTTGCCCCGGGCCGGCAGCGACACGGCCGCGTCGGTGATTTCGCGCTCGCCATCGCTCGGGCGTTGCCACAGCGCGACGTGTACCGCCCAATCGTCGCGGCCCGGCGTGGAGAACTCCCGGGTGCCGTCCAGCGGGTCGATGATCCACACGCGGTCGTGCTGGAGGCGGGACAGGTCGTCGTACGCCTCCTCGCTGAGCACCGCATCGCCGGGCCGCTCCTCGCGCAGGCGCCGCAGAATAAGCGCGTTCGCCAGGCTGTCGCCCGCGTCGCCCAGTGCCCAGGGATACCCGAAGCCGACTTCGTCGCGGACTTTCAGCAACAACTCCCCCGCGTCGGCGGCGAGATCGGCGGCCAGAGCGGCATCGGACCCGTCCGTCCCATGGTCCACGCGGTTGCTCACCGCTTCAGTATCGCCGATGGTGTGACGCGGCCAGCACCGCTGGCGCCGATGGCGGCGACCCGCCGCGCCCGGCTACGCCGCGCTTGCGATCACCGCTGGCACCGATGGCGGCGACCCGCCGCGCCCGGCTACGCCGCGCTTGCGATCACCGCTGGCACCGATGGCGGCGCCGCCCGTACCGATCACCGCTAGAAAGCCGGCCAGGGAATGGGGCGATGCCGGTTGGGGCCGGGCATGACCGGGTTGTCCAGCAGCGCGTGTGCGCGCCGGCGCAGCGCGGCGACCTCGGCCCGGGTGATCTGCTCGGCCAGTTCCTCGCCGAACCGATCGTCGAGCGCGTCGATCAGGCCGGCGACCGCTTCCAGGGTGTCGTCGTCGATCGGCTTGCCGGCCCATCCCCAAAGCACCGTGCGCAGCTTGTCCTCGACGTGCAGGCAGACGCCGTGGTCGACCCCGAAGATGTGGCCGTCGATGTCGCGCAGCACATGGCCCCCCTTGCGGTCGGCGTTGTTGATCAACACGTCGAACACCGCCATTCGCCGCAACCGAATGTCGTCGGCATGCATCAGGACGACCTCGTCACCGGCGTAGTCGAGGGCGCGCAGCACCGGCAGATACCCCGGCTGCTTGGTGCCGGCCGGAAACAGGTCGACCAGGTCCGGCCCCGGCCGCGGCTCGGTGTCCACCGCGTCGCCAGGTTGTTGTATCCACCGCTGCAGCATGCCCGGACCCGCCGGCCCGTGCCGAATGATCGTGTACGGCACGATGTTCCAGCCTAATTTCGTCGAGACCAGATACGCGGCACGTTCCCGGCCGGCCAGTGTCCCGTCCGGGAAATCCCACAGCGGCGCCTCCCCGGCTACCGGCTTGTAGACACAGTGCACGCTGGACCCACCAAGCGTCGATTCGCATAGGAAGGTGCCGTTGCTGGCTGAGCGGATCCGGCCGATGACCGTCAGCTCGCCGTCGCGCAACACCTCACGGTCGTCAGGCCTCGGGGTCATCGTCAGGCCCGAGCAGCGCACTGCGCCGATATCCGTTGGCGCGTGCGCAGATATGGCCCTCCGGGTCCAACGGTTCGTCGCACAACGGACACGGCGGACGTCCCGCGGAGATGACGCGATTAGAGCGAGTCGCGAACTGGCGGGCCGACTCCGGTGTCAAGAACACCCGCACCGCGTCGGGACCCTCCTCGGTGTCGTCGAGCACCACCGACGCGTCGAACTCGGCGTCGGTAACCGCCAGTAGCTCGACCACCACCGTCTGGGCCTCCGAATCCCAGCCCAGGCCCATGGTTCCGACCCGGAACTCGGCATCCACCGGGGTGACCAATGGATCGAGGTCCCCCACCTCGGCGGGCTCCGGCGGCACGGGCGTGCCGAACCTGCGGTTCACCTCAAGCAGCAGCGCGCCGATGCGTTCGGACAGCACCGCCACCTGCTGCTTCTCCAGGATCACCGACACCACGCGGGCGTCGTGCACAGCCTGGATGTAGAACGTGCGGTTTCCGGGCTGGCCGACGGTCCCGGCCACGAAGCGGTCGGGTGTGCGGAAGACATGAATTGCGCGGGCCATGGCACTTTCCAAAATACCGGCTGTTGCCACCGCCGTGCGATCCGATGGAGGTAGCCGTCGAATTAATCCGTGGAACCGCCGACCACCGCGTCGCTGGACGGTACCGCGGCGGCCGATTCCGGCGGCTCTCCGTTGGACTCGGGATCGGTTTCCGGCTTCGTCTCGTCCTTCGCCGGGGGTCCGGCCCGCAGCGCGGCCGACAGCCGCGCGCCGGTGTGGTTGACGTGCAACACAAACGGGCGAAGCTCGGTGTAACGGATCACGCTCACCGACGCCGGGTCGGCGGTGACGCGCTGGAAGCCGTCCAGGTGGATGCCGTAGGCGTCGGCGATGACCGCCTTGATGACGTCACCGTGCGTGCAAGCGACCCACAGCACGTCGCCGCCGTGCTCGGCGGCGAGTCGGCGGTCGTGCTCGCGCACGGCGAACACTGTCCGAGCCTGCACCTGAGCCAGGCCCTCGCCGCCGGGGAACACCGCCGCGCTGGGATGGGCCTGAACGACCTTCCACAGCGGCTCGCCGACCAACTCGCCGATTTTGCGGCCCGTCCATTCCCCGTAGTCCACCTCGGCGAGCCGATCGTCGATGCGCGGGGTCAGGCACAGGGCGTCGGCCAACGGCTCGAGGGTGCGACGGCAGCGCAGCAGCGGCGAACTGACCAGCTCCCGGATCGGCAGATCACCAATGCGATCGATCAGGCCTTCGGCTTGTTCACGGCCCTTGTCATCGAGGTCGACGCCCTCGGAGCGACCGGCGAGCTCGCCCGCCGTGTTCGAACTCGAGCGGCCGTGCCGTAACAGGATGACGGTCATATCGACCACGACGGTACCCGGTGGACGGGTCCGCGATTGACTGGCGCAATGGTGGCGACCCGCTTCGCCCGGCTACGCCTGTGGTGGCGACCCGCTTCGCCCGGCTACGCCTGTGGTGGCGACCCGCTTCGCGCGGCTACGCCGCGCTCGCGATCACCACGGCCGCGCTCGCGATCGCCACGGCCGCGCTCGCGATCGCCACTAGCGCGAAACCGGCACCGCGTGCGCCACCGAGTCGCGCACCGCAGCGCTCAGGCTGCGCTTGTCGGTGAGGTCGATGTCAACCAGGCTGCGGACAGCCGTGGCGACCACCTCGTCAGCCTGCGGAACGGGCCCGGCCAGACGTGCCCGGTAAACTTCGACGACAAGGGACCGGTTCTCGATGTGGAACGAAAAACTCCGCCCATCACCGACTTGTCCGTATCCGCTAGCAGAAATTCCTGTAGACATGTCCTCGACAGCAAACTCATTCTGCGTCAAATGACGGTCAGCGGTGACGGCCATGAGGTGACCATACCTCGCCCCTGAGTACGGACGCAGGCAGCGTGGCCCTAGCAGGCCCGAACGCGTTCCTTAGAATTTGTGTTCCACCGCCGAACCATGAGGAAAAAGAATTGCTGCCCCGACAATCTCGTCACAGACTGGCAGCTCACAACGGTGCGCTGGGCCTCGCGGTTTTGCTGAGCGCGCTAACGGGTTGTTCGTCGAATCCGCTCGACACCGCGCCGCGGACCATCGCACCGGCGCACGCCGCGGTGTCGCCGCCGCCGTCGCAGCAGCCGGCCGGGACGGTGCGTCCGCTGGCCGGTCACGCGGCGGCGGCGGTCTTCGACGGCGCCACCCGCCAGCTGGCGGTCCTGACGCCGGGCGCCGACCCGGCCGCACCCGCCAGCGTCGCCGTCTTCGGAAACACGCAGGTGACGCCGCGCGTGGTCGACCTGCCGGGACCGGCGACCGCGTTGGCCGATGACGGCCACGGAACCGCCTACCTGGCCGGCCAAGGCGGCTACTTCACGGTCGAGCTGGCCACCGGGCGCGCCACGCAGGTGGCCGTCGCCGACGCCTCCCAGACCGATTTCACCGCGGTGGCCCAGCGTTCCGACGGCCGGCTGGTGCTGGGTAGCGCCGACGGCGCGGTGTACACCCTTGCCTCCCAGACACCCGGCACCGCGTCCGGCGCGACCGTCAGCAATCGCATCAAGCTCTTCGCCCGCGTCGATTGGCTTGCCACACAAGGCAATACGACAGTGGTGCTGGACCGTGGACAGACGTCGGTGACGACGATCGACGCCGACGGCCACACCCAGCAGGCGCTGCGGGCGGGGCGGGGCGCCACCACGATGGCCGCCGACCCGGCGGGCCGGGTGCTGGTCGCCGACACCCGCGGAGGCCAGCTGCTGGTATACGGCGTAAACCCATTGATTTTGCGTCAGGCCTACCCGGTGCCGCAGGCGCCGTACGGCCTGGCCGGCTCCCACGCGTTAGCCTGGGTTTCGCAGACCGTTTCCAATATCGTCATTGGTTACGATCTATCCACCGGAATTCCCGTCGAAAAGGTGCGTTACCCGACCGTGCAGCAACCGAACTCACTGGCCTTCGACGAAGCGTCAGACACCCTGTACGTGGCGTCAGGTTCCGGTGCGGGAGTTCAGGTCATCGAGCACGCGGCGGGTACGCGTTGACCGCGGCGCGCCGCAGCCGCCTGCCCGCGGGCTGGGACACCGATATGTCCGACGAATACGAATGGGCGCCCCTGCGCCTGCCACCAGAGGTGACCCGGGTCAGCGCGTCCACCCGATTGTCCATCGAGGCCGAATACCGCGGCTGGGAGTTGACCAGGGTACGGCTTTACACCGATGGCAGCAGACGAGTGCTGTTGCGCCGCAAGAAGTCCCGTTTGGACGGTGCCGGCTCCGAGGGGCGACGGCCCGACCAGCCGGAACTGTGACGGCCGCCCGGCCACGCGAGGGCGGGCATTGGATGTACCGCTTGTTTCGGCAGCTGTTTTTCGTGGTTCCGCCCGAGCGGATCCATACGCTGGTGTTCGCCTTTCTCCGCGGTGTCACCGCGGCCGGCTGGACGCGCCGGTTGCTGCACCGGATGCTGGCCCCGAGCGATCCGGCGTTGTCCAGCACGGTGTTCGGGGTGCGCTTTCCCGGGCCGCTGGGCTTGGCGGCCGGTTTCGACAAGGATGGCCTGGGGCTGCTCACCTGGGGTGCGCTCGGTTTCGGGTACGCCGAGGTGGGAACGGTCACCGCGAACCCGCAACCCGGCAACCCCGCCCCGCGGTTGTTCCGGCTGCCGGCCGACCGGGCCCTGCTGAACCGGATGGGCTTCAACAATCTCGGTGCGGGCGCGCTGGAGGCGCGGCTTTCGCGGCAGCGGCCCGAAGTGCCCATCGGGGTCAACATCGGCAAGACGAAGGTGACGCCGGCCGACGAGGCCGTCGACGATTACCGGGCGAGCGCCCGGCTGGTCGGCCCGCTGGCGTCCTACCTGGTAGTCAATGTCAGCTCGCCGAACACGCCCGGGCTGCGTGATCTGCAGGCAGTCGAGTCGCTGCGGCCGATCCTATCGGCCGTGCTCGCCGAAACGGCCACACCGGTGTTGGTGAAGATCGCGCCGGACCTTTCCGATTCCGATGTGGACCAGATCGCCGATCTGGCAGTCGAATTGGGCCTGGCCGGCATCGTCGCCACCAACACCACGGTGTCGCGGCAGGGCTTGAACACACCGGGGGTCGACGAGCTTGGCCCGGGCGGCATCTCCGGGCCGCCGGTGGCGCACCGCGCCGTCGAGGTGCTGCGCCGGCTGTACGGCCGTGTCGGCGATCGCCTGGTTCTGATCAGCGTCGGGGGTATCGAGACCGCGGACGACGCCTGGGAGCGGATCACTGCGGGGGCATCGCTGCTGCAGGGCTACACGGGCTTCATCTACGGAGGAGGCTTGTGGGCCAAGCAGATTCACCAGGGCATCGCGCAGCGGCTGCACGACGGCGGCTTCGCCTCGCTCGGTGACGCCGTCGGTTCGGCCGCCCGCACACCGGGACTGCCCGATTGAGCTACGCTGTGCCCCTTGCCTTGAAGGTCCCGCCGTGGCACTCGCTGATGCGGCATACCCCGCAGTTGACACGCTGCCGATGATCCCGACGTCGAGCACCGCAGCTGCCTGCGCTCAGTACGGGGAGATGATTTGGCGGACTGCGGTTGGCGCCCCCGGGGCGGTGACATCAGCAGTACGCTCAACCAGTGCCGGAAACGTCATACGCGGCATGTGGCGACCTCAGCCTGGCGTATCAGGTCTTCGGCGACGGGCCTGTCGAGCTTGTCGTCGTCGGACCGTTCGTCAGCCACATCGAGCTGGCCTGGACTCTCCCCCAATTCAAAGCGTTCATGGAGCAGCTCGCCACGTTCTGTCGCGTCCTTGTGTTCGACAAGGCCGGGGTCGGCCTTTCGGACCCGGTGCCGAAAGTGCGGACGCTGGATGATCGGGTGGGCGAGATCGAGACCGTCATGGACGCCGTCGGGTTCGGACGGGCCGTGATCTCCGGTCTGAGCGATGGTGGACCGGCGTCCATGATGTTCGCGGCAGCACGGCCGGAGCGAGTGCGGGCGCTCATCCTTTGTGCCACATACTCGTTTCACCCGTGCGGCTGGGACGACATGGATCGTGACCCGGCCGAGCTGCGGGCGCGCTTCCTTTCCGAGCTGGGTGAGAACTACACGCCATCGGTTGAACAGCTCGCCCGCTGGCTGGAAGGCAGCCGCGCCGTGCGCTCCCGGTGGGGCACCGGTGCGGCGGCCAGCATCAGCGCGCCGTCGGTCCGGTCGATACGCCAGCTCGCAATGTTGGAGCGCATGAGCGCGAGCCCGGGAATGGCGCGGGCGTCATTCGAAGCGGCCTTTCTCACTGACGTGCGCCCCATCCTGCCCACGATCAGCGTGCCGACTTTGGTCATCCACGCCCGTGAGGACCCCGCGGTTCCGGTGCAAGGCGGCCGGTATCTCGCCGACCACATCCCCGGCGCGCGGTACCTCGAGGTCGAGGGTGTAGACCATGCCCCCTTCTTGACCGATCCCGACAAAATCCTGACCGGGATCGAGGAGTTCCTCACAGGCAGCCATGCCGCGCCAGCACAGTCACATCGCGCCCTGCGCACGGTGTTGTTCACCGACATGGTCGGCTCGACTCAACATGCCGCGGCAGCGGGCGATGAGCGGTGGCGCGCGGTGTTGGACCGCTTCGGTGAGATCACCGCCGAACTCGCCGAACGGTTCGGCGGCACGGTGGTCAAGAGCACCGGCGACGGACACCTCACCACCTTCGACGGCCCGTCGCAGGCCATCCGGTGCGCCGAGGCATTGCGCGGTGACGCCGAGATCCTCGGTGTCCAGATCCGCATCGGCATCCACACTGGAGAATGCGAGCTACTGGACAACGACATCGGCGGAATCGCGGTACACATCGCGGCGCGGATCCTCGGGCACGCAGGAGCAGGCGACATTCTCGTGTCCCGCACCGTGTGCGACCTGGTCGTCGGATCGGGCACGGGCTTCCAGGACCGTGGCAGCGTCGAGCTGCGTGGCGTGCCCGGCCGTTGGCAATTGCTGGCGGTCGATCGCCACGGCCCGCGGGCGGGATCGCCTGAGGCGCAACTGGTGTCGACGCCCACTCCCGGCCGCCGAACCGCGATGCGCCGCTCGGACCGCGCCGTGGAGCTGATCGCGACGCGCGCACCGTGGGTTCTCCGCGGGATGGCGCACCTCGCCCCCGCCACCGGACGCCGGTGAGCCCTCAGCCCGAGCTCGGGGTGCCCAGCACCCACTGACCACCGGCGCCTGCCTTGCCCCGCGGACCGCTACGGGTCGTCGTCGTCGCCATCGGTCAAGAGTTTTTCGGGGTGGTGGTAGGTGTTGGTGCGGGGTTGGCCGCGGTCGAGGTGTGGCGGCGGGAGCCATTCGGTGTCGCCGTTGACGCGTTGTCGGGTGGTCCAGCCCTTCTCGAGGAGCCGGTGGTGGGGGCCGCAGGCCAAGGTGAGTTGGTCGATGTCGGTGCAGTGGGTCGTGGCCCAGTCTTGGACGTGGTGGACCTCGCAGTAGTAACCCGACACGTCGCAACCGGGATGCGTACACCCACGGTCCTTGGCGTACAAGACAATTCGCTGGCCAGGCGAAGCCAGGCGCTTGGTGTGGTAGAGCGCCAGGGCCTTGCCCTTGTCGAAGATGGCCAGATATTGATGGGCGTGGCGGGCCAGGCGGATCACGTCGGACATGGGTAGCAGGGTGCCGCCGCCGGTCAGGCCCGTCCCGGCGGCGGCTTCGAGCTCGGCCAGGGTGGTGGTGACGATGATGCTGGCCGGTAATCCGTTGTGCTGGCCCAGTTTTCCGCTGGCCAGCAGCGCGCGCAGCGCGGCGTTGAGCCCGTCGTGGTTGCGCTGGGCGGTACTGCGGCTGTCGCGCTGCACCGCCTCTTCGGGCGGGGCGCCGTCCAGGGTCGGGGTGTCATCCTCGGGGTTGCACATGCCGGGGGCGGCCAGCTTGGCCAGCACCGCCTCCCAGCTGGCCCTGGCTTGCGGTGTCAACCATCCGCTCAGGCGGGTCATGCCGTCGGGTTGCTGGGTGCCCAGCACCAGCCCGCGCATCCGCGCCCGGTCGGCGTCGGTGTAGGTGCCGTCGGGGTTGAGGCAGTCCATCAGGCGCTTGGCCAGCTTGGCGAGCTGATCGGAGCGAAATTCGGTGGCCTTGGCCGCCAGCTGTTGTTCGGCGTGCACACACGTCTTGAGATCGACCGAGGCGGGCAACTCGCGGAAAAACCGCCGGATCACCGCCACATGATCGGCCCCGATGGCCCCGGCGCGCTGGGCCGCCGCGGTCGCGGGCAACACCGGCGCCAACGGCTGGCCGGTCAACGCCCGGCGCGGCCCCAGATCGGCCGCCTCGGCGATACGCCGGCCGGCCTCGGCCCGGGTCAGGTGCAGCCGCTCGGCCAGCGCCCAGCACAACGTGCCGCCCAACTCGCTTGAATCCGCTTGCTCGCCAAGCTGATTGATCAGCTGATGACCGGGCGCCTGCAGCTGGCGTGTCACGCATTCGAGTTTCGCCAAGATTCTCCAGCGTTCCGGATTGGTCAACACCGCATAGCCATGCTCCTGAAACCGAGAAACCACAGCGCACAACGCATCCACGTCGTCCTGAATCTGCGCACGGTCCACCACAGTCATGCGCGCCGCCCAGTCGGCCGTGCAAACGGGCTGTCCAGTTCATACCCGAGTGCCTCCAACCGGCCCACCGCACGAATAGAACGCATGTTCGAAATGCTACGACCCGGCTGCCGACATTGATTCTGTTAAGCCGGTTCGGGTGAGGATGGTCTTGCCCGCTCGCTGCTGGTGATGACCCTCGCACCGACTGATGCCCTGCTGGGTTGTCTTCCAATTGATCTGTCTCACCAGCGACGAGCGGGCAAGCACCACCACGAGAGCCCCAGTGCGGCGGGCATGACCTAATCAGGAGCCTGGCAGTTCCCTCGTCAATGTCTTGTCTGCCCGCCCCACCGGGGTGTCACCCACCGCACGGTTCATTGCACAGAGAGGACACCAACCATCGTGACATCCCCACGCCGGGTCGTCATCGGCGTCGATACTCATCTCGACACCATTCACCTCGCGGCCATCACCGACACCGGTCAACTGCTTGGCGATGCCGAGTTTCGCACCAACCCGACCGGTTACTACGTCGCCCGGCGCTGGGCGCAAAGCTTTGGAGAGGTGTTCATCGCCGGCGTCGAGGGCACGAGCAGCTATGGGGCTGGGTTCACCCAAGCATTGCAGGTCAACGGGATTCACGTTGTCGAGGTCAACCGACCCGACCGCTCTACCCGGCGTCGCCAGGGTAAATCCGACCCACTGGACGCCTACAGCGCCGCTCGCGCCGTGCTGGCCGGCCACGGCCTGGCCGTGCCCAAAGACCCCAACACCGGCGCACTCAAAGCCCTGCTGATCGCCCGCCGCGGCGCAGTTAAGGCCCGCACCGCGGCCATTCAGCAGATCAAAGACCTCCTCGTCACCGCGCCAGCAGAGCTGCGGGAGCGCTACCGCCGCTACGCCACCACCCTGCGCCTAGTCGAGGCCTTGGCCCGGTCCCAGCCGTGCACCCACGACGACCCCATCACCGCCGGGGCGGTGCTGATCGCCTGCAAAGCCCTGGCCCAGCGCATCGAGTTCCTCGACCACCAAATCGGTGAGCTGACCACCCAACTCGACACCATGACCCGCGCTTTGAACCCTGCGCTGCGAGCCGCCTTTGGCGTCGGCCCCGACACCGCCACACAGCTGCTCATCACGGCCGGAACCAACACCGACCGCCTGCGCTCAGAAGCCGCCTTCGCCCGCCTGGCCGGTGTCGCACCGATCCCGGCTTCCTCAGGAAAAATCACCCGCCATCGGCTCTCGCGCGGTGGGGACCGCGCCGCCAACAACGCCCTGCACCGCATCGCACTGGTCCGCTGGTCTCACGACGAACGCACCCGCGACTACGCCGCCCGCCAACTCGCCGCCGGACGATCCAAAAAAGACGTCCTGCGACTACTCAAACGCGCCATCGCCCGCGAGATGTTCAAACACCTCACCGCACCCTGCCCCATCGATGACTACAGCGATCTCAGACCAGCACGGCAAGCCCGCAACATCACCCTGACCAGCGCCGCACACCACCTCGGCGTCTGGCCCACCGTCATCTCACGACTCGAACGAGGAGTCCAACGCCACGACACCCTCGCCGCCAACTACCGCCACTGGCTCAACACCCACCACATCGACGCCGCTTGACGTCGTAACACAGATAGGAGCATCAAGAAGCGCACCCTCGAAACCACTGGAACAAAAGTGGCACAAGTAAATTCAACCGGCACAGCGCACCGGCGCCCACCGGCGGTCCGGTGCCTCTTGCGCTGCCGAGAACAATGAGTCCAAGCGGCATCGCGCTGCGGCGCGTGCCAGGGATGGATCAGAGGTGGGTGAGTGCCATGGCCTCGTTGCTCATGGCCTGCGGCGGGTTTCTGTTCGCCGTCTTATGGATGGACTTGATTTTCGACGTCCAGGTTCTGCGCCACCGCGGCGCCGCGACTGAACTGCCCGAGTCCGTGCTCGCCTCCATCGCGGCGTACTACCACCGCGCGACCACCACGTCCCGGCCGATGAGCCACTTGATTGCGCTCGTCATGCTCGCCTTATTGGGAACGCTTGTGTTGCAGGCGGCGCGCGGACACGACCCCGGTTGGCTTCTGGTGACCTCGGCTCCGCTTGCCGGCATTCCGACCATGTTGGCGTTGACGCACACGGTTCCCGATGCGGTACAACTCGGCCGTCGCGCGGACAGTCCCGCCGAGCAGACGCGTCTGGCGCGGTCGGTCTTCCGCGACCATCTGCTCGGTGCCGCCTGCATGCTCGTCTTTCTCGTGCTGTGGGTGGCGAACAGTGTCGCGATCTGACGTCAGTGACGGGTCGTAGTACTAAGGCGCAGGTCAGGACCCGCTGGCCACGTCAGTGGGCCGCGTACTAAACTAGAACACGTTCCAATTCGGCGAGCTCCCAGGAGTTGTAATGCACACCCCTATCTGCGATGAACTCGGCATCGAGTTCCCGATCTTCGCCTTCACGCACTGCCGCGACGTCGTCGTGGCGGTCAGTAAGGCCGGGGGGTTCGGCGTGCTCGGAGCGGTCGGCTTCACGCCCGAGCAGCTGGAGATCGAACTCAACTGGATTGACGAGAACATCGGCGACCACCCGTACGGCGTCGACATCGTGATCCCGAACAAGTACGAAGGCATGGACTCACACCTGTCCGCGGAGGAGCTGGCCGAGACGCTGCGCAAGATGGTGCCACAGGAGCACCTCGACTTCGGAAAGAAGATCCTTGCCGACCACGGTGTACCGGTCGAGGACAGCGACGGCGACAGCCTGCAGCTCCTCGGTTGGACGGAGGCGACGGCCACGCCCCAGGTCGAGGTGGCGCTCAAGCACCCGAAGGTGAAGATGATCGCCAACGCGCTCGGCACCCCGCCGGCCGAGATGATCAAGCACATCCACGAGGCAGGATTGAAGGTGGCCGCGCTGTGTGGCTCGCCCTCGCAGGCTCGAAAGCATGCCGACGCGGGCGTCGACATCATCATCGCCCAGGGCGGCGAGGCCGGCGGGCACTGCGGCGAGGTCGGCTCGATCGTGCTGTGGCCGCAGGTGGTCAAGGAGGTCGCCCCGGTTCCGGTGCTGGCCGCCGGCGGCATCGGCAGCGGCCAGCAGATCGCGGCCGCGCTGGCGCTCGGTGCGCAAGGCGCGTGGACCGGTTCGCAGTGGCTGATGGTTGAGGAGTCCTCGAACACCCCGGTTCAGCAGGAGGCATACGTCAAGGCCGGCAGCCGCGACACCGTCCGCAGTCGCTCGTTCACCGGCAAGCCGGCGCGCATGCTGCGCAACGACTGGACCGAGGCGTGGGAAGCGCCGGAAAACCCGAAGCCGCTCGGAATGCCATTGCAGTACATGGTGTCCGGCATGGCGGTGCGGGCCACCAACAGGTACCCCAACGAGTCCGTCGACGTGGCGTTCAACCCGGTCGGCCAGGTCGTCGGGCAATTCACCAAGGTGGAAAAGACCTCAACCGTCATTGAGCGCTGGGTGCAGGAGTACCTGGAAGCGACCAACCGCCTCGACGAGCTCAACGAGGCCGCCTCCGTGTAACGCGCGCTAGATGTGATGTCCAGGGACGTTGTCCGGTCTGGTATCGGTGAGCCTGTGTGACAGGTGAAGGCCTCCGGTTGTGAAGTGGAGCTGTCTAGGAACCGCTTCGTCAACCAGGAGGCCTTCGTGTCCCACGCTAACGCTGCTTTGACCCCTCGTGCTCGGTTGAGACTGGCTCAGTTGATCGTCGAGGGCGGCTGGACCTACGCCGCGGCCGCCAAGATGTTCATGGTCGCACCGCGAACTGCTAAAAAGTGGGCCGATCGGTTCCGTGCCGAAGGTGTGGCCGGGATGGTCGACCGCAGTTCTCGACCGCGCACCAGCCCTACCCGCACCCGTCCTGAGGTCGTTCGGCTAATCGTGGGCATACGGTGGCGTCACCGATACGGTCCCGTGCAGATTGCTGGTCGTCTGGGCATGCCGGCCTCGACTGTGCACGCAGTGCTGACCCGATGCCGGATCAACCGCCTGGCGGCCATCGATCGCATTACCGGTGAGCCGCTGCGCCGTTATGAGCATGCCCATCCCGGAGCGCTGATTCACGTGGACGTGACCAAGTTCGGCAACATCCCCGACGGTGGCGGCCACAAGTTCGTGAGTCGACAACAAAGCAAGCACAACGCCGCCCAGACGGCTCACCGCACCGGTAATCGCGGCGACCGCGCCAAGAACTGGCGCCCGAGGATCGGAACAGCGTTCGTGCACACCGTCATTGATGATCACTCCCGCATGGCCTACGCCGAGATTTGTACCGACGAAAAAGCTGCCACCGCGATAGGCGTGCTGCAGCGCGCGGTGGCATGGTTCACCGAGCGCGGCGTCACCGTCGAGCGAGTCCTATCCGACAACGGATCTGCCTACAGATCCTTCGCATGGCGTGATGCCTGCGCAGATCTGCAGATCACCCCCAAGCGGACCCGTCCCTATCGCCCACAGACCAACGGAAAAATCGAGCGATTCCACCGCACCTTGGCCGACGGCTGGGCCTATGCCCGGCTCTATGACTCAACCGAACAGCGCGACACCGCGTTGCCAGCCTGGCTGCATTTCTATAATCACCATCGAGCCCACTCCGCCATCGGAGGCCAGCCACCAGTCACTCGACTGACCAACCTCCCTGGACATCACAGCTAGACGTCGTCGGCTTCGTCGCGGCCGGTGAACACTTCCTTCGTCCGGTCGAACGCGTAGGTGCCGATGTCGATGGAATTCTGAACGATGCCGCCGGCGCCGCCGGCGAGGTCGCCGCGGATGATGTCGCCGGCGTGTTCGACGATGTCGGAGGCTTTTTCGACGGCGTTGGTCGCGATATCCCTCGCCGCGTCGACTGCATCTTTGGGGTTGAAGGCCATCTCGAATCTCCTTTTATTGCAGGACGGTCGCTTCGACTCTAGACGGGCGCACGCACCGTTTCTCGTCGGTGTCGCGGCCTAGTAGTGCACCAGCGAACGCCAGTAGTCTTCGGGAATTTCGGCCCCGGAGCGCATTATTCGGGATAGTCCGATGGCCATCGCGATGCCCAGCAATCCCAACCAGAGACCGGCCAGAGCGATGGCACCCCACAGCGCGGCGGTGACGGCGGGCCAGGGCGAGAGGACGGCGAGCACCGGCGCAAAGAAGAACCCGGTGCCGATGTACCACGCCGACCCGGCGCGATCTGAGGCCAGCACGAAACGCAGCCAGCGGGGCACCGCCAATTCGCCGGGCTCGCTACGCTTCATGGCCGCATCCGATCATCCGCTGGGTGGGAAAAATCCTGCGCCGGTAAACCATCCGGGCTGCCACCCCTGAGCTCCCAGGCACAGCATGGGAAGTCCGTCCGGGGTCTGCGCCGCAGCCTGGGAGCCCGGACATTTCGCGCCGGTCTGCTGGACGCCATACAGCGGGTAAGACGCCACCCAATATCCGGTGGTGGCCGCGGGGAACTGATTGGGCGGCGGGAAGTGACAGGCCTCGGCCTGTCCGCTGGGCCCCCGCCCGAAGATGAAGCGCTCGTAGTTGTCGCACGGCGCGCCCAGCGAAGCCTGATAGTTCATCCCCGGTACGTCGCCGTCATAACCGGCGGCCGCGCACGGTGCCAAACCGATCGTGATGCCCGCTATCGAAGCGGCGCTGAGCAGTTGCCGGATCATCTTCTACCCCGCTTGTCGTCGCCGGTGACCTGCACCAAAGCATATCGGTCGGACCGTCAGCCACAAGACCGTTCCGGCGTACCGCAACGATTGCCGGCGTAGACCCGCTGCGCGGGCCGAATCCGCCGGTGAAGAACACGTTCCAATTCGCCCGCGGCGATCTTGCCTCAATGCTTCCCAACCAAGGTGCGGCAGTGGTTTCCTTGCACATGGACGACTAGACCACTTCGTCATCGAGGAGCGGGCAATGCCAACCGTCGAGCCAACCGTCGAGCCAACTGCCAAGCCGGTCCCCAACCTGCCTCCCGGCTTCGATTTCACCGACCCGGATATCCACGCTGAGCGACTTCCGGTCGAAGAACTGGCCGAGCTGCGCAGGACCGCGCCGATCTGGTGGAACGAGCAGCCGAATGGGGTGGGCGGTTTCGATGACGGCGGCTTCTGGGTGGTGTCCAAGCACAAGGATGTCAAAGAGATCTCGCTGCGCAGCGACGTGTTCTCCAGCCTGCAGAACACCGCCCTGCCGCGCTACAAAGAGGGCACCATCCAACAGCAGCGCGACACCGGCAAGTTCGTGCTGCTCAACATGGACGCCCCGCAGCACACCCACCTTCGCAAGATCATCTCCCGCGGTTTCACCCCCCGCGCCGTCGAGCGGTTGCGCGACGACCTGAACCAGCGCGCCCGGCAGATCGTCGCGAAAGCGGCCGCCGCGGGTTCCGGCGATTTCGTCGAGCAGGTTTCCTGCGAGCTTCCATTGCAGGCCATCGCCGGATTACTGGGGGTGCCGCAGGAAGACCGCATGAAGCTCTTCCACTGGTCAAATGAAATGGTGGGCGACCAGGATCCCGAGTTCGCGCGCAACGACGCGATGGGCGCCTCGGTCGAATTGATCACCTACGCCATGCAAATGGCCGCCGACCGGGCGCAGAACCCCGGGGAAGACATCGTCACCAAGTTGATCGAGGCCGACGTCGACGGGCACAAGCTCTCCGATGACGAGTTCGGTTTCTTCGTCATCCTGTTGGCCGTGGCCGGCAACGAGACCACTCGCAACTCCATCACGCAGGGCATGATGGCCTTCACCGACTTCCCCGACCAGTGGGAGCTGTACAAGCGCGAGCGTCCCGCCACAACGGCCGACGAGATCGTCCGGTGGGCCACCCCTGTGACGTCGTTCCAGCGGACCGCGCTGGAGGACTACGAGCTGTCCGGCGTTCAGATCAAAAAGGGCCAGCGCGTTGTAATGGTCTATCGCTCAGCCAATTTCGACGAGGAAGTGTTCGACGACCCGTTCACCTTCAACATCCTGCGTGACCCCAACCCGCACGTCGGATTCGGCGGCACCGGCGCGCACTATTGCATCGGAGCCAACCTGGCGCGGATGACCATCGACCTGATGTTCAATGCGATCGCCGACGCCATGCCCGATCTGGAATCGGTCGGCAAGCCCGAACGGCTGAGGTCGGGCTGGCTCAATGGGATCAAGCACTGGCAGGTGGACTACCACACCAACGGTGCTCAGAGTTGTCCTGTCGCGCATCAGGCGTAGGGGTGACAAGCTAACGACATGCCCACGCATCGAGCCGTCCATGTCCCGTCCGCAGGTGCAGCTTTGGAGCTGGTCGACGCCGAAACCAAACCACCGGGTCGCGACGAGGTACGGCTGACGGTCGCTGCGTGCGGCATCTGCGGCACCGACGCGCACTTCGTCAACGGCGGCTTTCCCGGCATGTCGTGGCCCCTGACTCCCGGACATGAAATCGCGGGGAAAGTCGCCGAAATCGGGGACGGCGTAGAGGATTTCGCGGTCGGTGATCGCGTCGCGGTCGGCTGGTTCGGTGGATGCTGCTACCACTGCGACCAATGCCGTAAGGGCCTGTTCATTCACTGCGAGAACGGCAAGGTGCCGAGTTGGCAGTATCCCGGTGGATACGCGGAGTCTGTCACCGTTCCGGTGAGCGCGCTGGCCCGCATCCCGGCCGAGCTTTCCGACGTCGAGGCCGCCCCGCTGGGTTGTGCGGGCGTGACCACCTACAACGCCTTGAGGCATACCAAGGCGTTGCCCGGTGATCGGGTGGCGATTCTCGGTGTCGGCGGCCTGGGCCACCTGGGCGTGCAGTTCGCCCGGGCGATGGGCTTCGAAACCATCGCGATCAACCGCGGTGCCGGCAAGGCCGACGACGCCCGGAAGTTGGGCGCCCACCACTACATCGACTCCACAGCCAACGACCCCGCCGAGGCGCTGAAGGACCTCGGCGGAGCGACGGTGGTCCTGGCCACCGCGGGTAATTCGAAAGCCATGGCCGACACGGTCGGCGGCATACTCCCCCAAGGTGAACTGGTCACCATCGGGGTCACGCCCGAGCCGCTGCCGATCAGCCCGGTGCAGCTGATCACGCCTGGCATCAGCATCGTCGGCCACCCCTCCGGAACCGCGAAGGACGTCGAGGACACAATGCATTTCGCGGTCGTGTCCGGCGTGCGAGCGTGGATCGAGGAAGTGCCGCTGGCAAAAGCCGCCGAGGGCTACGCGGCCCTGGCCGAGGGCCGGGCGCACTACCGCACCGTCTTGACGATGTGACACAGTCGGTTGGTGGCTTCCGACAAAGACTCGGTGTGGGAGATCGACCCGGCTGACGGTGAATTGTTGCTGCACACCGGCGTTTCGGGCAGGGCGGCGCGGATGGGCCATCGCCTCACCATCGCGATGACACGTTGGCGCGCCGCCATCAGCTGGGCCGGCTCCCGGCCCGTCAGGGTGCAGCTTGCGGTCGACGTCGATTCGTTCGACGTGCTGCGCGGTGAAGGCGGCGTCAAGGGGCTGTCCGGGACGGAGAAAGCACTGGTGCGGTCCAATGCATTGAAGTCGTTGTCTGCCAGTCGATTCCCTGAAATTCGCTATACGGCAGAGGTCATTGATCCGGTCGAGGACGGGTACCGTCTGACCGGCGTGCTCGAAATCCGGGGTGTGTCGCGAGAGCACGTGATCGACGTGCGTACCGAAGATCTCGGCGACTCATGGCGGATGTCAGTCGAATCCACCATCCGGCAGTCCGACTACGGCATCAAGCCCTACTCGCTGCTGATGGGCTCGGTCCAGGTGGCCGACGAAGTGTCGCTGACTTTCTCCGCGGTTCGCGCCCAAGGCAATTGAGGGCTATCGGCGTGCCCTTGAATCAGGGCTGCGCGTCGGTTGCGACACGCGGGGCTGAATCAACCGCCGGATCGCCGGTGTCGCCGGGAATGTGCTCCAGTACCCGGGTCAAATAGGGCTGCCGGTTACCGCCGTCCGACTGCGGTTCATTGACGGCGCCCGGTTGCTCGTCGGGGGCGTTCGGCTCCGAAACCGGTTCGCCGACCGGCGATTTCGGCTGCGGGATAGACGACTTGGGCTGCGAGACGACCGGAAGCGGCGCGACGGCCGTGACCGCCTCGGCGATCTGGGGTGTGGGCGGGTGGGTAGCGTGCTTCGGAGCGGCGGCCGCGCTGGCCGGACCAACGTGAATGCCCACCGCGAGTGATACCGAGCCGACGAAGGTGACGGCCCCGGCCGCCAGCGCGGTCACCGCTCCGGCGTAGGACAGCCGCCGCTTTTGAACTGGCGCCGCAACGGGTTCCGTGACGTACTCCACCAGCTGCTCGTCGGTGAACTCGGTGCTACGGGCCGCGGACAGCGCCGCACCGCGAGCGATGGTCACCTGGGCCATCGATTGCACGAAAACCGGCACCGGCAGGGTCTTTTCGAGTTGCCAGGACAATCCGTCGATGTCGCTGTGGCCACCTACCACGACAACGCCGCCCGGCTGCCACCCGTTGCGCTCGAACATTCCTGTCAGCCAGCGGGTCAGACCATCGAAACCGCCGCGCACGTGCTTGGTCGCCGTCTGGGTCTCCCCGTCGTGCGTGTCGACCATGACCACGGTCGTCAAGTCATGGTCCAGAATGCAGACCGCGGTCTGCTCGTAGCCGATGACGGGCGCGATAGCCTGCGCCAACGTCTCGATGGCCTCCAGCTGCCGGATCGGTACGACGTTGTCAAAACCCGCGTCCGTCAACGCCTCCAACACCAGCGCCGCCTGGGCGGCGGACCCGTCGTTCCAGGTCACACCGATGACACGCAGCCGGTGATCGCTCTCGGCCGCCGCGATGTCGACCCGCAATACCTCGTCGAGCACCTGATCTGCGGTACCGACGGCGCGCACGCCGTCGCCTGAGCGCAGCGCCAGCTCCCGGTGATCCAGGATGGTGCCATCCGCGCCGTGTCCTTCGGCGAGGACCCAACCAACGGTGGTCGGCGTCACTGACAGGCCCAGAACCGTGTCCAAATCTTTGCCCCAATCGGTCCCGCGCCTCCGACGCCCTCAGCCGCACCAACGCGCACCATGAAGCCGCAGGTGCGGTGATTCGAGAGAGCCGGAACAGACCCGGGATAGCGTGGTCTTCATCGGCTTGCTCCGGAGAGCCTACGCGGTCGGCGCAAGTCCGGCTCCCCCGGCCGCGAAAGCCACCGCAGTTTTTATCGCGCAAGAAAATAATTGCCGTTGTCGCGCCGCACCGATGGCGCCGTCAAACGGTCAAAGACGCGACCCGCAGCCTTCTGGCGGTGACCCACGCCGAAATCCGGGCCGGACCTCGTTTCGGGTGCTTTCCATCCCCTGGCGCATCGCGGGGACCCATGGCGCTCACCACCCTTGAGATGCGGCGCGGCCTGGCGTTTTCCATCCCGACGGGTTGGGCTGTCGCAGAGCGGGTACGCGGGGCCTGCGCCGACCGGTCGTGCCGGGTGGCGAAATTGCGAAGTGAAAAAGCGTTGCCGAAACGAGACGCGTCCGCGTCCCAATCGACATTTGACCAACTCACACGGTAAATTCCTGTGAGACCACGATCACACTGACCACATCGACAAGGGGCAGGTATGACAGATCTGAGCGAGAAGGTCCGGGCCTGGGGGCGCCGGCTTTTGGTCGGCACAGCGGCGGCAGCCACGCTTCCGGGCCTGATCGGTCTTGCCGGCGGCGCACCGACAGCGCATGCGTTTTCGCGACCGGGTCTGCCCGTCGAATACCTGCAGGTGCCGTCCGCCGGGATGGGCCGCAACATCAAGGTCCAGTTCCAGAGCGGCGGCAACGGTTCTCCCGCGGTGTATCTGCTGGACGGTCTGCGGGCTCAAGACGACTACAACGGCTGGGACATCAACACCCCGGCGTTCGAGTGGTACTACCAGTCGGGCCTGTCGATCGTCATGCCGGTCGGTGGCCAGTCCAGCTTCTACAGCGACTGGTACAACCAGGCCTGCGGTAAGGCCGGCTGCCAGACGTACAAGTGGGAGACCTTCCTGACCAGCGAGCTGCCGCAGTACCTGCAGTCCAATAAGAGTGTGAAGCCCAACGGAAGCGCCGCGGTCGGAATCTCGATGGCCGGTTCCTCGGCGATGATCCTGGCCGCTTACCACCCGGCGCAGTTCATTTACGCCGGCTCGCTGTCGGCTCTGCTGGACCCGTCCCAGGGCATGGGCCCGTCGCTGATCGGTTTGGCGATGGGAGATGCCGGCGGTTACAAGGCGAGCGACATGTGGGGACCGTCGAGCGACCCGGCCTGGGCGCGCAATGACCCGACCATCCAGATCCCGAAGCTGGTCGGCAACAACACCCGGCTCTGGGTGTACTGCGGTAACGGCACGCCGTCCGAGCTCGGTGGGGCGAACATGCCGGCCGAATTCCTGGAGAACTTCGTGCGCAGCAGCAACCTGAAGTTCCGGGACGCCTACAACGGCGCCGGCGGCCACAACGCGACGTTCAACTTCGATGCGAACGGCACCCACAGCTGGGAGTACTGGGGAGCGCAGCTCAACGCCATGAAGCCCGACCTGCAGGGCACCCTCGGCGCCACCCCGGGCGGCGGCGGATAGCCTTTTCGCCCAGCTCGTTCACTACTGCGCCTGACGACACCGTCAGGCGCAGTAGTGCGTTTGGGGCGGAATCGCGTGTCGCGTCGGAGCGTCGTGGCCAACGCGGGCGCACGCACGCGCCAGAATCGTCGTCATGCACCGCAGCGTCCGCTTGCCGCGCCCGGCTGCGGCCGTGCGCCGTGGCGTCGTGATGGTCGGCGGCCTGGCGATGCTGGTGGCGCCGGCCCGAGCCGACACGGAAAGTCCGCTGGCTCCCTTGGTCGACGCAGCCGCCCAACGGCTGCAGGTTGCCGAGCCCGTCGCTGCATACAAATGGAACCAGCACGGCGCCATCGAGGACCCCACCCGGGTCCAGCAAGAACTGGCCAGGCTCGGTGACGAGGCCGCCGCCGAACACATCAGCCGTGACTACGTCACGCGCGTTTTCGGCGACCAGATCGGTGCCACCGAGGCCATCGAATACAGCAGGTTCGCGGAATGGAAGCTCAATCCTCCAAGCGCCCCGGCTGATTCGCCGGACCTGTCGGCATCGCGGTCCGCGATCGACGCCCTCAACCAGACAATGCTGACTCAGATTCTGGCCAACTGGGACCTGCTGCACTCGCCGGAATGTGCCGGGCAGCTCGACGCCGCGCGGGACGGTGTCGTCCACGGCCGCCAGCTCGACAGCCTCTACCAGCGGGCCCTGTCATCAGCGACGCAGTCATACTGCCAGCAATAATTTACTTTTTCCTCACCAATTTCTAACGGTCTCTTTCGGGCCGCCGAAAAGGCGGTTTTCGCAGATAGACGGCATATCTCGCACCATTTTCGAATGGGTAACGCTTTGGCTACACCCGCCGAAATTCTGGACATGAAATATCTCTGCAAGCTCCTCGTCAAGTCCGTAGCGGTCGGCGGGTTCGTTGCAGCGTCGATGGCTTCATCCACCGGTGTGGTGAGCGCGGACCCCACTCCCAACTGGGACGCGGTCGCTCAATGCGAATCCGGTGGCAATTGGCACGCCAACACCGGGAACGGCGAATACGGTGGGCTGCAATTCAAACCGAGCACGTGGGCCCGCTATGGCGGTGTCGGCAACCCCGCGGCCGCATCCAGGGAGCAGCAAATCGCTGTGGCCAACCGGGTTTTCGCCGAAGAGGGGGTGGAGGCCTGGCCAAAGTGCGGCGCACAATCCGGTCTGCCAATCGGCTGGTACTCGCATCCGGCCCAGGGCATCAAGCAGATCATCAACGGGCTGATCCAGGCGGCCGTTCCGCACTGATGAAACGCGCCCGTGGTCTATGACCCAGCGCCTGGCTGTGTTTGGATCACCCCATGGAAGGTTCGGCGACTGTTCATATGGCGGCACCTGCGGCCAAGATCTGGGATCTGATCGCAGACGTCCGCAACACCGGGAAGTTTTCCCCCGAAGTTTTTGAAGCCGAATGGCTGGGCGGTGCGACCGGGCCGGCCCTCGGCGCGAAATTCCGCGGCCACGTCCGGCGCAACGAGATGGGACCGGTGTACTGGACGACATGCAAGGTCACCGCGTGCGAACCGGGCCGCGAATTCGGGTTCGCGGTGCTGCTCGGTGACAGGGCGGTCAACAACTGGCACTACCGCCTGGCGCCCAGCGGCGGCGGGACCGACGTCACCGAGTCGTTTCGGCTCAACCCGGCCCCATGGCTCGCCATGTACTGGTTGTTCGGTGGCTTTCTGCGCAAGCGCCGCAACATCCGGGACATGACCAAGACGCTGAACCGCATCAAAGACGTGGTCGAGGCGGGCTGACGGTCGTGAAATCGGTCTTCATCACCGGCGCCGGCAGCGGCATGGGCCGCGAGGGAGCAAAGCTGTTCCACGGCAAGGGCTGGCGCGTTGGCGCGGTTGACCGCAACGATGATGGCCTGGCGGCGCTGACCGAAGAACTCGGCGGCGATCGACTGTGGACCCGCGCCGTCGACGTGACGGACCGGGCGGCCCTGGAAGCCGCCCTGGCCGATTTCTGCGCCGGCAACAGCGGTGGCGGACTCGACATGATGTGGAACAACGCCGGTATCGGCGAATCCGGCTGGTTCGAGGACGTGCCCTACGAGGCCGCGATGCGCGTGGTCGACGTGAACTTCAAAGCGGTACTGACCGGCGCGTACCTTTCGCTGCCCTACCTCAAAAAGGCACCCGGCAGCCTGATGTTCTCGACGTCATCGTCGTCGGCCACCTACGGCATGCCCCGCCTCGCCGTCTACTCGTCCACCAAGCACGCGGTCAAGGGTCTGACCGAGGCGCTGAGTGTGGAATGGCAGCGACACGGTGTGCGCGTCGCCGACGTGCTGCCCGGCCTGATCGACACCGCCATCCTCACGACGACGACCAACCACTCCGCCGACGGCCGCGCGCCCATGACAGCGGAGCAACTGCGGGCCACCGCGCCCAAGAAGGGCATGCTCAGGTTGATGCCGGCAAGCAGCGTGGCCGAGACGGCGTGGCAGGCCTATCACCATCAGAAGCGGTTGCACTGGTATGTACCGAAGAGCATTCGCTTGATCGACTTGTTCAAGGGGCTGAGTCCGGAGTTCGTGCGACGCAGCATCGTCAAATCCCTGCCCGCGCTGATGCCGAAGCAACAATAAGGAGGTCGGCTGGTGCAAAACCGTTTTCTTGCAGTCGCTTTGGCTGTAGCTGGCGTCGTCGTCAGCGTCGCCGGGTGCAGTGCGGGGCAGACGACACCTCGTCGGGCCGCCCGTCTGACCATCGACGGCGCCACTCACACGACGCGTCCCCCCGCGTGCCGGCAAGACCAGATGTACCGCACCATCAGCATCCCGGACCGCGACGGCGCCGTCGAAGCGGTGGTGTTGCTCAGCGGTTACCGAGTGATGCCGCAGTGGGTGAAGATCCGCAATATCGACGGATTCACCGGCAGCTTCTGGCAGGGCGGAGTGGGGGACGCGCACGTCGACCTCACCAACGACGCGTTCACCATCACCGGCAGCGCCTACGGCATCAACAGCAGCAACCCCAACAAGGTGGTGAACACCGACTTCAAAATCGTCGCGCAGTGCTGACTCCCGAGGTGGTCGGGGCCTAGGCTCGAAACCACACCTGAACGAGGGAGGGGTCGGTGAAGGAACGATTGCACTGGTTCGCCATGCATGGCTTCATCCGGGGCGCCGCGGCGCTCGGGGCCCGCCGGGGTGACGTCCAGGCCAGGCTGATCGCCGATCCGGCGGTGGCCGCCGACCCGGTGCGGTACTACGACGAAGTCCGCGCCCGCGGCAAGCTGGTCAAAGGCCGCGTCGCCTACCTGACGGCCGATCACGCACTCGCCCATGAGCTGCTGCGGTCCGATGATTTCCGGGTGCTGATCTTCGGATCGAATCTGCCGGCGCCGTTGCGATGGGTGGAGCGCCGCACCCGCGACGACCTGCTACATCCACTGCGCGCACCTTCACTGCTGGCCGTCGAGCCGCCCGATCACACCCGCTACCGCAAGACCGTGTCGGCGGTGTTCACCCCGAGGGCGGTTGCCACGCTGCGAGATCGGGTCGAGCAGACCGCCGCCGAGCTGTTGGACCGGCTGGCCGGCGAGTCGGGCGTGGTGGACATCGTCGGCCGATATTGCTCACAACTTCCCGTCTCGATCATCAGCGACATCCTCGGTGTACCCGAGTCGGAGCGGCGGCGGGTGCTGGAGTTCGGTGAACTGGCCGCGCCGAGCCTCGACATCGGGTTGCCGTGGCGGGAATACCGCAGCGTGCAGCGTGGGCTCGCCGGCTTCAGCTCGTGGCTTGATGAGCATCTGCAGCAGTTGCGCCTGGACCCCAGCGACAACTTGATGAGCCAGCTGATCCAGACCGCCGAAAGCGGTTCTGCGGGAACGTATCTGGACGATAGGGAGCTTCACGCAATCGCCGGTCTGGTGTTGGCCGCCGGCTTCGAGACCACGGTGAACCTGCTCGGCAACGGGATTGGGATGCTGTTGGACGCGCCTCAGCACCTCGACACGCTACGACGGCGTCCCGAATTGTGGCCCAACGCCGTCGAAGAGATCCTGCGGCTGGAATCGCCGGTACAGCTGACCGCGCGGATCGCGCTCAACGATGTCGAGATCGCCGGCCGGCAGTTGCAGCGTGGTGATTTGGTGGTGGTGTATCTGGCTGCTGCCAACCGGGATCCGGCCGTGTTCCCCGATCCGCACCGCTTCGACATCGAAAGGGACAACGCCGGAAGGCATCTCGCCTTTTCCGGGGGTCGCCACTTCTGTCTGGGCGCGGCCCTCGCCCGCGCCGAGGGCGAAGTCGGACTGCGCACGTTTTTCGACCGGTTCCCCGAGGTGCGCGCGGCGGGCGCCGGAAGCAGGCGCGAAACCCGCGTTCTGCGGGGTTGGTCGTCCTTGCCGGTGAACCTGGGGCCGGCCCGGTCGATGGCCGCGGTGGACGGCTAGCGTCGCGCCGTGTGAGCGCCTGGGCCGCGTGCCGTACCTGTGGCCCCACTTGTTGACACCAAGACGGCGACGGAGTTTTATTTGCCGCTATGGCAGAGGCTTCTATGGTGGCGGTCGAGGATGTCGTGCGTGGGCTGTGGCAAGCCCTTTCGCGGCGGGACTGGGAAGCGATCAAGACCTTCCTGTCCGAGGACTGCCTCTATGTCGACATGCCGGTGCCGGCGTTGTCGGCCCGCGGTCCGGAGGACATCGTCAAACGCCTCAGGATGGGTCTGGAGCGGTTGGCCGGCTACGAGAATCACGCCGGTGTGCTGGTGTCCAACGGCTCCGACGTGCTCTACGAGCATTCTGAGACATGGACATTCGCCACGGGTGAGCAGGGTGTGCTGCGATTCGTGACGGTCCATAAGGTCGTCGACGGCAAAGTGACTGTCTGGAAAGACTATTGGGACTTCAACAGCCTGGTGGCCTTCGCTCCCCCGAACCACTTCGAGGGCTTGGCAAGTGGGGATACCAGCTGGGTATTCGACGCGACTGCATTAGTCTGACGGATTCACTCTGTGGCCCGCATTGGGACGATCACCACCTACCTAGCTGGCGTTCGCACCGAGAGAGAACCGAGTTGAACCGTCACGCAGTCTCCGATGAGAAGCAACGACTATCTCGACCATTATGGATTAGGTATTCCCGGTGTCAGTGCTCCCGGAATGCCTGGGATGATTTGCAACGGCGCGGATGGCCCTGGCGGGGGTGGCGGTCCCGGTACTTCCGGTGCTTGCTGTGGTTGGCCACCCGGCGGGATTCCCTCAGTCGGTAAGACCGGCTCGCTCCAAAAACCCTCCGGAGCCATGTGGTCTTTACAAAAATTTGTCGAGTTCATCACCACCATGTATTCCCTCCACAGTCCTGGCGGGTTGGGTGCCGGTGCCATCGCGCCGTCTGGACACCGCCAACTACAACTAAGAGCGCCGATGCCGGCACCGCCAATCCCGCCGCTCACGCCGTTGTTGGACGCACCGATAAGGCCATTGACGCCGAAACCACCTGCCTCGCAATGCATATGCGAGCCATTAATCTCGGTCGGGTAGTCGCAGAAGCCACCTTGTGCGAACAAAGCGCCGCCACCGGACCCAATGCCCGGGTACGGGCAGAGGTCGGCGTGAGCCGACCCGGCCGGCAGGATGACTAACGCGCAGAAGCCGAAAGGTACCGCTGAAGCGCAAGTTATGATTTTCTTCATCGTTCATCCAATTCACGTCCATAAACCAAATACCATCGCTGGTCCTGGGTGGTAGTGCACTGCGGCGACGACGATCTCGCCTGACTGAAACTTCTTTCGCTGTGAACACCCCGGTTGGGGCTTGCCCTCGTACATCAATCCCCTAAGCGGTTGGAATCGTTGTGGGTTGGGGTTTGGGTCATCCCTTGCGCAAACTGGCGGATATTGGTGGTCATGACTCCCTCCTCCTCGAGGAGCTATGGGCACTGGGTTTGCGCCGCACGCATTCAAATTCTGCTCCGGCCCATCGGTCAGTCGGGTCGTTTTGGCCGGCTGTGCACGCCTGAACGCCCAAGTTAGGTATTGCGATGGTGATAGCGCGGGCCCGGTGGGGGCTCGACGACGTCTTAGAGCGAGTACCGGGAAGGCAGTGATCCGAGACAGGAAGTGCACGCGGCACTTTGCGGCAAACCGCCTAGCCTAGCTGTTCTGACCACAGACGTTAGGGACGGCGTGGCGTGGTGACATAGCGAAGACCTCCGAGTGAAGTGCGAGCTGTCAAGGAACGCACCACTCACTTCGGAGGTCTTCGTGTCCCACCGTAATGCCCCCTTGTCAGAAACCGGTCGACTAAGGCTGGCCCGTTGTGTTGTCGAAGACGGTTGGCCGCTGCGCCGGGCCGCCGAGCGGTTCCAGGTGTCGCCCACCACGGCGGCCCGCTGGGCCCACCGTTATCGCAACCACGGCTTAGCGGGGATGGTTGATCGCAGCTCACGGCCGCACCGCAGCCCGAATCGCACGCCTGCACGCATCGAGCGGCGGATCATCAAACTTCGCGTCCTGCGACGCTGGGGACCCGCGCGTATTGGTTACCTGCTGGGCATTCACCCCTCGACCGTGCACCGCGTGTTGACCCGCTACGGATTGGCCAAACTGCGCTGGCTGGATCGCCCGACTGGGCGTGTCATTCGTCGTATCGAATCCGTCAAGCCCGGTGATTTGGTCCATGTCGATGTCAAGAAACTGGGCAAGATCCCGGCCGGCGGTGGCTGGCGGATGCTGGGCCGCACCGTCGGCAACCGCAACGCTCAGGCCGACAAGAGTTCGGGGCTATCGAGTAAGCACCGTCATCCCTTGCGTGGGCACCATTTCCTGCATACCGCCTTAGACGGGCACTCACGGCTCGTCTACAGCGAGATCTTGACCGACGAACGCAAAGACACCGCCGCCGCGTTTTGGACACGCGCTAACAGCTGGTTCAACCAATGCGGCATCACTGTTCGAAAAGTGCTGACAGACAACGGTTCCTGCTACCGATCCCACGCATTCCGCGATGCCCTAGATGACATCGAGCACCGCAGGACCCGCCCCTATCGCCCTCAAACCAACGGCAAAGTGGAGAGATTCCACCGGACCTTGGCCGACGAATGGGCCTATGCCCGCCTCTACACCAGCGACACCGAACGCTGCGAACAGTTCCCCATCTGGCTACACACCTACAATCACCACCGCGGCCACACTGCACTCGGCGGCCAACCACCCGCCACCCGCGTACCTAACCTGTCAGGTCAGAACACCTAGCCGCGCGTTGTACGGCCGTTATCAACGCGCTGACATGCGGCTTTGTAGTTCAGCCAACGCGGCCGGTTTTTCACGGTTGCGGTGGCGCTGAATGTCGGTCCTGCCGACGAATGAAGTTGACCACGCCGATATGGAGACCGCGGAGCGCATACGCGGCCGCCCACACCGAAACCACAATGAGGACAACGAACATCGGGAGCCAGTTGCTCTTGTGGTGATCGGTGCTCCACCAGATCCCGGTGAACAGAATCGCGCAGACGAGCAGCAGTACGTCGCGCAGGCTGCCTTGGTAGGTGCCAGCTGCTCTGCGAAGCGACCGGTACCGGTTGGTGGCCGCGATAAGGTCGTCGATACGCGTATCGATGCTGCGCTGGAGTTCGGTTCGTCGCTCCAGCTGTTCCGGTGGTAAGTCCTTCAGCAGTTCCATGTCCTGCTTGATCGCGCGGCGAACATCCGGACCCTTCAAATATCCCGCCGCAGCGCCGAGCGCCATCCCACCGGCAATCGGTGCCAGTCCAAGGGCGAGGTCGGCCACTCCTGGCATGCCTTCACCTCCTCAATCACCCCATAAAGACCGCCGCGGTCGAGAGTGACATAGCTGGCTCCATCCGGTGATCGACCTGCGCGGACCGATGATGATTCGTAGCCAGGTCCAGCTAAGCAGAGTGATACCGCTTCCTACGTGATAGCGGACGAATTCCGCGAATTTCGACGCGTCGGAACCGGTTCCGGTGGTCAAGGTTGCGGCGAAGCGTCGCGTTCACCAGAACAGCTACGACTCGGCCATCTTCCGCAGGCGTTTCAACGTATCCGCAAGGGTGCGTCCCACCTGGCGCACGGCGATCCGGTCGGCGATGTACCCAAGTAATCCGCCGGGCGCCTGATACGACAGCCGGAACGTCACCTTTGTGCAGCCGTCGCCTCTGTCGCGCAACCGCATCCGCCCGCGCAGCGTGACGCCGGTGATGCCCACCCAGGCCAGGTCGCGTCCCTCGTCGAACTCGACCACCTCGATCAAGCCGCCGACGGGTACGGAGCCGATCTTCCAGTGCACGGTATAGCGGGCACCGACGCCGGCCGCTTTGTCGTTCGACGACTCCCATCGCTCCAGGTTCGTCATGAACAACGGGTAGCAGTCCGGGTCGCTGACGATCTTCCACACGTCGGCGCGGTCGGCGTTGATGACGCAGTGGCGTTCGACGCGCATCAGCCGATCACCGGGAATCGTCGCTCGGCGGCCAAGCGGTCGACGCCCCCCTGCAGGGAGGCCATCACCTTGTCGTGCACCGCTTGATCGTCGCCGTCGACCTCGATGGGGTCTTGAACCTCGATCACGATCTTGGTGGGTAACGGAATGTGACCCGCCAGGTCGCTGATGTTCAGGCCCCAGGGCAGCGCCAACGATATCGGGATGCTCTTGAGCCGAAGCAACTTGTCGGCCATCAGCAACTTGGCCAGCCACTGCCCCCGGTTGAGGAAGAGCGCGCTTTCCTGCCCACCGACGCTGGCGACGGGAACGATCGGCACCCCGGCCTCGCGGGCCAGCTTCACGTAACCCATGCGTCCGCCGAAGTCGACCTTGTGGCGTTCCCATGAGGGCCGGAACACCTCGTAGTCGCCTCCGGGGTAGACCAGCAGCGCGGCGCCGGAATCGAGTGCGAGGCGAGCGTTCTCGGGGTTGGCGGCGACCGTGCCGAATTTGCGCAACGCGCCCAGCGGCGGTGCGGAGACGACGAGGTCGTGGGCCAACTGGTAGAAGGGCCGCTCGACGCCGAAATAAGAGCAGAACGCGAGGGTGAACACGAAGGTGTCGGGCGGCACGTTGCCGCCGCTGTGGTTGCCCACCAGCAGCACGGGGCCCTCAGCCGGAATGCGGTCGAGGCCCCGCACGTCCGACCTGAAATAGAACGACGCCAGCAACCAGGTTCCCGGCAGCTGGTCGCGGATGTAGTCCGGATCCCGCTGGTCGAGGTCGGCCTTAGGTACCCACGACACCACCTTGTCGCGGGCCCAGCCCAGGACGCCCTTCGCGGTCGCCATAGCCGGAGACATACCCCCGCGTTGCCGGGGGTCAAACGCGGTAGATGCGCGCGGCGTTCTCGCGGGCGATGAGGTCGACCACCCGGAGGGCGTCTGGCTCGCTCCAGTCGTCGCGGTCGACAAATTCACGCAGGACCCGCTCGATACCCCTGCGCCACAAAACCGTGCCGAGGAAGTGCAGTTCTGCCGGCCCGAATCCGTCGGACGAGTAGAGGATCTTGGAAAAGGGCGCCATCTCCAGCAATCGGGCCAGGAATGCCGGTGACCGCGCGCCCAAGTGGTTGATGCTCAAGCCGCCGTCCAGATAGACGTTGTTGAACGCTTGGGCCAGATAACCCGCCTCGCGCTCATAGGGATAGCAATGCAGCAGCACGATCGGGACGTCCGCGGCGGTGCGCAGAAAGTCGACCAGCAGCAGGGGATTGGCCTTGTGCAGGTCGCAGTCACGATCACCGAATCCGACGTGCAACTGCAGCGGCTTGCCCAGCCGCAGCGCCTGATACAACCCGAACCGCAACAGAATCCGGTCCTGCAACCGGGTGCCGCCGCGCTCGCGCCAGCGGCCTGCCGCATCGGCGACCTCCGCCGTCGACGGTTCGCTCAGGTCGCCATCGAACCCGCCCCGGTAGGCCAGGATCGATTTGGTCCCGACCGCGCCGGCTGCGCGCCGGTGCAGGATCTCCGCGAACGCCGACGCGTAATCACCCTGCGCCCGCGCGGCCTGCTCGGCCACCTCCTCGAGACGGACGACCTCGCGCGCATGACGGCCGGACAGCCGAGCCATTTCCGCGACACCGGCCACATCACTGCCGCCGATTCCGGTATCCACCAGCCAGTCGCTCACCCCGGCGGCGCTCAGGAACAACCGCGCCAGTTCGTCTTCGGAGAGCTGACTACGACGCTCCCAATAGGCTTGCGGATCAGCGTGTTTGGGCAGTCCCAGGACGGGGGCGCAATGCGCGCGCACCGCGAACCCGAGTTGGGAGTCGAAACCCGGGTGGGCGATCGGCTCGCCGTTGGCCTCGTTGAGCGCGTTTTCGAATCGCTGCCGGTCGCCGGGCGTCAGCCAGCACCCGTGGACGTGTTGATCGATCAGTGCTACTTCGGAGATGTGTTGGGCCAGGACGCCAGTGTCGGAGACCATAACCGGGCCGTCACAGACTCCAGGCCATGCGGAATTTGTCCGCCAATTGCTCGGGGCCCAGGTCACCGTAGCGTTCCTGTTCCAGGCGGCGAACCGCGACCACCATGTCGACCACCGGGTCGCCCAGGATGCGTCGCAGCTCCTCTGAACCATCAAGTGCCGCAATCGCTTCGGCTTGTGAATCGGTGAGGCGCACGACGCCGTCGCGCTCACGGTCGGAATCGGAGAGGGTCGCCGGGTCGACCGTTATCTCCGCAGGCAGGGTCGCCTGGCACTTGATGCCGTCCAGGGCCAGCCCCAGGATGGCCGCCGATGCCAGGTAAGGGTTCGCGGACGGGTCGACGATCTTGACCTCGACGTTGCCGCCACGCGGACTTCCCGGCCCGCCGGTGACGAATCGGACTGCCGCCTCACGATTTTCGGTGCCCCAGCACGCGTAGGCGCCGGCCCAGTTGCCGGGCCGCATCCGCAAGCCGGAGACGATGGACCCGCACAGCACGCCTTGAGCCTGCGGCAGACCGCGAACCACACCCGCGACCGCGTTCTCCCCCGCCGCGGTCATCCCCCGGGTTTGGGTGCCGTCGCAGAACAGCGGTCGTTCGGGAGTGGTCAACGAAAAGTGTTGGTGGGCACCGGAGCCGACGCCGTCGGCGAAGGGCGCCGGCGACAGGCTGATGCGCAGCCCGTGGCGGCGGGCCGCGCGGCCGATGATGAGCCGCATCAGTATCAGCTGATCGGCGGCGGCCACCGGCGGCTGGGGGGACAGCGAGATCTCGAACTGGTTGGCGCCGTATTCGGGGTGAAACTGTTCGATCGCGATGCCGACACCCGCCGCCGACCCGACCACCTCGCGCACGAACGCTTCGTGCTCGAGCACCCCGGCCAGGCCGTACTGGGCCCACAACGTCGACGGCAGCCGGCTGCCGTCCGGGGCGACCAGCAGGAATTCGATCTCGTGCCCGATCGCGGCCTCGATCCCGGCTTCGGTGAGTGCCGCCTCGATCCGCCGCAATGTTCCGCGGCTGCAGGTCTGAACCGGTGCGCCGTCCTGTTCGAAAAATGCGGCCGGCGCCCAGGCCAGACCGTCACCGACGATGCGCAACGCGGACAAGTCGATGCGGAGTCGTTGATCCCCCACTACGCCCGCGTCGGCGGTGAAGGCGATGCCGGTCTGATCGATGGTGAACGCGTGCCAGGAAGGGCTGGCCCCCAAGCCGGGATCCGCGAACGCGTTGGTTCGCCGGATCGGGACGGTTTTGGCCAAGACGAGCCCGGCGGGATTCACCACCGTGCCGATGACGGTGTCGACGCCCCCAGCCTCAAGCTGGGCGATGGCCGCGGCGGCAAGCGGAGTGCCGGTCATGGCAGCCATCCTCCCAACCCCGAACGGCTCCGCACGACCAACGGCGTCACAGCACCGCTCAGTTCTGCCGGGCGACGAGTTCGGTGACGAACCGGTCGAGAAAGTCGCCGACCGGCGCTTGGCCCACCGGCCTTATGACGAATTTCGTCAATCCTGCCTCGATGTAGGCGTCGAGTTGCCGGTGCAGCCGGTCCCACCCGGCGGCGACGAGCTCGCCTGGATCGCGGTTCGGGCGACGGCGTCGTACCGCGGCGGCGAGCTCCGCGGGTAATTCCTCGTCCGCAATGGCCAACGAGATGCCGAAGTGATCGGGTTCGATGGTGCGGCCCGCTTGCGCGGCCGCCCGCTCGATCGCTGCACGCCCGGCCCGCGCCTCCGCCGGGGTGAGAAAGCTGCCCAGCCAGCCGTCGCCCAGCGCGCCGATGCGCCGGAATGCCGCCGGCGCCGAACCGCCCACCCAAATGTCCAGCGGCGGCGCCGGTTTCGGGGCGACGGCGACATCGGTGACTGCGAAATACCGTCCGGTGAACGTCGCCGACTCCTCGACCAGCGCCGCACGCAGCAGCCGCAGCGACTCGTCGAACACCGCCGCGCGCTCGCCGTCGGGGACCACGAATACTTCGCGTTCGGCCGGTATGGCCGAGCGCAGGCCGAAGACGGGCAGCACCCGCTTCGGTGCGACGGCCGCCAGCGACGCCAACTGTTTGGCCA
Source organism: Mycobacterium sp. M23085 (assembly GCF_045343915.1). Classification (NCBI taxonomy): domain Bacteria; kingdom Bacillati; phylum Actinomycetota; class Actinomycetes; order Mycobacteriales; family Mycobacteriaceae; genus Mycobacterium; species Mycobacterium sp. M23085. The sequence continues at coordinate 376,770 of NZ_CP174280.1, forward strand.
CCAGCACCGGATGCCGCCCCGGCAACACGGCCACCGACGTGCCCACCTTCAACCGGGTCGTCCGCGCGAGCGCGTACGCCATGCCGACCACCGGATCGACCGCCGGGGAATACACCAGTTCGGAAAACCACAGCGAGTCCACCCCGGCGGTCTCGAGATGATCGACGATGGCGGCCAACTGATCCGGGGCGGTATCGGCGCCCAGGCCGACGCCGAAGCGAATCTTCACCGCCGCCTCCCTCTGAGTTCTCTCACCCACAGCGCAACATCACCGCGCCACCCTTTGTGCCCCGGGGCCGCGTCGCCGTCGCCCGGGCGTGCAGGGCGCGAGACTAGGCGCGGCTGGGGATGGTGAGCTTGCAAGCCTGGCCGATGTCGAGGGTCCGCAGCACGCGACCCATGCCGACCCACAGCGCACAGGACAGCGCCAGGTCCGCGAGCAACTCATCGGAGAAGTGCTCGGCGCACCGGCGCCAGAAGTCTTCGTCGTCGCGCAGGGCGGTGTGGTCGGTGGCGAATCGGTCCGCGAACTCGGCGGCCAGCCGTTCCTGTTCGCTGTAGCCCGGCCAGGTGCGCCACTCGTGGACGTGGTCGTACAACTCCTCGTCAACGCCCGCGGCGGGCCCATCTTCGTCTCGGGTATTGACGCACACCACGCATTCGTTGTGGTGGGCGATCACCGTGCGGGCCAGTTCGCGGGTGCGCAGCGGCAACCGGTTCTTGGTGTAAACCGCCTGGCTGAAACCGCCCAGCGCGCCGCCGATGTCCGGAGACTTCGCGAACCAGCCGGCCAGGTCGTCGTCAGCAAACGTTCCGATTCGACTCATGGCGTGATGGTACGCCCGGGAAGGGGCCCGCGACGGGGATGCCGGCGGATGCCCACCGGCACCGGCTAGTGGACGGCCGACGGGATCGCCACCGTCGGTTGCTCTTCGTGCCAATCGCGTTGCGCCAGAACGCGATGCGCAACGCGATCCAGCGCCGCTTCCACAGCGCGGCGGTCTGGGCGGCCCTCGAAGCCCGGTGACCGGGCGAGCTTGTCGACGAGCCAGGCCAACAGCAGCGAGTGCACGTAGGCGACTTGTTGAACCCCGGCCGGCGTGAGCCACATCTGCTCGGCGTCGCGCCGCACGTAACCCGCGGACACCAACCGCGCGAAGGTGGGTTCGAGAACCTCGAACGGTACCTGTAGATAGTCGGCCATGTCGGTGACCCGAGCTTTGCCGTACATCTGCGTATAGCGATTGATCCGCAGAACTCCCCACAACCCGGCGACGTCGAGTCGGCAGTCGGGCCGCATCGCGATGCTGCGCAACCGCATGCCGGGAACACCGCGCATCATCCGTGCAATCGTGTTCTCCAACATCTGGTCCGGTGTCTCACTGGTCGGCATCCCGAACGCATCGCCGAGATCGACTGTGCTGTCGTGGAATTCCTGGAGCGGGACCTCGCGCAGGAACAACGCCAGCACGAACCCCGCCAGCGCGACCGGAACCGCCCACAGGAAAACCTGGGTGAGCGACTCGGCGTAGGCGGCGACGATCGGGGCTGCCGCCTGGCGGGGCAGCCGATGCAACGCCTCCGGCGACGCGGCGGCCGCGGGCGGCGCGTGGCTGGCCATCATCGCCGGGCCGAGCCGGCTGTGCAGAAAGTTTGTGAACAGTGAACCGAAGATGGCGGCTCCGAACGAGCTGCCGATCGTGCGGAAGAAGGTGACGCCGGAGGTCGCCACGCCGAGATCGTCGAAGCTCGACGTGTTCTGCACGATCAGGACCAGGGTCTGCATGCACATCCCGATCCCGGCGCCGAGGATGACGAGGAACAGCGATTGGACGACGGCGGAGGTCGACGGGTCCATCCGCGACATCAGGAAGAACGCCACCGCCATGACGGCGGTGCCGGCGATGGGGAAGACTTTGTATCTGCCCGTGCGGCCGACGATGACGCCACTGCCCATCGAGGTGGTCAGCATCCCGATCACCATCGGCAAGGTGCGCAGCCCCGACGTGGTGGCCGAGACACCGTCGACGAACTGCATGTACGTCGGCAGGAACGTCAGGGCGCCCAACATGGCGAACCCGACCACGAACGACAGCACACAGCAGACGGTGAACACCGAACTCCGAAACAGCCGGATAGGCAGGATCGGTGCGGCGGCGCGGCTCTCCACCCACGCGAACATGCACAAGGCGATCACCGAGGCGACGAACAGGCCGATGATCGTGGGCGATCCCCAGGGATAGGTGGTCCCGCCCCAGCTGGTGGCCAGGGTCAGCCCGGCGGCCCCCAGGCCGACGAGAATGATTCCGGTGTAGTCGATGACCGGCTTGGTGCGCTGGGTCAGCGCCGGGATGGCCGCGGCCGCCACGAAGAAGACCACGACCGAGATCGGCACGTTGATCCAGAAGGCCCACCGCCAAGTGAAGTGGTCGGTGAAGTAGCCACCGAGCAAGGGACCGATCACGGTGGTGACACCGAACACCGCTCCCATCGCTCCCTGGTAGCGGCCGCGGTCCCGCAGCGGGATCACCTCGCCGATCAGGGCCATGGCGGTCACCATGAGTCCGCCACCACCGATGCCCTGCAGTGCGCGCGACGCGACCAGCAGGCCCATCGAAGTCGAGAGCCCGCACAGCACGGACCCGGCGACAAAGAACACGACGGCCGCCTGGAACACCCGCTTGCGGCCGAACAGGTCACCGAACTTGCCGACGAGGGCGGTGATGATGGTCGAGGCGAGCAGGTAGCTGGTGACCACCCACGATTGATGGCCCGCTCCCCCGAGATCGGCGACGATGGTCGGCAACGCGGTCGCCACGATCGTCTGGTCCAGTGCGGCCATCAGCATGCCGAGCAGGATCGCCACGAAGATGAAATTGCGTCGGTGCGAGTCGACCGCGACATTGCCGGGTTGCGAATTCGAATCGTGGTCGGCCGGAGCCGCCGCCGGTGTCGCCCTCGTCATGCGTGCCTTCCCTCGGCGTTCGATGGTAATGAGTGCCCAGGGTCAACCGGTGGCAACCAAAACCCTCGCCTGGGGCGGCGGCCGAGAATCAGCTGGGTGGCCGCGACACGCACTGGGCCGAGTACAGCTCCACGCCCAGTTTGTCCATCAGCTCGAGCTGTGTCTCGAGGTAGTCGATGTGCTTTTCCTCGTCGGCCACGATCTCCTCGAAAAGGTTCGCTGTGGTGGAGTCCTGCTTCTCCCGGCACAGGATGATCGCCGGCTTGAGCCGCTCCATCACCTCGTATTCGATCGCCAGGTCGGCTTCGAACTGCTCACGCAGCGTCTGCCCGATGCGCAGCGAGAAGAGCCGCTGATAGTTGGGCAAACCGTCGAGCAACAGGATGCGGTCGGTGATCGCCTCGGCGTGTCGCATCTCGTCGAACGACTCGGCCCGGGTGTGCTCAGCTAACTCGGTGAACCCCCAGTTGTCCTGCATCTTGGAGTGCAGGAAGTATTGGTTGATCGCGGTCAGCTCGCTGGTCAACTGCTCGTTGAGCAGACGCAAAACTTCCGGATCCCCTTGCATTGTCACTCCTATGGTGTGAGCGGCGGTCGTGTAGGGCCGCGGCGGCGCGCGGGCTGAAGCGCACAGACTCGGGCTGTAGCAGCACTTTGCCACGGCCGATTGGAATGTTCCAGCAAGGGTTGGCTGCGCTCAGTGGCGGCCGAAGTGAAGTATGTCACCCCTTGGTTAGGTTAGACTGAGCTAACGGGCTTAGGTTAGACTCCACTAATAAGCGGCACGCGGATTCGTCCCTTCCCCATCGTGGCCGACGACGCCGGGAGACCGGGGCCTACAGACGAATCGCAGACGCTTGATCGACATTTCGACGAAGGGACGCCGACGTGCTGGAGGTGCGCTGATGTACGTGTGCCTCTGTGTTGGGGCTACCAACCAGACGGTGTGCGATGTCGTCGCACGGGGCGCATCGACCTCCAAAGAGATCGCCGCCGCCTGTGGCGCGGGAGGCGATTGCGGCCGCTGCCGGCGCACGCTGCGGGCCATTCTCGCCGCCTCGGCGAAGCTGGAGACCGCGCCGTCGGTCTAGCGACCGCGTCAGCGTCTATTGAAGTCGGCCAGGGCCGCCGCGTTGGCTTGTGCGCCCATGAGCTCGGCGAAGTGCGCGTTTTCCCGGGCAGTGGCCGCCGCGATCTCCGGACGCACGGGTTCCATCATGGTGTGCTTGACGGCCATCAGACTCGAAATCGGCCGGGACGCAAGGACTTCGGCGTGCCGGCGGGCCTGCGCCATCAGCTCGTCCGGCTCGCAGATGCGCCAGACCAGGCCCATTCGCAACGCCTCGTCGGCGCCGACCCATTCCGACGACATCAGCAGCCAGGCCGCGTTCTGCCGGCCCACCAGCTGTGGCAGCAGGTATGACGAAGCCGCCTCGGGGGCCACGCCCAAGCTGGTGAACGGGCACTTCAGCCGGGCGGTCGAGGACATGAACGCCAGATCGGCATAGCCGAGAATGGTGGCGCCGATTCCGACGCCGACGCCGTTCACGGCGCAGATCAACGGTTTGGGAAACGCGCTGAGCGCGTTGATCAGCCCGATGAAGCCGTGCTTGCCCGGGGTGAAGCCGGGGTCGGTGATACGAGCCTGCATCTCGGCCAGGTCGGTCCCGGCGCTGAAGCCACGACCCGCGCCCGTCAGCAAGACCACCGCCACCTCGGGATCCTCGGCGGCGGTCAGCAACGCCTCGGCCGTGGCGTCGTAGAGGGCTTCGTTGAACGCGTTGAGCGCCTCGGGCCGGTTCAGCGTGAGAGTGCGTACCCGGTTCTCGTCATCGATCTGCAGCGTCACGCCTGCAGCGTAACGAGGCTAGCCGTTGCTGTAGACGCGGGTTGGGGCGATCAGCACCACGGCGCGCCTCTCCCGGGCCATCACCCGGTCGTACTCGTCCCAGTTGTCGTGGGTGCCGCCGGCGGCGATGAACACGTCGCGCAGCAGCAATCGCAATTGGTCGGCGTCCGTCAACCAGGGCTGGCTGTCGTCGGGGCCGACCAGCTCCGCGCGGCCCTCGACCGTCGCCCACTGCCACCCGTTGCGGAACGTCACGGCCAATTGCGGCCGGGCCCGCAGGTTGGCCAGCTTGACCCTGCCGTAGGTGGTGAAGCCAAGCACTGGTTGGTCGGTGGCCGGGTGCGCCAGCAGCCCCACGTTGACCAATGAAGCCTGGACCGTCCCATCGGCGCGGACGGTGGACACCACCGCCAGACCGCTTTCCGTCGCGGCCAACGCCACGGCGTCGCGCAGTGTTGTCATGTGAGTCCCCTATCCGTTGAACGGGGTGGCGAAGACATACCGGCTCGTCGGTACGGTGTCGATGTTTTCGTTGGCGCCAAAGGCGCTGGTGCTGGCGACCATTCGGCCCAGCCGGTCCTGTAGGTCGTCGTCATCGGCGGCTCCGAAGAAAGCGTGAAGGTCGGTGGTGGCCTCGATCGGGAACAACTCCTCGACGATGCCCGCGATTCCCGGCGCATCCGGGGTGAGGGCCCGCACCACCCAGTTCTGGGTGTAGCCGAAGGTGGACTGCGTTTCGATGGCCACCGAGGTGTGGTCGCCCTGCCAGCGCCTCAACCAGGTCGACTGGTCCATGTCGGCGGGCCGGCGCAGCAGCGCGACATTAGCCAATCCCGGTGTGCGAGAGCCTGATTCGACGGCTGGCGCACTGAGCGGTACCGATTCGGTCACCAGATAGGCCGCAAGCTGTTCGCATTCTTGGCCGAGGAATTTGAGCGCCGCAGTCATTTGGTCGCCGTAGCATTGCTGCGTCCACATGCTCACCACCGCGGCCACCGGCGGGTCCAACGTCGTCAAGGTCATCAGCGAGTGACGCACGGCGCCGTCACGAACGTTCATCTGCAGCCCGGCGACGCCCAGTTGCAGCAGCGCGTCGGCGATGTGGCCCCGCTGCCGGGCGCACCACGCGTCATCCGGCTCGGCACGCCTCAGCACTGCGATCACCTTCTCCATAGGCAGAACCTACCCGTGGGTGGCAGCCGCGTAGGGCTACTTCACCAGCCGCACCTGATGCTGGCTGCTGATCAACTTGCCGATGAGTCCGGCCAACTGGCGGTAGGACTCATCGCGCCCGCTCGACGAGCGGAAAACCAATCCGATCCGCCGCCCCGGGCGGGGCGCCGCGAACTGCGCCAGACCCAGGCGGCTGCGGGACGCCTCGACCGGCACCGCGCTCTGCGGAATGAGCGTGACGCCCAGGCCGCCGGTCACACACTGCACCGCGGTCGCCAGTGACGCGGCGCGGGTGTTGGCCAGCTCCGCGCGCACGCCCGCCTTGTGGCAGACGTCGAGCGCCTGATCGCGCAGGCAATGCCCCTCGTCCAGCAACAGCAGCGGCAGGTCGGCCAGGGCCGTCGCCGGAACCCGGCGCTTGCCCGCCAGCGGATGGCCGGGAGGTAGGGCCAGCACGAAGTCTTCGTCGTAGATCGGGATCGCGGTGACGCCGGCGCCTTCGGCGGGCAGGGCGATCAGGGCTGCGTCCAGTGCGCCTTCCCGCAGCACCGCCAGCAATCGCTCGGTCTGGTCCTCGGTCACCCGCAGCGTCATGCCCGGCAGCTGCTCGGCGACCCCGGCCAGCACCGTCGGCAGCACGTAGGGCGCCACCGTGGGTATCAGCCCCAGCCGCATGTCGGTCCGCAGCGGATCCGACGTGCCCGCGGCCGCGGCGGTGAACGCGTCCGCGGCCTCGACGACGGCCTGGGCGCGCGGCAGCAGTTGAGTGCCCTCGGTTGTCAAGAAGACTCGCCGGGTGGAGCGTTCGACCAGCTGGGTGCCCAAACCGGTTTCCAGCGCCGCCAGCGCCTGCGACAGCGTCGACTGGCTTACGCCGAGAGCCGTTGCGGCACCGCTGAATTGGCGCCGCTCGGCGACGGCGACGAACGCGCGCAGGCCGGCGATCGTGGGCTGATAACTCTTATCGGGCATGCCTATAAGTCTAGTGGGAAATATCACCTTTACTTCAACTAGGCTACCCGGCACCATGGTGTAGGAAAAGCTAATCTTGAGTGAATCCAGACAAGGAGCGACATGCCTCTGCTGACCATCGGCGACCAGTTCCCCGCCTACGAGCTCACTGCATTGGTCGCGGGCGATCTGTCCAAGGTCGACGCCAAGCAGCCTGGGGACTACTTCACCACCATCACCAACGAGGACCACGCCGGCAAGTGGCGCGTGGTGTTCTTCTGGCCCAAGGACTTCACCTTCGTGTGCCCGACCGAGATCGCCGCGTTCGGCAAGCTCAACGACGAATTCGCCGACCGCGACGCGCAGGTGCTGGGCGTTTCGATCGACAGCGAATTCGTCCACTTCAACTGGCGTGCACAGCACGAGGACCTGAAGAAGCTGCCCTTCCCGATGCTCTCGGACATCAAGCGCGAGCTCAGCCTGGCCACCGGTGTGCTCAACGCCGAGGGCGTGGCCGACCGGGCGACCTTCCTCGTCGACCCCAACAACGAGATCCAGTTCGTTTCGGTCACCGCCGGTTCCGTGGGCCGCAACGTCGAAGAGGTGCTGCGCGTCCTGGACGCACTGCAGTCCGACGAGCTGTGCGCCTGCAACTGGCGCAAGGGAGACCCGACGCTGGACGCCACCGAGCTGCTCAAGCAGTCGGCCTGATTCTCGATCGCATAAGGTCGGATTAGGGAGGCGAGATGAGCGTAGAAAACCTCAAAGAGGCGCTGCCGGAGTACGCCAAGGACCTCAAGCTCAACCTGGGCTCGATTACCCGCACTACCGAGCTGAACGAAGAGCAGCTGTGGGGCACGCTGCTGGCCAGCGCCGCGGCGACCCGGAACACGCAGGTGCTCGCCGAGATCGGGGCCGAGGCGGCCGACATCCTGTCCGCCGAGGCATACAACGCGGCGCTGGGAGCCGCATCGATCATGGGCATGAACAACGTGTTCTACCGTGGTCGCGGCTTCCTGGACGGCAAGTACGACGACCTGCGCGCGGGATTGCGGATGAACATCATCGCCAACCCCGGCGTGGAGAAGGCGAACTTCGAACTGTGGTCCTTCGCGGTGTCGTCGATCAACGGGTGCCCGGACTGCGTGGCCGCCCACGAACACACGCTGCGCGAGGCCGGTGTCAGCCGGGAAACCATTCAAGAGGCGTTGAAGGCCGCGGCGATCATCTCCGGCGTGGCGCAAGCGATCATCGCCTCGCAGACGCTGGCAACCGTCGGCTGACCGCGCCGTCGTGTCCAGTGCCGTGACCGGACCCGCCTGGGTCCAGCACGCGATCTGGTGGCAGGTCTACCCGCTGGGGTTCGTGGGAGCATTTCCCACACCGCAGCCGAACGAGCCGCCGCAACCGGAGGAACACCGGTTGCGGCGGCTCGTCGACTGGTTGGACCACGCCATCGAACTCGGGGCTTCCGGCATCGCGCTGGGGCCCATCTTCGCCTCGCGCACCCACGGTTACGACACCACCGACCACTACCGCATCGATCCGCGGCTGGGCGATGACGCCGACTTCGACCACCTGGTCGCCGAGGCGCATCGGCGCGGCCTGCGGGTGCTGCTCGACGGGGTGTTCAATCACGTCGGCGAGGACTTCGCGCGCTATCGCGAGGCGGCCAACGACGACGCGGCGGCGCGCTGGTTTCGCGGGCGTCCCGGTCGTTTCCACACCTTCGAGGGCCACTCCGGGCTGATCACCCTCAACCACGACAATCCCGAAGTCGCCGACTACACCGTCGACGTGATGGCGCACTGGTTGGGGCGCGGCGCCGACGGCTGGCGCCTCGATGCGGCTTACGCCGTGCCGCAACACTTCTGGGCCTCCACCCTGCCGAGGGTGCGCGAGCGCTACCCGGAGGCCTGGTTCGTCGGTGAACTCATCCACGGCGACTACGCCGCGGTGGTAAAGGAAGCCACCTTCGACTCGGCCACCCAATACGAGCTGTGGAAGGCGATCTGGAGCAGCCTGAATGACGGCAACTTCTTCGAACTCGATTGGGCGCTGCAGCGCCACAACGACTTTTTGACCGTCTTCTCCCCGCTGACCTTCATCGGCAACCACGACGTCACCCGCATCGCGAGCCGGCTGGAAAACCCCGAACACGTCGCCCACGCGCTGGTGCTGCTGCTGACCATCGGCGGGGTGCCCAGCGTGTACGCCGGCGACGAGCTCGGGTTCCGGGGCGTGAAGGAAGAACGGTTCGGCGGCGACGACGCGGTGCGGCCCGAGTTCGGCTCTCCCCCACTGCAATTAGATGTGTTCGGGGTCGAGACCTGGCGGTTGCACCAGTATCTGGTGGGACTGCGTCGCCGCTATCCCTGGCTACACGCGGCGTCCACCACCGCGCGGCTGCTGGAAAACCGGCACTACGTGTACGAGACCCGCAACGGCGACCACGCGTTACTGGTGGTGCTCAATATCGACGACAAGCCGCTGCGGGTTTCGCTCCCGAAGCTGGGTACGGCCCGCGCGCAGGTGATCGGCGGATCGGCGGCCCCGCCGCAGGAGGTCGTCGACGCCGTCGACGTCGAGCCCCGCGGCTGGCGGATCCTGCAGCCCGTCTAGTCCTGCAGTCGGGCCAGGGTCAGCGGATCCTGCTCGCCGTCGTAATACTTGTCGAGCACCGCGACGAAGTCCTGGTGGTCGTCGGTCGCAAGGGCGAACAACGTCATCGACGAGCGCAGCTTGAGGTCGTCGGGCGAGCCGAAGATCTGCGTGACGGAGCGGCCCTGGATGTCGTTGACCAGTTGGGTGCATTCTCGCAGCCGCGGCCCGAGCAGGTCGTGGGCCAGGTAAGCACGGGCCTCCTGCAGCGAGGCAATGCCGTAATGAACCGCCGTCGGGCTGCCGCCCAGACCGCGCAGTTGCGGGAACACAAACCACATCCAGTGACTGCGCTTTCGTCCGTCGCGCAGTTCCCCGATGACCTGGCCGTAGACCGGAGCCTGCGCGGTGACGAACCGGTTCAGATCGAAAGGGTCGGTCGCGGATTCCATGTGACTACGGTGGCACATATGGCCGTCCCACGACGAGTGCCCAATGTGCGCGACCTCGCGCCGCTGATGCAATTCAAGCGACCGCAGTTCAACGCGACCAAGCGCCGCCTCGACGCCGCCTACACCATCGAGGATCTGCGCCGCATCGCCAAACGCCGTACCCCCAAAGCGGCGTTCGACTACACCGACGGCGCCGCCGATGACGAGTTGTCCATCGGACGCGCACGACAGGCGTTCCGCGACATCGAATTTCATCCGACGATCCTGCGCGACGTCTCGCAAGTCACCGCCGGTTGGAACGTGCTGGGCCAGCCGGTCGCCCTGCCAGTCGGGATCGCGCCCACCGGATTCACCCGGCTGATGCACACCGCGGGCGAGATCGCCGGCGCGGGGGCCGCGGCCAGGGCGGGGATCCCGTTCTCACTGTCCACGCTGGGCACCTGCTCGATCGAAGACCTGGTCACCGCCGTCCCCCAGGGCCGAAAGTGGTTTCAGCTCTACATGTGGCGCGACCGCGAGCGCTCGATGGCGCTGGTGAGCCGCGCCGCCGCCGCGGGCTTCGACACCCTGCTGGCCACCGTCGACGTTCCCGTCTCCGGCGCCCGGCTGCGGGACAACCGCAACGGCATGACGATCCCGCCGACGCTGACGCTGCGCACCGTGCTCGATGCCGTGCCGCATCCCAAGTGGTGGTTCGATCTGCTGACCACCGAGCCGCTGGCGTTCGCCTCGCTGGACCGCTGGCCGGGCACGGTGGCCGAATACCTGAGCACCATGTTCGACCCCAGCCTCACCTTCGACGACCTGGAGTGGATCAAGGCGCAATGGCCCGGAAAGCTCGTCGTCAAGGGAATTCAAACGCTCGATGATGCGCGCGCCGTCGTCGACCGCGGCGTCGACGGCATCGTGTTGTCCAATCATGGCGGGCGCCAACTGGATCGGGCCCCGGTGCCCTTCCACCTGCTGCCCACGGTCGCACGCGAGCTTGGCAAACACACCGAAATCCTGGTCGACACCGGCATCATGTCCGGCGCGGACATCGTTGCCGCAGTCGCGCTGGGGGCCCGATGCACACTGGTCGGGCGGGCCTACCTGTACGGCCTGATGGCCGGCGGCGAGGCCGGGGTCAGCCGCGCGATCGACATTCTGGCGAGCGGGATTCTGCGGACCATGGCGCTACTCGGCGTGACCTGCCTGGAAGAGCTGTCGCCCCGGCACGTCACCCAGCTCAAGCGGCTCGGTCCCATTGACTCAGTGACCTGACGCCGCGGCGTCACGGCTCACTGGTTACGGAATGACTTCGGCTGGCTGCCCCAACATGCGACGAATGTGCAACTGACTTCACGCTCGTCGTCCAGCGTGAAACCAACGTCACGCTCACGCCCCGGCGAAAAAGCAGGTGCTGGGGAACAAACCGGCGCCCGGCTGGGTTAAGTCCATCAGACTCAACTTTTGGAGGATTTTGATGGCTGATGCCAAGTCGGTGCCGGTGCTGTTTGTCACCGACACCATCGTGCTGCCCGGAATGGTGGTGCCAATCGCCCTGGACGACGCCGCCCGCGCGGCGATAGACGCCGCTCAGGCGAGTGAATCGGGGCAGTTGCTGGTCGCCCCCCGGCTCGAGGACCGGTATCCCTCACACGGCGTGATCGCGAAGATCCTGCAGGTCGGGCGCATCGCCGGCGGCGGCACCGCCGCGGTGGTGCGCGGTGAGCGCAGGGCCCAGATCGGGGCCGGCGCATCCGGACCCGGTGCGGCGCTGTGGGTCGAGGCGATCGAGGTGCCCGCCACCGAGGCGACCGACGAGGTCAAGGCATTGACGGCGGAGTACAAGAAGCTGCTGCTGGCCATGCTGCAACGCCGCGAGGCCTGGGAGATCATCGATTACGTCAACAGGCTGACCGATCCGTCGGCGCTGGCGGACACCTCCGGGTACGCCTCCTACCTGACCAACGCGCAGAAGAGGCAACTGGTGGAGACCGTCGACGTCGCCGAGCGGCTGCGCGTGCTGATCGATTGGACCAGCTCGCACCTGGCCGAGGTCGAGGTGAGCGACAAGATCGCCGAGGACGTCCGCGACGGCATGGAGAAGACGCAGAAGGAGTTCCTGCTGCGCCAACAACTGGCCGCCATCCGCAAAGAGCTGGGCGAAGGCGAACCGGACGGGTCGGACGACTACCGGGCCCGCGTCGAGGCCGCCGAGTTGCCCGAGAAGGTGCGCGAGGCCGCGCTGCGCGAGGTCGGCAAGCTGGAACGCTCCAGCGACCAGAGCCCGGAAAGCGGCTGGATCCGCACCTGGCTGGACACCGTGCTCGACCTGCCGTGGAACGCCAGGACCGAAGACTCCACCGATCTGAAGGTGGCCCGCGAAGTTCTGGACGCCGACCACCACGGGCTGGAGGACGTCAAGGACCGCATCGTCGAGTACCTGGCCGTGCGGGCGCGGCGCGCCCAGCGCGGGCTGCAGGTCGTCGGCGGTCGCGGTTCCGGTGCGGTGATGGTGTTGGCTGGTCCTCCCGGCGTCGGCAAGACTTCGCTGGGTGAAAGCGTGGCAAGGGCCTTAGGCCGCAAGTTCGTCCGCGTCGCCCTGGGCGGCGTGCGCGACGAGGCCGAGATCCGTGGGCACCGTCGCACCTACGTCGGCGCGTTGCCGGGCCGGATCGTGCGCGCGATCGGTGAGGCGGGATCGATGAATCCCGTTGTGCTGCTTGACGAAATCGACAAGGTCGGTTCCGACTATCGCGGTGACCCGAGCGCGGCGCTGCTCGAGGTGCTCGACCCCGCGCAGAACCACACCTTCCGCGACCATTACCTGGACCTGGATCTGGACCTGTCCGACGTGGTGTTTTTGGCCACCGCCAACGTGATCGAGAACATTCCGTCGGCGCTGCTGGACCGGATGGAACTGGTGCAGATCGACGGCTACACCGAGGACGACAAGGTCGCCATCGCCCGGGACTACCTGTTGCCCCGGCAGCGAGAGCGGGCAGCGCTGACCGAGGACGAGGTCACGGTGACCGACGCCGCGCTGCGCAAGATCGCCGCCGACTACACCCGCGAACCGGGCGTGCGGCAATTCGAACGGCTGCTGGCCAAGGCGCTGCGCAAGGCGACCACCAAGCTGGCGGACAACGCCGAACCGCTGACCATCGACGAGCCGGATCTGGTGGGTTACCTTGGCCGCCCGCGGTTCACGCCCGAGTCGGCCGAGCGCACGGCGGTGCCGGGTGTGGCCACCGGGCTGGCCGTCACCGGTCTTGGTGGCGACGTGCTGTACATCGAGGCGGGCTCGACGGATGGCGAGGCGGGTCTGCAGCTGACCGGTCAACTGGGTGACGTCATGAAGGAATCTGCGCAGATCGCGCTATCCTACGTGCGCTCACACGCTCACCTGCTGGGCGTTGACCCCAAGGCGCTGGACCGGCGCATCCACGTGCACGTGCCCGCGGGCGCGGTGCCCAAGGACGGGCCGTCCGCCGGCGTCACCATGGTGACCGCGCTGGTGTCGATGGCGACCGGACGCCAGGTCCGCTCCGACGTCGGGATGACCGGTGAGGTCACGCTGAACGGGCGGGTGTTGCCCATCGGCGGCGTCAAGCAGAAGCTGCTGGCGGGCCAACGTGCCGGATTGTCAACGGTTTTCATCCCCGCGCGTAACGAGCCGGATCTGGACGACGTGCCGGCCGAGGTGCTGGAGGCGTTGACGGTCAAGCCGATGACCGATGTCGCCGAGATCGTCGCCCAGGCGCTGGAACCGGCGGCCGAAGCCGCGACGGTGGCCGCGTGAGGTCGCCGGGCAGCTGACCTACAACCGCATAACGAGACAGCCGTCGCTCATGTGGCGGCTGTTCTCGTATGCGGCAGAATCCAAGCTATGACTGACTTCGGGAAGCTGAAACGGCAAGTGGTCCGTCGCGTTCAACGGCTGGTGGTCAATCCGGTGGGCCGCCAGCTACCGATGACCATGCTGGAAACCACCGGCCGCAAGAGCGGAAAGCCCAGGCGTACCACGGTAGGTGGGCGCGTGGTCGACAACCAGTTCTGGATGGTTTCCGAGCACGGCGAGCACTCGGACTATGTCCGCAACATCAAAGCGAATCCGGCTGTCCGGGTGCGGGTCGGCGGCCGGTGGCGCAACGGCACTGCGCACCTGCTGCCCGACGATGACGCCGTGCAGCGGCTCGGCAACCTGCCGCGACTGAACAGCGCGGTGGTGCGGTTGATGGGCAGCGACCTGCTGACCATCCGCGTCGACCTGGACTGACGTCGCCGCCCCGGTCGGTCCCCGGGATTAGGGTCGGCGGATGGCCTACGACGAGCATCTGGCGAACCGCATCCGCGAACTCCTCGGCACCGAGCCCGGTGTCGACGAGAAACGCATGTTCGGCGGTCTGGCGTTTCTGATCAACGGCAACATGTCGGTGGCCGTCAGCGGCCAGGGCGGACTGCTGGTGCGAGTGCCGCGGGAAGACACCGACAAGCTCGCGGCGCGTGCCCATGTCAGCCCGATGGTGATGGCCGGCCGGGAAGCCCGGGGCTGGCTGCACGTCGACGCCGCCGGCGTGCAAACCAAACGCCAGCTTCACGGTTGGGTGAACCGCGGAGTCGGTTACGCGCGCGGTCTGCCACCCAAGTAGCGCCGGTTAGCTCGCGCGATGCGCGGGTAAGCGAGTGCCTATGGACCCGCGGGTGCGACGACTGCTCGACGTTGCCGGTACGACTTACGCGGCGCAGGCACGCATCACGATGGCCGACAAGCCGATGCCGCTGTTTCAGCTTCTGGTCCTGTGCATGCTCGCCAGCAAGCCGATCGACGCGGGCATCGCCATGGCCGCCGCGCGTGAACTGTTCAAGGCGGGGCTGCGGACCCCCAAAGCCGTGCTGGCGGCGGACCGGCAGACCATGATCGAGGCGTTCGGGCGCGCGCACTACGTTCGCTACGACGAGAGCTCGGCGACCCGGCTAACCGATATGGCCGACACCGTTCGTGAGGATTACTCCGGTGATCTGCGCCAACTGGCCGACCGCAGCCGGCATGACGTGGCCACCGCCAAGCGGATGTTGAAGAAATTCAAGGGAATCGGCGACACCGGCGCCGACATCTTCCTGCGCGAAGTCCAAGACGTATGGACCTGGGTGCGTCCGTACTTCGACGCCCGAGCCACCGCCACCGCCAAACAACTGGGCTTGCCTGCCGAACCGAAGAAGTTGGGATCACTTGCACCGCAAGCCAATGCGCAACTTGCCGCCGCACTCATCAGGGTGTCGCTAGACGACGATGTGCGTCGGCGGGTGACCGGCTGAGCGGACAGTGACCATACGCATCGGTACCTCGGGGTGGTCGTACAACCACTGGGTGGATGTGCTCTACCCGACCGGAACGCCGTCGGGGCGCCGGCTGGCCCGCTACATCGAAGTCTTCGACACCGTGGAGCTGAACGCGAGTTTCTACCGCTGGCCCCAGGATTCGACCTTTACCGGCTGGCGCAAGCAGCTGCCGGAGGGCTTCACCATGTCGGTCAAGGCGCATCGTGGACTGACGCACTACCGCCGGCTCGCCTCACCCGAACCGTGGATCGAACGGTTCGAACGTTGTTGGCGTCTGCTCGGTGATCGGCATGGGGTGCTGCTCGTGCAACTGCACCCCGAGCAGCAGCGCGACGACGCGCGCCTGGATTCGTTCCTGGCCCTGATGCCCGAGTCGATCCGCGTCGCCGTCGAATTGCGTCACCCGTCGTGGAATGACCCCGCCGTGTTCGAGTTACTGGAACGCCGGCGCGCCGCGTATGTGGTGATGAGCGGTCTCGGGCTGGAGTGCATCCCCCGGGCGACAACCGATCTGGTGTACATCCGGATGCACGGTCCGGATCCGGACGCCAATTACGCCGGCTCGTATTCCGACGAGGAGCTACGGCGCTGGGCCGATCGAATCGCCGAGTGGGACGCCGAAGGCAGGGACGTGTGGATGTATTTCAACAACGACCTGGGTGGCCACGCGGTCCGCAACGCGCTGGCCCTGCGCGAGCTTTTGGGTTGAGCGCTCAGTTCTGATCCAGTCCTGCCGTGCGTGCGGCGTCGGAGCCGTCAGCGCTGCGCCGCACCGGCACCCACGTCCCGTCGATGACGTCCGGCGGGCACTGCACCTGCAGCCGTTCCCGTTCGGTGCGGCGGCGTTTGATCCGCAGCCGCGCATCGCCGGGCAGCGTGACCAGTTCGTTGCAGGTCAGGTAGTACACGTCGTCGACGTCATCGATCTGGTCCGCCTCGACTCGCAGCGAACCCAAGGCGCGCAACGTCATTCGGAGCTCGTGGGTGAACCGCATGGTGGCGTCGTGGGCCAGCTCCCGGGAGCCTCGGCTGTGGGTGGCTGGCCGGTCGTGCGGCGCCACCGGTGGTGTGGGCTGTGCGGCGGCGGCGATCAGCAACATCGTCGGATCGTCGGCGAATGTCCTGCTGGCCAGCTCGGCCTCGCCCGCGCCGCGGTGCCCGATCCGCGCGACGGCGGCATCCACGGCGGCCGCGGTCGTCGGTGACAACGCGCGAATGCTGGCGAGGTTGCCCTCCTCGGCCAGCGCGCACAACGGCGGGTCGGCCCGCAGCGCGGCCGCCAACTCGGCGAGCTCGGCGGCGACCAGGTCGCTGTCGGTGATCATGCCCATCCCGGGCACGCCGCGCCGACCCTGGCCGCGCACCGGCGCCGCGGCGCTGACGCCGGCGTCGATCAGCCACAGCGCGTTGAGGATCCACCCTTGATGAATGCGGTCGCGCAACAGCCGCAGCCGAACCTCCAGTGCCGCCTCCGGCAGCAACGCCAGCTGACCGGCGTCGAGGTGCTCCGCGGTGGCCGCCGCGACGTAGGCGCGGGTGTCGGCCCGCAGGTGGCGGAGCAGGGCCACCGACCGCCCCGCGGCAACCGCTTTGGCCACCGAGCCGAGGGCTCCGACCGTCAGGGCCGGCTCACCGAGCGGCAGTGGATCCCCCACGTGGGGCCTGCCGACCAGGGCGTCGCGGGCGACGGCCTCCTGGTCCCAACCGGGTAGCTGGGAGGCGGCGACCATGTTGACCGATACTCCGACGTACGGGCGATGGCCGAACACCGCGATGGCCCTGCTGCCCCATTCCGCATCGACCGCGCCGCCGAGCGCGAGCGCCTGACCCAACACGCGGCTCGCGGCACGCAGTCCGCTCAGCTGGACGTCCAGCGTTATCGGCGTGAGCGGTCCGGGCAGCGCCTCGTCGAGGGCGGAGCCGCTGAAGACCGGAAACCGGGGATCGATCTGGTCGTCGAATTCGCCCTCGACGCCTTCGGGTGCCGCGCTGTGCGCGTCGTCGGCCGAGCGTCGAGGGTGCGCCAGCACCTCGACCGGCAGCGCCAACCGTCCGCCGTGGTTGATCGCGCCCGCGGTGTCGAGCCGGCGGCCGACCAGCCCGCGTGCGGTGTCGGCGACCGCGTCCAGCGCGTGCCAGCCGAACTCGAACGACCAATCCTCTTGTGCCGCTGCAACATTCATCTCAGGAATTAGCTGCGACCAGCTGCGCAGCCGATGCAGCCGGGAACGCGGGTCGGTGGCTCGCAACATCCGCCAGGCGGTGATCAGATTGACGGTGTCCGGGCTCGCAAGGTCGACGATGCCGGTGCGGTCGGTGTTCAGCGCCAGAACCAGAAAGCGCATCAGGTCGTCGAGATGCAGCACCCGCATGGGCCGAGTCGAGACTTTGGTGCGCAGCAGGGTGGCCACGGTGCGGCACACCATCCAGTCGAGCTGGCGACCGACCGGTGGCGCGATCCGGACGACCACGGTGGGGCCCCAGCTCGAGGCCACCAGGTCCTCGGCCGGTCCATACAGCTCGGGCCGGCCGGCGGCCTGCGACACGAACAGCAGCCGGGAACCGGCGCGGGCGGCCGCATCGGTCACCCGGGCCAGGCCGTCCATGTCCGCGCTGCCGGGGACAAAGGGATCGATGGGAGCCAGGTGGATCACCGCATCGGCGTCGTCGGTCAGCTCGCGCAGCACCGGATCGCGCAGCGGCGCGCAAACCAGGCTGACGTTGCGGTCGAGGCACGGATGAGGGAGCTCAGCAATGCCGCTGACCGTGTGCCCGGCCGCGATCAGCTGCCCGGCGACCAGCCGCCCGAGTGCGCCGGTGGCGTCGGTAACCAGGATGTGCACCTGGGCTCACCTCCCCCAACCCTCAGCACTCAACAATAGGCAAGCGGGCATGGGCTACGCGACCGTTAGTCCGGTAACGGTTCGGTGACCTGACGTGATGTCGCCGCCCGGGGTTACTGCAGCGCCGCGCTGCCGTCCGCGGCGACGGCTACCTTGGCGCCACCGATATCTTCACGCACCGATGCCTGCGCCGCGGCGCGATCGGTGATAACGGCCAGGGCGCGCGACCCGTCGGGCGTGCGCACCGCCAAAAACGCCTTCTCGGGTTGTCCCTCGCGGTCGAACGGCGTCGTCCAGGCTTCGACCGTACCCACGCCTTCCCACTCCCCCACCGCGTCCGTCGTCGGCTCCCGATCGACCGCCGGTTGGGTGTCTTCCCAACGGAATTCGGCCGGCGGCTCGGTGCTGTAGACCCCGAAGCTGTGTTTGGTCAGGTAGCCGCCGTTGGCGGTGATCAGGCCGCGCCGACCGGGATTGGCCACCAGCAATTCCGCCATGGTGGCAATCGAATGCGTGACGTAGTTGCTCCACGGTCCGCCCGCGAACGTCAGCCCACCGGTCACCGTCAGCGGGCGGGCGGGATCGTCGACGCTCAGGCCGAGTTCGGCCGCCGCCACCTGAACCGCCGAGGGAAAGCAGGAGTACAGGTCGACATAATCGATGTCGTCGATGCCCAGGCCGGCGAGCTCCAGCGCGCGCGCCCCGGCGATCCGGATCGCGGTAGACCGGTGCAGCTCGTGGCGCTCGGCGATGGACGGGGTGTCGTGGGCGTCGGTGCCCGCGTGCGGGTAGACCCACCGCTCGGCCGGAACCTTCAGCCGGGACGCCTCGCCGACCGAGGTCAGCACCAGCGCGGCGCCCTGGTCGACCATGTTGTTGGAGTTCATCAGCTTGGTGTAGGGCCAACTGATCATCCGATTCTGCGGGCCCGCCTGGCTGATGTCCTCGGCGCTCGACGGTTTGCGGATCCAGGCGTTCGGGTTGTTCACGGCCACGGCGTTGAACCGCGCCCACAGCGCTCCGATGCGCTTGACGTGGTCGTCGATCGACTCCCCGCCGGCGACACGAAGCGCCTCCTCGAACATCGGGTAGACGTAGGCCGGCCGGTCCAGGGCGATCCTGATCTCGGCCTCACCGGCCATCGGGACGTCGTCACCGCTGATCTCGGCCATCGGGACGGAGTGGTCCTGTTCGGTCCACGTCAGCTTGGCGCCCCTGGCCCGCAGCGCCCGCCTGGTGCGCCAGGTTTCGGCGCCCGCCAGCAGCACCACCTTGGCGTTGCCCCGCTGGATGTCCAGGCAGGCCTGGTTGACCAACGACTGCGGCACATTGCCGCCGACCGGGCTGTACAGGGTGCTGAAGTCGGAGGCGCCGATTCGCTGGCCGAGCAACAGGCCCGGGTCGCGGTACTGCGCCGACAGGATGTTCACGATGCGGATGGAGTCCACGGCCTGGATCACCGCGGCATCGGCGGCCTGCTGCGCCGCGGCCACCATCAGGTCCATCGGCTCGACCGACCGGGCCTCCGGGTCGATCTCGTCGCGATGGTTGACCTGGCCGTAGCCGATCAGCACCGGGGTCCTGGGGTCGACGCTCATGGGACGAATTTAGCGTGGCTACGGATCTGTCCGTGGTAGCGGCCCGCACCCGCGCGGAGGGTCGCGGTTTCGCGCGCTACCCGGTGCCGGCCGGGACGGACAGGACGCCGTCGTCGATCAGCCGCTGGATGTCCCCGGGATTCATGCCCAGCACGTCCCGGCAGATCTCCACCGTGTCCTGGCCGGGCAGCGGCGCCGGCGCCTGCCGGGCCGCCGGTATGTGGCGGTACGGCGCCGGTCCCGTCTCGGCCGGCAGCGAATGGTCGATGAGCGGATGCGTCATCGGGCAGTAGACGTTTCGCGCGACCAGCTGCGGGTCCTCGAGTACGTCAGGCGGACGGTTCATCGGCCCGGCCGGCACCCCGGCCGACTGCAGCAGTTCGGCCGCCCGCAGCGGGGTGCGCGTGCGGGTCCAGCCGGACACCAGGTCCACCAGTTCCCCGCGATGGGCCAGTCGCGCTTCGCCGGTGGCGAAGCGCGGATCGTCAGCCCACCCGGCATGATCGAAAACCCATGCCGCGCGGCGCCATTCATCGTCGGAGCGGATCGAGATGACGCACCATTCGTCGTCACCCGCGCAGGGGTAGACCGCATGCAGGCTGGTGTCCAGGCGGATCTGCGCGACGCCCGCGGCCAGCGCGGCCTCGGTGACGTACAGCGTGTCGAGCTGATTGACCACGACTTCGGCCTGCGAGATGTGCACGTGGGCTCCCCGGCCGGTCCGGTCGCGGTGGATCAGCGCGGCCAGCGCCCCGATCGCCGTGACCCGCCCCACCACATGGTCGGGGAACACCGTTGTCGCGTCGTAGAACCCGTGCCTGCCGGTGTCGGTTTCGCCCGCATCGTCGGACGTCCAGAGCCGGGTCACCCCGGTGGTGGCGCGGACCAGTGGCCCGTAGCCCATCCGCGCGCTCCACGGACCGGTGTCGCCGAAGGCGCTGCTCTCGGCCAGCACAATGCGCGGGTTGATGGCGCGCAACTCGTCGTACGAGAAGCCCAGTGCCGTAAGGGTTCCGGGCTTGAAGTTGGCGAACACCGCGTCGGCCTCGGCCACCAGGCGGCCGAAGATCTTCTTGCCCTCGGCGCTGCGCAGATCCAGGCCCAGCCCCCGGTTGTTGCGGTGCGTCCAGGCGAAGGACTCGCTCATGGCATCGCCGGCCCGGGCCTGCCGCAACCCGTCCGGGTAGTCGACGCTTTCGACTTTGATGACTTCGGCGCCCAGGTCGCCGAACAACCGGCTCAGCTCGCCACCGGCGACGATGATGCCCAGATCGAGGATCCGCAGCCCGGCGAAGGGGTAGTCGCCGAGCCGGCCCGACGATGACGGCACCACCGACGGAGTGCCGCGCCAGTACGGTTCGTCCTGCCCGGTGGCCGGCGCCGGTGTCCGGAAACCCGCGCGACGGCCGTCGACGACGAAATAGCCGGTCGGCACGGTGGTGCGCACGCCGGGGACGAGTTCGGCCTCGGTGATGGCGCTTACCGACTGGAAGTGTTCGGACCCCAGGATCCGTGCGGGCGTCAGCACCGCGGCGATCGGCACCCCGTTCGCCTGGCCGGCGGCCACCAAGTCCTTCATCGTCTGCTCGGCGAACAGCTCCCGAATCAGCGCGCTGATCTGGGGCCAGGCAGCGAACCGCTCGCCGATCGCGTCGTATTTCGGGTCCTGAAACTCCGCCGGCTCCCCCAGCCAGCGCCGCAGCCCGCGCCACTGCCGCGGTGCCATCACGCACAGCCGGACGTAGCCGTCCTGGCATGCATAGATCGGGTACGCGTCCTGGTTTTTCGGCCGGCCCCGCCAGCGCCCGCTGCGACGGACACCGGCGGCGGCCTGCCCGTGTGCGCCGAACGCGGGATCGAGGGCCATCACCACCGCATCAAACCAAGAAAAGTCGATGTAATCGCCTGTGCCGCAACGCAATCGGTTGTAGTACGCCGCGAGCGCGGCCCACGCTGCCTGAACGGCGGCGGTCGCCGACGCGATACCGTCGGGCGGCAACACGGGAGTGCCGGTGGTGGGTCCGGAGCGCGACAGCGCGCCACCCATCGCGTACAACACCGGGTCGGTGGCACGCCAGGACGAGCGTGAACCCGTCGCGCCGAAATCCGTGATCGACAGCACCACCAGGTGCGGGTAGCGGGCCGCCAGCTCCTCGCCCGAGGTGCCGAACATGGCCCCGCGTTCGTCGGCGCCGGTGTCCACGACGATGTCGGCCTCCGCGGCCAGGTCCAGGAATCGCGCGCAGTCCTCGTCATCGAACGGGTCGAGCACGGCGCTGCGCTTGTTGGCGTTGTGCACGGCGAACGGAATGCTGGCCCCGCGCAGCGTGGGCAGCGCATCGCGGCCCAGCCCACCGCCCGGCGGCTCCACCTTGAGGACGTCGGCACCCAGGTCGGCGAACAGCCGGGTCACCGCTTCGGCGCCACCGCTCGACAAGTCGAGGACGCGCACGGCATCGAGCAACCCGTCGGCCATCTGGACACGGTACCTGCCTGGTCAGGCCGCTGCGCGCCGGACGTTGCCTGCGCTCATCGCCCGAGCCGTCGGCCAAAGTGCCGGGTGGGCAAGCTGATTCGGCTCCGCGCCGTCGGCTATCGTCACAGGCCGATCCGCCAGGCCCATCCGTCGTCTCATGGAGGCAGCACTATGACCGCGCACTTGAGCTACGTCGAGGCCATAGTGGTCGGCGCGTTCCAAGGCGTCACCGAACTGTTCCCGGTCTCCAGCCTGGGGCACGCGGTGCTGGTGCCGGCGCTCGTCGGTGGGCGATGGGCCCAGGACCTCAGCGTGTCCGCGCCCAAATCGCCGTACCTCGCGTTCATCGTGGGCCTGCACGTGGCCACCGCCGCCGCCCTGCTGGTGTTCTTCTGGCGCGACTGGGTGCGCATCCTGACCGGGTTCTGCACCTCGCTGCGCCATCGGCGGATCCAGACGCCCGACGAACGGCTGGCCTGGCTGATCGTGGCGGGCACCATCCCGGTGGGCCTGGCCGGGCTGCTGCTGGAACAGCTGTTCCGTACCACGCTCGGCAAGCCCGTCCCCGCGGCGGCCTTCTTGTTGCTCAACGGCATCGCCCTGTACGTCGGCGAGGTGTTGCGCCGGCGCATCGCGCCCGCACCGGCTGAGGCCGGGAAAGCCGGCCAGGAGCCCGAACACGGTGACGAGGCCTCGGATCACCGGCTCGCGCAACTCCCCCTGCCGCGCGGCGTGGTGATCGGTGCGGCGCAAATCCTGGCGCTGCTGCCCGGCGTGAGCCGCTCGGGAATCACCATCGTGGCCGGCCTGTGGCGCGGCTTGTCGCACGAAGACGCGGCCCGGTTCTCCTTCCTCCTTGCGACGCCGATCATCCTGGCCGCGGGCGTCTATAAGATCCCGGAACTATTCGGGCCGCTCGGCGCCGGGATCGGTGGCCAGGTGCTGGCCGGCAGCGTCGCCTCCTTCGTCTGCGCCTATCTCGCGGTGCGCTTCCTGACGCGCTATTTCGAGACCCGCACGCTGACGCCGTTCGCCATCTACTGCGCGCTGGCCGGCGGCGCCAGCCTGGTCTGGTTTGCCCTGAGCTGAGCCGGCGAGCGCCGGTCAGTCTGGGATTGTTGCGCGGGGCGACGTCGGGTGCTGTGCTTAGCCCGATGTCCAATTGACACCCGTCAAGAACCTGGAGGGGCCGAATGGCAGACACGGCTTCGATTGGCCAGCAGGGTAGCGGCCGGCTAAAAGGCAAAGTCATCGTGATCACCGGCGGCGCCCGGGGCATCGGGCTGGCCACCGCCACCGCCCTGCACAACCTGGGCGCCAAGGTGGCCATCGGCGACGTCGACGAGACGCGGGTGAAGGAGTCGGGCGCCGACCTGGGCCTCGACGTCTACGGGAAACTCGACGTCACCGACCCGCACTCGTTCTCCGATTTCCTGGACGAGGTCGAGCGCCAGCTCGGGCCGATCGACGTGCTGATCAACAATGCCGGCATCATGCCCGTCGGCCGGATCGTCGACGAGCCGGACGCGGTCACCCGGCGGATTCTGGACATCAACGTCTACGGCGTGATGCTGGGCAGCAAACTGGCCGCCCAGCGGATGGTGCCCCGGGGCAAAGGGCACGTCATCAACGTCGCCTCGCTGGCCGGCGAGCTCCACATCGTCGGGCTCGCCACCTACTGCGCCAGCAAGCATGCGGTGGTGGCGTTCACCGACTCGGCGCGGCTGGAGTACCGGTCGGCCGGGGTCAAGTTCTCCACGGTGCTGCCGACGTTCGTCAACACCGAGTTGGTCGCCGGGACTCCCGGCATGAAGGGGTTCCGCAACGCCGAACCCACCGAGATCGCCGACGCGATCGTCAACCTGGTGGCCCACCCCAAGCCCCGGGTCCGGATCACCAAGGCGGCGGGCGCAATGGTGGTGTCCCAGAAGTTCTGGCCGCGCCGCCTCGCCGAGGGCCTCAACCGGATGCTCGGCGGCGACCACGTCTTCACCGACGACGTCGACGTCGCGAAGCGCCAGGCGTACGAGGCGCGCGCCCGCGGCGAAGAGTAATCGCCCGTACGAGCATTGTTCGCCGATGGCGCGGACAATCGGCCGAGTGAGCCTAGAAACCCGAACCCCCGCGCCCGCGCAATCTCCGCTCTCCGACGACGAAGTCGCTCTCCTCGACAAGTACTGGCGTGCCGCCAATTACTTGTCGGTGGGGCAGATCTACCTGCTGGACAACCCGCTGCTGCGCGAGCCGTTGTCGAGCGAGCACATCAAACCCCGGTTGCTGGGGCACTGGGGCACCACGCCGGGCCTCAACCTCATCTACGCGCACCTGAACCGCATCATCCGCGACCGCGACGCCGACGTCATCTATGTGACCGGACCGGGTCACGGCGGACCGGGGCTGGTCGCCAACGCCTACCTGGAAGGCACCTACAGCGAGGTGTACACCGGCATCGAGGAGGACACCGAAGGGCTGCGCAAGCTGTTCCGGCAGTTCTCCTTCCCCGGCGGCATCCCCAGCCACGTCGCGGCCCAGACGCCGGGATCCATCCACGAGGGCGGCGAGCTCGGCTATGCGCTGGTGCACGCCTACGGCGCGGCCCTGGACAACCCGTACCTGGTGGTGGCCTGCGTCGTCGGTGACGGCGAGGCCGAAACCGGGCCGCTGGCCGCCAGCTGGCATTCCAACAAGTTCCTCAACCCGGTGACCGACGGCGCGGTGCTGCCGATCCTGGCGCTCAACGGCTACAAGATCGCCAACCCGACGGTGCTGGCCCGGATCCCGCACGAGGAGCTGGAGTCGCTGCTGCGCGGCTACGGCTACCGGCCGATCACGGTCGCCGGTGACGACCCGGCCGACGTGCACCAGCAGTTGGCCGCCGCGCTCGACGACGCGTTCGACGACATCGCGGCCATCCAGGGCGCGGCCCGCGGCGGCGGTCAGGCAGAGCGACCGGTGTGGCCGATGATCGTCCTGCGCACCCCCAAGGGCTGGACCGGGCCCAAGGTGGTGGACGGCAAGAAGGTCGAGGGCACCTGGCGCTCGCATCAGGTGCCGCTGTCCGAGACGCACGACAACCCCGAACACCGCGCCCAGTTGGAGGAATGGCTGCGCAGCTACGGGCCCGAGCAGCTCTTCGACGAAAACGGCAGGCTGCGCGACGAATTGCGGGCGCTGGCGCCCACCGGCGATCGGCGGATGAGCGCCAACCCGCACGCCAACGGCGGGCTGCTGCTGCACGATCTGGACCTGCCGGACTTTCGCGACTACGCCGTGGCGGTGGAGCGGCCGGCGACGGCCACGCATGAGGCCACCCGGGTGCTGGGTGGGTTCCTGCGCGACGTGATCGCCCGCAACCGGGACCGGTTCCGGTTGATGGGGCCCGACGAGACGGCCTCCAACCGGCTCGACGCCGTGTTCGGTGCGACGGACAAGGTGTGGCTTTCGAAGGTTGAGCCCGACGACGAGCATCTCGGGCCCGACGGCCGGGTGATGGAGGTGCTTTCCGAGCACCTCTGCCAGGGCTGGCTGGAGGGTTACCTGCTGACCGGGCGGCACGGGCTGTTCAACTGCTACGAAGCGTTCGTGCACATCGTCGACTCGATGCTCAACCAGCACGCGAAATGGCTTGCCACCAGCCGGGAACTGCCATGGCGCCGGCCGATCGCGTCGCTCAACTACCTGCTCAGCTCGCACGTCTGGCGCCAGGACCACAACGGCGCGTCCCACCAGGACCCGGGCTTCATCGACCTCGTCGCCAACAAGCGACCGGAGCTGACCCGCGTCTACCTGCCGCCGGACGGCAACACGCTGCTCTCGGTGGCCGACCACTGCCTGCGCAGCCGTGACTACATCAACGTCATCGTCGCCGGCAAACAGCCGGCGCTGGCCTACCTGGACATGGACGACGCGATCGCGCATTGCACCCGCGGCCTGGGCATCTGGCCCTGGGCGAGCACGGCCACCGACGAACCCGACGTGGTGTTGGCCTGCGCCGGCGACGTCCCCACGCTGGAAACGCTGGCCGCCGCCGACATCCTGCGCCGCGAACTGCCGGAGCTGCGCGTGCGGGTGATCAACGTCGTGGACCTGATGCGGCTGCAGCCGGATTCCGAGCATCCGCACGGCCTGCCGGACCGCGAGTTCGACGCGCTGTTCACCCGCGACAGGCCGGTGATCTTCGCCTACCACGGCTATCCCTGGCTGATCCACCGGCTCACCTACAGCCGCACCAATCACGCACATATGCACGTGCGCGGCTTCAAGGAGCGCGGCACCACCACGACGCCGTTCGACATGGTGATGCTCAACGACCTGGATCGCTTCCACCTGGTCATGGACGTCATCGACCGGGTTGACGGGTTGGCCAGCCGGGCCGCCATGCTGCGGCAGCGCATGGCCGACGCGCGGCTCGCCGCGCGCACCTACACCCGCGAGCACGGCGAGGACGACCCGGCGATCGCGGGATGGACCTGGGGGTCGAGCGAGGCGTCGGACTGAGAGTCGAGTGACGCGGCCGCGCCGTCGGGCACCGGTAAACTGGTCGGATGTTTGACGCCGCGGGGACAGCCGACATTCGCCCCGCGGTGTCGCAGCTTTCGACGGTGCACCGGTTCCGGATCCACCTCGACATCGCCGTCGTCGTAGCGGTGTTGGTACTGACCAACCTGATCGCGCACTTCACCACCCCGTGGGCAGGCGTCGCCACCGTCCCGGCCGCGGCGGTCGGGCTGGTCATCTTGATGCGCTGGCGCGGGCTGGGCTGGGCGGACCTCGGCCTGGGACGCGAGCACTGGAAGCCCGGGCTGGGTTACGCGGTGGCCGCGGTGGTGGTCGTCGCGTCGGTGATCGCGCTGGGGGTGTTGCTGCCGGCGACCCGGCCGATGTTCATGAACAACCGCTACGCAACGATTTCCGGGGCGATGATCGCCTCGATGGTCGTCATCCCGCTGCAGACCGTCATCCCCGAGGAACTCGCCTTCCGGGGCGTCCTGCACGGTGCGCTCAACCGGGCCTGGGGTTTTCGCGGCGTCGCGCTGGCGGGCTCGCTGTTGTTCGGGCTGTGGCACGTGGCCACGTCGTTTGGGTTGACCA
This sequence comes from Mycobacterium sp. M23085, assembly GCF_045343915.1. Classification (NCBI taxonomy): domain Bacteria; kingdom Bacillati; phylum Actinomycetota; class Actinomycetes; order Mycobacteriales; family Mycobacteriaceae; genus Mycobacterium; species Mycobacterium sp. M23085. The sequence goes on from NZ_CP174280.1 coordinate 404,097, forward strand.
GCAGCAACGTCGGCTTTACCCGGCTATTCGGCGGCGGGGTGGCGGGCATGACGGCCGGGGTGGCCGGGGCGGTCCTGGCGACCGGCGCCGCCGGATTCGTCTTCAGCTGGCTGCGCCGGCGCAGCGGCAGCCTGATCGCGCCGATCGCGTTGCACTGGTCGTTGAACGGGCTCGGCGCGCTGGCCGCCGCGCTGGTGTGGCACCTGTCGACCTGACGCCGATCAGACCAGCAGTACCGCCGCGCCCGCGATGCGGCCCGCGCTCAGATCCTGCAGCGCCCGATCTGCCTGTCCGAGCGGGTATTCCGGCGTCGTCACCGCGATGTGGTGCTCACCCGCGAAATCCAGGAAGGCCCGCGCGTCCGCCCTGGTGTTGGACGTGACCGACCGGACCTGGCGTTCCTGGAACAGGTGGCGCTGGTAGTTCAGGGCGGGGATATCGGACAGATGGATCCCGGCGATCGCCAGGGTGCCGCCGCGGTCCAGCGCTTCCAGCGCGGGCAGCACCAGATCACCCACCGGGGCGAACAAAATCGCGGCATCCAGCGGCACCGGCGGCGGATCGGCCGCGCCTTGCGCCGACGCCGCACCGAGCTTCAACGCCAGCGCCTGCGCCCGGGATCCGCGGGTCATCACGTGTACCTCGGCGCCCTGCGCCAGCGCCACCTGCGCGGTGATGTGCGCGCTGCCGCCGAAGCCGTAGAGTCCCAGGCGCCCACCGGGCGGCAGCTCGGCGCGCTGCAGCGAGCGGTAGCCGATGATTCCCGCGCACAGCAGCGGGGCCAGCTCACTGTCGCTGTAGCCGCTCGGCAGAGGATGGGCGAAAGCGGCGGGGACGGTGGCGAATTCGGCGTAGCCGCCGTCGGCGTCCCAGCCGGTGTAGCGGGAATAGGGACATAGGTTTTCGTCGCCCCGGCGACAATAGGCGCAGACGCCGCAGGTGTGCCGCAGCCAGGCGATGCCCACGCGGTCGCCCAGCCGGAATTCGTCGCCGGCCTCAGAACCGATTTCGATGACCTCGCCGACCACCTCATGGCCGGGAATGACCCCGTCGCGGTGGACGGGCAGATCGCCTTCGGTGACGTGCAGGTCGGTGCGGCAGACACCGCACGCGCGCACCGCCACCAGCAGTTCGGTGGGTCCCGGGCGTGGCACCTGCGCGGTGACCTGCTCCAGCGGGCCCGTGTTGATCGGCCCGGGCCGACGCACACGCCAGGCGCGCATTGCCGTGGTGGTCACCGGTGGAGGCATCAAACCATCATGCCGCTAACCACCACGGCCGCAACGGGTTCAGCCCGATTACGTCCTGCGCACCATGCCGACGACCCAGAGCAGCAGGAGGGCTCCGAGCAGTGCGGTGAAGAAGGTGAAGATCAGGCCACCACCCGCGGTGTTGACGAAGAAGCTCAGGATGAAGCCGCCGATTAACGCGCCGACGACACCGATCACGATGTCCATCAAGATGCCGGCCCCGCTACCGCGGATGATCCGGCTGGCGAGCGCGCCGGCCAAGCCGCCGATGATGATGTAACCGATGATGCCGACGCTGGTAAACGTCGTGGAGCGGGCCAGATATTCGGTAGCAGCAGTGACGTCCATTGGGGTCTCCTTGCAGTCGCTGGCAAAGCCCAGCTATTTGCTGGGCCGTCATTTCGGTATACCCAGTTTGGGTCACGAAATGAGTGCCGAATTGGAGACGGTTGACCAGTCGGTTTACAGGTGCGAGCGGGCCGGTCGAGCGGGGTGGTCAGGCCGACAGGGTCTGCTGCGGTGTCGGGGTGGGTGTCGGGCTGGCCTCTGAGGAGGCCGGCGCGCCACCGGGAACCGGCGCCGGCGCGCCGGGATTGGCGGGTGCGCCAGGAGCCGGGGGTGCTGCAGGAGCGGGTGCGGGTGCGCCGGGAGCCGCGGGTGCTGCAGGAGCGGGCGCGGGTGCGCCAGGAGCCGGCGGCGTTCCCGGCGCCGGCGCCCCAGGAGCCGCGGGCGGCGTCCACGCCTGGATCGACTCGGTAAGCGCCTTGGCGGCGACCTTGTCCACCGGGTCGTTCGAGGTTCCGAGCCATACCACGAACCAGCGCTGGGCCGTCCCGCCGTTTGCCGAACCGATGACGCCCGTCCAGATCTGGCCGTTCGGCTTGGACGCGTCGCTGAACTTGACTTCGTAGTATGACGCGCTGCCGGTGCTTCCGTTGCTCCCGTTGAGCGGGGTGGAGTCCTGATTGATCCGGGTTCCGGGATAGGGCATGAAGAACTCGCCCATGTCCGAGCCCAACCGCACCGCGGCCTTGGCGTTGTTGGCTTCCGCACTGGCGTAGAGCTTTTGGTCCAGGCGTCCCATCACGATGCGCGTGTCGTTGGCGACCGCCGGTGGCTGGTCGGGCATCGGCGGTGGGCCGGTGACCTTGCTCAGCAGCGCCGAGCCGTAGTCCAGGTGCGACGCGTCCGACTCCACCCAGCCGGGGGGCAGGACGTAGCTGAATCCCCCAACCGCGTTGGTGACCCGCCCGGCATTCGGGTCAACCGGCGGTGGCGGCGGCGCATTCGGATCGGCCGGCGGTGGGGGCGCCCCGTTGGGGTTGGCCGGCGGTGGCGGTGCGCCGTTCGGGTTGGCCGGCGGTGGCGGGACGGCGTTCGGATCACCCGGTGCCGGTTGCCCATTCGGCGCCTGGGCGGCGGGCGGCGCGTTGGTCGCCGGCGCCCCGGGCGGGGCCGTGGCCGTGGTCGGCGGGACCGGGGTCGGCACCTCGGGATCGGCGTGGGATGTCGCCGGCGACGCGATGGCGACAGCGCTGGCGCCGGTCACCGTGGTGATCGCCAGCGTCGTCCACAGTCCTTTACGACGGGTCGAGGTCGGATCCACCTGCTCCATGGCGACGAACCTACCGTGTTACCGCTGTGACGCAAGGATGCAGTGCGGACGAATGCGGCGAGGATTTACCGATGTTGCCGATGTGCAACCGTCTCGGGCCCGGCGCCGTCCGGTGAGCGGCTCATCAAGCGGCTCATCGGGCGGCGGGATGCAGCGCCACCTCGCGGGCCTTGACGGAGAACCACACTCGATCCCCCGGCACCAGTTGCAGCTCTGCAGCGGCGTCGACGGTGATCTCCGCGGCGAGGCCCGGGGCGCCATCGGGTTGCTGCGCGCCGCGCACCAACACCGCCGGCCCGCGGACGTCCATCTCGGCCACGGTGACCTCAACGGTGTTGCGGGGGCTGCCGTGCGGGCGGTCGCGGTAGACGGCCACCGCCGTCGGCGGGAACACGGCGATCGCATGCTGCTCCGCCACGAGCGGTTCGCCGCTCTGTGTCGGGGTGGCATACCAGCGGTCGCCGGCATCCGCGCGCAGCGAACCGTCACGGTCCACGGTTCCGTTCACCAGGTTGATGCCCGCGATGCGGGCCGCGAAATGACTGCGGGGCGCGGTGAGAACCTCGGGCACCGGGCCGATTTCGGCGATTTTGCCGGATTCCAGCACCAGGACGCGGTCGGCCAGGGTGAACGCGTCCAGCAGGTCGTGGGTGACCAGGATGGCCGAGCACCCGGTGCGGGTGATGACCCTGCGCAGCACTGCCCGGATCGCGGCGGCCGCGGCGACGTCGAGACCGGCCAGCGGTTCGTCCAGCAGCAACACCTCGGGTTCGGCGGCCAGCGCCCGGGCAATGGCCACCCGCTGGGCCTGCCCCCCGGACAGTTGTCGCGGTTTCCGGTCGGCGAAGCGCTCGGCGTCGACCTCGCGCAGCCAGCGCAGCGCGGTCGCCGTCTGAGCGGCGCGAGCAGGGGCCAACCTCGCGCCCCGGCTGTGCGGGCCGAAAGCGACGTTGGCGGCAACGCTCATGTGCGGGAACAGCAACGCGTCCTGCAGCAGCAGCCCGACCCGGCGGTCGTGCGTCGCCACGTTTATGCCGGCGGCGGTGTCGGTCAAGACCCGGTTCCCCAGCCGCACCGACCCGTCATCTGGACGAAGCAGCCCCGCGATGACGTGTAGGACGGTCGATTTGCCCGCGCCGTTGGGTCCGAGCATTGCGAGCACCTCACCCGCGGACACGGAGAACTCCACGTCCAGATGGCGGTCCGCGACGACCGTGCGCAGCTGCAATTCGCTCATGGTTACCCGGTGTCGGTCCGGGTCAGGCGGCGAGTGCCGAGGCCCAAGACCACCAGGGCCGCCACCACCACAAGCAAGATCGACAGCGCCACAGCGGCATCGGCGTCGGCCACCCGTTGCAGATAGATCTCCAGCGGCAGCGTGCGGGTCACCCCCTGCCGTGATCCGGCGAAGGTCAGCGTCGCGCCGAACTCACCGAGCGAGCGGGCGAAGGCCAGCACCGCCCCCGACGCCACGCCCGGCAACAGCAGCGGCAGGGTGACGCGCCACCAGACGACGCTCGGGCGCGCTCCCAGCGTCGCGGCCACCAGCTCGTAATCGGCCCCGGCGGTACGCGCGGCGCCCTCCAGGGAAATCACCAGGAACGGCAGCGAGACGAAGGTTTGTGCGAGCACGACGGCGGTGGTGCTGAAGGCGATGCTGACACCGGCGGCTTCCAGATATCGGCCGAGCAATCCGAGCCGGCCGAACGCGTACAGCAGCGCGATTCCGCCCACCACGGGCGGCAATACCAGGGGCAGCAGGATCAGCGGCCGGAGCAGTCGGATCACGCGCGCGGTGCTGCGCGCCAGCACCAGCGCCAGCGGTACCCCCAGCGCCACGCACGCCACCGTGCTGGCGGCCGCGGTCTTCAGGCTGAGCAGCAGCGCCGTGCGCGACGACGAGCTGGTGATCAGCGACCAGAAGTGCGGCCAGTCGACCTTGACCGCGATGGCCAGCAGCGGCAGCACAACGAAGACGGCGCCCACCGCTGCGGGAATGTACACCCAGCGGGGCAGATCAGTGCGACGCTCGCGAATACGTCCACCTGCCTAACCACGGTCGGGAGATCCGCACCGCCCTAACCTAGCGCTGCGGCTCGCGAATCAGCTGCAGTCCCGTGCTCGGCGCGGGAGTTTCTGCAGATGTAAGAGGCAGGAGCAGATCTGCTGTGAGATTCTGCAGAGGTGTCCGCTGCTGCGGCAGCTGCTCCTTCAGGAGTGGTGACGTTTTTGATCACCGACGTCGAGGGTTCCACCCGTCGGTGGGAAGCAGACGCGGAGGCGATGCGGGAGGCGCTGGCCAACCACGACGAGGTGTTGCGCACGGCGATCGAGGCGCACGACGGCTTCATGTTCAAGCACACCGGCGACGGCGTGTGTGCGGCATTCGCCTCGCCAAGATGTGCGGTTGATGCGGCCGTCGCCGCGCAGCTACAGCTGGAGTTGCCGGTGCGAATGGGGCTGGCGACCGGCGAAGCCGAACTGCGCGAGGGGGATTACTTCGGTGCGGTCCTCAACCGCGCTGCGCGGGTGATGGCCGCCGGACATGGTGGGCAGATCCTGTTGGCCGACTCCACGGCGTGCCTGCTCAGCGGCGTTGATCTCATCGACTTGGGACCCAGACGGTTGCGGGATCTCCCGAACCCGGTCCAGGTGTTCCAGGTTCAAGCAGAAGGCCTGCGCACGGACTTTCCGGCTCTTCGGGCACTCGATGTGAATCCGGGGAATCTGCGGGCTGCGACGACGAGTTTCATCGGCCGCGACTCCGAGGTCGTCGAGCTGCAAGCCGCGGTGAAGGCGAATCGGTTGGTGACGTTGACGGGGGTAGGCGGGGTCGGCAAGACCCGCCTTGCGCTCGAGTTGGCGGATCGGCTGGTCGACGAATTCCGGGACGGGGTCTGGGTTTTCGAGCTGGCAGCGGTGGCCGATCCCGCAGTGGTGCCCGACGCGGTCGCAGCGGTGCTGGGCATCATCCAGCAGCCGGGGAAAAGCGTCAGCGAGTCGGTGGCCGCCGCATTGGAGAGGCGGGTCCGATTGTTGGTGTTCGACAACTGTGAGCACGTCCTTGACGCCGCAGCCTGTTTGGTAGAGGCGATCCTGGCGAACTCGGCGACCGTCACGATTCTGGCGACCAGCCGCGAAGGACTAAGAGTCGCCGACGAGCAACTGTGGCCGGTGCCCTCGCTGGATGTCCACGCGGGAATCGACTCCAGCGCGGTCTTCCTATTCATTGAACGTGCACAAGCCGTTTCGCCGGACTTCTCGGTGGCCAACGCCGATGAGGCTGCCGCGGTGCTGGAAATCTGTCGTCGCCTCGATGGCATCCCGTTGGCCATCGAGTTGGCGGCCTCGAGGATGGCATCGATGACGGCGATCGAGGTGCGTGATCGCCTCGATCACCGGTTCCGGTTGCTGGTCGGCTCCCGCCGCGGCCTGTCACGCCACCAGACTCTGCGCCACGCGGTGGCGTGGTCTTACGACCACCTCGATGACGCGGAGAAGGCGCTGCTGGAGCGGTGTTCGGTGTTCGCCGGGGGATTCGACCTCGAAAGTGCCTGCGCGGTCATGGATTCCGATGATGACTTCGCCACCCTGGATCTGCTCGATACCCTGGTGCGCAAGTCGCTGCTGGTGGCTGACCGGTCTTCGGGGCGGACCCGGTTTTCGCTGCTGGAGACGATCCGCCAGTTCGCCGAGGAACAACTCGCCGCGCGCGGGGAAGCATCCGAGGTTCGGGCCGCCCACTCGCGTTACTTCGCCGGACGGGAAGCCGACATCATGGCCCTGTGGGACAGCCCCCGCCAGCGCGAGGCCTACGACTGGTTCGCCTTGGAGCTGGCGAATCTGCGCACCGCGTTTCGGTGGGCCGCCGACCAGGACGATCTGGATGCCGCCGCCGCCATCGCCACCTATGTGGGGTGGCTCGGCGTTTGTTGCCAAACCTATGAGCCGGCCGCCTGGGCCGAAGAGCTGATCGAGTCCGCCCGCGCGGTCGGCCACCCCAGGTTGGCGTTCCTATATGTGATTGCGTCGCGGTGCTTCACGGCCGGACGGATCGAGGCGGCTGTCGGCTATTGCGAGGCCGGGCAGATCGTTCTCGGAAGGAGCCGCGAGGGGCTGCCGTACGGCGACGAGGGCGTGCTTGGAGTTGTGTACCTGACGATGGGACAGCCCGAGCGGTTGGCCGAGTTGTGCCGGGCGCAGCTGGCGCGCCGCGGCGACAACCATGTGCACCTGCGGGCGTGGCTGGTTGGCGCCCTGGCACTGGCCGGTTCCAGTACGGAGGCGGTGGCTTCAGCGGACGGCCTCATCGAGGCCGCGGAAGCAACCCGCAACCCGCACTTGCTCGCGTTGGCGCTCGGTGCCTACGGTTTGGCTTTCCGCGACGCGGATCCCCCCGCAGCGCTCAGCGCGGCCGGCCGGGGCCTGCTGATCGCTCAAGACAGCGGCAATCGCACCATCGCGTCAACCCTGGCGAGCACTGTGGCACGACTAGAGGCCGAACACGGCGACCCGGTGGCCGCGCTCGACCACCTCGCTCTGGCGATTCGCAACTACCACAATGCCGGCGACGCCACGACGATCCGCGTCCCACTGGCCATCCTCGCTCCTCTTCTCGACCGGCATGGGCGCTACGAACCTGCGGCCACCATGGTCGGGTTCGCGGTCGGTGCCATGACTGAGCGGGTGTTCCTTGAATTCGGTGCCGCCATCGCCCACCTCCGCGACGCCCTCGGCGGTCAAACCTACGAACAGCTCACCCGCAAGGGTGAGGCGATGACCACCGCCGCGATGGCGACGTACGCCTGCGACCAAATCGCCCAGCTCCGAACAGAACTCGAACACCGCAGCTGACCCCCCCGGGGGGTGGAGTTAGCTGAGCGTGAGCTTTGGCGCAGCGTCAACCACCCGTCGGCCGGTGCATGGGCGGCGGTCAGGGTTTCGCGAAGCCGGCCTGGGCCAGGATCTGTTGTCCGCTGGGCGAGGTCACCAGGTCGACGAACTTCTGCGCCTGGCTGGCGAGCGGCGCCTTCTTCAGCAGCGCGATGGGATAGACGTTCACCGCGCCGGCGGCCTCCGGGAAATTCACGATCGCGACCTTGTTGCCCGCGGACTTGCCGTCGGTGACATAGACCAGAGCGGCGTCGGCCTGGCCACTGGTGACCTTGTTGAGGGCGTCGGTCACGCTGGGTTCCTCACTGACCGGGTTGAGGTGCACCCCGGTGCTGTCTTCGACGCGATGGGTCGCCGCCCCGCACGGCACCGGTTGTTGGCAGATCACCACGCCGAGGCCGGGCTTGCTCAGATCGGCGAAGGATCCGATCCCTTTCGGGTTGCCCGGCGCGGTGACTATGACCAAGGTGTTGGACGCGAAGTTGGTCGGGTTGCCGGATAGCAGGCCGGCCTTGCTGACCGTGTCCATCTGGGCGGTGTCGGCCGAGGCGAAGACGTCGGCCGTCGCGCCCTGGGTCAACTGGGTCGCCAGGTCCGAGGAACCGGCGAAGTCGAATTCGACGCCGAGTCCCGGGTTTTGGTTCGTGAACTGCTGGCCGATCTTGGTGAACGCGGGCTTGAGCGAGGCCGCCGCGAACACCATGACCTTGCCGGACGCCGCCGACGGCTGCGCAGCGGGTGGCTTCGAACCGCACCCGGTCAGGACCGCCATCAGCACCGTCGACAGCACCGCGGCCAGCATCCCGATCCGACGCATGGATGCACCCTAGCCCGCCGATGATGCGGTCGGCTCCGCGGTCGAATCGCCGCAAGAAAGTGGCGGCCGAATAGTTATGCAAATGATCCGCGCGTCGCGCCGGCGAAAGTTTCGCCGACTAGCTACCGTCCAGTAACATACGTGGGGATCGATGCCATAACGCGCGTGAACACCAGGAGGTCATGGCAGTGGAGGTGCTGGTTACCGGCGGAGACACGGAGCTGGGGCGCACGGTAGCCGAGAGCTTCCGCAACGACGGCCACAAAGTGACCCTCGTGGGCGCACGCAAGAGCGATCTGGAGATCGCCGCCAAGGAGCTAGAGGTCGAGGCGATCGCCTGTGACACCACCGACCCGGCCAGCCTCGAAGAGGCCCGTCCGCTGTTCCCGCATCACCTGGACACCATCGTGAACGTGCCGGCACCCACCTGGGACGCCGGCGACCCGCGTACCTATTCGTTCGCCGATACGGCCAACGCCTGGCGCAATGCCCTCGACGCGACGGTGCTTTCGGCGGTGTTGACCGTGCAGGCCGTGGGTGATCACCTGCGCTCGGGTGGCTCCATCATCAGTGTGGTGCCCGAGAACCCGCCGGCGGGCAGCGCCGACGCCGCCATCAAGGCGACCCTGTCGAATTGGACCGCGGGGCAGGCAAGCATTTTCGGCACCCGCGGGATCACCGTCAACGTCGTCGCGGGTGGACGCAGCGCCGAGGCCGGCTATGAGGGACTGTCCCGCACGCCGGCGCCGGTGGCCGCCGAGGCCGCCCGGTTGGCGTTGTTCTTGACCTCGTCGGCGGCTCGCCACATCACCGGGCAGACGTTGCACGTGAGCCACGGCGCGCTGGCCCGTTTCGCCTGAGGCGTAACGCGGGCCCTTCTGCGGGGCGTGGCCGGTCGCTACGGTAATTCTCGTGGCTATTCGACTTGGTCTGCAGATTCCCAACTTCTCCTACGGCACCGGGGTTGAGCAACTCTTCCCCACCGTCATCGCGCAAGCCCGCGAAGCCGAATCCGCTGGATTCGACTCGGTTTTCGTGATGGACCATCTTTACCAACTGCCCGTGCTGGGAACTCCCGATCAGCCGATGCTGGAGGCCTATACCGCCCTGGGGGCGCTGGCCACCGCCACCGAACGGGTGCAGTTGGGCACGCTGGTGACCGGCAATACGTATCGCAACCCAGCCCTGCTGGCCAAGATCATCACCACGCTGGACGTGGTGAGCCAGGGCCGGGCGATCCTGGGCATCGGAACCGGCTGGTTCCAGCTCGAACACGATCAGTTGGGCTTCGAATTCGGCACCTTCACCGATAGGTTCAACCGGCTCGACGAAGCCCTGCAGATCATCCTGCCGATGATCAAGGGCGAGCGGGCCGCCTTCTCCGGCAAGTGGTATCACGCCAGCGAGGCGTTCGCCAATCCCCGCTTCCGGGAACACATTCCGCTGATGATCGGCGGCAGCGGCGAGAAGAAGACGATCCCGCTCGCCGCGCGGCATTTCGACCACCTCAACGTGATCGCCGGTTTCGACGAGCTGGCGCGCAAGCTGGACGCCGTGCGTCGATCCTGCGAGGAGGTGGACCGCGACCCCGCCACCCTGGAAACCAGCACGCTGATCACGGTGCTGATCGACGACAACGCGAACCTCGACCAGATCCCCGCCGAGATGACGCAGCGCATGGTGGCCGGCACGCCGGACTCCGTCGCCGATCAGATCAAGACCAAGGTGATCGACGCGGGCATTGACAGCGTGATCATCAACATGCCCTTCTACACACCCGGCGTCATCCAGGCGGCGGGCGAAGCGCTGCGTCCGCTCGTGGGCCTGTAGGCCGCTCAACGAACAACTGCACCGGTCGAACGAACATGATGAGTATCACGTTCGACGACCAGCAGTGATACTGGCGATGTGTTTGATTACACATGTTGCCAGCTAGGTTTCGGGGTATTCCGCTGACTAGCGTGGTGGCTGATCGCAGTCGCGCGTCCAGAAGCCCCCGTCAGGAGCAGCGGAAACATGAGCCCCCAGCCAGGTACGACAGCTGCACCAGAGCGCCGTCACCAGGTCGTCATCATCGGCTCCGGTTTCGGTGGACTGAACGCGGCCAAAAAACTCAAGCACGCCAACGTCGACATCAAGCTGATCGCCCGTACCACGCACCACCTTTTCCAGCCGTTGCTGTATCAGGTGGCGACAGGCATTGTCTCCGAAGGCGATATCGCACCGCCCACCCGAGTTGTGCTGCGCAGGCAGCGCAACGTTCAGGTCCTGCTCGGTGACGTCACCCACATCGATCTGGAGGGCAAGTTCGTGGTGTCCGACTTGCTCGGGCACACCTACGACACCCCGTACGACAGCTTGATCATCGCCGCCGGGGCCGGCCAGTCCTATTTCGGCAACGACCATTTCGCCGAATTCGCACCGGGCATGAAGTCGATCGACGACGCGCTCGAGGTGCGAGGCCGGATCCTGAGCGCATTCGAACAGGCGGAGCGGTCTCGCGATCCCGAACGGCGGGCCAAGCTGCTGACGTTCACCGTGATCGGGGCCGGCCCCACCGGCGTCGAAATGGCCGGGCAGATCGCAGAATTGGCGAAGTACACGCTGAAGGGCTCCTTCCGTCACATCGACTCGACGAAGGCGCGGGTGATCCTGCTCGATGCCGCTCCCGCGGTGTTGCCGCCGTTCGGCGAGAAGCTGGGTCAGCGCGCGGCGGCCCGGCTGGAGAAGATGGGCGTGGAGATCCAGCTGGGTGCGATGGTCACCGACGTCGACCGTAACGGCATCACCGTCAAGGATTCCGACGGCGCCGTGCGGCGTATCGAGTCGGCCTGCAAGGTTTGGTCCGCCGGTGTGTCAGCCAGCCCGCTGGGCCGCGACCTCGCCGATCAGTCGTCGGTCGAACTGGACCGGGCCGGTCGCGTCAAGGTGCTGCCCGACCTGTCCGTCCCCGGTCACCCGAACGTCTTCGTCATCGGTGACCTGGCCGCCGTGGAAGGTGTGCCGGGAGTGGCCCAGGGAGCCATCCAGGGCGCCAAGTACGTCGCCAACGCGATCAAAGCCGAACTCGGCGGCGCCGACCCGGCCGATCGGGAGCCGTTCCAGTACTTCGACAAGGGGTCCATGGCGACGGTGTCGCGGTTCTCCGCGGTCGCCAAGATCGGTCCGGTCGAGTTCAGCGGCCTGTTCGCCTGGTTCGCCTGGCTGGTGCTGCACCTGGTCTACCTGGTCGGATTCAAGACCAAGATCAGCACCCTGCTGTCCTGGACGGTGACCTTCCTGAGCACCCGGCGCGGCCAGCTGACCATCACCGAGCAGCAGGCGTTCGCCCGGACCCGGCTCGAACAGTTGGCGGTGGCCGCCGCCGAGGCCAAACGGCCGGCGGCCAGGCGGGCCAGCTAGCCGATCAGCCGATCGGCCTGCCACGTAGCGAGAATCCCGCCGTCGGCCAACCTCAGCACGGTCGCCCCGGCGTCGATCGGGATGTCCTCGAATGAGTCTGCTGGATAACGCAACTCGTTGATGGCCGCGCGCGGTGCGTCGATGGCATCGTCGGCCAGCGATCCGGCGCCCAATTCCACGCGGTGTCGCAGCAGTGGACGCCCATCGCGGTCGGCGTGCAGGGATCCCGACCAGAACCCGTCGGCCTCGTCACATCGGCCGATTTGTACGCGTTCGCGGAAGCGCACCCGGGCGTCGTCGCGCAGGATGAGGGACCCGCTCGACAGGTGCCGCGCATCGGCGGCGACCACTGTCGGCTCGAGGTCGATGTCGAGGCTGCCGGCGGTCTCTATCTCCCAACGGGTTTGAGACGTCCGGGTTTTCCGTCCCGGCAATGCGACGCTGGCGGCGGCACTGCGCAGCCGCAGCCGCCCGCCCGGCTCGACGATGACCCGGATGACGATGGTGTCGCCCCCCAGCGGCGTGGCCGCCGCCCCCACCAAATGCACGGTGTCGAAAGCGGTGCATCGGGCCGCCACCGCACCGCCGCCCTGCACCCGCGGCAGCCGGCCCGGATATGCGACCACGAGCACGTCGGAGTGCACTACCGATCCGCCGCCTCGCGCAGCTGCGCCCGCACCCAAGCCAAAACCTCTGTCGCGGCGGGGTTTTCGCTCAACGACTGCAACACGGTCGGGCGGCCGTCGCGGACCGCGGCCGCATCATCGGCCATCACCTGCAGATCGGCGCCGACCAGGGGTGCCAGGTCAGTCTTGTTGACTACCAACAAATCCGAGTAGGTCACCCCGGGGCCGCCTTTGCGGGGAACCTTGTCCCCGCCGGCCACGTCGATGACAAAGATCTGCACATCGACCAAACCCGAGGAGAAGGTCGCGGTGAGGTTGTCGCCGCCGGACTCCACCAAAATCAGGTGCGGCGCGTGCGCGGCGATCAGGTCATCTATCGCATCCAGGTTCGCGGTGATGTCGTCGCGGATCGCGGTGTGCGGGCAGCCGCCGGTCTGCACGGCCGCGATCCGCTCGTCGGGTAACACCGCGTGCCGCCGCAGGAAGTCGGCGTCCTCGGTGGTGTAGATGTCGTTGGTCAGCACCGCCAGGGAGAGCTCGTCGCGCAGCTGTCGGCACAGTGCCGCCACCAAGGCCGTCTTTCCCGAACCCACCGGGCCGCCGACGCCGATCCGCAGCGGCTCCCCCGGCTGCCTGACCCGTTTCGGCCGCCCGCTGGGCGCGTGCGGATGGGTGTGGACATGTGTTGCCATGACAGGCCTTTCAGGAAATTGACAGGGCCCGCTCGTGTTCGGCGTGGCGCTCAGCCAGCGTATCGAGCAGGCCGCGGACCGGTCGACCAGCCGCGGTGCACGGATCGGATGCAGCTGGGCGTGGCCCGATTTGCAGTTGTTGGCCGAGCAGGTACCTTATACAGCGGCGCGCCGAAGCGGCCGCCCGGACGAGTTCGCCGTACCCGGAGAGCGACAAGACGGTGACCGCGGGATGCCTGGCGTGCCGGTCAACCGAAAACGGTCTGCGAACTTCTCCTCCGTTTGGTCCTGGTCGTCGGGGCATCCTCCGCCGTGAGTTGAGACTCGACGAGAGGATTTTTCATGTTCAACCCGTTCGCCGGCCAGGCCGACATCCCCAACCGTGAGGGCGCGTGGGCGCAGCAGGCCGAGGCCGAGCTGTCCACCCGCCGGCACCGCGAGGAGATCGACCGCTGCATCAGCCATGGGCTGGAAGCCGCGCCCACCATCAACGACCGCACCCTGTCGACGTTCGCCCGAGGCGAGCTGCCGCACTTCGCCGGGGAACGGGGGACGTTTCTGAAGGCCCCGTTCCTGGAGGACGTGAACGACGTCGCCGACGCCGAGGTGGCCGTCTTCGGGGCACCGCTGGACGCGGGCACCACGTACCGCCCGGGCACCCGGTTCGGGCCGATGGGGATCCGCCGCTCCACCAACCTGTTCGGGACGTACTGCTACGAACTGGGCGTCGACCTGCGGGAACAGCTCAACATCGTCGACATCGGCGACGTGGTCACGATTCCCGCCAACATCGAGAAGTCGTTCGACCAGATCAGCCAGGCCATGGCGCACGTGGTCTCCAAGGGCGTGTTCCCGGTGGTGCTCGGTGGCGACCACTCGATCGGCTTCCCGACCGTGCGGGGTCTGGCCCCCTACCTGGACGGCAATGTGGGCATCATCCACTTCGACCGCCATGTCGACACCCAGGAAACCGATCTCGACGAGCGGATGCACACCACCCCGTGGTTCCACGCCACCAACATCAAAAACGCGCCGGCCACCAACCTCGTGCAGATCGGCATCGGCGGATGGCAGGCGCCCCGCGCGGGCGTCCAGGTGGGCCGGCAGCGCGGGAGCACCGTCATCACGGTCGGAGACGTTGAGCGTGTCGGCATCGAAAAGGTCGCCGAAATCGCGCTCGAAACGGCGTGGAAGGACGCCAAGGCGGTCTACCTGTCGTTCGACATCGACGTCATCGACGCCGGATTCGTGCCCGGCACCGGCTGGCCGGAGCCCGGCGGTCTGCTGCCGCGCGAAGCGCTGAACCTGATCCGGATGATTTCGGAACCGGGGTTGAACGGCATCGAGGTCGTCGAGTGCTCGCCGCCTTACGACTGGGCGGAGCAGACGGCACTGATGAGCAGCCGGGTCATCCTGGACAGCCTGGCTGTGATGGTGCGGGCGGGCAAGCTCGGCAAGAAGCCGGCCGCAATGAAGCGTCACGCTTGGGGACCGTTCGCCGATTAGGTCTCGGCCGTTCGGCGGCGACGTGGGCCCGCGGTGTGCAGCACCGCGGGATAAACCGCTGGGCGTGGTTGCTGCCTGGTTTTGTAGCTAATTACCCAAGCTGTCGTTTTGCTGCGGGCAGACGCACGGTCGTCTCCGGCCGGGTGCGCACGGGAGACGACGCGCAACGCGCGGGATCGGGCATCCGGTCGCCGGCGATCGGCGGCTACGCTCCTGCGCGCGATGGTTTGTCGCCGTGCCGGTAAATCCGTTGTGAGAAGCAGTTTCTCGTCACGGCCGGTAGGCGCTGGCCGATTGCGGACGACGAAGTTCAGGGACGCGGGAACCGGCGCGGCCCGCCGACGCGTGGCCGTGAATGCCGCTCTGGCGTCGTGCCACTGCGGACGCGCGCCGCCGGTGTACAGATGCGCCTGGGTGGCTCCCAGCTAATTCTCAGTAATTAACCATGGTTATTACAGATGCACAGGTGGATATTGCTAGTTGTGCAGAAACGCCGACGTTCAAGCGTCGTTCTGCACCCGCGTGCGATGACCTCTACGCGGCGTCGCACCGGTCGTGCGCAGACCGTTGCGCGCGAAGCTGAGTGCCACATCAACGCTCGAATCGGGTCGGGCGTGCGTGGTTTGGCGCCTGGGCGGCTTGTCACGGGGGTTACGTAGTGGATTATGCGGCACTGCCGCCCGAGGTGAACTCCGGGCGGATGTATGCGGGCGCCGGGGTTGGTCCCATGCTGGCGGCCACCGCCGCGTGGGAGTCGCTGGCGGCGGAGCTGAGTACGGCGGCGGCCTCGTATCGGACCGTGCTGGCCGAGCTGACGAGCGGCTCGTGGGTGGGTCCGTCGTCGGGGGCGATGGCGGCCGCGGCGGCTCCCTATGTGTCATGGATGAACACCACCGCCGCGCAGGCTCAGCAGACGGCGAGCCAGCTCACATCGGCGGTGGCGGCCTACGAGGCGGCCTTCGCCGCCACGGTGCCGCCGCCGCAGATCGAGGTCAACCGCGCCTTGCTGGCCTCGTTGGTCGCCACCAACATCCTCGGGCAGAACACCCCGGCGATCGCGGCCACCGAGGCGCAGTACGCCGAGATGTGGGCCCAGGACGCGGCGGCGATGTACGGGTACGCCGGCGCATCGGCGGCGGCCACCAGGCTGACGGCGTTCACTGAACCCCAGCAGACCACCAACCAGAACGGCACGGCACTTCAAGCCAACTCGGTCAATCAAGCCATGCAGTCGGCGACCGGACCGAGCACCCAATCGGCGCTGTCGGTCGTGCCCAACACATTGCAGAACCTTTCGACGACCCCACTGGTCAACGCTTCCGATCTGGACCCGAACCTGGCGGGCCTGCTGAGCCCGCCCACCGGCAGCCCCACCGGCCTCAACGAGCTCACGCAGAACATCGGTAACTGGGCTCTGGTCATCAGTGGACCCTTGTTCACCGCCTCCGGTATCACGCCGCTGCTGGGCGGGTTGTACGGCCTTGCGTTGCCCACATCGGCGGCGGTGGCCGGCGACGTGTCCCCCGCGGACGCCGGGCTGGGGTCCCTGGTGAATTCGCCCACCCCGGCCTCGGGAGCCCTGGGCAATGCCGGGGCTTCGGCGAGCGTGGGCGACGCGGCCACCGTCGGCAAGTTGTCGGTGCCGCAAGCCTGGGCGGAATCTCCTGCCGTGCGGCTGGCCGCGAGCACATCGCCGCTGCCGGCCGCCGGACTCGGCGGCGCGCCGCAGGGCGAGATGGCCGCGCCCGGCTTCTTCGGCGGCATTCCTCCGGTGGGCAGCGTGGTCAACGCCCCCAGAGGTGAGCAGACTCGTGCCCGCACCGGCTCCGGCCAGAAGGTCATCCCCGCACTGCCCGGCGACCAGGGCGCAGGCGAGCAAACCGTGGCCGCACCGGTGCCGCAGAAGACCCGCAAGCACGTCGCCAGCGCGTTAAGCGAACGCGAGCGCGACGAGCTCGAGAAGCTGCGCAAGGAGATCGCCGAAGTGGCCACCGAGCGCGATGCGGCCGCCCGCCTGATCAAGGAGGCGATGCTGTGACCGTCGATTTCGCGGCGTTGCCGCCGGAGGTCAATTCCGCCCGGATGTACGCCGGCGCGGGCGCCGGCTCGTTGGTGGCGGCGGCGACGGCTTGGGAGAAGCTGGCGTCCGAGTTGAGTTCGGCCGCGGCGTCGTACCAGGCGATCGTGGCGCAACTGACGGACGGCCCGTGGGCTGGTCCGTCGTCGGGGGCCATGGCCGCCGCGGTAGCTCCCTACCTGTCCTGGATGAACACCACCGCGGCGCAGGCGCAACAGACCGCGAGTCAGCTGGGCTCCGCCGCGGCGGCCTACGAGGCGGCGTTCGCGGCAACGGTGCCCCCGGCGGAGGTCGAGGTCAACCGGGCGTTGTTGGCGGCGCTGGTATCCACCAACGTCCTCGGCCAGAACGCTCCGGCGATCGCGACCACCGAGGCGCAGTACTCCCAGATGTGGGCCCAAGATGCCGCGGCGATGTACGGCTATGCCGGCGCCTCGGCGGCGGCGACGCAGTTGACGCCCTTCAGCTCGCCGCAGCAGACCACCAACCCGTCCGGGACGACGAATCAGAACTCCGCGGTGATGAAGGCGATGGCTACCGGCGGCTCGAACACCACGTCCTCGCTGGCGAACATCGCTAACTTGCCGCAGACCGGCCCCACGCCGGGCGCGGGATCGTCGGGGTCGACGGGCGGGTCCGGTTCGCTGGTCGACCTGTTCAACAACTTCAGCGAAAACACCATCGGCTATCAGATCCTCTCCGAAGGTCTGAACTTCGATGCCTCCGGTACGTTGCTGACCCTCGCGCCGCCGGTCGCCGCGGCCTGGAACCCGTTGGTCAATTCCCTTTCGGCGCCGGCGGCCGCGGCTTCCCAGGTCTCTGGGACGGGGAACTCGGCGGGGTCGGCCCTGGTGAATTCGCCCGGCGCGGGAGCGGGTCTGGGCGGTTCCGGGGTGTCGGCCGAAGTCGGTGAGGCGGCGACGGTAGGCAAGCTGTCGGTGCCGCAGTCGTGGGGTAGTACCCCGGCGATTCGGCTGGCCGCCACCGCGACCGCGATGCCGAGCACCGGGCTCGAGGGCCTGTCGCCGGCCGGGGCGGTCGCACCGGGCTTTTATGGCGGTACGCCCCCGATGGGTCCGGTGGCCAGCGTCGTCAACGCGCCGCGCGGCGACCAGGGTCGCATTCGGGCGGGGGCGCGCCACAAGGTGATTCCCGCACTCGCGGGCGAGACCGGCATGCACGAGGACCCCGCCGGCAGGTGGGTCAAGCCGACCGCCGAGGCGGGCGAGGACGCCGCCGTCAGCGAACGCGAAGAGCTCGAACAGTTGCGCAAGGCGATCGCCGACGTGACGCGACAGCGTGACGTTCTCAAACGCACCGCGGCGAACTTGATCAAGGAGGCGACAACCAAGTAGCAGCCCTGTCACTGGTTGCTCTGTTCGGGCACCAGGAAGCGCAATAGCCCCTGGCTGTGAGTTGTGACATGTCGACGAATGGCAGCCGCCATTCACTCGTTTGCGAAGTGAGGAATAGCCTTGGCCACCAACACGACCTCGAGAACTGCGAGCAAGATCAAGAATCTCGCCAAGCCCCGAACCGATCCGAATGTGGGCGTCAACACCACGGCCGACGATGAGGATCAGGCACAGCTCGAGGCCCTCGGATTCCAGTCCGACTTCAAGCGGGACATGAGCCCGTGGGCGAACTTCTCGCTGGGCTTCACCTACCTGTCCCCGGTGGTGGGCATCTACACCGTGTTCGCCTTCGCGCTGGCCGCCGCCGGACCCCCGATGATCTGGAGCTTGCTGATCGCCGGCGCCGGGCAGATGCTGGTCGCGCTGGTGTTCAGCGAAGTGGTGGCGCAGTTCCCGGTGGCCGGCGGCGTCTACCCGTGGGCGCGGCGGTTGTGGGGTCGCAAGTGGGCGTGGATGACCGGATGGGTCTACATGTTCACGCTGCTGGCTCTGCTGGCCGACGCTGCCTACGGGGCGGGCCCATACGTGGCCGATGTCTTCGGGTTCACACCGTCCCCGCACGCCACCGTCCTGTGCGCGCTGGTGATGCTGGCGCTGGCCACGATCATCAACCTGACCGGCACCAAGATGCTGGGCTACTTCGCCATTTTCGGTTTCAGCGCCGAACTGATCGGTGCGATCGTGGTCGGTGTCTGGCTGCTGTGCACTCAACGTCACCACAACATCGGGGTGTTGTTCCACAGCTTCGGCGCCGAGGGCAGCCACAGCTACATGTACGCCTTCCTGGCCGCCAGTTTGATTGCGCTGTATCAATTCTTCGGCTTCGAAGCCTGCGGCGACGTTGCAGAGGAAGTTCGCAACCCCGGCATACAGATCCCCAAGGCGATGCGCCGCACCATCTACGTCGGGGGCTCGGCGGCCACCTTCGTCTGCTTGAGCCTGATCCTGTCGGTCACCGATTTCGGCGCGGTGATCAGCGGCAAGGACCCCGACCCGATCGACACCATTCTGAAGACGGCGTTCGGCGGCCTCGGTGCCAAGGTGGTCCTGTGCATCGTCCTGATCTCATTCGTGTCGTGCGCGCTGAGCCTGCAGGCGGCGGCCAGCCGGCTCATCTATTCCTACGGCCGCGACGACATGATCGTCGGCTCAAAGCTGTTGGCGCGCTTCGACCACAAGCGCCACGTGCCGCCCTACTCGCTGCTGATCGCGGTCATCATCCCGGCGCTGCTGATCGTCGGCTCGCTGATCTCCAGCGACGCGCTCACCAAACTCGTCAGCTTCGGCTCGGTGGGCGTCTACATCGCGTTCCAGATGGTGGTGCTGGCCGCCCTGCGCGCCCGGCTCAAAGGCTGGGCGCCCACCGGGAAGTACCGGCTCGGCAAGTGGGGCTTGCCCGTCAACATCGGCGCGCTGATCTACGGTGTCGCGGCCATCGTCAACCTGTCCTGGCCACGGGACTCCCACCAGCCGTGGTACGACGACTACATCATCCTGCTGATGTCGGTGGCGATCATCTTCCTCGGCCTGCTGTACCTCGCCTTCACTCGGGCCCACACCAAGAGCGACGCGCCGCACGCCGACGCCGTCCCGGCGCGGTGATGTGGTTGAAAGTCGCTGTACGGCAGCGACTTTCAGGACACGAATAGGGGCCGCTCGCGTTCGGCGTGGCGCTGGGCCAGGGTATCCAGCAGGGGGTCGGACAGGTCGGCCAGCCCGGTGGACGCCCGCGCGGCTGTTCGCTCGCACAAATCCGCCAGCCGGAACGTCAGCGCCGCCACATCGGCGGGATCCAACGCCAGCAGGCGCTGGGCCGCGGTCGCCGAGCCCGTCATCGTGGTGTACACGACGGCCAGCGCGCTCTGCTCGGGGTCCAGGCCGCTCACGGCGCCCACCCGTCCGGCGACGACGGCAAGGTGCGGTTGGGAACCCAGATCTTCCCAGCCCTCGTTCGGCCACACCCGGCGTGCCAGCCTCGCCAGCCCCCTGCCCTGGCTCCGCGACGCCTGTCGCGCGGCCGGAGCCGGTGTGCGGGCGTCGGTTTCGCAGTCGGCGTGGTCAACGCCGAGCTCACCGCGGTGGACCGCGGCCGCGATCGAGGCGGCGACCAGTCCGTGGCTGCGGATCCTGCGCCGCAAGAACGCCTCTAGCGTGTCCAGACCGGTCACCAGGCCGCTGGTGACGGCCTCCTCCGCACCACCGGAGTGCACATGGGAACCGGCCGGCAGTCGTGAATCGGCCAGGGTGAGCAGCGTCGCCAGTGCAGACATGTTCCTCAGAACAAGAAATAGCGTTGTGCCATAGGAAGTTCGGACGCCGGTTGCTCCTGCCAGACCTCACCGTCGATACGCACGGTAAAGGTGTCCGGGTCCACTTGGATGTCGGGCAACGCGTCATTGAGCGGCAACGCCGACTTGCCGCGCCCGGTGGTGCTGCCCACCGGCACCAGTCGCCGGTTCACGGCCAGCTTGTCGGCCAGGCCGGCCTCGATCGCCTGCGGCGCAACGAAATGCACCGAGGTGGCGGCCGCCGCGGCCGGCGCCGCACCGAACATCGGACGCGGCAGCACCGGTTGGGGGGTCGGGATCGACGCATTCGCGTCACCCATCGCCGCCCAGGCGATCATGCCGCCCTTGAGCACCGCGTGCGGGCGGACACCGAAAAACTCCGGCTCCCAAAGCACCAGATCGGCCAGCTTGCCCACTTCCACCGAGCCGATTTCGTGCTCGAGACCATGCGCGATGGCGGGGCAGATGGTGTATTTGGCGATGTAACGCCGCACCCGCAGGTTGTCGGCGCCGCGGGCACCGGAGCGGTCGCCCGGCAGCGCGCCGCGCCGCCGCTTCATCACGTGCGCGGTCTGCCAGGTGCGCAGCACCACTTCCCCGATACGGCCCATCGCCTGGGAGTCGCTTCCGATCATCGAGATCGCCCCGATATCGTGCAGCAGGTCCTCGGCCGCCATGGTCGACGGTCGAATTCGGCTCTCCGCGAACGCCAAATCCTCGGGCACCTGGGGGTTGAGGTGATGGCAGACCATCAGCATGTCCAGATGCTCGTCGAGGGTGTTCACCGTGTGCGGGCGGGTTGGATTGGTGGAACTGGGCAACACATTGGGCTGGCCCGCGACCCGGATGATGTCGGGCGCGTGGCCGCCGCCGGCGCCCTCGGTGTGATAGGTGTGGATCGACCGGCCGGCGATCGCTGCCAGCGTGTCCTCGACGAACCCCATCTCGTTGAGCGTGTCGGTGTGCAGCGCCACCTGCACCCCGGCCGCGTCGGCGACGGTCAGGCAGGCGTCGATGGCCGCCGGTGTGGACCCCCAGTCCTCATGCAGCTTGAATCCCGAGGCGCCACCACGTAATTGCTCCCACAACCCGTCGGTGCTGACGGTGTTTCCCTTGCCCAGTAGCGCGAAGTTCACCGGCCAACCGTCGAGCGCCTCGAGCATCCGGGCCAGGTGCCACGAACCCGGGGTCACCGTGGTGGCCTTGCTTCCCTCGGCGGGGCCGGTGCCGCCGCCGAGGATCGTGGTGATCCCCGACCCGAGCGCTTCGGACATCAGTTGCGGGCAGATCAGATGCACGTGGCAGTCCACGGCGCCGGCGGTGACGATCCGGCCGTTGCCGGCGATGACTTCGGTGCTCGGACCCACCACCAGGTCCGGGTGCACACCCGACATGGTGTCGGGATTGCCGGCCTTGCCCAGCGCCACAATCCGTCCATCACGAATGCCGATGTCCGCCTTGATGATTCCCCAGTGATCGATGACCACCGCGCCGGTGATCACGGTATCGGGTGCCCCCTCGGCGCGGGAGGCACGCCCCTGGCCCATCGACTCGCGCAGTACCTTGCCGCCTCCGAAAACCGCCTCGTCGCCGGCCAGTCCCGGTCCCCCACTGCGATCTTCGGTGATTTCCACCAGTAAATCGGTGTCCGCCAGCCTGATTCGATCACCGGTAGTCGGCCCGAACAACTGGGCGTAACGCTCCCTGGACAGGCTTGCCATCAGCCGTCGAGCCTTCCCGGCGGGTTCAAACTCAGGCCGTGCACCTCGCGGCGTCCCAGCAGGGGCACCAGCGAAACACGTTGCGATACACCCGGCTCGAACCGGACCGCGGTGGCCGCCGGGATGTCCAGCCGATAGCCATGAGCCGCGGCACGGTCGAACGACAGCGCCGAATTCGCCTGCGGAAGGTGTACGTGGCTCCCGACCTGAACCGGACGGTCGCCCGAGTTGACGATGTGCATCTCGATGCGCCGGGCACCGGCGTTGATGTCGATCTCGCCGTCGCCATAAAGGATCTCGCCGGGAATCATGCGATCGGATGGTGCACGGTGACCAACTTGGTGCCGTCCGGGAACGTCGCTTCCACCTGCACGTCGGCGAGCATCTCCGGCACTCCTTCCATCACGTCGTCGCGGGTGAGTACGTCGCAACCGCTGGCCATCAGTTCCGCAACGGTGCGTCCGTCCCGGGCACCCTCGAGGATGTGGTCGGTGATGATCGCCACCGCCTCTGGATGATTCAGTCGCACGCCGCGGCCGCGGCGGCGGCGAGCCAATTCGGCGGCGTAGGACAACAGCAACCGCTCCTGCTCGTGCGGCGTCAGACGCATGCCCGAAATCCTGCCATGCCCAGATGTGCGGGATGCCGCCTGATCAGCTTTCGCGGAGTTCGAGATTCTGCAGTCGCACCTGACCGCGCGCGATCAGCCGGTCGTCGTCGTCGGTGATGGTGACCGACCACAGTTGCTGACGTCGGCCGCGGTGGATCGGTTCGACGGTCCCGTACACCGTGCCCGAGCCGATGGAGCGCAGAAAGTCGGTGTTGTTGTTGACTCCCACGACGTTCCCGCCGCCGCGGGTGGCCAGCCAGGTGTAGGCGGCCACGCTGGCCATGCTTTCGATCATCGAGCAGTAAACGCCGCCGTGCACCAGCCCCATCGGCTGCAGCAGTTTCGGCGTGACCCGAAGCTGGGCGCGCGCGCCGTCGGGACTGAGCTCGGTGAATTGCAGCCCGAGCTCCTGGTCGAACGGCGCGGCGAAATCTGGCGGGAGGATTGGTTGCTGAGGCTCTGGCACGTCCTGTGTCTACACCATCGGGTCGGCGCAGCCGCTGGCGGCGGAATTCTGGCCCCGAAAACGGCTGAGCCCCGTGCCGGTGGCACGGGGCTCGCCGATCGAGTAGACCGGGGGTCACTGCAGCCCTCAGGACTCTCACACGGTCCGTTATCGCTCGACGTGCATCAGAATAGGCAAGCCTGCCCTAACTTGGCAAGGGTATTGTCTTATCTGTTCGCCGGCGGGCCGCGCACGGTGGCCGACACACCCAATTGTCAGCTTTCCGTACGACCGGCGGTAGTAAGCGGGAGTATTCTGGTTGCGACGCTCAGGAGATGAACGAACATGGCCAAACTGACACGGCTGGGGGATCTGGAACGGGCCGTCATGGACTACCTCTGGTCCACCCCCGAACCTCAGACCGTTCGCCAGGTCCATGAGGCGTTGGCGGCCCAGCGCGACCTGGCCTACACCACGATCATGACCGTGCTGCAGCGGTTGGCCAAGAAGAACCTGGTCTCCCAGATCCGCGACGACCGGGCACACCGGTACGCACCGGTGCACGGTCGCGACGAACTGGTCGCCGGACTCATGGTGGACGCGCTGGCCCAGGCCGAGGATCCCGGCGGCAGACAGGCCGCGCTGGTGCACTTCGTCGAACGTGTCGGCGCCGACGAGGCGGAGGCGCTGCGGCGCGCGCTCGCCGAACTGGAAGCCAATCAACGCAATAACTCACCATCTGCTGGCGCTGGCCCGGAGGGCTGAGGGACACTGACAGTGTGTCCGCGCTGGCTTTCACCATCCTCGCGGTGCTACTGACCGGTCCGGCGCCGGCGATGTTGGCACGCGCGCGCTGGCCGCTGCGTGCTCCCCGCGCCGCCATGGTGCTCTGGCAAGCCGTCGCGCTCGCCGCGGTCTTGTCGGCGTTCAGCGCGGGCATCGCGATCGCCACCCGCTTGCTGATGCCGGGCCCCGATGGACGCCCCACCGCCAGCATCGTCGGCGCCGCCGACCGGCTCGGCTGGCCGCTGTGGATGGCGTACATCAGCGTTTTCGCCCTGACCGTGCTGGTCGGCGCCCGCTTGATGGTTGCGGTGGTCCGGGTGGCCATCGCCAACCGGAAACGACGGGCCCACCACCGGATGGTGGTCGACCTGGTCGGAGTGGGCCACGGCGCGGCGCTGTCCCAGCCCTGTGCCCGCACGCGCGATCTTCGCGTGCTGGGTGTCCCCCAACCGCTCGCCTACTGCCTGCCCGGGGTGCGCAGTCGCGTGGTGGTCAGCGAGGGAACGCTGACCACGCTCGCCGACGCCGAAGTCGAGGCGATCCTCACCCACGAGCGCGCCCACCTGCGGGCGCGGCACGATCTGGTGCTGGAGGCGTTCACCGCCGTGCACGCGGCCTTCCCTCGGCTGGTCCGCAGCGCCAACGCGCTCGGCGCCGTACAGCTTCTCGTCGAGCTGCTCGCGGACGACGCGGCGGTGCGCGCCGCGGGTCGCGCTCCCCTGGCCCGGGCGCTGGTGGCGTGTGCATCGGGGCGGGCCCCGTCGGGCGCGCTGGCGGCCGGTGGCCCCAGCACGGTGCTCCGCGTCCGCCGGCTGGGTGGACGCGGCAACAGCCCGCTGCTGTCGGCGGCCGCATATCTGGCCGCGGCCGCGGTATTCGTGGTGCCCACCGTGGCGCTGGCCGTGCCGTGGCTCACCGAGCTGGAACGCTTGTTCAACCTCTGACGCGTCCGAGAGCCGATCACCCCGGGCGCGCAACTGTCCGCTGTGCCACAGTGTCACCGAAGGCTTTTGCCGAAAGTTCTCCGAATCGAGAGGCGAAAACATGACTTCGTCGGACGCGAAGACCGGCACCGCGCAGATCGGCGTCACGGGTCTGGCCGTGATGGGTTCCAACATCGCCCGCAACTTCGCCCGCCACGGCTACACCGTGGCGCTGCACAACCGCTCGATCGCCAAAACCGATACGCTGCTCAAAGAGCACGGGGACGAGGGCAATTTCGTGCGTTCGGAGACCATCGCAGAATTCCTGGACGCGCTGGAGAAGCCACGCCGGGTGTTGATCATGGTCAAGGCCGGCGACCCCACCGACGCCGTCAT
Source organism: Mycobacterium sp. M23085 (assembly GCF_045343915.1). Classification (NCBI taxonomy): domain Bacteria; kingdom Bacillati; phylum Actinomycetota; class Actinomycetes; order Mycobacteriales; family Mycobacteriaceae; genus Mycobacterium; species Mycobacterium sp. M23085. Next base: position 429,559 of record NZ_CP174280.1, read on the forward strand.
CAACGAGCTCGCCGACGCGATGGAAGAAGGCGACATCATCATCGACGGCGGCAATGCCCTCTACACCGACACCATCCGCCGGGAGAAGGCGATGCGCGAGCGCGGCCTGCACTTCGTCGGCGCCGGGATCTCGGGCGGCGAGGAGGGCGCGCTCAACGGCCCGTCGATCATGCCGGGCGGTCCGGCCGAGTCCTACAAGTCGTTGGGACCCCTGCTCGAGGAGATCTCCGCTCACGTCGACGGCGTGCCGTGCTGCACCCACATCGGCCCCGACGGTGCCGGGCACTTCGTCAAGATGGTGCACAACGGCATCGAGTACTCCGACATGCAGCTGATCGGCGAGGCCTACCAGTTGTTGCGCGACGGCCTGGGCAAGACCGCACCCGAGATCGCCGACGTGTTCGCCGAGTGGAACAACGGCGACCTGGACAGCTTCCTGATCGAGATCACCGCGGAGGTGCTGCGCCAGACCGACGCCAAGACCGGCAAGCCGCTGGTCGACCTCATCCTCGATGAGGCCGAGCAGAAGGGCACCGGGCGCTGGACCGTGAAGTCGGCGCTCGATCTCGGCGTGCCGGTGACCGGTATCGCCGAGGCGGTGTTCGCCCGCGCCCTGTCCGGCTCGGTCGCCCAGCGCAAGGCCACCACCGGCCTGGCCTCCGGTCAGCTGGGCGAAAAGCCAACCGACGCAGCACGTTTCATCGACGACGTGAGTAAGGCGCTGTACGCCTCGAAGATCATCGCCTATGCACAGGGCTTCAACCAGATCCAGGCCGGCAGCGCCGAGTACGACTGGGGCATCACCCCCGGCGACATGGCGACGATCTGGCGCGGCGGCTGCATCATCCGGGCCAAGTTCCTCAACCGGATCAAGGAGGCGTTCGACGAAAACCCGGACCTGCCGACGCTGATCGTGGCGCCCTACTTCCGGTCCGCCATCGAGGACTCGATCGACAGCTGGCGACGCGTCGTGGTGAAGGCCACCGAACTCGGCATCCCGATCCCCGGCTTCGCCTCGGCGCTGTCCTATTACGACGCGCTGCGCACCGAGCGGCTGCCCGCCGCGCTCACCCAGGGTCTGCGGGACTTCTTCGGCGCACACACCTACGGCCGCATCGATGAGGACCCAAACAAACGCTTCCACACGCTGTGGAGCGGTGACCGCACCGAAGTGCCCGCGTAGCGGGCGAGGGCAGAGGGCGCGAAGGAGGCTTGAGTTGGTGGGGCGGCTGCGATGAGGTTTCTCGACGGGCACCGGCCCGCATACGACTTGACCTACAACGACGTCTTCGTGATGCCGAACCGCTCGGAGGTCGCGTCCCGCTTTGACGTCGACCTGTCCACCGGCGACGGCTCGGGCACCACGATCCCGGTCGTCGTCGCCAACATGACCGCGGTCGCGGGCCGGCGAATGGCCGAAACCGTCGCGCGGCGCGGCGGACTCGTCATCTTGCCCCAGGATCTCCCGATCACCGCCGTGCAGCAGACGGTGGAGTTCGTCAAGAGCCGCGACCTGGTGCTCGACACCCCGGTGGTGCTCGGGCCGGACGACTCGGTGTCCGATGCGACGGCGCTGATCCACAAGCGTGCGCACGGTGTCGCCGTGGTCACGTTCGAGGGCCGTCCGCTGGGGCTGGTCAGCGAGTCGTCGTGCCTGGGCGTGGACCGCTTCACCCGGGTGCGCGACGTCGCGATGACCGACTTCGTCACCGCGCCGGTGGGAACCGAGCCGCGCAAGGTGTTCGACCTGCTGGACCAGTCGCCCATCGGCGTCGCGGTGGTGACGAACGCCGACGGCACGCTGGCCGGCGTGCTGACCCGCACCGGTGCCATCCGCGCCGGCCTGTACACCCCGGCCGTCGACGCGCGCGGCCGGCTGCGGGTGGGGGCGGCCGTCGGCATCAACGGCGACGTCGGAGCCAAGGCGCGGTCGCTGGCCGAGGCCGGGATCGATCTGCTGGTCATCGACACGGCGCACGGGCATCAGGTCAAGACGATCGACGCGATCCGGACGGTCGCGGAGCTGCAGCTAGGTGTGCCGCTGGCGGCGGGCAACGTCGTCTCGGCGGAGGGCACCCGCGATCTGCTGGGCGCCGGGGCGAACATCGTCAAGGTCGGCGTCGGACCGGGCGCGATGTGCACCACCCGGATGATGACCGGTGTAGGCCGTCCACAATTCTCTGCGGTTGTCGAATGCGCCTCGGCTGCAAGAGAATTGGGTGGGCACGTGTGGGCCGACGGTGGCATCCGGCACCCGCGGGACGTGGCACTGGCGCTGGCCGCCGGGGCGTCCAACGTGATGATCGGCTCGTGGTTCGCCGGCACGTACGAGTCGCCCGGCGACCTGATGCACGACCGCGACGACCAGCCGTACAAGGAGAGCTACGGCATGGCGTCCAAACGGGCGGTGGTGGCACGCAGCGGCGCGGACACCGCGTTCGATCGGGCCCGTAAGGCGCTGTTCGAGGAAGGCATTTCGACGTCCCGGATGGGGCTGGATCCGGGCCGCGGCGGAGTCGAGGATCTGCTCGATCACATCACCTCGGGGGTGCGCAGCACCTGTACCTATGTCGGCGCCGCCAACCTGGCGCAGCTATACGAGCGCGTCGTGGTCGGGGTCCAGTCGACCGCGGGCTTCGCCGAGGGGCATCCGCTGCCGCAAGGGTGGTAGCGGGCGGCGCCGGACTACCGCGGCTCCGCGGCCATGGTCGTCGCTTCCAGCGCATAGAGCGCCATCCGCCGGTTCGTCGTGTCGTGCTCGCCGAGGAACTTGCACCCGACGAACTCGCACAGCCTGCGCGCGGTGGTGTTGCGGTGATCGGGGTCGAACATGATCCGGCGGCACCGCGGTTCCGTCGCGAACACGCTGGCCACGATCCGCGGCAACAGCATCGGGCCCAGGCCGCGGTGGAGCAGGTTCAGGTCGGCGATGGCGGCGTGCAGCCCCAGGTCGTACGGCTCGGCGTCGTAATAGCGCGATATCAGATCCTTTGCGCCCCAATAGAGTTCGAGGTATGCACGGTCTATGCCGCCCATGCTGCCGAGCAGCGGCAACGAATACGTCCCGTCCAGCTGGGCGCTCAGGTGCTGGCGCCACCGGGGTGCGGGCCAGTCGTATTCCCAAGCCTGCGCCAGGTGCGGGCGGTTCATCCACTCCGTCACCATGTCCGCGTCCTCGAGCCGCGCCACGCGCATGCCGAAGGGTGGATCCAGTTTGGGAACCGGTGGGCGGCGGATGCGCGCCACCTCGTCGGGGAGGTCGAAGCGTTCACGCGGGAGGATCTGAATGGACGGCGTCTGGGCGTCGGACATAGTGCCCAGAGCCTACCGGAGTAAGGTTAGGCAACCTTTGGTTGGCCGGTGGCAGCCGCCGGGTACCCGCGGGGTGGATGTGGCCCGGACTGCGCCGCACCCGTGCCGGCGCGGCCCGGGCTAGCATTGGGCAGCAAATACGCCAGCAACCGGCCGCCCGGCCACCAGGAAGCGAAAGGATCGACGTGCCGCAGGCACCCGTGCCAGCCATCGGCTTGCGGGCGCACGGGCCGTCCGACGAATCGCCCGATGCGGAGCCTCCTTCGGCGCCGCCCGCGGTGATCACGCCTTCCCCATCACCCGGCCGGCGGCGTTGCCCATGAACGTCACCGTCACCGTGATCAGCATCGTGGCGATCGCGGTGCTCATCTTCGGCAACGCCGTCTTCGTCGCCGCGGAGTTTTCGCTGACCACCCTGGACCGCAGCGCGGTCGAGGCGAACGCGCGCGGCGGCGGACGCCGCGACCGCTGGATTCGCCGCGCGCACCACCGGCTGTCGTTTCAACTGTCGGGGGCCCAGTTGGGCATCTCGGTCACCACGCTGGCGGCCGGTTACCTGACCGATCCCATGGTGGCCGACCTGCCGCACCCGTGGCTGGATGCGATCGGCATACCCGACAGGGTCGGCGACGCGATCATGGCCTTCCTGGTGCTGGTGATTGTGACGTCGGTGTCGATGGTGTTCGGCGAGCTCGTGCCCAAATACCTGGCGGTGGCGCGTCCGCTGTCGACGGCCCGCGCCGTGGTGAGCGCTCAGCTGTTGTTTTCGCTGCTGCTCACCCCGGCGATCCGGCTGACCAACGGCGCCGCCAACTGGATCGTGCGCCGGCTCGGCGTCGAACCGGCCGAAGAACTGCGGTCGGCCCGGTCACCGCAGGAGCTTTTGTCGCTGGTGCGTTCGTCGGCGCGCAGCGGCGCCCTGGACGCCGCGACGGCGGCCCTGGTGCGGCGATCGCTGCAGTTCGGAACCCTGACCGCCGAGGAGCTGATGACGCCCCGGTCCAAGATCGTCGCGCTGCAGACCGACGATACGGTCGCCGACCTGGTGACCGCGGCCGCCGAATCCGGATTCTCCCGATTCCCGATCGTCGATGGCGACCTCGACGAGACGGTCGGCATCGTGCACGTCAAGCAGGTGTTCGCCATCCCGCGGACCGAACGGGCCCGCACTCGGCTGATCACGGTGGCCCAACCCGTTCCCAAGGTGCCGTCGACGCTGGACGGCGACGCCGTGATGGCCGAGATCCGGGCCAACGCCCTGCAAACCGCCCTGGTCGTCGACGAATACGGCGGAACCGCCGGCATGGTGACCGTCGAGGACCTGATCGAGGAAATCGTCGGCGATGTCCGCGACGAGCACGACGACGCGACTCCGGATGTGGTGCCGGCCGGCAGCGGCTGGCGGGTGTCGGGCCTGCTGCGCATCGACGAGGTGGCGGCGGCCACCGGCTTTCGGGCGCCCGAAGGCCCCTACGAGACCATCGGTGGCCTGGTGCTGCGCGAGATCGGTCACATTCCGGTGGCCGGTGACACGGTCGAGCTGCCCGCGTTGGACGCCGACGGCTTGCTGGACGCCGTGACGCGTTGGCAGGCAACGGTTATCCGGATGGACGGCCGCCGCATCGACCTGCTCGAGTTGATCGAACTGAGCAGCCAGGGCGACGTCCCCGCGGCCGGGGTGCGCCGATGAGCGACACCATGGGCCTGCTGCTGACCTGCCTGCTGATCGGGGTGAACGCGTTCTTCGTCGGCGCGGAGTTCTCGTTGATCTCGGCGCGGCGCGACCGCCTCGAGGCGCTGGCCGAACAGGGCAAAGCGGCCGCGGTGACGGTGATCCGCGCCGGGGAGCAACTGCCGTCCATGCTGGCCGGCGCCCAGTTGGGCGTCACGGCCGCGTCCCTGCTATTGGGCCGGATCGGCGAGTCGACGGTGGCCAACCTACTGCGCACGGCGCTCGGGCTGACCGGAATTCCGCCGGCGCTGCTGCACACGTTGTCGTTCGCGATCGCGCTGGCGATCGTGGTGACGCTGCACGTCCTGCTGGGTGAAATGGTGCCGAAGAACATCGCGCTGGCCGGCCCGGAGCGCACCGCGATGCTGCTGGTCCCGCCGTATCTGGCCTACGTGCGGGCCGCCCGGCCGTTCATTGTGTTCTACAACCGGTGCGCCAACCTGGTGGTGCGTGCGGTCGGGGTCGAACCCAAGGACGAGCTGGAGATCACAGTCTCCCCCGTCGAGCTCAGCGAGATGATCGCCGAATCCGAGTCGGAGGGCTTGCTGGACCGCGAGGAACGCACCCGGCTGACCAGGGCGCTGCAGATTCGTCACCGCGTGGTCGGTGACGTGGCGGTCCCGCTCGCCAGGGTGCATGCGATACCGGTCGCCGCGGCGGGTTCGGGCCCGACGGTCGGGGCGGTCGAGCGGGCCCTGGCCCAGACCGGTTACTCCCGGTTCCCGGTGGCCAGCGTCGGCGGCACCTTCCTCGGATATCTGCACATCAAGGACGTGCTGACGCTCGGTGACGATCCGCAGACGGTGATCGATCTGGCGATGGTACGGCCGTTGCCGCGGCTGTCCCGGTCACTGCCGCTGGCCGACGCGCTGTCCCGGATGCGTCGCAGCAACAGCCATCTGGCCTTGGTGACCGACGAAGCGGGGGCCGTGGTGGCCATGGTGGCGATGGAAGACCTGGTTGAAGACCTCGTCGGCACCATGCGCGACGCGTAGCGGTACTGGCCGGCCGGTACGCCTGGGCGCAGCCCGTATGATCTTTCACGGCTACCAGTTAAGAAAGTGCTGGGGGCAGAGGACCGTGGACGCGCGGAACATGCGTTGCTGGAAACAGATCCCGGTGCTCGCCGCGGCGTCGTTCTCGGGGCTGTCAGCGCCGCCTGACCTGCGCCTGCCGGGTCGGGCGGATAGCGCTGCGCTCGGTAGGCTTATGGCATTGCCAATCTGGCCCAACGATGGTCCGGTGCGGCCCATGACGGAGGAGAATCATGACTGATCGCGTGTCGGCGGGGAACTTGCGCGTCGCCCGAGTGCTCTACGACTTCGTGAACAACGAGGCGTTGCCCGGCACCGACATCGACCCCGACAGTTTCTGGGCGGGCGTCGACAAGGTGGTCACCGACCTCACCCCCAAGAACCAGGACTTGCTGCGCCGGCGTGACGAGCTGCAGGCCCAGATCGACAAGTGGCACCGGCAGCGTGTCATCGAGCCGCTCGACATCGAGGCGTACCGCGAGTTCCTCACCGAAATCGGTTATCTGCTACCCGAACCCGCGGACTTCACCATCACCACCTCCGGCGTGGACGACGAGATCACCACGACCGCCGGCCCGCAGCTGGTGGTGCCGGTGCTCAACGCGCGGTTCGCGCTGAACGCCGCCAACGCCCGGTGGGGTTCGCTCTACGACGCCCTGTACGGCACCGACGTCATTCCCGAGAGCGACGGCGCCGAGAAGGGCACGAGTTACAACAAGGTGCGCGGCGACAAGGTGATCGCCTACGCGCGCCGGTTCCTCGACCAGGCCGTGCCGCTGGAATCCGGATCGTGGGCCGACGCGACGGGGCTCAGTGTCGAGGACGGCCGGCTCACGATCGCGACCGCCGACGGGTCCGTCGGCCTGGCCGACCCGGAGAAGTTCGCCGGCTACACCGGCGAGCTCGGTGCCCCCAATTGGTCGGTCTTGCTGGTCAACCACGGCCTGCACATCGAGATCCTGATCGACCCGGAGTCACCGGTCGGCAAGACCGACGCCGCGGGGATCAAGGACGTCGTCCTGGAATCGGCCGTCACGACGATCATGGACTTCGAGGACTCCGTCGCGGCCGTCGACGCCGACGACAAGGTGCTCGGCTACCGCAACTGGCTCGGGCTGAACAAGGGCGATCTGTCCGAAGAGGTCAACAAGGACGGCAAAAGCTTCACCCGGGTGCTCAACGAGGACCGCACCTACCGCACCCCCGACGGCGAGGGCGAGCTGACCCTGCCCGGCCGCAGCCTGATGTTCGTGCGCAACGTGGGTCACCTGATGACCAACGACGCGATCGTGTGGAGCGAAGGCGACGAAGAAAAAGAGGTGTTCGAGGGCATCATGGATGCGCTGTTCACCGGCCTGACCGCGATCCACGGGCTCAAGACCGGTGACGCGAACGGGCCACTGGCCAACAGCCGCACCGGGTCCATTTACATCGTCAAGCCCAAGATGCACGGACCCGACGAGGTGGCCTACACCTGCGAGCTGTTCAGCCGCGTCGAGGACGTTCTCGGCCTGCCGCAGGGCACGCTGAAGGTCGGCATCATGGACGAGGAACGGCGCACCACCGTCAACCTGAAGGCCTGCATCAAGGCCGCGGCCGACCGGGTGGTGTTCATCAACACCGGCTTCCTGGACCGCACCGGCGACGAGATCCACACCTCGATGGAGGCCGGGCCGATGATCCGCAAGGGCGCGATGAAGAACACCACGTGGATCAAGGCCTACGAGGACGCCAACGTCGACATCGGCCTGGCGGCCGGCTTCAAGGGCAAGGCCCAGATCGGCAAGGGCATGTGGGCGATGACCGAGCTGATGGCCGATATGGTCGAGCAGAAGATCAGCCAACCGAAGGCGGGCGCGAGCACCGCGTGGGTGCCCTCGCCGACGGCGGCCACCCTGCACGCGATGCACTACCACTACGTCGACGTGGCCGCCGTGCAGGAGGAGCTGGCCGGCAAGAAGCGCACCACGATCGAGGAGTTGCTGACCATCCCGCTGGCCAAAGAATTGGCCTGGGCTCCCGAGGAGATCCGCGAGGAGGTCGACAACAACTGCCAGTCCATCCTGGGCTACGTGGTGCGCTGGGTCGCGCAGGGTGTCGGCTGCTCGAAGGTGCCCGACATTCACGACGTGGCACTGATGGAAGACCGTGCCACGCTTCGTATTTCGAGCCAACTGCTGGCCAACTGGCTGCGCCACGGCGTGATTACCGAGGAGGACGTGCGGGCCAGCCTGGAGCGGATGGCCCCGCTGGTCGACGAGCAGAACGCCAAGGACGCGGCATACCTGCCGATGGCGCCGAACTTCGACGAGAGCCTGGCATTCCTTGCGGCACAGGATCTGATCCTGACCGGAACGCAGCAGCCCAACGGTTACACCGAGCCGATCCTGCATCGCCGCCGGCGTGAAGCCAAGGCGCGCGCCGCGCAGTCGAATTGAGCCTGCGCTCGAATCGGCTCCGAACGTGTAATAGTGCCGTCGATGACTAAAATCGGCGCGAGTTAACGATGGATCGACGGAAAGGCCGCCGGCACTGCTATGGGTAGGCACAGTGCGCCCGACCCTGACGACTCCCTCGACGAGCCTGCTGTCGACGACGTCGTCGACGAGCCGTCCCGGGGTGAAGAGCCAGGACGCCGCCGCCGCGACGGCGGCGACCGAGAAGCCGACCGCTACTCCGACGAGGGTGACCCCTCGGACGAGGACGGCCCGGAGCAGGGCTACTCCGACGAGCGTCGCCATCCCGCCGAGGGCTTCGCCGCGGACGACGACGATCCCTACTTGGCCGAGGATTCGTTCGTAGACGACACCGCTGACGACTATCCGGAGTTTCCGTCCCGGCCGGCTGCCGCGTCGAGCCAGGAGCCGCCGTCCACACCGCCGTCGATCTTCCGGGGCGGGCATCGTGGGCTCGCCGATCGGCTGGGTGGCCATCGCAGCGAGGGCGGACGCCGCGGGGTCAGCATCGGAGTGATCGTGGCGCTGGTGGCCGTCGTCGTCGTGGTGGGATCGGTGATCCTGTGGAGCTTCTTCGGTGACGCGTTGTCCAAGCGTTCGCACACCGCGGCCGGCCGCTGCGTGGGGGGCCAGGAGACGGTGGCCGTCGTCGCCGACCCGTCGATCGCCGATTCCGTTGCGCAACTGGCCGAAAGCTACAACAAGTCCGCCGGGCCGGTGGGCGACCACTGCATGGTGGTGAGCGTCAAGCCGGCGAACTCCGACGCCGTGCTCAACGGCTTCATCGGCAAGTGGCCCGCGGAGCTGGGCGGCCAGCCGGCGTTGTGGATTCCGGGAAGTTCGATCTCGGCCGCGCGGCTCGCCGGTGCGACCGCCCAGAAGACCGTCACCGAGAGCCATTCGCTGGTCACCTCGCCGGTGGTGCTGGCCATCCGTCCCCAACTCGCGCCGGCGCTGTCCAACCAGAACTGGGCGGCGCTGCCCGGCTTGCAGACCAACCCGAATGCCTTGGCAGGACTGAACTTACCGGCGTGGGGCTCACTGCGCTTGGCGCTGCCGATGAACGGCAACGGGGACGCGTCGTTTCTGGCCGGAGAGGCGGTGGCCGCCGCGTCGGTGCCGCCAGGCGCCCCGGCGACGCAGGGCACCGGCGCGGTGCGCAGCCTGTTGAGCGCGCAACCCAAACTGGCCGACAACTCGCTGACCGAGGCGATGAACGCGCTGCTGAAGCCCGGCGACCCCGCGACCGCGCCGGTGCACGCCGTCGTCACCACCGAACAGCAGCTCTTCCAGCGTGGCCAGTCCTTGCCAGACGCCAAGGGCGCCTTGGGGTTCTGGCTTCCCCCGGGGTCTGCCGCGGTGGCCGACTATCCCACCGTGCTGCTCAGCGGTTCGTGGCTCAGCCGAGAACAGGCATCGGCGGCCAGCGAGTTCTCGCGGTACATGCACAAGTCAGACCAGCTGGCCAAGCTGGCGAAGGCCGGCTTCCGCGTCAACGGCGTCAAACCGCCCAGCAGTCCCGTCACGAATTTCCCGGCGCTGCCGGCCGCGCTGTCGGTGGGTGATGACCCGATGCGGGCAACCCTGGCCGAGGCGATGGCCAGCCCGTCGAGCGGACAGGCCACCACCATCATGCTCGACCAGTCGATGCCCGGCCAGGAAGGCGGAAAAACCCGGCTGGCCAACGTGATCGGGGCGCTGCAGGACAAGATCAAAGCGCTGCCCGGCACGGCGGTGGTGGGGTTGTGGACGTTCGACGGGCACGAGGGCCGCTCGGAGGTGGCGAGCGGGCCGCTGTCCGACCCAGTCAACGGCCAGCCCCGTTCGGCGGCACTGGCCGCCGCGCTGGACAAGCAGTACTCGTCGAGCGGCGGCGCCGTGTCGTTCACCACGCTGCGGATGCTCTACCAGGATATGCAGACCAATTACCATGCCGGCCAGACGAATTCGATCCTGTTGATCACCGCGGGTCCGCACACCGACCAGACCCTGGACGGGCCGGGCCTACAGGACTTCATCCGCAAGAGTGCCGATCCGGCCAAACCGATCGCGGTGAACGTGATCGATTTCGGTGCGGACCCGGACCGGGCGACCTGGGAAGCGGTCGCTCAGCTCAGCGGCGGTGGCTATCAGAACCTCGCGACATCGGCCTCCCCCGACCTCGCCGCGGCGGTCAACGCGTTTCTGAGCTGACGGCGTGGTCGGGTGAGGCCGGACCGGTCGGTCCGTCAGGCGAACGCCTCCACCGGCGGGCACGAGCAGACCAGGTTGCGATCGCCGTAGGCGCCGTCGATGCGGCGCACCGGCGGCCACACCTTCGGCCGGAACTCCTTGCCCAGCGGGTAGGCGGCCTGTTCCCGGGTGTAGGGGTGGTCCCAATCGCTGACCACCAGGCACTCGGCAGTGTGCGGAGCGCCGCGCAGCGGGTTGTCGTCGACGGGCCACTCCCCCGCGCCCACCCGGTCGATCTCGCCGCGGATGGCGATCATGGCATCGCAGAACGCGTCGACTTCGGTCAGGGTTTCGCTCTCGGTGGGCTCCACCATCAGGGTGCCGGCCACCGGGAAGCTCATGGTGGGTGCGTGGAAACCGTAGTCCGCCAATCGCTTTGCCACATCGTCGACGGTGACGCCGGTGTTCTTGGTGATGCCCCGCAGGTCCAGGATGCATTCGTGGGCGACCATGCCGTTCTCGCCGGTGTAGAGCACCGGGAAGTACTCGTCGAGGCGGCGGGCGATGTAGTTGGCCGAGGTGATCGCGGTCAGCGATGCCGCCCGCAAGCCCTCGGCGCCCATCATCCTGATGTAGGCCCAGCTGATCGGCAGGATCGAGGCCGACCCGTAGGGCGCCGCCGACACCGGATGGCCCTGCGGGAGTTCCGGGGCGTATGGGTGTCCGGGCAGGAACGGCGCCAGATGCGAGCGCACCGCCACCGGCCCGACGCCGGGCCCCCCGCCGCCGTGCGGGATGCAGAACGTCTTGTGCAGGTTCAGATGGCTGACGTCACCGCCGAACTTGCCCGGCCGCGCCAGCCCGACCAGAGCATTGAGGTTGGCGCCGTCCACGTAGACCTGACCACCCGCCTCGTGCACGGCCGCGCAGATCTCGGCGATGTCGTGCTCGTAGACGCCGTGCGTGGACGGGTAGGTGATCATCAGCGTCGACAGCCGGTCGCGGTGCTCGCCGACCTTGGCGCGCAGGTCGTCGAGATCCACGTCGCCATTGGTGTGGCAGGCCACCACGACGACCCGCATGCCGGCCAGCGCCGCCGACGCCGCGTTGGTGCCGTGCGCGCTGGACGGGATCAGGCAGATGTCGCGGTGCGGCTCCCCGCGGCTGGCGTGGTAATCGTGGATGGCCAGCAGCCCGGCGTACTCGCCCTGCGACCCGGCGTTGGGTTGCAGCGAGACGGCGTCGTAACCGGTGATCTGCACCAACCAGGTCTCCAGGTCGGCGATCAGGCGCCGCAGCCCCGGCGTGTCCGATGCCGGCGCGAACGGATGCTGCCGGGCGAATTCCGGCCAGGTGATCGGTTCCATCTCCGCGGCGGCATTGAGCTTCATGGTGCAGGATCCGAGCGGAATCATGCTGCGGTCCAAGGCGATATCCTTGTCAGCCAGCGCCCGCAGGTAGCGCATCATCGCCGTCTCGGTGCGGTACTGGGTGAACGCCGGATGGGTCAGGAACTCCGAGGTGCGGGTGATGATGCCGGCACCGTCACCGACCTGCCCGGCGGGCAATCCGAAGGCCTCCAGCACCGCGGCGACGTGCTCGTCGGTGGTGACCTCGTCGCAGGCCACCGACACGTGGTCGTCGTCGACCCGCCACAGGTTGATGCCGTTCGCCTTGGCCGCGGCGATCACCTCGGCGGCGCGGCCGGGCACCCGGGCCAGGACGGTGTCGAAGTACTTGTCGTGCACCAGCGCATCGCCGAGGGCGGCACCGATCGCCCGGGCGTGACCGTGCACGCGGCGTGCGATCGTGGTCAGCCCCTCGGCGCCGTGGTAGCTGGCGTACATCGCGGCCATCACCGCCAGCAGCACCTGCGCGGTACAGATGTTGCTGGTCGCCTTGTCGCGGCGGATGTGTTGCTCGCGGGTCTGCAACGCCAGCCGGTAGGCCGGTGACCCGTCGGCGTCCTGCGACACACCGACCAGCCGGCCCGGCAGCTGCCGTGCATGGTTGGCGTGCACCGCCAGGTAGCCGGCATGCGGCCCACCGAATCCCATTGGCACACCGAACCTTTGGGTGCTGCCGAAGGCGACGTCGGCGCCGACCTCACTGGGAGGCGTGATCAGCGTCATGGCGAGCAGGTCGGCGCCGATGGCGACCAGCGCGCCACGGTCGTGCGCCTGCTGCGCCAGGCCCGCCCAGTCGGTGACCCGGCCACTGGCCCCGGGCAGTTGGGCGATGACGCCGAAGAAGTCGCCTTCCGGCAGCCCGTCGCGCAGGTCGGCGGTGACGATCTCGATGCCCAGCGGCTGGGCGCGGGTGGCCAGGATGGCCGCGGTCTGGGCGAAGACGTCGGCGTCCACCGCCAGGCGGTTGGCCTTCCCGCGCGCCGCGCGGTGCATCAACGTCATGGCCTCGGCCGCCGCGGTGCCCTCGTCGAGCATCGAGGCGTTGGCGACCTCGAGGCCGGTGAGGTCGGCGACCATGGTCTGGAAATTCAGTAGCGCCTCGAGCCGGCCCTGGCTGATCTCCGGCTGGTACGGCGTGTAGGCGGTGTACCAGGCCGGGTTTTCCAGGATGTTGCGCAGCAACACCGGAGGCGTGAGCGTGTCGTAGTAGCCCTGCCCGATCATGGACACGGCCACCGTGTTGGCCTCGGCCAGCTCCCGCAACTCGGCCAGCGCCTCGGTCTCACTGGCCGGCGGGGGCAGCCGGTCGAGGCCCGGCGCGGCACCTGCGCCGGTCAGCCGGTCCAGGATGCCGGCCGGAACCGCCTTGCCGGCCAGCTCGTCCAGCGAGTCGACGCCGATGACGGCGAGCATGGCGGCGACGGCCTGGCTGTCCGGGCCGATGTGCCGAGCTGCGAAAGTGAATTGATCGGACACTGGAACTCCTGAGTGGGCGAAGACAAGTCAAGGCAGAGGACTACGGCCCTCCCCCTCTGTCTTCACCCGTTCGCCGGGCGCCTGAGAGATTCGGCGCCCGATGCTGCCTGAGCGCCTTTCCCCATCGGCGGGCGCGGAGCACAGGGCCCACGCCGCTTTCCAGAGGCATCATGATTTCGCGCGGTCCGGGTGCCTGAGAGGTTGACGGAGAGGTGTTGCTCCTTCGGCGTCCGTGACTGGCCGTCACGAACTCTCCCGCACGAATGCGATGCGCAGACCAGTTTACCCGGCCGCTCGAGGCGCGGTCGCGGGAGCGCCGTCAGCCGATTTTGCGGTCGCGGTGCTTGCGCCGCGACGCCAGCTCGTCCTCCGGCTCGGCGATCGACTCGCCGCCGTCGGCACGCTCGCCGGGGAAGTCCGCGATGACGCCGGTCAGCTCGCGCATGGCGCCTGACACGGCGATGCCGAAGACGCCCTGCCCGCCCTGCAGCAGGTCGACGACCTCTTCGGCCGACGTGCACTCGTAAACGGTGGTGCCGTCGGAGAACAGCGTGATGTTGGCCAGGTCTTGGACGCCGCGCTGGCGCAGGTGATCGACCGCGACGCGGATGTTGTGCAGCGAGATCCCGGTGTCCAGCAACCGCTTGACGATCTTGAGGACCAGGATGTCCTTGAATGAGTAGAGCCGCTGGCTGCCGGAGCCCGCCGCGCTGCGGATCGACGGGACCACCAGCGAGGTGCGTGCCCAGTAGTCCAGCTGCCGGTACGTGATGCCGGCGATCTGGCAGGCGCTCGGGCCGCGGTAGCCGACCAGTTCGTCGGGCACGGAGTCATCCGGGAAAAGTCCGGGCTGAACGGGTGCGCTGGCTACGGTGACGGCGCGGTCATTGCTCGCCGGGTTCCCGCTCTCAGCTAGGTTGAGCTGCTCTTGGCGTGGCTGCTCGCTCACGGTGGTTCCTCTCCGCGATCGCGCTCTCGTCGTTAGCTGCGTCTTGAGGCTGCATGACAGCCACGTTGCTCAGGCCCGAGTGCTAGCTAGTAGAGCTTACGCTTTCCGGTAGCCGCCGCGCCTGTAGTCGCGATCAAAGTATGGCCGCCGCGAGGCCAAGTGGGCGGGCTATCCACCAGCGTGTCGACATCACGGTGTCGTTTGAGATGGATCCGTGATGTCGAGATCCAGGCTAAACCAGCAGGCCCGCCGTTCCCAACTGCTGGTAGCAGCGGGTTTGCGCTAGGTGGCCTTGAAATCGTCCGGAGAGACGCTGTCGAGAAATTCTTTGAACTTCTCCACCTCGTCCTCCCGGACGGCGGTGCCACCTTCCTCGTCGCTCTCGTCGGGGATCAGCAGGCCGGCCTGGGCGAGCACGCCTTCCTCGACATAGATCGGAACGCCGACCCGCAGCGCGATCGCCACCGAGTCCGAGGGCCGGGCCGACACGGTGATGTTGCGGTCGAACACCAGGTCAGCGTAGAAAGTGCCCTCTTGCAGATCGACGATCCGCACCTCTTTCAGCGAATGCCCAAGAGCGGCAATGACATCCCTGATCAGGTCGTGCGTCAATGGACGGGGGGGCTCGACGCCCTGCTGCTCGAGGGCGATGGCGGCAGCCTCTGACTGACCGATCCAGATCGGCAGGTAACGGTCACCGTTGGTTTCGCGCAGTAACAGCACCGGCTGGTTCTGCGGCTGCTCTACGCGAATGCCGACAACACGAACTTCACCCATCTGTGTCTGCCCTCCGCATTAGTGGCGCCGGTTGGATTGGTACTCGCCGGTAGACGCCGAGGTAAAAAATCCGCCCTACTGCCGAAAACCAAGCTGTCGACCGAAGTCTAGTCCTCAGCGATGCAGAACGTCGCGAACGGCGGATTTGACCAACGACGTGTGCAACGTGATGGCGAGCGCCGCGACTTCGCGCGCCAAATCGTCGGCGCGATCGCGTGCGCCGGCCTTGCCGGCTTTGACTACCGGCCCGGCGATTTGGGCGATCAGATCCGATTGCCGATCGGCGGCCGACCGGAAGGCGCGCAAATGCCGCGGCTCGACACCGTAGTCCGACAGAGCCCGCGCGCATTGCAGGATGACTACGGCGTGCTCGTCGAAAAAGCCGGCGGCGCCGGTGGTGATGACACCGGCTTTGAGCAGCGCGGTCAGCAGGTCGTCACCGACGCCCGCGCGGTTCAGCAGTTCCTCGCGGCTCAGCCGGACGTGGGTGGGCGCGACCGCCGAGGTGTCGGAGCCCGCGTCCGCCCCGGTTCCCGCCACCGACACCAGGCGCGGGGCGGAATAAGCCGTTCGGGCGGGGGGCAGCTCGCCGTCGGGTTGGGCGTCCAGTTGCGCCCTGATGACCTTCAGCGGCAGGTAGTGATCACGTTGCGCGGTAAGGATGAACCGCAACCGCGCGCAGTCGTATGCGGTGAACCTTCGATACCCCGACGCGGCCCGCTGCGGCGTCACCAACCCCTCGGCCTCCAAGAAGCGGATCTTGGAGATGGTGACATCGGGGAAGTCCGGCCTGAGCAGTTCCAGGACCGCCCCAATCGACATCCCGGCCAGTGCCGAGCTATCGGGTGCGCTCACTAGCCTGACGATCCTCCATCCTCACCCTGCTTGGGTCCGGTCAGAAACACCAAGCGGAACTTGCCGATCTGCACTTCGTCACCGTTGGCGAGGACCGCGGAATCCACGGGCTCACGATTGACGTAAGTGCCGTTGAGACTACCAACGTCGACGACGCTGAATTCGTTGTTTTCCAACCTGAATTCGGCGTGCCGGCGGCTGACCGTCACGTCATCGAGGAAGATGTCGCTGTCCGGGTGCCGGCCGGCGGAGGTGGTCGGCTGGTCCAGCAAAAACCGCGAGCCCGCATTCGGTCCACGCTTGACGACCAGTAGCGCCGAGCCCGCCGGGAGTCCCTCGACCCCGGATACCGCGCTCTCGGTTCCCGCTTGTGCGGGAGCGTCCAGCTCGTTGAGGAAGTCGGCGCGGAATACCGAAGTCGTTTCTACCGTGACTTCGTCCGAATTCTGGTCGTTGTCCATGTCCGTCACGCGCTGCTCCTCACTGGCTGCTGTGGCGTTATCTGTCCGGGCCAATCGGCCGGCTTACCCACCAGGTTTGTCTGCCCGGTATGCCGATTACTGCCGTCTCGTACTTGCAAAGTGTCTTTCACGTGTCTTTCAGCGATCTTCGAAGGTCTTCGAAGGTCTTCGAAGGTCTTCGATGGTCGATGTGTCGACGGTACCGCGCACCGGCCTGCGATGCGCCCACCACCTGACGATCCGAACCTTCGACTCCCCCGTACCCCGCGCCGCACCGCTCGCTCGCCGTGCGGGGCTGCAGGGACATTAGCAATCGTCATTCGGTCAGCGTCCCGCGGTAGGCCTCAGCGTCGAGCAGCGCCGAAATGGCCGACTCCAATTCGGCGACGTCGGATACCTGGACAGCCAGCAACCAACCATCCCCGTACGGGTCGGAGTTCACCAGTTGCGGGCTGCCGTCCAGATCGGTGTTGACCGCCGACACTGTGCCGGACACCGGGGCATACAAGTCCGACACCGATTTCGTCGATTCGACCTCGCCGAAGGATTCGCCCGCGGTCAGCTCGGTGCCCACGTCGGGCAGTTGAACGAAAACGACATCGCCCAACGCCGACTGCGCAAAATCGGTGATGCCAACTCGCACGGTGTCATCCCCACTTCGACGAACCCATTCGTGTTCGGCGGTATAGCGCAGATCGGGCGGGATATCGCTCACGAGTGATCCTGTTCTGTTCGGGTGGTGCTCACTTGACGGGCTGAGCGTATTGGTGCGGTTTTGGTTGCCGCAAGGTGGTCACGTCCACTCGGTCGGCCTGCTGGACGGACATTCGGGCACCGACGCGCTTGACGGTGTCCTGGGCGCCACCGGGGATGTTCATCGCCGCGGCGAGGGTGGGCGGATCGCCAATCGCCAGAATCGAATACGGCGGCGACAGGGTTTTGGAGTCGATGATCAGCGACCCGGGCATACCCGCCACCCAGGTGTCGACACCCACGCGCACCGATTGGTGCGCATCGTTCACTTCGATCGCCTCGGCGCCGGCGGCGCGCAACTCGTTGATCACGTCGAGCATCGCCTCGGGCGAAACCCCGGGCCCGGGGTCCTCGATCGTGACGGTGACGCCAGGGCCGGTGGCGCCGACCGCCCCGACCAGAATGGACAGCGCCGCCAGCCGGGACTGCGCGGATTGGATGGCGGCCTGGTCGTTGTTTCCGGACGCCTGCAACGAATTGAGCGTGTTCTGCAGCTCGTTCACCTCGGTGTTGAGCGTGCCTTCACGCTGCCGTAACGAGTCCAGCAGCACCAACAGGTCTGCCGGCCGGGCCGTCTCCAGCGCGTCACCGGACTCGGTCTGGCGGACCTGGGTGACGATCGCAACGCCCAGCAGCAGGCAGAGCATGGCGGCCAGCGTGCCGAACGCCATCCGGGACCGGCCGCCGCGCAGCATGCCGGAAAGCCCGGTCCGGTGCACCGGACCGATTTCCGGACGGGGGCTTTTCGCGCCCAGTTCGTGGCGCCCGCGCGGCGCGCCCTGTTCCGGCGGCGCATCGGCCCCGGGGCGAGCGGGCCCTGTTGGCCCGTCACCACTTTGGCCGCCTGCGACGCGGTCTTCGGGGTCCCGGCTCATGGTCACCTCAAGTGCCTCACGCCCCGAACAGCCTGCGGCGCAGCGCGGCGGCATTGCCGAAGATGCGGATACCCAGCACGACGATGATGGCGGTGGACAACTGCGTGCCCACCCCCAACTGGTCACCGACATAGACGATCAGGGCGGCCACGAAGACGTTGAACACGAACGAAATCACGAAGACCTTCGGGTCGAAAATCCGCTCCAGATAGGCACGCAGCCCGCCGAACACCGCGTCCAGCGCCGCGACCACCGCGATCGGCAGATAGGGCTGGACGACTTCGGGCACCGCGGGGTGAAAAACCAGGCCGAGCACGATGCCAAGGGCCAGTGCCGCGATGCCGATCATGCGTGGTTTCCCATCCGCATCTCGCACCGGGGGACGCGCCTGTTGAGAACTCTTCTCACTGTGGCCCAATCTGCTTGGCGAACTTGACATCTCGGGTCGAACCGGCAGGGAGCGTCAAGCCGTCGGCGACGTCCACGGTAACCACCACACCGTACGAGACCTGCAGCAGCCTCAGCCGCTGCATGCCGGGGCTGGTGTCGAAGACATCGCGCATCGCGCGCGGCGCGCCGATCGCCAGCACGGTGTACGGGCTGCTGGTCGGGCTGTTGTCGACCAGGATCGCGCCGCCGGCCTGCCGAATCGTCACGTTCGGGCCGATCCGCACGCCGCCGACCGAAATGGCTTCGGCACCACTCGCCCACAACGAATTGACCAGCAATTGCAGATCGCGGTCCAGGATGATCTGCCTGCTGCCGCTGACCCGCTGCTTGGACACGTCGGACAGGTTCGGGCTGGCACCGGGATCGGTCACGGTCACCTTCAGGCCGGGCCCGATGATCGCCGTGCTGGCGGCCGCCAGGCTGAGCGCGTCAAGGCGTTTCAGCAGCCGCTGTCCCTCGGCGTCTTCGGCCAGGGCATGGCGTTGCACGTCGTCGACGCGCGTCGCCAGCTCGCTGCGGCGCTTGTTCAGCTTGGCCGCGGAGCCTTCCGTCGACCGCACATTGTCCAATAGCAGCTGTTGCTCGGACCGCACCCCGGGCGCCACCGAGCGGGCCTGTGCCACCGCGGCGGCGAACACCGTCGCGATCAGCAGCGCGGCCAACGCCTGCCAGAGCCAGCCGAACAGGCGCCGGCGTCCGCGAGACGGCACGTCGGCAGCCCCGCGTCTGGCCGCCGCCGCCGCGTAGCCGGGATCGAGATGCTCGGACAGCAGTGCACGCAACAGCGACGGCACCGGAATCTGCTTGGGCCGCGACGCCACATGCGCGCCGTGTCCGGCGTTGGGGTCGTAGCCGCCGAGCAGGCGGTCCACATCAGCCATGGTCGGCTACCTTCGCCGCGGCCGACGGACGAGAAGCGCGGTCGACCTTGGGCATGCGTCGCAGCACGAGAACCATCTGCACCGCATACTGCACGAAGGCCCACAGGTAGGCATACATGCCCCAAATGAGGAAGGCCCATCCGCAGGCGCCGATCACCCGGCTCCACAGCGCGTCCCAGCTGCCCAGCAGCACCAGCGGAAAGCCGGACATCAGGGCGAAGGTCGCGGCCTTGCCGATGTAGGTCACCGGCAGCGCCGACAGCCCGCGGCTCCACAGCAGCGGCAGCGTCGCGGCCAGCAGGCCGTCCCGCGCGAGCAGGACGATGACAAACCACCAGGGCACGATCCCGCTGAACGCCAGCACGATGGGCACGGCCACCATGTAGAGCCGGTCGACCGCCGGGTCGAGCAGGACGCCGAGCCGCGACGACTGATCCAGCAGCCGGGCGATCTTGCCGTCGGCCCAGTCCGAGGCCCCGCTGAACATCAGAATCGCGACCGCCCACCCGTTGGCGTGCGCGACCAGCAGGGCGTAGCCGAAGACCGGAATCAGCGCCAGGCGCACAACGCTGAGCGCGTTGGGCACCGTCAGCACCCGGTTGGGCGGAAGCACCGGCTCCATGAGCCGTGACATTAGCCCACCGGCGAGTGCACGGCTGCCCGCACGCTCGGGCGCCGGAACCCCTCGGGGTTAGCGGAAGACCCCGGGCAGGCTCAGGGTGGACAATGTGTCGTCGGACAGCGGGTTGTCGTTGACCATGTAGGTCCACGTCGACGTCGGCCGCGCCAGCTTGGACAGGTCCAGTCCGGGCTCCTCGTCCAGAACGTTCGCGGTTTCGAACGTCTGCTGTGCCGCCTCGATCGCGTCCGCGGCCAGCGACGCGAAGGCGTCCACGGCCAACCGGTGGAACTCGTCCAGCGGGTTTTGCCGGCCCAGCGCGCGCAGGTGGATGCTTTCGCGGATGTCGGCCAGATACGCCAGGTGATCGGCCCAGCCGCGGTCGAGGTGATACAGCATGATCTGCCGGCAGATTGTCTCCAGGCGCTCTTCGGAGATTCCCTCGGTTTCGGCCAGCTCCTGGTAGCGCTTCGGAGCCAGCTCGGCGAGCTCCTCTCGCGCGGTTGGGTTGCGCAGCAACGTGTTACGTCGATCGACGATGATGGCGCGCTGCTGGGCGATCAACTGGTTGTAGCGCCAGGTGTTGGCGTGCACGTCCAGCATGCGACCCTCGGCCACCCGCTGGGCGTGGTCGAGCAGGCCGGCCGCCTTGGGGCTGAGGATCTTGCCGTCCTCGTCGGTCTCCATCGGCAGCTTGTTGTGGTCGAGGTTGGCCGCGACGACGTCGTCCTCCCAACTGGAGAAGAACACCGAAGACCCCGGATCGCCCTGCCGCCCGGCACGCCCGCGCAGCTGGTTGTCCAGCCGTTGGGTGTGATGCCGTCCGGTGCCGACGACGTGCAGCCCGCCCAGCTCGGCGACCCGGTCATGGTCCGCCTCGTCGGAGCCGCCGAGGCGGATGTCGGTGCCGCGCCCGGCCATCTGGGTGGAGACGGTGACGACGCCGAACTTGCCCGCCTCGGCGATCACCTGGGCTTCCTCGGCGTCGTTTTTGGCGTTCAACACCACCGCGGGCACCCCGCGGCGCAGCAGCCGCTCGTGCAGGTCCTCGGATTCGGCCACGTCCCGGGTGCCCACCAGCACCGGCTGCCCGGTCTCGTTCACCTCGGCGATGTGCGCGACGATCGCGTCGTTCTTGGCCGCTGCAGTGATGTAGACCCGGTCGGACTCGTCTTCGCGAATGTTGGGCTCGTTCGGTGGAATTGGGGACACACCGAGTTTGTAGAACTGGCGCAGCTGCTCACCGGCGGCCAGCGCGGTCCCCGTCATGCCGCACACCGTCGCGTAGCGGTTGATCAGCGCCTGCACCGTGATGGTGTCCAGCACCTCGCCGGTTTCGGTGGTCTCGATGCCCTCTTTGGCCTCAACCGCGGCCTGCAGGCCGTCGGGCCAGCGCTGCAGCTGCGCGATCCGCCCGCGCGCGGCGTTGATCAGGTGCACCGCGTCGTCGCGGACGATGTAGTGCACGTCGCGCTGCAAGAGCACGTGGGCGTGCAGCGCGACGTTGATCTCGGTCAGGGTGGTGCCGACGTGTTCCTCGGAGTACAGGTCGATGCCGCCGAGCGCCTTTTCCACCTTGCGGGCACCGACCTCGGTCAGGTGCACGTTGCGGCTGTCGGCGTCGGTGTCGTAGTCGGTGCCGGCCTCCAGCTGACCGGCCAGCTTGATGATCTCCAGCCGCGGCGTCTCCCGGTGGGTGGTGCCGGCCAGCACCAGCGGCACCAGCGCCTCGTCGACCAGCACCGAGTCGGCCTCGTCGATCAAAGCCACGTCGGGGTTGGGCGACACCAGGTCGGCGACGTCGGTCACCAACTGATCGCGCAGCACGTCGAAGCCGATCTCGTTCACCGAGGCGTAGGTGACGTCACAGCCGTATGCGGCCCGGCGTTCGTCGCTGGTCGACTCGGCGGTGATCCAGCCGACGGTCAGGCCCATGGCCTCGATGACGGGACCCATCCATTCGGCGTCACGACGGGCCAAATAGTCGTTGATGGTGACCACGTGCACGTGCCGCCCCGCCAGCGCGTAGCCGGCCGCCGCGATCGCGCCCGCGAGGGTCTTGCCCTCACCGGTGGCCATCTCGATGACGTCGCCGGCGAGCATGCGCAGCGCGCCCAGCAGCTGAACGTCGAACGGCCGCATGCCACTGGCCCGCTCGCTGGCCTCCCGGGCGATGGCGAGGAACTGCGGGATGTCCTCGGAATCCGCGAGGTCCTCCAGGTTGAGCAGCCCGGCGGCCTTGCGTAGCTGTTCGTCGGTCAGCCCGGCGGCCTCGTCGTCGTACTCCGACGAGTCGGTGACCTGGGTGAGCGAGCGGCTGCGGTCCTTTTCCGTGCTGGCGCCGAGCAGCTTCCAAAAGCGGCTGCTCAGCCGGCCAGGTTGAGCGCGGGTCGTCTTAGGCACAGGTCAACGGTACGCGGTGACTTACCGCGCAGATTCATCAAGCGAGGTTGGAACGGCGTGGATAGGCGATGTCGGGGTCGGTGAGCACATTGACGACGGCGGGCAGCCCGCTGGTGAAGGCGCGTTCCAGCGCGGGCCGCAGTTCGCCCGGTGCGGCGACCAGTTCGCCATGGCCGCCCAGGGCGCGCACCACCTCGTCGTAGCGCGTCCCCGGGCGCAGCTCGGCCACCACCGAATAGCCGTAGAGCGCTTTCATCGGGTGGTGTTCGAGCCCCCAGATGCCGTTGTTGCCGATCACGGACACCACCGGCACGTTGTGCCGGACCAGGGTGTCCCATTCCATGCCGCTGAAGCCGAACGCGCCGTCGCCCTGCAGCAGCACCACCTGGCGGTCCGGGCAGGCCAGCTTGGCGGCCAGCGCGTAGCCCGGGCCCGACCCCAGACATCCGAAGGGACCGCTGTCCAGCCAGCACCCCGGCTGGTAGCTGTCGATCACCCGTCCGGCGTACGACCCGAAATCACCGGCGTCGATGACGACGATCGCGTCGCGATCCAGCATGGGTGTGAGTTCCGCGTAGACCCGCATGGGGTGCAACGGGCTGCGGTCGTCGGCCAGCTCGGCCTTCTCCTTGGCCCGCGCGGCGGTCTCGGCGCTGCGCAGTTCGTCGATCCAGTTCCGATGGTCGGTTCCGGTGGCGGGCGCCAGGGCCGCCAGAATCGTCAAGAGGTCGCCGTAGAGCTCGGCCTGCACCGGGCGCGGATGGCGGCGTTCGGGTTCGACCCGGTCCGCCACGATGAGCTGAGTTTGCGCCCCGAACACGGCGCCGAAACCGAGCCGGAAATCCATCGGCACCCCGACGATCAGGGCGACGTCGGCCTCCCCCAACGCTTTTCCGCGTGCCCGGGAGAACGCCAGCGGATGGTCGGCGGGAACGGCGCCGCGGGCCATGCCGTTCATCAGCACCGGGATCTGCAGTTCTTCGGCAAGGCGCAGCAGGGCCCCTTCACCGTGGCCCCACCAGACGTTGGTGCCCGCCATGATCACCGGCCGCTTCGCCGCGGAGAGCAGCGCGGCGGCCCGGCTCAGGGAGTCGCCGTCGGGTGCCGGCCCGGGTGGCAGGTCGACGAGGGCGCCGGGCCGGCCGTCATCGTCGGACATCGAGAACGCGTGGTCCATCGGGAAGTCGACGAAACCCACCCCCGACGGCGCACCGACCGCCGCCCGCAGTGCGTCGTCGACGAGCCGGCCGGCGTCGTCCGCCGACTGTGCGGTGGCGGCGAAGCGGGCCAGCGGCGCCACGAACGGCACGTGGTCGATCTCCTGCAGCGAGCCCATGCCCCAGCGCTGCGCCGGCGCCCGGCCGCCCAATACCACCAGCGGCGACTGGTTCTGCTGTGCCGCCGCCATCGCGCTCATCCCATTGGTGATGCCCGGCCCCGCGGTCAGCGCGGCCACGCCGGGCGACCGGGTGACTTTCGACCAGCCCTCGGCCGCGAAGGTCGCGGTCTGCTCATGGCGGGTGTCGATCAGCCGGATACCCTCGTCGCGGCACCCGTCGTAGATGGAGAACAGGTGGCCGCCGGAAAGCGTGAAGACGGTGTCGACACCGCTGGCCCGCAGGCGCCGCGCGACGAGCCGGCCGGCGTGCAATGTTTGTGCGGGGACGGCGTCGGTAGTCATGACCGCAGCCTAACCAGATCCTTCGGGTACCTTCGCCGAAGGATTTGAAGTTGAGGAGTCCGACCACCGCCACGTTAAGGAGGCACGACAGTGGGCTCGAAGCCGTTCACGCCGTCGATCGACTGGTCGGCGGCACTCATGGATTCGGTGCGCTGGCTCGCCATAGCGTGGCTGATCGGCGCCGTCTGCCTTGCGGTTGCGCTGGTCGCCCTGCGCTACCTCACCCCCTGGGGTCAGCAGTTCTGGCGGATCACTCGCGGGTACTTCATCGGCTCGGCGAGCATCAAGGTGTGGCTGATGCTCGGTGTACTGCTGTTCTCGGTTGTTCTATCCGTGCGTCTCAACGTATTACTCAGCTACCAGTCGAACGACTTGAGCACGGCGGTGCAGATAGCGGTGCAAGGCATGGCGGCGGGCGATGAGAGCGTCAAACAGTCTGGCGTTCATGGCTTTTGGATGTCGATCGCGATCTTCATCCTGCTCGCGACGCTGTTTGTCATCCGGGTCATGGCGGACATCTACCTGACCCAGCGCTTCATCATCGCCTGGCGGGTCTGGCTGACCGGCAACCTCACCGACGACTGGCTCGGCGGCAGGGCGTACTACCGGGACCTTTTCATCGACAACACCATCGACAACCCCGACCAGCGCATCCAGCAGGACATCGACATCTTCACCGCCAACGCCGGCGGCACTCCGAACGCCCCGACCAACGGTACGACCAACACGCTGCTCTTCGGGGCCGTCAACGCGATGGCTTCGGTGATCTCGTTCGCCGCGATCCTGTGGAATCTGTCCGGCGACCTGACCGTTGCCGGCGTCAACCTGCCGCGTGCCATGTTCTGGGTGGTGTTGATCTACGTGCTGGTGGCCACGGTGGTCGCCGTCTGGCTGGGGCGACCGCTGATCTGGCTGAGCTTCAACAACGAGAAGCTCAATGCGGCCTTCCGCTACGCGCTGGTCCGCTTACGCGACGCGGCCGAGGCGGTCGGCTTCTACCGCGGCGAACGGGTCGAGCGCCGACAGCTGTGGCGCCGCTTCACGCCGATCATCGACAACTACCGCAAGTTCGTTCGCCGAACCATCATCTTCAACGGATGGAACTGGTCGATGAGCCAGGCAATCGTTCCGCTGCCCTGGGTCATTCAGGCGCCGCGGTTGTTCGCCGGCCGGATTCACTTCGGCGATGTCACCCAGACCGCGGTGGCCTTCGGGCAGATCGAGGAGTCACTGTCGTTCTTCCGCAACAACTATGACGCGTTCGCCTCCTTTCGGGCGGCGATCATTCGATTGCACGGGCTGGTAGACGCCAACAGCAAGGGCCGTGCGCTGCCAAGCATTCTCGTCAAACCGAGCGAAGAATCGGCGGTGGAACTCCGCGGCATCGAGGTGCGCACGCCGGAGGGCGACCAGCTGGTCGACTCGCTCGACGTCCAGCTCGACCACGGCGACACCCTGGTGATCACCGGCCGTTCCGGGGCCGGCAAGACGACGCTGCTGCGCAGTCTGGCCGAACTGTGGCCGTATGCGTCGGGGACCCTATGCCGCCCCGATGGCGACAACGCGACGATGTTCTTGTCGCAGCTGCCGTATGTGCCGCTGGGCAGCTTGCGCACCGTGGTGTGCTATCCCAACTCGCCGGACAATGTCTCGGACGAGGAGCTGCGCGACGTGCTCACCAAGGTGGCGCTGGCACCGCTGATCAACCGGCTGGACGAAGACCACGATTGGGCCAAGGTGTTGTCCCCGGGCGAGCAGCAACGGGTCGCCTTCGCGCGCATTCTGCTCACCAAGCCGAAGGCGGTCTTCCTCGACGAGGCCACCTCCGCGCTGGACGAAGGTCTGGAATTCGCGCTTTATCAGTTGGTTCGGGCCGAGCTACCGGAGTGCGTGATGGTCAGCGTGAGCCACCGGCCCACCGTCGAACAGCACCACGAGCAGCAGCTGCACCTGCTCGGCGGCGGCCCGTGGCAATTGGGCCCGGTCGAGAAGGAACCCGCTCGGGTCTAGCGCCTACGCTGCCCCGGCCCGCTGGGCCGCGTGCGCTCCGGCGCTGTGTGGTAGCGCGCCTACGCTGCCCCGGCCCGCAGGGCCGCGTGCGCTCCGGCGCTGTGTGGTAGCGCGCCTACGCTGCCCCGGCCCGCAGGGCCGCGTGCGCTCCGGCGCGGCGGCCGAAGAACGACCCTTCCCCCAGCTGCGTTCCGCTCGCGTAGCCCTTGCCGTCCTGGGCGAGGTTGGACGCGCACGCGCCCGCGGCGTACAAGCCGGGCACCACGGTGCCGTCGGCCCGCTGCACCTCGCCGTCGACCGTCACCGCCAGGCCACCGATGGTGAACCCCGAATACATGGCCCGTCCCAGCGACAGATCGAACACTGCCCAGGGCCCGTTGTCTTGTGGCGCAAGGAATTCGGGCTGCTTATGGAAATCGGGATCATCGCCAGCGGCGGCGTGCTTGTTGTAACGGTCCAGCGTGGCCGCGAGGTTGCCCGCCGGAATGCCAAGCGCGGCTTCCATTTCCGCGATCGTCTCGTACCCGTCGAGGAAGCGGATCAGCGGCATGGCCGGCATCTCGGTGTGTGCTTCGTCGACGATCAGGTATGCCGTCTGGTCCGGCTGCTCCAACACGAATGCCGAAGTGCGCGAGTGATAGGAGTCCTCGGCGACGAACCGCTTGCCCTCCTTGTTCACGATCACCCCGGTGAGCAAGACCTCGGGCGGATAGGCCGCCGCGGTGATGAACAGTTCGTCCATGTTCTTGGTCGCGCCGCCCGCCGAGACGCCCATCCGGATGCCCAGGCCGTCGTCGTTGGGATTGCCCAGGATGTAGGGGGCCACCACGCCGTGATGCTTGGTGCGTCGCTCCTGCGCCAATGCGGGGGTGTGCTCGGCGACCATCTCCGCGTTCATCGCGAATCCGCCCGCCGCGATGATGACGGACCTGGCCCTGATGGCGCCGGCTTCGCCGAAGTGCTTCCACGCGACGCCGACCACGGCGCCGTCGTCGTCGGTAATCAGATTGGTCGCCCCGGTCTCGTAACGGATCTGCACGCCCAGGGCGTCGGCACGCTTGAGCAGCAGATCGACAACCATGCTGGCGCCGCCCAATTCGCCGGGGACCGGCACCGAGTGCCCGCGCGGCGCCGGCTTGGCCCGCTCGCAGAATGGCCACACCTTTTCGTTGCCCGTGTAGCTGAGCCCCTCGGTGCCCGGCGGGACGACCACCTTGCCCGGGTAGTAGCTGCGCTCGAACTGAAAACCCAGGTCTTCCAGCCAGTTGAAATGTTCGACGCTGCCATCGCAGTAGGCGCGGATCTTGTCGAGTTCGGGTTCACGCGACACCGCGACCAGATACTTGTACATCTCCTCGGCGGAATCGTCTTGACCGGTCGCCTGCTGCACCGCGGTCCCGCCGCCGAGGTAAAAATGGCCTCCGGCAAGCGAAGTCGTGCCACCCGCCGCGGCCGCGCGTTCCAGCACCAACACCCGCACACCGGCAGCCGCCGCGCTCACCGCGGCGCAGCCGCCGGCGATGCCGAACCCGATCACCAAAACGTCGACGTCGTCGGACCATGTGGTCACGTCATTTGCACTGACCGTTGCCGGTATGTCCGTGCTCATAGGCGACACTCCTCCTCACCGCTGCTCTTGTTTGATGTAGTCGTAGAACGCCCTCATTTCGGGCGCAATGTATGCAAGCTCCACAAACGGCACGCCTGCCTGCCGCGCCGACAGGTAGACGAATTGGATGCCGCCCGGCATCACCCCGCGCTGCACCACCGCGACGCCCCGGTCCGCGGCGTCGGCCACCGCCGCCTCGAGGTGTTCGGGGCTTTCCACCTCCATGCAGATGTGGTGCAGACCTGGCCCGCAATCGGACAAGAAGTCACTATAGATGTTCTCGCCACGAACCGGTTGGATCAGCTCCAGTTGCATGTCCCCGAGGTAGCTCAGCGAGATGCTGGCAACGAAATCGGCGGGGTTGCCGCGGTAACTGCACGCGTCCGGAGCAAAGTGCACTTCGGGTATGCGTACCCACTTGCGCACACCTAACAGGCCGGTGAGGGCCGTTTCGGTGGCGTTCAGGTCGGTGGTAACCCATGCAACCTGCGTCGGCGATCCAACGGGAAGCGTCATCGTCTCGCAGGATAGTCCAGCCGCCCGGCCCCCAGAAAGGGCCCGATCGACTTTGCCGCGCCGAGCCCGTCAGGGGACGAAACCGGCGGGTGAACACGTTCTAATTCCGCTGCGGCGCCGCGCACGTCAGTGCCGGCTCAGCACATCCACCAGCAGTCGCACCTGGGCGTCGAAGACGGCCTCCGGGTCGGTCAGGGTATCGGCGCCGTACTGTCCGAACACTTCCAGGCTGATGGCCCCCAGCACCCCTGCCCACAGTAAAAAACACTTGGCGAGCACCCGGTCATCACCAGGAAACCCGAATTCGTGACGAATCCGTTCAAAGTCGGACGACATTGGTTGCGGCGCAAGGTCATTCGTCAGCCGGATGTCTCCGGTCGCGATTCCGGCCGCGACCGCGTCGAACAGCGCCGCAACTACCCGGGTGCCCACCGCAACGGTGCGCTCGGGGGGCGCGTGGTAACCCGGAACGGGACTGCCGTACAGCAGGGCCCAGCAGGCGGGGTGGGCGACGGCCCATCTCCGCGTCGCCCGCGCGATGGTGACGACATCGTCGCTCCACAGGTCTCCGACCGTTTCGCGGGCGCGGTCCACGGCGTCGGCCAGGTCGGAATAGGCATCGACCAGCAGCAAGGTCAGCAGTTCGTCACGGCTGGACACGTAGCGGTATACCGCCGAGGACACCATGCCCAGGTCGCGCGCTATCGCACGCACCGACAATCCGGCCGCACCGCGCTCCGCCAGCTGGCGGTGACCGAGTTCGATGATGCGCGCCTCGATCTGCTCACGCGATTCCTGACGTTTGCCCACGCCGCCAGTCTGACACAACCGAGAACACCGCTCTTGTTTTCCGTGCCGGGTTGTGGCAGCGTGTGCAAATGAGAGAGCACCGCTCTCGAGAGTTGAACCAGGATTCGCTGAGAGGCCGCATCATGTCCACCCGCTACGAAAAACCGAACCGCGCCGCCCGCGCCGCCAACGCGGTTATCCGCTGGCTCGCCGAGGCGGGCATCAGCATCGCCGGAACCCGGGCGCTGCACGTCCGTGGCCGCAAGACCGGGAAGCGGCGCGCGGTGGTGATCAACCTGCTGACCGTCGACGGCGTGGACTACCTGGTCTCACCGCGCGGCAACACACAGTGGGCGCGCAACGTCCGGGCAGCGCCCGTCGTCGAGGTGGGGCCGCGCTGGCACCGGCGACGCGTGCGGCCCGGCGAGGTCGACGACGCGGCCAAACCCGAGCTGCTGCGGCGCTATCTGGCCAGGTGGTATTGGCAGGTCAAGGACTACGTCGCCGGGTTGACCCCAGACAGCACCGACGAACAATTCCGTGCCGCCGCATCCTCTATTCCGGTGTTCGCGCTGACCCCGGTGGGCTGACCGCCCCTACTGCGCGTTGTCGCGCACTCCGAGGTCCTCGCGGACCTCCTCCGAAGTAGCCCCCCACGACACCGCCGCCGGGAAGTCTCCCCACACGCTGTTGAAGATCCCGACGATCTGGCCGGGGCCGCCGCTGGGCGCCAGGTACACCGGTCCGCCCGAATCGCCGTTATGGCTTTGCACACCGTGCGACATGGTGAACCAGCCGTTGTTCACGCTCTCCACCGTCCCGCAGGTCTCCCCGGTGATCACGCCGTAATGGCAGACCGGCTGCCCGGCCGCAAGAGTGAGGCCGGGATCGGACACAAGCGGCCGTCCACCCGGCAGGACGTTGTTCGCCGTGACGCTGTTGTCCAGCACGATCGCTTCGTAGTCGTTGATCACCTGGCTGGTGGATACCGTCGTTCCGCTAGGGGTGTTGTCCCGGAAGGCCGCCATCCGGCCGATGACGGACCCGCCCCGGTCCGTCACCACACCGCTACCCCCGCCCCGGCAGTGCCCCGCGGTGAAGGCGATTTTCAGCCCGGGATCGACATATCCCAGCGTGCAAACGCGGTTGTCCTGGCGTATTTCCATGCCGGGATACACGAGGACGTCGGCTTTTGCCGACGCCGCCGGCGCAGACGGGGTGAGCGCCACGACCAAAGCCGACGCGGCGATCGTGCGCATTGCCACGCGATGCACCATGAACTCCGATCCATCGGGCCGATTACCGACGGGAGGCCGAGGTTACGGCGTACCCGCCCTCCACGCTCAGGTTTTCGCGCCGGCCTGCGCAAATGTTACAGCGAGGTCACGACCCGGGTGGCGGCCTCAGTTCGATCGGCCGCGCGCGGCACCCAGCCCGGCGGACCGAACACGTAACCCAACCGGTCACGCAGGCGCTTCGCCGACCGCCAGTCGCGGGCGATCGCCACGTACTCGTGGGTCTGCAACGTCCAGATGTTGAACGTGTCCACGCGTTTGGTGAGGCCGTAGTGCGGCCGGAACAGTTCGGGCTGAAAGGTCCCGAAGAGCCGGTCCCAGATGATGAATATGCCGCCATAGTTTTTGTCGAGGTACACCTGGTCCATCCCGTGGTGCACGCGGTGATGCGACGGTGTGTTCAAGAGGAACTCGAACGGCCGCGGGAGCTTGTCGATCCGCTCGGTGTGTATCCAAAACTGGTAGATCAAGTTCAGGGAGAAACTGAAGAACACCATCCACGGCGGAATTCCCAACAGCGGCAAGGGGATCCACATCAAGATCTCGCCGCTGTTGTTCCATTTCTGGCGCAGCGCGGTGGCGAAGTTGTAGTACTCGCTGGAGTGATGGGCCTGATGCGTCGCCCAGATCAATCGCACCCGGTGCGCGATCCGGTGATAGGCGTAATAGAGGAGGTCCACTCCGAGAATCGCGATGACCCAGGTGTACCAACGGGTCGCCGACAGGTGCCACGGTGCCAGGTAGGCATAGATCGCGGCATAGCCCAGCAGCGCCAGGGTTTTCCAGCCGGCCGTGGTGGCTACCGACACCAGCCCCATCGAGATGCTCGCGACGGAATCGCGGGTTAGGTGGGCACCCGACGCCGGTCGCCCGGTGCCGGCCGCCTCGGCCGTCAGGTGCTCCAGCTTGCGGGCTGCGGTCCATTCGAGGGTCAACAGCAGCAGGAAGAACGGGATGGCGAACAGCACCGGGTCGCGCATCTGCGGAGGCAGCGCGGACAGCAAGCCGGAGAGGGCACTCACACAGGTAAGACTACGACGCGCGCTGCACCGGTGCCGTCGGCTCCGGCAATGCAGCCGCGGCGAGCTGAGGACGCAATGAAGATCCCACGATGAGGGCAATGAACGCGCTCGCCACAACGAAGAGCGCAATGGTCAACCGGGACCGTCGACTTGTAGGGCCTTTCCAAAGCCCCACAACGGCAGGACTTTGTGTCCCGCTGCTTGGGCATCGCCGCTGGAAAGCTGTGAAACGTTCAAAGTTCGGTCGTGTTGGCAAAACACATCTGTCCGCGCACCGGCTGCGGAGTTAGCGGCCCGTCCTAGCGGCGATCGTCGGACTGCGCTTCGTCTCCGGCATACCACTGCACGGCGCGGACGCCCGGCAGCAGCGAGAGCTCGGCCACCAGTCGTTCCAGCCGGGCCGGGGCGTCACCGTTCATGAGCAGATGGGCGGTCAGGCTGACCTCGTCGTCCGCCGCGTTGCCGGTGTGGATTCCGCGAAGTGTGATGTCGTTGCTGCCGGCGTGCTGGACGATTTGGGCTCGCGCGTATTTCTCGTGCTTCGGACGGCAGAGCACCTGCACCAGATACGGCACCAGGCTCTCGTCTTCATCGGCGCTGTTGTCGCGGTCGATCAGCCGGCCGAGTGGACGCCCCAGCAGGTGGATGCCGATGACGGTGCCCGTGCCGATCAATGCGAACACCAGATGGCCGGAAGCGGCCAGTACGCCAATCGCCGCCGAGCACCACAGGGTGGCGGCGGTGTTGAGACCCCGGACGTTGACGCCCTCCCGCAGGATCACACCACCACCCAGGAACCCGATGCCGGACACGACATAAGAGGCGACCCGGGTCGGGCTGGTGTCGGAGGTGGCAGCCGCGTACAGGACGAACAGCGTCGCACCGGCGGCCACCAGTGCGTTGGTGCGTAGGCCGGCCCGGCGCGCCCGCCATTGCCGTTCCAGGCCGATGAGGGCCCCGCAGCCCACGCCGACGCCCAGGCGGAGCAAGAAATCGAGAGCGCTCAGCGTCTCCAACGACTCGCTCCTTCCCCGTGGACTCGTTGTCGAGTATCCCCCGGCCGTACCGGGCGATTACGGTTGCGGCCCCGGCGTGGTGGCCGGCGGGCGCAGCTAAACATGTGTAGGTGAACGGCAGATGGACCGAAGCCTAATCAGGCGCCGGATGGCCACATCGGCGAAACCCGCGCGCTGCCGCTCGGTTGCGCGGATGCCATATGGGAGAGGCGGGGCTACCCTCGGTTAAGTCGCTGCGGGCAAAAATATTTCGCCGCGATCGCCAAGAACGATGCGGCGTGATCGTTGGTGAGCCCGGGGTTTTGGCTCTTCAGCTCATCAATCATTTGCGGGCCGGCCTCGCCGTCGCCCATGGACACGCACACCGATTTGGCGAACGTGATGGCTGACTCGGGGGTCGAGTAGGTGATGCCCGCACTCCGCAGCGACGCAAGGAAACCGGCCTCGTCGCCACCGGGTGTCACCGGGTCGCCCTGCGCGAGCGGGGCCATTCCGATTGCGACCGAAACGCCAATGCTCAGCGCCAGGAGCAGTCTCATGACTGGTGATCGTCCCATGTCCTGGCAGTGTTCGCAGCGCCAAGCGGTATTGCGCAGATATTTTGAGCGGCAGGGCATTCGGGTTCGGCGGGCTGAGGGTCGCCCCGCCTCGGCTCAGGCTTTGGCGAGGTGCTGGGGGCAGTAGTACTGCGCGGAAAGCACGGCGAAGTTCGATGCCATCTCCATGTCCATCCCGGGGTTATGGGTTTTGACGTCGTGCACCACCTCCAGGCCGGACTCGCCGTTGTTGAGGCAGGAGCACACCGCCCTGCCCGCGGCGATGGCCGATCCCGGGCTGTTGAAGCTGAAGCCGGCTTGCTCCAGCGCGGCGACGAAGCCCGCGTCGTCCCCCTCCGGGGCCGCCGGTGGTTCGGCGTATGCCGGTGCGGCAAGAGCAATCATCGCCGAAACCCCAAGCAGCGCCAGTAGCGGTTTCATCTCTATCGCCCTTCCGGCGTGATGCCTACAACGTTCATCGGCCTTTGTGCCTCAACCTGATTGGGCGTCGGCGGGAATGACTTTCGGCTTGGCGCCCTTCTTGAGATGCACCGCGTGGATGCCCGGCTTCTTGGCCAGCTGCTCGAGGAGCGCGTCGAGGTTTTCCTGGTCGACGTTGTGGTGCTGCACCGTCTCTGGCTTCTCCGAGATCTGTGCGACAACACGTTTCAGCTGTTCCGGCGACTGCTTGTCTTTGAGGTCCTTGATGTCTTTGAGGTCCTTGATGGGAGTCATCCGGTTACGCACACCCGCACGCGCCACCGTCGGGCCACCGGAGCCCACGGCGCTGCCCAGCATCCCGGCCAGTCCCATCGAGCTGAACAGACCCCCCTGGGCCAGTGCGGCGGCCGGCACGGCCTCGGTTCCAACGGCCGACAGCGCGGCGGCGATGGTACGGATGGCCGGGGTGGACGTCGCCCAGCTCGGCGGGATCGACAGCTTGCCGACCAGGGTGCCCGCATTGCCCATGCCGGCGAACGGCGTGATCGAGCTGTATAGCGTGCCCCGGCCGAAGCCCAGCGCCCCCAGGCCGGCGCCCAGCGCGTCTTTCGGCAGCGCCCCGTATCCAACCGGCGGGGCGAACTTGAGCCACTGGGACAGGGGAAAGTTGACCAGCAACCCGACGTCGTTGAACTGGGTGGTCAGCCCCAGCGGCACCTTCACGGCGTTATACATGCCGGTGTAGAAGCCGGCCCCGCCCGGCACGGTGTTGAACAGATTCGTCATGAACGTTTGGTAGAGATAGGCCAAGTTCGCCGGGACGGAGAAGGCGCCGCTGTAGGGCAGGGTGGTGGTCGCCGACGACGCCGCGGTGTAGGCGACATTGGCTACCGGCGTGCTGGCCGCCGAACTCACCGCGGCCGCCTGCATCGGCGCGGCGGCCTCATTGGTGGTGTTGGGCGCCGGGCTGAATTCCGTCAATTTGTTGGCTGCGTTGGCCGACGAGGTGAAGTAGGTGTCCATCGCCGTGGCATCCTGCGCCCAAAACTCGCTGTACTGTGCCTCATTCGCGGCGATCGCCGCGGTGTTCTGCCCGAACAGGTTGGTCGACACCAATTGCGCGAGCACGGTACGGTTTTCCGCGATCACGGCAGGCGGCACGTGCGCGGCGAATGCCGTCTCGTAGGCGGCGACCGCCTCGGCGGCCTGGGTCGCCGATTGTGCGGCCTGCGCCGCGGTTTGCTCCATCCAGGCCACGTACGGTGCAGCCGCGCTCGCCATGGCCAGCGAGGCTGGGCCTACCCAAGGCCCGGCCGTCAGGCTGGAGAGCACCGCCGAATATGACGTTGCGGT
Source organism: Mycobacterium sp. M23085 (assembly GCF_045343915.1). Taxonomy (NCBI): domain Bacteria; kingdom Bacillati; phylum Actinomycetota; class Actinomycetes; order Mycobacteriales; family Mycobacteriaceae; genus Mycobacterium; species Mycobacterium sp. M23085. The sequence continues at coordinate 464,441 of NZ_CP174280.1, forward strand.
GGAATGCAATTCGGTGGCCAGGTTCTGCCAGGCCGTCGCCGCCGCCACCAAGGACCCCGCTCCCGGACCGCTGTACATCCGGCCCGAGTTGAATTCCGGCGGAAAGGCTACGTAAAACATCTCTGCTATCCCCTACCTGGCTATCCGGGTCGACAGCGCCCGGCTGCCATGCGATTTCGTCATCGCGGTCACTCCTCGATGCAGGGGATCACGATGATGGTGGCCGTGGCCGGATCCGCTTCGGCGGCAACGCCGCCCAGTGAGCCCGCCATCGAGGCGGCGCTGCCGATCGGCCTGGTTCCGGCGGCCGCGACGGCGCGTCCGGCCAGGCTGGACAGCGCCATCTGGCTGAACGCGCCCTCCTCACCGGCCATCGCGGCGGGCGCTGCTGCCAGATTGGTCGGCAGCCCCTGGGCGAGTGTTCGGATCGCCGGGGCGGTTTCCGTCCAGCCCTGCGGCACCGACATGCCGCCCACCAGAGCTGCTTTCCCCATCGATCCCGACACCCGCCCCGTCCCCACGGCGGAGCTGAGCGTCGGCTTGACGGCGTTGGCGCCACTGGCCAGCGGCGCCAACGCCCCGGAAATGGCTTTCGGCCCAGCCAGATACGCGGCCGCGCCCTGGCCGTTCTGTCCCCAGGCGTACGCCTGGCCGAACGACAGGAACGGTCCACCGGGGATGGAACTCCACGACTGCGGCGAGTACACGCCGGTCGCCAGCGACCAGAATTCGTTCCAATTGGTGATGAAACTCGGTGTAGTCAGCTCCGTCGGCGTGGTCCCCGCCGCGCCGGCATTGCCGACGGCTTGTGCCACCGGCTGCATCGTGGTGCCCAGTTGCGACAGCTGGCCGGCGGTATTCGCGCTGGACTGTCCCGCGCTCTGGGCGACCGCGGCCGCTTGGGTGGGTGCGGCCGACTCGTTGGTGGTCTGCGGTGGCTCGGCGAACGGGGCCAGCTGAGAGGCAGTTGCCGAGGACGCCGCGTACGCGTACATCGCGGCGGCATCTTGCGCCCACATCTCCATGTATTGGGCTTCGGTGGCGGCGATCGCCGGGGTGTTCTGGCCGAGGATGTTGGTGGCGACCAGAGTCGCGAGCAGCGATCGGTTGGCGGCAACCACCGGCGGCGGAACCGTCGCCGCGAACGCGGCCTCGTAGGCGCCGGCCGCGAGTTTCGCCTGGGCGCCCGCCTGCTCGGCCTGCGCGCCGGTGGCGTGGATCCACGCCACGTATGGTGCCGCCGCGGCCGCCATCGCGATGGACGAGGGACCCGTCCATGGACCCGTCGTCAGGGTTTCGATCGTCGAGCTGTATGACGCCCCGGTGCTTTGCAGCTCCGCGGCCAATTCGTCCCACGCCGCCGCGGCCGCCAGCAGCGGCCCCGACCCCGCTCCCAAGTACATCCGTCCCGAGTTGTATTCCGGCGGATAAGCCCCGAAATCCAACATCTAATACCTCCGGTTCCTCTGTTGGCGGCCATGGTAGGCACGGCTTCGCCACCCCGGCGTCGACAAAGTCACAGCTCTAAGGAAATTCATCAGATCTGCCACCGAATACATGTGCGGATTCCATGTGATGAAGACAACAAAGCCATACCGCCCTAGCTTTAATCGGCGCCTGAAGGGCGTTCGAACGACTAGCCGAGCCGCGCAGCAATTGCCACTGCGGTTGGTGCCCAACACTTTCGGATTCAGTGAGGGCTTAGGCACCTATTCGGCTGGCAACGGCCTCAAGGACACGCCACGCATCAATCACCCTCAGAATATTGCTTAGTAGAATGGCTGATTAGCACACTCAGATATCGGCGTCATTGCCGCGGTTTAACAAGGTTCGGAAATATACACTTCAGAGGTTTGACTGCGAATTTCTGCTACCCTTCCACCAAGTTCATGCCTGCGATTGTCCGGAATGGCTTTAAGGACTCGACGACGCCATCGCCTACCGCGCCTTGCATTGGGCGTCCACATCGCCGAACTGGTAGTTGATCGTCACGTCGTTCTCCCAACGTTTTCACCTATTCGGGTAGACGCAGTCAGTCTGCTGTGGCACTGCTCAGCTGCTGACAGTTTCCTGTGGGCCGATATCGGTGGTTCACAAGGGATTTCGCCGCATTGTTGAGCCGTGCGCAACGGCAGTGGCGCCCCGCCGATGCACACCGACGGCTAAGCCGCCCGGCCAGCCGTGCGAACGCCGGCTCGGGCGGCGGGAAGGAAAGGAGCCAGCCGCGGTGTGGTGTGTTATCCGGCTGCGGGGGGGCGGCCCATGATGCGTAGCCGAAAGCCGTACATGGGTTCGGAGAACTCCTCTTCGTGGCCGGCGGGGATGCCGGCCAGGGGCATACCGGGCATGCCGGCGGTGCCGGCTTGGTCCATCACCATCGGGGTGGCCGAGCCGAAACCGTGGTAGGCGCTTAGGCCGACCTGGGTGGTGGTGGCCAGCGGGGTGATCGCGGCTCCGGTGGCCCCCCAGGCCGGCGGCACCGACAGCGCCCCGACCAGGCTGGCCTGTCCCACCCCGGCCACCGCGCCCACCGCCGGGGTGCTCACCGAGGCCAGGTTCGCCGTGCCGCCCAGCCCAGCGGCCAACACCCCCAGCCCGGAGGTCGAGGAGTCCACGGCATTGAGCGAGTTGATGGAGTTCATCGCGATTTGGGAATCGACGAACGTGGTCGGGTTCAAGATGCCGTTGGTGGTAAATCCGTTGGACAGCCCCGAGACGCTGTTGTTGTTCAGGAAGGCGCCCAGCAGGTTCTCGTGGGAATTGCTCAACGTGTTCAACAGCCCGGCCAGCCCGGTGGTCGAATCACCCGAGCCGGGGGCAAAGATGCTGCTGGGGTCCGCACTGAGCGCATTGGTCCCGGCAGTATTGAAGGACTGGGCCACCGCGGTGGCTTGCTGGGCGGTCCCATCGCTGGTGGTATCGGGCACGGGTTGGGCAAACGGGCCCAGTTGTTGGGTCGCCGCCTGCGAGGAGGCGCTATAGCCGGTCATCGCGTTGGCGTTTTGCGCCCACATCTCCCCGTATTGGGCCTCGGTGGCCGCGATCGCCGCACTGTTTTGCCCCAACAGGTTGCCGGCCACCAACTGTGCCAGCTGGGCGCGGTTGGCCGCCACCACCGCCGGGGGCACCGTGGCCGCAAACGCCGCCTCAAACGCCGCCGCGGCCGCGTTGGCCTGCACCCCCGCCAACTCAGCCTGGGCGCCGGTGGCCTCGAGCCACTGCAGATACGGTTGCACCGCGGCCAGCATCTTCTGCGCCGAGGGCCCCGACCAGCCCTGACTGCTCAGCGCGCTCACCACCGCACCGTAGTGAGTGGCCGCCGAGCGTAACTCCGCCGACACCGCGTTCCACGCCGCGCCCGCCGCCAGCAACGACCCCGACCCAGGACCGGCATACATCCTGGCCGAGGTGATCTCCGGCGCCAACCCCACCTCAACTATCGACATGACATCTACTCCCAGCGTTGTTAGCCCGCAGCCGGCGGACGGGGCATGACCACGGGCCGAAACCCATACTTCGGAATGGCCCGGCGCAACCGCCGACCGCTGCCACCCACCGGCCCGGCCACCCCACCGGGCCCCCCCGCACCCGGAGCCGCCGCGGGATCGGTCAGCCCGGTCACCCCGGTAGCCTGCACCGCCGTGTGACCCGGGGCGATGTTGGCCGCCGCCGCCCAACCCTGCGGCACCGACACCGACCCCACCAACTGCGCATTACCCACCCCCGCAGACACACCACCCACACCCGAACCCAGCGCTGTGCGCGAGGCCAGACCCGCGCTCGCCGCCTCGGCACCCGCCAGCCCATCGGCGTCGGCCGCGAAGTCGCCCAACCCGCCCAACGTCGTGGCATGCTGGGCCGCCAACACCCCTTGCATCGTCCCGATAATCGTTTGCGGATTAAACGGACCACCCGCGATCGAACCGTTGAGGATCGAGTTGCTGAAAAAGTTGCTGTTCAAAAAGTTGCCCAGCGCGGTGTTGTTGTTCCCGTCGAAAAACTGCGTCAAATACTCATACAGCGACCCCGACGTAGTGGCATTACTCGTCACATCACTCATCGATCCCGAGCCCCCCGACAACAACGACTGCACATTGCCCGCCGCGGTGTTCGACGCCGCGGTGACCGCGTTCGTCTGCTGCACCACCCCATCAGCCGTGGTCGTCGACTGCGGCGAGGCAAACGGCGTCAACTGCGCCGCCGTGCTCGAACCAACGGCATAACCATTCATCGCCGCCGCATCCTGAGCCCACATCTCGGCGTACTGCGCCTCCGTCGCCGCGATCGCCGGAGTGTTCTGCCCAAACACATTCGTCGCCACCAACAACGCCAACTGCGCACGATTAGCCGCAATCACCGGCGGCGGCACCATGGCCGCAAACGCCGCCTCAAACGCCGACGCGGCGGCGAACGCCTGACCACTGGTCTGCTCGGCCTGCGTGGCCGTGCCATCCAGCCACGCCAGATACGGCGCCACCGCAGCTACCATCGACCTCGACGAAGGCCCCAACCACCCCCCACCGGCCAGTTCGGTCACCACCGACCCATACGAGGCCGCAGCACAACGCATCTCGGCCGCCACCGCGTTCCACGCCCCGGCCGCAGCCAGCAACGGACCCGACCCCGGACCCGCATACATCCTGGCCGAATTGATTTCCGGCGGCAGCACCGCAAAGTCGAACATGGGTATCCCCCTCACCCTCAACGAGTCGCGGCTGCGTTCGTGACCGCGGAGACCGCAATCGAACCGGTGCCGCTATGTGAGGTAGCGACACAGTCTGACGATGCGTCCCCATCGATCTCCTTAATGATAATCATTTCTATTAAGCTACTGAGACGGTACCCTTCCTGCTCGGTTGTTCGCGACTCCCGAGGTCCGAGCGCTACCCGGTTATCGACAAGCCAGTTGACGACCGTGATGCGAGATCGTCGGGCGATTTGAGGATGGTGCGCACGAGTTGCGCGACGTGGGCGGTCTGACGCCCCTCGGCCGGGCAATGATGCGATAGGGGCATCGCCGGCGGCTGCAGCCAACGATTCTGGCTGTGCAACAACATACTTCATCACAAACTCCCCACCGGGTAATCGCGCCAAGGGTTTCCGGCCATGCCCAGGCGCGCTTGAACGCCACACGTCATCGAGCGCACGTGTTATGAAAGTTGGCTAATTACAAGCCAATTCAGGAAAATGCGATGCCGAGGTCGGATCGAAGCGAAGTTGTCAACGATCTGGCATACGTACTGTCACCGGGACTAATTCGCTCTCACCTCCTCAAGGCCAGGGCACGCGGGGATGCCACACAGGGCACGCGGGGAGAAACAACCAGGCGAAACGGCCGGCTGCGGCACCCCTCTCGTCAGAGCTTCGGCACCACACGGCGTATCCGGCCAACCAAAGCCGGAAGCCACTTGGGCTCAACCCTTAATCCGGGAGGAGCTGTCCTGACCCTGGGCGTCTTTCGACGTTCGAGGTCAGTGGCCTGTGTCCGTGCAGACGCCTCACCTAGCGAGGTGCTTGCACTGGACATGGTGGCACTCGGCCCGGATTGAGTCAAGCTGACTTACAAGGCATTCACCCCGCCGTCGCCTCGAATGTACCCGCGGGGGCCCGTTCGTGGATTCGCCGACGTGATGACGGCGCGTTAATCCGACTTGTTCTCGGCGACCGCCGCGCTGAGGCCTTCGGCGAGATCTTCCTTGGTCAGCTCCTTGAAACGCAGCAGCTGACGCTCGCTGAACTCGGTCACATCGCTGGCCAGTACCGCATCCAGATCCTCGTCGTCCAATCGGAAACTGCGGTGATCGCGGGCCTTCTCCACCACATTGCGCACGAAACCGGCATTGCCGAGCGTATCGATGCCGCGGATGAGATCGCCGTCCTCCGAATAACTTTCGTCAAGGTAGAACTTCGTGTACGACGGCAACAGCGACTGCGCCGACTCATCGGTGATGACGTCTTCGTTCTCCTGGCCCATCAACCGGGTCAGCGCGACCAGCTCGTCGGGGGTGTAGCTGAAGAACTCTATTACGGTCGAAAAACGCCGCCGCAGACCTTGATTCACTTCGAGCATCTTGTCCATGGCCTTGGCGTAGCCGGCGCCGAAGACCACCAGCTCGTCGCGGTGATTCTCCATGTACAACAACAACGTGTTGATGATCGCGTTGCCGTAGGGGTCCCCCTGCTGGTAACCCTTCTCGTGCAGCGTGTGCATCTCGTCGAAGAAGACCGCACCACCCAGGGCGCCCTCCAGGAGCTCCTCGGTGTTCTTCTCCGCGTCGGCCATGTAGCGGCCCAGCAGCTTCGTGCGGCTGGTTTCCACCACCACGGGCTTGCGCAGCACGGTCAACCCGCACAGCTGCTTGCTGAAAGCCCTTGCCACCGAGGTCTTTCCGGTGCCGGGCGGACCGAGCAACAATGTGTGGCGCGACGTGACCGGCACCGGAAGGCCCATCTTGGCGCGCGCCAGGTTCACCTTGGTGGTCGACTTGATGAGCTTGATCTCCCGCTTGGCGCGTTCCATCCCCAGCATGGCGTTCAGCTCGGCGTCGCCCTCGGCCAGGTATTTCGCCGCCTCTTCGGCGTGGCGAGCCGCCTCGGTCTCGGCCCGGGTCGGCGCGCTGTCCGGGTCCCACGGGTCGGTCCGGGCTTCGATCGTTTCCGGGTCGGTCAGCACCAGGCGGAAGTTGGGGTTGTCCAGCGCTTCACGGGCCGGCGTGAACTTCGGATCACGCGAGTACACCCGCCGCAGCAGCTCGACGGCCTCGTCCTCGCGGCCCAGATGCCGCAAGCACATGCCCTGGGTATACAAGGCGACGTTGGCGGCGCCCGGCACCCGGTCGCCCTCGATGGCTTCCTGGCCCCGGCGCAGGGCCTCCTCGAACACCCCCAGCGAAGCCAGCGCCGTGGTGGCCATCGCGGCGCCCGCGGCCTTCAGCTCGGGCTGTCGCCACGTCTTGCCCTCGCCGAACTGGTTCAGCACATCCGGCCACCGCGATGTGCGGAAGTACAGCACGCCCCGCACGTAGCTGACGAGTTCCTCGTCGACCGGATGGCGGGGTTCGACACCGTCGATCAGTTTCGCGGCTTCCTCGTAGCGTTTCGCTTCGGCGAGAACCGCGGCGTACGCGCATGCCAACGTCTCGACGCTGGTGACCGCCAGCCGCAGGAACAATCCGTCGGAGACCTCGGGACGGAACTGCAACTCGGTCACCCCGAGGCGGCGGGTCTCCCAACCGAAAGTCCGGATCGAAGACCATGCACCCGACAGCACATCGATGCTCTGCTCCCCCGCCAGGATCCGCGCCAGCCAGGCGTCACACATCCCCGGATCCAGGTTGGTCGCGGTGTTGAACATCTGCGCCGCAACCTGCGGGTTGTGGCTGGGCTGCAGCCCGTTGACCGAGACGCCGGAGGCCAGCAGGCCCGCGACCATCGCGTTGCGGGCGCCCTCAGCGGTTGATTGCGGCCTCGTCATTGCGCTACAGGCACGCCCGCCGAGCTCTCCCGCGGCTGGTCGACGGATAGCGCGAGGTCGTCATCGTCGGCGCGCAGTGGACGGCTCGGCACCACCAGCAGGGGGCGCGCCGTCGGAGCGGGCAGGCTGGCTCGTACGGCGGCCAGCTGGCGTCCGGTGAGACGGTTGAGGCCCGACGAGACGTCGCGACGCAACCGCTTATCGGTGTGGTACCGCACCCAGGCCGACACCTGCGGCCGGCCACCGCGCGAGGTGAGCCGGATGGTCAGCACCGTGGCGACGGTCTCGTCCTGCCACAGTTCTTCCAGCTTGTCGGTGGTGATGTCGGACGGCGACAGCCACAGGCTGGTGACGAACCCGTTGAAGTGCTTGAGGCGCCGCCAGCCGGGCCGGCTCCAGGTCGGTTCCAGATCGGCCAGCACCGCGCGGTCGACCTCGGCCAGCTCCTCCGCGGTCAACGGCCGGGCCGCACAGGTCAGCCCGTCGAGATCCTGGGCGAGCCGTTCGGTTGCTGCGACCAGGGTCGACGCCAGTGAATCGCGGGCCGCCACGGCGGCGACGTTGCGCTGCGGGTTCATCCGCAACACCAGCCAGGTGCGGCGAATGTACGAGGTGGGCTCGTCATTGGCCACCTCCCACTCTTCGGGGCCCCAATTGTCCAGCTTGGACAGCTCGGCGGCTTTGGCGTCAGGGCCGCCGCGGCGGACCTTCACCGACACGATGTCGACGTCATCGAGGTGGACGTCGAACTGGCGTAGGCCCGAGGCGACGGCCGACACCAGCAAGGTGGCCGGCGCGTTGCGGTGACGAAGGCGCGAGGCCGAGTCGCCGTCTCCGCCGCTGATGGCGATCACCGTGACCAGCTGGCCTTGGTACTGCCGCACGCCGACCTTGTCGCGCCCGTACTTGCGCTGGTAATCGAGGGCCGGTGTGCAACCGGCGGACAGCGCCGAGCCCGGGTCGGCAGACCAATCCCAGAGCCACGTGGCCAGACCCGATGCCACGGTGAGCCCGTGGTAGCTGACCAGCGACAGCAGCGTCACCAACAGGCACAGGGCGACACCGACCCAGAACGCGATGCGATACGTGCCCTGCCAGGACTCGGGGCAGTGGCTGGCCACCACCATGATGAGGACGTCGACCAAAAACACGGTGGTCAGCCGCCGCCACGACAATGACAACCCAAACCTGCGCTGACGCTTCATGAAAGCTGCTCCGCCCCTATTGCTGTTTCCGCGACCGCTTCATCAGCATCGCCGTACCGAATATGCCGCCGCCGATGAGTAGCGCCGCCAGCAGGCCTCCGCCGGCGACCCATATGGGCACCATATCCCGATGCGGGGCGGGTTTCGGAATGTTCAGCGGTGCCGACAGTTGCTGCGGCGGTTTGATCGGACCGTCGGGCACATCCCAGGTCAGAGCCGCCACCGGGTCGACGACGCCGTGACCGACCTGGTTATCCACGCCGCGCGCCGGCGCGTGGGCGGTGCGGGTCAACCGGTTGATGACCTGGTAGGCGGACAGCTGGGGGAACTTGGCCCGCACGAGGGCCGCCACCCCGGACACGATCGCCGCCGAGAAGCTGGTGCCGGACGGAACCAGCAGCGTGTTGTCCGGTCCGTCGATCGCGTTGATCAGGCCGTCGTCTCGCGGCGACAGCCCGACGACGTCCGTCCCGGGCGCGGCGATCCCGACCCACGGCCCGGCCACACTCGTCGATGCCTGACCCTGGTTGCCCTGGCTCAGCGGCCGGCCTTCGGTGTCCACCGCGCCGACCGTCAGGACGTAGTCGCTGAACCAGGACGGCGTCACGACCGTGGTGACCGCGTTCCAGTTCCGAGGATCGTTGGGCTGCAATGGATCATGGGGCGGATTCTGTTTGCAGTCCTTTTTGCTGGTGTCTCCGGCGGCGGCCACGATGACGGCGTTCTTGTCGACCGCCGCGTAACGCACCGCCGCGCCCAACGCGCGCTGGTCGATGATGTTGCGCGCGCTCATGCAGGTCACGTCGGAGATGTTGATGACCTGGGCCCCCATATTGGCGGCGTGCACGATGGCCCGCGCCATCGTCTGGACGTTGTCGATCTTCGCCGACGTCTGCGGATCCTCGTCACCGGTGTAGGCGTCCTTGAGCCCGAAGGCCTGGCTGGACTGCCGGATCGCGATGATGTCGACATCGGGGGCCACCCCGCTGAACGCGTCCGGGCCGGCCTTCGGCGGCGCGGGCGGCGGTGGTGGCGGCGGTGGCGGGTCGAGCGGACGCGGCCCGCGCAGGTTGTCGACCTTGGCCACGTGTCCGCCGCCGGCGTAGCCGGGGATGGTCACCGTGCCGCCGCCGTGGCCGGCCGCCGGCGCCTGCCCATTGGGCGGCGGGCCGCCCAGCGGCGGTCCCGGTGGCGGGCCGGCGGGCGGCGGGGCCGCCGGTGCCGGAGCTCCCGGCGGCGGCGGGGGTGCCCCGAACGGGCCGGGAGGCGGTTGCTGATCCTCCGGCGGTTTCGGCGGGACCATCGTCACCGTCTGAGGCAGCGGTGACAGGGTCACCGTCTGTGGCGGTGGTGCTTTCGGCGGTGGCTCGGTGGTGGGGATGGTGACCGGCTTGCGCGGTGCCGCCGGCGGCACCCCGGCGCCGTTGGCCGACGCCGCGCCGATCATCGACGCCACGATGGTGCCGTGCGCGTCGCAGTCGGACAGCCCGTCCCCGGCCATGATGTAGTCACCGCCGGCAATCAGATGCGGGAACCTGGGGTGCGGGGTCACGCCGGTGTCGATGACGGCCACCTTCACGCCGGCCCCGCGACCGAACTGCCATGCCTCCTGCAGGTTGAGCATGTCCATGTACTTGGGCTGCATCCGGAAGTCGGTTCCGGGCAGCACACCGACCTCGGTGCAGTACGAGTTCTGCTTCATCGGCGCCCCCGGCCCGGGCGGGCCGTCCGGCGGTACCGCGCCCGCGTCGATGGTGGGGGGCGAAATCGCGTAGGCGGGCGGCAGGCCTGCCAGCGCGCCTGACGCGAGCAGTGCGGCGGCGATGGTCGCGGCGGACGCGCGACCACGCCACCTCTTGCCGTTAGCGATAGCGGATTGCTGCATAGACATTCATCAACCACAATGCCAGCGGGAAAATTGGCATCAGGCAGAGGTATTCAATCCATTCCACGAATTTGCGGAATAGCGGGCTGTAGACGGTGTTCGGCACCACAGCCGCCGATGTCAGTCCCGCGGCCGGCAGCAGCACCAAAATCGCGGCGCTGATCGAGATCGCGAGCGGCGACTGCAGCACCAGCGCGTAGCGCAACACGACCGCACCGACGATCAGGACGGCCGTTCCGGCCAAGGTGATCGCCTGCCAGCGGTCGACGTAGGACCGGCCGCGCAGCATCAGGAAGCCCGCGCAGAAGCCGGCCAGCAAGACCGGCAGCCAGCGCTGTCCGGTGCGCGGGTCCGACAGCGCGGTCAGGGAGACGATCATCAGCACGCCGAGCCCGATCAGCAAACCCGACAGGAAGGAGCGGGCGCGATCGGCCTGGGTCAGCACGTCGCGGACCGAAGCGGGCCCCTCCAGCACCGGAGGACCACCGTCGGAGCGCACCACCGTGGTGGGCAGGTCGGGCCGGGCCTCGAACACCCACCGGCTGGTCGCCGACGGGAAGACCGGCAGCCGGATGCCGGCCAGCCGCCGCGAGATCGCCGGTGCGCTTTGGTAGACCATGACGCATACCAGCACGACGCAGGTGAACAGCGTCACGGCGCTCGTCATGGCGACCATGCGCGCCAGCGCGGCCACCGCTGCGATCAGGCCGACCGTCACGATTGCCGTGTAGATCGCCAGGCGGCGTCCGGTAAAGCGCAGGGCGAGGACCGCGGCAATGGTGAGGACCCCGAAACCCAATACCGCCTGCGGGGATCCGACACCCCCGGGCGGCGCCGAGGCCGCCGCGATCGATAACGGCGCCAGGCTGCTCAACAGCATGGTGTCGGCGACGCGCCGCTCCTGCTGCGTGTTAGCCCGCATCAACAGCAATAGCGAAACACCCAGCACCACCGCGCCGATCACGCCCGCGTACACGGTCGGAAGCCACGAGTTGTGGTGCCAACGCCACCAGCCGAGCAGGCCGGCCGCGGTCGTCACTCCGACGGCCACCATCGACGCACCGACCTGCACCGCGACGACCGGGTCGATGGCGGCGAAGCGCTTGCTGAGGTCTGCGGCGACCGCGGTGGAGATGTGCTCGATGACCTGCGAGCGGTGCTCGGTGTCCGGGATGAACCGGATCCACAACCGGTCTCCGTCGTAGACATCCTGCTCGCTCAGCGATTGGGTGGCCCGCAGTGGCGAGCCGTCCACCAGGCATAGCGCCCACCGGCCCCGTCCAGACGCCTCCAACGGAGTTTCACCGAGTTCCCGCAGCCGGCTGTTGACCACCTTCAGCAACGGGTCGGTCATCACCGAGACGGGAGCGTTGGCGTCCAGTAGGACACCGATCTGAACACCCGCGCCGGCCATCACGCCGACGACGACTGCCTGAGGCTGCGAGATTCCCTCTACGTCAGGCTGTGGTACTTCAACTACCGCAGTCATCGCCTTGCACTCCTTGTGGTGATTGTGTGAGCCCGGGCGTGCGCCGGTGCACTCGTCGAGGTGCTGCGGCCCCCCGCAAAGTGCATTCCGACCAATTGGAATTCCATCTGCCTCGCCTTGCGATCAAGAGTTGTCGTTGACACCGGTTAGACATTTGCTGATGTCTTGAGAGAAGTATGCCGTGTTCGCAGCTCAACCGCATGTTGAGTGCACTCAGATTGGTGAACTCTGTGTTTCGCGCGAATGTCAAACCCTGCTGTGAGTTTTCCACTCGCCGTAGGGAAGTGTGTCCAGCACAGTCTTCACGCCCACCTGCACGAGCTGCGGGGTCGCCGGACAGATCGCCAGCCATGCCTCGCCCGAACCGGCGGTGCGGGCCTGCTGGTACAGCGCGATGCGGCCGCCGGAGCCGTCTTTGAGTGACAGCACCGAGGCGCTCGGACCCTTGGCGTCGTCCCGGTACTGGCGGGCGTACACCGCCACCTCGGCGGCCGGGTCGGACAGCGCCTGGCCCAGCGCGGCCACGGTGGCGGCGCTGATCCCCATCCGGCGCAGGTCTCCCCCGGAGAACACGTTGAACCCCGACTCCTGCCACGACTTCGTCGCTTCCAGCATTTCCTCGAGCGGGACGTTCACGGCGTTGATCGCCGCCGGTTCGGCGTGGTGAATGGATTCCAGGGCGTCGATCACCAGGGACGCGATCGAGGCGCTGTCCGCGACGGCGACGTCATCGACGGTGATCTCTCCGCCGACCCGGACCGCCGACACCCAGTGCTGTCCGCGGCGGGCAAGGACCACCCGGAACTCGTTGTCGGGGATGTCGCGCGAACCCGGGGGCTGGTTCTCGTCGTCGAGGACGCCGTAGGCCAGCTTGCCTCGGGACAACAGGGCGACCACTTCGAGGTCGGGCGCCGCGAGCACTTTCATCCGCGCGGCCACGTGCTCGTTTACCTGGTCGTTCTCGACTATGCCCTGCTCGCGCATCACCGCCATCCCGGGATGGTCGTTGAGCCAGTCGCTCGAGTCGGTAGACACATATGGCCGGCACCGCAACTCCGGCGCGACGTGCCGGATGTCCAGCAGCGCCTGCAGCATCCAGAAACCGTCGACGTTGACAGTGATGTCGGTGCGGGTGCTTTGTTGGTCCATCAATTCCCCGATTGTCCCTAATTACCTCAAGCCGAATTGGACGGTAACCGCAGGACGCGGCAGCACACCGACGGGTGGTGTGCTGCCGCGCCTAAAATTGCGGGTCAGGCCCAGGAGGACCCAACGGCGCTGTCGGTGCTGGCCATGTTGCTGCCCGCGGACTGAACCTTCTGCCCGTGAGAGTTGGCCTGCTCGTAGATGACCTGGAAGTTGCGACCCAACTGGGTGATGAACTCCTGGCATGCCACCGAACCCGCACCGCCCCAGAAGTCGCCGGCAGCAAGCACATCGCGAACGATGGACTGGTGCTCAGCCTCCAAGGACGCGGCCTGGGCGCGGATCAAGGCACCGTGGGCGTCTACGTCGCCGAACTGGTAGTTAATGCTCATAACGGTGTTCTCCTAATGTCTTGAGATGTTACGCAGCTGCGGTTCTAAGCGCTAGCTGCTGAGGATTTGCTGCGAGGCCTGCTCTTGCTGCTCGTAGTTGTTCGCGTCGCGAATCAGTCCGTCGCGCACTCCGTGGAGCATGTTGACGATGTTGCGGAAGGCCTGGTTGACCTGACCCATGGTGTCGTACGAGGTGGCCTGGGCCTGACCGCTCCAGCCCGAGCCGGCGATGTTCATCGACGACGCCCACATCTTGCGAGCCTCGTCCTCAACGGTCTGGGCGTGCACCTCGAAGCGGCCCGCCATCGCCCGCATCTCGTGCGGGTCGGTCATAAAACGTGTTGCCATGTCGGCTGTTCTCCTTGCTACGTGGTTACTGGAAAATGTTGTGGAAAACGGTGGCCGGATCGTTTACGTGTTACGCAACCGCCGAGCCGAATGAATAGAAATAACCCCCCCTTCCCGTCAGCCGGCGGCCACCGGGCGCTGTCACGGTGAGACGGACGTCAAACCCGAACCGCGGCGTTTGAGTTGACGGAGTGCGTGTTGCCCTGCGGGACGGGACAACAGCCGAATCCCGCAGACCGGACGTCGTCTCCTCCAGATCGGTTACGTGAGAACCCATTTCGGTGACGACCTGTCCCAAGTCCCCGAACCGCGTGCTCGATCTACAGGGCGGCGGCTGCGTTAGCTGCTTCGGTCGCAGCGTAAGAACCGGAGCTGGTGGACAGGGTGTTCACGAACATCTCGTGGATCGCGGCAGCCTGGGCGCTCACCGCCTGGTACATCTGCGCGTGCGCGGCGAACTGAGCCGCGGTCAAAGCCGACACCTCGTCGGCAGCGGCGGGCACCACCCCCGTCGTTGGGGCTGCAGCGGCTGCATTCTGGGCGCTCAAGGTCGACCCGATGGCCTGCAGGTTCCCGGCCGCCGCGGCCAACGCCTCCGGCTGTGTGGTCACGAACGACATGTTGTTCCCTCCTAGTTCAATCCCCGACTCTGCGAGACTAGATGACTGCGGCCCCCGAGGTCGGTGCGGAAGCCCGGTGTTTGCAATTGTTCATTCAGCGGCACTGCGAATTCACTTTTTGTAACGACACGGTAACAGCGCCTGACCTTGGCGGCTGCCCCTCCTGGGACGGCCATGGCAAACGTTACCAGCCATTAGTGTAAAAGGTTGCTGGTAATCGGCGCCACGGGTGCTGTGGCCGCGTGGTTGTGCATAAAAATCCGATTGTCGATTAGCCCGTGCAAAGGGTCACGGCGACGACCTTCGCCGGCGGCGTAGCGCGGGAACCTCCTTTCGCCCATGTCAGCGGTTTGATCGCCCCGATCGCCGCCGCGGGCGACTCCCGGGAAGCGATCGAGAAACTCGGGTCGCATCATGCTGCGGACACTATTGACTGCGTCGGCATTGTCGGCGTCGATACGGTTGGGATGCCGTGCTCAGCCGGCAAAGGGTGGTCGGGCCATGACGGTGGGCCGGAACCCGTACTTGGGACCGGCGACGCCGTGCCCGGCGGCACCGGCACCGGCCAGCGGCATACCACCGAGCAGGTTCCCGGGTCCACCGGCCGCCTCCGGGGCCGCGCTGATGCTGCTCACCGGGACGGCATGGCCGAGCACCGGCGCAGCCGGCGCACCCGACCAGGCCACCGGCACCGACAACTTGCCCCCGACCGAGGCCGCACTGCCCAGCGCGGCCACCGGATGCGCAGCGGCACCGCCACCCAGCATCCCGCCCAGCCCACCCAGGCCGGGCAACGCCTTGGCCACCGCCGGAGCCGCCCCACCGATAGCACCCGTCGACTTGGCGATCTGAGTAAAGGTGTTGGCCATACCAGTACTGAAATACGGCAAACCCTCGGTGTTATAGAACAATCCCGCAAACGGGCTGTAGCCGTTCACAAGTGCGCCCAGGCTGGTGGGGGCGGCCGTTGATCCGGTCAGCAGGTACCAAAGTTCGCTGTAGGTAGGAGTGGGCGGCCCGCTCGCCAGAGTGGACGCCGCGGACGCCGCGGGGGTGACTGTGCTGTTCGTCGTCTGGGTCGTCACGTTGCTCACCGTGTTGCCCACCTTGCTCGCCGCGCTGTTGGCCGTCACCTGGCCCACCGTGGCGCTTTGGGTCGCCGTGCCCGACTCACTGGCGACCTGGGGCGCGGCCTTAAACGTCGTCAGGCCCTTGGTCGCCGCCGTGGACTGCACCGCATAATTCGACATCGCCGCCGCATCCTGAGCCCAAAACTCGCCATACTGGGCCTCCAACTGGGCAATCGCCGGAGTGTTTTGCCCCAACACATTGGTCTGCTGCAACTGCAAACTCTGCGCCCGGTTGGCAGCAATCAACGGCGGCGGCACCGACGCAGCCAACGCCGCCTCATAGGCCGCGGCCGCCTCCTGCGCCAACACGGCCGCCTGCTCGGCCTGCGCAGCCGTCGTACTCAGCCACTCCGCATACGGCGTGGCCGCCTGCGCCATCGCCGCCGAAGCCGTCCCCGTCCACTCCTCACTGGACAACTGCGTCACCACGTTCTGATAGTTCAACGCAGCCGACTGCAACTCCGCAGCCACCGCATTCCACGACGACGCCGCCGTCGTCAACGACCCCGCCCCCGGACCCGCATAAATCCGCGCCGAATTGAACTCCGGCGGAAACGCCCCAAAATCCACCACGAATAGCCCCTTAACCTGTGATGTTCGAATCGATGCGTCGAGTAGTGAATGACGTTAATGCGCTGACGGCTCGTCCCTGGCCGGTCACCTCAGTGATGGATCGCCGGCGTGCCTTCCGGCCGGGTGCCCCGGTCGAATGCTCGACCCCGTCCCGCCGCCGCAAGCTCACTCGGCGCAACGCGTCTGAACTGCGGAAATACCCAAAACTGTGAGCCGATTTGCTGCGGGTACGACGGCTCGACGTCGGCGTAGCGGGAGGCACAGTTATGCCGGCAGCGGATAAAATCCGGCCGCGGGTAAAGGTGAGGTAGTGCATGCCTGATCCGCCGCTTATCCGGCTGAGGGTGGGCGGGTGAGCACGCTGTAGCGGAATCCGTATTTGTTGACGTAGCCCGCGGCGGCGCCGCGGCGGCCGAACCCGCCCACCGGCATGCCGCGCAGCAGCGCGTTGGCCGGCGCCGCCGGCGCGCCAGCGCCGACGGGAGTCGCGGCCTCCATCTCCGCGGCGGTGACCGGGTTGACCGCCGAGGTCAACGTCGCCCACTGCTGAGGCACCGACAACATCCCGATCCGACCCGCCTGCCCAGCACCGGCAGAAATCGCACTCACATGACCCACACCACCCAGGCTGCCCAGGTTGCCCAACCCCAAGCTGGCGAACTGCGGCGTGGGATACCACGCACCCCCGGCACCGGCCGTGCTACCACCAGGACCAGAGACCAACTGCTGAGCCAACTGCGACCAGAACGCCACGATGCCGTTGGAGAAATACCCAAGACCCGTATTTTGTTTGAGCAGCACCGTGTAATCACCCGAACCCATCTCCCACCACCAGGGATTAGTCGGGGTAATTTGGGTGACCGCGGCCTGGGTGGCCGAGGGAGTCACCACCGCAGCCGAGCTGGTCTGCGTCACCGTCTGCGAGGTGCCCACCGACACCGCCGACGAAGACAACTGCGGCGTCACCACGTTCGCCGTGGTCTGCGCGGTATTGCCCGCCGGCTCAGCCACCGCCTGCGCAACCGCATTGGCCTGATCAGACGCCGCCTCCGGAGTCGTCGTATTCGGCGCCGCGACGAACGGACTCAACACCGACGCCGCCGCCGACGCCGCGGTATACCCAGCCATCGCAGCGGCGTCTTGCGCCCACATCTCCATGTACCGCGCCTCAGTAGCCGCAATCGCCGGAGTGTTCTGCCCAAAGAAATTCGTCGCCACCAACGTCGCCAACAACACCCGATTGGCCGCAATCACCGGCGGCGGCACCGTCATCGCAAACGCCGCCTCAAACGCCGCCGCCGCCGCCCGCCCCTGCCCCGCCGTCTCCTCAGCCTGCGCCGCCAACGCACTAAGCCAGCTCACATACGGCGACACCGCCGACACCATCGACACCGACGCCGGCCCCACCCACGGCCCACTGGTCAACTCGGTAACCACCGAGTTATAGCCGCTGGCCGCCACACCCAACTCCGCCGCAATCTCATCCCAGGCAGCAGCCGCGGCCATCATCGGCCCCGACCCCGGACCCGCATACATGCGACCGGAATTGACCTCCGGCGGTAACGCCCCGAAGTCCATGGTTACGAAGCACCAGGCTCGAACGACATGTATCCCCTCGCTAGTGGTCTCACATCGATGACCTTCAGCATTTGCTTGCTTGGGGAAGGCTAAGTCGACACAGCGGCCCGTTGCCGCCTTGCGCCGCGGTCACCGGTACGGCACCTCCAGGTCCGCGATCGGTATCTGAGCTAGCCGCACGAAGGCTCCGTAATCGGAGTGTTTCGTCGGCACAGGCCATTACCTGGGGAAACACCGACGAGCGATGCATGACGGTACTGACTTGGCGGGCCGATACCGGGTAACTCGGACGGCGCAAAAACCCCAGTCCGAGGTAAAAATCCGGCCGCAGATAAAGCCGACACAAGATTCGCTGTGGACGACCACCGAGGCCACCCGGACAAAGCCGCGAGACGGCGTGCGTGGGGCCCGAGACAGGCGGCCGCTGCGATCACCGCCCATCGGGGGCGGCGCCATTAGTAGCGGCGCGCCGAAACGCGTCCTGCCGCCGACCTTTCGGAGGCAGGACGCGTTTCTGGGTCAGCGTCGACTAGGGACTGAGGCTATCCGGCAAAGGGTGGTCGGGCCATGACGGTGGGCCGGAACCCGTACTTGGGACCGGCGACGCCGTGCCCGGCGGCACCGGCACCGGCCAGCGGCATACCACCGAGCAGGTTCCCGGGTCCACCGGCCGCCTCCGGGGCCGCGCTGATGCTGCTCACCGGGACGGCATGGCCGAGCACCGGCGCAGCCGGCGCACCCGACCAGGCCACCGGCACCGACAACTTGCCCCCGACCGAGGCCGCACTGCCCAGCGCGGCCACCGGATGCGCAGCGGCACCGCCACCCAGCATCCCGCCCAGCCCACCCAGGCCGGGCAACGCCTTGGCCACCGCCGGAGCCGCCCCACCGATAGCACCCGTCGACTTGGCGATCTGAGTAAAGGTGTTGGCCATACCAGTACTGAAATACGGCAAACCCTCGGTGTTATAGAAGAGGCTCGCGAACGGAGCGTAACCGTTGACGAACGCGCCCAGGCTGGTGGGAGCGGCCGTATATCCGGTCAGCAGGTACCAGAGCTCGCTGTAGGTAGGAGTGGGCGGCCCGCTCGCCAGAGTGGACGCCGCCGACGCCGCGGGGGTGACTGTGCTGTTCGTCGTCTGGGTCGTCACGTTGCTCACCGTGTTGCCCACCTTGCTCGCCGCGCTGTTGGCCGTCACCTGGCCCACCGTGGCGCTTTGGGTCGCCGTGCCCGACTCACTGGCGACCTGGGGCGCGGCCTTAAACGTCGTCAGGCCCTTGGTCGCCGCCGTGGACTGCACCGCATAATTCGACATCGCCGCCGCATCCTGAGCCCAAAACTCGCCATACTGGGCCTCCAACTGGGCAATCGCCGGAGTGTTTTGCCCCAACACATTGGTCTGCTGCAACTGCAAACTCTGCGCCCGGTTGGCAGCAATCAACGGCGGCGGCACCGACGCAGCCAACGCCGCCTCATAGGCCGCGGCCGCCTCCTGCGCCAACACGGCCGCCTGCTCGGCCTGCGCAGCCGTCGTACTCAGCCACTCCGCATACGGCGTGGCCGCCTGCGCCATCGCCGCCGAAGCCGTCCCCGTCCACTCCTCACTGGACAACTGCGTCACCACGTTCTGATAGTTCAACGCAGCCGACTGCAACTCCGCAGCCACCGCATTCCACGACGACGCCGCCGTCGTCAACGACCCCGCCCCCGGACCCGCATAAATCCGCGCCGAATTGAACTCCGGCGGATACATCCCAAAATCAAACACCATTGACTCCTTAACCCGCCGCGGCGGCGTTGGCCGCCTCAGTTACCGCGTACGACCCAGAGCTGGTGCTCAGGGTGTTTACAAACATTTCGTGGATCGCCGCCGCCTGAGCGCTGACGGCCTGATACGTCTGGGCGTGCACAGCAAAATGCGCCGCCGTCAGCGCCGACACCTCATCGGCAGCGGCCGGCACCACCCCGGTCGTTGGCGCCGCTGCCGCGGCGTTCTGAGCGCTCAGCGTCGAGCCGATGGTTTGGAGGCTGCCGGCTGCGGCTAACAGCGCCTCCGGCTGTGTGGTCACAAACGACATGATTTTCCTTCCCTTGTGTCGGGCCCGGCGGCATTCGAAGAATGGTTCGGTGGGTGGCAGGCGTCAGGCACGGCTTGCTCCGGGGACTACGTGGATCACGTGGGCATCGCCTCCGTAGTGTCGACTGTTCATTGGTGGCAAAGGGTTCTTGTTATCCGGCTGAGGGTGGGCGGGTGAGCACGCTGTAGCGGAATCCGTATTTGTTGACATAGCCCGCGGCGGCGGCGCCGCGGCGGCCGAACCCGCCCACCGGCATGCCGCGCAGCAGCGCGTTGGCCGGCGCCCCCGGCGCGCCAGCGCCGACGGGAGTCGCGGCCTCCATCTCCGCGGCGGTGACCGGGTTGACCGCCGAGGTCAACGTCGCCCACTGCTGAGGCACCGACAACATCCCGATCCGACCCGCCTGCCCAGCACCGGCAGAAATCGCACTCACATGACCCACACCACCCAGGCTGCCCAGGTTGCCCAACCCCAAGCTGGCGAACTGCGGCGTGGGATACCACGCACCCCCGGCACCGGCCGTGCTACCACCAGGACCAGAGACCAACTGCTGAGCCAACTGCGACCAGAACGCCACGATGCCGTTGGAGAAATACCCAAGACCCGAGTTCTGTTTGAGCAGCACCGTGTAGTCACCCGAACCCATCTCCCACCACCAGGGATTAGTCGGGGTAATCTGCGTGACCGCGGCCTGGGTGGCCGAGGGAGTCACCACCGCAGCCGAGCTGGTCTGCGTCACCGTCTGCGACGTCCCCACCGACACCGCCGACGAAGACAACTGCGGCGTCACCACGTTGGCCGCCGTCTGCGCGGTATTGCCCGCCGGCTCAGCCACCGCCTGCGCAACCGCATTAGCCTGATCAGACGCCGCCTCCGGAGTCGTCGTATTCGGCGCCGCGACGAACGGACTCAACACCGACGCCGCCGCCGACGCCGCGGTATACCCAGCCATCGCAGCGGCGTCTTGCGCCCACATCTCCATGTACTGCGCCTCAGTAGCCGCAATCGCCGGAGTGTTCTGCCCAAAGAAATTCGTCGCCACCAACGTCGCCAACAACACCCGATTGGCCGCAATCACCGGCGGCGGCACCGTCATCGCAAACGCCGCCTCAAACGCCGCCGCCGCCGCCCGCCCCTGCCCCGCCGTCTCCTCAGCCTGCGCCGCCAACGCATTAAGCCAGCTCACATACGGCGACACCGCCGACACCATCGACACCGACGCCGGCCCCACCCACGGCCCACTGGTCAACTCGGTAACCACCGAGTTATAGCCGCTGGCCGCCACACCCAACTCCGCCGCAATCTCATCCCAGGCAGCAGCCGCGGCCATCATCGGCCCCGACCCCGGACCCGCATACATGCGACCGGAATTGATTTCGGGCGGTAACGCCGCGAAGTCAAACACCGTGTCCTCCTCAGTCGGCCGCGATCGCAGTCGATCCGGCTGTCACATAGGAATCAGTGGTGGCCGTGGTCACGGCTCTGTAAACGACGCCACCTGTCGGCCGTCGAAATCGGGGGGTCGCTGGGCGATGGCTTCCGCCCGCAACCCCATCAGCCGCGTCGGACGATGCATACCGACCGATTGGTTGCGTCCGCAAAGGTGGTATGCCACCGCACTTCTCGGACATCCGGTCAGGAACGACATGCACCTTTGGCCTCGGCTTATCCCCCGTTATCAGCGACCGAGCGGCAGCTCGCGTGTGCCCGAACTGCCGCCCGGCACTGAGATTAGTTCGTTACGAGGCAAACACCGACACCCAAAGCCAGCTGTTCATCAATGGCCAGCCACTGTTCATTCCCGGCCAGTCGGAGTTCACAAAAGGCAACGGAATGTTCACCGTCCGTTTGCTTTTCGTCTGCCTCGCGAGTACGGGTCCGGGCCGTCAGCCTTCTTCGAGAATCAGTGCCATTTCGGGGCAGGAAGCGACGCCGTCGCGAGTCAATTGCTCGTCTTCGGGAGCGACCTCATGCTCCTCGAGAATCGAATAGCCGGACTCGTCGATGGGAAACAGATCTGGGTCGACGGCGTAACACTGGGCGTGGCCCACACATTTCGACTGGTCCAGACGAACCCTCACGAGGTTTCCTCCCTAGGTGGCCCGGCGTGGCCGTCGACGGCTCGGCGATCTGACGAGCTTGCACTTCACCGTTCGTTACCAGATTAGTCGGTCGGTAAAGTGTCGAGGATGTTCGCCGATCGCTGCTGCGCCCCGCAGTCCGGGATCAGCGTGGGCAGGCGAACCGTGTTCCGTTGCCGCGCATGCAATATTGTTGTGCCGCCGCGCGTTGGTATGGGCGCAGTCCAACAGATGACCGGAGATCTAAGCGCATGAGCGAAGGCCAGCAAGGCTCGTTCTATCTACCCCGGCTGGATTTCGCCACGCTACCCATGACCGAGGACCGGGGCCTGGGGTGGAAGACGCTGCGCGACGCGGGACCGGTTGTGTTCATGAACGGGCACTACTACATAACCCGACGCGAGGATGTGCTGGCCGCACTGCGCAACACGAAGGTCTTCTCGTCGACGGTGCTGCAGCCACCCGGCCACCCGTTGCCGGTGCTGCCGTTGGCTTTTGATCCGCCGCAACACACCCGGTACCGCCAAATCCTGCAGCCGTACTTCAGCCCGCACGCGTTGAACAAATCGCGTCCGGTGCTGCAACGCCACGCCAGCGAGATGATCGCGGAGCTGGCCGGCCGCGGCAAGTGCGAAGTGATGACCGACTTCGCCAACCTCTACCCGTTTCAGGTGTTCCTGGATCTCTATGGCCTACCGGTGGAGGATCGCGACCGCCTCATCGATTGGAAGGACGCGGTCGTCGGCGAGAAGCCCTTCATCACCCAAAGCGACATCGAGAAGTCCGATCAGCTGCTGCAGTATCTGGCCGATGCCATTGCGGAACGGCGGCGAAACCCGGGGTCGGACATGCTGTCCAAGGTGATCACCGGCAAGGGCAACTTCACCGACCTCGAACTGCTGGGCATGAGTCACCTGCTGATCCTGGCCGGCCTGGACACGGTGACCGCCGCCATCGGATTCTCCCTGTACGAATTGGCGCGCCGACCGCAGCTGCGCAAGGAGCTGCGCGACAACCCAAAGCAAATCAGGGTTTTCATCGAAGAAATCGTTCGGCTGGAGCCGTCGGCGCCGGTGGCGCCACGGATCACCACCGAATACGTCGAAGTTGGCGGCATGACGCTGCCGCCGGGCACCTCGGTGCGGCTGTGCATGGCCGCGGTCAATCGCGATGACGCCGACGCCATGTCCACCAACGAGCTCAACATGGACGGAAAGGTGCACCGGCACTGGGGGTTCGGCGGTGGACCGCACCGCTGCCTGGGTTCGCATCTGGCGCGCATCGAACTGACGGTGATCGTCGCGGAATGGCTCGCCCAGATTCCGGATTTTGAACTGCCGGAGGACTACTCCCCCCTGATCAATTACCCCTCAAAGAGTTTCGCGCTCAAGCAATTACCGCTGAGCTGGGGCTGACCCGGAGTAACCCGGTCAGCCCCAGCGCAGCCGGCACCGTCTACTTGCGCAACGCGGTCGCCGCGACCTGAACGAACACGCCGGTGTCCTCGGCCATCAGCAGGCCTCGGCCACGGGGCAGCGGACCACCCTTCATCTTGCCGCGGATGAATCCCTCGTCGGGGTCGGCGTCCATCACCAGCAGTGGCGCGTTCGCCTGCGCCAGCGCCCGCAACATCGGGTCGCTGCCGGCCGACGACCAACCACCGAACGTGCGCGTGACGATCACGTGCAGGCCGACGTCGGCAGCCCGGGTCACCCAGGGCGCGGCCTTGTGCAGCGGCGAGTCGAAACCTGCCGGCAGCTGCTGGATGTCGTCGACGATCAAGAAGATCTCCGGCCCGCTCCACCAGTTCCGCGACAGCAGCTCCTCGGCGGACAAGCCGGGCGGCGGCTCGCGGCCGGCCAGGACCGCGGCCAGTTCGCCCATCATCGCCTGCACGCCGTCGAGGTTGTAGGCGAATTTCTCCACGTAGTCCGAGCCGAGCGTGGTCAGCAACTGACGACGGGGGTCCACCAACCACACCTGGGCAGAGGGCCGCCCCGCCGGCGGCGTCGGAGCGCTGGTCGCGCCCGGCGCGTACAACCGCCCGATCTCAGACATGATGGTGGCCAGCGTCGTGGTACGCCCACATTCGCGACGGCCGGTCACCATCAGGTGCGCGTTTTCGGCGAAGTTGAGATAGACCGGCGACAGGTCCAATTCCGAGATGGCCCAGGCGATTCCGCCCGCACCGACGCCCTGGCGGGTGTCGTGCGCGGCGAGCTCGCGAAGCTGCTCCACCCCGAAGGTCGCGGGCAGCCGGCGCACCGGCGGAGCCTGGGCGCTGGTGATCCGGCTGACGGCCTCGACGATGCTGTCGGACTCGAACCGGTTGTCGGGCGTGCTGGCCAGCGCGGGCCGCGCCACCAGCGTGTGCAGACCGGACTGTGGGTCGGCGTCGAGGCGGACGTAGTTGACCGCCACCATGCCGCGCCCCGGCTTGACCGGAACGTCCTTGGCGAACCGCGAACGCAC
This sequence comes from Mycobacterium sp. M23085, assembly GCF_045343915.1. NCBI lineage: Bacteria > Bacillati > Actinomycetota > Actinomycetes > Mycobacteriales > Mycobacteriaceae > Mycobacterium > Mycobacterium sp. M23085. The sequence goes on from NZ_CP174280.1 coordinate 488,913, forward strand.
CAGCTTGGCGTCTTCCACAGCGGCCAGCCGCAGTTCGACGCGGGAGCCGAAACCGCTGCGCACCGGCGGCCGCAGCTCCGATTCACGATCGGCGGTGACCACCACGTGCACCCCGAACGAGGGGCCCTGGTTGATGATCACGTTCACCTGCTCGATCAGCACCTCGTTCTCCTCGGCGAGCGCCCGGTAGTTGTCCACCACCAGGTAGACGTCGCCGAACCCGTCGTTGGGGACCGGGCCGGGCTCGCCGCCGAACTTGCGCCGCCGGAACACCTCCATCGAGGCGATCCCGTACTCGAGGAAGCTGCGCTTGCGCTCCCGCACCAGGGCCAGAAGTTCGGCCACCGTGCGACGAACACCGTAGGGGTCGGTCGGACCGGCCACCTCGCCGACGTGGGGCAGCCGGGCCACCGTGGTCAGCGCGGTGCTGCTGTAGGCCAGGCAGTAGAACTGGATCTGCTCGGGGGTGTGGGTGAGCGCCGCCGAACAGATCAGGGTCTGCAGCGCGGTCGTCTTGCCGGAACCACCGGCACCCAGGATCAGCACGTTGGCACCGGGTCCGGACGTGTCGACGGTCCACGGCGGCTGGTCGTGCTTGAAGGGACGGTCGATGATCCCGATCGGGAAGACGAGATCTCGCGCGGTGCCGTAATCCTGCTGCCAGGGGCGGCCGAGGAACCGGTTCACCAGTTCGTCGATGGCGACGGGCTGGCTCAACGGCGGCTGCCACAGCCGGTACGGCTGGAAGTCGATCTTGCGCAGCTGGTCGATGATGACCGTACCGACCTTGGGCGTCCGGATCCCTTCGGAATCGTCGTCCTCGGCCGCCTCGATCGGAAGCGGCTCGCCGTCGGCGGGGAGGGCGGGCACGGTGACGTCCGGTCCCCCGACGCTGACTTCCAGCGGGGTGAATGAGTTGGTGAACAGTTGCGGACGCACGTAGTCGATGCTGTGCACCAGCGCCGGCGCTTCGTCTCCGTCGTCGGTGAGGCCGCGCGGGAAGTAGTCCCGCCACAGGAATTCGGCCTGGAACCGGGTGATGTCTTCCAGGCTGCGGCGGAAATAGCCCAGACCGGCCTGGGCGGGCAGGTTGACCGCGTTCGGCACACCGGCCGCCTGGGCCGCACCGGCGGTACGCGCCTTCAGCACCAACCGGTAACCCATGTTCTCCATCAGCTTTTCGGCGCGGCTCTCGATGGTCTGCGACGCCATCATCAGGTGGATCCAGTAGGCGCGACCCTGGCGGCCGATCGAGTCGAGGACGTCGACGGCCGTCGGCATGATGCGGAACCACTCGTAGAACTCGTCGATGACGACCACCAGCATCGGCAGCGGCGCCATGTCCTGGCCGCGTGCCCGCATCCGGCTGCGCACCGAGTTGTATTCCTTGGCGTCGTCCACACCGGCGCTGTCGCAGATCGCCTTGCGGCGGGCGATCTCACCCCACAGCGCGTCCAGGAAGCGCTCCATCAACGCCTGGTCTTCTTCCAGGTCGGTGATGATCCGGGACACGTGCGGCACGCCGGCGAACGGCTTGACCGCCGACCCACCCTTGAGGTCGGCCAGCACGAACTGCAGCTCCTCCGGCGGGTGGCTGAGCATCAGCGATTCGATCACGGTCCGCACCAGCGTCGACTTACCCGAACCGGTCGTACCGGACATGACGCCGTGCGGACCGTCACCGCCTTCGTCCAGCGACTTCATGTCCAGGAACAGCAGCTCGCCGTTGTCGGAGCGGACACCGAACGGCGCGCGCAGCCGGGACCTGCCCATCGAGTCGTTGCGGCTACCCCACAGTTGCTCGAAGTCGATGCGGCCCGGGTCCTCTATTCCGTAGTAGGACAAGATGTCTCGGGCGCCGATGTGCGCCACCCGCTGGCCGATCTCCTCGTAAGCCTCGGCGAGCCGCCAGCGCGCCAGCTTCTGCGAGAACTCTTCGGCCTCGGCGGTGCTGATGTGATCGGTGAGGGCGAAGAACCAGGGCTTCTCGTCGATGACCATCCAGGTGTCGCGGTCGCGGGGCAGCGCCTCGATCACACCCTTCTCGTCGAACCGCAGCGTGCGCTCCGGAACCGCGCTCCACATCGTGGAGCCGGTGAGGTCGAAGAAGGTCACCCCGTCGACGCCTTCACCACTGATCACGTACTCCCACTGCGGGTCAACGGCATCGGCGATGATCACGGTGTGCGGTGTCGGGGTCTGGGCCGACGAGCTGGCGTGCCGGGGCGTGAAAGAGCCACGGCCGGCGAACAATTCGGCCTGCTCCGCGGCGAACTCGCGCACCGAGCTGTAAACCATCCGCGCGTTGCCCGCGGCGTCCTGGCGGCGCGGGTCGCCGAAGTGCGGCAGCCACTTCACCCAATCCCATTCGTCCAGGTCCGAACTGACCACGATCATCCGCATGTGGTCGGGCCCGTGTGAGAACGCCAGCTGGCAGATGATCGCCCGCATCAGTCCCACCACCTGCTCGCGATCGCCGACCAGCGAGTACCAGGGCTCGACCAGCACGGAGATCATCTTCGGCAGGTTGTAGACGACGCTTTGGTAGCGACCGAATTCCTGAAGCGCCTTACCGGTCACCGGCTCCAGCTCGATGTCGGTCGGCATGTTCTGGGGCTCACCCCAGGTCACCTCGGGGCGCGTCATCCCGACGCCGACGCGAACCACGCCGAAGTTCAGGTCTTTACCGTCGGGCTTGCGTTCCCACATCCGGGACGAGCCGACCGCGGCGGCCAGCGTGGTGGGCGCCGGGTGGAACCACCGGTAGTTGGCGTCCATGCTGTCGGCCGACTCGTGGGCGGTCTCCCGCAGCATGTCCAGCATCAGCATGAACTGCGCGCGCATCGAGTCCAGCTTGGGCCGGCTCATCTGCTGCTGGCCGCCGAACCGCCCGCCGAACATCATCATCGCGACGCCACCGATCATGAAGATCGGGAAGATCGAGCCGGCGCCGCCGAACACGCGCGAACCGCTGGCGAAGGTCATGGCGACCATACCGATCAGCAGGCCGACCACCACGACGCCGACCACCACGATCCACCAGGGCTTGCCTTCCGGTGGCGGGATGCTCAACGGCGTCGGGAGGACGATGTTCTCCGGCTTGATTACCGGAGGCTTCTCCGGTGTAGGCCGCGCAAATCCACGTTTCACTTCGGTACCGCCAACTCTCCTGGGGACATATCCATCGGTAGCGTGTCGTGTTCCACCAGCGCATCCGCTCGCGACAACGTCGGCCCTTGCGGTAGCAGCCGCAGCGCCACCCACGGTGCCAGGCCCGGTTTCGTCTTCAGGCCCAACGCTTCTCGTACCTCGCGAGTGTCGTCGACCCCGAAGCGGGCACCCGCATCCGTGAGCCACCACAACGATTCGGTGGTCTTGGCTCCCGGGTCGTTTCCGGTGACGGCCACGAAGTTGGCGTAGTCGGGCCCGAAGAAGACCTGGTCGGCTTCGCGGCCGGTGGTGTCGGCCTTGACCAGCGACACCACCTTGCCGGCATCCTTCTGCTGGACCGGAATGGTCGCGCCGGAGATGACCTGGACACGGGCCCGGTCCTCACCGGAGGTCTTCTGCCACCACCAGCAGGTCGCCGGGTTCTCGCGGATGTCCATCACGTTCAACGGTGCGTCCGGGTAGGACGACAGGTCCAGCTTGTTGACCACCGGCATCTTCGCCAGCGCGGACGGTTCCACGGTCACCGGTTTGGTGTTGCCGGGCCCGGCGTTCTGCAGGATCTGGGCCACCAACGGTGGCAGCGTCTGCACGCCGTCGGCCAACACCAATGAATACTGTTGTGGCCCACTGATTTGCGGCGTGACGATCACCGTGCCGATCGGGCCGGGCGCGTTCGGGAACGACGCACCGGCACCGGCATTCTGGATCTGCGGCACGGTCAGTTCCGGACCCACCGGCAACGCGTCGTAGAGGGCACGGCTCATCGGCTTGGCCATGCTGACCTCCTCGGGGGTGAGCCCCAGCGGGAGCAGCACCGATCGGTTCGATCCGTCGATGCGTGAGCGACGCCCGTCCCGGATCACCCAGGCATCCCCGTTGTAGTTCAGCACCACCGCGTCCGACCCGGTCAACACTCGCCGGTGGTTGCTCAGATCGGGATTGCCGTCGATCACCGTCACCGTCACACCGGACGGTGCCCCGGCGCCGGTCGAGTTCGCCACGGTGTCGCAGACCAACCAGGACGACGCGGGCGGGCTGGTCGGGTGGAAGCTCGACGGTGCACCCGGGATGCCCACCATCGGACCCCGCGGCAGGCTGGCGATCTGGTTGGACTTGACCAGGTGTGGGTTGTCGGGGCGACCGGTGATCAGGCGGGCCGACGCCAAGTTCAGCGCCGGGTACAACTTGTCGCCGACGCGGACGTACAGCGCGCCCGAGTCGCGGTCGGCGATGATCGGCGACTCGTTGATCTGGCCGGCCGGGCTGATGAAGGAGTAGAGCAGCGCCCCGAGGCAGATCACCAGCGCGGCGGAGATCGATGCCACCACGGCCAGGTTCTGCCGCCGACCCGGCTCAACCTCCATGCGGACGCGCCACCGGGTCAGCGCCATCGCGGTCCGGCGCGCGAGGAACTGGTAGCCGGTCACCTGGGTCCGGGTGGACAGCCCGAGGCCGTACCCCGACCCGCGCTGCCCGCGACTCTCTTCCGCCACTTATTCACCATCCGGTCTGCTGATGCGTCTGGATATTGCCCGTGCGAACTGATCCAGCGCGAATTACACGACAACGTTAAGGCACCTGCGCGGACCTCGCCACGCGGCGCTGAAGCGATACTCTTCTACATCTCTTTATGCACCCGAATCCGGCCGCGTCCACCGCGCCGGAGCCGCCACCGAGGATGGCGTCGGCATATGCCGCTGAGCTGGCAGTTTCACGTCCCCCACGGATGAGCGGACCGGATCCTTTTCGTCTACCTGCAACATCGTAGTGGCCGCGCGTCCTTTCGTCCTGTCGAGCGCGGGAAGCCTTTGCCGAGGGCAGGCACGAATGAATGGCAGGCCACCGCCCAGCAAAGAATGCGCTAACTTGCGCGGGGTCCGAGTCGCCGGCCGGCGAATCCTGACAGCAAGATGGCGGTATGACTGAACTCGCGCCGTCGCTGATCGAACTCGCCCGGAGGTACGGCATCGCGACGGAATACGAGGACTGGACCGGCCGGCGGGTGGGGGTTTCCGAGGCCACGTTGAAGGCCGTGCTGGGTGCCCTCGGCGTCGCGGCCGACAGCGAGCAGGAGCGCAACGTCGCGCTGACCGCGAAGCTGCGGTCACACTGGGCGCGCCGGCTGCCGGCGACCATCGTCGGGCGTACCGGGGAGCAGATCCGGTTCTGGGCGCATGTCACCCACGGCGATCCCGCCGAGGTGTGGTTGGAGCTCGAAGACGGCACGGCGCGCGGCGGTGTCGAGCAGGTCGACAATTTCACCCCGCCGTTCGACCTGGACGGTCGCTGGGTGGGCGAGGCCAGCTTCCTGCTGCCCGCCGATCTGCCGCTGGGCTATCACCGGGTGCACCTGCGCTCCGGTGACTGCGAGACCAGCACCGCTCTGATCGTGACGCCGGACTGGCTGGGGCTCCCGGAGCGGCTCGGCGCCCGCCGCGCGTGGGGCCTGGCCGCTCAGCTGTACAGCGTGCGGTCGCGGCAGTCCTGGGGGGTCGGCGATCTGACCGACCTGACCGGCCTGGCGGTGTGGTCGGCATCGCGCCACGGTGCCGACTATCTGTTGGTCAATCCCCTGCATGCGGCGGCCCCGACCAAACCGATGGAGCCGTCGCCGTACCTGCCGACGTCGCGCCGCTTCGTCAACCCGATTTATCTTCACGTCGAGGCAATCCCCGAATTCGCCTACTTGACCAAGCGCAGCCGGGTCCGCCGGCTGCGCTCCGAGGTGCAGCAGCGCGCCGCCCGCTTCGACACCATCGACCGCGACAGTTGCTGGACCGCGAAGCGGGCGGCGCTCAAGCTGCTGCACCAAGAACCGCGGTCGGCGGGACGGGAGCTGTCCTACGCTACGTTCCGCGACCGTGAGGGCCGCGCGTTGGACGACTTCGCCACCTGGTGCGCGCTGGCCGAGAAGTACGGTGCCGACTGGCACTCCTGGCCCGAGGCGCTGCAGCACCCGGACGCATCCGGGATTGCGGATTTCGTCAAGAAGCATTCGGACACAGTCGATTTCCATCGCTGGCTGCAGTGGCAACTCGACGAGCAGCTGGCCGCGGCGCAGTCCCAGGCGATCCGGGCCGGCATGTCCTTGGGCATCATGCATGACCTGGCCGTCGGCGTGCACCCCAACGGCGCCGACGCCTGGGCACTGCAGGACGTGATGGCGCTGGGCGTGACCGCGGGCGCGCCGCCGGACGAGTTCAACCAGCTCGGCCAGGACTGGTCGCAACCGCCGTGGCGGCCAGACCGGTTGGAGGAGCAGGAATATCGTCCTTTCCGCGCGTTGATCCGTGCGGTGTTGCGGCATGCCGGCGGGGTGCGCATCGACCACATCATCGGGTTGTTCCGGCTCTGGTGGATCCCGCAGGGCTGCTCACCCACCGAAGGCACCTACGTGCGGTACGACCACGAGGCCATGATCGGCATCGTCGCGCTGGAAGCCCACCGGGCCGGGGCGGTCGTCGTCGGTGAGGATCTCGGCACGGTCGAGCCGTGGGTTCGCGACTACCTCTTGTTGCGGGGCCTGCTGGGCACTTCGATCCTGTGGTTCGAGTTGGACCGCGACGATCCCAGCGCCCGCGGACTGCCGCTGCGTGCCGAGCGCTGGCGCGAATACTGTCTGTCCTCGGTCACCACGCACGATCTGCCTCCGACGGCCGGCTATCTCGCGGGTGACCATGTGCGGCTGCGTGATTCGTTAGGGCTGCTGACCCGCCCCGTCGACGAGGAACTCGAGTCGGACCGGGCGGAGCTGGCGGCGTGGCTGGCCGAACTGCGCCGGGTCGGATTGCTCGAGGAGGGTGAAGAAGATCCCGAGCAGGTCATCGTGGCGCTCTACCGCTATCTGGGCCGGACGCCGTCGCGGCTGCTGGGGGTGGCGCTGACGGACGCTGTCGGTGACTGCAGGACCCAGAATCAGCCCGGCACCACCGACGAATACCCCAACTGGCGGGTGCCGCTGGCCGGTCCCGACGGGCGCGCGGTGATGCTCGAGGACGTGTTCACCGACCCCCGCCCCGCCACGCTCGCCGAAGCCGTGCGTGCCGCGATCGCTCCGGTCGCCACCGAAAGCGCGGCCCGCTGATCGCCCCGGCGGGCGCCTTGTTAGCTTCAACAGCCATGAAGGTGTCAGTCGTGGCCCCGGTCGCCGACGGTGTGACCGCGGACCCCGACTGGATGGTGGCGTTCGCTCGCCACCTCGAAGCGTGCGGGTTCGAATCGATCGTCGTCGTCGAGCACACGGTTCTACTCACCCGTTACGACAGCATCTATCCCTACGACGATTCGGGACGCGTCGGCCTGGCGCCGGACTGCCCCATCCCCGATCCGCTTGACCTGCTTGCGTTTCTGGCCGGCCACACCAGCCGCCTCAGGCTGGCCACCGGGGTATTGGTGCTGCCCAACCATCATCCTGTGGTGCTGGCCAAGCGGGCCGCCACCGTCGACGCCCTGTCGGGCGGCAGACTGCGCCTGTGCGTGGGGGTCGGCTGGCTCAAGGAAGAGCTCGCCGCCTGCGACGTGGACTTCGACAGCCGGGGCCGACGCGCCGACGAGCAGCTGGCCGTAATGCGGGAATTGTGGGCGCAGCGTCCCGAAGGCGCCTCTTTCACGGGTGAGTTCTTCGACTTCGACAACGTCATGTGTTATCCGAAACCCGTTGCGGGGGAACGCCTGCCGATCCACATCGGTGGCCACAGCCGAGCCGCCGCGCGTCGCGCCGGACGCCTCGGCGACGGCTTCCAGCCGCTCGGGGTGAGCGGGCCGCGACTCGCGTCGCTGATCGCACTCATGCGTGACGAGGCGTCATCGGCGGGCCGGGATCCGATGGCGCTGGAAGTGGCACTGGGCCACGCGGTCACCAAGATTGACGCCGAGCGCGCGGCCGCCCTCGCCGATCAGGGCGCCGACCGTTTGGTGCTGGCCATGCCACCGACCACCGACATCGAGCAGGCCAAAGACCTGCTGTCCGCGTGCGCACAACGGTTGTCCTTGAAGAACTCATGACGCTTTCAGCCGAGCAGCGGGCGGCCCTGACCGACCTGGTGCACCGGTACGCCGCCAATGTCGATGATCGTGAATTCAACGCTGTTGCAGGGCTATTCACCTCCGATGCCGCGCTGGTGGTGCCCGCACCGCCGGCCGATCTGCGGCCGGTCCATTCGCATCGCGGCCGGCAGGCCATCACCGCCGCGGTCGCGGCCGTCGCGGCGGTCGCCCGCACCGAGCACGCGATCATCGGTGAGGTGTACGACGCGGCTCCGCAACCCGGCACCGCCCGGGGCCGGATCGCGTGTGTCGCGCACCACTGGGACGCGCGCGACGCCGAGGTGATGGACGTGGCCTGGCACCTGCGCTACGACGACGAGTACGTGCTGACCGACGCGGGCTGGCGGATCGGCCGCCGGGCGTTGACGATCAATGCCATCGAGACCCGCACCGTGCGCCGGCTGCGGCCGCACGACCCTGTCTAGGGTGTTGGCAGCTGATCATGCGTGCACGCACAGTGATCCGGATGACGTTTCGCGCTGCGGCACTGATCGCGAATGTCGTTGAGCGGCCGACAGCAAACTTTGACAAACTTCGTTGGCATTTCACAGCTGGTTGACGTACCGTCGCCACTCCAATATCCGGGCGGTTTCGGCAATTCCATCCGCGCAGAGCGTTCTTTGGCGTTAGGTTCGTGATTCGCTCCGGAATTCCAGGCAAAGGAGAGGAATTATGCCGGCGCAGCGGCGCTGTAGGCGATTTATGGTCCTGCCAATGACGATTTGCTTGCTTCTGGTCCCCGAGGTCATTTACGCCGGCCCGGCTTACGCTGACGTCAACTCCTACCTCAACGACCTGCACAAAGACGGCATCCGCGACGTCGACGGCGGTGACGCGACACTGGTGCAAGTAGGCCAGGAGGTTTGCCAACAGGTATGGGCGGGCGTTGATGTCAGCCAGCTGAAGGAAACGGTGCTGCAGACCTCCGACCGCCGGCTGGGCCGGGGTGGCCTGAACTCCCGACAGGCCAGCGACTTCGTCGACGACGCCGTAAATGATCTGTGTCCATGACTAGTTCGTCTTTCCCACATCACCAACCGGCGGGTAAAGCGTAATTCCCGTCGCCTCCTGCCAAGTCGTTTGTCCGAACGGCGTTTTGGGTAGCACCACCAGATCGGCCGAAGCGGATGTGACAGCAGAGGAGACGCCCATGAGTCCGAGGACTGCCGACCACGATCGGACCGCTGACCGCCACCCGCGCGGATCGCTATCGGCGGCGGGGCAAACGCCCGGGCTACTCGTGGTCGCGGCGGCCGCGTTGGCCTTCGCGGTGTGCGTGACCAATTTCGCCTTGGGTGAGGCCGGCGCGGGTGTCGCCGCCGCTATCGTCGCGATGCTGACGTTCGGGGCCGGCTTGTCCTGGCTTGCGATGGACCGCAGGCGAATTCGCGATGACGAGAGGGAATGGGTGACCACCCACCCGGCCCGGTAGCCCGGCTAGCGCAGGGCCGCGAGGTTGTTCACCGACTTCTGCACATCGGATCGCAGCACGCGGGCGACCAGTCCCCCGATCGGCCCGCTCAGCAGACCGCCGCTCAGATCCGCGGTGAGGTGGAACGTCGACCCCGGGTGATCATCGGTAACGGTCATCGCGACCGTGAGACGGATACCGCCGCGACCGCGGCCGCGCAGCTCGATGGCTTTCGGCTCGTCGTACCGGGTGACCTCCCAGTGAATGACGTTGCGAAACCCCTTGACCTTGACGCACGACGAGACACAGGTGCCCTTCTCGATGGTGTCGGGCACCGGCCCACGCCATCCGGCGAAAATCGTCATCCACTCGTCGAATCGATCCAGGTCGGACGCCAGCTTCCACGCCGCTTCCGGTGGTACCTGTGACGACACCGATACATCTACGCGAGCCAAAGTCATCCTCCCCTGGCGATAGAAGTGTCACCGCCAACGCGCCGACGGCAACCGCACAACCGAGTTCGGATACCCCGACACCGTCGCGCCTATTCGTGGGCCGGGATGCTCAGGGCCACGCCTGGTCCAGCTGCTGGGCCACGTCGATGATTTGCGCCGCCTGCGACTGGGGCGAGTCGATCTCGGCGGCGACATAATGCGCGATGAATCGCCGGATCTCACCGTCTACGCCGGCCAGGATCCGCAGCACCTCGCCGCGGATCGACTTCGATGAGACGTTGACGGTGATGTCGGAAGGCCGCGGTTTGGCGACGTCGACGATCAGCAACAGCGGTTCGGCCGCGCGCGCAGTGGCGCGCAGTTGGATGTCTCCGGAGACCATGAAACGCTGCTTGTCCAGCCATAGGTCGACCAGCAGGTCGATCGAGAGCGGAATGTGGATGACGAAGGTGATGGTGTCGCCCAGCCGGCGGGTGACCCGCGGCTCTTGAATCTTGACGTTGGCACTGACTTTGGCGATTCCCCCCGGGCCCTGCGCAATCGGCTCCATGGCGAACTCGCTGCCGGCAATGTCGGCGAACGCGGCGGCGACCCGCTCGGGGGTGACGGCGACCTCGAAGAACCTGCGGCCAAACTCTTCGTAGGTGACATAATCGTGGTTCGTCATAGGCTTATACCGTCTCATGTCGCCTGCCGGAACGGTCGCTGATCTGCCCGCGTCGCAGAAATCTGGGGCAGATCCCGTCTCTCGGGTCAGCAAACCTATTCGTGCCCCGGTGGCGTTGTGAAGCGCACCACAGCCGGGGTGGTTCGATTCGATGTGTCGGGCGGTGGCCTGCCAGGCTTGAAGGTGGAGGTGTTTTCAGTCATGCCCCAGGAAGTAACTGAGCAGCGCACTGGGCTGGCCCTGGTGCCGGCGGTGCTCATCTGGCTCGGCGGCGGGCACCGGAGCGAGCTCGGCGAGCGCCACGAACGGTCCACCCATGCTGTCGCCGGCGCGGTGGCGTTGTTGGGCGCGGTGCTGGCCTGGCTGGTCGCAACGCTGGCGGTAAGCGGCTCGGCTCGCTGGCCACTGCCGGCCGTCGTGGCGCTCAGCCTCGTCTTCGGTCTGCTGGTCGGCGCGGTCACCCGGGGCACCATCCCGGGGCCCGAACGGAGCCGCTCCGGCGTCGTGGGCCGCGCCGCGGTGGCCGCCGCGGTGGGCGTCGTCGTCGGCGAACTCGCAGCATTGGTCATCCTTTCCAGCTCGATCGACCATCGTCTCGACGAACGTGCGTTGCGCAACGCGGGGTCGGAACCCGCGGTCGCACAGGCATCGGCGTCCCTGCAGCAGACCAGGGATGCCCGCACCGCGCTCGACAGCGCGGTCGCGCAGGCCCGTGACAGCCAGGACAAGGCCTTGGTCGTCGCCCGCTGCGAGTACCACCCCACACCTGGCTGCCCGCAGACGCGGATCACCGGCGACCCCGGTGCCGGGCCCGAAACGCGCACCGCCAACCAGGTTCTCGCCGATGCCCAGCATGAATTGGATACCGCGCTAGCCGCCCGGGACAGCCGCGCACCAGACCTGGACGCCACGATTGCGCGCCAGGAGGCAGCGCTGAACGACGCACGGGCCGCCGTTGTGGCGGACGCCGGCCGGGGTCTGGGCGCGCGCTGGATCGCGATGAATGAGCTCACCTTCGCCGATGCCGGGGCGATGGCCCTGCGGCTGTTGACGCTCGCGCTGTGCGTGCTGCTCTACCTGGCGCCCCTGATCCTGGGCTTGTGGCGCGGACAGACATCCCACGATCGCCGTGCCGCCTCGCGCGCCGAGCGCGAGCGCGCCGAACTCGACGCCGACACCGCCATCGCGGTGAAGCGGGCCGAGGTGCGCCGCGAGGCCGAAATCCTGTGGGCCGAGCACCAACTGACGCAGGCTCGACTCGCCATCGAGGCGCAGGCCGAGATCGATCGCGAGCAGCAACGCCGCCGGGTGCTGGAGGTTTTCGACAATCCGGTGCCCGCGCCGTCGCGGCGCACCTTCGAGCCGGGCGATGACGACGTGTATCTGCCGATCGCCGCCGAAGCCGAGGCCGCCAGTCGGGCGATCACCCAGCTGCCGGCGCCGGAGCCGGCCGCCGGCTCGGGCCTTGCCGAGCCACCCGATGTCCCGGAGAACCTGCCTGCTGCCGCGTCGCCGGTCGGCGAGGTGGAGACGCACGAGGAACGGAATGTCCCGTTGATCCCGTCGATTCCGGACGCCACCAAGGCCGCCGCCCGGTGGATCCGCCCGCTGGTGCCGCCGTTCGTGACCAAGGTGCTCGACACCACCACCCAGCCACTGCGCACCGCGCGCCAGGTGTTCGAAGGCGTCCTGGAAGAAACCGAAGAGATCACGTTCACGCTCAAGCGCAGCCGTAAGATGGCGGTCAACACCGAGGCCTCCGACACTCAGCTGTCCGGGCAGCCCGCCAGCACCGAAACACCTTCGGCCCGAACCGGATTCGTTACCTCGTCGCGGCAAGAACCCCGCCACCGCCCGCACCGACAGGTGGCCGGTGACCGTTCCCACTCGTCCCTGCCGCGGCGGGTTGCAGATGATGCTGACCGCTTGTCGGTGGAGTCCGCGGAAGGCGCCCGTCGGCGCGCGCTGACCAAGCGGGATGGACCTCCCGAGTTGGGTCCGCCTGACGGCCCGCGCCAGCTGCCGCCGTCGAAATAGCTTGGCGTTATTAGGAACCGAACGCGTCGCGGAGTTCGGAAACGAACGCGGCGCGGAGTTCGACTCCTGAGCGTAGCGCGCGGATGATGTGACGCCACCATCTTGTCGCGTCGATCCGAGGGCCCAGTGGTGTCGGTTTCCTGCAACAGAACCACGATTCCGAGCACTTTCCATCGTCTTCGGTGCTCTGGGCGCCGATGCACCCACCCTGGCGGCAGGGAAATGTCAGCCGGTCGCGACAACACCAGCCGCCCACCGGATGACCGGCACCACCGCAGAGGAAGCTCAACGATGACCGAAACGACGTCCGCGATGTCCACGTTCGACGCGACCGAGGCGCTTGACGATCTTCTCGCCGATGTCGGCTTGTCGGTCGCCGACGCCGGGGGCCGAGTCACCTTCGCCGGTCAGGATCCCATCATCCCGGCGCGGCATCGATTGGCAGCGGCGATCGGTATACCGATGATGGGCAACGCGGTGGCGGCGGCCGCGATGCACCGCCAGCGCGGCGGTCCGGGCCAGGATCTGCATTTGGATTTGCGCCAAGCCGTACATCACATCAATCCCAGCTACGCATGGGAGCCGACGCTTGCCGGCGAATTTCCTTCCATTGCGCTGGTATTGGACAATCCTTTCGCGCTCATTCCGTATCGGACCCGCGATGGGCGCACCGTAATGGCCTCGGCGGTGTATCCGCACCAGTCGGCCAAATGGTGCCGATTCCTCGATGTGCCACCCGATTGCGTTAAAGTCGCGAAGGCGTTTGGCGATTGGGATGCCTTCGATCTCGAAGAAGCGGCCAACGCGGTCGGTTTGCCTGCCTGTGTGGCCCGCAGCCCCGAGGAGTGGCTGGCCCACCCGCATGGAGCGCTGCTGGCCAGCCAGCCCGTCATCGGGCTCACCCGCATAGGCGACGCCCCTCCGCACGAACTAGGGCCCTCGGAGCGACCCTTCGGGGGCGTGCGCGTGTTGTCGTTCACCCACGCGGTGGCGGGGCCGACGGTGGGCCGCGTGCTGGCCGAGCAGGGTGCCGAGGTGCTCGGCGCTTCCCGCCCGAACGACTTCGAGCACGACTGGGTCTATTTCGAAGCCAATATCGGATCTCGCAGCGCATGGCTGGATTTGACCAAGGACCGCGGCAAGGCCGATGTCAGTCGATTGTTGCGCGACGCGCATGTCGTGGTGAACAACCATCGCCACCTCAAATTGGAGAAACTGGGTCTCGACCCCTGCGAACTCGCAAGCACCCACCCGGGCCTAATCCACGTCTCGGTCACCTGTTATGGGTCGAGGGGGCCGTGGGCACACCGCGGCGGTTTCGACATGAACGGATCGGCCGCGTCCGGATTGATGGTGATCGAAGGCGGGGCCGATAGCCCCAAGCTGCCGCCCACCGGGCTCATCAACGATTTCATCACCGGCTACATGGGCGCTCTGGGCGCGGCCGCCGGGCTGATCCGACAACAAACCGAAGGTGGTAGCTGGCATGTCACCGTCAACCTCACTCGTAACGCGATGTGGTACCAAACCCTGGGCCTGGTTGACCCCGCCGACGCAGGCCGAGACGACGAGCACTCGATCGCCGAACCAATCGCTTACGATGCCGAGAGTCCCATGGGTGGAATCCACATGCTCGCCCCGCCCGTCAGTTTCAGCCGCACCGCGCCCGGCTGGGCGGATCCGATCCTCGTCCCCCGGGGATCCAGCCGCCCCGAATGGACCGGCCTCAGCCGCTCGGCATGAAGCTTGTCGCCCAGAGTGAGCACCTCGGTGAGTCGACGGCGTGACAATAAGCGGTGTGGACGGCGTGGACGGCGTGGACGAGATGGATATCGCCTTGCTCGATGCGCTCCATGTCAATCCGCAGATCAGCTTTGAGGAACTCGGCCGGGTTCTCGACGTCTCGCCGGTCACCGCGGCACGGCGGTGGCGTCGCCTGGTGTCCACCGGGCGAGCATGGGTCTCGTCCGCCATCGGTCCGCGGCTGCCAGCGCGAGCCGCGCTGTTCGAGGCCGAGTGCAAACCCGGGGCCGCTCCCTCGGTGGCCGACAAATTCGCGGTCATGCCGCAGGTCTTCAGCGTCAATATAACGACGGGCGCCGGCAACCTCTATGCATTGGTAGCAGCCGCCGACCAACCCCGGCTAGCCGAGTTGATCATCGATGTCCTTCCCGCGGTCCCGGGGCTGCTGCGCGTGCGGTCCGCGCTCATTACTCGGCTGTTCAGCGGCACCCGCTGGCGACTGGGCGGTCTCAGCGCGAGGCAAGTCCGCGAGCTGACACCGGATCCGGCCGTGCATGCGCATCACCATGAGTTCGACGAGTTCGACCGCCAGTTGTTTCTGGCACTCCAACATGACGGGCGTCTCAGCTGCCGGGATTTGGCTGCCGCCGTCGGCCAGTCGGAACCGGCGGTGCGACGGCGCCTGGGATTGTTGACCCGCTCGGGATTGTTGGCATTCCGCACGGATTTCGCCCGCGTGGAAGCCGGCTGGTTGACCGGTGTCGCGCTGAAACTTCAGGTAAGCGGGTCGCCAGTGGCCGCTGTGGGACGGTCACTGGTGGAATACCCGGAGACCCGCTTCTGCGTCGCGGCCGTCGGCGACGGCGTGGAAAACCTTTTCGTCACCATGCAGCTCCACGCCCTGTCGTCGCTCGACGACTTGATATCGCGACTGATCGCCTCATACCCCGGCGTAACCGTCATCGACACTCGCGTGGTACTACGCTCCGTCAAATCATGGGGGCGGCTACTGGGACCTGATGGTCACGCGCACGAGATCGTGCCGGTCGACTTGTGGGCGCCGCCCAAGCCCGCCCCGCCGGGGCGGCGCTAACGAAACAGCCTGATCCCGTATTCGATTTCGGACTCCGGTAGTGTCGCCACACGCCCTCTTCGCCAGCGCCGGACACCTCGCCGGCGCGTCGGCCACTGCAGCGGTAGCCCGCAAGCGCTTCCCTCCGGATACGCATTTGGGCCGACGGTGTGGTTGTAGTTGGAGGCGGCCGAATTACCCCTCGAAAGCTCGGCCGCCCCAACGTCGTGGCGCTCGCTCAACAGGTTAGAGCGGCGGATTTGAACAGCGCACCCCACTCGCGGCGGGCCGCGGACTGCGCGTCGACGAAGCTGGGCGTCTTCTCCCCGTCCCCCGCCAGGTGCACAAGTGCCCAGGCCATGGCGAATACCGGCACCTTGTGCCGTATTGCCGCGCTGTGCAATTCGTCCAACGCGGCGTCGGAAGGACACCGGCGAAGTCCGATGAGGATGCCCCGCGCGGTGTCGAGAATGCGGCCGGAGTTCGGGCCGCATGAAGTTTGGGCGGGAACCCAGTTCGTCGTCATGCTGTTGATACCTCCTGCTGCGCCTTCGCGAAACCGCTACGTGGATAGCGGCAGGAAGCCGTGCGTTACGCTTCGTCGCGGTCACACCCCCCAAAAGGCGCCCTGTGCAATGATTTGCGGATCCGCCATGATGTGCCAGCCCACCATTGACATTGATATGCGCCTGTGACCGTTTCGAAATCGGCTACTCATCAGTAAATTTGCGACACGTGTTATCGAAACAGGCTGCTCAACAGCGCAATTAGTCGCCGAGCCGGACCGGCCAGGCTCCTCAAAGAATCGCCCCGATCTCCTTCGCCTTGGCGATGTCGTCCCAGTCGACATCGAGGTCCAACAGGATCTCTTCGGTGTGTTGACCGTGCTCGGGGGCGCGCGCGGGCGACGGTGGTGTCTCGTTGAATTGGACTGGCGCGGCGACGATTCGGTATTTCTCGCCGTGGTCGTCGACGTTGGTGATCACGTAACCGTTGGGTTCGACCTGCGGGTCGTTGAGAGTCTCCCGGGGTGTCGCCAGCGGACCCCAGACACCCGGTTCATCCGCGAGCACCGCTTGCCAGTGCGCGAGGTCGTGACGCGCGAAGGCGGTCGCCAGCAGCTCGGTCGCCGCGGCCGCATTGGCGATCAGATTGCTGGAAGGCACGAATCGCTGGTCGTCGGCCAGTTCCGCCAGCCCCACGCGCCCACAGAAGCCCGCCCAGAAT
Organism: Mycobacterium sp. M23085; assembly: GCF_045343915.1. Classification (NCBI taxonomy): domain Bacteria; kingdom Bacillati; phylum Actinomycetota; class Actinomycetes; order Mycobacteriales; family Mycobacteriaceae; genus Mycobacterium; species Mycobacterium sp. M23085. Next base: position 505,742 of record NZ_CP174280.1, read on the forward strand.
TTGTCCGGCTGCAGGAACACCAGCTGGATCCACCTGCCGTCCTTGGTCTTGTACCGGTTGACGAGCGGATTGATGGCCAGGCCGGGCGGTGCGCCGGGGATCCCATCGATATCGAAGAAGTCGGCGGCCGAGATCGACGGCGCTATCGACCACATCGCCTGCGCCAGCAGCGACGAGTCGACAATGGTCGGTTCGCCGGTGCGTTCCCGGTGGAACAGGGCGGCGCACACGCCGCCGGCCAATGTCGCCCCACCCTGCAGGTCACCGAAGCCGGGCCCCTGCACCGCGGGCGTCTCGCTGCCGAACGGCGTCAGCGTGTAGGCGACCCCGCCGCGTGCCAGGTACGTCGCCGCATCGAATCCGCCGCGATCGCGATCCGGTCCACGCACGCCCAGGCCGGTGCCGCGCGCGATGATGATCTGCGGGTTGAACGAGCGGATGTCCTCGACGGTCAGCCGGGCCCGTTCGAGCGCACCGGGCAGCCAGTTGGTCAAGAACACGTCGGCACTGGCCAACAGTCGGCCGAACAGTTCGCGACCCGTTTCCGATTTGATGTCGATCGCGATGCTGCGCTTGCCCCGGTTACCCAGCTCGAGGATGAAGTCGGCGTCCGGGCGGGCCGCTTGCCGGGTGAACCCGCCGACCACCAGCGCGCGCCCGGGATCGCCCGTGGTGACGCCCTCTACCTTGACCACGTCGGCACCCCAGTCCGACAGGGCGGCACCGGCAGAGGGCACGTAAGTCCACGACGCCAGTTCGACCACCCGCACACCCTCAAGGACTCCACCGTGCCCGTCGGCCATCGCCAATCCCCTCGTCGCGACCATTCCTTGCTATTTTAGATATTCTAGCTAGTCTTGGGCGTAGTGATAGCCCATCTGCAGGTCAGCGCAGGTTTCCGGGAAGAGATGCGATGGAGCCGACCGAAGGTCTGATTCCGACGCCCGCCGCGGTGACCGCGCGCCGCGCTATGGCGCGAACGGGCGACACGTCGATCCATTCCCACGGAGATACCAACAGAGACACCAGTGCTGACGGCGAATGGCGTTGGGCCCCAATGCGGGTCCTGATGTAGACCTTCGGACGAAGGACGGGCGATGGGCAGGGTAGCGGGCAAGGTGGCCGTGATCAGTGGCGCCGCGCGCGGTCAGGGCCGTTCCCATGCGCGGATGCTGGCCGCCGAAGGTGCCGACATCATCGCCGTGGATCTGTGCACCGACATCGACACCAATGAGTATCCCCTGGCCCGCCCCGAGGATTTGGACGAGACGGCGCGGCTGGTGGAGAAGGAGGGCCAGCGCGCGTACACCGCGATCGCCGACGTTCGTGACCGCGCGGCGCTGTCCACAGCCATCGACGAGGGCGTCGCCGAATTCGGGCACCTCGACGTGGTGGTGGCCAACGCCGGCATCTGCCCATTGACCGCGGGCCTGCCACCGAAGGCCTTCGCCGACGCGGTGGACGTGGATCTGGTGGGCGTGCTCAACCTCGTCCACGCCAGCCTCAAACACCTGCAGTCCGGTGCATCGATCGTGGTGATCGGGTCCAACGCGGCCTTCATGTCGTCGATGAACACCACGGGCATCGACGGCGGCCCCGGCGGAGCCGGCTACGCGTTCGCGAAATTGGCTGCCGCACATTACGTCAACGACTTCGCCCTAGCGCTCGCCCCGTTCTCCATCCGGATGAACGCGGTGCATCCGACGAACGTCAACACCGACATGTTGCACAGCCCGCCGATGTACCGGGCCTTCCGGCCCGATCTGAAGGAGCCGACCCGCGAGGACGCCGAACCCGTCTTCCCGTTCGTCCAGGCGATGCCGATCCCCTACGTCGAACCCGAGGACATCAGCGAGGCGGTGCTGTTCCTCGCTTCCGACGCCGCCCGGTATATCACCGGCCAGCAACTCCGCGTGGACGGCGGCGGTTTCCTCAAGGTCAAGCCATGGTCGGGCGCGTGACGACGGTGGCACCAATCGGATTGCACCTCAATGGGATTGCGCGATGACCGACGACCGCTCCATGCAACGGCGCCTGTACACGCTCATGGTGCTGATGAAGGCGGCCGACGACCGGCTGTCCAAGGGAATCGGCACCGGCGAATTGATCTGCGTGTACTGGCCGTCGCGCGGGCAGGAGGCGATCGCCGCCGCGATGGGTGTCGCGCTGCGGCCCGACGACCAGCTGGTGACCACTTATCGCGGGTTGCACGATCTCATCGGCAAGGGGGTTCCGCTCGAGGAGATCTACGGCGAGATGATGGGCCGCACGGTCGGCGCGAGCCGGGGCAAGGGCGGCACCATGCACATCGCCAAACCCGAAGTCGGCGTGATGCTTTCGACCGGCATCGTCGGTGCCGGACCCCCGGTGGGTGTGGGATTGGCGATGGCCGCCAAACGCAAGGGGCTCGATCGTGTCACCGTGGTCAGCTTCGGTGACGGTGCCACCAACACCGGCTCCTTTCACGAAGCGGCCAACATGGCCGCGCTCTGGGACCTGCCGGTGGTGTTCGTCTGCCAGAACAACCTGTACGCCGAGATGACACCGACCGGCGACACCATGAAACTCGAGCGGGTGGCCGACCGGGCCGCCGGATACGGAATGCCGGGTGTTCCCGTCGACGGCAACGACCCGCTGGCGGTCAAAGCCGAGCTCGACGCGGCGCTGCGGCGGGCCCGCCGCGGCGGCGGCCCCACCCTCATCGAGTGCCTGACATTCCGCTTCCGCGGCCACTATTTCGGCGACCGGATGCCCTACATACCGTCCGGACAACTCGAGGCGGCGATCGCCGCCGACCCGGTGCCCCGCTTCCGCAGGCACCTTGCCGACACCGGCGTGTGCGGCGAAGCCGAACTCGCGCGCATCGACGACGAGGCGCTGGCGGCGGTGGAGTCCGCCCTGCGGTCCGTGCTGAGCGCCGACCCGCCGACGGCGGACGAACTCGACCGGGACGTCTACGCCACGCCGATCCGGTTCCCGGCCTGAGGATTTGGTGATGGATGACAAAGAGATGACAATGCGCGAGGCGCTCAACCTCGCGCTGGACCAAGCGCTCGCGGCCGACGAGCGGGTTTTCCTGCTCGGTGAGGACATCGCCGATCCCGGCGCATCCGGTCCGACCGCGGGGCTGTCCACCAAGTACGGCAACGAACGGGTCCTGGACACACCGATCTCGGAGGCCGCCATCCTGGGTGCCGCCATCGGCGCGGCCATCGACGGACTGCTGCCGGTGGCCGAGATCATGATCATGGACTTCATAGGCATCGCCGCCGACCAGCTGATCAACAACGCCGCCAAACTGCGGTTCATGACCGCCGGACGCACGTCGGCGCCGATCACCGTCCGCACCCAGGTCTACGCCGGGCTGGCCACCGGTGCGACGCATTCGCAGAGCCTGGAGGCGTGGTTCATGCACATCCCCGGCATGAAGGTAATCGTGCCGTCCACGCCCCGCGATGGCAAAGGCCTGCTGACGTCGGCGATCTTCGACCCCGATCCCTGCCTGTTCATCGAAACGATCCGGCTGCAGGGCAAGAAGGGGCCCGTCCCCACCGACCCCGGCTTCTCCATCCCGCTGGGCCAGGCCGACGTCAAGCGGCCCGGCACCGACGTGAGCCTGATCGCCTATGGGCGCTGTGTGCACGACGCGCTCACCGCCGCGGGCACGCTCGCCACCCACGGCGTCAGCGCCGAGGTCATCGACCTGCGCACCCTGGTGCCACTGGACGTCGACGCCATCGTCGAATCGGTCCGGCGCACTCGCAGGGCCGTCGTCGTCCACGACGCGGTCCAATTCGGCGGCCCGGGAGCAGAGATCGTCGCGCTGCTGTCCACCGAGTTGTTCGGCGAACTCGCGGCGCCCGTCGAGCGGGTCGCCGCGCGGTTCGTGCCCAGCCCGGCCGCGGCGGCCCTCGAGGCGCAGGTGTATCCGTCGCCGGCGCGCATCGTCGAGGCGGCCCAGCGCACCTGTCAGGCGGTGAAGGCGCATGGCTGACTTCATCATTCGCATCCCACGGGTGTCGGTGGCGGTCTCCGAGGCCGAGCTCACCGGGCTGCTCGTCGGTGCGGGTGAACACGTCGAGGCGGGCACGCCGATCTACGTGATCGCCACCGAGAAAGTCGAACAGGAAATCGAAGCGGGAGCGTCCGGCACGGTGTGCTGGACGGGCCAGGTCGGGACCACCTACGACATCGGCGCCGAAATCGGCGTCATCACGTCCTAACGAGAAGAGGTAGAGCCCTATGGATCTCAACGAGACCCGCGAGAGAATCATCTACGAAAAAGAGGGCCCGATCGCCCGCGTCACCCTGAACTGGCCGGAGAAGGCCAACGCCCAGGACCAGAAGCTGGCCGAAGAGGTCGACGCCGCGCTGCTGGACGCCGACCGCGACTACGACATCAAAGTGCTGATCATGAAGGCCAACGGCAAGGGCTTCTGCTCCGGACATGCCATCGGCAACAACGCCGTCGACTATCCGTCGTTCGTCGAGGGCGCCAAGGTGATGGGCACACCGTGGAAGCCGCAGACCGACCTGTTCGTCAAGCCGATCCTGAACCTGTGGGAGTTCTCCAAGCCCACGATCGCGCAGGTGCACGGCTACTGCGTGGGTGGCGGCACCCACTACGGGCTGACCACCGACATCGTCATCGCTTCGGAGGACGCGTACTTCTCCTACCCGCCCCTGCAGGGCTTCGGCATGCCGTCGGGCGAATGCTCCATCGAGCCTTGGGTTTTCATGAACTGGCGGCGTGCCGCATATTACCTGTATCTCGCCGAGGTGATCGACGCCAAGAAGGCACTGGACGTCGGCCTGGTCAACGAGGTGGTCCCCCGCAACCAGCTGGACGGCCGGGTCGAGGCCATCGCCCGCCACATCGCGCAGGCACCGATGACGACCCTGCTGGCCACCAAGGCCAACCTGAAGCGGGCCTGGGAGCTGATGGGCATGCGCGTGCACTGGCAGAGCTCGAACGATCTCGTAGCGCTGGCCTCGATCAGCAAGGACGTGCAGGAACTGATTCAGACGGTGTTCAAGGACAAGGTGCTGCCCTCCGAGCAGGCCCGCCGCCAGGCCGCAGCCGCCGCCCAGACCGACGGCGCCGCAACAACATAGGCCCGATGGTGAACATCGCCGATCACGCGATCGCAGCCGCACAGTCGCCGGCCCTGATCACCGACGACGGCACGATCTCGTTCGGCGAACTGCATGCCCGCAGCCAGCGAGTCGCCGCGACGCTGCACGACGCGGGACTGCGCCGCGGCGACGGCGTGGCCCTGGTGCTGCCGAATCGGCCGGAGTTCCTCGAAATTACCTGGGGCGCTCAGCTTTCCGGCCTCTACTACACTTCGGTCAACACCCACTTCGTGCCCGGTGAGGTCGGCTACGTCATCGACGACTCGGGCGCCAAAGCCGTCTTCGTCGACGCCTCGATGCCCGAGCTGGCCGCGCACATCCGCACCGCTGACACCGCGGTCGTCGCCTACCTCGCGGTGGGCGGTGCGCTGCCGGGCTGGCGATCCTACGAGGAAGCGCTCGCGGCCGCGGGCGATGCCCCACCGGCATCGGACGGATCGGAGATGCTCTATTCGTCCGGCACCACCGGACGGCCCAAGGCGGTGCGACGCCCGCTGCCCATCGACGGCAACGGATCTTGGGCGCAGTCGGTGCTCGAGATGGCGTTGATCCACAAATACGGGATGGACGCCGCGAGCGTGTACCTGTCCCCCGCGCCCCTGTATCACGCGGCCGGGGTGAATTACACGATGGCGGCCAACCGGGTGGGCGCCGCGTCGATTCTCATGCGCAAGTTCGACGCCGAGACGGTGTTGCGTCTGATCGAGACCCACCGGGTGACCCACGCCCAGTTCGTGCCGACGATGTTCGTGCGCATGCTCAAGTTGCCCGCGGCGGTCCGGCAACGCTATGACGTCTCGAGCTTGCGCTGCGTCATTCACGCGGCGGCACCGTGCCCGGTCGACGTCAAGTACCAGATGATGGAGTGGTTCGGACCTATACTTCACGAATACTACGGTGGCACCGAGGGTTTCGCTGGCACCACGATCGGTCCGCAGGAATGGCTCGCGCATCCCGGCTCGGTGGGGGTTCCACTGACCCCGGTGCATGTGGTCGGCGAGGACGGGCGGGAACTTCCCGTCGGGGAATCCGGCGAGCTCTACTTCGAAGGTGGACCCGACTTCGAATACTTCAAGGATCCCGCCAAGACCGCATCGGTCTACAACGACCGCGGGTGGCGATCTCTCGGCGACATGGGTTATGTCGACGCAGACGGGTTTTTGTATCTCACCGATCGGTCGACGTTCATGATCGTCTCCGGCGGGGTCAACATCTACCCGCAAGAGGTGGAGAATGTGCTCGTCATGCATCCGAAGCTGGTCGACGCGGCGGTATTCGGGGTTCCCAACGACGAATTCGGCGAAGAGGTCAAGGCCGTCGTGCAGCCGGCCGACGGCGTGGCGCCGGGACCAGACCTCGCGGCCGAACTCATCGAATACTGCCGGGCTCACCTGGCCGGCTACAAGTGCCCGCGCACCGTCGATTTCGACGCCCTACCCCGCGACCCGAACGGAAAGTTGTACAAGAGACGAATCCGCGACCGCTACTGGCAAGACAGAGTATCGCGGGTCTTGTGAAGTGACACAAGGGATGACGAGATGGCTGTAGGTATGGGCAACGAGATTTCCGGCGCGCAAACCCCGCGTCGGGCCAGGGTGAATTGGATGCCGCTACCGGTGCCGTGGGCGGTCCAGACCGCCGATCGAATCCCCAAGCAGCGCTACTACGATCCGGATTTCTACGCGCTGGAGGCGCAGCTGCTCTGGCCTCGGGTGTGGCAGATGGCGTGCCGGCTCGAGGAGATCCCCAAGCCCGGCGACTTCGTCGAATACGAAATCCTCGATCAGTCGGTCATCGTGGTCCGGGTGGACGGCCACAGCGTGCGCGCCTACCATAACGCCTGCCGCCACCGCGGCGTGAAGCTGGTGGAAGGCAACGGGAATCGGCGCACGTTCGTGTGCCCGTTTCACGGCTGGTGCTGGGGCATCGACGGCCGCAACACGTTCGTCCTACGGCCCGATGCGTTCGCCGACGAGAACCTGGCCGCCGACGACCTGCGACTGGTGTCGGTGCGCTGTGAGCTTTGGGGCGGATGCGCGTGGATCAACCTGGACGACGGCGCACCGCCGTTGCGCGACTGGATGGAGCCGTTCGCGTCGATTTACGACGCGTGGCAGGTGGACTCGCTGCGGGTGGAGTGGTGGCAATCGTGCCGGCTGCCGGTGAATTGGAAACTGGCGACCGCGGCGTTCATGGAGGGCTACCACGTCCCGCAGACCCACCCGCAACTGCTCCCGTCCGCGCAGACCGATGAGCCTTCCGCGGCAGTGCATCCCGTCGTCGCGAGCAGCCTCTATTTCATGCGCACGCTCGGGGACGGCATGGCAGGCATGACGCATGAAAACGACATCCGCATCGCCGAGGGCCTGCAGAACATCGAATTGCCGGCCGACCCCGCCGCCGCGCTGGCGGCGTGGCGCAGCGCCCTCAACGATGCCGTGGTCAACTGGCACCGTGCCCGCGGCAGCGGCATGCCCGATCTCAACGACCTGGTCCGCCGCGGGATCACCGACGCAATCGGATTCGCCTTCCCGCACCACTTCATCCTGCCCACCTACAGCAGCGCTTCCTCGTACCGCATCCGTCCGCTGGGACCCGAGGAGACGCTGTTCGAGATCTGGTCTCTCACCCGGTTTCCGGCGGACGCGTCGGCCGGCAAACCGACGCCTCCAGAACCCATGGCCCCCGATGATCCACGCTGGCCGCCCATCCCGGCCCAAGACTTCTCCAACCTGCCGAGACAGCAGAAGGGCCTGCACTCCAAGGGTTTTGAGTTCATGCGGCTGTCCGACCAGATCGAGGGGCTGATCTCGAACTTCGAACGCGTCATCGACGGTTTCCTGGCCGGCCTGCCCTACCCCACCCTGCTGCCCGCCATCCAGAAGACCAACACCACCATCGACGTGCCGATCGCCGATCTCGGCTTCGGCTCGGAGGCGCCATGACGACCCGGTGGGACCACTCGGTGGACCTGGTCATCGCCGGCAGTGGCGGGGGCGGGATGGTCGCCGGATTGGCCGCCCTGGACTGCGGCCTCGAACCCCTGATCATCGAGAAGCAGTCGCTGGTCGGCGGCTCGACCGGACTGTCCGGCGGCATCGTCTGGCTGCCCAACAACCCGTTGATGCGCGCCGAGGGCATCGCGGACTCGCACGAGGACGGCCTGGCCTACCTTGCCGACGTGGTCGGCGATATCGGTGCGGCGTCCTCCCCCCGGCGGCGCGAGATGTTCCTCACCGCGGGCTTCGAGATGATCAATTTCCTCAGCCGCAAAGGCATCGAACTGATCCGGTGCGCGGGCTGGAGCGACTACTACCCGAACCACAAGGGCGGCAACGCGTCCGGCCGCGCCGTCGAGGGAATCCCATTCGACGCCGCGAAGTTGGGCAACTGGAGCGACAAGGTACAGCCACCGCTGGCCAAGAACTACGGGTATGTGGTGCTGACCAACGAGTTGCGCTCGGTTCAATACTTCAACCGCGCGCCCCGGGCATTCGCGGTGGCGACCCGGGTGTTCCTGCGCACCGCGATGGCGCGTGCGCGGCGGCGTCAAATCCTCACCAACGGCGCATCGTTGATCGCTCAGATGCTCAAGGCGCTGATGGATCTCAGCGACGGGGTGCCCCCGCTGTGGACCGATGCGGCGATGACGGACCTGGTGGTCGACGACGGCCGGGTGGTGGGCGTGCGCGTCGTGCGCGATGGCACACCGTTGAACGTCGCGGCGCGCAAGGGAGTCCTGCTGGCCGCCGGCGGTTTCGGCCATAACAAGGAGATGCGCCGCCGGTATAGCGGCGATCAGCCCAACGAGGGAAGGTGGTCGATCGCCAACGCCGGCGACACCGGGGAGGTGCTCGAGGCAGCGATGCGGCTCGGCGCCAAAACCGATCTGCTGGACGAGGCCTGGTGGCTGCCTTCGGTCTTCATCGCCAATGGGGGCGCCGTCGCCGCTTCGCTGGGTTCGGGACGCCAGCGTCCCGGGGCCATCTACGTCGACTCGGCGGGCAGGAGATTCTGCAACGAGTCGAATTCCTATGTCGAAGTGGGCAAAGCGATGTATGCCAACAAGGCCGTGCCGTGCTGGATGATTTTCGACGAGGGATATGTGCGCAGATACGTCACCAGCGCGAGCCCCCTGAAAATCCTGAAGCGGAACCAGCCGCTACCGGCCGAGCTGATCGAATCCAGCGCGGTCAGACGGGCTGCGTCGATTCCCGACCTGGCCCGCGAAATCGACCTTCCGGCCGACGAACTGGCCCACACCATTGCGCGTTTCAACCGGTTCGCGGCCAATGGGTTGGATCCCGACTTCGGCCGCGGCCAATCGGCCTACAACGACTGCCTCGGCGATCCCGGGTACCGGCCCAATGCCGCCATCGGGCCGCTCGACATCGCTCCCTACTACGCGACCAGGGTGTTTCCCGCCGACGTCGGGACGTGCGGCGGTGTGATCACCAACGAGTACGCACAGGTTCTCGACGAGCAGGGTCGGGTGATCGACGGCTTGTACGCCACCGGCAACACCACCGCGACGGTGATGGGGCGAACGTATCCGGGTGCCGGGGCGAGCATCGCCAGCTCCATGGTGTTCGGTTACGTCGCCGCGCGCCACGCCGCCGGCCGCAGAATCGCGGGAGAGATGAGCCGGTAGTCGGTATCTGGCCGCGCCTACCACGACGCCACAGAAGAACCGCGTTGACCCTGCGCCGAAGGTAGCGACGACGTCACGCCGGCGGTGTGTCGGATGCGTCGCGGTCGACGAATTCACGCGGTTTCATGCCCGACTGCATCAGCTCGGCCCGCCGCGCCTGCACATCGGAGGCGGCGCCAACCATATTCGTCAAGATGTGACTGACCTGAAGATGCACCCGCATGCCCATCAATTCCCATGCGCGCTTGACGTTGTTCTTGACCGCCATCAACGTCGTCAACGGGATCTGGGCGATCTTGCGCGCCATCTCCTCGACGCTGTCCTCCAACTCCTCGCGCGGCACCACCTTGTTCAGCAGACCCCACTCGAGGGCTTGCTGCGCGGACAGGGTCGGGGCCAGCAGCAGCCAGTCCATAGTGCGATGCCAGTTCATCAACAGCCACGGCTCGATCATCGTGTGCCCGCCGGGTTCGCCGAGGCTTTGGGCAAGTGGCATCTGGAAATACGCGTCCTCGGAGGCGACGCAGAAGTCGGTGAGCAAGCCGAGATAGATGCCGCCACCCACGCAGTAGCCGTGGATTTGCGAGATGGTCGGCTTGGGGAATTCCCACAGGTAGAGCGTCGGCCACAAGAACAAATCGGCGGTGCCTTTGTAGAGGTCCTCGAATGTGTCGCCGAAATCCGGATAGGGGTTTTCGTCCGGGCCCCAGCGCGCCACGTGGCCGCCGCAGAATCCGTTGCCGTTCGCCTTGAGAATGACGACCTTGATGTCCTTGTCGCGGTCGGCCTCGTGCAGGCAGCTATCGACCTCGCTGACCAGCACCGCATCCTTGGTGTTGGCCTTGTCCACCCGATTCAGGACGATCCTTGCGATCGGCGGTTCGCGCTCATAAATGACCGCCTCCAGGACGCGCCGCTCCATCCCGCAGACACTACCGGAGACCGCCATTCTCCAGATTCGCTTTGAGGTTGCGCAATGCGGACAGGAGGAGTGAAGTGGAGGCGGAAAATGGCCGTAGCGGATGGAGCTGTGATGACGACCCCGTCGGAGCGAGCGGCGCAGCTGGACTTGGTGGCCCGGCTGCAATCCTCGTACCCGGAGCTGCCGGACGCCCCCACGCCGGATCTCATTGACCACGAACGCTTCAACGCCTACGTCAAGACTCCGCACGACGTCGGCGGCGAGCCGGACGCCCCCATCGAATTCGAGAACAAGCAGTACGAGATTTGGGAGCACAACACGTACGTCATGTGTGAGGTGCTCGGGTGGCGTGGGATCTGGTTGTCCGAGGAACGACGGCGGATGGGCAACGTCGATGTGGGCCGCACCATCTATCTCGGCCTACCCTACTACGCGCGATGGCTGCTGGCGGTCGCACGCGTGCTCGCCGAAAAGCACCACGCGTTCGGTTCAACCTCTCCGAGTTGTGGCATGGCTACACCGGGCCCGGCAACGACACATTGCAGACCGAAATCCCGGAACGCTGGCTCGCTTCGGCCGAACATCCTCCCCGAAGAGGTCGAGATCCGGGTGGAGGATTCCAACCAGAAGCATCGGTTCATGGTGATGCCCGTCCGCCCAGACGGAACACAGGGTTGGACCGAAGACCAACTGGTCGAAATCATCACGCGCGATTGCCTGATCGGTGTCGCGCTGCCAAAGCCGGGGGTGACCACCAACGTCGTCACACAGACTCGCCCGGCCGTACACCCCGCCTGATACAAGCTGAGAGATGAGCGCCGCGCACACTCCGCACCCCATCGAGAACGCCACCGTCGCCGCGCTGACGAAAATCGTTGAGCGCAACCAAATCTGGAGTCGCATGGCGGCCAAGTACGGGGTCGAAAATCCGACACCTCCGTGGCACACGAGCCTCGACGGGATGTGCGATGCCCTCGATCGAAGCGCTTGTGACCCATATGTTCTCGCCTTTGTCGATCGGCGCAACGACGAGGACGCGCTGTCGGCAACTGTCTACGCCGAGCTGCCGTACCCGGAAAACAGGTTGGTTGCGCTGGCGCATTCCCTGTTGGTACGCGGTGTCATCGACGAGACCGAACTCATCGAACGCATGGCAGCGGTGCGGGCCCGGCTCGAATCCTGATCAGTACTCGGCGACACAGATCACATCGCTGTGCGGGGCCGCTTTGTCATTGTTGTGCACAGGGTGCGCTATGCTGGCACCAGCGTTGGCGTCAAAGCAAGATGTCAACCACGTCGTGGAACGCTTCTTCATCCCTCTGGTGTCGCCCCGAAATTCGGGCTCAACCACCACGTTCAGATGATCCGTGCATCCGCACCAGCTTGTCTCGCGGCGATCGATTTTGCCCTCCGGCAATCTCGCCACCTTTGTGCTGAGGACGCGCGCGACAACGCCGCGGTCCGGCACGACCGATGCCTGAAAGGCACCGAAAGTGACTACCGACAAAACCTTTGCCGACCTTGGCGTGCGCAATCAGATGGTTGATGCGCTCGCCGAACGCGGCATCACGCACCCATTCCCGATCCAGATCGAGACCCTGCCCGACACGCTAGCCGGCCGTGACGTGCTCGGTCGCGGAAAGACGGGTAGCGGCAAGACCCTGGCCTTTTCGATCCCGCTCGTCAGCCGCTTGGCGGAGGGAAACCGGCATCGCTCGCGACCGTCCGGTTTGGTGCTTGCGCCCACCCGAGAGCTGGCGACGCAGATCACGGCCACACTTGAACCGTTGGCGGCAGCCTGCGGCCTGCGGATCACCACGATCTTCGGCGGCGTCTCACAAAGCCGTCAGGTAACAGCCCTCAAATCGGGTGTCGACATAGTGGTCGCCTGCCCGGGTCGGCTCGAGGATCTGATGAAGCAGCGGTTGATCAGCCTGGAAGCCGTGGAGATCACCGTCATCGACGAAGCCGACCACATGGCCGATCTCGGTTTTCTGCCCGGCGTCACCCGGATCCTGGCCGCTACTCCGAATGGTGGCCAGCGGCTGTTGTTTTCGGCAACGCTGGACAACGGCGTCGACAAGCTCGTGAAACGGTTCCTCCGCAACGAGGTGCTGCACTCCGTCGACGAGGCCAACTCGCCGGTGTCCGAGATGACCCATCACGTGTTCCACGTCGCCAACGCGGAGGCCAAGAAGGAAGTCGTGCACCGGCTTGCGTCCGGCACCGGCCGCCGAATCCTGTTCATGCGCACCAAGCATCAAGCGCGCAAACTCGCCAAACAGCTGACCGAGTCGGGAGTCCCGTCGGTCGACTTGCACGGCAATCTGTCTCAACCCGCTCGCGAGCGGAACCTGGCCATGTTCGCCTCGGGTGGCGCCCGGGTGCTGGTGGCCACCGACATCGCCGCGCGTGGCGTGCACGTGGACGAGGTCGAACTCGTCGTACACATCGACCCGCCGGCCGAACACAAGTCGTATCTGCACCGCTCCGGACGGACCGCACGGGCGGGTAGCGCCGGCGACGTCGTCACGGTAGTCCTGCCCGAGCAGCGGCGCGACACCCAGGCCCTGATGCGCAAGGCCGGTATCAAGGTCGCTCCGCAGCAGGTGACCGCGACGTCGGAGGCGGTGCAGGCACTCGTCGGTGAGATCGCGCCCTACCAGGCGCCCGCTCCCGCCATGGCTGCCGCGCAGTCGCCTCGGCAACACCGAGCGAACACCGGCGGGCAACGGCGTCGTCGGAATGGCGGTCGGTCACCGAACAGCAATTCCGCACCCACCGAGCCTGCGGTATCTCATCGCGCGGCCACGCCCCCGCGACGGCTGGATCGTCGCCGGTCGAACCGTGCGCAGGGAAGCGCTCGATAGTTCAACATCAGCGTCGAGCCAGCAGCCACGCCTGACCGTCGCCTTCGTCGGCGCCGATCAGATCCAGGCCCGTGAAGGCCGCTGGCAGTTCCCCTGCCGCGGCCCGGAACGCACCGGGACTCGCCCCGACCTCGCTCAGCGCGGCGATGGCCAGCAGGCCGCCCGGCGACAGCCGTTCGATGATCGCCCGGTCGAGGCGGGGGTCCCGGAACTTGCAGCACAGGATCAGGTCGACCGGCGCCCCGCCCGGCAGACCGTCGTCGAAATCGACGACGTCGAAGCGACAGCGGTTGCCCACGGCGGCGCGCTGGGCCAATTCGCGCGCGTGGCTGATGGCCACCGGCGAGATGTCCAGCCCCACTACCTGCATGCCGCGGAAGGCCAGCCAGACCGACCCCGTCCCCTGTCCGCAGGCGAGGTCCAGGGCCCGGCCTGCCGTGGGGAACACGTCGGCGTGGTCCGCGAACACGGGGGGTGGCCCCACCGAACTCAACGGTGGCGGCCCCTTCGCCGCGTACCGTTCGTCCCAGCGATGCCGGTCCGCCTCGCCCATAGGCGCCACTCTAGAACCGGCTGCGCCAGTGACAGTCAGCGTTGTTCTGGACACTTGTCCGTAATCGATCACCCGATCGGGAACGCTAGTGCGGCGGCCGGGCGAGCGCCTGGCCAAACCGCCAGCAGAACCGCGAGGGAGCGTGCCGAATGGATGTTGTTGTTTGGCTGCAGCTCACATTTCTACACTGGACGAGTGTCTAGAGATACGTCGTCCCCTGTCGTCGCCGGCAAATCGGCCGGCGCGAGCGCGGCCCGGCGGTCAGATCGTCGGCCCGGGCAGACCATTCGCAAGGTCCTCGACGCGGGGCTGGCGGAGCTACGGGAATCCTCGTACGCGAACCTGACGATGCGTGCGGTCGCGACCCGGGCCGGGGTATCGGCGGCCAGCGCCTACACCTACTTTCCCTCGAAAAGCGCGCTCGTCGCGGCGGTGTATCTGCGCTTCCTGCGCGACCTGCCACTACATACCGACGTCAACGACACGACCAAGACCCGAGTCACCGCCACCCTGCGCGACATGGCGGTCGTTGTCGCCGACGAGCCCGAGTTGACCGCCGCCTGTGGCGCCGCGTTGATGGCCGACGATCCGGCGGTCACACCGATCCGGGAACAGATCGGCGAAGAAGTGGCCAAGCGGATCGGGGCGGCGCTCGGCCCGGGCTGGCCCCGCGCCGTGAAATCCACGCTGCAGATGACCTTTTCCGGTGCGCTGATGACCGCCCGGTTCGTCAGCTTCGCCGAGATCTCCGGGCAGCTCGACGAGGCGGTCAACCTGATCCTGGGTGCATCGGTGGCATGAAAGTTGCAGCGCCCCAAGGTAGGAGGACCCGGTCGCCTCCCCGCAGCGTGCCGGTTAGCCAGCCACGATGGCGGCGCGACGGATCCGGCCGGGCGGTTGAACGGCGCACTGCCCTTTGCTGAGTGGAGGTCTTCGTCACATCCGGGCCGGCGGACGGCCGCACAACGCGCGCTCGCGGCCATCCTGTGGCAGGATCACGCCGTGCAGGCGAATCCGCTCGCTGTGTTGACTTGTGCTGTGCTGTCGCCGATTTGGGCTCCGCTGATCGGCTCGGTCGCATCGGCGTCCGCGGCTCCGTGCCCCGACGTCGAGGTGGTGTTCGCCCGGGGTACCACCGAGCCGCCCGGAATCGGCCGCGTCGGGCAGAATTTCGTCGACACCTTGCGCTCGCACGTCGGCGGTAAGTCGGTGGACGTGTACCCCGTCGACTATCCGGCCAGTACCGACTTCCCCACGGCCGCCGACGGCATCAGCGACGCCGGCAATCATATCGAGCAGATGGCGGCGAACTGCCCCCGCACCAAGATGGTGCTGGGTGGCTACTCGCAGGGCGCCGCGGTGATGGGGTTCGTCACCGAAAGCGCCGTGCCGGACGGCGTGCACTTGGTGCAGGCTCTGCAGCCGATGCCGGCCGAGGTGGCCAATCACGTGGCAGCGGTGGCGCTGTTCGGCAAGCCGTCGAGCCAGTTCATGAGCATCATCAACCAGCCGCCGGTGACCATCGGGCCGCTGTATTCGGCGAAGACGCTCGAATTGTGCGTCCCCGGCGACCCGGTCTGTTCGGGCGCGGGCAACCCCGCCGCCCACCGCCAGTACGTGGAGGCCGGGTTGGTGGACCAAGCGGCCGATTTCGCCGCCAAAAGGGTCTGACGGGCCTGGGATCGGCTCAGCAGCGGCCGGTTCCGCCGACCATCCCGTGCACCTCCTGGACCGACCACGGCCCCGCCTGGTGGTGGTCGCGGTAGCCGAGCAGTCGCGGGGTTTGGCGTTCGAAGCGACCCACGAAACCGCCTGCGGCAACAAGGATTTGACCCGTCACGTCACGCGACAGATCGCTGGCGAGATATGCGTAGACCGGTGCGACGAACTCCGGTGGAGCGCTGTCGAGCGATGCCCGCATGGTCGTCTCGTCCAGCAGTCCCCGGCGGTGCAGGTCTTCGATGTGTTTTTGGTATTCGGCACCGGTGGACAGCCGCGTCCTGGCCCCGGGACATACCACGTTGGCCCGCACGCCGTAGGGCTTCAGTTCGGCGGCGATGGCCATCGTCAGGCCGTTGACGGCGCCCTTACCGGCCGGATATCCCGTCCCGCCGTAATCGCCGAGAAACGCCACCGAACTGGTGTTGATGATGGCGCCGTGCCCCTGCGCGGCGAGCACCGGAGCGGCCACCCGGCAGGTGTGGAAAGCCGTGCCGAGGTGGCCGCTGATCAGCCTGTCGAATTCGTCCGGGGTGATCGTCAATATCGACGAGCCAGGCGGTTCGGCGATGCCCGCGCAATTGATCAGCGTGTCCAGCCGCCCGAACGAGCTCACGCATTCTTCGATCAGCGACCGGGCGACGCCGTGTTCGTCCGCGGCTCCCACCAACCCGGTGGCCCGTCCGCTCGCCGCCGTGATCGCGGCGACCGTCTCGTGCACGGCGTGTTCATCGCGACCGTTGACGACCACACCGGCCCCCAGGCCGCCCAGCAGCTCGGCGACCGCCCGCCCGATACCGCGACTGCCGCCGGATACCACCACGCCGCGGCCGGCCAGCGGAGCCTCGGCGCCGCTCATCGCCCGGTGGCGCCGCGACCGCGCCGAGGGCTACGTAAAGCGTTGGGCGCGAATTGGTCTCGCCACCGGTGGCAAAGCCGGCGCTCGCTCGAGGTCACGAACATTAGGCGAACAGTACCCAGCCGAATCAAAAATGCGAACCAACGCCGCCGAACACGGCGAGAACACGGCTCAGCGCGCATCGAGCAATCTCTACCAACCGGGCGATTGAGCGGTCTCTGGGGCCTCTGCGCTGCGCAATCGCGGCGCAGGCCGGCCACCGAGGCAGACGACGCCCTTCCCACCGGCAACCGCCGCGGGCAGCGCCCCGCGAATTAACGTGCAACCGCTAGCCACCGGCGGCGCCAGCCCGAAATCGGACCGAATGTGGTTTGCTGCAAACCGCGCGAAGCGTCGACGTGACTCGAGGGATAGCGCAGCTCGGCGACATATTTGACGGCGCCGGTGGGGTTGTAGCGCCGGGATAGGCCGGGTTGCTGACGCTTTGTTTGCGCGCGCTGAGCATTGGCCGGAAAAACCCGCGACCCACATCACCGGCCCCGCGCCGGGGTGGGCGAAGGGGCGTATAGTCTCGAATGAAGTCCGTTATGGACGTGTCGCCGTTTAGCTAAAAGCGGTCCAGTGAGCCGCACGGCTACTGAGCTTGGTACGGCTCCGGCGAATCAGCCCCAGCCAGCTCCCCGCTCCTTCGTGCGTTGGTTGATCGACCGTCCGGCGGATTGAGATGCAGTGGGGGCGAGATGTGCGCAAAGCTGCAACGTCCCATTGCATACGACTCAAGGAGAGAGTCAGCATGCAAACTTGTTCTCGCGCAACCGTTTACACGATTCATCGAGCGAACATGGGGTGGGCCAGCCGATGACAAATGTAATTTCTGCAACCCGTCCAGCTCCTGCACCCACGAGCAAGAAAGACGATTCATACGACGACGTCGTCGAAATGTTTCTGGCGCTGCAGCAGTTGCCCGCCGAATCGCATGAGTACGCTTACCAGCGCGAACGCATCGTGTCTCGATGCCTGCCGCTGGCGGATCATGTGGCCAGCCACTTCGCCCGGCGGGGCGAAGGTCTCGAGGACCTGATTCAGGTTGCGCGGCTGGGGCTGATGAACGCCGTCAACCGATTCGATCCCGCGAAGGGGCCCAGCTTCATCGGGTTCGCGGTGCCGACCATGATGGGCGAAGTCCGGCGCTACTTCCGCGACTACAGCTGGGGAATGCGCGTCCCGCGGCGGTTGCGCGAGTTGCACGTGCAGATCAGCCGGGCGACGGCGGATCTGTCCCAGCAGCTCGGACGCGCGCCGACCGCCGGCGAATTGTCCCAGGTCCTCGAGGTACCGCGGGAGGAGATCGTCGAATGCCTCGTCGCGGGTGACGCGTATCGGCTCGACTCCCTGGATGCACCGCTCGGCGCCGACAGTTCGGGATCGCCTCGCTCGGTGGCCGACTCGGTTGGCGACATCGATCCGCAGATCGAACACATCACCAATCGGGAAGCGCTGCGGGTCTTGGTTGCCACCCTGCCGCAGCGCGAACGCGAGGTGTTGCGCATGCGGTTCTTCGAATCCATGACGCAGAGCCAGATCGCGGAACGGATTGGCGTGTCGCAGATGCAGGTGTCCCGCATCTTGGCAAACACGCTGACCAGCCTGCGCGATCAACTCGAGTAGGCGGCCAGTTCCCCCAGGACGCTGCGCGGCGGACCCCGCCGCGCAGCCCTGTACTGTGCGATCGAAGGAAAATCCGACTTTGTCGCCAGGACACCTGGAAGGGAGCTGGACGCGATGGGGATGTCACGAACGGTGATCGCGGGCGTCGCAGCGACGACGGCGCTGGCGGTGTTGGTGGCAGGCTGCGGTGGCAACAAGTCGCAGCCGTCGCCGTCGAAGTCGGGATCGGCCACCTCGGCGACCTCGGCCACCACCAGCCCCAGCTCGGCAGCGGCGGCACCGGCACCGGCGCAGCCCAGCGAGTACGCCAAGCTGCTCATCCAGCCCGGTGACATCAACGCCCCGGTCCCCTTCACCGCCGCGCCCCCGACGAGCAATCCCAACGGCCAGCCGGGCGTGGCTACCACCTTCAAGGACGATGACGGCAGTCACGCGATCAAGGTGACGATCCAGGTCTACGACGACCCCGACGCCGCCACGAACGCGCTGAACGCCGCGAAAGGCGAGCAGGGTGGTCTGATCAAGGACCCGACGACACAACCCTCGAACATCGGCAGTGGCGGAACGATGCTGATGGGCAACACGCCGGACCGCAGCAAGGGTGTGGTAATCCTGCTCTTCGCCGAGGGCAAGGCGTTCGCAACGGTCGAATTCGACGGCCCCACCGACACGCTGGCCCCGCCCGACTTCGTCAACGACGTCGGCCAGAAGCAAGACGCGGCCATCAAGAAAGGGCTTGGCGGCTAGGTGTCGCACACCGCAATCGGGGGGACGCTATGAACGTCATCAACGGCATGCCGGCTCACGCCCTGCTGCTGCACTTTGTCTTGGTCCTGGTGCCGCTGACCGCGTTGCTGGACATCGTGTGCGGGTTATGGCCGGCAGCGCGGCGCGGGCAGCTGATGTGGCTCACGTTGCTCCTCGCCGTGGTCAACATGGTGCTGACGCCCATCACGATCAACGCCGGCGGCTGGCTCTACGACCTGAGAACTAACCCCAGTCCGATCCTGCGCGAACACGCCGAGCGGGGCAGCCTGATGAGTTACTTCTCCGCCGCGCTGCTGGCGGCCGCCGTCGTGCTGGTCGTGGTGCGCGAGATCGAGCGCCAATCCGACAAGGGCCGCGCCGTCACCCGGATACTCGTCGCGATACTCGTGCTGGCGGTGGGAATCTCGTCGATGGTCCAGATCTACCGCGTGGGCGACGCCGGTGCGCAATCGGTGTGGGGCAACGAGATCGCCCGCCTGACGAAGAACCACCCGGGCTGACGACGCCGCCGGCGGCACCCCGGTTGACAACGGCCGCGCCGACCGTCCGTCAGGCGGTGGGAGTGAGAAGAAACAGCCGAAATCGGCGCCGGCCGGCACGTTCCTGGGCGAGTCGATAATTCGGCCAGTACGCCAGCGCCTTCGCCCAGGCTTCGTCGCGCTCCCCGCCACCGAGTAGCCGCACCGTCGCCACGAACCGGTGGCCGCGACGCCGCACGGTTACCCGTTGCGCCGCTTTCAGATTCGCCGACCAGGACGGGTGAAGCGGGCGCCCCCAGTTGGATCCGACCAACAGCAGGCCGTCGCGGCAGGGGACGTACTGCACGGTCGCGCTGCGGGCGAGGCCGGTTTTGCGGCCCGAGATGGTGATCCGCACGTTGGGCAGCCCCGCCAGGTCCAGGGCCCCGAGCCGGCCGCCGGTCAGGAAGCGAAGCACGGATTCGAGCGCCTCCACCATCTGGTGACCGTTGAGCACCAGCACACGGTAGGCCGTCGGGTTGCGGACCCACCGCTGCAGCGGGTTCATGGGATTACTGTAAGTCCGCGGCTCCCGGACCGAAGCGTCAGGACGATGAAATACCGCTGACGAACCGGGATTTCGGCGAGCACCTGGGCGCCGCGGACCTCAGCGAAATAAATTGCTTGATTTAACCCGGCGCGAGGTGTTCACTGAGGCGATGACTCCCGAGCGGGCCGCTCGCTCCGACAGGTCGACCGGCACCCGGGAGGCCATCTTGTCGGCCGCCGAAGTGCTCTTCGCCGAACGCGGAATGTACGCCGTATCGAACCGGCAGATCAGCGAGGCGGCGGGACAGGGCAACAACGCCGCCGCGTGCTACCACTTCGGCACCAGGGTCGACCTGCTCCGTGCGATCGAGAGCAAGCATCGCGAGCCGATCGAGGAGCTGCGCGCCCAAATGCTGACCGCGATCGGCGATTCGACCGAGCTGCGGGACTGGGTCGGCGCGTTGGTGCGCCCGTTGACCGATCACCTGTCTGCGCTGGGCAACCCGACCTGGTACGCCCGGTTCGCCGCACAGGTGATGGCTGATCCGGCCTACCGCCACGTGGTCACCAAAGACGCTCTGGCGTCACCGTTGCTGGTGCAGACGCTCGACGGCATCGACCGCTGCCTTCCCGAACTGCCCAAGCGAGTGCGTTCCGAACGGATGGTGATGGTGCGCAACCTGCTCATGCACACCTGCGCTGAGCACGAAGGCGCACTGGCCGAACACGGCCCGCGGTCGCGTTCGGCGTGGCCGGTGGCCGGCGAAGGGCTGATCGACGCGATCGTCGGCCTGTGGCGCGCGCCGGTCCACGTGGGAGTGACTGACGGCCCAGCAGCGCAGCCGACCGGCCACGCCAACCACCGAGGAGCACGATGACCGCAGGATCCACCGCCACCGATATCCCGGAGTTTCCGATGACACGGGCGCCCGGCTGCCCGTTCGCCCCGCCGCCCGAGGTCTTGGAGCTCAACGCCGACAGGCAGCTGAGCAGGGTCCGGATCTGGGATGGCAGCACCCCTTGGCTCATCCACGGGTATGAGGCGATCCGAGCGCTGTTCACCGATTCCCGCACCAGTGTCGACGACCGGTTACCCGGCTATCCGCACTGGAATGAAGGCATGCTGGCCACGGTGCATAAGCGACCGCGCTCGGTGTTCACCTCCGATGCCGAGGAACACACCCGGTTCCGCCGGATGCTGTCGAAACCGTTCACGTTCAAGCGGGTCGAAGCGCTGCGGCCGGCGGTGCAGAAGATCACCGATGACCACATCGACGCGCTGCTGGCGGGCCCGAAGCCGGGCGACGTCGTCGCCACCCTCTCACTGCCGGTCCCTTCCCTGGTGATCAGCGAACTGCTGGGCGTGCCCTACGAGGACGCGGAATTCTTCCAGACACAGGCCCAGCGCGGC
Organism: Mycobacterium sp. M23085; assembly: GCF_045343915.1. Lineage (NCBI taxonomy): Bacteria > Bacillati > Actinomycetota > Actinomycetes > Mycobacteriales > Mycobacteriaceae > Mycobacterium > Mycobacterium sp. M23085. Next base: position 527,306 of record NZ_CP174280.1, read on the forward strand.
ATGGGCCGCTACGCGACCGAGGAGGACACCGCCCAGGGCGCCGCCTCGTTGGCGAAGTATCTGGCCAACCTGGTCCGGACGAAGATGCACAGTCCCTCCGAGGATTTGGTGTCCGACCTGGCCGAGCGGGTCAATGTCGAAGAGATCAGCGTGCGCGAAGCCGCGCAGTTGGCCACCGGCGTGCTGATCGCGGGCCACGAGACCACCGCGAACATGATCAGCCTGAGCATTGCCGCGTTGCTCGAACACCCGGATCAAGGCTCGCTGCTCCGCGACACCGACGACCCGAAGGTGATCGCCACCGCGGTCGAAGAGCTGATGCGCTACCTGAGCATCATCCAGACCGGGCAGCGACGAATCGCCATCGAGGACATAGAGATTGGCGGCGAGACGATCCGCGCCGGCGAAGGCATCATCCTGGACGTCGCCCCAGCCAACTGGGACGTCCGCCAGTTCCCCAACCCGGACCGGCTGGATCTGCTCCGCGAAGACGGGCCGCACGTCGGCTTCGGTTACGGCCGCCACCAATGCGTGGGTCAGCAACTGGCCCGCATGGAACTACAGATCGTGATGCCCACGCTGCTGCGCCGCGTTCCGACCCTGCGGCTGGCCGTGCCGCTGGATGACCTTCCGTTCAAACATGACGCCCTGGCCTACGGCCTCTACGAGCTGCCCGTGACATGGTGAAGCCGGATCTGGCGCCGGAGGTTCTATCTGGCCGATCTCGAACGGATCGGCGTGCTGACCCGGTGAGCGGCAAGTATTCGTTGACCGCCCATGGCTCGGTGCTCGATATCCCCGAGGAACCGGACTGGGCCCGCATGCGTGTCGAGATCGGAGCGCGGCTGCGGTCCGCGATGGCCGAATATGGTGTCGACGCGCTGATCCTGCTGATGAACGGCTACGTCGGATACGCGACCGGGGCCAGCTGGCCGCTGCTGGACGCCGGCCTGTCGCACGTGGAGCGCCCGGTCGCGGTCGTCTTCGCCGACGACGTGCATCCGCACCTGTTCATGCCGCTGCGCAGCGGCGCGGCCGCGGAGTATCCGGTGCCCGACGACCATCTGCACGGCCCTGCCTATCTCGAATTCGACCATGGCGTGCAGGATTTCGCGCGGAAGCTGGCCGGACTGATCCCGCCGGGGGCCAATGTCGCCGTCGACGAACTCACCGGTGCCATGCGACGGGCGGCGGCCAAGCTGTTTCCGGCCGGACCGCCGACGGATGCGGCGATCGTGGTGGGCGCCGCGCAATTGGTGAAGACCCGCGACGAGCTGTCGTGTCTGCGCCGGGCGGCCCGCATCACCGAACGGGCGATCGTCGACGTGCAGAAGGCGCTGAAACCCGGTGTGCGACAGATCGATCTGTCCGCCACCTTTGTCCGTCGCGCGTTCGAACTGGGCGCCACCACGAACATGCTGGAGGCTATCTGGCAGGTGATGCCGACGTCACGGGCGACCGGGGTGTGGACGACGCATGGCGATCTCGCGCTGCCGCTGCTCCCCACCGACCGGGAACTGGCCGCGGGTGACGTGCTGTGGACCGACATCAGCATCACCTACCACGGATACTGTTCCGACTTCGGCCGCACCTGGATCGTCGGCGAAAAGCCCACACCCAAACAGCAAGACCAGTTTCGGCAGTGGCGCGCCGTGTTAGAGGCCGTGCTCGCGGTCACCAAAGCCGGTGCGACATCGGGTGATCTGGCACGTGCCGCGATCGCGGCCAACGGCGGTCGCAAACCGTGGCTGCCGCACTTTTACCTCGGCCACGGCATCGGTACCTACCCCGCCGAAGCGCCCATGATCGGAACGGATCTCGGCGAGGCGTTCGACGACAATTTCGTCTTTCCGCCCGGCATGGTCCTGGTTCTGGAACCGGTGATGTGGGAGGACGGCACCGGCGGCTACCGCAGTGAGGAGATCGTGGTGATCACCGAAGACGGCTACGCGCCGATTACCGACTACCCCTACACCCCCTATGGCGACTGAAGTTCTGCCCGACGCGCGCGCGTTGCGGTCGGGCCGCAGGGGACGCGCCCTCGCCGAAATGGCGGAGCACGGCCTGGACATCCTGGTGCTCGGCCGCCAGGCCAACATCCGTTACGTCACCGGCGCGCCGCAGCTGTGGATAGCCGGTACCCGGCCGTTCGGCCCGATGTGCGTGCTGGTGCGCGCCACCGGAGAGATGTATCTCAACAGCACCGACGATGAGGGGGTGCCGGAGGAGATCGGCCACGATCACCTGTACGGGCTTGCCTGGAATCCGATGACCCTCATCGACGTGCTGAAGAAGGTCGACGGTGCCGAGACGGCGCGACGGGTCGGGACCGACGCGATCACGCCCACTTTCGCGGCGCTGCTGCCCGAGGCGTTCCCCAACGCCGAACTCGTCGATGCCGAGCCGGCGATGCGTGCGGCGCGGCGCATCAAGACCAGCGACGAAATCGCCGCGATGGACCAGGCTGTGCATGTCGCCGAACGTGGACTTGCCACGGCACTGGGCGAGTTGGCGCCGGGTGTTTCGGAGCGGAGACTGGCCGGGGTGATGATGGAGGCGATGGCCGCGGGCGGGGTGAGCACCCCGGCCACCCAGGACGCGGCATGGGTGACGTCGCGTGAACAGCCGTGGCGGCGCGCCGCTGCGCATGAGGTCCGATCGGGCGACCTGGTCGCGTTCGCCGCGGGCGCGCTGGCGAATGGCTATGTCGCCGAAGTCGGCCGCACCTGGCCAGCCGGCGATACCGTCTCCGGCGAGGCCCGTGCGCTGCTCGAGCGCTCGAATCGATTGAGCGACAGGATGCTTGCGGCCTGTCGTGCGGGCGCGCCCACCAGCGATCTGCTCGCCGCCTATGCGGCGGCCGGCGAGCCGATCCCGCCGATGCCTGTCGCGCACGGGCTGGGGTTGGGGTTCGATCCACCGGTGGTGTCCGAAAGCCTTTTGGCCGCGGGCGAACACGACCGGCTCGAAGCCGGGATGGTGTTGGCGATCACCGGCTACGTGTGGCAGCGCGACGTCGGCGCGGTGTTCCGCCGGGACACCGTGCATATCACCGCGGATGGCGCCGAGGCACTGACTACCAGCCCGTCCTGGAGCTAGCGAGGTCGGCCTGCCCCCTGCGTGCTAACTCACGAATACCAGTACTCTTAATTCCCTTGTGCCACTTTAGTTTCAGCGGTCACACGGTGGCGATATTTGTCGGTGGCCTCCGATAGTTTCAGGGTGTGAGCGTAGATCGGGAGGCCTTGTCGACGGCGTTTGACACCATCGACGCCGCCCTCGACGACCTGGTCGGGTATGACTGTGATGCTTTGGCCACCCGCGAGCAGTTGGCGGTGTTGGAACGCTGCGAAAAGGTGCGGCGCCGATTGCCGGCTGTCGAGCATCCGATCATCAATTCGCTTGCGCGCCAAGCACCGTCCCAAGAACTCGGCGGCACGCTGACCCATGCGATCACCGAGGCCACGCTGATCAGCCGCTCCGAAGCATCCCGGCGCATCAAGGAGGCGCGCGATCTCGGGCCGCGCCATGGCCTGACCGGCGAACCCGTGCCGCCGATGCTGCCCGCCACCGCGGCCGCGCAACGCGACGGCACACTGGGACCCGGTCAGGTCGCGGTCATCCGCAAGTTCTACCACCGATTGCCCGGCTGGATAGACGCCGGCACCCGCGAGCAGGCCGAGGCCAAACTCGCCCTGGAGGGAACCAGGTATCGGCCCGAACAGCTCGACAAGCTGGCAGCGGTCTTGGCCGATTGCCTCAACCCCGACGGCAACTTCACCGACGAGGACCGCGCCCGGCAGCGCGGCCTGACGCTGGGTGATCAGCAAGCCGACGGCATGTCGCAGCTGCGCGGCTGGCTGACGCCCGAAGCACGCGCCACAATCGAAGCCGTCTGGGCCAAACTCGCGGCCCCCGGCATGTGCAATCCCGATGACGAAAACCCCTGTATAGAAGGCAGTCCCAGCGAGCAAGCCATCGAAAGCGACGCCCGAAGCGGCACCCAGCGTAACCACGACGGACTCAACGCGGCGCTCAGAGGGTTACTCGCCTCGGGCGAGTTGGGTCAGCACAATGGCCTGCCGGCTTCCATCATCGTCACCACCACGCTCCAGGAGCTGGAAGCCGCCGCCGGGCGGGGCTTGACCGGCGGCGGCACCATCCTGCCGATGAGCGACGTGATCCGTCTGGCCCGCCACGCCCATCAGTACTTGGCGATCTTCGACCAGGGCAAGGCGCTGGCGCTGTATCACACCAAGCGCCTGGCTTCGCCGGCTCAGCGAATCGTGTTGTACGCCAAGGACCGCGGGTGCTCGGCTCCGGGCTGCACGCTACCCGGCTACTACTGCGAACTCCATCACGTCAACGACTGGGCCGGGTGCCACACCACCGACGTCAACAACCTCACCTTCGCCTGCGGACCCCACCACCGCCTGCTGCGGCCGGGTGGCTGGACCACCCGCAAGAACGCCAAGGGCGACACCGAATGGCGGCCGCCCCCGCATCTGGATCGGGGAAGGCCACGCGTCAACGTGTTTCACCATCCCGAAAAGCTGCTCCGCGACCGAGACGACGACGCGCCCTAGGCGACGCGCCCCTCCTCGTCCAGTGCGTCGCCAAGCAGGTCACCCAGCGGATTTCGGTGCCACAGCACTAGCAGGTTCGACAACATCTGCAGGGGGGCGCGTACGCTCTCGTCGTCCCTGATTCGCGGATCCGTCCGGCTGCTCGGCGCGTTGTCGAATCGCTTGCGTATCAACGCCGGTACGTCCAGCAGCCACGCCAGTCCCATCACCGCCGCATACAGCAGCGTGTGCCGGCGCAGCCTGTCCGGATCCAGGCGCGGGCCGCCGTAGCGCCCGAATTCCGCGACGAACAGTTGCAGCAAGTCGTCGAGCTGGGTATCCCACATGGCCGTTTCGGCGCCGGACATGGCTCCCCACAGGGCCATGCCAAAATTCATCTGGCTGACGCAGCCCCAGTCCATCAGGCCGCAGCGCAGGGCGCCGTCGTCATCCCGCCAGAACCAGGCGTTGTCGATATTGGCGTTCCAGTGGCACAGCGCGACGTAATCTGCGTCGGCGGCCAGCTGCTCGATGATCGCGTCCTCGTGACGGGCCAATCGCGGCGCCTCATCGGCCAAGCGCGCCAGGAACTCTGGCGAGCCCACGCCGTCGGGCACCAGGCCGGGATGGGTGTGAATGAATCCGGCCAGCTGTTCGAGGCGTCGTCCCAGTTTCTCCATGGATTTCTCCATAGACAAAGGCGTGCGTTCTCCCACCGTGGCGGCCCGCACGTCCACCGGAAAGTGCGCCGTCAGTTCTGCGGGCAGCCGACCGGACCGGTGGGTGCCGGCGAGTCGCGCCAGCGCGGTCAGCAGCGCCCGGTAATGCTGCAACGGCTCGGGCATCTCGTAGTCGAGGCACTTGTGGTACTGGGTTTCGATCCCGTTGGCACCGAACTTGATTCGCTCGGTGATCAAGATGCCAGTGCCGCTCGGAGCATGGTAGTCGGCGAACTGCGGGCTGGGCACCGCGATGGGGAACTCGGGCACACGCGCCAACGACGCGAACCGGACCTCGGAGTCCATCTGGGTTTTGCCGCGATCGCGCACCGGGTCGTCGAGATCGCGGGAGAACTTGACGAACAGATCGGTGTGCAAATCCGGCGCGGGCCAGTCGTATTCGATCGACAGCATCGCCTTGCGCCCCGTGCTGCCGCCGCTGATCTCCCGGAACTCGCCGATCCGGGCGACGCCGTTCTCGGTGAGCACTCCGGCGGCCCGAAACGCCCGGGTCAGAAAGGGCGCTCCCCCGCTGAGCAAGGCCGCGGGGCCGGCCGGGAGCGGCAATCCGTAATGATCGCCGATCACCCAATCCGAAACCACGCCGCTACCAGGTCTGCTCGGCCGAGCGCACCAGCATGTGGTTGACCGCCACCCGCCGGTCGCGGGTCACCATGAACAACACGGCATCCGCGATGTGCTCGGGTCGCAGCATGACCATGCCGGCCGTCTGGCGTTCGAACGCCTCGCGTGACGTGTCGGCCAGGTGACTGAAGATCTCCGTGTCAACGGTTCCGGGACCGACCACTCCGACCCGGACCCGCTTGCCGAGGACCTCCTGGCGAAGGCCCTCGCTGAATGCGTTCACACCGAATTTGGTCAGGGAATACACCGCGGTGTTCGGCCGGGCCACCCAGCCGGCGGTGGAACTGATGGTGACCAGGTCGGCCACCCCGCGCGGCGAGTCCGCGGCCGCCTCGATCAGGTGTGGAAGCGCCGCGTGGCTGGCATACAGCACACCTTGCACATTGACCGCCACCATCTGGTCCCAATCGCGCAGCGGCGCCTCGGTCGCGGGCGCCGACTGCATCAGGCCGGCGTTGTTCACCAGGATGTCGAGGCGTCCCAGTTCCGCGGCGGTGCGTCGCACCGCGGACGCCACCTGTTCGGCATCGGTGACGTCGGCGGCCACCACCAGCGCTGTGCCACCGGTGGATTCGATCTCGGCTTTCAACTCCGCCAACCGGTCGGCCCGGCGCGCGAGCAACGCCACCGCCGCTCCCTGGGCGGCCAGCGCGCGCGCCGTTGCCGCACCGATGCCACTGCTGGCGCCGGTGACCAGAGCCACGGTGCGTGCCAGAGTCGTCATATTCCGCCCATCGGTCGCGTGCCGAGTATCTCGTGTAGAACGTAGTCGGTGTGCTCGCCCAGGTCCGGTGCGCCGCGCGCGATCCGCGCCGGGCAGCGCGCCAGCCGCCAGGACGGCCCCAGCACCGGTCGCTGGCCTTCGCGGTGATCGGTGACGAAACGATACAGTTCGCGGTCCCACAGCCGCTGATCGGCGATCACATCCGGCGCTGTGGCGCTCTTGACTGCCGGCACTCCGGCCGCGCGCAGGCTTGCCGCGAGCGGGTCCGCTTCCCGGTCTCGGGTGAGCCGGGCCAGGTCCGCGTCGAGCGTCTCGGCGTGCCGGTGGCGCGCGCCTTGGGTGGCGTAGCGCGGATCGTCGGCCAGTGGTGCGGCACCGAGCGTCTGGCACAAGCTGCGCCATTCGGCGTCATCCGCGACCGCCACCGCGATCCAGGCGCCGTTGGCGCACGGGTAACAGCCATGCGGGCACATGTCCGGGTGGACATTGCCACCGGGACCCAGTGGTCGCCCGGTCAGCGATTGCTCCAGCAGGCAGTCACCGATCATCGAGGAGAGGGTTTCCACGGCCGAGACGTCGACGAATTGGCCTGTGCCGCTGAGCTCCCGATGCAGCAGTGCCACCACAGCGGCATACGCGGCGGCGGCGCCCACCGTCGAGTCGCCGTAGCGCATGCTGGTCCCGAGCGGCGGCCCGCCGGGGTAGCCGACCAGCGACGCCGGTCCGGCCAGCGCGGCAAAGCATGGCGCATAACCGGTTTGGTGGCCCAGCGGCCCGTCGTTGCCCCACATCTTGATCGACACGGAGATGATGTCGGGTTTGATCTCGGTGAGCTGGCGATAGCCCAGGCCTTGGCGTTCCATGGCGCCGGGGCGCAGGTTGTTGATGACGATGTCGCTGCGGGCGATCAGCTCGCGCAGCCGCATCATCCCCTCAGCCGACTTGATATCGAGGTCCACACTGAGGATTTCGGGGTTGATGCTCAAGAAGTACGGTGCATGGTTGATGTCGGTGCCGCCGTACGCGCGCATTTCCTCGGGACTGTCCGCCGTTTCGATCTTGACGACTTCGGCGCCCAGCATCGCCAGCAGTTTTCCGGCGTACGGGCCTGCCCACACCTTGGTGAGCTCGACGACGCGCACACCTTCCAGCGGGCCGCCCCGCGGGTCCCGGGGCGGCTTGAGTTGCCTCGACTTCGCGGTCGGCCGTGCGCGCGGGTTGTCGCGGTTCTCCATGACCAACCGCGTGTGCTCACCGAGTTCTGGTGCGGCACTGACGATTCGCGCGGGTGACGCGCTGAACGCATACGGCACGGTCGGATACGCCGCTTCGCCCAGCACCGGGTGGCTCACCCGCTGGAAGAAACCGCGATGCCGGTACTGCGGCGAGCGATGCAGATCCGCGGCGCCGTTGACCGCCACCAGCGGCACTCCGAGCCGCTGAGCCCGTTCCGATGCCTCCTCTTTCGGCAGACCGGCGACCCAGTCGGCGAACCCCCGCTGAAACCCGCTGACCTTCTCGGCGGTGACGGAGAACTCCAGCCAGTCGTCCTCGAACGCGTCGAGCCATTCGGGTTGGCCCATCAAATTTTTCAGCCCGGCCCAGTGGGCCCGGCTGGTCATGTACAGGTAGACGAAACCATCGGCGCAGGCAAAAAACGAGGCCGGTCCGGCCTGATCGTAATCATCGCGCTCACCGTCGGCCGGCACCTCGCCGGTGATAAAACGACCCAGTATGCAATCGGCGCGCGAGACCAGCACGGCCTGCTGGGAGATGTCGATCAACTCGCCCTGGCCGGTGCGTAGTCGTCCGCACAAGGACGACGCCAGACACAGCGCCGCCTCCAGCCCGGCTTCGTAGTCGGCCAGAAAGCGGCCCGGCCCCTGCAGCGGCGGCCTGCTGGGATCCGGGTGGCTCGGAGTGTGATATCCCCACCCGCTGGCGTGGAACACGTTGATGCTCCGGGCATTGTCGAACTCGGGGGCCGCACCCCGGCCGTACGGGGTGATGGAGCAGAAGACCACGGACGGGTGACGCGCGGGCCAGTCCCCGGGCCGGTCTTCGATCACCGCGTCGACGGTGTCGATCAGCCGGTGCAGCCGCTCCACGTCGTCGGCCGAGCCGAGATCGAGCACCACGGAACGCTTGTTGGTGTTCAGGTAGGCGAACAGGCCGCTGCCTTCACACCCGTCCGCGAGGACCGGTGCCATGGCGCGGGTCGCGCTGCCTCGCTTCGGTGCCTCGATCTTGATGACCTCGGCGCCGAAGTCGGCCAGCAGCTTGCCGCAATACTCCCCCGCGACGGATTCGGCCAACTCGACGACCCTGATACCCGTCAGCGCGGACATGCCCGTCCCGCCAAGACGGTCAGGGCTTCGCGCGCCCCGAGCGGCTCAGACGCCACTCCGGCGGGAAGTTCAAGTCGTTGTCCTTGACCACATTGTTGAGGCCCTTCTCGAAGGTGCCGCCGGTGAGGTCGACCTCTTCCGCATCGTTTTTGATCATCGGCAGCATGCCCTCGACCATGCCGGTCAGCAGGCTGCCGAAGTACTCACCCTTGTGCTGCTTGTACAGCTCGAGGAAGGTCTTCTGCACCGCGACGGTGTCGGTGGGGCGCGACTTCGAGCATGCCAGCGCGTATTTCTCGGTCTCCGCCTCCAGCTTGTCCCGCGGCACCACACTGTTGACGAAGCCGCAGTCGTACATCTCCTTCGCGCTGAACGGCCGTCCGGTGAACAGCATCTCGGAGAACTTGCGCAGGCCCATCGTCTCGGCCCACCACCACAGCCGCGGTCCCCAGCCCACGTAACGGAAAGCCGGATGCCCGAACAGGGCGTCGTCGCTGGCGATCACCAGGTCGGCGTCGCCGGCCTGATAGAAGTGCCATCCGTAGCAGTAGCCCTTGGCCTCGATGATGCTGATCTTCCGAAGCTCCTGCAGCGGGCGGTTTCCGGCGCGGGCCTTGGCGTAGAAGTCGGTGACGGTGGACAGGTAACGGTAGGAACCACCCGGCGGGTACTTGACGTCGTCATCGTTGATCGCGAGCTCGTGATGCAGCGGCAGTCCGGGGTTCTCCAGCATCGGGCGCTGCTCGGGTAGGTCGCCACCACTGCCGAAATCCTGCCCCTCGCCACGGATCACGACCACCTTGACGTCGTCGTCCACGTTGCACTTGTGGATCAGGTCCGCGTAGTTGTGCCGCATGCCCAGCGTGGTCGAGTTGAGCTCTTCCGGGCGGTTGAACGTGATATAGGCGATCCGGTTCTTCTTGTCCTTCTCGAACTTGATGTACTGCTCGGCTTCCTTCTTCAGTTTTTCGTAGTCGTATTCGGGCATGGGCTTTCTTCTTTCACTTGGGGTTAGCGCCTATTTGAGCAAGCTGCCCGCGTCGACGGGAAGCGAAACGCCGGTGACATAACGAGATTCGTCAGAGGCGAGGAACAGGACAGCATTGCTGATGTCGATGGCATCCACCCATGGCACCGGGAGCGTGTGCATCATTTGCGAAATGGGGGCGAAGTCGTCCGGCCCGGGGTTTTCCAGGTCCGGGCGAAAGAGCCGATAGGTGTTGTCGTTCATCACCATCGTGGTGCTGACCTGGGTGGGCAGCACGGCATTGACCCGAATCATGTGGGTCCCCAACTCGACGGCGAACGCGCGCATCAACCCGATGACGCCGTGCTTGGCAGCGATGTAGTGTCCGGTATTCGGGTAGGCCTTGCGGCCGCCCACCGAACTGGTGAGCACGATGGAGCCACCACGCCCGCCCGAAAGGACATGCGGCACTCCGGCTTTGACGGTATGCCACACGCCGCTGAGGTTGATGTCGATCATGTCCTGCCACACGTCTTCGCGGATCTTGTGCAGCTTCCTGCCGTCGGTGCCGACGCCGGCATTGGCGACGATGATGTCGAGGCGGCCGAGCTGTTCGACACCGCTGTCCACCGCGGCCTTCAGCGCGTCATAGTCGCGAACGTCCACCTGCGCGGTCACGACGCGCCGGTCGAGGTTCTTGACCAAATCCGCCGTCTCGGCGAGGTCTTCCGGCGTCGAGTGGGGATAGGCCAGGTTCTCGATCGGTCCGCAGACGTCGATCGCGATGATGTCGGCGCCCTCTTGCGCCAGGCGGACGGCGTGGCTGCGGCCCTGACCACGGGCCGCGCCGCTGACGAATGCCACCTTGCCCTCGACCCGGCCGGTCATCAGGGCACCACGGTTGGCAGGGTTTCCCAGCCCCGCACAGACGATGTCGGGCTGAGCGTGGCGTTGGCCAGATCGGGCTCCCACTCCGGAAACCGCTTGAGGATTTCCTCCAGGGCGACACGGGCTTCCAGTCGCGCCAGCGCCGAGCCCAGGCAGAAGTGGGCGCCGACGCTGAATGTGAGGTGTGGCCGGGGGGTGCGGTGGATGTTGAATTCGCCCGCGTCGGGCCCGAATTGCCGCTCGTCGCGGCACGCGGCGCCGATCAGCATCAGCATCACGCTGCCTTCCGGGACCGTCTGGTCATACGCAATGACATCGCGCGTCACATAACGCGCCATGTGCGGGGCGGGCGGTTCGAAGCGCAGCAGCTCCTCGATCGCCTGCGGGATGAGCGCCGGATTGTCGACAAGTTCGCGGCGCTGGTCGGGATGCTCCGCGAGAACCTTGCCGGCCCAACCGATCAACCGCGTCGTCGTTTCGTTGCCCGCTCCGGCCACCACATTGAGGTACACCAGGATTTCCTCGCGCCTCAGCCGCCTCGTGGTACCGGTCTCGTCGACGAATTCGACGTTGAGCAACTCGGTCATGATGTCGTCGGACGGATTCTCAGCCCGCCAGTCGATATAGGCCTCGAACTGCTCACCCACCGACAGGCCGTGCTCGGCGGCACTCATCGGCTTGCCGGGCTCGGTGCGTAGCTGGGCGTTACCGCGATCGCGGATAAATTCCTGGTCTTCTTCGGGAATCCCGAGCAGCGCGCTGATCACCTTCATGGGCATGATCGCGCCCAGGTCCGTGACGAAGTCGAACCGACCGGAGCCCACCAGCGGATCCAGCGATTGCGCGCAGAACTCGCGGATCATCGGCTCCAGCGCGGCGATCTTGCGGGGGGTGAACATCCGCGACAGCAGCTTGCGGTGCACGTCGTGGATCGGCGGATCCTCGAAGATCAGCATGCCCGACGGGATCTCGAGGTTGGCCTTGATCAATTCCATGATCACGCCCCGCGCGGAGCTGTAGGTCTGGTGGTCGAGGATGCCCTTGTTGACATCGGCGAACCGGCTCAACGCATAGAAGTCGTATTCGGCGTTGTAGTACAGCGGCGCCTCGTCCCGCAGCCGCTTGAACATGGGATACGGGTCGGCGATCAGATCGACATCGTATGGATCAAAACGAACATGGCTATCGGTGCTCGCCGTCACGAAAACCCTCCTACCGCTGCAATTTTCGGTACCCGCATTACCTGCACCAGGGCTAGCGCCGCCAGCGTCGCAGCGATGGATTCGGTCCGGGCAATTTGTACACTCCGCTTAAATGCGTCGCTTCGACTTTCGTACAAGCGCCGCTGAAAACGGCGCCGAAACGTGGTCTTACTCTATTCTCGTAGAGAACCATACAGCCGATGCCCTGGCAAGATCCAGAGCCCGGCGCGCCGTGTCCGCGCGGCGCCCTCACCCGGATCCGGCCGCCCCGCGGCGCACCGCCTGCAGGCCGCCGGCCTGGGTCAGCCGCCCCTTGTTCGAACTCTTCAATATCCCGGCGGCGATCGCCGACAGGATTCCGTCGAGCTGTTCGGCGCTGTCGACGATTCGGTCACCGTGGGCGAACCGCTGCAGCAGGCCATTGATGAAGGTCAGCGTGACGTTGCTCAAATCCTCGACGACGGCCGGATCCAGCTCGGCGCCGTGCGGCATGAGCTGGACCAGGATTTCGCGGTGCAGCTTGGTGAACTCGTCGGTAGCCTGCTGCAGAATCGCGGCCAGCGCGGGGTCGCGGGTGGCCTGCAAGGTCAGCTCGTAGCGGGCCCTGGTCCGGTACAGCTGCGGATCGCTGCCGGCCTGGATGACCACCTGAGACAACCGCGACGGTGCGCGGTCCACACCCGCGGTGTGCGAGCTGTCCGCGATCGCCTGCAGTTCGGCGAGGTCCAACTCGGCCGAGCGCTCGGCGACGGCGCGCAACAGCGCCGAGCGCGTCCGGAAATAGAACGAGGTCGTGCCGTCCGGCACCCCGGCGGCGCGATCGACCTTCAGGTGGCTCAGCCCCTTGGCCCCGTCATCAGCCAACAACCGGATCGCCGCATCACATAGGTCACGGCGGCGTTCGGCGGGGTTGGGCTTTCGTCGTTTGTCCATGATTTTCTTAGTCCGCGACCTTACTCTATATTCGTAGTGTCGGTAAAGAGCTTGTTCCCGTGGTCATCGGCACGCCACATGGCTGCAGGCCAAGCGGCTCCGACGACTTTCACCCAGACTTTCACCCAATTACGCGATTTCAACGCATCGCGCTCTCAGACGCCAAAGGAATTGCGGTGCAGGAGTTCCCGTCGACATGGATTAGTCGACATGGATTAAGTGATCCTGCGAGTAGAGTGTATTCGGATGATTCACAATAGGTTCAGCGCGCGCAATGCGGTCGCCTGGCTTGGGTCCATCGGCCTGCTCGCCGCCGTGATGTGCGGCTGTCAGCAGACGCACAAGCCCGCGCCGCCCAGTTCATCGACCACCGCGCCGCCCAGCACGACCGCGCCGCCGCCTCCGCCACCGCCGCCGGCCGTGAAGATCGCGCCGTTGCCGGTTCGGCCGGTGACCAAGTCACAGCCGACGACGCCCGCGGTGAAGTGCCCGGCCATCGATCCGAACGCCCCCGTTAAGCCGGCCGACGTACTCACCACCTGTGATATCGGGCGAAACACCGTGTACACGCTGGATCCCGAGACCATGCAGCTGGGGCTCGTCCATGTGGATCCCCCGAAGTCGTTGACCGCGGACTACTACGAACTGACCCTGGTACTGGATCCGCCGTCGGCGGCCGCCTGGGCCGCATTCACGGGCACGCATCTGCAGGACCACATGGCCTTCATCCGGGACAACATGGTTTTGGAGGCGCCGATCATCGAACAACCGGCCACCTCTGGGCGGATCGTGCTGACCACCCAAACCGCCCAGGGCGCGGCGCAATTGGCTCAATTGGTAGGTCGTCCCGCGTGACGCCGCCGTCAGGCCGTTGTTCAGTTAGAGTCAGCGGATGGGGCAGGTGACGGACCGCTGGCGTGGCGCTCGGGTGGCCTCGGCGTTGTACAACACGGCCGCAATGCACGACAGTGTCGCCGCGGTGGGCGCAAAAGCGTTGTGGGGAGCGACGTTACACGACCTCCTCAAAGAGGTTAAGCGTGTCGGTGCAGCTCCCGCCGGCGCGCAGATACTCGACATCCCGAGCGGTGGCGGATTCGCCTTCCGTGGCTTGCGCCCTGGCCAGGACTGCCGCTACGTGGCCGCTGACATATCCTCGGACATGCTCAGGCGGGCGCACAGCCGGGCAACTCAGTTGGGCGTCGCCGACCTGATGGAGTTCACCGAGGCCGATATCACCGACTTGCCCTTCCAGGACAACACCTTTGACCTGGCACTGACGTTCAACGGGCTGCATTGCCTTCCCGACCCGCGAGCGGCGGTCGTCGAACTAGCCCGCGTGCTCAAGCCGGGTGGGATTCTTCGTGGGAGCACGTGTGTACGCGGTCGCGGCCGGCGCCAGGATCGTTTTGTGACCGCGCTGCAGGCGGCGGGCTTTTTCGGGGATACGCCCCAGGCCGGTGACGTGCAGCGCTGGATGAGCGATGCGGGACTGGAAGTCCTGGTTGCACGGCACAGCGGTTCGGTCGAGCTGTTCGAGGCCCATCGACCCGGCGCGTGATCGAGAAGCGGGTGGGTCAGAGTTCGACTTCGTACACGGAGACGGGGTCCAGGATCACGCCGGTTTCCTCGACGTAGCGATCCCACAGCGCCAGCAGCTCGGCCAGCTTGTCGGACCGCGATGCGGCCAGGTCGTCGATCTCACCGGGATCGGATGCCAGATCGTAGAGCTGCCAGCGGCCCGGGCCGTACGGTGCCGGCAGGTACAGCGCCTTCCAGTCACCCTGGCGGATGGCACGGCGGCCGAACAACTCCCACCCGGTGCCGGTGTCGGCGTCGTGCACCGTCTCGGCGGCGCCGGTGAGGTAATCGACCAGTGAGCGACCGCGCATCGCGGCCACCTCGCGGCCGCGGTAGGACGTGCCCGGATGCGTGGTTCCGGCCAGCTCCAGCAGGGTCGGCGCGACGTCCATCACGGTGCTGAACGCGGTGCCGATCTGCTGTTGTCGGGCGAAGCCAGGCCAGGTGACGAAGCCCGTCACGCGGATCCCGCCCTGCGTGGTGAAAGCCTTGTGTAGCCGCGACGGCGCGGTGGCCGCCTGCGCCCAGCGGGGGCCGTACCAGATGAACGACGTGGGCCGGCCCAGGTTGTCCAGGCTGTTGTCGCAGTGCTTTTCGATCTGCGCGGCGATCTGCGGACCGCGCAGCGGCATCGCCTCCACGATGGCGCCCTCGGCGCCGTTGTCGGACAGGAAGACGACGACGGTGTTGTCGAGTTCCCCACTGGCCGAAAGGTAGTCGATAACCCGGCCGACGTTGTAGTCCATCCGGTCGACCATCCCGGCGTAGACCTCCATGCTGCGGGCCGAGTGTGCGCGTTGCTCGTCGGTCATGTCCGCCCACTCCGGCGCGCCGTCGGCCACCACCGGGTGTGCGACGACATCCGACGGGCACAGACCGAGCCGCTTGAGGGCGGCCAGTCGCTCCTCACGCAGCGCGTCCGGCCCGGCGTCGTAGCGGCCCCGGTATTTCGCGACCGATTCATCGGGCGCCTGCAGAGGCCAGTGCGGAGCCTGGAAGGGCAGGTAGGCGAAGAAGGGCCGGTCGTCGTCGGGGGCGCGCTCATCCAGATACCGCAACAGCGTGTCGGTATAGGAGTCCGACGAATAGAAGTCGTCGCCGACGGTGACGAATTGATCGTCCTCAGTGTAAAGCGTTGGCACGGGCGAGAACCCGCGCGCAGCCGAGCCGCCGTAGTGACTGGCCCCGGCTGGCAGCAGGGCGAACGAACGCTCGAAACCGCGTGCCCACGGCGAGGTCTCGATCGTCGCGCCGAGGTGCCACTTGCCCGACATCAGCGTCAGATACCCCGCGTCGCGCAACAATTCCGGCAGCGCCACGACCCGGTCGTTCAGATACCCCTCATATCCGGGCGCGCCGCGGAACTCCGGCGACGCCACCTCGAGCATGGTGCCGATGCCGGCGATGTGGTGGTCGGTCCCGGTCAACAGCATCGCCCGGGTCGGTGAGCAGGCCGGCGCCGAGTGGAAGTCGGTGAGCCGGATCCCGGCGTGGGCCAGCCGATCGAGATTGGGCGTCTCGATCTCGCCGCCGAATGCGCCGATGTCGGAAAAGCCGAGGTCGTCTGCCACGATCACCAGGAAGTTGGGGCGCGTCACGCTCAAGCATCCTGCCAGGTGCGTCGCCGTGCGGAATGCTGCCGCACCGGCTCGGCGCCGATATTGTCGAGGCAGGCAGTACCGGGATGCACCGCGGCGGAAGAGCGAAAGGGCATGGAGATGTTGGCGCAGTTTGGAATGTCCGTTCCGCTGGTGGCGGCCCCGATGTCGGGCGGCCCGACCACCCCTGCCATGGTGTCGGCGGCCACCCGTGCGGGCGCCCTGGGCTTGCTCGCGGCCGGATACAAGACCGTCGAAGCCGTCGAGGCGGAGATCAAAGCCGTTCGCGCCGAGGGTATTCCATTCGGCGTCAACGTGTTCGCGCCCAATCCGGTGCCGGTCGATCCACAGCGCTACCGCGACTACGCGGCGATCGTTCAGGCCGAGGCCGACCAGTTCGGCCTGACGCTGCCACCGGAGCCCATCGAGGACGACGACAGATTCGACGAGAAGATCGCGCTGTTGCTCGACGACCCGGTTCCAATGGTGTCGTTCACCTTCGGCATTCCGTCTCGCGACGTGATCGCCGCGTTGCGACGGGCCGACAGCGTTGTGGTGCAGACGGTCACCACGGCCGACGAGGCGGCGCAGGCGCACGACGCCGGCGTCGACATGCTCGTCGTGCAGGCCGCCGCCGCCGGCGGCCATTCCGGCACCCTCTCGCCGCTGCGGCCGTTGACGCCGGTCCCGATCGTCGACCTGGTGAAGGAAGTCGTCGCGAAGGTGCCGTTGCCGGTGCTGGCCACCGGCGGGCTGGCCACCCCCGCCGCGGTGGCCGAGGTGATCCGCGCGGGCGCGACCGCGGCCGCCGTGGGCACCGTGCTGCTGCGCGCCACCGAAAGCGGCGCGTCGGCCACTCATCAGGCGGCCCTGGCCGATCCCGCTTACACCGAGACGGTGCTGACCCGCGCCTTCACCGGCCGCCCGGCCCGCGGCCTGCGCAACGCGTTCATCGACGCCCACGAAGCAGAGGCACCGGCCGGTTATCCCGCGATTCATTACCTGACCAGCCCACTGCGCAAGGCCGCCGCGGCGGCGGGCAGGCCGGACTATGTCCACCTGTGGGCGGGCACCGGATACCGGCACGCGACCGCGGAGCCCGCGGTCGACATCCTGCGCCGGTTGGCATCCGACCTGTGATCGCTGGTCAGTATTCGAAGCGGTTGAGTACGTCGTAGTGGCGACCGGCGTCAGCCAGGTCAGCTTGTAGATCAACCGCACCGCGGCCGACGGGATGCGCTGGTAGTCGGTCAGCACGGGTGTCTGCTCGAGGAACCGCAGCCGGGGATTCCGGGTGGCGATCTCGCGCACGTCCCGGATGCCCCACTTGATGATTCCTCTGGTGAAGAGCTTAGACAGCAGCGGTGCCAGCGCCGAGAGCGTGTCGAAATGCATTTCGCCGCCGGTGAATCGGTTGGTCAGGCGCCGCAGCAGCCGCCGGACGTCGTCCTCGGGCAGGTACATCAGCAGGCCCTCGGCAATGATCAGCGTCGGGTGTCCGGTGGGGACTTGGTCGAGCCACTGTGGTTCGGTGACCGACGAGCCGATCATCCGGTAGTGGTCGGTGTCGTCGTAGAGCCGGCGGCGGAGCCCGATCACGCTCGGCTGATCGATGTCGAACCACACCGTCGACGGCGGTGGGCCTAGCCGCAAGAAGCGGCCGTCGAGGCCGCAACCCAGGTGCAGCACAATGGCATTCGGATGTCGGTTGAGGAAGTCGGCGCACCAGTCGTCGAGCTGCCTGGCCCGCAGCGCGACCAGGTATTGGTTGGCCGCGGGCCAGGACATCCGATGGATCCGCTTGAAGTCGTAGTCGATGCGGTTCACCGCGTCGGCGGCGGCCCTGTCCCCCAGAATGGGCTGTTCCATTCGGCTTTCATGCGCTCGCAGGTACAGCGTGACGAGGTTGGTCCACTCCACCGAGCCCCAACGCACGGAACTGAAGTCCACCTTGTCCGTAGTGGTCACGACCATTTCCTCATCCGATGTTCGGTCCGCATCCCTATCAACGCGATAGCGGCGCGCGGCCCGGTCAGAACGCCTCGGGGTCCCGTTGCACCGCCGCCGGCACTGGATGCCGGTATAGCCGAGACGCGTTCTCCCAGCTCAATTTCCGGATGACATCGGCGGGCAGATCGCCGATCTGCTCGTGAATGGTTCGTTGCGTGTGCGGCCATGTCGAGTCGCAGTGCGGGTAGTCGGCTTCCAGCATGATGTTGTCGACGCCGATCCGGTCACGCTGTACGAATGAGGATTTGTCCTCGACCGCGCAGAACCAGAAGTTGCGGGTCAGCACCTCCGCCGGAGTCAGGGGCTCACCGAGCGCCTGCCAGGTGCCGTACATCGCGTGATAACTCAGCATGTGGTCGAGGCGGTCGAGCAGCCCCGCCACCCAACCGATTCCGCCTTCGGACAGGCAGATCTTGAGGTCGGGAAACCGGCTGGGCAATCCGGAGTACAGCCAGTCGACCGCGGCGGAGATGGCGTAGGCGAAAAACAGCACGCCCTGCACGTCCGGTGGCGCGTCTGCGGTGGTGGCCGGCGACGACCCCGACGATCCGATGTGCAGGTTCACCACCGTGCCGGTCTCGGCGCAGGCCGCCATCAGCGGATCCCAGTGGTCGGTGTGAATGCTGGGCAGCCCGAGCATCGCAGGGTTCTCGCTGAAGGCCACGGCGTGAAACCCGCGCTCGGCGTTCTCATAGATCATCTTCGCGCCGAGCTCGGGATCGAGCAGCCAGGGCAGTTGGCAGGGAATGATCCGGTCGGGATACGACCCCGCCCAGACGTCGAGATGCCAGTCGTTCCAGGCCCGCACCGAGGCCAGCGCCAGGTCGCGGTCGCTGGTCACCTGCTGCAGGCGTTGACCGGCGAAGCCCGGCAGAAACGACGGGAAGTTCAGCGAGGCGTAGATGCCGTTGAGGTCCATGTCCTTGACACGTGCGTGGATATCCCATGCGCCCCTGCGCATTTCATCGAATCGGACGGGCTCGAAGCCGTACTCCGCAACCGGCCGTCCGACCACCGCGTTGAAGCCCACGTTGGGCAGTTCTTTGCCGTCGTAGACCCATGTCTGCCCTCCGCTGTCGGTCTCGACGACTTTGGGCGCGCGGTCGGCGAACTTGCGTGGCAGGCGGCCGGTGAAGGTGTCCGGGGGTTCGACGATGTGATCGTCCACCGAGATCACCGTGTAACGGCGCGGGGCCCGCGGCGGATCCGGCAGAAAGGTGACCGAGCGCTGGGCGCCGGTCTTGGCCGTGGTGAAGTTCAGGTCGGTGGCCAGCTCGTCGATCGATTTCACTCGTCAATCTCCTTGCGGGGCGGCATATTGCGTGTGCAATGACGGCCTTCGGTGTGCAGTGGTGGCGACGACTGTCGGCGTGTCGCCGCCGTAGCCGCACACTCGACGGCGGCGATCAAGTGAGCACATCGGGATCGGCCTTGATGGTCATGCGCGCCGCCCCGGCCCAGTACACGTCGGCCGCCCGTTCGATCAGCGACCGTTGCATGCCGGCCATGTCCGACCAGTTCATGGCCACCGGATCCCTGCCGGTGAGCATGACGTCGTAGGCCAGCCTGCAGACCCGTTCGATGGATGCCGCGCGGTAGACCGCTTCGGGCAGGTTGCGTCCGGTCGCGATGACGCCGTGGTTGGCCAGGATCGTCAGATTGGCGCCGCCGATCCGGGCGGCGAGTTCCGCGGCGCGCGCGGGGCTGTCGATCTCGCCGTCGTAGGTCTCGACCAGGCACAGGTCATCCAGGAAGAGCGAACCGGTCTGGTGCACCAGCTCGGGCAGTCGGCCCAAGGCGGCAAGCACACAGGCGTAGTACGGATGGTTGTGGACCACCACTCGGGCGTCATCGCGCACCCGGTGCAGCTCGGTGTGGATGTGGATGGCCGGGGTGACGTCCCACCGCCCGCTGACCACGCGCGCGTCGGCGTCGACCACGCAGATGTCGGACGCGGTGATCTCCTGCCACCACAGCCCCCACGGGTTGACGAACATGTCGGTCCGGCCGTCGGGCTGCCAGGTGATATGCCCGGCCATGTTCTCGGCGAACCCGATGCCGGCCAGGTGACGGAAGGCGATGGCCAGCGCCTGCTCGCTGGAGAGGTCGACGCCGACGGGGGGAACCACCGACGGCGCCCAGACTTCCAACCCGCCGCGCCGTGCCTCAGGAGCGTTCATCACCGGCCTCCATTCTGGCTCCAATATCCTCGCGCAACCGTCCTTTGGCTATCTTTCCGCCGGATGATCGGGGCAGCTCATCGACAATGATGAGCCGCTCGGGCAGCAGTTCCTTGGAAACCCCCAACGTCAGCAGGTGTTCGACGAGCCCGGGCAGGTCCACGGTGGCGGAGTCGGTGAGTTCGGCGTAGACGCAGACTTTTTCGCCGAACACCGGATCGGGCATGGCGACCGCCGCCGCTATCCCGACGGCGGGATGCGTCATGACGGCGTCTTCGACCTGGCTTGCGCTGATGTTCTTGCCGCCGCGCAGGATGAAATCGGAGGTACGGCCGGTGACGCGCAGGTAGCCGTCGGCGTCGATTTCACAGATGTCGCCCATGCGCATCCACCCGTCGCGGGTGAACAGCTTGTCGTGGTCGGTGCCGCCGAGGTACCCCAGGCTGGTCGCCGGACCCCGGCACGCGGGCTGGCCGCGCCCCGTCTCGGTGATGTCGCGATCTCCGTCGAACAGCCGCACCGACATTTCGGGGACGAGACGCCCGGCGGTGCGCAGCCGATGCTCGCGCGAGTCGTCGATGGTGGTCGCGCTGAGCATCCCGGTCTCGTTGGAGCCGTAGAACTGCAGGATTTTCGCACCGGTGAGATCCTCGAATTCGGCCGCGGGCCGATACGGCAAAGCCTCCCCGCCGGTGTACACGACGCGCAGTGAACTGAGATCGTGGCCGCGGCTGGCAGGGTTCGCCATCAGCATGGTCAATTGGGTGCTGACGCAACACAATACGGTGACCTGATGCCGGGCGATCGCCTCGCAGGTGGCTTCGGTGCTGAACCGGTCCAGAATCACCGCGGTGGCGCCGAGGTAGATCGGGGTGGTGTGGCTGGTCCACAGCCCGAACCCGAACGGGGTGGGAATGACCGGCAGAAACACCTCGTCGCGGGTCAGCGCCCCGTTGGCGACGGCTTTCTGGTGGAAGTAATGCCAGCGGTTCTGGGTGTGCACGACGCATTTGGGCAGCCCGGTGGTCCCGGACGTCGAGTTGATCAGGAACACGTCGTCCGGACCGAGTTCGGAGCCGGCCGCCAGCGCCTTGGGCGCGGCGTCGACGTCGAGCTGTAGCGTCCCGTCATCGTGACTCAGCACCAACCCGGGCACCCGCAGTTCGCCGGCCACCTGCGCGGCGGCCCGGGCCCGGGGCCGGTCGCTGATCAGGATTTTGGGCTGGGCGCTGCGCAGGATCGCCGACGCCTCGCGGGTGCCGGCGCGCGCGCCGATGCCGACCACCACCGCCCCACAGCGCTCCACCGCCACGAACAGCACATGTATGGCGGCGGAGTCGCCGTGCCATACCGCCACCCGGTCGCCGCGGGCGACGCCGACACCGGCGAGTGTCTCTGCTAAACGAGTTGCGGCACGGTCGAATTCATGCCAACTTAAGGCGGGTCCACCGTAGTCCAGATAGGCGGGACGGGCCGGCGTCAGTTCGGCGTTGCGGCGCACCGCGTCCGATAGCGTCGAATCGCACCACCAGCCGGCGGCACGAAACCGTGCCGAGTCCTCGTCGGTGAATGCCGGCGAGCCCACGGTTTGCAGCCCACCGGCGCTCATCACCAAATGATAGGAAAGCCGCCCGTGGTTTCGGCGCTAGGGATTCGGCGGGGCGGGCGGCGCGGGTTGCGGCGCGGCCGCGCTGCCCGGCGGCGGGGTGTGCGGTGGGTGGCAATTTCGAGTGCAACCACAGTTGAGGCCGATAATGCAGCCGCCTCCGCCGGCGGGTTGGACCGGCAAGGCGCCGCCGGGGGTCGACGGTGACGGAGGCACGGTAGACACGTCCGACGACGATGCGGACGTCATCGCCACCGTCATCGACAGTGCGTCTCCGACCGCGAAGACAAGCGCGGCCGCGCAGATGCACCACGCCGCAGTTGCCTTGGCTCGTCGACTCCCCACCACGCCCACTGCAGCTGGTTGCCGTGAGACGCGCAGGACCTGCCCAGGGCTCCCGACCAATTCCACGGCCTCACGCAGCCGATCGTTTGCGACCCCGCAAGTTTTACGCATCGCCACAGTTGAGTCTCTTGGTTCCCAAGCCGGTTAGGGGTCGACTGCGCGGGGCGGGGCAGGAGCGGACGGGGGCGGGGGAGGTGACGGATTGCCGATATTGCTTGGCACCTGGGGATGCGGTGGAGTGCAGTTTCGAGTGCAGCCGCAGTTGACGCCGATAAAGCAGATATCCGGATGGGCCGTTGTGGCACCGGTCGTGGCGGTCACCGGCGCTATGCCGCCGAAAGTCAAGATAAGCGCGGCCGAGCAGGCGGACCATGCCGCCGCCACCCCGCATTGTCGCGTTCCCACGACTCACCACTGTAGCCGCCGCACCGGGCACATGCGGCAGGCGAAGCGCGCGCCACGGATCCTTCGAGGTCGTCCGGCACGCTTGACTCGCTCGAACCCGCCTTGGCGCGGAGCGCTAAATGGTTGAGATCGATAGCGGCACAAGAGTTTTACGGCCTCCTGGGGCGCACCCGGGCGCCCGGAACACTGCACCTCGCCGTGGCGACGCGGAAATGTTAACACCGGTGAAAAGCAAGGTTTTCGTGCTGTTAGCAGCCGCGTGGCCCCTTTGCTCCTGGTTTTTCGTTATTTCCCGCTCAGCCGCACCGGTGTGCCATTGGGGCGGGTCCTCTAGTGGGGCGACAAGGTGCGCCAGCTCGCGCCGTCGTGATGCGGCAGGCCAGGTCAGCCGGGTTCGACGGACTAGCGGACGGCCCGGTTCATCGTCTCACGACGCGCACGGCGTAGATCGCGGCGCTGACCCCGAACATCGCTGCGGTCAACAGGAGCCAGCGCCCGAGGAAAGGACCCTGCGTTTGACCGGTCGCGGCCTCGTACGTGGGAGCGCCCTGCTCGATGATGCCGGGAAGGAACACCAGCAGCGTCAGGCCCGCGCCCAGTGCCGGCACCCGCACGTGGTTGACCACCGGTACGCGCTGCACCGAGGGACGAACACTGCCGCGTGACAGCAGCCGGTCGGCCAACGCGTAGACCGGGAACAACACCAGGTCGTGCGCGACGATGGCCGCGGCGAACCACACGATGATCGACTGCCACCACACGTGTGGGTTCCACAGGGTGATCGGTTTGATGGTGGCCACCACGTAGGCCAGGAGCGCGAATCCGGCGACCAGGGTCAGCAAATGCAATGGGCTCGACCCGTAGAGCCTGCCGAAAAGCGTTCGGGCGCTATGCATTTGCGGCCGCCCGAAAGGCAATCGACTCCACCCACTTGGTGTTGTGCACCCCGGGCAGCGCCGGCACGATGATGCGCGCCGGGAAGCCGTGATCCGGCGACAGGTCAGTGCCGTTGACACGCAACGCCAGCAGCGCATCGGGGTGCAGCACCTGGCTGCCCTGCAAGGTCGCCTGTCCGAACGCGCCGGAGCGCTCCAACGACGACACGTGCGCCGATTCCGGCACGGGCACGCCGGCCAATCGAGCCAGGTCGCCCAGACGCACGCCGGTCCAGGTCTGAGTGGTCGACCAGCCCTCCACGCAGGCGATCGGCAGCACCGCAGTGTGCAAAGGCATTGCCAGCAGCGCCGCACGGTCCACAGTCACCTGGTGGGCGCCACCGCTGAGAGTGAGCCGCCAGCGTGCACCCGTGTTCTCGGCGGAAATCCCGGCCGCCGCCGCGGTCCGGTTGACCTCGAAGTCGTTGGGCCCGTCACCGCGGCTGCGGCCCCGCGGCAACAGCAGTGCGGCCGGGCGCGTGTGGCCGCCCAGCGTCTGCCCCGCGGTGATGATGGCCATGAACAGCGCGCCGCCGCCAACCAACGCCAGGGCCCCTCGGCGGCTGATCGTCGCAGGGCTCGGGTCGGCGGCGACCAGCCCGTCCGGCTCCCAGCGCTCCGTGGCGGTGTCGGCCAATCCGGTGCGCAGCACGTCGCGCAGCGACAGCGAGCGCAGACCGGCCCACATGCGCCGGCTCTTGATCGCGACGTGCATGACGAAGCCGGTGATGAACACCCACGCGCCGAAGTAGTGCGCGGTGTAGAAGCTGAAGCCGAAGATGTAGTCGTACTGGATGTTCAGCACGCCGGTCACGATCTCGAACAGGATCCCGCCGACCAGCATCAGCAGCGAAACCCGTTCCAGCAGTTGGGCGATCGACCGCGCCGGCGGAAACACGAAGAGCCGGGGCAGCACCGACCACAGCTTGGCCAGCACCACGGGAATGAGCACCAGCCCTAGCCCGACATGAAGCCCCTGGGTCAGCCGGTAGAGCCATGACGGATCGGTGGGCCAGTCGAAGGTGGGTAGCTTCAGCCAGCCGACGTCGCCGGGGATGGCTTGGCCGAACCGCGGCCCGTAGGCGATGTAGGAGAGCAGGCCGGTGAGGATGACGATCGGCAGCGTCACCAACAGCACCGAGCCGAATACCGACGTCAGCCAGGGTCCGCGCAGCGGACTGCGCCACAGCCGGGCGAAACGGTCGGTCGGTTCGATGTCAGCCGTGGCGCGCCTGCCGGTCGTCCGCGTTGGCTTCATTCGCCCCCCGCAATCAGCGACCCTGTCTGTGTCATCAGTGATCATTCACGACCGGGCGGCGACCGTGGTTCAAATCCAGCGCTTGCTTTGCGAACCCTGGCCCTGCACGGTGGGGCGAATCGTGATGTCGCCGATCTCGACGTCGGCCGGTTGCTCGATGGTGGGGCCCGTCATTGCGCTCCCGGACCCGGCCCAAACCCCTTTGCGGGTAACGCTACTCAGGGCCGGACAGCGCTCCACCCGTCGGTGGCGCGATACGGAATCCGCTTAGCAACCACCCACGGCCGGCGCGAAGTGGGCGCGCCGTCAGTCTTGGCCGCGCGGTGGCGGCTGCACCTCAACACCACCGGAGTCGTGTTCGGGACCGGCCGCGGGGTGTTCGGCGGGAACCCGGTCACGGAACCGATCTCCCTCGCTGGGACGTCCCGGGTCGGGCCGATGGACGTTGCCGTGGTAAGGACCGGGCTTTGGCCGCGGCTTTCCACCCGGGAACGCCAGCCGGAAGATGCTGCGGTGCACCATGAACCACTGCTTGCCGAACCGGCCGGAGTTGTACGGCAATTCGTAACGCTCGCAGATCTCCTTGACCTGGGGCGCGATCTCGGAGTATCGGCTGCTCGGCATGTCCGGGTAGAGGTGGTGTTCGACCTGATAACCGAGATTGCCGCTGATGATGTGGAACAGCGGACTGCCGTCGATGTTCGCGGCGCCGAGCAACTGGCGTACGTACCAACCGCCGCGCGTTTCGTTCTCGGTCTCCTCTTGGGTGAACGTGTAGGTCTGGTCCGGGAAGTGGCCACAGAAGATGATCGCGTGCGCCCACACGTTGCGGATCACGTTGGCAATCGCATCGGCGGCCAGCGTGCGCAGGTAGGTACTTTCGACGCCGGGTGCGACTTTGTCGAGGAAGTTCGCGGCGGCGCCGATGCGACCACCGCTGGACACCTTGCGCAGCCTCCTGCCCAACCGTGACTTGGCCGGCTGCTCGAGCCTGCCGCGCAGGGCCAGTTGGGTGAGCGCGAACGCCCCGGCGCTGATCGCCGGCCAGCCGAGGTAGTCCTTGTAGATCTGCGCGCGCGCCTTGACACCGATGCCGCGCAGGTCCTTGCGCACCTCCGACCACGGCTTCTCGCGCTTGCGGATGGCTTCGATGTCCATGTCGTGGACGGCAACCCCCCACTCGAACAGCAGCGTGAGCAGGAGGTTGTAGATCGGCTGGAACAGGAAGCGGGGCTCCCATTTCTGGTTGGGGTCGATCCGCATGATCTCGTAGCCGAGATCCTTGTCCTTGCCGAGGATGTTGGTGAAGGTGTGGTGGATGTAGTTGTGGGAGTGCTTCCACGACTCGGCGGTCGACGCCGTGTCCCAATCCCACACCGAGGAGTGGATGTCGGGATCGTTCATCCAATCCCATTGACCGTGCATGACATTGTGGCCGATCTCCATGTTCTCCAAGATCTTGGCCATGGACAGGCAGGCGGTGCCCAACAGCCACGCCGTCTTCGAGCGCGATGCCAGCAACAGCACCCGGCCGGCCACCACGATCTGTCGCTGTGCCGAGATGACGTTCTTGATGTAACGACGGTCCCGGTCGCCCAGGTCGGCGAACACCTCGTCGTGGATGGCGTCGAATTCCTTCGCGAGCTTTTCCAGTTCTTGTTCCCCAAAGCGGGAAAGCGGTGTCTCCCCAGCCCTTTTGACGGCAGTTGTCACGAGCCGCTCCTTTCGATCACAGTTCGAGTTCGACGTCGCCTTCGGCGGTGTTGATGCAGATCCGCACGTCTTGCTCCGTCGGCTCGATCACGTCACCCGAGCGCAGGTCGCGCAGCTTGCCCGATTTCAGCGTGCCTACACAGGTGTGGCAGATGCCGATCCGGCAGCCGAACGCGAGGTTGAGACCGGCCTTCTCCCCCGCCTCGAGTATTGATGTGCCGCCGTCACATTCGACTTTCTTGTCGCTGTCGAGGAAGCAGACCGTGCCCCCCTCGCCGGCGTTGGCGTCGCCGCCGATCTTGGGTTGGAACCGCTCGAAGTGCAGGCGCTCGCAATCCCCGTGTTGTTCCCAGTGCTCGATCAGAGCGTCGAGCATCTCGCCCGGACCCGAACAGAACGCCTCGCGCTCCCGCCAGTCCGGGCACACCTCATCGAGGTCCTCGGGTGTCAGCCGCCCCCGCTCGGAGGTGAGGCGCAGATCCAGTCGCATTCCCTCGTGGCGTTCGTTGAGCTCTTCCAGGGCGGGCAGGAACATGGCCTGCTCGCGGGTCCGCGCGGAATGAATGACCACCGCGTCGCGCAGTTCGTCGCGATGGTCCAGGTCGCGCAGCATGCTGATGATCGGCGTGATGCCACTCCCGGCGCTGATGAACAGCATCTTGTCCGGCACCGGCTCGGGCAGCGTGAAAACGCCTTCGATTTCGCCCAGCCGCACCAGATCCCCCGGCTGGATCTTGTGCACCAGATACGGCGAAACGACGCCGCCGTCGACCCGCTTCGGCGTGACGCTGATCAGCCCGTCTTCGGGCCTGGGGTCCGAAGTGAGCGAGTAGGCGCGCCAGTGGTAGACACCGTCGATCACCACGCCGAGGCGTACGTACTGGCCGGGCTTGTGGCCGGGCCACTCGTAACCCGGGCGAATCAGAACGCTGGCCGCTTCCGAGCCCTGCGCCTCGATCGCTTCGACCTTCCCGCGCAACTCCTTGGTGGTCCACAACGGGTTGATCATCTCGAGGTAGTCATCGGGCTGGAGCGGGCTGAACAGCCGCCGCACGGCGCGCAGGAACCACCGACGCCCCCGGGGGACTCGGGGCTCAGCGCCGCGTTCAGCCATGTCGCTAGAGTACACAACTGTGCACCCACTTTAAACGCAATTTTGAATCTTGTTGCTGCACAACGCTAGGAATATGCACAATGGGCGCGCAAATATAATTGAGGCGTTCACTGACCGCTGATACTCGATTTTCGGCTGTTGCGACAGACACCTGTGAGGTGCCCCGGGTGAGCGTCGCCCAAACGTTTGTTCTGCCGTTTCGGCGGGTCAGGGGAAAGCGGCCGCCGCCGCGACGCCTAATGTCGGTGGATGTGCTGACCGGCTTCCTCCTCGCCCTGGGCTGCTCGGTGTGTTACGGGACGGCGACCGTGCTGCAGGCGGCCGGGACGCGATCGGTGGAAGCGGGCAGCGGCTCGGGTGTCGACGCGGTGTTGCTGTTGCGAGCCGTCCGGCAGTGGCGCTATCTGCTCGGCGTCGGCCTGGACGTCGCCGGGTTCCTACTGCAGGTCGCCGCGCTGCGCCTGGTGCCGATCTATGTGGTCGCGGCGGCGCTGGCCGCCTCGATCGCGGTCACCGGCGTCGTCGCGGCATGGGTGTTGTCCGCGCGGTTGTCGCCGGCTGAGTGGACGGCCGTCGGCGTTGTCTGCGTCAGCCTGGTCGTCCTCGCGCTGGCCGCCGGTCCGGGCCACTTCCGGCACGCGCCTGCCGGGCTCGGCTGGGCACTGCTGGGCGTGGTGGCGGCGATCTTCGCCGGCGGTGCCGCCGCGGGACGGCTGCCCGACCGCGGGCGTGCCCTCGCACTGGGGCTGGGCGCCGGGAGCGGCTTCGGCGTCGTCGAGGTGGGGGTGCGCCTGGTCGACGCGATCGACCCCACCAAACGCTCCTTCTACACCAACCCCGCCCTGTACGCGGCGGCCGCCGGGGGCGCGGCAGGATTCCTGTTGCTCACCTCCGCGCTGCATCGCGGATCGGTGACCACGGCCGTCGCGGGCATGGTGGTCGGCGAAACGCTGGCGCCCGCGTTGGTCGGGGTGCTGTGGCTGGGTGACACCGCGCGCGACGGGCTCGGCTGGCTGGTGATCGCGGGGTTCGCCGTCGCCGTGTCCGGAACTCTGGTGCTGGCGCGATTTGGCGAAGCGCCCGTCACCGAGGAAGCAGGTTGAGGCGGCCCGCTCGTTGATCAGCCCGCGAACGTCGATGCCGCACGGCCGTCGGCGGGTTCTCCCGCCGGGGCATAACTGGTGCCACGGGTGGGCCGCGTCCACAACAGACCGCCTTGCGCGGTGACGCCCGCGGCGATCAGCGCTCGCTTGAGGATCTTGTTCGTCGCGGTCGCGGGCAGCGCATCGTTGATGCGCACATGGCGAGGCCACGCCTTCGGGGACAGGTCGGCCTGCGTGGCGAGGAATTGCTCGAAATCGTCCGGGCTCAGGCTTGCCCCCGGCCGCAGCACCAGGGCGGCCATCACCTGGTCGCCCACCCGGTCATCGGGGACCGCGTACACGGCGACCTGGCTGATTTCGGGCAGCCGTGCCAAAATCCGCTCGATCGGGCCGGCCGCCAAGTTCTCCCCGTCCACCCGCATCCAATCCGTGGTCCGGCCGGCGAGATAGATCCAGCCCTCCGCGTCGCGATAGGCCAGATCGCCCGACCAGTACATGCCGTGCCGCAACCGCTCGGCGGTGGCGCCCGGGTCGTTGTAATAGCCGGCGAAGGGCCCCGCGCCCTGGGTGTTGACCAGCTCACCGACGGCCTCATCGAAGTTGGTCAGCGCCCCGTGCGCGTCGAACTTCGCGACATCGCACTCCCGCAGCGTCGTCGAGTTGTAGATGCTCACCCCCGGGTAGGGCTTGCCGATGGAGCCGGGCGGGGTGCCGTCCTCACGCACCACGATGACCGCGAATTCACTGGAGCCGAAGCTGTCGATGACCCGGCAGCCGAAACGCCGTGCGAATTCCGCGATATCGCGATCGGTGGCCTCGTTGCCGAACGCCACCCGCAGGGTGTTCTCGGCGTCGTCGGGACGTTCGGGAGTGGACAGGATCAAGGCCAGCGGCTTGCCGACGTAGTTCAGGTATGTCACCCGATAGCGGCGGACATCGTCGAGAAAGCGGGACGGCGAAAACCGGGCCGGCACCATGGTGGCCCCGCAGCCGATGGCGACCGCCCACCCGGCCGCGACGCCGTTGGAATGGAAGAGCGGCATCGACAGGTAGCACACGTCGTCGGCGGTGACGTCGTATTGATAGATCAGGCTGGCACCGCACATGATCGCCATGCCATGGGCGAAGCGAACCACCTTCGGGTCGCCGCTGGTGCCCGAGGTGAAGATCATCATCAGGGTGTCGGCGGCCGCCACCTCGCGAACCGGGACCAGCGGCGGCGCGGCGGCGACGGCTTCGGCGTACCGCCCGCCGGTCACGTCCACTATCTGAATACCGTTGAGGTCCAATCCATCCAGCAGTCCTCGGTGCTCGGGGTCGACGAGCAGCAGCTGGCAGTCGGATCGCCGGATGTCGGCCAGCAACCCGGCGCCGCGCCGCGTGGTGTTGATCCCGCACAACACGTAGCCGCCGAGTGCGGCCGCGGCCATGGCCCGCAACATGGCCGGCGAGTTCCCCAGCAGCGCGCCGACGTGCAGCGGCCGCGCCGCATCCGCGAGGCCGATCAGCGTCGCGGCCTCCGCCTCGGCCTCGGCGAGGTGCTCGCGCCAGGTCCAGGTGCGATCGCCGTGCGCGAGCGCCGGGGTGTCGTCGTCGCGACGCTGCCGCAGCAGCTGTTGAACCGTCTCGGGCACGGGTTCACTTCCTCTTCGACGGCGTCATCGGGTGGTCAGCACCAGCCCCGCGTAATTGTTCGCGGCCACCTTGTCGCAGTGCCGCCGGTAGGTGCCGAAACCGCCGATGTAGGGCATGAAGACCCGTTTCTTGCCCTCGATGTTGGCGCCCAGGTACCACGACGAGGCCGCCCTCGGGAACAGCGTCCGCTCGGCCGCGCCGGCCACGTGCTCGGTCCACGCGAGCGCCGCATCGCGGCGTGGTTCGACCTCGCTGACCCCTTGATGCCGCGCCGCGCACACCAGATCGATGACCCAGTCGACCTGAACCTCGGCGTGCAGCACCATGTTGGCCAGCACCGAGGGGCTGCCCGGCCCGCTGATGGTGAACAGGTTCGGCAGTCCCGGCACCATCAACCCCAGGAAGGTCACCGGGCCGTCGGCCCAGATGTCGCGCAGTCCTTCTCCCCCAGGGCCTTTCGGGTCGACGCGGGTCAACGCTCCGGTCATGGCGTCGAAGCCGGTGGCGAAGACGAGCACGTCGCAGGGATAAGTCGTCTCGCTGGTTCGAACGCCGTCGACGGTGATCGCTTCGATGGGTTCGCGACGCAGGTTGACCAGCCGGACGTTGGCGCGGTTGAAGGTGGCGTAGTAGCCGTCGTCGGTGCAGATTCGTTTGGTCCCGATCGGATGATCGACCGGGATGAGATCCGTTGCGACGACGGGATCGGTGACGATCTCCCGGATCCGCTCCTCGGCGAACGTCCGGGCGACGTCGTTGGCGGACAAGTCGCTGGTCTGGTCGGGAAAGGTCTTGGCGAACAAAACGCCGCCCTCGCGCCATCGCCTCCACAAAACTTCGGACCGCTCCGCAGCGTCGGTGTCGAGGGCGTTCTTGTGATAGGTGCCGTGCGGCGTGCCCGCCGCGGCGTACGCGGACACCCGGCGACGCTCGGGATACTGCTCCTGAATCAGCCGCTGTTCCTCGACGGACCACGGCCGGTTGGGCATCGGGATGGTGTAATTGGCGGATCGCTGGAACACCACCAGACTTTCGGCTTCGGCAGCGATGATCGGGGCCACCTGGATGCCCGATGATCCGGTGCCGATCAGACCCACCCGCTTGCCGCGCAACTCGGGGTCGTCGCGCGGCCAGGAGGCCGTGAAATACACCTGGCCCGAGAAGTCCTCGGCGCCAGGGATGTTGGGCCGATTCAGCGCCGACAGGCAGCCGGTCGCGCACACCAGGAACTGTGCGGCATAGCTGTCACCGTTCGCGGTTTCGACCTGCCAACGCCCCTGAGCGAAGGCGGCGCCGATGACGTCGACGCCGAATCGGTAGTGGCGCCGCAGGCCGAAGCGGTCGGCGACGTGCCGCAGGTAGGCCAGGATTTCCGGTTGGGCGGCGAACCGTTCGGTCCATTGCCAGCTCCGTTGCAGTTCTTCGTCGAAAGAATATGAGTAGTCCACACTTTCGACGTCGCAGCGCGCGCCCGGATAGCGGTTCCAGTACCAGGTGCCGCCCACGTCGGGCGCGGCCTCGAGAGCGGTGACCGACAGTCCCGACGAGACGGCGCGGTGCACGGCGTACAGCCCGGCGAACCCGGCGCCGACGACGATGACGTCACTGACCTCGGTCACGACACCGCGCCCCGGTCCGCCGCATGCAGCAGCTCGCGCAGGTCGGCGCAGACCAGTTGCTGCGCCGACGCCGCCGGTGGAAACGCTTGGATCGTCATGAAGCCATGGAACAGCCCGGGGAAATCGCGGTGCACGACGGGCACTCCCGCACCGCGCAACCGGCGGGCATAGTCGCAGCCCTCGCTGTGCAGGGGATCGCGCCCCGCCGTCACGATCACCGCCGGCGGCAGCCCCGCATGAGTGTCCGCGCGGGCGGGGGCGACCAGATAGGGCGGGTCGAAACCCGTTCGGGTGCCCAGGTATTGGCTCCAGTACCACCGCATCGCGGCGCGGGTGTTGAAGTGCCCGGTGGCATAGCGACGGTAACTGTCGGTGTCGCACGTCGGATCGAGCGCCGGGTAGATCAGCAGCTGCGCGGCGGGTGGGGTGACGCCGCGGTCGCGGCAGAGGATGGCGGTGACCGCGGCCAGGTTGCCGCCGGCGCTGTCACCGGCGACCGCGGTGCGGGCGGGGTCGATGCCCAGCTCGGCGGCGTGCTCGACGGTCCAGGCGAACACCGCGAATGCGTCGAGCGCGGCCGCCGGGGCCGGATGCTCGGGAGCCAGGCGGTAGTCGGCCGAGATTACGACGGCTTGGGCGCCGCGGGCCAGGGCCCGGCAGAAACCATCGTGAGATTCGATGTCGCAGAAGACGAATCCGCCGCCGTGGTAGAACACGATTGCGGCGCGGCCCGTCGACGGCTCACCGTGCGGCTCGTAGATGCGTACCGGCACGGCGCCGTCGGGGCCCGGAACCACACGGTCGGTGGCGCCGCGCACGTCGTCGAGGTTGTTGACCGGCACGCGCCGCTGCGCCACCGCGGCGCGCGCCTGCGGTCCGGTCATCTGCTCGACGCGCGGGAACCCGGCGTTCAACGCCTCCAGCATCGCCTGCACTACGCCGTTGAGCGGGTCGTCCATGTGCACCTCCGACCTCGTCGTCGAGGTCATGCGGGTCGATATTTCAGCAGGGTGATGCCTTCTTCAGGCAGATCGTAGAACACCGGCCGCACCCGCATCCCGATCCGAATGTCGCCCGGGTCGACGTCGACCAGCTCGGTGCTGACTTTCGGTCCGGCGTCCCACTGCACCACCGCCAACAGCTGCGGCAGCGCGTCGTTCCAGGGCGGGCCGGTGGGCCGGCGCGCGATGGTGTAGGTGTATAGCGTTCCGGCACCGTCGATTTCGCGCCACTGCAGGTCGTCGGCCAGGGTGCCCGGTGCCAGCGTGCGCGGATAGAACACGTAGCGCTGCGCTGACGGCGAATACTGGACAAGGATGCGGTGTTGCGCCAGGCCGTCCCAGAAGGGCTGCGATACGGGCGTGGGCTCGGGCACGGGGTGGCTCATCGCTAGTCCCCTCGCAGCAGCAGTGCGACCTGTTCGCTCATGATGCCGCCGTTGCCCGTCACGAATGCGGTGTGGCAGTCGGGCACCTGCGCGTCGCCGGACCGGCCCATGATCTGGCGAGCGCCGTCGACCACATGGTGCATGCCGCCGGCCATGCCGGCCTGACCGAAGGACAGTTGGCCGCCGGCGGTGTTGAGCGGAAAGTCACCGCGGTGGGTCAGGTCGTGCCCGGTCACCCACGACATGCCTTCGCCTTTGGCACAGAATCCGGCGTCCTCCAGGCTCATCAGCACGGTGATGGTGTAGCAGTCGTAGATCGACGCGACATCGACATCGGACCGGTCCAGCCCGGCCATCGCGAACGCCCGGTCGGCGGCGCGTGCGATCGGGGTGGACAGCAGGTCCTCGGCGTAGGTGGGGGTCTTGAAGGCGATGTGTTCGCCGAAGCCCTTGATCCACACCGGGCGGTGGCGCCCGCGGCGGGCGATGTCGGCGTCGGCGATCAGCACTCCGGCTCCCCCGTGCACGCGCATCACCGTTTCCAGCATGTGGATCGGGTCGGCGATCATCGGGCTTTCCAGCACGTCATGCACCGTGATCGGGGTGCCGTGGAACACCGCGCCGGGATGCGCGCACGCATTGGTGCGTTGGTCAACGGCGATCTTGGCGACCGCGGCCGGGTCGTACCCGAACTCCGCCGCGTAACGCTGAGCGATCTGTGCGTAGGGCGCGTTCTGGCCGACGTTGCCGTAGGGAATCTCGAATTCGGCTTGCGGCGAGCCGTAGTTGTTCGACGACGCCCCATGCCAATTCGGGCCCGGTGCGGGTCGCCGCTGCGACTGGGGCACCGACGCGGAGCCGGGCACCACGGCGAGCGCCGCGGCACAGATGCCGAGTTCGACGGCCGCCGCGGCCCGCCAGATCATTCCGGCGGCGGTGGCTCCGCCGAGATCCACGCGCTCACCGAAATCGAGGGGCAGGCCCAGGTATTCGCACAGCGTGGCCGGCGCGAACATCGCCGACTCGGCGATGCCGTGGGTCAGCAGGCCGTTGACACAGCCGGGGTCGACCCCGGCGTCCTCGATCGCCATCTTCGCCAGCGCCGCGTACTGGTCGAGGGTGAACAGCGGCGCGCGGGTCGGACGCCGCTCGGCGGGCAACTCCGCGATCCCGACGATGGCCGCCTCGCCGCGCAGCCCGGTCACGGCTGGGCTCCCCGCACCGGCAGCGCGACCGTCGCCGTGCCCGGCATCAGTACCGTGTCGTCGCGGCGCCCGGCGATGACGAGCTCGACCAGCCCGGTTCCCGTGTCGCTCAGTCGTTTACCGGTGATCTCGCCGCCGAAGCTGAGCGACTCGCCGGGATAGGCGACGGCCCGGTTCTGCACCGAGAACGACACCAGCCGGCCGCGCCCACCGATCCAGTCGCCGAGGGCGCGGGACAACAACGCCGCCTGCAGCGGCCCGTGCACCAGGACGTTGTCGTAGCCTTCGGTGTCGCGGGCCCACTCTTTGTCGTAGTGGATCCGGTGGCCGTTGTAGGTGGCGGCGCTGAAGAAGAACATCTGGGTTTCGTCGACGGTGACGGTCAGCGTGGGAATGCGCTCGCCCACGGCGACGTCTTCGAAAAACGGTTGATCGGGCAGCCGCGGGTCGGTCATGGCACGCTCCTAGGGACGGGCGATCATCGATGTCGACGCCTCGGCCAGCAGGTCGCGATGCCGGTTGCGATACACCGTATGCCAGGTGACGAGAACGAATGCGCCCGAACGGCCCCGCTTTTCGACGATCGAGGCGATGGTGCGGACCATGTCGATCTCGTCGCGGTGATAGGCCGGCAGGTGAAACGTGAAGCTTTCGCCGCCGGCCATCCGCTTGGGGGCCCGGGGAAAGGCCAGGCTGCCGGAGACGGCGCCGGACGATCCGTCGGGACGCAGCGACTGCAGCGGCGCGACGCCGAGGATCGCGTACTGCAGGAACAACGGAGGGCAGATGATGTCGCGATATCCGTTGGCCCTGGCGTAATCCGGGTCGAAATAGAGCGGGTTGTGGTCACCCACCGCCGCGGCCCAGCGCTGCCAGTCGCGCCGGTTCACCTCACCGGTCGCCGACGCGGCGACCGTGCCCACGCGTGAGGCCGATTCCGCATCGATCAAACTGTCCTCACTCAATGGCGCTCCCCTTCGGCTGTCTCGTCGTGCAGGCTCTGCTCGAGCCAGGAAGCGGCGACGTCGGGCCCGCCGCCGAAAGTCGAGCCAAGCCGTGCGCGTTCGCTCCACAGGTGCAGGTCGGTCTCGGTGACATAGCCCATGCCGCCGTGCAATTGGTGGGCGTCCAGCGTGATCAGCCGCGCAGCGGTGGCCGCGTGCATGCGCGCGACGGCCGTCTCCCTGGTCGCGACGCGGCCCCGCGCCAGCCAGAACACCGCCGCGTGCGCGGCCAAGCGCGCCCCCGCCAGGGCGATGTGCATGTTGGCGACCAGATGCTGGGCGGCCTGAAACGACGCGATGGGCCGGCCGAATTGATGCCGCAGCTTGGTGTAGTCGACGGTGCGGTCAAGCACGGCCTGGCCGACGCCCACCAGGTCGAGTGACCCCAGCGCCACGGCGGTGTTGGCGAGCCGGCGCAGCGCCAGCGCGGTCACCCCGGGCAGCGCCGCCTCGGCGGCGACGTTGTCGAAGCGCAACATGAACGCCCGGACTCCACCGGCCATGTCGAGCCGTTCGACACCGACATCGCGGACGTCGACAACAAACACGAGGGTGCGCCCGTCCGCCGCGGCCGACACCACGAGGAGGTCGGCGACGTCGGCATCCAGGACGTAGTCCGCGGTGCCATTGAGCCGCCACCGTTGCGCGGCGGGCTCGGCCCGCAGCGCGGGGGCGACGCGGGCGGCGTCGCGGGCGTTCCACAGCGCGGTGGTGGCCCGCACGCTGCCGGACGCGAGCGGCGGCAGCCAGCGGGCCTTGGCGTCCGGGGAGCCGAGCTGGTCGACGGCGAGCGCGGCCTGAACGCTGCTGTGCACGGCCGTCGGGCACAGCGCGCGGCCGGCCTCGGTGTAGAAGACGGCGAGGTCGTCGAGCGAGCCGCCGGCCCCGCCGTACTCCTCGGCGATGGCCAGGCCGAAGACGCCCGCGTCGGCCAGCGCCTTCCACAATGCCGGCGTGCGGCGGTCCCCGCCGGGTTCGTCGAGGGCACGCACCATACCGATCGGGTTCTCGGCGGCCAGCAGCGCGCGCAAGGACGCGGCGAAGTCGCGCTGTTCGGCGGTGGGGATCGTCTTCATCGGCGGAGTGCGTGGCTCTTCAGTCAACGCCCATAGGAGGGCATGCCGTGGCCGCGCTGGGCGATGATGTCGCGCAGCACCTCGTTGGTCCCGCCGCCGAAGCGCATCAGTGGGGCGGCCCGGAAGAGCCGCTCGAATCTGCCTGCCAGCGGGGCCTGTTCGCCGCGATGGGCCAGCAGGCCGTCGGGGCCGAGGAGGTCCAGCGCCAGGGAGGCGATGCGCTGGCGCAGCTCGCTGGTGAACACCTTCTCCACGCTGACCTCGACGCTGGGTATCACACCGGAATCCAGGATCGAGGCGGCCTCGTAGCCCATCAGAACGGCAACCGCGACGTCGGCCTCGGCCTGCGCGAGCCGCCGGCGAAGCGACGGATCGTCGGCGGGCACGGTCCCGTCGCGCCGCGGCCGCCGCGCCAGCTCGTGCAACTCATCGACGGCGCGGCGCAGGTCTCCGGCGTTGGTCAGCGCACCCCGCTCGAGATCGAGCGCACCGGTGATGTATGTCCAGCCGCGGTTGACCTCGCCGACCAGATTGGTGACGGGCACCCGCACATCCTGGAAGTGCACCTCGTTGGTGCGATAACCCGACCACGCGTACAGCGGGCGGATGTCGACGCCCGGACTGTCGATCGGCACGATGATGACCGAAATGCCGCGATGTCGGGCACCGCCCGGATCGGTACGGACGCACAGCCATTCGTGCGTGGCCCGCTGGGCGCCGCTGTTCCAGGTCTTGGTGCCGTTGATCACCCACTCGTCGCCGTCGCGGGTGGCCGTGGTCCGCAGGCCGGCCAGGTCGGTTCCCGCCTCGGGCTCGGAATAGCCGACGGCGCAGATCATTTCGCCCCTGGCGATCAGCGGCAGCCAATCGGTTTTGTTGCGCTCGGTGCCGTGCCGCATGATCATCGGCGCCACCGACGTCACCGTCAGGTCCGGACCGGGCACACCCCAATATTCGAATTCACTCATCAGCAGATGCAGGTGGACAGCGCCGAGCCCCAGTCCCCCGTATTCGCGCGGCCAGTTCAGCCCGAACCAGCCCTTGGCCCCGATCTTCCGGCGAAACCCTGCCACCTCGCCGTCGGGAAACTCCAGGTCGTGCTCGGCGAGCTCGGCACGCAATTCCGGGGTCACGTTATCGTGCAGAAACTGACGGACCTCGGTGAGCCAGGCGCGCTGCTCAGCGTCGAGTTCGAAATCCATTCCGGCGCCTGTGCCTTTCCGCATGCCTTTTCAGCAAGCGTGGTCAGCCTAACGCCACGGCAGGATGGCGCAGGGATTTTCGGATTGCCTCGTGATCGAGCCCGCGGCTGGGGCGCGGACGTCAAGCCGGCGCCCGAACTGTAAATACGCTGTCAAACTCCCGTTAAAACGCGTCGGTCCTCTCGCGGTTATACGGACGGGCTGCCAAGATTTTCTGATCGGCCGGTCGACGGGGACCAGGCATTGCCCAGCCCGAGGGACCCTAGGGAGAAGTTATGCCCACTGTTGAGATGCGGCTGCGCGACGATTTGCGCAACTACGCCGTCGAATTGCGGCAACTCGCCTACACCCTGCCGTTGGGCGTGCGCGAGCATGATCTGCTGCAGCTGTCCGACCGCATGCGTGCCGCGGCCGAGCAGATGGCCCGCAAGGGCGCCTGAAACCCGGCGCGCGCTCAGCCGCCCTTCAGACGGATCTTCCAGCGCACGAAACCCAGGTAGACGGCGCTGATGACGAACAGCATGCCGACGTCGAACCACCACGCCGCCGGGGTGTGCCGCCAGTGCGAATCCTTGGGAATCACCGGTCCCGGCTCCAGCTTGAGCAGGTCGGCGGTGGAGGCCGACGCCGCGAATCCCCACCGCGCCGGTGTCGCCCACGACATCTGGTCCAGCCCGACGCGCGCGGTGACCGGGATCATCCCACCGGAGAACACCAGCTGCGACATGACCGCGACCACCAGCAAAGGCATGATCTGCTCGTTGGACTTGGCGACGGCCGACAGTGCCAGCCCCAGCATGGCCGACGCGACGCAGGTCAGGGCGACGTCGGCGAACAGCTCCAAACCGGGCTTGCCCAGCGCCACTGCGCCCTGGGTCGGGGCGCCCTTGCCGAGCACCGCGATGATGCTGACGATCGCCGACTGGATGATCGCGAAGACGGTGTACACGCAGACCTTGGCCAGCAGGTACGCCGACGTGGACAGCCCGACCGCCTGCTCGCGCAGGAAGATGGCCCGCTCGCCGATGAGGTCGCGGATGGTCAGGGCGGTGCCCATGAACACCGCGCCGACGTTGAGCAGCACCAGGATCTGGCCCGGTTCGTTGGGCGCGGCGCCCATCGGGTTCGGGATCCCGAAGCCGACGTCGCCGGGCACCGACATGGACAACGAACCCATGATGAACGGCAGCAGCGCCAGGAAGATGAAGTAGCCGCGGTCCGAGACGATCAGCCGCATCTGGCGCCGGGCGATCGTGGAGAACTGCCGGAACAGGCTGGTGTGCGCGGGATCGCCCAGTTCGGCGGGTTTCTCCGCGGGAGGCGGGGCCGGCGGCGGCCCGGTCCGGGCCAGGTAGCGCGCACGGGAGCCGTCGGGGTCATTGGCGACGGTGCTGAAGATGTCGGCCCAGTTGGTGGTGCCCATCGCGGGACCGATCTGACTGGGCGGCCCGCAGAACGCCGTCTTGCCGCCGGGACCCAGCAGGAGCACCTGGTCGCAGACGTCCAGGTAGGTCAACGAGTGGGTGACCACCAGCACCACACGTCCGGCGTCGGCCAGCTGCCGCAGCATGGTCATCACCTGCCGGTCCAGCGCCGGGTCGAGGCCGGAGGTCGGTTCGTCGAGGATCAACAGCGACGGCCCGGTCAGCAACTCCAGCGCCACCGACGCGCGCTTGCGCTGTCCGCCGGACAGCTTGTCCACCCGGGTGTGCAGGTGTTGGGTCATCTCGAGTTCTTCGAGCACCCGGGCCACCACCTGGGCGCGGTCCTGCTTGGTGGTGTCGGGGGGCAACCGCAGTTCGGCGGCGTACATCAACGCCTGCTGCACGGTCAGCTGCCCGTGCACCACGTCGTCCTGGGGCACCATCCCGATCCGGCTGCGCAACGATGCGTATTCGGCGTGGATGTTGTGGCCCTCGAACGACACGGTCCCGGTCGTCGGATGC
Organism: Mycobacterium sp. M23085; assembly: GCF_045343915.1. Taxonomy (NCBI): domain Bacteria; kingdom Bacillati; phylum Actinomycetota; class Actinomycetes; order Mycobacteriales; family Mycobacteriaceae; genus Mycobacterium; species Mycobacterium sp. M23085. Next base: position 567,216 of record NZ_CP174280.1, read on the forward strand.
GTGTACCCGGCGACCAGGCGGGCGAACGTCGACTTGCCGGCGCCGGAGGGCCCGATGATGGCCGTCAGGGTGCCTGGCAGGGCGGTCAGCGAGATGTTGTCCAGCAGCGTTTTGTTGTTCTCGATCGTCCAGGTCACCCCCCGCACGTCCAGGCCGCCGCTGCGCGTCTCCGTCGCGGTCTGGTCGCGGCGCGCCAGGGTGCCGCCGTGGAAGACCAGGTCGATGTTTCCGATGGTGACGACGTCACCGTCGTGCAGCACGGCCGAATCGACTCGGGCGCCGTTGACGAAGGTGCCGTTGATGCTGCGGTTGTCATGGATCTCGGTGCCGGAAGGCGTCGGGACGAGGGTGGCGTGGTGGCGCGAGGCCAGGACCTCGGGGATGACGATGTCGTTATCGTTCGCGCGCCCGATCTTGATCGCGCCGGGCACGTCCAGCCCCGCCTTGCCCGGCCGCAGGATCTTCATCATCGAGGTGGCGATGGCGGACGAGTCGCCGCCGATGCGGCCCGTCTGGGGCGGCGCCGGCTCCGCGGTGGTCGGCGGCGCAGCGTGCATCGACGGCGACCGGTAAATCTGTGGAGCGTGCTGGGGTCCGCTGGGCGGGGCGCTCGGTAGGCCGGCGGTAGGGTGCCGCGGCTGCGCGGCCGGGGGCGGATGGACCGGGTGGCGGAACGAGGCCGACGCCGGCTGCTGGGACTGACCGGGGCGCTGCCCGCCGAACGACGGGCTGTGCGGCACCCGGGCCGGCGGTTCGCTGGGGTTGCTGACGATCGGTATCGACGTCGTCAGCGGCGGCCGCCCGGCCGATCCCTGATGGCGGCCGACCTCGAAGGTGAGCGCCGGGCCGTCCGGATTGCCCAGGTTGATCCGCAGGCCGTCGGCGATGTCGACGACCGGGACGCGACGGTTGTGCACGTAGAGCCCGTTGAGGCTGCCGTTGTCGATGGCGATCCAGCGGCCCTGGTCATACCGGACAATGAGGTGGATGCGAGAAACCAGCGGGTGAGCGACTCGCACGTCGGCGCGCAGGTCGCGTCCTATCACTACATCGTTGCCCGGCGCGAAGGTGCGCTCGGCTCCCTCGTACCGCACGGTCAGCGCAGGCGGAGCTGGTGGGGTCATCAGGACCCACTGTAACGGCAGCGGCGCGCCTTATGCGCGGCGTTCTTCGCCCAGTACGGATTCATCGCGACGGGCGGCGACGCCGCGTCCACAAAAACGGCACGGTGCGGCCGAAGCCGTTAAAGCAGTCGGACGGCGAACCAGCTTGCGGCGCAGTTACTTTCGTCGCCTTCAACCGGCCACCGCGGCGTTGCGCAGGCTGCGCATGCTCGGGACCTTGGCGCGAGCGGCTGTCACGTCTTTGACGAAATCCCCGAGGTATTTGATCGCCCGCCTGCCCTCGGGCAAAACGTCTGCGGCCAAAGGGAAGTCGTGGATCTGTCCTTCCCACAGATGCAGGTCGCAGCGGATTCCGCTGGCTTCCAAGCGCTTCGCCATCAGTTCCGCGTCGGCGAGCAGCAGCTCGTCCAAGCTGGCGTGGATGGTGACCGGCGGCAACGAGGACAGGTCGGCGTCCACCGGGGAGGCAACGGTGGAATCGCCCTGACCTTCCACAACCTGTGCGTTACTGAGGAATTGGGCGAACCGCGAGAATGCCCGACGAGTGAACATCGAGCATTTGCGTGCGTTGCGGTGCTTGAGCTTTCGCACCGGATCCACGTCGGTGAACGGCGAGACGGCCGCCACCCCGGCCGGCTCCGCGATGCCGTCCTGGATCGCCAGGAGTGTGGTCATGAACGCCAGGTATCCCCCGGCGGAGTCGCCGGCCACGACAATCTGGTCGCCGTCGTAGCCGCGATCCAGCAGCCAACGCAGGCCGCTGATTCCGTCGTCGATCGCGTCGGTTATCTGATGTGCCGGTAGCTTGCGGTACGCGACGGTAAGAACCGCCGCATCGGCGGCCTTCGACAACCGGGTCACCATGGAACGGTGAGTGTTGAGGCCGCAGGTCAAAAACGCGCCGCCGTGCAGGTACAGAATGGCCCGCTGCTCCGACACGCCGGGCGCGCGAACCCATTCCGCGGCGCAGTTCTTCAGCCGCACCGATTCGGGTTTTGGCGCGGATCCGAAGCGTGGGACCAACCCCGCGACTTCGTCGATGTATTCGAACGGCCATTGCAGGTTCGGCGTCAGCGCCCACGCCCGGACGGCATTCTTGACGATCAAGCGGCTGGCAAGTCCGACCGCGACCGACTGCGGGCTATGGCGATGATGGACCCGACGCGTCATCGCCACGCTCGGCAATATATGTGTCGGTTCGGCTGTACTCACCATTGGGCTTCAACCTCCTAAGTTGGAACCGAATACCCGCCGCGGCGGAGGGCTAACGGGAAATTAACGGGCGGGAAATGTTGGGTAGATCACTGTTTGCCGTGCGCAGCGATGGGTACCACCGCGTTATTCGTCTCGCGGTCGCCGCGTGGACGCGATCGGGCCGGACCGGCTGTTGCCGAGGTCGCCGAGTGGCCCACTATATGAGCGATGACACACGCTAAGCCTCCCGATCCCCTCCTGACCAACCGGGTGGCGGTGGTCACGGGCGGCGCCGGGGGTATCGGTGCCGCGACCGCGCGGCTGTTCGCCGAACACGGCGCCGACGTCGTGATCGCCGATATCGACGCCGGCCTCGCCGACGCGACAGCGGCCTCGATCGTCGAATCCGGCGGTTCGGCCTCAGCCGTGACCACCGACGTCCGGGATCCCGACCACGTCACCGCCTTGGCCCGAACGGTCCTCGATCGGTTCGGCCGGGTGGACGTGCTGGTCAACAACGTGGGCCACTGGTTGCGCCACCCCGGAAACTTCGTCGACACCGACCCGCGGCTGTGGGACGAGCTCTACCGGGTCAACCTGCACCACGTGTTCCTGCTGACCCACGCGATATTGCCCGCCATGGTCGAGCGGCACACCGGTGCGATCGTGAACGTCTCGTCGATCGAGGCGCTGCGGGGCTACCCGGAAGACCCGGTGTATGCCGCTTTCAAGGCCGCCGTCAACGCGTTCACCCGCAGCCTTGCGGTCCAGGTGGGCAACGACGGAATTCGGGTCAACGCGATCGCCCCCGACGTCACCGAATCCCTGCAGGTGCCGTATTCGCAATGGCTTTCGGCCGAGGAGCAGGCGCAGTGGCCGCAGTGGGTTCCGGTCGGGCGGATGGGCCGGCCCGAGGATCAGGCCAGGGTCATCCTGTTTTTGGCCTCCGAACTGTCGGGGTTCGTCACCGGCCACGTCATCCCCACCGACGGCGGCACCGGCGCCGCCGGCGGATGGTTCCGCTCGACGCGCCGGCCCGATCGCCAGTGGACCAATCGGCCGATAGCCCCCTGATCAGGCATAACCCAGTGCCGCGTTCTCGGCGCGGATGCGGACGGTGAGCACCAGCGCGTTGGCCACGCTGAACACGATGGCGGTCAGCCAGGCCGAATGCACCAGCGGCAGCGCCGCCACCTCGGCCGCGACCGCCGTGTAGTTGGGGTGGCGGACCCAGCGGTACGGGCCGCGCGCAACCAGCGGCGCATCCGGGATCACGATCAGCCTGGGGTTCCAGCGTTTGCCGAGCACGCGCACGCAGCGCCAACGGACGACCGTGCTGAGCACCACGACGGCCAGCATCGGCCAGCCCAGCCATCCGATGAACGGCCGACCAAGACTCCACGTCTCGACGACGCACGAAATCAGCAGCAGTGCGTGCATGCTGACCATCGCCGGGTAGTGGTCACGCCCGAACTCCTTGCCGCCGTGCGCCATTGACCATCTGGCGTTCCGCTGGGCGACCGCCAGCTCGACCAGGCGTTCGGCGCCTATCGCGACAATGAACAGGTAGTAGTACATGGTGGCGCCCCTTTCACCACTGCAACAGGAGCAGCTCGAAGCAGAAACCCGGTCCCATCGCCAGCATCACTCCGAAGGCGCCGTGGCCCGGCGGGGCGGCGAGCGTACGGCGCAGGACGTCCAGCACGGACACCGAGGAGACGTTTCCGTTCTCGCGCATAGAGTTTCGGCTGTGAATCAGTGCCGCGGGAGGCAGGCCGATCGCGTTTTCGATCGAGTCGAGCACTTTCGGGCCGCCGGGGTGACACACCCAGGCCGAGATGTCGGCGATGGACAGCCCGTGCTCGGCCAGGAATGCGTCGACCTCGCCGCGCAGGTAGTCGTCGGCCATCTTCGGGACATCTCTCGACATCACCAGCTGAAATCCGCTCGATCCGACGTTCCAGCCCATCACGTCAACGGTTTCGGGGATGACGCGGCTACGGGTCGCCAGGATACGGGGGCATGTTGCGCTGTCGGGCGCCGGAATTCGGTCCGCGCCGGTGGCAACGACCGCGGCGGCGCCGTCGCCGAACAACGAGACCCCGATGAGTGCGGGCACCGAGGTGTCGTCGCGCTGCAGGGTGAGCGAGCACAGCTCGACCGACAGCAGCACGGCCACCTGATCGGGATAGCCGTGCAGGTAGTCGCGGACGCGCGCCATTCCGGCCGCGCCGGCCACACAACCAAGCCCGAACAGCGGGACACGCTTGACATCGGGCCGCAGCCCGACCCGTGCCATCAGCCGTGCGTCGATGGTGGGCACGGCGATTCCGGTGCTGGAGACCATCACGATCGTGTCGACCTCGTGCGGCGCCACGCCGGCGGTCGCCAGCGCCGAATTGATCGCCCGCTCACCGAGATCGACGGCCACTTCGAGGTACGCATCGTTGGCTTCGGTGAATCCGCTCAGTCTCGGGTAACGCGAGAGCGGCAGCGCGAGGCTGCGCTGGTCGACGCCGGCGGTTTGCGCGAAGCGCAGAAAACCCGGATCGGTGAATTCGGTGAGTTCGCGCGCGACCTCGTCTTGGTTGTAGCGGTGCGGCGTGAAAGCCACCGCGGTGCCGGCGATGCGTGGAGCGCCGCGCCTTCGGCTAGCACCCCGATGCGGGGATGTGGAATAGGTTGTTGCAGTCATACCCATGCGGACGACGGGTACCCGGTAAAGGTTCACCCGGTCATCGCCGCCGTGACATGAACCACAACGGCGCATCGCCCGTTAACAGGAGACAGGGGCGTCAGGGCGATAGGGCGTCGAGAGGTTACCGAAAGCGCCTGTTCGTCGCGAAATGCTTTGTGGGACTGTAATGCTCTGTGGGGCTGGGGAAAGTTGAGGCTTCAGGCGGTTGGCGCGGGGCGAAACCGGGCCTGCTCGTCGATGATCGTGACCGGGATGCCGTTGAGTACCCCGTTGCCGGACGGCTCGTCGATAAACGTCGGCGGGGACAGCACATTGGTGTTGGCGCCCGGCGAGCTGTTGGCCACCGACATGCGGGTACCGGGCTTGCCGTGCCCCCAGCCGTGCGGCATGGAGACCACACCGGGCCTGATGGACTCGGTGACCTCGACGGGAACCGCGATCTCGCCGGCTTCCGATTTCACCGTCACGATGTCACCGTCGGTCACGCCGCACCGGGCCGCGTCATCGGGGTGAATCAGCAACGTGCACCGGTCCTTTCCCTTCATCAGCGCGGGCACGTTGTGCAGCCAGCTGTTGTTGGATCGCAGGTGCCGGCGGCTCACCAGGACGAGCGGCTCGGCGGGCCGCTCCATGCGCGCGGCCAGCCGCGGCAGGTCGTCGAGCAGGTATTGCGGGGCGAGCCGGATCTTCTTGTCGGGTGTGCCGAGGATGTCGGGCAGCTGCGGCACCATGGGCCCGAAGTCGATGCCGTTGGGGTTGGCCTTGAGCATGTCCAGGGTGAGCCCGTCCGGCTTCTTACCGTACTGGTCGCCGAAGGGCCCGGTGCGCAGCGTGAGGTCGAGCATGCGTTCGGGTCCGCCGTGCTTGTAGAGCTTGCGAATCTCCGCTCCGTCAAGGCCGCGGGTGAAGGCCAGGTAGTCGAAGAAGCCGTCGTCGATGGCGGCGACGTCGACATCTTCGGCGGGAGTGCCGGTGCACAGGCCGGTCAGTCGGATCAAGATCTCCCATTCGTGCGGGCGATCACCCGGATCGAACACCGGCGCCGAATAATTCGCGATGCTGTGGATGGCGAAGAGCAGGATCAGGTCGTCGTGGTGCGGCTGCTCGAGCGGGGACAGGCCGGGCAGGATCACGTCGGCGTGCCGCGTCGTTTCGTTGAGCCAAAGGTCAACGGAGATCATCGCTTCCAGCATCGGCAACACTTCATCGAGCTTGCCACCGGAGGGGGTGGACAGCACCGGGTTGCCCGCGATCGTGATCAGCGCCTTGAGCTGTCCGTCGCCCGGTGTCGCGATCTCCTCGGCCATGCAGGACACCGGTGCCTGACCGAGCACCTCCTTGGCGCCGCGGACCCGGGTGTGCCAGCGACCGAATTCCGGTGCGCCGCCCTCTAATCCGGGCAGTGGCTCTGAGGCGATCGACCAGGCCGCCGGTTTGGGAAACATCGCCCCGCCGGGAGCGTCGAAATGACCGGTGAGGATGTTGATGACGTCGACCAGCCAGCTGGCAAGACTGCCGAACTCCTGATTGCACAAGCCGATTCGGCCGTACACCACCGACTTCTCGGTGGCCGCCAGTTCGCGGGCCAGCCGGCGAATGCGGTCTTCGCCGATGCCGGCAACGGCACTGACCCGTTCTGGTGGCCAGTCCGCTACGGCGCGCCGCATGGTGTCGACACCGTCGACGTGCGGGCCCGGTCTGATGAGGTCCTCGTCGAAGAGGGTGTGCGCGACGGCCAGCAACAGCGCCGCGTCGGTTCCCGGCACGATGGGAAGCCACTCGTCGGCGCGCGCGGCGGTCAGGGTGCGCACCGGGTCGATGACGATCACCCTGCCCCGCTTGCGAATCCCGTCGATCAGACCCATCACGTTCGGCGCCGCCAACAGTGAGCCCTGTGACGCCGCCGGGTTGGCACCCATGATCACCAGCAGGTCGGTGCGCTCGATGTCGGGCACCGGGAAGTTCCACCAGAGGCCGTACATCAGGTGCGACGACAGGTTCTTCGGCCATTGGTCGACCGTGCCCGGCGAATAGGTGACCGGCATGCCGGACATGCCCAGCAGCACGCCCGCGTAGCGGGCCAGCGAGAACGAGTGCGCCAGCGGGTTGCCGGTGTAGGCGGTCACCGCACCGATGCCGTACTTGTCGATCACCGGCTTCAGCAGCTCGGTGCAGCGACGAAACGCCGCGTCCCAGCCGACTTCCTGCCATTGGCCGTCGACCTTGATCATCGGCCGGCGGATGCGGTCCGGATCGTCGTGCAGGGCCGCAAGCGAGGTGCCTTTGGGGCAAAGGTGTCCGCGGCTCCACACGTCGTCACGGTTGCCGCGGATACCGGTGACACGGGCGTTCTCGACGTGAATCTCCAAGCCGCACATGGCTTCACACAACGGACACGTGCGCAGGTGCGTACCGTCTTCACCCGGTTTCATTCACCCACTGTATTCCGCTACCTGCGGTAGCGGAAGTGGCAAGATTCGGGCTCAGCCCGCCCAGGGCCCGATGCCGTCGTTCGACGCCCGCGCCCGGCTTTTCTTCCCGGGCCGCGACAAAGCGGCGGCCCGGCCACACCTGTGACCGGGCCACCGCTTATTACCGCTACTGTTCGGCTTTCTGGCGAGCCTCGTTGATGTCGGCGGCCTTGCGGGCGCTCTCGGCCTCGGCCTCTTTCTGGGCCGCCTCGCGCTGCGCGTCGGCCTTGTCCTGCTGGGCCCTGCCCTCACGCATCAGGTCGTCGCGTCCGGCGACCGCGCCGGCGACTTCCTTGACCTTGCCCTTGACGCCCTCGACGATGCCCTCGATGGCTTCCTCGGGACCGCTCCTGTCCGACATGCGTTCTCCCTCCGTGTCGCGCACCACGCCCGTGTGGTGCGCTCGCCCCCCCTTATTGCCCAGCCGGTGCATTCTCGAAACGTGGGCGACGAATAGCCTGCGCCGCCTCAAGTCCACAGCGCCACGGGGTGCGCCTACGCTGGTGGGCCGAAGATGCAGCTGCGGCGCGAGGAGTCGTGACGGTGGAAGTGTGGGAGTTGATCGCCCGCGAGCGAATCCGGGACACCCTGGCGCGCTACAACTGGTCCGGCGACTCCGGACGGCTCGACGGCCTCACTGAAACGTTCTGCGTCGACGGCATCCTGGAAATACGGGGCATCGAGCCGCTGCGCGGGCGTTCGGAGATCGGGGCTTTTCTGGGCGGTGTCACCGGGAAGGTCGCTGTCGCGGCCGGCGTCAAACCGATTGTGCGCCATAACGTTGCGAACGTCTTGTTCACCGAGGTGACACCCGAGCGGGCCCGGGTCGATTCGTACTTCACCGTGGTGACCCACATCGGGCTTGACCACTACGGCCGCTATCGCGACATCCTGGTGCCCGACGGCGACTCCTGGCTGATCAAGCACCGCAAGGTCTCGACAGACTGGTCGGCACCCGAGTCGGCGATGGCCGGCGAGCTCTCCGGGGCACCGCGACAGGCGCTTTAGGCGCGTCAAACATGCTGTCCGCGTGATCACCGGGGCGCTGCTGCCGGCCGGCGCGCTGACCCGCGCGGCCGCCGTCGCCGGCCGCCGATCGACCGGCGCATAGCCGGCAATGTACGGCGACATGTTTGCCAAAACCGCCTCAACGGCTACAGATACAGAGTCACAGCAGAACATTGCGGCCGCCCCGATCGTACGTCCCGTCGGGAGTTCCGGGTTGACCGCCGGTCATGTGACCAGCGGTCACGGCCGCGCAAACAGAGACGAGCATGATGCAACGACTCAGTGGGTTAGACGCATTCTTCTTGAACCTGGAATCGCCGACGCAGCCGTTAAACATTTGCTGCGTGCTGGAGCTGGACCCCACGACGATGCCGGGCGGCTACAGCTTCGAGCGCTTCCGTGAGGCGCTGTCGGTGCGAGTGGACGCCGTCCCCGAATTCCGCCTCAAGCTGGCCGACAACCAACTCAACTTCGACCATCCGGTATGGGTGGACGACGATCGGTTCGATCTGGCCCGCCACCTTCACCGCGTCGCCCTGCCCTCGCCCGGCGGGCCCAAGGAATTAGCGGAGCTCTGCGGCCATGTCGCCGGGCTGGCGCTCGACCGGGATCGTCCGCTATGGGAAATGTGGGTGATCGAAGGCCTGCACGGCACCGCCGCGCTATCCGCGGTGCTCAAAGTCCACCATGCGGTGGTCGACGGCGTCGGCGGGGCCAACCTGCTGGCGCAGTTGTGCAGCACCGCGCCCGACGCCCCGCCACCGGAACCGGCCGCGCGTGCCGGCGCCGCGAATCCGCTGCGGATCGCTGCCGGCGGGTTGATCGGCGCGGCACTGCGGCCGTGGCGTCTGGCCAAAATCGTGCCGGCAACCGCGCTGACCCTGGCCGAAACCCTGCTGCGTGCCCGCGGCGGCGGCAACACCATGGCGGCTCCGTTCGCGGCGCCCCCGACAGCGTTCAACGGCTCGTTCACCCGGCGCCGCAACGTCGCCCTGACCAGTGTGGACCTCGAGGACGTGAAGGCCGTCAAACGCCGGTTCGGGGTGACGGTCAACCACGTGGTGACGGCGATGTGCGCCGGAGCGCTGCGACAGTACCTCCAGGACCGCGGCGCACTGTCGGACATCCCGATGGTGGCGAGCGTGCCGGTGTCGGTCCGCGACAAGTCCACTCGCACCGGCCGCAACCAGATGAGTTGGATGCTCTGCCGGCTGGACACCCACATCGACGACCCCGCGGCACGGCTGGCCAGCGTCGCCGCCGGAAACGCCGCGGCCAAGGACCATTCCGCCGCGCTGGGCCCGACGCTGCTGCACGACTGGACGCAGGTGGTCGGGCAGACCGCGTTCGACGCGGCCAGGAAACTGCTGCCCCGCATCCCGCTGCCCGACAAGCCTCCACACAACCTGGTGATGTCCAACGTCGCCGGCCCGCAGGAGCAGCTCTACTTCCTGGGCTGCCGGCTCGATGCGATGTATCCGCTCGGCCCGATCATCGCCGGCGCCGCGCTCAACATCACCGTGATGTCGCTCAACGGCCGGCTCGGCATCGGCATCATCTCCTGCCCCGACCTGGTTCCCGACCTGTGGGACCTCGCCGACGCATTCCCCGCCGCGCTCAAAGAACTGCTGAATTGCGGCGAGGCCGCACACGGCCCACGTTGAGCGGCCCGTTCAGCGGAACCCCGTCCGCCGTCGCCGCCACGGCATGGCAGGGTGACATGCGTGGCAGACACCTCTGAACCGACGACCATCGCAGCGCAAGACCTGCGCGAAATCAGCACCGAAAAGGGCGCTTTGCGCTACTACGACAGCGGCGGCCCACAGTCCGGTCCCGCGCTGCTGTTCCTGCACGGGTCCGGGCCCGGTGTCACGGGCTGGCGGAACTTCCGCGGCGTGCTGCCCGCCTTCGCCGCCCACTATCGGTGTTTGATTTTGGAATTCCCCGGCTTCGGGGTCAGCGACGACTTCGGCGGCCATCCGATGGTGACCGCGTTCGGTACGGTGTCGCCGTTCCTGGACGCGCTCGGCATCAACAAGGTGCACATCGTCGGCAACTCGATGGGCGGCGGCGTCGGGATCAACTTCGCCACCCACAATCCGGACCGCGTCGACCGGTTGGTGACCATCGGCGGCATCGGCACCAACATCTTCAGTCCCAGTCCCAGCGAAGGCATTCGGCTGCTGCAGGAGTTTGTCGAGGACCCGACGCGGCAACGGCTGGTCGACTGGCTCAAGTCGATGGTCTACGACCAGGCGCTGGTCACCGAGCAATTGATCGAGGAACGCTGGCAGCTGGCCACCGACCCGGACACCCTGGCCGCGGCGCGGCGGATGTACGGCAAGGCGGCGTTCGCCGGGATGAACGCCGCGCTGAACGCCTCCGACCGGCCACTGCCGTGGGCGACAATGCACAAGCTCACCGCGCCCACCCTGCTGACCTGGGGCCGAGACGACAGGGTGAGTCCGCCGGACATGGCGCTGATCCCGATGCGCACCATTCCCAACGCGGAACTGCACATCTTCCCCAACTCCGGACACTGGGCGATGATCGAGGCCAAGGACGCGTTCGAAAGCACCGTGCTGGCGTTCCTGTCCCGCAGCCGGCCAGCGTGATCAGTTTCCGCCTCGCTGGGTGGCTCCCGCGTCGACGGGCAAGACGATCGCGGTGATGTAGCGCGCCTCGTCGGAGGCCAGGAACAGCGCGGCGTTGGCCACGTCCACCGCGTCCACCCAGGGCACCGCGAGCATGTTCATCGAGCGGGCCGCCTCGGCGAATTCCGCGCGCGTGGGCGCACGGTCCAGGTCCGGCCGGAACGCGCTGCTGACCACGTCGTTGTGGATCATCGGTGTATCGACGTTGGTCGGGTTGACACAGTTCACCCGGACACCGTGCGGCGCAAGCTCATTGGCCAGGCTGCGCATCAGTCCGATCACGCCGTGTTTGGCGGCGGTGTAATGCGCGACGCCGATCAGCCCGCGCAGGCCGGCGATGGAACTGACCAGGACCATCGACCCGGCCCCACGGGCGATGAGGTGCGGCGCGGTCGCGCGGCAGGTATGCCACACCCCGGTGAGGTTGACGTCGAGCATGGTGCGCCAAGCGTTTTCGTCCAGGTCGATCGCCATCCCGCGGGACGTGATCCCCGCGGTCGCACAGACCACGTCCAGGCCGCCGAAGCGCTGGACAGCGCGGTCGGTGGCGGTCGACATGCCGGAGAGGTCACGCACGTCGACGATTTCGGTGTGTACCCGGGCGCCGGCCTCGGCGACCAATTCGGCCGTCCGTTCGAGGTCAGCGGGGGTGCTGGGCGGGATGATCACCGTATCGACCGGGCCGCAGACGTCGAGCGCCACGATGTCGGCGCCCTCCTGCGCGAACCGCACCGCTTGCGCGCGGCCGATCCCCCGCGCCGCACCGGTGATGAGCGCGACCTTCCCTGTCAGACGCCCTTCGGCCGTCACGGTCATGTCGTCTTCTGCGTCAGGCCGGCATCGACGACAAGCTGGGTGCCGGTGATGTAGCGGGCCGCGTCTGAAGCCAGGAACAGCACCGCGTTGGCGATGTCGACGGGCTCGACCCAGGGCACCGGAAGCAGGTTCCGGGCCTGCAGCACCTCGGCCGCATCGGCCGCGGTCGGGGTGTCCAGGTCCGGTCGCAGCCGCCGAAAGGTGGCCTCATTCAACACCATTGGGGTGGCCACCGGACCGGGGTGCACGGTGTTGACCCGGATGCCGCGCGGTCCGAGTTCGTTGGCCAGGGTGCGCGCCAGTCCCACCACCGCGTGCTTGCTGGCGGTGTAGTGCGCGGTATTGGGCAGGCCGCGAAGCCCGCTGGTGGAGCTGATGATGACCACCGAGCCGCCGCGGTCACCGATGTGCGGCACGCTCGCCCGGACCGTATGCCAGACGCCGGTGAGGTTGATGTCGAGGGTGCGCTGCCAGATCTGAGGGTCGAGCTCCCAGGACGGCGCGCCGGGCAGATGGACTCCGGCGTTGGCCACCACGACGTCGAGCCGGCCCAACGCGGCCACGCCGGCATCGACGGCGGCCGTCACCGCGTCGAGGTCGCTGACGTCGGCCAGGCCGGTCGCGCATCGCCGACCGCGGCCCTCGACTTCGCTTGCGGTGCCGCGCAACTCGTCGGCCGCGGTGTCGGCGTCAAGGGCGATCACGTCGGCGCCCTCGTCGGCGAAGCGCGCGCAGTGCACCCGCCCGGTGCCTTTGGCGGCACCGGTGACCAGGACCACCTTGCCCAGCAATCCCGTCATCGTTCGATGAGATCGAAGCCACGGTAGCCGGCCTCGGCGACCTCGGCGCAGATGTCGTTGTAGGTGGCGAAGCCCCCGGTGAACAGCATGAAGCCGCGTGGCTTGCCCGGCACGTTCGCGCCCATGTACCAGGAGTTCGCCTTGGTGAACAGCGTCGTCTCGGCCCGGCGGGCGCATTCGGCGCCCCAGCCGTCCACGCTGTCCACCGTGGCTTCCAGCGCGGCGTAACCGTGCCGGTCGAGGAAGGCGATGGCCTCGGCGATCCAGTTCACCTGGGCCTCGGCGTGCAGCACCATGTTCGCCAGCACGGCGGGCGCCCCCGGACCCGAGATCAAAAACAGGTTGGGGAAGCCGTCGACGCCCAGCCCCAGGTAGGTGCGGGGCCCGTGCGCCCAGTCGTCACGCAGGACGGTGCCGCGCCGCCCGATGATGTCGATCTTGCCCAGCGCCCCGGTCATCGCGTCGAAACCCGTTGCCAGCACGATCATGTCGACGTCGTAATGCGCATCGTTCGTGTTGATCCCGGCCGCGTCGACGGATTCGATCGGGGTATTACGGACGCTGACCAGTGACACGTTCGCGCGGTTGAATGTCTGAAAGTAGTTGCTGTCGGTGCAAATTCGCTTGGTACCGATCGGGTGGTCGGTGGGGATCAACAGATCGGCGACCGCCGGATCGTCGATGACGGCCCGGACCTTCTCCTCGTAGAACTTGCGGGCCTCTTCATTGGCCTCCAGATCGGTCATCTGGTCCGGGAACGTCTTGGAGAACAGCACTCCCCCGAGCTGCCAACGCCTTTCGAAGGCCGCGCGACGCTCGTCGGCGGTGCACTGCATCGTCGGCTTCGGGGCGGTGACGTGCGGTGAGCCGCCGCCGCTGCGCCACGACAGCGCGCGCCGCTGCGGGTAGCCGGCCTTGATCTCGTCGAGCTCCTCGGTCGACAACGGCTTGTTGCCGGCCGGGACGCTGTAATTCGCGCTGCGCTGAAACACGTAGAGGTGGGCGGCGCGTTCGGCGATGACCGGAATCGCTTGGATGCCCGAGGATCCGGTGCCGATGACCGCGACCCGTTTGCCGGTGAACTCGACGGGCTGGTGCGGCCACCGCGCGGTGTGGTAGATCTCGCCGGCGAAAGTGTCCAGGCCGGCGAAGTCCGGCGTCAGCGCCGCCGACAGCGGACCGGTCGCCATCAAACAGAATCGCGCCGAGAGGGCCTGCCCCGCATCCGTGGTGACCGTCCAGCGCAGCGTCGCCTCGTCGAGTGTCGCCGAAACGACGCGGCTGCGCAGCGCGACGTCGCAGCGCAGGTCCAGCTTGTCCGCGACCCAGTTCAGATACGCGAGGATCTCGGCCTGGGTGGCATACCGTTCGGTCCAGGTCCATTCCTGCTGCAATTCGTCGGAGAACGAGTAGCAGTAGTCGACGCTCTCGACGTCGCAGCGCGCTCCCGGATAGCGGTTGTGATACCAGGTGCCGCCCAGCTCGGGCGCGGCTTCCAGCACCCGGACCGAGAGGCCCTGACTACGCAGCCGGTGCAGCGCGTACAGGCCGGCGAACCCCGCGCCCACCACGACGACGTCCAGAGACTGTGGGCCGACGTTGTTCACAAGATGTCACCGTAAAGCCTCGCGCAGCGCGGACCACGGCGGCTCCCGGTCACCGGACGGTTCGCGCGCGCTTTCCCGACCACCGGGCGCGAGGGGGCCGCGGTCCGGCCTTCGCGCCGCGACCATCGACCGATGCCGGGAATCGCCCGGCCGGCCTGATACTGGCCTGCCAGGCGAGGGTGGCCGGCACCGACGTTCATGTCGAATTCTGATTGCCGGGTGTCCGCTCATCGGGATTTCCTTTGGGACAGCCCGGGACTGCGGTAGACCATTACTAGGCCCACACAGGTAAGGACAACGATATGAGCGAGCGGGTACTCGACCGGGTTCACGCCATGGCCGACCAGTTGCGCGACCAGGCCGCGGAAGCCGAACGGATCGGGCGGCTTACCGACGACACCGTCAAGCTGATGAAGGGAGCCGGCCTGATCCGGCTGCTGCAGACCAGGCAGTACCAGGGCTTCGAGGTCCACCCCCGCGAGTTCGCCGAGACCACGATGGCCACCGCGGCGCTGGATCCGGCGGCCGGCTGGATCGTCGGCGTCGTCGGCGTGCACCCCTACCAGTTGGCCTATGCGGACCCGAGAGTCGCCGCCGAGATCTGGGCCGACGACGTCGACACCTGGATGGCGTCCCCGTACGCGCCGCAGGGGGTGGCCAAACCCGTCGACGGCGGCTACCTGTTCAACGGCCGCTGGCAGTTCAGTTCGGGCACCGACCACTGCGACTGGATCATCTTGGGGGCCATGCTCGGCGACGAAAAGGGCATCCCCTTGATGCCGCCGCAGATGCTGCACATGATCCTGCCGCGCAAGGACTACGAGATCGTCGACGACTCGTGGAATGTGGTGGGGTTGCGCGGGACCGGCTCCAAGGACGTCATCGTCTCCGATGCGTTCGTGCCGAGCTACCGGACCATGGACGCGACCAAGGTGATGGACGGCACCGCGCAACGCGAGGCCGGCATGACCGAGCCGCTGTATCTGATGCCGTGGTCGACGATGTTCCCGCTGGGCATCTCCGCGGCGACCATCGGCATCGCCGAGGGGGCGCTGGCCGCACATCTGGACTATCAGCGTGGGCGGGTCGGCGCCACCGGGACCGCGATCAAGGACGACCCGTACGTCATGTATGCGATCGGAGAGGCGGCCGCCGACATCAACGCCGCGCGCCAGGAGTTGCTGGCCAACGCCGACCGCATCTACGACATGGTCGCGGCCGGCAAGGAGGTGTCGTTCGCCGACCGTGCGGCCGGGCGCCGCACTCAGGTTCGCGCGGTGTGGCGGGCGGTGTCGGCGGTCGACGAGATCTTCGCCCGCTCGGGCGGCAACGCGGCGCGGATGGACAAACCGCTGCAACGGTATTGGCGAGACGTGCACGTCGGGCAGATGCACGCCATCCATGTGCCCGGCACCACCTATCACGCGTCGGCGCTGAGCTCGATCGGCATCGACCCGCCCGAGGGCCCGCTGCGGGCACTGATCTGAGCAGGAGACGCATCCGTGAGCGACCTGAAAAGCCTGGGCTACATCACGATTTCAACCAACGACATCGACCGTTGGCGCCAATTTGCCTTCGGGGTATTGGGTTTCGCCGAGGGGAAGGGCCCCGATCCGTCCGCCCTGTACCTGCGGATGGACGAGCGGGCGGCCCGGTTGATCGTGGTGCCCGGTGAGAGCGACCGGGTGCTGACCGTGGGCTGGGAGGTGCGCGACCACCCCGCGCTGCAGCGAGTGCGGGCCACGCTCGACGGCGCCGGCGTGGCATACAAACAGCTGTCCCCCGACGAGGCCGAGGCCCGCCGCGTCGAAGAGGTGATCACGTTCGAGGATCCCGCCGGCACCACGCTGGAGGTGTTCCACGGCGCGGTGCTCGACCACAGCCCGGTCGTCACGCCGTTCGGCGCGAGGTTTGTCACCGGCGACCAGGGTATGGGCCACGTGGTGGTGCCGGCCACCGACCCCAGCGGGCTGTTCGACTTCTACACCGAGGTGCTGGGCTTCCGCGCCCGCGGCGCGTTCCGGGTGCCGCTGCCGAAAGAGTTTGGCCCGGTGCGGGTCCGATTCCTGGGTATCAACGAACGACACCACAGCCTGGCGATCGTGCCGGCCGCACACCAGCGCGACCCGCGCCTGGTCCACATCATGGTGGAGGTCGACACCCTGGACGCGGTCGGACAGGCGCTGGACCGGGTCAACGCCGAGGGATTCCAGCTGTCGTCCACCCTGGGACGGCACACCAACGACAAGATGGTCTCGTTCTACGTCCGCGCGCCCGGTGACTGGGACATCGAATTCGGCACCGACGGGATGCGGGTCGACGAAACCTATTACACCGCAGAGGAAATCACCGCCGACAGCTACTGGGGCCACCAGTGGATCGGCGAGATGCCCGCGGCGATGCGGCTGTGACACCCGAATCGGACGTGACGCCCGTCGCGGCGTCCTGCATCACTTCGTGGGACCACGAGGCCGACGTAGTCATCGCCGGCTAT
This sequence comes from Mycobacterium sp. M23085, assembly GCF_045343915.1. Classification (NCBI taxonomy): domain Bacteria; kingdom Bacillati; phylum Actinomycetota; class Actinomycetes; order Mycobacteriales; family Mycobacteriaceae; genus Mycobacterium; species Mycobacterium sp. M23085. Next base: position 584,082 of record NZ_CP174280.1, read on the forward strand.
GGCGTCGCCGGTGCGGCCGCGGCGGTGGAGGCGGCCCGATCCGGCGCCGACGTCCTGGTGCTGGAGCGCACCGGCTCCTGGGGCGGCGCCGCGTCGATGGCCGGCGGCTTCATCTATCTCGGCGGCGGCACCCCGGTCCAAACGGCCTGCGGCTTCACCGATTCCGTCGACAACATGGCGGCCTTCCTGAACGTGGCGATGGGCCCCGGTGCCGACGAGAACAGGATCGCCGATTACTGCGCCGGCAGCGTCGCGCACTTCGACTGGCTGGTCGGCTGCGGCGTGCCGTTCAAGGCCGAGTTCTTCTCCGAGCCCGGCTGGGAGCCGATGGGTGACCAGGGCCTGATGTACAGCGGCGGCGAGAACTCGTTTCCGTTCAACACCATCGCCACCCCCGCACCGCGCGGGCACGTCCCGCAGATGCAGAACAAGAAGCAGGGCGAGGCCAGCGCCGGCTACATGTTGATGAAGCCGCTGGTGGAAACCGCGACCGCGGCCGGCGCCCGGGCGCTGTACGACGTGCGGGTGTCACGGCTGATCGTGGCATCCGACGGCCGGGTGGTCGGCATCCGCGCCCGAAAGTACGGCACCGAGTTGAACATCCGCGCGCGGTCGGGTGTGGTGCTGGCGACGGGCAGTTTCGCCTACAACGACGCGATGGTTCAGCGGTATGCGCCGCGGATCGCCGGCCGGCCCGCCGCTTCCATCGAGCAGCACGACGGGCAGGCGATCCGGATGGCGCAGGCGCTGGGCGCCGATCTCGCGCACATGGACGCCACCGAGGTGGCGATCTTCATCGACCCGCAGCAGTTGGTGCGCGGCATCCTGGTCAACGGCCGCGGCCAGCGCTTCGTCGCGGAGGACACCTACCCGGGCCGGATCGGGCAGCTCACCCTCTATCAGCAGGACAACGTCGCCTATCTGATCATCGACGGCGATGCGCAGGATGAGGCGATGGCGTCGTGGTCGCCGAAGTTCATGCTGCGCCCCGCGACGTGGGTGGCCGACACCGTCGCCGACCTGGAGAGCGACATGGGGCTGCCACCGGGGTCGTTACAGGCGACGGTGGCCGCGTACAACGACGGCGCCGCGCGCGGCGAGGACCCGCTGCTGCACAAGAAGCCGGAGTGGATCAAGCCGATCGGCTCCCCCGTCGGCGCCGTCGATCTGCGGGAGAACACCGGCGGGTTCACCCTGGGCGGGCTGGCGACCACGCTGGACGCCGAGGTGCTGCACGTCAGCGGCGAACCCATTCCGGGGCTGTTCGCCGCCGGCCGGTGCACCGCCGGCCTGGCAGCGTGGGGGTATGCCAGCGGCGTTTCGCTGGGTGACGGCAGCTTTTACGGCCGCCGCGCCGGCCGCTCCGCCGCCAAGGGCTGAGCCTCCGCCGTCGCCGCGAGCGTAAGCACACTGGTACCGATGGCGGCGACCCGCCGCGCCCGGCTGCGCCGCGCTTGCGATCACCGCTGCGTTTTTCGCCGTGGCTTTTCGCAGTGCGCTTACGCTCGCGATCCTCGCGTGTCGTGTGACAGCGGCCACAACGGTGTGGTAGAAAGTCTTCCTAATAGGAATATGCCAGCCAGGAGGCTCTGTGTCCGTGCCCGCCGAAACTCCCACCGCGGTCATCGATCGCATCTCGCTCGTCCTGGACGCTTTCGACGGCCCCGGGCGGCTCACGCTGGCCCAGATCGTCCGGCGCACCGGCCTGCCGCGCTCCTCGGCGCACCGGATGCTCGAGCGCCTGGTGCAGCTGCGCTGGCTGCGCCGCAACGGCCGCGACTATGAGCTGGGCATGCGGCTGGTCGAGTTGGGCTCGCTGGCCGTGCACCAGGACCGCCTGGTGCGCGCCGCCGGTCCCCTGCTGGGCGAATTGCACCGTGCCACAGGGCTCGTCGTGCACCTCGCGGTTCTGGACGGGCCCGACGTGGTCTACCTCGACAAGGTCGGCGACTCGGCGCTGACGCCGATACCGACGCGGGTGGGCAGCCGTCAGCCCGCGCACTGCACCGCCGTCGGCAAGGCGATCCTGGCCTACCGCGACCAGGACGCCCCGGTGGACCTGCGGGTCCGCAAGACCAGGTACTCGATCGCCACCGGTTCGCAGCTGGCCGTCGAGTTGTCACGGGTGCGCGCGCACGGCGTCGCCTTCGAGCGTGAGGAGTCGCTGCTCGGGTTCGGTTGCGTGGCAGCACCTATCGGCGGGCCCGGCGAAGCCGTCGCGGCGGTGTCGGTGTGCGGGCCGATGAACCGGATGACGTTCGACCAGCGACTGATCGCCCCGGTCCGGATGACCGCAATGGGCATCTGGCGGCACGCCGAGGACGGCCCGCAACACGTCGCCCCCAACCTGCAACCGTTGCGCCCGCTGCGCCCGGCTCATCGGCCCGTGTTGCAGTACGCGTGAGCTAAGGCGGTAAGCGGCCTCCCAGTGGGCGGAACTTACCCGCGTCCAACGCGCGGCGGCGCCATACCCTTTGCATATGGCTGACGACGGCAAAACGATCGTCGCCGGCAATGTGGCCATCGGGCCGCACAACCCGATCGCTCCGCCGCTAGTTGTCCAGCGAGACCCGGACGGCGGCGTTCATGCCGATGTGCACCTCGGCGCCGGCTACGAGGGGCCACCCGGCCACGTACACGGTGGCATGTGCGCTCTGATCCTGGACCATGTTCTGGGCGCGACGTCGCATCAGCCGGGTAAACCGGCTTACACCGGCACCATCACCGTGCGCTATCTGCGCCCCACCCGGCTGGGCGCACTGCGTGCCGAGGCTCGGGTGGACCGGGTCGACGGCAGCAAGACGTACGCGACCGGCCATCTCAGTAACGTCGACGGTGTGACGGTGGAGGCCAACGGCGTATTCATCACGCCGCGGCAACCCCTCCGGCCGGGCGAGCCCGGACCTGGACAACGGTCGTGAGTTACGCCACAGTCGGATGCTTCCATCCACGATGGCCACGTCGTGCCGCCCATGTCTTGACGTCCCGCCCGGATCCGATCTCGCCGTAGTCACCCAGCGTGATCGCGATCAGCGGGCGTCGACGGCGCAGCGGGCGAATTAGCTTGCCGCGCAGCGGCATCCGTCGACCCGATGGCATGACGGTACCCATGACCTCTCGTCAATGCGATAGGCTTTGTACGATGATCGGAGAACACCGTCAGGATCTGCGGCAAAATCGGAGCGAATGAAGCGCCGCTTCCGGCCACCGGATCCGGTTCCAGCACACTTCAGGAAGCGAGACATGGTCAACCGTCTGCTCTTCGCTGTGGCGGCCGCATCGGTCGGCCTGCTGGCAGGGGCGCCGCTCAGCCATGCCGACACCACCGACCAGAAATTCCTGGCGGCCCTGGAGGAGCACGGCATCATCGACCAGGCCTCCGCCGGCCATGCGGTCGAAGCCGCCCACTACGTCTGCGCGCGACTCGACACCGGCGAAACGCCCATGGAGGTGATGCAGGACGTGCTGGCCAGCAGCGGTCTACCCGAGTTTCACACCGGCTTCTTCGTCGCCCAGAGCATCTACTCGTACTGCCCGCGGCACAAAGACGAGATCCCTCGGGGATAATCCACCGGATTACCCTGGTGTGCAGTCCGTTTCGTCGACGACGGACAAATCTCCGCGGCGCATCGCGTCCAGGATCGACGCGCTCAGCGCCGAGCACACCAGGAAGACACCGCGGCTCCCCGGTGTGACGATCTTTCGCGCTTCGGCGCGCTCGGCGCACCGGGCCGTGGCCTCGGCGTTCCACTGCACACTGGTCTGATTCCAGCTGCTCTTGCGGGCCAGCACCCGCGCGCCACAGTTCCGGCACGCGACCGGCACCATCGGCATGTCGTCGAGCCGATTGTCCTCGCGCACCGAAGATTTCAGCGTCATCAGGCCCGGGCCGCCATGTTGGCCTGGACCTCTTTCATCCACGCCTCATAGGGCCGGGTGGTGTCGAGCTCGAATTCGAAGCGGTCCACCATGTCCGGTTGCACGTCGGCGGCATCGACGTAGAACTGCTGATACCAGCGCCGTAACTGGTATACCGGGCCGTCCTCCTCGACCAGCAGCGGGTTGTCGATGCGCGCCTTGTGCCGCCAGATCTGCACGTCCTGCTCGAAACCGAGCTTGACGTAATCGCCGAGTTTGATCGCGGTCCGCATCGCCTCGTCGCCGGGCATCGCCTCCGACTTCTGCACGATGATTCCGTATTGCAGCACAAAGGAATTCGCATCGATCGGATAGTGGCAGTTGATGAGGATCGTTTTGGCGTCGCCGTACTCGTAGTGATACGTCAGGTCGTCGATCATGAAGGATGGGCCGTAATAGGACGCCACCGAGGTGTTGCCCAGCATCTGCGCGCCTTCGGTGCCGGCCATGTCGGGGCGGCCCTCGCCGTTCATGTACTGCGTCGCGACGTGCCCCTCGAAGATGTTCTTGAAGTAGGTGGGCAAGGCGCCGTGGATGTAATAGAAGTGCGCCATATCCACCACGTTGTCGATGATTTCGCGGCAATTGCTCTGCACCACGGTGGTGTACCAATGCCAGTCCGTCCACTGGTCGCTGGTGGCCCCCTCGATGCGCGGGATCGTCACCTCCGGTGGCGGCGGCTTGCGCTCCGGGTCGTTCCATACGAACAACATGCCGTCCTGCTCCAGCGTGGTCCACGCTTGCGTGCGGGCCAACTTGGGTGCCCGCCTGCTGTAGGGCACCTGCTTGCAGCGACCGTCGCCGCCCCAGCGCCAGTCGTGAAACGGGCAGGCGATCTCGTCGCCCTTGACCTCGCCCTGGGACAGGTCACCGCCCATGTGCCGGCAGTAGCCGTCGAGCACGTTGATGTTCCCGTCGCCGCTGCGAAAGATGACGAGCTTCTGTCCGAAGGCGTTGATCGCGTGAGGCTTGCCGTCGCCGAAATCCCTGGTCAGCCCCAAGCAGTGCCAGCCGCGTGCGAACCGGGTCGGCGCGGCCTGCGCTTCAATGAACCGAATCTGGTCGGCCTCGGTGTGCGACGTCATGGGCCTGATTCAACTCCCCCGGGCCCATCCGCGGGGCCCGTTGTTCCACTCATCAGGACGGCTCTTCCTGTGCCGCGGTGCCGCGGCCTAGCGTTTTGGGCGTGACGACGCGCAGCGCGACGATCCCCGCCGGACTTCCCGTGGCCGACACGGCCGTCGACCTGCTGGTCGTCGGCTCCGGCACCGGCATGGCCGCGGCGCTGGCCGCCCACGAATTGGGATTGTCGGTGCTGATCGTGGAGAAATCGTCGTACGTGGGCGGTTCGACCGCCCGGTCCGGCGGCGCTCTGTGGCTGCCGGCCAGCCCGGTGCTGGCCGAAGCGCACGCCGGCGACACCGCGGAGCGCGCCGACGCTTACCTGGACTCGGTGGTCGCGGGGTCGGCGCCCGCGCAGCGGTCGAGGGCGTTCGTGGCGCATGTCTGCGCGACGGTGGGCATGTTGCGCCGGACCACGCCGCTGCGGCTGTTCTGGGCCCGCGATTACTCCGACTACCACCCCGAGGAACCCGGCGGCAGCAGGGCCGGGCGCACCTGCGAGTGCCACCCCTTCGACACCTCGCTGCTCGGCCAATACCGGACCCGGTTGGAGCCCGGCCTGATGGAAGTGACGATCCCGATGCCGACGACGGGCGCCGACTACCGCTGGATGAACCTGGTGGCCCGGATGCCGCGCAGGGGAATCCCGGTCTACGGCAAGCGGCTGGCGCAGGGTGTGGGCGGCCGCATGCTGGGCCGGCGCTACGCCGCGGGCGGACAGGGCCTGACGGCCGGGCTGTTCACCGGGGTGCTGGGCGCGGGCATCCCGGTGTGGACCGACACCACGTTGGCACGCCTGTGCGGCGACGGCGACCGGGTGACCGGCGCCGTCGTGGAGCACGGTGGGCGCGAGGTGACGATCACCGCGCGGCGCGGCGTGGTGCTGGCCACCGGTGGCTTCGACCACCACATGGACATGCGGTGGAAATTTCAGTCGGAATCGTAGGGCGCCAACCTGAGTCTGGGCGCCGCCGCCAACACCGGCGACGGAATCCGCGCCGGCCAGGAAATCGGTGCCGACATCGCTCTGATGGATCAGGCGTGGTGGTTCCCCGCTGTCGCACCGCTGCCCGGTAAGGCGCCCGCGGTGATGCTGGCCGAGCGGTCGCTGCCGGGTTGTTTGATCGTGGACCAAAACGGGCGCCGGTTCGCCAACGAGGCGGCGGATTACATGTCATTCGGGCAGCGGGTGCTCGAGCTGGAGCGCGCCGGCAGCCCGGTCGAGGCGATGTGGATCATCTTCGATCAGCAGTACCGCAACAGTTATGTCTTTGGCGCCGAACTGTTTCCGCGCATGCGCGTCCCGCAGGCATGGTATGACGCCGGGATCGCGATGCGAGCCGACAACCTCACCGAGCTGGGCGCAGGAATCGGCCTCCCGGTATCGGAGTTCTTTGCGACGATGGCCCGCTTCAACCAAAACGCCGCCGCCGGTGAGGATCCCGACTTCGGCCGCGGTGCCAGCGCCTACGACCGCTACTACGGAGACCCGACCATCAAGCCGAACCCGAACCTGCGCCCCGTGGTCAATGGCCCGTTCTACGCGGTGAAGATGGTGCTGTCCGACCTGGGCACCTGCGGTGGGCTGAGGACCGATGAGCGGGCGCGGGTGCTGCGCGAAGACGGCGGCGCGATCGCCGGGCTGTACGCGATCGGCAACACCGCCGCCAACGCGTTCGGCACGACCTACCCGGGCGCGGGCGCGACGATCGCGCAAGGACTGGTCTACGGCTACATCGCGGCGCGGGAGGCGGCGGGCCGGGGCGTGGCGGGCGCAGCAGATCGCCACCAACAGAACTAGCCGCTACGCCGCCCCTGGACTGTGGTCTTCGTCGTCATCTCCATCGCGAAGCAGCTTCTCGGGATGGTGGAAGGTGTTGGTGCGCGGCTGGCCTCGGTCCAAGTGCGGGGGCGGGATCCATTCGGTATCACCGTTGGCGCGTTTTCGGGTGCTCCAGCCGCGTGGTTGCAGGAGTCGGTGGTGGGGTCCGCAAGTCAGGGTGAGATTGTCGATCTCGGTGGTGTGGCACTTGCTGTAGTCGGTGATGTGGTGGACTTCGCAGTAGTAGCCCCCGACGTTGCAGCCGGGTGCCGAACATCCAAGGTCTTTGGCATACAAAACGATTCGTTGGCCAGGGTTGGCGAGTCGTTTGGTGTGATACAGCGCCAGCGCCTTGCCCTTGTCGAAGACCGCCAGATAGTGATGCGCGTGGCGGGCCAGGCGGATCACGTCGCTGATCGGTAATCGGGTGCCCCCACCGGTGATGCCGTGCCCGGTGACGGCTTCCAGTTCGGCCAGCGTGGTGGTGACGATGATGGAGGCCGGCAATCCATTGTGTTTGCCCAGGTCCCCGGAGGCCAAGATCGCGCGCAGGGCGGCATTGAGGCCGTCGTGCTGGCGTTGTGCCGCCGAGCGGACGTCGCGGTCGATGGCCTCCTGGGCGGGCGCGCCGTCCACACACGGCGCCTCATCGAACGGATTGCACATGCCGGGGGCGGCCAATTTGGCCAACACCGCCTCCAGCGAGGCACGTAATTCGGGCGTGAGCCAGCCGCGCAGCGCCGACATGCCGTCGGGTTGCTGCTTGCCCAGGGTCAGGCCGCGGCGGCGGGCGCGGTCGTCGTCGCTGTAGCTGCCGTCGGGGTTGAGGCAGTCCGCCAAACGATCGGCCAGCGCAGTCAACTGATCGGGCCGGTACCGTGCGGCCAGGCGCGCCAGGTGGGCCTCGGCGTGCGTGCGGGTGTCGTCATCGATCCAGCCCGGCAGCCGGTGGTAAAAGCGGCGGATCACCGCCACATGCTCTATCCCCAGTCGTCCGGCGCGCTGCCCGGCGGCCGTGGCCGCCAGCACGGGCGGTAGGGGTTCGCCGGTGAGCGCGCGCCGCTCACCCAAATCGGCGGCCTCACGCACGCGCCTGCCGGCCTCGGCGCGGCTGGTCAACGTCCAGTCGGCGATCGCATGGGAGAGCCTGCCGCCCAATTCCGCCGGCGTGGCCTCCTGCTGGAGCTGATTGATCAGCGGATATTCCCCGGCGGACAGACGGCGCCGCGCGTGCTCGTAGCGTCGCAGTAGCGCGAGACGCTCCCGGGAGTGCAGCATCTGGGAGTCGAGCCCGACCACGGTGTCGATCGCGGCATCCAGGGCATCGAAGGCCGCCGTCGCGACGTCACCGTCTGCGAAGCCACCCGAACTCATATCCCGAAACTATCGGAGCCCGCCGACAAAAATCGACGTTCAGAGACTCCTGAAACCGCAGGGACACAAGTGATTTCGCTATACGGTTTCGATATCCATAATCCCTCGGAAGGGATCCCTGCAGGCCGGTGCCGCGCGAAACCGGTCGCCACCTCAGATCTAGTCCGCTCGGCGCTTGGCCTCGACCTGCTTTTCGACCTCCCGCCAGTAACCGGGCGTGGGGCGAGGCTTGCCGAAGCCACCCTTGGCGGCGCTCTGCAGGATGGTGTCGGCCTCGTCGATCTCCTTGATCATCTGCAGCGCGAACTCGCGCTCGGCCGCGTAGTACTTGGCCGCCCAGCGCAGCGCGAGCACCGAGTAGGCCCACGCGGGCTCCGCCTCGGCCCCCTCGGCGTCCTCGACGGCCTTGCGGTGCTTGGCCTCCGAAGAAGCCACATGCTCTTGCAGCAGTTCCTTGAGTCGCCCCGGATTACTGAGGTGGCCGAACGTAACACGTAGCAGCACACTGTGTTTGAGCACCGGCGGGTCCACGGGCGCGTGGTTGGTCCACTCGGTGACCGCGTCCATCCCGGCCGGGGTGATCTTGTACAGCCGGCGACTGCGGGTGCCCTCGTCGCGCTCGACGCGCGATGTCACCAAGCCCAGCGATTCCAGCTTCTTCAGCTCGGTGTAGATCTGGCTGTAGGACGGGCTCCAGTAGTACAGGTCGACGCTCCAGTCGATCCACTTCTTCAGGTCGTAGCCCGAGACTTCCTCTTCGTAGGACATCATGCCGAGCAGCGCCCAGCTGGTGGCGGCAAGCGCCGCGTTGGTCAGCTTTTGGCTGGCAGGGTCCGTTTCGGAGTCCATGCCGCCAGGTTAACAACACCGCCCCCTAGATTGGAGCACATGGACCGCTGGCTGGGACGCCCGTGAAATTCGCCTTCCCCGTTCCGCACCTGCTGCGCCTCAAGGCGATTACCCAGCCCTGGGAAGCCGCCGTCACCGGACCCGAACAGCGACGCATGATGCAATGCGCCGACCGGTGGGGCTACGACATGATCGCGGTGCCCGAGCATCTCGTCATCCCCACCGACCATGTCGAGCTGTCCGGGCCGCACTACCTGCACTCCACGACCGCGCAGGCCTTCATCGCCGGCGCCACCGAGCGGGCGGCCATCAACTCCTGCGTCACCATCCTGCCGCTGCAGCACCCCATCGTGCTGGCCAAAGCGCTGGCCACCGCGGACTGGTTGAGCGGAGGCCGGATGATGGTGACGTTCGGAGTCGGGTGGCTGGCCCGCGAGTTCGAGCTGCTTTCAGTGCCCTTCCACGAACGGGGCCGCATCGCCGACGAATACCTGGCCGCCATCGTCGAATTGTGGACCAACGACACGCCCCGGTTCGAAGGCCGGTATGTGTCGTTCGCGGACATCGCCTTCGAGCCGAAACCGGTTCAAAAGCCCCATCTTCCGATCTGGATCGGCGGCGACGCCGACGCGGCGCTGCGCAGGGCGGCCACGTTCGGGTCCGGCTGGTGGCCGTTTCTCACAGCCCCCGAACACATCGCCGAGAAACTCGACTACATCAAGTCCCAACCCGCCTACGACGGTCGGGAATTCGAAGTGATGCACGGGCTGGGCACCAACCGGGTGGGCGAAGGACACGTCGCCCGCCGCGCCACCGATCGGCCGGGCATGAGCGCGGCGCAGATCGTCGACCGGTTGAACTGGCTCGCCGCGCAGGGCGTGACCGTGACCGCCGTTCCGGTCCCCGCCGTCAGCGGCGTGGACGAATACCTCGATTACGCGCAGTGGGTCATCGAAGAGATCAAACCCCAGGTGTCCTAGCGGATCCGCAAGCCGCGGCTGCGCACCCAATACACCGCGGCGATGCTGCCCGCGACCCACACGCTCATCGCAATGGCGAGGTGCACGAAGCTCTTGGTGTCGCGCCCGAACACCGGCCAGATCAGCGCGGGCACCTGTTGCCACAACACTCGGTGCTCCACACCGTTCATCGGATCGGCCACGTAATACAGCGCATAGGGCAGCGTCAGGGCCAGCACCCAGCTGCGGGTGCGGCGCAGATCGCCGCGCTGGCGCCAGCGCCGGAGCAGCGGCTCCACACTGACCGGGTGTAGCACCGAGATGAAATTGCCGACGCCCAGCCAGGACACGACGGGCACCGTGACGGTGGGGATCGTAATGCCCAGCCGGCCCGGCGTTTCCAGCCACAGCGTCAACGCGACCGCGGCGGCCAGGGTGGGCAGCCCGACGATCGCGAGCAGGGCGAGGTTCTTGATCAACAGGATTCGCCAGAAGGGCACCCCGTCGGATAGCCCGCGAAGGATGCGGTAGTGATCGGCCCCCAGGAAGTTGGTGGTGGTGACGTCGGCGAGGACCCACGAGGAGAAGTAGCTGCCCACCAGGATCACCCAATCGTGGTGACGGCCAAGCGTCAGAGGCTGCACCAGCAGCCAGCCGGCGGCGAAGACCACGTTGGCCACCACACCCATCAGCCAGGTGCGCGGCCGGGTGAACGACCACCGGATCTCGGCGACGACCGCCGGAATCAGGCCCTTCTCGAAATCCTTGGCGGCGCGCCGGGCGGCGTCGGGACGCGGGGCCGACGCACGCACCGCGGTACGCAGCGCGGCGCTCACCCGCGGATGCGCCGCCGCCGCGAACTCCCCCAGCCGCTCCGGGCCACCGGTTCTGCGCCAGACGATCAACTGACGTGGCCTCCTCGCTCTCGGATCGGTCAACGGCTGGTCCGCAGCTACGCAGGGCAGGATAGCGGCATGAACCGTAGGCGTGTCATCGTCGCCGGGCTCGGAGATGCGGGCGTCCTGGCGGCGATCCGGCTCGCCGGGCATGCCGACGTGGTCGGGATCTCGGCCAAACCGGCGCTGGTGAGCGGCCAGGAGCTCGGCGTCCGGCTCTCGCGTCCGCGTGATTGGGCGCGCGACTATTGGATCCCGTTCGACCGGTTCCGCCGCCTCGACGGCGTTCGAACGGTGCAGGCGACGCTGACCGGCGTGGACCTGGCCTCTCAAACCGTCTTTGGCCGAAGCGAAGACGGCACGGCCATCGGCGAGGCTTACGACGCGCTGATCATCTCCACCGGCGTCAGCAACGGCTTTTGGCGCCAGCCGACCTTACAGTCGGCCGCCGAGATCGGCGCGGGACTGCGGGCCGCGCACGACCGGCTGGCCGCCGCCGCGTCGGTGGTCGTGGTGGGCGGCGGGGCGGCGGCGGTCAGCAGCGCCCTCAACATGGCAACCACCTGGCCGGACAAGCGGATCGACCTGTACTTCCCCGGCGAGGCCGCGCTCGGCGGACATCACCCCCGGATATGGCAGCGGATCCGCGGCCGACTGACCCGGCTCGGCGTCGGCGTCCACCCGGGGCACCGCGCGGTGCTGACCGAAGGGTTCGCGGGCGACGAACTGACCAGCGGACCCGTCCACTGGAGCACCGGGCAACCCCCGGCCGACGCCGAGGTCGTGTTGTGGGCGATCGGGCGGGTGCGGCCCAACACCGAGTGGCTGCCACCGGAGCTGCTCGACGAGCGCGGGTTTGTGCGCGTCACGCCGCAGCTGCGGGTGCCCGGCCATCGCGGCGTGTTCGCGGTCGGCGACGTCGCGGCGACCGATCCGTTGCGCAGCTCCGCCCGAAACCGTGGCGACGCCTTGGTGGCGCGCAACGTCCTCGCCGACTTCGCCGGCCGGCCGCTACGTACCTACCGCGCACCGGCGCGGCGGTGGGGCTCGCTGGTGGGTATACAGCCCAACGGGCTGGAGGTCTTCCTGCCCACCGGCCATGCGTTCCGCTTCCCGTCCTGGTCGGTTGAGCGTGTGGTGATGCCGTGGATCGTGCGCTGGGGCATGTATCGCGGGGTGCGCCAGAACGACCCGCTGCGGTGAGGAGAGAGCCGATGCAGTGCCGAATCTTCGCCGACCCCAGCAATGGCGCGACCTACCAGGAACTGGTCGACTCGGCGCGACTGGCCGAGCAATTCGGTTATGCCGGATTCTTTCTGTCCGATCACTATCACCCGTTTGCCGGCGACGGCCGGCCCGGGCCGACGGACGTCTGGACGACATTGGCCGGACTGGCGCGCGAAACGGCACGCATTCGGCTCGGCTCATTGGTGACATCGGTGACGTTTCGGCACCCCGGCCCGCTGGCGATCGTGGTGGCGCAAGTGGACGAGATGAGCGAAGGTCGCATCGAGTTCGGTCTTGGTGCAGGGTATTTCGAGCCGGAACACCTCGCCTGCGGAATTCCGTTCCCGCCCGCTGGGGAGCGATTCGATCGGCTGGGTGAGGCGCTGGAGCTCATCACCGGCCTCTGGCGGACCCCGGTGGGACAGAGCTATACCTTCACCGGCCGGTGTTTCCAGCTGCGCGACTCCCCCGCGCTGCCCAAGCCCCGGCAAAAGCCCTGTCCGCCAATCATTCTCGGTGGCACCGGCAGGAAACGCACACCCGCGCTGGCGGCGCGGTTCGCCGACGAGTTCAACCTGCAGACCAGCCGCCGTCGCGCGCCGGGCGACCAGCACCGAAGCGAACTCAAAAACCCGGCGGGCCAGATCGAACTCGTCCGCGCGGCCGCCGAGGAGATCGGCCGCGACCCCGACGGCATCGTCTTCTCGATGAGCGCCCTGATCGGCGTCGGACACAGCCGCGAGCAGGCCGCGACCGCGATCGATCCCGCCAACTTCGCGTCACAGACGTTCGACGGGACCACATTCTGCGGCTCCCCGGCGCAGATCGTCGACGAGTTGGGCCGCTACACCGAATTCGGCATCTCCCGGGTGTATGTGCGGGCACCGACGAACTTGGCGAGCCTGGCGGGAAACTACGAACTGTTCGCCGCCGAGGTGCTTCCCCAACTCGCGACGTTGTGACGTTGATACCACCTGCGCCGATCAGGCGCTGTTGAGCAGGAGCATGAGCCCGTAATCCATGTGTATCTGTTGGTGACAATGCAGCAGCGAAAGGCCGGGTTGGTCGGCGACGAAGTCGATCTCCATGCTCTGGTAGCCGCCGAGCATGGCGACGTCCTTTCGCACGCCGGCGGTCGGCGTTCCGGCGAATCGGGTGACCTCGAAGGTGTGCCGGTGCAAGTGCATGGGATGCAGGTCGTCGCTGCCGTTGCGCAGACGCAACCGGTAGCGCCTACCACGCTCGACGTCGAGCACCGGTTTGTCGGCGTCCATCGCGAACGGCACACCGTTGATCGTCCAGACGTTGAAACCGTGGTCGGCGGCGTTGCGTTTCTCGATCAACATGTCGATGGCGTGATCGGGTGGTGGGACGCTGCCCGGCTCGGGCGTGCCGAACAGCCGATAGTCCCACCGAAACGGCGGCGGTGGCGCCCATCCCGGATCCCCGGCGCGCCCGGCGTATTCGACGACCACTCCCATGCCGCGGCCGCGGTCGTCGTCGGACAGATCGCCCAACACCCAGACACCCGGATTGGTCATGTCGACGAGGGCCGAGATCCGTTCGCCCGCGCCGAGCCATAACACCGGCACCGCCGCCGAGGTGGGTACCGGATTGCCGTCCAGCGCCACGATGTCGAAGGTGTGCCCGGGCAGGGCCAAACTGCGAGTTTCGGTGGCGCTGCCGTTGAGAACATGCAGCAGCACCCGCTGACCGGCCTGCACCCGGATGGGTTCGCCGTGGCCGAGCATCCGCCCGTTGACGGCGAAGGCCCCATAGCCCACCTCGTTGCCGGGTGGCTCACCGCGCGCCAGCGAAGCGGCCATCGACGACTCGCCTCTGTCCTTCAGCTCCCGATCCGGCTCACCGGCCAGAAAGTCGCTGGCCATGTCACCCCCGCGGGTGAACGCTGGCTCAAACTCCTTGAGCGTCAGAAAGACTTCCTGGTCGTAGGCGCCCGCGTTGCCGGCGGGCTCGATGTAGACCGGCCCCACCAAACCGCTGTACTGCCCCCGGGACAGATCGGCGCGCGGGACGACGTGGGTGTGATAGAAGCGGAAGCCCGCCGGGCCGGGGACGAAGGAGATCCTGCGCATGCCGTGCGCGGGAATGTCGGGCGTTCCCTCTTCGGCGGCGCCGTCGACGTCAGCCGCCAGGTGCTGGCCATGCCAGTGCAACTGCTCCGGGGAATCGGTGTCGTTGAAGACATCGACCCAGGCGCGCCGCCCCTGCGTGAACCGCAGCAGCGGACCGGGAAATTGGCCGTTATAGGTCAAGGTCGACACGATCCGGTCCGGGGCCAATTCGACCTTCCCGGAGCCGATCCGCAGCGTGTAATCGGCCTTCCCGCTGGGCGGGCCGGCGGCCGGTGGGTGCGAACAACCGGCCCCCGACACGGCGGCGGCGGTCCCGGTTGCGGCCGTCAGCGCCATGCCGGCCCAGGCCCAGAATTCGCGCCGGGTGAGCCCCATGATCACCGCCCATCCGCGTGGCCGCCGAGAACGGGTATGAAGAAATCGACGCGATCGCTCAATTCGCTTGCCACCCGCCGGAATTCCGGGTATGCGCCGCCGGCGGCCGACGGATCGGGCAGGCTCCAATGCGTCGTGGTGGGCAGATCGTGGTCGCGCACATATTCGCGCACCTTGTCGCACAACGTGATCACGCAGTCTAAGCGGCGCCGGGAGACAGCGGCCAGCGGCTGGGGCCGGGTGCCGCGCAGGTCGATGTCGTACTCGTCGCGCATCACCCGTATGGCGTTGACGTGCAGACACGAGTTGGGATGGCTGCCCGCGCTCGCCGTCCGAATGCGGCCCTCGCCCCGCTTCTGCAGCAGCGCCGCCGCCATGGGCGACCGCGCGCTGTTCCCGGTGCACAGAAACAACACCGACCGCGGTGGCGGTTTGGCGGGCAGGGCGGGCGCCAACGCCGGATGCAATGCGGCGGCGGCCTCACCGAATGCCGCGGCGCATTGAGTCAGGTTCAACCGGTAGTAGCTGTCGCGGCCGTCGAAGTTGCTGCGGCGCGCATCGATGAGTCCGGCCGAACGCAACAGCCGCAAGTGATAGGAGACCAGGTTCTGCGGCTCGCCGATGGCGGTCGCAAGCTCCCGCACCCGTTGGTCCCCGGACGCCAGCTCCGTCAGCAGCGCCCACCGCAGCGGATGCGACGCCATCCGCATCAGCGGTGGAACGCCCGCGGGATCGGCTGCCGCCATGTTCCGCACAATACATCAAATTGGTTTGATAGGTTAGGCCTGCGCAAGACGGCACCAGTTGTTTTCTTCGACTCGAGGGGGCCGAGTGTCCGAACCGACGCCGATGAACGCCCCGGCACACAGTGGCGAATTGCGGCGCAGTCTGGGTGTTTTCGATGCGGTGGTGATCGGGCTGGGGTCGATGATCGGTGCCGGGATCTTCGCGGCACTGGGTCCCGCGGCGCGCGCCGCCGGCTCCGGACTGTTGCTCGGCCTGGCTTTGGCGGCTGTGGTCGCCTACTGCAACGCCACGTCCTCCGCGCGGCTGGCGGCGTGCTATCCCGCGTCGGGCGGCACCTATCTCTACGGCCGAAAACGGTTGGGAGACTTCTGGGGATACCTGGCCGGGTGGGGCTTCGTCGTCGGCAAGACCGCGTCGTGCGCGGCCATGGCCTTGACCGTCGGGTTCTATGCCATGCCGGCGCAGGCGCATGCGGTGGCCGTCGCGGCGGTGGCCGCGCTGACGGTGGTGAACTACGCCGGTGTGCAGAAGTCGGCCTGGCTGACCCGCATCATCGTCGCCGCGGTGCTCGCCGTGCTGGCCGCGGTGATCGCGGCCGCCTTCACCTCCCCGGCGGCCGGCGCCGATCGACTCCACCTCACCGGCATCACCACCGGCGGCGTCGTTCAGGCCGCGGGTCTGCTGTTCTTCGCCTTCGCCGGTTATGCGCGCATCGCGACGCTGGGCGAGGAGGTGCGCGACCCGGCCCGCACCATTCCACGGGCGATACCGCTGGCACTCACCATCGCCCTGGCCGTCTACGCGCTGGTGGCCGTCGCGGCGCTCGCGGTCCTGGGGCCGATCCGCCTCGCCCAGACCGCCGCCCCCTTGGTCGAAACGGCCCGCGTGGCGGGCACCGGCTGGCTGGTCCCCATCGTTCGGGTGGGGGCGGTGGTCGCGGCGGTGGGGTCCCTGCTCGCGCTCATCCTCGGCGTCTCGCGCACCACATTCGCCATGGCAAGGGACCACCATCTCCCCAACTCGCTGGCCGCCGTGCATCCACGATTCCGGGTGCCGCACCGCGCGGAGCTGCTGATCGGCGTCGTCGTGGCGATCCTGGCCGCCACCAGCGACCTTCGCGACGCCATCGGTTTTTCGTCGTTCGCCGTGCTGATCTACTACGCCGTCGCCAACGCCTCCGCATTCACCCTCCGTCGCGACGAGGGCCGCCCGCACCGCGCCATCCCGGTGATCGGGCTGCTCGGCTGCCTGGTGCTGGCGTTCGCGATGCCACCGTGGTCTGTCGTTTCCGGTGTGGCGGTGCTGGCCATCGGCGTGGCCGCCTACCTGATTCGGCACTTTATCGTCCCGATGCGATTGCGGCGCAACCGAAATCGCGCCTGACTCCGTCGAATACCGCCCAAGCTAGGCCGGCCACGCCGGCGGCTGATTCACCACTACGCGATTCCCCGTGGGCCGGATGGGGAAGACTGACCGAATGTCCGACGAGGGAACCGAAGCATTCGACAAGCTGGTGGCGCTGTTGAACTATCCGATGTTCGTCGTCACCACTCAGGCCGACGGCACCCCGGCCGGCTGCCTGGTGGGTTTCGCCAGCCAGACCAGCATCCACCCGCCCCGGTTCCTGGTCGGCCTGTCCCGCCGCAACCACACCTTCCGCGTCGCCCGCGCCGCCTCCCACCTGGCCGTGCACGTGTTCGACCACCAGCACCTGGAGGTGCCGGAGCTGTTCGGCAGCCAGACCAGCGACGAGGTCAACAAATTCGACCGATGTGCCTGGCATCGCGGCCCCGAACAGCTGCCCATCCTCGACGACGCCGCCGCCTGGTTCTCCGGTGAGATCCTGGAACGATTCTCGCTCGGCGACCACGTCGGGCACCTGCTCGCGCCGATGGGCGGCAGTCCGCCGCGGGAACTGGACACCTGGGTGTCCTTCGGCGACGTGCGCGAGCTGCAACCGGGCCACGAGGCCTAGCCGGGTGAGCGTGTCGCCCCGGATCAGCGCCGTCCCCAGCATCCTCGAGCTCGCACCCTTCTACGCCGATCCCCCGGATGGTGTGCGCGCCAACATGATCTTCAGCGCCGACGGCGCCGCCGCATTCGACGGCCGCGCCGGTCCGCTGTCCTGCCCCACCGATCAGCGGCTCCTGAAAATCCTGCGCGGCCTGGCCGACGTCGTGCTGGTCGGCGCCGGCACCGCCCGCGCCGAAAACTATGGCCCGGTATCACTAAGCGATGCCGCGCGGGCCAGACGGCACCACGAAGGGCGGGCCGAACCACCCCCGATCGCGGTGGTGAGCCGCAGCGGTCAACTACCGCCGCGGCTGTTCAGCAATCCGGCCCAGCCACCGATCCTGGTGACCTGCGCGCGAACCGCGGCCCGACAAGACCTCGACGACGATCGGCAACACGTGATGGTCGCCGGGGAGGACTCCGTGGACGTCTCGCGCGCGGTCGCGATGCTGCGCGAGCAGGGCCTGCACCGCATCCTGTGCGAGGGCGGACCGACGCTGCTCGACGAGCTGGTGGAAGCCGACGCCGTCACCGAGATCTGCGTGACACTGGCCCCGAAGCTGGCGGCGAGCCAGCCGGTGGGCCACCGGACACATCCGGCGCGACTGCCCGCCCCGGTCACCATGCAACTGCAGCACGCGCTGGTCTGCGACGGCTATCTGTATTTGAAATACTGCCGCTGAGCGCGGCCTGGCGTGCCGGAATTCGCGTCCGCAATGCGCTCGGCATGCAGCCGACGGCGCGTCTTCCTATGATGAAAATGCCCGGCGTGAAATCGGATCGAATCGCTTCCCGCGAGATCCCTGTACTTGACAGTAGTCCACTTCCTCGATGCACACAGAATAGGATCACCGGCCCGGTGAGCAGTTCAGACGACGACCATGACTACCGTAATCTGGCGGTGAACCGGCTGCGCCCCAGTGAAATTCAATGGGCGCTCAACCACGACGCGGTGCACGGCATCGCCTACGCGTTCAAAAACCCCGTCGCGGTCGCCGACTCCCTCGATGATCCCGACGACGACCGGAAGACCTACCTGGTGCGGGTCAAGCGCGACGACCTGGCCAACGCGCTGGCGAAAATCAACGAATGGATCTTCGACAATCCCGGCCCGGCCGGGATGCAGGCCTACGGATTCGTCCGGGCGCTGTCCCGGGAAGGGCTCACCGAACGCGCCACCGGCGAAGACGACAACCGCTGAATTCGCACCGTCTCCCGCGTCCGGCTGACCGGTCTAATCCGTCACCGGTTCCGAATCTTCCTGGTCCTCAGCATCTTCCACGGTCAAAGGCAACGCCAGTTCCTCGAGCGGACGCTGCTCGGCGGCGACGCCGAGCCACAGTTCGACCAGGCCGGCCGCGGCCATCACCACCGCCCCGATGAGGAATGACCAGACGACCTCGGTGCGCATGCCCGAGTTGATCAGCTGACCGAACAGCAGCGGGCCGGTGATCCCGCCGATCGCCGTGCCCAACGCGTAGAAGAATGCGATGGCCAGCGCCCTGGTCTCCATCGGGAAGATCTCGCTGACCGTCAGGTACGCCGCGCTGGCGCCGGCCGACGCCAGGAAGAACGCGACGATCAGCACCCCGATGAAGGCCCACACACCGCCGGCCTGGGTGACGAACACCACCGCCAGCGCCACCACCGCGACAGCGGAACCGATGTAGGTCAGCGTGATCATCGGCTTGCGGCCGACCGTGTCGAACAGGTGCCCGAGCACCAGCGGCCCGGCGAAATTGCTCAGGGCCCACACCACGAAGAACACCGGCACCATGCCCGACGGCACGGCGTAGAACTGGCTGAGCAGCGTGCCGAGGTTGAAGGTGACGCCGTTGTAGAGGAACGCCTGCCCGATGAACAGTGCCAGCCCGAGGACCGCGCGGCGCGGATAGAGCTTGAACGCCACCGCGGCGATCTCCCGGAACGAAATCGTCGTGCGCTGACGGATCCGCAGCGCCTTGCCCTGGGGCTCGGGCAGCGGTTCGCCCGTCTCCTTTTGGACCGCCTCTTCGATGTCGCCGACGATCCGCTCCGCCTCCTCGTCGCGGCCGTGGATGAACAGCCAGCGCGGGCTTTCCGGGACGTTGCGCCGCACCAGCAGCACGAAGATGCCCAGGATGGCGCCGATGCCGAAGGCCAGCCGCCAGCCGACGTTGGCCGGGAAGTTCGAGGTGTTCAGCAGGATCAGCGCCCCGCCCGCGCCGGCGGCCGAACCCACCCAATAGGTTCCGTTGATCACCAGGTCGACCCGGCCGCGGACCCGCGCCGGGATCAGCTCGTCGATGGCCGAATTGATGGCGGCGTATTCGCCGCCGATGCCGGAGCCGGTGAAGAAACGGGCCACGAAGAAATACCACGGCGCGAAGGCGAACGCGGTCGCGACGGTGGCCACCAGATAGATGGCCAGAGTGAGGATGAACAGGTTTCGCCGCCCGAAGCGGTCGGTCAGGTGACCGAAGAACAGCGCCCCGGAACAGGCCCCGGCGATGTAGATGGCAGCCGCCATGCCGATCTGCGCGGCGTTCAGGGAGATGCCGCTGTTGTGCTCCATGAGCCGGGCCGACACGTTGCCCACCATGGTGACCTCGAGCCCGTCGAGCACCCACACCCCACCCAGGCCGACCACCACGCGCCAGTGGAACCGCGACCACGGCAGCCGGTCCAGCCGCGCCGGCACATGGGTCGAGATGGTTTTGGTTTGCGCGCTCGCACTCATGCAGCCTCCGTTCTGGTTTGACAGAGATACCCACCGCCGCCCGTCACTAGCCCTACGCGGGGTATCGCCCCGGCGCAGCGCCCGTCGGGGTCAGCCGCGATCGGACCGGGATTCCTCGGGGGTCCAGGGCTGTGGCTGGCCGGGGTGGCCGGGGAAAAGGAAGTCGATGAAGGCCGCGGCCGTGGGCTGCGGCTCGTGGTTGGCCAGCCCCGGGCGCTCGTTGGCTTCGATGAAGGCGTAATCGGCGCCCGTCACGTCGGGCACCAGCAGGTCGATGCCGGTCACCGGGATGCCGATCGCTTCGGCCGCGGTCACCGCGACGCGGCACAGTTCGCTGTTCACCTGCGCGGTGACGTCGTGGATGGTGCCGCCCTGATGCAGGTTGGCGGTGCGGCGAACCCGCAGCCGTGTCCCCTGCGGCAGCACGTCGTCCAGCGTCCAGCCGGCTTCGGCGATCGTCGACTCGGTGAGATCGTCGAGCGGGATGCGGGACTCGCCGCCGGTGGCCGCCGAACGCCGCCGGCTCTCGGCCGCGATCAGGTCCCGCACGCTGTGCTCCCCGGTGCCGATGACCTCCGGCGGCAATCGCAGCGCGGCGGCCACCACCCGGCCGTCGATCACCACCAGCCGAAGGTCGTCGCCGGTCACCCGCTGCTCGATCAGCACGTCCGGGTATTGCTGCCGCGCCCGTGCCAGGGCCGAACTGAGGTCGTCGGGCCCGTTGTCCGGGACCACCCCGACGGTGATGCCCTTGCCCTGCTCGCCACGCGTCGGTTTGACGACGACCTCGCCGACCTCCTTGAGGAACGCGAAGTCACTTTCGTCGAAGGTGGCCAGCCGGGCGCGGGGCACGGTGATGCCCGCCTCGGACACCAGGCGCCGCGTCAGCCGCTTGTCGTCGCAGCGGCACATGGCCACCGCGGAGGTGTACTCGGACAGCGATTCCCGGGTGATGACGCTGCGCCCGCCGTGGGTCAGGCGCATCTCGCCGGTCTCGGCGTCGAGCACCTCGACCCAGATCCCGCGGCGCAGCGCTTCGTCGGCGATGATCCGGGCGTAAGGGTTGAGGTCGTCGATCGTCTCGGGCGGCGGACTGAACAGCGGCTCGTTGATCGCGTTCTTGCGCTTGATCGCGAGCACCGGGACGCGGCGGAAACCCAGCTTCTCGTAGAGGCCGATGGCGGCGGCGTTGTCGTGCGCCACCGACAGGTCCATGTAGGCGCGGCCCGCGCTGCGGAAGTGCTCGGCCAGCGCCTTGGTGAGGGCGCCGCCGACGCCGGGCAACCCGGCGGCCGGATCGACCGCCAGGGTCCACAGGCTCGACCCCTCTTCCGGGTCGTTGAACAGCAACTTGTGGTCCACGCCGGTGACGGTGCCGACCACCGCCTCGTCCTCGTCGCGCACCGCGAGCAGGTACTTCACCGCCGGCACGTGCTGATGGTTGTCCCAGATCACGTCGACGCCGGCCGGGACCATGCCGCAGCGCACATAGACGCGATTCATCGCGTCGGCGTCGATCGGGTCGTTGAGCGTGCGCACGGTCACGCCCAGCGGTGACGGCGCAAGGTTCTTGGTCTCAGCGGTGAACCGCAGCCGGTAGGTGTGGCTCGGGTCGATGAACAGCTCGGTGGGCGCCTCCGCGACCACCACGTGGGATTCCCGGGCATAGATGCAGATGTCACGCCGGCCGGGTCCCTCGCGGCGCAGCGCCTCGACCAGATGCTGGGAATCGGCGAAGGTCTGCCCGAAAATCAGCCGGCCCCAACCCAATTCGAGCTCGACATCCTTGGCCATCGCGTCGACGAGCTCGGGCGGCGACGCGTCGTGCAGACCGAGCGTGATCGCCTCGGTGTGGTCGCCGGACGGATCGGCGGTGGTCATGCAACCGGGCCCGTTACACCGTGACGCTGCAACCAGAGTTCGAGCAGGGCGATCTGCCACAGCTCGTTGCCGCGCAGCGGGGTCAGCTTGCCGTTCGGGTTCGCCAACAGCGCGTCGACCGCGTCGGTGTTGAACAGGCCGCGCTCCTTGGCGGTCGGCGCGTAGAGGGCGTCGCGGACCATTTCCAGGTACGGGCCTTCGAGGTGGGTCAACGCCGGGACCGGGAAGTAGCCCTTGGGGCGGTCGATCACCTCCGCCGGAATCACCCGCCGCGCAGCCTGTTTCAGCACGCCCTTGCCTTCGTGGGCGATCTTGTACTCCGGCGGGCAGGTCGCGGCCAGCTCGACCAACTCGTGGTCGAGGAACGGCACCCGGCCCTCCAGCCCCCAGGCCATCGTCATGTTGTCGACCCGCTTCACCGGGTCGTCGATCAGCATCACCGTGGTGTCGAGCCGCAGCGCGCGGTCGATCCCGGTTTCGGCGCCGGCCCGCGCGAAGTGTTCGGTGACGAACCGCAGGCTGGGGTCGCCGGGCGCGACGATGCCCGGTCCGACCAGCGCTTCGACTCCGGCCGTGTCGCGGTCGAAGAAGGCGCCGCGGTACTGGGCGACGGCACCCTCGAGGGTGGCGGCGGCGGGGTCTCCCATCGGCGGATACCAGTGGTAGCCGGCGAACACCTCGTCGGCGCCCTGACCGGACTGCACGACCTTGACGTGCCGCGCCACTTCCTGGCTGAGCAGGTAGAAGGCGACGCAGTCGTGGCTGACCATCGGTTCGCTCATCGCGCCGATGGCGCCGTCGAGCGCGGGCAGCATCCGGTCGGTCTCGATGCGGATCTGGTGGTGGTCGGTCTCGAAGCGCTTGGCCACGATGTCGGAGTACTGGAACTCGTCGCCCTTGACGCCACCCGCCGACTCGAAGCCGATGGAGAAGGTCGACAGCCCGTGCTGGCCCGCTTCGGCGAGCAGACCCACGATCAGGCTGGAGTCCACGCCCCCGGACAGCAGGCAACCGACGGGCACGTCGGCGACCAGGCGGCGCTTGACCGCCAGCCGCAGCGTGGACAGCACGGCGTCTTCCCAGTCGCGCTCCGACCAGTCCGCGCGGTCGGCGTGCCGGGTGAAGTCGGGCGCCCAATAGGTGGTGACGGTGCGCCTGCCGTCGGGCTCGATGGCGACCAGCGAGGCCGGCGGCACCTTGCGGACCCCGCGCAGGATGGTGTTCGGCGCGGGCACCACCGAGTGAAAGCTCATGTAATGGTGCAGGGCGACCGGGTCGATCCGGGTGTCCACGCCGCCGCCGGCCAACAGCGCCGGCAGTGTCGAGGCGAACCGGACCCGGTGATTGTCCTCCGTCAGATACAGCGGCTTGATGCCGAGCCGGTCCCGGCCGAGCAGCACCCGCCCGCTGTCGCGTTCCACGATGGCGAAGGCGAACATGCCGAACAGGTGGCTGACGAAATCGTCGCCCCAGCGGTGGTAGGCCTTGATCAGCACCTCGGTGTCGCTGTGCGAGAAGAAGCGGTAGCCGTACCCGCTGAGCTCCTGCCGCAACTCCTTGTAGTTGTAGATGCAGCCGTTCCAGGCCAGCGACAGCCCCAGCTCCGAGTCGACCATCGGCTGGGCGCCGGCTTCGGTCAGGTCAATGATCTTGAGCCGACGATGGCCAAGCGCGACCCGGCCCTGCGACCAGGCGCCGCCCGCATCCGGGCCCCGTGGTGTCAGCACCGCGGCCATCGCTGAGACCGCCGCTACATCGGGCGCCTGCCCGTCGAGCCGGACCTCCCCGGTGACTCCACACACGCCTTTGACCCTACCGCTGCCCGGACCGAAGCGCGCGTGAGCTCCGCCAAAACTGCTGCAACGGACCACGTACGGCGGTGATCGACGGGTGGTGATCTCCGCGATCGACGGATTTGTGAAGTGGATCGCACCGCCACCCACCGGCGAAACCGCTCATCACTTGGCGGGCGGCTCGCCGTCGCCGGACGCCGCGTTGAACCGCTCGTGCGGGGCCAGTTCGCGACGACGCTGGGCGCGGACCAGATGCCTGAGCTGTTCGGCGTAGATCTCGACCGAGTCGACGGACAGCATCTCGTTGTGGGTGCGATCCACCGGGTAGGTCAAGACGTCCCCCGAGGCGTAGGGCTCCCAGGAGCGGGCCAGCAGCGAACTGCGATCGCTTTGATCCCGCACCGCGGCGAAGACGCTGATGTCGCCGTCGAACAGACCGGGCTCGTGCAGCCGGTAGAGCTCGATGTTGTCGTGGAGATTGCCGACGAGCAGATCGACGAGCTGCCGGTGCCGGGAGATGTCGGCGACCCCCGACTCGCGCAGCACGTCGTCGAGCACCTGTTGCTCGCTCAGCGCGTGCTCCGGCAGGGCGATGCCGTCATCGATGCCGGGTTGGGCGTCGAGCAGGATCAGTCGCCCGATCACCCGGCCGCGGCGCTGCAGCTCGATCGCGATCTCGTGGGCGACGACGCCGCCGAACGACCAGCCCAGGATGTGGTAGGGCCCGCTGGCGTAGACGTCCTGGATGCGGTCGGCGTAGATCTCGGCCAGTTCGCGGATGGACCGCGGCGCCGCGCCGGCGTTTGGGATTTGCTGGATGCCGAAGATCGGGCAATCCAGGTATCTCCCGAGAACCTGGTAGGGCCAACTCACCCCGCCCGCCGGATGGATGCAGAACAGCGGCACGCCCGACCCGTTCCGCAGCGTCTGCACCGGAACCAGCTCGTCGGCGCCGGTCGCGTCGGCCTGCAGCCGCTGGCTCAGTCCCTTGACGGTGGGCGTGTCGAACAGGTCGCGTACCGCGAGTTCAACGCCGAGGCTCGCGTTGATCGCGGCCACCACGCGCATGGCCGAGATGCTGTCACCGCCCAGGTCGAAGAAGGAGTCGTCGGCGCCCACCCGCTCGGCGCCGAGCACCTGCGCGTAGATGTCGGCCACCGCCCGCTCGGTGGTGGTGGACGGGGCCCGGTACCCGGTGCCGGTGTACTGCGCCGCGGGGAGGGCGCGGGTGTCGAGTTTGCCGTTGGGCGTCAACGGGATCGCGTCGAGCGAGACCACCGCCGCCGGGACCATGTAGACCGGCAGCCGCTCGGCCAGCGCGGTGCGCACCTCGCCCGGGTCGGCGGTACCGGTGATGTAGCCCACCAGACGCTTGACGCCGGGCTGGTCCTCGCGGGCGATCACCACGGCCTGGTCGACGTCGTCGACGGCGGCCAGCGCGGCCTGGACCTCGCCGAGTTCGATGCGGTAGCCGCGGATCTTGACCTGTTCATCGGCGCGGCCCAGGTAGCGCAGCTGCCCGTCGGCGCCCCAGCAGACCAGGTCGCCGGTGCGGTACATGCGCGTTCCGGGCGCTCCGAACGGGCACGCCACGAACCGCGACGCCGTCAGCCCGGCCCGCCCGACGTACCCGGCCGCGACACCGTCGCCGGCCACATACAGCTCGCCGACGACGCCCGCGGGCACCGGCCGCAGCCACGGGTCCAGCACGAACAGGGCCGCGCCGTCCACCGGCGACCCGATCGGCGGTGTCCCGGATCCGCGCGTGAGCGGGGCGCTGATCGCCACGCACATGGTGGTCTCGGTGGGGCCGTAGGCGTTGATCATCACGCGCCCCGGCGCCCACCGGTCCACCACCTCGGCCGGGCAGGCCTCACCGACCACCGCCAGGGACATCGCGTCCAGCCCCTCCGGCGAGAGCATCGCGACCGCCGACGGGGTCTGGGTCAACACGGTGACCCCAGCGTCGACCAGCAGGGCGTGGAAGTCCTTCGGCGAACGGGCCACCGACTCGGGCACCACGACCAGCCGCCCGCCGCGCAGCAGCGCACCGAAGATCTCCCAGACCGACACGTCGAAGGCGTACGAGTGGCTCTGCGTCCACACGCCCACCCGCGGCAGGCCCGCGTCCAGGGAGTCCAGCAGCTGCGTCACGTTGCGATGGGTGATCGCGACGCCCTTGGGCACACCGGTGGTGCCCGAGGTGTAGATGACGTAGGCGATGCCGTCGGCCGGCGGCGCCGGCAGCGGCGTGCTCGCCTGGGTGTCGATCCGCGGGTCCTCGATGTCGATGACGGTCAGGTCGGACCCGTTCAGCCGCGACCGCAGACCCGCCGTGGTGACGGCGGCGACCGGCGCGGCGTCGTCGAGCATGAAACGGATCCGGGTGCCCGGCGCGGCCGGGTCGATCGGCAGATACGCCGCCCCCGTCTTGAGCACCGCCAGGATCGCCACGATCGCCTGCGCCGACCGCGAAAACAGCAGCGCCACGGACTCGCCGGGGCCCGCGCCCTGCTCGGTGAGCAGCCGCGCCAGCCGGTTGGCGGCCGCGTCGAGTTCGCGGTAGGTCATCGACGTGCTGCCCCAGCTGACCGCCGCCGCGTCGGGCCGGTCCGCGACCTGCGCGTCGAACAGGGCGGGAATCGACGGCAGCGCGGGCAGCGGCCGGGCGAGCACCGCGCGGTTACCGATCTCGTCCAGCCGGGTGCGCTCCGGCGCGTCCAGCAGGTCCACCGCCGAGAGCGGCCGGTCCGGGTCGGCGGTCATCGCGAGCAGCACCCGCTCGAACCGGTCGCCGAGCGCGTCGATGGTGGATGTGTCGAACACGGCGGTGTCGTATTCCACCCGCAGGCCCAGTTCCTGACCGGACAGGGCGGCCTGCATCGTCAGCGGGTAGTGGTTGCGCTCGTACATGTTGACGTCGGCGATCGCCAGTTCGTGGTCGACCGCCATCGCCGAGGTGTCCAGCGGATAGTTCTCGTAGGCGAACAGGGTGTCGAAGAGCTTGTCGTGGCCGGTGATCCGGTGAATCTCGCTGAGCGCCAGGTGCTGATGATCGAGCGTCTCGGCGTGGCCGCGCTGCATCTGGTCGAGCAGCTCGGTCGTGGTGGTGGCCGCCGTCATGTGGGCGCGCACCGGAACGGTGTTGATCATCAGGCCGACCATCGATTCGGCGCCGACGACGTCGGCCGGCCGGCCCGACACCGTGGTGCCGAAGGCGACGTCGTGCTGGCCGGTCAACCAGGCCAGCAGCTGCGCCCACGCGGCCTGCAGCACGGTGCTGACCGTGGTGCGGCCGGCACGGGCCAGCTCGCTGAGCGCCCGGGTGGTGTCCTCGGACAGCGCAAACGATCGGACACCGCGGGCGCCGAGTTCCAGCTGCTGCGGCGGCCCGACCAGCGTCGGGGTGTCGAAGCCGGCCAGCACCTCACGCCAGGCCGCACGCGCTGCGTCGAGGTCGCGGTCGGCGAGCCAGGCGACGAACCTGCGATACGGCGCGGGCGCGGGCAGCCGCTGCCCGGTGTAGCAGGCGAACGTCTCGTTCAGCAGGATCGGCACCGACCAGCCGTCGAGCACGATGTGGTGAATGGTCAGGACCAGCCGGTGCCGGTCGGGACCGGTACGCACCAGCGCCGCGCGGACGGCCGGCTGGTCGGCCAGGTCGTTGACCGCGGCGCGCTCGGCGGCGCACAGCCGGCGGATCTGCTGTTCGGGCTCGCTGCCGTTGGGCTCGAACTCGAGGTACTGCCACGCCATCGCCGGATCCGCGGGGATGATCTGAACCGGCTCGTCGAATTGGTCGCAGAATCGGGCGACCAGGTGCGGGTGCCGGCTGACCACGGTGTGCATCGCGTCGCGCAGCCGGTCCCCGTCCAGCGGGCCGGTCAGGGTGAGGTCGAGCTGCACCACGTACAGGTGATCCCCGCCGCCCAACGTGGTGTTGGCGTGGAAGAGCAGGCCCTCCTGCAGCGGGGTCAGCGGCAGCACGTCGGCGATCCGCTGCCGCCGCTCGAGCTCGTCGATCTGCTGCTGGTCCAGGCGGGCCGGGACGACGTCCGACGGGGTCAGGCCGCCGCCGCCGCGACGTACGTGCGCGCAGATGCCGGCCAGGGCCTCGAACCACAACCGGCTCAGCCGGGCGACCTGCTCGCGGTCCAGCACCGAGGCCGCCCACGTCCAGTTGGCGTGTAGCTGCGGGCCGTCCGCGGTGTCCATGGTGCCGGCGTTGAGGTCCACGGTGTGCATCAGCGGCATGGGCACCGCGGTGCTGATGGCGGTGACGGACGAGCCGTCCGCGCTGACCCGCCACAACTCGTCGGAGAGCTCGGCGGCCGCGCCGCCCAACCGGCCCAGGTAGTTGAAGCCGATCGTCGGGTCGGCGCCGTCCAGGTCGACCTCGGCGTTCAGGTAGCGCAGCAATCCGTAGGTGAGCGGATCCGGCAGCGCGCGCAGTTGTTCCTTGATGTCCTTGATCACCGCGCCCAGGATCGGCGAACCGGCCGTGACCTGCGCCCAGGACAGCCCGTCGACCTGCCCCGCGACGTTCAGCGCCACCGGGTACTTGGTGGTGAACCAGCCCACGGTGCGGGACAGGTCCACCCCGGCGGCCAGCTCTTCGTGGCGGCCGTGGCCTTCGACGTCGATGCCGATGGGGGTGCCGTCGGCAAGGTCGGGGTCCAGGAACTCGGCCCAGGCCAGCGCGAAGCCGACCAGCAGGATGTCGTTGACGCCGGCGTGGAACGCGGCCGGCGCCTCGCCGAGCAGCGTGCGGGTGGTCTCCACATCCAGGGTCACCGACATGTTCTCGGCGGTCTCGTAGGTGTCGACCTCGGGCCGCACCGCCGGCAGCGCGGCCGGCGTCGCGGCGACCTGCCGCCAGGCATCGGCCTGCGCGACCACGGCCGGTGCCGTCGCGTGCTCGACCAGCAGCGTGGCCCACCGGGCGAACGACGTTCCACCGGCGGGCAGCGCGATCGGCTGCCCGTGGTGGTGCTGGCCCCAGGCGACGTTGAGGTCTTCCAGCAGCACCCGCCAGGACACACCGTCGACCGCCAGGTGGTGGATGATCAGCACCAGCTGGCCGGTGGAAGCCACCCACAGCGCGCTCAGCATCACCCCGGCGGCCGGGTTCAACCGCGACCGCGCCTCGATGACCGCCGCGTCGGACAACTGGTCCACCGCGTGCACGCGCTGGGCCGCGTCGACCGAGCCCGGCTCGGGCACCGTCAGCGACCATTCGCCGACATCCTCACCGGCACTGTCGTCGACGCGCAGCCGCAGCATGGCGTGCCGGTCCAGCAGGGCCTGCAGCACCGTCACCACGTCGGCCTCGGTGACGCCGGCCGGTGCCTGCACCACCATGGTCTGGTTGAACTGGTCGACCGGGCCGTCCACGCTGCGCAGCCAGCGAATGATCGGCGTGGCCGGAATTTCGCCGACGCCCTCGTCGGCCACCCCGTACTCGCCGTCGGTCAGACCGGCGACCCGCGCCAGTCGGGCCACGGTCTGCTCGGTGAAGATGTCGCGCGTCCGCAGCGCCACGCCGGCGGCCCGGGCGCGGGTCACCACCTGCATCGAGGAGATGCTGTCCCCACCCAGGTCGAAGAAGGAGTCGTCGATGCCGACCCGGTCGACGCCCAGGACCTGGGCGTAGATGCCGGCCAGGGTCTCCTCGATCGGCGTGCCGGGGGCGCGGTACCGGTCGACGTCGCGGTATTCGGGTGCCGGCAGGGCCCGCACGTCGAGCTTGCCGTTGGGCGTCAACGGCAGCGTGTCGAGCGCGACGATGGCCGCCGGCACCATGTAGGCCGGCAGGTGGTCGGCCAGTCGGGCGCGGATCTCGACCGGGTCCGCTCCCCCGGTGATGTAGCCGACTAGGCGCTTGTCCCCGGGCCGGTCCTCGCGGGCGACGACCACGCCCTGCTCGACGCCGTCCAACGCGGACAGTGCCGAGCGCACCTCGCCGAGTTCGATGCGATAGCCGCGGATCTTGACCTGTTCGTCGGCGCGGCCCAGGTACTGCAGCTGCCCGTCGGCGCCCCAGCGCACCAGGTCACCGGTGCGATACATGCGCGCGCCGGGCGCCCCGAACGGGCAGGCCACGAAGCGTGACGCGGTCAGCTCGGCGCGGCGCCAATAGCCGACCGCGACGCCGCCGCCGGCCACGTACAGCTCGCCGACCACGCCGTGCGGCACCGGTCGCAGGGCTTCGTCCAGGACGAACGCCGCGGCCCCGGGCACCGGGGAGCCGATCGGCACGACGAGCGATCCCGCCTGCAGCGGCGCGCTGACCGCGGCGTACACCGTCGCCTCGGTGGGGCCGTAGGCGTTGACCATCACGCGCCCGGGGGCCCAGCGGTCGACCAGCTCGGTCGGGCAGGCCTCACCGGCGACCACCAGGGCCGCGGACTCCAGCCCCTCTGGCGACAGCACGTCCGCCGCCGACGGGGTCTGGCTGATCACCGTGACCTTTTCGGCGACCAGCAGCGCGTGGAAGTCGTCCGGCGAGCGGACCACCGAGTCCGGGATCACCACCAGGCGACCGCCCTGCAGCAGCGCCCCGAAGATCTCCCACACCGAGACGTCGAACGCCAGCGAATGCCACTGCGACCAGACGCCCTCGCGGGGCAGGCCGGACTCCCCGGACGCCAGCAGCTGGGCGACATTGCGATGAGCGACGGCAACGCCTTTGGGGACACCGGTGGTGCCGGAGGTGTAGATCAGGTAGGCGATGTCGTCGGGGCTCGGCATCGGCAGGGGGGTCGACGGCTGGGCGTGCCCGGCGGCGGCCCCGATATCACCGACGTCGATGACCACGATGTGGTGGCCGTACAGTCGCTCGGCGAGTTCGGCGGTGCTGATCGCGACCATCGGCGCGGCGTCGGCGAGCATGAACCCGATCCGCTCGGCCGGCAGCCCCGGGTCGATCGGCAGGTACGCGGCGCCGGCCTTGAGCACCGCCAGGATGGCCACGATCGCCTCGGCCGAACGACCGAACAGCAGCGCCACCCGCTCGCCACGGTCGACGCCGAGGCCGACCAGGCGGTGGGCCAGCCGGTTGGCGGCCTCGTCCAGCTCCCGATAAGTCCAGGAGCGGTCGGCGCAGCGCAGCGCCACCGCGTCCGGGGTGCGCGCCACCTGCTCGGCGAACAACGCCGGCACCGACGCGTCGGTGGTCGGCGGCGCGGTCAGCACCGCGCGGTTGCCGAGGGCGTCCAGGCGGGCGTGCTCACGCCGGTCGAGCAGATCCACTGTCGACAGGGCGCGGGTGGGATCGGCCGTCATGGCCTCCAGGACGCGTTGCAGCCGCGCGATCAGCGCCCGGATGGTGTCCGGGTCGAACACGTCGGTGCGGAATTCCACCCGCCCGCCGATCCCGGCGGGCTCGTTGTCCTCGGTCCAGCGTTCGGCGAGCGAGAACACCAGGTCCATGCGGGCGACCTGGGTGTCCAGCGGTATCGAGGTGACCTGCACGTCGTCGCCCAGGGCCAGCCCGGCGCCGGGTTCGCTGTCCTGCCCGGCGAAGTTCTGCCAGGCCAGCATCACCTGCACCAGCGGGTGATGGGTCAGGCTGCGGGTCGGATTGACCCGTTCCACCAGCACCTCGAACGGCACATCCTGGTGCTCGAAGGCTTCCAGGCTGCGGGTGCGCACCCGCGCCAGCAGTTCGGTGAAGGTCGGATCGCCGGCCAGGTCGACGCGCAACACCAGCGTGTTGACGAAGAACCCGACCAGGTCCTCGAGCGCGGGGTCGCGCCGGCCGGCGATCGGGAAGCCGACCGCCACGTCGGTGCTGGCGCTGATCTTGGACAGCAGTACCGCCAGGGCGGCCTGCACCACCATGAAGCTGGTGGAGTTGTACTCGCGGGCCAGCCCGGCGACCTGCTGCTGCAGGTCGGCCGGCCAGTCCACGTCGACGGCCGCACCGCGCTGGTCGGCGATCTGCGGGTAGGGCCGGTCGGTGGGCAGCTGCAGCCGCTCCGGCATGCCGGCCAGCGCGTCCTGCCAGTAGGCCAGCTGCGCGGCGATGCGGCTGCCGCTGTCGGCGAGTTCGCCGAACTGGGCGCGCTGCCACAGCGTGTAGTCGACGTACTGCACCGGCAGCGGTTCCCAGTCGGGGGCCCGCCCGGCGCGCCGGCTGGCGTACGCCACGCCCAGGTCGCGCACCAGCGGCCGCAGCGACCAGCCGTCCGCGGCGATGTGGTGCACCACGGCGACCAGCACGTGCTCGTCGTCGGCGATGCGGAAAAGCGAAGCGCGCAACGGGATCTGGGTGGCCAGGTCGAAGGTTTCGCGGGCCGCGGCGTCGATGGCCTCGCGCAGCCGGCTGGCCGACCAGCCGCCGGCGTTCACCGTGCGCCAGCTCAGCTCCGCTTGCTCGACCGGGATCACCACCTGCTGCGGCGTGTCCCCGGTCGCGGCGAACACCGTGCGCAGGCTCTCGTGGCGGGCCACCACGTCGGCCAGTGCCGCGCCGAGCGCCCGCGCGTCGAGCGGTCCGTGCATCCGCAACGCCGCCGCCATGTTGTAGACCGGGGACGGCCCTTGTAGCTGGTCCAGGAACCAGAGCCGGCTCTGCGCGAAGGACAGCGGGACCACGGCCGGACGCTCGCCCGCCACCAGCGGGTCCAGCCGCCCGGTGTCCTCGCCGACGCGCGGCGCCAGCTGGGCGACGGTGGGCGATTCGAAGATGACCCGGACCGCGAGGCCGACGTCCATGGCGCTGTTGACGGCCGCGATGACGCGCATGGCCGAAATGCTGTCGCCGCCCAGGTCGAAGAAGGAGTCGTCGACGCCGACCCGCTCGACGCCGAGCACGTGGGCGTAGATGCCGGTCAGGATCTCCTCGGTGGGGGTGGTCGGCGAGCGAAATCCGGCCGCGGAGTATTCGGGTGCCGGCAGGGCGCGGACGTCGAGCTTGCCGTTGAGGGTCACGGGCAGCGCGTCGAGCAGCACCACCGCGACCGGGACCATGTAGCTCGGCAGCCGTTCGGCCAGCTGCGCGCGGGCTTCGGCGGGATCGGCGGTGCCGGTGATGTAGCCGACGAGGCGCTTGTCGCCGGGCCGGTCCTCGCGGGCGATGACGACGGCCTGCTCGACGCCGTCCAGCGCGGCCAGGGCCGAGCGGATTTCGCCGACCTCGATGCGGTAGCCGCGGATCTTGACCTGTTCGTCGGCCCGGCCGAAGTACTGCAGCTGGCCGTCGCGACCCCAGCACACCAGGTCCCCGGTCCGATACATGCGCGTTCCGGGCTCGCCGAAGGGGCAGGGCACGAACCGGGTGGCGGTCAACCCCGGCCGGCGCATGTACCCGTATCCGACGCCACGACCGGCGACGTAGAGCTCGCCGACCACTCCCGCCGCTACCGGGCGCAGCCACCCGTCCAGGACGAACAACGCCGCCCCGGGCACCGCGGAGCCGATCGGCGGCGCTCCCGCACCGGCGGCCAACGGTGTGCTCATCGACGAGAAGATCGTGGCTTCGGTCGGGCCGTAGACGTTGAGCATCGTCCGGCCGGGCGCCCAGCGGTCCACCAGCTCGGGCGGGCAGGGCTCGGCGCCGATCACCAGCGCCGCGGACTCCAGGCCCTGCGGCGACAGCATGCGCACCGCCGACGGCGTCTGACTCAAGACGGTGACCTGCTCCGCGACCAGCAGGGCGTGGAATTCCATCGGCGAGCGGGCCACCGCGTCGGACACCACGACGAGCCGACCGCCGTGCAGCAGCGCGCCCCAGATCTCCCAGACCGAGAAGTCGAAGGCATACGAGTGGAACTGGGTCCACACCTGGTCGGCCGACAGCTCGACGCCGACGGCCGCCGCGTCGAACAGCCGGGTCACGTTGTGGTGGCTGACCGCCACGCCCTTGGGCACACCGGTGGTGCCGGACGTGTAGATGATGTGCGCGACGTGCTCGGGAGCCGGCGCCGGCAGGGCCGTGCGGGGCTGACGCGCCACGGCGCGGTCGTTGATGTCGACCACGGTCAGGTGGTGGGCGTCCAGCTTGCCCGCCAGCTCGGCAACGGTGACCGCGGCCATCGGCGCGGTGTCGGCGAGCATGAAGTCGATGCGGGCCGCCGGCAGGGCCGGATCGATCGGCAGGTAGGCCGCACCGGTTTTCAGCACCGCCAGGATGGCCACGATCGCGTCGGCCGACTTTCCGAACAGCAGGGCCACGGACTCGCCCGGGCCTACCCCGTGTTCGGTCAGCAAGTGCGCCAACTGGTTCGACTTCTCGTCGAGCTCCCGGTACGACATGGACCGGCCCTCGAAGGTCACCGCCGCGGCGCGGGGCCTGCGCGCCGCCTGCGCGGCGAACAACGCCGGGATCGACGTCGGTGTGCTGGGCTCGGTCAGCACGGCCCGGTCTCCCCAGCCGTCCAGCCGGTCGCGTTCGGCGTCGTCCAGCACGTCGATCGACGACAGTCGCCGCGCCGGGTCGGTCGTCATGACGACCAGCAGTCGGCGCAACCGCTCGATCAGCGTTGCGATTCGTGCCGCGTCGAAGACATCGGTGTCGTATTCGACCTGCAGGCGCAGTTCCTTTCCGGGCTGGGCCTGCACCGTCAGCGGGTAGTGGGTGGATTCGCGGCTGGTGACGTCGGTGACGGCCAGCTCCTGATCGGCCGACAGCGCGCTGGCGTCGATCGGGTAGTTCTCGTAGGCGAACAGGGTGTCGAACAGCTGGTCCTGACCGGTGATGCGATGCATCTCGTTGAGCGCCAGGTGCTGGTGGTCGAGCGTGTGGTTGTAGGCGCCCTGCAGCTGGTCGAGCAGCTCGGCGGTGGTGGTGGTCGCGGTGATGTTCGCCCGCACCGGCACGGTGTTGATGAGCAGGCCCACCATGGTGTCCGCGCCCGCGACCTCGGCGGGGCGGCCCGACACGGTGGTGCCGAACACGACGTCGCTCTGGCCGGTCAGGCCGCACAGCAGTTGCGCGAAGGCCGCCTGCAGCACGGTGTTGACGGTGGTGTGGCAGGACCGGGCCAGGTCGCTGATGGCCTGGCTGAGCTCGGCCGGCAGCGCGAACGACTCGACGCTTTGCTGTCCGGGCTCGGTTCGGTCCTGCGGGCCGACCAGCGTCGGGGCGTCGAAGCCGGCGAACACCTCGGCCCACGCCGCGCGGGCCGCGTCGACGTCACGCTCGGCCAGCCAGTCGACGAAGCCCCGGTAGGGCGCCGCCGCCGGCAGGCGCTGGCCGTAGTAGGCGGCGAAGATCTCTCCCAGCAGGATCGGCATCGACCAGCCGTCCAGCACGATGTGGTGATTGGTCAGCACCAGCCGGTGCCGGTCCGGCCCGGTGCGGACCAGGGCCACCCGGAAGGTGGGTTGTTCGGCGAGATCACCGCAGACGGCGGCGCGCTCGGCGGCGCACAGCCGCTGAACCTGCGCGTCGGCGTCGGCGTCGCCGTCCAGCTCCAGGTATTGCCAGGACGCCGCCGGGTCGGCAGGGATGATCTGCACCGGCTCGTCGTATTGGTCGCAGAACCGGGCCACCAGGTTGGGATGCCGGCCGATCATCGTCTGCACCGCATCGCGCAGCCGGTCGGGGTCGAGCGGGCCGGCGATGCTGATGTCCAGCTGCCCGGCGTAGAGGTCCTCGGTCGCCTCTGCGGTGTTGGCGTGGAAGAGCAGGCCCTGCTGGACCGGGGTCAGCGCCAGCACGTCGGCGATGTCATATCGCCGCGCGAGCTGGTCGATCTGCTGTTGGCTCAGGCGGGCGGGCGCGATGTCCGACGGCGTCAGCCCGCCGCCTCCGGATCGCACGTGGGCGCAGATGCCGGCCAGGGCCTCGAACCACAATTGGCCCAGCCGGGTGACCTGCTCGTCGCTGCACGCCGACGGCGCCCAGGTCCAGTTGGCGTGCAGTCGCGGGCCACCCGCGGAGTCGACGGTGACCGCGTTCAACTCGACGGTGTGCATCAGTGGCATCGGTATCGCGGTCGCCGCGCGGGTGACCGACCAGCCGTCCGGCTCGGGCCGCCACATGTCGTCGGTGAGTTCGGCCGCACCGCCCTGACGGCCCAGGTAATTGAAGCCGATCGGCGGGTCCGCGGCGGCCAGGTCGACGTCGCTGTTCAGGTAGCGCAGCAAGCCGTAGCTCAGCGGGTCCGGCAGGGCCCGCAGCTGCTCCTTGGCGTCTTTGACCACCGCGCCCAGCGCGGCGCCGCCGGCGGCCACCTGCGCCCACGAAACCCCTTGCACCGCAAGCGCAACCGGGTACTTGGTGGTAAACCAGCCCACGGTGTGGGAGAGGTCGATGTCGCGGCTCAGTTCCTCGTGCCGTCCGTGGCCCTCGACGTCGATGCCGACCGGAGCGTCGTGGACGCCGGCGAATTCCGCGCACGCCAGCCCGAACGCGATCAGCAGGATGTCTTGCACCCCGGCGCGGAACGCCGCCGGCACGTCACCGAGCAGCATCCCGGTGGTCTCGGCGTCGAGCTCCATGGAGAGGTGTCCGGCCGTGGCGAAGGTGTCCACCTCGGGCCGCACCGCGGGCAACGCCGCGGGCGTGGCCGCCACCCGTTTCCAGGTGTCGGCCTGACCCACCACGTCCGGGTGGTGCGCATGTTCGGCCAGCCGCGACGACCACCGGGCGAACGAGGTGCCGGCGGCGGGCAACGCGACGGGCTGCCCGCCGTGATGCTGGGCCCAGGCGATGTTCAAGTCCTGCAACAGGATTCGCCAGGACACGCCGTCGACGGCCAGGTGGTGAACGATCACCACGAGTTGGCGGGTGGCGTTCGCCCACACCGCGCTGAGCATCACCCCGGCGGCCGGATTCAACCGCGACCGTGCCTCGATGACCGCCGCCTCGGACAGTTCGTCCACCGCGTGCAGGCAGCCGCGGGCATCCACCGAGCCGGGCTCGGGCACCGTCAGCGACCAGCCGGTGGCGGCGTCCTTGTCCACATGCAGCCGCAGCATGGCGTGGCGATCCAGCAGGGCCTGCAGCACCGCGACGACGTCGTCCTCGGTGACCGCGGCGGGCGCCTGCACCAGCATCGCCTGGTTGAACTGAGCGACCTGGCCGCCACCGTTTTCCACCTCCTGCAGCCACCGGATGATCGGGGTTGCCTGCACCGGCCCGAGGCCCTCGTCGGCCACGGCGGATTCGGCGTCGACCACCTCGGCCACCCGGGCCAGCCGGGCCACGGTCTGTTCGACGAAGATGTCGCGCGTCTTGCACACCAGCCCGGCGGCCCGCGCCCGCGTCACCACCTGCATCGACGAGATGCTGTCGCCGCCCAGGTCGAAGAAGGAGTCGTCGACGCCGACCCGCTCGAGCCCGAGTACCTGGGCGTAGATTCCGGCCAGGACTTCTTCGACGGCGTTGTCCGGGGCGCGGTATCGGTCGGCGTCCTGATAGTCCGGGGCGGGCAGGGCGCGGGTGTCGAGCTTGCCGTTGGCGGTGAGCGGCAGCGCCTGCATCACCACCACGGCCGTCGGGATCATGTAAGCCGGCAGCCGCTCGGCCAGCGCGGCACGCACCGCGGCCGGGTCGGCGGTGCCGGTGACATAACCGACGAGGCGCTTGTCACCGGGGCGGTCCTCGCGGGCCACCACGACCGCCTGCTCGACGCCGTCCACCCAGGCCAGCGCCGCGCGCACCTCGCCGAGTTCAATGCGGTAGCCGCGGATCTTGACCTGCTCGTCGGCGCGGCCCAGGTAGTCCAGCTGACCGTCCGCGCGCCACCGCACCAGGTCGCCGGTGCGGTACATGCGTGCTCCCGGCTCGCCGAACGGGCAGGCCACGAACCGCGATGCGGTCAGGCCGGAGCGCTGCCAATAGCCGCAGGCCACGCCGGCGCCGGCCACGTACAGCTCGCCGACCACGCCGGGGGGCACCGGCCGCAGCCACTCATCGAGCACGAACGACGCAGCGCCGGGCACCGGGGAGCCGATCGGCACCACACCGGGTGATCCCGCTTCCAGCGGCGCGCTGATGGCCGCATACACCGTGGCTTCGGTCGGGCCGTAGGCGTTGATCATCGCCCGGCCCGGCGCCCACCGGTCTACCAGTTCGGACGGGCAGGCCTCACCGGCCACCACCAACGTGACCGACTCCAGCCCGATGGGCGAGAGCGCACCGGCCGCGGACGGGGTCTGGCTGAGCACGCTGACCTGCTCGGCCACCAGCAATGCGTGCAGGTCTTCGGGCGAGCGGGCCACCGATTCGGGCACTACCACCAGCCGGCCGCCGTGCAGCAGCGCGCCGAAGATCTCCCACACCGAGACGTCGAAGGCCAGCGAATGCCATTGCGACCAGACGCCGGTGCGCGGCAGTCCCGAGTCTCCGAACGTCAGCAGCTGGGTGACGTTGCGATGCGTGACGGCAACGCCTTTGGGCACACCGGTGGTGCCCGAGGTGTAGATCAGGTAGGCGAGATTCTCGGGTCCCGGGGCCGGCAATGCGGAGACGGGCTGGGCGTCGATGGCGGGGTCGTTGACATCGATGACTTTGATGTCGTACCTGTCGAGCCGGTCGGCCAGTTCGGCGGTGGTGATCGCGGCGATCGGGGCGGCGTCGTCGAGCACGAATCCGAT
Source organism: Mycobacterium sp. M23085 (assembly GCF_045343915.1). Lineage (NCBI taxonomy): Bacteria > Bacillati > Actinomycetota > Actinomycetes > Mycobacteriales > Mycobacteriaceae > Mycobacterium > Mycobacterium sp. M23085. The sequence goes on from NZ_CP174280.1 coordinate 622,420, forward strand.
CCGGGACTCGGGCAGCGCCGGGTCGATCGGCAGGTAGGCCGCACCGGACTTGAGCACCGCCAGGATGGACACGATCGCCTGGGCCGACCGCGAAAACAGCAGCGCCACAGTCTGTCCCGGGCCGGCGCCGCGCTCCGTCAGGAAGTGTCCCAACCGGTTCGACGCTTCGTCCAGCTCGCGGTAGGTCAGCGAGTGGCCGTCGCAGACCAGCGCGACCGCCTCCGGGGTACGGGCCACCTGCGCGGCGAACAGCGCCGGGATGGCATCGGTGTGGGCCGCCGTGACGCTCAGCGCGGCGCGGTTGCCGATCTCGTCGAGCCGGGCGTGCTCTGCCTCGTCGAGCAGGTCAACCGACGAAACCGGTTGGGCGGGATCGGCTGTCATCGCGAGCAGCACGCGCTGCAACCTGTCGATCAGCGCCTGGATGCTGGCCGCGTCGAACACGTCGGTGCGGAATTCGACGGTGCCGCCGATCCCGGCGGGTTCGCCGCCGTCGGTCCAGCGCTCGCCCAGCGAGAAGGTCAGGTCCATGCGGGCGGTCTGGGTGTCGACCGGCATCGGCGTGACGTCGACATCGCCCAGGGACAGCCCGGCGGCCGGGCCGCTGTCGTGGCCGGCGAAGTTCTGCCAGGCCAACATCACCTGCACCAGCGGGTGATGCGTCAGGCTGCGGGTCGGGTTGAGGCGCTCCACCAGCACCTCGAACGGCACGTCCTGGTGCTCGTAGGCGGACAGGCTGCGCTGGCGCACCTGGGACAACACCTCGGCGAAGGTGGGGTCACCGGCGACGTCGACGCGCAGCACCAGGGTGTTGACGAAGAAGCCCACCAGCTCGTCCAGCGCCGGGTCGCGCCGGCCCGCGATCGGGAAGCCCACCGCCACATCGGGATTGGCGCCGATCTTGGACAGCAGCACCGTCAGCGCGGTTTGGAGCACCATGAAACTGGTGGCGTTGTGCCGGCGCGCGACTTCGCCGACGCGTTGCTGCAGCTCGGTTGGCCAGTCGATTTCGACGGTGGCGCCGCGCTGGTCGGCGACCAGCGGGTACGGCCGGTCGGTGGGCAGCTGCACCCGCTCGGGCATTCCGGCCAGGGCCTCTTCCCAGTAGCACAGCTGGGCCGCGATGCGGCTGTTCGCGTCGTCCAGATCGCCGAATTGCGCGCGTTGCCAAAGCGTGTAGTCGACGTATTGCACCGGCAGCGGCGCCCAGTCCGGCCCGCGCCCGGCGGCCCGGCTGGCATAGGCCACCCCCAGGTCACGCACCAGCGGGGTGATGGACATGCCGTCGGCGGCGATGTGGTGCACCACGGCCACCAGCACATGCTGGTCGTCGCTGAGCCGGAAAAGCTCTGCCCGCAACGGGATCTGGCCCGCCAGGTCGAAGGTGTAGCGGGCCGTGGCACCGATCGCCTCTTCCAGCTGGCTTGCCGACCAGCCGCTGGCGTCGACCACCTCCCAGCCGAAGTCGGCGTTGTGCACCGGCATCACCACCTGCTGCGGTGTCCCCTCGGGGGCGGCGAACAGGGTGCGCAGGCTCTCGTGGCGGGCCACCACGTCACCCAGCGCGGCGCCGAGCGCCTCGGCGTCGAGCGGGCCGTCCAGTCGCAGCGCGGCCGACATGTTGTAAACCGGTGAGGGGCCCTGCAATTGGTCGAGGAACCACAACCGGTTCTGCGCGAACGACAGCGGGACGACCGCGGGTCGCTCACCGGCCGTCAACGGCTCCAGTCCGGTTCCGCCCTCGCCGATCCGGGGTGCCAGCTGGGCGACCGTGGGCGCCTCGAACACGACGCGCACCGCGAGGTCGGCGTCCAGGCTGGCGTTGATCGCGGCGATCAACCGCATGGCGGAGATGCTGTCGCCGCCGAGGTCGAAGAAGGAGTCGTCGATGCCGACACGTTCGGCGCCCAGAATCTCGGCGTAGATGCCGGCCAAGATCTCTTCGGTGGGGGTTTGCGGGGCGCGGTATTCGCCGGCGGTGTATTCGGGCGCGGGCAGCGCGCGGGTGTCGAGTTTGCCGTTGGCGGTCAACGGAATTGCGTCCAGCGTCATCACCGCGGCCGGCACCATGTAGGCGGGCAGCCGTTCGCCCAGCGCGGTGCGCACCAGCGCCGCGTCGGCGTTGCCGGTGATGTAGCCGACGAGGCGCTTGTCGCCGGGGCGGTCTTCGCGGGCGATGACCACGGCCTGGTCGACGCCGTCGAGTGCGGCCAGTGCGGACTGGATTTCGCCGAGTTCGATGCGGTAGCCGCGGACCTTGACCTGTTCGTCGGCGCGGCCGAAGTACTGCAGTTGCCCGTCGGCGTTCCAGCGCACCAGGTCACCGGTGCGATACATCCGGGTTCCGGCTCCCCCGAAGGGGCAGGCGACGAACCGCGACGAGGTCAGCGCGGGCCGGCCCACATACCCCGCGGCCACACCGAGTCCGGCGACATACAGCTCACCGACCACGCCGGGCGGCACCGGGTGCAACGACTCGTCGAGCACGAACAGCGCCGCCCCTGGCACCGGGGACCCGATCGGCACCGGCCCGTTGGCGGCCGAGCCCGGCGCCAGGGGCGCGCTGATGGTCACACACATGGTGGTCTCGGTCGGGCCGTAGGCGTTGACCATCACCCGGCCGGACGCCCACTGGTCCACCACCTCGGCCGGGCAGGCCTCACCCACCATGACCAGCGACACCGACTCCAGGCCCTCGGGTGAGAGCATCGCGACCGCCGATGGCGTCTGGGTCAACACGCTGACTTGCTGGGCGACCAGGACGTCGTGCAAATCCTGCGGGGAACGCGCGACGGATTCGGGCACCACGACCAGTCGGCCGCCGCGCAGCAGCGCGCCGAAGATCTCCCACACCGACACGTCGAACGCCAGCGAGTGGCTTTGCGACCACACCCCTGCGGTCGGCAGGCCGGCGTCCAGCGATCCCAGCAGCTGAGTCACGTTGCGATGAGTGATGGCAACGCCTTTGGGCACACCGGTGGTGCCCGAGGTGTAGATCAAGTACGCGATGCTGTCCGGCGCCGGCAGCGGCAGCCCGGTTTCGGGCAGGGTGTCGATGCGCCGATCGTTGACGTCGATGACGGTCACGCCGTACCCGTCGAACCGGCCGGCCAGGTCGGCGGTGGTGACCGCGACGACCGGCCTGGCGTCGCCGAGCATGAACTCGATCCGGGCCTCCGGCGAGGACGGATCGATCGGCAGGTAGGCCGCCCCGGTCTTGAGCACCGCGAGGATCGACGCGATCGCCTCGGCCGACCGCGAAAACAGCAGCGCCACAATCTGTCCGGGGCCCGCTCCCTCAGCCGCGAGGCGATGCGCCAGGCGGTTCGACGCCTCGTCCAGCTCGCGGTAGGTGACCGACAGGCCCTCGCACACCAGGGCGACGGCGTCCGGCGCGGCGGCGACCTGGGTGGCGAACAGTTCGGGCACCGACACCGGTGCGCCGGCCGGGGCGGTCAACACGGCGTTGTTGCCAAGCTCTTTCAGGCGGGTGTGCTCGGCCTCGTCGAGCAGGTCCACCGATGACAACAGGTGCGTGGGGTCGGCGGTCATCGCCGTCAACACCCGCTGCAACCGGGCGATCAGCGTCTCGATGGTCGCCGCGTCGAACACGTCGGTGCGGAACTCCACCCGCCCGCCGATGCCGGCGGCCGCACCGGCGGCGTTCCAGCGTTCGGCGAGCGAGAACACCAGGTCCATGCGGGCCGACTGGTCCTCCACCGGCACGGACGTGACCTCGAGGTCGCCCAGCGCCAGACCGGCGGCCGGGTCGTCGTGCCCGGCGAAGTTCTGCCAGGCCAGCATCACCTGCACCAACGGGTGGTGCGTGAGGCTCCGGGTCGGGTTGATGCGTTCCACCAGCACCTCGAACGGCACGTCCTGGTGCTCGAACGCCGCCAGGCTGCGCGTCTGCACGCGCTGCAACAGTTCGGCGAAGCTGGGGTCGCCGGCCAGGTCGACGCGCAGCACCAGGGTGTTGACGAAAAACCCGACGAGCTGGTCGAGGGCGGGGTCGCGCCGGCCGGCGATCGGGAAGCCCACCGCCACATCGGAACTCGCGCCGATCTTGGACAGCAGCACCGCCAAAGCGGCCTGCACCACCATGAAGCTGGTCGCGTTGTGCTCGCGGGCCAGTCGGCGAACCTGCTCCTGCAACTCCGCCGGCCACTCCACCACCACGCTGTCGCCGCGCTGATCGGCCACCGGCGGGTAGGGCCGATCGGTGGGCAACTGCAGCCGTTCGGGCATTCCGGCCAGGGCCTGCTCCCAATACGCCAGCTGAGCGCCGATGCGGCTGGTGCTGTCGTCCAAAGCCCCGAATTGGGCACGCTGCCAGAGCGTGTAATCGATGTACTGCACTGCCAATTCGGCCCATCCGGGGGCTTGTCCGGCGCAGCGGCTGGTGTAGGCGACACTCAAGTCGGCGCCCAGCGGCGTGAGCGACAAGCCGTCCGCGGCGATGTGGTGCACCACGATCACCAACAGATGTTCATCCTGGGCGACCGCGAAAAGCTGTGCCCGAATCGGGATTTCGTTTGCCAAGTCGAACGTGTAGCGTGTCGCCGCCTTGATGGCGTCGTCCAGCCGGCTCGCCGACCATGCGGTGGCGTCGACGACGTCCCAACCGAATTCGGCGCGCTCGACGGGCACCACCACCTGCCGGGGGGTTCCCTGGTGCGCCGGGAACAGGGTGCGCAGACTTTCGTGACGGGCCACCACGTCGGCCAGCGCGACGCCGAGTGCCTCGGCGTCGACTTGCCCGCGCAACCGCAGCGCGGCCGCCATGTTGTACAGCGGTGAGGGGCCCTGGAATTGGTCGACGAACCACAACCGGTTCTGCGCGAACGACAACGGGACCACCTCGGGCCGCTCCCCGGCCACCAGCGGCTCCAGCCCGCCCGCGCTCTCGGCGACGCGGGGCGCCAGTTGCGCAACGGTGGGCGCCTCGAAGACGACGCGCACCGGAAGGTCGCTGTGCAGCGTGGCATTGATCGCGGTGACCAGGCGCATGGTGGACAGCGAATCGCCGCCCAGGTCGAAGAACGAGTCGTCGACCCCGACGCGTTCGACATTGAGAACCTGGGCATAGATGCCGGCCAGGATCTCCTCGACCGCGGTACTCGGGGCGCGGTAGTTGTCGACGGTCCGGTACTCCGGCGCCGGCAGGGCGCGGACGTCGAGCTTGCCGTTGACCGTCACCGGCAACGACTCCAGCGCCACCACCGCGGTCGGGACCATGTAGGCGGGGAGCCGCTCGGCCAACGCGGCACGCGCCTTGGTTACGTCCGCCGACCCGGTGACATAACCCACCAGACGCTTGTCTCCGGGGCTGTCCTCGCGGGCGATGACGGCCGCCTGCTCCACGCCGTCAAGCGCGGACAAGGCCGCCTGGATCTCACCGAGTTCGATGCGGTAGCCGCGAATCTTGACCTGTTCGTCGGCGCGGCCGAGGTAGCGCAGTTGGCCGTCGGGTCCCCAGCACACCAGGTCCCCGGTTCGATACATCCGGCTGCCGGGTTCGCCGAACGGGCAGGCCATGAACCGCGATGCCGTCAACCCGGGACGGCGCCAGTACCCCACGCCGACACCCTGACCGGCCAGGTAGAGCTCGCCCACCACGCCGGCGGGCACCGGGCGCAGCCACTCATCGAGGACGAAGAAGGCGGCCCGGGTCACCGGGGAGCCGATCGGCGGGAATCCCGAGCCGGCCCGCAGCGGCGCACTCTTGCAGGCCCACATGGTGGTTTCGGTCGGGCCGTAGACGTTGACCATGACGCGGCCGGGCGCCCAGCGGTCCACCAGCTCGGGTGGGCACGGCTCCGCACCGATCACCAACGCCGTCGCGTCCAGGCCGTCGGTGGACAGCAGTCCCACCGCCGACGGGGTCTGGGTCAGCACCGTCACGCCCTCGCGGACCAGCAGTGCGTGGAACTCCTCGGGTGAGCGGGCCACCACGTCCGGCACCACCACCAGGCGCCCGCCGTGCAGCAGGGCACCCCAGATCTCCCAGACCGAGAAGTCGAACGCGTAGGAGTGGAATTGCGTCCACACCTGTCCCGCCGACAAGGGGAAACCGAGCCGCAGGTCATCGAAGAGCTGAGCCACGTTGTGTTGAGTGACGGCAACGCCTTTGGGGACACCCGTGGTGCCCGACGTGTAGATGATGTGGGCGAGGTCGGTGGGCGCCGGGGCGGCCGGAGCGGTGGTGGGCAACGCCGCCACGGCCGGGTCGGCCACGTCGATGACGATCAGGTCGAAGCCGTCGAACCGGTCGGCCAGATCGGCGGTGGTGACCGCCGCCATCGGCGCGGCGTCGGTCAGCATGAACTCGACACGGGCGGCCGGCAGCGCCGGATCGATCGGCAGATATGCCGCCCCGGACTTCAGCACCGCCAGGATCGACACGATCGCCTCGGCCGACCGCGAAAACAGCAGCGCGACAAACTGTCCCGGGCCGGCCCCGCGGCCGACCAAGAGATGCGCCAATTGGTTGGCGGCCTCGTCGAGCTCGCGGTAGGTCATCGACCGGTCCCCGAACGTCAGTGCCACCGCGTCCGGAGTGCGGGCCGCCTGCGCGGCGAACAGTCCCGCGACCGTCACCGGCTGCATCGGCTCGGCCAGGATGGCCTGGTTGCCCCAAGTCGAAAGTTGTTCGTGCTCAGCGGTATCCAGCAGATCCACGGTGGACAACCGCCGGTCGGGCTCGGCGGTGACGGCGGTCAAGAGCCGCTGCAGCCGTTCGATCATCGTCTCGACGGTGTCCGCCTCGAACACGTCGGTGCGGTATTCGGCCGTGACGGCGATGCCGGCACGCTGCCCGGCCTCGGTGAAGCGTTCGGCCAAGGAGAACGTCAGGTCCATCCGCGCGGTGTCGGTGTGTACCGGCATCGGGGTGACCTGCAGGTCGCCCAGCGCCAGCCCGGCTGCGGGGGTGCTGACCTCTCCGGGGAAGTTCTCCCAGCCCAACAGCACCTGAATCAGCGGGTGGTGGGTCAGGCTTCGGGTGGGGTTGAGGCGCTCCACCAGCAGTTCGAACGGCACGTCCTGGTGTTCGAAGGCGGCCAGGCTGCGCTTGCGCACCTGGGCCAGCAGCTCGGCGAACGTGGGATTCCCGGCCACGTCCACCCGCAACACCAGGGTGTTGACGAAGAACCCGATCAGCTCGTCGAGCGCGGGCTCACTCCGCCCGGCAATCGGAAAGCCCACTGCCACATCGGTACTGGCGCTGATCTTCGAAAGCAGAGCAGCGAACGCCGCCTGGATCACCATGAAGCTGGTCGCGTTGTGCTCACGCGCCACCCGGTTCACTTGTTGCTGCAGCTCCGTCGGCCAGTCCACCGCCAGGCGGGCGCCGCGGTGGTCGGCGACCTGCGGGTAGGGCCGATCGGTGGGCAGCTGCAGGCGTTCGGGCAGCCCGGCGAGCGTGTCCGCCCAGAAGTCCAGTTGGGCGGCGATGCGGCTGTTGCTGTCTTCCACATCGCCCAGATACGCGCGCTGCCATAGCGTGTAGTCCACGTACTGCACCGCCAGCGGCGCCCAGTCCGGGGCGTGTCCCGCACACCGGCTGGCGTATGCCACTCCCAGGTCGCGCGCGAACGGTGTGATCGACCAGCCGTCGGCGGCGATGTGGTGCACCGCGACCACCAGCACGTGTTCGTCGTCGCTGAGAGTGAACAGCTCTGTGTGCAAAGGGCTTTCGCTGGACAGGTCGAAGGCGTACTGGGCCGCCGCCGCCATCCGTTCATGTAGCCGGTCTTCCGCCCAACCGCGCGCATCCACGACGGCGCAGGCGAAACCGATCTGCTCGGCGGGAATCACCACCTGCTGCGGGACCCCGTCGGTCGCGGCAAACACCGTGCGCAGGCTTTCGTGGCGGCCCACGACATCGGCCAGCGCCGCGGCCAGGGCGGCGGAGTCCAGCTGTCCGCGCAGCCGCAATGCCACGGTGACGTTGTAAATCGGTGAGGGCCCCTGGAATTGGTCGATGAACCACAACCGGGTCTGGGCGAACGACAGCGGAATCACCGCCGGGCGCTCCCCCGCCACCAGCGGCTCCGGACGATCGGCGTCGCCGCTGGCCAGGAGCGCCAACTCCGCGGCAGTGGGCGCCTCGAATACCGCCCGCACGCCAAGGTTGGAGTTCAGGCTCGTGTTCACGGCGGCGATCAGGCGCATCGCCGACAAAGAGTCCCCACCCAGGTCGAAGAACGAGTCGTCGACGCCGACCTGCTCCAGCCCGAGCACCTGTGCGTAGATGCCGACCAAGATCTCCTCGGCCGCGGTACTCGGGGCGCGGTACCGGTCCACGTCCTGGTACTCCGGTGCGGGCAAGGCTTTGCGGTCGAGCTTGCCCGACGAGGTCATCGGGAATTCCTCTAGCGCCACAATGTGTGTCGGAACCATGTATTCCGGCAGCCATGCGCTCAGCCGTTCGCGCACCTCGCCGATCTTGGTGTTGGCGCGGGGGTCGTTGGCGTAGCTGGTGCGCCGCCGAGCCCCGGTGGGAGGCAGGTAGAGATCGGTCAGGGGTTCGGCGTCGGCGGCGTCGACGAAAACCGCGCTGAGCGTGCCGGGTTGGGTTCCCCAGGTCACCGCGACGCGATACCCGACGGATTCACCGATGCGATGTATCTCTTCGGCGACGGCGGCGTCAGGGACGTTGCCGGCCTGGGCGATGGCCTCGGCCACGGGTTGTCCCTCGGCGAGCGCCGTTTCGACGCGGACGTCGGCGATGACCCCGGCGTGCGGGATGTCGGCGACGCGGATGACGGCGGGCCATTGGGACGCCAACACGTCGCGCAGCCCGTCCAGGCCCGCGCATTCGGTCCACGACCAGGTGGGGGCGTCGGCGACGGAGCGCACGGGTGCGGGAGCCTTGCGGATGACGATGTCGTAGCGGTACCGGTTCAGTTCGTTGTCGGCGAATCCGCGTTTGACTTGGATGTCGATGCCGCCGGCAGACGGGCAGTTGACCGCCCAGGTGGTGAAAAACTCTGGGGCCAACAGTAATTCGGTTTCACCGAGCATGGCGTGGCGCACCCGCTGGTGCAGCTCGGCGGCTTCGGTAACTGCGGTGCCGCCCCGGGCCAGCGCGATCGCCGTCTGGAATGCGCCCTGCAGGCTGTGGTTACGGACGTCGCCGATGAACACCGCCCCGCCGGGTGCCAGCAGCTCCATGGCGTTGTCGATGACCTCGGCCAGGTATCCCGCGTTCGGAAAGTACTGAACGACCGAGTTCAAGATGATCGTGTCGAAGTGCCCGCGCGGCAGTCCGTCGGTGACGTGGGCCGGCTGGGTCAGCAGTTGTACCCGGTCGCGCCATGGGAGGTGTAGTTGCTCCATCGAGCGAGCCAGGTTCTCGATCGCCACCGGCGAGAAGTCGGTGGCCACATACTCATCGGCCTGCGGCGCGATCTGCGACAGCAGCAACCCCGAGCCCGCACCGATCTCCAGCACTCGACGCGGCTGCAGCGACATGATCCGATCGACTGTGGCCGAACGCCATTCGGTCATCTCCTCGAGCGGGATCGCCTCACCGGTGTAGCTGTTGTTCCAGCCGCGGAAGTCCTCGCCGAAGCCGGCCGCGAGGTCGGCCCCGTAGAGATCGTCGTAAAGGTGTTGCCACTCTTCGACGTTGTCCTCGTCGCGGTCGGCGCTGACCGCGTGGTCGAGCGTGACGTAGGCGACCAGATGCGAACCGGTGTTACTGTCCAGCACCGTGACGGCGGCCTGGGTGACCTCCGGGCAGGCCAGCAGCGTGTTCTCGATCTCGCCCAATTCGACGCGCTGGCCGCGCAGTTTGATCTGACTGTCGGCGCGACCGACAAAGTCCAGGTCCCCGTCGCGGGTCCAGCGCACCAGGTCGCCGGTGCGATACATGCGCGACCCGGCGCCGCCGAATGGGTTGGCCACGAATCGTTCCGCGGTGAGGTCCGCCCGGCCCAGGTAGCCGTGGCCCAATGCCGGCCCGCTCACATACAACTCGCCCACCACGCCGACCGGAACCGGCCGCAGCCAATCGTCGAGCACCACCGCGCAGACGCCCGGCAGTGGGGTGCCGATGCGCACCGGACCGTCGGCCGACAGCGGTGTGCTGGAGGTGACCCAGATGGTGGTTTCGCTCGGCCCGTACACATTGAACATGCGCCGCCCGGGCGCCCAGGCGGCCACCAATTCCTTCGGGCAGGCCTCGCCGCCGACCATCAGCGTGTCGAAACCGGCCAGCCGGGTGCGATCCAGCGACGACAGTACCGTCGGGGTCAGGAACGCCGCGCTGACGCGCTGGCTCTGCAGCAAGGCGGTCAGCGGTTCGCCCGCGTATACCTGCGGCGGTGCCACCACCAGTGCGGCCCCCGACGCCGCCGCCAGCAACATTTCGCCGACCGACGCATCGAATGTCGGTGAGGCCACCATCAGCACCCGCGTGTTGGTGTCCAGCCCACACGAATCGCATTGCGCGGCAGTCCATCCCAGTAGGCCCGCGTGGCTCACCAGCACGCCTTTGGGGGTGCCGGTGGAGCCCGAGGTGAAGATCGCGTAAGCGGTGTCATGGGCGGTCAGCGGTGCCAGACGGTCGGCGTCGGTGATCGGCTCGGCGCTGTGCGCGGACAGGTCCAGCCCGTCGATGCGCACGATCGGGCGCGTACCCGCGCCGACGACCTCGTCGGTGCCCCGGGTCAACACGCACACCGCGTCGACGGCGTTCAGCACCGCGGCCACCCGCTCGACCGGATGGTCGAGGTCCACCGGCGCGTGGATGCCGCCGGCCTTGACGACGGCCCACCACGCCACCACCAGTTCGGCGGACCGGCCCACCGCCACACCTACGGCGCGCTCCGGGCCCACGCCCGCGTCGATGAGCACCCGCGCCAACCGGGTCGACCACTCGTCGAGTTCGCGGTATGACAACTCCCGGCCGCCGTCGACCACCGCCGGCCCCTCCGGGGCGATCGCCAGCGCACCGGCCAACAACTGGGGCGCCACCCCGACCGGTGCCGCGACACCGGCGCCCGACAGCCGGGAGAGCACCAGTTCGCGCTCGCCGCGGTCCAATAGCTCGACCGACGACAGCCGCTGGGTGGGATCGGTGGTCATCGCCACCAGGACGCGCTGGAATCGCTCGAGGAGCGACCCGATGCCGGCGGTGTCGAACACGTCGGCGTCGTATTCGACGTGCAGGCCGAGCTCGCTGCCGGGCAGGGCCTCGACCGTCAGCGGGTAGTGGTTGTACTCCCGGTTGGTGAACTCGGCGATGGCCAGCCCGTCGGCGCCCAGCGTCATGCCGCTCTCGACGGGGTAGTTCTCGTAGACGAACAGCGTGTCGAAGAGCTGATCGTGGCCGGTGACCCGGTGGATCTCGCTGAGCGCCAGGTGCTGGTGCTCGAGCGCGTCGTTGTGGCTGTTCTGCAGCTGCGCCAGCAGGTCTGCGGTGGTGGTGGTCGCGGTGATGTTGGCGCGCACCGGCACCGTGTTGATCAGCAGGCCCACCATCTGTTCGGCATCGTCGACCTCCAGCTGGCCGACGCGGGACCGCGGGGTGCCGAAGACGACGTCGTGCTGACCGGTCAGCGAGGTCAGCACCACCGCCCAGGCGGCCTGCAGGACGGTGCTCAGTGTGGTGTGGCAGGAACGCGCCAGCTCGCCGAGGGCCTGCGTGGTCTGCTGGGGCACCCGGGACTTTTCGAAGCCGCGTCGCCCCTGCCCCAGCCGGTCCTGCGGTCCGACCAGGGTGGGGGTTTCGAAGCCGAACAGCACCTGCCCCCAGGCTTCCCGGGCGGCGTCGAGGTCTCGGTCTGCCAGCCAGGTGAGGAAGGCCCGGTATGAGCCGGCGGCGGGCAGCCGCTGCCCGTAGTAGCTGGTGAAGATCTCGCGCAGCAGGATGGGCAGCGACCAACCGTCGAGCAGGATGTGGTGATTGGTGAGCAGGAAACGGTGCCGGCGGTCGGCGGTGCGGACCAGCGCGACGCGAAACGCCGGCTGGCCGGCGAGGTCGCGCACCGCGGCACGTTCGGAACCGCTGAGCTCCTCGATCAGCCGGTCGGCTTCGGCGTGCTCGGTGCCGTCCAGGTCGAGGTAGCGCCACTGCACCACCGGATCGGCGGGGATGATCTGGACGGGCTCGTCGTACCGTTCGCAGAACAGCGCCGCGAGGTGGGGATGCCGGTTGACGACGGTGTGCACTGCGTCGCGCAGCCGGTCCGGGTCGAGGGGCCCGGTGAGGGTGAAGTCCAGCTGCACCGCATACATGTCGTCGCTGTCCTGCGCGGTGCTGGAATGGAAGAGCAGACCCTGCTGCAGCGGGGTCAACGGCAGGATGTCGGCGATGTGGTGCTGACGTTGCAGCTCGTCGATCTCCTGCTGGGTCAGGCGGGCCGGCGCGATGTCCGACGGGGTGAGGCCGCCCCCACCGGCGCGCACATGCGCGCACAGGCCGGTCAGCGCCTCGAACCACAGCCGGCTCAACCGGGTGATCTGCGTCGCGTTCAGAACCGATGGCGCCCAAGTCCATTCGGCGTGCAGTCGGGGACCGGTGCCGGTGTCGATGGTGCCGGCGTTGAGCTCGACGGTGTGCGTGAGCGGCATGGGCACCGCCGCGGCCGCACCGATCAGCGACAGGCCGGCCTGGTTGATGCGCCAGCCCTCACCCGACGAGTCGCCCCCCGCGCCCTGCCGGCCCAGGTAGTTGAACGCGATCGACGGGTCGGGCCCGGACAACTCGACTTCGGTGTTGAGGTAACGCAGCAGCCCGTAGGTCAGCGGGTCCGGCAGGGCCCGCAGCTGCTCCTTGGCGTATTTGATCACCGGGCCCAGCGCAGCGTCACCGGAAGCCACCCGCGCCCAGCCCAGCTCGGCAACCGCTCCGGCGACGTTCAGGGAGACCGGGTACTTGCTGGTGAACCAGCCGACGGTGCGGGACAGGTCGATATCGGCGGCGAGTTCCTCGTGGCGCCCGTGGCCCTCGACGTCGATGCCGATCCCGTCGGCCGCGTCATCCAGGAATTCCGCCCACGCCAGCGCGAAGGCAATCAGCAGGATGTCCTGGATTCCGGCGTGGAATGCGGTCGGCACATCACCGATCAGTGCACCGGTCGCGTCGGCATCCAGCTCCACCGACAACCGCCCGGCGGAAGCATAGGTATCCGCCTCGGGGCTGGCCGCCGGCAGCGCGGGCGGAGTCGCCGTCACCTTCTTCCAGGCGCCCAGCTGGTTGACGACGTCGGGGCGGTGGGCGTGTTCGGTCAGCATTGTGGCCCAGCGGGCGAACGACGTCCCCGCCGGCGGCAACTCCACCGACTGCCCGGCGCTGTGCAGCGCCCAGGCAACGTTGAGGTCTTCCAACAAGATCCACCACGACACCGCGTCGACGGCGAGGTGGTGAATGATCACGGTCAACTGACCGGCAGGCTCGACCCACAGCGCGCTCAGCATTGCGCCGGTCGCCGGGTTCAACCGTGAGCGCGCTTCCAGCAGCACCTTGTCGTTCAACTCGTCCACTGATTGCAGGCAGTCCCCGGCCCGCACCGACCCCGGCTCGGGTACGTGCAGCGACCAGCCGTCGGCTTCGTCGCGATCGACGCGCAGCCGCAGCATCGCGTGACGATCTATCAAGGCCTGCAACACAATTGCGACGTCGGCCTCGGTCACCCCGGCGGGCGCCTGGACCATCACGGTCTGGTTGAACTCTTCGATCGGGCCGCCGGCGCTCTCGATGCCCTGCAGCCACCGCATGATCGGCGTGGCCGGCACCGGGCCGACACCCTCGTCGATCACGTCGGCTGCCCCGTCGCTGACGCCCGCCACCCGGGCCAGCCTGGCCACGGTCTGTTCGACGAACACGTCTCGGGGCCGGCATCTCAGGCCGGCGGCGCGGGCCCGCGCCACCACTTGCAGCGACAGGATGCTGTCGCCGCCGAGCTCGAAGAACGACTCGTCGACGCCGACCCGCTCGACGCCGAGCACCTCGGCGTAGATGCCGGCCAGGATCTCCTCGACGGCATTGCCCGGGGCGCGATACTCACGCGCGGTGTATTCGGGTGCCGGCAGCGCGCGGGTGTCCAGCTTGCCGTTGACCGTCAGCGGCAGGGCCTCGAGCGCAACCACCGCCGTCGGCACCATGTGGGCCGGGAGCCGGTCGGCGAGCGCGGTGCGCGCCGCGGCGGGCTCGGCGGTCCCGGTGACGTAACCGACCAGGCGTTTGTCGCCCGGACGGTCTTCGCGCACGATCGCCACGGCTTGCTCGACACCGTCGAGGGCGGCCAGTGCGGCCTGCACTTCGCCGAGTTCGATGCGGTAGCCGCGGATCTTGACCTGATCGTCGGCGCGGCCCAGATACCGCAGTTGGCCGTCGGGACCCCAGGACGCCAGGTCGCCGGTGCGGTACATGCGTGCGCCCCGGTCGCCGAACGGGCACGCCACGAACCGTGACGCCGTCAGCCCGGCCCGCCCGATGTAGCCCGCGGCCACGCCGTCACCTGCGACGTATAACTCGCCGACGACTCCAGGGGGCAGGGGACGCAGCCAGCCGTCGAGCACGAACAGGGCCGCAGCGGGCACCGGGGAACCGATGGGCGGTACGCCGGATCCCGCCGTCAGCGGCGCACTGATCGCCACACACATGGTCGTCTCGGTCGGGCCGTAGGCATTGACCATCACCCGTCCGGGCGCCCACTTGTCGACCACTTCGGGCGGGCAGGCCTCGCCGACCACCGCCAGTGACACCCCCTGCAGGCCCTCGGGCGACAGCATCGCGACCGCCGACGGCGTCTGGGTCAAGACGCTGACATCCTGGGCCACCAGGACGTCGTGCAGCTCCTCGGGCGAACGGGTCACGTCTTCAGACACCACCACCACGCGTCCGCCGCGCAGCAGCGCGCCGAACATCTCCCACACCGAAACGTCGAACGCATAGGAATGGCACTGCGACCAGACACCGTCGGCGGGCAGGCCGGCGTCCAGCGTGCTCATCAGCTGCGTCACGTTGTGATGGGTGACCGCAACACCTTTGGGCACGCCAGTGGTTCCCGAGGTGTAGATCAGGTAAGCGATAGCGGAAGGATCCGGCATCGGAAGCGCCGTGGCGGGTTCAGCGTCGATGCGCGGATCGGTGGCATCGATGACGGTCACGCCGTGGCCGTCGAACCGTTCAGTCAGGTCTGCGCTCGTCACTGCGGCGACGGGCTTGGCATCGGCAAGCATGAACTCGATCCGCGCGTTCGGCGACGAGGGATCGATGGGCAGATATGCGGCCCCGGTTTTGAGCACCGCCAGAATCGACGCGACCGCCTGGGCCGAACGCGAAAACATCAGCGCCACAGTCTGTCCCGGTGCTGCGCCGTGGTCCGCCAGGTGATGCGCCAACCGATTCGACGCCTCGTCCAACTCCCGGTAGGTCGCCGAGACGCCCTCGAACACCAGCGCCACGGCCTCGGGCGTGCGGGCAACCTGCGTGGCGAACAACTCCGGCACCGACATCGGCGAGTTCGCCCGCGCGGTCAAAATCGCAGTGTTTCCAACTTCTTCCAAGCGGGCATGCTCGTCTGCATGCAGCACGTCCAACGACGACAACTGCGCGCCCGGATCGGCCGCCATGGTCGCCAGGATCTGCTGCAGCCGCTCCCCCAGATCCGAAACGTCGAAGTTCGAGAAGGGTTGCCCGGTGCCGACGGTGCTCAAGAACTGCTGGTCGCCGAATCCCAGGAAGAACAGCCCGAAGTGGCCCACCGGGCCGAAGCTGGTGTATTTCGCCGTTGCCGGCACGTCGCCGAGACTGAGCGTCATGCGGGCCGGGACGAAGTTGACGACCACGCGGTTGGGCGCCTGCCGCGGGCCGCTGAAGTCGCCCTCGCCGGCAAGGGTGCGGGTTGGGAACTGCTGATGCCGCAACGCTTCTCGCGATCGCACGTCGACGTGCTGGCAGAAGTCGGCGAACGTCGTGTCCGGCGCGGCCTTCAATACCAGTGGCACCACCCCGGCAAGCATGCCGGGATGCGTCTTCGAGGCTGGATCGACGCGGCGGCTGACCGGGAAGTCGAGCACCACCTCGTCCGAGCCGTCGGCGGACCAGCCGCGCACCAGAAGTGCGCAGGCCGCCGTGAGTACCGATGACCGCCGGATGCCCAGCGCCTTGGACAGCTCTTTGACCTTGCCGACCACCGACTGATCCAGTTGCACTGGCGGAGAAGGCGAATAGGGGTCGCGCCCATCGCCGGGCGCGGCCGACGGGTAATCCGCACCGGCGCCCTCGGGGCAGTGCGCGGTCCAATATTCTTGATCTTCAACGAATTTGGGTGACGCCTCGTATTCCAACTCACCGCCGACCAGATCGTGCAGCGAGCCGAAGAAAGCGGGTGGAACCGGTTTGCCGGAAACGAGCGCCGAGTAGACAGCGGCGATCCGGCGACCAAGGAGCGCAATGCCCATCCCGTCGATGGCGATGTGATGACAGGTGGTGAACCAGTAATACTCGTCGGGAGCCGTGCGGAATAGCGCGAACTTGATCATCGGGCCGGTGAGGGGCATCGGCGTTTTCTGAATCGATGAAGTCGCTTCCCGGACTTCACGCTCGGCGTCGCGCGCGTCGGTCAGGTCACAGAAGACCAGTTCGACATCGTCGTATTCGACGGCCTTCTGGAATACCTGGCCGTCGGCCTCGAAGAACGAAGCCCGAAGGCTCTCAGCCTCATTCACCACGTGTCGCATAGCTTGATGCAACAATCCGGTGTCTATGGCGCCCTGGATATGGACCAGCACACCCAGCTGCCAAGCCACATCGAAGTTGCCCGTCTGTTGCGCCAGCCAGATATCTAACTGGCCCCGCGTCACCGGAAGTGCCCGGTCAGCAGCACGCTCCACTGCACGCCCCCCCATTAAGATTTGACCCCGAACCTTCTTACCGACATCGGTCTATTAATCAAAAACCGGCGCGGTCAGCGTGTCGCGCAGACTTTTCGCCCGTATATCGGGCCAGGTTCCTTCGATGTAGTGCAGGCAGGTGGCGCGGTCGGCTTCCCCAAAAACTACTCTCCAACCATCGGGAATGACAGTGAATGATGGCCAAAGACTGTGTTGTTCTTCATTATTGACCAAGACGAAAAAACGACCATCGTCGTCATCGAACGGATTGAGCGGCAACGGATGGACCCCCTAACACCGAGACGTTGATTACCGATCGCGCTGGGCGGAACCGAGCGCCTTTGCAGCACTTGAGGATTGAGCCGTCAAGCGCGGCCGGCATGTCGATCGGCCCACGCACCGGATGCCCGCGCAGGTGGACGCTGTCCGCAGGAGCGGCGGCACACACGATCGTCACAGCACCCATCTGGACCCTCCGTCGACATTTGCAGTTCACCAAGCGAATGCAGCCCAAGGGGCGTGACCACCAAGGCCGTCGACGTCGCGAACCACCGTCGCAGCGTACCCACCCAATACTGTGCGCAATCTATGGATTCCGTTCGCACAGAACAGATCCGCCACCATCCTACTATCGCACTGACATTTTGCTGCTTAGCAAAGCTAACGTGTCGCGCGGGTGGCGGATTTCTTTTCGCCTGGCGGACGCCGCACCGGCCTGCCCTTCGCCTCGCGGCACTGTTGGCTGGTGTTTGCCTGACGGACGAGCGAGGTGACGCTTACGCGATCGCAAATATTTGCCGGTGGCCTCTCCTTCAACCGGAACCGGCAATCCCGACCGCCGGCAAAACCAACTCGGATATGACGCAATTACCTGCGCCAATGTGCCCTTATCAGCGTATTCACGAAATTCGCATTTGAATACATTTCGGTGGCTTCAACCATGCAAAAACATACGGGCGCTTGCTAGAACGCGCTCGCCGCCATGGCGATTCGCAAGGCGGATCGCTGCGATGTCATAGCTGCAGGGAACCCGCGTGCCCCGCCGCGCGCCAAAAACGGTCTCGTCAGATCGGCCGGCACCGGCCGGAATCAGCGGCGCCGGCATCGTCTTGAAGGGTTTGCCGGTCGCCTTTCCGCTACGCCCCGCGCAGGCCGTCACGCAGGCCTGTTGTGATAGATCTCACGCGCAGACGGTGCGGACCGCGTTCGCCAGCGGACACGCATCGAGCCGGTCCGCTAACCCGGCTACGGCGAAACCGGCCAGATAACCGGGTGGGCTTTCCGATCCGAGATCCTTTTCCCACCTGGCCGGTTGCGCGCCCGACTCGGCCCGAATCCCTTGAACAAGATTGACTTTGGGCGCACACAGCTGGTTCATAGCCACCTTTGCCAAACGAATGTTTTCGCTCCCCGACTTGTACTGCAGCGGCGTTTAGTGCCCGCGGGCCGCGGGTAGAGCCTCGAACCATGTGGGGGTCAGTGCTGGGCTTGGGGATCCTGGCTGCGCTCAATCCGGTCCGTCTCGGGCTCGCCCTGCTGATGATTTCTCGTCCGCGACCCGGACCGAGCCTGCTGGCTTACTGGCTCGGCGGGTTGACGGTGTGCATCCCTGAGCTGCTCATCCCGCTCATGCTGCTGAACTTCACCCCGATGTTCGGACATGCTGCGCACGGCTCGGCATCACCGTCGACGAGCTCGACGCTCGGCAAGATCCAGATCGGCCTCGGCGTGCTCGGACTATCGATCGCCGCCCTGATGACGGTGCGTTTCCTCACCCGCCCACGGACGCCGCAACCCGCGCGCGACGACGACCGCTCCCCCGAACTGTCAGTGGTCGCCGGCGCCCCGATCGCGATGCCGCGGCTGCTGACCCGGGTCCGGGAGGAGGCGCCGGAAAATCCGTCTCCATTCCGCCGGCTTCTCGGCCGCGTCCACGATGCCTGGGAGGGCGGTTCCTCGTGGGTCGCATGGGTGATCGGCATCATCTCGGTGCCGGTCGACGGTGTCCTTTTCATCGTCGCCATCATCGCGGCCTCGGGGGCATCGGTCACCGCGCAGGCCGGCGCCTCCGTAGCGTTCATCGTCCTGATGTACGCCATCGTCGAGGGCATCCTCGTCGGCTATGTGGTCACGCCGGCGAGAACTCAATCTTTGCTTCTCGTGTTGCACAACTGGGTGCGCACCTACCACCGGCAAATTCTGGTTGCCCTGTTCACGGTGGTCGGCGTGTCACAGTTGGCTCAGGGCCTGCACGTCCTTTGACATCACTCAGCCCGAACTTGGCCTGGCCGATCCCTTACCTGTTTGTCGAGATGTCTACCCCGTTGACAGTCGCGCGGTGGCGGATCCGGGACAACTCACGCAGTATCTCGCTATGAGACGAGAAGTGGGCACCGAGCTCGAAGTCGAAATCACCGCGCCCACGACACTTGAATTCCAGATTGCCATCGCACCGCATCCGCGAACGGAGGTATCCGAATCGCTGCGCTTCGTCTTGAACGGACGGCCCATCACACCTCTGGAAATCAGCGGACTGCACGGCAGCCGTATCCATAAGTTCGACGCGGGGGTGGGCACACTGCAGGTCAACTATGAGGCAACGATCGTGGGTCAGACCGATCCGGCTCCGGTGACCGACTACGACCAATCGATGTACCTGCGCCCCAGCCGATACGCCGAGTCCGACAAGTTCTTTGGTTTTGCCGCAACCGAGTTCGGCAATGACCGCGATTCGGCGGAACTGCTGGAGCACGTGAGTTCGTGGGTGGGTACCAGACTCGATTATGTACCCGGCTCCAGCGATCCGATTGACGGGGCGGTGGACACCATGCTCGCCGGTGAAGGTGTCTGCCGGGACTACGCGCACCTTGTGGTGGCGCTCCTGCGAGCGGTCAGCGTCCCGGCCCGCGTGGTGTCCGTGTACGCGCCGGGCGTGTACCCGATGGACTTTCACGCCGTCGCCGAGGCTTTCGTCGACGGGGGCTGGCGGGTGGTCGACGCGACGCTGTTAGCGCCGCGGCAGACGCTGGTGCGTATCGCCACCGGTCGCGATGCGTCGGATACGGCATTTCTGGACAATCACAAAGGCGCGATCACGCTGCAGCGGATGGCGGTGGCCGCCGTTGTCGACGGCGAGTTGCCCCGGGATTCCATCGACCAACTGGTGTCGATCCGTTGAGGTCCGCCGGGTACCGCAACGGATGTTCAGCGGCGTTGGAATAGGCTGTCCCGCAGTCCGTTCGGGGTCCATCCTCAGTCGCCACCTTTTTCTGCGTCGTCGGACTTGTTGTCCGATTCGTCGGACTCGTCATCGGAATCCTCGGACTCGTCGTGCGAATCGTCGGACTCGTCGGAGTCCTCGGATTTCTCGTCGGTGCCGTCGGACGCCTTCGACTCATCGGAGCGCTCCGACTTGTCGTCGGATTCGTCCGCCTCATCGGCTTTGTCTGCATACTTCGTCAAGAGCCCGGCCAGGTCCCGGGCCTCTTGAGGGGACAGCAAGTCGTCGAACACCCGCTCATCGCTCTCAGAGATGCGCGCGAGGTACACCGCATTGTTCTCGGCCCCGACATCCCAGCGGCCCCCTTCGTGACGAACCATCCGATGCCGCCTTCCCACTAGTGACCTGTGTTTGAAAACCTGACGCGCCTCGCGCTTGTACCTTGCTTACCCACTTTCGCCATGGCAGACGACCTCGATTTTTTGTCGTCACCGGCGGGCCGGGCACTGCAAAGCCAATAGTCTGGTGTTTTGCACGCCGTTCGAGAGGTAATGACATGCCCGCACCGTCAGCCGAGGTCTTCGACCGCTTGCGCCAGCTGGCCGCGATCAAAGACGCCGCCGCACGCGAGACCAGGACGATCGACGAGGTCTTCACCGGCAAGCCGCTGACCACCATCCCGATCGGCACGGCCGACGACGTCGAAGCCGCATTCGCCGAGGCGCGGGCGGCCCAGGCCGCCTGGGCGAACCGCCCGGTCACCGAGCGCGCCGACATCATCGCGCGCTATCGGGACCTGGTCGTCGAGAACCGCGACTTCCTGATGGACCTGCTGCAAGCCGAGGGCGGCAAGGCCCGCTGGGCCGCGCAGGAGGAAATCATCGATCTGGTCGCAAACGCGAACTACTACGCAAGCGTGGCCGCGGACCTGCTGAAGCCTCGCACGGTGCCCGCCCTGCTTCCCGGGATCGGCAAAACCACGGTCTGCTACCAGCCCAAGGGCGTGGTCGGGGTGATCTCCCCGTGGAACTACCCCATGACGCTGACCGCGTCCGATTCGGTGCCGGCGCTGCTGGCGGGTAACGCCGTGGTGCTCAAGCCGGACAGCCAGACCCCGTATTGCGCCCTCGCCTGTGCGGAGCTCTTGTACCGGGCCGGCCTGCCCCGAGCCCTGTACGCGATCGTGCCCGGGCCGGGCTCGGTGGTCGGCACCGCGATCATCGACAACTGCGACTACCTGATGTTCACCGGTTCGACCGCCACCGGCCGGCAGCTCGCGGAACACGCGGGCCGTCGGCTGATCGGGTTTTCGGCCGAACTCGGGGGCAAAAACGCGATGGTCGTCACGCGAGGGGCCAACCTGGACAAGGCCGCCAAGGCAGCCACCCGCGCGTGCTTCTCGAACGCGGGTCAGCTGTGCATCTCCATCGAGCGGATTTATGTCGAGAAGGACGTCGCCGACGATTTCATCACCAAGTTCGGTGCCGCGGTGCGAAACATGAAGCTGGGCACCGCTTACGACTTCTCGGTGGACATGGGCAGCCTGATCTCCGCGGGGCAGCTGGAAACGGTGACGGATCACGTGGATGACGCAAAGGCCAAGGGCGCCAAGGTGATCGCGGGAGGCAAAGCCCGGCCTGACATCGGGCCACTGTTCTACGAGCCCACGGTGCTGACCGACGTCGAGCCGCAGATGGAGTGCGCGGCCAACGAGACGTTCGGGCCGCTCGTCTCGATCTATCCCGTCGCCGACGTGGATGAAGCCGTGGAGAAGGCCAATGACACCGAGTACGGGCTGAACGCGAGCGTGTGGGCCGGCTCCTCCGCCGAAGGCCAGCAGATCGCCGCCCGGTTGCGTTCGGGGACGGTCAACGTCAATGAGGGTTACGCGTTCGCGTGGGGCAGCCTCAGCGCCCCGATGGGCGGGATGGGCCAGTCCGGCGTCGGCCGGCGGCACGGTCCCGAGGGCTTGTTGAAGTACACCGAGTCGCAGACCATCGCGACCGCGCGTGTGTTCAATCTCGATCCACCCCTTGGCATTCCGGGCCCGCTCTGGCAGAAGTCGCTGCTGCCCATCGTGCGGACGGTGATGAAGATTCCCGGCCGGAATTGAGCTTTGCCGGCGGCCCCG
This sequence comes from Mycobacterium sp. M23085, assembly GCF_045343915.1. Classification (NCBI taxonomy): domain Bacteria; kingdom Bacillati; phylum Actinomycetota; class Actinomycetes; order Mycobacteriales; family Mycobacteriaceae; genus Mycobacterium; species Mycobacterium sp. M23085. The sequence goes on from NZ_CP174280.1 coordinate 644,622, forward strand.
GATAAATCGGCGTTACGCTCTTCGATGTCAGCGGCACATCGCAGGTCAGGAGTCCGCTATGAAGGCAGACGCTAAGCGATATCAGGAAGACGCTCTTCGGCTACGCCGGTATGACACATTCGCTAACTTCTCGGATGCTCAACTACAGCGTCTGGCCCGGGCGTCTCATCGCACGTCGACATCGGCCCCGTTGCCGCTGATTCATGAGCAGACTCCGTCGGACTCTTGCTACATCCTGCTCAGCGGGGAGGTGGGGGTGTACATCGGCCGGGACCGCGTCGCCGCGCTGGGGCCGGGCGAGGTGATCGGCGAGTCGGCTCTGCAACGCGGGAGACTGCGTTCTGCGACCGTGACGACGATGGGCCCGGCCGAGTTGTTGCGGATCGAACGCGACGACCTCGCCGCGTTGCTCGACGAGATACCGGCACTTCGCGCAATCATCGACGCGTCTGTCGCGCGACACGTGCCGGTAGACCTACCGCCGAAGCCGAAACCACCGTTCTCCAGGTTGGGCGCCTCGGTTCACACCGACTTGGTCGAGCGGTTCGAGCGGGCCGCCGACACCGCCGGTGTGGACGTCGCCACCGCGCTCGAAGATGCGCTCACCTGTTGGATCGAACGGAACGGCACGGCGTAGCCACCACGTGCGTTCGTTGACCGCGATCTACTACCGCGCGTAGTATTCGGGCTATCCCGCCGCGCACAGGAGGCGACGTGAGGTGGAGTTTCGCCCAGATCGGGTTGCTGATCATCTGCGTTTTTCATGTCGTTCAGGCGGTGATCGGCCTCATCATCAATCCCAGCTTCGCCACCGGGCCCACCGCGCCGACGGTCCAGCTGCTCGGAATGGACTACAACGGCTGGCACGCCATCGCCGGGCTGGCGCTGTTCGCGCCCGGGCTGGTCTTCGCTGTTCGCAAGTCGTGGGCCGTGCTGTACCTACTGCTCGCCGCGATAGCGGGTGCGCTGCCGGGGATTTGGGCCTTCTTCTCGCATCAGGTCGCTTTCGTCTTCAACTTCCCCAACAACGTCACCGACGCGGTGGTGCACATGGTGACCGCGGCGGTGATGATCGCGGTGGCGGGTGTCCAGGTCCGGCTGGACGGTGGGCTGAAGAACTCGCTGGCCGATCTCCGGAAAGTGCCGTAGCGCAAGGGATTTAGGGCGATCCGGGCGCGACTGATCGTCGCCGGCGAGGTCCGCGACGAAAGCGGGCAACCTTGGGGTGCGTCAGTGCTTGCCGCTACCCGTCGTCACCGACGGCGCCAAGCCGCTCGCCGACCCGGGCGAGTGCCTCGTCGAAGATCTCCACCTTTTCACCGCGCTTTTCGTTGGCCGGTTGGGCGGAACCGCGGCCTCCTTCGGCCGCTACCCGGGCCGCGCCCTGACGCCGCAACAAGCTGAAATTCTTGTCGCGTGCTTGGCGCAGCCGGCCCTGCAAGTCCTTCAGCGACTTCTCGTCCATGCGCGCGAGAGCCTCGGGATGACTCTCGCCGATCAACGAGCTTTCCTGCGGTGTCAGGTTCACATGGTGGTTGCTCACCCTCGATTCATAACCCGCACCGGACGCGCCGACGCGTCGATCGCCGAACCGTTACGCCGGGTCCATCTCGCGTTCACACGGTCGGCGCACCGCGGAGCGCGGACCCGCGGGCGGCGAGCCCGCCGCCGCCATACTCGCTCAGAGCCTAGGCTTGGCGAAGCGGTTTCCGCAGTCCCGCTGTCTTGGAGATCGGTGGCCGCGGGTAATCGTCCGGTCGATGAAGGGAGGGTGCGATGGGCAAGCATTCCAAGAAGGACGACGACGAGCCCAAAGGTGGCCGCCCCGGTCCCGCGGACCACGGGCGCGAGGGTGGAATGGCAACCCGCGAGAACGCGCCGGAACTCACCGAGCGGGACCACGAGGACTGAATGCTCTGTCTCGAGTGGGCGCCGGGACGGGTAGCCGTGATGGCCTTGGCACGACGAAAATGGATAGATGCCGTCTGAACAGGCGCCGCCGCCGCCGAAATCGTTGCCGGGTTGGTACCCCGACCCAGCAGTAGGCCACGGGCTGCAGCGGTACTTCGACGGCACCAGCTGGACCAGCGAGTGGGCGTTCTCCGCCGAGCCGCAGAAGAAAGGCCTTTCCGGAAAGGCGGTGCTGGCGCTGGCGGCGCTGTGCGTCCTCGTTCTGCTGATCATCGTCGGCAAGAGCTGGCTTTTCGATCCGAGGAAGGACGGCCACTCGCCGCCCTCGAACGGTTCGGCCGCGGCGGCACCGACCGAGGCGGCGCCGACGACGCCGGCCGGCCCCAAGAAGCCGGACGGAGTCACCTTCACCACGTCACCGGGTCCGAACGGCCAGGTGGTCGACGCCCGATTCGCCATTCGCGACAACTACACCGAGCAGATGATCAAAGACGGCGCCCGGTTGGACACCATCGACATCCTCAAGTACGCCCACGCCACCTATCCCGACGCGTCCGCGGTGAACGTGCAGGGCACCTTCCCGATGACCGACCCGTACGGCAACACCTCGACCCAGGTGGCCATCGACCTCACCTATTCGCGGGCGACGCTGAACAAGATCAATTTCGACGGCATCAACAAAGCCAGCATCTGGGAGATTCGCGATTCCGGCACGGTTCTTCCGGCCTTTCAGCCGTAAGCCGGTCATGTATCGGAGGTGCGGGTTTCCTCGTAGCGGACCGACGCCGCCATGGCCACGGCGAGCAGAAGCAGCAATGGCACGAACACCAGTGGGTACGCGGCGACCGCGGCCATGGCGATGAGCGAGCCCGGCACCAGCAACGCCAACGCGGCCGTCGGATGCTTCTCGCTCAGGCTGACGATCTTCGCCGGCGCCGCGAACGCCGCCGCGGCCTGCTGATATCGATCCGGCCAATCTCCGTAGTACGAGGAGCGTGTCCTTGAGCCGCAACCGGTGCAGTTGCGCCCATACGAGTAGCGGGTTTTGCGGCCGCAGCCCATGCAGGTGTGCGTGGTCATCCGGCCCATGCTCTCATCGCGCCGGGCGGCCAGTGCGGGCGAGGTGTTGCCCGGAATCCGCTGCGCTCCCGTTTGGGGGGAAGGGCAGATCCACAATTTCGTCAGGATGCTGTTCCCGCTGGAAGCCCGCCGTCGGAATGCTCCCCGAGCATGCCCATGTTGTCGAACCGCCATCGGCCCGTGGTCCTGACGGGACGAATGCGCCCCGCGAAATAGGTATGTCAGGGTTCAAGATTCGGGCACACCGGATGGCCACACTTCGAATATGTCGGCTGCCATGCAGGGAGGGTCGAAGATAACGCCGCGCGCAGAAATCCGCTGCACGGAATGAGCATCGGCATCGCGACAGCCATCAGACCACCGCGGCGAGCCAAGCGTTGGAGGAAACCATGGACTCACATTCGGTCAAAGTCGAACACCGTTCATCCATTGCCACAGTGAATCCGGCCACCGGAGAGTTGCTGCGCGAGTTCAACCCGATGAGCAACGAACAGGTCGATCACGCGGTCCACGACGCTCACCAGGCCTTCCTGTCCTGGCGCGAACGTCCGGTCAGCGAACGGGTGGCCGTGCTCGCCCGCGCCGCCGACCTGATGCTGGAACGTATCGACGAGCTCGGTGGCCTAATGACAATGGAAATGGGCAAGCTTCGTCACGAAGCGCACGGCGAGGTGAAGCTGAGCGCCGAGATCCTTCGCTACTACGCAGAAAACGCGGCGGAGCAACTTGCGCCCCAGCCGCTCAACGTGGACGCCGGCAGCGCGGAGATACGCTACGAGCCACTGGGCGTACTGCTCGGCGTCATGCCGTGGAACTTCCCGATTTACCAGGTTGCCCGCTTCGCTGCGCCCAACATCGCCGCCGGCAACACCGTCGTGCTCAAACACGCGAGCCAGTGTCCGCAAAGCTCGATCGCCATCGAGAAACTGCTGACCGATGCAGGCCTGCCGCGCGGCGTTTACGTGAACCTGCTCGTGCCCGGTCGCACCGTGGAAAGGGTCATCTCGAATGCCCTGGTGCGCGGGGTCTCGCTGACGGGAAGCGACGCCGCCGGCCAGTCGGTCGCCGAGAGTGCCGGACACGAGGTGAAGAAGTCCGTGCTCGAACTCGGCGGCAGCGATCCGTTCATCGTGCTCGACGATGTGGACTTCGACCGCACGGTGGACTTCGCGGTGACCGCCCGCGTCGCGAACTGCGGCCAGAGTTGCGTCGCCGCGAAGCGATTCATCATTCTCGGCGATCTCTACGACCGCTTCCTGCAGGCTATGCGGGAACGAATGGCCGCGCTGAGGCCGGGAGACCCGAACGACGAGGCCACCACCCTCGGCCCGCTCAGCTCCGAGCAGGCCGCACAACAGCTGATCGATCAGATTCAACAGGCAGTCGACAGCGGCGCCACCCTGGTGCTCGGCGGTGGCCGCATCGACCGTCCCGGCGCCTACGTCCAGCCGACCATCCTGACCGACATCGCACCGGACAATCCGGTCTTCCGTACGGAGTTGTTCGGTCCGGCGGCGCAGGTGTACCGGGTCGAAACCGAAGCTGAGGCCATCGAACTCGCCAACGCGACGCCCTTCGCACTCGGTGGTTCGGTGTGGAGCGGCGACGAGCAGCGGGCTCGGAACCTGGCAGCGCGGTTGACGACCGGCATGGTTTGGATCAACTACCCCACCAGCTCGGAACCGCAGTTGCCCTTCGGAGGTGTCAAGCGCTCCGGTTACGGGCGCGAGCTCGGTCCGCTGGGGATCAAGGAATTCGTCAACGCGAAGCTGGTGCGGGTGGTCGAGCGTGGTGCTCAGCCGACAGTTGGATTTTTCGGCTAGGGTCATCAACCAACGCGTCATGACAGCACCGTTCGCCTTCCCACGTTCGGCAGAGCGCCGCCGCGCCGTCATTGAACTGACCCGTGAGATGTACCTGTCCTCGGCCGGGCGTTGCCGCCGCCTACCCGGGCTGGTCCGCTCGAGGTTCTCTGACAGCGTTGTCCCTTTCGCCGTAGGCAGCGCTACGGCGGCGGAGCTCAGCTCATGAGGTAGCTGTTGATTTGCCGGACCGCCATGGCCCCATCGCCGACCGCGGACGCCACTCGCTTCACCGACCCGCTGCGCACGTCTCCGGCGGCGAAGACTCCGGGCACACTGGTTTCCAAGGAGAGCGGCCGGCGGACCGTAGTCGGCCCGTCGCCGCTCGCAATGTGATTCGCTGCAGCCTGCCCAGTTTCGATGAAACCGTGGTCGTCGAGAGCGACCGTGCCGGCCAACCATTCGGTGTTCGGGTCCGCCCCGATGAACACGAATAGTGCGCGCGCCTGGATAGACTGCCGCTCGCCGGTCTGGTTGTTCTCGGCGACAACGGATTTCAACGTTTCTTCGCCGTGGACCTCGCGGATTTCGGTGTTGAGGCGGACCGTCGCCCGCGGCTGCTGAACTATCTGGTCGACGAGGTAACGTGACATGCTCTTGCCCAGGTCATCTCCCCGCACCAGCAGATAAACTTGTGACACCTGAGTAGCCAGGAAGACCGTCGCCTGCCCGGCGGAGTTACCGGCCCCGACGATAACGACCGGCCCGTCACCACACAGCAGCGCTTCCTGGTAGGTCGCGGCGTAATACACCCCGTTACCGTGAAACACCTCGATCCCCGGGACGGCCAGGCGGCGATAACGTGCTCCGGTGGCAAGCACCGCGGCACGGCCGACGGCGACAGCGTCGTCGCCGAATACAATTTGGAGCTGTCCACCGTCGGATTCCAGCCGGGTGACCTCCGCGGACACCGAGACTCGCGCGCCGAACTTATCGGCTTGCAGGAAGGCCCGTTCGGCTAGGTCAGACCCAGAGATTCCGGCGGGGAAGCCCAGGTAGTTCTCAATGCGCGACGAAGTCCCAGCCTGGCCGCCGACGGCGATTCGCTCGATCGCCGAAGTCCGCAAGCCGTCCGAAGCTCCATACACTGCTGCACCCAGCCCGGCCGGACCGGCGCCCACCACGATCAGGTCACATTCGTCGCTGATTACGTCCGGCATGGCAAGGCCGACCACCCGGGCAAGCTCGACATTGCTCGGATTGCGAAGCACCCTGGTGCCCCAGATCACCACCGGCGTGTCCTCAGACCGAATGCCGAAACGGCGCAGCAGCCGCTCCGCGCTGCGATCAGCTTCTAGATCCAGCCATCGGTGTGGTAATCGGTTGCGGGCGGCAAACTCTCGCAGACGGGCGCAGTCGGGTGAGAAGCACGACCCGATAATCCGGAACCCGATGCCCTGCCCGATCAACAGAGAACGGCGCACCAGATATGCACGCAAAACCAGATCGCTCAGAACTTGGTCGTGGGCGACCAGGGCACGCACGCTGCTGGTGGGAACCGCCAACGCATCACCCTTGACCACGACGATCGCGGTGTAGAACGCCGGATGGCCTTCCAGATCGCCCAGCTCTCCCAGGAACCTCCCGGGTCCGTGCACGCGCAGCACCCGCCTCTCGCCGGACTCGTCATCCGCGACGATTGCGACTTTGCCCGACAAATTCAAAAGCAACTCATCGGATCGCATCCCCTCGCGAATCAAGATTTCGTCAATGCCGACCTGCCGCGTGGTACCGCCCGGGAGCAATGTCGTGATCTGATCCTCGGTCAACCGTGGGTACGCACCGTACAGATCGGGGGTTTCCTCCCACTCGTGGGTGCCACCCACCAATGACTCAACGGACGTTACGTCAGACATCAGCCACCTCAAACATAGATTTCGTGGACATAGCACCAACGCCACGATTCACCGGGCTCGAACGATTGGACGATGGGATGGCCCACTGTGTGCGCGTGTTTGCGCGCGTGGCGCATCGGAGACGAGTCACAACACCCGACGTGCCCGCAGCTCAGACACAGCCGAAGATGCACCCACGGGGTATGCAGACGCAAACATTCCTCACAGCCATCGGGAGTTCTGGGAGTGACACGGCGGATGGCCGCCAAGTCGGGGTCGACGAATATCGAGGTCATAATCGCGCCTCCTTGGTTGTCGTTGAGACCGCCCGGTCAAGCCAATCGCGCAGTGCAGCAACGGACTCGGCGCCCGACTGACGCGTCAGTATTTGCCTGTGGCCAAGGTGCAATTCGCGGTACGGGTCGAACCGCATGAGAGTCATCGCATCTCCTCAAGTTGAGGATGTTCGGGGCGCGCAAGCCGAGTGAGTTATGGCCACATCGGTACGCAGCTAGGTGGCTAGCTTTGCAATCGGATTGGCGCTGCGCGAGCGCCCGCCGGGGTGAAAACCGAGATACGAATTCGTCCTAACGGCACGAGTGACCTTCGGCAGCCGAACGAGTCCGGTCGCGCAGCCGGTGCTTACCGGTGACAGCGACGTCGATGACGTCTTTTCAGGTGTCGCCGCGCAGGTCGCCCAGCATTGGCACCGAGATCACCGCGACGGCGCACGACCAGTAGTCGCCCACATAGACACGCTCACCACCTGCGCTGACCGCCACCGCCTCGGGATGGCTTAGCACCTCGAGAGTCGCTGTGATCGAGTTGGTGATTGTATCGATCACCGAGACTGTGCCGTCGCCGAAATTCGTGCTGTAGGCATGCTTTCCGTCAGGGCTGAGCTGCAGACCCCTGGGTAGGTCGCCGGCGCCCAGGTCGAATGCGCTGGTGGTCGTCGTGTCGATCACGGTCAGTGAATGCTCATTGGTCACATAGACATGGGTGCCGTCCGGGGTGAACACCGTGCCGAGCGGAACGTCCCGCAGGCCGACCGCCTTAACGGTGCCGGCCGCTAGGTTGACCATCGAGACCGAACGTGTGTCGTAGTGGGTTACGCACAGGCAGGTGCCGTCCGGACCCACGGCTACTGACCCCGGACATGCGCCGACGGCGATGGCGTCGGCCACGGTACCGCTGGCAGCATCGACCATAAATAGCCGGCCCGGCGGATATTGGTAGTAGGTGCGGCGGTCGTAGGAAATCACATAAAGTCGTGTCCCCGCGGGGTTGAGCGCAAGCCCGGCGACGTCGTCGATGGGTATGTTGAAACCCGTTGACTCGCTGGCAATGTCGGTTGCGGTCACGAGATCAGCGGCCCCTCTATCGGGGGTCTGGCGACGGACCGCGTACAAGTAGTGCCCGTCCGGGCTGACCATCACATCCGAAACGACGGATGCTCGCAAAACTTTGACGGCGTAGGTGTCGGTGTCGACGACCGACACCGATCCCCCGCGCCGGCTGGCAATCAACCGCTTGCTATTGGCGTTCACCAACAGGTTTGTCGGACGATCGGGCAGCGGAATGCCAGCCACCACTCGGTTCTCGCTGTTGAGCACCATCAGCGACGTGGACAGGGCAACATAGGCATACTCGCCATCACGGCTCACGGTGATGTCGTGGACGTGGCCTTTGACTGGGATCGTCGAAATGACGGTTTCCATGAATTCGCCGTCGTTGGTATTAATTGGATTCGACCACGCAATCCATCCAGTGAGTGCCGCGGCAGACGCGAAACTCTTTGCGGAGTCGCCGCGTCAAAGCCTACGCCGCACTGCCGGTCGCCGGCCGCACGCGGACGCGGACCCTTTTCACGTCCCCGCGCATGCGCACCGCCGATATGATCTCGAACGTCCCGATGACAATCAGGCAGACCCCCACCGCGATGGTCAACGTGACAATTGACGTGAACGGTGCCGCGAGCACGATTATCCCGGCGAGCAAACTGAGAATGCCGAAGAAGGCCCGCCACCCGCGTGCCGGCAGCCCAGGATGGCTGATAGCGGCGACTGTTGTCGCGACGCCATGGAAGATGAAGCCGATGGCGATCCAAATCGCCAACAACAGCACCGCATACGCCTGGCCGAAGTGTCGGAAGGTAAGTACTGCGACGATCAACGCCGCGCCGGCGCCGATGAAAAGTAGGATCCGGCCTCCCGCAGATACGGGCAACGTGAAGGCGGCGAACACCTGGGCGCAGCCGATTGCGAGCAGATACACCCCGAATAACACGGACGCGACCAGTATGGAGATGCCGGGCCACACCAGAATCAGCACACCAAGTGTGACTGCGATCAGCCCCGACGCCAGCGCTGCTTTCCATGCGTGCGGCAACAATTTCGTCGTGTCGATTTCAGGCGTTTCCGCGTGTCCTACGTTAACCACTTCTGCACCTCGTTGATCGTGCGAATCGTTGCGTTGTCACTACAGAGTCTGACAATCCGCTGCGTTGCCGCGTCCACCCACGAGGCCGAACATTTCACACGTGATTCGTGCTGGGAGTTCAACGAATGTCGCCTCCGGCCTGGTCCATCCGGGTAGGCCCCGGCAACGAGGTAGCCAGGCTGTCACGGCGGGGCGAATAGCGACTGACATATTCGCTCCGGCGGGAGCAGGATACCGACGTCCGCAAAGGCGATGCTAGTCAACGGGAAATCCCCATATACATTTCATTGCCGAGTGGAGTCCGAGATGACCGAATGCCTCCAAGGTTTGAGGATCGCACTGCTTGCGGCGGACGGCGTGGGCCAGACCGAACTGGACTGGTCTGGCGATGCGGTGCGGCGAGCGGGCGCGCAGACGCAGCTGTTGTCGCTGCGAACAGGGCAGATCGAATCGCTCGATGAAGACCTCGACCCAAGCCGCGTGTACAGCGTTGATCGGGCGGTGGCCGACGCGTCGGCCGACGAGTACGAGGCGTTGCTTTTGCTGCCCGGCATGTTGAGATCGCACCAGCTTTCCAGCCACGACAGCGTGGTCTCATTCGTCGGTGACTTCATTAGCTTGGGGAAGCCGGTCGGGGTCGTCTGCCATGGCAGCTGGACCTTGCTTGAGGCGGATGTGGCCCCGGGCCGAAATCTCCCGCCCTGTCTGACGATCCGGTCCATGCGACAGACCGGCGCGTCCATATTGGGTGGCGAGCCGACCTCGCAGCACGCGCTGCGCGCGTTCTACAGCACCATTGTCGAAGAGTTTGCCCGCCTTTCCAAGCAGTTAGCTCCCGCGTCGTGCGGCGAGGGCGCAGATCCCGGCGCTTAGCTGGCTGGCCAAGGCACATAGCACCATCAAACCCGTTGCCCCAAGCGACATCCGGCGCGGTGGGAGGTCGATGCTACCGATAAGCAGGAATGGAGCACATCATGAACGCCACATATGCGTTGGCCGCGCGGCTCAAGGCTAAGCCTACTAAGGCACAAGAGGTTGCGGATTTGCTGTCCAGTAGCCTCGCTGATGTCGAGGAAGAACCGGGCACTATCGCGTGGTGCGCCGTCCGCTTCGGATTGCTCGAATTTGGTTTGTATATGGTGTTTCCCGATGAGGTCGGCAGGCAGGCTCATCTTGCCGGCAAGGTAGCCGCGGCGCTCAAAGCCAATACTCATCTCTTTGAGGAGACTCCGGTACTCGAAACAGCTGATGTTCTCGCCGCAAAGCTTCCGGCCGGTGCCCTCGGGCGCGAGGCCAACCCGACCGCTTCGCGCTAACCCGTGTCCCGCGAAGACATCTGGGCGTCTCCGTGGCCGTGACACCGATATTGCGCTAGCCAGCTGAGACCGGCACTCGGACGGATACCTCGCCGACACGTCTGAACTGGAACGTGAACTCGTAAGTCAGCCCACTGCTGATCGCCTTGGTCAGTATCACGGTTGCGGTGGCGATGTTGGCGGGTTTAACCGCTGCCAGCGCGCCGGCGTCCACCCGGTCGGGGTTATCGACGATCAATATGCCACCGGCCGGTATCGCGGTGTTTCCGACTACAGTGACCGCACCGACTTCGGAGGTGACCGCGACGAGGGCGTCCGCGGTGTCCGGTGATTGATTGGCGGCCACCAGCGCCAGGTCAACGGCCATGCCTGGACGCACCGCATAACTGGTCTGCTTGGCACGGATCCGGATGTTGCGCAGCGCAATGTTGTTGAGGGTGGCCATGGACCCGTTGACGGCCGGTTCCATCGCGGCGGTTTGCGAGAGTTGTCCGGCGCCGCAGCCGCTGACCGCGGCGACGGCAATCAGCACGCACGCCGCCGCCGTAACCCGCGTGCGTGGTGTCGACGAGTCCACGATGTGGTCCGATCGGCTAGAGATGGGCGGCCAGACCGTCGTCTACCGGTGTCATACGTCAATTCTCCATTGCCCCAAGGCGATCAGGGCGTGGCCTCAGAGTTTGTTGGCGAGAATGTCCAACTTGCTGATGTCGGGCCTAAAGGCGAACAGCTCGTCGGCCTTCTCCGCGAGGGCCTTTCCAACTGCGCCGCGAAGATGCGCCTCTAGTGCCGCCTCGTCGGGGAAAGCGTCGATGATGCCGAATGTCGACGGACTGAACCGAACCGCAAACCATGGTTTCGTGCCTGGTTCTTGCTCGACGAGCGGCAGCGCCGACAGAAGAAACTTCTCGACTGCGTCCTCCTTGCCGGGCTTGGCCTCGATCCGCACCAGCAATGCCTTTGTCGCCATGCTTACCCCTTTTCCGCTGTCGTTTAAGAAAAGCGAAGGACGTCGCCGGTGTGGCGGAGTGTCCCATCACTTCTCGGTTACCACTTGCCCATCGGCCGCAGACCCAGCCGTTTCACTGCTTGAACGAAAGCCACACCTGCGCGCGAACTGAACGTGCGAAACTACACACGATCCAGTTCGCGCCGCCGATAGCACGGCGACCTGCTCCAGTTCGATTCGCTCGACGCCGTCGGCGGCCAATCGGACTAGGCAGCCTCGACGACGACAGTGCCGTCGTCTGAGATGGTGACGACCACGTCCATGTCATCGGAATCGTCAATGATCGTCAGCAGCTCTATGACGGCATTGCGGAGTTCGGGTGCGTCCATGTTCTGAACGGTTTCGCGGTTGTCCGGGTTGCCTCCGGGCGCCTGTGGGTCTGTGGAGCCGTTTCCGGTGGTGCCTTGGTTTCCGGCGGTGGATTGGGTGTCGGTGGTGCTGTGGTTTTCTGTGTCTTTAGCCATGACTCAACGGTATTCGCTCGTTCGTCGGCAGTAGACGACCCGGCAGGTCGATTCTGAACCGCCGTCCTTGTCATGAGGGATCACTTCTTCCGTACGCTGCCTCCGGGCCGGCGTGTTCCACTGGTGTTGGTCGGGCGACGACGAGGCACCGGCTCCGCGCTAAAGGGTGCACCGTGGGCGGTGTTCCCCTTCGTCCGCGCACGGCAGTCACCCTATCGTGACCATCAATGCGTTCCTGAGACGTAATGCGCTGTCGCGCTGGCGATGTCGACTACTCCGCCGCGGTCGACCGATACACCAGTCCGTACTCGTCGAGTGCGACTACGGCGCTGTCGGTCGCCGCGACGGCGTCCACCCGGATACCTGCGGCAGGACTGCGGCTCTTTACCAACGCGTCGACATCGCGCCAAATGGTTTGGCTGAGTTGCCGTCCAGAGCGGTGATCGACCAGCAGGGCCGCACTCACGAAGCCGTCGGTTTCCGTCAGCCAAGGCACCGCGGTGTCTTCATATCCGGCGATCGCCTCGTCGAGTGCGGCCGGATTCGTCTGATAGACGGTGTGGCGCACTCCGGCTCCGCCCTTTTCCGGCCCCACCCGAGTCACGCTCGCCCTGCTGAAGCGTTCGACCGAGGCGGTGCCGAGCCCGAGACGGAGAGCTTCGTCGCGGATACCGCCCTCTACGCGTTCGCTTTCTCGCATGGCATCGTGCGACACCCAGAACGACTCGAGGACCGCGACAGTCAGGTGGAAAGATACTTGCAACGACACACCCCGCTCACCCGGCTCCGACGCAAGGCGCGATCTGCCGTCCGAAGCGAGGTATGCGATGGCGTCGTCGATCCGTTCAGGGTCGGCGGTTATCAGCGTGCACCGAACATGCATCCGTGGCTCCTTCATCGTCACGACTGCGGGGACTGTGCCGCCATGAGGACCGCAAGCGTGCGTTCGGCCGCCTGCTTTGAGGAGGCCGGATTCTGGCCGGTGACAAGGCGCCCGTCCACCACCACGTGGGAACTCCATGGCTTGCCCTGGTCGAAGTCCGCTCCCTCCTCGCGCAGCCGGGTCTCCAATAGCCACTTGGCGCGCTCGGCCAGACCCGCCTGGCGCTCTTCCTCATTCGTGAAGCCGGTCAGCCGTCGGCCGGCGAACAGCCAGGTGCCGTCCTCGCGGCGGGCCGCCAGCAGTCCGGCCGGCCCGTGGCATACCGCAGCGACGACTCGTCCCGTGTCGAACAGACCGGCCACAATTCGGCCGAGTGGTCGACAGTCCGGCAGATCTTCCATCGGCCCGTGGCCGCCGGGAATGAAGACGGCGTCGTAGTTGCCCAGATCGTCGGCGGCCTGCTCCACCGACATTGGGGCGGCGAGCTCGTGCTCCAGCGATTCCAAATAGCGACGAAGCTCGGCGGCGCGTTCTTCGCCACCGGCGCGATCGGGCGCCAGGCTGACCTGATCGATGCTCGGTCGGACACCGCCAGGAGTGGCGATATCGACGTCGATCTCGGCGTGGCGGAAGGTGCGGTGGGGTTCGACGAATTCCTCGGCCCAGAACCCAGTGGGATGACGGGTGCCGTCGGACAGCGTCCAGTGGTCGCTGCCGGAGAGCACGATCAGTATTCGAGCCATTGAGTACCACCTTGATGATCCGACCGTTCGCCGACATAATGCCGCTGCGTTTGCCTGCGGTCTTGGACACACGGGTGCCAAAACTGTGGCCTTCGCTAGGCCTGAGGGCGCGTCCTTTGCAGCGGTCTCGATCTGCCAGAACAGGCGGTCGGTCGACTCTTACTAACCACAGGCTGGTGCGCCGCAACGCAGAGGCGGGCATTGTCCGAGAAGACCGCCGCTCTGCGGAACAGACAGTTGGAGATGAGCCGATGAATGCTCACGAGTTTTATCGCGACGTCGCCGAGCGCGCCATGCTGTCGAAGGGGGAGGCAGCCGATCTGACGCGTGCGGTACTCGAGGTCTTGGCGATGCGAGTCAGCGCCGGAGAGGTACGGCACCTGATCCGACAACTCCCCGAGGATCTTGGCGACTCAGTGCGATGGAACAGCAAAGGTCCGGAGAAATTCGACCTGGATGACCTGATTGTGCGTGTCAGCAACCGCACTGGGCTGACCAAGACCGAGACTATGACCGGTGTGGAAGCGGTGCTGCTGACCTTGCGGGAGGCGGTTGACCGGAAGGAGTTCAACGACTTCATGTCGCAGCTCCCTGTGGACTTCACCAGGCTCCTCCCGTCGCCTAACCCACCACGGGTGGTATAGAGCCTCCAGTTGCCGTGGCGCAACCACCTGTCAGCACGCTGAGTAAGTTCGAACGCCCTGGCGCCCAGTCGAGGCCCGCGACGAATTCGATTCCGTCGCAACATCGTAGTACCCAGACCACAACTGGCGGCGGTGTGAGAAGTGGAAGTCATGTCAAACATGTTGCAGGGCAGAAAGGTCGCAATTCTGGCAGCCGATTGCGTGGAACGGGTCGAGCTTGTGCATCCGTCCGCGGCGGTGCACCAGGCCGGTGGGCAGACCGAACTGTTGTCTTTGCGTAATGGGTGGATTCGGTTGCGCGACAACGACATCGATCCAGCAGGCACGTTCACTGTCGATCGGGCTGTCGCCGACGCGTCGATCGACGACTACGGCGGCCTGCTGCTGCCGGGCGGGACGGTAAATCCCAACAAGCTGCGCACCGACGAACGTGCAGTCGCATTCGTGCGGGACTTTGTGGAGTCGGGCAAACCGGTCGGGGTGATCTGTCACGGCCCATGGACGCTCATCGAGGCAGGCGTCGTCGCGGGACGAACCCTCACGTCGCATCCCAGCGTCCGGACCGACCTGCGCAACGCGGGCGCTAACGTGGTCGACGAGGAAGTCGCCATTGACCGGAACATCATCTCGAGTCGCTCACCGGACGATCTGCCGGCGTTCTGCGCCGCCATCGTGAAAGCGTTCGCCAAAACCCCGGCAGCGACATGATGACACTCACCCGCGGCTGGTGGAGGTCGCGAAAACCCTTTGATTACCTTGCTGATCCACCGCTGCAGCCCCGACCTTCGCCCAAACGGGCAGCACGCATGGTCTGCGTTAGGCAACAAACCGAGACAACGACACATCGCCGCTAGTACTACCGAGTGTGCAATGCCGTTGGATTTCCCGGCCTGTCAGGTCAGCTGAGGTCACCGGGTTTGGGAGTGGCGGGACGAGGCCGATCGTGACTTGGGCTGGCACAGTCTGGTGAGAAGGCGCGGCAGGCGGCGCCTCGTCCGGCGTGGACGGATTCCCTACCGAGGCGAGGTCGCCGATGCATACACCATCGATCGCACGCAAGACCGTCTGGATGCTGCTGGCGGTCGCGGTCGCCGTAGCTTTCTGTGCTGGATGCCGCGCAGATCGTAACGCTAGCCCGCCGACCACACCCACCTCACCCACTGGCCAATCGGCCACCGTTCCGGCAGCCGCGGTGGACATACCCACACTGGTTCGGCAGACGGAGCCCTCGGTGGTCACGGTGCTCACGGAAAATGGCCTGGGCAGCGGCATCGTGTACAAAGCCGACGGCACAATCATCACCGATGCGCACGTGGTCGCCGGGGCCCACCAGATCACGGTGGCCTTCGCCGACGGGCAGCAGGTAACCGCGAAGGTTCGTGCGGCGGACAAAGTGGCCGACGTCGCGGTCTTGCAGGCGGACCGGGGTGGGCTGACTCCCGCGAGATTTGAGAAGTCGCTGCCGGAGGTCGGTGCGCTGGCCGTGGTCATCGGCAGTCCGCTGGGGTTCGAGGCCACCGTCACGTCGGGCATCATCTCCGGCCTGCACCGCCAGATCCCCGGGTCCGCATCCGCCGACGCTCCACTGGTTGACCTGGTCCAGACCGACGCGCCGATCTCGCCCGGCAACTCCGGCGGGGCTTTGATCGACGGACGAGGACACGTGGTCGGCGTGTGTGAGGCCTATATACCCCCGTCGGCTGGCGCGGTCGCCCTGGGTTTTGCCACAGCGGCCGCGACGGTCGTCGACGTCGCTGACCAGTTGTTAGCGACCGGCACTGCCCACCATGCCTACATCGGCATTCAGCCCCGCACCCTGACCCCCCAGATCGCCCAGCAGCTGGGGGTCAACCGCCCCGACGGCGTCGTCGTGCTGGCGGTGGGCACGCCCGGTCCGGCGGCGGACGCGGGCATCAAGCCGGGCGACGTTATCACCGCGGTAAATGGTCGGGACACTCCGACGGCCGAGAGCTTCATATCGGCACTTCTGGGGAGTAAACCAGGCGACAAGATCCAGCTGACGGTGCAACGCGGCGGCGCGACCCAACAGATTTCGGTCACTGTCGCAGACCGCCCCACCACGTAATCGGCGGCCCCCGGCGACCGACGTTCCGGGTGGATGGGAGGTGTCGGTGATCGACAGGGCATCACCGGACCAGCGGACGGCCTACCACGAGGACCGTACGGTCGGCACGCTTGAGCTGTTCTTCGACCTCGTCTACGTCTATGCGATGTCGGAGGTAACGACCCTGATGCTGGCGAATGTCTCGTGGACCGGATTCGGCCAAGGGGCGCTGGCACTGGCGGCGATCTGGTGGGCGTGGGAGAACTATGCCTGGCTGACCAACACCTTCGAGCACGCGGACCCGACCGCGCGCATCCTGATCTACTTCGCGATGGCTGCGATGCTCATCGCAGCGACGGCGCTGCCGAACGCCTTCGGAAAGATGGCGCTGGTCTTCGCGACCGCCTACGTGTTCGTCCGGCTGCTTCACGTGGTG
This sequence comes from Mycobacterium sp. M23085, assembly GCF_045343915.1. NCBI lineage: Bacteria > Bacillati > Actinomycetota > Actinomycetes > Mycobacteriales > Mycobacteriaceae > Mycobacterium > Mycobacterium sp. M23085. The sequence continues at coordinate 661,312 of NZ_CP174280.1, forward strand.
CTGCTCGTACGCGCGACGCGGGGAGATGAGGAGCTCCGCACACCCACCCTCCAGCTGGTGCCCTACCTGCTGTTCGGTTCCGGGCTCATTGTCGTGGGAGCCTTCATGACGTCGCCATCCCGGGAGCTGCTGTGGCTAGTGTCCGCGACGGTCGACCTCAGCGGGCCGCTCATAGCCGGGCGCGCCGGGTGGCGGGTGTCCCCGCGATACTTCGTCGAGCGGCACGGTCTCATCGTGATCATCGCCCTCGGCGAGTCGATCGTCCGTGCGGGTGGCGGCGCGAAGGACAGCATCGGCCGGCCGCTGACCGCCGTCGCGGTGTTGACGGCGGTGCTCATCGCCGCCGGGATGTGGTGGACGTACTTCGAGCCGAGCCCCCTCGCCGCCGCGCGGCTGCGGCGGCTGAGCCCGGCTCGCCGGGCCCGGCACGCCCGCGACGCCTACAGCTATCTCCACCTGGTGCTGGTCACTGGCATCGTCTTCTTCGCCCTCGGCGTGTACGAGGCCGTGGGACACCCGGACGAGCGGATGGCGCCGCTGCCAGGTGTCGCCCTCAGCGGCGGCGTCGCATTGTTCTATCTCGGCGACGTCGCCTACCGGTGGCGCGACCACCGCAGGATCATGGTCGACCGGCTCGTGGCCGGGGGCGTCATGGCTGCGACCGTCCCACTCACCGTGCGACTACCCGCACTCACCACGCTGACCGTCCTGCTGTTGGTCTCCGCCCTGCGCGTCATCTGGGAGATCCGGGGCGGGAACGATCCGCCGCGGGTGCCCCTCGGCTGGCGCCTTCGGCCCGGTCCCGCTGGGATCCGGACGGGAGGGGGCAGCCGCGCCGCCACGTGGGCTGTTCGTCACGACTCGCCTGGTCTGGCTTCCAGGTGGCGCCACGCGGGCCCAGGTGGCCGACGACGACGTCGCCGAGGACGCTCTGATCCGGATCACGTTGCCGGTCAAGGGAACCCGTGACGCACTGTCTAAGTCCCCCAAGGGGGCGATTAACCACCCGGCGGGTCGACGCTACGTCGCAGCGGAGCCCACCTGATCTGACCAACAACCTCGGATCCGCGTCCTGCACTGCGGCACCGACTGCTCATCCAAGTCACACACGATCCCTCCCGCGACTACCAAACCGCCGGGGTGTCAAATGCGGGAACGTTCGAAAACCGGCTAGGTGTAAACGATGTCTCGGGACACCTGTCAACGATGTCCCGAGACATGACAGGGCGGGATCCGAGCTGAGGCTTAATCTTCGGCGCCCGCTCGACTGGCGTCGAAGGTTGGAGTGCACTTCCTGTCTTGAAGGAAGCCCGACGCGGTGGTCGGTGTAACACCGTCCATCGAAACGGGTAACGATACCACCGAGGGTTGCGAAAGCACTGTGCCATAATGTAATTGCTGTAATCGGTCAGAGACGTCCGTCAAAGACGTTGGCACATAACCATCTCCGGTGACAGCTAGCGCACCGCTAGTTGCAGGCGCTTACGGCGCCGCACCAAAATACTCGGCAGCCACTCCCCCACCTCGACCGCTTCAATCCAGGTGGTGCGCTCCAGCACCGTCCGGAACACGATCTGGGCTTCCAATCGCGCCAGCGCCGCGCCTATGCAGAAGTGCGCGCCTTTGCCGAAGGTCACGTGCCCCTTCGCGCCGGTCCGGTCGAGTCGAAATTCGTTCGGCGCCTCGAAGTGCGTCGGGTCGCGATTGGCCGCACCCCACATCAACAGCAGGTGCGAATTCGCCGGCACCTCAACACCACCAAGTACTGTGTCCCGCCAGACGTGTCGGTAGTGACCCCGAAACGGAGGTTCGTAGCGCAACGCCTCTTCGATGAAGGCATTCAACAACTCTGGGCGGTCGCGCAGCTCCTGCTGGATATGCGGGCGTTCGGCGAGGATCCAGGCCGCACTACCCAGCAGCGACGCCGTCGATTCACCGGCCGCGCTGAACAGGGTCAGCATGATGCCCATGGCCACAGCTTGGTCAACCTCGCCGGATGCGTAACGCGCCGCCATATCCGGTATCAGTCCGGGCTCGTCACTGCCGGCCGCCTTCTCGAAATGCTCCATGACGTAGTTCGCCAACTCGAAGGCCGCGACCCCGGCTTCCTCCAGCTGAGCCTGGGTGACGACGCCGTCGAGCAGGGTGGTAGTCGCAAATCCCAGCCGGATGAGATCGTCGACGTCGGTGGCAGGCAGACCCAGCAGCTTGGCGACGACCATCATCGGCAGCCGGTTGGCGATCGCGCTCATCCACTCGATCTGCCCGTCACGCACATTCTGATCCCACAATTCTTGGGCGACGTCACAGGCAAAATCCTCGATGACGCGAACGCGCTTTGCCGACAGATGCGGCAATAGAATCTTTCGGTGTACCGCGTGCACCGGATCGTCGGCGGTGGCCAAGGCGTGGCCCGGGCTGCCCGGCTCCATCATGGGAAACGGCTCTACTGATCCGTCCTGCCGGTACACCATCGTCGCGGTCAGGTTCGAGGAGAAATCTGCGACCCGCTCGACGGCATCGATGAGCGCGTCCCACCCGCACACGGCATAGAACTCCGAGTCACCGATGCGGTGCACCGGGCTCTCTGATCGCATCCGGTCGTAGAGCGGATAGGGATCCTGCAACGCCTCGGCGCCGAAGAAGCTGCTCGGTTCAGCGAGAACTGTCACCGATCCAGGTTGCGGGTCTGGCCAGACAGAATCAATATCCGCGCCCATGTTGAAAAAGCCCGCACCACCAGCCAATCCCATCAACTCTCACCAAATGCCCACGACCAGCCATTGCCTTGAGGAAATTGGGCCCTGGTTTCTCATAGTGAGAGAGATAGCCCCGAAAATTGTCTGATGCGGTGGCGTGAGCCGCGGCGATCAGCCGCCGGCGCGGGTATGCGGCCGGAAGCACTCGCACGGAATTGTCGCGATGAGAAAAGGTGCACTGTCAATCGATCCCCTTGTTTTCGACGACCCGGACACCTTCCGAGTCGACCGCAATCCGAGAATGCATGTCGCATTCGGGTACGGCGCCCACATGTGTCTCGGCGCGCCGTTGGCCCGGCTCGAGGCACACGCGGTGCTGAGGGAACTCACCAACCGAGTCTCGCAGATCACTCCGATGGCTGCAGACCACGATCTCCTGCAGGAATTCAACAAGTTGGTGTGATGGTGAGGACCTCGACACCCTCGCGCGCGGACGGGGCGAATCGGGTCAGGCGGCGTATCGCCGGCAGCGTCACTGTGTTGAACGGCGACCGGGGAAGCACCCGCGCGATTTTCCTCAGGTCGGGGTGGTAGCGGTCAGACCGGATACGTGACACCAGTCAACTCCTCGGAGACAGTCCACAAACGTTCCTGCACCCGTTGGTCGTAGGACTTCTTACTGGAATGGACGAGCGTGGGGTAGCCCGCCATCTCCAGGAATCCGTCCGGTCCCCAGTACTGGCCGCCCTGCACATCAGGCATCGTCGCGGCGTACAGCTGTGGCAGTGCGCCCTTCGCGGGATCCTGGCCGATGAAACGGTCCGAGAACTTCATCATCGCCTGGACCGGTTTGGCCATGTTGCGGAAGAGGTCGGACTTTGTATAGCCGGGATGCGCAGTCACCGTCATCAGCGGCGCGCCCGACTTGACCAGCCGACGATGAAATGCGTAGCAGAACATCAGGTTCGCCAGCTTCGACTGAGCGTAGGCCAGCGCACTGCTGTACCGGCGCTCCCACTGGAGATCGTCGAAATGGATGGCACCGCCGAGCTTGTGGTCCAAACTTGCCACCACCACCACGCGAGCCCCGTCGACGCCGAGCATGTTCTCGAGCAGCAGTCCCGTCAGCGCAAAGTGGCCGAGGTGGTCGGTGGCGAACTGCAACTCGAACCCGTCAGGTGTCGTCGTCTTGGGCGGGAACGCCACCGCGGCATTATTGATGAGCAAGTCGGTGCGGGCGTGCTCGTTCTTTAGGGCCTGGGCAGCGGAGCGCACCGCTTGCAACGAGCTCAGATCGAGGGCTTGGACGCTCACGTCGGCATCCGGCGCCACTTCGAGAATGCGCTTGCGGGCGACCTCTCCCTTGTCGACATCGCGTACTGCAAGAACTACCGAGGCGCCATGCTGGGCGAGCGCGCGTGCAGTGTCGTAGCCGAGCCCAGTATTCAGTGAGGTCAATGACGTGCGGCGAAGTTGATAATCGAGTCGCGAGCCGGAGCGAGTCGCTCTCCTCAGCATCGATCTTTCAACAGGCACTTTCGGTGATAATTGCCTCCGGCGCCATCTCACCGTGAGGGAAGCGTTCCATCTGGTCGCATTTGCAGGCAGCATTGACCCATGCCGAAGATTGATTGGCTGGTCGGGGCAGACCGGAATAGCGCCGCCGCGGACAAGATCTACGCCGCGGCCGCCGACCTCATCGCCGAGGTCGGTTATGACGCTTTCACTATCGAAGCGCTGGCCGCGAGGATCCATTGCTCGCCCGCGACTATTTATCGGCGCGCTGGCGGCAAGGCAGCCATTCGCGACGCCGTCGTAGCGATCCAGGCCACCCGGATCCTGCATTCTGTACGTGACGCCATCGACGGACTTAGCGGTTCGGATCGCGTTGTCAAAGCAACGCTTTCGGCGCTACAACGCATCCAGTCAGATCCCGTGGTCGAGTCGATGTCATCCTTCCAGATAGCGCCTGACGTTGATTGGGTGACCACCTCGCCCGTGATCGCCAGCTTTGCCGCCGAGATGCTCGGAGAGGACAATCAAGACCCTCTCGCGGCGCAATGGCTCATCCGGGTCTTCCTAGCTCTATTGTGCTGGCCTGTCAGAGACAGCGCTGCCCAGCACGCACTGGTAGAGCGCTTTCTGGGCGCATCGTTCAATGGCGATTGAAGCTGGCGAGCTTCACCTCACCTCCCACGCGACATAGAGGTTGCGCGGGCGGCGCCGTCGACCGCCCTTCGTGGCGAGGTGCTAGGTATTGGTCCTCTAGCGGCAAACCGCCTCTGACTGCTGTCGGGCTGACAGGATTTGAACCTGCGACCACTTGACCCCCAGTCAAGTGCGCTACCAAACTGCGCCACAGCCCGCGCGCCGGTGCATGCACCGGCAGCAGGTCGAAAGCCTACCGTAAACGCGCCACCGCCTTGGCACGGCCTCGCGGAGCGCGTCGAGTGTGCACTGACGGCGTTGAGTGTGTGCTGAGGGTGGCAAAAGTCGCCGATTCCCGCCGTGGATGCAGAGTCAACGTGCCAGGAGAGGCCGCGCTCAGCTCAGCGCCGCCGGGCTCCCCGCTTTTCGCGCACCCGCACGTTGATCCGGATCGGCGACCCCTCGAACCCGAAGGCCTCGCGCAGCCGGCGCTCCAGGAAGCGCCGATACCCGGCCTCCAGAAAACCGGTGGTGAACAGCACGAACGTCGGGGGCCGCGCGGTGGCCTGGGTGGCGAACAGGATGCGCGGCTGCTTGCCCCCACGCACCGGGGGCGGCGTGGCCGCCACCACCTCCTTGAGCCACGAATTCAGCGGGCCGGTCGGGATCCGCGCATCCCACGACGCCAGCGCGGTGTCCAGGGCGGGCACCAGCTTCTGCAGCGCCCGCCCGGTTTTCGCGGAGATGTTGACGCGCGGCGCCCACCGCAGCTGCACCAGTTCCCGGTCGATTTCGCGCTCCAGCAGTTCGCGGCGGTCTTCGTCCACCAAGTCCCACTTGTTGAAGGCCAGCACCAGGGCGCGGCCGGACTCGATGACCATCGACAGCACCCGCTGGTCCTGTTCGGTGAGCGGCTCCGACCCATCGATCAGCACGATCACCACCTCGGCCGCGTCGATGGCCGAATGCGTGCGCACCGAGGCGTAGAACTCGTGCCCGCTGGCCTGGCCGACCTTGCGCCGCAGACCCGCGGTGTCGACGAACCGCCACACCCTGTCGCCCAGCTCGATCAGCGAATCCACCGGGTCCACCGTCGTCCCGGCGACGTCGTGCACCACCGACCGCTGATCGCCGGCGAGCTTGTTCAGCAGCGAGCTCTTTCCGACGTTGGGCTTGCCGACCAGCGCGACGCGCCGCGGGCCACCGGACGTGGGCGCCACCTCGGACACCTCGGGCAGCGCGGCCAGCACCGCGTCGAGCAGATCCGCCACTCCCCGACCGTGTATCGCGCTGATCGCGTACGGCTCCCCGAGCCCCAGCGACCACAGCATCGCGGCGTCCGCCTCGACCTTGTCGCTGTCAACCTTGTTGGCCGCCAAGAACACCGGCTTGCCGGACCGCAGCAGGATCCGGGCGGCGGCCTCGTCGGCCGAGGTGGCGCCGACGACGGCGTCGACCACCAGGATCACCGCATCGGCGGTGCGCATGGCGACCGAGGCCTGCTCGGCCACCAGCTGCTGCAGCCCCTTGGCGTCGGGCTCCCACCCCCCGGTGTCCTGCACGACGAACCGGCGGCCGGTCCACAGCGCGTCGTACGACACCCGGTCCCGGGTGACGCCCGGGACGTCCTGCACTACCGCTTCCCGCCGGCCCAGGATCCGGTTCACCAGCGTCGACTTGCCGACGTTGGGCCGGCCGACCACCGCCACCACCGGCGCCGGGCCTGCCTCCTCCGCTTCGTCCAGACCGAATTCGACTGAATCCCAGTCGCTTTCGTCGCTCCATGTGCCGTCTTGACTCACCGCACCGCTCCGCTTCGCTGGTCGACCAGGTCCCGCAGGTGCGAAATCACCTGGGCCTCGGTCATCTCGCTGGTGTCGACCACCACTGCGTCCGGGGCCGCCCGCAGCGGAGACACCGCCCGGGTGGAATCCAGATGGTCGCGGCGGCGGACGTCCGCCAGCACCGCCTCGTAATCGTCGGCCAGCCCGGCCGCCACGTTCTGATCGTTGCGCCGCCGCGCCCGGGTCTCGGCGGAGGCCGTCAGGAAGATCTTCACCGGCGCGTCGGGCAGCACGACGGTGCCGATGTCGCGGCCCTCGACGACGATACTGCCCGGGCCCTCGGCCATTTCGCGCTGCAGGTCCACCAGCCGGGTGCGCACGGCGGGAATCGCGGACACTGCCGACACCGCGGCGGTGACCCGGTCGCCGCGGATCTCGGCCGAAACATCCTCTCCGTCAAGGAAATAACGGTCGCCATCGGGGTGGTAGTCCACCGACATCCGCACCGCTTCCGCCGTGTGCGCGACGGCTTCGCCATCCGCGGGGTCGATGTCGGCTCGCAATACCGCCAGCGTCACCATCCGGTACATCCCGCCGGTGTCCAGGTAGCGGGCGCCCAGTGCTTTCGCCAATCCCTTTGACACCGACGATTTTCCGGTGCCGGCCGGGCCGTCGATGGCAATGACGATGCCAGAGCTCACAGGCCCACCGCTTTGTACAGCTGGCCGATCTCGTGCTGCGCCAGCGCCCGGAAGGTACCCGGGCGCTGCTTGCCCAGCGACACGGGCCCGATGTCGGTGCGCACCAGCGACTCCACCGGGAATCCCGCGGTCGCCAGCAGCCGGCGCACGATGCGATTGCGCCCCTCGTGCAACGTCACCCGCACCAGCGTCTTGCCGGGAATGGCGTCCACCACCGCGAACTCGTCGAGTTTGGCCACCCCGTCGTCCAATTCGATGCCGGCGCGCAGCTTCTTGCCGAGCCCCCGGGGCACCGAACCGGTGACCGTCGCCAGGTAGGTCTTGGGCACCTCGTGGGAGGGATGCATCAGGCGGTGGGCGAGCTCGCCGTCGTTGGTCAGCAGGATCAGCCCTTCGGTGTCGGCGTCCAACCGCCCGACGTGAAACAGGTTCTTGTTGCCGCGCACCTTGCGCTCCACCAGATCTCCGATGCACGGGCGGCCGTGGTCGTCGGACATGGTCGAGTGCACACCGCGCGGCTTGTTCAGCGCCAGGTAGACCTGCGAGTCGTCGAGCACCACCCGGGCGCCGTCCACGCGGATCACCGAGGAGTCCGGGTCCACGCGGGTGCCCAGCTCGGTCACCACCTGCCCGTCCACCTCGACGCGGCCGTCGATGATCAACTTCTCGGCGGCCCGCCGCGACGCAATTCCGGCCTGGGACAACACTTTTTGCAGCCGGATCCCCTGAGCGTCGTCCATCAATCCTGGTCCACGTCGAACGTCAGCGCCTGGTCGGACGGCTGACCGCCGGAGAGTTTGATGAACCGCGGCTCGCTGTCCAGGGATTCGCTGAGATCCTCGATCGTGTCGACGTCGGGAAGCAGCGGCGCGATATCCGGCAGGTCGGCCAGCGAGGTCAGCCCCAGGCGCTCCAGGAACAGGTCGGTGGTGGCGAACGTCGTCGCGCCGGTGTCCTCGTCGACTCCGGCCTCGGTGATCAGGCCGCGCGCCAGCAGCGTGCGCATCACGGCGTCGACGTTGACACCGCGCACCGCGCTCACCCGCGCGCGGGTCACGGGCTGGCGGTAGGCGACCACGGCCAGTGTCTCCAACGCGGCCCGGGTGAGCTTGGACCGCGCGCCGTCCAGCAGCAGCTTCTCGACATAGGGCGCGAACCGGGCGCGGGTGTACATCCGCCAGCCCTCGCTGTTTTGCCGGAGGTCGATGCCGCTGTCGCGTTCGGTCAGTTGCTCGGATATCTCCTGCAATTTGGTGGCGATCCGGTACACCGGCTGCTGGGTGGCCGACGCCAGCGCCTCCGCGGTGACCGGGGTGTCCACCACCAGCAGCAGCGCCTCCAGCACCGAGCCGAGTTCCTCGGACTCCATGGGCGCGACCTCGGCGATGTCCGGAATGCCTGAATCCAGGTCGATCTCGGGCAGTTCTTCACTCAACCTATTCGTCCCGCACTTCTACCAAGGCTTCACTGGCCGGACGTTCCCCGGTCCATGAGATTTGGAGCACGCCAAGCGGCTCTGACTGGTCGAATGCTACCGCCCGGGACCGATACAGTTCGAGCAGCGCCAGGAACCGCCCGACCACCTCCATCGATGCCTCGCAATCGGCGACCAGCTCGGAGAAGGTGGCCCACGCGCCGCTGCCCCGCGCTTCCAGAATGGCCAGCAGCTTCTTGGCCTGCTCGGGAACCGAGACCTGGACCTGGTGCAGGTGCCCGACGGACACCGTCGGGACGGGTCGCGGGCTGAACGCGATCGCGGCGATCTGGGCGAAGCGTTCGGCGTCCACGCCGATCATCACCTCGGGCAGCAGTTCGGTGAACCGCTCCTCCAGCGACACCGAGCGCGGATAACTGCGCAACGCCGTGGCCTCGAGTTCGGCGAACATCTCGGCGACGTGCTTGAACGCGCGGTACTGCAGCAGCCGGGCGAACAGCAGGTCGCGCACCTCCAGCAGCGCCAGATCTTCGTCGTCGTCGACCCGTCCGGCGGGCAGCAGCCGCGCCGCCTTCAAATCCAGCAGGGTCGCGGCGACCACCAGGAACGCCGTGGTCTCCTCCAGCTCCAGCTGCGGACCGATTTCGCGGGTATAGGCGATGAAGTCGTCGGTGACCTGGTGCAGCGCCACCTCGGTCACGTCGAGGCGATGGGCGAAGATCAGCTGCAGCAGCAGGTCGAACGGACCCTCGAAATTGGTCAGGCGAACCTGGAAGCCGTTCTGCTGTGTCGCCTCACCGGTTTCGGTCGGGTTCACGCGCCGAATCGGTCGATGAACTCGCGGGCCAGCGCGCGATAGGCGATGGCCCCGGTCGATCTCGGGGCCCAGGTGGTGATGGGTTCGCCGGCGACGCTGGTCTCCGGAAACCGGACGGTCCGGGTGATCACGGTGTCGAACACCAGGTCACCGAAGCGCCCCACCACACGGGCCATCACCTCGCGCGAGTTGACCGTGCGGGGGTCGTACCGGGTGAGCAGGATCCCGCTGATCTCGAGCTTCGGGTTGAGCCGGTCGCGCACCTTGTCGACGGTGTCGGTCAGCAACGCCAGCCCGCGCAGCGAGAAGTACTCGCACTCGGTGGGGATCACCACGCCGTCGGCGCAAGCCAGGCCGTTGACGGTGAGCAGCCCCAGCGAAGGCTGGCAGTCGATCAGCACGTAGTCGTAGCGGTCCAGCACCGGGTGCAGGGCGCGGCCCAGCGTCTGTTCCCGGCCCACCTCGTTGACCAGCTGAATCTCGGCGGCCGACAGGTCGATGTTGCTGGGCACCAGATCCATGTGCTTGACCCGGGTCTGCAGCAGCACGTCGTCGATCGACACCCGCGGCTCGACCAGCACGTTGTGGATGGTCTTGTCCAGCTCGTAGTGCGGGACGCCCAGGCCCGCGGACAGCGCGCCCTGCGGGTCCATGTCCACCAGCAGCACCCGGCGGCCGTATTCAGCGAGCGCCGCACCCAGGTTGATCGTGGACGTGGTCTTGCCGACGCCGCCCTTCTGGTTGCACATGGCGACGACTTTGGCCGGGCCGTGCGAGGTGCGCGGCTGTGGCTCCGGGATCGCCCGCGGCGGCCGCCCGGTCAGACCGAGCTCGACGCCGTTGTCCGGCTGCTCGGTCATGGCGGGGGTGTTCGGGAGGTGAACATCGACGGAAAGTCTAACGGGTTCGGCGCACGAAACCGGGCGACCCGCAGGCAATTAACCAGCCAATATGGACAAACCTCGGTGGTGAAACGCACATTCCGACAGCCTATTCACTTCAGTCACAGCAGCACCAATTTCCGGGGCGGATCCGGCTCCGAAAACGCGCTTGCACCGACGCAATCGCCTCCGGCAATCACCCGCCGCCGCCCCGCGGCGGGTCCGACCGAAATCGCCACCCGCCTATCGTGGCGGCTATGAATCTCAAGCGACGGATACCTCTGCTGCGTTGGTCGGTCTGGCGGATGGCTACCGGGAATCGCAACATCACCATCACGGGCCAGATGGGTGATGGACGCGAAGCCGCCGCTGTCGAATACGTCCTGCACAACGCGCAGGCCGGCGACATCGACGACGTGCTGGCCGCCATCGACAAATTCGCCTACGACAAGTCGATGCTGATCAACGTCGGCGACGAGAAGGGACTGCTGCTCGACGCCGCGGTGCGCCGCGCCGAGCCGGCGCTGGCCCTCGAGCTGGGCACCTACGTCGGATACGGCGCGCTGCGGATCGCCAGGGCCGCCCCGAACGCGAGGGTGTACTCCGTCGAACTCGCCGAGGCCAACGCCGCCAACGCCCGGCGGATCTGGGCGCACGCCGGTGTCGCCGACCGGGTCACCTGCGTGGTCGGCACCATCGGCGATGGCGGCCGCACCCTCGACGCGCTGGCCAACGAGCATGGATTTCGCGACGGCACACTCGATTTCGTGTTTCTCGACCACGATAAGGACGCCTACCTGAACGACCTGGCGAGCATCCTGGAGCGCGGCTGGCTGCATACGGGCTCGATCGTGGTCGCCGACAACGTCCGGGTGCCGGGCGCACCGAAGTACCGCGAGTACATGCGCCGGCACCAGGGCGAGCTGTGGAACACCGTCGAGCACAAGACGCACCTGGAATACCAAACACTGGTACCGGATCTGGTGCTGGAGTCGGAATACCGGGGCTGATAAAGCTACTGCGCCCGGGGGTGGGCTTCGGCCCACACCTCGCGCAGCGCGTGCACGGTGACCATGGTGTAGATCTGCGTCGTCGTCACCGAGGCGTGACCCAGCAGCTCCTGCACGACGCGCACGTCGGCGCCGCCCTCCAGCAGGTGGGTGGCGAAGGAATGCCGCAGCATGTGCGGCGACACTCCCGAGGTGATCCCGGCGCGCTCGGCCGCGTCCTGCAGGACCTGCCACGCGCTCTGCCGCGACAACCGGCCGCCGCGCACATTGAGGAAGATGCCCGGCGTTCCGCGCCCGCGCCGGGCCAGCTCCGAGCGGCCTCGCACCAGATAGGAATCCAGCGCGGCGACGGCCGGACGGCCGATCGGCACCAGCCGCTGCTTGCCGCCCTTGCCACGCAACAACACCGACCGGGCGTGCGTGTCGACGTCGTCGACGTCCAGGCCGACGGCCTCGGAGATCCGCGCGCCGGTGGAGTACAGCAGTTCCAGCAGCGCCCGGTTGCGCAGGGTCAACGGGCCGTCGGCCGGGCTCTCGCCGCCCGCGCCCTCCAGCAGCGCCAGGACCTGGTCGATGGTCAGGCTTTTGGGCAGCCGGCGGCCCGGCGTCGGCGGCCGGACAGCGCGCGCCACGTCGAGTTCGGCCAGGCCTTCGGCGGCGGCGAACCGATGCAGGCCACGCACCGCGATCAGCGCCCGCGCCGCCGACACCGCCGACAGCGCGGCGGCCCCGGTGTCGGGGTCCCCGCGGCGCAGCGCCACCAGAAACTCGCTGACGTCGTTCTCGGCCACCTTGGCCAAATCGTGAATTCCGCGGTCCGACAAGTGTTTCGTGTACCGGCGCAGGTCCCGGCGGTACGAGCTCAGCGTGTTGGCGGCCACGCCGCGCTCGATTGTCAGGTGGTCGAGGTAGCCCTGTAGCTGTGACTCCAGGGCAGCTTTCACCGCGAGGCCTTCCGGGCCGCGAATGCGGTCGGCTTGTCTTTCCACGGACTGCCCACCGGGCGCGTGTGCATGAACTCTCTGGTGACCACGTGTGCGGCCATAATCCCAGCGACGGCAATGGCATTGACGATCTCACCGCCGAGTGCCCGCTGCGCGGCATCCTCCAGGGAAAACCACTGCAGCTTCATGTCGGCTTCTTCGTCATGCGCCTCGGGCCGATCCACTTGGCTCAATTCGGTTGCCAGATAGACGCGCACCGATTCGTCGCTGAAGCCGGGCGTGGAATCCAGGTCTACCAGCACCCGCCAGTCATCGGCTTGCAGGCCGGCCTCTTCCCGCAGCTCCCTGGCCGCGGTCAGATGCGGCGCCTCGCCGTGGACGTCGAGCAGCCCGGCGGGCAGCTCCCACAGCCGGCGACCGAGCGGGTGCCGATACTGATAGACCATGAGGATGTTGTCGTCGTCGTCCATCGCCACCACGGCGACGGCGCCGAAGTGCTCGACGACCTCCCTGGTGACTTCGTTGCCGCCCGGCATCTGAACCTGGTCGCGCCGCAGCGCGAAAATCTTTCCGGTGTATAAGGTCTCGGACGACGTAGTCTCGAAGACGTGCTCAGCCACGGGCTGCGGGTTCAGGTAGCGACCGCTCTTTGACCTGATTGCCGTTCGACGAGTGCTCGGGTATCTCGACGGGCAGCAGCTCGCCCGCCTTGTAGTCGATGGCCGCGCCGACGAATGCGACGAACAGCGGGTGCGGCCGGGTGGGCCGGCTCTTCAGCTCCGGGTGAGCCTGAGTTCCGACGATGAACGGGTGCACGTCCGGTGGATACTCGACAAACTCCACCAGGTGGCCGTCCGGGGACGTCCCGGAGAACCGCAAGCCGCTCTCTGCGATCTTGTCGCGGTAGGCGTTGTTGACCTCGTAGCGATGCCGGTGACGCTCGGACACCTCGGTGGCGCCATAGGCTTGGGCCACAATCGATTCCGGTTCAAGCACGGCGGGGTAGGCGCCCAGCCGCATGGTGCCGCCCAGGTCGGCCGCGCCGGCGACGATATCCACCTGGTCGGCCATCGTGGAGATGACGGGGTCGAGTGTGTCCGGGTCGAACTCCGCCGAATTGGCCTCGGCCAGGCCGGCGGCGCGGGCCGCCTCGATCACGATGCATTGCAGGCCCAGGCACAGACCGAGCACCGGCAACCCCCGGGTGCGGGCGTGGCGAATGGCGCCGATCTTGCCCTCGATGCCGCGGATGCCGAACCCGCCGGGGATCAGCACGCCGTGCACGTCGCCCAGCGCCGCCGCGGCACCGGCTCCGCTCTCGCAGTCGTCGGAGGGCACCCAGACCAGCTCCACCTTGGCGTGGTGCTTGAACCCGCCGGCCCGCAGCGCCTCGGTGACCGACAGATAGGCGTCGGAAAGCTCAACGTACTTGCCCACCAACGCGATTCGCACGATCTCGTGCGGCTCGTGCACCCGGCGCAGCAGGTCGTCCCATTCGGTCCAGTCGACGTCGCGGAACGGCAGGTTGAGCCGGCGCACCACGTAGGCGTCGAGTTCCTCGCGGTGCAACACCTTCGGGATGTCATAGATCGACGGCGCGTCCGGGGTGGAGATGACGCCGTCGATGTCGACGTCACACATCAGCGCGATCTTGTTCTTCAGCGCTTCGGGGACGTCGCGGTCGCAGCGCAGGATCAGCGCGTCGGGGGTGATACCGATGCTGCGCAGCGCCGCCACCGAGTGCTGGGTGGGTTTGGTCTTGAGTTCGCCCGAGGGGGCCAGGTAGGGCACCAGCGAGACGTGCAGGAAGAAGACGTTTTCGCGGCCCAGATCGTGGCGCACCTGACGCGCCGCCTCCAGGAAGGGCTGCGACTCGATGTCGCCGACGGTGCCGCCGATCTCGGTGATGACCACGTCGGGCCGGTTGCCCTGGGCGTCGGGCTGGGCCATCGACATGATGCGCCCTTTGATCTCGTCGGTGATGTGCGGAATCACCTGGACGGTGTCGCCGAGGTATTCGCCCCGCCGCTCCTTGGCGATGACGGTCGAATACACCTGCCCCGTAGTGACATTGGCCGAACCGGACAGATCGCGGTCCAGGAACCGTTCGTAATGGCCGACGTCGAGGTCGGTTTCGGCGCCGTCCTCGGTGACGAAGACCTCGCCGTGCTGGAACGGGTTCATGGTGCCCGGATCGACGTTGAGGTACGGATCGAGCTTTTGCATCGTCACGTACAACCCGCGGGCCGTCAGTAGCTGACCAAGGCTGCTGGCGGTCAACCCCTTGCCCAACGAGGAAGCGACGCCCCCGCTGACGAAGAGGTGCTTGGTGGCGGATTGCGGGTGCTTTCGCACAGGCGACCTCCGTGAAGACGGGCAGGGCGTCAAAATTGTTCTAGCGAATAACTAGATGGGCCTGCCGACCCACGGAAACCCACCCTAACATCCACCGCGCTGTGCCGCGGCTAACACGCCCGCTACGCCACCTTTGTTGAGGCTATTGAGGCACCGTGATGGACGTCGCCCCGTGCCCGGTGCCGTACTGCCCGGCGTGACCACCGCCCAGCAGGTCGTGCAGGCCCAGCACCGCGGTGATGCGGCCCGGTGCGACATCGACGTCATCGACCGTGCTGATCGCCGAGTTCATCGCGGCGTCGGCGCGGGTCACGGCCACCGCGGCAGCACCGGTCGCCGAACCGTCCCGCCCGGCGAGCAGGGTGCCCGAACCGTGCGGAGCCAGCGCGGCCGCGAACCGGGCGACGCTGACGCCCTTGTTGCCGGCGTCCTGGGGCAGCGAGCCGCCCGTGACGACCAGGGCGGCGTTGGCCGCGCCCATGTGATCGATTGCCTGATAGGTGATGAAGCCGGTGTCGCGCAGCGCGGCCAGCACGGTGTTGCGCTGGACGTCATCCACCGCCGGCACCGCCGGGCTGGGGTTAACGAGCAGGGCGATGCCCATCAGGTCGCCCGCCTGCGAACCCTGGTCGACGAGCTTGGTGCTCAGCTGCTGGCCCGCGGGCAGCACCGACGAGTTGACCACCGTCTGCAGCTTCTCCGCCGAGTTGGCCTCGACGAACTCCTGCGTCAGCGACACCGTCCCGGTGACCGCCCCACCGGCCTGGCCGATGAACTTCGACACCGCGGCCACGTCATCGTCCTTGGCGTCCGGGGTGCGGAACACCACCACCGACTTACCGCTCAGCGCGTCGTGCACTATCCGTCCGACCAGTTGGGTGTCGAAATTGTTTGCCGCGCTGAGCTTTTCGTTCAGCACATTCTTCTGGTCGTTGAGCCCACTGATCTGGGTGTTCAGGTCGCGCTTCTCGTCACGCAGGCTGGACAACAAGGTGTCCGACAAGAAGCCGGAGCCCAGCACGACTCCCACGGCCAGCGCCAAGAAGACAGCGGCCAGCGACAAGGCATGTTGACGCAACGAGATCATTTAACGCACCGTCCCGGCGATAACTAGGTGACCCACTTCTGCACCGTCAGGCAGAAGTGGTTCCAGTAGTCGGTGACCCAATGCAGCACCGCGGCGTCGGTGCGCGACACCCACAGCGCGACGATGACGGCGATCAGCATGGTCATCGCCAGCAGTGCGATGGCTCCCGCGGAGATGTGGTTGCGGTACAGGGTGGCCACGGCCTTGGCGTCCACCACCTTTTCCCCCACCCGCAGCCGGGTCAGAAAGGTGGACGGGTTGCTGTGCGCGCGGGTGCGGTCGAAGAACGTCTCGATGTTGGCGGTGTGGCCGGCCGTCACCAGCAGCGCGGCGCCGTGGTGATCGGCGAGCAGCAGGGCCAGATCGATCGCGGAGCCCGCGGCCGGGAACGTCATCGCCCCGACGCCGAGGTCCTGGATCCGTTCCAGCCCGGGCGCGTGCCCGTCGGCGTCGGCGGGCAACACCACCTGAGCACCGCACTTGAGCGCGTCGGTACTGATCTGGTCGGGGTCACCGACGATGATTTGGGGGCGGTAGCCCGCTTTGCGCAACACGTCCGCGCCGCTGCCGACACCGATCAGCGCCGGCTGGTACTCCTTGATGAACGGCTTGAGCGAGCGTAGATCCTCGGCGGCGTCGGGCTCGTCGGCCACGATCACCACGTGCCGGCGGCGCAGGTCGACGTCGACGTCGGGGATGCCGATGCCGTCGATCAGCAGCGGGCTCTCGCTCTTAATGAACTCGATCGTGTTGCCCGCGAACGCCTCCAGATGCGCCGACAGCCCGCTCTTGGCCTCGCGCATCAGGTCGGCGATGTCGTGGTCGGTGCGCTCGGTCCCGCGGACCAGCCTGCGGTCACCGGCGTACACCCCACCCTCGTGCAGGCGGATCTTGGCGCCGTCCTTGACCTTTTTGAAGATGTCGGGTCCGGCCTCGTCGATCAGGGTCACCCCGTTGTTGACCAGCACCTCCGGGCCCATGTTCGGGTAGCGGCCCGACACCGACGGGGAGGCGTTGACCACCGCGGCGATGTCGGCCTCCACCAGCGCGTCCGCCGTGATGCGGTCCAGATCCAGGACGTCGAGCACCACGATGTCGCCGGGGCAGACCCGGCGCAGCAGGCGGTCGATGTTCCGGTCAACGCGGGCGGTGCCGACGAGGCCCGGCCGGGCGGGGTTACGGGAGAGCAGGCCTGACATCTTCATGGGGGCGATTCTGTCCGCGAAGCCACGGCGAGGACGGGAGGCGCGCCGTAACATCAGCCTCAGAAGTTATCTAGAGTCTCATCAGTCACAGCTGTATTAAGTGTTGCCGACGGTCAGATCTCATCCTTCTGCGCCGCATCCAGCAGCTCACGCGCGTGCGCGCGGCCACTGTCGGATTCACCCAGCCCGGCCAGCATCCGCGCCAGCTCGGCCACCCGCTCGTCGTCGGCGACCCTCCGCACCACGCTGGTCCCCTTGGGCCCGGCGCCATGCACCACCAGGTGCACGTCGGCGTAGGCCGCGACCTGCGGCAGGTGGGTGACCACGATGACCTGGTGTGTGCGCGCCAACCGCGCCAGCCGCCGCCCGATCTGCACCGCCGCCCGGCCACCCACCCCCGCGTCGACCTCGTCGAACACCATGGTGGTGCCCGTCGCGGATGCCGCCAGCACCACTTCCAGCGCCAGCATCACCCGGGACAGCTCGCCACCGGAGGCGCTCTTGGCCAGCGGCAGCTGGTCCATGCCGCGATGCGCGGCGAAGCCGAACTCCACCTGATCGACGCCGTCGGCGCCGGCCCGGGCCAACTCGCCCGAGGGCATCATCAGCGCGGCGGCGTCGTCGGCGCTCGGCGCGGCGTCGAGGGTGACGTCGATGCTGAATTGGGCGTCGGCCATCGCCAGCCCGGACAGCTCGGCGGTGACCTCCTTGGCCAGCCGCTTGGCGGCCTTGCGCCGGATGGTGCTGAGATCGACTGCGGCCTGGGCCAGTTCACGCGCCAGCTCGTCGACCCTGGCCGCCAGCGCGGCCAGCCCTTCCTCGGACACGTCGAGTTGGGCCAGCCGCTCGCGCGACTCCCGGGCCCACGCGAGCACACCGTCGATGTCCGCGGCGTACTTGCGGGTCAGCGTGCGCAGCTCGGCCTGCCGGGCCAGTTTGGCTTCCAGCGCGCTGGCGTCGACCGGCAGCTCCTCGAGGAAGCCGCCCAACTCACCGGCCGCGTCGACGACCACGGTCAGCACCTCGCCTAGCTGCCCTGCCAATGCCTGCAATGTGGCGTCGTCGGTTGATTCCAGTGCGGCCCTTGCCTTTCCCAGGCTTTCGGTGGCGCTGAATCCGGTCCCGTCCGCCTCATCCGAGGACAGGGCCGCGCGCGCCGCGGCCGCGGCTTCGCGCAGCGTGTCCAGTTCGGAGAGGCGCAGGATCTCGGCGACCAGGGCGTCGTCCTCGCCGGGTTGCGGGTCTACGGCGTCGATCTCGTTGAGGGCGAAGTTGAGCCGGTCGGCCTCCAGCGCGAGTTCGCGCATCCGGTTGCGGCGGTCCAGCAGGTCGCGACGCGCCGACAGCCAGGCGTCGCGCAGTTTGCAGTAGCGCTCCAGGGCGGGGCCGGCCTTTGCGAAACGGTCCAGCGCGCCGCATTGCTCCTCGGGGCGCATGAGACGCAGCTGGTCGTTCTGCCCGTGCAGGGTCAGCAGACCGGCGGTGAAGTCGCCCAGTGACTTGGCCGGCACGCTGCGGCCGCCGAGATAGGCGCGCGACGGCCCGTCACGGCTGACCGAGCGCAGCGCGATCACGCTGCCGTCCTCGTCGCGTTCGGCGCCCGAGGCGTCCAGCATCTGGTCCAGCTTCGCGATCACGGCCTCGTCGAGATCGGTTGTGGTGAAACGGCCCTCGACGATCGCGCGGTCGGCGCCGGACCGCACCCGGGTTGCATCCGCGCGGGCACCGCCAAGCAGGTGCAACCCGGTCACCACCATGGTCTTGCCGGTACCGGTCTCGCCGGTCAGCACGGTCAGGCCGCGGCCGAACTCCCCGACCGCGGCGCTGATGGCACCGAGTGACTCGATGCGGATTTCGGTCAGCATTCAGTCAGCACCTGTGCCGGGCCCTCAGTTCCCGCGCCACCCGGTTACCGGCAACCGGAATTTGCGCACCAGCCGGTCGGTGAACGGGGCGCTGTCCAGCCGAGCCCATTTCACCGGTGTGTCGCAACGCTTTACCTCCAGCCGGCTGCCCGCCGGGACCAACATCTCGCGGCGACCGTCGCAGAACACCAGGGCGTCATGGCCGTCGGCCTCGATCTCGATCGCGATGGTGGCGTCCGGGCTGGTGACCATCGGGCGGCTGAACAGCGCGTGAGCGTTGTTGGGCACCACCAGGATTGCCTCCAGGTCCGGCCACAACACCGGTCCGCCGGCAGAGAACGCGTAGGCGGTGGATCCAGTTGGCGTCGACACCAGCACCCCGTCGCAGCCGAATGCCGACACCGGGCGCCCGTCGATTTCGAGCACCACCCCCAGCACGCCCAGCCGGGGACCCTTTTCCAGGCTCACCTCGTTCAGTGCCCAGCCGTGTACGGAGACGTCGCCGCCATGCCGCACCATCACGTCGAGGGTCAACCGGTTCTCCACCCGATAATCTTGTGCGACAACATGATCCAAGACATGGTCGATAGCCTCGGCCTCGGCCTCGGCCAGAAAGCCGATGCGGCCCAGGTTGACGCCCAGCACCGGAATGTTGGCGTTGCGGGCCAGTTCGGCGGCCCGCAGGAAGGTGCCGTCGCCGCCCAGCGCCAGCACCAGTTCGCAACCCTCCGCAGCCTGCGGGTCGGCGTTGACCACCTCGATTTCGATGCCCAGCGCGCGCATGTCGTCGGGGCCTAGGCGCAGCGGTCCCTTGTCGACCGCCTCGGCGGACAGCACACGCAGCCCGATTCCGTTGTCGCCCAGCACTTTTTGCACGCGTCCCGCGGTCTCGGTGGCCTCCTCACGGCCGGTGTGAACCACCATCAAAACGGTGCGGGGAGCGTGTCCGTTCACTGTGGCCCGCTTTCCACCGCGCGGCGCACCGCCGTTACCAGCTGGTCGCCGGCCAGCGAACGGTCGGTCTGGGCGCGCAGCCGCAGAAAGTACTCGACGTTGCCCGACGGCCCCGGCAGCGGGCTGGCGGTGACGTCGACGGTGTGCCAGCCCAACTCGGCCGCGCGACCCGCTACCGCCAGCACGGCGCCGGCGCGCAGGCCGGGGTCCTGCACCACTCCCCCGGCACCGACCAAGCCCTTGCCCACCTCAAACTGCGGCTTCACCATGGGAACGATATCCGCGTCGGGTGCGGCACATCCAGCCAGCGCCGGTAACACCGTGGACAGCGAGATGAACGACAGGTCGGCCACCACCAGGTCGGCGCGTCCGCCGATCGCGTCGGGCGTCAGGTCGCGGACATTGGTCCGCTCGACGACCACCACCCGCGAGTCGCTGCGCAGCGACCACGCCAGCTGGCCGTATCCCACGTCGACGGCGACCACTTCGGCGGCACCGCGATCCAACAGCACCTCGGTGAAGCCGCCCGTGGACGCGCCGGCATCCAGGCAGCGCCGGCCCCCGACCGAGATCTGGAAGGCGTCCAGCGCCCCGATCAGCTTGTGCGCGCCGCGCGACACCCAGCCGCGCTCGCCGTCCTCGGCGACGGTCAGGGCCGCGGTGACGGCGACGGCGGTGCCCGGCTTGCGCGCCGGCATCCCGTCGATGCTCACCTTCCCCGCGCCGATCAACTCCGCGGCCTGCTGACGGGATCGGGCCAGGCCGCGCCGGACCAGCTCGGCGTCAACGCGGGCGCGTCGAGACATCCGCGCACTCAGCCCTTCTCCGCCGACTCCAGCGCCGCCAGCAGCACGTCGTGCGCCTCGGACAGGCGGCGTGCTATCTCTTCGAGTTCGTCGAGCGACGGCACCTTCTCGGGGTCTTCGTCATTCCCGGGCTGGGGCAGCCGGGCCAGCAGGGCGTCGATTTCCGCGCGAATCTGATCGGGATCGATAGTCATCGCGTTACTACGCTAGTCACCCGTCAGTCGGTGTGCACCAAAGACCAGCGTCGCAGCGCGGCGCGCGCCCGGTCGTCGGCGGCTTCGATGCGCACGTCGCCGGAGTCGGAACGCGCGTAGACCGCGGCGGCGACCGCGCGAACGATCGACAGGCCGTCCCCGTCGTCCGATCCGTCGGCGCTGACGGTGACCGTCGAGTCCGCGACGTCGACCCGCCAGCCCGGCTGCGGCCTGACCGCGAGCCGCTCGCCGTCGACGTGCAGCGAGCGCAGGTCGTGGCCGATGTAGGTGGGGCGCTGGGCGGGCTTGGCGTACACCGCGTCCCGTGCGGAGTTGACCCCGGTGAGCACCATCAGGCTGGGCAGCTCGGCGGCGTTGGCGCCCTCGATGTCGGTGTCGAGCCGGTCCCCGATCACCAGGGGGGCGTGAAAGTCGCCGCGGGCCACGGCATCTCGCAGCAGTGCGGGCGCCGGCTTGCCCGCGACCTGGGGTTCGCCGTCGGTGGCCGCCCGCAGCGCGGCCACGAAGGATCCGTTGCCGGGCAGCAGGCCGCGCTCCGTGGGCAGAGTCACGTCGACGTTGGAGGCCACCCACAGCGCTCCGGCCCGGATGGCCAGCGCCGCCTCGGCCAGCTCCGGCCACCCGATGGTCTGGGACAGACCCTGCACGACGGCGGCCGGGTCGTCGTCGTAGCTGCGCACCGCCCGCAGTCCGACGGCGGTGATCTCGTTGGCCAGCGCCTCGGTCCCCACGATCAGCACCGGTGAGTCCGGCGGCAGCTGGTCGGCCAGCAGCCGCGCCGCGCTTTGCGCGCTGGTGGCGACGTCGTCGGCGACGGCGGTGAAGCCCAAATCGGTCAGGTGCGCGGCGACCTCGTCGGCGCTGCGCGAGGCGTTATTGGTGACGAAGTACGCGCGGCTGCGCACCTGCGCCAGCGCCTCTACCGCACCCTCGGTGGGCCGGCGGCCGCGAAACATCGTGCCGTCCAGATCGATGAGCAGGCAATCATATTGCCGCGCAAGGGTTTTGGCGTGATTCGGCTCCGACATCAGCCGAGTTCACTGACCCGGTCTTCGGCGTCGGTGACGCCGTCGACGTCGGCGGCCGCGGAGTGCAGGAACCACTGCAGCGCCTCGTCCCCGCGGCCCAGCGCCAACAGTGTGTCCGCGTAGGCGTAGAACAACCGCGCCGCCGTCGAGCCGGTGCGGGCGGGATCCAGTTGCGGGGTGGACAACACGGTCAGCGCCTGTTCCAGCTGGCCCAGGTCCGCGCGTGCCCCGGCCGCGACGATGCGCAACTCGTCGGCGTCGTCACCGCTGAGCTCTGCCGCCTCCGGGCTGCGCGCGAGATCGATCGCCCGCTCCGGGCGGCCAAGTCCGCGTTCGCAATCGGCGATCAGGGCGAGCAGCGAGGACTTGCTGCCCATCCTGCGGGCCGCGCGTAACTCCGCGAGCGCCTGCGACCAGTCACCGCAGTGGTATGCGGCGATGCCGACCGCTTCCCGGATGATGGCGATCCGGCTGGACCGGGCGCGCGCCGCCCGGGCGTGCCGCAGGGCGGCCTCGGGGTCCTCGTCGAGCAGTTCGCCGGCGGCCACCAGGTGGCGCGCCACCGCGTCGGCGGTGGCGCGGTCCAGGGTGCTCAGTTCGCGGCGGATCTCGGGCGCCAGTTGCCTGGCTTCCACGCCGGCCGGTATCGGCGGTCCGTCCTGCGGCGCGCGATCGGCCTGGGCCTCGCGGCGCCCGCCGCCCTGGGGCTGGGCCGGCCGCGCACGGCCCGGACCCGACCAGCCATTGGCTGCCGGCCGCCCTCGCCGTTCGCCACGGTGCCCTTGCCTGTCGTCGACCACGCAGCCGAGGATACGGGCAGGCCGGGGGCTAGCTTTGCAGCCGGTTGCCCAGCAGCGGCGCGATCACCGCCGGACAGTAGGTCGCGATCGCGACGATGGTGAACCTGCCCGCCATCTCATAGGACAGCCCGTTGCCCTCGGCCATCTTGGACGTCACCTCGTCGAAGGACCCGCCGGGCTCGAACAGCATCGGGCACACCGACTGTCCCATCGCCATGGTGCTGGTCGGTTGGCTGTAGCTGATCCCGGCATTCGTCAGCGCCGACAGGAAGGCGTTGCCCAGCATGTCGGCGCGGATGGGCGCCGACAGGGCCGCCGCCAGCGCCACCAGGCCGATGATCACCCCCAGGATCCGCAGGACGGTCAACCGCACACACGTCGCGAAAATCACCGTGACAACCTTGGTCGCCGAGGGTCACGTCAATGACACGGTGAGATAAAGATCTGCGCACACGCGCGTTTCACACCCGCGGTTGCGGACCGGATCCGGCTAGACCTTCTCGACCCCGGCGACGGTGCGTTTGCCGCGGCGCAGCACCAGCCACTTGCCGTGCAGGAAGTCGGTCGGCTGCGGCGCCCATTCCTCGCTGTCGATGCGGACGTTGTTGACCGAGACGCCGCCTTCGCCGATGGTGCGCCGCGCGGCCTTCTTGCTCTCGGACAGGCCGCTGGCCACCAGCAGGTCGACGATCCCGTCGGGGCCACCGGGTTTGAGCTCGGCGACCGAGGTCTCGCGCAGCGCCGCCGCCAGCGTGGCCTCGTCCAGGCGGTCCAGTTCGCCCTGCCCGAACAGCGCCCGGCTGGCGTGCTCGACGGCTTCGGTGGCCGCCTCGCCATGCACCAGCACGGTCAGTTCGCGCGCCAGCCGCCGCTGGGCGGCGCGCTGCTGGGGCCGCTCGACCGTCGCCTGTTCCAGCTCGGCGAGCTCGTCGGCGGGCAAGAAGGTGAACCAGCGCAGGTACCGGATCACGTCGGCGTCGGCGGTGTTGAAGAAGTACTGGTACCAGGCGTACGGCGTGGTCAACGCCGGATCCAGCCACAGGCTGCCACCCCCGGTGGACTTGCCGAACTTGGTGCCGTCGGCGGCTGTTACCAGCGGCACCGTCAGCGCGTGCACCGAGGCGCCGAGCTGCTGGCGCACCAACCGGACTCCGGCGATGATGTTGCCCCACTGGTCCGAGCCGCCGATCTGCAGGCTGCACCCGTAGCGCCGGTGCAACTCGACGTAGTCGTTGGCCTGCAGCAGCATGTAGCTGAACTCGGTGTAGGAGATGCCGTCGCCCTCGAGACGCCGCCGGACGGTGTCGCGGTCCAGCATGACGTTGACCGAGAAGTGCTTGCCGACGTCGCGCAGGAACTCGATCGCCGACATGGGGCTGGTCCAGTCCAGGTTGTTGACGACGACGGCCCCGGTGGGTGAATCGTCGAAGTCGACGAAGCGTTCCAGCTGACCGCCGATCCGCTCGGTCCACTCGGCGACGGTGTCCGCCTCGTTGAGGGTGCGCTCGCCGATGTCACGCGGATCGCCGATCATGCCGGTGGCCCCGCCGGCGAGCACGATCGGGCGATGGCCGGCGCGCTGGAACCGGCGCAACGCCAACAGCGGCACCAGGTGTCCCGCGTGCAGGCTGGGCGCGGTGGGGTCGAAGCCGGCGTACACCGTCATCGGCCCACGCTGCGCTTCGGCGGTCAGCGCATCGAGGTCGGTGGACTGCGCGATCAGTCCGCGCCAGCCCAGCTCGTCGATGATCATGTCGCCCATGATCCAGGATCCTTTCACCCGAGACGGTTCGGCTAGTCGCTGGCGCCCGGCGCCGCCGCGCGGGGGCTGCGGCGATATGCCGAGACCTCCGGGCGACCGGGCAGCCACAACCGCCACGGCCGATCGGCGGCCTGGCTGACGCCGACCCGCGGGCCGGCCGTCGCGGTGAGCGGCTCGTGCAGTTCGAGGGTCACCGGACCGTCACCCGCGAAGAGGTCAATCCCGTTGTCTTCCATGGTGATTCCCATGGCGGCGCACAGGTTGCCCGGACCGCGCGCCAGAGCGGCGGTGTGTACCAACTCGCCGCGGCGGGCGCGGGCGACGTCGACGCCGTCCTCGATGGCCGCGGCGCGCAGCAGCACCGCGGCCGCGGTGCCGTCGGGTCCGCAGGAGACGTTGGCGCACACGTGGATGCCGTGGCTGCGGTAGGTGTACAGCCGCCCGGGGGGCCCGAACATCACGAAGTTGCGGGCACGCAGACCCTTGTACGAGTGCGCTGCGGCGTCGGGCCATGGACCGTCGGGGACGCCCCCGTAGGCCTCGACCTCGACGACTATCCCGCTCACACCCCGCGCGGTGAGGGTGGCGCCCAACAACCGGCGCGCGGCCTCGACGGGGTCGATCAACAGCCGGGCCGCAGCCGTGTCTTCGCGAAATCGTCGTCGGGCCTCGGCCACATCAGATCCTGAATCCTCTTTTCTGAACCCAACGAACCTACCGGCAGGCCGAACGTGGCAGTATCCCGGTGTCCCGTGACCCCCGGGCCGCGAGAAGGAGCCCACCTCATGCATGCGATCGATCCCGCCGCCACCGCGTGGCTGCTGGCCAGCACCGCACTGGTCTTGCTGATGACCCCCGGGCTGGCGATCTTCTACGGCGGCATGGTCCGCACCACCGGTGTGCTCAACATGATCATGATGAGCTTCATCTCCATACCGCTGGTGACGGTGGCCTGGCTGCTGGTCGGCTACACCATCGCGTTCTCGGAGGATGGAGTGAGCGGCCTCGCCGGCAATCTCCGGCATTTCGGGATGCTCGGCATCACCCCCGACACCACCCACGGCACGGTGCCCGAACTGCTGTTCGCCACGTTCCAGTTGACCTTCGCGATCATCACGGCCGCCCTGGTCAGCGGCGGAATCGCCGACCGGGCCAAGTTCGCCGCCTGGGTGGTCTTCGTCCCGGTGTGGACCGTCGCCGTGTATTCGGTTGTTGCGCATTGGGTTTGGGGGCCCGGCGGCTGGCTGGCCAAGCTGGGTGTGCTCGACTACGCGGGCGGGCTGGTCGTCGAGATCGTCTCGGGGTCGTCAGCGCTGGCGCTGGTGCTGGTGCTCGGGCCGCGCATCGGCTTCAAGAAGGACGCGATGCGGCCGCACAATCTGCCATTGCTGTTCGTCGGTCTCGGGCTGCTGTGGTTCGGCTGGTTCGGGTTCAACGCCGGTTCCGCCTTGGCCGCCAACGGCACCGCCGCCGCCATTTTCCTCAACACCCTGGTCGCCGGGTGCCTGGGCATGCTCGGTTGGCTCTCGGTCGAACAGATCCGCGACGGCCGGCCCACCACGTTCGGTGCGGCATCGGGCGTGGTCGCCGGCCTGGTGGCCATCACCCCGTCCTGCGGGACGGTCAACACGCTGGGCGCGACGGTCGTCGGCCTGGCGGCGGGCATCGTGTGCGCGTTCGCCGTGGGCGCCAAATTGCGCTTCGACTATGACGATTCGCTCGACGTGGTCGGCGTGCACTTCGTCGGCGGCGTGGTCGGGGTGTCGTTGATCGGTTTGTTCGCCACGGCGGTCATGACCGCCGGCCCGCGGGGCCTGTTCTACGGGGGCGGCTTCGGCCAGCTGGGCAAGCAGGCGCTGGCGATCGTCGTCGTGGCGCTCTACGCGTTCGCCATGACGTTCGTGCTGGGCAAGGTCATCGACCGGCTGATGGGCTTCCGGGTCAGCACCGAAGACGAGACCACCGGTGTCGACCTCACGCAGCACGCCGAAACCGCTTACGCCGAAGGCGTGCACGGACACCTGCCGCAGCGCCGGCCGCCTGTCGGCGAACGCTTCAAGCCGTAGACCCCCCGGCGCCGTGCCCTGATCTGGCGGCGACTCCACGGTGCGCCGGTGTCGGCGCGCCAGCAACTCTGGTCGTCGAGCCGCGTCAGATGCTCGAGAGGTCTTGACAACCCCACGCGACGCGACGATTATTCATCGCATGATGAGTTCATCCCGTGATGAATTAATTTCCGGGTCGGCGGAGCCGGCGGTGCGCATCGATCACCTGCGCGTCATCCGCGGCAAACGCCCAGCCCTGCACGACTTCTCGATGCGCATCGCGCAGGGCAGCATCACCGGTCTGCTCGGGCCGTCCGGCTGCGGCAAGACCACGCTGATCCGCTGCATCGTCGGTACCCAGCTCATCGCCAAGGGCACCGTCACCGTGCTCGGCAAAGAGGCCGGCAGCGCCGACCTGCGCCACCGCGTCGGCTACCTGCCGCAGGACCCGACCATCTACCACGATCTGCGGGTGGTGGACAACGTCCGCTATTTCGCGGCGCTGTACGGGTTCGACGCCCAGGCCGCCGACGCCGCCATCGACCGGGTCGGGCTGACCGATCACCGAACCGCCTTGTGCGGCAACCTCTCCGGCGGGCAGCGCACTCGCGTGTCGCTGGCCTGCGCGCTGGTCTGCGAACCCGACCTGCTGGTGCTCGACGAACCGACCGTGGGCCTGGACCCGGTGCTGCGCGCGGACCTCTGGGAGCAGTTCACCGAGCTGGCCCGCACCGGTACCACGCTGCTGGTTTCCAGCCATGTGATGGACGAAGCCGACCACTGCGGCGACCTGCTGCTGATGCGCGACGGCCGGCTGGTCGCCCACACCACCCCGTCCCAACTGAGAGAGGACACCGGATGCACGTCACTGGAGGACGCGTTTCTGTCCATCATCAAGCGCAGCACCATGCCCGAGGCGGGCTGAGCCTGCGCGGCTACACCGCGACCACGGCACGAATCCTGCGCCAGCTGGTCGCCGACCGCCGCAGCGTCGCCATGATCCTGTTGGTGCCGGTCCTGGTGATCAGCCTGATGTACTTCATGTTTCAGAACGCGCCGCACCGTCCCGGCGGGCCGACCCCGTTCAACAACGCCTGCCTCATCCTGCTGGGCCTGTTCCCGCTGTTCGTGATGTTCATCATCACGGCGATCACCATGCAGCGCGAACGGGCCTCCGGGACGCTGGAGCGCATTCTGACCACGCCGCTGCGCCGCCTGGATCTGCTGATCGCCTACGGCACCGCCTTCTCCATCGCCGCTGCGGCGCAGGCGATTCTGGCCTGCCTCGTCTCGTTCTGGCTGCTGGGCTTCGACACCGCCGGTAGCCCGGCATGGGTGTTCGTCATCGCGATCGTCAATGCCGTGCTCGGCGTGGGCTTGGGCCTGTTGTGTAGTGCGTTCGCCCGCACCGAGTTTCAGGCCGTGCAGTTCATCCCACTGGTGATGGTGCCGCAGCTGCTGCTGGCCGGCATCATCGTGCCGCGGGCGCTGATGCCACACTGGCTGCAATGGATCAGCAACGTGTTGCCGGCCAGCTACGCGCTGGAGGCCTTGCAACAGGTGGGTGCGCACCGGGAACTGACGTTCATCGCGGTGCGCGACATCATCGTGGTGCTGGGCTTCGCCCTGGCCGCGCTGTGCCTGGCCGCGGCCACGCTGCGGCGCCGGACGCCCTAGTGGCGATCGCAAGCGCGGCGCAGCCGGGCGCAGCGGGTCGCCACCGAGACGCCCTAGTGGCGATCGCAAGCGCGGCGCTGCCGGGCGCAGCGGGTCGCCACGGAAAGTTCCTAGTGGCGGGCAGCCACGGAGACGCCCCAGTGGCGAGTCGCGACGGAGGGTTCTGGTGACGGCCACCAGCGCCGGCCGTCGGCGGGGAAGGCCGGCCGGAGTCTCCGACACCCGCGACCGCATCCTGGCCTGTGCGCGAGAAATGTTCGCCAGCAGAGGGATTCGCAACACCTCGATCCGCGCGGTGGCCGCGGCGGCGGGGGTGGATTCGGCATTGGTGCATCATTATTTCGGCACCAAGGAGAAGCTGTTCGCCGCGGCCGTGCACATACCGATCGACCCGATGGACATCATCGGGCCGTTGCGCGAGATACCGGTTGCCGAACTCGGCCATCGGATCCCGTCAATGTTGTTGCCGCTATGGGATTCCGAGATCGGAGCGGCGTTCATCGCCGCGCTGCGGTCCGTCCTGGCCGGCGAAGAGATCAACCTGTTCCGGACCTTCATCGAAGACGTGATCACGGTGGAAGTCGGCCCGCGCGTGGACAATCCACCGGGAAGTGGAACCATCCGCATCCAGCTCGTGGCGTCGCAACTGGTCGGCGTGGTGATGGCGCGCTACATCCTGCAGCTGGAGCCGTTCGCGTCGCTACCGCCCGAACAGATCGTCGCTGCCATCGCGCCGAACCTGCAGCGCTACCTCACCGGGGATCTGCCGGACGGCCTTGCGCCATGAGCCGGGCATGCTCGTCGTCGCCGACGTCGCGGGCCTCGTCGATGAGCAGCACCGGGATGCCGTCCTCGATGCGGTAGGCGCGCCGCAGTCGCGGGTTGTACAACAGTTCGGAGCCCACCAGCATCAGCGGGCCGCGGTCGTCGGGGCATACCAGGATGCTCAGCAATGCATCGTCGATCATGACTGCGCTCCAGTCAGCTCGGAACGGATTCCGTTCGTCAGGCGGCGGTACTGGTTGGTGTCGGCATCGAAGTACCAGACGTGCCGTCCGGCCTTCGGAATCCCCGCCGCCCGCAGGGCACTGACCGTGGGACGAAACGTCGCGCTCAGGTTCATCTCCGGCACCACGCACACGATGTCGGGGCCCAGGCCGATGGGAATCTTGGCGAAGGCCTCGGTCAGGTCGGCCGCGGTGATGGAGGCGCCCGGCAACAGCGTCACCGCCGACGCCGCCACCTCGTGGTCACCCACCGGCACGTTATAGGTCACGGCGAGGTCGACGCCGTTGATGCAGCCCAGCGCGTCGGTGACCGGCTCGGCGAAGACCAGGCCACGCGGGGTGTGCACCACCGAGCCACGCCGGCCCGCCAGCCAGAAGTCGCCGTCGTCGTCGCGGTAGAACAGGTACTCGGTCGAGATCCAGGTGTCGCCGGCGGCGAAGACGCCGCGCTTGACCGAGGCGCTGGGATCGATCGGGCCGTTGGACGCGGCGAGCAGGACCCCCAGCTGCTTGGGTTCGGCGATCTGCACGAAGCCGCGCTCGTTCTCCAGGATCAGGTCGTGCTCGGCGTCGTAGGCGCCCAGCTCGATTCGCCCGGCGCCCGGCAACGGGCGACCCTTGCTGCCGAGCTTGGCGCCGGACACGTTGGCCAGCACCGCCTGCCCGTCGGTGGTCGCGAAGAACTCGACGACGTGGGCGGGAGCGAACGCCTCGAGGACGCGGCCCCACAGCCCGGTTGGCATGCCGGAGCCGATGAACAGCCGCACCGGATGGTTGCCCTGCAGCACGAAGGCGGGGTCGTCGACGATTTCGCGGAGCATCGCCCAGGTGTAGGACACCACGGTGACGCCGTACTGGCGCACCTCCTGGACGAATCGGCTCGGGTCCAGGCCGCGCGACAGGGCGATGCGGGTCCCGCCGACCACGGCGCCACCCAGGCTGACCAGCAGCGCCGACTCGTGGTGCAGCGGCGTCAGGCAGTAGACGGTGTCGCGGCGGTCCAGGGCGGCCGTCGAGGCGGTACCGAAGGCCGACACCGCCCAGCGGTAGTTGGTGATCTGCCGGGCCACCAGTTCCCCGCCGGCCGCGCTGAACGCGATGAACGCCAGGTCCCGGGCCAGTCCCGGGTTGGGGCGATACCACCCGGGCAGCTCGACGGCGTCCGGGTCGATCTGTTCCATGTCGATGACGTCGGAGTCCTCGGGTAGGTGCAGATCCCGCGATTCCCCGCCGCCGAGCACCAGCACCTGCCGCAGTCCCTGACGGTCGGACCCCAGCACCGCGTCGAGGTTGGTGGGATCGGTGAGCAGTTCGGTCACTCCCCCGAGCCGCACCGAGGCGGCCAGGTCGGCGTCGGGCCGCATCACCACCGCGATGGCGCCGAGCCGGGATAACGCGGCGATCGCCACGAGCGCGCTGGGGCGGGTTTCCATCAGCACGCCGACCCGGTCGCCCTGCCGTACCCCGACGTCGATCAGGCCGCGAACGACGTTGTTGACGCGCCGGTTCACGGCGTCGTAGGTGTGCACGCGGCCGTCGAACAACAGGAATTCGCCCTGGGGCGCGTCGTGAGCCTGCTCATCGATGATGCGGCCCAGCGAGATCCGGGTGTGGTCGTTGATCTGGCCCAGGCGCACCAGGCGCGGCAGGGTCCGGGCCGTCTCGACGGCCAGGGTGCGCACCGACTTGTTGGCGGCGACGACGGTGTTGGCCGCGCCGCGCACCAGTCCCAGCGCCGCCTCGGACGCTTCGCCGAGGCCGTGCGCGAGCCGGGAACTCAACGCGACGCCGCTGTCGGTGTGCTCCGCGGGCTGATCGGCCATCAGGTCGATGCTGTCCGGTTTGTCGCCCCCGGTGGACAACCATTTCACCCATTCGGCGACGGTCGGCCAGCTCTGTTGCGCCGCCTTGGATCCGACTACCAAACCGAAATGCCCGGTGCGGATGGTGGATTCGTAGACTTCGGCGTCCGGTGCCGCCCGCCGGATGCCGCGCACCGAGGCCGGCTGCCCGATGTCGTCGACTTCGCCGACGAAAGCCAGCACCGGGCAGGTGATGTCGGTGAGGGTCACCATCTGGCCGTTGACGGCGAATCCGCCGGTCATCATCCGGTTGTGGGCGATGAACTGCTTGAGCAGTTCGGAGATTGCCGGACCCGACCAGGCGATCCACCCTTCGCGCTCGAGGAACCGGCGCTGCTGTTCGCGCGGGAGTAGCGCCTCCCGGTCGTGCAGCTGGCGCACGAAGTCGACGCGCGCCTTGGCGGTCTTGAGCGGGTCGAGCATCTGGAAACCGGTGCGCGCCATCCAGCTCGGGATGGCCAGCCGACTGAAGACGTGGTCGGCCATGAAGTTGGCGGCCGGTGCGGCAAAGTTTGCCGGGATGCCCATGGGCAGGGCGGCCAGGGTGTCCACCGGCGAACCGAACGTGACGATGCTGGCCAGGCTCTTCGAACGCCGGTAGGCGGCGACCTGGTAACACCACATGCCGCCCTGCGAGTAGCCGACCAGATGAATGTCGCTGCCGGTGACCTCTCGGACCGTATCGATGGCCTGACTGAGCGCGACGATGTGGTCGGCCAGGGTGCGACGCATGCCACCCTCGACCTTGTCGGGTTCGCCGAAGTCGATGACCCAGGGATCAAGCCCGTGGGCGTGCAGGATTCCCACCGCGCCTTCGTCGCGCGTCACGTCCCACATGTCCGCGGACATCATCATCGGGTGCACCATCAGCACCGGCGGCCCGACCGGCGACTGGCCGGGCCGGCTGTCCGGCGGAAAGTACCGCCGCAGCTTGTACATCGGCACGCTCTCGACGGTCTGGGACGGCGACGGCACAGTACCGGTTTCCAAGCCCCCCAGCCGCAAGACCTCCAGCCCGTTCTGTGCTGTTGCGATCAGCCGCTCGACCGGTCGTGTGACCATCGAAAAATTGAGATCCACTGCTGCTCCCTGAGTCTTGACAGCTTGGACATCATGGCACATCAGGGCAGCTAGAAGGGCGGTGGTTCCCCGGAACGAGTGTCACCCGCTGCACCCGTTCAGGTCGATGGTCGACCCCGGCCCCGCGCCGTCCAAGGCCGCAGCGTCGGCGGCGTCTTGGGTGAACGCCTGCCGCGCCGCCAGCGTCTTGCCATCGCCGCTCTCTGCGACCGAGAGGCAGCCCAGCCCCGATGTGAGCACCCGGCAGTCGTTCGTCTTGCCGATCACGTCGCACCACAAGACGGCCGCGTCCTCCGCCTGTTGCTGAGTGGTGTAGCCGAGCCGGATCGCTTCCTCCCCGGTCGACGGTGACGCCGCGATCGCACCCCAGCATCCCGGTCTGCAGTAGAGGGAGATATCAGCCCTGGCCGCCGGTGTGGCCACATTTAATCCAGCGGCGACGAGCACGCCGATCGCCGCGCAAAGCCCGACGTTTTTCATCGGTCACGACCTGTCTCCCCCGTTGGTGGACACCTCTCACGGTGACAGCGTCAGCCAGGCAGAACGTGTGATCTGGCGTTGAACCCCGTTAGAACGGCGGTGGCTCGCCGGCGCCTTCGACCGGTTTCGGGCGCGGGTGCGGGCGCGGGTGCGGGTGGGCATCATGGCGGTTGCGCTCGGCGCGTAGCGATCAGCCCAGCGGCCTGATCCCGGAAATCGACACGTTCGTCGGCTTAAACTTCCGCAATGTTCTCGGAGACGCGGTATGCGCTGAACGGGGACTTGCGGGTCGCCTACCGCGCATCGCCCGAGGGCGAGCGCGACATCGTGTTCGTGCCGAACTGGTTCAACTGTTGCGAGATTCTGCCCGATCTGCCCGCGATCCAGGGGTGGGTCGAGGCGATGACATCACTGGGTCGCTTGATCTCTTTCGATCAGCCGGGCACGGGTGCCTCCGATCCCGCTTCTCAGGGGGCATTGCCGACGTTGGAGCAATGGACCGACAGCATCACCGCGGTGTTAGACGATCTGGGCAGTCGCGAAGCCGTCCTCGTCGCGCCGAACGCCGCCTTCGCGCCCGCGGTGCTGTTCGCGGCCAGCTATCCGTCTCGCACCACGGCGCTGGTCGGGCTTGAGGTCTATGCAGACCCGCGGGCCGCCGACATCACTCCGGAGAAGTTCTGGGAGGACATGGTCGCCCTATGGGGGACGGGCGAGTTCGAACATGCGATGAATCCGGATATGCCGTGGAATGAGGAAATTCGGGCTACGTGGGCACGGTTCGAACGCCTTTCGGTGAGTCCACGGACCGTCGCCGACCTGTTGCCGGTGGTGTCCGAATTGGAGATACGGGCGCTGCTTCCGACCGTTCGGGTGCCGACTCTCATCCTCCAGCACACCGATGACCCGTTTATCACTCCCGCGCAACGCAAATACGTCGCAGACCACATCCCGGGAGTGAAATACGTTGAGCTACCGGGACGCAACCTCTACCACTACGTCGAACCCTGGCGTGAGTCGTTCCGGGAGATTGCCGAATTTCTCACCGGGGAGCAGCCAGATGTCGCCGACGACCGTGTGCTGGCGACCGTGCTGTTCACCGACATCGTGGATTCCACGCGCCGGGCTGCCGACATGGGTGATCGCAACTGGCATGCGCTGCTTGATGCACACGACGTCGTGGTCCGATCTCAACTCGCCCGGTTTCGGGGCCGAGAGGTGAACACGTCGGGCGACGGCTTCCTGGCTATGTTCGACGGTCCTCAGCGTGCGATCCGCTGCGCGATGGCGATCCGCGACGCGGTGCACGCGCTTGGTATTGAGGTGCGTGCCGGGTTGCACACCGGAGAGTGCGAGGTTCGCGGGGATGACATCGGGGGGATTGCCGTGCACATCGGCGCGCGTGTGAGCGCCGTGGCGGGAGCAAACGAAGTTGTGGTGTCGAGTACGTTGCGCGACTTGGTGATCGGGTCAGGGATCGAGTTCGAGGATCGCGGCACGCATGAGCTCAAGGGTGTGCCGGGTGAGTGGCGTTTGTTCGCCGTCGCTTCCTCTTAGCGACGGCCCCCTGAGGTGTGTCTTCCAAAATGCCCGGGCCGTCGGGCAGCTGGCGGTCGCGAGCAAGGCGCGATGTGTTGTGCATTCGCTGACGACCGTCATTGACGGCCGTCAGCGAGCAAGCGTACGGTGGCCGCTATGAGTACGCCAAAAGCTCCATCCGTGGCTGAATCCACAGGCGGGGGGGTGCGGGAAATTCGCCGCCTCGAAACCCGAGCCCGGTTGTTCGAGGCCGCGCTGGCTGAAATTTCGCACCGTGGGTTGGCCGCCGCTGATGTCACTGCCATCGCCGCTGCAGCGGGTGTGGTGCGAGGAACGTTCTACTTCCACTTCCCAACAAAGGAGCACGTTCTTATCGAGGTGGAGCGCGACGAGGAGAAGCGGATCATCAGTGAACTCGGCGAACCCAAGGGCGATCTGGCGTCGGTGCTTGGGGAAGTTGTAAATCACGTAGTCAGCGCTGAGCGTCGGTTGGGCAAAGTCGTTTTCCGGGACATGCTCGGCTTGCATTTCTCCGCGACGCGTCCGGTCGAAGATGAATTAGGGCAGCACCCGCTCGCAGAGTTTTTGGTGCGCGTGATCAGCCGGTCGCAAGACGCAGGACAGGTGTCCTCGGACCGCGACGCTGCGGAACTCGCGACGTTTTTCCTCAGCGGGCTGTTCGCACTACTGGCCACGGGGACACACGATGCTGCCCTGTTAAGTCGTTATGTGACAACGATTGTGAAAGGAATGGAGAACCGATGAGCCGCACAAGCATCGAGGGCTACCGAGATTTCTTGGCCAGACGTGACGGGGAAGCCGACCTGCTCAATAGACGGTTAGCGAATCGAGAGCAGTTTTTCAACGACCTTGAAGCGAATCCCGTCCGCTCGGCCCATCCTGCCGACCGATCAACGTTCCTTCGCAATCTGCGCCGGCGCCGGCCCGAAGCCGGCCTGGACAGGAAGATGCTGTTTCTGCTGGCAACAGCCAAACTGAACCAGGCTGAACGGTTCGGCGTGGGACTCGGCGAAACCTATGGGCGCAACAGTGATGAGAATCTGCCGCCCGAAAACGTTTACCTCGAACTGGAAGAGCACTACCACACCCGGCTGCTGGCATACGCACTAGACGTCTTCGATTTGACCTTCCAAGTTGTCCCACCGCCCTTCGTGATGCGCCAGTTCGTGAAGACAGGCGTGTTTCTCCCCGAGCGACTCGGATTCGTATTCGTCGGTGCCGCAGAGATGGCGGGCTGCATTATGTTCGACGAACTACGCCGCGTTGGCATCGAACTCTTCGCCGACGAACCCGAAGTAGCCGAACGAATCGAACTGCTCTACAGCGATATCCTTACGGACGAAATCGGCCACGTCGGCTACTGTGCCTCGCGCTGCACCGCCGCGGAGCGGGCGATCATGCGTCGAATCTATCCGTTCATTGGACGACTCTTCGCCCGCCAAACCGCCGAGATTAGCCTGCTCATCGACTCGAAGGCGTTGCATGCACGACTCGATCGGCCCTTCGACATTGAGGAACTCACTGCTGAGCTGAGCAACGAAACGTATCTCGTCACACACCCATGAGCGGCTGCCGCCGGTAGTCTGGCTCGCGACATCGGGCAGCCGGGCGACAACCCCCCACCGCCGCCGGAAAGCCAGACCTCGCAACGGGTGTCCTACACGATTTACCGTGCCGTCGGGCAGCTGGCAGTCGCGGAGTCCCATGCGCCCACATGTCGCAAATCAAACTTGACGATTATCGGGCGCTGCCTTCCGGACTGGCTGTCATCCTTAGTTTCATGCCCGACGCCCGACACGTCGTCTTGATTCACGGCAACTGGAGCCGTGGGGAGCAGTTGGCTCCAGCCCGAGTCGGATTCGAAGAGCGTGGATACACGGCGCACACCCCGACGCTGCGCCATCATGATCTGCCCCGGCAAGAAGGCGCGACAAGAATTGCCTCACTTAGCCTCCGCGATTACACCGATGACTTAGTGACATTTGTGGACTCGCTGGACAGCCCACCGCTGCTAATAGGTCACTCGATGGGCGGGCTGCTGGCACAGCTGGTCGCCGCGCGCACACGGCACGCTGGCTTAGTGCTAGCTTGCCCTGCCCCAGCGGCCGGAATTTTCGGTACGACCCGCACAAATTTACGCATGTCCCTCCCGTGGTTCTTAAGGCGACGCCCCTGGGCCAAGCCAGTGCAACCCCCGACGCCGCAGCAGTTTCGACGGTGGGTCGCCAACACCCAGACCGATGACATCGCGGACGAGATACACGAGGGGCTGGTTTGCGAATCCGGGCGAGCGAACTGGGAGATGCTCCTTGCGGCGGTCAAGCTTTCCGACGCCACGGTTGTCAACTTCGCGGCGGTCTCCAGCCCGGTGCTGGTGATAGGCGGCGAGTACGACCGCATCGTGCCGGCCGGTGTCGTGCGCCAGACCGCAGCCAAGTACCAGCACGGGACCTACGTAAAAATTCCTCTTTCCGACCACATGGTGTTTTCGGGGGCGGCGCTGGCGGTCACCATGGGCCACATTGACGACTGGATTGCTAGGAATCGCGTGTTCTCCATGGCCTAGCCGCCGCGCGGCGGATACCACCAATTGGTATCCCACAAAAGTTACCGTGCCGCCAGGCGGGCAGGGGCCTCGTCGAACGCGGCTAGCGTGACTTGAGCCGAAAGACGGGGATATGGCGGCCAATTGGCTCCGTCTTCTGGCGGTAGTCGCTCCAACCGGAGTAGACCTGCTCCGCTAGCCCATAAACGCGTGCGTAGTCGTCGGGGTCGGTGACCTCGGTCGCCAGAAATTTCTCGCCGCCCAATTCGCATTCAGGGTGCGCCTTGAGGTTGTAGTACCACTGCGGGTGTTTCGCTCCCCCGTAGTTTGAGGCGGTCACGATGGGATCGGGTCCATCGTGGAAGTAGGTGATTTGATGCTCTCGCGGCTGACGTGACTTTGCACCCGTGGTCATCAGCGGCGCGGTAGAAACGCCGCCGAGAATCGACGGCCAACGCCCGCCCGTCGCCCGGTACAACCATGGGTCAATGTGAGGGCCGACATGTCGTCCGTACCACTGTCCCGCACGGGAACGACCGAAGCGTTCCAGGGCCCGATACCAGCGGCCATGTTTCTTGTACGGATCGACGTAACGCAGCGGCATGAATGGGAAGATACCTTCGCCGCCGCCTCAATAACGCGCACTTGGTCCAGGTCAGGCGCGATTTCAGGGTGTCTTGGAAGATTTAGCGTGCCGTCGGCGGGGTGTCGGTCGCGCCACCCCCAGAGCGTTTTCAGCACATGGTGATATCGGTTGCGTGAAGTACATCTGTGAGGCGGGTCCTGAATCAGTGAACTTCGCTAGGAGACGCCAGAAAGATTTCTCTGACTTCCCGCAGTGCGTACAGGACGAGGACATACCCGACCACCGGGTCGGCCCACCACCATCCGGCCACGGCGTTGAGCAGAAGTCCCAGCAGTACCGCAATAGCGAGCAGCCCGTCGATCAACGTGACACGGCCCTCCGTGGTCAACACGGGGTTGGCTAACGCAGCGCCGGTCCGCGCCTTACCAGCGGCGAGGGCGAACATCACCGCCGCAGTGACGGCAGTCCAGGCAATCCCGAGCGGGGAATGTCGGGCGTGAAAGCCGTTTGTCAGCACGATTGTGGACTGCACAAGCAGATAGCAAGCTAGCGCGGCGAACGCCATACCGATGAGACGCAACGCCAATCGCTCCCGAGCCTTGCCAGTGCCCGATAGTTCCCAGACCACCACTGTCGAGGCGCCGATTTCGATCAGCGAGTCGAAGCCAAAGCCGGCCAAGGCCACCGATTTTGCGCCGACAGCTGCGGCGGCGAGGACGACGATGCCTACCACATTCCACCCCAGCGTGGCATATTCCAGGGCGAAACCCCGGCGTAGCAACGACTGGCGGCTGGTGTCGTCGATCCTGCTCACCCCGGAAGCCTCCCACAGGTGAGCCTTGACTCCACGTGGTGACCGCGGCACAGCGCCTTGAGGTTCAAGGCGTACGTGGCGCCGCCCTACGGCTCGTTCTCAAGCGCCTACGCGAATTGACTTCCAG
The DNA here is from genome assembly GCF_045343915.1 of Mycobacterium sp. M23085. Classification (NCBI taxonomy): domain Bacteria; kingdom Bacillati; phylum Actinomycetota; class Actinomycetes; order Mycobacteriales; family Mycobacteriaceae; genus Mycobacterium; species Mycobacterium sp. M23085. The sequence continues at coordinate 699,591 of NZ_CP174280.1, forward strand.
CCCAACGTGACCCGCATGGCTTAGACGATCACCCGACGGACGTCAGTGCCAGTTTGGGTCCCACGGACCGTTGTGCCAGTGGCCCTGGTCGCGGGCCTCGCCGTCGTACCAGTGGTCGTCATGGCAGCGGCCCATGTCCCAGTTACCGCCCCAGGCCGGATCCCACCACTGGCCGGGACACCAGTGGTACTCGGGGAAAGGTGCCGGGTGGGCGTGTGCGATAGCGGACGCCCCCGACCCAGCGAGGCCCAGACCGGCGGTCAGGGCCACCGCTGATGCTGCGATGCGCACAATTTTTTTCATAATCGGGTTTTTACCCATTCCGTCGCCAATCAATCCTGCGAGGCGGGCGTTCGCAAGCCGCCCGGCGCGAACCCCTTGCCGCACGGCGAACGAGGTCGAGCACCCCTCCTGAAAGCACGCTGAGAACTGGCCGTGAACCCGTTTGCGCAGCACGATGCCGGGTACACAGCCGATGCGCTTCGGTCACGACGCGACGTCGGGACCCCCTCGGTTGAAAGACACAGCTGGGCGCTTCCAGTTTTCTGGGCTGGCTTTGGCGACCGTTACTGCACGGACAATGTCGGGGCCGAAGCCGGCCAGACCGTGTTCCTTCCAGCGCGAGGGCGAGGTGGCTCATGGGCATGACGGCGTCGAGTTCGCCGGACGGATCATCCCAGCACGTCACCAGCGCATTCATTCGCACACCCGACGATCGTGGTTCGGGCGCGCCGCAGGCCGCCAGCCCGTTCGTCCACCACATCACACCCGGCCGGTAAATCGCCGATCGGGCACGAGCGCGAGCGAGAAAGGGATGCATATGTTGTTGCTGGGCGACGGCGGACGGCGGAAAGGCCGCACCGCCGGCAGCGACGGCCTCGGCGAGGTCCAACATCTGGCCGGGCGAGCTTTGTACGACGTCGCGCACGGCCGGTTCGAACGCTCGCTGTCGGGGCTGACCGCGGTGGCGGCGCTGGTGACGACGGCCGAGATCTATTTCGAGCACTACAAAGCCAGCTTCGGCAACAAATGGATGTGGAGCCCCATCGTGGTGACCCCACCGGTGGTCGTCGCCGGAATCGGCGGCGTGTTCTCCCGGCGCTGGGCCAAACTGTGGCTGCCTATCACCGCGGGCATCTACACGGCCAACGGCCTGCTGGGCGAATACCTGCACGCGCGCGGTGTCGCGCGCAAGCCGGGTGGATGGAAGAACGCCTCCTACAACGTGCCGATGGGGCCGCCGATCGCGGCTCCGGGGCTGATGTGCATGGTCGGCGGAATGGGGTTGCTGGCGTCGATCCTGCGCCGCGAGCGGTTCCGCGGTTAGGGCACGGGGATTTCTGAGATGGCCAACACCTCACGCCCCGACCACCTCCCCAACCTGCGCCCGGACGGCAAGCCGCCGCACCCGTCCTGGCTGCCGAAACAGCGCCGCGGCGTCACCCCGCAGATGATCGGGCGCTATCCGGATTACGACGTGCTGCAAACCGCCGACACGTGGGACGAGGCCACCAGAAAGGTGGTGCTGGCCCGGCTGGAGCCACCCGGCCCGCTGCGGTTTTTCCCGCTCGAAGAGGAGCCGTGCCTGCGCGCGTTCTGCGACACGGTGCTCGCGCAGGACGTCGAGCCGCGGGTGCCGGTGGCCGAGGCGGTCGACGGCAAGCTCGCCGACGGGCGCCTCGACGGCTACCAGTACGCCGACATGCCCGACGACCGTGACACCTGGCGGCTGGTGCTTCGCGGGCTGGACGAGACGGCGTCGACCCACTACGGCAAGGCTTCATTCGCCGAAGCTGATCCGGAAACCCGCGAGGCGATCATCGACCGGTTCGCGAAGGCGGACCTGCACGGCGGCGCATGGGAAAACCTGAACGTCAAGCGGGCGTGGTCGGTGTGCATGCGAATGGCATTGTCGGCCTTCTACTCTCACCCGTGGGCGTGGAACGAGATCGGCTTCGGCGGCCCCGCCTACCCGCGCGGCTTCATGCGCCTCGGTGGAGCCACCGGGCCGGCCGCCGCGCGCGAACCGTACGAGACTCCCGGTGCCACCGACGAAGATCCGGTGCACATCGTGAACAACGGGGAGTTGTGATGGGCGACCTGTTGCGCGGCCTGTTCAAGGGAGCGGTCGAACCGAAGGACAACGATTCGCGATTCCTGCTCGACGTGCACACCCGCGACCTGCCGGGCGAGAAGACGATGCGCCGCTACGCCGACGACGACGAGGTCGATCTGGTTGTGGTGGGCGCCGGGGCCGGCGGCTCGGTGCTGGCGCAGCGGCTGGCACGCCAGGGCTGGCGGGTGGTGATCCTCGAGGCCGGCCCGTTCTGGCACCCCGACGAGGATTGGGTGTCCGACGAGGCCGGCTCCCACGCCCTGTACTGGACTCAGAAACGCATCATCGGCGGCGACGACCCGATCGAGCTCGGCAAGAACAACTCCGGGCGTGGGGTGGGCGGCTCCATGGTGCACTACGCCGGCTACACCCCGCGGTTTCACCCCAGCGACTTCGAGACCCACACCCGCGACCGGGTCGGGGCGGACTGGCCCATCCGCTACGAGGACATCCGCCGCCACTACGAGCAGGTCGAGCTCGAGCTGCCGGTCGCCGGCCAGAACTGGCCCTGGGGCGATCCACACCGTTATCCCTTTACACCGCATCCCATTTCGGGTGCGGCCGCCAAGATCTGGCGGGGCGCGCTCAAACTCGGCATCGAGATGCGGGTGGGACCCGTCGGCATCGTCAACGGCACCTTCGGCAACCGCCCACACTGCATCTACCGCGGCTACTGCCTGCAGGGCTGCAAGGTCAACGCCAAGGCCAGCCCGTACGTCACCCACCTTCCCGACGCGCTGGCCCACGCCGTGGAGATCCGCGCCAACTGCATGGCCTCGCGCGTCGAGCTCGACGAAAGCGGTGCCGCCCGCGGCGTCGTGTACTACGACGAGATCGGCGGCAAAGAGCGCCTGCAACGCGCCAAAGTGGTTGCGATTGCCGGGTATTCGATCGAAACCCCCCGCCTGCTGTTGAATTCGGCCAGCGACCGCTTCCCGAACGGGCTGGGCAACAACGATGATCAGGTCGGGCGCTACGTCATGGTGCAGGGGGCCACCCAGTCCGCGGGCCGGTGGTCCGAGGAGGTCCGGATGTACAAGGCTCCTCCCCCGGAGGTGAGCTCCGAGCAGTTCTACGAGACCGACGTCTCCCGCGGCTTCGCCCGTGGGTTCGCTATCCAGACCGTGTCGCCGTTGCCGATCGGCTGGGCCGAACACGTGCTGGCCGAAGGGTATTGGGGCCGCGCCATGCGGGAGTACATGCGCGACTACAACCACTGGGCGACGGTCGGCGTGCTCAACGAGCTGTTGCCACAGCCGGACAATCGGGTGACACTGGCCTCTGGAGATGAAGCGAAGGACCCGTACGGCATCCCGGTGGCCCGGTTCGACTACACGCTCTGCGACAACGACAAGGCCAACATTGCGCACTCCACCAAGGTGATCGGCGACATCCTGCACGCCGCCGGCGCCCAGGACGTGCTCACCATCGAGCGTTTCGCTCACCTGATCGGCGGCGCGCGGATGGGCACCAGCCCGGCCAATTCGGTCGTCGACTCCGATCAACGGGTGTGGGGCGTGCCGAACCTGTTCCTCGCCGACGGCTCGGTGTGCCCGACGCAGGGCTCTGCCAACCCCGCGCTGACCATCATGGCGCTGGCCTCGCGGCTGGCCGAACGATTGGCCGCCGGCAAGATCGATACCACTGCGGGACGGAGGTCGGAGGCGAGAGCCCGTGGCTGATCGGACCATCGACGTCGAGACCATCTTCGCGCCCCGGGTGCTGCGCGAATACGCGCTGCTCGCCGACGGCGAGCGCGGCGCGCTGATCGGGCCACAGGGCGACGTGGCGTGGATGTGCGCGCCGCACTGGGACTCCGACGCCGTCTTCTCCAATCTCATTGGTGGCGGCGGGGTTTACTCGATCACTCCGACCGACGTCCGGCACGTGTGGGGCGGCTATTACGAGCCGGGCACCCTGATCTGGCGCAACCGCTGGATCACCCGCGACGGCATCGTGGAATGTCGTGAGGCACTGGCCTTTCCCGGCGATCCCGACCGGGTGGTGCTGCTGCGGCGCCTCATCGTGTGCAGCGGTACGGCGCGGGTGCGGGTGCTGCTCGCCCCGAGCGCGGGGTTCGGCCGGCACGGTCTCGGCCAGCCGACCTCCGACGACGGGGTGTGGAGCGGCCGGTCGGGCCGGCTGCGCTGGCGTTGGCTGGCCGGCTGCGACGCGCGCACCGTCAAGGCCGCACACGACAAAAGCGAGTTGCTCGCCTGCGAGATCACCCTGGAGGAGGGCCGACAACACGACCTGGTGCTCGAGCTGTCCGAACGCGCGCTCCCCGACCGGCCGCCCGACCCCGACCTCGCCTGGGACGCCACCGCGGCCACCTGGCAGCGCAGCGTGCCCCGGTTGAACTGCACCATCGCCACCCGCGACGGGAGCCACTCCTACGCGGTGCTGCGCGGACTGACCAGCAGCGGCGGCGGGATGGTGGCCGCCGCGACGATGAGCCTGCCCGAACGCGCGCACACCAACCAGAACTATGACTACCGCTACGCCTGGATCCGCGACCAGGTGTACGCCGGCATGGCCGCCGCCGCCGTCGGCACAACCGAACTGCTGGACCGGGCGGTCGAATTCGTCGGCGCCCGGCTGCTCGAAGACGGTCCGAACCTGAAACCCGCGTACACCGTCACCGGCGGCGCGGTGCCCAGTGAAGAAACCCTCGACCTGCCCGGTTATCCCGGCGGCACCGACAAGGTCGGCAACTGGGTCAATCAGCAGTTCCAGCTCGACGTATTCGGCGAGGCGCTGCAGTTGCTGGCCAGGGCGGGCGCCGAAGATCGGCTCGACGCCGACGGGTGGCGCGCCGCACAGACCGCCATCAGGGCCATCGAAAAGCGTTGGCGTGAACCGGATGCCGGGGTGTGGGAAATCGACGACGAGTATTGGACGCAGTCGCGGCTGGCCTGCGTGGCCGGGCTACGCGCCATCGCGAAAGTGGCCGGCGCCGGCCCCGAGGTGACCACCTGCGCTTCGCTGGCCGACGCGATCCTGGCCGACACCGCCTCGAGCTGCCTGCACCCGCACGGCTATTGGCAGCGCAGCCCGCGGCTGACCGGCGTCGACGCGTCGCTGCTGCTGCCGCCGGTGCGCGGCGCCCTGCCCGCCGACGACCCCCGCACCCGGGCCACCCTGGACGCCGTTCGCCGGGAGCTCACCGACGACGGCTTCGTCTACCGCTTCCGGCACGACGAGCGCGAGCTCGGTGACGCCGAGGGCGCCTTCCTGCTCTGCGGATTCATGATGGCGCTGGCCGAACACCAACTCGGTCATGGTCATTGCGCGATGCGCTGGTTCGAACGCAACCGGGCCGCGTGCGGGCCGCCGGGGCTGTTCTGCGAGGAGTACGACGTGCGTCAGCGCCAGCTCCGCGGCAACCTGCCGCAAGCGTTCGCGCACGCGCTGATGCTCGAATGCACGGCCGTCCTCACCGACGACGACGCCCACCATGAGTGACTACCGGACCGAGCGAAAGGCAGTTCTGCGATGACACAGACAGTCGTGATCACCGGAGCCAGCGCGGGCATCGGCCGCGCCACCGCCCAACAGTTCGGCCGGCGCGGCGACAACGTCGCCCTGCTCGCCCGCGGCACCGCCGGGCTGGACGGCGCGGCACGCGACGTCGAAGCCGGCGGCGGCAAGGCCCTGGCCATCCCTACCGATGTGGCCGACCACGCGGCCGTCGTCGCCGCCGCCGATGAGGCCGAAGCCGCCTTCGGACCCATCGACGTCTGGGTCAACGTCGCGTTCACATCGGTGTTCGCGCCGTTCACCGAGATCAGCCCCGACGAATTCAAGCGCGTCACCGAGGTGTCCTACCTCGGCTACGTGCACGGCACCATGGCGGCGCTGGCCAAGATGCGGCCCCGCAACCGCGGCACCATCGTGCAGGTGGGCTCGGCGCTCAGCCAGCGATCGATCCCGTTGCAGTCGGCCTACTGCGGCGCCAAGCACGCCGTCAACGGGTTCACCGAATCGGTGCGCTGCGAGTTGTTCCACGAGGGCTCGAAGGTGCGGATCACCGTCGTCCAGATGCCCGCGGTCAACACCCCCCAATTCTCCTGGGTGCTGTCGCGGCTGCCCCGCCACCCGCAGCCGGTGCCGCCGATCTACCAGCCCGAGGTCGCCGCCCGCGGCGTCCTGTATGCCGCCGATCATCCTGGGCGTAAACAGTTCTGGGTCGGCGACTCCACCATGGTGACGCTGCTGGGGCAGAAGTTCGTCGCACCGCTGCTGGATCGCTACCTCGGCCGCACCGGCTACGACTCCCAGCAGACCGACGAGCGCGTCGACAGCGACCGGCCCAACAACCTCTGGCAGCCGCTGGACTCCGAGCCGGGCACCGACCACGGCGCGCACGGCCAGTTCGACGACAGGTCGCACGCCCACAGCCCGCAACTGTGGGCATCCCAGCACCCGATAGTCAGCGGTACCGGCGCGCTCGGTGCCGCCGGGGTGGGTGCCTGGCTCGCGGCCCGGGCGGGCCGCCGGTGGGCGCGATGACAACCGCGCGCATCGACGCGGTCATCGAAACAGTCACCGCGCAGGCCTACCAAATCCCGACCGACACACCGGAAGCCGACGGCACCCTGTCCTGGTCCTCGACCACGCTGGTACTGGCCGAGGTCACCGCCGGCGGCCGGCGCGGGATCGGATACACCTACGCCGACGGCGCGTGCGGCAAGCTGATCGGCGGCAAACTGGCCGAGGCGCTCACCGGACACAGCGCCGTGGACATCCCCGCCCGGTGGGCGTCGATGGTGACCGCGATGCGCAACAACGGGCGCCCCGGCCTGGCCTCCTGCGCGATCTCGGCCGTCGACACCGCGCTGTGGGATCTCAAGGGCAAGCTGCTCGAGCTACCGGTATGCCGGCTGCTCGGCATGGCGCACGCCGAAGTACCGATCTACGGCAGCGGCGGATTCACCACTTATGACGAGCGCACCACCCGCGCCCAACTCGAGCGATGGGTCGACGAGTGGAAGATCCCGCGGGTGAAAATCAAGATCGGCGAGTCGTGGGGCTCCGACGTGGACCGCGACCTCAGTCGGATCGCCTTGGCGCGCAAAGTAATCGGGCCCGACGCCGAACTGTACGTCGACGCCAACGGTGGCTACCGCCGCAAGCAGGCGATCCGGGTGGCCCACGCGATGGCCGACCACGGCGTCACCTGGTTCGAGGAACCCGTCTCCTCCGACGATCTGGCCGGGCTGCGGGAGGTGCGCGACCAGGTGACCCCCGACGTCACCGCCGGTGAGTACGGCTACGACCTGGCCTACTTCAACCGGATGGTCGCCGCCGGCGCGGTCGACTGCCTGCAGATCGACGTCACCCGTTGCGGCGGCATCACCGACTGGGTGCGCGCCGCGGCGGTGGCCGCCTCCTACAACGTGGACGTCTCCGGGCATTGCGCTCCCAACCTGCACGCCCACGTCGCCGCCACCATCCCGAATCTGCGGCACCTGGAGTACTTCCACGACCACCACCGCATCGAACACATGCTCTTCGACGGCGCGCTGTCGCCCGAGGGCGGCGCGCTGCGGCCCGACCAGAATCGGCCGGGGCTCGGCCTGGAGTTCAAATACCAAGACGCCGAGCGCTACCGGATGGCCTGAGTGTCACTTCCCACTCGTCCAACGCCGAGGCGTGGATGCGCGCAAAAACGGGAATCGATACGCCAGGGTTTTCACAGAAGGAGATGGAGAAACGCACCATGACGGTGAACTCCAACGACGAGACCGTTGAGCGCCGTGCGGCGCTGGTGCCTGACGCCGTCGACCACGGCGATCTGAATGCGGTCGACCTGGTGCTGGGTCTCGGCGAGCCGCAGCGCGTCGGCAGGTTCTGGTTCTACCTCGACGGCCACCGCTGGGAGTGGTCGGATGCGGTGGCGCGCATGCACGGCTACAAGCCGGGACAGGTGGAGCCCAGCACGGAATTGCTGCTGCGACACAAGCATCCCGAAGACCGCGAGCGGGTGGTGGCGGTGCTGGACCGCGTGACCAAGGGGAAGCCGTTCAGCAGCCGGCACCGCATCATCGACACCGCCGGGCGCACCCGCTGCGTCGTCGTCGCCGGCGATCGGATGGTCGACGACAACGGCGCGCTGACCGGCACGTCCGGGTTCTACGTCGACGTCACCGACTCACTGCACTCCGATATCACCAACGTGCTGTCGGCGGTGGCCGAGGCCCGGGCGCGCATCGAGCAGGCCAAAGGCGTGCTGATGACCGCCTACGGCATCTCGGCCGAGCGCGCGTTCGACATCCTGGTGTGGCGTTCCCAGGAGGCGAACCTCAAGCTGCGCGACGTCGCCGGCCGCTTCCTGGACGCCGTGGCCAGCAAGGCATCGTCGGAGACGCAAAGCCAGGTGGACCAGGCTCTGCTGACCCTCGGCTAGCGGAGCCACGCTAGGGTCGGCCCAGTGGCGCACCTACTGGGAGCCGAGGCCGTACACCTCGAATATCCGACTCAGGTGGTCTTCGAATCGATCACGCTCGGGGTCAACGACGGCGCGCGCATCGGCATCGTCGGGCGAAACGGCGACGGCAAATCCAGCCTGCTGCGGCTGCTGACCGGCCAACAATCGCCCGACTCCGGCCGCGTCACCCGGCGCAGCGGGTTGCGGGTCGGGGCGCTGAGCCAGGCCGACACGCTGGACCCGGACCGCAGCGTGGGCTCCACGCTCGTCGGTGAGGCCGCCGAACACCAGTGGGCCGGCGACGCGCGGGTCCGCGATGTGGTCGCCGGGCTGGTCTCCGACATCGCCTGGGAGGCAACGGTTGGCACGCTGTCCGGCGGCCAGCGCCGCCGGGTGCAGCTGGCCCAATTGCTGATCGGCGAATGGGACGTCATCGCACTCGACGAGCCAACCAACCATCTGGACATCGAGGGCATCACCTGGCTCGCCGGTCATCTGCGCCAACGCTGGGCGCGCAACACCGGCGGGCTGCTGCTGGTGACCCACGACCGCTGGTTCCTCGACGAAGTCGCCACCACGACGTGGGAGGTGCACGACGGGATCGTCGAACCGTTCGACGGCGGATACGCGGCCTACGTCCTGCAACGGGTCGAACGCGACCGAATGGCCGCCGCCGCCGAGGCCAAGCGGCAGAACCTGATGCGCAAGGAGCTGGCGTGGCTGCGCCGCGGGGCGCCGGCGCGGACCTCCAAGCCCAAGTTCCGCATCGAGGCGGCCAACCAGCTGATCGCCGACGTGCCACCGCTGCGCAACACCGTCGAGCTGGCCAAGCTGGCCACCGCCCGGCTGGGCAAGGACGTGGTCGATCTGCTCGACGTATCGGTCTCGTACCCACCTTTCAGTGGCCGCCCGGTGCTGCGCGACATCGAGTGGCGGATCGCCCCCGGCGAGCGCACCGGCATCGTCGGGGCCAACGGCGCCGGCAAGTCCACCCTGCTGCGATTGATCGACGGCAGCATCGCCCCGGACACGGGCCGCGTCAAGCGCGGCAAGACCGTGCGGCTGGCGGTGCTCGACCAGCAGGGCGACGCGCTGGCCGCGGTCGGCGGCGACCGGATCGCCGATGTGCTGGGCAGGCTGCAAGGCGGCTATCAGGTCGACGGTCGTGAGGTCACCCCCACACAGCTGCTGGAACGGCTCGGATTCGGCCGCGGTCAGTTGTCCGCCCGCGTCGAGGACCTCTCCGGCGGTGAGCGGCGGCGGCTGCAGCTGATGCTCACGCTGCTGTCCGAGCCGAACGTGTTGCTGCTCGACGAGCCGACCAACGACGTCGATACCGACACGCTGGCCGCGATGGAGGATCTGCTGGACTCGTGGCCGGGCACGCTGATCGTCGTCTCGCACGACCGCTACCTGCTGGAGCGGGTCACCGATCAGCAGTACGCCGTGCTGGATGGCCGGCTACGGCACCTGCCCGGCGGTGTCGACGAGTACCTGCGGCTGGCCGACCAGCGGGCCAGCGCCGCGGCCGCCGGATCGTCGCGGCCCGCCGACCCCGCCCCGCAAGCGATGACCGGCGCGCAACGTCGCGCCGCGGAAAAAGAGGTGGCTTCCATCGATCGCCAGCTCGCGCGGTTGGCGGACCGGATCCGGGACAAGCACGTCGAACTGGCCGCGCACGATCAGTCCGACCATGTCGGCATCACCCGGCTCACCCAGGAGTTGCGTGCGCTCGAGGAAGAGGTCGCCGCGACGGAGAGTCGCTGGCTGGAGCTTTCCGAGCTGCTCGAGTAAAGCTTTGAGCGCCAGAGGTTCTCAGGCTCCGGGCGCGGCTCAGTGCCAGCGCAGCAGCACCAGTTCGGAACCGAAACCGGGACCCACCGCGAGCATCAGCCCCGGGCTGCCGCCAGGTGGCGGTTTGGCGATCGTGTCCCGCAGGATGTGCAGCACCGACGCCGAGGACAGGTTGGCGACTTCCCCGAGCGAGCGCCAGGTCAGTTCCTGCGCCTCGGGGGGCAGTTCCAGGCTCTTGGCGATGGTGTTGATGACTTTGGGGCCGCCGGGGTGGGTCACCCAGGCGCCGATGTCGTCCTTGGTCAGCCCGTGCCCGGCGAGGAAACCGTTCACGTCGTCGGCAAGGTAGCGGTCGACGACCTTCGGCAGGTCCGGCGACATCGCCAGCTGCATTCCGTCCGAGCCGATGTTCCAGCCCATGATGTGCAGTGAATCGGGGTACTGGCGGCTGCGGGAATCGAGGATGTCGGGTCCGGCGGCATGCAGCTGCTCGGCGCGACGGTCGCCGACGGCGACCACGGCCGCGGCGCCGTCGCCGAACATCGCCGTGCCGACCAGGCCCGAGACGGTCGGCCTGACCGTCGGGAAAGTCAGCGAACACAGCTCGACCGACACCAGGGCGGCGACGCCGCCGGGGGCGCCACGCAGGTAGTCGTGCAACCGTCCGACACCCCCGGCCCCGGCCGCGCAGCCCAGGCCGAACAGCGGAACCCGGCGCACGTCCGGGCGCAGGCCAAGGCGTCCGACAAGCCGGGCATCCAGCGACGGCACCGCGATGCCGGTGACCGTCGTGGTGGCGATCATGTCGATGTCGTGCGGTTGCAGGCCGGCCTCGTCGAGTGCGCCCAGCAGCGCGTCACAGCCCAGCTCCACGGCCTTGTCGAGGAAAATCTCGTTGGTCGCGCCGAAGTCGGTCAGCTCGTGGTAGCGCTCGAGAGGCAGCACGAAGTGCCGGCTGTTGACCTTGGCGGCGGCGTGCAGCCGCCGGACGATTTCTTCGTGCTCCTTGAGCGCGGGCAACTCGACGAGCTGGTCGGTGATTTCGCGTTGGCTATACCGATGTGGCGGCAACGCGCCGAAAACACCCGCGATGACGCTCATGAGCTACCTTCTTGATTGCCAACCCGCACAAACACTCCCCTTAATGCGGGAAGTTTATGCGGTTGCGTTTGGTGGTGCAAAAGATTCATGTATTCAACACATGCATCATTAGGGTGGGTAATCGTTCGCGTAAACGCCTCCGCCAACAGGACATTCATCAATCGGTGTCCTCCTCGTCCGCCGAGCTGAGCGCCATCGCGATCAACGCATCGGGGCTCAACGAGTCGATGTCGTCGGCACCGGCAATTGCAATGCCGGCGGGCGTTTCCGGCGTACCCGCGAGCAATAGAAGCTGCTCCAACAATCCCGTTTTTCGGAGCTCGCGCAGCGGAATCTTGCGCAGCGCCGACCAAATTCTTTCCTCGTCCGATTCGGCGAACTCGTCGTGCAGCAGTTGCCGGCGGAGGTGCTCGGCCAGCGCGGCCGGCGTCGGATAATCGAAGATCAGCGTCCGCGACAAAGCCAGGCCGGTATGGCTGGTGAGGCGGTTGCGCAGTTCAACCCCGATCATCGAGTCAAAGCCGAGATCGCCGAAAGCGCGGTCGTGGTCGATGGCCCCGCCGTCCGGATGCCCTAACACCGCCGCCGCATGCTCGCAGACCAGCTCGATCAGCACCCGCTGCTGGTCGAGCTGCGCCAGCCCCTGCAGCCGGTGCGCCAAGTCGGGCGTTCGGGCGGCCGTGGCGGGCGGAGCCCCCGCCGTGGCGGCGCCCTGGGCGGCGAGCCAAAACCTTTGCCGCGCAAAGCCATACGTCGGCAACTCGACGCGGCGTACGTCCCGCCCGGCGAACGCGGCCGCCCAGTTCACGTCGAGCCCACGGGTGAACAGCTGGCCGGCCGCGCCCAGCAACGATTCCGTCTCGCGGCCATCCCTGACCATCGTGGGCACCGACAAGGCCCGCTCGGCGCGCAGCGACTGGTCCACCGCCGCCGTCAGCGCCGCGCCCGGACCGAGTTCGACGAACACCCCGGCGCCGGCCGCCTCGGCGGCACGCACACCCTCGAAGAATCGCACCGGCCGCCCGACATGCTCCGCCCAGTACCCCGGCGACCCGTACCTGGCGTCGGCCAGGCGCCCGGTCACATTCGACACCAACCCGATCCGCGGCTCCCCCACCTCGATGTCGGCCACCGCGGCGGAGAATTCCGCCACCATGGGCTGCATCAACGATGAATGAAACGCGTGCGACACTGCCAGCCGGCGCACCCGCCGGCCCGTCCGGGCCAGCCGGTCCGCCAGCGCTTCCACCGGAGCCTGCGCGCCGGAAAGCACCACCGCGTCGGGGCCGTTGACCGCAGCGATGCTCACGTCGTCGCTCAGCAACCCGGCCACCTCGGCCTCGCCGGCGCCGACCGCCACCATCACCCCGCCGGCCGGCAGTCCCGCCATCAACCGCCCCCGCGCCACCGCCACGCGCGACGCATCCGCGAGCGACAACACCCCGGCCACCTGGGCGGCGGTGATCTCACCCACCGAGTGGCCCATCACCAGATCCGGTGTCACACCGAAGGATCCCCACAACGCCGCCAGCGCGATACCCAGCACGAACAACGCCGGCTGGGCAAATTCGGTGCTGCGCAACAACTCCGGATCCTCGCCCCACATCACCTCACGCAGCGGCAGCCGTAGCTGCGCATCCACCACCGCGGCGGCCTCGTCGAAGGACCGGGCGAACGCATCGAACCGGTCATACAATTGCCGACCCATCCCCAACCACTGCGAGCCCTGCCCGGGGAACACAAAGGCCGTCTTGCCCCGCGCCGTCACCCGGCCCACCGTCACGCCCGGCGGTCTCTCCCCTGCAGCGAGGGCCGCCAAACCCGTTGTCAGCACCCGGCGATCACCGCCCACCAGCACCGCGCGGTGCTCGAACACCGTCCGGGTGGTGACCAACGACCAAGCCAGGTCGAGGGGGCTCAGATCCGCCCGGTCGGCCACATAGGCCGACAACCGTTGCGCCTGGTTGGCCAGCGCTTGTTCGGAGCGGGCCGAGAGCACCCACGGCAATACCCCGTCCGTGTCGCAGGCCGGCACCGATGCTCGGGGTTCCGGCCGGGCCGGCGGCTGCTCGACGATGAGGTGCGCGTTGGTGCCGCCCATTCCGAACGAGGACACCCCGGCCCGCCGCGGATGGTCTGCGGCCGGCCACCGGGACAGCGTGGTGTTGACTTGCAGCCCAAAGTGATTGAGGCTCGCCTCGGGGTCGGTGTAGTTGAGGCTGGGCGGGATCGCGGCGTGTTCGATCGCCAGTACGGCCTTGAGCAGGCCCGCGATTCCGGCGGCGCCACCGGCGTGGCCGATGTTGGTCTTCACCGAGCCCAGCCGCACCGGATGATGGGCGCGCTCGGCGAATACCTGGCCCAGCGCCTGGGCTTCAATCGCGTCGCCCACCTTGGTCCCGGTGCCGTGCGCCTCGATGTAGTCGATGTCGCCGCTGGTCAGACCGGCGCCGGCGAGCGCGCGCCGGATCACGTCCGCTTCGGCGCGCGCCGACGGCACGGTCTGGGCGGACGCGCTGTGCCCGGCGTTGCCCACCGCGCCACCACGAAGGACGGCGCGGATGCGGTCACCGTCTTTCACCGCCGACGGCAACGGCTTGAGCAGCACCAGTCCACCGCCTTCGCCGCGCACGTAGCCGTCGGCGCGTTGATCGAACGCGTAGGTGTGCCCCGACACCGATACCGCACCGAACTCCCTCTCCAGCGAGCCGATTTCGGTGGCCAGGTTGAGGTGCACCCCGCCCGCGACGGCCAGCGTCGACTGCCCGGAGCGCAGGCTTTCACAGCCGAGTTGCACCGCCACCAGAGAAGACGACTGACCGGAATCGACGGTCATGCTGGGTCCACGCAATCCAAAGGCGTACGAGATGCGGTTGGCGATCATCGCCCGGCTGATCCCGGTGAAGGTGTGGTGGTCCAGGTGGTCGGCGAGATCGCGTAACGTCAGTGCGGCGTAGTCATCCGTCATCGCGCCGAGGAACACCGAAACCTGTTCTCCTCGAATACTTTCCGGCGCCACGAAGGCGTCTTCGAGCAATTCCCAGGTCAGTTCCAGGGCCAGCCGTTGGCGCGGATCCATCGCGCACGCCTCGCGCGGCGACAGGTTGAAGAAGTCGGCGTCGAATTCGCCGACGTCCGCGGTGAACTGGCTGGCCTCGCGCCCGTCGCGGATCAGGCGCCAGAACTCCCCGGGGCTGGGCGCGCCGGGGAACCTGCATGCCAGGCCGATGATCGCTACGTCTGTCGGTGGCAAGGTCAGGGGCCGAATTCGTCGTCGAGAATCGCGAACAGCTGGCTCTCGGTGGCGGTGGAGATGTCGTCGTCGAACGCGTCCTCGGTCGCCGGCAGCGACACCGGCTGGGTTGCCGGTGGGCCCGTCACGGTGCTCAGCAGGCCCTCCAGCCGCGTGACGAGCTGCGCCTTGTCGGCGGCACCCAGATCGGACTGGTTGAGCAGCGCTTGCAGTTCCCGGGTGACGTCGTTGAAACGGGTCATGCGATCGGGCGGCGTGGCGGCCGAACCGGTGGAGGCGCCGGTGGCCAGCTCGGCGTCAAGGTGTTCGGCCAGCGCCCCGGGCGTGGGGTGGTCGAAGATCAGCGTGGGCGAAAGGGTAAGCCCGGTAGCGATTTTCAGCCGGTTGCGCAGTTCGACGGCCGTCAGCGAATCGAACCCGAGGTCGCCGAACGCTTCATCGGCGTTGAGGTCGGCGGTGCTGTGGCCCAATACCGTGGCGGCGTTGCTGCAGACCAGGTCGACCAATTCGGCGTGCCGCTGCTCGGGGGTCATCACCTCCAGCCGCGCCCGCAGGCCCGTCAGGGACACCATGTCGGTGTGCTCCAGGACCCGGCGCGCGGGCCGGGTGGCCAACTGGCTCAGCAGCGGCGGCAACGTGTCGCTGTGCTGTGCCAGCGCTGCCCTGTCCAGCCGGGTGCCGACCACCATGGGGTGCTCGGTGAGCAACGCGGCATCCAGCAGCTCCAGCGCCTGATGAGTGGACAACGCGCTCAGCCCGGCCCGGCTCATCCTGGCCTTGTCGCGCTCGCCGAGGTGTCGGGTCATCGTGGAGGCCTCTTCCCACATGCCCCACGCCACCGACAGGCCCGGCAGTCCGTGCGCCCGGCGGTGCGCGGCCAGCGCGTCGAGGAAACTGTTGGCCGCCGCATAGTTCCCCTGGCCCGGGGCGCCCACAATGCCGGCCATCGACGAAAACATCACGAAGGCCGAGAGATCCAGCTGCCGGGTGAGCTCGTGCAGGTTCCAGGCCCCGTCGACCTTGGCCCGCAACACCGTGTCGATGCGCGCGGGCGTCAAGGAGGCGAGCACCGCGTCGTCCAGCACGCCCGCGGCGTGGAACACCGACCGCAACGGGTACCGCGCCGGCACCTGCGCCAGCAGTGCCGCGACGGCATCCCGGTCGCCGACATCGCAGGCCACCACGGCCACCGACGCGCCCGCGTCGCGCAGTTCGGCGGCCAGCTCGGTCATTCCGTCGGCGCGTTCACCGCTGCGGCTGACCAGCAGCACATGGGGCACCCGATGCCGCTCGACGAGATGCCGGGCCACCGCCGAACCCGCCATGCCGGTGCCGCCGGTGATCAGCGCGGTGCCGCCGGCCAGCCCGGCCGGCCCGTCGGGCATGGTGAGCACGACCTTGCCGATGTGGCGGGCCTGGCTGACAAACCGGTAGGCGTCCGCGGCGCTGCGCGCGTCGAATGCCTTGACCGGCAACGGTGCCAGGACCCCGGCCGCGAACAACTCCATCAATTCCGCCAACATCTCAGCGATGCGGTCGGGGCCGGCCTCCATGAGATCGAACGCGCGATAGGTCACGCCGGGATGGGCCGCCGCCACGGCGTCGGGGTCACGCAGATCGGTCTTGCCCATTTCGATGAATCGACCGCCGGGACCCAGCAGCCGCAGCGACGCGTCGTTGAACTCCCCCGCGAGCGAGTTGAGCACCACGTCCACGCCGCCGGCGGCGGCGGCGAATTTCTGCTCGAATTCCGTGGTGCGCGAATCGCCGATGTGATCGTCGTCGAAGCCCATGGCGCGCAGGGTGTCCCACTTGCCGCGGCTGGCCGTGGCGAACACCTGCGCGCCCCAATGCCGGGCCAGCTGCACGGCGGCCATGCCCACACCGCCGGTGGCGGCGTGCACCAGCACCCGCTGCCCGGCGCGCAGACCGGCCAACACCGACAGCCCGTAATAGGCCGTCAAGAACACCACCGGCACCGCCGCGGCCTGGGCCATCGACCAGCCCGGCGGCACCCGGGTCAGCAACCGGCGATCGACGGCCCCTCGGAGCCGGCCAGCCCGAAGATCCCCAGCACCGTGTCCCCGACGGCCAAATCGGCCACGCCGGCGCCGATCTCGGTGACGATGCCCGCGCCTTCGGCGCCCAGCTGCGCGGCACCCGGGTACATGCCCAGCGCCACCAGCACATCGCGGAAGTTCACCCCGGCGGCAGCGACCGTCACCCGCACCTGACCGGCCTGCAGTGGCGTCGGCGGAACCTCCTGCACCGCCAAATCCTCCAGTGTTCCGGCGTCGCCGGCGGCCAGTCGCCACATCGACGGCGGGTCGGGCAGCCGCAGCAAGGCTCGCCGGTCGGCCGGTTTCAGCCGGGCGCTGTAGGCCACGCCGTCGCGGACCACCAATTGCGGTTCGCCACAACCGATCACCGTGGCGACATCGAGCGTTCCGTCGGTGTCGACCAGCACCACCCGACCCGGGTGTTCGGCCTGCGCCGAACGCGTCAAGCCCCACACCGCGGCGCCGGCGGCGTCGGTGACGTCCTCACCCGCCAAGCCCACCGCCCCGCGGGTCAGCACCACCAGGACGCCGGCCCCCGCACCGGCGAGCCGGGATTGCAGCACGGCCAGGGCCTCGTGGGTGGCCTGATACACCCCGGCCACCGCGCCGAAGTCCGAGGACGGCGCCTCCCACACCGTGACATCGTGCCCAATGTCGTTGCCCGGCAGCGAGATCGGCGACCACACCACGTCGAGCAGCTCACCGCTGCCGGAGCGGGCCGCCACGGCGGCGGCCAGTTGATCGGCCGACACGGCACGCGTCACCAGCTCGCGCACCGACAAGACGGGCAGCCCGGACGAGTCGGCCAGCTCAACCGACACGGCACCGGCGCCGAGCGGCGCCAACCTGACCCGGACCCGCGACGCCCCGGCAGCATTCAGGCTCACGCCCCGCCACGAGAACGGCAGGACGGTCCCGATCCGCTCGTCGGCCACTCCCAGCGCATGCAGCGCCGCATCCAGGATCACCGGATGGATGCCGAAGCCACCGGTCGCTACCCCGGCCTGTTGCGGGAGCTCAACCTCCGCGAACGTATCCGCCCCCCTTCGCCATACGGCACGCAGCCCGCGAAAGGCGGGTCCGTATCCGTAGCCTCGGTCTGCCAGGTTGTCGTAGCCGCCGGTGACGTCCACCGCCTCCGCACCCGGCGGCGGCCAGACCGACAAGTCGGTGGCCGGCGGTGGCGGACCGTCGCTCAGCACACCTTCGGCGTGCAACACCCAATCCGATTGCGCGGCGCGCGAATACACGGCGACGGGCCGGGTGCCCGCCGCACCGGCCGGGGCCACCACGACCTGCAACTGCACCACCCCGGTCGCCGGCACCGACAGCGGGGCCGACAGAGTCAACTCCTCGATCGTCGAACAGCCGACCTCGTCACCGGCCCGCAACGCCAACTCCACGAAGCCGGCACCCGGAAACAGCACCGTTCCCGCGACCGCATGATCGGCCAGCCATGGCTGCGCGGCAATCGAAAGGCGGCCCGTCAACACCACACCGCCGGTATCCGGCCGGTCCACCACCGCGCCCAACAGCGCGTGCTCGGCCTCGGCCAGCCCCAAGCTGGCGATGTTCACCGAACCCACCGAATCGCTGGACAGCCAAAACCGCCGTCGCACAAAGGCATACGTGGCCAGCTCGATGCGTTGCGGGCCGCAGCCGTCGAACGCCGCGGCCCACCGCACGTCGGTACCGGCCGTGAACAGCTGCCCCGCCGCCCGCAGCAGCGAATCCACTTCGGGCCGTCCCTTGGCCATCGTCACCACCGAGGTCGCCCGGTCGGTGGTCAGGGATTGCTCCACCGCGGAGGTTAACGCCGCGCCCGGACCCACCTCCAGGAAGACCCCGGCACCCAACGATTCGGCCAGCTGCACACCGTCGACGAATCGCACCGGTTTGCGCACGTGGTCGACCCAGTACCCGACGGTCCCATAGCCGGGGCCGGCCAGTTGCCCGGTCAGGTTGGATACCAACGCGATTCGCGGCTCAGCCGCCGAGACGTCGGCGGCGACCGCCGCGAACTCCCCCATCATCGGCTCCATCAACGGCGAGTGAAACGCGTGCGAGACCGCCAACCGGTGCACCCGCGCACCACCGGCGGCCAGCCGGTCGGCGACCACCCCCACCGCGGCCTGCTCGCCGGAGAGCACCAGCGATCGTGGGCCGTTGACCGCCGCGACGCTCACGGCGCCGTCCAGTAAGGGAGCCACCTCCGCCTCGGTCGCGGTGACGGCCACCATCACGCCGCCGGCGGGCAGCCTGGCCATCAACCGGCCGCGCGCCGCCACCAGCCGCGCCGCGTCGGGCAGCGCCAGCGCCCCTGCCACGCACGCCGCGGCGATCTCGCCCACCGAATGGCCGACCACCACATCCGGTGTCACACCGAAGGACTGCCACAACGCGGCCAGCGCGATCTCCAGCACGAACAGCGCCGGCTGGGCAAACTCCGTGCTCTGCAGCAACTCCGGGTCGCTGCCCCACATCACCTCCCGCAGCGGCAGCCGTGAATGCGCGTCCACCGCCGCGACGGCCTCGTCAAAAGCCCGGGCGAACACCGGAAATCGGTCGTACAGTTCGGCGCCCATTCCGAGTGTCTGCGAGCCCTGGCCGGGAAAGACGAACACCCGCTTGCCCGCCGGCCGGGTGCGGCCGACCAGAACGGCCGGGCCCGGCCGCCCCGACGCCAGCCCCGCCAATTCCGCCGTCAAAGCCGCACGGTCCGCCCCGACCAGCACCGCGCGATGCTCGAAGGCCGCCCGGGTGGTCGCCAGCGACCAGCCCACATCCACCGCCCGCACACCGGCGTCGGCGCTGAGCCGGTCCAGCAGCCGTCGCGCCTGACCGCCCAGCGCCTCGGCCGACCGGGCCGAAACCACCCAGGGGACAACCGGGTTCGACGTCCCGGCAACCGGCTCGGCTTCGCTGTCGGGTGGTGCGGGAGCCTGCTCGACGATCACGTGCGCGTTGGTGCCGCTGATCCCGAACGACGAGACGCCCGCTCGGCGCATCCCACCGTGATCCGGCCACGGCTGCGGCTCGGTCAACAGCGATACCGCGCCGGCCGACCAATCCACATGCGGCGAGGGGATGTCCACATGCAGCGTCTTGGGCATCACCCCGTGCCGAATCGCCTGCACCATCTTGATCACCCCGGCCACCCCGGCCGCGGCCGAGGTGTGCCCGATGTTGGATTTGATCGACCCCAACCACAGCGGCCGGTCCGTCGGGCGGTCCTGCCCGTAGGTCGCCAGCAGCGCCTGCGCCTCAATGGGATCCCCGAGCACCGTCCCGGTCCCGTGGCCCTCGACCACATCCACGTCGGCTGCCGTCAAGCCGGCGTTGGCCAGGGCGGCCCGGATCACCCGCTGCTGCGAGGGCCCATTGGGTGCGGTCAACCCGTTGGACGCGCCGTCCTGGTTGACCGCCGTGCCGCGCAGCACCGCCAACACCGGATGCCCCAGCCGTCGCGCATCGGCCAACCGCTCCAGCACGAGGACGCCCGCGCCTTCCGACCACGAAGTCCCGTCCGCCGCAGCGGCATACACCTTGCAGCGGCCGTCGGGGGCCAGCGCACGCTGGCGACTGAACTCGACGAAGGCCGCGGGGGTGGCCATCACGGTCACGCCACCGGCCAGCGCCAGATCGCATTCCCCGGACCGCAGCGACTGCGCGGCCAGGTGCATCGAGACCAACGACGATGAACACGCGGTATCCACCGACACCGCCGGGCCTTCCAGCCCCAACACATAGGACACCCGGCCCGAGGTCACGCTCAGCGTCGAGCCGGTGAGCCCGTAGCCCTCCAGCTCGCCTTTAACCTCGCCGCCATAGCCGGCGTGGATGACCCCGGCGAACACACCGGTCGCCGAGCCGCGCAACGCGAAGGGGTCGATGCCGGCCCGCTCCAAGGCTTCCCAACAGATTTCCAGCATCATCCGCTGCTGGGGGTCCATGGCCAGCGCCTCGCTGGGCCCGATGCCGAAGAACCCGGCGTCGAAGTCACCGGCGTCCTGCAGGAAGCTGCCCCGCCGCGTGTACATCTTTCCCTTGGTGTCGGGGTCGGGATCGTACAACCCTTCGACGTCCCAGCCGCGGTCGGCCGGGAAGTCCGATACCGTGTCGCGCCCTTCAATCACCAGTTCCCACAGGTCTTCTGGTGATTCGACCCCGCCGGCGTAGCGGCACGCCATGCCCACCACGGCCACCGGCTCGGAAAGCCGGCCCTCCAGTTCCGCGACGCGCCGCCGGGTCCGCCTGAGGTCCGCCGTGAGGCGTTTCAGGTAGTCGACGTGCTGCGTGGTGCCCGGCATCGTTGCTCCTTGCGGGGTGTCAGCGGCCGAGTTCTTCATCGAGAATCGCAAAGAGTTGGCTTTCGGTGGCGGCGGCGAGGTCGTCGTCGAGCTGTGCGGAATCGGGGGGTTCGCCGGCCGGAAGCGCGGCGAGCAGGCTGTGGATGCGGGCCCGCAGCACCGATTTGTCGTCGGCGTCCCAGTTGGGCGCGCCGAGCAGCGCCTGCAGTTCGCGGGTGACGTCGTTGAAGCGACCCATCAGGTTCGGCTGGTCGTCGCCGCCGGCGGTGCCGGCCAGCTGGGCGTCCAGGTGCGCGGCCAGCGCGGTGGGTGTCGGATAGTCGAAGATCAGCGTCGGTGAAAGGGTAAGGCCCGTAGCGTTTTTGAGTCGGTTGCGCAGCTCGACGGCGGTCAGCGAATCGAAGCCGAGCTCTTGGAAGGCTCGGCCCGCGTCGATGTCCGCCGGATTGGGCACGCCCAGCACCATCGCCGCGTTGCCGCACACCAGGTCGACCAGCTCGCGCTGTCGCGCCTCGGTGGTCAGGCCGTGCAGGCGGGCCGACAGGCCGGTCGCCGACGCGGTGACGTCGGTGTCGTCGATGACGCGCCGGGTCGGGCCGGCCACCAGTTCGCGCAACAGCGGGGGCAGCGCGGCGATGTTGTCGGACAGGGCCGCCCGGTCCACCCGCGCGGCCACCAGCACCGGAACGTCGGCCAGCATCGCGGCGTCGAACGCCGCCAGCGCCTGCGCGGTGGACAGCGGCGCCAGCCCGATCCTGCTCATCCGGGCCTTGTCACGATCCCCGAGGTGCGCCGTCATCGCCGAAGCCTGCTCCCACAGACCCCAGGCCAGCGACAGGCCGGGCAGCCCGTGGGCACGCCGATAGGCGGCCAGCCCGTCGAGGAAACTGTTGGCCGCCGCGTAGTTTGCCTGCCCCGGCGTTCCGACGATCCCGGCCATCGACGAAAACACCACGAACGCCGAAAGCTCCAGCTGCCGGGTGAGCTCATGCAGGTTCCAGGCGCCGTCGACCTTGGCCCGCAGCACCGCGTCCACCCGATCCGGGGTCAGCGACGAGATCAACCCGTCGTCGAGAACGCCCGCGGCATGCACGATTCCGCGCAGCGGATACTGCGCCGGTATCCGGGCCAGCATCGACGATGCCGCTTCGGGATCGGCGACATCGCAGGCCACCACCGATACCTGCGCGTCGGCCGCCTGCAGCCCGGTCACCAGTTCGCCGACCCCGGCGGCCCGGTCGCCGGTCCGGCTGACCAACACCACGTGGGCCACCCGGTACCGGTCGACGAGGTGGCGGGCCAGCGCCGAACCGGCCATACCGGTGCCACCGGTGATCACCACGCTGGACCCCGCCAGCCCCCCACCGCAGCCGCTGAGCACCTCGCCGGGCCCCGACGGCACCGTCAGCGCGACCTTGCCGATGTGGCGTGCCTGGCTGACGTACCGATAGGCCGCCGCGGCGCAGCGGACGTCAAAGGTCTTCAGCGGCAACGGTTTCAACACTCCGTCCGCCAGCAGCCCGACGATCTCGGCCAACATGGCCGCGGTGCGGTCGGGACCGGCCTCCATCAGATCGAACGCCCGATACACCGCACCCCGATAGCCCTCGGCGACGACGTGCGGGTCGCGCACGTCCGTCTTGCCCATCTCGATGAAGCGCCCGCCGGGCGCCAACAGCCGCAACGACGCGTCGGTGAACTCACCGGCCAGCGAGTTGAGCACGACGTCGAACCCGGCGCCGCCGCCATCCGCCAGCACCTTCGCGAATTTCGCCTCGAACTCCGTCGTACGCGAATCGCCGATGTGGTCGTCGTCGAATCCCATCGCGCGCAAGGTGTCCCACTTGCCACGGCTGGCGGTGACGAACACCTCGGCGCCCCAGTGCCGCGCCAGCTGGACCGCGGCCATGCCCACCCCGCCGGTGGCGGTGTGCACCAAGACCCGCTCGCCGGCCCGCAGACCGCCCAGCACCGACAGGCCGTACAGCGCCGTCAGGAACACCACCGGCACACCGGCGGCCGCCACCAGCGGTAAGCCCGCCGGCACCGGTGTCACCACCCGCTGATCCACCACCGCTTCGGAGCCGACCACCCCCAGCAACCCCATCACCGCGTCGCCGACGGCCAGGCCGGTCACGTCGGGCCCCACCTCGACGACCACCCCGGCGCCCTCGGCACCCAGCTGCCCGCCACCGGGGTACATCCCGAGGGCCACCAGGACATCGCGGAAGTTGACTCCGACCGCGGCCACCGCCACGCGCACCTGCCCGCGAGTCAATTCGGTTCGCGCACATGGGCTCACGACGAGGTCCTCCAGCGTGCCCGCGCCGCCGGCATCCAACCGCCAGCCCCCCGCGGGCAGCGCGACGGTCGAACCCGTGCGCACCGGCCGCAACCGCGCCGCATACGCCACACCCTGGCGAACCACCACTTGCGGCTCGCCACAACCGATCACCGCACCGGCGTCGAGGGATCCGTCGGAGTCGATCAGCACCACCCGCCCGGGGTACTCGGCCTGTGCCGACCGCACCAGGCCCCACACGGCGGCGCCGGCCAGATCCGCGACGTCCTCACCGGCGAGCGCGACGGCCCCACGGGTCTGCACGGCCAGCACCCCGGTGGCTTCGCCGTCTAACCGGGATTGCAGCTCGGCCAAAATCTCGGCCGTCGCGGCGTGCACCGACTTCACCACGTCGCCACCGTGATCGCCCAGCTCCCACAGCGTGGCCTCGGCGCCGTCGCCGCCGCCCAACGCGATCGGGGACCACGTCACGTCGAGCAGTCCCTCGGCGTGCGAGCCGCGTGCGGGCGCCGCCGTCAACTGCTCGGCGGAGACCGGGCGCATGGCCAGGGAGCGCACCGAGAGCACCGGCAATCCCGCCCCGTCGGCCAATTCCACCGACACCGAGCCGGCGCCCGCCGGTGCGATCCGGACCCGCGCCCGCGACGCACCCGATGCGTGCAGCGACACGCCCTGCCACGAGAACGGCAGCAGGGTCTGGTCTTGCTCGGCGGCGACGCCGACCGCATGCAGCGCGGCGTCCAACAGCACGGGATGCACTCCGAAACCGGCGTCCTGGGCGCCGGCTTCGGCGGGCACCGCGATCTCGGCGAAGATCTCGTCCCCGCGCTGCCACATCGCCCGCAGCCCCTGGAAGGCGCCGCCGTATTCGTAGCCCCGCTGCGCCAGCCGCGCATAGGCTCCGGTGACGTCCACCGCGGTCGCCCCGGCGGGCGGCCAGATCGAGAAGTCCGCGGCCGGTGTCACGGTGCCCGGCCGCAACAGACCCTCGGCATGCAACATCCACTCCGCATCCGGGTGCTCGCCCGCGGAGTACACCGCCAGCCGCCGCAGCCCCGACTCGTCGGGCGCACCGACCACCAGCTGCACCTGCACGCCCCCGGCGGCGGGCAGCGGCAGTGGAGCCGACAGGGTCAGCTCGTCGAGCACGCCACAACCGACCTCGTCACCGGCGCGAATGGCCAACTCGACAAATCCGGCCCCCGGGAACAACACCGTCTCGCCGACCGCATGATCGGCCAGCCACGGTTGGGCCGCCGTCGACAACCGGCCCGTCAGCACCACGCCGCCGGAATCGGGTCGCGCCACCACCGCACCGAGCAGCCCGTGCTCGGCGCCGGCCAGGCCCAGCGCGGCCACGTCTTGCGACCCCGTCGACCCGCCAGGAAGCCAAAAGCGTTGCCGGACAAACCCGTACGTGGGCAGGTCGACGGGCCGGCCACCCAGGCCGGCCAGCGCGGCGCGCCAGTCCACGGCCACGCCCGCGACGTGGGCCTGGGCGGCCGAGAGCCAGAAGCGGTCCAGGCCGCCGTCATCGCGGCCCAGCGAAGGGATGACGCAGGCCCGCTCGCTGTCGGGCATGGTTTCTTCGATCGCGGCGATCAGCACCGGATGCGGACTGGATTCGATGAACGTCCGATAGCCCGCCGCGCAGGCGGCGCAGACGGCTCGCTCGAATTGCACTGTGCGCCGGATGCTTTGGAACCAGTAGTCGGCGTTCAGCCCCGCGGTGTCCATCGGCTCGCCGCTGACCGTGGAGAAGAAGGCGACCGCGGACGAGCGCGGCGCGAGTCCGCGCAACGCGTCGGCGAGGGACTCGGCAATCGCGTCCACCTGCGCGGAATGCGACGCGTAGTCGACGTCGATCCGGCGGGCGCGGATGTTGTCGGCTTCGCACCGTTGCATCAGTTCGGCCAGGGCGTCCACCTCGCCGGACACCACCACCGCCGTAACGCCGTTGACGGTGGCGATGTTCAGGCGCTCGTCCCAACCGGCGATCAACTGCTCGGCGCGCGGCAGACTGCACGCCAACGAGACCATGCCGCCGCGGCCCGACAACCGCACCAGCAGCCGGCTGCGCAGCGCGACCACCCGGGCGGCGTCCTCCAGCGTCAGCGCGCCGGCCACATAGGCCGCCGCGATCTCGCCTTGCGAATGGCCGATCACCGCATCGGGCACCACGCCCACCGAGCGCCACAATTCGGCCAGCGACACCATCACCGCCCACAGCGCCGGCTGCACCACGTCCACCCGGTCCAACCCGGGTGCGTCCGGGGCACCGCGGATGACGTCGATCAGCGACCAGTCGACGTACTCGGCGAGCGCCTTGTCGCAGCGCTGCAGGTGCTCGCCGAATACCGGTGAGATGTCCAGCAATTGGGCGCCCATGCCGGCCCATTGCGAGCCCTGGCCGGGGAACACGAACACGGTCTTTCCCACCGGCCGCGCCCGGCCCACCACCAGGCCCGCGCCCTGCTCACCGGCCGCCAATGCCGTCAGCCCACGCAACAGCTGCGCGCCGTCGGCGCCCACGACCACCGCCCGGTGCTCGAAGCGCGACCGCGTCGCGATCAGCGACCAACCCACGTCCAGCACCCGCAACCCGGGGTCGGCCTTCACGTGGGCCAGCAGCCGCGCCGCCTGGTTCGCCAGCGCCTCGGCTGAGCGGGCCGAGAGCACCCACGGCACCACCACGTCATCGCCTGGGCGCGTGGGGTTTTCCGGTTCCGGGACGTACTGCTCCACGATGACGTGCGCGTTGGTGCCGCTGATGCCGAAGGACGAGACCCCGGCGCGGCGCGGCCGGTCCACCGCCGGCCAGGGCCGCCGTTCGGTCAACAGCGACACCGCCCCGGCCGCCCAATCCACGTGTGGCGTGGGCTCATCCACGTGCAGCGTCTGGGGCATCACGCCGTGCCGGATCGCC
Source organism: Mycobacterium sp. M23085 (assembly GCF_045343915.1). NCBI lineage: Bacteria > Bacillati > Actinomycetota > Actinomycetes > Mycobacteriales > Mycobacteriaceae > Mycobacterium > Mycobacterium sp. M23085. The sequence goes on from NZ_CP174280.1 coordinate 725,883, forward strand.
TGCACCACCTTGATCACCCCGCCGGCGCCCGCGGCGGCCGAGGTATGACCCATGTTGGATTTGATCGATCCCAGCCACAGCGGCTGGTCCGCCGGCCGGTCCTGCCCGTAGGTCGCCAGAACCGCCTGTGCCTCAATGGGATCGCCGAGCGTGGTGCCCGTCCCGTGCCCCTCCACCAGATCGACGTCGGCCGTACCCAGCCGCGCGTTGGCCAGCGCCGCCCGGATCACCCGCTGCTGCGACGGCCCGTTGGGCGTCGCCAGGCCGTTGGATGCGCCGTCCTGATTCACCGCGGAACCGCGCACCAGCGCGAGCACCTGATGCCCGTTTCGGCGGGCATCGGCGAGCCGCTCCAGCACCAGCACACCGACGCCCTCGGAGAACCCGGTGCCGTCGGCGGCGCCCGCGTATGCCTTGCACCGGCCGTCGGCGGCCAGCGCGCGCTGCCGGCTGAACTCGATGAACATCGCCGGTGTGGCCATCACCGTGACGCCGCCGGCCAGCGCCAGATCGCACTCGCCAGAACGCAACGACTGCGCCGCCAAGTGCAGGGCCACCAACGACGACGAACACGCGGTGTCCACCGAGACGGCCGGTCCTTCGAACCCCAGCGAATAGGCCACCCGGCCCGAGGCCACACTTAGCGTCGAGCCGCGCAGTCCGTATCGCTCCAGGTGCCCCGGCACCCGTCCCTGGCCCCCGTAGGAGCCGTGGAATATCCCGGCGAACACACCGGTCGCCGAGCCGCGCAGCGCGGCGGGGTCAATCCCGGCCCGCTCCAACGCCTCCCAGGACACCTCGAGCAGCAGGCGCTGCTGCGGGTCCATCGCCAGCGCCTCGCTGGGGGCGATCCCGAAGAACGCGGCATCGAAATCGGCGACGTCCGAGAGGAACCCGCCGCACCGCGCGTACGACTTTCCCACGGCGTCGGGATCCGCATCGAACAGGCCGGTCAAGTTCCAGCCGCGGTCCGCGGGAAACTCCGAGACCACATCGCGGCCCTCAACCACCATCTGCCACAACGCCTCTGGCGAATTCACCCCGCCCGGGTAGCGGCAGCCCATGCCCACCACCGCGATCGGTTCGGTCGTTCTTTCCGCGATCAAAGCCAGGTACCGGCGGTTCTCGCTCTTGAGCCGCTCGTTTTCCTTCAGCGATTGACGAAGAGCCTTGATCAGCTCTTCGGTGTTGCCGTTCATCGCAGGCGGCCTCTCGTGTCACTCATGGCGTGCTTCCTGCCGTCGCACCGCGAACAACGCGGACGAGGATCAGTGCCAACGCAACAACACCAGTTCGGAACAGAATCCTGGACCCATGGCCAGCATCAGACCGGGGCTTCCGCTCGGCGGCGGCTTGGCCATGGTGTCACGCAGCACGTGCAATACGGACGCCGACGAGAGGTTGCCGATCTCGCCGAGTGAACGCCAGGTGAGTTCGAGGGCCTCGGGGGGCAGGCTGAGCGCCGCGTTGATCGCCTCGATGACCTTGGGGCCGCCGGGGTGGCTGACGAAGGCGCCGATGTCCGCCGCGGTCAGGCCGTGCGCCCCGAGGAACTCGGTGACGTCGTCTTCGATGTATTGCTCGACGACGGCCGCGACGTCCTTGGACAGCACCAGCTCGAACCCGGTGGCGCCCACGTCGAAGCCCATGGTGCGCAGCGAATCGGGGTACAGGTGGCTGCGCGAGTCGAGGATGGTGGGCCCGCTGGCGGCCAGTTTCCCGGCGCGTCGCTCGCCGACGGCCACCACGGCGGCGGCCCCGTCGGCGAACAGGGCGCTGCCCACCAGACCGGCCAGCGACGGCTTGTATCCGGGATAGGTCAGCGAGCACAGCTCGACGGAGATCAGCGCGGCCACCGCGTCCGGTGCGCCGCGCAGGTAGTCGTTCACCCGGGCCACCCCCGCGGCGCCGGCCACGCAGCCCAGGCCGAACAGCGGCACCCGTCGCACATCGTCGCGCAGGCCCAGCTGGGCGGCGATCCGGGCGTCCACGGACGGCACGGTGAGGCCGGTGACGGTGGTGGTGATGAGCGCGTCGACGTCCCGCGGCCGCAGCCCCGCCTCCTCGAGCGCGCCGGACAGCGCTTCACAGCCCAGCTGCACGGCGTGCTCGGTGAAGATCCGGTTCGCCATGCCGAAGTCGGTCAGCGCCGGGTACTGCTCCAGCGGCAACACCAGATGGCGGCTGCCGACTTTGGCGCTGGCGTGCAGCTGCCGGACGATGTCCTCGTAGCCCTCGAACTCTGGGATGCTGACGAAGAAGTCGGTGAGCTCGCGCTGGGAGTATCGGTGCGGTGGCAGCGCACCGAAGACGCCCGCGACGACGCTCATTGTTCTCCCACCCCTTGGTGACGAGGACCCGGCCCGAGACGTTCAACCGAATCGCTGTGAGCCAGAAGTGTAGTCTTCATGTCACTGCCCGTCAGCGAAACCAACCTCATCTCAAGCGTCGCCGCGCAGCCGGCTTTTGAGCCTATCGGCGCTGGCCAGGACGGTTTCGATCTGCTCGGCGACCCGAACCGGCGCGGTGCCGCCACGCGCGTCGCGCGAGGCCACCGAGCCCTCGATCGTCAAGACCTCACGCACCTGTGGCGTGAGATCGGGGCTGATGGCGGCCAGTTCGTCGTCGGTCAGCTCGTCGAGTCCGACCGCGCGCTGCTCGGCGGCGCGCACCGCGGCCCCGGCGGCCTCGTGCGCGGACCGGAACGGCACCCCCTGGCGCACCAGCCATTCCGCGATATCCGTGGCCAGCGTGTAGCCGGCCGGGGCCAGGGCGGCCATCCGGTCGACGTCGAAGGTCAGGCTGCCCACCAATCCGGCCATCGCCGGCAGCACCAGCTCCAGCTGGGCGACCGAGTCGAACACCGGTTCCTTGTCTTCCTGCAGGTCACGGTTGTAGGCGAGCGGCTGGGCCTTCAGCGTGGCCAGCAGCCCGGTCAGATTCCCGATCAGCCGGCCGGACTTGCCGCGGGCCAGCTCGGCGATGTCGGGGTTCTTCTTCTGCGGCATGATCGAGCTGCCGGTCGACCACGAGTCGTGCAGCCTGACGTAGCCGAATTCCGTCGAGCTCCACAGGATGACGTCCTCGGCGAGCCGGGACAGGTCGACGGCGATCATCGCGAAGACGAACGCGGCCTCCGCGGCGAAATCGCGGGCGGCGGTCGCGTCGATGGAGTTGTCGGCCGCGGCTGCGAAACCCAGCTGCGCGGCGATCGCGTCCGGGTCCAGGCCCAGCGACGACCCGGCCAGCGCGCCCGAACCGTACGGCGACACCCCGGCGCGCCGGTCGAAGTCGACGATCCGGTCGACGTCGCGCAGCAGCGGGTGGGCGTGCGCCAGCAGGTGATGCGCCAGCAGCACCGGCTGCGCGGACTGCAGATGCGTCTTGCCCGGCATGATGGCGCCCGGGTGGGCGGCGGCCTGGGCGGCCAGCGCGCCGACCACCTCCAGGGCCCCGGCGGCGACCCGGCGCACCGCGTCGCGCAGCCACATCCGGAACAGCGTGGTCACCTGGTCGTTGCGCGACCGGCCGGCCCGCAGCCGCCCGCCCAGGTCGGGCCCGACCCGGTCGATCAGTCCGCGTTCCAGCGCCCCGTGCACGTCCTCGTCGGTGACCAGCGGCGTGAAGCTGCCGTCGGCGACGTCCTCGGCGAGCTGATCCAGCCCGGCCAGCAGCCCGTCGCGTTGCTGCTCGGTCAGCAGTCCGGCCCGGAACAGGATCACGGTGTGGGCCCGCGAGGCGACGATGTCGTAGGGGGCCAGCACCCAGTCGAAGTGGGTGGACTTGCTCAGGGCGGCCAGCGCATCCGACGGGCCGTCGGCGAACCGCCCACCCCACAGCGACCCCTCGCGCGTGCTCACGCTTGACTCGGGCCCTCGTCGTCGAAGGTCTTGTCCCGGCGGGACGCGATCTTCGACGAGAGCCCGTGCACGTAGACGAAACCCTTGGCGGCCGACTGGTCGAAGCTGTCGCCCTCGTCGTAGGTGGCCAGGTTGAAGTCGTACAGGGATTCCGCGCTGCGCCGGCCGTTGACCGCAATGTGACCGCCGTGCAACACCATTCGCACCTCGCCCGTCACGTGCTCCTGGGTTTTGGCGACGAAGCTCTCCAGCGCTTCCTTCAGCGGTGAATACCACAGCCCGTCGTAAACCAGCTCGGCCCAACGCTGATCGGTGTGCCGCTTGAACCGGCCCAGCTCGCGCTCCAGCGTGACGTGTTCGAGCTCGGTGTGCGCGGTGATGAGCACCATGGCGCCGGGCGCCTCGTAGATCTCGCGGCTCTTGATGCCCACCAGCCGGTCCTCGACGACGTCCAGCCGGCCCACGCCCTGGGCGCCGGCGCGGGTGTTGAGTTCCTCGATGGCGGCCAGCACCGAGACCCGCTTGCCGTCGATCGTCACCGGCACGCCGCGCTCGAACCCGACGATCACCTCGTCGGGAGTGCTCCAGTTCAGGGTGGGGTCCTCGGTGTAGGCGTACACGTCCTTGGTCGGCGCATTCCAAAGGTGTTCCAGGAAACCAGTTTCCACCGCGCGGCCCCACACGTTCTGGTCGATGGAGAACGGCGAGCGCTTGGTCACATTGATCGGGATGGCGTTTTCTTCGGCGAACGCGATCGCCTTCTCCCGCGTCCAGGCGTAATCGCGAACCGGCGCCAGCACCTCGAGATCGGGTGCCAGCGAACCGAATCCGACCTCGAACCGGACCTGGTCGTTGCCCTTGCCGGTGCAGCCGTGCGCGACGATGCTGCCGCCGTGCTCGCGGGCCGCCGCCACCAGGTGCTTGACGATCAGCGGCCGGCTGATCGCCGACACCAGCGGGTAGCGGTCCATGTAGAGGGCGTTGGACAGGATCGTGGGCAGGCAGAAACCCTCGGCGAACTCGTCGCGGGCGTCGACGACGACGGCTTCCACCGCGCCGCAGTCCAGGGCGCGCTGGCGGATGACCTCCATGTCTTCGCCGCCCTGACCGAGGTCGATCGCCACCGCTACCACCTCACGGCCGGTCTCCTTGCCGATCCAGCTGATGGCCACCGAGGTGTCCAGGCCGCCGGAATACGCCAGGATGACGCGTTCTGACATGAACCAATCTCCTTCAGGTTGAAGCGCTTAGGTGAGTTTTTCCAGGGTGTGGGCCAGCTCGGCGCCGGTCATCGGCTCTCGAGCGGCCACGAAGACGGTGTCATCGCCGGCGATGGTGCCGACGACGTACGGTAGCGCCGCGCGGTCGATCGCGCTGGCCAAATAGTCGGCGGCACCGGGCGGGGTGCGCAGCACCGCGAGGTTGGCGCTGGCGTCCGCGGAGACCAGCAGTTCGCCCAGCAGCCTGGACAGCCGGGCGGTGCCGCCGGACACCCCGCGCACCGGGCTGCCGTCCTCGGGAACCATGTAGACGCCGACGCCGCCGTCGGCGCCGCGCAGCTTCACCGCGCCGAGTTCTTCCAGGTCCCGCGACAAGGTGGCCTGGGTGACGTCGATGCCCTCGTCTGCCAGCAGCGCGGCCAGTTCGCTCTGGCTGCGCACCTCGGCCGACGACAGGATGGCCACGATGCGGGCCTGCCGGCCGGCCCGGGTGGTTTCGGGGGTGGCTTTCGAGCGGGTCATTGCGCCCGCTCCAGCAGCCACGCCAGCAGCGCTTTTTGGGCGTGCAGCCGGTTTTCGGCCTCGTCCCAGACCACGCTGGCCGGTCCGTCCATCACCTCGTCGGTGATCTCGTCACCGCGGTGAGCCGGAAGACAGTGCAGCACAATGGCTTCCGGGTCGGCCAGGGACAGCAGGCGGCCGTTGATCTGATACGGCTGGAACGGTGTGCGGCGGTCACGCCCGTCGTCCTCCTGCCCCATCGACGTCCAGGTGTCGGTGACCAGGACGTCGGCGCCGCGCGCCGCCGCGTCGGCGTCGGCGATGACGGTGACCGAGGCGCCGGTGTCTTCGGCGCGCCGCCGGGCCGCGGCCACGAACGCCTCGTCGGGGGCGAAGCCGTCCGGGGCGGCGATGGTGACGTGGACGCCGGCCGTCACCCCGCCGAGCATCAGCGAGTGAGCCATGTTGTTGGCGCCGTCGCCGAAATAGGCCATCCGCAAACCGGTTAGCGAGCCCTTGCACTCGGCGATGGTCTGCAGATCGGCGAGCACCTGGCAGGGATGGAATTCGTCGGAGAGCGCGTTGACCACCGGCACCGTCGCGGTCGAGGCCATCGCCTCCAGGCGCTCCTGGCCGAATGTCCGCCACACGATGGCCTCGACGTAGCGCGACAGCACCCGCGCGGTATCCTGCAGGGTCTCGTCGCGGCCCAGCTGGGTGCTGCGGGCGTCGACGACGACGGCGTGCCCGCCGAGCTGGGCGATGCCCATCTCGAACGAGAACCGGGTGCGGGTGGAGTTCTTGTCGAACAGGACCGCGACGCCGCGCGGCCCCTGCAGCGGACGGGCGCTGAACGGGTCCTTCTTCAATTCGGCGGCCAGCGCCAGCACCTCGGCCTGCTCGGCGGGCGACAGGTCGTCGTCGCGCAGAAAATGTCTAATCACTTGCGGCTCCGGCGTCGTCGAGGATGGCCGGCAGCGCGGCGACGAAGCCGTCGATCTGGGCTTCGGTGATGATCAGCGGCGGCGCCAGCCGGATGACGTCGGGTGCGGCCGCGTTGACCAGGAACCCGGCCGCACGCGCCGCCGCTTCGGCGTCCTTGGCGCGCGGCGCGGTGAGCGCCACCCCGCAGAGCAGCCCGCGGCCCCGCACGTGGTCGATCAACGGATGGGCGAGCGCCTCGATGCCGTGCCGCAACGACTTGCCCAACACCTCGGCGTGCCGGACCAGGTTGTCCTCGGCCAGCACCCGCAGCACCGCGAGTGCCGCCGCCGCGCAGATCGGGTTGCCGCCGAAGGTGCTGCCGTGCAGGCCCGGTGTCATCAGGTCGGCGGCCGGCCCGACGGCCAGGCACGCGCCGATGGGGAGGCCGCCGCCCAGCCCCTTGGCCAGCGTCACCACGTCGGGGGTGATGCCGTCCTGCTGGTGCGCGAAAAACGTTCCGGTGCGGCCCATTCCGGTCTGCACCTCGTCGAGCACCAGCAGTGCCCCGCGCCGCGCGGTGATCTCGCGGGCGGCGACGAGGTATCCCTCGGGCGGGACGACCACGCCGCTCTCTCCCATGATCGGTTCCAAGAACACGGCGGCGGTGGCGTCGTCGACCGCGGCGGCCAGCGCGTCCGCGTCACCGTAGGGCACGTGTGTGACGTCGCCGGGCAGCGGCGCGAACGGCGCCTGCTTGCTCGGCTGACCGGTCAGCGCCAGCGAGCCCATCGTCCGGCCATGGAAGGCCTCTTGCGCGGCAACCAGTTTGGTGCGTCCGGTGAGCCGCGACAGCTTGAACGCCACCTCGTTGGCCTCGGTTCCGGAGTTGCAGAAGAAAACCCTTGCCCCGGTGCCGGATTCGTTGCCGGCGCCCAGCAGGGCGACGAGCTCTTCGGCCAGGGCCAGACCCGGCTCGGTGGCATACAGGTTCGACGTATGCCCCAGCGTCGACATCTGGCGGGTGACCGCCTCGATGATCGCGGGGTGGCGGTGGCCCAGGACGTTGACCGCGATACCACCGAGGAGGTCGAGGTAGGTCTTGCCGTCCACATCGGTCAGCACGGCCCCGTCGCCGCCGGCCAGCGCCATCGGCGGGGTGCCGTAGTTGTTCATCATCACGGCTTCCCACCGCTGCTTGATCGCGTCGGTGCGAGTCATCGAGCGCCGCTCTCCCCCGCAAGCGGGAGGTGCCCCCACCCCATCGCTTCGCTCTGCATCGTCTCCGGCGCAGTCACGCGCTTACCACCTTGGTGCCGGTGCCGTCGTCGGTGAAAAGTTCGACCAGCACACAGTGTGCGACCCGCCCGTCGATGACGTGCGCACTGGGCACGCCCGCGGTCACGGCCCGCAGACATGCTTCCACTTTGGGGATCATGCCCGCCTCCAGCGTGGAGAGCAGTTGCGACAATGTGGCCGTGTCGATTTCGCTGACCAGCGAACCTCGGTCCGGCCAGCTCGTGTACAGGCCTTCGACATCGGTGAGCATCAACAGCTTCTCGGCGCGCAGCGCTTCGGCCAGTGCCGCCGCGGCGGTGTCGGCGTTGATGTTGTGCACCACGCCTTCGGCGTCCGGCGCCAGCGTCGACACCACCGGAATACGCCCTGCGGCAATCAGATCCAGCACCGCGGCGGTGTTGACCCGTTCCACGTCGCCGACCAGACCGATGTCGGTGGCCACGCCGTCCACGGTGACGCTGCGCCGCACGGCGGTGAACAGCTGGGCGTCCTCGCCGGTGATGCCGACGGCATACGGTCCGTGCGCGTTGATCAGGTTGACCAGTTCGCGGCCGACCTGGCCGAACAACACCATCCGCGCCACGTCGAGCACTTCCGGTGTGGTGACCCGGAACCCGCCCTTGAAGTCACCGGCGATGCCGAGCCGGCGCAGCATCGCGGAGATCTGCGGGCCGCCTCCGTGCACGACGACGGGATGGATGCCGCAGTTACGCAGGAACGCCATGTCGGCGGCGAAGGCGTGCCGCAGGGCGTCGTCGGTCATGGCGTTGCCGCCGTACTTGACGACCACGATCTTGCCGTGCAGCTGCTTGAGCCAGGGCAGGGCCTCGGCGAGCACCTGCGCCTTGACCGCGGTGGGCAGCGCTTCGGTCGCGTGGCTCATCGGCGCCGCTCCTCCCCATCACTGCGTTCTGCATCGTCGCCGGCGCGGCTCATGAGCTGTAGGCCGAATTCTCTTCGACGTAGCCGTGCGACAGGTCGGTGGTCCGGATGGTGACCCGGCCGTCGCCGAGCCGCAGATCGACCGTGATGTCGATGTCGGCCCCCGAGAGGTCCACCTCGCGCGCACCCGGTACCGGGACCCCGTCGGCGAAGACCGCAAAGCCGTTGAATGACACCATGATCCGCTCTGGATCCAGAGCGACGGGCGCCATGCCGACGGCGGCGAGCACCCGGCCCCAGTTGGGGTCCGAGCCGAACACCGCCGTCTTGACCAGGGAGTCGCGGGCGATCGTCCGCGCGGCGACCAGGGCGTCACCCTCGGAGGCCGCCCCCTGCACGGTGACGTTGACCCGCTTGGTCACGCCCTCGGCGTCGGCCTGCAGCTGGGCGCACAGGTCGTCGCACACCCGCAGCACGGCGTCGTCCAGCTCGTCCTGGCCGGGCGCGACGCCGGACGCCCCCGACGTCAGCAGCAGCACCGTGTCGTTGGTCGAGCAGGCGCCGTCGATGTCGAGCCGGTCGAAGGTGCGGGCGCCGGCGCGCCGCAGCGCGGCGTCCAGCGCGGCGGCGTCGACGGCCGCGTCGGTGGTGAGCACGCAGAGCATGGTGGCCAGCGACGGGGCCAGCATGCCCGCGCCCTTGGCCATTCCGCCGACCGTCCAGTTGTCCGGATGATGCAGCGCAACCTGTTTGGGAACGGTGTCGGTGGTCATGATCGCCTGGGCCGCTTCGTCGCCGCCGGACAGGCCACCGGCCATGTCCTGCACGATGGTGCGCACCCCGGCGAGCACCCTGTCCATCGGCAGCCGATCACCGATCAGCCCGGTCGAGCACACCGCGACCTCGATGGCCCCGGTCTCGGTTCCCCAGTCCGACAACGCCGCCGCGACGGCCTCGGCGGTGGCGTGGGTGTCCTGGAAGCCGCCCGGTCCGGTGCAGGCGTTGGCGCCGCCGGAGTTGAGGATCACCGCGCGCAGCGCGCCGGTGCTCAGCACCTGCTGGCTCCACAGCACCGGTGCGGCTTTGATCTTGTTGCGGGTGAACACCCCGGCGGCCGCGTAGTCGGGTCCTTCGTTGAAGACCAGGGCCAGGTCGCGATTGCCCGAGGCCTTGATCCCGGCGGCGATGCCGGCGGCCCGGAATCCGGCCGGCGCGGTGACGCCCTGTTCACGCAGCAGCCGCGGACTGTCGGTGCGGGTCACGGCGCCACCCCGATCACCGAAAGGCCTTCGGGCTCAGGCCAACCCAGCGCCAGGTTCATCGACTGCACGGCGGCGCCGGCCGTTCCCTTGACCAGGTTGTCGATCGCCGCGATCGCCACGAAGGTGCCGGCCGCCTCGTCCACCGCGACGGCGATGTGCGCCGCGTTGCTGCCGATCACCGCCCCGGTGCGGGGCAGTTGCCCCTCGGGCATCAGGTAGACGAAAGGTTCCGCGTGGTAAGCCTTTTCGTAGGCCTCCCGCAGCTGCGACAGCGGCGCCCGGGTGCGCGCGGTGCAGGTGGCCAGGATGCCGCGGGACGTCGGGATGAGCACCGGGGTGAACGACACGGTGACGTCGCGGCCGGTGACGGCGCCCAGGCCCTGGGCGATCTCGGGGGTGTGCCGGTGCGCCCCGGCGATGTTGTAGGCCCGCGCCGAGCCGATGACCTCCGCGCCCAGCAGGTCGGTCTTGGCGGCGCGGCCGGCCCCGGAGGTGCCGCTGACGGCGACCACGGTGACGGCCGGCTCGATCAGATCCGCGGCCACCGCGGGCAGCAGCGCCAGCAGCGCCGCGGTCGGGTAGCAGCCCGGAACCGCGATGCGCCGGGCGCCGCGCAGCCGCTCGCGCGCGCCGGGCAGCTCCGGCAGCCCGTACGGCCAGCTGCCGGCGTGCCGCGATCCGTAGAACCGCTCCCAGGCGGCGGCGTCGGTCAGCCGGAAGTCGGCGCCGCAGTCGATGATCAGGGTGTCCGGGCCGAGCTGCTCGGCCAGCGCGGCCGAATGACCGTGCGGCAGCGCCAAAAACACCACGTCGTGGCCGGCGAGCACGTCCAGCTCGGTCGGTTCGACCACGCGCTGGGCAAGCGGCGTCAGGTGCGGGTGGTGCTCACCGAGCGTGCTGCCGGCGCTGGCGGCCGCGGTGACCGCGCCGATGGTGAGGCGCCCGTGCGCGTAGGCCGGGTGCCCGAGCAGCAGGCGCAGGATTTCCCCGCCCGCGTAGCCGCTGGCACCGGCAACCGCCACCTTCATTCCGTCGGACATTCCGTCGATTCTGCATGGTTATGCAGTGGTTTGCAAATCCATTCCACTAGGCGCGGAGCTCCGCGCCGACCGCCTCGGCGGCGCGCCGGACCGCGGCGTCGCGGGCCGCGGTGGCGTCGTCCTCGGTGAGCGTGCGGTCGGGCGCGCGGAACCGCAGCGCGAAGGTCAACGATTTGCGGCCCTCACCGATCTGCGGGCCGGTGAACACGTCGAACAGCTGCAGGTCTTCGAGCAGCTCCCCCGCGCCCTCGCGCACCGCGTCGGCCACCGCCTGAGCCGGTACCCGTGCGGGCACCACCAGGCTGACGTCCTGGAAGACGGCCGGAAACGGCGACACCCGGGGCGCGGGCAGCGCCGCGGCGATGGGCATCGCGTCCAGGTCGAGCTCCACGGCGCAGGTGCCCTTGGGCAGCCCGGCGCGCTCGATCACCGCCGGATGCAGCTGGCCCGCGTGACCCACCACAGTGTCCCCGACCAGCACTTCGGCGCATCGCCCCGGATGCCACGGCAAATACTGCGCCGCGCGCAACCGCACGTCGACTCCGCTGGCGCGGGCGATGATGCGCACCGCCTCGAACGCGTCGGCGGCCTCGGCGCGGCGGCCGGGGCCCCACGGTCCGCGATGTTCGCGCAGGCCGGTCAGCACCGCCGCGACGTGCTGCGGCTGACGCGGCAACGACGCGTCGAGCACGGCGATCTCCGCGTCGGTGGGCCGGCGATCCACCGGAATGAGCTGCACCGCGCGGGTGTCCGACGTCGGCTGGACCACCTGCGCCAGGGCATACAGCGAAATGTCGACAAGTCCGCGAGAGACGTTGCGCACCAACGCTTCCAGCAACGCCGGCAGCAGCGTGGTGGCCAGCTGGGGACGGTCGGCCTCCAACGGGTTGAGCACGTCGGTGGTGATGCGCCGCGGGTCGTCGGCCGGCAGGCCCCACAGGTCGAACACGCCGGCGGGCAAAAACGGCGTCGGCAGGATCTCGACGTAGCCGGACTGGGCCAGCGACTTGCCGATGGCGCGGCGGCGCTTTTGCGCGGCCGACAGTCCGCGGCCGGCGGGCGCCGGGGGCAGCACCGACGGGATGACCTCCAGCCCCTCCAGCCGCAGCACCTCCTCGACGAGGTCGGCGGCCTGCACCAGGTCGGGCCGCCAGCTGGGTGGGGTCACCGTCAGCGTGTCGCCGCGGTCGGCCACGCCAGCGCCGACCTGGGTGAGCCGCTTGGCGGTCGTGCCCGGGGCGTAGCGCACCCCGGCGACGCGGTCCGGCAGGTCGACGGCGATCTCGATCGGCGGCCCGGCCCAATCGGCGGGCGCGTTGCCGACCGGCGGGTCGCCGCGCCAATCGGTGAGGCCGTCGCCGATCACCCCGCCGGCGATGTCGGCGAGCAGTGCGGCGCACCGGTCCAGCGCGGCCACCGAGATGGCCGGGTCCACCCCCCGCTCGTAGCGGCGGGCGGCTTCGCTGGGCAGGTGCAGCCTGCGCTGGGTACGCGAGACCGCGGCCGGGTCCCAGACCGCGGCCTCGAGCAGTACGTCGGTCGAATCGGCGCGCACCTCGGTCCTGGCCGCGCCCATCACGCCGCCGATCGCGGTGGCCGCCGTGTCGTCGACGATGAGGACGTCGGCCGGCTCGAGCGTGCGCTCGACGTCGTCGAGGGTCACCACGGTCTCGCCGGGCCGGGCGAACCGCACCGCGAAACTTCCGGTGATGCGGTTGCGGTCATGGGCGTGCATGGGATGACCGAGCTCGAGCATCACGTAGTTCGTCACGTCGACCGCCGGCGAGGTCGCGCGGATGCCAGACAACAGCAGCCGGCGCTGCAGCCACCACGGCGACACGGCCGCGGGGTCGATACCGGTGACCGCGCGCAGCGCGAAGCGCCGCACCCCGGTGTCGGGCTGCACGGTCAGCGGCCAGGCCTCGCCCTCGGCCGGCAGCGGCTTGACCACCTGGCTGCCGGCCGGGTCGACGAAGTCCAGGTCGTAGGCGCAGGCGATCTCGCGGGCCAACCCCCGCAGCGACATGCAATAGCCGCGGTCGGGTGTGATCGCCAGGTGGAAGATCACGTCGTCGAGTCCGAGCACCGATGCGCCGTCGGCTCCCGGGTCGGCGGTGCCCGGCGGCAGCACCAGGATCCCGGAATGCTCGGCGCCCAAGCCGAGCTCGGCCGCCGAGCAGATCATTCCGTCGGAGTTGCGGCCGTAGGTCTTGCGGGCGGCGATGGTGAAGTCGCCGGGCAGCGTGGTGCCGGGCAGCGCCGCGACGACCAGGTCTCCGACCGCGAAGTTGGTTGCGCCGCAGACAATCTCACGGTCTTTACCTTCGCCGACGTCGACGTGGCAGAACCGGATCGGCTTCTTGAAACCCGTGAGTTCTTCGATGGCGGTGACCCGCCCCACGGTCAGCGGGCCCGCGACCGGCCCCAGCGTGGTGACCTCTTCGACCTCGTGGCCGATGCGCACCAGCGTCTGCTCGAGCTCGGCGGGGGCGACGTCCCAGTCCGGCGCGCCGGCCGCCACGACCTCACGGAGCCAGCTGTACGGGACTCGCATCAGGCACCCACCCCGAACGGCAGCGAGAACCGGACGTCGCCCTCGACCATGTCACGCATGTCCGGAATCCCGTTGCGGAACTGCAGCGTCCGTTCCAGCCCCATGCCGAATGCGAAGCCCGAGTAGACATCGGGGTCGATCCCCGCGGCCCGCAACACGTTTGGATGCACCATGCCGCAGCCACCCCACTCCACCCAGCCGGCGCCGCCCTTCTTGCCGACGAACCACACGTCGACCTCGGCGGACGGCTCGGTGAACGGGAAGAAGTGCGGCCGGATCCGGGTGCGCGCCTCGGGGCCGAATTCGGCGCGTGCGAACGCATCCAGCGTGCCGCGCAGGTGCGCCATGGTCAGGCCGCGGTCCACCGCCAGGCCCTCGACCTGGTGGAACACCGGCGTGTGGGTGGCGTCGAGCTCGTCGGTGCGGAACGTGCGGCCGATCGAGACGATGTAGACGGGCAGCTCGCGGGCGAGCAGGGTGCGCACCTGCACCGGTGAGGTGTGGGTGCGCAGCAGTTGCCGGGAACCGTCGGGCGCGATGTAGAAGGTGTCCTGCTCGCTGCGGGCGGGGTGGTCGGCCGGGAAGTTGAGCGCATCGAAGTTGAACTGCTCGGCCTCGACCTCGGGGCCCTCCACCAGTTCCCAGCCCATGGCGATGAAAGTGTCGGCGACATGTTCGGCCAGGATCGTGATCGGATGCCGGGCGCCGGGCGGCTGCCGGGTCGACGGCAACGTGACGTCGATGCCTTCGGCGACCAGCACCGCAGCGTCGCGTTCTTCGCGCAGCACCGCGAGCCGTTCGTCGTAGCCCCGCTGCGCGTCGGTGCGGGCGGCGTTGACCCGCTTGCCGGCGTCGGCCCGCTCGTCTTTGGGAACGCCGCCCAGCGCCTGGCGCGCCAGCGCCAGCGGCGAGCGGTCGCCGAGGTGCTCGGTCTTGACGCGCGCCAATGTGTCGAGATCGCCGGCGCACGCAAAGGCCTCCCGGGCGGCGTTGACCGCCTGGGCCAGGGCTTCCGGCGACAGGTCGACGGGCTGATCACCCACGCGGCGACACTCTCCTTGCTGACGAAGCTGTTCGGGTTACCCGCATCGAGGGCGCTTCCGCGCGGCACGGGTCGAGTGCTGATCATAGTGATTCCGCGCGCGGCGCCCGGCGGGCGCTCGCCGGTCGAGCGGCCGGTGGCCGCCGAAACGCGCCGGGGTGGCTCAGCCGGCGACGGCCGGTTGCGGACCGGGCAGCGGGCCGTCGCCGTCGAGCGGCAGGGCAGGAAGGCCGCGACGGCCCGCGAACTTGGCCACCCGATACGCGACGAAGGCACCCATGAGGCCGAACACCGGCGTGGCGGCCAGGGTCCCCCAGTGGTGGGCCAGCATCAGGAAGCCGAAGCCCGCGGAGGCCGCCAGCATCAGGTACCGTGCCGGCGTCCAGTGGATCGGCTGCCGGAACCGGGCCGAGACCAGCACGCCCAGGATCACGGCGACCGTGTGGCCGGCGTCGGTGAAGTCGCCGCCGATGACCGCCGAAGCGATACCCGCCGACACCCACCAGCCGACCCAGGCGGCCCGCCAGCGGGACGGGATCACCGCGGTCATTGCGCCGAGCACCGCCAGCGCGCCGTAGCTCATGCCGACGTCACTGGCCCGGGTGATCGACACGGGCAGCCAGCCGAACTCGACCGACGCGGCCAGGGCGGCGGCGACCAGCAACGTCGCGCCGATGTGGCCGACCAGGAAGGCGACCACCAGCCGGATGGTGCGCAGATGCAGTTCGGCCAGCGCCAGCAGGCAGGTCAGGAACGGAAGCCAGAAGTAGAGCGGGCCGGCGTCGACCACCAGCGCGCTGCCCAGCAGGGTGCCCAGGTGGCCGTGGGCCAGGTTGTGCACGTTGGTGCTGGCGCGCTGGACGATGACGTCATGGGCGTGGGGGCCGAGGGCCAGGATGGCGCAACTGATGGCAAGTAGCAGCGCCGCATATCCCACGGTGAATTGGACCCGGGCCAGCCGGGACACGATGCCCCCTAACATTGGCACCCATTATGGCTGCGGTTTTGCTTCGGTTGTGTCATCAGAGCCTGACAACTCCTTAAGAGTCTTGAGGCGATAGATCGCCAAATCGTTGGGAATGCCGGCGGGCTTCGGCCCGAAAACCGGCTTCCTCGTGCGTTTGGCCTCGACGCCCAACGCGTCCAACTCGCTTTGCGGTATGAGATCCAACGTTGAACTCGACACCATGATTCCACCCTTGGTGGCTCTTTCCATAACCCGTGCGGCGATATTCACATCGACGCCGAGCCAGTCCGCCGCCAGCCGTTGCGGTCGCCCGGTGTGGATCCCGACCCGCATCCGGGGCGTGTGACCCGCCACCTCGACCGATTTCAGCGCCTCCTTGGCGGCCAGCACGGCCCGCACGGCGACCGTCGGATCGCCGAACACCGCCATGAGGCCGTCGCCCATGCGTTTGACGATGTGCCCGCCGGCGTCCAGCAGCGGTGGCTCGACGGCCCGTGCCACCTGCCGCAGCAGCGCCAGCGCCGCGTCGTCGCCGGCCTGCAGGGCCCACGTCGAGAAGCCGACCAGGTCGGTGAAGACCAGCGTCACCTCCGGATTGGCCGGGCGCCGGGACACCCCCTCGGTCAGCGCCTGCCACAGCTGCAGCACCCCGAGGCCGAGCTCGCGCGACACCGCGTCGCCGTCGCCCAGCAGCCGGTCGGCCGCGCGCGCCGCCGCCCGCGGACCGCCGTCGCCCGCCGTGGACAGCGGATCGCCGAACTCGGGGTCGCCGGGCAGCAGCTGGCGCGCACGCCGGATGAACGCCACCGCCCCCGGACTGCGGTTGCGGCTGTGCAGCCATTGAGTCGCGCTGTGCACCGACAGTGGAGAGCGTGGCGGAGCGGATTGCGGCTGGCTCTCTTCGGGCTGACCCGGGTCCAGATCGCGACGCGCGAGTTCCACCTGGCCAGGGTATTTGTTTTCGTTCCAGGCAGGCAACGACCGTCCCGGACAGTTGCGCCGGATGTGTCCCATCTCGCACCAAACGCCTGATCACGACGGCGACACACCGGTGTGGAAGCTCGATAACGGGGGCGCGGACACATCCGCGAAATCGTAGACAACGTGCGTTGTCAAAGTTATCGTGAGCCCAATCGGAGCAGGAGGCCGCGATGACTGGAACTGGCAACGCTTGCGGGACCGGATCGGCTGATCCGCTTGGACCAGATTCGCTGACCTGGAAGTACTTTGGCGATCTGCGCACCGGCATGATGGGCGTCTGGATCGGCGCGATTCAGAACATGTATCCCGAACTGGGCGCGGCCGTCGAGGAGCATTCGATCCTGCTGCGTGAACCGCTGCAGCGGGTGGCCCGGTCCGTCTACCCGATCATGGGCGTCGTCTACGACGGCGACCGCGCCCCGCAGACCGGCCGGCAGATCACCAACTACCACCACACCATCAAGGGCACCGACGCCGACGGGCGGCGCTACCACGCGCTCAACCCGGAGACCTTCTACTGGGCACACGCCACGTTTTTCATGCTGATCGTCAAGGTGGCCGAATACTTCTGCGGCGGCCTGACCGAGGCCGAGAAGCGGCAGCTGTTCGCCGAGCACGTGCAGTGGTACCGGCTGTACGGCATCAGCATGCGGCCGGTGCCCGAATCGTGGGAGGAATTCCAGGAGTACTGGGAGCGCGTCGGCCGCGACACCCTGGAGATCAATCGCGCGACGCTGGACATCTTCCAGATACGCATCCCGAAGCCGAAATTCGTGCCGATGCCGACACCGGTCTGGGACCAGATCTTCAAGCCGCTGGTCGCCGGCCAGCGCTGGATCGCGGCGGGACTCTTCGAGCCTGCGGTGCGGGAGAAGGCCGGCCTGCATTGGACACCGGGTGACGAGGTGTTGCTGCGCTTGTTCGGCAAGATCGTGGAGTTGGCGTTTTTGGCGGTGCCCGACGAGATTCGGCTGCATCCCCGCGCGCTGGCCGCCTACCGCCGCGCGGAGGGACGGCTGCCCAGCGACGCGCCGCTGGTCGAGGCTCCGCCGTTCATGGCGCCGCCGCGCGACCGCCGCGGGCTGCCGATGCATTACTTTCCGCCGTCGGCCAAGTCGCCGCTGGATCCCGCGCTGCAGCCGGCCCGGGCGCTGATGGAACGCGCCGGATCCCTGATGCATTCGACACTGTCGCTGGCCGGCCTGCGCGCCGGGCGGGGCCGGCCGAGACGGCCGGTTAAGGCCGCGTAGGCAGGTCCAGCGCCCGCGCGCTCTGATACAGACAGATGGCTGCGGCCGAGGCCACGTTCAGGCTCTCCGCCCCGCCGGCCATCGGGATGCGCATCCGGTGGTCGGCAGCCGCCGCGATTTCGCTTGGCAGACCGTGTGATTCGGGCCCGAACAGCCACGCCGTCGGTTTGCGGAGCAGGCCGGCGGCGTCGTCGAGCCGGGTCTCACCGTCCACGGTGGTGGCGAGCAGCTGCAGGCCCGCGGCACGCAGCGCCCCGACGGCGGCGAGCGTGTCGGGCGCGACGACGACCGGGACCGAGAAGATGCTGCCGGCCGACGCGCGCAGGCACTTGCCGTTGTAGGGGTCGACGCTGTGGCCGGCCAAGACCACGCCGGCCGCGCCCATCGCGTCGGCCAGGCGGATGAGGGTGCCCGCGTTGCCCGGCTCGCTGATCTCGACGGCGACCGCGACCAGCGCCGGCGAGCCGGCCAGCACGTCGGACAGGCGGGTCTCCGGCGTTTCGCAGACGGCGACCAGCCCGGCCGGGGTGACGGTGTCGGACAGCGCTTTCGCCGCGCGCTCGGTGACCGGGTGGACCGGGCACCGCGCGGCATCCAACTCCGCCAGCAGCGACGCATGACGCTGCTGGGCGACTTCGGTGACGAAGACGTCGCGGACCAGCCCACGCCGGGCGGCCGCCTCCACCAGATTGGGGCCTTCGGCGAGGAACCGGCCCGCCCGTCGGCGGCCGACGTGGCGGTGCAGCTTGACCGCCGCGGCCACCCTGGCCGAACGTTCGGTCAGCACCTGGGCGGTCCGCACCCTCTCTGGTTAGGCCGCTTCTCCCGAATCCGAGGGGGCGTTGATGTCGTCGGGCAGCGCCGCCCGCGCGACGTCGACCAGCGCCGTGAACGCGGCCGGATCGGCAATCGCGATGTCGGACAGGTTCTTACGGTCCACTTCCACACCGGCGGCCTTGAGGCCCTGGATCAGCCGGTTGTAGGTGATGTCGTTGGCGCGCGCCGCCGCGTTGATCCGCGAGATCCACAGTTTGCGGAACTCGCCCTTGCGCGCACGACGGTCGCGGTAGGCGTAGTTCAGTGAATGGAGTTGCTGCTCTTTGGCCTTGCGGTAGAGCCGGGATCGCTGGCCGCGATAGCCCTTCGAGGCCTTGAGGATGCTTCGCCTCTTCTTGTGGGCGTTGACCGCCCGCTTCACGCGTGCCATTGGATCTTCCTACTCTCGCTCAAAATTAGTTGGTCGGGTCGCCGTGCCAGCTCGCGGTGCGGGTCTGGCCGGCGCGATGGTCAGCCGTTCAGCAGGCTGTTAACACGTTTGGTGTCGTTGGCCGACACCGTGGTTCGGCCCTCGAGGCGGCGGGTGCGCTTCGAAGGCTTGTGCTCGAGCAGATGCCGGCGGTTGGTCTGCTCGCGAACGATCTTGCCGGTTCCGGTGCGCCGGAACCGCTTTGACGCCCCGCTGTGGGTCTTGGCTTTGGGCATGTTTCCTCTGTTCTATGAAGCGCCCGAGCGCTGGGTGCTCGAGCTCTCGGGAGTCTCCCGTTGGGTCAGTTCGACGAAGGTTCGGCTTCGGCGGCCGCATCGGACTCCGGCGCCGTGCCGCCCCCGGGTCCTTCCGGATGCCGCGCCTTGGCGCGGGTCTTCGCCCCGCGATGCGGTGCCAGCACCATCGTCATGTTGCGGCCGTCCTGCTTGGCGGACGTTTCGACGAAGCCGTATTCGGCGACGTCCGCACCCAGGCGCTGGAGCAACCGATAGCCCAGTTCGGGCCGCGACTGCTCGCGTCCGCGGAACATGATGGTGACCTTCACCTTCGATCCCGCTTCCAGGAAGCGGATGACGTGACCCTTCTTGGTCTCGTAGTCGTGATCGTCGATTTTCGGTCGCAGCTTTTGTTCTTTGACGACGGTCTGCTGCTGGTTCCGGCGGGATTCGCGCGCCTTTTGCGCCGCCTCGTATTTGAACTTGCCGTAGTCCATGATCTTGCAGACCGGTGGCCTGGCGTTCGGGGCAACTTCGACAAGGTCGAGATCGGCGTCCGCAGCGACGCGCAGTGCGTCTTCGATGCGCACTATGCCTACCTGCTCCCCCCCTGGGCCGATCAATCGGACTTCAGGTACGCGGATGCGCTCGTTGACGCGGGTCTCAGTGCTGATGGGGCCTCCCTTGTTGGGCTTCTATATGTTGTGCGTGACGACCGGTGGTCCGGGTCGGTCTGGGAAGCAGCGGCGGAGACACCACACCACTAGCAAAAAAGCCCTGCACCAGCAGGGCCCATGCCGACCGATCACGGCTTGAGACGACTCGAGCCGCCCGCGTTGTACGCGGAACAGGCATCCGTGATGCCTGTGACCGGACCGCCGAACCTTGGAAGATCCGCTCGGGATTTCGTCGGCTCGCGGTGGGAGTGGGACTCCACTTAACTGTTCCTGGCGTTCGCCGGGATGGTCGCAGGCGCCAGTTTAGCAGCCCTGAGGTGGCTTTTAGCACTTCGGCCGGACGACCGCGCCGCAACGGGCCATAACGCGGCCCGGAAAACACGTGCGAACTCGCATTCGCCACACTTAGCGCTTAGACAAGCTTTTCATGGATTGAGGGCATATCCTCGCGGTCTGTGACACTCGCATCTCCTCGTTCGGGACCGCGTTTAGGGCCCAGCGGCCGGTCGAACTCGCGGTATCGGTGGGTGCCGGCGGCGGCCGGGTGGAGCGTGGGCGTCATCGCCACCGTGTCACTGCTGGCGAGCGTGTCCCCGCTGATCAGATATTTCATCAAGGTCCCGCGCGAGTTCATCAACAGCTACCTGTTCAATTTCCCCGACACCAGCATCGCATGGTCGTTCATCCTGGCCCTGCTGGCCGCGGCGCTGACCGCGCGCAAGCGCATCGCCTGGCTACTGCTGCTGGGCAACACGATCCTTTTCGCCGCCTTGAACGCCGCCGATATCGCGGCGGGCGACAACACCGCCGCCGAGACCTTCGGCGAGAACCTCGGGCTGGCCTTGCATGTCGTCGTGATAGTGCTGCTGGTGCTGGCCTACCGGGAGTTCTGGGCAAAGGTCCGCAGGGGCGCACTGGTCAAGGCGGCCGCGGTACTGGTCGCCGGCGACGTGGTGGGGATCCTGGTGTCCTGGGGCCTGGTCGAGTTGTTCCCGGGAACGCTCGCCCGCCAGGACCGGCTGCCGTACGTGGCCAACCGGGTGGTGGGGTTCGCGCTCGCGGACCCGGACCTGTTCACCGGCCGGCCGCACGTATTCCTCAACGCGATCTTCGGGTTGTTCGGCGCCCTGGCGCTGATCCTGGCGACGATCGTGCTCTTCCAATCCCAGCGCGCGGAGAACGCGCTGACCGGTGAGGACGAATCGGCCATCCGCGGGCTACTCGAGCTGTACGGCAAGAACGACTCGCTGGGCTACTTCGCCACCCGCCGCGACAAGTCCGTCGTCTTTGCCCAGAGCGGGCGTGCCGCCATCACCTATCGCGTCGAGATCGGCGTGTGCCTGGCCAGCGGCGACCCGATCGGCGATCCCAGGGCCTGGCCGCAGGCCATCGACGCCTGGCTGGCCCTGTGCCAGACCTACGGCTGGGCACCCGGTGTGATGGGCGCCAGCAGCCAGGGCGCGCGGGCATACCGGGAACGCGGTCTGAACGCGCTCGAGCTCGGCGACGAGGCCATCCTGCGGACTTCCGATTTCAAGCTGTCCGGCCCCGACATGCGCGGGGTCCGTCAGGCCGTGACCCGGGCCCGCCGGGCGGGGCTGACCGTGCGGATCCGCCGGCACCGCGACATCCCCGCCGACGAGATGGCCGACACCATCGCCCGCGCCGACGCCTGGCGGGACACCCAGACCGAGCGCGGCTTCTCCATGGCGCTGGGCCGGCTCGGCGACCCCGCCGACGGCGACTGCCTGCTGGTCGAAGCGCTGGACCGGGACGGCAGCGTGGTGGCGATGCTGTCGCTGGTTCCGTGGGGCACGACCGGCGTCTCCCTGGACTTGATGCGCCGTTCGCCGCAGTCCCCCAACGGCACCATCGAGCTGATGGTCAGCGACCTGGCGCTCACCGCCGAAGCCCTTGGCATCACCCGCATTTCACTGAACTTCGCGATGTTCCGCTCGGCGTTCGAACAGGGCGCCCAGCTCGGCGCCGGTCCCGTCGCCCGGCTGTGGCGAGGGTTGTTGCTGTTCTTCTCGCGGTGGTGGCAGCTAGAGACGTTGTACCGCTCGAACATGAAGTACCAGCCAGAGTGGGTGCCGCGGTACGCCTGCTACGAGGACGCCCGCCTGATTCCGCGGGTCGGCGTCGCCTCGGCCCTCGCCGAGGGGTTCCTGGTGTTGCCGTTCGGCAGGCGCAAGACGCACACCGGCCACTACCCCGCCGTCCCGCCGCGACTGGCCGAATCCGGACTGCTGCACCACGACGGCAGCGCCCCGGACGTCAGCGAGCTGCGGGAACGCCGTGACACCGCCGACGAGGAGGAGTCCAGGTCGCGCCTGCCCGAACAGGTTCGGGTGCGACTGGCCAAGCTGAAGACATTGCAGGGCAACGGCGTCGACGCCTATCCGGTGGGATCTCCGCCCAGCCACACCGTCGCGACGGCGCTGGACGCGGACGACCGGGACGACATCACCGTCGCGGGCAGGGTGCTGCGGATTCGTGACTATGGCGGGGTGCTGTTCGCCCAGCTGCGCGACTGGTCGGGGGAAATGCAACTGCTGCTGGACAATTCGCAGCTGCAACGGGGACGGACCGCCGACTTCACCGCGGCCATTGACCTGGGCGATCTGGTCGAAGTGTCCGGGCACATGGGCTTTTCCAAGAAGGGCACCCGTTCGCTGATCGTCGCGGACTGGCGGATGATCGGTAAGTGCCTGCGGCCGTTGCCGAACAAGTGGAAGGGGCTGACCGACCCGGAGGCGCGGGTGCGGACCCGCTATGTCGACCTGGCCATCAATCCCGAGTCGCGTGAGTTGGTCAAGGCGCGCAGCGAGGTGTTGCGCTCGGTCAGGCAGACGCTGTTCGCCAAGGACTTCATCGAGGTCGAGACCCCGATCCTGCAGCAGATCCACGGCGGCGCCACCGCTCGGCCGTTCGTCACGCACATCAACACCTACGACCTGGACCTGTTTTTGCGCATCGCGCCGGAGCTCTACCTCAAGCGGCTGTGCGTCGGCGGCGTGGAGCGCGTCTTCGAACTGGGCCGGGCCTTCCGCAACGAGGGCGTCGACTTCAGCCACAACCCGGAATTCACCCTGCTGGAGGCCTACCAGGCGCACGCCGACTACAAGGTATGGATCGACGGGTGCCGCGAGCTCATCCAGAACGCCGCCCAGGCCGCGCACGGCGAGCAGATCGTGCTGCGGCCCGGGGCCGACGGCCGGCTGGAACCCGTCGACATCTCCGGGGTGTGGGCGGTCAAGACCGTCCACGACGCGGTGTCCGAGGCGCTCGGCGAGCACATCGACCCCGCCACGCCGCTGTCCACCCTGCGCAAGCTGTCCGACGCCGCCCGCATCCCCTACCGGGCGCACTGGGATGCCGGTGCGGTGGTGCTCGAGCTGTACGAGCACCTGGTCGAAGATCGGACCGAGGAGCCGACGTTCTACATCGACTTCCCGACCTCGGTGTCGCCGCTCACCCGGCCGCACCGCACCAAACCGGGCGTCGCCGAGCGGTGGGACCTGGTGGCGTGGGGTGTCGAGCTGGCCACCGCCTACAGCGAACTGACCGATCCGGTCGAGCAGCGCCGCCGCCTGCAGGAGCAGTCGCTGTTAGCTGCCGGCGGGGACCCCGAGGCGATGGAGCTCGACGAAGACTTCCTGCAGGCGATGGAATACGCGATGCCGCCCACCGGCGGGCTGGGCATGGGCATCGATCGGCTCGTCATGCTCATAACCGGCCGCAGCATCCGTGAGACATTGCCATTTCCGCTGGCCAAACCGCATTAGCGGGGTCCCCGACGAACCGGAGACCCGGGAGCGAACATTCGGTGAATATGTTCCAGCCCTGTTACCAACAGATCACAATGAGTCACGTGACAGCCCCGATGGACAGCGCCGACGCGCAGTTCCTGGCAAGTAGCCACACCTCGCTGATGCACGGCTGGGTGCCGACGACGATCCAGGTGCTCGCCGCGGTGGTGCTGGCGTTGGCGGTCGGCTGGCGGTCGCGCCGCTGGCGCACGGTGTGGTTGCCGGCGGCCGCGCTGGCCGGCGGCGTCGTCGCCTACCTGACGCATTGGTACATCGTCGACCGCGGGCTCTCCGACGACCCCGCCCCGGCGGCGCTGTGGTTGTGGATCACCCTGACCGGCATGGCGGCAGCGGTGCTGATCCTGGGCTGGCGCACCGCGCGCCGCTGGCGGCGTGGCGCCGCGGCGCTGGCCGTGCCGCTGTGCCTGCTCAGCACGGCGTTGGTGCTCAACCTCTGGGTGGGCTACTTCCCCACCGTGCAGTCGGCGTGGAGCCAGCTGACGTCGGGCCCGCTGCCCGATCAGACCGACCAGGCCACCGTTACCGCAATGGCCGCCAGCCGAACCCGGCCACCGCACGGCACCGTCGTCCCGGTGGCAATTCCGTCGGACGGATCGCACTTCAAACATCGCGGCGAGCTGGTCTACCTGCCGCCCCAATGGTTCACCACCACCCCGCCTCCGGCGCTGCCGACCGTGATGATGATCGGTGGGCAGTTCAACACGCCGGCCGACTGGACACGGGCGGGCAACGCGGTCAAGACGATCGACGACTTCGCGGCCGTGCATGACGGCAAAGCGCCGGTGCTGGTGTTCGTGGACTCCGGCGGCGCGTTCAACAACGACACCGAATGCGTCAACGGGGTTCGGGGCAACGCGGCCGACCACCTGACCAAAGATGTTGTGCGGTTTATGGTTTCAACTTTCGGGGTCAGCGCGCACCGGGCCAACTGGGGCGTCGCCGGCTGGTCCATGGGCGGAACATGCGCCGTGGATCTGACCGTCATGCACCCCGACCTGTTCAGTGCGTTCGTCGACGTCGCCGGCGATTTCTTCCCGAACGCCGGCACCAAGGCGCAAACCATCGCCCGGCTGTTCGGCGGAGACGCCGCCGCCTGGGCGGCGTTCGATCCGACCACGGTGATCAACCGGCACGGTCCGTACCGCGACGTGGCCGGCTGGTTCGCGATTTCGTCGGACGGCCCACCGGCACCGCGCCGTGACCTCCAGCTGACCGACAGCGGCGCCATCCGCCTCGCCGCACGCGACGCGGCTGCCAATCCCGGCAATCAGACCGCCGCGGCCTATTCGCTGTGCGCGCTGGGCCGGTTTAACGGAATCGACTGCGCGGTGGTGCCGCAGCCCGGCAAGCACGACTGGCCATTCGCCGACCGCGCGTTCGCGGCCTCGCTGCCCTGGCTCGCCGGGCAACTGGGCACTCCGGGCATTCCGCGGACGTCGTTGCCGGCCGCGTCGGCGCCCACCGCCGGCACCCCGGTGGTCGTCCCGGCCGAGCGTTCCAACCCCGCCAGGCGATAGCGCGCCGGCATCCGCCGCGGCCCGCGCTGATCGGCTTGCGGGTTCCGCCATCGCGCTGCTCAGGACGGCGTGGCGCCGATCCGGACCGGGACCGAGCCCGCGGCCAGCAGCCGCTGAGCCTGCTCGGCGGGGATGGGTTGGCAGAACAGGAATCCTTGTGCGCGCGAACATCCCTCGTCGAGCAGCACCCGCGCCGCGCATTCGGACTCGACGCCTTCGGCGACCACGTCGAGGCCGAGCGCCTGGGCCAGTCCGACGATGGCCCGCACGATGGCGCGGTCGTCGGCGGAAGTGGCCAGATCCAGGACGAACCCGCGGTCGATTTTCAGGGTTCCGACCGGCAGGGTCCGCAGCAGACCCATCCCGCTGAACCCGGTGCCGAAATCGTCGATGGCGATGTTGATCCCGAGCTCGGTCAGCCCCAACAACGTGCTGCGAGTGTTCACCAGGTCCTGGATGAGCAAACTCTCGGTGACTTCCAGCCCGATCGACGAGCCGTCGAGCCCGAACTTTTCCAGCGTCCGCGCGACCGTGTTGACCAGGTCGTGCGCGACGAGCTGGGCCGGCGATACGTTGACGCGCAGCATGATGTCGCGCCCCAGGCCCTGCGCCCGCCACTGCGCCAGATGAGCACACGCCGCATTCAGCATCCAGTTGCCGAGTTCGGCCGCGAGATTGATGGATTCGGCCACCGGCACGAATTCGTCCGGATGCAGCAGGCCCCGAGTGGGATGCTGCCAGCGCACCAGTGCCTCGACCGCCAAGATCTTGCCCGTCGGCATGTCGACCTCGGGCAGGTATGCGACGGTGAGCGCGTCCGATTCGATACCCGCCTGCAGGTGCAGCTCGATGTCGTTGCGCAGTTCGCGCCGGGTGAGCATCTCGGCGGAGAACACGCCGATACTGTCGCCCCCACTTCCCTTGGCGGCGATCAACGCCTCATCCGCGCGCCGCAGCAGATCCAGGCTCGAGTCCGTGCCGGGGACGCCGGTCGCGACGCCGACGCTCACGGTGCGGTTGAGGACCACACCGTCGATGGTCACGTGGTCCTTCACCTGGGCCCGCAACGTCTCGGCGAGCCGTTGCGCGGCCCCGAGGTCCATGGCGGCTGCGGGAACGACGACGAACTTGTCGCCGCCGAGCCGGGCGATCATGCCTTTGCTCTGCATGGCTTCGGTAGTCCGGGCGGCGAAGTCGCAGATGAACTGGTCACCGGCGGCATGGCCGAGGTAATCGTTGATCGCCTTGAGCCGGTCGAGATTGAAGACCAGCACCGCGACCGGGCCCGGTTGCCCGTCGGCGACGCGGGAGTCCAGATGCGCCAACAGGGTTCGACGGTTGGGCAGTGCCGTCAGATCATCGTGCTCGGCCTGGTAATGCAGCCGGTCCTCCACGATCAAACGGGCCTGCACCTGGGCGAACATCGTGGCGACCACCGTGAGCGTGTTGAGCTCGTCCTGACTCCACGCGCGGTCGCCGAACTTCACGAAACCAAGCACTCCGGTGGTGACGTCACCGGACAACAGCGGCACCGACGACAGGGAAATCGCCGGAACGCCGCTCGCCTCGGAAATGGTGCGCTGGTAGTCCTCGTTCGCGGATTCGGGGCGCAGCACGATCGGTTCTTTGGCGTGTTCGCACATCGCGAAGATCGGGTCAGCGTCGGCGAAGTAGATCGTATGCAGCGGGTCGGGGTCCGGGATGTCGGGCCGCGGTGGCCATTCGGCCACCAGGACCGTGGCGTGGATGTTGTGGTCGTTGTAGCGCAGAAAGCTGACGTCCACGTCCAGGATCGCCACCAGCTCGGCGAGTATCTCCGTGCTGATGTCTGCCGCGGTGGCGGCGGTTGCGCCCATCAGCTTGGTTGCCACGGACGTGACGATGTTGGCCAGAGTCTTTGGCGCAGCGTTACTTTTCACGTCCGGGCTACCTCTGCGCACACAGACTCGCGCTGAGTGAACGGCGTCGCGCCGGCACCGACGGCGGCGGACCGGACACGAGCCGCAGCACCAGGATCTCGTGTTCGCCGGCGTTGAGTCCGGTGCAGGCCCGGAAGTCCTGTTGCAGCCTCTTCAGCGCCTCGGCGTACGCGGGCGACAGGGTCTGGAAGTCGTTGTCGTCATGCGCGTACAGGAACACCGGCGACACCGGATGCACGCCGAACCCGCTGCGTTCGGCCGCAATCCACAAGGCCTCCAGCGCCGCGCCCCCGCGGGCGTAATCGGTGAGCGCCGAATCCGTCACCGCGACCACCGCCACGGCGGCGCTGGCCGCGACTCGTTGGCGGGTGACGTCACCCAGCACCCCACCGGCATCCCAGCGCGCCAGTTCGACCATGACATCGGGACGCCGGACCAGTTCCAGCGCCGCCAACTCACCGGCATCCAGTTCCAGGGCACGGACATCGATTCCTGTCTCCGGTGACGGGTCAGCCGGAAAACGCAGCTCCGACACCATTTCCGCGTGCAAGCGAGGGGTGAGATAACGGATGCGGTCGGCTTCGGCCAGTATGCCCGAGACGGCGATGATTTGGTCGCGATCGGTGATCAACCGCAGCCGTGCACCCTCACCGGCCGTGACGGCCGCCAAATGTTCGGCGGTGGCCGGTGGAACCGCTACCGCACGACCCGGGTGACGATTGGTTTGCCGGGCCAGCACCGCCCGGTACAGCTGCGCCAGTTCGGGGTCATCACCCTCGCCCCAGCGCATCTCACCGTGAAGCGCGGTCTGCGGGTGGTCATCCCGGAAGGTGACGGGGCCCAGCGCGCCGTGTGCGGCCGCCGCGACGCGCGCGTTGAACATGGCCGCGCCGAGTGCGACCGCGCTGGCCCGGAATTCGACGTCCATGGTGGCGGAGTCCTCGGCGGCCAGCAGCAGCTGGATCGAGGTGTCGTCCATGGCGATCCGCCAAGGCTGTGCGTTGCCGCCGGAAGGTGCGCGGATGGCCGCACCCGCAACGATTTCGGCGATCCGGGCTTTGGTTGCGTCCGCGCCGGCGGCTCCTGTCACGTCATCGGTCGGTAGGGGCAGCGGGACGTCCTGCGTGCCGGGCTGGACGAGGCCGTCGAGAGCGCCCGCGATGTCGACCTGCACCCGACCGGATTCCAGCGGCTCGCCCAGCCCGATCCGGCGCACCGCTTCGGCCACCGCGGCGGCTCCCACCCAGATGTCGCCGGCCAGTTGTGGCCACCCGCCCAACGTCTGACCGACCTCGACCAGGGAGGCCGCCCCGCGGGCGGACAGTTGCCGAGCGTCCAACAGGCGCAACAGGTATGGCAGCTTGTCCCGGGTCGACAATCCGCTCAGCGCCGTCGTGTCCATGTCCCCCAGCAGCCCGTGCATCACCTCGGGTTGCGGCCGCAGGTCGAAGCGCTCGACATCGATAAGACCCCGATCGCTGGTGGCCATGAGTACGGGGATGCCACGGTCGCGGGCCGCCTCGCGCAGCAAGAGCTTGATGTCCAGCGAATCGGCTTGGTCGATCACCACATCCAAGCCGTCCAGGAACGAATCGACGAAATCGGCGGTCACCTCGGAGGTGAACACCTCCAGGCTCAGATATGGATCGAGTTCCGCGATTCGCCGGGCGGCGACCGTGGCCTTGTTGAGGCCGATATCGAGCACCGTCGCGGGAACGCGATTGAGGTTGGACAGATCCAGAGTGTCACCATCGGCCAACCGCAATGTGCCGCATAGTCCTTGCGCCGCCAGGCAGTAGGCGATCGCGTGACCGGAGCTCAGCCCCACGATGCCGATGCGCAGCCGTTGCAGCCGCTCCTGCTCGGCGGAGGTGATCAGGTGCCGGTTGCGGTCCAGCCGGCCGGCAGCGAACGCACGCGGGCCGGCGATTCGCACAACGGCTTTGCGCCACGGGTAGTACGCCCACCGCCCACCGTCATCAGGGTCCGCCGAATCGCGGTCCAACCGGTCGATGAAGTCGACATCCGGGGTAGCTCTGAGCCGTTCCAATATGTCGCGGTCCGCGGCGATATGGTCATCGAGAACCACCGCGCCGCCGGCCTCGTGGCGCTCATAGCTGTAGCCCATCCAACTCCCAACGGCGTAGACCCCCGTTCACCTACGCCGAGATGCGGCTGAGGATTTCGGCGTTCTCGGCGCACATCAGCTTAAATTGTGCCGGCTCGGCATGTGTGGCAATGGTGCGACGATCCCACCACATCACCTTGGTGCGGTAGTCGTCGTTGGGATAGGCCGCCGCGGGGACGCGGTTGGCCACGACGCCTCCGGAGGACTGCCACTGCTCCAGCACGTGCGCCGCCGCGGTCGCCATCACGAACTGAACGCCCAGCAGCGTCATCATCGGAAGCGCAGTTCGGGCCAGCACGGTGGAGAGCGCGCGATTGCCATATTCGCGGGAATTGGTCCACGCGCTTTTCACCTCCACGACGCCGAACGGAAGCCGGTTGGAAATCATCTGGCGCAGCAACGGAAGCCCGGGGTTGCCTTTCCATTCCTCGAGCGCGTGGGAGTCCTCCGGCGAGCGCAAGGGCCCGACGACACGCGTCCCTCCGACCACCCGCCCCTGCGGGTCGAGTGCGGCGAAAAACAGGGACGTGTCGGCGCCGTCCTGGATCTGGTCGAAATCGAGCACCCAATCCAGCCCGTGCCGCCGATAGCTGTTCAGCGCGCCTTCCAGGTACTGATTCCACAGATCAGGCTCGGCGGCCGGCGTGGACGCGGTGACCCAGCACCCCGTCGCGTGATCGCGCCAGCCAAACCCCGAATCCGACCACGGTCCGTCAAACTCGAGCCGGGTGAGTTCCGCCGCTTCCATACGTGACCTCCGCTTATTCTCTGTTACCAACGAGTATTTTTTTGAACGCGTCCCGACATCGAAGGGCTATTCGATTCGCAACAAATTGACCAAAGGGATTGTGACATAAAAGGACAAATTCGACCGCTGCGCGAGGGCAATTGATTGCGGGAGCAGTCTTGTCTCGCATTTGTTTTGGCGGCCGTCGGGCGCCATGGTGCCGCGGGATCGATAATTACGCTGCTGTAGTCAAAACGACGTCGCGGCGTTCGGCCAAGACCAGATTGGGTCGCGGTACGCGAGGGCCCAGGGCGGCGCCGAACTCGACGGGGGGTACCCGAAGGCCGGTCGGGGGTTGGCCCTGCTCAGGCAGTGACTTTGCGACGCCGGCTCGATCGTGGCGGAGCACTGGAAGCCGCCGGGGTACGGCCGATCACCTCGGCGAGGAACTTGCCGGTGTAGCTCTCCGGCACGGCGGCGACGTCCTCCGGAGTGCCTTCCGCGACAACGGTTCCGCCCTCGGCACCGCCCTCGGGCCCCATGTCGACAATCCAGTCCGAGGTCTTGATCACGTCCAGGTTGTGTTCGATGACGATGACCGTATTGCCTTTATCGACAAGGCCGTTGATGACCTTCAGCAGCTTGCGGATGTCGTCGAAGTGCAGCCCCGTGGTGGGCTCGTCGAGGATGTACACGGTGCGCCCGGTCGACCGCTTCTGCAGTTCCGCAGCCAGTTTGACGCGCTGCGCCTCACCGCCGGACAGCGTCGGTGCGGGTTGACCGAGCCGCACGTAGCCCAGCCCCACGTCGACCAGGGTGCGCAGGTAGCGGTGGATTCCGGTGATCGGCTCGAAGAACTCGGCCGCTTCCTCGATGGACATGTCCAGCACTTCGGAGATGGTCTTGCCCTTGTAGTGCACCTCCAGGGTTTCGCGGTTGTAGCGGGCGCCGTGGCAGACCTCGCACGGCACGTACACGTCGGGCAAGAAGTTCATCTCGATCTTGATGGTGCCGTCGCCGGTGCACGCCTCGCAGCGGCCACCCTTGACGTTGAACGAGAACCGACCCGGTTGGTAGCCACGAACTTTGGCTTCGGTGGTGGCGGCGAACAGCGTGCGGATCTTGTCGAACACGCCGGTGTAGGTGGCCGGGTTGGATCGCGGCGTGCGGCCGATGGGCGACTGGTCCACCCGCACCAGCTTGTCCAGGTGATCGAGCCCGGTGACCCGGGTATGACGGCCCGGAACCTGCCGGGCGCCGTTGAGCCGGTTGGCCAGCACCGCCGCCAGAATGTCGTTGACCAGCGTCGACTTGCCGGAACCGGAGACGCCGGTCACGGAGGTGAGCACGCCGAGCGGGAATGAGACGTCGATGCCGCGCAGGTTGTGTTCGCGCGCACCGACGACGGTGAGCTGGCGCTTGCGATCTATCGCGCGCCGCTTCGCCGGCATCTCGATGCGTTCCCTGCCCGACAGGTAGGCGCCGGTGATCGAACGCTCGTTCGCCAGCAGCTCGCGGTAGGTGCCGCTGTGCACGATCTCGCCGCCGTGCTCACCGGCGCGCGGACCGATGTCGACGATCCAGTCGGCGTGCGCGATGGTGTCCTCGTCATGCTCGACGACGATCAGCGTGTTACCCAAACCCCTTAGCCGCGTGAGGGTTTCGATGAGCCGGCGGTTGTCGCGCTGGTGCAGCCCGATGGACGGCTCGTCGAGCACGTAGAGCACTCCGACCAGACCGGACCCGATCTGGGTGGCCAGCCGGATGCGTTGCGCCTCACCGCCGGACAGCGTGGCCGCGGCGCGGGCCAGCGACAGGTATTCCAGCCCGACGTCGAGCAAAAAGCCCAGCCGTGACTGGATTTCCTTGAGCACTTGACCGGCGATTGCCTTCTCGCGATGGCCGAGGGTGAGCCCGTTCAGGAAGTCCGCGCAGTCCGAGATGGACAGTTCACAGACCTCGGCGATGGACTTCGCACCCCGGTCCCCCGCGGTCAGTGTGACGGCCAGAATCTCCGGCTTGAGCCGGGTGCCCTGACACTTCGGGCAGGGCACGTCCCGCATGAAGCCTTCGTAGCGTTCCTTCATCTGCTCGGACTCGGTCTGCGCCATCTTGCGCTGCAGGAAGGCCAGCACGCCTTCGAAATCGGCGTAGTAGGACCGGGTCCGGCCGTACCGGTTGCGGTACCGCACATGCACCTGGTGGTCAGAGCCCTCGAGAATCGCCTTGCGGGCCTTGGCCGGCAGTTTGCGCCACGGAGTGTTGACATCGAAGCCCAGCTCGTCGCCGAGCCCGGCCATCATCCGGGTGAAGTACTCGGCGGTATGCCCCGTCGACCACGGCGCCACCGCGCCCTCGGCAAGGGTGCGGTCGGGGTCCGGGATGACCAGGTCGGGGTCGACTTCCTTGCGGATGCCCAGGCCGCTGCACTCGGGGCAGGCGCCGTAGGGCGAGTTGAACGAGAAGGACCGCGGTTCCAGGTCGTCGACCGCCAGCGCGTGGCCGTTGGGACAGGCCAGCTTCTCGGAGAACCGCTGCTCGCGGTTGTGGGCGTCGTGCTCGTGGTCGACGAACTCGAGCACCACGATGCCGTCGGCGAGGTTCAGCGCGGTCTCCACCGAATCGGTGAGCCGCTGCTTGGCGGATGCTTTGACGGTCAGGCGGTCCACCACCACCTCGATGTCGTGCTTCTCCTGCTTCTTCAGCTTCGGCGGGTCGGTGAGCGGGTGCACCACGCCGTCGACCCGCACCCGGCTGTAGCCCTGGGCGTTGAGCTTCTCGAAGAGGTCGGCGAATTCGCCCTTGCGGGTGCGCACCACCGGCGCGAGCACCAGGAATCGGGTGCCCTCCGGCATCGCAAGCACCTGGTCCACGATCTGCTGCGGGGTCTGCCGGGCGATCCGCTCGCCACAGATCGGGCAGTGCGGCGTACCCGCCCGCGCGTAGAGCAGCCGCAGGTAGTCGTAGACCTCGGTGATGGTTCCGACGGTCGACCGCGGGTTGCGGTTGGTGGATTTCTGGTCGATGGACACCGCCGGGGACAGGCCCTCGATGAAGTCGACGTCCGGCTTGTCCATCTGCCCCAGGAACTGGCGGGCGTAGGCGGACAGGGACTCGACGTAGCGGCGCTGCCCCTCGGCGAAGATCGTGTCGAAGGCCAGCGACGACTTACCCGAACCCGACAACCCGGTGAAGACGATCATCGCGTCGCGGGGCAGGTCGAGGTCGACGCCGCGCAGGTTGTGCTCGCGGGCGCCCTTGACGATCAGACGGTCAGCCAACGCTGCCCCTCTCAGGAACTATCTGGCGACTTCTCTGTAGCCGCTTCTCGTAGCGGTGATGCGGAATCCGAACCGGAATTGCGCATGGCGCATTCCATGCTATGTGCCCATACCGACAAGCAACGTGCGACCAGTAACGTGGCCGTCAGCGACTGGCGCCGACGACGTGTTCCCGGCTCGGGCGGCGCCCCTGCGGGATCAAGGAGTGGTGCACATGACTGCAGTGGACGACAACTACACCGGACACGTCGATCCCGGTACCGCGGCCCGCCGGACCCTACCCGGCGCCACGATCCTAAAGGTTTCGGTCGGCCCTATGGACAACAACGCATATCTGGTCACTTGTTCCGCTACCGGCGAAACGTTGTTGATCGACGCCGCCAACGACGCGGACGTGCTGATCGACCTGATCCGGCAGAACGCGCCGAAGGTGTCGCTGATCGTGACCAGCCACCAGCACTTCGATCACTGGCAGGCGCTGGAGGCGGTGGCCGCCGCCACCGGGGCGCCGACCGCCGCCAACGAGATCGACGCCGACCCGCTGCCGGTCAAACCGGACCGTTTGCTGGCCAACGGTGACAGCGTGCAGGTCGGCGAGCTGACGTTCGACGTCATCCACCTGCGCGGGCACACCCCGGGATCGATCGCGCTGGCCCTGGACGGACCAGCGACCGGCGGGGTCACCCAGTTGTTCACCGGCGACTGCCTGTTCCCCGGCGGGGTCGGAAAGACCTGGCAACCGGGCGATTTCACCCAGCTGATCGACGACGTCTGCACCCGGGTGTTCGACGTGTATGACGACTCCACCGTCATCTACCCGGGCCACGGCGACGACACGGTGTTGGGCGCCGAGCGCCCCCACGTCAGCGAATGGCGCGAGCGGGGCTGGTAGCCGGGCGGTTCAGCCCGGCATTACGTCGTGGTGTGCACGATCAACACGTCGGTCTTGGCCCGACGCGAGACGTTGGCCGGCACCGACCCCAGCAACCGGCCGGCGATCGTGCTCAAACCGACGTTGCCGACCACGAGTAGATCCGCCTGCTCCTCCTCGGCGAGGTGCACCAGCGCGTCGACCGGCGCACCGACGATCGGTCGCTCGTCGATGTTCTTCGCCCCGGCGGCGTGGGCGCGGTCCTTGGCGTCGCGCAGAATCGCGTAAATGGGCGCGGTGCCAGAAACCTTGTAGCTCTCGTCCCGCAGGGCGTCGGCGGCCCGGGCGTCCTCATGTTGGGGCAGATACGCCGATGCCACAATCAGCTTGGCGTCCTCACCCGCGATTTGCGCGGCCTTTTCCACCGCCCGCAGCGACGAATCCGAGCCATCGGTTCCTACCACCACAGTCCGATAGGCGCCCATTTACCCTCCCAGTTCCGGTTGGTCAGCCAACCCAAGACAGTAGCGCGTTTGCTCGATGTGCAGGAGACAGATTAACCACACCGCGTGGCGTGGCGTGTCGCCAATTTGCGGCCTCTGGCTGCGGCAACGACCATTAATGGCAATGACGAAACAATCAAATACACGCGACCAACGTGGAACATATTGCATTACGCCGCTTTTCGGGAAAGTGGGCACTACAAGTGAATGCGCCGGACGGCGCTTATGACCCGTTTCCTCAGCGGCGCCTTACAGTAACAAGCATCATGTCCATGCCCACCCTCGAGCCCGCCCTCGAGCCGCGTGCCGGGGATGTCGACGCCGAGCCCACCTCAGGGGGTGCGCGCGGCAGGTTGCTCGATCCGTGGGCAATCGCCCTGCTCGCCACCGTGGTCAGCGCCGCCTGGGCCTGTCGGCCGTCGCTCTGGTTCGACGAGGGGGCGACGATATCGGCCTCGGCCAGCCGGACTTTGCCGGAGCTGTGGCGGCTGCTGGGTCACATCGACGCCGTTCACGGCGCCTACTACCTGCTCATGCACGGTTGGTTCGCGCTGTTCCCGCCCACCGAATTCTGGTCGCGGTTGCCCAGCTCCCTGGCGGTCGGAGCCGCCGCCGCCGGGGTCACGGTGTTCACCAGGCAGTTCTCGACGCGCCCCGCGGCGGTGTGCGCGGGCGCCATCTTCGCAATCCTGCCGCGCACGACGTGGGCGGGCATGGAAGCGCGTCCGTATGCCTTCGTGGCCGCCGCGGGCGTCTGGCTGACGGTGTTGTTCGTCGCCACCATCCGGCGCAACCGGCGGCGTGGGTGGGTCTGGTACGCGCTGGGATTGATGCTGTCCATCCTGCTCAACCTGAACCTGTTGCTGATGGTGCCGGTCTACGGCGCGATGCTGCCGATGCTCGCACCCAAAGGCTCCCGCAGACCTGCGGTGCTGGGGTGGGCCGCCGGCTCGGCCGGCGCGGTGGCGGCCATGACGCCGTTCATCGTGTTCGCGCACAACCAGGTATGGCAGGTCAACTGGATCTACCCGGTCAGCTGGCATTACGCGTTCGACATCATCCTGCGCCAGTATTTCGACCACAGCGCGGCCTTCGCGATCGCGAGCGCGGTCCTGATCGTCGCGGCGGTGGTGGCTCGGCTGGCCGGCGCGCCGGCCCCGGCCGGCGACCCGCGCCGGTTGGCGATCATCGCGGTCGTCTGGATGGTGATTCCCACCGCCCTGGTTGTCATCTATTCCGCCGTCAACGAGCCGATCTACTACCCGCGCTACCTGATCTTCACCGCCCCCGCGATGGCCGTCGTCCTTGCCGTCTGCATCGTCACCCTGGCCCGGCGGCCCTGGCCCATCGCCGCCGCGGTGCTGGTGTTCGCCGTCGCCGCGGTGCCGAATTACCTCTTCGTCCAACGCTGGCCGTATGCCAAAGAGGGGTGGGACTACAGCCAGGTCGCCGATCTGATCAGTACGCACGCCGCCCCGGGCGACTGTCTGCTGGTGGACAACACCGTGCCGTGGAAGCCAGGGCCGATCCGGGCGCTGCTGGCCACCCGGCCGGCGGCCTTCCGCTCGTTGATCGACGTCGAACGCGGCGCGTACGGCCCGAAGGTCGGATCGCTGTGGGACGGACACGTCGCCGTGTGGCTGACGACGGCCAAGATCAACAAATGCCCGGCGATCTGGACCATCACCAATAAGGACAATTCGCTGCCCGACCATCAATCCGGGCGCTCGCTACCGCCCGGAAGCGCTTTCGGGCGCGCCCCCGCGTATATATTCCCGGGCTACCTCGGCTTTCACATCGTCGAGCGGTGGCAGTTCCACTACTCGCAGGTGGTGAAGTCCACCCGGTGACGCCGGCGGTCGCCGGCCAGCGTGACCTGCCAGGAGCTGGTTAGCTTGTCCGCATGCAAATCCTGCTGGCCGCGCCGCCGCTGCTGGGCGGCGGCGTGCAGGGAGCCCGGCATGTCATCGAACTTCTCGTCGCGTTCGGGCTGACGGCGCTGGTCGGCCTGGAGCGAACGATCCAGGGGAAGAGCGCGGGCCTGCGGACCCAGACGATCGTGGGCACCTCGTCGGCGTTGATCATGCTGGTCAGCAAGTACGGCTTCAGCGACGTGCTGGCCGCCGTCCTCGAGGCCGACGAGGACAGCGACTGAGCTCACCCCCCACCGCCGACCGGCTGGGCTTGCCGGGTGGCGCGCGTCGCAGCGTACGACACCGCCACCCCGGCCGCGCGGCCTCGACTCACTCAGAGCAGTCCCGCAACCCGCTCGGCGCGGCGGCTCGCGCTGTAGGCGGCCTCGTAGCCGCAGTACATCCCGACGATGCTCACCGCGCTGAACGCGGTGAACAACCAGCGGGCCGCGAGGATGTCGTCACCCATGGCGGAGTTGACCACGACCCCCGCCAGCCCCGCACCGAACGCCGCGGAGACCAGCTGCACGGTGTTGATCGCCGCGGCCGCGGCGCCCCCCTCGACGGGATTGCGCACCGAGGCCATCGCCAGCACGGACAGGTGCGGCCACGCCATCCCGATGCCGATCCCGGCGACCAACAACGCCACCGACCAGAACGCGGGGGTCCACACCGACGATTCGGTGTGCCGCGCCGCAACCCCCAGCGCGAGCCCGAAGGCCACCACGATCGGGGCGCCGGCGATCACGCGCCTGATCGTCCGGGGGGCCGTCAACGACGCGCTGACGATCTCACTGACCGTCCAGCCAAGCGCCAACGCCGCGCCCAGGAAACCGGCCGCGATGGGGTTCAGGTGCGCCAACCGCTGCCCGAACAGCGGCACGTACGTGGTCACCATGGCGGCGGCCATCAGGATGCCCATCATCAGGTAGATCCATTTCAGCGGCCCCGGCCCGAACGCACTGGGCGGCAGCACGGCCGCCCGGTTGCGCGAGTCGACGCGCAGGAACAAACCGCCCAACACGACGCCGGCGGCCAACAGGCCGACGGTCGCAAAGCTGTTGCGCGGGATCTCGGCGACGCTGACCGCGAGCGCGGCGGCGCCGATCAACGCCAGCGACCACACCGGAACCCTGCTCTTCGCCGTCGCCGGATCCGGCTCGACCCGGCCGGCGTTCAACGCGACGGGGACCAGCACGGCCATCAGGGCGGTCAGGACCGCCATCATGACGAACGCCCACCGCCACGCGCCGAACTGCGCGAACAGCCCACCCGTCGCCGGACCGACCACCGTGGCGACGCCCCACATCGCCGAGACCAGCGCTGTGCCCCGCGTCCACAGGGAGACGGGAAGGGCGGCGTTGATGACCGCGTAACCCAGGCCCGCGAGCAGGCCGCCGGCCACCCCCTGCAGAGCGCGTCCCGCGATGAGCACCTCCATGCTCGGGGCGGCAGCGCACACCAAGCTGGCGACACCGAATACGGCCAGCCCCAGCAGGTACGACACGCGGGCGCCGATGCGTACCAGAACCGGATTGACCAGGGCCGCCGCCATGACCGACGCCACCAGGTAGAGCGTCGTCACCCAGGCGTACAACCGGTTTCCGCCGATCGCGGCGATGGTGTTGGGCAGCAGGCTGCTGGTCAGGAACTCGTTGGTGGCGTAGAGGGCTACGCCGCCGGCCAGCACGACCGAGGTGCGCAGGTACCGGCCGCCGAGCAGATCGCGCCAGCTTCCGGCGCCGCTGGGAGTGTCGGTCACCCCTCCACCGTATGGGGTTGGCGCGTATTCGCTACTGTCACTTCAGGTGTGCGGCGTCATTTCAGGCCGGCGGCGTCCATCCCACGCAGTTCCTTCTTCAGATCGGCGATCTCATCGCGGAACCGCGCCGCCAGCTCGAACTGCAAGTCACGAGCGGCGGCCATCATCTGGGCGGTGAGGTCCTTGATCAGGTCGGCCAGTTCGGCGCGCGGCATGCTGGCCGTATCGCGGCCTTCGAACACGCCCGCGCTGACCGCGCGACCCGGCTCGCCCTGTGCGCGCCGGCCGCGGGACGCATTGCGTCCCGACCCGCCGACTTCCACCGTCTCGGTGTCGTCCGCCTCGCGGTAGACCTGATCGAGGATGTCGGCGATCTTCTTGCGCAGCGGCTGCGGGTCGATGCCGTGCTCCTCGTTGTACGCGATCTGCTTGGCCCGGCGCCGTTCGGTCTCGTCGATGGCCTCTTTCATCGAATCGGTGATGGTGTCGGCGTACATGTGCACCTCGCCGGAGACGTTGCGGGCGGCGCGGCCGATGGTCTGAATCAGGCTGCGGGATGACCGCAGGAAGCCCTCTTTGTCGGCGTCCAGGATCGCCACGAGTGACACTTCCGGCAGGTCCAGGCCCTCGCGTAGCAGGTTGATGCCGACCAGCACGTCGTACTCGCCCAGCCGCAGCTGGCGCAGCAACTCCACCCGGCGCAGCGTGTCGACCTCCGAGTGCAGATAGCGCACCCGGATGCCCATCTCGAGCAGGTAGTCGGTGAGGTCCTCGGCCATCTTCTTGGTCAGCGTCGTGACCAGCACCCGCTGGTCGGCCTCGGTGCGCTTGCGGATCTCGCCGATCAGGTCGTCGATCTGTCCCTTGGTCGGCTTGACCACCACTTTCGGGTCCACCAGGCCGGTAGGGCGGATCACCTGCTCGACGAACTCGCCGCCGGACTGGCTGAGCTCGTACGGGCCGGGGGTGGCCGACAGGTAGACCGTCTGCCCGATCCGGTCGGCGAACTCCTCCCAGGTCAGCGGGCGGTTATCGCACGCCGACGGCAGCCGGAACCCGTATTCGACCAAGTTGCGTTTCCGGGACATGTCGCCCTCGTACATGCCGCCGATCTGCGGGACGGTCACGTGGGATTCGTCGATGACCAGCAGGAAGTCTTCCGGGAAGTAGTCCAGCAGGGTCGCCGGCGGCGAGCCCGGGCCGCGGCCGTCGATGTGGCGGGAGTAGTTCTCGATGCCCGAACAGAACCCGACCTGGCGCATCATTTCGATGTCGTAGTTGGTGCGCATCCGCAACCGCTGCGCCTCGAGCAGCTTGCCCTGGCCCTCCAGCTCGGCCAGCCGCTCGGCCAGCTCCGCTTCGATCGTCGAGATCGCGTGGGCCATCCGCTCCGGGCCGGCCACGTAGTGGGTGGCGGGAAAGATCCGCAGCGA
Source organism: Mycobacterium sp. M23085 (assembly GCF_045343915.1). Lineage (NCBI taxonomy): Bacteria > Bacillati > Actinomycetota > Actinomycetes > Mycobacteriales > Mycobacteriaceae > Mycobacterium > Mycobacterium sp. M23085. The sequence goes on from NZ_CP174280.1 coordinate 765,708, forward strand.
GTCCACCTGGCGGATCACGTCACCCGTCAGCGGGTGCAGGTAGTACAGCGCCTCGACCTCGTCGCCGAAGAACTCGATGCGCACCGCCAGCTCCTCGTAGGAGGGGATGATTTCCACCGTGTCGCCGCGCACCCGGAACGAGCCGCGGGTGAACGACAGGTCGTTGCGGGTGTACTGGACGTCGACCAGCAGCCGCAGCAGCGCATCCCGCGGCACCTCGGCGCCCACCCGCACCTCGACCGAGCGGTCCAGGTAGGACTGCGGCGTTCCCAGGCCGTAGATGCAGGACACCGACGCCACCACCACCACGTCGCGGCGCGACAGCAGCGAGGACGTCGCGGAGTGCCGTAGCCGCTCCACGTCGTCGTTGATCGAGCTGTCCTTCTCGATGTAGGTGTCGGTCTGCGCGATGTACGCCTCGGGCTGGTAGTAGTCGTAGTACGAGACGAAGTATTCAACCGCGTTGTGCGGCAACATCTCTCGCAGCTCATTGGCAAGCTGGGCGGCCAGCGTCTTGTTGGGCGCCATCACCAGGGTGGGCCGCTGCAGCCGCTCGATGAGCCAGGCGGTGGTGGCCGACTTCCCGGTACCGGTGGCGCCCAGCAGCACGACGTCGCGCTCCCCCGCCCTGATCCGGCGTTCCAGCTCGTCGATGGCGGCCGGCTGGTCGCCGGCGGGATCGTGCGGGCTGACCACCCGGAAGTCGCCGCCGACGCGCACGACGTCGTCGACAGCGCGATACTCCGAATGCGCGACTACGGGATGTTCCGTGGCGAAGGCCATGCCACCAGGGTAGAACCGATCACCGACAAGTGCCGCGGGGCTGGTCCGCCCAGGTCAGGGCCCACGCTAGGCGCGGCACCTCCGAGGCCGACCGCCCCGATGAGCTATCCCGCCGGACGGGTCCACGTCCGGGTGACCGGATCGCATTGCAGCAGGTAGCCGTCGCTGGAGGTGCTCATGGCGAACACCGACGTGCCCGGCCGGTCGCATGAGCTGCCGGCTGCGTGCACGCCCATCGTGATCGGCGCCTTGGCCCAGCTGCTGCCCTCGCAGACGATCTGCTCGTTGTTGGTCGGGTCGTAGGCGACCTTGCCGACGTCGCCGCACAGCCCGCCGAGGACCGGCGGCGCCGGGGCGGACGCGGTGGTCGAGGCGTTGATGACCTGGGCGGGGTCACCCAACGTCAGCTTCGCGGGCACGTCGCCGGTCCGGGTGGCCACCACGGGCACCCGCACCACCGCGCCCTGGGCGCCGCACTCGTTGCTCAGCACGGTCTCGGTCAACGTGCCGCGCAGCGTGCCGTCGGCCTGCGGTGCCAGCGACCAGGCGATGGTTTCCTGCTGAGTGGCCCGGACCTGCCCGTTGGGCTGGGTGCAGCCCACCCGCTGCTGCACCGGGGCGCCCTGCCAGTAGCCCCCGACGAAGCGCAGGGTGTCGGTCTGCCCCCCATCGGTGGTGTTGGCCACCTGATGGGTGGCATCGTCCAGCTGGGTCCCGGTGGCCGCACATCCGTGGGTGGTGCACACCGACCGGAATGCCCACCAGCCGGTGGCGGCCCCGTCGTGCCGGATCGAGATGCCGTTGGTGGTGCGCTTGCTCTGGTCGTAGTCCAGCCGGTACGTCCCGTTCAGCACGGGCCCGCCCGGGGTGGGCGCGGTGCTGGCGGCCGGGGCCGACGGTCTCGACGCGAGCGCGGGGTTGGTCGGCGACGTGTCCGGCTGAAACGAGTAGAGCAGCGACCAGGTCGCCGCGACGGCGATCAGTACCGCACACACCAGCGCGGTCGCCCACCGCGTTTTCGACGAAAACCGGTGACTCAGCCCGGCAACGACGCCGGCGGGTCCGCGCCGGCGATGCGGCGTCGACACCGCGGCGCGTGACCGGCCGGCACCGCCGGCCGGGGGCATACCGTCCAACGACTCGCTGACGGCGGCGGCGAATGCGCGGCACCGCTCGAACCGGTCCTCGGGTTGCTTGGCGAGGGCGCGGAAGAACACCTCGTCGAGCTCGGCCAGATCGGGACGGAAATCGCTGAGCCGCGGTGGATCCTCGTGCAGGTGCTGGCTGATCACCGCGATCGGGTTGGAGTGCTGGAACGGAGGCGCCCCGGTGAGAAGATGGAAAGCCGTTGCGGCCAAAGCATATTGGTCTGCCCTGCCGTCGATGGGGGAACCCGTCAGCTGCTCGGGCGCGGCGTAGGCCACCGTTCCGACCGCGACGTTGGTTTCGGTAATCCCGCTGATGTCGCCCAGGTGACGCGCGACACCGAAGTCCGCCAACAGGATTCGGCGTTCCCCCTCATCGGGATGGGTGAGCAGGATGTTGGCGGGCTTGACGTCGCGGTGCAGCAGCCCACGGTCGTGTGCGTAGTCCAGCGCCCCCGCGACCGCCTGGACGATGGCACACACTTCGCGGATCGGCATCCCGTCGGCGTAGTTCTCCTTGACCAGCCGCGAGGCATCGGTGCCCTCGACGTAGTCCATCGAAATCCACAGATGCCCGTTGAATTCGCCGCGGTCGTGCACACCGACGATGTGGGGATGCCACAGCGTCGCCGCCAGATCGGCCTCCCGGTTGAACCTTTCGCGAAACTCGGGATCGGCGGTCACCGCCTCGGCGAGGACCTTGATCACGTCGCGGCGGGGCAGCCTGGGGTGTAGCGCGAGGTAGACCTCGGCCATGCCGCCCGCGCCCAGCTGACGCAGAATCGTGTAGCCCGCGAACGACGCGCCGTTAACCACCGCGACCCGCGACCCCGACGCCCCGTCGGGCTGTTGCGCCACCACGGGTTCCACGTTCGGCGCGGAATCCACCGGGGGTATCCGGCGGAACAGCTGCCCGATGGGCATGGCGGGCAACGAGTGAAAGCCCGCGCGCAAGGCCGCACCGGCTTGTCGCGGGTTGTTCAGCAGTCGTCGCCCGGCGCCGATGCGCCGGGTAGTTCCCTTGTGTTCGTTCATCAATGCCTTGCCCCCTCGTTCCCCGGCACCGCCTCAGGTGTCACCGCGATGTGATGCGGATCGCACACCATGGGCATGCGCATAGCGATTGGGCCTCTATTCCGTCTGTCTGCCGGCACAACATCGGGCTCGGCGCGCGGACACAATCAACGATTGCTACCCCTCCCGTTCGAATAATGCCCCACCGCCGTAGGCGATTCGTCGCAGCGGGCTATGAAAGCCCTATGAGTGGCCGAATCGAAACAAAGCGAAGTCACAGCCGGGTCCCATAGAGCGCACTACCGACACGGGCCGATACTTGAGTAGTGACTCGACCCGCCCCGCCCATCCTGACAATTCGGCATGACGGGTCCCAACGATCCTTCGCGGCCGGCCACGAGGTGGTCGTCGGACGCGACGTGCAGGCCGATGTGCGCATCGCCGACCCGCGCATCTCGCGCGCGCATCTGATCCTGCGGTTCGATCAAGGCCGCTGGCTGGCAATCGACAACGGCTCGCTGAACGGGACCTACCTGAACGGCTACCGGATGCCGGTGGTCGATATCCACGACGGCCAGAGCATTCACGTCGGAAACCCGCAAGGCCCCCGCCTGACCTTCGCCATCGGACCGCAGCAGGGTCATGCCGGCCACCCGCCCCGGACCCGGCCGAGCCACGATTCCGGACCGCCGACCCTGCCGTGGTCCGCCCTTGCCGAGCAAACGAGTCCGACACACCCGCCGCGGCCCCCGCAGGGCCGGCCCGCCGGGCCGATCCGCAGCCCGGCCCGCGGCGGTCCGCAGGGTGCGCCGTCGCGCCCCGCGCCGCCCCGGCAGCCGGCGAGACCGCCCACCGCCCCACCCCGGCAGCCGGCGGTGCCGCCCCGCCAGGCGGCGCCACCCCGGATGCCTGCGGCACCGGCGCCGCGCGGCACGCCTCCCGAGGAACTGACCGTCATCGACCCCGGTTCGCCGGCGAGATCGCAGGTCAACCCCCCCGTCGCGAACGCAAGCGGGGCACCGCCCGCTCCGTCAGCCACGCCCGCGGCGGAATTCACCGTGATCGACGCCAAGACGGCGGATGTGTCCAACCTGGCGACGCGTTTTGTGAAATTGCTCTCGCCGCGCGCGTCGTCGGCCGCGGGCACGGCCGGCGCCCTGACGATCGGCCGCGCCCCCGAGAACGACATCGTCGTCTCCGACGTCCTGGCGTCACGTCAGCATGCCACCTTGGTGCCCACCCAGCTGGGCACGGAGATCCGGGACAACAGCGTCAACGGAACGTTCGTCAACGGCACCCGGGTGGGGTCGGCAATCCTGACCGAAGACGACGTCGTCACCATCGGCAACGTCGACCTGGTATTCCGCGACGGCACCCTGACCGAACACAGCGGCGGCGCCGCCCGCACCGGCGGCCTCGAAGTGCGCAACGTCAGATACGTGGTCGACAACGGCAAACAACTGCTGGACGACATCTCGCTGACCGCCCGTCCCGGCACGCTGACCGCCGTGATCGGCGGTTCGGGCGCCGGGAAGAGCACCCTGGCCCGGCTCATCGCCGGCTACACCACGCCGACCTCCGGCTCGGTGACGTTCGAGGGCCACAACATTCACGCCGAGTACGCCTCGCTGCGCAGCAGGATCGGCATGGTCCCGCAGGACGACGTGGTGCACCGCCAGCTGACCATCAACCAGGCGCTCGGCTACGCCGCCGAACTACGGCTGCCGCCCGACACCAGCAAAGCCGACCGCGCCAGGGTCGTCGCCCAGGTGCTCGAGGAACTCGACCTCACCAAGCACGCCGACACCCGCGTCGAGAAGCTGTCCGGCGGCCAACGCAAACGCGCCTCGGTGGCCCTCGAGCTGCTGACCGGGCCGTCGTTGCTGATCCTCGACGAGCCGACCTCGGGTCTGGACCCCGCGCTGGACCTGCAGGTCATGACGATGCTGCGGCAGTTGGCCGATGCCGGACGCGTGGTGCTGGTGGTGACCCACTCGCTGTCCTACCTCGACGTGTGCGACCAGGTGTTGCTGATGGCTCCCGGCGGCAAGACGGCGTATTGCGGCGCGCCCGACCAAATCGGCGGGGCGATGGGCACCACCAACTGGGCGAAGATCTTCACCCAGGTCGGTGCCGACCCCGAGGAAGCCAACCGCCGCTTCCTGGAACAGAACGAGGCCCAGAAACGGCCCCAGAAGTACCTGCCGGACAAGACCGACGAGCCGAGCAGCCTCGGCGAACCGGTGCACACCAGCGTGCGGCGCCAAATCTCGACCATCGCCCGCCGGCAGGTCCGCCTGGTGATCGCCGACCGCGCCTATTTCATCTTCCTGGCGCTGCTGCCGTTCATCCTCGGTTCGCTGTCCCTGACGGTCCCGGGCAACAACGGATTTCACCTTCCATCGCCCAACGCCGGGACACCCGACGAGGCCGCGCAGATCCTGGCCCTGCTGATGCCGGCGGCGGCATTCATGGGCACCGCCTTGACGATTCGCGACCTGGTCGGCGAACGCGCCATCTTCCAGCGTGAGCAGGCGGTGGGGTTGTCGACCACCGCCTATCTGCTCGCCAAGACGGCGGTGTTCTGCGGCTTCGCGATACTGCAGTCGGCGATCGTCACGGCGATCGTCGTGATCGGCAAGAGCGCCCCGACGCGGGGCGCGGTGCTGTTCGGCCACTCGACCGTCGGGGCCACCTTCGAATTGTTCGCCACCGTGGCGGCGACCTGTGTCGCCTCGGCCATTCTGGGCCTGGCGATTTCGTCGCTGGTCCGGTCCAGCGAGCAGATCATGCCGCTGTTCGTGGTGACGGTGATGGCGCAGCTGGTGCTGTGCGGCGGGATGGTCCCGGTGACCGGACGGCTCGGCCTGAACCAGCTGTCGTGGGCGATGCCGGCGCGCTGGGGCTACGCCGCGGCAGCGTCGACGGTGGATCTGCGCCACCTGGTGCCCGATTCGCTGCTGTCCCAGGATCGGTTCTGGCAACACACGCCGAAGGTCTGGCTGCTGGACATGGGCATGCTGGCCGCCTTGTCGCTCTTCTACGCCGGCTTCGTGCGATGGAAGATCCGGTTGCGCCGGTAGCCAATCGCCTACCGCGGTAGGGTGACACCATTCACCCGCCAAAGCACGAGACGTTCGACCTGCTGGCCCGCACCAACACCGATCCCAAGGGCATCGTGCGGGCCGTCGACGAGTACGCGGTGCAGCCGTGGGGCCTCTACCTCGCCCGCCCCACACCCGGGCGCGCCCAATTCCACTACCTGGAGTCGTGGCTGCTGCCGTCGTTGGGCTTGCGCGCCACCGTGTTTCACTTCAATCCCGGGCATGAACGCGACCAGGACTTCTACCTGGATGTGGGCGAATACCTGCCCGGGCCCACCGTGTGGCATTCCGAAGACCACTACCTGGACATCGCGGTGCGCACCGGCGCCAGAGCCGAACTCACCGACATCGACGAGCTGGTGGATGCCGTCCGGCACGGGCTGCTCACTCCCGAGGCCGCCGAGCGGGCGGTGCGACGCGCCGTGGTCGCCGTCGATGGGTTGGCCCGCAACGGCTATGACCTGTCGCGGTGGCTGGCACAGCACGGGATGGCACTGACGTGGCGCGGGTCGCCGTAACCGTTTCCAGGTGCGACGGCGGGTATGCACCGAATACCACTGTGGACCACCAGAGCTTGAGGGATGACTCGTCATGACGCAGTTCGCCGGTCTGCCCGATGCGGTGCGCGAGGCGCTGCGCGCCGAGCCGGTGCCCGCCTGGCGAGATCCCACGCTGGCCACCCTGACCGATCAGCGGTTCTGTGACCCGCACTGGATTTTCGAACGCAAATTCGACGGCATGCGTTGCCTCGCCTTCCGTGACGGCGACGAGATTCGTCTGCTTTCCCGAAACCGCAAGCCGCTCAACGGGACCTATCCGGAGTTGGTGGATGCACTTGCCCGGCAGCACAGCACCCGATTCGTGGTGGACGGTGAGGTCGTCGCGTTCGAGGGACGCCGCACCAGCTTCGCCCGGCTGCAGGGACGCCTGGGCATCACCGATCCGGAGGTGGCCCGCGCCTCGCGAATCCGGGTGTACTACTACCTTTTCGATCTGCTGCACCTTGACGGTAGGGATACCACCGGGCTGCCGCTGCGGTGGCGCAAGCGACTGTTACGCGAAGCGATCAGCTTCGACGATCCGCTGCGCAACACCGCGCACCGCGTCGAGGACGGCCTTGCCGCCTACCGCGCAGCCTGCGAGCGCGGCGACGAGGGCGTGATCGCCAAGCTGGCGGATTCCACCTACGACAGCGGCCGGTCGAAGAACTGGCTGAAGTTCAAATGCGTCCGCGACCAGGAGTTCGTCGTCGGCGGCTACACCAACCCGAAGGGCAGCCGAATCGAGTTGGGCGCGTTGTTACTCGGCTACTACGACGGCCACGGGGAAGGTCGTGACCTGGTCTACGCCGGCAAGGTCGGCACCGGGTTCGACGAGGCCACGCTGCGCAGCCTGCACGAGCGACTCTTTCCGATCGAGCAGGAGGCACCGCCGTTCACCCGGGGGCTGGTGCGCGAGAAGGGTGCTCGCTGGGTTCGCCCGGAGTTGGTGGTACAGATCGGGTTTACCGAGTGGACCCGCGACGGCAAGCTCCGCCATCCGCGCTACCAGGGCCTGCGCACCGACAAAGACGCCGCAGACGTGGTACGGGAAACACGCTGATGCCGAGGATCCAGGTCGAGATCACCCACCCGGACCGGGTGATGTTCCCGACGGACGGGATCACCAAGCGGGAGCTGGCCGACTACTACAGCCAAGTGGCCGGCGCCATGCTGCCACACCTGAAGGGCCGCGCACTGACCGTGCAGCGCTTCCCGCGTGGCATCGGCGAAAAAGGTTTCGTGCAACAGGATTTCGACGATGCGCTACCGGATTGGATGAGCGGGATCGAGGTCGACAAAGAGGGTGGCACACTGGTGCATCCGCTGGCCGAACGTCCGGAGGCGCTGCGCTGGTTGGCCAACCAGAACTGCATAACCCTGCATGTCTGGCAGTCGCGGCAATCCAACTTGCACAAACCCGACCGGTTGGTCTTCGATCTCGACCCGTCCGACGCCGACTTCGCGGTGGTGCGGGCGACCGCGCGCACGGTGGCCGACGTGCTCGACGACCTGGGGCTGGCGCGCTACGTGCAGACCACCGGATCTCGCGGACTGCATGTGGTGGTGCCGTTACGCGCCGAGGCCGATTTCGATACGGTACGGCAATTCGCCCGTGCGGTCGCCGAAGTCGTCGCCGCCGACGACGCCGCGCACCGCACCGTGGAAGCCCGCAAAGACAAGCGCGATGGCCGCATCTACCTGGACGTGATGCGCAACGCCTACGCGCAGACCGCCGTCGCGCCGTACTCGGTGCGGGCCCGCGCCGGGGCGCCGGTCGCCACCCCGCTGCGGTGGGACGAACTGGACACGCGCGGCCTGCGGCCGGATCGGTTCAGCATCCGCGATGTTCCCGAACGGCTCGCCGCACACGGTGACCCATGGGCGGACATGTTCCGGCACGCCCGCTCGCTGACCGGGCCGCTCGAACGATTGGCGAAACTTCGTGCCTGAACTGCCGGATGTCGAAGGGTTCCGGCGCGAGCTCGCTAAAACGTTGCCCCGCCGCAGGATCGAACGCGTAGACGTCCGCGACCCCGGCATCGTCCGTAACGCCTCCCCCGACGCGCTCGCCGGGCGACTGGCCGGGCACCGCTTCGGTGCGCCGCGCCGGCACGGCAAATGGCTGATACTGCCGACCGACGGTCCGACGCTGCTGATCCACAGTGGCATGACCGGACACCCCTACTACGCCAGATCCGGCGCCGAGCCGGAAAGGTTTGAGCGACTGGTGGTATCGCTCGACCGAGGCGAACTGCGCTATGCCGACCTGCGCAAGCTGCGCGGCGTCTGGCTGGCCGACGGTGACGAAGACCTCGCGGACGTACTGGGCCCGCAGGGGCCCGACGCGCTGGGCATGGGCCTGCGCGAGTTTCGCGACGTGCTGGCGGGGCGACGCGGCCGGCTGAAACCGACGCTGATGGACCAGTCGGTGATCGCGGGCCTGGGCAACCTGCTCGTCGACGAAATCTGCTGGCGGGCCAGAATACGGCCCACCCGTGCGGTTGCGGAGTTGGATGACGACGAGGTCAAGGCGTTGCATCGGGCGATGACGCAAGTGCTGCACACTTCGGTGCGACACGGCCGGGTCCCTGGCTTGCCGCGCTGGCTTACCGGCGCCCGCGACGATCCCGACCCGCGCTGCCCACGCTGCGGCACTCACCTTCGCCATGACCGGATCGGCGGCCGGATGTCCTTCTGGTGTCCCCATTGCCAGCCCTAGCCACCAGGTCGAACAGCCTGGTGGACCGGGCGACGTTGGGCGTAATCTCAGCTGCTATGAGCTCTCCTTGCCGCAGGCTCCTGCCGATCGTCGCGGTGACGGTCATCGCCGCCGGCGCGCAACCGAATCCGGCAATCGCACGAGCGGAGCTGCACAACATCACTTATCGGGCCAGGATCGACGCTTTGACGACGGGAAGCCAGGCCACGTTCGTGACCAACGGCGGCCAGACCAGCACCACCGGCCTTCCGTCCATGCCCGGCAACGTATTCGAGGCCAACACCGTGCTTCCCGACCCGGCACAGGCCGGCCTGCGGATTGTGCTGCGTTTTCCCTACGCGGCCAACGTGCACTGCGAGATCGACGCCGACGACAACGTTTTCACCCAGACCGACCAGATGGTGAGGCCGACGGCGGGTAACAACGATCCGAACAACGGCGCGCTGCAGTGCGGCGCCCCATTGCCCTAGCTACACGTCAGGGCTTCCAGCTCGTCGAATCGGCCCACTCCCAGGCCCGCCGGTAGGCGTCGCGGAACCACGGCTCTTTGAGCTCGACATAGGCCGCACCGTCTCCGCCGCCGCCCTTTTCGGCGGCGCGCTTGACATTGAGGTAGTCGGCGCGGGCATCCGGGTTGGCCGCCAGCCAGTCCACGAACAGCAGGGCGAACTGCTGGTTCGGCCAGCCGTCCACCCGGATGTGCACATTGGTGGGCCGGCCGGGATCCGCTGAGGCGTGAAATCGCTTGGACCACAACGCCGGGTCGTCGGTGTGGTCGTAATTTTGCGCGGTACTGCGGGCGTCGTTCTTGGCCACATCCTCGGTGATCCGCTCGACGCGCGGGTACCCCGCGGACAACAGCGGCTCGACGAGTTCGTCGGCGGCGGCCAGGGATTCGACGGTGATCTGAACGTCGATGACGTCCTTGGCCGGAAAGTCGGGCACGGCGGTCGAGCCGATGTGATCGACGCGCAGCGCCCGGTGACCGCAGCTGGTCTTCAGGCGGTTCACAATCCGTTGCGCCTGCTCCGCCCAACTCGGGTCGGGCGGCACCAACCGGGCCGGGGCCCGGGCTATCTGACGGGCGCTCAGATTGTGCGCGAACGGGACGATGCGGTTGTTCCACACGTCGTGGGCCCGCCGCACCAAATCCTCGGGGCTGCCCGAGTTGTCCAGCCAGATGTCGGCGACCGCGCGGCGCTGCTCGTCGCTGGCCTGCGCGGCGATCCGGGCACGGGCGTCGTCCTCCAACATGCCGCGCTGGTCGACCAGGCGCCGCAGCCGCACCTCGACATCGGCGTGGACGATGACGACGAGCGGGAACAGCGGTGCCATCCCCGACTCCACCAACAGCGGAATGTCCTCGACGACAACGGAATCCGAGGGCACCGAGGCGATGATCTCCGAACGGCGATTGCCCACCAGCGGATGGACAATCCCATTCAGCGTCTTGCGTGCCTCGTCGTCGCGAAAGGCCTTGGCCGCCAATGCGGGTCGATCCAGCGATCCGTCCGGAAGCAAGATGTCACTTCCGAACGCCTCGACCAGCGAGGCCAGGCCTTGGGTTCCCGGCTGGACCACCTCGCGCGCGATGACGTCCCCGTCGACGATGACGGCACCGCACTGCGCGAAGGTGGACGACAGCGCCGACTTGCCGGCGCCAATGCCGCCGGTCAACCCGATCCGCAGCATGGCGTGCTCAGCAGAGCGTCACGCGTTGCCGGCGAGTTTCTCCCGCAGCGCGGCCAATTGGGCGTCGCTGGCCAGCGATCCGCCCGCCTTCTCCGGAGGGGCACCGTTGCCCGGCGACTGCTCGGCGTGGCCGGCAGCCTCGGCGGCGGCGAACTTCTCCATCTGGGCGGTGTGCATCTTGTGCCGGCGCTCGGCCTCGGCGTAGCGGGCCTCCCACTCGTTGCGCTGCTTCTCGAATCCCTCGAGCCATTCGTTGGTCTCGGAGTCGAAGCCCTCGGGGAAGATGTAGTTGCCCTGCTCGTCGTAGCTGTCGGCCATGCCGTACTTCGCCGGGTCGAACTCGTCGGTGTAGTCCTCGTTGGCCTGCTTGAGCGACAACGAGATCCGGCGGCGCTCCAGGTCGATGTCGATGACCTTGACCATCGCGTCGTCGCCGACGGCAACCACCTGGTCGGGCACCTCGACGTGGCGCTCGGCCAGCTCGGAGATGTGCACCAGGCCCTCGATGCCCTCCTCTACCCGGACGAACGCACCGAACGGAACCAGCTTGGTGACCTTGCCGGGCACGATCTGGCCGATGGCGTGGGTGCGGGCGAAGTGGCGCCACGGGTCTTCCTGAGTCGCCTTGAGCGACAACGAAACCCGCTCGCGGTCCATGTCGACGTCGAGCACCTCGACGGTGACCTCGTCGCCGACCTGGACCACCTCGGACGGATGGTCGATGTGCTTCCAACTCAGCTCGGAGACGTGCACCAGACCGTCCACACCGCCCAGGTCGACGAAGGCGCCGAAGTTGACGATGGAGGAGACGACACCCTTGCGGATGGCGCCCTTCTGCAGCTGGTTGAGGAACTCGCTGCGCACCTCGGACTGGGTCTGTTCCAGCCAGGCCCGACGGCTCAGCACCACGTTGTTGCGGTTCTTGTCCAGCTCGATGATCTTGGCCTCGATCTCCTTGCCGATGTACGGCTGCAGATCGCGGACCCGGCGCATCTCGACCAGCGAGGCGGGCAGGAAGCCACGCAACCCGATGTCGAGGATCAGGCCACCCTTGACCACCTCGATGACGGTGCCCTTGACGGCCTCGTCCTTCTCCTTGAGCGCCTCGATGGTCCCCCAGGCGCGCTCGTACTGGGCGCGCTTCTTGGACAGAATCAGGCGACCCTCTTTGTCCTCCTTGGTGAGGACCAGGGCTTCGACCTCATCACCGACGGAAACGACCTCGTTGGGGTCGACATCGTGCTTGATGGAGAGCTCGCGGGCGGGGATGACGCCCTCGGTCTTGTAGCCGATGTCGAGGAGCACCTCGTCCCGGTCCACTTTGACGATCGTCCCTTCGACGATGTCGCCATCGTTGAAGTACTTGATCGTTTTGTCTATTGCGGCGAGAAAATCCTCGCTGGAGCCGATGTCGTTGACGGCTACTTGGGGCGAGGTGACGGTGGGACTCGGCATGTGGTGGGTTGCTCCGGACAGGTTGGGTCGTAGGGACAATTGGGATTTACCTGTCGAGGCTACTCGACTGTGGACACGCTGGCCAAACCCAGCCCCTCTTACCTCTGCATATCTGACGCGGACATGACCTGCGGGCAAACTTTCGGCCGCTCTGCACCGCGGCGTTCCCCGGCGTTACGTGGTGTTCCGCTCGCGAGATTGCAGAGCCGAACCACCCGTCAAAATCTGGCGATCAGCACCACTCCGCACACCATCAGGACGCCGCCGGCAGCCCTGAGCAGCGTGATCGGGTGGGGATCCAGCCGCAACCAGCCAAAATGGTCGATCACCAGCGACATGATGAGCGCTGACGTGACCGTGATGCCCATGAATGTGCCGGCCCCGACCCGGTTGACCAGGGTGAGGCCGGCATAGACCTGGACGGCCCCGACCAGGCCACCGACCACCGCCCACCACGGCATCGACGCGACGTCCCTGGCGGTGGGCAGCGGTTTCGGCATCAACAGGAATGCGGCGATGAAGAAAACGGTGATTACCGCGAAGGAGATCGCCGACGCCAGCCACGGGTTGATCAGGTGCTGGTAAAGCTGGCCGTTCATGGCGGCTCCGCAGGTCTGCAGCGCGCCGCCCAAGACGATGAACGGGATGATCCAGCCTGCGTTCATGACACTCCCCGGTTCGGCGCGCTCGTCGTCTGCGGTGTGAGCCGATTCGCTCGCGACAAACGCCGGTGTCGACGTTCGCTCAGTGCGCGGCCACGTCGGCCGGCTGACCGCGTCAATGCGCCGCGGCGTCCCAAGACCGGCCGTAGCCCACCGAAACCTCCAGCGGTACGTCGAGCGGATAGGCGCCGCCCATCTTGTCACGTACCAGCGCCTCCAGCTGTTCTCGCTCGCCGGGCGCGACCTCAAACAGCAGTTCGTCATGCACCTGCAGCAGGATCCGGGACGAAAGCCCGGCGGCTTTGATCGCCCTGTCGACTTCGAGCATCGCCACCTTGATGATGTCGGCCGCGCTGCCCTGGATCGGCGCGTTGAGCGCCGCCCGCTCGGCGGCCTCGCGCACCTGGCGGTTGCTGCTGTCGAGTTCGGGCAGATAGCGACGGCGCCCGAAGACCGTCGAGGTGAAGCCGTCCTTGCGGGCCTGCTCCACGACGTCCATCAAGTAATCGCGCACCCCGCCGAACCGGGCGAAGTATTGCTCCATCTGGTCTTTGGCTTCTTCGGTGGAGATTTTCAGCTGGGCGGACAGCCCGTAGGCGCTCAACCCGTAGGCCAGGCCGTACGACATCGCCTTGACCCGGCGGCGCAGCTCGGCGGTGACCTCCTCGATCGGCACGCCGAATGCCCGGGAGGCGACGAACGAGTGCAGATCCTCTCCGGTGTTGAACGCCTCGATCAGGCCGGCGTCCTTGGACAGGTGGGCCATGATCCGCATCTCGATCTGGCTGTAGTCGGCCGTCATCAACTCGCTGTAGCCGTCGCCGACCACGAACGCGTCGCGGATCCGCCGGCCCGCCTCGGTGCGGATGGGTATGTTCTGCAGATTCGGCTCGGTCGACGACAACCTGCCCGTCGCGGCGATGGTCTGATTGAACGTGGTGTGGATGCGCCCGTCCGAGGCAACCGAGTTCAGCAGGCCGTCCACGGTGACCTTGAGCCGGGTGGCGTCGCGGTGGGCCAGCAGATGCTGCAGGAACGGATGGCCGGTCTTGTCGAACAGCGATTGCAAGGCATCGGCGTCGGTGGTGTATCCGGTCTTGGTGCGCTTGGTCTTCGGCATCTCCAGCTCGTCGAAGAGCACCGTCTGCAATTGTTTTGGCGAACCCAGGTTGATCTGCTTGCCTATCACCGCGTACGCCGCCTCGGCCGCGTCGCGGATCTGATGGGCGAAATCGCTTTGCAGCTCGGTGAGCAGGTCCAAATCGACTGCGATGCCGGCGTTTTCCATGCCGGCCAGCACCGCCTGCACGGGTAGTTCCATGCCGCTCAACAGCGACGTGGAGTTGATGCGGGCCAACTCCTCGTCGAGCGCGTCGGCCAGATCGAGCACCGCCACAGCGCGCAGGATCAGCGTCTGCACCGCCTGGTCGTCGACGCCGTCGGTATCGTCGAGCAGCGAAAGTTGTTGCTGTTCAGGGTTTTCGGCGCGTAGCTCACGACGCAGGTAGCGCAGCGAAAGGTCGTCGAGAGAGAAGCTGCGTTGCCCGGGGCGCACCAGGTAGGCCGCCAGCGCGGTGTCGCTGGTGACACCGGCCAGGGTCCAGCCCCGCCCGGCCAGGTCGTGCATCGCCAGCTTGGCTTCGTGCAGCGCCTTGGGCGGCCCGGGGTCGGCCAGCCAAGACGCCAGCGCCGCTTCGTCTTCAGGATCCAGCGTCGCGGTGTCGATGTAGCGGCCCTCGCCGTCGGCGGAGACGATGGCCAGCGCGGTGGCGTCGGCGTCGTAGGCCAGATGGGTACCGACGACGGCCAGGCCGAACCGCTTGCCCGAGCTGTGCTCGGCCAGCCATCCGGCCAGCTCGCCGCGTTCCAGCGCACCGCCGCGCACGTCGAAGCCCTCGTCGACCTCGGGTTCCACCGCGGCCAGGGTTTCGAACAAGCGGTCCCGCAGCACCCGGAACTCCAGGTCGTCGAACAGCCGGTGAATCTGGTCGCGATCCCACGGCTGCAGCCGCAGCGTGTCCGGAGTCTGGGCCAGCGGCACGTCTTTGACCAGATCGGTCAGCTCGCGGTTGCGGATGACGCTGGCCAGGTGTTCGCGCAACGCGTCGCCCACCTTGCCGCGCACCGAGTCGACGTTGTCGACCAGCCCCTGCAGCGAGCCGTACTCGGCTATCCATTTCGAGGCGGTCTTCTCCCCCACCCCGGGAATGCCGGGCAGGTTGTCGCTCGGGTCGCCGCGCAGGGCGGCGAAGTCGGGGTACTGCTGGGGCGTCAGCCCGTACTTCTCGACAACGGCGTCCGGGGTGAAGCGGGTCAGTTCGCTGACGCCCTTGCGTGGGTACAGCACGGTCACGTTGTCGCTGACCAACTGCAGCGAGTCGCGGTCGCCGGTGACCACCAGCACCCGGTAGCCGTCCTTTTCGGCCTGCGTGGCCAGGGTCGCGATCAGGTCGTCTGCCTCGAACCCCTCCTCGGCGAGCACCGTGATGCCCAACGCCGCGAGCACCTCCTTGGTGATGTCGATCTGGCCGCGAAACTCGTCGGGCGTCGCCGACCGGTTGGCCTTGTACTCCGGGTAGCGCTCGGAGCGGAACGTCTGCCGTGATACGTCGAACGCCGCGGCGATATGGGTGGGGGCCTCGTCGCGCAGCAGGTTGATCAGCATGGCGGTGAAGCCGTAGACCGCGTTGGTGGTCAGCCCGCCGCGGGTCTTGAAGTTTTCGGCGGGCAGCGCATAGAACGCCCGGAACGCCAGCGAGTTGCCGTCCAGCAGCATCAGCGTCGGCGTGGTCTGTTCCTCGCTGGCCTTGGTGGTGGTTTTCGTGGCGGGCACGGGTCTCACTCTAGGCACCCGGTGCGACGAGCTGGGCGCCCCGACCGTGCCACCGGTAGAACTGCAACACGTTTCAGTTTTGGGACCGGGCTGGGTAGTCTGGCCCCGTGCCAGAGGTCACCAGCCAAGAACCCGCGATCGACGGGTGGTTCGCCACCGATGACGCCGGTAGCCCCCATCTGATCGGCAGCAAGTGCCCCGAGTGCGGCACCTATGTGTTCCCGCCGCGGGAGAATAACTGCCCCAACCCGGGCTGCGCGAGCGACACACTAGAGACCGTCGCTTTGTCGCCCCGGGGAACGCTGTGGAGCTACACCGAAAACCGGTACCCGCCGCCCGCCCCCTACCCGGCGGCGGACCCGTTTGAGCCGTTCGCCATCGCCGCGGTGGAGCTGGCCGACGAGGGGATCATCGTGCTGGGCAAGGTGGTCGAGGGCACGCTGGCCGCCGATCTGAAGGTCGGCATGGAGATGGAGCTGACCACCATGACCCTGTTCACCGATGCCGACGGCGTCGAACGGCTCGTGCACGCCTGGAAGCGCGCCGACGACGATGCAGAGCGAAGCGATGAGGAGGAGCGGCGCAAATGAGGAAAGTGGCGTGACCATGAGCACTCCCGAACCGCTCTACATCCTCGGCGCCGGCATGCACCCGTGGGGCAAGTGGGGCCGCGACTTCACCGAATACGGCGTGGTCGCCGCGCGCGCCGCGCTGGCCGAGGCCGGGCTGGACTGGCAGCAGATCCAGCTGGTCGCCGGCGCCGACACCATCCGCAACGGCTACCCGGGCTTCATCGCGGGGTCGACGTTCGCGCAGAAGCTCGGCTGGAACGGCGTGCCGGTGAGCTCCAGCTACGCCGCCTGCGCCAGCGGTTCGCAGGCGCTGCAGAGCGCCCGCGCCCACATCCTGGCCGGCTTCTGCGACGTCGCTCTGGTCATCGGCGCCGACACCACTCCCAAGGGAGCGTTCGCCCCGGTCGGCGGCGAGCGCAAGAACGACCCCGACTGGCAGCGCTTCCACCTCATCGGCGCGATGAACCCGGTGTACTTCGCACTGCTGGCGCGGCGCCGGATGGACCTCTACGGCGCGACGTCCGAGGACTTCGCCCGGGTGAAGGTGAAGAACTCCCAGCACGGGCTGCAGAACCCGAATGCCCGCTACCGCAAGGAATCTTCGGTCGAGGACGTGCTGGCCAGCCCGGTGGTCTCCGACCCGCTGCGTCAGCTCGACATCTGCGCCACCTCCGACGGCGCCGCGGCGCTGATCGTGGCCAGCGCCGAGTTCGCCCGCAAGCACCTCGGCTCGCTCGACGGCGTGCCGTCGGTGCGCGCGGTCAGCACGGTCACGCCACGATACCCGCAGCATCTTCCCGAATTGCCGGATATAGCAACGGATTCCACCGCCGCGGTGGCCGCACCGGAGCGGGTGTTCAAGGACCAGATCCTCGATGCGGCCTACGCCGAGGCGGGCATCGGGCCCGAGGACGTGAGCCTGGCCGAGGTCTATGACCTGTCCACGGCCCTGGAACTGGACTGGTACGAGCACCTGGGGTTGTGCGCCAAGGGCGAGGCCGAGCAGCTGCTGCGCAGCGGCGCCACCACGATCGGCGGCCGGGTGCCGGTCAACCCGTCGGGCGGGCTGGCCTGCTTCGGCGAGGCCATCCCGGCCCAGGCGATCGCCCAGGTCTGCGAGCTGACCTGGCAGCTGCGCGGCCAGGCCACCGGCCGGCAGGTGGAGAACGCCACCGTCGGCGTCACCGCCAACCAGGGGCTGTTCGGGCACGGCTCGTCGGTGATCGTCGCCCGCTAGGGTCTACGGCCGCCGGCGATCGTCGCCAAAAGCGCACACCCGAGCCGTGGATTGACGCTCAGGCGTTTTTGGACGGATCCAGGGTCTCCAGGACGACTTCGGCCACCCGCTTCATCGTGGTCCTGCGGTCCATGGCGGCCCGCTGAATCCATTTGAATGCCTCGGGCTCGGTCATGCCCTGTTCGCTCTGCAGCAGCCCCTTCGCGCGCTCCACCAGCTTGCGGGTCTCCAGCCGGTCGGACAGCGAGGCCACCTCGCGTTCGAGTTCGGCGATCTCGCTGAAGCGGCTGACGGCCAATTCGATGGCCGGAATGAGGTCGCTGATGGTGAACGGCTTCACCAGATAGGCCATCGCCCCGGCGTCCCGCGCCCGCTCCACCAAGTCGCGCTGGCTGAACGCGGTCAACACCACGATCGGGGCGATGCGCTTGCTGGCTATCTCCGAGGCCGCGTCGATGCCGTCGCGGCGCGGCATCTTCACATCCATGATCACCAGGTCCGGCTGATGACGCTCGGCCAGTTCCACGGCCTCCTGTCCGTCACCGGCCTCTCCGACGATCTCGTAACCCTCCTCTCGGAGCATCTCGGCGAGATCCATCCGGATGAGCGCTTCGTCTTCGGCGATCAGGACCCGGCGCGGCACGGCGGCGTCGGTGTCGGTGTCGGTCGTGGGGCCTGTCATGACGGATATTGTGGCGCGAACGCCTCAGACCAGCGAGGGCGGGGGCAGAGAGACGGGTGAGCACTCCTGATCCTCTATGGTGGGAGGCTGCCTCTAAGGTAAGAGGCCGCACGCCCTCGTATCCCAACTGGCAGAGGAAACGGATTCAAAACCCGTCCAGTGTGAGTTCGAATCTCACCGAGGGCACCATCGACGCCGCGACGCACCGGACGGCGGGCCGCATTTTCGGTACCGAAGCGGTCGCTCAGTCCGCCTCTCCACACCCACCGGTTTGCAATTACCGTCGAGTACGTTCCAACGGTATGAAATTGCCCGGTTTATCCAACTGGATGCAATTAATTTAGGCGGTCAATGTATTCGGCGGGAACGCGTGGGAAAACGCAATGAATTCATACTATTTTCCGGCGTTTGCGACCCTCGCGTCGAAAAGCCACAGCAGCACTTCCGTTGCCGGGGTGACGGCCCCGACGGCCCGTTCGGAACCGACCTAGGTGGGCCTCGCCCCTCGCCGAGGCCCACCGACCGAGAGGTGCGGCCGGTTCAGTCGCCGAACGATCGGGTGATGCAGACCTGGTCTGACGCAGAGACATTCAGCCCCGGTGTGTCGTTGCCGATGGAGTCGCCGGCGACCCGGAGAAGCCAACTCGGTTCGCTACAGGCGGCACTACAGCCGTCCAGGAGCACTGCGGTGAGAGCCAGGGTCAACGCAAAAACGAATCTCTTGAGACCCGCCATCAGGCACCCCTTAGTCGAGGCGAACACGTGTCTGACCGCCCGGTCGAACACGTGTTAAATAACCATAACGATCCATTCGCAAACCCGATCACAACCCGATAACAAGAACTGTTATCAGAATCGGAAAGTTGCGGGGGCGAAAACGCTGATTTTCTTGAAGAGGCCCGGCGACCTCGCTGCTCAGCGGCTACGCTTGCACCCGTGGCGGCCAAGCATTGTGGTGGCCCACCAAGACGCCTCGACGGCTCCTCGGAGCGCCCGGACTGCGTGGCCGCGGCGCGGGCCCAGTCACGCGACCGCAACCAGCACTATGCCGACAGCGCCGCACGCCAGTATCGAGTGCTCACCATCGCGGCCTGGCTGGCCGTGGTCGTCAGCACCAATTTCGTGGTGCTGCAAGTGGTCACCGGTGCCTGGATATGGCAGATGCTCGTGCTCAACGCCGTCTCGGCGTTGATCTTCGCGAGCGTGCCGTGGCTGCACCGCTTCGGCGACCTGGTGGCACCGCTCACTTTCATCGGCGCGGCCTACGTCGCGGTCTTTGCCAGCTGTTGGGATGCGGGCACCGCCTCGGGTGCGCAGTACTTCTTGGTGGTGGGCGCCTGTTTGGTGGTCCTGGTACTGGGGCTTGACCACATCGTGTTGGCCGGGATCCTGGCGGCGATCGCCGCCGGCCTGGTCATCGCGCTGGAATTTCTCGTCCCCCGCGATACCGGCCTGGTCCCGGGCTGGGCGCAGTCCATGATGTTCGTCGTCACGATCGTCTCCGCCTGCGTCATGGTGTTCATCACGGTCTGGTACGCGCTGCGCGACACGCAGCGCGCCGAGACGGTGATGGAGTCGGAGTACCAGCGGTCGGAGGCGCTGCTGGCCAACATGTTGCCGGGCAGCATCGCTGAGCGGCTCAAGAGCGCCGACCGCAACGTCATCGCCGACAAGTACGACGAGGCCTCCGTCCTGTTCGCCGACATCGTCGGCTTCACCGAACGCGCCAGCAGCACTGCACCCGCCGACCTGGTGCGGTTCCTGGACCGGCTGTACAGCGCCTTCGACGAATTGGTGGACAAGCACGGGCTGGAGAAGATCAAGGTCAGCGGCGACTCCTACATGGTGGTCAGCGGGGTCCCGCGGGCGCGGCCGGATCACGCTTTCGCCCTGGCCGATTTTGCCCTCGATATGGCCAATGTTGCTGCGGCACTGCGTGATCCGCACGATCAGGCGGTCCCGTTGCGGATGGGCATGGCCTGCGGACCCGTCGTCGCCGGCGTCGTGGGTTCGCGCCGGTTCTTCTACGACGTGTGGGGCGACGCCGTCAACGTCGCGTCGCGGATGGAATCCACCGATTCGGTGGGACGAATCCAAGTGCCCGAAGCGATGTACGAACGCCTGAAACACGACTTCGTGCTGCAGGAGCGCGGCCGGATCGAGGTCAAGGGCAAGGGCGTTATGCGCACCTGGTATCTAATCGGCCGACGGGCCGGCGAAGAACCCACCGACCTGCGCGCCGAGCACCCGAGCACGGTCCACGTCTGATCAAAGTCCCTGTACCACAGCTCGCGTTTGTGCCAGACTTCGGCCATGACTATCTCCCCTGGCGCTCCTGGAACCCACCCCGTTCCGAGCTTGCTGCCACATCTGTGGAAATCCGCTCTGCTGTCGGGAATTCTGTCTCTTGTCCTCGGCGTCCTGGTGCTGGCCTGGCCGGGAATTTCCATTCTGGTCGCCTCCGTCGCCTTCGGCATTTATCTGTTGATTACCGGTGTCGCGCAGGTCGTCTTCGCGTTCTCGCTGCATGTCTCGGCGGGCAGCCGGATCCTGCTCTTCATCAGTGGCGCGGCGTCGTTGATCCTGGCGGTGTTGGCATTCCGTCATTTCGGTCAGGGGTACGCAATCCTGCTGCTGGCCATCTGGATTGGCATCGGGTTCATCTTCCGCGGTGTCGCCACAACGGTTTCGGCCATCAGTGACCCGCACCTGCCCGGTCGGGGGTGGAACATCTTCGTCGGCGTGATCAGCCTGCTCGCCGGCCTCGTCGTGCTGGCCTCACCGTTCGCATCCATCGTCACGCTGGCGATCGTGGTCGGCGCCTGGTTCATCGTCATCGGCGTGTTCGAGATCATCTCGTCGTTCGGGATCCGCAAGGCCTCCAGGACCCTCGCCCCAGCTGAGCAGGTCCGGTAGCGGAGGCGCCGACTCGTCTACTACACTCTGTCGTAGCCGTTGGTCGGCCCTCCGCAGTCTCGGGAGATGACAGATGAATGTCGTCGACATTTCGCGGTGGCAGTTCGGTATCACGACCGTCTACCACTTCATCTTTGTGCCGCTCACCATCGGTTTGGCGCCGCTGCTCGCCATCATGCAGACGGTGTGGGTGGCCACCGGTAACACCGCCTGGTACCGACTGACCAAGTTCTTCGGCAAGCTGTTCCTGATCAACTTCGCCATCGGCGTGGCGACGGGGATCGTCCAAGAATTTCAGTTCGGCATGAATTGGTCGGAGTACTCGAAGTTCGTCGGCGACATCTTCGGTGCGCCACTGGCGATGGAGGGTTTGTTCGCCTTCTTCTTCGAGTCCACGTTCATCGGGTTGTGGATCTTCGGCTGGAGCCGACTGCCCAAGCTGATCCACCTGGCCTGCATCTGGATCGTCGCCTTCGGGGTCAACGCGTCGGCGTTCTTCATCATCGCGGCGAACTCGTTCATGCAGCACCCGGTCGGTGCGCATTACAACCCGGCTAAGCGACGCGCCGAGCTGGACGACATCTTCGCCCTGCTGTCGAACAACACTGCGCAAGCGGCGTTTTCACACACCGTGACCGGCGCGCTGCTGGTTGCCGGCACGTTTGTCGCCGCCGTCAGCACATGGTGGATGGTGCGGTCACCCAAGTCGGGATCCACCGCGCCCGAGGCACAAACCGAGGCCCGCAACATGTTTCGCCCGGCGGCCCTGCTGGGCTGCGGGGTGGTGTTGCTCGCCACCGTCGTCCTGTTCTTCACCGGTGACCGGCAGGGCAAGCTGATGTTCGTCCAGCAGCCGATGAAGATGGCGTCGGCGGAGTCGTTGTGCCACTCCCAGACCGACCCCGACTTCTCGGTGCTGACGATCGGAACGCACAACAACTGCGGCAGCGTCTCCGAGGTCATCAAGGTGCATTACGTGCTGCCGTTCCTGGCTGAGGGCAAATTCAGCGGCGTGACACTGCGCGGGGTGGACGAGTTGCAGCAGGAGTACCAGCAGCGTTTCGGACCCGACGACTACCGGCCGAACCTGTTCGTCACCTACTGGTCCTTCCGCGCGATGGTCGGATTCCTGGCGATCCCTGTGTTGTTCGCGCTGACCGTGCTGTGGGTGACCCGCCGGGGGCGGACACCCAGCAGCCGTTGGATGTCCTGGTTCGCCCTGCTCACCATCCCCACCCCGTTCCTGGCCAACATCTCGGGGTGGGTGTTCACCGAGATGGGCCGCCAGCCGTGGGTGGTGGCACCGAATCCCACTGGGGACCAATCGGTTCGGATGACGGTCCGCGAAGGGGTCTCGCATCACGTGCCCGGCATGGTCATCACATCCCTGGTGACGTTCACCCTCGTCTACGGGCTGCTCGCCGTCCTCTGGTTCTTCCTGCTCAAGCGCTACACCGTCGAAGGGCCGCTGGAACACGACGCGGAGCCCGCTCCCGCCCAGGCTCCCAGCGATGACGAGGTGGCACCTCTGTCCTTCGCCTACTGACGAGGGCCCACCCGACGCCCAAAGGAGTTGAGACCATGGGACTGCAGGAAGTGTGGTTCGGCATCATCGGGGTGCTGTTCCTGGGTTTCTTCATCCTCGAGGGGTTCGACTTCGGGGTGGGCATGCTGATGGAGCCGTTCGCGCGCGTCGGCGTCGGTGAACCCGAACCGCTGCGCCGCACGGCGCTCAACACCATCGGACCGGTGTGGGACGGTAACGAGGTTTGGCTGATCGTCGGCGGCGCCGCGATGTTCGCCGCGTTCCCCGCCTGGTACGCCACCGTGTTCTCCACGCTGTACCTGCCGCTGTTGGCGATCCTGTTCGGCATGATCGTGCGAGCGGTGGCGATCGAATGGCGCGGCAAGATCGATGACACCAAATGGCGCGGGTGGGCCGACGCCGGCATCGCGGCCGGGTCGTGGCTGCCAGCCGTCTTGTGGGGCGTCGCGTTCGCCATTCTGGTGCGCGGCCTCCCGGTCGAAGCCGACGGCCGCATCCACCTGTCGATCACCGATGTGCTCAACGCCTACACGCTGCTGGGCGGCCTGGCCACCGCCGGGTTGTTTCTGTTCTATGGAGCGACGTTCGTGGCGCTGAAGACCTCCGGCGCCATCCGCGAGGACGCGTACCGATTCGGCGTCTGGTTATCGCTGCCGGTCACCGGACTGGTTGCGGCATTCGGGCTTTGGACGCAACTGGCGCACGGCAAGGACTGGACCTGGCTGGTGCTGTTGGTGGCGGTGCTGGCGCAGCTGGCGGCGGTGCTGTTGGTGTGGCGGCGCGCGTCCGACGGCTGGGCCTTCGCCTGCGTGGCGCTGGTGGTCGCGGCCGTGGTGATCCTGCTCTTCGGCTCGCTGTATCCGAATTTGGTGCCCTCGACGCTGAACAAGCAATGGAGCCTGACCATCTACAACGCCTCCTCCACCCATTACACCCTCAAGGTCATGACGTGGGTGACGGCCTTGATGGCCCCGTTGACGGTGATCTACCAGGCCTGGTCGTATTGGGTCTTCCGGCAACGGATCTCGGCCGACCGGATACCGGCGTCCATCGGCCTGGCAAGGCGCGCATCCTGAGCGGAACGGACCCTGCGAGCCGGGCGCCGCTCGACCCGAGACTGTGGCGAGCGTCGGCGGCGGTGCGCCGCTACCTGGTCGCCGCGGTGGTTTGCGGCGTGCTGATCTCGGTGTGCGCGATCGGCTCGGCGATCGTGCTGGCGCGCATCGTCGCCGGCGTCGTCGGTGATCCCTCCGCGCGCAGTCCGCACGCCTGGCTGGTACCGCTGTCAATCCTGTTGTCGCTGTGGGCGGTCCGCACGGTGACGCACTGGCTGCAGGCCCGGCTGGGGCAACGGGGCGCCAGCGCGATCATCGCCGATCTGTCCGGGCAGGTGCTCGCCGCGGTGACCGCCAGACAACCGAGCGAACTGGCAGCCCAACGCGACAGCGCCGCCGTCGTGGTCACCCGCGGGCTGGACGGCTTGCGCCCCTACTTCACCGGCTACCTGCCGACGCTGCTGCTCGCCGCGCTCCTGACCCCGGCCACCGTCGCCGTGATCGCGGCCTATGACCTGAAATCGGCCGCGGTCGTGGCGATTACGCTGCCACTGATACCGATCTTCATGGTGCTGATCGGACTGGCAACCGCTGACCGTTCAGCCGCGGCCCTGGCCGCGATGACGACGCTGCAGGCCCGGTTGCTGGATTTGATTGCCGGCATCCCCACCCTGCGGGCGCTCGGACGCAGCTCGGGCCCCGAACGTCGCATCGCCGAACTTGCTGCCGCGCACCGCCGCTCGGCCATGGCGACATTGCGGATCGCATTCTTGTCGGCCTTGGTGCTGGAGCTGTTGGCCACCCTCGGGGTGGCGTTGATCGCCGTCGGAATAGGCTTCCGGTTGGTGTTCGGTGAGATGACCCTGACCACCGGCTTGACGGTCCTGCTGCTGGCACCGGACGTCTACTTGCCGCTGCGCCGCATCGGCGTGGAATACCATGCCGCCCAAGACGGCAGGACCGCCGCCGGTGCGGCGTTCGCCCTCATCGGCGAGCCGACCGCGTCGACGGCCAGCATTCAAACGGTTACCGCGCGGGGCGCACGGATTCGCCTCGACCATTTGACCGTGGACGGTCGCGACGGCCGGGCGCCGCGCGATCTGAGTGCGGTCATCGAGCCCGGCTCGGTGACGGTGCTGACCGGGCGTAACGGCACGGGCAAGAGCACCGCCCTGCAGGTGGTAGCCGGCATCAGCGTGCCCTCGTCGGGCCGGGTTCTGGTGGACGGCATCGATGTCGCCGACCTGGAACCGACCGGGTGGTGGGCGCAGCTGTCCTGGCTGCCGCAGCGCCCGGTGCTCGTGCCCGGCACCGTCAACGACAACCTGGCGCTGCTCGGGAACCTCGAGGACGTCGAAAGGGCTTGTGCCCATTCAGGATTCGACGCGGTGCTGGCCGAGCTGCCCGACGGGGGCAGCACCGAGCTCGGGCGCGGCGGTGCCGGGTTGTCGCTGGGGCAGCGCCAACGGCTGGGCCTGGCCCGAGCGCTCGGCTCGTCGGCCGCCGTGCTGTTGCTCGACGAGCCGACCGCCCACCTGGACGCGGACACCGAGCAGCGCGTGTTGCGGGCCATCGCCGAGCGGGCCCGCGCCGGCGCGACCGTGATCGTCGTCGGCCACCGCGCGCCGGTCCTGGCCATCGGCGACCAGGTCATCGAAGTCGTCGCCGACCGGGGGGTGTGCTGTGCCCGGGCCTGACTGCGCGACGGGCCGCCGCCACGAGCCCCTGTTCGCTGCCGTCGACCTGCTGCGCCCGCGGCTGCCTCGCATCCTGGCGGCGATTGCGCTCGGGGTGCTCTCGCTGGGTAGCGCGCTCGCCTTGGCCGGTGTTTCAGCGTGGCTGATCACGCGCGCCTGGCAGATGCCGCCCGTGCTGGACCTGTCGGTTGCGGCGGTGGCGGTTCGCATGTTCGCGATCTCGCGCGGCGTGCTGCACTACTGCGAGCGACTGGCCACCCACGACACGGCCTTGCGCGCGGCCGGTACCGCGCGAGTACGGATCTACCAACGGCTGGCCCGCGGCCCGGCGGCGGCCGCCGTTCGGCTGCACAGCGGCGAATTGGTGGCCGGGGTGGGTGCGGACGTCGACGAGCTGGCCAACGTCCTGGTGCGCGGCCTGGTGCCGATCGGCGTCGCGGTGGTGCTGGCGCTGGCGGCAACTGTGGTCGTCGCGGCCATTTCACCTGCGGCGGCCGTCGTGCTGGCCATCTGCCTGCTGGTCGCCGGGTTTGTCGCTCCCCGGCTTGCGGGCCGGGCCGCCGCGGCCCAGGAAGACGTTGCACGCCAACATCGTTCGCAGCGCGACACATCGGCGATGATCGCCCTCGAACACGCTCCGGAGCTTCGGGTGGCCGGCCTGCTCCCGGATGTCATCGCCGAATCGCAACGCCGTCAACGCGCTTGGGGCGACGCCTTGGACGCCGCCGCCAAACCGGCCGCCATTGCCGAGGCGATGCCGACCGCGGCGATCGGCGCGAGCGTGCTGGGCGCGGTGGTGGCCGCGATCGGGCTGGCGCAGGCGGTCGCACCCACCACGCTGGCCGTGCTGATGCTGCTGCCGCTGTCCGCCTTCGAAGCGATGACGCCGTTACCGGCCGCCGCCGTGCAACTGACGAGGTCGCGGATCGCCGCGCGCCGGCTGCTCGAACTGACCCCGCCCGAGCCCGCGGAGAACGCCGCGGCGAGCGCGTGCACCCCGGTCGGCACCGGACGGTTGTCGGCCGACGTGCGGGCCGGTCACGACGACGCGGCGCACTCGAGGCGGATAGCGGTGGATCTGCCGCCGGGTGCTCGGCTGGCCGTCACCGGCGCCAGCGGTTCGGGGAAGACCACGCTGCTGATGACTCTCGCTGGACTGCTGCCGCCGCTGGCTGGGCGGGTGCGGCTGGACGGTGCCGCCGTGGATGAAATCGGTGAAGCCGACTTGCGCGACGCGATCGGGTTTTTCGCCGAGGATGCCCACGTATTCGCCACCACCGTCCGAGACAACCTGTTGGTCGCGCGCGGTGACTGCCCCGACGACGAATTGACGGCGGCTCTGGACGCGGTCGGCCTGGGCCGCTGGCTATCCGGGCTGCCCGACGGTTTGGCCACGGTGCTTGCCGGTGGGGCGCAGGCTCTTTCGGCCGGCCAGCGCAGGAGGCTACTGCTGGCGCGGGCGGTGATCTCGCCTGCCCGGATCGTGCTGCTCGACGAGCCGACCGAACACCTCGACGTCACCGACGCCGGACAGATCCTGCGCGACCTGTTGGCCCCGAGTTCGGCGCTGATGTCCGCGCAGCGGACGGTGGTGGTGGCGACTCACCACCTGCCCAAGGGCCTTGACTGCCCCGAACTACGCGTCAGAGGTGTCGCCGACGCGGCATGAACTCCAGCGTCAACAGCACGAACAGCAACGGGATGAGCTGCGTCACCGAGATCACTGCGTAGCGCCGGGCGTCGAGGGCGTGCCACTTCCGCACATACCGGTACAGCGACTCGAGGGCGATCAGCGGATCCAGAACGTGGGTCAACCGGTAGAGGATGGCCTGGGTCCAGCCCCGGTTCTTGTCGTCGAAGATTTCGGGGAATGCCGCGAACGCGAGCGATACCCGCTGTGCGCCTGTCTCTTTGCCTGCCATGATCATGTCGACGCTGAGCCGCTCGTCGAGCCCGTTCGGGGCGTTGCGTCGCCGCCACGGCACGTCGAGGGTGATCTCGCTGCCTCCGCCCGCGGTGGCGTACCGGTGGAATGCCTGAACTTTCCCCGTTTTGTCCCTGGCGATGATCAGCTGTATTCCGGGGAATCGACCTTCCAGCACGCCGTCGAGGTTCATGTGGAATCCACGGTCGGCGTGGGCGCCCTTGGACGAGTCCCGCACCACCTCGGTGAGCTCGGCCAGCAGTTTGTCGTCGAGCTCCTGCTCGGACACGATTTGGGTTGTCACACCGCAATTGTGGGTGCGCTGCACCGCTTGTCGCAGGTTGCGGAATTTGCGGCCCACCATGTCGAAGTTGGCCACGTCGACCACCACATCGCGGCCAATCGGTATGGGCCGCAACGACTGTCCCAAGACCGCCGGATCTTTCCACAGCTCCAGCCGTCGCTCGCTGCACCCCACCACCGCGATGCGCCATCCGTGGGCGTGGCAGGTAGCCGCGAAATCGGCGACCAGTTCGGCGAAGTGCGCCTCGTCACCGATCGGGTCACCACTGACCACCGCGATTCCCATCCGCGTCCGGTAGGCGAGTGCCGCCGTGCCGTCGGCGGTGAAGTGATAGCTCTTGCCGGTCTGCATGGTGAACGGCGCGAGCGCGTCGCCGCTGGTCGCGTCGATCAACTTCCACACCCGCGGCAGGTCAGCGGGCCGCGGATACGAGGTGGTCGGCCACATCAACACCATGCCCGAGCTGGCCATCACCACGTCGCCCAGCAGATCGAAGGACAGCACGTGCAGGCCCAGTCCGGCCAGCACGAAAAAGGCGGCGGCGACTGCATGCATCGTGGTCACCGGCCGGCCCAGGAAGATGCCGCGCGCCATCCAGGCCACCGCCACCAGCACAGTCAGCGACCAGGCCAGCCGGTCGGTGTAGTGCCAACTCGGATGGGTGTGGTGCCGAGCCAGTATCTCGATGAACCAGCACGCCGCGCCGAACAGCGCCAGGGCGCCGATCAGGCGGGCCGCGAGCGAATCGACCGACACCACAACGCGTTCGCGCGCGCGGGGTCTCGCTGCCGCGACGTCCACTACCGGTCCGTTCACACTCACCTCCCGATGCGCTGAACAACAGCTGGGCGGCTTGATCGCCGCCTCTGCACCGAATACCCGGCTAGGTCAAAGCTACGCCCGATGACGGTCGTTTCAAGGGCGAATTCGCGCGGAGATTTTGCTGCAATTAGGTCACGTTTCAGCGGCCGGAAGAGGGGAAGTATTTCAGCACGCCCTCTTGCACGACGGTGGCCAGCGGTTGCCCGGCCCGATCGAAGAAGTGCCCGGTACCGAGACCGCGCGAATCCGCCGCCACCGGCGACGATGTGGAGTACAACACCCAGTCGTTGAAGTTGACCTGCCGGTGAAACCAAATGGAATGATTGGCCGAAGCGGCGAATATGCGGTCGAATCCCCAGGAAAGACCGTGCGTGGTGATAACCGAGTCCAAAACCGTGGTGTCCGATGAATACACCATTGTCGCCGTGTGCAATACGGGGTCGTCCGGAAGTTCTCCCAAGGCCTTCACCCAGACCCGGTTGTGCGGCAGCCGATCGCCTTTCGTGCGCATCACCCAGGCCGGGTCGTTGGTGTAACGCCATTCGATGGGCTGCAGGGCGTTGACGAAGTGCGGAACGGTCTCCTCGTAGCCGCGCAGCAGTTCGCCGATGGTGGGCTGGGTGTGCGGGTCGGCCACCTCCGGCGGCTCGATGCCGTGTTCCAGGCCGCGGCCGCCGGCCATGTAGGAGATCAGCGCCGAGCACAGCAACGTGCCGTCCTGCATCGCATCGACGCGCCGGTTGGCGAAGCGGCGCTCGTCACGCAGCCTGGTCACCCGGAATTCGATGTCCTTGGCGGTGTCTCCCCCGTTGATGAAGTGCACCGACAGCGCGCTCGGCGGCAGCTCGTGGCGAACCAGGCTGCGACTGCTCGCGACGAACGATTGCGACATCAGCTGGCCGCCGAAGGTGCGCATCGGATTCTTGCTGGGATGCGAGCCGATGAACAGGTCGTCGTCGACACGGTCGAGGTCGAGTGTGGCCAGCAGTTCGGTGAAGTCCGAATGGGTCTGAGTCGCGGCTTTTGCCACCGCGTTCGGCTCTTGAGACTCACAGCCGGCCGGCACACGCTCTCCTCTAGTTAGACGTCGTCCTCCCCGATCCGGTGCACATGGATGAGGTTGGTTGACCCTACTGTGCCAGGTGGCGCGCCGGCGACGATGACCACCAGGTCGCCGCGCTTGTAGCGACCGAGTTCCAGCAGCGACTTGTCGACCTGGCGGATCATGCCGTCGGTGGAGGTCATCATCGGGACGATGAATGTTTCGGTGCCCCAGGTCATGGCCAGCTGGCTGCGCACCTCCGGCCACGCGGTGAAGGCGAGCAGCGGCAGCGGGGTGTGCAGGCGGGCGAGGCGCTTGACCGTGTCACCGGACTGGGTGAATGCGACCAGTGCCTTGGCGTCGAGCCGCTCGCCGATGTCGCGGGCCGCATACGAGATCACCCCGCGTTTGGTGCGCGGCACGTGCGTCAGCGGCGGCGCGGCCGTGGAATTGTCCTCGACCGCGCAGATGATGCGCGCCATGGTGCGAACGGCCGCCAGCGGATACTTCCCCACCGACGTTTCCCCGGACAGCATCACCGCGTCGGCGCCGTCCAGGACGGCGTTGGCGACGTCGGAGGCCTCGGCCCGGGTCGGCCGTGAGCTCTCGATCATCGAATCGAGCATCTGGGTCGCCACGATCACGGGTTTCGCATTCTCCCGGGCCATCTGGATGGCCCGCTTCTGCACCAGTGGAACCTCTTCCAGGGGCAGCTCAACGCCCAGGTCGCCGCGGGCCACCATGATCGCGTCGAACGCCAGCACGATGGCTTCGAGATTGTCGACGGCCTCCGGCTTCTCCAGCTTCGCGATCACCGGCACCCGCCGGCCGACCCGGTCCATCACTTCGTGCACCAACTCGACGTCGGACGGCGACCGCACGAAGGACAGCGCGACCAGGTCGACGCCGAGTTCCAGCGCGAAGGTGAGATCCTCGATGTCCTTCTCCGACAGGGCCGGTGCGGACACGTTCATCCCGGGCAGCGAGATGCCCTTGTTGTTGCTGACCGGGCCGCCCTCGACGACCGTGCAGATGACGTCGTCACCCTCGATGCCGTCGATCACCAGGCCGACCTTGCCGTCGTCGACCAGGATCCGGTCACCGACGGCGGCGTCCTCGGCCAGCTTCTTGTAGGTGGTCGACACGCGGTCGTGGTCGCCCTCGCAGTCGGCGACGGTGATCCGCACCGTTTCACCGTCGGCCCAGTAGGTGGGCCCGGTGGCGAAACGGCCCAGCCTGATCTTGGGGCCCTGCAGGTCGGCGAGCACTCCGACGGCGCGGCCGGTGGCGTCGGACGCGGACCGGACCCGCTCGTAGGCGGCTTTGTGATCGGAGTAGTCGCCGTGGCTGAAGTTCAGCCGGGCGACGTCCATTCCGGCCTCAACCAGGGCCAGGATCGATTCGTCCGAACTGGTCGCAGGGCCAAGGGTGCAGACGATCTTTCCGCGTCTACTCACGCCGACCCAGCATAGTCGTGTGTCTCCCCCACGGCCCGCAGATTGCCGTCGCCGCGGAGTGTGCTTTTACCCACCAAGAACGGTGGGAGACAGCGGGAAGGCGGGCAGGTTACGCAGCACCGTCCATGCGATGGTCGCGGCCACGACCGTCAACAACGCCGCTCTGGGCGGCAACGCCTTGCAGCGGGAGCGCCGCGCCAGCACCCACGCCGCCAGCAGCGGTATTCCTACCAGCACGTAAACGTTGTCGTGAATGCCGGCCATCAGGTCACCGTGCAACAGGTCATGGGTCATCCGCAGGCCGCCGCAAAAGGGGCAATTCCAGCCCGTGAGCCACTTGAACGGGCACGGCGGGTAGATCGAACTCGGGCTGTGCGGGTCGACCAGCGCGACGTAGCCGAGGGCGCCGCCCAGCGCCATCCCGGTCCCGGCCGCGATGGGCAGGCGATGGCGCCGCAGGCCGTGCGGATCGGGTTGCCTTAGAGCGTGCGCGGGTGCGTGGGGTTGCATCCGCTACATGGCTGACGTTGCGTTGGTCACGCTACTCAGCATGCCAGATCCGTCGCGCCCCGCCGGGCGATCTCGGTACGTCAGCGGTTAGCGGCCCGGCAGCCGGTTCCTGAGTCGCGAACCCCATCGCCGACGCGTTTCCGGCTGCGCCGGGGTCGTTTCGGCGGACCCCTCGGCGGTCGGTTCTCCTGAGTCGGCCTCGGTGACCGCCGTCGAGTCGGCGTCGGCCGCTTCGGCTTCTGCCGGTTCGGCTATTTCGCCTGTTTCGCCTGTTTCGGCTGTTTCGGCTGTTTCGGCGGTTTCGGCGGCGGGTTCG
Source organism: Mycobacterium sp. M23085 (assembly GCF_045343915.1). Taxonomy (NCBI): domain Bacteria; kingdom Bacillati; phylum Actinomycetota; class Actinomycetes; order Mycobacteriales; family Mycobacteriaceae; genus Mycobacterium; species Mycobacterium sp. M23085. Next base: position 797,737 of record NZ_CP174280.1, read on the forward strand.
TCTCCCGAATCCTCGGCGGCGGGCTCGTCTTCCGAATCCTCGGCGGCGGGCTCGTCTTGCGTCACCGCTTCCGCTTCCGGCTCGGCCTCTTCCGTGTCGGCCACCGGCTCGGCCTCGAGCGCGTCCGCCTCGGGTTCCTCGGCTTCCGAATCCTGTTCTGTGGCCTCGGTTTCCGACTCCCCGGCTTCCGGTTCTTCCGATTCGGCTTCCGGCTCCCCGGCTTCCGGTTCTTCCGATTCGGCTTGGGGCTCCTCGGCTTCCGCTTCTTCCGATTCGGCTTCGGGCTCTTTGGTTTCGGCTTGGGGCTCTTCGGTTTCGGCTTCCGCCTCGGGTTCCGGTTCTTCGGCTTCGGGCTCTTCGGTTTCGGATTCAACCTCGGAACCCTCGGGCTCCTCGGCCTCGCCGGGCTGAGCCGCGGCGGCCGGCTGCGCCGCGTCCGCTTCCGATTCGTCGGCTTCCGCGTCGGCGGTGGTGGTGGTGTCGGAAGCCTCCGTCGTCTCCGCAAAGCCCGTCGGCGCATCCGCGGCGGGGGCGGCCGCGCCCGCCGCTGCCGTCGCTGCGGCCACCGTCGCGGGCTCCTCCTGCGACTCGTCTTCGGCCGCTTCCTCGTCGAGGTATCGGTTGCCGCGCAGGCTCTCGGGGTCTTCGCGGCCCTTGGGCGCCGCCATCAGATACACCACGGCCCCGATGAACACGAAAGTCGATGTGAACGAGTTGATCCGGATGCCGGCGATGTGGGTGGCGGTGTCGTCGCGCAGCAGCTCGACACAGAACCGCCCCACGCAGTAGCCCGCCACGTACAGAGCGAACAGCCGACCGTGGCCCAGCGTGAAGCGACGGTCGGCATAGATCAGTGCGACGAAAATCAGGACATTCCAGATCAATTCGTACAGAAACGTCGGCTGCACCACGAATGCGATCTGACCCGTCGAGATGCCGTCCAGGGAATGCGGGTCGATGTATCCCGAGGGGTCTCGGCGGTAGAAGATCTCCAGGCCCCACGGCAGCGTGGTCTCGCGGCCGTAGAGTTCCTGGTTGAAGTAGTTGCCGAGCCGACCGATGGCCTGCGCCAGAATGATTCCGGGGGCCAGCGCGTCGGCGAAGGCCGGCAGGGGAATCCCGTGCCGGCGGCAGCCGATCCAGGCGCCGACGCCACCGAGCGCCACCGCGCCCCAGATGCCCAGGCCGCCGTCCCAGATCCGCAGAGCCGCCCCGAGTCCCGCGCCGCCGGGACCCCAATAGGTTCGCCAGTCGGTGGCCAGATGGTAGAGCCGGCCGCCGATCAACCCGAACGGCACCGTCCACAGCGCGATGTCGTAGATCACGCCGCGCTCGCCGCCGCGGGCTTCCCAGCGCCGGTCACCGATCAGCAGTGCGGCCACGATGCCGGCGATGATGCACAGCGCGTAGGCCCGGATGGGCAGCGGCCCGAGGTGCCACACGCCCTGCGGCGGACTCGGAAAATAGGCCAGCAGCGTCGTCACGAGGCGGCCGCCCTCTGACGAACGCCGGCGGCGAGTTCCTCAGTGAGCGCACGCAATGCAGTCAACCCCCCGTCCCCAAGTGCCGACACCAGCGCGGACCCGACAATGACACCGTCGGCGTAGCTGCCGATCTGGGCGGCCTGCTCTCGCGACCGCACCCCCAGACCCACACCGACGGGTATGTCGGCTACCTCCTTGACCCTGCTGACCAACTCGGGCGCGGCGTTGGACACGACGTCACGCGCCCCCGTCACGCCCATCGTGGAAGCCGCGTAGACGAATCCGCGCGACGCCTCGACGGTCATTGCCAACCGCTGCGGCGTCGAGGACGGGGCCACCAGAAAGATCCGGTCCAGCCAATGCTCGTCGGACGCCGCCAACCACTGACCGGCTTCATCGGGGATGAGATCGGGCGTGATCAGACCGAACCCGCCCGCCGATGCCAGATCGCGAGCGAACGCGTCAACCCCGTAGCGCAACACGGGGTTCCAGTAGGTCATCACCACCGCGTGCCCCCCGGCGGCGCTGATCGCCTCAACCGCGGCCAGCGTGTCCCGGACGCGAACTCCGCCGTGCAGGGCGGTCTCGGTGGCCTTGGCGATGGTCGGGCCATCCATGCCGGGATCCGAATAAGGAACCCCGACCTCGATGATGTCGCAACCCGATTCCACCAATGCGATCATGCCGTTGACCGACGTCGGCACGTCGGGGTAACCGGTGGGCAGATATCCGATCAGCGCCGCGCGATTGTCTGCGCGACAGCCACTGAAGATCGACTCGAGCCTGCCCGCTTCGATGTGTTTGACCGTCATTGATCGCTGGACCCCATCAGCCCGAACCACTTCGCGGCCGTCTCGACGTCCTTATCGCCGCGCCCGGACAGGTTCACCACGATGATCGCGCCCTGCCCCAGTTCGGGGCCCAGTTTCAGCGCACCGGCCACGGCGTGCGCGGATTCGATGGCCGGGATGATGCCCTCCGTCCGACACAGTACGCGAAACGCATCCATCGCCTCCGAGTCCGTGATCGGCCGGTATTCGGCACGCCCGGTCTCGCGCAGATACGCATGCTCTGGACCCACCCCCGGGTAATCGAGACCCGCTGAGATGGAATGAGATTCGATGGTCTGACCGTCCTCGTCCTGCAGCAGATACGAGAACGATCCCTGAAACGCACCCGGGGAGCCGCCGGTGAAGGTCGCGGCGTGCCTTCCGGTTTCGACACCGTCGCCGGCCGCCTCGAATCCGACCAGCCGCACGCCCGGATCATCGATGAACGGATGGAAGATGCCGATGGCGTTGGAACCGCCGCCGATACAGGCCACCACCGCGTCGGGTAACCGGCCCGCCTGGGCCTGGATCTGGGCGCGCGCCTCGAGCCCGATGATCCGCTGAAAGTCGCGCACCATGGCGGGAAAGGGATGCGGGCCGGCCGCGGTGCCGAAGCAGTAGAACGTGTTGTCCGCGTTGGTAACCCAATCCCGAAACGCCTCGTTGATGGCATCCTTGAGGGTCTTCGAGCCGCTTTCTACCGAGACGACCGTCGCTCCCAGAAGGCGCATCCGCGCCACATTGAGCGCCTGGCGCTCGGTGTCCACCGCGCCCATGTAGATCACGCACTCCAGGCCGAGCAAGGCACACGCGGTGGCGGTCGCCACGCCGTGCTGACCGGCCCCGGTCTCGGCGATCACCCGCTTCTTGCCCATCCGGCGGGCCAGCAGCGCCTGACCGAGCACATTGTTGATCTTGTGAGAACCGGTGTGGTTCAAGTCTTCTCGTTTGAGAAAGACGCGCGCGCCGGCCTGTTCGGACAGGCGCCGGGCCTCGTACAGGGGCGACGGGCGGCCGGCGTAGTTCGCTTGCAGATGATCCAGGGTGTCCAGGAAATCCTGGTTGACGCGTTCCTTCTCGTACGCGGCGGTGACCTCTTCGATCACGGCCATCAAGGCCTCGGCGACATAGCGGCCGCCGTACACGCCGAAGTGGCCACCGGCATCGGGTTCGTGACGGGTGGGTTCGGCGATGGCTGCGCTGGGGAGCGGCAGATCCGGGCGGGACCGGGAGGAGAGGTCCACCATCACCAAGACTCTAAACGGGGATGGCTCATGGGTTCACCGTTTCAGCGCTGGGGATCTTCAGTGACGTAGTGACTAGCGAGCCGGTTTCGGACAGGACGGATGGGTGCCCGCGGTGACCAGGTCGGCAACCGCGGCGCGGGGGTCACCACTTTTGACCAGGCCTTCGCCGACCAACACGGCGTCGGCGCCCGCACCGGCGTACGCCAGCAGGTCGCCGGTACCGCGCACACCGGATTCGGCGATCCTGATCACGTTGCTGGGCAGCCCGGGGGCGATGCGCGCGAAGCAATCCCGGTCCACCTCCAGTGTCGCCAGATCGCGGGCGTTGACGCCGATTACCTTGGCCCCGGCCTTGAGTGCCCGGTCGGCCTCTTCTTCGGTGTGCACCTCGACGAGCGCCGTCATGCCCAGCGATTCGGTGCGGTCCAGCATCGACACCAACGCCGACTGCTCCAGCGCGGCGACGATGAGCAGCAGCATGTCGGCGCCGTGCGCACGCGCTTCGTGGATCTGATAGGGCTGCACCACAAAGTCTTTGCGCAGAATCGGAATCGAGACCGCCGCGCGCACCGCGTCCAGGTCGTCGAGCGAGCCGTGGAAACGTCGCTCCTCGGTCAACACGCTGATGATGCGGGCGCCACCGTCTTCGTAGGCCCGGGCGAGTTTGGCCGGATCGGCAATGGTCGCCAGGGAACCCGCCGACGGGCTGGCGCGCTTGACTTCCGCAATCACGCCGATTCCGGGCTCGCGCAGGGCGGCCATCACATCGCGTGGCGGCGGCGCGGCCGCCGCGGCGGCTTTGATCTCGGACAGGCTGATGAGCGCTTCGCGCGCGGCAACGTCGGCCCGGACTCCCTCGAGGATGGAGTCAAGCACGGTTGCCGGACTCATGCCTGTCGTTTCCCTTCGCCCTGTCGTCCGCTGTCATCCCACGGCCACTGCGTTGTCCCGAACCGATTGCGACGACGTGAATGAAGGGTAGCGGCACACGGCTTGCGACCCGTCACCGACCCTCGGTGTCAGACTCGCTGGGCCGATCGGTCGGGTCGCGTCCCTCGTCAAGCGCGTCCCAGATCATCCGCTCCGACATTCCCGGCGTCTCCGGCTCCTCCAGCATCGCCCCATCGGCCGCTTCGCGTCGCACAATCGACCGGCGCGTCGCCGGCGCCGAGTACTTTATTGCGCTGGACCGGGCCGACCCCGAGTCCGACGCGGACCGCATCAGCAGGACGGCGGCGATCAGCGTGCACGCCGCGCCGGCCACCGTGACGCCCGCACCCCAGTACCGCCGCTCGCTGCCCACCAGCGACATCACCGAGATGTGCGCCAGCTCGGCGCCGCGGAACGCCACATCGGGCAGCGCCCACAGGCTGATCCCGAGGTAGCCGACCGCCAGGCTGACCAGCGCCAGCAGACCCGCCAGCACGCGCAGCCGCCAGCCCCGCACGGCGAGGGCGGCGACGGCCCCGGCCAGCAGGAGCAACGCCAACGGCAGCAGCGCCGTCGACCACGCCGCCCCGGCCAAGGTCACCTGTTTGGGTGGTCCCAGCCCGTCGAACGACCGGATGACCACCCACGGCAGGCGCGAGGCCGCCCACAACGTCCCTGCAGCCACCACCAGCAGCAGCTGGGCAATCCGGATCAGCCACCGGCCGGTCGGCCGGCGGGTGTCCGCGCCGGCCTCACTCATCGCCGCTGGGACCGGGTTCGGTCAGCGTCTCGGCGGCGGCGATCGCGCTGAGCACGGCACGCGCCTTATTGGTGGCCTCGGTGTACTCGTAGGGGCCGTTGGAATCCGCCACCACCCCACCGCCGGATTGCACGTAGGCGGTGCCGTCGCGCATCACCGCGGTGCGGATGGCGATCGCGAAGTCGGCGTTGCCGGCGAAGTCCAGGTAGCCGACCACGCCGCCGTACAGGCCGCGGCGGGTCTTCTCCACCTCTTCGATCAGCTCCATGGCGCGGACCTTGGGCGCACCCGACAGCGTGCCGGCCGGAAAGCAGGCCGTCACCGCATCGAGCGCGGTGTGGCCGTCGGCGAGCACGCCGGTCACCGTCGACACCAGGTGCATCACGTGGCTATAGCGTTCGATGTGGCTGTAGTCCTCCACCCGCACCGTGCCCGGCGCGCAGACCCGACCCAGATCGTTGCGGCCCAGGTCGACCAGCATCAGGTGCTCGGCGCGCTCCTTGTCGTCGGCCAACAGCTCCTTTTCCAGCAGCTGGTCCTCTTCGTCGGTGTCTCCGCGCCACCGCGTTCCGGCGATCGGATGGGTGGTCGCGGTGCCGTCGGCGACGGTGACCAGCGCCTCCGGACTGGACCCGACGATCGAAAAGTCAGTTCCCCCAGCGTCATTCGGCACACGCAATAGATACATATAGGGGCTCGGGTTGGTGACCCGCAACATCCGGTACACGTCGAGCGGATCGACATGGGTGTCCATCTCGAACCGTTGCGAGGGCACCACCTGGAAGGCCTCACCCGCGGCGATCTGCTCGACCAGGTAGTCGACGATCTTGCCGTACTCCTCGACGCTGCGTTGCGCGCGGTAACGCGGTTCCGGCCGCTCGAACGTGCCGATTGTGGACCGCAACGGCTGGCCCAGCGCCGCGGTCATCACGTCCAGGCGGGCGATCGCGTCGTCGTAGGCCTCGTCGACCCGCTCGTCGGTCCCGTTCCAGTTCACCGCGTTGGCGATCAGCGTGATGGTGCCCTCGTGATGATCGACCGCGGCGAGGTCGGTGGCCAGCAGCAGCAACATGTCGGGCAGCTTGAGGTCGTCGACGGCCAGTTCGGGCAGCCGTTCCAGGCGCCGGACCATGTCGTAGGCGAAGAACCCGACCATGCCACCCGACAGCGGCGGCAGCCCCGGCAGCGGGCCGGTGGCCAGCAGTTCCAGGGTGGCGCGCAGCGCTTGCAGCGGGTCGCCCCCGGTCGGCGCGTCCTGCGGCACCACGCCCAGCCAGACTGCTTCACCGTCGCGCACGGTCAGCGCCGACGGCGCCCCCGCGCCGATGAACGACCACCGCGACCAGGAACGGCCGTGCTCGGCCGACTCCAGCAGGAATGTTCCCGGCCGGTTGCCGGCGAGTTTGCGGTAGGCCGACAACGGCGTCTCACTGTCGGCCAGCACCTTGCGGGTCACCGGCACCACACGGTGCTCGGCTGCCAGCTGGCGGAATTCCTCTCGTGAGGTCGTCGCGGCGAGGTGGGCGTGCACCGAATCATCCTCCCAGACGCGTTGAACCCAGCCGCGAGCGTAACGCCACGACGATTCTCGGTCCGGAAATTCGCCGCGAGGTTGCGCTCGGCGACTTCGTGCTGGGCCTTCCGGCGTAGCGTGTCCGCCATGAAACGTGGTGACACCGTCGCGGATTTCGAACTGCCCGATCAGACCGGGACCCCGCGCAAGCTCAGCGAACTGCTTTCCGGCGGGCCGGTGGTGTTGTTCTTCTACCCGGCCGCGATGACCCCCGGCTGCACCAAGGAAGCATGCCACTTTCGCGATCTGGCCGCCGAATTCGCGGCGGTCGGGGCCAACCGGGTCGGTATCAGCGCCGACGCCGTGCCGAAGCAGGCCAAGTTCGCCGACCTGCAGAACTTCGACTACCCGCTGCTGTCGGACTCCGACGGCACCGTCGCCACCCAATTCGGCGTCAAGCGCGGCCTGCTCGGCAAGCTGATGCCGGTCAAGCGCACGACGTTCGTCATCGACACCGACCGCACGGTGCTCGACGTGATCTCCAGCGAGTTCAACATGGACAGCCACGCCGACAAGGCGCTGGCGACGCTGCGCGCCCGGGCGTGACCGTCAGGGGCTGATGGCCAGGAACACATAAGCGGCCAGCAGCACCAGATGCACCTCGCCCTGCAACCGGGTGGCCCGGCCGGGCACCACCGTCAGCATGCTGATCACCACGGTCAGGGCGAGCAGCACCAGCTGGGTGGGGCCGAGACCCAGCGCCAGCGGCCCCTTGAGCCACACCGACGCCAGCGCGATCGCCGGGATGGTCAGCCCGATGCTGGCCAGCGCGGAGCCGTAGGCCAGGTTCAGGCTGATCTGGATGTGGCCCTGCCGCGCGGCGCGCACCGCCGCGAGGGTCTCGGGCAGCAGCACCAGTGCGGCGATCACCACACCGACGAAGGTCTGCGGCAAGCCCGCCGCGGTGACCGCGTGCTCGACGGCCGGCGCTTCCTCCTCGGCCAGGCCGACCACCGCCACCAGCGCGCCCAGCATCAGCCCCAGGCTGATCAGCGCCGCCCGGCCGGTGGGCGGGTCGGCGTGGCTTTCGTCCTCGAAGAGGCGTTTTTGGCCCTTCTGGGCGATCGGCAGAAAGAAGTCGCGATGCCGCACCGTCTGGGTGAACACGAAAAGCAGATACAGCAGCAGCGAGGCGACCGCGGCGAAGGCGAGCTGGCCGGGCGAGAACTCATTGCCCGGCTGGCTGGTGGTGAACGTGGGTAGCACCAGGCTCAACGTCGCCAGGGTGGTCAGCGTGGCCAGCGCGGCACCGCTGCCCTCGGCGTTGAACAGCGTCACGCCGTAGCGCCGCGAACCGAGCAGCAGCGACAACCCGGCGATGCCGTTGGTGGTGATCATCACCGCCGCGAAGGCGGTGTCCCTGGCCAGCGTCGCCGCCTCGTTGCCCCCGGTCGCCATCAGCTCGACGATCAGGGCCAGCTCGATGACGGTCACCGCCGCCGCGAGCACCAGCGACCCGAACGGCTCGCCGACCCGGTGCGCGACCACCTCGGCGTGATGCACCGCGGCCACCACCGCGCCGACGAGAAACACCGCGGCCAGCCCGACCAGTACCGGCCCCAGCCGCTCGCCCCAGATCAATGCCAGCACGACCAGGGCAAGCACCGGCACAACGACGTTCCAGGACAACCATTTCGACATTGACCGCCATTCTTGTCGAAGTGGTGCGGCTACGGGTGTGAAGTGACCCTGGACACGCCCGGCCACGCTTGCCCGGTCACCCAGCGCCGCTGCCCGGACCGACTAGGCGGGCGATAACCGGTTGCGGCCGTGACGGGTCAGCGCTCCGGTGCCAGCAGCACGTCGGCGTCGAAGCAGCTGTGGTCGCCGGTGTGGCAGGCGCCGCCAACCTGGTCGACCGTCAGCAGCACGGTGTCGCCGTCGCAGTCCAGCCGCACCGAGTGGACGTATTGGGTGTGTCCGGACGTCGCCCCCTTGATCCACTGCTCCCCGCGGGACCGCGAATAATAGGTCGCCTCACGGGTTTCCAGGGTTCGGGCCAGCGCCGCGTCGTCCATCCAGGCGACCATCAGCACGTCACCGCTGCCGCGCTCCTGCACGACGGCGGTGAACAGTCCGTCGGCATTGCGCTTCAGTCGCGCGGCGATCCGCGGGTCCAGTGTCACCGTACGGTGATCCCTTCCGCGGCCATGGCGGCCTTCACCTGACCGATGGTCAGCTCCCGGAAGTGGAACACGCTGGCCGCCAGCACCGCGTCGGCGCCGGCCGCGATCGCGGGCGCGAAGTGTTCGGCCGCCCCGGCGCCGCCGCTGGCGATGACCGGCACCGTCACCGCCGACCGCACCGCCTGCAGCATCTCCAGGTCGAATCCAGCCTTGGTGCCGTCGGCATCCATCGAGTTCAGCAGGATCTCCCCTACCCCCAAATCGGCTCCGCGCGAAGCCCACTCGACCGCGTCCAGCCCGGTGCCGCGCCGCCCGCCATGGGTGGTGACCTCCCACCCGGACGGTGTCGGCACCGCGCCCGGCGGCACGGTGCGGGCGTCGACGGACAGCACGATGCACTGAGAGCCGAACTGCCGCGCCATCTCGGCGAGCAGCTCGGGCCGGGCGATCGCGGCGGTGTTGATGGAGACCTTGTCGGCCCCCGCACGCAGCAACACGTCGACGTCGGCCACGGTACGCACCCCGCCGCCGACGGTGAGCGGAATGAAGACCTGCTCGGCGGTGCGGCGCACCACATCGAGCATGGTGGCCCGTCCCGACGACGATGCGGTCACATCGAGGAAGGTCAGCTCGTCCGCGCCTTCGGCGTCGTAGGCGGCCGCGAGTTCCACCGGATCGCCCGCGTCCCGCAGGTTTTCGAAGTTGACACCCTTGACCACCCGGCCGCCGTCGACGTCCAGGCACGGGATCACACGCACCGCAAGGCTGTTGGGATTCGGGGGCATCTCAGTAATCCTCCGGTCGGCCGGTGGCACGCAGGATCTTCAGGATCTCGGCGTGCGCGGCCGGACCCGCCGCCACCGCGGAATCCGACGCGGGGGTCCACGGCTCACCGGCCAGGTCGGTGACGACCCCGCCGGCCGCTTGGACCAAAGCGACCCCGGCGGCGTGGTCCCACACGTGGCCGCCGAAACTTATTGCCGCACCAAGTATTCCGTCAGCGACGAAGGCGAGGTCGAGGCCGGTGGAGCCGTGCATGCGCAGCCGCGACGAGACCCGGCTGAGGTTCTCCAGCAGCGCGATCCGATAGCGTCCCGGGAAGCGGCCGCGCGCGTCCGCGCTGAACGACCCGACGCCGACCAGGGCGTCGGCCAGGTCGATGGAAGTCAGCGGCGGCTGCGACACCCCGTTCTTGAGCAGCGGACCGCCCGCCACCGCCGTATAGCGCTGGTTCATGAACGGCAGCCAGGTCAATCCGGCCACCGGATCACCGTGATGCAGCAGGCCCAGCAGGATGCCCGCCATCGGTGATCCCGCCGCGTAGTTGAACGTGCCGTCGACGGGATCCAGTACCCACACCCATGCGGAGTCGACGGCCGAACCGCCGAATTCCTCGCCGTGCACCCCGATCCCGGTGGCCTCGCCGAGCGCGGCCACCACCTGCCGCTCGATCGCCAGGTCGACGTCGGTGGCAAAGTCGTTGCCCTTCTTGCGGACCGCGGAGTCGGCGCGGTGACCGGCAAGGAACGGTTCGACCGCATCGTCGAGGATCGCCGACGCCTGCGCCACCAACCCGTGCACGTCCATACCGGGGCTACTCCGCCACCGCGGCCAGCGCCTGCGGCAAGGTGAACCGCCCCGCGTAGAGGGCCTTCCCGACGATGGCGCCCTCGACCCCACGGTCGGTGAGGGTGGCGATCGCCCGCAGGTCGTCCAGGCTGGACACGCCGCCGGAGGCGATCACCGGGGCGTCGGTGCGGCCGGCGACGGCCGCCAGCAGGTCCAGGTTCGGGCCACCCAGCGTGCCGTCCTTGGTCACGTCGGTCACGACGAACCGCGAACACCCTTGCGTGTCAAGGCGTTCCAGCACCTCCCACAGGTCGCCCCCGTCGGTTTCCCAACCCCGGCCCCGCAGCCGGTGTTCACCATCGACGATCTGCACGTCCAGACCCACGGCGACCTTGTCGCCATGCTCGCTGATCGCGCGGGCGCACCACTGCGGGTTTTCCAGGGCGGCCGTGCCCAGGTTCACCCGGGCGCAGCCGGTGGCCAGGGCGGCGGCCAGGGAATCGTCGTCGCGGATCCCGCCGGACAGCTCCACCTGCACGTCCAGCTTGCCGACCACCTCGGCCAGCAGCTCGCGGTTGGAGCCGCGCCCGAACGCCGCGTCCAGGTCGACCAGATGGATCCATTCGGCGCCATCGCGCTGCCAGGTCAGCGCGGCATCCAGCGCCGAGCCGTATTCGGTTTCACTGCCCGCCTTGCCCTGCACCAGACGCACGGCGCGGCCGTCGACCACGTCGACCGCGGGCAACAAGATCAACACATTCCCTCCTGTGTGCCGAGAGTGCAACGAGTTACCCGCATCCCCGGTCGTTGCTTGGTAGAAAGCGTTTCCGCGAGGTCCTTCACAGTCCGCGGACCCAATTGCTCAACACGGCCGCGCCGGCGTCCCCGCTCTTCTCCGGATGAAACTGGGTGGCGGACAGCGGTCCGTCCTCGACCGCGGCCAGGAACGGGCCCTCGTGAGTGGCCCACGTCAGCACCGCGTCGGGCGAACCCTCCCACTGCTGCGCGGCGTAGGAGTGCACGAAGTAGAACCGGGTGTCGGCGTCGAGTCCCTTGAACAACACCGTGCCGGGCCCGGATTCGACGACGTTCCAGCCCATGTGTGGGATGACCGGCGCCTGCAGCCGCGTGACATAGCCGGGCCACTGCCCGCATCCCTCGGTCTCCACACTGAATTCAACGCCGCGGGCGAACAGGATCTGCATGCCGACACAGACGCCCAGTACCGGCCGACCGGCGGCGATCCGACCGGCGATGATGCGTTCGCCGCCGATGTTGCGCAGCCCGGTCATGCAGGCCTCGTAGGCACCGACGCCGGGCACCACCAGTCCGTCGGCCGCGGCCGCGGCATCGGCGTCGCCGGTCACCTCGACCGACGCACCGACCCGCTCGAGCGCACGCTGCGCCGACCGCAGGTTGCCCGAGCCGTAGTCGAGGACAACTACTTTTTTCGGCGTCACAGAACCCCTTTGGTGGACGGCACGTCCGAGACTCGCGGGTCGGACTCGACCGCCTGCCGCAGCGCACGGGCCACCGCCTTGTACTGCGCTTCGGTGATGTGGTGCGGGTCGCGCCCGTACAAGACGCGCACGTGCAGCGCGATGCGCGCGTTCATGGCCAGCGACTCGAACACGTGCCGGTTGATCACGGTGTGGTACGGCACCGAGTTGCCGGCAATAGTGGTGTGCTGCAAGTGATCCGGCTCTCCGCTGTGCACGCAGTAGGGCCGGCCGGACACGTCGACCGCTGCGTGCGCCAGCGTTTCGTCCATCGGGATGAAGGCGTCGCCGAACCGGCGGATGCCCCGTTTGTCGCCCAGGGCCTGCCCCAGCGCCTGCCCCAGCACGATGGCCGTGTCCTCGATGGTGTGGTGACCCTCGATTTCGACGTCGCCCTTGGTGCGCACGGTCAGGTCGAAGCTGGCATGACTGCCCAGGGCCGTGAGCATGTGGTCATAGAACGGCACACCGGTGTCGATGTCGACCTGGCCGGTGCCATCGAGGTCGAGTTCGATGACGATGTCGGATTCCTTGGTGCGGCGCTCGATTCGCGCTCGGCGGGTCGCGGTCGCTGTCACGGTGCTCCTAAACCATTGTCGCGACCCGCTTCGCCCGGCTCCGCCGCACTCGCGATCGCTCCTAAACCATTGTCGCGACCCGCTTCGCCCGGCTCCGCCGCACTCGCGATCGCTCCTAAACCATTGTCGCGACCCGCTTCGCCCGGCTCCGCCGCACTCGCGATCGCTCCTAAACCATTGTCGCGACCCGCTTCGCCCGGCTCCGCCGCACTCGCGATCGCTCCTAAACCATTGTCGCGACCCGCTTCGCCCGGCTTCGCCGCACTCGCGATCGCTCCTAAACCATTGTCGCGACCCGCTTCGCCCGGCTTCGCCGCACTCGCGATCGCTCCTAAACCATTGTCGCGACCCGCTTCGCCCGGCTTCGCCGCACTCGCGATCGCTCCTAAACCATTGTCGCGACCCGCTTCGCCCGGCTTCGCCGCACTCGCGATCGCTCCTAAAGGGGCGGAAGTAACTGGTGCCAGTTCGGTGGCGGCGATCTGGGCGCTGGCGCGCAGGAAGGCGTCGTTCTCCTCGGCCAGCCCGGTGGTGGCGCGCAGGTAGCCGGGGATCCCGACGTCGCGGATCAGCACGCCGGCGTCCAGATAGCGTTGCCAGGTGGCCGGCGCATCGGCGAACTCCCCGAACAGCACGAAGTTCGCGTCGCTGGGAATCACCCGAAAACCCATGCCCGTCAACGTGGTTGACACGCGTTCGCGTTCGGCGATCAGTGTCGCCACACTGCCCAGGGTGTCATCGGCGTGGCGCAGCGCGGCGCGCGCGGCGGCCTGGGTGAGCGAGGACAGGTGATACGGCAACCGCACCAGCAGCATCGCGTCGATCAGCGCCGGGGTGGCGATCAGGTAGCCTAACCGGCCGCCGGCGAAGGCGAACGCCTTGCTCATGGTGCGCGAGACGATGAGCCGCCTGGGATACTCCGCCACCAGCTCGACCGCGCTGGGTTGTGACGAGAATTCGCCGTAGGCCTCGTCGACGATCAAGATGCCGGGCACCACGTCGAGCAGCCGGCGCAGGTCGGACAGCGGAACACTCTGCCCGGACGGGTTGTTGGGGCTGGCGACGAACACCACATCGGGCCGGCGGTCGGTGATGGCGGCCACGGCGGCGTCGACGTCCAGGCTGAAGTCGCCGGCTCGAGCGGCCTGCAGCCATTCGGTGCGGGTGCCGTCGGAGATGATCGGGTGCATCGAGTAGGACGGGACAAACCCGATCGCGCTACGCCCCGGACCCCCGAACGCCTGCAGTAGCTGCTGCAGAATCTCGTTGGAACCGTTTGCCGCCCAGATGTTTTCGACTCCGAGCCGAACGCCGGTCTGGGCACGCAGGTAGGCGGCCAGGTCGGTTCGCAGGGCCACTGCGTCGCGGTCGGGGTAGCGATGCAGGTCGGCGGCCGCCTCGCCCACCGACCGCACCACGTCGTCCACCAGGGCGTGGGTGGGCGGGTGCGGGTTCTCGTTGGTGTTCAGCCGCACCGGAACGTCCAATTGCGGTGCGCCATAAGGCGATTTGCCGCGCAGATCGTCGCGCAGCGGCAGGTCGTCCAGCGTGGGCTCGGACTGTCCGGTCATCGCTCGAACCTCCGCCGTACCGCTTCGCCGTGCGACGGCAGGTCTTCGGCCTCGGCCAGCGCGATCACGTGCCCGGACACGTCTTTCAGCGCCGCCTCGGTGTAGTCGACGACGTGGATGCCGCGCAGGAACGTCTGCACGGACAGGCCGCTGGAATGCCGGGCGCTGCCCGCGGTCGGCAGCACGTGATTGGATCCGGCGCAGTAGTCGCCCAGGCTCACCGGCGCATACGGGCCGACGAAAATGGCTCCGGCCGAACAAATTCGGCCCGCCACGGCGGCAGCGTCGACGGTCTGGATCTCCAGGTGTTCGGCGGCGTAGGCGTTGACGACCTCGACCCCGGCGTCCAGGTCGTCGACCAGGATGATCGCGGATTGACGGCCGCCGAGCGCCGCCGTCACCCGTTCGCGGTGCACGGTCGTGCGCAGCTGGGCGGCCAGCTCCGCGTCGGTGGCGGCGGCCAGGTCCGCGCTGGGGGTGACCAGCACGCTGCCCGCCATCTCGTCGTGCTCGGCCTGGCTAATCAGGTCGGCCGCCACGTGCGCCGGGTCCGCGGTGTGGTCGGCCAGGATCGCGATCTCGGTCGGGCCAGCCTCGGCGTCGATCCCGACCCGCGACCGGCACAGCCGCTTGGCGGCGGTGACGTAGATGTTGCCGGGCCCGGTGATCATGTCGACGGGCGCCAGCTCGCCGCCGTCGAGGTCGGTGCCGCCGTAGGCCAGCAACGCCACCGCCTGCGCGCCGCCCACGGCCCACACCTCCTCGACCCCCAGCAGCCGGGCGGCGGCCAGGATGGTCGGGTGCGGCAGGCCGTCGAACTGGGCCTGCGGCGGGCTCGCCACCACCAGCGACGCGACGCCGGCGGCCTGGGCCGGCACGACGTTCATCACCACGCTGGACGGGTAGACGGCGTTGCCGCCGGGCACATAGAGGCCCACCCGGTCGACGGGAACCCATCGCTCGGTGACGGTCGCGCCCGGGCCGAGAGTGGTCGTGACGTCGGTGCGACGCTGGTCGGCGTGCACGGCGCGGGTGCGTTCGATCATCACCCGCAGCGCGTCGGCAACTCCTGCGTCCAGTTCGGCCAGGGCCTTCTCGAGCGCCGCAGCGGGAACCCGGACGGCCGGGGGGCGCACCCCGTCGAACGCGGCGCCGAACTCCAAGGCGGCCTCGGCGCCGCGCTCGGCAACGGCCTGCACGATCGGCCGGACCTTGGGCAGCACCGTCTCGACGTCGGCGCCGCCGCGGGGCAGCGCCGCCCGCAATCGGGCAGCCGTCAGCTCGGCGCCCCGCAGGTCGATACGGGCCATCGGCGACGGTTCGGTGGTGCTCACGGTGTCCATTGTCCCAGAGGAACTCAAGTCGATATTCGACCGGTACAGTGCCGGTATCGAGGCCCTACCCCGTGTTGTCGACCCAGGGAGTCGCCATGTCCACCAAGGATCACCCCAACAACGCCCCGGGCGTCCCGATGGTCTTCCCGCCCTGGTTTGAGCGTTTTCAGATCAAGTACTTCAACCCGGCGCTCAAACCGATCGTGCGATACCTGCCCGGGACCGCGACCATCAAGCATCGTGGCCGCACCTCCGGTAAGCCCTACGAGACCATCGTGACCACCTACCGCAAGGGCAACACCCTGGCGATCGCGCTGGGCCACGGTAAGACGAACTGGGTGAAGAACGTGCTGGCCGCCGGCGAGGCGGACGTGGAGTTCAGCCGTAACCGGACGGCGCATCTGATCAACCCGCGGATTCTGCCGGCGGGGTCCGACGGCGACGGTCTGCCGGCGATGGCTCGCCTGCAGCTGCGCCGGATCGGGGTTTTCGTCGCCGACATCGCCTGAGGCGCGTTGAGTGTGCACCCGTGGCGCCAGGTGTGCCTCCACGGCGGCGACACGCCGGGCGGTTTCCAGCCCACGATGCACACCGAAGGCCGTGGCTTCACACTCAACACCAAGGCGCAGGCGGGGCCGGCTACATATCGAGTCCGATGTCGAGCACACCGACCGAATGGGTCAGCGCGCCGACGGCCAGGTAGTCCACCCCGGTCGCGGCGTAAGCGGCCGCATTCTCCAGGCTGAGCCCGCCCGAGGACTCGAGCAGCACGGCGGGTGCGCGCGCGTCGCGGCGCTGCACGGCCATCTGCGTCTGCCACACCGGGAAGTTGTCCAGCAGCACCAGCTCGGGCTTCTCGGGCAACACCTCATCCAGTTGCTCGAGTGAATCCACTTCCACCTCGCACGGCAGGTCCGGGGCCGCCTCGCGCACGGCCCGCAGCGCGTCGACCACCGATCCCGCGGCCACCACGTGGTTGTCCTTGATCAGCGCCGCATCGCCGAGCCCCAGGCGGTGGTTCACCCCGCCGCCGACCCGGACCGCGTATTTCTGCAAGACGCGCAGGCCGGGCAGCGTCTTGCGGGTATCGCGCACCCGCGCTTTGGTGCCGTGCACGGCGTCCACCCAGTGCGCCGTCGCGGTGGCGATCCCGGACAGGTGGCAGATCAGGTTCAGCATGGTCCGCTCGGCGGTCAACAGGCCGCGGGTCTCGGCGCGCAGCGTCAGCACCGGCTGGCCCGGCTGCAGGTGGGCGCCGTCCTCGACGCGGTCGAGCACCTCGTAGCCCCGGGCACCGAGCACCTCGTCGAGCACCAGCAGGGCGATGTCGACGCCGGCGATCACGCCGGGCTGGCGCGGCACCATGGACGCCGTCGCCACCGCCTCGGCGGGCACGGTCGCCAGGGTGGTGATGTCGGGTCCGTAGCGCAGGTCCTCGACCAGGCCGCGCTTGATGGTCTCGCGCGCGGCGGTCAGCTCGCAGTCGGACATCGTGGTCATACGACCGCCGCCAACGCCTCCACCAGCACCGCGCTCTGGTCGTCGGCCAGGCGCAGCACGTTGCTGCGCCCCAGTTCCGATGCGGTCTGCGGATATTCCTCGCGATGGTGGCAGCCACGACTCTCGGTGCGGGCCAGGGCGGCGGCCGTCACCGCGCGGGCGGCCACGGCCAGCGCGACGTCCTCGAAGTCGCGGCGGCCGGAGACCGGGCGGATCGGCGCCTGCGACAGCTTGGTGGACAGCCCGATGAGCCCGGCGGCGTCGCGCACCACCGACGCGTCCCGGCTCATCGCGCGCTGCAGTTCGGTGCGGCCGGGGGCGGTGTGGACGACCGGCTCGGGCGCGACCGCGCGCACCCGCCCGGTCGCCGCCGCATGCGCGGCCGCCAGCTTGCCGGCCCGCCCGCCGACCACCAAACCTTCCAGCAGGCTGTTGGACGCCAGCCGGTTGGCACCGTGCAGTCCGGTGCGCGCCACTTCGCCCGCGGCGAATAACCCGGGCAGTTCGGTTTGGCCGTACACATCAGTGACGATGCCGCCGCAGCTGTAATGTGCCCCGGGCACAACGGGAATCGGTTGCCGGACGGGATCGATCCCGGCGGCCCGGCAGGCGGCCGTCACCGTCGGGAACCGGTTGGCGAAGTCGCCGATGTGGCGCGCATCGAGGAAGACGCAGGCATCGCCGGTGGCCTTCAGGCGCGCGTCGATGGCCCCGGCGACGACGTCGCGGGGGGCCAGATCGCCCATCGGATGAACACCGGAAGTCACCGAATCACCTTGCCGGTCAATCAGTTTCGCGCCTTCACCGCGGATCGCCTCGGTCACCAGCGGGCGCCGCCCGGTGGCGGCCCCGGGGGCGAAGAGCATGGTCGGGTGGAACTGGATGAACTCGAGATCACTGACCGCGACGCCGGCCCACAAGCCCAACGCGATGCCGTCGCCGGTGGAGCCCTCAGGGTTGGTGGTCGCCCCGTACAGCTGCCCGAGGCCGCCGGAGGCCAGGACCACCGCGGGCGCGCTGATGATTCCGCACCCGTCCGTGGTGCCCACCAGCACACCGGTCACCGCGGCGCCGTCGTGCAGAACCCGCAGCGCCACATGTCCGGTGCGAATGTCCAGCCTGCGAGCGGCGTGATCGAGGGCACGCTGCACCTCCGCGCCGGTGGCGTCGCCGCCGGCATGCACGATGCGCCGGCGGGAGTGTCCACCCTCGCGCGTCAGCGCCCACTTGCCCGGCGCTGATTCGTCGAATCGTGCTCCGTCGCCGACCAATTCGGCCACCGCCGCGTACCCGTCGGCGACAATCGAGTAGACGGCCTGGGGGTCGCACAGACCCGCGCCGGCGACCACGGTGTCGGCGACATGCGCCTCGACCGAGTCGTCGTTGTCGGGCAGCACCACCGCGATGCCGCCCTGCGCGTAGTGCGTCGCGGTGGCCCCGCGAGCCTGCTCGGCCTTGCTCAGCACGACGACGCTGCGGCCGGCGCGGTGGGCCGCCAGCGCGGCGGCCAACCCCGCGACGCCGGTGCCGATGACCACGACGTCGGCGCTGTGCCTCCATTGGGGTCCGGCGGTCACTCGCCACCGCCCGGCTGCCCGATTTCGATCATCCGCTGCACGCTGCGCCGGCCGGCGGCGGCGACGTCGGGATCGACATCGACTTCGTCGGCCCCCTCGACCAGGCAGCGCAGCAGCGCCGCCGGGGTGATCATTTTCATGAACTTGCAGGAGGCCCGGTCATTGACCGCGCGGAAGTCGACTTGCGGTGCGGCCCGGCGTAATTGGTACAGCATGCCGACCTCGGTGGCGACCAGCACCTTGCGGGCGTTGGTCTGGTTGGCGGCCTCCAGCATGCCGCCGGTGGACAGGATCTTCACCCGGTCCGGCGGGAAGGCGCCTTCCCCGGCGAGATACAGGGCCGAAGTGGCGCAACCACATTCGGGGTGCACAAACAGCTCGGCGTCAGGATTGGCGCGGGCCTGGTCGTTGAGTTCGTCGCCGTTGATCCCGGCGTGCACGTGGCATTCGCCCGCCCACACGTGCAGATTCTCGCGACCGGTCATCCGGCGGACATGGGCGCCCAGGAATTGGTCCGGGCAGAACAACACCTCGCGGTCGGGGTCGATGGATTCGACGACCTCGACCGCGTTGGACGAGGTGCAGCAGATGTCGGTGAGCGCCTTGACCGCCGCCGTCGTGTTGACGTAGGAGACGACGACCGCGCCGGGGTGCTCGTCCTTCCAGGCGCGCAACTCGTCGGCGGTGATGGAATCGGCCAGCGAGCAGCCCGCGCGCTGGTCCGGGATGAGCACGGTCTTGTCCGGGCTGAGGATCTTGGCGGTCTCGGCCATGAAGTGCACGCCGCAGAACACGATGGTGTCCTCGGGCGCCTCGGCGGCGATCCGCGACAGCGCCAGTGAGTCGCCCACGTGATCGGCGACTTCCTGGATCTCGGGCAGCTGATAGTTGTGCGCCAGCACCGTGGCGCCGCGCAGCTTGGCCAGGCGGCGAACCTCGGCGGCCCATTGCTGATCACCGGCGACACCGCCGTATCCGGTGGGTGAATCGGTGATCTCGGCGATCATGCTTTCGGCGAGCGTGTCCATGCGATTGATAACCGTCATGGCGGCTCCTTTCAGCCCAGGAGGTTTTCGACTTATAATCGAAAACATGGCCCATGGTAGCACCGCCCACGAAGTGCTCGCGGTCGTGTTCCAGGTTCGCAAGGTGACCGGACAGGTGACGACGGGACGCCACCCGGAGAAACCGCAGCTGAACGTGCTGTTATGGCAGCGCGCCAAGGATCCGCAACAGGGCAAGTGGTCGCTGCCGGGCGGCCAGCTGCGCAACGACGAGGACATGACCACCTCGGTTCGCCGCCAACTCGCCGAGAAGGTCGACCTCAAGGAGCTGGCCCATCTGGAACAGCTCGCGGTGTTCTCCGATCCACACCGGGTGCCTGGTACCCGCGTGATCGCCTCAACCTTCCTCGGCCTGGTGCCCTCCCCCGCCAGTCCCGAGCTCCCGCCGGACACCCGCTGGCATCCGGTGAACTCGCTGCCGCCGATGGCCTTCGACCACGGCCAGATGGTGGAGAACGCCCGCACCCGGCTGAACGCCAAGCTGTCCTACACCAACCTCGGCTTCGCGTTGGCGCCAAGGGAATTCGCGTTGTCGACGCTGCGCGACATCTACGGGGCGGCGCTGGGCTATCAGGTCGACGCGACCAACCTGCAGCGGGTGCTGGCGCGGCGCGGCGTGATCACGGCGACCGGCACCATCGCGCAATCCGGGCGCAGCGGCGGGCGTCCGGCGGCGCTGTACCGGTTCACCGACGCGGCGCTGCGGGTCACCGACGAGTTCGCCGCGCTCAGGCCGCCGGGGCTGCCAGGCTAGGCTGACGGAAAAGCTTCATCCGGCCGATGCGGGGGTATTCGACTCCGGCAGCGCTCTGAGCTGGCCGGAGTGCAAGAAGTCGCTCACACTGCGGCGATTACGTTTTGGTTACCTGCTGTTCGTACGCGACAATGCCGGGTGGCCACGAAGGGAGCCTCAATGGCTGAGCTCGGCAACCTGGCAGGCACGCACGGCGCCGAATGGATCGCCCGCCCGCCGCACGAGGAACTGCAGCACAAGGTGCGTCCGCTGCTGCCCTCGGACGACCCGTTCTACCAGCCGCCACTGGGCTTCCAGCACGCCGAGCCCGGCACGGTGCTGCGCTCGCGTGACGTCGAGCTGGCGTTCCTGGGCCTGATCCCGCAGCCCATCAAGGCCGTCCAGCTGCTGTACCGGACCATGGACATGAACGGCGAGCCGGAAGCCACCGCCACCACGGTGATCGTCCCCGCCGACCTCGCCCCGGGGCGTCCCTGCCCGCTGCTGTCGTACCAGTGCGCCATCGACGCCGTCTCGTCACGGTGCTTCCCGTCCTACGCGCTGCGGCGCAGGGCGAAGGCGCTGGGGTCGATCGGCCAGTTCGAGCTTTTCCTGATCGCCGCCGCCGTCGCCGAAGGGTGGGCCGTTTCGGTACCCGACCACGAAGGGCTGCGCGGCCTGTGGGGCGCGCCGTACGAACCCGGCTACCGGGTGCTGGACGGCATCCGGGCCGCGCTGAGCTCGGAGCGCCTCGGACTGTCTGCGGAGGCGCCCATCGGGTTGTGGGGGTACTCCGGCGGCGGCCTGGCCAGCGCGTGGGCCGCTGAAATGTGCGCGGAGTACGCGCCCGAACTCGACATCGTCGGGGCCGTGCTGGGCTCCCCCGTCGGAGACCTGGGCAACACCTTCCGCCGGCTCAACGGCAGCTTCCTGTCGGGGTTGCCGGCGCTGGTGGTGGCCGCCCTCGCGCACATCTATCCCGATCTGGATCGGGTGATCCGGGAGCACACCAACGAGGAGGGACGCGCCCTGCTCGACTCGCTGGAGAAGATGACGACGGTGGAAGCCGTGGTGCGGATGGCCGGCAAGGACATGGGCGACTACCTCGACGAACCGCTCGAGCAAATCCTGTCGACCCCGGAAATCACGCACGTCTTCGACCACATCAAGCTCGGTGCGGCCGTCCCGACACCCCCGGTGTTGATCGTGCAGGCCGTGCACGACTACCTGATCGACGTCCATGACATCGACGCGCTCGCCGACGCGTATTCGGCCGGCGGCGCCCGGGTCACCTACCACCGCGACGCCTTCAACGAGCACATTATGCTGCATCCGCTGTCGGCGCCGATGACGCTGCGCTGGCTGACGGATCGCTTCGACGGCCGCCCACTGACCGATCACCTGGTGCGGACCACGTGGCCGACGATGTTCAACCCGATGACCTACGTCGGCATGGCCCGGCTGGTGAAGATCGCCGCAAAGGTGGTCACCGGCCGCAAGATTCGCCGCCGTCCGCTATGACACGGGCGCTTCCGCGCCGCCTGCCCCTCCCACCGGCAGCGCGTCGGTAGCGCGGGGCCCCGACGGCAGCGCACCCAGGTCGTCGCGGGCGTCCGCGGCCGCACGCACCGCGTAGACCAGGGCCGCGATACCGGCCGGCCACAGCAGGGTCACCGCGATCTGCAGCGGACCGTCCGAGAAGAACACCGGCGGCGCCTGCGTGACGTAGGCGACCGACGGACTCTTCGTCAGCGGTACGGCATCGAAGTTCAGGGCGCCGTAGCGCAGCCGCACCAGACCGGCCCCGACCGCCGCGGCGAGCGCCGCAGCGGCCACCATGCCGCTCGACAGGGCGATGACCATCGCCGGCCCGCGGTGCTCGCGCCACTGCCACACCCCCACCGAGGCCACCACCGCCAGCACGGTCAACAGCCCCAGCATCAGGGCCGGCGCGACGAAGAAGTGCTCGGACTCGTTGCCCAGATAGTCGTGGACCCGCTCGCCCGAGCGGGTCAGCGCCACCACCGCGCGAATCGGCGGGGCGATCCACGCCCACAGCCCGCCGATGGCTGGCCCGGTCGCCGCCGACGCCGCGGCCACGATCAGCAGCGCGCGCAGCCGCGCCCGGCGGAAACCGGCCGCGGAGACGTCCGCGGCAGCCGTCCCGGGTTGCTCACTCACCGTCGCGTCTCCAGGTCGGCGGAATCGGCTTCACCGTGCCTCGAGCAGCGCGCCCGCCAGCCGTCGGGGCGGACCTGCACC
Source organism: Mycobacterium sp. M23085 (assembly GCF_045343915.1). Lineage (NCBI taxonomy): Bacteria > Bacillati > Actinomycetota > Actinomycetes > Mycobacteriales > Mycobacteriaceae > Mycobacterium > Mycobacterium sp. M23085. Next base: position 820,374 of record NZ_CP174280.1, read on the forward strand.
ACCATCCGGCGACCGCATGCCGCGCAGAACCGGGGAGGCTCGAGACCCAACTGAGCCGCGGTCGGCACTGAGGTGCCCCCTAATTCCCCGGTGTAGACGTTGTAGACGCCGGCACCGACCGCAGCGCCCAGATCGCCAACCACAAGTTCCCAACCTAGCCGCGGCGAGCTACAAACTGGCATTGAGCCCCTTGAGGGGCATCTGCAGATCGTCCAGCAATTCCAGGTCGGATTCGGCGGGACGACCCAGGGTGGTCAGGTAGTTGCCGACGATCACGGCGTTGATGCCGCCCAGGATGCCCTTCTTGGCGCCCAGGTCGCCCAGGGTGATCTCCCGGCCGCCGGCGAAACGCAGCATGGTGCGCGGCAGCGCCAGGCGGAAAGCGGCCACCGACTTCAGCGCCTCGCTCGCCGGCATCACCTCCAGGTCGCCGAACGGCGTCCCGGGCCGCGGGTTAAGGAAGTTCAGCGGCACCTCGTCGGGCCCGAGTTCGGCCAGTTCGGCGGCGAACTCCGCGCGCTGTTCCAGGGTCTCGCCCATGCCGAGGATGCCGCCGCAGCAGACCTCCATGCCGGCGTCACGGACCATCGACAACGTCTCCCAGCGTTCTTCCCAGCTGTGGGTGGTGACGACGTTGGTGAAGAACGACCGGGCGGTCTCGAGGTTGTGGTTGTAGCGGTGCACACCCATTTCGGAGAGCTGCTCGACCTGCTCGGCCGTCAACATCCCCAGCGAGCACGCGATGTTGATCTCGACCTCGTTGCGGATCGCTTCGATGCCCGCCGCGACCTGGGCCAGCAGCCGCTCGTCGGGGCCGCGCACCGCGGCCACGATGCAGAATTCGGTGGCGCCGGACTTGGCGGTCTGCTTGGCCGCCTCGACCAGGCTGGGAATGTCGAGCCGGGCGCTGCGCACCGGCGAGGCGAACAGCCCCGACTGCGAGCAGAAGTGACAGTCCTCGGGGCAGCCGCCGGTCTTCAGGCTGATGATGCCCTCCACCTCGACCTCGGGGCCGCACCAGCGCATCCGCACCTCGTGTGCCAGCGCCAGCAGTTCATCGAGCCGGTCGTCGGGCAGCTGCAGCACCCGCAGCACCTGGTCTTGGCTCAGTCCCTGGCCGCCCTCCAGCACCTGCTGCCGGGCTCCCGCCAGGATGTCCTCGTCGTTGCCCGTTTCGGCCGTCGGTCGAGTCGCCGCTTGAGTCACCAGGTACTCCCCTTGCTTGTTTCTCGTGTTTCACGTGTCCGCTGCGTGGGGACACATCTGCCACGTGGTGATGGCAGCCCGAATGAAAAGGTGTTCAAAGTAGGGTAACGGCCGAAGTGCAAGACCTACCTATGGGTATACGACCACGGTGACTTCCCACGTCGAAATCCTGGCGCACCACTACCTGCTATTGGCGGCGCCGGCGTTTCTGCCTGCGGTGATCGTGGTGGGGGTGATCCTGTACATCGCGCTGCGCGACCGCCGGGAGGCCCGCAACGCCACCCGTTCGGTAACCGACGCCTCCCAATCCGACACGCCGGACAAAAAGCGTGATTGACGAGCCCGGCATCGGGGCATTAAACAAACAATCACGACCCTACTTCGCAGTAACAAGCGGTTGACGGAATCGGATCCTCCGGGGCAGCCCGGCGCGGTTGGGAGGCACGACGATGCGGTCGAATGAACTGACGATTGTTGCTGAGGCACCGGCACGCGGCGCGGGGCTGAATCAGGTGATCGGCCTATCCATCGCCGCGGTGGTGATCACCCTGCTGTTGCTGTGGGTGGGCCACGCCCATCGCACCCATCGCATTCACTGGTTGACCGGCGTCGCGGACCGGGTGGGCAACAAATTTCACCGGCCCGGCTGGGTGGCCCTGCCGGTTCTGGTATTCACCACGTCCATCATCTGCGCGCTGTTCGGTTTCATCTGGGACGTCAGCTGGCATATCGGCAACGGCCGCGACCCCGGGCCGTTGGCCAACCCGGCGCACTATTTCATCATCATCGGACTGTTCGGCATCTTCCTGGGGGGCATGACCGCGGTCGTGCTGCCGTTCGACAAGCCCGGCCCGGCGGCGGTGCGCATCACGCAAAACTGGTACGCACCGGTCGGCGGCGTGCTGATGGCGGGTTGCGGCCTGTACGCCATGATCGGTTTCCCGCTCGACGACATCTGGCACCGCATCTTCGGCCAAGACGTAACCCTATGGGGCCCAACGCATTTGATGATGATCGGCGGCGCCTGTTTTTCGCTGTTCGCGGTGTTGATGCTGGAGCGCGAGGGTGAGGCCGCAGAAGGCGAAGACGTCTACCACGGGGCCTTCATCACGTTCCTGCGCTACCTCTCCTTCGGTGGGTTGTTCATCGGTTTGTCGGTCTACCAGATCGAATTCGATTTCGGCGTCCCGCAATTCCGCCTGGTGTTCCAACCCATGCTGATCGCCGGGGCAGCAGCCCTGGCAGCGGTCGCGGCCCGTATCACCATGGGGCGAGGCGCGGCGCTGATCGCCGCCATCTTCGCCATCGCCCTGCGTGGTGGTGTCGCCCTGCTGGTCGGACCGGTATTCGGGGCCCCGATCAACTGGTTCCCGCTGTATCTCGGCCCCGCACTGGCGGTCGAGTTGATCGCCCTGACTCCACTCCTCAAGCGCCCCATAGTGTTTGGCGCCGTCGCCGGGCTGGGAGTGGGCACGGTCGGGCTGTGGCTGGAGTCGCTGTGGATCGCGACGGTGTACCACTACCCCTGGCCGATCACCATGTGGGGCGAGGCCCTGGCCATGGCCGTGCCGGTAGCGGTGCTGATGGGTATGTGCGGGGCCATGTTCGGCATGGTGCTCACCGGACAGCGCCTGCCGGGGCGCGCCGTCGGCATCTCCGTGGTGGTGGCCACCGTGCTGGTGATCGGCGGCGCGGTGGCCAACGGCTTGCACATCGTCGTGCCGGGCCAGGACAACGCCAGCATCACGTTGACGGATCTGCCCAGTGCCCCGGGGCAGCGCATGGTGTCGGCCGACGTCCAACTGCTACCCGCCGACATGGTCAGCGACAATCCGGACTGGCTGACGATCCTGTCCTGGCAGGGGCGGATGAACAACCAGCGCGGCCTGGTCGTCGACCGGCTCGCCAAAGTCGGGCCGGGGCACTACCGCTCCACCCAGCCGGTTCCGGTCTGGGGGGAATGGAAGACCCTGCTCCGGGTCCAGGACGGCCGCACGATGACGGCCGTGCCGATCTGGGAGCCGGCGGACGCCGCCATTCCGGCTCCCGAGGTCCCCGCGCTGGCATCGAGCACGCGGCCGTTCGTCCTGGAAGTCACCATCCTGCAGCGTGAACGCGACCAAAGCGCGCCGGCCTGGTTGTTCACCGCGGGCGGCATCGTGGTGCTGTTCTTCACGCTTATGGTGATCGCCGGCTTGACCTGGGGGGCCGGCCGGCTCAACAACTCCCTCGCCGAGCCCGAACCGGTGGAGGACAAGCAGCCGCTGCCGCGGGCGGCGTGAGCCCATGACAATTCGAGGCACCCTCAACGTGGCATGGGTGGCGGCGTTGGCCTGCGGCCTGGTGGCCTGCGGCGGCGGCTCCACCAGCAAGTCTCCGGCCGCACCGCTGACGATCGACGTGACCATCGCCCACGGGCAGGTGACACCGACCAACGCCACGCTGCAGGCCAAGGTGCATCAGCAGATCACCCTGCACGTCACCAGCGACGCCACCGACGAACTGCACGTGCATTCGACGCCCGATCACAAGTTCCAGGTCGCGGCCGCACCCAACCAGACGTTCGGATTCGCCGTCGACGTACCCGGCAACGTCGCGGTGGAGCTGCACCATCTGGACCGCACCATCGCAACCATCCAAGTGCAGTCGTGAGCCCCGCCGCCGCGGCGGTGGTGCTCGCGCACGGTCTGGGTGGGTCGGGTGACCTTCCGGTGCCCTACGCCTACGCGATGGTCGGGGCGGCATGGGCGCTGACCTTCACCTTCGCCTTGGTGGCGTTCGCCTGGCGACGGCCGAGGTTCGACCCGCTCAAGCCGGGCCGGCCGTTGCCGACCGCGGTGACGACGTTCGTCGACTCGCCGGTGACCCGGTGGTTCGTCGCCGCGCTGGCCCTGGTGTTCGCGGCGTGGGCGGTGGCCGCCGGGGTGTGGGGTCCCGAATCGGAGAGCAACGCGCTGCTCGGCGTGTTCTACGTGCTGCTGTGGGTCGGGCTGGTGGCGCTGTCGCTGGTCGTCGGGCCGGTGTGGCGGGTGATTTCGCCCATCCGCACGGTGTATCTGCTGTTGCGGCGCATCACCCCGGAGCGGTTCGGCCGGCCGCGGCTGAGCTATCCCGAAGGCTGGGGTTATCGGCCGGCCGCGCTCGGCCTGTTCGCGTTCGTCTGGATGGAGTTGGCCAGCCCCAACTCGGCGTCGTTGGCATTGGTCCGGGCGTGGATCGCCGGCTACGCGGCGCTGATGCTTGTCGGCGCGTGGCTGTGCGGGCAGCGCTGGCTGGCGCGCGCCGACCCGTTCGGCGTGTACAGCATGGCCGTCTCCCGGCTCTCGGCGTTTCGCCGCAATCCGGAGACCGGAAAGATCGTGGTGGGAAATCCGCTCGATCATCTGCCGTCGTTGCCGGTGCGGCCGGGCGTCGTGGTGCTGCTGGCGGTGCTGCTCGGTTCCACCGCCTTCGACAGTTTCTCGTCGTCGCCGACGTGGCGCGGCTTCTCCGATCAGCTCACCCGCGAGTTCGGCGCGCCCCCGACATTGGCGTCGTCGGTACTGCGCACCCTCGGGCTGATCGTCTTCATTTGCGTTGTCGCACTGACGTTTTCCTTCGCGGCACGCGCGACCGGCGGCGTCGATGCCGAGCAGCGCCGCGAATTGCCCGGCGAAATGGCGCATTCGCTGATCCCGATCGTGGTGGGCTACATCTTCGCGCATTACCTGTCGTACCTGGTGGAACGCGGACAGCAGGCGGTGTTCGCGCTGGCCGACCCGTTCGGCCACGGGTGGAACCTTTTCGGCTTGGCGCATCTGCACGTGGCCTACGTGTTGTCCATGCACCCGCCGGTGCTGGCCGCGGTCAAGGTGACCTGTGTGGTCACCGGGCACATCGTGGCGGTGATCGCGGCCCACGACGAAGCCCTTCGGCTGCTGCCCGCCGGCCATCAGCTCACCGGACAGCTGACGATGATGCTGGTGATGGTCGGCTACACCTTCACCGGTTTGTATCTGCTCTTCGGTGGGTAGTGGCGATCGCAACCGCGGCCGGAGCCGGGCGCTGGGGGCACCTCCCGCTTGCCGGGGGGCGGGTCGCCACCATCAGTTAGGTACCGATCAGATGCTCGACCTTCTTGTCGCCGTCCCAGCGGCGCAAACCCGCGAAGCTGCCCTCGATCTGGGCGGGCCGGCCCGCGATGCGTAGGGCGCGGCCGAGGTGGACGCCGCCTACCCGGCGGGCCATCGTGACGTGCGCGGTCCACTGCCCGGGCATGCTGTTGGGCATCGGACCGGGGTGCAGATGTGGGCCGCACACCTGGTGCACCCGGGCGTGCAGGTCCAGCAGCTCACTGCTCGGCACCATCAGCCGCGCGAATACCGCGCTGGTGCGGCCGAATAACACCGGCGCACCGATCAGACACGGCGGCAGCCGCTCGCTCAGCGGGCTCAGCAGCTCGTCGACGTCGGGGGAGATGCCTTCGGCCACGGCCAGCGTCACGTGTGGCCGGCTGGCGGGCGCCTGACTGGGAATTCCGGCCCCGGCCAACGCTTCCCAGATGTGCCGGATGGCCGCCTCGGTATCGCGGTCGAAGATCAGCTCGATGGAGTGGACCATCAGCTGACCAGCGAGGTGACCCAGTCGCGGTCGAACGCCTCAGCGCACAGCGTCGCGAACCCGGCGGCGTCCAGCGTGGCAGCGCCTTGCGGCAGGGCGGCGCGCACCGCGGCCAGCCGGGCCAGCGCGAACAAGTTCGTCGTCTCCACCAACCCGGGCCGCTGCGGCCAACTGCCGATGACCAGGCCCGCACACGAAATGTTATGGGCGGCAAGCGATTCCAGAGTCAGCGCGGTGTGATTGAGGGTACCCAGCGACGGCCTGACCACAACCAGCACCGAGGCGGCCAGCGCGACGGCGAGATCGCGTGCGGTGACACCATTTTCGCCGAGCTCGACCAGCAGTCCCCCGGCGCCCTCGACCAACGTCAGCCGCCCTGGCCGGTCCAGCTCCCGAATGAGCTCGAGCAGCTGCTCTCGGCTGGGCAACGGCATGCCGGCCGCTTCGGCGGCGGCCACCGGCGCCAGTGGTTGTGGATACCGGCCGAACCCGGCCAGCTCGGTCACTCCGGACAGCCGGGTCACCTCGGCGAGGTCGTCGTCGCCGGCGTCGATGCCGGTCTGGACCGGCTTGCACACGGCGACATCGAGGCCGGCCTGACGGGCATGACAGGCCAGCGCCGCGGTGACGACCGTCTTGCCGACCCCGGTGTCGGTGCCGGTGATAACCAGAACCGTCACCGGGGCGTCTCAACCCTTGGCGAGCACATCGGTCAGCACCCGGCGCGCGACCTCCAGCTCGGCGTCGTCCAGCGACGCGCGCGCGGTCAGCCGCAGCCGCGACGTCCCGGCGGGCACGGTCGGGGGCCGGAAACATCCCACCCGAACGCCGGCATCCAGGCAGGCGGTCGCTGCGGCCACCGCCACGTCCGGGTCGCCCAGGATCACCGACACCACCGCCGACTGCGGCACCCCGGGCACGCCGCAGACCTCGGCCAGGAAGGCGGCGTGGCGCAGCACCGCGTCCGCCCGCCAGGGTTCGGACCGCAGCACGGCCAGCGCCGCCCGCGCGGCGCCCACCGCCGCCGGGGCCAGGCCGGTGTCGAAGATGAACGTGCGCGCCGCGTCGATCAGATGCGCTCGCACCGACGCCGGCCCCAGGACCGCGCCGCCCTGGCTGCCCAGCGCCTTGGACAGCGTGGTGGTCATGACCACGTCGGGAGCCCCGGCCAGCCCGGCCTCGTGCAGCAGCCCGCGCCCGCCGCCGCGCACCCCCAGACCGTGCGCCTCGTCGACGACGAGCACGGCGCGGTGCCGCCGACACGCTTCGTGCAATTCCCGCAGCGGCGCCAGCGCGCCGTCGGTGGAGAACACCGACTCGGTGATGACGACCGCGCGCTCCTCGTCGCGTGTCTGCAGCGCCGCCTCGACGGCCCCGACGTCGCGGTGCGGGGTCACCGCCACCCGTGCCCGCGACAGCCGGCAGGCGTCCACCAGCGACGCGTGCGAGTACTCGTCGGAGACCAGCAGCGCACCCCGGCCCGACAGGCCCACGACGGCGCCCAGGTTGGCCGCGTATCCGGAGGAGAACAGCAGCCCCGCTGCGGCGCCGACGTAGTCGGCCAGCTCCGATTCGAACTGCTGGTGCAACTCGGTGTCACCGGTGACCAGGCGGGACCCGGTCGCGCCGGCACCCCACATCCGCAGCGCGGCGACTCCCCCGTCGATCACGTCCGGATGTTGCGACAGGCCGAGGTAGTCGTTGGAGGCCAGGTCCAGCTCGGTGGCCACGGCGGGACGCGGCCGCAGTGCGCGGCGCAGCCCTGCCTCGCGGCGCTGCTGTTCCACCGCCTCCAGCCAGGCCAGCGGGGAAACCTCGATCGGTGCCTTCATCGGCGTTCAGCCTAGTGGCGACCGCGAGCGCGGCGAAGCCGGGCGCTGCGGGTCGCCACCGTTAGCCCCGTGGCGACCGCGAGCGCGGCGAAGCCGGGCGCTGCGGGTCGCCATCACCCGGCTTAGCCAGGGCGCTGGGGCCGTCACTGACTGCCCACGACGTTGGCGACCTGCACCATCGCCGAAGTGATCTGGGCGATCTCGTCGGGCGTGCAGATGTAGGGCGGCATCGCGTAGATCAGGTTGCGAAACGGGCGCAGCCAGACGCCATGGGTCAGGGCCGCCGGAGTGGCGACGGCCAGGTCGACCGGGCGCGCGCATTCGATGACGCCGATGGCGCCGCACACTCGCACGTCGCTCACCCCTGGCAGCGCCCGGGCCGGCTCGAGCCCGGCCGCCAGGCCGGCGCCGATCGCGGCGACCCGCGACCGCCAGTCCTGCCCGAGCAGCACCTCGACGCTGGCCACCGACACTGCGCAGGCCAGCGCGTTGGCCATGAACGTGGGGCCGTGCATCAGCGCTCCGGCCTGTCCCGCGCTGATGGTGTGGGCGATGTCGGTGCTGCACAAGGTGGCGGCCAGGGTCAGATATCCACCGGTCAGCGCCTTGCCGACGCACATGATGTCCGGGCTCACGCCGGCGTGGTCGGCGGCGAAGAGCTCGCCGGTGCGCCCGAAGCCGGTGGCGATCTCGTCGAAGATCAGCAGCACGTCGTGCCGGCTGCAGATGTCGCGCAGGTCGCGTAGGTATTGCGGGTCGTGGAAGCGCATGCCGCCGGCACCCTGCACGACGGGCTCCACGACGACGGCGGCCAGCTCGGCGGCGTGCCGGGCCAGCTGGTCGGCGAACGCCGCGCTGTAGCCGGGGTCGTACTCGCGGGGCACCTGCGGGGCGAACAGCTGTCGGGCCAGGATGTCGGTCCACAGCGAGTGCATGCCGCCGTCGGGGTCGCAGATGCTCATCGGCGTGAAGGTGTCGCCGTGGTAGCCGCCGCGCCAGGTCATCAGCCGGTGCTTGCCGGGGCGGTCGCGGCTGCGCCAGTACTGCAGCGCCATCTTGACCGCCACCTCCACCGACACCGATCCGGAGTCGCTGAAGAACACCGTCTCCAGTCCCGCCGGCGTGATGTCTACCAGCAGCTGGGCCAGCCGCGCCGCGGGTTCGTGGGTCAGCCCGCCGAACATCACGTGGTTCATGGCGTCGAGCTGCGCCTTTAGCGCGGCATCCAGCGCCGGGTGGCCGTGCCCGTGGATCGCGGTCCACCAGGAGCTCATGGCGTCGAGCGCCTCGACGGGCTTGCCGTCGCGGATCAGGGACAGCCAGGCGCCGCGGGCGCCGACCGCCACCACGGGGGCGACGGATTCGGCGCCGATGGTGCTGTAGGGGTGCCACAGGTGCGCGGCGTCGATCGCGCTGATCTGCTCGGGCGTCAGCCCGGCCTTGGCCGCGGGCATAGTGATCGAGGGTAAAGCAGCCGATTCGCGCAAAACTCCGACGTCGGGAAGCATGGATCATCATGGCCACCCCGCAGCACCCCGACAGTGCACCGCCGGGACCCGAGGCCGGGCCGGTACCGGGGCCCGGCTGGTCCAGGGACACGCATCACCCGCTGGTGGACTACGACGAGGAAGCGCCCCGGGTGATCCGGGTGCGGCTGGCGCCCTGGGACGTCGTCTGCACCGTCGTGCTGCTGATCCTGCTGGCGGTGCTGGCCACGGCGACGACCTGGCCGACGCGGCTGTTCGGCTTCCTGGCGAATGTCTGCGAAGACGAAACCTGCGGGCCGGTGCCCTACGGGCTGGATCTGTACATCCACCCGGTGGTGTGGGGCGGCATCGGCGCGGCCCTGACCGCGGCCGTCGTCGGACCGGTGGTTTCCCTGCTCAAGGGCTGGTACATGTCCTTCTGGCCGGTGCTGGCGCTGGCGCTGGTCATGGTGAGCTCCGTCGCCGGAACGCTGCTGACCATGTTCAGCGAACGCTACTGGGTCTGATCGCCGCGCCGCGGCGGCGCTGCGGGCGTGCCGTTTCGTTGCCGACTGAGACCGAAATCACAACTGCGCATAGGGGATTGGGCGAGCCAGTCACCGTCCGGTCACGGTACGACAAAAAATCTTGCGTGGAGCTGGCGGCTAACACCATCTGTTGTCAAAGTGGCTTGTGTGACTGATGTGAATACAGCGGCCTGACCGCTGGTTCACTTCGCAAGTGCCATGGACGGCGTTGGGCCCCAGCGTGGGGGCCCTCGCCTGGTCCATGAACCGGGGGCGGACGCGCGAGGTCACCGCGCCGAGGCCATTGAGCGCCTGAGAGGCCAGCAAAAATGAAACGCATCTACGCCTTTGCGATCGGTTTGGCCCTGCTCGGGGCGCCGATGGTGGTTCCCACCATCGCGACCGCCGACCCGGGCGCCAGATCGATGGACTACCAGCAGGCCACCGACGTGGTGATCGCCCGCGGTCTGTCGCAGCGCGGTGTGCCGTTCTCCTGGGCCGGCGGGGGGATCAACGGCCCCACCCGTGGCACCGGTACCGGCATCAACACCGTCGGTTTCGACGCCTCCGGTCTGATGCAGTACGCCTATGCAGGCGCCGGCATCAAGCTGCCGCGGTCGTCGGGCGCGATCTACCGGGTCGGCCAGAAGATCCTGCCGCAGCAGGCCCGCAAGGGTGACCTGATCTTCTACGGCCCCGAAGGCACCCAGAGCGTCGCGATGTACCTGGGCAACAACCAGATGCTCGAGGTCGGAGACGTCGTGCAGGTCTCGCCGGTGCGCACCAACGGCATGACGCCCTACATGGTCCGCGTTCTCGGCGCGTCCGCGCCGGCCCAGCAGGCGCCGCTGCAACAGGCCCCGCAGCAGCTGCCCACCCAACAGGCCCCGCTGCAGCAGGCTCCGACGCAACAGGCCCCGACCCAGCAGGCTCCGCTGCAACAGTCGCCGTACCAGCAGACGCCGCAGCAGCTGCCCACCCAGCAGGCGCCGTTGCAGCAGATCCCGACGCAGCAGGTCCCGACCCAGCAGGCCCCGCTGCAGCAGTCGCCGTTCCAGCAGGCGCCCGTGCAGCAGTTGCCGGCCCAGCAGTCGCCGCTGCAACCGGCCGGCGCCGGCATCGGCAGGTAATTGCCCCGGCCGGTTCCCGGCCGCCCGACGCCCGCCCCTGCTCCCCCGCCACCCGGCGCGGCTGCTCTCCCGGCCAGGCTGAGCAGCCTCCCCGCCGCGAGGTGTCGGGAGTGGGGGCGGGTTTTCGGTAAATTAACTGTCGATCATGCAGACCCCGCCACCGTCTCCCACGCCAGACGCCACCGCTGTTCCGGGGGCCGCGGAGGCGCGCAAGGCGGGTCCTCAGGGCTTCTATCGCTACGACCTCGACGGCCTGCGCGGCATTGCGATTGCGTTGGTCGCCGTCTTCCATATCTGGTTCGGCCGCGTCTCCGGCGGCGTGGACGTGTTCCTGGCGCTGTCCGGATTCTTCTTCGGCGGCAAGATCATTCGCGCCGCGCTGAACCCGGCCGCAACGCTGTCGCCGGTGGCCGAGGTGGTCCGGCTCATCCGGCGCCTGGTTCCCGCCCTCGTCGTGGTGCTGGCCGGCTGCGCGGTGCTGACCATCCTGGTGCAGCCGGAGACCCGCTGGGAGACGTTCGCCGACCAAAGCCTTGCCAGCCTGGGCTACTACCAGAACTGGGAGCTGGCCAACACCGCCTCCGACTACCTGCGGGCCGGCGAAGCCGTCAGCCCCTTGCAGCACATCTGGTCGATGTCGGTGCAGGGCCAGTTCTACGTCAGCTTCCTGGTGTTGATCGCCGGCTTGGCCTACCTGTTCCGGCGCCCCCTGGGCGCCCGGCTGCGCACCTTGTTCCTGGTGGTGCTGACCGCGCTGACGGTGGCCTCCTTCGTTTACGCGATCATCGCGCATCAACAGGACCAGCCGGCCGCCTACTACAACACCTTCGCGCGGGGTTGGGAGTTGTTGCTGGGCGCCCTGGTCGGCGCCCTGGTGACCCGGATCCGCTGGCCGATGTGGTTGCGGACGGCGGTGGCCACCGTCGCGCTGGGTACGGTGCTGTGCTGCGGGGCGCTGATCGACGGCGTGCAGCAATTCCCCGGTCCATGGGCGCTGGTGCCGGTCGGCGCCGCCATGCTGCTCATCCTCGTCGGGGCCAACCTGCAAGGCGGCGCCGCCGACCGGTTGCCGCTGCCCAATCGGCTGCTGGCGACACGCCCGCTGGTCGAGTTGGGCGCGATGGCGTATGCGCTGTACCTGTGGCACTGGCCGTTGCTGATCTTCTGGTTGTCCTACAGCGGTCACAAGCACGCCAACTTCACCGAAGGCGCGGCGCTGCTGCTGGTGGCCGGCGCGCTCGCCTATCTGACCAATCGGCTCGTCGAGGACCCGTTGCGCTACCGGGCGTCCTCCAAAGCAACGGCCGCGGCGCCAGTGGCGGCGCCGAGCAGCCCGTGGCACACGCGCCTGGCCCGGCCGACGATGGCGCTCGGATCCGCCATCGTGCTGCTGGGCGTGACGCTGACCGCGACGTCCTTCACCTGGCGCCAGCACGTCACCGTCTTGCGGTCGGCGGGCAGGGAGCTCAGCGTCCTCAACCCGCAGGACTACCCCGGCGCTCGCGCGCTGACCGAACGCGTGCGCGTGCCCGCACTACCGATGCGGCCCACCGTCTTGGAGGTCAAACAGGACCTGCCCGCCTCGACCCGGGACGGGTGCATCAGCGACTTCGTCAACCCCGCGGTGGTCACCTGCACCTACGGCGACGTGGCCGCCGACCGGACGGTCGCGCTGGCGGGCGGGTCACATGCCGAGCACTGGCTGCCGGCGCTGGACATCCTGGGCAAGATGCACCGGTTCAAGGTCGTGACGTATCTGAAGATGGGCTGCCCGCTGTCGACCGAGCAGGTCCCGCTGATCATGGGCAACAACGCCCCCTACCCACAGTGCCGGGAATGGGTGCAAGGAACGATGACCAAATTGGTCACCGACCGGCCGGACTTTGTGTTCACCACCACCACCCGGCCGTGGAACATCAAAACCGGCGACGTGATGCCCGCTACCTACATCGGGATCTGGCAGACGTTGTCGGACAACAACATTCCCATTCTGGGAATGCGAGACACGCCGTGGTTGGTGAAGAACGGCCAACCGTTCGACCCGGCGGACTGCCTCGCCAAACGGGGCGGCACCGCCCAATCATGCGCGATCAAGCGTGCCGATTTGCTCTCCGACCGCAACCAGACGCTCGACTTCACCGGACAGTTCCCGCTACTCAAGGTGCTCGACATGTCGGACGCGATCTGCCGCACGGACGTGTGCCGTCCGGTCGAGGGAAACATCCTGATCTACCACGGTGCGCACCACCTGACCCCCACCTACGTGCGGACGATGGTTCCCGAGTTGGGCCGCCAGATCGCCGAGGCCACCGGCTGGTGGTGACCCGCCTTACTCCTGGCCACTTACCGGGGTGAGCGCAACCACGCGCGGATAAGGTCGATAGGTGCCAACCAACAGTCCCGCTTCAGCAGCAGGCGGTAACCACCAACCCAAGCTGGCCACCGTGTGGCCGGGAAATCCGTATCCGCTCGGCGCCGCCTACGACGGCGCGGGGACCAACTTTTCGTTGTTCTCCGAAATCGCCGAGAAAGTCGAGTTGTGCCTGATCGACCATGACGGCAGCGAAACGCGGATCGCCCTGGAAGAGGTGGACGGATTCGTCTGGCATGCCTATCTGCCGAACATCACCCCCGGCCAGCGCTACGGCTACCGCGTGTACGGCCCCTTCGACCCGGCCGCCGGCCACCGCTGTGACCCCAGCAAGCTCCTTCTCGACCCGTACGGCAAGGCCTTCCACGGCGACTTCAAATTCGGCCAGGCGCTGTTCTCCTACGACCTGAAGGCGGTCACCCCGGGCGGCCCCAACGCCGACGGCGCCGACCCCGGGACTCCCCCGATGGTCGACTCGCTCGGCCACACCATGACCAGCGTGGTGACCAACCCGTTCTTCGACTGGGGATCCGACCGCGCACCGCTGACCCCGTATCACGAGACCGTCATCTACGAAGCCCACGTCAAGGGTATGACCCAGACCCATCCGGGCGTCCCCGAGGAGCTTCGGGGCACCTACGCCGGGCTGGCTCATCCGGTGGTCATCGACCATCTCAAGTCGCTTAACGTCACCGCCATCGAGCTGATGCCCGTTCACCAGTTCATGCACGACTCGCGGCTGCTCGACCTCGGTCTGCGAAACTACTGGGGATACAACACTTTCGGATTCTTCGCACCGAACAACGAGTACGCGGCCAACCGCACGTCCAGCGTGCCCGAGTTCAAATCCATGGTGCGCAGTTTCCATGAGGCCGGCATCGAGGTGATCCTCGACGTGGTCTACAACCACACCGCCGAGGGCAACCACCTCGGACCGACCATCAATTTCCGCGGTATCGACAACGCCGCGTACTACCGGCTGGTCGACACCGACCTGCGGCTGTACAAGGACTACACCGGCACCGGCAACAGCTTGAACCCCCGCCACCCGCACGTGCTGCAGCTGATCATGGACTCGCTGCGCTACTGGGTGACCGAGATGCACGTGGACGGGTTCCGCTTCGACCTGGCCGCCACGCTGGCCCGCGAACTGCACGACGTCGACCGGTTGAGCGCGTTCTTCGATTTGGTACAGCAGGATCCGATCGTCAGCCAGGTCAAACTGATCGCCGAACCGTGGGACGTCGGCGAGGGTGGTTACCAAGTCGGAAACTTCCCGGGTTTGTGGACCGAGTGGAACGGGAAGTATCGCGATACTGTGCGCGATTACTGGCGGGGCGAGCCCGCAACCCTCGGCGAGTTCGCTTCCCGGCTGACCGGGTCGTCGGACCTGTATGAGGCGACCGGTCGGCGTCCCAGCGCCAGCATCAACTTCGTCACCGCGCACGACGGATTCACCCTCAATGACCTGGTGTCCTACAACGAAAAGCACAACATGGCCAACGGGGAGGACAACCGGGACGGGGAAAGCCACAACCGCTCCTGGAACTGCGGCGTCGAAGGCCCCACCGACGACCCCGACATCACCGAGCTGCGCTACCGCCAGATGCGCAACTTCTGGGCGACGCTGATGCTCAGCCAGGGCACGCCGATGATCGCCCACGGTGACGAGTTCGGCCGCACGCAGAACGGCAACAACAACGTGTACTGCCAGGACTCCGAATTGTCTTGGATGGACTGGTCTTTGGTCGACAAGAATGCCGACCTGCTGGCGTTCGCCCGCAAGGTGAGCGAGCTGCGCAAGCGGCATCCGGTGTTCCGGCGGAGCCGGTTTTTCGAGGGTGAGCCGATCCGAACCGGCGACGAGGTGCGCGATATCGCCTGGCTCAATCCGAGCAGCCGCGAGATGACGCACGAGGACTGGGGCGAAAGCATTCACAAGTGTGTGGCGGTGTTCCTCAACGGCGAGGCCATCAGCGCGCCGAACGCCCGCGGCGAGCGGGTGGTCGACGACTCATTCCTGTTGTGTTTCAACGCCGGAGAAGATCCGGTGGATTTTGTGACGCCGAACAGCGACTATGCGAAAGAGTGGACCGTGGAACTGGACACCAACGAACCGACTGGCCGCAAAGAAGGAGCCGATCAGGTGGTGACCGCTGAGGAGAAGGTGTCGTTGCCCTCGCGCTCACTGCTCGTACTGCGTAAGACGCAGTGACGCATGGCTTTACCCGTCATCTCTACCTACCGCCTGCAACTGCGTGGTGAATCCAGCGGTTTCGCGTTCACCTTCGCCGACGCGGAGAACCTGCTGGACTACCTGGACGACCTCGGGGTTTCGCACCTGTACCTGTCTCCGATCATGACCGCGACCACGGGATCGAGCCATGGTTACGACGTCACCGACCCCACAACGGTGTCCCCCGAGATCGGCGGCCGCGACGGCCTGGCGCGGTTGTCGGCGGCGGCCCGCGCGCGCGGAATGGGCTTGATCGTGGACATCGTGCCCAACCATGTGGGCATCGACCCGCCCCAGCAGAACCCGTGGTGGTGGGATGTCCTGCGCAACGGCCGTTCTTCGCCCTACGCAACGTATTTCGACATCGACTGGGACCTCGACGACGGCCGCATCGTGCTGCCGGTGCTCGGTTCCGACGACGACGTCGCCGACCTCACCGTCGACGGGGACCTGTTGCGGCTGGGCGATCTGGCGTTCCCGATCGCGCCCGGCACCGCGGAGGGCACCGGCCCCGAGGTGCACGATCGCCAGCATTATCGGCTGGTCGGCTGGCGCAACGGCGTGTGCGGCTACCGCCGGTTCTTCTCGATCACCTCGCTCGCGGGGTTGCGTCAGGAGGATCGCGCGGTCTTCGACGCCACGCACGCCGAGGTCGGTCGGTGGTTCGCCGAGGGGTTGGTCGACGGCGTCCGCATCGACCACCCCGATGGCCTGTCCGACCCGTGCGGATACCTGGCGTGGCTGCGCGAATTGACCGGCCCGGAGGCCTGGATCGTGATCGAGAAGATCCTGGCCGTCGACGAGGCGCTCGAGCCCACCCTGCCGGTCGCCGGCACCACCGGCTACGACGTGTTGCGCGAAACCGGCGGCGTGCTGGTGGATCCCGAGGGCGCCCCGGCGCTGACCGCGCTGGTGGAATCCGCCGGCGTGGACTACCAGGCGATGCCGGACATGCTGGCGGACCTCAAGATTCGCTCGGCCACCAAGACTTTGGCGAGCGAGCTGCGCCGGTTGCGGCGCGCCATCGTGGCCGCCGCCGGCGCCGACCATCCGTTGCTGCCCGAGGCGGTGGCCGCGCTGCTCACCCACATCGGGGTTTACCGGAGCGACTACCCCGGCTTGGTCGCGCTGCTGCCCACCGCACTGGCCGAAACCGAAGCGGGCGCACCACAGTTGGGTTCCGCGCTGCAGGTGCTGGCCGCGGCGCTGGCCCGCGGCGGCGAGCCGGCGACCCGGCTGCAGCAGCTGTGCGGCGCCGTCACGGCCAAGGCGGTCGAGGACTGCTTGTTCTACCGGGACGCCCGGCTGGTGTCGCTGAACGAAGTGGGCGGCGAGCCGCACCGCTTCGGTGTCGGTGCGGCCGAATTCCATCACAGCGCCGCCACCCGGGCCCGGCTGTGGCCGCACACCATGACGACGCTGACCACCCACGACACCAAGCGCGGCGAAGACGTGCGGGCCCGGATATCGGTGCTGTCCCAGGTGCCCTCGCTGTGGACCGAGTTCCTCGCCCGCTGGGAGGTCGCCGCACCCTCCCCCGATCCGGCGACCGGACAATTCCTGTGGCAGAACATCTTCGGCGTATGGCCCGTCGACGGGCAGGTCACCGAGACGTTGCGCGAGCGGCTGCACGGCTACACCGAGAAGGCCATCCGCGAAGCGGCCTGGCACACCTCCTGGGACGACCCGGACGCCGAGTTCGAGGACGCGGTGCACCGGTGGCTGGACACCGTGCTCGACGGGCCGGTGGCCGGCCAGCTGACCGAGCTTGTCGCGCAACTCAATCCGCATGCCGCCAGTGACGCGCTGGCCCAGAAGCTGCTGGCGCTGACCGTGCCTGGCATTCCGGACGTGTACCAGGGCACCGAGCTGTGGGACGACAGCCTGGTCGACCCGGACAATCGCCGTGCGGTCGACTATGCCGCCCGGCGTGCCGCCCTGCAGGCGTTGGAGCATCCGAAAATCCGGGTTGTCACCACAGCACTTCGGGTGCGCCGTGAGCATCGGGACACCTTCCTGCACGGCGACTACGTCCCGATACTGGCCGACGGCGACGCCGGCGATCACGTGTTGGCCTTCCAACGCGGCGAGGACATCGTGGTGGCGGTGACCCGCTGGACGGTCCGGCTGGCCGAAACCGGCTGGGGCAACACGGTCTTGCCGCTCCCCGATGGAACCTGGAAGGATGCGCTCACCGGGGTGATCGCCGACGGCCCGACGTCGGCCGCCCAATTGTTCGCCGACCTGCCGGTGGTCCTGCTGGAGCGCCACCATGACTGAATTCCGGGTCTGGGCGCCCAAACCCGCGTTGGTTCGGCTCGACGTCGACGGGCAGACGCACGCCATGACGCGTTCCGCTGACGGTTGGTGGCATGCGGACGTGGACACCGCGCCGGACGCCCGCTACGGCTATTTGCTCGACGACGACCCCACCGTGTTGCCCGACCCGCGCTCACCCCGTCAGCCCGAGGGAGTGCACGCCCGCTCGCAGTTGTGGGATCCGGCCGCCGCGACGTGGACCGATTCCGCATGGGCCGGCCGCGCGGTCGAGGGCGCGGTGATCTACGAGCTTCACCTGGGCACCTTCACCGAGGCCGGCACCTTCGACTCCGCGATCGAGAAGCTGGACTATCTGGTCGATCTCGGCGTCGACTTCGTCGAGCTGATGCCGGTGAATTCGTTTGCCGGCACTCATGGTTGGGGATATGACGGCGTGCTGTGGTACAGCGTGCACGAGCCCTATGGCGGCCCGGACGGTCTGGTGCGCTTCGTCGACGCCTGCCACGCCAAGGGTTTGGGGGTGCTGATCGACGCGGTCTTCAACCACCTCGGCCCGTCGGGAAATTATCTGCCTAAGTTCGGGCCCTACCTGTCCTCGGCGAGCAACCCGTGGGGCGAGGGCATCAACATCGCCGACGCCGATTCCGACGAGGTCCGCCGCTACATCATCGGGTGCGCGCTGCGCTGGATGCGCGACTTCCACGCCGACGGCCTGCGGCTGGACGCCGTCCACGCCCTGGTGGACACCACGGCGATCCACATCCTCGAGGAACTCGCCACCGAAACAGATTGGCTGGCACAGCAATTGGGGCGCCCGCTGTCGCTGATCGCCGAGAGCGACCTCAACGACCCGCGGTTGATCACCCGGCGCGATCGTGGCGGCTATGGCCTCACCGGGCAATGGGCCGACGACATTCATCACGCCATCCACACCGCCGTTTCCGGCGAACGCCAAGGCTACTACGCCGACTTCGGCAGCCTGGCCACCCTGGCGCAGACGCTGCGGCACGGCTTCTTCCACGCCGCCACCTATTCGTCGTTCCGGCGTCGCCGCCATGGGCGGCCACTGGACACCAGCGAGGGATCGGGCATCCCCGCCACCCGGCTGGTCGCCTACACCTGCACCCACGATCAGGTCGGCAATCGCGCGCTGGGAGATCGCCCCTCGCAGAACCTGACCGGTGGCCAGCTGGCCATCAAGGCCGCGCTGGCACTCGGATCTCCCTATACCACCATGCTTTTCATGGGAGAGGAATACGGCGCCTCGACCCCGTTCCAGTTCTTCAGCTCGCACCCCGAACCGGAGCTGGCGAAGGCCACCGCCGAAGGCCGCAAGGCCGAATTCGCCGAGCACGGCTGGGACGCCGACGACATCCCCGACCCGCAGGATCCCCAGACGTTCGCGCGCTCCAAACTCGACTGGGACGAGGTCGGCACCGGCGAGCACGCCCGGCTACACCGGCTGTACCGCGATCTGATCGCGCTGCGGCGCGACCACCCCGACATGGCCGACCCTTGGTTGGAACACCTGACCGTCGACTACGACGAGGACGAGCGCTGGATCATCGTCTCCCGCGGCCGGTTGCGCATCGCGTGCAATCTGGGCGCCGCGCCGGTGCGGGTCCCGGTCACCGGCGAGGTGCTGTTGGCCTGGGACGAGCCGACGGTTCACGCCGACCGGACCGAGCTGCCTGGGCATTCATTCGCGATACTGCGGTGCGGATAGCGGGGGCGGCCCCGGTTGATCGCGGCTTCGATGCGCTATGGATGAGCTCCGGTTCACCCGTGCCGAGCTGCAGCGGTTCAACGGCAGCACCGTTCCCGACCTGATCTCCGATCAGGTCCGACTGCTGTTCGTGGGGATCAATCCCGGCCTGAGAACCGCTGCGGTGCAGGCGCATTTCGCGCCGCGCGGCAACCGGTTCTGGCCGGCGCTGTACCGCGCCGGCATCACCGATCACTTGATCGACGCCTCGTCGGGCTTTGCGCCCGCGGACCGGCAATACTTGCTGCGCCGCGGAATCGGCATCACCAACCTGGTGGAGAGGGCGACCGCCGGCGCGGACGAGCTCACCGCTGCCGAACTGATCGACGGCAGGCGGAAATTGGACCGGATGGTCGAACACTTCTCCCCGCGTGTTGTCGCAGTCCTTGGGATTACCGCATATCGAGACGCGTTCGGCCAGCGCCGAGCGCAGGCCGGCAAGCAAGCATCGCCTTACCGCGCAACCGAACTCTGGGTGGTCCCCAACCCGAGTGGCCGCAACGCTCATGCGTCGGTGTCGAGCCTGACGGCCGCGTACCGCGAAGTCGCCCGCGCCGCCGGAATCCTTGCAGCAGGTGCTTCCGCTCGGGTCCCGAACCCGACCTGACCCGGCTCTCCGCGGAACCGGGCTGTGGATGACTGAATAGCGGCGCGGCGGGCCGACCCCCGATGATGCCGCCATGAGTCAATCTGAATTCGGTCACCCACTGCGACGGATCTGCCTGCGCAAGTCGAGCCGGCGCGCCGCGAACCCCAAGCCGGCGTCGGGCCGGCACACCGTGCGCCACGACGTGCCGCCGTATCCCAGCGTCGAGATGTTGTGGAGCGGTCCCGGGCCCGGCGCCACGGACCACGACGGGGACGCTTGAGCTGCGGTTACACGATGGCCCGGCCGGCGGGATGCACCGCCCGCGCAACCGCATCGGCGAGTGGATCGATCTCATCGGCAGTCAGCTCGGAGATCGTGATGCGGATGCCCGCCGGCGTGTTGATCCGGAACCTGTTGCCCGGTGCCGCCGCCCAGCCCGCGCCGAGCAACCGGGAAATCGCGACCGCCTCGTCGGGAACCGGCACCCACACGTTGAGACCCGAGCGCCCATGAGCCGCTAGACCGCGTTCGGCCAAGGCTTGGCAGAGCCGTTGCCGGTTGCCGGCGTAGTGTTGCTCGGCCGTGTGCACCAGCTGCACCGCCACCGGGTCCGACCACAGGTCGACGGCGAGCCGCTGCAGGATGTGGCTCACCCAGCCGGGCCCGAGCCGCAGCCGGCCACGGACCCGCTCGATGGTGCGGTGGTCGCCGGCGACGACCGCCACCCGCAAGTCGGGGCCGTACGCCTTGGATGCCGAGCGAACGAACGCCCAATGGGCGGTGCAGCCTGCCAGGGTGTGCAGCGGTGCCCCGGAGATGCTCGCGCAGTGGTCGTCTTCGACCAGCAGCAGATCGTCGGCGCGCGACACCAGCAGTTGCCGCAGCGAATCGGCGCGATCCGCCGAAAGCGCGGCGCCCGTGGGGTTTTGCGCGCGGTTGGTGAGCACCAGCGCACGCACACCGCTGCCCAACGCCCGGGCCAGGTCTTCGGCCAGCGGGCCGTCGTCGTCGACCCGAATCGGGTCGGCCGAAAGCCCCAGTGCCGCAAGGAGATCGAGGAGATTGGCCCAGCCCGGATCCTCGACGGCGACGCGATCGCCGGGGCGCAGGTGTGCGGTGAGCGCGCGCTCGATGCCGTCCAGCGCACCGCTGGTCACGGCCAGGTGATCGGCGGGGATCCCGTCCGCGGCCAGCGCGCGGCGGGCGAACTCCCCCAGCGCCGGCGAGACGGCCGGCTCGCCGTAGAGCACCGGGTGGCCCGCGCCCGACCCGGCCGGCGCCGCGCCCGCAATGGGCAACAGGGCCGGGTGCGGATTGCCGGTCGACAGGTCGCGCACGCCCGCGGGCACGTCGAGGCCGAGCAGCGAGCGCGGGGTGGTCGCCGGGCGATGGCGCACGCGGGTGCCGCGGCGGCCACCGGTCTCGACGGCACCGCGATGACGCAGCAGGCGGTAGGCGGCGGCGGTGGTGTTGGCGTTCACGCCGAGCTGCGCGGCCAGCTCACGCACCGGCGGCAGCGCGTCGCCGGGTTCCAGGGCGCCGGCCGAGATCGCCGCTTCGATGCTGGCGGCTATCGATTCCGCCCCCGTTCCGGTTATGCTGTTTTGTACTGGCACGCAATAGATTATGTACTAGAACAAAGTTGAGGGCAACGTCGTGGACACCGCATACCAGCCGACGGCACGCACCACCCCGACCCGCTATCGGGAGCGCGCCCGCTATGACCGCCGCACCGTTCATGACGTCCTGGACGCGGGGCTGATCTGCCACCTGGGCTACTCCAACGCTGGTCGGCCTGTGGTGTTACCCACGACGCACGCCCGGCTCGACGAAACGCTCTACCTGCACGGTTCGACGGGCAGCGGCCCGGTGCTGGCGGCCAGGGCGGCCACGGCGGCGGGGTCGGCCCTGCCGGTCTGCGTCACCGTCACCCTGGTCGACGGCCTGGTGCTGGCCCGCTCGGCGATGCACCACTCGGTGAACTTCCGCTCGGTGGTCGTGCTGGGCGATGCGCGCGTCGTGGACGACCCGGCGGAGAAGGCGCGGGCGCTGAACTGCCTGCTCAACCACATCGCACCGGGGCGCGCCGCCGACTGCAGGGCGCCCGATGCCCGCGAGCTCGCCGCGACCGGGGTGCTCGCGCTCGACCTCGTCGAGGTGTCGGCGAAGGTGCGCAGCGGTCCGCCGGCCGACGATCCGCAGGACGTTCCGTTGCCTCATTGGGCGGGCGTGGTGCCGCTGCGCCTGACGGCCGGAACGCCGGTGCCGGCCGACGACCTCGACCCCGCGGTTGCGCTGCCGCGCTATCTGGCGGGTTAGAGCAGCAGGTAGCGGTAGGCCGGCGAGCCCGGCTTCAGGCTCTCGACGTGTAGCTCCGTAGCGCGCATCCGGGCCAGCAGGCCGTCCAGGTCTGCGGACGATCCCAGCTGGATGCCGACCAGCGCCTCGCCGGTCTCCCGGTTGTTGCGCTTGACGTACTCGAACAGCGTGATGTCGTCGTTGGGTCCGAGCACCGTGTCCAGGAAGCGGCGCAGCGCGCCGGGCTCCTGCGGAAAATCCACCAGGAAGTAGTGCTTGAGGCCGAGGTGGACCAGTGAGCGCTCGAGCACTTCGCCGTAGCGCGACACGTCGTTGTTGCCGCCCGAAATCAGGCACACCACAGTGGATCCGGGCTCGATGTCGGCGTCCAGCAATCCGGCGACCGACAGCGCGCCCGCGGGCTCGGCGATGATCCCCTCGTTCTGATAGAGGTCGAGCATGGCGGTGCACACCGCTCCCTCGTCGACCGCGGTGATCGAGACCATGTCGCCGGCCGCCGCCAGCGCGGCATAGGTCAGGTCGCCGGCCCGGCGCACCGCGGCGCCGTCGACGAACTGGTCGACGTGGTCCAGCGTCACCGGCTCGCCGGCGGACAGCGCGGCCATCATCGCCGCGGCCCCGGCCGGCTCGACGCCCAGCACCGACGTGTTGTCGGTGCGCTCGGCGAGATACGTGGTGATGCCGGCGATGCAGCCGCCGCCGCCCACCGGGACGATCACCAGATCCGGCTCTGTGTCGAGCTGATCGAGCAGTTCGGCGGCGATGGTGCCCTGGCCCGCCATGGTGCGCGGATCGTCGTAGGGCGGGATCAGGGTGGCGCCGGTGCTTTGCACGTCGGCCAGCGCCGCCTCGGCGGCGAGATCGTAGGTGGTGCCGCCGACGATCAGGTCGATGAAGTCGCCGCCGTGGTAGCGGATCCGGTCGCGCTTTTGCATGGGCGTCTTGGCCGGCACATAGACGCGGCCGTGCACCTGCAACATCCGGCACGCGTAGGCGAAGCCCTGCGCGTGATTGCCCGCCGAGGAGCACACCACGCCAGCGGCCAGCTCCGCATCCGACAGCTGGACCAGCAGGTTGTAGGCGCCACGCAGCTTATAGGAGCGCACGATCTGCAGGTCCTCACGCTTGAGGTAGACCTGCGCGCCGGTGATCGCCGACAGCCGGTCGCTGAACTGCAACGGGGTCGGCGTGATCACCGGGGCGATCCGCTTGGCCGCGCCGTCGATGTCAGCCGCGGATAGCGGCGAGACGCTCGGGTGATGGCTCAATTCGGCGGACACTGGTTAATGGTGCCATGGCAGCCGACCAACTCCGGAATTCAGTCGACCGGGGTCAGCACGAATACCGGGATCTGGCGGTCGGTCTTGGTCTGATACTCGGCGTAGTCCGGCCACGCCTCGACGGCACGCTCCCACCAGGTGGCCTTCTCGTCGCCGAAGACCTCGCGGGCGTCGTAGTCACGGGTCACCGCGCCGTCCTGCAACTCGACGCGCGGGTTCTTCTTGATGTTGTGGTACCAGACCGGGTGCTTCGGCGCCCCGCCCAGCGAGGCGACGACCGCGTACTGGCCGTCGTGCTCGACGCGCATCAGCGGCGTCTTGCGGAGTTTGCCGGTCTTGGCGCCGACGGTGGTCAGCAGAATGATCGGCTTGCCCTTCATGTCGTTGGCCTCGGCGCCGCCCGACTCGGCGTATTTGTCAGCTTGTTCGCGAGACCAATCCAACGGTGACGGTTCGTACTCTCCGGTAAGCGGCATGACCTCAACTCTAGGCGTGCGCGTCGGGGTCGCGTCGCTTCACCGCATCGCGCCCGCCCCGGTGGTCACGCGGCACTCACGGCGCGGTACCCGTGAGGTAATGAGCGAGCACCGGGCGCAGCCATTCGGTCAGCGTCGCGTCGTCCATCGCGGTCAGCGCGGGCAGCCCGACGACGTTGCGCGCCATGGCGATTCCCAGCACCTGCGATCCCACCATCGCGGTCCGCTCGGCGGCGCGGTCGGGGGTGATCGCGCTCAGGGCCGGCGCCACCTTTTCGACGAACACCTCCAGTAGCGCGTCCGCGGCGGCGCGGTTGGTCGCGGCCGCGCGCAGCAGCGGCAGAAACGACCCGGCCGGATCCCACACCCGGATGAGAAACGGCACCAGCACGTCGGCGACGCGTTCCGGGGCGACGCCGGTGAGGTCGGGAAAGGTGATCTCGAGCCGGGAGACCGTGGCGAACAGGTCGGCCTTGTTGCCGAAGTAGTGCATGACGAGCGCCGGATCGACGCCGGCCTGGGCCGCAATCGCGCGAATGGTGGTCCGCTCGAAGCCATGGGTGGAGAAAAGGCTGCGCGCGGCGCTGAGGATCGTGGCGCGGGTGGCTTTGCCGTCGCGGGCTTTACCGGGCATGGTGAAATTCTAGTTCAACAAGTGTTGACATCGCTACCAGCCGGGCTTACGTTGATTTCAACAGTTGTTGAACCCGCAACCGGAAGGAGCGATCCGATGACGACAACCGCTGTGCACGACGTCGACGTCCTGGTGGTGGGGGCCGGCCCCACGGGCCTGACGGCCGCGGGCGACCTGGCCCGCGCCGGACGCGCGGTGACGGTGCTGGAGCGCTGGCCGGCCGAAAACCCGACCAGCCGCGCGTTCGCCGTCATGCCCCGGACGCTGGAGATTCTGGACGCGCGCGACGCGGCCGACGAGCTGCTGGCCCAAGGCCAGCGCGGACCGGACGTGACGCTGTTCGCCAAGGCCCGCCTCGACCTGACCCGCCTCGACTCGGCCTATCCGTTCGTCCTGGTCACCCCGCAGACCAACGTCGACGCGGCGCTCTGCCGCTACGCGATGGCCGAGGGGGCCGACATCCGGCGCGGCGTCGAGGTGGTCGCGATCGAGCAGGATGCCGACGCCGTCACCGTCACCGCCCGCCCCAAGGGCGACACCGATCCCGCACACCGGCAGACCTGGCGGGCGCGGTACGTGATCGGCGCCGACGGCGCGCACAGCACGGTGCGAACGCTGCTGGGTATCGATTTTCCCGGCAAGACGGTGCTGACCTCCCTCATGCTGGCCGACGTCAAGCTGGCCCACGGCCCCGCCCGCGGCGGGCTGGTGGTGGGCACCACCCGGGAGGTGCTCGGGTTCTTGGCGCCCTACAACCGCGAGGACGGCTCGTGGTACCGGGCCCTGGTATGGGACCGCGCCCACCAGCTGCCCGACACCGCGCCCGTGGACGACGCGGAGATCATCGACGTCCTGGCCCGCGCCATGGGCACCGACTTCGGTGTGACGGAGATCGGCTGGAAGTCGCGATTCCACTGCGACGAGCGGCAAGTCGCGCGCTACCGGCACGGACGGGTGTTCCTGGCCGGCGACGCCGCGCACGTGCACTCCCCGATGGGCGGCCAGGGCATGAACACCGGCATCCAGGACGCCGCCAATCTGGCCTGGAAGCTCGACGCCGTGCTCGGCGGCGCCGACGGCGCACTGCTGGACACCTACCACGACGAACGCCACCCGATCGGCAAGCGGGTGCTGCTGCAGTCCGGGATGATCGCCCGCGCCGCGACGCTGCACCGGCGGCCCGCGATCTGGCTACGGAACCTGTTGGCTCCCAACCTGCTTCGGATACCTGCCGTGCAGGATTTCGTGGCCGGCAGTTTCGCGGGCACCACGTTGCGGTACGGCCGGCGCGGACTGGTCGGCACCCGCGCCGCCGCGATCCCGCTCGTCCAGGGACGGCTGACGCACCTGCAGCGCGGCGGTGGCTTCGTCTTCATCCGCGAATACGGCGCCGCCCCGGTCGAGACACCCGGGATGCCGCAGGCCGAGCGTGCCGACCGCGGGCCGGCCGTGCTGGTGCGCCCCGACGGGTACATCGGGTGGGCCGGCGCATCGGCGCAGGCGCCCGACGAGATCACGAACGCGGCAGCGCCCGCAGCAATCCGGTTGCTGGCGCGGTGATTCCGTTCTAGTCCACGTTCTCGGGTTGGTGGACGACGAACGACCGGAGACGACGGCGGGTCTGGTGGTCTTTTGCGCCGGGCTCGCCGTCGCTGTGCCGGCCTCGGGTGTAATCGCCCTGCCACGGCACCTTCTCGTTGGCCGCGGCGCCGGCGGCTTCCTGCTCGCGGCCCAGCGCCCCACGCGAACCGAGGAAGTGCTCGTGCTTGCGGTGCAGCTCTTCGTCGGATTCGATGGGCAGAAGTTCGGGGGTGAACTCCTCCAGCTCTGCCCGGCGTTGCGGCACGATCATGCAGATCGGCTCGTCGACCTCGAATCGCACCGGCATGAACTCCCGGGTGAATTTCCAGTTCATGCTGAAACTCGAGCTGGACCAATCGGTTTCGACGATGCCCTCCAGCGGGGAGATGGCATCCTTGGGATGGTTGGCCGGCCCGCGGACCAGCAGGTTGTAACCGGGCGGGGTGCGGAACAGGATGGGCAGGTGCCAGGTCAGGATGCCGTAGCCGAAGTGGCTGGACGGCAGGAATTGACCGCTGTCGCGGGTGTCGGGCGCGATCATCAGGTTGGTGCGGTCATTGCCGCCCATCCAGGTCGCGGTGAACGCGTTGCGGTTGCGCACCTCCCAGCCGCTCTGATTGGCGATCAGCATCGGCAGACACCGGTGCGGCCACCCTTGGCGGATCTCCGACATCCACTGCCGGCCGATCGGCGCGGGGCTGATCGGCGGGGCGATGTCATGGGTGACGTACCCGATCAGCGGGCGAGACCGCCCACTGGATTGCTCACTCATCGAATCCTCGCTTCACCGGACGATGCCGACCATCACCGACGTCGCCAACGCACTATCGCGACCAAACGTTAACGGTCCGTGAACCGCAGCGCCCCTCAAGAGCCGGCGATCAGTGGGTTCTGGCCAGCTCCGCAATGGTATTCACCCGCCGGACCGCGGTGGCGATCTCGGCGGCGAACTCGCGGCGCCGCCGGGCGATGTCCGGGTCGCCGGAGCCGTCCACGAGTTCCCGGTGTCGGGCCAGCCGCAGCGCCGTCTTGAACAGTTCCATCGACCTCGACTCGGCGCTGGCGATCTTGCGTTGCAGCTCCCACTGCTTGCCCACCTCGAGGCACTCGACCAGAAACGCGTCCTCTTCGAACGATTCGTCCTCGTAGGCGGCCAGCCGGTCCGCGACGACGTGGTAGGCGTCCAGGAAGGGGCGCAGCACCAGGTGCGCCAGCAACAGGTCGGCCTTTTCCAGCAGGCCCAGCACGTCGGCCGGGTCGGCTGCCTTGCTGGTGTCTTCCACCCGCCCGATCAGGCGCACCTCGTCGGCAAGCTCCTTCTCGAACTGGGCGCGCGCCGAGAACAGGAACTCGAATTTCAGCAACTCGCGCAGGCGTAACGCCTCATCGAGCACCGCCGTCGGGTGCACCAGGGCGTCCACCGAGTCCTTGGCGTCTTCCGCGGCGGCCAGCAATGCCGTCTCGGCGATCGCACGGTCGACCACGATGTGAATGGCGGTGTTCCGGTAGAACGCGGCAACCAGGTGCTGCTCCGCGCCGATGCCCCAGACCGGTTCCGTGCCGGCGTCGTAGACGCTGACGACGCCGGAGGCGACCATTTGGTGCAGGGTCCAGCGGATGGTCGAGCGATTCGTCAGATCGGCGGCTCCGGCGACAGCCCAGTTGTGCGCGGCGATGTAGCTCGCCAGCGGCCGCACGGTGGCCAACACCTCGCTGATGGACAGCGAGCGGTCGGCCCCCAACAGGGCAAGGCTGACCACCGCGGTCGGGGTGACCGGCGTCGCGCGATTGATACGGTGCTCGACATCCAGCGCGATGCGCTCTATTTCGGTGCCCGTGCCGGACTCCTCGGCGCGCAACTCCTCCAGGCGCTTGCGCAGCGGCAGCGGTTCACCGAAGTCGAGGTAGGCGCGGCCGAGCCGCTCACCCTGCTGGCGTGCCAGCCGGATCAGGAACCGAAAGTCTTCGGGCCGCTTCGTCGCACCATAGGCCTCGGTGGTCATGGCTTCCACCTCGTGCAGCTGGTCGTAGACGATCGACGTCGGCACCAAATACACTTCGGGGCCATCGATTTCGTCCACCGCGTCGGCGATGTAGCGCAGGATTCCGAAAACCGGGGGACGCAGCTTGCCGGTCCTGGTCCGGCCCCCCTCGATGGACCAGGCCAGGTTGGCGTGGTTTTGCACCAGCTGGGCGGCGTAGGCGCGCAGGACGAAGCGGTAGACCGGAATGTCCTTGGTGTGCCGGCGGATGAAGATGGTCCCGGTGCGCTTGGCCCAGACGCCCATCGGGAAGAAGTTGAGGTTGGCGCCGCCGAAGGTAAGCGCGGGTGAGAGCCGGTGGGCCTGGATCACCTCGGGCAGCAGCAGGCCGTCCAGGTAGGAGCGGTGCGAAAATGCGAACGCCAGTGTGGCTTTGCGATCCAGCTTGCGCAGCGCAGCGATCTGGTCCTCGTCGGTCAGCACGTCATAGGCGCGCATCAGCCAGCAACTGAAGCTGCGCCAGGCCTTTATCGCCCGCTGGTCCAGCGTGGGCGCCATCTCGCGTAGATAACAGGCGGCCTCGGCGCGCACGCTGTCCGGGTCGCGGCCCAGTTCGTGGGCCAGCTTGTTGAGCCGCTGCTCATACCATGGCGCGCACAACAATTCGGCGACCTCGGCCGGGTCGGTCGGCAACGGTGAGGTCGCTTCGGTGACCAGACCGGTGCGCTGCAACAACTTTCGCACCCCAGCGCGGCCGACTTCGCGGGCGGTCCCCGCCGGTCCCCCGCTCATGCTGGCTGCACCGCGGCGGCTAGGGCGGGCTCGTGCACGTCCGGATGCGATCCGGGCGCATAGAGTTCCTCGATCTCGCGGGCGTATTTGGCCATGATCGGCTTGCGTTTGAGCTTCATCGTCTGCGTGATCTCGTCACCGCCGGGTTCCCACAAGGTGGGCAGAATGCGGAACCGCTTGATCTGCTCCACCCGGGATAGTTTGGCGTTGCCCGCGGCCACCCCCGCGGCGATCTGCGCGATGACCTCCGGGTCGGCCGCCAGGGCGGCGGGCGAAGCGTCGGACAGCCCGCGCTGGGCCGCGTACGGGCCGACCGAGTCGGCGTCGAAAACCATCAGCGCGGTGTTGTACGGTCGTCCCTCGCCGATGGTGATCATCACCCCGACCATGGGACACGCGGCCAGGATGGCGTTCTCAATGTTAGCCGGCGACATGTTCTTTCCGGCCGCATTGATGATCAGCTCCTTCTTGCGGTCGACGATTCGCAGGTATCCCTCGGCGTCGACCTCGATGATGTCGCCGGTGTGCAGCCAGCCGTCGGCGTCGATCGCCTCGGCGGTCTTCGCCGGTTCCTTGCGGTAGCCCCTCATCACCAGCGGACCGCGGACCAGATATTCGCCGTCCTCGGCGACCTTGCCCTCCAGACCGGGAAGCAGCTTGCCGACGGTGCCCAGCCGGGTGACATCCGGGTGTGCCACGCTGGCAGCGCAACTCAGCTCCGACATGCCCCAGACCTCGCTGATCGGGATGCCGATGCCCGCGAAGAACGCCAGCGTCTCTTTGGGGATCGGGGCGGCGCCGGACACGGCCCATCGCAGTTCGGCGAACCCGAGCCGCTCGCGCAGCTTGGACAGCACCAGCTCGTCGGCCTTGGCCCACTCGGCGGTCAGCTCGGCGGGCTCCGGCTCGCCGGACACCAGCGCGGCGGCGCGCCTGGCCGCTACCGACAAGCCCCACTGCAAGCCGTGCCGCCTCGCTTCGTCGGTTTCGCTGGCGACAACGAATTCGATTGCGGCCTTGAGCTTCTCCCACACGCGCGGCACCGCCGCCCAAACCGTGGGCCGCGCGTCGGGCAGCGCCGCGGCAACGGCGCGCGGGTCACCCACGGCGGTCACCTGGGTGCCGAACACCTCCAGCGGATACAGCGCCACCATCCGGTCGGCGATGTGCGCCGACGGCAGGTACGACGTGGTCCGATCGCCGAACCGGCTGCCGAGCACCGCGTCGAGCCCGTACGCCTCGAACAGCAGGCTGGCGTGCGTCATCTCGACGCCCTTGGGGTTTCCGGTGGTTCCGGAGGTGTAGATGAGCGTGGCGACGTCGTCGGGTTGCACGGCCCGCCAAGTTGATTCGAAATCGAAATCGTCCGCGGCCGCGGCATACAGGTCGTCCACCGAGATGGTGCCGGGCGGCGAACCGTCGATGCAGACGATGTGCTCGATGGGTGCCCCGCTGGCGCGAATGCGGTCCACGTACTGCTCCTCGCAGATCGCGACCTTGGTGCCGGCGTTGTCGAACAGGTAGGTCAGCTGCTCGGCGGGCAACGTGTTGTACACCGAAAACGATGTGGCCCCGACGTGTTGGGCGCCGATCTCGAATGGGTAGAACTCGATCCGGTTGGCCATCATCAGCGACACCGTGTCACCGCGCCGGACCCCCAGCCCCGCCAACCCGGCGGCGACCGTGCGCACCTGCGCCGCGAGCTCTCGCCAGCTCAACGCCTGCGCGCCACCGGGCGTCCGCAGCGCGACGGCCTCCGGGTCGATCGACGCGGTGCGCTGAAACGCCTCGCACAAAGTGGCCGGATCCTGCGCGGTCGTCATTTCCGTCCTCCTCGGCGCCACATCAGCACTGCCTTCGTGAGCCTACGTCCGAGCACCGGGCGGCGGGGACCATATCGCCTGGCTTCGCCGCTGCGGCGGGGTCATGACTCGGGTCGCCACAGCTGCACCGTGCTCGTCACGCCGCCGGGCAGTTCGACCAGCTCGATCGGCGTCCCATCGGGGTCGTAGATGAAGAACATCCGCACCCCCCGATATCGACGGGCGGGTCGGCCCGGACGCCGGGGTGGTGGCGGGTGACGGTCTCGAAGGTGGCGTCGAGATCATCGACGCGAAACGACATGTTGGTGTAGCCCAGGTGCGGGCCGCTCGGGCACTCGGGCACCGTGCCCAGCGACAACAACTCCACCATCGCCGCCCCGATCAGCCCGCCGACCATGCGGCCCCGCTGGGCCGCACCGCCGGTGACCGTATCCAGTCCGGCGCCCTCGAGCTCGACGTCGAACACCACGTCCATGCCCAGCACCGCGGTGTAGAAGGCCAGCGACGCGGCGATGTCGGAGACGCCGATGCAGACATGCGAGAAGTTCTGCACGGCGATGTGGTGCTGCTCGGTCATGCGGGCTCCTTACCGGCGTGGGGCGGGTGAATTCCGCAGGCGCAGGCGTCAATCGAGGGACACGTGCAGCGCATCCCCCACTCGATGACGGCCCGGGCGCGGGCCAGCGAATCCATTTGCGCGTCGATCTCGGCGAGCTTGGCCTCGGCCAGCGCGCGGCTGACCGGCCGCCCGGGCGCGTCGTCGGCAAACAGCAGCTGGATCTCGTCCAGCGAGAATCCGGCGGCCTTGCACAGCGCGATCACCTCGAGGCGGGCCAGAATCGAGTCGTCATAGCGGCGCTGACCGCCCAGCCGCGCCGGCTCCGGCACCAGGCCGATCTGCTCGTAGTAGCGCAGCGCCGTCGCGGCCACCCCGGCCCGGCGCGCGACCTCCCCGATCGTCAGGCTTGGCGCCATCACAGCCTCCCGAGACCTCGACGCTTGACTTCGAGCCAACTCTAAGTCCTTGACTGTGGTGATGACCATCCTCCGATACGCCGAATTCAACGGATCCCGCCCTGTGTGGGTGGAACTGCCGTGACGGCAACGGCACCCGACCCGGTTCGCTCTCCCAGCCTGCGCCAATGCTGCAGTGCGGCAGTCGGATTGGCAATCGGCCTGGTGCGCCCGAAGCGTCCCGACGAACGGTTCATCCGCAGTGTCGTCGACGCGGGCCTGCCGACTCCCGGCCGCACCGTGACGGTGACCGCGCTGCCCCAGGTGCCGCGGCCGGTGCCCACCGCCGCCATCGTCGAGGGCACCTTCACCCCCGGCCGGGTCCAGAACTCGCTGACGTCATTCCTGGTCACCCACCCGGAGGCGGCCTTCATCGTCGACCCCGCGGTGTGCGTCGACGTCGAAAAACGTGCGATCACCCAACTTCCCGCCGTGTTGCGGGTCGCGGTCCGCCCGCCGGCCGACACCATCCCCACCCGCACGGCTCTGCACCGACTGCCCGACGCGCCGCGCCTCGATTTCGCGCTCCCCACCCACGCGCACTGGGATCACGTGTCGGGTCTGCTGGATTGGCCGGAGCTTCCCGTGCACTTGCACCGCCGCGAACACGACTGGATCGGCACCGGTTCCATCGCTCCCGTCGGCGGCGTGCGCGATTCGCTGCGCGGCCGGCCCGTGAATCAATACGACCTGGACGGGCCGCCGGTGCTGACCTTCACCGCAAGCCACGATCTGTTCGGTGACAATTCGGTCATCCTGGTGGATCTGGCCGGCCACACCCCGGGCAGCGTCGGGGTGTTGATCAACACCGAGCGGGGATGGATCCTCATCGCCGGCGACGCCGCCTGGCACCATCTACAGATCGACAAGATTCGGCAGAAGTCAAGCTACCCAGGCAATTTGGTGGACGAGGATCGTGTCGAGACCTTCAAGACCCTGCAGCGCCTGCACCTGGCGCGGTACGCGGTCACCATCATCCCCACCCACGACCACCAGGCGGCGCTGCGATTGGCCACCACCTAGCGGTTCGCGCCCGAACGTGAAACCCGCTTCACGTTCGGGCACGAGCGTGCGGCCAGCTTCACACTCGCGAGGTTTGGCGAGCCGCCTAGCCGCCCAGGCAGCCGGGGCCGAGCAGCGCCTTGAGATCGCCCATCAGCGCCGGTGACGGCGTAACCCGAAGGGAGGCATCCAGTTCCAGCGTGGTGATCCGGTCGCCGCTGATCAGCCGCAGATGCACCTGCGAGGTGCCGGGGTGGCGGGCCAAGACCTGCTTGAGCGCTGTGACCTTGTCGATGGTGCACTGCCGCGTCGGCAGGCTGACCGCCAGCGGCCGGTTCGGCTGGGCGCTGGAGAAGTCGGGCACCACCAGCTCGTTGGCGATCAGCGCGACCCGGTCGTCGCGCAGCGACACCTTCGCCTTGATCAGCACCACGACGTCGTCGGCGATGTCGGCACCGTACACGGAGTACGCCTGCGGGAAGAACATCACCTCGATGCCACCGGTGAGGTCTTCCAATTGGGCTGATGCCCAAGGCATTCCGTTCTTGTTGACCCGCCGGTTGACCGATGCGAGGATGCCGCCCACCCGCACCTGGGTGTCGTTGGGCACATCGCCGTCGAGGATGGCAGGGATCTGGGTGTCGACCTGCGCGGTCAGCAGGTGCGCCACCTGGTTGAGCGGATGCCCGGACACGTACAGGCCCAGCATTTCTCGCTCCAGAGCGAGCTTGTGCTTGTCCTCCCACTCGTCGTCGGGCACCTTGATGTTGAACACCGATTCGGTGCACCCGTCGTCGCCGCCGAACAGGTCGAACTGACCCATCGCCTCGGCCTTCTTGGTGCCCAGCACCGAGTCGACCGCGTCGGTGTGCACCAGGAACAGGCCCTTGCGGGCGTGACCCAGCGAGTCGAAGGCACCCGCCTTGATCAACGACTCGGTGACCTTCTTGTTGCAGGCCGCGACGTCGATCTTGTTCAGATAATCCGAGAAGTCGGTGAACTTGCCCTTGCCGTTGCGGGTGCTGATCAGCGAGCCGACCACGTTGGCGCCGACGTTGCGCACCGCGCCCAGCCCGAAGCGGATGTCCTTCCCGACCGAGGCGAAGTTCACCAGGGACTCGTTGACGTCCGGCGGCAGCACCGTGATGCCCAGCTTGCGGCAGTCGGCCAGATACACCGCCGCCTTGTCCTTGTCGTCGCCCACCGACGTCAGCAGGCCGGCCATGTATTCGGCCGGATAGTTGGCCTTCAGGTAGGCGGTCCAATAGGAGACCAGGCCGTAGCCCGCCGCGTGCGACTTGTTGAACGCATACCCGGCGAACGGAAGGATGGTGTCCCACAACGCTTTCACCGCTTTTTCGGAGAAGCCGTTGGCGGTCATGCCGTCGTAGAAGCCCTTGTACTCGGCCTCGAGCACCTCGAGCTTCTTCTTACCCATCGCCTTACGCAACGCGTCGGCCTTGCCCATCGTGTAGGAGGCGACCTTTTGGGCGATGAACATGATCTGCTCTTGATAGACGATCAGGCCGTGCGTCTCGGCGAGGATCTCGCGCAGCGGCTCCTCGAGCTCCGGGTGGATCGGCTTGACGGCCTGACGACCGTTCTTGCGGTCGGCGTAGTCGTTGTGGGCGTTCATGCCCATCGGCCCGGGCCGGTACAGCGCCAGCACCGCGACGATGTCGTTGAATTCGGTGGGCTGCATGCGGCGCAACAGATCTCGCATCGGGCCACCGTCGAGCTGGAACACGCCCAGTGTGTCGCCGCGGCCCAGCAACTCGTAGGTGGGCTTGTCGTCGAGCGGCACCGATTCCAGGTCGAGGTCAATTCCCCTGTTGCTCTTGATGTTTTCCAGCGCGTCACCGATGATCGTCAGGTTCCGCAGGCCCAGGAAGTCCATCTTCAGCAGGCCGATGGCCTCACACGACGGGTAGTCCCAGCCGGTGATGATGGCCCCGTCCTGGGGCCGCTTCCACAGCGGGATGGCCTCGGTCAGCGGCTCGCTGCTCATGATCACCGCGCACGCGTGCACGCCGGCGTTGCGGATCAGACCCTCCAGGCCGCGCGCGGTCTGGTAGATGGTGCGCACGTCCGGGTCGGTTTCGATCAGACCGCGGACCTCGGCGGCCTCCTTGTAGCGCTCATGGCCCGGGTCGGTGATGCCCGACAGCGGAATGTCTTTGGCCATGATCGGCGGGGGCAACGCCTTGGTGATCCGGTCGGCGATCGCAAAGCCGGGCTGGCCGTAGTGGATGCGCGCCGAGTCCTTCAGCGCCGCTTTGGTTTTGATGGTGCCGAAGGTGATGACCTGGGCGACGCGGTCGGAGCCCCACTTCTCGGCGGCGTAGCGCACCATCTCGCCGCGACGACGGTCGTCGAAGTCGATATCGATGTCGGGTGCCGACGGTCGCTCCGGGTTGAGGAACCGCTCGAACAGCAGACCGTGCGGGATCGGGTCGATGTTGGTGATGCCCAGCGCGTAGGCCACCAGCGACCCGGCCGCCGAGCCACGCCCCGGACCCACCCGGATGTCGACCGACCGTGCGTAGTTGATCAGGTCGGCGACGATGAGGAAGTACGACGGGAATCCCTTGTCGCAGATGACCTTGATCTCGTATTCGGCCCGGTCGATGTAGTCCTGTCCGACACCGGACGGAAAGCGGCGCTGCAGGCCGGCCATCACCTCGTGGTGCAGCCAGGTCGCCTGGTCGTGTCCCTCGGGCACCGGGAAGATCGGCATCCGGTCCCGCGGCGCCCACACCTCGTCGTACGACTGCACCCGCTCGGCGATCAGCAGGGTGGAGTCGCAGGCGCCGGGAACCTCGTCGTCCCAGATCTGGCGCATCTCGGCGGCCGACTTCAGGTAGTAGCCGTCGCCGTCGAACTTGAACCGGTTGGGGTCCGACAGGGTCTTGCCGGTCTGCACGCACAGCAGCGCCTCGTGGTTGTGGGCGGCGTCGCGGGTGACGTAGTGGCAGTCGTTGGTGGCCAGCGGCGGAATGTCCAGCTTGCGACCGATCTCGAGCAGCCCGTCGCGGACCCGTTGTTCGATGGACAGGCCGTGGTCCATCAGCTCCAGGAAGTAGTTGTCGGCGCCGAAGATCTCGCGCCACTTGGCGGCCGACTCCAGCGCCTCGCGCTCGTGCCCCAGCCGCAGCCGGGTCTGCACCTCGCCCGACGGGCAGCCGGTGGTGGCGATGATGCCCTCGGCGTGCTCGGCGATGATCTCGGCGTCCATCCGCGACCACTTGCCGAGCTGGCCCTCGAACGAGGCCAGCGAGGACAGCTTGAACAGGTTGCGCAACCCGGTGGCGTTCTCGGCCACCATCGTCATGTGCGTGTAGGAGCCGCTGCCCGACACGTCGTCGGACTTCTGGCCGGGGTCGCCCCACAGGATCCGGCGGGTGTCGAAGCGCGACGCCGGCGCGATGTAGGCCTCGACGCCGATGATCGGCTTGATCCCGGCCTTGGCGGCCGCGTTGTAGAACTCGCTGGCGCCGAACATGTTTCCGTGGTCGGTCATCCCGACCGCGGGCATCTGCAGCCGCTGCACCTCGGCCAGCATCGGCGCGATCTTCGCGGCACCGTCCAACATCGAATACTCGGTGTGGTTATGCAGGTGCACGAAGGACGAATGGTTCATAGGGACGCCAGTCTATGACCGCGGACCGACACGAGTTCGGCGTGTCGCCGCGTGTGTCTTTATGAGTCCGTGACGATCCGCGGCGCCCGGCTCTTGCCACGCCGGCGATCGCCGCGAGCGGGTTTACCCGTACAACTCGACGAAGTTCTGCAGCGACTTCTGCACGTCGCCCTTGACGGCCCGCGCCGCCGCCGAGCCCACCGGACCGAACAACGGCCGTCCGCCCAGTTCGAGGCGCAAACCCAGCGTCGATCCCTCGTCGGTGGACCGCACGGTGAGCGTGACGGCGTACTTGGCCCCGCCTTTGCCGGATCCCTCCATCGCCACCCGGTGCGGCGGGTCCCACGTGGTCACCGTCCAGGTCACCCGGTTGCGCAGGCCCTTGGCCCGAGCCACGCCGACGATCTGGGTCCCCTCGCCGATCTCGTCGGGCAGGTCGCTGCGCCAGGCCTCGTGCATGACCAGCCAGTTGCCCAACTCCGACAGGTCGGAGACGTGGTCCCACATGTCCTGCGGGGTCATCGGGACATCGGCGGTCAGGTCCACGGCAGCCATCGCCCGAGCCTAGAGTGTGTCGACCGACGACGGGCGCCGTTCGGCAGTGCGCGCCTGCCGAATCTCGAATCACTGTTCGGGACTGAGGGCGCGAGGCCGAACCTCGCCTTCTCCTTCGTCGATGCCGATGCGCTCGTGCAGCTTGACCAACGGTTTGGGCGCCCACCAGTTGGCGCGGCCCATCAAGCGCATGAACGCCGGAAGCAGCAGCATACGAACGAGCGTCGCATCGACCACCACCGCCAGAGTGAGTCCCAGACCGAACATCCTCATGAACGACACCCGCGCGGCTATCAACGCGGCGAACGAGATCGACATCAACAGCGCCGCCGCAGTCACCACCCGACCCGAGCGAGCCAAGCCTTGCGCGACGGCCTCGTCGTTATCCTCTGGCGTTCGGTCGGAGGCCAACCAGTGTTCGCGGATCCGAGACACCAAGAAGACCTCGTAATCCATAGAGAGACCGAACGCGATGCAGAACAGCAGCACCGGCATGTGGACCATCAGGGTGCCGTTGGCCGTGGTACCCAGAGCGCCCAGGTGGCCTTCCTGGAAGATCCATACCAGCGCGCCGAATGCAGCGGTCAGCGAAAAGACGTTCAGCACCAAGGCTTTCAGCGGCATTACAAGACTGCCGGTCAACAAGAACAACAGCACGAAGGTGATCACCGCGATGATCGACAAGACAAGCGGCAGCCGCGACGTCACCGCTCCCGCGCTGTCGCGGTTTATCTCCGGCCTGCCGGTGAATAGGACGTCGTGGCCGCCGGGTCGGGCGATGGCCCGAAGACGATCCAGCTGTCTTTCCGATGCGGTGGAGAACAACGCGGCGGCACTGCGCACCGTGAGGAAGACGCTGCCGTCCTGCGCGCCGGTGGGTGCGGAAGGCGGCCCGACCGGCGCGCCGTTCTGGAAGGTCCCGCCCGGCGTCGACACGGACACGACGTCGGCCACCTGCGAAAGTTGGGCGGCATAGCGCTCGATCTCACCGGGCGCCAACCCGGACGCATCGGGGATCACGACGGTCACGTCCCTGTCCGTGTTGATCGCGAAATTTCTGCGCATGTCGTCGCCGACCTGCCGCGCCGACGCCGATGTCGGCAGCACTCGGTCGTCGGAGAAGCCCCAATTCGCCCCGAGAAAAGGCGCCCCCAGCACCAGCAGGAACGCGATGACCGCCACGCCGATCACAATCGGCCGTCGCATCACGGCTTTCGTGGAGCGGTACAAGAAGCTCTCTTCGATCGGGCCTGACACCGGCTCGGGACGCCCGCCCACCCGGCGAATCAGCCGCCGCACGTTGAACGAGTCCAGCCGGTCGCCGAGCAGCACGATCAGGGCAGGCGTAATCACCACCGCAGCAATGGCCGCCAAGGCGACCACCGCGACGCCCGCGTAGGCGAACGACTTCAGGAAGTACATCGGAAACAGCACCATCGTGGCCATGGACAGTGCGACGGTCGTCGCCGAGAACAGCACGGTTCGTCCGGCCGTGCACATGGTGCGAACCAGCGCATCCTCGCGCCGCATGCCGTCGGCGAGCTCGTCGCGGTATCGGCTGATGATCAACAGGGTGTAGTCGATGGCCAACGCCAGTCCCATGGCCACCGTCAGGTTGAGCGCGAATATCGACACGTCGGCGAAGAGCGTGATCGCTCGCAGCGTCGCCAAGGTGCAAACGATGGCAAAGCCGCCCACTGCCATCGGAATCGCCGCGGCGAGCATGCCGCCGAACACCCACACCAACACAACGAAGCTCAATGGAAGCGCAATGGATTCCATGACGAACAGGTCTTTTTCGCTCTGCCTGTTGATCTGCGCATACGTCAGTGCCTCGCCGCCCGCCTTCACCGTGACTCCGTCACGATCGCGCGCGAGTTTCTTCGCCAGTGCCGCGGCGTTCTTCTGGGCGCCGGTCTCGCCGCCGCGAATGCCGGCGACGATCAACCCGGTCTTACCGTCCTTGCTGATCAAGCTCGCCGCGACGGGCGGCGGCACGGTCCACGCCGAGCTGACCTGCGCAACGTCCGGCGACATTTTCAGCTGCGCGACGATGTCGGTGGCCACCTTTCGGGCGGACTCGCTGTGGGCGCCCGCCTCGGTGGTCACTTCGAAAACCATCTGTTGGTCGCCGTAGTCAAACTTCTCCGCGAGCACCCGCTGCGCCCGTGCAGACTGCGACGACGGATCCTGATAGCCGCCCGCCGACAGCATGTCAAGGGCGGAGAAGCCGAAAATTCCGGCCGCGACCATGACCAGGAAAGCCGCGGCGACGATCCTGCGCGGCGCGATGATGGCGAGTCGAGCGGCTCCCCGTAACACCTGGTGCCCTCCCTGTGCGCCCCGCCTCAGTTCTTGGGGCCGCCGCGGAATCGGTTGCCGATCCGGATGCCCGGCAACAGCAGGCTGCGCGGCGCGAATCGGCCGCCGGTGCTGACCACCTTGGGCACCACGCCGGGCACCACCGTGCGCCGGCCGGCCAGCATGCCGCCGATGGCCGCCTCGGCCACGTCGCGCGGCGATACCTGCGCGATGGGGATGCTGAATCGCTCGGCGTTGGCGATCTCGGCCCACTCCGTCGGCACCGGCCCCGGGCACAGGCAGGTGACCGACACCCCCGTCCCGTGCAGCTCCTCGTGCACCGCTTCGGAGAACGTCTGCACGAAGGCCTTGGTGGCCGAATACACCGCCATGAAGGGAACCGGTTGAAATCCCGCGATCGACGCGATGTTCATCACCGCGCCGGCGCCGCGCTCGACCATGCCGGGCAGCGTCGCGTGGGTGAGTTCCATCAACGCGAGCGCGTTGAGGGTGACCTCTTCGCTCTCGCGGTCCACCGGCAATTCGTGGAACACCCCGCTGGTGCCGAAACCGGCGCTGTTGCACAGGCCGGCGATCGGCTCGCTGCGCAGCCGGTTCGCCAGTTTGGCGCGAGCCTTTCCGTCGCTGAGATCCAGCGGCAGCACCTCGACGGCGACCGAGTACTCCTGGCCGACCTCGTTGGCCAGCTCGTCGAGGCGCTCCCGGCGCCGCGCCACCAGCAACAGCGGGAAGCCGCGACGGGCCAACCCGCGAGCCAGTTCGGCGCCGATGCCGGACGAGGCGCCGGTGATGACGACGGTGGTCTGAATGTCAGGTTTTGGAAGGCTCATGGTGTTACCAATGTATCCCTCGGGTCGCCCGCACAAACGTCTCGCTTCTCTTATCGAATTTCGTTGCCTCGGTTGAGGATTCATCGCCCTTCGCGGCATCGGAGTCGCCGAACATTTCAAACGCCCGGTTGCGCACCCGGTCCATCACCGCCGGGTTGACCGCATCGGCGAGCGCGGCGAACTGCCCGAACGGCGAGCTGGCCCGGCGGGGCCGGTGCACGATCGCGTCCGCGATCACCCCGGCCGCCTGCTCGGGGGTGAGCGCCGGGAACTTGTCGTAGAGCGTGGTCGGGCTGATCATCGGGGTGCGCACCAGCGCCATGTGCACCGTGGTGAACCGCACGCCGTCGTTGACGGTCTCGGCCTGCAACGAGTCGCACAGGCTGTCCAGCGCGGCCTTGCTGGCGATGTAGGCGCCGAAGCGTGGGGCGCGGGTCTGCACGCCGACCGAGGAGACGTTGACGATGTGCCCGAAGCCGCGTTCCCGCATGCCGGGGACGAACTTGAGGATCAGCTGGACCGCGCCCAGGTAGTTGAGCTGCATGGTCCGCTGATAGTCGTGGATCCGGTCGTAGGACAGCTCCAGCGAGCGGCGGATCGATCGTCCCGCGTTGTTGATCAGGATGTCGACGCCGCCCAGCTCGTCGAGCACCTGGTCGGCCATCGCGGCGATGGCGTCCATGTCGGACAGGTCGCACGGGTAGACGTGGGCGTCCCCGCCGGCCCCGCGGATCTCGTCGGCGACCTTTTCGAGGTTCTCCCGGGTGCGCGCCACCAGCGCCACCGCAGCACCGGCTTCCGCGATCTTCTTGGCCGCGGCCTCCCCGATGCCCGAGGAGCCCCCGGTGATCAGGGCGGTCTTGCCCTCGACGGCGTCCTCGAGCGTGCGGCCCTGCACCGCGTCCAGCAGGTTCCTCAGATAGAACGGTCGGTACCGTCCGGCCGAGTTCGGCGTGTTGACGATGTGAGACACCGCGGCCAGTGGCTTCTCCACCAGGCTCCCGATCGAGTTCTCCACCAGACTCGTTATGTCACCGAGATTCATCGACCTTCGCTCCTGATGATGTAAGCCCCCCGACCCCAACTGGCCTGCCCGTTGACCATGACCGCCTTACGGGGCTGCGCGAGTGATGTGACGTGCGTCATTAAGCCAACCTAGGACATCAGTCTGTCACCCCGGTGCAGATTGCCGTCATATGGCGCGCCGCCCCCGCTCACGGTTCGCCGGGAACAGCCGCCAGCTGTCGGCAATCCGCTTGTTACACAAGGCAATCCGGGCGTGATTGCGGACTAACCGACGAGCAACGCCGAAATGTTCCAATCCTGCTTATGAAAATTCTGGGCAGATAGGCTCCGAGGAAGCAGGCCCACCAGGGCCGCGGGATCACCATGCGCCACTTCAGTTTGGTGGCCGGGCATTTGGCCGGCGCGCTGACCGCCGCCGGGGAGCGCACCGAGATTGCGGTCAGGGCTGTGACTCAACGCCCGGGCACGACCATGACGGCAATCTCGGCACGGCGGCGCCCCGCCGGGCGAACAATGTCTGTCATGAACCGCACATTCGACGACCTGATAGCCGAGGCGGAGGCCGCCCCGGTGGACGGCTGGGATTTCTCGTGGCTGGACGGGCGGGCCACCGAGGAACGCCCGTCGTGGGGCTACCAGCGCCTGTTGAGCGGCCGGTTCGCGACGGTGTCGGCCG
Source organism: Mycobacterium sp. M23085 (assembly GCF_045343915.1). Classification (NCBI taxonomy): domain Bacteria; kingdom Bacillati; phylum Actinomycetota; class Actinomycetes; order Mycobacteriales; family Mycobacteriaceae; genus Mycobacterium; species Mycobacterium sp. M23085. The sequence continues at coordinate 862,327 of NZ_CP174280.1, forward strand.
CGCTGGACATCCACACCGGCGGCGGTGAGGTGCTGTCGGGTGCGGCACCGTTCCCGCCCACCATGGCCGCCATCGAGACCTGGCCGCCGAACGCGGCGCTGGCCACCCAGCGCCTGCACCCGCTCGGCGTGGTGGTCGTCGCGACTCGCGATGAGCCGCCGCTGCCGTTCGGCGACGACGCGTTCGACCTGGTCACCACGCGTCACCCGATCTCCGTCTGGTGGACCGAGATCCGTCGGGTGCTGCGGCCGGGCGGCACCTACTTCGCCCAGCACATCGGCCCGGCCACCATGGGCGAACTGGTTGAATACTTCATCGGGCCGCAGCCGGAGAAGTGGGCCGAATTCCACCCGGACGCCGTGCGCGCGCAGGTCGAGGAGGTGGGGCTGCAGGTCGTCGACCTGCGAATGGAGCGGATGCGGGCCGAGTTCTTCGACGTCGGCGCCGTCGTGTACTTCCTGCGCAAGGTGATCTGGTCCGTGCCGGACTTCAGCGTGCAGCGCTACCGGGAGAAGCTGCGGGAGCTGCACGAGCGGATCGGCGCCGACGGCCCGTTCGTCACGTACTCGACCAGGGTCCTCGTCGAGGCACGCAAGCCCGGCTGAGTCAGCCCTCGGCGCGCAACACGTCCAGCGCGTGCTGCAGATCAGCCGGATACGGACTGACGATCTCGATCCGCCTGCCGTCGGCCGGGTGGGCGAACGACAGCGAACGGGCGTGCAGCCATTGGCGTTCCAGGCCAAGCCTTTTCGCCAGCTTGGGGTCGGCGCCGTAGACCAGGTCACCGCAGCACGGGTGATGCAGCGCGGAGAAATGCACCCGGATCTGGTGGGTGCGGCCGGTTTCCAGATGCACGTCCAGAAGGCTGGCCGCGACGAAGGCCTCCACGGTGTCGTAGTGGGTCAGGCTGTGCCGGCCGTCCTTGGTGACCGCGAACTTCCACTCGCCGCCACGGTGACGTCCGATCGGCGCATCGATGGTGCCGCTGGACGGGTCCAGATACCCCTGCACCAGCGCGTGATAGCGCTTGTCCACGGTGCGCTGCTTGAACGCCCGCTTGAGCACGGTGTAGGCGCGCTCGGACAGCGCCACCACCATCACCCCCGACGTGCCGACATCGAGGCGGTGCACGATGCCCTGCCGCTCTGGCACCCCCGAGGTGGTGATCCGGTAGCCGGCGGCGGCCAGCCCGCCGAGCACCGTGGGTCCGGTCCAGCCGACCGAGGCGTGCGCGGCCACCGCCGCCGGCTTGTCGACCGCGACGATGTCGTCGTCGGAATACAGGATCGTCATGCCCTCGATGTCGACCGGCGTGTTCTGCAGCGGCGCCGGCGCCTCGGGCAGCCGCACCTGCAGCCAGGCACCGCCGGTCAGCCGGTCGGACTTGCCGGCCTGGACGCCGTCGAGTTCGACGCCGCCGTCTTCGGCGATCGCCGCCGCCGCGCTGCGCGACAGCCCCAGCAGCCGCGCCAGCCCGGCGTCGACACGCATGCCCGCCAGGCCCTCCGGGACGGGCATCGAGCGGTCAGTCACCCGTGCGGTCTCCGCCGTCGCCCTCGTCGTTGCGCCGGTCGTTGGCGGTGCGCCGCCCAGGCGAATCGAAGTCGAATCCGAAAATCGACAGCACCACCAGCAAGATGGCGCCGCCGACCACCGACGGGTCCGCCACGTTGAACACCGGCCACCAGCCGACCGACAAGAAGTCCACCACGTGGCCGCGCAGCGGTCCGGGGGCGCGGAAGAAGCGATCGACCAGGTTGCCCATGGCGCCGCCGAGAATCATGCCCAGTCCCACCGCCCACCAGGGCGACACCAGCCGCCGCCCCATCCAGAAGATGCCGACCACCACGCCGGTGGCGATCAGGGTCAGCAACCAGGTGTATCCGGTCGCCATCGAGAAGGCCGCGCCCGAATTGCGCACCAGGGTCCAGGTCACCGTGTCGCCGATGATCGGCACCGGCTGACCGGGCGGCAGCAGTTTGACGGCGAGCACCTTGGTGACGACATCGAGGGCCAGGACTATCGCCGCGATCGACAGCAGCAGCCGCAGCCGCCGGGGCGCGGGTTCGGGTGCCGCGACGGTTTCGGGTTCCGCGTCCCGCTCGACCGGGGCGGCGTCACCCGCCTCTTCGGCTGAGGTCACCGGCTCAGTCGAGTTCGTTGGTTCTTCAGGCACCTGCCCATCATCCCCTACTGCCCCGCGCAGGCTAGCCATGTTCGCCCAGCGCCGATGCGCAATGATGCCACCATGGCCCGGCTCACCGTTATCGCCACCGGCGGCACGATATCGACCGGCACCGGCGCCGACGGGGTGCACCGACCTTCCTATAGCGGGGCGGATCTGACGGCGCCCTTCCGCGACCAGCACGATGTGGAGGTCGTTGACCTGCTGGCCGTCGACAGCTCGGAGCTGACGCTGGCCGACTGGGACCGGATCCGCGATGCGGTGACGGCCGCGGTCGACGGCGGCGCCGACGGCGTGGTGGTGCTGCACGGCACCGACACCATGGAAGAAAGCGCGCTGTGGCTCGATCTCACCTATTCGGGCCAGGCCCCGGTCGTGCTGACCGGCGCCATGCGCAGCGCCGACGCCCCCGACGCGGACGGCCCGGGCAATCTGCGCGACGCCCTGGCCGTGGCGGCCAGCCCGGCCGCCCGCGACCTGGGTGTGGTGCTGTGTTTCGCCGGCCGGGTGCTGCAACCGCTGGGCATCAGCAAGGTGGCCACCGAGGATTTGAGCGGCTTCGCGGGTCAGCTGGTCGGCGCCGTGGCCGGTGAGGTGAAGCTGACCGGGCCCAAGACGCGGCCCTACGTCGGCGAGCTGCGGGCCGCCGCGGCGCCGCGCGTCGACATCGTCACGGCGTACCTGGGCAGCGACGCGGTAGCGCTCGATGCGTGCGTGGCCGCCGGGGCGCGGGGCGTGGTGCTCGAGGCGCTCGGTTCGGGCAACGCCGGGCCCGCGGTGGTTGACGCGGTGCGCCGGCACTGCGGCGACGGGGTCGTCGTCGCGGTGTCCACCCGCGTCCCCGGCGGGCGGGTCGGCGCCAGCTATGGTCCCGGGCACGCCATGGCGGCCGCCGGGGCGGTGCTGGTGCCGCGGCTGCGTCCGCCTCAGGCGCGGGTCCTGCTGATCGCCGCGCTGGCCGCCGGGCTACCGGTCGCCGACGTCCTCGCCCGCTGGGGCTGACAGCGCTCTGACTTCGGAGGCCTGCAGCCCGCCGGCGTAGTCGGGCCAGTCCAGCGAATCGATCGGGTTGGCGCGCACCAGGTCGCCGCCGTCGGCGGGAAAGGTCCGGGCCGGTCCGGGGCCGGAGCTGCGGGTTTCGAATCGGGCGGTGACCACGCCGTGTCCCGCGCCCTGCACCCAGCCGTGCCCGAGCTCGCGATGGGCGACGTCGTCGCCGATCCGCCACCCGGCATCGTCGGGTCCCGGGGCGAACATGGCCTCGGTCGCGGTTTCGACGGATGGTGCATCCGGTTGCGGATCCGGCAGTTCCAGGTCCGGGAACAGCGATTCCTGGCGCACGTCGCTCAGCCCCGAAAAGCCCACGCCGAGAAGGCGAATCGGCCCGATCTCGCGCGGATCGAGCAGCAGCCGCCGGGCCATGCCCAGCAGGGCCGCGACCTCGGTGGTGGCGTAGGGCAGCGTCGCGGACCGGGTCAGCGTGCTCATGTCGGATTTCTTCAGCTTGACGGTCACGGTGCGGGCGCCGCGGCCGTCGCGCAGCAGGCGGTGATGGGCGTGCTCGGCGATCGGCTCGATGGCCTCCCGCAACTGCTCCAGGCTGGTCAGGTCGGCGGCGAAGGTCGATTCGGAGCTGATCTGCTTGGCCTCGGCGCGCTCGGCGACCGGGCGGTCGTCGATCCCGCGGGCCAGCCGGTGCAGCGCCGGCCCGATCGTGGCGCCCAAGATGTTGGCCGCCTCGGCTTCGGTGAGGGCGGCCAGCTCGCCGACGGTCTCGATGCCGAGCCGATGCAGCCTCTCCTCGGCGACCGGGCCGATCCCCCACAGCCGGCGCACCGGCAGGCCGCCGAGCAACACCCGCTCTTCGGCGCGACGCACCACCCGGACCCCGTCGGGCTTGGCCAGTCCGGAGGCGATCTTGGCGATCTGCTTGCCGGAGCCCGCGCCCACCGAAGCGATCAGGCCGGTGGTGTCGCGGACCCGTCGCCGCAGGTCCTCGCAGAACGCCTCGACATCCTCGGCGGACGCCCCGACCAGCTGGGCGGGCTCGCCGAATCCCTCGTCGAAGGACAACTGCTCGACTACGGGCACCACCGCGCGGATGGTGTCGAAGACGCGCCGGCTGGCCAGCCCGTACACCACACCGCGCGGCGGCAGCACCACCGCATTCACCCCGACCAGCCGGCGGGCCTGATGCATCGGCATGGCCGAGCGCGCCCCGAACACGCGCGCCTCGTAGCTGGCCCCGGCCACCACGCCGCGCCCGCCCACCCCGCCGACCAACACCGGGCGACCGCGCAGCGTCGGACGGGTGAGTTGCTCGACGGAGGCGAAGAACGCATCCATGTCCAGGTGCAGCACCCACCGCGACTCCACACGATCGATGCTAGGGCCCACCCGAAGCGCCAGTTGGACTACCGTTTTTGCATGGCCATCAACCTTGCGCACCGCCGGATCGTCAGCCCGGACCGCTGGGCCGAGGCCGCCGAGGCCGCCTGGTGACCGCCGGGCCCGGCAACGCGGCGGCGTCGCCCGAGACAGCAGCGCCCGCCACGCGATGGGCTCGGTTGCGCCATCAATGGAACCAGCGCCTGCAACCCGGGGAGCAGACCACGGTGCTGGCCTGGGCGTCGTTCACCCTCACCTTCGCCGGGTTGCGCGGCCTCACGCACTGGATACGCGCCGGCCATGGACCTTCCGGCGGCGGTATATCTTTGGGCGGCAGGCATTTTCATCACTACAACATCGGCATCGGGATGCTGGCGACGGTGGCCGGTGTGGGGCTGCGCGGCAGCGACAGGCAACGGCGGCACCCGGCGGCGGCGGTGGCCTACGGCGCCGCCAACGCCATGATCGTCGACGAGCTGGCGCTGCTGTTGGACCTCAAGGATGTCTACTGGGCATCGGAGGGCCGTGAGAGCGTCGACGTCGCGGTCGGCCTGATCGCCGCCGGCGCGACCGTGGTGGCGGGAATGCCGTTCTGGCCGCATGCCCACCGGGCGCTGCGTTCTCGGGCCTGACCGCCGCCTACGCCTTGGCGATGCTCACCCGCACGCCGTCACCGATTTCGGCCCCGTCGGCCGGCTCGCCGAATTCGAAACTGGTGGCCAGGATTTCGCCCGCGATGAGGTCGCGGTGGGCGCGCGCCCAGTCGGCACGCTCGGCGGGCACCGCCATCACCACCGAAATCCGGTCGGAGACATCCAAACCCGTCGACTTGCGCAGCTCCTGCAGCTCGCGGATCCGGTCCTTGGCCCAGCCTTCGGCCTCGAGCTCCGGGGTCACCGTGCCGTCCAGCACCACCAGGCCCGCCCCGTCGGGCAGGGCCGCGGTGAATTCCGGGTCGGCCGCCACCAGCCGTGAACTGTATTCCTCGGGTTGCAGGACCGCGGGCCCGGCGGTCAGGGTGCCGTCCGGGTTGACGACGCCCTCCCCGGCCTTGACCGCCTTGATCGCCGCCTGCACGTCCTTACCCAGCCGCGGCCCGGCCACCCGGGCGTTGACGGTGAGTTCGAAGCGGCCGTAGGTGTCGATCGCATCGGTCAGCTCGACGCTCTTGACGTTGAGCTCGTCGGCGATCAGGTCGACGAACGGCTCCAGCCGTTGCGGATCCTGCACCGCCACAGTCAGTTTCGGCAGCGGCAGCCGCACCCGCAGCTTCTTGGCCTTGCGCAGCGAGGACGCGGCCGAGCAGACCTCGCGGACCTGGTCCATCGCGGCGACCAGGTCGGGGTCGGCGGGCAGGTCACCGGCTTGCGGCCAATCGGTCAGGTGCACCGACCGCTGCGAAGTCAGGCTGCGCCAGACGATCTCGGTCACCGACGGCAGCAGCGGCGCGGCCAGCCGCGCCGTCACCTCCAGCACGGTGTGCAGGGTGTCGATGGCGTCGACATCCTCCTCCCAGAACCGCGAACGCGACCGTCGCACATACCAGTTCGTCAGCGCCTCGGTGAACTGGCGCAGCTGCTCGCAGGCCCGGGAGATGTCGCAGGTGTCCATCTCGTGGGTCAGGTCGTCGCGCAGCTCGGCGAGCTTGGCCAGGATGTAGCGGTCCAGCACCTGCGTCGAATCGGTGCGCCAGGTGCCGACTTTGGGCGCGTAGAGGGCCAGGAAGCTGTAGGCGTTCCAGAACGGCAGCAGCACCTGGCGCACGCCCTCGCGGATGGCCTGCTCGGTGACGATCAGGTTGCCGCCACGCAGGATCGGCGAGGCCATCAGGAACCAGCGCATGGCGTCGGAGCCGTCCCGGTCGAACACCTCGCTGACATCGGGATAGTTGCGCAGCGACTTGCTCATCTTCTGGCCGTCGGAGCCCAGCACGATGCCATGTGCCACACAGGTTTTGAAAGCGGGCCGGTCGAACAGCGCGGTGGCCAGCACGTGCAGGGTGTAGAACCAGCCGCGGGTCTGCCCGATGTACTCGACGATGAAGTCACCGGGATAGTGGGTGTCGAACCACTGCTCGTTCTCGAAAGGGAAGTGCACCTGGGCATACGGCATCGAGCCCGAGTCGAACCACACGTCGAGCACGTCGGGGATCCGCCGCATCGTGCTGGCCCCGGTCGGGTCGTCGGGGTTGGGCCTAGTCAGCTCGTCGATGAAGGGCCGGTGGAGGTTGGTGGGCCGCACCCCGAAGTCGCGTTCGAGTTCGTCGAGGCTGCCGTAGACGTCGATGCGCGGGTACGCGGGGTCGTCGGATTTCCACACCGGAATCGGGGTGCCCCAGTAGCGGTTTCGGGATATCGACCAATCGCGGGCGCCCTGCAGCCACTTGCCGAACTGGCCCTCCTTGACATGCTCGGGATACCAGGTGATCTCCTGGTTGAGTTCGACCATGCGGTCCCGGAATTCGGTGACCGCGACGAACCACGACGACACCGCCCGATAGATCAGCGGGTTGCGGCAGCGCCAGCAGTGCGGGTAGGGGTGCTCGTAGGTTTCGTGGCGCAGCAGCACCGCCCCGTTGGCCGCGGCCGGACCGGTGCCGTTCTTCAGGTCGCGGATGATGTGCGGGTTGGCGTCAAACACGTGCTGCCCCTGGTAATCCGGGACGGTGGCATCGAATCGGCCCTTGGAGTCGACGGGGGTGACCGGCACGATGCCGGCCGCCTCTGAAACCGCCATGTCGTCCTCGCCGTAGGCCGGCGCCATGTGCACGATGCCGGTACCGTCCTCGGTGGTGACGAACTCACCGGGCAGTACCTGAAAGGCGTTGGCCGTATCCATGAAATACGGAAACGGCGGCAGGTAGCGGGTGCCGAGCAGGTCGGCGCCCAGATGGGTGGACAGGATCTCGGGTTCTTCCCCCAGCTCGCGGGCGTAGCCGGCCAGCCGCGGTTCGGCCAGCACGAAGCGCCGGTCCCCCACCCGCACCTGCACGTACGTCACGTCGGGATTGACGGCGACGGCGAGGTTCGAGGGCAGGGTCCACGGTGTGGTCGTCCACACCAGCAGGTGGGCCCCGTCCAGCGGACCGCCGACCACCCTGAACCCCACCGTCAGGGCGGGGTCCTGGCGGCTCTGGTAGACGTCGTCGTCCATCCGCAATTCGTGGTTGGACAACGGGGTTTCGTCGCGCCAGCAGTACGGCAGCACCCGGTAGCCCTCGTAGGTGAGGCCCTTGTCCCACAGTCGTTTGAACGCCCAGATCACCGACTCCATGTAGGGCAGGTCCAGCGTCTTGTAGTCGTTGTCGAAGTCCACCCAGCGCGCCTGGCGGGTGACGTAGGCCCGCCATTCGTCGGTGTAGCGCAAAACCGAGGCCCGGCACGCGTCGTTGAACGCGGCGATGCCCATGTCGTCGATCTGCGATTTGTCGGTGATGCCGAGCTGGCGCTCGACCTCGAGTTCGGCCGGCAGGCCGTGGGTGTCCCAGCCGAAGCGGCGCTCCACCCGGTAGCCGCGCATGGTGCGGTAGCGCGGCACGATGTCTTTGACGTAGCCGGTCAGCAGGTGCCCGTAGTGCGGCAGCCCGTTGGCGAACGGCGGGCCGTCGTAAAACACGTATTCCGGGGCGTCGGCACGCCGCGCGATGCTGGCCCGGAAGGTGTCGTCGCGGGCCCAGTAGTCCAGCACCTCGAGCTCGAGCGCCGGAAAGTCGGGCGCCCCGCCGGCCGGCCTCGGGTAGGCCTGGACGGAGTCCACCGGCTGAGCCTCGAGGTCAGCTTCGGAATGGTCGGTCACGTTGCGCGTTGTCTCCTGTGCCACGGTGCAAACCGGGGACGACGACGCGCTGGCTGCGCGAGCGCCGCGGTACCACCCCGCTTGCCGCGCTTTCGCGTGGCCACTCGATGACGGCTGTGACGGGCCTACCCGTTCGGTTCTACTGAGCCGGCCCGGCATGCCAGGACGGCGGTTCTTCCGAAGGCTCCCCGGTGATGGCCGGATCGATGCCAGTAAGACGATTCTACGAAGGCCCGCAAATCCGCGTTTTGCCCGACGTTCATCGGAATTGCTTTCAGGCCCGGACTTCGAGGACACCGACGCGCCACAGCGCGGCGTACACGTGACGCAGCGGAACGCTCAGCAGGCGAGCGGCGCCGTCCACCAGCGGGTCGCCACCGGCGCCGAAAGCCGCGTTGCCGGAGCGGCGGCGGCGCTTGGCCTCGGGAGCCGGGGCGGGGGCCGGAAAGGTGTCGGGGTCGCGCACCACGGTCAGTGTGCGGGTGGGCGCTTCGGCTACGTCGTAGAAAGCTGCGGTCATTATCGCCTCCTAGAGGGGAGAACCAACGGGGACTGATTGGACTGATGTGTCCCATCCCGCGTTGGTTCCGATCTCAGAACGCTTGGCCGATAACGACGTAGCGTTGCGACGACTCAGCCGAGAAGGTCGCGCCGGAGACCGGATCGGGACGAAACACAGTTCGGACTTCGGTCCGGACTGTCGCTAGAACGCATCTGTCCCTCACCTCCTCGCGGTCACGACGCATGCGCGGTCGCATGCAATCTATGCGCAGCAGAGGAGCAGAACCCGACGACCGTCGGAGATCCGCACCCCTCTCGTCAGAGCTTTGGCACCACACGACGTGTCCTGGCCTGGAAGAACAAATCCGAGCCGGAAGCCACCTGGGCTCAACCCTTAAGCCGGGAGGAGCTGTCCTGACCCGGGGCGTCTTTCGACGTTCGGGGTCAGTGGCCTGTATTCGTGTAGACGCCTCACCTAACGAGGTGCTTACCGGACCGATGATGCACGACGGGTTTGGCCGGGTCAAATCCCTGGATAGCGTGTCGGGGATTCTCTACGCAATCGCGCGGGAGGCCCACAGCATTCGGCCAGGTTCAGGGCCCTGACCTGGGCAGATGACCCGTCGGATCACTTGTCGATCAGGCCGTCGAGCCGGCCGATGGTGTCGATGAACTCGTCGACCATGTCGAGCACAACCGAGCGGGTGGAACGAACGCGATCGAGCGAGCCCACCACCTGCCCGACAAAATAGGTGGCCAGCTCACGCGCCTTGGCGCCCTGGTGGGCGGCGGCCTGGTTGATGCGCACCTGCGGCTCGGTGATCAGCGCGGTCTGCAACGGCATGCCCAGCGGATCCGGGTTTTCCGGGCGCTCCCACTCGTCGGTCCAGGCGGTGCGCAGCATCCGCGCCGGCTTGCCCGTCATCGAGCGCGACCGCACCGTGTCCGACGAGCTGGCGGCCAGGAATTTCTCCTTGACCACCGGCACCGTCTCGGCCTCTTCGGTGGTCAGCCAGACCGAGCCGCACCACACTCCCTCGGCGCCCAGGGCCAGCGCCGCGGCGATCTGGCGGCCGCGGGCGATTCCGCCGGCGGCCAGGACGGGCACCGGGGCCACGGCATCGACGACCTCGGGGACCAGGACCATGGTCGCCACTTCGCCGGTGTGACCGCCCGCCTCGGTGCCCTGCGCGACGATCAGGTCGACGCCCGCGGCGGCGTGCCGTTGTGCGTGCCGGGTGGTCCCGGCCAGCGCGGCCACCAGCACGTCGTGGTCGTGCGCGCGGTCGACGAGGTCCGCCGGGGGCGGGCCGAGCGCGCTGGCGATCAGCCGGATGTTGTGGGAGAAGGCCACGTCGAGCAGCGGCTCATAGGTCTTGGGCGAGATGTTCAGGCCACCGATCGATCCGCGCGGCTCCTCGGCGGTCGCCGTGATTCCGTAGCGCGCCAGCAGATCCTCGACGAACGCGCGGTGCTCCTCGGGCAGCAGGGTGCGGGCCTGGGTGGTGTCGATGCCGCCTTGCTCGACACCGATGTATTTGGGCGGCAGCAGCAGGTCGACCCCGTAGGGTTTGCCCCCGGTCTGCTCCTCGATCCAGGTCAGCTCGTTCTGCAGGCGTTTGGGACTGTGGGCGGTGGCGCCCAGGATCCCGAACCCGCCCGCGTGGTCACGGCGGCCACCACGTCGCGGCAGTGGCTGAAGGCGCAGATCGGGAATTCCACTCCGAGCATCTCGGCGACCCTGGTTCTCATTGCCCGACGCTAAGAGTTATCCATTGCCAAGTCAATCGGCCACGGGGCCTGGGCAATTCAGTGCGGGCGCCCCTAGGGCGGATGGGGCGACCCGCTTCGCCCGGCTGCGCCGCGCTCGCGATCGCCCCTAGGGCCGATGGGGCGACCGGCCGTCCGGCGGCCAGCTCGACACGCCTTCCTCCAACGGCACCTCCAAGCTCTGCAGGATCGACGCCACCATCCGCCAGGCACCGATCACGGTGACCAGCTCGACGAGAATCGTTGTGTCACCGTTGAATTCGCGCTCGCACGCCGCCCAGTTGGCGGCGCTGACCGCACCGTCGCGCACCACGTCGTCGGTGGCCGCGAGCACGGCGCGCTCGATGGAGCCAAAACCGGCGTGGTTCGGCCAGTCCCGCACGCCCAGCAGATCGTCGGCCGGAACACCGAGCCGTGATGCGACCCGCCAGTGCTGCGTCCATTCGTAGTCACAGGCGGTGAGCCAGCCGATCCGCATGATCACCAGCTCGCGCAACCGCGAGTCGAGGGTTCCATGCCAGAGCATGGTGGCCAGCAGGTCGTTGATGCCGCGCGCCAGTGGCGGATGGTTGAGCAGCACCTGGAAGATGCTGAGTTCGGCCATGTAGTTGGGGACGGCCGCTTCGTCGGCGGCGGCCTTGGCTTCGTCGAGCGGTAGTCGAGGCAGGCGCGCTGTTGTCATCGGATGAGCACTCCTCCGTGCGGGCGGTACCGTCGCGTTCTACCGTCATGGTAGTCAGGCACAGGGGGCTCGGCGGTCAGCTCGGCAGTGGGAGATCTGCCAACGCGCTCAAAGGAATTCGACCCCCGGTGCGCCATCAGCCGGACTGACGCGGCGCGTGTGCGACGTCAGGCCCCAGGTGGCACGACATACGTGAGGAGCCGCTGACCCAGCCGGGCCCGAATGTCGGCCGGGTCAGTGGCTCCGGTCACGTGGACGAGACGCCGCGCCATGCCGCAGGGGCCGTCTTCACATAGCCCTGGCTGCGTACTCTTCTCCGCTGTGGACGGGGCAGTAATACCGGTCACCGTCGATGACGGTCCACCCCAGCGACTGCAGGGCCGACCGTGACGGTGGCCCATTGGATGCCATGACAGTTCTGGTGCATCGTTCGCATTGCACTTCGGTCATCGGTGCTTCCCTCGCTCTGCTGCATATTGGGGCCAGCAGGCGTCCACGTCGACACCGTTTGCCTTGGGTATCCGGTTGATCAGACGGGATCCCCGGTCGGCAAAGACTGACCGCAATTGTCGTTACTCCTCGTCGTTGGCCCGACGACGAAATTGGAAGGCGTGCGCCACCCGAACGGTCGCTCACCCGCTCCGAGGACCCCGCAGTCAACATGAGTGCAACAGCTAGCAACTGTAAAGGGGACCACCCCGTAAGTCTAGGGTTATTCAAACTACATGTCTTGTGAATCACTTAAACAGTAGATTTCACCCAGGCGAACTGCCTTGATGCATACCTCTAGTACTAGCTAGGATGATCCCAGCAACATACGGTATGGGATGGCTGGGGAGGGCTACGCGTTGGTCGCCACGCGCTGCGGCGTTGACCGTTATCGCCCAGTTATAGGCGGCCAGACCCCCGACGGCCGTAGTCGGCCATCGCATCAATTTGCTGGTAACGCAAAAGCGGCGTGGCCCGGATGGACCACGCCGCTTTCAGACAACTCGAAGGTGCTACAGCAAACCGAGCAGTTGCAGGTCGGTGACGTACTTGACGATCACCGTCGCGGTGACATGCGGGATGTCGTTGTCGGAACCGACTTTCGCTTCCCGCACCGCGGCGCGGAACCGATCCGTCGATGCGAAGGCACCCCGGGCGGGCTCGGCGGGCTGCAGGTTCTTCGGATCCCGCAGCAGCAACGTCAACATCTGCAGCACCGAGTTCTGCCGCTGCCGTTCCGGCAGGCCGCGCAGGCCGGTCTCGAAGCGCTGCAGCCACTCGCCGAAGTCGCCGACGCGCTCGATCGGATAGCCGGCCTCGATCAGCCAGTCGACGTACTCGTCGAGCCCGATGCCGTCGTCGTGCGGGTTCATCACGTGGTACGTCTCGAACCCGTCCATCACTTGGGCGCCCAGTTTGGCGATCGCCTCGGCGACGAACTCGACGGGCAGGCCGTCGAAGTGCGCGCTCTGCCGGTTGCCGTCGGCGTCCAGCTGGTAGAAGGACTTCGGCGCGGTGCCGGTGGCCACGATGCTCAGGATCATCCGGGTGAAGATGTCCGCCACGTTGAGCTGGCCGGCGTAGCTGGTGTCGGCCAGGATCATGTCGGAGCGGAACACCGACACCGGCAGCCCGCACAGGTCGTTGGCTTCGCGCAGCAGAACCTCGCCCGCCCACTTGCTGTTGCCGTATCCGTTGGCGTAGCCGCCGTCGATCACACGTCTGGCGCTGATCACCCGGATGTCGGCGTCCTCGGTGAACTCCGACGGCTCGATCTGGCGGCCCACGTCGGACGTCGACACGTACGCGTACGGCTTCTTCTTTGTGGTGAGCGCCAACCGGATCAGCTCCGCGGTGCCCCCGACATTGGGGGTGAAGAGCTCGTTGTAGGGCAGGACACCGTTGACGACGGCCGCGGAGTCGACGATCAGGTCGACCGTGTCGGCCAGCCGCTGCCACGTCTCCTTGTCCAGGCCGAGGTTGGCCTGACCCTTGTCGCCGGCGACGACCTGCAGGTGCTCCTCGGCGAGTTCCTGGAAGTGCCGCAGCAGTTCGGGGTCACCGCTGTTGAAGGTCTTCTCCAGGCGCCGGTAGGCGTCCTCGTCGGACTTGGCCCGCACCAGGCAGATCAGCTTGCCGTCAACCTGTTCCAGCTGTTCGAGCCATTCCAGCGCCAGGTAGCGACCCAGGAAACCGGTCGCCCCGGTCAGCAGGACCGTCCGGATCTCGGCACTCGGACCGGGCAACGTCGGCGCGTTCGACAACGTCGTCGCGTCGATGAACTTGTCCAGGGTGAGGTCGCGAGCGAACACCTCCTTGGCGTCGGCGCCGTGCACCGCCGCAAAGCCGGGCCCCGCGGCGCCCTCGGTGTCGGCACCGCTGGTGATCCGGTGGGCCAGGGAGCGCACCGACTGCGAGTCGAACAGGGTGCGCACCGACAGGGCGCCGTCGACGGCGGTGTTGATCTCGGCGATCACCCGCATCGCGGACAACGAATCGCCGCCCAGCTCGAAGAAGGAGTCCTCGACCGAGACCCGCTCCATGCCGAGGACGCGGGCGAAGATGTCGGCCACGATCTCCTCGGTCGGGTCGGACGGCGCCACGTACTCGCCGCCGCGCTTCTGGTACTCCGGCGCGGGCAGGGCGCGCTTGTCCAGCTTGCCGTTGACGGTCAACGGCAGCGCGTCCAGCACCACCACCGCGGCCGGCACCATGTAGGCCGGCAGCCGGTCGGCCAGCTGAATGCGGATCCCCACCGGGTCGGCGGTTCCGGTGATGTAGCCGACCAGCCGCTTGTCGCCGGGGCGGTCCTCGCGGGCGATCACCGCGGCCTGCTCGACGCCGTCCAGGGCGGCCAGGGCCGCCTGCACTTCACCGAGCTCGATGCGGTAGCCGCGCAGCTTGACCTGCTCGTCGGCGCGCCCGAGGTACTCGAGCTGGCCGTCGCGGCCCCACCGGACCAGGTCGCCGGTGCGGTACATCCGCGAGCCCGGGGCGCCGAACGGGCAGGCGACGAAGCGCCCCGCCGTCAGGGCCGGGCGGCGCGAATACCCCGCGGCCACACCGTGACCCGCGATGTACAACTCGCCGACGACACCCTCGGGCGCCGGGCGCAGCCACCGGTCCAGCACGAACAACGCGGCCCGCGGCACCGGCGAACCGATCGGTGCCGATCCCGTTCCGCTCTTCAGCGGCGCGCTCATGGCCGCGTACACCGTGGCCTCGGTCGGGCCGTAGGCGTTGATCATCACCCGTCCGGGCGCCCATCGCTCGACAACCTCGACCGGGCAGGCTTCGCCGGCCACCACCAACGCCGTCGACTCCAGACCCTCCGGCGAGAGCATGGCCCACCGCCGACGGGGTCTGACTCAACACGGTGACCTGTTCGGAGACCAGCAGCGCGTGCAGGTCGTCGGGCGACGCCGCGACCGACTCGGGCACCACCACGAGGCGGCCGCCGTGCAGCAGCGCGCCCCAGATCTCGTGCACCGACACGTCGAACACCAGTGAGTGCCACTGCGCCCACACCCCCGCCTTCGGCAGGTCCGCGTGCAGCGTCTCCACCAGCTGTGCGACGTTCTGGTGGGTGACCGCCACGCCCTTGGGCACACCGGTGGTTCCCGACGTGTAGATGACGTAGGCGATGTTGTCCGCCGACGGTGCCGGCAGCGCCGTGCTGGGCTGGGTGGCCAGCGCCGGGTCTTCGACATCGATGACCGTCGGACCGCAGCCCGCCACGCGCTCCCGCAGCGCCGCGGTGGTGACCACGGCGACCGGCTCGGCGTCGTTGAGCAGGAACTCGATCCGGGCGGCCGGCAGCGCCGGGTCGATCGGCAGGTACGCCGCCCCGGTCTTCAGCACCGCGAGGATCGAGATGATCGCGTCGGCCGACCGCGAGAACAGCAGCGCGACCAACTCGCCCGGGCCGGCGCCCTCTTCGGTCAGCAGGTGCGCCAGCCGGTTGGCGGCCTCGTCGAGTTCCCGATACGTCATCGAGCGGCCGTCGAAGGTGAGCGCCGCCGCGTCCGGGATCCGGGCCACCTGCGCGGCGAACATGGCCGGGATCGACGTGCGGGTCGCCGGCTGGCTCAACACGGCGCGGTTGCCCCGCTCGTCGAGCCACGCGTGCTCTTCCTCGTCGACGACGTCCAGCGACATCAGCCGTCGGGTGGGGTCGGCCGTCATCTCCGACAGCACCCGCTGGAACCTTTCGGTCAGCTTCTCGATGCCCCTCGCGTCGAACACGTCGGTGTCGAATTCGACCCGCAGGCCGAGTTCGCGGCCCGGGAGCGCCATCACCGACAGCGGGTAGTGGTTGTACTCGCGGTTGGTGACGTCGGTGATGGCCAATTCGTGGAAGCCCAGCGGCACGCTGGTGTCGATCGGGTAGTTCTCGTACAGGAACAAGGTGTCGAACAGCGCGTCGTGACCCGTCAGGTGGTGGATGTCGCTCAGCGCCAGGTGCTCGTGTTCCAGCGTGTCGTTGTGGTGTTGCTGCAGCTGCTCCAGCACGTCGGCGACGGTGGTCTCGGAGGTGATGCTGGCCCGCACCGGCACGGTGTTGATCAGCAGGCCCACCATGGACTCGGCGCCGATCAGGTCGGCCGGCCGGCCCGATACCGCGGTACCGAAGGCCACGTCATGCTGGCCGGTGAGCCGCATCAGCAGCTGCGCCCAGGCGGCCTGCAGCACGGTGTTGACGGTGGTGTGGCACGTGCGGGCCAACTCGCCCAGGGCGCGTGTGGTCTCCGCGGACAGCCGGTAGGACTCCACCGCCCGCCGGCCCAGCCGCATCCGGCCGGCCGGGCCCACCAGGGTGGGGTTGTCGAATCCGTCCAGCACCTGGCGCCACGCCGCTTGTGCGGCGGTGCGGTCCTGGCCGGCCAGCCAGGTCAGGTAGCTGCGGTAGGTCGCCGGAGCCGGCAACTGGTCGCCGTAGTAGATGGCGAGGATCTCGCGCAGCAGAATCGGCAGCGACCAGCCATCCATCACGATGTGGTGGTTGGTGAGCACGAACCGGTACCTCTTGTCCGCGGTGCGGATCAGCGCCGCCCGGAACGCCGGACGGTTGGCCAGGTCGCTCACCGCGGCACGTTCGGCGGCGCAGAGCTCCTCCACCCGTTGCTCGGGGTCGAGATCCTCGGCGCCCAGCTGGATGTACCGCCACGCCATGACCGGATCGGCCGGGATGACCTGGACGGGCTCACCGAACTGCGGGCAGAACCGGGCCGCCAGGTTGGGGTGACGGTTGACCACCGTGTGGACGGCGTCGTGCAGCCGATGCGAGTCCAGCTCACCGGTCACCGTGATGCCCAGCTGCACCGCATAGACGTCGTCGCCCGGGTCCTGCGCGAAGCTGGCGTGGAACAACAGCCCCTGCTGCAGCGGGGTCAGCGGCAGGATGTCGGCGATCTGGTGCTGCTTGCCCAGCTCGTCGATCTGCCGCTGGTTCAGCCGTGCGGGCGCGATGTCGGACGGGGTCAACCCGCCGCCGCCGGCCTGCACGTGGGCGCAGATACCGGTCAGCGCCTCGAACCACAGCTGGCTCAGCCGGCTGATCTGCTCGCGGTCCATCGCGGAGGCGGCCCACGTCCAGTTGGCGTGCAGGTGGGGGCCTTCCTCGGTGTCCATGGTGCCGGCGTTGAGGTCGACGGTGTGCATTAGCGGCATCGCCACGGCCGCGGCCGCGCCGCTCAGCGACAGACTGTCGGGGCTCAACCGCCACAGTTCGCCGGGCAGGTCGGCGGCGGCACCCAGCCGTCCCAGGTAGTTGAATCCGATCACCGGGTCGGATCCACCCAGGTCGATGTCGGGGTTCAGGTAGCGCAGCAGGCCGTAGGTCAGGCCGTCCGGCAGGGCGCGCAGCTGCTCCTTGGTGGCCTTGACCACCGCGCCCAGCGCGTCGTCGCCGGCGACCACGTTCGCCCAGTCCAGGCCGTCGACGGTCAGCGACACCGGGTATTTGGTGGTGAACCAGCCCACGGTGCGGGACAGGTCGACGTGCGGGCCCAGCTCCTCCTGGCGACCGTGGCCCTCGACGTCGATGCCGATCGGCGTGCCGCTACCCAGGAACTGCGTCCAGGCCATCCCGAACGCGATCAACAGGATGTCCTGCACCCCGGCGTGGAACGCCGCGGGCACCTCACTCAGCAGCAGCCGGGTTGTCTCGACGTCCAACGACACCGACAACTGCTCGGCGGTCTGGTAGGTGTCCTCCTCCGGACGCACCGCCGGCAGCAGGGCCGGGGTTGCCACCACCTCGCGCCAGGCGTCGGCCTGCTCGACCACCGCCGGGCTCTGCGCGTGCTCGGCCAGCAGTGCCGACCAGCGGGCGAACGAGGTGCCGCCCACGGGCAGCGCCACCGGCTGGCCGCTGTGGTGCTGCGCCCACGCGATGTTGAGGTCCTCGATCAGGGTCCGCCACGACACGCCGTCGACGGCCACGTGGTGGATGATCAACGCCAATTGGCTTGTCGCGCTTGCCCAGACGGCGCTCACCATCACACCGGCGCCCGGGTTCAGCCGCGACCGGGCCGCCACCAGGGTCGCGTCGGACAGCTCGTCGACCGACTGCAGGCAGTCGCCGGCCTGCACGGTGCCCGGTTCGGGCGCGGTCAGCGACCAGCCGCCGTTGCCGTCGTCCTCCACGCGCAGCCGCAGCATGGGGTGCCGGTCCAGCAGGGCCTGCAGCACCACGACCACGTCGTCGGCGGTGACGCCCGCCGGTGCGGCCAGCACCATCGTCTGGTTGAAGTCGTCGATCGGACCCTGGACGGTTTGCAGCCAGCGCATGATCGGGGTGGCCAACACCGGCCCGATCCCCTCGTCGACCACGTCGTCCTGGTTGGCGCCGTCGGTGGCCACCCGCGCCAGCCGGGCGACGGTCTGTTCGACGAACACGTCGCGGGGGCGGCACACCACGCCGGCCGCCCGGGCCCGGGCCACCACCTGCATCGACAGGATGCTGTCGCCGCCGAGGTCGAAGAACGAGTCGTCCACGCCGACCCGCTCCACACCAAGCACCTGGGCGTAGATGCCGGCCAGGATCTCCTCGGTGTGGTTGCTGGGCGCACGGTATTGGCCGCCGCGCTTTTGGTATTCGGGCGCGGGCAGGGCGCGCTTGTCCAGCTTGCCGTTGACGGTCAGCGGCAGGGTCTCCAGGACGACGATCGCCGCCGGCACCATGTAGGCCGGCAGCCGCTTGCCCAGCTGGGTGCGCAGCTCGGCCGGGTCGGCGGTACCGGTGATGTAACCGACCAGCCGCTTGTCGCCGGGGCGGTCCTCGCGGGCGATCACCGCGGCCTGCTCGACGCCCTCCAGCGCGGCGAGGGTGGACTGGATCTCCCCCAGCTCGATGCGGTATCCGCGGATCTTGACCTGCTCGTCGGCGCGGCCCAGGTACTGCAGCTGCCCGTCGGCACCCCAGCGCACCAGGTCACCGGTGCGATACATCCGCGCGCCCGGCCCACCGAACGGGCAGGCCACGAAACGCGACGCGGTCAGTCCGGCCCGGCGCGCATACCCGGCGGCAACACCACGGCCGGCCACATACAGCTCACCGACCACGCCTTCCGGCGCCGGCCGCAACCACTTGTCCAGCACGAACAACGCCGCACCGGGAACCGGCGATCCGATCGGCGGTGCTCCCGAATCCCCCGTCAGCGGAGTGCTCATCGCCGCATACACGGTGGCCTCGGTCGGCCCGTAGGCGTTGATCATCACCCGCCCCGGCGCCCACCGATCGACCACCTCGGCCGGGCAGGCCTCACCGGCGACCACCAACGCCGTGGAGTCCAGACCCTCCGGCGAGAGCATCCCCACCGCCGACGGGGTCTGACTCAACACGTCGACCTTCTCAGCGACCAGCAGCGCGTGCAGCTCGTCGGGCGAACCCGCCACAGATTCCGGCACCACCACCAGCCGCCCGCCGTGCAGCAGCGCACCACAGATCTCCCACACCGATACGTCGAAGACCAGCGAGTGCCACTGCGACCAGACCTTCCCCGGGCCGGCCGGAAGATGAGCGTGCAACGTCCGCAGAAACTCGGTCACATTGCGGTGCGTGACCGCCACACCCTTGGGCGTCCCGGTGGTGCCCGAGGTGTAGATCAGGTACGCAATGTCGTCCGGCGAAGGCCCCGCCAGCGCGCCGCTCGGCTCGCCCTCGGCAGCGGCTTCCTCGACATCGATCACCGGCAGGTCGAACCCGTCCAGCCGGTTGCGCAGGCCGGCCGTGGTCACCACGGCGATCGGCGTGGCGTCACCGAGCATGAATTCCATCCGCGCAGCCGGCAGCGCCGGATCGATCGGCAGGTAGGCAGCCCCGGTCTTCAGCACCGCCAGGATCGAGATGATCGCCTCGGCCGAGCGGGAGAACAGCAACGCAACGCATTCGCCCGGGCGTGCCCCGCGCTCGGCCAACACGTTCGCCAGCCGGTTCGCCGCCTCGTCGAGCTCGCCGTAGGTGAGCGAGCGGTCCCCGAAGGTCAGCGCGACGGCCTGCGGGGCGCGCGCCACCTGGGTGGCGAACATGTCAGGGATCGACGCGGGGGCCTTGACCGGCTTGGTCAGTACCGCGCGGTTGCCCCACTCGTCGAGTCGATCGTGTTCCCCGCCATCCAGCAGATCGATCGACAACAATCGCCGTCCCGCACCGACGGTCATGACTGCTCCTCCAAGTCCACGGTCATGGCTTCCAGCACCCGCTTAAATCGCTCTACAAGCTTTTCGATCCTTGCCTCGCCAAATACGTCTGTATCGAACTCGACGCGAAGGCCTATTTCGTGGCCAGGCACGGCTTGTACCGAAAGCGGGTAGTGGTTGTATTCCCGATTCGTGAATCCAGTAATAGTTAACTCGTCCACGGCCGATAGCGCGGCAGTATCGATGGGATAGTTCTCGTACACGAACATTGTGTCGAAAATTAGGTCATGTCCCGTTACACGATGGATGTCATTCAGTGCTAAATGCTGGTAGTCCAGGGTGTTGGTGTAGGTCCGTTGCAGCTGCTCAAGCAGGTCGGCGATGGTGGTTTCGGCGCCAATAGTCGCCCGTACCGGAACGGTGTTGATCAAAAGGCCGACCATGGCCTCGGATCCGGCCAATTCGGTCGGGCGGCCCGAAACTGCTGTGCCAAACACCACATCGTGCTGGCCGGTCAACCACATCAACAGCTGCGCCCAGGCGGCCTGCAATACCGTGCTGACGGTGGTGCGGCACGAACGGGCCAGTTCGCCGAGCAGGCGGCTGGTCTCCGCAGACACGTGGAATTCGGCGACACCGCGCGGGCCAAGTCCCATGCGGCCCGTCGGGCCCACCAGCGTCGGGGTGTCGAAGCCCTCGAGCACCTCGCGCCAGGCCGCCTGAGCGGCAGCCCGATCCTGCTCGGACAGCCAGGTGATGAAGCTGCGGTACGGCACCGGCGCGGGTAGTCGCACCCCGAAATAGCTGGCGAAGATCTCTTGCAGCAGGACCGGTTTGGACCAGCCGTCGAGCACGATGTGGTGGTTGGTCAGCACGAATCGGTAGCTGTTCTCCGCCGTCCGGATCAACGTGCCCCGGAACGGCGGCTGGCCGGCCAGGTCGCAGACGGCGACGCGTTCGGCGGTGGACAACCGCTGGACCTGCTCCTCGAGGTCGCCGTCGGTGGCGTTCAGTTCGACGTATTGCCACGCCAGCGTGGGATCGGTCGTCATGACCTGCACCGGCTCGCCGAAGTCCTCGACGAAGCTGGCCACCACGTTGGGGTGTCGGGTGACGACGGTGTGCACCGCCTCGCGTAGCCGCTCCGGATCAACGGCGCCGGTGACGGAGATGTCGAGCTGCACCGCATACAGGTCTTCGGAGTCTTCGCCGCCCTGTGCGGTGCCGGTGTGGAACAGCAGCCCCTGCTGCAGCGGGGTCAGCGGCAACACGTCTGCGACCTGGTACCGCTGCTGCAGTTCGTCCAGGTCCCGCTGGCTCAGGCGGGCGGGCGTGACGTCGGACGGGGTCAGGCCGCCGCCGCCGTTGCGCACGTGCGCGCAGATGCCGGCCAGGGCGTCGAACCACAGTTCGCTGAGCCGGCTGATCTGCTTTTCGTCCAGCGCCGAGAGCGCCCACGTCCAGTTCGCCTGGAGGTGCGGACCGTCGGCGGTGTCCATGGTGCCGGCGTTGAGCTCGACCGTGTGCGGCAGCGGGAGCGCCACCGCGCCGGCCGCACCGGCCAGCGCGAAGCTGTCCGGGTCCAGCTGCCACAGATCGGCCGACAAATCGGCGGCGCCGCCGCCGAGCCGACCCAGGTAGTTGAACCCGATGACCGGATCCGCACCGTCGAGTTCGGCTTCGGTGTTCAGGTAACGCAGCAAGCCGTAGGTCAGCCCGTCGGGCAGCGCACGCAGCTGCTCCTTGGCGTCCTTGACCAGGCCGCCCAGGGCCGCGTCACCGCCGACCACCTGGCCCCAGGACAGACCACCGACCCGCAGCGACACCGGGTACTTGGCGGTGAACCAGCCGACCGTGCGCGACAGGTCCACCTGCGGGCCCAGCTCTTCGTTGCGTCCGTGGCCTTCCACGTCGATGGCGATCGGCGCGCCGGTGCCCATGAACTGGGTCCACGCCAGGCCGAACGCGATCAGCAGGATGTCCTGTACCCCGGCGTGGAACGCCGCGGGCACCTCGCCCAGCAGCAGCCGGGTTGTCTCGACGTCCAGCGACGCCGAGAACTGCCCGGCCGTCACGTAGGTGTCTTCGGGCTGCGCCTGGGGCAATACCGCCGGGACGGCGGCCACCTGCTGCCACTTCTCCAGCTGCTCGACCACCTCGGGGCGGCGCGCGTACTCGTCCAGCAGCGACGACCACCGCGCGAACGAGGTGCCGCCGACCGGCAATGCCACCGGCTGGCCGCTGTGGTGCTGCGCCCAGGCGATGTTGAGGTCCTCGATCAGGGTCCGCCACGACACACCGTCGACGGCCAGGTGATGGATGATCAACGCCAATTGGTTTGTCGCACTGGCCCATACGGAGCGCACCAGCACCCCGTCGGCGAGGTTCAGCCGCGACCGGGCGTCGACCAGCGCCGCTTCGGACAACACGTCGACCGATTCGACGCAGTCACCGGCCTGCACCGAGCCCGCCTCGGGGACCTCCAGCGACCAGCCGCCGATGCCGTCGTCCTCGACGCGCAGCCGCAACATCGCGTGCCGATCCAGCAGCGCCTGCAGCACCACCGGCACGTCGTCGAAGCTGACCTCCGCCGGCGCCGCCAGCACCATGGTCTGGTTGAACTGCTCGACCGGGCCGTCCATGTCCTGCAGCCAGCGCATGATCGGGGTGGCCACCACCGGCCCCAGCCCCTCGTCGACCACATCGTCCTCGCCGCTGGCCATCGTGGCGACCCGGGCCAGCCGGGCCACCGTCTGCTCGACGAAGACGTCCCGCGGGCGGCACACCACTCCGGCCGCCCGGGCGCGCGCCACCACCTGCATCGACAGGATGCTGTCGCCGCCGAGGTCGAAGAAGGAGTCGTCGACACCGACGCGCTCGACACCGAGCACCTGGGCGTAGACGCCGGCCAGGATCTCTTCGACGGCACTGACCGGAGCCCGATAACGCTCGGCATCCTGGTATTCGGGCGCCGGCAGCGCGCGGGTGTCCAGCTTGCCGTTGACCGTCAGCGGCAGCGCCTCGAGCACCACCACCGCCGACGGCACCATGTAGCTCGGCAACCGCTCGCCGAGCTGGGCGCGAACCTCGGCGGGGTCGGCCGTGCCCGTCACGTAGCCCACCAGGCGCTTGTCGCCGGGGCGGTCCTCGCGGGCGATCACCGCCGCGTGCTCAACCCCGGGCAGCGAGGCGAGGGCTGCCTGGATCTCGCCGAGTTCGATGCGGTAGCCGCGGATCTTGACCTGCTCGTCGGCGCGGCCCATGTACTGCAGCTGCCCGTCGGCGCCCCACCGGACCAGGTCACCGGTGCGATACATCCGCGCGCCGGGCGCCCCGTACGGGCAGGCGACGAACCGCGTGGACGACAGGCCCGGGCGACCCACATAACCGGTCGCCAGGCCGCCGCCGGCGACGTACAGCTCACCGACCACGCCGACGGGAACCTGGCGCAGCCAGCCGTCGAGCACGAAGAACGCCAGATTGGCGAGCGGCACACCGATCGGGCTGACATTGCTGTCGACGTCGCCGTCGACGATCTCCCGGAATGACGCGTGCACGGTCGTCTCGGTGATGCCGTACATATTGATCATTCGGGGCAACCCCGGGTGCCGGTGCAGCCACGTCGCCAACCGGTGCGGTTCCAGCGCCTCGCCACCGAAGACCACCGTCTGCAGCTTCAGCTGCTCACCCAACTCGGGCGCCAGCGCGTCAGCACTCTGCAACGCATAAAACGCCGACGGGGTCTGACTCAACACACTGACCTGCTCACGAACCAATAGCGCGTGCAAGTCTTCAGCGGAGCGCACGACGGCATCCGGCACGATCACCAGACGCCCGCCGTAGAGCAACGAACCGAAGACCTCCCACACCGAAAAGTCAAACGCCAGCGAGTGACATTGCGTCCACGCCTGGCCTAACCCCAGCTGAGCATCGAGTGTCTCCAGCAACAACGTCACGTTACGGTGCGGGATGGCCACGCCCTTGGGGGTGCCGGTGGTACCCGAGGTGTAGATGATGTACGCGATGTTCTCGGGTTCCGGCGCCGGCAGGGCCGTCGTCGGTTGCGTGCGCACGGCGGGGTCGTCGATGTCGACGATCAGCCCGTCGAACCCGTCCAGCCGCGGGCGCACCTCGGCGGTGGTCACCGCCGCGATCGGCGCGGCATCACCGAGCACGAACTCCAGGCGCGCCGCCGGCACCCCCGGGTCGATCGGTACATACGCCGCCCCGGTCTTGAGCACGGCGAAGATCGCGATCACCGCTTCGGCCGACCGCGGGATCACCACCGCGACCCGCTGGCCGGGCCCCGCTCCCCGCTCAATCAGCAAGTGCGCCAACCGGTTTGCCGATTCTTCGACCTCGCCGTAGGTCCATGACCGCTCGCCGCAGGTGATCGCCACCGCATCGGCGGCGCGGGCCACCTGCGCGGCGAACAACGCCGGAATCGACGCCTGCGCTTGCGCCCGCTGAGCCAGCACCGCCCGGTTACCCCAGGAGTCGAGCCGCTCACGCTCGGCGGCGTCGAGCAGATCGATCGACGAGAGCCGTTGCGCCGGGTCGGCCGTCATCGCCGCCATCACCTGGCGCAACCGCTCGATCAGCGCCTCGATGCCGGCCGCGTCGAAGACCTCGGTGTCGTACTCGACACGCAGGCTCAATTCGTGTCCGGGCGTGGCCACCACGGAGAGCGGGTAGTGGTTGAATTCGCGGCTGCTGAATTCGGTGACGGCCAACTCCTGAACACCCAGCAATGCACCGGCATCGATCGGGTAGTTCTCATACAAGAAGAGGGTGTCGAACAGCTGGTCGTGCCCGGTGGCGCGGTGAATCTCGTTGAGCGCCAAGTGTTCATGCTCAAGTGTCTCGGCGTGGACGCGTTGCAGCTGCTCCAGCAGATCGGCGACCGTGGTCGCGGCGGTGATGCTGGCCCGCACCGGCACGGTGTTGATCAACAAGCCGACCATGGCGTCCGCGCCGGCCAGTTCGGTGGGCCGGCCCGAAACGGCGGTGCCGAATGCCACGTCGTGCTGGCCGGTCAGCCAGGTCAGCAGTTGCGCCCAGGCGCCCTGCAGCACGGTGCTGACGGTGGTGCGGCTGGAGCGGGCCAATTCGCTCAGGGCGCGCGTGGTGTCCGCCGAAACCGTGTAGCTTGCGACGGCCCGGGGGCCGACTTTGCCCGGCGGCGCGACCAGCGTGGGCGTCTCGAATCCGGCGAGCGCCTCACCCCAGGCGGCTTGGGCGCCGGCCCGATCCTGAGCGGCCAGCCACATCAGGTAGCTGCGGTACGACGGGGGCGCGGGCAGCCGCTCGCCGTAGTAGCCGGCGAACACTTCGCGCATCAGGACGGGCAGCGACCAACCGTCGATGACGATGTGGTGGATGGTGAGCAGGAACCGGTGCCGATCGGGTGCGGTGCGGATCAGCGCGGCCCGGAAGGCGGGCTGGCCGGCCAGGTCGCAGACAGCGGTGCGTTCGGCCGCGGAGAGCGCCTCGAGCTGTTCGTCTTGTGGGACCGAGTCGCCGCCGGTCAAGTCGACGTAGTTCCATGCAATCACCGGCTCGGCGGAAATGATCTGCACCGGCTCACCGAATTCGTCGATGAACCGGGCCGCCAGGTTGGGATGGCGGTTGACGACGGTCTGCACCGCGTCCCGAAGCCGTTGTGGATCAAGGGAACCGCTCACGGTGATGCCGAGCTGCACCGCGTAGAGGTCTTCGAGTTCTTGCGCGAAGCTGGTGTGGAAAAGCAGGCCCTGCTGGACGGGGCTGAGCGGCAGCACGTCGGCAATCTGGTGCTGCTGGCAGAGCTCGTCGATCTGCTGCTGGTCCAGGCGGGCGGGGGCGATATCGGACGGGGTCAACCCGCCGCCACCGCTGCGCACGTGCGCGCAGATACCGGAGAGGGCCTCAAACCAGAGCTGGCTCAACCGGTTTACTTGCTCGTCGGTCAGCGCGGACGGCGCCCACCGCCAGTTGGCGTGCAGGTTCGGTCCGGCCTCGGTGTCCATGGTGCCGGCGTTGAGTTCCACGGTGTGCGCCAAGGGCATTGCCACCGCGGTGGCCACGGCCGCCGACGCCAGGCTGTCCTCGCTCACGCGCCACAAATCGTCGGAGAGATCGGCCCCGGCGGCCAACCGACCCAGGTAGTTGAACCCGATCACCGGGTCTGCGCCCAGGTCGACGTCGGTGTTCAGGTAACGCAACAGCCCGTAGGTCAGGCCGTCGGGCAGGGCGCGCAGTTGCTCCTTGGCGTCCTTGATCACCGCACCCAGCGCGGCCTCCCCCGCCACCACTTGCGACCACTTCAGCGAACCGTTAATTCGCAGCGCCGCAGGGTATTTGGTGGTGAACCAGCCCACCGTGCGGGACAGGTCCACGCGGGGCGCCACCTCTTCGTGACGGCCGTGTCCTTCGATGTCGATACCGATCGGCGCGGCCTCACCCAGGAATTCGGTGAAGGCCAGCCCGAACGCGATCAACAGAATGTCTTGCACCCCAGCGCGAAACGCCGCGGGCACCTCTCCCAACAGCAGTCGGGTCGTGTCGACGTCCAGTGAGGCCGTCAACTGCCCGGCGCTCGCATAGGTGTCCCCGGCCTGGACCGCCGGCAGCGCCGCCGGGGTGGCGGCCACCTGTCGCCACGCGTCGGCCTGCGCGGTGACCGCGGGACTCTGCGCGTACTCGGCCAACAGCGAAGACCACCGGGCAAAAGATGTTCCGGGCGCCGGCAAGGCCACCGGCTGGGCGTTGTGATGCTGGGCCCAGGCGATGTTGAGGTCTTCGATCAGCGTCCGCCACGAGACGCCGTCGACGGCCAGGTGGTGAATGACCAACGCCAATTGGTTTGTCGCACTTGCCCATACCGCGCTCAGCAGCGCGCCGTCGGCCACATTGAGCCGTCCGCGTGCCTCGATCAGCGCCGAGTCGGACAACTCGTCGACCACCCGCAGGCGGTCGCCGGCCTGTACCGAGCCGACCTCCGGCGCCTCCAGGGACCAGCCGCCGGCGCCGTCGTCCTGCACGCGCAGCCGCAACATGGGATGGCGATCCAGCAACGCCTGCAGCACCGCAGCCACATCCGCTTCGCCCACGCCGACGGGGGCCGTCAGAACCATGGTCTGGTTGAACTCGTCGATCGGGCCGTCGATGGTCTGCAGCCACCGCATGATCGGGGTGGCCACCACGGGCCCGATCCCCTCGTCGGCCGCACCGAACTCGCCGTCGCCCGCCACCTCGGCCACTCGCGCCAGGCGAGCGACCGTCTGCTCCACGAAAATGTCTCGCGGGCGGCAGATCAGGCCGGCCGCGCGGGCGCGGGACACCACCTGCATCGACAGGATGCTGTCACCGCCGAGGTCGAAGAAGGAGTCGTCGACGCCGACCCGCTCAACGCCCAGCACCTGGGCGTAGATGTCGGCCAGGATCTCCTCGATCGCGTCGGCCGGGGCCCGGTACTCGCTCGCGGCGTATTCGGGCGAGGGCAGGGCGCGCTTGTCGAGCTTGCCGTTGCCGGTCAGCGGCAAGGTGTCCAACACCATCACCGCGGTGGGGACCATGTACGGCGGAAGCTTGTCGGCCAGGGCAGCGCGCAGCGCGCCCGGGTCGGCGGTTCCGGTGATGTAGCCGACCAGCCGCTTGTCGCCGGGGCGGTCCTCGCGTGCGATCACCGCGGCCTGGTCCACTCCGTCGAGTCCGGCCAAAACGGCCTGGATCTCACCGAGTTCGATGCGGTAGCCGCGGATCTTGACCTGCTCATCGGCGCGGCCCAGGTACTGCAGCTGCCCGTCCGGGCCCCAGCACACCAGGTCGCCGGTGCGGTACATACGTGCACCCGGACCGCCAAAAGGGTTGGCAACGAACCGCGATGCGGTCAGTCCCGCCCGACGCACGTAGCCGTGCCCCACGCCGCGCCCCGCCAGGTACAACTCGCCGACCACACCGGCGGGCACCGGCTGCAGCCACTTGTCGAGCACGAACATCGCCGCGCCGGCTATCGGGGAACCGATTGGCACCACCGGCGACCCGGGCGTCAGCGGTGTGCTGATCGACGCGCAGACCGTGGTCTCGGTCGGGCCGTAGGCGTCAAGCATCACCCGTCCGGGGGCCGCCCACCGGTCGACCACGTCGGTCGGGCAGGCCTCGCCGGCCACCACCAACGCGGTGGCCTCCAGGCCCTCGGCCGGCAGCATCGCCACCGCCGACGGGGTTTGGGTCAGCACGCTGACTTTCTCCGCGACCAGCAGGTCGTGCAGATCCGCCGGAGACGACGCCACCGATTCGGGCACCACCAGCAGCCGCCTGCCGCGCAGCAGGGCACCGAAGATCTCCCACACCGAGAAGTCGAAGGCCGAGGAGTGGCATTGCGTCCACACGTTCCCCTTGGGCAACCCGGCGTCGAGCGACTCGATCAGCCACGTCACGTTGAGATGGGGAATGGCAACGCCTTTCGGGGTGCCGGTGGTTCCTGAGGTGTAGATGATGTAGGCGACGTTCTCGGGTGCCGGCAGCGGCAGGGCCGTGCTGGGCTGG
Organism: Mycobacterium sp. M23085; assembly: GCF_045343915.1. Taxonomy (NCBI): domain Bacteria; kingdom Bacillati; phylum Actinomycetota; class Actinomycetes; order Mycobacteriales; family Mycobacteriaceae; genus Mycobacterium; species Mycobacterium sp. M23085. Next base: position 890,808 of record NZ_CP174280.1, read on the forward strand.
TTGTCGATGGCGGGGTCGTGCACATCGATGACCAGGACGTCGTGGTCATCCAGCCGCGAGCGGAGCTCCGCTGTGGTGATCACCGCACTGGGTGCCGCGTCTTCGAGGACGAAATCCATCCGCGATGACGCGTGCGCCGGGTCGATCGGCACGTAGGCCGCCCCGGTCTTGAGCACCGCCAGCATCGAGACGATGGCGTCGGCGCAGCGGGGGAACAGCACCGCCACGCAGTCGCCGGGCCCGACTCCGCGATCGGCGAGCAGATGGCCCAACCGGTTGGACGCCTCATCGAGTTCCGCGTAGGTCAAGGAGTGGGCGCCGAACGTCACCGCGACCGCCTCGGGCGTGCTTTGCACGTGCTCGGCGAACGCCTTGGGGATCGACACCGGCGCGGGCACGGGCTCGTGCAGTGCCGGCCGGTTGCTCCACTCGTCCAGGCGGGCGGGCTCGTCGGGGGCCAAGAGGTCGATCGACGACAGCGGCCGTTCCGGGTCGGCCATCATCTCGTCGAGGATCCGCTGCAGCCGGCCGGCCAGGTCGGCCACGCCGAAGCTCGCGAACGGTTGGCCCGGGCCTGCGGTGCTGAGGAACATCTGGTCACCGGCGCCCAGGAAGAACAGACCGAAGTGCCCAACCGGGCCGTGGTTCGTGTATGTCGCCGTCGCCGGAGAGCCGGCCAGGTCCAGAGTCAGCCTCATCGGCAGGAAATTGATGCCGACCCGGTTCGGCGCTTGCCGCAGCCCGTCGCCCTCGAGGGTGTGCGCCGGGAAGCGCTGATGGCGCAGGAGCTCGCGGATTCGGGTGTCGACGTGTTTGCAGAAATCGGCGACGGTCGACTGCGGCTCCGTCGTGAGCACCAGCGGCACCACGCCGGCGAGCATCGCTGGAAGGGTTTTCGACTCCGGGCTCACCCGCCGGCTGACCGGGAAGTCGAGCGCCACCTCCGAGCCGCTACCGGACCACGCGCGCACCAGCAGTGCGCACGCGGCGGTGGTGACCGAAAACCGGCGAATGGCAAGCTTTTTGGACAGCTCTTTGATCCGGTTGGCGACCGAGGGGTCCAACTGCACCGACGCGGATGGCGAATAGTGGTCCTGCTCCCCCGCGGCGGACGGCAGGCGATCAACCGGTCCGCTCTCCGGCGGCAGGTGCTCGCTCCAATAGGCCTTGTCTTCGACGTAATCGTCGGAGGCTTCGTAGGCCGACTCGAGGTCGACCAAGTCCTGCACCGAACCGAAGTAGGCGTCGGGGATCGGCTTTCCGGCCACCATTGCGGAGTAAATGGTCGCCACCCGCCGACAAACAAGCGCCATTCCCAAGCCGTCGATGGCTATGTGGTGGCAGCAACCGAACAAATAGAATTCCTCGTGCCCTGTTTGAAATAGCACGAATTTGAACAGCTGGCCGTTCAACGCCATCGGCGTGCGCTGAATGGAGGAGGCTCGCTCGCGGGCTTCCTGCACCGGGTCCGACGCGCCCCTCAGGTCGTCGAACTCCAGCTCGATGTGCGGGTACTCGATCGGCTTCTGCACGACTTGGCCATCGACCTCGAAAACCGAGACCCTGCCCGGCTCGGCCTCGGAGACCGCCTGCGTGATTGCCTGTTCGAGGGAGTCACGATGGACGATGCCGTCGATTTTGACCAGGAGACCGAGCTGCCACTGCGTGCCGGCGAAGCCGGCTTCCTGGGACAGCCAGATGTCGAGCTGCCCCCGCGTTAACGGAAGTGCCCGAGCTTCCCTCTCCATCGACGCCCCCAAGTCTTCGCCACCCGCCCCGTACCCCGACTCGTTACTGGTCAAAACCCCGACCCGTTGCGAGCTTGTCGCGCAGGCTCTTTGGCCGAATGTCGGGCCAATGCTGCTCGATGTACTCCAAGCACGCAGCTCGGTCGGCTTCCCCGTGGACCACTCGCCAGCCAGCTGGAACATCGGCGAAGGCAGGCCACAAGCTGTGTTGCTCCTCGTCGTTCACCAGGACGAAAAAGCTGCCGTTGTCGTCGTCGAAGGGATTGATGCTCACAATTCTCCAGGATGCGTAGTCGACATGAGTGGAACAGGTCCAAACCATAGTTGAGCCCTAGATCGCTCGTCCGAGATTTGGACAAAGTTACTGGTGACCCAGAAGGCGTTGACGCCGTCCAGTGATGGTGTGCGCGGGGCCCCGATGCCCCGAGAATTCCGTGCAGTGACCTGCGTCAATGGCGTTGGCTGCGAGATATCCGCTATTGGGGCAGGCACGTCCTTCAGGCCGATGAAGTTATTGTGCTTAGCGCCCTTGAGCTTAGCCGAAGTCGTAGGGGGCGGGAAATTCACCCAGACGCGAAACCTGGCAAGGTCCTGGCAAGAGACCTGGGGGTCGCCCTCCCGGTGACACCGTCCATCCGCTGTGCTTAGGTAGGTGGGCGGCCGTGCCGAAGTAGAGAAGTAACGAAGAACAACCGAAGAACATTCGTCGCTCAGCAAATGCCGGTTACGCATGGTCGGCATTACGATCCCGTATCGCGTTGTCAAAGCACTGATACGGAAGCGACTGGCGTGGTTTACTCATCAAGATCTGGTCGCGCTCCCCGGGGCGGGGCTTGCATGAGGTGTCCGAGGCACGACTGGCCGGCCACGCGCACCACATCCGCAGCGCTGCAGTCTGGCGTGTCGCGACCAGTGTGTAGTTGCATGTGCGAACGTTGGTAACGGCGCGGGCATGGACACGGCTGCTGAAGGGGGTGCAATGGTCGAATCGGACGTCCGGGCCTGGCCTGACGACACCATCGCGGAAGGACGAGAGATTAGCCAACGTCGGTTCCTAGGCTTTGGTCGTCGATCTTCAACTGCCCCGGCACAGCAAAGCCGCCCGCAGGCTCCTCGTCCGAAGAGGGGACCTGGCATCTTCGGCTTCCTCGGTCGGCTGTGGATCCCGCTGGTGATCGTGGCCGTCGTCGTCGCCGGCGGTATGACGGTGTCTCGGTTGCACGGCGTCTTCGGCTCCGAGAAGCGGCCGACCTACGCCGAATCCAGGCAGCAAGACACCAAGCCGTTCAACCCCAAGCACGTGAAGTACGAGGTCTTCGGGCCTGCTGGAACGATGGCCGACATCAGTTACTTTGACGCCAATGGCGAGCCGAACCACATCAACGGTATCGAGCTGCCGTGGGCGTTCGACATCTCGACGACGCTGCCGTCGATCGTGGGAAATGTGGTCGCGCAGGGCAATAGCGATAGCCTCGGGTGCCGCATCGTGGTCGACGGCGTCGTCAAAGCCGAGAGGATCTCGCACGAATTGAATGCATTCACTTACTGCGTCCTGACGGCCACATGAGTACCCAGCACTATCTGGAAACCCGGCCGGCCGCGCGACCACGTATTGCGCGGATCATCCATCGCCTGTCGGTCCCCATTATCTTGGGCTGGCTGGCGATCGCTGTCCTGCTCAGCATCAGCGTCCCTTCGCTGGACAAGGTCGAGGCGGAGAATGCGGTCTCGCTGAGCCCGTTGGGTGCACCGTCCTTCAAGGCCATGGAGCGGCTTGGCCAAGACTTCCATGAGACCAACTCCGGCGCCCTGGCGATGATCCTGCTGGAGGGCCAGCAGCAACTCGGCGACGACGCGCACAAGTATTACGACCGCTTGGTCAAGCTCTTAGAGTCCGATCACGCGCATGTGCAGCACGTCCAGAATTTCTGGGGCGATCCGCTTACCCGCGGCGCCGCGCAGAGCCAGGACGGTAAGGCCGCATACGTCCAGGTGAACCTGAATGGTAACCAGGGCGCGGCCGCGGGTGACGAGTCGGTAAAGGCCGTTCGAAAGATCGTGCAGGAGGCTTCGCCCCCACCGGGATTAAAGGTCTACGTGACCGGACCCGCACCCATCATCGCGGACATGAATATCGCCGGTCAGCAGAGCATCATGCTGGTTACGCTGGTCAGCCTCGGCGTGATTTTCCTGACGTTGCTGCTCGTGTACCGGTCGATTGTCACGGTCGTTCTTTTGTTGCTGATCGTCGGCCTTGAATTGCAGATCGCCCGCGGAATGGTCGCGCTGCTCGGCCATCTCGGGCTGGTCGGCCTTACCACCTTTGCCGTCAACCTCCTGGTCGCCGCGGTCATTGCGACGGGTACCGACTACGGCATTTTCTTCGTCGGCCGATATCAAGAGGCGCGGAATGCGGGCGAAAGCCGAGAAGAGGCGTTTTACACCACGTTCAACGGTGTCGCCAAGGTTGTTCTGGCTTCCGGTTTGACCATCGCCGGCGCGGTGCTATGCCTGAGCTTCACCCGGCTGCCCTATTTCCAGCCGCTGGGTATCCCCTGTGCCGTCGGTATCTCCATCGCGGTCCTGGTCGCGATAACGCTTGGCCCGGCCCTTCTGGCCGCCGGGGCCCGGTTCGGTCTGTTCGACCCACGCCGTGCACTCTCGACCCGCAGGTGGCGACGGATCGGTACGGCTATCGTCCGGTGGCCGGCACCCATCCTCATCGCCTCGTTGGCCGTCTCACTGATCGGGCTGTTGACGCTGCCGAATTACAAGCCGAGCTACGACGACCAGAAATTCATTCCGGACCGCATTCCCGCCAACGTGGGATATGCGGCCGCGGCCCGGCACTTTCCAGGCCAGCGCATGTCGATGCCCGAAATTCTTTTGATCGAGACCGATCATGATTTGCGTAACCCGACGGACATGCTGGTCATCAACAAACTCGCCAAGGGCGTGCTGGCGGTCCCCGGGATTGCGACGGTGCAGACCGTGACCCGTCCCGAGGGAGTTCCCCTGCAGCACACCACGATTCCCTGGATCATCAGCATGGGCCAGGCGAGTCAGATGCAGAACATGGCTTTCCAAAAAGATCGCATGAACGACATGCTCACCCAGGCCAATGAGCTGGGGAAGATGATCGGCATCATGCAGCACATGCTGGACCTGATGAAAGAACTCGTCGCCACAACGCACCACATGGTCAAGACGACGCATGAAATGCAGGAGATCACGGACGAGTTGCGCGATCGCGTTTCGGACTTCGAGGATTTCTGGCGCCCGCTCCGCAGCTACTTCTACTGGGAAAAGCACTGCTACGACATTCCGATCTGCTTCTCGCTGCGATCCATCTTCGATGCGATCGACGGCGTTGACGAGATCAGCGACAAGTTGGGCGACCTGGTGAAGAACCTGGATGAGCTGGATGCGCTGTTGCCGCAGCTGGTCATGCAGATCCCGCCCATGATCGAAACCATGTCGGGCATGCGCAACATGATGCTGACCATGCACAGCACCATGTCCGGCGTGATGGGCCAAATGGATTCGAGCGCAAAGGATCCCAGTGCCATGGGGCAGGCGTTCGATGCCTCCAAGAACGATGATTCCTTCTACCTGCCGCCGGGCATCATCAACGGATCCGACTCGTTCAAGCGGATCGAGAAGGTGTTCATGTCGCCGGACGGCAAGGACGTCCGTCTGCTGATCTCCCAGCGGGGCGACCCGTCGACGCCCGATGGCCTCAATCGGGTCGAACAGATCAAGACGGCGGCCGAGGAATCGCTCAAGGGCACTCCCCTGGAAAACGCCAAGATCTATTTGACCGGTACCGCGGCGATTACCAAAGATCTGGTGGACGGATCCATGTTCGACCTCTTGATCGCCGGTGTATCCGCGATCTGCCTCATTTTCATCATCATGCTGATAATGACGCGAAGCTTCGTCGGCGCAATGGTGATCGTCGGCACGGTTCTGCTCTCGCTCGGTGCGTCCTTCGGGTTGTCCGTGCTGGTCTGGCAGTACCTGCTGCACATGCAACTGCACTGGAGCGTGCTGTCCACCTCCGTGATCGTGCTGTTGGCGGTGGGTTCTGACTACAACTTGCTATTGGTCTCCCGAATGAAGGAGGAACTGGCTGCCGGGATCCACACGGGCATCATCCGCGCCATGGCCGGTACCGGAAAGGTCGTGACGAACGCCGGCTTGGTGTTCGCCTTCACCATGGCCTCCATGGCGGTGAGCGACCTGCGCAGCATCGGCCAGGTGGGCACGACGATCGGCATCGGCTTGATATTCGACACGCTGATCGTGCGGGCATTCATGACGCCGTCCGTCGCCGCACTGCTCGGCCGCTGGTTCTGGTGGCCACAGCTGGTGCGCCCCCGCCCGGCCAGCACCATGCTGCGGCCCACCGGCCCGCGTCCCCTGGTTCGTTCACTGCTCCTGAAGCAGCCGTAATAGTGGTGGCTTCCACTTCAGGATGGAAACAGCAACCGTGGGGACCACTGTGACACAGGGCAATAGCGTCGTCGGCCTGTCGAGGGCTTTATGACCACGCATCACACCCGGCCGTCGCGCTTTGCCCGGTCCATCCGTCACCTCGCGGTGTTTATCATCATCGCCTGGGTGGCCCTAACGCTGCTGGTGACGTTCGGGGTGCCGCGGCTCGAGGTTGTGGGCCAACAGCATTCGGTGCCGCTGGCCCCTCAAGACGCACCGGCGGTGCAGGCCATGCAACGCATGGGCCGCGACTTCAAGGAGTCCGACTCGGACAGCTTCGCGATGCTGGTCCTGGAGGGTCAGCAGCCGCTTGGCGACGAGGCACACGCCTACTACGACAAGCTGGTCAGCGAATTAAAAAGCGACACAAAGCATATCGAGCATGTGCAGGATCTGTGGGGCGATCGACTCACCGCCGCGGGCGCCCAGAGCCCCGACGGCAAGGCCGTCTATGTGCAGTTGAATCTGGCGGGCAACCAAGGCACCACCCTGGGCCAGGAATCCGTGGCCTCCGTGCGCGACGTCATCGCGCGAACACCCCCGCCCCCGGGGGTCAAGGCCTACGTCACGGGCCCGTCGGCGCTGTTCTCCGATATGCAACTCGCCGGCGACCGATCCATTCTGAAAATGACCATGATCGGCGCCTTGATCATCTTCGTGGTGCTGCTCATGGTGTACCGCTCCATCACGACGGTCGTGCTGTTGTTGATCACCGTCGGGATCGAGGTGTTCGCCGCTCGCGGTGTCATCGCCTTCATCGCCAATAACAATTGGATGGCGCTCTCCACATTTGCCGTCAACCTGCTGGTGGCGCTGGCAATGGCCGCCGGCACGGACTATGCGATCTTCTTCTTCGGCCGCTATCAGGAGGCGCGCCAGGCGGGCGAAGACCGGCAAACGGCGTACTTCACCACCTATCGCAGCGTCGCCCCCGTCGTCTTGGGTTCCGGTCTGACCATCGCCGGAGCGATGTTGTGCCTGAGCTTCACCCGCATGCCCATCTTCCAGACCATGGGCATGCCGTGCTCCGTGGGCATGCTTATCTCGGTGCTGATCGCCCTGACGTTGGTTCCGGCGGTGCTCACCGTCGGCAGTGGCTTCGGGTTGTTCGATCCGAGGCGCGCGATCGGGTTCGGTCGGTGGCGGCGGATCGGCACGGCGATCGTCCGTTGGCCCGCGCCCATTCTGTGCGCGACCATCGCGGTCGCCCTGGTCGGCCTGGTGACGTTGCCCGGCTACCAGACGAGTTACAACAACCGGCTCTACATGCCCGACAACGTTCCCGCCAATGTCGGTTACGCGGCCGCGGATCGTCACTTCAACCAGTCGCGGATGATGCCCGAGATCCTGATGATCGAATCCGATCACGACATGCGGAACTCGGCGGATTTCTTGGTCCTGCATCGACTGGCCAAGGCAATCTTCGCAGTTCACGGGATCTCGCGTGTGCAGGGCATTACGCGGCCCGAGGGAACACCGATCCAGCACACCTCGATTCCGTTCCTGCTGAGCATGCAACAGTCGATAATGGGTCAAGACCTCAAATACATGAGGGCACGCATGGACGACATGCTTGTCCAGGCCGACATGATGGCCAAGCAGATCGAGATCATGAAGCGCATCTACGAACTGCAGAAGCGCCTCAACGACATCACGCACGATTCGATCCAGAAGACCCATGAAATGGCCGCGGTTCTTTGGGAACTTCGCGACAAGATGTCAGATTTCGAGGATTTCTTTCGGCCGCTGCGTAGCTACTTCTACTGGGAAAAGCACTGCTACGACATCCCGATCTGCTGGTCGTTAAGGAACATCTTCGAAACGCTCGACGGCGTCGACACGCTAAGCGACAAGATGGTGGGTCTGCTCCAAGATCTCGACAATATGGACAAGCTGATGCCTCAGCTGCTCGAGCAGTACCCGCCGATGATCGCGATGTCCGAGGACATGCGGAACATGATGCTGACGAACCACAGCACCATGTCCGGCATCCTCGGCCAGATGTCCAACAACGACAAGGACGCCACCGCCATGGGGCAGGCGTTCGACGATTCCAAGAACGACGACTCGTTCTACCTGCCGCCCGAAATCTTCGACAATACGGACTTCAAGAAAGCGATGGCCCAATTCTTGTCGCCAGACGGAAAGGCCGCTCGCTTCATCATTTCGCACCGGGGCGACCCCGCGACGTCGGAAAGCGTCAACCGCATCGACAAGATCCGGCTGGCTGCCGAGGAGGCGCTCAAGAACACGCCGATGGAAAACGCCAAGATCTACATCGCGGGTACCGCGTCGACGTTCAAGGACTTCCGGGACGGCTCCACCTACGACCTGTTCATCGCGGGCATCGGTGCTCTGTGCCTGATTTTCATCATCATGCTCATCCTGACCCGAAGTTTTGTGGCCGCCCTGGTCATCGTGGGCACGGTGACGCTGTCGTTGGGCGCATCGTTCGGGCTCTCGGTGCTGATCTGGCAATACATCTTTGGCATCAAGTTGTACTGGATGGTGCTGCCGATGTCGGTGATCGTGTTGCTGGCGGTCGGGTCCGACTACAACCTGCTGTTGGTGTCCCGTATGAAAGAGGAACTCGCCGGCGGCATCAATACGGGCATCATTCGCGCGATGGGCGGCACCGGCAAGGTGGTGACGAACGCCGGGCTGGTGTTCGCGTTCACCATGGCGTCCATGGTGGTCAGCGATTTGCGCATCATCGGTCAGGTCGGTACGACGATCGGCCTGGGCCTGATGTTCGACACCTTGATCGTGCGTTCGTTCATGACGCCGACCATCGCCGCGCTGCTCGGACGCTGGTTCTGGTGGCCGCAGTTGGTTCGGCCGCGGCCGGCCAGTCTGCTGCTTCGCTCCGTGGGAACGCGCCAGTCGGTGCGCACCTTGCTCCACCACGAAGACGTCGACATGGACGCCCCCACAGCCGAGATCCCGATCGCCAGGCCCACCGTCTAGGTGGTCTTGGTCGGTTCATCGCCCGCATAGCGAGGCCGTCAACGCCCTCGGCGAAAGGCGCGGCGAGAAAGGTTGCACGGCAATGATTTTGCCCGACGGAAAGGCCTGCGCCATCTCCCCTACTGCTATCTGCCTATACCGTCCGCACACCCCTTCGCACCGTGAAATACTCCTATCGTGAGCGCTCTGGCGATCGAGGTCGAAGGCCTCACAAAGACATTCGGGCGAGACACGGTCGCGCTGAACGGCATCGACTTCTCAGTCCCGGCCGGGACGGTGTGCGGGGTGCTCGGCCATAACGGCGCCGGCAAGACCACTACCATCAACATCCTCTCCACGCTGATCCGCCCCAGCTCGGGCCGCGCCAGCGTCGCCGGATACGACGTCGTCCACCAACCCGCGAAGGTTCGTGCCAGCATCGGGATGGCCGGGCAGTTCACCGGGATGGACCCCATGCTGACCGGCCGGGAGAACCTGGTGTTGTTCGGCAGGCTGCGCGGCCTGAATCGCAAGCGGGCGAAGGCCCGCGCCGATGAACTGCTCCAACAGTTCGACCTCGTCGATGCGGCCGACCGTCGGCTGTCGACTTACTCCGGAGGCATGTTCCGGCGCGTGGATTTGGCCAGCGCCCTGGTGGTACCGCCGCAAGTGCTCTTTCTCGACGAGCCGACCACCGGGCTGGACCCGCGCAGCCGACGCGACGTGTGGGCCCTGGTGAGTTCGCTGACCCTGCAGGGCATCACCGCGCTGCTGACCACGCAGTACCTGGAAGAGGCCGACGTGCTCAGCGACTCGATCGTCGTCATCGATCACGGACGGGTGATCGCCAGCGGCACCTCCGAGGAACTCAAGCGCGCGGTGGGGACCAGCTACTGCCAGGTGACGCCGGTGAACCCTGCGGAGCTGACCCGGGTCGCGGCGGCGCTGACCGGCCTCGAGGGGGTCGATATCGACAGCGATGCGGGTTCGGTGTCGGTGTTCGCACCGGACGGGGTGGCGACGCTCGTCGAGGTGTTCCGCCGAGTCGATGCGCTGGGGCTGGAACTTGCCGACATCTCGCTGCGCAAGCCATCACTCGACGAAGCCTTCCTGCACATCACCGAACGGACCGCCGCCCGGTCATGAGCGCCCTGACCGCCCTCACCGAACGTTCGCTGGTGTCCGCGGCACGCGATGGCGAGATGGTTTTCGAGGTCTTCGCACCAGCCGTGTATCTGGCGGGCTTCAGCGTCGCGCTGCATGGGCTGATCGACACCGGCCCCGTCAGTTATTCGCAGTATCTGCTGCCGGCCGTAGTGGTCCAGTCGATGACCTTCGTCGGGATGCTGACTGCAGACCGCGCGGTCCGCGACCACATTTTCGGGTTCGGCGAGCGGATACGGACGCTTCCGGTCCCGGCGGCGGCCACCGTTACGGCCCGGACGGCGGCCACCCTGCTGCGGGGTGTGCTCTCGCTGATAGTGGCGATGGTTGCCGGCTTTGCCTTCGGTTTTCGGATGACCGGCGGCACGGGCAATGCCATCGCTTTCGTGGCTGTCGCACTGCTGCTGTGCCTGGCGGTAACGCTCGGCTCCGACGCCCTGGGATCGAGCGCAAAAACCGTCCAAGGGGCTACCCACCTTCTCTTTGTGCCTCAGCTCCTGCTATTCATGCTCTCCACCGGAATCGCCCCCGAGAAGACCTTTCCCGGCTGGTTGCGCCCGTACGTCCGCAACCAGCCTTTCTCGCAGTTCGCTGAAACGCTGCGCGGCTTGGCCACCGGCCATCTGCTGCTGACCAACCTGGCCACCACCCTGGCCTGGGCTCTGGGCATGGTGGTGGTCTTCGGTGCGATCTCCTTGCGGATGCAGAGGCGCGGCTAGTGACCCATCGGCTTGAGACGCGAGCATCCCTGCTGACCGAGAGCTGGGTGCAGGCCAGCCGTCTGCTCATCCGTTGGCGACGTGATCAAGCGGTGCTCATGGGATCGCTGCTGCTGCCGGTCTTCCTGTTGTTCTGCTACCAAGTCGTGCTGGGCGAGCAGGTGCGTAAGGCCACCGGCATCGACAGTGTTTACGGCATTGTGCCGATGTGCGCGGTGATATCCGCGCTGTTCGGCGCCCTTGGCGGTTCTGTCGGCATCATGATGGACCGCCAGTCGCGCCTGCTCAGTCGAATGTGGACCTTGCCGATACACCGGGCGAGCGCGCTCACCGGGTGTTTGACCGCCGAGTTCGTGCGCGCCCTGTTCGGCACGACCCTGATCACCGCAATTGGCGTGGCGATGGGTCTGCGCTTCATCCATGGCTGGCCCACGATAGTGCTGTACATTCTGATTCCGTCGATCGTGGTGACCGGATTCACCGCACTGGTGATGACGCTGGCAATCCGCGACAAGGGCCGCGCCGCGATGAATTGGCTGGTGGGCCTTACCTTTTCGATGGCGTTCGTCAATCCGGGTGCCACCCCAATGGCACAGTTCCCCGAGTGGGTTCGAGTTTTGATCCGCATGCAACCGATTTCGCCGCCCATCGAGGCGATGCGGTCGCTGGCCCACGGCGGCCCGTTGGCGCAACCCATGGCGATAACCGTCACCTGGGCCGTCGTGCTGCTCGCGGTGTCCATCCCGGTCGCTGTGCGCGGCTACCGGTTGGCCGCCGAGGCCAACGCGTGACGCACGCCGAGCATGTACCGGCGAACCCGCTGGTCTCGGTTTGCGTACCGATGTACAACAACAGTGCCACCATCGAGCGCTGCCTGCGGAGCGTCCTGGATCAGGATGGCGTCGACTTCGAGATCCTCATCGTTGACGACCAGTCGTCGGATGACGGCGCGAGCATTGCCGCATCGCTGCTCCGCGAGGGAGACCGCCTGGTACGCAACGAGTCTCGCCTTGGCCTGAACGGAAACCACAACAAGTGCCTGGAACTCGCCCGCGGCGAATACATTCAATTCCTGCACGGCGACGACTGGTTACTTCCCGGAGCCCTGCAGACCCTGGCCCGCCGGTTTGACGATCCCGGCGTCGGACTCACGTTCGCGCCCCGGCGGGTGCAGACCGACGACCTTCCCTGGAGCGAGCGACGACGTGCACCGAGCAAGCTGCACGTCTATTTCGCGAAGCTGCGAGAACACAACCGCGGGTCGTCACTGGTGCTGCAGTTGGTGGCCTTGTGGGGAGCGAGCGCCAATCTGATCGGCGAACCAAGTTGCGTGATGTTCCGGCGCCGGCTGGCACTAGACGCCGGTGGCCTACGTGACGACGTCTATCAGACCGTCGACTTGGATTTCTGGTTGCGCCTCATGCTCCGAGGCGCGGTTTGCTTTGTGCCGCAGGAGCTTTCGGTGCGGCATCACACCGCGACCACGGAGTCGGCCAATATCACCAAGGCCCACCGCCACTGGCTCGACCAGCTGCGCATCCTGACCTGGATGATCATGGATCCGGCGTCTACCCGTCTGGTCCGCGCTGCTGCGATGCCGTGGTGGTTACTTGCCTGGATGGGGCAGCTTTTGAGGGTTGCGATGTTTGGGCCTCAGCGTTGGCCGCGCCTCAGGACCATACTAGCGGCGCCCGTTCGCGAGTTCACCCAAGCGAGACAGTTCCGCGATCGAATGACACACGGGTCGCTGACGGAAGGTGGTGCATAGCGCTTGGCAACCGCGAATTCCGACGTCGAAGGTCCAACGGCCCCCCTCATATCGGTGTGCGTACCGATGTACAACAACGGCGCGACGATCGAGCGGTGCCTGCGTAGCGTCCTCGATCAGGACGGCGACTTCGAGATCCTCGTCGTTGACGACGGTTCGTCGGACGATAGCGTGCCTATTGCGAGAACCATGCTGAGGGCAGGAGACCGATTAATACGCAACAAGTCTCGTCTTGGGGCCAACCAAAACCACAACAAATGCATTGAACTCGCGCGTGGTAGCTACATTCAGTTCGTACACGGCGACGACTGGCTGCTCCCCGGCGCCCTGCAAACACTGGTTCGAAGTTTTGACAACCCCGCCGTCGGACTGGCTTTTGCCCCCCGGCGTGTGCTCACTGACGACCAGTTGTGGCTAAAGCGATGCGGCACTCTGCATACTCGCTTTAGAAAGCTTGAACAATACAACCATGGCCCCTCCTTAGTCATGCAGATGGTGGTGCAAGGTCTGGGCACCAATTGGATAGGTGAACCAACCTCCGTGATGTTTCGACGACAGCTGGCTATGGATATAGGGGGTCTTCGCCAGGACATTGCCCATCTCGCCGACATGGACCTCTGGTTGCGTTTATTGCTCAGGTCGGCGGCCTGCTTTGTCCCACAGGAAATGTCGGTCCGTCATCACACAGCTTTTACGGCAGATGACTTCGTCTCGCGACCCTGGTGGCTCGATCGACTGCACCTTCTGACTTGGATGATCGTAGATCCCGCATCCCCTACACTTATCCGGGTCACGGCGGCAATTTGGTGGCTGCCCATATGGCTGCTACGAGGCTTGGAAGTCCTGATCTATGGGCCGGATCGGTGGTCGCGCATGAAAACCTTGGCGGTCGCACCTTATCGTCAGTTCGCACGTGCCCGGCAACTACGCGATCGCCTGTGAGCACCGCCAGCCGCAGAGGGCGGACTGAACCGCTTTGTTCGCCGCGCGTTCGGTGTTCTTTGCCCGTTTTCGGCCCGATTGGTACGGTGCCGTTCACTCACGCCGAATCGTGTCCGCCGCGAAGTGCCGGGCATCGACGGCCACGATTGGATCAAAGAAGAGCAGCAGGGGTTAGCATGTCGACTGAGCCGTTTTTTGCGCATCCGGACAGCCGTGTAGAGACAAACGACGTCGGACCGGGAACGCGCATTTGGGCCTTTTCGCATGTGCTCGCGGGAGCGCGAATCGGTTCCGATTGCAATATTTGTGATCACACCTTCATTGAGGGGGGCGCGGTTGTTGGTGATCGGGTAACAGTCAAATGCGGCGTGCAGTTGTGGGATGGGGTCACGCTGGAAGACGACGTGTTCGTGGGACCGAATGCGACATTTACCAACGATCTGTTTCCGCGCAGCAGGAAGCGCCCTCCAGAGTATATGCGAACACTTGTCCAGCGAGGCGCATCGATAGGAGCCAACGCAACGATTCTCTGTGGTGTATCCGTCGGAGCGCGGGCGATGATCGGTGCAGGAGCTGTAGTAACGCGCGACGTACCGCCTTCGGCGATCGTCATGGGCAACCCCGCCGTGATCACCGGCTACGCGGACATACACGAAGCCGATGACGATACGTCGCTAGAGCCCGACGGAAATTCCTGACAAAAAAGTAGAGCGGCCCAGCAGTCCGGAGGCAGCAGGACCGGTCGGGCCGACCCCGCTTAGACTCCAAAAGGAGAGGCGCCATGCAGATCACAAATTTTGCTCTTGAAAAGGGTCTCTCTCTAGCCTATGCCCAATGGGCAACGGTCCGCAGATACCCAAAATCCCGCAAGGCGATATTGAGATCGAAGCTTTACAACAGCTTCTGGTACTACGACGCTGAGTTGATACCGGATGTCATCACCAAGGGGCAGTATCCGCAGACAACGCCGCTACTTCCTCGAATGCTACTGCGCAATTGCGATCTCAATGGAGCCGATTGTTTAGACATTGGCAGCATGGAGGGGTTGATCCCGGTCTTGATGTGCCGCCAAGGCGCAAGCCGTGTTCTGGCGACGGATTTCATGCTTCACTGTTATCTCAAGATGCGCGCATTGATGCACTATTACGACGTCGATTTTTCATTCAAGCAAATTGGCCATCTTTACGAACTGTCAAACAAGATTGCAAGTCGCCAGTGGCCGGGCTTCGATCTGATAAATTTGTCCGGTGTGCTGTACCACGTCTTCTCACCTTTTCACGTCCTCGCCGGTGTACGGCCGCTTCTCAAAAAAAACGGCTTGATTATCGTATCCACCAACGTGGTCGATCATGATGGTTTTGCCATGGAGTTCAATAACAGCGGCAGATTTCAATCGGAATCGAATACATTCTGGTACCTCACCATTCCGATGTTGGATTACATGCTGCGCTACTTCCAGCTTGCCCCGATCGATTGCCTTTACCACAGATACCCGCCTCAAGACACGGTTCGTTGGGTCAAAGACTCAAGCGCTGGCTATCTGTCGGTTGTCTGCCGAGCCGTTGACGACAAAGGGGCCTCCTTTGGCGACAGATGGTTGAACGCATCCGTCTCGGAGTCCTGGGAGTATTTCCTCTGCGACCAGAAAATGATCGATGGCCAAAGCCGATCAAAGATCGGCTACCGTAACGGAGATGAGACCATCGACATACAAGAACGTCTCAGCCAGACGAAACCAGTCGAGGCTGCCCATTTCCTTCACGATACGAACTCGCTGAGACTTGCTGACAAAATTTGAGACTCGATGGAAGCGCGTACGCGACGCGTCAGTGTCTGCTTGAAATCGTGGACCTTCTTTTGTTACGACGTAAACGACCGACAGGCATCAATCACGCGGGTGACATCTTCGTCCGAAAGGTGAGGACCAATGGGCAGGCTAAGGTGGGTCCGGGCCGCCTGTTCTGTAATAGGAAATGTGCCCTCGACGAGTCCCAGAGGTTCAAACGCACCTGACCTATGTGGCGGGATCGGGTAATGCACCAAAGTCTGGATCCGTTTAGTAGCAAGGTGCTTTTGCAATTCATCGCGCGACTCATGGTCAACGACGTACAGATGCCACACGTGTTCCCGGTCGGGCGAGACTACCGGCAACTTGAGTCCGTCGACGGCAACAAGTTCGTCGGTGTAACGCTTTGCGATCGCTTGACGGCGAGAATTCCAAGTGTCGAGATGCTGCAGCTTGATTCGTAAGACCGCTGACTGAATCTCGTCGAGTCGCGAGTTCGCGCCAATGAGGTCATGTACGTACTTCTTGCTGCTGCCATAGTTGCCAAGTGACCGCACACGAGCAGCAAGTGCTGCATCGTCCGTGGTCACGGCACCCCCGTCACCAAGAGCCCCAAGGTTTTTCCCAGGATAAAAACTCCAGGCCACGGCATCGCTGTGAGCGCCAATGCGCTGGCCACCATAGCGTGCCCCATGTGCCTGCGCGGCATCCTCTACTACTGCCAGCCCGTGTTCCTTTGCCACGGTCAGTATCTCTTCGAGCTCTGCCGGCTGGCCGAAGAGGTGGACGGGAACGACGGCGCGGGTGCGCGGAGTAATTGCGTCCGCCAACCGACCGGGATCCAGGTTCCACTGACCAACGATGGGCTCTACGCCCACGGGGCGCGCACCAGTGCGCGCCACCGCGATCCAGGTTGCGATGAAAGTGTGTGCTGGCACGATGACTTCGTCGCCGGGGCCAATTCCGAGTGCCTGTAACGCAAGGGCAATAGCGTCCAGTCCATTACCCACGCCAATCGCATGTTGGGCGCCGGTGAACTCGGCGAATTCTCGTTCGAACGCTGTTGTTTCTTCGCCGAGCACGTACCACCCGCCGCGCACGACCCGCTCGATCGCTTCCCGCAGAGGCACTTCGAGCTCCCGCGTGGCCGCGCGAACATCGAGAAACGGCACTGCAGCAGGAGAATCAGACATGGGACTTCCTCGCTTTGACGAGTCGGGCCGCAACGGTAGTCCGCTCAACCGACACCGTCCCCTGCGATCGGGCTGCGTACCGTCGCTAAAAAGTCCTGATAGTCGCGGATGTAGTCGCCTTCGTCGTAGGGCAGCGAGGCGAACACCAGGCAGATGGCTCCCGTGCAGAAACCGGTGATCTCTCTCCAGATCATGCTGGGCAGATAGAGCCCGTAGTACGAACGGTCGAGCGACACCGTTCGCTGGTTCTGCCCGTCGTCGAGGGTGACCGCAAAAGAACCCGAGGCTGCGACGATCAATTGTTGAAGCTCTCGATGCGCGTGGCCGCCACGCTCGGCGCCGCCGGGGACGTCGTACAGGTAGTAGACCCGCTTGATTGCGAACGGTATGTGGACTCCGCCATATAGCGGCGACAAGTTGCCACTGGGGCTTTCGATCCTGTCAAGGTCGACCAATTTGCACTCATCAACACGGCTCATTGCGTGTTCCTGAGCCGCAGGAAATCCTCGTAATCGCGCACATAATCCTCGGGCTCGAACGGGACCGAGGCAAGGACGAGTGCGACCGAATTCGTTGAAAAGTTAATCATCTCCCGCCAGATGAGATTGGGCACCAAAAGAGCGTGGTATGAGCGGTTCAGGATATAGCGGACCTGGTGGGACCCGTCGTCCAACATGACTTCGAAGCTCCCGGATAGCGCAACGATCAGCTCCTGACCTGTTCGATACGCGTGCCCGCCGCGCAGGGAACCACCTGGGACGTCATAAATCCAAAAGGCCCTTTCCACCTCAAACGGCGCATGCCTACCCGATTCGATGAAGGTCAGGTTCCCTCGAGGGTCGTGAATCTTGGGCAGATCAATCAATCTGCAGTCATGGGTGCTGATCATGCGCGGCCTGGCTGCTGCCGTCTCGCTCTGCATGGTGGCGCGGGTACTGGGGCTGGGCTGTAACCAGGCATAGGAAGATCCTTCCAGGCATATCGAACTGGCCGCCCGCAGACCTCGGCATGTCGGCGATATCCACGACCGCATTCCGTGCTCGGCCAGTATTCCACCGGGCGCGCCGTTAGTACGCAGGAAGGGCGAAGTCAGCTCGAGCGTGCGCCGTGCGATCCGGCCGCACCGAGAGTTCAAGGCGCCACGGCGTGCCGACGCAAGTGCCCAGCAGGCTAGAGGCCCTGGACCGGTCGTCGCGAACCGAGAGAATTACAGTGGAGCATACCTCGTGGTTTGCGCACGAAGAGCAGGTCACCTGTATTAACCTATCCGTGCCCGCAAGTTCATACGTGGGCGTTAAACGCGGCTCGCCGTACATCTGGTTCCGCTGGTCGAGCAATGCGACGAAAAGCAGAAGCGCACCATGCTCGTGGGGAGAAGAGGCATTGGAATTTACCGCTCACAACATTCGTCTCGACGACGGCATGTACACTATGCCCAATTCCGCTCGATTAGTGGATAACCCGTGGTTTATATCAGCGCGTGGATTCCTCGAAACAGTTTTTCCCGGCGATAAAAGCCACATTCGTGTGGCCGACGTGGGCTGCCTGGAAGGTGGATACGCCGTGGAATTCGCACGCATGGGTTTCCAAGTCCTCGGGATCGAAGTGCGTGAGTCTAATATCGCCGCATGCAACTATGTCAAATCCAAGGCAGATTTGCCAAATCTGGAGTTTGTACAGGACGATGCGCTGAACATCGCCGACCACGGGGTATTCGATGCCGTATTCTGCTGCGGTCTTCTGTACCACCTCGATCGTCCGAAGCAATATTTGGAAACGATCTCAGCCGTGACCAAGAAACTTTTTATCCTGCAGACGCATTCTCGGTTATCGGGCGCAACGACAGGACGTTTGGATTATCGACACGTGCACGATGGTTCACTGATAGGCTATTGAGAAAGTCGGAGCCGACAAAGTTCATCCTCTCTGCGCCTACCGAAAACGAAGGCCTCGCCGGGCGATGGTATACAGAATTCCGCGATAATAAATCCTTCGATAGGAGAGAAACCGCAAAATGGGCCGCCTGGAATAATCGCCAATCTTTCTGGATTCAGCGCGAGCATTTACTGCAGACAATCCATGATGTTGGTTTTGACTTGGTGATGGAAGAATACGATAATTTAGAACCGAACATCGCAGAAAGCTTGCTCGGCGGGGCCTATCAAGCGAATCTTCGAGGAACATTCATCGGCATCAAGACCGCTTCCCCGGCTTGACCCGGCCACGCTTGCATTCGTTCATGGCCACCTGCGAGGCGCCTTCGGCCACGGCAGGTGGCCCCTGCCTCGCCAAACACCACCCCGACAAGTGGACAACCAGAAATAATGGGCTCTGCCGTCGCCGGACCGCACGACCCCCGAAAGGACCCGTCGTGAAGATTGCCGTGGCCAGCTATGGAACTCGCGGCGATGTCGAGCCCTGCACGGCCGTGGGTCGCGAACTGCAGCGCCGCGGGCACGAGGTCCGCATGGCCGTCCCGCCCAATTTGGTCCCGCTCGTCGAGTCGGCCGGTTTGGCGGCGGCCGGCTACGGGCCGGATCAGCAGGACGGCTTCTGGGACACCGACTTCCTCGGCAAGATCTGGAACTTGCCGGAGGTGAGGAGGCGGTGGCGGGAAGTCCAGGACCTGCTTGTCCAGTCCTGGGCGGAAATGAGCGCAACCCTGATGTCGCTGTCCGAAGGGGCGGACCTGGTGTTCACCGGTCCGGGGTTTCCCGGGGTGGCGGCGAACGTGGCCGAATGCCTCGGGCTTCCGTTAGCCACGATGCACTACTTCCCCATGCGGCCCAACGGGCAGCTCGCACCGAATCTGCCGGCCCCGCTGGTGCGCTCCGCGATGACGGCGTTGGACTGGACGCAGTGGCGGGTGACGAAGAAGGCCGAGGACGCCCAGCGCCGCGAGCTCGGGCTGCCGAAGACGAAAGGCCCTGCGCCACAACGGATGGCCGCCCGGGGGGCATTGGAGATCCAGGCCTACGACGAGGTGTGTTTTCCGGGGCTCGCCGCCGAATGGGCCAAATGCAGTGGCCGGCGGCCGTTCGTCGGCACGCTGACGATGGAGCTGACGACGGACGCCGACGACGACGTCGCGTCCTGGATCGCCGCGGGCACTCCCCCGATCTGCTTCGGCTTCGGCAGCACGTCGGTCGACTCCCCGGCCAATACGATCAACATGATTGCTAAGGCCTGTGCGCAGTTGGGTGAGCGAGCGCTGGTGTGCTCCGGCAAAACCGATTTCAGTGACACCGTGCAGTTCGACCACGTCAAGGTGGTGGGGCCGGTGAATTACGCAGCGGTCTTTCCCGCCTGCCGCGCTGTGGTGCACCACAGTGGCGCGGGCACCACGGCCGCCGGGTTGCGCGCGGGAGTCCCCACATTGAGCCTCTGGAGCTTGAGCGATCAAAAGATATGGGCCGGCCAGATCGAACGGTTGAAAGTTGGCCTGGCACGGCACTTTCCGAGCACCACAGAAGATTCGTTGGTTGCTGACCTGGGCCAGATCCTGACTCCGGAGTACACCATCCGCGCCCGCGCGATCGCGGCGCGAATGACCAAACCTGCCGAAAGCATCGCGACCACCGCCAACCTGCTGGAGAAGTTCTCCTCGTGAAATGCTCGTGCTTGCCGCTCACATCGTCACGAATAGTGACGCTTAGGTTCACCAGGCATTCTGAGCGCCGATAGACGCTCGACATCGTTTGCTGCGCGCCCTGTCCACCTTGCAAATCCGCAGGTCCTACCGGCTGCTCGACAGGAAATCGGGTTCCGCGTTGGCTATAATTGACCAAAGTGTCAGCAACCGTACTTTCGGCGCACCCTAGGGTCGCCGGTACGCAACCGCTGTTGGGGGAACCGCATCTCTTCGCAACCACTTCGTTCGCTGGTCGGTGACAGAGTACTTCTCGACCACGTCGCAACCGCCACGCAGAGGAGAGCCTCGCAGTGACCGCAAGGAGAGAAACCGACCCGCCCAAGGTCAGCGTCGTGTCAACCACCCACAACCAGCAGGCCTACGTCCGCGACACGTTGGACGGCTTCCTCGCCCAGCAGACCGACTTTCCAGTGGAGATCATCGTCGCCGACGACGCCTCGACCGACGCCACACCGCGAATAATTCAGGACTACGCCGACCGCCACCCGCACCTGTTCCGGCCGATCCTGCGGTCCAAGAACGTCGGCCTCAACGCGAACCTGACCGACGCCTTGTCCGCCGCACGCGGTGAGTACATCGCGCTGTGCGAGGGCGACGACTACTGGGTCGACCCGTTCAAACTGACCAAGCAAGTGGCGTTACTCGACGCGGACCCGGGCACGGCGGTGTGTTTCCACCCGGTCCAGGTGGTCTGGACAAGCGAACGTGCCCAGGACGAGAAGCTGGTACACACCTTGTACCGCAAGTTCGAAGAGGTTTTCCTGCCGAGATTCCCGCCGCCCTTTCGGGCCGGCGACCTCAGCTTCGAAACGTTGATCTCCCGGAACTTCATCCAGACCAACTCGGTGATGTATCGTCGCCTCCCCCGCTACGACGACATCCCCGCCGACGTCATGCCCCTGGACTGGTACCTGCACGTCCGTCACGCCGCCGAAGGCGACATCGCCATGCTGCCAGAGGCGATGGGCGTCTACCGCCGCCATCCGCACGGCATGTGGTACAAGTCCATCACCGACCCGGCGACGTTCTGGCGGACGCAAGGTCCTGGGCATGTGGCGACGCTGGATGCGATGCTTGATGTTGTCTCCGGCGACCCACTTCGCGAATCGATCGTCGCCAAAAACGCCAACTGGGTGCTCAGCGCGATCGCCAAACAGGTTCCAGATCCTGAGGGTCAGGCCCTGCTGGTGCAAGCCACCGCCGAGCACCCGCGAATCGCGACGCTGGCGCTGCAGAATCGGTGGACTAAAACGCTCGGCGGCCGCCTGAAGATGTTGCGGGGCAAGCTCGCCCGCTACGTCGCCCCGCGGGAGAACGGTGCAGGACGCCGAGTAGACGAGCGGCTGAGCGCGTAACGATGGGTGTGAACGGCGGCCCGACCGTCGGCTACCTCGGCTGGCATGGGCTGGGCAACCTTGGCGACGACGCCATTTACGACGCCGTTCGGGGCCAGTTGCGTGGCGCAACGTTCCTCGATCTGCCGCGGCTTCCGCACCAACTGATCTATGCGACCGCAACGGCCGCAATGGGTTTGAACCGATCGCTACGGCGCAGCCACCAAGTGGTGGGTGGCGGCACGCTCGTCGGACGCAGCCAGTGGCGGCTGTTGGTCAACCGGGGCCTGGCGCTCACCAAGGACAACGGAAGCTACGCGATTGGTGTGGGCGTTGAAGATCCGGTATTCGGCGGACGCCACAGCGGCTCGGGCAAAGGCGAGCTGAAACGGTGGGCGCCGATACTCAACCAATTCCATACCGTCTCCGTGCGGGGCCCGCGCAGCGCCGAACTGCTGTCTGACATCGGGGTGCATGTCGAGGTATCCGGCGACCCGGCGCTGCTTCTGCCCCGACCCGACGTTGCTCCCGAAGACGGCCTGATCGGCGTGAATCTCGGCTTCGGCGACGACCTTTGGGGACACGACCCGAAGCAGCTGGCAGACGAGATAGCCGGTGCCGTCAAGCGACTGTCATCGCACGGCTACCGCTTCGTCGGGGTGCTGATGAATCCGGAAGACAGACGATGGACCGAAGTGGCGCTGCGGGACGTCCCGGGAGCAGAAATGGTGCTGCCGGCCAATCCCGGCGCGGCCGCGCGGGAATTGGCCCGCTGTTCGGTCGCCATCGTCACCCGCCTTCACGCAAGTGTCCTGGCGTCCTTGTCGGACACACCTGTCGTTTCGCTTGAGTATCAACCGAAGTGCCGGGACTTTGCGCTGGCAATCGACGACGAGCGGTCGCTGATCCGAACTGACCAGGTGAACAGCGCCGCCGTGGTCGACCGCGTTTTCGACGCGATCGCGAATTCGTCGAGCATTCGGAGCACCAAACGTACCGCCGTCGCAGCCCTGAGACGCCGCCTGCAGGGCGAGTACTCGGATCTCGCATGCCAGTTAGGTTTGGCGTCGTGATACCGCTGCGAAAAGCATTGGAGTTGAAGTGGATCAAACGCGGCGGGCGGATCACCGATCTTCCCCGGCGGTTGCCGCCCGCGGAGCGCAAAGCCGGGATCGAAGCAACAGCACAGGCAACAAACAAGATCGGCGCCCTGCCCCTGGCCGAGGCCTATGGGCAGCCGGGAGCAACCCGGAAACCCAAACAGGTGCGGGCCGCGTCGTGGCAGGGCGACTTGTACGCATACCTGGTGGGCTGGCAGGACCCCAGCATCGTGGTGGAATTCGGATCGGCGTTCGGAGTGTCCGGGATGTACCTGTCCTCGGCGCTTCGGCACGGCTGGATGTATTCGTTCGAGATCAACCCCTCCTGGGCTGACATCGCCGAGCGCAACATCAAATCCGTCACGGACCGCTACACCCTGACCAGGGGTGCCTTCGAAGACCACGCCGGCGACATCCCCGGCCCGGTCGATCTGGCCTTGGTGGACGGGATCCACACCCGAGACTTCGTGACCAGGCAATGGCACATCTTGAAGCCCCGCATGGCGCCGGGTGGCTGGGTGCTGTTCGACGACATCGACTTCAACCGCGGGATGGGCGAAGCCTGGCTGGACGTCTGCGCCGATTCCCACGTGGTGGGGGCGGTCGAGGTGTCTAAACGGCTGGGTCTCGTCGAACTGGCTTCCTAGCCACTGGCTCTGTCGGCCGACATGGCGATCCCCTGACGGCCGGCCCATCCGACCGGCAATAATGGCCCCGGCGTTGCCTATAGGCAGGACAACTGGAAAGGCAGGATGTGTCGTGAAGTTTGCCCTGGCGAGTTACGGGACTCGCGGCGACATCGAACCATCCGCCGCCGTCGGTCTCGAACTGCTGCGCCGAGGGCACGACGTTCGCTTGGCCGTCCCGCCCGAGCTGGTCAGTTTCGTCGAGTCGGCCGGCCTCGCCGCGGTTCCCTACGGGCCGAAGGTGCAGGAATTCTTGGACGAGGAATTCCTGCGCAACATGTGGACGGACTTCTTTCGCAATCCGATCCGGCAGATTCCCAAAGTCTGGCATCCGCTGATCAAGTACTGGGGCGACGTCAGCACGACGTTGAAGTCGCTGGCGGACGGCGCCGATCTGCTCTCCACCGGGCTGAATTTCGAGCAGGCGGCGGCCAACGTCGCCGAGCATTACGGCATCCCGCTGGCCGCGCTGCATCACTTCCCCATGCGGGCCAATGGCCGCCTCGTGCCGAGCGTACCGGCGCCGCTGATGCGCTCGACGATGACAGTGATCGAATGGCTGTTTTGGCAGTCGACCAAGGAAGTCGACAATGCGCAGCGCGGTGCACTCGGCCTACCGAAGGCAACGCACCGGTCGCAGCGGCGAATCGCCGACCGCCGGTCGCTGGAGATCCAGGCTTACGACGAAATCTTCTTCCCCGGACTGGCGGCCGAATGGGCGCGCTGGGGCGGCCGTCGCCCCTTTGTCGGGGCACTGACGATGCAGCTGCCGACGGACGCCGACGACGACGTCGCGTCCTGGATCGCCTCGGGGACACCGCCGATCTGCTTCGGGTCCGGCAGCATCGCGCTCGAATCCGCCGCCGACACAGTCAACATGATCGCCGCGGCGTGTGCGCACTTGGGTGAGCGGGCTCTGATTTGCTTCGGCGGCACCGACTTCAGCGACGTACCGCACTTCGACCACGTCAAAGTCGTGGGTCCGGTGAATTACGCGACGATCTTTCCCCTTTGCCGTGCCATCGTTCATCACGGCGGTTCGGGCACCACGGCCGCAAGTCTGCGTGCGGGCATCCCCACCCTGGCCCTGTGGAGCTCGGCGGATCAACCGTATTGGGCCGCTTCGATCAAACGCCTGAAGTTGGGCGCGTCCCGGCGCTTTTCGGCCACGTCCCAAGAAACACTGGTCGCGGACCTGCGCCAAATTCTCGCCCCTGACTACGCCATCCGGACCCGGGAGTTCGCCGCTCGGATGACCAAGCCCGCCGCCAGCATCGAGCGCGCCGCCGACCTGCTGGAAGACGCCGCCCGACGAAAGACGCTCGGATGAGATGGGGTTAGGCTGCCACCGCCGACGCCTCAGCGCGCCGGCTTGATGAGCAGACCCTGGCCGGTGGGCAATGAGCAGATCTTCACACCGAGTTCGCCGGCAACCTCATCCATGGCGATGCGCTGCTCGTCGCGCCCACGGTTTGCGTAGTCGTCCAGCAACACAAAGGCACCGGGCGTGAGGCGGGGCCAAAAGAACCGCAGCGCAGCGACTTCGGGGGGAGCACAGTTCATGTCGATGTGCAGATAGGCGACCGTCGGCGCATCCACCTGCTCGAGTGTCTCCGGGACCGCGCCAACGATAATGCGCTGGTTCTTCCACTGCGCGAAATTCGCGCGGACGCTGTCAACCCCGTTGGCGTACATCCCGTTGCGCAGGTGATCTTCGCTCGTCGCCAGCGCCCCTGCCTTGCGTTCGTTCTCGCTGACGAACCGCGGGTCTAGTCCTGCGAAGGTGTCGAGCAGGTAGAACGTCTTGCCCAGCCGATCCCAGTCGAGGTACTCCATGATGGCGCTGCTCAAAAAGCCGTAGCTGACCCCACACTCGACGAAATCACCCTCGAGTTGGCTGGCGCTCGCCGCCGCCCACAGCCCCACGTGCACGCGCCATTGCCACTGGTACCAGTCCTCTTTGCCGAGAGATTTGGCACCCCGCTGATAGGCACGCTGGAAGTCGGGATCGTCGAGGAACCCGTGGAAATTGTTGAAGGTGATCAACGCGTCGTTGGCATACACATCGGGCAACAACGTACGCGCGAGCCAGTATTCGGTGCGCACCCACCACATCCTGAGGCGGGTGCCAGCTGTCAGCCCTGTTGCCACGGCGGCAACCCTAACATCGCCCACGGCGCCCCGACGAAACGCGACGAGTGCGCCATGGTCGTGCTTCTACCATCCCTTGTGCGAGGGCAAACCGTTTCGTACACCTAGAGTTTCAGCTATCCCACGACTTACGCCACAGCACGCCCGTACCGTCGATCTCCACGATCTCCGAGGTCACGCCGTGTTGGGCACGGTAGTCCGTCACTGCTTGCGCGCACGCCGGGATCGCATGGTAGTCGTCGACGATGCAGAAGCCCCCGGGCGACAGCCGCGGATAGAGCGCATCGAGCGCCTGAATCGTCGACTCGTAAAGATCGCCGTCCAGCCGCAACACCGCAATGCGCTCAATCGGGGCGTCCTGCAAGGTGTCCTTGAACCAACCCGGCACGAAACGAACCTGGTCATCGAGCAACCCGTAGCGCTCGAAATTCGCTTCGACCTCCTCCTGCGGCACACCCAGGATGCGTGCGTGGCGGTGCAGCCTAATCCCTTTATCCGCCTTGTAGTTGACGGTGTCCGGGGGCGGCACCCCGGCAAACGAGTCGCATAGCCACACCGTTCGCTTCTCTTCCCCGTGGGCCGCCAGCACGGCGCGCATCAGGATAGAGGCGCCACCGCGCCACACACCACACTCGACCAGGTCGCCGGGCACGTCCTCTGCTAGCACCGTCTCGACGCAGTGCTGCAAACTGGTCAGCCGCTTCATGCCGATCATTGTCAAGGCATCCGCCGGCCAGTCCAGCCCGAGATCACGCGCCTGCTTGTTGAACGGACGCTTCCTCACCAGCAGCAAATTGCGGGTACTGAACAGAGGACGGCCCAGCCGGTACAGCCCGACCGGCACCAGCTCGTCGCTGCCGTACCTGGTGAGGTCACGCCGGAGCAGATCGAGGTATGCAATCCGCGTGTCGTCATCGGTCACAGACAAAGCTGCCCCTTACTCCGCAAGCCAGTAGTACCGGTAGAGCCTAGACGTCCGTGGACGCCGTTAATGCGTTTCGCAGTCTATCCGTCACCCGCTCAGCGACTTTCCTCTGCTTGAACACCAGGGACACAACGCCCCGAGCGGGCGAACTCTTCCAGCAGGTCAACGGCACGGCCTGCGCTCTCGGCCGGTTTACTCATCCGGGTGGCGAGCTCACGCGCACGGGTGCGATAGTCCGGGGCGAGGATCTTTCGCAGGTCCGCGACCAGCGACTCGGGCGTAGTGGCCGAGAAACGCCGCGTCGTGCCGACCTTCAACCGCTTGACGCGAGATCCCCACATCGGCTGGTCACCCGCGGTCCAGAGGATCAGCGCGGGGATGCCGGCACGCAGGCCCGCCGCCGTGGTGCCCGATCCGCCGTGGTGCACGACGGCGCGGCACGCAGGGAAGATCTTCGTGTAGTTGACCACGCCGACGACCTTGACGTGATCCAACTGAGGGACGTCGCTGAAGTCGCTCCAGCCGGAACAGATCAACGCCCGCTCTCCCAGCTCAGCGCAGGCGGCGCCGATCATTCGGACCGTGTCGGCGGGTGTCTCGGCGACCGGCATGCTGCCGAAGCCGAAACAAATCGGCGGCGTTCCCTGGGCAATCCATGACAAGGTCTCGTCGTCGGAGTCCGTCGGCAGTTCCATCGTCAGCGAACCCACGAACGGCCGCTGCGTGCCCCACTTCGCCCATTCTTCGGCCAGTCCCGGGAAGCAGACGTCGTCGTAGGCCTGAATTTCCAGCGACCCGCGTTCGGCGATGCGTCGCGGTGAGGCAACCGTGGCGGTCGGCAGGCCGAGTTCACGGCGCTGCCGATCCTCGGCCTTCTTGTTCATCCGCCAACAGATCCAGTCGTAGATCGACATGCCCTTGCGGACCATGGGGGCCGGCACCTTCGGAAGGAGCACACCGTTGGGACGCATCGGGATGTAGTGCAGCGTGGCCATTGGAATGCCGTAGTAGTCGGCGACGTTGACGGCCAAGTCCTGATAGAGCTGGCCCGTAAATAGCAAATCGGCACCCGCGCCCACCGACATCAGCGCCGAGCTCATTTCCTGCCAGTTCTGCAGAACCGGCTCCCAGGCTTCGCGGATCAGGCTGATCGGCCCCTTGACGAAATTCTTCCAGAAGTCCCGAATGAACTCGTCGCTCCAAAACTCATGCATATCCGGCCCATAACCGATGGCCGGGAGTCCGGCAGCTTCGGCCAGGCCGACAAGATTGGGCGGGACGGCCATCCGCACCGAATGGCCCCGTCGCACCAGTTCACGACCGATGGTGAGGCAAGGCTCGATGTCGCCACGCGTTCCATAGCTTGCCACAGCAAATTTCATCGCGATTGTTACCTTAATCAGTCCCCGACGGCGCGGGCAACATCGACTACGACGTTTCCGCTCGGTGATCTGCGGCTCGCCGCTGGCCCCGAGATATGGTCAGAGTCCTGGTTGTAGTTGTTTCGCAACGGATTTGGCAGCCCGCGACCAGGCTCGAACAGCCGGGGATGCACCGGTGCAGTCGAGTGCGACAAACCCAACCTCATCGGCCTTTCCCCCCGACCGTAGAAATATGACGATCCTGGGCGGTTTGGCTGAACCCCCGGTGTCGTCGCCTGATCCTACGTAAGTCTGCCAGACGATCGACATGGTGTCTCGGAAAGATGGGAAGTCGGTCCGGGAAGGTCCGACCGCCGAAACCGATAGCCAGATCGGCGATTCGCCCTGCGCACCGGCGATAACGAGCTAGCTCGATCGGCTACGACTGCGCGAGCTGACGAAGTTCTCCACGACATCGGCGGCCTTGATTACGCTTTCGGCCGGCTTGGTCATCCGGGTAGCGATCTCGCGGGCGCGCTGCGCGTAGTCCGGTGCCAGAATCCGACGCAGATCATCGACCAACGATTCCCGGTCGGTTGCCGAAAACCGCCGTGTGGTGCCAACTTTCAGGCGTTTGAGCTGAGCTCCCCAAATTGTCTGGTTGGCGTCCATCGACAAGATCAGCGTGGGAACTCCGGCACGCAGGCTCGCAGCGGTGGTTCCCGAACCCCCGTGGTGCACCACCGCGCGGCAGACGGGAAATATCGTCGCGTAGTTCACCGGGCCCACCACCTTGACGTGATCGGCCAGCCGAACGCCGCTGAAGTCGCTGCGGCCGGCGGCAATCAACGCACGCTCGCCCAACTGCGCGGACGCCGAGCTGATCATGTCGACGGTGTCGGCCGGAGATTCGACCGGCATGCTGCCGAACCCGAAACAGATCGGCGGTGTCCCGGCGCGAATCCAGGACATCACCTCGTCGTCGGCTTCGGTGGTCAACTCCATCGTCAGCGTGCCGACGAAGGGCCGTAGGCCATTCCATTTCGCCCACTCGGCGGCCAGACCGGGAAAGCAAACCTCGTCGTACGCCTGGATTTCCAGCGATTCACGGGCGGCGATGCGCTGCGGCGACGGCCTTTTCGCCTTCGGCAGCCCCAGTTCGCGGCGCTGGGTGTCTTCGACCTTTTTGTTCAGGCGCCAGCAGAACCAGTCGAACGCCCTCATCGCCGAGCGGGCCAGCGGCGGCGGCAGGATCGAGACGACCTGGCCGTTGGGCCGCATGGGGACGTGGTGCAGCGTGGCCAAGGGAAGGTCGTAGTACTCGGCGACGTTGGCGGCCGGCTCCTGGTAACTCTGTCCGGCGAACACCAGGTCGGCTCCGTCCGCCAGCGACATCAGCGTGGTGTTCATCTGCGCCCAGCACTGGTCGCTGAGGTCCCACATCTCGCGCCACATGCCCCGCATTTCCTGGATCTTCCAGAAGCCGCGGAAGAACGATGTCCAGAAGTCGCGGTACACGTCGAGCCAGGCCTGCGATTCCAGCCCGTACGGGACGGCGGTCAACCCCGCGGCTTCGGTGAAGCCGACCGAGTCGGGCGGGACGGCCATGACCATGTCATGCCCCCGGCGTTGCAGTTCGCGCGCTACAACCAGGGAAGGCTCGATATCACCGCGCGTTCCGTAACTGGCCAGCACACATTTCATCGCGAATCCACGCCCTTCGGTTGCGCCATCATTTGAAGCACCGACATCACTCTAAATATCGACGAAACTCCACATCAGCGCTTTGCGCGACTGCGCCTGGAACGAACTAAGCGCAGGTGAGCCTCATGGCTTGCGCCACAGCACGCCGGTGCCGTCGATCTCCTCGATCTCTGCGGTCACGCCATGCCGCGTACGGTAGTCCGTCACCGCCTGGCGACAGGCATCGATGGCGTGGTAGTCGTCGATGATGCAGTAGCCCCCGGACGACAGCCGCGGGTACAGAGCATCGAGCGCCTGAATCGTCGACTCGTAAAGGTCGCCGTCCAGCCGCAACACCGCGATGCGCTCGATCGGGGCGTCGTGCAGGGTGTCTTTGAACCAACCCGGAACAAATCGAACCCGGTCATCGAGCAGTCCGTAGCGCTCGAAGTTCGCCCTGACCTGCTCCTGGGGCACCGCCAGGACGGCGGCCGTATGCAATCTGATGCCTTTGTCCGCCCGATAGTTTGCGGTGTCCGGTGGTGGCACCCCTTCGAACGAATCGCACAGCCACACCGATCGCTTCTCGTCGCCGTAGGCCGACAGCACCGCGCGCATCAAGATCGACGCGCCACCGCGCCACACGCCGCACTCGACCAGGTCGCCGGCAACGTCCTCTTTCAGAATCGTCTCCACGCAGTTCTGCAAACTGGTCAGCCGCTGCATGCCGATCATCGTCAAGGCATCGGCAGGCCAGTCCAGACCGAGATCACGCGCCTGCTTGTTGAACGGGCGCTTGCGCACCAGCATCAGGTTGCGGGTGCTGAACAGGGGCCGCCCGAAGTAATTCCAGCCCACCGGCACCAACTCGTCGCTGCCGTACCGGGTGAGGTTACGTCGCAGCAGGTCAAGGTATGCGGATCGGGTGTCGAGGAAAGGAGATCGCATGTCACGATCGGCAACGGTCAAAGCTGGCCCCTTAGTTCAAATGAAGTACCCGGCGGTGAGGCCTCGACAGCGCTGAGGCGGTCAGCGCGCATCGCATTCCCAACGAGCACGCCCGACCGCCTCCTTGACCTACCCCCGTCTACCGGCTGACCATCCCTGCCCTACCGAGTAGTAGCAACCATCATAAGCGTAAATTTGCGGTGGCCTCGGCACCGGACCCGGGGGCGACCGCCCTCAGCGGCGCCCGACATTCTCAACGACGGGACGGCCCGATTCGTTCGATAGGCCGGCGGCGTCGGGTTGCCCGGCGATCCACTCGAGCAAAGCGCCCAGGCCCTCGTCGAGCGTGGACTTCGGCTGCCAGCCGAGCTCGGTCCGCGCCGGCTCGATGTCGCAACTCGCCGCACGCACGTCGCCGTCGCGGAACTTGGCGACGACGACCGGTTCGGGCGCGCCACACATGGCGGCGACCTTGTTGGCCAGCTCATGAATGGTGGTCGCCTCGCCGGACCCGATGTCCAGGCAGCGCGGCCGGGTTGCGGGCCGCTGCACGGCCGCGAACAGCGCTTCGACGACGGCGTCGATGTACACGAAGTCGCGCACGATCCGGCCGTCCTCGTAGACCTCGAGCGCCAGCCCCTGGCGCGCCAGCCGGGCGAACAGTGCGACGATCCCGGTGTAGGAGTTGGTCAGCGACTGGCCGGGGCCATAGACATTCTGCAGGCGCAGCACGCTGAGATTGGTGTCGTGCGCGGCCGTCCACGCGGCCAACAGGTGCTCCTGGGCCAATTTGGTCGCGGCATACACGTTGGTGGGCCGGGGCTCCGTCCGGTCCGCGCGGCTGGGCAACGGCACCGCCTGTTCGCCCGCGGGCCCCTGCGGATCCCAGATACCCGCCACCAACTGCGCGTGGCTGCGGGGCTTCGGATAGAAGACGTGGGCGCCGGACTGCCACGCACCCTCGCCGTAGACCGCCCTGGACGACGCCAGGACCAGTTGCTCGGGGACGATCCCCGACCGGCTCAACGCGTCAAGAAGTTGAGTGGTGCCCACGACGTTCACCGAGCCGTGGCGCGTCGCCTCGGAGAGCGACTGCGCGGTTCCGGTCTCGGCCGCCAGGTGGACGATTTGGGACGGGCGGAACAACCGCAACACGGCGTCCCAATCGGGCGCATGGGTGACGTCGCCGGTGAACAGCCGCACGGTTGGCGGCAGCTCGATCGGCCGGCCTCCGCCGTGCACCTGCGGGTGCAAGACGTCCATCACCGCGACGTCGTATCCGGCCTCGACGAGACGGTGTGAGAGCGCCGACCCGATGAATCCTGCCCCACCACTGATGAGCACGGACGCTGACAAGAATCGACGCCTTTCTTTCGTATGCAGAGGAACTCAGACAACCGGCACGCATCGCCGCGGTCCGGTCGATCATAACGGTGACTCTGCGCGACATCAGAGGATTACGCGAAGCGGAGCGAGGCACGGCGAAATCACACGGAACGCGCGAAAGGCCGGCGAATGGCTCTAGGCCCAAGTCCCCCGGTGCCGATGTGCCATGGCAAAGGCCTCCATCACCGGCCGCGCGACGGCGGGGCGGAGGATACGAAAGAGCACACTGTTCGACAGGCCGTCAAAGTCCTCGAACGCCTTACGGAAATCTCGCTCGGTTTCCCGGTAAGACGCGAAAACGCGGTCCAACGTTGACATGTCGAGAGGATCGTCCTGCGCGGCCTCACGGAACGCTTCGTAGACCACCGAGATCCAATTCGTGCCGAAGAGGTCCGTTACCGGCCCGCAGTGCCGTTGGCGATGGAGACCGGGATTGAGGAACTCCTCGACAGCGCCATCGTTGTGGGTGTGCAGCTCGACCGGCAACTCGGTGGAAATTCGCTTGATCTCCCGACGCCAGTCCTCGAGAAGGTTGGCGTAGTCGACGAATACGCGCGGGACGCCGCGAGTGTTTCGCTCGGCGAGGAAGTTGCATTTCAGCCATAACGCACTCGCGAGCGCAGGAGAAACGTGCCAGGACTTCGCAATCGACGAGATGACCTCTTGCGGATGACGCACGGCGATGACCGAGGCGACGTCGAAACCCGCCTGACGCGCCGCCTCGAACCACAGGTCGGACAGAGTCGTGATCCTGGGCTCCTTGATCACCACCAGCGGCACCGCAGGCAGGGTGGACAGATAGGCGGCAACCTTCGCGACGCATGCCTTGCGCTCTTCGCACGCGATCGCACCGTCGTCTAGGAACCGCAATGACGGGTCATACCAGTTGGTTCCGAGCCGGCGCAGGATCGTCTCGTTGAGCGATATTGCGGCGCGCGGCTCCCAGTAGCCCACCGGATTGTTCGCGTCGGCGCCCAACATCGCGGCCGGAAGCGCGCCGCCGCACAGCGAGAGCACCCGGGTAAGCGCCGAGGTTCCCGACCGTTGCGGCCCTAGCACGAACAGAACAACCGGACGCATGCCGAAATTGATGGCGGCGTGTCCGGCGGGTTTGTTCGTCCTGGCCAATCTCATCTCATCGGAACCTTTCACTCCTCGTACGTCTGGCCGACTGCAGGAATTCGGTTGTTATTCAGGCCCTTCCGACTTGACGCAGGCCCACTCGACGGATGCTTAGCAATCACCAAAGCCAACCCGAGCGCAAACTGAAAAGTCAGAGACCGGAACTTCAGATCTCCCAATATCTTTGACAAACGAAGGAGACTCTTTTACCCGAGCTCCTCATGCGGAGTCGGGTCTAAGCTGCGACCGCCAACTTCGCCCCCCGTGTCAGTTCCATCGGATCATTGCGCCCGCTAAAGACTATAGCCGGGAGCAACAGAATAGACACCACTCTACGAATCCGTTTCGCATACTTAATATTTGGATGACCACGCGCGGATACTTCACGACAGCAGCAGTTCCTATACCCGGCGCGCAATTGGAGGAGCAACCCGGCAAGCCATATCCGCAGATTTATACGCCAGCCTTCGACAGACCGGCGGCGCATTTTCCCGAACGCAGCGTGATTACTCTAACAAAGAACCTCGTCCACCGGGTACCAACCACGCCGGAGACGGAGCTGACCAGTGCGACGCCGCCAGCCGGGAGCCGAGCGGGTGAAATGCGGCAGCTCGTCAGCGCCCTATTCGGGCGAGGCGGCGTCCGCGACCGGTTGTGCATCCACTTGTGCATCCACGCCGGGGTCGCCCAACCCGCGGGACCTGCGCTTGAAGCGAGATTTGAGCGACAGGGCGCGCTTTTCCACCAGGAACCAGCTGAGCGCGGCCAGCGGGAGGGTGGCGAGTGTCGCGACGACCGCGAACGCCAGCGGCGGCAAAAAGGCGAGCCCGCAGATGACCAGCAACTGCTGCACCGGCCACGCGTAGATGTAGACGCCATAGGAAAGGTCGGTACGCAGCCGCAGGCGCTGGTTGTGGATCAGCGCACCCGAAACAACGACGGCGTAGGCCAGCGGAAGCGCCGCGAGTATCCGGTAATTGGGCACCAGCAAACCGGCCGCCACGACGATGACAGCGCTCAACGCCACCAGGGACCACCGGGCGGGGATCACGTCCCGGAACTCGTGCAGGACGACGCCTGCCGCGAACACCAGCGCGAAACGCACAATCATCTGGGCAGACGTCGGCACCGTCGATACCGGATAGGACACCAGCACGGAAGCCGCGAGGAAGAGCGCGAACACCACCGGCGCGGGCCAGCGGCGATTGAAGAGCCCGGCCATGCCGGCGATGGCAACGCCGATGTAGCAGAACAGCTCGAATATGAGGGTCCACAGGACCCCGTCCCAGACTCCCGGGAACGGGACATGTCTCGGCGTTCCGTCGATGCCGGCGTGGTAGACGTTCAACACTGCGTTGTTCAGCCAGTAGATGACCGGCGCGGGTGACAGCAGCAACTTGAGGGCCGGACCCCCTTGGATCGCCACACCGATCGGGGCGATGACGAAGGCCACGAGCGCCAGGCAGACCCATAGTCCAGGGAAGATGCGCAGCACCCGGGCGACGAAGTACTCGCGGAGTTGGGGGTTGCGGACCCAGCTCGAGGTGATCAGGAATCCCGAGACCACGAAAAACCCGTCGACCCACCCTTGCGTGAGCAGCTGATCGACCGGGGGGTGCAACTTGCGGCCGGTGAGTGCCCAGGAGTGTTCCAGGATGACACCGGACGCCATCACCAGTCGCCAGACATTGAGGGCGTTGTTCCGGGCGTCGAAGACCTGCGCGAGCCTCGGCTTCCCCGTCCGTGCCTGCTGTGGCCGGCGGTCCGCAATGTAGTTCCTGTCAGGGAGTTTGGGGGCCGCGCTCATCGGAGGCCGCCGCTACACGGTCGAACGGCCGAACGGAGTTCGCCCACCGGCAGTGCGTGCGAAATCACCCCATTTTGAAGTACGCCCAAGAACATCCGGATCAGCCTACGGCAGGGGCCCCACCCTTTTGCCGTTCGGCGTCAGCCGGCGACGGCACCCGGCTCGTAGAACGGCGCCCCGAACTCGGTGACCGACCGGAATCCGCGTCTGCGTGCCTTCTCCGCGGCCCTGCGAATCAGCGCGTAAATGCCTACGAAGGCCGCGTGATCGGACATCACCAGCGGCGTCAGCAGTCGGTTGTGCACCAGCGAGAACGCCACCCCCGTGGAGGGGTCGGCC
Source organism: Mycobacterium sp. M23085 (assembly GCF_045343915.1). NCBI lineage: Bacteria > Bacillati > Actinomycetota > Actinomycetes > Mycobacteriales > Mycobacteriaceae > Mycobacterium > Mycobacterium sp. M23085. The sequence goes on from NZ_CP174280.1 coordinate 926,065, forward strand.
CAGCCGAGCGAACCGCCCATGCCGACGTGACCGAAGCCGGGCATCACGCTCCCGATCGGGAGACTGTGGTAACCCAGGTGGAAAGCCAAGGGCACGTACAGGTTTCGGTCCGGGCGTAGGCTGCGCTCACCGGTCAGACTCGCGACCAGGTTCCGCGAGAGGAATCGAACGCCGTCCACCTCACCACCATTGGCGATGGCGCCGTACATCCGGGCCAGCCCGCGCGCCGTCGCCACCCCGTTGGCCGCCGGGATCTCCGCGTCCAGCAGCGGGATGTCGCCTTGCACGGCGCCGATCAGGCCCTTGAAGTACATCGACCGGTACGCCCCGGACATTTCGTTGGCGACCTTGCGAGTCACATAGCTGACCAGAGGGTTACCGATGACGTTTTGCGGGCAGATGATCTCGGCGACCCGCGTCGGCGCCTCGGCCGGCGGCCGGCCGAGGTGCAGGCCGTCGGTGCCCAGCGGCTCGGCCAGCTCCTCGCGGATCAGCGTGGCCATGCCTTTACCGGTCACGGCGCGGCCCAGGCCCGACATCAGCCAGCCGAACGTCAGCGCGTGATAGGCGGATTTGCCCAGCAGCCGTCCGGGAGCCGCCGCGGCCAGCTTCTCCTCCATCACGATGTGGTCGAGCAGTTCGTCCTTGGTGGCGCCCCGCAGGCCCGAGAGCCCGGCCTGGTGTCGCATCACCTGGCGCACGGTCATCTCGGCCTTGCCGTTGGCCGCGAACTCCGGCCAATACTCGGCGACGGGCGCCTCGTAATCGATCAGCCCCCGGTCGGCGAGCCGATGGATAACGGTGGCGGCCATCCCCTTGGTCGCCGAGAAGACCATCGGGGCGGTGTTTTCCGTCCACGGCCGCTTGCCGCGCCGGTCGGCCCAACCAGTCCAGACGTCGACGACGGGCCGGCCGTCGACATAGACGGCCAGCGCCCCGCCACCGAGCCGGCGGGCCGGGAACATGCTGGCGAAACTACGAACAACGCAACCGAAGTGTGAGTCCGCCGCGCCGGACACACGATGACCTGCGTCAAGGTCATCGTGGACACGGACCGCGCGGCGATCGACTCGGGTATCCACCGTCACACTTTGAATTTACGTGGATTTCACACCCGGGCGGAGCGGAATCAGAATTATTTACCTATCCGTTAGCCCGACGCGGCCGTCAATATTTGCTGGGCGGCCAGCGCGGGAGTCAGCTCCCCCGCCTTGACCTTCCGCTCTACGTCGGCGCGGATCTCGCGCACCGCGGGGCTGGACATCAGCCGGTCGAGCACCGTGTCCCGCACCATCTGCCAGGTCCAGTCGACCAATTGGGCACGGCGGCGCGCCTCCAACTCCCCCGCCTCGCTGAGGACCCGCCGATGACGTTCGACGGTGTCCCACAATTCCTTGAGGCCGGTCCCCTCGGCCGCGCTCATCGTGAGAACAGGCGGCCGCCAGAGCGTTTCACGCGGGTGTATCAACCTGATGGCCCCGGACAGCTCACGCGCCGCCGACTTGGCCTCCGCGATGTGATCCCCGTCGGCCTTGTTCACCACGACGATGTCGGCCAGCTCGAGCACACCCTTCTTGATGCCCTGCAGCTGATCGCCGCCGCGCGCCAACGTCAGCAGCACGAAGGTGTCGACCATGTTGGCCACCGTCACCTCGGACTGACCGACCCCGACGGTCTCGATCAGGATCACGTCGAAGCCCGCGGCTTCGAGCAGCACCACCGTTTCGCGAGTGGCCTTGGCCACCCCGCCCAGGGTGCCCGAGGTGGGCGACGGGCGGATGTATGCATCCGGATGCATTGCCAGGCGCGCCATCCGGGTCTTGTCACCCAGGATGGAGCCGCCGGTCCGGGTCGACGACGGATCGACGGCCAACACCGCGACTCGATGGCCCAGCTCGATCAGATGCATGCCGAGGGCCTCGATGCTGGTGGACTTCCCCACCCCGGGGATCCCGGTGATGCCCACCCGGTAGGCGCTACCCGAGTCCGGCGTCAGCTCCAGCAGCAGCTGCTGCGCCTGCTCGCGATGGTCGGCCCGGGTGGACTCCAGCAGCGTGATGGCCCGCGGCAACGCCGCGCGGTCACCGCTGCGGACCGCCTCGGCCAGATCCGAACGCATTTTTCAGCTCCCCCGGGCCGCGAGCGTAAGCACACTGCGAAAAAACCCGGCTGAATCCGCAGTGTGCTTACGCTCGCGGTAGAGATCGTCAGCCATCTAGTCGAGGCTGTAACCCAGCCGGTCGGCGAGCTTGTGCAGCAAGCCGATTGCGGCGTCGGCGATCACCGTCCCGGGCGGGAAGATGGCGGCGGCCCCGGCCTGGTACAGCTCGTCGAAGTCGCCCGGCGGAATGACCCCGCCGACCACGATCATGATGTCGGGCCGCCCCACCTCGGCCATCGCCTCGCGCAGCGCGGGCACCAGCGTCAGATGTCCGGCCGCCAGCGACGACACCCCGACCACGTGCACGTCGTTGTCGGCGGCCTGGCGGGCCACCTCCTCGGGCGTGGAGAACAACGACCCGACGTCGACGTCAAACCCGATGTCCGCGAACGCCGTCGCGATCACCTTCTGACCGCGGTCGTGGCCGTCCTGACCCATCTTGGCGACCAGGATCCGGGGACGGCGACCGTCGGCTTCCGCGAACTTCTCGACGAGTTCGGTCGCGGCAGAAAAGGAAGTCATGTTTCCGCCCCCTCGCGCTTCGTCGCGGTAGACCCCGGCGATAGTACGGATCTCCGCCTGGTGACGGCCGTACACCTTCTCCAGCGCGTCCGAGATCTCGCCGACGGTGGCCTTGTGCCGGGCCGCGTCGATGGCCAGCGCCAGCAGGTTGTTGCCCAGCCCGTCTTCGCCGGCGCGACCGTGCGCTGCCGCGGCCCGCGTCAGTTCCGCCAGCGCGGCGTCCACCGCCGACTGGTCGCGGCTTTCCCGCAGCTCCTTCAGCTTGGCCAGCTGTTCGGCGCGCACCCGGCTGTTTTCGACCTTGAGGACCTCGACCTCCTGGTCCTCTTCGACCTGATACTTGTTGACGCCGATCACCGGCTGGATCCCGGAGTCGATGCGGGCCTGGGTGCGTGCGGCGGCCTCCTCGATGCGCAGCTTGGGAATGCCGTCGCTGATGGCTTGCGCCATGCCGCCGTGCTCGGCGACCTCGGCGATGTGCGCGCGGGCCTTCTGCGCGAGTTGGTGGGTCAGCCATTCGACGTAATACGAGCCCCCCCACGGGTCGATCGGCCGTGTGGTGCCCGATTCCTGCTGCAACACCAGCTGGGTGTTGCGCGCGATGCGCGCCGAGAAGTCGGTGGGCAGCGCCAGGGCCTCGTCGAGCGCGTTGGTGTGCAGCGACTGGGTGTGCCCCTGCGTCGCGGCCATCGCCTCGATGCAGGTGCGCGCGACATTGTTGAAGGCGTCCTGCGCGGTCAGCGACCAGCCCGAGGTCTGCGAATGTGTGCGTAGCGACAAAGATTTGGGGTTCTTGGGCTGGAACTGAGAGACCAGCTCGCTCCACAACAGCCGGCCCGCCCGCAGCTTGGCGACTTCCATGAAGAAGTTCATCCCGATGCCCCAGAAGAAGGACAGCCGCGGCGCGAACTTGTCGATGTCCAGCTCGGCGTCCAGGCCGGCCTTGATGTAGTCGACGCCGTCGGCCAGCGTGTAGGCCAGCTCCAAATCGGCTGTGGCACCGGCTTCCTGGATGTGGTAGCCGGAAATGGAGATGGAGTTGAACTTCGGCATCTTCGCGCTGGTGTAGGCGAAGATGTCGGAGATGATGCGCATCGACGGCTTGGGCGGATAGATGTAGGTGTTGCGCACCATGAACTCTTTGAGGATGTCGTTCTGGATGGTGCCGGCCAGCTTCTCCGGCGGAACACCCTGCTCCTCGGCGGCCACCACGTACAGCGCCAGAATCGGCAGCACCGCGCCGTTCATCGTCATCGACACCGACACCGTCGACAGGTCGATGCCGTCGAACAGTTGCCGCATGTCGAGGATGGAATCGATTGCCACACCGGCCATTCCCACATCACCCTGCACGCGCGGGTGGTCGGAGTCGTACCCGCGGTGGGTGGCCAGGTCGAAGGCCACCGACAGACCCTTCTGGCCCGCGGCCAGGTTGCGCCGGTAGAACGCGTTGGATTCGGCAGCGGTGGAGAACCCGGCGTACTGCCGAATGGTCCACGGTTGGTTGACGTACATCGTCGGGTAGGGCCCGCGCACGAACGGCGGTTCGCCGGGGAAACTGTGCAGCGGATACCCGTCGGCCGCCACGGCGGCACGGTCTGCGCCGATGTAGACCGGTTTGACGTCGATGTCTTCCGGCGTCTGCCATTGCAGCTGGTCCGGTGTGCGCAGGTGTGCGGCCGCGGCGGCGGCCACGTGTTCCTCGACGGCGGCTTCGGTCGCCGGCGTAACCGTCCGCTCGCTGTGCAGCGGCACATCGGCGAAACTACCGACAGCAGGTGCAGTGGTCGTCATCGTTACTAGGCCCCCAGCCTCGTGAGCAGATCCGACAGAGCTTCCACCGCATTGATTTTCGCGGTCAGGAATTGGTCCGGTTGGTGCTCGGCGTCGGCCACGGCCTTTTCCGGGCCGGCCAGATAGACCCGGGAAATGCCGGCGCTGCGGGCCGCCTGCACCACGTCCGACGCCTCGTCCTGGTAGCGCTTGTCGGTGCCGCAGATGACCGCCGTCGTCGGTGACCCGGCGTCGGACACCGCCGACGCGAGACCGTCGGCATCGACCGTTCCCGGGTTGATCGCCTCGATGCCGCCCGAAGCCAACAGGTTGGACGCGAACGTGGCGCGGACGTTGTTCTCGGCCAATGGGCCCAACGGCAGCAACAGCACCCGCGGGCGCGATCCGGTACGGGCCAGGTACGCGTCCGATCGGTCCCGTAACGCCTCGAACTGTGTGGCGTAACGCACCAGGCTTCCGGCGGCGAGCGGCGAATACGTCGAATCGCTTTGCGGCAGCGGCACTTCGGAAAGGTTCGGAAACTCGTTGACACCGGTGATCGCGGTCCGGCGGTGCGCGATGTCGTCGGTGCGCCGGGCGGCCACCTCGGCGATCTGGCCGGCGATGAAGTCACGCGCTTCGGTGAATCCGCCGCGCGCCTCGATGGCCTGGAAGTGCTGCCAGGCCTGCTGCGCCAGCTGGGCGGTGAGGTCCTCGACGTACCAGGAGCCACCGGCGGGATCGAGCACGCGGCCCACATGTGACTCTTCGAGAAGCAGCAGCTGCGTGTTGCGCGCGATGCGACGGGCGAAACTCGTTGCGATGTCCGGGAATCCGCCGTCGATCGCCACGTCGAACGGAAACACCAACAGGGAGTCGGCGCCACCGACGCCGGCGCCGAAGGCGGCCAGGGTGCAGCGCAGCATGTTCACCCACGGGTCGCGCTGGGTCATCATCGGCAGCGACGTCTCGGCGTGGATGACGGCCGCGCCGGCCTCGGGGTCGCCGACCACCTCGGCGACCCGCGCCCACAAGTTACGCGCGGCGCGGAACTTCGCGATGGTCATGAACTGGTCGTCGTCGGCGGCGAATCGGAAGCTGATCTGCCGCAACGCCTGATCGATCGACAGCCCCGATTCGGTGAGCACCCGCAGATAACTCACCGCGGCCGCGACACTGGCCGCGAGCTCCCACGTCGCGTTGGCGCCGAGGTTGTGGAACGCGGGCCCGTCGACGGTGATCGCGCGCACGCCGGTGTGCCCGGCGGCCCGCTTGGCCACGGCGACCACGTCGTCGATGTTCGGCGCGGGCCGCTTGCTCAGCGCCGCGCTCAGCGGGTCGCCGCCCAGGTCGATCGACAGGGTGGCGCGCTGTTCTGGCTCCACCGCGTCGGCCAGCGCCAGCACCACGTCGCTGGCCGCCCGGTAATCGGCGCCGGCTTCCAGGATCAGCGGCGCCATGCTCAGGTGGACACCCTCGAGCGTCTCCCCCAGTTGGCCGGGCGCCACGCCCGACTCCCCCACCCGCAGCACCAGCGCGCTGGCCCCGTTGCCGAGCGCGTCGAGCACCGCGGAGTTGACGTCCTTGGCCGCGACGCCGGGCACCGGGGTCGCCGGAAAGGCCTCGGCGACCTTCCAACCCGACTGGACGTCGCGCAGCGCGTCGCCGCCCCGCACATACGGCCACTCGCCGGGCAGCGGCGGTTCCGGCAGTTCGTCGAGCGCGGTGTAGAGCGCGCGGATCGCAATCCCGTCATACGTCGGGGTTTCCAGCAGCCGCTCGGGCGCATCCCCTAACTGCTCGGGGTCCTTCCGGGTGCTTTTAGCCAGCACACCGGCGACCGCACTGCGCCAACGCCCGCGAACCTGTTCCAGGTCGGCCAGCTCGGGTACATCAATGGACACCGATTGCTCCCTTTTCCCAGCATTTGGGCTACAGCTTTGGGGATACCGCTTAGCCACTGAGGCTAATTGATGACCGTTCGTCGCTAAAAACCGCCAGGTGTCGCGAGCGGACCCGATTCCCGATGAAACGCCAGCCTCGGGAAACGGCTTATTCACCTGCGCCCCGTACCCTGGTAAGACGTGACGGGTTCCGCCACCAGCAAAATCACCGAAACGCTTCGCGATCTCGGCTGCGCCGCCGGCGTCGCCGCGCGAGGCGTGTCCCGGTCGCGGATCGCCTGGACAGTGGTGGGCATCACAGCGCTGCTGGTGCTGGCATCGTGGCTTCCGCTGCCCTCGCCGCTGCAGATGCGCGACTGGGCGCAGTCCGTCGGACCGTGGTTTCCGCTGGCGTTCTTGGCCGCCCACATCGTCGCGACGGTGGTGCCCATCCCACGCACCGCGTTCACCCTGGCGGCCGGCTTGCTGTTCGGCCCGCTGCTGGGGGTCGCCATCGCGGTGGTCGCCAGCACGGTGAGCGCGATGATCGCCATGCTGTTGGTGCGCGCGGCGGGGTGGCGGCTGAACCGTCTGGTGCGTCACCGATCGATCGAGACGGTGGAAGAGCGCCTGCGACAACGGGGATGGCTGGCGATCTTGTCGCTGCGGCTGATTCCCGCGGTGCCGTTCTCGGTACTCAACTACGCCGCGGGCGCATCCAGCGTGCGGGTGCTGCCCTACGCGGTGGCGACGCTGATCGGGTTGCTGCCGGGCACCACGGCGGTGGTGGTTCTCGGCGATGCGCTGGCCGGTCACATCAGCGCGCTGCTGTATCTGGTGTCGGCGGTCACCAGCGCGCTGGGACTGACGGGGCTGATCATCGAAATTCGCCACTTACGTCGCCACCACCGCCGCACGCGCCGTCCCGTCGACGACGAGCGCTCCCCCGCGCCGGCCACCATCAGCTGATCACCAACTTCCACAAGACCGCCGCGCGGTGCGCCGAAGGCCGGTCTAATGGAGAGGGTGTACGCGGTGGAGGTCGCGAGCTGGGGGACGGCGTACTCGCCGGCTCGTACCGTCGCGCTGCCGCTGAGCGCTCTGGTGTTGGCGGTACTTGCGGTGCTGGGTTTCCTGCCCAGTCCGGGCGAGCGACGCCGCGAGCCGAAGCGGAAGTGGTTCGCCGGCTTGGCATCGCAGCCACGTCGCGCCAAGATCCACACCTCATTGCTCATCCTCGCGGCGGTGTGCAGCACCGCCGCCCTGGTGGCGGCCGTCTGCCTGTTCCCCAGGGCCGCCACGCCGGCGCAAGTTCCGACGCCGCCGCCCTTCCTGGCGCCGATTGACCTACCCGCGGCCAGCGCCGTGGGCCCGGGCGCCGGAATCTACGTCGACTACGCCGACAGATCCGGCGGAATGGGTTGTACCGCAGGGTTTTTGGTTCATATCAGCGGCGGCAGGGCCGGAATCCTCACCGCGGGGCACTGCAACCGCCCGGGGCAACCCAGCAACGTGACGATGAACCTGGGCGGCGTCCTGCCCTACGCGACGGTCGGCACCTTCACCAAGACGATCAGCGAGGGAGTCCACGACGAGCAGCACGACATCGGCCTGATCACGCTGGACGGCGACAACATTCCCCAATCCTCGGCGGTCGCCTCGTCGTTGCCGGTCACCGGCGTAGCCACCGACCTGCGACTCGGCCAGCAGTTGTGCAAGTTCGGCATGGGGTCCGGTGCGGACGCCTGCGGACAGATCGTGTCGATCACCGGCAGCAAGGTGGTGTTCCTGGCGAGCGGCCAGTGTGGCGATTCGGGCGGCCCGGTGTATCGGTACGAAAAGGACGGCAGCGTCAGCGCCGTCGGCATCCTCATCCGCGGCGGCGACCCCTACACCCGCGAAGCCGGGTGTGCGACCCGGGCCAAATTCTCGGTCGCCGAGTTGGTGCGGCCCTGGCTGGACAAGTGGCGCCTGACCGCCGTGACCGCGCCGGCTTCCCCGCCCTGACGGGTTCTCGGTGAGCGTTGCGAGGCACGGCTTTCGGTTTGCGGCGACGAGACCCCACGCCATGCACGGTATTCCGAAGGAGTCATTTCCCGGCCCCACGCGGTGGTGATCGGCACGTTTCGATCCAGATAGCCGGCTTCTCCGGCCTTCCATGCCTTGATGTAGAGATAGAACGGGATCGCCGGATGGATGTGGTGGACCAAGTGATAGTTCTGATACATCAACAACAGACATAGAACCCGCTCCCAGCCAACCCGAACTCGGGTGACCCGGAATCGGTCGGTCTTTGCCGGAGGAAGGCCGTGATGGGGCAACCAGTCAAACCACCACGCGAGGATGCCCATGCCGATCCGCTGTGGGATGAAATAGATGAGCACCAGCTCTCGCCAATAGCCGAGAATCAAGAGGGTTGTCACGAAGGCAAGGGCCAGAGTGAGGTGTATGGCAAAGCCCACGGTCTCCTTGCGCGGACGCCGCCGTAGCCGCACCAGGTAGAAGCGGCAATACCAGGCGTCGATCGTCAACCAGCGCAACGGAAGCTGCCAACGTGGGCCGGTGATACTCCACGCGTCCGGATCGTCGTGGATGCTTTCGTTGGTATTGCGGTGGTGCGCGAGATGCGCATACGCGAGCATCGGAAAGGTTCCGAACAGCGAAACGAACGGCATCGACAAGCGGCCGAAGACCTGGTTGATCCACTTCGGCCGGCCGACGGTGTAGTGAATCGATTCGTGCAGCACGCTGAACATGAAAAACGTTACGAGACTTTGAACGACGATGGTGATTACCAACCACCCGGCACTCACTCCGCAGACAACCGCTGCCGTCGCCGCACACCACGCAACGAGCGATCCAAGCCAGACCAGCACCGTCGGCACCGCGATGGTCGGCCGCGCGAACCTGGGAGCTGGGAAGCCTCTCGGGACTGCGGCCACCTTGCCGGCGCCCGGTGACCTTGGCTCGGTGGCGGCAGGAATCTCGATGGTTGTCACCGCGGTCCCCAGCCAAGACCGCGACGCCAACACGCCGTGGATAACCATGTGGCACCCCCCTGTTTGCCTGTGCTGATAATACGCATTTCTGCGTGAAAAGTATTTGCCAGGTCCCCGCCCTGTAGGTAAACGGATTAACGCGTTGCGCGCAAGTCGATGCGTGTGAATGCACACGGTTAAGCGTTGAGTGCGCGTTCAACCCGCTTGCAGCGCGGCCTTGTCGGGTCCCCCTCTAGTCCTGAAAGTTGCAACGTCGTAAAATGTTTTCCCGCATTAACCGGGATGTCCACCGGTATAAACTCCGGTGAGTGGTCGCCGGAAAGCAGCGTTCGCTGTTGAGTCCGCCATGGTTGTTTCACCCGAGGCGCCCCCGGACACGAAGTTGTTGAGTCTTCCCAGTGCCGCAGACGGTTGCTCCGGATCGACTCCGCGTTCCCCGCCAGTCGACAGGCCCGGGCTTCGGAAGGTCGGGCATCTGGCGCTACCTCCTATACCGATAGTTCGGGACTCCACGCATGCTGGTAGGTTTTTCCGTTCTTCAATACCGTCATAAGGTTTCCGGTCACGTCGGCGGTGACCGATCTGACGGTGGAAAGGCGAACGTCATTCATGAGTTTCGCCAGAGCGCTCAGCTTATAGTGCGGTTCCAGCTGCGGACTTGTCGTATCGGGTTGTATCGCGATTGGTATCGTTTCGTGATACCTCATACCCAGCACGAACGCCCGCTTGGAGTCGGTGCTCAGCATGAAAGGCTCATCACCCTTGTCGAGGTTTCGGAGCATGAGGAGCGGAATATCGCTTACCCAGAGAGGTTCGAGAGGTTTGTCGCGATCCGTATGGGTGCCGATTGGATTTTTCGGATGCGTCCAGGCGATCGTCAGACCAGCGGCTATGAGCTCAAGCCGCAATTCCTGGCGCCACACTTCGCCTTGCTTGGCGACCGCTTCTATGAAGTTTTCCTCATTCCGATATGCGACCCCGACAACCAAATAACGGTCAGAATGCCGAGCATGAAATTCACGCAGCTCCGCGATGGTCCGGAAGAATTCTTCCTTGTCCAGGAGCACATCGCTTGTATCGTAAAAGAACTGGCGCTTTTCCAGCATCGTCGCCGTGAATGGGCAATGAGCCTTTCGGCCGTCCCCTAGAACAAGGAAATCAAGGTACTGTTGCACTACCCCCACACAGTCATCTGTGTGATGGCTCAGTTCAGTGAAAACGTAATCCGATCGTTTCATTCGCGCACCTCCCCAACGGCAAAACTCGACACCTGCGTCCTACCGGCACGGCGCTTACGCTGATCGCCCGAGATCATGCGCGTAGCTGGCAGTGTGATCCCCTCCAAATCCAAACGAGTTTAACCGTGCGCCGCGCCGCGCGCTGGCAAAAGAGCGATATTCGGCGGCCGGTGTTGCTTCCCGGCCTGATTCGGCCCCGTAGCTGGTGCCTTTTTGGGCGCAGACCCTGGCCCACGACGCCAGGTGGGCAGCGCCGGCGAAGCGACTCATGGCGGCGCTCATCTCGGCGACCCAGAGCTCGGCCAGGATCACGCCCAAAACCGTTGCGAGCTGCTCAATCTGGCGGGTAAGCAGGCCTATTACATCCTCGATGCGTGCTGGCGGTGGGGCGTTGGCCGCGGTGCCCGGAGAATCTCAGGACGTCGGTGACCCGAAAACACCGGCGCCGGCAGGCGACCCCCACCCAAATTTTCACCCCTGCGACGCGTCGCAAAAACGGAATTGAGGGCGCATGTCAACTAGTATCTTGGAGATTCGTTTGGAGCTCCAGTCCATTCGACGACGAGAACGGCACCTTTCGTCTTGGTGAACGATGAAGAGCAACACGGCCTTTGGCCGGCCTTCGCCGACGCTCCAGCTGGGTGGCGGGTGGCTGATGGGAAGGCCGACCCCGCCCCATGCCTGGATTACATCGAGCAGGATTGGCCGGCATTCCGCCGAAGTGCCTGCGCGACAGCCGGCGACGAGGCAAGGTCGTGATCTAGTAGCCACTCGGGGCATGGGGGGTGTGGGTGGAGTCGATGGGACATGATGACCTGGCGCTGCCGCTGACACGCGGACAACTAGACATCTGGTTCTCGCAGGAATCGGGCTATGCCGGTACGCAGTGGCAGCTCGGCCTGTTGATAAAGATCGAGGGCCTCATACATCGTGATGTCCTCGAGCAGGCGATCCGCCAAGCGGTCACGGAGGCCGAACCGGCCAGGGCTACATTCGTCGAGGTTGATGGCCGGGTAGTCCAAAGGCCAATCGACTGCCTGCATCTCGAGGTCGAGTTCCACGACCTGGTCGGATCGCCCGATCCCGTGGAGGAAGTCCAACGGAGGGCTTCCTCCGTCCAGCGCACACCGATGGCGTTGAACGGCCAGTTATTCACCTTCGTCCTGTTCCGAACGCAGCCCGAGGAATTCTATTTATTCGCCTGCTGCCACCACATCGCCATAGACGGATTGGGCATGGCGCTGGTAAGCCGTCGGGTGGCAGCCATCTATTCGGCGATCGTCGCTGGATCTCCGGTTACTGACGCCTATTTCGGCTCGATACAGGATCTGGTCGATCTCGAGGCGGGGTACGAAGCATCCACCGATTATCTGGAAGATGAAGCCTACTGGAACAAGAACCTTCCGCCGGACGGCGGACAGGATTACGTGCCGCCCCAAACTAACTTCGATCGGGACCCGTGTGCGCCGTCGGCCTCGGTTCAGTTGGATCCGTCCGCCATCGGCAGCATGCAAGCGCTGTCCAAAATGCTGCGCATCCGCCGCTATTCGGTCACCACAGCGGCATGCGCGCTCTTGGTGCACGCATGGTCGGGAGGCGGCTCGGAGGTGGCGCTCGATTTCCCGGTCAGCCGGCGAGTGCGTCCCGAGTCGAAGACGCTCCCGGGAATGCTCGCCGGGGTTGTGCCACTGGTTTTGCGGACGCCACCGGATACCACGGTCGCCGATTTTTGTCAGCACGTCGACACACAGATACGGGAATTGCTGAAGCATCAGCGTTTTCCGGTGCACCAGCTCGACGGTGAAGGCGGCGCTCGCGGTCTGAGACAGGCAGCGAATCGGGTAGGTGTCAATTTCATCCCGGCCCGATTGACCCTGGAGCTCGGTGGCGTTCCGGCAACCGCGACATACACCGCCAACGGCCCCGTCGGGCACTTCGCGCTGTTTCTCCTCGGGGTCGGTGACCAGCTATACCTCAGCACGGCGGGTGCCGGACAACCGTTTGCGAGCTTTGACGTCTCCTACCTGGCGGCCCGGCTGGAGCAGGTGCTGATGGCAATGGCCGCCGAACCGGAGCGGCCGATCTCGTCGATCGAAATCCTTGATGAGGATGCGAACGCCCGGCTGGACGGGTGGTCGCATCGCGCGGTGTTAACCCAACCGCAAACCGCGCCGGCGTCGATACCAATGGTGTTCGCCGAGCACGCCGAGCGCTCCCCCGCCGCGGTAGCGGTGACCTTCGACGACCGCTCCCTGACGTATCGGGGCCTCGATGAGGCCGCGAACCGGTTGGCGCACTTTCTGGTCGGTCATGGGATCGGCCCGGGGCAGTGTGTGGCGCTGCTCTTTCCGCGGTGTGCGGACGCGATCGTGGCGATGCTGGCGGTGCTCAAGACGGGGGCAGCGTATGTGCCGATCGACCCGGCGCACGCGTCGTCGCGGACCGAGTTCATGCTTGCCGACGCCACACCGGCCGCGGTGATCACCACGGCCGAGCTGCGCCCGCGGCTGGACGGCTCCGAACTACTGGTCCTCGATGCCCACGATCCCGCCATCGAGGCCCAACCCGGCACCCCGCTTCCCACGCCGGCCCCCGAAAACGTCGCTTACATCATCTACACCTCGGGCACCACCGGGACACCCAAAGGCGTCGCCATCGCGCACCACAACGTCACCTGGCTGATCGAGGCCCTCGACGAGCGCCTGCCGCCCGGAGGGGTGTGGGCGCAGTGCCACTCCTCCGCCTTCGACTTGTCGGTGTGGGATATCTGGGGCGCGCTGCTGCGGGGCAGACGACTGTTGGTGGTCCCCGAGTCGGTGGTGGGCTTCCCGGAAGATTTCCACGCGCTGCTTCTCGCCGAACAGGTCAGCGTGCTGACTCAAACGCCGTCGGCTGTGGCGATGCTGTCACCGGAGGGGCTGGAGTCGACGGCGCTGGTGGTGGGCGGTGAAGTCTGCCCGCCCAACTTGGTAGATCGGTGGGCGGCACCCGGGCGGGTGATGATCAATGCCTACGGTCCGACCGAGGCGACGGTGTGTGCGTCGCTGAGTAGACCGCTGACGCCGGGGCCAGGGCTGGTGCCGATCGGGTCGCCGATTCCCGGGGCGGCAATGTTTGTGCTGGACAACTGGTTACAGCGGGTGCCTGCCGGTGTGGTCGGCGAACTGTATCTGGCGGGCCGCGGCGTGGGCCTCGGATATGTGGGTCGCGCGGGTTTGACCGCGTCGCGGTTCGTGGCGTGCCCGTTCGGGGCCCCCGGGACACGCATGTATCGCACCGGCGACCTGGTGTCATGGGGTGCGGATGGGCAGCTTCGGCACATGGGCCGTGCCGATGAGCAGGTCAAGATCCGCGGCTACCGCATCGAACTCGGGGAGATCCAGGCGGCTCTCGCCGCGCTGGACGGCGTGCAGCATGCGGCGGTCATCGTCCGCGAGGACCGCCCCGGCGACAAGCGGCTGGTCGGCTACATCACCGGGACCGCCGACCCGACCGAGATCCGCACCGCACTGGCCGATCGGCTGCCGGCGTACATGGTCCCCGCCGCGGTGGTGGTACTGCCGGCAATCCCGTTGACGGCCAGCGGAAAACTCGACAAGCGCGCCTTGCCCGCACCGGAGTACAACACCGGTGAGTACCGGGCCCCGGCCGACGCCGTCGAGGAAATCCTGGCCGACATCTTCGCCCAAGTCCTCGGGATGGAGCGAGTCGGAGTCGATGACTCGTTCCTCGACCTCGGCGGCGACAGCATCCTGTCGATGCAAGTCGTGGCCCGCGCCCGGGCGGCCGGCGTGATGTTCCGCCCGCGTGACGTTTTCGTCGAACAGACGGTGGCGCGACTCGCGCGGGTCGCGACGATGGTCGATGGTGAGGCCGGCGCCGTCGATGAGGGCATCGGTCCCGTGGTGGCCACCCCGATCATGCGTTGGTTGCGCAGCCTCGAGGGCGCGATCGACGAGTTCAACCAGACCCTGGTGGTGGCCGCGCCGGCGGGGGTGACCGAGGCCGACGTCGCGGTCGTCCTGCAGGCGTTGCTCGATCGGCATGCTGCGTTGCGGCTGCGCATCGACGATGACGGCGCCGACGGCTGGTCGCTGGAAATATCCGAAGCCGGGTCGGTGGACGCGCGCGCATGTCTGCATAGCGTCGATGTGTTGTCGGATGAGGCGCTGGTGCGGGCGCGCTCGCATTTGAATCCGGCGGCGGGACTGATGCTCAGCGCGGTGTGGGCGGCTTCCACCGGCCAGCTGGCTTTGATCATTCATCACCTCGTCGTTGACGGGGTATCGTGGCGAATCCTGGTGGAGGACCTCAACATCGCCTGGGCACAGCATCACGCCGGCCAGGCCGTGGCATTGCCGGCCGGCGGGACGTCGTTTGCGCGGTGGTCGGCGCTGCTTGCCGGGCATGCGCGCCGCGCCGAGGTGGTGGCGCAGGCCGAGACGTGGGAAAAGGTGGCGGCAATACCGGCCGCGCTGCCGACGGCGCGACCCGAGGTGGACACGTTTGTGACCGCCGGGCAGAAGTCGGCGTCACTGGATGTCGAGACAACCCGCCTGCTGCTGGGTGAGGTGCCGGCCGCGTTCCACGCCGGGGTCGGCGACATATTGCTGATCGCCTTCGGGCTGGCGTTCGCGGAGTTTCTCGGTACGGGCGCGGGTGCGCCGATCGGTATCGCCGTCGAGGGCCACGGGCGCCACGAGGAACTGGCTTCCCATGTGGACTTGTCGCGCACGGTCGGCTGGTTCACCACCAAATACCCGGTCGCGCTGACGGTCGGGGGGCTGTCGTGGGCGCAGGTCGTCGCCGGTGACGCCGCGCTGGGCGCTCTGATCAAGAACGCCAAGGAGCAGTTGCGCGCCCTGCCCGATCCGGTGACCTATGGTCTGTTGCGGTACCTGAACCCCGAGGTCGATCTCGGTGGGTCTGACCCGACGATCGGGTTCAACTACCTGGGCCGTCTCGGTGCGGGTGCCGACCTGCCCGGCGAGTTGTGGCGGATCAACGAGGACAGTCTGTCGTTTGCGGGCGTGGCCGCCGCGGTGCCCCTTCGGTTGGCGCACACGGTGGAGCTCAATGCCGGCACCATCGACACCCAGGCCGGGCCGCAGCTGCAGGCGAACTGGACGTGGGCGCCGTCGGTGCTGAACGACGAGCAGGTCAGCCGGCTGAGTCGATTGTGGTTTGAGGCACTGGCCGGCATCTGCGCCCACGTGAAAACCGGTGGGGGCGGGCTCACTCCGTCCGATATCGCTCCCGCCCGTCTCAGCCAACAACAGATCGACGAACTCTGCTCGCAGGGCGACGTCTTGGACGTGCTGCCGCTGACCCCGGTGCAGCAGGGCCTGCTGTTCCACACCAGTTTCGCGCCGGGTCTGGACGACCTGTACACCGTGCAGCTCGGTATCACCATCAACGGCGCCCTCGATGCGCGCCGCCTGCGCGAGGCCGTGCAGACGGTCGTCAACCGGCATCCCAACCTGGTGGCCCGGTTCTGCCAGAACTTCGATGAGCCGGTGCAGGTCATCCCGGCCAACCCGGTGCTCGCGTGGCAGGACGTTGAACTGGACCGTGCGGGCGGCAACGCGGATCAGCAGATCCAGCGACTGTGTGCCGCGGAGCGCGCCGCGGTCTGCAACCTGGCTGACAAGCCGACGTTCCGGGCGGCGTTGATCCGCACCGCGGCAGACCGGTACCGCTTCGTGCTCACCATTCACCACATCGTCGCGGATGGCTGGTCGCTGCCGATCCTGATGCAGGAGATGTTCGGCAGTTACTACGGCGAGCGGCTACCCGCGGCTCCGTCGTACCGCAGCTTTGTCACCTGGCTGCATGAGCAGGATCCCGCTGTGGCGCAAGGAGTTTGGCGCGACATAATGGCGGGCTTCGAGTCCCCGACATTGGTGGGCGCGCCTGGCCGGATAGCGCGGCGAGACGTCGCGTCCTTCCGGGTGCCCGACGACACCACAGCGGCCCTGACCGAGCTGGCCCGTTCCTGTCACACCACCGTGAGCACCGTCCTGCAGGGCGCATGGGCGCAGCTGCTGATGTGGTTGACCGGTCAGCACGATGTGGCGTTCGGCACCGCGGTCTCGGGAAGGCCGAGCGAGCTGATCGGCTCGGAATCCATTGTGGGCCTGATGATCAACACGGTGCCGGTGCGGGCCACCACCACCGCGGGGACCACAGTCGCCGATCTGCTGGAGCAGCTACAGCGCATCCACAACGACACGCTCGAACACGAGTATCTGGCTCTGCCCGAGATCCACCGCGTCACCGGCCACGATCAGCTGTTCGACACACTCTTCCTGTACGAGAACTATCCGGTCGACCCCGGCGCCCTGTTGGGCGCGAATGACCTGGCAGTCACCGACTTTGACGTCCGCGAATTCAACCACTACCCACTTTCGGTGGTAGCGACGCCGGGCCACGAACTGAGCCTTCGCGTCGAATTCGACACGGACGCTTTTGACCGTGCGGCCATCGACACGCTGATCGACCGGTTACAACGGGTGCTGGTGGCCATGATCGCCGATCCCGCACAGCGGTTGGCCTCCCTCGACCTGCTCGACGTCGCCGAGCATGAGCGGCTCGATGCGTGGGCCAACCGGGCGGTGCTGGCCCAGCCGCCAAGCGGGCAGGCATCGATTCCGGAGTTGTTCGCCGCACAGGTGGCTCGCGCCCCCGAGGCGGTCGCAATCACCTGCGGTGAGCGCTCCTGGACCTACCGCGAAGTCGAGGAATCGGCAAACCGGTTGGGACACATGCTTACCGGGCAGGGCGCGGGCCCTGGTCGGCGGGTGGCGGTGGTGATCCCGCGGTCGGCCGAAGCGGTGATCGCGATCTTGGCGGTGCTCAAGACCGGGGCGGCGTACGTGCCGATCGATCCGACGGTGCCCGCGGCGCGAATGGAGTTCGTGTTGGGCGACTGCGCGCCTGTCGCGGTGGTCACCACCGCGGACGTGCGGTCACGGCTGGAGCGATCCGGCTTGCCGCTCATCGACATCGACGACCCCGCGGTGACGACTCAGTCCGACACCGCGTTGCCGGCGGTGGGGCCCGAGAACATCGCCTACATCATTTACACCTCGGGCACCACTGGGACGCCCAAAGGTGTTGCAGTGCCTCATCACAACGTCACCGGTCTGCTGGAGTCCCTGGACGCCCAGTTGACGTTGGGCCAGGTGTGGACGCAGTGTCATTCGTTGGCGTTTGACTTCTCGGTGTGGGAGATCTTCGGCGCGCTGTTGTATGGCGGGCGGTTGGTGGTGGTGCCCGACTCTGTGGTGCGTTCGCCAGAAGAGTTGCACCCCTTGCTGGTTCGTGAACAGGTCAGTGTGTTGAGCCAGACACCGTCGGCGTTTTATGCGCTACAGGCCGCCGATGGGCTCTCCCCCGAATTGGGACAGCAGCTGAAGTTGCAGTCGGTGGTGTTCGGTGGCGAGGCGCTCGAACCCAACCGTCTGGCCACCTGGCTGAACCACCACCCCGGACGGCCGCGCCTGATCAACATGTATGGCATCACCGAGACGACGGTGCACGCCTCGTTCCGCGAGATCGTCGACAGCGACCTCGACAGCACTGCCAGCCCCATCGGGGTGCCGTTGGCTCACCTCGCCTTCTTCGTGCTTGACGGGTGGTTGCGTCAGGTCCCCGCCGGGTTGGTCGGCGAGCTGTATGTGGCCGGCGCCGGCCTGGCCGCCGGGTACCTGGGCAGGCCCGGGTTGAGCTCGACGCGGTTTGTCGCGTGCCCGTTCGGACAACCGGGCACTCGCATGTATCGCACCGGCGATCTGGTGTCGTGGGGCCCCGATGGTCAGCTGCGTTACGTCGGGCGTGCTGACGAGCAGGTCAAAATCCGCGGGTATCGCATCGAACTCGGTGAGATCCAGGCGGCCCTCAACGGACTGGACGGGGTCGACCATGCTGCGGTAATCGCGCGCGAGGACCGCCCCGGCGACAAGCGGCTGGTCGGCTACATCACCGGGACCGCCGACCCGGCTGGGATCCGCACCCAATTGGGTGAACGGTTGCCGACCTACATGGTGCCGGCCGCGGTCGTCGTGCTCGAGGCGCTGCCATTGACGGTCAACGGCAAACTCGACGTCCGCGCCCTGCCGGCACCCGAATACTCCGATGTCGACCACTACCGGGCTCCGTCCAGCGCGGTCGAGGAAATCCTGGCCGGCATCTACGCCCAGGTATTGGGTGTGCAGCGGGTCGGTATCGATGACTCGTTCTTCGATCTGGGCGGCGACAGCATCCTGTCGATGCAAGTCGTGGCCCGTGCCCGCGCCGCCGGCGTAATGTGCCGTCCGCGTGACGTTTTCGTCGAGCAGACGGTGGCGCGGCTCGCGCAGGTCGCCACGGTGGTCGCCGACGGCGAGGGCGGCGTGGTCGACGAAGGCACCGGGTCGGTGGTGGCCACCCCGATCATGCGCTGGCTGCACAGCGTCGAAGGTGCGGTCGAGCAGTTCAACCAGACGATGGTGTTGCAAGCTCCCGCGGGTGTCACGCGCGCCGACGCGGTGGCGGTCCTGCAGTCGTTGCTGGACCGGCACGCCACGTTGCGGCTGCGCGTCGACGATGACGGCGCCGGCGGCTGGTTGTTGTGGGCGTCCGAAGCCGGGACGGTGGATGCCGCCGGCTGCGTGGACACCGTCGACGCGTTGTCGGCAGAAGCGTTGGTGGCGGCCCGGTCACGGCTCGACCCGGGCGCCGGGGCAATGCTGCGCGCGGTGTGGGCCGAGTCGACGAACCAGTTGGCGTTGATCATTCACCACCTGTCCGTCGATGGCGTGTCGTGGCGAATCATGTTGGAAGACATCAATATTGCGTGGGCACAGCATCGCGGCGGCCAGCCGGTGGCGCTGCCGGCGCCCGGGACGTCGTTTGCCCGGTGGTCGTCGCTGTTGGCCGAGTACGCGCGGAGCGCAGCCGTGATGACCCAGGCCGAGGCGTGGCGTCAGGTCGCGGCAGTCCCGGCCGCGTTACCGCCGGTGCAGCCGGAGGACACCTACGTCAGCGCCGGCCAACTGTCGGTGTCGCTGGATGTCGAGACGACCCGCCAGCTGCTGGGCGAGGCCCCGGCGGCGTTTCATGCCGGGGTTCAAGACATCTTGCTGATCGCGTTCGGCCTGGCGTGGACGCAATTCTTGAGCACCAGCACACCCATCGGCATCGATGTGGAGGGCCACGGCCGCCAGGAGGAGCTGGCTCCGCACGTCGACTTGTCGCGCACGGTGGGCTGGTTCACCACCAAGTACCCGGTGGTCCTGAAATTCGGGGGGCCGGTCGGCGGCCTGTCCTGGAGGCAGGTGACGGCGGGTGAGGATCCACTGGGCGCTCTGATCAAGGACGCCAAGGAGCAGCTGCGCGCCCTGCCCGACGGTCTGACCTACGGGCTGCTGCGCTACCTCGCCCCTGACTTTGATCTAGGTGGGTCCGAGCCGGTGATCGGCTTCAACTATCTGGGTCGTCTGGGTGGTGCGGCCGAGCTGTCCAGTGAGTTGTGGCGGCTCAGCGAGAACAGTTTCTCGCTGGGCGGCGCCGCGGGTGCGGTGCAGATGCCGCTGGCGCATACCGTGGAGCTCAATGCCGGCACCATGGACACCGAGGCCGGCCCGCAGCTGCAGGCCAACTGGACCTGGGCGCGCTCGGCGCTGAACGACGAGCAGATCAGCCGGCTCAGCGAGCTGTGGTTCGACGCGCTGGCCGGCATCTGCGCGCACGTGCGCAGCGGCGGGGGTGGCTTGACCCCGTCCGACATCGCGCCGGCCCGTCTCACCCAGCAGGACCTCGACAAGCTGGCGCGGCAGTACCGGATCGGCGATGTGTTGCCGCTCACCCCGCTGCAGCAGGGCCTGCTGTACTACACCGGCAGCGGGCAGGGCAGTGCCGACGTGTATGCGGTGCAGCTCGACATCACCGTGACCGGGGCCCTCGACCCGCAGCGCTTGCGCGAGGCGGTGCACGCCGTCGTCGCCCGCCACCCGAACTTGGTGGCCGGTTTCTGCGAAGACTTCGGTGAACCGGTGCAGATCTTGCCCGCCGATCCGGCGCTGGCGTGGCAGTACGTCGAGCTGAGCCCGGCAGGTGCTGACGCCGAGGGACAGGTACAGCAGCTGTGCACCGCCGAACGCGTCGCGGTCTGCGACCTTGCCGGCCAGCCGCCCTTCCGGGCTGCCTTGATCCGCACCGCAGGCGATGTGTACAGGTTCGTGCTTACCAACCACCACATCGTGCTCGACGGTTGGTCGAAGCCGATCCTGCTGCAGGAAATCTTCGCCAGCTATTACGGCGTGCGGTTGCCGGCCGCCCCGTCGTATCGCAGCTTTGTCACCTGGCTGTCCGAACAAGATCGTGGCGCGGCTCGGGCAGCGTGGCGCGAGGTCCTCGACGGGTTCGACACTCCCAGCTTGGTGGGGCCCGTTGGGCGCCCAGCGCTCGGAGTGCGCGGTATGGAGTCGTTCCAGGTGTCCGCGGAGACGACGCAGGCGTTGGGCGAGTTGGCGCGCGCGTACCGCACCACGGTCAGCACCGTCTTGCAGGCCGCGTGGGCGCTGCTGCTGACATGGTTGACCGGCCAGCACGACGTGGTGTTCGGCACCGCGGTGTCGGGGCGGCCACCCGACCTGGCGGGCGCGGAATCGATGGTCGGTCTGTTGATCAACACGGTCCCGGTGCGGGCCACCATCGGCGCGGAGACGACCACCGCCAACCTGCTTGAGCAGCTGCAAAGCGCCTACGCCAAGACGCTTGACCATCAGCACCTGGCCCTGAGCGAGATCCACCGGGTCACGGGGCACGACCAGTTGTTCGACACATTGTTCGTATACGAGAACTACCCGATGGACACCGCCGCGTTATCGGCCGTCAACGAGCTGAACATCGAACACTTCACCAGTCGCGAATACAATCACTACCCGCTTTCGGTCCAGGCCGTGCCAGGCCACGAACTAGGTCTACGCGTCGAATTCGACACCGAAGTGTTCACTGCAGCCAGAATCGAAAAGCTGGTCGACCGGTTCCGGCGCGTACTGGTAGCCATGACCGCAGATCTGGAGGAGGAGTCGTGACCGTCCGTGCGGGACGGCCGATTCATCGCTAGCTGCCAAACACCTTGAGCCAGAAGTGAATCCATCACGGACGACCGTGGAGAGCCGCATGACATCGGACAACAGCGGAGCCCGCCCGATACCTACGTCGTCGCCTCGGGCTTTGGTCGAAAAGCTCAGTGGTTCCGCAACATTGAAGCCAACCCGCGGGTGCGGGTCTACGCCGGCAGCCGCGCGCCCAGGACCGCCGTCGCGCGGGTACTGACCACACCGGAGGCCGATCGCGCCCTGGCCGCCTACCGAACACGTCACCCCAAGGCGTGGCAGCGGATGCGCCCGGTGCTGGAGCAGACACTCGGCGTCCCGATCACCGACACCGACACCCCGCTGCCGTTGGTCGAGTTACGCCTCGACTAGTTCTGGTCCGGCCCCTTGATCGTCATCGCGGCGACCAGCGCCAAAAACAGCGCGGCCGGAAGGCCATTGACGACCTTGTCGCGCACCCGGACGTGCGCACCGACCGCCAGCACGAAGTACAACGTCAGCATCGCCGTCGTCACCCGCGCCAGGGCGGGGAAACGGTGGACGGACAGCAAACCCACCGCGGCGGCCGCTTTCACCACCGGCAGCACGGGCCGGATGTTCTCCGGGACGCCCACGTCATCGAGCACCTTCTTGATGGGAGCGACCTGGACGCCGCACGCCACCGCGTCGACGGCGTGGAAGATGCCGAGCGCCGTATAGGTCTTCGGGGAAGTCAACACACTCATCCCGCAATCCTAGGGAGTCAGCTCCCCCGCCGGACCATCCGCCGGTTGCCGGGCGATCGCCTCGGCCTTGGCCACCGCCTGGGCGATCGCCGGGTCGGTTTCGGTGGAGAACCAGTCGGCGACGTCGGCGTCGTCGTCGGCACTGGGCTTCGGCGCGTCCTCGACGGGTGACGGCTGGAAACGGAACACCCCGTCCTGGCCCGGACTGCCCAACAGCTTGGTGAATCCCTGCAATGCCGCACTGAAGTCACTGGGCACTACCCACACCTTGTTGGCGTCACCGCGCGCCATCTCGGGCAGCGTCTGCAGATACTGGTAGGCCAGCATCTCGGGGGTGGGCCGGCCGGCTTTGATCGCGGCGAACGTCTTCTCGATCGCCTTGGCCTGGCCCTGCGCCTGCAGGTACGCCGCGGCGCGTTCCCCCTGGGCGCGCAGCATCCGGGACTGCCGGTCGGCCTCGGCGGCCAGAATCGCGGCCTGCTTGGCGCCCTCGGCGGCCAGGATCTGCGCCTGCTTCTGGCCCTCCGCCTCCTTGATCGCCGCTTCGCGCATACCTTCGGCGGTCAGGATCATCGCCCGCTTCTCGCGGTCGGCCTTCATCTGCTTCTCCATCGACGCCTGGATCGACGGCGGCGGATCGATGCTGCGCAATTCGACCCGGGCGACCCGCAACCCCCAGCGCCCGGTTGCCTCGTCGAGGACGCCGCGCAGCTGCCCGTTGATCTGGTCGCGCGACGTCAGTGTCTGCTCGAGCGTCATGCCGCCGACCACGTTGCGCAGCGTGGTGGTGGTGAGCTGCTCGACGCCGACGATGTAGTTGCTGATCTCGTAGACGGCCGCCTGGGGAACGGTGACCTGGAAGTACACCACCGTGTCGATGTTGAGGGTCAAGTTGTCCTCGGTGATCACCGGCTGCGGCGGGAACGACACCACCCGCTCGCGTAGATCCACCCGAGCGCGAACCCGGTCGATGAACGGCACCAACAACGTCAGTTGTCCGCTGACCGTGCGGCTGTACCGTCCGAGCCGCTCGATCACCGCGGCCTCTGCCTGAGGTATCAGCGCCACCGACTTGGCCACTAGGACGATCGCGAAGATCACCAAAACGGCCAGCAGCACCAGACCAGCAACCGCACCTTGCATCGGACTTCCTCTCTCCCAGTCCTTGGCAGCGTTGTCTCTACAGACTGCTCTTGAAGACCACCGCGGTAGCGCCGTCGATCTGCATGACGGTGACCGGCTCGCCGGGCTCGTAGACGTCGCCCTCGTTGAACGGGCGCGCGGACCACACCTGGCCCTCGAGTCTGACCTGGCCCGCGTCGCGCGCAACGCGTTCGAGCACCAGCGCGGTTTTGCCCTGCAGCGCCGCGATTCCCAGGGGCGGCCCGCCGGCCGGGGTCAGTCGCCGCTTCAGTGGCGGGCGAACCAGAACCAGCAGCAGCATCGAGACGACCAGGAACACCGCCCCGTTCGCCCAGACCGGAAAGTCGGTCGCCCAACTGGTCAGCGCCGCGGCCAGTGCGCCCCCGCCGAGCATCACCAAAAACAAATGGCCGGTAAGGGCCTCAGCACCGGCCAGCACCAGCGCGAATATCAGCCAAAGCACCCCGGCGTGCATGCGGCAAGAATACGCGTGATCCGCCTTTGCCGGGCAAAACAACTAGACTGCGTTCTCGTGTGGTGTCCCAGTGTTTCGCTGTCCCTGTGGGCCAATGCCTGGCTCGCCGGAAAAGCCGCGCCCGACGACGTCTTGGACGCGTTATCCGTTTGGGCGCCAAAGCAATCGGTGACCACGTATGATGCCGTCGCCGCGGGCCACACCGGCCTGCCCTGGCCCGACGTGCACGACGCCGGAACGGTCACCCTGCTGCAGACGTTGCGCGCCGCTAGCGGGCGGCCCACCCCGTCGTCCGGCGGCGACGGCTTGCTGCGCGGGACGATCAACGTGATTTTGCCGGTCCCGGGCGACGTGCGCGGGCTGGCCCCTGGAACGCAGTTCGAACGGGACGCCCTGGCCGCCGGCGAGGCGGTCATCATCGCCAATCCCCGCAACCCCGGCACCGCCGTGGGCTTGGTGCCTGAATTCTCCTACCAGGACGACGAGGACGCGCCCGAGGACTACGAGACAGGGCTGGCGGAACTGTGCGCGCTGACGTGGACGGTGTACTCGCTGCCGGGCGCGCCGGTGCTGGATCATTACGAGCTCGGTGACGCCGAGTACACGCTGCGGTCGGCCGTGCGCTCGGCCGCCGACGCGCTGGGCGCCATCGGGCTGGGATCCGCGGCGGCCGACGTCGACGACCCGCGCGGGCTCGTCGAGCAACTGCTGGAATCCGCACGGCAACACCGCATTCCCGACCATGCGCCGACGCGCGCGCTGCGGGTGCTGGAGAACGCCGCGCACGTCGACGCCATCATCGCGGTCAGCGCCGGGCTGAATCGATCGGACTCGCCGGACCGTTTCACCGCCCCCGTCGCCGCCGGCCTGGAGCCGTTGGGAACGCAATCGTCCTCGGAGGCGCGCATCGCCAGTGACGCGCTGCGACCCCTGACCGCCGTGGTGCGTTCGGCGCGGATGGCGGCCGTGACCGCGATCCTGCATTCGGCCTGGGGCGACTGACTTTTCAGCGGCCGGCCGCGCAGTGCGGCGGGCGGCACGGCGCACCGTTGACGCTGCCGAGGCAACCGGGCACCGCGTCGGGTCCGGTCACCCTCTCGGGCGGGCGGTCGTAGCGCAGTTCGTCGATCAGGTCGGCGGCCAGCTGCGCGAAACGCGGGTGAGCGTTGGGCGTCGACGCCCGCACCATCGCCACGCCCGCCGTCTCGGCCTGCGCGCGGAGTTCTTCATCGAGGTCCCACACCACTTCGATGTGGTCGGCCACGAACCCGACCGGGCAGACGATGACGGCCTTGGTGCCGGCCTGCGCCAGCGCCGCCAGGTGGTCGGCGACGTCGGGCTCCAGCCATGGAACCTGGGGCGGTCCCGACCGGGACTGCCACGCCAAGTCGTACTCGGGGTATCCGGCGGCGGCCGCCACAAGGCTTGCGGCATAGGCGACTTGGCGGCTGTACAGCCGCGGGCCCAGCCGGTCGTCGGCGGCCACCGGGATGGAATGCGCGGTGAACACCAGGCGCGCGCCCCCCTGCTGTTCCGCGGTCAGGCCACCCGCCGCCGCGCCGATGGTGTCGGCGAAGATCTGCACGAACCCCGGGTGGTCGAAATAGGGCCGCAGCTTGACCAATTCGGGCGCGTCCGGCCCGGCCGCCTCACGCGCCCGGGCGATGTCCTCGACGTACTGGGTACAGCTGGAATAGCCGCTCCACGCCGACGTGGTGAATACTGCGGCCCGACGAATTCCGTTGTCCCGCATCGTCGCGACCGTGTCTTCGACGTAGGGGTCCCAGTTGCGATTGCCGAAATACACCGGCAGGTCCAGGCCGCGGCCTTCGAGCTCGGCTTTCAGTTGCGCGATCAGCGCGCGATTGATGCCGTTGATCGGTGAGACACCACCGAAATGCAGGTAGTGCTCGGCGACGTCATCGAGTCGTTCCGGCGGGACGTTGCGGCCCCGGGTGACGTTCTCCAGAAACGGCCGAACCTGCTCGGGGCCTTCCGGCCCGCCGAAGGACAGCAGCAGGACGGCGTCGAATTCCATTGCGGTTTACAGCAATTGGGTGCTTGCGCCACCGTCGGCGTAGATGATGGTCCCCGTCGTCGCCGGCAGCCAGTCCGAGAGCACGGCACACACCGTCTTGGCGACCGGCGTCGGGTCCTTCATGTTCCAGCCGATGGGGGCACGCTGGTCCCAGCCCTCTTCGAGCAGCTGCATCTGCGCGCCGGCCTCTTCGCCGAGCGCACCGCCGACAATGGCGCTCATAGCCAGCGTCCGGATCGGGCCCGCGGCAACGAGATTGGAGCGCACGCCGTACTTGCCCGCTTCGCGGGCCACGAACCGGTTGACCGATTCCAGCGCGCTCTTGGCTACCGTCATCCAGTTGTAGGCCGGCATCGCGCGGCTGGGGTCGAAGTCCATCCCGACGATGGAGCCGCCGGGGTTCATGATCGGCAGGGTCGCCTTGGCCAGCGAGGCGTACGAATATGCCGAGATGTGAATGCCTTTGGAGACGTCCTCATACGGCGCGTCGAAGAACGGGTTGATGCCCATGCCCGTTTGCGGCATGAAGCCGATCGAGTGCACCACACCGTCGAGCTTGTTGCCCTCACCGATCTCGGCCGTTACCCGCTCGGCGAGCGAGTTGAGGTGCTCCTCGTTCTGCACGTCGAGTTCGATCAGCGGCGCCTTCTCCGGCAGCCGGTCGGCGATGCGCTGAATCAGGCGCAACCGGTCAAACCCGGTCAGCACCAACTGCGCACCCGCCTCCTGGGCCGCCTTGGCGATGTGAAACGCGATCGACGAATCGGTGATGATCCCCGAGACCAGAATCCGTTTGCCGTCGAGCAGTCCTGCCATGTCCGTCCTTAATATCCGTCTGTCGTGGTTGAAGTCAGTGACCCATGCCCATGCCGCCGTCGACCGGAATGACCGCACCGGCGATGTAGCTCGCGTCCTCGGACGCCAGGAAACTGACCGCCCCGGCGACCTCCTCGGCAGTGCCGACCCGCTTGGCCGGGATGAAGTCCAGTGCACCCTCCTGGATCCGCTCGTCCAGCGCGCGGGTCATCTCGGTGTCGATGTAGCCCGGCGCCACCACGTTTGCGGTCACGTTGGCCTTGGACAGTTCCCGGGAGATCGAGCGGGCCATGCCGATCAGGCCGGCCTTGGCGGCCGCGTAGTTGGCCTGGTTGCCGATGCCCCAACTGCCGGACACCGACCCGATGAAGATGATCCGGCCGAACCGCTTGCGCTGCATGCTGCGTGAGGCGCGTTGGGCCACCCGGAAGGCCCCGGTGAGGTTGGCGTTGATGACCTCCTCGAACCGCTCCTCGGTCATCCGGATGAGGAACGCATCCTTGGATATGCCGGCGTTGGACACCAGCACCTCGACCGGGCCCTGGTGCTCCTCGACCTCCTTGAAGGCGCGGTCGACCGCTTCGTTGTCGGTGACGTCGCACACGACGCCGAACAACCCTTCGGGTGCCCCGGATCCGCGGTGCGTGATGGCTACCTTGTGGCCGTCGGCGGCCAGCCGCTGCGCGATCGCCAGCCCGATCCCCCGGTTTCCGCCGGTGACCAGGACTGAACGGGATACGAATGCCGGTTTGCCACCGTTGGTGGCGGGCTTGGAGGTGTTCTCGGTGGCTGCGTCAGTCACCCGGCCAACTTATCGCCTCGATGCGGCGGGGTTGAAATCTCCCCCTCTTAGCACCGCTTAGCACCGCGGGCGGGTCCTGTCAGGACCGCGAGCAGGTCCTGTCAGCACCGCGAGCAGGTCCTGTCAGCACCGCGAGCGTAAGCAGGCTGCGATTTTCGGGCCGTATTTTCACAGTGCGCTTACGCTCGCGAAGTTCTGTCGGTGTGACTGCGCACACTTCTGCCATGACCGGGCCATTCCTGGGCAGCGAAGCCCTGGCCGTCGGCGCGCTGACTCCGCATGAGCTGCGCAGTCGATACACAGCGCTGCACAAAGACGTGTACGTCCGCAGAGATGCGGAGCTGACCGCGGTATTGCGGGCGCAGGCCTGCTGGCTGCGGTCTCGGCGCCGCGGCATACTCGCCGGCTTGTCCGCCTCAGCGCTGCACGGTTCGAAGTGGATCGACCCGGCGTTGCCCGCCTCGATCATCGACACCAACCGCTGGCCTACCGCTGGCGTGCAGGTGTGGGAAGAGCGGATCGAGGACGACGAGATCACGGTCGTCAACGACATGCGGGTCACCACAGCGGCACGGACGGCACTCGACTTGGCCAGGCGATACCGGCTGAACGTCGCGGTCGCCGCGATCGATGCCCTCATACAGGCGACGAACCTGAAAGTGGCCGACGCCGAGCTGTTGGCCGAGAGATATCGGGGCCGCCGAGGCATGAAGGCCGCTCGTGTCGCTCTCGAACTCGTCGACGGTGCAGCGCAATCCCCCAAAGAGACCTGGCTGCGTTTGCTGCTGATCAACGCGGGATTCCCCCGGCCGCAGACGCAAATCGCGGTGTGCAACGAATGGGATTGGGCCGAAGCCTATTTGGACATGGGCTGGGAGGACATGAAGGTCGCGGTCGAATACGACGGAGACCAACACCGATCGAGTCGCTATCAGTACGTCAAGGACATCCGCCGGCTCGAGATGCTCGAGCGCCGGGGGTGGGTCGTCGTCCGGGTCATCGCCGAGGATCACCCCGACGACATCATCCGCCGAGTGCGGGAGGCGCGCGCTTCGCGAGCGTAAGCACACCGCGAAAATCCGGCCCGAAAATCGCAGTGTGCTTACGCTCGCGGTGTAAGCGGGGCGCCGGGGCCGCGGGGCCGCGGGGCCCTACGTTGGTAGGCGCCGGTTGATCAGCAGGGCCGTCAGCGCGGCCAGCGCCAGCACCAGCGCACCGAGCCGCACCCAGCCCACGCTGGCATCGCCCTTGATGGTCTCGTAGCCGATCTGCTGTTGCAGCGTCGCGTACACCGACTTCAGTTCCTCCAACGACGCTGCGTTGTAGGCGTTCCCACCCGAGAGTTGCGCCACCTTCTTCAGCGTCTCGTCGTCGACGGGCACCGGCTGGCGCTGGTCGTTGATCTCGACGAAGCCGTACGGGGTGCCGAACGAGATGGTCGAAATCGGCACGCCCTGGTCCTTGGCGGTGCGCGCGGCGGTGAAGGCGCCCTTCGGGTTGTCCGGGTTGGTCGGCATCGTCTCCTTGCCGTCGGAGAACAACACGATGCGCGCCGGCGGCGGCTTGTCGCCGCCGCCGATCACCGCGCCGACCGTGGCGATGGCCTGCAGGGCGGTGAAGATGCCTTCCCCGGTGGCGGTGCGGTCGGCGAACTGGAGCTTGTCCAGCGCGGTCTTGGTCGATTCCCGGTTGGTGGTCGGCGACACCAACACCGTCGCGGTCCCCGCATAGGCGATCAGCCCGAGGTTGATCCCCGGGGTCAGTTCGTCGGCGAACTGCTTTGCGGCCTCTTGCGCGGCCGCCATCCGGTTGGGCTGCACGTCGGTGGCGCGCATGGACTGCGAGACGTCGATCACCAGCATCACCACCGCGCGGTTGCGGGGAATCCGCACGTCGTTCGTCGGCCCCGCCATCGCGATGGTCAACAGCACCAGCGACGCGATGAGCAGGATCGCCGGCAGGTGCCGCCACTTGGGCGGCCGTTTCGGTGCGACGCTTTCCAGCAGTTCCATGTTGGCGAACCGCAGCATGCGCCGCTGTCGCGCCAACTGCATCAAGACGTACAGCGCGGCCAACCCGACGACGACGAGCAGAAACAGGAAGAACCACGCATGTTCAAAGCCCGACAACGACATTGGGCCGAGTAGCGGCAGTGTCACTGCCGCCCTGCCAGTGCACCGCGCCGACGGGATTCGACAAACCGCACGATGTCGGCGATCCAGTCACGGTCGGTGCGCAGCGTCAGGATCGGGGCCCCGCAGCTGCGGATGGTGCGCGCCACATCGGCGCGGTGCGCCGCGGCGGCCTTGGCGAAATCGTCGCGCAACTGGGCGTCGATGGTGAACTCGCGGGTGACGCCGGACTCGGCGTCCTGCAGCACCACGTCGCCGATGTCGGGCAGCTCCACGTCGCGGGGGTCGAGCACCTCGATGGCCAGCACCTCGTGCCGGGCGGCGACGGCCCGCAGCGGACGCATCCAGTTGATCGGGCCGAGGAAGTCGCTGATGATCACCGCCATGCCGCGACGGCGTTCCGGACGGCGCAACGCGTCGATCGCGGTCGCCAGGTCGCCTCGCACCCCGACCGGAGCCCGCGGCGTGGTGGCGATGGTGCGCAGCAGCGTCTGTTCGTGCTGACGCCCTGAGCGGGCCGGCACCCGAGTGATGTTGGCGCCGGTGGAGACGATCGCGCCCAGCCGGTTGCCGCCGCCGCTGTTGAGGAACGTGATGGCGGCCGCGGCCGCGACGGCCAGGTCCCGCTTCTCGCAGACGGTGGTGCCGAAGTCCAGGCTGGCCGACATGTCGACCACCAGCCAGGTCTCCAGCTCGCGGTCGGCGATCATCTGCCGCACGTGCGGGTGCGTGGTGCGCGCGGTGACGGCCCAGTCCATCCGGCGGACGTCGTCGCCGGGCTGGTACTCGCGCGACTCCCCCGGCTCGGAGCCCGGGCCCGGGATCAGGCCGAGGTGATCGCCGTGCAGCACACCGTCGAGCTTGCGTTTGACGGTGAGCTCAAGGGTGCGCAGCGCCGCCGACAGCTTCGGGTCATCGATCTGCCCGCGCTGCATCGACGGCGGATGGGTCACCGCCGGCCGCTTGGGATCGGTCACCGACCGCTGGCCGCGCCGGCGGGTTGCATCACCGGGGGCACCGAATGACCTTGCTGCGGAACGGCGTTCACCTGAGGCAGGGCCACCGTCTGCAGCACCCGGTTGATGACGATCTCCGGTGAGATCTCGTCGGCCAGCGCGTCGTAGGTGAGCACCAGCCGGTGGCGCAGCACGTCGGGAATGACGTCTACGACATCCTGCGGGATCACGTAGTCACGGCCGCGGACCAGCGCCAGCGACCGCGACGCGGCGATGATGCCCAGGGATGCGCGCGGTGAGGCCCCGAACGAAATCCATGTCTTGACGTCGTTCATGCCGAGCTGTTCGGGATGGCGGGTGGCCGTCACCACGCGCACCACGTAGTCCACCAGTGCGTGGTGGACGAAGACGTTGGCAGCGATGTCCTGTAGCCGCAGCAGGTCGCCGGTGTTCAGGATCTGCTTGGGCTCCGGCGGGCGCACGCCCATCCGGTAGATGATCTCCCGCTCCTCCTCCGGCGACGGGTAGCCGACGTTGATCTTGAACAGGAACCGGTCGCGCTGGGCTTCGGGCAGTGGGTAGACGCCCTCGTGCTCGATCGGGTTCTGCGTCGCCATCACCAGGAACGGGTTGGGCAGCGCGAAGGTCTTGCCGCCGATCGACACGTGGCGTTCCTGCATGACCTCCAGCAGCGCCGATTGCACCTTGGCCGGCGCGCGGTTGATCTCGTCGGCGAGCAGGAAGTTCACCACCACCGGGCCGAGTTCGGTGTCGAACTCTTCTTTGCCCTGACGGTAGATGCGGGTACCGATGATGTCGGTGGGCACCAGGTCGGGCGTGAACTGGATGCGCGCGAACGACCCGCCGACCACTTTGGCGAAGGTCTCGACGGCCAGCGTTTTGGCCACGCCGGGTACACCCTCGAGCAGCACGTGTCCCTTGGACAACAGGCCGACCAGCATGCGCTCCACGAGCTGGTCCTGGCCGACGATGATCCGTTTGACCTCGAAGATGGCCCGTTCCAGGGTCTGCACCTCGGCGGCCAGTCCATTGCCACCGCCCACCGGCGCTTCGTGAGCCGGGCCGGATTGCCCGCCCGGGCCCGAGTAACCGCTGGCGCCTGGCGGCGGCCCACCTGCTGCTGTCATGAACTGCTACCTTCCACCGCTCAAACCGACAAAGCTCAATCGGACACGACTGCTGGCACGACCGATGTCGTGGGCCAGCGACGTGCCCGCGTCCAACTATTCCAGGCCCACCGAATTCCGTCGACGCTGGTGCACCCGCCGCGGGCACCCGCCCGCCAAACCGCGCCCCGGCTCAGTACTCGATGATCCTGGTCAGGAACGGGGTCATGCCGGGCTTACGAACCGGGCTGACCGTAACCTTGGCGGCACTTCCGGATGCCTCGAGCATCTGGCCGTTGCCCAGGTACATGGTGACGTGCTGGCTGCCGCCCGGGCCGTAGAAGATCAGGTCGCCGCGCCGGGCCTGATCCGGCGGGATGTGGCGCCCGGCGTTGTACTGGTCGCCGGAGAACCGCGGAATCAGCACGCCGACGCCCGCGAAGCCGTAGCGCATCAGCCCCGAGCAGTCGAAGCCGGTGATGTTGGCGCCGTCGCCGACGCCCTTGCTGGGCCCGTCCAGCGACCCGCCGCCCCACGAATACGGGACGCCCATCTGCGATCCCATTCGCTTGATCACGTACTCGATGGCCTGCCGGCCGTTAGCCCGCGGAATCTTGCCGCCGGGGTTGCTGGGAGTGGCCGCCGCGGCGGGGGCGTCGCCACCGAGGTTGATCCCTAACCCGCTCAGGAATTGCTTGCCCAGATCCATCGTGGTCTGGGTGGCCTGGGCGGTGGCCTGCAGCGAGGCGTTGGCGACGGCGAGCGGGTCTCCGGGCGCTCCGGCGCTGATCTGGGCCGGCAGGGTGGGGTCCCATTGGCCGGGGTCGGCCCCGGCCAACGGCGCCGGGCCGGCCACAGACAACATCAGCCCGGCCACCACCGCGGTGATCCAGGCGAAGTTGACGAGGCGAAACCGGTTGCGGCGCACGGTTTTTCGTTCAGTACTCACTCGATCACCATTCGATGTATCGGACCACGTAGGGCGTCATGCCGCTGGTGCGCACCGGGGCGACGCGGACCTTCAACCCGATGTCGGGAGCTTCGAGCATCTGGCCGTCACCGAGGTAGATGGTCACGTGCTGGCTGCCGCCGGGGCCGTAGAAGATGACGTCGCCGCGGCGCATCTGGGAGGACGGGATCTTGCGGCCCAGGTTGTACTGCGAGCCCGAGTAGTGCGGCAGCTTGATGCCCACCCCGGCGAAGGAGTACAGCACCAGGCCCGAACAGTCGAAGCCGGTGATGCCCGCACCGGAGTCGATGCCCTTACTCGGGCCGGCCGCGTTGCCGCCGCCCCAGGAGTAGGGCACACCGATCTGCGACATGCCGCGCCGGATCACGTATTCGGTCGCCTGCCGCCCGTAGACCCGGGGGATGCGTGCCCCGACCCCACCGGGCGCCGCGTTGGTGATGCCGGTGTCGTCGGGCTTGAGGATGCCCATCTGCTGCAGGAAGTTGCGGCCCAGGCCGGCGGTGACCTGAGTCGAGGTCGCGGAAATGCCCAGCACCTGGTTGATCACCGCGATCGGGTCGCCGGGAACGTTGGCGCTCGGGATCATCGGCAGCGTGGGGTCCCAGGCGCCATCCCATTGCCGGCCCCCGGCCGACGGCGCCGGCGCGCCCGGTGATCCGGTCTCCCACCGGTCACCCGATGCCGGCGCTCCGGGGCCGCCGGCACCCGCGGACCATTGCTTCGCGGCCTCGCGCTTGGCCGCCTCGAGCTTGGCCTGCGCCTGATCGCGTTCGGCGGCAAGGCGAATGATGTCTTCGCGCTGCTGCTCGAACTTCTGCTTGGAGTTCGTCAGCGCCGCCACGGCGGCGTCCTGGCTGGACTTGGCGTCGGCGGCGGCCTTGTCGGCGTTCTGCTTGGCCAGCCGCGCCGCCGATTCCTTGTTCACCTGTTCGGTGCGGGCCTGCTGCAGCTTGGCCATCACGGTCTGCGAGCTGGTGGTCAGGTTCTTGGCGGCGGCTTCGGTGGCGATGATGTCGTCGGGGCTGCTCGCGGTCAGGTAGCTGTTCGACGGACCATTCATATAGGTGGCCGCGGCGAACGTATCGAAGCGGTGCTGCGCTCCCGCGATGGCGATGTTGGCGTCTTTGACCGCCCGCTGGGTGCTCTCCAGATCGTGCTGAGCGGTGGCCGCGTTGTCCCGCGCGGTCTCGACGTCGACCAGAGCTTTGTTCACGCTCTCCTGCTCGGTCTGGATTTCGGCGCTCAGGTTCTGCAACCGCTGGTTGGCCTTGGCGACGTCGGCGATGAGCGCGGCCAGGTTGTCGGCGGTGGGATCGGCCTCCGCCAGGCCCGGCGTCGCAATCAGAAGGGCCAGGCTCAAAACGGATGGCACCATGGGCCGCACCAGCCTCAAGGCCGGTCGCGCAGAAGACCCCCAGCGTGTGCGTCTCATTCGACTAGGTCTCCTACGGCTCAACACGACGGGCGGCGCCAGCCACACGTTCCTCGAAAGGCACCAAAGACAACACCAGCATCATTTGCACCGTACGTCACACCGATGGGCGTGCAAATGCTCCACCGAAATCGCACTCTCTACGTGCG
This sequence comes from Mycobacterium sp. M23085, assembly GCF_045343915.1. Classification (NCBI taxonomy): domain Bacteria; kingdom Bacillati; phylum Actinomycetota; class Actinomycetes; order Mycobacteriales; family Mycobacteriaceae; genus Mycobacterium; species Mycobacterium sp. M23085. The sequence goes on from NZ_CP174280.1 coordinate 960,508, forward strand.
TTTACTGTGACCGAACGGTGACCTGCCGGGTTTGCCGCAGGGGGCCGCGAGGGTTCACCGAGGGAACCCGAAGAGGTGAATACCGGTGGTTAGACGGGTGTATCGGCGCCGGCGGCCGGGGCCGCCGCGCTGACATCCGACGTTGCTGAGCGCCTGCTACGCAACTGCAACAACCGGGTGCCGACCGCCGCGGCGAAGACCGCGATCAACAGGAAAATCGTCAGGCCGGTCCACGGAAACTCGGGCGTATCCAGCTCATGCAGAAAATGTTGCGCGGAGACCACCGGGTTGCCCGTCTTGGCGTTGTCCTCGCCGGCCTCGAGCGTGACGCGGGGGTACTGCGTGCTGTAGCTGCCGACGTAGCTCGGACTGAGCGTCAGCACCGTCGCGTCGTGATAGTCCGCGCCGACCACCGTCGAGATGTCGCGCAGTGGGGTGTCGTTCGGCGGGTTGTGGTCGAGCAGCACGATCTTGAGGTTGATGCCCTCGGCGTGCGCCTGGTTGACCACGGCGAGCAGTCCCGGCATCGCCGCCGGCGGGGCGCTGACTCCGGTGGCGGCGACCTGGGCCTTGACCATGGACATGTCGACGTCCACCGGAATGTAGAGCGGCAGCACCGAATGCGAGAACACGGTGTCCTGCGGTAGCGGTGCAACGAACGAATCGTGCCCGGTCATCTGCGCCTCCTGGGTAGTGCTAGAGGCACGGTACGCGACTTCATCGTCGGGGGTTTAAACCGGCGGCCGTGGCGACAAGACTGAAGTCAGCAGTGCCGCCGTAATGCAGGACAAGCGTACTGTTAAAGTTGGTACCGCACCGCCGACACGGCCCGTCGCGGTGGGAGAACTAAAGACTCTGGAGTTGAAGTGACTGATTCTGTGAATTCGTTCGAAGCCCGCGACACCCTCAAGGTCGGCGACCAGAGTTACCAGATCTATCGTCTCGACGCCGTCCCCAACACCGAGAAACTCCCCTACAGCCTCAAGGTGCTGGCCGAGAACCTGTTGCGCAACGAAGACGGCTCCAACATCACCAAGGACCACATCGAGGCCATCGCGAACTGGGATCCCAAGGCAGAGCCCAGCATTGAGATCCAGTACACCCCCGCCCGCGTGGTGATGCAGGACTTCACCGGTGTGCCGTGCATCGTCGACCTGGCCACCATGCGCGAGGCCATCGGCGACCTCGGCGGCAAGGCGGAAAAGGTCAATCCGCTCGCTCCCGCCGATCTGGTGATCGACCACTCGGTGATCGCCGACCTGTTCGGCACCGCCGATGCGTTCGAGCGCAACGTCGAGATCGAGTATCAGCGCAACGGCGAGCGGTACCAGTTCCTGCGCTGGGGCCAGGGCGCTTTCCAGGACTTCAAGGTGGTCCCCCCGGGCACCGGGATCGTGCACCAGGTCAACATCGAATACCTGGCCAGCGTGGTGATGTCCCGAGCGGATGACGCGGGAAATATGACCGCATACCCCGACACCTGCGTGGGCACCGATTCGCACACCACCATGGTCAACGGCCTGGGCGTGCTGGGCTGGGGCGTCGGCGGTATCGAGGCCGAGGCCGCGATGCTGGGACAGCCGGTGTCGATGCTGATCCCGCGGGTGGTCGGCTTCAAGCTGACCGGCGAGATCCAGCCGGGAGTGACGGCCACCGACGTCGTGCTGACCGTCACCGAGATGCTGCGCAAGCACGGCGTGGTCGGCAAGTTCGTCGAGTTCTACGGCAAGGGCGTTTCGGAAGTGCCGCTGGCCAACCGCGCCACGCTGGGCAACATGAGCCCCGAATTCGGTTCCACCGCAGCCATTTTCCCGATCGACGAGGAGACCATCTCCTACCTGAAGTTCACCGGTCGCACCGACCGGCAACTGGCGCTGGTGGAGGCCTACGCCAAAGAACAGGGGATGTGGCACAACCCCGACCACGAACCCGTCTTCTCGGAGTACCTCGAGCTGGACCTCTCCACGGTGGTGCCCTCGATCGCCGGCCCCAAGCGGCCGCAGGACCGAATCGCGTTGTCGGCCGCCAAGTCCACGTTCCGCGAGCAGATCCTCAGCTACGTCGATGGCGACGAGGACGGCCAGCAGGGCTACTCGAAGCTCGACGAGTCCGTCGAAGAGACCTTCCCGGCCAGCGATCCCGGCGCGGTGTCGAACGGACATGCCGACGACATCCCCGAGGTGCATTCGGCCGCCGCACATGCCAAGGGCCGCCCCAGCAACCCGGTCACGGTGAAGTCCGACGAGCGAGGCGAATTCGTGCTCGACCACGGCGCGGTGGTGATCGCCGCGGTCACCTCGTGCACCAACACCTCCAACCCCGAGGTGATGCTGGGCGCAGCGCTGCTGGCCCGCAACGCCGTCGAGAAGGGACTGGAGTCCAAGCCGTGGGTCAAGACCACGATGGCGCCCGGCTCGCAGGTGGTCAACGACTACTACGACAAGGCCGGCCTGTGGCCGTACCTGGAGAAGCTGGGCTTCTACCTGGTCGGCTACGGCTGCACCACGTGCATCGGCAACTCGGGTCCGCTGCCCGACGAAATCTCACAGGCCATCAACGACAACGACCTTTCGGTGACCGCCGTGCTCTCGGGTAACCGGAACTTCGAGGGCCGCATCAACCCCGACGTCAAGATGAACTACCTGGCGTCGCCGCCGCTGGTGGTGGCCTACGCGTTGGCCGGGACCATGGACTTCGACTTCGAAGAGCAGCCGCTGGGCCAGGATAAAGAAGGCAACGACGTCTACCTCAAAGACATCTGGCCGTCGCAGAAGGACGTCTCGGACACCATCGCCTCGGCGATCAACTCCGAGATGTTCACCAAGAACTACGGCGACGTGTTCAAGGGCGACGAGCGGTGGCGCAACCTGCCCACCCCGAGCGGCGACACCTTTGAGTGGAATCCGGATTCGACGTACGTCCGCAAACCCCCCTACTTCGAGGGCATGCCGGCCGAGCCCGAGCCGGTCGCCGACATCACCGGCGCCCGGGTGCTGGCGCTGCTGGGCGATTCGGTGACCACCGACCACATCTCCCCGGCCAGCAGCATCAAGCCGGGCACCCCGGCGGCGCAGTACCTCGATGAGCACGGCGTGGAGCGCAAAGACTACAACTCCTTCGGCTCGCGGCGCGGCAATCACGAGGTGATGATCCGCGGCACGTTCGCCAACATCAGGTTGCGCAACCTGCTGCTGGACGACGTGTCCGGTGGTTACACCCGTGACTTCACCCAGGACGGTGGCCCGCAGGCGTTCATCTACGACGCGGCGCAAAACTATGCGGCGCAAAACATTCCGCTGGTGGTGCTGGGCGGCAAAGAGTACGGGTCGGGGTCGTCACGAGACTGGGCAGCCAAGGGGACGCGGCTGCTGGGCGTTCGCGCGGTGATCGCCGAGTCGTTCGAGCGGATTCACCGCTCCAACCTGATCGGCATGGGCGTGATCCCGTTGCAGTTCCCGGACGGCAAATCGGCCAAGGATCTGGGCCTGGACGGCACCGAGGTGTACGACATCACCGGGATCGAAGAGCTCAACAACGGCAAGACGCCAAAGACGGTGCACGTCAAGGCAAGCAAGGATGGAAAGGACGCCATCGAGTTCGATGCGGTGGTCCGCATCGACACCCCCGGTGAGGCCGACTACTACCGCAACGGCGGCATCCTGCAGTACGTGCTGCGCAACATGCTCAAGTCGGGTTAACTCCGGCCCCATCCAGTCACCCCGTGCCCAAGGTCAGCGAGGACCATCTGGCGGCTCGCCGCCGCCAGATCCTCGACGGCGCCCGCCGTTGCTTTGCCGAATACGGTTACGACAAAGCCACGGTGCGCCGGTTGGAGAAGGCGATCGGGTTGTCGCGCGGCGCGATCTTCCATCACTTCCGGGACAAGGACGCGCTGTTTTTCGCCCTCGCCCACGAGGACGCCGAGCGGATGGCCGACGTGGCTTCCCGCGCCGGGCTGATCCAGGTGATGCGCGACATGCTGGCCGCGCCGGACCAATTCGATTGGCTGGCAACCAGATTGGAGATCGCTCGCAAGCTGCGCAACGATCCGGCGTTCAGCCAGGGCTGGGCGGAGCGTTCCGCCGAGCTGGCGGCGGCAACCACCGATCGGTTGCGCCGGCAGAAGGAGGCGCACCGGGTGCGCGACGACGTGCCCGGCGATGTACTGCAGTGCTATCTGGAGTTGGTGCTCGACGGGTTGGTGGCCCGGTTGGCGTCCGGCGAGGACCCGCAGCGCTTATCCGCCGTCCTCGATCTGGTGGAGAATTCCGTGCGCCGCAACGATTCTGAGAAGCGACCGTAGCGTCACTGCGAACAAGGGGACGTGATTTCGCAGTGACGCTACGCCCGCACGGTTTTGGCGGTCCGGTTGGGGCCGCCGCGGCTGCGCATCGTGGTGCCCGACTCCCGCAGCAGGCTATGAATCGACCCGTAGGACCTGCCGGTCTTGGCGACCAGGCTGCGGATGCTGGCGCCGCCTTCATAAGCGTGACGTAGCTCGTCCAACAACTGGTCGCGTGTCTTGGCCGACCTTTGCGGTGTTCTCTTCATAGCTCCTCCGACACGGGACACGATCGCAAGCACCCAGAGTAAGAAGCCGCCGTCGGCCGCGGGCCGATTTCGCCAAATCGCTTGCGGCGATTCGTGGCGATCGCGAGCGCGGCGTAGCCGGGCGAAGCGGGTCGCCACCATCAGTCGTGGCGATCGCGAGCGCGGCGTAGCCGGGCGAAGCGGGTCGCCACCATCAGTCGTGGCGATCGCCACCACCGACTCAGGCGAGTTCGATGAGATCGCGGTATTCGTCGGACCAGAAGTCCTCGGTGCCGTCGGGCAACAGCACGACGCGCTGCGGGTCGAGCGCCTCGGCGGCACCGGGGTCGTGCGTCACCAAGACCACCGCGCCCTGATAGCTGCGCAGCGCGTCGAGCACCTGCTCGCGCGAGGCGGGGTCGAGGTTGTTCGTCGGCTCGTCGAGCAACAGCACGTTGGCTGTGGAGGCCACCAAACCGGCCAGCGCGAGCCGGGTCTTCTCACCGCCGGACAGGGTGCCGGCCGGCTGGTCGAGTTGGGGTCCGCTGAACATGAACGCGCCCAGCAGGCCGCGCAGATCCTGCTCGCCCGAATCCGGTGCGGCGTGGCGGATGTTCTCCCACACGGTCGCATCGTTGTCGAGCGTGTCGTGTTCCTGGGCGAAGTAGCCGATCCGCAGCCCGTGGCCGGGTTCGAGCCCTCCGGTGTCGGGGGCCTCGGTGCCGGCCAGGATTCTCAGCAGGGTGGTCTTTCCGGCGCCGTTGAGGCCCAGCACCACCACCCGCGAGCCGCGGTCGATCGCCAAATCGACACCGGTGAACACTTCCAGCGAGCCGTAGGACTTGCTCAACCCGGTGGCCACCAGGGGCGTGCGGCCGCAGGCGGCCGGGTTGGGAAACTTGATGCGGGCCACCTTGTCGGCCACCCGCTCGTCGTCGAGTGCGGCCATCATCCGGTCGGCACGACGCAACATGTTCTGCGCGGCAACGGCTTTGGTGGCCTTGGCGCCGAGCTTGGCGGCCTGTGAACGCAGCGCGGTGGCCTTGCGTTCGGCGTTCGCGCGTTCCCGGCGCCGGCGCTGCTCATCGGTGGCCCGCGCGTCGAGATACTTCTGCCACGTCATGTTGTAGACGTCGACCTCGCCGCGCACCGCGTCCAGGAACCACACCCGGTTGACGACGTCGGCGAGCAGTTCGACGTTGTGGCTGATGATCACCAGCCCGCCGGTGTGCGCGCGCAGGAAATCCCGCAGCCAGCCGATGGAATCCGCGTCCAGGTGGTTCGTCGGCTCGTCGAGCAGCAGCGTGGTCGACGAACCCGACATTCCCGCGCCGCCCTCCGACGCGGCGAACAGGATGCGGGCCAGTTCCACCCGGCGGCGCTGCCCGCCGGACAGGGTGCGCAGCTGCTGCGTCAGCACCCGTTCCGGCAGGCCGAGACTGGCGCAGATGCGGCTCGCTTCGCTTTCCGCGCCGTAGCCGCCCAGCGCGACGAAACGCTCCTCCAGCTGCCCGTACCGGCGGATCGCGCGGTCGCGGGCGTCGTCATCGGCGACCTCGGCCATCAGCGCCTGCTGCTTTTCCAGATCGGTCAGCAACACGTCGAGCCCACGGGCGGACAGCACCCGGTCGCGGGCCAGCACATCCAGGTCACCCTCTTTGGGATCCTGTGGCAGATAACCGATTTCGCCGACTCGGTTGATCGAGCCCGCGTAGGGTTCGGTCTCCCCGGCCAGGATGCGCAGGGTGGTCGTCTTGCCGGCCCCGTTGCGGCCCACCAGCCCGATGCGGTCGCCGGGCTGAATTCGCAGGTCGGGACCGTCCGGCGAGAGCAGGATGCGCGCTCCAGCGCGGACCTCGAGGTCCGTGGCCGTGATCACGATCGCTCTCCTTGTTTGCCTTGTTTGAAAAGACGCTTATTTGTCGTCGGTGAACACCGGTGGTCGTCGTTCTGCGCGGGCGGCAACCGCTTCTTCGAAGTTGGCGGTGAGCAGGCGGACGAAAAGCTGTCCCAAGCCTTCGGCTTGCATGTGCCCTTCCAGGCTACCGGCGTCCAGTCCACTCCACAGCGTGCGCTTGGTCAACTCGATGCCCGGCCGCGAGAAGGCCGCGATCCGCGCCGCGATGGCATAGCAGGTGTCCAACAGCTGATCGTCGGGCACCTGGCAGGACACCAACCCGATGCGCTCGGCCTCCTCGGCGGTGATGTCACGCCCGGTCAGCATGATCTCGAACGCGCGTGACGAGCCGATGGCCCGCGGCAGCAGGTAGGACAGGCCCAGTTCGCTGGCGGTCAGGCCGTTGTTGATGCCGGCGGCGCGGAAGTACGCGCTGGTCGAGGCCACCCGGATGTCGGCGGCCAGGGCCAGACACAACCCACCGCCGATGGCGGGGCCGTTGACCGCCGCGATCACCGGTTGGTGCAACCGGCGCAGCGCCAGGATGACCTCGTCGAGAATCTCCATGGAGCGCAGCGCATAGGTGGGGCGGGTCAGCCCCTCGACGTGCGGCACCGAACCCGCCGACTTGTGATCGGCGCCGGAGGAAAAGCCGCGACCGGCCCCGGTCAGCACCACCACGCGCACCGAATTGTCGTAGGTGACCTTGTCCAGGGCCTCTTTGAGCGGAAGCATGACGTCGAACGCCATCGAGTTCATCCGCTCCGGCCGATTCAGGGTTATCAGCGCGACGCCGGGCCGCGGGTGATCTACCAGTACCAAACTCACCCATGCAACCTAGCGCGTTGCTGACCGTGGGTTTGCGCGCAGCGCGGTGTTCGGGTTATTCGGCCTGACCGGCCTCGGCGGCGTCGACGTCGAAGGCACGGACTTGCGCGACCAGGTCCTCCAGCGCGGCCGGCGGCAGGGCGCCGGGCTGGTTGAACAGCAGTTTGCCCTTCTTGAAGGCCATCAGAGTGGGGATGGACCGGATCTGGGCGGCCGCGGCCAGTTGCTGTTCGGCCTCGGTGTCGACCTTGGCGTGCACGATGTCGGGATGTTTCTCCGACGACGCCTGGAAAGTAGGACCGAACTGGCGGCATGGGCCGCACCAGGACGCCCAGAAGTCGACGAGCACGATGTCGTTGCCCTCGATGGTTTCGTTGAACTTCTCAGCGGTGAGATCGAGTGTTGTCACATTTGCCGTAACGCCCGGCACCGACCCGATGTTCCCCGATGTGCCAGGTGTTCGGAATGCGGCCATCGGCACCTGGGCCGCCGCCGCCGCACGGCGCACTCCCAGCGGTCGCTGGTTACGGTTGCGTACGTTTTCCCGCGTCCGACAGACTGGGCCTGACGATCCGCCACCTCGAGGGACCAGTGAGGGAATCGCGTTGGGCCACTACATCGCAAACGTTCGTGACATCGAGTTCAACCTCTTCGAAGTTCTCGATGTCGGCGCCGTCCTGGGCACCGGCGGCTACAGCGACCTCGACGAGGACACGGTTCGAACGATATTGGCCGAAGCGGCGCGCCTCGCCGAAGGTCCGGTGGCCGAATCCTTCGCCTTCGCCGACCGCAATCCGCCGGTATTCGACCCGGCCGAGCACAAGATCACCGTCCCCGACGAGTTGGCCAAGACGGTGGCGGCACTCAAGGAGGCCGGCTGGTGGCGGCTGGGCATGGCCGAAGAGATCGGCGGCATGCCGGCCCCGCCGCCACTGGCGTGGGCGGTCAACGAAATGCTGATCTGCGCCAATCCTTCGGCGAATTTCTATTGCCTGGGCCCGTTCATGTCGCAGGCGCTCTACATCGAGGGCAACGAGCAGCAGCGGCAATGGGCCGCGCAGGGCGTGGAGCGGGGCTGGGCTGCCACCATGGTGCTCACCGAGCCCGACGCGGGCTCCGACGTCGGCGCCGGCCGCGCCAAAGCCATCGAACAACCCGACGGCACATGGCACATCGAGGGCGTCAAGCGCTTCATCTCCGGCGGTGACGTGGGCGATACCGCCGAGAACATCTTCCATCTGGTGCTGGCCCGACCGGAGGGTGCGGGACCGGGCACCAAGGGGCTGAGCCTGTTCTACGTGCCCAACTTTCTTTTCGACCCCGACACCCTCGAACTCGGCCCCCGCAACGGCGTTTACGTCACCGGGGTGGAACACAAGATGGGCATCAAGTCCTCCCCCACGTGTGAATTGACTTTCGGCGCAACCGATGTGCCCGCGGTCGGCTACTTGGTCGGCGATGTGCACCGGGGTATCGCGCAGATGTTCACCGTGATCGAGCAGGCGCGCATGACGATCGGCGTCAAAGCGGCCGGCACCCTGTCCACGGGTTACCTGAACGCGCTGGCCTTCGCCAAGGAGCGGGTGCAGGGCGCGGACCTCACCCAGATGTCCGACAAGACCGCGCCGCGGGTCACGATCATCCATCACCCCGACGTGCGTCGCAGCCTGATGACCCAAAAGGCGTACGCGGAGGGCCTGCGCGCGCTCTACATGTATGCCGCGGCCCATCAGGATGACGCAGTGGCGCAACATGTTTCGGGTGCCGATCATGAAATGGCGCACCGGATCGACGATCTGCTGCTGCCGATCGTCAAAGGGGCCAGCTCGGAGCGGGCCTACGAGGTGCTGACCGAGTCGCTGCAGACGCTGGGCGGTTCCGGGTTTCTGCAGGACTATCCGCTCGAGCAGTACATCCGCGACTCCAAGATCGATTCGCTCTATGAGGGCACCACCGCCATCCAGGCGCTCGACTTCTTCTTCCGCAAGATCGTGCGCGACCGGGGCCAGGCCTTGCAGTTCTTGACGACTCAGATCACGGCGACCATCGACAACTGCGACGAGGCGCTCAAGCCGATCGCCCAGCTGGTGCAGACCGCCTACGAGGATGTCACCGCGATGACCGGTGCGCTGACCGGTTACTTGATGTCCGCGGCGCAGCATCCGGCGGAGATCTACAAGGTGGGCCTGGGATCGGTGCGCTATCTGCTCGCGGTCGGCGATCTGTTGATCGGCTGGAGGTTGCTGGTGCAGGCCAACGTCGCGCAGCGCGCGCTGACCGACGGCGCGGGCAACGACGAAGCGTTCTATCGGGGCAAGATCGCGACCGCGGGGTTCTTCGCCAAGAACATGCTGCCCCGGCTCACCGCGCTGCGCGGCGTCATCGAGACCATCGACGACGACATCATGAAGCTGGCCGAGGAGGCATTCTGAGCCGCCGATCCACAGGTTAGGCACAGTTTAATCGGGTAAACCATGACGTTGGCTTTAACCGACGAATGGAGAAAACGTTGATGTCTGCCAGCTGTCACATGCCCCGGCTCACTCGCTTCGCGGTATTCGCCGTCGCGGGGGCCACCGCATTGTCCCTGTCCGCCTGCGGCTCTTCGAACAAGTCCAATCCCCCGTCCACGTCCACCTCGACCTCGACGTCCACCATCACTTCGACGACCACGTCGTCCACCCCTCACGCCGAAGCGCGGGTCAGCGGTCTGATCGCCTCAGTGGCGGGTAACTCCATTCAGGTCACCAAAGAAGACAACGCGACCGCATCGGTCAACTTCACCTCCACCACCAAGATCACCGAGGCCGTTCCGGCCGGCCTGCCCGACGTCACCCCGGGCAGCTGCGTCAGCGTGAAGCCGACAGAGGGATCGGCGCCCGGGCCGTCGGTCACCGCCGCGTCGGTGAAGATCAGCCAATCCGTGAACGGCGCCTGCCCCAAGCCGCCGCAGAACGAACCCGGCGCGTCGACCACTACGCCGCCGTCCCTTCCGCCGTCGCAGGCGCCCGCGAAGCCGGCCTGGATCCGGGGGTCGGTGGCATCGGTGTCCGGCAACACCATCAACCTGACCAACACCGATCCCAGCGGCAACACCACGCAAACGACCGTGACGGTCGACGACAAGACCAAATTCACCAAGCAGTCGTCCGCGAACACCGACGCCATCACGCCGGGCAAATGCCTGTCCGCGCGCGGAACTCAGGACAACGGCGGCGCGCTGCAAGCGACGAGCATCAACCTACGACAGGCCGTCGACGGCAAATGCGGCAAGCCCAAGCAGCCCGGCCAGGGGCACTGACCCCGCCTCGGGCTGCCTGAGATTGCCGTCACTCCCGCCGGGTGCGGCGCGAAACCGCGCCCGGCGGGAGTGAGTGCTCAGGGCGGCGAAACGTTTGATCGGAGATGAGTTCTGTGCCTGCCATATCGCTGAAAAACCGGCGGACGCAGATCGCGCTCGGCGTCGTAGTCGCTTTCGTCGCGCTGTGTGTCGCCATGTGCGGTCCCTCGCACGACGCGTCGAACAGCGGCGCGCCCCGCGCTGTCACGGCGATCCCGCCCGGTGGGGCGCCCAGCGCGGCGCCACCGGCACCCCCGGGTCCCCCGCCGCCTCCGGTCGGCAAGGACTATGTCGAGGGCATGGTGCAGTCGAATTCGAACGGCACGATCGCGCTACGGACGCGGACCGGGTCGGCGACGGTGGACTACACGCCCCAGACTCGCGTCGTCGACGTCACCCCGGCGAAGCTGACCGATGTGACACCGGGCAGTTGTGTGAATGTCAAAGCCACCCCGCAGAGCGCACCGCCTCCAGGGGCTCCAGCGCCGGGCGCGATCACCGCGCAGGCCGTGACGGTCACCCAATCCGCGGACGGCAAGTGCCCGCCGCCGGCCGGCTTCTACGGCACCGTCGCCTCGGTGTCGGGCAACACGATCGCCATCAACGGTCTGGGCCCCGGCGGTCCGGGCGCCGCGACCAACGTGACCGTGGCCGACTCGACCTCTTATCAGCGACAGACGCCGTCGGACACCCAGGCGATCACGAATGGTAAATGCATTGGGGCACAAGGAACTCAAGACGGTGGCGTCCTGCACGCGGCGATGATCAGTGTGGAGACGTGCCCGCCCATGGGGCGCCCGCACCCCCACCTGCACCTGCCGCACCTCCCCCACATCCACCTTTAGCGCACCTCTTGGGGGACCGCCGGTTGGGCAGCGCGAAAGCCTGGCTCAGACGGTGAATCCGAGGGCACGCAGCTGCTCGCGGCCGTCCTCGGTGATCTTGTCCGGACCCCACGGCGGGTTCCACACCCAGTTGATCCGCAGGTCGTCGACCAGGCCGGCGCCCACCAGCGCGCTGCGTGACTGGTCTTCGATGACATCGGTCAGCGGGCAGGCCGCCGACGTCAGCGTCATGTCGATCAGGGCGACCGTTCCCTCGTCGCCCGCCTCGACGTTCAGCCCGTAGACCAGGCCCAGATCGACGACGTTGATGCCGAGTTCGGGGTCGACGACGTCACGCATCGCCTCCTCGAGGTCGGCGAGGAATTCCTCATCCCGCGCGGTGGTTTCGCTCATCTGTGACCTCCTCGAAGTCTGCTTCCTGGCCCGAACAAGCCTGCGCCAGAGCATCTTTGAACGCCATCCAGCCCAACAGCGCGCATTTCACCCGCGCCGGGTATTTGGCCACCCCGGCGAACGCGATGCCGTCGCCCAGCACGTCCTCGTCGCCCTCGACAGTGCCGCGCGATGAGATCATTTCGCTGAACGCGGTGACCGTCTTCAGCGCGTCACCCACGCTTTGCCCGATCACCTGCTGGGTGAGCACCGAGGTTGCCGCCTGGCTGATCGAGCAGCCCTGACCGTCATAGGACACGTCGGCGACGGTCTCGCCGTCCTCGGACAGCGCGACCCGCAGGGTGACCTCGTCACCGCAGACCGGGTTGACGTGGAAGACCTCGGCGCCGAAGGGCTCCCGCAGCCCGCGGTGCTGCGGGTGCTTGTAGTGGTCCAGGATCACGTCCTGATACATCTGCTCGAGCCGCAAAGTCAGCCTCTCCCAACCCATGACGGCGACCCGCTGCGCCCGGCTTCGCCGCGCTTGCGATCGCCGACGAAGAATTCCAGAGCTCGGCGCACGCCGGCCACCAAACGCTCTACCTCCTCGGTGGTGTTGTAAACCCCGAAGGACGCCCGGGCGGTGGCCGCGACGCCGAACCGGCGGTGCAACGGCATGGCGCAGTGATGTCCTACCCGCACCGCGACGCCCTCGTCGTCGAGCACCTGCCCGACGTCGTGCGCGTGCACGCCGTCGACGACGAACGACACCGGCGAGGCGCGGTTCTCCATGGTCAGCGGCCCGACGATGCGCACGGCATCGATGCCCGACAGGCCGTCGATGGCCGCGGCGACCAGCTGGTGCTCGTGGGCCTGCACGGCTTCCATGCCGATGGCGCCGAGATAGCGGGTGGCCGCGCCCAATCCGACCACTTGCGATGTCATCGGAGTGCCGGCCTCGAAGCGCTGCGGCACCGCCGCATAGGTCGATGTTTCCATGGTCACGGCCTCGATCATCGAGCCGCCGGTCAGAAACGGCGGCAGGGCCGCCAGCACCTCGCGGCGTCCGTAAAGGACACCGATGCCGTTGGGCCCCAACATCTTATGCCCCGAGAACGCGGCGAAGTCGACGTCCAGCGCGTGGAAGTCGACCGGCTGGTGCGGCACCGACTGGCAGGCGTCCAGCACGGTCAGCGCGCCCACGGCCCGCGCCCGGGCGACCAGCTCGGCCACCGGGGCCACCGCGCCGGTGACGTTCGAATGATGGGTGAAGGCGACGACTTTGACGCGCTCGTCGAGCTTAAGCGAGTCGAGGTCGATGCGCCCGTCGTCCGTGACGCCGTACCAGCGCAGGGTCGCCCCGGTGCGGCGGGCGAGTTCCTGCCAGGGAACCAGGTTGGCGTGGTGTTCGAGCTCGGTGGTGACGATGACGTCGCCGGGCCCGACGGCACGGTCGAAACGCTTGTCCCCCAGCGCATACGACACCAGGTTGAGCGCCTCGGTGGCGTTCTTGGTGAACACCAGCTCGTCGGTGTCGCCGCCCACGAACGCGGCGACGTCGGCGCGCCCCTGCTCGTAGGCGTCGGTGGCCTCCTCCATCAGCTGGTGCGCGCCGCGGTGCACCGCACCGTTGGAGGTCAGCAGGAATTCCCGCTCGGCGTCCAGGACCTGCAGGGGCCGCTGCGAGGTCGCACCGGAATCCAGGTACGCCAAGGGGTTTCCGCTGCGCATGACCCGCTTGAGGATGGGAAAATCCGCGCGGATGGCCGCGACATCCAGGGGTGAGACCGCCGCCGAAGGTGTCGCCATGTCAGGCCCCGGTTGCCGCCGCTTGAGAGAAGCGGACGTAGCCGTTCTGCTCGAGCTCGTCGGCCAGCTCCGGACCGCCGGACTCGGCGATCCGGCCGCCGACGAACACGTGCACGTATTGCGGGTGGATGTAGCGCAGAATCCGGGTGTAGTGGGTGATCAGCAGGATGCCGCCGTGCTCGGACTCGGCGTAGCGGTTCACCCCCTCACTGACCACCCGCAGCGCGTCGACGTCGAGGCCGGAGTCGGTCTCGTCGAGAACGGCGATCTTGGGCTTGAGCAGTTCCAGCTGCAGGATCTCGTGGCGCTTCTTCTCACCGCCGGAGAAACCCTCGTTGACGCTGCGCTCGGCGAACGCGGGGTCGATTTCCAGCGAACCCATGGCCGCCTTGACCTCTTTGACCCAGTGCCGCAGTTTCGGGGCCTCGCCGCGCACGGAGGTCGCCGCCGAGCGCAGGAAGTTGGACACCGAGACGCCGGGCACCTCGACGGGATACTGCATGGCCAAGAAGATTCCGGCGCGGGCGCGCTCGTCGATGCTCATCGCCAGCACGTCCTGGCCGTCCAGCGTGATGGAGCCCGACGTCACCGTGTACTTGGGGTGACCGGCGATGGCGTAGGACAGCGTCGACTTGCCCGACCCGTTGGGGCCCATCAGGGCATGTGTCTCACCGGATTTCACCGTCAGGTCGACGCCGTTGAGGATGGGGATCTCGCGCTCGGACTCGGCGGCGTTCGGGTTGACGACGCTGACGTGGAGGTCTTTGATTTCCAGAGTGGTCATGAGGCTGTTGTTTCCGTCTTTTCCGTGAAGGCCAGTTCGTGTTCGATGGCTGCGGTCAGGCGTTCCCGTATCTCGGGCACCGCGATCTTGGAGATGATTTCGGCGAAGAAGCCGCGGATCACCAGGCGGCGCGCCTGCTCCTCGGGGATGCCGCGGGAGCGTAGGTAGAACAGTTGCTCGTCGTCGAAGCGCCCGGTGGCGCTGGCGTGCCCGGCTCCGACGATCTCGCCCGTCTCGATCTCCAGGTTGGGCACCGAGTCGGCGCGCGCCCCGTCGGTGAGCACCAGGTTGCGGTTCACCTCGAAGGTGTCGGTGCCGGTGGCGTCGGCGCGGATCAGCACGTCACCGATCCACACGGTGTGCGCGTCGGGCAGCGCGGAGTCCGGATTACCTTGCAGCGCACCCTTGTACAGCACGTTCGACTTGCAGTTGGGCTGGGCGTGATCCACCAGCAGCCGCGACTCCAGGTGCTGCCCGTCGTCGGCGAAGTACAGGCCGAGCAGCTCGGCGTCGCCGCCGGGGCCCAGGTAGCGCACGTTGGCGGTCATCCGCACCACTTCGCCACCGAGCGTGACGGCGACGTGGCGCAGCACCGCGTCCTTGCCGAGCTTGGCGTGCTGCATGCTGACGTGCACGGCGTCGTCGGCCCAGTCGGCCAGCCACACCACGGTGAGCCGGGCGGCGTCGTCGACGATGAATTCGACGTTGTCGGCCAGGGTTCCGCTGCCGCGGTGGTCGATCACCACGACCGCTTCGGCGAGCTCGGAGACCCGGATCTGCAGGTGCCCGTAGGCCACCGCGCCGTCACCGGGGCCGCCGATGGTGATACCGATCGGTTCGGCGATGCGGGTGTCACGCTCGACGGTGAGTACGGTCGCGGAGTTGAACGACGAAAATGCTTGGGCGGCAACCCGATCGGTCGGTACTCCAGCCTGACCGAGCCGCTCGTCGCCGCGGCGGACGGTCTCGACCTGCAGGCCGGGCTGCGCACTGACGCTGATCTCGGCCTTGCCGGTGGCGCGCGCCGAACCGTCGTGCAGGCCGCGTAGCCGGCGCAACGGGGTGAACCGCCAGATTTCGTCGCGGCCGTGCGGGACCTCGAACGCGTCCACATCGAACGAGGAGAAGACCTCGCCCTTGTTGGCCGCGGCCAGGGCCGAACCCTCAACCGCTTCGGTCAGATTCGTCACTAGCCGACCGCACCTTCCATCTGCAGCTCGATCAGCCGGTTGAGCTCCAGCGCGTACTCCATCGGCAGCTCTTTGGCGATCGGCTCGACGAAGCCGCGTACCACCATGGCCATCGCCTCGTCCTCGGTCAGGCCGCGGCTCATCAGGTAGAACAACTGGTTCTCGCTGACCTTGGACACGGTGGCCTCGTGGCCCATGGTGACGTCGTCCTCGCGGATGTCGACGTAGGGGTAGGTGTCGCTGCGGCTGATCGTGTCGACCAGCAGCGCATCGCATTTCACGCTGGAACGCGATCCGTGCGCGCCCTTGTTCACCTGCACCAGGCCGCGGTAGGAGGTGCGGCCGCCGCCGCGGGCCACCGACTTGGACACGATGTTGCTCGACGTGTTCGGCGCCAGGTGCAGCATCTTCGCGCCGGTGTCCTGGTGCTGGTCCTCGCCGGCGAAGGCCACCGAGAGCACCTCGCCCTTGGCGTGCTCGCCGGTCATCCAGACGGCCGGGTACTTCATGGTGACCTTGGACCCGATGTTGCCGTCGATCCACTCCATGGTGGCGCCGGCCTCGGCGCGGGCCCGCTTGGTGACCAGGTTGTAGACGTTGCTCGACCAGTTCTGGATCGTCGTGTAGCGAACGCGCGCATTGGGTTTCACGATGATCTCGACCACCGCCGAGTGCAGCGAGTCCGACTTGTAGATGGGCGCGGTGCAGCCCTCGACGTAGTGCACGTAGGAGCCCTCGTCGGCGATGATCAGCGTGCGCTCGAACTGGCCCATGTTCTCGGTGTTGATCCGGAAGTAGGCCTGCAGCGGGATGTCGACGTGCACGCCCTTGGGGACGTAGATGAACGAACCGCCGCTCCACACCGCGGTGTTCAGCGCGGAGAACTTGTTGTCCCCGGCCGGGATCACGGTGCCGAAGTACTGCTGGAAGATCTCCGGGTGCTCGCGCAGGCCGGTGTCGGTGTCGAGGAAGATGACGCCCTGGGCCTCCAGGTCCTCGCGGATCTGGTGGTAGACCACCTCGGATTCGTACTGAGCCGCGACCCCGGCGACCAGCCGCTGCTTCTCGGCCTCCGGGATGCCCAGCCGGTCATAGGTGTTGCGGATGTCCTCGGGCAGGTCCTCCCATGAGGCGGCCTGCTTCTCGGTGGAGCGCACGAAGTACTTGATGTTGTCGAAGTCGATGCCCTCCAGGTTCGAGCCCCAGTTCGGCATCGGCTTGCGGTCGAAGATGCGCAGCGCCTTCAGCCGGGTCTGCAGCATCCACTCGGGCTCGTTCTTCTTCGCCGAGATGTCGCGGACGACGGCCTCGGACAGGCCGCGCTGGGCGCTGGCGCCGGCGATGTCGGAGTCCGACCAGCCGTAGCCGTACCGCCCCAGGGAGGCGATCGCCTCTTCCTGGGTCAGCGGCGCGGTCGCCGTCTTGCTGGCCTCGGGTGTGAGTGTCATCGAGACGCTCCTTTGATGCTCGTGGTGTCGGTCATCTGGCGCGGGCTGCGCGCCTGAGTCAGGGGTACGTGCGTGGTGCAGGCGCAGTCGCCGTTGACGATGGTCGCCAACCGCTGAACGTGGGTGCCCAGCACCTCGGCCATGGCCTGCTGTTCGGCGTCGCACAGCTCGGGGAATTCCTCGGCGACGTGCGACACCGGGCAGTGGTGCTGGCAGATCTGCACGCCGTGGATGGGCCCGCCGACCTGGGTGGTGGTGGTGACGTAGCCGGCCTTGGTCAGCGCGGTGGCGATCCGGTCGGCCGCCGCCTCGACGTCCGTGTCCGCCGCACTGTCGGCCGCGGGGACATCGGCCAGGATGCCGTCGATGCGCCGTCGCGCGAAAGCCTGCACCGCCTCTTCCCCGCCGATCTCGCGGAGTTGCCGCATGGCCGCCGCCGCCAGGTCGTCGTAGGCGTGGTCGAGCTTGGACCGCCCGGCCGGGGTCAGCCGATAGCGCTTGGCGGGACGCCCGCGCCCCGCCTGCTGCCACGCGGCGGGCGCCGTGGCCTCGGCGTCGCCGGCCTCGATCAGGGCGTCGAGGTGGCGGCGCACACCGGCGGCCGCCAGGCCCAGCCGGTCACCGATCTCGCCGGCGGTGATCGATCCGGACTCCAGCAGCAGGCGCACGATCGCGCGGCGGGTGTGACCATCCGGCACCGACCCGGCGACGTCCGCCACGCCGGGAGCGACGCCGCCGCCCGCAGTGGCCCCATCGGGGCTGGTTGGGATTTTCACAACACCAGTGTGACGCAAT
The DNA here is from genome assembly GCF_045343915.1 of Mycobacterium sp. M23085. NCBI lineage: Bacteria > Bacillati > Actinomycetota > Actinomycetes > Mycobacteriales > Mycobacteriaceae > Mycobacterium > Mycobacterium sp. M23085. The sequence goes on from NZ_CP174280.1 coordinate 978,346, forward strand.
TCCGGGGATCGGTCTAGCAAGGGTCCCCTGTCCTGGCGTTGCGCTGCTCACATCAGCGGCGGCGCGGTGAGCCGGTGCATCCGGCGGTTACGCTGCTGTGATGGCAGCCCGCCACCACACGCTGAGCTCATCGATCGCAAGTCTGCACGGCGACGAGCAAGCAGTGGGCTCGCCGCTGAACGATACCGAGCTCACCGCGTTGCGCCGCACCCGCCTGTTCGGTGCGACCGGCACGGTGGTGATGGCGATCGGCGCGCTCGGGGCCGGCGCCCGGCCCGTCGTGCAGGACCCCACGTTCGGGGTGCGGCTGCTCAACCTGCCGTCGCGGATCCAGACCGTGTCGTTGACCATGACGACCACCGGCGCGGTGATGATGGCGCTGGCCTGGTTGATGCTGGGCCGATTCGCCTTGGGAAACCGGCGGATGTCACGCGGCGACCTGGACCGCACCCTGCTGCTGTGGGTCCTGCCGCTGTTGATCGCCCCGCCGATGTACAGCAAGGACGTCTACTCCTATCTTGCGCAGAGTCAGATCTCCCTGGAGGGACTCGACCCGTACCGGGTGGGTCCGGCCTCGGGGCTCGGCCTGTCCCACATCTTCACCCTGTCGGTGCCGACGCTGTGGCGCGAGACGCCCGCGCCCTATGGGCCGCTGTTCTTGTGGATGGGGCGGGGCATCTCGGCGATCACCGGAGAGAACATCGTCGCCGCCGTGCTGTGTCACCGGCTGGTGGAGCTGCTGGGGGTGGGGCTGATCGTGTGGGCGACGCCGCGGCTGGCCCAGCGCTGCGGCGTCGCGGAGGTCAGCGCGTTGTGGCTGGGGGCGGCCAATCCGCTGCTGATCATGCATCTGGTGGCCGGCGTGCACAACGAGGCGCTGATGCTGGGCCTGATGCTGGCCGGGGCGGAATTCGCCTTGCGCGGCATCGATGCGCCCCGGTTGCTGCCGGCGTCGTGGAGGCGACCGGGCCCGGACTGGGAGCCGCTGGGGATGCTGGTTGCCGGTTCCGTGCTGATCGTGTTGTCGTCGCAGGTGAAGCTGCCGTCGCTGCTGGCGCTGGGCTTCGTCACCATGGCGCTGGCCTACCGCTGCGGCGGCACGCTGCGCGCACTGCTGCTGACGGGTGGCGCCATGGCGGCGCTGTCGCTGGCGGTGATGGCGCTGGTGGGCTGGGCCAGCGGCCTCGGGTTCGGCTGGATCTACACGCTGGGCACCGCCAACGTGGTGCGCAGCTGGATGTCGCCGCCGACGCTGCTCGCGCTCGGCACCGGACAGGTGGGGATCCTGCTGGGCCTGGGCGATCACACCACCGCGGTGCTGGGGCTGACCCGCGCGATCGGCGTGCTGATCATCACGGTCATGGTGGCCTGGTTGCTGCTGGCCGTTTTCCGCGGCCGGCTACACCCGATCGGCGGGCTGGGTGTCGCGCTGGGCATCACCGTGCTGCTGTTCCCCGTCGTGCAGCCCTGGTACCTGCTGTGGGCGATCATCCCGCTGGCCGCCTGGGCGACCCGCACCGGCTTTCGGGTGGCGGCCATCGTCATCAGCCTGGTCGTCGGGATCTTCGGCCCGACCGCCAACGGCGACCGGTTCGCGCTGTTTCAGATCATCGACGCCACGCTGGCCAGCACCGTCATCGTCGTCGCACTCATCGCGCTGACCTACACCCGGCTGCCGTGGCGCCGCCCGCCGCCGCAGGGCACCGACACCAACGACCAACCGGTGGTCGACCCGCTGGCGCCGCCGCAGCCTCGGTCGACCCCGCCGCCGGCGCCGGCGCGTGACGCCTACGCTGATTCCACGTGAGCTCGGACGTTCCTGACACCGTCGTGCGGTTGCGCGGCGTGAGCAAGCACTACGGACCCATCACGGCCGTCTCCGACCTCGATCTCGAGGTGCACGCCGCCGAGGTGCTGGCCTTGCTCGGCCCCAACGGCGCCGGAAAGACCACCACCGTCGAAATGTGCGAGGGATTCACGCGCCCGGACGCCGGCACCATTGAGGTGCTCGGCCTGGATCCGATTGCCGACAACACGCGGCTGCGGCCGCGGATCGGGGTGATGCTGCAGGGCGGCGGCGGCTACCCCGCCGCCCGGGCGGGAGAAATGCTCAACCTGGTGGCCGCCTATGCCGCCGACCCGCTGGACCCGGCGTGGTTGCTGGACACGCTGGGCCTCAAAGACGCCGCCCGCACCACCTACCGGCGGCTCTCCGGCGGGCAGCAGCAGCGGCTGGCGCTGGCCTGTGCCCTGGTCGGCCGCCCCGAACTGGTGTTCCTCGACGAGCCCACCGCGGGCATGGACGCCCACGCCCGCCTGCTGGTCTGGGAACTGATCGACGCGCTGCGCCGCGACGGCGTGACGGTGGTGCTGACCACCCACCAGCTCAAGGAGGCCGAGGAACTCGCCGACCGGCTGGTGATCATCGACCACGGGGCGACGGTGGCCTCGGGCACGCCCACAGAGCTGATGCGCAGCGGGGCCAAGGACCAGTTACGGTTCAGCGCGCCGCCGCGCCTCGATCTGTCGCTGCTGTCCTCCGCCCTGCCGGAGGACTACAAGGCGACCGAGGTGACGCCGGGCGAGTACCTGGTCGAGGGACCCGTCGATCCCCAGGTGCTGGCCACCGTTACCGCGTGGTGCGCCCGGATCGACGTGCTGGCCACCGACGTGCGCGTCGAGCAACGCAGCCTCGAGGACGTGTTCCTCGACCTGACCGGCAGGAAGTTACGGCCATGACGGACAACGGAACTCAATCGACCGTCTTCCCCGCGGGTACCTTCGCGCCCGATCCGCGGCCCAGTGCGGTGCCGAAAATGCTTGCCGCGCAGTTCGGTTTGGAGCTCAAGCTGCTGCTGCGCAACGGCGAGCAACTGCTGCTGACCATGTTCATCCCGATCACGCTGCTGGTCGGGCTCACCCTGCTGCCGCTCGGCTCGTTCGGCCAGCACCGCGCGGCGACCTTCACCCCGGTCATCATGGCGCTGGCGGTGATCTCGACGGCGTTCACCGGGCAGGCGATCGCGGTCGCCTTCGATCGGCGCTACGGCGCGCTGAAGCGGCTCGGAGCCACCCCGCTTCCGGTGTGGGGCATTATCGCGGGCAAGTCCCTGGCCGTGGTCACCGTGGTGTTCCTGCAGGCAATTCTGTTGGGCGCCATCGGTTTTGCGCTGGGCTGGCGGCCCACGCCGGCGGCCCTGATTCTGGGCGCGGCGGTCATCGCGCTGGGCACCGTGGTCTTCGCGGCGCTGGGGCTGCTGCTCGGCGGGACACTGCGGGCCGAGATCGTGCTCGCCGTCGCCAACCTGATGTGGTTCGTCTTCGCGGGCCTGGGCGCGCTGACCCTGGAAACCGGGATCACCCCGACGGCGGTCAGGCTGGCCGCCCGGCTGACCCCGTCGGGCGCGCTCACCGAGGCGCTCTCGCAGGCGATGACCATGTCGGTGGACTGGTTCGGGGTCGTCGTGCTGGTGGTCTGGGGGGCGCTGGGCGCCCTGGGCGCGCTGCGCTGGTTCCGCTTCACCTGATCGGCGGGATTTGCGGCCCCTCGCGTGCAGCCCGTCGACACGTAAACCACGCACACGACACGCCGATGCGGGTGTGCGTGGTTTACATCTCGGCGCTGCCCGGCGTACTACAGGTCGTAGTTTTCGGTGCCTTAGGATCGGGCCGTGGTTGGACGGATGCTGTGGCGAATGGTGGACCTGCTCCCCAACCCCAGCCTGGGTGTGCAGCGCCTGATCGCCGCGGCCGTCATCCTGACCCAGGGCGGCATCGCCATCACGGGCGCGATTGTCCGCGTCACCGCGTCGGGCCTGGGCTGCCCCACCTGGCCGCAATGCTTTCCGGGCAGCTTCGTTCCGGTGGCCCACGCCGAGGTGCCGCGCATCCACCAGGCCGTCGAATTCGGCAACCGGATGATCACGTTCGCCGTGGTGATCACCGCAGCGCTGGCCGTGCTGGCCGTGACCCGGGCCCGGCGGCGCCGCGAGGTGCTGGTGTATGCCTGGCTGATGCCGGTGTCCACCGTCGTGCAGGCGGTGATCGGCGGCATCACCGTGCGCACCGGGCTGCTCTGGTGGACGGTGGCGATCCACCTGCTGACGTCGATGACGATGGTGTGGCTGGCGGTGCTGCTCTACGTGAAGGTCGGCGAGCCCGACGACGGAGTGCTGAGCGAGCGGGTGGTCAGGCCGCTGCGCGCGCTGACCGCCCTGGCCGGCCTGGACCTGGCCGCGGTGCTGGTCACCGGCACGCTGGTGACGGCCGCCGGCCCGCACGCGGGTGATCGCAGTCCCACCCGGACAGTGCCGCGGCTGAAGGTGCAGGTCGACACCCTGGTGCATGTGCACTCGTCGCTGCTGATCGCCTACTTCGCGCTGCTGGTCGGGCTGGGCTTCGGGCTGCTGGCGGTGCGCGCCGCCCGTCCGGTGCTGCTGCGGCTGGCGGTGCTGCTGGCGCTGGTGCTCGCCCAGGCCGCCGTCGGCACCACGCAGTACTACGCCGGGGTTCCCGCGGTGCTGGTCGCCCTGCACGTGGCCGGCGCCGCGGCATGCACGGCGGCCACCGCGGCGCTATGGGCGTCGATGCGAGAGCGGGCCGAGCCCCAGCCGCTGGCAGGCTGACTCCACCGCCACGGCGAACCGGCGCTGCGTGAGGTCGCGGGTCGCGGCGTCCAGCCGGTGCCAACCCAGGTCCGGCGCTACCAAGTCGAGGCTCACCAGCCGATCCCCGGCCACGTCGACCCGCGCGTAGAGCAGGTCCCGCGCGCCGATACCGGACCGCCCGGCGGCCGCGGCGAGCGCGGCGTGGCCGAGGTCCCACGCCTCGAACTCCGGTTCCACCGGCCACGCGTGCGACCGCTCGCCGCCCAGCAAGATCAACGTCGCCTCGGGCGCTGCGTCCGGCCCGGCCGTCGGCACCCCGTCGTCCTCGAGGTCTCGCAAAAACCGCTCATCGAGGTTCCAAGCCACCGCGCCGGGCGGGTTGAGCAGGTGGCGGACCCGCCGGGTCCAGGACAGGAATTCGTCGCGGCGGCCGCGGTCGTCCACCGTGGTGCGCAGGATCACCAAATCTGCGCTGGCGGCTTCCGGATCGTCCCAGGGCAGCCGGCGCGCATGCAGACCGCGCCGCCGCAGCGCGCCCACCAACCCCGCGTCGTCCACCGCGGGTTCCGCACCGTTGCCCGGCCCCGCCAGCACGATGCGTGGATGGAAGACGTCCGGGCGTGCGAGTTTCATGCCCGGGCATGATAAGCAGATGCACGCAATCGAAATCAGCGAGACCGGCGGCCCCGAGGTGCTGCGCTACGTCGATACGGCGGCGCCGACGCCCGGGCCGGGCGAGCTGCTGATCAAGGCCGAGGCCATCGGCGTCAACTACATCGACACCTATTTCCGCTCCGGGCACTACGCGCGCGAGCTGCCGTTCATCCTGGGCTCGGAGCTGGCCGGCACCGTCGAAGCCCTGGGCGACGGCGTCGACGGGTTCAGCGTCGGCGAGCGTGTGGTCAGCGCCGCGGCGTCCGGCGGTTACGCCGAATTCGCCACCGCCCCAGCGCATCTGACCGCCAAGGTGCCCGACGGCGTGACCGCCGAGGTGGCGGCCTCGGCCCTGCTGAAGGGCCTGACCGCCCACTACCTGCTCAAGTCGGTGTATCCGGTGCAGGCGGGCGACACGGTGCTGGTGCACGCCGGCGCCGGCGGCGTCGGCCTGATCCTGACGCAGTGGGCCCACCTGCTCGGTGCGCGGGTGATCACCACGGTCTCGACCCCGGAGAAGGAGCGGCTGTCCCGGCAGGCCGGCGCCGACGAGGTGCTCCCCTACCCCGACGACCCCGCCGCCTTCGGCGACCGGATTCGTTCGCTGACCGACGGCGCCGGCGTGGCCGCGGTGTATGACGGCGTGGGCGCGACCACGTTTGACGCCAGCCTGGCCAGTCTGGCGATCCGGGGCACGCTGGCGCTGTTCGGCGCGGCCAGCGGACCCGTTCCGCCGTTCGACCCGCAGCGCCTCAACGCCGCCGGCTCGGTGTTCTTGACGCGGCCCTCGCTGGCGCATTTCGTCCGCACCGGCCAGGAGTTCAGCTGGCGGGCAGAGGAATTGTTCGCCGCGATCGCCGGCGGCGACATCAGCGTCGAGGTGGGCGGACGCTACCCGCTGGCCGAGGCGGCCCGCGCCCACCAGGATCTGCAGGGCCGCAAGACCACCGGCTCGATCGTGCTGCTGCCTGACTCGGCCTAGCCCCAGGAGGCCCCTGTCAAGCGCGGCTGGGGTGGGAGTGCTCGAAGGTCAGAACAGGTGCGGCAGCCCGATGGCCGAGTCGATGGCCAGCGCGCAGAACACCACGGCCAGATAGTTGTTGGACTGCAAGAACAACCGCAGCGGCTTGACGGGTTCACCGGCGCGGACTCCGGCGTACAGCTGGTGAGCCATCGCCAAAAACCACACCCCGGCCACCACGGCGACGGCCGCGTACAGCCAGCCCGTCGCCAGCGCCAGCGCCAGCGTGGCGAGCACCGTCAGCCACGTGTAGATCAGGATTTGCTTGGTCACCTGACGCTCGGTCGCGACTGCAGGCAGCATCGGCACGCCGGCCGCTTTGTAGTCGTCCTTGTAGCGCATCGCCAGCGCCCAGGTGTGCGGCGGCGTCCAGAAGAAAATGATGGCGAACATGACCAGCGCGGGCCACTGGATGGTGCCGGTGACGGCCGACCAGCCGATCATCACCGGCATGCAGCCGGCCGCGCCGCCCCACACCACGTTCTGCGAGGTGCGGCGCTTGAGCAGCAGCGTGTAGATGAACACGTAGAACGCGATCGTCGCCAGGGCCAGCAGCCCGGACAGCAGGTTCGTCGTCCACCACAGCCAGCAGAACGAGGCCACGGTCAGCACCAGGCCGAGCACCAGGGCGTTGCGCGTGGGCACCGCGGCGCGGGCCAGCGGCCGCCGGGCCGTGCGCTTCATCACCTTGTCGATGTCCGCGTCGGCCACACAGTTGAGCGTGTTGGCGCCACCGGCGGCCAGCATTCCGCCGATCAGCGTGTTGACGATCAGCAGCGGGTTCACGGTGCCGCGCTGGGCCAGCAGCATCGCCGGGATGGCCGTGACGAGCAGCAGTTCGATGACCCGCGGCTTGGTCAGCGCCAGATACGCCAGCACGGTGGCTTGTATCCGGCTTGGCAATCGGCTCGGCGCGGCGCGCCCGCGAACGCTCACGCAATAACTCCTCGGGGTCGCAGCGGCGCGCAGCATCTACTACACACGATGGTAGACCGCGTTATCGCGACGGATCGCTCGCGGGTCCAACACGGCCGACTTTCGCAGATTTCCGAACTGAATGTTAATCGGTTTAAACGGGCGCGTAATTTTCACACCTGCCGGCCGTGGGTACCCGAAATCCTGCACTGCAAGAGCCGGCCCACCCGCACTAGGGTGGGATTGATCAGCCGATGACCCAAGGACTGAGTCTGTGACCACACTCGAAGAGATCTCTACGCTGACCCAACCGCACCTTCCCGACGACTGGACCGAGCTCGACTCGGCCGCCGTCGACACCGTTCGGGTGCTGGCCGCCGACGCGGTGCAAAAGGTCGGCAACGGACATCCCGGAACGGCGATGAGCCTGGCTCCACTGGCCTACACCTTGTTCCAGCGAACGATGCGCCACGATCCCACCGACACCACCTGGCTGGGCCGCGACCGGTTCGTGTTGTCCGCCGGGCACAGCAGCCTGACGCTGTACATCCAGCTGTACCTGGGCGGGTTCGGGCTCGAGCTCTCCGACCTGGAGTCGCTGCGCACGTGGGGATCCAAGACCCCCGGGCACCCGGAGTTCCGGCACACCAAGGGCGTTGAGATCACCACCGGCCCGCTCGGCCAGGGCCTCGCGTCCGCGGTCGGCATGGCCATGGCATCGCGCTACGAGCGTGGCCTGTTCGATCCGGACGCCGAACCGGGCACCAGCCCGTTCGACCACCACATCTACGTGATCGCCTCCGACGGCGACATCGAGGAGGGCGTGACCTCCGAGGCGTCGTCGCTGGCGGGGGTGCAGCAACTGGGCAACCTGATCGTCTTCTACGACCACAACCAGATTTCCATCGAGGACGACACCAACATCGCGCTGTGCGAGGACACCGCCGCCCGCTACCGCGCCTACGGCTGGCACGTGCAGGAGGTGGAGGGCGGCGAGAACGTCGTCGCCATCGAGGAAGCCATCGCCAACGCGAAGGCGGTCACCGACCGGCCGTCGTTCATCTCGCTGCGCACCATCATCGGCTACCCCGCGCCCAAGCTGATGAACACCGGCAAGGCGCACGGCGCGGCGCTGGGTGACGAGGAAGTCGCCGCGGTCAAGGAAATCCTGGGCTTCGATCCCAACAAGACGTTCGAGGTGCGCGACGAGGTCCTTGCCCACACCCGCAAGCTGGTGGACCGGGGCAAGGAAGCCCACAAGAAGTGGCAGCAGGATTTCGACGCGTGGGTCGAGCGCGAGCCGGAGCGCAAGGCGCTGCTGGACCGGTTGACGGCCGAGAAGCTGCCCGATGGCTGGGACGCCGACCTGCCGCGCTGGGAACCCGGCTCCGACCCGATCGCCACCCGCAAGGCCTCCAACGAAGTGCTCAACGCGGTGGGGCCCAAACTGCCAGAGCTGTGGGGCGGCTCGGCCGACCTGGCGGGCAGCAACAACACCACCATCAAGGGCGCCGATTCTTTTGGGCCGCCATCCATTTCGACCAAGGACTACACGGCGCACTGGTACGGCCGCACGCTGCACTTCGGCGTGCGCGAGCACGCGATGGGCGCCATCCTGTCCGGCATCGTGCTGCACGGCCCGACCCGGGCCTATGGCGGCACGTTCCTGCAGTTCTCCGACTACATGCGCCCCGCGGTCCGGTTGGCGTCCCTGATGGACATCGACACCATTTACGTGTGGACGCATGACTCCATCGGGCTCGGCGAGGACGGCCCCACGCACCAGCCGATCGAGCACCTCGCGGCGCTGCGGGCGATTCCCAACCTGTCGGTGGTGCGCCCGGCCGACGCCAACGAGACCGCCTACGCCTGGCACACGGTGCTGGCCCGCGGCAATGGCAGCGGCCCCGTCGGCCTGATCCTGACGCGGCAGAATGTGCCGGTGCTCGAGGGCACCAGCGCCGAGGGTGTCGCCCGGGGCGGCTATATCCTGGGAGATACGGGCGCCGAGGACCCCGACGTGGTGTTGATCGCCACCGGTTCGGAGGTTCAGCTCGCGGTCGAGGCACAAAAGCTGTTGGCGGACAAGGATATTGACGCGCGTGTGGTGTCGATGCCGTGCGTGGAATGGTTCGAGTCGCAACCCGAGGACTACCGCGACAGCGTGTTGCCGCCGTCGGTGTCGGCCCGGGTGGCCGTCGAGGCGGGCGTCGCGCAGCCCTGGCACAAGCTCGTCGGAGACACCGGCAGGATCGTCTCGATCGAGCACTACGGCGAATCCGCCGATTACAAGACATTGTTCCGTGAATTCGGCTTCACCGCAGAAGCTGTCGCGGCCGCCGCGGAGCAGGTAGTGGACAACTGAGAAAGGGCATTTCAGATGACTCAGAACCCTAACCTCGCGGCACTGTCCGCCGCGGGAGTATCCGTCTGGCTGGATGACTTGTCGCGTCAGCGGCTGCAGTCGGGCAACCTGCAGGAGCTGATCGACACGAAATGTGTTGTCGGCGTGACCACCAACCCGTCGATCTTCCAGAAGGCGCTCGCCGAGGGCGACGCCTACGAAGGCCAGATCGCCGAGCTGGCCGAGCGCGGCGCCGACGTGGACGCCACCATCCGCACCGTGACCACCGACGACGTACGCAACGCATGCGACGTGCTCAAGCGGGAGTGGGAGGCCTCCGACGGCGTCGACGGACGGGTGTCCATCGAGGTCGACCCGCGGCTGGCCGCCGAGACCGACAAGACAGTCGCCCAGGCCGTCGAGCTGTGGAAGATCGTCGACCGGCCGAACCTGTTCATCAAGATTCCGGCGACCAAGGCCGGCATCCCGGCGATCACCTCGGTTCTGGCGGAGGGGATTTCGGTCAACGTGACGCTGATCTTCTCCGTGGAACGGCACCGCCAGGTGATGGGCGCCTACCTGGAAGGGCTGGAGAAGGCACGCGAGGCAGGGCATGACATCTCCAAGATCCATTCCGTCGCATCGTTTTTCGTCTCCCGGGTGGACACCGAGGTCGACAAGCGGCTGGAGAAGATCGGCAGCGAGGAGGCGAACGGCCTGCGGGGCAAGGCCGGGGTGGCCAACGCACGCCTGGCCTACGCGGCCTACCAGGAGGTCTTCGAGGGCGGCGATCGCTACGAGTCGCTCAAGGCCGACGGCGCCCGGGTGCAGCGTCCGCTGTGGGCGTCCACCGGGGTCAAGAACCCCGATTACCCCGACACCCTCTACGTCACCGAGCTGGTGGCGCCCAACACTGTGAACACCATGCCGGAGAAGACGCTTGACGCCGTCGCCGACCACGGTGAGATCAGGGGTGACACGGTCAGCGGCACCGCGGGCGAAGCCCAGGCGGTGTTCGACAAGCTCGAGGAGCTCGGGATCGATTTGACCGACGTGTTCAAGGTGCTCGAGAACGAGGGCGTGGAGAAGTTCGTGGATTCCTGGACCGAGCTGCTGGGGGAGACGCAGAAGCAGCTGGATTCAGTCTCCAAATGAGCCCAGCCCGCACCGCGCAACAATGGCATAACCCGTTACGGGACAAGCGCGACAAGCGGCTCCCGCGGATCGCGGGGCCGTGCGGGATGGTGATCTTCGGCGTCACCGGTGACCTGGCCCGCAAGAAGGTCATGCCGGCGGTCTATGACCTGGCCAATCGCGGGCTGCTGCCGCCCAGCTTCTCGCTGGTCGGCTTCGCGCGCCGGGACTGGAGCACCCAGGATTTCGGCCAGGTGGTGCACGAGGCGGTCAAGGAACATTGCCGCACGCCCTTCCGGCAGGAGAACTGGGAAAGGCTGGCCGAGGGATTCCGTTTCGTGCCAGGCGCTTTCGACGACGACGAGGCTTTCGGGCGGCTGGCCGAGACCCTGGACAAGCTGGACGCCGAGCGCGGCACCGGCGGTAACCACGCCTTCTATCTGGCCATCCCGCCGAAGTCCTTTCCGGTGGTGTGCGAGCAGCTGCACAAGTCGGGTCTGGCCCGTCCGCAGGGCGAGCGGTGGAGCCGGGTGGTCATCGAGAAGCCGTTCGGTCACGACCTGGAAAGCGCGCGAGCGCTCAACCAAGCGGTCAACGCCGTCTTCCCGGAGGAGGCGGTGTTTCGCATCGACCACTATCTGGGCAAGGAGACCGTCCGCAACATCCTGGCGTTGCGGTTCGCCAACCAGTTGTTCGACCCGATCTGGAATGCGCACTACGTCGACCACGTGCAGATCACCATGGCCGAGGACATCGGGTTGGGCGGGCGCGCCGGTTATTACGACGGCATCGGCGCCGCGCGCGACGTGATTCAGAACCATCTGATGCAGCTGCTCGCACTCACCGCGATGGAGGAGCCGGTCAGCTTCAACCCGAAGGCGTTGCAGACCGAGAAGATCAAGGTGCTCTCGGCCACCCACCTCGCCGAACCCCTCGACGAGACCACCAGCCGCGGCCAGTACACCGCGGGCTGGCAGGGCAGCGAGAAGGTCCCCGGGCTGCTCGATGAGGAGGGGTTCGCCAAGGACTCGACCACCGAGACGTTCGCCGCCATCACCCTCGAAGTGGACACCCGCCGCTGGGCCGGGGTGCCCTTCTACCTGCGCACCGGAAAACGCTTGGGCCGCAGGGTGACCGAGATCGCCCTGGTGTTCAAGCGGGCGCCGCATCTGCCGTTCGATGCGACCATGACCGACGAGCTCGGGGCCAACGCGATGGTGATCCGGGTGCAGCCCGACGAGGGCGTCACGCTGCGGTTCGGCTCCAAGGTGCCGGGCACCGCGATGGAGGTCCGCGACGTCAACATGGACTTCTCCTACGGCTCGGCATTCGCCGAGGAATCGCCGGAGGCCTACGAGCAGTTGATCCTTGATGTGCTGCTGGGCGAGCCGTCGTTGTTCCCGGTCAACGAAGAGGTCGAATTGGCTTGGGAGATACTCGATCCCGTGCTCGAAAATTGGGCGGCCGACGGTAAGCCCGAACCCTATGAGGCGGGCACCTGGGGCCCGGAATCGGCTTTCGAGATGCTGCGACGCACCGGCCGGGAATGGCGGCGCCCGTGATCCGCGCCACGACGATGCAGTGCGCAGCGATGAGGAGGAGCGGCGCCCGTGATCCGCGCCGCGACGATGCAGTGCGAAGCGATGGGGAGGAGCGGCGCCCGTGATCATTGACATGCCGCACACCTCCACCACGGCGGTCAACAAGAAGCTCGACGAGCTGCGGGAAAAGGTCGGCGCCGTCGCGATGGGCCGGGTGCTGACCCTGATCATCGCGCCGGACAGCGAGGAGATCTTCGAAGAGTCGCTGAAGGCCGCCAACAACGCCAGCCATGAGCACCCCAGCCGGATCATCGTGACGATGCGGGGCAATCCGTACGCGGACAAACCGCGGTTGGATGCGCAGCTGCGCGCGGGCGGAGACACCGGAGCCAGCGAAGTCGTGGTGCTGTGGCTGTCCGGGGCGCTGGCCGGTCACGCCGCCAGCGTGGTCACTCCCTTCCTGTTGCCCGACATCCCGGTCGTGGTCTGGTGGCCCGATGTCGCGCCGGCGGAGCCCGCACAAGACCCGTTGGGGCGGTTGGCGATCCGTCGCATCACCGACGCCACCAACGGCGTCGACCCGTTGTCGGCGATCAAGAGCCGGCTGCCCGGATACACCGCGGGCGACACCGACCTCGCCTGGGCGCGCATCACCTACTGGCGTGCGCTGCTCACCTCCGCCGTCGACCTGACGCCGCACGAACCGATCGAGTCGGCGTTGGTGTCCGGTCTGGCAACCGAGCCCGCCCTGGACGTCCTGGCGGGATGGCTGGCCAGCCGGATCGACGGCCCGGTGCGCCGGGCGGTCGGCGACCTCAAGGTCGAACTGGACCGCAAGAGCGAAACCATCGTCTTGAGCCGGCCGCAGGAGGGAAGGACGGCCACGTTGAGCCGGACCTCCCGGCCGGACGCCCTACTCCCCTTGGCGCGCAGGGAAACCGGTGAGTGCCTGGCCGAAGACCTGCGGCGGCTGGACCCCGACGAGATATACCAATCAGCGCTCGACGGCATCGAGAAAGTGCAATACGTGTGAGCACCAACATCGAAATTTTCCCGGACAGCCAGACCATGGTCGACGCCGCCGCCGCGCGGCTGACCGACACCATCACGAACGCCGTGGCGGCGCGGGGCCGAGCGCTGATCGTGCTGACCGGCGGCGGCAACGGCATCGGCCTGCTGCGGTCGTTGGTGGGACGAGACATCGACTGGTCGAAGGTGCATCTGTTCTGGGGCGACGAGCGCTACGTCCCCGAGGACGACGACGAGCGCAACGAAAAGCAGGCACGGGCCGCGCTGATCTCCCATGTCGACATACCGTCCAGCCAGGTGCACCCGATGCCGGCCAGTGACGGGGAATTCGGCAACGATCTGGCCGCCGCGGCGCTGGCCTACGAGCAGCTGCTGGCCGCCAATGCCGCGCCCGGCGAGCCGGTTCCGAACTTCGACGTGCACCTGCTGGGCATGGGACCCGAGGGTCACATCAATTCGCTGTTCCCCGACACCCCGGCCGTACTCGAGACCACCCGCATGGTGGTGCCGGTCGACGACTCCCCCAAGCCGCCGCCGCAACGAATCACGTTGACGCTGCCCGCCATCGCGCATTCCCGCGAAGTCTGGCTGATGGTGTCCGGCGGCGGCAAGGCCGACGCGGTGGCCGCCGCCATCGGCGGCGCCCCACCGGTCAACGTGCCCGCCGCCGGGGCCGTCGGGCAGGAAACCACACTGTGGCTGCTCGACGAGGACGCCGCGGCCAAGCTGCCGTCGCGGTCTTCGGGGCATAGCTAGCTTTCGACGCGGTAGCCGCCTTCGGGCTCCGGCCCGACCCGGCCGGGTCATAATGACGGACATGGCAGACAGAACCGTGCGCGGGGGGCAAGAGCGAAGCCGGATCAAGACGCTCACCCAGGCCGCGTTGAACGCCGACAAGACGGTGGAGCAGGTCGAAGACGTCCTCGACGGTTTGAGCAACACCATGAAGGAGCTGAGCAGTTCGCTTTCCGCCCTGAACGCCACGGTCGAGCGCCTGGAGGCCGGCCTGGATCACCTGGACGGCACCATGACCAGCCTGGATGACCTGGCCAAGCGGCTGATCGTGCTGGTGGAACCGGTGGAAGCCATCGTCGCGCGGGTCGACGACATGGTGCGGGTCGGCGAGACCATGATGTCTCCACTGGCGATCACCGAGCACGCGGTGCGCGGCCTGGTGGACAGGCTGCGCAACCGGACCGTCGAGTAGCCATCGGGCAGGACTTCCGATGGCCACGTTGCTGCTGCACCACTCCGCGTTCGCCGCCCACCGGACGGCTCCCGGCCATCCGGAGCGGCCCGACCGCTACCGCGCGGTGGAGGCGGCGCTGAGCCGGCCGCAGTTCGACACCCTGGTGCGCGAGCTGGCCGAGCCGGCCGACCTGGCGACCACCCGCTACGTGCACTCCAACCGCTACGTGGACGCGTTGGAAGCCGCGCGACCCGACGAGGGTTACGTCTACCTCGACGGCGGCGACACCATGATGGAGCCCTCGACCTGGGAGACGGCGCTGCGTGGGGTGGGCGCCACGCTGCAGGCCGTGGACCGGGTGCTGGCCGGGAACGCGCAGAACGCGTTCGTCGCGTGCCGCCCGCCGGGTCATCACGCCGAGACCGAGCGGGCCATGGGCTTCTGCCTGTTCAACAACATCAGCATCGGTGCGCGTCATGCACAGCGCAAGCACGGGCTGATGCGGGTCGCCATCGTCGATTTCGACGTGCACCACGGCAACGGCACCCAGCAGATCTTCTACTCCGACCCGAGTGTGCTCTATGCGTCCACGCATCAGATGCCGCTGTTTCCCGGGACCGGCGCGGCGCGAGAAACCGGCGTCGGCAACATCTTCAATTCGCCGCTGGCGCCCGGTGACGGGGGCGCCGAATTACGCGCGGCATTTCAGGACCGGATAGTGCCTGCGTTGCAAGCATTTTCGCCGGAGCTGATCATCGTCTCCGCCGGTTTCGACGCCCACGAACGCGATCCGCTCGGCTCGCTGACCATGACGGCCGCCGACTTCGCCTGGGTCACCAGGGAATTGATGACGTCAGCCGAAAAGCTGTGCAACGGCCGGTTGGTGGCGGTGCTCGAGGGCGGCTATGACCTGCAGGGCCTCACCGATTCGGTCACAGCGCACGTCGGCGAGCTGCTGAAGGGCTGAGCTAGCTCGCCTTCTGGTGCATCTCGGGGTACGGGCCGCCGACCGGCGTCGCCGCGCCCAGGATCTCGTCGATGGCAACGAGGTCACCCTCGGAAAGGGTGACGTCGGCCGCGCGGGAACTTTCCTGCAGGTACCGCAGGTGCTGGGCGCCGACGATGGCGACGTGCACACCCGGCTGCGCGATGGCCCGCGCGATGGCCAGCTGGCTGACCGTCATGCCCAGGCCGGCGGCCAAAGCCTCAAGGCGCGCAACGACTTCCAGGTTGCGCAGGTAGCCGTCGCCGGTGAAGATGTCGCTCTTGGCGCGCCAGTCCTGGGCAGCGAAGCTGGTGTCGGGCTTCATTGTTCCGGTCAGCAGGCCGTGAGCAAGCGGGCCGTACACCATCACCGCGATGTCGTGCTCACGCGCATACGGCAGCAGTTCATCCTCGATGTCGCGGCGAAACAGGTGGTAAGGGGGCTGCACCACTTCCACCGGCAGCGTCTCGGAGAACTCCCGCACCTGCGCGGTGTCGTAGTTCGACACACCGACGTGACGAATCTTGCCTTCCGACACCAGTTCTGCGAGCGCCGCGGCGGTCTCGGCGGCCGGGGTCTCGGGGTCGGGCCAGTGCACCAGGTAGACGTCGATGTAATCGATACCCAGCGCGTCCAGGCTGGACTCCACGCCTTCTCGCAGCCATTTCCGGCTGCCGTCGCGCACCAGGCCGTTGTCGGTGGCCCGCAAGCCGCCCTTGGTGGCGATCACCACCTCGTCCCGGGACTTGCTGAGGTCGTCGCGAAGGGCCTTGCCCAGCAGGCGTTCTGAGGCGCCGAAGCCGTATTGCTGAGCGGTGTCGAAGAAGTTGATCCCCAGCTCGCGGGCGCTGCGGATCATGGTGATCGCGGCTTGCTCGTCGGCGTGGCCCCAGTCGCTACAAAACTCCCAGGTGCCAAAGGCCAACCGGGACACCTCGAGCCCCGTCTTGCCGAATGTGACGGTCTTCAATGCCAACCTCCCCGTTGCATAGACGTCCACTGCGTATGCGGCCGGTGTGGCCGAGTCCCCGAACTCAACCATAACCAGGCCGGTGCCGCGGCCCGCAACGTCAGTGCTCAGCGCGGAAAGTAACGGCTGTCGTTGTCGACGGAATCGAAAATGTCCAGCGCATGCCGGAACGGCCCGGACGTGATGCGTTGATCGGTCGCATACGAGTGGTCGAGCTGAAACACTACGCACAGCAGCAAACCCAGCAGAACCGCGACGGTGCTGGACACGATGACGTGGGCGACGGTGCTGCCCATCCGCAGAAAACCCGTAAACCCAACCAGCACAACGGCGCCGAAGATCAGGCCCGCCCACATCAGCGGGGGTATCCGCGGCTTGGTGCCGACGATGCGCTCGTTACGGTCGGACGCCAGCTCGCTCAACTGGTTGAGAAATTGCTGATTGATCGGCTTGGCTGCGATATTGGGCTGCTGTCGGCCGACGGTGCGATACATCCGGGTGATCGCGGCGCGCGCGCCGTCGTTGTTCTGCTTGTTCCACTCCGGGCCCGCCACCGCGGTCGCGTACTTGCGCAACAGCACCTGCACGTCGGTTCGCTCGGGTTCGGGCATGGCGACGGTTTGTCGATACATCGTCGTCAGCGCCGACGCCTCACCGGAGACGACGACCTGGGTGGAGGAGAAATGTTCCCAGGTGGTCACCACCGTGAAGCCCAGCAGGGCGCCGTAGATGAATCCGACGACGGTGAGGAACGACGCAATCGCCGGATTCTGGTCCTTGCCGTACCGCCCCGCCGGCAGGATGCGACTGCCCAGCCAGATGGAGCCGACCGCGACCGCAATCGCCACCGCGACGATGGAAACCAGAAATAGCCACAGGGGTAGTCCCGATCCGCTCACTGGTCTCCTCGCTCGGCGTCGCGGCATTCAGGGTATTGCGACCGGGTCGGCCCGGTGACCGATTCGCCGGTAATCAACCGCTGTTGCGCAGCGCGCTGGCCAGCCCGTTCATCGTCAGCAAAATGCCGCGCTGCACCAGTTCGTCGTCATCGCCGGAACGGTAGCGGCGGAGCAACTCCACCTGCAGGTGATTCAGCGGTTCGAGGTAGGGGAAGCGGTTGAACACCGAGCGCGCCAGCGCCGGATTGTCCGCGAGCAGGTTGTCCTGGCCGGTGATGAGCTTGTGCATGGCGATGGTCCGCCGGTGCTCGTCGACGATCTTGTCGAAGACCCGGTGCCGCAATTCCTCGTCGTCGACCAATTCGGCGTAGCGCGCCGCCAGGCCGAGGTCGCTCTTGGCCAGCACCTGGGCCAGGTTCGACAGCACGCTGCGGAAAAACGGCCAGCGCTGGTACAAGTCGTGTAGGACGCTCACCCGCTCGCTTTCGCTTTCCGGGCCCGCCGCGATCCACCGCTCGAACGCCGACCCGGTGCCATACCAGCCGGGCAGCATGACCCTCGACTGACTCCACGCCAGCACCCAGGGGATGGCCCGCAGGTCCGAGATGGACTGGGTGGGTTTGCGCGAGGTGGGCCGGCTGCCGATGTTCAGCGAGCCGATCTCGCTGACCGGGGTGGAAGCCATGAAGTAGTCGACGAAACCCGTTGTGTCGTGCACCAATTCGGCATAGGCGCGCCGCGCCAGCTCGGCCACCTCGTCGAGCACCGCATACGCCGGTTCGGCGGCGTCACCCAATCCCTCCACGTCCAACAGCGTGGATTCCAGCGTGGCGGCCACCAGGCTCTCCAGATTGCGTTGCGCCGCTTGCGGTTCGGCGTATTTCGCCGCGATCACCTCGCCCTGCTCGGTGAGCCGCAGCGAACCGTTCACCGCTCCCGGGGGCTGCGCCAGGATGGCCTCGTAGCTCGGCCCTCCGCCGCGGCCGACGGTGCCGCCGCGACCGTGGAAGAGCCGCAACCGGATCCCGGATTTGCGCGCCACCTCGACCAGGGCCAGCTCGGCCCGGTACACCGCCCAGCTGGAGGCCAGGTATCCGCCGTCCTTGTTCGAGTCCGAATAGCCCAGCATCACTTCCTGGCTGTCGTCGCGGGCGGCCACCAGTGCACGGTAAATCGGCAATTCAAGCATCGCGTGCAGGATCGTCGCGCCGTTGTGCAGGTCGTCGATGGTCTCGAACAGCGGCGAGATGCCCACCGGGCAGTACGGCTCATCCCCGGACGCGTCGATCAGGCCCGCCTCCTTGAGCAGGATCGCGGCCTCCAGCACGTCGGAGACCGAGCGGCACATGGAGATCACGTAGTTGGGCACGGCGGCGGGACCGTAGCGCTGGATGGCGTGCGCGGCCGCGCGCATTACGCCCAGCTCTTTGCGGGCCAGCTCGGACAGTTCTGCGCGGTCGCCGACCAGCGGACGTCGGGTGCCCAGCTCGGCGGCCAACATCTCGACCCGCTCGTCTTCGGGTAGTGAACCGTAGTCGGGGTGCACCCCGGCCCACGCCAGCAGCTCGGCGACCACTTCCTCGTGCACGTCGCTGTTTTGCCGCATGTCCAGGCCGCACAGATGAAACCCGAAGACCCGCACGCCTTCTCGCAACAGCGCCAGGCGGTCGTCGGCCAGCAGGGCGCTGCCGTGCCCGCGCAGCGACGCATCGATGGTGTCCAGGTCGGCCTGCAGTTCGGCCGGTGCTGTGTACGGCGGCAGCCCCAGGTCCAGTTCGTGTTGCGGCCGGCGGTCCAGGATCTCGGCGCCCGTCGCGGTCAGCCGGGCGCGGACCACGCGCACCGCGCGCCGGTACGGCTCGTCGGCGCGGGCCTTCTCCGCGCAGCCCTCGGCCAGTTCGGTCAGCTCGGGGGTGACCGCGACCAGGCGGGCCGACATCGACAGCTCCTGTTCCAGGGCGGTCAGTTCGGCCAGGTAGTGCGCCAGCGCGGTGAAGGCGGCGTTGCCGGTGGCCTGGCGCACCACGTCGCCCGTCACGTTCGGGTTGCCGTCGCGGTCCCCGCCGATCCACGAACCGGGCTGCAGGATCGGCTGACTCAGCAGGTCGGCGTCGGGCCAGCAGGCCCGCAGCGCGTCCCGGACCTCGGCGTTGACCTGTGGGATCACCCGGAAGAAGGCGGCGGCGTAGTAACGCAGCCCCACCTCGATCTCGTCGGTGATCTGCAGCCGGGACAAACGGATCAGCGCAGTCTGCCATAGCGTGAGGACCTGGCGGCGCAGCTCCAGTTCGATGTTGCGGCCGTCGTCGGTCTCCTGGTGCCCCTCGGCGTGCAGCCGCATCAGTTCGGTGATCCGGTGCTGGGTGACGAAGACCGTGCGCCGGCGGGTCTCGGTGGGGTGCGCGGTGATCACCGGTGCCACCACGGCCCCCTTCAGCGCCGTGGCGACCGTGGCCGAATCTAATTGCGCCCGATCGAGTTTGGCGTAGGTCGCGGCCAGGCTGCTGTCCTGCGGCGGTTCGCCGGCGGCGACGTGGATCGCCCGGCGGCGTTCCCGGTGGATGTCTTCGGCGACGTTGGCCAGCAATGCGAAGTGGCTGAACGCCCGGATGACCGGGATGGCCCGGTGGATGTCGATGCCATCGAACATCCGCGCCAGTTCGGCCCGGTCGATCTCGGAGCGCCGCACCCGGAACGATTCCACCCGGGCCCGTTCGACGAGCTCGAACACCTCGGGTCCGTTCTGCTCGCGCACGGTGTCACCCAGAATGGCGCCCAGCAGCCTGATATCGGCCCGCATCGGTTCGGTCGCCTCACGGCCCACCAGGGTGCGCTGCACGGCACCGATCGGTTCCAGCGTGCCCTCGGATGCCTCAGCCATGGGACCCAGTATCGATGCGAATGTCCGTCTCCGCCCGTCCAGGGTCACCCGCAGCCGCGAATCACCGTGACGCGCACCGGGTCAGATCACCGTGATGTGGCTGGAATGGCCGGCCGGGGTCGCGCAGGTGTGGCTGCCCCAGCAGCAGAATTACGACGCGATCGCGCTCGCCGCGCTCGTCGGAGCCGCCGTGCCCGGGCTGGGTGTGGGGACGGCGGTGGTGCCGATCAACCCCCGTCACCCGCTGATCGTCGCCTCATTGGCGCAAACGGCGCAGGCCGCCGCGCACGGCAACTTCAGCCTCGGGTTGGGACTGGGTGCCCGCCAAGTGGAACGCCCGGCGTTCGGCACCGAATGGCCCAACCCCATCACCCGGCTACGCGAGCACCTGACGATCCTGGCCTCGGTGTTCAACACCGGCGGCGTCGACTTTCACGGCAGCGAAATCAGTGCCAGCCCCACCTGGCCGGTGCGGGTCCCCGGCGGCACACCGATACCGGTGTACGTGGCGGCGATGGGCCCCAAGGCATTGCGCGTCACCGGTGAGCTGGCCGATGGCACACTGCCCTACCTGGCCGGGCCACGGACCATCGAAGAATTCATCGTGCCCGAGATCACCAAGGCGGCGGCCGAGGTGGGCCGCCCGGCTCCGCGCGTCATCGCCGCGGTGCCGGTGCTGTTGTCCGGCGATGTCGAGGCCGGCCGCAGCATCGCCGCCCAACAGCTGAGCTTTTACCAGACCATTCCGTCGTATCGCAACGTGATCGCCCGAGAAGGCCTGGCCAGTGTGGTGGACCTCGCCGCGATCGGGCCCGAGGAGTCTGTCGCACGCCAGCTACGCCGCTACCGGGACGCCGGCGCCACCGACCTCGTGCTCAGGCCGCTGGACCGGTCCGACTCGGCCGACCGCGAAGCGCTCTGGCGACTCACCGCGGCGCTGTGAGGGCGCGGCGCGTCAGCGGTACTTGATCAGCAGCGCCATGCCGATGATGCACACCAGCCAGATGGCGGTGATGAAATACGTCAGCCGGTCCAGGTTCTTTTCCACCACCGTGGACCCGGACAGGCTGGACTGCACGCCGCCACCGAACAGCGTGGACAGGCCGCCACCCTTGGCGCGGTGCAGCAGCACCAGTAGCACCACCAGGATGCTGGTGACGACCAGGGTGATCTGCAAAGCCAATTGCATGACGGCCAGCCTACCGGGGCGGAGCCGTTCTCAAGGCAGCGGCCCACCGGCGGCGATGGCCGCCAGCGTGGCGAACTGCTCGCCGTCCAGGGACGCGCCGCCGACCAACCCGCCGTCGATGTCGTCACGGGCGACCAGCTCGCCGATGTTCTTGGCGTTCACCGAGCCGCCGTAGAGCACCCGCACCGAGTCGGCGACCTCTGCCGAGGCGAGCGACGCCAACTCCTTGCGGATGGCCGCGCACACCTCCTGGGCGTCGGCCGCGCTGGCCACCCGCCCGGTGCCGATCGCCCACACCGGTTCGTAGGCGATGACCACCTTGCCGATCTGTTCGGCCGACAGCCCGGCCAGCGAGCCGCGCAGCTGCTCTTCACAGTGGCCGACGTGGTTGCCCGCCTCGCGCACCTCGAGGTGCTCCCCGATGCACACGATCGGGGTCAGTTCGTGCTTGAGCGCCGCGGCCGTCTTGGCCGCCACCACCGCGTCGTCCTCGTAGTGGTAGGTCCGCCGCTCGGAGTGCCCGACGACGACGAACGTGCAACCCAGCTTGGCCAGGAAGGCACCGCTGATGTCGCCGGTGTAGGCGCCGGAGTCGTGCTGGGACAGGTCCTGCCCGCCATAGGTCAGCCGCAGTTTGTCGCCGTCGACCAGGGTTTGCACGCTGCGCAGATCGGTGAACGGCGGCAGCACCGTGACATCCACCTTGTCGTAATACTTGTCCGGCAACGCGAACGCGATCTTTTGCACCAGCGCGATGGCCTCGAAGTGGTTGAGGTTCATCTTCCAGTTGCCGGCGATCAGCGGTTTGCGACTCACGGCTCTGGGCCTCCTAGTTGTGGTCGGGCTGGGGTCGGCTCAACACCTCGATACCCGGAAGCGTCTTGCCCTCAAGGTATTCCAGCGACGCTCCGCCACCGGTGGAGATGTGCGAGAAGGCGTCCTCCGGGATGCCCAGCGCGCGCACCGCTGCCGCGGAGTCGCCGCCGCCCACCACGCTGAACGCGCCCTTGCGGGTGGCCGCGGCGATCGCCTCGGCGACACCCTTGGTGCCCGACGCGTACGCCGGGAACTCGAACACGCCCATCGGACCGTTCCAGAAGATGGTCTCGGCGTTGGCCAGCAACGCGGCAAAGCGCTTAATCGAACCCGGGCCGATGTCCAAGCCCATCAGCTCGTCGGGAATCGCGTTGGCGGCGACGAATTGTGGCGGGGAATCGGCGGCGAACTTCTCGGTCACCACGATGTCGCCGGGCAGCCGCAAGACGTCGGCATAGGTGTCCAGCAGGCCCCGGCAGGTCTCCACCATTTCTTCTTCCAGCAGCGACTTGCCCACCGAATATCCTTGTGCGGCAAGGAAGGTGAAGCACATACCGCCGCCGATCACGATGCTGTCGGCCTTGGTTGCCAGCGATTCGATGACGCCGAGCTTGTCGGACACCTTCGATCCGCCGAGCACCACCGCATAGGGGCGCTTGGTGGAGCTGGTCAGCTGCTCCAGCACCTGGATCTCCTCGGCGACCAGCGTGCCGGCGTAGTGCGGCAGCAGGGTCGCGACGTCGTACACGGAAGCCTGCTTACGGTGCACCACGCCGAACCCGTCCGAGACGAAAGCGCCTGCGGGACCGACCAATTCGGCCAGCTGGCGGGCCAATGCCAGCCGCTCGCCGTCGTCCTTGCTGGTCTCGCGGGGGTCGAAGCGGACGTTCTCCAGCAGCAGCACGTCGCCGTCGGTCAGCCCCTCGGCGCGCGCCAAGGCATCGGTGCCAACCACGTCGCCGGCCAGTTGCACATGCCTGCCGAGTTGCTCACCGAGCGCCGCGGCGACGGGCGCCAGCGACAGCTTCGGGTCGGCGCCGTCCTTGGGCCGCCCCAGGTGCGCGGCGACCACCACCTTGGCGCCCGCGTCGACCAACGCCCTCAGCGTCGGCACCGAGGCGGTGATCCGGCCGGGATCGGTGATCTTGCCGTCATCCAGCGGCACGTTCAGATCGCAGCGCACCAGCACGCCGCGTCCGGAAACGCCCTCGGCGAGAAGGTCTTTCAGGTTTTGGACGGCCACGGTCTACAGCGACTTGCCGACCAGGGCGACCAGGTCGACGAGGCGGTTGGAGTAGCCCCATTCGTTGTCGTACCAGGACACCACCTTGGCCTGGTTGTCGATCACCTTGGTCAGGCCGGAGTCGAAGATCGAGCTGTGCGGGTCGGTGACGATGTCGCTGGACACGATCGGCGCGTCGTAGTACTTCAGGATGCCCTTCATGGGTCCCTCGGCGGCGGCCTTCATCGCGGCATTGATCTCGTCGGCGGTAGCGGACTTCTTCAGCTCGGCGGTGAGGTCGGTGACCGAGCCGGTGGGGATCGGCACCCGCAGCGCGTACCCGTCCAGCTTGCCCTTCAGCTCCGGCAGCACCAGGCCGATCGCCTTGGCCGCGCCGGTGGAGGTCGGCACGATGTTCAGCGCGGCGGCGCGGGCGCGGCGCAGGTCCTTGTGCGGCCCGTCCTGCAGGTTCTGGTCCTGGGTGTAGGCGTGGACGGTGGTCATCAGGCCCTTGACGATGCCGAACTCGTCGTTGAGGACCTTGGCGATCGGTCCGAGGCAGTTCGTGGTGCACGAGGCGTTGGAGATGATGTTCTGGCTGCCGTCGTACTTGTCGTCGTTGACGCCCAGCACGATGGTGATGTCCTCGCCGGTGGCGGGCGCGGAGATGATCACCTTCTTGGCGCCGGCGTCCAGGTGGCCCTTGGCCTTGGCGGCGTTGGTGAAGATGCCGGTGGACTCGACGACGACGTCGACCCCCAGGTCGCCCCAGGGCAGCGCCGCCGGGCCTTCCTTGACCTCGAGCGCCTTGATCTTCTTGCTGCCGACGACGATGGTGTCGTCACCCTCGAGGCTGACGTCGTGCGGCAGGCGGCCCAGGATGGAATCGAATTTCAGCAGGTGCGCCAGGCTGGCGTTGTCGGTGAGGTCATTGACGGCGACCACCTCGATGTCCGCGGTGCCCTGTTCCTGCTGGGCCAGTAAGGCCCGGTAGAAGTTCCGCCCGATTCGACCGAAGCCGTTGATACCTACTCGGACCGTCACTTGTCTCTCCTGTCGCTTTCTTGCCTGTGTCCGCTATATGCGCTCGTCGCCAGCCTAGATCAGTGGTGGCTACCGTTGCCGCGCCGGTGTATCACCCGTGATGTCGACCACACGCGGCAGCTACCGGCGACGCTTCCGCAGCCACCCCAGGGCCGCCTCGGCGGCGTAGTACCCGCACAGGCCGTGGATGCCGGCTCCCGGCGGCGTGGACTGCGAACACAGGTAGACGCCCGGCACACCGGTCGCATACGGGTGGACCGAGATGCGCGGCCGCAGGATGACCTGGAGCTTGTCGTTGGCACCGCCGAGGATGTCGCCGCCGATGTAGTTGGGGTTGTAGGCCGCCAGCTCGGCGGTGCTTTTGCTGACCGTCGCGACGATGCGGTCGCGAAACCCCGGGGCGAACCGCTCGATCTGGTCGATGACGGCCGCGGTGGCATCGCCGGTGTAGCCGAACGGCACGTGCGCGTAGGCCCAGACCGGGTTGACGTCGCCCGCCGAGCGGGACGGGTCGGCCAGGTACTGCTGCCCGACGAGAACGAACGGCCGCCGGGCCATCTTGCCTTGGGCGCGTCGGCGTTCGGTGTCGGCGATCTCGGCGAAGCTGCCGCCGAGGTGCACGCTGCCGGCGCGCCTGCAGTCGGGGTTGGTCCAGGGGATGTCGCCCCGGACGGCGAAGTCGACCTTGAACGCCGAGGACCCCTGGCGGTAGCGCCGGTAGGACCGTTTGATGCGGCCGGGCATGACGTCGCCATAGATCTTCAGCGCGGCGGCCGGGGTCAGGTCGAGCATGACGATGTCGGCGTCCGGAATGTCCCGTCGGCCGGTGACGGTCACCCCGGTGGCGATGGCGCCGCCGTGCGCTTCCAGGGCCGCGGCCAGGGCGCGGGTGATCGACCCGGAACCGCCTTCGGCGACGGGCCACCCGTAGCGGTGCCCGCTGGCCAGAAAGAGCAGCCCCAGCGACGCGGTGAGCGGGCGGTCCAGCCGGGTGTAGATGTGCGCGGCGGCACCGCCGAACAGCGCGCGGGCCTGCTCGGTGCGAAACCAGCGAGCCATCATGGTGGCCGGCAGCAGCGCCCGCGGCCCGAAGCCGGCCAGGCGCACCGGGTGGTGCGGGATGCGCAGCACCGGGCGCAGCAAGTCCTGCGCCAGCTGATCGAACCCGGCGGCGAGATCGCCCACGGCCCGGCGCCACCGGGTCGCGTCGGGCCCCAGGCCGGCCGTCGTCCGCTCGATCGATCGGTAGAGCACACCGGCGGTGCCGTCATCGAGCGGATGCGCGCAGTCGATTTCGGGCCACTTCCAGACCAGCCCGTAGCTGGGCAGGTCGATCTCTGCCCAGAACGGCGAACCGACGCCGAACGGGTGGAAGGCCGAGCAGATGTCGTGGATCACGCCGGGCAGCGTCAGCTCCGCGGAGCGCGCTCCCCCGCCGACGGTGTCGCGGGCCTCCAGCACCTGCACGTCGACACCCTGGCGGGCGAGGTGGATCGCGGCGGCCAGGCCGTTGGGCCCGGCGCCGACGACGACCGCGGTGGTCATCGAGTACTGCGTTGCGTCGTCCGCGGCGATCGCAAGCGCGGCGAAGCCGGGCGCGGCGGGTCGCCGCCATCGATGACATGGACGGGGTAGTCGTCGCCGGGCTCGGGCCAGGGCTGTCGGCTCAGCATGTCTTTGACGTCGACGTACCCCGCTTCGATCAGGCCGGTCTTGGCGTCGATGATGCGGTAGGCCTGCGTTTGGCGCTGGATCGGTTGGGCCTCCAGGATGATCACCCGCACGTCGCCCTCGTCGAAGCCGCAGCGCCGCTGCACGGCGGCCAGCAGCTGTTCGTTGTGCAGGTGGCCTTCGCCGAAGTTCCACCCGATCAGGGGACCGGCGATGATCTCGCCGTCGCGCAACAGGTAGTCGGCCTCATCGGCGCCGTCGGGCAAGGCCCGCGGCACCAGCCCGCCCAACGCCCGCCCGTGGGTGTGCATGGACCGCCAGGCCATCAGCTTGTCGATCATCAGTTCGGCCGTTTGCGGATCGTAAAGCCGGGCAAGCTGATTGGGCGCCAGCGCCGACGCCTTGGTGATGTTCGCCTCGATCTTGTCCTCGGTGCCCCTGCGCAAGCACCAGGTGCTGGTGGCCCAGTTCCCCGCGTAGTAGCGCATCGCCGGCAGGAATGAAATCTGTTGCGGGAAGAGGTTTCCCACGATCGGCACCACTGCGAGCGCGGCGATCAGGATGATCAGCAGCAGCGGCGAGCGCAGCCCGGTGGCCGTGACACCGGCGTAGTGCCCGAACAGATAGAACAGCGAAAAGATGAAGAAGACGTTCCACTCCAACGGCACTCCCATCGGAATGGTGGAAATGATGTTGAGGTGGAACAGCACCATGAAGGCGATCAGGAACCACGCCCAGCGGTGACCGTCGGCGACGAACACCAACACCAGCGGCACCAGAAACTCCGCCGTCGTCCCGCCGACGTGGGCCATGATCTTCGGTATCCATGACGGCCGCAGGTCGTTGACCGGGTCGAGGTAGAGCCGGCGCTTGAACCAGTTGAACGCCCGGCCGCGCAGCAGTGGGCTGTTGCTCATCATGACCGCCACCACATACGGGAAGTGGTGGTTGAGCTTGGAGGTCGCCGCGCCCCACCACAGCGCCACCATGATGATCTTGAAAGCTGCGATCTGGTCGGTGAACCCGAAGAAGAACACCAGCATGGTCAGCCCATAGTGTTCGCCGCGCGCGGCCAGGAAGATGGTCTTGTCCCGCAGACCCAGCAGCGCCAGCGCGACGATGGCGGGCACGACCACGATGGGGTCGATCAGGCCGACGTCGCCGGCCGGGGTGACCGGGCCGCCCCGGCCCGGGGAGAGCAGCGCCCAGACGCCGGATGCCAGCACGACGAGGTACAGCGCGACGTCGACGACGGTGCGGCTGTCCCCGCGGGTGAACGGAACCTTGTCCGGCCACGCCGGCAATCGAATGGTGTTGGGCCGCAACCAATACAGAAAGCCACCGAACGGCGGCCAGAACCGCGCGGTCAGCGGCCCGGATCCGCAGCCCAGGCCCAGGATCTCGAACAGCAGCGTGAAGACGACCAGCTTCTGGTACACGATCGGCTGCGTCCACCAGTCGACGAGGTGGCCAAGCCCGCCCAGCCCCGGCGTCAGCGAGATCACCGCTGCCGCACCCGCGACATACCCGGCGATCTTGAAGACGTAGAACAGATAGACCGCGTATGGCGATCCGAAACCGTGTTCGACCCAGTGCCGGGTCATGATCTGGCGCCGCGTCGAGCGCGGCAACCGCAGCCACGTCTGCGGGTCGACATCGGGAAACTCTGGAGCCATGAAACCCATGGGCGGCCTCGTTCCTATCTAGAAACCAGCTGGCCCATAGAATGTATCGGCACCGGTTACCCGGGAGTGGGTCGACGACGAAACCCGCTGCGGCACAAAGTGATTCAGCGTTGACGGTCGACCAGGCGGCGCACCACCGGGCGCGCTTGAGGCGCACCCGCGCCCGGTGCCGGGCGGACAAATCGCCGGCGCAGCTTGTCGATCAGGACGTCCACGGTCCGCCGATCCTGCTCGGCGATGCGCGCCAGGCGACGCAGGCTCGCCACGGCGTCGAGGTCTGCCTTGGCTTCCGCGGCGGCCAGCTTGCGCTGATACTCGTCGATGCGCTGATCGATGAGGCCGCGCCGGCCGACGAGCAGCCGCACGAAGTAGTCGGCCTGCAGCTGATCCGCGGTATCCGGCGCGGCGGCGGCCAGCGCACCGGCGGCCCGCTCGAGGGCCGGTGCGGGCCGGGCCGGTTCTTGACCCCGACGAGTGGTTTCCGCGCGGGCCACGCCGAGGTGAAGCCGGCGCCCGTGCCGATCCCGGGTGCCAACTGACCTGCCGGTTGCGCTGGAGCGTGCGCGACGCTCGGGTGGTAGGCCGGCTACGTCCATCGGGTCCCCTTTACTCGAGGATGGCTCAGGGCGCCGTAACAATAACGCTACGCACCGTCGC
Source organism: Mycobacterium sp. M23085 (assembly GCF_045343915.1). Taxonomy (NCBI): domain Bacteria; kingdom Bacillati; phylum Actinomycetota; class Actinomycetes; order Mycobacteriales; family Mycobacteriaceae; genus Mycobacterium; species Mycobacterium sp. M23085. Next base: position 1,006,799 of record NZ_CP174280.1, read on the forward strand.
GCACCATATGCCCGGACGAAATAGGGTGAAACACCCTGACAGCAGCAAGGGTCCGGTCGCTACCATCGAAGGACTCGACTCGCCCCCCCAACCTCAAGGGGCCTGGTGCGAGCGTCAAGGGAGGAACGTGACCGACAACGGCAACCCCGGCGGCGGGGACATCGGCAAATTCGACCCCGGCTTGACCCAGCGCCTGATGGCGGTGATGCGCCCGGTCCTGAAGACCTACTTCCGGTCCGAGGTGCACGGCCTGGAGGCGTTCCCGCCCGGCGGAGCGCTGGTGGTCGGTAACCATTCCGGCGGCATGTTCCCGATGGACGTCCCGATCTTCAGCGTCCACTTCTACGACAAATTCGGCTACGACCGGCCGGTCTACACGCTGAGCCACGACATCCTGATGACCGGCCCCACCGCAGACCTCTTCCGGCGCACCGGATACATCCGGGCCAACCGGGAGAACGCCGCCGAGGCGTTGCGGTCCGGCGGGGTGGTGATCGTCTTTCCCGGCGGCGACTACGACGCCTACCGGCCCACCCTGTCGGAGAACGTGATCGACTTCAACGGCCGCAAGGGATACATCCGCACGGCGATCGAGGCCGGCGTCCCGATCGTGCCGGCGGTGTCCATCGGCGGGCAGGAGACCCAGCTCTACCTGACCCGCGGCACCTGGCTGGCCGAGCGGCTGGGCATTAAACGCTTGCTGCGCAGCGCGATTCTGCCGCTGTCGTTCGGCTTCCCGTTCGGCCTGAGCGCGGTCATCCCGCCGAACCTGCCGCTGCCCGCCAAGATCGTGACCCAGGTGCTGCCGCCGATCGACATCGCCATACAGTTCGGCGACGACCCCGACGTCGACGAGGTCGACGAGTACGTGCGGTCGGTGATGCAGCAGGCCCTGACCGAGCTCGCCGCCAAGCGTCGCTTCCCGGTCCTGGGCTGACCGATGCCGAATCCGTTGAGCGAGACCCTCGGCCTGGTCACCACGCTGAGCCGCGCTCGCATGATCGCGCCGATGCGGCCCGACCGCTACTTCAAGATGGCCGCGGCCATGCGCCGCGAAGGCATGGGCATGACGGTCGGCTTCGCCAGTGCTGCGCAGCGCTGCCCGGACCGCCCCGGGCTGATCGACGAACTCGGCACACTGACCTGGCGGCAGCTCGACGAACGGATCAACGCCTTCGGCGCCGCGCTGCAACAGCTGTCCGCGGGCCAGCCGAAGGTCGTGGGGATCATGTGCCGCAATCACCGCGGCTTCGTCGAGGCGGTGGTGGGCACCAACCGGATCGGCTCCGACGTCGTGCTGCTCAACACGTCGTTCGCCGGGCCCGCGCTGGCCGAGGTGGTCAACCGCGAGGGCGTCGACGCCGTGGTGTACGACGAGGAATTCACCCCGACGGTGGACCGCGCGCTGGCCGACAAGCCGGACGCCGCACGCATCGTGGCCTGGACCGACGGGGAACACGAGCTCACGGTTGAGAAGCTGATCGCCGAGCACGCCGGGCAACGACCGCAGCGCTCCGGCCGCAAGGGCCGGATGATCCTGCTCACCTCCGGTACCACCGGAACACCCAAGGGCGCCAACCAAACCGGCGGCAACGCCGGGATCGGCACGCTCAAGGCAATTCTGGACCGCACGCCGTGGCGGGCCGAGGAAAACATCGTCATCGTCGCGCCGATGTTCCACGCCTGGGGATTCTCCCAGTTGATCTTCGCCGCCTCCATGGCCTGCACGGTGATCACCCGCCGCAAATTCGACCCCGAGGCCACGCTGGATCTCATCGACCGCCACCAGGCCACCGGGCTCGCCGTGGTGCCGGTGATGTTCGACCGCATCATGGAGCTGCCCGCCGAGGTGCGGCGCCGCTACAGCGGCCGGTCGCTGAGATTCGCCGCGGCGTCGGGATCGCGGATGCGACCCGACGTGGTCATCGCGTTCATGGACGCGTTCGGCGACGTGATCTACAACAACTACAACGCCACCGAGGCCGGCATGATCGCGACGGCCACCCCGGAGGACCTGCGGGCCGCACCCGACACCGCGGGGCGACCGGCGGGAGGAACCGAAATCCAAATCCTGGACCCGGATTTCAACGAACTGCCCACGGGCGAGGTGGGCAGCATCTATGTGCGCAACAACACGCAGTTCGACGGCTATACCTCGGGTAGTACCAAGGACTTTCACGCCGGATTCATGTCCTCTGGCGACCTGGGATATCTGGATGAGGCGGGCCGCCTGTTCGTCGTCGGCCGCGACGACGAGATGATCGTCTCCGGCGGCGAGAACGTGTACCCGATCGAGGTGGAGAAGACCCTGGCGGCACACCCCGACGTGGCGGAGGCATCGGTGATCGGCGTGGACGACGAACAATACGGGCAGCGGCTGGCGGCCTTCGTGGTGCTGGAGCGCGACGCCACGCTCGACGCCGGCGCCGCCCCCGAGAGGCTCAAGCAGCACGTGCGGGAGAACCTGGCCAACTACAAGATCCCCCGCGAAATCACCGTGCTAAACGAACTTCCCCGCAGCAGCACCGGCAAGATCCTGCGCGCCGACTTGCAAGCGCGGGTGAACGGCTGATGCGGCTGGGCCGGACCTTTCGGAAACCTCGGCCACTGGCGCGGGCCGCGCTCGAATTGGCCAACGCCGCCAACGGATTACGCCCACTGGCCCGCAAGGGTTACAGCACCGTCCTGGTGTTCTGGTTCGGTTGGCCGACCTCCGAGGTGCCCGGCGTCTACTTCTCCGCCTCGCTGCTCGACGCGCTGCGCCGTGGTCGCCGCGGCGACTTCGCGGGACGGCGTGGCAAGGCCGCCCTGGCCCTGACGGTCGCGTCCTGGGCCATTCTGGGGGTGATCAAGTATCGCGGCGTCACCACTCCCGGCCCGGTGCTGGACGCGGGGCTGCGCGACGAACTCGGCGACGACTACCAAGAGGCGCTGAACAAGCTTCCCGAGACGGAGCCGACGCGCAGCGGGCGGCGCACCCTGCCGCTGGGCAACACCGTGGCGCGCCGCCGCTACGTCGAGAAGACCAACGTGGTGTCCTACGGTCCGCATGGCCGCGCCAACCTCGCCGACATCTGGCGCCGTCGCGACCTGCCGCGCGACGGCAAGGCGCCGGTCCTGCTGCAGGTGCCCGGCGGCGCCTGGGTGATCGGAATGCGCCGCCCCCAGGCCTATCCGCTGATGAGCCACCTGGCCGCGCGCGGCTGGGTGTGCGTGTCGATCGGCTACCGGGTGTCCCCGCGGCACACCTGGCCCGACCACATCGTCGACGTCAAGCGCGCGCTGGCCTGGGTCAAGGAGAACATCTCCCGCTACGGCGGCGACCCGGACTTCGTGGCGATCACCGGTGGATCGGCCGGCGGCCACCTGTGCTCGCTGGCTGCGCTGACGCCCAACGACCCGAAATTCCAGCCCGGCTTCGAAGATGCCGACACCTCGGTGGTCGCCGCGGTGCCGGTGTACGGGCGCTACGACTGGTTCTCCACCGAGGGCGAGGGCCGGCGCGAATTCGTGGACCTGCTCCAAAAGTTCGTCGTCAAGCGGAAATTCGCCACCCACCGCGACATCTACGTCGACGCCTCGCCGATCCGGCGGCTACGCGCCGACGCACCGCCGTTCTTCGTCCTGCACGGTCACGACGATTCGCTCATCCCGGTCGGCGAGGCCGAAGAGTTCGTCGAGGAGTTGCGCGCGGTGTCCAAGAACCCGGTCGCCTACGCCGAATTACCGCACGCCCAGCACGCTTTCGACATCTTCAGTTCCCCACGGGCCCATCGGTCCGCCGAAGCCGTGGCGCGGTTCCTGTCGTGGGTGTATGCCTCCCGGATTCAATGAATCCGCCCGAGCGCGACTAGACCTGCCCAGTGCGCTGTCGCAACAATGATCCGTCCGGTCCACCGTCATCCGGATAGGTGAGCAGGGCCGTCGGGGGATTTGCGGGATCCGACCATTGCTTTCGGTCGCGGTGCACCATACGTCCCAGCTACGGTTATGCAGTGATGTTCGGTCACGCATATTTAGAGCCAGATTGGCGGCGAGAAGCCCTGCGGACCAATCTGTGGCTTGTCCCTGCGATCGAAACGGCGGCCATATCGCTTCTCTTCTACGTCACTTATACGGCAGACCGCGCCGCCTATTACGGGCACATTCAGTTCCCGGAGTGGGTACTCAACGGTACCGCCGATACCGCGCGAGTCATCCTGACCACGATTGCCGCGGCGATCATCACCGTGATCGGCATCGTCTTCTCGATCACCATCGTTGTCCTGACGCTCGCCTCGACTCAATTCGGGCCGAGAATGTTGCGCAACTGCGTGCGCGACGTGGGAACACAAGTGGCACTTGGGGCTTTCGTTGCGACCTTTTGCTACACGATGATCACCCTGGTATCGGTCGGTGGTGGTGAAAAGGGTGAGTTTGTTCCGCATCTGTCGATCACGGTGGCTTTGGCGCTGACAATCACCAATGTCGGCGTGCTGATCTACTTCCTGAATCATGTCGCCGTGATGATTCAGCTACCCGTCGTGATCGCGCGCATCGCCAAAACTCTCAGCGCCGAGATCGAGGCAGAAAATCGGGCGGGTTTCCAAGCCGACGAGGCGGAGCGCGAACCGTACGAGGAATTGCTGGCTCGCCTGGCCGAGGGTGGTGCCCCGGTCCGCACCCCGCGCAGTGGCTACCTGCAAGTGATCCGAATGCAAAAACTGGTGAAGGTAGCCTCCAAGGCCGGTGCGGTCATCGAGCTGCCCTATCGCCCAGGCCATTTCTTCGTCGCGGGCCAGGTGATGGCGCGGGTGTGGCCGGCCAGCGCGGCCGCCGCGGTGGAGCAGAGTCTGGCTTTTGGCCATATCGCGGGCGCGTATCGCACACTCCCCCAAGATATTTCGTTCGGCATCGACCAACTGGTGGAGATTGCCCTGCGTGCGTTGTCACCCGCGGTCAACGACACCTTCACGGGAATGACCTGTGTCGACTGGATCGCCGACGGACTTTGCCGGATTTCGCGTTCGTGGCATCCGCGACGGATCCGGTGTGACGCGCGCGGAGAGATACGCGTGATCGCCTACCAGCCCGATTTCGAACGGTTGGTGCAACGGGCTTTTGACACGATCCGGCAGGCTGCAGCCGGCATGCCCGCGATCCTGATCCGGCAGCTCGATGCATTGGCCAAGATCGCCGAGCAGACGCCCGACCGGAGCCGGCACACAGTACTACGCGACCAAGCCGAGGCAATCCAGAGATTAAACCTGGATACGGTGGCAGACCAGGGCGACCGCGATGCCGTCACGCGTCACTATCAGGCGGTCATGGCATTGATCGGCTCGGGCGACAAACCAACGTCGTCCGAGACGCTTGCCAGTTAACGCGTTCCCCGCTCGATACGCGCGGCTACCCCAACAGGAAGTAGCGCACCCACAAGTAGCCAATGCCGATTATCGCCGACGTCGCGGTCACTACCGCCCCTCGTCGGGTGAATTCCCAGAAGGAGACGGCGCTGCCGGCGCGCTCGGCGATCCCGACGACGACGACGTTCGCGCTGGCCCCGACGGCGGTGAGGTTGCCGCCGAGGACGGTGCCCAGGATCAACGCCCACCACAGCACGCCGTGCGGGTTGAGGTGCTGATTCGACGCGGTGAACTGTCCGACGATCGGTGTCATCGTGGCGGCATAGGGGACGTTATTGACAAAGCCGCTGAAAAGGAAAGACACCCCGAGGATCAGTAGTGTCGTCATCCACGGCCCGCCACCGGTGGCATGGCTGGCCAAGTGCGCCAATTTGTCGATGACGCCGGTTTTGACCAGCGTTCCGACCATGATGAACAGCCCCGCAAAGAACAGCAGCGTCTCCCACTCGACGCTGGACAGATAAAACTCCCGGCCCAGACCGGAGATCACTATCAGGAGCCCGGCGCCGGTCATCGCCACGAGTGACGGCTCCATGTGGATCTGCTTGTGCGCGACGAACCCGGCGAAAACGGCGACCAGAACAATCCCGCAGTGGATCAGCAGCCGGGGATCGCGGATCGCTTCGCGTTCATCCATCGCCATGACATTGGCGATTCGCTCAGGGTCGGCAGTGAAAGCGCCGGGGAACATGGGGCGTAGTAGCGCAACCAGGGCGCCGAGAACGATGATGACCACGGGCGTCATGTTGGCCAGAAAGGACACAAAACTCAGGTTGGCTCCGGTGCCGATGATGATCGTGGTCGGGTCACCGACCAGCGTCGCCGCGCCGCCGATGTTGGCTGCGAACGCCTCGACGATGAGAAACGGGGAGGCAGCGACGTCCAACCGGTCGCACACCAATAGCGTCACCGGCGCGATCAACAAGACCGTGGTGACGTTGTCCAGGAAAGCCGATCCGAGCGCGGTGACCAGCAACAGCAGCACCATGATCCGCAGCGGGGAGCCCTTGGCCCGCTTGGCCGACCAGATCGCCACGTATTCGAATACGCCGGTCTGGCGCACGACGCTGACGATGATCATCATCCCCAGCAGCAGAAAGATGACATCCCAGTCGATCCCGGTGTCCTCCGAGTAAAAGACTTCATGGGAGTTGATGGACGGCAAGAAGAACATGGCCGTCGCGCCGGCCAGCGCCACCAGTGTCTTGTTAAAACGCTCGATGGTGATCAACCCGTAGGCGATCACGAACACCACGACCGCGTAAATCGCGTGAAACGCGCTCACCTGCCGTCCCCCCGTCGGGCAGGTGCGCGGCTCAGTACCGCGCACGGCCATCTACCGATCACGACTTCAGCACCGCGGCGAGCAAGCGTGAGGCCGTGATCACGCCAAGTAGGCTTCCACCCCTTTCCACCGGGATCAGCGGAGTGCGCAGCCTCGCCATTTTCGCAGCCACCTCGAGGACGGTCTCGTCGAATTCCGCGGGCGGCACGTTGACCAGATGCTCTGACAGCATGGCGCCGACCGCCTTGCCACGCAATCGGTCCGCGACGTGATCAGCAACCGACTCGCTCAGCACACCAGCCAGCAACGGGTCATCCTGGACAAAGCGCGGCACCACAAATCGAACCACTTGGGAGGCCGGTAGCACCGCGTACAGTCCGCCAGACGCGTCAACGACCAAGATCTCCGGAAGCCGTTGCTCAGCGATCATACGGACGGCCTCAACCGCGTCAGCATCGATACGGATCACCGGAAAGGCCTCAGCAATATCCTCGGCGCGCATGCGCCGACCCTAGCAATCGCAGCCCCGCGATCCCAGCATTCTTGACGAATGCTGAACGGCCGCGCGAGGCTTGGCCGCCCAGCCGCCGGACTCTCGCCGCCCTTGGCGTATCGCAGAGCGCAACACCTTTGCTGGGCCGTGTCATCATGCGGAACTGGCGACGTCGGCGTCGCCTCCACCGGCAGTGTTATGGATCAGCCGAGTTGATACACCTCTGAATAGACCCGCGACATATTTGACACCCCTGCAAGCTGGCGAGGTGTCGTGACGCAATGTTCTCCTCACCCGTTCAAAGCTCCGGCACTTCTTGTGCGACACCGCCTTTAGTGCCGCGAGCAGACCAAGAGACCGCACCGAATTTTTGTCGCTTTTCCGGTCATTTTTGCTGGATAAACATCACGTCAACAGCTATCTGAACCACGCAACCGCCGCAACGTTGTCCCTTCTAGATATTGTGGGATACACATAGCTGGCACTCCGCAGCCGAGATCGCTACAGGCCTTCCGGCCGGTCCGAATAATCCTCAGGGTGCCAACGTGATTCGTCCATGAATACAGAGGCATTCCCCGCTACCCGTAACTGCTGCCCGCCGCCGTAGCTAACTCGATGGCCAGGCCGATCTCGCTCGGATTGCCTCGGAGGCGCAGACGACGCAGACTAAGAACTTGCGGCTGCCGGAAAAGAAGCTGCCGGGCTCTCAAAATGGCAACCGCGGGGAGGAAAACCTTCGGCTCCCGGGATACGGCCAGATCGGAGGAGATCTGTGAAACACCAATCGCTGATGCTGACCCGTGGCGACCGGGAACATACCCGGTTCTTCGACCGTTCGTGGTCGCTCTGATCGCGAGGGTCGGGCATGAGATCGTCGACTGACCGGCTGGGTGTCTCGTTGTCGATCGGCGACGTGTGCAAGCGCCTCTTCTTGGGTAAGCCGCTGATCAGCGAGCACCTGGAGTCGGAGAGCTTGTCGAATGTTGTTGCGCTGGGGGCGCTTTCACCCGATGCGATCTCGTCAACGGTTTATGGTCCCGAACAGATCATGGTTGAGCTGCTGCCTGCCGCCGGGTTGGCCGCGTACGTGCTGGTGCTTCCGATCGCCGCTGTCATCTTGCTGATATTGGCTCTGGTGACCGGATCGTATCGGCAGGTCGTGATGGCTTACACCCAGCGAGGCGGCTCTTATGTGGTGGCGCGGGCCAACTTCGGACCCCGGGTGGCGCAGCTGTCCGCCGCCGCACTGTTGATCGACTACGTGGTCACCGTGGCGGTGCAGTGTGCGTCCGGCACGTTTGCGGTGGTGTCGGCAGTACCTTCGCTGGGCCCTTACCACCTGGAAATCACGGTGGTGGCGTTGCTCTTGATTGCTTACGCCAACCTACGCGGATTGCGGGAGGCGGGCCGGATATTCGCGGTGCCGGTCTACTCTTTCATCGTCATGCTCACGGTGATGATCGTGACCGGTGTCGTTCGTGAAGCTTTTTGGGGCTTACCGCAATACGACCCGGCGCACATTGCCGGAGCGGTGCCGGTGCATCAGGGCAACGGGCTGGTGATGGGCGCCACGATTCTGGTGTTGCTGCGTGCCTTCGCCAACGGCGGGACGTCGCTGACCGGCGTCGAGTCCATCGCCGACGCGGTCAACATCTTTCGTAAGCCGCAAGGCCTCAACGCGCGTCGCGTTCTCACCGCAATGGCCTGTGTCCTGGGGTTCTTGTTGGTTGGTGTCATCTACCTTGTGCACGTCACGCACGCGACTCCCTTTGTCGCCGAATATCCGTCGATGCTTTCCGAGGTCGCCCGTGCGGTTTTCGGTACCGGGGTGATCGGCAGCAGCATGTATTTGCTTCTGCAAACGGCGAGCGCGGCCATTTTGTTCTTCGGGGCCAATACCAGTTTCAATGGTTTCCCGGCGCTGACCAGTTTCATTGCCGAGGACAGCTTTCTGCCGCGGCCGCTGGTGAAACGCGGTCATCGGCTGGTGTTCTCCAACGCCATCATCACGTTGACCGCGCTGGCGCTGATATTGCTGCTGGTGACCGGCGGCTCGGTCGACGCGATCGTGCCGCTGTTCGCAATGGGGGTGTTCACCGGGTTCTCGATGGCCGGCTACGGCATGACCAAACACCATCTCACCCACCGCGGGCCGGGCTGGCGCCGCAAGCTGGTGATCAACCTATCTGCGGGGATCTTGTCGACGGTCGTGGTGGGGATCTTCGCTGTGGCCAAGTTCACCGAGGGGGCGTGGCTGGTGGTCGTGGTCATGCCCGCACTGGTGTTCGCGTTGATGCGGCTCAACCGGCGCTACCGCACCGAGGCCACCGTCTTGAAGACGTCTTCCACCGAGCCGCCCGGGTCGGCCGCGTATACCCGACATCGAGTGTTCGTCTTTGTGGATTCAATTGACCTTGCCGAGATCGCGGCGCTGCGCTACGGAAAGAGCTTGCACCCCGACGATCTGACGGCGGTGCACTTCGTGCTGGACGCGGCTCATGCCGCGGAGTTAGCGGAGCACTGGGACCACTTCGATCAAGAGACTCCGCTGCGCCTGATCGACTGTCCGGATCGTCACCTCAGTCGGGCCGCCCAAGAGCTGGTCCTGCAAGCCGTCGGCGAATGTCCGGAGACCGAGGTGACGGCGCTGTTGCCGCGTCGAACATATGCGCCCCTGGTGGGCCGGCTGCTGCATGACCGCACCGCGGACAAGATGTCTCGGGCTATCAGCCGGCTCCCGGGTGCGGTCGCGCTGATCGTCCCCTACGACACGGGGTCTCGGATAGCGCAGGCGACCGCCGACGGTTTCGAGCAACGGATCGCGCGACGAATCGGCCAAGTGTTGATGCGGATATCGCGGATCGAGGAAAAAGACCGCTCCTTGTCCCCGACGGTTATCGCCGTGGCGGGCCTGGTTCCCGGGCGACGTGCCACCATCGAAGGACGGGTCAGGCGGGTCGAAGACATCAGCGCGGACCGGCGAACGTCTCGGTCGATCCTGCTCGGCGACGACAGCGGAGAGGTCCGGGTCACCCTCCATCCCGGCCACGGTGAGACTATCCAGCCCGGTCAGCTGTTGCGGGTCACCGCCGAGGCGCGCCGAAACGGCAACGAGCCGATGTCGATGGTCAACCCCACCTACCAAGTCGTCGAGTGACCGGGGAAGTGATGTGTTGTGACGACATCTGATGTGACAACGTCGGCTCGCCGGCCGGTTATCCGGCCATCGTTCGGCGACGTATGCAAGCGCGTCTTGCTGGGCAAGCCGCTGATCAGCGAGCAGCTGGAATCGGAGAGCTTGTCCAATCCCGTTGCACTCGGCGCGATTTCACCGGACGCGATCTCGTCGACCGCCTACGGTCCCGAACAGATCATGGTCGAACTGCTGCCACATGCCGGGCTGGCGGCGTTTGTGTTGGTGCTGCCGATCACCGCGGCCATCTTGCTGGTCCTGGTATTCGTGACGCTGTCGTATCGCGGGGTCGTGACGGCCTACGCCCGCGCCGGCGGCTCCTACCTGGTGGCGCGGGAGAACTTCGGGCCCCGGGTGGCGCAGATCGCCGCCGCCGCGCTGTTGATCGACTACGTCGTCACCGTCGCGGTGCAACCCGCGGCCGGCACAGTGGCGGTGGTGTCGGCAATACCCCAGCTGCGTCCGTACAGCTTGGAAATCGCCGTGACTGCGGTGGCCCTCATCTGCTACGCCAACCTGCGCGGGTTGCGGCACGCAGGCCGGATATTCGCCGCGACCACCTACTCGTTCGTCATCATGATGACGCTGATGATCGCCACCGGCTTCATCCGTGAAGTCGTTTGGGGCTTGCCGACATACGCGTACGATCCGGAGCACCTTCCCGGGGCGGTGCCGGTGCATCATGGCAACGGCCTGGTGATGGGGGCCACCATTCTGGTGCTGCTGCGGGCCTTCGCCCATGGCAGCACGTCGCTCACCGGGGTGGAGGCGATTTCCAACTCGGTCGATGCCTTTCGTAAGCCGCAGGGCCGCAACGCGCGTCGTGCCCTCACCGTGATGGTCTGGATCCTCGGGTTCTTGCTGGCTGGTGTGGCCTACCTTGCGCACCACACCCATGTCACTCCCTTTGTGGCTGAATATCCCTCGATGCTTTCCGAGATCGCCCGGACGGTTTTCGGCCACGGGGCGATCGGCAACATCCTGTACTTCCTCGTCCAGGCGTCAAGCGCGGCGATCCTCTTCGCCGGCGCCAATACCAGTTTCACTGGCTTCCCGCCGCTGGCCAGTTTCATTGCCGAGGACCGCTTCTTGCCGCGCCCGCTGACCAAACGCGGTCATCGTCTGGTGTTCTCCAACGGCATCATCGCACTGGCCGTGCTGGCGGTGGCACTACTGCTGGCGACCGGCGGCTCGGTGCGAGCATTGGTGCCGCTGTTCGCGATCGGTGTGTTCAGCGCATTCGCGATGGCCGGCTATGGCATGACCAAACACCACCTCACCCAGCGCGCGCCGGGCTGGCGACGCCAGCTGGTGATCAACCTGTCCGCGGGGATCTCGTCAACGATCGTGGTGGCGATCTTCGTGGTGGCCAAGTTCACCGAGGGAGCCTGGGTAATCGTCGTTATCTTCCCCCTGCTGGTGTTCGCATTGATGCGGCTCAACCGGCAGTACCGTGCCGAGGCCGCCGTTCTGGAGAGGTCACGCACCGAGCAAGAGCCTGTCGAGCTGTTCGACCATGCACGGCACCGGGTGTTCGTCTTTGTGGATTCGGTTGATCTCGCGGTGGCCGCGGCACTGCGTTACGGAAAGGGCTTGCACCCCGACCGGCTGACGGCGGTGCACTTCGTGGTGGACGCGGCTCATGCCGCGGACTTGCAGGCGCAGTGGGAACAGTTCGAGAACGACACCAAGCTTTGGGTGATCGACTGCCCGGATCGCCACCTCGGTCGGGCCGCCCAAGAGCTCGTCTTACAGTCCCTCACTGATCATCCAGGCACGCAGGTGACGGTGCTGTTGCCGCGTCGAGAATATGCGCCGCTGGTAGGCCGTCTGCTGCATGACGCTACTGCGGACAAGATGGCCCGCGCTGTCAGCCGGATCCACTCTGCAACCGCGATAATCGTGCCCTACGACATCGAGTCTCGGATAGCACGGGCAATCGCCGACCGTTCCGAACAACCGATCGCGCAGCAAGCCCGCAAGTCGTAGACACGCGTCGTGGCGTGACCTGCCGCGAGCCTGACGCTGATCGTTGGGCGACGCCCACGCGTCCGCTCTCAGCTGGTTTCCCGCGCGGCGGCCTTTTCCAGGTCGGTCAATGCCGGCTCGATCCGATCGGCCATGTCGTCGATGTCGTTGGCCACCTCGGGCGTCGTCACGAAACCGAAGTCCAGGTAATCGGTGTAGGAGAAACAGGTGATGTTCAGTGCGACGTCCATCACCGGCGGCCCCAGCGGCACCAGCGAATCCAGCTTGGCGCCGGCCATGTACAGCGGGAACGGCGGGCCGGGGACATTGGAGACAACCAGGTTGATGGGGGCCAGGTTTCGCGACAGCCCGCTGGCCGTGTAGGCACGGGCGGCCAACCCCAACAGCCCGGGCGGCGTGGTCTCGGTCAGCCCCATGATCTGATGCGCCGACAGCGCCTTGGCCATCAGCTTGGCGTTCTGGGTGCTTTCGTGGATGGCCCGCAGCCGCTCGCCCGGGTCTTCGACATCGGTGGCCAGCGAGACGGTCATCGAGCTGACCTTGTTGCCCACGTCGTCCTTGTCGTCGTCGGTGCGAGTCGAGACGGGGATCTGCGCGATCAGTGGCTTGGCGGGCAGCTCGCCCCGTTTCTGTAAGTAGTCGCGCACCGCGCCGGCCACCAGCGCGAGCACGACATCGTTGAGCTTGACACCGTACGCGTCCTTGACGGCTTTGGCGCGGGCCAGTTCGACGCGGCAGCCGCTGATGCGCCGGTGCGGCGAGACCGGCGCGTTGAAGCGGGTTTTGGGGGCCTCGAAGTAGCGCGGCGGCCTGCTGCGCACGCCCAGCGTGGCGATCTGCTGGCGCACGGTCTGCTCCATGAGCCTGGCGATGCGAAAAGGTGTCTTGACACCAAGGTTGATGAGCGCGCCCACCGCGCGCCGTTCGATGCCGGGAATCTGCGACCCCACCAGCGATCCCACCGTTTCCTGTTGCGGCGGGCGCGGTTCCGGCGTGACATCCAGCAGAATCTCACCCAGGCCGGCGCCCGACACACCGTCGACGATGGCGTGGTGCATCTTGGTCAGCGACGCGATCCGGCCGCCCTCGACGCCCTCGATCACCCACATCTCCCAGAGGGGGCGGGCACGGTCCAGCTTGTAGGACATCAACCGGCCGACCAGCTCCTCGAGCTCGCGGCGACCGCCCGGCGCCGGGACGGCGATGCGCCGGATGTGGAAGTCGATATCGAGGTCTTCGTCTTCGACGAACCAGGGCCGGTCCAGTCCCAGCGGCGCCCCGGTGACCCGCCACCGCAGCTGCGGCAGCTCCGGCAGCCGCTCGATGATCAGTTCGCGGAGTCGCTGGAAGCTGTACTCGGGTGATTCCTTCGGGTCGCAAATCGCCAGCGCTCCCACGTGCATGTGCCAGCCCGCGGTTTCGGCCGACCAGAACGCCGCATCAACGCTCGAAAGCCGTTTCATCACCCGACCGTAGCTCCCGCCCACCCGTTGCGAACAGCGATTGACGCGACGAGTTACGCGTCCTCCAGCAGATCCGGCGTCACCGCCGACTCGGTGTCGGGGATGCCCTCGACCTTCGCCTTGCGATCGGCCATCGACAGCAGCCGCCGAATACGGCCCGCCACAGCGTCTTTCGTCATCGGAGGATCGGCGAGCCGGCCGAGCTCCTCCAGTGATGCCTGCCGGTGCTCGACACGCAGCTTGCCGGCCGAGGCCAAATGGTCGGGAACGGTGTCGCCCAGAATCTCCAGGGCGCGCTCCACCCGGGCCGCGGCCGCGACCGCGGCGCGTGCCGAGCGGCGCAGGTTGGCGTCGTCGAAGTTGGCGAGCCGGTTGGCGGTGGCCCGGACCTCGCGCCGCATCCGGCGCTCCTCCCACACCAGCCGGGTGTCCTGGGCGCCCATCCGGGTCAGCAGCGCGCCGATGGCCTCGCCGTCACGCACCACGACGCGGTCCGCGCCCCGTACCTCGCGGGCCTTGGCGCTGACACCGAGCCGGCGCGCGGCACCCACCAACGCCAGCGCCGCCTCCGGGCCCGGGCAGCTGACTTCCAGCGCCGATGAGCGGCCGGGCTCGGTCAGCGACCCGTGCGCCAGGAAGGCCCCTCGCCATGCGGCTTCGGCGTCACCGACGCTGCCGCCCACCACCTGGGCCGGCAGTCCGCGCACCGGGCGGCCGCGGTTATCGAGCAGGCCGGTCTGGCGGGCCAGCGCCTCACCGTCATTGGCCACCCGCAGCACGTACCGGGTGCTCTTGCGAATCCCGCTGGCCGACAACACATGCACAACGGCGTTGTATCCATACAGCTCGAAAATGTCTTTACGCAACCGCCGCGCGACGTTGCCCAGGTCCACCTCCGCCTCGACCACCACCCGGCCGCCGACAATGTGCAGCCCGCCGGCGAACCTCAGCAGGGACGTGACCTCCGCGCGGCGCGCGCTGACCGATTTCACAACGAGGCGGCTCAGTTCGTCCTTGACTTCGGTCGTCATCGCCACGCGTCGTCACCCCTTGGTCCGCTGCCGCCCGGTCCACTCCCACCGGCTGGTGGGCTGGCACCGTCGACCCGAATATCCGCGGTGGCCGTGACCGAAGACCCTCCCGGACCCTTGTGGGCCGCCCGAACCCCGTCCAGGGCCGCCGCGAGCTTGCCTGGATCATGTAAAGGTGTACCAGGTCTGGCCACGTCGGCGAAGTGGACCTGGGCCGAAAGAAGTGTGGCGGTGCGGCGCAATTGATCGCGCTCGCGCTCGCTGGGCACCCGTTCGGCGTCGATGATGATGTCGTGCACGCTGAATCCCGGTGCGTGCTGGGCCAGCACGTGCAGATGACGCTCGACGGAGAAGCCGGCCGTCTCCCCCGGCTCGGCCACCAGGTTGAGCACCAGGGCGCGGCGCGCGGTGGTCGCCCGTAGCGCCGCCGCCAGCTCGGGCACCAGCACGTGCGGGATCACGCTGGTGAACCACGATCCGGGGCCCAGCACCACCAGATCCGCGGCCATGATGGCGTCGACGGCCTGCCGGGTCGCCGGGGGGTTGTCCGGCAGCAGCCGCACCCGGCGCACCTTGCCCGGTGTGGTCGCGATCGCCACCTGGCCGCGAATCAGCCGGAACATCCGCGGGTCGGATTCCAGGCCGGAGACGTCGGCCTCGATCTGCAGCGCGATCGGGCACATCGGCAGCACCCGGCCCTTGACGCCCAGGATGCGCCCCAGCTCGTCGAGTGCGGCCACCGGGTCGGCCAGCACCTCGGACAGGCCGGCCAGGATCAGGTTGCCGATCGGATGCCCGGCCAAGGCGCCGCTGCCGCCGAACCGGTGCTGCAGGATGGTCGCCCACAGCCGCCCGTGCGGGCTGTCAGATGCTAAGGCGGCCAAGGCCATTCGCAGGTCACCCGGCGGCACCACGTTCAGTTCGCTGCGCAACCGGCCGGACGAGCCACCGTCGTCGGCGACGGTCACCACGGCGGTGACGTAGGGAGTCAGCCGGCGGGCCGCCGACAGCGTCGCGTACAGGCCGTGTCCGCCGCCCATCGCGACGATGCCGCGGTTCATCGGCTCGGTCATTCGCGGCCCAGATCCCGGTGCAACACCCGCACCGACAGTTGGGGATCGGCCTGAAGCAACCGCATCAACGCCTCGGCGATCGCGACGCTGCGATGCTTGCCGCCGGTGCAGCCGATGGCGACGGTCATGTAGCGCTTGCCCTCCCGGCGGTAGCCGTCGACGACCAGAGTCAGCAATCGATGGTAGGCGTCGAGGAACTCGGCCGCGCCGGGCTGGCTCAACACGTAATCCCGCACCGCGGGATCCTGCCCGGTGCGGGGACGCAGCTCGTCGACCCAGTGCGGGTTCGGCAGGAACCGCACGTCCATCACCATGTCGGCGTCCATCGGCAGGCCGTACTTGAAGCCGAAGGACTCGACGGTGACGCTGGTGGTGGCGCTGGCGGCGCCGCCGAATGCGCGCTCGATGGTCTCGCGCAGGCCGCGCACCGACAGCGTCGAGGTGTCGATGATCAAATCGGCGGTGGCGCGCACCGATGCCAGCATCCGGCGCTCGGCGGCGATGCCCTCGGCCAAAGTTTGGTCCCCCTGCAGCGGGTGGCTGCGACGATTCTGTTCGTAGCGGCGCACCAACATGTCGTCGGATGCTTCCATGAACACCACTCGGGGCGCGATGTTTCGGGTCGCCAGCTCGGTGCGCACCGAGTCCAGGTCGCCGGTGAAGCCGCGCGAGCGCACGTCCATCACCACCGCCAACTGGGTGATCCGCGAGCCGGCGGCCAAGCCGAAATCGACCATCCGGGTGATCAGCTGCGGGGGCAGGTTGTCGGCCACATACCACCCGAGGTCTTCGAGCACCTTGGCTGCGGTACCCCGCCCGGCGCCGGATAACCCGGTCACCAGGACGACGTCGATACCGGCCGGGGCGTCCACCGAGTGGCCGGCCGCGAACTCACCTGGGCCCGTCACCGGGCGGCCCTGGACTCATCGTCGGACTGATCGGGTCGCAGCGCCTCCAGGACGGCGGTGGCGGTTGCCACCCCGATGCCGGGAACGGCGGTGATCTGGTCGACGGTGGCCTCCTTGAGGCGGGCTATCGATCCGAAATGGCTTACCAAGGCCTTGCGGCGATGTTCTCCCAATCCTGGCACCGAATCCAGCACCGAGGCCGTCATTCGCTTGGATCGCTTGCTGCGATGGTAGGCGATCGCGAACCGATGCGCCTCGTCACGGACACGTTGCAGCAGATACAGCCCCTCGCTGTTGCGCGGCATGATGACGGGATCGGGTTCGGAGGGCACCCACACCTCTTCCAGCCGCTTGGCCAGGCCGATCACCGCGACGTCTGTGATGCCGAGTTCCTCGAGCACCGCGCTGGCCGCGTTGACTTGGGGCGCACCGCCGTCGACGACATACAGATTCGGTGGGTAGGCAAACCGGCGAGACTTCCCTTCCGGCGAAAGCATATTCGGGTCGTTCTGTTCGCTCAGGTGCCGCGCGAAGCGGCGCCGGGTCACCTCGGCGATGGAGGCGACGTCGTCGGAGCGTCCCTGTCCGGCGGCTTCCCGGATCGCGAAGTGCCGGTAGTCCGACTTGCGCGGCAGGCCGTCCTCGAACACCACCAGCGAGCCCACCACGTCGGTGCCCTGGACATGGCTGATGTCCACACATTCGATGCGCAGCGGCGCGGCGGACAAACCGAGCGCGTCCTGGATGTTCTGCAGCGCAGCGGATCTGGCGTTGAAGTCACCGGCACGCCGCAGCTTGTGTTGCTGCAGTGCTTCTTTCGCGTTGCGCTGCACGGTTTCGGCCAGCGCGCGTTTGTCGCCACGTTGCGGCACCCGCAGCGCCACCCGGGACCCGCGCAAACCGGACAGCCAACTGGTCAGCTCGCCGGCGTTGGACGGCAGGCACGGCACCAGCACCTCACGCGGCACCGGGTTCGCCGATTCGTCTGCGGCGCCGCCCAATTCGGCCTGTTCGCCATAGAACTGGGTCAAGAACTGTTCGACCAGCTGTTCCTCACCGGAATCACCGGGGTCGGCGGACTTTTCGACGATCCAGCCACGCTGGCCGCGCACCCGGCCGCCGCGGACGTGGAACACCTGCACCGCGGCCTCGAGCTCGTCATCGGCGAACGCGACCACGTCGGCGTCGGTGCCGTCGCCCAGGACGACGGCCTGCTTCTCCATCGCCCTCTTCACCGCGGCCAGGTCGTCGCGCAACCGCGCGGCCCGCTCGAAGTCGAGCTGCTCGGCAGCGGCGTTCATCTGCTGTTCCAGCTCCCGGGCGAACCGGTCGGTCTTGCCGGACAGGAAGTCGCAGAAATCGTCCACGATCTGCCGATGCTGCTCGGCGCTGACCCTGCCGATGCACGGCGCCGAGCATTTGTCGATGTAGCCGAGCAAGCAGGGGCGGTCGATCTGCTTGTGCCGCTTGAACACTCCCGCCGAGCAGGTACGAGCCGGAAACACCCGGGTGAGCAGATCCAGCGTTTCCCGGATCGCCCACGCGTGCGAGTACGGCCCGAAATACCGGACCCCCTTGCGGCGCGGGCCGCGATAGACCATCAATCGCGGAAACTCCTCGTTGAGGGTCACCGCCAGCACCGGATAGGTCTTGTCGTCGCGGTAGCGGACGTTGAACCGCGGATCGAACTCCTTGATCCAGTTGTATTCGAGCTGCAGCGCCTCGACTTCGGTGTTGACCACCGTCCACTCGACCTTGGCCGCGGTGGTCACCATCTGCCGGGTCCGCGGATGCAGGCTGGCGACGTCGGCGAAGTAGGACGTCAGCCTGCTGCGCAGGCTCTTGGCCTTGCCGACGTAAATGACTCGCCCGTGCACGTCCCGGAATCGGTAGACGCCCGGCTCCACCGGGATGGACCCGGGCGCGGGGCGATAGGTGGCGGGATCTGGCACAGATCCAGGCTAGTAGCCGCGGGTGCGGTGCCTGGAAAGGCGGGACGCGTGCCGTCCACTGCGGCGCGTACCGGTCTCCCGCAGCCGGCCAGACGTCGCCCCCGGTCGCCCAGCAGCTGCAGTCCAAAAACCGAACCCAAGGAGAACGGGGCAGGTAGACGGCCCGTCGGGGCCCCGCTGGCGACCGCGGCGGTTTGGGTGGCCTCCGATCTGGCTACCAACCCCCTAGCTCAACGTTAGAGTGGAAGCAAGCAATGGAGGGAGTCCGTAAATGATGAAGCGATCGTTGGCCAAACTGGCCATCACGGTCGGCGGTCTGGCACTGGCGTCGACCGCTGGGGCCGGGGTCGCGTCCGCCGATCCCGATTACGGTCCGATGATCCACACCACCTGTAGCTACGACCAGGCGATGCGGGCGGTGCACGCGGAGAACCCGACGGCCGCCCAGTACCTCGACCAGTCGCCGCCGAACCAGCAGTTCTTGCAGCAGTACCTGGCGTCGTCGCCCGATCAGCGGGTGAACCTGCTGCACGCGATCGAGCACAACCAGGGGGCCCAGCAGGCCCTACCGATTTTCCAGCAGATGATGACGGACTGCACTCGCTACTGAGTGCCTCCGGGCTTCCCGACTAAGCGTTAGACCAACAGGCGGCGGGCCATCGCTTCCAAGCGGTGCGCCCGTCGACCTGTGCCCGTCGTTTCGCTTCAATGCGTCGGCAGGTCCGGTCGATAGCGCGCCAGCAGCGACCGCACCATGTCCATGGCCTGCACTGCGCGGCCCTTGTCGACGGCCTGGATGGCCATCACCGGTATGTACTCGTCATCGGGCAGGTCGATGCGCGCCCAGCGGTGACCGATCGGAAACGACACCCCGGCAACGTCCGGCCACTCGATCAGCTTGTCGCCCAGCAGGTTCCTCACCGATACGCCGGCCGGCCCCACCCGCAGCCGCGGGCGCGCGAACAACAGCACGACGCCGGCGATGACCAGTCCCAGCACCGCGATCGCCACCTGATCGGAGGTCTGAAAGACCACCCCGGTGGATCTCGCCTTGAGCAGGACGCCGACCACGATGTGTGCGGCGGCGATGAGAAACGCCGCCCCGTAGGCGAATAACGGCGTGCGATGGGGACGCAACACCGCATCCCAGTTCTCACGGTCCGGCGGCGAAGTCACGACCGAGCGCGCAACTCACGCAGGGTGAGCGCGGCGGCCAGGGCCGCCCCGGCCGCCTGGGCCCCTTTGTCCTCGGCCGACGCCGGAAGCCCGGCCCGGTCCAGGGCCTGCTGCTCGTTGTCGGTGGTCAGCACGCCATTGGCCACCGGCGTCGAGGCGTCCAGCGAAACCCGGGTCAGGCCCTGAGTGACCGCGTCGCAGACGTATTCGAAATGCGGTGTCTGCCCGCGGATCACCACACCCAGCGCGACGACGGCATCATGGTTGCGAGCGAGTTCCTGTGCCACCACCGGGATTTCGATCGCGCCGAGCACGCGGACCACCGTGGGGTCATGGATGCCCGAGTCGGCGGCGACTTTGCGTGCGCCGTCGACCAGCGCGTCGCAGATCTCGCTGTGCCAGGTGCTTGCCACGATGCCGAGCCGCACACCGGTCGCGTCAAGCGTCGGCACTTCCGGCACGCCGGCGCCACCGCTCATCTGCGCCGCCCTCCCCCGAATTGCACACCGTCACCGACGGTCACAAAGCACCACCGAATTCGCCGGGCAGATGGACGGATTCGTGAAAATCGTCCAGGCCGGCCAGGTCGTGGCCCATTTTATCCCGCTTGGTCATCAGGTAACGGATGTTCTCCGCGTTGGCCCGCACCGGCAGCGGTACCCGCTCGATGATGTGCAGGCCGTACCCGTCCAGGCCGACCCGCTTGGCCGGGTTGTTGGTCAGCAGCCGCATCGAACGCACCCCGAGGTCCACCAGAATCTGGGCACCGATCCCGTAATCCCTTGCATCGGCCGGCAACCCGAGCTTGAGGTTGGCGTCGACGGTGTCTTCACCGGCGTCCTGCAGCTGATACGCCTGCAGCTTGTGCATCAGCCCGATGCCGCGTCCCTCATGCCCGCGCATGTAGAGCACGATGCCGCGTCCCTCGCGGGCGACCATGGCCATCGCGGCGTCCAGTTGGGGCCCGCAATCACAGCGGCGCGAACCGAACACGTCACCGGTGAGGCATTCGGAGTGCACGCGCACCAGCACGTCGTCGCCGTCGGCGTTCGGCCCGGCGATGTCGCCGCGGACCAGTGCGACGTGTTCCACTTCTTCGTAGATGCTGGCGTAGCCGATGGCACGAAACTCGCCGTGCCGGGTCGGTATCCGGGCCTCGGCGATCCGGGCGATGTGCTTCTCGTGCTTGCGTCGCCACTCGATCAGGTCGGCGATGGTGATCATGGCGAGGTCGTGTTCGTCGGCGAACACCCGCAATTCGTCGGTCTGGGCCATCGAGCCTTCGTCCTTTTGGCTGACGATCTCGCAGATCGCGCCCGCGGGCTGCAGCCCGGCCAGCCGGGCCAGGTCGACGGCGGCCTCGGTGTGACCGGGACGGCGCAACACGCCACCGTCCTTGGCGCGCAACGGAACCACGTGACCCGGACGGGTGAAGTCGTCGGCGACGCTGCTGGGATCGGCCAGCAGCCGCATCGTGGTGGCCCGGTCCGAGGCCGAAATCCCGGTGCCCACACCCCGTCTTGCGTCCACGGTGACTGTGTAGGCGGTGCCGTGCTTGTCCTGGTTCACCGCGTACATCGGCAGCAGACCCAGCCGGTCACAGATCTCGCCGTCCAGCGGCACACAGAGGTACCCCGAGGTGTAGCGCACCATGAACGCCACCATCTCCGGTGTCGCCTTCTCGGCGGCGAAGATGAGATCGCCCTCGTTCTCGCGGTCCTCGTCGTCGATGACGATGACGGCCTTGCCGGCCGCAATGTCGGCAACCGCCCTCTCGACGGAGTCCAACCTCGTCATCTTTGCTACCTCGCCGTTCCCGCTGCCCGGCGGGAACACTGTCGAAACGGCTCACACGAGAAGCCCACGTGTTGCATTCAGTATGAACCACGGCGGCGCCGCTGTTATTGCCGCTCCGATGACCTGACAACTCGCGATGGCCCTGCGCTTATCCCGTCGCGGCGGAACCCCCCGGC
Source organism: Mycobacterium sp. M23085 (assembly GCF_045343915.1). NCBI lineage: Bacteria > Bacillati > Actinomycetota > Actinomycetes > Mycobacteriales > Mycobacteriaceae > Mycobacterium > Mycobacterium sp. M23085. The sequence continues at coordinate 1,028,740 of NZ_CP174280.1, forward strand.
ATTCCCACGGAGCCAGGCCCGGTCGGACGCCCCACGGTTCATAAACAGCGTGCGACCCGCCGCCGTTTTCGCACCACGAAAGGCAGCGCGCCAATCGAGCCGCCGCCCGCAAACACGATGTCGCCGCCAGGAATGGTTGCCTCCACGGGCGATATCGTCACTTGGTGCCAAAGATCCGTCCACGAAAGGGCGATATACGACGACACCCTTTGCACCGGATATGGGACGGCTGTGCGGAATATTTGACATGAGCAAACGACAGAAACGGGTTTCGCGCGCATTCCCGACGGAAATACCAGCCGCATGAATACCAACACTCGAACACGACCATGGGTTCGCCTGTGCACCGGCGCACTGGCGGCCGGCGGGCTCGCTGCGTCCGCGCTCGGACTGTCCACCGGCACCGCTGCGGCGGCGCCTCCTCCCGCGCCCCTGTATCACCACCACTGGTGCCCGGGCGAGCAGTGGGACCCCGGCTGGGGCAACAACCCGGACTGGAACAACTGCCGCGATTGGGACGACAACTACGGTGGTCCGGCGGGTTACGGCGGAGCGCCGCCGTGGGCGCCGCCGCCGCCACCACCACCGCCGTGGGCACCCTGGGCTCAGGTGGTGTGGAATCCCCAGGTGAATGGTTGGGGATATTGGAACGGCCCCGTCTGGATGCCGCTCTAGCCAACGCCTGAGAAAGCAGGCCGCTACACCTTCGGGCAGCGGCCTGCTTCTGGTACCTAGCGGGCCATCAACCGCTCAACATATTTGGCGATCACGTCGACTTCCAGGTTCACCTGCGTGCCGACCGGGGCTCGGCCCAAGGTGGTGACCTCGCGGGTGGTGGGAATCAGCGAGACCTCGAACCAGTCGCCCGGCTCGTCGCCCAGCGCGGACACCGTCAACGAAATGCCGTCGACGGTGATCGATCCCTTCTGCACGACGTAGCGGGCCACCTCGGCGGGCATCTCGATCCGCACCACTTCCCAGTTCTCCGACGGCGTCCGGGACACGATGCGTCCGGTGCCGTCGACGTGCCCCTGCACGATGTGCCCACCCAGTCGGCTGTTGACGGCCGCGGCGCGCTCCAGGTTCACCCGGCTGCCGACTTGCAATCCGCCCAGGTTGGATCGGTTGAGCGATTCCGCCATCACGTCGGCGGTGAACTGGCCGCCGGGCAGCAGCTCGGCGACGGTCAGGCACACCCCGTTGACGGCGATCGAATCGCCGTGGCCCGCGTCGGCGGTCACGACGGCGCCGCGAATGGTCAGCCGCGCCGCGTCGGAAAGCACATCGCGAGCCGTCACCTCGCCGAGTTCCTCGACAATTCCGGTAAACATCCTCCCAGGCTAATTGGCCCCCACTCACGCTGGTGAGCAGGGCAAACACCGGCGCCCGGACGACACCGGCCCCCCGCGTTCATCAGCACAGTCACCGGCACCCTCTACGATGCAGAGTATGCAGACCCGCCGCCGTCTATCGGCCGTCATCGCATCCCTGACCCTCGCCACCGCCTTGATCGCCGGCTGTTCGTCCGGCTCAAAGCAGAGCGGCGCCCCGCTCCCCGACGGCACGACCTTGGTCAAGCAGTCGGCCGACGCCACCAAGAAGGTGCAGAGCGCGCACATCGCGCTGAGCGTCCAGGGCAAGATCCCCGGGCTGCCCATCAAGACGCTGACCGGCGACCTCACCACCGCACCTGCCACCGCCGCGTCGGGCAACGCCACGATCACCCTGGGCGGCTCGGACATCGACGCCAACTTCGTCGTGGTCGACGGAACCCTGTACGCCACCCTCACCCCGAACAAGTGGAGTGACTTCGGCAAGGCTTCGGACGTCTACGACGTCTCGGTGCTGCTGAACCCCGACAACGGTCTGGGCAACGCGCTGGCGAACTTCAGCAACGCCAAATCCGAGGGCCGCGACAACATCAACGGGCAGAACACCATCCGCATCAGCGGAAACGTCTCGGCGGACGCGGTGAACAAGATCGTGCCGCAGTTCAACGCGACGCAGCCGGTGCCCAGCACGGTGTGGGTCCAGGAGACCGGTGACCACCTGCTGGTCCAGGCCAACCTGCAGAAGAGCTCCGGCAACTCCGCCCAGATCACCCTGTCCAACTGGGGCGAGCAGGTTCAGGTCACCAAGCCCCCGGTGAGCTCGTGACCGCAGAGACGGAAGTCCCAACCGGGCACCAAACCGGACGCCGGGTAGCGATCAGCGCGGGCAGCCTGGCGGTGCTGCTGGGCGCACTGGACGCCTATGTGGTCGTGACGATCATGCGCGACATCATGACCGACGTTCACATCCCGATTAACCAGCTGCAGCGCATCACCTGGATCATCACGATGTACCTGCTGGGCTACATCGCCGCCATGCCGCTGCTGGGCCGCGCGTCGGACCGGTTCGGCCGCAAGCTGGTGCTGCAGGTCAGCCTGGCGCTGTTTATGGTCGGCTCGGTGATCACCGCGCTGGCCGGTCACTGGGGCGACTTTCACCTGCTGGTCGGCGGCCGCACCGTCCAGGGCGTGGCCAGCGGCGCGCTGTTGCCGGTCACCCTCGCGCTGGGCGCCGACCTGTGGGCGCAGCGCAATCGCGCCGGGGTGCTGGGCGGCATCGGTGCCGCCCAGGAGCTCGGCAGCGTGCTTGGCCCGCTGTACGGGATCTTCATCGTCTTCCTCACACACGACTGGCGCTACGTCTTCTGGATCAACGTCCCGCTGACCCTCGTCGCGATGGTGATGATCCAGTTCAGCCTGCCGTCGCACCAGCGGGCGGAGGAGCCCCAGAAGATCGATTTGGTCGGTGGCGTGCTGCTGGCGGTCGCGTTGGGCCTCGCCGTGATCGGTCTGTACAACCCGCAACCCGACGGCAAGCAGATCCTGCCCAGCTACGGGCTGCCGCTGGTCATCGGCGCGGTCGTGGTGGCGGCACTGTTCCTGCTCTGGGAGCGTTTCGCGCGCACCCGGCTGATCGAACCGGCCGGCGTGCACTTCCGCCCGTTCCTGGCCGCGCTGGGCGCGTCGCTGTTCGCCGGTGCCGCGCTGATGGTGACCCTGGTCGACGTGGAGCTGTTCGGCCAGGGCGTGTTGCAGATGGATGAGACACAGGCGGCCGGGTTGCTGTTGTGGTTCCTGATCGCGCTGCCGATCGGGGCGGTGCTGGGCGGATGGATCGCCACCCGGGTCGGTGACCGGATCATGACTTTCGTCGGGCTGCTCATCGCGGCGTACGGATACTGGCTGATTCACTTCTGGCGCCAAGACGTGCTGAGCCAGAAGCACAACATCTTCGGGTTGTTCAGCGTCCCCATCTTGCATGCCGATCTGCTGGTGGCCGGTCTGGGCCTGGGCCTGGTGATCGGGCCGCTGACCTCTGCGGCGCTGCGCGTTGTCCCATCGGCCGAACACGGCATCGCCTCGGCGGCCGTGGTGGTGGCCCGGATGACCGGCATGCTGATCGGGGTGGCCGCGCTCACCGCGTGGGGCCTGTACCGGTTCAACCAGATCGTCGCGGGCCTGACCGCGGCGATCCCGGCCAACGCCACCCTGCTGGAGCGCATCGCCGCGCAGGGCACCATGTACCTCAAGGCCTTCGCCATGATGTACGGCGACATCTTCGAGGCCACTGTCGTGATCTGTATTTTGGGAGCGCTGCTGGGTCTGCTGATCGGCGGCCGCAAGGAACACGCCGAGGAGCCGGAAGTCGCTGAGCCGCAAGCGGTCTCGTTAGGTGAGCGCTAACCGCTGCGCGGCACCAGGCTGACCAGCAGATCGGGACCCACCCGGTCGACGCCGTCGAACTGCCAGCGCAGCGCCCGCGCGATCGTCGACACTCCGACGTCGTCGACCGCGGTGACGGGGCCACCCAGCAGGGTCGGCGCGACGTAGGCCAAGATCCGGTTGACCACCCCGGCCCGCAGGAAGGCCCCGGCCAGCGTCGGGCCACCCTCCAGCAGTACGTCGGTGCGGTCCGCGACGGCCTTGAGCACCTCCATCGGGTCATGCGTGCGGATCAGCATGGTCCGCGAGTCGTCGTTGAGAACCTTTGCCTCCGAGGGTATTTCGCGCATTCCGACGACCACTCGCAGCGGCTGCCGGTCGGCCAGTGAGCCGTCGGGCAGCCGGGCGGTCAACGCCGGGTCGTCGGCCAGCACGGTGCCGGTTCCCACCACGATCGCGTCGGCGGCCGCCCGGCGGCGATGCAGGTCCGCCCGCGAGGCCTCGCTGGAAATCCACTGGCTGGAGCCGTCCGCGGCCGCGCTGCGGCCGTCGAAGCTACTGGCGTATTTCCAGGTCAGGTGCGGCAGCCCGGTCCGCTGCTTGTGCAGCCACTCGCGCAGCGGGCCGCCGGTCACCTCGTCGGCCAGCACGCCGGAGCGCACCGTCACGCCCGCTTCTTCGAGCCGGGCCGCCCCGCCGGCGGCCTCCGGGTTCGGGTCCGCGACGGCGTACACCACGGTGCCCACCTTTGCGTCGAGCAGGGCGTTGACGCACGGCGGGGTTCTTCCGTAGTGGTTGCACGGCTCGAGGGTGACCACGGCGGTGCCCCCGGCCGCCAACTCGCCGGCCCGCCGCAGCGCCAGGATTTCGGCGTGGTCGCCCCCGGCCGGTTCGGTGGCGCCGACGCCGACCACGTCACCACCGGCGTCCAGGATGACCGCGCCCACCGGGGGATTCGGATACGTGGTTCCCTTGACGTGATTGGACTGCTCGATCGCCAAGCGCATCGCGTCGTCCAGGCTGTCGCCCGGCGGAACCGTCATCGACGCAGGTGCGGGGATGCGCCGGCGGCCTGCCGCCGCAACGCGTCTATCGCGGCCTCGGGGTCATCGGCGCCGTAAACAGCCGACCCGGCGACGAAGCAATCGACGCCGGCTTCGGCGGCCTGCTCGATGGTGTCCTCGTTGATGCCGCCGTCGATTTCCACCAGGATGGTCAGCTCCCCCGCCTCGATCAGCTTGCGCGCCGTGCGCACCTTGGTCAGCACCTCGGGGATGAAGCTCTGGCCGCCGAAACCGGGTTCCACCGACATGATGAGCAGGGTGTCGAACTGGGGCAGGATTTCCAGGTAGGGCTCCAGCGGGGTCCCCGGCTTGACGCTGATCCCGGCCTTGGCGCCGGCGGCGCGGATATCGCGGGCCACGGCGATCGGATTCTGGGTGGCCTCGGCGTGGAAGGTGACGTTATAGGCCCCCGCCTCGGCGTAGGGCGGCGCCCAGCGGTCCGGGTTCTCGATCATCAGATGGCAGTCCATCGGGATGGTGGTGGCGGCCAGCAGGCTCTCCACCACCGGCAGCCCGAGGGTCAGATTCGGCACGAAGTGGTTGTCCATCACGTCGACGTGCAACCAGTCGGCGCCGGTCACGGCGGCGGCTTCGTCGGCGAGCCGGGCGAAGTCAGCGGACAGGATCGACGGCGCGATGAGGGGCCCCTCTAACGGTTCCGTGTTGCGAGGCATGAGGGCCAGACTACTGAGCGGCGCGGCCCGCTTCACCTCCGGCGCGTCCTTGCTACTCCGCTTCGCGGCGCAGCGCGGCCGCGAACATGGCGTCGGTGCCGTGCCGGTGCGGCCAGAGCTGCACGTGCGGCCCGGCCCCCAGGTCGGCGACGGGCTCGAACAAGGGGCGGGTGTCCAGCGCGCTCACCGGGTGGCGGCGCAGCGCGTCGGCGACCACGCCGACGGTTTCGGCCAGGTGCGGCGAGCAGGTGGCGTAGAGCACCACGCCGCCGGGGCGGGTCAGCGCGATCGCGGCGCCCAGCAGCTCGCGCTGCAGCTTGGTCAGCGCGGGCACCTCGGCGGGCTGGCGCCGCCAGCGCGCCTCCGGCCGGCGGCGCAGCGCCCCCAACCCGGTGCAGGGCGCGTCGACGAGCACCCGGTCGAAGGTCGGCTCCAGACCCGTCCGCCGCCCGTCCACCCGCAACACGTCGACCGGCAGGCCGCGGGTGTTCTCGGCCACCAGATCGGCACGGCGTGGCGCGGGCTCCACCGCGGTGAGCCGGAACCCCGGCTCCTGGTGCCGCTGCACGCCGAGCGAGGCCAACAGCGCCGTCTTGCCACCCGGCCCGGCGCACAGGTCCAGCCACCGGCCGGCGTCACCGTCCACCGGCGCCAGCGTCACCGCCCGGGCCACCAGCTGGCTGCCCTCGTCCTGAACCAGCGCCACGCCATCGCGCACCGGCGCCAGCCGGCCCGGGTCGCCGCCCGGCAGGTACACCGCGTACGGCGAATAACGGCCGACCGTCCCGCCGACCACGTCGGCCAGTTCGGCCGCGGTCAGCGCGCCGGGCCGGGCGGCCAGGTGTACTTGAGGCCGTTCGTCGTCGGCGGCCAGTACCGCGTCGAGTTCGGTCGCGTCGGCGCCCAGCGCGTCGGCGAACGCCTGCGCGATCCAGCGGGGGTGGGCGTGCACGAACGCGGCGTGCCCGACCGGGTCCTGCGCCGGGTTCGGCGCCAGCTCGGCGACCCAGGCCTGCTCGTCGCGCCCGGAGATGGTCCGCAGCACTCCGTTGACGAAACCCGCTCGGGCCGAGTCGAATTCGATTCCGGCTTGCTCGACGGTGGTGGACACCGCGGCGTGCGCGTCGACCCGGGTGCGCAGCAGCTGATATGTGCCCAGGCGCAGCAGGTCGAGCAGCACCGGGTCGATGGCTTGCGGCGAGCGTGCCGCGGCCGCGCCGATCACGGCGTCGAGCAGGCCCCTGGTGCGGCAGGTGCCATAGGTCAGCTCGGTGGCGAATGCCGCGTCGCGGCCGGTGATTCCGCGTTCGCGCAGCAGGGCGGGCAGCGCCAGGTTGGCGTAGGCGTCACGCTCGCTGACCGCCCGCAGCACGTCGAACGCGGCGGCACGGGCCGGGTCCAGCGGCCGTCGTGGCGGCCGGCGATCCCGGTGCTGGGGCCGGCGGTCGCGCTGCGGTCCTGACGGCTTGCGCTCCGGCCGGCCGCGCTGCGGCCTGTCACGCCCGGCGCTCATGTCGCCCGCACCGCGGGGTCCAGCCGGGCGCCGCGCGCCCAGTCGACCGCGTTCATGAATTTCTTTCCGGGCGGCTGGATTTGGTCCAGCCGCACCGGATCTGAGCCGGTGCCGACCCATACGCTCTTGCGATCGACGTGAATAGCGCCGGGCGGCAAGGGTTCTGGCGGGCCAGCCTGCCCGGAGGCCTGGGCAAGCTGCACCGGGCCCAGCTTGATGCGCAGATCGCCGATCAGCGTCCAGGCGCCGGGATGGGGCGTGACGGCGCGGATGCGGCGATCCACCACCAGCGCCGGCAGGTCCCAGCGCACCCGGGCCTGCTCCACGGTGATCTTGGGCGCGATGCTGACGCCGTCGGCGGGTTGCGGCACCGGCGTCAACGTCGCGTCGGCGATGCCGTCCAGCGTGGTCGACAACAGTGCCGCGCCCGAAACAGCCAGTCGCTCAAGCAGTTCCCCGGCGGTATCGGTCGGCCGGATCGTCTCGGTCACGACGCCGTAGATCGGGCCCGAGTCCAGGCTCGGCTCGATCTGGAACGTCGAGGCGCCGGTGATGCTGTCGCCCGCCGCGATGGCCGCCTGCACCGGCGCGGCGCCGCGCCAGGCGGGCAGTAGCGAGAAGTGCAAGTTGATCCAGCCCCGCGGCGGCACCGCCAGCAGGGCGTCGCGCAACAGCGCGCCGTAGGCCACCACCGCGCAGCAGTCCGGCGCCAACTGCGACAGCTCGGCGACGAACTCCGCGGAGTTCGGGCGCGATGGCCGCAGCACCGGAATGCCGCGGTCGAGCGCTTCGCGCGCCACCGGTGACGGCTCCGGCTTGCCGCGCCGCCCGGCGGCCGCATCGGGCCGGGTCAGCACCGCGATCACCTCGTGCCGCGGCGAATCGATGAGGCGGCGCAGTGCGGGGAGCGCTGGTTCGGGGGTTCCGGCGAAGACAAGACGCACCGACCCAGTCTAGGAAGCCGCGGACGCGGACCCGACCCGCCCGAACCGGGCAAGAGACGCGCGTATATTGTTTCCTATGGCTATTATTTCTGAGAGCCATTAAATGGCGGCGTGGACCACACCGCCGATTCATGTCGACAACGAGGTCGCAAGGCAGCCCTTTCCCCTGTTCAAGGAGGTCTAGATGACCCTCGGCACCCCGATCACCGACACCTCGGTGGCAGCAACGCATCGCACGGTATGGGCGTTGGGCGACTACGCCCTGATGGCCGAGGAAGTGATGGCCCCCCTCGGCCCCACCCTGGTCAAAGCGGCCGGGATCCGGCCCGGAATACGGGTGCTCGATGTCGCGGCCGGCTCGGGCAACATCTCGCTGCCGGCGGCCGCCGCCGGCGCCGCCGTCGTCTCCACCGACCTCACCCCCGAGCTGTTGCGACGGTCGCAGGCCAGGGCCGAGGCACGGGGCTTGGCGATCGACTACCGGGAGGCCAATGCACAGGCGCTGCCGTTCGGCAACGGCGAATTCGATGCCGTGATTTCCGCGATCGGGGTGCAGTTCGCCCCCGACCAGCAGCGCGCGGCCACCGAACTGGTCCGGGTCTGCCGGCCGGGCGGCACGATCGGCGTGATCAGCTGGACCCCCGAAGGATTCTTCGGCCGCATGCTCGCCACCATCCGGCCCTACCGGCCGAGCCTGTCGCACCCGGTGCCGCCGGCGGCGCTCTGGGGGCGTCCGGGCTACGTCGCCGCGCTGCTCGGTGACCAGATCGGCCACATCACCGCCACGCGAGGCATGTTGACGGTCGACCGGTTCGACAGCGCCGAGGCGGTGCACGCGTACTTCAAGCAGCACTACGGCCCCACCATCGAGGCGTACGCGAACATCGGCCATAACCGGGCGCTCGCCGACGAACTGGACGCTCAGCTCGTCGAACTCGCGCAGCAGCACCTCACCGACGGCACCATGGGCTGGGAGTACCTGCTGGTGATCGCCGAAAAGCGGCGCGACTAGCCGACTTACAGGTCGAGCTCGGCGTCCAAATGGACGTCGGGCTCGCCACCGGCAGCGGTGAACGCGGTCAGGGCCCGCACCAGCCCGTGCCGTTCCGCCGACGGCATCTTCGCCACGATGGCCGCGATCTCGGCGCGCCGGTGCGCGGTGACCTGGTGGACGACGTCGCGGCCGCGCGTGGTGAGCGCGGCGAGCAGTTCACGCCGCGAGGTCGGATGGGGCAACCGGTCGATCAGCCCGGCGGCGACCAACCGGTCCACCATCCGGCCGGTGGCCGACGGTTGCACGCCCAGCAGACCCGCCAGGGTGGCCAGGTTGACCGGACCGCGATTGGACAGGATCACCAGCGTCCGGAACTGGGCGATGGTGATGGTCTCGTCCACCTGCCCGACGGAGCGAGCCGAAATGGCCATCAGCAAACGGGAGGCCGTCAGCAGAGCATCGGTGATGACGTCCAATGACTCGTCAACTGTGGTGCGGTCGGCTGCCATATCGCCCCTTCCCGGATGGTGTCCGGACCTTTCGGCGGTTTGAGGATGAGAAAGTGTAGCAACACTCCAATGTCGTAAGACGTGATTATTGCATGCACATATTGTCGCCTAGGGAAATGGTCCGTGAAGGTTATCCGATGTGCAGCGGGTCGATCTGCACCCTGGCCGGCTCGTAGGTTTGCCGGGCGCTGAGCACACTGACGCCGCGGCGCAGCGCCGCCGCCAGCGCCAGCCCCTGCTGACGCGGCACCCGGACCAGCATTCGCGTCACCGGGGCGCCGGCCGGGGTTCCGGCGGGCCGGCGGACGCCGGCCGGAAGGTCCACCGGCCCAAGCAAATCGGCGTCAAACGATTCCTGATCGGACAGCCGGGCCGCGTCGAGCAGCGCGGCCACGGCGTCGGCCGTCCCGTCGACGGCGGCCATATGCACACTGGGCGGCAGACCGACCTCGGCCCGCGCCGTCACCTCCGCCTCCGCATGACCCACCGGATCCCACCGGATCAGCGATTGCACTGTGGGAAGGGAGGATTCGGCGACGACCATCACCACGCCGCCGTCGCCGCGGGCGCGCACCAGCGCGGCGGCGCTCATCCAGCGCCACAGCGCGTCCTCTGCCGCGCGCAGGTCCTGCCGGCCCAGCAGCGCCCAGGTGTCCAACAGCAACGCCGCCCCGTAACCACCGGACGCCTGCGGCTCGGCGCCCGGGGTGGCCACCACCAGAGCCGGGCCGGCCGCGACCTGGGGCACCACACCGTCGCCCGATGACGTGATCACCGCCGTGCCGGGAAACGCGCGGCCGAGTTCTTCGGCGGTGCGCCGCGCCCCGACGACGACGGCGCGCACCGCGTCCGACCCGCAGCGCGCACACCGCCGCGTCGGGTCGACCCGACCGCACCAGCGGCACAGCAGTGCGGCGCCGCCCTCCTGCAACGACAGGGGCCCCGTGCAGTGCCGGCAGCGGGCGACGGTCCGGCACCGCGCGCAGGCCAGCGACGGGACGTACCCCCGCCGCGGCACCTGGACCAGCACCGGCGCGTCGGCTTGCAGCGCCGATCGGGCGGCGCGCAGTGCGATGGACGGAACACGTGCCGTGCGCGCCGCCGGGTCGCGCTCGTCGGCGTAGCCGGTGTCGTCGAGGGCGATCACCCGCGGCGTGCGGGCGCGCACCACCGGCCGCGCCGCGACGATGTCGTGCGCCCAGCCGCTGCGCACCAGCGCATGGGCTTCGGCGGTGCGTGCATAGCCGCCGATCAGCGCCGCGCACCGGGCCTGATGCGCCCGCAGCATCGCCACCTCGCGGGCATGCGGATATGGCGCCCGCGGCTCGGCCAGGCTGTCGTCGGCGTCGGACCACACCATGACCAGCCCCAGATCGCTCAGCGGCGCGAACACCGCGCTGCGGGTGCCGATCACCAGCCGCGCGGAGCCGCGCAACGCCGCCAGCCAGCGCCGGTACCGGGCCGCCGGCCCCAGGCCGGCCGACAGGGCCACCACGCTGCGCTCGTCGATCCGCGTCGTCGCGGCCTGCCACAGCGCGTCCAGGTCGCGCTGATCGGGGACGATCGCCAGCACCGAACGGCCGGTCCGCACGGTTTGCGCGGCGGCCTCGGTGAACCGGTCCGTCCACGACTCACCCGGCAGCGCCTGCCAGACGGCCCGGGCCGCCCGCGATTCGGCCAGCGCGGCCAGGAACTGAGCGCCGCGGCCGTAACCGTCCCAGCCCCTCGGGTCGACGGGCTCCGGGACCGCCGAATCGCGGCTTTGCGGCGTTTCCCGCTCCACCCGGGCATGCCGGGCCGGCACCGCCAGGCGCAGCACGTCGGGACGGGTGCCGGCGTAGCGGGCGGCCACTGCATCGACCAGCCGGCGGATTTCCGGGGTGAGCACCGGTTCGGCCGACACGACGCGGTCCAGCCAGCCCAGCTTGCCGGGATGATCGGTGTCGTTGCGGCGCTCCAGCACGAATCCGTCGACCAGCCGGCCGTGGAAGCGCACCCGTACCCGTACCCCGGGCTGGGCGTCGTCGGATTGCTCGGCCGACACCACGTAGTCGAACTCCCGGTCCAGATGCGGCACCGACAGCATCGGCAGCACCCGGGCGATCGGCTCCACCTCGACGGGCGTGCGCGCGCTGGGGCTCACCGCGTCCCCGGACCGCGAATCATGTTGTCATCCAATGTTGTTACCGTCCGGGCCGCAGCGTACCGGACACCGGCGACAATCAGTTTTCGGCGGACGCCGGCGCGGTCCCGGCGGCCTCAGCGGGAAGCTCCCGGCCGAAGAAGAACCCGGCGGTGATCAAGATCTGCGCCGCGGCATACGACCACCAGATCGGCACGGCCAGCGCCTCGTTGCCCAGAATGAAGCGGCCGATGGCGATCATCGAGTCCGAGGCCGCGAAGCACACCGCTCCCACCGCCGTCCAGATCGTGGGCAGTTTGGCCAGCAGGGCCGTGCACACCATCGCGGTCAGCACCACGATGTAGACCGTCACCGGGAGCGTCAGCTTTTCCGGGCCCAGGTGGGGCCAGAACCAGACCAGCAGCGCGACCGACGCCGCACACATCAGCATCGCCGCGACGATGCGCACCGTCGATGGCCGCGCGTCGGGTGACCCCGCCGAGAATGCCGGGACCAGCGGGAGCAGCGCGGCCACAAAACACAAGTGCGCCAATAGGAATGCCGCCAGGCCCACCACGAACGACAGCGACCACCACGGGAGGGCCAGCGCCCAGTCGCCGATGGCCGAAAGCAGCAGCGCCGACATCAGCCACCGCCGCTCGCGCACCTTGGCGTGCCCCGCCGCGGCCAGCGTCAGCAAAAACGCCATCGAGGCCTTGAACGCCGGCTGCAACACCCAGTGCCCGGTCAGCTCCGTTCCCGGCGGCGAGCGCAGCGCCAGCACGGTCAGGTAGATGCCGTAGCCGAGGGCCACCCAGCCGGCCACCACCCAAGCGCCGGCCACCAGACGAGGTGCGTACGGTACGTCCATGCCCAGCTTGGATAACACAGCCGACGAGAAACCCGCTATCGACCCCATCCTGCAGAAGGTACTGGATGCGGTTCCCTTCCGGCTATCCACTGAAGACGGAATCGACGCAGCGCGGCAACGCTTCCGCGACCTGCCCCGCCGGCCACTGCATCCCGAGCTGCGCGTCGAGGACCGCACGATACCCGGGCCCGCCGGCCCTCTCGCGGTCCGGATCTATTGGCCACCAAGCCATTCCGATGACCATCCGGACGGCGCCGCGGCACCCGTCGTACTGTATTTCCACGGCGGCGGCTTCGTCATCGGCGACCTGGATACCCACGACGGCACCGCCCGTCAGCATGCGGTCGGCGCCGACGCGATCGTGGTGTCCGTCGACTACCGGCTGGCTCCCGAGCACCCCTACCCCGCCGCCGTCGAAGACGGTTGGGCCGCAACACTTTGGGTTGCCGAGAACGCCGCCGAACTGCACGGCGACCCGCGCCGGATCGCCGTCGCCGGGGATTCGGCCGGCGGCACCATCTCCGCCGCGGTTTCGCAGCGGGCGCGGGACCATGGCGCTCCGCCGATCGTGTTCCAGCTGTTGTGGTATCCGTCGACCATGTGGGATGCGTCGCTGCCGTCGTTCACCGAGAACGCCACCGCACCGATCCTGGACGTCAAGGCGGTCGCGGAGTTCTCTCGTTGGTACGCCGGGGAAGTCGACCTGTCCGATCCGCCGTCGGACATGGCGCCGGGGCGGGCCAGGGACCTGAGCAACCTGGCGCCGGCCTACATCGCCGTCGCCGGATACGACCCGCTGCGCGACGACGGCATCCGGTACGGCGAATTGCTGACCGCCGCCGGCGTCGCCGCCCGGGTACACAACGCGGAGACGCTGGTGCACGGCTACCTGGGCTATGCCGGCGTGGTGCCCGCGGCCACCGCGGCGCTGGAAAGCGGACTGACCGCGCTGCGGAACGCCCTACACCGGTGATCCCGCGGCGTACGGTGAACGCATGAGCGAGCCGACCACCGCCCGCCCCGCGATCGATCCCACGCTGAAGGCATTGCTCGACGCGTATCCGATGACCTTCCGCCAGGCCGACGGCGTCCAGGCCGCCCGCGCGCGCCTCAAGTTGCTCAAGGTGCCCGCGGAAATGCTGCCGGACCTGCGGCTCGAGAATCGCATGATCGCCCACGGCGAGGCCACCGACATCCCGGTGCGCATCTGCTGGCCCGACACCGACCTCGCCCCGCTGCCGGTGGTCGTCTTCTACCACGGCGGAGGGTTTTGCCTCGGCGACTTGGACACCCACGACCCGGTTGCCCGCGCGCACGCCGTCGGCGCCGAGGCCATCGTGGTGTCTGTCGGCTACCGGCTGGCCCCGGAGCATCCGTTCCCGGCGGGCGTGGACGACTGCTGGGCGGCCCTGCAATGGGTCGCCGAGCATGCGGCCGAACTCGGCGGAGACCCGAACAACATCGCCGTGGCCGGTGACTCGGCGGGCGGCAACCTCGCCGCAGTGACCGCGCTGTTGGCCCGCGATAACGGCGGGCCCGCACTGCGCTTCCAGTTGCTGTGGTACCCCACGGTCACCGCGGATCTGTCCCTGCCGTCGTACACCGAGAACGCCGACGCGCCGATTCTGAACCGTGAGGTGATCGACGCCTTTCTGGCCTGGTACGTCCCCGACCTCGATATCAGCGACCCGAAGGCGCTGCCCGCCACCATGGCCCCGGCGAACGCCGCGGACCTGTCCGGCGTGGCGCCCGCCTACATCGGCACCGCCGAACACGATCCGCTGCGCGACGACGGGGCCCGGTACGCCGAGCTGCTGGGCGCCGCCGGCGTCCCGGTCGAGCTGAGCAACGAGCCCACCCTGGTGCACGGGTTCGTCAGTTTCGCCCTGGCGATACCCGCCGCCGCCGAGGCCACCGAGCGGGGCCTGACGGCGCTTAACAAGGCGCTGCACCCGTAGGCAGGCGACGATGGTCACGCAGGAAGCCCAATCCCCCGACTATCACACGCTGATCATCGGCGCCGGCTTCTCCGGCATCGGCGCGGCCATCAACCTGGACCGGGCCGGGCTGCCCGACTACCTGATGATCGAAGCCGGCGACGGGGTCGGCGGGACCTGGCACTGGAACACCTATCCCGGTATCGCCGTGGACATTCCGTCGTTCTCTTACCAATTCTCCTTCGAGCAGAGCCGGCACTGGTCGCGCACCTACGCGCCGGGCCGAGAGCTCAAGGCCTATGCCGAACACTGCGCCGACAAGTACGGCATCCGATCGCGGATCCGCTTCAACACCAAGGTGCAAACCGCCGAGTTCGACGACGAGCATGGCGTGTGGCGGGTGCAGACCGACCCCGCGGGCGAAATCACCGCGCGGTTTCTGATCAGCGCCTGCGGGGTCCTGACGGTGCCCAACCTGCCCGACATCGACGGCGTGGACTCGTTCGGCGGCATCACCATGCACACCGCGCGCTGGGATCACGACCAGGACTTGCGCGGCAAGCGCGTCGCGGTGATCGGCACCGGCGCCTCGGCCGTGCAGGTGATTCCCGAAATCGCGCCGATCGTGTCGTCGCTCACGGTGTTTCAGCGCACGCCGATCTGGTGCTTCCCGAAGTTCGACGTCCCGCTGCCCGCGCCGGCGCGCTGGGCGATGCGAATTCCCGGGGGCAAGTCCCTGCAGCGCCTGCTCAGCCAGGCCTACGTGGAGCTCACCTTCCCCATCTCGGCGCACTACTTCACCGTCATCCCGCTGGCCAAGAGGATGGCCTCGCTGGGTAAGTCCTATCTGCGCCAACAGGTTCGGGATCCGGCCGTGCGCGAGCAGCTCACCCCGAAGTACGCGGTCGGCTGCAAACGCCCCGGCTTCCACAACGGTTACCTCGCCACGTTCAACCGCGACAACGTGCGGTTGGTCACCGAACCGATCGACAAGATCACCCCCGACGCGGTGGCCACCACGGACGGCGAGAACCACGAGATCGACGTGCTGATCCTGGCGACCGGCTTCAAGGTGATGGACCCCGACAACGTGCCGACGTTCGCCGTGATCGGAAGCGGTGGAAAGTCGTTGAGCCGCTTCTGGGATGAGCACCGGCTGCAGGCGTACGAGGGCGTCACCATCCCGGGGTTTCCCAACCTGTTCACCGTGTTCGGCCCGTACGGTTACGTCGGCTCCTCCTATTTCGCGCTGATCGAGGCGCAGACGCATCACATCGTGCGCTGCCTCAAGCGGGCCGAGCGGGTCGGCGCGACCCGCGTCGAGGTGAGCCAGGAGGCCAACGACCGCTACTTCGCCGAGATGATGCGCCGGCGGCCCCGGCAGATCTTCTGGCAGGACAGCTGCCGGCTGGCCAACAGCTACTACTTCGACAAGAACGGCGACGTGCCGTTGCGGCCAGGCACCACGCCGGAGGTGTACTGGCGCAGCCGGCGGTTCAGTCTGGACGACTACCGGTTCACCCGCTAGTCGGCGGCTAGGCTTCTCACGTGGCCAAGGAATTTGCGCGCATCGACCAGTCGCTTCGCGACTTCATCCGGGAGCAGGCCGTCTTCTTCGTCGCCACCGCTCCCACCGAGGGCGGGCGAATCAATCTGTCGCCCAAGGGATATCGCGACACGTTCGCGGTGCTCGACGAGCACACCGTCGCCTACCTCGATCTGTTCGGCAGCGGCGTGGAGACGGTCGCCCATTTGCGCGACAACGGCCGCATCACCGTGATGTTCTGCTCGTTCACCCGCAACTCGCGGATTCTGCGGCTGTTCGGCACCGGGCGGGTGGTTCGCCCGGACGACACCGAATTCGCCCAGCTGATGCGGCATTTCGGCGACCAGCATGCGGGGATCCGCACCATCATCGTGATCGATGTGGAGCGGATCGCCGACGCCTGCGGCTTCGCGGTGCCGCATTACGAGCTCGTCGACGAACGCCCGGTGCTTGCCGCCGTGCATCGCAAGGCCACCGATGAGCAGTTCGGCCGGCTGGTGGATCGCAACCAGCGCAGCATCGACGGACTACCCGCGCTGGATGCCGATCACCCGGCGCCGCGAGCGTCGCGCTAAATCGCGCGCTTGAGGTCGTCGACCTTGTTCAGCTGCTCCCAGGGCAGCTCGACGTCGGTACGGCCGAAGTGCCCGTAGGCGGCGGTCTGGGCGTAGATGGGGCGCAGCAGGTCCAGGTCGCGGATGATCGCACCGGGCCGCAGGTCGAACACCTCGGGCACGATCTTCTCGATCTTGACCGGATCGACCGTCGCGGTACCGAACGTCTCGATGAACAGCCCGACCGGGGCCGCCTTGCCGATGGCGTAGGCCACCTGCACCTCGACCCGCTCGGCCAGCCCGGCCGCGACGATGTTCTTGGCCACCCAACGCATCGCGTAGGCCGCCGAGCGGTCCACCTTGGACGGATCCTTGCCGGAGAACGCGCCACCGCCGTGACGGGCCCACCCGCCGTAGGTGTCGACGATGATCTTCCGGCCGGTCAACCCGGCGTCACCCATCGGCCCACCCAGGACGAACTTGCCGGTCGGATTGACCAGCACCCGCGTTGCCGACGAGTCCAGGGTGTCGTGGGCCAGCTCGTCGAGCACGGTCTTGAGCACGTGCCGGCGGATGTCGGGATCCAGCGTTTTCTCCAGGTCGACGCCCTCGGCGTGCTGGGTGGAGACCACCACGGTGTCCAGCCGCACCGGGACGTCGTCCTCGTACTCGATGGTGACCTGTGTCTTGCCGTCCGGGCGCAGGTAGGGCAGCGTGCCGTTCTTGCGCACCTCGGTCAGCTTGCGCGACAACCGGTGGGCCAGCGCGATCGGCAGCGGCATCCGCTCGGGGGTGTCATTGATCGCATAACCGAACATCAGACCCTGATCACCGGCGCCCTGGGCGTCCAGCGGGTCCGCGGCCCCCTCGACGCGCGCCTCGTGCGCGGTGTCCACACCCTGGGCGATGTCGGGCGACTGCGCACCGATACCGATGTTCACCCCGCACGACGCCCCGTCGAAGCCCTTGTCCGACGAGTCGTAACCGATGTCGAGGATGCGCTCACGAACCGTGTTGGTGATGTCGGCGAAGGCTTCCTTGGCCGTCGTCGTCACCTCACCGACCACGTGCACCTGCCCGGTGGTCACCAGCGTCTCGACCGCGACACGTGAACGAGGGTCCTGGGCCAGCAGCGCATCAAGGACCGAGTCGCTGATCGCGTCACAGATCTTGTCGGGATGTCCTTCAGTCACCGACTCACTGGTAAACAGGCGACCCTTTTCGCTCACAATGCCAATCCTTCCAAATAGTTAGTTAGCCGAATTATATCGGCTGGCGTCGGCCCGGCCAGCACCTGCCCCGGTGCCGAGAAGAACTCGACCGTTCTACCCGCTGCCCCCGTGCAGGAACGCGGCGATCGCATCCACGATACGACTGGCCATCAATGTCTTGGAGCCGTGCTGCAGCGCCGACTCGGTCCCGTCGGCCGCCAGCAGCCAACCGTCGTTGCTGTCCACCTCGAAGGCCCTGCCGTCGCCCACCGCGTTGACGACCAACAGATCGCAACCCTTGTTGCGCAGCTTCGCCCTCGCGTGAAACAGCACGTCGCCGTTGGCGTCACCGGTCTCGGCGGCGAACCCCACGATGGCCCGCATGCCGGGCAGTTCCCCGTTGGCGCGCGCCCGTACCGCACCGGCCAGCACGTCGTCGTTGCGGACCAGCTCGATGGTGGGCGGCCGGTCTTCATCCTGCGGGCCCTTTTTGATCTTGGCGGCCGCAACCCGGGCCGGCCGGAAGTCGGCGACGGCAGCGGCCATCACCAGCACGTCCGCCTCGGCCGCGTGTTTGGCCACGGCGTCACCCAGTTGCTCGGCCGAGCTGACGTGGACGACCTCGACGCCGGCGGGATCGATCAGCCCGGCGGTGTGCCCGGCGATCAGCGTGACCTCGGCGCCGCGCTGGGCGGCCACCCGCGCCACCGCGTAGCCCTGCTTGCCGGAGCTGCGGTTGCCGATGAAGCGCACCGGATCGACCGGTTCGCGGGTGCCCCCCGCGGTCACCAGCACCTTGCAGCCGGCGAGGTCGTAGGGCAGCGCGTCGTTTCGCTCGAGCAGCAGGTGAGCGAGGGTGGTGATCTCTTCGGCTTCGGGTAGCCGGCCCGACCCGCTGTCCGTTCCGGTGAGCCGGCCGGCGGCGGGTTCGAGGACCACCGCGCCCCGGCGGCGCAGGGTGGCCACGTTGTCCACGGTGGCGGGATGCAACCACATCTCGGTGTGCATGGCCGGCGCGAACAGCACCGGACATCGCGCGGTGAGCAGCGTGGCGGTCAACAGATCGTCGGCCCGGCCGTGCACCGCCCGGGCCAGCAGGTCCGCCGTGGCCGGCGCCACCACGACCAGGTCGGCCTGTTTGCCGAGCCGGACATGCGGAACCTCCGGCACGTCGTCGAACACGCCGGTATGCACCGGCTGACCGGAGAGCGCCTCAAACGTGGCGGCCCCGACGAAACGCAGCGCGGACTCGGTCGGGATGACGCGGACCGAGTGACCGGCCTCGGCGAGCTGACGCACGACGGTGCACGCCTTGTAGGCGGCGATACCGCCGGAGACGCCGACGATTACTCTCTTCGCGACCCGATCGCGGTTGTCCACAGCGCGCCCGGCCCGGCCCTGTTACTCGCCCTCGGTGTGCTCGAGCAGGTCGCCGTGGATCTCGCGCATCGCGATCGATAGCGGCTTCTCCTGCAGCCCCGGCTCGACCAGCGGACCGACGTATTCGAGGATGCCCTCACCGAGTTGGTTGTAGTAGTCGTTGATCTGACGGGCCCGCTTGGCGGCGTAGATCACCAGGGCGTACTTGCTCGAGACGCGGTCCAGCAGCTCGTCGATGGGCGGGTTGGTGATGCCCAGCGGGGTGTCGTATGCGCCCTGTCCCCCGGCGGACGGATCGAACCGGTCGGGGACGGCGGCCAATGCCGCGTCGGACTGCGGAATACTCACTTAGGTCAATCTCCTGGCGGATTAGAGCGGCTCTTGAACCGAAAAGCCACTGGAAAAGCTGAAAAATTCGGTGGTCAATCTTGCTGGGATGCGGTCCGGTTCCTGCTTTGGCCGGACGGTTCTTGCCGGCCCGGCGCAGTTCCCACCAGCAAGGATACCAATTCCGAGCAGGCTGACTCCAATTCACTGTTCACGACCACCCGGTCGAAGTCGTTTTGGGCCGCCATTTCGACGCGGGCGGTCTCCAGGCGCCGCCGCATGACCTCCGGCGACTCGGTGCCGCGGCCGACGAGCCTGGCCTCGAGGTCCTCCCAGCTGGGCGGCGCCAGAAACACCGCCAGGGCCTCGGGCATCGCCTGCTTGACGGCCCTGGCACCGGCCAGATCCACCTCGATCAGCACCGGCAGTCCGCGGGCCATCGCTGCCCGGACCGGTTCGGCCAGGGTGCCGGATCGGTGCAGTCCCGAGTGGATTTCGGCCCACTCCAGCAGCGCGCCCTCGTCGATGAGCTGCTGGAAACGGGCGGGGCTGACGAAGTGGTAATCGACGCCGTCGACCTCGCCGGGCCGCGGCGCCCGCGTCGTGGCCGAGACGCTGAAATGCAGGTCCGGGACCCGCTCACGCAGGCATCGGACCACAGTCGACTTGCCGACCGCGGAGGGACCGGACAGCACGACCACACGTCCGTTACCTGATGGTTCAGGACGTGTCCCGTGCTGGACGTCCGGTCCCCCGCCGGCGCTCACGGGCGCTCCTGGGCGGGTGCGCCCACGGCTCGGGTCGGATTGCCCGCCTTCTCCTCAGGCCATTCGGCCTGCATCGTCGGCGGCCGGGTTAGGAGCCGAACTTTTCCAGCAGGGCCTTGCGCTGACGATCACCGAGACCGCGCAGGCGGCGGGTGGGGGCGATCTCCAACTCAGTCATGATTTCCTGCGCCTTGACCTTGCCCACCTTGGGCAACGCCTCGAGAAGCGCGGAAACCTTCATCTTGCCCAGGACTTCGTCGGTCTCGGCGTCCTTGAGCACCTGGGTGAGGTTGGTGCCGCCACGCTTCAGGCGGTCTTTGAGCTCTGCTCGCGCTCGACGTGCGGCTGCCGCCTTCTCCAACGCGGCCGCGCGCTGCTCGTCGGTCAACTGGGGAAGGGCCACGATTCCTCCGTATCTGATCAATCAATTTCAATCGATCTCATTTTGTCTCGCCGGTACTTCTGCCAGCGCAGACGACCGTACTCAGGCCTCCTGACGAAATCTAACCCGACCCCCTGGTTAAGGGGGCAAAGTCCCAGCATGCACCGGCGTGTGGCCGGCCCGGGCGGCGCGGCAGCCGGCGTCGACGATGGCCGCGTCGGGCGCCGTCCGGGTGCCGGCACCCGCCCCGGTTCAGCGCGTTGTTGCACCGCCTACCTGGGCATTCGGCTTCCGGCGGGGCCGACGGCCGTGGTGCCGGTCCGTCCGGGGAGGCGCCTGCTGGCCACCGGCACGCCTGGTAAGAGGGATCACGGATTCTCTTGCGGCGTGTCGCGCGTGTCGCGCCGCCGGCCAAACGGCAGGCCAAAACCGCCGTCCGGCCCGATGAACCGGTCTCGGCGGGCGCGGGCGGCGCCCACGGCGGTCTGCGATCTCCGGATTCACGCGGGCCCGGGCACCGGCGGGGCGGGGCGGGCCGGCGCCGCGGGCCGCCGCCGCGCGGGGACGCCGGCCTAGCTGGGCCGCTGTCCGCAGGTCACGCGCGGGTCGTCCAGCAACCGACCGGGCCGCCGATGGACGTGGTGGCCGAGGTCGCCGGTCGGACCGGCCGCCGCGGCGCGCCTCCGCTCGGCGGCGGGCGTCGGAACCGACGCCGCGACCGAACCACCTCGGACGATCAGGGTTCGCTCACCCGAACAAATGGTGAACTTTCGCCAACCTCCAAGGGCCACAGGGGCGTTGATCGCCGACGGTTCGGCGCCACGCCGGATGTGCGCGGCGACGCCGGGTGCTCGATTCCCGCGGGAACCGGGCGAATATCGCGCCTATCGCCGCATCCGCGGACTGAGAATGACCGCGAGTCCGTACTTGCCGGACGGCGCCGCCGCCCCGTCCCATTTCAGCTAATCGGCGGTACGGAATCCGATACCATCGACGAGTGTCCAACCTGCGAATTCGCCAGGCGGCTGAGCTGCTCGGCGTCAGCGACGACACCGTGCGGCGCTGGATCAACCAGGGCACCCTGGCGGTCAGTCACGACGCCGCCGGCCGCAAGGTGATCGCCAGCGAGGACCTCGCGCAGTTCTCCCGCACCAATGCGCCCGCCCCGCCGGCCGACCCGCTCAGCATCGGCAGCTCGGCCCGCAATCGCTTCGTCGGGCTGGTCACGTCGGTGGTCAGCGACAAGGTGATGACCCAGGTGGAAATGCAATGCGGCCCGTTCACGGTCGTGTCGCTGATGAGCACGGAGGCCGCCGAGGAACTGCAGCTGCGTCCCGGCAGCGTCGCGGTGGCCGTCGTCAAGGCCACCACCGTCATCGTCGAAACCGCGCGGCCCAGCACCGCACTCGCGTCGGACTAGTCCCCGTCACATCGCCAGGTCGGCGACCGCGTCCAGCATCCGATCGGCCGCCGCCCGCAGCTGCGCCACGCCCGGCCCGGCCCGTAGCACCTCGCGGGCCACCGCGGGCAGCAGCTGACCGGGTGCCGCGCCGCCCAACCCGGCGAGCGCCTCGGGCCGCCCGCCCTGGACACCCAGCCCGGGCACCAGGACCGGACCGCCGAGCGCGCTGAGATCGGGCGCCTGCAACACCGTCGCGCCCACCACCACGCCCACATAGCCCGGCCCGGACGGCGTCGCGGAGCGGTTCACCACCGCCGCCTGATCGACGACCAGCTGGGCCACGGTGCGGCCGTCGAAGGCGGCACGCTGCACCGTCGCCCCCTCCGGGTTGGAGGTGGCCGCCAGCACGAACACCCCGCGGTCGTGCGCCGCGGCGGCCTCCAGCAGCGGCCGCAGCGAGCCGAACCCCAGGTACGGGGTGGCCGTCACGGCGTCGGCGGCCAGCGGCGAATCACCCGCCCAGGCGGCGGCGTACGCCGCCATCGTGGTGCCGATGTCGCCCCGTTTGGCGTCGGCCAGTACCAGCACCCCCGCCGAGCGCAGCGCCGCGATGGTGCGTTCCAGCACCGCGAATCCGGCGGCGCCGTACGTCTCGAAGAACGCCACTTGCGGTTTGACGACGGCGTATCCGGAAAACGCCTCGATGCAGATGTCGCAGAACGCGGCCAGACCGTCAGCGGTGGTGGGCAGTCCCCACGCGCGCAGCAGCTCGGGATGCGGGTCGATGCCCACGCACAGCGGCCCCCGTTCCGCCTTCGCGCCCGCCAGCCGGACGCCGAACCCGGTCACCGATCCCCGTTGCCGGGCGCGCCGCCCTGAGCGATCTGGCTGTGCAATTCTTGCAGGCTACGCACGCCGATGTCGCCGCGGATGCCCGCTTCGATGCCCTGCACGGCGGCCGAGGCGCCCTGCACCGTGGTGACGCACGGGATGTTGACCGACACGGCGGCCGAACGGATTTCGTAGCCGTCGATGCGTGGACCGGAGTTGCCGTAGGGCGTGTTGATCACCATGTCGACCTCGCCGGCCTTGATGGCGTCGACGGCCGAGATCTCGGGTCGGCCGGGCTGCGGGTCCTCGAAGTGCTTGCGCACCTCGTCGCAGGGAATCCCGTTGCGGCGCAGCATCTCCGCGGTTCCCTCGGTGGCAAGGACGCGAAATCCCAGGTCGGCCAGCCGCTTGACGGGGAACACCAGCGAGCGCTTGTCCCGGTTGGCGACCGACACGAAGATGGTGCCCCGGGCGGGCAGCGAACCGTACGCGGCGGTCTGGCTCTTGGCGAAGGCGCTGCCGAAGTCGCGGTCGATACCCATCACCTCGCCGGTGGATTTCATCTCCGGGCCGAGAAGCGAGTCGATGGCGGCGCCGTCGATGCGGCGGAACCGGTGGAAGGGCAGCACGGCTTCCTTGACCGCGATCGGAGCGTTCTGCGCGGCATGAGCGCCGTCGCCGGACGCCGCCAGCAGTCCCTCCTCGCGGAGCTGGGCGATGCTGGCCCCCAACATGACCCGGGCGCACGCCTTGGCGAGCGGGATCGCGGTGGCCTTCGACACGAACGGCACCGTGCGGCTGGCCCGCGGGTTGGCCTCCAGGACGTAGAGCACGTCGTCCTTGAGCGCATACTGCACGTTGAGCAGGCCCACGACGCCGATGCCGTGCGCGATGGCCTCGGTGGCGCGGCGCACCTTCTCGATGTCGCTGCGGCCCAGCGTGACCGGCGGCAGCGCGCACGCCGAGTCGCCGGAGTGGATGCCGGCCTCCTCGATGTGCTCCATGATGCCGCCGATGTAGACCTCGGCGCCGTCGCACAGCGCGTCCACGTCGATCTCCACCGCGTCCTCGAGGAAGCGGTCGACGAGCACCGGATGCTCGGGGGAGAGTTCGGTGGCGCGGGTGATGTAGCCCCGCAGCGTCTCCTCGTCGTAGACGATCTCCATGCCCCGGCCGCCCAGCACGTAGGACGGCCGCACCAGCACCGGGTAGCCGATGTCTTCGGCGATCCGTCGGGCCTGGGCGAAACTCGTTGCGGTGCCGTACTTCGGCGCGGGCAGGCCGGCCGCGGTGAGCACGTCGCCGAAGGCGCCGCGGTCCTCGGCCAGGTCGATGGCCTCCGGCGGGGTCCCGACGATCGGCACGCCGGCGTCGGCCAGGCGCTGCGCCAGCCCGAGCGGGGTCTGGCCGCCGAGTTGCACGATCACCCCGACCACACCGGGGCCGTCACCGGCCGACTGCTGCTCGGCGCGGAACACCTCGAGCACGTCTTCAAAAGTCAGCGGCTCGAAGTACAGCCGGTCCGCGGTGTCGTAGTCGGTGGACACCGTCTCCGGGTTGCAGTTGACCATCACGGTCTCAAAGCCGGCCTGCGACAAGGTGGTTGCCGCGTGCACGCAGCTGTAGTCGAATTCGATGCCCTGGCCGATCCGGTTGGGTCCCGATCCCAGGATCAGCACCTTGGGCTTCTCGGTCTGCGGGGCCACCTCCGTTTCGGCGGCGGGATCCAGTTCGTAGCTGCTGTAGTGATACGGCGTCTTGGCCTCGAATTCGGCCGCGCAGGTATCGACGGTCTTGTACACCGGGTGCACACCAAGCCGCTCGCGCAGCGACCGCACGCCGTTCTCGCCGGCCAATTCGGGCCGCAGCGCGGCGATCTGCCGGTCCGACAACCCGCTGTGCTTACCGCGGCGCAGCAGGTCGGCGTCGAGCACCGGGGCGGCGATCAGCTCCGCGCGCAACTCGACCAGCTCGCCGATCTGTGCGACGAACCACGGGTCGACTCCGCTGGCCTCGGCGACCTGCTCCACCGGCGCGCCCAGCCGCAGCGCCAGTTCGATGTCGTAGAGCCGGCCCTCGGTCGGCGTCCGCAGCCGGGCCAGCACCTCGGCCGGCCCATTTTCGGCCGCCGCCGGATCGTCCGGCTTGGTCCAGAAGCCGGCGCGAGTGGTCTCCAGCGACCGCATCACCTTGCCCAGCGCTTCAATGAAGTTGCGGCCCAACGACATTGCCTCGCCAACAGATTTCATGGTGGTGGTCAGCGTGGGATCGGCACCCGGGAACTTCTCGAACGCGAACCGCGGAGCCTTGACCACCACGTAGTCCAGGGTGGGCTCGAAGCAGGCCGGCGTCTCCTTGGTGATGTCGTTGACGATCTCGTCGAGCGTGTACCCGATGGCGAGCTTGGCGGCGATCTTGGCGATGGGAAAACCGGTGGCCTTGGACGCCAGCGCGCTGGACCGCGACACCCGCGGGTTCATCTCGATGACGATCAGCCGGCCGTCGACCGGGTTGATCGCGAACTGGATGTTGCAGCCGCCGGTGTCCACCCCGACCTCGCGCAGGATCGCGATGCCCAGGTCGCGCATCCGCTGGTATTCCCGGTCGGTCAGCGTCATCGCCGGCGCGACGGTGACCGAGTCGCCGGTGTGCACCCCCATCGGGTCGAAGTTCTCGATCGAGCACACCACGACCACGTTGTCGTTGCCGTCGCGCATCAGCTCGAGTTCGAATTCCTTCCAGCCGTAGATCGATTCCTCGATCAGCACGTTGGCGCTGGGGCTTTCCGCCAGTCCGGCGCCGGCCATCCGGTCGACCTCCTCGACGGATCGCGCCATGCCCGAACCCAGGCCGCCCATGGTGAAGCTGGGCCGCACCACGACCGGCAGGCCGAGCTCCTCGACCGTCTCGCGGACCTCCTCCATGGTGAAACAGACTCGGCTGCGGGCGGATTCACCGCCCACCTTGGCGACGATGTCTTTGAACATCTGCCGGTCCTCGCCGCGCTGGATGGCGTCGAAGTCGGCACCGATGAGCTCGACGCCGTGGCGCTCCAGCGCCCCGTTCTCGTACAGCGCAACAGCGGTGTTCAGCGCGGTCTGCCCACCCAGGGTGGCCAGCAGCGCGTCGATCTTGTTGCCGCGCTCGGCCTGCTGGGCGATCACCTTCTCCACGAAGGCGGCGGTGATCGGCTCGACGTAGGTGTGGTCGGCGTATTCGGGGTCGGTCATGATGGTCGCCGGGTTGGAGTTGACCAGGCTGACCTGCAGGCCCTCGGCCCGCAGCACCCGGCACGCCTGCGTGCCGGAGTAGTCGAATTCGCAGGCCTGCCCGATCACGATCGGACCCGAGCCGATCACCAGCACGTGACGCAGGTCGGTACGACGCGGCACTACCGCTCCCTTCCGCGGTTTGCGGCCGCCATCAGGTCGATGAATTGGTCGAACAAGTACTCCGCATCGTGCGGCCCACCCGCGGCCTCGGGGTGGTACTGGACCGAGAAAGCTTGCCCGTCCTTGAGTTTGACGCCTTCGACCACTCCGTCGTTGGCGCAGGTGTGGCTGACCACCGCCGAGCCGAACGGCGTGTCGAAGGACTGACCGGCCTCCCCCTCGAGCGCGAAGCCGTGGTTCTGGGCGGTCACGGCCACCCGGCCGGTGGCGTGGTCGATCACCGGGATGTTGATGCCGCGGTGGCCGAACACCATCTTGTAGGTGGACAGTCCCAGCGCCCGGCCCAGAATCTGATTGCCGAAACAGATGCCGAACAACGGGATCCCGGCGCCCAGCACCTCGCGGGTGACGGCGACAACGTGATCGGCGGTGGCAGGGTCACCGGGGCCGTTGGACAAGAACACGCCATCGGGCTTGATGTCGACGATCTGCTCGTAGGTTGCCGACGATGCCAGCACGTGGGTGCGGACGCCCCGGCGGGCGAAGTTGCGCGGCGTGTTCGTCTTGATCCCCAGGTCCAGCGCGGCCACCGTGAACCGATGCGGGCCTTCGGATTCCACGATGTAGGGCTCCGGCGTGCTGACCTCGCCGGCCAGGTCGGCCCCCAGCATCGACTGCTGGCCGCGTACCCGCTGCAGCAGTTCGTCCGCATCGGCGAGCGCGTCACCGGAGAACACCCCCGCCTTCATCGAGCCGCGGGTGCGCAGGTGCCGCACCACCGCGCGGGTGTCGATGCCGGCGATCCCCACGATGTGCTGGCGTACCAGTTCGTCCTCCAGGGTTCCGGTGGCCCGCCAGTTGGACGGGCGCGGCGACGGATCGCGCACGGCGTAGCCGGCCACCCAGATCTTGTCGCCGCGGCTCTCGGCGTCCTCGCCATTCCAGCCGGTATTGCCGATCTGCGGCGCGGTGGCCACCACGATCTGCCGGTGATAACTCGGATCCGTCAGCGTCTCCTGGTAGCCGGACATGCCGGTGGAGAACACGGCCTCGCCCAGCGTCTGGCCGACCTTGCCGAACGGCCTGCCGGTGAAGACGCGCCCGTCCTCGAGTACCAATTGCGCTTTTGTCACGAGCGCCGCTCCTCTTCATCGCTTTGCTCTGCATCGTCGACGGCGCTACTCACGAGCGCCGCTCCTCTTCATCGCTTTGCTCTGCATCGTCGACGGCGCTAGTCACGAGCGCCGCTCCTCTTCATGTCGCGATTCGAGCCAGCCGTCGTATTCGTGGCGGTGGTTGGCCCGGAAGCCGGTGTCGATCTGGACGCCGGACGGCAGCCGCCAGCGGATCGCCAGGATCCCGACCCGGCCCGTCATTCTGCGCTCCATGCGGATCTCCCCGATCGAGTCCCGCGGGATCCAAATCGGTTGCGCCCGGACGCGTTCCAGCATGATGCCCCCGTCGTAGCGGGTCAGCACCGCTTTGCTTCGGAAACCCAGATCGCCGGCCGCGATCCGCTCACTCCAGCCCGGCGCCATCATGGAACCGCAATAGTGGCCGCGGGTAGTTAGGGTCGCCGCCCCCACGTGGTCGGGTATCTCGGGCAACTGCCCGATCAGCTCGGCCTGCCGCTGCGAGCGACGATGCCAGGACCGCATCATCAGCTGGATCACCACGGTGATCACCAGCACCACCGCGGCCGCGAAGATCAGCGACCCGACCAGCGTGCCCGAATTCATGCCGGACACTTCCCATCTCGGGCGGTGACCTTGCCGCGCAACAGCGTCGCGGTCACAGTGGCGGGCAGGGTCATCGCCTCATACGGCGTGTTGGCCGACCGGCTGGCCAGATTGGACCCGGCCACGGTCCACGATGCCGTGGGGTCCACCACCGTGAGATTGGCCGGCTCGCCCACCTCCAGCGGGCGGCCGTGGTCGGGCAAGCCGACGATGCGCGCGGGATTTTCACTCATCACCCGGGCGACGTCACGCCAGGTCAACAGTCCGGGCGTGACCATCGTCTGCACCACGATGGACAGCGCCGTCTGCAGCCCCAGCATGCCCGGGCGCGCCGCGGCGAACTCGCAGCATTTCTCGTGCTCGGCGTGCGGGGCGTGATCGGTGGCCACACAGTCGATGACGCCGTCGGCCAGCGCTCGGCGCAGCGCCGCCGCGTCGGCGGCTTCACGCAGCGGCGGGTTGACCCGGTTCTGGCCGTCGTAACTGGCCAGCCTGCTGTCGTCGAGCATCAGGTGGTGCGGGGTAACCTCGGCGGTGATCGAGATCCCTTGGCCCTTAGCCCATTTCAAGATCTCGACGGTGCCCGCGGTGGAGGCGTGACAGATGTGTACCCGGGCGCCGGCGTCCCGCGCCAGTATCGCGTCGCGGGCCACGATCGACTCCTCGGCCGACCTCGGCCATCCCGCCAGACCCAGCCGGGCCGCGGTGGGTCCCTCGTGGGCGACGGCGCCGACGGTCAGCCGGGGCTCCTCGGCGTGCTGGGCGATGAGCACGCCCAGCCCGGTGGCGTATTCCAAGGCGCGCCGCATCACCAGCGGGTCGTGCACGCAGATGCCGTCGTCGGAGAACATCCGCACCTGTGCCGCCCCGGCCGCCATCATGCCCATCTCGGTGAGCTCTTTGCCGGCCAGGCCGACGGTGACGGCGCCCACCGGATGCACGTCGACCAGGCCGACCTGCTGGCCGCGATGCCACACGTGATCGGTGACCACCGGGCTGTCGGCCACCGGGCTGGTGTTGGCCATCGCGAACACCGCGGTGTAGCCTCCCAAAGCCGCTGCGGCCGAGCCAGTCTCGATGTCCTCGGCGTATTCCCGCCCCGGTTCACGCAGATGGGTGTGCAGGTCCACCAGGCCGGGCAGCAGCACGTGGTCGGTGGCGTCGACGACGTCGGCGGTGTCGGGAATGTCGAGACCGGCCTCGATGCGAGCGATCTGGCCGTCGTCGACCAGCACGTCGACGCGGTCGCCTTCACCGTACAACCGAACCCCGCGCAGCAGCACGCTCACGCCGCACCCTCTTCTCCGGCTAGTTCGGTGCCGACCAGGACATGGAAGAGCACCGCCATTCGCACATGTACACCGTTAGAAACCTGTTGCAGCACAGCCGATTGCGATGAGTCGGCCACCGACGAGGCGATCTCCATGCCGCGCAGCATCGGCCCCGGGTGCAGCACCACCGCGTGGCCGGGCAGCATCGCCTGGCGGCGATCGGAAAGCCCGTACAGCGAGGAGTATTCGCGTACCGACGGGAAGAACCCGCCGTTCATCCGCTCGGCCTGCACCCGCAGCATCAGCACCGCGTCGGCGGCGGGCAGTTCGGCGTCGAAGTCGTTGGAAACGGTGACCGGCCAGTCCTCGACGCCGACCGGCAGCAGTGTCGGCGGCGCGACCAGCACCACCTCGGCGCCCAGGGTTGCCAGCAGCATCACGTTGGACCGGGCGACCCGGCTGTGCAGGATGTCGCCGACGATCACGACGCGACGGCCCTCGATGCCGCCGAGTCGCTGGCGAATGGTGAGCGCGTCCAGCAGTGCCTGGGTCGGGTGCTCGTGGGTTCCGTCGCCGGCGTTGATCACCGATGGCCCGCCGTCGTCGTTGGCCGCGGTCCAGTCGGCGAGCAGGTGCGCGGCGCCGGAGGCCGGGTGCCGGATGATCAGCGCGTCGGCGCCGGCGGCGCGCAGCGTGAACGCGGTGTCGCGCAGCGACTCCCCCTTGCCCACCGACGATCCGGACGCGCTGACGTTGATCACGTCGGCGCTCATCCACTTGCCGGCCACCTCGAAGGAGACCCGGGTCCGGGTGGAGTTCTCGTAGAACATGGTGACGATGGTGCGGCCGCGCAGCGTCGGCAGCTTCTTGATCTCGCGACCCACCAGCGCCTGCGCGAACCGGTCGGCGTCGTCGAGGATGGCGGTGGCGTCATCGCGGCTCAGGTCGCCGGCCGCCAGCAGATGGCGTGTCATCGGGAGATCACCACCCCGTCGTCACCGTCGGTTTCGCTCAGCAGCACGTGCACGCTCTCGCTGCGCGAGGTGGGGACGTTCTTGCCCACATAGTCGGCGCGCAGCGGGAGTTCGCGGTGGCCGCGGTCGACCAGCACCGCCAGCTGCACCACCCGCGGCCGGCCGACGTCGCGCAGCGCGTCCAGCGCGGACCGCACCGACCGGCCGGAGTACAAGACGTCGTCCACCAGGATCACCAGGGCGCCGTCGATGCCGCCGGCCGGAATCGAGGTGGCCTCCAGCGGCCGCGGCGGTTTTTGCATCAGGTCGTCGCGGTAGAGCGTGATGTCCAGGGCGCCGTGGCCCACCTCGACGCCGCTGTATTCGGCGATGTTGGTGGCCAGCCGATCGGCGAGAATGACACCGCGGGTCGGTATGCCGAGCAGCACCACCCGCGGCGCGTCGGGACCGTCCAGCGCGGTCTTTTCGATGATCTGATGTGCAATGCGGGAAATGGTGCGGCCCACATCGGCCGCCGACATCAACTCCCGGGAATCGCTGCCTTTCAAACCGGCGGAGCCGGTGTCACCCGCAGCACCCATGCGAAACTTGACCTCCTTCTCCGCCTCGCCGGACGGATCGTTAAAGGATGTCGACTGCGACGCAGCCTAGCACTTATTTCGAGGACGGCGCCGCCAGGCGCGGGTGGTGCCGGTCGCCCCTCACCCGCGCTGGTCACATCAGCCCCATCAGTCCCGGGGCTGGGGCATGCCGGGGCGCGTTTCGTCGCGGGGAGGCCGGCATGGATTGCGCCCGGTTCGTGAGCGACGGGAGCCTACTGAGCAGGCGGAGGAGGCGGCGGCGGCCAGGTGCGGCGTGGCTTGATGGGCCCGCAGTTGAGGCCGATCTTGCAGTCCCAGCGGCTTGCCTGGGGTTGCGGCGTATCGCAGCAAACGTCATCCGGCGAGGTGGGCGTCGGTTCCACGGTCGTCCCGGGGTCCGACAAATGGGTGGGCGGGACATCAGCGCCGCCGACTCCGCTGAGCGCCAGGGCAAACGCGGCGGCGCCACCGCACGCTGCGGCAATCGTCCTGGCCTTGTGGTTGGCCATGACGCCCAATTCTAATTTTTCCGTACCGAATGTATAGGGGCCGCGGGCGCCGGGGCGGAGCCGTCCAGCTCAGGGCCCAGCGCCTCTAGGTGCAGCGGTATTGCCCGTTGAGGACACAGTTCGCCGGTGGCGAGAAGGAACCGGTCACCGCGCCTCTGAGACCACCCGTGGCTGAACCACCGGGTGCGATGACGCGATTCCAGTTCGCGGGGGTGAGCACATAGTGCGTGCCGGATTGGGTGAGGGTGCTGTTCCACGTGTGCAAGACGGATTCTCCGGCCGGCAAGTCGAATTCGAGCTTCCAATCGGTCAGCGGCGCCGTGCTCGAATTGGTGACGATGAAGCGGGCGATGAAACCGGTTTGCCACGCATGTTCCACCGACAAGGTCGCCATCACCGCAGCCGCATGGGCCACGGGGGTGACGACGAGTCCGGGGATGGCGACCAGCACTGCCGACACGGCTACGTGAAGCGCTGTGCGCCAGCGCTTCACATGATTGTTCAGCCCGCCCATGACAGCCAACACTAGAACCAAACAGGTGTCATCGGCACTCGCATCGCGGCTAAGCTGCAGTACCTTTGCGCAACCGAAACCGTGATGAAATTTTGGCCTCGCAGACGCCGACACCGCGCGACGATTAGCCTGACCAGGTGAATCTTGATGGCAATGCCGCTTCCATCCGCGAAGTGTGCGACGCCGGCCTGCTCGCCGGCGCGGTGACGGTGGTCTGGCGGAGCGGAGAACTGCTACAGGTCAACGAGATCGGCTCCCGCGACGTCGAAGCGGGTCTGCCGATGCAGCGCGACACGCTGTTTCGCATCGCCTCGATGACCAAGCCGGTGACCGTCGCGGCGGTGATGAGCCTGGTCGACGAGGGCAAGCTGACGCTCAAAGATCCGGTCACCCGGTGGGCCCCGGAGCTGGCCGACGTGCGGGTGCTCGACGATCCGCACGGCCCGCTGGACCGCACGCACCCGGTGAACCGGGCCATCCTGATCGAGGATCTGCTCACCCACACCAGCGGGCTGGCCTACGGCTTCTCGGTGTCCGGGCCGATCGCCAAGGCCTATATGCGGCTGCCGTTCAACCAGGGCCCGGACGCCTGGCTGGCCGAGCTGGCCAAGCTGCCGCTGGTGCACCAGCCCGGTGACCGCGTCACCTACAGCCACTCCATCGACCTGCTGGGCGTCGTCGCCTCCCGCATCGAGGACAAGCCGTTCCACCAGGTGCTCGACGAACGGGTCCTGGGTCCCGCGGGGATGACCGACACCGGGTTCTTCGTCTCACCCGAGGCGCGGCGCCGCGCGGCGACCATGTACTCACTCGACGAGCACAGCCGGCTGCATCACGGCGTGATGGGCCCACCGCACATCACGCCGCCCTCGTTCTGCAACGCCGGCGGCGGATTGTGGTCGAGCGCCGACGATTACCTGCGGTTCGTGCGAATGCTGCTCGGCGGCGGAACGGTCGATGGCGTGCGGGTGCTCTCGGCGGAGTCCGTCCGGCAGATGCGGACCGACCGGCTCACCGAGGAACAGAAGCGGCACAACTTCCTGGGCGCGCCGTATTGGGTCGGTCGCGGCTTCGGCCTGAACCTGTCGCTGGTCACCGATCCCGCCAAGAGCGCACCGCTTTTCGGGCCGGGCGGCCTCGGCACGTTCAGCTGGCCCGGCGCCTACGGAACCTGGTGGCAGGCTGACCCCAGCGCTGATCTGATCCTGCTCTACCTGATTCAGAACCTGCCGGACCTGACGGTCGATGCCGCCACGGCGGTGGCCGGCAACACGTCGCTGGCCAAACTTCGCACGGCTCAACCGAGATTCGTCCGCAACACCTATCGCGCCCTCGACCTCTAGAGTCACATCCCGATGCCCGAGTACCCACCCGACCGGATCAGCGGTCCGCGGCTGTTGCTGCGCCCGCCCGCGCTCGACGATGCCGGGCCGCTGTTCCAGCGGGTCGCCCGCGATCCGCAGGTCACCAAGTACCTGTTGTGGGCGCCGCACCCGGATGTGGCCGCCACCCGGCGGGTGATCACCGAAAAACTCAATGCCAGCGCCGACGAGAAGACCTGGGTCATCGAGTCGCGGCACCGCGGCGAGGTGATCGGGCTGGCCAGCTGTCGACGCACCGCCGCCCACTCGGTGGAGGTCGGCTACTGCCTGGGCCGGCGCTGGTGGGGCAAGGGTTTGATGTCCGAGGCGCTCGGCATGCTGCTCACCGCGCTCGACGCCGATGGCGAGGTGTATCGCGTCTGGGCCACCTGCAGTGTGGACAACGAGCGCTCGGCGCGACTGCTCGAGCACGCCGGCTTCTTTCTGGAGGGACGGCTGGCCCGGCACGCGGTCTACCCCACCATGGGCCCCGAACCGCAGGACAGCCTGCTCTACGCCAAGATTCTGCGCTGACTAGCGTTTCTCGGCCAGGCCGTCCCGCTCGAGCGCCCGGCGTGCATAGGCCCGCACGTCGGCGTCGCCGTCCTTGAGCGCAAGCCCCAGCGCGTCCCGGGCGGCGGGCTCCCCGGCCCACCGGGTCAGGCTGAGCACGGCGGCCTTGCGCACGTCCAGGTGGGCGTCGCCCAGCGCCTCGGCCAGATGCGGAACCGCGAAGTCGACCGGCGCCCCGGCCAGCGCGCGTGCCGCGCCTTCCCGGACCTGCCAGGCCGGCGCCCGCAACGCCTGCTTGATGACGGCGTAATCGTCTTGGCCGCAACCTAATTGGCCCAGGGCGGCCAGCCCGGCCGCGCGAACCAAGGGGTCGGAGTCGGCCACCAGCCGGCGCACGGCCCGGCCGGCGGGGGCCGCCCCCCTCAGCGTCGCCAGCCCGGCCGCCGCCGCGATGCGCACCTCGCGGTTCTCATCACCCACGGCGGTCACCACCCCCGCGACGTCGTCGACGGACACCAGCGCCCGCACGGCCTCGATGCGCACCCGATGGTCGACATCGTCGAGGGCGCGACGGAATTGTGCGGCGTCACCGACCCGGCGCGCGGCCAGCACGTACAGCACGGCCGCGCGCACCGCCCGATCGGCCGAATCCAGATGCGCCCGAACACTTTCCGGCTCGGGCAGCACCTCGACCAGCTCACGGATGCCGTCGGCGCCGGTGCTGCGGACCGCGGCGGCGTCGTCGCTCAGCGCGGCCACCAGTGCCGGCGCGTACCCGTCGGGAATGTGCTCGGTCAGGGTCGACACCGCGGTGCGGCGTACGCCGGGATCCGGATCGGTGAGGTAGGGCCCCAGGTCGGCCATCGTGGGCTCCTCGAGCGCCAGCACCTCGGCGATGCGCGGCGACGGTGGCTCGAATACCGTAGCGGGCGAGTCGATTCGGGACACTGCGGTAGCCGGGGCTTGACCGCCGACCAGTGGTGGCTGCTCCACCGGGTACACGGTCTGGTCGGTGGGCGGCAGCCCGTCGAGCTCCGACACCGGCACGAAATACGGCGCCACCGGCCGCTTGAGGAACACCATCTGACCCCCGGCGTCCTTGCGCAGGTTGAGGTGATAGCCCCATTGGTTGTCATCGCGGCCCGGCAGGTCGGCACGGTCGTGGTAGAGGCCCCAACGGGATTCGGTGCGGGTGTGCGACGAACGGGCGGCCATCTCGGCACAATCCCGGATGAACGACACCTCCACCGCGCGCATCAGCTCGTGCGGATTGCGGGCGCCCATCTCCGCGATCTCGGTGCTCATCCGCTCGAAGGTGCGGATGGCCAGCGACAGCTTGGCCCCGGTCTTGGGGGGCGCGACGTAGTCGTTGACGAAGCGACGCAGCTTGTATTCGACCTGGGGTTGCGGCGGGCCATCCGGATGGCGCAGCGGCCGGTAGATCAGCTCGTGCGCCTCACGCACCTGCTCGGCCGGAAGTTGTTGCGGTGCGACGACTTCGGCCAGGGTCGAGGCGGCGTGTGTGCCGGCCAGATCGCCGAACACGAAGGCCCCGATCATGTAGTTGTGCGGGACGCAGGCCATGTCACCCGCGGCGTAGAGGCCGGGCACGGTGGTGCGGGCATGCTCGTCGACCCACACACCCGACGCGGAATGACCACTGCACAACCCGATTTCGGAGATATGCATCTCGATGTCGTGGGTGCGGTAGTTGTGGCCGCGGTTGGCGTGGAAGGTGCCCCGGGTGGGCCGCTCGGTGGTGTGCAGGATGTTTTCCAGCGCCGTCAGCGTCTCGTCGGGCAGGTGTGACACCTTGAGGTAGATGGGTCCGCGCGCGGAATCGATCTCGGTTTTGACCTCGGCCATCATCTGCCCGGACCAGTAGTCGGAGTCGACGAACCGCTCGCCGTGCGCGTTCACCTGGTAGCCGCCAAAGGGATTGGCCACGTAGGCGCATGCCGGGCCGTTGTAGTCCTTGATCAGCGGGTTGACCTGGAAGCACTCGATGCCGGACAGCTCCGCGCCGGCGTGGTAGGCCATCGAGTAGCCGTCGCCGGCGTTGGTGGGGTTCTCATAAGTGCCGTACAGGTAGCCCGACGCGGGCAATCCGAGGCGGCCGCACGCGCCGGTGGCCAGGATGACCGCCTTGGCGCCGACCGTGACGAACTCCCCGGTGCGCGTGTGCAGCGCCGCGGCACCGACGGCGCGGCCGCCGTCGACCAGCACCCGGACCGGCATCAGCCGGTTCTCGATCCGGATCTTCTCCCGCATCGACCGCTGCCGCAGCACGCGATACAGCGCCTTCTTGACGTCCTTGCCCTCCGGCATCGGCAGCACGTAGGAGCCCGAGCGGTGCACCCGGCGCACGGCGTACTCGCCGTGCTCGTTCTTCTCGAACTTCACCCCGTAGCGCTCCAGCCGCTGCACCATCGCAAAGCCGCGGGTGGCGGTCTGGTACACGGTGCGCTGGTTGACGATTCCGTCGTTGGCGCGGGTGATCTCGGCGACGTAGTCCTCGGGTTCGGCCTTGCCGGGGATCACCGCGTTGTTCACCCCGTCCATGCCCATCGCCAGGGCGCCGGAGTGGCGCACGTGGGCCTTCTCCAGCAGCAGCACCTGCGCGCCGTGCTCGGCGGCCGACAGCGCGGCCATGGTGCCCGCGGTGCCGCCGCCGATGACCAGCACGTCACAGTCGAGCCGGACCGGGGTGGCCGGGTCGGGAATCTGCATCATGCCGCCACCGCCGAGTGGTCCAGTGCCGCAATGACTTCGGCGCGCAGCGCGGCGCGCTGCCGGTCGGCGCGCGGCTCCGGCACATCGACCAGGGTGCGCAGTGGCTGACCGGCCCTGCCCAGCACCGCGATGCGATCACCCAGCAGCAGCGCCTCGTCGACATCGTGGGTGACGAACACGATCGTCGTGGGATGGGCGCGCCAGGTGTCGATCAGTAAACGCTGCATGGCGGTACGGGTCTGAGTGTCCAGCGCGCCGAAGGGTTCGTCCATCATCACCGCGCGCGGCGCGCCGGCCAGCCCGCGGGCCAGTTGAACGCGCTGCCGCATCCCGCCGGACAGCCGCTTGGGCAGATAGTCGCCGAAGCCGGTGAGACCGAGCTCGGCGATCCAGCGGTCCGCCTCGGCGCGCCGGCCGGCCCGCGGCACGCCGCGCAGCCGCAGTGCCAACTCGATGTTGGAGCGCACGGTGCGCCATGGCAGCAACGCGTTGTCCTGGAACACCATGCCCCGGTCGCCCGAGGTGCTCGTCACCTCGTCGCCGTCGGCCACGATCCGGCCCTCGTCGGGCCGCAGCAGTCCCGCCAGGGCCCGCAGCACCGTCGACTTGCCGCAGCCCGACGGGCCGGTGAGCACCAAAATCTCCCCGGGACGCACCGTCAGGCTCAGCCCGTCGATCACCGGTTCCCCGGTGTAGGACAAGCGAACTCGATCCAGTTCCAGACTCACTCCGGCCTGTTCTACCGTCATCGCTGCTCCTCCTCTGCCCGCGGCAGCCAGCTGGTCACCCGACGGCCCACCAGCTCGACGGCCGCCGCCGTCGCGAAACCCAGCACGCCGATGGTGATGATGCCGACGAAGACCTGGGGATAGGCCAGCACGGTGTAGTCCTGCCAGGTGCGATAGCCGATCCCGAGCCGGCCGGAGATCATCTCCGCGGAGATCACGCAGATCCACGCCACGCCCATGCCGACCGAAAGGCCGCCGAACACCCCCGGCAGGATGCCCGGCAACACCACCTGCTTGAGCACATCCCACCGGCCACCGCCCAGCGTGCGCACCGAGTCCTCCCACAGCGTTGGCAGCGCCCGCACCGCGTGCCGGGTGCTGACCAGGATCGGGAAGTACGCCGCGAGGAAGGTGATGAACACGATGCCGGCCTCGTCGGTCGGGAACAGCAGGATCGCCACCGGCACCATCGCGATGGCCGGAACGGGTCTGACCAACTCCGTGAGCGGGCCGACGGTGTTGGCGAACAAGCGGGACCGGCCCAGCAGCACGCCCGTCGTTACGCCCACCACCGCGGCCAATCCGAAGCCGGTGAGAATGCGGATCAGCGACTGCGCCAGGTCAAGCCAGTACTCGGAGGTGTCGAGCCGGCGTCCCAGCGCGTGCACGATCTCGGTGACGGTGGGCAGCGTGTCGAAGCGCAGCAGCAGCCGTACCTTGTCGGCGGTCAGCACCTGCCACAACCCGACCGCGGCGGCAACCGACGCCAGGCGCACCAGCCGCCACCGCCACGGCGAGCCGGCACGCCGCGGGTTGGCCGTCGCCGGGACCGCGTCGACGACTTGCGCAGATACCGGGGCTGCCGGGTCGCCGGCGAGATAGGCGGTCATACCGAACCTCCAAGGGCCTGCTGGTAATTCACGATGCTGCCGCCCGGGTGGGCGGCGAGGTAGCGGTGCGCGCCGGCCGGCGTTCCGAACGGCAGGTAGTTCTGGCCGGCTTGCACCCAGACCGCCTTGTCGGCGAACCACCGGGTGCCCAGCTCGGCGTCGGGGACGTAGGCGGCGCGGACTTTGGCGCCGCGGGCGGAGGCGTCTCGCACCGCCCGGAGTAGGCTGGTAGGGTCGGCGACCGTTTGAGTGGAATCCGCACCGTCCAGCCACAGTTCGCTTGCCAGGGCGGGATTTCCGCGCAGCGTGGACGGGTTGGCGGTGGCGGCCCGGGCCGCGTCGTAGTTCAGGCCGCGAGCGCCGAACACGGTGCGCAGCGGCTTATCCTGGACGAAACCGGATACGTCGAGGTCGGCAAAGTCACCGATCGACTTCAGGTATGGCACATCGTTTTTCAGCGCGTCGACCAGTGAAGGTTTGAGCGTGGTGTCGAACGAGGTGCCACCGGGACCGTTGTAGAGGTACACCACCTCCTGCGGCAGACCGCTCCCCTGGGCGACGATACGCGCGGCCTCCAGTGGTTTTTGGTTCAGGAAGTCGGTGGCGTCGAGTTGGGCCTGCAGAAACGCGCCCAGCACCTCCGGATGAGACGACGCGTACGAGCGCCGCACCACCACCCCGTGCAGGGTGGGCAGGTTCAGTTCGGCCCCGTCGTACAGCAGTTTGGCCTTGCCCTGGTACACCAGCAGCCCCGGCCAGGCGACGAACTGCGAAAGGCCTTGCACCTGACCGGATTCCAGAGCAGAGGCGCCCACTTGCGGTTGCTGGTTGAGCACTTCCACACCCTTGATTCCGGCCCTGTCCAGCGCCCGCATCAAGGTGCCGTGACCGGCCGACCCGACACTCGCCGAGACCTTGGTGCCGGCCAGGTCGCTCAATGTGGTCGCCGGCGAACCGGGCGCCACCACCACCATGTTGAGGGCGCCCTTCGGGTTGTAGCCGGTGATGGAGACGATCTCGGTTTTCGCCAGCGGGTTGGCCTGCGTCTTGGAGCCGTTGATCAGCATGGGGTAGTCGCCCATCGAGCCGATGTCGATCTTCTCGGCGAGCATCTGGGCGGTGATCGGGGCTCCGGTGT
This sequence comes from Mycobacterium sp. M23085, assembly GCF_045343915.1. NCBI lineage: Bacteria > Bacillati > Actinomycetota > Actinomycetes > Mycobacteriales > Mycobacteriaceae > Mycobacterium > Mycobacterium sp. M23085. Next base: position 1,067,824 of record NZ_CP174280.1, read on the forward strand.
CGTAATCCTGCCATCGCACCGCGTATTTGGTGCCGGTGCGGGTGGCGATGTCGGCCAACCGGTGCTCCAGGTAGCCCTGCGCGCGCAGCAGCGTGCCCGCGGTGACGGTGTTGATGGTCTTGGATTGATAGCCCACCACCACGTTGACCACACCGGATGACTGCGACAGGGATTCCAGTGAGCAGCCGGAGGTGAGCGCGGCGATCGCCATCACCACCGACGCCGGCCGGATGGCGCGTCGTTTCATCAAAGATCCTGGGGTTGAACGCTTTTCAGCGAAGGAGATAGGGCATGTTGACCGTGACGGCGCCGGTCGGACAGCGGGCCGCGCAGGGGCCGCAGTACCAGCACTCATCGACGTGCATGAAGGCCTTGCCGGTGTCGGGGTTGATGGCCAGCGCGTCGAGCGGGCAGACCTCCACGCACAGCGTGCAGCCGTCGATACAGAGCGACTCGTCGATGGTGACCGGCACGTCGGCGCGGTTGTTGTTGATCAGCGTCACGGGTTGCTCCTCATCAAGTTGCCGCGCATGGTGATTCGGTCGCCGCGCATCCGGATGTACTCCAGGTCGACGGGTGTGCCGTCGGCGAGACTGGTGAGCCGCTCCAGCATCAGCAGCGCCGCGCCGTCGGGCACCTGCAACGTGGCCGCCGAGTGCGCGTCGGCGGGAATGGCCTCCAGCGCCAGCGCCGCCGAGCCCAGCCGCTGCCCGCTGACCTCCTCGATGAGCGCGAACAGGTCGTCGGTCTCCAGCGGATGGTCGAGCACCTGGCGGCCGACGCCCGGGGCGAGGTAGGTGAGGTCGAGGCTCAGCGGGAGATCGCCCAGGTATCGCAGTCGCTCGACGAACACCGCCTGCTCGCCCGGTTGCAGCCGCAACCGGCGGGCCACCGACGGCGGCGCGGTCACCGGCATCGCGGCGCGCACCTCGTTGCGGACCTCACCGAGATCCTTGAACGTCTCCTTCAGACCCAGCAGGGCGTCGAGCCCGTGGTCGTACTTGCGCTGCGCCACGTGCGTGCCGACCTTTGGTCCGCGGTCGATCAGGCCCTCGTGCTTGAGGACGGTCAGGGCCTCGCGAATGGTGTTGCGTGAGGCCGAGAATTCGGCGGCCAGCTCCAGTTCGGCGGGCAGGCCCTCCGGATAGGCGTCGGCGTGGATCTGCTGGCGCAACACATCGGCGACCCGGCGGGCACGGTCTGCCCTGGGCCCCTGGATGGGTACTGGTTGCGCCACGGGAGTCACGCTAACGCAGCTCAAGGCCGTTTTCCGGGTCGCCGATGCGGCCCAGCGCCGGCGGCCGCGGGTATTGCGCCGGGCCGCCTTCGGGCCCGACCAGCCAAAACCGCCACCCGTCGCGGTATTGCGCCACCTGCCGCGACTCGTCGGCTTTGTGATCCCGGTGAGCAGAATTTGCCATCCCGTGGTCCCGACGATTCCCGGGCGAGCCCTCGACGGCGCAAGATGGCTTGCATGACTGACGTTTCGAAACACGCATGGACCAAGGTGCCGGCCGTCACCCTGGGCTTCTGGGTCATCAAGGTGCTGGCGACGACGTTGGGCGAGACCGGCGGTGACACCGTCACGATGACGCTGAATTGGGGGTACGCCGCCGGGGTGGCGATCTTCGGGGTCGCGCTGGTGGCTCTGGTCGCGGCGCAGATCCTGGCCAGGCGATTCCATGCGGCCCTCTACTGGGCGACGATCGTGGCCTCGACGACGTTCGGCACCGTGCTGGCCGATTTCGCCGACCGATCCCTGGGCATCGGTTACACGGGGGGATCGCTGCTGCTGCTGGCGTGTCTGCTGGCCACCCTGGCGCTGTGGCGTTGGTCGCAGGGCACCGTATCGGTCAGTACCGTCTCGACGCCCAAAGTCGAGGCCTTCTACTGGGCGACCATCACGTTCTCGCAGACGCTGGGCACCGCGCTCGGCGACTGGCTGGCCGACACGCGCGATTTCGGTTACGAACGCGGCGCACTGGTTTTCGCGGTCGGCCTGGCCGCGGTCGCGGCCCTGTACTTCTGGACCCCCGTCTCGCGGGTCGCGTTGTTCTGGGTCGCGTTCATTCTCACCAGGCCGCTGGGGGCGACCGTGGGTGACTTCATCGACAAGCCGGTCGCCGACGGCGGCCTGGCGTGGAGTCGCCCGCTCGCCTCGGCGGTGCTCGCGGCGCTCATCGCGGTGTTGCTCGTCGTCATACCGCAGCGTCCCGGTCGCCACCCCGGCCAGCCTAAAGACGATGTCGCAGAAGCCCATCCGGATGCCGGTATCGAGCAACCGGACCGCGATGCCCATTGACCGGCCGCTCCACAGGCCGCGCTCATCGAGAAGTCAATTCGCTGACCGGGCTCCACCCGCGACAACGGCGGTGATGGGCGATGATTCTCAACGATTTCACAGTGATGTGACCGTACGGTCGGTGAGGTCGGTAGTGACGACGGCACAAAGGAGCGGGGATGCCACCCGGCACGCAGCAGCGTCAGGCCACGGCCCTCATGATGCTTCCCCCGATGTGGTTGAGAGAGTCCCCCATTGAGGAATGCCCGACGATGTGGTTCAACCGCGACTTCTTCCAACAACCGTGGCCTGACTGGGAAGTCGACGTCGACATCGACAGCATGACAACATTCTTCAGCCACACCAATCCCGGCGAGACCATCGTCGGCCACCCGGTGCGCATCCGGCTGGAACACCCGGGCGTCGTGTGGGTGGCCACCAACCGGTTCTGCCGGATGGGCGGCCCGTTCGCCGAGGTGCTGATCGAGGCCTGCTGGCCCGATTGAGGGCGCTCCGGCGCGCGACGTAGCGTTGAAAGATGAGGGTCCTGCTCGTCGAGGATGAACCACTGCTGTCCGCCACCGTGGCCAGAGGGCTCACGGCGGAGGGGTTCGTCGTCGTGGCCGCCGGCAGCGGCGACGAGGGCCTGCGGGAGGCCACCGAAAACACTTTCGACGCAGTCGTTCTCGACATCATGCTGCCCGGCCTCAGCGGTTACGAGGTACTGCGCCGGATGCGGTCGCACAACGTGTGGACACCGGTGCTCATGCTGACCGCCAAGGACGGTGAGTATGACGAAACCGATGCCTTCGACCTGGGTGCGGATGACTATCTGACCAAGCCGTTCTCCTTCCGCGTACTGGTGGCGCGGTTGCGGGCGTTGATCCGTCGCGGCGCACCGGCGCGGCCGGTGGTCTTGAAAGCGGGGACGCTGGCGCTGGATCCCGCCCGGCACACGGTCAACCGGGGCTCGACCCCGATCGCGCTCACTCCCCGCGAATACGGGCTACTCGAGTTCTTGATGCGGAACAAGGACGTCGTGGTGACCAAGGCCGAGATCCTGCGGAACGTCTGGGATGCGCACCATCACGGCCCCGACAACGTGGTCGAGGTCTACGTGGGATACCTGCGCCGCAAGATCGACGTTCCCTTCGGCACCAACACCATTGAAACGATTCGGGGTGTCGGTTACCGACTGCTGTGCTGAGACACCGGCAACGTCACGATCATCTGGGTTCCCCCGCCGGGCGGATCGTCGATGGTGACCGAACCCCCGTGTGCGGCAACGACCTCGGCGACGATCGCCAGGCCCAGGCCCGTCCCTCCCCCGCTGCGGGCCCGATCGGAGTCCAGCCGCACGAAGCGTTCGAACACCCGGTCGCGGTCGGGGGGGTCGATCCCGGGTCCGTCATCGGTGACCGTGAGAATTGCCGTCCCGTCCTGTCCGCCGACCTCGATCGTGACACACGAAACCGCGTGGCGCACAGCGTTGTCCACGAGGTTGCGAACCATGCGTGACATTGCCACCGGGTCGGCGTCCAGCTGCACGGGGCGGGTATCGGTGTGGATGGCGCACCTGGCGTCGCGCCGCACTCGGGCAACTTCGGCCTCGGCAAGCTCATCCAGGCCGATCTCTTCTCTGTGCCGCACCAGGCGCTGCTCGTCGGCGCGGGCCAGCAGCAGCAGATCCTCGATCAGGGTGTGCATGCGCTGCGCCTCGGGCAGCAAGGTGTTGACCGCCAGCTCGGCGTCGAGCAGATCGGGATGGGCCTCGGCCACTTCCAGACCGGAGATGATGGTGGTCAGTGGATTGCGCAACTCGTGTGACGCGTCACCGACAAAGCGTTGCTGCGCAAGGTGACCCGCTTCCAGCCGCGAGAGCATCTCGTTCATGGTGACGGCCAGGGCCGCGATCTCGTCGTGGGTGTCCGGTACCGGCACCCGCTCGCCCAGATCCGACGTCGAGATGTCGGCCACCCTGGTCCGGATGGCGTCCACCGACTGCAACGACCGGCGCACCAGCCAGTAGGTCGCCCCGGCGACCACCCCGACGATGACCGGGGCGCTGCAGGCCAGCAGGATCGCCAGCGTCCGCGCGGTCGCCTCGACCGCCTCGCTGCCGCCTCCCGCCAGCACCGTGTACACGCCGGATCGCGTCGCGACCTTCTGGCCGCTGACACGCATGTCGTCACCGGCCACCGCGTCATCGGGCAGGCCGCGGCGCAGGGTGAAGTCGAACTGGTTCGCCGGCACCAGCGGTGTCTTCGGGGCGGATCCGGATCGCTTGACCACGTTGCCATCCGGACCGATCAGTTGGGTCGCGACCACCCGCTGGTCGGTGGCCAGCAGTCGACTGTCGAGGTCGTCAGGCGAAGCGGACTGCAGCGCCTTGCCGATGTCGCGGACCCGTTCGGCGGCGGCGTAGTCGACGCCCGCCAACAACGAGCGGTACAGGATCGCGTCCAAGCCCGCGCCGGCCACGCTGAGGGCGCACAGTACAACGAGCGCCGACACCGCGGCCGAGCGAGCCGAAATGCCCCAGTGCGGCAACCGGCGCGAGCGCACTCGCCCGCTGCGCCGACACAGCCAGACATCGGATACCCGCACGCCTTTGATTCTGCAGGCCGGCGGCCTCCGCTGAAAGCACCGAGCTCCGCATGCTCAGCTGCTGTCGGCGACCGACGGCACGGCCGGGGTGTCGTTGGCGCCGTTGTTGCGCCCGCCGTTCGTTCCGGACGCGTCCGCCGGCAGCTCGAACGTCGCGGTCACCGAACCCACCGCCGCCATCGCGGCGGTGCGTTGCGCCTCCATCCGCGCCAGCGCCGTCTCGGTGAAGACCGACAACCCGAGATCCGGGTTGTAGCCGTGGATTTCCTTGACGTCGAGCTGGGCCAGGAAGTAGACGATCTCCTTGGAGACCACCTGACCCGGCACCAGCACCGGGAACCCCGGCGGGTAGGGCACCACGAAGGTGGTCGACACCAGGGTCTTGCCCTCGGCCAGTCGTCGCCCGGCCATGCCGATCAGCACGTGTTCGCGATCGGACTCCTCGTATCCGGCGTAGAACGCCGACCGCATGTCACCGAACTTGCACTCGTCGACGGGCCGGAACGCGACGTCGAATTCGCTGAAGTCGGGCAGATGCGGCAGATCCTCGGTGATCTCCTCGACGTGGCGCTGCTGCAGCGCCCGGTCGGCGACGCTGGCCGCCTTCTCGGCGCGGTCGAAATCGGTTGCCACCCTTCGCAACACGTCGAGCAGGTAGTGCACGCTCGACCAGGTGACGCCGATGGTGAAGATCAACAGCACGCTGTTGATCGACGTCTTGTTGATCTGGATGCCGAATCGCTCCATCAGGATCTTCTCGCGGAAGTCGTAGCCGTTCATCCCGGTCGCGCCGACGAACAAGGTCGCCCGCGTCGCGTCCAGCACGAACTGGTCGGAGCGCCACGCCTCGTTCCACTCGGCCAGCGCCCCCTGCCTGACCTGGCGATAGGAGCTCACCGAGGACTCCCGGAACTCCTCTGGCACCAAATCGGATTCGTCGAGGATGCGGAACCACTTGCTGATCAGCCGGTCTTTGCGCACCCGATGCCGGAAGACCAGCGCCATGTCGTAGACCTGCCGGACCAGTTGAAAGCCTTCGATGTCGACCTGCCGGCGCGCCAGATCCAGCGACGCCAGCAGTTGCTGGTTCGGCGACGTCGAGGTGTGGGTCAGAAACGCCTCACCGAACGAATCCCGGGTGAGCGCGTTGAAATCCTGGTCGCGCACGTGGATCATCGACGCCTGCCGCAGCGCCGACAGCGACTTGTGCGTGGAGTGCGTGGCGTAGACGCGGACGCGCGCGGCCGCCGGGTCGGGCATCAGCTCACGCTCGATCCACTCCGACCGGTCCACTCCCGCCATGGACGCGGCCCATTTCCGGTATTCCTCAGCGTATTCCGGCGACGCCAGCATCTGCTCGAGACGCTCGGCGGACACCATCGCGGTCCGCTGCCGGGCCCACGGCACGGCCGTGGCGAACGCGTACCAGGCCTCGTCCCACAGGAAGCAGACGTCCGGCTTGATGGCCAGCACCTCCTGCATGACCTGCAGCGGGTTGTAGACCACGCCGTCGAAGGTGCAGTTGGTCAGCAGCAGCATGCGGACCCGGTCCAGCTGCCCGGACGCCTCCAGGTCCAGCAGCGTCTGCTTGATGGTGCGCAGCGACACCGCGCCGTAAATCGCGAACTGCGGCAGCGGATACGCGTCCAGGTACAGCGGGTAGGCGCCCGCCAGCACCAGCCCATAGTGGTGCGACTTGTGGCAGTTGCGGTCGATCAGCACGATGTCGCCCGGCCGGGTCAGCGACTGCACCACGATCTTGTTGGCGGTCGACGTCCCGTTGGTGACGAAGTAGGTGTGGTCGGCGTTCCACGTCTTGGCGGCCTTGTCCATCGCCTTCTTGATGTTGCCGTGCGGGTCGAGCAGCGAGTCCAGGCCGCCGGAGGTGGTGGAGGTTTCGGCCATGAAGATGTTGCGGCCGTAGAACTCCCCCATGTCCTGCAGCGACCGGGAGTTGAAGATGCTGGCGCCGCGCGCGACCGGCAGGGCGTGGAATTGGCCGACCGGCGCCGCCGCATACGCCCGCAGCGCGTCGAAAAATGGTGTGGCATAACGGTTCCGCAGCCCGGCGAGCACCGTGCTGTGCAGGTCGGTGACGTCGTTGAGCCGGTAGAACGTCCGATCGTAGACGTCGGGTTCGGTGTCGTCACCGGCCGCGATCGACTCGTCGGTCAGCAGATACAGGTCGATGTGGGGCCGCAGCTCCCTGATCCACTCGCCGCACTCCACCCAGTAGTTGGCGCGGTCCGGAATGCCGTCGCCCGCATCCTCGTTGGGCCCGAGCAGCGTGTTCATCAGCGGCAGCCGGTCGCGGGACCGGAGCGGCAGGTCGTCGCGGATGATCGCGGCCTGGATCTCCCCGTTCAGCGCCACCGCGGTGATGGCGTCCTCGACGCTGGGAACCACCAGGATCTCGAATTGCACGTCGTCGGACGGCGACCGCAGCGCGCGCAGGCACTCGGCCAGGCTGTCCGGCGCCGAGCTCGGGGCGTCGTCGGCCAGCAGCACGGTGTAGAAGTGCTGCTGCTTGGCCTGGGCCACCAGCTCCTGGTCATCCAGCGGCGCCGACGTGTCGAAAAGCCCTGCGCGGTCGCCATATTCGCTGAGCAACCGCACGGCCAGGGAGACCTCTTCGGTGAGCCGCACCGTGGACAGGCTCTCCAGGTGGGCGCGGAAGACCGCCAGATTCGCCGCGCCGGGGTACAGCCAGTACCGCTCGTAGGCGGCGATGCGGTCCATCAGGCGCTTCACCCGCGCCACGTCGTGGGTTTTGTCCAGTCCGGCCAGATCGACCTCGGCGAGGTGACGGCAGGCGTCGTCGAGCAGGTTCCAGGTGTCGATCCGCGCGTACGACGGGTTGGCCACGGCCGCCAGTGCGGACACTCGGAGTCGCCGCGGCTGGTTGCTGTATCGATTCATGGCCTCACCTGTTCTTCTCGGATCGCCGCCGCTGACGTGCCGCTCGTATTGTGAACCCGCTGCGCCATGCCCGTGGGCGTTTCACCTCAGCCCGATCAGTGGCCCGCTTCGTCATCGCCGTCCACCACGCGCCGATTACCCCGGGTGCTGTCCGCCCAGCGCAACATGGGCAGCTCCCAGCGACGGGCCGGCAGCTCGGTGACATCGCTGAGCGAGCGCACCACGCCCTGCGTGAGCCCCATGATGGCGGCCATCACCGGCAGCAGCGGCTGCAGCGGCTTGGCCGCCGAGCGCACCGTGCGGATGCGACGGGCGACGGCCACCCGTTCGACGCAGTGATACAGCCAGGCGCCCACACCCAGCGCGTAGATCGAGAGCACCGAGGCGACGATGGTCAGGCGAAATGCGGCGCAGATCACCGCACCCACCACCACTGTGGCGGCCAGGACGGCCGCCACGAGCAGGCGCAGCTCCAGCCGGGTCATGGCTGGGGCCCGGGGTCCTCCGGTGTGCCGGCGGTGTCGGAACCCACCGAGTTTCCGACCGCCTGGGCGGCTGCCCTGATCTGCGGCGTCACCAGCATGACGTGGCCGAGCACCCCGTTGACGAAGCCCGGCGAGTCGTCGGTGGACAGCTCCTTGGCCAGTTGGACGGCCTCGTCGACGGCGACCGGCTCCGGCACGTCGTCGGCGTACAGCAGCTCCCATACCGCGACCCGCAGGATCGCGCGGTCCACGGCGGGCAGCCGGTCCAGCGTCCAGCCCTGCAGATGCGAGCTGATCAGGTCGTCGATGTGCGCGGCGTGTTCGCCCACCCCCCTGGCCGCCGCGGCCGTATACGGCTGCAGGGGCGCGACTTCGGGGTTCGTCTCGGCGAGCCCGGTCCGGACGTCGACCAGCTGCGCCGGGGTCAGCCCGCGGGCCTCGGCTTCGAACAACAGGTCGACGGCGCGTTTGCGGGCGTGATGGCGTCCCCGGACGGGTTTGCTCACGCGTTGATGCGCCCCAAGTAGCTGCCGTCGCGCGTGTCCACCTTCAGCTTGTCGCCGGTGTTGATGAACAGCGGCACCTGGATCTCGGCTCCCGTCTCCACGGTGGCCGGCTTGGTGCCGGCGCTGGACCGATCGCCCTGCAGGCCCGGCTCGGTGTGGGTGACCTCCATCTCCACCGACACCGGCAGCTCGATGTACAGCGGCGCCCCGTTGTGGAACGCCACCTGTACCGGCAGGCCCTCCAGCAGGAACCGGGCGGCGTCGCCGACCAGCGACTCGGGCAGCGGGTGCTGCTCGTAGTCCTGGCTGTCCATGAACACGAAGTCCGATCCGTCGCGGTACAGGTAGGTGGTGTCGCGCCGGTCGACGGTGGCGGTCTCCACCTTGACGCCGGCGTTGTATGTCTTGTCGACGACCTTGCCGGAGAGCACGTTCTTCAGCTTGGTCCGCACGAAGGCCGGGCCCTTGCCCGGTTTGACGTGCTGGAACTCGACGATCTGCCACAGCTGGCCGTCGATCACCAGCACCAGTCCGTTCTTGAAATCGGCAGTGCTTGCCACGGTTCGGTATATCTCCTCGGACGTTGGACAGTCGTCTGCGCGAACTGTCTATAACTTGTCGGCCAGTTTAGAGCGCTCCGCGGCCGGCCCCGGCGGGCCGGGGTGCTGTGGTTCGGCCGGTGCCGATCGCAGGCGCGACGCTAGGTCAGGACGGCCAGCTCCTTGGAAAACTTGGTGAGCAATTCCGGCGGCTTGCCGGCCGCCTCTTCCGTCACCACCAACGTGTCCTCGATGCGCACGCCGCCCCGGCCGGGCAGGTACACGCCGGGTTCCACGGTGACCACGGATTCGGCCAGCAACGTGCCGGTGGACGTGGCGCCGATACCCGGTGCTTCGTGGATCTCCAGGCCCACGCCGTGGCCCAGGCTGTGGCTGAACTGCTCGCCGTAGCCGGCGTCGGCGATCACCTGGCGAGCCGCGGCATCCACCCCGCGCAGGTCGGCGCCGGCGTGCAGCGCCTCCCGGCCGGCCCGCTGCGAGTCCGCGACCAGCTGGTAGATCTCCAGCTGCCAGTCGGCCGCCTTGCCGAGCACGAACGTGCGCGTCATGTCGGAGTGGTAACCGCCGACCAGCGCACCGAAGTCGATCTTGACGAAATCGCCGCTGGCCAGCGCCGCGTCGGTGGGGCGGTGATGCGGGATCGCCGAATTCGCCCCGGCCGCCACGATGGTCTCGAACGAGATCGCGTCGGCGCCGTGGTCGAGCATCAGGGCCTCCAGCTCGCGGCTGACCTCGCGTTCGGTCCGGCCGGGCCGCAGGCCGCCACGCGCCACCAGATCGGTCAGCGCCGCATCGGCCGCCTCGCACGCCAGCCGCAGCAACGCCACCTCGCCGGCGTCCTTGACCTCACGCAACGCCTCGACGGTTCCGGCTGCCTTGACCAGCTCGGTGTGCGCCTTCCGCTCGTCCAGCTCGCGAGTCAGGGCGTCGAATCCGTCGACAGTCACGACGTTGCTTTCGAAGCCCAGCTTCTGCGCGCCGGCGTCGGCGGCCCGCGCGGCCAGGTAGCGCCCCAGGGCCCGCTCGATGGCGACCTCCAGGTCCGGTGCCTGCTCGGCGGCCTGGGTTCGGTACCGGCCATCGGTGGCCAACACGGGGTCGCGATCGTCGGCGAACACCAGCAACGCGCCGTTGGACCCGGTAAAACCGGACAGGTAACGGACGTTCACCAGGTCGGTGACCAGCAGCGCATCCAACCCGCCGGCCTCAAGTCGCGTTCTGAGTTTGTCTCGACGCTGTGAATGTGTCACAGGTCTTGACGGTACTCGCTACGCTTTTGGGCCATGAGTAACTGGATGCTGCGCGGATTGGTCTACGCCGTGGCGATGGTCGTGGTCCGATTGTTCCAAGGTGCACTGATCAACGCGTGGCAGACAAACGCCGGGCTGTTCAGCGTGACGCTGCTGATTCTGTTCATCATCGGCGTGGTCATCTGGGGGGTGCTGGACGGGCGGGCCGACGCCATCGCCAACCCCGACCCGGATCGCCGCGGCGACCTGGCAATGACCTGGCTGCTGGCCGGCCTGGTGGCCGGTGTGCTCAGCGGGCTCGTCTCCTGGCTGATCGCCATCGTGTACAGCGGCCTGTACACCGGTGGGCTGCTCAACGAGGTGACGACGTTCGCGGCCTTCACCGCGCTGTGCGTCTTCCTGCCCGCAATCATCGGCGTGACCATCGGGCGCTGGCGGGTGGACCGCAATCCGCCGGCGCGCCGGCCCGGCACCGACGACGAGCGCGCCGACACCGACGTGTTCTCCGCGGTGCGTGCCGACGATGCGCCCACCGGCGAGATTCCCGCGCAGGCTTCCGGCGCCCATGCCGAGCCGCGGACGTCGGCGGTCGCCACGGCCGAGCGCGAGGCACCGACCGAGACGGCGGCCACCACCGACTCGCCGACCGAAACCATCGCCCAGCACGAGGACGACCCGAAGACCGAGGTGATCCGCACCCGCGGCGGCGACGATGCAGAGCACACCAAGCCGGGCGACGAGCGCGACAGGGGCTAGCTGTCGGCTCCAGGCTTCCCGGCGAGATAGCGCAGGGCGAGCAGGTAGCCCTGCACCCCCAGCCCCACGATCACCCCGGTCGCGACCGGACTGAGGTACGAGTGGCGCCGAAATTCTTCGCGCGCATGCACATTGGAGATGTGCACTTCGATCAGGGGTGCACTCAACTCGGCGCACGCGTCGCGCAGCGCCACCGATGTGTGGGTGAGGCCGCCGGCGTTGAGGATCACCGGTTCCCCCGCGTCGGCCGCCGAATGGATCCAGTCCAGCAGTTCGGCTTCGCTATCGCTTTGTCGCACAACGGCTTTGAGACCGAGCGCGTCGGCTTCCCGTTCGATCAGCGCCGCCAGCTGCTCGTGCGTCGTGTCGCCGTACACGTCGGGCTCGCGGCGGCCCAGCCGGCCCAGGTTGGCGCCGTTGATGACGTGCACCGTCGTGGTCATGAAGCCTCCGCGAGCCCGGCATAGGCCGCCGCCAACAGCGACGGGTCGGGGCCGGCCAACCGGCCCGGTTTGGCCAGTCCGTCGAGGACGACGAACCGCAGCACCCCGGCCCGTGACTTCTTGTCTCCGGCCATGTATTCCAGCAACTGCGGCAACGCATCGGCGTCGTAGCTGACCGGCAGGCCGAGCGCGGACAGGATGGTGCGGTGCCGCTGCGCGGTGGCATCGTCGAGCCGGCCGGCCAGCCGGGCCAGTTCGGCGGCGAAGACCAGGCCGACCGACACCGCGGCGCCGTGCCGCCACTGGTAGCGCTCGCGACGCTCGATCGCGTGACCCAACGTGTGTCCGTAGTTGAGGATTTCGCGCAGCTCCGACTCTTTCTCGTCGGCGGCCACCACCTCCGCCTTGACCGCGATCGCGCGGCGGACCAGCTCCGCCAGCACGTCACCCGACGGGTCCACCGCGGCCTGCGGGTCGGCCTCGATGAGGTCGAGGATCATCGGATCGGCGATGAATCCCGCCTTGACGATTTCGGCCATCCCCGCGACGAGTTCGTTGTGCGGCAAGGTCTGCAGCGTGTCGAGGTCGACCAAGACGGCGTGCGGCTGGTGGAACGACCCGACCAGGTTCTTGCCCGCGTCGGTGTTGATCCCGGTCTTGCCGCCGACGGCCGCGTCGACCATGCCGAGCAACGTGGTGGGCACGTGCACGATGTCGACGCCGCGCAGCCAGGTGGCCGCCGCGAATCCGGCGACGTCGGTGGCCGCGCCGCCGCCGAGGCTGACCAACGCGTCTTTGCGCCCGATCCCGATGCGGCCCAACACTTCCCACAGGAACCCCACCACCGGAAGGTCCTTGCCCTCCTCGGCGTCCGGGATTTCGATGCGGTGTGCGTCAATGCCCTTGTCCGCCAACCGGCTCCGGATCACCTCGGCGGTCTCGGTCAGCACCGGTTGGTGGACGATGGCCACCTTGTGCCGACCGCCGAGAAGTTCGTCCAGCTCACCCAGCAAGCCGGTACCGATGATCACCGGGTACGGCGGAGCGACGGCCACCTCGATGGTGACCGGATCGTCCGGGCGCGTCATGTGGCGGCCCCGGCGGGCGCCTGCAACCGCGACACGATGTAGCGCACCACCGCGCCGGGGTTGCGCCGGTTGGTGTCGACGCGCATGGTGGCCGCCCGCCGGTACAGCGGGCTGCGTTCGGCCATCAGCGCGCGGTACTTGTCGGCGCGATCGGGCCCGGCCAGCAGCGGACGCACGGTGTTGCCGCCGGTGCGCCGCACACCCTCGGTGGCACTGATCTCCAGGTAGATGACGGTGTGACCGGCGAGCGCCTCGCGGACCCCTGCAGTGGTGACCGCGCCGCCCCCGAGCGACACCACGCCGTCGTGGTCGCCCAGCGCGGCGCGCACCACCTCTTCCTCGATGCGGCGAAATTCCGCCTCGCCGTCGGTGGCGAAGATGTCGGCGATGCGGCGCCCGGTGCGCTGCTCGATGGCCACATCGGTGTCCAGGAAATCGACCCCGAGCGCCTTGGCCAGCCGGCGGCCGATGGTGGACTTGCCCGATCCCGGCAGGCCCACCAGGACGGCTTTGGGCGCCATTACGCGGTACCCCGGGCGGCCGGCGCCTCCCGCTCGGCGACCGCCCGCCGGTAGGCCTCGACGTTGCGACGCGTTTCGGCCAGCGAATCGCCACCGAACTTCTGCAGCGCCGCGCGGGCCAGCACCAGCGCCACCATGGCCTCGACCACCACGCCGGCGGCGGGCACCGCGCACACGTCGGAGCGCTGGTGGATGGCGACGGCCTCGTCGCCGGTCGCCATGTCGACGGTGGCCAACGCCCGCGGCACGGTGGAAATGGGCTTCATCGCGGCGCGAACCCGCAGCGGCTGGCCGTTGGTCATGCCGCCTTCCAGCCCGCCGGCGCGGTTGGTCGAGCGGACCACCCCGTCGGGGCCGGGATACATCTCGTCGTGGGCGCGGCTACCGCGGCGGCGTGCCGTCTCGAAGCCGTCGCCGATCTCGACGCCCTTGATCGCCTGGATGCCCATGACGGCGGCCGCGAGCTGGCTGTCCAGCCGATTGTCTCCGCTGGTGAACGAGCCCAGCCCGACGGGCAGGCCCAGGACCACCACCTCGACCACACCGCCGAGCGTGTCGCCGTCCTTCTTGGCGGCCTCGATCTCGGCGATCATCGCCTCCTCGGCGGCCTTGCCGAAGGCGCGCACCGGGCTGGCGTCGATCGCGGGCAGGTCGCCCGGCCCGGGCGGCGGGCCGTCGTAGGGCGCCGACGGGCCGATCGCGATGACGTGCGAGAGCACCTCGACGCCGAGCGCCTGACGCAGGAACGAGCGGGCGATGGTGGCGGCCGCGACGCGCGCCGCCGTCTCGCGGGCGCTGGCCCGCTCCAGCACCGGCCGGGCGTCGTCGAAGCCGTACTTGAGCATGCCCGCGTAGTCGGCGTGCCCGGGCCGCGGCCGGGTCAGCGGCGCGTTGCGCGCGCTGTCCGCCAGCTCCCCCGGGTCGACCGGGTCGGGCGCCATCACGGTCTCCCACTTCGGCCATTCGGTATTGCCGATCTCGACGGCGATGGGCCCGCCCAGGGTGACGCCGTGACGCACCCCGGCCAGCACGCTCACCGCGTCACGCTCGAACGCCATCCGGGCGCCGCGACCGTACCCGAGGCGCCGACGGGCCAACTGTTCCGAAATGTCGAGGGAGGTGATCTCCACACCGGCGACCATGCCTTCGAGCACGGCCACCAGCGCGCGGCCATGCGACTCCCCAGCAGTGATCCAACGCAACACGGGTCCCATCTTCCCATGTCGACTTCCGAAAGCCGATTCGCGCAGTCCGCGGCGGTATCAGGTCCGCGCGCGGCGCTTGTCAGAAGAAACTGCTCTGCGGCAGGTCCGCACCGTTGACGGCGACATCGCCGAGCACCCGCGCCTTGTAGACGGTCGGGTTGTGCGAGAACAGCGTGCGCAGGTTGCGCCAGTGCCGGTCCAACAGCGCCGACGCCTGCACGGCCGACGCGCCGCCGACGTCGAAGACGCGCGACGCCGCCCGCAGCGCGGGCTCCTGGAGCGCGACCTTGACGCGGGCCGCCGCGATCGACGACCTGGTTTCCAGCGCGGGATCGATCCCGGTGTCGCGCGCCGCCTGCAGCGCGGGCGCGAGTTCGGCAGCCGCGCTGTGCACCAGCGCCTGCGCGGTGTAGGCCACCGCGTCGATCTCGCCGACGATCTGCAGCAGCTGCGGATCCGCGGTGGGCTCCTCACCGCTGGCGAAGGTGTAGGTGCGACCCCGCCCGCGCAGCAGCGCCGCGGCGTCGGCGGTCAGGGCCCGCAGGATGCCGGCGGCGATCGCGTGCAGGTAGAGCTGCATCAGCGCGCCCCGGGCGCGGTTGACCCCGATGGTGTCGGGCAACGGGAACACTTCGTCGGGCGCAACCGCGACGTCGTTGAATACCGTTGTGCCGCTGCCGGTTTGACGCTGTCCGATGCCGTCCCAGTCGTCGAGGTGCTCGACGCCGGTCCGGTCCACCGGGATCACCACGGCGGTCGGGGTGTTGTCGTCGTCCTGCGCGGTGATGCGCAGATAGTCGGAGAACTGTGCGCCGGTGCTGTAGAACTTCCGGCCGCGCAGCCGCAGCCCGTCGCCGGTGGCCACCAGCCTGGTGTCACGATCGTTGCCGCCCACCGACTTCTGGCTTTTTTCGGCGTTGGCGCCGCCGATCAGCCCACCCCCGGCGACCACCGCGATCCACCGGTCGCTGCCCGGCGGCCGGGGCGAGACCTGTAGCTCCTCGACGAGCGCGTAGTGGATCCGCAGGATGTGGGCCAGGTCGGGGTCGGCGGCGGCGAGCGCGATGAGGTGGTCGAAGAATTGGGGCACCGAGTAGCCGGCGCCGCCGTGTTCGCGGGCCAATCGCACCGCGCCCCACCGCCGGTCCCGGACGAGTTTGAGGCCGAGCAGGGGCGGCTCGGTGCCGCCGCCGGCCAACCGCTGGCGATAGTCGGCGGCGATGTCGGCGAGCACGCCGTCGGTCCCCGCCGGATCTACTGTCGCGTGCTGGTGGGATCCAACGGGCATGGGACGCAAGGCTGTCAGGGGCGGACACTTCCGGCAACGGTTTGCTGCGTCCTGAATTTTACGGCCGCCCGTGCACCTTGCCGCCGTCCCGACCTGAAGCCGTCACAGCAGCGTCAGCGCGATGCCCGCCGCGCTGGCCAGACACATCGACGGCCCATGCGGCACCGCGCCGCCGGCGCCCCGCGCCATCGCGAGCGCCCCGAGCGCCGCGGTCAGCAGCGGCGCGCCCAACGCCGCCAGAAACCACGCACCGACACCGAAGCAACCGGTCAGCGCGCCCAATCCGAGGGCCAGCTTGACGTCACCACCGCCCATCCCGCCCGGCGCCACCCAGTGCACCGCAAGGTAGATCGCGGTCAGGGCCACGGTTCCGGCCAGCGCCGCCGATCCGCGCCCGGCCAGCGTCGCGGCTCCCAGGACCGCCGCGGCCCCGGTCAGGGTCAGCGTGTTTGGCAGCCGGCGGTCCCGGATGTCACCCCAACTCAACGCCGCCAACCAGGCCAGCACCGCAGCCGCCGCCGCAATCCGCATGCGCGGCAGGCTAATCCGGCGGGGCCACCGCGCAAGTCATGGCCTCGCGCGGGGCGGGCAGCCCGGTGAACTGCTCCACCTGCGCGAAGGCCTGGTGCAGCAGCATCTGCAGGCCGCTGACCACCCGGCCGCCGGCGGCGCTGACCGCGGCGGCCAGCGGTGTGGGCCACGGGTCGTAGACGGCGTCCAGCAATACCCCGATGCGTCCGAAGGTGCCGGCGTAGCGTGCGGCGACGGCCGCCGGGATGGTGCTGACCAGCACCTCGGCGCCCGCCACCTCGTCGGCCAGCCCGCCGCCGTCCAGTTCGCAGAACCGGGTCGGCACGCCCAGTCCATCGCCCAGCTCCAGCAACCGCGCCGCCTTGTCGGGACTGCGGGCCACCACGGTGATGCCGGCGACGCCCAGTTGGGCCAGCCCGGCGACGGCGGCCGGCGCGGTGCCGCCCGATCCACAGACCAGCGCCCATCCCGAGGCGTGGCCGAGAGCCCCCGTCACCCCGTCGATGTCGGTGTTGTCGGCCCGCCACCCCGTCGGGGTGCGCACCAGGGTGTTGGCCGACCCCACCCGCCGCGCACGGTCGGTGCGCTCGTCGGCGAACCGCAGGGCGGCGAACTTACCGGGCATGGTCACCGACACCCCGACCCATTCGGGGCCGAAGCCGCCGACCACGCCGGGCAGCTGCTCGGCGTCGCATTCGATCCGGTCGTAGGTCCAGTCGGCCAGGCCCAGCGCACGGTAGGCCGCCAGGTGCAGTTGCGGGGACTTCGAGTGCGCGATCGGCTTGCCGAGCACGGCCGCCTTTCGGGCGGCCTCGCTAGCGGGGCGTGCTGTCGAGGACACCGTTGCGCTTAGCCAGCTCGATGTTGGCCAGATGTTGTTGATAGTCGCGGGTGAACAGGGTGGTGCCCTGGGCGTCGATGGTGACGAAGTACAGCCAGTCACCGGGCTGCGGGTGCTCGGCGGCGTTTAGCGCGTCGATGCCGGGTGAACAGATCGCGGTGGCCGGCAACCCCTGCGACACGTAGGTGTTCCACGGCGTCTTCTGGGCCCGGTCAGCGTCGCTGGTGGCCACCTCCCGGCGGTCCAGCGGATAGTTGACCGTGGAGTCGAACTCGAGCGTGTGGTGGGCGTGCAGGCGGTTGTAGATCACCTGTGCGACCTTGGCGAAGTCCTGTGAGTTGGATTCCTGCTGCACCAGCGACGCCACCACCAGGATGTCGTAGGGCGACAGACCCATGGCCTGGGCGGTGTCCACCAGCCCGGATTTCACGTACTCCTCGGCCCCGGCCCCGATCAGGGTGGCCAGGATGCTCTCCGGCGACGCGGACGGGTCGATGTTGAAGGTGCCCGGGGCGATCAGGCCCTCGATCCGCCGGTGGTCCTTGCCGAGCTCGCCGACGGGTTCGGTGGCCCACGGCGGCACCGCCAACGCCAGGGCGGAACTGTTCGTCGCCGCCGCGCGCAGGTCCTGCACCGCGACGCAGTGCGTGTCGCCGTCGAGATTCACGCAGGTGGCACGCGAGATGAGCGTCAGGATGCCCGGCGTCACCACGTTGGTCTTCATGTCGGTGGTGTCGTCGAGCTGGCGGCCCTCCGGGATGACCAGCCGGCCCACCCGGCTTTTCGGGTCGGTCAGCCGCGCGACGGCGTTGGCCGCCGGGATTTCGGTGCGCATCCGGTAGAAGCCGGGCTGGATCGAGTTGATGGCGCTGTTGCCGTGCGCGGCGTTGACGAACGCCCGGACCGTCTTGATGACCTGCTCTTTTTGCAGGGTCTCGCCGATGTTGGTGGTCGAGTCCCCGGCCTGCACCTGAATCACCAGGTCCCGCTTGCCACCACCGCTGAAATCGTCGTCGAGCCCGAACAGCGTGTGCCACAGTTTGCCGCCCACGAAGACGCCGGCGAGGACCACCACGACCAGGACCGCGAACGCGACCTTTCCGGCGAAGCGCCGCCGACGGCCCCGCTCGGCCTTTTTCCGGGAGACGCGGCTCGACCGGCGCCGGGACGGCGCACCCACCGCCTCGGGCTCGGCCCGTTCCCACCGTGCGCTGTCAACCATCGCTGCGCTCCCCCGCCACCGCGGCCCGGCGTTGATCCAGCCAACTCTGCAGGATCGCCACCGCCGCCGCTTGGTCGATCACCGCACGCTGCTCCTTGGCCCGCATCCCGGCCGCGCGTAGCGATCGCTGCGCGGCCACGGTGGTCAACCGCTCGTCGGCCAGCCGCACCGGAGTGGGCGCGATACGTTGCGCCAACGCGTCCGCCACCTCGATCGCATCGACCGCCGACGGACCGGTGCGATCGGCCAGCGTGCGCGGCAACCCGACGACCACCTCGACGGCCTCGAGTTCGGCGACCAGCGCGGCCAGCCGCCGCAGATGCTTGCCGTTGCGGTCGCGGCGCACCGTCTCCACCGGGGTGGCCAGGATGGCGTCGGGGTCGCTGCAGGCCACCCCGATGCGGACGCTGCCCACGTCGATGCCGAGCCGTCGTCCCCGGCCCGGGTCCTGGTGGGGGTCGCCGGGCCGGTCAGGCAAGCGATGCTGTGTGGAGACCACTCAATCGACCCGCGCTATCACCGCGATCTCGGAACGTACCGCGTCGAGCGCCGCGTCGATGCCGGCCGGATTCTTGCCGGAGCCCTGTGCCAGGTCCGCCTTGCCGCCGCCGCGGCCGTCGACCGTCGCGGCCAGCTGCTTGACCAGGTCGTTGGCGCGAAGCCCCAGATCCTGGGCGGCCGGATTGGCGGCGACGGCGTACGGCACCGACCCGCCCTCGCCCTCGGCGATCAGCGCCACCACCGCGGGATCGCTGCCCAGCTTGCCGCGAATGTCGCCGACCAGAGAGCGCAGGTCGCCCGCCGTCATCCCGCCGGACATCCGCTGCGCCACCACCCGGACGTTACCGATACGCTCCGCGCCGGCCGCGGCGTTGGTCGCGGCGGCCCGCGCGCCGGCCAGCCTGGCGCGTTCGAGTTCCTTCTCCGCCGCCTTGAGCCGCTCGACCAGGTTGGCCACCCGGGCGGGCACCTCGTCGGACGGCACCTTCAGCGACGACGCCAGCCCCGCCATCAGCGCGCGTTCCTTGGCCAGGTGCCGGAACGAGTCCAGCCCGACGTAGGCCTCCACCCGGCGCACCCCGGAACCGACCGAGGATTCGCCCAGGATGGTCACCGGTCCGATCTGGGCCGAGTTGTGCACGTGGGTTCCGCCGCAGAGTTCCAGCGAGAACGGGCCACCGATTTCGACCACCCGGACCTCGTCGGGGTAGGCCTCGCCGAACATGGCCATCGCGCCCATCGCCTTGGCCTTCTCCAGCTGCTCGGTGAACGTGTGCACCTCGAAGTCGGCCTGCACGGCCTGGTTGGTCACCTCTTCGACCTGGGTGCGCTGGTCCTCGGACAGCGGTCCCTGCCAGTTGAAGTCGAACCGCAGGTAGCCCGGGCGGTTCAGCGACCCGGCCTGAACCGCGTTGGGCCCCAGCACCTGTCGTAGCGCCGCGTGCACCATGTGGGTGCCCGAGTGACCCTGGGTGGCACCCCGGCGCCACTTTGGGTCGACGGCCGCGACCACGGTGTCGCCCTCCACGAACTCACCGGACTCGACGTTGACCCGGTGCACCCACAGGGTTTTGGCGATCTTCTGCACGTCGGTGACCGCGGCGCGGGCGCTCTGTCCGGCGCCCGTCCCGCTGATGGTGCCCTCGTCGGCGATCTGTCCGCCGGCCTCGGCGTACAGCGGCGTGCGGTCCAGCACCAGCTCGACGCGATCGGCCCCCTCGGCGCCGTGGGTGACCACCGGAACCCGCTTGCCGTCCACGAATATGCCCAGAATCGTTGCCTCGGACGTTAATTCGTCGAAACCGGTGAACTCGGTGGGGCCGGCGTCGACCAGTTCCCGATAGGCGGTCAGGTCGGCGTGCGCGTGCTTGCGCGCGGCGGCGTCGGCTTTGGCGCGGCGGCGCTGCTCGGCCATCAGTTCCCGGAAGCCCACCTCGTCCACGCGCAGGCCGGCCTCGGACGCCATCTCCAGCGTGAGCTCGATCGGGAATCCGTAGGTGTCGTGCAGGGTGAAGGCGTCTGAACCCGAAATCGCCTTCGCACCAGAGGCTTTGGTGTTTCCGGCCACTTCGTCGAACAACTTCGAGCCGGCCGCCAGTGTGCGATTGAACGCGGTCTCCTCGGCGACGGCGATGCGCCGGATCCGATCGAAGTCGGCGACCAGCTCCGGGTACGAGGGGCCCATCGCATCGCGCACCGTGGCCATCAGGTCACCGACGATGGGACCCTCGATGTCGAGCAGCCGGGCCGAGCGGATCACCCTGCGCAGCAGCCGGCGCAGCACATAGCCACGGCCGTCGTTGCCGGGGGTGACGCCGTCGCCGATCAGGATGGCCGCGGTGCGGCTGTGGTCGGCGATGACCCGGTAGCGCACGTCGTCGTCGTGGTTGCCCACGTCATATCCGCGCGGCGCCCGCGCGGCGGCGGTGTCGATGACCGGCCGCAGCAGGTCGGTCTCGTAGACGTTGTGCACGCCCTGCAGGATGAAGGCGACCCGCTCCACGCCCATGCCGGTGTCAATGTTCTTGCGGGGCAACGGTCCAAGGATCTCGAAGTCGGCTTTGCCGGTGCCCTCGCCGCGTTCGTTCTGCATGAACACGAGATTCCAGATCTCGATATAGCGGTCCTCGTTGGCGATCGGGCCGCCCTCGACGCCGAATTCCGGCCCGCGGTCGTAATAGATCTCCGAGGACGGGCCGCACGGGCCGGGGATGCCCATCGACCAGTAGTTGTCCTCCATGCCGCGGCGCTGGATGCGATCCTCGGGCAGCCCGGCGATCTCCTGCCACAGCCGCACGGCCTCGTCATCGTCGAAAAAGACCGTCGTCCAGATGCGTTCGGGATCCAAGCCGTAACCACCCTGCTCGACGTCGTTGGTCAGCAGGGTCCAGGCCAGCTCGATGGCGCGACGCTTGAAGTAGTCGCCGAAGGAGAAGTTGCCGGCCATCTGGAAAAACGTGTTGTGCCGGGTGGTGATGCCGACCTCGTCGATATCCGGGGTGCGGATGCACTTCTGGATGCTGGTGGCGGTCGAGTACTCGGGGGTGCGAGCGCCCAGGAAGTACGGCACGAACTGCACCATGCCCGCGTTGACGAACAGCAGGTTGGGGTCGTCGAGGATCACCGATGCGCTCGGCACCTCGGTGTGGCCCGCCTTCACGAAATGATCAAGAAACCGCTTCCTGATCTCGTGTGTCTGCACTTTCGGAGTCCGCTTCTTCCTGTTACTTCGACGTCTGGCTCCAGCCTATTCGCCGGGGCCTGGCGAGCCCGTCCCGCGACGCATTTCGACCGCTCACAGTACCTGCCCCGGTGCGCCGGGCACCGGGCCGCTAACCCTCCAGAAAGCTCAGCCGGACCGAGCGTTGCGGGTTGTCCCGGTTCAGGTCCACCAGGACGATGCTTTGCCACGTCCCCAGCATCGGTTCACCGGCCGACACCGGAACCGTCACCGACGGCGCGACGAGCGCCGGCAGCACATGGTCGGCGCCATGGCCCGGCGAGCCGTGCGAATGCCGGTAGCGATCGTCGCGCGGCAGCAGCCGTTCCAGCGTGTCCACCAGGTCGTCGTCGGAACCGGCACCCGTCTCGATGATCGCCACCCCCGCGGTGGCGTGCGGCACGAACACGTTGCACAGGCCGTCCCCGCGCGACCAGCAGAACCCGCGCACCGCCTCGGTCAAATCGACGATGCGGCGGCGCGACGTGTCCACGTCCAGCACATCGGTATGCATCCGGACCAGCCTACGGCGCCGGCCTCACGACCAGCCAATCCGATGTGAGCGCGGCCACAATTGGCCATTGCGGCGGGTAACCGGCAGGAGGAAGGTAACGGGTGGGACCGGTGGCGCCACCGGAGCCCATCGGATACAAGCCCCGACACGAAAGGGGTCGATCGTGTACGCACGCTCCACCACCATCCAGGCGCAACCCCTGTCGGTCGACATCGGAATTGCGCACGTTCGCGATGTCGTCATGCCCGCCCTCACCGAGATCGACGGGTGTGTGGGGTTGTCGCTGTTGGTTGACCGGCAATCCGGCACCTGCATCATCACCAGCTCGTGGGAGACCGTGGAGGCGATGCGCGGCAGCGCCGAACGGGTCGCGCCCATCCGTGACCGGGCCGCGCTGATGTTCGACGGCAGCGCGCGCGTCGAGGAATGGGACATCCCGCTGCTGCACCGCGACCACCCCTCCCGCCCCGGCGCCTGCGTGCGCGCCACCTGGCTCAAAGTGGTGCCGGATCAGCTCGGCCGGTCGCTGGACTTCTACCGGATGGCGGTGCTGCCCGAGTTGGAGGAGCTCGACGGCTTCTGCAGCGCCAGCCTGATGGTCGATTACCCCGCCTGCCGCCGCGCCGTCACCTGCTCGACGTTCGACTCGATGGAGGCGATGGCCCGCAACCGCGACCGGGCCAGCGAACCGCGCAGCAGGCGCGTCCGCGAGCTGGGCGCCGAGGTGATCGACGTGGCCGAGTTCGAGCTGGCGATCGCCCACCTACGGGTGCCCGAGCTCGTCTAGCGCGGGTCAGGGCAGCGCGTCTCCCGGAAATCCGCGGCAGGCGTGCACCTCATAGGTGAACACGCCCGCCGCCACCCCGGGGTCGTCTTTCATGATGTCGGTGGTCTCGTCGACCGTCGCCGCGAACACCCCGATGCCGCACACGTCGGATTCGTCGCTGACCGGAAGAACCACCGCGAGCACGCCGTCGTCGCGCAGCCCGAAATTGCGCCGGCCGTGCTCCCAGATCACGCCCACCGACGACTCATCGCCGAACCGCGGACCCCGGGTGAGGATCACGACGCTGTAGGGCTTGGCGGTGGGCAGCAGCTGGCCCATCTCTTCGTCGGTGAAGACTTTCATGACCGTCCCCTCTTGTTGCGGATGATCGCGCGCAACCGGTCCAGCCGGCCGCCCATCTCGCGTTCGCCGCCGCGGCCGGTGGGCCGGTAATAGTCGACCCCCACCAGCTCGTCCGGTGGATATTGTTGCCCGACAACGCCATCGGGGTGGTCATGCGAGTACTTGTAGCCCTGCGCATTGCCCAGCCCGGCCGCACCCGAATAGTGACCGTCACGCAGATGGGGCGGCACCAGGCCGGCTTTGCCGGCCCTGATGTCGGCCATCGCCGCGCCCAGCGCCGTGGTGACCGCATTCGACTTCGGCGCGGTGGCCAGATAGATCGTGCAGTGCGCCAGGGTGAGCTGCGCCTCGGGCATGCCGATCAGCGCGACGGTCTGCGCGGCCGCGACCGCCACCTGCAGCGCGACCGGGTCGGCCATGCCGATGTCCTCACTGGCCAGGATCATCAGCCGGCGCGCGACGAACCGCGGGTCCTCGCCAGCGACCAGCATGCGGGCCAGATAGTGCAGCGCGGCGTCGACGTCGGAGCCGCGGACCGACTTGATGAAGGCGCTGATGACGTCGTAATGCTGATCGCCGTCCCGGTCGTAGCGCACCGCCGCCTCGTCCAGGGACTGCTCCACGGCGGCGACGGTCAGCTCGCCGCCGTGGTCCACCGCTTCGGCCGCGACCTCCAACGCCGTCAACGCGCGGCGGGCGTCGCCGGCGGCCAGCCGCACCAGCAGGTCGACGGCCTCGGGCGCGACTGTGATCTGCCCGCCCAGCCCGCGCGGGTCGTCGATCGCGCGCTGTACCACGGTGCGGATGTCGTCGGCGCTCAGCGGCCGCAACTGCAGGATCAGCGAGCGGGACAACAGCGGCGCGACCACGGAGAAGCTGGGGTTCTCCGTGGTCGCCGCCACCAGCAGCACCACCCGGTTCTCCACCGCGGACAGCAGCGCGTCCTGCTGGGTCTTGGAGAACCGGTGCACCTCGTCGATGAACAGCACCGTCTGCTCACCGGACAGCAGCGCCCGGCGGGCGGTGTCGATCACCGCCCGAACGTCTTTGACGCCGGCCGACAAGGCCGACAGCGCCTCGAAACGGCGGCCGGTCGCCTGCGAGATCAGTGCCGCCAGCGTTGTCTTGCCACTGCCGGGCGGCCCGTACAGGATGGCGGACGCCACGCCGGAACCCTCGACCAGGCGGCGCAGCGGAGATCCGGGCGCGAGCAGATGGTCCTGCCCGACCACCTCGTCCAGCGACGCCGGACGCATCCGGACCGCCAGGGGCGCACCGGCCGACACGCCCAGCCCGTGATCGGTCGGCTGCGGCGCACCGGGGAGGTCAAACAGACCGTCGGACACGGTTTCAGGCATACCACGAGGGACGGACGCCCGCGCCCGCCCGGGCGCGCCGTCCGGCAACCGCGCGCCGGGTCCGCATCTTTGCTAAGTTCGGCGTTTGCCGAGTCCCGCGCGACAGCAAGGACGGACATGAGCCAACCTCCCGAGTATCCAGGCATCCCGGCAGACCCTCACGGCGGTAACCCTCCCGGCTACCCTCCGCCGCCCGGGTATGGCACACCTCTTCCTCCCCCCGGTTACGGGCCGCCCCCGGGCTATGGCGCGCCGCCTCCCGGCTACGGACCCCCGCCCGGCTACGGCCCCCCGCCCCGGCCCCAGTTCAGCATCGGCGACGCGTTCGGGTGGGCCTGGAGCACGTTCACCAAAAACGCTGTGGCGCTTGTGGTTTCGGCCTTGGCCTATGTGGTGCTGATCGGCGTCGCCTCCACCCTGATCGGCCTCAGCCAAAACCTGGGCACGACGAGCGGCTCCGATGACGACTACCTCACCTTCACGGCGGACCTCAATGGCACGGGGCTGGCGCTGCTCATCCTCGGCTACCTGCTCGGGTACCTGGTGTCCGCGTTCGCCCACGCCGGTTTCCTCTCCGGGTGCCTGGATCTGGCCGACGGACGCCCGGTGACCATCGGCTCGTTCTTCAAGCCGCGCAACTTCGGCATGGCGTTCCTGGCCGCGCTGCTGGTCGGCATCCTCACCTCGATCGGCCTTTCCCTCTGCATCGTCCCCGGCCTCATCCTGAGCCTGTTCGTGCAGTTCACCATCCTGTTCGTGGTCGACCGTTCGGAGTCGGCGATCAAAGGTTTCACTTCCAGCTTTTCGCTCGTCGGCTCCAACTTCGCCAACGCACTGCTGGTGTGGCTGGTGATGCTGGCCGCCGCCTTCGTCAGCCTGGTGACGTGCGGCCTCGGCGCCCTGCTGGCGGCTCCTTTGGGCGCGCTGATCCTGACCTACGCCTACCGCAAGCTTTCCGGCGGACACGTCGCGGCGCCGCAGCAGGCCGGATACCAGGCCGGCCCGCCACCCGGCACACCTCCGGGGCCCGCATCGGCCTAGCTGCGCGCGGGTTTGCGTACCGTTGCGCGGTAATGCGTTTGCGGACATGACATTCGGCACCGGCGCAGCGGCTGGGCCCGGCTCGATGGCCGGCACCGCGCACTATGACGCCGATCGGCTGCTGGCCGGATACCGCGCCGCACGGGCCCAGGAGGCGCTGTTCGATCTGCGGCACGGTCCGGCGAGCGGCTACGACGAGTTCGTCGACCGGGACGGCAACGTGCGCCCGGCCTGGGCCGAGCTGGCCGACGCCATCGCGGAGCGCGGCCGCGCCGGCCTGGACCGGCTGCGCTCGGTGGTGCGCGGCCTCATCGACAACGACGGCATCACCTACACCGACGTCGAGCCGGGCGGTCGCGGCCTGGAGCCCAGGCCCTGGCAGCTGGACACGTTGCCGATCGTGCTGTCTGCGGCCGACTGGGAGGTGCTCGAGGCCGGCCTGCTGCAACGCTCGCGGGTGCTCGACGCCGTGCTGGCCGACCTGTACGGGCCGCGCAGCCTGCTGACCGAAGGCGTGCTGCCTCCCGAGCTGCTGTTCGGTCACCCCGGGTACGTGCGTGCGGCCACGGGAATCCACATTCCCGGGCGCCATCAGCTTTTCATGCATGCCTGCGATGTCAGCCGCCGACCCGACGGCGCGTTCGTCGTCAACGGTGACCGCACCCAGGCGCCCTCGGGAGCCGGCTATGCGCTGGCCGACCGGCGCGTGGTCGCACACTCGATTCCCGACCTCTACGAGCGCATCGCGCCGCGCCCGATGACACCGTTCGCCCAGGCGCTGCGGCTGGCGCTGATCGACGCGGCACCGGACGACGCACAGGACCCGGTCGTGGTGGTGCTGTCCCCGGGCATCTATTCCGAGACGGCGTTCGACCAGGCGTATCTGGCCACCCTGCTGGGTTTTCCGATGGTGGAAAGCGCCGACCTGGTGGTGCGTGACGGCATGTTGTGGATGCGCTCGCTGGGCACCCTGAAGCGCGTCGACGTCGTTTTGCGCCGGGTCGACGCCGAGTACACCGACCCGCTGGATCTGCGCGCCGACTCCCGGCTCGGGGTGGCCGGTTTGGTGGAGGCCCAGCAGCGCGGGACGGTGACGGTCGTCAACACGCTGGGCAGCGGTGTTCTGGAAAGCCCTGGGCTGCTGCGTTTTCTGCCCGAGATGGCCCAGCACCTGTTGTCGGAGACGCTGCAGCTGCCCACCGCCCAGGTGTACTGGGGCGGCATCGCCAGTGAGCGCTCCCACCTGCTGGCGAACCTGTCGTCGTTGTTGGTGAAGTCGACCATTGGTGAGAAAGCCCTTGTCGGGCCCACGCTTTCGTCTCGGCAACTGACGCAGCTGGCGGCCCGCATCGAGCAGATGCCGTGGCAGTGGGTCGGCCAGGAGCTGCCGCAATTCTCCTCCGCGCCGACCGACCACGCCGGCGTGTTGTCGTCGACGGGGGTGGGCATCCGTTTGTTCACCGTCGCCCAGCGGGGCGGCTACGCGCCGATGATCGGCGGCATCGGCTACGTGCTGGCCCCCGGACCTGCCGCATACACCCTGAAAACCATTGCGGCCAAGGATGTCTGGGTCAGGCCCACCGAGCGGGCGCGCGCCGAGGCGGTCGGCTTTCCGACACCCCAGCCGCCGGCGAAGACGGCCGCGGGTACCTGGGGCGTCAGCTCGCCGCGCGTACTGTCCGACCTGTTCTGGATCGGCCGCTACGGTGAGCGGGCGGAAAGCATGGCGCGGCTGCTGATCGTCGCCCGCGACCGGTTCCACGTCTACCGCCACCACCAGCACAGCGAGGAAAGCGAATGCGTGCCGGTGCTCATGACGGCGCTGGGCCGCATCACCGGCACCGACATCGCGGCCGACAGCGACGGCGACCACGCCGAGATGATCGCGATCGCCCCGTCCACGCTGTGGTCGCTCACCGTCGATCCGAACCGG
This sequence comes from Mycobacterium sp. M23085, assembly GCF_045343915.1. Lineage (NCBI taxonomy): Bacteria > Bacillati > Actinomycetota > Actinomycetes > Mycobacteriales > Mycobacteriaceae > Mycobacterium > Mycobacterium sp. M23085. Next base: position 1,095,522 of record NZ_CP174280.1, read on the forward strand.
CCCGGCTCCCTGGTGCAATCGGTGGAGGGCCTGGCGCTGGCGGCGCGGGCGGTGCGCGACCAGATGTCCAACGACACCTGGATGGTGCTGGCCGCGGTGGAGCGTGCCCTGGCACTGAAAAGCGAACCGCCGGAATCACTTTCCGAGGCCGACGCCCTGCTCACCGCGGCTCATGCGCAGACGCTGGCCGGCATGCTGACCCTGTCGGGGGTGGCCAACGAGTCGATGGTGCGCGACGTGGGCTGGACGATGATGGACGTCGGCAAGCGGATCGAACGCGGGCTGTGGCTGACGGCGTTGCTGCAGGCAACATTAACGGTCGGCCGCGGCGCCGCGGCCGAGGAAACCGTCATCGAGTCCACCCTGGTCGCCTGCGAGTCCTCGGTCATCTACCGGCGCCGCACGGTGGGCAAGGTCAGCGTGGCCGCCATGGCAGAGCTGATGTTGTTCGACGCGCAGAACCCACGGTCGCTGCTGTACCAGTTGGAGCGGCTGCGGAGCAATCTCAAGGACCTGCCCGGCTCGTCGGGGTCGTCGCGCCCGGAACGGCTGGTGGACGAGATCGGCACCCTGCTGCGGCGGTCTCATCCCGCCGAGCTCGAACGGGTCAGCGGCGACGGCCGGCGTGCCGAGCTGGCGGAGCTGCTCGCCTCGGTGCACGCCGAGCTGCGCAACCTGGCCGAGCTCATCACCACCACCCAGTTGACGCTGCCCGGTGGCATGCAACCGATTTGGGGTCCCGACGAACGGCGGGTGATGCCGGCCTAGCCTGCCGCCGAGGCGCGTCCGCGCGACTCCGAGGTCACCTCATCGACCACGGTGTGGATGAACCTCATCTTCTCCAGCACCGCGACCGGCAGCACGAACGGGTAGAGGTCGTCGTGTCCCATCGACCGGTTCACCATGTTCAGCGACCACGACAGCGGCAGCCACATGTCGATGATCGTCTGAAAAGCGCTGGGGCCCAGAGCGGGCCGATCGAACGTCGCCGACGCCGGCGCAAGCCCGCACCACGCCGAGGTGTCCAGCGTGTCACGGATGTGCAAATAGTGGGCGAACGTCTCGGCCCAGTCCTCGGCGGGATGCATGGTGGCATAGGACGACACGAAGTTCTCCTGCCAGCCCTCGGGCGCTCCCTCGCTGTAGTGGCGGTCCAGCGCCTCCTGGTAGTCGGCCTCGTGGTCACCGAACAGCTCGTTGAACCGCTCGACGTAGTCGCTGAACGGTGCGATCAGCCGGTAGTAGTAGTAATGGCCGATCTCGTGGCGGAAGTGCCCCAGCAGGGTCCGGTACGGCTCGTCCATCTCCACGCGCAGCTGCTCGCGGTGCGCGTCGTCGCCCTCGGCCAAATCGATGGTGATGACCCCGTTTTCGTGTCCGGTCATCACCTTCTCGTGCGCGCTGGACAATAGCCGGAAGGCCAACCCGTAGTCGGGATCCTTGTCCCGCCCGACGATCGGCAGCTTCAACTCGTGCAGCTCGGCGATCAGCCTGCGTTTGGCGGCTTCGGCGCGGGCGAATTCGGCCATCCCGACGGTGTCGGCGTCGTTGGGCCGCTCGATCGTCAGCGCGCAGGATGCACACAACAGCCGGGGGGTGTTGACCGGGACCAGCCAATTGCATTCGGCGAGCAACAGGTTGGCACACAACTGATATTCGGCGGCCGGCACGAAACCGGCGTGCTCGCCGGTGTCGTCCTCCGAAATCACCAGCAGTGCCATCTGGTCGAGTGAAAAACCAAGGGCGCTGCCGCAATTCAGGCAGGTGGAATTCTCGAAGGTCAGGCGCTGACCGCAGTTGGGGCAGGTGAAGTCACGCATAGAGCACGTCGCCTTCGAATGGCACCACGTCGACGGCGACGTCGATCACGCTGTGCTCCGAGTTGGTGTAGATGATGCCGCGCAGTGGCGGGACGTCCGCGTAGTCGCGACCCCGACCCACGACGATGTAGCGCTCGTCGACCATCTGGTCGTTGGTGGGATCAAGCCCCAGCCATTCGAATCGGCCAGCTTGCTGCGGAGTCCACACGGCCGCCCAGGCGTGGGTGGCGTCGATGCCGATCATCCGATCCTTTCCGGGTGGCGGGTCGGTGGCCAGGTAACCGGATACGTAACTGGCCGCCAACCCGTTGGCTCGCAGGCAGGCGATCGCCAACCTGGCAAAGTCCTGACATACCCCTTCGCGGGCGGCCAGAACCTCCTTGACTCCGGTGGAAATCGTCGTCGATCCCGACCGGTAGGTGAAGTCGGTGAAGATGCGCGACGCCAGCTCGCGCAACACCTCGATCAGCGGTCGCCCGGGTGTGAAGCTGGGCGCCGCATAGTCGCGGATCTCGTCGGTGATCTCCGGCGGATTCAGGTCCAGGGTGAACTCGGTCGCCAGGGCTCCGCTGGGCCCGGCCGGCCGGGCCGCCTCCCACGGCTGGGTCGCCGGCCCGCCGGTGGAGGAATCCGGGCCCGGCGGATAGACGTCGACGATGGAATCGCTGGTCACCTTCAGGGCGCGGTGCGGCTCGGTCACGTGAAAGTAGGAGCTGATGTTGCCGTAACTGTCCACGCTGGTGGAGCTGTCGGCGGGGGCCGGCTCGATGACCAGCCGGTGCGCGACGCAGCGCTGCCGCAGCGAGTCGCGCGGGGTGAGAAATCCGCGGCCGTACGAGCTGGTCACGACGTCGGAGTAGCGGTATTCGGTGCGATGGGTTATCCGGTGGCGGCGGCCGACCCCGGGCCCCGGTTCGCCTGGTGCTGCTGGCAAGCGCTTCCTCCTCACCGCTGATCTCATCACATGTCGGCCGGTTTGCACGGGGTCCGCGCGACGTCGCGCCGCCCACCGTTTGCCGATCCGACGGCGCTCCCGCCAAAACGAGAGCACAATCGTGTTGTGGCCACGTGGGGCGACGTCGCCCGCATCGTTGGTGAGTTGGCACTCACCTCCGAGCCGTCACCGCACGACTGGCGGGTCGGCAAGAAATTGCTGGCCTGGGAGCGGCCGCTGCGGCCCTCCGAGCGCGAGGCGCTGGAGCGCGAGGGCCCGCAACCACCGGGGGGCGACATCCTCGGCGTTCGGGTGTCCGACGAGGGCGTCAAGTTCGCGCTGATCGACGACGAGCCCGATATTTACTTCACCACCCCGCATTTCGACGGCTATCCCGCGGTGCTGGTCAACCTGGCCGAAATCTCGGTGCGCGCCCTCGAGGAGCTGATTACCGAGGCGTGGCTGACCCAGGCGCCGCGGAAACTGGTTCAGGAGTTCCTGGCCGACTCGCGCTGAACGGCTCAGGCGTGCCGAAGGTCGATGACGCGTTGCAGGTCGTCGACGCAGGCGCTAAGGACTTCGGCGAAAACCACCTGCGCCTTCTCGCGCGCGCCGGACTGTAATTCCGCGGCCTGCCGGTGCGCCGAAGCCGTGTACGCGCAGGCACCGGCGGGATCGGAGTCGGCGAGCGCGGTCGCAGCCGCCAGCACCACCAGCACGGTGGGCACGGACTGCGGAAGGCGTTCGCGGCCGCCGTCCGAGACGGCGCGGGCCAGTTGCAGCACCGAGCCGGCCAGCAGGCCCACGTGCACGGCCTGGTGATCGGCGGCCTGGATGACGGCCCGCAGGCCCCATCGGCGGGGTGCGATGGTGACGACGTTGCGGGCGGTGGTGCGCGCCTCGAGTAGCCCGCTGAGCCGCTCGTGCACCCGGTCGACGGCGGTCAGCGGCCAGTCCGGCGGCGGCGCCGTGCGTCCGGCGGCGACGTCCGCGGCCCGGGACAGGACGTCGTGCAGCACGCCGAGCACGCCGACCCGGGCGTTGCGCAGCACCTTGCGCGGATCGGCGGGGAACAACAGGACCGCGAAAACGATGGCCACCGCACCGCCGATCAGGGCGTCGAAGATGCGTTCCAGGCCGACGCCGCCGCGGTACAGGGCCAGCACCAGGATCGCCGACACCACCGTCTGATTGGCGAACATCATCCCGTGCCCGATGAAGCCGCCCCCGATGAACACCGCGGCGCCCAGCGCCAGCGCGGCGGCGACCGCGATGGGCACGTCGCCGGGCCCGAGCAGGTCCTGCACCAGCGAGCCCACCCCGATCCCCAGGGTCACCCCGATCATCATCTGCACGGCGCGCTGCCCGCGGAGCACATTGCTGGTCGACAACGACACCGCGGCGGCGATCGGCGCGAAGAAGGGCTGCGGGTGCGCCAGCACATCGTGGGCCAGGTACCAGGACAGCCCCGCGGCCACCGCGGTCTGCACCAGGTTGAACCACACCATCCGCAGCCGTTTGGTGCCGGCACGCGCGACGGCGAGGCCCAGCGAGGGCACCGCCGGCCGCGAAGTGCCCACCGGCTAGGTCCGGTTTAACTCGAACAGCGGAATCACCCGGGTGGTCTTGGCCTGGTACTCGGCGAAGCCCGGTGCGACGGCGGTGATCTTGTCGAAGAGGGCGGCACGGTCGTCGGCGGGCAGCTCCCGGGCGGCGACATTAAATGCGTCCGTGCCGATTTCCACACGCGCCTGCGGGTTGGCCCGCAGGTTGTGCACCCAGGCCGGGTCCTTGGGTGCACCGGCGAACGAGCCGATGATGATGAGTCTGTCGTCGATGTGGAAGTAGGCCAGCGGCGATGTGCGGGGTTGACCGGACTTGGCGCCGGTCGTGTGGAGCAGCAACAGGTTGGCGTCGGCGAACTGGCCGCCGACCTTGCCGTCGTTGGCGCGGAACTCCGCGATGATCTTCTCGTTGAAGTCGTTGATGAATGCGGGGTCCGGAGTTTGTTGAGTCATGCCTCGTCAACCCGCTTGGGTTTGGCGTCTATTCCGGACTCCTTGCGCTGCTGTGCGGTGATCGGCGCCGGCGCGTCGGTGAGCGGGTCGACCCCGCCGCCGGTCTTCGGGAAGGCGATCACCTCACGGATGGAGTCGAACCTGGACAGCAGCGCGTTGATCCGGTCCCAGCCGAACGCGATCCCGCCGTGCGGCGGCGCGCCAAAGGTGAACGCCTCCAACAGGAATCCGAATTTCTCCTGGGCCTCGGCATGGTCCAGGCCCATCACCGCGAACACCCGCTCCTGAACGTCGCGGCGGTGGATACGGATCGAGCCGCCGCCGATCTCGTTGCCGTTGCAGACGATGTCGTAGGCATCGGCGAGCACGTTGCCGGTATCGGTCTCGATGGCGTCCTCGTGGCCGGGCTTGGGCGAGGTGAACGCGTGGTGCACGGCGGTCCACGCCCCCGACCCGACGGCGACGTCGCCGGCGGCGGTCGCGTCGTCGGCGGGCTCGAACAGCGGCGGGTCCACCACCCAGACGAACGCCCAGGCGTCGGGGTCGATCATGTTGAGCCGGTGGGCGATCTCACCGCGGGCGGCGCCCAGCAGCGCCCGGGACGGCTTGGCCGGACCCGCCGAGAAGAAGACGCAGTCGCCGGGCTTGGCCCCGACGTGCGCGGCAAGGCCGGCGCGCTCGGCGTCGGACAGGTTCTTGGCGACCGGACCGCCCAGCGTGCCGTCCTCGGCGATCAGCACATAGGCCAGCCCGCGGTGGCCGCGCTGCTTGGCCCACTCCTGCCAGCCGTCCAGCGTGCGGCGCGGCTGCGAGGCCCCGCCCGGCATCACCACGGCGCCGACGTACGGCGCCTGGAAGACGCGAAATGTGGTGTCTTTGAAGAACTCCGTACAGTCGACGAGCTCGAGTCCGAAGCGCATGTCGGGCTTGTCGGAGCCGAATCGCCGCATCGCGTCGGCGTAGCTGATCCGCGGGATGGGCGTCGGGATCTGATAGCCGATCAACGCCCACAGCGCGGACAGCACCTCCTCCGAAATGGCGATGATGTCCTCGGCCTCGACGAAGCTCATCTCCAAGTCGAGTTGGGTGAATTCCGGCTGGCGGTCGGCGCGGAAATCCTCGTCGCGGTAGCAGCGGGCGATCTGGTAGTAGCGCTCCATGCCGGCCACCATCAGCAACTGCTTGAACAGCTGCGGACTCTGCGGCAACGCGTAGAACGAGCCGGGCTGCAGCCGGGCCGGCACCAGAAAGTCGCGCGCGCCTTCCGGTGTCGAGCGCGTCATCGTCGGCGTCTCGATCTCGACGAAGTCGTGCCGCGCCAGCACCGACCGCGCGGCGGCATTTACCTTGGAGCGCAAACGAATTGCCGCCCCGGGACGGTCGCGGCGCAGATCCAGGTATCGGTATTTCAGCCGGGTTTCCTCCCCGGCGGGCTCGTCGAGCTGGAACGGCAGCGGGGCGCTCTCCCCCAGCACCGTCAGCGAGGTGGCGTTGACCTCGATGTCACCGGTGGCGATCTCGCGGTTGGCGTTGCCCTCGGGCCTAATCTCGACCACACCGGTCACCGCGACACAGAACTCGGCGCGCAGCCGGTGCGCCTGGGCCAGTACCTGCCCCTCTTCGAGGCCTTCGCGGAACACGACCTGGGCGATCCCGGAGGCGTCGCGCAGGTCGATGAAGATGACACCGCCGTGGTCGCGGCGACGGGCCACCCAGCCCGCCAGCGTCACCTGCTGCCCGGCGTCGCCACTCCTCAGCGAACCCGCGGCATGACTGCGCAGCACAAAAGACTCCTACTCACCCGGCTTGAACGAGTGCCCAGTCTAAAGCAGGTAATTTCGATGGCATCGTCACAGACGCTGCTACCAACATCGCCCTGGTCGGTCCCGGCGCCGTCGGCACGACGGCCGCCGCGCTGCTGTACCGGGCGGGCCATTCGGTCATGGTGTGCGGGCGTACCCCGCGGGACACCATCGAACTGCGGCCCGACGGGGCCGACCCGATCGTCGTCCCGGGGCCGGTGCACACCGATCCCGCCGAGGTGACCGGGCCGGTGGACGTGGTGCTGCTGGCCGTCAAGGCCACCCAGAACGAGGCGGCGGCCGGCTGGCTGGCCCGGCTGTGCGACGCCCACACCATCGTCGTGGTGCTGCAAAACGGCGTGGAGCAGGTCGAGCAGGTGCGACCGCTCTGCCCGCTGTCCCCCGTCCTCCCCGCGATCGTGTGGTACTCGGCCCAGGCCCAGCCCGAGGGCTGGGTGCGGTTGCGCACCGAGGCGGCCCTGGTCCTGCCCAGCGGGCCGTCCGGGGAGACCGTCGCCGAACTGCTGCGCGGCGCCGGCTGCCGGGTGGATTGCGACCCCGACATCATCACCGCGGCCTGGCACAAGCTACTCACCAACGCGCTGGCCGGGTTCATGGCACTGGCGCGCAGGCGGTCCGGGATGTTCCGCCGCGACGACGTCGCCGCGCTGTCGCGCCGCTATGTCGCCGAGTGTCTGGCCGTCGCGCGGGCCGAGGGCGCCCGGTTGGCCGACGGCGTGGTCGACGAATTGGTGGACATGTTCCGCAACGTCGCCGAAGACATGGGCACATCGATCCTGACCGACGCCGAACAGCACCGGCGGATGGAGTGGGACAACCGCAACGGCGTGATCATTCGCAAAGGCCGGGCCCACGGCCTGGCCACCCCGATCAGCGACGTCATAGTGCCCTTACTGGCCGCGGCCAGCGACGGCCCCGGCTAAGTTGTTGTCATGTTCCCCCGCGAACGCGTCGACACCAGCTTCACCGTTAGGAGAGCGTCATGACCTTCAACGAGGGCATGCAGATCGACACCAGCACCGCGTCGTCGTCCGGCGGGGGTGGGATGGGGATGGCCGTCGGGGGCGGCGGCCTGGGGCTGCTGATTCTCATCGGGGCGCTGTTTTTGGGCGTCGACCCTGGCCGCGTGATGAACTCCCAGCAGGCGAACACCGGCGGCTACTCGGCGCCGGGCTTCGACCTGAGCCAGTGCAAGACCGGCGCCGACGCCAACAAGTACGTCCAATGCCGCGTGATCGCCACCGGCAACTCCGTGGACGCGGTGTGGCACCAACTGCTGCCCGGTTACACTCGCCCCCACGTCCGGCTGTTCACCGGGCAGGTGGACACCGGCTGCGGGGCGGCCACCACCGCGGTCGGGCCGTTCTACTGCCCGGTCGACCAGACGGCGTACTTCGACACCGGCTTCTTCAAGGAACTGGTCGACCGATTCGGTTCCAGCGGTGGGCCGTTCGCCCAGGAGTATGTGGTGGCCCACGAATACGGCCACCACGTACAGCAGCTGCAGGGTCTGCTGGGCCGCTCGCAGCAGGGCGCGCAGGGCGCCGGCGGCAACGGCGTGCGCACCGAGCTACAGGCCGACTGCTACGCCGGGATCTGGGCGCACTACGCCTCCACGGTCAAGCAGGAGAGCACCGGCGTGCCCTACCTGGAACCGTTGAGCGACAAGGACATTGCGGACGCCCTCTCGGCCGCGGCGTCGGTGGGCGATGACCGCATCCAGAAGCAATCCACCGGGCGGGTCAACCCCGAGTCCTGGACGCACGGATCGTCCGAGCAGCGCCAGCATTGGTTCACCGTGGGGTACCAGACCGGTGATGTGAAAGCGTGTGACACGTTCGCAGCGCCCGATCTGGGTTAGCCCGTTTTAGTCGAGGTGCCGGCGCGACCGCGTGGATGTACGTGTTTGCCGGCTGATTAGCTGGGTCGGCAGGTAACGGTGGTGGTGGCGTCCGCGTGCGCGACCACCTGGCCGTCCACGGCGATCTCGCAGTGGAATTGGGCCGGGCCATTGCCCGAATCCGGCCAGTGCAGCATGCCGCTGGCGGTGATGCTCGCATACTGGTTCGGGTTCGCCAGGGTGGCGGTGTAGGTGACCGGCGTTCCGCCGCTGAGGGGGGCTTGCACGCTGGTCGAGAACTTCGACGGGTCCGCGGCGTAAGCGGCCTGGCTGGGCGGGTCGGCGTTCACGTACGAGACGTTGGCGGTCACATTGTTCGGGCTGCTCACGGTGTAGGTCACCTGGTGGCCATCCGCATGCGCCGTAGCCGGCGTGAGCACCGCCCCCGCGGCCGTTGCCAGGATGACCGCTGAGATCGCGCTCGCTGTCTTCTGCACGTCTGTCATATCGAAAACGCTACCGGATTCGTTAACGCGGGTTCGCTGTTTACCGGCAGCTGTGCCCGCGGTCGCCCGGCTCGGGTATGAAGCAAGCATGAGCGATGACCCGCATCCGGCCCCCGACCGGGCCGATAGCGCCGAAGCGGCGGTGACCCGCCGCCGGTTGCTGACGACCGGGGCGTCGGCCGCTCTGGGGGCGGGGATCGGGGGCGGTGCCGTGCTGCTGTGGTCACGCCCGCGCGGCCCGATGCCCTGGCTGCAGCCCGATCGCCACGGCGCACCGCCGGTGGGTGGGCTGCATCTGCAGTTCGGGAAGGACGCCGGCACCGAAGTGGTGGTGTCCTGGCATACCACCGACGCGGTCCGCAATCCGCGCGTTTCGCTCGGGACGCCGGCATCCGGCTTCGGTCGCACAGTGGCCGCGGAGACGCGTACCTACCGAGACGCCAAGTCCAACACAGAAGTTCGGGTCAACCACGCCCGGCTGACCAATCTCACCCCGGACACCGATTACGTGTACGCCGCGGTGCACGACGGCGCGCAACCGGAGCAGGGCACCGTGCGCACGGCGCCGAAAGGCCGGAAACGCCTGCTGTTCACCAGCTTCGGTGACCAATCCACACCGGCGCTGGCCAAGATGCCCGACGGCCGCTACGCCACCGACAACATCGGCTCGCCGGCCGCAGCCGACACCACCATGGCGATCGAACGGATGGGCCCGCTGTTCAATCTGGTCAACGGCGACCTGTGCTACGCCAACCTGGCCCGGGACCGGGTGCGGACCTGGTCGAACTGGTTCGAGAACAACACCCGCTCGGCGCGATACCGGCCCTGGATGCCGGCGGCCGGCAATCATGAAAACGAATTGGGCAACGGGCCAATCGGTTACGGGGCCTATCAGGCCTACTTCGCGGTGCCCGAGTCCGGATCGAGCCCCGAGACCCTCGGCATGTGGTACTCGTTCACCGCCGGCTCGGTGCGGGTAATCAGCCTGAGCAACGACGACGTCGCCTTTCAGGACGGCGGCAGCTTCTACGTGCACGGCTACTCCGGCGGAGAGCAAAAGCGCTGGCTGGCAGACGAACTCGCCGCCGCCCGGCGTGACCCGGACATCGACTGGATCGTGGTGTGCATGCATCAGACGGCGATCTCCACCGCCGACAAGACCAACGGCGCCGACCTGGGCATCCGCGAGGAGTGGCTGCCGCTGTTCGACCAGTACCAGGTCGATCTCGTGGTGTGCGGTCACGAACACCATTACGAACGCTCACATCCGTTGCGCGGCACGCTGGGCACCGACACCCGCACGCCGGTACCGGTCGACACCCGAACCGATGTCATCGACGCCACGCGCGGCACGGTGCACCTGGTCATCGGGGGCGGCGGCACCTCGGCGCCGAGCAACGCGATGTTCTTCCCCGAGCCCCGGTGCCGGGTGCTGACCGGAGTGGGCGCATTCGATCCCGGGCTGGGCCGCAAGGCCCCGGTCTACGTTTTGGAGGACGCGCCGTGGTCGGCCTTTCGCGACCGCGAGAACCCGTACGGCTTCGCGGCTTTCGACGTCGATCCGGGCCGGCCCGGCGGTAACACCTCGATCAAGGCTACGCACTACGCGCTGCGCGGCCCGTTCGGCGAGGTCGCCGTGATCGACGAATTCACGCTCACCAAGCCGCGCGGTGACCGGGCCGGCTAGCTCAAAAAAGCGTTGCCTGAACGGGTTCCGGCGCCGGCGCGGCCGACACAGCTTGCGAGAACGGGCGGTGGTCGCCGGCCAGTCGATGCTTGGCGATCAGCGGCGCGGCCCGCTCCCGCAACATGTTGCGATAACCCTGCGGCAAATATGCGCCGCACCGGTACAATTCGCGATAGCGGTCGACCAACTCGGGATGCGAGCGCGCCAGCCACGCCATGAACCATCCCCGCGTCGAGCTCCGCAGGTGCAGGCCGAAAACCGTGACGCTGCCGGCACCGGCCGCCGCGATCTGGCCGAGCAGCCCGTCGAGATGTTCGACGGAGTCGGTGAGATGTGGCAGCACCGGCGCCACCATCACATGACAGTTCAACCCGGCGGCGCGGATCGCGCTGATCAGGCCCAGCCGGGCCTGCGGTGTCGGCGTGCCGGGCTCGACGTCCTTGTGTAGTTCCGGATCGCCGATGGCCAGCGACACCGCGACCGAAACCGGAACCTGCGCCGCGGCGTCCGCGATCAGTGGCAGGTCGCGGCACAACAGCGTGCCCTTGGTCAGGATCGACAGCGGTGTGCCCGATTCGGCCAGCGCGCCGATGATGCCCGGCATCAGCGCGTAGCGCCCCTCGGCCCGCTGGTAAGGATCGGTGTTGGTGCCCAGTGCGACGGTCTCGCGCTGCCAGGACGGCCGCCGCAGCTCGCGCCGCAGCACCTCGACGACGTTGGTCTTGACGACGACCTGAGTGTCAAAGTCGTTGCCGCAGTCCAACTCCAGGTATTCGTGGGTGGGCCGGGCGAAACAGTACCGGCAGGCGTGCGAGCAGCCGCGGTAGCCGTTGACGGTGTAGCGGAAGGGCAGCGCCGCCGCGTTGGGCACCTTGTTCAGCGCCGACTTGCACACCACCTCGTGGAAGGTGATCCCGTCGAACTGGGGCGAGCGCACGCTGCGCACGAAGCCGATGCGCTGCAGCCCCGGCAGCGCCCCGTCCTCGACCGGCTTCCCGTTGACCGCGACAGCCTGATTTGCCCACCGCACGTGCCTATTCGAACATTAGTTCGACAGCGAGTCAAGTGCGGCCGCGTTGAAATATCGGCACCGGTGCCCTCGGTTCTAACCCTAAGAAGCGGTGGCAGGAAGGAAACCACGATGGCGAACACTGCGGCGCGGTCAGCCGGCACGGGATTCCACGGCGGTGAGCTGGCTGTTCAACGACGGGCCGGTGTGCAGCTGCAGGCCGCGCGGCTGGCGCCGATGGTCTCCCGCGGCGAGTTGCGCTCCGGCGTGGCCGCGTTCCTCGCCGAGACGACGTTCGCGGCGTTGACCGCACGCGACCGGACCGGACGTCTGTGGACTTCGCCGCTGCTCGGGGCGCCCGGCTTGCTGCGGCCCGCGTCGTCGAACACATTGTGGATCGACACGACACTGCCCGACGCCGATCCGCTATCCGGACTGCCTGACGGGCAGCCGGTCGGTTTGATCGCCATCGACTTCGGTACGCGGCGCCGCGTGCGCGTCAACGGCTTCCTCGCGTCGGTCGGCGCCGGCGGCCTGATGGTCGATGTCGAGCAGGCCTATGGCAACTGCCCGCAATACATTCAGCAACGCCGACTCCACATCGGGTCACCGCCGCCCGACACCAGCCGGTCACGGCTGTTCAGCGGGGAGGCATTACGGCCGGAAGACAACGCCCTGGTGCGCGCCGCGGACACCTTCTTTCTGGGCACCACACACCCCGACTATGGAAACGACGCCTCCCATCGCGGGGGCCCAGCGGGTTTCGTCCGGATAGCACACGACTACCTGTGGTGGCCGGATTACCCGGGCAACAACATGTTCAACAGCTTCGGCAACCTTGCCGTGGACCCCGCCGCGGCCCTGTTGTTCGTCGACTTCCCCAGCAGCACAGTGCTTCAGCTGTCCGGCACCGCGTCCGTGCTTTGGGGCGTTCCCGCCGTCGGCGACGACGCCCACACCGGACGTCGTGTGAAATTCATCCCGCAGCAGGTGATCACGACCACCCTGCACTCCGTGAGCGAAACCGACCATGTCCCCTACCCACACAACCCGCTGCTGACGTCGTAGCCGATCGTCGAAATCCCTCAGCAATAACGCGATTTTCGGGTGAGCGAGTAATTCGGGAGTGCGGTTTCACGCGACATTTGTTCGGGTATTACCTCGGGGCCCCTCACGAAAGGACCTGTCATGTTGCACCAGGTGATTCTGGCGAGTTCGGACCCCGTCGCGGCCGGCTTTATCCTCCGTGGCATCAAAGGAATTTTCGTCGCCATCGGCAGCATTATCGCCGCAATAGTCTGCGGAATCATCGCCATGATGAAGGGCCGCAATCCACTGGGCTGGGGAATTCTCGGGCTGTTCTTCTCTATCCTGACATTGATCGTCGTCATCATCATTCCCAGCAAAAAATGACGTGCTAGAACGGCGGCGGCTCACCATCTCCGACGCCCTGGGTTGAGGCGTAATCCCAAGCATACGAAGGCTTTTCGACGTTGCGTGCCATTCGATTGCGGCGGCGTTCGACGGCGACGCGAGCGGCACGGTCTTGCGCCCGCGTACGCCGGCGTCGGGGCATCATTGCCGCCCGGTCGGCGCATCGCTCCACGCTACTGGCCGTCGGCGTGGGGCACGCCCCAGTGGGGACGCATAAATTGGGGAACAGCAGTGCGCTGCCCGGAATGGTGACGTAGATTTGCCCAGTCGGTGAGGTCAGGATCAACGTGCCGTCGCGCAATTGGGTATCGCGCCATCCCCAAAATGTCTTCACCAAATGATGTGTGCGGCAAAGACACTTCAGGTTGGACGCGTGCGTGGGGCCGCCGTCGGCATACGGGATCGTGTGGTCGAGGTCGCAGTCGGTGGCCGGGCGGTCGCAGCCCGGCCAACGACACGTCAGATCCCGGCAGCGCACGAAATCGGCCAGCGCCTTGGACGGCAGGTAACCGGGCTCCGGCGGCGCATCACCGGGATGGACCAGCGGCACCAGCTTGGCCGAGGCGGCCACTTCGGCGAGCAGCTCCGGCGGGATCAGCCCGCCAGCACCCATCTCGACGCCCGGCGCCTGGCCGCCGCCCAGCGTGGACTGCTCGGCGATCACATGAACCACCACCGGGCCGGCGGCGCGCCGTTTCCCCGCCGCGCAATCCGATCGTCCGCACCGGCACCCCAACCGATCCGCACCGGCGGCCAACGCGCCCAACGCATCGGCGCGGCGCTGCTCCCGGCTGCGCGGATCATGCTCACACACCGTGGCCGCCAACGCATTCAACCGCTGATCCAGCGCATGCGCATCCGGGCTCAACAGGCTGCCTTCCAGATGCCACAGGCCATCGCCGGCATCGGCCATCCAGATCTCGCGATCGGCCACCCGCTGCTTGCGGCGCCGTACCGCGTCCGCGTCGGCCCGCGCCACCACCTTGTCCACCTGCGCGGCCAGCCGTCCCTGACTCAGCGACGGCCACCTGGTCACGTGCGCGGCCAGCACGCCATCCACAGCACCCAACACCTCAGGGTCGGTGATCAAATCGGTGCGGAACACCATCGTTTGAAACATCCGGTAGTCGATATCGCCGGCGGCAAACACCGCACCGACCTGCGGCAGCCGCTCGCGCATCGCGCGGGCATAACGCACCCGACTTGCCGCCAGTCCCTGACCGATGCGCAACTCGGCGGCCACCTCCGCACTGACCGCCGCCTCGGTATCCACCGCCCACTGCTCGGTCTCCGAACACCGTGACAACCGGTACGAAAACAACTCGCCGATGGCCACCAACTGCGCAGCCGCGGCCCGATTCTCGGCCCGCGCGGCGACACCGATCCGCCCCAGCAGGCCCCTCGACACCGGCGTCACCGACGGATAGCAACGCTCAAACTGCTCGGTGAACCGAGCCCGCACATCCTCGAACACGCGTTCGATTATGCCACGCGGCTATGACACTCAACCTCAGCGGCCGAGCCGCCCGAGCACCTCGGCGACAACGGAATCCAAGGCGACGGGAACCTGCTCCCCGGTGCCGAGATCCTTGACCCCGACGCTGCCCGACTCGATGTCGCGGTCGCCGATGACCAGCGCGATCCTGGCACCGGAGCGATCGGCGGCGCGCATCGAGCCCTTGAGTCCGCGGTCGCCGTAGGCCATGTCGACGCGCACACCGCCGGCGCGCAACTCTGCGGCCAGCACCGCCAGCCGCAACTTGGCCTGCTCGCTCAGCGGCACGCCGAACACGTCGCAACGCGCGGTCTCCCCCACGCTCTTGCCCTCGGCGCGCAGCGCCAGCAGGGTACGGTCCACGCCGAGGCCAAACCCGATGCCGGACAGGTCTTGTCCGCCGAGCTGGCGCATCAGGCCGTCGTAGCGACCGCCACCGCCGATGCCGGACTGTGCGCCCAGACCGTCGTGGACGAACTCGAAGGTGGTCTTGGTGTAGTAGTCCAGACCGCGCACCATCCGGGGATTGATCACGAAGGGCACTCCCATCGCGTCCAGGTGCGCCAGCACGGTGTCGAAATGCTGCTTGGCCGCATCGGACAGGTGATCGAGCAGCACCGGCGCCTCGGCCGTCATGGCACGCACCTCTGGCCGCTTGTCGTCGAGCACCCGCAGCGGATTGATCTGTGCCCGCCGTCGCGTCTCCTCATCCAGGTCCAGCCCAAAAAGGAAGTCCTGCAACAGTTCCCGATATTGCGGGCGGCAACTGTCATCGCCCAGCGAGGTGATCTCCAGGCGGAATCCGTCGAGCCCGAGCGAGCGGAAGCCGGCGTCGGCGATCGCGATCACTTCCGCGTCCAGAGCCGGGTCGTCGACGCCGATCGCCTCCACCCCGACCTGCTGCAACTGGCGATAGCGCCCGGCCTGCGGACGTTCATAACGGAAAAACGGCCCCGCGTAACAGAGTTTGACCGGCAGTGCGCCGCGGTCCAGCCCGTGTTCGATGACCGCGCGCACCACGCCGGCAGTGCCCTCCGGCCGCAGCGTCACCGAACGATCGCCACGGTCGGCGAACGTGTACATCTCTTTGGACACCACGTCGGTGGATTCACCGACGCCGCGGGCGAACAGGGCGGTGTCTTCGAAGATGGGCAGCTCGATATCGCCGTAGCCGGCCCGGCGGGCGGCGCCGAGCAGGCCGTCGCGCACCGCGACGAACTGCGCCGAATCCGGCGGGACGTAGTCGGGCACGCCTTTCGGCGCGGCGAACGCTGAGACGTCAGGCACGGGCTACAGGCCTTCGAGGAACGGGTTGAGGCGCCGCTCGGCGCCGATGGTGGTGGAGTTGCCATGCCCCGGCAGCACGACGGTCTTGTCGTCGAGCACCAGAAGCTTATTGACGATCGACATCAGCAGGTCGCGGCCGCTGCCGCCGAACAGGTCGGTGCGGCCCACCGCGCGTTCGAAGAGCGTGTCACCGGTGAACACGACGTCCTCGTCCCCGGCGACCCGGAATACCACTGATCCGCGGGTGTGCCCGGGCGTGTGGTCGACGTTGACGGTCACGCTGCCCAAGTCCAGCTTGTCGCCGTCGCGGTCCAGCTCAACGACCTGCTTGGGCTCCCGCCAGAAGGCGCCCGCCACCATCTGCGCCAGGCGCGGGCCCAGGCCGTAGATCGGGTCTGTGAGCATGAACCTGTCCTCGGGATGGATGTAGGTCGGACAACCGAAGGTGTCGGACACCTTCTGCGCCGACCACATGTGGTCGATGTGCCCGTGGGTCAGCAGCACCGCGGCCGGCGTCAGCCGGTTCTTGTCCAGGATGGTTCGCAGCGGGCCCATCGCCCGCTGCCCCGGATCCACGATGACGGCATCCGTTCCTGGCCGCTCGGCCAGCACGTAGCAGTTGCACTGCAACATGCCGGCGGGGAATCCGGTGATCAACACGGTTCCCAGTTTCCCACGGGCCCCACTTGACACCAGTCGCGGCGCCCACATTAGCCTGAGCTGGCACCTCACCCGTAAGGATCATGGAGGCATATCGGCCGTGCCGACCAACGAACAGCGACGCGCCAACGCCAAACGCAAGCTCGAACGCCAGCTGGAGCGGCGTGCGAAGCAAGCCAAGACGCGCCGGATCGTGCTGATCGCGGCCGGCTCGATCGTGGCCGTGGCCGTGATCGCGGCGGTGGTGATCACGCTGGTCAACACCAAGCACGACGACCACAAGAGCAACACCGCGGCGTCGACGACCACCAGCAGCGCGCCGGAGTCGACGACGCCCGCCGGACCGACGCCGTCCGCCGCGCCGCTGCCGCCCTTCAAGCCGTCGGCCGACCTGGGCGCCAACTGTCAGTACCCGGCCTCAGCCGAGCCGGCGGCCAAGCAGGTCAAGCCGCCGCGGAGCGGCAAGGTGCCGACCGATCCGGCGCAGGTGAGCGTCAGCATGGTGACCAACCAGGGGCACATCGGCCTGATGCTGGCGAACAACGAATCACCGTGCACAGTCAATAGTTTCGCGAGCCTGGTCGGCCAGAAATACTTCGACAACACCAAGTGCCATCGGCTGACCACCTCGCCGGGCCTGGGTGTGCTGCAGTGCGGCGACCCTAAGGGCGACGGCACGGGCGGTCCGGGCTACCAGTTCGCCAACGAGTACCCGACCGACCAGTTTCCGCCGAATGACCCCAAGGCGCAGGAGCCCGTCGTCTACCCGCGCGGCACCCTGGCCATGGCCAACGCCGGGCCCGGCACGAACGGCAGCCAATTCTTCTTGGTCTACAAGGACTCCCAGCTGCCGCCGCAGTACACCGTGTTCGGCACCATCCAGCCCGACGGGCTGGCCACCCTGGACAAGATCGCCAAGGCCGGCGTCGCCGGCGGCGGCGAGGACGGTGCACCCGCCACCGACGTGACCATCACCTCGGTGGCGCTCGACTAGTGGCGATCGCAAGCGCGGCGTAGCCGGGCGAAGCGGGTCGCCACCATCGGAATTAGTGGCGATCGCAAGCGCGGCGTAGCCGGGCGAAGCGGGTCGCCACCATCGGAATTAGTGGCGATCGCGAGCGCGGCGTAGCCGGGCGAAGCGGGTCACCACCAAACTCCCTCCTGATCGGCGGGATTCGCCCGGCGTGCACCGCCCAGAGCTTATGGTCGTTGGGTGAATCTGGATCCAGACTCATTCGGCCATTACCGAATATTGGATTTGTTGGGGCGCGGCGGGATGGGACGCGTGTACCGCGCCTACGACTCAACCACCGACCGGGTCGTAGCTCTGAAGGTGCTTCCGCCGCATCTGGCTGAGGATCAGGACTTTCAGCAGCGTTTCCGCCGGGAGGCGCGCATAGCGGCGAATCTCAATGACCCGCACGTGGTGCCCATCCATAGCTATGGCGAGCTCGACGGTCGGCTCTACGTCGACATGCGGCTCATCGAGGGCCGCCACTTGTCCCAGTACATCAGCGAAAACGGTGACCGGCTCAGCCCCGAACAAACCGTCGCGGTGATCGAGCAGGTGGCGGCGGCGCTGGACAGCGCCCGCCAGGCGGGGTTGATCCACCGCGACATCAAACCGATGAACATCTTGATCACCACCGCACACAATTTCGTCTACCTGATCGACTTCGGCCTTGCCCGAACGGAGGCCGACACCCATCTCACGCAGACCGGTGCCACGATGGGCACCGTCGCGTACATGGCGCCCGAGCGCTTCAAAGGCAAAACGGATCACCGTGCCGACGTCTACTCGCTGGCCTGTGTTTTGCACGAGTGCTTGACCGGCAAGCGACCCTACGCCGGAGAGAGCCTCGAAGAGCAGCTCAACGCGCACCTGAACGCGCCGCCGCCGCGACCATCGGTAGCCGCACCCGGTGTGCCGTCGGGCTTCGACGCCGTGGTCGCCCGGGGCATGGCCAAGGACCCCGAACAGCGGTACCAGACTGCAATTGAGCTCGCTGAGGCCGCAAGAGCGGTGTTGGTCGGCGGTGGCATGGCGACGACGCCCAGCCTGGCGGGACCGTCGGGTGCCTCGCCGCCGGGACCCGGGGCTCCCCCATCGGACAGCAAATCCGATGCGCCGCGGCATGATGGCCGCCCGACGCGGTCGCGGCGTGCGATGGTCGGCGTCGCCGGCGCGTCGGCGCTGGCGCTGGCCGCGGTGGCGGTCCTGGTCATCGCGTTGGTGACGCAGAGCCACGGTTCGGCCGACAGCGCGACAGCCTCCACCCAGGCCCGGGCGCGGGTGCCCGGCCGGCCCGGGTCCAGCGGCCCGGCGTCGGCTACGGCGCCGCCGTTGCCGGTGTTCGCACCTCCGCCCGATCTGGGCGCCAACTGCCAATATCACTCGGTGCCCGATCCGGGGGGCCGGCCGGTGAACCCACCGCAGTCGGGCCGGGTGTCCACCAGTCCACCCCGGATCGGTGCCGTCATCTCCACCAACTTCGGTGACATCGCCATCCAGCTCGCCAATTCGGAGTCGCCGTGCACGGTGAACAGCTTCGTCAGCCTGGTCAGACAGCAGTTCTTCGACAACACCCAGTGCGCCCGGTTGATCAGCTCGCAAGACGGCGGGTCGCTGCTGTGTGGCGGCCCCGATGTGGACGGATCGGGCGGTCCCGGTTACGAATTCGCCGACGAGTACCCCGCGGACCAATACAAGCCCGACGACCCCGCGCTGCGCGCGACGGTGGTGTATCCGCGCGGAACCATTGTGATGGCCACCGAGGGACCCAACACCAATGGCAGCCAATTCACCTTGATCTACCGAGATTCCGAGATGGAGCCGCAGAGCACGGTGCTGGGCACCATCGACCAGACCGGCCTGGCGACCCTGGACAAGATCGCCCGGGCCGGCGTCGCCGGCGACCGGCAGAGCGGTGCGCCCACCAACCCGGTGAAGATCACCTCGGTGCGACTGAGCTAGGACCCGGCCGGCTCACGCCGCGGACGTAACGCGGTAGACGTCGTAGACGCCTTCGACGTTGCGCACCACGTTGAGCAGGTGGCCGAGATGTTTAGGGTCGCCCATCTCAAAGGTGAAGCGGCTGATGGCAACTCGGTCGCCAGACGTGGTGACCGATGCGGACAGGATGTTGACCTTCTCGTCCGCCAGTACCCGTGTGACGTCAGACAGCAGCCGGTGCCGGTCGAGCGCCTCGACCTGGATGGCCACCAGGAACACCGACGACGGAGACGGCGCCCAATGGACTTCGATGATGCGCTCTGACTGTTGCTGTAGCGAGGCCGCGTTGGTGCAGTCGGTGCGGTGCACGCTCACCCCGCCGCCGCGGGTGACGAAACCCATGATCTGGTCGCCGGGCACCGGGGTACAGCATTTCGCCAGCTTGGTCAGCACACCCGGGGCACCAGGGACCGAGACGCCGACGTCGTCGCTGCTGCGTGGACGGCGCAACATCGTTGTCGGCGTGGACCGTTCGGCGAGGTCCTCTTCGGCCTGATCGATGCCACCGATTTCGGCGAGCAGTCGCTGCACGACGTGCCGGGCCGACACATGCCCCTCGCCGATCGCCGTGTAGAGCGCCGACACGTCGGTGTAGTGCAGCTCGCGAGCCACCGCCGCCAGCGTTTCGCCGTTGACCAAGCGCTGCAACGGAAGTCCGCCGCGGCGCACCTCGCGGGCCATGGCATCCTTACCGGATTCGAGCGCCTCCTCGCGGCGCTCCTTGGCGAACCACTGCCGGATTTTGGCCTTGGCGCGCGGTGAGACCACGAACTGCTGCCAGTCCCGCGACGGCCCGGCGTTGGCCGCCTTGGACGTGAAAACCTCGACGACTTCCCCGTTTTCCAGTTTGCGTTCCAGCGCCACCAGCCGGCCGTTGACGCGGGCGCCGATGCAGCGGTGGCCGACCTCGGTGTGCACCGCGTAGGCGAAGTCCACCGGCGTGGAACCGTTGGGCAGGGTGATCACATCGCCCTTGGGGGTGAACACGAAGATCTCTTGCACCGCAAGGTCATAGCGCAGGGACTCGAGGAACTCACCCGGGTCCGCGGCCTCCCGCTGCCAGTCGAGCAGCTGGCGCATCCAGGCCATGTCGTCGATCTCGGCGGCGGCGTGCGGATGCGGAACGCCGTTGCGCCCCTTGGCTTCCTTGTAACGCCAGTGCGCGGCAATGCCGTATTCGGCGGTGCGGTGCATGTCGCGGGTGCGGATCTGCACCTCCAGCGGCTTGCCTTCCGGCCCTACCACGGTGGTATGCAGCGACTGGTAAACGCCGTAGCGCGGCTGGGCGATGTAATCCTTGAACCGTCCCGCCATCGGCTGCCACAGCGAATGCACCACGCCGACAGCGGCATAGCAGTCCCGGATCTCGTCGCACAGGATGCGGATGCCGACCAGGTCGTGGATGTCGTCGAAGTCTCGGCCCTTGACGATCATCTTCTGGTAGATCGACCAGTAGTGTTTGGGCCGGCCCTCCACCGTCGCCTTGATCTTGGACGCGTTCAGGGTGTTGACGATCTCGGCCCGGACCTTGGCCAGGTAGGTGTCCCGCGAGGGCGCACGCCCGGCGACCAGCCGCACGATCTCCTCGTACTTCTTGGGATGCAGGATCGCGAACGACAGGTCTTCCAGTTCCCACTTGACGCTGGCCATACCCAACCGATGCGCAAGGGGCGCAATGACTTCCAGCGTCTCGCGGGCCTTGCGGGCCTGCTTCTCCGGCGGCAGGAACCGCATGGTGCGCATGTTGTGCAGCCGGTCGGCGACCTTGATCACCAGCACCCGGGGGTCGCGGGCCATCGCGGTGATCATCTTGCGGATGGTCTCGCCCTCGGCGGCGCTGCCCAGCACCACCCGGTCCAGCTTGGTCACCCCGTCGACGAGGTGGCCGACCTCTTCCCCGAACTCCTCGGAGAGCTGCTCGAGCGTGTACCCGGTGTCCTCGACGGTGTCGTGCAGCAGCGCGGCCACCAAAGTGGTGGTGTCCATGCCCAATTCGGCCAGAATCGTGGCGACGGCCAGTGGGTGGGTGATGTAGGGGTCACCGGAATGGCGTAACTGGGTGGCGTGCCGCTGGTCGGCGACCTCGAAGGCCCGCTGCAGCAGCGACACGTTCGCCTTCGGGTAGATCTCCCGGTGCACCGCCACCAGCGGTTCCAACACCGGGTTGAGCGTGCTGCGCTGGGCGGTCATCCGGCGGGCCAGCCTGGCCCGGACCCGCCGCGACGCGCTGCTGGACGTTTTCAGCGATTCGGTGGGTGGCTCCGCGGGCTCGGCGGCCGGCGCAGCGGGCTGCTCGGCAACCGGCGGCTCGGCAGGCGTCTTGAGCGCCTGCGCGGTGCTCTGATCGTCCGCCACGTTAGTCACCTCCGCCCTCGAGGATATCGCGTGATCGGCCAGGCTAGGCGCGGCTCAGGCTGTGTACCGGCAGCGGAGCGACGGCTTCCCGGCCGCGCAGGCCGGCGAGCTCCACCACCACCGCCGCCGCGGTGACCCGGGCTCCGGTGCGGTCAAGCAGCCGGGCCGCCGCGGCCAGGGTGCCGCCGGTGGCCAGCACGTCGTCGATGATCACCACCTCGCGCCCGCGCAGGTCGATCCCGTCGGCGGGCACCTCCAGCGTCGCGCTGCCGTATTCCAGGTCGTAGGACTCGCTGTGCACCGGCGGCGGGAGTTTCCCGCCCTTGCGGATGGCCAGGACGCCGGTGCGCAGCCGGTCGGCGACGGCCGCCGCCACCAAGAACCCGCGGGAGTCGATGCCGGCCACCAGGTCGGCGCCGGAGGTGAGCTCGGCCAGCGCGTCGACGACCGCCGTCATGCCGGCGCGGTCGGCGAACACCGGGGTGAGGTCCTTGAACTGGATCCCCGGCTTGGGGAAGTCGGGCACCTTACGGGTCAACGCTTCGATGACGTCGGCGACGGACGGGGTCACTGGATGAGGGCCCATCGGTCCATGTTCCAGCCCGCGCCCCACCGGGTCGGGTTCTTGCTCACCGCGTACATCTTCTTGGAGGTGAGCAACGTGCGCTGCTGCCGATACAGCGGCAACGTCGGCATGTCGGCCCACAGCACCGGGGCGGTTTCGGTCAGCAGCCGGGCTTTCTCGGCGGCGTCGGCCGAGACGGCCAGTGCGCTGATCGCGTTGTCGACCTGCGGGTTTGTATACCCGGACAGGTTGTTGCCGTTGCCGGTGTGCAGGGTGTAGGCGTCGAGCGCCGACGAGCCCGTCGACCCGCTGCCGGTGGCCCCGCCGGTGCTGGCCAGCAACGCGTCGATCTTCCCGTCCCGCAGCGCCTGCGGGCCCGAACCGTCCAGGGTGACGCCGGCGACTGTGATTCCCGCCGCGGCGCATGCCTTGGTGATGACCCCGACGTTGACCGCGAGCCGCGCATTGGGCCCGTGATACCCGATCCGGACCGTCAACGGCACACCGCCGAGGGCGTTGCGGGCGGCGACGGGATCGGCCTTGCTGTACGGGTCGGCCTCGGCGGCCCCGTCACCAGCCGACACGGCGTCATCGGTGGCCGGGTCCAGGCGCGAGTTGGCGATCGGTGTCCCCGCGTCCTTGGCCAGTGAATCGCGCGGCGTGCACAGCGCGACCGCGCGCCGCGCCTTGACCGCCGCCAGCGGTCCCTGCGGAGCGAAGATCAGCTGCTCGACGCCATCTGATGGCCCGTCGGAGCGCTCGTAGTTGTCCGGCGTGGTCAGTGCCCCGGACGAACCCGCGGCGACGTCGACCACGTCGACGTTGCGGCTGTTGACCCGGTCCTGGATGTCGGGCCCCTGCGACCACACGGTCACCCGCTTGGTGATGGCCTTGGGTCCCCACCACCGGTCGTTGGCGACGAGCACCACCGCGCCGCCGTCCAGCACGGATTCGATCTTGTACGGCCCCGACGACGGGAAACGCTTCAGGTCGATCCCGGGTTTGAGGTCCCAGATGGTGTTCCACAGCTTCGCGATCTGCTGCACCAGGGGGCCGTTGTTGCTGAGCAAAGCCGCGGTCACGTCGACGTTGAGTTGGTCGGCGATGACATGCGACGGCATCAGCGTGGTCGCGGTGAACAGCTGGTTGTAGTCGATGACGCCGCGGTCCGGGATGAAGGAAACCCGGGCCTTCTTCTGCCCGGGCATGCACTCGACGTTGGCGATGTCGAGATAGCCGGCCTGGGTGGCGGCGTGGAAGTCGGGGTACTTGCCGGACTGGGCCGCCCAGGCGAGAACGATGTCGTCGCAGGTCACCGGCTTGCCGTCGGAGTAGACCGCGTTGTCGGCGATCTGGTAATCCAGCACCAGCGGCGTCCCGCCGACCACCGACACGGTGCCGAAGTCGCGGTCGGCGACGGTTTGCCCGTCGGGGCCGTGATAGCTGAATCCGGTGAGCGTGCGGGCGAATGCCTGGGCCCCGGCCGACGCGGCACCGGCGACGGTGTTGGTGTTGTAGGTGGACAGTGGGCCGTCGACCACGTAGTCGATCTGGGAGGCGGCGCTGCCGGCGCATGCGGTCAGCGCGAAGCCCGCCGTCAGGACTACCGCCAATCCGGCGCCGATCCAGCCGGCCAGGGTCCGCCGGCCGATGAGCGCGCCACGATCGGCCCCAGTTCCCCGGTACCCGGTGGCCATCGGCCTACCGCCGGCCGACGTTCCGCTTGCCGGTGGGACGCCGGGTCCCGGTCGGCCGCACGGGACGGGCGCCCGGCGCCGGCTTGCTCGGCGCGGGCTTGGACGGCTCGGCCGCCTCCGTCGCTTCATCCGCGGCCGCGTCGGCGTCGGCGTCGGCGTCGGTGGCGGTCTCGGCCGCCGCGCGCGAGCCGGGGCTGCGCCGCCGCATCACGCGGCGGGTGTGGGTGCGCACCAGCTCGGTGCGTTCGCGCAGGGTGACCAGCAGCGGTGTGGCGAAGAAGATCGACGAGTAGGTGCCGACCAGGATGCCGACCAGCTGCACCAGCGCCAGATCCTTCAGCGTGCCGACGCCCAGCAGCCACACCGCCACGACCATCAGCGCCAGCACCGGCAGCACGCTGATCAGGCTGGTGTTGATGGAGCGCATGAACGTCTGGTTGATCGCCAGGTTGGCCTGCTCGGCGAAGGTGCGCCGGGTGGTGTGTTGGAAGCCGTGGGTGTTCTCCTCGACCTTGTCGAACACGATGACCGTGTCGTAGAGGGAGAAACCGAGAATCGTCAGCAGGCCGATCACGGTGGCCGGCGTGACTTCGAAACCGACCAGCGAGTACACCCCGGCGGTGACGCTCAGGTCGAAAACCATGGTCGTCAGCGCGGAGATCGCCATGTACCGCTCGTAGCGCACCATGATGTAGACGCCGACCAGCACCAGGAAGACGGCGAGGGCGATCAGCGCCTTGTCGGTGATCTGCTCGCCCCAGGTCTCGGACACCGCCGCGTCGCTGATGGCCTGCTTGCTGGGCTTCCCGTCGGCGCCCTTGGGTTTGAAGGCGTCGAACAGGGCGTTGCGCAGCTTGGTCGTCTGGTCGTTGGTCAGGGTTTTGGAGCGGATCTGCACGGTCGCCCCGGAACCGTTGCCGACGACGACCACCGATTCCGGATCGCTGCCGAGGGTCTTGCGGAACACCTCGGAGACCTGCGAGGTCTGCACGGTGCCGGCCTGTCCGGCGGCGGGCATCGACACCGTGGTGCCGCCGTTGAAGTCGATGCCGAACGTGAAGCCGCGCAACAGGATCGACAGCACGGCGACGGCGACGATCGCGCCGCTGATGCCGAACCACAACCGGCGCCGCCCGACCACCTCGAACGCGCCGGTGCCGGTGTAGAGGCGCGACAGGAAGCCATGGCGCGGCAGCCCGGCGGCGCCGCTATCGGTCAGCTCGGTGGCGCCGTCGGAGGCTTCGGTGATCTCGGTTGCCTCCTTGGAGGCTTTGGAGGAAGGCATGCGCTAACCCCGTCCCGTCTTGACCTGCGCCGAAGCCCGCCGTTCCCGGGCGACCTGCTGGACGGCACCCAGGCCGTTGTACGCCGGCTTGGCCAGCGTCGGGGACTTGGACGCCAGGTACACCAGTGGCCAGGTCACCAGGAACACCACCACGATGTCGAGGACCGTGGTGAGGCCCAACGTGAAGGCGAATCCCCGCACCTGGCCGATCGCCAGCGCGTACAGCACCGCGGCGGCCAGGAAGGTGACGGCGTTACCCGACACGATCGTCTTGCGGGCCCGCACCCAACCTCGTGGCACCGCCGACCGGAACGAACGGCCTTCGCGGATCTCATCTTTGATGCGCTCGAAGAAGACGACGAACGAGTCGGCGGTGGTGCCGATACCGATGATCAGACCCGCGATACCCGCCAGATCCAGTGTGTAGTTGATCTGCCGGCCCAGGATCACCAGGATGGCGAAAATCATTGCGCCGGAAGCACCCAGCGAGAGCGCCGTGAGCAATCCCAGCACCCGGTAATACAGCAGCGAATACAGCAGCACCAGGACCAAGCCGATCGCACCCGCGACCAGCCCCGCTCGCAGCGAGGTCAATCCCAGTGTCGCCGAGACGGTTTGGGCCTCCGACGCCTCGAACGACAGCGGCAGTGAACCGTACTTGAGGACGTTGGCCAGCTGTTTGGCGGTCGCCGCGGTGAATGGCGGATCGCCCCCGCTGATCTGTGTCCGGCCGCCGGGAATGGCTTCCTGGATCATCGGGGCGCTGACCACCTGCGAGTCCAGGGTGAACGCGGTCTGGGTACCGATGTGGGCGGCGGTGAAGTCGGCCCAGGTGTTGGCGGCGGCGGGCTTGAACTGGACATCGACGACGTAGCCGATGCCGCGCGGATTCTGGCTCGCGCTGGCGTCCTGGATCTGGTCACCGCTGATGATCGACGGGCCCAGCAGGTAGGCGACCTTGTGATCGGTCGAGCAGGTGACCAGCGGCAGGGCCGGATCGTCGTTGCCGGCCAGGATGTCTTCTTTGTCGCAGCGTGTCGCCTGGAACTGCAGGGCGAGGAACTGAATGCCCTGACGCGTGCTCTGGCGCCACTTCTTCTCGTCGGCGATGCGGTCGGCGAGTTCCTTGCGCGGGTCAGGCGGCGCGGGCTGTTCGCCGGGCGGCGCCTCCGCTGCGGGCCCTCCCGGTGCTGGGGCGGGTGCCCCGGGTGCGGGAGCCGGGGCCGGAGCGGGCGCGGGAGCGGGCGCGGGGCTGGGCGACGGCGGCGGATCCTGCGGATACGGCCGCGGCTGGGCACCCGGGTGAGCGGGGGCCGGCTGAGCACCCGGAGCCGGTTGACCGGGCGCCGGCTGGCCCGGCGCGGGCTGACCGGGCGCAGGTTGCCCCGGCGCCGGCTGACCGGGCGCCGGCTGGCCGGGCGCCGGCTGGCGGGCCGGCGGCTTGGGCTCGGCGCCCTGCACGGGCATCGAGTTGAGCACCGGCCGGATATAAAGCCGGGCGGTCTGGCCCAGGTTGCGGGCCTCGTTCCCGTCGTTGCCGGGGACCGTGATGATCAGGTTGTCGCCGTCGACGACAACCTCCGAACCGGAGACGCCGAGACCGTTGACCCGGGCACCGATGATCTGCTGGGCCTGTGCCAACGCCTCGCGGCTGGGCTTCGAGCCGTCCGGGGTGCGTGCGGTCAGCGTGACGCGGGTGCCGCCCTGCAGGTCGATGCCGAGCTTGGGAGCGGCCCGCTTGTCCCCGGTGAGGAACACCAGCAGGTACACGCCGACGAGCAATAGCAAGAAGACCGACAGGTAGCGGGCAGGGTGCACCGGCGCGGAAGACGATGCCACGTTCCTTCTATCTCCTCGAAAATCGGTTACTTACCCCGGACAGAGCCTACGTGGCCCGCATTCGCCCACTGCGCAAGCGGTCCACCGGCTCCGCGATCGGTGCGCAATCCGCGTCACAAATCCTTGGTGATCGAGCCCTCGTCGGCGGCGTCGTCGCCGTCGGCCAGATCCTCGTCGTCGTCGGGCAGGATCCGGTCGCGGATCGCCAGCTTCATCCAGGTGGTCACCACTCCGGGTGCGATCTCGAGGTCGACGGTGTCGTCGGTGATGCCGACGACGGTGGCTTGCAGGCCCGAGGTGGTGTGCACCCGGTCGCCGGGGCGCAGCGACTCCTGCAGGTCGATGGTGGCCTGCATCGCACGCTTCTGGCGGCGCGATGCCAAGTACATGAACCCGCCCATGATGAGCAGGAAGGGCAGGAACAGGATCAAACTCTGCATGGACGCGCCTGTCTTTCGTCGTAAATTTTGGGGCTTCCTGGTGGCTGGGTGCCGGTACGACTCGAGCGTCGCGCACCCCGTAACGGTCCAGTGTGCCCGTTCAGTGTGGCAGGCCCCAGGCCGCGACCGACCGCCACGGTGCACGGAGTGCCCGCCGGCGCCAAGCTCGATAGGCTTTTGGGGCGACGTGATGCGCGCGGCGCCGGGAGGAGTTATGTGGTGGCCAGCCTCGAGCAGACTCGCCAGCTGGTCACCGAGATCCCCGGTCCGGCATCGCTGGAACTGACCAAGCGCCGGGCGGCCGCGGTGTCGCACGCGGTGAACGTGTCGGTGCCGGTCTTCGTGGCCCGCGCCGGCGGCGGCATCGTCGAGGACGTCGACGGCAACCGGTTGATCGACCTCGGATCCGGCATCGCGGTGACGACGATCGGCAACTCGTCGCCCCGGGTGGTCGAGGCGGTGCGCGCGCAGGTGGGCGAGTTCACCCACACCTGCTTCATGGTGACGCCCTACGAGTCCTACGTCGCCGTCGCGGAGACGCTCAACCGGATCACCCCGGGCTCCGGTGAGAAGCGCTCGGTGCTGTTCAACTCCGGCGCTGAGGCGGTCGAGAACGCCGTCAAGGTCGCCCGCGCGTACACCCGCAAGCCCGCCGTGGTGGCGTTCAACCACGCCTACCACGGCCGCACCAATCTGACCATGGCGCTGACGGCCAAGTCGAAGCCTTACAAGGACGGCTTCGGCCCGTTCGCGCCGGAGGTCTACCGCGCGCCGCTGTCCTACCCCTACCGGGACGGCCTGGTCGACAAGGAACTGGCCACCGACGGGGAGAAGGCCGCCGCGCGCACCATCAACGTGATCGACAGTCAGATCGGCGCCGACAACCTGGCCGCCCTCCTCATCGAGCCCATCCAGGGCGAGGGCGGCTTTATCGTTCCGGCGGAGGGATTTTTGCCGTCCTTGCTGGAGTGGTGCCGCAAGAACGACGTGGTGTTCATCGCCGACGAGGTGCAGACCGGGTTCGCGCGCTCCGGCGCCATGTTCGCCTGTGAACACGAGGGCATCGAGCCCGACCTGATCTGCACCGCCAAGGCGATCGCCGACGGACTGCCGCTGTCGGCGGTCACCGGCCGGGCCCAGATCATGGACGCGCCGCATGTCGGCGGTTTGGGCGGCACCTTCGGCGGAAACCCACTAGCTTGCGCGGCAGCGTTGGCCACCATCGAGACGATCGAGAACGACGGATTGATCGACCGGGCCCGGCAATTGGAACGCTTGATCACCGAGCCACTGCTGCGCCTGCAGGCCGGTGACGACCGGATCGGCGATGTGCGCGGGCGGGGCGCGATGATCGCCATCGAACTGGTGAAGTCGGGAACCGCCGAGCCCGACAAGGAACTGACTCAAAAACTGACCGTCGCGGCCGCCGCAGCCGGAGTGATCGTCCTGACCTGTGGCATGTACGGCAACATCATCAGGCTGTTGCCCCCGCTGACCATCAGCGACGAGCTGCTGGCGGAGGGGATCGACATCCTGGCCGGACTGCTGCGCGACCTGTAGGACCTCCGAAGCCCCGCGTGGGCAATGTCACAAACACCACAACCGCCAGATCATGGTGGAATAACGTTACTTTAGCTAACGTTCTATGGGTCAGCGCGAAAGCGCAAATTGACTCGCTATCTTTCATTCGCAAGGGATCTGTTATGTCGACTGCTATGCATGACGAACAACTCGACCGCCGCGTCGAGGAACTCACTGCCAACGACCCGCAATTCGCCGCCGCCCGACCGGACCCGGCGATCACCGCCGCCCTCGAACAGCCCGGACTGCGACTGCCCCAGATCATCAAGACCGTGCTGGACGGCTACGCCGACCGGCCGGCACTCGCGCAGCGCGTCGTGGAATTCGTCAAAGACGCCAAGACCGGGCGTACGTCGGCCGAGCTGCTCCCCCGCTTCGAAACCATCACGTATGGCGCGCTCGGGGAACGGGTTTCGGCCCTCGGTCGCGCTTGGGCCACTGACTCGGTGAACCCCGGCGACCGCGTCTGCGTGCTGGGCTTCAACAGCGTCGACTACGCCACCATCGACATGGCGCTGGGCACCATCGGAGCCGTCTCGGTGCCGCTGCAGACCAGCGCGGCGACCACGTCGCTGCTGCCCATCGTTGCCGAAACCGAGCCGAGCCTGATCGCCTCCAGCGTCGACCAACTGCCCGACGCCGTCGAGCTGATCCTGGCCGGCGAGCACATGCCCGGCAAGCTCGTGGTGTTCGACTATCAGCCCGAGGTCGACGACCAGCGCGAGGCCTTCGACGACGCGGTTGCGCGGCTGGCCGACACCGACGTGGTTGTCGAGCGGCTCGCCGACGTGCTGCAGCGCGGCAAGGACTTGCCGCCGGTTGCCGAGCAGGAGACCGACGAGGACTCGCTGGCCCTGCTGATCTACACCTCCGGCAGCACCGGCGCCCCCAAGGGCGCCATGTACCCGCAGAGCAACGTCGGCAAGATGTGGCGCCGCGGCAGCAAGAACTGGTTCGGCGAGAGCGCCGCGTCGATCACCCTCAACTTCATGCCGATGAGCCACGTCATGGGACGCGGCATCCTCTACGGCACGTTGGGCAATGGCGGCACCGCCTACTTCGCGGCCCGCAGCGACCTGTCCACCCTGCTCGAGGACCTCGAGTTGGTGCGCCCCACCGAGCTGAACTTCGTGCCCCGCATCTGGGAAACCCTGTTCGGTGAATTCCAGCGCCAGGTCGAGCGTCGTCTGGCCGACGGCGGCGACCGTGAAGCGGTCGAGGCCGAGGTGCTGGCCGAACAGCGCCAGTACCTGCTGGGCGGGCGGTTCATCTTCGCGATGACGGGATCGGCACCCACCTCGCCGGAGTTGAAGAAGTGGACCGAGTCGCTGCTGCAGATGCACCTGATGGACGGCTACGGCTCGACCGAAGCCGGAATGGTGTTGTTCGACGGGCAGATTCAGCGTCCGCCGGTGGTCGACTACAAGCTGGTCGACGTTCCGGACCTGGGTTACTTCAGCACCGACCGGCCGCATCCGCGCGGTGAGCTGTTGCTGCGGACCGAGAACATGTTCCCGGGCTACTACAAGCGGGCCGAGACCACCGCGAACGTTTTCGACGACGACGGGTACTACCGCACCGGTGACGTGTTCGCCGAGCTCGCTCCGGACCGGCTGGTGTACGTCGACCGCCGCAACAACGTGCTGAAGCTGGCCCAGGGCGAGTTCGTGACGCTGGCCAAGCTGGAGGCGGTGTTCGGCAACAGCCCGCTGATCCGGCAGATCTACGTGTACGGCAACAGCTCCCAGCCCTACCTGCTGGCTGTCGTGGTGCCGACCGAAGAGGCCTTGGGCCAAAACGCCGAAACAGGGCTAGCGTCGCTCAAGCCAAAGATTGCCGACTCGATGCAGAAGGTCGCCAAAGAGACCGGGCTGCAGTCCTACGAAGTGCCGCGCGACTTCATCATCGAGACCACGCCGTTCAGCCTGGAAAACGGTCTGCTGACCGGGATCCGCAAGCTGGCGTGGCCGAAGCTCAAGCAGCACTACGGGGAACGCCTCGAGCAGATCTACGCCGACCTGGCCGCCGGACAGGCCAACGAGCTGGCCGAACTGCGCCGCAGCGGCGCCCAGGCGCCGGTGCTGCAGACCGTGAGCCGGGCCGCGGCCGCCATGCTGGGGACCGCGAGCACCGAGGTGTCCCCCGACGCCCACTTCACCGATCTGGGTGGAGACTCGTTGTCGGCGTTGACATTCGGTAACCTGCTGCGTGAGATCTTCGACGTCGACGTGCCGGTTGGCGTGATCGTCAGCCCGGCCAACGACTTGGCGGCCATCGCCGCTTACGTCGAGGCCGAGCGGCAGGGTTCCAAGCGACCGACGTTCGCCGCGGTGCACGGCCGCGACGCCACCACGGTGCACGCCAGTGACCTCACGCTGGACAAGTTCCTCGACGAGGCCATCCTGGCCGGCGCGCCGAGCCTGCCGAAGCCGTCGGCCGAGGTGCGCACGGTGCTGTTGACCGGCGCCACCGGATTCCTGGGCCGCTACCTGGCACTGGAATGGCTCGAGCGGATGGACATGGTCGACGGCAAGGTCATCGCCCTGGTGCGGGCCCGCTCCGACGAGGAGGCACGCGCCCGGCTGGACAAGACGTTCGACAGCGGCGACCCGAAACTGCTGGCGCACTACCAGAAGCTGGCCGCCGATCACCTCGAGGTCATTG
Source organism: Mycobacterium sp. M23085 (assembly GCF_045343915.1). Classification (NCBI taxonomy): domain Bacteria; kingdom Bacillati; phylum Actinomycetota; class Actinomycetes; order Mycobacteriales; family Mycobacteriaceae; genus Mycobacterium; species Mycobacterium sp. M23085. The sequence continues at coordinate 1,127,474 of NZ_CP174280.1, forward strand.
CGGGCGACAAGGGCGAGGCCAACCTTGGCCTGGATGCCCAGACCTGGCAGCGACTGGCCGACACGGTCGATATCATCGTCGACCCGGCGGCGCTGGTGAACCACGTGCTGCCGTACAGCGAACTGTTCGGGCCCAACGCCCTGGGCACCGCGGAGCTGATCCGGATCGCACTGACGTCAAAGCAAAAGCCGTACACGTACGTGTCGACGATCGGTGTGGGTGACCAGATCGAGCCGGGCAAGTTCGTCGAGAACGCCGACATCCGGCAGATCAGCGCCACCCGCGAGGTCAACGACAACTACGCCAACGGCTACGGCAACAGCAAGTGGGCCGGCGAGGTGCTGCTGCGGGAGGCGCACGACCTGTGCGGCCTGCCCGTCACGGTGTTCCGCTGCGACATGATCTTGGCCGACACCACCTATGCCGGACAGCTCAACCTGCCGGACATGTTCACCCGGCTGATGCTGAGCCTGGTCGCCACCGGTATCGCGCCAAAGTCGTTCTACGAGTTGGACGCCGAGGGCAACCGGCAGCGGGCGCACTACGACGGCCTGCCGGTCGAGTTCATCGCCGCGGCGATCTCGACGCTGGGAACCCAGATCACCGACAGTGACACCGGCTTCCAGACCTACCACGTGATGAACCCGTACGACGACGGCATCGGACTCGACGAGTACATCGACTGGCTGGTCGAGGCCGGGTATCCGATCGAGCGCATCGCCGATTACTCCGAGTGGCTGCGGCGGTTCGAGACCTCGCTACGGACCCTGCCGGATCGGCAGCGTCAGTACTCGCTGCTGCCGCTGTTGCACAACTACCAGAAGCCGGAAAAGCCGATCAACGGTTCGATGGCGCCGACCGATGTGTTCCGTGCCGCGGTGCAGGAAGCGAAAATTGGCCCCGACAAAGACATTCCGCATGTGTCGCCGGCGGTCATCGTCAAGTACATCACCAACCTCGAGTTGCTCGGACTGCTGTAAAGGCAAGAACACAATCGCCCAGTCCCGTTGCGGGACTGGGCGATTGCTATTGATCGGCGGAAACTACTGCTGTGGGTGCGGCCAGCGCAGGTACGCGGCGTTAGGCCCGGCTCCGGCACCGGCGCGGTTGCGGCGCCATCCCCGCTTGGGTTCGGGTTCCACCGAGGCTCGCGGCTTGGTCAGCGCGCCCGAGGAGACCTCGGCCGGCTCGTAGGCCGAATCCCGGTAGGGCTCAACGGCCGGCGCCGCGGCGCGTTCGGCCGTCACCGGATGCACGTCGCGGGCCAGCCGCACGGCGGTGCGCGCCAGCACGACGCCACCGACGAAGATGATCAGCGCGCCCAGGCCGGAGAAATAGGTGACCTCGAGCACCGCGCGCTTGCGATCCGTCGCGGCAATCGGGTCACCGGCGGAGCCGATGCCCAGCAGCGGGGCGACCTGACCACCCACCACGAACCAGGCACCGGCCAGCACGGCCAGCCAACCACCCAGCATCGCGGCGACACGGTTCCCGGCGACGATCAGCATGAGACCGCCCAGTGCGGTGGCCACGCCCGGCGCCACCTCGAGCCAGCCCCGGGCCGTCGACCACGCCCAGTCCCGGTCCGGTGTGTAGGCAAAATTGAAGTGCGGGCCGACAAACGGTATTAACGCCCCCCAGGCTCCTAAAATGACCAGGAGCAATCCGCTGACCGCACCGCGCGAGCGCGGCATACTCAGCCCGCGGGTTTGGCCGTCTTCTGCGTATTTCATGATTTCCCCTCGTTGAATACCGGGTCGAATTCCGGCCTCGGATGGTTACCCAGCGCCTACCACTAGTAACCCACGCGGCAGGCGAAAGCCACCGCCAGCCGGTGACTTTTGAGGCTGATGGGACTGCTGTTACTACTGAAGGCCGAGCAGCAGCAGCACAATTGCGATCGCCGGGAAGGTGCCCTGCGTCGCGGCGGCGCGCGCCTTGCCGCGGTCGGACGCGACCAGCACCACCGCTGCGGCGGCCATTGATCCGACGCCGGCGAAGATCAGCGCCGCCCCAATCCCCCTGTGCCCCAAAGCAACTGCGATGATTCCCACACCGGCGACGACAGCCAGGAACAAATTGTAGAAGCCCTGGTTGAAGGCGAGCAGCTTGGTGGTCTCGGCTTCGGCCGCGGTGGTGCCGAAGGTGGCGCGGGTGCGTGGCGAGGTCCAGGTCAACGATTCCATCACAAAGATGTAGACGTGCAGTAACGCCGCCAGGGCGGCGAACACCAATCCGGCGGCGATCATCGCTGCTCCTCGCTCGTCGAGGCCCGCGCACGGCGGCCTGGATTTGCTTGACTCGGCGCCTGGTGAACATTACCCACGGCCGGTTACCCGGGCCAGCCTGACGCGAAAGGGCGCCGGTAGCCGTGGGCTACCGGCGCCTTCTCACCTTGGGTGGGAGTGCCTCGCTAGGCGCCGGCGTGGTGGTGCCGGTGGAACAGGCCGCCATCGCCGGTGCGCCGACGGAACAGGCCACCGCCGGTGCGTCCACGGGTCCCCCGCTCGTCCGGCACGGCGTCCGCCGGCGCTCCTGCCGGGACGCGAGTCTCGTCGTACATGGCCGGCTGAGCCGCTGGGACGGCCTCAGCCGCCACCGGCGCCGGGTGCGTCACCACGACGTCGCGGGCGTGGCGGACGGCCAGGCGCGCCACCGCGGCCCCGCCCAGGAAGACGATCAGGGTGCCCAGGCCGGTGAAGTAGGTGACATCGAGCAGGGCCCGCTTCAGGTCGGTCGACGCCATCGGTTGACCGATGTCGCCGATACCGAGCAGCGACGCGAATGCGCGGCCGACCACGAACCAGGCGCCGCCGGCGACGGCCAGCCAGCCGCCGAGCACGGCACTGGCGCGGTTACCGGACATCAGCACCAGCAGGCCGCCCACTGCGGTGGCGAGGCCGGGGAGAACCTCCAGCCAGCCCTTGGCCGTGGTCCACGTCCAGGCCGGGTCGGCCATGTACGCCCAGTTGACGTCGGGCCCGAAGAACGGCACCAACGCACCCCACGCACCCAGAAGAATCAGAAGTAACCCGATTAGCGCGCCGCGGGTACGTGGCATGTACAGCGCGCGAGGGCGGTCGTAGTCGTTGCTCGTGGTCCTCATCGGAACCTCCTTTTAACAGGTATGACTGCTGTGAGGCTGGTTACCCGACGGCGCCGGGGTGTAACCGGTCACCCGGTGCGCGAGTGTTTGCTGGGGTCACTGAGGCGCGGGGTGCGCCGCCCCGGACGGGTTCGCGTCTTCCCCGTGCCGGCGGTCTGAGCTGGCCGGAGGCCGCGCCGGGCGACGCGGGGGCCCCGGCTCGGCGCAAAGGTCACGATTTGGCCGCGAAATGGCCCGGAGGCGGTTGGCCTACTAGTCGAACAGACCGGCCTGGCCGAAGCCGGTCACCCCGGCCGGCGGCGTCATGCCGAGGTGCGTCCAGGCCTGGGCGGTGGCCACCCGCCCGCGCGGTGTGCGGGCGACCATCCCGGCGCGCACCAGGAACGGCTCGCACACCTCCTCGACGGTGGCCGCCTCCTCACCCACCGCCACCGCCAGCGTGGAGACGCCGACGGGTCCGCCGCCGAAGCTGCGGGTCAGCGCCGAGAGCACCGCCCGGTCGAGCCGGTCCAGGCCCAGCTCGTCGACGTCGTACACCGCCAGCGCGGCCTTGGCGACGTCGCGGGTGATCACGCCGTCGGCGCGCACCTCGGCGAAGTCGCGCACCCGGCGAAGGAGCCGGTTGGCGATCCGCGGCGTGCCGCGCGAGCGCCGGGCGATCTCCTCGGCCGCGTCGCCGCCGAGTTCGATACCCAAGATCCCGGCCGAGCGGGCCAGCACCCGCTCCAGCTCGGGGGGCTCGTAGAAGTCCATGTGCGCGGTGAATCCGAACCGGTCCCGCAGTGGGCCGGTCAGCGCACCGGACCGGGTGGTCGCGCCGACCAACGTGAACGGCGCCACCTCAAGCGGAATCGACGTCGCCCCCGGGCCCTTGCCGACCACCACGTCGACCCGGAAGTCCTCCATGGCCAGGTACAGCATCTCCTCGGCGGGCCGGGCGATGCGGTGGATCTCGTCGATGAACAGCACATCGTGCTCGACCAGGTTGGACAGCATCGCCGCCAGGTCGCCGGCGCGTTCCAGCGCCGGACCCGAGGTCATCCGCAGCGAGGACCCGAGCTCGGCAGCGATGATCATGGCCAGCGACGTCTTGCCCAGCCCCGGCGGGCCGGACAGCAGAATGTGATCCGGTGTGCCGCCGCGGTTTTTGGCCCCCTCGATGACGAGCTGCAGCTGTTCGCGCACCCGCGGCTGGCCGATGAACTCGCGCAGCGAGCGCGGTCGCAGGCTGACGTCGATGTCGCCCTCCCCGGCCACCAGCGCGCCGGAGACCTCGCGTTCGGCGTAGCCGTCCTCGAAACCGTCCTCAAAGCCGTCCGTCATCGGGACTTACCCAACATCGACAGCGCGGCGCGCAGCGCGCCCGATGTGGTCGCGCCCTGTTCGCCGGCCAGCACCTTGTCGGTGGCTTCCTCGGCCTGCTTGACGGCAAAGCCGAGCCCGACCAGTGCCTCCACCACCGGCCCGCGCACCGCGTGGCCGTTGAGGGCCGCACTCGCTGACGCGCCCCCGGCCGCGACGCCGACCCCGACCTTGTCGCGCAACTCCAAGACCATCCGTTCGGCGCTGCGCTTGCCGATGCCGGGCACCCGGGTCAGCGCGGTGACGTCACCGTCGTGCAGCGCCTGTCGCAGCGCCCCGGCGTCGTGCACAGCCAGGGTCGCCATGGCCAGCCGCGGCCCCACGCCCGAGACCGACAGCAGCGTCAGGAACAGGTCGCGGGTATCGGTGTCGGTGAACCCGTACAACGTCATCGAGTCCTCGCGCACGATCATCGCGGTGATCAGCCGGGCCTCGGTCCCGGTTCGCAGCGTGGACAGCGTCGACGGGGTGGCGTTCACCCGGTAGCCGACGCCGGCCGCCTCGATCACCACGTGATCAAGCGCCACCTCGAGGACCTCCCCGCGCACCGAGGCGATCATCGCGCGGCCTTCAGCTTGGCGTCCAACTTGGCCCGATATTTCTGCCGCTGCTCGGCGGCCATCGCCTCGGCCGCGGCCCTGCGCGCGATCATCGGCGCCCGCCAGCAATGACAGATCGCCAACGCCAGCGCGTCGGCGGCGTCGGCCGGCGACGGTTTCGCCTGCAGCGCAAGGATTCTGGTGACCATCGCGGTGACTTGTGCCTTGTCCGCCGCGCCGTTGCCGGTGACCGCGGCCTTGACCTCGCTGGGGGTGTGGAAGTGCACGTCGATGCCGCGCTTGGCCGCCGCCAGCGCGACCACGCCGCCGGCCTGCGCGGTGCCCATCACCGTGGACACGTTGAGTTGCGAGAACACCCGCTCGACCGCCATGACGTCCGGCTGGTGGGTGGCCAGCCAATGCTCGACGGCATCACTGATCTTCAGCAGCCGCTCGGCCAGCGGCGCGTCCGACGGGGTGCGCACCACGTCGACGTCCAGCGCGACGACCGTTCGGCCGCGCCCGCTTTCGACGACCGACAGACCGCATCGGGTCAGGCCGGGGTCGACGCCCATCACCCGCATTCCCGCTCCCACCTGGTAGAACAACTGTTCGATACAATAACGGCCGACGCCGACGGCTCCCGGTAGGACACGCGGCCGTGCCGCCGATTCCCGGCGTGACGTTACGACGCCGAACCCGCGAAAAAGCTGTTAGCTTTAGCCCACGTTCGCTCGAGCAATGTGGCAACGGAGGGGTTGGCGTGGGATCTGTGCTGGTCATCATCGCCGTGATGCTCTTCATCGCGTCCATCGTGGTGCTGGTGGTGGCTTTGCGGCGGCCCAAGCAGCCGGCGCCGCGGGGCGGGCGCCAGGATCCGCTCGCCTCCGACGCGATGCCGCAGTTCGGGCCGCGCCAGCTCGGTCCCGGCGCCATCGTCAGCTACGGCGGCATCGACTACATCGTGCGCGGTTCGGTCACCTACCGCGAAGGCCCCTTCGTGTGGTGGGAACACCTGCTGGAGGGCGGCGACCAGCCGGTCTGGTTCAGCGTCGAGGAAGACGACGGCCGCCTCGAGCTGGCGATGTGGGTGACCCGCAAGGACGTGGCGCTGCGACCCGGTGACCCATACGTCGTGGACGGCGTGACGTTCCACGAGACCGAGCGCGGCCGCGCCTCCTACACGACCGAAGGCACCACCGGCCTGCCTGCGGGCGGCGAGATGGAATTCGTCGACTGCACCAACGCCGACGAGTCGGCGCTGCTCTCGTTCGAGCGCTGGGGCCCGGACATGCCGTGGGAGGTATCGACGGGCAAGTCCGTCTCGCCCGGCGAGATCACCGTGTATTCGGCGCCCCCGCCCGGCCCGGCGTAGAGCACGAGGTCTCCTCGGTGCCCCTCCATCAGCTCGCCGTGACTCCGGCCGACGTCTCCGGCGAAAGGCTGGGACTCGCGCTCAACGCGCCCGTACCCGCGCCGCTGGCCAGCTGCCGGCTGGACCACCCCACCGGTGCTGCGGCGCTGCTGCTCGGCGTGCTCGGCGCCTCGCACGTCGTCGCGGTCGAGCACCCCGGCGGCCGGTTCTCCGAGGAAATCTCTTGTACCGCACGCAGTCTCGGAGCCGACCTGCCCGAGCGCACCGACGCGCCGGGCTACAGTCTGCGATCCCGCACCGACACCCACGACGAGGCGAGCTTTCGCCGCCTCGCGCACGACCTGCGCGGCCGGTGTGCCCACCGCGCGGGCTGGCTGGGCGGCACGTTCCCCGGCGACGACGCCGCGCTGACCGTGTTGGCCGCCGAACCCGACGGCGCCGGCTGGCGCTGGCAGACCTGGCACCTGTACCCGGCGCGCCCGGCCGGCAACGGCGGAACGGTGGTTCACACGGCCAGCCGGTGGCGCCGGTGAGCCGCAACCGCCTGTTCGTGATCGCCGGCGTGCTGGGCGTCGCCGGCGTGGCGTGTCTGATCTTCGGAATTATGTTGCTGCAGAAGAACATTGCGTCGTATGTCGCCGGCCACTATCACGAGTACGCCCGCGACGTGAACGGCACTCGCTACCAGTGCAGCGGGTCGCCCGAACAGGTGGCCGACGCGCTGGCCGACTATGCCGAACCCGACGCCCGGGCGGACAACGGCAACACCGAATACCTGCGCTACAGCAACAACATCGTCATCGTCGGCCCCGATGGCAGCTATCCGTGCAGCATCCGCGTCGAACCGCTGAGCGCCGGATACAGCCACGGCGCCTTCATCTTCCTGGGCCCCGGATTTTCCCCTGGATCCCCGTCGGGCGGCGCCGGAGGCACCCCCGGCGGCCCCGGCGGAACCAAGTGACTCCCACCACCACAAAGGAGAGCACCATGTACCTCGCCGTCGAGATCGGCACCGTCGACCTCAATCCCGTCCTCAAGGGCGCAGTCGCGACGATCCTGTACTTCGTCGTCGGCATGGCCGTGCTTCTCGTCGGGTTCTACGCGGTCGACGTGCTGACCCCGGGGAAGCTGCGCCAGCTGGTGTTCATCGACCGCCGCCCCAACGCCGTGGTGGTCGCGGGCGCGATGTACATCGCCTTGACCATCGTCATCATCACCGCGATCGCCAACAGCTACAGCCAGCTGGGCCAGGGTCTGGTCGGCGTGGCGGTGTACGGGCTGATGGGCGTGGTCCTGCTAGGGATAGCGCTGCTGACGATGCACCTGCTGATACCGGGCAGCTTCCACGAGCACGTCGACGAGCCGCAGCTGCATCCGGGATCGTTCGCGGTGGCGCTGATCCTGCTCGCCGTGGGAGGGGTGACCGCCGCGGCGGTCTCATGAGCACCGCAGAACTACGGCCGGCCGAGGCGACGCCGGGCGCGGGGCCTTCGGGGCGGTGGCGGGCGCTGTTGCTGGCCGCCGTGGCGGCGTGCGCGGCCTGCGGCATCATCTACGAACTCGCGCTGCTGACGCTGTCGGCCAGCCTCGACGGCGGCGGGATCGTCGCCACCTCACTGATCGTCGCGGGCTACATCGCCGCGCTGGGCGTGGGCGCGCTGCTGGTCAAACCGCTGCTGGCGCGCGCCGCGATCACCTTCATCGCCGTCGAGGCGCTGCTGGGCATCATCGGCGGCCTGTCGGCGGCGGCGCTGTACGTGGTGTTCGCGTTCCTGGATGGTTCCGTCGGGTCGACGTGGGTGCTCGCGGTGAGCACCGCGCTGATCGGTGGCCTGGTCGGCGCCGAGGTACCGCTGTTGATGACGCTGCTGCAGCAGCGGCGGACCGGCCGCGAAACAGACCCGGCCGCCGACGCCGGACGGACGCTGGCCAACCTGAACGCCGCCGACTATCTGGGTGCGCTGCTGGGCGGGCTGGTCTGGCCGTTCCTGCTGCTGCCGCACTTGGGGATGATTCGCGGGGCGGCGGCCACCGGCATGATCAACCTGGCGGCGGCCGCCGTCGTGGCGATTTTCCTGTTGCGCCATGTGGTTTCGACGCGGCAGCTGGTGCTGGCGCTGGGCGCGCTGGCCGCCGCCGTGACACTGCTCGCCACCCTGCTGCTGCATTCGGCCGACATCGAAACCACAAGCAGGCAAAGGCTTTACGCCGACCCCATCATCGCCTACCGGCACACGCCCTATCAGGAGATCGTGGTGACCCGCCGTGGCGATGACACCCGGCTCTACCTGGACGGGGGGCTGCAGTTCTCCACCCGCGACGAATACCGCTACACCGAGAGCCTCGTCTACCCCGCCCTCGGCGGGGTTTCCCAAGGCGCGCATTCGGTGCTGGTGCTCGGCGGCGGCGACGGCCTGGCGGCGCGCGAATTACTGCGCCAGCCCGGCATTTCCAAGATCGTGCAAGTCGAGCTCGATCCCGCGGTGATCGACATCGCGCGCACCACGCTGCGCGCCGCAAACGGCGGTTCGCTGGACAACCCGCGGGTGGCCGTGCTGACCGAGGACGCGATGAAGTGGCTGCGCGGACCTGACGTGGACCGCTTCGACGCGGTGATCGTCGACCTTCCCGATCCGGACACACCCGTGCTGGGCCGGCTGTATTCGACGGAGTTCTACGCGCTGATCGCCCGCGCGCTGGTCCCCGGTGGGCTGATGGTGGTGCAGGCCGGCAGCCCCTTCTCCACCCCGACGGCCTATTGGCGCACGGTGTCGACGATCCGGGCCGCCGGCTACGCGGTCACGCCGTATCACGTGCACGTCCCGACGTTCGGTGACTGGGGATTCGCCCTGGCGCGCCGCGGCGACACCCCGCCGACCCCCACGGTGCCCGCCGATGCGCCGCGGTTGCGCTTCCTCAGCCAGGAGGTGCTCGACGCCGCTTGCGTCTTTTCCGGCGACGTCGGCCCGCGCCCGGTGCAGCCGTCCACCCTGGACAATCCGCTCGTCGTCGAGGACATGCGGCACGGCTACGAGTAGTCCTGACGCCGCCGGTTACTCCTCGTCGAGAGCGGCGAGCACCTCGTCGGACAGATCGACGTTGGTCCAGACGTTTTGCACGTCGTCGCTGTCTTCCAGCGCGTCGACGAGCTTGAACACCTTGCGCGCACCCTCGACGTCGACGGGCACGCTGACGGACGGCTGGAAGCTGGCCTCGGCCGACTCGTAGTCGATGCCGGCGTCCTGCAGCGCGGTGCGCACGGCGACCAGGTCGGTCGGCTCGGAGATGATCTCGAAGCTGTCACCGAGGTCGTTGACGTCCTCGGCGCCGGCGTCCAGTACCGCGGTCAGCACGTCGTCTTCGGTCAGGCCGTTCTTCTCCAGCGTGACGACGCCCTTGCGGGTGAACAGGTAGGACACCGATCCGGGATCGGCCATGTTGCCGCCGTTGCGGGTCACCGCCACCCTTACCTCGCCGGCCGCCCGGTTGCGGTTGTCGGTGAGGCACTCGATCAGCACCGCCACGCCGTTGGGCCCGTAGCCCTCGTACATGATGGTCTGGTAGTCGGCGCCACCGGCTTCCTCGCCGGCGCCGCGCTTGCGGGCGCGCTCGATGTTGTCGTTGGGCACCGAGGTCTTCTTGGCCTTCTGGATCGCGTCGTAGAGCGTCGGGTTGCCCGCCGGGTCGCCGCCGCCGGTGCGTGCGGCGACCTCGATGTTCTTGATCAGCCGGGCGAATTCCTTGCCCCGGCGCGCGTCTTTGACGGCCTTCTGATGCTTGGTGGTGGCCCACTTGGAATGGCCGCTCATCGGTGTCTCTTACCTCTTCTGTCTTCGAAAGTTCGCCAGACGAGTCTACGTGGACGGCCGGGGTAGGCTGCCCGGCCACTACCCGCCGGTCTCAGTGGCCGCCGGTGACCAGGTCGACGAACATGTGGTGGATGCGCCGGTCGCCGGTCATCTCGGGGTGAAACGCCGTCGCCAGTTTGCGGCCCTGCTTCACCGCGACGACGTGCCCGGCCGCGCTGGCCAGCACCTCGACGCCCTCGCCGGCCCGCTCGACCCACGGGGCGCGGATGAACACCGCACGCACCGGATCGCTCAGCCCCGCGAACGGGATGTCACCCTCAAACGAATCGACCTGTCGCCCAAAGGCGTTGCGCCGCACTGTCATGTCGATCGCCCGCAGCGGCAGCGCCTCGCGGCCGCCCGCGCCGGCGTCCAGGATTTCGCTGGCCAGCAGGATCATCCCGGCGCAGGCACCGTAGGCGGGCAGCCCGTCGGCCAGCAGGCCCCGTAACGGCTCCAGCAGGCCGAGGTCGAGCAGCAAGTGGCTCATGGTGGTCGATTCCCCACCGGGAATGACCAGCCCGTCGACCGCCTCGAGCTCGCCGCGCCGGCGCACCGGCATCGACTCGGCCCCCGCCTCGCGCAGGGCCGCCAGGTGCTCGCGGGTGTCGCCCTGCAGGGCCAGGACGCCGATCCTCGGAGAGCTCACCGCGCGCTCACTGGGCGGTCGGCTGGTATCCGCGCTTGAAGCGGGTCAGCCCCTCCTGCATCACCGCGGCGACCATCTCACCGGACTGCGTGAAGATCTTGCCCTGGCACAACGAGCGGCCACCGCTGGCCGACGGCGAGCTCTGGTCGTACAGCAGCCACTCGTCGGCCCGGAACGCCCGCATGAACCACATCGCATGGTCCAGCGACGCCACCTGCAGGTGCTCCCGCACGTCGAGATGCGTGACCTGCGCCGACCCCAGCAACGTCAGGTCGCTCATGTAGGCCAGCGCGCAGATGTGCAGCACCGGGTCGTCCGGCAGGGGGTCACGATGGCGGAACCACACCTGCTGCTGGGAGGCCTTGCCCGGCAACAGCTGCAGCCGATCGCGCGGCACGATGCGAACGTCCCACTCCTCGAACTGCTTGAACCCGGCGTCATCGAAGACCTTGATCGAGTTCAGCCCCGGCAGCCCGTCCGGCGGCGGCGCGGCCGGCATCTGGTCCTGGTGATTAATGCCCTCCTGATCGGTATGGAAGGAGGCACCCATGCTGAAGATGATTTCCCCGTGCTGGATGGCGTTCACCCGCCGGGTGGCGAACGACCCGCCGTCGCGGGAGCGCTCGACGATGAAGACGGTGCGCGACTTGGCGTCCCCGGGTCGCAGAAAATACCCGTGCAGCGAGTGCACCTGATACCGCGGGTCCACGGTTCGCACGGCGGACACCAGCGACTGACCGGCTACATGGCCCCCGAAGGTGCGCTGCAGGAATCCCGACTCTGGGCTGAAGATGCTGCCACGGTAGATGTTGACCTCGAGTTGCTCGAGATCAAGGATCTCTTCGATCGCCACGGACTGTTTTTACCAGCCGCGTTCCGCCAGCCGGTGGGGCTCCGCAATCTGCTCGACGTTGATGCCGACCATCGCCTCGCCCAGCCCGCGCGACACCTTGGCCAGCACGTCGGGGTCGTCGTAGAAGGTGGTGGCCTTGACGATCGCGGCCGCGCGCTGCGCGGGATCGCCGGACTTGAAGATCCCCGAGCCCACAAACACGCCCTCGGCGCCGAGCTGCATCATCATCGCCGCATCGGCCGGGGTGGCGATGCCACCGGCGGTGAACAGCGTGACCGGCAGCTTGCCGGCCCGGGCCACCTCGACGACGAGGTCGTACGGAGCTTGCAATTCCTTTGCGGCGACGAACAATTCGTCTTCCGACAGCGACGTCAGGCGGCGGATCTCGCCACCGATCGCCCGCATGTGCGTGGTCGCGTTGGAGACGTCGCCGGTGCCGGCCTCGCCCTTGGAGCGGATCATGGCGGCGCCCTCGCTGATACGGCGCAGCGCCTCACCGAGGTTGGTCGCCCCGCACACGAACGGCACGGTGAACTTCCACTTGTCGATGTGGTGGGCGTAGTCCGCGGGGGTGAGCACTTCGGACTCGTCGACGTAGTCCACGCCGAGGCTCTGCAGGATCTGCGCCTCGACGAAGTGGCCGATCCGGGCCTTGGCCATCACCGGGATGGTCACCGCGGCGATGATGCCCTCGATCATGTCGGGGTCGCTCATCCGCGACACCCCGCCCTGGGCGCGGATGTCGGCGGGCACCCGTTCCAGCGCCATGACGGCGACGGCGCCGGCGGCCTCGGCGATCTTGGCCTGCTCGGGGGTGACGACGTCCATGATGACGCCACCCTTGAGCATCTCGGCCATGCCGCGTTTGACGCGCGCCGTTCCGGTTCGCCCGTCGCCGTTCGGTGGGTGGGCGGTATTCACTGCTTGATCTCCTTCAACCGTTGTCGACCCAGTCTAATGAGGCGGTTCGGCCCGCGTTGACGCCACGGAGTCAGCGGATGGACAGCAGTGGCCCGGGGGTGCGGCCACCGGCGAGCGCGGCCGCGTCGGTGAGCAGTCCGGATAGTTGCATGGGGTACACCGTCTCCCCCGCCGCGACCAGCGCAGCGATGTCGGCAGCGTCACACCAGCGGTGGCCGTGGATGTAGCTGCGTTCCAGTTCGGTTCGCCCGGTGCGCGACGGCTCGAAACGGTGGGTGCGGTAGACGAAGTAGAACTCCTCGCTGTCGATCAGCGTGCCGTTGAACTCGAAGACCTCGTCGCGGCGCCAGACCGGCCCGACCAGCTCAGCCGGTGCGACCCGCAGACCCGTTTCCTCGGCCAGCTCCCGCGCGGCGGCCTCGGCGAGCCGCTCCCCCTGCTGCACTTCGCCGCCCACCGTGAACCACCACTTCGGCGCGTGCTTGGCAGCGAGCGCGGGATCCGAGCCGCGCAGCAACAGCACCGCGCCGGTGTCGTCGAGCAGCACGACGCGCGCCGAGGTGCGATGGTTGAGCACGCCGTGATCGCCGTGGGCCAGCGCGTGCGGCCGCTCGACGATCTCGAAATAGCTTGGCAGCGCGGCCGTCCCGCCGAGGTGGAACAGCCGCACCAGGGGTCGCTCGGCCAGGGCCAGGGTGTCCCGGACCGCGTCGTTGTGGAAGCGACGGGCCAGCACCACCCGGGCCTCGGCATCGGCCAGCTCGGCGATCAACCCGGCCGGCAGCGACGCCGGATCGACGACGGCCAGCGCGGCCGACAGCTCGTTCTCGGCGTTCTCCCGCGCGGGCCGGGGCGCCCCCTCTGCGGCGTCGGCCAGCGCCGCCAGCCGCCGCCCTTCGGACGCACCGCCGTAGGCGTCGATGGCCACGGCGCGCGACACCACCGCGCGTCGTGCCAGTGCACCGTCGAGCGCCTGCCACGACAGGTCGTAGCGGACGTGCAGGCGGTCCAGCCGGTTGGCCGTCCGGTACGCCCAGGCGCCGAAGACCGCCAGCACCGCGACCAACACCGCGATGGCGACAATCAGCCATGCCATCAACTGGCCACCTCAACCTTGGCGCCTGACGCGGCGACCGTCTCGTAAACCCGCATGATCTGGCTGGCCACCACCGACCAGTCGTAGCGCTGGACAGCGGCCGATCCGGCCGTCACATAGCGTTCCCGCAGCACATCATCCTCCAGCACCGCGATCAGCGCATCGGCAAGCGCGTCGCCGTCGCCGACCGGCACCAGGCAGCCCACGTCGCCGTTGCGCAGCACGCGCCGGAAGGCGTCCAGGTCGCTCGCCACCACCGGGGTGCCGGCGGCCAGCGCCTCCACCAGGACGATGCCGAAACTCTCGCCGCCGAGGTTGGGTGCGCAATACACGTCGGCGCTGCGCATGGCCGATGCCTTGCCGGCGTCGTCGACCTGGCCGAGGAAGCGGATATGGTTCACCAATTCGCCTGCCTGGCCTCGCAATTGGTCCTCGTCGCCGCGCCCGACGACGAGCAGCTGCACGTCGCAGAAGCGCTCGACCAGCCCCGGCAGCGCGTCGAGCAGCACCGACATGCCCTTGCGCGGCTCGTCGTAGCGGCCCAGAAACAGCACCGTCTTGCCGGGCCGGGGGTAACCCTCCAGGTGCGGCGCGGCGGCGAACGAGGCGACGTCGACGCCGTTGGGGATCTCCACCGCGTCGGTGCCCAGCGCCTCCATCTGCCAGCGGCGGGCCAGGTCGGAGACCGCGATCCGCCCGACGATCTTCTCGTGCATCGGGCGCAGGATGCCCTGAAACACCGTTAGCGTCAGCGATTTGGTGGTCGAGGTGTGAAATGTCGCCACGATCGGACCTTCGGCGATGTTGAGCGCGAGCATGGACAGGCTCGGCGCGTTGGGCTCGTGCAGGTGCAGCACGTCGAAATCACCGTCGGCGAGCCACTTTTTCACCTTGCGGTGGGTGGCCGGCCCGAACCGAAGCCGGGCCACCGACCCGTTATAGGGAATCGGGACGGCCTTGCCGGCCGAGACGACGTAGTCGGGCAGCGCGGCGTGCGGCGAGGACGGCGCGAGCACGCTGACGTCATGCCCGCGGGCGCGCATCACCTCGGCCAGCTGCAGGACGTGCGACTGCACCCCACCCGGAACGTCGAACGAGTAGGGACAGACCATCCCGATCCGCATCAGGTGTCCTTCAGCCGGGCCTGCTTGGCTTCCGGGAGGTCGGCCAGCCACTGCGGTTGCATCATGTGCCAGTCCTCGGGACGGGCGGCGATGTTCTTCTCGAACTGATCGGCCATCGCCTGGGTGATGGCGCCGACGTCGCCGCTGGTGCAGTCCAGCGGCGGGTGGATGGAGACGCCCCAGCCACGGCCCTCGAACCAGCAGTGTGCGGGCAGCAGAACCGCCCCGGTGGCGATGGCGAGCTTGGCCGGCCCGGCCGGCAGCCGGGTGGGCTCACCGAAGAAGTCGACCTGCACGCCGGTGCGGGTGAGGTCGCGCTCGGCCATCAGGCACACCACCCGGTTGTCGCGCAGCCGATCGCACAACACGTCGAACGGCGGTCGTTCTCCCCCGGACAGGGGCAGCACCTCGAAGCCGAGGCGCTCACGGTAGGCGATGAACCGCCGGTACAGCGATTCCGGTTTGAGTCGCTCGGCGACGGTGGTGAAGGTGCCGTGCGTCTGGGCCAGCCATACCCCGGCCATGTCCCAGTTGCCGCTGTGCGGCAATCCGATCACCGCGCCGCGGCCGCTGGACAGCGCCGCCTCGATGTGGTCTCGGCCCAGCACCGAATCGTGCAGCTCGCGGCCGACCGCGCCCAGGTCCATCCCCGGCAGGCGGAACGCCTCGCGCCAATAACGCGCGTAGGAGGCCAGCGAGGCCCGCATCAACTCGTCGGGCACGTCCTCGGGGGGTACGCCGATGACGCGGGCCAAGTTCTTGCGCAGCTGGTCGGGCCCGCCCCCGCGGGCCGCGTAGCGCGCCCCGGCCGCAAAGGCGTTGCGCGCGGCGAACTCCGGCATCGCGCGCACCGCCATCCAGCCGGATGCGTACGCCCAGTCGGCGCCCCGCCCGCCGGTCAGGCTGTCCGCCGCCCGGCTCGCCAGCCGGCGGACCATCCGGCGTTGCGCCCCAATCACTTTCATGCCCGACGGAGTGGGGATCACGGCTCGTCCGATCCCACCAGCCGGTCGGTGGCGCCCGGCGAGGTGCGCACCGCGTGCAACCGCTGCGCGCAGGTGAGCAGGCTGGCCAGCGCCAGCACCCACATCGCGACCGGTAGCGCGGGCGGCCAGGCGACGAACGGAAAGTCCGACACGCCGGCGCCCACCAGCACGATGATCAGCCGTTCCGGGCGTTCGATCAGGCCGCCGTCGCCGCGGAGCCCGCTGGCTTCGGCGCGGGCCTTGATGTAGGAGATCACCTGCGAGGTGACCAGGCAGATCAGCGTCGCGACCGCCAGCAGCTTGTCGTGCAGGCCGAAGACGATCCACCACAGCAGCCCGCAGAACACCGCGCCGTCGCTGACCCGGTCACAGGTGGCGTCCAGCACCGCGCCGAACCTGGTGCCGCCGCCGCGTTCCCGGGCCATCGCCCCGTCGAGCATGTCGAACAGGACGAAGAACGAGACCACCAGCGTGCCGGCGAACAGCTTGCCCGTCGGGAACAGCGTCAGCGCCCCGGCCACCGCGACGATGGTGCCCAAAACCGTGACGACGTCGGGGGTCAATCCCAGCCGCAGGCATGCCCGTGCGGTCGGAGTGGTGAGCCGCGCGAACGCCGCCCGCGACAGGAACGGCATTTTGCTCATGGTTGGCTTGTCCACTCCGTGGCCAGCAGCTGACGCGTCTCGCGCAGCAACTGCGGGATCACCTTGGACCCCCCGATGATGGTGATGAAGTTCGCGTCACCGCCCCAGCGCGGCACCACGTGCACGTGCAGGTGTTCGGCCAGCGAGCCCCCGGCCGACGTCCCCAGGTTCAGGCCGACATTGAAACCGTGCGGCCGCGAAACGCTCTTGATGACCCGAATCGCCTTCTGAATGAAGGACATCAGCTCCGCGCTTTCCGAGTCGGTCAGGTCTTCGAGCTCGGAGACACGCCGGTAGGGCACCACCATCAGGTGTCCGGGGTTGTACGGGTAGAGGTTGAGCACGGCGTAGACGAGCTCGCCGCGGGCGACCACCAGACCGTCTTCGTCGGCGAGGTGCGGAATGTCGGTGAACGGCTGGTCGGATTTGCCCGAAGAGTTGGGGCCGCGCTTCATCGGCGCTTCGGCCAAATAGGTCATCCGGTACGGCGTCCACAACCGCTGCAGATGATCCTGCTCGCCGACACCGGTGTCCACGATGGTGTCGTCGGCACCCCGGTCGGCCGGTTCGCGATCACTCACCACTTGACACTTTCACGAGTTCGGCCGTGGGCACGGAATTCTCGCGGTCGGCGATCCACTTCACGATCGCATCGACCGCGCTGTCGCGGGGCACGCCGTTGATTTGCGTACGGTCACCGAACCGGAAGCTGACAGCGCCGGCCTGCACGTCGCGGTCGCCGGCCAGCAGCATGAACGGCACATGCTGGTTGGTGTGGTGCACGATCTTCTTGGCCATCCGATCGTCACTCGCGTCCACCTCTACCCGAACGCCGTGCGACTTCAGTTGTGCGGCAACGTTTTCCAGGTACGCGACATGCTCGTCGGCGACCGGGATTCCCACCGCCTGCACCGGCGCCAGCCACGCCGGGAACGCTCCCGCGTAGTGCTCGGTGAGGATGCCGAAGAACCGCTCGATCGACCCGAACAGCGCCCGGTGGATCAGCACCGGCCGCTGCCGCGACCCGTCGGACGCGGTGTATTCCAGCTCGAACCGGTCCGGCATGTTGAAGTCGAGCTGGATCGTCGACATCTGCCAGCTGCGACCCAACGCATCCTTGACCTGCACCGAGATCTTCGGGCCGTAGAAGGCGGCGCCGCCGGGGTCGGGAACGAAATGCAATCCGGACGCTTCGGCGACCTCGCGCAGGACTTCGGTGGCCTCGTCCCACATCTCGTCGGAGCCCGAGTACTTCTCCGGGTCCTTGGTGGACAGCTCCAGGTAGAAGTCGTTGAGCCCGTAGTCGGCCAGCAGATCGAGCACGAAGCGCAGCAGCGAGGTCAGCTCGTCGCGCATCTGCTCGCGCGTGCAGTAGATGTGGGCGTCGTCTTGAGTCATGCCCCGCACCCTGGTCAGGCCGTGGATCACGCCGGACTTCTCGTAGCGGTACACGCTGCCGAACTCGAAGAGCCGCAACGGGAGTTCGCGATAAGAGCGGCCGCGCGACCGGTAGATCAGGTGGTGCATCGGGCAGTTCATCGGCTTGAGGTAGTAGTCCTGGCCCGGCTTGCGCACCGAGCCGTCCTCGTTGAACTCGGCATCCAGGTGCATCGGCGGGTACATCCCGTCCGCGTACCACTCCAGGTGGCCCGACGTGATGTACAGCTGCTCCTTGGTGATGTGCGGGGTGTTGACGAACTCGTACCCGGCCTCGATGTGCTTGCGCCGCGAATACTCCTCCAGTTCCCGACGGATGATGCCACCCTTGGGATGGAAAACCGCCAGGCCGGAACCGATTTCGTCGGGAAAGCTGAACAGGTCCAGCTCGGCGCCCAGCTTGCGATGGTCGCGGCGCTGCGCCTCTTCGATCAGCTGGAGGTAGGCGTCGAGCGCCTCCTGCGACTCCCAGGCGGTGCCGTAGATGCGTTGCAGGCTGGCGTTGCTCTGGTCGCCGCGCCAGTAGGCGGCCGAGCTACGGGTGAGCTTGAACGCCGGGATGTGCTTCGTGGTCGGGATGTGCGGCCCGCGGCATAGGTCGCCCCAAACCCGTTCCCGGGTACGGGGATTGAGGTTGTCATAGGCGGTGAGCTCGTCGCCGCCGATTTCCATGATTTCGGGATCGCCGGACTTGTCGTCGACCAGCTCGAGCTTGTACGGCTCGTTGGCCAGCTCGCTGCGCGCCTGGTCTTTGGACTCGTACACGCGCCGCTCGAACAGCTGGCCCTCTTTGACGATCTGGCGCATCCGCTTTTCCAGCTTGGCCAGATCCTCCGGCGTGAACGGCTCCGGCACGTCGAAGTCGTAGTAGAAGCCGTCGGCGATGGGCGGCCCGATGCCCAGCTTGGCTTGCGGGAACAGCTCCTGGACGGCCTGGGCCAACACGTGTGCGGCCGAATGCCGGATGACGCTGCGGCCCTCGTCGGTGTTGGCGGCCACCGGGACGACGTCGGCGTCGGCGTCGGGGATCCAACTCAGGTCGCGCAGCTTCCCCGACTCGTCGCGCACCACCACGACGGCGTCGGGCGTGCCCCGCCGCGGCAGCCCGGCTTCACCGACCGCGGCGGCCGCGGTGGTCCCAGCGGCCACCCGGATCGGGGCTTGCGGCGATCGCGAGCCCGGCGAGACCGGGCGTTGCGGGTCGCCGCCATTGGCTCCTGAGGTGGGCTGTGCGGCGGCGGTCATTGCGGCGGTCTCCAAGGCTCGATGGGTCGACGACCATGCTATCGGGGCGCTCAGCGCTCAGGGCTGGCCAGGTTTGAGCCGCACGAACAGCGCGTCGGCCTCGGTCAGCAACTGATCGCCGTCGGTCAACCGGCCCGACACGAAGATCTTGCGGCCCTCCACCCGGTCGATGCCCGCCTCGAACTGCAGTTCTTTTTCCACCGGGACGATGTGCCGGTAGTCGATCTTGAGGTACGCGGTGCGCTGTCGAGGGTTGCCGGTGAGCACCGAGGCCGACAACCCGAGGACGGAGTCGAACAGCATTCCCAGCGCGCCGCCGTGCACGGCGCCGTTGCGGCCCAGGTGGAAGCGGGCGAAGCGGGCCCGGCCGTGGATGCGGCCGTCTTCGCCTTTATGCGCCGACATCGGAATGGTCAGGATGTTGCCGCGCATCGGCAGGTCCATCCGCCGGCCCGACGGCGACGCCCATTCGTCGGCGTCGAACGGCGCCAGCAGCGCCGACACCTTCTCCAGCAGGTCAGCGGCCTCGGTGAACACCTCGGCGGGCGCGTCGGCGGCCCGGGCGTGATCCTGCAACGAGCGCACGGCGTCGATGAACCTGCCGTAGTCGGGTCCGCCCTTGGTCGTCGGTTCCGGCGGATTGAATCCGCCGCCGGGGTGTCGCTGGTGTTCGGCCACCACCACACCGTATTGCCCGGCGAACGCGCTTTCGCGCGGTGGTTAGGCCGGCTGCTGCGCCCCCGCGGCGGACAAGGTTTCGAATTCGTCATCGGACAGCTCGATCTGGGCGGCGGCGACGTTTTCCTCCAGGTGCGCGACCTTGGACGTGCCCGGGATCGGCACCATCACCGGTGAGCGTTTCAGCAACCACGCCAGCGCCAACTGGGACGGCGACGCGTCGTGGTCGGCGGCGATGCGCTGCAGCGGGCCGTCCGCGGCGGCCAGCGGCCCGGCGGCCAGCGGGAACCACGGGATGAACCCGATGCCCTGCCTGGTCGCGGCGTCCACCAGCGGGTCAGCGTCGCGGGCCGTCAGGTTGTACATGTTCTGCACCGAGACGATCTCGGTGATCCGCAGGGCGGCGTTCAGCTGGTCGACGTCGATCTCGGACAGGCCGATGTGGCGGATCTTGCCCTCGTTCTTCAGCTTGAGCAGCTCGCCCACCTGATCTTCCAGCGGGAAATCCGGGTCGATGCGGTGCAGCTGGAACAGATCGATCGTGTCCACGCCCAGCCGACGCAGGCTCATCTCGCATTCCTGGCGCAGGTAGTTCGGATTGCCCAGCGGGATCCAGATATCCGGCCCGGTACGCAGCAGTCCCGCCTTGGTGGCGATCACCACACCGTCGTAGGGATGCAGCGCCTCCCGGATGATCTCCTCGGACACGTAGGGACCGTAGGAGTCGGCGGTGTCGATGAAGTTCACCCCGAGTTCGACGGCCCGCCGCAACACCCGCACGCACTCGTCGCGGTCGTCGGGCGGGCCCCACACACCCTTACCCGTCAGGCGCATGGCGCCGAAGCCGAGCCGATTGACGGTCAGGTCACCACCGAAGGTGAATGTTCCGGAGGCCCCTGCAACAGTTTTCGAGTTTTCTGCGGTCACTTCTACGACCGTACGCCGAGACGCCTGCGACGTGAAAGCCACGACGGCACGGTTCGGTCGCATATCGGATAGTGCCGGGGCGCCCATCGGATTTTGAGACTCGGCTCGCCTTGCTTGACTCGGCTGGTGAACGAGTGCGGGGTGAAGTCGGTAAGCGAGTGTGACGGAGACGGGCGCCAGGGCGGGTCGTTCACGTGTGCCGTGCGACGACTTCCCGCCGGTGTCACGCTGGTCCGGACGACGGGTCACCTGAACGGTCAGACGGGCTCGCAGATGTGCCAGGTCATTGCCGACGAATTGGTACGCAAGCCCACACAATTAGTGCTTGAACTCTCCGGCACGACCTCCGTCGACGGCGCCGCCGTCGAAGCCGTGCTCTCCGCCTCGGCGCTGGCAGCAGAGTCCAACATCTCGTTTTGCCTAGTCGCCCCCGAGGCGAGTCCGCTCGTGAGAGTTCTCGCTGCCGAAGACTTGATCGAGCGTTTCGAAATCTTCGCGACAGTCCGCGAAGCGACACGTAATCGCTAATCGTTCGATAGGCGAAGCGTCTCTGACGGGGCCTCGCCGAATAGTTCGCGGTATTGCTGAGCGAACCTGCCAAGGTGCACGAAGCCCCATCGGCCCGCGACTGCGGTGACGGCTGCCGAGGCCGGAGACCGAGACGCGTCAGCCAGCTCGACGCGCGCCCGACGCAGGCGTAAGTGCCGCAGATATGTCATGGGCGGCGGCTCCCCAGATCTTGCGAAGGCCTTCTGCAGCGCCCTTGCGCTGACACCCGTCGCGCGGGCAAGTTCCGTTGTTGTCCACACCATTTCGGGCTGCCCGTGCATCAGGTCAATCGCCCGCTTCACCACCGCTTCAGGCGCCGGCCTGCCGTCTTCGCTGAGCGCATCGGCGTAGCTGTGCGGCTGCGTGAGCAGCAGACCCTCGATGAGCAGGTGCTGCAGGTTGGCGAGGGCAAGACGGTGCCTGAGCGGTCCGTCGTTCCGGCCGGCCTCATGCGCCAAGATCCCCAGCAGGCTCACCCAACTGCGTGAGGTATTGGTTGTCAGGTCCAGGCTCCGGGCGAATTGCACAGGGCGACGAAGCGGCCGGTCCAGCAAGAGTTCGAGCTCGCGCATGATCTGCGTGGGAGAGATCTTGATGCCCAGCTGAGCGCAACCCCGTGACCAGGCCAGCTCGACGTCCCCGCCGGGCGCGAATACTGTCGCCGATCCGGGCCCGGTAACGGTGGTGCCAAGTCGACCGGGCCACGTCGTCACGGTGTGACCCGCTATCGCGACAGCGATTTGATGGCTGGGCAGATCGGCTACCCGCATCATCGCCTCATCACTCATGCCGAGGTAGCCGATACTGAGCAGCGGTAGCCGGTCGGCCTTCACCCGGATGCGCAACCCGTCCTTGCCGCTCGGAGTGATGTCCACGGGGAAGAACGCGGGCCGCAGCAACTCCGTCGCTTGGTCGACATCCGTCGTGTCGAGCAGGGGTGCCCAACCCGACGTGAGTGTGCCGAGGTGACGCAGAACGTTGTGTTGACCTGCACTCTTCACCGAACCCGCTGCCCCACGTGTCGATCGCTCCCGACCTTGGTCGCTCTCTACTAGCCCCACCCTATTCTCACAAGGCGCTCCCCGGTGGCGTCAACCCAGCGCCGCGGCCAGGGCGCTGCGACGCGACCGGTCCGCTCCGCCGGCTGCTGACTGTGATCGGCGTGGACTGGCTCCCAGAGGTCAACGGCGCTCGCCATTTATTGATCTGGCGGGCCGACGCTTCGGCCCATTCCGGTTGACATAGTCGACGCAGTTTGGTTCACATGACGGCCGCACTTGGGGGCGCAGTGGGAAAAGGTAGATCAGTCAGGCAAGGAAGCTGCGGAATGCTGAGTCAAGGAATTTCATCCGGAATGACGTCGGCGTGGTCAATGGGTTGCTTTGCCGATTCGAAACAACTAACTCGGGCTCGCCGCGACGATGCGGTTCAGTCGAGGATTGCAGAACTCGCCGATGCGTTGGTTGGTGGTGCGCCCGTAGCGGATGTGCTGGCCAAGGTTGCCTGTGCCTCGATAGCGCTGGTGCCGGGTACAGATTTTGCAAAGATATCCGTCATCGACAACGGCCAGATCCGTTCCCTCGCAGCCACATCGAGCCTGACCGCGTTGTTGGACACCGCGCAGCGGACGGCCGGGCAAGGCCCCTGTCTGGACGCGATCAGCGCGCTGAAAGCGGTCCGCTGCGATGATTTGCGGTCCGATGTCCGATGGCCGCAATTTGCGGGCTCGGCCGCAACCACCGGTGTGCGCAGCGTTTTATCTTGTCCAGTACGCATCCCCAGTGCCGGTGCTACTACGTTGAGTCTGTTCGGATTCGCGCCCAACGTTTTCAGCCTCGAGTCGGAATTCATCGGCGCAATGGTCGCGAGCCATGCCGCAACTGCGCTTGTCAATGACGAGTGGACACGCCAATTCAAAGCGGCGTTGGCTACGCGCGACGTTATCGGGCAAGCGAAAGGCATGATAATGGGACGTTTCGACGTCGACGCCTCTCGTGCCTTCGCGATACTCAAAGCGATCTCGCAACAGACCAATACACCGGTGCGCGACCTTGCCTGCGAGATCGTCGAATCGCAGTGCAAGCACCACGAACCTTCTTAAGTCGGCATCCGTGAGCACAGGTCGCAACGTGGCGGTAGCCGACAGCTTCGGCTTGCCGGCCGGGCCTGCAACCGGGGCCGACGACGGTGATCCCTTCACGGTGGACCGACCCGACACGACAGACGAGGAACCCATCGCTGCTGCCGAACGTGCCGCGGCGCAGATCAGTACGCCAGAACGACCGCTGGGACCACCGGGGCCCCGATTCAATTGGCGCTCACCGTTCTTGGTGGGGCTGACCGCGTCGGCGGGCGTCGCCGTGACATACGGCATGGTGCGCTGCCTTGCGACGGTGGCGTCGATGCTGCTGCTGATCGGGGTGGCCTTCTTCGTGGCCCTGGGACTCGAGCCGGCGGTGTCGTGGTTGGTCGGCAAGAAGCTGCCCCGTTGGGCGGCGGTCAGCGCGGTGCTCGTCGCGGTGCTGACAGTCGTAGCGGGAACGCTTGCCGCCGCCATCCCCCCGCTCGTGCAGCAGGCGCGCCAGTTCATCGACCAGGCGCCGCGCTACATCCAGCGCTTCGGTGACCATTCATCCTGGATCGGCAGGCTGAATGACCTCATGCACCTTCATCAACGCATCACCGAAACGGTCAACGGCTCCGGTGGTGCGGTGCTGGGGCAGGCCGTCAAGGCCGG
This sequence comes from Mycobacterium sp. M23085, assembly GCF_045343915.1. Taxonomy (NCBI): domain Bacteria; kingdom Bacillati; phylum Actinomycetota; class Actinomycetes; order Mycobacteriales; family Mycobacteriaceae; genus Mycobacterium; species Mycobacterium sp. M23085. The sequence goes on from NZ_CP174280.1 coordinate 1,151,550, forward strand.
GACGGCGGTATTCGGAGCCGTCGCCGATCTCCTCGTGGTGGCGGTACTCGCCACCTACTTTCTGATCGACCTGCCCCGAATACGCGCGACTCTGTACCGTCTGGTGCCTGGATCCCGCCGGCCACGGGCGATCCTCATCGGCGACCAGGTATACGCGAAAGTCGGCGCTTACGTGTTGGGCAACATCGTGATATCGATCATCGCGGGGGTGGCCACCTTCGTCTGGCTCGTCATCTTCGATGTGCCCTATCCGCTGCTGCTCGGGATATTTGTCGCCGTGCTGGACCTCATCCCGTTCGGATCAACGGTCGCCGGGCTCATCGTTGCGGCCGTCGCGCTCACCGTGTCCGTCCCGGTAGCTCTCGCCACGCTGGCCTTCTATGCGGTGTTCCGGTTGGCCGAGGACTATCTCCTGGTACCCAAGATCATCGGGCGGGCGGTCAAGGTGCCGGCGGTGGCCACCTTGCTGGCCGTACTTGTCGGCGGGGCACTGCTCGGGATTGCCGGTGCGCTCGTTGCCATTCCGATTGCTGCCGCCATTCAGCTGTGCGTTCAAGAACTTCTGTACCCCAGGCTCGATGAACTGTGAACGAGTCCACTGGAACTGGAGGACCCACGTCATGACGGTCACGAGAGACATCGACGCGCCACCCGGCCGAGTCTGGGATGTCCTGGCCAACGGGTGGACGTATTCGGGTTGGGTGGTGGGGAACAGCCGCATCCGGGCCGTCAGCAGGAAGTGGCCGTCGCCCGGTACCCGCATTCTGCACTCCATCGGCGCCTGGCCCGCGGTCATCGACGACGAGACCGTCGTCGAAACCTGTGTTCCTCACCAGGAACTCGTCCTTTTCGCCCGCGTGAGGCCGGCCTCGGAGGCACTGGTCACGTTGCGGTTGAGCGACACCGCGGGGCGGTGCCGGGTAGCAATGTCGGAAATAGCGGTCTCGGGCCCAATGAGCCTGCTGCCTGAGACCGTGCAGGCGGCGGCCTTCGCTCCGCGGAACCGTGAATGCCTGTGGCGGCTGGCCAATATCGCCGAAGAGCGAGATCCCGATGAGTTATAACCGCAAGCGACCGGCCGGTAACGTCGGGCACAGCATGCAATTGCACCCGGTCAGTGACTCTGATCCTGCTGTTCCGCGCCGCGGCCGGGCGGATTCCCGGACTGGCCCGTGACCAGCCGCACTCCCGCGGGCAAGTGCCCGACGTCGACGACACCGTCTTTTTGGATGCTCACGTCCAACCGTGCTCCGGCAAGGGGAAGATTTTGAATACGAATCGGCAGTAACCGATCGGGAACAATCGGAGAAACCTGAATGTGGCCGTGCGGGATATCGGGATTGAACCGCAACAGGCTGCGCAGCACCATGCGCGGGGAGGCAGCAGCCCAGGCTTGCGGCGAACACGACGTCGGATAGGGCACGGGGCGCGAGAATTCGGCTCGGGAGAACCCACAGAACAGTTCGGGTAGCCGCCCACCGAAGTATGCGGACGCATCGAGAAGATCCAGCGCAATCTGTTGCGCCTCTTCGACAAAGCCGTAATTCGCCAGCCCCGCGATGGCAATGGCGGTGTCGTGCGGCCACACTGAGCCGTTGTGGTAGCTCATCGGGTTGTAGGCATTCATATCAGCGGCCAGCGTGCGCACCCCGAAGCCCGAGTTCAGCTGGGGCCCAAAAAGATGCGCCACCACCGCGGTGGCCTTATCAGCATCGACGATGCCGGTCCACAGGCAGTGCCCCATGTTCGAAGCGACAGCGTCGACGTGATGCTTGGCACCGTCGAGCGCCAACGCGAACGCCTGTTGCTCCGGCATCCAGTAGGCGAGGTTGAACGCCGCTTTGAGCCGCGCCGCTCGACTGCGCAACTGCTGGGCCCCGGCAGTGTCACCGTCACCCTCGGCCAGGAAAGCTCGAGCCTGAAACGCAGCGTAAACGTAACCCTGTACCTCACACAGCGCTATCGGCGGGGCGGCCAGGTGTCCGTCGGCGTGGTTGATTCCGTCGAACGAGTCTTTCCAGCCCTGGTTGACCAATCCGCGGTCGGTATGCCGGCGATACTCCACGAATCCGTCACCATCGGCGTCACCGTACTTGAGGATCCATGCCATCGCGCGGTCAGCCGCCGCCAGCAGTGACGGGCGGTCGGCATCGGGAAGGGCTCCCCACCGGGCGAGCTCGGCAAGCAGCATGACGAAAAGCGGTGTCGCGTCGACGGTTCCGTAGTACGTGCTCCCTCCACCCAGCGCCAGTGTCGCTTCCCTTCCGAGACGCACCTCGTGCAGGATACGGCCGGGCTCTTCCTCCGTCAGCGGGTCGACCCGAACCCCCTGCAGCCGCGCAAGAGTACGTAATGTGTTCAGCGCCAAGCGCGGGTCCAGACCCAGCGCCATCCAAGCGGTCAGTAGGGAATCGCGTCCGAACAGCGTCATGAACCAGGGTGCCCCGGCGGCCAGGATCGGACAGCCCGGCTGATTCGGGTCTTCGATCTGCAGCGAGCCCAGGTCGCGGGTCCCGGCATCGAGCGAACACTGGAACACCGGATCCGCGGTTTCTACCTGCGGATTCGATAGCCGCCAGGCCTGAAGTCGCTGGGCAGGCGCGCTGATATCAATCGGCTCGCCGCAGCGGTGCCGCAGCTGTATTCGCCTCCCGCCGACTGCTGCTTCGACAGCGAAGCAGGTTGACCACTCTGACCGTTGTGGAACCACGATCCGGAAGGTGAACCTTCCTGGCGTGACGATCGGGCTGCCGGTGGCGCTGATCTGGGCGCTACGGGTATCGTCCGGGCCGGCAATCGTGAAAGTCATTGACGCCGCGCCCATGTCGACGATCAGGCCATGCGGCGGTTGAACTCTGCCCTCTTTCACGGCGAAGAGATCGGCGAAGTCCGCGTCGACGGTCATGGTCAAAATGACCCCGATAGGCTCCGCCCCGAGGTTGCGCAAAACTACGTCCTCGCGCATCCCGTCGCCGACAAACCTGTTGCGCAACACCAACATCGTGCTGTCGGCCATCCACTGACGCGGTGGTGTCCGGCCGATGAAGGTTGCCCGGTACGGTTCGTTGGGCTCCTCAACCGTGGACAGGTTCTGCAGCGGCGCCCCGTCGATGGCAAGTCGCCAACAGGACAGCATTCGGGTATCGGCCACGAAGAGTCCGTGTGGCCGGCCGCGATGGACATCGCCCGACACGGCGGAAATACAGAACGCCGAACCTTCCAGAAGCGTGATCTCGCCGCCGTCCCCGCTGACCGGTGGGCCTGTTCCGGAGGCCCACGCGCCGGCCGCGCATTCTTCACCGTCGACGAATGTCACCGGGCGATCATCTCCTGGTAGAGGGCGAGGTGGTCGGCCACCATGCGAGTGGTGGAGAACCGCTGGATGGCGGCGGCGCGGCAGGCGCCTCGGTCCAGCTCGTCGACGCGGTGGATGGCGGCCACCAGTTCGGCGGGATCGGAGGACAGATATCCGGTGCTGCCGGAATCCACGATCTCGGGCGCGGCACCGTTGGGGCACGCTATCACCGGCGTGCCGCAGGCCATCGCCTCGATCATCACCAGCCCGAACGGCTCTGCCCATTGAATGGGATTCAGTAGAGCCTTTGCCGAACCCAGTAGGCCCAGCTTCGTATCGCCGCTGACTTCGCCGATGACTTCGACGCCGTCGGTGAGCAGCGGCTTGATCTCTTCAGAAAAGTAGGCCTGTTCGATTGGTTCTCGGTTCTTGGCGGCGATCACCAGCGGCACGTCCGCGGCCCGTGCCGCCAATATCGCCTCGCGCACGCCCTTGTCCGGAGTCATCCGACCGAGGAACAACAGGAAGTTCCCGTCACCTTTGCCCACTGGGTACTCCACCGGGTCCAGGCCGTGGTGAATGACCCGATCGACGGCGATCTCGGGCGCGTGCGCGGCTTGATCGTGTGAAATCGCGACCACGGGCAGGCGCTTGCCGTAGCGACGATAGATAGCGCGAAGCTCACCACTGAACGGGCCGTGGCAGGTGGTGACCACCCGGTCGTAGCCGACCGCCAAGGCCCAGGCCGGCCCCAGCAGGGTGTGATCGTGGATGATGTCGCAGCCGGCGAGCGCTTCGTAGCCGTGCATCACATGCGGCAGTTCCACCTCGCCGTTGCCGACGCGGTCCCAGTCCGCGGTGGCCATGGCGTACAGAATCGGCACCGGTGCCGTACTGTCGCCGGTGGCATACAGCACCACCTCGTGTCCGGCGGCGGTCAGCCCCCGCGCCAACTGGCACACCACCGACTCGGTCCCTCCGTAGCCCGGCGGAGGCACCGCCGCCCACGGCGGCGCCAAAAGACCAATCTTCATACTGTTCAACGTCATTGGACAATGGTGGAAGATCGCATCCGTGACCGCCTCGGCCTCGCGGTACAGAAAACGCCCGCGGCGATCGTCCTGGCGGTCCGACCGTTAAGACGCTCTGCAAGCTCCCGTTTCTCAATCACCTGATCGTGCCTCCGCATGGCCTACGGTCACTCTGCTCACATCGGTGCGTTGCTTCGGCTGACCAACGCTGAAAGGCACTGTGCACGAACGTGATCAGCCATTCGATTACGAGCCGATCTGGTGGCAGGGGCGACAGCCGCATCGTCGCTCTCAGCTGCCGCCTCCGCACGCTCTAAAAGCATCGAACCCTTTACCTTCGTCGAGCAAGTGCGCCGGCCGCTGCCGGAGCGATGTGCGCGCGGCCTGACAGGTCCATAACCGCCGCGGGATTTCGGCTCACCAGCACGAGGCACCGGCGCTCACGCCGCGGGAGGATACGGAGAAATCCAAACTTGAGGAGATTCAATGAGGTACGAGGAGATCATTGCGCTGGTGTCCGAGCGCACCGGCCTGTACGAAGGCCAAGCGGTGGCGCTCGTACGCGCCACCTTGACCACCCTCGCCGAACGCATCACCGGCGGCGAGGCTCGGGATCTGGCCGCCCAACTGCCCGGACCGCTCCAGGACTGCTTGCTCCCGACCGAAGAAGAGGCCGAGGGGTTCAGCTTCGAGGAGTTCGTCGACCGTGTGGCCGAACGGAGCGGTCTCGATCCTGACGTGGCCGAGACCGGCGTAATTGCGGTCATGTCGACGCTTCGCGACGCGGTGACGCCCGGTGAGTTCGAAGACCTGCTGAGCCAGCTCCCCAGGGACTTTGAGCGGCTGAGCGCGCAGTGACCCGGTTGCCGCTCAGGTCGTGAAGCTAACCTGACCTCGTTCCCGCGACAGTGCCCCTCAGCCGAAGCTGAGGGGCACTGTCGCAATCGGTTAGCGCCTCGGACGAGATCCTAAGCCCTTCAATACTTTCCCCACCGCGAAGGTGATCGCTTCGCCGGTCAGAATCCACGGGCCGGCCACGATGATCGGATCCATCCAGACATGTGCCAGATCGGCCCGGTTGCGGCCCAAGCGCGATTGAATGCCGTGATGGGTGAGTTCGCTCTTGATTCCCGTCTCGGTGATCGGGTTGTCTGGACGCGCGGTGAAAAGCGAACGGACGTGGTGCTCGGCCGCATCCACGCGGTCCGCATACAGCAGCATCAGCCAGTGCGCCGCGCGGCCTTCACTGAATCGGTAGGCGTACCTGCGGATGATGCCGGAAATGCCACTGGGGGCTGCGCGGTTCCGAACACCGGGGTCAGAAACCTGTGCTCGACAGACCGCTCACGTGGCCACTTTTCGCCCTGGCGCTCGGGAAAGTCCCAGTGCGCTCCGGTGGGCAGGTCCAGCCGCAACTTGGGCTCCGACGGCCGATCTTTTGGATCGAGGTCAGCACCCCAACCGGGGATCTGCGCCCGCAATTCGTCGCTGTTCGGTGTCGGCGGATGTTCCGCCGTGTAGGCCGGCGGCCGTTGTGTCTGAGTCATGGCCCTGCTCCTGTCTGTTCAGCTGGCGTGCGGTAGAACGACCGGCTTGATGCAGTCGTCGAGTTTGGATGAGAAAATGTGGTAGCCCTCTGCGATGTGCTCGAGCGGAATCCTGTGTGTCACAACCTCGCTCGGCTTCAGATAGCCGTTTTGGATGTGTGAGAACAGCCGGGGCCACTGCCGCTTGACCGGGCACTGGTTGGTGTGAATGGTCAGACCCTTGTTCATGGCGTCGCCGAACTTGATGGCACTGAACAACGGGCCGTAGGCGCCCATGACGGAAATCGTTCCACCCTTTCGAACCGAATCTATAGCCCAGTTCAGTGCGATCGGCGAGCCACCCTGCAACTTGAGTTTCGCCGTTGAGACGTGTTGAAGCAGATTTCCGTCGGCCTCGGCGCCGACAGCGTCGATTGCCACGTCCGCTCCGAGATAGTCGGTGGTCTTCTTCATCTCCAGAACGATGTCGTCACACTCGGCGAAGTTGTAGGTCTCGGCGTGTGCAAAGCTGCGGGCCTTTTCCAGTCGATATTCCAGGTGATCGACCACGATCACCCGAGCGGCCCCCATCAACCACGACGACTTCGCGGCGAAGAGGCCCACCGGACCGGCCCCGAAGACGACTACGGTATCGCCCTCGGCGATGTCTCCGAGTTGAGCCCCGAAGTATCCGGTCGACAGCGCATCGGTGCACAACAGCGCGTCCGTGTCGTCCATCCAGTCGGGAATCGGTGACGGGCCGACGTCGGCGAAGGGTACCCGCACGTACTCTGCCTGTCCGCCGTCGTAGCCCCCACACGTGTGGGAATAGCCGTAGATTCCGCCCACCGCGGTGGCATTGGGATTCACGTTGTGGCAGTTGGAATATAGCCCCCGGGCGCAGAAGTAACACGACCCGCAGTAGATGTTGAAAGGCACCATCACCCGGTCTCCGCGTTTCACGTTCTCAACGGAGGCACCCACCTCTTCGACGACGCCGATGAACTCGTGACCGAAGGTATGGCCGACCCGAGTGTCGGGCATCAAGCCGTGGTAGAGGTGAAGGTCGGATCCGCAGATCGCGGCCAACTGCACCCTGACGATCGCATCATTGGGATGCTCGATGGTCGGGACCGGCTTCTCTTCGACCCGAACCTTGTAGGGGCCGCGGTACGTCATCGCGTGCATCGACTTCTCCTGACAATCAGTGATTTTGCGATTCTGCGCCCGGATACCCGAGGGTGATGACGGCAAACTGGCCGCCTAGGCCCGAAATCATGCACGGATTTGGTCCTGGCAGCACAACATAATCCGCTGCCCGGCGGTGCTCGCCGCGCCGAAACTTGGACGCAGGCAACGACTTCCCCGCGCCCGGCGCACATCACGAAGTGGGGGTAAGGAAGCGCCATACCCGGGTAGCGGCATGCAGATTGAAGCGGGTATCGATATCGCGGAGGTCGAAACCGGTCAGGTCGGCGATGCGGCCGAGCCGATACCGCAGCGTACTGCGGTGAACATGCAGAGCAGTAGCCGATTCGTCGTAGTTACCGCCGCGTTCCAGATAGTGGCTCAAGGTGGGCACCAGGTCGGCATTCTTGGCGGCGTCGTAGTCGATCAGCACGCCCAGCCACTGGCGGACGTATTCGTGGGCAGCACCCGCGGCATGCGCCGCATCGACCAGGTGGTAGAAACCCAGTTCGTCATAAGCCGACGCTCCCCAAGGATTGGCTGAGTTCAGCCGGATGTTCAGGGCGCGACGGGCTTTCGTGAAGGCCTGCGGGAAGTCACTCGGCACATCGCAGCGCGGCCCCATGCCGATTGCGATCGCTGTGTGGCCAAGCTTCTGACTGATCGCCCCGTGCAGCGCAACGGGATCAGGACGCCCGTCGGTCAGTAAGACCACCAGGCTCCCATGGCGGCCGGACAAATGATTCAGGTGGGCGTACGCCGCGGCACGGCCCGCGGCGGCGAGCAAGCCATTGTCGGCGCCGCGCGCGCTGTGAACCACTACGACATAGTGAGGACGCCGCAGATCGTGGCTGAGCGCGTCGGCTCGCGCGTAGGCCCCGTCGTCGTCGGTGCCCGCCAGCAGGTCGTCGACCAGTTCGCGGCGCACATTGAGTTGCAGTTCGGCGAGGTTCCGTTGATGCGAAAACTCGAGTCCTAACACACTGCCGCCGTACTGCAGGGCGAACAGGTCCTCGTCAGTGGCATCTTCCTCGGGGTCGATGAGCGCGAGAAGACCGAATACTTCCGCATGCGGCTGGATCAGCATGCACACACGATCCCCGGCGCGCACCGGCCCGGGTTGTCCAGACAGCAGCCGCAAGAAACCGTCGCGCTGACTCTGGGTCGGCTTCCCGTACAGCTCTGGCCGTCCGGGTCCCGCCCACGCGCGGAGATTGCCGAACCGGTCTTCGACGCAGACCGGGCGCCCGGTCAATCGATGAAGCGCGTCCACGATGCCTTGCTCGCCTGCGTCGGCCCCCAACGCCGCCCCCAAGAGCTCGTGCGCGTGGGTCCGGGCCTTCAGCCGCTGCACCGCGTCGGCCAGCGTGGCATTGGACTCCTCGAGTTGTCGGGCTCGTCGCACGTCGCGCTGGTGCAGTTCCGCGCAAGCCAGCGCGGCACCGGCCTGTTGTGCGAGCAGGTCCAGCAGCAGGAATTCGTCTTCAGTGGGGGCGGCAGCGGCGCCCACCACGAGACAGCCCTGGATCTCATCCCGATGACATAGCGCGAACGCCCAACCCCAGCCTCGGTGGGCAAGGACGACCTGGCCACTCCACTCCGACCGCCGCAGTAGGTCGGTCAGTTCTGGGCGCTCGGATTGCGACGCCGGGCACAGCGTCATCTGCTGTTCGGACGCGCGGTAGCTGGCCTCGACTACGCATTGGGCGAGCGTGGTTGCTCCGTCAACCGCCACGGCCAGAATTTCCCTCGGATCCAGCGATCCGAAGTTGATCCGGGCGAGCGCCGTCAACCCCGACGCGGCACCCGAAGCCTCGAGGTCGTCGTACTCAGAGGTCGCGTCCATTGTCTCCACACGCGGAGTGGGTCCTTTGCGTCACGGGACAACGCGACTCATCTGTCGCCTGGTGGCCGTGGGAAAGGGCGCCAGCCGCGCGCCCCCACCTCCCTCGCTTAACCCATGAGCCGATGAGCCGCCGAACCCCTGGCGCTTTGAAAGCGCCCCGGGCCGCCGCGGCCCTAACCGAATAGCCTACCCTCGCCCGTCGACGACCAAACGGGTTTCTATGTACCGTTTTTCAGCGGCACATCCGTGCGGTGCTGGACGCCTTGGCCTACCCCGGCGCCGGTGCGCCGCAGCAACGATGCGAAACCCAGCCAGATAACCAGTGAGCCCAGCGAAAGTCCCCCGAGCATCGCGAAAGCGGTTGGAAACCCGAATGTTTGGGCTGCAAAGCCCCCGAGCGCGGGGCTCAATGCACCACCGAACCCTTGCGCAGCCATCACTGCGCCCTGGCCGACGTTGATGTGCCCGGTGCCGTCGAGTATGCGGGCCACCAGCCCCGGCACCGCAACTGACAACAGGCCGGCACCAACGCCGTCGAGTATCTGTACCGGAATGACGCCCCAGGTGGTGATGACGTAACTGGCAAAGAAGGCGCGGACCGGCAGCACGGTGAACGCGACCAAGATCGCCGGCCAGTAACCGCGAGCTTCGGCGATTTTCATGGCTGCCAGCGCGGCGGGGACCATCACCGCCTGCGCGATGACGACGGTGCTCGCCACGGTGGTGAACGGGTTGGCGTTCGTCGCCACCACTGCCAGCCCGTAAAGGGGCAGCATCGCCGCGTTCCCCAGGTGAAACAGCGTCACGGCCGCGGCCAGCGCCAGCAGCGGGCGGGACCCGAGCAGTACCCGTAGCGGCTTGACCGGGGGCTGATCCTTGGCAACGGCCTCCCCGCGGGCGAGGTGGTGATTGATGCGACCGGCGGGAATCGCCAGCACGGCGACGATCGTGACCACCGCAAACCCCGCCGCCAGCCAAAACACCGCCGCGTAGCCGAAGTGCCAGCCCAGTACGCCGGCTAGGGCGGCCCCCGCCATGTTGCCGGCGTGGTTGAACGCCTGGTTGCGGCCGTTTTGACCGGTGAATCCCGCCTGTCCGACCAAGCCGAGGGTGATCCCGATCAGGGCGGGCGCCATGGTCGCTCCGGAGATGCACATCACCGCCTGCGCCCCGGCGATCACCCAGAAGTGCCGTGACGTCAGAATCACCGCCGCGCCGGCCACGGCGCCGAGACCGGCGACGATGGCGCACGCACGCTTGTGGTTGGTGGCATCAACCAGCGCACCCGCGGGCGTGACGGCAAGCATGCCGACGATAGCCCCCAGCGTGATTACTGCGCCGATGGAACCCGTGCTCCAGCCACGGCCCTGCAACAGCACCCCCAGGAACGGACCCATCCCGGCCTCCATGTCGGCCATGAAGAAATTCACCGCATAGAGCGCGACTCGATCGCGGGGCCGCACCGTCAGCGCCGGCGCGTACTCGTTCGCCATCCCTCGATTGTTACCCGAGCGCCGACCGAGGAACCGACATCACGACCGATTCCACGGTGCCGGGCACCATTTCGTCGGTCGACGGCTCCCCCGTCGGCCAGAGTTGACCAGGAACCAACGCGGTTCACCAATCGTTTATCTATGCGCCACCGATTTCGCCGGTGGGCTGCGATGAACTTAAGGACGACAAGTGAAGTGTGTTACCTGCGGAGACGAAATTCTGCTTGAACGAGAACAATTGGGATTCACCTATTGCACCAAGCGAGAATGCGTCCGTGACAATGCTGAAGGCATGATAGTGGCGGAGATCGGCCAGCATAAGACAAATGCCGAGTACGTGATCCTGAAGGGCGAAGCCGGCGAAAGAGCCCTCCGGGACATGAGAGAAGGCAAATACCGCCGCGATCCCGTTGTGGTCAAACGAGAAAGCCAGGCGGCCCGATTCGACGTTCCGAAAGCAGAGTTCCGCAAGCCGAGACCGCAGCGGCACTCGCCGAACAGAATTAAGTTCGTTCATGCGCTGCAAAGCCAGGGCTACGGAGTAGAGGACATTCTCGAAAAGGGTGCCTATATGGGTCTCACCCGCAGCGAGATCGTGCGCTACATGACTGCTTTCCGACGCAATAACCCGCGCTGATCGAGGGCCGGATTGATCCGGCGCCCACGCGGTGCCCCTCGCGCCTGCTCGATCGCGGCACCCGGACCGCCCTGTCACCGCGGGGCGAATACCGCTTGACACATTTGCTCTCCGGGGAGCAGGAAATCGACGTCAGTAACAGCGACGCTTGGATAGGCGGAAGAATCCGCATTTCAACCACTGCCGAGCGGAGTTCGACGTGGATCAGCGTTTGCAAGGATGGCGAATTGCATTGCTCGCGGCGGACGGCGCCGGCTTTCCGGCGACGACACCGTGGTCGCGTTCGTGGGTGACTTCATCGCTTCGGGGCAACCGGTCGCTGTGGTCTGCCACGGCGCCTGGACGCTGCTCGAAGCCGGGGTCGCCCGGGGCAGAACCTCTCCGTCGTACCTGACGACGCGAGCCCTGCGAAAGAACGGGGCCGCCATACTGGATGGCGGGCTGGTCTCGTCGCAGGCCCTGCGCGCTTTCTACAGCACAATCGTCGAGGAATTCGCTCGCCTGGTTCCGCAGGCCGTTTCGGCCTGAGCCGAGGAGACCGAGCCTGCGTGGGACCGGCCGGCCGTGCTGAGCGCAGGATGTCACGGAATGCCCAGCGCGGCAACGGGAGTCGCTGACTGGGGTCCATCAGTTACCGAAAGCGGCGTTCCACGCGCCGCCGTCACCCGATGTGATCCGATTCGGGCAGTCGTGCTGACAGGACCAACCATGACCGACTTTTTCAGCCCGCCGGGAGCACGCATTGGCCACCCGAGATTGGGACAGTGGACACGGAGCTAGATCCGGTAGGTGCGAGAGAAGATTTCCGCCGGCCGCAGCTTCGCACAGAAGACAAGCCGATCAAGGAAAACACCATGACTCAGTCCGTCGAAACGGGTTCCGCTCAGCGCGAGTCGGTTAACGCCTCGGGGTCGCTATGACGCAACAACCCACAGCGATGAGCTCGTCGGTCCAACCAAATGCGCCGGCCCGCCAGGCCATCGCCACCTTCGATAACTATGCCGACGCCGAGCGCGCGGTGGACTACCTCGCCGATCAGCAGTTCCCGATAAACCGGCTGGCCATTGTCGGCCGAGACGTCGAGCTTGTCGAGCGGGTCACCGGGCAACTGAACTATGGCGTGGCGGCGCTGCGCGGCGCGGCCTCAGGTGGTCTGGTAGGCGCGCTGATCGGCTGGATTTTCGGCCTCTTCAGCTGGATCCAGCCCTTGATAGCCGAACTGATGCTCGCGTTCTACGGCCTTGTCTTCGGCGCCGCCGTGGGCGCGCTGGTCGGCATGCTCGTGTACGCGATGCAGCGCGGTCAACGCGATTTCACCACGGTCACCTCACTTCAGCCGAGACATTACGACATCGTCGTCGACGTAGGGATGGCTTCGCGCGCCCTGCAACTCCTCCAAAAAAGCAACCAACCACCAAGCAACGAATCCGGGACAGCAGCCGAAGGGACTAGCACATGGCCACCGCAGTAGGAATCGACCTGGGAACCACTAATTCCGTTATCGCCGCCTGGCAGGGCGGGGAACCCGTGGTGATCGCCAACGCGGAGGGGGCGCGAACCACCCCGTCGGTCGTGGCGTTCACCGAAAGCGGGGAGCGCCTGGTCGGCCAGTTGGCCAGGCGACAATCCATCATGAACCCCAAGGGAACGATCTATTCGGCGAAGCGATTCATCGGCCGCCGGTTCTCGGAGGTCACCGAGGAAGCCAAGGCTGTCAGCTTCGATGTCGTCGAAGGCGAAAACGGCGAAGCCCGGTTCTTGGTGCGTGGCAAGCAGTACGCGCCGGAGGAAATCAGCGCACAGGTGTTGCGCAAACTGGCCGACGATGCGGGCAAGTTCCTGGGTGAGCGAGTACGCGAAGCCGTCATCACTGTCCCGGCCTACTTCAACGACGCACAGCGCAACGCCACCAAGGACGCCGGGCGCATCGCCGGTCTGGAAGTTCTGCGCATCATCAACGAGCCCACCGCTGCGGCCCTGGCATACGGGTTGGACAAGAAGGGACACGAAACCGTTCTCGTCTTCGACCTCGGCGGCGGCACCTTCGACGTGAGCCTGCTCGACGTCGGTGACGGAGTCGTGGAAGTCCGTGCCACGGCGGGCGATTCGCATCTGGGCGGCGACGATTTCGACCGCAGACTTGTCGATTACCTGGCTGACGACTTTCAGCGGGAAAACGGCATCGATCTGCGCTCGGACGCGCAGGCCTTGCAACGGCTGTTCGAGGCGGCGGAGAAGGCCAAGGTCGAGCTGTCATCGATGGCGCAGACGCAGGTGAACCTGCCCTTCATCACGGCGGACGCCAGCGGGCCCAAGCACCTCACCATGACCGTCATGCGGTCCAAATTCGACGATCTCACCGCCGACCTTGTCGAGCGCTGCATGGGCCCGGTCCAGCAGGCGATGAGCGACGCGAAGGTATCGGCCAACGATATCGACGAGGTCATCCTGGTCGGCGGGTCGACCCGCATCCCCGCCGTCCAGGCCCTCGTCCGCCGGCTCACCGGCGGCAAGGACCCGAACATGAGCGTGAACCCCGACGAGGTGGTCGCGATGGGGGCCGCCGTGCAGGCTGGGGTGCTCAAAGGTGAGGTTTCCGACGTCCTGCTGCTCGACGTGACACCGTTGTCGTTGGGGGTGGAAACCCGCGGCGGCGTGATGACCAAGATCATCGAACGCAACACCACCATCCCGGTGCGTCGCAGCGAGGTGTTCACCACCGCCGAAGACAATCAACCCGCCGTCGATGTGGTCGTATTGCAGGGCGAGCGCGAATTAGCCAGGGACAACCGGGTTCTCGGCCGATTCAGCTTGCAGAACATCCGCCCCGCACCGCGCGGCGAACCGCAGATCGAGGTCATCTTCGACATCGACGCCAACGGCATCCTCAACGTCACCGCGCGGGACAAGGACACCGGTGCCGAGCAGAGCATCACCATCAGCGAGCAGTCCAACCTCGACAAGAGTGAGGTCGAGCGGATGGTCAGCGAGGCCGAAGCGCATCGGCGCGACGACGAGCAGCTCCGCCAGGCCGTCGAAGCGCGCAACGAACTCGATTCGGTGGCATATCAGGTAGAGCGGCGGCTCACCCAGCTCGGCGACTCGGCCGCGCCCCATGACCGGGCGCGCGCCGAGATGCTGGTCGCCGACGCCCGACAGGCCGTCAAAGAGGAAGCCCCACTCGACCGCGTGCAGTCGTTGACCTCGGAGCTGCACCAGCTGCTGCAGGGCCTGCAACCGGTCACGACCGATGGCAGCAGCGGACCGGCGTCCGGCAACGGCGCCGGCGCCGGCGACGGGGCAAGGTCGGCCGATGACGACGTCGTTGACGCCGAATTCGACCGGGGCTGAGCGGTATGGGCACCCCCGCCGAACAATCGACGACCGAGCAGAACCACAACAACCCACGCGGCCCGGCGGCGGAACCCGCTGCCCAGCAAGGGAATCAGGACGAAGAGCTCGCTCGGCTGGAAGACCGCTGGCGACGAGCGCTTGCCGACCTGGACAACCTGCGCAAGCGGTACGCACGCGAATTGGACCGCGAGCGTACGGCCGAACGCTCGACTGTGGCCCGCGCGTGGCTTCCGATCGTCGACAACCTCGAGCGCGCGATCAGTCATGCCGGCGACGAGTCGAGCGCGGTCCTCGACGGTGTGCGCAGCGTCCTGCAAGAAGCGGTACAGGTGCTGGAGCGTCTCGGTTACCCACGTGACGCGGAGGTCGGGGTGCAGTTCGACCCCGAACGCCATGAGGTCGTCGGGGTCGTCGACCAACCCGACCGCGCGCCCGGGACGGTCCTTGAGGTGCTCCGCCCGGGCTACGGCGAGGGCACCCGGCAACTCCGGCCGGCGGCCGTGGTGGTCAGCCGGCGCGAGGAGTGAGATCCATTGGCCCGCGACTACTACGACGCGCTCGGGATTTCGCGGGACGCGACCGCTGAACAAATCCAGCAGGCGTTTCGCACGCTGGCCCGCAAGTACCATCCCGATGTCAATAAGGATCCCTCGGCAGAAGACCGGTTCAAAGAGCTCAACGAGGCTTATCACGTTCTCTCCGACCCGCAGACCCGTAAGCGATACGACCGGTTCGGGGAGGACTTCCGGCGGGTTCCCGAGGATTGGGAGGAGCGAGCCGAGGCCGGAGCAAGCCGTTCCACCGGATTTGGTGGCGGCGGTCGCTCCGGCACCCGGGTGCGCTTCGGCCAGGGCTTCGGTGGCGCCGGCGGCGGCATCAACATCGAAGACCTCTTCGGCGACATGTTCTCGGGCGGCGGGGGCTTCGGGCCCGTCCCCGGCGCCGACCAAGAGGCCGTGCTGGAACTGACCCTCGAGGAGGCCTACCGGGGCGGCCGGCGGCAGATCTCCCTGGACGGCCGCAACTACACCGTGAACATCCCCGCCGGGGTTGTCGACGGGCAGCGGATCCGCTTGGCCGGCGAGGGCGGCCGGGGCAGCGGGGACGGGCCCGCAGGAGACCTGTACCTGGTGGTGCGGATTGCGCCGCACCCCCTCTTCCGGCTCGACGGCCGTGACGTCATCACCGATCTGCGCGTCTCGCCCTGGGAAGCGGCGCTGGGAGCAACCGTCGCCGTTCGCACCCCGGCGGGTGAGGCAAAGGTCAAGGTGCCGGCCGGCTCCTCGACCGGCAGGCGGCTACGGCTGCGGGGTGAGGGAATGCCCAACCCGCACGGCAAACCGGGTGACCTGTACGCCGAGATAAAAATTATGGTGCCGCCCAAACCCACCGCCCGGGAACGAGAGTTGTTCCAGCAGCTGGCCGCAGAATCGACGTTCGACCCGAGGAGGGGACAATGACGGCGCCGGCCGCCCGCTATGTCCTGGCACGCCGACCAGGTCTGCGCCTCGACGCGTTTGCCCGACGATGTCGGATGCATCCCGACATGGTGCGCCGGCTGGTCGCCCTCGGCCTACTGCCAGGCCGGTCGGACGCTGCGGGCGAGCTGTGGTTCACCGCATCCGACCTGGCCGTCGTGGCCCGGATTCAGCGACTGCGCGCCGGGCTTGGACTGAACTACGCGGCGATTGGGCTGGTGCTCGACCTGCTGGACCGCATTGAAGAGCTCGAAATCCGTTCTCGCTCAAGGAGACAATCCCAGTGGATATCAACAGTTTGACGCAGAAGTCACAGGAGGCACTGCAAGAGGCGCAGAGCATCGCGACGCGCATGGGTCACACCGAGGTCGACGGCGAACACCTGCTGCTGGCGTTGATCGACCAGCCCGACGGTTTGGTGCCGCGGCTGTTGGATCAGGCGGGGGCCGATACCGCCGGGTTGCGCGCCGACCTTGAAGCTGAGCTGAACAGGCGGCCGCGGGTCAGTGGTCCGGGCGCCACGCCGGGGCAGGTAACGGTGACCCCACGGCTGGCGAAACTGCTGGATACCGCCACGCGGGAAGCCAAACGGCTCAAGGACGAGTATGTGTCGGTCGAGCACCTGGTGATAGCGCTGGCCGAAGAAGGCAATTCGACCGCTGCGGGGCGAATCCTGGCCTCGCGCAAGGTGACCCGGGATTCGTTTTTGACAGCGCTCACGAAGATCCGGGGCAATCAGCGAGTGACCTCGGCGACACCGGAGGGCTCCTACGAGGCGTTGTCGAAGTACGGCCGGGACCTGGTGGCCGAGGCCCAGGCCGGCAAGCTGGACCCGGTGATCGGCCGAGACGGCGAGATCCGCAGGGTGATCCAAATCCTGAGCCGCAAGACGAAGAACAACCCGGTGCTGATCGGTGATCCCGGCGTCGGCAAGACGGCGATCGTGGAGGGTCTCGCCCAACGAATCGTGCGCGGCGATGTCCCGGAAGGCTTGCGGGACAAGACAATCTTCTCTTTAGACATGGGTTCGCTGGTGGCTGGTGCGAAGTACCGTGGCGAGTTCGAGGAGCGACTGCGGGCCGTGCTGTCGGAGGTCAAGGCGGGCGAAGGACGAATCCTGTTGTTCGTCGACGAACTTCACACCGTGGTCGGCGCCGGGGCGGCCGAGGGCTCGCTGGACGCCGGGAACATGCTCAAGCCCATGCTCGCCCGCGGCGAATTGCACATGATCGGTGCGACGACCCTGGACGAGTACCGCAAGTACATCGAAAACGACGCCGCGTTGGAGCGCCGATTCCAGACCGTCCTGGTCGACGAACCCGACGTGGAGGACACCATCTCGATCCTGCGCGGGCTTCGCGAGCGCCTCGAAATCTTTCACGGCGTCAAGATTCAAGATGGTGCGCTGGTGGCCGCGGCCACCCTGTCCCACCGCTACATCACCGACCGGTTCCTACCCGACAAGGCGATCGACCTGGTCGACGAGGCCTGCGCCCGGTTACGCACCGAAATCGATTCCATGCCAGCGGAACTGGACGAGATCATTCGTCGCGTCACGCGGCTCGAGATCGAAGAGGCCGCCCTGTCCAAGGAGACCGACCCAGCCAGCAAGTCCCGCCTAGAGGAGCTGCGTAAAGAGTTGGCCGACCTGCGGAGCGAGGCCGACGCCCGGCATGCGCAGTGGGATGCCGAGCGGCAGGCGATCCGGCGCGTGCAACAACTGCGAGAACAAATCGAACAGATACGCCGGGAGGCAGACGAGGCTGAGCGCAATTACGACCTCAATCGCGCCGCCGAACTGCGTTATGGACAGCTCAGCGACCTCGAGCGCAAGTTGCACGCCGCCGAAGATCAATTGAGGGCCAAGCAGGGCGACCGGCCGCTGCTGCGCGAGGTGGTGACCGAGGACGAGATAGCCGAAATCGTCGCCGCCTGGACCGGTATCCCGGTGGCCCGGCTGCGGGAGGGCGAACGCGAAAAGCTGCTGCGCCTCGACGAAATCCTGCATGAACGGGTGATCGGCCAGGACGAGGCCGTGCAGCTCGTCGCGGACGCCGTCATCCGTGCGCGCTCCGGAATCCGAAACCCTCGCCGTCCGATCGGGTCGTTCATTTTCCTGGGCCCGACCGGGGTCGGCAAGACCGAGCTCGCCAGGGCATTGGCCGCCGCCTTGTTCGACAGCGAGGACAACATGGTGCGACTCGACATGAGTGAGTATCAGGAGCGGCACACGGTGAGCCGATTGGTCGGGGCGCCGCCCGGATATGTCGGATACGACGAGGGCGGCCAACTGACCGAAGCGGTACGGCGCAAGCCCTACTCGGTGGTGCTGTTCGACGAAATCGAAAAGGCGCACGCTGACGTGTTCAACACCTTGCTGCAGGTGCTGGACGACGGGCGGCTCACCGATTCGCAGGGACACCAGGTCGACTTCCGCAACACGGTGGTCATCATGACGTCCAACATCGGATCGCACTACCTGTTCGACGGCGTAACGCCCGACGGCGAAATCAAGCCGGACACCCGCGAGCTGGTCATGGCGGACCTGCGAACACACTTCCGCCCCGAGTTTCTCAACCGGGTCGACGACATCGTGTTGTTCACCCCGCTGTCGATGCCACAGATCGAACGCATCGTCGAGCTGCAACTCGAGGAGTTGCGAAACAGGTTGGCCGAGAACCAAATTGACTTCGCTATCACCCCGGAAGCTCGCCGGATCATCGCCGAGCACGGATACGACCCGGTTTACGGAGCGCGGCCGTTGCGCCGATACATCGCCCACGAAGTGGAGACCAGGATCGGCCGCGCCTTGCTGCGCGGCGAGATCGCGGCCGGCGGCAGAATCGAGGTCGACGTCGAGGGTGACGAACTGTCCGTCGCCTACAAAGCCCCGGTCGCCGCGGCCTGAGGAGGGCGATGGCATGGAATCAACCGTCGTCACCTGCCCGCACTGCGGGAAGCGAAATCGGGTGCCTGCTGCAGCCGACGGAAAGCCACGCTGCGCCAACTGCCACCAGTGGCTGCCGTGGATCGCGGCGAGCGACGATCGCGACTTCGCCAGCGTCGTCGAGAAGGCGCCGGTGCCGGTGCTGGTGGACTTGTGGGCCACCTGGTGCGGACCATGCCGGATGGTCAGCCCGGCGTTGGAACAGCTCGCCACCGAACGTGCCGGCCGGCTCAAACTGGTCAAAGTCGACGTGGACAAGTCACCCGCGACCTCAGAGCGCTTCACCGTGCGGGCGGTACCCACACTGCTGCTCATGCACCACGGGCAGGTTTTGGCCCGGCAGTCGGGCGCCGCTCCCGTTGCGGCGCTGCGACATTGGCTCGATGAGTCGCTCGCAGAACACACCACCAAGGAGGCACCTTCATGACTTCGATCGGGACGGACCCCGACATCAGCGCCATCAGACCCGTGAGCCCGCGCACTCACCGGGGCTGCGAAGAGTGCCTGCGGCTGGGCACGCCGTGGGTGCATCTGCGGTTATGCCTGACATGTGGACACGTCGGCTGCTGCGACTCATCACCCCTGCGTCACGCCAGAGCCCATTTCCATACCGCCGAGCACCCCATCGTGCAATCGTTGGAGCCCGGAGAAACGTGGCGGTGGTGCTACGTCCATGAGAACTATGTCTAGCGTCGCCGACGTCATCCCGAAGGCCTCGCAGCTGGTAGAGACGCCGGACACCAGCGGAGCCTATCCGCGGCTCAGCGATCATCAGATCGCCACGCTCGAGGTGGGTGGCAGCCGGCGCGCTGTCCGTAGAGGCGAGTTCCTGATCCGGGAAGGTTACCGGTCCGACGACTTCTTCGTGATCCTGCGCGGAATGGCCGCCATCATGGTCAATGACGAAACCGGTGCGCCGCAACTGATCCGGGTACACGGCCGGCGCAGGTTCCTCGGCGAGCTGGCCGAGCTGGAAGGGCAAGCCTCTTTCTTCACGGCCGCCATGGCCGAAGACGGCGAAGTGCTGGTGGTACCGGTCAAACAGGTTCGCCGTCTGGTCGAACACGATCAAGACCTCAGCGACCTCATCTTGCGCGCGTACCTGCTGCGCCGGTCGCTACTGATCGAAGACGCGCCAGGGCTACGCATCATAGGTTCCTGCTACTCCCCCGACACCGCACGGCTACGGGAATTTGCCGCGCGCAACCGACTACCGCACAGATGGCTCGACCTTGATCGTGACCGCAATGCCGAGCGGCTGGTGCGTCATTTCGGACTCTCGACAGAGCAGACCCCGGTGGTGATCCTGGGTGACCAGGTGCTGCGCAATCCGACGAACAGCGAACTCGCCCGCCTAGTCGGATTGCCGGTGGCCGACATCGCAATTCAGGAATGGGATGTGGTGATCGTGGGCGCCGGGCCGGCCGGACTGGCGGCCGCGGTGTACGGCGCATCCGACGGTCTGATGACCACGGCGCTGGAGTTGACCGCGGTCGGCGGGCAGGCCGGGACGTCATCGAGAATCGAGAACTACCTGGGATTCCCAGCCGGAATCTCGGGCTCGGATCTGGCCGAGAGAGCAGCGCTTCAGGCGGATAAATTCGCCGCTCGCATCGCCATCTCCGCAGAGGCAATCGCGTTGCAGTCGGAGGGCGGCCGCCATGTCATCCGGTTAGCGGACGACGCGTGCCTTGACTGCCGCGCCGTTGTGCTCGCCACCGGAGCCCGATATCGCATGCTGTCGGTTCCCGGGATTGAGAGATTTCAAGGCAACGGCGTCTATTACGCCGCCACTCACCAGGAGGCGTTGATGTGCGGCGCCGGCGCTGTGGTCGTGGTGGGCGGCGGGAACTCGGCCGGCCAGGCAACCGTCTTCCTGGCCTCGCGAGGTAATCCGGTTCATCTGCTCGTCCGCAGCGACGATCTCGGCAAATCCATGTCGCGCTACCTCGTCGACCAGGTCGAACAAGACCCGAGGGTGTCGGTGCATCTGCACACGGAGGTACGTGAGGCGTGCGGCGACGACCAACTCGAATTCATTGTGGCCGAAGACAACCGGACCGGACGCCGATTTCAGATCAACACCCGTTCGCTCTTCGTTTTTATCGGCGCTGTGCCCAACACCGCGTGGCTTCGCGGGGTGGTCACCCTCGATGACCACGGCTTCATCTCCACCGGCGCCGACGCCCTCTACCCGGGCGATGATCGCCAGCAATCGACTTCCCGGCGCCGTCCGTTGCCGCTGGAAACCAGTCGGCCCGGCGTTTTCGCCGCGGGTGACGTGCGGAGCCGCTCGGTCAAGCGGGTCGCGTCTGCTGTCGGTGAGGGCTCGATGACGATCCGCCAAATCAACGACTACCTCTCGCTCTGAGTCCGTCCCCGAGCGGAGCATCGGGCATGACACGCGTCTTGCGTGGCAAGCTGGGCAGGTGGACTTAGGAGCATTAGAGGAACTCCCCCTGACCTACGCCGAAGTGGGGGCAACGGCGGCCGGCGAGCTGCCCGCCGGATACGACCATCAACATGCCGAGCGCCAAATCGGCACGGGCCGGCAACGTTTCGAGGAGGCCGCGGCCGCCGTCATGCGCTGGGGCATGCAGCGCGGGTCGGGGTTGCGAGTGCAGGCCAGCTCCGAGATCGCCGTCGTCGATGCGGTGGTGGTGGTGAAGATGGGCTTTCTGCCCGCCCCCTGCCGCGTCGTCTACGTCGTCGACGAACCCGACATCCGCGGCTTCGGCTACGGCACCCTGCCGGGCCATCCCGAGTCCGGCGAGGAACGATTCGTGGTTCGCCACGACCCGGCCACCGACGCGGTATACGCGGAGGTGTCGGCCTTCTCGCGGCCCGCGACGTGGTGGAGCAAGGCCGGGGGGCCGGTGGTGAAGGTGGGCCAGCGCCTCATCGCCAGACGCTATCTGCGTGCGGTCTGACTGCGGGCGCTATCTGCCCCAGCGGGACAACAGCTCTTCGGCACCCGTGCACATCTCGTCGATGACGTCGGCCACCGACGCGTCGTCGCGGATCATCCCGACGCCCTGCCCGGCATCCACGGGCGCGATCCGGCGGTCGTCGGCGGCGATGGAGGCCGCGAGTTCGTCGCAAGCCTGCGGGTCGAGCCCGTCCTCGTTGCCCGTCCAGCGCTCGACGAAGTCGTTGGTCAGCACCCGCGACGGGAATCGCGCGGGCCACGGCCGGGCCTGGGCAACGTCGAAGGCCCGGGTGACCGCGGTGTCGGTGGCGCCGGCCGCGAGCAGTGCGCGGCGGCTGCCGTCACCGGAGAGCGCTTCCGGACACGCGGCCAGGCGCGTGCCCACCCACGCCCCGCTGGCACCGGCGGCCAGCACCGCGGCCAGGCTGCGCGCCGAGGCGACCCCGCCGCCGGCCAGCACCGGCACCGAGACCGCGTCCAGCACCGCGTCCAGCAGCGGCAGCAGCCCCAGCTTGTCCTCGCCATGCCCGCCGCCCTCGGACCCGCGCGCAACCAGGATGTCGACGCCGGCGTCGACCGCCTGGCGCGCCCCGGCAGCGTCGTAAACCTGTGTGGCCGTTAGTATTCCGGCGTCATGCGCCTCTGCGACCCATGACCATTCGGTGCCGAAGCTGACCGACAACAGGGCGGGGCGGGCGGCCAGCGCGTCCTCGAGCAGGCCGGCCTGGTTGCGCATCACCCAATCGACCATGCCGATGCCGAACCGCCCGTCGACGTGCTCGAG
The DNA here is from genome assembly GCF_045343915.1 of Mycobacterium sp. M23085. Classification (NCBI taxonomy): domain Bacteria; kingdom Bacillati; phylum Actinomycetota; class Actinomycetes; order Mycobacteriales; family Mycobacteriaceae; genus Mycobacterium; species Mycobacterium sp. M23085. The sequence continues at coordinate 1,174,058 of NZ_CP174280.1, forward strand.
CTGTTCGGCGAGCAGCTCCCGGGTAGCGACGCTGCCCATGCCGACCATGCCGAGACCACCGGCAGCGGTGACGGCCGCGGCCAGCCGACCGCCGGCGACTCCGCCCATCGGGGCGTTGACGATGGGGACCCGCAGACCGAAATTCGTTGACCAGGGTGTCGACAGCATCGGTCAGTGCGCCGAGGGAATGGTCTTCAGCACGGTCAGCAGGACCACCGAGTCTTCGACCGCGTGCAGGGCGTGGCGTTCGGGCGGAATTGCAACGTAGTCACCGGCCTTGCCGTCCCAGGCGTCGCTGCCGGTTGTCAGGCGCACGTGGCCCTGCAGCACCTGCAGCGTCGCCTCACCGGGGCTGTCGTGTTCGGACAGGTCGTGACCGGCCAGCAGGGCCAGCACCGTCTGGCGAAGCTCGTGGGTGTGACCGCCGTGGATGGTGTGGGCGGCCCGTCCGCTGTGCGACTGCTTGGCCTCGGCGATCTTTTCGGACGAGAGGTCGGTCAGCGAGATGGAGTCCATTTCGTGGGTCCTTCGAAGTTGCCAGGCCCGCGCGGGCCCTGAGAGTTGGGAGTTAACCGCTGAGTAGCAGTATCCCCGCCACGACAAGGGCGATGACTTTGACCGGCTCCAGGGCCACGTAGGCGTAGTGGGCGCGGGACCGCGGCCCGTCCGATCCCGCGAGCACCTTGTCGGCGCGACGAGTCAGCGCGGGACGCACCGCGACCAGCTGGAGGGCCAGTGCGGCCACGGCGACGGCGATCGCCGCCGCGACACCGCCCCGCGTCCGACCGGCGACCACGACGGCGCCGATGACGAGGGCGAATGCCACCTCGACGGTGTTCAGCGCGCGAAAGACCAAGCGCCCGATGCCGAGTCCGATTTGCAACGTCACCCCGGGCGCCCGGAATTTCAGTGGGGCTTCGAGGAAGGAGATGGCCGCCACCATGCCGAGCCAGATGAAGGTCAGAGCGACGGCAATGGCTGTGCCGGTGCTCATTTGGCCGCCCCTTGCAGCGTCAGGTGAGCCAGGCACAGATCCGGCTCGACGAACGGGTCGAGCCGGTCCACCGAGACCGGCGCCCCCCAGGTCTCCATGGCTCCCTGCATGAGGCCCAGATGCACCGGACAGACCACACTCGAGGCGTTTTCCGCCATTTCCAGAAAGGGGCAGTGGCGCAACCCGACCTGCTGCTGCCCGTCGCTGACGCGGCGCTCGGGGGCGAAACCGAGCTCGTCGAGCACGTCGATCAAGTGGGCGATGGCCGCCTCGGCGCCGTCGGCGTCGTCGGGCAGGGGGCGCAACTCGGCATCCATTTTCCGGCCCCAGGCGCGCCCGGCGGCCAGCGCCTTGGCGGCGGCGTCGCGCTCCGCGGCGAAGGCCGTGGTCAGGATCTGTGCCAGCAGCCGATAGTGCCGGGTGCCGCCACGATCCATCTGCCGGACCGCGCGGAACATCAGCGGTGGACGCCCTGGCCCCTTGCGATCCAACTCGACACGTTCCACCTGTCCGTCAGCGACCAGGCCGTCGAGGTGAAAGCGGACGGTGTTGGGGTGCACGCCCAGCACGTCCGCGATTTTGGCGATGCTCATCGGATCCGGCGAGGCCCGCAACAGCCGCAGCACGGCGCGGCGGCGGCCGGCTGATTCCCCGGTTGACGCGTCCCGCGAGTGGTGGGAATTGTCGGGTTTCAAAGGGCCCCTCTCGCTCCTTGGCGGTCACACGCCCCCGGGGGCGTGCCGACCCGCCCCGCCCGGAGACCCCAGGGGGGCGTGCCGACCCGGCAGCGTGTCCGCGATGAATGCCTCATTGTCGGCCAGGTGGGGTTTGACGTCCTCGGGCAGGTCATCTTCGTCGGAAACCGCTTCCGCCGGACAATCCGGTCCACACCCGCCGCAATCGATGCATTCGTCGGGATGAATCTGGAGCGCCCGGCCGCTTTATAAAGGCAGTCCACCAGGCGTTCGTCGACGCAGGCGCGGTCCATCACATCGATGCATGGCCTCCCGATCGCGTACGTCATGCGCAGAGTTTACACAACAAAACTTGTACAAACTAGGGCGGAGGTCGTCGGAACCCTATGGCCGCCAACGAACTTGACGTAGCCGGCTGCGCGAGCGGGACGACCGCTGCAAGGCCTCCACCTTGGGCTTTGTCGCGCCACCGGTTTTGGGCCCGTTCCGCAATCTCGGCGTGACGGTTTAGTTACGCCCCCTGATGAAACTTGGCTGCGGCAGTTGCGGGGAGAACAAAGGAGATTGCCGGTTATGGGTGCTACCTCACCGTTGTTGACGGAATCCGACCTGGACGCGCTGGCGTCGGATTTCCTGCAGTCGCACTACCTGGGATCCATCTACGCCGATTGGTCACCGGATCGACGGCTCGACACGTTCCTGCGGCGGCGCGGCCTCGCCCGGGTGGCAGACGACGGCGACCTGTCGCACAACGTCCTGGAACGCATCATGACCCGCGGCCGCGACACGCTGGCGCGGCACTGATCGGCCTGTTTGTTCCGTAGGCACAGGTAGGCGATCCGATGATCAAAGATCTCAAAAACACTGGATTTCTCACGGCGGAAATACCGGCCAACGCATTGGTACAGACGTACTATTGTGCCCTAGAGCTGAACGCGCGGGCCGGGTCGGATGAGTCGTTGAGGCTAGCGGGGAGGGGACGATGAATTCACCGAAATGGATGGTTCATTGGCCGCAGCGGAGGCCGACGGCCACGATCTACCAGTTGACCGACCGCCTCCACAAGGGACACGTCGCTCGGGTACCCGCCCACCAGATCACGGCGACGGTAGCGGCGTGGCTGGCCGACCTGGGTGCCAACAGCCCACTGGTCGACGAACTCGAGCGCGCCGTCTGTGGCGGCGACTGGGCGGCCGCGCACGCGCTGAGCGAGTGTTTGGCCATCGAGATCGCGGTGGCCGACTGAGAAGTAATCCAGCAAAGCGCGGTTCTTAATCGACATTATTGCTGGTTTTCATCAACAGTTTTGTTGACGTATATCGACGTGCCCAACAGTAACGGGCGTGTCCGACTTCCCGACACAAACAAAGTATCCGCAGGCCTCGAGGGGCCGCCGCGCGTCGCACTATCCCGGCGACGACCGTGAACAGGCGATACTTGCCACCGCCGAGCGGCTGTTGCAGGAAAGGCCGCTGGCCGACTTTTCCGTCGACGACCTAGCAAAAGGCGCCGGGATATCGCGACCCACCTTCTACTTCTATTTCCGGTCGAAGAATGCGGTGCTGCTGTCGCTGCTCGACCAGATGAACAGTAAGGCACAGGCGGCGCTGCGGGCGCTCGACGTCGTGTCGTCCGGTGATCCCGAGACGATTTGGCGGGCGCGCATCGAATCGTTCTTCGAGGTCTCCGGGTCGCACCGGGCGGTCGCCGTCGCTGGTGCGGCGGCCAAAGCCACCAACCCCGAGGTGCGGCAGCTGTGGTCCGCGGTCATGGGCAAGTGGATCTCCTACACCACCATCGCGATCAAGGCCGAGCGCAGCCGGGGCGCCGCCCCCGACACCATCCCGGCCGCGGAGCTGTCGGTGGCGCTCAACATGCTGAGCGAGCGGGTAATGGCCGCGACGTTCACCGCAGAGGATCTGGCGATCCCCGAGGACCGGGCGGTCGACACGCTGCTGCACATCTGGCTGGCCAGCATCTATCAGCGCTGACCGAGCACCCGGGCCGCCCGGCCCAGCGTCTCGTCGATCAACGCGCCGGCGGCGCCGAAGTAGGTGGACGACGGCTCTTTGCCCGCCAGTTCGGCGATCGCCCGCTGTTCGCCCAGGACATCGGCGGCATCCAGGTTCTCGGCCATCCGCTGGGCACGTACTGTCAACCCGGCGAGCAGTTCCCCGCTTTGAGATCCCGCGACGAGGGTGCGCCGGGCCAGCGTGCGTAGGGTGTCCCATTCCGCGTGCCACGCCCCGTCGGGCCGCTCGTCGTTGGCCAGCGCCGCGGCGGTGTGCAGTGTCGCGGCCAAGGGTGGTGCCGCGATGGCCGCACGGCGAATCAGGATGGACAGCACCGGGTTTCGCTTGTGTGGCATCGACGACGAGCCGCCGCGGTTCGCGGCCGCCGGCTCGTGCAGTTCTGCGATCTCCGGGCGGGCCAGGGTGACGATGTCGGAGGCGATGCGGCCCCAGCAGTCGGTGCAGCCGACGAAGGCGTCGGCGGCCGCGGTGATGGGCGCGCGGGCGGTATGCCAGGAGGGCCGGTCATGCAAACCCAACCTGGCTGCGGCGCCGCGCACCAGCTCGAGCGACGCGCCGGCCGCGTCGGTCGCGCCGGTGAGCAATGTGGCCAGCTCCGTCGTTGCGGCCAATGTACCTGCGGCGCCGCCGATTTGGATCGGTGTGGTCAGCGCGGTCACCCGCTCGAACGCGTCGACGACCCCGTTCAGCCAACCGGCGGCCTTGGCGCCGAAGGTGGTGGGTGCGGCGTGCTGCGTGAGGGTGCGGGCCGGCATCGCCGTGGCCCGGTGCCGGGCGGCGAGCTCGGAGAGCGTGGAGATCTGCTGTCGCAGTTGGGTTTCCAGCTCGTCGGCGACCGCGCGCACCGCCAGCATCAGGCCGGTGTCCAGGACGTCCTGGCTGGTGAGCCCGCGGTGAATCCAGGGTGCGACGCTCGGTTCGGCGCGCTGCCGCAGCAGCTTCACCAGGGCAATGACCGGGTTGCCGCCGTCCTCGGCGGCCACCGCGACAGATTCACAGTCGTCGGGCGAGACCAGTGTCGACAGGTCGACCGCGGCGCATTTTCCCGGAGCCAGGCCGGCGGCCGTCAGCGCGCTCAGCCATGCGGATTCCACCGCGACCATCGATCCCAGCAGCGCCGGATCCGTCATGTGCGCGCCGGCGCGATGGTCGCCGGGCCACAACAGGTTGGTCATCGCGCGTCTTCGGAGTACGCGAGGAACACGGTCTCAGCCGCGCCCTGCAGGTGGATGTCGAAACGGTAGGCGGCGCCGTCGTTTTCGGGGACGCAAAGCAATGTGGTCCGGCGTTCGGCGGCCACCATCGAGAGCAGCGGATCGGCGGCCGGGTCGGCGCCGGGCAGGTAGGCGCGGGTGAACAGCCGGTCCAGCAACCCCCGGGCGAACACGGTCAGCGCGAAGAACGGTGGTCGCCCGGCGCTCCCCGAACCGGGCGCCACGGTGGTGAAGGAGTAGGTTCCGCCGGCGTCCGTCGCGCAGCGCCCCCAGCCGGTGAACACCGCGTGCTCCCGGCGCAGCGAACCGGCTTGCCGTGGAACATTTCCCGCCTCGTCGGGTTGCCATAGCTCCACCAGCGCGTCCGGCACGGCGGCGCCGACGCCGTCGTACACCGTGCCGTACAGCCGGATGGCCCGCGGATGACCGTCGTCGACCAGCTGGTTGTCACCGGGGTAAGGCAACCCCAGGTCGAGGAAGGGCCCGACGGTTTGCCCTGGCGTGCAAGCCAACTCAGCCATGTTCGCCCTCAAACGGGGTGCGCGCCCCACCGGCCAACACGATGTCCCACCGATACCCGGTCGCGTACTCCGGCTCGGTGAGGTCGTGGTCATAGCGGGCGATCAGCCGTTGCCGGGCGGCGGGGTCGAGGATCGACTGGACGATCGGATCCAGTTCGACCATCGGGTCGCCCGGAAAGTACATCTGGGTGACCAGGCGCTGGGTGAACGCGGTCCCGAAGACCGAGAAATGGATGTGCGCCGGGCGCCACGCATTGTGGTGGTTGCGCCACGGGTAGGGGCCGGGCTTGATGGTCACGAACCGGTAGGTGCCGTCCGGCCCGGTCAGACAGCGGCCCGCGCCGGTGAAGTTCGGGTCGAGTGGCGCCGGATGCTGGTCGCGCTGATGGCGGTAGCGACCGCCGGCGTTGGCCTGCCAGATCTCGACCAGCTGCCCCACGACCGGCCGGCCGGCTTCGTCGAGGACGCGTCCGGTCACGACGATGCGCTCCCCGATCGGCTCGCCGGGATGGCCGGCCGTCAGGTCGGCGTCCAGTGTGTCGACGTCCTGGTGGCCGAAGCACGGCGCCCAGCGTTCGACGCCCTCGGGATCGACGACCACCAGCGGTTGCTTCGGATGCCGCAGACGGGAGCTGCGGTACGGCGGAAAATTCAGCCGCGGCCGTCCGCGGTGTCCGGCTCCCCCGGCCGGGTATTGCGCTGCGATGCGGGCGATCTCCGCCGTGATGTCACCCTGAGAAGCGGCACACTCGGGGTTCATGTGCCGTGAGGCTACTCTCGGTGGCCCACCCAGTCCCGCAAGCGGGCGGTGTGGCCGGGGTCAGAGAGAGCGCACCAGCGCCGCACGCACGGCAAAACCGAGCGGCTACCCCTTGTTTACGACGCGCTCACACGCCCGGAACGGCTGTCGTGACCTACCGTAGCCGGGGACCTCACCCTTTTAATCGAGTGCAACCTGTGAATTAGCACAAAGCCTTCTTGTAGAAACCTCATGGCGCGTCTGCCCGGTGATTGACCGGCGCCGAAGACTGCGAGATTCTACTGAATGGAGAATGTTTCTGTATAACAGAGATCGCAGAGGGGCCATGACAGACCATCGCGGCGACTTGGTGGAGGTCTTCGACAACGTGCGCCGGGGAATGATCCCCGCGCACATCTACAACGACGCGGAACTGTTCGCGCTGGAGAAGCAACGGCTGTTCAGCCGGGCGTGGACATTCGTGGGACACGAGTCCGAGATCGGCCAGGACGGCGACTACGTGGTGCGCCGCGTGCTCGACGACTCATTCATCATCACTCGCGACTCACAGGGCACCGTCCGGGCTCTGTTCAATATGTGCCTTCATCGCGGAATGCAGGTCTGTCGCGCGGAGATGGGCAATGCCTCCAACTTCCGTTGCCCCTACCACGGCTGGACCTACCGCAACGACGGCCGGCTCACCGGATTGCCGTTCCACCGGGAGGCCTACGGCGGCGACGAGGGCTTCACCAAAGACCAAAGCCTGTTGCCCGCACCGAATTTCGCGAGTTACAACGGCATGCTCTTCATCAGCATGGACCCTGGCGCCGAACCACTGGAAGATTTCCTGGGCGACTTCAGGTTCTATCTGGACTACTACACCAAGCAAAGCGCCGGCGGCGTCGAGGTGCGAGGGCCGCAGCGCTGGCGGATCAAGGCGAACTGGAAGATCGGCGCGGAGAATTTCGCCGGCGATATGTACCACACCCCGCACACCCATGCGTCGATCGTCGACATCGGGCTCTTTCGCGAGCCGAAAGCCCAGAAGCGCAAGGACGGTGCCACCTATTGGGCCCACCGTGGCGGCGGAACCACCTACAAACTTCCGCCGGGCAGCTTCGAGGAGCGGATGCGCTACGTCGGTTACCCCGACGACATGATCGACCGGATCAAAGACGCCTGGACGCCCCGACAGCAACGGGTGGTCGGCGAGGACGGCTTCATGATCTCGGCCGCGACGTGCTTCCCGAACTTGAGTTTCGTGCACAACTGGCCCAAGGTGCACGACCGCGAGGACCAGGTGTTGCCGTTCATCTCCATCCGGTTGTGGCAGCCGATCAGTGCGAACGAGACCGAAGTGTGTTCGTGGTTCGCGGTGGACTCCGCCGCTTCCCCGCAGTACAAACGAGACTCGTACAAGGCGTATCTGATGTGCTTCGGGTCGACCGGCATGTTCGAACAGGACGACGTGGAGAACTGGGTGTCGCTGACCACCACCGCGGGCGGTTCCATGGCGCGCCGGCTGCTGCTGAACAGCCGGATGGGTCTGCTCGCCGACGACCGTCCCGTCATCGAGGCGTTGTCCACCAGCGCTTTCCACGGTCCCGGACGCGCGCAGGTCGGTTACAACGAGCACAACCAGCGGGCGCTGCTGAACATGTGGGCCGACTATCTGCAGCGGGTCCCCGCATGACAAAGCCCCTGCCCTTCAACGATATTCGTCACCTCGAGGCGCATCAGTTCCTGGTGGACGAGGCGTACCTGCTCGACGCCCAGCACTACCAGGCGTGGCTGGACACGCTCACCGACGACGTCCGCTACGCCATGCCGGTGCGCGTCACGACCGCGCGCGGCGCCGGGTTCGACACCGCACCCGGCATGGACCATTTCGACGAGGACAAATACTCGCTGAGCCAGCGGGTCGCGCGGATGGGCACCGAGCACGTGTGGGCCGAGGACCCACCGTCGCGGCTGCGCCATTTCATCACCAACGTGCGCACCTTCGCCGGCGACGACGAGGCCCATCTGGTGGTGGAATCGGCCGAACTGCTGTTCCGCAGCCGGGGCGACGTCAACGACAGCGCCCTGATGTCATGCGGGCGCGAGGATGTACTGCGCCGGTGCGACGATCGCTGGAAGCTGGCCCGCCGCAAGATCATCGCCGACGAGTCGGTGCTACGGATGCAGAACCTGGCGGTGTTCCTGTGAACGACGAACTGCGGCGGCTGCTCGACGGCGCCGTCGGCGAAAAGATCAGCATCGCAAACGAATTCACCGAGGTCGCGGTCCGGCGGGTCGACACCCGAAACGGATCGCGCCTACTGATCAGCTCGCCCAGATCCGGGCAGTGGATCACCCTGGACGCGCTCGAGGTCGAGGCGCTGACCTGGCAGAACCCCCGTACGCTGGCCGCCATGGTCGGCAACTCCCACGCGCCGCTGCTGCCCGATGAGAGCGAACCGCAACCATGACCGGCTGGCTGGAGGGCAAGCGCGCCCTGGTGGTGGGCGCCGGTTCCGGGATCGGCCGTGCCGTGGTCGCGGCCTTCGGCGCCGAGGGCGCCAATGTTGCTGTGCTGGAACGTGATCCAGATAAGTGCGACGCGTTGCGACAGCAGCTGCCGCAGGTTCCGGTGGTCGAGGGCGACGCCACCACCCGGGACGCCAACGACCGCGCCGTCGCCGCCGCCGTGGATGCCTTCGGCGGACTGGACACTCTGGTGAACTGTGTCGGCGTCTTCGACTTCTACCGGGGCGTGGGTGACATCGATGCCGACGCGCTTCCCCATGCCTTCGACGAGATGTTCCGCACCAACGTGCTCAGCCATCTGCAGTCCGTCAAGGCCGCGATCCCGGCGCTGCGCAGCGCACGGGGTTCCTCGGTCGTGCTCACCGAGTCCGCGTCGTCGTTCTATCCCGGACGCGGTGGTGCGCTCTACGTGTCCTCCAAATTCGCGGTGCGCGGGCTGGTGTCGGCGTTGGCACACGAACTGGCGCCGGACATCCGGGTCAACGGGGTGGCACCCGGCGGCACCCTCAACACCGACCTGCGCGGCCTGTCCAGCCTGGGGCTCGACGAGACCCGTCTGGACGACAGCCCGGGCCGGGCGCGCGACGTGGCCGCGCGCACTCCCCTGCACGTGGCGCTCACCGGCGAGAACCACGCCTGGAGTTATGTGTTCCTGGCATCCGAGCGGTCCCGCGGGATCACCGGCGAAACAGTGCGTCCCGACGGCGGATTCGGCTTGGGTGCACCGCGATGACGGACCTGGATCAGCAGCGCGCTCTGGTGGCGCAGGGTTGCCGCGTCGCGGCGGCCCGCGGCCTGGTCGACGGCATCCTCGGCCACCTGAGCCTGCGCGTCGACGACGAACGCCTGCTGGTGCGCTGCCGAAGCGATGCCGACACCGGGGTGGCATTCACCCGGCCCGACGACATCCGGCTGATCGGATTCGACGGAACCGCCGGTGCCCCAGGTGAACTCGACGGCTACCGCGTTCCCAACGAACTGCCGATCCACGTCGAGACCATGCTGGCCGACCCGGCGCACCGCGCCGTCGCGCACCTGCATCCACCCGACGTGGTCGCCGCTGATCTGGCCGGCATCGCGATCCGGCCGATCTACGGCGCCCATGACATTCCCGGCGCCCGGCTGGCGCGCGGCGGTGTCCCCGTTTACGAACGCGCTGTGCTGATCCACAGTTCGCGCTTGGGCAAGGAGATGGTCGCGGCGATGCGCGGCCACCCGGTGGTGATCTGCCGCGGGCACGGAATCACCAGCGCCGCCGCCACGGTGCCGCAGGCGGTGTTGCAGGCGATCAGTCTCGATGCCCTGGCCCGGATGTCGCTGCGGGTGCGGGCGGCTGGTGGCACCCTGCGCGACATCGACGACGCCGACTGGGAAGACCTGCCGGACTTGGGATCTGCGTTCACCACCGAGACCGCATGGCGACACGAGGTCGCTCGCCTCGCCGAAGGCTAGCCGAGCTGATCGCCGATCTCCTTGGCGGCGGCCACAAGTGCGGCGGCCACCGCCGGGTACCGGGAGCCATCGAGCCGGTTCTGCGGTGCGGCCGCGTTGAGTGCGAGCCGCAGCCCGGGCGCGCGGGTCGGGATCGGTACGGCCACCGACGCGACGCCTTCCTCGCTCTCTTCGCGGTTGGTGGCGTAGCCGCGCTCGCGGATGCCGGCAAGCTCGGCCTCCAACTCGGTCCGGCTGCCGATCGAATGGGCGGTGATGCGCTTCAGCCGCTCACGCGGCAGCAGCGCACGCAATTCCGGTTGCGGCAACTGGGCCAGCATGACCTTGCCCGTCGACGTGCAATGGGCCGGCATGGACCGGCCCAGCCGCGACGCCACCCGCACCGCTGCCGGTCCCTCGACGGCGGCGACGAACCGGACGCTGGCGCCGTCCAGCATGCCGACGTGCACGGTTTCGCGCAGCTGTTCGCTGAGGCTGCGCATCACGGGCATAGCCGATCCCGCGATGTCGATGCGGCCGAAGATCGCGAACGCCACACCGGTCAACGACGGGCCGGGCAGGTACGCCTTGGACACCGGGTCCTGCCGGACAAACCCGCGGTAGGCCAGCATCGCCAGCAACCGATGCGCGGTCGACGACGCCACACCCAGATAGCGGGTCGCCTCGCTCAACCGGATCTGGGGCTGTTCACCCAACAGCAACAACAGCTTGAGCGCGTTGTCCACCGACTCGATCGGATACTGCGGCGCAAGCGAATCGGCGACGGGCTCGCGCTTCTTCGGCATGACATGACGGTACTCGCGGCGCCGCGGAAAATTGCCCCGTCAGAGCAGGCTCAGCATGATCGCACCCACTGATCCCGCGGCCGTCACAACGGTGGTGCTGACCGCGACGGCCTTCCAGCCGAGGCCGCGGGCGACCATCGCCGCGCCCGGGATGCTGACGGCGGGAAGGGTGATCAACAGCGCACCGAGCATTCCCGACGACGCCCCGAGCAGCGCCAGGCCCTGCAGAACCGGGATTTCGCCGGCCGTCGGGATCACGAGCAGAGTGCCGACGATTGCGGCGAGCACGACGATAACGAGGCCCCACAGCAGGTCGTGGTGCGCCGGCTGAGCGAGTGTGAGCAGCCGGCCACGACACGCACCGACCAGGAGAACCAGGATTGCGTACTCGGGCAACAGGAACACGCACAGGCCCAGCAGCGCTCGCACGAACCGGCGTCCTTTCCCCACGCGCCCGCCCTCGTCGGGGACATCGCGCGCCGCAGCCACCGGAGGCCGACCGCCATCCGCGCGAGTAACCAGCGCCACCGACGCCGCGGCCCCGAGCACCGTGGCAAGGCCGACGACAACTCGGGTCAGCGTCCACTGCCAGGGGGCGACCAACGACAGGAAGACGATCACGGCCGGATTCAGCAACGGATTGGCCAGCCAGTACGCGACAGCCGCGGGGGAAGTGACACCGTTGCGGCGCAACGTCACGGCAACGGGCGCGGCGCAGCACGTGCACATCATCGACGGCAGGCCGGCAACCCCGCCGGCCAGTCCGCTCGAGATCGGATGGCGGCGGTTCAAGGCTCGCGGCAGCCATGAGTGCGGCAATAACGCCTGCACCGACGCGCTGATCAGCAACGCCACCACCAGGGCCGGCCAAATCGACGACCAGTACGCGTGGAAGAACGTCGCGGCAGCACGCCACGAAGGGTTGTCGCCGGCGTGCACCGAACCCACGGTCAAGATGTTGCTGCCGGACCAGTGATGGGTGCGCCCGGCGCTCATGGCCTTGGTCACATAGGGCATCCACTTCGCCCAGAGCAGTCCAGTCACGAACACCGTCGATGCGAACAGCACACCGAATGCGACATCCGCGCTTCGCAACGTCCCAATTGCCTTGACCGGCAATGGCTTCGCCATGCTCCATGACGCTAGACCAAAGCCGGCCCGAGGCGCGCCCCGGGTGGCGCCGCAGCCAGAGCAAGACGATGCGCGGTTCACATGGCTCGGAATCGTGGGATAGCTATTATTCTCGGCATCGTGAGCGGGGCTATTCACGCTGGATACCACCGTTACGTGGCCATTGGTGACAGCCAGACCGAGGGCTTGTGGGACGGCGACGACACCATCGGCCTGCTCGGATTCGCCGATCGGCTCGCCGTGATGCTCGATTCGGTCTATCCCGGCCTGCAGTATGCCAACCTCGCGATCCGCGGTAAGCGGATCGGGCACGTGCTCGCCGAGCAGCTCCCCCAGGCATTGGCGATGCGGCCCGATCTGATCACCGTCTGCGCCGGGATGAACGACGTCATCCAGCCCGGGCGGTCCTTCGCTCCGGCCCTGGCCGACCTGGAGCACATCTACGCGGCGCTGGCCGAATCGGGCGCGACGGTGGTGACGACGACCTTCCCGAACGTCGCCCAGTTCCTCCCGCTGGGACGGCTGGTGGCGGGGCGGCTCGCCCGCATCAACGGGGTCATCAGCGCCGCCGCCCACCGCTACGGGTTCCGGCTCGTCGATTTGTATAACGCGCCGTCGATGCGCGAGCTGGACACCTGGGCCGTCGACCGCGTGCACGCGTCGAGCAAGGGCCACATGCTGTTCGCCGCCGCGGCCGCCGAAGCGCTCAATTTGCCTGACAGCAACCATGATTGGGCGCGCGGCGGCCTCAACCCCACCCAACGTTCCTTCGCGGCCGGCACGTACGAACAGTTTCGCTGGGCACACGAGAGCTTCGTCCCGTGGATCTGGCGGCGGCTGCGCGGCCTCTCCTCGTATGACGGGCGCGAGCCCAAACGCCCGCGGCTGGCCGGGCTGGACATCCCGAGCGAATTCAAGCGCACTCCCTGAGGCACGGATCGGCGGCCGGTCAGGCATCCTTGACGCATGAATCTGGAGCCCTTGCTGCAGTCGATTCCGCCGCTCGCCGTGTACCTGGTGGTCGGCGGGGTGGTCGGGATCGAGAGCCTGGGCGTTCCGCTGCCGGGAGAGATCGTGCTGGTCACGGCGGCGCTGATGTCGTCGCACCATGAGCTGGCCGTCAATCCGGTCGGAGTCGGCGTCGCCGCGGTGATCGGTGCGGTGACCGGTGATTCGATCGGTTACGCGATCGGCCACCGGTTCGGCATGCCGCTTTTCGACCGGCTCGGCCGGCGGTTCCCGAAACATTTCGGTCCCGGACACATCGCGCTCGCCGAAAAGCTGTTCAACCGCTGGGGTGTTCGGGCCGTTTTCCTGGGCCGCTTCATCGCGCTGCTGCGAATACTGGCCGGCCCGCTGGCCGGGGCGCTGAAAATGCACTATCGCCGTTTCCTGGCGGCCAACGTCTCGGGCGCCATCTGCTGGGCGGGTGGCACCACCGCGCTGGTGTACTTCGCCGGAATCGCCGCCGAGCGCTGGCTGGAACGGTTCTCCTGGATCGGCCTGGCGATCGCCGTCGTGGCCGGGCTGACCGCCGCAATGCTGTTGCGGGAGCGAACCTCTCGGATGATCGCGGAACTGGAGGCCGAGCATCACCGCAAGGCCGGCAGCACCGCGCCGACACCGTCTGACTAGACGACCTCGCCGGTTTCCGCCACCAGTGGCGGCCGGTGTTCGTCGATCAAAGCGCGGGCCATCTTGCGGGCCCGCAGCGCCGCGTCCAGGTCGCCGACGGCGGCCAGGATCATCGCGCCCTTCATCAGGATGTGCCAGGACGACGCGAAGTCCTCGACGTCGGTCAATCCCGCCGCGACGGCGCGGCGCCGCACGATGTCGCGGACGTGGTCGATGTGGGTGATGCAGGCCTTCCCGGCCGGGTGATCGGGGCCCACCTCGAGCAGGACGTTGATGAACGAACAGCCCTCGTAGCCGTCGCGGAGCTGGAACCAGTCGTGCAGGACGTCGAAGATCGCCAGCAACTGTTCTTCGGGGGTGGTGCCGCGCTGCCGCGACTGCTCCTCGATCAGACCGTAGGTCCAGAGCTCCTCGCGACGCTGCAGTACGGCCAGCACCAGGTCATCCTTGGCCGCGAAATGGCGGTACAGCGTCGCCTTGGCGACACCGGCCCGCGCGATCACCTCCTCGGTGCCCACCGCGTGGATGCCACGCCGGCTGAACAGCTCATATGCCGCGGTCAGGATGCGTTCGCGAGGCGATGGGATGGGTGCTCCGGAATCGGGAGATGTCATACAGGCCTTACCGTACTCTTAGCCCCTGTCGGTAGACAGACCGCCCTGTCTCGTTATACAAATGAGATTCGCACATTTCGCGAGCAGTCTGTCTTCAGACATTAGGACGGGCATCCATCGAGGCGTCTACGGCGCCTGCCGATCAGGGGGTCCACCATGAATTCCGTCGTTATTGAAGCGATGTCCACCAGTCATCTGACGCTGAGCACCAAGCTCGTCTACGAACTCGGCGACCCCAACTCCACGCTGCGCGCGACCGCCGATCGCAGCGGCCCCTCGGTGGTGATCTACGCCGGGGGCGAGGTCGACGCTTGCAACGAGGACACCTGGCGCCACCTGGTCAGCGAAGCGGCCAGCGGTGTCACCGCCCCCGGCCCCTTCGTCGTCGACGTCACCGGACTCGATTTCATGGGCTGCTGCGCGTTCGAAGTACTCGCCGAGGAGGCCAAGCGCTGCCAGGAACGCGGCATCGACCTGCGCCTGGTGAGCTGTGAGCCGCAGATCGCCCGCATTGTCGACGCCTGCGGGCTGGGCAACGTCCTGCCGATCTACCCGACCGTCGACTCCGCGCTGTCCGCGGTCGCTCGCTGGTAAACCCGCGGGCCGTCGTCGGCTGATGGGGGACCATCCGACCATTGGCGCCGAGGAGGAATTCCTCCTTATCAACCCACAAACCGGGGAGCCCGCGCCGCAGAACGAGGCGGTGGCCGCCCAGGCCCGGCAGCGAGGCGTCGAGCTGCAGCTCGAACTGAGCAGTTGCCAGGTGGAAACCACCTCTCAGGTGGCGTCGACCAGCGCCGAGCTCGGGGCGGAGCTGAGTCGACTGCGGCGCACCGCGGCGCAGGCCGCCGAGGCCGCCGGCGTTCAGCTGCTGGCCTGTGCACTTCCGCCGACCACACCGCACCGGTTCCCCGTCACCGACACCCCGCGCTACCGCCGGATCGGCGAAGACTTCGGCATGATCGCCCACGAGCAGGGCATCTGCGGATGCCACGTGCACGTGCAGGTGCCCGACCGCGCCGCCGCCATCCACGTCAGCAACTGGCTGCGCCCATGGTTGCCGTCTTTGCTTGCGCTGTCGGCGAATTCGCGGGTGTATCGCAACGCGGACAGCGGTCACGCGAGCTGGCGCAGCGTGCTGTGGCGGCGCTGGCCCGCCGCCGGAGCGCCCCCGTTTTTCGCCTCACCCGACGAGTACGACGACGCGGTGCGCATGTTGGTCGAAACCGGCGTGATCCTGGACAAGGACATGATCTATTGGGACGTACGCCCTTCCGCGGACTTCCCGACGGTGGAGGTCCGGGTGGCCGACGTTCCGGCCACCGTCGCCGAGACCGTGCTGCTCGCCACCTTGATCCGGGCGGCGGTGATGACCGCTCTGGTCGCACCCGATGAGGCCCGGCGGCTCCCACCCGGTGCACTGCGCGCGGCGTACTGGAAGAGTGCACACGACGGATTAGCCGGCCGCACACTGGATTTGATCAACGGCCGCGGGGCGGTGCCGGCGAGTGAACAACTGGGAGCGCTGGTGCGGCGGGTGCGCCCCGCGCTGGAATCGCTGGGCGAATACGACAGCGTCATCAAAGAACTCAACCGCGTCGTATCGCAAGGCAATGGGGCGATGCGTCAGCTGCGGGCCTGGCGCAAACGCGCCGACGTCCGCGACGTCATCGCCGAAGCCGCCGCGGCCACGCTGAGTTGAGGCGCGGTGAACGGGTCGATCTGTCTTACCTGACGTCTCGTCAGGCCACCGCGAGCAGGCGATACAAGCCGACCAGGCCCACCACCACGATGATGGCGCGCAGCGTGTTGCCCGACAACCGGCGCCCATAACGCGCGCCGAGCAGTCCGCCGATCAGTGAGCCGGCCGCGATCAGCCCGGCCGCCGGCCAGCTGATCCGGTCGAACGCCACCGACGTATAGGCAACGGCGGCAACCACATTCACTACCAGGGCGAGCAGGTTCTTGGCCGCGTTCATGCGCTGCACCGACTCCGGTAACAGGGCACCCATCAGGCCGACCAGCAGGATGCCTTGCGCGGCGGTGAAGTAGCCGCCGTAGACACCGACGGCGAACGTGCCGAACACCAGCATGACCATCCGGCGCGGGCTGATGTGCTCGGGCGAGCGTCCCGCCTCTTCGGCGCGCCGGGCCGTCCACGCCTGAATCCGTGGTCCGATCACCACCAGGATCAGTGCCAGCACCAGCAGCGCCGGCACGATCTCGGCGAACACCTTCTCCGGCAGGTGCAGCAACAGATAGGCGCCCAGCACCGCGCCGGCCAGCGAGGCCGGGAGCTGCCACCGCAGCCGGTCCCCCTGACCGCGCAGCTCGGCGCGATAGCCCCAGGTGCCCGACACGCTGCCGGCGACCAGACCCGTCGCGTTCGACATGGTGGCCGTCACCGGCGGATACCCCAGCGCGACCAGGGTGGGGAAGGTGATCAGGGTGCCGGACCCGACCAGCGCGTTGATCGCGCCGGCACCCAGGCCGGCCAGGCATATGAGGAACATCTGGAATGGCGACACCGAAGAAAAACCCTAGCCTGCCGCCGATTTCGGCGCGAGGCGGCTGTCGCCCCCGGTGCTACCGATCAGGCCGGCGGAGCTTCGGCGCCGCGTTCCACCCCGGTACGCAGCTTGACCGAGGCCGAATACGCCAGCGTCCGAAAGTGCAGCACCGGGTCGTCGGAGGGTTCGATGCCGTCGGTCACGCGCATCGGGTCGAACACCACGATGTCGCCGCCGTGCTCTCGCTCGGTGTCCAGACCGGTGATCGTCAGGGTGCCGACGGTGGCGATCTGGGTGCTCTGCCAGGCCGCCGACGGGTCCACCGTCGAGTCGGTGGGCCCGGCGATCTGCACCCGGAAGTCGAACCGCACCGGCCCGCCGTCCAGCCGGGCCTTCAGCTCGTCGGTGAGGAAGTCCGGATCCTTGTGCTGGGCGTCCGAGCCCGACAGGTATTCCTCTGATGCGGTCGGAACCAGGTGGTAGCGAACGAATCTGGCGCTGTCGTCGGCGGCGATCCAGCGGAAGGCATGCAGCCCGTGGTATTCGGTGGTGGCGTAGCTGGCCGGGATCCGGCTCGCCTCACGCAGGATGGGCAGCGCGCCGAGCAATTTCGGATGGGTGAGCAGGTGTTTGGCCATGCGCAGCGGCGTCGTGAGGCCGGGCCGCATCGCCTTGAGCAGATCGATGAAGCCGTCAGGTGTGCTCGAAACGAACAGGCGGGCCGTCTGCGTCGAGACGTCGGTGGTGGAACCGTCGGGCAGGGTGAACTTCACCGCCATCCCGCGCACCCCCGGCGCGCCGTCGCGTTGCTTGGGGTTGCCCGACCCGTTCGAGAAGCGAATCAGCGCCGGGATGGTCGAACCATTGAGATGCGGTGCGCGCGAGAGCAACAGCGCGTCGGGGGTCGCGGTGAACGTGCCGCGGTACAGGGTGCCTTTGGCGTGCAGTGCGCGACAGCCAGGCTGGGCTCCCCCGGCGCTCCGGATCGCATCGATCGCTTCGTCAGGAGTAAGTCCACCGCTCATGGACGAATCTTAGTCGGATCACCGGGGAAAGCCGAACAGTTCGACGACACCGTGGTCGCGGCCGGCGGTGTAGCCGCCGTCGACGGCGAGGGCCTGACCGCTGACGAACGAGGCGTCGGTAGACAGCAGGAAGGCGGCCACGGCCGCGATCTCTTCGGGCTGCCCCAGCCGCTGCAGTGCATGCTCCTTGGTGATGGAGGCCAGCGGCCCCTCCATTCCGGGAATGCTGAACACGTTGTGCGCCATGGGCGTTTCGATGAAGCCGGGGCAGATGACGTTGGCCCGGATGCCGCTGGGCCCATAGTCGAGGGCGATGTTCTTGGTGAGCAGCACGACGCCGCCCTTGGCCGCATTGTACGAGCTGCCGCCCGCGGTGCCTTCCAGGCCCTCGACGCTGGCGACGGTCACGATGGAGCCCCGTTCGCCGTCGGCCCGGGGTTGTTCGATCATCTTGGCCAGCGCCGCCTTGGCCACCAGGAAGGTGCCGGTGAGGTTGATGCCGATCACCCGGTCCCATTCGGCGCGATCGAGCAGGTGCACCGGGCCTCCCCCGGCGACACCGGCGGCGTGGAAGAGGCCGTCGAGGCGGTCCGGCACGGCGGCCAGCACCGCGGCGATCGCGGCTTCGTCGGTCACGTCGGCCGACACGAAGGTGAACCGGGGACCCAGGTCGTCGGGCGGGGTGACCAGGTCGGCGCCGATCACGGTGCCGCCCTCGGCCAGTAGCCGCCGCGCGGTGGCCAGCCCGATCCCCGACGCAGCGCCGGTCACGACGAAGGTGCGGGCACGGGCGCGGTCGGGATTCACCATCTTGCGATCCTTGTCTGGTTCGGTCAGCCGGCCCAGTCATGGTGACACACGCCGGCGCATTCGGTTCGCAAAGATCGGGTTTGTCGCCAAATCGCTTCGCGCCGTGGGGTTTACAGAATCTCCTCGCGGTTTGACAGATGCGCTGTGTCGAGCCAGCGACCTGCGCAGCAGAGGGTCGGCGTCGCGGGCACGGAAGCGACCGCGTATTACAAACGGGAACACATCGAACGCGGAGGGGTTCATGCCACCAGCCGACACGACGACCAGCACGGCGCAGACGCTCGCCGGCATCGTGGAACGACACGCACAGCAGCGGCCCGACGCGATCGCCATCCGCTTCGGCGAACGCCAGTGGTCCTGGGCCCAGTGGCACTCGCGGATCCGTCGCGCCGCGGGGGCGCTGCAGGGCGCCGGTCTCGGGCCGGGCCAGTGCGTGGCCGTCCTGGACAAGAATCACCCCGCCTGCCTCGAGGTGCTCATCGCCGGCGCGTCCATCGGCGTCGTCACCACCGTCGTCAACTGGCGGGTGATTGGCGACGAGCTGGTCCACGTCTTGGACGACAGCGGCGCCCGCGTGTTACTGGTCGGGGCCGAGTTGCGCTCGACGGCCGAGGCGGCCGCCGAGCGGGCATCGGGCGTGCAGCGCATCGTCGAGATCGGCGACGAGTACGAATCGCTGCTCGCCGCGGCGGCGCCCGCGCAGCCCGACCCGAACGTCGACGGGAACGAGACCGCGCTGGTGATCTACAGCTCCGGAACCACCGGGCGCCCCAAGGGGGTGCTGCTCAGCCAGCGCGCACTGGTCAATCACGCGTCGAATCTGGCTCCGGCGTTTCCCTTCGCCGAGGGTGACGCGAACTTGGTCGCCATGCCTTTGTTTCATGTCGGCGGCATCGGCTACGCGCTGTTCGGAATCCGTTCCGGGGCACCGACTTTCATGACCCGTGAGCCCGATGCCGCGGCGCTGATCGGCGCGGTGCGCGCCGGCGCCACCCACGCGTTCTTCGTCCCGCCGGTGATCGCCCGGTTCCTGGACGCGGGCGAGGCGGCGACCGCGGCCATCGCCGGCTTGCGCTACATCGTGTACGGCGCAGCGCCGATGCCGTTGCCGTTGCTGCATCGGGCGCTGTCCACGTGGCCCGACACGAAATTCGTGCAGGTGTATGGGCAGACGGAATTGTGCGGCGCCGTCACCGCGCTGTCCGACGAGGATCATCGCGATACCGCGCGGCCCGAATTGCAACTGGCGGCCGGAAAGGCGGTGCTGGGCTGCGAGATTCGCATCGTCGATCCCGAGAGCGGAAATCCGTTGCCCCCCGGCGAGTCCGGCGAGGTGTGGGTGCGCAGCAACCAGAACATGACCGGCTACCTCAACCGCCCGGACGCGACGGCCGAAACCATCACCGCCGACGATTGGGTGCGCACCGGTGACATCGGCCGGCTGGACGCCGACGGCTACGTCTACATCGAAGACCGCATCAAGGACATGATCATCACCGGCGGCGAGAACGTGTATGGCCCCGAGGTGGAAAGCGTGCTCATCGAGCATCCCGCCGTCGAAGATGCCGCGGTGATCGGGGTGCCCGACGACTTCTGGGGCGAATCGGTCAAGGCGATCGTGGTGGCCGACGGCGACGTCGACGCGAAAGACATCATCGAGTTCTGCCGACAGCATCTGGCCGGCTTCAAATGTCCAAGGACCGTTGACTTCGTGCCAGAACTCCCCCGCAACGCGAGCGGAAAGATACTGAAAGCCCAGTTGCGCGAGCCGTTTTGGCGGGATCGGGCGCGTGGCATATGAGCGCTCGGGTGGATGCCGCGCGGCGCGACGCGGCGATCAGCGTGCTGGGCGGCCCGACGACGGTGGTCGACATCGCCTGAACGTGCTACAGGCGTCCCTCGACGCGCAGCTCGGGGTGCACCCAGTCGGGTGAGCGGCGCTCCTTGAACGAACGGAACCCTTCGACGGCCTCGGCGTCGGACAGGCTGGCGGTCATGCCGATGCGGTCATAGAGACCCAGGTAGCTGTCGATGCTGGACTTGATGACGCCGCGGGCACGCGGGGCGGTTCGACAGCATTGCGCGAGAATGTCTTTCGCCGCGTCCAGCAGGCCCTCGTGCGGCACCACCCGGGTGACCAGACCCCAGTCGAGGGCTTCGACCGCGGTGAGCACCCGTCCGGTGAACATGAGATCGCGGGTGCGCACCGGGCCGATGACCCGGGTGAGCATCTGGCTGTAGTAGGTGTCGGCGTAGCCGCGGAACAGCTCGGGCACCCGGAAGGTCGCCCGATCGCTCACCACCGACAGGTCGCTGCACAGCGCGATCTGGAATCCGCCGCCCTGGCACAGCCCGTTGACGGCGGACACGATGGGCTTGGCCGACGTGCGGACCGCGCCGAACGGCGTGACGTCCATGCCCAGCGCGGACCCGAAGGTGATCCAGTTGTCCTCGCCACCCCCGCCGCCCATGTCCCCACCGGGGGCGAAGACGTCGCCCGTCCCGGTGAGCACCAGCCCGGCCAGATCCGGGTCCTCGTTGAGACGTCCCACCGCGCAACGGATGCCGAAGTACATCGCCGGGCTCAGGGCGTTGCGCGCCTCGGGCCGGTCGATGGTGCACACCGCGATCGGTCCCTGGCGCTCGAAGCGCAGGTACGGTGTGCCCAGCCAATCGCCTTCGGGTGGACGGGGGCTGCTCTGCGTTGTCTGCGCCACGGGACTCCTCTCAGGTGGGGCGTCGCCGCGGATGCGTCGCGCCGCTACTGTGGCTCTTACCGTAGCGGCGAAGTCGGGCGCCTACACGTAAGGCAGCGTGACCGTCTCGGCGGTCGCAGACGCATCGGCCACCACCGAGGCGAGCTTGGTTTGCAGGGCCGAAGTGGCGTCCGCCACCGGCTTTTCGCAGAACCTGCAGTGCGTCTTGAAGTTCGGCTGTTCTTCCTCGTCCGGCCAGAACCGGCGCGGCGCGACCTGAGCCCCAGGGTCGAACTGCACCGACTGATGTGGAGCGTCTTTGAGAATCCTGCCGACGGGATGGCGTTGCGGGCATTCGAGTTTCAGCATGCCGACGCCCTCTTGATTGCCGACCATGGTTCATGTCCTCTCGGGTGGTTGCAGGATTCGGGCGAGTTTGCGCCAGCGCCGGTGCCGGTGGCGAAACATGACCCGGACGAAGGCACGGGTCAGCATCCCATGCACGCCGCCGTCCGTCTCGATTTCGTCGGTGTAGCGGCAGCTGCGCTCGTCGATGGGTTCGAACGTCAAGCGGTGATTCCAGGTGCGCACGGGTCCGCCGTGCTCGTTGGTGTAGATCTCGGTGGGCTCGAGCCGCTTGATGGTCAGGTGGTGCGTCCAGGCCGGGATCACGCCGAACCACCAGAACCGGGCCGACCCCTGGGTGCCGACCTCGATCCGTTCGGGGACATCGAGCCGGTAGACCCGCAGTACCGGGCTGAGGACGTGGCGCATCATCTCCGGCTTGCGCGCCAGCGCGGACGCCGTCTGCGCCGGGATCGGCAGCTCGGTAGTTAGGGTAACCTTACCCATGCAGTTCATCGTGGCTTAGCGGGCGCGATCGGGCAAGGGCCAAACTGACGAGCCCTAATTGTCAATGTGGAACTGTGGCTGTCCGGCCGGGGTCGGCGCCCACGGCTGCGACGGATCAACCTGGTAACAGGTGTTGGTCGGCGGCATCCGCTTCCACACCCAGCCGCCCTGGTACACGATTAGGGACAGTCGATGGCATCGGTGCCAGGTCCCGTCTGGTGCTACCGGGTCATCGCAATAGGTATTTTCCTGGTCGACCGCCAAGCACCCCGCAGAAGCCGGCGGTGCCGAAGCGATGCCGACCCCAATCGCAGCTGCGGCAAGAGCCGTGGTCAACAGTCCCCTGCCGAGTTTCATGACCAACGATAAGACGCGGCTGGTCGACACGCGACTTAAAGCCTTGGCTAAGAGCGCACCGGCCCCGCCAGCTTGCGAAGCTATGCGCCCGGCCGCACGCCCGGCGCAGTGGGACGCCGCGTGTGCCGAAGCCGGATCTCAGCCGCCGGCCGGCATGCTGGCTGATCTTCTCGCCGGTAAGCCGCTGGTGATCCCGGCGGGGAAGCTGCGTGGCTGTCGCTTTGACGCAGTGGCGCAATGGTTCCATGGCTTGGCGGTGTCCGCGAGGTTGTGGTGCACGCCGACGACACGATCACTGCGGCCTGATTCCAGCCGCCCGTAGCAGCTCTTATTGGTTGGACTGTTCGATCGCCTGGGCAATGATGATCAGCGCCTTAATCTGCGCGATCTGTAACGCCTGTTCGGTTGTGTGCGGAGCGTGCGGATTGTCCTCGACCCCTTGGATAGTCTTGAGAACTTCATCGATCAAAGCCATAACCATTCCTCCTCTTCACTTTCAACGCCCCACAATGTTGATGATCTGACTAATCTCTTGGGGCTCGCCACCTTCCGTCCAGCGCATTGTTAGCTTCAATTGTGGTGGGCTCTGCCCGAAAACCGCTAAGCCCCATGACATTTCGGAATCTGGCAACAAGTCAAACGGTTCGCCGTCGTACATTAGATGGACTGGCTCACTGCCAGAACCAACGCCGGAAGGCCCGACGCCCTCGAAAATGAACCGGAATTGTTCCGCAGTAACGGTGCTGCTCTTGTTCTCAATGACCAGGCGGTCACCGTCGCGCCGCGCTCGGGGTGCTGCATGTTCGGCTTCGTGTCGTCGCACATCCGGCGAACCCAAACCCATCTGGGCCACGTCATCCTCAATGGCGTTGCGCACCTTGAACGCCAGATCGGGCAGGTTGTCGTACTCCCCGAGTAGCCCCTGAGCTTCCAGATGGGATCGGAATTTCCTCAGCGCGACAATCTGATCAAGGTCGGCGTGACGGTCTATCGGCTCGTTGGAAAACCACGCGTGCACATGCTTTCCAGCGTCGACCGCCCGCTGAATCTCTTCAGCAGTGCCCGAAACCGCGTCCGCGGTGGCCTGCCCGAGACGACTGTCGAACAATGCGATCACGATGTCGGCATCGTCTACCAACTGCTCGTTAATCACACCCTGCCCGCTGCCGCCCCCTAGGCGGGGCACCGCATCGAACTTCCAGTGACGCGGCAACAAGACCACATGAGCGGCTTCGGCCCGCGAACCGTTCCAGCCATGGAGGCTTTCGACTACTGCCGCAACCTCGTCTTCGGTGTCCCCCGGTGACGAGATCAAAACCTTCAGCACGAACGCTTCAAACATTAACTACGCCTCGTGGCTTCCAAAGTTTCCGCCGCGCACCGACGCGGATCGAAGGCAGCCGCTCGCACGAGGATCGAGTTAGGAACTACCCGGCCCGACGCCATGCTTCGTGCACAAGTCCTCGGGCCGTCTCTTCGGGGCACCCGAAGCCAACCTTACGGAACTGATCTTGGACCGAGCGAATCGCTTCATTTTCGCTGACGCCGGTCGGGACGCTGACGCCCTTCGGAAAATGGTCGCTGACATATCTCTCTATGTCGTCGCCCAAGTCGGACATACCTATCATCTCCATAGCTTCTAGCGCGCTGCACAGCTACGCGAGGGTGCGCAGCCGTTTCGAACACTAGTGCTAATAAGGTGATCGACCTACTCAACACGCCGATACCCGGTTCGAGGTTTGCTGCGATGATCTGACCATGTATCTGGCACGGTGGCTCAGATCGAGCCGGAAACGTGCTCTGAGCTGGGCAGATTCTTGTGGTCCCGGCTGGGATCGAACCAGCGACCTTCCGCGTGTGAAGCGGACGCTCTCCCACTGAGCCACGGGACCGGCGCCGAGACGGCGAACGACGTCGAAGATTAGCACGCGCCAGCCCCCGACAATACCGGCCGCCTCCGGTAGTAGGTCGTCGCGCTAGCCTGGACACGGCTCGTACCAAGAAATTTGTATGTGCCCGCTCACGTGGACTATCGTCGTGCTTCGCACCGGGCGACGATCTCGTCCGAGGCGTGCGGATGTAGCGCAGTTGGTAGCGCATCACCTTGCCAAGGTGAGGGTCGCGGGTTCGAATCCCGTCATCCGCTCGAAGGTGCAAGTGGCGTGGACCCCAACGGTGGAGTGGCCGAGTGGTGAGGCAACGGCCTGCAAAGCCGTGCACACGGGTTCGATTCCCGTCTCCACCTCCAGCTTTTGGTTTCCCGGCGCGATTAGCTCAGCGGGAGAGCGCTTCCCTGACACGGAAGAGGTCACTGGTTCAATCCCAGTATCGCGCACCAGCTCCAATGCAGCTCAGGCCATGTTTTTGAGGCCTCGCCCCCAAATCGTGAACTCCCCGTGAACTCCCGCGCGACGCTGCCGAATGGTCCACTACCGCAAAGGAGTTCACGCGCATGAAAAAAACCACCGTCGAGTTACAGTTGCCGCCCGAAATGGCCTGGGACCGGCTCAAGACAGCCGCCGAGGAACTGGGCAAGGTCGAGGAAGCACACGAGAACTCCCACTACCTACTACTCAAGGCCCGCTACGGCCTCAACCCCGTTCGGCTGCGCATATCCGTCCTCTCCGGTCCGACAGCCGAGACCAGCCGGCTTGAGATCCACGGCCCGAGGTCAAGACGTCTGGGGCGTCGCCAGCCGCAAAGTCATCGACCGGCTGTGCGCGGCGATATGAGACGAGAGACTAAGGCCATGACACGTATCACCAGAATCATCGCCGCCCTGATGATCGCCAGCACCGTCCCCCTCACATCAGGATGCATGCCCGCCTGCACCACCGACGGCCTGGGCTACAACCCATGCTGGTGAAAATCACCGTCGCTCTGCTCGTCATGCTCGCGCTGACCAGCCCCGCGACCGCCCGCGCCGACGACACTGACACCGAGATCTGCACCGCTTGGAATCTGGGCACGCCGCAAGGCGATATCCCCGGCGACCTGACCCGCAACGATCACCGGATCACCCCATGGCAAGCCCAACAACGAACCAACTGGGACATCATCGAAGGCCGGTGCGACCAATGACCGAATTCCAAAACAGCCTGCTGATAGTCCATCTACCCCGCCGTCATCGTCGTCCTGTTTTTGCAGGTCATCGGCCTGACCCGGCGCGTAAAACAGCTAGAACGCGACCGCGAAGACAACCACTAACAAACCCGGATTGCAGCCATACCCGGCCCGTGTGACCATCAACCTGTTACGGCACGGTCAGGCGAGGCATGGCGGGGCGCGGCTCGGTCTGGTCGGGGCTGGTGACCCAAATTCCCCCTCGGTCACCAGCCCCGTAACTATCTGTGTCCAATGTGTCCAACATGCCGGTATAGTTGGACACCATGGACAAGCCGGGTAAGCAGCAGCTTCGACTCAAGACCACCACCAAAAAGGTGGGCGGCGGGAACGTCCGTGTCCAGCTCGGCTCCGTCCCGGAGCCAGAACCCCCACCCGTCAACTTGGACACCATGGACAGCCCGCCCGGCCAACCCGCCGCAGAGTTGGACACCATGGACCCCGCCCAACTCCGCGCCCAAGCCGCCGAACTCCTCAGCCGGGCCGCCCAACTCGAAGCCGCATCACGCACGATCGGCGCAGACGGCCGCACCCGGCCCACGTGGGACCGCTTCAACAACGACCAGACCGAGCAACAGGTACGCGAACTCCGTCAGGCCGGCCAATCCGTCCGGGACATCGCCGCCGTGCTCGGCTGCTCACGAGGCACAGCACACCGCATCATCCGCAAACTCGAACTCTGACCGGGCGAGTTACACGATGTCGCTCACCCGACTGACCAGCACAATCACCCCGCTACGTCATGCCGCGTGTACGTGATCCGGCTGAACACCCACCCGTCACGCGCTCGGCGGCCACCGTCACCTATCAACTGGACACCCTTGACAGCCACGAAGCCCGGATCTTTCGCCTTGAGTTCAGCGAGAAACACAGGGTGGTTATGGTCGCCGTCCGGCGCATACATGTCGACCGTGCTCGTCTCCATCAATCCACGCTACGACAGCCCGAACTGTCACCAGTCCTCCTTGCCCATCATCAGCAGCGACTGGATAGGGGCATACTCACAGACCATGGCAGCCCAACCCCCCACACACCTCAGCGATGTCCCCGAATCAGACCAGGAAATGGTCTCTCGTGAGCAGATCACCGAGGGTGACTACCTCTTTGATCTCCCCACAGACCAATGGGTCACGATCGACCGCGTCACCGGAGAAGGCACCGGCCTCGGCAGTTGGAAGATCGAACAACACGAACCGGGCAAATGGACCTTCCACCGCTACACCGAAACCATCGTCAACGACCCCGGAGCGAACGCAGTCATGGGCAACGTCATCCGACGCAAACGCAGCTAAACGGCCCCTCCCCATGGCGCTGCACACCTTTCGCACAACCGCTCAATACCTCGTCATCCCCCAACTGGACGGCGTCCCAATACGGCTACGCATAGAAGGCGACTCCGACGACCCCAACACATGGCACCTCGTCAAAACCATCAGCGACCAAGGCTTCAGGACAGACACCAGCCAGTCATTCATCACGGCCATAACGATTAAATTCCACGACGAGACGCCCGAGATGATGTTCAACGACACCGATCAAATCGAGATTGCCATCCCTCCACCGCCGACCTGAATCGGCGCTTGAGGCTCGGGTTCGCCAGCCGCCCGGCTGCCTCAAACGCCGGGAGGATCAAGGTAGGGCTGCAAGGCACGGCGCCGGGCGCTTTCGGTGAACCAGTCCCCAAGTTGCTGGTTCCCGTGGGAGTACTCAATCGACGCGCTCGTGACTAGGTTCCACACCGCATGATCGTTGTCAGTCATCTTGTTCGGAGCCTCGTCCGACTCGACCCGCGCCACAAGCAAATCCCTGGCAGCAGCCCCCGCAGCGTTGAGCGCCTCCACCGCCCGACCCTCGTCCCGCGCCACGATGTACTCGTGGTACCTCTCCACTAGTTTCTGCACTTCCGCCCGCAGAGCGGCGATATCCTGCGATTCACCATCAGCCATACTCCGGATTATTACCATTGCCGCCCGTCAAAAACACGTTTCCGCTGATCAAACCGGGTATCGCCCGTTTTGGAATCCATTCCGCCATTTACCAATACCGACCTGTAGTACAACCGTCCGACTAGACACCCACCGTGTTTGCTACGAGTGAATCACTATGCGCTACACCAGCATTCGTAATCAGGCAGCGCGCTGCACATCGGTGCCATGCAGCGCGATTCGGACAAGCCCGATTTGCCGTCAACCCAATACGTCGCGGAATGGCCCCAAAACACCAGTACGTGTTGCGGGGGGAAATACTTCGACAGGACCGTCCCGCGAGCCCCTGACCAGCGACTTGAGAGGGCAGACTCTCGAATTGGCTTGTGCGAGTTAGCGTTTCGCGTTGCCTACGCCTGGTCAGCGGCATAAAATTCTGGTACCGGCCGACGCGTTATCGGTTCGCTGTTGCTCTTGCCGGACATCCCACGAGATTGGAGAAGCAAGATGGTTGACGCTGTTACGGATCTGGACATCGACGGGATTGGCGCGGCCGACCGCGAATGGTGGGCCGGTTGGTGCAATTACGTGGATGGCGCTGGGTTCGACGTGGCGCGGTTCGAGGCCGAGAGCGATTTTCTGACGTGCGGTTGCCGTGGTCTTGATTGGACGTGTGGTCATTTCGGCTGGCATGTCGCGGTTGTTAGGCCTGTGGCGTCGTGATTACCGAGAAGGTCACGGGTCGCGCGGTGTGGCGGCGCGAGTTACGTGGCGCGGTGTACACGGTGTTGGTGTTCCCGCAGGCTGATGGCTCGGTGTTCGAGTTGTTCACGGCTGGTCAGGGCCGGGTGTCGTCGTTGGGTCGGTTCGCGACGCGTGCGGCCGCGTTGCGGGCTGCGCTGGACGGCCGGTGATGACCGTGGACGACGACGGTTTCACCTTCAGTGATTTGCGGTCGGGGCCGGTGCCGGCTGAACGGCTGGACCGCTACTCGTCGCAGTGGCAGCAGGATCGCAAAGCAGCGCTGGCGCAGCGTCGTTCGGTGCGTGAGGCTGCGGCCAGGCGCGCGCGTGCCGACGCGCTGGAGGCCAACCTGAGGCACACACGTGAAAGGGTTGCGGCGCGGCGGGCACGGGATCGGGAGGTGGTGTTGCCGATGGCGGACGCTTCGGGGTTACAGCTTGTGGTGCCGCTGCCTAATGATCCGGAGCTGGCGCGCGTGGTGACTGAAGCCGTCGGCGAAGTGCTGCGACGGTTCGGTGTGCTGTCGCCTGAATAACGCAACCCTTCGTCACCGGCGGGTCGTTACCATCGGACGTACCAATCGTCGATCCATTTGGGAATCGCATCCCACATAGGCTGATCGTCCGTACCTAGATAATCCTTGTTCAAGCGCTCATCATCGGGCTCGATTCCGAATGTCGCGCAAATTCTGTCGATGATGTCGGGGTAAGGGTTCACCGGAGTGATCTTGCAGTGCCGAGGAACGTTGGTGCACAGCATCGAACTGACGAGCATGTCAGTCTGCGGCAAGCTGAAGCCCATCAGAACAACCTCGTCTGCGGAATTGAGTGCGTCTGCGGCAGACTTCCACAGTGCACGCAAGATGCTGTTGTTGTAGTACGGACTTTTCACCGCCGCCGGCGGGACGATCATCGGTACACGATCGGCCGCTAACCTAGTCGTCGTTTCCTGGTCTGGCTCGAGTCCTTCTCGACTCCAAGCGAACCCCTTTATTCCCTGGTCATATACGACGTCGCCCGGAGGCCCGTCCGGACCTGAGTACCACCATCCAATTGAGCCATGCAGCTTAAGGAGTTCAAAGCCACCTGAAACGGCGGGCGCGGGAGGGATCGCGCCGGTCCTCGCTATGAGCGGTGTCAATGGAGCCGGGTATAGATCCACGGACCGTGCGCGGTTCTGGATATTACGGGCGGAGAGCCACGCCAATTCGACTAGCTGGTCGTAGTTGAAGGTGATCACCTTCGCGGAATGCCGCTCCCACAGGTCGACTAGATGCGACAACCAAACGGGGCAGTTGCCCTTGTGTGACTCAACTGTCATTTGTTGACGCCGGCGCAAGGTCGTGGCGATGGCGTCAGCGATATAGAGGAAAGCAGACCGGTTCCGAGCCTGTTCGGCTAGCGGTAGCCACGGCGGCGATTCGATCAAAAAACTTAGCCACTGCTCGAAGTTGTTAACGAGCGGCGTAGCGAAACCGGGAATCAAATGAAGAATAGCCCAATCTCGCATGGCATCGCTTAAGTCTTTGAACTTGCCCTCCCGTATAAGAAACTCTGCGGCTTGGCGATAGCCTTCAGAAACCATGCTGGATGTGTCAACGGAACCGGCGTGACGAACCAGCGGCACTTCGTGCCTGAATTTGGCTATAACTGCCTCAGACAATCCACGCATGTCCGGCATCTTGGACTCGACGGGTGCGTCCGAGCTAATCGCCATGCTGAAACCCGCACCGAGAAGGTAAACCCTGCCTGACACCAAAACCTCCATGCACTGTTGCGCCGAGCGACCACCTCGAACTGCGGCCGGGGCTAGCTTGGGGGCATGGTAAGCCGAGACTACGTTCACGAGGTTGTTACGACGGCTCTGCGCGACTATGTAATCCCAATCGGCGGCAACGTGATGAGCTACGAGGTCGGCGATGGCAAGCCCGTGATAATTAAGTCGTCCTTCGACATCCCGAACAAACTTAAGCAGAAGATCATCGACGCCTTGGCGAAGACGCCAAACGGTGTCACCGACGTCAGGTTTGAACAGGAGATCCTCTACCGCAACGGAGTCCCTGACGCCAGGTACGAACCGTAGACCCCTCTATCGCAGCCCCCGACGCCTCACGGCGCTCGCAACAGGGCGTAAGCGACGCGCGTGCACGCGAGGATTAGGTAGACTTCAGCCACAACGACAAGCCGAAACACGACGGACGTGTCCGCTGCGACTGGCGTCACAGCGCTGACGATGGCAGCCATCGTTAACCAGTGGATGGACCCCGAGGGTTTCCTCGCGGTCTTCGTGATCACGGAGATGATTCACCTGCTGTCAGCATCGGCTAGAAAGGGAGGTGGGGTTATGGCAAGAGTCGCACGCACCCTGAAGAACCTCGCCATCAAAGCCTGGGACGCTGCCGCACCGTACAGGGTCACCCTGCTGATGTGTCCGTGAATTCGGGCGAAACGGCGTTGATCTCGGCGCGCCTTGCCACCATGGCGCCGAGATCGACGGCTAACTTTGTCGGCCCTTGGGGTTGTACCCTCGCCGGGTTTACGTGGCGTTTTCGGTGCCGGCCTGTTTGACGAGTCTGATGATCGTTGCGGCGGCAATATGGCGCCACACACTGAGCTTGCCGCAACTCGGGTCACGCCAATCACTCGTGAGTGAATAGTGTCCCTCCGGGGATCGGCTTACGATCGTCAGATGGGATCCGACGGGCTGCAGGTCGTTCTGGACCAGCTAGTCGCGACGGCGGGACAATGGCAGGGACTGGGCGCCCAGCTCATCGCGACTACGCCACCGTCAGCAGGACAACCATTTCAACCTACGACAGCGGCGGTCAGCAGCATCAACGCAACGATCGGCGCTGCTGCGGCGGCGTTCGCGACTCGAACCCAGGAAACTGCTGGCCAGGTGACTAACGCCGCGGCTGGCTACGGCACCCAGGAAGCCACTTCAGCGGGCGAAATGGCTGACGTACCAAAGGTGACCGTGGTTTAGATGGCCGCCACCCTCTCACAGATCCGGGCATGGAGCACCCAGCACCTCACCGATGCCGCCAGCTATTGGAGCAAAACCGCCGACCAGTGGGAAGACACATTTTTGACGATGCGCAACCAGTCCCACTCCATCGCATGGAAAGGCGCCGGGGGTGACGCGTTGCGGCAACGCACCACATCTGATCTATCCACCGTCAGTAGCAGAGCTGACCAGCTCCGCCAGGCAGCCGGGATAGCACGCAACGGCGCGAGCGACATCAGCGCAGCCCAGCGAAGTGTGTTGAATGCCGTCGCGGACGCCGAGAATGCGGGATTCGATGTCGGAGAAGACCTGTCAGTCTCGTACACCGACCATGGCGGCACACCGGCACAGCAGGCCGCTCGCCAAGCGCAAGCAGAAACGATGGCTAGTGAAATCTGGTCTCGCGCGAAACAACTCGACGGAACCGAAGTCAAGGTCGCGGGTCAACTCACCGCCGCCACGACCGGTCTGGGCAACCCTACCTTTGCACGCAACGGCAAAGGCAGCGGTGTCCAACTCGTGGACAACACCCAAGGCGGCGACGACTCGAACGGTGGCGTTCCGCAACTGCCGCGTCACGATCCGCCAGCCGGCAGGTGGGACGGACCGCCGCCGCCCGGCTGGCATCCCGGCACCGGCTACTGGGCGCTAGACCCAGATCACCCAGCGGACAGCCCTAACGGGTTGCCAGACCCCTCGCTGTATCAATCGGGTCCGCCCTGCGTGCGCCCTGATTTGCTGACCGGAGGATCGACCGGCGTGACGTCAATCGGTGGCGGATCCGACAATCCACAGAAGGCCAAGGCCTGGGGAATAGATCTCCAGGGCACATCAAAGGTGCGGGTCAGTGGTACTGAATTCAACGGCATCACTAAGGCGGTTCAGATCAACGGCCGCTGGTATCAGGCGCAATGGCAGGAATACCAGTACGAACTCAACACCATTCCGGTCGTTCAAGGGGTCGGAGGACCGTTCGGCGATTTGACAATGCCAGACATGAGCCAAGCCCACACATGGAAGCCAGTCACCCTGGGACAACTCATGCAAACATCTACGATCTATCCAGAAGCCACCATCCACCTACCCGACCTCAACGGCGGCAGCATCGACATCAAGAACGGCTGGTGGGCCGGCGGCCTACCCTCCACGGGCATCCCAACACCTCCAGTGATGACCCGTGGCAACTAGGCGCACCATTGTCACCGCGGCGGCCGCTGCCGTGCTTGTCTTCGCCATAGCCGGGATTTCGGTGTGGCTGTATCTGAGGCCAAGTCCGAACTCGGATTGCACCACCGTCAATGACATGCTCAAGTACTCGAGATCCGAGAGCGCGCGAATGCGCGATCTCATCCCAACCAGCATCGACGACCCGCAGAAACTAGTGGATGCGTACCAAACTCGCGAAACCCGCCTGCGACAGTACGCCGACCAGATCCACGATCCTGGTTTGCGTGAAAAGGCCTACGCTTTAGTCAATCTCGATGAGCAGATGCTCGCCGTGTGGCACCAGACGATTCCGGGACAGTCACAGAACGGATCCGACGACAGCTCAGCAGCAAGTCAGAACTTCCAGCGCGCCTACATCGACTACGCCGCACACAGCCAACAAGCTGGCCAAGCCCTACAAGCGGCGTGCCCCGCATGACGACCGCAATTCTCGGATTGGTCGCGATGGTGGCCTTGATGGCTCTATTCACTATCTTCTTTTACTGGTATTGCCGCTGGATCCGAGACCGTCGAATCGACCTGTACACGGACCCAGAATGGACGTCGGTCACCGGACCGACGTCACCGCGGCCCTTGATTGATCCCAACACCATCATGGGGAAACGCCCGGAATACGACGACGACCACATTTCCTATCGACCGGAAGAGTGAATCGCGCGCGACGCAAGGCACCGCAGTTCGAGCCGGCCAGAGGGGTAACAGTGAAGTACGCCAAGGGCTACGGCCCCCGCAAGCTGAGTTGGAGCCGCGGCAAATGGCTCCACCGGCCCACCCAAACGTTAGTCGACAACGACGATCCGCGAGTTCCTCAGACTGTCGACGGCGCCAAAAAGCAGCGCCGCACGTGGCTGCTGATCTCAAGCCACGCGACCATCGAGCAGGGCTACTACCGACGCGAAATGGACGTCGCCACAGCAAGAGCAGCGGAGCCGACCTTCACCGCTACATGGCACCCAAAGAACGGCGCGGTCGTGACGCTAACTCGAGCGAGTGATCACATAGCCTACGAGGCTTGCGTGCGGCATTTCCAAGCGAACTTCCGCGACCACTAACTCGACGGTGGAGGTGCGCATCTGCTGCTCGATTCCGACCGCGCTCGCGGCGACATCGATCCACGAAATTCCTTCTGAACCAACGGGTTCCGTCATTCCGTCACCCCCTCACAAACTCAAAATCGATAGGTGGCGATCAGAATTCGACGGCAGCCAGCCCGGTAATCCGGACGACGCTCGATGGATACCGGCAGGCGAAAGCGCTGTAATTCCACGCTTGGAGAACGACCGTCAAATTGGGTGCTTTGACCTGCGGGCGCACCAGCAACTTGAACGGGCTTTCCCAGAGAACCAAGTCGCTGGTCCGGCCGATATAGACGGTGTCGGAGCCGTCGACCATGGTGACCGAGGCGTCCAGCACAATCGGCAGTCCCATGATTTGCCCGACGATGCGCTCCGCCGCAACTTTCTGGAGTACGCCGGCCATGTTGGTTGCCCCGCTCGCGTACGGCAATAGCAGCGGCCGGTGTTCACTGTCGAGCAGCGAGCAAATCCACGCGTAGCGGATCGGGCTCATGACGATGACTTCGGGCGGCTCGTACCTGTTCGAATTGATCAGATACAAGGCCTGAGCCAGCGCGTTGAAAAAGCCTGGGATATCGCTGCTCGCGGCCTCGATGCTCTGCACGCCTGGGGTGTTGTCGATGCCCTGGACCTGCCCGTTTTCGCCGGTTCCGGCGATGACTTGCAGATCGAGTTGCGTGGCGTGCGCGGCGATCAGATCCCGGAAAATGATCGCCGACAGGTCAACTGGCGCCTGCTCGATCAACTCGATAGAGGCGCCGATCTGACCCGCTATCGTCCGGACCGGTGCGCTGATGAGGGTGTCGGTGATATCGACGTCGACGATTTCGGTGTTGTCGGCGGTCTGGATCGCGGCGGCGGTGCCCTGAGTAGCAGCCGGCAGATTCACGGAATCGGTCCCCGCCGGCAACGTCTCGTTAGTGCAGCAGTCCGCGAACGCCCGGCCAGGGCGCGCAACAAGCACATAGTCATCGATGAGGTATTTCGGCGGCACCGCGAAGCCTGCATCTCCGTCCACGGTGGAGATATCACGCCATTCCGCAAATGCGGGATCGGTTCTGACCTGCTGCGCGTGCTTGGCCAGACGTGCCCGGCATTCGCCGTTACTGTCCATCCCACATTTGGTTTTCAACAGGTCCGCGATCCACGATGACCTTTTCTCGTCGCCGTAAGGATGTAGAGCCGAACCTCGCCGGTACACCAGATGCTTGTCCGAGTGGGAATCGATCGGAACGCGCGTGGGCAAGTCCACGGCCGGGATGTCACGGAGAGCGAGCGACGTCGCGGTCGTGCTGGACCGCTGCGCGGGCTTGGGTACGGAAAGCCCGTGCCGGCGCAGCGCGGCGGCCACGTCAGTCGGCTCCGCCGACTGCTCGCGGTGGTCTTTTAGTGCGGTCCCGACTCTTGTTGGTTCGGCCGGAAGCCCCAACCGGCGGCGGACCTCGGCGAGTTCTTGTTTCGGGAGTGCCGCCAGCGCGTCGACCGTCTCCGCCACCGCGGCCGAGGTCGTCGGGTTCATGCCCCAGTTCACGACTGAGACATCGCCCTTTTGGAGGTTGACCTCGTGGATAGTGCGGTGCGTATAGGTCTTGTCCCAGTCCTGCTCCAAAACCCGGAACGCGAACGACATTTCGTCCATATCGCCGCGGGCCATCTTCGGCAGCAGCCGTTGCACATCGGGGTCGGAGCGGTCGAGCCGGGCACGGACCTTCAGGCCATGGTGGTCGACGGACAACTCGAGTGTCCCGCTTTTAGTGCGGGCCAGCGGCATACCCTCGTGGTTGATCAGCAAGTGCACATCGGGCTTGGCGTCCAGTGTCTTGTCGAAGGCGCGGCGGTCGAGTTGTTCGACCCAGCCGCCGGCCTGAGCGCCGCCGTACACGTCGTAGGGTTCGAACGTCGAGGCGTAGCCTTCGAGCACGATGTGTCCCGGATCGGTGGCGTCGCGCATCGCCAACGGCGACGCCAACTGGCGGACTTCGCGGACATCGAGCAGTTGCTCACGCTTGTTCATCAGGACACCGCCGCCCATGTGAGCTGGTCGGACAGGGTTTCGATGTCTTTGCGGGCCTGCAGGACACGAAGATGCTGGCGCCGGGTGAGCACCGCGCCGGCGCCGTGAGCCAGCATTATGTCGAGCAACCACGATTGTGTTTTGCGGCGAATAGCCTCGCGCTGAGCGCGGAGAGAATCGGCGTCCACGGGTAGACCTCTTCGGGTGCGCGCCACCCCCGAT
The DNA here is from genome assembly GCF_045343915.1 of Mycobacterium sp. M23085. Taxonomy (NCBI): domain Bacteria; kingdom Bacillati; phylum Actinomycetota; class Actinomycetes; order Mycobacteriales; family Mycobacteriaceae; genus Mycobacterium; species Mycobacterium sp. M23085. Next base: position 1,209,987 of record NZ_CP174280.1, read on the forward strand.
AGTCCTGCTGCCGCAGTGGTTTTCAGGGGTCGGTCTGAACGGGCGGGCCAGGCGCGCCGTGTCACGCCTCGCCACGGGTTGGCGTATTCAGGGGCGCCGTGACCCGCCCTGCGCAGTGGTGTTAGTCGACACCCCGCGTTGAGGTTTTCGGTGGAGCGCCGGCCCGGTCAGGGCTTGACTAGGGCTCTGATCCCGGAAGCCGGCCGCTGGTGGTGGCTCGACACACGACCCACGCCCCGCGAACGCCTCGGTGGTCAGGTTAGGCGCGGGTTTTCCGTGGCCGTGGTTGATTTCGATTTCGGCGTGTTCAACAGCGCGCTTTAGTAACGGGTTTCGGTCTGACAAGATGTAACAGCGCGCTGTATCAACGGATTTGGGAGATGAGAAGCCCCCAGACGCAAAATAGCCTCCCGGCGGGGCGGGAGGCTTAGGGTCGGGCGTTCGTGGCTGGCCGGTAAATACAGCCCCGGCAAGGGGCGGTCATGTCAGTGGTCCCACCATGGTTTGTGCTCTCTCGGGTAGGGGCGGTCGAGGACGCGGCGCCCAGCGGCCAGGATGCCGTCAATGCTGACGGGGCGTTTGGTGCCCGCTTTGGAGACGTCCAGCACGGTAAAAGGGCTGTCTTGGGGTGCGGCGGCAAGGGCTTCGGCTTCGGTGGCGAAGTGGGCGATGTGGCCGGTCAATGACGGGCCGACCCACCGAACGAGTGCCCATGGCTTGTCGATGTCCATGGTGGGTTCGTCGGTGGTGGGTTCAGGTTGTTCGGATGGGCGTCCTTCGCACCAGCAGTGCGCGGCGGAGTGTTCGGCAGCAACCCCTAAGTCGCCGTTGGACCGCAGTCGGACCTTGCTGCGGTAAGCGTGAATTACGCGGCGGCCTTCGAGCACGTGGCGGACCCTGCCGACAAGAGCCGCTGAAACGCCGGCTTCAGCGGCGATGGTGTCGTTAGTGCGGGTGGAGTCGCGGCGTAACGCGGCCTCGGCCGCTTCGCGCTTGCCGGGCGGGCATTGCTGCACGTTCCGTTCGCCCCGGTTAAAGCTGGGGCGTACGCGGAACGTCGGCGCCGGCAATGGCTCGGCGGCCGACTGCCGGCGGTGGTGGGCGCGCTGGAGCCACCGTGCGACGCGTTGGTGGCGCCGGCGTGCTCGTGATCGACGACCGGTCATCTCAGGTCTGGTCTAGCGCGGCGATCCGCTGGGCGACAGCTTGCCGGCGGGCCTGGTCGGCTTCGGCGGGAGTCATCTGCACCAAAGCTGAAGGCGCCCTGGCTGATTCCGCCGACGCGGGCTCGTCCTGCGGCGCGAATGGGTTCGGCTGGTCTGCCGCCCAAACCCGAACCCAGTCGCCGCGCGCCAAGACCAGCACTGGACGCAGCAGGGGCAACGCGGAGCGCCGCCTTTCGGGCGTCTCAACCGTCACCATCACCCATAGACTGCCGTCGCTGCGGGTCGTCAGCTCGTCGGCGGAGACATCGATCGTTGACGCGTCGTAGAGCCGGATTCGGTAATTGGTCACTGTTCGTCTTCGTACACGAGTTGCAGCTCGGCGCCGCGATCCTTGCGCGCCCAGTAGGTGAGCGAAGAAACCATGTCGTTGCTTTTTGTGTGGGCGAAGGCTTCCCGCGCGCGGCGCCTGCCGTTGCGGATCCATTCAGGCGGGAAGGTTGTATACCCGTTGGTAGTGTCTCGCGCGCTCAACGCAGTGACGAGTTCCTCGCCGACGCCGAACAGGAGCGACAGGGCGGTCGCATCGATCAACGGTTCACCGTTAACGACCTTGATGGTCAATTTCATTGACAAGGGAGTGTTGTCACTCATGGCGTTCTTCCTTTCCTGGCCGCCAGGGTGGCGGGCCGAAACTCGTCGTTGCGGCGGCGGACCGCCGCCAGGTGGATAAGCAGGCACTCGCGACACAGCTCCTCGCCGCTGCGGCCGTACCGGGTGTTGTCCGCGTACATGAGATGGCCGGGCGCGGCACCAGGAGTGCGAGTTGATGACGGGTCTTCATGGCGAGCTGCCTTGAATCTGGGCGTGCTGAACGTGCCGTGTGTTCGCCACCTCGACCTCGCCTTTACTAAGGCGAGGTGGCGAGCTGGCGAGGTCACACTCACGACCTCGCCGGCGAGTTGGTGGCGAGGTGCGGCGAGCTGGCGAGGTGAAGCTCATTCGAACAGCTCCGGGTCCGGTTCTTCAGGGCAAGATTCGTGCCGTGTCCCCCCGCCGACGACGGGCATCCCGCATTGCTCGCAGGGGTAGTTGATGCGGTGTAGCTTCGCTCCGCGGGGGCCGTCTGTGACGGTGACAAACCCGTCTTCGATGGCTCTCTTCAGTGCGGCGCGGATCGGTTTGCGGCTGTAATCGGCGAGGGCTGGATCGTTTTCGATGGCGTTCCCGCTCAGCTCGGCTCGCGACTTCGCGAGTAGCCTGACCACGGCCCGGCGTGCGGCTTCGGTTTTCGCGTCGAGTCGCGAGCCGGCGGCGTACGTCAGCCGCCGCTTGACTGGGTCATAGCTCAGCCGGCCTTCGGTGATGTTGACGTCACGTCCGTATGCGGAGAAGTAGCGCGGCGAGTTGGGGTCTTCGGTTTCGCGTACGAGTCGCCAGATGGCGTCAGGCCAGTCCTGGAGCCGTGAGTCGCCGCGGGCGCGTTCGTTGGTGTGGCCCATGTGCTGAACCATCAGTGAGTCGCTGACGCCGGCCTCTGTCAGCAGTGCATCGTAGGCGGCGAGAAACCTGCCGGCGTCGTGGTTTTCATCAAGCCCCAGCGCATCAATCACGGGGCGCAGGCAATCCAGCATCAGGTAATCGCAGCCGAGGTCACGTAGCCGTGTGGCCCACATGTCGCGGCAGCGATCGTCGAGCAGATTGAACGCAGAGACTCTGCCGCGCAGCGCGATCACGTCGGCTACCGCCGCGGTGTCGGTGATGTTCTGGTCTCTCAGCCAGTGCCGCAACGTGTTTTCGGACAGTTCGTCATCGATGAGCACGACCCGTTTGGCGGTGGCGTTGACGGTGAACGCGCCGAGGAATTTGTCGCCGTCGACTAGGGACCGCAGCAGGTTCCCGACCATGATGGTTTTGCCCGCTTTGAACTGTGCTGACAAGATAATGCGGCTCTCGGTGGGGGCAAGCCCTTCGATGCGGTAGCGGACCGGGCTGTCAGGTTCAGCGAGCAGCACATCAAGGCTTTTGACGGGCGGCAAGGCGACTTGGGGCCGGTTCTCCTCATCGAGCCGGCACCGCGCCTCGTAATTGATCCGCAGCACGTGCAGCCGGTGTTGGATGGCGCCTTCGTTGTCGTCTTCGGAATCGGCCGGCGGCGGTGGTTCGGATTCGTTGATCGGCGGCTCTTGGTCTCCGGGGTCGTCGCGATGTCGGGCCGGCGGCGTAGCATGCGCAACGCCATTCACCGAGGGTCGGTACTTGCCGGATTCCGCTATCTGTTTTCCCCGCGCAATCAGGTCATCACTCATGCGGCACCGCGAATCCGGGCCAGCGTCACCGCGAGTTCACGGTCGGCGCGACGTCGCCACAATTGTTGGCAGACCTGAAGCGGCACAAGCGGAGTCAGACCGCACGCGAATAGATGTTCGGTGGCAGCGACGAACCCGTCCAACTCGGCCTCGGTGAATTCGTCGCCGTGGCAATCGCAAACCCACGGATCGCGGCAACCACACATCAGCGGCGGCGACCGATACGCCCCTTCACGGCGGCGACGTAGATCAGCGGCGACATTGCACTGTCGGGGCGGGGCGCTATGCTCGGGGTGAACTTGGGTCAGTTCGCCGCGATCGCCGCCCCCGACACGGGCGGCGTTCGTCATTCTGAGGCACCGCCGAGAGGTGTCATCGCGGCGTCGACCTCGTTAAGGTCTAGGCGCACAAGTTTTTTGCCGTTGCGGTAGGCGCGGAGCCTGCCGTCATCGATCATCGTCCAGATGGTGCGTGTGGTCAGGCTGAGATATTCGCCGGTTTCTTTGGCGCTTGCCCAGCGCCGGCCTTGCGGCTTTGCATCGGAGGTGTGGCGACGGGCCTGCCGATTAGGCGGGGTGGAACTGTTTCCAGGCACAGCAACGAAACCCTTCGAGAAAAGGTTTCGGCTGGCAAAGTTTGTTTCGGCTGGCCGAGAGACGCGACAGCGACTCAGGATGAAAGATACCTGTTTCGATGAAATTTGGCGCTATTGGTCTGGCGTGTCGCCGACAAGCTTCGCCAGTGCGTCCGCGATCTTGCGGTCTGCGCCTTGCGCGGCGTGCGCATATCGCATCGCGGCGGCGGGGGTCGAGTGTCCAAGGCGCTGCATGTTTTCCGCGAGTGACGCGCCCGCCGCTGACGCCAAAACGCTGCCGGAATGGCGTAAATGATGAAACGCCAAATCGGGGCGACCCGCCGCCGCGCGGGCTTTGTAGAAATGCCTGGTCAGGGTGCTTGGCTGCAGATGCTTGTCCGGGTCGCCGACCGCCGTGAACAGCAGCGAATTTCCCGGTCCGACGTGGTTCACGAGGTGGTGACGCAGCGCCGGCAACAAGGTCGACGGGATGTTCACGTCCCTTACCGACGCGACGCTTTTAGGGGTGTCCACGGTGAAGCCGGCAGCTTTGGTGCGCACCACACCCCGCCGCACCCGGACCACACCCTCCTCAATATCGATATCGTTGCGGCGCAGCTCGGTTAGTTCGCCGAACCGCAGCGCACACCACGACGCCAACAACACCATGGCCTTGTACCGCTCAGGTATCACCTCAACCAGCTTCGCCAACTCATCGATCGTCGCCGGGCGGATCACCACCGCACGTTTAGCGCTGCCCGCACCCCGAATCACGCAGGGATTCGCCGACGCCTTACGGTCGCGAACCGCGTCATTCATGATGGTCCGCAGCAGCGAATAGCAGTGCGCCCGCAACGTCGGGGTGCCCTTCGCGGTCTTCGCATACCACGAGCGCACGTCGTCGGCGGTAATCAATGCGATCGGCAGATTGCCCAGCGGCGGACGCAGAATGTGCCCGTCCAGCAATTTCCGGTAGTGCTCGTGGGTACGCGGTTTGAGGTCGCGTTGCTCAAGCCAAGTGTTGGCGTATGTCGCCAGCGTGAGCGCCTTGGTACCCGGCGCGGGCTGTGCGTCGTCTTCCGGCGGCAGCCACTTGCCCCGAATGATGTCGGCCTGCACCGTCGACAACCACTGCCGGGCGGCCTTCTTCGTCGTGAACGTCGTCGGAGCCTTATAGCGGCGACCCTGTTTGCCTTCCGGCCCGTAATGCATCGCCCGCCACCGCCCGGACGGCAACTGCGAGACGGTGCCGAAGGCGCCCCGGTCCTGGTTTCGGCGGCCTTCTCCTCGCGTCACTGGACCTCCGGGCGTGAACTCGTCGTGAACTCGATACCGTTCCTCAGCTTACATTCATCTTCTCTGAAATTCATATACGATGGGTGTGTATCCGCAGGTAAGACGGGTTATTCACGCAGGTCAGGGAAGTTATAGCAAACCACAAGGTTACTGGTTCAATCCCAGTATCGCGCACCAGAGTTTTAGCAGTTCAGCGCGGTATTTAGATTAACTAACCAGCTGCCATGCAAAATTCATGCAATGGGTATGGCCCGACGGACAGCAATGCGGCCACATATTTCCCAAAGATGGTTAGCAACGCTAACCACCCGCAGGGTCGCGGAAGCGTGCCGGCTAGGGATTTAGCCCTACTCCAGCGGGTCCGGAACCCACTCAGTTACTGGATTTCCTTGCGGTGTCGACCAGTGCCGTGGATCCGTCGGTGCGGTGGTCGGTGGTGTCGCGGTATTCTCCATCGACTTTGACGCCCATATGCTGCATGAGGCTGACCGTAGGTGGCGGCTGGGGCGGATTCACGCCGTTCTTTTTCGAGGTCTGGCCATGGGACCCCAATCGCTGTGCGTGCATCCTGGTATCCAGCTCCTGGTTCCGACATAACCCCAATCGGTCAGTTCGGCGACAACCTCGCCCACTAACTCGGGGAAACCGGCCCGGGGGAGGTTTTGCGCGCTGGGCAGGGTTAGACACATAGTAGCGTCGGCGATATGCAGCGAGTCTTGGACATTGATCTCGACTTCTTTGTTTGGCCGGTTGTCTACCGGGCGCAGGGGGCGGATCGCCCCTTAGCAAAAGATCACTCAGTCAAGCCAATCGACGAGGCGATTGACTACCTACGAACTCGATGTGGTTTGAGTGAGCGATTACCGGGGTTTGTTACTGAGAATCACAGCGAACTCTTTGGTCGCTGGCGAGAAGCTGTGGGCAATGGCTTATTGCGGCCCCCATTCCATGTGACACACTTGGACGCACATGCGGACCTCGGGATGGGGGACGGTGGTTACGAGTACCTGCTGACATCCCTGCTCTTCGAGCCACCTGAACAACGACTGCTGCCGATGGTCGATCGCGATCGCGGGCTCACGGACGGGAACTGGCTCTTGTTCGCGATTGCTTGCCGGTGGATCAGCGACCTGATTTATGTCCACGATACCGGTGGCGGTAGCGATGAATTGCGGTACGTGATGCAGAACTTTGATTTGCGCGCCGACAACATCCAACTCGCCGCAATGACGAAGAGTCAGCTAGACCGAGTAAGACGGCCAGCCGCAGGCCCTCCTAACATCTCGGATTTCGAGCCGCCTGTTCGCTATCAATCGTGCTTAGCGGAAGCCTTTGAAACAGATGGCCCATACGACTTTATTTGTCTGACCAGGTCGCCGCCGTACACCCCAAACACCGCAGACCCGTTGTTCGACGAGATTGTTCGCTTGTTCATCGAGCCAATACACCTACCAACTGCGCAGGATTAACGGACATCGGCGAAGGTGCCCGGCAGGAGCGAATCTTTTCTCAGACTAACGTTCTCGGATTCACAAAACTCGCGTCATACGTCGGTCTGTTTCCAGTTAGCTATCGCCGACGTCGCGGGAGACCACCATAGGCTGTCGCCATGCAAGACCCGTACCTCATACGCTCCACGCCAGGCGTGGTCGAACTGTGGTCGGCAGTCCGTTTGCCATACCAACCACGCGGCTGGCTGCTCGACATGCGAAACGATCTATGTCGAGCGCTAGGCGACTTCTCTCGCACATCGACCGGGCGGCTCCATGCTGTGTACAGCGCGGCCGATGACGGCGCGCTAGTCGATACCGAAAACGTCTTGCTCTTCAACGTCGGCGACACGACACTCCGGCCGTTGCTGGCACGCTCAGTGACCTTCGAACGTAGCTATCATGCGCCGCCGCACCCACCCGATGGAGTGACCGGAGGTCAGGCCCTGCACTACCATCGGTACAGCGAGGCACGCGATGACTCGTTCAGGTTCTGGACACCGGGAAAGCTGCTCGGGGCATTCTTTAATGTCCCGGTTGAATCGGTCGACGATAAACCTGCGCCGGTGTGGAACGCTATACGGGAGTGCGCCGCGCCCCCGATCGAGACAGCAACTGCGCCAACGCGATTCCTTATCAAGGTCCAGATCACGGACACGCGGGAGTCCAGACCCACGACCTCGCTCGTCGACATCGTGAAGCCCGCTCTCGACGGCATCATCAGCGCTTATCACAGCCACAGCCATGAAGGCGAGGGAGTCGCCGCAGCTCAGCGACTTGAAGCGGCAGGGATCGGCACGGTGTCAATGGCCAAGTCTTTGTCGCCATTGGTGGCCGGATAAAAGTCCCCACTCCCGTGCGGTGATTCTTGGTTGTTAGGGCTGCTCCTTCCGGTGTTGGGCGTCTTTCATCCGGTAGGAGTCACCGTCGGTAATGACGACGGTGGCGTGGTGCAGCAGGCGGTCCAGGATGCTGACCGCGGTGGTCTGCTCGGGCAGGAACCGGCCCCATTGCTCGAAGGGCCAGTGCGAGCCGATGGCCAGCGAGCGGCGTTCGTAGGCGCCGGCGACGAGCCGGAACAACAGCTGGGTGCCGGTGTCATCGAGGGGTGCGAAGCCTAGTTCGTCGAGGATGATCAAGTCGACCCGGAGCAAAGATTCGATGATCTTGCCGACTGTGTTGTCGGCCAGTCCGCGGTAGAGGGTTTCGACGAGGTCGGCGGCGGTGAAGTAGCGGACCTTGTGCCCGGCGTGGATCGCGGCGGTCCCGAGTCCTATCAAGGTGTGCGACTTGCCCGTTCCAGCTGGTCCGATTATCGCCAGATTCTGTTGCGCACGAATCCATTCCAGGCTCGATAAGTAGTCGAACACCCTGGGCTGGATCGACGAGGCGGCCACGTCGATCCAGCATCTTGGGAACGGGGAACGCCGCGGCCTTGAGCCGGTTGACGATGTTGGAGGCGTCCCGGGCGGCCAGTTCGGTCTCGACCAGGGTGCGTAGCACTTCCTCGGGAGTCCAGCGTTGCGTTTTGGCGGTCAGCAGGACTTCGGGTGCGGTGCGCCGGATCGCCGCGAGCTTGAGGCGGCGCAACCCCGCATCCAGATCAGCAGCCAATTGTGGGAGCGACGGTGGTGCAACGGGTTTGATCTCTTTGGCCGTTGTTGTCATGACGTCGCCTCGCCGTCGGCGACGGGAGCGATCTTGTAGGCGTCCAGCGAGCGAGTCGGGGCGACCGGCAGGTCGAGGATAAGGGCATCCCCAGCTGGGCGTGGTTGGGGTGTTCCGGTGCCGGCGGCCAGGATCGAACGAACATCGGTGGCCCGGAACCGCCGAAATGCGACGGCCCGGTGCAACGCGGCGACCAAGGCGTCGGTGCCGTGGGCGGCGCCCAGCGCCAGCAGGATCTCCAACTCCGATGCCAGCCGGGTGTTGCCGATCGCGGCGGCCCCGACCAGGAACGCCTCGGCGTCTTCACCGAGGTCGCAGAACTGTTTCTCGACGCTGGTCTTCGGGCGAGGTCCGCGGTCCGGCGCTGGCCGGGGTCCGTCGTAGTGGGTGTCGAGTATCGATGCAGCGCCGGGGGCGACCAGCTCGTGTTCGGCCACGATCATCCCCGTCGAAGGCTCGACCAGACAGACCGCGCCGTGATCGACGACAACTGCCACGGTGGTGCCGATCAGCCGGGTCGGCACCGAGTACCGAGCCGACCCGTAGCGGACACAGGACAGCCGATCGACCTTGCGCAGTACCGACGGTGCCCCGACCCGCAGTCGTAGCGACGGCAATGGTTGCAGCAGTTCCCGTTCGGCGCTTAGCCGCTCGTCGGGGATGGCGCAGATCTCCGCGTGCACCGCGGCGTTGACCTCAGTGCACCAGGCTGCCGCAGCAGTGTTAGCGACTCGCACGTTGACCGCAGTGCCGGCGATGGCGGCCTCTGTCAGCAGCGGAACCGCGAGATCGCGCTGGGCATAGCCGCACAGGTGTTCCACGATGCCCTTGGACTGCGGATCATTGGCGTGGCAAAAGTCCGGAGCGAACCCGTAGTGGCTGGCCAGCCGCACGTAGTCCGGCGTCGGGACCACCACGTCGGCGACCACCCCGCCTTTGAGGCAGGCCATCCGATCAGCCAGCACCCGGGCTGGGACCCCGCCGATCGCAGCCAAGGTTTCGGCGATCAACGCCAGCGTGGTGAACGCCCGCTGATCGGTGGCGAACCGCACGAACCGCCACCGCGAGAACGCCAACACGGCGCAGAACAAAAACAATCCGGGTGCTGCTTGGGCCCAGTCGATGACTAGATACTCACCCGGCGACCACACCGCCGGACGGCGACCCACGTGATTGTTGCTGCGCCACAACGCTTTCGCTTGAGCGACCAGCCGCCGGAAGTTGCGGTCCGAGCCCTCATAACCCGCGGCCGCCGCGATGGGCAGCAACCGTTTGGCCGAGATCCGGCCCTGGGACTTGGCCACGCGTTCGGCGACCAGCCCGGCCACCGCGTCGTAGTTGTGGGCCCGTCCAACCCGCGGTGCAGGCGTATCGCCGGCCTGGTCGGCCTCGAACTTGTCCACGACACGCTTGACGGTCTTGTGGGTGGTGCCGCACTGCTCGGCGGCGGCTCGGTAGGTCCCGAGTTGTTGATAGGCAGAAATGATGTCCATGCGGTCCTTCGCAGACTTCAATGGAACTCCCCGGTGGTGGCGGCGATTGGTTGGCGCCTTCACCGTCACCATCGGGGCCCGCAGTTCCTGGTCGACACGACGAACACGGGGTGGGGACTTTTATCTGGCCACCAGCGGGGACCTCCACTTGGCCACCAGTGGGGACTTTTTCATGGCCACGGACACACGGCAAGAACCTTGCAGGATCAGCTTCTAGATCGACGATGGGCCGCGTTAGGAGCAAGACGACTCTTGTGGCCTTTCGGCAAAGCGGGAGTGCAGTGGAACCCCGCCGACGATTTCTGCGTCGCCGCCCACATCACTCTCAGCACGATGAAATCGGCTGTCGATAAGCACTCGGCCCGGTGGCGACTGTCCGCAGAGTTGACGGAAGCTATGCCTCGCAGCGCGGGCTGATCCATGCGAGCGCGACGCGGAGATGAACTTTTTCTAGTCAGGCGAGCCGGCAGGACCGCCAGCTTTTAGTCTCATCTCTAACGTTCTTAGCTTCTCAAGTGTCGAGTCAAACGTGCGCCGCAAGTTACCCGCGGCGGCATATGTTGTGCGGTCGCTCGCATTTGAATTGCGATACGACCCTCGGGCTGCTTGCGACGAGGGCGTTGAAACATCGGTTGCTCGGGAGCTGCGGCGCTTAACACTGCGGGCCCACCGTTAGCTGCGCGAAGACACCAGAACGCCGCGCCCAGACAGCGTCGCGCTATACCCGACGGGCCGGCTAGGCCGCCAGCGCCAGGTCCGGTACGTCATGATTATCGTCAACTACCCGCGCACTGGCTAGTGAAGTACTTAGGATCACCGCCGGTGATAATCGATTGGTCTTTCACCCGAATTATGCCGTCGGGTCCGGGATCACCGACATATCGGACGGTATTGTCCGCCCTACCATAAGATGTAATTGGGCCGATCTCGTAGCTCTTAACCTCGCCGCTGTCGGCGTCGACATAGCGGACCTCAATTGTCCATTGGTAGTTCCCTCTACAGCTAAGAGTGTCGAGTCGGATCTGACTGTCGTTATGGTCATCAACGACGAAGCTTGTTCCCAAGTCAGCGGTTGGCGCAGTCGATCGATGATTGATAGTGGATTCGATACCCGCGTCGGTCAGCAAAGGCTTATCCAAGTTCAATAAAAATCGGCGATCTCCCGGAGCGGGGCCGCATCCGCTCTGTTGTATGTAAACCCATGCAGGCGGAGCAAGGTCACGCCGTTGAATATGTGGTTTGAGATCGACGATCTCAAGCCGCTTACCCTTGGCGGCCTGGAGATGAAGGTACATCGATCCCTGGATCCAGGACCCGGCGCCATTCTTTGCGAAGATGGGACCTATATCCCCTGCCGAGTGAAAGTCCTGGATCGCCCCACCACCTACCGGCATCCCAATCGCGCTTCCATAGGCGGGACACCCTGATATCCATGGCCATACTGTCGCCAATTGAAGCGGACTGTTCGGATCAGGCTTAGAGTTCACGGGGGTCGGACCGGATTGGTTCGGGGCAGCGCTGCTAGTACCTGAGTCTGAGCAGCTGATTGTGATGTTGCTGCCATTCGCGGTGCATCGATTGCCCGTCTGCGTATTGGAAGACGACAGCTGTTGCGCTACAACGAAAGGAAGGACAAGTGCGGCGACGCCAGCGATAGCACCGACAGCGGACCAACCTTTATGTTCGACCATTCGACTCCACAAGCGGTTCTTACGGCTGACTTCAGCCGGACCCGCCTGCCCGAATGGTGGGCCGGCAGGGGCCATCGCGCGACCCTTGGGGCCACGGTCGTTGATCGTGTTCCCTGGTTCGGTTGCGCCCCAATCTTGCCCGTTCCAGTAGCGAACTCCGGGCGCTCCTGACGGGTCCGGGTACCAGCCCGGCTGATGTGGTGCAGTCACAGTCATGGAACGCTACGCCGCAAGCAAGTCCGGCGCAGGCTATCCGCTGGCAACAGGCACCAGCCCAACAGGTCCGGCCGTCGACAGAGCAAGTTCGTTCGTCAATTACTACAGCATCTGGCGCGCCACGCCGAAGCGTTCGGTGATCGGCGCTTTCGTTTTACCGGACATCTGCCCAAGCTCCCAAAGAACACCGCTAACGGCTTTCTCAGAACTAAAGACTTGAAACGCGGTACTTGCTGTCGCGTGAGACCAACAACTCTCACGTCGCAATGTCGCATAGCCTGTATCAAAAGCTCGCCGGGTGCGACTCTGACACTCATTCATAGCCGTCAGCATCAACCGAAATAACAGGAAATGGCTGCCCACCGTACGGTTCGAACGATTTTCCCCGGCCCCCGCTCCAACTGTGGCCGGCGCGAACACCAGACCGACGACCCGCGCCGGCAAACCACTCACCCCAAGCCGAGCCGCCCCCACCCGGCCGACCGCCTCTGCGGCATTTCCAGCCTCCCAAGTAAATTGACGTCACCACTGGCGGTAGTAGGGTTACACCAGCTCAGAGGGGGTGGGATGTCTGTTGAGGTTGGTCGCGGGCAGCCCGCAGCGCGATGCAGCTCAAGTACATAAGCATCCCAGCGTTGATCGCCCTCGCCGGCGGTGACCCATGGATGATCAATCGAAGCTTGCAAGCCGGCAGCCCTCTGCAGATCTCCAACCTGGCCAACGCATTTCACGCCGCGGGCCGCTCCACCGCTGAAGCCGACACCACGTTCGCCCAGGCCCGCTCCCGCTTCGACGCGGCCTGGAACCACCAGGACGGCGATCATCCGATCAACGACTCCGCCGAAGTGCAGCGGGTGACGAAATCCCTTGGGGCGCAGTCGGTAAAACTGCCCAAAATCGGTGCAGACCTGGAAGACATCGCCGCCTCATTGGCCAAGGCGCAAAAAGCCGCCGCCGGCCAGATCGCCACGTTGGAAGCGCAGCTGAAGGGGCTCGACGACATGATCGCCGAGGCCGTCCAGATAGAAAACGATCATCCCAACCTCAGCGCGGCCGACAGAAATGCGCTCAATGGCTACATCACCTCACTCGAAGACGACGCCATTCGCGTTACGAAGGCCGCGCTGGGCCAGCTGCAGGCCACCCGCGACGGTTACTCGAACAAATTGCAAAACGCGCTGGGCACCCTGCGCAGTGATGGATACGACCCCGCAGGTATCAGGGCGCAGGAGGGGCCACTGTCACCGGCGCCCCCGCTGCCGGACGACCCGAGGCAGTTTGCGCGAGTTTGGAACTCGCTTACCCAAGAGCAGAAAGACGCAGAATACGACCGCGATCATTTCCTCGGTAACCACGGCGGCATGCCGTTCACGGACCGCGACCACTACAACCGCATGCATCTGGACGAACTGCAGAAAGCCAACCAGGCCGACCTGGACCGCCTGCGCGCCCAACACCCGGACTGGGCCAGCGGCTTCACGCCGGGAATCATGACCAGTACTTACCGCGACTGGCGCGCACAGTGGGACGCCGCCAACCGGACTCGTGACGGGTACGCGGACGTGAAGAATTCCCTCGGGCCACCCCCGGCCCAAGTGGCGCCAGGGGGCAAAGTCGATCCACGCAACCCGCCCAAGTATCTCGGGATCATTGACGACAAAGGCCACGCCGCGATCTCCATCAACAATCCCGATACCGCCAAACGTGACGCCACCTTCGTCCCCGGAACCGGTCAAGATACGAGACGCTTCAGCGGCAGCCAAGACAAATCCCTGCGGATGTATCAGGCTGCACGAGACGCCGACGCCCGGCTGCAGCCCGGCGACGTGTCGGTGACGACGTGGATGGGATATGACCGGCCAATGGACGTCTTCCAAGCCGCGTCAACCAGCTACGCCCACAACGGAGCCGCCGCATTGGACGACTTCCAAACCGGGTTGCGGGCGTCGCACAACGACGCTCTTACCGGCGGGCCATCGATCAACACTGTGATCGGACACAGCTACGGCTCAACCGAAGTCGGCGCAGCGGCATTGAACGGTCACCACCTCGACGCCAACAATGTCATCGCGGTAGCCAGCCCCGGCGTGCTCACCGCCCATGCCGGCGACCTCAACCTCGACCCCGGCGCGCACGTCTATGCGACGAAAGCACAACACGACATCATCGGCGTCGCGACCGGATGGACACTTGGCCCAGACCCCACCGGGGCAGACTTCGGGGCTACGACTTTCGAGGCGGCACCCGGACCCGCCTGGCCCCTTGGACTCCCCTCAATAGCGGCACACAGCAGCTACTGGGACAGTGGGAACCCCGCGCTCGATAACATGGGGCGCATTATCGCCGGACGCACCGATGTGACACCACCGAAGTGACGGCAAGAAGGATGACGAAGACGAAAACTCGCGAATTGCTCGACCTGTTCGCCGTTCTGTTGGCAGCCGGTGTGCTCGCCGCATGTTCGTCGACCACGCCGACTAAGCACTCAGGGCCGGGATCATCAGCCCCGTCCGGCGCAACAATCATCCCAGGAGGCCCCATGGAATCCATACCCATCGCGCCCTCGCCGAAGATCCCGAAAAGCCAACAAGAGGCTCAGGATTCAGTGGTCGGCTACCTGCAGAAAACGGTCGACGGGTTACCGCCGGGCACCATCCTCGACACCTCCGACACCATCGGCGGCAGCAACCTCGGATGCGACGACAACTACACCGGCCCTGGCCCCGGCCCCACCGAATTCTCGTTGTTCGCCAAGGTGATCGGGCCCGCCGGAACGAAGGGCGCAGATGTCGTCGCGCACGCCGGCGAGCTTTGGCGAAGCTGGGGTGCCACAGTGATGGAGCGCGACGGATTTGAAAAGCCGAACCAATTCGGTTACTTCCCAGACGGATACCACATCCAAATCAAGGCGGCATATCCCCCGGACTATCCACCGACCATCGTCGCAACGTCGCCGTGCTTCCCCGGCGACCTCCGCCGAGATGGCCTCCCGGTTCCCAAGCAGATTCGCCAAAGTTTGCCCGGAAACTAGTTGTCGCTCAAGGCAACACAAGCGGTACACCACATCACCGACATGGCGCGGGATTTCCGCGGAAACCGTCACGGGAGATCTCGGACGGGCGTACGCTTCCAGCTCATGACCAGGGGGAAGAAGGTCCTGTTTGCGCTGCTGCTCGCGTTCGCCGTCTCAACGACGTCGGTGAGCTGCACACCTAGCGGAATCACCTGTCCCGCGGGCGGCGGTCCGGTCGGCTGCTGATCACCAGCGGCGTCGCGTTGGTCTCGATCACCTAAACTGCTGGGCTCACCCGGAATGTCCAATCCCACTATCGCGCAGCATATTTCGCGTGGTGGTTCAGCAGCCATGTACGAGTGCGGCTCGGGCACACGATGGCCCGATCCTTAGTCGCTGGTGTGCACGATCAATACGTCGGTCTTGGCCCTGCGGGAGACCGCGGACGGCACCGATCCCAGCAGCCGACCGGCCACGCTGGCGAGTCCGACGTTGCCGACGACCAGCAGGTCGGCGTCAGCCTCCTCGGCCAGTTGCACCAGCACGTTGATGGGGGCGCCGACGATCGACTTCTCCTCCACGTTCTGGGCCCCGGCCTGGTGCGCCCGCTCCCTCGCGTCCCGCAAGATCGCGTAGTAAGGAGCCTCGCCCACCGTCCGGTAGTCCTGACCGTGGTCGCTGCCCGGCGGGATGGCGTAGCGGCCGCGTTCCTCGGGCACGGGAAGATGCGCCGTCGCAATGATCAATTTCGCCCCGTGATCCGCGGCGATCGCGGCCGCGCGCGCCACCGCGCGCAGCGAGGAGTCCGAGCCGTCGGTGCCGACCACAACGGTCTGATAGGCGCTCATTTGTCGCTCAGTGTAAGGCCGACGGTCGGCTCGCGCGGGGAAAATCGAATGTAGCCGGCCCGCCTCGAGGGAAACCGGCAGGGGCCGTATGCACCTGTTCGCGGTGGCGGTTCGAAATTTGTGGTTGTTAAACATGGCGAACGCGGAATAATGCCAGCATGCGTCTCCTCTGCGCCGCCGCGACGGTCGGTATCGCCATTCCTTTGTCGATGGGCGTGCCGACAGCTCACGCTGACACTGGCGTCAATGGTTACGCTCAGTGCGTAGGGGGCGATGCGAAGCCTCCCCCACCGGGAGTAAGCGCGGACAACTGGTTTCCCAGCGTTCATGTCATCGACAACGACTTCGTCTCTGCTGTGCCCGCGGACGAAATAGTTCAGAGATTGATCACTATGGGAGTCAAGCCGGAGGACGCCGCCACCCGAGTGCGGTGCTATCTGGCCAACTTGCCGCACTAGCGCTGACGCCGGCTGCATCGTCGTGACGCACGCGCGCCGCTTTCTGAATACGTTTACGCCAAAGCCTTTTGGTGCTCGCATTCGCCGAAAGCGGGGCGCCGCCGTCGCGAATTCACGGTGAAATCCCCGAATGCTATTTTCTTGCAGTGACCCGACCTGCTCACGTGAGCGCACTCGTAGCGACGCTGGCGCTGACGGCGTCTTTCACTGCGCCGCACGGCACCGCCGACCCGACCACCCAGCAGTCGCCTTTCCCGACGGGAAAATCCGGCACCAGCATCCACGTCACGGAATACAGCACCGCGACCGCCGACGTCACGCTCAACAACGCGACCTGGATCTCGTCCGGCTGCTCCGGCGGCGGGGGCTGCAACGTCATCGAACTCACCATCGAAGGCAAATCCAACACGCCGTTCAACTACAGCCAGGCCTCGCTGACCGCCTCATCGACCCCGTGGCGGCAGGACCCGAACCGAGATGTCGAGGTCGGCTCGTCGCTCGTCGACTACCAGAAGATCAACAAGACGCCGCCGTTGCGCTCGGGCAGCGTCACCAACGGCCAGTCCGCCCATGGTTTCATCGCCTATGACAGCAACGTCAAACAGGGCGACGTGTATGTCGAGTTCAACGACCCCGATGCTCCCGCGGCGCCGACCCCCTTAGCGGGCTGGAAAGTCCATACCTGAGCGGACGAAAGCGCACTCGGCGCGCCCTTGCCGCGACAGCGCGACCGCTCACGTGTAGATGCATTTCAAAGTGCCTTTCCGTGTCAGAACCTGGGGTTACGATCGGCGGAAGCGCTATCGGATTCGAGGGGCCATGGACCGCACCCGACGTCTCGTCACCACAGTCG
Organism: Mycobacterium sp. M23085; assembly: GCF_045343915.1. Classification (NCBI taxonomy): domain Bacteria; kingdom Bacillati; phylum Actinomycetota; class Actinomycetes; order Mycobacteriales; family Mycobacteriaceae; genus Mycobacterium; species Mycobacterium sp. M23085. The sequence goes on from NZ_CP174280.1 coordinate 1,227,059, forward strand.
TCACGGCCGTCGCGTTGCCGATGGCGACTGCCGCTTTCTGCTACGCGCCCCCTGCGTCGGCCGACCCGATATGTGGCACGCCGGGAACGCCGCCGTGCGCGGGTCCCAGCCCGTTGACGCCCGAGCAGCAGTGCGCCTTCATCGCATGGCGGTCGATGATGCCGTGCAACTGGCTCGGAATGCAGGTCCCTGCCGGCACACCGGGGAGTTGGGATAACCCGCCGGCGCCACCGCCACCGCCACCGTGAATCGGCCGGTTAACCGCGTGGGCTGCGTTCTCTGAGCGCAGATTCAGACGCGCTCGGCGGACATGTCCATGTCGATGGTCCCTTGGCACGCGCCGCTCAGGATGTCGGTGTGCATGATGCCCGCGAGCGACCCATCGGGTTGAGGCGTGTAGCGCGTCTCGGCGTGGGCCGGGTTCCATTGGATCGTGGTGTCGGGCATCATGCAGTCCCACTGGAAATCGTTGGTTTGCGACCACGACTTGCCATCCCAGGTGAACTGAACCGGCTGCGGAACGGTCGGATTACGAGGCGGAGGGCCACTGACAATGGTGGCGACGCATTTGCCGTTCGTACAGCTCGAGCGGAATCCGTAGATCTCGGTGTGCTGCACCTCCGGATTGCCGACCGCCATGCTGGTGCCCGCCTTGGGGCCGACCATGAACGTGATCGCGTACTGGCCATTCCACGACGGCTCGTCAGCGGAGGCGGTCGGCGGCAGCGACAAGGCGATGGCGAGCGACGCGGCGGACAAACCCGCGGAGCATTTCAGGCGGTATGGAGTCATCGTCCCTCCTCCGGATCCGGTTCCATAGTCATATGCCGACCCGTCGCCGACAAGGTCATCGGCGATAGCCCGAGCTCGCCCACAGGTATGCCGAATCACTCACCAGCCCCACTCGTCGTCGTCGAGGACATCCACGGTCAGAGCGTTGTCGGCTGGGCCCTTGGTCCCGTACGTGAAGGTGAGCAGTGTGCGGTCGTCGTCCAGGGGCTCGGTAGCGACGATGGTCGCGTGCCCGATCTTCATCCGGATCCTGTCCCCGGGCTTCAACTGGTCAACACGTTTGAGGGTCACGCTCGATCCATCAGCACCAGCGATTTGCTCTTGCCGCACGGCGGGTTCCCGATACGCCCGTAGCCGGCAGAAGACATGTGGAAGGCAGTCGATCTCGCGGTTGGGTTAACACTATGTGCCGCAAGGAAATACGGACCTCCCGCTGGTTTGAATCCGCAATGAGAGACGATGTTCGCACCCGGCTGCCGACTCTTCTCTACAGCAAAACAGGCTGCGCGCCCCGTCCGCAAGCGCCTCGGCGTTGGATTGGGGTTGGATTCTGGCGTGTCCGGCGAGGCCGATTAAGCCGCTCGGCGCTTTCATTCCCGGCACCGCGGACCGTGCTTGTCGCGAAACGTCGGGCTAGTGCCGTTGCGGAGCGAGCCGCTTGAGCGCCAGCCCACCCTCAAACGGTCGGTAACCGAAAGCGGCCGGAGCACGATAGCCCGTGTCCTCCAACGGGGTGTGCACCTCCTCGACGGAGGGGCCGATCTGAGTAGCCACCGGCACCAATGCCTCGAGGTCGAATCGGTACAGGCGAGCGGCGTTGCCGCCCAAGATCTTTCGACAGTCCTGCGACGGCCTGTCGTGCAGGGCCCAGCGAATGGCCAGCTTGGAGTGCGGTGCGAAGCCTTCCTCATGGGGATAGTCACTGCCCCACATGATGTGGTCGGGGCCCATGAAGTCGATCATCGCGCCGTCGAAAGGCATCAGCTCACTGGCCAGATAGCAGTTCCGCTGCACATATTCACTCGGAGTGAGGGTCAGCGCATCGACCGACGAGCCGCCGAACATCCCGTAGGTGCGGTTGCCGGCGTCAGACTTCATGGTGGGCACCATGGCGTCGAGGATGCCGATCTGCCCGGGAACCCACAGCGTGCCCTGCTCGGTGGGCACGAATCGCAGCGTCGGATAGCGCTCGAAGACCCCGGCCAAAATCAAGTGGCCGAGGGTGCGCTGGGCCCAGATCGCCATCTCGGTGATCAACACCGCGTTGGACGCCGGCTGGTCCATCGGCATCTCGGGGCTGCCGGCACCGGCGTGCTGCACCACCGTCAGGTCCAAATCCGCGCACAGCGCCCAGATCGGTTCATAGCGGGTGTGAAAAAGCGGGGCCACGTGCGGGTCACCGGGCGAGACCGCCGGAATGAGCACGCCGCCGAAGCAGTCCTGCTCGGCGCCCCACCGGATTTCTTCCAGCGCCAGCTCGACGTCGTTGGGGAAGATCTGAATCAACCCGCGGCGCCGGGCCGGGGCCAGCGAACAGAAGTCGATCTGCCACCGGTTGTGGGCCTGCACGCCGGCCCAACGCTTCTCGAAGTCCGCCCGGCTGCGGGGCAGGCTGATGGTGATGTTCGGGGTGCTCGGGAAGAACGGTGGAACGGTGTTGGGCAGCAGCACCTCGGCGGCCACCCCGTCGGCGTCCATCTCCGAGATCCGGAGCTCGTGGTCCCAGTTCCGGTTGGCGGTGGCGACGATCAGATCGTCGAACGGGCTGGCGTAAGCCTTCGCCCACGCATCGAACTCCTCGTGCAGCTGCGCCGGCAGATACGGTTTGTAGCCGTAGAGATCCGCCCCGGCGTGGGTGTCCGTCGAGATGACGACGTAACGATCCAACGTATCCCAGGTTGTAGCCATCGCATCCTCCACGAGAGTATGCCGAGTATAGAAGAAACGGATCGGCTCGCGAAGGGCGAATTTGTTCGTGAGACCCACAGGTGGCCCGAGGATTTCATGCGGCGCCGTCACCGGAGCACAATGTTGGACGTGAGTTGGACGAGGTACACGGCCAGAGCGCTCGCCGATAGCGCCCTGGACGGCGATGCGCTGCACGCCGAGCTCGAAGACCGTATCCGCGTGGACAATCCGCATCTGACCGACGTGCGCCTGGAGCGGGCAACCGCGACCGAGGTGCACGACGCCGAATCGAGCGGGCGGTGGTATGACGTCACCTATCTGGCCGAAGACCCGGAGGGCAATGCGTAAGACGCGGCGGCCCATTCCCCCGCGCATCACCGTTCTTGGGCGCTAAATTCTTTCACCTGAGCATTGCAAAGGAGCGAAGCGGTGCGGTTGATCATTGCCATTGTCGTCGCAGTCGGTTGCGCGGTCGTCGCCGTGCCGGCGCCGACGGCCCGGGCCGACGATGACTTCGTTGCACTGGCCGTGTCCGTCGGCAGCGGACGAGCCGCCGGCTGGGGTACCGGGTCCAGTCAGGACCAGGCGAACCAAATCGCGCTGGCCCACTGCACCGCCGAAGCCGGTGACGCCTGTGAAGTGGTGGCCGGCACGCGCAACGGCTGCGCATCGGTGGCGTTCGACCGCGTCTCCGGCCGGTTCCAGGGCGGCTCAGGTCCGGACACGACCGCATCCGCGAACGACGCGCTGGCCCGGCTGGGGTCACCCAACGGGCGGGTCAAGAGCACCCACTGCTCGTCCTGACGCCGGATGCCGCGCGCCAGCGCGCAACGCGAAGCGGCACAACGGATTTTGTCACGCTCAGCAGTGATCCGTCCAGCACCGCTGCAGCGGGCAATAGGTCGAATGCGCAAGGCTCACCATGGATCCGACGTCTCCGAACGTCACCTTGCGCGGGTCGAGAGTTTGGTGGATGCTCTGGGCCACCTGGTCATACGTCCAACCCCATCCGATGTCGTCGCAGATCAACCGGCCCATCCCGGTGAGCGCGGCGTCATGGTCTGGCGGCCAGCTGAAGCCGGCGGCACGCAGCTGAGCGAGGTATGCGTCATCGAGGGGGTCGGCGGCCGCGACTGCAGCGCTGGTAACCAGGGCAGCGCCCGCGATGACGGGGACGGCCAGTGCGGCCAGCCGGCGAGGTGAGGGCATGTGATGCGCTTCCTTTCTTGTTGGCGTTCACGGCGCCGTCGACCCATAGCGGCATGCAGACGAAGAATAGGGACAGCCGGGAAAATGCGGCTTATGAAAAGCTGAATAATCGGTTCCCACACCGTGGACATGCGCCGTGTGGGCGTTACGGCCGGGCCTTGCCGGTGGAACCATTCTCGTACGCCGTGGTCAACCAGAACAGGGTGCATTGCTGACCCCCGAATTTCAGCCCTCAAGCACCGTTTCCGGTGAAATGCCATGCAAATCAAGTATTTCCACTAAAGGGGTAGAGTCACGGGCATGAATGTGGTCGAGTGGCTGAGGACCCCGCGCTACTTGCGGACGCGTTTCATGATGGAAACGCGGCCGCTGAACAGCCTGGAGATGGAAATCGTGTTCCTCGAGGTCGCCGCCCGCGACGCGCTGGTACGCCTGCCCGTCGCGTTCATGATCCTGCCGAAGAGTCCGCGCCCCTGGCGCGACGGCCCATCCAAGCCGGAACAGGGCAAGTAGAGGTACGCAACCGCGGTAGCCGCGGCGGCGGTGGGGCTACGGCGATGACCAGCTGCACCGAAATCCTCGACACCCATTGGGCCGGAGGCGATTCCCGCCGACCGGCGCCGGCGTGATCGGGTAACGGTGTAGCAAGGCGGGTGCGCTTCAATCGGGGACTTGGGAGCCGGCCCCGAGTCGGGCATGCTGGCGGTATGCATGTGATCAACGGAGTACGCGACCCCGCGGCCAGCTTTCCTCTGGACAACGCAGCGGATGACGCCGGCGAACGCCGCCAGGCCAATCGCGCCGTCGCCGTCAGCGCCGTCGGACTCGCGCTGACCGGCCTCGTCGAGTTGGTCATCGCGCTGCTGTCCGGCTCGGTGGCGCTGCTGGGCGACGCGCTGCACAACCTGTCGGACGTTTCCACCAGCGCGCTGGTGTTCATCGGCTTCCGCGCGTCGCGCAAACTGCCCACCGAGCGTTACCCCTACGGCTACCAGCGCGCCGAAGACCTCGCCGGGATCGGGGTGGCCCTGGTGATCTGGGGCAGCGCCGTCGTCGCCGGCTTCGAGAGCGTCACCAAGCTGCTGCGCCACGGCGGCACCGGTTATGTGGGCTGGAGCATCGGCGCGGCGGTCGTGGGCGTGGTCGGCAACCAGCTGGTGGCCCGCTACAAACTGGTGGTTGGCCGGCGAATCCGGTCCGCCACCATGGTGGCCGACGCCAAGCATTCCTGGCTGGACGCGCTGTCGTCGGGCGGCGCGGTGCTCGGGCTGATCGGCGTGGCACTGGGTTGGGGCTGGGCCGACGCCGTCGCCGGGATCGCCGTCACCGGGTTCATCTGCCACGTCGGATGGGAGGTGACGGCCGAGATCGCGCATCGCCTGCTCGACGGCGTCGACCCGGACATCATCACCACCGCGGAGGCCGTCGCCACCTCGGTTCCCGGTGTGACGCACGCGCACGCCCGGGCCAGATGGACCGGGCGGACCCTGCGCGTCGAGGTGGAAGGCTTCTTGAACGCCGATACCCCGCTGGCGGCCTCCGACCAGATCGGTCGCCGCGTCGCCGCGGCGCTGACGCCGCAGATCCCGGAGATGCAGAGCTTCACCTGGACGGCGCGCGCCGCCTGAGGCGATCAGACCTCAGCGGCGGAACCGCTCTCGCAGCTGCGGGTCGTTCTCCCACCACAGCCCCGACGCCGAAGGGGCGGCATCACCTTCGGCACCGTCGAGGCTTTGCGCCTTAGCGGCCTCGGCCTCGTCCAACTCGGCATCGACGGCGACCGCGTGTGCCTTTTCGTCGCGGGACATCGCGCGCATCAGCAGCAGCACGAACGGCCACCCGACCAGGTCGCCGAGGATCCACAAGACGCCGGCGCCGATCGTCTGGTCGAGCCGCGGATCCGGCCCCCAAAACCGGTGCAGCCCCGCGTAATACGTCGCGCCGATCAGCCCGCCCTGCCAGATGACCAGCCCCAGCACGCCGTCGCCGAGCGCCTCGGCGACGGTGATCAGCAGCGAAATCGACTGCGGGTACCTGCGGGGCACCGGGTCTTCTTGCAGCCGGGCATAGAAGTAGCCGAAGCCCAAGGCGACCAACAGGATTCGCGTCGGTGCACCGATCCACTCGGTTTGCAGAGCGGCGGTGTACCACGGCGTCAGGTACAGCAACCAGGGCGTGGCGAGCATCGCGATCGACGTGGTCGCCGGATGCAGGAGCAGGCGGGCGCCCCGGGTCGCCAACATCCGATCGATGCGGTCGCGGCCGGCAGGACCGACGGCGTCGCGGAACACGGTGAGCGGCCTGGCCTGCGCGATGAAGAACGGCACGACGTAGAGCAGCAGCAGCACCTGCAGCGCGCGGACCCAGAACAGCACGTAGGCGTAGGCGCCGATCGCGCTGACGGTGGCCAGCAGCCACACCAGCAGGCCCAGGCCGAAGCAGGCGGCGTTGGCGGGGCGGACCGGGCGTTCCGCGCCGCGAGCGCGGCGGTAGCACCAGGCGTATCCGGCGGCGAGCAGCGCGACGACGGCCGCGGAGACCAGGTCGAAATGCCAGGTCTGCACCGCCGCACCCCATGTCAGCGGTCCGGGATCGACGCGCACGGTCACCAGCCTATTGCGGCCGGGATCGGCTCAGTTGCCGACGGCACCGTCCGGCTTCGGACCGCGGTCCTCGCCGGTGATGTACTTCGGGCAGTAGTGGGCCGCCGACAGATAGGTGAACTTGGCCGCGGCGGCGCCCTGGAAGTCCGGATTCTGGTTGCGCAGGTCCGTCACGATCTTCGCGTCGGACTGGCCGTCGTCGAGCAGTTCACACACCGACTTGCCGATGGTGATCGCGTTGCCGCCGTCCTGGTAGGTGAGGCCGGCGTCGCGGAGGTCTTTGAGGAAGTCCTGATCGTTGTCGATGTCCGCGTGCGCCGGCACCGCCAGGATCAGCATGGTTGCGAGGCTGCTCAGCCCGAGGAGAATTCGCATAACGCAGTCATTGTGGCAAACCTGCCGGTGGTTTGGCATCTCGTCCGGCGAACAGGACGTGAACGTTCGCTCGCGCCGCGCCCCGGCGTCGACGCCACCGCCCGCGAAGAATGGTTAACGCCATTCTCTCGGCACAACAAAGAATGGACGCCCGCGACAATTAACGCAAAACCCGCCCCGCATTCAGACCCGGAATTATAAAAGCGAAATATTGCAGCCGTGTTTCGCGTAACCCGCTGCAGCGCACAATTATGTTAACGGGCGCCTCACCCGTGTGCCGGTTACGACGAGCTGTCGGCCGTCTTCGTCTCCGGCCTGGACGTCAGGACGTAAGGGCAATACGTGCTGGCGGCGATCGCGGCGAACTTCGCGGCCTTTTCGTCGCTCAGACCATCGTTCTTGGCCTGAAGGCCGCTGACGACATCGGACGTCCCCGAGCCGCCCTGGTAGGTGGTGCACACCCATTTGCCGGCGGCAACCACCGTGGACGGGTCGTAGGTGATGCCGGCCGCGTCGAGCGACGCTTGGAATTTGCTGTCCATGTCGTCGTCGGCGTACGCGGGAACAGCCATGCCAATTGCGGCGAAAGCGCTGGCGACAATAAGCAGAAGTTTCATGTTTTACAGGGTGGCAGAACGAGAAAGGATTTGCATCTTATCGGCGCTAATTTTACGTCAAAACCGTCGATCGTCGGTCGACGCCCGAGCCCCCCTGACCGGCCGGGCCGGCCGCCCGGGGGTTCAGCCGACCCCTCCCTTCGGCTTCGGCGCGTGTGCGATCATGCGAGGGTCCCCCGCACCGGCGCCAAGGAGGCCCGACATGGCGAAGATGCACCACTGGCTGATGGTCGCCTCCGCCGTTCTGGTTGCCGTCGCCGGCCTCACCGCAGTCGGTGCCGCCGCGGTTCCGCTGCCCCGCGCGTGGGCCGGTGACGCGCCGATCGGCCACATCGGTGACACGCTGCGCGTGGACAACGGCACGTTCATCGCCGACGTCACCGTGAGCGGCGTGTCGGCCTGCGACCCGCCGCCGGGATTCGGCTACACCCGCGAAGGCACCTACAAGGGCTTCCCGGGCAGCACCGTCGAGCGCGCCGACGTGACGATCCGCGCGATCCGGGTGCCCAACCCGTACGTGATGGCGACCGTGATGGATTTCAACGGCGTCACCCCGAACGCCGACGCCTACAAGCCGCGGGCCTCCGACGCACCCGACGCATTGGACAACGTGCTGGTCAACGCGCCCAACGGGGCGATTGTGCGCGGCGAGGTGTACTGGGACGCCTACCGCGATCCGGTCTCGACCGTCGTGCTGCTGGACAAGAAGACGGGTTATCACCTGGCGCAGTGGAACCTCTGACCGGAACTCTCCGCATCGCACGGGCGGACTCCGGTGACGCCGTAGAGCTGGCCGCCGTTGCGGCACAGACCTTTCCGTTGGCCTGCCCGCCCACGGCGACCGCGGAGAACATCGCGTCGTTCATTGACACCAACCTGTCGGCCAACCGCTTCGCCGAATACCTCAACGATGCGGATCGCGCCATCGTCACCGCGCGCCGGGACGGCCGGATCGTCGGTTACGCCATGCTGGTCCGCGGCGTCTCCGACCACCCCGGCGTCGAGCAAGCGGTGCGCAGCCGCCCGGCGGCCGAGCTGTCGAAGATGTACGTCCAGCGCGACCACCATTCGCGCGGGGCCGCGGCGGCGCTGATGGAACACGTGCTGGCCGTCGCGGCCGACTGGGGCGTTCGCTGCGTGTGGCTGGGCGTGAACCGGGCAAACCAACGCGCACAACGCTTTTACCTCAAGAGCGGGTTCGTGGTCAACGGCACCAGGACCTTTCGGCTGGGTGCTGGCATCGAGAGCGACTATGTCATGACCCGCGAGCTGGGTTAGCCGCCGCGGTCAGCGCCAAGAGCCGGGAAATGGCCCGTAAGTACTTCTTTCGGTATCCCCCGGCCAGCATCTCCTCGCTGAAGATGGTGTCCAGCTTGGCACCCGAGGCCACCACGGGAATGCCCGCGTCATAAAGCCGATCCGTCAGCGCCACCACCCGCAGCGCGATATTTTGATCGTCGAGGGCGTGCACGCCAGTCAGAAACACCGCGCTCACCCCCTCGATCAGGGTCAGATACCGCGACGGGTGCATGGTGGCCAGATGCGCACACAGCGCATCGAAGTCGTCGAGCGTCGCGCCGTCGACCTGCGCGGCGCGCGCGGCCACCTCGTCGTCGGACAGCGGCTGCGGCGCCGGCGGTAGGCCGCGATGCCGATAGTCGGGCCCCTCGATCCGCACGGTTGTGAAAATGCTTGCCAGCGTGTTGATTTCGCGCAGAAAATCCTGCGCCGCGAAGCGGCCCTCACCGAGCTGCTCCGGCAGCGTGTTGGAGGTGGCGGCCACCGACACCCCGCGCTCGACCAGCGACGAGAGCAGCCGCGAGATCAGCGTGGTGTTGCCCGGGTCGTCCAGTTCGAATTCATCGATGCAGACCGCTGTGTAGCCGGCCAACAGCTCGATGCACTCGGCGAAGCCGAACACCCCCGCCAGCTGGGTCAGCTCACCGAACGTCGCGAACGCCTTGGGCGGCGGGCCATCCGGTGACCCGCCCGGCCCGGCACCGGGCAGCTGGTAGTAGGCCGAGGCCAGCAGGTGCGTCTTCCCGACGCCGAAACCGCCGTCCAGGTACAGCCCGACGCCGGGCAGAGTTTCGCGGCGGCCCAACAGTTTTCGCCGCCCGGCGCGACGCTCGACCGCCTGGCGACAGAATTCCTGGCACGCCACCACCGCGGCGGCCTGCGTCGGCTCCGCCGGATCGGGCCGATACGTCGCGAAGCTGACGTCGGCGAAGGTGGGGGGCGGCGTCAACTGGGCGATCAACCGCTCCGGCGACACCGTCGGATGCCGATCCACCAGGTGAGCCGGGCCGTCCGGAGCGCCCGCGGAGGTGGACCCGTGCATTCAGGAACTGTACCGGCGTGCTGCAATCAGACCCATGCCCGACTCTGGCGGCCCGGCCAATTCTGCGACTTCGGAGACGTCGCTGTCGCTGCTCGGGTCGGTCCGGGGACTCGACGACAGCGACCTCCCCCAGCTCTACGGCTACCCCGAACACGACGGCACGTGGGTACGGGCGAACTTCATCACCAGCGTGGACGGCGGGGCCACCACGGGTGGCAGCAGCGGCGCCATGGGCGGTCCGGGCGACCGGTTCATCTTCAACCTGCTGCGTGAGCTCGCCGACGTCATCGTGGTGGGCGCCGGCACGGTGCGGATCGAGGGTTACTCGGGCGCGCAGGTGGGCGTCGCCCAGCGGCAGCGGCGGCAGGCCCGCGGGCAAAGCGAGGTCCCGCAGCTGGCGATCGTGACCCGATCCGGCCAGCTCAACCGCGACATGGCGGTGTTCACCCGCACCGAGGTGCAGCCGCTGGTGCTCACCTGCACCGCGGTGGCCGAGCAGACGCGCCGCGCTCTCAGCGGCCTGTGCGAGGTGCTCGACTGCTCCGGCCACGATCCGGAGACGGTCGACGAGGCGGCCCTGCTGGCGGCCCTCGGCACGCGCGGCATGCGCCACATCCTCACCGAGGGCGGGCCGACACTGCTGGACTCGCTGATACGGCGCGACATGCTCGACGAGCTGTGCCTGACGATCGCGCCCTGCATCGTCGGCGGCCAGGCGCGACGCATCGCCACCGGTTCGGGGCAGCTGCTCACCCGGATGCGGTGTGCCCATGTCCTGACCGACGACGCCGGCTACCTTTACACCCGCTACGTCAAGGCCTAGCTACTGTGGTCGGCATGAGTCGGCCGTACACGTGCGCCACGATCCTGGTCGCGGTGACCGCGTTGCTGGCCGGATGCGTCCCGGGTCTGGCCGCCAACCCGCGGTTCGCCACCAATTCCGGTGCCCGGCCGCAGGGGGCGGCTACCTCGAAGCCGGCGCCCAGCGGGCCGCCGCCGATCGCCGCACCCAAAAACGACTTGGCGTGGCACGACTGCACCTCCAAGGTGTTCGCAGACGCGGCGGTTCCCGCCGCCGCCGGTGTCCAATTGGATTGCGCGAACTACGACGCCGACCTGGACCCGGTCAACGGCGGGGGCGGCACCCTGAGCATCGGCGTGGTGCGGGCCCGCTCGAATCAGACACCCCAGGATGCCGGGCCGCTGGTCTTCACCACCGGCTCCGACCTGCCGTCCTCGGCGCAATTGCCGATCTGGCTGTCTCGGGCCGGCGCCGACGTGCTCGCCACCCACCCCATCGTGTCCGTCGATCGCCGCGGCATGGGGATGTCCAGTCCCATCGACTGCCGGGACAAGTTCGACCGTCAGCAGATGCGCGACCAGTCGCAATTCCAGAGCGGCGACGACCCGGTGGCCAACCTGTCCGAGGTCTCCAACACCGCCACCACCAACTGCGGCGACGCGGTCGGAATCGGGCCCAACGCGTCGTCCTACGACGACGCGCACGCCGCCTCCGACATCGAGCGGTTGCGCGCCCTGTGGGACGTGCCCGCCCTCGCGCTGGTCGGCATCGGCAACGGCGCGCAGGTGGCGCTGGCCTACGCCGGATCACGGCCGGACAAGGTGGCCCGGCTGATCCTCGACTCGCCGGTCGCGTTGGGCACCAACGCCGAAGCCGCCGCCGAGCAACAGGTCAAGGGGCAACAGGCCGCCCTCGACGCCTTCGCCGCGCAGTGCATCGCGGTGAACTGCGCGCTGGGTGGGGACCCGAAGGGCGCCGTCAGCGCCCTGCTGGCCGACGCCCGCGCCGGCAAGGGTCCCGGCGGCGCGTCGGTGGCGCAGGTGGCCAACGCCATCACCGTGGCGCTCGGCTACCCCGCCGACGGCCGCGTCGGCGCCACCACCAACCTGGCCAACGCGCTGGCCAGCGCCCGCTCCGGCGACACCAACGCGCTGAACAACCTGATCAACCACGCCAACGCCATCGAGGACTCCGACGGCCAGTTCGTCAACGTGTGCAGTGATGCGGTCAACCGTCCCACGCCGGACCGGGTGCGCGAACTGGTCGTCGCGTGGGGCAAGCTCTACCCCGAGTTCGGTACCGTCGCCGCGCTGAACATGGTCAAGTGCGTGCACTGGCCCACCGGCTCGCCGCCGCCCACCCCGAAGACCCTCAAGGTCGACGTGCTGCTGCTCGGTGTGCAGAACGACCCGATCGTCGGTACCGACGGCGTCGCGGCGACCGCCGCCAGCATCATCAACGCCAACGCGGCCAGCAAGCGGGTGATGTGGCAAGGCATCGGCCACGGCGCCAGCATCTTCTCCGGCTGCGCCGTTCCGCCGCTGATCGGCTACCTCAACAGCGGCAAATTGCCCAACACCGACACCTACTGCCCGGCCTGACGCTGCTTTCCGGCGGGCGCGGGCGCCGGTGTACGGTGCGCTGGTGACGGCAGCTGAATCGACCCGAACCGGCCTACGTGATCGGACCCTGGCCGCCTTTCGTCCCCGCACCAGCCCACCGGACGTCGCGACCGTGCTGCGGATGGCGTTGTGGCCGATGGCCATCCTCTCGGTGCTGCACCGCAGCATCGTGCTCACCCTCAACGGCAACATCACCGACGACTTCAAACCGGTGTACCGCGCGGTCCTCAACTTCCGGCACGGCTGGGACATCTACAACGAGCACTTCGACTACGTCGACCCGCACTACCTGTACCCGCCCGGCGGCACCCTGCTGATGGCACCGTTCGGGTACCTGCCCTTCACGCCGTCGCGCTATGCGTTCATCCTGATCAACACCGTGGCGATTCTGATCGCCTGGTACCTGTTGCTGCGGATGTTCAAATTCACGTTGTCCTCGGTGGCCGCGCCCGCCCTGCTGCTGGCCATGTTCTGCACCGAAAGCGTGACCAGCACGCTGGTGTTCACCAATATCAACGGCTGCGTCCTGCTGGCCGAGGTGCTGTTCCTGCGCTGGCTGCTGGACGGCAGGGTCAGCAGGCAGTGGTGGGCCGGGCTCGCGATCGGGCTCACCCTCACGCTCAAACCGGTGCTGGGCCCGCTGCTGTTGCTTCCCCTGCTGAACCGCCAGTGGCGCGCCCTGGTGCCGGCCATCGCGGTGCCCGTCGTCGTCAACTTGGCGGCCTGGCCGCTGGTGAGCGACCCGATGGACTTCGTCACCAAAACGCTGCCGTACATCGGAGGCACCCGCGACTACTTCAACAGCTCGATCGAGGGCAACGGGGTGTACTTCGGCCTGCCCACCTGGCTGATCGTGTTCATGCGAATTCTGTTCGTGCTGATCGCGATCGGCGCGCTGTGGCTGTTGTACCGCTACTACCGCACCCGCGACCCGCTGTTCTGGTTCACCAGCTCGTCGGGGGTGCTGTTGCTGTGTTCCTGGCTGGTGCTGCCGCTGGCCCAGGGCTACTACTCGATGATGCTGTTCCCGTTCCTGATGACCGTCGTGCTGCAGAACTCGCTGATCCGCAACTGGCCGGCCTGGCTCGGGATCTACGGCTTCATGACGCTGGATGACTGGCTGATCTACAAGTACATGAGATACGGCCGTGCGCTGCACTACCTGAAGATCACCTACGGCTGGTCGCTGCTGCTGATCGTCGCCTTCACGGTGCTGCTGTTCCGCTATCTGGACGCCAGGGCCGAGAACCGACTGGACGACGGCATCGACCCGGCGTGGCTGCGCGCCGAGCCCGAGCGCGAACCGGTGACCGCAGGGGTGGCGGAGCCGGGCGCAGCGGGTCATCGCCTTTCGAGCTAGCGTGGATGCATGACCTCCCCCGACGTCTCGCGGCCCAAGGTGCAACTGAGCGACGACGAGTGGCGCAAGAAACTCAGCCCGCAAGAGTTTTATGTGCTGCGCCAAGCCGGCACCGAGCGGCCCTTCACCGGTGAATACACCGACACCAAAACCGAAGGCGTATATCAGTGCCGGGCCTGCGGCGCCGAATTGTTCCGCAGCACAGAGAAATTCGAGTCGCATTGTGGTTGGCCGTCGTTCTTCGACCCCGCGAAGTCCGACGCGGTGATCCTGCGGCCCGACCATTCCATGGGCACGACGCGCACCGAGGTGCTGTGCGCGAACTGCCACAGCCATCTCGGCCACGTGTTCGCCGGCGAGGGCTATCCGACGCCGACGGACCAGCGCTACTGCATCAACTCCGTCTCGCTGCGGCTGGTGCCGGCGGGCGGATAGCCTGCGGGTTGCGTTCGCGGGCGGATAGCCTGCGGGCCGCGCGGCGTCGCTCCACGACACGTAACCAGTTGTGACGACACGCCGAGGCGGATCGCAACGCTTTAAATCTCGCGGCAACCTCGGCGGATAAGAGCGTCGCGCACACGTCGCACGATGCCTTCAGGTTTGTCCTCGGCGATTACCCGGACGACGATCCAGCCGAGTTCTTCGAGCTTGCGCACCCGCCACTGGTCTCGGGCGTACTGGCGACGGTCGGCGCGGTGATGATCACCGTCATACTCGGCGGCCACTTTGTATCTCTCCCAAGCCATATCGAGCACGCCAACCGTTCGCCAGTTCTCATTCACGGGTATTTGCGTCTCGGGTGCGGGCAGCCCGGCGTCGACCAGTAGCAGACGCAGCCAGGTCTCCTTGGGTGACGCGGCACCGGGATCGACGAGCGGTAGTGCCGTGCGGAGGCGTCGCAGCCCCCGCGCACGCGGGTACCGCTTGGCCAGCAGCGACACCTGCTCGACGTCAAACGGTGTCGCGCGCATCAGCGCGTCGAGTCGCGCCACCGCCTCGCCCCTGGGCAGCTGCCTGGCCAGGTCGTAGGCCGTTCTCACCAAAGTGGTCACCGGCAGTCCCGCGATACGGGTGATCTCGTCCGGCTCAACTCGCTGATTGCGGGTGATCACACCGGCCGGCGCATTCGGGTTACGCCAGATCAACTCGATGGGTTGGTCGTCGTCGATCCAATTCGAGCCGTGCAACTTCGCCGCGGCCAGTCCGGCGAGCACGGCGCGCCGGCCCGACCACAGCCATGCCGCGATACATCGCGTTCGCAGCGCCGGTGCGGCGTCGCCCGACAGATAGATGTCGGGATAGATCGCACGGAACTGGGTTCGCAGCTGATATGGGCTCAGGCTTCCCCGGCGCACAGCCTCGCTGCCTCTGAACACGTCTTCCACGCACTGAAGACGCCTCTGCCCGCCGCGGGGATCCACCAGATATAAGCCACCGCGATACCTGTCGGCGTGTCGTCGCAGACGTTTACGTGTCGTGGCGCGGGCGGGACGGCGGCGGTCGGCCGCCCCTCAGTCGATTTGGGTGGCGTGCACTTCCCAGAACGGGGCGTGTGCCCGTTCGCCCTCCAGCCACGGCTCGATCACCCGGAAGCGCTCCAGCAGCTTCTCCGCCTGATCGGCCATGTCGGGATTGCGCCTGGCCATCGCCTCGATGGACTCGACGCTCACGTTGACCCGATAGGTGGTGGTGCCCAGATAGGTGATCTCCCAGCCACCGTCGGGAAGCACGTCGCGGAAGTCGTTCTCCGACAACGACCGCAGCATCTTGAAACCATTGACGTTGTGTTCGCCGAACTCGAACATGTACAGCCGCGCGCCCGGCTTGGTGGCGCGGTGCAGCGCCTGCACATAGGACCGGCGCAGCTCGGGCTCGGTGCTGAAGGTGTGGTAGAAAGCGCAGTCGACCACCGTGTCGAACCGGCCGTCGAAGCCTTCCAGCTTCGTCGCGTCGGCCAGCTCGAAATTGACCGAGACGCCGGCCCTTTCGGCGTTCTCCCGGGCACGCTCGATGGCGCCGGCCGACCCGTCGATGCCGGTCGCCGAATATCCCTTGGACGCGTAATAGATGGCGTGATGGCCGGGGCCGGTGCCCGGGTCGAGCACCTCACCCTTGATGGCGCCCAACGCGACGAGCTGCTGGACCACCGGCTGTGGGCCGCCGATGTCCCACGGTGTGGCGGCCGGCAGGCCGTGCGATGTCCGCTGGTCGCGGTACATCTCCTCGAAGCGAGTGGGGTCGGTCGGGTCGAATGGCTGGGTCATATGGCGCCGCTTCTCCTCATCGCTTCGTCCCCCGCAAGCGGGAGGTGCCCCCACTGCATCGTCGCCGGCGCGGTCATGGCAGGGAGTTCACCAGCTGCTCGACGGGCACCCGCGGTCCGGTGAAAAACGGTGTCTCCTCGCGGGTATGCCGACGGGCGTCGGTGGCGCGCAATTCCCGCATCAGGTCCACGATGCGGTGCAGTTCGGGGGCCTCGAAGGCCAGCAGCCACTCGTAGTCGCCGAGCGCGAACGCGGGCACCGTGTTGGCGCGGACGTCCTTGTATTCGCGCGCGGCCATGCCGTGCTCGGCGAGCATGCGGCGGCGTTCCTCGTCGGGCAGCAGGTACCACTCATAGGACCGCACGAAGGGATACACGCAGATGTAGGCGCCGGGTTCCTCGCCGGCCAAAAACGCGGGGATGTGGCTCTTGTTGAACTCGGCCGGCCGATGCAACGCCACGCTGCTCCACACCGGCGCACTGGCCCGGCCCAACGCGGTGGTACGCCGGAAGTCGGCGTAGGTGGCCTGCAGCGCCTCGACGCGTTCGGCATGGGTCCAGATCATGAAGTCGGCGTCGGCCCGCAGCCCCGCGACGTCGTAGAGGCCGCGCACCACCACGCCGCGCTCCTCCTGCTGCTTGAAGAACGTCGACGCTTCGTCGATGACGTCGTCCCGCTGTTCACCGAGCTCACCCGGCTCCACGGAGAACACCGAGAACATCAGGTACCGGATCGTGGAGTTCAGCGAGTCGTAGTCGAGCTTGGCCATGGAACCTATCGTGCCACCTGCGCGTCCAAGTCTCCGATGGCCCTGATCACACGTTCGGCCGCGCGACCGGCCGCGCCGACGCAGGCCGGCACACCGATGCCGTCGAGGTAGCTGCCGGCCACGGCGAGCGTCGGGGGCAGCCCGGCCCGCACCTCGGCGACCAGCTCGGCATGGCCGGGCCCGTATTGCGGCATCGCGTCGATCCAGCGCTGGACGCGGACGTCGACGGGGTCGACGGTCAGCCCGAACACGCTGGCCAGATCGCCCAGCGCCCAGGTCAGCAGCTCGTCGTCGGACGTTTCGGCCGCCACCCGATCGCCGAACCGCCCGAACGACAGCCGCAGCAGCTGCGCGCCTCCGCGAGCACCCCACTTGCGCGACGACAAAGTGATGGCCTTGGCACGCAACGGCTCGCCGGTGGCCACCAGCACGCCCGAACACTCGGGAAACGCGGTATCGCCCGGCACGGCGAGCGCCATCACCACCGACGATGCGCTGCGGATGCGTCCGGCGGCGGCGACGCTGCGCGGGGCGATCTCGGCCAGCAGGCGGCAAGACCGACCCGCCGGCACGGTCACGATCACCGCGTCGGCGGCCCAACGGGCGCCGGTGTCGTCGATCACCGACCAGCCGGCTTCGGCGGGCTCGAGCCGTGACACCGCGGCGCGCACCCAGCGCGGGCGCCCGCGCGCGACCAGCTCGTCGATCAGCACCTGATAGCCGCCGTCGAGCGCCCCGAACACCGGCGCGCCGGTGGCCGGCGGCAGCGCCTGAGCCACCGCGTCGGTCAGGCTGGTGGCGCCGCCGTCCAGCGCCGCGGCCACAGTCGGGGCGGCCGCGCGCAGGCCGATGGTGGCCGCCGAACCCGCATAAACCCCACTCAGTAGGGGGTCCACCGATCGGGATACCACCTGGTCACCGAATCGGTCACCCACCAGGTCGGCCACCGCGGGGTCGCTGCCCGCCTGCCACACCAGCGGGCGCGCGGGTTCGGCCTCGATGCGGGCCACCGTGGCCTCGTCGACCAGCCCCGCCACCGACGCCGCCGACGACGGGATCCCGACGACGGTGCCTGCCGGCAGCGCCCGCAACTCCTGCCCGCTGTAGATCAGCGGGCGCGCGCCGGTCGAAACCCGTTGACGCTCAGACAGATTCATTTCGGCCAGCAGCGCCGGCATTTCGGGGCGACGCAGCACGAAGGCCTCGGCGCCCACGTCCATCGGCACCCCGGCGACCAGCTCGGTGCGCAGCACTCCGCCGAGCCTGTCCCCCGGATCGAACAAGGTGATCGCCGCGTCGGCGCCGGCGGCCATGCGGAGCCGATAGGCCGCCGTCAGCCCCGAAACACCGCCCCCTACAACACAATACGAGGGCGAAGTCATAGGGAGTGGACCAGCGACACCAGGTCGGTCAGCACGCCGGGATCCGTCTCGGGCAGTACCCCGTGGCCGAGGTTGAAGACGTGACCGGCGGCGCCGGCGTCGATCGCCCGCCGTCCGTCGTCCACGACCGCGCGAGCGGCTCGCTCCACCACCGGCCAGCCCGCCAGCGCCACCACCGGATCGAGGTTGCCCTGCAACGCCGTACCGGGTTGTACGCGTGCGGCCGCGTCGGCCAGGGACGTTCGCCAGTCCACGCCCACCACGTTCGCGCCGACCGCCGACATCGCGCCCAGCAGTTCGGCGGTGCCGACCCCGAAGTGGGTCATCGGCACGCCGTAGTCAGCCAGCGCCGCGAAAACCCGGCTGCTGTGCGGCTGCACATAGGCGCGGTAGTTCGCCAGGGACAGCGCCCCGGCCCACGAGTCGAACACCTGGACGGCGTCCACTCCCGCGTCGAGCTGCACCCGCAAGAAGCCCACGGTGATGTCGGTGAGCTTCTCCATCAGCGCATGCCAGGTGTCCGGCTCGGCCAGCATCATCGCCTTGGTGCGCGCGTGGTGGCGACTGGGTCCGCCCTCGATCAGATAGGACGCCAGCGTGAACGGGGCGCCCGCGAAGCCGATCAGCGGAACGTTGCCGAGCGCGGCCACCAGCAGCGAAACCGCGTCGGACACCGGCTGAACCCGTTGCCGCTCAAGGGGTTTGATCGCTGCTACATCCGCGGCGGTACGCACCGGTGACCCGATGACCGGCCCCACCCCGGCGACGATGTCCAGGTCGATGCCCGCACCCAGCAGCGGCACCACGATGTCGGAGAACAGGATCGCCGCGTCGACGTCATGGCGGCGCACCGGCTGCAGGGTGATCTCGCAGACCAGCTCGGCGTCGAAGCAGGCCGACAGCATGTCGGTCTGGGCCCGCAGCGCCCGGTATTCGGGCAGCGAACGACCGGCCTGCCGCATGAACCACACCGGCACCCGGTTCGGTTTGCGGCCGCTCACGGCCGCCAGATACGGCGACTCGGGAAGATCGCGGCGAGTACTCATCGGCCTCAATGCTGCCATGACCGCAGAGGACCGAACCGCGCTGCGTACTATCAACGACCGCAACCGTTTGAACGTCAGGAGCTCGGTGATGCCAGTGAGTCAGCCCGCGGCGAGTTACGACGACTTCCCCAGCCTGCGCCGCGAGCTCGGCGAGAACGGCGTGCTGACGCTGGTTCTCGACTCCCCGGGGCTCAATTCGGTCGGGCCGCAGATGCACCGCGACCTCGCCGACATCTGGCCGGTGATCGACCGCGATCCCGCGGTGCGCGCCGTGCTGGTCCGCGGGGAGGGCAAGGCCTTTTCCTCCGGCGGCAGCTTCGACCTGATCGACGAGACCATCAACGACTACGAGGGCCGGATCCGCATCATGCGTGAAGCCCGCGACCTGGTGCACAACATGATCAACTGCGACACACCCGTCGTCTCCGCGATCCGCGGGCCGGCGGTGGGTGCGGGACTGGTGGTGGCCCTGCTCGCCGACATCTCGGTGGCCGGCCGGACCGCGAAGCTCATCGACGGCCACACCAAGCTCGGCGTCGCCGCCGGCGACCATGCCGCGATCTGCTGGCCGCTGCTGGTCGGCATGGCCAAGGCCAAGTACTACCTGCTGACCTGCGAGACGCTGCTGGGCGAGGAAGCCGAGCGGATCGGACTGGTGTCCACCTGCGTCGACGACGACGACGTGCTGCCCACCGCCACCCGCATCGCCGAGAACCTGGCGCAGGGAGCGCAGAACGCGATCCGGTGGACCAAGCGCAGCCTCAACCATTGGTATCGGATGATGGGTCCCACCTTCGAGACCTCGGTGGGCCTGGAATTCCTCAGTTTCAGCGGCCCCGACGTGCAGGAAGGCCTGGCCGCGCACCGCGAGAAGCGCCCGGCGCGTTTTACCGGCTGACCGCCGCTTGAGCTGCACATATAGCTTTGGTGGAGGCCTGGTAACGGCTTGGTCGCGGCCGGTTTGAAACGCGGCGCGCCTGTCGCGGCGTGTCGGGCTGGAGGTCTACCGTCGTTCCCTGTGACCCGTGCCGTGCCGATGCAGAACGGTCGGGATGAACAGGAGCGGCGCCAAGTGACCTCATCCGAACCGGCCCCCTTCCGCGAGGCGGTAGCGGCGATGAACGCCGTCGTCGTGCGGCCGGAGATCGAGTTGGGTCCCATCCGGCCGCCGCAACGCTTGGCCCCCCACAGTTACGCCCTGGGTGCCGAGGTCAAACATCCCGATCGCGAAATCATTCCAGAACGATCCGACGGCGACGCCTTCGGACGGCTGATCCTGCTCTACGACCCCGAAGGGGCCGACGCGTGGGACGGCACCATCCGGATGGTCGCCTACATCCAGGCCGACCTTGACCCCAGTGAGGCGGTCGACCCGCTGCTGCCCGAAGTAGCGTGGAGCTGGCTAGTCGAGGCACTGGAGTCACGTATGGAGCAAGTCGTCGCCCTGGGCGGTACCGTCACCGCCACCACATCGGTGCGCTACGGAGACATCTCCGGGCCGCCGCGCGCCCACCAACTCGAGCTGCGCGCGTCATGGACCGCGACGTCGTCCGCGGTCGGCGGGCATGTCGAGGCGTTCTGTGAGGTGCTGGAGCACGCCGCGGGGCTACCACCCGCCGGAGTCACCGACCTGAACTCCCGGTCACGCGCCTAGCATGGGCGAACCGTCGGCCGACGGGCCGCGCGGCAGCGTGCCCGGCGATGTCGGCACCGACCCCGCGCCCACCCCGCTGCCGCACCCTTCCGAGGGCGTCCCGCCCATCTCGGTGAGCGTTCACGACATCGAGGCCGCCGCGCAGCGACTCGACCGTGGGCACGGGCCTTTCGCGGTGGACGCCGAGCGGGCATCGGGTTTTCGGTACTCCAACCGGGCCTACCTGATCCAGATCCGGCGGGCCGGTTCCGGCACCGTGCTGATCGATCCGGTGAGCCACGGCGCCGACCCCCTCGAGGCCCTGCGGCCGGTGGCCGAGGTGCTCGACAGCGACGAATGGATCCTGCACTCCGCCGATCAGGATCTGCCGTGCCTGGAGGAGGTCGGCCTGCGGCCGCCGGCGCTGTATGACACCGAACTCGCCGGACGGCTCGCCGGGTTCGACCGGGTGAACCTGGCGACCATGGTCGAACGGCTGCTGGGCTTCGGGCTGGCCAAAGGGCACGGCGCGGCGGACTGGTCGAAACGGCCGCTGCCCGCCGAATGGCTCAACTACGCCGCCCTGGACGTCGAACTGCTCATCGAGCTGCGCGCCGCGATCGCCGACGTGCTGGCCGAGCAAGGTAAAACCGATTGGGCCGCACAGGAATTCGAATATCTGCGCGAGGTGGGTTCGAAGGATCCGGCCGTGCGGCGGGACCGGTGGCGGCGAACCTCGGGCATCCATCGGGTGCGCGACCAGCGCGGTCTGGCCGCGGTCCGCGAATTGTGGCTGACGCGCGACCGGATCGCGCAGCGCCGCGACATCGCGCCGCGCCGCATCCTGCCCGACTCGGCCATCATCGATGCCGCCCTGGCCAACCCGACGACCGTCGAGGAGCTCGTCGCCTTGCCGGTGTTCGGTGGGCGCAATCAGCGCCGCAGTGCGGCGACGTGGCTGGCGGCGCTGGACGAGGCCCGCCGGACCAAGAACCCGCCCGGGGACAGCGAGCCGCCGAACGGGCCGCCACCGCCGGCGCGATGGAGCAGGCGCAAACCGGAGGCCGCCGCCCGGCTGGAGGCCGCGCGCGCGGCGCTCTCGGAGGTCTCCGAGCGGGTCCACGTCCCCACCGAGAACCTGGTCTCGCCCGACCTGGTGCGACGACTGTGCTGGGACTGGACGCCAGTGCCCGATGCGTTCGACGCCGTCGACACGTTCCTGCGCGCCGGGCAGGCCCGGCCCTGGCAGCGCGAATTGGTGGACCCGGCCTTGGCGCGCGCCCTGCAGGCGCCGCCGGAGACCGCGCAGCCCCCCGATTAGTCGAGGTGCTCGCGGATCTCCGCTTCGGCGACGCCGCTGGCCAACGCGGCGACCCACCCGGTGATGCGGCGGGCCACGTCCTGGTCGGTCAGCGCCAAATCCGACAGCAGCTCACCGCGGGAGGCGTGCTCGAAGAACCGCTGCGGCAGGCCGACGTCACGGCACGGAACGTCGATCTCGGCGCGGCGCAGGGCGGCGGACACCGCCGAACCCACCCCGCCGTTGACCCCGTTGTCCTCGCAGGTGACGACGAGCTTGTGCTGGGCCGCCAGTTCCAGAACGCTCTCCGACACCGGCAGTACCCAGCGTGGGTCGATGACCGTGACGCCGATCCCCTGGTCCTGTAGCCGCCTGGCCACCGCCAGCGCCATCGGCGCGAACGCGCCGACGCCGACGAGCAGCACGTCGTGGTTGCATCCGCCGGCCGGGACGGCGAGCACGTCCACACCCGAGATGCCCGATCCCCGGCGTTCGATCGCCGGAAGGTCCTCGCCCACATCACCTTTGGGGAAACGCAGCGCGGTGGGGCCGTCGTGGACGTCGAGCGCCTCACCGAGTTCCTCACGCAACCGGGTGGCGTCCCGGGGCGCGGCCACCCGCATGCCGGGCACGATGCCCAGCATCGACATGTCCCACATGCCGTTGTGGCTGGCGCCGTCCGAACCGGTGATGCCGGCCCGGTCGAGCACCATGGTGACGGGCAGCCGGTGCAGCGCCACGTCCATCATGATCTGATCGAAGGACCGGTTGAGGAAGGTCGAATAGATGGCCACCACCGGATGCATGCCGCCCATGGCCAGCCCGGCCGCCGACGTCATCGCGTGCTGCTCGGCGATGCCGACGTCGAACAGACGGTCCGGGAACTGCTGCCCGAACGGGGTCAGCCCGGTCGGCCCGGGCATGGCGGCCGTGATGGCCACGATGTCGCGGCGCTTCCTGGCGTACCCGATGAGGGCGTCGGAGAACGCCGCCGTCCAGCCGGGGCCGGCGATTTTGGTGGCCTGGCCGGTCACCGGGTCGATGACGCCGCAGGAATGCATCTGCTCGGCTTCGTCGTCCTCGGCCGGGGCGAAGCCCATCCCCTTGCGGGTCACCACATGCACAATCACCGGGCGGCCGAAGCCGCGGGCATGACGCAGCGCGGCCTCCACCGCGCGTTCGTCGTGACCGTCGACGGGACCGACGTACTTCAGCCCCAGATCGGTGAACATCAGCTGTGGCGACAACGAGTCCTTGATGCCGGCCTTGACGCTGTGCATGACGCGATAGGCGATCTTGCCGACCAGCGGCAACGCGCGCAATGCGTCGCGGCCCTTCTCCAGCGCCTGCTCGTAGGCCGGCTGCAGCCGCAGCGAGGCCAGATGGTCGGCGACACCGCCGATCGTCGGGGCGTAGCTGCGGCCGTTGTCGTTGACCACGATGATGACCGGCCGGCCGGAAGCGGCGATGTTGTTCAGCGCCTCCCAGCACATGCCGCCGGTGAGCGCGCCGTCGCCCACCACCGCGACCACGTGCCGGTTGCGGTGCCCGCTCAATTCGAAGGCCTTGGCCAGCCCGTCGGCGTAGGACAAGGATGCGCTGGCGTGGCTGGACTCCACCCAGTCGTGCTCGCTCTCGGCCCGCGACGGATATCCGGACAGCCCGCCCTTCTTGCGCAGGCTCTCGAACTCGTGGGCGCGACCCGTCAGCATCTTATGGACGTAGGCCTGATGGCCGGTGTCGAAGATGATCGGATCGTGGGGCGAGTCGAAAACCCGGTGCAGGGCCAGCGTCAGCTCGACCACGCCCAGATTGGGCCCCAGGTGTCCCCCCGTGGCAGCAACCTTGTGAATCAGGAACTCGCGGATCTCAGCGGCCAGCTCGCAAAGTTCATGGTGGGAAAGGTGCTGCAGATCAGCGGGCCCGCGGATCTGTTCCAGCATCCAGTCAGTCTACGCAGCTCGTGGCGAGTGGTCCCATCAGACAATTTCAAATTCCGCCGTCCGGCTCCGGGCCGCGCCTTTGGTAACCTCTCTGCACGGTGTGCCGGGAAGCCTGGTCGGCGTTGCAGTTCAACGACCCCAGGAGGTACAGCTTGCGGCGCCACCACCGACCGGGCGGTCTGACCGCTGAGCCGGATCTCGCCGAATCCTTGAGGCTCAGCAGCGATGCGAGAGCCGTCCACACGCCGCGGTCGAGCAGTCAGCCGGTCGCCGTGGTCGAAGACGGTGAGTTGCAAGGAGTGGTCACGGCATCGCGCCCGCTGGCCGTGGCGCTGCAACAGTGAGGGGCCTCGGGGGGAGGCAGCGCCGATGATGTATTACGCGATCGCGGTGTTCCTGGTCACGTATGCCTTCCTCATCAGCGAACGCTTCAGCAAGACAACGGTCGCACTGGTGGGCGCCGGGCTGGTGGTCATGCTGCCGGTGATCGATTCGGCCGACGTGTTTTACTCCGAAGACAACGGAATCGACTGGGATGTCATCTTTCTGATGCTGGGGATGATGATGATCGTCAGCGTCCTGCGCAATACCGGCGTCTTCGAGTACGTTGCGATCTGGGCTGTCAAGCGTGCCAACGGCTCCCCGCTGCGCATCATGATCCTGCTGATGCTGGTGATGGCACTCGCCTCGGCCGTGCTGCCCAACGTCGTCTCGGTCTTGTTGATCGCCCCCGTCACCCTGCTGGTTTGCGAGCGGCTGGAGATCAACCCGGTACCGATGTTGATCGCGGAGGTATTCGCCTCCAACATCGGGGGTGCGGCGACGCTGGTGGGTGACCCGCCCAACATCATCATCGGCGCCCGCAAGGGCCTGTCGTTCAATGCATTCCTGGTTAACATGGCGCCGATCGTGGCCATCGTGCTGCTGGCCCTCATCGCCGTGTCACCGCTGTTGTTCCGCGGCTTTTCTGCCGTCAACCCCGAACGCATCGCCGACGTCATGGCGCTGCAAGAGCGCGAGACCATCCGAGATGGCTTGCTGCTCATCAAGTGCGGCGTTGTCTTGCTCGTCGTGTTCGCCGGCTTCGTCTTGTCCCCGACGATACGTATCGCGCCGTCGCTGGTGGCATTGCTCGGCGCCGGTCTGCTCATTCTGGCGTCCAGGTTGGAAAAGTCCGACTACCTCTCCCATGTCGAATGGGACACGCTGCTGTTCATGGTGGGGCTGTTCGTCATGGTCGGCGCCCTGCTCAAAACAGGCGTCATCGGCATTGTGGGCCGGTTGGCGGCCAACTTCACCGGCGGCAACGCGCTGGTGGCGACCGTGCTGATCCTGGGGTTCTCGACGCTGGTGTCCGGTGTCATCGACAACGTCCCGTACGTGGCAACGATGACCCCGATCGTCGGTCATCTCGCCACGACCATCCACGGCCAGGCGCACCATAACGCGCTGTGGTGGGCGCTGGCGCTCGGTGGCGACCTCGGCGGCAACCTCACCGCCGTCGGCTCCACTGCGAACATCGTCATGCTGGGCATCGCCGTGCGTTCGGGAAATCCCATTTCTTTCTGGGAATTCACCCGCAAGGGCGTGTTGGTCACCCTGCTGTCCACCGCACTCTGCGCGCTCTATCTGTGGCTTCGGTACTTCGTACTTACTTAACGGGTCAGCAGCGCGACGCATTCGGTGTGATGCGTCAGCGGGAATGCGTCGAACACCTTGATCTTCTCGACGGTGTAGCCGTGCCCGAGGTAGATCCCGATGTCTCGGGCGAAAGACGCTGCCTCACAACCGATATGCACCACCCGCGGAACGCCGGCCGCGGCCAGCAGATCGATCACCTCGCGGCCCGCGCCGGCCCGCGGCGGATCCAGCACCGCTACGTCGGCGCGCCCGCGCTGGGCCGCCAGCGCGCGGCGCACCGAGTCGGTGACGATGTGCACCTGGGTCAGGTCGGCCAGGGCGATACGGGCGGCCCGGGTTGACGCGCGCGAGGTCTCGACGCTGAGCACCCGCCCGGAGTGTCCGACGGCATCGCCGAGCACCGCGGCGAAAACCCCTGCGCCGCCGTACAAATCCCACGCGCGCATGCCCGCGCCCGGCTGCGCCCAGTCGGCGATCAGTTCGCTGTACACGCCAGCCGCTGCGCGGTGCGCCTGCCAGAAGGCGGTCACCGGCACCTGCCAACTGCGGCCCGCCACGCGCTGCACCGCCTCGTAGCGACCCTCCACGACCTTGGTCGCGGTCTGCCGGCCCTGCCGCAGGGTGCGCACCACGTGGCGGGCGCCGTCGTCGTCGACGGCCACATGCAGCTGGGCGGCCGGGGGCCACTCGCCCTCGGCGATCCCGTCGAGCATGCCGTCCGGCAGCTGCGCACAGCGCAGGTCGGTCACCAATTCCTCACTGTGGTACCGGTGAAAGCCCGCGCGACGGTCGGGACCCACGTCGAGCCGGACGCGGGTCCGCCACCCCGTCGTCGCCGAATCCGCCAGCGGCTCGGCCTCTCCGCTCCACGCATGCCCGCCGAGCCGCTCGAGCTGATTGGCCACGACTTGGGCCTTGAGTGTGCGGGCCAGCTCCGGGGTGGCGAAGGCCAGGTCACAACAGCCGGCACCGCCCACCCCGGCGATCGGACACAGCGACGCGACGCGGCCGGCCGCCGGCTGGAGAACCTCGAGAACCTCTGCGTGCCAATAAGATCCGCGGTCCGCGGTGACCCGGACCCGCACCCGCTCCCCGGGCAACGCGTACCGGACGAACACCACGCGGCCTTCGTGATGCGCGACGCAGCTGCCGCCGTTGGCGGGGGCATCGGTGGTCAGGGTCAGCTCCCCCACCGCGGGCGCCGCCGGGCGCGGTGCGCGTGTCGAATCGCGGGTCAATCGAAGATACCCCGACGAGCGTCACCGGGCGCCACGTGCGGCTGCAGGGTCTTGCGCCGTTCCGACGAACTCAACTGCCACGGAACCGAAGTCACCATGACGCCGGGCATGAACAACAGCCGCCCCTTGAGCCGTAGGGCGCTCTGGTTGTGCAGCACCTGTTCCCACCAGTGGCCCACCACGTACTCCGGAATGAACACCGTCACCACGGTGCGCGGCGACTCTTCCCTGGCCCGCTTGACGTATTCCAATACCGGACGGGTGACTTCACGGTACGGCGAGGCGATGACCTTGAGCGGGACGCTGATCTCGCTTTCCTCCCACTTGTGCACCAGTTCGCGGGTTTCCGCGTCGTCGACGCTGACCGTGACGGCCTCCAGAACGTCGGGCCGGGTGGCCCTGGCGTAGGCCAGCGCACGCAGTGTCGGCAGGTGCAGCTTCGACACCAGCACCACGGCGTGATTGCGGCTGGGCAGCACCACGTCTTCCTGGGCGGCGGCCTGCTCCGCCAGTTCGCGGTTCACGGTGTTGTAGTGCCGGTGAATCATTTTCATGATCCCGAACAGCAGGCTCATCGCGAACAGGGCGATCCACGCCCCGGCTGCGAACTTGGTGACCAGGACCACCAACAGCACCGCGCCGGTGGACAGCAATCCGACCGTGTTGACCGCCCGCGAGCGCATCATCTTGCGCCGCGCCCGCGGATCGGTTTCAGTGCGCAGCAACCGGGTCCAGTGCCGGACCATGCCCATCTGACTCAGCGTGAACGAGATGAACACCCCGACGATGTACAGCTGGATCAGCGCGGTGACCTCGCCACGAAACGCGATGATCGCCAGCAGCGCCGCCCCGGACAGGAACAGGATGCCGTTGGAGAACGCCAATCGGTCTCCGCGGGTGTGCAATTGGCGCGGCAGGTAGCTGTGCTGCGCCAGGATCGAGCCGAGCACCGGGAACCCGTTGAACGCCGTGTTGGCCGCCAGCACCAGGATGAGGGCGGTGACCGTGGCGATCAACAAGAACCCGATGTGAAAGCTGCCGAACACCGCCTGCGCCAGCTGGGTGACCAGGGTCTTCTGGTAGTAATTCGGCGGCGACCCACCCAGCTGCGTCGCGGGGTCCTCGACGAGCTGCACGCCGGTTTGCTGGGCCAGCACGATGATGCCCATCAGCAGGGTCACCGCGATGCCGCCCAGCATCAACAGGGTGGTCGCCGCGTTGCGCGACTTGGGCTTCTGAAACGCCGGCACCCCGTTGCTGATCGCCTCGACACCCGTCAGCGCCGCGCACCCCGACGAAAACGACCGCGCCACCAGGAACGCCAGGGCGAAACCGACGACCGGGCCGTGGGCGGAATGCATCTGGAAGCCGGCGGACTCGGCCCGCAGCGGATTGCCCAGCACGAAGATGCGGAACAGACCCCAGCCGATCATCACCAGGACACCGACGATGAACGCATAGGTCGGGATGGCGAACGCCAACCCGGACTCGCGCACCCCGCGCAGGTTCAGGGCCATCACCAGCAGGATCGACACCACGCAGAAGAACACCTTGTGCTGGGCCACGATCGGGATCGCCGAGCCGATGTTCGCCATCGCCGACGCCGTCGAGACGGCAACGGTCAGAACGTAATCCACCATCAACGCGCTGGCGACCACCAGGCCGGCGGTGTCGCCGAGATTGGTAGTGACCACCTCGTAGTCGCCGCCGCCGGACGGGTAGGCGTGGACGTTCTGCCGGTAGCTGGCCACCACCACCAGCATGACCGCTGCCACCGCCAGCCCGATCCACGGCGTCAGTGCATAGGCCGTCACCCCGGCCACCGACAGCATCAGGAAGACCTCCTCGGGCGCGTACGCGACCGAGGACAAAGCGTCGGAGGCGAACACCGGTAAGGCGATCCGCTTGGGCAGCAGCGTGTGACTCAGCCGGTCGCTGCGAAACGGCCGACCGATAAGCAACCGACGGGTGGCGGTTGAAAGTTTGGACACGAGAGCCAAGGGTAAGCCCCAACGGGTTTGGCGGTAGCGTTCGTAGGAGAATGTTTGCCGACCGAGAACGGCCGCCGACGCGGGTTGCCGGTGAAGGGCTCAGGACGCGGCCCGGGAGGACCTGAAGTTGCGAGTAGTGGTGATGGGTTGCGGCCGGGTCGGTTCCTCGGTCGCCGACGGGCTCTCCCGCATCGGACACGACGTCGCGGTCATCGACCGTGACAGCACCGCGTTCAACCGGCTCAGCCCCGAATACGCCGGTGAGCGGGTGCTGGGCCAGGGATTCGACCGAGATGTGCTGCTGAGGGCGCGCATCGAGGAAGCGGACGCGTTTGCCGCCGTGTCGTCCGGCGACAACTCCAACATCATCTCGGCGCGACTGGCCCGGGAGACGTTCGGCGTCAAGCGAGTCGTCGCCCGCATCTACGACGCCAAGCGCGCCGAGGTCTACGAGCGTCTGGGCATTCCCACCATCGCGACCGTGCCCTGGACCACCGACCGGCTCCTCAACGCCCTGCTGCGCGAGACGGAGACGGCCAAGTGGCGCGATCCGACCGGAACCGTCGCCGTGTCCGAGGTCGTCTTGCACGAGGACTGGATCGGGCATCGGGTCACCGATCTCGAGCAGGCCACCGGCGCCCGGGTCGCCTTCCTGATCCGTTTCGGGACGGGCGTGTTGCCCGAGCCCAAAACCGTGATCCAGGCCGGCGACCAGGTCTATGTCGCGGCGATCTCCGGCCGCGCCGCCGAGGCGGTGGCCATCGCCGCGCTGCCACCCAGCGAAGACCTGTGATGAATCCGAACGAGCGGTTTGAGGAGCGGCGCACATGAAGGTAGCTGTTGCCGGCGCCGGCGCGGTAGGGCGCTCGGTCACCCGCGAACTCATCGGCAACGGCCACGACGTGACGCTGATCGAACGCAATCCCGATCACGTCGACGTCGACGCCATCCCGGCGGCGCACTGGCGGCTGGGGGATGCCTGCGAGCTGAGCCTGCTGGAGTCGGTGCGCCTGCATGAGTTCGACGTGGTGGTGGCCGCGACCGGCGATGACAAGGTCAACGTGGTGCTGAGCCTGCTGGCCAAAACCGAATTCGCGGTGCCGCGGGTGGTCGCCCGGGTCAACGATCCCCGCAACGAATGGCTGTTCACCGACGCGTGGGGAGTCGACGTGGCGGTATCGACGCCGCGCATGCTGGCCTCCCTCATCGAGGAGGCCGTCGCCGTCGGCGATCTGGTGCGGCTGATGGAATTCCGCAAAGGGCAGGCCAATCTCGTCGAGATCACCCTGCCCGACGACACGCCGTGGGGCGGCAAGCCGGTGCGCAAACTGCAGCTGCCGCGCGACACCTCGCTGGTGACCATCCTGCGTGGCCCGCGGGTGATCGTGCCCGAGGAGGACGAACCGCTGGAGGGCGGTGACGAGTTGCTGTTCGTCGCGGTCGCCGAGGCGGAGGAGGATCTGCAAAAGCTGCTGCTGGGCAGTCACAGCCCGGCCGGCGACTAGTCAGTCGGTGACGGCGCCGGGTTCCATTTCGACCGAAGCTGGGCCGGCGGCGGCGATGGCCCGCTGGGCCGACTTGATCGCGGCGTAGGTGGCCAACGCCGCCAGCACGGTCAGCGGCCAGCCCATCGCGATCCGCGCCACCGCCAGCCAGCCGGTTCGGTCGGCGTCGTACAGCAGCCCCTGGACCACGAACCGCGCGGCGAACACCAGCACCCAGGCCGCCGAGGCGATGTCGAACGCGTAGACGGCCCGGGGCACCTTGCGCCAGCCGTCACCGCGCCCGGTGGCCCAGCTCCACGCGTGACCGACCAGGGGCCGGCGGATCAGCATCGAGACCGCGACGACCACCGCCCACACCAGTGACATCCAGATGCCCAGCAGGAAGTAGCCCTTGGACTCCCCCAGCACGTAGGCGATCAGCGCGCACAGCGCGACGCCGAAGAATCCGGAGAACGCCGGCTGCGCGGATTCGCGGCGGATCAGCCGCCACAACAGGATCAGCGCGGCGACCCCCAGCGCGGCGACGATCGCGGGAACCAATCCCGAGACGCTCGAGGCGATGACGAAGACCACCACCGGCAGCGACGAGTAGATGACACCACTGACCCCGCCTGCCTGTGCCAGCAGACGTTCCGGGTTGATGCGGTTGGTGGTCATTCGTTCCGACGAGCCCGACTGCGGTGGGGTTACCCCCGAATGTCCGGGATCGGTCACCGCTGAATTTCGTAGTGCGGGTTGTAGATCGCCTTGGTTCCGTTCTCCAGCTTGCCGAGGCGGCCACGCACTCGCAGCGTGCGCCCCGAGTCGATGCCCGGAATGCGGCGCTGACCCAGCCAGACGAGCGTGACGGTGTCGCTGCCGTCAAACAATTCGGCGCGGACGCCGCCGGCGCAGGCCCTGCCGTTGCACTCGACGCTACGCAGTGTTCCCACCATCGTGACCTCCTGGCCACGCTGGCAGTCGATGGCGCGTTGCGCGCCGGTGCTTGCGACCTCGTCGGAGAGCTCCTCCGAGTCGAGTCGCTCCGGATGCTCCGTCAACCGACGGGTGAGCCGGCGCAGATACCCTTGGGCCCTCATGGCCACTCCTGACAATGCTGATAAGCCTCGACGCTTCCATTTATGCCAACGGACACCGTAGACCTGTTGGTTCCCCGGCGCCAAACTACTCAAACGTCGTGTTGGAGGGCCGCCGAACGGCGGGGCACTATCAAGGGGTGGTGGTCGATCTGCGCGGTGTCACGACGGTGTTGTTGCCCGGGACCGGCTCCGACGACGACTACGTTCACCGGGCATTTTCGGGCCCCTTATCCGAGATCGGCGCCCTGCTGGTGACCCCGCCGCCGCGACCCGACCGGCTGATCGAGGGCTACCTGGCGGCGTTGAATGATGCGGCGCGCGAAGGGCCGATCGCTGTGGGCGGGGTCTCGATCGGCGCCGCGGTCGCGGCCGCCTGGGCGCTGGCCCATCCCGAGCGGGCCGTCGCGGTGCTGGCCGCGCTGCCGGCCTGGGCGGGCGCGCCGGGGGCGGCGCCGGCAGCCCTGGCGGCGCGGTATTCGGCGTCCCAGTTGCGCACCGACGGGCTGGCGGTGACCACGACTCAGATGCGAGCGTCCAGCCCGCCGTGGCTGGCCGACGAGCTGACCCGGTCGTGGCAGGCACAGTGGCCGCATCTGCCCGCCGCCATGGAAGAGGCGGCCGCCTACGTCGCGCCGAGCTGCGCGGAGCTGGCCGGGCTGGCCGCGCCGCTGGGAGTGGCGTCCGCGGTCGACGATCCGATCCACCCGTTGCAGGCCGGGCGCGACTGGGTCGCCGCGGCGCCGCGCGCGGCGCTGCGCACGGTGACGCTGGATGAGATCGGCGCGGATCCCGCCGCCCTGGGTGCGGCCTGCCTGAGCGCGCTGGCCGACCTGTAGCCGCTAGGCCCGATTGCCCAACTCCTGCGCCCGCCGCACAGCGGCGCGCATCGTCGGGCGCTAGCCGCCGGTGGTGGTGCGCAACTGCTGCATGGCCGAGCCGTCGACGCTGCGGCGCGCGGCCGGCTCGTCGGCCGGTGCCTGTTGCCCCTGGGCCTCGTCCTGCTGCGCGGCCTGCTGGGCGGCGGCGGCTTCACGCAGCTGCTGCGCCATCGGCTCGGGCAGCTGCACGGTCAGCGGAGTGCGCACCGGGAGCGGCGTATCGCCGCGCCGAACTACGGTGTCCGCCAAGGCCGCTCGCGCCTCGGCCTCCAGGGCTTCCATCGTCTCGTGCGGACCGTTGATGACGCAGCGGATCATCCAGCGGTAGCCGTCGACGCCGATGAAGCGCACTACGCCGGTCGCGGTGCCCACCACCTCGCGGCCCCACGGCCCGTCCTTGATGCTCACCTGGGCCGAGTCATTGCGCAGCGATTCGGCGAGCTCGGCGGCCACTTCGCGCCACAGGCCGCCCGTCTTGGGTGCGGCATAGGCGGCGATGGTGAACCGGCCGTTCGGCGTGACGACCCAAACCGCGCTCGGCACACCGGTTTCGGTCAGCTCCACCTGCAGCTGGCCGGCCTCGGGCATGGGAATCAACACCGAGCCCAGGTCGAGCCGGGCCAGCTCGGCGACCGCCGGGTCGTCGAAGTCCTCGATGTCGAACGGGCCCTCGAGCTCTTCGGGCGCCTGCTCATCGGCGTCGCGGCCCGCCACCTCGTCCGCCGCGGGTATGTCGGCGCCTGAGGCGTCGTCGTCTTTGGGTGTGCGCTTACCGAATGCAGCCATCAGCGCCGCTCCTCCCCCGCAAGCGGGTGGTACCAAACCTCATCGCCCCTCCTTCTGCATGTGGCCGGCGCATCACAAACTCGCATGTCCGCCGGAGGAACCGTGACCGCCGTCGCCGCGGGATGTCTCGGCCAGCCCGGCCTCGTCGAATGACGACACCTCGACCAGCTCCACCAACTCGACTCGCTGCACCAACAACTGGGCGATGCGATCGCCGCGGTGCACCACGATCGGCTCGGTCGGGTCCAGGTTGATCAGCGCCACCTTGATCTCGCCGCGATAGCCCGCGTCGATGGTACCCGGACTGTTGACGATCGAAAGTCCAACGCGCGCAGCCAATCCCGACCGCGGATGGACCAAGCCGACCATGCCGAACGGGATGGCGACCGCGACCCCCGTTCGGACCAGGGCGCGTCGCCCCGGTTCCAGTTTGACGTCTTCGGCGCTGTACAAGTCGATCCCGGCGTCGCCCTCGTGGGCGCGGCTGGGCAGCGGAAGCTCGGGGTCAAGGCGGACGATGGCCAAACTGGTCGACACGGGGCCACAGATTACCCTTGACTGCGTGTCAGATACGCGCGTCGCGCCGCACAACGTGCGGTATCGCGAACGATTGTGGGTTCCCTGGTGGTGGTGGCCACCGGCCTTCGCGCTGGCCGGCATCATCGCTTTCGAATTCAACATGGGCGTCACCCGCCAGTCGACCTGGTGGCCGTACGCGACGCTGTTCGCGGTGGCCGCCGCGGCGCTGCTGTGGCTGGGCCGCATCGAGATCCGGGTCACCGCCGACGCCGCGGCGCCCGGCGAAGTGCAGCTGTGGGCCGGCCAGGCGCATCTGCCGGTCACCGTGATCTCCCGATCCGCGGAGATAGCGCCATCGGCCAAGTCCGCCGCCCTGGGCCGCCAACTCGATCCGGCGGCCTACGTCCTACACAGGGCATGGGTGGGGCCGATGGTCCTGGCGGTACTCGACGACCCGGA
This sequence comes from Mycobacterium sp. M23085, assembly GCF_045343915.1. Classification (NCBI taxonomy): domain Bacteria; kingdom Bacillati; phylum Actinomycetota; class Actinomycetes; order Mycobacteriales; family Mycobacteriaceae; genus Mycobacterium; species Mycobacterium sp. M23085. The sequence goes on from NZ_CP174280.1 coordinate 1,261,121, forward strand.
CGATCCGACGCCGTACTGGCTGGTGAGCTGCCGTCACCCCGAGCGGGTGCTGTCGGCATTACGCAGCTGACCGATCAGGCCGCGCAGTCGGTACAGATCATCATGCCGTTCTTCTCACTGGCCAGCCGACTGCGGTGTTGCACCAAGAAGCAGCTCGAGCAGGTGAACTCGTCGGCCTGCTTCGGAATCACACGCACCGACAGTTCCTCACCGGACAGATCGGCGCCGGGCAGTTCGAAGTTCTCCGCGGATTCAGATTCGTCGACGTCGACGACGGCCGAAGCCGCCTCGTTCCGTCGCGCTTTGAGCTCCTCGAGCGAGTCCTCCGAAACGTCGTCGGTTTCGGTACGCCGTGGAGCGTCATAGTCGGTAGGCATATCTCTTCCCCTGCCCTATTGCCTCTACATGCCCGCGATATCCAAGCATCGCTTTGTACCAGCGTCGAACGCATCCACCAAATGATTCGTGCCCGTATCGCGGCCCATTAAGGTGTGATTTGCGTCACATCCCTATTTTGACCCTTGCGCTCGTGTCTGAACAGTGGGTTTAGCGTGCGGCTAGAGTGCAGCTGTGGTCACGCAAATCACCGAGGGTACAGCGTTTGACAAGCACGGTCGGCCATTTCGGCGCCGCAACCCGCGGCCCGCCATCGTCGTGGTGACTCTCCTCGCAGTGGCGACCGGTGTCATCTGGACGATCGCGTTGACGCGGCCCGCCAAGGTGCACGAGGCCGCGGTGTGCAATCCGCCGCCCCAGGCCAGCGGCTCGGCGCCGGCCCAACTCGGTGAGCAGGTGTCGCGCAGCGCCATGATGGACGTCATGCCCGCCAAGCTCGCGGACACCAAGGTTCGCGTCCTCAACGCCAGCGGCCGCGGCGGGCAGGCCGGCGATGTCGCCGGGGCGATGAAAGATCTCGGCTTCGCCCAACCGACCGCTGCCAACGATCCCCTCTATGCGGGCACCAGACTCACCTGCCAGGGCCAAATCCGTTTCGGCACCGCCGGACAGGCCACCGCGGCCGCCGTATGGCTGGTGGCGCCGTGCACTGAGCTGTTCAACGACAACCGCGCCGACGACTCCGTCGATCTATCCCTGGGCACCGATTTCAGCGCGTTGGCACACAACGACGACATCGACGCCGTGCTCGCCACCCTGCGTCCCGGCGCCACCGAGCCCGCAGATCCCACGCTGCTGGCCAAGATTCACGCCAGCAGCTGCTGACCCGGGGCGGTCAATCCAGAATCGGATCCAGGCCGTCGAACCGCTCCAAGACGGCCAGCAGCTCGTCGGCGATTCCGGGCGCGGCGGCCAGCGCCAGGCCGGCCCCGTTCGTTCCGGGTGCCGGCAGTACCACCCGCGCCCCGGCCTCCGCCGCGATCAACGCGCCCGCGGCGCGATCCCACACCTGCAGACCGTGCTCGTAGTAGGCGTCGAGCCGACCCGAGGCGACCATGCACAGATCAAGCGCCGCCGAGCCGATGCGGCGGACATCGCGGACCACCGGCAGCATGCGCGCCAACAACGCCGCCTGCGCGGCGCGGCGCTGCCGGGAGTAGCCGAAACCGGTGCCCAGCAACGCCATCGACAAATCGTCGACGGCGGCGCTCTGTAGCGGCTGCGTCCCCTCGCCGTCGGCGACGTGTGCACCCAACCCGAGTGCCGCCGAGTAGATCCGGTCTCCGACGACGTCGGCGACGGCACCGGCCACGGACTCGCCGTTGACCTGTGCGCCGACCGACACGGCGTAGGCGGGGATGCCGTAGACGAAATTCACCGTGCCGTCGATGGGATCGAGCACCCAGGTGACCGATCCCGGCGTGCCCACCGGATCGGCGGGCCCGCCGCCTTCCTCGCCGAGAACCGGTTCCCCAGGCCGCAACTCGGCCAGCCGATCACGCAACAGCCGTTCCGTTTCGGTGTCGACCACCGTCACCGGATCGGTCGGGGTGCTCTTCGAGCGCACCGCGCCACTGCCCGGGGTTTGCGAACCGCCCGCCTCGGCGCCGAAAACCTCCGCCCGCCGACGCCGGACGAATGCGGCGGCCTCCGCGGCCAAGGTTTCGGCGACCGAACGCAGCCGTACCAGCTCGTCATCGGAAAAGGTCACGGGTCTATCGCAGCACAGTCGTCACGGCCGCGCAGACACCACGGCCGACACCGTCGCGGCGCTAAGGTGAGCGGACAGCCCAGTCATGCCCAGGAGATTCGATGACCAGCACCGACTCGACCACGGACACGCCCGCCATCGTGGCCGGCGACGGCGCGCCGCAGCGGCGCGGATTCGGCATCGACGTCGGTGGCAGCGGCATCAAGGGCGGCATCGTCGACATGAACACCGGGCAGTTGATCGGTGAGCGGGTCAAGCTGCTGACGCCGCAGCCGGCGACGCCCTCGGCGGTGGCCAAGACCATCGCCCAGGTGGTGCACGCGTTCGACTGGACCGGTCCGCTCGGAGTGACCTATCCCGGCGTCGTCACCCACGGCGTCGTGCAGACGGCCGCCAACGTGGACAAGGCCTGGATCGGCACCAACGCGCGCGACATCATCAGCGCCGAGCTGGACGGTCAGGACGTCACCGTCCTCAACGACGCCGACGCGGCCGGGCTGGCCGAGGAGCATTACGGCGCGGGCAAGGGCCAGTCGGGCCTGGTGGTGTTGCTGACGTTCGGCACCGGCATCGGTTCGGCGGTGATTCACAACGGGACGCTGATTCCCAACACCGAGTTCGGCCATCTCGAGGTCGGCGGCAAGGAGGCCGAGCAGCGGGCGGCGTCCTCGGTGAAGGAGAAAAACGACTGGTCCTTCGAGAAGTGGGCCAAGCAGGTGACCAAAGTGCTGGTGACCATCGAGAATGCGGTGTGGCCGGACCTGTTCATCGCCGGCGGCGGGATCAGCCGCAAGGCCGACAAATGGGTGCCGCTGCTGACCAACCGCACCCCGGTGGTGGCCGCGGCCTTGCTCAACACGGCCGGGATCGTCGGCGCGGCCATGGCCGCCACCTCGGACGTGACCCACTGATTTTGCCCGGCAGAGCCGTAGTACCGCGCGCTGTCGTTACAATGGTGCTCGGCGAACGCCCAACCGACAGCGTGCGACTACTCACGCTGATACCAACGCCGACATCGACATAGCAGACACTTTCGGTTAACCATGCCCACTACCCACCGAAAGTGAGCCCAAACGAAGGGGTGTAAGTGGCAGCGACGAAAGCAAGCCCGGCGACGGATGGGCCGGTGAAACGTACCGCCACGAAGTCTCCGTCGTCCCCCGCCAAGCGGCCGGCGGCCAAGGCGGCCAACGGCTCGGCACCCGCGAAACGGGCCGCCAAGGCGGCATCGCCGTCCACCACGTCCGAGGGCGACGCGGCCGACGACTCCAAGAAGACCCGCGCCGCGGCCAAGGGCGCCGGCGCCAAGGCGCCTGCGCGCGGAACCAAAGCGGCCAAGGGCGGACCGGCGGATCCCGACGCCCTCGATTCCGACGGTGCCGTCGAGGATCTCGACAATGAGCCCGACCTCGAGGGTGAGCCCGGCGAAGACCTCGACATCGACACCGATCTCAGCCTCGACGACCTCGAGGACGACGTAGCGTCCGACGGCGAAGAGGCCGACGAGGGCGAGGTCGACTCCGAGGAGGGTGACGCCGAGGAAGAGGTCGCCGCGAAGCCCGCCAAGGCGGCCGAGGCCGCCGCAGAGGATGACGAGGAAATCGCCGAGCCGAGCGAAAAGGACAAGGCGTCCGGCGATTTCGTGTGGGACGAGGACGAGTCCGAGGCGTTGCGGCAGGCCCGCAAGGATGCCGAGCTGACGGCGTCCGCCGACTCGGTTCGCGCCTACCTCAAGCAGATCGGTAAGGTCGCGCTGCTCAACGCCGAGGAAGAGGTTGAGCTGGCCAAGCGGATCGAAGCCGGGTTGTACGCGACGCAGCTGATGGCCGAGATGGCCGAGCGCGGCGACAAACTGCCCGCCGCGCAGCGCCGCGACATGGTGTGGATCTGCCGCGACGGTGACCGGGCGAAGAACCACCTGCTGGAAGCCAACCTGCGACTGGTGGTCTCGCTGGCCAAGCGCTACACGGGCCGCGGCATGGCGTTCCTGGACCTCATCCAGGAAGGCAACCTGGGCCTGATCCGCGCGGTCGAGAAGTTCGACTACACCAAGGGTTACAAGTTCTCCACGTACGCGACGTGGTGGATCCGACAGGCCATCACCCGCGCCATGGCCGACCAGGCCCGCACCATCCGCATCCCGGTGCACATGGTCGAGGTGATCAACAAGCTGGGCCGCATCCAGCGCGAGCTGCTGCAGGACCTGGGCCGCGAGCCCACGCCCGAAGAGCTGGCCAAGGAAATGGACATCACGCCCGAAAAGGTCTTGGAGATCCAGCAATACGCCCGCGAGCCGATCTCGCTGGACCAGACCATCGGCGACGAGGGCGACAGCCAGCTGGGCGATTTCATCGAGGACAGCGAGGCCGTGGTGGCCGTGGACGCGGTGTCGTTCACGCTGCTACAAGACCAGCTGCAGTCGGTGCTGGAGACGCTGTCGGAGCGCGAGGCGGGCGTAGTACGGCTGCGTTTCGGTCTGACCGACGGCCAGCCGCGCACCCTGGACGAGATCGGGCAGGTTTACGGCGTGACCCGCGAGCGCATCCGCCAGATCGAGTCCAAGACGATGTCGAAGCTGCGCCACCCCAGTCGCTCCCAGGTGTTGCGCGACTACCTAGACTGATCGACATTCGGCCGTTCACCCCAGAAGAGTTGGGGTGCAGTCGGTTTCGTTGTCGTCGGTGCCGGTAGCCCAAAGGACCGCTGCCACCGGTTAATTCGGCTGCGCCCGCGGGCGCCGGCGTCGTACCGTGACTGCCATGTCGACCAACCGCACAGTCATCTCCGGCGAATCCGTCTTCGAATCGGAGGTCGGTTACTCGCGCGCGGTGCGGGTCGGTCCGCACGTGGCGGTGGCCGGAACGACCGGCACCGGGCCCGCCGGTGACATCGCCACCCAGGCACGAGATGCGTTGCGCCGCATCGAGATTGCACTGCAGCAGGCGGGCGCCGCGCTCACCGACGTGGTGCGCACCCGCATCTACATCACCGATATCTCACGCTGGCGCGAGGTGGGAGCCGTGCACGAGCAGGTCTTCGGTGCGATACGCCCCGCGGCCACCATGGTGGAAGTGTCGGCGCTCATCGCGCCCGAGCTGCTGGTGGAGATCGAGGCCGACGCTTACGTCGACTCCCCGGCGACCGGCGCGAAAGTGCCGTCGTCGGCCGGGGGGTAGGCGGTGACCCGGACCACAGCGGCCACCGGCAGCGGGCCATACAGGTGCGGGAACAACATCGACTCCGGATCGGTTGCTACCCCCGGTTCCCACCGCACCGGCGCGGCCAGAAGGGCCGGGTCGATGTGCAGCAGCACCAGATCGTCACGACCGCGGTAGAGCCGATTGGCCGGCAGGTGCACCTGCTCCGGCGTCGACAGGTGGATGAAGTCGCCGCCGCCAGCGGCTTCCGGGTCGATGCCGCCCCGCCGCCGTGCCTGCTCCCACTGCTCGGTTCCGCACAGGTGCACCAGGACGCCGGGTGTGAAGGTCACAACTTCGACACCCTAGACAGCGGTTAAACCAAACCTGACCAGCTCGTGAGAAACGACACACCGATAACGATCGGGGAACAAGGCGAAAACGCCATACGTCTGAGAAAGTGAATGAAAGAGAACGGAGAAGCCATGAATGCAACTCTGACGAGTCCCGAACTGACCAGAGCCGACCGCTGCGACCGCTGCGGTGCTGCGGCTCGGGTACGCGCCAAGCTGCCTTCCGGACTGGAGCTTCTCTTCTGCCAGCATCACGCGAATGAGCACGAGGCGAAGCTGACCGAACTGGACGCCGTGCTGGAGTTCAGCGAAAGCTAGCCCGTAGTGAACTCGCCCATCGCCAATGTGGGCGGTGCGAGCGATCTTCGGTAATGCTGGACGGGTATGAGCGAGCAGGTCGCAAAACCGTCGCGCCACCATATTTGGCGAATCACCCTGAGGACTCTTTCCAAGAGTTGGGACGACTCGATTTTCTCGGAGTCGGCTCAGGCTGGTTTCTGGTCGGCGCTGTCACTGCCGCCGCTGCTGCTCGGCGTGCTGGGCACCCTGGCCTACGTGGCACCGCTGTTCGGCCCGGACATGCTGCCCAGCATCCTGCGCCAGCTGATCTCGACCGCGCACAGCGTGTTCTCCCCCAGCGTGGTCAACGAGATCATCGAGCCGACCGTCCGCGACATCGCCAACCACGCCCGCGGCGAGGTGGTGTCCCTGGGGTTCATCATCTCGCTGTGGGCTGGATCGTCGGCCATCTCGGCGTTCGTCGACTCCGTGGTCGAGGCGCATGACCAGACGCCGCTGCGCCACCCGGTGCGCCAGCGTCTGTTCGCGCTGTTCCTCTACGTGGTGATGCTGGTGTTCGTGGTGGCGACGGCACCGCTGGTGGTGGTGGGGCCGCGCAAGGTGGGTGAACACATCCCGCTCGGCCTGTCCAACCTGCTGGGCTACGGCTACTACCCGGCGCTGATCCTGATCCTGACGATCGGGGTGATGGTCCTGTACCGGGTCGCACTGCCCGAGCCGTTGCCGTCGCACCGGCTGATCCTGGGCGCGATGCTGGCGACGACGGTGTTCGTCACCGCCACTCTGGGCCTGCGGTTCTACCTCAGGTGGATCACCAGCACCGGCTACACGTACGGCGCGCTCTCCACGCCCATCGCGTTCTTGTTGTTCGCGTTCTTCGGCGGCTTCGCGATCATGCTCGGCGCCGAACTGAACGCCGCCGTTCAGGAGGAGTTTCCCGCACCCCGCACGCACGCACACCGGCTGCGCAAGTGGTTGTTCACGCGTTCGCCCGCCCTGAAGCGGACGGTGGAGACGTTGGCCAGCCCGATAGCGAATCCCGCAACGCAACAACGCGAGGTGGCGCCGGCGGAACCGCCCGGCTGATCAGTCCTTCTTCATCCGGTCGTAGATCTTCTTGCAGTCCGGGCAGACCGGTGAGCCGGGCTTGGCCGCCTTGGTGACGGGGAAGACTTCGCCGCACAATGCCACCACGTGATTGCCCATCACGGCGCTCTCGGCGATCTTGTCCTTCTTGACGTAGTGGAAGTACTTGGGGGTGTCGCTGCCGGTCCCGTCGTCGACGCGTTCGTCGGTCTCGGTGCGTTCGATCGTTTGGGTCTGCATACCTGACATTGTGCACCGCCCAGCGCCCCGAAAACCGGTCGAGCCGGAATCGGCCAGTTGTGGGACAGTGGAGAAATGAAGCACGGCTCCGATTCGGGGTTCGATGACTTTGACGGCAACAAAGGCCGCCCAGTGCTCATCACCGCCGCCGCCACCTCCTACGAGGAGCAGCACCGCGCGCGGGTGCGTAAGTACCTGACCTTGATGGCTTTCCGGATTCCGGCGCTCATCCTGGCCGCGGTCGCCTACGGCGCGTGGCACAACGGGCTGATCTCTCTGGCGATCGTCGCGCTGTCCATCCCGTTGCCATGGATGGCTGTCCTGATCGCCAATGACCGGCCGCCGCGCAGTGCCGATGAGCCACGCCGGTTCGACAATGCGCACCAGCGCACGCCGCTGTTTCCCCGGGCCGAACGTCCCGCGCTCGAGGCCCCGCAGCACCCGCAGCCACACTGGCCGCCGGGCCCGCGCGGCGGAATCGATCCCGACTAGCCGGCGTTTCTCCTGACAGTGCCGCCGCCGGACTTCTCAGGACTTTCTCAGGTCTGCGGCACATTTCTGCACGTCAAGACGTGTGAGATGCAGAACCGATGGGAACTCTCAGAGCTGATCTGTCGTTGGACTCAATGACAGAACAAAGCCGAACGGGAGGTCGCTATGGCGAACGCCAGCACGAGCAGATTTGACGGCGATCTGGATGCTCAAAGCCCCGCAGCGGATTTAGTGCGCGTATATCTGAACGGAATCGGCAAGACGGCACTTCTCAATGCGGCCGGCGAAGTCGAACTCGCCAAGCGCATCGAAGCCGGGCTTTATGCCGAACACCTGCTCGCCACGCGTAAGCGACTCGGGGAGAACCGCAAACGTGATCTGGAGGCCGTTGTTCGTGACGGGCAGGCGGCGCGCCGCCACCTGCTGGAAGCGAACCTGCGTCTGGTGGTGTCGCTGGCCAAGCGGTACACGGGTCGCGGCATGCCACTGCTGGACCTGATCCAGGAGGGCAACCTCGGACTGATCCGCGCAATGGAAAAGTTCGACTACACAAAGGGATTCAAGTTCTCCACCTACGCGACCTGGTGGATCCGTCAGGCCATCACCCGCGGCATGGCCGACCAGAGCCGCACCATCCGGCTGCCGGTTCATCTGGTGGAACAGGTCAACAAGCTGGCGCGGATCAAGCGCGAGATGCACCAGAACCTGGGGCGCGAGGCCACCGATGAGGAACTGGCCGCCGAGTCCGGCATCCCGGTCGAAAAGATCAACGACCTGCTCGAGCACAGCCGCGACCCGGTGAGCCTGGACATGCCGGTCGGCTCCGAGGAAGAAGCCCCGCTGGGTGACTTCATCGAGGACGCCGAAGCGATGTCGGCCGAGAACGCGGTTATCGCCGAGTTGCTGCACACCGACATCCGCAGCGTGCTGGCCACCCTGGACGAGCGTGAGCACCAGGTGATCCGGCTGCGGTTCGGCCTCGACGACGGCCAACCGCGCACCCTGGACCAGATCGGCAAGCTGTTCGGTCTGTCCCGCGAGCGGGTGCGCCAGATCGAGCGCGACGTGATGTCGAAACTCCGCAACGGGGAGCGTGCCGACCGGCTACGGTCGTACGCGAGTTAACACCTCACACAAGCTAGGTAGCAGACGGTATGCCCGCCGCGTCAGCGGCGGGCATACTGCTTGCCTGGGAGGCGTTACAACCATTCGCGCAGCTGGCCAAGTAGACTCAGCGTCGACGGAGGGTGCTGAATGAACGACCTGGTTGACACCACCGAGATGTATCTGCGGACCATCTACGACCTCGAAGAAGAGGGCGTGACGCCGCTGCGTGCCCGGATCGCCGAACGCCTCGATCAGAGCGGGCCGACTGTCAGCCAAACCGTGTCGCGCATGGAGCGGGACGGTTTACTTCACGTGGCCGGCGACCGCCACCTCGAGCTCACCGACAAGGGCCGGGCGCTGGCCATTTCCGTGATGCGCAAGCACCGCCTCGCCGAACGCCTGCTGGTCGACGTCATCGGCCTGCCGTGGGAAGAGGTCCACGCCGAGGCTTGCCGCTGGGAGCACGTGATGAGCGAGGACGTCGAGCGGCGCCTGGTGAAGGTGCTGAACAACCCGACCACCTCCCCCTTCGGCAACCCGATCCCCGGGCTTCTGGACCTGGGCGTGGGCCCGGAATCCTGGTCCGAGGACGGTCCTTTGGTCCGACTCACCGAGCTGCCCGCGGGCGCGCCGGTGGCCGTGGTGGTGCGCCAGCTGACCGAACACGTCCAGGGTGACATCGACCTGATCTCCCGCCTGAAGGACGCCGGCGTCGTCCCCAACGCGCGCGTCACCGTCGAGACCAGCTCGGCCGGGGTGACCATCGTCATTCCAGGCCACGAGAACGTCACCCTGCCGCACGAGATGGCCCACGCGGTCAAGGTCGAGAAGGTCTGACCCGGCGCTTCCGTCCCGTCATCCCGCCCTGCGGCGAAACGGCCGTCGCGGCGGTAGCCGCACGCCGAACCGCTTGGCCAGCCGGTACCCGGTCAGCGCCAGATCCCGGATGTCCTCGGGCCGCAGACCCGACTGCAGAGCGGTGTCCAGCATGCCCGCCATCCGATGGTCGGGCGCGCAGCGCAGCACCTCCTGCAGCGACACCCCGGCCAGCGGGCCGTCGCCGCGGGCATACGCGCTGAAGGCGAGCAGGACCAGCGCCTCGACCCGCCACGGCGCGGGCAACGCGCGCGCCAGCAGCGCCCACAACGACTCCGCCTGCCCGGCGCTCTCCCCGACCGCAAGGGCGTACAGGATGTCGCGCACCTGCGGGTCGCTGAGCGCGCAGCCCAGCGTCGCCAGCTCCGTGTCGGACAGTGATTGCCCGGCCGCGACCCGGGCGGCGGCGGCCAGCGCCGTCTCCACGTCGGCGCGGGTGCAGCGGACCGGCTGCGCATCATGCGCCGCCCGGCGCCGGGCGGCCTGCCGTTCGACCGCGGCGGCCAGGGCGGCGCTGCGCGCCGGGTCGTCGGGCGCGATGACCGCCTGCAGGTCGGCGCGACGCGAATAGAGCCGTCTGCCTTCCAGCACCGCCGCGGCGGCCAGCGGTGAGGCCGCGGGGTCGTCGACCACGCCGCTCGACCCGCAGCCTTCGGCGCAATGCCAGCGGCCGCCGACGGCCACCCGGTCGACCACATGGGTGGCCCAGAGCTCAATGTTGTGCTGCGACAAGGCCTCTGCGAGCGCCACCGACAGCTGCCGGTATTCCTCATTGCAGCATGGGCAGTAGGCCCCGTCCGCGTCGACGATCACCGCGATCACCGCCTCAGGGGCCGCCGCGGCGGCGACCTCCGCCAGGTGTTCGATCCGATCGACGAGCTCCTCGGAGAGGTCGACGCGCATCACCGAGCCGAGTTCCCCGTCGCCCAAAGACACTAATATCAATGAATTTTCGGGAACGAAGCCGAGAACGGCCGGCAGCGCGGCGATGAGTGCGCCGGGGCGGGAAAGTTCGAAGTCTGGTCGATGCGTCGTCATGAGCACCAACGCTGACGGCCGCCACCGTCAAGCGGTGCGCACCTGCGGTGGTGCGGCAGCGGACCTGTGGACGAACCCAGCACTGTGCGTTGTGCTGGCTTACTGTTTAAGCCATGAGTTCGGCGCAAGAGTACGACATGGTGGTCATCGGGTCCGGGCCCGGCGGGCAGAAGGCCGCGATCGCCTCGGCCAAGCTCGGTAAGTCGGTCGCCGTGGTCGAGCGGGGCCAAATGCTCGGCGGGGTGTGCGTCCAGACCGGCACCATCCCGTCAAAGACGTTGCGCGAGGCGGTCCTCTATCTCACCGGGATGAGCCAGCGCGAACTCTACGGCGCGAGCTACCGGGTGAAGGAGAAGATCACCCCGGCCGATCTGCTGGCCCGGACCCAGCACGTGATCGGCAAGGAAGTCGATGTGGTGCGCAACCAGCTGATGCGCAACCGCATCGACCTGCTGATCGGCCACGGGCGCTTCGTGGACCCGCACACCATTGAGGTCGAAGACCCGTCGCGACGCGAAAAGATAACCATCACTGGCCATTACGTCGTCGTCGCCACCGGCACCCGGCCCGCACGGCCCTCCGGCGTCGAGTTCGACGAGCACCGGGTGCTCGACTCCGACGGGATCCTCGATCTCAAGTCGCTGCCCACCTCGATGGTGGTGGTCGGCGCCGGCGTCATCGGCATCGAGTACGCCTCGATGTTCGCCGCCCTGGGCACCAAGGTCACCGTCGTGGAGAAGCGCGACGACATGCTCGACTTCTGCGACCCCGAGGTCGTCGAGGCGCTGAAGTTCCACCTCCGCGACCTGGCGGTGACGTTCCGGTTCGGTGAGGAGGTGACCGCCGTCGACGTCGGGTCGGCGGGCACCGTGACCACGCTGGCCAGCGGCAAGCAGATTCCCGCCGAGACGGTGATGTACTCGGCCGGGCGGCAGGGCCAGACCGATCACCTCGATCTGCACAACGCCGAGCTGGAGGCCGACGACCGCGGCCGGATCTTCGTCGACGAGAACTTCCAGACCAAGGTGCCGCACATCTACGCCGTCGGCGACGTGATCGGCTTCCCGGCGCTGGCCGCGACGTCCATGGAGCAGGGACGCCTGGCCGCCTACCACGCGTTCGGGGAGGCGTCCGACGGCATCACCGAGCTGCAACCGATCGGCATCTACTCGATCCCCGAGGTCTCCTACGTCGGCGCCACCGAGGTGGAACTGACCAAGAACGCAGTGCCCTACGAGGTCGGCGTGGCCAGGTACCGGGAGCTCGCCCGCGGCCAGATCGCCGGCGACTCCTACGGGATGCTCAAACTGCTGGTGTCCACCGAGGACCTCAAGCTGCTCGGCGTGCACATCTTCGGGACCAGCGCCACCGAGATGGTGCACATCGGTCAGGCCGTGATGGGCTGCGGCGGCACGGTGGAGTACCTCGTCGACGCGGTGTTCAACTACCCCACCTTCTCCGAGGCCTACAAGGTGGCGGCGCTCGACGTGATGAACAAAGTCCGGGCGCTCAACCAGTTCCGCCACTGACTGGGCGCCACTGACTGGGATGGTGGCGACCCGCCGCGCTGGCGATCGCCACTAAACCAATGGTGACGACCTGCGGCGCCCGGCTACGCCGCGCTGGCGATCGCCACTAACAGGCGTCTTGGAGGTCGTTCGGGACCGGGTCCCCTGGACCGCCGGCCTCGGCGCGCTTCAGCAGCTCCGCGGTTTGGGCGTCGAACGGTGCCGAGTACGACATGTTGGCGGCGCAGCCGCCCCGCTCCAGACCACCGATCAGCCCGATGAGCGTGGTGCCGCTGACCCAGGGCGCCCCGCTGGTGCCGTCCACCAGCCCCTCGCAGGCCAATGCGGGAAACCCGGTATCGGTGACCGACGTGCTGGCCTGGCAGCCGATGGGCGAGCCTCCCACGCCCGCCGGATACCCCAGCACGGTGACGCGGCTGCCGGGCGGCGGCGTGACCCCCAGCGTGAGCGCCAGGCCGACGCGGGACTCGACGGGGACGCCGGCCTCGTTGCTGACCCGAGCGATCGCGTAGTCGGCGTGCGGGTCTTTGCTGGCCGTCCAGCGTGGATCGAGGTAGACGGTGTCGGCCTTCCACACGTCGGCGGGGCCGGGAGCGGCGTCCCCGGCGAAACCGGGGACGAAGGTGATCAGCGAGGCTCCGGCCAGGCAGTGCGCGGCCGTCATGATCAGGTTGCCGCCCGTCGAATGCACCACCGACCCGGTGCACACGTGCAGCGGGCCACCGTCGATGAAGATCGCCCCGATGCGCCGATCCGGTTCGACCGGACCCGCAACGGCCTTCTGCTCGGGTTGGCTGAGCCGCTGCACCGGGCCGCCGACGCGGGGGGCGGATACCGGCGCTCCCGACGCATGCTGGACGGGCGGCCGGCACGACGTCAGCGACGTCACCACCCCCACCAGCGAACAGAGCAGCAAGATCCGAATGCGCATCGCCTTCATCATGCCTGACCGGGGGGCGGCAAGCCGACTGCCACTCATCGCGGTGCAGTACGCGGTTTGCCGGCGCGCCCGGCGCCCCCGGCCGTGTCGTTGACGGATTCGCCGTAGAGGCATCGCGTTTCAGCTATCAGCGTGAACGCGAAGTTCGCTGATAGATGTTGGTTCCGCCTGATTCGGGGGACACTGGGTAGGGCACCCTGGAGAGACCCCCCGAGAGGAGGCGATCGCGATGGCTCACCATCAAGACCCAGATGATCAGTACCAGCCAGGGCAGGCTGGCATGTATGAGCTCGAACTGCCGGCGCCGCAGTTGTCGACGTCCGACGGCCGCGGCCCGGTGCTGGTGCACGCCCTGGAGGGCTTTTCCGACGCCGGTCATGCCATCAAGCTGGCGGCCGGGCATCTGAAGGCGGTGCTGGACACCGAACTGGTCGCGTCCTTCGCGATTGACGAATTGCTGGACTACCGATCGCGGCGGCCGATGATGACGTTCAAGACGGATCACTTCACCCACTACGAGGAACCCGAGCTGAGCCTGTACGCGATGCGGGACACCGTCGGCACGCCGTTCCTGTTGCTGGCCGGAATGGAACCGGACCTCAAGTGGGAACGCTTCATCACCGCCGTGCGCCTGCTCGCCGAACGCCTCGGCGTGCGCCAGACCATCGGCCTGGGCACCGTCCCGATGGCCGTCCCGCACACCCGGCCGACCACCATGACCGCGCACTCGAACAACCCGGAGTTGATCGCCAGCTTCCAGCCGTGGATCTCGGAGATCCAGGTTCCCGGCAGCGCATCCAACCTGCTGGAATACCGGATGGGCCAGCATGGCCACGAGGTCGTCGGTTACACCGTGCACGTCCCGCACTACCTCACGCAGACCGATTACCCGGCCGCCGCGCAGGCGTTGCTCGAACAGGTCGCCAAGACCGCGTCGCTGGAGCTGCCGCTGACGGCTTTGGCCGAAGCGGCCGAGGTGATTCGGGCCAAGATCGACGAACAGGTCGAAGCGAGCGCGGAAGTCGCTCAAGTGGTGGCCGCGCTGGAGCGCCAGTACGATGCCTTCATCGACGCTCAGGAGAACAGATCGTTACTAGCTCGCGACGAGGATCTGCCTAGCGGAGACGAGCTGGGCGCGGAGTTCGAGCGCTTCCTGGCCCAGCAGGCAGAGAAGAAGTACGACGACGACGACAAGCCCTAACCGCCCTTACCCCGCACCGACACCAAGGTTGGCGATATGACCGAGCGGAAGCGCAAGACCACGCTCCGCCCGGTGCGTGAAGTCATCGCACCCAAGCTCGAGTTCCGCACCATCCACGGTTACCGGCGGGCCTATCGGATCGCCGGTTCCGGGCCGGCGATCCTGCTGATCCATGGCATCGGTGACAACTCGACCACATGGAATACGGTGCAGGCCAAGCTCGCCCAGCGCTTCACGGTGATCGCTCCCGACCTGCTGGGGCACGGGCGATCCGACAAGCCGCGCGCCGACTACTCGATTGCCGCCTATGCGAACGGGATGCGTGACCTGCTCAGCGTGCTCGACATCGAGCGGGTCACCATCATCGGCCACTCACTGGGCGGCGGCGTGGCCATGCAATTCGCCTACCAGTTCCCGCATTTGGTGGAACGGCTGATCCTGGTCGGCGCCGGCGGCGTAACCAAGGACGTCAACTTCGTGTTGCGCTGGGCTTCGCTGCCGATGGGCAGCGAAGCGATCGCCCTGCTGCGGTTGCCGCTGGTGCGGCCGGCGGTTCACCTCATGGGACGCGTGCTGGGCGTGGCGTTGGGCAGCAGCGGCCTGGGCCGTGACCTGCCCAACGTGCTGCGGATCCTCGACGACCTGCCCGAACCGACGGCCTCCGCGGCATTCAGCCGGACGTTGCGGGCGGTGGTGGATTGGCGCGGGCAGATCGTCACCATGCTCGACCGTTGTTATCTGACCGAAGCCATTCCAGTGCAAATCGTATGGGGCACAAAGGATGTGGTGGTTCCCGTCCGGCACGCGTGGATGGCGCACGCCGCGATGCCAGGTTCCCGTCTGGAGATCTTCGAAGGCTCCGGCCACTTTCCCTTCCACGACGATCCGGCGCGTTTCATCGACGTCGTGGAGCGCTTCATCGATTCCACCGACCCCGCCGAATACGACCAGGCCAGTCTTCGCGCGTTGCTCCGCACCGGCGGCGGCGAGCGGGCCGTCTCGGGTCCCGCTCCCACCCGCGTCGCCGTGCTGAACGCGATGGGGTCCGACGAACGCAGCGCCACCTGATCGCCTTGATCGATGCGGCGCGCGGCGCCGTACAGTCGTGCCATGGGGATCGACGTGACGGTGTTGCGGGTGTTCACCGACCAGGACGGCAATTTCGGTAATCCGCTGGGCGTCGTGGATGCCGGTCAGGTCGAGCCCGCGGACCGGCAGCGGCTGGCAACCCAATTGGGGTACAGCGAGACGGTTTTCGTCGACCTTCCGGCTCCCGGCTCCACCACCGCGCACGCCACCATCTACACGCCGCGAACCGAACTGCCGTTCGCCGGGCACCCGACCGTCGGCGCGACGTGGTGGCTGCGCGAGAACGGTTCGCCGATCAACACGCTGCAGGTCCCGGCCGGGATCGTGCAGGTGGGTTACGACGGCGACCGCGCCGCCATCAACGCCCGCGCGGAATGGGCGCCCGACTTCGCCCTGCACGAATTCGACTCGGCCGAAGCGGTTCTCGCCGCCGACCCGGCGGATTATCCCGATGACACCGCGCACTACCTGTGGGCATGGACCGACCGGGCGGCCGGGTCGCTGCGGGTGCGCATGTTCGCCGCCAACCTCGGTGTGGTGGAGGACGAGGCGACCGGTTCGGCGGCGATGCGGATCACCGACTATCTTTGCCAAGGCCTGCGGATCACCCAGGGCAAGGGCTCCGTCATCGACACCACGTGGAGCGCCGAGGGCTGGGTCGGGGTGGCCGGGCGCGTCATCAATGACGGTGTGAGACAACTGGACTGACGGCAGGCACTCCAGAGTGCTCAGCGCTGCCGGTGCAACGTCGCGGCGAGGTGGTCCTGCAGCGGTTGCCCGACCGCACCCATCTGCACCGTGTAGGACAGCTCATCGCCGTCGATGCGGAAGAAACGGCCAAGCGCCGTCACCTCTTTCGCGCTGGGCGTCAACCCGACCGTGGTCGTCGACATCTGCATCTCGATGAGGCTCCCGGTGACCGAGTACGTGCCGACCTCGATTTCGGTGATGCCGGACGGATGCGCCAGAACCAGTTCGAGGTGACCCGGTTGGGGCACGCGAAGATATCCGGTTTCGGCATGCAACGGCTTGCCGTCGGCCACCGCCTTGGTCTTCTGCCCGTAGGCCAGAAACGGCTTACCGACGTGGGCGAACACGACTTCCTCGAGATAGTCGAAGGGCGGAATCGTCGGGTACTTTCCGGAACCCTGACCAGACCAGGCCCCAACGAGCGGGGCCAGCGCCACAAGGTCGGGATGCAAGTCAGTGGGCATGGACGCGAGCCTAGGCCGGGGTGGCCCGCCGGGTTCCGTCAGCCCGGGGTCGTCACTCCCCGGTGATCGCGTAGCGCCTGGATCTCACGTTCGAAATCGTCCGCCGACTCGAACGACCGATACACCGAGGCGAACCGCAGGTAGGCCACCTCGTCGAGGTCGCGCAACGGCCCCAGGATGGCCAGACCGACCTCGTGACTGGGGATCTCCGGCGAACCCGCGGCGCGCACGGTGTCTTCGACCTGCTGGGCCAGCAGGTTCAGCGCATCGTCGTCGACCTGGCGCCCCTGGCATGCCCGACGGACGCCGCTGATGACCTTCTCTCTGCTGAAAGGTTCGGTGACGCCGCTGCGCTTGACCACCGCCAGGACCGCGGTCTCCACGGTGGTGAAGCGTCGTCCGCACTCGGGACAGGATCGGCGGCGGCGGATGGCCTGCCCTTCATCGGTTTCACGCGAGTCGATCACCCGGGAGTCGGGATGGCGGCAGAACGGACAGTGCATGACCGCTCCTTCGTCGCGCCGACAAGGTACCGCAGGACTTTGAGCGTACCCGCGCCCCGACTTGACCGGCTAATGGAGCCGCCGGGCGCCCCAGAGCCGTTTTGGCACAAGAAGTGTCAGCCCACCGGTGCGATCAGGGTCTGGCCGGCCATCAGGTTGGACGAGTGCAGATCGTTGAGTTCGCGGATGCGGTCGGCGACCTGGGTGGTCGGCGCGTTGGGTGCCACCCGGTGCGCGAAGTCCTGAAGCGACTCCCCCGCGTCGACGCGGACGACCGCGAGCCGGTCGGGTACGTGAGCCGCCGTGTTCGCGGAGTCGCCGTTGAGCGCCTGGCCGACATTCGCGACGAGACCCAGCCACAGCGTGATCGCCCCGGCGGCCAGCGCCAGCCCGATGGTCGACGCCCAGGTGGTGGCACGCCGGCGGTGCGGGGCGACGGACATGGCCACCCCGGTGCCGTAGTAGCGCGTCGCCTCACCCGCCGGCCGCGACGGGGCGGGCCTGCGCGAACGGGCCAGGCCGTCCCGTCCATAGTGAGCGCCCTGAACGGGCCCGTTGATCGGGCGCCGCAGACTGCTGGTACGCGGCGCAGACGTGTGGATGACTGTCATCTTCGTTCCTCCGGTCAACTAGCTCTCGCTCGTGTGTTCGACTCTAATCGCTTATATGTTCGAAACCCGAACATTTGAGCGAAGCGTGTCGCACGAGCAAACGCTAGATCACACCACCGACAAGTTCGTCGGCCTCTACCACTGTCACGAGGCTCAAATACCCGGTATTTCGAAGAGTTACACATTTGTGATTCACCCGGTTCTCGGGTTTTTCCGCGAGCGATCCGACGCCGACACGCCACTCGAACACATGTTTGATTCCTGTTCGCGATGCGGCTACATTCATTGCCATGGGAGACAGCAACGACATTTCATCGGCCGGCCCCGAGGGCCGGTTGCACTCCGTGGACTCCTCGCTGACCGAACGGCAGCGCACCATCTTGAATGTCATCCGCACCTCGGTCACCAGCCGCGGCTATCCGCCGAGCATCCGGGAGATCGGCGACGCCGTCGGTCTGACGTCGACGTCATCGGTGGCGCACCAGCTGCGCACCCTGGAGCGCAAGGGATACCTGCGCCGCGACCCCAACCGCCCGCGCGCGGTCGACGTCCGCGGTGCCGACGAGGAGGTGGCGGCGCCCGCCACCGAGGTGGCCGGCTCGGACGCCCTGCCGGAGCCCACGTTCGTCCCGGTGCTCGGGCGCATCGCGGCCGGCGGGCCCATCCTCGCCGAAGAGGCCGTCGAGGACGTCTTCCCCCTGCCGCGCGAATTGGTCGGCGAGGGCACGCTTTTCCTGCTCAAGGTGGTCGGTGACTCGATGGTCGAGGCCGCGATCTGCGACGGCGACTGGGTGGTGGTCCGGCAGCAGAACGTGGCCGACAACGGCGACATCGTCGCGGCGATGCTCGACGGCGAGGCCACCGTCAAGACGTTCAAACGCGCCGGCGGTCAGGTGTGGCTGATGCCGCACAACCCGGCGTTCGATCCCATCCCCGGCAACGACGCGAGCGTGCTGGGCAAGGTCGTCACGGTGATCCGCAAGGTCTGACCGGGGGCGCGGGCCGGGTCAATCAGCCCTGGTGAAGCCGTTGGCCTGCGCGACCTCTTCGCTCGATAACCAGATTTCGGCGAGCGTGTCTTGATACAGGTCGCTGTCCGGCGTGTAGTACAGCCCGTAACGAGCGCTCGCCTTGATCGGGTATCCGTCGGGCGCCTGGTAGGGATCGTCGAGCGGCAGGTGGATGGTGGGTCGGCCGTCCGGGCCGGCGAGGCCGTTCTCCGAGCCGTCCTCGGCGTCCGCGGCGGCGTGCCGGCCGCTTCGTGCCGGCGTCCCGGCCGCGACCGCACCGGCGACCACGGCCTCCGCCACGTCGGCTCCCGCCGCGGTGTCGGCTGCCGGCTCCGGCGTCGCCAGCTCGAGGTATTCGTCCTGCGGCTCAGCGGTTTCCAGGGCCCCGGTAACGGCGTCGCTGTCCGGCGGGGTGCGGGGAACGGCGACGTCGGGGTACTCGTCCTCGTCGTACACCTCCTCCTCCGCGTAGCCGGCGTCCGGGTCGTCGGCATCGACGTAGGCGGCGTCGTCGGCGGTCTCGGACTCGGCGACCTCGGGAACGGCGTCGGTGTAGTCGGTGTAGTCGGCGCCGGCGTCGGAATACTCTGCCTCCGACAGCATCTCCTCGGAGACGACCGGGATGGAATCGGTGTCGACGGCGTCCGGGTCTTCCTCCTCGAACCCGTAGTCGCTTTCGGCGGGAACCTGACGTTGCCAGCCGACCCGCGCGGCCTCCCGTTCCGGTTCAGGCTGGTGCGGCGCGCTGAGCCCGAAGGGCTCGGCCTCGTGGTCGGAATCGTCGTGTGCCCAGCGTCCGTCGGGGTCGACGCCGAAGTCCCCGCCGTGGCCGGGCGCGTAGCCCGCGGCGTCCTCGGGCCGCGGCCGGCGCCGGCGCCAGACGAAGAGCACCCACACCAACAGCACGAGCAGCACCAGCACCGGAATGGCGGCCATGAGCCACCACCAGTGCCAGGTGAACTTCTTCGGGTGCGCCGGCATGGCCGAACTGCTCGGCTGGTTCTGGCCGGATACCTGCAGGCCGGACAGCAGCGGCGCCAGGTTGGCCGGTTCGGTGCTGAACGTGTTCTTCGCCCGGTTCCACGAGATCTTGCCGCCGGTGAACTGCTGCGAGACCATGTCGCCGTTGACGGCCTGGTCGCCGACCGGCGCACCGAGTTTGCCGGCCGGGGCGCGCAGCTTGTCCCACGCGGCCTTCATCGCCCCGCGCACGACGAACGCGCCGTGATCGGGCGTCCAGAAGATGACCGGCTTGTCGGCCGCGGAGAAGGTGACGATCCGGCTGGACGGCCCGATGCCGCCGTCGGTTTCGTTGGTGGTGGGGAATCCCAGATCGCTACCGGCCGGGCCGCCCAGCGACTCGTATTTGGCCAGGATGTCGCTCTCGACGGCGTTCGCGCCGGTAGCCGGGGTGAAGAACACCTTGCCGCCGGCGAAGTTCTGGGCGATTCCGTCGCCGCCGACGGGATATTGCCCGCCCTGCTTGGCGCCCAACGGGCCGGTGGGTCCGCCGGCCGCGCGCCAGGCCGTGTTGATTGCCGCGGTGGGATCGATCGCCACCTGCAGGCCCTTCAACTGGTCGGCCAGCGCCGGCGGATCGGTGCTGAACTGCTTGGTCTGCCGGTTCCATGAGACCTGGCCGCCGCTGAATTTCTGCGAGGACACCTCGCCGTTGTAGGTCTCGTCGCCGACCGGCACGCCGAGCACCCCGCCCGAGCTGCCCAGCTTGTCCCAGGCGGTGTTGAGGGCGCCGCGCACCACGAATGGGCCGTGCTCGGGCGTCCAGAAAATCACCGGCTTGTCGCTGGCCGAAAAGGTGATCACCCGGCTGTCCGGACCGGACAGACCGGGCACCTCGTTAATGGTCGGGAAGCCCAGATCGCTGCCGGCCGGCCCACCGAGCTGCTCGTACTTGTCCAGGACGGGCCCGTAGGCGAATTTTGCCCCGGTGGCCGGGGTGAAGAACATCTTGCCGCCGTCGAAATCCAGCGCGAAACCGTCCCCGACGGGGTACACGTCGCCCTTGCGGGCGCCCAGCGGTGAGGTGTCGCCGCCGGCCTTATCCCATGCGGCCATCATCGCGGCTTCGGCGTCGCCGATCGGACTCGCGACCGCGGACGGGGCCAGCAACACGGCGGCCAGTGCTGTGGTCGTCAAGCTGACCAGCGCGCTTCCGATCAGCCTGCGCATGTGACCTCTCTGCACCTTCACCAAGCCTTCCAGCCGGCGGATATGGCTCTATCTGCGGCTATGCCCGTACCTGCCATAACCGGCGAGTGGGCGGTACTTGCGCGGAAAATGGACCCGCGCACGATCAGCCTCATCGCCGGGCTCGCATAACTTTGCTCCAGCCAACAAGCAATGCGAAGTCAAATTACAAATTTTACAAAAACGGATACCACACCGATGTCGAAATGATGCCTGCCAATGGCCCCCGCACGATCCGCCGCGGCATCGTTCGCGCGGCGTTGCAGATTTCGCACGGAAAGGCGGCCGAAACGCGGGCTCGGTGACGGCGCCGGCTACCCACCCGCACAGCAGAATTGCGACGGGGCGCGTGGGCAGTCACCGGCAGCCGAGACCAAGGGCCTGACGATGCGCGCAGACGCGGGTGGGTCGCTTTGTCGCTCACCGACAATAGAGTCGCGGCCCGCGCCGGTGTCGAGCAAACGAAACGCTATACGCCGAGGCTGCGGCCGATGATTTCCTTCATGATCTCGGTTGTGCCGCCGTAAATGGTCTGCACCCGGGCATCCAGATAGGCACGGGCAACGGGGTATTCGCGCATGTAGCCGTAGCCGCCGTGCAGTTGCAGGCAGCGGTCGATCAGGTGCACCTGCTTTTCGGTCGCGTACCACTTGGCCATCGCGGCCTGTTCGGCCGTCAGCTTGTGGTCCAGGTGCAGGCGGACGAACTCGTCGACCATCATGCGGACCACGGTCGCCTCCGTCGCCAGCTCGGCCAGCACGAAGCGGCTGTTTTGGAAGCTGCCGATCGGCTTGCCGAATGCCTTGCGCTCCTTGGTGTATTGCAGGGTTTGCTCGAGCACCTGCTCCATGGCCGCGGCCGCCATGATGGCGATCGAGATGCGTTCCTGCGGCAGGTTCTGCATCAGGTAGATGAACCCCATGCCCTCTTGGCCCAACAGGTTTTCGGCCGGCACGTGCACGTCGGTGAACGACAGCTCGGCCGTGTCCTGCGCGTCCAGCCCGATCTTGTCCAAGTGGCGCCCGCGCTCGAAGCCCTCCATGCCGCGCTCGACGGCGAGCAGCGAGAAGCCCTGCGCGCCCTTTTCCGGGTCGGTCTGTGCGACCACGATCACCAGGTCGGAGTTGATTCCGTTGGTGATGAACGTCTTTGAGCCGTTGAGCACGTAGTGGTCGCCCTGCTTGACGGCACGGGTCTTGATGCCCTGCAGGTCGCTTCCGGTTCCCGGCTCGGTCATCGCGATCGCCGTGATCAGCTCTCCGGTGCAGAATTTCGGCAGCCAGCGCTGCTTCTGCTCCTCGGTCGCCAGGGCCAGCAGGTACGGCGCCACGATGTCGTTGTGCAGGCCGAAACCGATGCCGCTGTAGCGACCGGCGGTGGTCTCCTCGGTGATGATCGTGTTGTACCGGAAGTCGGGGTTGCCGCCACCGCCGTACTCTTCGGGCACCGCCATGCCGAGGAAGCCCTGCTTACCGGCCTCCAGCCAGACACCGCGGTCGACGATCTTCGCCTTCTCCCACTCGTCGTGGTAGGGCGCGACATGGCGCTCGAGGAAGCCCCGGTAGGACTCACGGAACAGGTCGTGCTCTGACTCGAAAAGAGTGCGCTGATATTTGATGGCGCTGCTCATGGAAGACCTCCGGCGGCTGGGATTTCTGCAGCCCAACATATACCAACCGGACGGTTGGTAGACAGCCGCCGGGGTCGCGTCCCGTCGGGATTGTGGGGCTGCCCCACGCCGCCGGCACCGTGCCCTGCTAGGAGGGGCGATGCGCGATCAGTGGGCGGAGAACTCGCGCAGCCGGCCGGCCAGGGCCACCGGAACCCGGGCCCGGATGCGCGTCCCGGTGGCGTTGTGCTCCTCCTGCTGGACGCGCCCATCGGCGTGCAGGCGGGCCACCAGGTCGCCGCGGTGGTACGGGATCACCACGTCGACGGCGGTGTCGGCGGGAACGGCCAGCTCGGCCATCCGGCGGCGCAGGGCGTCGATACCGTCGCCGGTGCGGGCGGACACGAACATGGCGCCCGGGAGGGCATGACGAAGCTTGGCCAGCGCCAAATCGCTTGCGGCGTCGACCTTGTTCACCACCACCAGCTCCTGCGGCGCGTCGCCGTCGGACCCGTAGTCGGCGACGACGTCGGAAACCACCTGACGGACCGCGTTGATCTGCGCCAGCGGGTTGACGTCGGAGCCGTCGACGACGTGCACCAACAGGTCGGCGTCGACGACCTCTTCCAGCGTGGAGCGGAAGGCCTCGACCAGCTGGGTGGGCAGGTGCCGGACGAATCCGACGGTGTCGGTGAGCACGAACGGCCGGCCGTCATCGAACTCGGAGCGCCGGGTGGTGGGTTCCAGGGTGGCGAACAACGCGTCCTGCACCAGTACCCCCGCCCCGGTCAGGGCGTTGAGCAAGCTCGATTTGCCGGCGTTGGTGTAGCCGACGATGGCGATCGAGGGCAGGTCGCTGTGCACCCGCCGGCTGCGTTGGGTGTCGCGGACCTGCTTCATGTCTTTGATCTCGCGGCGCAGCTTGGCCATCCGCTCGCGGATGCGCCGCCGGTCGGTCTCGATCTTCGTTTCACCGGGACCGCGCAGACCCACGCCTCCCCCGCTGCCGCCGGCACGACCACCGGCCTGCCGCGACATCGATTCACCCCAGCCGCGCAGTCGCGGCAGCATGTACTCCATCTGGGCCAGCGCGACCTGAGCCTTGCCCTCCCGGCTGGTGGCGTGCTGGGCGAAGATGTCGAGGATCAGCGCGGTGCGATCGATGACCTTGACCTTCACCGCCTTTTCCAGCGCGGTGAGCTGCGCCGGGGACAGCTCGCCGTCGCAGATGACGGTGTCGGCGCCGCTCGCCAGCACCACTTGGCGCAGTTCGGCGGCCTTACCCGAACCGATATAGGTCGACGGGTCGGGCTTGTCGCGGCGCTGGATCAGCCCCTCGAGCACCTCGGAGCCGGCGGTCTCGGCCAGCGCGGCGAGCTCGGCCATGCTGGCCTCGCTGTCCGCGGCGGTGCCGTCGGTCCACACACCCACCAGGACGACCCGCTCGAGCCGCAGCTGGCGGTACTCGACTTCGGATACGTCGGCGAGTTCGGTGGACAGGCCGGCGACACGACGCAGCGCTGACCGATCTTCTAGGGCGAGTTCGCCCGTGCTGGGCTCCGGGACTGTCGGAGCGTGCTCGCGAAATTCAGGTTCTGTCATAGGCAATAAACGATGATGCACGCGAAAACGATGTCGCGCACCTGATTTAACGCTGCTGTGCGCGCCACCATTCCCCGCTGAGTTCTCCTCTGGCTACCAGCACGGACGGTCCTCGCAGGAAGCTGGTGGCGTCGGTGACGGTGACGACGACCTCGCCGCCGGGCACCCGAACGGTCAGCGTGCCGGTGGCCGCACCGGCACCGGCCAGCGCGGCGACCGCGGCGGCGACCGTGCCGGTGCCGCACGAGCGTGTTTCGCCGACCCCCCGCTCGTGCACGCGCATGTGCGCCGCCCCGTCGACCGGTGCGGTGAGGATCTCGACGTTCACCCCGTCCGGGAACTGGGCGGCGTCGAAGCTCACCGGCGCGGCCACGTCCAGCGCTGCCAGCGCCTCGGCCGTCAGCTGCGGGTCCATACAGGCCAGGTGGGGATTGCCCACATCGACCGCCAGGCCGGAGAACCACCGGCCGCCCACGACCGCCTCACCCGGGCCCAGCGCGTTGGCCTTGCCCATGTCGACGCTGATGTCGGCCGTGGTCGCATCGACGCGGTGCAGCGTGACCGGCCGCGGACCGGCCAGCGACCCGACCACGAATTCGTCGCGTGATTCCATGCCGCTGGCGCGCAGGTAGTGCGCGAAGACCCGCACGCCGTTGCCGCACATTTGGGCGACGGACCCGTCGGCGTTGCGGTAGTCCATGTACCAGTCGCCGGTGGCCACCCCGTCGGGCACCCGGTCGAGCACGCCGGCCGACAGCGCCGCGCCCACCGTGGTGACCCGCAGCACTCCATCGGCGCCGAGGCCGCGTCGCCGGTCGCAGAGCGCGGCCACCCGGGCCGCGGTCAGGCTCAGCTCGGCCTGCGGGTCCGGCAGCACCACGAAGTCGTTCTGGGTGCCGTGCCCCTTCGCGAAGATCACCTGTTCAGGGTACTTCCCGCCATACCCGCACGGCGGCCTCGACAAGGGCCGCGCCCTCGGCCGCGGTCACCGCGCCGACATCGAGCCACTGCACGCGGTGATCCCGGCGAAACCAGGACCGCTGGCGCCGAACGTAACGCCGGGTGCCGACGAACGTCTGCTCGCGCGCGTCCCGCAGCCGATCGGCGCCGGGCCCGGCCGGACCGCTCTCGTCCAGCGCCGCCAGCACCTGCGCGTAGCCCAGCGCGCGCGACGCGGTGACACCGTCACGCAGGCCCCTGTCCAGCAACGCGATCACCTCGCCGACCAGGCCCTGGGCGAACATCGCGTCGGTGCGCCGGGCCAGCCGCTCATCGAGAACGGTTGTGTCGCAGTCCAACCCGACAATGGCGGTGTCCCACCTCGGCTTGCCGATCTGCGGCGCGGAGGCGGCGAACGGCTGACCGGTCAGCTCGACCACTTCGAGGGCCCGCACCGTGCGCCGGGCGTCGGTGGGCAGGATGGACGCGGCCGCGGCGGGATCGCGGCGGGCCAGCTCGGCGTGCAGCCGCCCCACTCCGATCTCGGCCAGCCGTCGCTCCCAGCGGGCGCGGACCGCGGGATCGGTGGCCGGGAACGCCCAGTCGTCGAGCAGCGACTGGATGTAGAGCATCGAGCCGCCCACGATGATGGGCAGCGCGCCCCGCGCCGCGATCGCCTCCACGTCGGCGGCCGCGGCGCCCTGATAGCGGGCGACGGTCGCGGTCTCGGTGACGTCCAGGACGTCGAGTTGATGATGCGGAATGCCGCGGCGGTCCTCGACGGGCAGCTTGGCGGTGCCGATGTCCATGCCGCGATAGAGCTGCATCGCGTCGGCGTTGACGATCTCGGCGCGGACGCCGAACCGCTCGACCCGTTCCGCGAAGTCGAGGGCCAGCTGTGACTTGCCGGTGCCCGTGGGTCCGATGATCGCCAGGGGGCGCACGGCGGCCGTCACAGTTGCCAGGCGCCGGCGAAGTAACCCACCCCGTAGGGCGCTCCGCGGTACAGCTCCTTGGCCGATCGGGGCCCGGGCTCGGCCAGGCCGGCCAGCACCTGGAATGCGACCCGCCCGAGGATCTGCTGCGGCAGGCCGCGCAACGCGGCGATATCACCGCTGGCCAGCGCGTCGTTCAGGGCCTCCTGCGCGGCGGCGTTGGCGGGCTCGTGTCCA
This sequence comes from Mycobacterium sp. M23085, assembly GCF_045343915.1. Lineage (NCBI taxonomy): Bacteria > Bacillati > Actinomycetota > Actinomycetes > Mycobacteriales > Mycobacteriaceae > Mycobacterium > Mycobacterium sp. M23085. The sequence continues at coordinate 1,287,484 of NZ_CP174280.1, forward strand.
CCCGGGGCGGCCGCTGTCAGCGTGTTCGCGCCGTCGGCCACCACCAGCACCCCGACCTGTCCGGGCAGCCGGTCGATCTCGGCGCGCAGGTGTTTGCCGAGCCTCAGCGCGGTGTCCGCGTCGTGGTCGGCGCGGTAGACCCGGACCTGTGCGGCGGCGTGCGGCTGCGCCTGACCGCGCACCCAGCCGGCCAGCAACGCGCAGACCGGGAGCGCACGCGGCGGCGCGGCCTCGCCTGCCTGTGGGGAGAGCCGGACACGCACGTCGACGCCGAAACCCGCGAAGCTGCCCACCGCATCAGGACCCAGCACGTCGTCGGCGGGCCCCGTTCCGATCACCACCCAGCTGTCGGGCAGCAGCGCGGCGGCGGCGAGCGTCGCCGCGGTCAGATCGGTCACCTCGGCCGCGGCCGCTCCGGCAAGTTCGGGAACGAGAACCGGCGCCGACGGGACGATCGCGATCGCGCTCAGCACGCCATTAAAGTAGCGCGGCGACCCGCCACCAGTGCGATGTGGCTGCGGCCCCAGTCAGCGACGAACGCTGTCCGCCACCACCAGCCGGTCACTGAAGGGCCCGAAGTCGTCTTCGATCACCTCGGGGGCCGGGATTTCTCGCGGGGCACCACCGGACCTCTGCTCGGCGCGGTCGATGGAAGCGGCTTCACCACGGGCCAGCGCGATGGTCGCGATGATGACCACCGCTACCGCCCCGATCAGCACGAACGCCTTGGGGCCGTTAGCGTTCAGCGTCTCACCCAGCACCAGAACCCCGAGCAGGCCGGCGACCACCGGCTTGGCCACGGTCATCGTCGGCAACGACGCGGTCAGCGCGCCGGCGCGGAACGCCGACTGCTGGAAGATCATCCCGGCCAGCGCCACCAGCAGCCAGGGCACGAATTCCGGTGAGGTCAGCACGGCCAGCGGGCCGTTCTCGGACATCTCGACGACACCCTTGGTCAGCACCGCGAACAGCGCCAGCGACGAGCCGGCCACCACCGCGAGCAGCACCGCGGAGAACGGGCTGCCGGACCAGCGCCGCGCCGCCACCACGCAAGCCACCAGCAGCGGGATCATCACCACGGCCACGATCAGCCAGGTTCGCAGCAGCCCGCGCTGCTCGCCGGCCGCGGGGTCGCCGACCATGATGACCACCGCCAGCGCGGCGGCCAGGATGAGCGCCCACATCCATTCCCGCGGCTTCACCCGGTGATGGGCGAGCCGCGCGTAGATGGGCAGCGCGAACAGCAGCGCGGTCACCTGCAGGGCGGTCACCAGGACCACCGAGCCCCACGCCAGCGCGGCGGCCTGCAGGCTGTAATTGGTGATCGCGGCCAGGCCGCCGAGCCACCAGCGGGTGTCGCGGAGCGACATGCGGAACAGTTCGAGGTGGCCTACCTGCCTGTCGGTGACCTCGTGCGCCGACCGCTGCCGGACCACGTCGCCGACCGCCGATGCCAGCGCCGCGCACAGGGCAAGTAACGCTGCGACATCAACCTTCGACATATCGACCCCTCCGCCTCACAGTCGTTCGACCCAGCTTTCCCCGAGGCGCGGGCAAATACACGCACAATTTGCGTTCAGTTCAACTACAAATGCATGACGTTCCACACATTGCTCACTGCGCCGCAGGTAACCGGTTCAACTAGTACTTCAGCAACCTATGTAACGCGTGAACCTATGTAACGCGTGGGCTAACTGTAAGAGAACTACACAGACGGGCCGTGCGCGATGGCTAAGCCCCATCCGCGGCCAGCCGTTTTACGTCTCGCCCCCGGCGCGCGATGGGATGAGCGTCACAACATCGGCTGGATCGTCCGGCGCGGCCGCATTCATGGATGCGGCCTCGCCCCTCGCGAGCGCGGTGGTCGCGACGATGACCACCACCACCGCGGCCACCAAGGCGAACACCGCGGGCCCCTTGGCGCCGAGCGTCTCCCCCAGCACGGTGACCCCCAGCACCGATGCAACCAGGGGCTCGGCGACCGTCATGGTCGGCAATGACGCGGTGAGCGCGCTGGCCCGGAAGGCCGACTGCTGGAAGATCGTGCCCAGCACCGCGACCAGCACCCAGCCATACAGTTCGGGGGTGCCAAGCAGCGCCCCCGGCCCATACGGCAGCACGTCGACGACCGCCTTGGTGAGCACCGCGAACAACGCCCACGAGGACGCCGACACCAGCGCCAGCAGCACCGCGGCCAGCGGGCCCGACCAGATGCGTGCGCCCAGCACGCAGAACGCCATCGCCGGCCCGATCACCATCGCGACCACCGCCCAGGCATCCAGCGACGCCCGTTGATAACCGGCGGCCGGCTCGCCGACGATGACGAAAACGGCGACCGCGGCGGCCAGCAGGACCGCCCACACCCACTCCCGGCGGCTCAGCCGGTGCTTGGTCAGCCAGGCATAAACCGGCAAGGCGAACAGCAACGCCGTCACCTGCAGGGCCTGCACCAGCACCACCGAGCCCAGGCTCAGCGCCACCGCCTGCAGCGTGAAGCTTGCCACCGCCGCGACACCGCCCAGCCACCACCGGACGTCGCGCAACGACATCCGCAGCAGCGCGAGGTGGCCCACCTGTTGGTCGGTGATCTCTTGCGCCGACCGCTGCCGGATCACGTCCCCGACGCCCGACATCAGCGCGGCGATCAGCGCGAGCAGCGCCGCAATATCCACCTTGGCGATGCTGACCTCCAACCGACGTGCGACCCGGAAAAGGGTCGAAGACACCGCTCACCAGGGCTCACCCGGGATCGGCGAACTCCGCTGCGGTGACGCGATTAGCACGACCGTACCCGCCCGGGCGGGCACGGCGCCGGTGGCGTGCGGCCGCCGGGCCCCTGCGGTGTGGCAAGGTGGCGGCGCGCGCCCCGCCAAGCTGCTTGAATATCGTTAAGCAGCTGTTCGGAGAACCCGGCCCCGGGCATCCGGCAGCGGCAGGAGACGGTGCCGCTACGCGCGGCAGGCGCGCGGGACACGGACCGCGCGGAAGGGTTGCGAAAGGGTAGTGACGAGCGCATGACGGCTGACGAGCCTCGGGACGATTCCGCTCGGCCCGCGCCGCGTCCGGGACCCCGTCCCGGCCCGCGGCCGACCCCGCGGCCCACCACCGCTCATCCGCTGGTGGCGCCGCCACGCAGCAATCCGCACCAGTTCGGGCGGGTGGACGACGACGGCACGGTATGGCTGATCAGCGCCGCCGGCGAGCGCATCGTCGGCTCCTGGCAGGCGGGCGATCGGGAGGCGGCGTTCGCCCACTTCGGCCGCCGCTTCGATGACCTGGCCACCGAGGTCACCCTGATGGAGGAGCGCCTGGCCTCCGGCACCGGTGACGCGCGCAAGATCAAGGCGCATGCGGCCGAGCTGGCCGAGACGCTGCCGACGGCGGCCGTGCTGGGCGACATCGATGCGCTGGCGGGCCGGTTGACCACCATCGCCGAGCACGCCGAGGCGACGGTCGCCGCGGAACGCTCCAGGCGCGAGGAGCATCGGGCCGCCCAGACCGCCCGCAAGGAGGCGCTGGCGGCGGAGGCCGAGGAGTTGGCCGCCAACTCGACGCAGTGGAAGGCCGCGGGTGACCGGTTCCGGGCCATCCTCGACGAGTGGAAGACGATCAGCGGGGTGGACCGCAAGGTCGACGACGCGTTATGGAAGCGCTACTCCGCGGCCCGCGAGGCCTTCAACCGGCGGCGGGGATCGCATTTCGCCGAGCTGGACCGGGAGCGTTCGGGGATCCGGCAGGCCAAGGAACGCCTGTGTGAGCGGGCCGAAGCGCTGTCCGACTCGACCGACTGGACGGCCACCAGCGCCGAATTCCGCAAGCTGCTCACCGAGTGGAAAGCGGCCGGCCGGGCGACCCGGGAGGTCGACGACGCCCTATGGCGGCGTTTCAAGGCCGCCCAGGACGTGTTCTTCACCGCGCGCAACGCGGTGACGGCGGAAAAGGATGCGGAGTTCCGCGCCAATGCGACCGCGAAAGAGGCCCTGCTGGCCGAGGCGGAGAAACTCGACACCAGCAACCACGACGCGGCCCGCGCGGCGCTGCGCACCATTACCGAGAAGTGGGACGCGATCGGCAAAGTGCCGCGCGAGCGGTCCGCCGAATTGGAGCGACGGCTGCGCGCGGTCGAGAAGAAGGTGCGCGACGCCGGCGACGCGGGCTGGTCCGACCCCCAGGCGCAGGCCCGGGCCGAGCAGTTCCAGGCCCGCGCCGAACAATACGAACAGCAGGCTCAGAAAGCCGCGGCCGCCGGGCGGACCAAGGAAGCCGAAGAGGCCAAGGCGAACGCCGAGCAGTGGCGACAGTGGGCGCAGGCGGCGGTTGAGGCCCTGACCCGCAGGCCCTAGCGGCCGGCAGAGCCCGGGGTCGTGCCGGGGTCCTCCCCGGTCTCGTCGGGCATGGCCGGGCCGTCCAGCAGCGAGGTGGATTGCTGCGCCGCCGCAACGCGGCGCCGCTGCTCCTCGGCGGCGAGCTGCACGATGGTGCGCGACCAGACCACGCGAGCCCAGTGGTAGATGAGCGCGAGCACGGTGAGCCAGGCGACGATCAGACCCCAGCCCGGCCCCGGGTGCCCCGCGGCCACCGTCTGACGCGACCAGATCGCCAGCATGCCCGCGGCCCCGGCAATAGCCGTGCCCGCCAACGCGACCCACGCCAGCGCCCAGCGCCGTGTCACCAGCGCCAGCATCGAGAAGCCCACCCCGAACACCAGCGCCAGCCAGGCGAACACCCGCGACGGCAGGGCGACGGCGGCCGCGCCGGCGCCGTGGCTACCGAACAGCACGTCCCAGCCGCGCACGTCACCGGTGTGCGGCAGGACGAACGACGCCAGCAGCACGAAAACCAGGATCGACACGAAGAAGGCCCGCGGGCCGGGGTCGATTCCGCGGGCCACCCGGCGTTCAGCGGCCTCGATTTCGGTCCGCAGCGCGCCCAGCTGCGGGTCTTCGTTTTTCATCTGCTTTTTCACAGCGCACATCCAAGGGGTTCGGCCGGGCCGACGGGCGGCCCGACGGCGGGCATGCCGAGGCCGACGCCGCGCGGGCGCTGCCCGGCGGCCTGGGCATCACCCGCGCGGGTGCGGCGATGCGTGACGACGCCCGCGTCGGCGATGAGGTGATGGGGTGCGGCCTCGGTGACCACCGTGGTGATGATGTCGCCGGGCCTGACGTCGCCTGGTGTGTCGACGGCGAAGTGCACCAGCCGGCCGTCGCGGGCGCGCCCGGTCATCCGCGCGGTGCGGCTGTCCTTGCGCCCTTCGCCGGTGGCGACCAACAGTTCGACGGTCTGCCCGATCAGCGCCCGATTGCCCTGCAGCGAGATCGCCTCCTGCAGTTCGATCAGCCGGTCATAGCGTTCCTGCACAACGGCTTTCGGTATCTGCCCGTCGAGTTCGGCGGCCGGGGTGCCGGGCCGCTTGGAGTACTGGAAGGTGAACGCGGCCGAGAACCGGGCCTGGCGTACCACGTCCAGCGTGGCGGCGAAGTCCTCTTCGGTCTCACCGGGGAATCCGACGATCAGGTCGGTGGTGATGGCGGCATGCGGCATGGCGGCCCGGACACGGTCGATGATGCCCAGGTAGCGCTCGGCGCGGTAGGACCGGCGCATCGCGCGCAGCACCCGGTCGGATCCGGATTGCAGCGGCATGTGCAGGGCGGGGCAGACATTCGGCGTCTGCGCCATCGCCTCGATCACGTCATCGGTGAATTCGGCCGGATGCGGCGAGGTGAACCGCACCCGCTCCAGCCCGTCGATGTCGCCGCAGGCGCGCAGCAGGCGGGCGAAGGCGCCGCGGTCGCGGGGCAGGGCCGGGTCGGCGAAGGACACGCCGTAGGCGTTGACGTTCTGGCCCAGCAGGGTGACCTCGAGCACCCCGTCGGCGACCAGCGAGGCGATCTCGGCCAGGATGTCGCTCGGGCTGCGGTCGACCTCTTTGCCCCGCAGCGACGGGACGATGCAGAACGTGCAACTGTTGTTGCAGCCGACCGATACGGAAACCCAAGCGGCGTAAGCCGATTCGCGCGCGCTGGGCAGCGAAGACGGGAACTCCTGCAGCGCCTCGGCGATCTCCACCTGGGCTACCTTGTTGTGCCGGGCGCGCTCCAGCAGTGTGGGCAGCGACCCGATGTTGTGGGTGCCGAAGACGACGTCGACCCAGGGCGCCTTGCGCAGCAAGGCTTCCCGGTCCTTTTGGGCCAGGCAGCCGCCGACGGCGATCTGCATCTCGGGATTGCCGCGCTTGCGCGGCGCGAGGTGGCTGAGGTTGCCGTACAGCTTGTTGTCGGCGTTCTCCCGCACGGCGCAGGTGTTGAACACCACCACGTCGGCGTCGCCGAAATCCGAGCCCTCGGCCGCCCGCCGATAGCCGGCAGCTTCCAGCAGGCCGGCCAGCCGCTCCGAGTCGTGGACGTTCATCTGGCAGCCGTAGGTGCGGACCTGGTAGGTGCGCACGGACACGGCACCCACGTCTGCGGCCCCCGCGTCCCGCGCCACCATCGAAGTCACGGGGCCATGGTACGGCGGCCGGTCCGCCCGCGAGAAACCGCACGTCACGGGGCTAGACCCGGCGGCGCTCCCGCTCGGCGGCCAACTCGGCGAAAACGACCTCGCACGCCATGGTCTGGCTGTAACCGCGGCGCGCCAGCATCCCTACCAGCCTGCGGGTCACCCGCGCATCGTCGTCGGTCAGCGTCTCGCGGCGCAGCTTGGACCGGACCAACTGCTCGGCCCGGTCCCGCTCCGCGCCGGCGTCGATCCCGGCCAGCACCGAGGTGATCACATCGTTGTCGACGCCCTTGGTGTGCAGCTCGGCGGCCAGGGCGCGCTTGCTCTTCCCGGCGTGCACCCGGCGGGACTCCACCCACTGCTGGGCGAAGTCCGCGTCGTCGATCAAGCCGACGGCGGCCAGCCGGTCGAGCACCCGCTCACTGACGTCGTCGGGATAGCCGCGCTTGGCCAGCTGGCCGTGCAGCTCCGCCCGAGTGCGCGCCCTCGCGGTGAGCAGGCGCAGACACAGCGCCCGCGCCTGCTCCTCGCGGGAGGGCTCAGAAATCGACGGGGGCGGGCAGGACGTCGTCATCGGTCACGACCGCGCCAATGCCGAGCTTTTCCTTGATCATCTTCTCGATCTCGTTGGCGACTTCGTCGTTTTCTTTCAAGAAGGTGCGGGCGTTCTCCTTGCCCTGGCCGAGCTGCTCGCCCTCATAGGTGAACCAGGAACCGGACTTGCGGATGAAGCCCTGCTCCACACCCATGTCGATCAGCGAGCCTTCCCGGCTGATTCCCTGGCCATAGAGGATGTCGAACTCGGCCTGCTTGAAGGGCGGCGCCACCTTGTTCTTGACGATCTTGACCCGGGTGCGGTTACCGACCGCGTTGGTGCCGTCCTTGAGCGTCTCGATCCGGCGCACGTCCATGCGCACCGACGCGTAGAACTTCAAAGCCTTTCCACCCGTTGTGGTTTCGGGGCTACCGAACATCACCCCGATCTTCTCGCGCAGCTGGTTGATGAAGATTGCGGTGGTGCCCGAATTGTTCAGCGCGCCAGTCATTTTCCGCAGCGCCTGGCTCATCAGCCGGGCCTGCAGCCCGACGTGACTGTCGCCCATCTCGCCTTCGAGCTCGGCGCGCGGCACCAGCGCGGCCACCGAGTCGATGACCAGGATGTCCAGGGCGCCGGAGCGGATCAGCATGTCGGCGATCTCGAGGGCCTGCTCCCCCGTGTCGGGCTGGCTGACCAGCAGGGAATCGGTGTCCACGCCAAGCTTCTTGGCATACTCCGGGTCCAGCGCGTGCTCGGCGTCGATGAAGGCGGCGACGCCGCCGGCGGCCTGGGCGTTGGCCACCGCGTGCAGGGCGACGGTGGTCTTACCCGAAGATTCCGGGCCGTAGATCTCCACGACCCGGCCGCGGGGCAGCCCGCCGATGCCCAGAGCCACGTCTAATGCGATGGATCCGGTCGGAATGATCGAGATCGGCTGACGGGTCTCGTCGCCGAGACGCATCACTGAGCCTTTGCCGTAGCTCTTTTCGATCTGGGCCATCGCCAGTTCGAGAGCCTTCTCGCGGTCGGGGGCTTGCGCCATGGTGCCTCTCCTATAGTCGGTGTTCGTCTGACCGGTATCGGTCGGTTGGCGGTGACACTAGAGAAGGCCACCGACAAGTTGACTGGCCGAACGTTCACCACAGTAGCCGAACAGGTGTTCGATTCAAGTTCGACACGCCGTTCTCCCCGTCGCGTGTGGCAACATCTGCTGCCGAACGGCGCCAACGGGCCTTCAGCCGGAAGGTCCGAGGAAACCGGTGTGACTCCGGTGCGGTCCCGCCACTGTGATCTCGAAGGGCACGCCCGGCGAGAGAGCCAGATACTCGCCGTCGACGCATCCTCACCACAACCGGGGCGGATTTCCCCGAGAGGCGGTCGCGAAGCCATGGACATCTCCGCTCAGCTGGCCGAAATAGCTTCCTACGGAGGCTTTTTCGCTCTGACCGTGGGTGGCGACGCGGCGGGATGGCATCCGGTCGGACAGTCCTACGCCGACGGCTACGCCGACCTGATCGATGCAACCATCCGGCGCTACCGCACCACCGATCGGCGGATCGGCGCGTCACTGGTGCACCTCTCCCACGCCACCCGGCTGTGGTCACCGGTGCTCGCGTGCGCGATCGGCCATGGCGTCGTCCCCGACCTCGAGGGCCTGCAACGCGCCGACGACGGTGCCCAGCTACGACTGCCCACACCCGTCGGGAAACCCGTCACCTCGCCCGCGGCGAACATGCTGTACCGGATCGTGGTGAGCGAGCACATGCGGCCGCTCGGCGCCGGCCTGCCGGTCAAGCTGGCGCCCGCCCTGCTCGCGGGCAACATCGCCTCCGCGCTGGTGGGCGCCGCAGCGGCCCTGCTGTCGGCGCGGCCGGACCTGCGCTGCGCCATCGTCGAGACGGTCCGGTCGCTGCTGGGCACCGGCGTGCTGGCCGGGTCCGGCGTCGTCACCGGCCCGCAGCTGGGCTTCCGGCGCCGCAGCTGCTGCCTCTTCTATCGCCTGCCGGGGGGCTCCCTGTGTGGCGACTGCGTGCTGCACCGGACCCGGCGGTAGGCCGATCGGAGGAAAGCGGGCGTCGTTTGGCGTGGCGCCCCGGGGTACCTGGCCCCGATGTCCTCAGCCGCAGCGGCATCGTGCTGCGGCAGCACGCCTACCCGGGATACGAATAGTGCGTCGGGATCACCACTGATCCCGAGGCACGTCGAAGTCCACACACAACGCCCGCCAGACATCGCGGGGCTCAATTCCCGCCTCGATGGCCTGGGCGGCCGTGCGTCCACCGAACCCGGTCAACACGTGATCCAGCAAGACCGACGATCCGTAGGTGGTGCCGAAGCGCAGCACCACCCGCTCGTGAAACTCCGTTAGCCGCACGTCAGTCAAGATACCCAGCCCGCATTCATCGGACACCTGAGCGCGACGCCCGCTACCTCCAGCTGGCCGGCAGGTCGATGATGTGGTTGGGGCAGTCCTCCTGGGCCGCGATGGACATCACGTCTCGCGCGCGTTGGGCCGACATGGTGGCGCGCAACTGCATGAACGCGTATTCGGCCGGGGCGAACCCCTGTTCGGCGGCGGCCGGATCGTCCATCAACCGGCATGCCTGCTGTTCCTCGGGACTGTCGGCATGCGCGACGGCGGCGCCGGCCAATGGGCCGGCCAGCGAGGCCGCCAGCAGGGCGCCGGCGGCGATTGTCGTGCTGATCCTCATTCGGGTGCCTCCCGCCGAAGCATAAGTCGGCCCGGGCGGCGCGCAGCGGATCATCCGGCCACCGCCAGCGCGTCGCGACATACCCGGACCGGATCGGCGACGTCGGCGATGCCGGCGGCCGCCGTCCGCGCCGCCGCCCGGTAGCCCGGCGACGACAGCACCTCGTTGACCGCGGCCACCAGCGCGTCGGCGCTCAGCGGCCGGATCAGCCGCGCGCTGCCCTGGCGCTGCACCCGGTTGGCGATCTCCCACTGGTCGCCGCCGCCGGGCACCACCACCAGCGGCACGCCGGCCAGCAGCGTCTTGGCCACCATGCCGTGGCCGCCGCCGCAGATCACCAGGTCGGCGTGCGCCAGCAGCTCGTCCTGCCGTCCCAGCCCGACCGCCGCCCAGGGCGGCACCGGCAGTTCCGGTCCGTCCAACCGCGACACCAGCAGGCGCGAGTCCGCCGGCAGGGTCTGCCCCGGCGTCAGGCAGCCCAGCGCGACCTCGGCGAGGCCCTGGGTGCCGATCAGGGCGGTCGACGGCGCGATGACCACCACCGGTCCGGCGCCCGAGGGGACCTCGAGGATCCGATCGGTCGGTTCGAAGTGCAACGGCCCGACGACGACGGCCTCGGCGGGCCAGTCCGGGCGGGCAACCTCCAGCGCGGGCAGCGTCGCGATCAGCCGCCGCAGCGGCCCGGGATCGCGTGCCGGCAGCCCGATCTCGACCCGGGAGTTCGCGCGCTGTTGCAGGCCGGCGCGCACGGAACGCGCGGTCAGCGCGCGCATCGTGGCATCGCGCAGCCGGCCCCGGATGCCGGTGCCCGGCGCCAGCCCACTGCCGATCGGCGGTAGCCCCTTGGACGGCAGATACAGCGGGTGCGGGTTGAGTTCGATCCAGGGGATGCCCAACAGCTCGGCGGCCATGCCGCCGCCGGCGGTGATGACGTCGGACACCACCAGGTCGGGCGCCAATTCGCGCAGCGCGGGGACGTTGAGCACCGCCATCCGCGCGGCGCGCCGGTGGATCCTGGCCCCGGCGTCGACGTCGTCGTCGGTGGCCGCCAGCCCGTCCAGCGCGACGGCGTCGATGCCGGCGGCGCGGGCGGTGTCCAGCCATTCGGGGCCGGTGAACAGCGTGGGCTCGTCACCCGCTTCGGCGAAGCGCCGGCACAGCGCGATCGCCGGGAACGAGTGCCCGGGATCCGGCCCGGCGACCACCGCGACGCGCATCGTGCTTACCCTGCCACAGCGCCCGGCCGCCACGCGCCTACGCTGGCAAGATGACCGAGCTGACTGGGACAACCGTTGCGAACATCCGCACGGTCGAAGGATTCCTGAACGCCCTGCAGGACGGCGACTACGACGCCGCCGACGCCGCGCTGGCCGACGATCTCGTCTACGAAAACGTCGGCCTGCCCACCATCCATGGCCGGGCCAGGGCCATCAAGCTGTTCCGCCAGATGGAGGGCCGCGCCGCCTTCGAGGTGAAGATCCATCGCATCGCCGCTGACGGCGGCGCGGTGCTGACCGAACGCACCGACGCGCTGATCTTCGGCCCGCTGCGGCTGCAGTTCTGGGTGTGCGGCGTGTTCGAAGTTCAGAATGGGCGAATCACGTTGTGGCGGGACTACTTCGACTTCTTCGACATGCTCAAGGCCACCGCGCGCGGCCTGGCGGCGCTGGTAGTGCCGTCACTGAGAGCGACGTTCTGACCGTTAACACCTAGTGTCGCGAGTCGTTAATTCGCGATCACTGGGTAGACTTGGGGTGTGCCGAGTCCGATTGCTGTGCCCGTGGTGTTGACCGATGAGGAACGTGAGCAGTTGCAGGGATGGGCGCGCCGCCCCAAGAGCGCCCAGGCGTTGGCCTTGCGCTCGCGGATTGTGCTTGCCTGCGAAGGGGATTCGAGTAATACCGCGGTAGCACGCGATCTGGGTATCACGCGGGGAATGGTGACCAAGTGGCGTAATCGCTTTGCCGCTGACCGCCTGGAGGGATTGCTCGACGAGCCGCGCCCGGGCCGGCCCCGGGTGGTCGGTGATGAGCGGATTGAAGCGTTGATCACCGCGACGCTAGAGACCACGCCCCCCGATGCCACGCACTGGTCGACGCGGTCGATGGCCGAGCATCTGGGTTTGAGCCAGTCGATGGTCTCGCGGGTGTGGCGGGCGTTCGGATTGGCTCCGCACAAACAGGATTCGTGGAAGCTGTCCAAAGACCCGCTGTTTGTCCAGAAGGTCCGTGACGTCGTCGGGTTGTATCTGAACCCACCCGAGCGGGCGGTGGTGTTGTGCGTGGATGAGAAAACCCAGATCCAGGCCCTCAACCGCACCGCACCGGTGTTCCCGATGCTGCCCGGCACGCCGGCGCGAGCCAGCCACGACTACGTCCGCCATGGCACCTCGAGCTTGTATGCCGCCCTGGATCTGGCCACCGGCCAGGTCATCGGTGCCCTGCACTCGCGTCACCGCGCCCAGGAATTTCTGGCCTTCCTCAAGAAGATCGACACCGCGGTGCCTGCCGACTTGGACTGCCATGTCGTCTTGGACAATGCCTCCACGCACAAAACACCGCAGGTCAAACGCTGGCTGAACGCTCACCCACGCTTCGTGTTGCACTTCACCCCGACCAGCTCAAGCTGGCTCAACCTCGTCGAGCGCTGGTTCGCCGAACTGACCACCAAAAAACTGCGCCGTGGCACCCACACCTCGGTGCGCCAACTCAACACCGACATCCGCGCCTGGATCGACACCTGGAACGACAACCCGCGCCCCTACGTCTGGACCAAGACCGCCGATCAAATCCTCGAATCCATCGCCAACTACTGCAAGCGAATTAACGACTCACAACACTAGCCGGCCCCGCGCAGGCCGCCGAGTTCGTCGAACGCCTGCGCCCAACCGAGCAGGCGATCGGTGGCCCCGGCCAGCTCGGCGCGGTAATGCTGCGACGCGGTGGATCCGTCGCCGTTCGCCGAGGACACCAATTGCGCTGCCGCGGTGACCGTCTCGTTGTACTGGCGAACACCGGCGGACAGCTGCGCGGTGAACGCGTTGATGGTGGGCACCAGATACGACCGGGACTCCGCACTGGCCTGCGCCGCCCGTTCCATCGACACCACCTGCGCGGCGGTGGACGCCATGGCCGCCGAGGTCCGGGCGGCGGCCGCGGTCAGGTCGCGGATCTCGGCGGTCGGCAACATCGCGCCCCGCTCGATCACGGCGATCAGGGAGGAAAAGCCGCGCTCGGAGGCGCCCAGCGCGTACATCGCGGGGCGCGCCGCCGAGCCCGGCGGCGGCAGCCGGCGCACGTTGACGGTCCGGGGCGCCGGCAACGGCTCGGACCGCAGCCAGCGATAGCGCAGCAGCAACAGCGTCGCCGGGATGGCCATCAGAACCGCGACGCCGCCGGTGATTTCCAGCAGTAGCGCGAACCATCCCCAGGCCGCCAGCAGCATCGTCACCGCCGCCCAGAACACACATCCCGCGCTGAAGATCAGGCCCCAGCGCAGTGCGCGGCGGCGGCGACGCAGCTGGCGGGCCCGCGGATCCGCGGCCGCGCTGAGCCGGCGGGCCACCAGGTCGGAAAGGTCGGCGGCGGTGGCCAGTCCGCGGTGCAGCAACGCGCGCCACACACCGGGCTGCGACGCTTTCACCGCCATGACACTTCGGCTACTGGCCAAGCGGCTTCTCGGTGACCGGGCCGCCGGCGCTCTCCGCGGGTGCGGGAGTGGTTCCCGCGGCCGGGGTTCCGCCGGTCGGCAGGGCTTCACCGCGCATCGAGGCGCGGATCTGCTCGAGCCGGGAGTGACCGGCCATCTGCACCCCGGCCTGCTCGACCTCGAGCATCCGGCCCTGCACCGAACCCTGGGCGAGCTCGGCGGCCCCGATTGCGTTGGCGTAGCGGCGCTCGATCTTGTCGCGCACCTCGTCCAGGCTGGGCACGTTGCCGGGGGCGGCGAGATCGCTCATCGACCGCAGCGAGGCGCTCACCTGCTCCTGCATCTTGGCCTGCTCGAGTTGGCTGAGCAGCTTGGTGCGCTCGGCGATCTTCTGCTGCAGCACCATGGCGTTCTGTTCGACGGCCTTCTTGGCCTGCGCTGCCGCGCCCAGCGCCTGGTCGTGCAGCGTCTTGAGGTCTTCGACGCTCTGCTCGGCGGTTACCAGCTGGGCGGCGAACGCCTCGGCGGCGTTGTTGTACTCGGTGGCCTTCGCGGCGTCACCGGACGCGGTGGCCTGGTCGGCCAGCGTCAACGCCTGACGCACGTTGACCTGCAGCTTCTCCACGTCGGCCAGTTGACGGTTGAGCCGCATCTCGAGTTGCCGCTGGTTGCCGATAACCTGCGCGGCCTGCTGGGTCAGCGCCTGATGCGTGCGTTGCGCTTCCTCGATGGCCTGCTGGATCTGCACCTTGGGGTCGGCGTGCTCGTCGATCTTGGCGTTGAACAGCGCCGCGAGGTACTTCCACGCCTTGACGAACGGATTGGCCATGAGTTAGCTCCACCTTCGCTTCTTGAGGATCCGGATGGTCCCCGGATGGGCCTGAGCGGGCTCCGTGCCTGTCGCTCAATTTAGTGGGTCGGCGCCGATCGCCCCACCCCTTACGCGGGATCGGTGCCCGGCGCTCAGGCCAGCGCCAACGACCCCACCGGCGGGATGACGACCTTGATGCTGGTGCCGCTCGCGCCGTCGGTGGCCGCGCCGACGGCCGCCCGCTCCTCGCTGGCCATCCGTTCGCCGGCGTGGGTGAGAACCGAGGACAGCGGGACGTCCAGCGCGTCGCAGATCGCGTTCAGCAGCTCGCTGGAGGGCTCCTTGCGTCCGCGTTCCACCTCGGACAGGTATCCGAGGCTCACCCGCGCCGAATCGGAGACCTCGCGCAGTGTCCGGTCCTGTGTCGTGCGGGCCTCGCGCAGCACGTCGCCGATGACCTCGCGCACCAATGGCGGCATCCCGCCCTCCTTCGTCCAGTCGGCCCTGCGCGGCACGTACTCAGCTAGCCTCCGGCAGGTGCTCACTAGGTGAACGCCGACGGCGGTGGTCTGGTTCCCGCGCGGTGCCGCCGGAATCAGCCCCGCGTGCGGCGCATTTCCCGGACGGTCGACACGACGTAGTCGATGCCGGTGATCACCGTCAGCACGATCGCCGCGCCCATCACCACCGCCGCGGCCACCCGGAACGGCCCCGGGGTGCCCGCCCAGGGCAGCACGAACAACCCGATGGCCAGCACCTGCACCACCGTTTTGAGCTTGCCGCCCCAGCTGGCCGGTATGACGCCGCGGCGAATGACGGCCAATCGCAGCACGGTGACCCCGACTTCGCGGACCAGGATCAGCACGGTCACCCACCACGGCAGTTCGCCGAGCATCGAGAGCCCGATCAGCGCCGACCCCACCAGCGTCTTGTCCGCGATCGGATCGACGAACGCGCCGAATTCGGTAGCCATGCCGTAGTTGCGGGCCAACAGGCCGTCCAGCCGATCGGTGATGCAGGCGGCCGCGAAAATGACGAAAGCCACCACCCGGAAACCGTTTTGGTGGCCGTCACCGCCGAACAGGGCGAGCAGGAAGATGGGCACCAGCACGAGCCGCAACAGGGTCAGCGTGTTGGCCAGGTTCGCGATGTTTGCGCGGCCCGGCGGTCCGGTCAACGGACCCGTCTGCGGCTGCCCCGACACCGCAACAGAATAACGGTTGACCAGCACGGCCGTCCGAGATGTCGATACTGTTAGCCGTGAGCAGAAGTCCGCAGCGTCCCCGGCCGCTGGTTCGGCGCGCGCGAACGTCCGACGTTCCGGCGATCAAGCACCTTGTCGACACCTACGCGGGAAAGATCCTGCTAGAGAAGAACCTGGTGACGCTGTACGAGGCGGTCCAGGAGTTTTGGGTGGCCGAGCACCCGGACTCTCCAGGCGAGGTGGTCGGCTGCGGCGCGCTACACGTGATGTGGTCAGACCTCGGCGAGGTTCGCACCGTCGCGGTCGCCCCGGCGATGACCGGTCACGGCATCGGCCACGCAATCGTCGACCGGCTGCTGGAAGTCGCCCGCGAGCTGGAGCTCAAACGGCTGTTCGTGTTGACGTTCGAAACCGAGTTCTTCGCCCGGCACGGGTTCACCGAGATCGAGGGCACGCCCGTCACCGCCGAGGTGTTCGAGGAGATGTGCCGCTCCTACGACATCGGTGTCGCCGAGTTCCTGGACCTCAGCTACGTCAAGCCGAACATTCTCGGCAACTCGCGGATGCTGTTGCGGCTGTAGGGCCGCGAGCAGACGCAAAATCGCACGGGACGGGCGATAACAGTGCGACTCTGCGTCTGCTCGGCGCCACTACTCGTCGGGGTCGCTGCCGTCGGCGTCGCTTCCGCCCCGGATCAGCGCCAGCGTGCCGGCCAGTTCGTCGGGCTTGATCAGCACCTCGCGCGCCTTGGAACCCTCCGACGGCCCGACGATGCCGCGGGTCTCCATCAGGTCCATCAGCCGGCCGGCCTTGGCGAAGCCGACCCGCAGCTTGCGCTGCAGCATCGAGGTCGAGCCGAACTGGCTGGACACCACCAGCTCGACGGCCTGCAGGAACACGTCCATGTCGTCGCCGATGTCGGGATCGACGTCGGTGCGTTCCCCGGTGGGCTTGGCGGTGGTGACGCCCTCGGTGTATTCGGGTTCGGCCTGGTCCTTGCAGGCGGCGACGACGGCCTGGATCTCCTCGTCGGTGATGAACGCGCCCTGCAGGCGGATCGGCTTGCCCGCGCCCATCGGCAGGAACAGACCGTCGCCCATGCCGATCAGCTTTTCGGCGCCCGCCTGGTCCAGGATGACGCGGCTGTCGGTCAGCGACGACGTGGCGAACGCCAGCCGGGACGGCACGTTGGTCTTGATCAGGCCGGTGACGACGTCGACCGAGGGCCGCTGGGTGGCCAGCACCAGGTGAATGCCCGCGGCGCGGGCCTTCTGGGTGATCCGCACGATGGCGTCCTCGACGTCGCGCGGCGCCGTCATCATCAGGTCGGCCAGCTCGTCGACGATCGCCACCACATACGGGTAGGGGCGGTATTCGCGCTGACTGCCCAGCGGCGCGGTGATGGCGCCGGAGCGGACCTTCTCGTTGAAGTCGTCGATGTGCCGCACCCGGGAGGCCTGCATGTCCTGGTAGCGCTGCTCCATCTCCTCGACCAGCCAGGCCAGCGCGGCCGCGGCCTTCTTCGGCTGGGTGATGATCGGGGTGATCAGATGCGGAATGCCTTCGTACGGCGTGAGTTCCACCATCTTCGGGTCGATCAGGATCATCCTGACCTCTTCCGGGGTGGCCCGCGCCAGCAGCGAGACCAGCATCGAGTTGACGAAGCTCGACTTACCGGAGCCGGTGGAGCCGGCGACCAGCAGGTGCGGCATCTTGGCCAGGTTGGCCGAGATGAAGTCGCCCTCGATGTCCTTGCCGAGCCCGATCACCAGCGGGTGGTGGTCGCGCCGGGTCGACGGCGCGGTGAGCACGTCGGCCAGCCGCACCATTTCCCGATCGGTGTTGGGCACCTCGATACCCACGGCCGACTTGCCGGGGATCGGGGCCAGCATGCGCACGCTCTCGGTGGCCACCGCGTAGGCGATGTTCTTCTGCAGCGCGGTGATCTTCTCGACCTTCACCCCCGGCCCCAGCTCGACCTCGTACCGAGTGACGGTCGGCCCGCGGGTGCAGCCGGTGACGGCCGCGTCCACCTTGAACTGGGTCAGCACCTCGGTGATGGCGTCGGCCATCACGTTGTTCGCGGCGCTGCGTTTCTTGGGCGGATCCCCCGCCACCAGCAGGCTGAGCGAGGGCAACGTGTAGGGGCCCTCGACGACCCGGTCCAGCTCCATCGTGTCGTGCTTGTCCGCCGAGCGTCCGCGCTTGCGGCCCCGCGCGGCCTGCACAGCGGGCTGCACGGCGGGTTCGGGCACGGTGGGAATGTCGTCCTGCAGCGCGGCCTGGGCATCGTCGTCCGGCGACCACGCCGGCGCCTCGTCCGGGGCAAAAGACGCCTCGTCGTGGTTGTCGCGGTCCGCCTCGGCGTCATCGAACTCGTCCGCATAGTCGTAGGGCTCGTCGTCGTAGTCCTCGTCGACGAACCGCGTGTGGAACAGGTTGCGCATCACCACCGGCACCTCGCGGATGGTGGTTCCGGTCAGCAGCAGCAGGCCGAACATGAAACCGATGAACAACAGCGGCGCGGCGATCCAGGGCGTGAGCCCATCGGACAGCGGGCCGCCGATGGCGAAGCCGATGAACCCTGCCGCGCGGCGGCGCGCCTCGGGGTCCCCCGGCGACCCCGACCACAGGTGCCGCAGACCGAGAACCGACAGCGTGATCAGGCTGGCGCCCAGGATCAGCCGTGGGCGCACGTCCGGGTTGGGCTCGGTGCGCATCAGGGTCACCGCCACCGCGGCGGTGACGACCGGCAGCGCCAGCACACCCGCGCCGATGAAGGTCCGCAGCAGCGTGTCGACCCAGGTGCCGACCGGTCCGGCGGCGTGGAACCACGAACTCGCGGCGACCACCACCGAAAAGCCCAGCAACAGCAGCGCGATGCCGTCGCGGCGATGCCCCGGGTCGATGTCGTGGGCCCGGCCGATCGACCGGGCCGCGCCGCCCGTCCCGCGGGCCGCCATCAACCAGACGGTGCGCGCGGCGCGACCGCAGGCCAGGCCCGCCGAAACCAGCGGCGCCTGATTACGCCGGCGGGCGGGCTTGCCGACCTTCTTGCGGGGCGCCGCCGGGCGGGCGCCTCGGGACCGGGCAGTCCGCGAAGCGGCCTTTGACCTGCTCGTTCGGCTTCCGGAGCGGGCGGCGGTCTTACTGGGCATGACGGCTAGGGTAGTCGCAACGACATCATCTACACCACCCGCCACACTGGTAACGGTTCGGCTTCTCCGGATGGGGCGGATCGGCCGGTAACACGCGTGAGTAGGGTGACATTCGGTTGCCAGAAGTCGTGCTCGTCACCCCCACACAGCGCCCCAGGAGGCCATCAATGCCCGTTGTCGTCGTTGCCACCATGACTGTCAAACCTGACTCGGTCGACACCGTTCGCGACATCCTCACCCGGGCGGTCGAAGAAGTGCACGACGAGCCGGGCTGCCAGGTCTATTCGCTGCACCAGTCGGGCGAGACCTTCGTCTTCGTCGAGCAGTGGGCCGACGCCGAGGCGCTCAAGGCGCACAGCACCGCGCCGGCGGTCACCAAGATGTTCACCGCGGCCGGCGAGCACCTGGACGGGGCCCCCGACATCAAGATGCTGCAGCCGGTGCCGGCGGGGGATCCGGCCAAGGGACAGTTGCGGCCCTGATGGCCCGCTCGTCGCAAGGCCCCCTGCGGGGCAAGGTCGCCTTCATCACCGGCGCGGCGCGCGGCCAGGGACGCGCGCACGCGATGCGACTGGCCGCCGACGGCGCGGACATCATCGCCGTCGACCTGTGCGACCAGATCGCCAGCGTCCCCTACCCGCTGGCCACCCCCGACGACCTGGCGGCCACGGTGAAACTGGTCGAGGACACCGGCGCTCGCATCGTCGCCAGGCAGGGCGACGTCCGCGACCGGGCATCGCTGTCGGCGGCGTTGCAGGCGGGCCTGGACGAGTTCGGCCGCCTGGACATCGTCGTCGCCAACGCCGGCATCGCCCCCATGCAATCCGGGGACGACGGCTGGCACGACGTCATCGACGTCAACCTCACCGGCGTCTACAACACCATCAAGGCCGCGATACCCACCATGGTCAAGCAAGGCACCGGGGGCTCGATCGTCCTGATCAGTTCGAGTGCCGGGCTGGCCGGGGTGGGCAGCCCGGACGCCGGATCCGTCGGCTACACCGCCGCCAAACACGGCGTGGTGGGGTTGATGCGGATCTACGCGAATCTGCTTGCCGGGCAGATGATCCGGGTCAACTCGATCCATCCGTCCGGCGTCGAGACCCCGATGATCAACAACGAGTTCACCCGCGAGTGGCTGGCCAAGATGGCCGCCGCGACGGATACGCCGGGCGCCATGGGCAACGCCATGCCGGTGGAGGTGCTGGATGTGGAGGACATTGCCAACGCGGTGGCGTGGCTGGTGTCCGACCAGGCGCGCTACATCACCGGTGTGACCTTGCCGGTCGATGCGGGATTCTTGAACAAGTAGCCGTCATGGCACGAAATCCGGTTGCACAGACGGCATTTGGTCCGATGGTGCTGGCCGCCGTCGAGCAGAACGAACCACCCGGCCGGCGCCTGGTCGACGACGACTTCGCCGAGCTGTTCCTGCCCGCGCCGCTGCGGTGGCTGGTCGGGGCGACTCGGTTCGCGCCGGTTCGCCGGCTGATGATCCGGGCGTCGGAATTCACCGGTCCGGGATTGTGGGCGAACCTGGCCTGCCGCAAGCGCTTCATCGCCGACAAGCTCAAGGAGTCACTCGACGACATCAACGCCGTCGTCATCCTCGGGGCGGGCCTGGACACCCGTGCCTACCTGTTGACGCGGCGGGTCCGCATCCCGGTGTTCGAGGTCGACCTGCCGGTGAACGTCGCGAGGAAGTTCAAAACGGTGCGCCGGGTGCTCGGAGAGCTGCCGCTGTCGGTCCGGTTGGTGGCGTTGAACCTCGAGCATGACGACCTGCTCACCTCGCTCGCCGAGCACGGCTATCGCACCGACTACCGGGTGTTCTTCATCTGCGAGGGCGTCACCCAATACCTCACCGAGGCGACCGTGCGGCGCACGCTGGACGGGCTGCGCGCGACCGCACCCGGTAGCCGTTTGGTGTTCACCTACGTCCGTAGGGATTTCATCGACGGCAGCAACCGCTATGGCACCCGCACGCTGTACCGCACCGTGCGCCAGCGGCGGCAGCTGTGGCATTTCGGCCTGCAGCCCGACGAGGTCGCCGCGTTCCTCGGCGAGTATGGCTGGCGGCTGGTGGAGCAGGCCGGTCCCGACGAGCTCGCTGCTCGCTATGTCGAGCCGACCGGGCGCAAACTCAAAGCCTCGCAACTGGAGTGGTCGGCCTACGCCGAGAAGATCTGACTAGACCTCGATGACTGTCGGCACGATCATCGGCTGCCGCCGATAGGTCTCGCCCACCCACTTGCCGACGGTGCGCCGCACGCCCTGGGCGATGCGGCTCGGATCGGTGATGTTGTCGGCCGCCAGGGCTTCCAGCTCCGCCTCCACCCTGCGCACGGCGGGCTCCAGCGCCTTTGGATCTTCGGAGAATCCGCGCGACTGCAGGTGCGGCGGGGCGACCGGGCGTCCGGTGCCGCGCGCCACCACCACGGTCACCGCGACGAAACCCGACGACAGAATGAGCCGCTCGCCCAAGGTGATGTCGCCGACGTCGCCGTTGATCAGGCCGTCGACGAACATCTTGCCGACCGGCACCGCGCCGGCGATGGAGGCCTTACCCGCGACCAGGTCGACACTCACGCCGTTCTCGGCCAGCAGGATCGACTCCTCCGGCACGCCGGTGCGCGCCGCCAGTTTGGCGTTGGCGCGCAGCATGCGCCATGTCCCGTGCACGGGCATGACGTGGCGCGGCCGAATGCCGTTGTACAGGAACAACAGTTCCCCGGCGTAGGCATGGCCCGAAACGTGTACGCGCGCTTGAGCATTGGTGACGACGCGGGCCCCGATCTTGGCGAGCTCGTCGATGACGCCGTAGACCGCTTCCTCGTTGCCCGGGATCAGCGACGACGCCAGCACCACCAGGTCACCGGCGGTCAGCGTGATGCTGCGGTGCTCCCCGCGCGACATCCGCGACAGCGCCGACATCGGTTCGCCCTGGGTGCCGGTGGTGATCAGCACCACGCGGTCGGCCGGCATCATCTCGGCGGCGCCGATGTCGATCACGTCGGAGTCCGCCACCCGCAGGAATCCGAGTTCGCGGGCAATGCCCATATTGCGCACCATGGATCGGCCGACGAACGACACCCGCCGACCCAAAGCGACTGCCGCATCGATGATCTGCTGCACCCGGTCCACGTTGGAGGCGAAGCACGCCACGATGACGCGGCCGTCGGCGCCGCGGATCAGCCGGTGCAGCGTCGGGCCCACTTCGCTCTCCGACGGCCCGACCCCGGGATGCTCGGAATTGGTTG
Source organism: Mycobacterium sp. M23085 (assembly GCF_045343915.1). Classification (NCBI taxonomy): domain Bacteria; kingdom Bacillati; phylum Actinomycetota; class Actinomycetes; order Mycobacteriales; family Mycobacteriaceae; genus Mycobacterium; species Mycobacterium sp. M23085. The sequence continues at coordinate 1,309,315 of NZ_CP174280.1, forward strand.
AGTCGCAAAGGAACAGGTCCACCCCGGCATCACCGAGCCGGGACATACCGGGCAGGTCGGTCGGGCGGCCGTCCAGGGGCAGCTGGTCGAGCTTGATGTCACCGGTGTGCAGCACGGTTCCCGCGCCGGTGTGCACGGCGATCGCCAGCGCGTCGGGGATGGAGTGATTGACGGCGAAGTATTGGCATTCGAACACGCCGTGGCTGCTCTTCTGGCCCTCGGCTACCTCGACGAACACCGGCTTGAGCCGGTGTTCGCGGCACTTCGCGGCGACCAGCGCCAGGGTGAATCTCGAACCGACCACCGGGATGTCGGGGCGCAGCTTGAGCAGGAACGGAATTCCGCCGATGTGGTCCTCGTGGGCGTGGGTAAGCACCAGCGCCTCGATGTCGTCGAGCCGGTCGGAGATGTGGCGCAGGTCCGGCAGGATCAGGTCGACGCCGGGCTCGTCGTGGGTGGGGAACATCACGCCGCAGTCGATGATCAGCAGTCGGCCCAGATGCTCGAAAACCGTCATGTTGCGGCCGATTTCGCTGATCCCGCCAAGAGCGGTGACCCGCAACCCTCCTGTGGCCAAGGGGCCTGGCGGGGCGAGGTCTACATCCACTTCTCGGAAACTCCTCGAGTCACCGCAGCACCGAGGCCGCACGCATATCGGCGGCCAACGCGTCGAGTTGTTGTGGTGTTGCCGGCATTTGCGGCAACCGCGGATCGCCGACGTCGATGCCCTGCAGGCGCAGGCCCGCCTTGGACATTGTCACCCCGCCCAGCCGGCCCATCGCGTCGCACAGCGGGGCGACGGTGGCGTTGATCTTGCGGGCTGTGGCGACGTCCCCGGAGTTGAAGGCCGACAACATCTCCCGGAGCTGCCCGGCCGCCACATGCGAAATCACGCTGATGAATCCGGTGGCACCCATGGCCAGCCACGGCAGGTTCAGCGCGTCGTCGCCGGAGTAGTAGGCGAGGCCGGTTTCGGCGATGATCTGGCCGCCGCTGTGCAGGTCGGCCTTCGCGTCCTTGATCCCGACGATGTTCGGGTGGGCGGCCAGCGCGCGGATGGTGTCGGGCTGGATCGGTATCACCGAGCGTGGCGGGATGTCGTAGAGCACCACCGGCAACTCGGTCGCGTCGGCGACGGCAGTGAAGTGCGCGATCAGCCCGCTCTGGGGGGGCTTCGAGTAGTACGGCGTCACGACCAGCAGCCCGTGGGCGCCCTCGGCCGCGCAGGCCTGGGCCAACCGGACGCTGTGGGCGGTGTCATAGGTGCCGGCGCCGGCGATGACGCGGGCCCGGTCGCCGACGGCCTCCAGCACGACGCGCAGCAGCTCGCGCTTCTCGTCGTCGGTGGTGGTCGGGGACTCGCCGGTGGTTCCGGAGACCACCAGGCCGTCACAGCCGGCGTCGATCAGATGATTGGCCAGCTGCGCGGCGGTCGCGGTGTCCAGGGAGCCGTCCGGACGAAACGGTGTGACCATCGCGGTCAGCACGGTTCCCAACCGCGCTGGGGCGTCGAATCCGACCGTGCTCACGGTGTTCAGGTTACCTGGCGGCGGCAAGGCATTTTGCATCCACGTAGACGCGCGGTGCCGCGCGTCGCGCGTCAGGCTTCGGTGGCCAGCGGGCTGGTCGCGACCTCGGTGCCGTCGGCCAGGGTGGATATCTCGAAGTCGGCGAACACCGCGGGTGCCACTCCCGCCAGCCGGCGCAGGCACTCGATGGCGAGCCGCCGGATTTCGACGTCGGCGTGCTCGCTGGCGCGCATGGCGATGAAGTGCCGCCACGCGCGGTAGTTACCGGTCACGACGATGCGGGTTTCGGTCGCGTTGGGCAGCACGGCGCGGGCAGCCTGGCGGGCCTGCTTGCGGCGCAGCACCGCATTCGGTTGGTCGGCGAATTTCGCTTCCAGTTTGGCCAGCAACTCGGTGTAGGCGGCGCGGCTGGCGTCGGCGGCCGCGGCGAGGATCTGCTGCAGTTCCGGGTCGTCCTCCATGCCCGGCGGCACGACGACGTGCGACTCCTTCTTGGGGACGTAGCGCTGCGACAGCTGCGAATAGGAGAAGTGCCGGTGCCGGATCAGCTCGTGGGTGCACGATCGCGAGATGCCGGTGATGTAGAACGACACGCTGGCGTGTTCGAGCACCGAAAAGTGCCCGACGTCGATGATGTGCTTGATGTAGCCGGCGTTGGTCGCGGTCCTGGGGTTGGGTTTCGACCAGCTCTGGTAGCAGGCCCGGCCGGCGAACTCGACCAGCGCGGGGCCGCCCTCGGCGTCGGTGTCCCAGGGCACGTCCGGGGGCGCCAAGAAGTCGGTCTTGGCGATCAGTTGCACGCGCAGCGGCGCGATCTCGGCCACGGCGCTCACCTTAGCCCGACGACGATGCGCGCCACGGAGTGGCGCGAGGAGAAGCCGGGCAATCAGCCTGAGCCCGGCGACGATGCGCGCCACGGAGTGGCGCGAGGAGAAGCCGGGCAGTCAGACTGAGCCGGGCAGTCAGCCTGAGCCCGGCGGCGCGGCGTCGCTGACCCGCACCTCGCCGCAGACCAGCCCGGGCAGCAGCGCATCGCGGAATTCCGACAACCGCGCGCTTTCGGCGCGGCGCGCATGGCCCAGCGCACCCAGGCCGGTGATGGTGCGCAACACCGCCGGGCTCAACCTGCGCACGTCGGGCACCCGTACGTCCAGCAGGTCACGGGGCCGGATTCGCTGGTGGCTGCCCGATGTTCCGGCGACCCGTTGCTGCAGCCGCCGTGCGACATCCGGTTGCCGCAGCGCCGACCACAGCGCCGAGGAATCGATGCCCGTTGGGCGCAGCACGACGAACTCCGTGCTGGCCAGCGCCATTTCCGGCGGTAGGCTGACCACATTCCAGATCCGCGGGATCCGCGGGTTCAGCTTGGCAAACAGGACGCACGGCGCGGTCAGCAGCAACTTGGCGCTGCGCACCGCCCCGGCGCCGACCAGGCGGGGTTTCGCCCCGTCGTCGAACGCCGGCAGGCTGAAGTGGGCGAGGCGATCGGCGAACTCGCTGACGTTGCGGGTCGCCGTCGAGCGGGTGGCCAGGCACGACAGCGGCGCGCGACCCGGCGCCGATTCGGCGAGGGCGACCATCAGGCGTTCGGACGCCTCGATCACCCGGTCGTTGGCGGCGATCTTGTCGTCGAGGGCACCGAGCAGTTCGGCGATCCGCCGCCGTTGCCGCGCCGCGACGGTCCGCACCGAAACGTCGTTGAGGACCCGCTGGTTGAGCAGGGCTTGCCCGGACCCGGATCGGTGATCGGCCAGCCGACAGGTCTGCAGGGCGTAATACCAGTACCGGGTCTCGCGCGGGTCCTTGGCGCGGCACACCAGCGCGTTCTCGGTGACCCAGACATCGGCGTCGCAATAGCGCAGGCTGCCGCAGTAGGACCCGACGCGGCCGAGGACGATCAGCGGCCCGGTGAAATTGTGTTCGGTGGCGTAACCGATCGCCCCGTTGGCGCCGTAGACGGGGACGCGCCCGTCGGGCGTCCGCCGCGGTGCGCTGCTTCCGGTGCTGAAGTCGAGGTGCTCGCCCAGCACGGTCTTCACCGCAGCCGCTCCACCTGCCGGCGCACCAACGTTTCCGCGCGGCTCGATTCGTCCAGCGCGGCCAGCAGGTCATTGGCCAACCGCGCGATCTTGTCCCCGACCGGCTCACCGTCGTCCGGCGCGGCCGGTGGGTCCACGTAGCGTCCGGGCGTCAGCGGGTAGCCCGCGGCCTTGATGTCGTCCAGCGGAACGGACCGACAAAAGCCCGGAACATCTTGGTAGGTAAGGCCTTTGCCGAGGGCCGACGCCGCGCCCGACCACGCGTGGTAGGTGTGGGCGATCCGGGCGATCTCCTCGCGGGTCAATGCGCGCTCGGTGCGATCCACCAGGTAGCCCAGGCCGCGCGCGTCGATGAACAGCACCTGCCCCGATCGGTGCGCCTTGTCCATGGCGAAGAACCACAGACACACCGGTATCGCGGTGCTGCGAAACAGCTGTGCGGGCAGCGCGACCACGCACGACACCAGGTCCGCATCGACGATCCTGGCCCGGATGCTGCCCTCGCCCAACGCGTTCGACGACATCGAACCGTTGGCCATCACCACGCCGGCCTTGCCGCCCGGGGCCAGTTTGGACAGAATGTGTTGAATCCACGCGTAATTGGCGTTGGTCGCGTGCGGCACGCCGAATCGCCAGCGCGGGTCGTCCTCGTCGCGGGCCCAATCCTTGATGTTGAAGGGCGGGTTGGCCAGCACATAGTCCATCTGCAGCTCCGCGTGCTGGTCGATGACGAACGTGTCGGCGCACCGCGCGCCCAGGCCAGAGTTGTCGATGCCGCGCACGGCGAGGTTCATCTTCGCCATCCGCCAGGTCTGCTCGACACTCTCCTGTCCGTAGACGGCGACGTCGGTGGGGTCGCCGTCGCGCTCGGCGATGAAGTGTTCGGTCTGCACGAACATCCCGCCCGAACCGCAGCACGGGTCATAGACCCGGCCGCCGGCCGGTTCGAGCACCTCGACGAGCAGCCGCACCACGCTGGCCGGGGTGAAGAACTCGCCGCCCCGCCGCCCCTCCGAGCGGGCGAACTTGCGCAGGAAATACTCGTACACCTCGCCCATCAGGTCCCCGGGCCGCCCGCCGGCATCGCCGAAGCGCGCTTGGTCGAGCACGGTCAACAGCTCGGCGAGGCGGCGCCGGTCGAGGTTTTCGTACAGCCGGGGCAGCGTCCCGGCTAGCGCCGGGTTCGCCGCCATCACGGCGTCCATGGCCTCGTCGGCCAGCCGGCCCAGGTGCGCGGATGTTACGTTGTCCGCCAACACTTTCCAGTGTGATTCGGAGACGTGTTTGAGGAACACCAGCCCCAGGATCACGTCCTTGTACTGACCGGCCGACAGGGAGCCGCGCAGCTTCTCGGCCGCCTTCCACAGCGTGGCCTCGAGCTCCTTGGACGTCGGCGCCGTCATCAGCTGACCCGCTTGGCCGCCGCACGCAGCTCGCCGGACAGATCACCGCGCGCTGCGACGCTGAATCCGCCCAGCCCCAACCAAGACGCCATCGACCCAAGTTCACCGGCCAGTGCGGCGGCGACGCGGGCCTTCGGCGCATCGGGCTCGCCGAAGGCGCCCAGGACACGCAGCGAGTTGGCGGCCCGGTCGGCCTTGAGGTCGACCCGCGCCACCAGCCGCCCGTCCATCAGCAGCGGCCACACGTAGTAGCCGTACTGCCGCTTGGCGGCCGGGGTGTAAATCTCTATGCGGTAATGGAATTCGAACAGTCGCTCGACGCGCGGGCGAAAGAAGATGAGCGGGTCGAACGGGCACAGCAGCGCGGTGCCGCGGTCGGCGCGGGGCACCGCGCGGCCCGCGCGCAGGTACGCCGGTGCGGGCCAGCCGTCGACGTCGACCGGCTCGATGTCGCCTGCGGCCACCAACGCGGCGATCGCCGGCTTCACCTGGGCGGCCGACAGCCGAAAGTAGTCGCGGATGTCCGCCTCGGTGCCTACGCCCAGCGCGGTGGCGGCCCGCAGCGTGAGTTCGCGGATCGCCTCGTCGTCGTCGACCTCGCGGGCCAGCACGGCGGCCGGCAGCACCCGCTCCACCAGGTCGTACTGTCGGGCGAAGCCCACCCGGGTGGCGGTGGTGAGCACCCCGGCGGAAAACAGCGCCTCGGCCACCCACTTGGTGTCGCTGCGGGTCCACCACACCTTTTTCGGGTGCCGTGCACCCGGTCGCGGCTCGGCAGCCAGATGCGCTTCGATCTGCCCCGCGGTGCTGGGCCCGAGCTCGGCGACGGCGGCGACGATCTCGTCGGCCAGCCGCGGGTTGGCCTTGACGATGTGGGTGCCCCACCGGCCGTGCCGGTACTGGCGCATCCGCCAGCGCAGCAGCGGCCAGTCCTCAACGGCCATCAGCGCGGCCTCGTGCGCCCAGTATTCCACCAGCAGCCGCGACGACCGCGGGCCCCAGGCGGCGCGGTCGAGCACGGCGCGGTCGTAGGGGCCGAGCCGGCTGAACACCGGAGCGTAGTGTGCCCGCACCGCCACCGAGACCGAATCCAGTTGCAGCACTTGGATTTTGGAGATCAGCCGGTTCAGGTGCGCCCGGCTGACCTCACCACCGGGCCTTGGGCCGTTAAAACCTTGGGCCGCAACGGCTATCCGCCGCGCTTGGGCGGGCGATAGCCTGCGGGTCGACACGCGCCGAGAATACCTGCCCGCTAGGACAGTCTTCGGCGATGACGCGAGGTCAGCTGGCGCCGACCGGTTCCTTTGCCGGTTTGCCTTGTTGCTCGTACGCCGATTCGAGAGCGGCCGGAACCGCCCCCAGATCGCGGTAGACGCCCATCAGCTGCTCGAGAATCTTGATTCGCTGCCGGCTCGCCTCTTCCACCGCACGCCGGGCCTCCTCACGGTCCCGGTCGGCGCGCTCCTTGGCCTCGGCGAGCAGCTGCTCACGCGCCTGCTGGGCGTCGGCCCGCAGGCTGGCCAGTTCGGCCTCGAGCTTTTCCTTGGTCTCCTGGTACTCGGCTTCCAGGGCCTTTTGCTGGGCGGCCATGTCGGCGAGCACCTCGTCGCGCTTTCGCTCCGCGGCTTCGGCCTCGGCCTCGGCCGCCGCGATCAGCGCATCCGCCTCGGCGCGCGCCTCGGCCTGCATCTCGGCCACCTCGTCGACAGCGCGGCTCAGCATTTTCGCCATCCGCTGCTGCACGGCGTGCGGCGACGGCGAGGTGTCGGTCAGCACGGCAACTTCCTTGCGCAGCGCGGCCGTCTGGTCGCCGGATTCCTGCAGCCTGGCCCGTAGGCTCTCGACGTCGTCAAGCAGCAGCTGCTGCTTGGTGGTCAGCATCTCGATGTGCGCATCGACCGCGGCCGCGTCGTAGCCCATGAATTTTCGAGAGAACGTCTTCACGGGTTCGGTTTTCACTGCCAATTCCCCCTTCACTCCAAACGCCGGGTTCACCCTGTGCGACCGACCCCCGCGTCCGAGTATGTCAGGTCAGGGCGTGGGCGCCAGCGGGTGCGCGGCTGCCCGGCGGTAGCTGTGGAAGCGGTACCGCAGCCCCGAGCGGCTGGCCAGCCACTCCCCCGTTTCCCCCACCCAGGCGTCGTCCAGCGTCGGGGCCAGCGCATCGTCGTCGTCGCGGCGCAGATCGATCTCGATCTCGGTGATCTCGCAGCGGGTGGCGTACGGCAGCGCCAGCAAATAAATCTGTTCTCCGCCGATGACCCACGTCTCGGGCCCGCCGTCGCCGTGGGCGAGGGCCTCCTCCAGGGTCCCGGCCACCCGCGCCCCCTCCGCGACGAAGCGGGCGTCGCGGGACAGGACGACATTGCGCCGGCCCGGCAGGGGGCGCACCTTCGCCGGTAACGACTCCCAGGTCCGCCGGCCCATGATCACCGGGTGGCCCATGGTCACCTCTTTGAACCGGGAAAGGTCCTCCGGCACGTTCCAGGGGATGCCGCCGCCGCGCCCGATGACGCCGGAGGTCGACTGAGCCCACACCAGACCCACCGTGGAGGTGCGCCGCTCCTCCTCATCGCTTCGCTCCGCATCGTCGCCGGCGCGGCTCATACTGCGACTGGGGCTTTGATCGCCGGGTGTGGGTCGTAGTTCTGGACGACGACGTCGTCGTAGGTGTAATCGAAAATCGAATCCCTGGTACCCAGAACGAGTTGCGGGTATGGCCGGGGCTCGCGGCTCAGCTGCAACCGCACCTGTTCGACATGGTTCTCGTAGATGTGGCAGTCCCCACCCGTCCACACGAACTCGCCGACCGAGAGACCCGCCTGGGCCGCCATCATGTGCGTCAGCAGCGCATAGCTGGCGATGTTGAACGGGACACCCAGGAACAGGTCGGCGCTGCGCTGGTAGAGCTGGCAGCTCAACCGCCCGTCGGCCACGTAGAACTGGAAGAACGCGTGACACGGCGGCAGCGCCATCTGCGGGATTTCACCGACGTTCCAGGCGGACACGATGATGCGCCGCGAGTCGGGATCGGTGCGCAGCAGCTCCAGCGCGGCGCTGATCTGATCGACGTGCTCGCCCGACGGCGTCGGCCAGGACCGCCACTGCACACCGTAGATCGGTCCGAGATCGCCTGTGTCACTTGCCCATTCGTCCCAGATGGTGACACCGTGCTGGTGCAGCCAGGCGACGTTGGAATCGCCGCGCAGGAACCACAGCAATTCGTAGACCACCGACTTGAGGTGCACCTTCTTGGTGGTGAGCAGCGGGAAGCCGGCCGCCAGGTCGTAGCGCAGTTGCTGACCGAACAGGCTGCGGGTCCCGGTCCCGGTGCGGTCGGATTTGGCCGTTCCCTGCTCGAGCACCCGGCGGAGCAGGTCCTCGTAGGGCGTCGGGATCGGCACGCCGTCAGAATAGCGGCGATCGCGAGCGCGGCGAAGCCGGGCGCGGCGGGTCGACGCGGATGTATTCGGTTTCGCGGCGCGGAGTAGAACGGGTGCCATGCCGAACATCATCGACGTCGTCACCACACCCGATGGCACCTGCACGGTGCACCTGTTCACCCCCGACGGTCCCGAATCGCAAGTCCCGTGGACCGGAGTGGTCATGTATCCCGACGCCGGCGGCGTGCGCGACACATTCCAGCAGATGGCCGCCAAGCTGGCCGGGTTCGGTTACGCCGTGCTGCTGCCGGACGTCTACTACCGAACACCGGACTGGGCGCCGTTCGACATGGCGACCGTCTTCAGCGACAACAATGAACGCGCCCGGCTGTTCTCGATGATCGGCAGCGTCACCCCGGACCGGATGGCCGCCGACGCCGGCGCGTTCTTCGACTACCTGGCTGCCCGCCCCGAGGTGATCGGCGAGCGATTCGGGGTGTGCGGCTACTGCATGGGCGGTCGGACGTCGCTCATGGTGGCCGGTCGGGTGCCCGACCGGGTGGCCGCGGCGGCGTCCTTCCACGGCGGCGGCCTGGTGACCGACAACGAGGACAGCCCGCACCTGCTGGCCGACAAGATGAACGCCACGGTGTACGTGGGTGGCGCCGAGAACGACGCGTCATTCACCGCCGATCACGCCGAACAGCTGGACAAGGCGCTGACGGCGGCCGGCGTCGAGCACACCATCGAGTGGTATGCGGCCGGCCACGGATTCGCGGTCCCGGACAACGGACCCTACGACGCCGCCGCGGCCGAGCGGCATTGGGACGCGATGACCGAGTTGTTCGCGTCGGCGTTACCGCGTTAGCGCGGTCATCAGCAGCGTCGCGGCCACCGCGGCGCCGTCGGTGCGGATCGTGGCGGCCACGGATCTCGCCCGGGCGCGGGTCGGGTCGGTCAGCACAGCCTTGAGCGCGGTCGACAGCGACTCAATGGTCGGGCTGGGACCGTCGTGGGCGGCGCCGATGCCAAGGTCGCGTACCCGCCTCGCCCAGTAGGGTTGGTCGGCCCCCTGGGGCACCACCACCTGCGGCGCGCCGGCTAAGGCGGCCGTCGTCGTGGTGCCCGCCCCGCCGTGGTGCACCACGGCGGCGACCCGGCCGAACAGCGCCTGGTGGTTGACCTCGCCGACGGTGAAGCAGTCGTCTCGGTCGTCGATGGGGGCAAGGCCGGCCCAGCCGCGCGAGACCACGGCCCGGCGCCCCTGGCCGCGGACCGCCTCGATGGCCGTCTCCGCGACGTCTTGCGAGGCGCGCATCGGCATGCTGCCGAAGCCCACATAGACGGGCGGTGCGCCGGCGTCGAGGAATTCGGCCAATTCGGCCGGCAGCGGCCGTTCGTCGCGCAGCAGCCAGGCGCCGGTTTGGACCACGTCGAGGTCGCCGGGCTGCCACGGGTCCAGGATCGGATCGGTCGCCAGCCACGGGCAGTCGGTCAGCGCGTAGTCGCGCAGATTGTCCAGCGGCGGCAGCCCGAGTGCCGCCCGGTGACCGTTGAGCGTCGCGCCGAACGATTCCTGCAGGTGCCGCCCGTCGAGTTGCCACAACATCCGGTTGTCGATCATGCCGGGCGGCAACGGCGCGTTGGCGTAGGTCGGCGGCGGGTGGTGCGGCGACGGCAAGATGGTGGGCTGGTAGCTGACGTAGAGGTAGCGGATCCCCAGCTTCTCGCTCACCGATCGGGCCGCCGCGGCGGCCGGCGGGAAGCCGGCCACCACCAGCGCATCGCAGTCCTGTGCCGCGGCGGCCACGGTGTCGAATTGCGCGGCGATCAGCCCGTTCAGGTGCCGGCGCAGGTCCGCCTCCGACGGCATCGCCCCGGTCTTCATCGCGCGCAGCGAGTCGCCGAACGGCAGCAGCGGCACGCCGACACGGGCCAGCAGCTCAACGAATTCGGCGTCGGGCGGCGCGCTCACCCGCGCGTCGACGCCGAGCGCCCGCAGCTGCACCGCGAGCGCGGCGAACGGTTCGACGCCGCCGCGCGAGTCGTACGCCGACAGCAACACCCGCATTCGCGCCACTCCCACCTGCTTGGTCGGCAAACTTTATCGTCGGCCGGGGGTCGAGGCGCGAACCTCGTAGCAAATTCCTGCGCGGCGGGCCGGCTTTCGCCAGCGCACGCATAAAAATCATCGCGAGCTCAAGCGTGGCGGTGCCGGACCTCAAAACGCCGGCAGGTCCGCCAATTCGGCCAGCCGGGCGCGGTGACGGTAGGCGGTGCCGAATGCCAGCTGGTCGCTCTTGGCCCGCTTGAGTTACAGGTGTGCCGGATATTCGAAGGTCATACCGATGCCGCCGTGCAGCTCAGGTCGGCCGCATCGACGGTGGTCATTGCCCGTCGCCGGGTGCGGACCGGAATCCCTGTGCGGCGCCCAGCAACATGCCGCCGTCGATCACCATGGTCTCGCCGGTGATCCAGCTCGCCGCGTCGGACACCAGGAAAGCGACGGCCGCGGCCACGTCGATCGGCTCCCCGATGCGTCCGAGCGCGATCGACGACGCCAGCGGGTCCTCGTGGTCCTTCCACAGCGCCTCGGCCAGCCGGGTGCGTACCACACCCGGGCATATCGCGTTGACCCGCACGCGCGGCGAAAGCTCGAGCGCCAGTTGCTTGGTGGCGTGGATCAGCGCGGCCTTGGTGGCGTTGTACAGGCCCATCGCCGGCGATTGGTGCATGCCGCCGATGGAGGCCGTGTTGACGATGGACCCGCCGTGTTCACCCATCCAGGACTTGACGACGAGCGAGGTCCACAGCAGCGGGGCCCACAGGTTGACGTCGAAGATCTTGGTGAAGCGGGCATGGTCCTGGTCGATCAGCGGACCATAGGCCGGGTTGGTTCCGGCGTTGTTGACCAAGATGTCGACGCTGCCGAAACGCTCCAGCGTGAGCTCGACGCAGCGGCGCGCCGCGTCCTCGTCGACCGCGTGGGCCCCCACCCCGAGGGCCTGCTTGCCCACCTGGGCGGCGGCCTCGTCGGCGGCCTCCTGCTTGCGCGCGGTCAGCACCACATTGGCCCCCGCGGCCGCCAGCTGCTGGGCGGTGGCAAGGCCGATTCCGCGCGACGCGCCGGTGATGATCGCGGTGCGGCCGGTCAGGTCTTGTGAGGTCATGTTGTCAGGCCTTCCGTCGCGGTGAGAGCCGCCGTCTGGACGCGGAGATTGTGGTTGCCGTCGAATTTTATTCGCGACGTTTTGGACACATGTTGAGGTGGTATGCCACGCGCATGTTATCGAAATTGACATTCATGAAACCGCTGGTTGTCGGCGGGGCTGTCGCTGCGGCCATCGCCGCTGCGCCGGTGGCCGCGGCTGATGTCTATGCCGCCGGACCGGCCGCCCACTTCCCCGCCCCGACCCACGTCACCTTCAAGGACGACCCGGGCGGCGGCGGCTGCGACGCGAACGGGAACTGCGGCTCCGGCGGCCAGTTCAACGGCCCCGGCGGCGGTCCGGGCGGCCAGGGCTGCGTGCCCGGCGTCGGCTGCGGCTCCGGCGGGCAGAACGCGGGCCCGGGTGGCATCCCCGGCGGCACCGGCTGTCTGCCCGGCGTCGGCTGCGGCTCCGGCCACGCCTGATCATTCGACCCGTCAGCCTCCCGCGAGCCTGGTGATCCAGGCCCGGGAGGCTGCTGGGTCTATGACGTCGTCCAGTTCGAAGGTTGTGGCCGAGCGCAGCGCCTTGCCGTGCTCGTAGGCCGCGGCCACCAGGCGGTCGAACAGGCTTTGCCGCTCGGCCGGATCGTCGACAGCGGCCAATTCCTTGCTGAAACCGAGCCGCACGGCGCCCTCCAGGCCCATGCCGCCGATCTCTCCGGTCGGCCAGGCGATGGTGAATTGCGGCGCGCGGAACGAACCGCCGGCCATCGCCATCGCGCCAAGCCCATAACCCTTGCGCAGGATGATCATTCCCAGCGGGACCGTCAACCGGGCGCCCAGCACGAACATCCGACCGAACCGGCGAACCGCCGCTTCCTTCTCCGCCTCGGGCCCGACCATGAACCCCGGCGTGTCGCACAGCGAGATCACCGGCAGCCCGAACGATTCGCACATGGCGAGGAAGTCACCGGCCTTGTCGGCCGCCTCGGCGTCGATCGCGCCACCGAGGTGATGGGTGCTGTTGGCGATCAGCCCGTACGGCACTCCCTCGACGCGCACCAGCGCGGTGACGATGCCCACGCCGTAGTCGGGCCGCAGTTCCAGCACCGAGCCGATGTCGACTATGGCCTCGATGGCCCGGCGCACATCGTAGGCGCGTAATCGGTTCTGCGGCACCACATGCCGGGCCAGCCGCGGATCCGGCGCCGCCCAGTCGCTCACGGCGCCCTGAAAGTACGACAGGTATTGCTTGGCCAGTGCGACCGCATGTGCTTCATCCCGGGCGACCAGGCCGACCACGCCGTTGCGGCGCTGCACACCGATCGGGCCGATCGCCTCGGGCGGGTACGCACCGAGCCCGCCGCCCTCGATCATCGCCGGTCCGCCCATCCCGATGTTGGCGTCCGGCGTCGCAATGATCACGTCGCACACCCCGGCCAGCGCGGCGTTGCCGGCGAAGCACCGGCCCGAGACGACCGACACCAACGGCACCTGCCCACTCAATGCCGCCAACATCCGGAAGGTCGGGACGTCCAGCCCGGCGGCGCCGCCGACGTCGGTGTCCCCCGGCCGGCCCCCACCGCCCTCGGCGAACAGCACCACGGGCAACCACTTTCGTGCGGCGAGGTCGAACACCCGGTCGGTCTTGGCGTGGTTGCGCATGCCCTGCGTGCCGGCCAGCACGGTGTAGTCGTAGGACACCACGACGGCCCGCGCCGCGGCTCGGCCGAACCGGTCCGCGCCGATGGTGGCCAGACCGGCGACCAGGCCGTCGGCCGGGGTGTTGGCGATCAGGTCCTCCTCCGAGCGACGGCTGCGTTGCGCCGCGATGGCCAGCGCACCGTATTCGACGAAGCTGTCGGGATCGACGAGGTCGGCGATGTTCTCCCGCGCGGTGCGGCGACCCCGCTCGTGTCGTTTGGCAACCGCGGCTTGACGGCCCTCATCCAGGGTCAGGAAACGCCGGTGCATCACCTCGTCGAGATCGGCGCGCGGTCGGTCGAGATCCATTGCAGCCGAGACGGACTCGCCATCCCCGGTGGCCCTCGTGCGGGTGAAGACCAGCAGTGGGTCTCCGGTCCCGACCACCTGCCCGGGCCGCACCAGGACGCGGACGGTCCGCAGCGCGTCCGGCGCGACGAGCACGTGCTGCATCTTCATCGCCTCCAGCACGACCAGCTGGCCGCCCGCGGCGTATTCGGCTCCCTCGGGCGCCACCTCGACCACGGTGCCGGCCAACTGCGCGCGCAGCACGTCCTCGCCGGGATACAGCTCGATCGCGGCCGCCGGGGGTTCTTGCTGGTGAGATAGCGCGGCTTGGGCCAATTCGGGCAGCTTTTCATCGACGAAACCGGTGCTCACCCAACCGGACTCGATCCGATCGTCGGTGAGCAGCTCGCGCAGGAATCCGAGGTTGGTGTGGACGCCCTCGATGCCGAACTCGGCCAGGGCGGTGCGGGCCTTGCGCACCGCCGCCCGCCAGGACGTGCCGTGCACGCCCACGATGAGCTTGGCAAGCAGCGAGTCGTACTGCGGGCTGATCGCCAGTCCGGCCCGGCCGTACGTGTCGACGCGCACGCCCGGACCGGTGGGCGGGGAGAACACCGCAAGGGTGCCGGCCGAGGGTACGACGGCGAGGTCAGGTCCGAAGGTCTCGGTGTTGACCCTGAGCTGGATCGCGATTCCGCGGCGTGCGGCCGGCTCGCCGATGACTTCGGTTCCGTCGGAAGCGATTCCGGATGGCAGCCCCAGCTGATAGATGGATGCGCCGCCGGCGATCGCCAGCTGGACGGCCACCAGGTCGAGCCCGGTGGTTTCCTCGGTGACGGTGTGCTCGACCTGGATGCGCGGGTTGACCTCGAGGAAGACGAACTCCTCGCCGGTGACCAGGAATTCGACGGTGGCCAGTCCGCGCAGGCCCACGCGGGCGCAGAGCCGCACCGCCGCCTGGTGCAGGGCTCGGCGCAGATCAGCCGAAAGGCCTTGAGCGGGACCGATTTCCACCAGCTTCTGGTAACGCCGCTGGATGCTGCAGTCGCGGTCCCCGACCGCGTGCGCGTGCGTCTGGTGACCGGCCGGCGCGGCGACGACCTGCACCTCGATGTGGCGGGCGTCGGTGAGCAGCGCCTCGGCGAACAACCCGGGATCGCCGAAGCCCAGCCGCGCTTCGGCGGCGCAGCGCTGGTAGGCGTCGTCGATCCGATCGGCGCTGTGCACCTTGCGCATTCCGCGCCCTCCGCCCCCGGCGAGGGCCTTGATCATGATGCCGCCGGCCCGCTCGGCGAAGAACGCCTTGATGTCCTCGACGCTGCTGGGCCCCTCGGTCGCCGGCAGCACCGGGACCCCGGCGGCGATCGCGGCGCCGCGCGCCGAGGTCTTGTTGCCGAGCAGCTCGAGCACCGAGGCGTCGGGACCCACGAACGTATAGCCGTCCGCCGTGCAGGCGCGGGCGAATTCGGCGTTCTCGCTGAGGAATCCGTAACCGGGGTGGATCATGTTCGCGCCGGAGCTTTTGGCCGCCGCCAGGACGGCGGACTGGTCGAGGTAGGCTCGCGGGCCGGCGCCGGGCAGGCCGATCGCCTCGTCGGCCGCGTGCACATGCGGGCTCTCCGCATCATCTTCGGCGTAGACCGCGACGGTGCGGATGCCCAATTCGATTGCGGTGCGGATGATTCTCAGGGCAATCTCGCCGCGGTTGGCGACCAGCAGGCTCGTACTCATCGAAGCGGCTCTCCCCACCGTACCTGCTCGCGGAGTCTGGCCTTGATCAGTTTGCCGCCCGCATTGCGCGGCAGCGCGCTGCCGACCACCGTGACATATTGCGGCACTTTGAAATCGGCCAGCCGGCCGCGGCAGTAGTCGAGCACCGCCGGCACGTCGATCTCGTCGCCGCCGCCGAACAGGACCGCCCCCACCTTCTCGCCCATGACGTCGTCGGCAACCCCGAGCACACAGGCGTCGGCCACATGGGGCGCCGCCAGCAGCACGGCCTCCACCTCGACGCTGGAGACGTTCTCGCCCCCGCGGTTGATGATGTCCTTGAGCCGGTCGACGATGTGCACCCGGCCCGCCTCGTCGACGCGCACCACATCGCCGGTGTGCAGCCAACCGTCCGCGAAGGTCGCGGCGCTGGCCTCGGGCCGATTCCAGTAGCCGGTGGTCACATTGGCGCCCCGGGCCACCAATTCGCCCTCGGTCGGGTCGTCCCCGAACGGGATCACCCCCAGGTCCACCGACGGGACCGCGTAACCGACGGAGTCGGCGTGCTCGACGGCCTCACCATCGGGCAGCACCGTCATCAGCGATGCCGTCTCCGTCATGCCATAGCCGTTGAACACCGTGGCATGGCCGAACGCGTCCTTCACCGACCGCACCAGCGAAGGTGCGATCGGTGCGCCGCCGTAGCCCACCCACCGTACGTTCGACACATCGAGCGCGGCAAAACCGCTGTGCCGCAACAACAATGAGTAGATTGCCGGGACGGTGACCATGACCGAAACACGCTCGGCGGTCAGCGCGTTGAGCAGCGCGTCCAGGTTGAGCGTGGGCATGATCACCGATGCTCCCCCCAGTCGCGCCGCCGCCAGCAGCTGGCTGTTGCAACCCGTCACGTGGAACAGCGGAACCGAGATGAGCGTGCGCATCGCCTCGCCGAGGTCCCGCGGCTGTTGCAGGCAGCGGATCGCGTTCTCGGTGTTGGTCAGGAACGCCTCGTGCGTGGTCGGCACGCCCTTGGGGTGGCCGGTGGTGCCCGACGTGTAGAACAGGGCGGCCGTGTCGGCGAGGCCGAGATGCTCGGTGACGTAGGGCTGCCCGTCGGGCAGCGCGGCGTCCGGCGCCAGATCCACCCCCGCGCCGGAGTCGGCCAGGACGAACTCGACTTCCGGTTGCGCCGACCGCGTATTGACCGCCACCACAACGCCACCGGCCATCACGGTGCCCCAGAACGCCAGCGCCCAGTCGATTCCGGCAGGGTAGCGCACCGCGACGCGATCGCCTTGCTGCAGGCCGCCCGCGCGCAGCCCGCCGGCGACTCGCGCCGCGCGGTCCCAGAGCTGGCGGTATGTCAGCCGTCCCGCACCCAGCTCGACCAGCGCTTCGGCGTCCGGACGAGCGTCGACCTGTGCGGCGAGCATGTCCAGCAGCGTGGCGGGCAGCTCGTCATAGCGCGGGATGCCGTCGCGGCCGCGGGAGACGCCGGTCACCGGGAACGGGTTGTGGCCACGCGGGATTTCGATCACTTCAGGCATGCCCGGTCCTTACTATCGGCGTGTCCTATCGTGATAGCGGTGACGATCGAGGATTCCGCCATCATGCCCGAGGCGTTCTTCACTGTCGACGGCGACTCCTATGTTCCGGGCCAGCTGACGCAAGGCCCGTGGGGCGCGGCCATGGGCGGCCAGATCGTCGGCGGCCTGTTGGGTTGGGGCATAGAGCAATCCGGCATCGATCCGGACCTGCAGCCCGCCCGATTCACGGTCGACCTGTTACGCCCGGCGATGCTGGTGCCGGTGCAGATCCGGACCTCGGTGCAGCGGGAAGGCCGGCGCATCAAGCTGGTCGACGCCACATTGATTCAGCGTGACACGGTCGTCGCGCGGGCCAGCGCGCTGTTCCTGCGCCGCGGTGAGCATCCCGAAGGCCAGGTGTGGTCGTCGCCCGCGCAAATGCCGCCGCTTCCGGCGTCGACGGACGGCTTTCCCGACGAGATGCCGTTCCACATCTGGGGATACGGGGCGACGTTGCAAGGCAGTCCGGGAATCGCCGCCGGCGAGTGGGAGCAGACCCACTCCCAGAAGTTCGCCTGGGCCCGGCTCTTTCGCCCGATGGTGGATGGGCACCCGCTCACACCATTCACCCGCCTGGCGTTCGTCGGCGACATCACCAGTTCCCTCACCCACTGGGGCACCGGCGGATTGCGCTACATCAACGCCGACTACACCGTCACCGCAAGCCGATTGCCGGACGGCGAGTTTCTCGGGCTGGCCGCCCAGAGCCACTACGGCACGGCCGGAGTCGCCACCGGCGCCGCGACGCTGTTCGATCGGCACGGACCCATCGGCACCAGCTCGGCGCTGGCGCTGGCCCAACCCGCGGACGCCTTCAAGCCGACCTTCGCCTAGCCGGACGTCACCCCATCGGCTGTGCGGCGACCCCTCAGCCGGGCTCCAGACCTCGGATAGCGCCTGGTATTGGGCTATGCTGCTGTGCACTACCCGCCGAACGGATCTGCACAGTCCCGCAGCGGGGGGACCGTCACTCCGGTGGGTGGAGATTCCCGTGGAGGGGAGCCGCCATGCACATGCGCTCCGACTCGCGATCCCCTTGCAGCGCCATCCGACGGACGGCGCCCACCACGGAGCGCCTCGGGCCGTGACGACTCCGCTACTGGACCTCGACGGCCGTGTCGCCGACCGACGGCAGGAGCTCAGGGAGCTCCGGAACGCGGTGGCGACGGCCGAACGGGTCAGCGGAGGGTGCGTCCTACTCAGCGGGGTCCCCGGAGTGGGAAAGTCGACGCTCATTCAGGCGTTCGGCGTCGAGATCGCCCGTCGCAATTGCGTATTCGCCTACGGGAGGTGTCGAGACGGCGGGCCGGCTCCGTACTCGGCCTTGGCCGACGCACTGAGCTCGGTCGTCCGCACCATGGAGGCCACCGGCCCGGCCGAGCGTGATCGTTGGCGTGCCGAACTCGTCAGCGAGATGGCGGGGTTTGCGGGCGTCCTGTCGCCACTCGTACCTGAACTGGCGCCGGTGCTGGGCGAGTCCTCGACCGATGCCGGCCTCGATGCGGCAGATGCTCGCCATCGTCTGCACCGCGCCGCCATCCTGCTGGTGTCGACCACCGCGTCCTACCGTCCGGTGGTACTGGCGATCGATGACCTGCAGTGGGCCGACCGGGACACGCTGTTGCTGTTGTCCGAATTGTTGACCGTGTCGCTTCGCAATGTCCTGGTGGTCGGCGGCCACCGCGCGGGTGAGTTCGACCCGGCCGCCGGGGGCATCAAATCGGAGAACCTCAGCACCATCGAACTGCAACCGCTGGCCCCCGAACACGTCGAGGAGCTGCTGGCCGACGTGTGCGGTCAGAGCGTGGAGCTGGCCGACGTGGCCGCCGAGTTCCACCATCGCACCGGCGGCAACCCACTGCAGGTCCGTCAGCTGTTGTACCGCGCGCAACGCGAAGGGGCGCTGCTCCCGGTGGGGCCGGGCGGGCGCCCCGGTTGGGACCTGCGCGTCCTGGCATCGCTCGAGGTCACCGCGACGGCCGCGGAGTTTCTCGGCCGCTACCTCGGCCAGCTGAGTCCGCAGGATCGGTCGGTGTTGAGTTCGCTGTCCTGCTTCGGTGGCGAATTCGACCTGAACGACGCTACGGCGGCGGCCGGGCGGTCGCCCGATGTGGTGGCCAAGGCGCTATGGGCGTGCCTCGAGCTTCGCCTGCTCGAGGCGGTCGACAGTGGCGGCAGACGGATCGCCAACGCGATCAGCCGCGACGCCCGGTACCGGTTCAGCCATGACCGGGTGACCGAGGCGGCGCGCGTCGGCCTGTCCGACGGCGAGATCCGCGAGACCCACTTGCGCATCGGTCGCTGGCTGATCCAGCGGGGGGACGACCGGCTGTTCGAGGCCGCGCGCCACCTCGGCATCGGTGGACGCGGGCTGACCGACAGCACCGAGCGGGTCGGCTATGTCGACGTCCTGCGGCGCGCGGCACAAAAAGCACGGGCCCAGGCTTCCTTCCCGTTGGCGCTCGACTACTGCCGGGACGCGTTGAGTCTGCTCGGTGCGCAGCGCTGGACCGCACACTTCGATCTGACGCGGCAGCTGCAGCTCGACGCCGCCGACGCCGCGCTGCTGGTCGGTGACGTAGGGGCGCTGAATTCGCTACTCGACGAGGTCGAGGAGGTGCTGCGCGACCCGCCCGACCGCGCGCGCATCGCTTACCTCCGGCTCAAAGGGCGGGTCGCGGAGAACCGTCTGCAGGAGGCGCTCGAGATCGGGCTGCAAACGCTGGCCGAGCTGGGCGAACGAGTGCCGACCGACGCAGGCAAGCCACGCATGGGCAACGCGATCGTGCGGATGATGATGACGACCCGCCGCTGGAGCACCGAGCGGCTGCTGCAGCTACCGCACTGCGATGACCAGCGGGTCATCGAGATCCACCGCATTCTTCTCGAACTGCGCAACATGTCGTACCTGGTCCGGCCCAACCTCATGCCGTTGTTCGTACGAAAGCAGCTCGATCTGACGTTGACCCACGGTCACACCCCGTATTCGCCGCTGGTGATCGGCGGTTACGGGGTCATCCGAGTAGTGCTCGGCGATCGCACGGGCGGCCAGCGCTTCGGCGAGGTAGCCATGCGGCTTGCCGAACGTCCGGAATTCCGGGAGGCCCGGCCGCAGACGGTGTTTACGCATCTGAACTTCATCCGCCACTGGCGCCACCCGGTACGAGACGGCCTGGCTGAGCTCCGCGACGCCATCGAGGAAGCACTCGACCAAGGCGATCAGGAGTACGCCGGATTTCTGGTCGCGGCCCTGCTCGCTCAGTCGGTCTGGGTGGGTCGTCCACTCCCGGAAATCGATGCCCTCGCCAGCTCGCTCATCCCCCACATTCGTTCCCAGCCCGTGCCCAGCGCGCTTTGCCTGGGCACGCATCAGTTCTGCCTCAACCTGATGGGCCGCAGCGCCGATGCCCTGCTTGTCGCGGGTGAGAGCGGTTTCGACGAGCGAGACGTGCTGCCGGCCGCCCGCCGGGAGGGGGACGAGGTGGCGCTGAGCGCGGCCGCCGCCCGGCAGCAGGCATTGCACTTCTGGTGCGGCGACTACGCCGGTGCAGTCGCCGCCACACCCGAGTCGATCGAACATGTCGGCGGCATGGCGGGCTCCGTGATCTCCCAACTCATCTACCTGATCGGGGCCCTGAGCATGATTCGGTGTGCGCCGCGGAATCGCTCGACCGCCCCCTTCGTACGCCGGACACTGGCCATGCACCGCAAGTGGGCGGCCGGCGCACCGGAGAACTACGCGGCGCCGTACGCCCTGCTCCAGGGCTCGTGGGCCCGAGCGCAGGGTCAACACACCAAGGCGGAGCGCTACCTTCACCAGGCGATCGAGCTGGCGGAGGAAAACCAGCTCCCCGTGATCAGCGCCTACGCCCACGAGGAGGCCGCCGCCCTCTACGCGGAACTCGGACGAACAATGCTGCGCGAGCACATGCTGCGCTCGGCATACCAGCGCTGGCTGAACCTGGGTTTCACCGTGCGCACGGACCGGCTCGCGCGGGAGCACCCATGGCTACTCAGACGCGACCTCACGACGGGCTCGACCGGGATCGACCCGGTCGGCGCGCATCAGCTGGTGCGCGCGCTGTCCGGGGCGGCGAATCCGGAAGGATTGGCCAACATCATCCTGGGCTCGGTCGCGGAAACCACGGGGGCCGGCCGCGTCCTGCTGCTCACCGGCGAAGCCGAAAATCTGTCGGTCCGGGCCATGCAGGATCACGGCCACATCTCGATCGTCGAGGGACCGTGGACCGAGGTTGCCTACGACAGGGACGTCGTGCGCCGCGTGCTGGACGGTGGCTCGCCGGTCATCGTCGCCGCCGAGCATCAGGCGCCGTCCATACTCGCTGCTCCGATCAGGGTGCATAACAGGACAATTGGTGTCATCTACGCCGAGCAGGACGAGCCCGGCAGACACTTCGGCGCCGACCACGAGCAGGCGGTCACCTTCCTGTGCGCCCAGGCCGCCGCTCCACTGTGGAACTTCCAGCTCGAGGCGCGACTACGGGCCGCAGACGAGCACCGACAGTCCCTGATGGACGCGCAATCGAGATTCGTTCCCAACGAACTGCTGCGCATCCTCGACATCGACGACCTTCGCCGCGTCCGCAACGGCTACCGGGTCGAGCGCGAGATGACGGTGCTCATCAGCGACATCCGTGGCTACACGACCATGATCGAGGACATGAACGTCGGCGAGGCGAGCAACCTGGCGATGGGTTTTCTGCGCGCCGTCGAGCTCCCAATCATCGGCTACAACGGCATGATTCAAGACGTCCGCGGAGATGAGATCGTCGCCGTCTTCGAGTCCGAACCCGACGCCGTGCGGGCGGGACTGGCGATGTTGCGCTCGTTGCGAGCACACAACCGGGAGCGAACAGCGGTCGGGTCCGAAGAACTGCGCGCCGGGATCGGCATCAATACCGGGATGGTCGGAGTTGGACTCGTCGGCGGGGTGAACCGCATGGTGCTCACCATCATCGGCGACGCGGTAAACCTGGCCGCGCGCATCGAGAGCACCAACAAGCGCTACGGATCCGCCCTCCTCATCTCCGACAACACGTACCAGCGCCTCGCCGCGTCGGAGCGGTTCAACGTTCGTCGCATGGAGCGCGTCATGGTGGTCAATCGGCGTCGGCCGGTGACGATTTACGAGGTGTACGACGAGGATTCGGCTCCGCTTCGCGCCGCGAAGCGCGCCGCACAGCCGGCGTTCGACGAGGCCTTTGCACTATTCGACGCGGGCGACGTCGATGGGGCACGCGCGGCCTTCGAACGATGCCGCGAGCTGCTGCCCGACGACCCCGTCGCACCGCTGCATCTCGCCCACTGCGACGCGGTGGCGCGCGGTGAGATGACCCCTGGTCAAGAGGTAGCACTCCTGAATAAGTAGCGCACTACTCCACTTTTGAAACTTTGCTGAAGCGATCGCGCGAGTGTGGTAGTTGTCTCATGATTTGTACCGACAGCCACGGGCGGGTCAAGGAGCACTAGCCATGTACCTGAGTGCAGAGCGGTTGGCCCACGCCAACCAAGCAGTCAAAGAGGCGTTCGGCCAGTGCAGCATTGCCTGGCAGGCGATCCCGCATTGGGACACCGGCGACCCCGGCCAGCTCAATGTCGCCAACGGCCTGCTGGGTGCGAACGCGGGCTTTCTAGCCGTCGGCCCGCCTCCGTCTCCTCCGCCGCCGCCGACGATCCAGCTGACAGTCGCGGAGACAATCGCGCCGACCCCCGACGCGCTGCTCACCGCAGTGATGACAGCGACCAAGACCCTCGCCAACAGCTTTGACACCGACGTCCTCAAGCAGTGCTTTGCGGCACCGAGCGCCACGAATACCATCACCTTCGGGTCGACCGGCGTCCAGGACCTACAGAACGGGCTGATCGGCGCCCGTGTGCTCGTCGAGAACGCCGGGTACCGGGCGCCGTCCTGCCTGGTCACCAATACCGTGGGGTTTCAACAGCTCAACCAGTTGGTCAGTGGCTATTACAACATCGCGCAGCAGATACTGGACGCGGCGAACATCAACTCGCTGTACCGATTCGAGCCGCTCGACGGCACTAACCAAGCGAAGGTCCGGATGGTCTTGATCGGCCGTCGCCGGCGGATCGCGCAAGGCGCGGCGCCGGAGGCATCGCCCGGTGAGGAGCCGGTCGACGTCGCATTCAGTGCCCTCCCCAGCCTGGAGGTCGACGGCGAAACCGCCACGGGCACAATCCAGTTCTCCCCCCGGATCCGCTACGCGGCAAGGATTACCGATGCCACAGGCCTCGTCGCTCTCAAAGTGTGAATCACGTGACAGCGGTACGAACCCGATAGCCTGCCACCCGCTCGACGACTATCTCGCCCTGTGCAAGGAGGCCTGTGACGGCGAGATCGACCGGCTGTACGGCGCCGGCGAGCGCGGATCCACCGGCCTCTACGACCTGATCCTCGACTACCCGCTGCGCGGCGGGAAGGCGCTGCGGCCTGCGCTGAGCATCGCCACCTGCCTCGGCCTCGGCGGCCATCTCGAGGCGGTACTTCCGACCGCCGCGACGCTCGAGCTGTACCACAACGCGTTCCTCATCCACGACGACATCGAGGACGAATCATGGTGGCGGCGCGGCAAACCCACGCTGCACATCGACCACGGGGTGCCGATCGCCGTCAACGTCGGCGACGCGATGTTGTCGCTGTCGCTGCAACCGCTGCTGGACAACGTCGAGCGGGTCGGGCTCGGGCCGGCCCTGCGCATCCTGCGAGCCATCGCCAAGATGACCCGAATGACCGTCGACGGCCAGGCACTGGAACTCGAGTGGGTACGGTCCAACACCTGGCGGCTCGACGACAGCGACTACCTCACCATGGTGGAGCTCAAGACCAGCTGGTACACGTTCATCACCCCGCTGCAGGCGGGTGCGATCGCTGCCGGCGCCGGGCCCGAGCGCATGGCCCCCTTGGAGTCCCTCGGCCGGCACCTCGGAGCGGCCTTTCAGATCACCGACGACCTACTGAACTTGCGAGCGGATCCAGAGGAGTACGGCAAGGAGATCGGCGGCGACATCTGGGAGGGCAAGCGGACCCTGATGCTGTTGCACACCTTGCGATCCGCCGAGCCGAACGACCGGGAACGCGCCGTGGCGATCCTGGCAAAGCGCCGACCGGGACCCGACGGCGAGTTGGAGCTGAACCAGTTGTTGGATCGACTTACCGTCTGCGGGCAACTGTCTGAGGCGGGACGGGCCGAAATCCAGGCTCGACTGCAGGTACACCATCCCTCGGAGGCGAAGAGCCTCAACGACATTCGATGGATCTATGAGCTGATGCACCGAACCGGTTCACTTAAGCACGCCCGGAATGTCGCCGCCAAGCATGCCAAGGAGGCGGCGGTAGTGCTCGCCGGTCTCGACTGGTTCCCCCGCAGCCGCCATCGAGACATGCTGGACGATCTGGTGGACTACGTGCACGGGCGGACCCGATGAACCCCGAATCCATGATCGGCATGCTCGCCGAGCTCGAACGGATCCGCGAGCTCACTCTCGACCTCATCGATCGGGAAACACCGCAATTGCGCCCGGTGCCGCCGGAGGACGCCGGCGGGGCGGAGCGAACCGCGTTCGAGTTGCTTGTCGGCGCACGCCGCGCGGTGCTGGGCAACCCCGCGGCCGCCCGTAGGCTGCACGACCTACTCGTCGCCGAAGGCCGCCGCTACGCAGCCACCCCGCGAGGGGCGCGGCTGCGCGACGCATTGGTCGCCTCCGAAGCCGTCGAGAACCTCCGACGTGTCTGGGAGATGGTGAGCCTCAACGTTCTTGACGGCCCCGCCGCACCCGACGCCGCACCCGATGCCTGGGCGGATCTGCTGGCCGACGTCGTCATCGGGCATGACCTCGACGACTCCATCCTGGCCCGCCTGCGGCCCGAGGGGTTCGCATGACGCTCACCGATCCTCGCGCAGCGCTTGCCGATCAGAGCAATTTCATCGGCTACCTGGTCGGCCTCGCCGGCGTGGCCCGGATGGTCCGCACCCTGGCCGACGACGACCGCCGACCCGACGCATGCCGCGGCCCAGATGACTTCGTGTACGTCCTGCTCGGGCTTGCCGGTCTCGGTGCAGCGATCGAGCGGATCGCCGCACCGATTACGGCACAGCAGAATCCGGCTGTCTCGGCACTCACATCGACCACGCGGTGGCTACGATGAGCGCGCTCTTGGCCCGCAACGACTTCCTCCGCGCGCCGGTGCTGGCCACCGCGCGCCCCACAGGTTTCAAGGAGTGGCACCACTTTGTGGTCCATGGACGCGACTGGCGGCTCTTGATCAACTTCAGCCTCAACAATGAAGGGTTCGGCGCGAACGAGGTCCGGCTTGCGCCGCGCGTCATCGTGATCGCTCACGACGAGAATTGGACCGGCGCCATCGAGCGGTTCGACGAGCGCACCCCGAACATCTCGGCCGATCTGGGTGAGCTGACCATCGGGGGCAACCGGATGACCGTGCTACCCGACGGCTACCACGTGACAATCAACTTGCCCGACAAGGACATTCGGGGTGAGCTACGCTTCACCTCGGCGACCCGGCCGTTCGTGGTCCGCAACCAACCGCTCGGCGACGGCAGGATCAACTGGCTCTTCGTCCCGCGGCTGCGCGCCGACGGATGGCTCTGTATCGGAGGTCGCGAGCACCGTGTGGACGGCGACCTCGCCTATCACGACCACAACTGGGGCCGGTTCCGGTGGGGCGACGACTTCGGCTGGACGTGGGGCACCATTTTGCCGACCGAACCCGGGAACCCGTGGTCAATGGTGTTCCTGCAGACGACCGATCGCAGCCGGCTGCGCTGCCTGTCCCAAGCGGTGTACGTCTGGCACCACGACGAGCCCGCCGCGATATTCCGGCACGCCGCGGTGCGGACCCGCTCGGACGGCCGGCTCGACCGGCCGGCCGATTGCACCCTGCCGCCCCCGATGCGGATGCTGCTGGACGGCGAGGTGCCGGCCGTTCCGGCCCGGATGGATATCACCGCGACACGGGCGGGCGACAGGGTGCACGCCGAGTTCGGCTCGCTTTCGTACGCCCGCCTGGCGCAGCCGAGCGAGGCGTTCCTGGACCGATCGACCGTGCTCTGCGAGACGGGCGGTACCACCCGGGCGAGCGGCACGATCAACGGCGAGCCCTTCGACTTCGTCGGCACCGGCGTATTCGAGTTCCTCTATGGCTGAACGGGTTTCGGCGCTGTTGCGGCGCTCACTCGAGCACCTGGAGGCCGAGGTGCCCGACAGCTACCGATTGCTGGTCGCAGCGCTCGGCCCGATGGTGGTCGAACTCGACGTCGACGGCGAGATGTTTTCGCTGAGCGGTGGTCCTCGACTCCGAGTGTCGGAAGGGGCGGCGCAGCCGGCCGGCGCTCGGATCGCCACCTCGCGAGTCACCATCCTCGACCTGCTCGATGCCAGAGTGGGGCTGGGCCAGGCCGTGGAGAGCGGCAGGGTGCGGGTACGTGGTCCGCTCGACGATGTCCAGCGTGCGCACGATTCGCTGCTGGCGTACGTCCACGCCGCGGTCCGGGCCCCCTCGCAGCCCACACTCCTGTCCGAATTGCGCGCGGGGGCAACATGTCCGAGCGCATAACGACGCCTGCGTCACAGCAACGGCGCCTTACGGTGGCGGTAGTCGGTGCCGGCATCGCCGGCTTGACCGCCGCTCACGAACTCGCGGAACGCGGCTTCGTCGTCACGGTGTACGAGTCACGACAGGATGAACGCAACGGGTTGGGATCCGAGCCGGCGGGAACCTACCCACCCGTCAAGCTCGGCGGCCTGGCCGCCTCGCAATATTCGACGGTGGGCACGCAGGACGGAAGCCAAGCCGAGCTGCGTCCATTCCCGGGACGGCGGGGCCGGCCGCGCAACCCGCAGCGAGCGGTGGCGGGCGAACACGGCTTTCGCTTCTTTCCGGCGTTCTACCTACACATCTGGGACCTGTTCCAACGCATCCCGCTCTATCAGCTGACACAGACGTCCGGCAACACGGCCGCCTGGACACCGACTTCACGCACTGTCTACGACAACGTTCGACGGGTCATCACCAAGGGCACCACGGTGCATGACCGGCCGTCGCTGGTCTTCCCGAGCGAACTTCCACGCAGCCCCGCCGAGTTCCTCGGAATCCTCAGCGAACTCGCAACATTGGGCTTCACCCCCAGCGACGTGGGGACCTACCTGGGCAGGCTGCTGCACTACCTGTCCACCAGCCCGTTGCGTCGCGCGCGGGAACTACAGAACGTATCCGCCTACGACTTCTTGGTCGGACACGACCCCACGACCGGGATCAACAAGTACTCCTATTCGCCCAGTTGCGACATGCTGTTGCGGCAAATGCCAAGGATCCTGGTCGCTCTCGATTCAATCTGGGGCGACGCGCGCACCAACATGAGCACCTATCTGCAGCTGTACCTGAATATGGACCGCCGCGACAACAAGGCTGACGGGGTGCTCAATGGTCCCACTACCGAGTCGTGGCTCGACCATTGGTACCGCCACCTCGTCACACTCGGCGTGAGCTTCGTCCACAACACGGCGACTCGCCTCGACCCTCCGGCCTTCGACCCGGCTCAGCCACCCCAGCTGCGGCCCCGCGCGCGGATCACGTTCGCCGACGGCACCCAAGTGGCTCCCGATTACACGGTCGTCGCCGTCGACGCCCCGGCAGCCGAATACATCAGCACCGCGCTGCGCTCGGCGGGCACCGGCGGAACCGTGGCCAGACTGGACGGTTTCACCACCATCCCTCCCCCGCCCGACGGTCCGCTGCAGCCCCAGACCACGCGGCCGCAGCACCGACGGAATCCCTACTCGATGGACGAGATGGGACGGGTGCCATGGGATCGGTTCCAAACACTGTGCGGCATCCAGTACTACTTCGACACGGAATTTCAATTGCTCCGCGGGCACATCTTGCTCACCGGCACGGAGTGGGCGCTGTCGTCGATCAACCAGTCTGGATTGTGGGAGAAGCGGCCGATTCTGGACCGCGACGGTTGCATCTCGGTGCTCTCGGTGGACATCGGGGATTTCAACACCCCCTCTTCCCATCTGGTCGACGCTTCCGGGCGGGGTAAGGCGGCCCGCGACTGCACACCCGACGAAATCGCCGCGGAGGTATGGCGCCAGATCATCTCCGCGCTCACCAGTTGCCCGGGATCCGCGGGGGAAGAGGTCATGCCGTGGCCCGCGTGGTATGCACTCGACCGCGGGCTGGTCATGGCGGCCGGACCCGGCCAGGGCCATGGCCGGATAATTCGCAACGAGTCACCGTATCTCGTTCCCATCGTCGGCGACTGGAACAACCGGCCCGGCAGCGACCCGTGGAACCCGCACGGAACGTCGTGGACTACCACCCCGGATGACGACGGGTGGCTCGAAGATCTCACGCAGCGCAATGTCTGGCAGGCCCGCCACGGTGGCTACCAGGTGCACAACAATTCGGTGGTCTTCGCGGGCACGTGGAACAAGACGTTCACCCGGGTGACGTCGATGGAGTCTGCGTGCGAGTCGGGACGACATGCCGTCAATGCCATTCTGGACCACTACATCTGGGTCGAATCGGGTGGCCGCGATCGCCGCGAGAAGAGCCCCGCGCTCTACTGGGAATTCCCATACGGGTTCCTCGATCAAGGTCTGTCGAGTCCGATCCGGATGCCGACACCGGCCGGTGACTACTGCTACGTGTTCGACATCGAAAACCGTGAGCCGGCCGACACCCGCGCGCTGCGCATTCTCGACTCGAGATTCTACGAGCACTCGCTACCGCATCCGTTGGACGCACCGGCCGGGTTTTCGTTCACCACCCCTCCGCCCCCTATCCCGCACTAGCTGGAGGTCAACAAATGTCCATGCCCGCAACGGATTACAACCAGCAGTTGCTCTGCTATCTCCAGAATTGGCGGCAGCTGCTGGAGCAGTGGGCGGCCATGGCGGCCGGGTCACCCTTCCTGACCGCGCCGCCCGTGCTGCCCAACGCGGCGGCGGGAGGGCAGAACATGGCACCGTTCATGCCCTTCATGCCGTACATGCCCGTCATGCCGCCGATGCCGTTCATGCCGCCGATGCCGATGGGGCCGCCCACCGTTGCGGGGTCGCCGGTGCCACCCGCGCCGGCCGACTACACCCAGCAGCTGTTCGGTTACCTCCAGGCGTGGCGGCGGTACCTCGAGCAGGCGACGGGCGCAAGTCCGGCGTGGACCCCGCCGTCACCGACCCCGGCTCCCGCCGACGACGCCGACAGCGGTCCTCCGCCGAATGGGCCGAATCCACCCGAAACCCCCAGCGGGAGCATGGACACGATACCGCCGAAGGTGATCGACCGGCCGCCCGTCATACCTTGGCAGAGCCAGATCGCAGCGCCCAAGGGCGACCCGCTGGCAACGCCGTTCGACCGCTTCGGCGAGCGAATCAGCAGTCACGGCTTACCATTCCAGATGGCGGACCCGGCCGTCTTAGCGGCTCGGCCCATCACCTCGCACCCCATGTCGGAAGCGACCGCGCACCCCGAAATGGGCTCGGCCTTTCTCACGACAATGGCTAACGCCGAGCCCACTGCATCGCCGCAGGTTGAGCCGAGGTCGCTGTTCTCCACCCCGGGCGCCTCCACAAGCTTCCCGCAACACGGTGAAACACACTCGCCCTGACCGGTTTTGGACGATTCACTCCATCAACTGTGCGGCGACCGTCGCCCCCAGGTTCCAGCAGGCATCGACGTCGTCCTTGCTCGGCTTGCCTGAAACCACCACGGTCTCTGCGGCTTTCACCCAACCCAGGCCGGTCGTGATGGTGTTGACGGCACGTTCGGCGCCCTCGGTGCCCTCGTTGCCGTGCAGGTATAGACCGAATGGTCGCCCGCGAGTCGAGTCGAGCAGTTGGTAATAGGCGCAGTCGAACGCGTGTTTGAGGGCGCCCGAGATGTAGCCGAGGTTCGCCGGGGTGCCCAGCAGGTAACCGTCGGCGGCCAGCATCTCGGCCGGCGAGACCGTCAGCGCCGGGCGCCGCAGCACGTCCACACCCTCGATGTCGGGATCGGTGGCGCCGGATACCACCGCCTCGAACATCTCGTGGGTGTGCGGCGACGGCGTGTGGTGCACGATCAACAGCGTCTTGCGCGGTGTTTGGTTCACGGGCGGCCCTGCAGGTCTCGGTGTAAGTCCAAGGCGGTCTTCATGGCCTCGCGGGCGCGGCGACGATCGCCCGCGTAGTCGTAGGCGCGGGCCAGCCGATACCAGCGCCGCCAATCGTCCGGGTGGTCCTGCACCTCGGCGCGCACCGTGGCGAACAGTTCGTCGGCCGCGTCGCGCCGGATGCGGCCCGACGGCCGGCGCGGCAGCGCGCTGATGTCCAGTTCCATTCCGTCGGCCGCGATCAGCCGGGCCAGCTTCTGGTGCGCGAATCCGGCGCGCAGGGTGGCGATCATCGCCCACAGCCCGATCACGGGCAGGATGAGCACCGCGAGCCCGAGGCCGACGGCGGCGGCCCGGCCGGAGCCGATCATCGCGACGGCCACCCGCCCCAGCAGCACGACATACACCAACAGCGCGACGCACATGAAGGCGACGAGCAGTTGAGTGCGCAGCGCTTTGGTCATTGCAGGTTGAGCAGCGCCTCGAGACCCACCGTCAGGCCGGGGTGTTCCTTGATCCGCCGCACCGCCAGCAGCACGCCGGGCACGAACGAGGTCCGGTCGATGCTGTCGTGGCGGATGGTCAGCGTCTCCCCCTCGGTGCCGAACAGGATCTCCTGATGGGCGACCAGGCCGGCCAGCCGCACCGAGTGCACCGGGATGCCGTCGACGTCGGCGCCGCGCGCACCGGGCAGGCTGGTGCTGGTGGCATCGGGATTGGGCGGCAAGCCTTTTCGCGACTCGGCGATCAGCTTCGCGGTGCGCGTCGCAGTGCCCGACGGGGCGTCGGCCTTGTGCGGGTGATGCAGCTCGATCACCTCGGCCGAATCGAAGAAGGGCGCGGCCTGCTTGGCGAAGTGCATCGACAACACCGCACCGATGGCGAAGTTCGGCGCGATCAGCACCGACGTGTTCGCGCTGTCGGCGAGCCAATCCTGCACCTGCTGCAGCCGCTCGGCGGTGAAGCCCGTGGTCCCCACCACGGCGTGAATCCCGTTGTCGATGACGAACTTCAGGTTGTCCATCACCACGTCGGGATGGGTGAAGTCGATGACGACTTCGGTATCGCCCTCGGTCAGCAGGCTCAGCGGGTCGCCGGCGTCCACTTCGGCCGACAGGGTCAGGTCCTCGGCGGCCTGCACGCCCGCCACCATCGCCGATCCGACCTTGCCCTTGGCTCCCAGCACTCCTACCCGCATGGCCTTCACCCTAGCCCGGGGCTTGGAGGGCTTCTCGCGCCGATCAGGTGTGGACGACAAAGCCCGCTTCGGTGTAGGGAGCGTGCTGCTCGGGATCGTTGATCGTGATGTACAGGTCGCCTGCCGTCGGCATAACAAAGCCGACGAATCCATGCGCGGTCTGCCCGTCGTGCAGGCCCCCCGATTGCAGCGGGGGCATCTTGTCGAGCCTCTGGAAGTCGACCGCCAACGTTGCGGGCTGGGGCGCATCGTCGGGATGGGTCCAGGGCTGATTGCCGCCGCCGTATCCGGCGAAAACATAGGAGTGCTTGAACTGGAAGAATCGGTGGGACGTCGCGGTGATGGTCAGTTCCACCACGTTGCATGCGGAGCCAGGCGTCGGATTCGCGAAATGAGAGGCGCACCCCGGCGGTAACCACGTCGCACTGTTGACAGTGATGTCGGCCGTCGCGCCGCTGGCCGCCCGCGCATGCACGGGCACGCCCAACTGACCGATCGGGAACGGAGCACTGTCGGACGCGGTATCGGCCGAACCTGAGGGGCACGGGCATGCGGCAAGGACCACGATGACCGCGGCTGCCGCAAATCCAAATCCCGCGCGCACCACGGGAGATTACCCGCAGCGCTGCCAGGAGAAACGCCGGACTGTCCGATGCCCGCGTCAAGCCAATCCTGGCGTGGCCCGTTGCGCGGCAACCCGTTTCGTGACCCTGCCGTCAGCTTCGCGGTGCGAGTCGCGGTGCACGACGGGACCGCATGAGTCACCCTAGCCGGGGGGTGTTCTCCACAGTTCGCGGTTTATGCACAGCTGCGGCGCGATCCTTCCCGCTTGTCGTCCTGGAGACATAAAATTCGAACATGCATTCGATCGAGGTTCCGGAGGACGTGTCCGCCGCCCTGGCTGCCCAGGACGCCGCCGACGCGGCGCTGCGCGGCCTCAACTTCGATGCGCTGAGCCCCGCGATCCGGCTGCACGTGCTCGAACGGGTGGAGACCTCGCGCCGGCGACAGATTGCGCTGAGCCACGACGTCATCGCCGGTTTGGCGGCGGAGGATCCCGCCGACATAGGCGGCCCGGTGCACAAGGTCGTCGCCGACTATCTGCGGATCAGCTACGCGGAGGCGTGCCGTCGGCTGCGCGACGCCAAGGAGTTGTCTGCACGCCTGACCCTCACCGGCGCGGAGCTGCCGCCCCAGCTTCCGGCCACGGCCGTGGCCTGGCGCGAGGGGGTGCTCGACGGTCAGCACCTGCGGGTGATTCAGACGTTTGTCCGCGACCTCCCGGACTCCGTACCGGCTGCCACCGCGCAGGACGCGGAGCGATTCCTGGCCGGGCAGGCGCGGACGTTGCGTCCGGACCAGTTGCAGAGGCTCGCGCACCAGTGCGCGCTGCGGATCAACCCCGACGGAAAGTTCTCCGACGCCGACCGGGCACGCCAGCGTGGCTTCACCTGGTGCGGCCAACGCCCCGACGGGATGAGCGTCGCGAAACTGGTCGCCTCGCCCGAGCTGCGCGCCAACCTCGACGCCTGGCTGTCGCGGTTCGCGGCTCCCGGAGTGTGCAATCCAGACGACCAAACACCCTGCATCGCAGGCGAACCCGGCGACGATCAGGTGCGCACCGATATGCGCAGCCCCGCGCAGCGCCAGCATGACGCACTCAACGCCCTGGTGCGCGGTCAGCTCGGCGATCCGAAACTCGGCCAACACAACGGATTACCGGTCACGGTCATCGTGTCGACGACGCTGCAGGAACTGACGTCGGGCACCGGGCGCGCGGTGACCGGAGGCGGAACGCTGCTGCCGATGCGCGATGTGATCCGGATGGCCCGCCACGCCTACCACTATCTCGCCGTCTTCGACGAGCACACCGCTCGCCCACTGTATCTCGGCCGGTCCCGGCGCATTGCCACCCCGGATCAGCGCATCGTGTTGTACGCGCACGACCGCGGTTGCACCCACCCCGGCTGCGACACACCCGGCTACTGGTGCCAGGTGCACCACGCCGACGAGTGGGCGCGCGGCGGCACGACTGACGCCGACAACCTCACCTTCGCCTGCGTGCCGCACCACAAACTGGCCGAAAAGGGATGGCGGACAGGGAAAACAGTCCGGGGCCGCACCGAGTGGATCCCGCCGCCGCCATTAGACCGCGGCGCGCGCACCAACGACTTTCACCACCCCGAACGCCTACTTCCGGAACCGCCCGGCGAATCCGCGCAGCGGTAGGTCTGCGCTGGTGATGAGTCCCGGCGGCGCCGCCACTACCGACTTGATCGAGGCCAGCGCGGGCATGCCGGTGACGGTCATGCCGATCGAGGCGAAGTTGTCCGGGTTGGACAGGTCGACGCCGGGCTTGGGGAAGATCATGTGCTTGTTGTAGATACAGGGATCGCCCTTGATCTGAGTGATGTAGCAGCCCTTGATGTTCCAGCTGGGCTCGGTGTGCGGGGTCATCTGCCATTCCAGGTGCGTCTCGACCCGCGGCACGCCGTCGACCATGCCCTGGTACTTGATGTAGTTACCACCCAGCGAACCCTTCGGCAGGGTATACCAGCCCAGGTCGACGTCCTTGGTGCACGCGCCCAGCTCGTAGCTGAACTTCACCTCGTCGAGCCGCAGGTCGAAGCAGTCGGCCATCATGTACACGCTGTCGGCGAAGACGCGGGTGTACTTCTCGAGCTTCGCGGGGATTTCGGGGTCGTCGACCGGCTGGCCGTAACCCACCTCGATCCAGGTGTCCTTGGAGTGGTGGCACGACACGTCAACCGACTCGATGGTCGTGACGTTCTCGATGTCGGCGACGTCGGCCGAGCACACCACGCCCAGGATCTGGTTCAGCCCCGGGTTCATCCCGGTACCGTAAAACGTGGCGCCGCCCTTTTCACACGCCTCGGCCAACAGCTGGCTGACCGGCTTGCCGGACGGGTGCGGGTGGTTGTTGTCGCGGTGCCAGCCGGTGATCCAGTCGGCGGTGGTGACGATATTGATCCCCGCCTCAAGAACTTTGACGTAAAGGTCCTCGTCGGGGAACACCCCGTGGAACGTCAGCACGTCCGGCTTGGCGGCGATGATCTCTTCGACCGTCCCGGTGAACGCGACGCCATTGGGTGCCAGCCCGGCGAACTCGCCGGTGTCCTTGCCGACCTTCTCCGGCGAATAGCAGTGCACGCCGATGAGTTCGATGTCGGGCTGAGTGGCGATCCGCTTGATCATCTCCGAGCCGACGTTTCCGCTTCCGACCTGAAAGACGCGAACCGGTGCTGTACTCATTGGCTTATGCCTTCCTGCGATGCGACCGCCTCGGGGTAGAACTGCTTGGCCCACTTGCGGATTGCGGTGAAGCCTTCGTACTCGTCGGTTGCCAACGCCGGTGGATCCGAATAGCGCTGGTGCCGCCAGATCTCGATATCCTGCTCGAACTGGCGGATGACTTCACGCCCGAATTCGCCCGCCTTGGCGGCGGCGCGGTCCGCATTTTTGTGCGGTGTCTTGCCGATGTAGACCATGAAGCGCACGTCGGAGGTGAACTCGTCGACCGGCGTGATCGCGGAGATGGTGCGGTTGTCGATCATGCCCCAGCTCTTGGTCACCGCGATGCCCAGTCCGCCGTTGATGGCCTGCACGCCGCTGTTCACGTCCTCGATTTTCTGGCCGTCGTCGCCTTCGAAGGTGATGGTGAAATCGACGTAGGACACCGGCTCGGCGAAGTCGTGGCGGGTGAACACCGGAACGATCGGGGTGTTGTGCACGTACTTGAAGTGCGCGAAGTCCACCCCGTTCTCCAGCACGTATTGCGGGTGCATTTCCAGGGTTTCGCGGTACAGCCGCTGCTGCGGGTAGTAGTCGTCGGCGCTGCTGCCGTCCTCGAACCCGGCGAACACGTCCGGCGCGTCGAAATAGGGTTCACGACGGTCCAGGTCGTGCCAGATGTACACCGACGCGTTGCGCTCGACCACCGGGTAGGTGCGAATGCGGCGGCCGCGATTGGGCCGATCCTGGTAGGGGATGCAGACATTGCGACCTTCCCGGCTCCACTGCCAGCCGTGGAACGGGCACTGCAGCACCTCGCCGACGACCTTGCCGCCGTATCCCAGGTGCGCGCCCAGGTGCTCGCAATAGGCGTTCATCACCGTGAGCTCGCCGGATTCGGCGCGCCAGGCGACCATCTCGTGGTCGAAGTACTTCATCTTGCGCACGTCGCCGACGCCGATCTCGTCGGACCAGGCGACCTGGAACCAGCCGGTCGGTTTCATCGACAACGGTGGCTTAGCCATCGAGCCCTGCCATGTGAGCTGCCCTCCTCGGGTACGAATGATAGGCCGCGCAGCGCCGTAATCAAAGTACCCTCTATGAAACTCTTCGTCCGGCGCCACCCCAGTGGATAAGATCGGCAAATGACCCGTCAGAGCAGCGCAGCCGGCATCGCGGGCCGGCGCCCGAATCGGCGGGGCCACGCGACTCGGGAAAGCATGCTCGAGGCGGCGTTGCGCTCGCTGGCCTCCGGCGAGCCGGGCTCGGTATCGGCCAACCGCATCGCCAAGGACATCGGCGC
This sequence comes from Mycobacterium sp. M23085, assembly GCF_045343915.1. Lineage (NCBI taxonomy): Bacteria > Bacillati > Actinomycetota > Actinomycetes > Mycobacteriales > Mycobacteriaceae > Mycobacterium > Mycobacterium sp. M23085. Next base: position 1,345,018 of record NZ_CP174280.1, read on the forward strand.
CACCTGGGGCGCCGTGCAGTACCAGTTCGGTGACACCGACGGGTTCTGGGCCGCCGTCCTGCACCGCACCGCCGAACGGCGCGCCGCGACGTTCTCCACGCTGTCGACACCGATCTCGCCGGACGCGCCGCTGCGTGAGCGCGTCGGCGCCATCATCGAGACCCTCTACCGCGGCCTGGCGTCCGCGGATTCACGTGCGATCGAAAACCTGCGGGCGGCGCTGCCGCGCGATCCCGACGAGCTCGAGCGGCTCTACCCGCGCACGGCCGCCGAGCTGTTTTCCTGGGGCAAAAGCTGGCTGGAGACCTGCCAGCACGCGTTCGCCGGTCTGGCCGTCGATCCGGATCGGGTCCGCGAGGTCGCGGCCCTGATCCCCGGCGCGATGCGCGGCCTGGTCTCGGAGCGTCAGCTGGGTTCCTACGCCGACCTCGACATGGCGCGCCGCGGGCTGACCAACGCCCTGGCCGCATACCTGGAGCAGTCCCGGCCGTGACGGCCGACGTCACCCTCCGCGAGGCCACGCCAACCGATTTCGCCGAGGTGGCCGAGATGCACTATCGGGTGTGGCGGCAATCCTGGTCCGGCGTGCTACCGGCCGAAGTACTCGACGTGCTCACGTCGCCGAAGCGCTGGGCCGTGCTGCTCTATCCGCGAGACCTCAGCCGGCCGGGATGGCGGATGTGGGTCGCCGAGGCCGGCGGGCAGCTCCGCGGCATGACGATCTTCGGGCCGGATCCGGACGACCCGAATCGACTCGAGCTCGACGCGCTCTACATTTCGCAGGCAAGCCAACGGCATGGCGTCGGCGGCCTGCTGCTCGCGAAGGCCCTGAACGCCGACCCGCGCGGCGACGTCGTGTTGTGGTGCGCAAAAGCCAACGGCGTGGCGCGAAGCTTCTATGAAAAGAACGACTTTCACCCCGATGGACGCACCCTGGATTGGGAGCCGGTGCCCGGCATCAAGGTGCCGCACCTGGGCTATCGCCTCAGGCGTCGATGACGAGCCGCCCGCCGTCGGCACGTGAGACACACACCAGCATGCCGTCGTCGCCCGGCGTGGCCCGGCCACGGTGATCGACTTGTCCGGCAAGCACTTTGACCCTGCACGTCCCGCAGAATCCCTGCCGGCACGAATAGGGGGTGGTCGGGTCGTGATCGAGCATGACCTCGAGCGCGGTCCGATTCGCCGGTACCGCGAGCACCTGCCGTGATCGCGCGAGCTCCAACTCGAACGGAACCCCGTCGACGACGGGCGCCGGGCTGAACCGCTCGTAATGCAATGGCGCCCCGGCATGTTCATTGCGGGCTATGCGGACGGCCTCCAGCATCGCGCTGGGCCCGCATACGTAGACGGCCGTCGCCGGTCCCGCACCATCCAGCAGCTCGGCCACGGTGGCGAAGCGGCCGCGCTCGTCGTCGGCCCACACCGTCACCCGATCCGGCCCCAGCGACAACACCTCGTCAAGCAGCGGCATGTACTCGCGGCTGCGGCCGGTATAGATTGCGCGCCAACCGATGCCGCGCTGCGCGGCCACTTGGATCATCGGCAGGATCGGTGTCACCCCGATGCCGCCGATGACAAATAACACGTCCGCCTCCGCGGTGCCGAGGTAGAACGCATTGCGCGGGCCTTCGAACTGCAGCGTGTCGCCGACGCCGAAAGCCTCATGCATCTCGATGGATCCGCCTGCGCCGTCGGCGATCCGGCGCACGGCGATGCGGTAGTCGGTGCGACGCCCGGGCGCACCGCACAGCGAGTACTGCCGGCGCCGGCCCGAGGGCAACAGGACGTCGATGTGACCGCCCGGCGTCCAGGACGGAAGCAACCCGCCGTCGGGATCGGCCAGCGTCAACGCGACGACGTCCGGCGCGACCATCTCACGCTTGGTCACCACCGCGGTCAGCTTGCGCTGCACCGGCTTCACCCGCGACGGCGTCCACCGTGACACCGTGGCGAAGCCCTCGAACACCGCACGGACCCCCCACAGCAACGACCCGAAGCGGTCGTGGTCCCGCCGTCCGTACAGGTCGGCGGGTCTGCTGGCCCAAATGCTCTCCGGCACCAAACTGCCCCTACTTCTGCCGAATGTCCAAGCGGGCGAACAACCGAATCATCCCCGGGCTGATGCGCCGCATCGCGTATCCGATCCGCGACTCCGCGGCGATCGGCAAGACGGCCGGCGCGGTCTGCACGGACTTGACGATCGCCTTAGCGGTCGCTTCCGGGGTGAAGTTGCGGCGTCGGTAAGCGGCGTCGGCCTTGCCGCGTGCCCGCTCCTGCTGGTCCGCGCTCATCCCGGCGTAGATGGTGTTCTTCGCGATGTTGGTGTTGACGAATCCCGGGCACACCGCCGTGACGCTGATCCCCTCGTCGGCGAAGTCGGCGCGCAACGATTCGCTCAGCGCCAGCACGGCCGCCTTGGTGGTGCTGTAGGCGACCATGGATTTCGACGGCAGGTACGCCGACGCCGAGGCCACGTTGATGATCGTGCCGCCCTCGCCGCGCTCGACCATCTGCGCCCCGAATGCCCTGCTGCCCGAGATGACACCGCGGACGTTGACGCCCATGATGTCGTCCCAATTCGCCGAGCTCGTCTCCAGGAACCGGCCGGCCATCCCGATGCCGGCATTGTTCACCAGGATGTCAACCACGCCGTGTTCGTTGCGCACCTGCGCCGCAAGCTCATTCATGGCGGCCTCGTCGCTGACGTCGACCTGGTAGACGGCGGCGTCGGCGCACGCGGCGCGGACAGCGTCGGCGGTGTCGCTGGCGGCCGCCCGATCACGATCGACGAGCACGACCTTGCGGGCGCCGTGCCGGGCCAGCTCCACCGCCGTGGCCCGGCCGATTCCGGCGCCGGCGCCGGTGACCAGCGCGAGTTTGCCGCGCACCTCACGCCGCTTGCCGCGCACCTCGGCCGTCCCGGGGCGCGGCGCGCCGGCGAGGTTGCGGTCGACCCACTCGGTGGTCAGCCGGACGATGACGTCCGGACGTGAGGTCACCACCCAGTGCCCACCCTCGATCTCGATCACCCTGCCGCCGTTGGGAATCGCGCCGGTGAACCGTTGCAGCGCGGGTGTGACGAAGATGTCGCGGCGTGGCACCAGAGTCTGCACGGCGACCGTGGTCTCGGGAAGCCGCCGTCCCGGGGCCAGCATCGGCGCCGGCATGTTCTGCCGGTACAGGTTGAGCCCGTACACGTAGTCGGTGACAGAGCGCAGGGTATCGTGGCGCTGGCTGCGTATGCTCGTCCGGCCGATACGCTCAAGTGCCTCAATGACTTTCACACCGATTCCGGAGCGGAACAACAGTTCCGGCACGAGCGGGCACAAGAAAAAGGCGATGTAGCCCGACGAGATCAGTTGCCTGATCACCTGGGCTACGGCTCGTGGCGTGCGTGCCGAGCGCAGAAACGCGCCGGCGTAGTTCAGGTGCGGGCCCGAGATAGAGGTGAAGGAAGCGACTTTACCCATCACCGAGTCGTCGGTAACCGCCGCCCAGGCCTGGATCGAACCCCAGTCGTGGGCCACCAGGTGCACCCCCCCGACACCCAGGCTGTCGATCACCGCCTCGATGTCGGAGACCAGCTGAGCGAAGAGGTATCCGGATCTCTTTGGGGGACGGGTTGATTCACCGGCGCCGCGCACGTCGTAGGCGACGACGTTGTAGGGCTTGCCGGTCAACTCCCGGGCTACGCCGTCCCAGACGTGATGGTTATCCGGAAAGCCGTGAATTGCCAGGATGGTTGGCCGCGCCGGGTCGATGTCGGTGTACCGGTGCACGGCCAGCGTGACGCCGTCGCTGGCCGTGATGGTCGATGTGGTGGTCGATGTGGTGGTCGATGTGGTGGTCATCAGTGCGAGGCGCGCGCGGCGGGTGAGACGGCCAGGTAGTCGACGGCCAGGTCCAGGCCACCGAGCTGCGAGGGGTGAAAGCCCGGCCGGTAATAGTTGCCGATCGCCCGGATGAAGCGCAGCGGCCCGGGCACCAAGCCGCGGCGCGCGGCCGAAAAGTAGTCCCGCCAGCGCGGTTTGGCTCGCGGCGGTAGCTGGGGATCCAGCGAGTACATGAACCGCACGCCGCGGATCCAGAGCAGCAGCATGGCAGGCGTCACGACGAGCTGGGCGCGCACCTGCCGCCAGTAGCCGGCCTGCAGGTGCTTCATGGTGTCGAAGGCCACCGCCTTGTGCTCGACCTCTTCGGCGCCGTGCCAGCGCAGCATGTCCAGCATCACCGGATCGGTGCCGATCGCGTCGTGGGCTGGCGAGTCGAGGATCCACTCCCCCAGGATGGCGGTGTAGTGCTCGATCGCGGACACGATCGACACCTGCTCGAGCAGCCAGCTCTGCCGGCGGCGCTCGCTCCAGTAAGGCCGGGGCCCGAGCAGCTTGTCGAACAGCCACTTGATCTGGCGGGTATACGGGGTCAGGTCGATGCCGCGGGCGGCGAAATGCGCCAGCACATTCGCGTGCGCCTGCGAATGCACGGCCTCCTGACCGATGAAGCCCTGGACGTCCAGCCGCAGCTGGTCGTCCTTGATCAGCGGCAGCGTCTGCTTGAACACCTCGACGAAGAACTCTTCCCCGGCGGGCAGCAGCAGGTGCAGCACGTTGAGGACGTGGGTGGCAAACGGCTCACCGGGCACGTAGTGGAACGGCAGCTGCGCCCAGTCGAAGTCCACATCGCGGGCCTCGAGCACCAGACGCTCACGATCCAGCGAGGCGTCATGTGGACCCGCTGCCTGGTTGTCGACGGTCAGCATCATGCCCCCTACCTCTGCGTTCAGCCCCGATCACGGTGTTGGGGTGGGCGTCGCGCGTCCCCAAGTATAGGTACGCCCCACAGTTATGCGAAACCGCCGGTACTGGGTTCTTGCCGCTCGCCCTCAGCCGGCCGGGGCGTGGCGGCGCAGGTGATACTGACCGGGGTCGGGGTTCGCCAGCATCCGGCGATGTTCGGCCGGCGTCAGGGGCCACACCTCGGGCACGCCGTCCTTGTTGAGGTACCAGCTGTTACACCCGGTGGTCCATACGGTGTCCGGCATCGCGGCGCGCAGCTTCGCGTTGAAACGCTCGGTGGCAGCGGCCGTCGGCTCGACCGTGTCGAATTCGCGGCGTTGCCAGCGCTCGATCCAGCCCACAATGTGGTCGGCCTGCGATTCGGCCACGGTCGTCAGCGCCAGATTCCCCACCGGGCTGTGTGGCCCCAGCATCATGAAGAAGTTGGGAAAGCCGGACATCGCGACGGTTTGGTAGGCCCGCGGCCCGTCCCGCCAGACGTCGTTGGCGCGGATGCCGTCGCGGCCGATCAGCTCCATCGGCCGGAAGAATGCGTGGGTGTCAAATCCGGTGGCAAGCACGATGACGTCGACGTCATGCAGGACGCCGTCGGCGGTGACGATGCCGCGCCGTTCCACATGGTCGATGCTCGCCGTCACCAGTTCGACGTCGTCGCGCTGCATCGCGCGGTAAAAACCGTTCGACATCACCAAGCGTTTGCAGGCCGGCGTGTAATCCGGAGTCAGGGACCGGCGCAACTCGGGATCGCGGATCTCCCAAAGGCTGGCGCGGCACAGCGCCGCCATGAGCTTCCGGCGCAGGCCCGGCTTGGTCAGCCCCACCGCGAAGTAGTCGTATCCGAGGCTGTAGATGCGGTACGCCAACTTATCCAGCCACGGCATCGCCCGCCGGGTGAAGCCGGTGAGCCCGCTGTAGCGTGGGTTCGCCAGCCGCAGCACCCACTGCGCGGTGCGCTGGAACAACGCGACGTGACCGGCCACCCCGGCCAGCCCGCACACCAGCTGCACCCCCGTCGACCCGTTGCCGACGATCGCGACGCGCCTCCCCCGCACGTCGACTTTGTGATCCCAGCGCGCCGAGTGAAAGACCTTGCCGCCGAATTGATCCAAGCCGGGGATGGAAGGCAGGCGTGGGTGATGCAGCACGCCAGTGGCCGAGATCAAAAAGTCGACCGTCGATTCCGCACCGGCGGCGGTGCGCAGCACCCAGCGGCCGTCGTCGAAACGCGCATGGGAGACCTCGGTGCCGAACCGGATCCGGTCCCGCAGCCCGAAGCGGTCGGCGACATCCCGGAAGTAGGCCTGGATCTCACCACCCGGTGAGAACAGGTGCGACCAGTCCGGGTTCCTGGCGAAGCTGTACTGGTAGATGCGCGAGGGGACGTCGCAGACCAGGCCAGGATAGGTGTTGTCCCGCCAGGTGCCGCCCACCTCGTAGGCCTTCTCGTAGATGGTCACGTCGTTAATACCGTTGCGCAGCAAGGCAATTGCGACACACAGGCCCGACATACCGGCTCCGATGACGGCTACGGCGGGATCGCGTCGCGTCATTGGAGGACTCCCGGACGTACTCGGCTACTCGGTCTCGGCGCGCTGCTTGAGGCGCTGCAGGGTCAGCCGGATATGCTCGGTATTGGCGGCCACCCGGTCGCTGACACCGGTGGCCTTGCCGGCGACCTTGCGGAACCACCCGGGCCTGCGGTCCCAGGTGCTTTCGGTGACCTCACATCCGCCGTCGGCCGCGACGATGTCGTATTGCCAGCGGGCGACCGGAAAGACGGTGTGGCTGACGTCGAATGCAAAGCGGCGGCCCGGTTCCGCATCCGTGACCGTGCACTTGGTGCTCCAGCGCCGGCTGCCGCTGCGGTTGTGGCCGGTGAACACCGCGCCCGGGCTTGCCGCGCTGCCTTTGCGCCACTCCATCGCGACCGCCTCCTCGGCCAATTCGGCCAGCGTGGGCAGGTCGGTGATGAGCCGATACACCACGTCGGGCCGGGCAACGATGTGCACGGTCGCCTGCACGCACGGGTCGGTCATCCGCCGATCATAGCCAGCAAACAACCAGGCTTTGCGGCTCCCGCAAACTTTCTTCACACTTGAACATGAACCGGCAATCAAGGGGCGATCATGCGAGTCGGCGTACCTACCGAAACCAAGACCAACGAGTTTCGGGTGGCCATCACCCCCGCCGGTGTCGCCGAGCTGACCGGCCGCGGCCACGACGTGCTGGTGCAGGCCGGAGCCGGCGAGGGCTCGGCGATCAGCGACGCGGAGTTCAAGGCGGCCGGCGCGCAGCTGGCCGATACGGCCGAACAGGTCTGGGCCGACGCCGACCTGTTGCTCAAGGTCAAAGAACCGGTACCGGCCGAGTATGACCTGTTGCGGCGCAACCAGATCCTGTTCACCTACCTGCATCTGGCCGCGTCGCGTTCCTGCACCGAAGCGCTGCTGGCATCCGGGACGACGTCGATCGCCTACGAGACGGTCCAGACCGCCGACGGCACGCTGCCGCTGCTGGCCCCGATGAGCGAGGTCGCCGGCCGGCTGTCCGCGCAGGTGGGGGCCTACCACCTGATGCGCACCCACGGTGGGCGCGGCGTGCTGATGGGCGGTGTACCGGGCGTCAAACCGGCCGACGTCGTGGTGGTGGGGGCGGGGACGGCGGGCTACAACGCGGCCCGGGTGGCCGGCGGCATGGGGGCGTCGGTCACGGTTCTCGACGTCAACATCAACAAGCTTCGGCTGCTCGACGCGGAGTTCGGCGGCCGGGTGCGCACCCGCTACTCGTCGGCCTACGACCTGGAGCGCACCGTCAAGCGCGCCGACCTGGTCATCGGCGCCGTGCTGCTGCCCGGTGCGAAGGCACCCAATCTGATTTCGAATTCTCTTGTCGCGCAGATGAAATCGGGTGCGGTCTTGGTGGACATCTCGATCGACCAGGGCGGTTGCTTCGAGGACTCCCGGCCCACCACGCATGATGACCCCACCTTCGCGGTGCACGACACCCTGTTCTACTGCGTGGCGAACATGCCCAGTGCGGTGCCCAAGACGTCGACGGTGGCGCTGACGAATGCGACCATGCCGTACGTGCTCGCGCTCGCCGACCACGGTTGGCAGGCGGCGTGTCGATCGGATCATGCTCTGGCCAAAGGTCTTTCGACGCATGAGGGCGCCCTGCTGTCCGAACAGGTGGCCACCGACCTCGGCCTGCCGTTCACCGGCCCGGCCACCGTGCTGGGCTGACCGGTGTCCGCGCTAGCTGGTGGCCGCGAGACTGGCGATGATGTCGGCCGCGGGGCCGGCGCACGCATTCTTGAACGACGTCCCGGCCCATAGCGGTATCCCGTTGGGATCCTCGATGGCGGCGGCGGCTTCCCGGATCGGTGAGGTCATCTGGTTGACCTCGGGGTAGCCCAGCGGCGCGACGTGATCGAGCGTGCGGGTGAAGTCGTTTTCCAGACCGCGCGCGTAGCGGCCCGAGAACGCCCGCGTCACAACGGTGGTGGCGAATAGCGGGTTCTTCAGGGCGACGCGGTGCGCCGAGTTGGTGCCCGCCTCGTCGGCGAGCAGTAGCGCGGTGCCGACCTGGGCCGCCACCGCGCCCCTGCGCAGGGCAGCCCCGACCTCGTCGGCGGTGCCCAACCCGCCCGCCGCGACGATCGGGACGTCATGCGCGTGGCGGATGCGGTCGATGAGCTGATGCAGCGACTCGTTGGCGGGCTCCATGTCCGGCGCGAAGGTGCCGCGGTGCCCGCCGGCGGCGGGCCCCTGGACCACCAGGCTGTCCGCGCCGGCCGCGACGGCGATCCCCGCCTCGTAGGCCGACGTCACGGTGACCATCACCAGCAGTCCCAGCGCGCCCAGCCGCCCGATCACGTCCGGCGGCGGCACGCCGAAAGTGAAGGACACCAGCTCGGGGCGCACGTCGGCCACCACCTCGAGCTTCTGCTCCCACTCGTCGTCGTCACCGTGCCGCGGGTGGCCGACCTCGACCTGGTAGTGCTCGGCGATCTCTTCGAGTTCGGCGGCGTAGTAGTGCAGGGCCACCCAGTCCGCGACGCTGGGTTGGGGCACAAACAGGTTCACCCCGAGCGGGCCGGTGGTGGCCTTGCGCGCCGCGGCGATATCGGCGGCGAGTTGTTCGGCGCTGCGGTGCCCGCCGGGGACGAAACCGAGCCCACCCGCATTGGACACCGCCGCGGCCAAGGCGGGGGTCCCGGGCCCGCCAGCCATGGGTGCGCCCACGATGGGCACCATGATGTCCCAGAAGCCCAGTACCATTCAGCTACTCCGCCGACGGCGAGCGCCGGCACGGCGCGAGTGTGGGGGCGGACATGTGGGGCTACTTTACCATCGCCCGAAGTTGTTGGGGCAGTGACCGTTTGGAGGCGTATGGGCCCAGAACCGCGGCGCCGTAGCGCTGGCCGAGCAGCCGGTGGGCCACCGCGTTGACCTCCTCGACGGTCACCTGATCGATCTGCCGCAGAGTGTGCTCGATGCTGCGGTGTTTGCCGTAGTTGAGCTCGCTGCGACCCAGCCGGCTCATCCGCGAGCTGGAGTCTTCCAGACCGAGCACCAGACCGCCGCGCAACGACCCCTTGGCGATGCGGCATTCCGACTCGGTGATGCCGTCGCGCGCCACCGAGCCGAGCACGTCGCTGGTCACCCCCATCACCTCGGCGAAGCGTTCCGGCTGGCAGGCGGCGTACACCGACAGCGCGCCGCTGTCGGCGAAGACATCCACGGTCGAGTAGACCGAATAGGCCAGCCCGCGCAGCTCCCGAACCTGCTGGAACAACCGGGAGCTCAGGCCGCCGCCCAACGCGGTGTTCAGCACCGCCAGCGCCCAGCGATGCTGCCAGCCCCGCCCGGGCGTGCGGACACCCAACGACACGTGCGCCTGCTCGGCGTCCCGGTTGCCCAACAGCAGAGCGGGGCGGCCGACGACCCGTCCGGCACCCTTGCGCGGCGCTATGGGCTCGCGCCCGCGGACCAGATGCGGCCCGAAGTGCTCGCGCACCAGCGCGACCACCTCGTCATGGTCGACATTGCCGGCCACCGCCACCACCATCCGTTCCGGCGTATAGCGCCGGACGTGAAACGAATGCAGCTGGTTTCGCGTCATCGACGCCACCGACTGCGCGGTGCCGATGACGGGGCGGCCCACCGGATGATCACCGAACAGCGCGCTCAGGAACATGTCGCCGAGCGCGTCCTCGGGGTCGTCGTCGCGCATCGCGATCTCTTCGAGGACCACGTCGCGTTCCAGCTCGACGTCGCTGGCCGCACAGCACCCGTTGAGCACCACGTCGGCGACCAGATCGACGGCCAGCGCCAGATCGCTGTCGAGCACATGCGCGTAGTAGCAGGTGTGCTCCTTGGCGGTGAACGCGTTCAGCTCTCCCCCGACGGCGTCCATCGCCTGCGCGATGTCCACCGCGGTGCGGCTGGGGGTCGACTTGAACAGCAGATGCTCGAGGAAGTGCGCGGCCCCGGCCACTGTCGCACCTTCGTCGCGCGAGCCGACCCCGACCCAGACGCCGACCGACGCCGAACGCACCGAGGGCAGGTATTCGGTGACCACCCGCAGGCCGCCCGGCAGCGTGGTGCGCCGCAGCGCGGCCCGGGGTGCCGACTCCGCCTCAGCGGCCTTGCCCCGGCGCAGCTCGCCGGCCCGACCGGGACGCGTCCCGGTCGACGAGTCAGCTGTTCGCCGTTGCGGCATCGGCAGGGGCGGCCGCCGGAGCGTCGGCGGGAGCCGAGTTGTCTTCCTCCACCAGAACCAGCGAGATCTTGCCGCGCTTGTCGATGTCGGCAATCTCGACGCGCAGCTTGTCGCCGACGTTCACCACGTCCTCGACCTTGGCGATCCGCTTGCCCTTGCCGAGCTTGGAGATGTGCACCAGGCCGTCACGCCCGGGCAGCAACGACACGAACGCACCGAAATCCGTTGTCTTGACCACCGTTCCGAGGAACCGTTCGCCGACCGTCGGCAGCTGCGGGTTCGCGATGGCGTTGATCCGGTCGATCGCGGCCTGCGCCGAGGGTCCGTCGGTGGCGCCGACGAACACGGTGCCGTCGTCCTCGATGGAGATCTGCGCGCCGGTTTCCTCGGTGATGCCGTTGATCACCTTGCCCTTGGGCCCGATGACCTCGCCGATCTTGTCCACCGGAACCTTGATGGTGGTGACCCGCGGGGCGTAGGGGCTCATCTCGTCGGGGCGGTCGATGGCCTCGGCCATCACCTCGAGGATGGTCAGCCGCGCATCCTTGGCCTGCTCCAGCGCGCCGGCCAGCACCTGCGACGGAATGCCGTCGAGCTTGGTGTCCAGCTGCAGCGCGGTGACGAAGTCCTTGGTGCCGGCGCACTTGAAGTCCATGTCGCCGAACGCGTCCTCGGCGCCCAGGATGTCGGTCAGGGTGACGAACCGGCGCTCGGTCTTGCCGTCCACCTCGACGTCATCGGAGACCAGGCCCATCGCGATGCCGGCCACCGGCGCCTTCAGCGGCACACCGGCGTTGAGCAGCGACAAGGTGGACGCGCACACCGAACCCATCGATGTCGAGCCGTTGGAGCCCAGCGCCTCGGACACCTGGCGGATGGCGTAGGGAAACTCCTCGACGCCCGGCAGCACCGGGATCAGGGCACGCTCGGCCAGCGCGCCGTGCCCGATCTCACGCCGCTTGGGCGAACCCACGCGGCCGGTCTCGCCGGTGGAGAACGGCGGGAAGTTGTAGTGATGCATATAGCGCTTGGTGGTCTCGGGTCCCAGCGAGTCGATCTGCTGAGCCATCTTGACCATGTCGAGCGTGGTGACACCCAGGATCTGGGTCTCACCGCGCTGGAACAGCGCGCTGCCGTGCGCCCGCGGCACCACGGCGACCTCGGCCGACAACGCGCGGATGTCGGTGATGCCGCGGCCGTCGATGCGGAAGTGGTCGGTGAGGATGCGTTGCCGCACCAGCTTCTTGGTCAGCGCCCGGAACGCGGCGCTGACCTCCTTCTCGCGGCCCTCGTAGGTCTCGGCCAGGCGCCCCAGCACCTCGGCCTTCAGCTCGTCGGTGCGGGCGTCGCGCTCGGCCTTGCTGCCAATGGTCAGCGCCTTGGCCAGCTCGTCGGTGGCCACCGAGGCCACCGCGTAGTAGACGTCGTCGCCGTAGTCGGGGAACACCGGGTACTCGCCGGTGGGCTTCGCCGCAGCGTCGGCCAGCTCCTGCTGCGCGGTGCACAGCACCGCGATGAACGGCTTGGCGGCCTCGAGCCCTTCGGCCACAACGGTTTCCGTCGGCGCCGGGGCACCGCCCTCGACGAGCTCGATGACCTTGTCGGTCGCCTCGGCCTCGACCATCATGATCGCGACGTCGGGACCATCGGAGCCCTCGACCTTGCGGCCCGCGACGACCATGTCGAACACGGCCCGCTCGAGCTGCTCGACGGTCGGGAACGCCACCCAGGTGCCGTCGATGAGCGCGACTCGCACGCCACCGATGGGACCGGAGAACGGCAGGCCGCCCAGCTGGGTGGAGGCCGACGCGGCGTTGATCGCCAGCACGTCGTACAGGTCGTTGGGGTCCAGGCTCAGGATGGTGACGACCACCTGGATTTCGTTGCGCAGCCCGGAGACGAACGACGGGCGCAGCGGCCGGTCGATGAGCCGGCAGGTCAAGATCGCGTCGGTGGAGGGACGGCCCTCGCGACGGAAGAACGAACCGGGGATGCGACCGGCGGCATACATCCGCTCCTCGACATCGACGGTCAACGGGAAGAAGTCGAAGTGCTCCTTGGGGCTCTTGCTGGCGGTGGTCGCCGACAACAGCATGTTTTCGTCATCGAGGTATGCGACCACGGCGCCAGCTGCCTGCTGGGCCAACCGGCCGGTCTCGAAACGGATGGTGCGGGTGCCGAAGCTCCCGTTGTCGATGGTGGCGGTCGCCTCGAACACGCCCTCTTCAATTTCAGCGACAGACATGGACGTCCGTACGGCCTCTCTTGTATTCAGCTTTTTCGCGTGTCCACGCGCGAACCGCAGACCTGACGGCCACGGGTCACCCGCGGGAGGCGCTGAGTCTGAATACGGCTACGGCCATCGATCGAAGCGGCCGACCTGCCCCAGATCCGGAGAGCCCGGCAGCCACTACCGAAGACCGCCCGATGCAGACTGGGCTGCTCCCTCGAACGTTGCGTAGTGACACGCTGGAACGGCACACGCGGATCTGCGTGACCGCACCGTTTGCTCGGGCCGAACCGGCCCAGAACGTCCTCACTCTACACGGGCGATCTCTGCCCGCCATATCGCTCGGAGTTTGCGGGGCCGCTAACGGCCCCGGGGGGCGTGCGTCAGCGACGCAGGCCCAGCCGCTCGACCAGCGAGCGGTACCGCTCGACATCGATCTGCGCGACGTACTTGAGCAGCCGGCGCCGGCGTCCGACCAGCAGCAGCAGCCCGCGCCGCGAGTGGTGGTCGTGCTTGTGCACCTTGAGGTGCTCGGTCAGGTCGGCGATCCGCTTGGTCAGCAGCGCGACCTGCGCCTCGGGGGAACCGGTGTCGGTGCCATGCAGGCCGTAGTTGCCCAGGATCTCTTTTTTCTGCTCGGCTGTCAGCGCCACGAACTATCTCCATCAATCGGTCCGCGAAAGGTGAATGTTGAGGCGCGGCCACCGCGAACCGCAGCACGCGCCGATGTCGTCCGGCAGTTTAGCAGCTCATTCGGTGAGCAGCTGGCGCGCCTTCTCGGTGTCCTTGCCCATCGCGGCGACGAGTTCCTTGACCGAGTCGAACTTGTGCTGGCCGCGGATGCGGGCAACGAAATCCAGGGCGACATGCTGGCCATAGAGGTCGGCGGTGGTGTCCAGGACGAACGCCTCGACGGTGCGGGTGCGCCCCGAGAAGGTCGGGTTGGTGCCGACGGACACCGCCGCCTGGTAGCGCTCACCGGGCACGACGGTGCCGGTGGCCGGGCCGTGCCCGAGCACGGTGAACCAGGCGGCGTACACGCCGTCGGCGGGGATGGCCGAATACATCGGCGGCGCCACGTTGGCCGTCGGGTAACCCAACTCGACGCCACGTCCGTGGCCGCGGACCACCACACCTTCGACGCGGTGCGGGCGGCCCAGCGCCTCGGTGGCCGCCACCATGTCACCGGCGTCCACGCAGGACCGGATGTAGGTGGACGAGAACGTCACGGTCTCGTTGCTGTGATGCTCGGACAGCAGCGACATCGACTCGACCGAGAAGCCGAACCGGTCACCCGCCTTGCGCAGGGTGTCGACGGTGCCGGCCGCCTTCTTGCCGAAGGTGAAGTTCTCCCCTACCACGACTTCGACCACGTGCAGGTTCTCCACCAGTAGCTCGTGCACGTAGCGCTCCGGAGTGAGCTTCATGAAGTCGGTGGTGAAGGGCATGACCAGGAAGACGTCGACGCCCAGCTCCTCGACCAGCTCCGCGCGCCGGGTCAGCGTCGTCAGCTGCGCCGGATGGCTGCCGGGATACACCACTTCCATCGGATGCGGGTCGAACGTCATCAGCACCGTGGGGACGTTGCGGGCCCGCGCCGCCTTCACCGCGTGGTTGATCAGCTCGGCGTGACCGCGATGCACACCATCGAACACACCGATGGTGAGCACACACCTGCCCCAGTCCGTGGGTATCTCGTCTTGGCCGCGCCACCGCTGCACGCCCGCAAGCCTACGGCGCTCAATGGTCCGCCGGGAGATGCGGAGCGGCAAAGTCTCGCGATGGTGTCGGGGAACACGCCGGATCAGGCCTGGGTTGCCTAAACTCTGTCGTTGTGAGGGCTGACGAAGAGCGTGGCGGTATCACCGCGGTCGGCCAGGACTACCTCAAGGTCATCTGGAATGCCCAGGAGTGGTCCCCCAAAGACGCGCCGCAGAAGGTCAGCACCAAGATGCTGGCCGAAAAGATCGGGGTGTCGGCCAGCACGGCCTCGGAGTCCATCCGCAAACTCGCCGAGCAGGGCCTCGTCGACCACGAGAAATACGGTGCCGTGACGCTGACCGAGGCGGGGCGACGGGCGGCGCTGGAGATGGTGCGCAGGCACCGGCTGCTGGAGACGTTTCTGGTCAACGAGCTCGGCTACGCCTGGGACGAGGTGCACGACGAGGCCGAGGTGCTCGAGCACGCGGTGTCCGATCGCCTGGTGGCGCGCATCGACGCGAAGCTGGGATTCCCGCGGCGCGACCCGCACGGTGACCCGATCCCGGCCTCGGACGGGCAAGTACCCACCCCGCCGGCCCGCCAGCTGTGGGCGTGCGACGACGGCGACACCGGGACGGTGGCGCGCATCTCCGACGCCGACCCCGAGATGCTGCGCTACTTCACCGACGTCGGCATCAATCTCGATTCGCGGCTGCGGGTGCTGACCCGACGCGAATTCGCCGGCATGATCTCCGTCGCGATCGACTCCGGCGACGGCGCCGAGACGACGGTCGACCTGGGCAGCCCCGCCGCCCGGGCGATCTGGGTGACGGCCTAGGTGCGTTTCGCTCAGTCGGCCAGCAGACCCTTGGCGATGTGGGTGACCTGAACCTCGTTGCTGCCCGCGTAGATCATCAACGACTTGGCGTCGCGGGCCAGCTGTTCGACCCGGTATTCGGCCATGTATCCATTGCCGCCGAACAGCTGCACGGCCTCCATCGCTACCTCGGTGGCCGCCTCTGAGGAGTACAGCTTGATGGCCGAGGCCTCGGCCAGCGTCAGCGGCTTACCGGCCTGCTGGCGCTCGATGGTGTGAAACACCATGTTCTGCACATTCATTCGGGCGATCTCCATCTTGGCCAGCTTGAGCTGGATCAGCTGGAATTGCCCGATGTTCTTGCCCCACAACGTCCGGCTCTTGGCGTAATCGATGCAGAGCCGGTGACATTCGTCGATGATGCCCAACGCCATCATCGCGATCCCGATCCGCTCGGCGGCGAAGTTGGCGCGGGCGCTGTCGCGGCCGTCGCCGTCGGTGTGCTGTTCGCTCTCGCCGAGCAGCCGGTCCGGGCTCAGCCGCACGTTGTCGAAGAACAGCTCGCCGGTTGGCGAGGACATCATGCCCATCTTCTTGAACGGCTTGCCCTGCGTCAGCCCCGGCATGCCGGCGTCGAGTACGAAGACCAGCACCGGCCGATTGCGCTTGTCGATCGAAGCGTCGCCCTCGTCGAGTTTCGCGTACACGACCAGCACGTCGGCGCAGGGCCCGTTGGTGATGAAGGTCTTCTGCCCGTTGAGGAGGTAATCCTCACCGTCGCGCTTGACGTAGGTCTTCATGCCGCCGAACGCGTCCGAGCCCGAGTCGGGCTCGGTAATGGCCCATGCCGCAATCTTTTCCAGCGTCATCAGCCCGGGCAGCCACCGCTCCTGCTGCGCCAGCGTCCCGCGGCTCATGATGGTCGCCGCGCCCAGGCCGAGGCTCACCGACGCCGTGCTGAGCAGACCGATGCTGACCCGGGCGATTTCGGATACCAGCACCGCGATCATCGATCCCTGCGCGCCGCCACCGAAACCGCCTGACGCGCCCGGCTTTTCATCGTCCTCTTCGCGAGTGGGGGTACCCTCGAGCTTGGCCCGCTCGCGGTCCAGCATCTTCTTGACCGACTCGGCGGCCATGGCGTCGAGGCCGAACTGGCTGAACAGCTTGCGCGCGATCGGATACGGCGACATTTCGCCGGTCTCCAGTTCGTCGATGTGCGGGCGGATCTCCTTATCGACGAACTGCCGAACGGCATCCCGGACCATCAGGTCGGTGTCGGACCACTCGATCATGGCGCCGTCAACGCTCGGCGCGCTGGTAGGCGGTGACGACGGCGGCGCCACCCAGCCCGATGTTGTGTTGCAGTGCGGCGCTGACGCCCTCGACCTGACGCTTGTCGGCCGTCCCGCGCAGCTGCCAGGTCAGCTCCGCGCACTGCGCCAAGCCGGTCGCGCCCAGCGGGTGGCCCTTGGAGATCAGGCCGCCGGACGGATTGACCACCCAGCGACCGCCGTAGGTGGTGTCGTTATTGTCGATCAGCTTGGGCGCCTCACCCGGACCGCACAGGCCCAGGGCCTCATACAGCAACAGCTCGTTGGCCGAGAAGCAGTCGTGCAGCTCGATCACCTGGAAGTCCTGCGGCCCAAGTCCGGACTGCTCGTAGACTTGTTGCGCGGCTTGCACATTCATGTCGTAGCCGATGAGGTTCTTCGCGCTTCCGTCGAACGTCGACGCGAAGTCGGTGGTCATGGCCTGCCCGACGATCTCGACCGCCTGGCCGGCCAGCCCGTGGGTGTCAACGAAGTCCTCCGAGGCCAGGATCGCCGCACCCGAACCGTCCGAGGTCGGCGAACACTGCAGCTTGGTCAGCGGGTCGGAGATCATCCGCGCCGCCAGGATGTCGTCGAGAGTGTAGGACTCCTGGAATTGGGCGAAGGGGTTGTTGACCGAGTGCTTGTGGTTCTTGTAGCCGATCTTGGCGAAATGCTCTGCGGTGCTGCCGTATTGCTTCATGTGTTCGCGTCCGGCGGCGCCGAACATCCACGGCGCGACGGGCATCGCGAACTCGTCGATGTCGGCCATCGCCTTGACGTGCTTGGCCATCGGCGATTCGCGGTCCTGGGCGCCGCCGCCCAGCGAACCGGGCTGCATCTTCTCGAAGCCGAGGGCGATCGCGCAGTCCACGAGGCCACCGCGGATGGCCTGCGCCGCCAGGAACAACGCCGTCGAGCCGGTCGAGCAGTTGTTGTTGACGTTCACGATCGGAATGCCGGTCATGCCCAGCTCGTAGAGCGCGCGCTGCCCGGAGGTGGAATCACCCGAGCAGTAGCCGACGTAGCCCTGCTGCACCTCGCGGTAGTCGATGCCGGCGTCGGCCAGGGCGTTGGTTCCCGATTCCCGGGCCATGTCGGGGTAATCCCAGCCCTCCCGGCGGCCCGGTTTCTCGAATTTCGTCATACCGACGCCGACGACATACACCTTGCTGGACATCTTGCTGGACATCTCGCTGGACATCGTTGTCCCCTTCCGAACCGTGGACGGTCTAGGCACTCAGTGTGCAACGCAGCCCAACCAACCGTTCGGCCGGGGCCGTCACAGCGTCGCCGGGCGGATCACCACCACCGACCTGGTCCGCGAGCCCTCGTCGCGCAGCAGCGCGATCACCCGGCCGGCGGGGTCGCAGGCCGCGTAGACGCCGTCGATCCCGGCCGCCGCCAGGGGCCGGCCGTTGCCGGCCGCCTCAGCCTCGTCGGCGGACAACTCGCGGCGCGGGAACAGCAGCAGGCAGGCCTCGTCCAGGCTGTAGCTGAGCCGCGGGCGCTCCGCCAGTTCGTCGAGCGGGTGCGCGTGGTCGAGCCCGAAGCGCCCGACGCGGGTGCGCCGCAACGCCGTCAGGTGCCCGCCCACCCCGAGGGCGGCGCCCAGGTCGCGGGCCAGGGCGCGGATGTAGGTTCCCGACGAACAGTCGACCTCGACGTCCAGGTCGACGACGTCGTGGCCCCCGGATCCTGGCCGGATGTCGCACACGTCGAACCGGTCGATACGCACCGGGCGGGCCTTGAGCTCGACGGTCAGGCCCTCCCGGGCCAGCCGGTAGGCGCGCTTGCCGTCGACCTTGATCGCGCTGACCGTCGAGGGCACCTGCGCGATGTCGCCGCGCAGGCCGTCCACCGCGGCTTCGATCGCCTCGCTGGTCAGGTGCCGCGCCGACACGCTGCGCAGCGGTTCGCCCTCGGCGTCGTCGGTGGACGTGCTCTGACCCAGCCGGATGGTGGCGGTGTAGGACTTGGCGGTCGCCGTCAACAGGCCGAGGATCTTGGTGGCGCGCTCGACGCCGATCACCAGCACGCCGGTGGCCATCGGGTCCAGCGTGCCCGCGTGCCCGACCCTGCGGGTGGAAAAGATTCGGCGACAGCGCCCGACCACGTCATGACTGGTCATCCCGGGCGGCTTGTCGACGACGACTATTCCGGCCCCGGTGGGGCTTTCGCTCATAGCACGATGGCGGTCAGCACCAGCCCGCGCTGGACCGACCACCGGCCGCGCAGCTCGGTCAGCGGCGGGCCGGACAGCGCCTCGGGGTCGATCAGGATCCGCGACACGAAACCACCCGTCGCCGCCCCGGGGCCGTCGGCCTCGAACACGATGTGCGCGTCTTCGAAACCCAGCCACCTGTTGGTCAGCGGGAACCAGGCCTTGTACGTTGCCTCCTTGGCGCAGAACAGGATCCGGTCCCAGTGCAGGTCCCCCGTCAGGCTGGCGGGGATCTGGCTGCGTTCGGCGGGCAGGCTGATCGCGTTCAGCACGCCGTCGGGCAGCACGTCGTGCGGCTCGGCGTCGATGCCCACCGAGCGCACCGCGTCGGTGCGGCCCACCACCGCACCCCGGTAGCCCGTGCAGTGGGTGAGGCTGCCCACCACACCGTCGGGCCAGCAGGGTTCGCCCTTCTCCCCCTTGAGGATCGGCACCGGCGGCAGGCCGAGCTCGGCCAGCGCGATCCGGGCGCAGTGCCGCACGGTGATGAACTCGTTGCGCCGCTTGGCCACCGATCTGGCGATCAGCGGCTCCTCTTCGGGCAGCGGGGCCAGGCCCGGCGGGTCGGCATACACCTCCGAGTAGGCCAGGCCGTCCCTCACCGGCAGCACCGAGGAAACCAGCGTGTCCCCCGTCATCGTGATTGCCGCTGCCGCAACCGCTCCCGGAACTGCGCGGCCTGCGCCTTCATCTCGGGAGTGATCTCGAAGTGGCCGCCGAAGTCGTTGAGGTCACCCGGCGCGTACTGCGGATCCGGCAGCACCTGGCGCAGCCAGCTGGGTGGCCTGCGGCGCCGCCACTCCCGCGGATAGCCCACCGACACTTCCTCGAACCGCACGTCGTCATACCAGGTGGTCCGCGGGATGTGCAGGTGACCGTAGACCGAGCACACGGCGTTGTAGCGGGTGTGCCAGTCGGCGGTCTTGGTGGTTCCGCACCACAACGAGAACTCCGGGTAGAACAGCGCGTCGCAGGGGTCGCGCACCAGCGGGAAGTGATTCACCAGGACGGTCGGCGTCATCCAGTCCAGCTCTTCGAGGCGGGCGCGGGTGATCTGCAGCCGCTCGCGGCACCACGCCTCCCGGGTGGGGTACGGCTCCGGGGACAGCAGGAACTCGTCGGTGGCCACCACATTGCGCTCGCGTGCGATGGTCAGGCCTTCGGCTTTGCTCGCGGCCCCTTCGGGCAAGAAGCTGTAGTCGTAGAGCAGGAACATCGGCACGATGGTGGCCGGCCCACCCCGCTCGGTCCACACCGGGAACGGGTGCTCGGGCGTGATGACGCCCATCTCGTCGCACATGTTGACCAGGTACTCGTAGCGCGCCTTGCCGAAGATCTGCACGGGGTCGCGGGTGGTGGTCCACAGCTCGTGGTTGCCCGGCACCCAGATCACCTTGGCGAACCGTCGTCGGAGCAGGTCCAGGGCCCAGCGGATGTCGTCGGTGCGTTCGGCGACATCGCCGGCGACGATCAGCCAGTCATCCGGGGACGAGGGATGCAGCGATTCGGTGACCGGCTTGTTGCCGAGGTGACCAGTGTGCAGGTCGGAGACCGCCCATAGCGTCGGTTGCCCACTGTTGGTGGATTCCTGCCCCGCTGAATGCCCAGCCACGATTAACCACACTAACGACCCGACCCGGGCAAGACCCTTCCGCGGGCGTCATTTCCGCCTCGAGCGGGCGAGTTAGAACAAGTTCAGGTTTGCCTGTGACGCCGCGCAAGCGACTTGTACACTCCACCCCAAAGGACCGCTGAGGCGTCGGGGGGTGTCGTGTTCGCCAATGTTCGTCTGATGGGGGCGCTGGGTGCGCTGCTCACAGCGGCCATCGGGGGCACGGTGGGCTTGCTGGGCGCCCCGGCCGCACCGGGGTCCGGCCATCGGTCCGTCGAGCTGCGGTCGACCGCCCAGCCGATGGAAACAACCATGAAGAGTCCGATCGTGGCGACCACCGATCCGCGCCCCTTCGACCCGTGCGAAGACATTCCGTTCGACGTCATCCAGGGCCTCGGGCTGGGCTTCACACCGCCCGAACACGAAGACGGGCTGCGCTGCCACTTCGACGCCGGTAACTATCAGGTGGCCGTCGAGCCGATCATCTGGCGCACCTACGAGCAGTCGCTGCCCGCCGACGCCGTCGAAACGACGATCGCCGGTCACCGCGCTGCGCAGTACTGGGTGCTCAAGCCGACCTACCACAACAGCTACTGGTTCTACTCGTGCATGGTCGCGTTCAAGACCAGCTACGGCGTGCTGCAGCAGGCGCTGTACTACTCGACCGTCTACTCCAATCCCGAGGTCGATTGCATGCAGACCAACCTGCAGCGCGCCAACGACCTCGCGCCCTATTACAAGTTCTAGGCGTGAGTACGACCTCGATCCGGCCCGCGCAGCCGGCGCTGCACACCCTGCGACACCTCGGCGGCAAGGCCGCCGGCCGGCTGCTCGGCCTGCCGCCGGCGACCACCGACTACACCGTGCGGCGCGTCCGCGTGCCGATGCGCGACGGGGTGCAGCTGGTGGCCGACCACTACGAACCGACCACCGCGTCGCCCGCAGGCACCTTGCTGGTCCGCGGCCCCTACGGCCGCGGATTCCCGTTCACCCTGATATTCGGCGCGCTGTACGCGGCACGCGGCTACCACGTCGTGTTGCAGAGCGTGCGCGGGACGTTCGGATCCGGCGGGGTCTTCGAGCCGATGGCCAACGAGGTGGCAGACGGCGCCGACACCGTGGCCTGGCTGCGCGAGCAGCCCTGGTTCACCGGCCGGTTCGCCACCATCGGAATGTCGTACCTGGGCTTCACCCAATGGGCCCTGCTGCAGGATCCCCCGCCGGAACTGACCACCGCCGTCATCATGGTGGGCCCGCACGATTTCAACGAATCAACCTGGGGTACTGGCGCATTTGCGGTCAACGACTTTTTGGGCTGGAGCGACATGGTGGCGCACCAGGAAGACCCGGTTCGAGTCCGCGCCGCACTGCGCCAGCTGCAGACCCGCCGCAGAGTGGCGCAGGCGGCGGCGACGGTGCCGCTGGGCGACGCCGCGCGGGGGCTGCTCGGCACGGGTGCGCCGTGGTTCGAATCCTGGGTCGAACACAGCGAAATCGACGACCCGTTCTGGAATGCGTTGCGGTGCAACGAGGCGCTGGACCGCGTGCAGGTACCGGTGCTGTTGGTGGGCGGCTGGCAAGACATCTTCCTGCGCCAGACGCTGCAGCAGTATGCGCACCTGCGCAGCCGCGGTGTCGACGTCGCGCTCACCGTCGGGCCGTGGACGCACACCCAGTTGCTCACCACCGGGTTCTCCACGTGCGCCCGCGAGGCACTGGATTGGCTGGGCACCCATCTGGGCGATGCGGCCACGTCGCGCCGGTCCAGCCGGGTCCGCATCTACGTCACCGGCGGGGGCGCGGGCGGCGGGTGGCGCAGCCTGCCCGACTGGCCGCCGGCCACCACCGAACGCGCGCTGTACCTGCGGCCCGGTGGGTACCTGGGTGAGACCGCACCCACGCTGAAAAGGTTGGCCCCGGCCACCTTTCGCTACGACCCGACCGATCCGACACCGACCACCGGTGGCCCATTGCTGTCCTACAACGGCGGCTACCGCGACGACAGCCGGCTGGCATCTCGTTCCGACGTGCTGGCGTTCACCAGCGCGACGCTCACCGATGATGTGTACGTCTACGGCAGCCCGGTGATCGAACTCGCCCACGGTGCGGACAATCCCCACGTAGATGTGTTCGTGCGGGTGAGCGAGGTCGACGCCAAGGGCCGGTCACGCAACGTGAGCGAGGCATACCGCCGGTTGCCGTCGGCGGCAACACCCAAGTCGGAGAAGGTCATTCGCCTCGATCTCGACAGCGTGGCCCACCGCTTCCGGGCCGGCACACGCATCCGGGTGCTGATCGCCGGGAGTTGGTCCCCGCGCTATGCGCACAACCTCGGCTCCGGCGAACCGGTCCTGACCGGCCGGCAGCCCACGCCCGTCACCCACACAGTGCGCTACGGGCGCTCCCGGCTGCTGTTGCCCGTCGGCCCGGCCGAGCTGTCAGCCAACGGCGGCGCGGACCCGCGCAGCGACCGCGGCTAACGCCGCTTGGTCATGAACGTGCACCGGTGCCGCCAACGGCGCCTGCACCGGTAACTCCACCCAGCTCTTGCAGCCGCCGAACTCCGGCGCCCGGGTTAGCCGCACCGGCTCGGCCAGCGGGATCACCGACACCACCAGGACGGCCAGTTTGTGCTTGGGACGAAAGTCGAGCCGGTCGGCGCGCACCGACTCGGCGGTCCAGATGTGCAGATCCTCGATGGCCGCAAGGCCCTCGGGGCGCTCAACCGGCACCGCCGCAACGACTTTCGCGGCGGCCCTGATCACCAGCTCCTCGTCGGTGCTGTCGGCGGCCGCGGGTGCCAGCAGGTCTTGGTGCTCGGCGCGCACCCGCTCGGCGTGACTGTGCGCGACCGTCGGGAACAACAGAAATTCGCGGGCGGCCAGTTCGAACCGCTTCTCGCCGATGCCGCCCTTGCGCAGCAGCACTTGCTGGCGGCCGTCCAGCAGGGCATGCACCGCGGCGCTCCACTCCTTGAGCGCGGGCACCGTTGTGGTGACGGTCATTTCGCGGCCGCCATCCGCGCCATCACCTCGGGCCGGCGCAGCGGCGGGACCGTCTTGGGCGGCTGCCGGCGCGGCGGCAACTGTCCCAGCAACCGCGTCGTCACCTCGGTGACCTCGGCAACCGCCGCTTCGAACGCTGAGGCGTTGGCGGCCGTGGGGTGCGTGATGCCGCTGACCTTGCGCACGTATTGCCTGGCCGCCGCCGCGATCTCCTCGGCGGTGGCGGCGGGCTGCAGGCCACGCAGTTCGGTGATGTTCCGGCACATGTTGCCCACGATAAGCGTTGCTGGGCGTCGCCGCTTCCTGACGGATCGGCCGGCGGCACCGGCGGCCGGGCAACTGGTTACGGTGAACGCATGAGCGACGAGATCCTGCTGATCGACACCGACGAGCGAGTGCGCACCCTGACCCTCAACCGACCCCAGTCGCGCAACGCGCTGTCCTCGGCGCTGCGGGACCGGTTCTTCGGCGCACTGGCCGACGCCGAAACCGACGACGACGTCGACGTCATCATCGTCACCGGCGCCGACCCGGTGTTCTGCGCGGGGCTGGATCTCAAGGAGCTGGGTGGCTCCTCGGCGCTGCCCGACATCTCGCCGCGGTGGCCGGCGCTGACCAAGCCGGTGATCGGCGCGATCAACGGCGCCGCGGTAACCGGCGGGCTGGAGCTGGCGCTGTATTGCGACATCCTGATCGCCTCGGAGAACGCCCGATTCGCCGACACGCACGCCCGGGTGGGCCTGCTGCCCACCTGGGGCCTGAGTGTGCGGTTGCCGCAGAAGGTGGGGGTCGGGCTGGCCCGGCGGATGAGCATGACCGGGGATTACCTGTCCGCCGCCGACGCGCTGCGCGCCGGGCTGGTGACCGAGGTGGTGCCCCACGACCAGCTGCTTCCCGCTGCCCGCGCCGTCGCGGCGTCGATCGTCGGGAACAACCAGGACGCGGTGCGGGCGCTGCTGGCGTCCTATCACCGCATCGACGACATGCAGACCAGTGCGGGGCTGTGGCAGGAGGCGACGGCGGCGCGGCAGTTCCGGACCAGCGGCGACGACATCGCCGCCAACCGGGAGGCCGTGCTGCAGCGGGGGCGCTCGCAGGTGCGCTGACCGCGTGATCTGCGCCGGTCCGTTTCCCGCGGTCCGGCCCACCCCATACGATCAGCTGATGCAAACGGTCGTCGGCGTCAGTGTGCGGATGCTCGGCGGCCTGACGCTGGCGGCGTCGATGATCGCGGTGTCCGCGCCGCAGGCCGCCGCCTTGCCGCCGCCAGGATTTCCCAATCTCGACACCTTCACCGCCGTCTCTGCCGACGGCTACCTGGGCACCGGCGCCCCGGGCAGCCCGCCGCGGATCAGTTTCTCGGCCGGCACGGCCCTGGTCTGTGACTTCTACGGCGGTCCACCGCCGGTGCCGCAACCGTCGCAGGACATCAAGTGCAAGGGCGACATGCCCGGGATGGACGACGTCCCCTTGCCCGGCGGTCGGCCGCGACCCGGCGACTGCGTGGTGGGTGCGGTGGACTTCAAGGGGCCCGGCTATCAGTTGAGCCGCATGCCCTACGGCACATGCGACGGCAACCCGCCCCCACTGCCGCCCGGCGCCAAGACGCTGGCGCCGGGCGAGAAGGTGACCTACCTCAACGTCACCTGCGCGGCGGGCGCCGACAACCTGGTCGCCTGCCTGGACACCACCAGCGGTGACCACGGCTTCGTCGTGCAGCGCTCGGGCAGCTGGGCGTTCTAGTCCGGGACGTTCTGGTCCAAGGCGGTGCGCAGCGACGCCACCGCGTCGTCGATCGAGCCGGTGGTCGAGTAGCCGGCCGCCAGCCGGTGCCCTCCGCCGCCGAACCCGGACGCGACCGCCGCCAGGTCCACCGCGGCCTTGGCCCGCATCGACACCGACCACTGCTGCGGCGCGATCTCCTTGAACACCGCGGCCACCTCGGCCTGCTGTGTGGTGCGCACGATGTCGACGATGCTCTCGACTTCCTCCGCGCGTGAACGGATCCAATCCTCGTTGCCGACAACGGCATACACCAGCCCCCGGCCCCTTGCCGCATCCGGCAGCAGCCGCGCGGACGCCAGTACCCGTGACAGCAGCGGCAGCCAGGCGAACGGATGGCTGTCCAGCAGGGTCCGGCTGATCGCCGCGTTGTCCACGCCGCCGTCGACCAGGCGTGCCGCCAGCCGCAGGGCCCGCGCGCTGGCCCAGCGGAACGACCCGGTGTCGGTGGTCAGGCCGGCGTAAATGCAGTGCGCGACTTCGGAATCAATGGGCTTGCCCCACGCGTCGAGGATGTCGGCGATCATCATCGTGGTCGAATCGGCTTGCACGTCGACAAAATTCGCGGTGCCGAACATCTCGTTGGAGGCGTGGTGGTCGATGACCAGCACTTCGTCGGCCGCCACGGCCAAGTCGCTCAAGGCGCCGAGCCGCTTGACGCTCGGAACGTCAACGGTGACAACCACATCGACATCGCGACGCATCGCATCCGGGCTGACCAGCAGCCGGCAGCCGGGCAGCGACGCCAACGACTCCGGCAACTCCGCCGGCTCGGCGAAACTGACCTCGACCCGCTTGCCGCAGTCGTCCAGCACCAGCCCCAGCGCCAGCCCGGCGCCGATGGTGTCGGCGTCGGGGTGCACGTGCGCGATCACCGCGACCGTGTCGGCGTCCGACAGCAATTCGACCGCACCCGCGGCGTCGACACGTGCCCCTACCCTGGGGCCGCCCAGTTCAGTATTCGTGTTGGTCGTCGTCACCGATGCTCCCGTCGAGGCCGGACTCCCCGCCCGATCCGCTACCCCGGTATGGATCGGCCTCCCCAGCCGGCTTGGCGCCCGAACGAACTCGCGCCAGATCAGCATCCGCCGCGCGGGCTCGCGCCAGCAACTCCTCCATCCGCTGCACGTTGTCGGACGTGGTGTCGCGGGTGAACGTCAGCGTGGGGGTGAAACGCACGCCGGTGCCGGCGCCGACCATGGTGCGCAGCGCGCCCTTGGCCCGTTCCAGGGCGGCCGCCGCCGCCCCGTAATCCGGCTCCTCGTCCAGCGTGCGTCCCATCACGGTGTAGAACACCGTCGCATCGTGCAGATCGGCGGTCACCTTCGTGTCGACGATGGTCACGCCGTCCAGGCCAGGGTCCTTGATCTCGAACTCGATCGCCGAGGCGACGATCGTGTTGATCCGCTTGGCCAAACGGCGCGCCCGGGCCGGGTCAGGCATTCGGATTCACCGCCTCCTCCTCATCACTTCGTTCTGCATCGTCGGCGGTGGCGATCAGGTGCGTTCCTTCTGGACCAACTCGTAGGACTCGATGATGTCGCCTTCCCTGAGGTCGGAGTACCCCAGCGTCATACCGCACTCGAAGCCCTCGCGGACCTCGGTCACGTCGTCCTTCTCCCGTCGCAGCGAGGTAATCGAGAGGTTGTCGGTGACCACGATGTTGTCCCGCAGCAACCGCGCCTTGGCGTTGCGGCGCACCACCCCGGAGGAGATCATGCAGCCGGCGATGATGCCGACCTTGGAGGACCGGAAGATCGCCCGGATCTCGGCGCGACCCAGCTGGTGCTCCTCGTAGATCGGCTTGAGCATGCCGCGCAGGGCCTTCTCGATCTCGTCGATCGCCTGGTAGATCACCGAGTAGTAACGGATCTCCACACCCTCGCGGTTGGCCAGCTCGGTGGCCTTGCCCTCGGCGCGCACGTTGAACCCGATGATCACCGCGTCCGAGGCCGACGCCAGGTTGACATTGGTCTCGGTGATGCCACCGACGCCGCGATCGATGACGCGCAGCGCCACCTCGTCGTCGATCTGGATGCCCATCAGGGCCTCTTCCAGCGCCTCGACCGTACCGGCGTTGTCGCCCTTGAGGATCAGGTTCAGCTGGCTGGTTTCCTTCAGCGCCGAGTCCAGGTCCTCCAGGCTGATCCGCTTGCGGGAACGTGCCGCCAGCGCGTTGCGCTTGCGGGCGCTGCGCTTGTCGGCGATCTGGCGGGCGATGCGGTCCTCGTCGACAACCAGCAGGTTGTCCCCGGCGCCGGGCACCGAGGTGAACCCGATGACCTGCACGGGCCGCGACGGCAGCGCCTCTTCGACGTCGTCGCCGTGCTCGTCGACCATCCGGCGAACGCGGCCATACGCATCGCCGGCCACCACAGAGTCACCGACACGCAGCGTGCCGCGCTGGACCAGGACGGTGGCGACCGGCCCGCGACCGCGGTCCAGGTGCGCCTCGATCGCCACACCCTGGGCCTCCATGTCGGGGTTGGCCCGCAGGTCCAGGGCCGCATCGGCGGTCAGCAGCACCGCCTCGAGCAGCTGATCGATGTTGGTGCCCTGCTTGGCGGAGATGTCGACGAACATGGTGTCGCCACCGAAATCCTCTGCCACCAAACCGTATTCGGTGAGCTGCCCGCGGATCTTGGCCGGGTCTGCACCCTCGACGTCAATCTTGTTGACCGCCACCACGATCGGCACGTCGGCCGCTTGGGCGTGGTTGATGGCCTCCACCGTCTGCGGCATGACGCCGTCGTCGGCCGCGACCACCAGGATGGCGATGTCGGTGGCCTTCGCACCGCGGGCACGCATGGCGGTGAACGCCTCGTGACCCGGGGTGTCGATGAAGGTGATCGGGCGTTCGACGCCGTCGTGTTCGACGGTCACCTGGTAGGCACCGATGTGCTGGGTGATGCCGCCGGCCTCGGCCTCGCGGACGCTGGCGTTCCGGATGGTGTCCAGCAGTCGGGTTTTACCGTGGTCGACGTGGCCCATCACGGTCACCACCGGCGGCCGGGTCTGCAGGTCGTCCTCGCCGCCCTCGTCCTCGCCGTAGCTCAGGTCGAAGGACTCCAGCAGCTCGCGGTCCTCGTCCTCGGGGCTGACCACCTGCACGACGTAGTTCATCTCGCTGCCCAGCAGCTCGAGCGTCTCGTCGCCGACCGACTGGGTGGCGGTGACCATCTCGCCGAGGTTGAACAGCGCCTGCACCAGCGAGGCCGGGTTGGCGTTGATCTTGTCCGCGAAGTCGCTCAGCGACGCGCCGCGGGCCAGCCGGATCGTCTCGCCGTTGCCGTGCGGCAGCCGGACGCCACCGACGACGGGCGCCTGCATGTTCTCGTATTCGGCGCGTTTCGCCCGCTTCGACTTGCGGCCCCGCCGCGGCGCACCGCCGGGACGGCCGAATGCACCAGCGGCACCGCCGCGCTGGCCGGGACGGCCACCGCCGCCACCGCCACCGGGACGGCCTCGAAAGCCTCCCGCACCGCCGCCGCCACCGGGCGGGGCGCCAACTCCACCGCCGCCGCGGTAGTTGCCGCCGCCTCCGTCACGGCCACCGGGACCACCGGGACGGCCGCCGCCGGGACGCGGGGCACCGGGCCGGGCCGGGCGACCCGGCCCACCGGCGCCGGCGGGGCGCGGTGGCATGTTGCCCGGCGAAGCGCCGCCGGGACGCGGGGCCCCCGGCCGGGGCGCTCCGGGACGGGGCGCCTGGGGACGCGGGATGGGCCGGTCGACGGGTTGCGCCGACGAGAACGGGTTGTTGCCCACGCGCGGGGCGCGGGGCTTGGGCATCGGGCCCGGTCGCGGACCCGGCGTCATGCCGGGGCGCGGCGCCTGGCTGGGCGGCTGCCCGGGGGCGGGTGGTTTCGGCTGGCCCGGAGACGGCGCGGACGGCCGGGCGGGAGCCGGGCCGGGGCGCGCCGGGGCCTCGGCGGGCGCCGCGGCGGAGGCCTGGGGGGCGGCGGGCTTGGCGGGCGTCGCCGCCGCTTCGCCGTTGCCGCCCACGCTGCCGATGGCGTTGTCGAGGGCCTTGTCGAGCGATTTGTCGGGAGCCTTGGCGGCGGGCGCCTTGGCCCCTGCCGGTGCGGAGGCTTTCGCGGGGGCCTTGTCGGCGGACTTGCCGCCGCCGAAGGACTCGCGCAGCCGGCGAGCGACCGGCGCTTCTACCGTCGATGATGCGGATTTAACGAATTCGCCCTGATCATTCAGTCGGGCGAGGACTTCCTTGCTGGTGACACCGAGTTCCTTTGCCAACTCGTGTACGCGGGCCTTACCTGCCACTACATCTCCTGTCTATGAGGCGACAGTCGTGGGGCCGCGCCTCGGGTTTAGCTATGACGCATTGTCATCGGGACTTCACGGTGTGCTCATGTTCTTTGCTACCTGTTCTGTTGCCGGGCGCTCGGGCGCACAGAGGGACTCTACGTGCTCGACCACCGCGGATGTGTCCGGTGAACCGGTGATGCGCAGCGCTTTGGTGAAAGCCCGCCGCCGGACTGCCTGTTGCGCGCACTGCGGCCCGGGATGCAGCCACGCACCCCGCCCCGGCAGGCTCTTGCCTGTGTCAACGATCACGACGCACTCGCCGTTCCCGTTCGGCACAGCCACCACTCGAAGCAGCTCGGCGGCCAGCTCTCGCTTCCGGCACCCGACACATGTACGTACGGGTCCACCCGTATGACGGTGCGCCAGGGCTGAAGGCTCACGCTGGATCACGGCTCAGTCTAGCGTCACCGAATCGATGGTCAGAACCACCCGACGGTGCGCAGTCGCGGCCCGGCGGGCCGCTAGCGGTCGTGGGCCATTCCGCGGCTGGCACCGTGATCGGACTGGCTCTCCGAATGCCCGCCGGGCGAGTCCCCGCGGATGTCGATGCGCCACCCGGTGAGCCGGGCGGCCAGGCGCGCGTTCTGGCCCTCCTTGCCGATGGCCAGCGACAACTGGAAGTCGGGCACCACCACCCGGGCGGCGCGGGCGGCCTGGTCGATGATCGAGACCGACACCACCTTGGCCGGCGACAGCGCGTTGGCGACGAAGCGCGCGGGGTCCTCGTCGTAGTCGATGATGTCGATCTTCTCGCCGGAAAGCTCGCTCATCACGTTGCGCACCCGCTGCCCCATCGGGCCGATGCAGGCGCCCTTGGCGTTCAGGCCGGGAAGGTTGGATTTCACCGCGATCTTGGAGCGGTGGCCGGCCTCCCGGGCCACGGCGACGATCTCCACTGATTCGTCGGCGATCTCGGGGACTTCCAGCGAGAACAACTTGCGGACCAGGTTGGGGTGGGTCCTGGACAGGGTGATCACCGGCTCCCGGGCCCCGCGGGTCACCCCGATCACGTAGCACCGGATGCGGTTGCCGTGTTCGTAACTTTCCCCGGGCACCTGTTCGGCCGCCGGGATCACGCCCTCGGAGGCCTTCGTTTCGGTGCCCATCCGGACCACGACCAGGCCACGCGCGTTGGCCCGGCTGTCACGCTGGATGACGCCCGCGACGATCTCCCCCTCACGGGTGGAGAACTCGCCGTAGGTGCGCTCATTCTCGGCATCCCGGAAGCGCTGCAGCATGACTTGACGCGCGGTGGTGGCGGCAATGCGGCCGAAGCCCTCGGGGGTGTCGTCCCACTCGCTGATGACGTTGTCGTCTTCGTCGGTCTCGCGGGCCATCACCCGCACGACACCGGTCTTGCGGTCGATCTCGATCCGCGCGTCGT
Organism: Mycobacterium sp. M23085; assembly: GCF_045343915.1. Taxonomy (NCBI): domain Bacteria; kingdom Bacillati; phylum Actinomycetota; class Actinomycetes; order Mycobacteriales; family Mycobacteriaceae; genus Mycobacterium; species Mycobacterium sp. M23085. Next base: position 1,375,935 of record NZ_CP174280.1, read on the forward strand.
TCTGATGTCCTTCGGTGTGCCGGTAGGCGGTGAGCAACGCCGACTTGATCGTCTCGAGCAGCTCGTTGACCGAGATGCCCCGATCGACCTCGATGGCGTGCAGTGCGGCCATGTCGATGTTCATCAGCGCGGCTCCTCCTCGTCGCCGGCGCGGTTCATGCTCCGGTCTCCGTTCTCCGTGCCTGACCCATACTCGCCAGTTCCAGCTCCGCTTCATTAGGGGGCGAAAACTCCACCTGGACAACAGCTTTCGCGATGTTACCGAGCGAGACCTCGCGTATCGCAAAGCCCCGCCCGGCGCGAACCACCAGCGCGACCGCGTCGTCGGTGGTCTCACCGACGCGGCCGGTCAGCTTCGATCCGTCCGACAGGACGACGTCGACCTTGCGGCCGCGGGCCCGGCGGAAGTGCTTCACGCTGGTCAGCGGGCGGTCGACGCCGGGCGAGGAGACCTCGAGCACATAATGGTCATCGATGGTGTCCAGGCCGTCGAGCAACGCCGATGCCGACCGGGACAGCGCGGCCGCCGTGTCCAGATCCAGGCCGTTGTCGCCGTCGGCGATCACCAGGATTCGGGGCGGCCGGGTCCGCGCGTCGATGACCACGTCTTCGATATCGAATCCCGCGCGCGCAAACTCTCCACCGAGTAGCTCGAGCACCTGCGTCGGCGACGGTAGCCCGGTGGTCACGGCGAGCTCCTCATCTTGAGTTGTCCGGTCATCTGGTGGATGTCGGCGCCCCGATGGCCTCGTGCGGGCGACTTCCGGTGTCCCGGCAGAGGACCGTCGTCCGCTGCGAGAACCAGCTATCCACGATACGCCAGGAACCGCGGTTGACGGCGGGATCGCGTCCTGGCATCTCGCCCGCCTTCGCCGATGGCAGGATGTCTTTGTGCCCAGCGCTGTTCCGTTCGTCAACAGGCGAGATGTCCTCGCCGGTGGTGTGGCCCTGGCTGCGCTCGGCGCGGTGGCGTCCGCCTGTGGCAAGCCGGCGCCCAAGCCACCGCCCGTCGAGCAACTGCTGGGGCCGCTGGATCAGGCCCGGCACGACAGCGCGCTGGCCGGTGCCGCCGCCGCGGCCGTCGGGAACCCGCCGCAGGTCGCCGCCGCGCTGGCGGTGGTGGCGAACCAGCGCGCCGCGCATGCCCGCGCGCTCTCCGCCGAGATCGCCCGCGCGGCCGGCAAGCTCGCCGCCCCCTCTTCCAGCGAGACCCCCAGCCCGAGCCAGGCAGGGCCGGCCGGGCCGCCCCCACCGCCGCCGCCGGTGTCCGACGTGATCGACGCGCTGCGCGCCTCGGCCGACAGCGCGAGTCGGCTGGTGGGTACCGAATCGGGCTACCGGGCCGGGCTGCTCGCTTCGATCGCGGCGTCGTGCACGGCGTCGTACATGGTGGCGCTGGTGCCCGGGGGTCCGTCGATATGACCTCCGGGAAGGACGCCGACAACCAGGCGCTGTGCGATGCGCTGGTGATCGAGCACTCGACGATCTACGGCTACGGCATCGTGTCCGCGCTGTCGCCGCCCAGCGTCAACGACATGGTGGTGGAGGCGCTGGCGCAGCACCGCCAGCGGCGCGATGACGTGATCGCGATTCTGGCCGCCCGCAAGGTGACCGCTCCGGTCGCCGCGGCCGGCTACCAGCTGCCCTTGGTGGTCGGCGGCGCCGCCGACGCCGCTCGGCTGGCCGCGCGGATGGAGAACGACGGCGCGGGGGCCTGGCGCGTGGTGGCCGAGCATGCGGAGACCGGAGCGGACCGCGCGTTCGCCGCGACTGCCCTGATTCAGAGCGCGGTGATGGCCGCCCGATGGAGCCGCGTGCTGGGCGCCTGGCCCATCACGACGAGCTTCCCCGGCGGCAACGACTAATTGTTCAGGGCCGCCGCGATGTCGGTGGCCAGCGACGGACCGGTCGCCAGTTCGCGGGTTTCGCCGCCGAAGCGGTCGCGCAGCTCCACCACGCCGTCCGCCCAGCCGCGTCCCACCACGACGATCCAGGGCACCCCGAGCAGTTCGGCGTCCTTGAACTTCACCCCCGGCGAGGCCTGGCGGTCGTCGAGCAGCACGTCGACACCCAGCCGGTCCAGCTCGGCGGCCAGGTCGGTGGCTCCAGTGCGCGCCTCCGCGTCCTTGTTGGCGATCACCAGATGAACGTCGAACGGTGCGACCGCCGACGGCCAGCGCAGGCCGAGCTCGTCGTGATGCTGCTCGGCGATGACGGCGACCATCCGCGACACCCCGAGACCATAGGAGCCCATGGTCAGCCGTACCGGCTTGCCGTCCTCACCGAGCACGTCGGCGGTGAAGGCGTCGGTGTATTTGCGGCCCAGCTGGAAGATGTGCGCGACCTCGATGCCGCGCGCCGAGACCAGCGGGCCCGCGCCATCCGGTGAGGGGTCACCGTCACGCACCTCGGCGGCCTCGATGGTGCCGTCGGCGGTGAAATCCCGGCCGGCGACCAGCCCGACGACGTGCCGCCCGGGCTCGTCGGCTCCGGTGATCCAGCTGGTACCGTCTACTACCCGCGGGTCGACCAGGTAGCGAACACCGTTGCCCTGCAACGCTTTGGGCCCGATGTATCCCTTCACCAGGAAGGGGTACTTGGCGAAGTCGGCATCGTCGAGCAGGGCGTACTCGGCCGGTTCCAGCGCCGCGCCCAGCCGTTTGTCGTCGACCTCACGGTCTCCGGGCACCCCGACGGCAAGCAGCTCCCAGTCTCCGCCGGGCTGGCGCACCTTGAGCAGGACGTTCTTCAACGTGTCGGCCGCGGTGACGGTGCGGCCCAGGCCCGCCCGGTTGGCCCAGTCCACCAGAGTGGCGATGGTCGGGGTGTCACCGGTGTCGTGGACGACGGCCTCGGGCAGCCCGTCGATCGGCCGCGCCTCCGGACGGGCGGTGACGACGGCCTCGACGTTGGCGGCGTAGCCGGACTCCAGGCACCGCACGAAGGTGTCCTCACCGACCGCGCTCTCAGCGAGGAACTCCTCGGAGGCGCTGCCGCCCATGGCACCCGACACGGCGGAGACGATGACGTAGCGCACCTGCAGGCGCGCGAAGATGCGCTGGTAGGCCTCGCGATGCGCGTGGTAGGCCGCTTTGAGTCCGGCGTCGTCGATGTCGAACGAATAGGAGTCCTTCATCAGGAACTCGCGCACCCGCAGGATGCCGGCCCGCGGCCGCGCCTCGTCACGGTATTTGTTCTGGATCTGATACAGCAGGACCGGAAAGTCCTTGTAGGAGCTGTATTCGCCCTTGACGGTCAAGGTGAACAGCTCTTCGTGGGTGGGGCCCAGCAAGTAGTCGTTGCCGCGTCGGTCCTGCAGCCGGAACACCGAGTCGCCGTACTCGGTCCACCGGTTCGTCGTCTCGTACGGGGCGCGCGGCAGCAGCGCGGGAAACAGAATCTCCTGGCCGCCGATGGCGTTCATTTCGTCGCGGACGATGCGCTCGATGCGGCGCAGCACCCGCAAGCCCAGCGGCAGCCAGCTGTACAGCCCCGGCGCGACGGGCCGGATGTAGCCGGCCCGGATCAGCAGCTTGTGGCTGGCGACTTCGGCGTCGGCGGGATCGTCGCGCAAGGTGCGCAAAAACAGCTGGGACATCCGGGTGATCACAGCGGGCCAGCCTAGCTTGCCGACCAGACCGTCAGTGACCGGCGCGGCGCCGTGCGCGGTGAGCTACAGCTCCCCCGCGTCCATCGCTTCCTTGACCTCTTGCGCGTGCGCGACCTGGTCGGGGGTGTAACCGATCAACAGCGCCGCGCCGCCGACGATGACGGCCACGCCGGCCACCCACAGCAGGCCGTAGGTGTAGCCGTGGTCCAGCGCGGACAGCTGCGCGTCGTTCATGAACTTCACCGGGCCGGTGGTGCCGCCCAGATACAGCGTCCGAGAGGTGATCACCGCCTGGATGACGGCCAGCACCAGCGGCCCACCGAGGCTCTGCAGCATCAGCGTGACCGCCGACACCGGGCCGATCTGATCGAAACCCACCCCGGCGATGGCCGACAGCGTCAGGGGGACGACGGCCATGCCGATGCCGATCCCGCCGACCACGATGGGCAGCACCAGGTTGGGGAAGTAGGCGACGCCGCGGTGCATGAACGCCCAGCCGTAGAGCATCGCCCAGAACAGCAGGATGCCGCCGCCGATGGTCAGCACCCGCGGCGAGAATCGGGACACCAGCTGCGAGGAGATCCCGAGGCCGATGCCCATCGCGATGACGAACGGGATGAAACCGACGCCGGCGCGCAGCGCGCTGTAGCCGAGGATGTCCTGCACGTACAGGCCGATGCACACGGTGAGGCTGAACATCAGCCCACCGGCCAGGAAGATCGCGGTGAAGGTGACCAACCGGTTGCGGTCACGAAACAGGCCGAACGGGACCACGGGGTTCTCGGCGGTTCGCTCGACGATGACGAAGGCGAGAGCGGCGCCCATCGCCACCACGCCGGACCCGATGGTGGTGATCGACACCCAGCCCTTTTCCGGGCCCATCGAGAAGGCGAACACGGCGGCGGTGCAGGTCAGGGTTGCCAGCATGGCGCCGGTGGCGTCGAGCTTCATCCGCTCGCGGTTGGTCTCGCGCAGCGCGGTGCGCGCCAGGTACATCATCACCAGGCCGATCGGCACGTTCACCAGGAACGCGAGCCGCCACGACACCTCGGTGAGCGCTCCGCCCACCACCAGGCCCATCACGGACCCGATCGCCGTCATCGCGGCGAACACCGCCGTCGCGAAGTTACGCGCCGGGCCCTTCGGGAAGGTGGTCGCCACCAGCGCCAGACCGGTCGGCGAGGCGATGGCCGACCCGACGCCCTGCGACAGCCGCGCGATGACCATGGTCGCCTCGTCCCAGGCGACGGCGCACAGCACGGAGGAGATGGTGAACAGTGCGACACCGACGATGAAGGTGCGCTTGCGCCCGATGGTGTCGCCGAGGCGACCGCCCAGCAGCATCAGCCCGCCGAAGGTCAGCACGTAGGCGGTGATCACCCAGCTGCGTCCTGCGTCGGACAGGCTGAGCTCGTTCTGGATCTTGGGCAGCGCGACGATGGCGACGGTGCTGTCCATCGTCGCGAGCAGCTGCATACCACCGATGGCGATAACGGCCGCGATGAAGCGCCGCGAAGGCAGCCAGGCCGGGTAGTACTTGCTGATGCGCTTCAAGCCGGTCTCCGCCGGGGGCTCGGAGGCGGTCTCCGCCGGGAACGCAGCGCTCACCGGGGCCGGACGATCGGGGCGCGCCGCGGCAAGGTTCTGCACCGCGCGCTCTGCATCGTTGAGAGCCGTCATAAAGGGTTACCTTACAGTAATCTTAAGAACCGTTTAAAGCCCGAAGGCCGCCACCGCCCCGATCACGATGATCGCGGGAGGTCGGATACCCTCGGCGCGAATCTTTTCGGGCGTGTCGGCCAGCGTCGCCCGCAAACTGTGTTGGGCGGCGGTCGTTCCGTGCTGAACTACCAGCACGGGAGTATCCGCAGGTCGGCCGCCTTTGAGAAGGGCGTGGGCGAAGAGCTCGATGCGTTCGACCGCCATCAGCAAAACAATGGTGCCTGACATTGCGGCCAGTGCATCCCAATTCACTAACGATTCGGGATGGCCGGGTGGCAAATGTCCGCTGACCACCACGAACTCGTGATTTATCGCCCGATGAGTGACCGGAACGCCCGCCAGAGCGGGCACTCCTATGGCACTCGTCACACCCGGCACCACCGTGACCGGGATCCCGGCCTCGACGCACGCCAGCACCTCTTCATAACCGCGGGCGAACACGAAGGGGTCGCCGCCTTTGAGGCGCACCACGAAGCTGCCGGCGCGGGCGCGTTCGATCATGACGTCGTTGATGGCGTCCTGGGCCATGGCCCGCCCGTACGGGATCTTCGCGGCGTCGATGACCTCGACGTGCGGGGGCAGCTCGGCGAGGAGTTCCGGCGGCGCCAGACGGTCTGCGACCACGACGTCGGCCTGGGCCAGCAGCCGCCTGCCGCGCACGGTGATCAGTTCGGGGTCACCGGGGCCGCCGCCGACCAGGGCGACGCCGCCCTTGACGACGTCGGAGCTCGCCGGGCTGTCCGGCCGGATGAGCCCGGTCTGCAGCGCCTCGCGGATGGCGGAGCGGATCGCCGCCGATCGGCGGTGGTCGCCGCCGGCCAGGACCCCGACGGACAGCCCCGCGTAGTCGAAAGACGCTGGGGTTACCGCGGTTCCCTCCACGGCGATGTCGGCCCGGACGCAGAAGATGCGGCGGCTTTCGGCCTCGGCGACCACGGCTTCGTTCACGTGCGCGTCATCGGTGGCCGCGATCGCGTACCAGGCCCCGTCGAGGTCGCCGTCGCGGTATTCGCGCAATGCCAGGGTGATTCCGGTCATCGCCTCGACCGATCGGGTGGCGCTGCGCGAGATGACGTGGACGTCGGCACCACTGGAGATGAGCAAGGGCAGCCGGCGCTGGGCCACGGTTCCGCCGCCGACCACGACGACCTTTTTGCCGGTCAGCCGCAGCCCGACGAGGTAGGCGCTCTCGGTCACCCGGCAAGCCTAGTGGCGACCGCCAGCGCGGCGAAGCCGGGCGCAGCGGGTCGCCACCATCGTCCTAGTGGCGACCGCCAGCGCGGCGAAGCCGGGCGGCGGCGTGTGCGACGAAGCGCGCGACCGCCTCCGGGGCGGCCGCCGGGTGGGTGTGCAAATACGACGCGTGCACGCCGGCGCGCACCGCGCCGTCACCCACCGGAGCGCCCGGCCGGTCGGCGTCGTGGCCTCGGTACATCCATGCGGGCTGATAGTCGTCGGTGAATGTGACTGTGGTGCGGTGGAATTCGTGCCCCACCGCACGCTGGCCGGCGGCATACAACGGCGAATCCGCGACGGCGACGGCGTCGCGATACGCCAGGGTCAGGTGTGACGTGAAGTGCGCCCGCCCGGCCAGCACATCACACATCGGATGTCCGTCGAGCTCGGAGACCAGATAGATCAGCCCGGCGCACTCGGCGTGGATCGGTGCCCCGGCGGCGGCCAGCTCGTTGATCTGCCGGCGCACGATTGTATTGGCCGAGAGCTCGGCGGTGAACTGTTCGGGAAAACCGCCGGGCAGCAACACCGCGTCTGTGCCGTCGGGCAACGCGTCCACGAGCGGGTCGAATTCCACGACGTCGGCGCCGGCGGCCGTCAGCAACTCCGCGTGTTCGGCGTACCCGAAACTGAAGGCCTTGCCGGCCGCCACCGCGACGGTGGCGCTCCCCCCGGGGTTCTCCCCCACCGCCGCCGCGGGATCCCAGGGCGGCTGCTTGACCCGGCTTCCGGCGATCGCGGCGATCCCCGGCAAGTCGACGTGGCGGGCGACCAAGGCGGTCATCGCCTCCACCGCCAGTCGCGCCCGCTGCCCGTACTCCACGGCGGTGACCAGACCCAAATACCTTGTCGGCAAGTCTAATTCAGCCACCCGGGGGATGGCGCCCAGCACCGGGACCCCGGCCTGTTCGCAGGCCTGCCGGAGCACCTGCTCGTGCCGGGCCGATCCGACCCGGTTGAGGATCACTCCCGCGGCGCGGGTCGCGGTGTCGAACGTCGAAAAGCCGTGCAGCAGTGCGGCGATGCTCTGGCTTTGCCCGCGCGCATCGACGACAAGCACGACGGGCGCGCCCAGCAGGGCGGCGACGTGGGCGGTCGATCCCGCCGCCGGAGTCGTGGCCGCGGGCCCGATCCGGCCGTCGAACAGCCCCATCACCCCTTCGACCACGGCGATGTCCGCGCCGCTGGCGCCGTGGGCGTACAGCGGTCCGATCAGGCTCTCCCCCACCAACACCGGGTCGAGGTTGCGGCCGGGCCGGCCGGCGGCCAGGCCGTGGTAACCGGGATCGATGAAGTCCGGGCCCACCTTGAACGGCGCCACGGTGTGGCCCGCACGCCGCAGTGCACCGATCAAACCCGTTGCGACCGTTGTCTTTCCGCTACCCGAGGCGGGAGCGGCGATGACCACGGCGGGAACACTCACCACTCGATGCCCTTCTGCCCCTTACGCCCGGCGTCCATCGGGTGTTTGACCTTGGCCATCTCGGTCACCAGGTCGGCCGCGTCGATCAGGCGCTGCGGGGCGTCGCGGCCGGTGATGACCACGTGCTGCTGACCGGGCCGGGCCGCCAACACCTCCACCACCTCCTCGACGTTGACCCAGCCCCATTTCAGCGGATAGGTGAACTCGTCCAACACATAGAAGTCGTGGCGGTGATCGCCCAGCCGGCGCGCGATCTCCGCCCAGCCGTCCGCCGCGGCCGCCGCGTGATCGACGTCGCTGCCGGCCTTGCGCGTCCAGGACCAGCCGGCGCCCATCTTGTGCCATTCGACGGGAGCGCCGATCTGGTGCTGGTGGTGCAGCTCCCCCAGCCGAGCGAAGACCGCCTCCTCACCAACCTTCCACTTCGCGCTTTTGACGAACTGAAAGACCGCGACGGACAGTCCGGCATTCCAGGCGCGCAACGCCATTCCGAACGCCGCCGTAGACTTCCCCTTGCCGGCGCCGGTGTGCACCGCCAGCACGGGCGTGTGACGCCGTGCCCGCGTGGTCAGGCCGTCATTGGGGACTTGCAGTGGAACACCCTGTGGCATCGGGGGTCACCTTTCCGCTCAGGCCGCGTCGCGCACCGCGCGCGTCAGGGAATCCGCGTGCAGCTGCTGCAGCCGGATGGCCGGAGCCCCCAGTTGGCGGGCCAGTTGCTCGGCCAGGCCCAGCCGGACAAAGGATGTTTCGCAGTCGACGACCACCGCGGCGGCACCTTCGGCGACCAGCCGGGCCGCCGCGATCCGGCTGCGGCCCAACGGATCCGGGCCGGCGGTGGCCCGCCCATCGGTGAGCACCACGACCAGCGAACGCCGCGCCCGGTCACGCGCCTTCTCCCGCACGATGAGCTCACGCGCGGCCAGCAGGCCTTCGGCCAGTGGGGTTTTGCCGCCGGTGTCGAACCGGGTCAGTCGGCGCCCGGCGATGTGCGCCGAGGACGTCGGCGGCAACAACAGCCGCGCCTGTTGTTGGCGAAACGTGATGACGGCGACCTTGTCGCGACGCTGATAGGCGTCGCGCAGCAGCGACAGCGTGGCGCCGCTGACCGCGGCCATCCGATCGCGTGCGGCCATCGAACCCGATGCGTCCACGACGAAGATCACCAGGTTGCCTTCGCGTCCCTCTCGTACGGCGCGGCGCACGTCGTCGGGCCGCGGCCGCAACGGCCCGGCGCCGGCGCGCTCGGCGGCCGACAGCAGGGTGGCGAACAGGTGCAGCCCGTGGCCGGCGCAACCCGCGTCGTCCGCATCGGCGGCGGCGATGACGCTGCCGCTGGCGTTGCGGGCCCGCGACCGGCGTCCGGGCGTGCCCTCCCCGACGCCCGGCACCCGCAGCGCGCGGGTCCGGAAGGTCTTCGCCGGCGGCGCGCTGGGCCTGGTCTTCGGCTGCTGCGGCTTACCGCTCTCGGATGAGTTCTGTTGTGACACATCCTGTTCCGTTTGCGTTGACTGGCCGCCGCCGGGCGGGTCGGGATCGGGTTCCGGGTCGGAACGGGCGCGCGCCAGTGCCTCATCCAGCTGGTCGCGGTCGATGCCCGGATCGTCGAAGGGATCGCGGCGGCGGCGGTGCGGCAGCGCCAGTTCGGCGGCCGCCCGGATGTCCTCTTCGGCGACGGTGTGCGCGCCGCGCCAGGCGGCGTGCGCGACGGCCGTGCGGGCCACCACCAGATCGGCGCGCATCCCATCCACATCGAACGCCGCACACAGCGCCGCGATCCGCCGTAATTCCTCGTCGGGCAACACCACCTCGTCGACCAGCGCCCGCGCCGCGGCGATGCGCCGGGCCAGCTCGGCGTCGGCGTCGGCATAGCGCTGGGCGAAGCCGTCCGGGTCGGCCTCGTACGCCATCCGCTGCCGGATGACCTGCACCCGCACGTCGACGTCGCGCGACGCGTGGACGTCGACGGTCAGCCCGAACCGGTCCAGCAGCTGCGGACGCAGTTCACCCTCTTCGGGATTCATGGTGCCGATCAACACGAACCGGGCCTCGTGCGAATGCGAGATGCCGTCGCGTTCGACGTGCACCCGCCCCATCGCCGCGGCATCGAGCAGCACGTCGACCAGGTGATCGTGCAGCAGGTTGACCTCGTCCACATAGAGCACACCGCCGTGCGCGCGGGCCAGCAGGCCCGGCGAGAAGGCGTGCTCGCCGTCGCGCAGCACGCGCTGCAGGTCCAGCGAGCCGATCACCCGGTCTTCGGTTGCCCCGAGTGGCATTTCGACCAGGCCGGCGTCGCTGCCGGTGGCCTCGGACAGCAACGCCGCAAGGCCGCGCACGGCCGTCGACTTGGCGGTGCCCTTCTCACCGCGAATCAGCGCGCCGCCGATTTCCGGGCGCACCGCGCACAGCAGCAGGGCCAGGCGCAGCTGGTCATGGCCTACGATCGCGCTGAACGGGTAGGGCTTCACGGCATCGTCGCCAAACCCGAGCCGGGGCGCAGCATGGGCACGTGCGGGACGCCGTCGTCGAGGAAATCGTCGCCGTCACGCACGAACCCGTGCTGGGCGTACATGTCCGCCAGATAGGTCTGCGCGTTGATCCGGCACGGGTAGTCACCCACCTCGGCCAGCGCCGCGCGCAGCAGCCGGGTGGTGTGCCCCTGACCGCGCGCACTGCGTTTGGTGCACAGCCGGCCAATCCGGAACGCCTTCTCGCCCCCGGCGTGCTCCTCCATCAGCCGCAGCGTGCAGATCACTTCGCCGTCAGGCGTTTCCAGCCAGAAGTGCCGGGTCTCGGCCAGCAGGTCACGCCCGTCCAGCTCCGGATACGGGATCGCCTGTTCGACGACGAACACCTCCACCCTTAGCTTGAGTAGCTCGTACAGCGTCTGGGCGTCAAGGTCTTTGGCCCAAATACGTCGCAGTGCTTCACCCATTGACACCCATCCCCAAAACCCTCGTTCCCCAGGAGAAAACCTCGTCGTACAGCGCCGGCTCATCCGACAGTGACGCACCCAGCGACGGAACCATCTCCTTGAGCGCGGGTAGCCACGATTGAAAGCGATTGGCAAAGCAGCGTTCCAGCACGCCGAGCATGATCGGCACCGCGGTCGACGCCCCCGGGGAGCCGCCGAGCAACCCCGCGATGCTTCCATCGGCGGCGCCAACCACGGTGGTGTCGAAGTCGAGCACGCCACCCTTGCGCTTGTCCCGGCGGATCACCTGCACGCGCTGGCCGGCCACCGTCAGCTCCCAATCCGAACCCGTTGCGGTGGGGGCGAATTCGCGCAACATGCGAAGCCGATCCGGCTGGGACAACCGCAGCTGACCGACCAGGTATCTGAGCAGGGTCCGCTGGCTGAGCCCGACGCCGAGCAGCGAGGCCAGGTTGTCCGGTTTCACCGAGCGGGGCAGGTCGGTGAAGTGCCCGTGTTTCAAGAACTTCGGCGACCATCCCGCGTACGGGCCGAACACCAGCCACGGGGCGCCGTTGACGTAGCGCAGGTCGAGGTGCAAAGCACCCAGCGGCGGGGCGCCCGGTGCGGGCGCCCCGTACACCTTGGCCCGGTGCGCGGCGGTGAGCGCCGGGTTGCCGGCGCGCAGGAACCGGCCGCCGATGGGAAACCCCGCGTAACCCTTGACCTCGGCGATGCCGGACTTCTGCAACAGCGGCAGCGCGTCACCGCCGGCCCCGACGAAGACGAATCTGGCGTTCAGACGGCGTTTTTCGCCGGTGCGCCGGTTGCGGATCAGCAGCGTCCAGCTGCCGTCGGACTGACGGGACAGGTTGCGCACCTCGTGGCCGAACAGGACCGTCGCGCCGTTGCGCACGCAGAACCCGACCAGTTGTCGCGACAGGGCGCCGAAGTCGACATCGGTGCCGTTGGCGGCCCAGTTGAGCGCCGTCGGTTCGGAGAAGTCGCGTCCGGCCGCCATGAACGGTAATCGGCGGGCGAACTCGCCCGCGTCGTCGATCAATTCGATGCCGGCGAACAACGGGTTGGGAGCCAAGGCCTGATGGCGCCGCCGCAGATACTCGACGCGCTGCGCGCCGCGCACGAAGCTCGCGTGCGGGATCGCGGTGAGAAATCGCCGATCGGTCAGGATCTCGTTCTCGACGGCGTAGGCCCAAAACTGCCGGGTCACCTGGAACTGCTCGTTGATGCGCACCGCTTTGCTGATATCGATCGAGCCGTCGGCACGCTGCGGCGTGTAGTTCAGTTCGCACAGCGCGGAATGTCCGGTGCCCGCGTTGTTCCAGGGGCTACTGCTCTCGGCGGCGACGGCGTCCAGGCGCTCCACGAAGGTCATCGACCAATCCGGCTGCAGCCGGCGCAGCAACGCTCCCAGCGTCGCGCTCATGATGCCCGCGCCCACCAGCACGACGTCCGTCGACGTGGTTCTGGCTAGCGATGACACCGGCTTACTGGTCCTTCCCTCGACTGCGCCGATCCCAGGTTATCCCGAGGCGAAGTCGGCGCGAACGCCGTGCGCCGCCCATGCCAGCAAAAGCTCTAAGCTGGCGTGGTGAAAGGCGGGGTGACTGGCGGCGCGACCGGCGAGGCGACCGGCTGGATGCCCGATGTCCTCCCCGGTTATCAGCAGCGCACCATCGCGCTCGGGCCCGATCCGGCCGGCGAGGGCGACATCGTCGCGACGCTGATACGGCGCGGGCCTGAACCGCAAAAGACGGGCCGCGAGACGGCGCCCGCCCGGCACGCGGTGCTGGCGGTGCACGGCTACACCGACTACTTCTTCCACACCGAGCTGGCCGATCACTTCGCGGCGCGCGGCTTCGCCTTCTACGCGCTGGACCTCCATAAGTGCGGCCGGTCGCGGCGCGACGGACAGACGCCGCACTTCGTCACCGACCTCACCAATTACGAGGCTGAACTCGATCAGGCGCTGGCCGGCACCGCCGAACACGGCCGGGTGCTGTTGTACGCGCATTCGGCGGGCGGACTCATCGTGTCGCTGTGGCTGGACCGATTGCGCCGGCGAAATCCGGCCGCGCACGCCGCGGTTGGCGGCCTGGTGCTCAACAGCCCGTTCTTGGAGTTGCCCGGCCCGCCCATCCTGCGGCATTCCGCGACCGTGGCGCTGATCGCCGGCCTGTCCCGGGTGCGGTCCAAGGGCATCGCCCGGTCACCGGGTGAAGGCGGGTACGGCACCACCCTGCACCGCGACTATGGCGGTGAGTTCGACTACGACCTGCAATGGAAACCCGTGGGCGGCTTTCCCATCACCTTCGGCTGGCTGCACGCCATCCGCCGCGGCCAGGCCCGGCTGCATCGCGGCCTGGACGTCGGTGTGCCGAATCTGATCCTGCGGTCGGACCACAGCGTGCGGGAAAGCACCGATTCCGCGTCCATGCGGTGCGGCGACGCGGTCCTCGACGTCACCCAGATCGCCCGCTGGGCCGGCTGTGTCGGCAACCGCAGCACCGTGGTCCCGGTGGTCGACGCCAAGCACGACGTGTTCTTGTCGGTGCCGGGCCCGCGCGCAGTCGCCTATCGGGAACTGGACCTCTGGCTGGAGGGCTACCTGCGCACCGACAATGATGCCTCGGCATCGCTGCGAAAGGGATGACGGCTTGGAGACCTACGATGTCGCGATCATCGGAACCGGTTCGGGCAACAGCATTCTCGACGACCGATTCGCCGAAAAGCGGGTGGCGATCTGCGAACAGGGCACCTTCGGTGGCACCTGCCTGAACGTCGGGTGCGTCCCGACGAAGATGTTCGTCTACGCCGCCGAGGTGGCCCAGACGATCCGCGACGCGGCACGCTTCGGCATCGACGCACGCATCGACGGGGTGCGCTGGGACGACATCGTCTCGCGCATCTTCGGGCGCATCGACCCGATCGGGGTCAGCGGCGAGGATCACCGGACCGCCGCACCCAACGTCGACATGTACAAGCAGCACACCAGGTTCGGTCCGGTGCAGGACGACGGGCGCTACCTCTTGCGCACCGATGACGGCGACGAGTTCACCGCCGAGCAGGTGGTGATCGCCGCCGGCGCACGCGCCGTGGTCCCCTCGGCGATCCTCGAGTGCGGCGCCCGCTACTACACCAGCGACACGATCATGCGAATCCCTGAATTGCCAAAGCATCTGGTGATCGTCGGGGGCGGCTTCGTGGCGGCCGAATTCGCCCACATCTTCTCCTCGCTGGGCTCGAAAGTCACCCTGGTGATCCGCGGCTCCGCCTTGCTCCGGCATTGCGACGACGTCCTGAGCCAACGCTTCACCCGCATCGCATCGAGCAAGTGGGAACTGCACACCCACCGCAACGTCGTGGGCGCAGAGAACCAGGGCTCAAGGGTGGCCGTGCAGCTCGACGACGGTCGCACCGTGCATGCCGACGCGCTGCTGGTCGCGACCGGGCGGGTGCCCAACGCCGATCAACTCGACCTCGAGCAGGTCGGTGTCGCCGTCGAGGACGGTCTGCTGGTCGTCGACCAGTACCAGCGAACCACGGCGCGTGGGATTTTCGCCCTCGGTGACGTGTCGTCGCCGTATCAGCTCAAGCACGTCGCCAACCACGAGGCGCGCGTCGTGCAACACAACCTGCTCTGCGACTGGGACGACACCGACGCCATGGCCGTTACCGACCACCGCTACGTACCGTCGGCGGTGTTCACCGATCCACAGATCGCCTCCGTAGGGCTGACCGAAAACCAAGCCATCGCACAGGGTTTCAAGGTGTCGACGAGCATTCAGAACTACGGCGACGTCGCCTACGGCTGGGCGATGGAGGACACCACCGGGATGGTGAAGCTCGTCGCCGAGCGCGGCACCGGGCGACTGCTGGGTGCGCATATCATGGGTCCGCAAGCATCGTCGATCATCCAGCCGTTGATCCAGGCGATGAGCTTCGGACTCACCGCCCCACAGATGGCCCGCGGCCAGTACTGGATCCATCCGGCGCTGCCCGAAGTCGTGGAGAACGCGCTCCTGGGTCTGCGCTGACCTCAGCCCCGGCGCGGCTTGTCGTCCTGGCACTGCGGGCACAGGCCGTGCAGCGTCAGGCCGGCCGCCTCCGACAGCGCGAAGGAACTACCCGCCATCGCGTGTTCGAGCGCCGAACTGAGCTGCCAGGCCGGCACCTCGATGATGGCGCCGCACTTGGTGCACACCGCGTGGTGGTGCGGAGCGGTGGCCAGCCCGTAGGTGGTCACCCCGCCGTCGAGCGTCAGCGCGTGCAACACCCCCTGGTCGACGAGGGTGGTCACGGTGCGATAGACGGTCGCCACGTCGGGCGCATGGGTGCCGGGCGGCAGACACTCCCGCATCCGCTTGTGGATCTCGGCGACCGGCAGATGACCGCTGACCGGCTCGAGCACCGTCAGCACCTGGATACGCGAGGCCATCCGCCGCAGCCCTCGGGCGCGCAGAAACTCGCCGATCCGCTCGGTGGCCGACGCATCCGGTGCCGATGGCTTGGCCGTCACCGGTTCAGTGTCGCGCCCCGGCGGCGGGATCGCCAGTCTTCGACGCAATCGGTACCCATCCCCTCCGGGATTCCTGCAACTCACTTGCATCTGGCGAGCGGGGGAACTTACAGTCGTGCCGGTTGTTCTCAGCCCGACACCGCACGGACGCGCCGAAAGGACCCCAGTGGCCAGCACCGAGATCGACCGGCGGCCATCACGGACGGCCAGGCTTCTCGGCGCCCTGACAGCGGCGGAGTGGTGGCGACTGGCATCGATGCTGGCGGTGATCGTCGCGCTGCATATAGTCGGCTGGTTCACCATGGTCGTCTTCGTGGCGCCGGCCCAATATAGCTTGGGCGGCAGAGCTTTTGGCGTCGGAATCGGGTTGACGGCCTACACCCTGGGCATGCGTCACGCTTTCGACGCCGACCATATCGCCGCCATCGACAACACCACCCGCAAGCTGATGAATGACGGCCAGCGCCCGCTGGCGGTCGGCTTCTTCTTCTCACTCGGCCACTCCACGGTGGTCTTCGGGCTGGCGGTGCTGCTGGCGTGCGGGGTGAAGACGGTCGTGGGGCCGGTCCGCGACGACTCCTCGGCGCTACACCATTACACCGGACTGATCGGCACCAGTGTCTCGGGTGTGTTCCTGTACGCGATCGCCCTGCTCAACATCATCGTCCTGGTCGGCATACTGCGCGTCTTCGCGCGGCTGCGCCGGGGCGAATACGATCCCGACAACGACGCGGCCGTACTGGAGCGGCATCTGGACAACCGCGGACTGATGAACAGGTTGCTCGGCCGCTTCACGAAATCCATCACCAAGTCCTGGCACTGCTATCCGGTCGGCCTGTTGTTCGGGCTCGGCTTCGACACCGCCACCGAGATCGCGCTGCTGGTGCTGGCCGGCACCAGCGCGGCCGCCGGGCTGCCGTGGTACGCCATCATGTGCCTGCCGGTGCTGTTCACCGCCGGCATGTGCCTGCTGGACACCATCGACGGCTCGTTCATGAATTTCGCCTACGGCTGGGCCTTTTCCAACCCGGTGCGCAAGATCTACTACAACATCACCATCACCGCGCTGTCGGTGGCGGTCGCAGTCCTGATCGGCAGCGTCGAACTCCTCGCCCTGGTCGCCGACCAATGCGGTTGGCGGGGTGCGTTCTGGAGCTGGATCGGTGGGCTGGACCTCAACGCGATCGGCTACGTCGTCGTCGCCATGTTCATCGCCACCTGGGCGGTGTCCCTGCTCGTCTGGCGCTACGGGCGCATCGAAGAGAAGTGGACCTCGCCCTAAGACGCGTGCTGCCCGCGGCGTTCGGGTGTAGAACAGTGCTCATGCACGAGCTGTCGCTGTGCGAGGCGATCGCCGGTGTGGTCAAAGACCACGCCGCCGGGCGGCACGTCGAGGTGGTGCGGGTGCGGGTGGGCGCGCTTCGTCAGGTCGTGCCCGAGTCGCTGTCGTTCTGCTGGACGCTGGTCCGCGACGCCGAGGACATGCCGGACGCCGAGCTGGAGCTCGAATGCGTCAGCGCCGAAGTCAGGTGCCGCGCGTGCGGCGGCCAATCCGAGATCACCTCGCCGTGGTCGATTTGGTGTCCGCGGTGCGACAGTTCCGAGGTCGAGGTGCTGCGCGGCAATGAATTCTTGGTGACGTCATTGGATGTCTCGTGAAAGGCGTTGGCTATGAATCGATTCAACCATGGGTAGATTTCATCGGCACGACGATGGAACCGTGCACGCCCACTCACACGATGACCTTCCGCACGATCACGGCCACGGCGATCACAGCCACTACCAGACCGGCAGTCAGCGCATCGACGTGCTGGAAGCGATCTTCGCCGAGAATGACCTGCTCGCCGACGCCAACCGGGCGGCCTTCGACAGCAACGCGGTGCGCACCCTGAACCTGATGAGCTCGCCGGGATCGGGCAAGACCACCGTCCTGCGGGCGACGCTCGATGAACTCGCCGGCGAGCTGGGGATCGGAGTGATCGAGGGTGACATCGCCACCGACCTGGACGCGGCGAAGCTGCGCGGCCGCGGCGCCCAGATATCACTGCTCAATACCAGCAACGGATTTGGCGGCGAATGCCACCTCGACGCGCCCATGATCAACCGCGCGCTGCCCGGCCTCGACCTCGCCGCGCTGGACCTGGTGATCATCGAGAACGTCGGAAATCTGGTCTGCCCGGCGGAGTTCGACGTCGGCGAGCACGCCAAGGCCATGGTCTATTCGGTGACCGAGGGCGAGGACAAGCCGCTGAAGTATCCGGTGATGTTCCGGTCGGTGGACGTGGTGCTGCTGAACAAGATCGACCTGGTGCCCCACCTCGACGTGGACGTCGACACGTACATCGCCCATGTGCGCAAAGTCAATGCGGCAGCGACGATTTTGCCGGTCAGTGCCCGCACCGGCGACGGGATGGCCGCATGGTTCGGCTGGCTGCGGCGCTTCGCCGCCGACGGGGCCTGATTGAGGAGGGCGCGAGCGCGCACCGCTCGTGATCCTGCGAAGCATTCGCAGGACGACCGCGCCGCGATGCTTGGCGGGACTCGGCGAATCTCCCAGGCGCAGCACGCGGTTTCGGCGTCATACGACATATGACTATTAGTGAGTAATGCCGAACCGTTGACAACGCACGATCGCGGGAGTAGACCCGAAAAATAGCGCTGCGCAAGTGGGCCGACGGTCGACTCCGGCGGCGCAGGAGCCCCAGCCCGGCTCCGGAAAGCTGCAGCATGCCAACGGAAGCAGCAGTCAAGGCAGAACAAACATTGATTCATGTCCTATGGATCAACGCGGGCCTCAGTTGTGACGGTGATTCGGTGGCGTTGACTGCCGCCACCCAACCCAGCGTCGAGGAAATCGCTCTGGGCGCCCTGCCCGGACTCCCGCAGGTCGCCGTGCACTGGCCCCTGATCGACTTCGAATGCGGACCCAACGGAGGGGCGGACGACTTTTTGGAGTGGTTCTTCAAGGCCGACCGCGGCGAGTTGGAACCCTTTGTGCTCGTGGTCGAAGGATCCATCCCGAACGAGAGGATCAAGGACGAAGGTTACTGGTGCGGTTTCGGTAACGACCCGGCCACCGGGCAGCCGATGACCACCAGCGAGTGGCTCGACCGGTTGGCGCCCAAGGCCACCGCCATCGTGGCGGTCGGGACCTGCGCCACCTACGGGGGAATCCACGCGATGGCGGGCAACCCGACAGGGGCGATGGGCGTACCGGATTACCTCGGGTGGGACTGGAAGAGCAAGGCGGGCATCCCGATCGTGTGCGTGCCCGGCTGCCCGATCCACCCGGACAACCTGTCCGAGACGCTGACCTATCTGCTCTACATGGCCACCGGTCAGGCGCCGATGATCCCGCTCGACGACGCGCTGCGCCCGCAGTGGCTGTTCGGCAAGACCGTGCACGAGGGTTGCGACCGGGCCGGCTACTACGAGCAGGGTGACTTCGCCACCGAGTACGGCTCGCCGAAATGCATTGTGAAGCTGGGCTGTTGGGGTCCGGTCGTAAAGTGCAACGTGCCCAAGCGCGGGTGGATCAACGGTGTCGGGGGTTGCCCCAACGTTGGTGGCATCTGCATCGGCTGCACGATGCCGGGCTTCCCGGACAAGTTCATGCCGTTCATGGATGAGCCGCCTGGGGGCAAGGTGTCCACCGCGGCATCGGGTCTGTACGGGGGCGTGATCCGCAGCCTGAGGCACATTACCGGCCGCACGGTCGACAAGGAGCCGCGCTGGCGCCACAACGGCGACCAACTCACCACCGGAGCACGCCGCACCTGGTAGGTCACCTACCGGGTCGGCGCGCTCTTCTCTGAATTCGTAGACGAAGAGCCGTCGCCGCGTCAGCCAACGCGGACAGCAGCCAAAGCGGAAGAAGTAGCGCGATGACAACCACCATTCCCGAACCCACCCATGCCAAGAGGGAACCCGGCCAACTGGTCGACATGGCCTGGGATCCCATCACCAGGATCGTGGGCAGTCTGGGCATCTACACCAAGATCGACTTCGAGAACCGAGAAGTCGTCGAGTGCCACAGCACCTCGTCGATCTTCCGCGGCTACTCGATCTTCATGAAGGGCAAGGACCCTCGCGACGCCCACTTCATCACCAGCCGCATCTGCGGCATCTGCGGCGACAACCACGCCACGTGTTCGTGTTACACGCAGAACATGGCCTACGGGGTCAAACCGCCGCACCTGGGTGAGTGGATCGTCAACCTCGGTGAGGCCGCGGAATACATGTTCGACCACAACATCTTCCAGGAGAACCTGGTTGGGGTGGACTTCTGCGAGAAGATGGTCTCCGAGACCAACCCGAGCGTGCTCGCCAGGGCCGAGAACACGCCGGCGCCGCGTGCCGACATGCACGGCTACCGCACGATCGCCGACATCATGCGCTCCCTGAACCCGTTCAGCGGCGAGTTCTACCGCGAGGCCCTGCAGACCAGCCGGTACACGCGAGAGATGTTCTGCCTCATGGAGGGCCGCCACGTGCACCCGTCCACGCTGTACCCGGGCGGCGTCGGCACCGTGGCCACGATCCAGCTGATGACGGACTACATGACCCGGCTGATGCGCTACGTCGAATTCATGAAGAAGGTCGTGCCCATGCACGACGACCTGTTCGACTTCTTCTACGAGGCGCTGCCCGGTTACGAAAACGTCGGGCTGCGCCGCACCCTGCTGGGCTGCTGGGGCTCGTTCCAGGACCCCGAGGTGTGCAACTTCGAATACAAGGACATGGAGCGCTGGGGCAACGCGATGTTCGTCACCCCGGGCGTGGTGGTCGACGGAAAGCTGGTCACCCACTCATTGGTGGACATCAACCTCGGCATCCGAATCCTTTTGGGCAGTTCGTATTACGACGACTGGACCGACCAGGAGATGTTCGTCAAGACCGATCCGCTGGGCAACCAGGTGGACCGGCGCCATCCGTGGAACCAGCACACCAACCCGCATCCGCAAAAGCGGGATATGGAGGGCGGCAAGTACAGCTGGGTGATGTCCCCGCGCTGGTTCGACGGCAAGGACCACCTGGCGCTGGACACCGGCGGCGGCCCGCTGGCCCGGCTGTGGTCGACGGCGCTGGCCGGCCTGGTCGACATCGGCTACGTCAAGGCGACCGGTTCCAGCGTCAAGATCAACCTGCCCAAGACGGCCCTCAAGGGACCCGTCGAGTTCGAGTGGAAGATCCCCGAGTACGGCAGCAACACGATCGAACGGGACCGGGCGCGCACCTACTTCCAGGCCTATGCGGCGGCCTGCGCTTTGCACTTCGCCGAGAAGGCGCTCGGAGAGATTCGGGCCGGGCGCACCAAGACGTGGGAGAAGTTCGACGTGCCCGACGAGGCCATCGGATGCGGCTTCACCGAGGCGGTGCGCGGCGTGCTCAGCCACCACATGGTGATCCGGGACGGCAAGATCGCCAACTATCACCCGTATCCGCCCACCCCGTGGAATGCCAACCCACGCGACAGTTATGGCACACCGGGCCCGTACGAGGACGCGGTGCAGGGCCAGCCGATCTTCGAGGAGAACGACCGGGACAACTTCAAGGGCATCGACGTCATGCGCACGGTGCGCAGCTTCGATCCGTGCCTGCCGTGTGGCGTGCACATGTACCTGGGGAAGGGCAAATCCCTGGAGAGACTGCACACGCCAACCCAGTCACCCGCCGGAGAGTGACGATCGCAAGCGCGGCGAAGCCGGGCGCGGCGGGTCGGCACCATTAAAGGAGTGACGTATGGCGGATCGCCCGGAGATGTCCCCGAACGACGCGCGGTGGCGTGAGGCGGGCGATCGGATCCAGACACTGCTGGATTCCTGCGCAGCGAGTGGGACCGCCGCGTATGACCGTGCGCAGCAACTGGTTCGCGAGGTGGTCGGGCTTTACGGCGCCGGGCTGGAGCGGATCATGCAGATGGCCGGTGATCCCGGGCCGGATAGGGGGCTGGTCGAGCGGCTGGCCACCGACGACCTGGTGGCCAGCCTGCTCCTGGTGCACGGGTTACATCCGCACGACCTGCACCGCAGGGTCTCCGACGCGCTGGATCGGGTCCGTCCGTACCTGGGTTCACACGGCGGAGACGTCGACCTGCTCGACATCGTTCCGGGCGCCCACCCGGAAGAACTCACCGTACGGCTGGCCTTCACCGGTAGCTGTAAGAGCTGCCCGTCGTCGGCGGTGACGCTGGAGCTGGCCGTGCAGGACGCGGTGCGCGCGGCGGCCCCGGAGATCTCCGCGATCGAGGTGGTGACCGCCGCCCCGACGGCCACTTCACCGAACGTCATTCCCACCGAATCGCTCCTGGCGCATCTGCATTCGAACGGCCATGGCCCGACCGCCTGGCACCCGGCACCCGAGCTGGCCGAGTTGACACCCGGCGAAGTCGCGGGATTCGTAATCGAGGGGGTGGCCGTGCTGGCCTGCCGGGTCGCCGACCAGACCTTCGCCTACCGCGATCACTGCCCGGTGTGTGACGACTCGCTGACGGGTTCACAACTGCGCGGTCACCTGCTGGGATGTGCCCGCTGCGGAACGGATTTCGACGTCGTCGCCGCGGGAACCGCGGCCGGTGGTGCGGCGGTCCACCTCGATCCGATTCCGCTGCTGACCCGAGACGGCCTGTTGTCGGTGGCGTTGCGGTCCGACGTGCTGGGCGCACCGGCATGAGCACCCCGTTCGACGTCTTGGCCCGCATCAGGAGCGACCGGCGCGCCCCCGAGCCGGCGGGCGAGCGCTGTGAGATGTGCGCGGAGTCGATCGCCGACGAGCATCAGCACGTGGTCAATGTGGCCGGCCGCCAACTGATGTGCGTCTGCCGGGCCTGCTATCTGCTGTTCACCGACACCGAAGCCGACCTGCGGTACCGCGCGGTGCCGGACCGGTACCTGTGGTTTCCCGACTTCGCGCTGGATCGCCAGGTGTGGGAGGCGCTGCAGATCCCGGTCGGGGTCGCCTTCTTCTTCACCAACTCGGCCCTGGGACACACCGTCGCCTTCTACCCGGGGCCGGCCGGGGCCACCGAATCCGAGCTGGACATGGACGTCTGGGACACCATTCGCGGCGCCGACCCGCGGGTGAGCCTGCTGGCCGACGACGTCGAGGCGCTGCTGGTACGGGTCGCCGACAGCAGCCAGGATGGCGAGTTATCGCAGCCGCAAACGTATCTGGTGCCCATCGATGCCTGCTATGAATTCGTCGGACACCTGCGCATGGTGTGGCGCGGCTTCGACGGCGGCCAGCAGGCCCGGGAATTCATCGACGGCTTCTTCGACCGGCTCGCCACCCGCGCCACAAAGACACCGCGATGAACGGCCCGCCGATGAACGTGAGCTTCGCGGTTCTGGACGTGACGCCCGAACCGTACAGCGTCAGTCCGGTGCTCACCGCCCGCGTCGGCGTCACCGCCGGCGGCGATGACCCGGTGCACGCCATCGCCCTGCGCTGCCAGATCCGCATCGAGCCGCTGCGCCGCACGTATTCCGACGAGGAAGCGGCCGGTCTGCTGGATTTGTTCGGCGGCCGCGAGCGTTGGGCCAGCACCCAACGCACCTTCCTTTGGCAGCATTGCACCGCGATGGTGCCGGGGTTCACCGGTCACACGACCGCGACCCTGCCGCTGGAGTGCACCTACGACTTCGAGGTCGCCGCGGCCAAATATCTGCACGCGCTGCGCGATGGTGCCGTGCCACTGCAGTTCCTGTTCAGCGGAACGGTTTTCGTCAACTCCGGGCGCGGGTTCTCGGTTCAGCAGGTGTCGTGGGACTGCGAGGACAACTATGCCATGCCGGTCACGGTCTGGCGTGACCTGATCGCACAGCACTACCCCAACAGCGGATGGATCCGGCTGAGCCACGAGACCATCGCGGAGCTGGCCGGTTACAAGTCAGCCCACGGGATGCTCGACTTCGACCACGCGGTCACCTCGCTGCTGGATGCCACCGCCGATCACGAGGTTTCGCGATGACCTCGAGCTGGGATCGGGCGCGCACCGTCGCCGACGCGGTGCTCTACGAGGGCTATCTGCTGTACCCGTACCGGGGAACGTCGAGCAAGAACCAATCACGTTGGCAATTCGGCGTTTTGGGGCCGCAGGGCGCGGCCGAAGCCGGCCTGGGCGAAGACGATACCCTTTGCGCGGAGTTCATGATCGATGACGCCCGGGCGCTGACGCTGGTGGTGCGCTTCCTGCAGTTGCAGCACCGGCGGGCCGAACGGGAAGTCGGCGACGGCGATTTCGCGCCCGTCGACGAATTGCGGACCCCGGCCGGCTCGTGGCTGTCTTGGGACGAAGCGGTGGAGTGCGAACTCTCCTTCGGCCCCCTCGCGTTCGGCGATGAGCCCTGGTCGCTGCCGCTGACGGTCGCCGCGGCAACCGACATCGAAGTGCTGGACGGCGGCCGGCTGGTTCGCGAGCGACACGAGATACGCGGTGTGCTGACGGTCAGCAGCGAGCCCGACGGCGACCTGCGGCGGGTTTCGGTACGGGTCGCCAACACCGGGGCGCCCGCGCACGATAAGGCGGATGCGATCGCGCGATCCATGATCGGGACGCACGTCCTCGCCGAAGTGGTTGGCGGCCGGTTCATCTCGCTGCTCGAGCCGTCCCCGGACGCGACGGATGCGGTGTCCCGGTGCCGGCAGCACCGCTGCTTCCCGGTGTTGGCCGGACCCCCGGGCGCCGACGACATGCTGCTGATCTCACCGATCATCCTGTACGACCACCCCGAGGTCGCCGAGCAGAGCGACACCGCCCTGTACGACTGCACGGAGATCGACGAGATCCTCACCCTGCGCGTGATGACCATGACCGACGACGAGAAGGCACAGGCCCGGGCAACCGACCCGCGGGCCGCGCGGATCATCGACGAATGCGACGCCATGTCACCCGAGGCGATGGCCCGGCTGCACGGCGTGCTGCGTGATCCGCACACGCTCGATGTCTCCGCCGGGCTGGTGCCCGAGATCCCCGAGGGAGTGGATTGGTGGGATCCGCTGGCCGACAACGCCGTCCGCCCAGAGATCGATGCGGTGCTGGTGAACGGGGTGCGGATCGCGCGGGGCAGCAAGGTCCGGTTGCGGCCGAGGCGTAACGCCGATGCCCAGGACATCTTCGTCGCCGGCAAGATCGCGCGCGTCACGTCGGTGCATGAGGACGTGGAGGGCAACAAGCACGTCGGCGTCGTGGTTGACGAAGACCCGGCCGCGGACCTGCACGACTGGTACGGCCGCTATCTGTACTTCTCCCCCGACGAAATCGAACCGCTGCAGTCGCAGCACAGCACAAACCCCTGAAAGGAGTTCACCATGGAAGTCCTAGGTTGGATCTTCATCGCCATCGTCGCGCTGGTGGCCGCGGTCGCGCTGGCGCTCGGCGTGATATCGGTACCGGATGCCCGGCGCTATCTCAAGTTGAGGCGGATGTAACCGACGCGGGTACCGCCATGACAGCGCGCATCCTGGTAGCCGGGATCGGCAACATCTTCCTGGGAGACGACGGGTTCGGCTCCGAAGTGGTCCGCAATGCCGAGCTGCCCCAGGACGATCCGACCGTCCAGGTCATCGACTATGGAATTCGGGGCATGCACCTCGCCTATGACCTACTCGAAGAGTGGGACACGCTGGTCTTGGTCGACGCCGTGCCCAGCCAGGGTCATCCCGGCACCTTGCACATCTTTCAGGCCGACCACGATGCGTCGCCCGCGACGGACGGACTGGACGGGCACAGCATGGACCCCGCCGCGGTCTTCGCCAGCCTGCGGGCACTGGGCGGCCATCCGCCCTACACCGTGGTCGTCGGGTGCGAGGCGGGCAGCGTCCGGGAGGGCATCGGGCTGACCGAACCGGTCGCCCAGGCCATCCCGCGGGCGGCGCGGGCGGTGGAAGAGATCGTCGCGGCGCTGCAGGCCGCCACATCGTCGATGGCCGAAAAGGAGTGCTGAGCCATGTGTTTGGGCATACCCGGACAGGTCATCGAAATGCTGGATGGTTTCGAGGGGCAGCTCGCACTCGTCGACGTCACCGGTGAATCACGCAAGGTCAATGTCGGGATGCTGCCGGAGGAGACGTTCGCGCCCGGCGACTGGGTGATCATTCACATGGGCTTCGTCGTCGAGAAGACCGATCAGGCCGGGGCCGCGCAGGCCATGGCCGGCCTGGAGCTGATGGGCCGGGGCCGCAGCGACCTGACACCGCAGCCGGAGGCCGGTTGACATGACCGATACCCCCCTGCTGTTGCGGACCGGCGCCCCGGACACCCAAGTGCGGCAGCGCGTCACGGTGACCGGCGTGGTCCAGGGGGTCGGCTTCCGCCCGTTCGTGCATCGGATCGCGACCGAACTGGGTCTGACCGGGTTCGTCGGCAACGACTCGGGTGCGGTCTTTCTCGAGGTACAGGGCTCCCCGGCGCGGGTGACGGAGTTCGGCCGCCGGCTGCGCGCCGAGGCGCCGCCCCTGGCGCGGATCACCGACATCCGGGTCACCGACGTCGCGACCCGCGCCGGCCGCCCGGCCGGATTCCGCATCGTGCCAAGCCAATTGGCTCCCGGCGCGGCCACCCCGATTCCCCCCGACATCGCGTTGTGCGACGACTGTGTCGCCGAACTGTTCGACCCACTCGATCGCCGCTACCGGCACCCGTTCGTGACCTGCACCAACTGCGGGCCCCGGTTCACCATCATCACCGGACTGCCCTATGACCGGCCGGCCACCACGATGGCGTCGTTCGCCATGTGTGCGCGCTGCGCCGCCGAATACCGCGATCCGGCGGACCGCCGATTCCACGCACAGCCGATCGCCTGCCCGGACTGTGGGCCGACCCTGTGGTTTGCATCGCCGGCCGGCCGGGTGCGCGGCTCAGACGAGGCACTGAGCGCCGCCCAGGCCGCGCTGGCAACCGGTGCCGTGGTGGCCATCAAGGGAGTCGGTGGCTACCACCTGGCCTGCGCCGTCGACGATGCGACGGCGGTCGGCGTAGTGCGCGCGCGAAAAGCTCGTGGCGCCAAGCCTTTTGCCATCCTGGTTCGTGATCTCGATGTGGCCCGCCGCTACGCTCACGTCGACGGCACCGAGGCGGCGGTGCTGTGCGGTCCGGCTCGGCCGATCGTCTTACTGCGGCGGCGTGCCGGCGCGCCCGTCGCCGAGGCCGTCGCACCCGGCAATCCGCTGCTGGGGCTGATGCTGCCGTACTCCCCCATCCATCACCTGCTGCTGGCGCCGGTGCCGGGCAGCGCCGGACCGGTGCCCGACGCGCTCGTGCTGACCAGTGCCAACCGCTCGGATGAACCGATCTGCTTCACCGAAGATGATGCCGCACAACGGCTTCCGGCGCTATGCGACGCGGTGCTCGACCACGACCGGCCGATTCACGTGCCGTGTGACGACTCGGTGGTGCGCGTCGTCCACGATGATGAGGGAGCCCACGAGCTGCCGATCCGCCGGTCCCGTGGCTACGCCCCGCTGCCGATCGACCTCAGGCTCGACGGCCCCGCCGTGTTGGCCGTCGGCGGCGAACTGAAGAACACCTGCTGCCTCACCGACGGCCGCCGTGCCTACCTGTCCGGCCACATCGGCGACATGGCCAGCTGGGAGACGCTACGCGCGTTCGAGCGGGCGGTGACCCAGCTGAGCGAAATCCGCGGCCGGCCGGTGCGCTTGGCCGCCGACCTGCACCCCGGTTATCACACCCGGAGCTGGGCGGAGCGCCGTGCGGGCGAGCGCCCACTGGACCTGGTCCAGCACCACCACGCCCACGTGGTGTCGCTGCTGGCCGAACACGGGCGCCTCGGCGAACCCATCGTGGGGGTCTCCTTCGACGGCACCGGATACGGCTGCGACGACACCGTCTGGGGCGGTGAGGTTGTCACGCTCGACACCCGAAGCCACCGCTTCGTCCGGGCCGGCCACCTGTTGGCGGTGCCGCTGCCCGGCGGAGACGCGGCGGTGCGCAACCCATGGCGGATGGCGCTGTCCCAGCTGTGGAATGCCGACATCGACTGGACCCCCGACCTGGCGCCGGTTACCGCCGCGACGGCCGACGAATTGCGGCTCGTCCGTTCGCAATTGGAGACCGGGGCGGGCTGCGTGCCGTGTTCGAGCATGGGCCGCCTGTTCGATGCCGTCGCCTCGCTGCTCGGCGTGCGGCACCGCATCGACTACGAGGGCCAGGCCGCGATCGAACTCGAGGCGCTGGCGCAATCGGTTGATGTGACGTCCACGCAGCCGTCGTTGCCGCTGCCGGTGCGCCCCGACGGGGTGATCGATCCGGCCCCGATGGTGCAGACCATGGTGTCGGCACTGTACGCCGGGACACCACCGGCGGTGCTGGCCGCGGCGTTTCACCGGGAGGTCTCCGTCGCGGTCGCCGAGGTGGTCACCCGGGTGGCGGGCTCCACCGCGCTGGCGGGCCTCACCGGCGGGGTATTCCAGAACGTCCTGCTGCTGGAGTACTGCCGTAAGAGGTTGCAGCAGAGCGGATTCGAGGTAATAACGCATCGCATCGTGCCGCCCAACGACGGCGGGCTGGCCCTGGGACAGGCCGCGGTATCGGTGCTGACCGCGCAGGAGGAGGGGTGGACGCGATGATCACCACCGCCATCGATCGCGGGCTGAGCGCCGAACTGTCCGAAGACCTTGCCGCCACCGCGCTGACGCTGGCCAGGCGATTCGCCGCGGGCGCCACCATGTGGTCCATCGCGCCGTCGTGGGAACCCCATGCGCTGCACATCGCGGTCGAATTCGTCCATCCGGTGATCATGGGCAAGCGGGCCCTGCCGGCCGTGGCGTTGACCGGGCCCGAATTGGTGGATCTGGTCCGGGTATCGGTGCGGCCCGGCGACATCGTGGTCGCGATATCCGGCGCGGGCAACGCGGAGGTGCGCTCGGTGATGCGCCGTGCCCCGGCATGGGGCGCCACCACGATATGGATCGGCAGCGGCGACCCACCCGCGGCGGCCATGGCCGATCACGTGCTCTGGCTGGACGATCCCGATCCGCGGGTGCCCGCCACCGGCGGCTTCGTGCTCTTCTACCACCTGCTGTGGGAGCTGACCCATGTGTGTTTCGAGCATTCCGGGTTGCTCAAACCCGACGGCGACGACGACGAGGTGTGTGTCACCTGCAGCGACGAAGGCCGGCTCGGTGAAGTGGTGAGCGCTGCGGTGGACGGTCAAGCCAGGGTGCGCACCGCCCGGGGACTCGAGGATGTGGTCACCACACTCGTGGACCCAGTGTCGCCCGGCGAGCTGGTGCTGGTGCACGCCGGCACGGCGATCAGCCGCGTCTGCGACGAGGATGCCGGCGTAGCCGGGACCCGAGGAGCAGCGCCATCAGACCGCGTCGGCGATGATGAAGAGCGAGAAGGTGTTTCATGAATCCCACCGACGAACCCACCAACTTCTTGTACCCGTTCATCGACGCCGAAGAGGACGACGCCTCGGCGCTGCTCGCCGACCTGGCCGCGTCCGCACGGGCCAAGGCGTCCGAGAGCGTGGCGTTGCGGCGCGCCACATTGGAGGCCAACGCCGACCTGCTGGCGGAGGCCGCCGGCGAGCTGGCGCGCCGATTCGCCGCCGGCGGAAGGTTGTTCACCTTCGGCAACGGCGGCAGCTGCACCGATTGCAGCACGCTGGCGCGATTGTTCGCGCGGCCACCGCTCGGCAATGCCCTGCCGGCGTGGTCGTTGACCGCCGATCAGGCGATCTTGACCGCCCTGGGCAACGACGTCGGCTTCGAGCTGGTGTTCGCCCGGCAGTTGATCGCCCGCGCGCGCGACGGCGACATCGCGATCGCGATGTCGACCAGTGGCAATTCGCCGAATCTGCTGACCGCGCTGGCCGAGGCGCGCAAGCGCGGCCTGTACACCATCGGTTTCGCCGGCTACGACGGCGGCGCCTTCGTGAACAACCCGAACGTGAACGCCTGCTTCGTCGTTCGCTCGCAAAGCGTGCACCGGATTCAGGAATCGCAGGCGCTGCTGGGTTATCAACTGTGGTCGGCGGTGCACGACTGTCTCGGCGGCGATCGAGGGGTGGGGGCGGCATGAACAAGCCAGCGAACGACTACCTGTCGTCGGGACCGCGGTTCGGCGAGGGCGACGTGATCGAGCGGATCGAGTCGTTCCGCCGGCGTCGCCCCCGACTGCTCGACGACCACGTGACCCTGGCGCACGGGGCGGGCGGCAAGGCGTCGGCGGCGCTGGTGGACGCGGTCTTCGTGGAGGCGTTTCGCAACCCGCTGCTGGAGTCGATGGGCGACGGCGCCGTCCTGGACCTGCCCAGCGGCGAGCGGGTGGCGATGTCGACGGATTCGTTTGTGGTGCAGCCCCGCCGGTTTCCCGGCGGGTCCATCGGACAACTCGCCATCCACGGCACCTGCAACGACCTGGCGGTGGCCGGCGCCGTGCCGTCCTGGATCTCGGCGGCCTTCGTGCTCGAAGAAGGTTTCCCCATCGCCGAACTGCGCGAGATCGTCGCCGACATGGCCGCCGCGGCCGCGGGCGCCGGCGTGCAGGTGGTCACCGGCGACACCAAGGTGGTCCCCAAGGGCGCGGCCGACGGCCTGTTCATCACCACCGCCGGAACCGGTGTCATCCCGGCGGGCCGCACGCTGTCGGCACGGGCGGTGCGCCCGGGAGACAAGGTGCTGCTGTCGGGTTCGATGGGCGATCACGGCATGGCGGTGATGCTCGCCAGGGGCGATCTGGCCATCGAGGCCGACATCGCCTCGGACACCGCGTCGGTCAGCCCGTTGGTGGAGTTGTTGATGGCGGCGGCCCCGTCCACCCGATGGATGCGCGACGCGACACGCGGTGGGGTCGGCACGGTGTGCAACGAGCTGGCCCAGGCCTGCGGCCTCGGCGTGCTGCTCGAAGAGGAGCGACTTCCGGTGGCGCCCATGGTCGTCGGCGCCTGCGAACTGCTCGGCATCGACCCGCTGTACGTCGCCAACGAGGGCAAGTTCGTCGCCGTCGTCGCGCCGAACGAGGCTCGGTCGGGACTCGACGCGCTTCGGTCGCACCCGCTGGGCGCCGAGGCCGCCGAGGTCGGCGAAATCGTCACCGAGCCCGCCGAAAGCGTGGTGCTGCGCACCGGATTCGGCGGCACCCGGATCGTCGACATGCTCGTCGGGGATCCGTTGCCGCGGATCTGCTGACGTGGCGATCGCAAGTGCCGCGAAGCCGGACGCAGCGGGTCGCCACGACAGAGAACGAAGGGAGATAACCGAACATGTGTCTGGGGATTCCTGGCCGGATCGTGGAGATCACCGATCCCGCCAATTGTTTGGCCAAGGTCGACGTCAGCGGCGTGCAGCGGGTGATCAGCGTCCGGCTGTTGGAGAACGACTTGCCCGCACCGGACGACTGGGTGCTGGTGCACGTCGGGTTCGCGATGGCAAAGATCGACGAGACCGAAGCGCTGCTGACCCTGGCCGCCATCAAGAGACTGGGCGACACCTACACGACCGAAATGCAGGCCTTCGATTCGTCGGCCATCGTTTGACGAGGAGCGGCAATGAAATTCGTTGACGAGTTCCGCGACCCGGCCGCGGCCCGCAAGCTGCTGGTGGCCATCGAACACCTGGCCGGGACCGACGGTGAGCAGTTCAAGTTCATGGAGGTGTGCGGCGGGCACACGCACACCATCTACCGGCACGGCATCGAACACCTGCTGCCCGACAAGGTTGAACTGGTGCACGGCCCGGGCTGCCCGGTCTGCGTGATCCCGATGGGCCGCATCGACGACGCGATGTGGCTGGCCCGCCAACCCGACGTGATCTTCACCTGCTTCGGGGACATGATGCGGGTGCCCGGCTCGCACGGCAGCCTGCTGGACGCCAAGGCCCGCGGCGCCGACGTGCGGTTCGTCTACTCGCCGCTGGACGCGTTGAAGATCGCGGTCGACAATCCCGGCAAGCAGGTGGTGTTCTTCGCCATCGGTTTCGAGACCACCGCGCCGTCCACCGCGGTGACCCTGGTGCGGGCGCGCGAGCTGGGCCTGCCCAACTTCAGCGTCTTCTGCAACCACGTCACCATCGTCCCGCCCATCAGGGCCATCCTGGAGTCACCGGACCTGCGGCTGTCGGGTTTCATCGGGCCCGGTCACGTGTCCACCGTGGTGGGCAACCGCCCCTACCGGTTCGTCCCCGAAGTGTACCGAAAGCCGTTGGTGGTGGCCGGTTTCGAACCGCTAGACATCCTGGCTTCGGTCGCGATGTTGCTGCGTCAGATCCGCGAGGGCCGCTGCGAAGTGGAGAACCAGTACAAGCGGGTGGTACCCGAGCACGGCAACCCCGCGGCCCTGGCGCTGATGGGCAAGGTGTTCGCGCTGCGCCCGCACTTCGAATGGCGCGGGCTGGGCTTCATCTCCCAAAGCGCGCTTCGGCTGCACGACGATTTCGCCGAGTTCGACGCCGAGCTGCGGTTCGCGATGCCCGGCGTGCGGGTCGCCGACCCCAAGGCCTGCCAGTGCGGCGAGGTACTCAAGGGTGTCCTAAAGCCTTGGGAATGCAAGGTTTTCGGCACCGCCTGCACACCGGAGACACCGATCGGGACGTGCATGGTGTCCCCGGAAGGGGCCTGCGCGGCCTACTACAACTTCGGCCGCATGCACCGGGACGCGGTCAAGCTGGTGGGCCAGGCCGGACGCGGGTGATCCTTGGCCGATATGGACAGCCGCGACAAGGGCGTTGAGATGTTCGCCCACTACGCCTACGCGCCCAACGCGCTCGGCTATTGCGGACCGCCGTTGGGAGCCACCTTGCGCGACGGGTCGGTGGCCGAGATGCGCAGGGCGGCGACGAGGTTTTCCGGCGCGTGGCCGTATCTGCGGGTGCTGTCGGAGCTGACCGGCATCGCCGACCCGCTGGATTACCGTCTGGTCGAATCGTATTGGCTGGGCGGAGGCGTCGCCGCCGAGCTGGAGCCGCGGGAATTCTTCGACGCGTTGCTGGCGATCATCGGCCCGCAGGCGGGCCACTACTGGTCGCACCTGACGGCGGATCTGGCGTGCGAGGCCGCCGGCAATCACTGCTTCCATGTGTTCGGGGTGTACCCGTGGACGCGGTTTTTGGGTCGAGGTATCGACGAGCAGCCGCTGAGCGTGCTGGACAATTGCCGAATCACGCCCGGCACAGTGCTGTCCCGCGATGCCAACCGAGTGGAGGTGTTGTGCCGACGTCTGGCCTGGGACGGCCAGGCGCTCACACTGGCGGAGCCGTCGGCGCGCGTGCTCGAGGTGTCGGTCGACGGGTACAGCGCGGTGCCCGACGTGGCCGCCGGTGATGTGGTGGCGATGCACTGGGGCCGGTTGTGCGGCAGGCTGTCGCCGGCGCAGCTGTGCGCGCTGACCGACAGCACGAAACGGCAGTTGCTGGCGACAGGCCAACGACTGGCGCGCGTCTGACTTCGCCGCCAGACTGGCCCGGTGCCCGGTTCAATCTGCGACGTGCTGCCGGCCGCGGCCGCGCTGCTGGGCGTCCCGGATCCTTCGGACAACCTGGACAAGCTTGCGGTGACGGACGCGGTCGGCGCCGACCGGCTCGACCGGGTACTGGTCATGCTGATCGACGGGCTGGGCTGGCACCTGCTTCCGCAGCTGGCCGGGAGCGCGCCGCTGCTTGCGTCCGTGCTGGCCGGCGCCACCGGGCGGCTGACCCGGCTGGACTGCACATTCCCGTCGACCACGCCGACCAGCCTGGTGTCGCTGGGCACCGGTGCGCTGCCGGGCGAACACGGGATCCTCGGCTTCACGCTCAGGGTGCCCGGCACCGATCGGGTGCTCAACCACGTCCGGTGGCGCGATGACCCGTCCCCCGTCGTGTGGCAGCCGGTGCCGACCTGGTTCGAGCGGCTCAAGAAGGCTGGCGTGAGCGCCCGCGCCGTGTTGCCGGCGCCGTTCGTCGGCAGCGGTCTCACCGAGGCCGCCTACCGCGGCGCCGAAATCCGCGCGGCCAACCCCGCCGACGACTACCCGCGGCTGGTGGCCGACGAGCTGCGTGCGGCGCCCGGGCTGGTGTACGGCTACACCGCCGAGCTCGACACCGCCGCCCATGTCTTCGGTATCGGCTCGGACCAATGGCATACCGCGGCGACGAATGTCGACGCGCTGCTCTCGCGTCTGCTCGGCGCGCTGCCCGCGAATACCGCGGCGCTGGTGACCGCCGACCACGGCGGCATCAACGTCCCGCCCGAGGCGCGCATCGACCTCGACACCGATGCCCGGCTGGCCGCCGGGATCCGGCTGGTGGCCGGCGAACCGCGGGTGCGGTATCTGCACACCGAGCCCGGCGCCGCCGCCGACGTGCGGGGCGCGTGGACCGAGCTGCTGGACGGCCGCGCCGCCGTGTACAGCCGCGAGCAGGCGGTGGCCAGCGGCATGTTCGGCCCGGTCGCGGGGCCGCACCTGGGCCGGCTCGGCGACGTGGTCGTCGTCTGTTCCGGCGACGCCGCGCTGCTGGCCAGCGCGCATGAGCCGCCGGAAACGTCGCGCCTGGTCGGATTTCACGGCGGCGCCACCGCGGCGGAGATGGCGATTCCGCTGATCGTTTTCCGGCCTTAGTAGGCCTTAGCTCTCGGTGGCCGATGGGCCAGGCACACCACCTGCGCAAACACACACCGGACTCGAATCGAGTTCACAGCTCGCCGCAACCGTTCACCAACTTCTGCGCGGTACATTCGGTGCACTGTGGTTTTCCGGGGAGTTGGCGTTGGCGAAACTCGGCGATGGCAGCCTGCCATCGCGGTTGCCGCGGCGCTCGGCGTGTTCGTCGCCCTGATCACCGGTTCGGCGTTGCGGCCCAACGCCGCCGCGGCGGCGCTGCCGGAACCGGCGGCGTGGTCAGCGGCGGCCGCCGGCGCGCACGCCGGACCGATGCAGGACCGTACCCCGGCCCTCGACCGGGCCGCCGCGGCCGTGTCGCGGTCTTCGGCACCGGCGAACAAGACCAACACCAAGCCGTTCCACAGCGCCTGGATGACGAAGGAATGGCCGCCGACGTGGAATCGGTTGTCGCCGCAATCTGTGCTGACGCCGGCGCCCGCGTCGTTCACCCCGATAGGGTGCGCGCCCGTCGGCGCACCCGCCCGCGCTCCCGCGGCCATGCCGTCCGACCGAGATATCGCAACCCGAATCTGCGTCGCCCGCCGCTGATCGTTGCGCCCGGGCCGAGCGAATGTCGCCGGCGCACCGCGCCCCCCGACAGGCACGCGCCCGATGGCCTGTAACCCCCGCGTCTATCTCGTGAAAGAAGACCCTCATGTTCTCGGGCACCACTTGTACCGCCACAGGCAGGCGGAGGTTGTAATGGATTTCGCGACGCTACCCCCCGAGGTCAACTCCGGGCTGATGTTTTCGGGCCCCGGCGCAGCATCGATGATGCAGGCCGCCGCAGCGTGGGAGACGTTGGCAGCGCGGCTCTTCAGCGCGGCGGCCGACTACCGTGCGGTGACGGCGAAGCTGGGGGCGGGCGAGCAGGTCCCGGCTCCGAACGCTCGCACCGAAGCCGTGGCTCGCTATGTCGACTGGCTGGACGCCGCCGGAGACCGAAGTGAGCACGCGGCCACCCAGCTCAAGGCGGCGGTCGGCGCGTACCAGTCGGCCTTCACGGCGATGGTGCCACCACCGGAGATCGCGGCCAACTGCACGCGACGAATGTCGCTGGTGTCGACGAATTGTCTAGGCCAGCTGAGCGCGTCGATCGCGGACGCCGATGCCGAATACGACGCGATGTGGGTGCGAAACGTCGCTGCCATGTATGGCTACGCCGTGGCGGCGGCAGCCGCCGTGACGATCGCTCCCTTCCCCGCTCCGCCCGGCAATCCCGTTGTGAAGGAACGTGATTGGGTCGCGCAGTCGGCGCTGCATGTCATATCGGCCGGCTGCGAGGTGATGTCGGCGATACCCGGCGCACTCAAACGGCTGTCGGAGTCGCCGCTGACGACGCTCGAGGCGTCCCTGTCGCCGGTCACCCCGTCGCTGTCCAAACTGACTTCGGTGACCGCGCTGTCGGATTTCGCGATCGGCCACCTCAATTCGATCAATAAGATGGCGGCCCTGAAGTCGCTGTTCCCCAAGCCGGCTGACGCCAACCGCGTGAACGCGGCCCTGGGTCGTCGCACCGCGGTCGGCGTCCTGTCGGTACCGCGGGACTGGGCGGCCGCGGCCCCCACGCTGCAGCGGTTGCGCGAAGACCGGATCGGCGCGCCGATTCGCCTGGTCGCGGTCAGCGAGCGGCCCGGCCCACATGCGGCCAGCGAGTACGGAGGTTAAAGCGGAGTCACATAGGCCGCGCTGATGCCACCGTCGACCATGAACGTCGACGCGGTGATGAACGATGCGTCATCACTGGCCAAAAACGCTACCGCCGAGGCGATTTCGTCGGGGCTGGCGAAGCGGCCCACCGGCACGTGCACCAGCCGGCGCGCGGCCCGCTCGGGGTCCTTGGCGAAAAGATCTTGCAGCAGTGGGGTGTTGACCGGACCGGGGCACAGCGCGTTCACCCGGATGCCCTGGCGGGCGAACTGCACACCCAGCTCGCGCGACATGGCCAGCACACCCCCCTTGGAGGCGGTATAGGAGATCTGCGACGTCGCCGAGCCCAGGACGGCCACGAACGATGCCGTGTTGATGATCGACCCTTTCTGCGCGGGGACCATGTGGCGCAACGCCGCCCGGCAGCACAGGTACACCGACTTCAGGTTGACGTCTTGAACGCGTTGCCACGCCGGCAGTTCGGTGTTCTCGATGAGGTCGTCGTCGGGCGGTGAGATGCCGGCGTTGTTGAACGCGATGTCGATGCGCCCATGGGCCTGCGCCGCGGTATCGAAGAGCGCGTCGACCGAGGCCTGGTCCGACACGTCGGTGGGCACGAACAAGCCGGACAGTTCGTCGGCCGCCGCGCCGCCCGCGTCGCCGTCGATGTCGCCCACCACGATGGTGGCGCCCTCGGCATGCATGCGCCGCGCCGCGGCCAGCCCGATGCCGCCGCCGGCGCCGGTGACGACGGCCACGCGGCCCGCCAATCGTTGGGTGAGATCGACCGCCACCAGCTAGTCCTCTCCGATCGCGATGAATACGTTCTTGGTCTCGGTGAAGTGCATCGGCGCGTCGGGGCCCAGTTCGCGGCCCAGCCCGGACTGCTTGAAACCGCCGAACGGCGTGCTGTATCGCACCGACGAGTGTGAATTCACTGACAGATTCCCGGCTTCGACCGCGCGGGAGACGCGTAGCGCGCGGGACAGGTCGTCGGTCCAGATCGATCCGGACAGCCCGTAGGCGGTGTCGTTGGCCAGGGCGACGGCGTCGTGCTCGTCGTCGAAGGCCAGCACCGTGACCACCGGGCCGAAGATCTCCTCGGTGGCGGCCCGGTCAGTGCGCTGCGGCGTCAGAACCGTTGGCGGGAACCAGAATCCGCGGCCGACCGGCGCCGTGCCGCGGAAGGCGACCGGCGCGTCGTCGGGCACATAGGACGCCACCTTGTCGCGGTGCGCGGCCGACACCAACGGGCCCATCTGGGTGTCACGGGATGCCGGGTCGCCGACGACGACGCCGGCGACGGCGGGCTCGAGCAGCTCCATGAACCGGTCATAGACGCTGCGCTGCACCAGGATTCGGCTGCGGGCGCAGCAGTCCTGTCCCGCGTTGTCGAACACTCCGGCCGGGGCGGTCGCGGCGGCGCGCTCGAGATCGCAGTCGGCGAAGACAATGTTGGCGCTCTTGCCGCCCAGTTCCAGGGTCACCCGCTTCACCTGAGCGGCGGCGCCGGCCATCACCCGCTTACCGACGTCGGTGGACCCGGTGAACACGATCTTGCGAACGTCGGGATGGCTGACGAACCGCTCGCCGACCACCGCGCCCCGTCCCGGCAGCACCTGCAGCAGGTCGGCGTCCAGCCCGGCTCGCACCGCCAACTCACCGAGCCGCATCGTGGTCAACGGCGTCGCCTCGGCGGGTTTGATCAGCACGGCGTTGCCCGCGGCTAGGGCCGGGGCGAAGCCCCACGACGCGATGGGCATCGGGAAGTTCCACGGGGTGATCACGCCGACCACGCCCATCGGTTCGTTGAAGGTGACATCCAGACCACCGGCCACGGGAATCTGCTTGCCGGACAAGCGTTCCGGGCTGGCCGCGTAGAAGTTCAACACGTCGCGGACGTGACCGGCCTCCCATTCGGCGGACGCGATGGGGTGCCCCGAGTTGGCCACCTCGAGGGCCGCCAGCTCGCCGAGGTGCGCGTCGACGGCGGCGGCGAAGGCCCGTAAGCCGGCGGCCCGCTCGGCCGGGGACAACCGCGCCCACCGCCGCTGGGCCGCCCGGGCCCGTCCCACCGCGTCGTCGACCGCGGCGGCGTCGGCGCACTCGACCGAGCGCAACACTTCCTCGGTCGCCGGGTTGATCAGCTGCGCGGCGCTCAACGCGCGCGTCCCGCGTACGACCGCGCCGCGTCGACGACCGCGGCGAACAACCGCAGGTCTTCCAGCGTCTGCTCCGGATGCCATTGCACCGCAAGCACAAACTTGTCGCCGGGCAGCTCCAGCGCCTCGACGACGCCGTCGGCGTCCCGCGCGCTGACCACCAGGCCGTCCCCCACCCGGTCGACGGCCTGGTGGTGATAGCTGGGCGCATCGGCGGACTCCCCGACCAGCGCGGCCAGCCGGGTTCCGGACACGGTGCGCACCGGCAGCCTGGTGAACACCCCGTTGCCCGCCCGGTGACCGCTGTGGCCGAGCACGTCGGGCAGGTGCTGGTGCAGCGTGCCGCCCAGCGCCACATTGAGCACCTGGGCGCCCCGGCAGATTCCGAGCACCGGCAGGCCGCGCCGCAGCGCGCCCCGCAACAGCGCGAACTCCCAGGCGTCGCGGTCGGCGCGGGGCCGGTCGGTGGTCGCGTGCGGCTGCTGGCCGTAGCTGGCGGGATCCAGGTCGTATCCCCCGGTGATCACCAGCGCGTGCAAGCCGTCCAGCACCGAGTCGACGATCTCGGCGGCCACCGGTTGCGGCGGCAGCAACACCGCGATGCCGCCGGCCAGGATCACCCCCTCGAAGTAGTCGGCGGGCAGATACCCGGCGCGGATGTCCCAGATGCCGGTCTGCACCTGCTCGAGATACGTCGTCAGGCCGACTACCGGGCGTGGCGATCGCAAGCGCGGCGAAGCCGGGCGCGGCGGGTCGCCACCATCGAACTGTGGCGATCGCAAGCGCGGCGAAGCCGGGCGCGGCGGGTCGCCACCATCGAACTCAGAGCCGTTCAAACCCACGCATCCTCTCCCAGTCGGTGACCGCCGCGTTGAACGCCGCCAGCTCGACCCGGGCGTTGTTCAGGTAGTGGGCGACAACGTCGTCGCCGAACATGTCCCGCGCGAGCGCCGAGCGCTCGAACACCGCGGCCGCCTCGGCGAGCGTGCCGGGCAGCCGCTGCACGCCGGGCGCCTGGTAGGCATTTCCCGCGCACGGCTCCGGTAGCTCCAGGCCCTGTTCGATACCGTACAGCCCGCCGGCAACGATCGCCGCCACCGCCAGATACGGGTTGACGTCGCCGCCCGGAACCCGACACTCGACCCGGGTGCTGGGCCCGTGACCGACCACCCGCAGCGCGCAGGTGCGATTGTCCAAACCCCACGCCAGCGCGGTGGGCGCGAAACTGCCGTCGGCGAATCGCTTGTAGGAGTTGATGTTCGGCGCATGGAACAACGTGAGGTCACGCAGCGTGGCCAGCAGGCCGGCCAGGAAACCGCCGAACGTCGTCGACATGGCGTGGGGGCGGCTGGGGTCGGCGAACACCGCACCGCCCTGCGGGTCGCGCAGCGAGAGGTGCACGTGGCAACTGTTGCCTTCTCGCTCATCGTATTTGGCCATGAACGTCAGGCTCTTGCCGTGCTGATCGGCGATCTCCTTGGCACCGTTCTTGTAGATGACATGGTTGTCGCAAGTGACCAGCGCGTCGGCGTAGCGGAAACCGATCTCCTGCTGCCCCCTGTTGCATTCGCCCTTCACGGCTTCGAATCGCAGCCCGGCGCCGATCATCCCGCGCCGGATGTCGCGCAGCAGCGGCTCCATGCGCGACGACGCCGAGATCGCGTAGTCGATGTTGTAGTCGCTGGCCGGCGTCAGCCCGCGATATCCGCTGGCCCACGCCTGGCGATACGGCTCGTCGAACACGATGAATTCCAGCTCGGTCGCGACGTCGGCGGCCAGCCCGCGTTCGGCCAGCCGCTCGAGCTGGCGGCGCAGGATCGCCCGGGGTGACACGGTGACCGGACGCCCGTCGGCCCAGCCGACGTCGGCGAGCACCAACGCCGTGCCGGGCAGCCAGGGAATGCGCCGCAGGGTGGGCAGGTCCGGTCTGGCCACCGTGTCGCCATAGCCGGTGTCCCAGCTCGACATCGCATAGCCGCCGACGGTGTTCATGTCGACGTCGACGGCGAGCAAGTAGCCGCAGCACTCGGCGCCGTGGGCGGCCACCTCGTCGACGAAGAGCCGCGCGTCGATCCGCTTGCCGACCAGCCGGCCCTGCATGTCGGCGAATGCGACGATGACGGTGTCCACCTCGCCGGCGCCCACTAGCCCTTCCAGCGCGGTCAACGACAACATCGCGGCGTCGGGATCGGTCACGGCACTTTCTTCACTGGCCATGACCGTCAGTCAACCAGGCGCTACCAGGTGCTGGCGCGCAAAATGATCTCGGCGGCCAACTGCGCCGTCGACTCCTGCACGGTGCGCCGCCCCAGCTGGACCACCCGGTATTCGGCGTAAACGTAACGCTGGCTGGCCTCGGCCACCGCCCGGGCGGCCGGCGAACTGACCAACACGGTGGTGCCGATCTCGACCGGCGGGCAGTGTCCGTCAGTGACCGCGCCCTCGTAATCGCCGGCCCGCGGGTGGCCGCGGTCGATCACCACCAGACCGACGAACCGGCCCAGCCGGGTTGCCGTCAGTTCCCAGGCGAGCTCGCCGCCGGCGCGGTCGCCCATGACCACCGCCCACCCGATGCCCAGCGCGTCGAGGATGCCGATCACCGACTTGGGGGTCAGGCGCGGATCGAAGCCGATCACCACCGTCCGCAGCGAGGCGGTGTGCAGCCGCTCGCAGACCGCGTCGTACGCCGCCGGGACGCGGTCCTCGTCGCCCAAGATGACGACGACGACGCCGTTTTCCGGGCCGCCCACAACCACCGGCACGGGGAACCCGTCCAGGGTGGTCATCATCGAGGACACCCCAGCACGCTACAACTAAACGGCATGCGTGCGCGACGATTCTTCGGCATCAATTGCGCGAAACCGGTTTTTTCAACCGGGTCGTCAACGGTCGCGTCCAGCTGCGGTGGCCGCGAATGTCCTACGGCCACAAGTGACTTGCGAGATGCGGTCGCCGTGGCGGTGGACCATCAAGCAGGCTGAGAACAGCCTCGATGTCGAGATGGGACGTCAGCATGTCGGCGGCCGCATCGAGTTGGGCATCGCGCCGCGCGGCGACGTTGACCTCGCCGACCACGAAGCCGACGCGACCCGCCGCGTCGGCGACCCGGCGCAGCCAGGCGCGGCGGAAGTCGTCGTTGTCGAGCAAGCCGTGCCAATGGGTCCCGAAGACCGCGCCGCGCACCACACCCTGGGAATCCGCATCGGAGTCGAACCAGCTCGCCTCGGTGCAGCGGACGACCCGGCCATGATGGATCTCGTAGCCGGTGAGCGGCTGCTGCCAGCGGCGCAAGGTCTTGTCGGGATCGAAGGC
Organism: Mycobacterium sp. M23085; assembly: GCF_045343915.1. NCBI lineage: Bacteria > Bacillati > Actinomycetota > Actinomycetes > Mycobacteriales > Mycobacteriaceae > Mycobacterium > Mycobacterium sp. M23085. The sequence continues at coordinate 1,417,106 of NZ_CP174280.1, forward strand.
GATGTCGGCGTCGAGCAACCCCAGGCCGGGCACGCCGGCCGCGCCCGACTCGACCGGATCGTCTAGGCGACTGCACAGCATCTGAAATCCCCCGCAGATGCCCAACACCGGCTTGCCGGCTTCGGCATGCGCGGTGATCGCGTCGGCCAGGCCGCGGTCGCGCAGCCAACACAGGTCGGAGACGGTGGCTTTGCTGCCAGGGATGACGATCAGGTCGGTGTCGGTGACCTCGGCGGGGTCGGTCACCCAGCGCACCAGCACACCCGGTTCGCAGGCCAACGCCTCGACGTCGGTGGAGTTGGAGATCCGGGGCAGCCGGATGGCGGCCACCCGCAGCCACTGGTCACCGCGCGGCGGCGCGGGCGTGCCGACGACGCGGTGCGCGACCACCGAGAGCGAGTCCTCGGCGTCCAGCCACAGCTCGTCGGCGTAGGGCAGCACGCCGTAGGTGGGGCGACCGGTCATGTCCTGCAGCCGGCGCAGTCCGGGTTCGAGCAGCGCGGGGTCACCGCGGAATTTGTTGACGATGAACCCCGCGATCAGCGCCTGGTCGTCGGGTTCGAGCACCGCGACCGTCCCGAACAGATGCGCCAGCAGGCCGCCGCGGTCGATGTCCCCGACCAGTAGCACCGGCAAATCGGCGGCCCGGGCCAGGCCCATGTTGGCCAGATCGGTGGCGCGCAGGTTGATTTCGGCCGGCGAACCCGCCCCCTCGCAGATCACCGCATCGAATTCGTGACGCAGGCAGTCCAATTCGTCGAGGACGATGGAGGCCAACCGATCGCGATGCCGCACATAGCTTTTGGCACTGACCGATTCGGCGACCCGACCCTTGATCACCAGCTGCGAGGTGCGGTCACTGCCCGGCTTGAGCAGGATCGGGTTGAATCGCACGCTGGGCTCCAGCCCCGCCGCGCGCGCCTGGATGGCCTGGGCGCGGCCGATCTCGCCGCCTTCGACGGTCACCACGGAGTTGTTAGACATGTTCTGCGCCTTGAACGGCGCGACCCGGACGCCGCGACGGGCCAGCAACCGGCACAGGCCCGCCACCACCACCGATTTCCCGGCGTCGGAGCTGGTGCCCGCAACCAGCAGCGCTCCGGTCATCCGGCAAACGTCATGGCAAGGTGAGGATCTCTACGCCGGTGTCGGTGACCAGCAGGGTGTGCTCGAACTGCGCGGTCCACTTACGGTCCCGGGTGACCACCGTCCAGCCGTCGTCCCAGATCTCGTAGTCCAGGCCGCCCAGGTTGATCATCGGTTCGATGGTGAAGGTCATCCCCGGTTGCATGACGGTGGACACCGACGGCTGGTCGTAGTGCAGGACCACCAAGCCGTTGTGGAACGTGGTGCCGATACCGTGGCCGGTGAAATCACGAACGACGTTGTAGCCGAACCGATTCGCGTACGACTCGATCACTCGGCCCACGATCGACAGGGCACGTCCGGGCTTGACGGCGTTGATGGCGCGCATCGTCGCCTCCCGGGTGCGCTCCACCAGCAGCCGGTGCTCCTCGGAGACGTCGCCGGCCAGGAAAGTCGCGTTGGTATCGCCGTGCACCCCGTCGATGTAGGCCGTGACATCGATGTTGACGATGTCACCGTCTTGGATCACCGTCGAGTCGGGGATGCCGTGGCAGATCACCTCGTTGAGCGACGTGCAGCACGACTTCGGATAGCCCTTGTAGCCCAGCGTGGAGGGGTAGGCGCCGTGGTCGACCATGTACTCGTGGGCGATGCGGTCCAGCTCATCGGTGGTCACCCCGGGCGCGACGGCCTTGCCCGCCTCCACCAGCGCGCCGGCCGCGATCCGGCCGGCGACGCGCATCTTCTCGATCACCTCGGGTGTCTGGACCCACGGCTCGCTGCCCTCCTGGGCGGTGGACTTGCCGACGTATTCCGGGCGCGGGATACGGCCGGGCACCGGCAGAGTCGGGGACAACTCTCCGGGCGAAAGCGCGGTGCGAGCAGGCATGCGACCAGCTTAACCGGGGTCCAGCGCAGCGATCAGAGCCGCTGGCGGCGCAGCAGCGAGCGGCGCGGTCCCCGAATGATCACCGAGCCGCACACCACCCGCCCGGTCAGCACCACGTGCGGCCGGCCCTCACCGGGTGGGTCTTTGCGCCGGTCGCTGGCGCTGCCCACGTAGACCTCGACGTCATCGATCGACGCGCTGGCGCCGTCGGGCAATCGAATCTCCACCGAGCCGAATCTCATGTCGAGTTCGACGACCACCACCGGCCCCGCGAACCGGGCCTTGGTGAGGTCGAGCTCTACCGAGCCCAGCCTGCGGACCAGGGCCAGGCGGGTGGGCACCGTCCATTCACCGTGGCGCTTGAGCGAACCGGCCCAGCCTCGCAGCTCCACCCGGTCGGCCGCGGAGGTGACGATGGCGCCCGGCCCCGGCAGATCGCCCACCAGACCGTCCAGTTCGCCCCGGGTGCGCGCGTAGGACACCTGCGACGAGCGCTGCTCGAACTCGTCGATGTCGATCAGCCCGAGGGCGACGGCGTTGTGCAGTCGCCGCATCGTGCCGTTGCGGTCGGCGTCGGAGACCCGCAAGGCCACCATGTCGCCGCCGGTATCGGTCATGTTGGCAATTTACCGCTGATGCCGCCGTCGCGGACGGGCGCTGCGGGTCGCCGCCATTTGACTAGGGGCGATCGCAAGCGCGGCATAGCCGGGCGCTGCGGGTCGCCGCCATTTGACTAGGCCAGGAAGTTCGGCGGCAGCGCTTCGAACATGAATTTGGTCATCCGGACCGCCCACTCAGAACTGCCGCCTCCGACGATCAGCGAGGCGAAGGCCAGGTCGCCGCGGTAGCCGGCGAACCAGGAGTGCGATCCGCCCGGGAACTCGGCCTCACCGGTCTTGCCGTAGATCTCACCGCAGCCGGCGATCTCCTTGGCGGTCCCATTGGTCACCACCAGACGCATCATCGGGCGCAGCGCATCGATCATCTTCGGACTGATCGGCGTGGTGTCGCCCTGAACGGCCGTCTGCCGGCCCACGATCAGTTGCGGCACGGGTGTCTTGCCGGCGGCGACCGTGGCCGCCACCAGGGCCATGCCGAACGGGCTGGCCAGCACCTTGCCCTGGCCGAAGCCGTCCTCCGTGCGTTCGGCCAGGTCCACCGTCGGTGGCACCGATCCCGTCACGGTGGTGACGCCGTCCACCGTGTAGTCCAGGCCGATCCCGTATTGGGCGGCCGTCTGGGTCAGGCCGCGAGGCGGCATCCGGCTGCTCAACTCCGCGAACGTGGTGTTGCACGAGCTGGCGAACGCGCGAGACAGCGACACCACGCCGAGATCGAAGCCGCCGTAGTTGGGCACGGTGCGGTGCCCGATGTCGAGGTGGCCCGGGCAGCCGAGCATCGAGTTGGGCGTCGCCATGCCGCGGTCGACGGCCGCGCCGGCGGTGATCATCTTGAACGTCGACCCCGGCGGGAACAGGCCGTTGGTGGCGGGTAAACCGTCCGCGTCGGCGCCGCCGTTCTGCGCGATCGCAAGGATCTCCCCGGTCGATGGCTTGATCACGACGATCATCGCCTTGCCACCCTTGTTGTCGACCGCGCGCTGGGCGGCGTTCTGCACCACCCGGTCCAGCGTGATCGACACCGACGGCGCCGGCGACCCCTCGACCTCGTGCAGCACCTCGACCTCGACGCCGTTCTGGTTGACGCTCACCACCCGCCAGCCGGCCTCACCGTCGAGTTGGTCGACCACGGCCTTCTTCACCGCGGAGACGACCGCCGGCGCGAAATGCGGGTCGGTGGGCAGCATCTCGGGCTGGGGCGTGACCACGACGCCGGGTAGGTGCCCGATCAGCGGGGACACCTTGTCGTTGTCGTCGGGGTGCAGCGTCACCCCCAGGTCCACCGGATGCGGCGTCGAGCTGGCCTGCTCGGCGAGCAGCTGGGGGTCGTTGAGGGCCCCGTTGAAGGGGTGCAGCACGTCGACGATCGCATGCGCCGTGCCGGACAGGGCCGGCCCGGCCTGCGTGGCGTCCAGCGTGTAGTGGTACACGTAGCCCGGCACCAGCACGTCGCTGCCGCCGAGCTCGTTCACCGAGGCGCGGTGCGGCCGGTCGGCGCGCAGCGCGAACGTCTGGTGTTCGCCCAGCTTGGCGTGCAGCGCGGTGGTGGTCCATCGCACCGCCCAGTGCCCTTCGTCGCGCGCCATCCTGAGCTGGCCGTCGTAGGTCCAGGTCCGGTTTTTAGGCAGGTGCCAGGTGAAGCGGTAGCCGACGGTCCCGCTGTCCTCGGCGTACTTGGCGTTGAGGATCTGCGCGTCGAGGTGGGTGGCCTGCAGGCCGGACCAGGCGGCGTTGAGCGCTTCGCGCGCCTCGTTGGGGCTGTCGCTGAGCTGCGCGGCGGTCGCGGTGTCACCGACGGCCAGGGCGCGGAAGAACTTCTCCGCCGCCGGGCCGGGGCCGTCGGGCCGGGGCGTGCAGCCGGACAGGACGATGACCGCGACCAGCAGCAAGCTTGAGGCGGATGAGGCCAGTGTTGTTCTAGTTGCCATCGGTGCAAATGTTAAGAACTGCGGCCTGGACAGCAGCGCCGACACACCGAGACCCAACCGTTATGTCGCGCAGGAGCTCGCCGAGTGCCCGGCCAGCTGGGCGTTCGTCCCCGAGTGCCCGTCCAGCCGGGCGTTCGGGCGGCGGCAGGCGGCCGGCCGGTCGTTCGGACGGCAGGCGGCCGGCCGGTCGCCGCTCAGTCGAGCAGCACGGTCGCGAAGGTCCCGATCTCGGTGAACCCCACGCGGGCGTAGGCGGCGCGCGCCACGGTGTTGAAGTCGTTGACGTACAGGCTGGCGGTGCGCCCGGTGCCGACGATCACCGCGGCGACCGTCGCGGTGCCTGCGGTACCCAGGCCCAGCCCGCGCCACTCCGGGTGCACCCAGACCCCCTGGATCTGACCCACCCCTGGGGACTGCGAACCCACCTCGGCCTTGAACACGACCTGGCCGTGCTCGAACCGCGCCCAGGCGCGCCCGGCCGCGATCAGGCTCGCCACCCGCCGCCGGTAGCCGCGGCCGCCGTCGCCGAGCCTCGGGTCGACGCCGACTTCGCCGATGAACATGTCCACGGCGGCCACCAGGTAGGCGTCCAGCTCCTCGGGCCGGACCTGCCGCACACCGGGATCGAGATCACAGTCGGGGTGGTTGGACAACGCCAGCAGCGGCTGATGGTCGCGCACGTCACGGGCCGGGCCCCAGGCCGCCTCGAGCCGGTCCCACATCGGCATCACCAAGTCGGCCCTACCAACCAGCGACGAGCAGCGCCGCGTCCCGCGCATGGCCTCGTCGGCGAACGCGCTCAGGTCGGCCGGCGCGCCACGTAGCGGAATCAGGTTGGCGCCGGCGAAGCACAGCGATTCGTCGGCGCCGCGCAGCGTCCACAGTTCGCCGCCGATCGCATTGGGGTCGATGCCGTGGTCGGCCACCCTCGCCGCGACCATGCACGACGCGACGGGATCGTCGTCGAGCACCCGCCAGACCGCGGCCGCGTCGCGCACCACGGACACCCGTCGCTCACCGACAAGGCGGAACAGGGGCGGAGCCGACATGTGGCGAACTCTCTGTGCTGCGAACTCTTCGACCGACGCTGGCCTTTATCAGCTTACGGTGACAACAGGTGAACCGCTGGATGTTGCCGTCGGCCCGTCACCGCTGTTCATCTCGGAGGCGATCCGCATCGCCTCTTCGATCAACGTCTCGACGATTTGCGCTTCGGGCACCGTTTTGATGACCTCGCCGCGAACGAAGATCTGCCCCTTGCCATTTCCCGACGCGACGCCGAGGTCGGCCTCGCGGGCCTCCCCCGGGCCGTTGACGACGCAGCCCATCACGGCCACGCGCAGCGGCACGTCCAGACCGTCCAGCCCGGCGCTGACCGCGTTGGCCAGCGTGTAGACGTCGACCTGGGCACGACCGCACGACGGGCACGACACGATCTCGAGCCCGCGCGGCCGTAAATTCAGCGATTCGAGAATCTGAATGCCGACCTTGACTTCCTCCACCGGCGGCGCCGACAGCGACACCCGGATGGTGTCGCCGATGCCGCGGGACAGCAGCGCGCCGAACGCGACTGCGGACTTGATGGTGCCCTGGAAGGCCGGGCCGGCCTCGGTGACACCCAGGTGCAGCGGGTAATCGCATTGCTCGGCCAGCTGCGCGTAGGCGGCGACCATCACCACCGGGTCGTTGTGCTTGACGCTGATCTTGATGTTGCCGAAGCCGTGCTCTTCGAACAGCGAGGCCTCCCACAGCGCGGACTCGACCAGCGCCTCGGGCGTGGCCTTGCCGTACTTCTCCATGAACCGCTTGTCCAGCGAGCCGGCGTTGACGCCGATGCGGATCGGGATGCCGGCCGCGCCGGCGGCCTTGGCCACCTCACCCACCCGGCCGTCGAATTCCTTGATGTTGCCGGGGTTTACCCGCACCGCGGCGCACCCGGCGTCGATGGCGGCGAAAATGTACTTGGGCTGGAAGTGGATGTCGGCGATGACCGGGATCTGGCTGTGCCGGGCGATCTCGGCCAGCGCGTCGGCGTCCTCCTGGCGCGGGCAGGCCACTCGGACGATGTCGCAGCCGGCCGCGGTCAACTCGGCGATCTGCTGCAGCGTCGTGTTGACGTCATGCGTCTTGGTGGTGCACATCGACTGCACCGAAATCGGATAGTCGCTGCCCACCCCGACGTCGCGGACCATCAATTGGCGCGTGGTACGCCGGGGAGCAAGCGTGGGCGCCGGACTTTGCGGCATGCCCAGGCCAATGGTCACTGTTCGAATTCCTTCGGTTGGTTATTGGAAAAGCCTGATCGGGTTGACCAGATCGGCGGTCACGGTCAACAGCATGTAGCCGACCACGAACACCAGCACGACGTACGTCGCGGGCATGAGTTTGAGGTAGTTCACCGGCGCAGCCGCGACCATGCCACGGGCCGACCGGACCAGGTTGCGGATCTTCTCGAACACCGCGATGGCGATGTGGCCGCCGTCAAAGGGCAGCAGCGGCACCAGGTTGATCGCGCCCAGGATGAGGTTCAGCTGGGCCAGGAAGAACCAGAACGCCACCCACAACCCGTGGTCGACGGTGTCGCCGCCGATGATGCTGGCCCCGACGACGCTCATCGGGGTCTGCGGGTCGCGCTGCCCACCGCCGATGGCGTGCACCAGCGCACCGACCTTCGTCGGGATCGCGACGAGCGCCTTGCCCACCTCGCCGGTGAGGTCACCGGCGAAGGCGACGGTGGCCGGGATCGCCGTGAACACCCCGTAATGCGTGGGCGCAACCTTGACAGCGCCGACGCCGATGGCGCCGACCGTCGAGGGCTGCTGCGGGCCGCCCTGCCCGTTGGTCCCGGAGCCCAGGTAGCGCTGGGTGGTGGTGACGTCGACGTGGGTGGTGATCGTGGCGCCGTTGCGCTCGGCGACGATCGGGACGTTGCCGTGCACCTTGCGGATGGCGGCGGCCATCTCGTCGAAGGTCGACACCGGGGTGTCACCCACCTTGACGATGACGTCGCCGGGGCGGATCCCGGCGAGCGCCGCCGGACCGGGCCCGGTGCAGTCCGCGATCTTGCCGGGCGCGATTTCCGGTGCCACACAAGCGGTTTCGCCCACCACAGCGCGGGTCGGCGGGTGCAGGTCGGGCAGCCCCCAGATCAGCGCGATGCCGTAGAGCAGCACCAGGCAGATGACGAAGTTCGCGGCGGGGCCGGCGAACAGCACCGCCACCCGCTTCCAGACCTTCTGCTTGAACATGGCGCGGTCGGTCTCGTCGGGAGCCAACTCCTCCACCGAGGTCATGCCGGCGATGTCGCAGAAGCCGCCCAGCGGAACCGCTTTGAGGCCGTACTCGGTCTCACCGCGCCGGGTCGACCACAGCGTGGGGCCGAAGCCGACGAAGTAGCGCCGCACCTTCATGCCGGTCGCGCGGGCGACCCACATGTGTCCGCACTCGTGCAGGGCCACCGAGATCAGGATGGCCAGTGCGAACAGCACAATGCCGACAACGAACATCATCTGGGCTGCAGGACCTTTCTCACACCATTCCGGAGGCTTTTGCTGAGACCTTGGCGGGCTGGGCTTGCGCGACGGCACGCTGCGCCCGGTCACGTGCCCAGCGCTGCGCATCGAGTACCTCATCCACGTTAGCGGGTACTTCGCCGAATTTGGGCGCCCATTGGTCGGCGGCGTGCAGCACGTCGGCGATGGTTTTGACAATCGCGGGGAACCCGATCCGCCCCGCGAGGAAGGCCTCCGCCGCCTCCTCGTTGGCCGCGTTGTAGACCGCGGTCATGCAGCCTCCGGTCCGCCCGGCGTGCCGGGCCAGCTCGACCGCGGGGAAGACGTCATCGTCCAGCGGCTCGAATTCCCAGCTAGACGCCGTGCTGAAGTCGCAGCTAGCGGCCGCGCCGGGGACGCGCTGCGGCCAGCCCAGCGCCAGCGAGATCGGCAGCTTCATGTCCGGGGGGCTGGCCTGCGCGAGGGTCGAGCCGTCCACGAACGTGACCATCGAATGAACGATCGACTGCGGGTGCACGACCACCTCGATGCGGTCGTATGGGATGCCGAACAGCAGGTGCGTCTCGATGAGCTCCAGCCCCTTGTTGACCAGCGAGGCCGAGTTCAGCGTGTTCATCGGGCCCATTGACCACGTCGGGTGGGCGCCCGCCTGCTCCGGCGTGACGTCCTCGAGCTGGGCGGCCGTCCAGCCGCGGAACGGCCCGCCCGAGGCGGTCAGCACCAGCTTGGCGACCTCGTCGGGGGTGCCGCCGCGCAGGCACTGCGCCAGCGCGGAGTGTTCGGAGTCGACCGGCACGATCTGTCCCGGCTGGGCGGCCTTGAGCACCAGCGGGCCGCCGGCGATCAGCGATTCCTTGTTGGCCAGCGCCAGCCGGGCACCGGACTCCAGCGCGGCCAGCGTGGGCCGCAGGCCCAATGCCCCCACCAGCGCATTGAGCACGACGTCGGCCTCGGTCTCTTCGACCAACCGGGTAGCCGCTTCGGGCCCGGAAAAGGGAATGTCGCCGGCCCGTTGCGCCGCGCGTTCGTCGGCGACCGCGATGTTGGTCACACCGGTCTCGGCGCGCTGGCGCAGCAGCGTGTCCAGGTTGGCGCCGGCGGCGGCGAGCCCGACCACCTCGAAGCGGTCCGGGTTGGCGGCGATGACGTCCAGCGCCTGGGTGCCGATGGAACCGGTGCTGCCCAGCACCAGCACGCGCAGCCGGTCCCCCGTTTGCCCGTCCGTCGTCGGGTTGGTCACCCATTCATTGTGCCGCCCGGCACCGGCGGCGGCCATCTCCCGGGCCGTGCCCGCAGGCCCGGTGGGTGGTGTGCCAGAATTTGTGTTCGACAAGCCAATCCGATCCGAAGGGGATTCGCCGTGGCCAGTACCGAGGTGGAACACTTCAGCGGCGTCGACACCGCCGAAGTGCCGTCGGCAGCGTGGGGTTGGAGCAGGATCAACCACCGGACCTGGCACATCGTCGGCCTGATCGGTTTCGGTTTCCTGCTGGCGATGCTGCGCGGCAACCACGTCGGCCACATCGAGAACTGGTATTTGATCGGATTCGCGGCGCTGATCCTCGTCTTCCTGATCCGCGACCTGTGGGGCCGCCGCCGCGGCTGGATCCGGTAGCCGCCACCCCGGTGTGGCCCTAGCGCCGCGCCCGGCGACGCCAGGCGCCGCCGATCACCACGACCGCCAACGCGAGCACCGCGATCGCCCACGGCCATATCCCGTGCTGATGCACCCAGCCGGCCAGCGCGCCCTGCAGCCGCCCGGCCGCGGTGATCACCGCGTCCCGCGGATTGCCGTTCGCGCCGAACAGGCGCACCTCGTAGCCGCCGTAATAGGCCACGTACAGCCCGACCAGCACCAGTAGCGCGCCGCCGATCCGGTTGACGAACGGCAGCATCCGGCGCACCCGGTCCACCATCGCCGAGCTCGCCGTCGCGGCGGCAACGGCGAGCACACCGACCACCAGGGTCAGCCCCGCGCTGTAGGCGAGGTAGATCGCCGCGCCGGACATGATTGACCCCCCGCGCAGGCCGGCGGCGGTGACCGCCAGAAACGGCCCGACGGTGCACGACAGCGAGGCGATCGCGTAGCTGACGCCGTACCCGTACATCGAGCCCAGCCGTGCGGTCGGAGCCCAGCGCGGCCCCACCGGCCGCGGGGTCAGGGCCGACAGCGCCCGTCCCGACAGCAGCCACACCCCGAGCACGACCAGCACCACGCCGACGGTGACGGTGGCGTATGGCAGGTACCGCTGCACGGTGGTGGCCGCCGAGATCGTCAGCGCGCCGAACAGGCCGAACACTGTCAGGAAGCCCAGCGCCATCCCGAAGGTGGCCGCCAGCGCCCGCCCGGCGGCGGCGGCGCCGGACGTCGCGGCCGAACGCTGGCCGCGCACCACCAGCAGCAGGTAGGCGGGCAGCATGGCGAACCCACACGGGTTCAGTGCGGCCACCAGTCCGGCAGCGAAGGCCAGACCGACCAAACCCTGGTCCACCGAGTCAGGACCTCAGGGCGGACACCCGGTCGGAAAGCTCCTGCTGTGACATCGCAGAGGTCGGGTTGTTGACGAACGTCGAGCTGCCATCGGCGCGGTAGAACACGTAGGCGGGCTGCCACGGGACGTTGTAGCGGGCCCAGATCGATCCGTCGGCGTCGTTGAGGTTGGTGAAGTTGAGCCCGTATTTGGAAACGAAGTTCTGCTCCGAGACGACGTCCGAGTGTCCGGCGACGCCGACGAAGGTGACACCGGGGTGGGCGGCCGCCACCTGGCTGACGCCGGGGGCTTCGGCGTTGCAGAACGGGCAGAAGGGGGCCCAGAACCACAGCACCGCGGGCTTGCCCTGCAAATCGGCGCCGTTGAACGGCGCCCCGCGCAGCGTCGTCCCGGTGAATTGCAGCCGCTCGTCGGCGGCCAGCGCGCGTGGGGCACCGCCCAGCACGAAGATCAGTGCGGCGGCGCAAAGGGCCGCGACAAACAACCTGGGCGGAGAGAACAGGCGAATCATGGCGCACCCCCGTTTGCCGGCGTTATGCCCTGAAGACGTATCGGCCGACCCGGCGGTTCATCCCAGCTACCCGCCTTCGGCGGCCAGCTGTCCACAAGCGGCGCTGATCTCACGGCCGCGGGTATCGCGCACCGTGCAGGAAACCCCCTTGCCGCGGACCCGCCGGACGAACTCCCGCTCGACCGCCTTGGGGCTGGCGTCCCACTCACTTCCCGGGGTCGGGTTGAGCGGAATCAGGTTCACGTGCACCAGCGGGCCGAGCGCACGATGCAGCCGCTGCCCCAAAAGGTCTGCGCGCCAAGGCTGGTCGTTGACATCGCGGATCAACGCGTACTCCACCGACACCCGCCGTCCGGTGACGCCGGCGTAATAGCGTGCGGCGTCGAGCGCCTCGCTGATCTTCCACCGGTTGTTGACCGGTACCAGGGTGTCGCGCAGCTCGTCGTCGGGTGCGTGCAGCGATAGCGCCAGCGTCACCCCGAGCCGTTCGTCGGCGAGTTTGCGGATGGCCGGCGCCAAGCCCACCGTCGACACGGTCACCGAGCGGGCGGAGATGCCGAAACCCTGAGGCGGCGGGGCGATGATGCGCCGCACCGCGGCCACCACCCGCGCGTAGTTGGCCAGCGGCTCCCCCATCCCCATGAACACCACGTTGGACAGCCGGTCCCCGAAGTCGTCGCGCAGGGCCGCGGCGCCGGCGCGGACCTGCTCGAGGATCTCGGCCGTCGACAGGTTGCGGGTCAGCCCGCCCTGGCCCGTCGCACAGAACGGACAGGCCATGCCGCAGCCCGCCTGCGACGAGATGCACACGGTGTTGCGTTGCGGATAACGCATCAGCACCGACTCCACGGTGACCCCATCGAGGGCGCGCCACAACGTCTTTCGGGTCTGACCCGCATCGCAGGTCACCTCGGAGGCCGCGGTGAGCAGGATCGGGAACATCGTCTCGGCAATGGCGTCCCGCAGGCCCGCCGGAAGGTCGGTCATCTGCCGCGGGTCGGCGATCAGCCTGCCGTAGTACTGATGCGCCAGTTGCTTGGCGCGAAACCCGGGCAGGCCCAGCTCCGCGACGGCCAAGGCGCGGCCGTCCTCATCGAGGTCGGCCAGGTGCCGCGGCGGCTTGCCGCGCCGCGGCTCGGAGAACACCAATTGTTGAACCATGACCTGTCCAGTATCGGTCACGTCCAGGCATGCCTAGGGAACGAGTGTCAGCAGCGTCCAAGCCGCGACCGCCGACGGCAGGACGCCATCGAGCCGATCCATCAGACCACCGTGACCGGGCAGCAGCCGGCCCATGTCCTTGATGCCGAGATCGCGCTTAATCTGGGATTCCACCAGATCGCCGAGCGTGCAGGTCAGCACCAGGACGACACCCAGCAACGCGCCGATCCACCACGGTTTGTGAGCCAACAAGGTCGCCGTCAGGGTCGCCGCAGTGATCCCGAACACCAGAGAACCGGCGAATCCCTCCCAAGACTTCTTGGGACTGATCGCCGGGACCATCGGGTGCTTGCCGAACAGCGCCCCCACGGCATAGCCGCCGGTGTCGGAGGCGACGACGGTGATCATCAGGCAGAACACCCGTCCCGCCCCGTCGTTCGGGTAGACCAGCAACACGCCGAAGGACGCGAACAGCGGCACCCAGGCGGCCAGGAACACGGTGGCCGAGGCGTCCCGGAGATAGTTCGCCGACGGCGAGCCGGCGAACGGCTCGGGCCGTTTGCTGTTGTCCTGCATGAACAGCCGCCACACGTTGCAGACCACCACGGTGACGCCGAAGCCGGCCAGGGCGCCCGCGGCGTGGAACGGCCAGGTCAGCCAGACGGTGAGCTGGCCGCCGGCCAGCAGCGGGATGACGGGGATGACGTAACCGGCTTCCCGCAGCCGCCGCACCACCTCGTGGGTGGCCACCACGATGGCGAGGGCGACGATCGGGACCCAGAAGCGGGGCGCGAACACCAGCGTCACGATCAGAACGCCGCCGATCCCGGCCCCGACCGCGATGGCGGCGCGCAGGTCACGCCCGGCCCGGGACGTCTTCTTCGCCGGCTGCCCGATCCTTTCCTTGGCGGCACGTGCCGGGTTGTCGGACGGGTCGCCTGCGCCGGGTTCTGGGATAGCCACTGGCCTGGATGAACTTAGCTGCTGAGCGGTCGCTAGACCTCCAGCAGTTCGCCTTCTTTGTGCTTGACCAGCTCTTCGATCTGGGTGATGTACTGGTGGGTGGTCTTGTCCAGGTCCTTTTCGGCCCGGCCGACCTCGTCCTCGCCCGCCTCGCCGTCCTTGCGGATGCGGTGCAGTTCCTCCATCGCCTTGCGGCGGATGTTGCGCACCGAGACCTTGGCGTCCTCTCCCTTGCCCTTGGCCTGCTTGACCAGTTCGCGGCGCCGTTCCTCGGTGAGCTGCGGCACCGCCACCCGGATCAGAGTCCCGTCGTTGGTGGGGTTGACGCCGAGGTCGGAGTTGCGGATCGCCGTTTCGATCGGCCCCACCTGGCTGGCCTCGTAGGGCTTGATGACCACCAGGCGCGCCTCGGGCACGTTGATGCTGGCCAGTTGGGTGATGGGCGTCGCCGCGCCGTAGTAGTCGATCACGATCCGGGAAAACATGCCCGGGTTGGCGCGGCCGGTCCGGATGGTCGACAAGTCGTCGCGGGCGACCGCTACGGCCTTCTCCATCTTCTCTTCCGCGTCGAAGAGAGCCTCGTCAATCATGTGCGCCGCTCCTCCACATCGCTGCGCTGCGCATCCTCGCACGCGCAAGTCATCGCGTTTCCCCCTCAGGTGGTGACCAGAGTCCCGATTTTCTCACCAGCGACCGCTCGGGCGATATTGCCATTGGTCAGCAGGTTGAACACCAGGATCGGCATGCCATTGTCCATGCACAGGCTGAACGCGGTGGCATCGGCCACTCGTAGACCGCGGTCGATGACCTCCCGATGGCTGATCGCGGTGATCAATTCGGCATCGGGATGCTGCCGCGGATCCGCGTCGAAGACGCCGTCGACGGCCTTGGCCATCAAGACCACCTCGGCGCCGATCTCCAGGGCGCGCTGCGCGGCGGTGGTGTCGGTGGAGAAGTACGGCAAACCCATGCCGGCCCCGAAGATCACCACGCGCCCCTTTTCCAGGTGGCGTACGGCGCGCAACGGCAGGTAGGGCTCGGCGACCTGGCCCATCGTGATGGCCGTCTGGACCCGGGTCACGATGCCTTCCTTCTCCAGAAAGTCTTGCAGCGCAAGGCTGTTCATGACCGTGCCCAACATGCCCATGTAGTCCGAACGGGTGCGTTCCATGCCGCGCTGCTGAAGCTGCGCGCCCCGGAAGAAGTTGCCACCACCGATCACGACGGCGACCTGGACACCGTCGCGCACCACTTCGGCGATCTGTCGGGCCACCCGCGCCACGACATCGGGGTCCAGGCCGACCTGGCCGCCGCCGAACATCTCGCCGCCAAGCTTGAGCAGCACTCGCGAATACCTGGCCCGGCCCAGCGGCTGGCCGGCGACGCCGTTGCCGGTGGTTGTCGGCTCCGGCCTCGGAGCCGCCGAGCCGGCGACTTGGGGCTCCCTGGACTCCGTCATCAGACTCCTCGCATGAGAGTGCCATCCCGGACGATCTCCATCCGGAACGGCATTTCACATCCTGCCTCATCGCAGCACAATGCGGCGTCGGCGGGTGCATTATGCGCGTAGTTGGCGCACCAGACCAATTTTCGAGTCCATCGGTACCGGAATCGGTCTACTGCCGTCGGCAATCTCGGGGTCGCGTTTGAGCCACGGTTGGCTTGGGAACCCGCATCAACGCGGCAGAATTATGCGGTCTTGAGCAACGAGGGCCAGCCTCGCCGTATGACCGGGCGGATCGCTCGCGCTCACCGTTGAGCGTGGATCGCTGAAAGTACGTCAACGAGGAGGAACACTTCCATGGGCGAAGAAAACAAGTCGGGACCTGCCGAGGCCGTGAAGGGCGTCGTCGAGGACGTCAAGGGCAAGGCCAAGGAGGCCGTGGGCGCCGTGGCCGGCCGCGATGACCTCACTCGCGAAGGCCAGGCGCAGCAAGACAAGGCCGAAGCGCAGCGCGATGCGGCCAAGAAGGAAGCCGAAGCGGAAGCCGCGCGCGGCGGCGCCGAGGCGGCGGAGGAGCGCCAGAAGGCGAACCAGTAACAAGTGGTAAGCGAGGGGCCTGGTCCGGAAACGGGCTGGGCCCCTCGTTGTTCTCCAGGCAGAGTCGGCTGGTGGGCGGCGTGACGCTGCATAGTTTTGAGCCGGGCGGGTATCCAGGCGTAGCGCTGTAAGACATCTCCGCAGAGGTGCCTACGGACCGGGGGGGAAGCCGGGACGTCACTAGGGGTTGGAGATGTCGTTGGACGTGGTGGTACTCACCGATGAGGACGATTTCGAGGCGGCACTACCGGACCTGGCCGCATTCGCGCAGCCGATGCGCCGGGTCACCCTCACGGCAGACACCGACGGCCATTGCGCCACGGCCGACATCGCGATCATCGATGCCCGCAGCAATATGGCGGTGGCCCAGGCCGTCAGCCATCGGCTGACCACCGACAGCCCCGGCACCGCCGTGATCGCCCTGGTGGCACCGGCCGACTGCGCGGCCGTGGACGTCGACTGCAATTTCGACGAGGTGATGCTGCCCGGCACTGGCGCCGACGAGTTGTACGCCCGGCTGCGCCTGGCGGTCGGACGCCGGCGCAGTGCGGTCGACGGCACCCTGAGGTTCGGCGACCTGCAGCTGCGCCCGGACAGTTTCACCGCCTCGCTAAACGGCAACGACCTGGGCCTGACGCTGACCGAGTTCAAGTTGCTGAACTTCCTTGTGCAGCATGCGGGTCGGGCATTCACCCGGACACGGCTGATGCAGGAGGCCTGGGACCACGACTGCACCGACAAGGTGCGTACCGTCGACGTCCACATTCGGCGGTTACGCGCGAAGCTCGGCCCCCGGCACCAATTTCTGGTCGACACCGTCCGCGGTGTCGGCTACCGGGCCGCCACACCCCCACAGCCGGAATGGGTGGCGGCCGATTCGGCGCTGACGCCGATCTGGTCGTCGACCACCGCCCCCGGTGTGGATCGGCTGAACCCGAAAGCGTCAACGTCCTAACATTTTTGGCTCGGACACTTCCGGCGATCAGCCAAAGAACGGGAACGCCCGCTTGCGCGCCAGCGCATCCATTCCTTCCTGAATGGCGTCTTGCACCTCGTGATATTTGCGGTCTATGTATTGCTCGTCCTCCGCCCGCGCGGGATCGTTGTCGAGTTCCACCGGGGGCATGAACCGGGTCCTGATCTTGGCCGGCAGGGGAAGCTGCGGAAGCGCCGCCGGCGCGATCCCCCACGGCAACGAAACGGCCAGCGGAAACACCTTGAGCCGCAGAATGCGATCCAACCGCAAGGCTTTCGACAGCCGGTCGCCGCGGATCAGCACCGGCATCGCGTCGGCGCCGCCCACGGTGGCGATGGGCACGATCGGCACGCCGGCACGAATCGCCATCTTCACGAAGCCGGTCCGTCCCGCCAGGTTGGCCCGATCGCGTTCGGTCCACGGGCGCAGCGAGTCCACTTCCCCACCGGGCCACAGCGCCACGTCACGCCCTTCCGCCAGCGCGGTGGCGATCGCGTCCGGGGCGGCAGGCAGCACCCCCATCGACCGGAAGTACCGCCCGAACAAAGGAATTGCCATCAACGCATCGTGAGCGGTGCCGTGCAAGGGGCGATCCTGCCCGAAGCGCCGCCACCATTGCAGGCCGACGGTCCACGCATCCCAGACGAACGGAGCTCCGGAGTGGATCCCCACCAAGAGCGCCGGTGGCGAGTCCGGAATGTTCTCCCAGCCGTCGATCTCCATCCGAAACCAGTAGTCCACCAGCACATTCCACAAATATTTCTGTCGCTGCAGGGTGGTCTCGTCCTGGCCGGAGAGATCCCACCGCGCGGCGCGCTCGGCCACCCAGCCGCTCAGCCCACCGCCAAGGTTGCTGCGTCGTTCCTCCATTGCCTCGCGGGCTTCTTCGGCGTGCCGCTGCGCTTGGGCGCGCACCTGCGCCGGCCTGTGATCCGGGTTACTCATACGGTGTCGAATACCCGATTCGAGCGCCGACAATTCGCCCAGATGCAAATCTCCCCGCGCCACGGGCGGCGCGGGGAGACTTTGAGGACCGGTTTAGGTGTGCGGCGCCGGCGCGGGCGGGGCACCCGGTGCCGGGCTGTTCGGCGCGCCGGGCGCCGAGCCACCCTGCACGTTGGACGTCCACATCAGGATGTCCTGCATCCCGTCGTTGTAGACGACGCCGTTCGGCGGCGCGCCGGTCACGTCGAAGTACAGCGTGCCGGTCGACTCATTGCCGGGTGCGATCGGCGCCGGGCTGAGCCCGTTAGGAACCCCAACCTTGTCGATCACCCGGTAGTTCTGGCCGTTGGGCCCGCGGGCGATGAAGTCGTTGACCATAGGGGTTACCAGCCCACCGTCCGACCTCGCGGTGATGTCGGCCTGATACAGCGTGCCTTTCGGCGTGTAGCCGGGAATGGCGACGTTACTGGGCTGCAGGTTGCTCACGGTGTAATTGGTGATCAACGGCCCGTCTACCAGTTGCTCGCTGGTGCCGAAGCCCTGAATGTTGGGCGCAGCGGTAGCGGGCGTCGCGAAAATCGTTGCCACCGCTATCCCCCCGGCAGCGGCGGCTGTCGCAATGGCAGTCTTGGCGACCTTCATTGTTCATTCCTTTCCTGTCGAACAATTACCCCCCGAAGGGCAAACAAATATGTCCAGCAAATAGCCAGCCGATCGCTGATTTAAACATCTAAGTCCATAACGCCCGGTTAGCCGTGGAAATGGTGTTTCATTCTCGGACAGCATCTTTGTATCAATGGGTAACACCCGCACCAGCACTCACAGCCGGCGAAGCGATTAGGTCCCGTCCCGGGGGGTAGTCCGTGCGCTGAGGCCTTCTCCTGGCGAACGGCATGCCAGGTAGGCAAGCCAGACAGCCGGAAAAGGGGGCAGTCACGTGCAACGCGGAAACTCCAAGCATGGTGCACGCGAGGACGATGCACTCAAGGAAGAATTGGAAGGCACGATTCGCGGCAATCGATCCAGCCGGAGTGAGGAATGGCGCGACCCCGAGCCGCCGGCCGACGACGACCCGGACGTCCCGACGGCCGGTCCGGTACCGCGCGACTCGTGAAACCGTAGAGGAAATCGCATGGGCTTTGTGCCGCAACAACAATCCGTCCCCGGCGTACAGGCGCAGATGGACCCGATTCCCGACTGTGGGGAAAACAGTTACCAGGGCTCCGGAAAACTGCTGGGCAAAAAGGCGATCATCACCGGCGGCGATAGCGGCATCGGACGCGCGGTCGCGATTGCGTTCGCGCGGGAAGGCGCCGACGTACTGATCGCCTACCTCAACGAGGACGACGACGCGCGCGACGTCGCCCGTTACGTCACCAATGCCGGGCGCAACTGCGTACTGGTGCCCGGCGATCTCTCCGACCCGGCGCACTGTCGCGCCGTCGTCGACCGGGCGGTGCGCGAGTTGGGCGGCGTGGACATTCTGGTCAACAACGCCGCCTTTCAGATGATGCACGACAGCCTCGACGAGATCAGCGACGAGGAGTGGGAGTACACCTTCCGGCTCAACGTCGGTGCCTACTTCTACCTCGCGAAGGCGGCCGTGCCGCACATGAGCCCCGGTTCGTCGATTATCGGCAGCTCATCGGTGAATTCCGATACGCCCAATCCCAAGCTGGCGCCCTATGCGGCGACGAAGGCGGCGATCGCCAATTTCTCGGCCAGCTTGGCCCAACTGTTGGGCGACAAGGGGATTCGCGTCAACAGCGTGGCACCCGGACCGATATGGACACCGTTGATCCCGTCGACCATGCCGCCGGACAGCGTGGAGTCCTTCGGCGACAACGTGCCGCTGGGGCGCGCCGGCCAACCCGCCGAACTCGCTCCGGTCTACGTGCTGTTGGCCTCCGATGACGCGAGTTACATCTCCGGGGCCAGGGTGGCGGTCACCGGCGGACGGCCGATCCTCTAGCGGACGTCGTCACCCGCAGCGGGTTTCGCTGCCGCGCTCACGAGCCCCGGTTCTCACCCAACTCGTCGACGATCGGGCTCTGAGTCGGGATGTCCTTGGCGCTTTCGGCGCGGCCGGGCTGGGTGTGGGTGCGACGCGCCGCGGCCTTGTCCCGGTCCGACACATCGTGTTCGTCGGCGATGGTGACCGACGCGGCAACCTGAGCGAGGTTGGCGTAGGTTTCCGGCGGGACCGCGCGCAGGGCACGCATGGTCTCACCGTCGCAGCCGTTGCGCTCGGCCGCGCTGAGCAACTCATCCTTGTTCGCCGGGAAGTCCACATCGTTGAGGCACTGACGAAGTTGACCGGGGGTAGTAGACGCAACCATGGGGGGCGGGGTGCCCGGTAACCCGGAACCTAAACGCCCTCCCGCGAAAATGCGCGACGGGACGGTGAGCCGAAAGCGCCGCGGTCAACCGAGGTTTCGGCGCTAGGCCGCCCTCAGCGGCCGCGGACCCGGCGGTTGTGTTTCTTGATCGCGTCGACCAACTGCGACTTGTTCATGGTGGACCGGCCGGCGATATCGAGGCGGCGGGCCAGTTCGAGCAGATGTTTTTTGCTGGCGTTCGCGTCGACGCCCTCGGCCGATTGGCCGGTTGGCCGCGGACCGCCGCTCTCGGCCCGCTCATCGGACGGACCCTTTTCGTCCTTGGGCTCCCAGTGGTCGCCGACCTTTTCGAAACTGTGCTTGACGGCGGCGTAGGCCACCCGGTGGGCGCGCTCCTCGCTGCCG
Organism: Mycobacterium sp. M23085; assembly: GCF_045343915.1. Classification (NCBI taxonomy): domain Bacteria; kingdom Bacillati; phylum Actinomycetota; class Actinomycetes; order Mycobacteriales; family Mycobacteriaceae; genus Mycobacterium; species Mycobacterium sp. M23085. The sequence continues at coordinate 1,436,974 of NZ_CP174280.1, forward strand.
TACTCCTCGGCGGCCGCGTCATGGGTCTTGGCGAACGTGCGTTGGGCCTTGGCGTTGGAACGCCGCAACGTGCTGGGCAATTCGCTCTTTTTGGCCGCGCCGCCTTTCGTCGTCTTCGGCATCGAACCTCCTTGTGTTCCGCGCTGCGGGTAACCGCTCGGTTACCCGTTCGCCCCGCGGACAATCACGGTCTGAGCAATGTGCGCATCGGAGCGGCCGAATATGTCAATATCGTTGACATGATTCAGGCCGACGATGCCCCGCTGGGTTACCTGCTCTATCGGGTGGGGGCGGCGCTGCGACCGGAAGTTGCCGCCGCGCTGGGTCCGCTGGGGCTGACCCTGCCCGAATTCGTTTGCCTGCGCATACTTTCGCTGTTCCCCGGCATGTCGAGCGCCGAACTGTCCCGCCACACCAACGTCACTCCGCAGGCGATGAACACGGTGCTGCGCAAGCTCGAAGAAGTCGGGGCGGTGGCGCGCCCGTCGTCGGTGTCCTCGGGGCGCGCGCTGCCGGCCAACCTGACCGGCACGGGCCGCGCGCTGCTCAAACGCGCCGAAGGCGCGGTCCGCGGCGCCGACGCCCGCATCCTGGCCAAGCTCACCGAGACTCAGCAGCGCGAATTCAAAAGGATGCTCGAGAAACTCGGCTCCGACTAGCGCTTGTGCTCAGATGGTGGTGTCGATGCGCGCCCACGGCCGCGCCTCTTCGAGCTCATAGGCCAGTTCCAGCAGCAGCGCCTCCTGCCCCATGTCGGCCGACAGCATCATGCCCACTGGCATGCCGTTCGCGGACTGGGCCAGCGGCAGCGAGATCGCGGGTTCGCCGGTGACGTTGTGCAGTGGGGTGAACGAGACCCAGTCGATCAGCCGGCTGATCACCTGCCGGTAGTCGGTCGGCGCCAGGAACCCGATGCGGGGCGTCTCGTCGGCGAGGGTCGGCGTGAGCACCGCGTCGTAGGTACGGAAGAACCGCGCGGTGCGTCTGCGGGCCCGGCGCAGGCGCACGATCGCCGTCGGGAGGCGGTGCAGGTTGCGGCTGGTGTGCCGCAGAAGCCCCAGCGTCAGGCTGTCCAGCTTGCTGCGGTCGAACGTCTCGCCGAACATGTGCCGCCCGCCGCGGACCTGGGCCAGCGCCAGAAATCCCCAATACATCACGAAGTCGTCGACGAAACTGGCCGCGACCGGGGGTTCGTCGACGTGTTCGACGCGGTGCCCCAGCTCCTCGAGTAGGCCTGCGGACTTCAGCGTCAGCTCCCGCATCTGGGGACTGCACTCGCGCTGCACCGAGCGGGTCAGCACCGCGATGCGCAACCGCTGCCGTCCGGGCGCGGTGATGTCGCCGACCGGCGCCAGCTTGGGGTTGCGCCAGATCCGCTCGGCTTCCCGGTAGAAGGCCGCGGTGTCGCGCACCGATCGGCTCACCACCCCGTTGACGACCACACCGACCGGCATCCGGCGCAGCGTCGCGTCCAGCGGCAGCCGCCCACGCGAGGGTTTGAGTCCGACCAACCCGTTGCAAGCGGCCGGAATCCGGATCGATCCGCCGCCGTCGTTGGCGTGCGCCATCGGCACCACACCGGCGGCGACGAACGCACCCGAACCCGACGACGACGCGCCGGCGGTGTAGTCGGTGTCCCACGGGTTGCGGACCGGGCCCAGCCGCGGGTGTTCGGCCGACGCGCTGAAGCCGAATTCCGACAACTGCGTCTTGCCCACCGAGGTCAGGCCGGTGCCCAGGAACAGGCGGGTGAACACGCTGTCCGCGGCGGCGTTCCAGCTGGTCCACGCATCGGTGCCGTGCATGCTGGGCTGCCCGGCGACGTCGACGTTGTCCTTGATGAACGTCGGGACGCCACCGAAGTAACCGCTGGGCGGCTCCGCCGCGGTCGCCCGCGCTTGCTCGAACGCCGCGTACGCGAGCCCGTTCAGCAGCGGGTCGACGGCCTCGGTGCGGGCGATCGCGGCCTCGATCACTTCGGCCCTGCCGACCCGGCCGGATTTCAGGGCTTCGGCCAGGCCGACCGCGTCCAGATCTCCGAGGGCATCGTCGCCGAACGCGTGCACGTGTCGCATGGCACTGACGCTAACTCGCGCACCCGTGCCACCGGGAGATTTCCCGGCTTGTCGCGACACGGACGGCGACCGGAACCGGTATCAGGCCTGGGTCAGGCCTGACCCACCTCGAAGCGCACGAACCGCGTCACCGTGACACCGGCGTCGTCGAGCAGCGCCTTGACCGTCTTCTTGCTGTCGGACACCGACGGCTGCTCGAGCAGCACCGCGTCCTTGAAGAAGCCGTTCAGCCGGCCCTCGACGATCTTGGGCAGGGCCTGTTCGGGCTTGCCCTCCGCCTTGGCGGTTTCCTCGGCGATGCGGCGCTCGCTGGCCACCACGTCCTCGGGCACGTCGTCGCGGGACAGGTAGCGGGCCTTGAGCGCGGCGATCTGCAGCGCGACGGCGTGCGCCGCCTCGGTGTCCGAGCCTTGATATTCGACCAGCACACCGACCGCGGGGGGCAGATCGGCTGCCCGGCGGTGCAGATAGGTCTCGACGGTGCCGTCGAAGTTCGCGACGCGGCGCAGCTCCAACTTCTCGCCGATCTTGGCCGACAGCTCCGCGATGGCCTGCTCGACGGTCTTGCCACCGACGGTGGCGGTCTTGAGTTCGTCGACGTCCTTGGCCTTCGAGGCCACGGCCGCGGCCACGATCTGGTCGGCCAGCGCCTGGAACTCCGCGTTCTTGGCGACGAAGTCGGTCTCGCTGTTGAGCTCGATCAGCGCGCCGCCCTGGGCCGCGACCAGACCTTCGGCCGTCGCACGCTCGGCACGCTTGCCGACATCTTTGGCGCCCTTGATGCGGAGCGCCTCGACGGCCTTGTCGAAGTCGCCGTCGTTTTCGGCCAGCGCGTTCTTGCAGTCGAGCATGCCGGCACCGGTGAGCTCCCGAAGCCGCTTGACATCGGCAGCGGTGAAGTTCGCCATTTCAGCCTTCCGTGGGTGTTGGTTCTGGGGTGCCCGCAGCGGCGTCGGTGGGGGCGGTGGTGGTAGCGGAGGCCAGCAGCTCCTGCTCCCATTCGGCGAGCGGCTCGGCGGCCAGTGAATCCCCCGCCTCGGGCTTGCCGTCGCCGCGGCCGACTCCGGCGCGGGCCTGCAGGCCCTCGGCGACGGCCGAGGCGATCACCTTGGTCAGCAACGCGGCCGAACGAATCGCGTCGTCGTTGCCCGGGATCGGGTAGTCGACCTCGTCGGGGTCGCAGTTGGTGTCCAGGATCGCGATGACCGGGATACCGAGCTTGCGGGCCTCGCCGACGGCGATGTGCTCCTTGTTGGTGTCGACGACCCAGATGGCCGACGGCACCTTGGCCATGTCGCGGATACCGCCGAGGCTGCGTTCCAGCTTGTTCTTCTCCCGGGTCAGCATCAAGATTTCCTTCTTGGTGCGGCCCTCGAAGCCACCGGTCTGCTCCATCGCCTCGAGCTCCTTGAGGCGCTGCAGCCGCTTGTGCACGGTGGAGAAGTTGGTGAGCATGCCGCCCAGCCAGCGCTGGTTGACGTACGGCATGCCGACGCGGGTCGCCTCGGCGGCGACGGACTCCTGCGCCTGCTTCTTGGTGCCGACGAACAGCACGCTGCCCCCGTGGGCGACGGTCTCCTTGACGAACTCGTACGCCTGGTCGATGAAGGTCAGCGTCTGCTGCAGGTCGATGATGTAGATGCCGTTGCGGTCGGTGAAGATGAACCGCTTCATCTTGGGGTTCCAGCGACGGGTCTGGTGCCCGAAGTGGGCGCCGCTGTCCAGCAGCTGTTTCATGGTTACGACGGCCATGGTTATGCCTTACTTGTGTCGGTTGTCGCCTGGCATCGGGTTGAGGCCGGGCCCTGGCGGCTGCTGCGATGCCGGACCCGGCCGGGAAAACCCCCGGTCGGGACCGCCCGGCATGCGATTGCGTTCTCCTAGTGGAACCAGAGACGCGATGCAGACGCGCGAAGTCAGCCCGCGAACGAGCTGCGACCAGCAGTTTACACCGACTCAGCAGGTGGTTTTGCCGCGCTTCCCCAACCGGGCCGCCGGTCCACAACCGCGGCGCGCCCGGGTGGTCCGGACGGCGGCGCCGCGCTGAACTGCCTGGGTGCGGTGCAGAGCGCTCGTATTGTGCGCGGGCTTGGTCGGTGCGGTGCCGGCGGTTGCCGCCGAGGATCGCCTGGAGTGGCCGCTGCGCCCGCCTCCGGCCGTCACCCGGGCCTTCGACGCCCCGGCTCCGGACTGGAAGCCCGGACACCGCGGCGTGGACCTGGCCGGTGCGGCCGGTCAGCCGGTGTACGCCGGGGGCGGCGGGACCGTGGTGTTCGCCGGGCTGCTGGCCGGACGGCCGGTGGTGTCGCTGACCCATCCCGGCGGGTTGCACACCAGTTATGAGCCGGTCCGGGCGGCCGTGCGGGTCGGCCAGTCGGTGACGGCCGCGACTGCGATCGGCGAGCTGATGCCCGGGCATGCCGGGTGCCCGGTCGCGGCGTGTCTGCACTGGGGTGCGATGTGGGGTCCTGCGTCGGGCGCGCGGTACGTCGATCCGCTGGGGCTGCTGAAATCCACGCCGGTACGGCTCAAACCGCTGAACCGTTGAGCGGACGGTCAGGCCCTCGGGTGGGCTTGATCGTGCACCGCGCGCAACCGCGACACCGCGACATGCGTATAGAGCTGCGTGGTGGCCAGGCTGGAATGGCCCAGCAGCTCCTGGACGACGCGCAGGTCGGCCCCGCCTTCGAGCAGGTGCGTGGCCGCGCTGTGCCGCAGGCCGTGCGGCCCCATGTCCGGCGCGCCGTTCACCGCGGCGACGGTCTGGTGCACCACGGTGCGCGCCTGCCGAACGTCGAGCCGGCGGCCCCGCGCGCCCAGTAGCAGCGCCGGGCCGGATTCGGCGTTCGCCAGGGCCGGGCGCCCGTCGGCGAGCCACGCGTCGAGCGCCTCGGCGGCGGGCCTGCCGAATGGCACGCTGCGCTGCTTGTTGCCTTTACCGAGCACGCGCAACAGCCGATGGTGGGTGTCGACGTCGTCGATGTCCAGGCCGCACAGCTCGCTGACCCGGATCCCGGTGGCATATAACATCTCGACGATCAGCCGGTCCCGCAGCGCCAGCGGATCACCTTGCTGCGCACCGGATTTGGCGGCGGCCATGGCGTCGAGCGCCTGATCCTGGCGCAGCACCGCGGGCAGCGTGCGGTGCGCCTTGGGGACCTGCAGCCGCGCGGCCGGGTCCGCGGTGAGCAGGCCGCGCCGCGCGGCCCAGGCGGTGAAGGCCTTGACCGCCGAGGTGCGCCGGGCCAGCGTCGTGCGGGCGACGCCGGCCGCGGCCGCGGTGGACAGCCAGGAGCGCAGCAGGGGCAGGGTCAATCCGTCCAGGTCGGTGCCGCGGTCCGCGAGGAAGGCGAACAGCGAGCGCAGATCACCGAGGTAGGCGCGCCGGGTGTGCGCCGACCGGCCGCACTGCAGGTCCAGGTATTCGTCGAACTCGTCGAGGATCGCCTGCACTCCCCCACGGTCGCAGGCGCGGACCGGGGCGCTCTAGTCGACGCGCCGAAGCGTGTCCGGGGTGAGATCTTTGAGCGTGGGATAGCCGTCGACGGCCATGATGAGGTCGGCTTCGGCCAGGATCGAGCGCAGCACGTGCACGATGCCGTCGGCGCCGCCGAGCGCCAGACCGTAGGCGTACGGTCGGCCGATGCCCACGGCCGTGGCGCCCAGCGCGAGCGCTTTGACGACGTCGGCGCCGCTGCGGACCCCGGAATCGAACAGCACCGGCAGCCCGTCGGCCGCCTCGACGACGCCGGGCAGGCACGCGAGGGCGGGCAGGCCGCCGTTGGCCTGGCGGCCGCCGTGGGTGGAGCAGTAGATGCCGTCGACGCCGCCGTCCCTGGCGCGCCGGGCGTCGTCGGGGTGGCAGATGCCCTTGATGATCAGCGGCAGGTCGGTCAGCGACCGCAACCAGGGCAGGTCGTCCCACGTCAGGGGGTTCCCGAAGGTCGTGACCCACTGCAGCACGGTGCCTTGCGGGTCCTCTTCCGGCGGGCGTTGCAGGGCGGCCCGGAAGACCGGATCGCTGGTGTAGTTGCTCAGGCAGAGCCCCCGCAGCTGCGGAAAGTTGGCCGTGCTGAGGTCGCGCGGGCGCCACCCGGGTATCCAGGTGTCCAGGGTGACGATGATGCCCTTGAAGCCGGCGGCTTCGGCCCGCTGCACCAGGCTGGCGGCCAGGTCACGATCCTTCGGCGTGTAGAGCTGAAAGAAGCCGGGGGTGTCACCGAATTGCGCGGCGACGTCTTCCATGGGGTCCGCGGTCAGGGTGGACACCACCATCGGCACCCCGGTGGCCGCGGCCGCGCGAGCGGTGGCCAGGTCGCCGTGGCCGTCCTGGGCGCAGATGCCGATGACGCCGATCGGGGCCATGAACACCGGCGACGGCAGGGTCAGGCCGAACATCTCCACCGACAGGTCGCGCGCGGCGGCACCGACGAACATCCGCGGTATCAGGCCCCAGCGATCGAACGCCTCCCGGTTGGCCCGCTGCGTGCGTTCGTCGCCGGCGCCACCGGTGACGTAGGACCACACCGACGGCGACATGGCCCGCTCGGCGCGGGCCTCCAGCTCCGCGAAGGCCATCGGCAGCGCGGGCGCCACCCCGGCCAGGCCCTTGAAGTAGATCTCGTTCTGGTAGTCGCCGAATGCCATGGGAAAGACAATGCCAGGCGGCCGTCAGGCTGACGAGTTCGCCGACTCGGCCTGCGCCAGTTCTTTCTTCCATTGCCGGAACGTCTCTTCGGTGCGGCCGCGGCGCCAGTACCCCGAGATCGACGACGCCCATTTGGCGTCCACGCCCCGCTCCTTGCGGATGTAGGGGCGCAGATTGTGCATGACGGCCTGGGCCTCGCCGTGGATGAAGACGTGCACCTGCCCGGGCAGCCAGGGGGTGCTGGTGACGGCCTCGATCAGCGGCGCGTGGTCGCCGGCGCGATCCTCGGGCACCAGGTCGGCACGCCCGCCCCGGTAGACCCAGTGCACCTCAACGCCTTCGGGTGCGGTCAACGGGATTTCGTCCTCCTGGCCCCCAACCTCGATGAACGCTTTGCCGACCGCGCTGGGGGGCAGCGCTTCCAGCGCCGCGGCGATGGCCGGCAGCGCCGACTCGTCGCCGGCCAGCAAGTGCCAGTCGGCGGCGGGGTCGGGTGTGTAGGCGCCGCCGGGGCCCATCAGGTAGATCGGCTGGCCGGGCTGGGCCGTGGCTGCCCATTGGCCCGCGATGCCGTGCTCGCCGTGCACGACGACGTCCAGCGTGATGCGGCGTTTCTCGACGTCGACGTGGCGGACGGTGAGAGTGCGCACCGATGGCTTTTTCTCCGGGGGTAGGTCGGCGAAGCTGTCGAGCGTCAGCGGCCCGGGCAAGCCGGCCACGTCCACGTCGTCGGCGATGAATACCAGCTTGACGTAGGAGTCGGTAAACTTGCTGGGCACGAAGGCGTCAAAGTCCTTGCTTCCGAGCACTATCCGCACCATGTGGCGTGTGAGCTGTTCGGTACCGACGACTTCGAAGCATTGCAGTGGTCGACCTGCCACTTGTCCTCCTGTTAAAACCCCGACTCCCGGTCGACTATACGAGTCGTGTCGTTGACGCAGCTTGGCCGCTTTTCGCCGCGCGCGCGGCCCGACTATGGGGCCATCCCGGCGTCGGAAACCCAACCCTGGCTATGGGTGCACGTGAGCCGGCGAAGGCATGCCGTGGCAGTGCCCGAGTTGGGGATACCGCCGGGTGGTGACGGTGATCGTGCCTTCGGTGTTGGTGATGGTGGCACCCTCCGCGCCGACGGTGGCGGTGGCGGTTCGGTGTGCGGGGGTGATCACCTCGCCGACGTGTGCGCCGGCACCCATGGTGGCCGAGCCGCTGAACAGCTCGACCTCGACCTTGGCGCGGCGGTACTGGGTGAGGGTGAACGGGCCATAGCTGCCGGCGTGTAGTCGCGTGTCGGACGGGATTACGGCGCCACCCGCGTAACACCTACCAAGGGTGGTGACAGTGCTGCCGTCGTTGACGGTGACGGGGGCGTTGGCTAGGCAAGTCCCGGCGCCTTGCACGGTGATGGAGCCGCTGTTGACGAGCATGGTGGTGCCTTCGGCGAGAGCGATGGTGCTGCCATATCGAAGGGTGACGGTTTGACCTTGCAGGATGCGGATGGCGATGACGGGGCCCGCGGTCCGTTCGGCGGTGTTGGCGGCTTCCGGGGAGGCGTCGTCTCGGACCCTTGTCTCGGCGTGACGAACCGCGGCGTTTTCTCCGTGACTCTTGTTGGGGTCCGGTAGTGAACGGGTCGCTGCGGTTGCCGCACCCGGCCCGGCAAGCATTGTCATCAGTCCCTTGAGGAACGTGCTTGCCATCGGGATTGCTGCGGTGGACCGAGCGGTGGCGTTACGGCTGGCAGCAGCGGACAACAGCGACGCCGGCTCGATCCGCGGGGCCGCCGTGGACCAACTCAGCGGCACGGATAACGGCCCGCGCGAGATGGCCTTGCCGCGCCGTCCGGCGGCCTCGCCCGCCGGAGACTGCACCGGCTCTGGCGCTCTGGCGTTCGAGTCGTTTCCTCGCCCAACGCTTTCCGCCACGGCGGCTGCCTGAACCGGACCCATCAGTCAACCTCAGACGCGACGAGATCCCAACAGCACCGACCTCCATTGGCATCCACATATCGACAGCAGGACCTATCGTCCGGTCCACACGATGCCAACGTCGAATCATCTTGCGGGCCTTGGATTCCGGAGAGCCCCGCGAGGCCCGACAGGCCCGGGGCGGCAAGCCCGCTCGGAGAGATGCCGACCACCACCGGCGACGGGGCCGGCGGCACGGGCGGCACCGGTGTAGCGGGAGCGATGGTGACGGGGCCGATCACACCGGTGGAGGTGTAACTTCCGCCGGGGCCGATGGTGATGACCTCGCCGGGGCCGATGGTGATGCTTCCACCATTGAGGATGGGGAGGACGCCGCCGGCATCGACGGTGAAGGTGCTGCCAGAACTCACAGTGACCATGCCGCTGTCAGCCAGGGTGCCGCCGACGGTGACGGTGCCACCGTTGGTCAGCGCGGCGCCCGAATTGACCGCGAACGTGCCGCTGTCCGTGAGCGTGCCGCCCGCGCTGACGGTCACCGTGCCGCTATCGGTCAAGGTGCCGCCACTGGTGACCGTGACGGTCCCGCCATCGGTCAAAGTGGCGCCGGCATTGACGGTGACCGTGCCGCCGTCGGTCAGGATGCCACCGGTGCTGACCGTCACCGCGCCGCTGTCGGTCAATGTGCCACCCGAGCTGACGGTCACCGCTCCGCCATCAGTCAAAGCGCCACCGGCACTGACCGTCACGGTCCCGCCGTCGGTCAGGGTGCCCCCGGCACTGACCGTCACGGTGCCGCCATCGGTCAGGGTGCCACCCGAGCCCAGCAGCCCTCCACCGCTGATCGTGACCGAGCCACCATCGGTCAATGTGCCACCCGACCCCACCGTGACCGTGCCCCCGGAGCCAACGACCGAACCACCGTTGACGGAGAGAGCACCGCCGTTCGCGACCGTGAGATGGCCAGTGTCAGTGAGCGCGCCGCCCGAACCCAGCACCGACCCACCATTGATGGAGACGGCACCGCCGTTCGCGACGGTGAGATGCCCGCTGTCGGTGAGGACCCCGCCCGCCCCGAGGACCGAACCTCCATCGACGGAAAGAGTTCCGCCGTTCGTGACACTCACGGTGCCGCTGTCCGTCAAGGCGCCACCGGACCCCAGAACCGACCCACCATTGACCGTGACCGTCCCGCCATCGGTCAACACGCCACCCGAATTAACCGTCACCACACCACCATCGGTCAACGCGCCGGTGGAACCGACACTCAGCGTGCCCCCACCGTTGACGTTCACCACACCCGTCGAACCCACATCAATCGTGCCCGCAACGCCGGCACCGCCATTGACGTTCAGCGTCCCGTTATCCACCACCGTGACACCAGCGTCCACGGTCAACGAGCCACTGTCGGTCAACACCCCACCCGAATTGACCGTCAGCACACCGCCATCCGTCAGCGTGCCGCCCGAATTGATGGTCACCGCACCGCTATCGGTCAGTGTGCCGCCGCTGGCGACCGTGACAGTCCCGCTATCCGTCAGCGTGCCGCCGGCATTGACCGTCAGCGTGCCGCCATCCGTCAGGGTGCCGCCCGAGCTGACCGTGACGGCGCCGCTGTCGGTCAACGTGCCACCCGAGCTGACCGTCACGGTCCCGCCATCAGTCAAAGCGCCACCGGCACTGACCGTCACGGTCCCGCCGTCGGTCAACGTGCCGCCGGCACTGACCGTCACGGTGCCGCCATCGGTCAGGGTGCCACCCGAGCCCAGCACCCCGCCACCGCCGACCGTGACCGAGCCACCATCGGTCAACGTGCCACCCGATCCCACCGTCACCGTTCCTCCGGACCCGAGAACCGACCCACCGTTGACGGACAGAGCACCACCGTGCGCGACGGTGAGAGTGCCACTGTCGGTGAGGGTCCCGCCAGCCCCCAGCACCGAACCTCCCTCGATGGAAAGAGTTCCGCCGTTCGTGACGCTCACGGTGCCGTTATTCGTCAAGGTGCCAGCGGAGCCCAGAACCGACCCACCATTGACCGTGACGGTCCCGCCATCGGTCAACGCGCCACCCGAATTAACCGTCACCACACCACCATCGGTCAACGCGCCGCCGGAATGAATGGTGATCGCGCCACCGTCGGTCAACGTGCCACCCGCATTCACAGTGAGCGAACCGTTGATGTTGACGTTGACCGCACCGGTAGCGCCCACGTTGATCGTGCCGTCGTCGGTCAGACTGCCGCCGATCGTCACGGTGCCACCGTCGGTCAGCGTCCCACCCGAATCCACCGTCAGTGCACCACTGTCGGTCAGCGTGCCGCCCGTATTGATGGTCAGCGAGCCGGCGTTGGTCACCTCGACGGCACCGTTGTCAGTCAAGCTTCCGCCGACCGTCACCGTTCCGCTGTCGGTTAACGTCCCACCAGAACCGACCGTGACGGTTCCGCTGTCGGTCAACGTTCCGCCCGAGCCGACAGTCAGGGTGCCGCCGTCGGTCAGGGTGCCGCCCGAGCTGACCGTCACGGCGCCGCCGTCAGCCATGCTGCCGCCACTGGTGACAGTGACGGTCCCGCCATCGGTCAGCGTGCCGCCGGCGTCGACGGTGACCGTGCCGCTGTCGGTCAGGATGCCACCGGTGCTGACCGTCACCGCGCCGCTATCGGTCAACGTGCCATCCGAGCTGACCGTCACGGTCCCACCGTCGGTCAACAAGCCACCCGAGCCGACCGTCACGGTCCCGCTATCGGTCAGGGTGCCACCGGCACTGACCGTCACGGTGCCGCTATCGGTCAGGGTGGCGCCCGAGCTGACCGTCACGGTCCCGCCGTCGGTCAACAAGCCGCCCGAGCTGACCGTCACGGTCCCGCCGTCGGTCAGGGTGCCCCCGGTGCTGACCGTCACGGTGCCGCCATCGGTCAGGGTGCCGCCCGAGCCCACCAGCCCTCCACCGCTGATCGTGACCGAACCACCATCGGTCAACGTGCCACCCGACCCCACCGTCACCGTGCCCCCGGAGCCAACGACCGAACCACCATTCACGGATAGGGCACCGCCGTTCGCGACCGTGAGATGGCCGGTGTCAGTGAGCGCCCCGCCCGAACCCAGCACCGACCCGCCGTTGATCGAGACGGCACCGCCGTTCGCGACGGTGAGATTGCCGCTGTCGGTGAGGGTCCCGCCCGCCCCGAGGACCGAACCTCCATCGACGGAAAGGATTCCGCCGTTCGTGACACTCACGGTGCCGCTATCCGTCAAGGTGCCACCGGACCCCAGCACCGACCCACCATTGACCGTGACGGTCCCACCATCGGCCAACACGCCACCCGAATTAACCGTCACCACACCACCATCGGTCAACGCACCACCGGAATGAATGGTGATCGCACCACCATCGGTCAACGTGCCACCCGCATTGACTGCGAGGGAGCCATCGACGTTGACCGCACCAGTGGCGCCCACGTTGATTGTGCCGCTGTCGGTCAGAGTGCCGCCGACTGTCACGGTGCCACCGTCGGTCAGCGTCCCACCCGAATTGACCGTCAGCGCACCACTATCGGTCAGCGTGCCGCCCGGATTGATGGTCAGTGCGCCGCTATCGGTCAGAGTACCGCCGCTGGTGACAGTCACAGTCCCGCTATCCGTCAACGTGCCGCCGGCATTGACGGTCAGCGTGCCGCCATCAGTCAGGGTGCCGCCCGAGCTGACCGTCGCCGTCCCGCTATCAGCCAGGGTGGCACCCGAATCGATCGTGACAGTGCCGCCGTCGGCCAAAGTGCCACCGGCGTTGACGGTGACCGTCCCGCCGTCCGTCAAAGCTCCAGTGGAACCAACCGTCACGGTGCCGCTGTCGGTCAACGTGCCACCCGAGCTGACCGTCACGGTGCCGCCGTCGGTCAACAAGCCCCCCGAACTGACCGTCACGGTCCCGCCATCGGTAAACGTGCCGCCCGCACTGACCGTCACGGTGCCGCCATCGGTCAGGGTGCCACCCGAGCCCAGCACCCCGCCACCGCCGACCGTGACCGAGCCACCATCGGTCAACGTGCCACCTGATCCCACCGTCACCGTTCCCCCGGACCCGAGAACCGACCCACCGTTAACGGACAGAGCACCACCGTGCGCGACGGTGAGAGTGCCGCTGTCGGTGAGGGTTCCGCCCGCCCCGAGGACCGAACCTCCATCGACGGAAATGCTTCCGCCGTTCGTGACGCTGACGGTGCCGCTATCCGTCAAGGTGCCACCGGAGCCCAGAACCGACCCACCATTGACCGTGACCGTCCCGCCATCGGTCAACACGCCACCCGAATTAACCGTCACCACACCACCATCGGTCAACGCGCCGGTGGAACCGACACTCAGCGTGCCCCCACCGTTGACGTTCACCACACCCGTCGAACCCACATCAATCGTGCCCGCAACGCCGGCACCACCATTGACATCCAACGTCCCGTTATCCACCACCGTGACACCAGCATCCACAGTCAACGAGCCACTGTCGGTCAACAACCCACCCGAATCAACCGTCAGCGCACCGCCATCGGTCATCGTGCCGCCGCTGGCAACGGTGACAGTCCCGCTATCCGTCAGCGTGCCACCCGAATTGATCGTGACGGCGCCACCGTCAGTGAGCGTGGAACCCTGCCCGACCGCCAGGGTCCCGCCGCTGTTCACGTTGAGCGCGCCTGTGGAACCCACGTCGATCGTGCCACTGAGGCTCATGCCGCTGTTGATGTCGAGCGTGCCGTCGTCTGTCAGAGTGACACCGGACCCGACGGTGAGCGTCCCGCCATCGGTTAACGTCCCGCCCGAATTGATGGTCAGCGCACCACTATCCGCTAATGTGCCGCCGCTGGTGACCGTCACAGTCCCGCCGTCGGTCAACGTCCCACCACTGGCAACGGTGACGGTCCCGCTGTCCGTCAGCGTGCCACCCGAACCCACAGAAACCGTGCCGCTGTCGGTGAGGGTGCCACCGGAGCCGACGGTCAACGTGCCGCTGTCGGTCCCACCGGTACTGACGATGATGGCCCCGCCCGTGTTGGTCACTGTGCCGCCGTCGGTGAGGGTCCCGCCCCCGGTGACGGTGACGGTCCCGGCGTCCGTCAGGGTGCCACCCGAGCTGACGGTCAGTGCGCCGCTGTCCGTCAGGGCGCCGCCGGTGTCGACGGTCACGGCGCCGCCGGAGCTCACGGTCAGGGCGCCCCCGTCGGTCAGCGTGCCACCCGAGCCCACGGTCAACGTGCCGCCGTCGGTCAGGGTGCCACCGGCGCTGATCGTCAGAGTGCCGCCGTCGGTCAAGGTTCCGCCCGAGCCGAGAACCCCTCCGCCGCCGACGGTTACGGTGCCGCCATCCGTCAACGCTCCGCCTGAGTGAACGGTGACCGCACCGGCATCGGTCAGCGTGCCGGTGGCACCGACGGTGAGCGTGCCGCCGCTATCGACGTTGAGGGCGCCGGTGGAGCCCACGTCGATCGTGCTGCCGGTCAGACTCACACCACTGTTGATATTCAGCGTGCCGTTATCGATTACGGTGACACCGGAATCGATCGTGAACGAGCCGCTATCCGTCAACATCCCACCCGAATTAACCGTCAGCGCACCGCCATCCGTGAACGCGCCACCACTGGCGACGGTCAGGCTGCCACCATCGGTCAACGTGCCGCCGCTGCTGACGGTGACGGTGCCGCTGTCCATCAGGGTGCCGCCGGCATCAACAGTCACGGCGCCGCTGTCAGTCAACGCGCCGCCGGCGTTGACGGTCACGGCGCCGCCGTCGGTCAACATGCCACCCGAGCCGACGGTCATGGTGCCACCGTCGGTCAGGCTGCCGCCGGCGCTGACCGTCACGGTGCCGCCGTCGGTCAACGTGCCGCCGGCACTGACCGTCACAGTCCCACCATCGGTCAGGGTTGCGCCCGACCCGAGAACCCCTCCACCGTTGACAGTGACGGTGCCGCCATCGGTGAGCACGCCACCGGAGCCGACCGTCACGGTGCCACCGGAGCCGACAACCGACCCCCCGTCGACGGACAAAGTGCCGCCGTTGGCCACAGTGAGACTGCCACTGTCGGTGAGCAGACCACCAGAGCCCAAAACCGATCCACCGTCCACCGAAAGACTGCCACCGTTCGCCACGGTGACGGTGCCGCCGTCGGTCAGGGTGCCGCCCGAACCCAGCACCACACCACCGTTGACCGTGACAGTCCCGCTATCGGCCAACGCCCCACCCGCATTCACCGTCACCGCACCACCGTCCGTCAACGTCCCACCACTGGCCACCGTCAGCGTGCCGCTATTGACGTTCACCGCACCGGTGGAACTCACATCGACCGTGCCCGCGACGCTGGCACCGCTGTTGATATTCAGCGTGCCGTTATCAACAAGGGTCACACCAGAACCCACAGTCAACGAACCACCGTTCGTCAACACCCCACCCGAATTGACCGTCAGCGCACCGCTATCCGCCAACACCCCGCCCGAATTCACCGTGACCGCACCACCATCGGTCAACGTCCCACCACTGGCCACCGTCAGCGTCCCGCTGTCCGACACAACCCCACCCGAGCTCACGCTCAGCGTGCCGCTGTCCGTCAAAGCACCGCCCTGGCCCACCGTCACCGTGCCGCTATCGGTGAGCGTGACTCCCGAGCCGACACTCACCGTGCCGCCATCAGTCAGAGTGCCACCCGAATTAACCGTCAGCGCACCACTATCCGTCAACACCCCAGCCGAATTCACCGTCACCGCACCACCGTCGGTCACCGTCCCAGTCGGACCCACGGTCAGCGCTCCGTTAACCGTCACCTCGCCACCGGTGTTGACGGTCAGCGTGCCGCTATCGGTGAAGGTCACACCGGAGCCCACCGTCAAGGTGCCGCTATCACTCCCCCCGGTACTGACCACCAGGGACCCACCCGTATTGGTCAGGGTGCCGCCATCGGTCAAGGTGCCACCGCCAGTGACGGTCACCGTCCCGCCGTCAGTCAACGTGCCACCGGCGCTGACCGTCACAGTCCCACCATCGGTCAGCGTGCCACCCGACCCGAGAACCCCTCCACCGTTGACAGTGACGGTGCCGCCATCGGTGAGCACGCCACCGGAGCCGACCGTCACGGTGCCCCCCGAGCCGACAACCGACCCCCCGTCGACGGACAAAGTGCCGCCGTTGGCCACGGTGAGACTGCCACTGTCGGTGAGCAGACCACCAGAGCCCAAAACCGATCCACCGTCCACCGAAAGACTGCCACCGTTGGTCACCGTGACCGTACCGCCATCGGTCAGGGTGCCACCCGAACCCAGCACCGCACCGCCGTTGACCGTGACAGTCCCGCTGTCCGTCAACGTCCCACCCGCATTGACCGTCACCGCACCACCATCGGTCAACGTCCCACCACTGGCCACCGTCAGCGTGCCGCTGTCCGACACAACCCCACCCGAGCTCACGCTCAGCGTGCCGCTGTCCGTCAAAGCACCGCCCTCGCCCACCGTCACCGTGCCGCTATCGGTGAGCGTGACGCCCGAGCCGACACTCACCGTGCCGCCATCACTCAGGGTGCCACCCGAATTGACCGTCAGCGCACCACTATCCGTCAACACGCCACCCGAATTCACCGTGACCGCACCACCATCGGTCAATGTGCCGGTGGAACCAACGGTGAGCGTGCCACCACTATCGACGTTGAGGGCGCCGGTGGAACCCACGTTGATCGTGCTGCCGGTCAGGGTTACGCCACTGTTGATATTGAGAGTGCCGTTGTCCACCATCGTGACACCGGAACCCATCGTGAACGAACCGCTATCGGTGAACACGCCACCCGAATCAACGGTCATCGCACCGCTATCGGTTAGCGCGCCACCCGAGCTGACGGTCAGCGTGCCGCTGTCGGTCAAGGTGGCGCTGGAGCCCACGGTCATGGTCCCGCCGTCGGTCAGGGTGCCACCGGCGCTGACCGTCACAGTCCCGCCATCGGTCAAGGTGCCGCCGGCACTGACCGTCACAGTCCCACCGTCGGTCAGGGTGCCGCCCGACCCGAGAAGCCCTCCACCGTTGACAGTGACGGTGCCGCCATCGGTGAGCACGCCACCGGAGCCGACCGTCACGGTGCCCCCGGACCCGACAACCGACCCCCCGTTGGCGGACAAAGTGCCGCCGTTGGCCACGGTGAGACTGCCACTGTCGGTGAGCAGACCACCGGAGCCCAGAACCGATCCGCCGTCGACGGAAAGACTGCCACCGTTCGCCACGGTGACCGTACCGCCGTCGGTCAGGGTGCCGCCCGAACCCAACACCGCACCACCGCTGACCGTGACAGTCCCGCTATCGCTCAACGTGCCACCCGCATTCACCGTGACCGCACCACCATCGGTCAACGTCCCACCACTGGCCACCGTCAGCGTGCCGCTATTGACGTTCACCGCACCGGTGGAACTCACGTCGATCGTGCCCGCGACGCTGGCACCGCTGTTGATATTCAGCGTGCCGTTATCAACAAGGGTGACACCAGAACCCACAGTCAACGAACCACCGTTCGTCAACACCGCACCCGAATTGACCGTCAGCGCACCATTATCCGCCAGCATCCCGCCCGCATTGACCGTGACCGCACCACCATCGGTCAACGTCCCACCACTGGCAACTGTCAGCGTCCCGCTGTCCGACACAACCCCACCCGAGCTCACGCTCAGCGTGCCGCTGTCCGTCAAAGCACCGCCCTGGCCCACCGTCACCGTGCCGCTATCGGTGAGCGTGACTCCCGAGCCGACACTCACCGTGCCGCCATCGCTCAGAGTGCCACCCGAATTGACCGTCAGCGCACCACTATCCGTCAACACCCCACCCGAATTCACCGTCACCGCACCACCGTCGGTCACCGTCCCAGTCGGACCCACGGTCAGCGCTCCGTTGACCGTCACCTCGCCACCGGTGTTGACGGTCAGCGTGCCACTATCGGTAAAGGTCACACCGGAGCCCACCGTCAAGGTGCCGCTATCGGTGCCGCCAGTACTGACGACGACCGTCCCACCCGTATTGGTCAGAGCACCGCCATCGGTGAGCACCCCACCACCAGTGACCGTCACCGTCCCGCCGTCGGTCAACGTGCCACCCGCACTGACCGTCACAGTCCCGCCATCGGTCAGGGTGCCACCCGACCCCAGGATTCCCCCACCGCTGACCGTGACGGTGCCGCCGTCGGTCAGCGTTCCCCCCGAAGCCACGGTCGCGCTGCCCCCGGAACCGACCACTGATCCCCCGTCGACCGAAAGACTGCCACCGTTCGCGACGGTCAATGTGCCGCTGTCCGTCAAGACACCGCCGGAGCCCAGAACCGATCCGCCGTCGACGGAAAGACTGCCACCGTTCGCCACGGTGACAGTGCCGCCATCGGTCAGAGTGCCACCCGAACCCAGCACCGCACCGCCGTTGACCGTGACAGTCCCGCTGTCCGTCAACGTCCCACCCGCATTGACCGTCACCGCACCACCATCGGTCAACGTCCCACCACTGGCCACCGTCAGCGTGCCACTGTCCGACACAACCCCACCCGAGCTCACGCTCAGCGTGCCGCTGTCCGTCAAAGCACCGCCCTCGCCCACCGTCACCGTGCCGCTATCGGTGAGCGTGACGCCCGAGCCGACACTCACCGTGCCGCCATCACTCAGGGTGCCACCCGAATTGACCGTCAGCGCACCACTATCCGTCAACACGCCACCCGAATTCACCGTGACCGCACCACCATCGGTCAATGTGCCGGTGGAACCAACGGTGAGCGTGCCACCACTATCGACGTTGAGGGCGCCGGTGGAACCCACGTTGATCGTGCTGCCGGTCAGGGTTACGCCACTGTTGATATTGAGAGTGCCGTTGTCCACCATCGTGACACCGGAACCCATCGTGAACGAACCGCTATCGGTGAACACGCCACCCGAATCAACGGTCATCGCACCGCTATCGGTTAGCGCGCCACCCGAGCTGACGGTCAGCGTGCCGCTGTCGGTCAAGGTGGCGCTGGAGCCCACGGTCATGGTCCCGCCGTCGGTCAGGGTGCCACCGGCGCTGACCGTCACAGTCCCGCCATCGGTCAAGGTGCCGCCGGCACTGACCGTCACAGTCCCACCGTCGGTCAGGGTGCCGCCCGACCCGAGAAGCCCTCCACCGTTGACAGTGACGGTGCCGCCGTCGGTCAGCGTTCCCCCCGAAGCCACGGTCACGCTGCCCCCGGAACCGACCACCGACCCCCCGCCGACCGAAAGACTGCCACCGTTCGCGACGGTCAATGTGCCGCTGTCCGTCAAGACACCGCCGGAGCCCAGAACCGATCCGCCGTCGACGGAAAGACTGCCACCGTTCGCCACGGTGACGGTGCCGCCATCGGTCAGGGTGCCGCCCGAACCCAGCACCGCACCGCCGTTGACCGTGACAGTCCCGCTATCGGTCAACGTCCCACCCGCATTGACCGTCACCGCACCACCATCGGTCAACGTCCCACCACTGGCCACCGTCAGTGTGCCACTGTTGAGGTTCACCGCGCCGGTGGAACTCACGTCGATCGCGCCCGCGACGCTGGCACCGCTGTTGATATTCAGCGTGCCGTTATCAACAAGGGTGACACCAGAACCCACAGTCAACGAACCACCGTTCGTCAACACCCCGCCCGAATTCACCGTCAGCGCACCATTATCCGCCAACACCCCGCCCGAATTCACCGTGACCGCACCACCATCGGTCAATGTGCCGGTGGAACCAACGGTGAGCGTGCCACCACTATCGACGTTGAGGGCGCCGGTGGAACCCACGTTGATCGTGCTGCCGGTCAGGGTTACGCCACTGTTGATATTGAGAGTGCCGTTGTCCACCATCGTGACACCGGAACCCATCGTGAACGAACCGCTATCGGTGAACACGCCACCCGAATCAACGGTCATCGCACCGCTATCGGTTAGCGCGCCACCCGAGCTGACGGTCAGCGTGCCGCTGTCGGTCAAGGTGGCGCTGGAGCCCACGGTCATGGTCCCGCCGTCGGTCAGGGTGCCGCCGGCGCTGACCGTCACAGTCCCGCCATCGGTCAAGGTGCCGCCGGCACTGACCGTCACAGTCCCACCGTCGGTCAGGGTGCCGCCCGACCCGAGAAGCCCTCCACCGTTGACAGTGACGGTGCCGCCATCGGTGAGCACGCCACCGGAGCCGACCGTCACGGTGCCCCCCGAGCCGACAACCGACCCCCCGTTGGCGGACAAAGTGCCGCCGTTGGCCACGGTGAGACTGCCACTGTCGGTGAGCAGACCACCGGAGCCCAGAACCGATCCGCCGTCGACGGAAAGACTGCCACCGTTCGCCACGGTGACCGTACCGCCGTCGGTCAGGGTGCCGCCCGAACCCAACACCGCACCACCGCTGACCGTGACAGTCCCGCCATCGGTCAACGTGCCACCCGCATTCACCGTGACCGCACCACCATCGGTCAACGTCCCACCACTGGCCACCGTCAGCGTGCCGCTATTGACGTTCACCGCACCGGTGGAACTCACGTCGATCGTGCCCGCGACGCTGGCACCGCTGTTGATATTCAGCGTGCCGTTATCAACAAGGGTGACACCAGAACCCACAGTCAACGAACCACCGTTCGTCAACACCGCACCCGAATTGACCGTCAGCGCACCATTATCCGCCAGCATCCCGCCCGCATTGACCGTGACCGCACCACCATCGGTCAACGTCCCACCACTGGCAACTGTCAGCGTCCCGCTGTCCGACACGGCGCCACCCGAGCTCACGCTCAGCGTGCCGCTGTCCGTCAAAGCACCGCCCTGGCCCACCGTCACCGTGCCGCTATCGGTGAGCGTGACTCCCGAGCCGACACTCACCGTGCCGCCATCGCTCAGAGTGCCACCCGAATTGACCGTCAGCGCACCACTATCCGTCAACACCCCAGCCGAATTCACCGTCACCGCACCACCGTCGGTCAACGTCCCAGTCGGACCCACGGTCAGCGCTCCGTTGACCGTCAGGTTGCCGCCGGTGTTGACGGTCAGCGTGCCGCTATCGGTGAAGGTCACACCGGAGCCCACCGTCAAGGTGCCGCTATCACTCCCCCCGGTACTGACCACCAGGGACCCACCCGTATTGGTCAGGGTGCCGCCATCGGTCAAGGTGCCACCGCCAGTGACGGTCACCGTCCCGCCGTCGGTCAGGGTGCCGCCCGAATTGATGGTGACAGCACCGCTGTCGGTCAAGGTGCCACCCAGGCTGGTGGCGAGCGTGCCGCCGCTATTGACGTTGAGCGCGCCGGTGGGGCCCACGTTGATCGCGCTGCCGGTGAGGGTGACGGCGTTGTTGAGGTTGAGCGTGCCGTTATCGGCAACCGTGACACCAGCGCCCACGGTGAACGAGCCGCTATCGGTGAACACGCCGCCCGAATTGACGGTCAGTGCACCAGAATCCGTCAACGTGGCACCGCTGGCGACGGTCACCGTGCCGCCGTCGGTCAATGTGCCACTGCCCGCGACGGACACAGTCCCGCCGTCCGTCAGGGTGCCACCCGAACCGACGGTCACGGTGCCACTGTCGGTGAAGGTCACGCCCGAGCCGACGGTCAACGTGCCGCTATCAGCGCCACCGGTGCTGACAATGACGGTCCCGCCCGTGTTCGTCAGGGTGCCGCCGTCGGTGAGCAGGCCACCCCCGGTGACGGTGACGCTGCCGCCATCGGTCAGCGTGCCACCCGAGCTGATGGTCAAGGCGCCGCCGTCGCTCAACGCGCCACCCGAGCTGACGGTCAACGTGCTTCCGGAGCTGATGGTCACGGTGCCACCGTCGGCCAGCGTGCCACCCGAGCTCACGGTCACGGTGCCGCCGTCGGCGAGCACTCCGCCGGCGCTGACGGTCAACGTGCCGCCGTCGGTCACGGTGCCACCCGCGCCGAGAACTCCTCCGCTGCTGACGGTGATGCTGCCGGCGTCGGTGAGGGTGCCGCCGGAGCCGACTGTGATGCTGCCGCCTGCTCCGACAACCGCTCCGCTGTTGACGGTGACGGAACCGCCGCTCGCGACGGTGAAGGCGTTGCTGACGGAAAGAGTGCCGCCGTCGGCGAGAAGCGTTCCGCCGTTGATGGTTACGGCCCCGCCGTTCGCGACGGTGATGGCGCCGCTGTCGACCAGGGTGCCGCCGGAGCCGAGCGTTCCGCCGTCGATGGTGATGGTGCCGTCCACGGTGAGGGTGCTGCCCGAGTCGGCGATCAGGCTGGCGCCTGGGTCGATGGTGACGGTGTTGCCGGCGAGGACGACGTAGCTGTTGCCGGCCGTGAGATGCGTGGTGCCGGTGACGTCACCGGAGAGGGCAATCGGATCGACGCCGTTGATGATGACGTGGGTTTCGGTGAGCCCTTGCGAGGCGGCGGTCGTGCTGACCTGTTCGGAGACTGCGGTCGATGCGGACTGCTGCGACACCGCCGCCGACGCCGACTGCTGAGTGACCGCCGCCGACGCCGACTGCTGCGACACGGCGGGCGAGGCCAGCTGTTGGGACGCGGTGGTAGAGCCGAGCTGCTGCGAGGCGGCCGTCATCAACGGCTGGTGGGACGCGGCGGGTGCGGCCGCCTGGTAGGCCGTGGTGGAGGTCGACTGCGGCGAGACAGCGGACGAACCAACCTGCTGCGACACCGCGCTCGAACCGACCTGCTGCGACACCGCGCTGGAACCGACCTGCTGGGACGCCGTCGTGGAGGCCAACTGCTGAGTGGCGGCAGGCGAACCGACCTGCTGAGACATCGCGGCCGACGTCAACTGCTGAGAGGCGGTCGTGGAGGCCAGCTGCTGGGTGGCGGTAGGCGAACTGAGCTGCTGAGACACCGCGGCCGAGGCCAATTGCTGGGAAGCCGTCGTCGAGCTCAGTTGCTGAGACGCGGTCGGCGAGCCCAGCTGCTGTGAGAATGGATGCGAGCTGAGTTGCGTCAGATGTTGGATTCGAGCGCTGGTGGAATCACCGGCGGCCCGCGCCAGCGCGCCCGCGCGAGCCCCCGGCCCGGCAGGGTTGGTCGTGCGGGGAGGCTCGGCGAACGGCGTCAAGGTACTGGCAGCCGTCGAAGCAGCCTCATAGCCGTACATGGCCGCGGCGTCTTGAGCCCACATCTCCATGTAGAGGGCTTCGGTAGCCATGATCGCCGGAGTGTTCTGGCCCAGGAAATTCGTCGCTACCAACGCCGCCAGCTGCGCCCGATTCTCGGCGATCGCCGGGGGCGGCACCGTGGCGATAAACGCCGCCTCGTAGGCCGCCGCCGCCGCATACGCCTGGGCGGCGGTCTGCGCGGCCTGACTGCCAGTGGCAGCCAGCCACTCAACATAGGGGGTCGCCGCAGCCAGCATCGCCACCGAAGCCGGACCCAGCCACGCCTGGCCCGTCAGCTCCGATAGCACCGTGGCGTAGCCGCTGGCGGTGGAGGCCAGTGAAGCGGCCAGTGCGTCCCAAGCAGCCGCGGCCGCCAGAAGCGGCCCTGACCCAGGGCCGCTGTACATGCGCGCGGAATTGACTTCTGGGGGCTGCGCGGCAAAGTCCATAGCCTTCTCTCACTGAGTTAATTGGGTGACGACCCAAAGTCAGAAGATTGCAACTGCGCCGGTTCGACTTCGACCTCGATGGCTCCTATTGCGCGCGTGTAGTATAGGTTCCCTAACCTTTAACAAAATTTGGCTGGCTCGTCAACCGTCGT
This sequence comes from Mycobacterium sp. M23085, assembly GCF_045343915.1. Classification (NCBI taxonomy): domain Bacteria; kingdom Bacillati; phylum Actinomycetota; class Actinomycetes; order Mycobacteriales; family Mycobacteriaceae; genus Mycobacterium; species Mycobacterium sp. M23085. Next base: position 1,460,323 of record NZ_CP174280.1, read on the forward strand.
TTGTTTTATGGACTGGCCTCGGGAATCGAACCGGTATCGCCAAGTGGCCGGGGGCGGACGTTCGGTGAACCGCCAACACGCGACGGCCGCCGGGACTTCGGTGCCGGCTCGGCTTTTGTCCTGATCGGCGAAGAGGCCCAGCTAAGCGCCGAGCCCGACCTCATCGCACTACCGGATGGCATGAGACGTCAGTGGAAGCCGATGAATTCAAACATCTTCCGCCGCGTCACGGTAAGCGAGCCAAACGCGCAGTGCGGCGCCGCCCGCCCCGGTCACCACCTCTGCAGTCAACCTTGACCCCGAATCGGCAACTGACTTCCGAGCAACGGAAGAGGAATAGTCAGCGAACTCCGTTGACTCACAACATCATTCAACCCAGCACGGAGTGGGCAGGCAATGCTGCCAAATAGTCACTGCCGTAAGGCTTTCCGGGCCCTGACCTCGACATGGCGTTGACGGCAATTTTGTGCGACCACGCGGAGACGCAAAACAACTTGTTGTACGTCTCGGCGGGAGGCACAGATCCGGGCCTCATTCCGGCCGGACACCCGGAGCCCTTTACCGTATCGGTGGGCCTCGGAATTTTCGTCGAAGTGCCGCGGACGGCGAGCGATCAAGAGGGCACGTCGACATTGAACTACTGGACTCGGAGGGGCGCGCGGTTGAGGTTCAGAAGCGGCTGAGCAAACGGGAACCGTTGCGCGCCCAATTTGAATTCAAGATTGGCGAGTTGGGCCATCATGAGGTTTCAGAGTGCACCAGCTGGGTCGGTTGCGCTTCCCCGGGCCGCGGGCGGCTCTACGCCTGATCCCGTTCATGGAGGCGGCGGCGCCGGCACGGCCCGGCGAGCCCGGACGATGCGCCACCGCCCCTCGTGCCGCTGCACCAGCCCGGCCAGCTCCAGCATCGCCAGCGGCCCCAGCGCCAGCTCGGGCACCATTCCCGAGGCGATCGCGATCTCGTCGACGGTGGCGGCGCCGCGGTCCGGCAGCGCCTCATAGATCCGGCGTTCGGCGTCGCTGAGGCCGTCGAGTGGCGTCCCCGGATGCGGCTCATCGTGCGCCAGTTCGCCGATGTGGCCGACGAGCTCGACGACGTGGTCGGCGCGGGTGACCAGCTCGGCGCCGTTGCGCAGCAGCGCATGGCAGCCCGCCGATGCCGAGGACGTGATGGGTCCGGGCACGGCGGCCACCACTCGCCCCAACGCCCGCGCCCAGGAGGCGGTGTTGGCCGCGCCGCTGCGCAGGCCGGCCTCCACCACGACGGCGGCCCCCACCACGGCGGCCACCAGACGATTGCGGGTCAGGAACCGGTGGCGGGCCGGGCGGATGCCGGGCGCGTACTCGGTGAACAACAGCCCGTGCTGGCCGACGCGGTGCAGCAGTGCGGTATGACCGCTCGGGTAGGGGACGTCGAGCCCGCCGGCCAGCACGGCCACCGTGACGCCGTCGCAGTCCAGGGCGGCGCGGTGCGCCGCGCCGTCGATGCCGTAGGCGCCGCCGGAGACCACCGCGACATCGCGCTGTGCCAAGCCGGCCGCCAATTCGCCGGCGACCTGCTCGCCGTACGCGGTCGCAGCGCGCGTCCCCACCACGGCCGCCGCCCGGTGCGCGACCTCGTCGAGCCGCACGGGTCCCTGCGCCCACAACACCAGCGGGGCAATTAGCGGCGCGCCGCCGGGTCGCGGTGCGCCGCCGCGGAAAGCGGCGAACGCCAGCAGCGGCCACTCGTCATCGTCCGGGGTAATCAACCTTCCGCCGCGCCGGGCGAGCATCTCGAGATCGGCGGCGCATCGGTCGATTTCGCGCCGGGCCTCGGTGCGCCGGGCCAGGTCGTCGTCGACCAGCCCGCGCCGGATGCGCTCCGCGGCTTCCACCGGGCCGACGCGCTGCACCAGGGCGGCGAGTTCGGCGCAGGGTGGCTCGGCCACCCGAGACAGATAGGCCCAGGCACGCAACGTGGGATCGTCGAGCGCCGCCGTCATCGCCGTGCCCCCGGCTGCAAGAACTCGTCAAGAATCCATTGAGCCCGGCGCGCGAACGTGGTGTTGTCAGCCGCCCGCCGCACGCCGGCCCCGAACGAACGGAACGACCCATGATCCTCGACCTGCCCATGACGTACAGCATGTCCGAGCGGCCAAAGAACCCCTGGGCCGTCGCGGCTTTCGCGCTCAGCGTGGTGAGCTGGATCGGTTTGCCCATCCCCCTCATCAGCATCGGCCTGGCCTGCATCGGGTTGCGCGAGATGGAACAGCGGGGTGAAAGTGGCCGTGCCATGGCCCAATTCGCCCGCGCCTTCGCGATCCTGGTGACCGTCGCGATAGCGCTGCGGGGTGGGCACACCGATTGGCTGACCATGGCCCGCTGGTAGCACATCCAGCTGGTGGGCCGCGGCGCTCATCGCTGCGCCCCGGGCTGGCGGAAGCTGAGAGCGGCGGCAACTTCGTCGGTCCCGGGCGAGGTGCGCCCGGCCAGGTCGGCCAGGCTCCACGCGACCCGCAACGTGCGGTCCAGGCCACGGATGCTGAGCAGTCCACGGTCCAGCGCCCGTTGCAGCGGCTCCATCGCCGCGTTGCTGGGACGGAATTTTCGGCGCAGCAACGTTCCGCTGACCTCACCGTTGGTGCGGAATCCGTGCGGTAGCCAGCGCTGGGCGGCGGCCGCACGGGCTTGTGCCACCCGGTGACGGACCTGTGCCGTCGATTCGCCGGCTTGGCCCGCGAACGCGCCGGCCTTGACCTGGTGCATCTGCACGCGGAGGTCCACCCGATCCAGCAGCGGCCCGGACAGCTTCCCCAGGTAGCGGCGTTTGGCGGCCGCCGCGCAGACGCAGTCCTGCGGGTCGGCCGGCGCGCACGGGCACAGGTTGGCGGCCAGCACCAGCTGGAACCGGGCCGGATAACACGCCACCCCGTCGCGGCGGGCGAGGCGAATCTCGCCGTCCTCCAACGGTGTTCGAAGGGCTTCCAGCGCGCTGACCCGGATCTCGGCGAACTCGTCGAGGAAGAGCACCCCGCGATGCGCCCGGCTGACCGCGCCGGGACGCGCCATCCCCGACCCACCGCCGACCAGCGCGGCGACGCTGGAGCTGTGATGAGGAGCCACGAACGGCGGTCTGGTGATCAGGGGTGTGTCGCCCGACAGCAACCCGGCCACCGAGTGGATCGCGGTCACTTCGAGCGACTCGGCATCGGTCAGCGACGGCAGCAGTCCCGGCAGGCGTTGGGCGAGCATCGTTTTGCCCACCCCGGGCGGGCCGGTGAGCATGAGGTGATGCGCCCCGGCGGCGGCCACCTCCACGGCGAACCGCGCCTGCGTTTGGCCCACCACGTCGACCAGATCCGCGGCGGGCTCCCCGTCGGTGGGTTTCGCGTCGATCCTGCCTGCCAGGCCGCCGGTGCCGCTGAGCCACTTGTGCAGCTGCCCCAGGGTGCGCACGCCCCACACGTCGATGCCGTCGACCAGGCTGGCCTCGGCGAGGTTGTCCACCGGCACCACCACGGCCGGCCAGCCTTCGCGCTTGGCGGCCAGCACGGCGGGCAGCACCCCGCGCACCGGCCGGACCCGGCCGTCCAGGGACAACTCGCCCAGCAGCACCGTCTTCTCCAGCCGGTGCCACGGGTTCTTGCGCTGCGCCGACAACACCGCGGCGGCCAGGGCGATGTCGTAGACCGACCCCATTTTGGGCAGCGTCGCCGGCGACAGCGCCAGTGTGAGGCGCGCCTGGGGCCAGTCGTTGCCGCAGTTGGTGACGGCCGCCCGGACCCGGTCGCGGGACTCCTGCAGGGCGGCGTCGGGCAGGCCCACCAGGTGCACGCCCGGCAGGCCGGAGGTGATGTCGGCTTCGATCTCCACGATCTGCCCGTCCACGCCGCGCACCGCGACGGAGAACGCGCGTCCCAGCGCCATCAGCCGATCCCTTCCAGGTGGGTGATCTCCGGGGTGCGGCGACGCCCGATCCGCACCCCGATGACGTCGATGCGGATCGCCGCGCAGCGCTGGTCGCGGCCCGCCAGCCACAGCCCGGCGAGCCTGCGCAACCGGAGCACCTTGCGCGGGGTGACGGCATACGCCAGTCCCCCGTATCCGTCGCCGGTGCGCGTCTTCACCTCGACGAACACCACCGTGGACGTGGCGTCGTCGCGGGCGATGATGTCGAGCTCGCCGTAGCGGCAGCGCCAGTTGCGCTGCAGGATCCGCAGTCCCCTCCGCATCAGATGATCCACGGCGAGCGCCTCGCCCATCGCCCCCAATTGGATCCGGGTCATCGTCGTTTCGGTCGTCATGCGGGTCACGGTGCCCGGTGCCCCCGACGAGAGGGGCCTCCATCGGCACGGGCGCCCGTCACCACTGGGCAGTTATCCCCAGTGCGGCGCCCATCCACAACCGCGATCGGCCTACGTGATCCGGTCCGCCCTGGTGTAGATGTTCATCGAGGCCTGCCGCAGGAACGCCACCAGCGTGATGCCGGACTCCTCGGCCAACGACACCGCCAGCGACGACGGCGCGGACACCGCCGCCAGCACCGGGATCCCGGCCATCACGGCCTTCTGCGTCAACTCGAACGATGCGCGCCCGCTGACCAGCAGCACCGAGGCCTGCAGCGGTATCCGCCCGTGCTCCAGCGCCCAGCCGATCACCTTGTCGACCGCGTTGTGCCGCCCGACGTCCTCGCGCACCACCAGCATCGTGCCGTCCACCCCGAACAGCGCGGCGGCGTGCAGTCCACCGGTGCTGTCGAAAACCTTTTGCGCCGAACGCAATTGGTCGGGCATCGCCTTGAGGGTGGCCGCCGCGACCGAGGCGTGGTCGGTTCCCGGAGAAAACCGGCTGATCACCCGCACCGCGTCCAGTGACGCCTTACCGCAGACCCCGCACGACGAGGTGGTGTAGAAGTTTCGGGTGACGTCGAGGCCGGGTTTCGGTACCCCGGCGGCCAACGTCACGTCCAGCACGTTGTAGGTGTTCGCGCCCTCGTCGTCGCGACCGGCGCAATACCGGATGCTGTGCACGTCGTCGCGGCCAGCGATGACGCCTTCGGTGAGCAGAAAGCCTTGGGCGAGCTCAATATCCGATCCCGGCGTGCGCATCGTCACGGTGATCGCCGCGCCGTCGACCCGGATCTCCAACGGCTCCTCGACGACCAGGGTCTCCGGTCGGGTGATCGCCTTCTCGGCGGTCAGATGTATGACCCGCCGACGCGAGGTGACGCGCCCCACTAGGCGATTTCACCGCCGGCGGAGGCGTCGCGCGAAGCGGCGGAACGCTGGAAACCCACCGGATCAAACTACTCCGGTCGGTGCGGGGTTGCCGAAAACCGGATCCTCCATTGCGCTCTCACGGCCCGGCGGCCAATGCTTCCAACGTCTCGGCCGAGGAGTGCAGCGGACGCCAGCCCAGCTGGGTCTTGGCCTTGGTGGTGTCCATCACCATCGACGTGCGCGCGGTGTGCAGCCATTCCAGCATGGACGGCACCCCCGGCACCCGCGAGATCGCCGCCGAGGCCGCGGTGGCGGCGACGGCCGGAACCCGCACCGGGCGCCCGCCCAGCGCCTTGGCCACGTCGGCCACCGTCACGACCCCGTCGCCGGCGATGTTGTACACGCCCGGCGGCGCGGGGGCGGTGGCGGCCAGCGCGACGGCCGTCGCGATGTCGTCGTGGTGCACCAGTTGCAGCGGGTAGCCCGGGTCGGGCACCACCGGTTTCAGGATCGGGACGGCTTTGACCACGGCACGCATCGGGCCGGGCAGTTGGTTCCACGGCATGGCGTCGGCGAGGGCGGTTGCTTGGGGGCCGGCGACGATGCAGGGCCGCAGAACGAACACCTCCAGCGACGAGTCCTTGGTGATGTCGGCGAGCAGCTTCTCGCAGGCCGCCTTCTGCTCGGAGTAGTAGTGCTCCGCGGATCCCCGGGCGGGCACGTCCTCGGTGAGCGGGACGGGGTTGTCGGAGTGGTAGCCGTACGCCGCCACCGACGAGGTGTACACCAGGCGCCGCGGCCGCTCGGCGGCGACCGTGGCCTCGAACACGTTGCGGGTGCCCTCGAGATTCACCCGGGCGCTCTCGTCGCGCGAACCCATGATGATGAAGGCCAGGTGGATCACCACGTCGGCCTGCGCGACCAGCGCGTCGAGGGCGTCGTGGTCCAGGATGTCGCCCTGCTGGTAGGTGGTCTTCAGCCAGCCCCGCGACGACGGGTCAAACGGCCGGCGGGCCATCCCGATGATCGCGTCGACGGCGGGCTCGCGTTCCAGCGCCGTCACCGCGGAGACGCCGATCTCCCCCGTCGGACCGGTCACCGCGACGGTCACTCCCATCAGAACTTCCTTCCCTGCCGCCGCCAGCCGGAGCCCGGTGCGCGGACGTCACCGAGTCCCCGGCGCCCGCAATCCGCGCATGATAGAACCATCATTCCAGCGTCTCGCGATTCGTGAGCGGTTGGACGTGCGGGTCGACGGTGACCGGCTCGATGCCCGCTGATTGGCCGCAACAAGACGGAACCGCGTGTGAGGCCGGTCTCGGCGACCGATAATTTACGACGATCCGAAGGGATCACACCGCCGACACCGCAGGAAACGAGGCGCAGCATGGGCGACGAACCGAAGACCGGCGCGGACGCAGCCGCGACGGGCGGGGAGAAAGCCGACCCCGCGACGGTTTTCGCCGCCCTCGCCGAGATCATCTATCAGGGCTCGGACGCCAACCAGATGTATGCGGCCATCTGTGTCGCGGCCACCCTGACGGTCCGCGGCTGCGACCACGCCAGCCTGATGGTGCGCGAGAACGACAAATACGTCACCGCCGGCGCCAGTGATCGGCTGGCACAAACCATCGATGAGCTGGAGCGGCGCGCCGGCGACGGCCCGTGCATCGACGCCATCGAAGAAGAGACGCCCCAGATCGACCCCGACCTGAGCACGCCGTCGCTGTGGCCCAAGCTGGCCGCCGTGCTGGTCGCCGAGACACCGGTGCGTGGCGCGATGGGGTTCCGGCTGCTGGTCGACAAACGCAAAGGGGCCGCGCTGAATCTGTTCAGCGACACCCCGAACGTGTTCGACGCCGAATCCGCCGGGCGGGCGGCGGTGTTGGCCGCGTTCGCCAGCGTCGCGATCAACGCGGTCAGCAAGGGCGAGGACGCGGCCAGCCTGCGCCGCGGGCTGATCAGCAACCGCGAGATCGGCAAGGCCGTGGGCATGTTGATGATGCTGCACGACATGGACGAGGAGGCCGCGTTCGACCTGCTGCGGCGCCACTCCCAGGCGCTGAACATCAAGCTGGCCGACGTCGCACGCGAGGTCATCGAGCAGCGTGGCCAGCTGCGTGTTCCCGGCGACAACCAGCTGCCGCCGGGCACGTAGCGGCGGCTATTCGGGAAGCCGCAGCTCCGGTTTCTCGACCTCTTCGATGTTGACGTCCTTGAAGGTGACCACCCGCACCTGCTTGACGAACCGCGCCGGCCGGTACATGTCCCATACCCAGGCGTCGGACAGCCGCAGCTCGAAATAGACCTCGCCGTCCGCGTTGCGCGGCGTCATCTCCACGCTGTTGGCCAGGTAGAAGCGCCTTTCGGTCTCCACGACGTAGCTGAACTGGCCGACGATGTCCTTGTATTCGCGGTACAGCGAGAGCTCCATCTCGGTTTCATACTTTTCGAGATCTTCTGCACTCATCTGCTCAGACGTCCTTCTCCCAGACAGCGTTCCCCGGGCATCCCGGCGCTAGCTGCCGTCCGCCGGGGCGGGAATCCTGGTTCCATCTTTCCTCACCGATATCCGTCGCGCTGCAGCGGTGGGTCCGGTCGGCATTCCGCCACCACCCGGCCGCCCGCCCCGTCGGCCACGCGCCGCACGTTGATGAACGAATAACGATGCTCGGGGCACGGGCCGAGCCGCGCCAGTGAAGTGCTGTGTGCCGGCGTGCTGTAGCCCTTGTGCAGGGCGAAGCCGTAGCCGGGATGGTCGGCCTCCATGGCGACCATCAACCGGTCCCGGCTGACCTTCGCCAACACGCTGGCGGCCGCGATACATGCCGCCACCGCATCGCCGCCGATGACGGGCAGCGACGGGACGGCCAGTCCGGGCACCCGGAAGCCGTCGCTCAGCACGTAGCCGGGCCGTACGGACAGCCCGGCGACCGCACGGCGCATGCCCTCGATGTTGGCGACGTGCACGCCGCGCCGGTCCACCTCGGACGGCGGGATGAACACCACGTGGTAGGCCAGCGCATAACGGCGAATCAGCGGGAACAGCTTTTCCCGGGCGGCCTCGGTGAGCTTCTTGGAATCATCAAGGGCGGCAAGGCTTTCCATTCGCCCGGGGCCGAGCACACAGGCCGCCACCACCAGCGGTCCGGCGCAGGCGCCGCGGCCGACCTCGTCGACGCCGGCCACCGGCCCCAACCCGCTGCGGTATAGCGCCGACTCCAGGGTGCGCAGTCCCGACGATTTACGGATCACCGTCCGCGGCGGCCACGTCGTGGCCACGGCTACCGATTCTGCTGCGGGTTCACCGAGTCCACGCCGCCCCATCGGGACGGCGGCCACACGATGAACCTGGCTTTTCCGATCACATTGGACACCGGCACCGTTCCCGAGGTCGGGTCGCCGGTGCACAGCACACCCTTGAGGGCTTCGGCCGGCACGCTGGTGCAGTGGGCCCGCGAGTCCGCCGAGTGCGTGCGGTTGTCGCCCATCACCCACAGCCGTCCGGCCGGGACCGCGACGGGCCCGAACTCGCTGCCCAGGCACGGGTACACCGACGGGTCGGCGGCCATGGTGGTGCGGTCCAGGTACGGCTCCTTGAGGGGCTTGCCGTCGACGGTCAACCCGGTGTCGGCGCGGCATTGCACCGTCTGCCCGCCCACCGCGATGACGCGCTTGACCAGGTCGTTCTCGTCGGGCGGCACGAAACCGATGAACGACAGCGCGTTCTGCACCCAGCGCAGCACGGTGTTGTTGGACCGGATCGATTTGTAGCCGAGGTTCCAGGGCGGCGGGCCTTTGAAGACGATGACGTCCCCGGGGCGCGGGGCGCTGAACCGGTAGCTGACCTTGTCGACCATGATCCGGTCGCCGACGCAGCCGCTGCACCCGTGCAGCGTGGGCTCCATGGACTCCGACGGGATCAGGTAGGGCCGCGCCACGAACGTCAACATGACGTAGTAGAGCACGACGGCGATCACGGCCAGGATCGCGAATTCGCGCAGCGTCGAACGCTTCGGGTCCTGCGGTTCGCCCTGGTCGGGCGTCTCCGCCGCCGGCCCCGGTTCGGGGGTCGATCCGGCCGTCGTCGCGGCGTCGTCGGGGTGCGTCTCCGGGTTGCGGGTAGAGACCTTCGGATCTGACTCGCCGGCGTGGGGCTCAGGCTTCGATGAATCCGCGGTATCGGTCACGAGATCAGCGTAGCCAGCGCGCCTGGGGGCCGCCCAAACCGGCGCACCAGAGAAACGACAGGGCGAATCACCTGCGCCGCCAACACGTCCCGGGTCAGCGCTTCTCCTTGATCTTGGCCTTCTTGCCGCGCAGTTCACGCAAGTAGTACAGCTTCGCGCGGCGGACGTCACCGCGGGTCACCACCTGGATGTGGTCGATGTTGGGCGAGTGCACCGGGAACGTCCGCTCCACGCCGACGCCATAGCTTTCCTTGCGCACGGTGAACGTCTCGCGGATGCCACCACCCTGCCGACGGATCACCACGCCCTTGAACACCTGGATACGCTCCTTGGCGCCCTCGATGACCTTGACGTGCACGTTGATGGTGTCACCCGGGCCGAACACCGGGATATCGTCGCGCAGCGACGCCTGATCGACGAAGTCCAGCCGGTTCATGCGAGACACTTCCTTGCGGTCGCGGCCGACGGCAGCTACCCACACGCAGGTGTGAGGCGGTCGCCAAGCCGATGGTTTCGGGCTTTCTGGCGCATCTCGCAGCAGGCGGGAAACGGCCCAACCGGCCTGCAACCGCTGGAGACAACTGGTCAATTGTGCCAGACGGGGCGCGCGCCACGAAAATCACCGCGAGTCGGCGGTTCCTGACGCGCCAAACGCGCTGGTAAATGGTACATATGACTGGGGTCAGAACGCGCTGCCCGCACCGAAGCGTGATGGCCGGTGCAGGCGGCGCGTGGGGCCCGCCGTTGCCCTGGGTCGAAGTCACGCCGGAGGAGACCGAATGCGGGTTCGTCCGCTGACGATGCTCACCGCCACGGCGGCGGTGACGTTGGTGGTTGCCGCCGGTTCCGAGGCGCTGGTCCAAGCCAAGGTGTACAAGCTGCCGGTCGCCGCGCCCGTCCGGGTCATCTCGGCGCCACCGCCCTCGACTCCTCCACAGTCGGCCACGCTGAGGCTCGAGGCGGCCACACCTGCGCCGCCCGCCGTGGCGCTACCACCGAGCACGGGATTCGGCCAGTTGCAGGCCCGCGTCCAGCAGGCCGCCGACGAAGCTGCCGGCAGTGGCGCCGCCCTGTCGGTGGCCATCCTCGATCGCAGCACCCATCAACTGATCTCCAACGGGAACAGCCAGGTCATCGGCACCGCGTCGGTGGCGAAGCTGTTCATCGCCGACGATCTGCTGCTGCACGAATCGGAGGGCAAGGCGCCGCTGAGCGCCGACGACCACCAGGCCCTGGACATCATGCTGCAGTCGTCCGACGACGGCGCGGCCGAGAAGTTCTGGGGCCAGGGCGGCGGGGCCGCCATCATCACCGAGGTGGCCGCCCGCTACGGCCTGGCCTCCACCACCCCGCCCAGCGACGGGCGGTGGTGGAACACCATGAGCTCGGTGACCGACCTGATCCGCTACTACGAGATGCTGCTGGACGGCTCCGGTGGCCTGCCGGCCGATGACGCCAAGATCATCGTCAACGACCTGGCCCAGTCCACCCCCAACGGGCTGGACGGCTATCCGCAGCGATTCGGCATCCCGGACGGTCTGTACGCCGAGCCGGTCGCGGTCAAGCAGGGCTGGATGTGCTGCATCGGCAGCGACTGGATGCACCTGTCCACCGGGGTGATCGGGGCCGACCACCGCTACATCATGGTGGTTCAGTCGCTGCAAACCGCTGACGACACCACCGCCCGCGACACCATCACCCGGGCGGTCAAGACGATCTTTCCCGAGGGCCGCATCGACGCGCCCCGGCACGGGCTTTAGCGAGCCGATTCGTCTTCAGTGTCAAGCAGCTCGGGCCGGCGTTCGCGGGTGCGCTGCAGCGAGATCTCCCGGCGCCATGCCGCGATTCGCGCGTGGTCACCCGACAGCAGCACCTGGGGGACGTCGAGCCCGCGCCAGCTCGGCGGCCGGGTGTAGCTGGGGCCCTCCAGGCGCCGGTCCAGCGCCGGTGAGTGCGAATCCTCGCGGTGCGACGCGGGATTGCCGAGGACGCCGTCGAGCAGGCGCAGCACGGCCTCGATCATCACCACGGCCGCCGACTCACCGCCCGGCAGTACGTAGTCGCCGATCGACACCTCCTCGACCCGCATCCGCCTCGCGGCATCCTCGATGACGCGCTGATCGATGCCCTCGTAACGACCGCACGCGAACACCAGGTGGGCCTCGGCGCTCCAGCGCGCGGCCGTCGCCTGGGTGAACAACCGACCGGCCGGGGTAGGAACGACCAAAAGCGTTTCCGCAGAAGCGATTTCATCCAGCGCCTCACCCCATACCGGCGCCTTCATCACCATCCCCGGGCCACCGCCGTAGGGGGAATCGTCGACCGAGCGGTGCACGTCATGCGTCCAGCTCCGCAGGTCGTGCACCTGCAGATCGACCAGGCCGGATTGGATCGCCTTGCCGGGCAACGATTGCCGCAGCGGGTCCAGATAGGCCGGAAAGATCGTGACGACGTCGATTCTCATCTCGAAGGCCTACAGGTCCAGCAGGCCTTCGGGCGGGTCGATCTCGACGGAGCCGTCGTCCAGCGACACCGCTGTGACGATCGCAGTGACGAACGGCACCAAAACTTCCCGCTGTTCGTCGCCGGCCTCGCGCCGCACCGCCAACAGTTCGCCCGCCGCGGTGTGCAACACCTCTGCGACGACACCGATCTGCTCGCCCGCCGTGGTGCGCACCCGCAGGCCCTCGAGCTGGTGGTCGTAGTAGGTGTCCGCCTCGTCGATCTCCGGCAGGTCCGCGGAATCGACCACGAACAGCGCGCCGCGCAGCGCGTCGGCGGCATCACGGTCGGTGACGCCGGCCAGCCGCAGCAGCAGCCGCCCGCCGTGTTCGCGCGCGCTCTCGACGGTGAAGTCACGCTCCCAGCCGGCACGGGAATGCTTGGCGCGCAACCCGTTTCCCGGGGCGAAGCGGGCGTCGGGGTCGTCGGTGCGAACCTCGACAACCACCTCACCGGTGATGCCGTGGGCTTTGACCACACGCCCGACGGTCAACTCCAAGGGAGTTCCATGAGCAGCGCTCCGCTACTGGTCGGTGTCCACCACGTCGACGCGGATGCCGCGACCGCCGATGCCGGCGACCAGCGTGCGCAGCGCGGTTGCGGTGCGACCTCCGCGGCCGATCACCTTGCCCAAGTCGTCGGGATGGACGTGCACCTCGACCGTGCGCCCCCGGCGGCTGGTCACCATGTCCACCCGGACGTCGTCGGGATTGTCGACAATTCCGCGAACCAGGTGCTCAACAGCGTCCACGACAACCGTACTCATCGCCGCGGTCAGCTTTCGGTGGTCGGCGCGGCCTGCTCGCCGCCCTCGGCGGGCGCCTCGGGCTCAGCGGGGGCCTCGGCGGCGGTCTCGGCTGGGGTTTCCGCGGCGGCCTGCGGGTCGGCGGACTCGTCGGCACCCTTGGCGGCCTTCTTGGCCGGGGCCTTCTTCTTCGGCCTCGCGGCCTCGGTGGTCGGTCCGCCGTCGGCCTCGGCCAGCGCGGCATTGAACAGCTCGAGCTTGCTGGGCTTGGCCGGGGCGACCTTCAGGCGGCCCTCGGCGCCCGGCAGGCCCTTGAACTTCTGCCAGTCACCGGTGATCTTGAGCAGCTTGAGGACGGGCTCGGTGGGCTGGGCGCCCACGGACAGCCAGTACTGGGCGCGCTCGGAGTTGATCTCGATGAGGCTCGGGTCTTCCTTCGGGTGGTAGCGGCCGATGACCTCGATGGAGCGTCCGTCGCGCCGGGTCCGTGCGTCGGCGACGGCGATGCGGTACTGGGGGTTGCGGATCTTGCCAAGCCGGGTGAGCTTGATCTTGACAGCCATGGTTAAGCGACTTCTCCTGTGTGTGTCACGCTGCAATTCAGCGATCGGGGCGGGATGCCCGGATCCGGTTTTGCCTCGCGTGTATGACCGGTCGGCGATGCGTGATCGCGCGGCGGACAGCCGCCCATTGTGCCAGAACCGGGCGCCGCGGCTGAAATCGCGACCTGCGTTCACATCACTTTCTGGAAGACCTTGGTCTCCGCCCGCCGGGTCATCCGCCAGCCGTCGGGCGTGCGCACGAACTCGTCGTCGTACCAGAGTCCGCAGAACAGCACCTGGTCCTTATCGCCGCCCAGCACCATGGGGTTGAAGCAGATCACCCGTGACGAGGCCGTGTCCCCGTCGACCCGGACGGAGAAGTTGCCCAGCATGTGCGCGTACACCGGGAAGTTGGGCAGCACCTCGGCCAGCCATTTCTTCACCTCCGGATAGTGGCCCTCGATGCCGCCCAGCGCCGTGTAGTCGATGTAGGCGTCGGGGGTGAACACCTTGTCCAGATCGTCAAATCGGCGCTGGTCGATGGCGGTGGAGTAGTCCACCAGAAGCTGCTGGATCTCGAGGCGGTCGGAGATTTCGGCCAGGCTCAACATGTCGTTGATTGAACACGATCCGCCGGCCCGGCGCGGCGTGCTAGCGGGACTGGCCGGGCACGCCGGAGCGGACCGCCATCCGGTAGCCGCTGGGGCCGCAGCCGAACCACCGCCGACACGACCGGCTCAGCACGCTCTGCTCGGCGTAGCCGAGTTCTCGGGTCAGGTGCGACAGGCTCATGTCGGTGTCGCGTAGGTAGTGTTCCGCGGTTTCGCGGCGCACGCCGTCGATGAGTTTGCCGAAGGTGGTGTGCTCCGCGGCCAGTCGACGGTGCAATGCCCGGGGGTGCAGATCGAACTGGGCGGCGATCAGCTCGAGGCTGGCGGTGCCGGTGGGCAGGAGCTGGCGGACCATCGCGCGCACCGACTGGGTCATGCCCGGTTGGTGGGTCGTGATCCCGGTCAAGTACTGCACGACCGCTTGATGGGCAAGCGCGTCCTGGTTAAGGGAGCGCGCCAGATCCGCGGTCCGGAAGGTGAAGCCCGCTGTCGGTTGCACGAAGCACGGCCGGCAGCCGAAGTACGTCAGATAGTCTGCGGTCGCCGTGAGCGGTTGGTGCGGAAGGTGCACGGTCAAGGGCCGGTATTGCGCGCCGAGCAGGAACCGCAACACCCCCAGCGACACCCCGAGGGACAGTTCGGTGGTCTGTGGATGTGGGGGTGGCCGCTCGATGAGCACTTCGAATGCGTAGAACGACTGGTCGGCTTCGGCGGCCGAGGTGATGCGCGCTGAGATGGCCGGGCTGTAGGCGGCCAAGAAGGTTTCGACGATGGTGAAGGCCTCGCCGACGGTGGGCGCGGTGCGCGCGGCCACCCCGAGCGGGCCAAGGATTTCGATGCCTTGGCGCAGCGCCAGTCGCCGACCGAAATCCGGGGTCGAGGTGGCCGCCGCGGCGTTCTCGACGGCCACGATGAGGCTGCGGTAGGGCAGAAACACCTCGTGCTCGCCGACGTCTTCGGGCCGCAGGCCGGCGGCGCGCAGCAGCTCGACCGGGTCGCCGCCCAGTTCGGCGACCAGGCGGGGATAGCCCGTCAGCGACGTTCCCCGCACCACCGACATGTCAACAAATGTCAAAAAATCGTCCGGAAATGTCAAGACTGCGCGGCTGTCGCGGGCGCACCCTGGGAGCCGACGAGGCAACCCGACCAAAGGAATCCCCATGAGCTTCGACACCGTGATCCGCAACGGCCGCTGGTTCGACGGCACCGGCGCGCCGTCGGCGATCCGCGACATCGGCATCAGTGACGGTCACGTCACCGCGATCAGCGCGCAACCGCTCGACGAAACCGGCTGCGGCCAGGTGATCGACGCCGCAGGCAAGTGGGTGCTGCCGGGCATGGTCGACATCCACACCCACTACGACGTCGAGGTGCTGGCGGCTCCGTCACTGTCGGAGTCACTGCGCCACGGCGTGACGACGGTGATGGTGGGGTCGTGCTCGTTGTCGACCGTTCACGTCGACGGGGAAGACGCCGGCGACCTGTTCGCGCGGGTCGAAGCCATCCCCCGCGAACACGTCATCAGCACGGTGAACCAGCACAAGACGTGGCGCAGCTGCGAGGAATACGTCGCCGCCTTGGAGGCGCGACCGTTGGGGCCGAATGTAGCTGCCTTCGTAGGTCATTCGGACATGCGGGCAGCGACGATGGGGCTAGACCGCGCCACCCGCAAGCAGGTGCGGCCGAGCAGAACCGAGCAGGCGCGAATGGAACAGCTGCTGGCCGAGGCATTGGAGGCGGGCTTTGTCGGAATGTCTTCGCAGCAACTGCTTTTCGACAAGCTCGACGGCCAGACCTGCCGCTCCCGTACCTTGCCGTCCACGTATGCAAAGCCGCGGGAGCTGCGCCGGCTGAAATCCCTGCTGCGGCGCAGTGGGCGAGTCCTGCAGGCGGGGCCCGACATTCAGAACCCGCTCAACATCGCATCGCAGGCGATGCAGTCGCTGGGGATCGGCCGCAGGCAGCTGAAGACCACTCTGCTCTCAGCCGCCGACATCAAGGCCAACCCGTGGCTGATCGCGACGATGGGGCCGGCGGCCCGGCTCGTCAACAAGCTGGGCGGCGATTTCCGCTGGCAGCACCTGCCGGTGCCGTTCGAGGTGTATGCCGACGGCATCGATCTGGTGATCTTCGAAGAGTTCGGTTCCGGCGCGGCGGCTATGCATCTGAAAGAACAAGTGGCCCAACGCAATCAGCTGCTGTGCGACGAGGACTACCGGCGGTGGTTCCGCAAGGATTACGACAGCAAGTTCGGGCTGCGGGTGTGGCACCGCGACTTCTTCGACGCCGAGATCGTCGCGTGCCCCGATGCGTCCGTCATCGGAAAGTCGTTCGGGCAGGTCGGTATCGACCGCGGCGGGCTGCACCCCGTCGACGCGTTCTTGGACCTGGTCGTCGAGCACGGCACCGCGCTGCGGTGGCGCACCACAATCTCCAACCACCGCCCCGAGTTGCTCAGGAAGCTGGCCCGCGAACCGGGCGTCCAAATGGGTTTCTCGGACGCGGGAGCGCACCTGCGCAACATGGCGTTCTACAACTTCGGGTTGCGGCTGCTGCGCCACGTCCACGACGCCGAAACGGCCGGCAAGCCGTTCATGACCATTGAGCAGGCGGTTCATCGACTGACCGGCGAACTGGCCGACTGGTACCGGATCGACGCCGGCCATCTGCGGCCGGGCGACCGGGCCGACCTGGTGATCGTCGACCCGACGCACCTCGATGGCTCGCTGGACAGCTACGCCGAAGCAGAAGTCGACCAGTACGGCGGGCTGTCGCGGATGGTCAACCGCAACGACGACACCGTCGCCGCCGTGCTCGTCGCCGGGCGAGCGGTGTTCGTCGACGGGCGGCCCACCGGCCTGCTGGGCACGCAGCGCACCGGCAGCTTCCTGCGCGCCGACACCATCACGCCGGCACCCACCCGGGCTGCGGCCGTACCCGCCGCTACTGCCGTCTAGCCGTCGCACAGGGAACCATCCAGCTAAGACAGGGACGGGAAGTTAGACTTTGCGGCCATGCGGAAGCTCACGGCCCTGGGGTGCAGGGTGGCCGCCACCCTGCTCGCGGTGGGGACCTGCACCGCCACCGTCGCCTTGTCCACCGCGCGGGCCGACAACACGCAGCCCGTCGGGTCGGTTCCCATTCCCGACGGCCCGGCGCAAACCTGGATCATCGCCGACCTGGACAGCGGTCAGGTGCTGGCCGGCCGCGACCAGAATGTGGCCCACCCCCCGGCGAGCACCATCAAGACGCTGCTGGCCCAGGTGGTCCTGGACTCGGTGAGCCTGGACTCGACCGTCGTCGCCGACGTCGCCGACACCCAGGTGGAGTGCAACTGCGTCGGCATCAAACCGGGCCGCACCTATACCGCGCGCCAGCTCCTCGACGGCCTGCTGCTGGTGTCGGGGAACGATGCCGCCAACACGCTGGCGCACATGCTGGGCGGCCCGGACGTCACCGTCGCCAAGATGAACGCCAAGGCGGCCTCGCTGGGCGCCACCAATACGCACGCCGCGACACCGTCCGGTCTGGACGGCCCCGGGGGGTCCGGCGCGTCGACGGCGCACGACCTGGCGGTGATCTTCCGCGCCGCGATGGCCAACCCGGTGTTCGCGCAGATCACCGCCGAGCCGTCGGCGATGTTTCCCGGCGATAACGGCGATCACCTGATCACCAACCAGGACGAGCTGCTGCAGCGCTATCCCGGCGCGATCGGCGGCAAGACCGGCTTCACCGACGCGGCGCGCAAGACGTTCGTCGGGGCCGCCGCGCGCGGCGGCCGGCGGCTGGTGATCGCCATGATGTACGGGCTGATCAAACAGGGCGGACCGACGTACTGGGATCAGGCGGCGACGTTGTTCGACTGGGGATTCGCGCAGAGCCCGCAGGCGAGCATCGGCTCGCTGTAATTCTGCGTCAGGAGTCCGCGTCCGGCAGGGTCGCGGTGAGCAGCGCCATCAGTACCGGAATCCGCTGGGCCGCGATTTCCGGTTGCGGCAGAACGCCTTCCACCACGGCAGCCCCGTCGAACACGTTGGTCATCAGCGCCACGAACACCGGGAAGGTGTCTTCGGGGAAGCGTTCGGCCCCCGGCAGCGCGCGGGCCGCGTCATGGATTTTCGCCGCGTACTGCCCTAGCTCGTGTTGCAAAGTCTCCCTGAGCTTTTTGTCGGTGCGGGCGGCGACCAGCAGTTCATAGATGACGGCGTTGGACGGGCCGCTGGTGATGTCGCGCAGGATCACCAGCGCCGCTTCCAGGGCCGGCCGGTCGGCGGGTATCTCGGCGACCCCTTTGGTGAACGATTCCAGCTGGCGGCGTAACACCTCGGATGCGGTGGCCGCCATGAAATCGCCCATGGTGTCGAAGTGCCGGAACAGCGCGCCGACCGAGACCCCGGCCCGCTTGGTGATCACCGCGGCGGACGCCCGGGCGTAGCCGACCTCGATGATGGTGGCGATGCAGGCGTCGATGAGCCGCCCGACGGTTTCCTCGCGGCGCTGCTGCTGGGTTCGAGCCATGTCAGGCGGTGACGCTCAGCGCGCCGCGTTCCCGACGGCCGCGCCGCCCCGCCCGCAGATAGCGGCCCGACCGCACGGATTGCCCGTACCCGTCCCGGAATTGGCCTTTGCGGTGGCTTCCCCCGAAGACGACCGCGCCGCCCACGCCGGTGGCGATCACGGCGTCGTCGTTGCGGTTGACCATGCGCCGCAGGCCGCCGTAGAACGGCACCGCCTCCTCGTGGTAGCCGTCCACCGCCGCGTCGAGTCCGGCCGGGTCGATCACCACGAAGTCCGCGCGGTCGCCGTGGCGCAGCGTGCCGGCGTCGATGCCGAACCACTCCGCCAGTTCACCGGTGAGCCGGTGCACCGCGTGCTCGATCGACATGAAGGGCGCGCCGGCCCGGTGGGCGTCCCGGGCACGCCTGAGCATCCGAAGCGGGAAGTTGTAGAAGGCCATGTTGCGCAGGTGCGCACCGGCATCGGAGAAGCCCATGTGCACGCTGCCTTCGGTGGCGAGCGCGTCGAGCAGCTTGGGTCGGTGGTTGGCGACGACGGTGGTCCACCGGACGTTGCGTTCACCGTTTTCGACGAGCACGTCCAGGAATGCGTCGAGCGGGTGCAACTTGCGTTCATCGGCAATCTCCCCAAAGCTCTTGCCGATCAACGACTTATCCGGACAGTCGACGATGACCGCGTCATGGAAGTCGCGGTGCCACAGCGACGGTCCGAGCTTGATGCGGTCGAACTCGCGCCGGAACTTGCGGCGGTATTCCTTATCGGCCAGTAACTCGTTGCGCTCCAACTGCTCCCGCAGGTGCAGGGCGGCCGTTCCGGCGCCGAACTCCTCGAAGACCGGCAGGTCGATCCCGTCGGAGTACAACTCGAAGGGCACCGGCAGGTGCTGAAATTTCACGCTGGCGCCCAGCAGCTTGTTGAGCAGGCGAGTCCCTGGACCGAACACGTAAACCGAGAGCGGCATCGATTTGGCATCCGCGGACACCAGCATGCTCATCCGAACGCCCTTGCCCCAGTTCAATATCCGGCTGCTGGCCAGGAAGAAGAGCATGCCCGTCGACGGCTTTGCGACGTTGGGGGCGCTCTGCAGGATTCGGCCGCGCTTGCGCAGGACCTTGATCAGCCTGCGTCGTTCCCGCCACGTCGCGAAGGTGGACGGCAGGGCGCGCGAGCGGAACCGTTCACCGTCGAGTTTGTCGATGGGCGCGTCCATCCCGGACATGCCGAGCATCCCGGCGTCAAGGGCCTCGCCGAGCAGGTCGGCCATCTTGGCCAGTTCGCCCTTGGTGGGTCGCACCGTTGCGTCGGTGGCCCGATCCAGTCCGAGCACCGCGGTCCGCAGGTCCGAATGACCAAGCAGCGAGCCGACATTGGGCCCGAGCGGCAGGGCGTCGATCGCCTTGACGTACTCCGCGGCCGTCGACCAGGTGCGGTTGGAATCCAGCGCGCCGAAGACATATTGGCGCGGCACCGCCTCCACCCGGCTGAACAGGTCGGCGGCGTCCTGGGAATCGGCGTACACCGTCGACAGCGAGCAGTTGCCCAGCAGCACCGTGGTGACACCGTGGCGCACCGACTCGCGCAGCCCCGGATCCAGCAGCACCTCGGCGTCGTAATGGGTGTGCACGTCGAGGAAGCCGGGGACCACCCATTTGCCGGCGGCGTCGATCACTTCGGGGCACCCGGTCTCGTCCAACGACTCCGTGCAGACCGCGGCCACGACGCCGTCGCGAATGCCGAGGGTGCGCGTCAGGGGCGCGCTGCCGGTGCCGTCGAACCACAATCCGTCGCGGATGATCACGTCGTAGGCCATGGCGTCCTCCATGTCGGCATTACGGACAACGCTAACCTAGATAGCAAGCACTCGCAATCTTTTCGGACCCGACACGCCGGTGCAAGGGCTGCCGGCTTATTCAGGTCACCGATCAGTTCTGCGGCCGAAACGGCGCCGCCGTCGGCGCGGCGCTGGGCGCGTGCCGCTCCGGGCTGGGCGGACCCGAGCCAGGCTCCGGCACGGCCACGGCCGGCGGCACCTCGCCGGTCCGGCTCGCCACCGTGGGCACCCGGATCACGCCCGACCGCTGGCCGCATTCATCCGTTTGCACGGTGACGGTCTCCTCGCCGACGAACTCGCCGTTGGGCTGCGGCCGCAGCGCGAGGACCATGGTCGTGCCCTGCGTGAACTGCGATCCGTCCGGCGCCACGCACGGGAAGTTGAGATGCACCGGCGTCGACTGCCACTCGCCGTCCGTGTATTTCATGAAGAGGGATCCCCCACCGGGTGACATCCCTTGCGTGTGGTCGTCGTCGTCGAGCTGCGTCGCGGCCGCGGAGCAGCCTTCTGGCTTGCACGACGACCGGAACGCCCACCACGTTCTGACGTCCGGCGGCTGCGGATCGGCGACGTCGTTGTAGGTCTGCTGGGTGCGCTCGGCCTCGATGCGGTAGCTCCCGTCCAGGGGGGCCGGCGGGGCCGGCGGGGGCGCCGGGGTGGTCGGTATCGGAGCGGCGACCTGCTTAGGTGTCGTACCGGTGTGGCGCCCGATGGCGATGCCCGCAACAAGCGCCCCGGCGACGAGCGCCACCACCGCGGCGCCCAACAAGACCGTTCGCGGCCTGCGCTTGCGGGGCACGTCCGGTTCGTCCGGTGCCGTGGCCGCGACGTCCTCCGGGCCTGCCGCGGTGTCCTGCACGTCGGCGTCTGGCTCCGGATCGGAATCGGGTTCGGGGCGTTCATCCGCCGGCAGGCCCGCCAGTTCGCTTGCCGCCTGGGCAAAGTCGTGACACGTTTCGAATCGGTCTTCGGGTCGTTCGGCGAGCGCCTTGGCAAAGACGCTGTCCAAGTGTGCCAGCTCGGGGCGCTGATCGCTGAGGCGCGGCAGCTTGCCGTCGCGGTGCCGGCGCAGCGCGGCCACGGGGTCGGCAAGCGCAACCGGCGGCGCGCCGGTCAACAAATGAAATGCGGTGGCAGCCAACGAGTATTGGTCGGCGCGCCCGTCGACGTCGTCGCCACTCAACTGTTCCGGCGCCGCGTAAGCCACAGTGACGTGCGGCGCGCCGTCGGCTGCCTGCGCACGTTGCCCGGCTATGCCGAAGTCGCTCAACAGGATTCGTTGTTTCCCGCCGTCACGATCGGTAAGCATGATGTTGGCCGGTTTCACATCGCCATGCGTCAGCCCGCGCAGATGGGCGTAATCGAGGGCGCCGGCGATCGCGGTGACCATGGCCAGCACCTCGACGGCCGGCGAAACAGCCGGGAACCGGTCGGTGATGAGCTGGGCGGCGCTGGTGCCGTCGATGTATTCCATCGCGATGTAGAGCCGCCCGTCGAACTGGCCGCGCTCGTGCACCTCGACGATGTGGCGGTAGTGCAGGTTGACGACGATTGGCGTCTCCTCCCGGAACCGTGCCGCGAAGTCGGTGTCCGCCGACAGTTCGCGGGACAGCACCTTCAACGCCTGCCGGCGCATCGACCCGGGCTCCTGGACGAGGTAGACCTCACCCGTCACTCCTGAACCCAGCTCTCGCGATACCAGGTAGCCGGCAAAGCTCGCGCCGCTTGGCAACGACATTCGGCGATCCTATCCGCCCGCGCGCAGCGGCGCGCGGCTAAGCGGCCGGGCGAAACGTCTTGCCGCGCAGGATCACCAGATCGGGTCGATTCAGGACCGCGGCGCCCGTGCGCGGGTCGCTGGCGTAGCACAGCAAGTCCGCCGAGGCGCCGTGATCGAGCCCAGGGCGGCCGAGCCAGCGCCGCGCGTCCCAGCAGGCCGCGCCCAGCGCCTGCGTCGGGTTCATCCCGATGCTTTTGAGCGCCTCGACCTCGTCGGCGATGCGGCCGGGCGCGACCATGGTGCCGGCGTCGCTGCCGGCGTAGATCGGCACGCCCGCTTCGCGGGCCGCCGCGATCCGTGTCAGGCCGCGCGCGTGCAGGTCACGCATGTGCGCGGCGTAGGCCGGATACTTCGCGGCGGCGTCGGCGATCCCGGGGAAGTTCTCGATGATGTTGACCAGCGTCGGGACCAGGACGGTGCCGTGCTCGACCATCAGCTCGATGGTGTCGTCGGTCAACCCGGTGCCGTGCTCGATGCAGTCGATGCCGGCGTTGATCAGGCCGGGCAGCGCGTCCTCACTGAAGACGTGCGCGGTGACCCGGGCGCCATGGGCGTGCGCGGTCTCGATGGCCGCCTTGAGCACGTCGTCGGACCACAGCGGGGCCAGATCCCCGACGCTGCGGTCGATCCAGTCGCCGACCAGCTTGATCCAGCCGTCACCGCGCCGGGCCTCCTGCGCCACCGCCTCGGGCAGTTGCCATTCGTCTTCCAGCTCGCGGGAGAAGCCGGCCGCATAGCGCTTGGGTCTGGCCAGGTGTTTGCCGGCCCGGATGATGCGGGGCAGGTCGTCGCGGTCGTCGAGGCTGCGGGTGTCGGTGGGCGAGCCGCAGTCGCGCAACAGCAGCGCGCCGACGTCGCGTTCGATCTCGGCCTGGGCGATCGCGTCGTCCAGCGGGATCTCGCCGTGATCACCAAGGCCGACGTGGCAGTGCGCGTCGACCAGCCCGGGCACGATCCAGCCGCCGTCGAAGACGGTATCGGCGCCCGCGACCGGCTCGGCGCTGATCCGGCCGTCGACGATCCACAGTTCGATCTCGGTTTCGTCGGGCAGCCCCACGCCCCGCACGTGCATGCGCACCGGGCGGCTAATTCTGATGGTGACGACCCGCTTCACCCGGCGCCGCCGCGCTCGCGATCGTCACGACTTCTTGCCCGGGAATTTCAGCTTGGACAGGTCGAAGTCGGCCAAGCCGGGCGGCAGCTCGTTGAGGCCTTCGGGCATCTGCGAGAGGTCGGGGAATCCGGCCGGCATGCCCTGCATGAGCGGGTTGCGGGCCTTCGGCGGTGTCGGGCCGCGTGCGCCCTTCTTGCCCTTCTTGCCCGCCTTGCCCTTGGCTCCCTTGGACTTTCGCGTCGCCGACTTGCGGCCCAATCCGGGGATGCCCATGCCGCCGAGCATCGACGACATCATCTTGCGGGCCTCGAAAAAGCGGTCGACCAGCTGGTTGACCTCGGCCACCGTGACGCCCGAACCGTTGGCGATGCGCAGCCGCCGCGACGCGTTGATGATCTTCGGGTCGGCACGCTCGGCGGGGGTCATGCCCCGAATGATGGCCTGCAGACGGTCGAGCTGGCGGTCGTCGACCTGGGCCAGCGCGTCCTTCATCTGGCCGGCGCCGGGCAGCATGCCCAGCAGGTTGCCGATCGGCCCCATTTTGCGGATGGCCAGCATCTGCTCCAGGAAGTCCTCCAGCGTGAGCTCACCGCTGCCGATCTTGACGGCGGCCGCCTCGGCCTGTTCGGCGTCGAAGACCTGCTCGGCCTGCTCGATCAGGCTCAGCACGTCGCCCATGCCCAGGATGCGGCTGGACATCCGGTCGGGGTGGAAGACGTCGAAGTCTTCCAGCTTCTCGCCGGTGGAGGCGAAAAGGATTGGTACGCCGGTCACCTCGCGGACCGAGAGCGCCGCACCACCGCGGGCGTCACCGTCGAGCTTGGTCAGCACCACACCGGTGAAGCCGACGCCCTCGCGGAACGCCTCCGCGGTGGTGACGGCGTCCTGGCCGATCATCGCGTCGAGCACGAACAGGACTTCGTCGGGATTGATGGCGTCGCGGATGGCGGCGGCCTGGGCCATCAGCTCGTCGTCGATGCCCAGCCGGCCGGCGGTGTCGACGATGACCACGTCGAAATGCTTGGCCTGCGCCTCGGCGAGTCCGGCCGCCGCGACCGCGACGGGGTCGCCGGGCCCGGATTCGGGGGACGCACCGGGGTGCGGCGCGAAGACGGGAACGCCGGCGCGCTCACCGACGACCTGCAGCTGGTTCACCGCGGCCGGGCGCTGCAGGTCGCACGCCACCAGCAGCGGGGTGTGGCCCTGTCCGCGCAGCCAGGCGGCCAGCTTGCCGGCCAGCGACGTCTTGCCGGAACCCTGCAGACCGGCGAGCATCACCACGGTCGGCGGCGTCTTGGCGAACGCCAGCTGACGGGTCTGTCCGCCCAGGATGCCGATGAGTTCTTCGTTGACGATCTTGACGACCTGCTGCGCCGGGTTGAGGGCACCGGACACCTCGGCGCCCTTGGCGCGGTCCTTGATCCGGGTGACGAAGGCGCGCACCACAGGCAGCGACACGTCAGCTTCCAGCAGCGCCAGCCGGATTTCCCGGGTGGTGGCCTCGATATCAGCGTCGGTCAATCGACCCTTGCCGCGCAGCCCGGCAAGGGCACCGGTCAATCGGTCGGACAGCGATTCAAACACCCCGCCAGCCTAGTGGTAGCCCGGCGGGGCGGAGGCGCGGCTATCGACCGCGACACTGAAACTACGCACACGACACGCCGGTAACGGTGTGCGTGATTTCACTCTCGCCGAGCCGGTGACTGGGCTTGAATGGTCGGGCGAACAAAACCGCCGCCGAACGAGGTCAGGCTCATGCTCGAGGTGATCGCCAAGGGATCGTGCAGCGAAGCGCATCCGGTGCCGCTGCTCTTCGTGCACGGCGGCTGGCACGGCGCGTGGTGCTGGGAACACTTTCTGGACTTCTTCGCCGACGCCGGCTACCGCGCGGTCGCGATGAGCCTGCGCGGACACGGCGCCAGCCCCACGGCCAAGCCGCTGCCGAAGGTGTCCATCGCCGACTACATCGACGACGTCCGTTCGGTGGCCGACGACCTGGGCGGCGGTCCGGTCCTGGTGGGCCATTCGCTGGGCGGCTTCGTGATCCAGCGCTACCTGGAAGATCGCCGCGCCCCGGCCGCGGTGCTGGTGGGATCCGTGCCGCCGCAGGGCGTGCTCACGATGGCGTTGCGGGTGTGGCGCCGCCGACCGTCGATGACGGTGGAGTCGTGGAGCGATCCCACGCTGCTGAGATTCCTCGCCACCCCGGCGCTGGCCCGCGAGTATCTGTTCTGCTCCGATACGCCCGAGGACGTGGTGGAATCCTGCCGGCAACGCGCCGGGGCCGAGAGTGTCCGCGCCGCCATGACCGACCCGATCGTCCGCCGCGTCAGGACCAAGCGGGTGACCACGCCGATCCTGGTGCTGGGCGCCGAGTACGACGGCTTCGTCAGCGTCCGCGAGGTGCGCAACACGGCGCGCGCCTACCGGACCGAGCCGGAATTCTTCCCCATGGGCCACAACATGATGCTGGAACCGGGCTGGGCCGACGTTGCCGGACGCATCCACGAATGGCTGCAGACCCGCGAAACGGTCAGCCCGACACGATAGCCAGTCGAGTCATTACTGCGCCGAAAAGCGTTGGCGTGCTAGATTTCACAGCCGCGGCTCAATCGAGTCGGCCGCGTCGACGAGCAATGAACGGGGGGCCTGTGTCGGTGCCGCTCAGCAGCATCCGGGCGCAGGCCGACAGCGATCCCAGCGACACCGGCGTGCTGCGTGGCTGGCAGCGCAGGGCGCTGGTCAAGTACCTCGCCGGCCAGCCGCGCGATTTCCTGGCGGTGGCCACCCCGGGCTCAGGGAAAACGACCTTTGCCCTGCGGGTGGCGGCCGAACTGCTCGGCCAGCGGGCCGTCGAGCACGTCACCGTCGTGGTGCCCACCGAGCACCTGAAGGTGCAGTGGGCGCAGGCCGCGCAGCGCTACGGCCTGGCCCTGGACCCGAAGTTCTCCAACAGCAACGCGCGGATCGCGCCGGAGTATCACGGTGTGATGGTCACCTACGCGCAGGTCGCCGCGCACCCGACGTTGCATCGGGTGCGCACCGAGCAGCGCAAGACGCTGGTCATCTTCGACGAGATCCACCACGGCGGCGACGCCAAGACATGGGGCGACGCCATCCGCGAGGCCTTCGGCGACGCGACCCGCCGGCTCGCCCTGACGGGGACGCCTTTCCGTAGCGACGACAGCCCCATCCCGTTCGTGACCTACGAGGCCGGTCCCGACGGGATACGGCGCTCGCAGGCCGACCACACCTACGGGTACACCGACGCGCTCGCCGACGGCGTGGTCCGGCCGGTGGTCTTCCTGGCCTACTCCGGGGAGGCGCGGTGGCGTGACAGCGCCGGCGAGGAGCACGCGGCCCGCCTCGGCGAGCCGCTGTCGGCCGAGCAGACCGCGCGCGCGTGGCGCACGGCGCTGGACCCGGCCGGCGAATGGATGCCCGCGGTGATCACCGCCGCGGATCTGCGGCTGCGCCAGCTACGCACGCACATACCCGATGCCGGCGGCATGATCATCGCCTCGGATCAGACCGCCGCGCGCGCCTACGCCACCCTGCTGGCGAAGCTGACCGGCGAGGCGCCGACGCTGGTGCTCTCTGACGACCCGGGATCGTCGGCGCGGATCAGCGAATTCGCCGCGAGCACCAGCCGCTGGCTGGTCGCGGTGCGCATGGTCTCCGAAGGTGTCGACGTGCCGCGGCTGTCGGTGGGCATCTACGCCACCAGCGCCTCGACGCCGCTGTTCTTCGCACAGGCCATCGGCCGGTTCGTCCGGTCGCGCCGACCGGGTGAGATCGCGAGCATCTTCGTGCCCTCGGTGCCGAACCTGCTGCAGCTGGCGAGCGAGCTGGAGGCGCAGCGCAACCACGTGCTCGGCGAGCCGCACCGCGTCTCCGAGGGCGACCCGCTGGAGGACGATCCCGCCACCAAGACCCAGGACGAGAAGGGCGACCTCGACAAGGGATTCACCTCGCTGGGCGCCGACGCCGAACTCGATCAGCTCATCTTCGACGGATCGTCGTTCGGCACCGCCGCCCCGGCCGGCAGCGACGAGGAGGCCGACTACCTAGGCATCCCGGGCCTGCTCGACGCCGAGCAGATGCGTGCGCTGCTGCACCAGCGTCAGGACGAGCAGCTGCAGAAGCGGGCCCAACTGCAGAAAGAAGGCGGGCCGCTGTCGGCCGTCGCCACCCCGCCGGCCACCGTGCACGGCCAGCTTCGGGAGCTGCGCCGCGAGCTGAACACCCTGGTGTCGATCGCCCATCACCGCACCGGCAAGCCACACGGCTGGATCCACAACGAGCTGCGCCGCCGCTGCGGTGGTCCCCCGATCGCCGCGGCCAGCCGTGAACAACTGCGGGCGCGCATCGATGCGGTGCGGCAGCTCAACGCGGAGCATTCGTGACCGCTGTGCGCCATCGGGCCTAGCGGCGATCGCGAGCGCGGCGTAGCCGGGCGAAGCAGATCGCCGCCATCGGACCTAGTCGGCGATGGGCTCCTCGAGCACCTCGACCGCGGGGCCGCCCAATACGGCAAGCAGACTCTGCTCGACCGCGTCCCGTGCGCCGTGCTCGGCGTCGCCGGCCGCCTCGGCCGCTTCGGCCGCTTCGGCCGACACCGTCACACAGAAGACATCGGCCGCCGTCGACCCGAAGGTGTTGACCTTCGCCCAGACGATGTCGGTGCCCGCCCGTTCCAGCGCGCGGGTGAGCAGCGCGAGCAGCCCGAGGCGATCCATGGCGCGGACTTCGACGATCAACTGATCGGGTGAACCCGAATCCACCCACAGGATGCGGGGCGGGGCGGTCGACCGCGTGACGGGCACCCCGACCTGAACTTCGCCGGCCCGGCTGGTCGCCGCGCTGACGGCGTCGCTGTCACGCTTTTCCAGCGTGGCCAGCACGTCGACGTCGCCGCCCAGCGCTCCGGTGAACTGCTGGCGCAACAGGCCCGCTTCCGGTGGTGAACCGAACAGCGGCGACACCGCGAACTCGACGATCGCGTAGTTGTCGTGGGTGCTGGCCGACGCCGAGTGGATGCGCAGCGAGTTCAGCGCCAGCACCGCCCCGGCCTTCGACACGAGACCGCGCTGATCGGGTGCGGCCATCACCACGTTCAGGCGCTCACCGCCGCTGGGCTTGATGTCGACATATACGCTGCGATCGTCGGCCAGCGAAAGGTATTGCGGCGCAGCGATTTCGGCCTTGGGTAGCGGTTCCCCTGCCATCACCAGCCGGCAGCGCCGGACCAGGTCCTCGATTAGGGACGCCTTCCATTCGCTCCACACTCCGGGACCGGTCGATTTGGAATCCGCCTCGGTCAGCGCGTGCAGGACTTCGAGTAACAGCGCGTCGCCGCTCAGCGCCTTTACCACGCGCTCAATGGTTTTGGGGTCGTTGAGGTCGCTGCGGGTGGCCACCATCGGCAGCAGCAGGTGGTGGCGGACCAACTGAGCGAGCAGCTCGACCTCGACCACCGGGAGGCCCAGCCTCGGGCCGATCTCCAGTGCCAGACCCGCGCCGAGCACGCTGTGGTCGACGCCGCGGCCTTTGCCGATGTCGTGCAGCAACGCACCGAGCGCCAGCAGGTCGGGTCGCGCCACCCGGGTGGCCAGTGGCGCGGCGTTGACGGCCGTCTCGATGACGTGCCGGTCCACTGTCCATTTGTGCGCGACGTCGCGCGGCGGCAGGTCGCGGATGGCGTCCCATTCCGGCAGCAGCCGGCCCCACAGCCCGGTGCGGTCGAGCGCTTCGATCGTCGCCACCGTAGTCGGTCCCGCGGACAGCACAACGAGCAAGTCGTCCAACGACTCTCGCGGCCACGGCACCGGCATCTCCGGTGCACTGGCGGCCAGCCGGCTCAACGTGGCGGCGCCGATCGGCAGCCCGGTACCGGCCGATGCGGCAGCCACGCGCAACACCAGACCAGCGTCGGTGTCCGGACGGGCGTCGCGGGCGAGCACGATTTCTCCGGCATATTCGACGACGCCCTCGTCCAGCGGACGGCGCTTGGGCCGTCGCACCAGGGCCGTCACCCCGCGGCGCGGCAGCGCGTTCTCGGCGGTCCGGATGCCGGTCTCGGTGTGGTAGGCGATGGTGCGCCCCGCGTCGGATAGCTTGCGCGCCAAGTCAAACCGGTCTCCGATGTGCAGAGCGGCGCTGATCTCGTCGGCGTATTGGGCCTGCAGCTGGTCACGTCCGCGTCCCGACACCCGGTGCAGCTCGGTGCGCACGTCGAGCAGCGTCAGGTGGGCGTCGTCGAGGGAGCCCCCGGGTGATTCCGGACGGGCCATGCCGCGTCGGTCGATCAGCTGGGCCACGCCCAGCGCGTCGAGCAGTTGCACATCGCGAAGTCCGCCTTGGCCCGATTTCAGGTCCGGCTCGGCCCGCTGCGCGATGCGGCCACATCGTTCCCAGCGGGCCTGCGTCATTTCGACGAGCTCGTTCATTCGGGAGCGAATTGCAGTGCGCCACTGGCGTCGTGCGCCGGCCACCAGTTCGTCGGACAGTCGCGCATCACCGGCGATGTGGCGGGCGTCGAGCATGCCGAGGGCCGCGATCATGTCGGTGTTGGCGACACCGAGCGCCCCGGAGACGGTCCGCACGCTGTGGTCGAGCCGAACGTTGGCGTCCCACAGCGGATACCACAAACTATCGGCGACCTTACCCAGCACGTCGTCGGACTTGTTGTCGTGCAACAGCATCAGATCAAGATCGGAATATGGCAACAGCTCGTGGCGGCCCAACCCGCCGATCCCGACGATCGCGAAGCCGCTGTCGTCGGCGATCCCGATCTCGGCCGCCTTGGCCATCAACCATGATTCGTGCAGATCCAGCCAGGCGTGCCGCAACTCGGCGGCGTGCAGCTTGCTGCCCTCAGACAACAGTTGGCGCCGCGAGGCAGCCAAATCGACTGCCCCGCAAGCGCTTTCTGTCCCCGCTAGGTGGCCGGGCAAGTCGGGGTCCCTCGGGGTCATGCCCTCCCCGGCCCGCCCGGTCGAATCAGCAATTGACAGCGAATGTCATAGCGCATCGGTTCCGCGCTCGCCGGTGCGCACCCGCACAATGGTCTCCACGGGACTCACCCACACCTTGCCGTCACCAATCTTGCCGGTGCGCGCCGCCCGGACGATGCTGTCCACCACCTTGTCGACGATGGAGTCGTCGACGACGACCTCGATGCGCACCTTGGGCACGAAGTCGACCGAGTATTCGGCGCCCCGGTAGACCTCGGTGTGGCCCTTCTGCCGTCCGTAGCCCTGGATTTCGCTGACCGTCATTCCCAGGACGCCGGCGTCCTCGAGGCTGGTCTTCACGTCATCGAGGGTGAACGGCTTTACAATCGCGGTGATCAGCTTCATGACTGCTCTGCCTCCACTTTGTCGCCCACTCGCTCCTCCTCCAGGCCGTTGCGGGTATCCGCCACAGCGACCCGGGTCGGCAGGACCGA
This sequence comes from Mycobacterium sp. M23085, assembly GCF_045343915.1. Lineage (NCBI taxonomy): Bacteria > Bacillati > Actinomycetota > Actinomycetes > Mycobacteriales > Mycobacteriaceae > Mycobacterium > Mycobacterium sp. M23085. The sequence goes on from NZ_CP174280.1 coordinate 1,490,806, forward strand.
ACCGGTAGCCACGGCGAAATCGTAACCACTCTCGGCGTGTTCGGCCTCGTCGATGCCCGCGGCTTCCGCCTCCGGGTTGAGACGAAGCCCGATGGTGTACTTCAGGATCAACGCCAGGATCAGCGTAACCACCCCAGAGTAGATGAGGACGCTGAACGCGCCGACTGCCTGCCGCTCGAGCTGAGACCAGCCGCCGCCGTAGAACAATCCCTTGGATACGCCGGTGACGCCGTTGATGGCCGGGCTCTCCGGCGCGGCAAGCAGGCCCACCAGCAGGGTGCCGGCCAGACCGCCGACCAGGTGCACCCCGACCACGTCGAGTGAGTCGTCGAAGCCCAACCTGAATTTCAGGCCGACCGCCAGCGCGCACACCACGCCGGCCACCAGGCCCACCACCAGCGCGCCCAGCACGTTGACGGACGAGCACGACGGCGTGATGGCGACCAGGCCCGCGACGATGCCGGACGCCGCGCCCAGCGTCGTCGCCTTACCGTCGCGGATGCGCTCGGTGAGCATCCAGCCCAGCATCGCGGTGGCCGTCGCGACCGTGGTGGTCATGAAGGTCGATCCGGCGACACCGTTGGAGCTGGTGGCCGATCCGGCGTTGAACCCGTACCAACCGAACCACAGCAGTCCGGCGCCCAGCATCACGAACGGCAGGTTGTGCGGCCGGAACAACGTGGTCGGCCAGCCGCGGCGCTTGCCCAGCACGATCGCCAGCATCAGGCCCGCCACACCGGAATTGATGTGCACCGCGGTCCCGCCGGCGAAGTCGATCGCGTGCAGCTTGTTGGCGATCCAGCCGCCCTTCTCGGAGGCGAAGCCGTCGAACGCGAAAACCCAGTGGGCGACCGGGAAGTAGACGAACGTGGCCCACAGAGCGGCGAACACCAGCCAGGCGCCGAACTTCAGCCGATCCGACACCGCGCCGGAGATCAGGGCGACGGTGATGATCGCGAACATCAGCTGGAACGCCACGAATACGGTGGCAGGCAGGGTGCCCGCCAGCGGGATATCCGTTGCCGCAACGCCTTTGCTTGGATCGGCGGCCACCGCGTTGACGCCGATGAGGCCCTTCAGGCCCCAAAACGAGCTCGGCTTGCCGACGACGCCGCCGCCGGCGTCGTCACCGAACGCGATCGAATAGCCGTAGAGCACCCACAGCACGGTGACCACGCCCATGGCGCTGATGCTCATCATGAGCATGTTCAGCACGCTTCGGGCGCGCACCATACCGCCGTAGAAAAACGCCAGGCCCGGCGTCATCAACAGCACCAGTGCGGAACTGGCCAACATCCAGGCGGTATCGCCGGTATTGGGCTGGCCCATTATCGGGTATGTCACTCGCAATCTCCTCCGGTCGGCCCACCAACTGGCCACCAGACACTCGCCTGATGACCTGTTCGAAAACATTGCGAGATGGTTGTTTCGGCGATGGTGCCGCCGTGTTTCGGCGGGATTAACGTCCCGCTCGCCGTGTAAGGAGTTTCAGCCGAGCAGCGCGTCGACGAAAGCGGCCGGTTCGAACGGCGCGAGGTCGTCGGGGCCCTCCCCCAGCCCGACGAGCTTGACCGGCACGCCTAGCTCCTGCTGGACCCGAAAGACGATGCCGCCCTTCGCCGTTCCGTCCAGTTTCGTCAGCACCGCGCCGGTGATCTCGACCACCTCGGCGAACACCCTGGCTTGGGCCAGCCCGTTCTGCCCGATGGTGGCGTCGAGCACCAGCAACACCTCGTCGACCGCGGCCCGCCGTGTTACGACCCGTTTAACTTTGTCGAGCTCGTCCATCAGCCCGACTTTGGTGTGCAGCCGGCCCGCGGTGTCGATGAGCACCACGTCCGCGCCCGCGGCGATGCCCTTGTCGACGGCGTCGAACGCCACCGAGGCCGGGTCGGCGCCTTCGGCCCCGCGCACCACTTCCGCCCCCACCCGCGACGCCCAGGTCTGCAGCTGATCGGCCGCCGCGGCGCGGAACGTGTCGGCGGCGCCCAGCACCACCCGCCGCCCGTCGGCGACCAGGACTCGGGCCAGCTTGCCGACAGTTGTGGTCTTGCCGGTGCCGTTCACGCCGACGATCAGCAGGACCGAGGGATGGTCGGCGTGCGGCAGCGCCCGGATCGACCGGTCCATGCCGGGCTGCAGCTCCTTGATCAGCACGTCACGCAGCACGGCCTTCGCGTCGGCCTCGGTGCGCACGTCGCTGCTGGCCAGTCGGGTGCGCAACTCGGCGATCACCGATTCGGCGACCACCGGGCCCAGGTCGGCGATCAGCAACGTGTCCTCCACGTCCTGCCAGGCCTCCTCGTCCAGGTCGCCGCCGCCGATCAGGCCGAGCACGCTGCGCCCGAGCGCGTTCTGCGACCTGGCCAGTCGGCCGCGCAGCCGCTCCAGCCGGCCCTCGGCGGGCGCGATCTCCTCGATCTCGGGGGCCGCCGGGGCCTCGGGGGCCGCGGCTTGCGGGGGCTGAACGTCTACTGGGGGCGGGGGTTGAACGTCTGCTGGGGGCGGGGGCTGAACATCTACTGGGGGCGGGGGCGCCGGGGCCTCGGGCTGGGGGGCGGGTTCGGGGAGTTCGACCTCGGAAATGCTGCGTCGCGGCGCGTCGCGCGGAATGGCCGCGTCGTCGCCTACCGCGGGCAGCCCGGTGGTGTCGAGCCGGTCGGCTGTGGTGGTCTGGCTGAAGGTGATGCCCGAGGAGGCGGTGTAGCCGCCGGAACGGTCGATCGCGCCGGGCTCGGCCCGGGTCGAGAAGCTGATCCGGCGCCGCCGGTACCGCAGCAGGCCCAGGACCAGCGCGATGATGACGATCAGGGCAGCGACGACCGCGAGGGCGATCCAAACACCTTGGGACACCCTGACATTGTTCCAGGGACAGCGTGGCCGCCCCGCTTCGCCCGGCTACGCCGCGCTCGCGACCGGCGCTAGTCGCACGGCGCCGGCCCGCTTCGCCCGGCTACGCCGCCCTCGCGACCGGCGCTAGTCGACGGCGCCGGCCCGCCTCGCCCGGCTACGCCGCGCTCGCGACCGGCGCAAGGACGAGCTGGCGACGAGCTGGTCCACCTGCTGGCCACGCATCCGCTGGGAGATGACGGCGGTGATGCCGTCGCCCTGCATGGTCACGCCGTAGAGCGCGTCCGCGACCTCCATCGTCGGCTTCTGGTGGGTGATGATGATCAGCTGCGAGCGCGCCCGCAGCAGCTCGAACAGCGAGATCAGCCGGCGCAGGTTGGTGTCGTCGAGGGCGGCTTCGACCTCGTCCATGATGTAGAACGGCGACGGCCGGGCCCGGAAGATGGCCACCAGCATCGCCACCGCCGTCAGCGCCTTCTCGCCGCCGGACAGCAGCGACAGGCGGGTGACCTTCTTGCCCGGCGGGCGGGCCTCGACCTCGATGCCGGTGGTGAGCATGTCGTCGGGGTTGGTCAGCCGCAGCCGGCCCTCACCGCCGGGGAACAACACCGTGAAGACCTCGGTGAACTCGCGTTCGACGTCGGTGTAGGCCTCGCTGAACACCTGCAGGATGCGGGCGTCGACCTCGTCGACCACCCCGAGCAGGTCCTTGCGGGCGGCCTTGACGTCCTCGAGCTGGGTGGACAAAAAGTTGTAGCGCTCCTCGAGCGCGGCGAACTCCTCCAGCGCCAGCGGGTTAACCCTGCCCAGTTCGGCCAGCTCGCGCTCGGCGCGCTTGGCCCGCCGCTCCTGGGTGGGACGGTCATAGGGAATCGGCGCGGGCGCGAAGACCTGTTCGCCGCGCTCCTTGGCCTGCTCGTATTCGGCCATCTCCAGGTCAGACGGCGGCAGCTGATTGTCCGGGCCGTACTCGGCGATCAGGTCGGCCGGAGCCATGCCGAACTGCTCGAGCACCATCTGCTCGAGCTGCTCGATCCGCATCGCCGCCTGGGCGTTGGCCACCTCGTCGCGGTGCAGCGAGTCGGTCAGGGCGGCCACCCGGGCGCTCAGCGCGTTCACCTCGTCGCGCACCGCGGCCATCGCGGTCGCCCGCTGCTGGCGTTCGGCGGCCAGGGCGTCGCGGATCCTGGAGGCGGCGTCGACGACTGCGCTCAGCCGCTGTGCCAGCAGCCGCCCGGAGTCGGCAACCGCCGCCGCCACCGCGGCCGCCCGCAGCCGAGCCTCCCGGGCCTGCTGGGCCCGCAACCGGGCGTCGCGTTCAGCCGCGGCCGCCCGGCGCAACGAATCCGCCCGCCCGCGAACGGCATTCGCGCGCTCCTCGGCGGTCCGCACCGCCAGCCGGGCCTCCACCTCCACGCTGCGGGCGGTTTCGGTGGCGGCGGCGATCTGCTGACGGTTCACGGGTTCTTCCGTCGGCGTCTGCTGGGTCTCCTGGGCGTTGCGCAGCCGGGTCTCCAGTTCGGTGACTTCGGCGACGGTCTGGGTGCGTCCCGCTTCCAGCTCCTCGCGTTGCCGCAGCAGCCTGGTCCACTCGTCTTCGGACGTCCGGGCCTCCTGGCCGAGCCGGCCCAGCTGCTCGTACATCCCCGAGATCTCGCTGTCGGACTCATTGAGCGCGGCCAGCGCCTGCTCGGCCGAGTCCTGGCGGGCGGCCTGCTCGGCCAGCGCACCGGACAGCGCCGCGCTCAGCTGGGCCACCCGCTCCTCCGCGGCGGTCAGCTCGTCGCCGGCCTTGTCGATCTCCGAGGTCACCTCGAGCGTGGACAGCTTGCGGTCCGAGCCGCCGCTCACCCAGCCGGCGCCCACCAGGTCACCGTCGAGCGTGACGGCGCGCAGCTGGGGGTGCGCCGCCACCAGGCCGAGCGCCTGGTCCAGGTCGTCGACCACCGCGACGCCGGCGAGCATGGCCGTGATCGCACCGCGCAGCCGTGCGGGCGCCTCGATCAGGTCGAGCGCCCACAGCGCGCCCGCCGGGGCGGCCTGCGCAGTGTGCGGCCCGGCGGGCCAGTCGCCCAGTACCAGCGCGGCGCGGCCACCGTCGGCCTCCTTGAGCGCGGCGACGGCCGCGCGGGCCGCGCCGAAGCTTTCGGCGGCCAGCGCATCAGCCGCCGAACCGAGCACCGCGGCCAGCGCCGCCTCGTAGCCGGAGCGAACCTTGACCAGCTTGGCCATAGGACCCAAAATCCCTGGGCCACTATGGTTTTGGGAGAGCCACGCGGCGCCGTCCTTGCGCTCCAGCCCGATCGCGAGCGCGTCGATGCGGGCCCGCAGCGAGGCCACCTGGCGTTCGGCGTCCCGCTCGGCGGACTGCAGCTCGGCCACCCGCTCGTCGGCCAGCCGGAGCGCGGCGACGGTGCGCTCGTGGTGTTCGTCGAGACCGACCTCGCCCTGATCGAGTTCACCGACCCGGCCCTGGACCGTCTCGAATTCCACCTTGGCCTGCTGCGCGCGAGCGGCGGCCTGTTCGATGCGTTCGGACAGGCGCGCCACGCTGTCATCGATCGATTCGACGCGTGCCCGCATCGTCTCCACCTGACCGGCCAACCGCGCCAGGCCTTCCCGGCGGTCCGCCTCCGCGCGCACGGCCGCCATGTGGGCCCGGTCGGCCTCGGCGGCCTCGCGCTCGCGCTCGGCCAATTCGGCCCGGGCGCCATCCAGCCGGGTGCGCGCGCCGGCCAGTTCGGCGAGCAGCTGCCGCTCGGCGACCGCGACCTGCTCGGCCTCGGCTTCCAGCGCTTCGGGGTCGGTGTCGCTGGGGGCAACCGGCTCCACATCGAGGTGCTGCGCCCGCTCGCTGGCGATGCGCACGGTCGCGGCGACCCGTTCGGCCAGGGCGGACAGCGCGAACCAGGTGTGCTGCACCGACTCGGCCCGGCCGGAGAGCTCGGCGACCGCCGTTTCGTGGGCGGTCAACTCCTCGGACGCCACCGCCAGCCGCGAAGAGGCCTGCTCGTGGTCGCGGCGCATGGCGGCCTCGGCCTCGAAGATGGCCTCGCGCTCGCCGTGGCGGTTGACCAGGTCGTCGGCGGCCAGCCGCAGTCGGGCGTCGCGCAGATCGGCCTGGATGGTCTGGGCCCGACGGGCCACCTCGGCCTGCCGGCCCAGCGGTTTGAGCTGGCGGCGCAGTTCGGTGGTCAGGTCGGTGAGCCGGGCCAGGTTCGCCGACATCGCGTCGAGTTTGCGGAGGGCCTTCTCCTTGCGCTTGCGGTGCTTGAGCACGCCGGCGGCCTCTTCGATGAACGCGCGACGGTCCTCGGGCCGCGATTGCAGGATCTCGTCGAGCTTGCCCTGCCCGACGATGACGTGCATCTCCCGGCCGATCCCCGAGTCGCTCAGCAGCTCTTGAACGTCCATCAAACGGCAACCGCTGCCGTTGATTTCGTATTCGCTGGCGCCGTCGCGGAACATCCGCCGGGTGATGGACACCTCGGAGTACTCGATGGGCAGCGCGTTGTCGGAGTTGTCGATGGTGACCGTGACTTCGGCACGGCCCAGCGGGGCCCGCGACGAGGTCCCGGCAAAGATGACGTCTTCCATCTTTCCGCCGCGCAGCGTCTTTGCCCCCTGCTCCCCCATCACCCACGCCAGCGCGTCGACGACGTTGGATTTGCCCGAGCCGTTGGGCCCGACGACGGCGGTGATGCCAGGTTCGAAGCGCAGAGTCGTCGGCGAGGCGAAGGACTTGAAGCCCTTCAGCGTCAGACTCTTGAGGTACACGGCGAGCCAGACTACCGCTGAAATCGCCGCGGACGGCGGCACCGAGGGGTGTCGGTTCGGCCGAAATCCGACCGCGTTCGAAGCGGTAAGCGCACTGGTCACAATGGCCACATCAGCCACGCAGAGAAGATGGATGTGGCCCTGGGAAACGCGCTAGCCCGTTGCGCCCGCGCCGCTCAACGCTCGACGAAACCCTCGAACCGCTCCTGCGGCTCCGACCACTCGGCGACAACCTTGTCGACGTGCCCGGGCCGCGACGGCCACGCCGTGCCACCTTCCAACAGGTGCAGCAGTTTCTCGCAGGCCGGCCGTGGCCCCTGGGCGACCACCAGCACCCGGCCGTCGGGCTGGTTGGCCGCATAACCGGTGAGGCCCAGCTCCAGCGCCCGGCACCGCGTCCACCAGCGAAAACCCACGCCCTGGACCTGGCCGTAAACCCAGGCGGTGAGCCGGACCTCAGGCTCCGACATTGTTCGCCTCCGAGCTGACGGCGAAGTTCACGGTGGTACCCGACTTGAGCGTGCGCCCGACGGTGCAGACCTGGTCGACGGCCCGGTTGACCACCACCAGCAGCCGCTCCTTCTCGTCGTCGGCCAGGCCCGACAGGTCCAGCTCCAGAGTCTCCTCGAGCAGCGGATAGCGCTCCTGCTCGCGGTCGGCGGCGCCGGAGACCCTGATGACCGCCCGGTAGTCGTCGCCCAGCCGACGGGCCAGCGGCAGGTCGCTGGACATTCCACTGCACGCCGCGAGCGCGATCTTGAGCAGCTCACCGGGCGTGAACACGCCGTCGACGTCCTCGGAACCGACCAGCACCTGTGCGCCACGTGAGCTGCGCCCGGTGTAGCGGCGAGTCCCGGTGCGTTCCACCCATAGTTCGGCCATGGCTTATTTCTACCGGGCGCCCGAACTTTTCCCGCACGGCATACTGCATTACATGGCCACCGTGGTCGCATTCCACGCCCACCCGGACGACGAGGTCGTGCTCACCGGCGGCACCCTGGCGCGGGCGGCCGCGGCCGGGCACCGGGTGGTCGTGGTCACCGCAACCGACGGGCGCATCCACAACGAGGACGACAACTACCGACTCGACGAATTACGTTCGAGTGCGCAGATTCTCGGTGCACACCGGGTGGAGTGCCTCGGGTACGCCGACAGCGGCTACGGTCCGCTGTTCTATCCGGATCCGCCGGGCCGCACCCGATTCGGCCGGGCGGATCTCGACGAGGCGGCCGGCCGGCTGGCCCGCATCCTGCGCGACGAACACGCCGACCTGCTGCTCAGCTACCAGCCCAACGGCGGCTACGGCCATCGCGACCACGTCCAGGTGCACCACGTCGGCAAGCGGGCCGCCGAACTCGCCGGCACTCCGCGGGTACTCGAGGTGACGATGCCGCGCGAAATGCTGCTCCGCGTCAGCGATGTCGCGCACCTGTTGCGGCTGCCGGGACCGTACGAGCGCGACATCGTCCGCGGCGCGTACGCGCCGCGCGCGACAATCACCCATCGGGTCAACGTCTTTCGCTTCGCCCGGCAGAAGCGAGACGCATTCGCCGCGCACCGCTCGCAGATCGGCGTTTCGGGCCTGGCCGCGCGGGTGTTCGGGGTACTGCTGCGGTTGCCGCCCCAGGTGTTCGGTGCGCTGTTCAGCCACGAGTGGTTCGTCGACCCGGCGCTGCCGACGGGGACGCTGCGGCGCGACATCTTCGATTGAGTCGACGACGCTCATCGCCACTCGCGAATGTGCATTCTGGGCGGCGCGTCCCGCGGCGGTTTCCAGGGATCGATGCAACACATCGTCTGTGTGAGGAGTGTTGTGGGATCTCGTTTGTATCCGCCGTCGACGGTTTCTGCGTTTTGGGATCAGGTTCGCGCTGGTGTCAGTGTTGCTGAAGCCGCTGCGGTCGTGGGCGTGTCGGAGCACGCCGGGTGTTGTTGGGTCGCTCAACGTGGAGGTGTGAAGCCACGATTGAGCAAACGAGTCACTGCGGGGCCCAGGCCACGGCTAACCCAGCGTGAGCGAGTGGAGATCCAGGTCGGCGTGGGCCGCAACGAGTCGTTGCGTTCGATCGGCCGGCGGTTGGGTCGGGCGGCGTCGACGATCAAGCGGGAGCTGGACCGTACCGTGCGCAACCGCTATGACGGTCGCAAGTCGGGGTATCGGCGCAAGCAGCGCTTCGGGGCCCGCCAAAGCGGCACCACGGCCACGGTGCACTACGACGCGCTGGCCGCTGAGCGGTTGGCCGGGCAGCGGGCGCGTCGGCCCAAACCCGGCAAGCTCGGTACAGATGTCCGGTTGCGCCGGGAGGTGCAGACTCGATTGCGGTTGCGCCACAGCCCGCAGCAGATCGCGCGGCGGTTGCGGTGTGACTTTCCCGACGATCCGGAGATGTGGGTGTCACACGAGGCGATCTATCAGGCGATCTACGTACAGGGGCGGGGTGCGCTGCGCCGCGAGTTACACCAGTGCCTGCGCACCAAACGCGCACTGCGCCGCCCCCAGCATCAGCCCGGCACTCGCCGTGGCCGCATCCCAGGCATGGTCAACATCAGCCAGCGCCCACCCGAGGTCGCCGACCGCGCCGTGCCCGGGCACTGGGAAGGCGACTTGATCCTGGGCAGCACCGAATCCGGCTCGGCGATCGGCACTCTCGTGGAACGTTCCACCCGGTTTGTGATGCTGCTGTATCTGCCCGACAACCACGGCGCCCTGGCCGTGCAGAACGCCATAGTCGAAAAGATGACGGAACTGCCCGAGCACCTGCGCCGCTCGTTGACCTGGGATCAGGGCAGCGAAATGGCCAACCACATCGCCATCGCCAAAGCCACCGACATCGACATCTACTTCTGCGACCCGCACTCTCCCTGGCAACGCGGCAGCAACGAAAACACTAACGGCCTGCTGCGCCAGTACTTCCCCAAAGGCACCGACCTGTCCCTGCACGGCCCGGGCATCCTCGACAACGTCGCCGCCGAACTCAACGGCCGACCCCGCCAAACATTGGACTGGAAAACACCAGCCGAAGCACTCAACGAACTACTGTCAAAAAATCCACCTGTTGCAACGACCGCTTGAAGTCGCCCGCCCGTGTCGCCACCGCGGACGCACACTGAAAGCCGTGCATGCACACTCAACCCCGCGGCCGCGGTTGACATTTCGGGCAGTAGAACGAAGACCGGTTCATGAACTTCTCCCGGCGCATCACCGCTCCGCAGCGGCGGCAGGCTTTGCCCTCGCGGCCGTAGGCGTCCAGCGATCGGTCGAAGTAGCCGGATTCGCCGTTGACATTGACATAGAGCGAATCGAACGAGGTCCCGCCTTCGGCCAGCGCGTCGCGCATCACCTCGGCGGCCGCGTCCAGCACGGCGGTCAACTGTTTGCGGCTCAGCGTGTCGGCGATCCGGGCGCCGTTCAGCTTCGCCCGCCACAGCGCCTCGTCGGCGTAGATGTTGCCGATGCCGGACACCACCTGCTGGTCGAGAAGCTGCCGCTTGATTTCGGAATGCTTGCGACGCAAGACTTTTACCACCGCCTCCGCATCAAACCGGGGGTCCAGCGGGTCTCGCGCCAGATGCGCGACGGGCTGCGGCAGCACGCTGCCGTCCACCTCGACCAGATCGGCGAGCATCCACCCGCCGAAGGTGCGCTGGTCGGCGAAGCTCAGCACCGTCCCGTCGTCGAGCAGCGCGGAGATCCGGACGTGCTCGGCGCGCGGCACCGCACCCAGCAGCATCTGCCCGCTCATGCCGAGGTGGACCACCAGCGCCGTATCCGATTGCTGCCCAACATGTTCGGTGTCGAGCAGCAGCCACAGGTACTTGCCGCGCCGATCGGTGCCGGTGATGCGCGCATTCAGCAGCCGGGCGGTGAGGTCCGCGGGTCCCGCTTCGTGCCGCCGCACCGCGCGCGGGTGATGCACCCGGACGGCCGTGATCGTCTTGCCGACAACGTGGGCGTGCAGGCCGCGGCGCACCACCTCGACTTCGGGCAGTTCGGGCATCTATACCGACACCATCTAGTTGGACGTCGTCCCCGCGGTATCCAGCACCTCGAGCGTCTTCCACGTCGCCGCAGCGGCCTTCTGCTCGGCCTCCTTCTTGGAGCGGCCGACACCCGTGCCGTATTCGGTTTCCGCCACGACGACGACCGCGGTGAATTCCTTGTCGTGGTCGGGACCGGTGGAGGTGACGACGTAGGACGGCGCGCCCATGCCGCGGGCCGCGGTCAGTTCCTGCAGGCTGGTTTTCCAGTCCAGCCCGGCCCCCAGCGTGGGCGCGGCATCCAGCAGCGGGCCGAACAACCGCAGAATCACCTCACGCGCAACGTCGATGCCGCGATCGAGGTAGATCGCGCCCAGCAGCGATTCCATGCCGTCGGCCAGGATGCTCGATTTGTCGGCGCCGCCGGTGTTCGCTTCGCCGCGCCCCAGCAGCAGATGGACGCCCAGGCCCCCGTCGCACAGCTTGCGCGCGACGTCGGCCAGCGCCTGGGTGTTGACCACGCTGGCCCGCAGTTTGGCCAGGTCGCCCTCGGTGCGGTCGGGATGGCGGTGGTACAGCTCGTCGGTGATGGTCAGGCCAAGCACCGCGTCGCCCAGAAATTCCAGGCGTTCGTTGGTCGGCAGGCCGCCGTGTTCGTAGGCGTAGCTGCGGTGCGTCAGGGCCAGGGACAGCAGTTCCTCGGGCAGCTCAACCCCGAGGGCGTCGAGCAGCGCCTGCCGTGAGCTCACCGCTCGCCCCGCGACTCGTCCGCCTCGGCGGGGAACATGCCCGCCAGCTTGGCCCACCGCGGATCGATGCGATCGTGCTGATGGCCGGGCTCGGCGGCCAGCGAAACACCGCATTCGGGGCACAGCCCCGGGCAGTCCGGGGTGCAGACCGGCGAGAACGGAAGTTCCAGCCCCACCGCGTCGACGATGGACTGCTCGAGGTCGATGGTGTCGTCGACGATGTGGCCCACCTCGTCTTCCTCGGTGGTCGCCTCGGTCGTGCTGTCCGGATAGGCGAACAGCTCGGTGAGGTGCACCTGCACCTGTCCGTCGAGCTTGGTCAGGCAGCGGGAACATTCGCCGGCGGTGGGCGCGGTGACCGTCCCGGTCACCAGGACGCCCTCGGACACCGATTGAATCTGTAGGTCCAGCTCCAGCGGGGCGTCCGCCTCGATCGCGATCATGTCCAGCCCGATGCGCGACGGGCTGGGCACCGTTTTCCGCAGGGTCACCATGGCCCCGGGCCGGCGTCCGAGCCGGGTGATGTCGAACACCATCGGTGCGGCCAGGCGCGACCGGGTCGATGGTGTGGTGTGCTGCCGCGTCATATCGGAAATCCTACGGCGCCGACCGCACAATTCCAGGGCGCGCCCGCCCGGCTGACGGCCGCGACGGGCTGGTTAGCGCACCGCGTAGTCGTGGGTTCCGGCCGCCGTCCGCAGTTGGTGGCGACCGCGCCCCACCGACCGCAGGGTGCCGTTGAGGAACTCCTCGAACTCGGCCAGCTTGTTGTCGACGTAGATGTCGCACTCGCCGCGCAGCCGGTCGGCCTCGGCGTGCGCCGAGTCGATGAGCCGGGTGGCCTCGGCGTTTGCCGCCTCCACCACGCTGTTCTGCGAGACCAGGCGCTGCTGCTCCTTGATGCCCTCCTGGACGGCCTTCTCGTAGGAGATGTTGCCGTTCTCCAGCAGCCGGTCGGCCTCGGCCTGGGCGCGGCTGACACTGGCCTCGTACTCGCGCTTGGCCGCGGTGGCGATGCGCATCGACTCTTCGCGGGCCTCGCCGACCATCCGCTCGCTGTGCTGGCGCGCTTCGCTGACCATCCGGTCGGCCTGCGCCTTGGCGTCGGACAGCAGCCGGTCGGCCTCCGCGCGTGCGTGGTTGAGCATCGACTCCGACTCGGTGGTCGCCGAGGACACCATCGACTCGGAGTGCGTCTTGGCGTCCTGCAGCATGGAGTCGCGCGCATCCAGGACGTCCTGGGCGTCGTCCAATTCGCCCGGGATCGCATCCTTGATGTCGTCGATCAGCTCCAGCACGTCGCCGCGAGGCACCACGCAGCCGGCCGTCATTGGAACGCCACGGGCTTCTTCCACGATGGCGCTGAGTTCGTCCAGCGCCTCAAAGACTCGATACACGGCCATACCCTCCTGGCGTCTGCAAAGATCCTGTTGTTACTAGTGTGCCTGGTGATGTCCCTGTGACTGCGGTGGCGACGCCGGTGTGTCGGGTATTTGCCCGTCCGGGGTGCCTCAAACGCCCCGGCGCGGCGTAGCCGGCCTGGCGGTTGGCGGTGAGTGTCATCAGGAAGCGCCCGTTCACGCTGTTGGACGCGGCCGCGACGGCCGCGTGAGGTGGTTCGTCCATATTCTTCGCCGGGGCCCCGTCGAAGCGGATGGGCGCAGGCGCCCCGGGTTTGCGTCGAAGTCCCGGGGACCGGCTATTTGCCAGCGATTCTAGGTGGCGGACGGCCGGGGCACTATCCGCACCGGCGGCCCGCCCGTCCCCTATACCCCCGAGGGGTATACTCACCGGCGGGCGCACGCCGCGCTTGCAACGACTGGTTTACCGCAGGGAGGACACGGTGCCGGTGCTATCAGCGGTCGGACACGCCTTGACGCTCGCCGGGTCGATGACGTGGGAAATCCTGTGGGCGCTGATCCTGGGCTTCGCGCTCTCGGCGGTGGTGCAGGCCGTCGTGCGGCGTTCGACGATCGTGGCGCTGATGGGTGACGACCGCCCGCGCACCCTGGCGGTCGCGGCCGGGCTGGGAGCGGCGTCCTCGTCGTGCTCGTATGCCGCGGTGGCGTTGGCACGATCGCTGTTTCGCAAGGGCGCGAACTTCACCGCCGCGATGGCGTTCGAAATCGGATCCACCAACCTGGTGGTGGAGTTGGGCATCATCCTGGCGCTGCTGATGGGCTGGCAATTCACCGCCGCCGAATTCGTCGGCGGCCCACTCATGATCGTGGTGCTGGCCGTCTTGTTCCGGCTGTTCGTGCGGCCGCGGCTGGTCGACGCCGCCCGTGAGCAGGCCGAGCGGGGAATCGCCGGATCGATGGAAGGCCATGCCGCCATGGACATGTCGATCCAGGGCGACGGCCCGTTCTGGCGACGGCTGACCTCCCCCGCAGGCTTCACCTCGGTCTCGCACGTGTTCGTGATGGAGTGGCTGGCGATCCTGCGCGACCTCGTCCTGGGCTTGCTGATCGCGGGTGCCGTCGCGGCCTGGGTGCCCGAAAGGTTCTGGCAGACATTCTTTTTGGCCGATCACCCGGGCCTCTCGGCGCTATGGGGACCGATCGTGGGGCCCATCGTGGCGATGGTGTCCTTCGTGTGCTCCATCGGCAATGTCCCGCTGGCCGCGGTGTTGTGGAACGGGGGCATCAGCTTCGGCGGCGTCATCGCGTTCATCTACGCCGACCTGTTGATCCTTCCGATCCTGAATATCTACCGCAAGTACTACGGCATCCGGATGATGCTGACCCTGCTGGGCACCTTCTACGCCGCGATGGTCGCCGCCGGATATCTGGTCGAATTGATCTTCGGCACAACACATCTCATTCCAGAGCAGCGCAACGCGACGGTGACAGAAGCGTCGATCTCCTGGAACTACACCACCTGGCTCAACATCGCGTTCTTGGTACTCGCCGCCATCCTGGTCGCCCGCTTCATCATTTCCGGGGGCCTGCCGATGGTGCGCATGATGGGCGGCTCCCCTACCGCCGGCGAATCCGAGCATCATCACTGACCGGCCTCAGGGTTGCGGCAACGGGACGTCCAGCACCACACAGCGCCCTTGGTCGGCCTCGCCGAGCGCCCAACTGACGGCTTCACTCATCTCCGCCGCCGTGTGCACGCTGCGTCCGCTACCGCCGCAGGCCGCGGCGAGCGCGGCGTAGTCGGTGTCCGGGGTGAGCCGGGTTTCGGGGAAGTCGTTCTCCCGCACCGAAACTCCGTGCGGGTACAGCCCCATCACCGGCAGCTTGGAGGCCAGATACGACTGGTTGTTCAAGACCACCGTCACGAAGGGCGCACCATGACGGTGTGCGGACCACAACGCCGCGGTGGGCACACCGAAGTTGAACGAACCGTCACCGCATATGGCGACGACGGGCGCCTCCGGACGGGCGAGTTTAACCCCGAAGGCGCCGCCCAGCGCCCAGCCCAAAGCCGGTGCGCCCGTGTCGAACAGCTGCCCGGGCGCTCGCCGCACCTGCCGCGCCACGGCGGGCCGGTTGGTCACGGCCTCCTGGACCACCACCGCGTCGTCGGGTAGCGCCCGGCCCAGCGCGGCCAGCATCGCATCGGCGGCATCCGCCGGTGCGTCGGAGGTGGCCCGGCGGATCGCTTCCCGGTGGCCCTGCGCGGTCTCGGCCTCGGCCGCCTGCCGTCGTGCGGCCCACTTCGCCCGCAGCTCGTCGGTGGCCAGCCGCAACAGGGTCTGCTCGAGCAGCACCAGCGCCACGCGGGTGTCGGCGGTCAACGCGATTTCGACGGGATAGGACCACAGCGGCATGCTCGGTTTGACCGGGTCCTCGTCGATCTGCACCACTCGGGCGTCCGCGGGCGGGGCCAGCTGAGAGGGAACCCAGGGCACCTCGGAGTCCAGCAGCAGCACGGTGTCGGCGCTTTCCAGCGGTGCGGCGTCGCCCACCACGTGCAGCGGATGCCCCAGCGGCATGTTGGCGCGGTCACCCTGATCGATCACCGGCGCGCCGAGCAGCTCGGCGATGCGGGCCAGCACGGTCGCGGTTCCCGGGTCGGCCGCGGTGGTCCTGGACGTGACGATGACAACCCGCTTGCCCGCCACCAGGATTCCCGCCAAGCGTCCCAACGCGCTCGGATCGGGGCCGGGTGGGACGGCCGGTGGCAGCCTGCGCGGCAACGCACCGACGCCGGGCTCCATCAGCGCTTCGCGCGGCAGCATGACGTAGGCGGGGCCGGACGGGCAGGATTGGGCGACCTGGAACGCCCGGCGGACGATCGGGGCCAGCTCGCGTCCGCGGGGCACCTCCATGTGCCACTTGGCGTAGTTGCGCACCACGGCCGGCTGGTCGAGTTGCTCCTGCTGCCAATGGATGTAGGTATCCCGATGGCCGCGCACCTGCGGCGCCGAACTGTAGGGAGTGCGCCCGGCGAACATCACCACCGGTGTTCCGTTGCGCTGCGCGTTGTGCAGCTGACAGCCCAGGTTCAGTGTTCCGGCGTCGACGTGCACCATGACCGCCTGCGGGCGGCCGCTGGCCATGTGGTGGCCGATGGCCGCCGCCAGGGCGATGCTCTCGTGTACGCACAGCACCGCCCGCGGGCTGGGCGTGCCGGCCGCGCGCGCCGCGGCCAGCGCCTCCTGGATCGGCGCGGAATCGGTGCCGGGGTTGATGAAGAAGTGCGCGACTCCCTCGTCGGCGAGCAGCGCGACCAGATCGGCCGCGGCCTCTGGTACGTCGAACAGATTCTCTACAGTCATGGCTGCCGTTCTCCTATCGACGTCGGCGACCTCGCGTACCTACCCCTTCCTCCGGATCAGATCTTCAAGATACGTTCTGCATTGCCGTGCGCGATCTTTTCTCGATCACTTGGGCTCAGCGTGGCGCGCTCGAATCCCTCTACTGCCTCCTGCGAGGACTCATAGGGGTAATCGACGGAGAACATGATGGCGTCGGCACCCACTTCCAAGACGGCGCCGAGCAAGGCCGCAGGAGAGAAGACCCCGCTGGCGGTGAACACGATATTGCTGCCCAGGTACGCCGACGGTGGGCGCTGCAGCCGGTAGTCGGGATTGACGGTGGCGTAGCGCGAGTCCAGGCGGCTGCGCTGGTAGGGCAGAAATTCCCCCATGTGCCCCAAGATGAGTGTCGCCGCGGGATGCCGGTCGAAGATGCCGCTGCACAGGATTCGCAAGGCATGCCCGGACACTTCGGCGGCCCAGCTCCACATTGAGCCGTAGAGCTCGGAATGACCGCTCAGCACGTGCCAGTGATCGGCCGGAGGCGCACCGGGGTGCAGATACAGCGGCACGCCAAGGGATTCGAGCGCCTCCCACACCGGCTCGTAGAGCGGCTCGTCGAGGTAATGGCCGCCGAGGTGGTCATTGACCAGCGCACCGCAGAACCCCAGCTCGCGCACGCAGCGCTCCAGTTCGGCGACCGCCGCCCCGGGATCCTGCAGCGGCAGCGCGGCGAAACCGCGGAACCGGCTCGGGTGATCGGCCACCACCTGCGCCAGGTAGTCGTTGGCGCGTCGGGCATTCTGCTTGGCGGTGTCGGCGTCGATGTCGGTTTGCAGACCCGGAACGGTCAGGGACAACACCTGAATGTCGATGCCGGCCGCGTCCATCTCCGGCAGCCGATATTGGGTGAAGTCGGGAAGCTTGCGCAACCAGTCCTCAGCGTAAGGCGTTGCTCGCGAAGACAATTGGGGCATCGGATCGGCAATACCGGGGAGGGAGAAGGCTTCCTCGAGGGCAATGTATTTCACCGGCCGTCTCCCTTCCACCGATACACGACGGAGTCATCGGGTACCCACTGTGCGGCCAGGTACTCCGAGTAGCCTCCGGCGTCAGCGGGGAACTCAGGACGGGCCGGAAAGCCTTTCGCGCAGCCGACGATTGACCGGCTCGGGCAGTAGTTCCGACACGTCACCGCCGAGCATCGCGACCTCTTTGGCCAGCGATGACGACACGAACGAATAGCGCGGGGCGGTCGCGACGAAAAAGGTGTCCACGCCGGCGACGTGCTTGTTCATCTGCGCCATCTGCAGCTCGTATTCGAAATCCGTGCCGGTGCGTAACCCCTTGACGATGGCGGTCATCCCGCGCGACCGGACGAAGTCGACCACCAGACCCTGCCCGGCTTCCACCCGCAGGTTCGGCAGGTGGGTCGTCGATTCGTTGATCATCGCGATGCGCTCGTCGAGATCGAACATGCCCTTTTTGGCGGGGTTGGTCAGGATCGCCACCACCACCTCGTCGAACTGAGCCGACGCCCGCTCGAAGACGTCGATGTGGCCCAACGTCACCGGGTCGAACGAACCGGGGCACACCGCGCCGGTCACGCGGGCGCTCCGACGCCAACCGGTGCTCTCCATTCCGCGGCGGTCATGACGCGCGCCGTGACGATGCAAAGCGAAGCGATGCGGAGGAGCGGCGCCATGACGAACGACGGTACACGCCCACGTCACTGACGCTCGGCCAGCTCCAGACGGGTGTCGCCGTAAACCCGTTGCGGCCACACGGACCAACCGGCCGGCCAATTCAGCGGCGCGCCGCCGGTCGCCCGCTCCACCACCGCGACGCTGCCCCGGTGCACCCAGCCGTTAGCGGCCAACGCCGCCAGCACGGCCTCGACCTCGGCGGCGTCGACATCGTAGGGCGGGTCGGCCAGCACCAGATCGAACGCGGTGGCGGTCCCGGCCGCCAGCACCGTCGCCACCGCTCCGCGGCGCAGCGTCGCGCCGGGCAGCCCCAGGGCTTCAATGTTGCGCGCGATGACCGATCCGGTGCGCGGGTCCGCCTCCACGAAGAGCGCGGCGACGGCGCCGCGGGAGAGCGCCTCCAAACCCAATGCGCCCGAACCGGCATAGAGATCCAGCACCCTGAGCCCGGTCAACTCCAGGCGCGCGGTCAGGATGTTGAAGAGCGACTCGCGGACCCGGTCGGTGGTGGGCCGGGTGCCTCGCGGCGGGACCGCGATGCGACGGCCTCCGGCCGCGCCGCCAATGATCCGGGTCACCTGCAGATACCTACAGCAGCGTCGACCAGTAGTCCCAGAACCGCGCCATGATCAGCAGGAACACCGCGGTGAACCAGAGTGTGGCGATCGACCACCGCCATTGGAAAAGCACCCACGCCGGGCCGGTGTGCCGGTCGTGCAGCGCCGGGCGAACAGCGATCGAGGAAACCACCACCAGCAGCGACATGGTGACCACCCACACCACCATGCAATACGGGCACAACGCCCCGATGCGATAGAGGCTTTCGAAGATCAGCCAGTGCACGAACACCGCACCGGCGACCAGCCCGACCGTCAGACCCAGCCAATACCATTGGGGCAGAGCCACTTTCGCACATGCCAGCAGGCCGGTGACAACCACCACGGTGAAGGCCACCAGCCCCAGCAGCGGGTTGGGGAAGCCCAGCAGCGACGCCTGCGGCGTGACCATCACCGAACCGCAGGACAGGATCGGGTTGATGTTGCAGGACGGCACATACGCCGGGTTGAGCAGGATGTCGATCTTTTCCACCGTCAGCGTCATCGACGCACCCAAGCCGATCAGACCGGCGATCAATATCCACCAGGCGCTGAGCGCCGGCACCGGCGCCGCCGACGCCGAATCCGGTGTCAGGTCGCCGGTGAGATCGGCAGCTTCTGTCGACACCGCACCCGTCACATAGCGGCCGGCGCGACGGCACCGTCGATGCCCGGAATGTTGCCCACGATCCCTTTGATCTTGTTGACCAGCGCGTCGGGGGTAGACGGGTCGTAGTCGTCACCGTTGATCTTGATGGTCGGTGTGGCGTTGATATGCGCGGCCGCCGCTTCGCCGGTGACCTTGGACAGGTACTTGCCGCTGTTGATGCAGTCCGGCACCTTGCCCGCCGCACCGGCCTCGCGGGCCAGCTCGATCAGCCGGGCGTTGTCCGGGAAAGTCTTGCCGGTCTCGCTCGGCTGAATGTCGGTGCTGAACAGCGCGGAGTGGAAGCGGCGGAACGCGTCCAGGGACTCGTCGGCGACGCATAAGGCCGCGGCACCCGCGCGCGACGAATAGTTCTGGTTCCGCGAGCTGTCCAGGATCGACACCATCGAGTAGTCGGCCGCGATGGCGCCCAGATCGATGAGCCGGGACACCGTCGGGCCGAAGGTGCGCTCGAAGTTACCGCAGGCCGGGCACAGGAAATCCTCGTAGAACGTCACCACGGCCTTGGGATTGTTGCTGCCCGGCTGGGTGACCAGCTTGCTTGACGTCACCCGTACGGTATCGCCGGCGCCGGTGGGACCGGTCTTGTTGTGGTGCGACGTCACGATGTAGAAGACGAGGGCGACCGCGAAGATCACCACGAAAGCGGTGCCGCCGATCTGGACGAGCCGGCTCGACTTACCGCCGGAGGCCGACTTCATGTCGAATCGCGGGGGACGTTTGGGTTTGTCGGCCACAGGTTCCCTGATCTTTCGGTACGAGTTGTCGGTCTGCCCGGTTGCGGACAAAGCGATCGGACAAAGCGCCTCTAGATTACCGGCGTCGGCGGCTCAGGGAATCAGACCCGGCTCAGGTGTGCGCGCAGGGCGGAAATCAGTTCACTGGTCGCCACCATGCTGTCACCGCCCAGCTGGAACAGGTTGGCGAAACCATGGGTCAACGAACCCAGGTACCGCAGATCCACCGCGACCCCGGCGGCCCGCAATGCCTCGGCGTAGCTCTCGCCCTCGTCTCGCAGCGGGTCGAAGCCGGCGACGGCGATCAGCGCGGGCGCCAGTCCGGTCAGCGATTCGGCCAGCGCTGGCGATACCCGCGGATCGGTGCGGTCGAGATCCGAATGTCGCAGATACTGCGATTGGAACCAGTCGATGTCCCGCTTGGTCAGCAGGAAGCCGCGGGAGAAGAGGGTCAGCGACCGGGTCTGCGCGGTGAAATCGGTGCGCGGATAGATCAGCCATTGCAGCACCGGCGCCGGGGCGCCCTCGTCGCGCGCTATCTGGCTGACGACGGCGGCGAGGTTGCCGCCGGCACTGTCGCCGCCGACCGCCACCCGTCCGGGCGCCGCGCCCAGCTCGCCGGCGTGCTGGTAGGCCCAGGTGAAGGCCGCGTAGGCATCCTCGATCGCGGCCGGCGCCGGGTGCTCGGGGGCCAGCCGGTAGTCGATCGACAGCACGTGGATACCGGCGTCACGGCAGGTCAGCCGGCACAGGGCGTCGTGGGTGTCCAGATCTCCGATCGACCAGCCACCGCCGTGGTAGAAGACCAGCAGCGGTGCCGCCTCGCCGCCGGCCGGGCGGTAGTGCCGGGCCGGGATGTCGCCGGCCGGGCCCGGCAGCGACAGCTCGTCCACGTCGACGTGGATCTGCGGACCGGGGAACCCGACGGTCGACTCGCGCATCTGAGCGCGCGACGCCTGCGGGTCGTCGTCGACGACCAGCCCGTCGATGCCGACGGCGCGCAGTCCGGACAGCATCAGTTGCAACGTCGGATCCAGCGTGTTGCCGTCGATGATGACCGAGCGGCCGCGGACCAGCCCTCGTCTGATGGCGGTCGGGATCCACGGGATGACCTTGGCCCCGGCGCTGGTGACGGCGCCCTGGATGCGACTGGCCAGCGACACCGAGGCGCGGTCGGCTTCCAGTTCCGGTGCGCCTGACAGTGGCCTGGTCATGGGCAACCCCCTTAAACAACACGTGCTGACGCTGGCCGGCAAACGGTGATTCGGTCCCCGCCGCCTCGGAGCGTTGCCTGCCCCTGCGGCCACCGAACACCTGGCAGTGCGGCGTGACCCACGCTACTGCAGCCGTACCGGCGTGCCCTGCACGTGGTATCCAAACTGTGCGATATCGATCGTCGGAGTGACCGCACCCGGGCGAACCAAAGGCCCGCGCGCTTAGTTGCGCTTACCGGCTCGGTAATATCGTGGTCCCCAGGTTGGTGAGCCTTCATCGTGGCGAGCGACTTCGACGTGTTCGATTCGAACTCAGCGCCTCGAATTCGATGACGGGATCCGGCTCGGTGCACAATCTCGAACCTTCAATTTCACAGGCAGGTGAATGAATTGGCTGGCGAGTCGGGCTCCGCCGTACCTTCCATTGCTCTCAACGACGAAAACACGATCCCGGCCCTCGGCCTGGGCGTCGCGGAACTGTCGGATGAGGAGACCGAGCGCGCGGTGTCGGCGGCGCTCGAAGTCGGCTGCCGGCTGATCGACACCGCGGCGGCCTACGGCAATGAGGCCGCCGTCGGTCGCGCCATCGCCGCCTCCGGGATTCCCCGCGCCGAGCTGTTCGTCACCACCAAGCTGGCCACTTCCGACCAGGGTTTCAAGGGGGCGATGGAGGCGTGCAACGCCAGCCTGGAGCGCCTCGGCCTGGATTACGTCGACCTGTACCTGATCCACTGGCCGGCCCCGGCCCTGGGGACCTATGTGAACTCGTTCGGCGGCATGATCCAGTCCCGCGCGGAGGGTCAGGCCCGCTCCATCGGCGTTTCCAACTTCACCGATGAGCACCTGACGACGGTCATCGATCTCACGTTCGTCACCCCGGCGATCAACCAGATCGAGCTGCACCCGCTGCTCAACCAGGAAGCGCTGCGCAAGACCAACGCCGAGCACAACGTGCTCACCCAGTCCTACACGCCGCTGGCGCTGGGCAAGCTGAACGACAACCCGACGGTGAATTCGGTCGCCGCCGAATACGGCAAGACCGCCTCGCAGGTGTTGCTGCGGTGGAACCTGCAGCTGGGCAACGCGGTCGTCTTCCGGTCGGCCAACGCCGAGCACATCTCGTCGGACTTGGACGTGTTCGACTTTGTGCTGGCCGACGAGCACATGGATGCGATCAACGCGCTCAACGACGGCACCCGGCTGCGCCCGGACCCGGAGACCTACACGGGCTCATAGCCGCGGGTTGCCGACCACTACCCAGTCGGGCAGGTCGTCGCGGCCTGACGCAGCACGCCGGTCGAGGCCTGGTCGACCGGCAGCGAGTAACCGCGCAGCACCGCGATGAACTGCATGGCGTACTGGCAGGCGAACGCCGCGTTCGGTGGCATCCATTGCGCCGGCGGCGAATCGCCCTTGTCCTGATTGGCCTGCCCGTCGACGGCCAGGAGGTTGGCCGGATCGTTGGCGAACCGCCGCCGTTCGGGGGCGGGCCAGCCGTAGGCGCCCATGTCCCAGGCGTAGGCGAGCGGAACGATGTGATCGATCTGAACCGATTCGCCGACCTTGGGGCCGCGCTGGAAGGCGATGGTCTTGTTGGTGTACGGGTCGTGCAGCGTGCCGGTGGCCACGGCGTCCGGGCACCGCTTGATCGACACGTAGGTCTTGTCGACCAGATCGCGGTTGAGGATGTCATCGCGGGTGTCACATCCGTTGTGCCCCATCGGGGCGTCGTTGTCGTCGTCCCAGGCGTCACCGAAGGCCGACCGCAGGTAGTCGTAGCGGTGCTGACGCAGGGGTATGACGGCGACGCCCGCGAGCACGTCGGTGCCGGGCTGCACCGTCGGAACGTCGGCGCGCGCGGCGTATTCGGCCGAATGCCTGGCGGTCGTGGAGCCCACCGTCTGGTAGGCCACCAGCAGGGTGAGCGCCGCCGCGGCGGCCAGCCACAGCAGCACCTTGCGGTTCACCCGCGCCGCTCCTTCTCGTCGCTGAGGTCTGCAGCGTCGCCGGCGGTCATGACTTGTCCAGGTATTCGATGCGGTCGGTGTCGGTGAATCGTGCGGCGAGCACGGCCAGCCCGGGATTGGAGCGGTCGTCGGCGTAGGCCCGCTCGCAGAAGTCCCGGGCCGCCTCGATGAACTCCTGATGGTCCGCCAGGGACAACAGCCGCAGCGTGATCGCCCTGCCGGACTGGTTGCGGCCCAACACATCTCCCTCCTTGCGCTCCTTGAGGTCGAGGTCGGCCAGGGCGAAGCCGTCCAGCGTCCCGGCCACCGCGCTCAGCCGCCGGCCGGCCGGCGATCCCGGCGCGGACCAGCTCGCGAACAGGCACAGGCTCGGATGCTTGCCGCGACCGATCCGGCCGCGCAGCTGGTGCAACTGACTGATCCCGAATCGGTCGGCGTCCATCACCAGCATGACGGTGGCGTTGGGGACGTCGACGCCCACCTCGATGACGGTGGTGCACACCAGCACATCGATGTCGCCGGCCCGAAAGGCCGCCATCGCGGCGTCCTTCTCCTCGGCCGACAATCGCCCGTGCATCAGGCCCAGCCGCAGGTTCGCCAGCTCGCCGGAGCGCAGCCGGGCGTACAGCCCCTCGGCGGTTTCGGGGGCCTTGGCGTTCTGCTCCTGATCCCCGGGGTCGTCGTTCTCGTCGATGCGCGGCGCCACCACGTACGCCTGGCGTCCGGCTGCGACCTCTTCGGTGATGCGCTGCCAGGCCCGGCCCAGCCATGCGGGCTTGTCCTTGACGAAGATGACGTTGCTGGTGATCGGTTGGCGGCCGCGCGGAAGTTCGCGCAGCGTCGAGGTTTCCAGGTCCCCGTACACGGTGAGCGCGACGGTGCGCGGTATCGGCGTCGCCGTCATCACCAGCAGATGCGGTGTCACCCCGGGACGGGCCTTGGCCCGCAACTGATCTCGCTGCTCGACACCGAAGCGGTGCTGTTCGTCGACCACCACCATGCCCAGGTTGTCGAATTCCACCGCGTCCTGTAGCAGGGCGTGCGTGCCGACGACGATGCCGACCTCGCCGCCGGCGATCTCCGCGCGGACCTGTTTCTTCTGCGCGGCGGTCATCGAACCGGTCAGCAGCGCCAGCCGGGTGCCGTTGTCGGCACCACCGAGCTGGCCCGCCATCGCCAGGGGGCCGAGCACGTCGCGAATCGATCGGAGGTGTTGCGCCGCAAGCACTTCCGTCGGAGCCAACAGCGCGCACTGATATCCGGCGTCGACCATCTGCAGCATCGCCAGCACCGAGACGATCGTCTTACCCGAGCCGACCTCGCCCTGCAGCAGGCGATTCAGCGGGCGGGTCGCCGCGAGCCCGTCGGACAGCACCCCGAGCACTTCCCGCTGCCCGGCGGTCAACTCGAAGGGCAAGCGCCCCAACAGTTCTGCGGCCAGACCGTCGGCACGGGGCGGCGCGGGCGGCCCCGACTCGGACAGTTCACCGTGGCGGCGGGCCACCAGCGCCCACTGCAGGCCGACGGCCTCGTCGAAGGTCAGCCGCTCCCGGGCGCGCTGCCGTCGCGGCTCGCTTTCGGCGAGATGGATGTCGCGCAACGCCGCGTCCTCGGCGACCAGGCCGAGTCTGTCGCGCAGCTCCTCGGGCAGGGGATCCGGCACCGGGTCGAGCACGTCGAGCACCTGGCGCACACACGAAAAGATGTCCCAGCTCTGTATTTTCGTGCTGGCCGGATAGATCGGGAAGAAATGGCGTTCGTAGGCGTCCAGCACTTCTTCGCCGCTGGTGGCGCCCGAGGCGTTGGCGATGTTCTTCAGAGATCGGGTGCCGCGGTTGCGTCCATCCGGGGAGTCGAGGATGAGGAATGCCGGATGCGTCAGCTGCATCACGTTGTTGAAAAATCCGACCTCGCCCGAAAGCATCACCTTGGTGCCCGTGGTCAGGTCCTTCTTCAGGTAATTCGCGTTGAAGAACGTCGCAGTCACCTTGCTCCGCCCGGCGCCGAGGGTGATGCGGTGGCACAACTTCTTCGGGGTCTTCTTCATCGGGAAGGTCTTGGTTTCGGCGATGGTGTCGATGATGGTGATGTGCTCGCCGGTTTCGGGTCGCCTGCCGTCGGCTTCCCACCGCGTCGCGCCCTCGGTGTAGCTGCGCGGATAGTGGCGGAGCAGGTCGTCGACGGTCCGGATGCCGAACACCTCGTCGAGCGGGTCGGCGGCCTTGGCGCCCACGACGAAGTCCAGCCGGTCGCTCAGCGACACCATTGCTACTCGACCCCGATCAGCAGCGCGTCGCCGTGGTGGCCGGTGCGGTAAGTGACCAGTTCGGTCCCGGGGTGGTGATCGTGCATGTGCTCTTCCAGGATGTCGACGACGGCGCCCGCGTCGCCGTCGGTGTCGATGGCCGCGCCGATCAGCACCGTCACCAGGTCGCCGCCGGACGCCAGCAGCAGATCGAGCAGACCGATCGCCGCCCCGACGGCGTCGGCGGCCACGATCAGCACCTCGTCGCCCGCGATGCCCAAACCGTCGCCCGGGCGGCAGCGACCCGCCCAGGTCAACGCGCTTTCGGTGGCGATGCGCACCGAGCCGTGCCGCGCCGCGCCGGCGGCGCGGGCCATCGTGTAGCCGTCGTCCACCGCCTGCCGGTCGGTTTCGTGCACGGCCAGCGCGGCCAGCCCCTGCACCATCGACCCGGTCGGGATCGGCACCACGTCGATCCCCCAGCCGATGGCCGCGGTGCATCCGGCCACCAGCTCCTCGGCCGCGACATAGCCGTTGGGCAGCACCATCACCTGGGCGGCGCCGGTGTCGACGACGGCCCGCATCAGCTGGTGCGCGCTGATGTTGGTGGCGGGATCCGGGTCGCGCTGCAGCACGCAGGCACCCTCGCCGGCGAACAGGTCGGCCGCGCCGTCGCCGTCGACCACCGCCAGTACCGCGCGTTCCCGCGTCCAGCCCCCGGCGGGCAGCCCGGGGGTGCCGGAGCTCAACACCGAGATGACGATCCGGCTGAGCCGCCCGGCCGCCAGCCCCGCCTCCACCGCCGCGCCGGCGTCATCGGTGTGCACGTGAACGGAATAGGTGCGCTGCTCCGACGACGGCGCCGACGCGATGCCCACCGAGTCACCCAGCTCGGCCAGGCGGTCACGCAGCGTGTCCGCCGCCGCGGACTCGCAGTCGTCCAGCCGGTACATCACCTCGAATTGGGGTGCCGGGCGCGGCGCGGACGCCTCGCCCTGCAGCGCTCGCGGCGACAGCTCGTATACCGTGCGGGCCGGCGCCTGCCCGGTGATGGTGGACCGCAACGCGTCCAGCAGGACCAGCAGACCGCGGCCGCCGGCGTCCACGGCACCGGCGTCGGCGAGCACGTCGAGTTGTTCGGGCGTCTTCTCCAGCGCGACCACCGCCGCGTCACCGGCGGCGATGACTGCCGGCACCAGCCCGTCCCCGGCCTCGGCGCACTGCGCCACCGCGTTCGCCGCCGCACGCAGGACCGAGACGATGGTCCCGGGGATCTCTTCACCGCCCATCGAGCTGATCACCAGCTCCACGCCGCGCTGCAGCGCGGCACCGAGGACGGCGACATCGATGTGAAGCAGCTCGCCACCGGCGTCGGCCGCTGCGGCCGCGGTGACGTCGGCGACGCCCCGCAGGATCTGCGACAGAATCACCCCGGAGTTGCCGCGGGCGCCGTTCAGGGCGCCGGCGGACAGCGCCGCCGCGGTCCGGGCGGCGCAGGTTGAGCCACGCTCGGCGCCGGCGCCCACCTTCGCCTCGGCCAGGGCGGACCGCATGGTGAACAGCATGTTCGCACCGGTGTCGGAGTCGGCGACGGGGAAGACGTTGAGCCGGTTGATCTCGTCGATGTGCGTGATCAGGTCGCTGACGGCGGTGTGCGCCCAGTCGCGCAGGGTGATCGCGTCCAAGAGACGATCCTGCGACGTATCAGCAGTGCCCAGGGTGACCCACCTCCTCCGCACCAATTCCGGGGTGGGCGCCAGCGTAGCCGTGCGATGGAGTCGCCGCGTTCAGTTGCTCGGCGCCGTTGCGAAAGCCTGAGCGGCGAGCATCAGATCCATCTGATCGAGGTGGTCCTCGACGCCATTCACCGTCGCAAGGATAAACCGCGGGAGCGCTTAATAGCCCTGCCGGATACCGGGATTGGCCTGTCCCACCAGCATGCGCTGATTGCTGCCGTCCCGGTTCACCCCGTAGCGGCTCATCTGATAGTTGATCGACGCACACGCGGCAGCCACCGGATCCCATGCCGAGTTCGACGTTCCGGGCTGGTGAAAAGCCGCGAAGGTATCCGGCATCATCTGCCACGGGCCGCGGGTCGCGTGCAGCGGGCCACCGTCGGGCTGGGTCGGCCCGTAGGCGTTGCTGTCCGACAGGTTGATGGCATTCGAGTGGAACTGAGCCTCGTGATCGGCGATGGTCATCATTCCCTCGATCCAGTGGTCGCGGGCCGGCGCCTCGGTTATGCCTATCCGCGTCAGCGCCTCTTCCAGGTAGCCGCGGACAGCCTCCGGTCCGTCCGGCCACGCGCCCCGACCGTCGAATGCCACCTGCTGCAGGCCTATCCCACGTGGGGCGGCGGCAACCTCGTGCACCACCGCACGACGACCATCGGGCTGCCACCAAGACGCTGCGGCACCGGCTCGGCCGGTCCACGACGCTTTCGGGCCCGGCCCGAAGGCGCTGGCGGTGCTGTTACCCGAGGTGCCGAGCGCCGTCACCACCAGATATGCCGCCGCGACGCGGCGCAACCGCGATGCCAACCGTCGTACGCCCGCCGGCCAGCCGCGTCGGTTTTCGACGCAGGCGGAACCAGCGGGGTTTTCGGCGCGCGCAACCAACCCGCGCACTCCCCTCAAAAGCCTGCCGATAATGCTTCCCAGCCTCATCCGCAGCTCCGCGGGGGCCGGCACCACCGGGAAGAAGAACTTCAGCCACGGCCGGCGCGCCGTCCACGCCTGACACGGGACCACACCGACCATCGGCGGCGCCGCCAGCCTACCGACGATGCGCCCGAGCAGGCCGAACTGTGATCGACTGCATGTTTAGAGTTGCGAAGGTACTGGCGCACAGTCGACCGCGGCGCGGCTTGGATGTACGCCGACGGTCAGCCGGTGACCGTTTTGGTGGTTGCCACGGCAGTCGGTATCCTGATTGGGCCCGGGCGAACCCGGGCTGTCCCGGCCGTATCGCCGGACCCCCGAGATTTGAGGAGCTTGAACAATGGCCGCTGTGTGCGACATCTGCGGGAAAGGCCCCGGCTTCGGCAAGTCGGTGTCGCACTCCCACCGCCGCACCAGCCGCCGGTGGAACCCCAACGTCCAGACCGTGCACGTCGTCGCCCGTCCGGGCGCCAACAAGCAGCGGCTGAACGTGTGCACGTCCTGCATCAAGGCGGGCAAGGTCGTCCGCGGCTAGCGGCGATCGCGAGCGCGGCGTAGCCGGGCGAAGCGGCTCGCCGCCATCGGGACTAGCCATCGTTCACATCACGACGTGGCCGGCGTCCACCGGTATCGCCGCCCCGGTGATGTAGCGCGACCGCGGACCGGCAAGCCAGAGCACCGCTTCGGTGACGTCTTGCGCCTCGACCAGCGGCACATCGGGTAGCAGCGTCTGCGACAGGGCCGGGTTGGGATTCTCCAGCATCCGGTTCACCACGAAATCGTTCAGGATCATCGGCGTCGCGACACCGCTCGGGTGGATCGAATTGACCCGAATCTTGTGCGGCGCATAGGCATTCGCCGCCGAGCGCATCAGTCCCACCACCCCGTGTTTGGACGCGGCGTAGGCGAACATCGCCGCGCTGCCGTCGCCGCCGCGACCGGTCAGGCCCTGCGACGAGCTGACCAGCACCACCGAGCCGCCCCGGCCCTTGCGCACGATCGAGGGGACCGTCGCCAGCAGCGTGTGCCATACGCCCTTGAGGTTGGTGTCGACGATTGTGTTGAACACCGGTTCGGACTCGGGTTCGGTGACCCCGATCGCCACCACCCCGGCATTGGCGACGACGACGTCGACATCGCCGAGTTCGTCGACGCCGGCCGTCACCCCGGCCTGCAGCGCCTTGAGGTCGCGGACATCCGCGGCCACCGGCACCGCTTTGCGGCCGGCAGCCCGGACCAGCTGCACGGTCTCGGCGAGCTCGGATTCGGTGCCCAGCGCGTAGGGGATCGCCTCCAGATCGGCGCAGATGTCGACGGCGATGATGTCGGCGCCCTGCTCGGCCAGCGCGACGGCGTGGCTGCGGCCCTGTCCGCGCGCGGCGCCGGTGATGACGGCAACCGTGTTGTCCAATTCACCCATGGCTAGACCTCCAGTGTCGTGCCGGTCTCGTGTTCGGCGAAGGCCACCAGCCGCGCGGCCGTGTCGTAATCGCACGCCAGCGGCGTGCGGCCGATCAGCACCGGGCCGCCGCGCAGCCCGAACCTGCCGCTGACCCCGACGTAGCTGCCCGGCGGAATCGGCTCGCTGATGCAGTACAGGGTCGGCGCCGCACCCTCGTCGATGTCGTTGGCCAGCCGGTCGGCCACTACCTTGACCCCCTTGTGGGCCAGCGACATCAGCGGCGAGTCGCCCAGGTTCGACAGGTTCGAGGCCACCCAGCCCGGGTGGGTGAGCTGCGTGACGATCGGCGATCCGGCCGCCCGCAGCCGGCGGTCCAGCTCCAGCCCCCAGAGCATGACCGCGAGCTTCGACTGCGCGTAGGCGCCCAACCTCGTCCACTTATGCCGGCGCAGGTGGAGGTCGTCGAGACGCAGCGTCGCCGACCGGTGCGCGTCGGAGCCGACGTTGATGATCTGCGAACGGACCTTTCCCAGCAACAAGTTGGTCAGGGCGAACGGTCCGAGCAGGTTGGTGCCGAGCGTCATCTCGAAGCCGTCGACGGTCTCGGTGCGCCGGTCGGTCAGGGCCCCGGCGTTGTTGACCAAAATGTCCACCGGCTCGTCGATCAGGCCCGCAAAGGTCCGCACCGAGGACAGGTCGGCCAGGTCGAGCTTGATCACAGATGTCCGGCGGCCGCCCATTGCTGCAATCTCGGCGGCGCGTTGCTCGCCGAGCTCGGTGTTGCGCACGGCCAGGATCACGTGCGCACCGGCTTTGGCGAGCGCCCGCGCGGTGCCGAGCCCGACGCCGTTGGTCGCTCCGGTCACGATCACGCGTTTGCCGGTGAGGTTGCCGAGCCGGCTCGGCGTCCAGGGTGGGGTCACGGCGACTAAGAGTAATGGTCGGTTCTATGTAAGTTGGACCGGTTCTGCCAACATTGGTGCGGAACACAGCGGAAGACCCCCGAGGCGGTTCGACGATGACTGACAGCGCCACTGAGATCACCAACCTCATCTACACCTATGCGCAGCTTCTGGACGGCGGCGACCTGGACGGGGTGGCCGGGCTGTTTGAGCACGGCCGCATTTGCGGGGTCGAGGATGGCCCACCGGAGACGGTGTTCGCCGGTTCGGCCCGGGTGCGCGAGATGTATGACATGGCCACCCGGATTTACGAGGACGGCACCCCCAAGACCAAACACAACACGACCAACGTGCAGCTCTACATCGACGAGGCGGCCGGGACCGCGCACAGCACGTCCTACTATTGCGTCACGCAAGCCACCGCCGAACTGCCGCTGCAGGTCATCGTGACCGGGCACTACAAGGACACCTTTCACCGGGTGGACGGGGCCTGGTGCTTCGACAGCCGGACCATGTTCGTCGACCAGGTCGGCGACGTCAGCCAGCATCTGAAGTTCTGAGCCGTGGCATCGGCGTGCGCGTCCGAGGGTCCGCCGACGGCCCGCGTCCCGAGTGGGTAGACGACCGATCACGTTGTGCAACAAGCGTTTTAGACAACACGTCGGAGGAACAGCACATGGCCGATCATCCGGTCGCGACGGCGTCCCAACACGAACAGGAGCTGGCCGCCCTCGACCTGATCGAGCACGCGGACGTCAAGGCCGCCTACCGCGCGGTCGCCGAGACCTGGCTCGGTCGCGCCAAGGCGTCGGACGCGATGCGCGAACGGTTCGACGACGCGTTCGCCGAGGTGATGTTCTCGGCGGCGATCTGGTCGTCGAATCAGGACAAGTTGAGGCCGAAGGTCAGCTGCATCACCCGGCTCGCACACCCGGTGGACGGCCGCAACGTTCCCGGATCGCGGTGGGGCATCGACAATCCCGACAGCGTGTACCGGGTGATCCCGATCTCGGGCGACCAGCGCTACGAGATCCGCGGCCGGGTCGGCGAGCACCGGATGACCGAGAACTACTTCACGCTGTGGGACGCCCACATGGGCACCGTCGCCGTGCTCAACGGCCGCACCATGCAGGTCGACTCCGACGGCAGCTACACGATCACCGTCGACCCCGAACCCGCCAACGGCCGGCCGAACCACGTGCAGACCTCGCCGGAAGCCCACGAGTTCTACATCCGTGACGTGCTACTGGACTGGAGCCGTGACGACCCCAATCACATTGAGGTGCAACGACTCGGCGGCCCGCCGGCCACCCCGGCGCGCACACTCGACGAGCAGGCGGCGGCCACGGCGGCGATGATGGATTATTTCGCCAACTTCACCGGCAAGCTCAGCCACGGCGTCTACAAGATGCCGGCCAACCACTTCAACCTGGCCTGGTCGGCCGACAAGGTCGGGGCGATGCGCAACCAGGTCTACGTGATGGGCCGGTTCGACCTCGCCCCTGACGAGGCGTTCGTCGTCGACCTGAATGACGGCGGCGCCGAATACTTCACGGTGCCGCTGAGCAACATCTGGGGCACCACGCTCGATCTCGTCGACCGCACCGGCAGCCTCAACAAGGCACAATCGGTGGCCAACGAGGACGGCTCATACACCTATGTGATCTCGCCCGTCGACCCCGGCGTGGCGAACTGGATCGACTCCGACGGCCTGCGGGAGGCCATCCTGACCCTGCGGATGGCGGAGTTCGGTGCGGGCGGCCCGCGGGAAAACCTGGGCGCGCGCGGCCGGGTGGTCAAGCTGGACCGGCTCGACGCCGAGGTGCCGCACCTGCCGCGGGTGAGCGAGCAGCGGCGCGCCACCGAGTTGGCCGAGCGACGCAAGGCCTATCTGCGCCGTCTGCCGGAAGGGACGATCTGACGATGTCACGCTGGCTGATCACGGGCTGCTCCACCGGCTTTGGTCGCGAAATCGCTCGCGTCGCACTACAAGCCGGCCACAGCGTGGTGGTGACCGCGCGGCGGGCCGAGGCGGTGGCCGACATCGTCGACGACTTCGGGGACCGGGCCGTGGCAACGGCACTCGACGTGACCGACGCCGGCCAGATCGCGGCGGCGGTGTCGGTGGCCGACACGGCGTTCGGCGGAATCGACGTCCTGGTCAACAACGCCGGTCACGGTTACCTGTCCTCGGTGGAAGAGGGCGAGGACGCTGAGGTGAGAAAGCTGTTCGACGTGAACTACTTCGGTGCCGTCGACATGATCAAGGCGGTGCTGCCGGCCATGCGCGCCCGCCGGTCGGGGCACATCATCAACATCTCCTCGATGACCGGCCTGGTGGCGAACCCCCCGAACGCCTACTACTCGTCGACCAAATTCGCGCTGGAGGCGGTGACCGAGGCCCTCGCCGCCGAGGTACGCCCGCTGGGCATCAAGGTGACCGCCATCGAGCCGGGCGCGTTCCGCACCGACTGGGCGACGCGGTCGATGAAGGAGTCGGGCAGCCCGATCTCCGACTACGCCGACGTGGCGGCGCGCAAGGACCTGATCAAGCAGTTCGCCGACCAACTGCCCGGCGATCCGAAGAAGGTCGCTGAGGCGGTGCTGATGGTGACCACGCTCGACGAACCGCCACTGCGGCTGCTACTGGGCCGTGATGTGCTGAAGGCGATGCGCGACAAGATCACTGCGATGTCGGCGTCGATCGAAGAGTGGAAGGCCGTCACGAAGGACGTCAATTTCGCGGACTAGTGGGTCTTGCCGGCCGACTGTGGGGCTTAGGCAGAAGAACGGTCAGTCCCGCACGATGAGGACCGTCTTGCCTGCGCGCCTGCCGCTGTCGCGGCTTTCATACGCTTCCCGGCCGTCCTCGAGGCCGAACGTCTGGGCGATCGCGACGTGCAACCGGTCGCTGTCGACCAGCGCGGCGAGTTCGTCGAGCTGTTCGCGATTCGGCGTGACGATGAAAAACGTTGCGGTGACGTCGAACTCGTCGGCCCTGCCGTCCGGCGGCGGTGCCGACAAAGTAACCAGGCGGCCTCCCGCGTGCAGCACGCCGAACGAGCGCTGCAGCGTCTGACCGCCGACCGTGTCGATGACGACGTCGTAGCCGGCACCGGTTTCGTCGAATGCCTCGCTGCGCACGTCGATCACCCGCTGCGCGCCGCACCCACGCAGCAGATTGGCGGTGTCACTGCGCACCGTTGCGGTCACCCGCGCACCCAGCAGCGCGGCCAACTGCACCGTCAACAGGCCCACTCCCCCGGCACCTCCATGCACCAGCACGGTCTCGCCCGGTTGCACGGCGGCATGATCGACCAGAGCCTGCAGGGCGGTCAGGCC
Source organism: Mycobacterium sp. M23085 (assembly GCF_045343915.1). Classification (NCBI taxonomy): domain Bacteria; kingdom Bacillati; phylum Actinomycetota; class Actinomycetes; order Mycobacteriales; family Mycobacteriaceae; genus Mycobacterium; species Mycobacterium sp. M23085. The sequence continues at coordinate 1,524,306 of NZ_CP174280.1, forward strand.
GGCCAGCGGCAGCGCGGCGGCGACGGCGTGCGAAACGGTCGCCGGCTTGGTGGCCAGGTCGGCCGCGGGTACGGCGACGAAATCGGCCGCCGCACCGTCGCGGTCGAACCCGATCAACCCATACACCTCGGCGCCGGGCGCGAAATCCGTGACGTCGGCGGCAACCTCTTGAACTACGCCCGACACCTCGTGTGAGGGGATCACCGGGAGGCGGCTGGCCCCATCTCGGGTCCAGGTCTCCTCCCAGGTCAGCTCGTCGAAGGTGATCCCGGCCGCGTGGACGGCCACCAAGACTTCACCGGCGGCCGGCACCGGCACCGGGGCGCGTTCGAGCACCAGCTGCTCGGGGCCGCCCCGCCGGTGCGCCCGCAGCGCGGTCATCTCGGTCACGGCAGCCGCCAATCGATCGCCTCGGCGCCCATCCCGGTCAGCAGTTCGTTGGCGCGGCTGAACGGGCGCGAACCGAAGAACCCGCGCGAGGCCGACAGCGGCGACGGATGCGGCGACTCGATAGCGACGCAATTACCTTGGGCGAGAATCGGTTTGAGTGTCGATGCATCACGACCCCACAGAATCGCCACCAGGGGACGCGACCGCTCCGTCAGCGCGCGGATAGCGCATTCGGTCACCGCCTCCCACCCCTTGCCGCGGTGCGAAGCGGGGTTACTGGGGCGCACCGTGAGCACCCTGTTCAGCAGCAGCACGCCGCGCTGCGCCCACGGGGTCAGGTCGCCGCACGAGGGCTGTGGATGGCCCAGGTCCGCGGTGTACTCCTGAAAGATGTTGGCCAGACTGCGCGGCACTGGCCGCACCTCGGGCGCCACCGAGAAGCTCAGGCCCACAGCGTGGCCGGGCGTCGGGTAAGGGTCCTGCCCGACGATCAGCACCCTGACGTCGTCGAAGGGATAGGTGAAGGCGCGCAATACATTCGGTCCGGCCGGCAAATACTGGCGTCCGGCGGCGATCTCGGCCCGAAGGAATTGCCCCATCTCGGCCACCCGGTCGGCCACCGGCTTCAGCGCGGTGGCCCAGCCCGCCTCGACCAGTTCACCCAGCGGACGCGCGGTCATCATCGGCTCGTGGCGATCGCGTAAACGGTCACCGCGTCACCCTAATACGACTGCCAGCCGGCGTAGCCTTTCCACTCCTGATCGTCGACGAGCACCCGGGCCGGACCGTCGAGAACCCGCCCGATGATGCGCCATCCGGCCGGCGCTGGACCGGCGAAACACGCCACCAGGGCATGATCCTCGCCGCCACCCAGCACCCAGTGCCAGGGATCGGCACCCACCGCGGCGGCGGCGGCGGCGAGCGCATCGCGTTCCGCGGCCAGCGCCGCCGTGGACAAATCCATGCCCACCCCGGACGCCTCGGCAACATGACGCAGGTCTGCGATCAGGCCGTCGGAAACGTCGATCATCGCCTGCGCACCCCCGGCCGCCGCCACGGCTCCCTGGCCGTAGGGTGGACGCGGCACCAGATGCCGGCGCCGCAGCTCATCGAAACCATCAATCTTGTTGTGCCACAAGGCAAAGCCTGCCGCGGAGCGACCCAGCTCCCCGGCGACGGCGATCAGCGCACCAGGCTTGGCGCCCGACCGCCGCACCGGTGCGCGCCCGTCCGGATCGCCCAGCACGGTCACCGAGATGACCCACTGCGGGCAGTGCACCAGGTCACCGCCGGCGATACCGGCCTCGACCCGCTGCGCCTCGTCCCACATCCCGTCGACCAGCGCGTCCACCTTCGCCGCCGGCGTGTCCCCGGGCGCGCCGAAGGCGACCACGAAGGCCGTCGGCCGCCCGCCCATCGCCTCGATGTCCGCGGCGTTCTGGGCGATCGCTTTGCGACCGATGTCGTACGGCGTCGACCAGTCCAGCCGGAAGTGCCGATCCTGCACGAGCATGTCGGTCGACACCAGGGTGCGTCCGTTGGTGGACGCCACCAGCGCCGCATCGTCACCGGGCCCGAGCAGGACCGCGGCCGGCTGCGTGCGATCCCGCACCAGGCGATCGATCACGGCGAACTCACCGAGTTGCTGCAGCGACGCGGACTCGCCCGATTGGTCTTGCACGCCACCCACGATAGGGCTCCTACCACAGCTCGGACCGCCGCCGGACCGAACCTGGTCCACCCGGGCCCGTTTCGGCCCGGAATAGATTGGCACCCGGGTAGCCGCGGGCGATAGTGGTTAGCAGAACAGGAGGTGCGCGGGCGGTGGCAACCGAATCGGACGCCGACGGCGGCCCGTCGCGTGCGCTGATCATCGTCGCGATCGCGCTGGCCGTCGCGACGATCGGCGTGATCCTGGCCATCGCCGCAAGCCGCGAGGCGCCCCCGCGTTCGGTTGCGCTGCCCGCGGTCCCCGCGCCGCAGGCCGACGGCGCCGCATGCCGGGCGCTGATGGGCGCGCTGCCGCAGCGGCTCGGGGACTACCAGCGCGCGCCCCTCGAGCAGCCCGCCCCGCAGGGCGCCGCCGCCTGGCGGAGCGGGCCGGACAGCGACCCGGTGGTGCTGCGCTGCGGGCTGGACCGCCCGGCCGAGTTCGTCCTCGGGTCCCCGCTCCAGGTCGTCGATCGGGTGCAGTGGTTCCAGGTGCGTTCCGAACAGCAATCCGCCGGCGACGCGGGCAGATCCACCTGGTATGCGGTGGACCGCGGCGTCTATGTGGCGCTGACGCTGCCGACCGGATCGGGCCCGACGCCGATCCAGCGGCTGTCCGAGGTCATCGACCGCAGCATCCCGGCGGCGCCCATCGACCCCGGCCAGCCCCGCTAGCGGTCCAATGGCGGCGACCCGCTGGTCCCGATGGCGGCGACCCGCTTCGCCCGGCTACGCCGCGCTCGCGATCGCCGCTAGCGCAAGCCCACGCCGCGGGCCAGCGCGGTCTCGACCATCGTCGCCAGCAAGGTCGCGTAATCCACGCCGCTGGCCGCCCACATCCTCGGGTACATCGAGATCGTGGTGAATCCCGGCATGGTGTTGATCTCGTTGAGCACCGGCCCGTCTTCAGTGAGGAAGAAGTCCACCCGGGCCAGCCCCTGGCAGTCGATCGCTTTGAACGCCCGAACCGCCAATTGCCGCATCACACCGGCGGTTTCGTCGTCCACCTTGGCAGGCACGTCCAATTCGGCGGCGTCGTCAAGGTATTTGGTGGAGAAGTCGTAGAACGAATCTTCGCGTCCGCGAACGCCGGCCACGCGGATCTCGCCCAGCGTGCTGGCTTCGACTGTGCCATCGGGTATTTCGAGCACGCCGCATTCCAGCTCGCGCCCGACGATCGCCGCCTCGACGATGACCTTGGGGTCGTGGCGGCGCGCGGTGGCGATGGCGGCGTCCAGCTGATCCCAGCTCGACACCCGGCTCACACCGATCGAGGAGCCGCCCCGCGCCGGCTTGACGAACACCGGCAGGCCCAGCCGCTCGCGCTCCTCGGGGCGCAGCCTCGATCGCGCCGGGCGCAGCACCGCGTAGTCGCCGACCGGGAGTCCGTCGGCGGCGAACAGCTTCTTGGTGAACTCCTTGTCCATGCCGGCCGCGCTGGCCAGCACGCCGGCCCCCACGTAGGGCACGCCGGCGAGTTCCAGCAGACCCTGAATGGTGCCGTCCTCGCCGTAAGGACCGTGCAGCACCGGAAACACCACGTCGACCGATGCCAACACCTCACTGGCACCGGGCCCAAGGGACACCAGCTGCCCGCCGCGCCGAGGATCGGCCGGCAGCGCCAATTCGGTTCCCGATTCGGCGGTCACCTCGGGCAGTTGCCGGTTGGTGATCGCCAGCGCGGCCGGGTCTCCGTCGGTGAGCACCCAGGAGCCGTCCGGTGTGATGCCGATCGCGACCACGTCGAACCGCTCCGGGTCCAGGTTGCGCAAAATGCTGCCGGCCGAGACGCACGAGATGGCGTGCTCGTTGCTGCGCCCGCCGAAAACGACGGCGACGCGTACCCGGTCACCGCTCCGTGAGCTGGGGTGCCGCGTCGGCCGCTCGCTGGCATTCACAATCTCAAGAGGCTACCCGGTGACACCCGGCCCGGTCGGGTGGCGGGCGTTTGCCTGGCCTTTCATATGTTCGCTGCCCATCATTCGGGCTTGGTGCTGCGGCCGAGAAGCAGGGCCATTGCCTCGTCGACCGAGAGCCCTTTGTGGCACACCCGGTGCACGGCGTCGGTGAGGGGCATTTCGACGTCGTAGCTGGCGGCCAGAGCGAGCACCGCCTCGCAGGATGTCACGCCCTCGACGACGTGCCCGTCCCCGCCGTCGGGCGTGCCGGCCAGCAGCGACTGGATGGTCGCGCCCCGGCCGAGCCGTTCCCCCAGGGAACGGTTGCGCGACCGCGGCGAGCTGCAGGTGGCCACCAGGTCGCCCACTCCCGCCAGCCCGGCCAGCGTCGCACCCTTGGCGCCCAGGGCAATCCCCAGCCGCATGATTTCGGCCAGACCGCGGGTGATGATCGCCGCGGCGGTGTTTTCGCCGAGCCCGACTCCCGCGGCCATCCCGCACGCGAGGGCGATGACGTTCTTGCAGGCCCCGCCGACCTCGGTGCCGACCACGTCGCTGTTGGTGTACGGGCGGAAGTATCCGCTGTTCAGCATGCGCTGCAGGGCGACCGCACGGCCGGAGTCACTGCAGGCGATGACGGTGGCGGCGGGCTGAGACGCCGCGATCTCGCTGGCCAGGTTCGGTCCAGAGATCACCGCGACCTGAGACGGGTCGACGCCCGTGACCGAGACGATGACCTGGCTCATCCGCATCAGGGTGCCCAGCTCGATGCCTTTGGCCAGGCTGACCAGGGTCGAGCCCTCGCGAAGCAGCGGCGCCCAGCGCTCGAGGTTGCCGCGCATCGTCTGCGCCGGCACGCCCAGCAGCACCGTTGACGCATCGCGCAGGGCTTCGGCGGCATCGGCGGTGGCACGGATCCCCGGCGGCAGCAACGTGCCGGGTAAGTAGTCGGGGTTGTACCGGGTCGAGTTGATCTGGTCGGCCAGTTCGGGCCTGCGGGCCCACAGCGTGACTCCCGCCTCCGGCCCGCCGGCATCGGCCAGCACCTTGGCCAGCGCCGTACCCCAGGCCCCGGCGCCCATGACCGCGACGGCGCCCTTCGATCCGGCGATAGCGCTGGCCATGTACCACCCCTTCTGCGGTCGGTCTTGCGCACGCGGCACGTGCAGCCGCTACACCCTAGATCAGCGACTGAGCGGGCGTCACGCGAGCCGCAGCGCGTCGCTGGCAGGATGACTTCGCATGAGCGGCATACGCGGCGACGGCGCGACCAACGGCGCAGGCGATGTGGCCGTGATCATCGCCGTCAAGAGGTTGGCGGCGGCCAAGACCAGGCTGGCCCCGGTGTTCTCGGCGCGCACCCGGGAGAGCGTGGTGCTCGCCATGCTGATGGACACCCTGACCGCCGCCGGACGGGTCCGATCGCTGGGCTCGATCACCGTGATCACGCCCGACGATGCCGCGGCCGCCGCTGCCACCGAGTTGGGTGCCGACGTGCTGGCCGACCCGACACCGGAGGGGCACCCCGATCCGCTGAACAACGCCATCGCCACCGCGGAGCGCGCAGTGAGCAGTTCCTACGCCAATGTCGTTGTGCTGCAAGGGGATTTGCCCGCACTGCAGACGCAGGAGCTGGACGAGGCGATCGCCGCCGCCCGCCAGCACCGGCGCAGCTTCGTCGCCGATCGGCTGGCGACGGGCACCGCGGCGCTGTTTGCGTTCGGCAGCCCGCTCGACCCGCGCTTCGGGTCCGATTCCTCGGCGCGGCACCGCAGTTCGGGCGCGATCGAGCTGACCGGCGCCTGGCCCGGCCTGCGGTGTGACGTCGACACCCCCACCGACCTCGCCGCCGCCCGTCGCCTCGGAGTGGGCGCGGCGACCGCCCGGGCCCTCGCGACGCACTGATTTCGCTCACCGCGGGTAAATCTGTCCGATGGGTGAACGTCGTCCCAACGGCGAATGGATGTCCCCGGAGCGCTAGCAGCACCCGCGCGTGATGAGCAATGATCGCAGGGTGACTGAAATCGAAGCTGAGGCGCGACCCGACGAGAATTTGTGGCATGCAGGCGACTCGGCCGTGGCGGCACCACCGGCTGCGACCCAGGCCGCGCTGACCGATTTGCCGGACGACCGGTACCTCAACCGGGAACTGAGCTGGCTCGACTTCAACGCCCGCGTGCTGGCGCTGGCCGACGACAACTCGTTGCCTCTGCTGGAGCGTGCCAAGTTCCTGGCAATCTTCGCCTCAAACCTCGACGAGTTTTATATGGTGCGCGTCGCCGGGCTCAAGCGCCGCGACGAGATGGGGCTTTCGGTCCGCTCCGCCGACGGTTTGACGCCGCGCAAGCAGCTCGCCCTGATCGGCGAACAGACACAGCGCATCGCAACCCGGCATGCGCGGGTGTTCCTCGATTCGGTCCGGCCGGCGCTCGCCGAGGAAGGCATCCACATCGTCACGTGGGCCGATCTCGACCAGGCCGAGCGCGACGAATTGTCCACCTATTTCACCGAACAGGTCTTCCCCGTCCTGACCCCACTGGCCGTCGACCCCGCGCACCCATTCCCGTTCGTCAGCGGGCTGAGCCTGAACCTGGCGGTCATGGTGCGTCAGCCCGAGGACGGCGGCCAGCACTTCGCCCGAGTCAAGGTGCCCAACAACGTCGACCGCTTCGTCGAACTGCGCGTGATCGACAGCACCGACGGCTCGGGGCGGACCATCGTCCGCTACCTGCCGATGGAAGAACTGATCGCCGCTTTCCTTCCTCTTCTTTTCCCCGGCATGGAAATCGTGGAACATCACGCTTTCCGCATCACCCGCAACGCCGACATGGAGGTCGAAGAAGACCGCGACGAGGATCTGTTGCAGGCCCTGGAACGGGAGTTGGCGCGCCGCCGGTTCGGCCCGCCGGTGCGACTCGAAATCGCCGACGACATGACCGAGGGCATGCTGGAATTGCTGCTTCGCGAACTCGATGTGGATCCCGGTGATGTCATCGAAGTCCCGGGCCTGCTGGACCTTTCGTCGTTGTGGCAGATCTACGACCTCGATCGGCCGGCACTCAAGGACCCGGCGTTCGTCCCGGATACCCATCCCGCTTTCGCCGACCGCGAATCGTCCAAGAGCATCTTCGCGACGCTGCGCGAAGGCGACGTCCTGGTGCACCACCCGTACGACTCCTTCTCCACCAGCGTGCAGCGCTTCATCCAGCAGGCCGCCGCGGACCCCAACGTGCTGGCGATCAAACAGACGCTGTACCGCACCTCCGGTGACTCGCCGATCGTGCGGGCGCTGATCGAAGCGGCCGAGGCCGGAAAGCAGGCGGTGGCGCTCGTCGAGATCAAGGCGCGCTTCGACGAACAGGCCAACATCCGTTGGGCGCGTGCACTCGAGCAGGCGGGCGTGCACGTGGTTTACGGGCTCGTCGGACTCAAGACGCACTGCAAGACCTGCTTGGTGGTGCGCCGCGAGGGTTCGGCGATCCGGCGGTACTGCCACATCGGTACCGGCAACTACAACAGCAAGACCGCCCGCCTGTATGAGGATGTCGGCCTGCTGACGGCGAGCCCCGATATCGGCGCCGACCTCACCGACTTGTTCAATTCGCTTACTGGCTATTCGCGAAAGGTCTCGTACCGCAATCTGCTGGTGGCACCGCACGGAATTCGCACCGGCATCATTGAACGGGTCGAGCGCGAAATCGAAGCGCACCGCGAACGCGGCAACGGCCGCATTCGCCTGAAGATGAATGCGCTCGTGGACGAGCAGGTGATCGATTCCCTGTACCGCGCGTCGCAGGCGGGGGTGCGGGTCGAGGTGGTGGTGCGCGGCATCTGCGCGCTGCGCCCGGGCGTCGAGGGCTACTCCGAAAACATCTTCGTCCGCTCGATTCTGGGCCGCTTCCTGGAGCACTCGCGGATCATCCATTTCCGCAACATCAACGAGTTCTGGATCGGCAGCGCGGATATGATGCACCGCAACCTGGATCGGCGCGTGGAGGTGCTGGCTCAGGTCAAGGAGCCCAAGCTCACCGCGCAGCTGGACGAGTTATTCGAATCCGCACTGGATCCGTCCACCCGGTGTTGGGAGTTGGGGCCCGACGGGCAGTGGACCCCGTCGCCAAAAGCAGGCCATACCGTGCGCGACCACCAAGTATCGTTGATGGAGCGCCATCGCAGTCCCTAGCTCCATGCGGTGAACTTCCGGTTGTTTCTCCGGGCCGCATCCTGATCAAGCGTGCGGCCCTGATGTGAATTGATCTGCAGGAGTTGAGGTTGCCGAACCAGAATTCGTCCACCGCTCGACGCTCCGGAAGCCGAGTCGTTTATGCCGCGGGCGCGGTGCTGTGGCGACCCGGCAACGGTGACGCCGACGACCACGACGTCGAGATCGCCGTCATTCACCGTCCCCGCTATGACGACTGGTCACTGCCCAAAGGCAAGGTCGACCCCGGCGAAACGGCCCCGGTGGCCGCCGTGCGCGAAGTGCACGAGGAGACGGGGCAGCGCGCCGTCCTGGGCAGGCGGCTCAACCTGGTGAGCTATCCGATCGACCAGGGCGTCAAAAAGGTTTACTACTGGGCGGCGCGCGCCACCGGCGGCGAATTCGTACCGAACCACGAGGTGGACCGGTTGCTCTGGCTCCCGATCGCCGAGGCAATGCAGAGGCTCGATTACTCGCAAGACCGAAAAGTGTTGCGCCAGTTCAATAAAAAACCCGCCGACACGCGAACCTTGTTAGTCGTCCGGCACGGCACGGCCGGACGCAAATCGCGTTTCTCCGGCGATGACGCCATGCGGCCGCTGGACAAGCGCGGCCGCGCACAGGCGGAGGCGCTGGTGCCGCAGCTCCTCGCCTTCGGTGCGTCACAGGTGTACGCGGCCGACCGCGTCCGCTGTCACCAGACCGTGGAACCACTTGCCGCCGAATTGGGCGTTCCCATACACAACGAGCCCGCCCTCACCGAAGAGGCCTACGAGAAGAATGCGAAACGCGGTCGCCACCGAATGCTTGAAATCGCCGAGCAACAAGGCACGCCGGTTGTCTGCACCCAGGGCAAGGTGATTCCGGACTTGATCGCGTGGTGGTGTGAGCGCGATGGCGTGCGGCCCGACAAGGCGCGCAACCACAAGGGCAGCACCTGGGTGCTGTCTCTGTTCGACGGTCGATTGGTGGCCGCCGACCACATCGGTGGCGCACTGGCCGCCAACGTCCGGGCCTAGCGAAATGGCGGCGGCCCGCCGCGCCCGGCCGCGCCGCGCTTGCGACCACCGCTAGCGAAATGGCGGCGGCCCGCCGCGCCCGGCTGCGCCGCGCTTGCGACCACCGCTAGCACGATGGCGGCGGCCCGCCGCGCCCGGCTGCGCCGCGCTTGCGACCACCGCTAGCACGATGGCGGCGGCCCGCTGCGCCCGGCTGCGCCGCGCTTGCGACCACCGCTAACGCACGAATACCCTTCGGGGGCACCGCTGCCGCCCGAAGGGTATTCGCGTCTAGAACGTGACTGCGCTTACTTGCGACCGCGACGCGCGGTCGTCTTCTTGGCGGCCGCCTTCTTGGCCGGAGCCTTGCTCGCCGCCTTCTTGGCCGGAGCCTTGGTCGCGGCCTTCTTGGCCGGGGCCTTGGTCACAGCCTTCTTGGCCGGAGCCTTGCTCGCCGCCTTGCGCACCGGAGCCTTCTTGGCCGCAGTCTTCTTGGCGGGAGCCTTGGTCGCGGCCGTGCGGGCCGGAGCCTTCTTGGCCGCAGTCTTCTTGGCGGGAGCCGCCTTCTTGGCCGCGGTAGCCTTCTTGGCCGGCGCCTTCTTGGCGGCGGTCTTCTTGGCCGCACCACCACTACCCGCGACCACACCGCGTTTGACGGCGGGGCCTTCCGACGGGAGGCGCTGTGCGCCAGACACAACCGCTTTGAACTGAGCACCGGGGCGGAACGCCGGAACGGACGTCGGCTTGACCTTCACCGTCTCACCGGTCCGCGGGTTGCGGGCAACCCGCGCTGCGCGGCGGCGCTGTTCGAACACACCGAACCCGGTGATAGTGACGCTGTCGCCCTTGTGTACCGCACGCACAATGGTGTCGACAACATTCTCGACCGCAGCGGTCGCCTGTCGACGGTCCGTGTTCAATTTAGTTGTGAGCACATCAATGAGCTCTGCCTTGTTCATCAATCCCTCCGACACTAGTGGTCCTCGATTTGAACCGACTAGTGGACACGGTAAACCCTCACCCAGCAAATTTCCAAGAGCCACGCGCAATTTCAGGGCAAGGCGTCCGCCGATTTCGCAATCTGGTTGCCGCCCTTGACCGGTGGAGGGACTTAAAAACCGGCTCGGTTTAGTTAGCCGATCAAGTAGAAAATCGGCGTCGCCGACCACTCAAGAGGCGGGCAGAGTCCGCGGTTTCCACTCCGGATACTCGATCTCGAATGACTCGATCTTGTCGAGTTTCCGCAGCGTAAGGGCTATGTCGTCAAGTCCTTCGAGTAGTCGCCACGCGGTGTGGTCGTCAATCTTGAACGGCAGCACCGTCGTTCCCGCGGTGATATTTCGATCTTGAAGATTGACAGTGATTTCCAAACCCGGGCTCTGCTCGATGAGCTTCCAGAGCAGCTCCACACCGTCTTGGGAAACTTCGGCCGCCAGCAGTCCCGCCTTGCCGGCGTTGCCCCGGAAGATGTCACCGAATCGAGACGAGATGACGACTCGGAACCCGTAGTCCATCAGTGCCCACACCGCATGCTCACGGGAGGAGCCCGTTCCGAAATCGGGCCCCGCGACTAGCACTGACCCCCGGTCAAAGGGGCTGAGGTTAAGCACGAATGACGGATCCGACCGCCAGCTGGCGAACAAGCCGTCCTCGAAACCGGTTCGGGTGACACGCTTCAAATACACCGCAGGAATGATCTGATCGGTGTCGACATTGGAGCGCCGCAGCGGCACACCGATACCGGTGTGGGTGTGAAATGCTTCCATGCTCATCTCCTTCGCAGGCGAATACGTCAGCTCAAATCGGCCGGAGCAGACAATGTGCCGCGCACTGCTGTCGCGGCGGCTACGGCCGGCGACACCAAATGTGTGCGGCCGCCTTTGCCCTGGCGCCCTTCGAAGTTGCGGTTGGACGTCGCGGCGCACCGCTCCCCCGGCGCGAGCTGGTCGGGATTCATCCCCAGGCACATTGAGCAGCCAGCTTGGCGCCATTCGGCGCCCGCGGCGGTGAAAATCTCGCCCAGCCCTTCAGCTTCGGCCTGCGCGCGCACCCGCATCGAGCCCGGCACCACAAGCATCCGAACCCCGGGCGCGACCTTGCGGCCGCGCAACACGTCGGCGACGACTCGCAGATCTTCGATACGACCGTTGGTACAAGAGCCCACGAACACCGTGTCCACGGCGACGTCACGCATCGGCGTGCCGGGTTGAAGGTCCATATACGCCAACGCTTTCTCAGCCGCCTGGCGCTGCGCGTCGTCGGTCATCAGCTCGGGGTCCGGCACCGCGTCGGCCAGCGGCACTCCCTGGCCGGGGTTGGTGCCCCATGTCACGAACGGGCTCAGCGACGCGGCGTCGAGGTAGACCTCGGTGTCGAATTCGGCGCCGGGGTCGGTGTGCAGCTGCTGCCAGTAACTCATCGCCGCATCCCATTGCGCCCCCTGCGGGGCGTGCGGGCGGTCACGCAGGAACTCGAACGTCTTTTCATCCGGAGCCACCATTCCCGCCCGGGCGCCGGCTTCGATGCTCATGTTGCAGACCGTCATCCGGCCTTCCATCGACAGCGATTCGATGGCGCTGCCGCGATATTCGATGACGTGCCCCTGTCCACCCCCGGTACCGATCTTGGCGATCAGCGCCAAAATGATGTCCTTGGCCGTCACGCCGGCGGGCAGTTGCCCATCGACGTTGACCGCCATCGTCTTGAACGGCCGCAGCGGCAACGTCTGAGTGGCCAGCACGTGTTCGACCTCCGAGGTGCCAATTCCCATGGCCAGCGCGCCGAATGCGCCGTGCGTCGAGGTGTGACTGTCCCCACAGACCACCGTCATCCCGGGCTGAGTGAGACCCAACTGCGGCCCGACCACATGCACGATGCCCTGCTCGACGTTGCCCATCGGATATAGCCGCACACCGAATTCGGCGCAATTGCGCCGCAGTGTCTCGACCTGGGTCCGCGACACCGGGTCGGCAATCGGCTTGTCGATGTCGGTGGTCGGGACGTTGTGATCCTCAGTGGCCAGCGTCAGATCCGGGCGGCGCACCGGCCGGCCGGCCAGGCGCAGACCGTCGAAAGCCTGCGGGCTGGTGACCTCATGCACCAGGTGCAAGTCGATGTAGATCAGGTCGGGCTCGCTGGCACCACCGGATGCCACAACGTGGTCGTCCCAAACTTTTTCGGCCAGAGTGCGCGGTTTGGGGGCGGCTACCGCCGCCCCTTGGTCGATTCCCATCTCGAACTCGCCTCAATTCGCCTCGTCAGCGGCTCGCCGGTCATTCGGGCTGTAATCTCATAATGCGAGACGCTAGTATCTCCTTGTGAGACAGCATAGCGGTATCGGCGTCCTGGACAAAGCCGTGGGTATCCTCCACACGATCTCCCAATCACCCTGTGGGTTAGCCGAACTGTGTGAGCGAACTTCATTACCCCGCGCCACCGCGTACCGGCTGGCCGCCGCCCTGGAAGTTCATCGCCTGCTGGCACGCGACGATGAAGGACGCTGGCTGCTCGGCCCTGCCGTCGCCGAACTCGCTGCCCATGTCAACGATCCGCTGCTGGCCGCGAGCAGCGCGGTGCTTCCGCTGTTGCGCGAAACCACGGGCGAAAGCGTGCAGCTGTACCGCCGCGAGGGCACCGATCGGGTCTGTGTGGCCGCTCTGGAACCCGCTGCGGGGCTTCGCGATACGGTTCCGATCGGAGCGCGATTGCCGATGACGGCCGGGTCGGGTGCCAAAGTGCTACTGGCCCATAGCGACGCGGCCACCCAGAAAGCGGTGCTTGCGACGGCGAAATTCACCGAACGAACACTCGCCGAAGTGCGGCGGCGGGGCTGGGCCCAAAGCGTCGCCGAACGGGAGCCGGGCGTGGCGAGTGTGTCGGCGCCGGTGCGCGATGGCCGCGGCGCTGTCATCGCGGCCATTTCGGTGTCGGGGCCCATCGACCGGATCGGCCGGCGACCGGGTGCCCGATGGGCCGCCGACCTCCTGTCGGCCGCCGAAGCACTCACCCGCCGCCTCTGAGCCGTTCCGGCGGCGAATGTGCAGCCGGTGTGGCGTAATCGGGATGTGTCGCCGCCGGTGCACGCGCAACGCCACCAGCGCGCAGTCACCGGAGGGCGCCTGACAGACTGACCGGCATGGGAACCAATCAGCGCGCGAGCATCGTCATGTCCGAAGACGAGATCGCCGATTTCGTCGTGAAAAGCCGCACCGGCACGCTGGCCACCATCGGCGCCGACGGCCAGCCTCACTTGACCGCCATGTGGTACGCCGTCGTCGACGGCGAGATCTGGCTGGAGACCAAGGCCAAGTCGCAGAAGGCCGTCAACCTCAAGCGCGATCCGCGGGTGAGCTTTCTGATCGAGGACGGCCACACCTACGACACACTGCGCGGGGTGTCGATCGAGGGCGTCGCCGAGCTCGTCGACGATCCCGACGTTTCTCACCGCGTCGGCGTCAGCGTCTGGGAGCGCTACACCGGCCCCTACACCGACGACATGAAGCCGTTCGTCGAGCAGATGATGAACAAGCGGGTCTGCGTTCGCATCGTGGCCCGTCGGGCCCGTTCGTGGGATCACCGCAAACTCGGCCTGCCGGCCATGCCGGTGGGTGGATCGACAGCACCGGCGGTCCTGGGGACCGACCAGTAGCTGCGAGATTTGTAGCCCCGATGGGATTCGAACCCACGCTACCGCCGTGAGAGGGCGGCGTCCTAGGCCGCTAGACGACGGGGCCAGAAACGATCCGAGCAGTCAGCATAGCTCACCCCGCTAGGCCCGCCTAATCGCTTGAGACTGGGAAAGTTGGCGAGAGTTTTTGCTGGGGTACCAGGACTCGAACCTAGAATGGCTGAACCAGAATCAGCTGTGTTGCCAATTACACCATACCCCATTGGCTGCCTAAAACCGCTGGTCAGCGTCGATTGCGGGCTTTCCTCAGCTCTTTGGAAGCTCTTTGGAAGCTCTTTGGAGTCCGCCGTCGCCAGCCGTTGTCGGCCTTTCCTAAACCGCAGTGCAGACTACCAAAGTCTCGGCGCAGACTCCGCACGCGTGGTCGCGGTCCCTCTCAGGCAGGATCCCGCCCCGCCATCTCGCGCGCCGCACGCAGCCGCTGCATGCTGCGGTCGCGACCCAGCAGCTCGAGGGACTCGAACAACGGCGGGCTGATCGTCGTCCCGGTGGCCCCCACCCTGATCGGACCAAACGCCTTGCGCGGTTTGAGGCCGAGGGTGTCGATGAGCGCGGTTTTGAGCGCGGCTTCAAGCTGCGGTGCCGTCCACTCAGACACGGCTTCCAGCGCGGGCAGCGCCGCGTCCAGAACCGCGGCGCCGTCCGGTCCCAGCTCTTTGGCGGCGGCCTTGGGGTCGATCGCGTACTCGTCGTCGTTGAGAAACTTCAGCAGCGCCCACGCGTCACCGAGCACCACGATCCGGGTCTGCACCAATTCGGCGGCGGTGGCGAAACCGGCGTCGTCCAGTTCGAGGCGGTGACCGTGGGCGTTGAGATAATCGCGCAGCCTGGCGGTGAAGTCGTCGACCGCCAGCATCCGGATGTGCTCGGCGTTGAGCGCATCGGCCTTCTTCTGGTCGAAGCGGGCGGGATTGGAGTTGACGTTGACCACATCGAACGCGGCCACCATCTCGTCGAGGGTGAAGACGTCGTGGTCATCGGCGATGGCCCAGCCCAGCAGCGCAAGATAGTTGAGCAGCCCCTCGGGGATGAAGCCGCGGTCGCGGTGCACGAACAGGTTGGATTGCGGGTCGCGCTTGGACAGTTTCTTGGTGCCCTCCCCCAATACCGTTGGAAGGTGCGCGAATTCCGGAGTGCGCTCGGCGACGCCGATCCGGATCAGCGACTGATACAGCGCAAGCTGGCGCGGGGTTGACGGCAGCAGGTCCTCACCGCGCAGCACATGGGTGATCTTCATCAGCGCGTCGTCACACGGGTTGACCAAGGTGTACAACGGATCTCCGTTGGCGCGGGTCAACGCGAAATCGGGCACGGATCCGGCCGCGAAGCTGGTGGTGCCACGAACCAGGTCGTCCCACACGAGATCTTCGTCGGGCATCCGCAGCCGCACCACCGGTTTGCGGCCCTCGGCCAGGAATGCGGCGCGCTGGGAATCGGTCAGCTGCCGGTCGAAATTGTCGTAACCGAGCTTGGGATTACGGCCCGCGGCAACATGGCGCGCCTCGACCTCCTCCGGTGTCGAGAAGGCGTAATAGGCCTCGCCCGCTTCGAGCAGCCTTGCCACAACGTCGTGATAAATCTCACTCCGCTGTGATTGCCGGTAGGGGCCATAGGGTCCGCCCACCTCCGGCCCCTCGTCCCAATCCAGCCCGAGCCAGCGCAGCGCGTCCAACAGCGCCAGATAACTTTCCTCACTGTCGCGCTGCGCGTCGGTGTCCTCGATGCGAAACACGAAGGTGCCGCCGGTGTGTCGAGCGTAGGCCCAGTTGAACAGCGCCGTGCGGACCATTCCGACATGCGGGATGCCGGTGGGCGAGGGACAGAATCGGACCCGGACGTGTGCTGGTGCGGTCACGATTTTCCTTTACGGACTACCGGATTCGTGAGGGTGCCGATGCCCTCGATGGTGATGGAGACGGTGTCGCCGTCCTCGATCGGGCCGACGCCCGCCGGCGTTCCGGTAAGGATGATGTCACCGGGCAACAAGGTCATCACGGCCGAAATCCACTCGACGATCGACCCGATGTCGTGGATCAGCAGCGAGGTACGGCTGTGCTGCTTGACGTCGCCGTTGACCTCGGTGCGCAATTCCAGGTCACCCGGGTCCAGCGGTTTGAGGTCGGTGACGATCCACGGCCCGACGGGGCAGAAAGTGTCATGCCCCTTGGCCCTGGTCCACTGGCCATCGGCTTTTTGTTGATCGCGGGCCGACACGTCGTTGCCGATGGTGTAGCCCAGGATGTTCTCCGCGGCCTGTGCGGCCGAGACGTCCTTGCAGGGTCGGCCGATGACCACCGCCAGCTCGCCCTCAAAGTGCACCGGTGATGCGTTGGCCGGCAACCGAATCGGCACGTTCGGCCCGATGATCGCGGTGTTGGGCTTGAGGAAGATCACCGGATCCACCGGGGCGGGCCCGGTCATATCCTTCATCTCGGCGATGTGGTCGGCGTAGTTCTTCCCGACACACACCACCTTGCTGGCCAGGATCGGGGCGAGCAGCCGGACGTCGGCCAGCGGCCATGATCGGCCGGTGAAGTTCGGCGTGCCGAACGGGTGTTCGGCGATCTCGCGCGCGATCATCTCGGCTGGATTGTCGAGTTCACCCTCGATACTGACGAAGGCGACACCGTCCGGGCTGGCGATTCGACCAAGGCGCATTTGGTTGAGCCTAGTGACGGTCGCCAGCGCGGCGTAGCCGGGCGTGGCGGGCCGTCACCATCCGAGCCCGTGACGGTCGCCAGCGCGGCGTAGCCGGGCGTGGCGGGCCGTCACCATCCGAGCCCGTGACGGTCGCCAGCGCGGCGTAGCCGGGCGTGGCGGGCCGTCACCATCCGAGCCCGTGACGGTCGCCAGCGCGGCGTAGCCGGGCGTGGCGGGCCGTCACCATCCGAGCCCGTGACGGTCGCCAGCGCGGCGTAGCCGGGCGTGGCGGGCCGTCACGATTCGGCCAGACATCGCCGCGCAATGAGCAGGGGCGACCACACAAGTCCTACCCCTAAATTTCGTGCCGGTATGCAAGCATGGGGAATGCAGTCCGAGCCGGCCGCAATGCCCGAAATCGGAGCCGGCACGCGCTGGTCGATCATGATCGTTTCGCTGCTGACAACGGCAAGTTCGTTCCTCTTCATCAACGGCGTCGCGTTTCTCATCCCGTCGCTGCAAGCCCGGCGCGGGATCCAGCTCGACGAAGCCGGTCTGCTGGCCTCCATGCCCAGCTGGGGCATGGTCGTCACGCTGGTGCTCTGGGGATACCTGCTCGATCGGGTCGGCGAGCGGGTGGTGATGACCACGGGCTCGGCGCTCACCGCGATAGCGGCCTACGCCGCCGCGTCGGCGCATTCGCTGGTGCTGATCGCCGTCTATCTGTTTCTCGGCGGCATGGCCGCCGCCAGTTGCAATACGGCCGGCGGGCGGCTGGTGTCCGCGTGGTTTCCGCCACACCAGCGCGGGCTGGCCATGGGCATCCGCCAAACCGCGCAGCCGCTGGGAATCGCGTTGGGCGCGATGGTAATTCCCGAGCTTGCCGAACACGGGCCGCAGGCCGGGCTCAGGTTCACGGCGCTGGCGTGCGCGCTCGGCGCGATAGCGAGCGTGATCGGAATCATCGACCCGCCGCGGAAACCGCGTGAGAGTGCAAGTGAGCAGGAACTCGCCAGTCCGTACCGAGGGTCGTTGACACTATGGCGAATTCACGCGGTGGCGGGTCTGATGATGATGCCGCAGACGGTGACGGTGACGTTCATGCTGGTGTGGCTGATCAGGAACTTGCACTGGTCGGTAGCGGCCGCCGGTGGGTTGGTCACTCTTTCGCAGCTGCTCGGCGCGCTCGGACGGGTAGCCGTGGGCCGCTGGTCGGATCGACTCGGGTCGCGCATGCGGCCCGTGCGCTACATCGCGGCCGCGGCCGCACTCATCCTGCTGATGCTGGCCTGGGCCGACTACATGAATACCTGGTTGCAGGCGCCACTCATGGTCACCATCGCCGTGATCGCTGTACTCGACAACGGGCTCGAGGCCACTGCCATCACCGAATTCGCGGGACCGTACTGGAGTGGACGCGCTCTGGGCATTCAGAACACCACCCAACGAATGATGGCGGCCGCCGGTCCTCCCCTATTCGGTGCGCTAATTTCGGCCGCGAAGTATCCACCGGCGTGGCTGTTATGTGCATTGTTCCCGCTGGCGGCGGTGCCACTGGTGCCGACGCGATTGCTACCGCCCGGCCTGGAAACTAGAGCCCGGACGCGATCCTTTCGCCGACTTCGGCGGTGGATATCCTTCCGGTCGGGCGACTGGCCAGATGGGACGCCACGGCCCGGTCCACTCGCGCGGCGGCAGCGTCTTCGCCGACGTGGGCGAGCAGCAGCGCCACCGACATGATGGCGGCGGTCGGATCGGCGATGCCCTGACCGGCGATGTCGGGAGCGCTGCCGTGGACGGGCTCGAACATCGAGGGATTGGTCCGGGTGCCGTCGATATTTCCACTGGCCGCCAAGCCAATTCCGCCGCACACCGCCGCTGACAGGTCGGTGATGATGTCACCGAACAAATTGTCGGTGACGATGACGTCGAAGCGGCCGGGGTCGGTGACCATGAAGATGGTCGCGGCGTCGACGTGTTGATATGCCACCTCGACATCGGGATAGTCTCGGCCGACCTCGGCCACGATGCGCGACCACAGCCTGCCCGCGAACGTCAGCACGTTGGTTTTGTGCACCAGTGTCAAGTGCTTTCGGCGTCGCTGGGCCCGCTCGAACGCGTCGACCACCACGCGGCGTATCCCGAAAGCCGTGTTCTGGCTTACCTCGGTGGCGACCTCGTTCGGCGTGCCCACCCGGATGGCGCCGCCGGTGCCGGTGTAGGGACCCTCGGTTCCCTCGCGCACCACCACGAAGTCGATCTCGGGGTTACCGGCCAGCGGACTGTTCACTCCGGGATACAGCCGCCCGGGCCGCAGGTTGATGTGGTGGTCCAGCTCGAAACGCAGACGCAGCAACAGGCCTCGCTCCAGCACGCCACTGGGCACCGACGGATCACCGATGGCGCCGAGCAGGATGGCGTCGTGCGCGCGCAGCTCATCGACCACCGAGTCCGGCAGTAGCTCACCGGTGGCGTGGTAGCGCCGCGCGCCCAGGTCGTAGCTGGTCTTGTCCACCCCGGGCAGCACCGTGTCCAGGACTTTGATGGCCTCGGAAACGACTTCGGGCCCGATACCGTCGCCCTCGATCACCGCCAGCTTCATCCGCGCCGCTCCTCCTCATCGCTTCGTCCCCCGCAAGCGGGCGGTACCCCCACTGCATCGTCGCCGGCGCGGGTCACGACAGATCAACCACCTCAAGCTTGTTGGCGCCGACGGCCGCGCCGATCTCGGCTCGTACGTCGCCGGGCACGTCGCGGTCCAGCCGCAGCAGGATGGTCGCACCCGGCCCCTCGGCATCCTCGGACAGCTGCGCGGCCTGGATGTTCACCCCGGCCGATCCCAGCAGCGTGCCGATCTTGCCGAGCGCGCCGGGTTGGTCGGCATAGTTGATCACCAAGTTGGTGCCGCGGGCGCGCAGATCGAAGTTGCGGCCGTTGATTTGCACGATCTTCTCCACCAGCTGCGGACCGGACAGGGTGCCGGCGACGTTGACGGCGGTGCCGTCGTGCGCAACCGCGCGGACGTCGACCACGCTGCGGTGGTTCGGGCTTTCGGTTGCGGTGCTGATCTCGGCGGTGATGCCGCGTTCTTCGGCCAGCGCGGGGGCGTTGACGAAGGTTACCGGTCCCTCGACGACGGCTGAGAACAAGCCACGCAACGCCGAAAGCTTAAGCACCTCAATGTCTTCGGAGGCAAGCTCACCCCGCACCTGCACCGACAACGACACCGGCGGGGCGTCGGACAGCGTGGCGGCCAGCACCCCGAGCTTGCGCACCAGGTCCAGCCAGGGCGCCACCTCCTCGTTGACCACCCCGCCGCCGACGTTGACCGCGTCGGGAACGAATTCCCCGGCCAGAGCGAGTTTCACGCTAGCGGCGACGTCGGTGCCGGCCCGGTCCTGTGCCTCTTCGGTCGATGCACCCAGGTGCGGCGTGACCACCACCTGCGGCAGCTCGAACAGTGGGCTGTCGGTGCACGGCTCTTTGGAAAAGACGTCCAACCCGGCCGCGCGCACGTGACCACTGCGCACGGCGTCGGCCAGCGCGGCCTCGTCCACCAGACCGCCGCGGGCCGCGTTGACGATGATGACGCCCGGCTTCGTCTTCGCCAGTGCGTCCTTGTCGATCAGGCCCGCGGTTTCGGGCGTCTTCGGCAGGTGCACCGAGATGAAGTCGGCGCGGCTCAGCAGTTCGTCCAGGCTCAGCAGTTCGATGCCCAGCTGCGCGGCCCGGGCCGGCGACACGTAGGGGTCGTAGGCGATCAGGTGGGTGCCGAAGGCGCTGAGCCGCTGGGCGACCAGTTGCCCGATCCGGCCGAGGCCCACAACGCCGACCGTCTTGCCGAAGATCTCGGTGCCGGAGAAGGACGACCGCTTCCAGGTGTGCTCGCGCAGCGAGGCGTCGGCGGCCGGAATCTGCCGGGCCGCGGACAACAGCAGCGCCAGCGCGTGCTCGGCGGCGCTGTGGATGTTCGACGTCGGCGCGTTTACCACCAGCACACCGCGCTCGGTGGCGGCGTCGACGTCGACGTTGTCCAGGCCTACCCCGGCGCGGGCGACGATCTTCAGCTTGGGCGCCGCTGCGAGCACCTCGGCGTCGACGGTGGTGGCCGAACGCACCAGCAGCGCATCGGCCTCCGGCACGGCCGCCAGCAGCTTCTCCCGATCGGGACCGTCTACCCAGCGCACCTCGACCTGGTCGCCGAGGGCGGCGACAGTGGATTGGGCGAGCTTGTCGGCAATGAGTACAACAGGCAGATTCACCCGGCCAGCCTATCGGCTGTAATTGACGCGTGGACGTCACCATCGTCGGCAGCGGACCCAATGGGCTGACGGCCGCCGTGATCTGCGCTCGGGCCGGCCTGAAAGTGCAGGTCGTGGAAGCTCAGCCGACGTTTGGCGGGGGTGCGCGCACCGCACCCGACCCAGATTCTGCCGGAGTCTTGCACGACATCTGCTCCGCCGTGCACCCGTTGGCGCTGGCATCCCCGTTCTTCAAAGAATTCGACCTGCCCGCGCGCGGCGTGCAACTGGCGGTGCCGGAGATTTCCTATGCCAACCCGCTGCCCGGTCGCCCGGCCGCCATCGCCTACCGCGACCTGGACCGGACCTGCGCCGAACTCGAACGCGGCGCGTCCTTCAGACGGCTGCTCGGTCCGTTGGTCGAGCGTTCCGACGACGTGGTGGACCTGCTGCTGGGTGACAAGCGGTCGGTGCCGAACTCGCTGACCTCAGCGCTGCGGCTGGGGCTGGGGATGCTGGCCCAAGGCACCCCGGCGTGGGGGACGCTGGCCGGCGAGGATGCCCGCGCGCTGTTCACCGGCGTTGCCGCGCATATCATTTCGCGGATGCCGTCGCTGACCGCGGCCGGCGCCGGGATGATGCTGGCCACCCTCGCGCACTCGGTTGGCTGGCCGATCCCGGTGGGCGGCAGCCAGGCGATCACCGACGCACTGATCGCCGATCTACGCGCCCACGGTGGCGAGCTGACGGCGGCCACGGAGGTCACCGAACCCCCGGGCGGGGTCGTCGCCTTCGACACCGCCCCGACCGCGCTGCTGCGGATCTACGGTGAAGCCCTGCCCGCTCGCTACGCTAAAGCATTGCGGCGCTACACGTTTGGCCCCGGGGTGGCCAAGGTCGACTTCGTGCTCAACGACGAGATCCCGTGGTCGGATTCCCGGCTGCGGCAGGCTCCCACCCTGCATCTCGGCGGCACCCGGGCGCAGATGGCTCGCGCCGAGGCCGACATCGCCGCGGGCCGTCACGCGCAGTGGCCCATGGTGCTGGCCGCGTCGCCGCATGTCGCCGACCCCGGCCGCATCGACGCCGCCGGTCGCCGGCCGTTCTGGACCTATGCCCACGTGCCGGCGGGGTCCACCGTCGACGCAACCGAAGCGGTCACCGCGGTGGTCCAGCGGTTCGCCCCGGGTTTCCGCGACGTCGTGGTGGCGGCGCGCGCGGTGCCGGCCGCCCGGCTGTGCGACCACAACGCCAACTATGTCGGCGGCGACATCGGCATCGGCGGCAACTCGGCCTGGCGGGCGATCACGGGCCCGACACCGCGGTTGAACCCTTGGCGCACACCTATTCCCAAGGTGTATCTGTGTTCTGCGGCCACACCGCCCGGCGGCGGTGTGCACGGCATGGCAGGCTACTACGCGGCGCGCACCTTGTTGCGCCGGGAATTCGGAATCGACGCGATGCCGGATTTGCGGCCTACGATGACGCCGTGACGAAACTCGCGATCATCTACTACTCCTCCACCGGCCATGGCACCACGATGGCGCAGCGCGTTGCCGCCGCGGCCGAGGCGGCGGGGGCCGAAGTGCGCCTGAGGCACGTCGCCGAAACACAGGATCCGGCAGCGTTCGCCCACAACCCGGCGTGGACGGCGAACTATGAGGCCACCAAAGACCTTCCGGCAGCCAGCGGCGACGACATCGTCTGGGCCGATGCGGTGATCTTCGGTTCGCCGACCCGGTTCGGCTCTCCGGCAGCGCAATTGCGCGCGTTCCTCGATTCGCTGGGCGGGTTGTGGGCCCAGGGCAAGCTCGCGGACAAGGTGTACGCGGGTTTCACGTCGTCCAACACCGTGCACGGCGGTCAGGAAACCACCCTGCTTTCGCTGTACATCACGCTGATGCATTTCGGCGGCATCATCGTGCCCCCGGGATACACCGACCCGTGCAAGTTCGTCGACGGCAACCCCTATGGGGCGAGCCTGGTCACCACCCACGACAACATTCACGAATTCGACGAGCCGACCGGCAAGGCCCTAGAACATCTGGCCCGCCGGGTGGTGGCCGTCGCCGACGGGCTGGGTTCTGCGCCGCGACACTGAAACCACGCACCCGACACGCCGCAACGGGGGTGCGTAGTTTCAGTGTCGACGAAACTCGGCGCGAAAACCCTAGGCGGTCTCGGTGATCGGCCGGTCCACCCAGCTCATCAGGTCGCGCAGCTTCTTGCCGGTGACCTCGATGGGGTGCTCGGCGTTCTCCTTGCGCAACTGCTCGAGTTGCTTGTTGCCGCCCTCGACGTTGGCGACCAGCTTCTTGGTGAAGTCGCCGTTCTGGATGTCGCGCAGGATCTCTCGCATCCGCTCCTTGGTGCCGGCGTCGATGACGCGCGGACCCGAAAGGTAGCCGCCGAATTCCGCGGTGTCGGAGACCGAGTAGTTCATCCGCGCGATGCCGCCCTCGTACATCAGGTCGACGATCAGCTTGAGCTCGTGCAGCACCTCGAAGTAGGCCATCTCGGGCGGGTAGCCCGCCTCGACCATCACATCGAAACCGGTCTTCACCAATTCCTCTGTGCCACCGCACAACACGGCCTGCTCACCGAACAGGTCGGTCTCGGTCTCGTCCTTGAAGGTGGTCTTGATGACGCCGGCGCGGGTGCCGCCGATCGCCTTGGCGTAGGACAGGGCCAGCGCCTCGCCGTCACCGGTCGGGTCCTGATCGACGGCGATCAGGGCGGGCACGCCCTTGCCGTCGACGAACTGGCGACGCACCAAGTGCCCCGGGCCCTTCGGTGCCACCATGGCGACGGTGACGTTGGCCGGCGGCTTGATCAGGTCGAAGTGAATGTTGAGCCCGTGTCCGAAGAACAACGCGTCGCCATCCTTGAGGTTGGGCTCGATGTCGTTCTTGAAGATGTCGGCCTGCGCGGTGTCGGGTGCCAGCAGCATGATGACGTCGGCCCACTTGGCGACCTCGGCCGGGGTGTCGACCTCGAGGCCCTGCTCTTCGACCTTGGCCCGCGACTTCGAGCCCTCCTTGAGGCCCACCTTCACCTGCACGCCGGAGTCGCGCAGACTCAGCGAATGCGCGTGCCCCTGGCTGCCGTATCCGATGACCCCGACCTTGCGACCCTGGATGATCGTCAGGTCCGCATCGTCGTCATAGAACATCGGCAATGTCTCCCCAGACGGGTTAGCCACTTCACTATCTCCTTCTTGTTTGCGCTGAAAACTTACTTGGCCGTGGCGATTCCGCGCGAACCCCGAGCCAACGACACCACGCCGGATTGGACGATTTCGCGGATACCGAAGGGTTCCAGAACCCTCAGCAGCGCCTCGATCTTGCCGCGGTCGCCGGTCGCCTCGATCGTCAACGCCTCCGGCGACACGTCAATCACCTTGGCGCGGAACAGGTTCACCGCCTCGATCACCTGACTGCGGATACCCGCGTCGGCGCGCACCTTGATCAACGCCAATTCCCGCGACACCGAGCTGTCCTCGTCGAGCTCGACGATCTTGATGACATTGATCAGTTTGTTGAGCTGCTTGGTGATCTGCTCGAGCGGCGTCTCCTCAGCGGAGACCACGATGGTCATCCGCGACATGTCCTTCTGCTCGGTGGCACCGACGGCCAGCGATTCGATGTTGAACCCGCGCCGCGAGAACAGCGCCGCCACCCGGGCGAGCACGCCCGGTTTGTCCTCGACCAACACCGACAGGGTGTGCGTGTGCATCAGGCGTGCCCTTCGCTCTCGTCATCGAACAGCGGGCGGATTCCGCGCGCCGCCTGAATCTCGTCATTGCTGGTGCCGGCGGCCACCATCGGCCACACCTGCGCGTCGGCGCCGACGATGAAGTCGATCACCACCGGTCGGTCGTTGATCGCACGCGCCGCATTGATCACGTCTTCGACGTCTTCTTCACGCTCGCAACGCAATCCGACGCAGCCCAACGCTTCCGCGAGCTTCACGAAGTCGGGGATGCGGTGCGAGTGCGTGGCCAGATCGGTCTGCGAGTAGCGCTCTTGGTAGAACAAGGTCTGCCACTGGCGCACCATGCCCAAGTTGCCGTTGTTGATCAGCGCCACCTTGATCGGCACGCCTTCGATCGCGCAGGTCGCCAGCTCCTGGTTGGTCATCTGGAAGCAGCCATCGCCGTCGATCGCCCACACCTCGGCGTCCGGACGAGCCATCTTGGCGCCCATGGCCGCCGGGATGGCGAACCCCATGGTGCCCAGCCCGCCGGAGTTCAGCCAGGTGCGCGGCTTCTCATACGAGATGAATTGGGCCGCCCACATCTGGTGCTGGCCGACGCCGGCGACGTACAGGGCGTCCGGACCGGCGATCTGACCCAGCTTCTCGATGACGTATTCCGGGCCGAGGCTGCCATCGCTTTGCGGGTCGTAGCTGAGCGGGTAGGTGGAGTTGACTTCGTTCAGGTAGCCCCACCACTCGGTCATGTCCAGCTTGCCGGGGATCTCGTCGTCGCGTAGCAACTCGAGCAGCTCGATGATGACGGCCTTGACGTCGCCGACGATCGGCACGTCCGCGTGGCGGTTCTTGCCGATCTCGGCCGGGTCGATGTCGGCGTGAATGACCTTGGCTTCGGGGGCGAAGGTGTCCAGCTTCCCGGTCACCCGGTCATCGAAGCGGGTTCCCAGGGCGATCAGCAGGTCGCTGCGTTGCAGCGCCGCCACGGCGGCGACGGTGCCGTGCATGCCGGGCATGCCCATGTGCTGCGGGTGGCTGTCCGGGAACGCGCCGCGCGCCATCAGCGTGGTGACCACCGGGATGCCGGTCAGCTCGGCCAGCTCGTACAGCTGCTCGGTCGCATCACCGCGGATGACACCGCCGCCCACGTAGAGCACCGGCTTGCGGGCGGCCGCGATCAGCTTGGCGGCCTCCCGGATCTGCCGACTGTGCGGCTTGGTGGTCGGCTTGTATCCGGGCAGATCCATCCGCGGGGGCCAGCTGAATGTGCACTGGCCCTGCAACACGTCTTTGGGGATGTCGACGAGCACCGCGCCGGGGCGGCCCGAGGCGGCGATGTGGAACGCCTCGGCGAGCACCTGCGGGATCTCGTTACCCGAGCGGACCAGAAAGTTGTGCTTGGTGATCGGCATCGTGATGCCCGAGATGTCGGCTTCCTGGAAGGCATCGGTGCCGATCAGCGAGCGTCCGACCTGGCCAGTGATGGCGACGACGGGTATCGAATCCATCTGGGCGTCGGCCAGCGGGGTCACCAGGTTGGTGGCGCCGGGGCCCGACGTCGCCATGCAGACGCCGACCTTGCCGGTGGCGTGCGCGTAACCGCTGGCGGCGTGGCCGGCGCCCTGCTCGTGGCGCACCAGCACGTGGCGCAGCTTCTTCGAGTCGAACAGCGGGTCATAGACCGGCAGCACCGCGCCACCCGGGATCCCGAAGATCACCTCTACGCCAAGTTCTTCCAGCGAGCGGATCACCGACTGTGCGCCGGTAAGTTGCTCGGGCCCAATACGTTTCGGCTTGCCGGCCGCAGACTTGGCGGCGGGCTTGGCAGCGTCTGTGGCGATGTCGGCAGCGTCCGGTGTCGCGGAGGGGTGCTGCCTGATGGGAGCGCTCACTGTCGTTCGGTCCTTATTCTTTTCGGGAATCTCGCTGGGGGCAACAAAAAACCCCCGACAGCTCATCTGCTGCACGAGGGTTGCGCGCTGGTGCTGGATTGCTTCAAATGCTCAAAGGCAAGTCAGACACCAACGCGCCGACTAAGTACTACGAGCATCCCGGGCTTTCCGGCGGTATCCATAGCGTCCGACGGTAGCCTTCGCACAGCTCAGCAGTCAAATCCGTGACCGTCGACGCCCCGGTCGCCGGTCGGCTGGGCGCGGCGGCGGGCGAGCGCTCGCGGCATCCTTCCGGCTGCGGGGTGAAATGATGGTGGGGTGGCCACCGGTTCGTCTCCGCAAACACCCTCCACAGCGCCCGTCGTGATCAAGGTGTCGCCGATGGCGCATCTGGCCGTCGGGTTCTTGACGTTGGGATTGCTGATACCGGTGATGCTGTGGCCGCCGGCGCTTGTGCTGCTGATCCTGCCGGTGCTGCTGTCGGCGATGATCGGCCGGCTACGCACCGTCGCCGACGAGCAGGGTGTGACCGTTCGGACGCTGCTGGGCAGCCGCCGGGTGCGCTGGGACGAGATCGACGGGCTGCGTTTTCACCGCGGCTCATGGGGACGCGCACACCTCAAGAGCGGCGCCGATCTGCGGTTACCGGCGGTCACGTTCTCTACGCTGCCGGAGCTGACCGAGGCCAGCGCGGGGCGGGTGCCCAACCCTTATCAGTGAAGCGGCCGGTCAGCCGATCGGGTTCACGCCGTTGAGGGCCACCCACACCCCGACACCGGCCGCGATGCCGGCCAGCAGAGCGACGAACGACCCGATGAAGGGCCGGTGCGCCCAACCGCGGCGCGCGTCCAGGCCGTAGCGGCCGGGTCCGCACAGCACGACCGCGACGGCCATGACGATCAGGGTTATCTGGTATTCGTGCCCCTCGGGCAAGAAGAACGAGAAGGTGCGGGTGTGCGGGCGTGCCGAGACGTTGGCCAGCAGGCCGTTGATCAGGAAGGCCAGCGCACCGGCCGCGGCCAGCGGGGTGAACAGCCCCAGTATCAGCAGCACTCCGGCGACGGCCTCCCCGCCCGCGCTCACGTAGGCCAGGATGTCCGCGTGCTGGTAGCCGACGTCGGACAGTGAGTTCTTGAACCCGGTCACGCCCGAGCCACCCCACCAGCCGAACAACTTCTGCAACCCGTGGGCGCCGAGCACCACACCCAGCCCCACCCGCAGCAGCAGCAAACCCAGATGCTGGGTGCCGCGCCGGCCGACGTCGTGCAACCGGCCGCGGTGGTCATCGTCGTCGTCATCGATGTCGGCGGACTCGGCGGCCACGTGCCGGGCCGCAGAATGCGGCTGGACGTACGGCAGCGGCTCCTGCTGTTCCAGCAGGTTGTAGCCGCCGGCTCCGGAACCGGCGACCGCGGCGCCGTAGGGAATGACGGTGGTGGTCCCGGTCGACGGGTTGAAATCGCCGGGGTAGCCGACTGGCGTCAGATCATCTTCGGGATCGACCAGCCGCGCCGTGGCGGGGCGTCCCGGGGTCGGCTCCGGAGCTTCGCCGGGCCGTTGCCAATGTGCGTCATTCGGTTGACTGGTCACGGGTGTCAGGGTAAGGGCATTCGGCCCTGAATTGGGGATTTGAGCGGCGCTTTCGCCTGGCAATCGGCGGTTTGCCCGCCAAACCCGCCCGGATCGGCTCCAAATCGGCCTGCGAGCCCGTGCCGGGGCCCCGCGACGAGAGATTCGCCGGTCCGGCGGAAGCGGCGCCGCGTCCCGGTGCGAAGCGGCCGTGATCGGGTTTTCGGCGTCGGATAACGGGGACGGGTGTGGCGGCGGCGCTGGCAATGTCCGTAGCCTGACGGTCATGCGACTAGGGCGATCGGGGCGGGTGGTTCGGCGGGGGTTCGCCGCGCTGTGCGTCCTCGTGCTGGTGACGAGCGGCTGCGCACGCTTCAACGACGCCCAATCGCAACCGTTTACCACCGCCCCCGAGCTGAAGCCGCAGCCCAGCTCGACGCCTCCCCCACCGCCGCCGCTGCCGCCCACGCCGTTTCCCAAGGTGTGTCCCGCCCCTGGGGTGATGCAGGGCTGTCTGGAGAGCACCAGCGGCCTGATCATGGGCCCGGACAGCAAAACCGCCCTCGTCGCCGAGCGCACCACCGGCGCGGTCAAAGAGATCTCCGTCAGCGCCGAACCGAAGGTGAAGACGGTGATCCCGGTGGACCCGTCCGGGGACGGCGGCTTGATGGACATCGTCATGTCCCCCACCTACACGCAGGACCGCCTGATGTACGCCTACATCAGCACGCCGACCGATAACCGGGTGATCCGCGTGGCCGACGGCGACATCCCCAAAGACATCCTGACCGGGATCCCCAAGGGCGCCACCGGAAACACCGGAGCGTTGATCTTCACCAGCCCCACCACGCTGGTCGTGATGACCGGCGACGCGGGCAACCCGGCGCTGGCCGCCGATCCCAAATCGCTGGCCGGCAAGGTGCTGCGGATCGAGCAACCAACCACGGTGGGTCAGGCGCCGCCGACGACGGCGCTGACCGGGGTGGGTTCCGGCGGCGGCCTGTGCACCGATCCGGTCGACGGCTCGCTGTATGTCGCCGACCGCACTCCGACGGCGGATCGGTTGCAGCGCATCACCAAAACGTCGGACGTGTCCACGGTGTGGACCTGGCCGGACAAGCCCGGCGTGGCCGGATGCGCGGCGATGGACGGCACCGTGCTGGTCAACCTGATCAACACCAAGCTGACCGTCGCGGTCCGGCTGGCGCCGGCCACCGGCGCCGTCACCGGTGAACCCGACGTCGTCCGCAAGGACACCCACGCGCATGCCTGGGCGCTCCGCATGTCGCCGGATGGAAACGTCTGGGGCGCAACCGTTAACAAGACGGCCGGGGATGCCGAGAAGCTGGACGACGTGGTGTTCCCGCTCTTCCCGCAGGGCGGCGGGTTCCCGCGCAACAGCGACGACAAGAGCTGACGGCCCTCGCGTCCCGGCGGCGGACGGTGGGGCGTGGCTAGCCCTGACCGCAGGCGGCCAGGACCAGTTCGCGCACCCGGGCGGCGTCGGCCTGGCCACGGGTTGCTTTCATCACCGCGCCGACGATCGCGCCGGCAGCGGCCACCTTGCCCCCGCGAATCTTCTCCGCCACATCCGGGTTGGCCGCCAGCGCCTCGTCGACGGCGGCCTGGGTCACCGAGTCGTCGCGCACCAGCGCCAGCCCGCGGGCGGTCATCACCTCTTCGGGCTCGCCTTCCCCGGCCAGCACACCCTCGACGACCTGACGCGCCAGCTTGGTGGACAGCTTGCCCTCGTCGATCAACGCCACCACCGCGGCGACCTGGGCGGGTGTGATGGCCAGCTCGTCCAGGGCCACGTTGGCCTCGTTGGCTTTCTGCATCAGGAAGTTGCCCCACCAGGCGCGGGCCTGTTCGCTGGACGCGCCGTGCGCGACGGTCGCGGTGACCAGTTCGATCGCCCCGGCGTTCACCAGGTCACGCATCACCTCGTCGGAGATCCCCCACTCGTCCTGAATGCGCTTGCGGCTCAACCACGGCAGCTCGGGAATGCTCTGGCGCAGCTGCTCGACCAGTTCGCGGCTGGGCGCGACGGGTTCGAGGTCCGGCTCGGGGAAATACCGGTAGTCCTCGGCCGTTTCTTTGGTGCGGCCCGGGCTCGTGTAACCGCCGGTCTCGTGAAAGTGCCGGGTCTCCTGAATGATTCGGCCACCGGAGGCCAGAACGGCGGCTTGGCGCTGCATTTCGTAGCGCACCGCGACCTCTACGCTTTTCAGCGAGTTGACGTTCTTGGTCTCGGTCCGGGTACCGAACTCGGTCGCACCGATGGGCTTGAGCGACACGTTGGCGTCACAACGCATCGAGCCCTGGTCCATCCGGACGTCGGATACTCCCAAGGCGCGCAACAAGTCTCGTAATGCCGTCACGTAGGCGCGGGCGATCTGCGGCGCCCGGGCTCCGGCGCCCTCGATGGGCTTGGTGACGATTTCGATCAACGGCACGCCGGCGCGGTTGTAGTCGATCAACGATGTCGTGGCGCCGTGGATGCGGCCCGTTTCACTGCCGATGTGGGTGAGCTTGCCGGTGTCTTCCTCCATGTGCGCGCGCTCGATCTCGACCCGCCAGGTGGTGCCGTCATCCAGCGGCGCCTCCAGGTAGCCGTTGATGGCGATGGGCTCGTCGTACTGCGAAATCTGGTAGTTCTTCGGCTGGTCCGGGTAGAAGTAGTTCTTCCGGGCGAAGCGGCACCAGGGCACGATCTCGCAGTTCAGCGCCAGCCCGATGCGAATGGCCGACTCGACCGCGGTCTGGTTGAGCACGGGCAGCGAGCCGGGTAGGCCCAGGCACACCGGGCACACCTGGGTGTTGGGTTCGGCGCCGAATGCGGTGGTGCAGCCGCAGAACATCTTGGTGACGGTGGACAATTCCACGTGCACCTCGAGGCCGAGAACCGGATCGAAACGCGCGATGACGTCGTCGTAGTCCATCAGATCGGCGCTGGCGGCAACACTCATGCGCTCGATCCTAGTGGTGATCGCGAGCGCGGCGGAGCCGGGCGAAGCGGGTCACCACCGGTCAACCCCGTGGTGATCGCGAGCGCGGCGGAGCCGGGCGAAGCGGGTCTGTATCAGCCGGTGCGCGGTGATCGCGCCACCGGGAATGGGTCGTGCTGTCCTCCCCGGCCCGGAAACATACCGGCGAGCACCGCGGCCATCTCCAGGTATCGCCGGCGGCTTTCCTTGCTCAACCGGTCCAGCGCGATCTTTCGTCCATCGTGCACGTGCCGATCGAACGGCAGCACCACCGTGGCGCCGACGCGGGCGGACAGTCGGTCGAGCTCCGTGGCGGCCACGCCGTCCACCTTGGCCGGCTCGACGTGGTTTACGGCCAGCACGGTCCACTGCATCAGTGATTGATACCCGTTGTGGCACAACCACTCCAGCGTCGTCCGCGTCTTGCGCACCGCGTCGATGGCGGGGCTGGTGACCACCACCAGGGCCCGTGATTCCGGTAGCACAGCGTCCATCACAGCGGAATTGAGCGTTTTGACGCAGTCGACCAAGACCACCGAATACTGATTTCGCAGCATCGAAAAGGCGCGCAGCATGTCGTGGCGCTCCAGGCGCCAGTCAGAGTCCGGCAACCCGAGCACTTCCAGCCCGGAGCCGTTCATATAGGTGAGCCCGCGGATGTCCTCGTACTGTGGCGCAGGTTTACCGTGCACCAGGTCGGCGATGCTGTGCGAGTTTCGCTGGCCGTGGCGCTCCGCCAGGTCGCCGGCGTCGATATCGAGGGCAAGCACCCGGTCGTCGCGTACGGCGGCGAATGTCGATCCCAGCGCCTCCACCACGGCGGTCTTGCCGACCCCGCCCTTGAGGTTGAGCACGGCGATGGGAAAGGCGCCACCGACGCTCGCGCGGATGCGTTGCCGCAACTCGTTTTCGTAGGCCGTGTCTTTGCCAGGGCCGAGCTCGATACCGGTCACGCGATGA
Organism: Mycobacterium sp. M23085; assembly: GCF_045343915.1. Lineage (NCBI taxonomy): Bacteria > Bacillati > Actinomycetota > Actinomycetes > Mycobacteriales > Mycobacteriaceae > Mycobacterium > Mycobacterium sp. M23085. The sequence goes on from NZ_CP174280.1 coordinate 1,556,190, forward strand.
AGCAGCTGTCGCCAGTTAAACCCCGCGGCGTCCGTATCGGGCGTGTCGAAGCGGTCCAGCGCGGTCCCGCCCAGCATCGGCTCCGGACGAGGCGGTGGTGGAACCCGCGGCGGCGGTGGCGCGGGCGGACGAGGTTGCGGCCGCGCGCCCAGGTGCCGACTCGGACCGTTGGACTGCGGCACGGTGGCCGCTGTGGGGTCGCCCTCGGCGGTCCACTGCTGCGGACCCGGTTTCTGGTGTGGCGGGCCCGGGGATCCCGCCGCGACAGCGGATTGTTGAACGACTCCGCGAATCGCACCGCGGTTGCTCATACTCCCGGTATAACCCTTAGGCGCCGGTCCGGAAACCATCAAACCGGGGCAATAGCGAACCAGCTGGATCATTCACCGGCAAATTCAAGCCGCGGTTAACTCAGATCCACCGGTTGTTTGCCCGCCCAGAACGGCTAGCCGAAGAACGCGGCGGCGTCGTCGTAGCGGCTTTCCGGCACCAGCTTGAGCTGGCGCACTGCATCGGCCAGCGGCACCCGGCCGATGTCCTGCCCGCGCAGCGACACCATCTGGCCGTATTCCCCCGCGTGTGCGGCGTCGGCCGCGTTCACACCGAACCGGGTGGCCAGCACCCGGTCGTAAGCCGTCGGGGTGCCGCCCCGCTGGACGTGTCCCAGCACGGTCACCCGGACGTCTTTGTTGATCCGCTTTTCCACTTCGGCGCCGAGCTGGGCGGCCACCCCGGTGAACTTCTCGTGGCCGAATTCGTCAATCCCGCCTTCCCGCAACGCAATCGATCCTGGGATGGGCTTGGCGCCCTCGGCTACTACACAGATGAAGTGCGAATCTCCGCGCTGGAAACGCCTTTTGACCAGCCGGCAGACCTCTTCCACATCGAAGGGCTGCTCGGGGATCAGCGTCATGTGCGCGCCCGAAGCCAGGCCCGCGTTCAGCGCGATCCAGCCGGCGTGCCGACCCATCACCTCTACCAGCATCACCCGCTGGTGCGATTCGGCGGTGCTGTGCAGCCGGTCGATGGCGTCGGTGGCGACGGTCAGCGCGGTGTCGTGGCCGAAAGTCACGTCAGTGCAGTCGATGTCGTTGTCGATGGTCTTCGGCACGCCAACCACGGGCACATTCTCCTCCGAGAGCCAATGCGCGGCCGTCAGGGTGCCTTCCCCACCGATGGGGATCAAGACGTCGATCCCGTTGTCGTCGAGGGTCTGCTTGATCTGGCTCAGCCCGGCCCGCAGTTTGTCGGGGTGCACGCGGGCGGTGCCCAGCATGGTGCCACCCTTGGCCAGCAGGCGGTCGTTGCGGTCGTCGTTGTGCAGCTGGATGCGCCGGTTCTCGAGCAGTCCGCGCCAGCCGTCCTGGAATCCAACGACCGACGAGCCGTATCGGGAGTCGCATGTTCGCACCACTGCCCGAATGACCGCGTTGAGCCCGGGGCAGTCGCCGCCTCCGGTGAGCACACCGATCCGCATCCCTTCATCTTGCCTGGGGTGGCGGCGTTATGGCGCGATTAGCCGGCGACAGTCTGTACGGTGGCGACCCGCGTCGCCCGGCCGCGCCGCGCTCGCGATCGCCACTACCCTACGGTGGGCGCCGACGGTAGCGGGCCGCGCGCCGCCTCGTATGCGGCGCCGACCCGGTAGAGCCGGTCGTCGGCCAGTGCCGGCGCCATGATCTGCAGCCCGACCGGCAGGTCGTCGTCGGGCGACAGACCGGCGGGCACCGACATGCCGCAGTGGCCGGCCAGATTCAGCGGCAGCGTGCACAGGTCGAACAGATACATCGCCAGTGGGTCGTCGACCTTCTCGCCCAGCCGGAATGCCGTGGTGGGGGTCGCGGGAGACACCACCACGTCCACCGTGCGATAGGCCTCGTCCAGGTCGCGGGCGATCAAGGTGCGTACCTTCTGGGCCTGGTTGTAATACGCGTCGTAGTAACCGGCCGACAGCGCGTAGGTGCCGATCATGATGCGTCGCTTGACCTCCGGCCCGAAGCCGGCGGCCCGGGTCATCGCCATCACTTCCTCGGCGCTGTGGCTGCCGTCGTCGCCGACCCGCAGCCCATAGCGCATCGCGTCGAAGCGGGCGAGGTTGCTCGACACCTCCGACGGCAGGATCAGGTAGTAGGCGGCCAGCGCGTACTCGAAGTGTGGGCAGTCGACCTCGCTCACCTCGGCGCCCAGCGCGGTCAGCTGCCCGACGGCGGCCTCGAAAGCGCTCAGCACGCCGGGCTGGTAGCCCTCGCCGCGCAGCTGCTTGACGACTCCGACGCGCACGCCCTTGAGGTCACCGGCCGCACCGGCCTTGGCCGCGGCGACGACGTCGGGCACCTCGGCGTCCACGGAGGTGGAGTCGCGGTGGTCGTGGCCGGCGATCACCTGGTGCAGCAGCGCGGTGTCCAGCACCGTGCGCGCGCACGGGCCGCCCTGATCCAGCGAGGACGCGCACGCCACCAGGCCGTAGCGCGACACCGTGCCGTAGGTGGGCTTGACGCCGACCGTCGCGGTCAGCGCGGCGGGCTGCCGGATCGAGCCGCCGGTGTCGGACCCGATCGCCAGGGGCGCCTGGAACGCGGCCAGTGCGGCCGCGCTGCCGCCCCCGGAGCCGCCGGGCACCCGGTCGAGGTCCCACGGGTTACGGGTGGGGCCGTAGGCGGAGTTCTCGGTCGAGCTGCCCATCGCGAACTCGTCCATATTGGTCTTGCCCAGGATCGGGATCCCCGCGGCGCGCAACCGCGAGGTGACGGTGGCGTCGTACGGCGAACGCCAGCCCTCGAGGATCTTGGATCCGCAGGTGGTGGGCATGTCGACGGTGGTGAAGACGTCCTTGAGCGCCAGCGGGACCCCGGCCAGCGGCGACGGCAACCGTTCGCCGGCGGCCACCGCCTCGTCAACGACCGCCGCTGCCGCCAGCGCCTCGTCGGCGGCCACGTGCAGGAAGGCGTGGTAGCGGCGGTCGGTCGCCTCGATCTGGTCCAGGCACGCCCGGGTGACCTCGACCGAGGACACCTCTTTGGCGGCGATCCGGGCGGCCAGCGTGGCGGCGTCGGACCGGATGATCTCGTTCACTCGCTGTCCCCCAAAATCTGCGGGACCGCGAAGCGGCCATCGACGGCCGCGGGCGCCTCGGCCAGCGCCTCGGCCTGGGTCAGGCACGGTGTCGGCTCGTCCGGCCGGGTGACGTTGACGGCCTTCAGGGGATTGCCGGTCGCTTCGACGCCGGTGACGTCGACCGCCTGCACCTGGCTGACGTGGGTCAGGATGGCGTCGAGCTGGCCGGCGAAGCTGTCGAGCTCGCTGTCGGTCAACGCCAGCCGGGACAGCCGGGCCAGGTGCGCTACCTCGTCGCGGGAGATCTGGGACACGACTGCAAAGCCTAGCCGCGAGCGTGCGATCGGCAGACGTGGCCCGGACCGGCTGGAGCCGAAATGCCGTGGACGCATCCTTATGCGACAGTGTTGGCCGTGCCGTCCTATCTGTTGCGCATCGAGCTGGTCGACCGGCCAGGCAGCCTGGGTTCGCTGGCGGTGGCGCTCGGTTCGGTGGGAGCCGACATTTTGTCGCTCGACGTCGTGGACCGCAGCGCGGGTTACGCGACCGACGACCTGGTGATCGAATTGCCGCCGGGGGCGATGCCGGACACGCTGATCACCGCCGCCGAGTCCCTGTCCGGCGTCCGGGTGGACAGCGTGCGCCCGCACACCGGTCTGCTGGAGGCGCATCGCGAGCTGGAGTTGCTCGACCACGTCGCCGCGGCCAACGGCAAGGCGGCTCGCCTTCAGGTGCTGGCCAACGAGGCGCCCAAGGTGCTACGCGTCAGCTGGTGCACGGTGCTGCGCAGTGCCGACGGCGAGCTCCAGCGCCTGGCCGGCAGTCCGGGCGCGCCGGAGACCAAGGCCGACTCGGCTCCCTGGCTGCCGATCGAGCAGGCGGCGACGCTGGACAGCAGCGCCGAGTGGGTGCCCAAGGCGTGGCGCGATATGGACGTGACGATGGTCGCGGCGCCGTTGGGCGACCCGCATACCGCGGTGGTGCTCGGCCGTCCCGGCCCCGAATTCCGGCCCTCGGAGGTCGCCCGGCTGGGGTACCTCGCCGGGATCGTCGCCACCATGCTGCGCTGACCTAGCGGCGACTCCCTCGAGACATATTCGGCTGCAATAGCTTTCGATGCCGTCGGCGCCGTCAGTCCGTTATGGGCGGGGTTAAGAACACCAGACGAAACCTGCCGATCTGGATCTCGTCATGGTTAGCCAGCACGGCCGAATCCACGACTTGCCGGTTGACGTAGGTGCCATTGAGACTGCCGGCATCGTCAACGCGGAATTCGCCGTGTTCACGCCGAAACTCGGCGTGGCGTCGGCTGACCGTGATGTCGTCGAGGAAGATGTCGCTGTCGGGATGGCGGCCGGCAGAGGTGAGGTCGCGATCCAGCAGGAACCGAGCCCCAGCGCTGGGGCCGCGCTTGACGATCAACAGGGCCGAGCCGGGTGGCGCTCCTTCGATTCCCAATTCCACGGCTGGTGCGTTGGTCCGAGTCAGCTCGTCCAGCTCGTCAACGGCGTCGTCCGACAACGCTGCCGTGACTTCGGCACTGGTTTCGCCCGAGTTGTCGCCGTCTTCTTCAGGGGCCATGCGCTGCCTCGTTGCCAGTGTCGGGGTATCACCTTCCAGCTTGCCTGAGTCGACCACAACCATCCAACGGATGCAGCGCTCGCAGTAGGCCACCCGCGCGCCGCGGCCGCGCCAACCGTGTCATGCGGTGCTTGGCAGACGCCTTTTCAAGGCAGCAATTCTGAGCAGCTGAAGGGTGAGGTTTATGGATCCCAACATAGGGCCCAGCCCGATATACATTCGAAGGGAAGTGGTCCCATGCAGTTCAAGAATGCTGAAGAAATAGAAGCATCCGATGGTGAAAACGGCGGCCGGGATCGAGTAAGCCATCGGGGATCTACGATCGGCGATGATCTGCGCGGCGTAATCCAGTTCTTCCTTCGACATGGGCTCGCCTTTGCGCACTTTATCCAAGACCTTCTTCGCACTCCCGACTTCTTCGCTTACCGGGGTGCGGGGTCGCTTCAGTAGCCGTGTCACATAAATGAAAACGAAGGTGGCGAACACCAATTCAGCGACCCCGGCGAGCATCGCCAGATAACCAAACAGCCCCAACTTCATTCACCCCTTTGTGGGACACGACCATGTGGCGCCGGAGAACCGCAGGTGAGCGGCACGTGGCGACGGCGACGTTCGTCCGGCAAACGTCGCCTGTCCGGCTTCCCGTTACGCACGGGTGCGGTTGCGGGACGGTGATTGCGACATTACCGCCGGATCGCCGTCTTCCCAGAGCAGCAGTTGGCGAACCGCGGGACGCGGCCCGTACGGGCGAAGCATGGTGCTGGCCGGGCGGGGACGCACGCGTTGTGGCCACCAGAACCACCGCCCCAGTAGCGCGGCGACGGACGGCGTCATGAAGGAACGCACGATCAGCGTGTCGAACAGCAGCCCCAGGGCGATCGTGGTCCCGATTTGACCCAGCACCAGCAAGGAGGCGAACCCGAAGGACGCCATGGTGAAGGCGAACACCAGGCCGGCGGAGGTCACCACCGCCCCGCTGCCGGCCATGGCGCGAATGATGCCCGTGTTCAACCCGGCGTGAATCTCCTCCTTGAACCGGGAGATCAGCAACAAGTTGTAGTCGCTTCCCACCGCCAAAAGGATGATGACGGACAGCGCCAAGCAGATCCAATACAGCTTGATGCCCAGGATGTATTGCCAGACCAGCACGGAAATGCCGAAAGAGGCGCCCAGCGAAAGCGCGACGGTGCCCACGATGACGATCGCGGCGACCAGGCTTCGGGTGATGATCACCATGATGAGCAGAATCAGGCTCAGCGCGGCAATTCCGGCGATCATGAGGTCGTATTTGGCGCCGTCTGCTATGTCCTTATAGGTGGCGGCAGTGCCGGCGAGATAAATGTTGGAATCCCCCAGGGGGGTGTTCTTCACGGCCTGTTTGGCCGCTTCTCTGATCGGCTCGATGTGCGCGATACCTTCGGGGGTGGCGGGATCACCCTCATGGGAGATGATCATCCGTGCCGCCTTACCGTCCGGCGAGAGGAACAACTTCAATCCCCTTTTGAATTCGGGGTTGTTGAAAGCCTCGGGCGGCAGGTAAAAGGAATCGTCATTCTTGGCGGCGTCGTAGGCCTGCCCGAGGGCCGTCGCGGTGTCGGTATTGGCCTGCGTCTGAGCGTTGATCCCGAAGTTCGTGGCGTAGTTGGACAGCGTGAGGCCCAGATTTTTCTCCTGGTCGGCGATCTGAGGTGGCAGCAGGGTCACCAGCTTCTGCTGGCCGGCATCCAACTTGTCCAAGCTCGCGGTGAGCTTCTCAAACTGCGCGCTGAGTTGGTCGATGCCGTCGAGCGCGTCGAAGACGGATCGGAACGCAAAGCAGGCCGGAATGTCGAAACAGTGCTTCTCCCAATAGAAGTAGCTGCGAACGGGCCTGAAGAAATCGTCGAAATTGGCGATCTTATCCCGCAGATCGTTGATGATGGCGATCGTGTCGTGGAAGCTTTGGGTCTCGTCGTGGGTGGAGGCGGCGAGCTGCTTCTGCAGGCCGTATTGCTGGTTCAGAATGCCGATCGTGTCTTTCAGATTGTCGGCCTGCTTCAGCAAATCCTGCGCCCGCTCCTTCTGGTAGTGCAGGTTCTCGATATTGCCGATGCTGCCCGCGCTGATCTGAAAAGCCAGTGAGGTGTGCTCAATCGGGGTTCCCAACGGCCTGGTCATCGACTGGACCTGGGCGATGCCGGGCAGGTGTGCGATAGCTTTTGCCACCCTCTCCAAGTTGATCATGTCGGCCGGGTTGCGCATATCGTGATCGGTTTCGATCATCAGCAGTTCGGGATTGAGCCGGGCCTGCGAGAAATGCCGTTCCGCGGCCGCGTACCCGGTGTTGGCCGGGGCGCTGGCCGGCATGTACGTGCGAGCGTCATAACTCGTCTTGTATCCGGGCAACGCGAGCAGGCCGATGAGGGCGACCCCGGTGGCCACCACCAGGACGGGCCCGGGCCAGCGCACGATCGCGGTGCCGATGCGGCGCCAGCCCCGTGTTGCCAGCTGGCGCTTGGGGTCGAACAGCCCGAAAAGACTGCCCAGCGTAATCAGGGCCGGGGCCAAGGTGAGCGCGGCCAGTAATGCGACGCCGATACCTATTGCGGCGGGAATGCCCAGACTTTGAAAATAATTCAGCCTGGTGAAGCGCAGGCAGAGCACCGCGCCGGCCACGGTCAACCCTGACCCCAACACCACATGGGTGGTACTGCGATACATGGTGTGGAAGGCGGTTTCGCGGTCCTGCCCGTCGAGCCGCGCCTCGTGGTAGCGACCGACGAAAAAGATCGCGTAATCGGTGCCGGCGGCGATGACCAGCAGCGTGAGCAGATTCGTCGCGTACGTCGACAGCCCGATGAAGCCGGCGTTTCCCAGAAACGCGACCACGCCCCTGGCCGCGGCCATTTCAACGATGACGGTGACCAGCACGAAGACCGCCGTGACGGCACGGTAAACCCACAGCAACATCCCCAAGATCACCAGCACCGTGATCACGGTGACCTTGAAGATGCCTTTGCTGCCCACCTCGAACTGATCCGTGACCAGCGGCGCCGCGCCGGTCACGTACGCCTTCACCCCGGGCGGTGCGGGCGTATGGGCCACGATCTGGCGGACTGCGTCGACGGACTCGTTCGCCAGCGCATCGCCCTGATTGCCGGCGAGATACACCTGAACGTAGGCGGCCTTGCCATCTTTGCTCTGTGATCCCGCCGCGGTCAGCGGATCACCCCAGAAATCCTGGACATGCTCCACATGCTTATGGTCGCGCTCGAGCTTACGAACCAAAGCGTCGTAGAACCGGTGGGCATCATCGCCCAGCGGCTTATCTCCTTCCAAGACGATCATGGCCGCACTGTCGGAATCGAATTCGCGAAATACCTTGCCGATGTGTTTCATCGCCAGAAAAGAGGGCGCGTCGGGGGTATTCAGGGACACGTTGTGCGCTTTGGCCACGTCCTCCAAATTCGGTAGGAAGATGTTCGAGACGGCGGCCAGAGCTACCCACAACAGCAGGATCGGCACCGAAAACCGGCGAATGTTGTGCGCCACAGCAGACCTCGCGGCGTGATCGTCGCTCATGCGGACTTCACCAGGCAGAAGGTATAGGCGTTCACTTCGTTGACGATCCTTTCATCCTTGACCTCACCGTCCACCGTGATGCGACAGCCAAGGGAATCGCTATTGCCCTGCGCCACAAGATTGCTGAACGCCCCGGGCTGTGTCGTCACCATGGTCAGCGACCACGGCAGGGAAGCGTCCAACACTTGCCGCGGCTGCACATTGATGTCCACATAGTTGATGGTCGCCACCGCCCCCGGGTCGCCGAAAACCTCCAGGGTGATCCGCTTGGGATTGAACGGTTCGGTCTGCTCCGAGATGCCGCCGGCGGCCGACGTGTTGTTGTGGGAGCCGAAAATCCCGTGCAGTCGATACACGCAGAATCCGGCGACCGCCACCACCACGATGACCACCAGCACCGTCCACCACCGCCTGATCAGGGAGATTATCGAAAAGCCTTTCACCCGTTAGCCTTTCGAAGATCAGGCGACAGCGTCACGTTCGGGGTGAGCGCGACCGCCAAACATCATAAGCATGATCGACAGCCATTACAGTACGGTACGGGACCGTACTGCACCAGGGGCGCGGTACCCGGGTATTGCCTTCGAGGCCTCGCCCGGACGGGCTGCACCGTTATCCGGTGTTCTTGGTCAGGCCGGGGATGATGAACCCATCGACAAGCGCTTGCACGGTGCGACGGGTGGGCGGCCGGTCGGGGACAATGCACCGGAAGATGAGGTAGCCCGGCAACAGATCCCAGAGCTCGTCGGGGATGGCACCTTCGCTGATCTCGCCCCGCTCGACGGCCTGACGCAGCACATGTTGGATCGTGGCCTTGCGCTGGTTCAGGAACTGATGCTGCATGGCCTCGTTCAGTGCGGGGTGGCGAGACACCTCGACCATCACCGCGCGGATGGTGCTGGCGTGCCGTCCGCCCTGCTGGCAGATCGTCTCCCCCAGGCTCAGCAGGTCGCCGCGCAAGGTGCCGGTGTTCGGCGGGACGGCCACGTGGCGGACGCCTTCGATGAAGGCGGCCAGCACCAGTTCGGCTTTGGACGGCCAGCGCCGGTACACCGTGGCCTTGCTGGCGCGGGCGGCGTTGGCCACCGCGTCCACCGTCAGCTGGTCGTAGCCGTGTTCCTGCAGCAGCCCCAGGGTCACGGCCAAGATTTCGGCCTCGCGCGGCGACCACGGCGATGCGTGCTCGCACCGGTCGGCCGTCTGGGTCATAAGGCCAACGATAGAGCCGCTCGGGCGGCGCGGACCAATTTCGGTGTTGTCGAGCCGACGAATGTCGCGTCAGCGGGCGCGCATCAGCGCGCGTTCGATGTCGGCGAGCAGGTCGTCGGTGTCCTCGATACCCAGTGAGAGGCGCGCGAATCCGTCGGCGACCGGATCTCCCCAGCGCGCCCGACGGTCCACCGAGGTGTGCAGGCCCCCGAAACTGGTGGAGGCGATCAGCAGTTCACTGCGCTCCACCAGCGCGTGCACCGCGGCCGCGTCGGCCAATTCGAGCGAAACGAGCGCGCCGAATCGGCGCATCTGCGCCATGGCCACCGGGTGCGCCGGGTCGTCGGCCAATCCGGGATAGCGCACCGACCGCACCGCCGGGTGGCGGGCCAGCATGCTCGCCACCGCCCGGGCATTCTGGCATTGCCGTTCGAAGCGCAACCCCGCAGTTGCCATGCTGCGCAACAGAAGCCACGCCTCGAACCCGCCCAGGATCGCACCCGCGAGCAGCCGGTGTCGCTCCACCGCGGCGAGCAACTCGGGCTGGTTACCGGCGACGTAGCCGGCCAGCAGGTCGCCGTGACCCGACAGGACTTTGGTCGCACTGGCCACCACCGCATCGGCGCCCAACGACAACGGCTGCTGGCCCAGGGGCGTCGCGGCGGTGTTGTCGACGATCAGGCGCGCGTGGTGGCCCCGGCAGATGGTGGCCAGCTTGTGTAGATCGATCACGTCCAGCGCCGGGTTGGTGGGCGTTTCGGCCAGCACCACATCGGCGTGCGCGGCGGCGTCATAGATCTGCGCACTCGACGCCTCGATGACGGTGACACCCCCGCGCGCCAGGTCTTCGCGGGCGTAGCGGCGCACCTGGTAGTAGCCGTCGGCCGGCACCAGCACCGTAGCTCCGGGTGTCACCAGTGCGTGCAGCACCGCGCTGATGGCCGCCATGCCCGAGCCGAACACCCGCGCGCCGGCGGCTCCTTCCAGCGCTGCGAGTGCGGACTCCAGTTGCCGCCAGGTCGGATTGGAGCTGCGGCCGTAGCTGTCCGGCGCATCGCTCTCGTCGCCGGACAGATGATAGGTGGCCGCGAGCACCGCCTGAGGTGCCACCGGCTGTCCCGAAATAGCCTGAGTGTCAATGGCTTTGAGGCTGCGGGTGGAATCACCGTACCGGCTGCTCATCGGTTCAGTCCGCCGGCGTCTCGGGTGGACCCTCGGCCAGCAGTTTCCTGAAGCCGTCCTCGTCGAGAACGGGTACCCCGAGCTCGATCGCCTTGTCGTACTTGGAACCCGGCGAATCGCCGGCCACCACGTAGTCGGTCTTCTTCGACACCGAGCCGGCGGCCTTTCCCCCGCGCGTCAGGATCGCCTCCTTGGCGTCGTCGCGGGAAAAGCCCGCGAGCGACCCGGTGACCACCACCGTCAGCCCCTCCAGCGTGCGCTGCACGCTGGTGTCGCGCTCGTCGGCCATCCGCACGCCGGCGGCCCGCCATTTGTCGACGATCGCGCGGTGCCAGTCCACGGTGAACCATTCGGTGAGCGCCGCCGCGATCGTCGGCCCGACGCCTTCCACCGCGGCCAGCCGCTCGGTCGACGCCGACATGATCGAATCCAGGTCGCCGAACTCGGTCGCCAGGGCGCGCGCGGCCGTCGGCCCGACATGCCGGATCGACAGCGCCACCAGGACGCGCCACAGCGCCACCGTCTTGGCCTTGTCCAGGTTGTCGAGCAGCCGCTTGCCGTTGGCGGACAACGCACCGGCCTTCGTCCTGAACAGCTCGGTGCGCAGCAAGTCGTCTTCGGTGAGCGTGAACAGGTCGCCCTCGTCGGCGATCACCTCGGCTTTGAGCAGCGCGGTGGCCGCCTCGTAGCCGAGCCCCTCGATGTCGAACGCACCGCGGCCGGCGACGTGAAACACCCGCTCTCGCAGCTGCGCCGGGCAGGACCGCGCATTGGGGCAGCGGATGTCGGCGTCGCCCTCCTTGGCCGGCGCCAGCGTGGTGCCGCATTCGGGACACGTGGTCGGCATGACGAATTCGCGCTCGGAGCCGTCGCGCAGGTCGACGACGGGGCCGAGCACCTCCGGGATCACATCGCCGGCCTTGCGGATCATCACGGTGTCACCGATCAGCACGCCCTTGCGTTTCACCTCGGCGGCGTTGTGCAGGGTGGCCAGCCCGACCGTCGACCCGGCCACCTTCACCGGCGTCATGAACGCGAACGGGGTGACGCGTCCGGTGCGCCCGACATTGACCCGGATGTCGAGCAACTTGGTCTGCGCCTCCTGCGGCGGGTACTTGTAGGCGACGGCCCAGCGCGGCGCGCGGGAGGTGCTCCCGAGCCGGCGCTGCAGCGCGACGTCGTCGACTTTGACCACCACGCCGTCGATTTCGTGCTCGAGCTCGTAGCGGTGCTCACCCCAGTAGCCGATCCGCTCCTCCACCGCGGCAAGGCCGCGCACCCGCGCGGTCTGTTCGGCCACCGGCAACCCCCAGGCGCTCAGCGCGGTGTAGGCCTCGTGCTGGCTCTTCGGCGCGAACCCCTCGGTGCGGCCGATGCCGTGGCAGATCATCCGCAGCTTGCGCCGGGCGGTCACGGCCGGGTTCTTCTGGCGCAGCGAGCCGGCGGCGCTGTTGCGCGGATTGGCGAACGGCGCCTTGCCGTCTTCGACCAGGCTGGCGTTGAGCGCCTCGAAATCGGAGAGCAGGAAGAACGCCTCGCCGCGCACCTCGAGCAATGCGGGAACCGGAAATTCCTTGCTGGCCGACAGCCGCTCGGGGACGTCGTCGATGGTGCGAGCGTTGAGCGTCACGTCCTCGCCGACCCGGCCGTCGCCCCGGGTCGCCGCGCGTTCCAGCCGCCCATCGCGGTACACCAACGCCAGGGCGACCCCGTCGATTTTGAGTTCGCACAGGTAGTACGGCTCCGTGCCGACCTCGTTTTGTACGCGGTTACTCCAGGCGACCAGCTCGTCGCGATCGAAGACATCGTCGAGGCTCAGCATCCGTTCCAGGTGCTGCGCCTCGGCGAACTCCGTGGCAAACCCGGCCCCGCCGACCAGCTGCGTCGGAGAATCGGCCACCCGCAGCTCGGGATGGCGCTCCTCGAGCGCGAGAAGCTCGTTGAACATCGCATCGAAGTCCGCGTCCGAGATGATCGGAGCGTCCTTGATGTAGTAGCGGAACTGGTGTTCACGGACCTCTTCGGCCAGGTCCTGCCATTGCCGGCGCACCTCGGGCGACACCGAATCGGCTTCTGTTGCGCTCACCTTGGCAGGCTATCCGAGGACACCGACGCGAAACCGGGGGCGCTCGGTCCTGCGCTTCAGTCCTCCACGAAGGCCCGCAACCGGTCCACCGCGTGCCGGGTGACCGGTATGGCGCTGCTGACCTGCGATGCGGAACTGGTAGGCGAACCGGCGGTGGGGTTCGACGGCGACGAACGGCCCGTCGAAGCGCACCCCGAACCAGCGGCCGAACTCCTCGGCGTCGCGGATGGCCCGCCACACCCGCTCTTCAAGCGCAACCGGGAGGTTGCCTATTCGATGGCGTCGGGATCCTCGGCGAACATCTCGGCCGCCTTGCGGGCAAGCTCGATCGCGGTCCGGGCCCACTCCGGCGTGGCGCCGGCCAGACCGCGGGCGGGGGTGACGCCGACGCGGTCGCGTAGCGCCGAACGGGCGAAGCCGAGGCGATCGGTCACCGCGACCACCGCGGCGGCCACCTCCTCCGCCGAAATCCGGCGTGCCGGGGCTTGGGGGGCCACCACCCCCAGCACGACGGTGCGGCCGGACTCCACGAACTCGGCGACACCGTCCAGATCCGCCACGTCCAACGCGCCCGCGTCCACCAAGACAGCGCCAATGACGCTGCGCTGCAACAGTTCCCACGGGATATCGGGAGCACTGCAGTGCAGCAGCACCTCACCTCCCACCGTGCGGGCACAGGTGTCGAGCAGGCCGGCGGCCACCTCCTCGTCGACCGGGGCCACCGGGCTGAGCGCGGTCACCCCACTGAGTCCGCCGGCCAGGGCCTTGGGCAGCGACGGCTCATCGAACTGCACCACCACCTCCGCCTCGAGCCGGCGCGCCAGGCCCGCGCGGTGCGCGGCCACCCCCTCGGCCAGCGAGGCCGTCAGATCACGCAGCGCCCCGGGGTCGGTGATCGCCCGGTGTCCGTTGGACAGCTCGATCTCGGCGGCCAACGTGATCGGACCCGGCGCCTGCACCTTCACCACCCGGCCGTCGTTGCGCAGGCCGGCGGCCTCCCAGGCCTCTTCGAGCGCGTCCATGTCCTCGTCGAGCAGGCTTATGGCGCGGCGGGTGACCGCCCCCGGCCGGGCGGCCAGCCGGTAACCGCGCGGCACCGTGTCGATGGCCACGTCGACCAGCAGCGCGCCGGCCCGTCCCAGCATGTCGGCACCCACTCCCCGCGCCGGCAGCTCGACGATGTGCGCCAGCGCATCCGCGAGTTCACCCACCACGACTTCGGCGGCTTGACGCGCGGCGACGCCGGGCATCGATCCGACGCCGCTGGCGTTGGCAAAGGGATGGGTGAAAACGCTCACCAGACAACCGTATTCGACGTCGCACCACCCGTCGGTCGGCAGGGGTCTGTGTGGCACGGGCCGGCGCGGGTAGGTTCAACGCCAAAGGGGTGTCAAAACGTGGCGCAGAAGGCGAAATCAGCGTGGCTGCCGCTGTTGTGCGCGGTGGTGGCGCTGGTGGCGGCGTGCACCCGGGTGGTGGACGGCGCGGCCGTGGCGGGGTCCGGCGCCGACCGCCGGGTGGTGCAGGGCGTCGACGTCGACGCGATCCTGCTGGACCAGTCGCGGATGCGCGCGATCACCGGCGCCGGTGAACATCTGACCATCATCCCCTCGATGGACGGCACCACCCCGGTGGACATCGACGCGCTGGCCGATACCGCACCGCGCGAGTGCCGGTTCATCTACGCCGAGACCGCAACCTTCGGGAACGATCTCGAGGCGTTCCACAAGACAACGTTTCAGGACCCACCCGACGGCGCGCTGATCTCCGAAGGCGCCGCGGCCTACCGCGACGCCGACACCGCCCGGCGTGCCTTCGGCGCCCTGGTGAGCACCGTGGGCGACTGCGCGAACGGCTCGAGCGGGCAGCTCTACGTCGGCGACTGGAACGCCGATGCGACCTCGCTGCATCTGCGGCCGGGCGGGTGCGGACGCGACTACCGGATCCTGTCGGTGGCCATGCTGGAGGTCACCTTCTGCGGCTTCGCGCAATCGGTGTCCGACATCGTGATGAGGAATATCTCCGCGAACATGCCGCGCTAGCGCCGGTTCAGCGGGTGGTGGCGGCGATGGTGGCGCTGCCGAGCACCTCGTCGCCGTCGGGATCGGGACGATACAGCACCAGCGTCTGGCCGCGGGCCACCCCGCGCATCGGCGCGCGCAGCCGCACCACGAGCTCGTCGTCGACCAGTTCGGCTACCGCGTCGACCGCTTCCCCGTGCGCGCGTACCTGAACCGCGCACTCCAGCGGGCCGGCCGGCCTGATGCCCGAGGTGAAAATTGGTGCGCGCCCTACCATTTCACGTATCTCGAGGTCGGCCGCGTCGCCCACCCGCACGGTCGCAGTCTCCGCGTCGATCGCGGTCACGTAACGCGGGCGACCATCGGGTCCCGGCCCGGCGATGCCGAGCCCCTTGCGCTGGCCGACGGTGAAACCGTGCACGCCGTCATGCTCGGCGAGCACCGTGCCGTCCGCATTGACCACGGCACCGCGGCGCACCCCGATGCGCTCGCCGAGGAAGGCGCGGGTGTTGCCCGACGGGATGAAACAGATGTCGTGACTGTCCGGCTTCTCGGCGACGGTCAGACCGCGCCGCGCGGCCTCGGCCCGGATCTGCGGCTTAGGGGTGTCGCCGATCGGGAACGCCGCGTGGCGCAACTGCTCGGCGCTCAGCACGGCCAGCACGTAGGACTGGTCCTTGTCGTGATCGACGGCGCGACGCAGCCGGCCGTCCGAGAGCCGGGCGTAGTGGCCGGTGGCCACCGTGTCGAACCCGAGCGCAACGGCTTTCGCCGACAGCGCCGAGAACTTGATCTTCTGATTGCACACCACGCATGGGTTGGGTGTTTCGCCGCGTGCGTACGACGACACGAATTCGTCGATGACGTCCGACTTGAACCGCTCCGCGAAATCCCATACGTAGAACGGAATTCCAAGCACATCAGCGACGCGGCGCGCGTCGGAGGCGTCTTCCTTCGAGCAGCACCCGCGTGAGCCGGTGCGCAGCGTGCCGGGAGCGCTGGACAGCGCCAGGTGCACGCCGACCACGTCGTGTCCGGCGTCGACCATCCGGGCGGCGGCGACCGACGAGTCGACGCCACCGCTCATGGCGGCAAGCACTTTCACTTAGGACGCCCCCGCGGCGGCCAGTGCGGCGCGACGGGCGCGGTCCACCGCCCCGGGCAGTACCCGCAGCACCTCGTCGACGTCGGCGTCGACACTGGTGTGCCCCAACGAGAGCCGCAAGGACCCGCGAGCACTGGTCGCGTCGGCGCCCATCGCGATCAGCACGTGCGAGGGCTGGGCGACACCGGCGGTGCACGCCGATCCGGTCGAGCACTCGATCCCGTTGGCGTCCAACAGCATCAGCAGCGCGTCACCCTCGCAGCCGCGGAAGGTGAAGTGCGCGTTACCGGGTAGGCGTTGGGGGTACCTCCCGCTTGCGGGGGACGGATCGCGGGCGCCGTTGAGCGTGACGTCCTCGATGCCGCCCAGCACCCCGTCGACCAGCCGGTCGCGCAATGCCCGCAGCCGGGCGCTGTTGACCTCGAGCCCGTCGACCGAGATCCGGGCCGCCGTCGCCATGCCTACGGCACCGGCGACATCGGCGGTGCCCGAACGGATGTCGCGTTCCTGCCCGCCTCCGTGCGCCAGCGGCACGCACGCGACGTCGCGGCGCAGCAGCAGCGCACCCACGGCCGGCGGGCCGCCGAACTTGTGAGCGGTCACGCTCATCGCCGACAAGCCGCTGGCGGCGAAGTCGACCGGCAGCTGCCCCACCGCCTGAACGGCGTCGCTGTGCATGGGGACTCCGAATTCGGCTGCGACGGCGGCGAGTTCGGCGGTCGGCTGCACGGTGCCGACCTCGTTGTTGGCCCACATCACCGAGACCAGCGCGACGTCATCGGCGTCGCGGTGGCGGGTGAGCACCTCGCGCAGCGCCGCCGCCGACACCGACCCGTCGGCGGCGGTAGGCAGCCAGCTGACCTCGGCGCCCTCGTGCTCGACGAGCCAGTTCACCGAGTCCAGTACCGCGTGGTGTTCCACCTCGCTGGTGACGATGCGCCGGTGCCGCGGCTCGGCGTCGCGGCGGGCCCAGTAGATGCCCTTGACCGCCAGATTGTCGCTCTCGGTGCCGCCGGCGGTGAAGATGACCTCCGAGGGGCGCGCCCCCAGCCGGTCGGCAATGAGCTCACGGGACTCCTCGATGCGGCGGCGCGCCGCGCGGCCGCTGGTGTGCAGCGAGGACGCGTTACCGACCGTGCCGAGCACAGCCGTCATCGCCTCGACGGCGGCGGGGTGCATCGGGGTGGTGGCGGCGTGATCCAGGTAGACCATGACGCGACCCACGATACCGGCCCGCCGGTTTGCTCAGGCCACCAGCATGTGGACGTGACCAGCGCGCCGGGCGGTTCCCGCACCCACCGCGGACTGGCACCGGCCGGCCAGGGCGCGCCGGTCGGTTCCCGGGAGCTGCAGAGACTCGATATGCACCCGCGCCAGCGTGCGCGGCACGACCAGCAGTCGGTGGATCGAGCTCAGCAGGGTCTCGTCGCCGACGAACGCCGGCACCGTCGAGGGGCTGCCGTCCACGTGGTGATAGGTCAGCCGCAGCGGCTGCACCGGACGGCCGGCGTCGATGGCGGCCTGGAACATCGCCGGGTAGAAGGCGCCGCGGCCTTGGTGCGATTGCCCGGCTCCTCCTCCGTCCGGTGCCCGGCCGGCATCGTCGCCGGGGTGACCGCACCAGGTGGTGCCCTCCGGAAAGGCGACGACGGTTTGTCCGGCGCGCAATCGGCGGGCGACGGCGTCCACCACACCGGGCAGCCGGCGCAGACTGGACCGCTCGATCGGGATGATCTTCAGGATGCGGGCCACGATCCCGGTCGCCGGCCCGGTGAACATGTCGGCCCGCGCGACGAACGATCCGGGCAGCACCGAACCGATGGCGAACACGTCAAGCCAGGACATGTGCGGGCTGACCACCAACACTCCGCTCAGGTTGCGAATCGGGTTGCCCGTCACGGTGATTCGAACGCCAAGGCAGCGCAGCACCAGGCGGCAGTAGAGGCGCTGCACGCGGGTGCGGCCGGGCAGCGGCACCGCCAGCAGCGGCAGCCCCGGCGCCAACAGCGCGGCCAGCATGAGGCGAAGCGTCACCCGCACCGCCCTGGCCAGCGGCCGCGACGGCACCACGTCACCCGCGCCCACACAGCCGGCATCGCACGATGCGCGCGGTAGCCAGGAGTGCCCGGTGCCCGCGGGGACGTTCATCGCTCGCCGCCCGCCATTTCCGACGCCGCGGACACCGACCGGAGTCGCTTCAGATATCGGGTGTCGGCGTGCTCCTTGCCCAGTAGGACGCAGAAATCGCCGACGCCGAAGTCCGGGTCGTGCGCGGGTTCCCCGCATACCCGGGCGCCCAGCCGCAGGTAGCCGCGCAGCAGCGCCGGAACCGAGGGGCGCGCGGGCGGCGCGATGTCGTCGATGCCCGTCCCGTCGACGACCACCGGCCGATGCGGGAACACCCGGTATTCCGGCGGCGCCGCGTGCCGGCTCAGGATGAAGTCACGCACGCCGCGCAGCTGCGTGCCCGGGGGCTCGCCGGCGCCGCCGATGGGCACCGACACGCACCCGGTCACGTAGTCGTAGCCGTAGCGGTCCAGGTAGGCCAGGATGCCCGCCCACATCAACAGCACGACGCCGCCGTTGCGATGCCCGTCGCGCACCACGGCCCGGCCCATCTCCACCAGTGACGGCCGCAGCGGGTCCAGGGCGCGGATGTCGAATTCGGTGGCGGTGTAGAGCCCACCGGCCGCGACGGCGCCCGCCGGCGCCAACATGCGGTAACAACCGACCAGCTCGCCGGTGTCGTCGTCGCGCACCAGCAGGTGGTCGCAGAACTCGTCGAACCTGTCGACATCCCGTCGTTCCTGGTCGGCCGCCGGGAGTGCGAACCCCGGCGTACTGGTGAACACGTCATAGCGGAGGCGCTGCGCCGCCTCGATCATGCTGGGGTCGGTGGACAGCAACAGCGAATAGCGGGGTGTGGCCGACGCGCTGGTCGCCGTGCCGGTCGAGTTGTCGCTGGGTATGAGGACTGAAGCAATGCTCATGGACCCCAACGTGGCGTAGTCGATGAGCTAGTCGGCATCGATGCTGTGACGTGTCGGTGCACGTGAGGTGACAAACTATGCTGACCGTCGACAAGGACATCGCGGCCGCCCCGGCCGCGGTGTGGCGGCTGCTGGTCGATGTGGACGCCTGGCCGAAGTGGGGCCCGACGATCAGCGGCGCGCGACTCGACGAGCCGTACACCGAGTTGGGCCTGCACGTGACCGGGACGGTGCAGACGTCGCTGCTGGTCTCGGTACCGTTCGTCGTCACCGAGTTCGAGCCCGGCCGGTCCTGGGCGTGGCGGGTGGCCGGCGTGCCCGCCACCCGGCACCGGGTGGACCCGATGGGCGACGGGGCGCGGGCGTCGATCGACGTGCCCTGGTGGGCGGCGCCGTACGCCGCCGTCTGTGCGATCGCGCTGCGCCGCATCGACGCAATGCTGGTTGGGGGCTGACGCAACGCAAAAGCCCCCGGCACCGCGGTGCCGGGGGCTGGAAGGCCGTGACTCAGCCCTTGCGTGCCTTGATCGCCTCGGTCAGCTGCGGAGCGACCTTGAACAGGTCACCCACCACGCCGTAGTCGGCGATCTCGAAGATGGGCGCCTCTTCGTCCTTGTTGACCGCGATGATCGTCTTGGACGTCTGCATGCCCGCGCGGTGCTGGATGGCACCGGAGATGCCCAGCGCGATGTAGAGCTGCGGCGAAACCGTCTTGCCGGTCTGGCCCACCTGGAACTGGCCCGGGTAATAGCCGGAGTCGACGGCGGCGCGTGACGCACCTACGGCCGCACCCAGCGAGTCGGCCAGCTCCTCGACGACGCTGAAGTTCTCCGCGCTGCCGACACCCCGGCCACCGGAGACGACGATGGTGGCCTCGGTCAGTTCCGGACGGTCACCGGCGACCGCGGGCTCGCGGGCGGTGATCTTGGTGGCGTTCTCGGCCGGGGCCGGGACCTCGACCTTGACCTCTTCGCCGGCGCCGGCGGACGGCTCCGCGTCGACGGCTCCGGCGCGCAGCGTGATCACCGGGGTGTCGCCGTTGGCCTGCGCCTCGACGGTGAACGCGCCACCGAAGATGGAGTGGATGGCCTTAGAGCCTTCCTTGACCTCGACGACGTCCACCAGCAGTCCGGATCCGATCCGGGCCGCGAGCCGGCCGGCGATTTCCTTGCCGTCGGCGTTGGCGGCCAGCAGCACCGCCGCCGGGGCGTTCGACTCGGCCAGCGAGGCCAGCACGTCGACCACCGGCGTGATCAGGTACTTGTCCACGTCGTCGGACTCGGCGACGTAGATCTTGGCGGCGCCGGCTTCCTTCAGCGCGTCGGCCAGGGGGGCGGCCGTGCCCGGGGCGCCGACGACGACGGCGGACGGCTCGCCCAGAGCCCGGGCGGCGGTGATCAGTTCGGCGGTGACCTTCTTCACCGCTCCTTCGGCGTGCTCGACGAGCACCAGTACTTCAGCCATGGGTTATCTCGCTCTTCTCGTCTTAGGGGACTCGGGTCAGATGATCTTCTGGGCAACCAGGTACTTGGCGATGTCGTTACCGCCCTCGCCCTCGTCGGTGACCTTCTCACCCGCGGTCTTGGGCGGCTTCGGCGTCGACGAGAGCACGGAGGACCCGGCGTTGGCCAGGCCGACTTCGTCGCTTTCGACCCCGATCTCCGCCAGGGTCAGCACCGTGACCTCTTTCTTCTTGGCGGCCATGATGCCCTTGAAGGACGGGAAGCGCGGTTCGTTGATCTTCTCGGTCACGCTGACCACGGCGGGCAGATTCGCCTCGAGGTTGAAGACACCGTCGTCGGTCTCACGCTCGCCGGTGACCTTGCCGCCCTCGATGGAGAGCTTGCGGACGTGGGTGAGCTGCGGCAGGCCTAGGTACTCGGCGATGATGGCCGGCACCGCGCCGCCGGTACCGTCGGTGGCCTCGTTGCCGGCGATCACCAGCTCGGTGCCCTCGATGGTGCCCAGCGCGCGCGCCAGAGCCCACCCGGTCTGGACCACGTCCGAACCGTGCATGCCGTCGTCCTTGAGGTGGACGGCCTTGTCGGCGCCCATCGACAGCGCCTTGCGGATCGCCTCGGTGGCGCGCTCGGGGCCGGCGGTCAGCACCGTGACCGATCCTTCGCCGCCCTCGCGCTCGCGGATCTGCAAGGCCTCCTCGACGGCGCGCTCGTTGATCTCGTCCAGCACCGCGTCGGCGGCCTCGCGGTCGAGCGTCCAGTCGCCTTCAGACAGCTTGCGCTCCGACCAGGTGTCTGGGACCTGCTTTATCAGGACCACGATGTTCGTCATGAGTGTGGTTCGTCCTCCTCGAAGGGGTCCGCAGCGATCGGCTGCGGGACCTCGGTACGCGTGTTTCGCAACGCACAGCCGTGTTACTACCCGGTAACTTTGTGCGGTATGCCTTCACACCATAGCTGGTCGCTCAGGCCATATTGCCCGCTCCTCCCCCGTCCGCTGCCGCGGTCGGGGTCGTCGCCGGGCGGCACGTTCTCGCGGCCCGTCCGCCGCTGGAGAAGCGGGGGCTCACTTTCCCGGTTCGCGAATCCGACACTTCGCGTTAGCCTGCCTATGCAATGAGCGCACTGGTCCCCGACGCCCCGCAACACGTCCCCGCCGACACCGGCTCGGCGGGCGACGCCGTGATGATGCTGACGGGTGAGCGCACCATCCCGGGTTTGGACATCGAGAATTACTGGTTCCGCCGCCATGAGGTCGTCTACCAGCGGCTTGCCGAGCGCTGCGTGGACGCCGACGTCCTGGAGGCCGGCTGCGGCGAGGGCTACGGGGCGGATCTGATCGCGGGTGTCGCCCGCCGCGTCATCGCGGTGGACTACGACGAGGCCGCGGTGGCCCATGTCCGCCGCCGCTATCCCCGGGTGGACGTCATGCAGGCGAACCTCGCGCGGCTACCGCTGCCCGATGCGTCGGTGGATGTTGTGGTCAACTTCCAGGTGATCGAACACCTGTGGGACCAAACACAGTTCGTCACCGAGTGCGCCCGGGTGCTGCGGCCGTCGGGACTGCTGCTGATGTCGACGCCCAACCGGATCACCTTCTCCCCGGGCCGCGACACCCCGATCAACCCCTTCCACACCCGGGAGCTCAACGCCGCCGAGCTGACCCAGCTGCTCCTCGACGGCGGCTTCGCCGACGTTGCGGTCAGCGGCCTGTTCCACGGCCCGCGGCTGCGCGAGATGGATGCCCGGCACGGCGGGTCGATCATCGACGCGCAGATCCAGCGGGCAATGGCCGCTGACCAAGGGGCTCCGTGGCCGCCCCAGCTGGTGGCCGACGTCGCCGCCGTCACCACCGAGGACTTCGACTTGGTGGAAGCCGGCGCGGGTGCGGGCACCGGTCACCACATCGACGACAGCCTCGACCTGATCGCGATCGCGGTAGCGCCGTGACCGCACCGCAGCACCGGGTCCCCGGCCTGTTCACCCTGGTTTTGCACACCCACCTGCCCTGGCTGGCCCACCACGGCCGCTGGCCGGTCGGCGAGGAATGGCTGTATCAATCCTGGGCGGCGGCGTACCTGCCGCTGATGCGCGTGCTGAACACGTTGGCCGGCGAAGATCGCCGGGGCGTGCTCACCCTGGGCGTCACGCCGGTGGTGAACGCCCAGCTCGACGACCCGTACTGCCTGGACGGCATGTATCACTGGCTGGCCAACTGGCGGCTGCGCGCGCTGGAGGCCACCAGCGTGCGGTCCGCTCCCCGCTCCAAGTCGGCCGGCTACTCGTCCTGCACACCGGAAGCCTTGCGCGCCTTGGGTATTCGTGAGTCCGCCGAGGCGCAGCGGGCGCTGGATGACTTCGCTACCCTGTGGCGGCACGGCGGCAGCCCGCTGCTGCGCAGCCTGCTGGACGCCGGCACGGTGGAGCTGCTGGGCGGCCCGCTGGCCCATCCGTTCCAACCGCTGCTGGCGCCGCGGCTGCGCGAGTTCGCGCTGCACGAGGGTCTGGCCGACGCGCAAGCGCGGCTGGCGCACCTCCCGCGCGGGATCTGGGCGCCCGAGTGCGCCTACGCGCCCGGCATGGAGCACGACTATTCGGATGCGGGTGTCACCCATTTCATGGTTGACGGCCCGTCGCTGCACGGCGACACCGCGCTGGGCCGGCCGGTCGGCGACACCGACGTGGTCGCCTTCGGGCGCGATCTGCAGGTCAGCTACCGGGTGTGGTCACCGAAATCCGGCTACCCCGGGCACGCGGCGTACCGCGACTTCCACACCTACGACCACCTCACCGGCCTCAAGCCGGCCAGGGTGACGGGCCGCAACGTGCCTTCCGAGGACAAGGCGCCCTACGATCCCGAGCGCGCCGACCACGCGGTCGACGCGCACGTCGCCGACTTCGTCGACGTGGTCCGCAACCGCCTGCTCTCGGAGTCCGAACGCATCGGACGACCCGCGCATGTCGTCGCCGCCTTCGACACCGAGCTGTTCGGTCACTGGTGGTACGAGGGCCCGATGTGGCTGGAGCGGGTGCTGCGGGCCTTGCCCGAAGCCGGTATTCGGGTCGGCACCCTGACCGACGCGATCGCCGACGGCTTCGTCGGGAAGCCGGTGGCCCTGCCGCCCAGCTCGTGGGGCTCGGGGAAGGACTGGCAGGTGTGGGCCGGCGACCAGGTCGCCGATCTGGTCGCGCTGAACAGCGAAGTGGTCGACATGGCACTGAGCACCGTCGACAAGGCGCTGTCCCAGACGGCGTCGCTGGACGGCCCCATTCCCCGCGACCATGTCGCGGATCAGATCCTGCGCGAAACGCTGCTCACCGTCTCCAGCGACTGGCCGTTCATGGTGAGCAAGGATTCGGCCGCCGACTACGCCCGCTACCGCGCCCACTTGCACGCGCACGCCACCCGCGAGATCGCCGACGCGCTCGCCTCGGGCCGCCGCGACACCGCACAGCGGCTGGCGGAGGGATGGAACCGCGCCGACGGGCTTTTCGGCGCCCTCGATGCCCGCAGGCTCCCCCGATGAGGCGGGCGGCGGCGTGAAAATCCTGATGGTGTCGTGGGAATACCCACCGGTGGTGATCGGCGGGCTCGGCCGGCACGTGCATCACCTGTCGACCGCGCTGGCCGCCGCCGGTCACGACGTCGTCGTGCTGTCCCGACGTCCGACCGGCACCGATCCGCGCAGCCATCCGTCGTCCGACCACATCAGCGAGGGCGTCCGGGTGATCGCGGCCGCCCAGGATCCGCACGAATTCAACTTCGGCACCGACATGATGGCCTGGACGCTCGCGATGGGCCACTCCATGATCCGCGCCGGTCTACCGCTGACCGAGCCGGGCACCAACCGCGCCTGGCGGCCCGACGTCGTGCACGCCCACGATTGGCTGGTGGCCCACCCGGCGATCGCGCTCGCCCAATTCTATGATGCGCCAATGGTTTCCACCATTCATGCCACCGAAGCCGGTCGGCATTCCGGCTGGGTCAGCGGCGCGATCAGCCGCCAGGTGCACGCGGTCGAATCGTGGCTGGTGCGTGAATCCGACTCGCTGATCACATGTTCGGCGTCGATGGCCGACGAGATCACCGAACTGTTCGGGCCCGGCCTGGCCGAGATCACGGTGATCTGCAACGGTATCGAGACGGCCCGCTGGCCCTTCGCGCCGCGGCGGCCACGCACCGGGCCGGCCGAGCTGCTCTACCTAGGCCGGCTGGAGTACGAGAAGGGGGTGCACGACGTCATCGCCGCGTTGCCGCGGATCAGGCGCAGCCATCCCGGCACCACACTGACCATCGCCGGTGAGGGTACCCAGCAGGGCTGGCTTATCGAGCAGGCCCGTAAACACCGGGTGCTCAGGGCAATCCGGTTCGTCGGGCACCTCGAGCACGCCGAGCTGTTGACCGTCTTGCATCGCGCCGACGCCGCGGTGCTGCCCAGTCACTATGAGCCGTTCGGCATCGTGGCGCTGGAGGCGGCCGCGGCCGGCACTCCCCTGGTGACGTCGGACATCGGCGGCTTGGGCGAGGCGGTGATCAACGGCCAGACCGGGGTGTCGTGCCCGCCCCGCGATGTGGCCCGGCTGGCCGCGGCGGTGCGGACCGTGCTCGACGACCCGCAGGCCGCGCAGCGGCGTGCCTACGCCGCACGCGAACGACTCACGTCGGACTTCGATTGGCACACGGTGGCCGACAAGACCGCCCAGGTGTACCTGTCGGCCAAGCGCGGCGTGCGGCAGCCGCAGGCCCGGCTGCCTATCGTCGAACACGCCTTGCCGAATCGCTAGTACCCTCCCTAACGTTTCAGGGATGGGGCTGGACTATTCGAGCGTCGTGGACGCTGCGATCACCGACGTTTTCGATTGGTATGCCAGGCCCGGGGCGTTCGGCCGGCTCTCGCCGCCCTGGCAGCCGATGCGGCTGGTCACCGAGGCCGACTCACTCAAGGACGGGCGGGCCACGCTGGCCCTGCCCGGGGGGCTGCGTTGGGTCGCCGTCCATCGGCCTGACTGCTATGACCCGCCACAGCGTTTCGCCGACACCATCGGCGGTGACGGGCTGGCGACCCTTCCGGCCCGAATGGCCATGCGCTGGAATCACATCCACGAATTCGAAGACCTCGGCGGCGACCGCA
This sequence comes from Mycobacterium sp. M23085, assembly GCF_045343915.1. Lineage (NCBI taxonomy): Bacteria > Bacillati > Actinomycetota > Actinomycetes > Mycobacteriales > Mycobacteriaceae > Mycobacterium > Mycobacterium sp. M23085. The sequence goes on from NZ_CP174280.1 coordinate 1,581,571, forward strand.
CGCGGGTGATCGACCGCGTCGACACCCCGGTGCCCGGATCGCTGCTGCGGCCCATGTTCGAATACCGGCACCGGCAGCTGGCCGACGACCTGGCCGCTCACCGGCTGGCCGCCGAGAACGGCCTGCGGCCTCTCACGATCGCCGTCACCGGATCGTCGGGGCTGGTGGGTTCGGCACTGACCGCCTTCCTGCGCACCGGTGGGCACCGGGTGATCCAGCTGGTCCGGCACGCCGCGCGCGGCGCCGATCAACGACAGTGGAACCCAGAGCATCCCAACCCTCGGCTCTTCGACGGGATCGACGCGGTGATCCATCTGGCGGGCGCATCGATCGCCGGCCGGTTCACCGATGAACACCGGCAGATGGTCCGGGACAGCAGGATTGGGCCCACCGCCCGGCTGGCCGAATTGCTGGGCGGCGGCGAGCCCCGGCCCGCGGTGCTGATCTCGGCGTCGGCGATCGGCTACTACGGCTACGACCGCGGTGACGACACCCTCACCGAGGACAGCGATCGCGGGGACGGATTCCTGGCTGATGTGGTGGCCGACTGGGAGGACGCGACCGAGCCCGCGCAGCAGGCGGGGCTGCGGGTGGTGCAGGTGCGCACCGGCATCGTGCAATCGCCCGCCGGCGGCACGCTGAAGCTGATGCGTCCGCTGTTCAGCGCCGGACTGGGTGGCCGGCTCGGTGACGGTCGGCAATGGCTGTCCTGGATCGGGCTCGACGACCTGCTGGACGTTTACCACCGCGCGCTGTGGGACGAGACGCTGTCAGGTCCGGTGAATGCCGTTGCGCCGCAACCTGTTCGAAACGGCGAGTACACCGCCACCCTGGCGCGGGTGTTACACCGGCCGGCGGTGTTGCCGGTGCCGTCGCTGGGGCCTCGGCTCCTGCTGGGCGTGCAGGGTGCCCGCGAACTGGCGTGCGCGAGCCAGCGCGTGGCGCCCGCCAAGCTCGCCGCCGCCGGGCATCGGTTCCGCCAACCGGACCTGGACGGGGCGCTGCGTCACCTGTTGGGGCGCACCGGCTGACGAGTCCTTGGACAGTTCACGGCACCCGCCGTGCCCGAGTCATGAAGAAACCCATCGATGAGGTCGGTCAGGGCCGCCACCGATTCCCACCCCTCAGCACGAGCGGCTACTCTTCGGCATCTCTGCCGTCGCGGCTGTGCTGATAGGCGCGGGCGCGCAGATCGGCCAGCCACCGCGGGTGCAGGCTCAAGCCGGGCGCCGTGTTGAGGACGGGATCGAACGACACGTCTTGTGCGTGCTCGGGATCGATGGCGGTGGTCAGCGTCATTCGGGCCAGCGGTGTGAAATCGCCCCTGCCGCAGGCCTGGTCGACTGTCAGCTCGATGTTGCCGCGCTCGAGCGTGGCCCGGACGCTGTCCAAAGACAACCCCGTGCCGCCGATTTCGCTCGACGTTCGGGCCCGAAGCCACCAATTGTCGTTCCGGTAGTGCAACGGCATCAGCGTCGTCAGGGTTTGACCGTTCCAGGACGTGGCCGGCCGGAGCGCCACGGCGCGGGCCAGCCAGCCCGAGCCGGACGAGACGAGCAGGATGTCCCACGGCTTATCGCCGGGCTGCGATGCGGGCAGCCGGAAGGCCAACCCGATGAAGTCGGGCAGCGCCCCGGGCGTGCCGGTGGCCTTCGACACGCGCGCAACAATTTCCGACGACGCGATCGGCAAACCCTGGGCCGCAGGCGCAACGCGCTCGATGAAGCCCTCCGCGAGCACCCCGGTCGGATGGAAGAACCGCTTGCCCCGGAGTGCGGAGCCCCACTGAAATGGCAACGCCACAAGATCGAGAACGTTCACCGGCAGCGGATTCCCACTCCGGGGCGGAGGAAACAATTACCGCGCCTCGCCAGCGCTTGTGTGCCGGCTGATCATTCGCAGCGGCGGCGGTTGTTGTTTTTGTGGGCTGTAGGTGTGGCTGTCGATGTAGACCTGCGCCATGACCGCCTGCCACGACTCGATCTGGGGCGAGGACTTCCAGGTGCCCTCCACCAACCCCACGATCACGGCATTGTTGTCGGCGGTCAGCGTGTAGACCGGACCACCGAAGTCCCTGCTGTCGGAGGCCATGTCGGTGATGGCGAAGCGGCCGTTGCTCACCGAGCTCACCGAGCCACAGCGTTGGCCCGTCGCCCTGCGCAGCTGGCACACGGGCATTCCGGGTTGCGCCCGCATGCCGGGGGCGGATCCCAGATGCCGTCCGGTCGGTAGCACATCGGTGGCGGTCACGTCCGGTGCGATCGCAATGACTTCGTATTCCACGGGCAGCATCGAGGTGTCGGCGGTGGAGTCGGGGTCGACCTGGCGGCGGCCCAGGACCACGCTGCCGACCGGCTTGCGGTCACGGTCGGTCACCAAGGACTGCCCGCCGTCGCATTGGCCGCTGGTCAGGGCGACCCGTAACCGCGGCTCGACCACGCCCACCATGCAAACCGCGCTGCCTTGGCGGATCTCCATGCCGGGAAACACCGTGCGGGCGGGGTCGGCGGCTGCCTGAGCGGGGGCGGCAACGAGCGCCGTGGTGAATGCGGATGAGATCGCTAGCCGGTACCACCGGCGGCCCAGCTGTTCCATTGGGGCGCACCACCCCTCACGTCCATCAGGGGGTCCATCGCGATTGCTGCTCGACACGCGCATACCCGCCGTCGGTCCGGCCAAACCGGTCGGTGCGGCCGTCAAGCGAACGGGTTTTGGTTGCCAAAGGGCCGGGAAACGAAGACTTCGCCGGTGCGCGGCCGTCGGTCCGTGCTGGAAAGCGCTGGTCGGGCTCGCGCCGCGGGCGCGGGGCCGACCGGGTTGTTGCAGCATTTCGATATCTGGGCCCTCACCTGGGGCGGTAGGCTGCCGACAGGTTGAGTTCACAGCTGCGTCTCTAACGGGAGCGGTGTGCAGAACACCGTTCACTCCCGACTCGCCCCACATCAGATAGGCGCTTTCATGGCTGCTATTCGCTCCGCAAATTCAGCGGACCAACAAGACCCCGCTCGGTGCCGGCACCTGGCCCACTACGACCGGGCGCACCTCTATGTCTATGCCCGCAGCCTGGGCACCGTGCTGCGCGTCGACGGCGAAATCGACGCCTCGAACGCGAAGGCCCTCACCGAGGCGATCCAAAAATTCGCCCGGCTCAAGACTCCCCTGGTGCTTGACCTGAGCCATCTGCGCTTTGTCAGCGTGGAGGGTTTTCGGGCGTTGCTGCAGCTCAACGACGAACTGCGCAAGGCGCGCGTGTACTGCAGCGTGGTCGGCGGCGCGGCGTTTGGTCGGCTGCTGAGGATCGTGCATCACAATGGTCTGTCGATGGCCGACTCGGTGCCCGAGGCTTTTCAGAACGTCGACGACATCCTGCGGGCGAGACGACAGTTGCTGTCGGATTTGGCCCGGCCACGACCCGCTCAGGCTCAGCCCACACACAGTGCCGCGTCGTGATACTGGGCTAACCCGTTGCGCTGGTGAGGGTTTCACTCACCACCCAACTCCTCCCGAAAACGCCGCAGCGCGTGGATCAGCGCGGCGAAAACTCGGTGCGCGGCCGTCAGGTCCGCATCCGGTAGGTCGGCCAGCGCGACTCGCGCGTGGGCGTTCAGCGGACCGAAGAACGACCGAGCGGTGGTTAAACCGGATTCATCGTTGCGCAGCACCACCTTTCGCCGGTCGACGGGGTGGCCGTCGCGACGGATGTGGCCGGCATCGATCAGCCGGTCAACCAGATAGGTGATCGCCGAACCCGACAGCCCCATCAATTGGCGGAGGTCACTCGAGGTCATCGGCCGCCCGTCGACCTCGGCCACCATGATGTAGAGCAACGCACGAAAATCATTGGGGTGCAGACTATGTAGCAGCGCGAACAATCGGCCGATCTGATCGGACTCGGTTGAGAGTTCCCGCAGATCGGCCGAGATCAGTGACTCCAGCTCGTCACGACCGCAGCGCCGCGCATGATCGTCCATACGCTGCGAGCATATCGCTCATCGGAGAGGTATTTCAGTTACTTAATGTTCTAGCCGAGCCGTGGACGGCCGCACCGGGACCGCGACCGCGCCCCGTCCGTCGCCTCGACTGGCGCACGCCGGTGAAGTTCATTAAATTAATGTTTAAGTTTTTGAACAAGATGGGTATGTCGTAGCGGGCGACGCGAGGGTCTCGTCTGACGGTCGGCGCCGTGGTTTTGCCCGCCTCATCAGCGGGTATGACGCCGGTGTTTAGACCGCGCAGGCCTGGTCACACCAGGCCGTCCGTGGAGGGAGCGGTTGGGAACTATGAGAACTTTGTCGTTTTCACCCGCCACGGCGTCACCGCCCGTGGCGATCGGCTGGCTGAGCGCTGACGACTTCGAAGCATGGCGATCGAACCTGCGGCGGATGGTGTTGGGCGACGTCGCCGATTTCGTCGTCGCCCGACGTGTCGGCGAACTGGACGACGCGCGCATCGACGCCGCCGGCGACATTCTGGTTCAGTTCGTCTCTGGCGGTAAATGCCTGCGGTCGACTTTCGTGTACCTGGGCTGGCTGTGCGGCGCACCGCCCGACGACGCAGCACGGCGGGCCGCGGCCAGTTTCGAGTTGCTGCACGCCTTTGCGTTGCTGCATGACGACGTCATGGACGGTTCCGACGAACGGCGCGGCCGGCCGTCGGCGCATCGGCAATTCGGCCAGTGGCATCGGGAGCGCGGGTTGTCCGGCTCGTCGCGGCGATTCGGTGAATCGGCCGCCATTCTGCTGGGCGACCTCTGCCTCATCTGGGCCGAACAGATGCTGCGGGACAGCGGCGTCGAGCCCCGACGCCTGCACCGCGCGTGGCCGCGCTACGACGCGATGCGCACCGAGCTCGCCGTCGGGCAATTCGCCGACCTGACCAACGACGCGCGACAAGCGCCGGGCCTGGACGTCGTGCTCGACGTGGCACGGCGTAAATCGGGCAACTACACGGTGCGCCGGCCGCTGGAAATCGGCGCCGCCATGGGCGAATGCGACGATCGAACGCTGTCCCAACTGGGCCGCTACGGCGCCGCCGTCGGCGAGGCATTCCAGCTTCGCGACGACGTGCTCGGTGTTTTCGGCTCGCCTGCCGTAACCGGCAAGCCCGGTGCCGGCGATCTGCTCGAGCGCAAAGCGACCAGCGTCGTGGTGGCCGCCCACCAACTGGCCGATGCGCCCACCCGGCGCGAGCTCGTCGAGTTGGCGAATCGTGAGACCCTCGACGACAAGGCGATCGACCGGTGGAAGGCGCTGATCGTCGAGACGGGAGCGGTGCAGCTGATCGAGCGGATGATCGGTGACCGCGTCGCTTCCGCGTGCGACCATCTCGGCGACTTGCCGATCGACGAGCCCGTTCGCACCGCGCTGGCCGAAATGGCGGCCGTCTGCACGGATCGCGCCGAATGAGTAGTACCGACCAGGGAGCATGCTGATCATGCGGAGCATCGACGGGCGCACCGATCACGTGGTGGTGGTCGGCGCCGGGCTGGCCGGCCTTTCGGCGGCGCTGCACCTGGCCGGCCGCGGACGCGCGGTCACGGTGCTGGAACGCGAGCCGTGGCCGGGCGGGCGGGCCGGTCGCCTCGACATCGACGGCTACCGGATCGACACCGGGCCGACGGTGCTGACCATGCCGGACATCATCGACGAGACGTTCGCGGCTGTGGGCGAGCGGATCGCCGACCGGATGGAGTTGTTGACGGTCGATCCGGCGTACCGCGCCGTGTTCGCCGACGGCAGTGCGCTCGACGTGCACAGTGACGCCGATCGGATGGCCGACGCCGTCGCAGAGTTCGCCGGCTCCGGGCAGGCAGCGGGCTACCGGCGACTGCGGGAGTGGCTGACGCGGTTGTACCGCACCGAATTCGACGGCTTCATCGCCGCGAACTTCGATTCGCCGCTGTCGCTGCTCACCCCGCAGTTGGCGCGGCTGACCGCACTCGGCGGTTTCCGCAAGTGGGACCGGATGGTCAAGCGCTACATCAGTGATGCGCGGTTGCAGCGGATCTTCACCTTCCAGTCGCTATACGCCGGCGTGGCGCCGCGCGACGCCCTGGCGGTGTACGCGGTGATCGCGTACATGGACACCATCTCGGGTGTGGTATTCCCCCGCGGGGGCGTGCGCGCGCTGCCCGACGCACTGGCCGCGGCCGCCGCCGACGCCGGCGTCCGGTTCTGTTACGGCGCAACCGTTACCGCGCTCGAACGCACCGGCGGGCGGGTCACCGCCGTGCTGACCGAGCAATCCGGACGCATCGCCTGCGACGCGGTGGTGCTGACCACCGAGCTGCCGCAGACCTACGCACTGCTGGGCCGCACACCGCGGCGTGCGTTGCGGCTGCGGCCCTCCCCCTCGGCCGTCGTGGCGCACTTGGGTTGTCCCGCCGTGGCCTCCGATACGGCCCACCACACCATCCTGTTCGGTGCGGCATGGGATCAGACGTTCACCGACATCGTCCGCGACGGACAACTCATGCGGGACCCGTCGTTACTGGTCACCCGGCCGACGGCCAGCGACCCGACCCTGGCTCCCGAGGGGCGCGACCTGCTCTACGTGCTCGCCCCCGCGCCGAACCTGGATCGGGGCACCATCGATTGGGCCGGTACCCGCGACGCCTATGTCGAAGACATAATCGCGCATGTCGCCGATCGACTGCTGCCCGGTTTACCTTACGGCGCAACGGTTTTGGACGTCGTCACGCCGGCCGACTGGGCGCGCCGGGGCATGGCGGCGGGCAGCCCGTTCGCGCTCGCCCATACCTTCGGTCAGACCGGACCGTTCCGGCCGGGCAACATGGTGCGCGGCATCGATAACGCGGTGCTCGCCGGGTCCTCAACGGTGCCCGGTGTCGGCGTTCCGACCACGCTGATCTCCGGGCGGCTCGCCGCCGACCGCATCACCGGCATCCCCAAGCGATCGACCGCGCACTTCGACCTGAGAGCCGGCTTGCCATGATGCGCGGCGAGCTGGCCGCGGCCGGAATCGACGATCCGCTGCTACGCGACGGGTACCGCCGATGCCGCGAACTCAATGCCGCGCATGGCCGCACCTTCTTTCTGGCCACCCGGCTGCTCGCGCCCGACCAGCGGCCGCCGGTGCACGCGCTGTACGGCTTCGCCCGGTACGCAGACGACATCCTCGACGATCTCGACCCGGGCGTCGGCGCCGACGTCCGGGGCCGGCGACTGCAGCGGCTGGCGGAGCGGTTCTTCTCCGACGGCGCTCACCTGGATGACCCGCTGGTCGCCGCGGTAGCCGACACCGTGCGGCGCTATCAGATCAGCGCCGGGCTGTTCGAGGACTTTTTGGCTTCGATGCGGATGGACCTCACGGTCACCGACTATCCCGACCGCAAGGCCCTCAATCACTACATGCGGGGCTCGGCGGAAGCCATTGGGCTGCAAGTGCTTCCGATATTGGGAACCGTGACGCCGGTGCGGGAGGCCGAGCCGTACGCCGCCGCGCTGGGCCGGGCGTTCCAGCTCACCAATTTCCTGCGTGACATCGACGAGGACCTGCAGCGTGGCCGGGTGTATCTGCCGGCCGACGAACTGGCCGCCGACGGCGTAGACCGAGAGCTGTTGATGTGGTGCCACGCGCACCGCCGCACCGATCCGCGGGTACGGCGGGCCTTGGTCGGCCAGCACGAAATCACCCGGCAGACTTACCGGTTCGCAGTGCAGGGAATCGCCACGCTTGCTCACCGCTCGCGACCGTGCGTGGCGACCGCGGCCGCATTGTATTCAGAGATCTTGGACTGCATCGAACGAAGCGACTTCGCGGTGTTCGACCACCGCGCCACCGTCGGCCAGGTGCGACGGCTTCGAGTCGCCGGCGCGGGACTGATACGGTCGTGGCGGGCGCGGAACAGCGCGCGGGGCGTTCGTCTATCGGGGGCCGAATGAGCGATCGGTGGCAATACCTGGCGGTGCTCGCCGCATGCCTGGTGATCACCGCGCCGCTGGAAATCTTCGGTCCCGGCGTTTACCGGCAGTGGCGACGGGCCGTCAAGGCCGTCGTGCCGGTGGCCGCGGTGTTTCTGATCTGGGATGAGATCGCGGTCGCCGCGCACGTGTGGACCTACGACCGCGCCTACCTGTGCGGCGTGACCATCCCATTCCGGGTGCCGATCGAAGAGGTGCTGTTTTTCCTCGTCATTCCGGTGTGCGGGTTACTGACCTACAACGCGGTGAGCACCATCCTGGGCAAGGCGCACCGCCGATGACCGGGCTCGGCTACACCCTGCCGGCCGCGCTTGCGGTATTGCTGGTCTGCGCACTGGAATTGGCGGTACTGCGGACCGGGCTCTTCCGGCGGCCGGCGTACTGGCTGTCGATGCTGATCGTGTTGGGGTTCCAGATCCCGGTGGACGGCTGGCTGACCAAGCTCAGCTCGCCCATCGTCAGCTACGACGATCGGCAGCTGAGCGGCGTGCGTTTCCCGTTCGACATCCCGATCGAAGATTTTCTGTTCGGCTTCGCGTTGGTCACCGCGGTGCTGCTGCTGTGGGAGCGGCAACGTGCGCGTCGGTGATGCGGGCCCCGCCGAGCTGGCGGCCGCGTTCGACGCGGGCGCGCCGGCCTACGACCGGCTGGTCGGCTCCAGCCCCGGCTATCACCAGCAGCTGTCCTTATCCGCCCGCCGGATGCGGATTCCGGCGCGCGGCAAGGGATTACGGTTGCTCGATGCCGGGTGCGGCACCGGCGCCTCGACGGCCGCGCTGCTCGCCGTCGCGCCGGAGGCCGACATCGTCGCCGTCGACGCGTCGCGGGGAATGCTCGACGCGGCGCGTGCCAAGGACTGGCCCGCATCGGTGCGCTTCGTGCACACCCCCGTCGAACGGCTGGCCGATCACGGGATCACCGGACCATTCGACGGCATCCTGGCCGCGTACCTGATCCGCAACGTCGCCGACCGAGACGCCCAGCTGCGCAGGTTTCGCGATTTGTTGCGTCCGGGCGGCACGCTGGCGGTGCACGAATATTCGGTTCGCGACTCCCGCGCGGCCACCCGCGTCTGGCACCTCGTGTGTTGGGGCATCATCATCCCCGCCGGGTGGTGGCGCACCAGGGACACCGGGCTGTATCGCTACCTGTGGCGCAGCGTGCTGGCGTTCGACGGCGCCGCGCGATTCCGGGCGCGCCTCGCCGACGCCGGCTTCACCGCGGTGCACAGCGAGACGATGCCCGGCTGGGAAGCCAACATCGTGCACACCTTCCTGGCAGATGCGCCGCTATGACCGCCGACCGCCGCCGCCGAACCTTCGCCGCGCCAACGGGATTGCCGGATGCCGATGCGTTGCCGTCGCGCCCGCGGGTGGCCGTCGTCGGCGGCGGGATCGCCGGGCTGACCGCCGCCACCGGGCTGGCCGAGCGCGGTGTCGCCGTCGAGGTCATCGAAAGCGAGCCCTACCTCGGCGGCCGGGTCGGCGGCTGGACCGAGCGGGACGACGGCGCCGAGCTCGCGATGAACCGCGGCTTTCACGCGTTCTTCCGGCAGTACTACAACCTGCGCGCCCTGCTGAGCCGCATCGACCCGCAACTGCGGATGCTCACTCCCGTCGAGGATTACCCGCTGATCGACGGAGCGGGGCGGCGCGACAGCTTCCGCGGCCTGCCGCGTACCCCACCGTGGAACGCGGTGATGTTCGCCGCGCGCAGCCCGACGTTCCGGCTTCGGGACTTCACCCGCATCGACGCCCGCGCGGCCGCACCACTGGCCGCCGTGTCGGTGCCGGGCACCTATCAGCGCCTGGACCACACCGACGCCGCGACCTTCCTCGAGGACATCCGATTCCCCGAGGCCGCACGGCATCTGGCGTTCGAGGTGTTCTCCCGCAGCTTCTTCGCCGACCCCGCCAAGCTCTCCGCGGCCGAGTTGGCGACCATGTTCCACATCTACTTCCTGGGGTCTTCCGAAGGCCTGATCTTCGATGTGCCGAACGCGAATTACGACAGCGCCCTGTGGCAGCCCCTGCGCGGCTACCTCGAGGGGCGCGGCGTTCGGTTCCGGCTCGCCACCAAAGTCCTGAGCATCGAGACGGAGCCGGCGCGGCCCTTCCGGGTGCATACCGATTCCGATGCCCCCGCCGACGTCGACGCCGTCGTATTGGCCGCCGACATCGCGGGCTTACAGCGGATCGTCGCGGCGTCGAGCGACCTGGGGACCGAGGACTGGCGCACCAAGATAGCGCGGCTTCGCACCGCCCCGCCGTTCGCCGTGCATCGGCTGTGGCTCGACCGCCCCGTCGCGGCGCACCGGCCCGCCTTCCTGGGCACGGCCGGCCACGAACCACTCGACAACATCAGCGTGCTGGATCGCTACGAACGCGAGGCGCGCAACTGGGCCGCCGCACATCACGGCTCGGTCGTCGAACTGCACTCGTATGCACTGGATTCCGCACCGCCCCGGGACAAGGCGTTACGGCAACTGCACCGGATATATCCGGAAACCGCGGCCGCACGGATCGTCCACGAGAAGCTGCTGCATCGCAGCGACTGCCCGCTGTTTTCGCCCGGCTCCTACCCCTGCCGGCCCCCGGTCATCACGCCCACGCCGGGCTTGTTGCTGGCCGGCGACGCCATCCGCATCGACTTGCCGGTGGCACTCATGGAGCGCGCGGCCACCACCGGCTGGTGCGCCGCAAACCAACTCCTGCAACGATGGGGATTAGCCGGACATCCGTTGGCCACGGTACCCACCCAGGGCCGGTCACCACTGCTGCGCTGGCTGGCCGCCCGCGAAAGAGCCAACCGAGCATGAACATCCGCGAACAGCTCCAACAGCGCCTGTCTGCCACCCGGGCCAAAGGATGGCCGCTGCAAGTGATTCCGCGCATGTCATGGGCGGAGCAGCGCCCGACATATCGTGACGCGCAGCCCGCCATCATCGAGGCAGCCCTGCAGCGCTCCCAGCGCAGACCCACCGGGAACTGGTATGCATTCGCCGCCAGCGAGCAGGTGCCCGGCGGGCGGCCGTTCGGCACGCGCGTCGCCGGTGTCGAGGTCGTCGCCTGGCGCGACGAGCGGGGCCGGCTGTGTGTGGGGCCGCGCAGTTGTCCCCACCTGGGCGCCGACCTCGCCACCGGCACCGTGCACCGGGGCACGCTGATTTGCCGCTGGCACGGGCTGACGCTGGACGGACACGCTCGCGAATTCGGCTGGAGCCCACTGCCCAGTCACGACGACGGCGTCCTGGCATGGGTGCGGCTCGACGCGGTGGGCAAGGAGGAGCCGCTGGACCGCCCGGTGATTGCGCAGCGGCCGACCGGGGGCACCCTGAGCGCGGTCGCCCGCGCGGTGGGTGTCTGTGAACCGAGCGACATCGTCGCCAACCGCCTCGATCCGTGGCACGGCGCGTGGTTTCACCCCTACTCGTTCACCCGGCTCGACGTGCTCACGACGCCGACCGAACAAGCCGACCGATTCCTGGTGGCGGTGACGTTCCGGATGGGACGCCTGGGGGTGCCCGTGGTCGCGGAATTCAGCTGCCCGCAGGCCCGTACCATCGTCATGCGCATCGTGGACGGCGAAGGCACCGGCAGCGTCGTCGAAACCCACGCCACGCCAATGGGTTCGGGCCCCGACGGCCGGCCCCGCACCGCCGTCCTGGAAGCCACCATCGCGCATTCGGATCGGCCCGGTTTCACCCGTGCCGCCCGAGCGGCGCCGCTGATCACACCCCTTATGCGCTATGCGGCCACCAGGCTCTGGCGCGACGACCTCGCCTATGCCGAACGCCGCTACCAGGTCCGTGCCGGACTCGGATAACCGGGCCCCGGCGCCGCGGGTTAGCCGCCGTTGGCTGGGGTGTGCGCAGCCGCCTGGCCGTTGGTCGCCGGCGCTGCGGCATGCCGACCGCCGGTTGACCGCCGCCGCACCATCCACAGCCCACCGCCCACGAGCAACACCGCCAGCACGATCACGGTGGGCCACATGGCCAGCTGCGCGAGCCACAAACGTCGTTGCAGGCGCAACATTTTGCGCTCCGCGCGCCCCAGCCGCCGGGAAGTATCGATCACAGTCATCGTCAGGTCAGATACCCGAGGCGCACTCGTTCAAACCGCCGGGCGGTGGATCGATGGATGCCGGTGTCGACGGTTCGGGCCCCCTCGTGGGGGGAATGCATACGCCAGCGCGGGGAAGGAATGCGATGAGCGACCGGACGGACATTGACGGCGTTGCGCAGGCGGTCGGGCGCGTGACCGAGGCGCTGGAAACCAGCGAGCGTGCTCGCGGCCACCTGTATTCCTTTCATCAACTCACCGGTCGGGCCGACCTACAGCTCGACGAGGCGGTAGCGCGGCTGCAGCAAATCGGCGAGGCCGACCTGGCCCGGCACATCAGCCGCGAGCTGATCGGGCGCAACGTCCTAGCCGGCCGGTGGAGCTTCCAGATCGTCGAGGAGTACGACGACGGCTACTACCGCTGTTTCAAAGAGACCGAACAACTGGTGCGAACCCGACTCACCGACGGTCAGCGCCACCTCCACGAGATGGCACTGAAGGATCGCCGCCGCACCGCCGGTCATCCGGCCCACACCGCGTCCCCCGATGACGATTCCGCGGAAGATGAATCATTATGAGCGACAGCGAATTCTACAACGGCGACAAGGTGGAGTGGCAAAGCCACGGCACCACGGTCCGGGGTACGGTGCAAGGGAAGATCACCTCCGACACCGAAGCCGCCGGCCGCACGGTGCGGGCATCCGAAGACGAACCGCAGTACCGGGTGCGCAGCGACAAGACGGGTGCGGACGCGGTGCACAAGCCAACCGCGCTGCGTCGCGTAAAGTGATGCGCGTCAACGGAATCCACGAGCAATGCCATGACCGATGATCGACAAACCACCTGGGCCCACTTCCGGGACACCGTCAACATGACTGCACGGGAGCTGGTGTCGGCCAAAGCGGGACGGTGACGAGTCCACCGATTATGCGCACATGCGAAAGGTAGTCGGCTACGCCAAACGTCACCTGGCGCAACGGCCGCAGGGCAATATCGACGACAGCGCGTGGCGATACTCGTTGATGAACTGGGGCCACGACCCGGCGAAGTCCTGAAGAGTGCCCGCCGGGTGCGGGTGAGCCGCCGCGCGAGGCGGGCCGAGGTGGGTGCCGTACGCTGATAGCCACGCCCGTGCGCCTCGCCGGCCACGATCAGCGGCCGCCGATACGCTGGCCGGCGTGTCTTGCAAGAAGGATGCGGGTAAGTGACCAAGCGCGCCGCCACTGACCGGCGATTAAGCCGAGCCGAACTCGAGAAACTGATGTCGGCCGACATGCGCGCGATCACTGCGCAGTCCGACCGCATCGGCCGGCACTTCGCTCGCCAAAACGACGTCAGCGGCACCGACTTCCACGCCTTGCTGCACATCATGGTCGCCGAAACCGCGGGAGAACCGCTGACCGCGGCGCAGCTGCGACGGCGGATGGATGTTTCACCGGCCGCCATCACCTACCTCGTCGACCGCATGATCGACGCCGGCCACGTCCGGCGCGAACCCGACCCTCAGGACCGGCGCAAGACCCTGCTGCGCTACGAGAAGCCGGCGATGGCCCTGGCCCGGTCGTTCTTCACTCCCCTTGGCGCCGAACTACATACCGCGCTTGCCGACCTTCCCGACCGCGACCTGGTGGCGGCGCATCGGGTGTTCACGTCGATGATCGAGGCGATGGCCAGCTTCGAATCGCGCCTGTCCGCGCCGAGTCCCCAAGCGCCCGCGGCCGAACCCAAGCGCGCGACGGGCAAAGGCCGCCGCAGCACGGTGAAACGTAGCGTCTAGTAAACCGGCCACTCGGCCGCACAGCCCATTAGCCGCTGCTCTATCAGGTCGGCGCCGTACGCCACCCCTCCCGTCGCGGCCAACCCGGCCGCCACTCGGTGCGCGCCGGCGGCCATCGTCATCGCCCGGCCCACCTTGGCCCGCAACCGCGACGGCGTGAGCTTGCTCGCGGCCAGCCGGGTACCGCAACGGGCCACCTCCACCCGCCGCGCGACCTCGGCCTGGTCACGCGCGAACGGCACCACGCAGACGGGCACACCGCGATCGAGGGCCTTGAGCGTCGTCCCCATCCCGCCATGCGTAATGGCACAGCTGGCCCTGTCGAGTATCGCCGCGTGCGGCGCAAACCGGCATACGGTCGCGTTGGCCGGCCGCGGCAGATCGGCGGGTACGCCGGCCGGAAAAGTCGCCACAACGTGAACGTCTTCGTCTGCCAGCGCGCGCAGGGCAATTCGTCCCAGGGCCTCGTCACCCTGGCGCAGCGAGGAGGTGTTCACCAATACCATCGGACGGTCGATGGCGTCGATCCACTCCGGCACCGCCGCCGGCGTGGGCTCGAATACGCAGGCCCCGATGTGATGCACCACACCGGCCCAGCCGGGATGCGGATACTCGAACGGCTCGCCACCGACGGCCAGCACCAGGGGCGCACGCCGCATGAAGCCGTCCACCGACGCGACCGGATCGAGACCCAACTCAGCGCGAATGGCGTTGATGCGGGGCAACATCGGCCGGTCGAACACGTGCCTGACGATCGGCCGCACCGCGGCGTCACGGAGGTCGCCGGCGATGCCGGGCAGCGGACGCATTCCGGGGCCGAAGGGCGGCACTCCGCGGGAGCGCAGATACGGCGTAAACGGTGAGAAGAGCAGCCATGGGATATCGCCGGCGTCCGCGGCCGTCAGGGCGCCCCAGCAGTTCGCGTCCACGATTACCGCATCCGGTCGGATCGCGTCCACGGCGCGCCGGAAGTCGCCGACTTCCAGCACGGCCCGCCGGCACAGCACATCTATCGAAAACTTCAGCACTCCCAACGCGTTTCGCGCCTGCCAGTCGTTTCCGGCAACGGCCTCGATGTCCGGGTCGACCGGCTCGGCGTGCACGCCGACCGATCGCATCGCCGAGACGCCGGCCGACATGGTGCGCAGGTGAACGTCGTGGCCGCGCTGGGCCAGCTCGGCCAGCAGCGCCCCGGTCGGCAGCAGATGCCCCAGGGCCGGCGAGCCGTACGCCAAGATGACAGCCACGTGCGCGGACCTAGGTCACGCAGAGCAAGTCGACATCGCGCAGGTCCGCCAAGCGTGCGGCACCACAACCGTGCAGGCAGATCCGCAGCTCGTCGATGAACGGCTGAAGCCAATCGACCACCGCGGCAGACGATTCGATCGCGGCGGGCAGCAGCGGCCGCGCCACCGCTACCACATCGGCACCCAGCGCGATCGCCTTGGCCGCGTCCATGCCGGTACGGATGCCACCGGATGCCACCAACGGAATCGCCGGCAGTACCTGACGCACCTCCACGATGGCGCGGGCGGTGGGGATACCCCAATCGGCCAGGTGCGGATAGCGCAGTTCGCCGTACCGCACGAACTGCTCGACCCGCGACCACGATGTGCCGCCGGCACCCGCGACGTCGATCCCGGCGACGGGCAATCCGCCTTCTCCTCCCGCAAGTTCCGCGGCCGCGGCACCACCGATCCCGTGCCCGACCTCCTTGAGTAGCACCGGGCAGTCGATGCTGTCGGCGGCCTCGCGCAACCGGCTCAGCGATCCGGAGAAGTCCGTGTCGCCGTTGTGCTGCATCGCTTCCTGGAGCGGATTGGTATGCACGGCAAGAGCATCGGCGCCAACCCGGTCGAGGGCCTTCGCCAGATCCGGCACCGCGGTCTTCGTCAGTTGAGCCAGGCCGATGTTGCCGAACAGCAGGACATCCGGGGCGACATCGCGCACCGTGAAGCTGGCCGCGGCGCGTTCACCCAGTGCACTGTCGAGCATGATCCGCTGCGAACCCAGCATCATGCCCAGGCCCAGCTGTTGGGCGGCGGCCGCCAGATTGCGGTTGATCGTCCTGGACAGCTCGGCACCGCCGGTCATCGCACCGATGAGGATCGGAGACAGCAGGGTGGCGCCGAAAAAGGTGGTGGACAAATCGATGTCGTCCAGATTGGTCTGGGTAAGCGCGTTGTAGGGCAACTCGTAGCGGTCCAACCCCGTGGTGACGCCGTCGTAGCCGACCGGTTCGGTCAGGCACACGTCGATGTGCCGCCGCTTGCGGGTCTTCATCTCGCCCCGGTCAGCGGTCATCGCCGAAACCCCCTCGCGTCCGACACTGCCCCGGCCCCGCGCCCATACTGTCCATAGTGCCCCCTCCTGCGTAGTGCCGCGCCCGCACGCGACGATACGTCATTTCAGTTGATTAATGTTTAACAAACTGAAAGGGTTGTGTTCGTAGTGTAGGGCTCGGACCCGAAACCATCAGAACGGAGCACAGCGTGAACTCCTCGACACTGGCGGCGACCAGCCTGGCCGTCGCCGCGGCCGCCGGCACCGGAAGCATCGCCAGCGGCCACGCCATCCCCCGGTGGTACTCGCGGCTTCGCAAGCCCTCCTACCAGCCACCCCGCGCCGCCTTCCCCGCGGCGTGGACCACGCTCTACGGTGACATCGCGGTCACGTCGGCGGTAACCCTCGACCGGTTCCGCGCCGCCGGCCAGCACGACCAGGCGCGCAACTACACCGTGGCGCTGGCAACGAACCTGCTCCTCAACGCCGGGTGGAGTTGGCTGTTCTTTGGCTATCACAAACTGGGCGCCTCCGCGGTCGGCGCCGCGGCGCTGACCGCCAGCAGCGCCGACCTGGTCAGACGCACCGCCCAGGCCACGCCGCGCGGCGGGCTGGCGTTGCTGCCCTATCCGCTGTGGTGTGGCTTCGCCACCGTGCTGTCCACCCACATCTGGCGACTCAACCGCTAGCTCATGCCGGCACTGTTGTGGTTTCGCCGCGATCTGCGGTTGCGTGACCATCCGGCCCTGGTCGCCGCGGCCGAGAACGATGAGGTGCTCGCGTGCTTCGTGCTCGATCCGCGCCTGGAGAAGTCGTCGGGACAACGCCGGCTGCAGCACCTGGGGGACTCGCTGCGGCGGCTGCGCGACGATCTGGACGGCCGGCTGCTCGTCACCCGCGGGCAGCCCCACACGCAGATTCCGCGCATCGCCAAGGAGATCGGTGCGTCGTCGGTGCACGTGTCCGAAGACTTCGCACCGTTCGGGAAGCGCCGCGACGAGCGGGTCCGCGCGGCACTGGGTTCGGTGTCGCTGGTGGCGACCGGTTCGCCGTATCTGGTCTCTCCCGGCCGCGTCACCAAGCCGGACGGCTCACCCTACAAAGTGTTCACCCCCTTTCTGCGCCAGTGGCAGAAGTCCGGCTGGCGCGAACCGGCGAAGTCGACCGCGAGCTCCGCACGCTGGCTGGATCCGGCGCAGCTGCCGATCAAGCAGTGCGCGATTCCCGATCCCGGGGTTGCGCTGGAGGTGGCCGCAGGTGAGGCGGCGGCACGTAAGCAATGGAAGTCGTTCGTCGACAACGGATTACAGAGTTACGCCGAGGACCGCAACCGGCCGGACCTGACCGGGACCAGCCGCATGTCAGCGCACCTGAAGTTCGGCGCCATTCATCCGCGCACCCTGGTCGCCGACCTGGATCTGCGCAGCGGTGGGGCGCAAACGTTCCTGCGGGAGTTGGCTTTTCGCGACTTCTATGCCGACGTGCTGCACCACTGGCCGGCCAGCGCCTGGCGCAACTGGAACAGCGACTTCGACGGCATTCCGACCGACACCGGCGCCCAGGCCAACCGCCGCTTCGAGGCGTGGAAAGCCGGCGAGACCGGTTTTCCCTTCGTCGACGCCGGGATGCGTCAGCTGCGCGACACCGGTTTCATGCACAACCGGGTGCGGATGATCGTGGCCTCGTTTCTGGTCAAGGACCTTCATCTGCCGTGGCAATGGGGCGCCGGATGGTTCCTCGACCAGCTGGTGGACGCCGACATGGCCAACAACCAGCACGGCTGGCAGTGGTGCGCGGGCTGCGGCACCGATGCCGCCCCCTACTTCCGGGTGTTCAACCCGACCACGCAGGGCGAGAAGTTCGACCCCTCGGGCGATTACATCCGGCGCTGGGTACCCGAACTGCGCTCGGCCGACGACGTGCACCTGCGCAAGGGCGGGCGGCCGGACGGCTATCCCGCGCCGATCGTCGATCACGCCACCGAGCGCGCCGAGGCGCTGCGCCGCTATCAGCACATGTGACCGCGAAAGCCGATCGACGAGCAGCCGCAGGCTAGTGGGCGGCCTTCTTGCGCTCGATGTCGGCCAGGGCGGCCGCCAGTTCGGCGCGCTGCGCGGCCGAGCTCTCCCAGGCGAGCTGGCGGTTCTTGACCACCTTGGCCGGGGCGCCCACCGCGATCGAGTAGTCCGGAATCACCCCGCGGACCACCGCGTGCGACCCGAGCACGCAACCCCGCCCGACGGACGTGCCGCGCAGCACCGACACCTTCACGCCCACCCAGGTGTCCGGGCCGATCCGGACCGGGGACTTGACGATGCCCTGGTCCTTGATCGGCATGTTGATGTTGTCCATCCGGTGGTCGAAATCGCAGACGTAGCACCAGTCGGCCATCAGCACCGAATCGCCGAGCTCGATGTCCAGGTAGGCGTTGATCACGTTGTCGCGGCCCAGCACCACCTTGTCGCCGAACCGCAGCGAGCCCTCATGCGCGCGGATGGTGTTCTTGTCGCCGATGTGCACCCACCGGCCGATCTCGAGCTGCGCCAGCTCCGGCGTCGCGTGGATCTCGACGCCCTTGCCGAGGAAAACCATGCCGCGGGTGATGATGTGCGGATTGGCCAGCTTGAACTTCAGCAGCCGCCAATACCGCACCAGGTACCACGGGGTGTACGCACGGTTGCGCAGCACCCATTTCAGCGAGGCCAGGGTGAGGAATTTGGCCTGGCGCGGGTCCCGCAATTTCGATCCACGCCAGCGGCGATGGACCGGTGCACCCCACATGCTCGTCATGGCCGGACAGCCTAACTCGGTCAATCGCGAGCCCGCGAACCGCCACGGGTTACCCTCACCTGTACTCGATTGCCGCCGAGCGGCCGGGTCTGCCTGCGCGCGGCCCGCCTCC
Organism: Mycobacterium sp. M23085; assembly: GCF_045343915.1. Taxonomy (NCBI): domain Bacteria; kingdom Bacillati; phylum Actinomycetota; class Actinomycetes; order Mycobacteriales; family Mycobacteriaceae; genus Mycobacterium; species Mycobacterium sp. M23085. The sequence goes on from NZ_CP174280.1 coordinate 1,600,537, forward strand.
CCAGAAGGATTTGGAAAAGCGAAGGTGCTTGCCCGACAACTCGTCAGTGGGCTCAAGCGTTGGTCATCCGTGGTGCTGGCGGCTGTGGTCGCGGTCCTGCTCGGCGCCTGCGGCAACACCGACTCATGGGTCGACGCCTCGGCCGCGCAGGGCTGGCCCGCGCCGTACGCCGACGCCGCCAACAGCAGCTACACCGCCACCGACGGGGCCACCAGGCTCTCGCTGCAGTGGACCCGGTCGGTGAAGGGAAGCCTGGCCGCCGGCCCGGCGCTGAGCCCGCGCGGCTATCTGGCCCTCAACGCCCAGACCTCGGCGGGATGCTCGCTGATGGAATGGGAGAACAACGACAACGGGCGACAGCGCTGGTGTGTGCGCCTGGTGCAGGGCGGCGGCTTCGGCGGCCCGCTGCTCGACGGCTTCGACAACCTCTACGTCGGCCAGCCCGGAGCGCTGCTGTCGTTCCCGGTCACCCAGTGGACGCGGTGGCGCCAACCGGTGATCGGGATGCCTACCACGCCGCGCTTCGTCGGGCACGGCGCGCTGCTGGTGGCCACCCACCTGGGGCAGGTGCTGGTCTTCGACTCGCATCGCGGCCAGGTGGCGGGCAGCCCACTCGATCTGGTCGACAGCGTCGACCCCACCGACGCCGCCCGCGGGTTGGCCGACTGCGCGCCGGCCCGTCAAGGGTGTCCCGTCGCTGCCGCACCCGCCTTCTCGGCGACCAACGGGGTGGTGGTGCTCGGGGTTTGGCAGCCCGGCGCCCCCGCCGCGGGTCTGGTGGGGCTGAAGTACCACCCCGGGCAGACGCCGCTGCTGACCCGGGAATGGACCAGCGACGCGGTGGGCGCCGGTGTCATCGCCAGCCCGGTGCTGTCGGCCGACGGGTCGACCGTCTACGTCAACGGCCGCGACCAACGACTCTGGGCACTGCGCGCCGCCGACGCGAAGGTGAAATGGTCGGCGCCGCTGGGCTTCCTGGCGCAGACGCCGCCCGCGGTCACTCCGCAGGGGCTGATCGTGGCCGGCGGCGGGCCCGACACGAAGCTGGCGGCGTTCAAGGATGCCGGTGATCACGCCGATCAGGTGTGGCGCCGTGACGACGTCCTGCCGCTGTCGACGTCGAGCCTGGCCGGCAGCGGCGTCGGCTACACCGTGGCCAGCGGGCCGCCGGCGAACGGCGCTCCCGGCATGTCGCTGCTGATCTTCGATCCGGGCAGCGGCCGCACCCTGGGCAGCTACCCGATGCCCGCGGCCACCGGCTATCCGGTCGGGGTGTCGGTCGGCACCGATCGCCGGGTGGTGGCGGCCACCAGCGACGGCCAGGTTTACGGTTTCGCGCCGGCCTGACCGGGACATCCTGCTGTGGTGCCGATCCACGAGCCGGCGGCGCCAGGCGCCGCGACAACACCCACCACCGCAACCCCGCGCAGCGGCACCGCCGACACCGTGGCGACGTCCGTCCTGCTGGTCATCCACGGCGGCCTGTACGCGGCGAGCTTTGCGCTGCTCGGCCTGCTGGTGATGAGCACCGACGCCTGCGGTTCCCGGAAATGCGGCGATCCCGCCTGGATCGACCGGGCGATGAACCTGGGCACCTGGGGCGGCGCCGCCCTCTTGGTCGCCGACATCGCGGTCGCCGTGTACTTCCTGGTGCGTCGCAGGCGGGCCTTCTTCGTCCCGCTCATCGGTTGCGTCGCGCAGGTGGCGCTGATGCTCGCCGCGGTGGCCATGGAGTTGCGGGCCGGCCCGGTCTGAGGCTCCTTCAGGACTAGATGGCCAGCGGCGGGATGGCGTTGCGCGGCACCTGGGACTGCATCGGCCCGACGAACGCCGGCAGCATCTCGCCCGGGGCGAAGTAGAAGATCAGTTGATCGTCGGTGATAGCGAAGTTCTGATAGTGCGTCGGGTCATGTCCGGTCGACGGCAAAATCGCGGCGCCCAACGGGGTTTGGTGTTCCAGGTCGCGCTGCACGATCGGGAAGATGGCGTCCAGCGGCGTCGTGCCCGGCGGGAACAGGTTGTCGAACGTGATGGGCTGCTTGGTCCCGAGGTTGTAGTTGAACGCCTTGTACCAGATGGACGAGTGCGCCCCCCCGACGTCCTGGAAGAACTTGAGCACGACGCTGCGGGTGTTGTGCGGCGGCTGTCCGGCGAAGTGTTGCTCGGTGGTGGCCTCCAGCTGATAGGGCTGGTCGCGCCCCCCGGAACTCTGCGCGACGGCGACGAAGCCGTCCCGGTTCTGGGTGATGTAGTCGGCCAGCGCCTGTCCGTCCGGATAGTCGGCGGGAAAGGTCATGTTGAGCGTGTAGTTGGGGCCGGTGGCGTGCAGATGACACATCTGGCCGGCGTCGACGCTACCGCCCAGGCCGGCACACGACGGCGGCTCGGCCGCGGCCGGCCACCCCACCGAGACCGCGGCCGCGAGCAGCGCAGCGGCTATCAGATAACGCATCGTGGAATGGTCCTCGCAAACTAGCCAGGGCCGGCGACCCGGAGAAGTGACGCCGCCAGCGTACCGGCCCTATCGGGAGGGTTGGCAAACGAACGCGATCGTGCGGCTGGAGGTTCGGGCACCGATGCGGGTGATGACCACCGACAGCGATCGGCTCCCGCGCAAACGCATCCGTTTGCGCAGCGCGTCCGGGTCCACCCGCACCCCGCGCACCAGCACCTCGAGCGATCCGCAGTCCAGCGTCGACAGCCTCTGGCGGAGCCGGCGCTCGTCGAAGACCAGCTGTTCGAGCACCTCGAACCCGCGGTCGGCAGCGGGCAGCCGATCGCCGGACAGGTAGGCGATCTCGGGGTCGAGCTGCCATAGCCCGTGCCGCGCGGCGTAATGGCGCACCAGCCCGGCCCGGACCACGGCGCCGTCCGGGTCGACGATCCAGCGCCCGGCCGGGCGCACCGGGCAGTCGTCGGGGTCGTTGTCGGTGAGCTGCTCATCGCGATCCAGCAGGTTCGCCCGCCGACCCACACCCGGCTGGGCCAGCCCGGCCGACCACAGGCAGGCTTCCCGGACCGAGCCGCGATGCGACGTCACCTCGATTTCCCCGGCGAAGCCCAAGCGTCGCACCTCATCGAAATCGATACCGGGGGCGCACTTTACGACGAACTCTCGGTCGCGGTAGGTGTCGAGCAACGTGCCAAGGGCGGGCTGGTAGTCGTCGATGCGCAACCGGCGCCGGCCCTCGACGCGCCGGGCCGGGTCGACGACGAGCACTGCGTCGCGGGTGACCGGGCGCAGCGCGTCGGCGCGGCAGATCCAGGCCGACTCCCCCACGTTGTGGCGCGCCATCGCCAGCCGCACCGGATCGATGTCGCTGCCTACCACGGCGATCCCGCGGCCGCTCAGCGCGGCCAGCTCGGTGCCGATCGAACAGGTCGCGTCGTGCACGACGACGCTGCCATGCCGGGCCAGCCGGTTGGCCCGGTGCAAGGCCACCGGCGCCGCCGTAGCCTGCTGCAGCGCCTCGTCGGTGAACAGCCAATCCGACACTTCCGGGCCCAGCTCGCCCAGTTTGTCCAGTGCGCGGCGGCGCAACTGGACCGTCTCGACCAGCGCCGCCGCTCGATCGCCGAATCGGGCGCGCGCCGCGGCAATGTCGGCGAGCAGGTTGGCGTCGGTCAGCTCGAGCCGGGCAACGTCCGCCAGCGCCGCAGCGCCCGCGTGCGACCGCAGATAGCCGACGTCGTCCGTGCTGAACCTGATGGCCGGCTCCTCCTCACGCCGCTACGCGGCCTGCATCGTCACCGTGCTGAACCTGATCGCGGCTCCTCCTCACGCCGCTACGCGGCCTGCATCGTCACCGTGCTGAAGCGCAGTCCGACGCTCAGGAGGGTTTGACCCCGGTCACCATCACGTTGTAGAACCAGCCCTTCGGGACCACGCGGCGCCACACGTTGTCGTCCACCCAGCTCAGCGTCTTCCAGCCGTTGAAGGCGAATTTCGCCCAGCCCCAGCCCAGCCGCCCGGGCGGCACCGACGCCTCGAAGGTGCGGACCGGCCAGCCGAACATCGCGGCGGTGAACTCTTCGCTGACGGTCCGCACCTCGGTGGCACCGGCGTTGGCGGCCATCCGCTCCAGGTCACCGGGCGTGAAGGTGTGCAGGTCGACGATCGCCTCCAGCGCCGCGGCCCGGGAGGATTCGTCGAGCTCGGCCTGCGGGCGCCGCCAGCCACCCAGGCCAGGCAGCTTGGTGACGTTGGTGGCGATGCGCCAGGTCAGGGTGGACAACTCGCGGGCGTAGACGTCGCCGGCGCTGGTCGGCTCACCGGCAAAGACGAACCGGCCGCCGGGGCGCAGCACCCGGATCACCTCGCGCAGCGACAGCTCCACATCGGGAATGTGGTGCAGCACGGCGTGCCCGACGACCAGGTCGAAGGTGTTGTCCTGGTACGGGATGCCCTCGGCGTCGGCGACCCGGCCGTCGATGTCCAGGCCCAGCGACTGCCCGTTGCGGGTGGCGACCTTGACCATGCCGGGCGACAGGTCGGTCACCGATCCGCGCCGGGCGACCCCGGACTGGATCAGGTTGAGCAGGAAAAATCCTGTGCCGCAGCCTAATTCGAGGGCCCGGTCGTAGGGCAGCTCGCGCTGCACCTGGTCCGGCACGATGGCGTCGAAGCGGCCCCGGGCGTAGTCGATGCAGCGCTGGTCATAGGAGATCGACCACTTGTCGTCGTAAGTCTCGGCTTCCCAGTCGTGGTAGAGCACCTGGGCCAGCTTGCTGTCGTGCCGGGCGGCTTCCACCTGCTCGGCGGTGGCGTGGGGCGTCGGAACGGCGTCGGTCGAACTGGTCATGCAGGGCAGCCTAACGGCCGTCGGGATCCGCCATTTCGTCACCGCCCTGACCAGCGGCGGAGAGCACCTCGACGTAACGCCGGCGTGCGGCGGCGCGCCGCTCCACGGTGTCCAGGTCGAAGACGTCGTTGATTCCGGCCTTGGCTGCGGCCAGCGCGTGCCGCGGCCCGTCGAGAAAACGGCGCGCCCACCCGGCGGCGGCGTCGTACACGTCGTCGGGGGCCACCATGTCGTCGATGAGGCCCAGGGCCAGGGCTTCCTCGGCGTCGACGAAACGGCCGCTGAACACCAGCTCCTTGGCCTTGCTCGCGCCCACCACCCGGGTCAGCCGGGCCATCGCGTCGCCGCCGGGCACCAGGCCGGCCAGGATCTCCGTCGCGCCGAACTTGACGTTGTCCCCGCTGATCCGCCAGTCGGCGGCCAGGGCCAGGGTGAGACCGGCGCCCAGCGCGTAGCCGGTGATCGCGGCGACGGTCGGCTTGGGGATCGCCGCCACGGCGTCGACGGCTTCCTGCCGGACCCGCGCCACGCTCTCGGCCTCGGAGCCCCGCAGGGTGCGCAGTTCGGGCATGTCGTCGCCCGCGGAGAAGATCTCGTGACCACCGAACAGGATCACCACGGCGACGTCGTCGCGCCGCCCCAATTCCTCGGCGGCCGCGATGAGTTCCCGGTAGACCTGGCGGGTCATCGCGTTGGTCGGTGGGCGTGACAGCAGCAACATCGCCAGCCCGGCGTCCTGCGAGCCGTCACTGACCACCACGCTGACGAACTCGCTCAATGCCGCCATCCCAGGCCGCCCGCCTCCCGCGCCTGGTGGTAGCGGTCCGAATCGAAGAACTCGAACACCCAGTTGTCACCCTGGATTTCCAGATGCGGCTGCACCGGCACGATCTGGCGCTCGACGGCCAGCACCTCGGCGACCGTCCGCCCGGCCAGCGAGTCCAGCTGCGTCCACGTCGGGGGCAGCAGGAATAGGCGTCCGGCCTCGAAGTCGTCGATCGCGGCCCGCGGCGTCGTCCAGCCCGCCAGGTCGGATTCGGTGTTCTCGCCGTCGGCGCGCTGGCCTTCCGGGAGGGCGCCGACGAAGAAGTAGGTGTCATAGCGGCGAGTGCGCTCGGCTTCCGGGGTGACCCAGTTGGCCCACGGCCGCAGCAGGTCGGAGCGCAGCACCAGATTTTCCCGGCGCAGAAAGTCGGCGAACGACAGCGACCGTTCGGCCAGCGCGTGCCGGGCCTCGCCGTACACCGAGGCGTCGCCCACGATGCTGTCCGGGTCGTCGGCGGGCCCGGCGAACAGCACACCGGATTCCTCGAAGGTCTCGCGGGCGGCGGCGCACACCAGCGCCTCGGCCAGGTCGGGTTCGACGCCGAAGCGCTGAGCCCACCACTGCGGCGACGGGCCGGCCCAGGCGATGTCGGCGTTGCGGTCGCGGTCGTCGACGCCGCCGCCGGGAAACACCACCGTGCCCGCGGCGAACTCCATTTGTGCGTGCCGGCGCATGAGGAACACGGCGATGCCCTTGCGCGTCTCGCGGACCAGCATCACGGTCGCGGCCGGGCGCGGGACCAGGGGGGCTTGGTCGGGTGATGTCATAACGGCCTCCGGTGGGCTGCGCGGTTACGGACGCGCCGCGCGAAATAGCGCCCGTCGACGACGTCGAGGGCGATCGCTTGGCCGAACGCGGTGGACAGATTCTCGGCGGTCAGCACGTCGGTCAGCAATCCGGCGGCGACCACCCGCGCTTCCGAGAGCAGCATGCAGTGGCTGAACCCGGGCGGAATCTCCTCGACGTGGTGGGTGACCAGCACCAGGGCGGGCGCGTCGGGGTCGGCGGCCAGGTCGGCCAGCCGAGCCACCAGCTCCTCGCGGCCGCCCAGATCCAGGCCGGCGGCGGGCTCGTCGAGCAACAGCAGTTCGGGATCGGTCATCAGCGCGCGGGCGATCAGCACCCGCTTGCGCTCGCCTTCCGACAGCGTTCCGTAGGTGCGGTCCGCGAGGTGCTCGGCGCCCAGGCTCTCCAGCATGTCGATCGCGCGTTGGTAGTCGACGTCCTCGTAGCGCTCCCGCCACCGGCCCAGCACCGCGTAGCCGGCCGAGACGACGAGGTCGCGCACCACCTCGTCGGTGGGGATCCGCTGCGCCAAGGCGGACGAGCTCAGCCCGATCCGGGACCGCAACTCGGTGACGTCGACGCGGCCCAGCCGCTCGCCGAGCACGAAAGCCACACCGGATGAGGGATGTTCGGCCGCCGCGGCGATCCGCAGCAGCGAGGTCTTGCCGGCCCCGTTGGGCCCGACGATCACCCAGCGTTCGTCGAGTTCGACCGCCCAATCCAGCGGCCCCACCAGGACGTTGCCGCCGCGCTGCAGCGACACCTGCCTGAAGTCGAGCAGCAGATCGGGGTCGGCTGCATCGCTTGTGTCGGGCACCCGACTATCGTGCCGTACCGCGACGCTCGAATACGTGCCGGGTTACTCGGGCGGGATCTCTACCCGGCGGACCTCGCCGTCGACCGCGTCGGCGGCCTCGATTTCACCGCGGGTCACCCCCAACAGGAACAGCACGGTGTCCAGGTAGGGGTGGGTCAGCGACGCGTCGGCGACCTCACGCAGCGCCGGCTTGGCGTTGAACGCGATGCCCAAGCCGGCCGCGGCCAGCATGTCGATGTCGTTGGCGCCGTCGCCCACGGCGACGGTCTGCGCCATCGGCACCCCCACCTGGCTGGCGAATTCCCTTAGCGCTGTGGCCTTTCCGGCCCGGTCGATGATGGGGCCGATCACCCGCCCGGTGAGCGTGCCGTCGACGATCTCCAGCTCGTTGGCCGCGACGTAATCCAGCATCAACTCCTCGGCCAGCGGCTCGATGATCCGGCGGAAGCCGCCGGACACGACGCCGCAGGCGTAACCGAGGCGCCGCAGGGTCCGCAGCGTGGTGCGGGCGCCGGGCATCAGCTCCAGCTGCTCGGCGACCTCGTCGATCACGCTGGCGGGCAGGCCCGCCAGCGTCGCCACCCGCTGCTCGAGCGACTGCGCGAAGTCCAGCTCGCCGCGCATCGCGGCGTCGGTGATGGCGGCGACTTTGCCCTCGGCGCCGGCCCGGGCCGCCAGCATCTCGATGACCTCGCCCTGCACCAGCGTCGAGTCGACGTCGAACACGATGAGCCGCTTGGCCCGTCGTTCCAGGCTGTAGTCCTCGACCGCGATGTCGACCTGTTCCTCGCTGGACACCCGGTTCAGGACGGTCCGCAACGCCCCGTCGGCGCCCGGCGGCACCGACACCCGCAGCTCCAGGCCGATCACCGGGTAGTCGGAGACTCCGCGGATCAGGTCGATGTTGACGCCCAGGCCCGCCACCTCGCGGGCCACCGCGCCGAACGCGCCGGCGGTGATGGGCCGGCCCAGCACGAAGATGGTGTGGGTCGAGGGATCCCGCATGATCGGCACGTCGTCGCTGCGCTCGATGCTGACGTCGAGGCCCACCCTGCGGATGGCCGATTCGACGTCATCGCGCAACTGCGCGCTGTCGGCGACCTCGGCCGGGCAGCACACCAGCACGCCCAGCGTCAGACGGTGCCGGATCACCACCTGTTCGACGTTGAGCAGCTCGACCCCGTGCCGTGACAGCGCCTCGAACAGGCTCGCCGTCACGCCTGGTTGATCCACGCCGGTGACGGTGATCAGCACCGACACCTTGGGTGGTGAGCTCACTCCCGACTGCCGCCGCTACTGCTCAGGAGTCGAGCGATCGGGTTCGGTCCGCGGGCCGAAACCCTTCGGCGATTCGAAAGCCGTGGCGTGGCGCCCCACGTGCGCCTCGGCGCGGAGCCGCTCGACCATGTGCGGGTAGTGCAACTCGAATGCCGGCCGCTCCGAACGGATTCGGGGCAGCTCGGTGAAGTTGTGCCGCGGCGGCGGGCAGCTGGTCGCCCACTCCAGCGAGTTGCCGTAACCCCACGGGTCGTCGACCGTCACGACCTCGCCGTAGCGCCAGCTCTTGAAGACGTTCCAGACGAACGGGAACATCGACGCGCCCAGGATGAAGGCGCCCACCGTCGAGGCCACGTTGTAGGGCTGGAAGCCGTCGCTGGGCAGGTAGTCCGCGTAGCGGCGCGGCATGCCCAAATCACCCAGCCAGTGCTGCACCAGGAACGTGGTGTGGAACCCGATGAAGGTCAGCCAGAAGTGCAGCTTGCCCAGCCGCTCGTCGAGCAGCCGGCCGGTCATCTTGGGGAACCAGAAGTACACCCCGCCGAAGGTGGCGAACACGATGGTGCCGAACAGCACGTAGTGGAAGTGCGCGACGACGAAGTAGCTGTCGGTGACGTGGAAGTCCAGTGGCGGGCTGGCCAGCATCACGCCGGTCAGACCACCCAGCAGGAAGGTGATCAGGAAGCCCACGCAGAACAGCATCGGCGTCTCGAAAGTGATCTGCCCCTTCCACATCGTGCCGATCCAGTTGAAGAATTTGATCCCGGTCGGCACCGCGATCAGATACGTCATGAACGAAAAGAACGGCAGCAGAACGGCTCCGGTGGCGAACATGTGGTGCGCCCACACCGCGACCGACAAAGCGGCGATCGACAGGGTCGCGTACACCAGCGTGGTGTAACCGAAGACCGGCTTGCGCGAGAACACCGGGATGATCTCGGTGATGATGCCGAAGAACGGCAGGGCGATGATGTACACCTCGGGATGGCCGAAGAACCAGAACAGGTGTTGCCACAACAGGACTCCGCCGTTGGCGGCGTCGTAGACATGGGCCCCCAGATGTCGGTCGGCGGCCAGTCCGAACAGCGCCGCGGTCAGGATCGGGAACGCGATCAGGATCAGGATCGAGGTCACCAGGATGTTCCAGGTGAAGATCGGCATCCGGAACATCGTCATGCCCGGAGCGCGCATGCACACCACGGTGGTGATCATGTTGACCGCACCCAGGATGGTGCCCAGACCGGCGACGATCAGGCCGGTGATCCACAGGTCTCCGCCGGCGCCGGGTGAGTGAACGGCGTCAGACAGCGGCGTGTAGGCGGTCCAGCCGAAGTCGGCGGCCCCGCCCGGGACGATGAAGCCGGACGCCACGATCAGCCCGCCGAACAGGAACAGCCAGAACGAGAAGGCGTTCAGCCGCGGGAAGGCCACATCGGGCGCACCGATCTGCAGCGGCAGCACCAGGTTGGCGAAACCGAACACCACCGGTGTGGCGTACAACAGCAGCATGATCGTGCCGTGCATGGTGAACAGCTGATTGAACTGCTCGTTGGACAGGAACTGCAGCCCGGGAGCGGCCAGCTCGGTGCGCATCAGCAACGCCATCAACCCGCCTATGAAGAAGAAGGCGAAGCACGTGACCGTGTACATGATGCCGATCATCTTGTGATCGGTCGTCGTGATCAGTTTGTAGACGAGGTTCCCTTTGGGGCCCACCCGGTCCGGGTACGGACGAACGGCCTCGAGTTGTCCCAAAGGGGGCGCTTCGGCTGTCAACAGCTTCTCCAAACATCCGGATCGGACACTGGCCCAAAAACAGTATTGAGAGGAATCTTAGCCGTCGATCATGGCGACGTCAGGGCTGGTCCTACAAACTGTCGTAAATGGCTTCCAGGTGCGCCGTGTCCGTTGGCGCGGCGCCGAACGGGTCGGAGCGCGGCGCCTTCGAGCTGGCCGGATGTTAGCGTCTGACGCGTGTCATTCGGCGTGATCGGACCCGCCCGGCTGGCCGGGGTGGGCGCGGTGGCGACGGCGCTCATCCTGGCCTGCGGCGGCTGCGGATCCGACAATCCCGCCGCCAGGACGCCGACCCGTTCTCTGGTCACGCCCACCACCCAGATCGCCGGGGCCGGCGTGCTGGGAAACGACCGCCGTCCGGACGAATCGTGCGCGCGCGATGCCGCCGGGCCCGATCCGGGGACCGCGAAACGGCAAGTTCACAACGCGGCGGGGGTCGATCCCGCCACGGTGCAGGTGCCCGCCGACCCGCAGCGCATCGTGGTGCTCTCCGGCGACCAGCTCGATGCGTTGTGCGCGCTGGGGCTCCAAGCGCGGGTGGTCGCCGCCGCGTTGCCCGACGGCTCCTCTGGTCAGCCCGCCTATCTGGGCGGCGCGGTGCACAACGTGCCCGGCGCCGGCACCCGATCCCAACCGGATGTGAAAGCGATCGCGGCCGCCCACCCCGATCTGATCCTGGGATCGCAGGGGTTGACGCCCACGTTGTACCCGCAGCTGACCGCGATCGCCCCGACGGTGTTCACGGCGGCACCCGGTGCCGCCTGGCAGGACAACCTGCGCGCGGTCGGTGCCGCGACCGGTCGCAGCGCCGCGATGGACGGGTTGATCACTGCCTTTTCCCAGCGGGCGACCGACATCGGCGCGCGGCATGACGCCTCCCACTATCAGGCGTCGATCGTGCAGCTGACCGCCGGGACCATCCGGGTTTACGGTGCCAACAACTTCCCGGCCAGCGTGCTCGGTGCGGTCGGCGTGGACCGACCGGCCACCCAGCGCTTCACCGACAAGCCCTACGTCGAGATTGCTGCCGGCGACGCCGACCTGGCGAAGAATCCGGACCTGTCGATCGCCGACGCCGACGTGGTGTACGTCTCCTGCGCCACCCCGGCAGCCGCCGATCGGGCCGCAACGATTCTGGACAGCAACCCGTGGCGCAAGCTGTCGGCGAACCGCGACAATCGGGTCTACGTCGTCAACGACGAAATATGGCAAACCGGCGAGGGCCTGATCGCGGCGCGCGGCATCGTCGACGATCTGCGCTTGGTGAACGCCCCGATCAACTGACGGCGGTCAGCAAAAACGCGCAAATCGTCATAACGTGATGTTCGCCTCGCCCGTTGGCGGAAGAACTTTTACCTTAGCTAAACTTCTTGATGACGTATCGAATCGAAGAGGGATGTCCATGAGCACAGTTTCTGCGTACGCGGCCACCTCGCCGACGGCACCACTGACCAAGACCACCATCGAACGGCGCGACCCGGGCCCGCACGACGTGGCCATCGACATCAAGTTCGCCGGAATCTGCCACTCCGACATCCACACCGCCAAAGGCGAATGGGGCACACCGAATTACCCCCTGGTGGTGGGCCACGAGATCGCCGGCGTCGTGACGGCGGTCGGCTCCGCCGTCACCAAGCACAAGGTGGGCGACCACGTCGGGGTCGGCTGCATGGTGAACTCTTGCGGCCAGTGCAGTAGTTGTCAGGCTGGGCTGGAGAACTACTGCAAAAACGGTGCGACCTTCACCTACAACGCCATTGACAAAGACGGCACGGTGACCCAGGGCGGTTACAGCCAGGCGATTGTCGTCGACGAGAACTTCGTCCTGCGCATCCCCGAGTCGTTGCCGTTGGACAAGGCCGCGCCGCTGCTGTGCGCGGGCATCACGCTGTTCTCGCCGCTGCGGCACTGGAAGGCCGGCAAGGACACCCGCCTGGCGATCATCGGCCTGGGCGGGCTCGGTCACATGGGCGTCAAGCTCGGCGCGGCGATGGGCGCCGAGGTGACGGTGTTGTCGCAGTCGCTGAAGAAGATGGAGGACGGGCTGCGGCTGGGCGCCAAGCACTACTACGCCACCGCCGAGCGCGAGACCTTCAAGAAATTGCGCAACAGCTTCGACCTGATCCTCAACACCGTCTCGGCGAACCTGAACCTCAACGACTATCTGAGCCTGCTCGACGTCGACGGCACGCTGGTGGAATTGGGCATTCCCGAGCACCCCATGGAGGTGGGCGCGTTCCCGTTGGCGCTGGCGCGCCGCAGCCTGTCCGGGTCGAACATCGGCGGCATCGCGGAGACTCAGGAGATGCTGGACTTCTGCGCCGAGCACAACGTGACGCCGGAAATCGAGCTCATCGAGCCCGACTACATCAACGAAGCCTACGAGCGTGTCCTGGCCAGCGACGTGCGCTACCGCTTCGTCATCGATATCTCAAAGCTGTAGGGCGCCAACGCCCTTCAGTCCCTACAGTGCGGCGCCCGGAGCGGTTTCGGATGGCGCGCTGCGCGCGGCGATCTCGGCGGCCTCTCCCCACTCGTCACCGGGGATGACTTCGCTGACGTCGATGCCGGCCAGCGGCCATCCGACGGCGGCCAGCGTGGCGGCCACCCGGATGATGTTCTCCGGTCCCGCGTCGTAGTGCGTCATGTCGGAGATGAAGTGGGCGATCTCGTCGCGGTCGATGGGATGATCGACCGTCTCCGGCGATCCCTCCTTTGCGGTGATGTTGTGCACCACCTCGGCGATCTGGTCTTCGGTCAGCGGGGTGCTGCGCAGCAGCGCGAGCAGCGGCACGCGGTCGGGCCCCGGAACGCCCTCGGGGTAGCCGGCGCGCAGCCAGCGCAGCACTGAACGGCAGAAGTTGGTGGTGGCGGAGGCGGCGGTATTCGTCACCTCAACAGTGTCAGGGCAGCCGTATCGACCGCGCCAGCGGGCGGTCGCGCCGTGCGCACAATTCATAAGCCGTTCACCACGCGAACACGTTTGCCCACCCACATGAAACCCGTTGCCGCATGTCCGGCGGCGGCCATCAAACGAACAAGGACGCGCCGGCAAAAGCCGATATGCGAAATCCTAGATGTGCAGATTCGGGCCCAGCGGCGACCGAACCGATCGGATGCGTCACCGGCGGCCGACGGTAAGCGCGGGTCAGTTAGCGGCATTCGGTGCCTGGCCGCCCCGACGAACCTGCGGCGGGCTGATGCCGGCGACTTCCATACCGGCCTGACTTATTGGGTATGCAAGGTTTGTAGAAGCAACTGCTGCTCAGCCGTAATCATTTGGGAGACAAGTGCAATTCGACGTAATCGCCACCGCCATGAGCGCGACCGGCGCGCCGCTGATCGTCTCCGGCGTGCTCGGAGTCGGTGAGATCGTGGTCGGGGCCTACCAGCATCAGCGCACGAATAGGGTCGCCGGCAACCTCAACATGGTCGCCGGGGGTTTCGGCCTGCTGGCGACCATCGGCGCGACGACCGGCCAGCTTGAGATTGCCCTTCCCGCAGCAATATTGGGCGGCGTCGCGGTCGGCGTCAACCTCGTGAATCAGACCCGCCAGCAACATCGGCAGAGCGCATAGTCAGGCCGCCTTTCGAGTCGGCGGCCGGGACTCACCCGCCCGCGGGCGGTGCATCCTCGGAGTCGTCTTGTTCGTCCGGGATGGTCGCGTCGGAAACGGCGCGGCGCCCGGGAAGAAAACCGGCCCGGCCGGTGTTCTGGAGGGGACCGGGCCGGCCCCAGTCCCTCCCCCCCGACGCGCGTGGCCGGTCCGGTTCTTAACCGTTTTGCAGCGGCCCGCTGGCCTGTCCGCTTAGAAGTCCCAGTCCTCGTCCTCGGTGACGACGGCCTTGCCGATCACGTACGACGACCCCGACCCGGAGAAGAAGTCATGGTTCTCGTCGGCGTTGGGTGACAGCGCCGACAGGATGGCCGGGTTCACGTCGGTCTCGTCGCGCGGGAACAGCGCCTCATAGCCGAGGTTCATCAACGCCTTATTGGCGTTGTAGCGCAGGAACTTCTTGACGTCCTCGGTCAGCCCGACCTCGTCGTAGAGGTCCTGGGTGTACTCCACCTCGTTGTCGTAGAGCTCGAAGAGCAGCTCGTAGGTGTAGTCCTTGAGTTCCTGCTTGCGCGCGTCGTCGACCAGCGCCAGGCCGCGCTGATATTTGTAGCCGATGTAGTAGCCGTGCACGGCCTCGTCACGGATGATCAGCCGGATCATGTCGGCCGTGTTGGTCAGCTTGGCCCGGCTCGACCAGTACATCGGCAGGTAGAAGCCGGAGTAGAACAGGAAGCTCTCCAGCAGCGTGGAGGCGACCTTGCGCTTGAGCGGCTCGTCGCCCTTGTAGTACTGCATGACGATCTCGGCCTTGCGCTGCAGGTTGGGGTTTTCCTCCGACCAGCGGAAGGCGTCGTCGATCTCGGCGGTCGAGCAGAGCGTGGAGAAGATGTTGCTGTAGCTGCGCGCGTGCACCGACTCCATGAAGGCGATGTTGGTGTAGACGGCCTCTTCGTGCGGGGTCAGCGCGTCGGGGATCAGGCTGACCGCGCCGACGGTGCCCTGAATGGTGTCCAGCAGCGTGAGGCCGGTGAACACCCGCATGGTCATCTGCTTTTCGTGGGCCGTCAGGGTGCCCCAGGACGGGAGGTCATTGGACACCGGCACCTTCTCGGGCAGCCAGAAGTTACCGGTCAGCCGGTCCCAGACCTCGGCGTCTTTTTCGTCTTGCAGCCGGTTCCAGTTGATCGCCGAAACGCGGTCGATCAGCTTCATGTTTTCGCTCACCAGAACCCCACTTCACACACCGTTTTGCCGGACAGACCTCAGGCCCCAGACACTACCCCTGGGGTACGACAAGCAACGGCAACACAACAACTTGTGATTACGTGTCGCCCATGCGTCCGGCCGCCACCGGATTTCGATCCAACCTCCAGTATGGCGCGCCAAACATGTACCATTTGGTACATGTTTATTGAAGACGGCGTCGAGATCGACGCAGCGCCCCAACTCGTCTGGGATGCCTTCACCGACGTCGAGCACTGGCCCGAGTGGACCGCGTCGGTGACTTCACTTGTCGGCCTTGATGGTTCGAGCCTTGCTGCCGGCAGGCGGTTCGCGATCAAGCAGCCCGGCATGTCGAAGCTGGTCTGGAAGGTCACCGAGATCGATCCCGACCGGTCGTGGACCTGGGTGCACAGCTCGCCCGGGGTGCGGGTGACCGCCCGGCACGACGTCATCGCCCGGCCCGGCGGCCGCACGCTGGTGCGCCAGCAACTCGATCAGCGCGGTGCACTCGGCGCCCTCGTCGGGCGGTTGATGGCCGGCAGGACCAAGCGCTTCCTGCGACTCGAGGCCCAGGGCCTCAAGGCGCTGTCCGAGCAGCGCAGCCGCGCCGATGGCGCGCACTCCTGACACCGAGCGGCGCCGGCGGCTTCTCGATGCGCTGACAACCGAGTTCGCCACCGGCGGCATCGGCGACCGGCCGCTGCGCGAGGTGGCCGCCGCGGTTGGCACCAGTCACCGGATGCTGTTGCACCACTTCGGGTCCCGCGAAGGCCTGCTCGTGGCGATCGTCGAGGAGATCGAGCGACGCCAGATGCGACTGCTGCACGAATTGCCGGCCGACCCGGCCGAAAGCTTTGCGGTCATGTGGGCCGACCTCCGTCGACCCGAACTCCGCGAATCCGAGCGCCTGTTCTTCGAGTGCTACGCCCGCGCTGCCGCGGGCGAAAAGCCTTTTGCCCGAATGCTTCCCGGGGCCGTCGAGGGCTGGCTCGCCGAGGCCGAAGCGGTCGCCGGGAACTCGGTCGACCCCGCGCTGGTTCGGCTGGGGCTGGCGGTCACCCGAGGCCTGCTGCTGGATCTCGTTGCCACCAGCGACGAGGCCGGCGTGGACGCGGCCGCACAGGCTTTCATCCAGCTTTTGGCAACACCGAGATGAGCGTGTCGACGAGCTCCTCGGCGCTGGTGTGCCACTTGCCCAGATCCATGTGGCCACTGAGATCCAAGCCCGTGATGCCGTGGGCGCTGGTCAACAGGAGCGCTCCGTAACGTCGCGCCTGCCCGGGACCCGTAATGCCACCCACGATGGCGAGGAACAAATCCTGTGCACGCTCGGCGGCCCGCATCGCCTCGGTCGGGTCCCCCGCCGGCGGGGTGAACATCAGCCGGTACAGGTGAGGTCGGCTGCGGCCCAGCTCGATCAGCGAAAGTAGGCCGGAGCGCAGAGAATCCTCGGGGGCATCGTCGCTCTTGACCAAAGTCTCGAGTAGGTCGCCGAGTTCGCTCAGTGCATTGGTGGCCAGGACCGCGAGCAGCGATTCCTTATCGGCGAAGTGGCGATACGCCGCGGAGTGCGAGACGCCCGCCCGAGCGCCCACCTCGCGCAACGTGACCGCTTCGACTCCGCCGAGGTCGAGTAACACTCCCGCGGCTTCGAGCAGCGCGCAGCGGGTGGCCGCGGCACTCTCCGCTCGTGTCGTCACCCGCCGAGCATAAGCCAGCATCCAGTTGACAGCGTTAACTCAAACACTTAGTTTCAGTTGACAGCGTTAACTCTATGGATTCCCACCGGATGGAGACCGTCATGAATCCCTCGAATTCCCGCCGCCCGCCGAGAGCTAATCATCGTGACCGGCGCTTCCACCGGGATCGGGGCGACCACGGCTAAGGAACTGGCTCGCAAGGGTTTTCACGTGTTGGCCGGCGTGCGCCGCGAGGTCGATGCCGACGCGCTGCGCACCGACGGCATCGAGCCGTACATCCTGGACATCACGAGGCAAGCGGACGTCGCCGCGATCGCCGACCGGGTCGCGCGCGCGATCCGCAGCACCGCCCACTGCGCGCGCTGATCAACAATGCCGGGATAGCGGTCAACTCTCCGGTCGAAACGCTGCCGCTGGACCAGTGGCGCCGGCAGTTCGAAGTGAATCTCTTCGGCCACATCGCGATGACCCAGGCGCTGCTGCCGGCCCTGCTGCTCAGCTCGGGCACCGTCGTGAATATCAGCTCCGTCGGCGGCAAGGTGGTGTTGCCGACGTACGGCGCATACGCCGGTTCGAAGTTCGCCCTGGAGGCCGCCAGTGACGCGTTGCGGCGTGAGGTCGCCGAGCTCGGGATCAAGGTGGTCGTCGTCGAACCGGGCGCGGTCCGGACCGACATGGCCGAGCGCGGAATCACCACCGCCGAGGGGCTCGTGGCGACCCTGACCGATGCCCAACTCGCCCGCTACCGCGACCTCGTGGCGGGCGTCACGGCACAGGCGCGGTCGTTCGGCGAGGACGGCGTCTCGGCCGAATACGCCGCGAAAGTGATCGCCAAGGCCGCGACCGCATCGCGGCCCCGCACTCGCTACACCATCGGTCGCGACGCCGCGATCTTGTTGTGGATCAACCGCGTGGTATCCGACCGGGTGCTGGACCGCATCGTGCGGCAGAACCTGCGGTCCTTCATCAAGAAGTCCCGGTCCGGCGAACAACGAAGCGCCGCAACGACTTCGCGCGGCGCCGCCTAGACTGCCGCGGCCCTGCCCATGTTCACGCCGTAGAACTGGTATTCCTCCGGCTTGACCGAGCGAGTCGCCCGCCAGTACTCCCAGGTGTAGCCGCCCCAGAGCACGGTGTTCTTACCGTGCTCGTCCAGATACCAGCTGCTGCAGCCGCCGCTGTTCCACACCGACGGCCCGAGCCTGCGCTGCAGCTCGTCGTTGAACTTGTCCTGGGCGGCGCGGGTCGGCGCCAGCGCCTGTGCACCGAGCCGGTCACAGGTGGCGATCGCGTCTGCGACGTAACGGATCTGGGACTCGATCATGAACACCACCGAGTTGTGGCCCAGCCCGGTGTTGGGGCCCAGCAGGAAGAACAGGTTGGGCACGTCGGCGACGGTGACGCCGCGGTGCGCGCCGATGCCCTCGCGGTTCCACCGGTCCACCAGGTCCTCGCCGTGCAGCCCCTTGATCTGGACGTATGTGTACGAGTCGGTGACGTGGAAGCCGGTGGCGTACACGATCACGTCGGCTCCCCGGTGGGTGCCGTCGACGGTGTCGATGCCGTCGGCGGTGATCCGCGCAATGTGGTCGGTGACCAGTTCGGTCTTGGGGTCGGCGACCGCGCGGTAATAGGTGGAGGAGTTCAAGATTCGCTTGCAGCCGATGCGGTAGTTGGGAACCAGCTTGCGCCGCAACTCCTTATCCTTGACGGACCGGCGGATGTTGTATTTGCAGTAGGCCTCGATGAACTTGAGCAGGTTCGGCCGCTTGGTCATACCGACGGCCAGCGCTTCCTGCCCCCAGTAGATCGCGAGGCGGACCAGCGCGCGCAGCCCGGGCACGTTCTCCATGGCCCGGCGCACCGCCGGCGCGATCTCAGGGTTGGACCGCGGCACCACCCACGGCGGGGTGCGTTGGTAGAGCTGAAGTTCGGCGACCTGCCCGACGATCTCCGGCACAATCTGGATCGCGCTGGCGCCGGTCCCGATCACCGCCACGCGCTTGCCGGTCAGGTCGACGCTGTGGTCCCACTCCGCGGAATGGAAAGCGGCGCCGCGGAATTCGTCGCGGCCCTCGATGTCGGGCATCGATGGGATGTGCAGCGCGCCGGCACCGGAGATCAAAAACTGTGCGACGTACTCGCGCCCGTCGGCGGTGAACACGTGCCAGCGGTTCTCGTCATCGTCCCAGTGGGCACGATCCACCAGCGAGTTGAACTCGATGTAGCGGCGCAGCCCGTACTTCTCGGTGACCCCTTTAAGGTAGTCCCAGATCTCGGGCTGATAGGAAAACGGGTTCTTCCAGTCCGGCTTGGGCTCGAACGAGAACGAGTACAGGTGCGACGGGATGTCGCAGGCGCACCCGGGGTATCTGTTGTCTCGCCAGGTGCCGCCGATGTCGCCGGCCTTTTCCAGGATGACGAACCCGACGCCCTGCTTTTGCAGCGCGATGGCCATCCCCAGACCGGAGAACCCGGTCCCGATGATGACGGCACGCGTGTGCACGGGCTTGGAGGCGGTGGCCGCCGGAATTGCCTCGGTTTGTGTCACGACGTCGGTCACGGTCGATCGGTCCTTCTATCCAGGCCTGTCTCGGGTCGGCGTTAGCTGGCGTCTTCGGCTACGGCCCCGGCTGACGCAGATACCCAGTACCCAGGGTATCGGTTGGGACGAGTGTTATCGATGGCCGCGGCGGTTGTCAACGCCGCGGCGTGCTCAGCTCGCGGCCGGGTTGCCGGCCACCATGTCGTGTATCGGCAGGTCAGGATTCATCGTGATGCCCAGCGCCTCGGCGGTGCCGACGATGACCCCCATCATGATGGTGGTCAGGTGCGCGACGAACTGCTCGCGCGACATCAGCCGCGGGCTCTCCGGCTCGGGGCCCAGCCACCATTCGGTGGCCGACGCGGCGCAGCCGAACGCGGCGTGCCCGGCCAGTTCGACCGCCGCATGGTCGAGCTCCATCTCGCGCAGCTCGCTGTCGAACATGTCGGCTACCGCCAGGGTGATGCCGCGTCCCTCGTCAAGGATCTGGGGGCTGGCCGCCGAGCGCCCCTGGATGAACACCCGCAGCACGTTGGGGTGCTGGTCGACCAGGCTGACGTACTCCTCGACGCTGCGCCGGATCACCTCACGGGCCGAGTCGGTTTTCAGGTCGATGGACGCGAAGATCGCCGCCCACAACATGTCGCGCAGCCGTTCCCCGATCGCCTGGAACAGGTCGGACTTGTCGTGAAAATGTCGGTAGATCTTCGGTTTGGCGGTGCCGGCCTCTTCGGCGATCTCTCGCACCGAAAGTTCGGGTCCGAGCCGGTCGATGGCCCGGAACGCCGCGTCGACGATTTCGTTGCGCACCTTCTTGCGGTGCTCACGCCAGCGTTCGCTGCGCGCGTCGACCTTGGCCCCGGGCTTGACAGCCGGGTGGGGCCTAGCAGGTCGAGGAATTCTCACCACGTCACGCACTTTACCTCGTGGCCGCTTCTGACCTGGGCAGACTGCCCACTTCGCAATTCACGGAGTCGGATCAGGCCGCATGATGGTCGGGCGGGACGATTTGACCGTGGCAGAGATTCGCAACGTATCGCGAGTCGACGTCGACGCCTATTCGGGATGGGCCGTGATGTGTCAGCGAGGCGCGAACGATGTTGCGGTGGAGATGCATACGAGTCCAACGAGAATCAGAGCGGCAAACCCGTAAACCGCCTTCGCACACGCGCTGTACTTGCGGGAAGCGACCTGGGACAAATCGAGCACCTGCTGCCATGCATCCGTCTGCACGTCGACGCGAGCTGTATGTGCGAGAAGTTCCTGAACCGTCGCGCCTACAAGTGAAGGCCATGCAAACCGGTTCAAGTGGTTGTAGCGCACCCTGCTCCGCGGCACAATCGCCCAAGTCAACCAACCTAAAGTCCACAGGAAAGCCAAAACTGTTGCGACACTTAGCCCGCCGACCAATAAAGTGGCCAGACATCCTTCACTTATCGCCTTCACAACGGTTTTCACATTGCTTGCGAGCATCGTCGCCACCACCCCAAGTCCGGCGGCGAGGATCGTGGCTTTCGTATCTGCAAACCGTACCCAGCTGGCCATCTGGTCAATGGACTCAAGACTTCCATCGCTCGGCGCGCCTGTCACCAAATTCGATTGGTCTGGCGGACTTTCGTGCTTACGCCGCAATGCTGTTGACGCCCTCCGTAGGCCACCTTCGGGTGATCCGCCATTCGGTGTAAGCGGCCAGCCAGTGAGCCGTCCACGCCGTGGCGGTTGCAACGGTGTGATGCTCTGGAGACCAATCATTTTCTGCAGCAATACACAAGTTTCCGTTGCGATAAAGATGTGGCGAAGGGACCCACCGTCGGCCTGCATGAACACCAAGCCTCAAAACCTAGAACTGTTACACGCGGCAATCCCTCATCTCTTCGTGGCATAATCAGGGTCTTGAAATGACCCCTGCCCGTGTTGATTACACCTCCCCAGGCCGGGCAGACGCCATTTTCAGGCGGCAAATATATAAACCCTGGGAACGAGCGCTCCATCGCCGAAATATTGCGATGGAGGCGTGAGTCATCGTGCCACCACGCCCGGCCGCTCTCGGGTGCGTCAGTGGGCTCTGCGCAGCCACCGTGAAATTTATGATTGGCCACGGGTGTGACCGAACCGAAAGTCGCGTGTTCGAAGCCCGACGATGTGTCTCGCACCCCGTCGAACACGATTTGCCCGTTCACGGTGACGAATCTGGGAACGTGGACTCCATGATGATGAAGGAGGGCGGCAATGGTCATATCTTGTTATCCGTTTCAATTTATAGCGATTGTGGAGGTCGGATTGCCATTGATTTGTTCGATCGCCCCAGGGAGATACGGCAGCGTGGTGCGCCACCAATAATCATAGAACTTGTAGTAACGACGCTCATAGTTTCGCTGGTAAGGCTTGGGCGACTTTTCGTGCTCGCTGAAGGCCGCCGCATCGGGTAATTGCTCGGCGATATTTTGTCCGATAATAATCTCCCAGGACTTGGCCTTCTTTTCGCATTTTGCAGCAAAATTCGCGGCGAACCCAATCGCGTTTACTTCGTTGTGCAGTCGACTACCTGTACGCACGAAGGTGATGCGGCCATAGTCAAGACCCGCTCGGGCTTGCACACGGTGGATTCCGGCCTTATCCAGCTGTGGGTTAAGGCCATTTTCAACCGCGTTCAGCGCGAAGGCGCAGGCGCTCAGTGCGCAAACTGAATCAACCCGAGGGTCGCCAGGACCGAAACCCGCGAATAGCCCATCGCCCCGTAACCCCAGCGGATAACCTCCAAACGCACACACAACCGAAACGAACCCGCTCAACACCGCGTGCGCGAGATTAGCAACTTCGGTTTCGTCATCCCAAAAGGTTCGGCCAGTAAAGTCCGTGAGATCAAGAAAGACCGCAACAAGCGATGTTGCCCGACTTTCACCCACCACGAGATTTTCAAAGGCCGGGTGCCCGAGTGCCTTCGCTTCTAGTTCAGCGCCAGTCGAAGCCGTAACAGATCGTTGCTGGACCAACTGGCGGCGCCGAAAATCGCGCATTACGGCGTCGCCAAATTGGCTAGTCGTGTATTCCATCATCTTTCTTTCACAAACCGCGGGGTTTACAGCATGCAGGACACGCAGCCCTCGACCTCTGTTCCCTCCAAAGCCATCTGACGAAGGCGGATGTAGTACAGCGTCTTGATTCCCTTGCGCCAGGCATAGATCTGCGCCTTGTTCACGTCGCGCGTGGTGGCGGTGTCCTTGAAGAACAGCGTCAGGCTCAGCCCCTGGTCCACGTGCTGGGTGGCCGCGGCGTAGGTGTCGATGATCTTCTCGTAACCGATCTCGTAGGCGTCCTGGTAATACTCCAGGTTGTCGTTGGTCAGATACGGCGCCGGGTAGTAGACGCGGCCGATCTTGCCTTCCTTGCGGATCTCGATCTTGCTCGCCACCGGGTGGATCGAACTGGTCGAGTGGTTGATGTAGCTGATCGACCCCGTCGGCGGGACGGCCTGCAGGTTCTGGTTGTAGATGCCGTGCTGCTGCACCGATTCCTTCAGCCGCTGCCAATCCTCTTGCGTCGGAATGCGAATGCCCGCCTCGGCGAAGATCTCCCGGACCCGCGGGGTGGCCGGCTCCCACACCTGCTCGGTGTACTTGTCGAAGAACTCACCCGAGGCGTACTTCGACTTCTCGAAACCACCGAACTTGATTCCCCGCTCGATCGCGATGCGATTCGACGCCCGCAGCGCGTGGTAGAGCACGGTGTAGAAGTAGATGTTGGTGAAGTCGATGCCTTCTTCGGAGCCGTAGAAGATGCGCTCGCGGGCCAGGTAGCCGTGCAGGTTCATCTGCCCGAGGCCGATCGCGTGGGACTCGTTGTTGCCCTGCTCGATCGAGGGCACCGAGGTGATGTGGGTCTGGTCGCTCACCGCCGTCAGCGCGCGGATCGCCACCTCGATCGTCTGCGCGAAGTCGGGCGAGTCCATCGCCTTGGCGATGTTCAGCGACCCCAGGTTGCACGAAATGTCCTTGCCTACTTTGGCATACGACAAGTCGTCGTTGAACACCGACGGCGTGGAGACCTGCAGGATCTCCGAGCACAGGTTCGAGTGGGTGATCTTGCCGTCGATCGGGTTGGCCCGGTTCACGGTGTCCTCGAACATGATGTAGGGGTAACCGGATTCGAACTGCAACTCGGCCAGTGTCTGGAAGAACTCGCGCGCCTTGATCTTCGTCTTGCGGATGCGGGCGTCATCGACCATCTCGTAGTACTTCTCGGTGACCGAGATGTCGGCGAACGGCAGGGCGTAGACCCGCTCCACGTCGTACGGCGAGAACAGGTACATGTCCTCGTTCTTCTTGGCCAGCTCGAAGGTGATGTCGGGAATCACCACGCCTAGGCTCAGCGTCTTGATGCGGATCTTCTCGTCGGCGTTTTCGCGCTTGGTGTCCAGGAACCGGTAGATGTCGGGGTGGTGCGCGTGCAGGTACACCGCGCCCGCGCCCTGACGGGCCCCCAGCTGGTTGGCGTAGGAGAACGAGTCCTCGAGCAGCTTCATGATCGGGATGACGCCCGAGCTCTGGTTCTCGATGTTCTTGATCGGGGCGCCGTGCTCGCGAATGTTGCTGAGCAACAGCGCGACTCCCCCGCCGCGCTTGGACAGCTGCAGGGCGGAGTTGATGGATCGCCCGATCGACTCCATGTTGTCCTCGATGCGCAGCAGAAAGCAGCTCACCGGTTCGCCGCGCTGCTTCTTGCCGGAGTTCAAGAACGTCGGGGTGGCCGGCTGGAACCGGCCGTCGATGATCTCGTCGACGAGCTTCTCGGCCAGGACGGTGTCACCGGCGGCCAGCGTCAGTGCGACCATGACGACGCGGTCCTCGAAGCGCTCCAGGTAACGCTTCCCGTCGAACGTCTTCAGCGTGTAGGAGGTGTAGTACTTGAACGCGCCCAAAAACGTCGGGAACCGGAACTTCTTGGCGTAGGCGCGGTCCAGCAGCGTCTTGACGAAGTTGCGGCTGTACTGGTCGAGAACCTCACGCTCGTAATAGTTCTCCTTGATCAGGTAGTCGAGCTTCTCGTCCTGATTGTGGAAGAACACCGTGTTCTGGTTGACGTGCTGCAGGAAGTACTGATGCGCGGCCTCGCGGTCCTTGTCGAACTGGATCTTGCCGTCCGCGTCGTAGAGGTTCAGCATCGCGTTGAGCGCGTGGTAATCCGTCTCCCCCGGCAACGCGTGGGCTCCGGTGGTTACAGGCTCTGCAGCGACGGTTGGTGACACGTCTGTTCCTTCCAAAAATTGGCCAAGCCCGCACGGACGGCATCCACGTCGTCCTGGG
Source organism: Mycobacterium sp. M23085 (assembly GCF_045343915.1). Lineage (NCBI taxonomy): Bacteria > Bacillati > Actinomycetota > Actinomycetes > Mycobacteriales > Mycobacteriaceae > Mycobacterium > Mycobacterium sp. M23085. The sequence continues at coordinate 1,625,175 of NZ_CP174280.1, forward strand.
TTCCCATTAGTTCGAAGCGGTAGAGATACGGGACGCCGCACTTACGCGAGATCACATTGCCCGCGTACGCGAATTCAGCGCCGAAGTTGTTGTTGCCCGCGGCGATGACGCCGCGGATCAACGACCGGTTGTGCTCATTGTTCAAGAAGGCGATGACCTGCTTGGGGACGTAGCCGCCGGCGTTGAGGTCCGGTGTGGCCCGGCCGCCGCCGTAGGTGGGCAGGACGAGGACGTAGGGCTGGTCTACCTCGATGCGGCCATGCAGCGGTATCCGCGTGGCGGGGATCCCCAGCTTCTCCACGAAGCGGTGGGTGTTCTCCGACACCGAGGAGAAATAGACCAGTGACGATCGCAAGCGCGGCGCAGCCGGGCGAAGCGGGTCGTCACTCATCCAACCTGGGTTGCGCGACTGCACCGCAACCTCCTTACCTGACGTTCTGCCTTACGCGCTGAGTTCCGCCTTGGCGAGCGCCTTGATGCGGTCCGGCCGGAACCCCGACCAGTGCTCGGTGCCCGCCACCACCACTGGAGCCTGCAGGTATCCCAGGGCCATCACGTAGTCACGCGCCTCTGCGTCGAGCGAGATGTCGACCTTCTCGTAGGCGATGCCCTGCTTGTCCAACGCCTTGTAGGTGGCGCTGCACTGCACACATGCCGGCTTGGTGTACACGGTGATGCTCATAGAATGCCGCTCCTTTGCGGAAGAGGGGGACCCAACGGACTGGCAACTACTTTTGAACTGCGTCTTGCTAGGTTCAGCGATCCGTCAGGCCCCCTGATTCCCGTCGTGCGGCGGTCACGGTCGAGCGACCTGTGGGTGCCGATTTCGGGGGGTTCACCGAGTCTGGCTTGCTTGGTGGTCCTGGGATCTGGCGGTGCACGAAACACTACACCTAGTGGCTGACAAGTTGTCCGGATACAAGATGTTCTGAATAACAATTTTGAAATTCCCTGGTCGTGAGCCCTGCCGCGACGGAACCCGACCACCCGCTCGGCGTGTCGCAGGTCACACGCCGAGGCGTGGACGCCTCCACGTATGGATATAGCAGCGACCACCGACATGCCCGCCGACGGCGATCGGACCGCCCGGAGCTAGCAAAGCCGCCAGCCGGAGCTGGCGGCTTCTGCTATTCGGTGGTGCCAACCGCGCTGGTCGGCCGGCGAGCGGCTTGTTGACTTCTGCCAATCAGCCGACTTCGGCGGCCAGCTTGCCCACCACGTCGCGCACGTTCGCCGACACCTCGGCGTGTTCGGCGGGCGGCTTGCCTTCCAGCGTCTTGAACGGCACCGACAGTTTGATCGCCTCCACGACGCGCGCGCCGGCGATGGCGAAGGACTTGCGCGTGTCGTCGTGCGCCCACACCCCGCCGTACTGGCCGAAGGATCCACCGATGACCGCCAGCGGCTTGCCCTTGAGCGCGCCGTCGCCGAACGGTCGGGACAGCCAGTCGATCGCGTTCTTGATGACGGCCGGGTAGCTGCCGTTGTACTCCGGGGTGACCACCAGGGCGGCGTCCGCGTCGGCCGCCGCCGCGCGCAGCGCGGCAACCGGGGCCAGCGGTGGCGCGTCGGTGTTCATCGCGTCGTCGATCTCTTCGTTGTAGAACGGCAGCTCACCGAGCCCCTCGAAGATCGTGACGGTCACGTCGTCGGCGGCGACCGCGGCCGCCAACTCGGCGATCTGGCGGTTGATCGACGCCGCCCGCAGGCTTCCCACTAACGCCAAGATTTTGATTGCCACTGTCCGAGTTCCCTTCGGTCGTTGGGTACATCCTCGCACGAGCTAACCGGACTATAGTCCGATTTATTCCGGCAGCGTTAAAGTGCAGGAGTGAGCGAGCGGACGGGTGAGTTGCACGTGTTCGCCCCCCAGGTGGTGCACCAGGAACGGGGAGATGCCGCGCGCAACCGCGCCCTGCTCCTCAAGGCTGCCCGAAATCTGATCGCCGAGCGCGGCGCCGACGCCGTCACCACCGACGACATCGCGGCCGCCGCCGGGGTCGGCAAAGGCACGCTGTTCCGCCGCTTCGGCAGCCGGGCCGGCCTGATGATGGTGTTGCTGGACGAGGACGAACAAGCCGTTCAGCAGGCGTTCCTGTTCGGCCCGCCGCCGTTGGGGCCCGGCGCGCCGCCGGCCGACCGGCTGGCGGCCTTCGGCCGGGAGCGGATCCGGTTCGCCCACGACCATTGCGAGCTGCTGTCGGCGGCCAACCGCGACCCGCAAAACCGGCACAACGCACCGGCCATGGTGCTGCGCACGCACGTGCGGATGCTGCTCAAGGCGGCCGACTCCACCGGCGACCTCGACGCACAGACCGACGCGTTGCTGGCGCTGCTGGACGTGGATTACGTCGAGCACCAACTGGCCGAGGGCGGTCACACCCTGGCGAGTCTGGCCGACGCATGGGAAAGCCTGGCGCGCAAGCTTTGCGGGCGGTGAACGACGTGCCCGCGGCGGCACCGCACTGGGTGTTGCACGTGGACCTCGACCAGTTCCTGGCGTCGGTCGAGTTGCGCCGGCACCCCGAATTGGCCGGACTGCCAGTGATTGTCGGCGGCAGCGGCGATCCGAACGAACCGCGCAAGGTCGTCACCTGCGCCTCCTATGAGGCCAGGGAGTTCGGTGTGCGGGCGGGCATGCCGCTGCGCGCCGCCGCCCGGCGCTGCCCGGAGGCGACCTTCCTGCCGTCCGACCCGGCCGCCTATGACGAGGCGTCCGATCAGGTGATGGGGGTGCTGCGCGACCTGGGGCACCCGGTCGAAGTGTGGGGTTGGGACGAGGCCTACGTCGCGGTGACGGCGGCGGACCCGAGCGACGTCGCTCAACAGATTCGCAGCGTGATCACCTCGGAAACCGGGTTGTCCTGCTCCGTGGGCATCAGCGACAACAAGCAGCGCGCCAAGGTTGCCACCGGCTTCGCGAAACCGGGCGGCATTTTCATGCTCACCGATGCGAACTGGATGCCGCTGATGGCCGACCGCCCGGTCGACGCGTTGTGGAGCGTGGGCCCCAAGACGGCGAAAAAGCTTGCGGAACTTGATATCACGACAGTTTGGCAGCTGGCCCACTGCGACGCGGAGCTGCTGACGGCCACGTTCGGCCCCCGCACCGGGCTGTGGCTGCTGCTGTTGGCCAAGGGCGGCGGCGACAGTCACGTCACCGCCGAGCCCTGGGTTCCGCGCTCCCGCAGCCACGTCGTCACCTTTCCTCGCGATCTCACCGATCGATCCGAAATGGAGGCTGCCGTAACAGATTTGGCCGAGCGGGCACTGACGGATGTGCTGGCGGCGGGCCGAGTCGTGACCCGGGTGGCGGTCACCGTGCGGACGGCAACCTTCTACACCCGCAACAAGGTTCGCAAGCTCGACGCGGCCAGCACCGATCGCGACGTCATCGTGGCCGCGGCGCTTCGCGTTCTCGACCTATTCGAGCTCGACCGGCCGGTCCGTCTGCTCGGGGTGCGTCTCGAGCTGGTCATGCCGGACTAGCTGCGCCGGGCTGGGTCGCAGCGCGCGGGTGAAGATCACGTTGACCTGGCGCATGGCCACGCTATAGGGCCACCACGCAAGCCTTTTGAACGCGTACAGCGCGCGGATGTCGGCCGACGTGTAGATCAGGTAGCGGTTCTTGGCCACGCCGGCCAGGATCTTGTCGGCCGCCTTTTCCGGCGACACGGCGTGGCCGGCGAACCGCCGCACCCACCGTGCGACGCTGGGGTCTTCCCGGTCCACCCCGGCGATCTCCACGGTGTTCACCAGCGGGGTGTTCACCGCGCCCGGCACCACAACCGACACCCCGATGCGGTGCCGGGCCAGGTCGAAGCGCAACACCTCCGACAGGCCACGCAATCCGTACTTGCTGGCGCTGTAGGCGGCATGCCACGGCAGGGCCACCAACCCGGCCGCCGAGGACACGTTGACCAGATGTCCGCCGCGCTTGGCCGCCACCATCGCCGGGACGAAAGTCTCGATGACGTGGATCGGGCCCATCAGGTTGATCGCGATCATCTTGCTCCACTGGTCATGGGTCAGCCGGTCGACGGTGCCCCAGGCCGACACGCCGGCGATGTTGAGGACGATGTCCATGCTCGGATGTGCGGCATGGATATCGGCGGCGAACGCGGCCACCTGGCCGTAGTCGGCGATGTCCAGTGCCCGGTGCTCGGGGACCTGCGCGCCCAGCGCCCGGGCGTCGGCCACGGTCTGTTCGAGACCGTCGCGGTCGCGGTCGGTCAGATAGAGTTCGGCGCCCTGCGCGGCCAGCCGTAATGCCGTGGCGCGACCGATGCCGCTCGCCGCACCGGTGACCAGGCACCGCTTTCCCGCAAAAGATCGCCCGGATCCCCTCTGCGCCATGGCGGAGACGATACCGGCGGTACCACCGCCCTAGGGACGGCCGGCCCACAGCGCATGCAGCCACAACTGCTCGAGGACGCGCACCCGCCGGTCAGGGTCGCTGTCGCGCCCGGTCAGGATCGGGTCGCCGGTCAGCACCAGCGCGGTGGTGCCGGCCAGGGTGCGGATCAGCGTCGGCAGGTCGTCACTGATCGGGCTGGCCGTCCCGGCCTTCATCTCGGCCTCGACGATCCCGACGATCTGACCCAGCACCACCTCGAACTGCTGATCCAGCAATTCGCGAATCTCCACGTCGGTGTTGCGGGCCTCGTTGCAGGCGGTCACCACGGGGTCGTTGTGCGCGTAGACGGCCGCGGCGCTGCCGACCATCCGCTTGGCGAACTCCTCGGGTGATTCGCCGGCCTGTCGGGGGGCGAAGTACTCGGTGAGTTCCTCGAGTTCCTCGGCGGCCTCGGCCATGAGTTGTGCCAGCACCGCGTATTTGGAGTCGAAGTAGAAGTAGAAGCCGGACCGTGCCACCCCGGCCCGCAAGCTGATGGTGCTGACCGACAACTCAGCAAATGGCTTTTCCTGCAGCAGTTCCCGCACCGCCTGCACGATCGCCTGGCGTTGTTTGTCCCCACGCCGTCGGGCGCCCGGCTCCGGAGTGGCGGGGTGGCTGGTCACTACCTGACCTTGCACCACGCCGCGCAAAAAGCAAACTTGACAGCCGTCAAGTTTTTCAGCGAAGGTTATAAACCAGTGACGGCCGTCACCGGGAGGGCACGCAAAGGAGCGTTAATGACCGCCACCATCAGCACGCGGGAGTACCTGCTGGACCAGGCGCGGCGCCGGTTCACCCCGACGCTGCAGACGATTCCGGGGATGGGGGCGATCGAGAAGCGCCTACTCGCCCACGAATGGCAGACCAAAGTCCTGGCCGAACCGCCGGCCGGCAGCGACCTCAAACCTGTGCTGGGCGACGCCGGGCTGCCGATCCTCGGCCACATCATCGAGCTGTTCCGCGGCGGCCCGGACTACGCGCTGCACCTCTACCGCAACCATGGTCCGCTGATCTACCTGGACTCGCCGATCATGCCGGCGGTCACCGCGCTGGGGCCCGACGCCACCCAGGCCGTCTTCTCCAACCGGAACAAGGACTTCTCACAGAAGGGCTGGCACCCGGTGATCGGCCCGTTCTTCAACCGGGGCCTGATGATGCTCGACTTCGACGAGCACATGTACCACCGCAGGATCATGCAGGAGGCCTTCACCCGCAGCCGGCTGACCGGCTACGTCGAGCACATCGATCGCGTCGCCACCGACATCGTCGCCAACTGGCCCACCAACGACGGGCGCTTCCTGTTCCATCCGGCGATGAAAGAACTCACCCTGGACATCGCGTCCCTGGTGTTCATGGGCCACGAGCCGGGGTCCGACCATGACCTGGTCACCAAGGTGAACCAGGCGTTCACCACCACCACCCGCGCCGGTGGTGCGATCATCCGGCAGCCGATCCCACCGTTCAAGTGGTGGCGCGGCCTGAAGGCCCGCAAGTTGCTCGAGGACTACTTCATCGAGCGGGTCAAGGACCGCCGCAACGCCACCGGCAACGACATGCTCACCGTCCTGTGCCATACCGAGGACGACGACGGCAACAGCTTCACCGACTCCGACATCGTCAACCACATGATCTTCCTGATGATGGCCGCCCACGACACGTCCACCTCGACGACCACCACGATGGTCTACAACATGGCCGCCAACCCGGAGTGGCAGGAACGGGCGCGCGAGGAGTCGGCGCGCCTGGGCGATGGGCCGTTGGATATCGAGTCGCTCGAGAAGCTGGAGACACTCGAACTCATCATGAACGAGTCGCTGCGCATGGTGACGCCGCTGCCGTTCAACATGCGGATGGCGGTGCGCGACACCGAGCTGCTGGGACACTACATCCCGGCCGGAACCAACATCACCATCTGGCCCGGCATGAACCACCGGTTGTCCGAATTGTGGACGGAGCCAGACAGATTCGATCCGGACCGGTTCGCCGAACCCCGCTCGGAGCACAAGAAGCACCGGTACGCGTTCGCGCCGTTCGGCGGCGGTGCACACAAGTGCATCGGCATGGTGTTCGGTCAACTGGAGGTCAAGACCGTGGTGCACCGGCTGTTGCGCCGCTACCGCCTCGAGCTGGCCCGGCCGGGCTACCAGCCGCACTGGGACTACGGCGGCATGCCGATTCCGATGGACGGCATGCCGATTGTGCTGCGCCCACTGTAAAGCGCTGCGGCGCGAGCCTCACGCGGCCAATAACCGGTTGGCGCAGGCGATCACGGCGCGCAGCGCCGATCGGGTCGGGTCGGCCGACCAGCCCATCGCCCACTCGGCGTGGGCGCCGTCGCTGCCGCGGACGAATGTGGCAACGCCGGTGGCCGACCGCATCTGATGGAAGTTCACGATCTCGACCGTGATCCCGCGCTCGTGCAGCATCGCGGTCAGCGCCGCGATCGGCCCGCCCGCGGCGGCGGTGACCGTACTGATCCGATCGCCCACGGCGATCACCGCCCGGAAGTCGCGGGCCTGCGGGCCCAGTCGGGCAACGGCACGATCCTCGTCGGCGCATTGCCAGCGGCCCAGCCGTAACGGGCCCGCGTTGCGTCCATAGGTCGCGACGAAGCTCTTCCAGGACATCGTGTCGGCCTGTTCGCGCAGCCCGCGGGGCAATGCGACGCCGAAGCGTTCGCCGAACCACGCAGTGGCGGGTTCGAAATTTCGGAGCTGATTGCGCTCGGAAAAGGTCATGGTGCCGGTCTTTTCTGGTCAGCAGGAGCGACCGACGGCAATAGCTTCCGACCCACAGCGGGGGGTCGGTCAGATCAGACCCCGCTGCGGGTGCTAGCTACTACGCCACGCTCGAAAAGACGCATGAGCGTTGACATTAGACCCCGACCGCCGCAGCTGCAACTGGCTTGGGGGCTACAAACGAACCGTACAAAAGAATACAGAAAATAATCCTAAAAGTTTGGTTTACGCGTGTGTAACAGGGGGTATGTTAGCGAGCAGCAGTCAATTAGACGGCTGTGCAACTACCCCTCAATGGAAGGCACCATCATGAAGGCGAAGAGCACCAAGAAAACCCTCAAAGCTGCCGCAGCGGCCGTCGGGGTGGCCGCGGTGTTGGCAGTACCCGGGTGCGCGACGACGGTCACCGGCGGCGCCGGCGGCTCGGGCCTCATCGGCGGGGCCGGCGGCTCCGGCGTCGGCGGTATTGGCGGAATCTTGGGCAGCATCGGCCTTTAACGATCGAATAAGCGTCCCGCGGAGACCCTTGGTCTCGGCGGGACACTATTTCTTCACTGTGCCATCTATCGGCAAGTGAAGCCGCAAAGAATGCCACGCCCCGTTCGATTGGGGTTAAGCATCGGAATTATCCTCGCCCTGGGCGCTCGATTGATGCCATATTGCGCTTTGATGACGCAGCCCAAGGCGTGCAGTTCTTCATTTATCGCAGTCGAATGCGCAATGCCTTGCGGGTGTGCTGATCTCCGAATCATCTTGTTGCACCGGCTGATTCATGCCCGACATGCGCCGCAGGCGGGCGCGTCACCAAATCTAAATCAGGTCTTTACCTTCGCCAGATAGGCGTTATAGCATGCGTTAAATCGGGCGGTTTACACGCGAGGCTATGCCCTCCAAAGGAAAGGATGTGATTATGAATTCAACGAGGATAAAGAAGGTCCTTAAAGCCACCGCGGCCGCCGCGGGATTTGTCATGGTGTTGTTCGCGCCGACCGGCTGCTTGGTGACCGGGGCCACCGGGGCGACCACCGGCGGGACATTGGGCGGCACCGTCGGCGGCACTACCGGCGGCACCGTCGGCGGCACCGTCGGCGGCACGGTCGGTGGAATCGTAGGCGGGATCACCGGGGCGCTCGGCCTCTGACCACATAGACAAGCGACCCGCTGGGACCTGTGGCCACGGCGGGTCGCTACTTACCTGGACCGCTTCGTCCTACCCGGCCGGCCCGGCGGCAGGCTCGAACCGCAGATACGCCTGAATCGTCGTGCCGGTCCTGGTGGTGTGGGTCCGCACCAGATCCGAAATGGCGTTGACCAGATACAGCCCGCGACTGGCGGGACCGCACGGGCCGGGGTCCAGGCGGCCCACCAGGGGGTCGTCCAGCCTTCCGGTGTCGCGTGCCTCGCAGACCAGATGCCGGTCGTGTTGCCAGAAGGCCAACCGGCAGGCACCTCCGGTGTACATCAGGCTGTTGGTGGCCAACTCGGTAGCGACCAGCTGCAGATCCTCGGTGCTCTCCTGGGACAGTCCCATCCAGCCCGCGTAGTCGAGGGCGAAGGACCGCGCCGGCCGAAGATCGGCCGACTTGCGGACCATGTAGGTGACCGCCCCGGGACCGGCGGCCAGCGGCTGATTGCAGCGTTCCAGGACGTCACCAGGTGCGTAGCTCGGGCTGCGTTGCAGCGCACCGCATTCCCACAGCAGCGGATGTGTGGCGCGGGCATCGGCCAGCACGGCATCGTCGAGCTGACTGGCGTCGTAAAGGCACAGGCTGGTCGCCGGATAGCCGTCCATGGCCTCGTTGACCAGCGCCTCATGCTCGATGCAGGAGATGAACTCCGCCTCGCTGCGGCCCGGCCACGCGAGTTGGCTGACGATCCGGACCCGCTGGTCCGGGTGTTCGTCGACGAACGCGCCCTCCATTGCCATGAATCGGCTCGGGTTGCGTGCCACCTCGGTGATGTCGGTCATGCACACACCGGCGGGCAGGTCACCGCCGTGGTACAACCCGTCATGCAGCAGCGCCAGCATCTCGGGAGGCACGGCAAGCAGCACCGCCTCGTCCAGCGCCAGACCGTCGCCCACGAAGCGGCCCACCAAATCCACAAACTCCTGCTGAGAGTGGTAAATCGATGCCGAGTGGACGAAACCGTATTGTCTGGTTTCGTTACCCGCCGCCACTTCAGCGCTCTCGCTTTCGATCAATTACGCCAACCCCTTGCTGGGTCGGCTGACGCCTCCCCTTCGTTCCAGTACCCCAGACGGGCCTTCGCTATACCGCGCAAGGGATCGCATTCAGGTTTGCCTCATTCGCGGGGCCATTTCGACCGCTGACAATCGCGCTTCACAGCCACCACGAGGCGGCCGCGTCGAGGTGGCGTCGCAGGCGATAACAGGCGACGCTCTCGTCGGCCGCCTCCACCGCCTCGACGATCCGCAGGTGGGCGTGGCGCACGGCCAGCACGTCCGACCAGGTCGGCAGCGCCTGCCCGGTGCTCGACCAGTGCCGGCGGAACAGCTCGACGATGATCCGCAGGAACAGATCCAGCAGCGCGTTGCCGGCCAGCCGCGCCAGGCCGACGTGGAAGGTGAACTCCTCCGCGATCGCCCGCCGCACGTCGTCGGCCGTCTGCCCGGAATTTTCCGGCAGCCCGGACCGGTGGCCGACCAGAAACGCCGTCACCTCGGGTTCGCTCAACCGCTTGACGACCTTGGCGACGTTGTCGATCTCGATGGCGTCGCGGACGCAGCGCAGGTCTTCTCGGCTCGGGTCGCGGTACTGCAGGTACAGGGCGAACGTGTCGATGCTGGCCTGTGCCGCAGGCTCGGCGACGACGAGTCCGCCGCCGGGTCCGCGGCGCATGTGGGCGATCGAGTGGTATTCGAGCAGCCGCACCGCCTCGCGGAGCACCGCACGGCTCACCCGGTAGCGCTCCAGCAGGGCGGTCTCGGTGCCGAACACCGAACCCACCTGCCAGCCGCCGGCGGCGATGTCGTCGCCGATGGTGGCGGCCAGCATTTCGGCGAGTTTGCCCCGGGGCGCATCGGAATCCAGCCGCCGGCGCCGCTTACGCCCGCGGCTCCCGTCGCCCGCGTGATGCTGCTGCAGCCAGCCGGTGACGGCCTCGACATGTCGCTCGGACAGCGTCTTGGCGCGCGCGGCATCACCGGCGGTGACGGCGGCGACGATCGCGGAGTGGTGCGCGTGCAGGTGGTCCACCGCCTCGATGGCCTCGGTTGCCGAATCCGTTCGCGACGACAACGCGTAGCGGGTGGTGAGCCGCATCAAGACATCGATAAACAGCTGCAGCACCGGGTTTTTCGATTGCTCGGCCAGCGCGACGTGGAACTCGTCGCGGGGCGCCGCTAAACCGGGCCTCCACTGTTGCTCGGCCTGCAGTACCGCCCGCAGCCGTGCGATGCCGGCTTCGTCGATGCGCTCGGCGGCGAGCGAGGCCGCCAACGGCTCGAGCACCAGGCGCGCGTTGAGCAGATCGCCCAGCGTCGTGCCCAGGTACTCGAGATAGATGACGACGGCTCGGGTGGCGGGCCCGGCATCGGGCTCGCAGATGTACAGCCCGCCGCCCGGGCCGCGGCGCATCCGCGCGACCTGATGGTGTTCGACCAGACGGACGGCCTCCCGCAGCACCGACCGGCTCACCCCGAAGCGCTGCCGCAAGGCCTGTTCGGACCCCAGCGACTCGCCGACCGCCCAGCCACGGCGGACGATGTCGGCTTCGATGTCCCGGGCAACCATCGAAGCGAGTTTGTCCGCCTGGCCGCTGTTTGGCTCCTCGATCATCCGGGCTCGTTCGCGGTCTCGCTCAACAGGTCAGCAGCATGCACCCCGCGACGGGCCCACCGCCGACGGAGACGACACCCACCTCTGGGCGACGCGACACCTGGCGCTCCCCCGCCTCGCCGCGCAACTGCAGACACCCTTCGTGCAACGCCCAGTAGCCGTGCATGCGGCCCGCCGAAAGTTGGCCGCCGTAGGTGTTCAGCGGCAGCTGCCCGTCGCGGGCGATCCGCGTCCCACCCTCGACGAACGGGCCGCCCTCGCCGTCGCCGCAGATCCCGAGCGCTTCCAGCCACGCCAGGGTGAGATAGGTGAAACCGTCATAGAGCTGGGCGATTTGGAGGTCGGCGGGCCGCAACGCCGTGCGCGACCACATCTGCGTCGCGGCGTCCGACATCGCCATCTTCGGGTAGTCCGCGCGGTGAAACCAGCCCCCGGCTCCGTCGGACCCGCCGATCGCCTCCACCTTCACCGCGCGGTGCGGGCAGTCGGCGGCGTACTCCGCGTGCGAGACCACCACCGCGATCGAGCCGTCGATCGGGACGTCGCAGTCCAGCAGCCCGAGCGGGGTGGACACCAGCCGAGCGCCCAGGTAATCGGCCATTGTCATCGGATCCCGGTAGACCGCAAGGGGATTGAGCGCCGCGTTGCGCCTGCCGTTGAGCGCTATCCAGCCCAGCTGTTCCTTGCTGGTCCCGTACAGCTCCATGTGCCGACGGCAGTTGAGCGCCAGCCAGTTGGCGGCGGAATAGGCATGCGCCGCAACCAGATCGTTGACGTCGTCCATCGCACCGACGGCGGGCTTCGGCTCCCCTTCGGGTGTCTCGAACATCCGCGCCAGCGGCGGCGCCGGTGCGTTCTCCTCCTGCTTGACCGGGACGGTGCCGCCGAGCATTTGGATCGTCCGGTACACCACCACGTGGCGGGCGCGGCGTTCGGCGACCGCGCGGCAAGCCGACATCACCGGCGAAAGCAGGCCGCCGGTGCCGAACCCCGACCCGCAGTCCGCGGCGTCGATGCCCAGGTGGGTGTTGACGTCCGCTGCGGGCGTGTCGCCCAGCGTGGCGATGCCGTCGATGTCGGTCGCGGTCAGCCCGGCGTCGGCGATGGCGGCGCGCACCGCCTCCATGGTCAGCTCCAGGCCCGGTATGCCGGTGCGGCGTCCGATCCGGGAGATCCCGATGCCGGACAGGATCGCGTCTTTTTCGAAATGCGTCATGTCCACCGCCCGTCAGAACCACACACCGCATCGAATCAATTGAGTGTACTGTATTCGTCGTGTCAGACGGGGCGCTGCTCATCGAGTACTGCGACGACTGCGCGCGCTGGGTACATCCGGGCAGCGGCGAATGCCGCGAGTGCGGGGGCCCGCTGCAGGCGCGAGAAGTCTCCGGGCAAGGCACCGTGTTCACCTACACGGTCAACCATCACCCGTACAACCCGCAGATCCCCACCCCGTACGTCATCGCCATCGTCGAGCTCGCCGAACAGAGCGGCCTGCGGGTCGCCGCCAATATCGTTGATTGCGAACCGGATTCGGTGACCTGCGGCATGCCCGTCGCCCTGCGACCGGAACGTGGCAGCGGCGGCGCGGCGCAGTTCGCGCCGGCCTGACGCCTACTAGTTGATCAGCGGGTCACGCGGCATGCCGAGGATCCGCTCGGCGATCTGATTGCGCGTCACCTCCGACGTGCCACCGGCGATCGCCATGCCGCGGGCCCCCATCATCAGCCGGCCGGCCAGGGCGCCGGGGCCGTCGGTCAGCGCGACCTCGGGACCCAGCAGCGCCGCCATGATCGCGGCGCCCTCCACCATGTGCTCGGCCAGCTTCAGCTTGGTGACGTTGCCTTCCGGGCCGGGGCCCGCTCCTTCGACACTGCGCGCGGCGCGCCGCAGGTTCAGCAGCCGCAGCGCGGTTTCCTCGGCGAGGTACGACCCGACTCGAACTCGCCCGCCCGCCAACCGATCCGGCCGCTGCTCGGTGAGCTGCACCAGTTGGTCGGCCAGACCTTCGTAGAACGACCCGCTGCCCCCGATGCTGACCCGCTCGTTACCCAGCGTGGCGCGCGCGACGGTCCACCCGGAGTTGGGCGTGCCGACGACGTCCTCGTCGGGGACAAACAGGTCGTTGAAGAAGACCTCGTTGAAGTCCGAGCCGCCGGTGATCTGCCGCAGCGGGCGAACCTCGACCTCGGGCGCCTTCATGTCGACGATCACCGTGGTGATGCCGGCGTGCTTCGGGGCGTCGGGGTCGGTGCGCACGGTGGCCAGCCCGCGCGCACAGTAGTGTGCCCCGCTGGTCCAGACCTTCTGGCCGTTGATCTTCCAGCCGCCGTCCACCCGGGTGGCCCGCGTCTTGATGGATGCGGCGTCCGAGCCGGCGTCGGGCTCGGAGAACAACTGGCACCAGATCTCGTCCTTGCGCAGCGCCTTCTCCACGAATCGTTCGATCTGCCAAGGCGTCCCGTGCTGAATCAGGGTCAGGATCACCCAGCCGGTGATCCCGTAGTCGGGACGCTTGATGCCGGCGGCGCGGAACTCCTCCTCGATCACCAGCTGCTCGACCGCGTCGGCGGCGCGTCCCCACGGCTTGGGCCAGTGCGGCATCACGTAGCCGGTCTCGATCAGCTTGTCGCGCTGGGCCTCTTTGCCCAGCGCGGCGATCTCGGTGGCGTCGGCGCGGATGCTGGTGCGCAGTTCTTCGGCTTCCGGCGGCAGGTCGAGGCTGTTCTCGCGGACGGCGCCGGCGGCGGTGCGCTCGAAGACGTCGGCGGCCGGTGCGTCGCCGCCGAACAGCGCCGCGCTCACCACCGCCCGGCGCAGGTGCAGGTGCGCGTCGTGCTCCCAGGTGAATCCGATGCCGCCGTGCACCTGAATGTTGAGTTCGGCGTTGCGCACGTAGGCGGGGAAGGCCAGCGCGGCGGCCACCGCGGCGATCAGCCGGAATTGCGCTTCGTCTTCGGACGAGTCCTCGGACGCCGCACGGGCGGCATCCCAGACGGCGGCGATCCCGGACTCCGCTCCCACCAGCATGTTCGCGCAATGGTGCTTGACCGCTTGGAAAGTGGCGATGGTGCGCCCGAACTGCTGGCGCACCTTGGCGTAGTCGACGGCGGTGTCGACGCAGTCCGACGCCCCGCCCACCGCCTCGGCGGCCAATAACGTGCGGGCCCGGGCCAACGCCGATTCGCGCGCCCCGGTCAGGACGTCGTCGTCGCCGACGCGCACGTTCTGCAGCCGGACGCGGCCGGATCGGCGGGTCGGATCGAAGTTCTCCGGCACCTCGACCGAGACACCATCGCGGCCACGCTCGATCACCAACACGTCGTCGCCCGCGGCGATCACCAGCAGCTCGGCCAGCCCGGCGCCCAGGACGATCCCGGCCTCACCCTCGGCCACGCCGTCGTGGACCCGCACCCCGCCGTCCAGCCCGATGCCCGCGGTGACGGTTCCATCGATCAAGCCGGGCAGCAGTCGCGACTTCTGTTCGGCGGTACCGTCTTTGGCGATCACGGCGGAGGCGATCACCGTCGGCACGAAGGGCCCTGGCGCGACCGCGCGGCCAAGTTCTTCGATCACCACGACGAGTTCGGGCAGCCCGAACCCGGAGCCGCCGTATTCCTCGTCGACGTGCAGGCCGAGCCAGCCGAGTTCGACCAGGTTCTGCCAGTACCCGGGCCGCGGCTCATCGGTGGCGTCAAGCAGCGATCGCGCCGCCCAGCGCGCCTTCTGCGAAGTCAGGAACCCGCGGGCTACCTCGGCGAGCTCACGATGGTCGTCGGTTATTGCGATACCCATGAGGGCCCTCCTCGCGCCGCATGCCAGCCGGGTGTGATTGCCCCAGAAGCTGGGTGGCCTGCCCCGCTTCGAGGGGAAGCGGGGCGGCTGCCTAAAGAGTGTACTTAATGCGGGGAGGGTCCCAGCGGGGGCGTCTACTTGGGCGCGAACCGCTGTCCGGCGTCCAGTCGCAGGCATTGGCCGTTGAGCATCGGGTTGTCGATGATGGCTGCGGCCAGCTTCGCGTACTCCTCCGGACGGCCGAGGCGCTTCGGGAACGCCGCGTCCTTGGTCAGCTGCGTCGCGAACTCGTCCGGAATGCCCTGGGTCAGACCCGTGGCGAACAGGCTGGGGGCGATGCCCAGCACCCGGATGCCCACCGAGCCCAGGTCGCGGGCCATGGTCAGGCACATTCCGGCGATGCCCGCCTTGGCGGCGGTGTAGGCGACCTGCCCGATCTGGCCCTCGAAGGCCGCGATGGAGGCGGTGTTGATGATGACGCCGCGCTCCCCGGTGTCGGGGTCCTCGGGCTCGTTCTTGGCCATGTGCGCGGCGGCCAGCCGGCTGATGTTGAAGGTGGCGACCAGGTTGAGGTCGATCACGGACTGGAACGATTCGAGGTCGTGCGGACCCGATTTGGTCAGCGTCCGCTTGGCGATGCCGCCACCCGCAGTGGTGATCACGACGTGCAAGCCGCCGAGCTTGTCGACCGCGGCCTGCAGCGCCTCTTCGGTGCCGGTGAAGTCGGTGACGTCGACCGGGTAGAAGGTACCGCCGACACCCTCGGCGACAGTCTTACCGTCGGAGCCCTCGCGGTCGAGGATGGCGACATCCGCGCCGCGGTCGTGCAGCAGCTCGGCGCTGGCACGACCCATTCCCGATGCGCCGCCGATGACGACGACCTTCTTCCCGCTGATCTCCATCCGGACGTCTCCTTTGTGGTTGTCAGAATCCCTGCGATTTGTAACGTTACGTAGGCACGCTAGCGTGTCCGTTCCGCAAGCCTGTCACCGAGCCATGCCAAGCTGGCAACCGTGCTCCTTCTCGACGTGGCAACGACGTCTACCGACGTCGCGAGCACGTCGTCGCGGCTGACCAAAGTCGGCCACATCGCCGAGCTGCTGACCCGCGCCGCGCCCGACGCCGCGCTGGTCGCCATCATCGTCTCGTGGCTTTCCGGTGAGTTGCCGCAACGCCAGATCGGCGTGGGCTGGGCGGCGCTGCGCTCGCGCCCGCCGGCGGCCGGCCACGCCTCGCTGACCGTCGACGGCGTTGACGCCACCTTCTCCGAGATCGGCGCCGTGTCAGGCAAGGGCGCGCAGGCACGCCGCGCCGCGCTGCTGAACACCCTGTTCGCCGCAGCTACCGACACGGAGCAGACCTTTCTGCTGCGGCTCCTCGGCGGCGAGCTGCGCCAGGGCGCGCTGGCCGGCATCATGACCGACGCCGTGGCCAAGGCCGCCGGCATTCCGGCCGCCGCGGTGCAGCGCGCCGCGATGCTGGGCGGGGACCTGCCCGCGGTGGCGGCTGCCGCCCTTTCCGGTGCAGCCTCGGCGCTGGACGCGTTCACCCTACGGGTCGGTCGGCCGGTCGGCCCGATGCTGGCGCAGACCGCGACGGATGTGGCCGCCGCGATCGAACGCCACGGCGGCTCAACAATTTTCGAGGCAAAGCTGGACGGGGCGCGGGTGCAGATTCATCGCGCCGGTGATGAGGTCACCGTCTACACCCGGAGCCTGGACGACGTCACGGCCCGGCTGCCCGAGGTGGTGGAGGCGACGCTGGCGCTGCCGGTCGACGACCTGATCGCCGACGGTGAGGCGATCGCGTTGCGCCCCGATAACCGGCCCCACCGGTTCCAGGTCACCGCCTCACGGTTCGGCCGCTCCGTCGATATCGCCGCAGCGCTTGGCGCGCAACGACTTTCGGTGTTCTTCTTCGACATCCTGCACTGCGACGGCGTCGACCTGCTGGACGCGCCGACCAGCGACCGGTTGGCCGCCCTCGACGCGTTGGTGCCGGCGGCGCAGCGGGTGGACCGGTTACTCACCGCCGACCCCGCCCAGGCGGCCGCCTTCCTCGATGCGACGCTGGCCGCCGGCCACGAGGGGGTGATGGCCAAGGCACCCGACGCGCCGTACCAGGCGGGGCGGCGCGGAGCGGGCTGGCTGAAGGTCAAGCCGGTGCACACGCTGGACCTGGTGGTGCTCGCCGTGGAGTGGGGATCGGGGCGGCGCCGCGGCAAGCTCTCCAATATCCATCTGGGCGCGCGTGATCCGGCCAGCGGCGAATTCATCATGGTGGGAAAGACTTTCAAGGGCATGACGGACGCCATGCTGGAGTGGCAGACCGCCCGGTTCAGCGAACTGGCGGTCGGTGGGACGGACGGGTACGTCGTCCGTCTGCGGCCCGAGCAAGTGGTCGAAATCGCGCTGGACGGCGTGCAGAAATCGACGCGCTACCCAGGCGGGCTGGCGCTGCGGTTCGCCCGCGTCGTGCGCTATCGCGACGACAAGAGCCCCGCCGAAGCCGACACCATCGACGCCGTGCGCGCCCTGTATTGAACCCCGCGCGCAGGAACTACAACCTCGCGAATCGTGCTTTGTCGTCGGTGAATTCAGCCAGGATCGCGCCGGTCAACGTCGGCCGGACATCGTCGACGGCCATAAGATAATCTCCGGTCGTCGCGGGCTCCCCCCGCCCGTGCTCCATCTCACGATCAAACGCCACCTGCGCGCCCTTGCGGGCTGCGAACTCGATGTCAGCGGGCGTGAACAACTCGGTCGCCGCGACCAGCTGCTCCACATCTATACCCGAATCACCCTCGCCCAGATAGCGTTTCCATACGGACATGCGAGCCAGCTGGTCCGGTGGACCGATCGGAATGACATAGTCGAAGCGCCCGGGCCGCAAGAATGCCGAGTCCAGCGAGTGAACCGAATTGGTAGCGCACACCAGCAGGCGCCCGTCGTGCTCACGAAACGACGGGATGAGTTTAAGCAACTCGTTGGTGACCCCGGTTTCGGGGGTACTGGCGCCGGCGCGCGCGACAGCGATCTCCTCGACTTCGTCTATGAACAACACCAGCTCATCGAGCTCGGCCAGTTCCGAAAACAGTTCCCGAAGCGACGCCGCCAGGCCGCCCTCGGCCACCGCGGCCAGCCGGGACGGAAAGAGCTCAACGAAGGGCCAACCAAGCCGCGACGAAATACCTTTGGCGAAGCTCGTTTTGCCAGTGCCAGGGGGCCCGAACAAGATGACCGCCTTAGGCGGACGTACTCCATACCGATCGGCGATGTCGGGGTGGGCCAACGGAGCGATGATGCGCTGCTCGATAATTTGCTTTTCCTGCTCCATACCGGCCAGTTCCTGCCACAGGCCTGGCGAGAGCATCCGCCCACCCAGTGCTGCGAGCATGTTGGCCTGGTCGGGTCGCAGATGTTCGATCATCTCGTAGTACACCAGCCCGTCGCGGCGGGTATAGCCCGAGTTTTCCAGTGCCGCCGAGCCGGTCGCACCCTCCGGAACGATTGTGCAGATTTTGCGCACCCCCACTGACCGCAAGCGTCGTTCCAGATCGGCGAGCAGTGCGCTGCCGATGCCGCGCTGACGCCACCGTGACGCCAGCGCGACCAGGAGCACCCACGCACGTTCACCGTCCGTCCGCGCGACCGCCATGCCGACCACTTCGTCGCCGATCTCGGCTACCACCGCTGGCTGGCCCGATCGAGCGGCAGCCATCACCTCGGCGACCGAGAACACCGGCTCCGCCGACCCGGGACTGCGGCTCTGGTCCCAAATCTGGATGGCCTGATCCAGGTCGTCGTCGTCGTAGTCACGCAGTCGCCACAACGGCATCAGATCACGGTAATCCCCTCGTTTCGTTGTGACCATGGGCGCTGTTTTCTGGACAGGCGCAGTTCGCTTTGCGCGCGTAGGGTTCCCGCCGTGGCAGTCACAGAGCACGACAGCGGCCTCAGCTACATCCACACTGACCAGGACCTGCCACCCGTCGCCATCGTCGACCGCTCCCCCATCGCCGGCCGGCACAAGGTCGCGTTCGCGATCATTGCGGTGCTCGGCGCCGTCGCCTGGGCGATCATCGCCTTGGCCCGGGGCGAGACGGTGAATGCGGTGTGGATCGTCGTCGCGGCGATCTGCACCTACCTGATCGGATTCCGGTTCTATGCCCGGCTGATCGAACTGAAGGTCGTCCGGCCGCGCGACGACCACGCCACGCCCGCCGAGGTCTTCGACGACGGCTCCGACTACGTGCCGACCGACCGGCGCGTGCTGTTCGGTCACCACTTCGCCGCCATCGCCGGGGCCGGGCCCCTGGTCGGTCCGGTGCTGGCCACCCAGATGGGCTATCTGCCCTGCACCATCTGGATCATCTTCGGCGCGGTGTTCGCCGGCGCGGTGCAGGACTACCTGGTGCTGTGGATCTCCACCCGGCGGCGGGGCCGTTCGCTGGGCCAGGTGGCCCGCGACGAGCTCGGCGCGACCGGCGGCGCGGCCGCGATGGTCGGCGTCCTGGTCATCATGGTGATGATCATCGCCGTGCTCGCCCTGGTGGTGGTGCGCGGGCTGGCCCAGAGCCCGTGGGGCGTGTTCTCCATCGCCATGACCGTCCCGATCGCCCTCTTCATGGGCTGCTACCTGCGCTTCCTTCGTCCCGGGCAGGTAGGTGAAGTCTCGCTCATCGGTTTCGCGTTGCTGATGCTCGCCGTGGTCTGCGGCAACTGGGTCAGCGAAACCTCCTGGGGTGCAAGCTGGTTGAACCTGTCCGCGGTCACGGTCTCGTGGTTGATCATCAGCTACGGCTTCGTGGCGTCGGCGCTGCCGGTGTGGTTGCTGCTGGCGCCCCGCGATTACCTGTCGACGTTCATGAAGGTCGGCGCCATCGCGTTGCTGGCGCTCGGCATCTTTCTCGCTCATCCGCTCATCCAGGCGCCGGCGGTCTCACCGTTCGCCCACCGCGGCGACGGGCCGGTGTTTCCCGGCTCGCTGTTCCCCTTCCTGTTCATCACCATCGCGTGCGGCGCGCTGTCCGGATTTCACGCGCTGATCTCGTCGGGGACGACGCCCAAGCTGCTGGAGAAGGAAAGCCAGATGCGCTTCATCGGCTACGGCGGCATGCTGACCGAGTCGTTCGTCGCCGTCATGGCTTTGATCAGTGCCGCGATCCTCGATCAGCACGTCTACTTCGCCCTCAACGCCCCCGCCGCGCAGACCGGCGGTACCGCGGCCACCGCGGCGCACTACGTCAACGGGCTCGGGCTGCCGGGCGGCCCGGCCACCGCCGAGCAGCTGAACCGGGCCGCCGCCGGGGTCGGTGAAAAGTCGATCGTGTCCCGCACCGGCGGCGCCCCGACACTGGCGGTGGGCATGTCGGAGGTGTTGAACCGGGTGTTCGGCGGCGCCGGCCTCAAGGCGTTCTGGTACCACTTCGCGATCATGTTCGAGGCGCTGTTCATCCTGACCGCCGTCGACGCGGGCACCCGGGTCGCGCGGTTCATGCTCTCCGATGCGCTGGGCAACCTGGGCGGGCCGCTGGCCAAGCTGCAGAATCCGAGCTGGCGCCCGGGCGTCTGGGGTTGCAGCCTGGCCGTGGTCGCGGCGTGGGGCGCCATCCTGCTGATGGGCGTGACCGATCCGCTGGGCGGCATCAACACGCTGTTCCCGCTGTTCGGTATCGCCAACCAGCTGCTCGCGGCGATCGCGCTGACCGTCATCACGGTGATCGTCATCAAGAAGGGCCTGCTGAAGTGGGCGTGGATCCCCGGGGTGCCGCTGCTGTGGGATCTGGTGGTCACCCTGACCGCGTCGTGGCAGAAGATCTTCTCCGCCGATCCCGCCGTCGGCTATTGGACCCAACACTCGACGTACCTGGCGGCCAAGCAAGCCGGCAAGACGGCATTCGGTTCGGCAAGGAGCGCACATCAGCTCGACGAGGTCATCAGGAACACCTTCATCCAGGGCACGCTGTCGATCTTGTTCGCTTTGGCCGTCGTCATCGTGGTGATCGCCGGAGCCGTGGCCGCGCTCGGGGCAGTTCGCGGGCCGGCCAGCAGGTTGAGCCGACCGCTGACCGAGGACGAGCCGGTGCCCTCGAAGTTCTTCGCGCCCTCGGGTCTGATCCCCACCGCAGCCGAGCGCCAGTTGCAGCGGCAATGGGACGAGCGCGCGGAGCGCGGGAGCGAGTCGCACACAGACAGGTAGTCGACTACGCGTGCGTACCGGCGGACACCGACCGTACGGTAGCGGCGTCAGCGGCCGAACTACCTGGTCAACGCGGCCGCAGCGCGAAGAAGGTGAACGAAATGCTAGTCACGCCAACGGGAGTCCCGACCGCACCCGATGCCGTCAACGAGCCCATCGCCCAACCGTCCGCGGCGGCGCCCACGGTCGAGGCGGCCCCCGCCGCGGTCCTCATCACCACCCAGCAGGTGCTCTTCGGCGCCGCCGTTGTCCAGGGGACGCGCCGTGCCCCCCTCGCCGGCCGCATCGCCACGGTGCTGCGGCGAATGGCCGCAGACGCGAACAAGCCGCGCCACCCGCATCCCCCGCGGTATTACGGCTACCTCGAGGACGCCCGCATGGCACGCGAAATGGACAGGCTGTGAACGCAACCATCAGCGTCGTCTGTGCCGGGTCGATGGTGCTGCTCGCGATGGGGACCTACAACCTGCAGTGGTGGCTCGAGCGCAACGACTACGAGCGCCACTTCGAGGACTGACCGAACGCGGGCGGCACGCCGGACAAAAAGGTTGTGCCCAAGCCCGCGTCGCGGTCCTAAACTTGCGCGATGAGAGTCGGTATCGACTTTGGCACCACCCACACCGTCGTCGCGGCCGTCGACCGGGGCAACTATCCCGTCGTCTCCTTCGAGGGCGTGGACGCGTGGCCGTCGCTCATCGCCGCCAATGCCGCCGGGGAGTTGCGCTTCGGCGCGGAGGCCGCCGCCGTCCGACATGACCCGGGCTGGTCGGTGCTGCGCTCGTTCAAACGCTTGCTCAACGACGCCGGACCCCAGACCGAGGTGAGCCTGGCCGGCCGCGACTATCGGCTGGCCGACCTGCTGACCGGATTCCTCGCCCAGCTGAAAACCGATCTGCAGCGGCACTCGAATGCCACCCTGGCCCCGGGCGAAGCCATCGAAGCCGCGATCAGCGTGCCGGCCAATGCCTCGAGCGCCCAGCGCCTGCTGACACTGGATGCGTACGTGGCCGCCGGCTTTCAGGTCGTCGCGCTGCTCAACGAGCCGTCCGCCGCCAGCCTGGAATACGCCCACCGGTACCGGTCGACCATCACCGCCAAACGCGAATACGTCCTCATCTACGACCTCGGCGGCGGCACCTTCGACGCGTCGTTGCTGAAGATGACCGGGCACGCCAACGAGGTCGTCATCAGCGAGGGCATCCAGCGCCTCGGCGGTGACGACTTCGACGAGGCGATCGTCGAGCTGGTGCTGGACGGCGCGAACCTGCCCGCCCTCGACGCCGCCAAGCGCGACCTACTGGCCGAGGAGTGCGCCGCCCGCAAGGAGGCGGTCGGACCGCACACCCGACGCTTCCTGGTCGACCTGTCCCCGTTCGATCGGCCGCCGTTCTCCTGCCCCATCGACGACGTCTACTCGGTGTGCGCACCGTTGGTCGACCAGACGATGGAGTTGCTCAACCGTGTCCTGCACGATCCGGCGCGGGGACGCCGGGACGTGGACTGGTCGGAGGTGGCGGGCATCTATGTCGTCGGCGGGGCCGGGGGTTTCCCCCTGGTGTCGCGGATGCTGCGCAGCAACTTCGGCGAGAAGCGGGTGAAACGCTCGCCGCACCCCTTCGCCGCCACGGCCATCGGCCTTGCCGTCTTTCTGGACAAGGAGTCCGGTTTCGCCCTGTCCGAACGCTTCTCGAGAAATTTCGGGGTCTTTCGGGAGGCCGAGGCCGGCGCCGGCGTCGTCTTCGACCCGATCGTGTGCAAGGACGTTTCGCTGCCTGCCGACGGGCAGTCCCCGCTGGTGGTGAAGCGGAAATACCGAGCGGCGCACAACATCGGCCACTTCCGGTTCGTGGAGTGCAGCCGCCTGGTCAACGGGCGGCCCGACGGCGACGTCACGCCGTACGACCCGGTGCTGTTCCCGTTCGACCCCGCCCTGCGCGACCGCGACGACCTCGGGCGCCAGCCGGTCGGCCGGTGGCAGGACGGGCCCGACGTGGAGGAGCGTTACGTCATCGCCCCCGGCGGTGCGGTGGAAGTGACCTTGACGACGCAGCCGGCCGGGTTCGAACGCACCTTCCGCCTGGAGCGGTGCGCGTCCGCGAGTTGATGAGCCACCCCGCAATGCAGTTATACGACGTGATGCGAACAACTTTCGCGGCACGGGAGTTCACCGACGACCCGTTGCCCGACGACGTGCTGGGACGCATCTTCGACAACGCCCGGTTCGCTCCCAGCGGCGGCAACAGGCAAGGCGCCCACGTCACCGTGGTGCGCGACGAAACGATGCGCCGCCGGCTCGCCGAACTCGGCAAGCCCGCCGCCCGCCGCTACTCCGCCCAACTGCGGGCGGGTGAAAACCCATGGAATTCAGTACATCCCAGCGGCGTGCCGCAAGACGTCATCGACGCCACCGAGATCCCGGACACGTTCGTCGCACCGATCGCCAAAGCGCCTGTGGTCCTTGTTGTTTCGGTGGACCTGGCCGTTGTCGCCGCCGTCGATCAGGATCTGGACCGCGTCGGTATCGCCGGTGGCGCATCGGTCTATCCGTTGATCTGGAACATCCTGCTCGCCGCGCGCTGCGAGGGCTACGGCGGCACCATCACCACGATGGCCATCGCGGCCGAAGAGCAAGTCCGCCGACTGCTCGGCATTCCCGACCGGCACGCGGTGGCCGCCGTCGTACCGCTCGGAAAACCGGTGCGGCAGCTGACCAAGCTGCGCCGCCGGCCGGTCGCGGAGTTCATTACTCGAGATCGATTCGACGGCCCGGCTTTTGACGGTTGAGGGGTCCGCTACAGCAGCGATAGCGTCGAGCTATGACCGAGATAGATCTGGACACTCTGTCCAGCCCGGAACACGGCTACACCGTCGACGACCGGGACGACGACGACCCAGTCCTGCTCGACCGGGAGGGCAAACACCTTGAAACCTGGCGCGAGCGCTACCCCTACGACCATCGGATGCCGCACGAGGAGTACGAGCGGCTGAAGCGGCGGCTGCAAATCGAGCTGTTGAAATTGCAGAAGCACAACAAACGCACCAGCGGCAGGCATGTGATCTTGTTCGAGGGGCGCGACGCGGCCGGAAAAGGCGGAACCATCCAGCGATTCATGGAGCACCTCAACCCCCGCAACGCGCGAGTGGTGGCGCTGGAGAAGCCAACCGAGCAAGAGAAGACGCAGTGGTATTTCCAGCGCTATGTCAGCCATCTGCCGTCGGGCGGCGAGATGGTGCTGTTCGATCGTTCGTGGTACAACCGCGCCGGCGTTGAGAAGGTGATGGGGTTCTGCACTCCCGAGCAGTACACGGAGTTCATGGAGCAGGCGCCGCCGTTCGAAAGATTGCTGGTCGACAGCGGCATAACCCTGACCAAGTTCTGGTTCTCGGTCTCGCCGGCCGAACAACGCACCCGGTTCGCCGTCCGGTTGGTAGATCCGGTGCGACAGTGGAAGTTCTCCCCGATGGACATCGAATCGGTGAACAGGTGGGACGACTACACCGCCGCCAAGGAAGCGATGTTCGACGCCACCGACACCGACGCCGCTCCGTGGATCGTGGTGCGAAGCAACGACAAGAAGCGTGCCCGGATCAACGCCATGCGGTACGTGCTCGCCAACGCCGACTACGACGACAAGGACGATGAGGTGGTGGGCGAGCCGGATCCGCAGATCGTGGGCCGGGCGTTGACCGACTGAGGTGACGGGAGACGGCGGAGTCTAGCCACGCAACTGGGGCAGCACGTCGCGCTGCCATGCCGCGAAGAACCCGTCCATGTCGGGACCGATCTGCTGCACGTAGATCTCGTCGACGTCGGCGTCGATGTACTTGCGAACCTGGGCGACGTGCTTGTCGGGGTCCGGGCCACAGGCCACGCTCTCAGCGACGGCGTCCGGCGGCACCAGCGACTGCAGGGCGGCGAAATCCTTAGGGCGGGGCAGGATTTGCGAGGTCTGACCGGGCAGTCCCTCGTTGGCCCAGAGCCGGTGCGCGGTCTTCAGCGCGGCGTCGGCGTCGGTGTCCCAGCAGACTTTGGTACCGCCCTGCACCGGCTTCGTGCCGCCGCCGGCCTCCCGGAATTGCTTGACCAGGTCGCCGTCGGGCATGGCGATGCTGTATCCGTCGCCGATGCGGGCCGCCAGCTCAACGGCCTGCGGACCGAACGCGGAGACGTAGATCGGCACCGGTTGTTCCGGCCTGGTGTACACCTGCGCCTCCTGCACCTCGTAATGCTTGCCGTGGTGGCTCACTTCGCCACCGTTGTGCAGCTTGCGAATGACGGCGACCGCCTCCTCCAACATCTCGAGGCGCACCCCGGCGGACGGCCAGGGATCGCCCAGAATGTGTTCGTTGAGGGCCTCCCCGCTGCCCACCCCGAGCACAAAGCGGCCGTCGAGCTGCACGGCCGCGGTGGCCGACGCCTGCGCGATGATCGCCGGGTGGATCCGCATGGTCGGGCACGTGACGGCGGTGCTGACCGGCAACGACGTCGCCTCCGACAACGCGCCGATTACTCCCCACACGAACGGGCTCTGGCCCTGCTCGTCGTTCCAGGGGTGATAGTGGTCCGAGATCCACAGCGCCTCGAACCCGGCGTCCTGCGCGCGCTTGGCCTGGTCGATGAGTTCCTTCGGGCCGAATTGCTCGCAGGTGAGGAAGTATCCGATCTTGGTCATCACGCCGGGCTACCCGCTGGCAGCCCGGTTATGCACCGCCGCGTCGTTTACCCGCGCCGCACCGGGGAACACGTTGTCGTGTGCCGGCACCAGAGCTTGACCCGAAGACCTCGGCGCCGGCCGAATCACCCTACCGGACAGCCGGTTTCGCGGCGCTGAACAGCTACGCGCCGATCGGCGACGGCCGCACGGTGGCGCTGGTCGCCGAAGACGGTGCCATCGACTGGTTCCCGATTCCGGATCTGGATTCGCTGCCGGTGTTCGCCGCGCTGCTCGATCAACCCAACGGCGGCCGGTTGGACTTGGCCCCCACCGTGCCGTTTCACACGCAGCGGCGCTACCTGCCGAAAACCAACGTGCTGGAAACCACGTTCGTCACCGAGTCCGGACGGGTTCGGGTCACCGACGCGCTGAACATCGGGTTCGGCGGCCGGTTGCCCTGGACCGAACTGGCCCGCCGGGTGGAGGGTCTGGACGGCACCGTCTTGATGCGCTGGCGCGTCGCGCCGGGAACCTGCTTCGACTGCTCCTCGCCGTGGGCGCGGCGCACCCCGCACGGCGCGGTGCTTCGGGCCGGATCGCTCAACATGGGCGTGTGCGTCTCGGAGGAACTCGACGTGGAGTGGACAGACCAGACGGCGTCGGGCACGTTCACCGCGACGGCCGGTCAGCGGCGGCTGATCGGCCTGGTCGCGTCGGAGTCCGAACCGCTGATGCTGTCGTCGGCTACCGACATCGACGAGGGGCTGGACAAGACCATCGCGTTCTGGCGGAACTGGTCGGGGCAGTTCGAATGCCCCGAGTCGTGGGCCGAGGCGGTGCGCCGCAGCGTGTTGCTGCTCAAGCTGCTCTTCTTCAGCCCGACCGGAGCCATCGCCGCGGCCGCGACCACCTCACTGCCCGAACGGCTTTCCGGCGGCAAGAATTGGGACTACCGCTTCGCGTGGATCCGCGACACCGCGTATACGCTGTCGGCCTTGCGCCGCTTCGGTATTCGTGAAGAGACCCATGCCGCGGTCAGCTGGCTGTTGCGAACGGTCCGCCGTCACACGCCTCATGAGGGGGTTTTTTATCGCCTCGACGGGTCGTCGCCTCCCCCGGTGCGTCAATTCGAGGCGGCCGGCTGGCGCGGGATCGGCCCGGTGGTGACGGGTAACCGTGCCGACGGGCAACTGCAGCTGAGCCTCTTCGCCGACCTCTTCGACACGGTCCGGCTCTACGTGGACAGCGGTCACGTGCTGGATACCGAAACGGGCCATCTGCTTGCCGATTTCGCCGACCGGGCGTGCGACGCCTGGCGACATCGGGACGCCGGCATGTGGGAGCTGCCGCAACAAGAGCACTACACGACGTCCAAACTCGGCTGCTGGCAAGCGCTGCGGTGCGCGGTCTATCTGGCCGAACAAGGGCAGATACCCGGCGATCCCGGCCGGTGGGCCAGCGAGGCCGAGCGGATCAGCGACTGGGTGCGGCGGCGATGCTGGAACGACGAGCTGGGCAGCTACGAATGGTATCCGGGCAGCGGTCGGTTGGACGCGTCGATCCTGCTGCATGCCGGCAGCGGGTTTGACCGCGGCGAACGAATGTCGGCCACCATCGACACGCTGCGCCGCGAATTGGGCTGCGGCCCCTTGCTTTTCCGTTTCAGCGGGGCGCGTGAGGACGAACGGGAGGGGGCTTTCGTCGCATGCGCGTTCTGGGCCGTCTCGGCCTTGCACCACGTGGGCCGCACGTCTGAGGCAAGGGAGCTGATGGACGAGCTCGTCGCGCTGACCAACGACGTCGGCGTCCTGCCCGAGATGATGGACGCCGACGACCGGTCCTTCCTGGGCAACCTGCCGCAGGGGCTCAGCCACCTCGCGCTGATCGGGGCGGCGCTCGACCTGCAGTCATGAGCGGACCGCCAGCTCGTGCCTCGCTGGATGAGGGAAAGCCTCAGCGAGCCGCCGTTCGGCGTAGCGCATCGAGGGAGTAGGCGCCGCCGCCGGAGAAGACCAGCAGAAAAAACGCGAAGCAGAACAGGATTGCCAATGCCCCACCGTTGCCTGCGGGCGGATCGGCGACGGGCCAGAGCGCCTTGGGCTGATGAACCGAGAAGTAGGCGACCGCCATCTCCCCCGAGGCGACGAACGCGGCGCCGCGGGTGAACAACCCGGCGGCGATGAGCAGGCCCGCGACGATTTCGATCAGCCCGGCGTACCAGCCGGGCCAGGATCCGAACTCGACCACGACGGGCGAGGGGACGGGCCAATTGAAGAGGCTCCTGGACCCGTACGCGGCGAACAGCAGGCCGTAGACGCACCGAAACACGCTCAGCACGGCCGGGGTGTAACGGGCCAGCCGGGCGTCGAGACCATTCCTCACGATGGACACGTTACGGTCGCCGCCCAGGCGAGACGGCGTAATCCTTCAGGTAAATACGTACGTGTACCCAGGTATGCAAGGAGGCGTTTTGACCTTTCTCTTTCTCCTCGGCGCCATTTTCGCGGAGGTGATAGCGACCAGCCTGCTGAAAAGCACCGAAGGCTTCACCCGGCTGTGGCCGACGGTGGCGTGCCTGATCGGTTATGCCGTCTCCTTCGCGCTGCTGGCGGTGTCGATTTCGCGCGGTATGCAGACCGACGTGGCCTACGCGTTGTGGTCGGCGATCGGCACCGCCCTCATCGTGCTGATCGCCGTGCTGTTTTTGGGGTCACCCATATCGGTGACGAAAGTCGTCGGCGTCGGGCTGATCATCGCGGGGGTGGTCACGCTGAATCTGACCGGCGCGCACTGACCACAGTCCGCGCCGCCGTTCCGTCGCCGACCCGTGGGCTCGCGTTCACGTTTCGGACCTCTGTTGCGCGTCTGATGTGCAAACATCGCTGCAAGACTGACGGTCTGTCGCCGCCGGGCGTCGCAGCGGCCCGGGGCGGTGCTGCCCGCCACCCCTTAGCGAGTAGGACCCACCATGACCGATGTCGATCAGACGCCCTCCGACGGACTTCCCCCCGGCAACCCCACCCGGGCCGACTTGATCGAGCACTCGCGCACCGGGATGAGCGCGGCCGCGCTGCAGCGGGCGATCAACGACCACCTGCGCTACTCGATCGGGCGCCCGGCGGCGGCGCGGCGGCCCGAGCACTACTACCGCGCGCTCGCGTTGGCGGTGCGGGACCGCATGCAAGACCGTCGGGTCGCCTCGACGCAGACCTCGCTCGACCTGGGCCGCAAGGTGACCTGCTATCTGTCGGCCGAATTCCTGATGGGCCCGCAGCTGGGCAACAATCTGTTGAATCTTCAGATGGAGCGGGCCGCGCGCGAGGCGCTTGCGGCGATGGGCCAAAACCTCGACACGGTCCTGGCCTGCGAGGAGGAACCCGGCCTGGGCAACGGCGGCCTCGGCAGGCTCGCCGCGTGTTACCTGGACTCGCTGGCCACACTGGAGCGCCCGGCGATCGGCTACGGCATCCGCTACGAGTTCGGCATCTTCGATCAGGAAATTCACGACGGCTGGCAGGTCGAGCAGACCGACAACTGGCTGGACAACGGAAACCCTTGGGAGATCGCAAAACCCGACGTCAGCTTCCTGGTCAAGTGGGGCGGTTGCGCCGAGCATTACACGGATGACACCGGCCACGACCGCGTCCGCTGGGTGCCCGGACGGCTGCTGAAGGGCACCGCCTATGACACCCCCATCCAGGGCTACGGCGTCAACACCTGCAACGTGCTGACGCTGTGGAGCGCGCGCGCCGTCAAATCGTTTGCGTTGGAGGCCTTCAACACCGGCGACTACTACAAGGCGGTCGAGGACGAGGTCACGTCCGAGACCGTCACCAAGGTGCTGTATCCCAATGACGAGCCGGAGGCCGGCAAGCGGCTGCGACTGCTGCAGCAGTACTTCTTCGTGTCCTGCTCGCTGCAGCACGTGCTGCACATCATGGACGATCTCGCCGACGTGTCCGTCAAGGAACTTCCTCAGCGCTTTGCCTTGCAGCTCAACGACACTCATCCTTCGATCGGGGTCGCCGAGCTGATGCGGCTGCTGGTCGACGAGCGCGAGCTGGACTGGGACGAGGCATGGCAGATCACCGTCGCGACATTCGGCTACACCAACCACACCCTGCTGCCCGAGGCGCTGGAGACCTGGCCGCTGGAGATGTTCGCTGAGTCGCTGCCACGCCACCTCGAGATCATCTACGAGATCAATCGCCGGTTCCTGGACGATGTGCGCGGCCGTTTCCCCGGCGACGAGGACCGGGTCGCCCGGATGTCGTTGATCGGCGAGAACGGCGGCAAGAACGTCCGGATGGCGCACCTGGCCACCGTCGGCAGTCACGCCGTCAACGGCGTCGCCGCCCTTCATTCCGAGCTGCTGAAAAACAGTGTCCTCAAAGACTTTTACGAGATGTGGCCGGAGCGGTTCAGCAACAAGACAAACGGGGTGACACCGCGGCGCTTCCTCGCGCTGGCCAACCCCGGGCTGCGCGAGCTGCTGGACCGCACCGTCGGTGACGGCTGGTTGACCGATCTGGACCGGCTGCGCGGGCTCGAGCCGTTCGTGGACGACGCCGCCTTCCGGCGCGAGTGGCGCGACATCAAGCGCAACAACAAGTCGCGGCTGGCCAGGTACATCCACTCGGTGACCGGTGTCGAACTGAACCCGGACTGGATGTTCGACGTCCAGGTCAAGCGCATCCACGAATACAAGCGCCAGCACCTCAACGTCTTGCACGTCATCGCGCTCTACCACCGGCTCAAGCAGAATCCCGGTCTGTCGATTCCGCAGCGCGCCTTCATCTTTGGCGGCAAGGCCGCCCCCGGATATTTCCTGGCCAAACGGATCATCAAGCTGATCAACGCGGTCGGAGAAACCGTGAACGCCGACCCGGAGGTGAACCGGTTCCTCAAGATGGCCTTCGTGCCGAACTTCAACGTGCAGAACGCCCACCTGATCTACCCGGCCGCCGATCTTTCCGAACAGATCTCGACCGCAGGCAAGGAAGCGTCCGGCACCGGCAACATGAAGTTCATGATCAACGGCGCGCTGACGGTCGGCACCCTCGATGGCGCGAATGTCGAGATGCGCGACGAGGTCGGGCCGGAGAACTTCTTCCTGTTCGGCCTGACCGAGGAGCAGGTCGCGGCGGTCAAGGCCAACGGGTATCGTCCGGCCGACTACATCGACGGCAATGACGAGCTGCGCGCGGTGCTGGATCTCATTGCCGGCGGGACATTCTCGCGCGGGGACACCGAAGTGTTCCGGCCACTGGTGGACAACCTGCGCTACGACGACCCCTTCCTGGTGTGCGCCGACTACGCGTCCTACCTGGAGTGCCAGCAGCGGGTCAGCGCCGCCTGGCAGGACCGGGAATCCTGGACCAAGATGTCGATCCTCAACACCGCACGCAGCGGCAAGTTCTCGTCGGACCGGGCGATCACCGAATACTGCGACGAGATCTGGAACGTCTGGCCACTGACGGTCAAGATCTAGTGTCGCGAGTCGTTAATTCGCGATCACTGGGTAGACTTGGGGTGTGCCGAGTCCGATTGCTGTGCCCGTGGTGTTGACCGATGAGGAACGTGAGCAGTTGCAGGGATGGGCGCGCCGCCCCAAGAGCGCCCAGGCGTTGGCCTTGCGCTCGCGGATTGTGCTTGCCTGCGAAGGGGATTCGAGTAATACCGCGGTAGCACGCGATCTGGGTATCACGCGGGGAATGGTGACCAAGTGGCGTAATCGCTTTGCCGCTGACCGCCTGGAGGGATTGCTCGACGAGCCGCGCCCGGGCCGGCCCCGGGTGGTCGGTGATGAGCGGATTGAAGCGTTGATCACCGCGACGCTAGAGACCACGCCCCCCGATGCCACGCACTGGTCGACGCGGTCGATGGCCGAGCATCTGGGTTTGAGCCAGTCGATGGTCTCGCGGGTGTGGCGGGCGTTCGGATTGGCTCCGCACAAACAGGATTCGTGGAAGCTGTCCAAAGACCCGCTGTTTGTCCAGAAGGTCCGTGACGTCGTCGGGTTGTATCTGAACCCACCCGAGCGGGCGGTGGTGTTGTGCGTGGATGAGAAAACCCAGATCCAGGCCCTCAACCGCACCGCACCGGTGTTCCCGATGCTGCCCGGCACGCCGGCGCGAGCCAGCCACGACTACGTCCGCCATGGCACCTCGAGCTTGTATGCCGCCCTGGATCTGGCCACCGGCCAGGTCATCGGTGCCCTGCACTCGCGTCACCGCGCCCAGGAATTTCTGGCCTTCCTCAAGAAGATCGACACCGCGGTGCCTGCCGACTTGGACTGCCATGTCGTCTTGGACAATGCCTCCACGCACAAAACACCGCAGGTCAAACGCTGGCTGAACGCTCACCCACGCTTCGTGTTGCACTTCACCCCGACCAGCTCAAGCTGGCTCAACCTCGTCGAGCGCTGGTTCGCCGAACTGACCACCAAAAAACTGCGCCGTGGCACCCACACCTCGGTGCGCCAACTCAACACCGACATCCGCGCCTGGATCGACACCTGGAACGACAACCCGCGCCCCTACGTCTGGACCAAGACCGCCGATCAAATCCTCGAATCCATCGCCAACTACTGCAAGCGAATTAACGACTCACAACACTAGCGGTTACCGCCCCAACCGCCAACGCCACCCACCCATGCGGCGGACCCGCCTGAAACGGGCTAGGGTGGGCGCTCACGCTGAGGGTCACGTCGCAAGTGGACGTCTTCGCGGCCCGCCGCAACGATCGACGCAACGACGGCAGGAGAGATGTGACGTTACGCTTCCGCGGCCTTGCCCTGGCTTCGCTGAGCATGCTGCTGGCGCTGCTGCTCGCCCCGTCGGCATCGGCCGACAGCTACACAGACCAGCTGGTGAGCAGGTTCGACGCCCAGACGCACGTGGTGGCCGACCCGGGGGCCAGACCGCCGCTGCAGAATCCCGACAAGCTCAACCAGCAGATCCTCACCAGCTCGTGGACGTGGAGCGCGGGACCTCCGGTCTGGGTGGCCGCGGTGTCACCCGCCCAGAGCGGCGTGACCACGCCCGACGCCGTGCACGCCGCCATGCTGAGCCGCAATGCCGAGTTCAGCGGGGTCATCCTGGTCATCGACTCTCGCGGCTATCACGTGCGCGCCTACAACGTGCCCAGGGCCATTGCGGCCAACGTCGATCAATTCATGAATCAGTCGGCGAAAGATCACCGCAACGACCCGTACGGCGCGACGAGCGCCTTCGTCGGCAAGCTGGCGAGCGCCAACGCGGTCTCCCCCGGGCCGGTGACCACCTCTCCGGTGGTGCACGAAAAGCACGACGATTGGGCCTGGCTGAAGGTGACGCTGGTCATTTCCGGCATCGCGCTTGCCATGGCCGGCCTGCTCTGGTTCGCGGTGCGCCGAAATCGTAAGCACCACAAGGACACCGAGGCGCGGGAGGAGATCAAACAGGAGCTGATCGCGGCGACGTCGAACGTCAGCGACCTGGACAATGCGGTGCTGACCGACGGCAGCGCCGATGTCAGCGCCGAGTCGCTGAAAGCCAACTCCAGTTTGTACGACGCCCGAAAAGCTTATGAGAAAGGCGATTACGGCGCCGCGCGGGCGCATCTGCGGGTGGTGGAGGCCACGGTGGCCAAGGCCAACCGCAAGCTCGACCCTCGGCAGCCTGCGCCCGACGTTGCCGCGGTGACTTCGGTGCCGGCCGATGACCGCAAGCAGGCCAGTGTGCGTACCAAGAACCCCGACACCGGTGAGTCGGTGACCATCAACAACAACAACTACAGCACCACGGCGCAGCCCGGCTACCCGTACTACTACGGCGGTGGCTACCACAACGGGATGTTCTTCTACCCCGGGTATTACCCGTACGCGTTCTGGGGTCCGGGCTGGACATGGGCGCTGGGCGACGTGCTGCTGATGGATGCGCTGCTCGACGACCACTGGGGCGGCAGCTACGAACGCGGCTTCGAGGCCGGCCGCGACTCCGCCGTTTCGGATGCCAACAACTACAGCTATGACGGCGGACAGGACACCGGTTACGACAGCCCCCCGGCGGACGTCGGGTTCAGCGGCGGCTACCAAGACTCCGGCGGCGGTGACGTCGGCTTTGGCGGCGGATGGGACTCCGGGGGCGGTTGGGACTCCGGCGGCTCCGATTTCAGCGGCGGATCGGACTTCGGCGGCGGCTCCGATTCCGGCGGTGGCGGTGACTTCGGGTTTTGATGTCCCGCGACACCGTAGAGGTCGAGAAGTTAGGTTCCTTCAATGAGTACAGACAAGATCAATCGCGCCATCCTGCTCGCCATGGTGGTGATCGGAGCGGTCGCTTACGGCTTGCTGTACAGCCACGCGTCGATCGTCTTCAAGCTGCTGGTGCCGCTCGCCCTGATCGTCCTGGTGGGCTTGATCGTCCGGGATGTAATCAACCACCGGGACTCCGGAAAGCGCTGACTGCCGGCGGCCAGTCGTTGGGGTAGCGTTCTCCGCGAGCCATCGGTAGTCCCACGGCGGAGCAAGGACTGGAGAATTGAGTACGCATTTATATGGTCTGCTGACGCTGCTTACCCTTGGCCTGGCGGTGACGTTGGCCGCCGTCGCCGCCGTCTACGTGAATTCTTTGGAGGGCCGACCGACCGCTCCGATCAGCGAAGAAGTCGGGAGCGCCAAAACGGTTCTGCACAAGGTGCGCAAAGGCGAACCGATGTCGCAGGACGAGTTGCACTACGCGAAGCAGGTCGTCGCCGATCGCGCTTCGTTGATGACCCTGTGCATCCCCGGCGCCTTGTTCATGTTGGGTTGCTTTTTCGTCTTCGGCAGCCTGTACCACCTGCACGGCGCGACACCCTCCGAGCGCACGTTCCTCGGCGTGATCCCCATGTTGACCTCGACGAACCTGGCCATTCAGATTCGTCGCAGCGCCCGCTTGCGGCGGCGGCTGAAGAAACTGGCCTGACGCAGTACAAAGCCGGCATCCGGCGCGGTCACCGGCGGGCGGATGGGCCGACGGCCCGTCGCGGCTGTGTCCGGGTTGCGGTGTTCGGAGTGTTTGCACCATGATGTGTGTCAATTAAGCACATGAGCGTCTACTATTTCACCGGCGCGAGGGCGAGAGCGGGGGGCACGAACACGATGTCCGGACCGGGTCGCGCCAGGTGATCGAATGAGCCCTCGTTCAGGCGGCCGGACCGTCCTTTCGCGAATCTGGATGCCGTTGGTCGCGGTCGTCGTGGTCGGCGTGGGTCTGCTTTGCATGTACAAGGTGCACCAGTTCTCCGAACCGGAGCCGGTCATCACCGTCAACGGTCCGCAGGCACCCGAGGAGTTCAATCTCAAGCGGATCACCTACGAGGTGTTCGGCGATGCCGGGCAAGGCGGAAAGCTCGTCTATGTCGACATCGACGGCCATCCGCACGAGGTTGACATCAGCACTCTGCCCTGGTCCCACACGGAGAGCACCACGCTCACGGTGGCGTCCGGCAGCATTTCGGTGCATGTGCATGGCGGTCAGGTGGGTTGCCGGATGCTGGTGGACGGTGTCATTCGCGACGAACAATCGGCAGACCATCAGGACGCCGACGTCCAGTGCAGGGTGAAGTCGGCATGACCGAACATCGCCTCGAGGAACCCAGGGTCAAACGCCCCTTCATCCCCAGGATGGTCCGCGCCCTTGCGATTCCGATCATCTTCTTCTGGGGCCTACTCGCGGTCTCCACGAACGCCTTTATGCCCCAAGTGGAGCGGGTCGCAGAAGAGCTCGCCGGACCGATGGTCCCGCACTACGCGCCCTCGCAGCGGGCGCTGCTGCACATCGGCGAAAAATTCCACGAGTCCAACTCGACGAACCTGACCATGGTGGTGTTCGAGGCGACGGGCCGGAAGCTGGGCGACCAGGACCACCGGTACTACGACGACCTGATGAAACGCCTCGAGCACGACACCCAGCACGTCCAGTACGTGATGGACTTGTGGGGCAAGCCTTTTACCGCGGCCGGGGCGCAAAGCGTCGACGGCAAGTGCACCTATGTGCTGCTTCGCCTCGCCGGCGATATCGGCCAGATCGAGGCGAACCGGTCCGTGGACGCCGTCCGCGAAATCATCAACAAAGACACGCCACCACCCGGCCTCAAGGTTTACGTCAGCGGCGCGGCTCCGCTGGCCTCCGACACGCTCAGCATCGCCAACGCCAGCCTTAACAACGTCACGATCGTCACGATCATCCTCATCGTCGTCCTGCTGCTGATCGTGTATCGCAGCCCGCCAACCCTGCTGGTGCCGCTGCTCGGCGTTCTCATCGAAATGCTCGTCGCCAAGGGCCTCATCTCGACCCTCGGGCATCTCGGATACATCGAGCTGTCGTCGTTCGCCGTGAACATTGTGATCGCCCTGACCCTCGGCGCGGGAACCGATTACGGCATCTTCTTGATGGGCCGCTATCACGAGGCGCGCCAAGCCGGCGAAAGCCGCGAGGACAGTTTCTACATCGCCTACAAGGGGGTCGCACCCATCGTCATCGGCTCCGGGCTGACCATTGCCGGCGCGTGCTACTGCCTGACGTTCGCGCGGCTGAATTATTTCCACACCATGGGGCCGGCCGTAGCGATCACCATGCTGTTCACCATTGCGGCAGCGATGTCGCTGGGACCCGCGGTCTTGACCGTCGGCAGCCTGTTCGGGATGTTCGACCCGAGGACCAACGTGCACGGGCGGCTGTATCGGCGCATCGGCGCGAGCGTGGTGCGCTGGCCGGTGCCGATCCTGGTGGCAAGTTCCGCCGTCGTCATGCTCGGCGCGATCTTCGTGCCGAGCTACCGGCAGAACTACGACGATCGGCAGTACCAACCGCGCAGTGCGCCCGCGAATCTCGGGTTCCAGGCCGCCGATCGGCACTTTCCCAAGAGCAAGCTGTTCTCCGAGATGCTGATGGTCGAAACCGACCACGACATGCGCAACTCGGCGGACTTCATCTCGCTAGACAGGGTGGCCAAGGCCCTGATCCGTCTGCATGGCGTGGCGATGGTGCAAGGGATGACCAGGCCTCTGGGCCGAGCGCTGGAGCACGCCAGCATCCCCTACCTGTTCACCACCCAGGGCAGCGGCAACGGTCAGCAACTTCCGTTCAACAGGGAGCAGAACTCCAACACCGACGCGCAGGCCGAAATCCAGGCGCACTCGGTCTCGGTCTTGCGCAAGGAGATCGGCTTCTTTCAGAAGGTCTCCGACGAACTCCATCAGACGGTGCTCACAGTCGAGGACCTGGAGCGAATCAGCGACGAGATGAACGAAGAGATCTCGAACGTCGACGATTTCTTCCGCCCGATCAAGAGCTACTTCTATTGGGAGAAACACTGTTTCGACATCCCTATCTGCTGGTCGTTCAGGTCGCTGTTCGACGCACTCGACCACATCGACCACCTCGCCGAAGACATCAAGAACGCCAGAATCTCCCTCGTGGAGGTGGATAAGGCTTTCCCGCAGATCATCGCTCAGCTGAAGGCCACCGCCGACGACACCGAGGCGCTGCAGTCGAAGCTGGTCAACAGTTACGGGTCGGCGGATCTGCAGTCCATCCAGACCGAGCAGACCTTCGACGATTCGATCAACGTGGGCAACGACTTCGACAAGTCCCGAAGCGACGACTACTTCTACATACCGCACGAGGGCTTCGACAACGAAGACGTCAAGACCGGCATCAAGCTGATGATGTCACCGGACGGCAAGGCGGCCCGGTTCATCGTCACGCACGAGGGCGACGCGATGGGCCCCGAAGGGGTGGAGCACGTCGAACAGTTCCCCGATGCGATCAAGACCATCTTGAAGGAGACCTCGCTGGCCGGCGCGCGGGTCTACATCGGTGGTTCGGGGTCCAACGACAAGGACATCAAGGAATACGCGATGTCGGACCTGCTGATCGCGGCCATTGCCGCTTTCGTGCTGATCTTCCTGATCATGATGTTCATCACGCGAAGTCTGGTGGCCGCCTTCGTCATTCCCGCGACCGTGGCCTTCTCCTACGCCGGCGCGTTCGGGCTTTCCATCCTCTTCTGGCAGCATCTCATCGGCCTGCCCCTGCACTGGCTGATCCTGCCGCTGACGTTCATCATCCTGGTGGCCGTCGGGTCGGACTACAACCTGCTGTTGATCAACCGGGTCAAAGAGGAGTTGCACGGCGGCATTCACACCGGTCTCATCCGGGCGCTCGGCAGCACCGGTGGTGTGGTGACATCGGCGGGTTTGGTGTTCGCATTCACCATGCTGGCGATGCTGACGAGCGATCTGCGAACGATTGGTCAGGTGGGTTCCACGGTGTGCATCGGCCTGCTGCTCGACACCTTGATCGTGCGTTCGTTCGTGGTGCCGTGCATCCTGCGCATCCTCGGGCCGTGGTTCTGGTGGCCCACGCTGGTGCGTACCCGCCCGCTGCCCGCGACGCGGCAATAAGAGAGACACCAGGCGCGTCGCCCACGACGGGCATAATCGTGTCGTGAAAGCGCCCGGCGCTGTGCTGCCCAAAACTCGTGCCGGATCGCTACGACCCGGCGAGCTGGCGCAGGCATCGGTGATGGGCGCGCTGTGCGCGGCGATCGCGATCATCGCCGTGGTCCTGCCGCATGGCGGGGGGCTGGGCCTGCTTGGCAGCGTGCCGACCGGGCTACTGGCGTATCGCTACCGGATCCGCGTCCTGATCACGGCGACGGTCGCCGCCGGTGTGATCGGCTTCCTGGTCGTCGGCCTGAGCGGTGTGAGTGCGATCGCCCTGTGCGCCTATGTCGGGGGGCTGGCCGGAAGTGTCAAACGGCATCGCCGTGGCACTCCCACCGTCATCGCGGTGTCCGTCGGCGCGGGCGTCGTTCTCGGCGCCGGGATGGTCGTCGCGCTGACCGTCCTGACCCGGTTCCGGGAGCTCGCCTTTCGCGCCGCCAGCGCCACCGTGGACGGGGCCTCGACGGTCGTGTCGCGGGTGTCGCAGCTGCGCGGGGCGGCGCAGCAGTTCAAGGCGTTCTTCGCCGAGGCGTTGCAGTACTGGCAGTGGGTCACGCTCGGCTACGCCGTCTTCGTCATCGTGGGCGCCTCGCTGGTCGGTTGGTGGGCGTTGTCGCGGGTGCTGGGGCGCCTACGCGGGGTGCCCGATGTGCACAAGCTGGACGCGCCCGCCGGCACCGGCCCGGTCCGGCCGGTCCCGGTGCGACTGGACCGGGTGCGCCTGCGCTACCCGCACGCCGACCACGACGCGCTGCGTGCGGTCAGCCTGGACGTGCGAACGGGCGAACACATCGCGGTCACCGGCGCCAACGGATCGGGCAAAACCACGCTGATGTTGATCCTGGCCGGCCGCGAACCGACATCGGGCACCGTCGAGCGTCCCGGGGCGGTGGGGCTGGGCGAACTCGGCGGCACCGCGGTCGTCATGCAGCATCCGGAGAGCCAGGTGCTGGGCACGCGGGTCGCCGACGACGTGGTCTGGGGGCTGCCGCCCGGCAAGACCACCGACATTCCCCGGCTGCTCGGCGAAGTCGGCCTGGCCGGACTGGCCGACCGCGACACCGGCAGCCTGTCCGGCGGCGAACTGCAGCGCCTGGCCGTGGCCGCGGCGCTGGCGCGCGAGCCGGCGCTGCTGATCGCCGACGAGATCACCAGCATGGTCGACCGGCAGGGCCGGGAGCAACTGCTCGCCGTGCTGTCCGGCCTGACCGTACGCCACCAGACGGCGCTGGTGCACATCACCCACTACAACGACGAGGCCGAATACGCCGACCGCACAATCAACCTCGGCGACGCCTCGGTCGACGCCGATCTGGTGCAGAGCGCGACCGCCCCGGCACCGACGGTGACCACCGGCCTCGGCTCAGGCGCGCCGGTGCTCGAACTCGTGCACGTCGGACACACGTACGCCGGCGGCACCCCGTGGGCCCAGACGGCGCTGCGCGATGTCAGCTTTGCGGTGTACGAGGGCGACGGACTGTTGATCCACGGTGGAAACGGTTCCGGGAAATCGACATTGGCGTGGATCATGGCCGGATTGACGGAGCCGGCCAGCGGCGCCTGCCTGCTCGACGGGCGCCCGACCGCTGAGCAGGTCGGCGCGGTCGCGCTGCAATTCCAGGCGGCCCGGCTGCAGTTGATGCGCAGCCGGGTGGATCTGGAAGTGGCCTCGGCGGCCGGATTTTCGCCCACCGACCAGGCCCGGGTGACCGCGGCGCTGGGCGCTGTCGGCCTGGATGCCGGGCTGGCGAAGCGACGCATCGACCAGCTCAGCGGCGGCCAGATGCGGCGGGTGGTGCTGGCCGGGCTGCTGGCGCGATCGCCACGGGTGTTGATCCTCGACGAGCCGCTGGCGGGGTTGGACGCCGCCAGCCAGCGCGGCCTCGTCCAGTTGCTCGCCGAGCGGCGCCGTGACACCGGCCTGACCGTGGTGGTCATCTCGCATGACTTCGCCGGGCTTCAGGAGCTGTGCCCGCGCACCCTGCACCTGCAAGACGGTTCCCTGCAGCCGGCACCGGCGGTACGAGACGATGCGGTGGCTGCCGCCCCGGCGAAACCGGCGGCCGCCCGCCGGCGCCCCGTCGTGCTGCTGCGGCCGGTACCCGGCAGCTCTCCCATACACGAGCTGTGGGCGGGAACCAAACTTCTTGTGGTGTTTGGCATTTCGTTGCTACTGACGTTCTTCCCGGGCTGGGTGGCGATCGGACTCACGGCCGCGCTTGCGGTGACGGGAATCCGGCTCGCACGCATCCCCCGCGGCGTGCTGCCGTCGGCGCCGCGCTGGCTGTGGATCGTGCTGGTGCTCGCCGGTGTCAACGCGGCCTTCGCCGGCGGGAGCCCCCGGATCCAGCTGGGCACGGTGTCGCTGGGCGTGGGTGGCCTGCTGGACTTTCTGCGCCTTACCGTGCTCTCGGTGGTGTTGCTCGCCTTGAGCGCGCTGGTGTCGTGGACGACCAATGTCGCCCAGATCGCCCCGGCGGTGGCTACGTTGGGTCGCTTCCTGCGACCGCTGCGGATCCCCGTCGATGACTGGTCGGTCGCACTGGCCCTCGCGCTGCGCACCTTCCCGATGCTCATCGATGAATTCCGGGTGCTCTTCGCCGCTCGCCGGTTGCGGCCCAAACGGCCGCCGCGAACCCGCTGGGCGCGGCTGCGGCGGCCGGCGGTCGACGTGATCGACGTGGTCGTCGCGGTCATCACGGTGACACTGCGGCGCGCCGACGAGATGGGCGATGCGATCACCGCCCGTGGCGGCACCGGCCAGATCTCGGCCGCCCCGTCGCGCCCGAAACGAGCCGACTGGATAGCGCTTGCCATCGTGACGGCGGTGTGCGGCATCGCGTTGGCGGCGGAGCTCACGTTGTTCGCCGGCCGCTGACCCGAAACGCGCTCAAAACCGCGCCAACGCCGCCACGTCGGCCAACGCACAATCCGGGATGCCTTCGGCCGCGCGCAAGAGAAAGTTGAGCTTCGCGATGCGCTCCCCCGACCGCGGTGCGCCGTTCTTCTGGAAGGGCGCACCCAGGCCCACCGCCAGATCCATCACCACGTCATCGATGACGCCGCCCGAGCGGCCCGACGGGATCGCCAAAACGGCGTTCTGCGTGGCGTATTCGAAGCAGTCCAGGGCTTCGGCGATGGTACCGACCTGATTGGGTTTCAGGACGAACCCGTCCACCGCGGACGTCTGGACCGCCCGCTGCAGGCGGGCGCGGTTGGTGACGATCAGGTCGTCTCCCAAGATGATCGAACGGTGCACCGTCTGCACCGCTTTGGCGAACCCGGCCCAATCATCCCCGTCGAGCAGATCCTCGATGAACAGCATCGGAAACTCCTGCGACAGTCCCCGGGCATAGTCGATCAACGCCTCCGCGGTCACCCGCTGGCCGTTGAAAGCGTATGTCGCCGAGCCGCTGTCGTATACCTCGCTCGACGCGCAGTCCAGGGCGAACGCCATGACGTCGGCGCAGCCGGCGCGCTCGACGGCCTCGGCCAGCACTTCGAGGACAGCGCGCGGGTCGCTGGAGGGCGCGATGTACCCGTACGACGACGCCAGCATCGGTGCGCGGCCGAGCCGTTCGGTCAGCACCTCGCCGAGCGTCTCGAACACGCCCACGCCCTTCTCGACGGCGGATTCGATCGAGTCCGCGCGATACGGCACGACCAGGAACTCGCTGAACGTCTGCCAGACGTCGCCGTAGTGACCGCCGTTGATCATGTTGAAGCTCGGCACCGGGACGGTGGCCGGTGGTTCGAGCCCGAGCAGCGCACCGACGTACGCGTAGGTGGGCATGCCGGCCGCGGCCGCGGCCGCCCGCAGCAGCGCGACCGACGTGGAGTAGATCGCGTTGCCGCCGAGGCGGTGTTTGTCCGGCGTGCCGTCGAGGTCGATCATGAGCCGGTCCAGCGACCGCGGATCGTCGAGTTCGGCGCCGACGAGGGCAGCGGCGATCTCGTCGGTCACCGCGGCGATGGCGCGCTGCACACCCAGCCCGTTGTAGTGGGTCCGATCCCCGTCCCGCAGCACGAACGCCTCATGCGAACCCACCGAGGTCCCGGTGGGTGACGCGCCGCGGCCGACATGGCCGGTGTCCGTCCTGATCTCAACCTCGAGCAGGGGCCGGGCCTTACAGTCCAGCAGCTGGCGGGCGATGACGGATGCGACCTTCATCATCGACCTCCCGGACCCGGAATCCCAGCCTAGGGCGGCGGCACTGAGAGGTCGCTGAGAAGCTCAGCATTGTCCCGACGCCACGGGCACCGCTGACTAGTGCTCTTCCTGGACGCCAAAGGAGTTGACGGCCAACGCCAGCAAGAGGTAGCCACCGATCGTGAACGTCAGGTCCATGCATTGTTGCTGACTGAACAACTCGCCCAATAGATCCCAGGTTGGTTGGCTGATCGTGCAGTCACCGGTGAGATCGTCGACGGCCCGGATCACAGCCTGGTCGGTCCGGTCGGCGCACCGGCCGGAGCGGATGTCGTCGATCTCGGATTCGGTCAGGCCGGCGCGCAGAGCGATCGGGATGTGGTGCGACCACAGATAGCCGCAGTTGCTGCGGTGTACCACCCGCAGCAGTGCGACCTCGCGCACCCGGGGCGACAGGGTCGATCGAGTGAGCAGGTAGGCATTGAACGGCAGGTAGGCCGCGGTGAGCTCGGGGTGACGGACCATGGTCGACAGAACATTGCCCGCGCCAACGGGATTCGCTCGCGCGGTCGGGATCAGGGAGGCCAGCGCCGCGCGGGCGCTCTCGTCCCACTCGTCGGCGGGCAACGGTGTCAGGCGCAGCGGATGGTGGTCGGCCGTGGCCATTACTGGATCGGTTCGTCGCCGAGCACGGTGGTGCGCAGCATTTCGCGTTGTGAGTCCGGGTCATACGGTGCCGCGCGGTGCAGCACCCCGCGGTTGTCCCAGACGACCGTGTCGCCGATCGACCAGCTGTGGCTATACAC
Source organism: Mycobacterium sp. M23085 (assembly GCF_045343915.1). Taxonomy (NCBI): domain Bacteria; kingdom Bacillati; phylum Actinomycetota; class Actinomycetes; order Mycobacteriales; family Mycobacteriaceae; genus Mycobacterium; species Mycobacterium sp. M23085. Next base: position 1,668,194 of record NZ_CP174280.1, read on the forward strand.
CTTGTCGGGCACGGTTGCGCGTTCGAGAAGTTCGTCCAGCAGGGCGCGTCCCTCATCGAGATCCATGCCGACGACGTAATCCGCGGAGGCACCCAGCACCAGCGACTTGCGGCCGCTGCGGTGTGTCCACACCAGCGGGTGTTCGTGGGTGCGCCGGGATCGCCAGCGCTGCACCTGTTCCGGCGACGGGTCGGGGTAGACACGGCGCTGGGAAGCCTCCAGCGAGTGCACCACGCGCAGGCCGCCGAACCGCTGCTTCTCGTCGTCGGTCAGGGCGTCGTAGGCGGCATAGGAATTGGCGAACTCGGTTTCGCCGCCCCATTCGGCGACCTGAACCGCCGACAGCACGGTGGCCTTCTGCGGACATTCGTCGCCCAGCGGTGTGCAGCCGTCGATGTGCCAGTCGAACGTGGCCTTCAGGTAGGCGGCCGAGGCGTTCTTGGACTTGTCCAGGGTGATCGGATAGATGCCGGCCACCGGGTGGTGGCCGTCGGAGGAGTGGTCGATCTCGCCGAGACGACGGCAGAAGTCGACCTGGGCGGCGGGGTCGAGTTGCAGATCACGGAAGACCAGGACTCCGTTGTCCTCCAAGGCCTCCAGCACCGCGTCACCGACCGAGTCGTCGCCTGCCAGCGCGGCCGGTGTCAGGCCCGCGACTTCGGCGCCGACGGACTCGGTGAGTTTGGTGATGGTGAGCAGACTCATGTCGCTCCTTTCGGGGAGGGGGATGTATGGCTCGTCCTGTGGGCGTGGCGGTCAGGGCACCGGCCCGCCGGTGCGGATCATGACCGCGTCGGCGGCGTCGACCGGGGCGGGTTGATGCATGATCTCCACCGCCATGGCCACCATGATCAGTGAATAGATCATGTGCAGCAGGTTGAGCGCGTCGTCGGGCACGTTGTCGAGGGGAAACTTGTCGCAGTAGTCGATCGCCTCTTCGAGGCGGGGAAAGAACGCGTCGTAGAATTCCCGCAGCTGCGGCATCGACGCGTTCACCCGGGCGTTCCAGCGTTCGGTTTCGGTTGCCAAGCACCAGGTTTGGGCGTAGTCCTCCAGCTCGGCGAACGCACTCGGCAGCATGGGATGCATGGTCACACCCGCACCGAATCCCGTTCGCGCCGGTAGGCTTCGACCCAGTCGACGGCGACTTTGTGCAGATGGCGCACCAGGATCTCCTGATCGTTGAGGGGGAACTCGTCGACGATGCCGTATTCCAGTGCCGCCTGCGTTCCGCCGAGCATCCCGGCATCCTGCAGCGCAAACTCTTTCAGCACCACCGAGGCGACCTCGTGTTCGATACGCTCGCGCACGGTGCGCGCCGGATGGAAGTAGGTGGATGCCTCGAACCGGTGCGTGTTGTGCGAGGTGGGCCAGTACCGGTACAGCAGATACCACCCGCCGTAGATCAGGATCTCGGTGTTAGGGAAGATCTGGAAATTGCTGATGCCCCAAGGCTCGATACCGCCGGGGTTGACGCCGGCCGGCAGTTCACCGATGTCGGGGGTTCGCCACGGACCCACCAACCCGCTGCGGGTCGCCCGCTCGATCGGATACATGTACTCCGGTGGCAGCAGCCAGCGGCGCCGTCCGGCCGTGGAGACCAACCGGTGCGGGCCGTCGAGTTGAAAGTGCCCGCAAGTGAATCCGGCGTTGGGGTCGCGCACCTCGGCGGGCACTTGCTGTGAGTGCAGCGACGGCACGTGGTAGTACTCCTGGAAGGCGTCGGCGAAGATCTTCCAGTTGCTGTTGTTATGGGCGACCCACTCGTAGCGTTCGGTCAGCTTGCCGAACGGATAATCGTCGAGGCCGGTGATCATCGGACCGAGGAACTCGCGCAGGCTCTGCCGCGGTTCGGGGTCGAAGTTGATGAACACGAAGCCGCTCCAGACGTCACAGTGCACCGGGCGCAACCCGTACTGCGCGCGATCGAGGTCGAAGAACTCGGATTCCTGCTGGACGAATGTCAAGGCGCCCTGCAGGTCGTAGCGCCAACCGTGGTATTTGCAGGTGAACTGCCGGCACGTCCCGCGCGTCTCCTCGCCGGGAAAGTCGTTCCACACCAGCTTGTTTCCGCGGTGGCGGCACACGTTGTAGAACGCGCGGATCTGCTCGTCCTTGCCTTTCGCCAGGATCACCGAGACGCCGACGACTTCAATCTCCTTGGTCAGGTAGCTGCCGACGCGCGGAAGCTCCTCCACCCGGGCGACGTTCAGCCAGGCGCGTTTGAAGATCGCCTCGCGCTCGAGTTCATAGAACTCCCGACACGTCGAGTCCTTGAAAGAAACGGGCCCGGTGCCCAATTCGGGATAGTGCTCGGTCCAGGAGCCCTCCGGCGGCCTGCCAGCTCTGGTCATCGAATCCTCACAATCACATCACCGCTCCGCCGTTGACGCCCAACACCTGGCCGGTGATGTATCTGGCTTCCTCCGAACATAAAAACCCGACGGCCGCGGCGATGTCGGCCCCGGTGCCGAGGTAGCCCAACGGGATGTTGCTGGCGATCTGCTCGTTGGACGGCAGGAACCCGGCGGCCTGGCCCTGGTGCTGCATCGGCGTCTCGATGCCCGAGGGCGGAATGTTGTTCACCGTGATCCCGTGTGGCGCGTATTCGCGGGCCAGCGACTTGGTCAGGGTGATCACCCCACCCTTGGACGCCGCGTAATGGGCGGCGAACGGCGAGCCGCGCTGGGCGCTCGAGGACGAGATCATCACGATCCTGCCCCAGTTCGCCTCCACCATGTCCGGCAGCGCGACCTGGCAGCAGTGAAAGGTGCCGGTGAGATTGACGTCGATGACCCGGGACCAGGTTTCGGCGGTGATGTCCAAAAAGGGTGAAAAGTCGAACATTCCGGCGCTGGTCACCAAGACCGTCACCGGGCCCAGCTCGCCGCGCACCTTCGCGAAGGCCTGCTCCATAGCGGGCCGGTCGGTGACATCGGCGCCCACCCCCAGCGCCGTCACACCGCCGGCGCGCAGGTCGTCGGTGACACGTTGTGCGGCATGTTCATTGACGTCGAGGACCGCGACGTTGAGTCCGCGCCGGCCCAATTCATGACAGGTCGCCTCACCCATCCCCGAGGCGCCTCCGGTCACCACCGCCACCCTGGTCATCGACTCCGCTCCGCCATTTCCCTCACTCATAGACCACCCGCACCGTGGGGCTGGTGGGCAGGGCTTGACACGTCAGCACCCAGCCCTCCTCGACCTCATCCGGCTCGAGCGCGTCGTTGTTGATCATCCGGGCGCTGCCTTCGGTGAGGCGGGCCATACACGTTCCGCACGAACCGATCTCACACGAGGACGGTGCCCGCAGCCCGGCCATTCGGGCCGTCTGCAGCAGTGTGTTGCCCGAATCGTAGGACGCCGTGGTCGTGACTCCGTCCAGCACGATGGTGACCTCGCCGGTCACCACTTCGATGCCCGGAGGTGCCGCCGCGGCGATGTCGTCCACGTCGAAATGCTCCACGTGCAGACGATCGGCCGGCACGCCCGCCACCGACAGGGCGGTTCGCACGGTCTCCATGAATTCGTTCGGCCCGCAGATGTAGACGTCGGCGTCTCCGGCGTCCTGGACGAACGCCTCGATCTCCGCCGGGGTGACGAAGCCGCCGTCGTCGTCGAGATGATGGCGCAGGACGAAGCGGTCGGCGTGCCGCCTGTTCAGCGACGCCAACGCGTCGTCGAAGATCACCGAGTCACGGCTCCGGTTGGCGTAGAACAGTCGCGCCCTGCGCTTGCCGTCCATCAGCGCGGTACGCAGCAGCGAGAACACCGGCGTGATGCCGCTTCCGCCGGCGAAGGCGATCAGCTCTCGATCACCGCTGTGCAACACGAAGCGGCCCTGCGGCGGCAGGGCGGGCAGCAGGTCGCCGGGCGAGGCCGTGTCGTTGAGCCAGTTCGACACCACGCCGTCGCGGTCGCGTTTGACGGTGATCTGCAGGTCCTCGCCCACAGCGGGAGAAGACGACATCGAGTAGCACCGCCGGTGCTCGCGCCCATCGACGGTGACAAGCAGCGTCAGGAACTGCCCGGCTTGGTAGCCGAACCGTTCGGCGCTTCCCGGCGGGACGTCGAGAACGATCGACACGGCGTCGCGGGTTTCGGGCACTACACGCTTGATCCGCAGCGGCACAAAGCCATCCGGCAACGCGGCGACGTCGACGCCGCCGGACCCGGCGTCGGTCAGCGTCGCCGAGCCGACGTTCGTGGCGGTGTGATTTTCACCCATCCCGGCCAGAGTATCAACTACTTGCGATTAATCTCAAGTACTAGATACACGTGCCGCACGCCGTTGCCCGAACACGCCGCGGTGGCGAAGTCAGCCGTCGACGTGGTCGTTGAACAGCTCATGGCCGGTACCCTTTTCGACCACGCGGCCCAGCAATTCCCGCAGGGTCCGCTGCTCTTGCTCGGTGAGCACTCCGAACACCTCCTGGTGAGCGGCGATGGCGTCGTTGACCACCGTTTCGGCGACCTTGCGGCCCTCAGCGGTCAGGTAGGCCTGCAGGATGCGGGCGTGCTGGGGGTCCCGCTTCCTTTCCACCAGGCCGCGGCGTTCCAGCGCGGTGAGCGCGAGCTGGACCCCCTGCGGGCTGATCAGCAGGCGCCGCGCCAATTCGGCGCCGGACAAGCCGGGTTCGTTGGTCAATTGGCGCAGCACACCGATCTGGGCGGTGCTCACACCGTGTTCGCGCATCGCCTCGTTGATGGTGGTCAGCGAGTAGTAGAAGGCCTGCTTGAGCAGCCACAGGATATTGTCGGTGAGTTCCATGTCCGCCTCCATCACGCCGCGGGGGCTTTGTAGATCTGCCCGTTCTTCATGACGAAGCGGACGTCGAGGGTCGCGGCGATGTCGTCGAAGGGGTCGCCGGGGACGGCGATGATGTCGGCCAGGTAGCCCGGGGCCAGCCTGCCCAACTCGTCGTCCGCCTCGATCAGCTCGGCGGCCACCACGGTGGCCGCCCGGATCGCCTGCGCGGGAGTCATGCCGCGTTGCACCAGCGCGCCGAGTTCCTTGGCGTTCTGGCCATGCGGGATAGCCGGCGCGTCGGTACCACACGCGATCCGCACGCCGGCATCAATCGCCTTGGGCAGCATCGACTTTGCTCGCGGGAACACCTCGAGCGCTTTCTTGCGCAGCTCCGGCGCGATGCGGTCGATGGCCATCGCGTCTGTCAGATACGTGGTGGAGACCAGGAACGTGCCGTGGTCGACCATCATCTGGATCGTTTCGTCCGTGGCCAGGAAGCCGTGTTCGATGCAGTCGATCCCGGCGCGAATGCACGCTTGTATTGCGCTGTCTCCGACAGCGTGTGCGGCCACCCGGACTCCGGCCCGGTGGGCTTCGTCGGCGATGGCGGCGAACTCGGCGTCGGAGTACTGCTGTGCACCGGGCGCGGTGCTGTGCGACATCACCCCACCCGAAGCGGAGACCTTGATCAGCTTGGCGCCGTGGCGAATCTGATAACGCACGCAGGCGATCACGTCGGGCACCCCGTTGGCGATGCCCTCGGCCACCGACAGCGGCATGACCCCGGGTGCCAACCGCTGGAACACGGTCGGGTCCAGATGTCCGCCGTACGGGGTGACCGCGTGTCCGGCGGGATAGATGCGGGGCCCGATGTGCCAGCCCTGATCGATGGCGCGCTGCAGCGCCACGTCGAGCAGATATCCCCCGGTTTTGACCATCAGGCCGAGGTTGCGCACCGTGGTGAACCCGGCCTCCAGGGTGGTGCGCGCGTTGACCGCGCCGCGCAGCGTTCGATATGCGGGGTCGTCCTGCACGCCGTGCATGGGCGCCGGTAGACCCTCGGGGCCTCCGGGCCCACCGATGAGCAGGTTGAGTTCCATGTCCATCAGGCCCGGCAGCAGCGTCACGTCACCGAGGTCGATGATGGTGGCCGAATCCGGAAGCGGCTCTTGGGGATTGATCGCAGTGATGCGTTCGCCGTCGATCACCACTTCGGCCGGCCGGTGGATCTGGCCGGTCACGACGTCGGCCCATCGTGCCGCGCGCAACACGGTCACATCGGTCATGGAGCGGGCTCGGACACGCAGTCCAGCGTCGACGCGCCCGAGTCCGGAACGCGGGGCTGTTTCCAGCATTCCACCGGAAACGACACCATGATCATCGAATAGAGCAGGTGCATCAGATTCTGGACGTCGTCGGGCAAGTCGTCGAGAGAAAACTTGTCGCAGAACGCCAGAGCCTCTTCGGCCCGCGGGGTGATTGCGTCGTAAAAGGCCTTCATTTCCGTCATCGAGCTGGCCAGCCTCTTGGCATAGCGTTCGGGTTCGCTGGGCAGGCACCACTGCGCGAACCGTTCGAGGTCGGCGAACTCTGCCGGCAGCATCGGCATCGTAGTCACACTCCTGCCGTCAAAGTTTGGCGATAGTCGTCGATCCAGGCCGCGGTCTCCTTGTGTAGGTGACGGATCAGGATCTCCTGATCGCAGAGCAAGAACTCGTCGATCACTTGCGATTCGAGCATCGTCTGCGTCGCCTCCAGCGTATTCGCGTCCTGCAACCCGTATTCCTTGAACGACACGGCCGCCAGTTCCTGGGCCACCCGCTCGCGCGGGGTGCGCGGCGCCGGGAAGTACAGCGTGCCTTCGAAGAGGTGGCTGTTGTAGGAGGTCGGCCAGTAGTGGTAGGTCAAATACCAGCCCTGGCCCCAGAACAGGATGACGAAGTTGGGGAACAGCTGGAACGAATCCAGGCCCCACGGATCACATTTCGCGGGGTTGAGCCCGGCGGGCATCGGTCCCAGGTCAGGCTTGTCCCAGGGGCCGAAGAGCCCGCTCTGGCAGATGTCTTCGATCGGCTTGCGCATCTCGTCGGCCATTTCCCAGGCCCGCACCCCGGAGGTGCTGACCAGCCGGTGCGGCCCCTCCAGCCGGTAGTGCGGGGCTTCAAAACCCGCCTCGGCGGCCGCCTTCGAGTACGCGGTCGGCGACTGGTTCGCGTGCAACACGGGTGCGTGATAGAACTCCTGGAACGCGTCCATGTAGAGCTTCCAGTTCGCCTTGACCTCCGAGCGGTAGTACCAGCGGGATGTCATCTTGTCGAAGGGGTAGCCCTCCAGGCCAATGACCATGGGCCCCAAGAACTCTCGCAAGGACTGGTCGGGTTTCTTGGCGAAGTTGACGAAGATGAAGCCTTCCCATACGTCGCAGTGCACCGGCACCAGGCCGTAACGGCTCTTGTCGAGGTTGAAGAACTCCTCCTCCTGCTGCACGAAGGTGAGGTTGCCGTCCAGGTCGTAGCGCCAGGCGTGGTATTTGCACGTGAACTGGCGGCACACACCGCGCGTCTCGTCCTGGGGCATGTCGTTCCACACCAGCTTGTTGCCGCGGTGCCGGCATACGTTGTGGTAGGCCTTGATGCCGCCAGAAGTCGTGCGCACCAGAATGATCGACGTATTGACGACCTTCAGCTCCCGGGTGAAATAACTGCCCTTGCGCGGAAGCTGTTCAACGCGACCGACGTTGAGCCAGGCACGTTTGAAGATGGCCTCGCGTTCCAGCTGGTAGACCTCGGGGCTGACGGAGTCCTGGTACGACACCGGATCGGTGCCCAGCTCGGGGTAGTGCTCGGTCCAGCTGCCCTCCGGCGGTTTGGGGAATCGAGCCATGATCGCTCCTTAAACAATCCAATCTCACCAATGTCTTCGGCGCCCAGCCACTCACTGCAGGCCTGCCTGCGCGAAAACAACCACCTGCGCACCGGTTTCACCGATCCCTGAGAGCTCCGTCACGGCCGACGGTATATCCTCGACCCCATCAATAGCAAGTAGTTGATATTGGCCTCGGGAGGCGCGGATGGACCGCAACGTCGTGCAAGTCATCTCACCACATACCGAGGAACCCATCGCCGAGGTCGATGCGGCCGCACCCCACGACGTCGATGCCGCGGTCGCCGCCGCGCGCGCAGCCATGGCGTCCTGGGGCCGCAGTGAGCCGTCGGAGCGGATCGCCGCCGTCCGGCGCCTGGCCGACATCTACGACCGACGCCGCCCGGAGATGGCCGAGACGATCACCGCCGAGATCGGCGCCCCGACCAGTTTCGCCCAGCGTGCGCAGGTCGGCCTGCCCGCGTTCATGATCCGCGCGTTCTGCGATCTGGCCGAGCGGCATCAGTGGGAGGAAACCAGGCCCGGGTACTTCGGCAGTGACGTGCTGGTCCGCAAGGAGCCCGTTGGCGTCGTCGCGGCGATCGTGCCGTGGAACATGCCCCAGTTCCTGATAGTCACCAAACTGGTGCCCGCGCTGCTGGGCGGCTGCGCCGTGCTGGTCAAGCCGGCACCCGAAAGCCCATTGGATGCGCTGCTTTTGGGCGAGATGCTCGACGAGGCCGGCCTGCCACCCGGGGTGGTCAGTGTGCTTCCCGGCGACGCCGCGCTCGGCGCCTACCTCGTCGCCCACCGCGGGGTGGACAAGGTGTCCTTCACCGGCTCCACCACCGCCGGCCGGGCCGTCGCCGCGGCGTGCGCGGCCAACCTGACCAAGGTCAGCCTCGAACTCGGCGGCAAGTCGGCGGCGCTGGTTCTCGACGACGCGGCGCCGGACAAGCTCGCCGCCGGAGTGCGATCGGCCAGCCTGTCCAACAGCGGGCAGATCTGCAACGCGCTGACGCGCGTGCTGGTCCCCCAAGCCCGCCACGACGAGTACGTCGACGCGCTCGCCGCCGAGATGAGCGGCCTTCGCGTCGGCGACCCCAGCGACACCGAGACTCAGCTCGGTCCCCTGGTGTCGCGTCGCCAGCAGCAGCGGGTGTGCGACTACATCAACGTCGGCCAGCAGGAGGGGGCGCGATTGATCGTGGGCGGAACCGACATGCCCGACGGGCTCGACCGGGGCTGGTACGTCCGGCCCACCCTGTTCGCGGCGGCCGACAACACCATGCGCATCGCACGCGAAGAGATCTTCGGTCCCGTCATCACGGTCATCCCCTACCGCGACGAGGAGCAGGCCGTCGAGATCGCCAACGATTCGGACTACGGCCTGGCCGGGTCGGTGTGGGGCAATGACACAGACCGGGCCCTGGAGCTGGCCACGCGGATCCACACCGGCACCCTCGGCATCAACCAGGGCTACACCATGGATCCGTTTGCGCCGTTCGGCGGCGTCAAAGCGAGCGGTTACGGGCGCGAGCTCGGACCGGAAGGGCTCGACGGCTACCTCGAGACCAAATCGATCGCGATCGCGCCGGGCGGCTAGCTGACTAGCCGGTCTCGCTGGCGACGTACACGGCGACGTACCCGATCGGGATGCCGGTCCAGGTCGCGATGCATTCGCGTGCCGCCAGCTCCACGGTGGCCCGGCTGCTGGCGCGGGTGGTCCTGCCGATCTCGGGAACCCGGATCGCCCATCCGTCCGTATCGCGAGCGATTTCGACATCGAAGCACTGGCCGACCATCGGACACTTCACGCGGGGAACGACGGCCCGCTGACGGCGGGCGCTGCGCACCGATTGACGGCGCAGCAAAGCGGGCTGAACAGACATGGCTGCTTTCCTGAGTCGCGAACGAACCGCGGGCAAGAGTAATGCGCATCGAGGCGAAAACCTAATCGGCGGTCTCGGCCTGATAACGGGCGAATCGTCTGCGATTGCGGGTCGCGTCCGGCTATCCGCCGCAAAGCTCGACTTCCTTGTCTCGCCGCGATGTTCGGCCGTGCGCAGGCCTGCAACTGTTCCAGTCAATCATGGCCGGCTGCAAGTGATTTGGATTCGGCCGGGTTTCGTCCGTGGCTGTGGCGCGACAAATAGCGTGGGCGGGATGCTTCGCGAACCCACCCATGGGTTGTCCGACAGGGCCGATCGCGTAGCCGACAGCCCAAGTGACCGTTATGGAACGTTGGCCGAATCGGCCGCGGAGCTTGGCGTGGGCGCCCGTGCTCACGGAGGCGCGCGGGCCACGTCCTCGGATTTGGCGCCGAAATGGCTATCCGGCGATAGAATGTGATGTATACCACATATGGGCATGGCATGTTGCGGGCGTCACATCAAAGGAGATTTCATGGTCGACGTGGATCGTTCTAGAAAGGCCGTCATCGCCCCACGTTCCGGCGCGGCGGTCAATTCGCACCGTCTGCTCGTCGCCATCCTGACCGTCACCGTATTCGTCTGCGCGATCGTGGGCGTCATCGCTGCCGCGATGATGGGGCAAACTACCGCCGCGCTCCTCATCGCACTTGTGGCCGGTGGCTGGTTCTCGGCCGCCGCCCTCTGCTGACATCGGTGGCGGCGCCGCGCCACTAGTCGCTCGACTCGAACTCCGGCTCGTCCGACTTGGTCTCGCTCGCTGTATTCCGAGCCTCGACGACATCGAGAGAGCATTGCGGAAGCCGGCGCAACGCGTCGGGATCACTCTGCACCCGCAGGCGGCGCCGTCCGCCTTCGTCGATGTCAACGCCAACGGGTAACGCCTCGCCCCCCGAGCCGCCCTGGCCGACGTACAGCTGCAGTTCGTCGGAGTCGACGAACAACACGGCATCATCCTGCGACAGCCTCCACGGGTGGCCGTCGGTGGGCCATCGCCCGCCGACCATCCGAATCCCGTCGACTTCGGCTGCCTCGCCTTCGCCCGCATGGGCCGCGACGCAATCAATCCACAACTTCGCCGGCACCGGACGGAAGTACACCGCGAGGCGCTGGCGGTTGAGCTGCAGGTCGACCGGCATGCCGATCGGCGGAAGCGATGTGCCCTCTGGGTGGTCATTCAGTGATTTCTTGACCTGACGAGAACCGATGCCGGTGCCGAACCAGTCGATGGTCAGCACGGTGGTGATGTACTGCGCGATCGCGAGGGTCAACAATCCGCCCGCGCCCGCGGCTCCTACCCCGGCGGCCCCCGCTACCCAGGTCACCGGTAGTGCAAGCAGACCCACGACTGCCGCCGCGCCCGCAGCCGTGGCCACTTTGCCCGCGGCGGTCAGGCTGAAATCCGCGTTCACATCCGGCTCGGAGTTCTGGGCCGGTCGCACCCCCACGGTCCGCGGTAGCCGCTCGAATCGCTCGCTGATCCGCTTGACTTCCGCCTCGTATTCCTCGGCGCCGAGATTACCGGTGCGCTTCTTGTGGCCGGCGAGCTTCAGCGTCTCTTCGAGAAGCTCGATGTTGTCCACATCGTCGCGGAGCAACTCCTTGCCCTTCGGGTCGCGCGGGATGTCGCCGAGACCCATGTCGTACGTGACCTTGAAATTGGCCTTGAAGTCGTAGAGCTTCGTTTCGGCGCTCACCGTGCCGTCGACCACCAACCGGCCGTCCCCGGTGCGCGGCACGATATCGGCGTCGAGGGCATCGAGACTGCGCTCCTGTCCGCCGATGTTGATGGTCTTCGGCCCGGCCAGCGCGCACGGCGCATCGGGGTCGAAGTCGCTCGCGTCGAGATCGAAGCTTTTCATCACGGTGTCGCGGACCTGCCGCAGGATGCTCCACCCGGTGACAGCCAAAGCGGCCCTCTCCCGGGGGTTTTCGGCGAGGACTGATGCGGGTAGCTCCTCACCGGGCGGCAACTCCCGCAGTGTCCGAAGCTGCACCACCATGGATTCCTCGGTGGCCTGCCTGGACGGTGGGCCGACGTCGAAGCGCTGCACGACGGCGTCGAGTTCCTTGACCGTGCTGTCGTCTCGGGCCTCGGCGTCGACGTCCACCGGCGTGGGTAACAGGGACTGAATCCCGTTGTCTCCCATAGCCTTGAGTTGCGGGCGGACCGCATCGGCGATTTGCGCGGCAAGCGAGTCGAGCACCCTCGTTCTGGCTTCGTCGTCGGAAAGGCCGGGGTGCTGCAGTTTCTCCAGGTTCACCATCAGCTCACCGGCGATGCTGTGGGTTATCCAGTGCGCCTCGGCGTAGTCGAGTTCCCAGCTGATGCGCGGATCCTGTCCGGCGAAGACGGTGATGCCGCCCGCACGCCGCTCGACGTGCGGACCAAACAGCCACCCGGCGTACTGATCCCGCGACGGGGCGGCCACCAGCGCGGGAGCATCCTGGGATGTGAAGTTCAGTGCGATCGTCTGCTTGCCCGGCTCTATCCGGTGCGGCTCGAGCTGATCGTGGATTGTCAACCGCCCGAACAGCGGAATCTCGTTGTACGCGATCTCGCGCGACTGTCCGGCCCGCGGACCATCGGGGATCGTGATGGTCGCCGGTGGCAGCGCTACCAACGGGATGCAGGTGACCGAATCGATGACGATCTTGGAATCGAAAATCACCAGATCAATCGCGAAGTGCCGCAGCGGGTCGCGAAGCTCACCGTCGGCTTCCTCCTGCCACAGCCGCTGGCGGGCGTCGAGGACGAACCACACGCGATCCAGGGTGAGGTCGAGGGTCGCCGTGGCCGAGTAGCCGGTGCCGTCGACGGACTGCGTGTACTTGTCGCCGCTGAACATCTCGGCCGTCTGATCCTGCACACGTTCGCGATGAATCTCGATGATCGTGTCGGGGCGATGCATGGCAGAACTCCGTCCCTCGTCGTACGCATGGTGCCGTCGTCGCGTGCGCGGTGATGCCAGCCCGATCGGGGCGCTCCGATCGGCTTGTGGATGCTGTACCCAAAATGGCGCGTCTCAAGTCGTCTCAAGTCGTCTCAAGTCGCGCCGGCGCAAGCGTCCCTCAACCGCCGCATGCTCCGTAACGGGGAGTCTCCAAAACTATTGCGCTTCAACGCAATCCGTTGGCGCCGCGGTCGTATTCCGCTATGGGCGCTCTTCAATCACACACCGAACAATACCGTTGGCAAAGCTGGGATCGAACCCCATCTGCGCCACTTTCTGCGCTTCGGCGGCAGGGGGAACACCGGAATCGAGGTCCTGCTCGATGGTGCCGACGAGCTGCAGGTTCTGCGGATCGCGCCCCGCCACCGGTTCGGTCATCTTCCCCACGCAGCTGCGATAGCCGCTGTAGTCAGCGTGAGCGGACGCCCCCGTCATCACCGCCGGCCCGATAAACAGGACCGCAAGGGCTAAGCCGACCGCGGCGACGACGTAGAGCAAACGCACGGTCTCTCGGGTACCCAGCTGCAACGATCGATAATCAGCAAACGAGCGGCGCTGCTTTTCGGCGTCGCCCGAATTCCAGCCGGCGATCGGGTCGGGTGTGGCGCATCACCCGCCCGGTCGAGATGTGCGAGACGTGTTGGAGTGTGCCGGTGTCACCGCCTAGGACACACTAACCTTGACTGTCGCCGATCTCACGTCCGATGATGAATGGCCCGAGGCGGTCTACGGCCCGCGACTTTGTGCTTCATGTCGCCTCGCCCTATCCACCGGATGAACCCAGGAATGAAGACGAGGTCATCGTGCCGGCGCCGAAATCGGCTGAGCCATAGTGAACTTCGACGGATCGATCGTGTTCTGTGTGGTCTCGCGCTGTCACGGCGGAGCCTTTGATCGGCCCCGCCGGGTGGGTTTAGTGCACGCGGTCATTCCGCCCACAGAATTGCGATCGAGGATCGCCGAAGCCGTCGAGCGCGGGATGGCGCGGACCATCGCGGCGCCCGCGGGCAGCGGCAAGAACCTCAACCGCGAGGCCAGCTGAGCTGCGGGTGGGCCGATGTCACGCATCAGTTGCCCTGTACTAGCCGCGAAGGTGGTCGCGGCCGAGGAGGCCGTGGCGCACATCCACGACGGCGACAACGTGGGCTTCAGCGGGTTCACCGGCGCCGGCTATCCCAAGGCGGTCCCCGCCGCGCTGGCCGCAACCATGATCCGGGCCCACGACGAGGGACGGCAGTTCCAGGTCGGGCTGTGGACCGGCGCGTCGACGGCACCCGACGCCGACGGCGTACTCGCCGCTGCCCACGGGATCTCGACCCGGCTGCCGTACAACTCCGACCCCACGCTGCGCGGCATGATCAACGCCGGCGAGGTCCGCTACATCGACGCCCACTTGAGCCACGCCGCGCAGCACATGTGGTTCGGCTTCTACGGCAAGCTCGACGTGGCGGTCGTGGAGGTGACCGCGGCACTTGGGGACGGGCTGCTGGTGCCCAGCACCTCGGTGGGCAACAACAAGACCTGGCTCGACCAGGCCGAGCGGGTCATCCTCGAGGTCAACCACTGGCAGCCGCGTGAGCTGGAGGGCTTCCATGACATCTACTACGGCACCGCGCTGCCGCCGTACCGCCGCCCGATCATGCTCACCGAGGCAGTGCAACGCATCGGCGAGCCATACCTGCACGTAGACCAGGACAAGGTCGTCGCCGTAATCGAGACGCACAGCCCCGACCGCAACGCGCCGTTCAGCCCCCCCGACGACACCTCACAGGCGATCGCCGGGCACCTGGTGGATTTCCTACTCCACGAGATCCGCGCTGGACGGATGCCGCCGGGGCTGCTGCCGATCCAGTCCGGCGTCGGCAACGTCGCCAACGCCGTCCTGGCCGGACTCGATGACAGCGAGTTCACCGACCTGGTCGCGTTCACCGAGGTGCTGCAGGACGGCATGCTCGACCTGCTCGACTCCGGGACGCTGCGGGCGGCGTCGGCCACGTCATTCGGGCTGTCCGGCGACGGCATACGCCGGTTCATGGCCGGCATTGACGACTACAAGGGCCGCATCCTGCTGCGCAGTCAGGAGATCTCCAACCACCCGGAGGTGGTGCGCCGGCTCGGCGTGCTGGCCATGAACGGCATGATCGAGGCCGACATCTACGGCAACGTGAACTCCACCCACATCATGGGCAGTGCGATCATGAACGGCATCGGCGGGAGTGGGGACTTCGCGCGCAACGGGTTCTGCAGCTTCTTCCTGTCGCCCTCGACGGCCAAGGGTGGTGCCATCTCGGCGATCGTCCCGATGGTCAGTCACGTCGACCACACCGAGCACGACGTAGACGTCGTCGTGACCGAGCAGGGCCTCGCCGACCTGCGCGGGCTGGCTCCCCGGGACCGGGCGCCGCGGATCATCGAGAATTGTGCGCATCCGTCGTTCCGGGATCAGCTGCGCGATTACTTCGACCGTGCACTCGCGGCCCGGCCGAACGCCCGCCACACCCCACACCTGCTGGGCGAGGCGCTGTCGTGGCATCAGCGCTACCTCGACTCGGGAAGCATGCTGACCGTGTGACATGAGCTCTGATCGCGGCACGCGACAACACAATGCGGGCACTGAGCGGATGATGTCCGGCATTGTGGGTAACGGCCGGTCGTGACGCCAGTTGCGAACGGTTCAGTCGGAAGCTTGATTCATGATACGAAGCCCGACGGCCCGCGGGCGCGACAGCAAGGACTGTTCATGGACTTTCTGCGCACTCCCGATGACCGCTTCGGCAGTCTGCCGGACTTCCGGTACCCACCGCGCTACGTCGATGATCTACCCGGGTCGCCCGGATTGCGCCTGGCCTACATCGACGAAGGGCCCCGCGATGCTGCCCGCACCTATTTGTGCCTCCACGGTCAACCCACCTGGAGCTACCTGTACCGCAAGATGATCCCGGTGTTCCAATCCGCTGGTGGCCGCGTCATCGCTCCCGACTTCTTCGGCTTCGGCCGCTCCGACAAGCCTGTCAACGACGCGGCGTACACCTTCGAGTTCCATCGACGCAGCCTCGTCGACCTGATCACGCGGCTGGACCTGCGCGACATCACGCTGGTGGTGCAAGACTGGGGCGGTCTTCTCGGGCTCACCCTGCCGGTCGACACGGAAATGCGTCTGCGCATCACCCGGCTGATCATCATGAACACGACGCTGGCGGTCGGCGAACCACTCGGCCCGGGCTTCGATGCGTGGCGGGACTACGCCACCTCCACCGACGACCTGGCCGTCGGACGACTCCTGCGCCGGTCTGAGCCCACCCTCACCGAAGAGGAAGCCGCAGCCTACGATGCGCCCTTCCCAGACAAGACCTTTAAGGGTGGGGTGCGCCGATTCCCCTTGCTGGTCATGACCAAACCCGACATGCCCGGTGTGGAGGTCAGCCGCCGAGCTGCCGACTTCTGGCACACCAGCTGGGACGGGCCCACCTTCATGGCCATCGGTGAACGCGACCCCGTCCTGGGCCCCGAGATCATGGCCCGTATGCAACGCCTCATCCGCGGCTGCCCTGAGCCGCTTCGGCTTCCGCAAGCAGGCCACTTCGTCCAAGAACACGGTGCCCCGGTCGCCGCTGCGGCACTGGACCATCTCGCCACCTAGAGCACCGCTCACGATTACGCGATCCCGTTGGGCTATTCCCCTAGCCCTTCGTATCCAATTCGCCGTAATCGCTTCACCCTTGGATAGGAGTTCGAGAATGTAGCGCAGGAGACGCACGATGACTGCCGCTTTGTCACCAAACTCAGCCCGCCGCCGCTCCGCGGCACCGTCGAACACCAGCTGACCGTGACGCCGACTCTCGAGCTTGCCTCCGGCGTTCTGGATCTTGAGCGATACCACGATGCGCTTCAGCGATAAGCCTCGCGGTTGCTCGCACAACTCAGCATGCGCCAGCTCGCGAGAAACTTCGTCGGCTGCTACCAGTTAGCAAGACCGGCAAGGTAACCGTGAATGCCCAAAGGTTCGAGCGTCACTGGGCGCCCGCTTGGTCGATCAGCGTCTCAGCTGCCGTGCGAGCCAGCGCCCATGGCGATGCGTCGTCTAGCGACGTGGCTAGTGCGGCCGCACCTTCGTAGAGCACGGCGAGCTGGCTACCCAGTAGTCGTGGGTCGGCGACGCCCGCCTGCGTGGCCAGCTCGGTAACTCCGTCGATGAAATTGCGCTTGTTTGCACGAACGATGCTTTGAACTCCGGCCATTGCTCCTGCTGCCTCGACTGCCGCGTTGTGGAACGGGCAGCCACGTATGGGTGCATCACCCACCGTGGGAATGTCGAAAAGGGCCAGTAGTCTTTCGCGCGGCGTTTGGCCGGCGGCGTGCGCTCTCGATTGGATGGAATTGGCGACACGTTGCTCGATGCTGCGCAGGTACTCCTCGACTACTGCTGTCTTGCTCGGAAAGTGTTGGTAGAGGGTGCGTTTGGATACCGACGATTGGGTTGCCAGTCGTTCAACGCCGGTGGCGTTGATGCCCTCCCGATAGAACAGCTCGGCAGCGGTGTCCAGGATGCGCTGGCGCGCGCCACGGCCGCCCTTGTTTTTCGTGTGCTGCGCAGCACGCTGCGTACCCATGATTCGAGTATACCGAACGGTTTACATCGGGCTTGAGGAGGCGTAGCGTCGCCACCACAGAAGTACACCACACGGTTTACCAGGAGTGGACATGACACAAGGGTCGCCCGTGGCATTGGTTACCGGCGTCTCGTCCGGAATCGGCCAGGCTGTTGCGAGCGCCTTGGCGGCGAAGGGCTTTGAGGTTTTCGGCACCAGCCGCAACCCGCAAAGGACGGCGCCGATCCCCGGGGTGGAATTGATTCAGCTTGATGTCACCGACGACGCTTCGGTCACTCGAGCCGTCTCAACGGTGATCCAGCACGCGGGTCGCATCGACGTTCTGGTCAACAACGCCGGCATCGGGGTCCTCGGCGCCGCAGAGGAAAGTTCGATAACCCAGGCCCAGCAGATATTCGACACCAATTTCTTCGGGTTGGTGCGGCTGACCCGTGAGGTGCTGCCTCATCTGCGTGCGCAGAACAGCGGTCGGATCATCAACATCAGCTCGGTGCTGGGATTCCTGCCGGCGCCCTACGCCGCGTTATACGCCGCCACCAAGTACGCGGTCGAGGGTTACTCGGAATCCCTCGACCACGAAACCCGCGACTTCGGCGTGCGCGTCTCGGTCGTCGAACCCGCCTACACCAACACCTCCTTCGACACCAACGCGCTTGATGCCGACTCACCGATCGACAGCTACGCGGCCACCCGCGAGCACGTCCAGCAAGCCCTCAGCGAGGCGGTGCATGCCGGCGACGATCCCGCGGTGGTCGCACAAGTCGTCCTCAAGGCGGCCAGCAGCCGCACGCCAAAACTGCGGTATCCGGCCGGACCAATGGCGCGCCGGCTCTCGTTGCTAAAAAGGTTTGCCCCGGCCACCTTGCTGGACAAGGGAATTCGTAAAGAGAGCGGGTTGACGACGGCGCCGAAACCGAACCACAACCACACCCCGACGCGAGTCCGGTAGGAGATTTCCGGCCTAACGGCCCGCAGCGGTGGGCCGTCTGGCCGATAGATGCGATGACAACGACGGCCGGCCCGTCACCGTCGACGTAGTCTCGATCGACACGGGGCCGCGTTGGCGGGGCGGCCAGCAGCCCACGCCCAAGCAGTTCAACCACGGTGTTATTTGTGACATTGATGGTTGACTACCCGCTGGCCCGCGTTTCTCCGGTTTGCCAACAGCACGCGGATCGTGGTGATGTGCAGGATGGTCGAGAAGGGCACCATGTAGGCCGGGAAGAGGACCATCGGCCACTGGGTGAACACCGAAGTCGGTGGGTCGGTATGCACCACGGCGAGAGCTTGGGATGCCAGGAAACCGGTTGCCACCGCGCCGACAAAATCGAGCAGACCGAGCATCGACCAGGCGACGGGAATACTGGTCGACGTCGACCAGATCAGGGCGATCACGGCGACGCAGGCAGTGACACCGACTGCGATGTCGCCGAAGGCAGCTGGGTAGGCGAAGAAGCCGGGAAGCTCACCGCGGACCTCCAACACCAAGAACACGCATCCCAACCAACGAGCGGTCTGTGTGATGAGCAGTTCGGCGAGCGTTCGCCGGTCGGCCAGCAGCTCATTCAGCGACGACCAGCGCGCCACCACAATGGGTCCAATGCCGACGAGCGCAAAGAACAAGTAGACCAACCATGGTGGCCGGTGTGGACCATCGTGAAAAGCCTCCACTTGGCAGAATCCCGCGGCCACGGCGAACCAAACGGCGAATACGGCCATAAGGGCACCTGCCAGCCTCAGCGACTCACGGGTCGACCGGCCATGACGTGTCGCAGACCGATACATGATCACCGGCACCCACCCGGTGAAGACGAGAGCTACCGAGACCACCAAGATCGTGATGGTCACTGGCACATCGGGAATCGGACGATCCACCGCTTCCTCCTCAACCAGTGTGACTGCCGACCGACCACCTTTATCTAATGTCCTCGGTCCACCCGAACGCCCTTCGAAGCCAGGCGATCACGGCCCACGTGACGGAAGGTTATCGTCGCAGACCGAAAACGATGACCCGCGACACTGAGAGGCTGCTGCGCGCGAGGCCGGATCATTTCGGCGCCGACTTATGGCGATGCTCATCGTCAATGAGTAGCCGCCAGTGTTCGTCGACGTGGTCGGACTGACACTCAAGTGGGGGTCTCGATAATCTGCTCGTATGTCGGTGCAACGCCGGTGAGATCGACGGCGGCCCTGCCGGTTGTGGGCCGGGCCAGGTAAAGCCCCCACGGGTGCACCATCCTCGACGAGTCGAGAGACCGAAACCGCCTGCGCTCGCATGCCGCCACCGAGAGGTTTCGTGGTGTCGCCGCCATCGTGTCGAGGACCCTGGCTAGCCGCGCAGGGGCGTGGTTGCGCAACTATAGAGGGAGCTCGCTGCGCGACGGCATACCGTCGGATCGTGCCATATTCGCAGGTACCTGAGTGGAGCTAAGGGGACTCGAACCCCTGACCCCCACACTGCCAGTGTGGTGCGCTACCAGCTGCGCCATAGCCCCAAGAAGTCGTGCCCATCGAAGCTACACCACCGGTTACCGTCCATCAAAGTTGCTGCTCATACCGGCTCGACGTCCGACTCGGAGGCCAGTAGGTCTGCGTCCAGATCCGCCGCCGCCCGGGTTTCCGGCGCCACCACCCAGCCGATGGCGGCGACCAGCAGCACGATCCCACTGATGACGAAGCCCCACATGTAGCTGAACTGCTCGGCGGTCCAGCCGACCGCCATTGACCCGACGATGGCGCCCAAGTCCGACATCATCTGCACCGTCGCCACCGGAAGGCCCGCGCGCGCCTCGTTGCCGAGGATGTCCGCGACGGCGGCCTGCAGCGGTGACATGTAGATCCCGGTCATCGCTCCGACCACGGCC
This sequence comes from Mycobacterium sp. M23085, assembly GCF_045343915.1. Taxonomy (NCBI): domain Bacteria; kingdom Bacillati; phylum Actinomycetota; class Actinomycetes; order Mycobacteriales; family Mycobacteriaceae; genus Mycobacterium; species Mycobacterium sp. M23085. The sequence continues at coordinate 1,688,165 of NZ_CP174280.1, forward strand.
GCCGCCACCATGAACACCGGCAGCGACGAGACGAAGCCCAGCCAGACGGTCGCCACCCCGGAGGTCACCAGGCCGACGATCAACAAGGTGCGCCGCCCCATCCGGTCCGACAGGTAGCCACTGGGGATGACGGCCAGCGCGTTGCCGCCCGCGAAGGCGGCGAGCACCACGCCGATGATGCCGATGCCCCGGCCCATGACATCGGAGATGAACAACGGCACCAATGCGACCCGAAGGCCAAAGGCCGACCAGCCGGTCGCGAAATTGGACAGCAGCGCCGACCGGTACGCACGCACCCGCAGCGCCTCGCGCAGCGTCACCGTGGACCGCGTTGGGGGCGGCGGCGCGGCCAGCGCCGAGTTTCGCAGGCTGTAGAACAGCACCACCGCGACCCCCAGCATGGCGACGCCGTAAACGACGAACGGAGCCGTCAGCCCCCAACCCGCCGCCAGGCCGCCGACCGCCGGACCGCCGACCGCCCCCACCATGAACGAGGTGGTGAACAGTCCCGCAATCCGCCCGCGCGCGTCGGGTGGGCTGATGTGGATCATCAGTCCCAGCGCCGAGACATAAAACATGGTGGACCCGACGCCGCTGAAGATCCGGAAAAGCATTAACTGCCAGTAGGCCTGGGAAAACGCGCACGCGGCGGTCGACACCGCCACGACCAGCAAACCGCTGATATAGATCCGACGCTCACCCAACCGCTCGGTGAGCAGTCCACTGATCGGTGCGAAACACAACCGGCTCAACGAAAAGACGGTGACCAAGAATGTCACCGCCTTGATGCTCACCCCGAAACTCCGTGCAAAGGTTGGCAGCGCCGGCGAAATCACACCGTAGCCCAGGGCGATCATGATATTCGCCCAGCTCAGAATCCAGACTTCGCGCGGCAGCCGGCCAGATCGGGACGCACGCCCCCCCGACCGGGCAAGACGGAGGGAAAAGGTCACCCAATGACTTTATTAACTACCTCGCGCGCGGTTTCCTGCACCTCCGCCAAATGCTCAGGCCCGTTGAAGGATTCCGCATAAATCTTGTACACGTCCTCGGTTCCCGAGGGACGTGCGGCAAACCACGCATTGGCCGTCGTCACCTTCAATCCGCCCAATGGGGCGCCATTGCCCGACGCCGCGGTCAGCTTCGCGGTGATCGGCTCCCCCGCCAACTCCGTCGCGGTCACCTGGTCGGCCGAAAGCTTCGACAGCCGGGCCTTTTGGTCCCGGTCGGCGGGCGCGTCGACCCTCGCGTAGCACGGCGTGCCGTACTCGGCGGTGAGCCGTTGATAGCGCTGGGACGGACTCGATCCGGTGACCGCGAGAATCTCCGAGGCCAGCAGCGCCAGGATGATGCCGTCCTTGTCGGTGGTCCACACCGATCCGTCCCGCCGCAGGAACGACGCCCCGGCCGACTCTTCGCCGCCGAAGCCGATGGTTCCGCCGATCAGGCCGTCGACGAACCACTTGAATCCGACCGGCACCTCGATCAGCTTGCGGCCGATGCCCGCGACCACCCGGTCGATCATCGACGAACTGACCGCGGTCTTGCCGACGGCGATGCCGCCCGGCCACGACGGGCGTTGGGTGTAAAGGTATTCGATGGCCACCGCGAGGTAGTGGTTCGGATTGAGCAGTCCCGCATCGGGCGTGACGATGCCGTGGCGGTCGGAGTCGGCGTCGTTGCCGGTCGCGATCTGGTAGCGGTCGCGATTGGCGATCAATGAGGCCATCGCGTCTGGCGAGCTGCAGTCCATCCGGATCTTGCCGTCGTGGTCGAGCGTCATGAACCGCCACGTCGCATCGACCAGCGGGTTGACCACGGTCAGATCCAGGCGATGCCGCTGGGCGATCTCACCCCAGTAATCCACACTGGCCCCGCCGAGCGGGTCGGCGCCGATGCGCACCCCGGCCGCGCGAATGGCATCGATGTCGACCACGCTGGGCAGGTCGTCGACGTAGTTGCCCAAATAATCGTGGCGCTGCACGGTCTGCAGGGCGCGGGCCAGCGGAACGCGCTTGGCCCCCGACCCGTCGCGCAGGATCTCGTTGGCGCGCTTGGCGATTGCGTTGGTGGCGTCGGTGTCCGCCGGGCCGCCGTTGGGAGGGTTGTATTTGAAGCCGCCGTCCGCGGGCGGGTTGTGCGACGGTGTCACGACGATTCCGTCGGCCAGCGCCTCGGTGCGGCCGCGGTTGTAGGTGAGGATGGCGTGGCTGACCGCGGGCGTCGGCGTGTACCGGTCGTGGCTGTCGATCATGGCGACGACGTCGTTGGCGGCCAACACCTCCAGCGCCGACACCCAGGCCGGCTCGGACAGGCCGTGCGTGTCCCGGCCGATGAACAACGGTCCCGTGATGCCGTGCGCGGTGCGGTACTCGACGATGGCCTGGGTGATCGCCAGGATGTGCGCCTCGTTGAACGCCCCGTTGAGCGCCGACCCGCGGTGCCCCGACGTGCCGAAGGCGACCTGCTGGGCGACGTCACCGGGGTCGGGCGCAATCGAGTAATACGCCGTCACCAGGTGGGGCAGATCGACGAGGTCTTCGGGCTGGGCCGGCTGACCGGCGCGGGGGTTGGCCACCATGGTTACCAATTCTGCCCGTGTCCGCGTCCCCCCGGGCTGCGGCGGTCTGGACTTCGGCCATACGCTGCGTAGCGCAGCGGCAAACGAAGGGAATCGACCCAGTGGCTCAGCGGGACTTTCGCGAATTGGCCGCGGTGTTTGCCGGTGGGGCGCTCGGCTCGCTGGCCCGTGCCGCCCTGAGCACCCTGGCGGGCGGCGACCCGGCGAGTTGGCCGTGGCCCACTTTCACGGTCAACATCGTGGGGGCATTCCTGGTGGGTTACTTCACCACCCGACTGCTGGAGCGGTTACCGACCTCGAGCTATCGACGGCCACTGCTCGGCACCGGATTGTGCGGCGGCTTAACCACTTTCTCCACGATGCAGGTCGAGACGCTGAAGATGGTCGAACACGGCCACTGGGTGCTGGCCGTGTCCTACACCGTCACCAGCATCGTGCTGGGCCTGCTGGCCGTCCACCTTGCCACCAAGTTGGTGCGCCGCGTCCGGGTGCGCCGGTGACCGCGACCACGGCGACGACGGCTCTGGTCTGGGTCGGCGTCATGCTCCTCGGCGGCGTCGGATCGGTGCTGCGTTTCGTCGTCGACCGCACCGTGGCGCGCCGGGTATCCCGAGCATTTCCGTTCGGTACGCTCATCGTGAACGTCAGCGGCGCAGCGCTTTTGGGTTTTCTCGGCGGCCTGGTACTGGACAGGGAAATGGCGCTGCTGGCCGGCACCGGTTTCGTCGGCGCCTACACCACGTTCTCGACCTGGATGCTCGAGACGCAGCGGCTCGGCGAGGAACGCCGACTGCGCGCCGCACTGGCCAACATCGTCGTGAGCATCCTGCTCGGCGAAGCGGCGGCATGCATCGGACAGCTGCTCGCACAGCAGCTTTGACGGGCGCGAGGGCTCAGGAGTCGCGCTGACGGGGAACGTCTTCGGGCGTGCGCGGCAGCGCATACAAAGCCATCCGCCGATTCGACATGTCATGCTCGCCGAGGAATGCGCAGCCGCTGCGCTCACAGAACTTGCGCGCCAACGCGTTGCGGTGATCGGGATCGAACATGATGCGGCGGCAAAGCGGATCGAGGGTGAGGATGCTGAGAACCAGATACGGCAGCAGGTGACTGACATGCCCGCGTTCGATGTAGTCCAAATCGGCGACCGCGACGTGCAAACCCAGATCGTGGGGATCATTCTCATACCGTCGAGCAATGGAATCCCTTGCGGCCCTGTACAATTCGATGTATCCACGGTCGACCCCGTCCAGCGTGGCGATGAGCGGGCGAGAAAAGTCGCCTTCCAGTTGCGCCCGCAGGTAGCGATGCCACCGCGCCACCGGCCAGTTGGACTCCCAGGCCTGCACCAGATGCGGCCGGCTCATCCACTCCGAGATCATCTGGGCGTCGGCGTCCGGGTCGGCAACACGCAGGCCGTACGGCGCGGGCAATTCCGGGATAGGCGGCGCCGGGACGCCGAGGACGGCCTCGGGAAGATCGGTCAGTTCCCGCGGCAGGATGGGTTCCGGGTCTGTCATGTCAATGGGACGAGCCTTTGAGTAGTTCGGCCAGGACGGCCGCCTGGCTGATGTCCAGGTCGCGGGTCGCGGTTACCAGCGTGACGGAACCGCTTCTGGCGAGTTTGCGCAGTTCGTCGAGGGCGCTGCCGTCGCGCAGCTCGCGCTTGTAGCGTGCCGCGAATTCGTCGAACCGGTCCGCATCGTGGTGGTACCACTCGCGGAGATCCTTGGCGCTCACAGCACCAGGCTAGCCAGGGGCCCGCGAACAGGGTATAGTCGAACATATGTTCGAATTCTTGGTCGCCATCGACCCAGAAGCCGACGAATCGGCGCTGATAGAGCGCATCGCGGAGCTGGAGACGGTCAAGTCCGCGGCCGCCGCGGGCCAGGCTCGCGCGGCGGCCGCCCTGGACGCGGCGCGCCGAGCCAAAGAAGCGGCCCACGGGGTGCCCGCCGCGCGGCGCGGTCGGGGTGTGGCCGCCGAGGTCGCTCTGGCGCGTCGCGATGCACCGGCGCGGGGCGGCCGGCATCTGGGCTTCGCCAAGGCCTTGGTACACGAGATGCCGCACACGCTGGCGGCGCTGGAATGTGGAGTGTTGTCGGAGTGGCGGGCCACACTGATCGTGCGCGAGAGCGCATGCCTCGACGTCGAGGACCGCCGCACCCTGGACGCGGAAATGTGTGCCGCTCCGACGAGCCTGAACGGCATGGGCGACGCTCAAGTGGCCGCGGCCGCGAGGGCGATAGCCTACCGGCTCGATCCACATGCCGTCGTCGAGCGGGCGGCAAAGGCCGAGAACGACCGCACGGTGACCATTCGGCCGGCGCCCGACACGATGACGTACCTCACCGCGTTATTGCCGGTGGCCCAGGGGGTTTCGGTATATGCGGCGTTGCGTCGCGAGGCAGACACCTGCGGCGACGGGCGGTCGCGCGGCCAGCTCATGGCGGACACTTTGGTGGAAAGAGTCACCGGCCGGTGTGCGACGGTCCCCTCCCCGGTAGCGGTCAATCTGGTGCTGTCCGACGAAACACTGCTCGGCGGCGACGATGTTCCGGCCGACATCTGCGGCTACGGTCCCATCCCCGCGGCGGTCGCCCGCAACATGGTCGCCAATGCCGTGACCGACCCACGTTCACGAGCCACCCTGCGCAGGCTCTACACGCATCCCCGCGCCGGCGCCCTGGTGGCGATGGAGTCACAGGCACGATTGTTCCCGCGGGGTTTGGCAGCGTTCATCGCACTACGTGATCAACGGTGCCGTACCCCCTACTGCGATGCGCCGATCAGGCACCGCGACCACGCGCGGCCGTGGGTCGACGGCGGCTCGACAACCGCGGAGAACGGCCTCGGATTGTGCGAGAGTTGCAACTACGTCAAGGAAAACGCGGGGTGGAGGGTAACCACTAGCGTCGACGAAATGCACACGCATACAGCGCTTTTCACCACGCCAACCGGCAGAACCTACCGATCCATGGCCCCACCGCGCGCGCCGGCGATCACCATGAGCAAGCTCGAAATCCGCGTCGGTGTCGCACTCGCGCGACATGCGGCCTAAGACTCAGTAGTGATAGGTGTCCGACGGCGCGGGCGAATGATCCCGCTCTTCGACGTCGAACTCCGAGGGTTCGATCCCGTATGCGCGGGCGAGCTCGAGAATCTTGGTTGCCCGCGCGATGCGCGGCAGGTCGGAACCGTTGCGGATCTCTCCTCCGTCACGCTCAAACTCTGCGAAAAATTCTTTAGCCCAAGAGATTTCGTCGTGTGAGGGCGACAGTCCCTCGTTCACCACGCCGCATTGGTCCGGTGTCAGGCAGATCTTGCCGGTCATCCCGAATTCCACGGAAACGGCGGTGGCCTCGATCAGCTTCAAGGCGTTGGAGCCGATCGTGGGTCCGTCGATGGCACTGGGCAGGCTGGCCGCCTTGGCGGCGATCGTGAACCGGGACCGGGCGTAGGCCAGGGTGCCCGGGTCTTCCCCGAAACCGGTGTCACGGCGGAAATCGCCGATGCCGAAGGCCAGCCGAAAGGTGCCCTTGGTCGCAGCGATCTCGGTGATGCGCTCCAGGCCACGGGCCGTTTCGACCAGGGCCACAATGGGCACGTCGGGCAGCCGCTTGGCGGTCTCGGTGACGTGATCCACCGATTCGACCATCGCCAGCATCACCCCGCCGACCGGCGTGGCGGCCAACGCGGCGAGGTCGTCCGCCCACCACGGGGTGCCGAAGCCATTGATGCGGACCCAGTCCGTGTTGCCGGCGTTCAACCAACGCACCACGTTATCGCGGGCGGTGTGCTTGTCCTTGGGCGCGACGGCGTCCTCGATGTCGAGGACGACGATGTCAGCGCGCGATTGCGCGGCGGACTGGAACCGGTCGTCGTGTGCACCGTTCACCAGTAGCCAGCTTCGGGCCAGAACGGGGTCGATGCGGAAGCCGACGACGTCGTCGGACTCCGGCGCGCTGCTATTGACCTGCTCGTACATATCGGATGATCTGTCGTCTTCTCGTCGGTGTGTTCCTGGACTTGCGGTCCCTTAACCGTAGCCCGACGGGTGAGAAATCAGTGGCGGATCGGCCCGCCGCGGCGGCCAGCAAACGAAAAAGCCCACGGCATCAGGTTTCGGCGTCGCCGGCCGGGGTAGGTCTCCCACGCTACGTTGCGGCCATCGGTCGTGCGTCGCTTCCCGCGGAGGCTAGAGCACCCTGGTCCCGAAATGCGCGTCGATCAGCCAACCGGGCTCGACCGGGCAAACTCATCAGGAGAAAAAATGCGTAGGACCATTGCAATCGTTTCAACCGCCGGAGCACTGCTGTTCGGCGGGGCAGGTGTCGCCAATGCCGCCGGTCCGGGGGCTCCCGCGCCGTCGCCGACCACAACGACGTTGGCAGACAACAACAATGACCAGCACAACGACAAGACCGGGCTGTGGGGCCTGGTTGGACTCCTGGGCCTGGGCGGACTCGCCGGATTGATGCGCCGCAAGGACGCCGCCGCCGGCACTGGCGTCGGGCACGCGACCACTCGGGACCGCGGCGTCTAACCCGCCCCGCCTCACCACCAGATCCCCGTCGGCGCAGCTGACGGGGATCTGGCTGGGTGGTCGACCCAGAGCTACGAACACGTTGTGCCGCAACGGATCCTGATCCGATGACCGGGCGCCGCGGAGCGTCGCGACCACCGAGGCGCCGTTTGGCCATTTGTGCAGCGGGTATGCCTCGACAAGCCGCACACAGCCCAACGTGCGTTTTCCACTCTCCCATCACAGGAGGTACCGGCGATGGCCGAGATGATTATTCAGTCACCCGACGAAGTCGTCGCGTTCCTGAAAGCACAGCACAACCTCATCGAGGACATGTTCGACCAGGTGCTGCACGCCACCGACCCGAAAGCCCGTGAAGAGCCGTTTGCGGCGCTGCGCCAATTGCTGGCCGTCCACGAGACCGCCGAGGAAATGGTGGTACATCCGCGCGTGCGGCGGGAGGACGACGCCGGTGACGCGATCGTCGACGCCCGCCTGCAAGAAGAACACGAGGCAAAGGAGTTGCTGTCGACGATCGAAAAGCTCGACATCACCTCTCAGCAGTTCATCGACGAACTGACCAAGCTGCGCGAAGCCGTGCTCGAGCACGCTCGGCAGGAGGAGGCCGAAGAATTCCCGGTGCTGGAGCGCGAAGTAGACACCGACGACCTCAAGCGAATGGGGGCGGCGGTGCGCGCGGCTGAGGCCATCGCTCCGACGCGCCCACATCCCGGGGTGGAATCGGCGAAGCTGAACTTCGCGCTCGGGCCGTTCGCGTCCATGCTCGACCGCGCCCGCGACCTCATCGGCAAAGCCCTCGGATAGCACACCCGACGCGACCGCGAGTTTCCGTAGGCTCGATGAGATGAGCGTTGCCCCGCAGATCACCATTGCTCTGCAAGACCGGTTCTTCCGCGAGTTGCCGGAAATGGCGGTGCGCTGGCAGGCCGAGACTTTCCCCGAGTTGCGGCTGTTGGCGCTCAACGAGCCGCTGGCCGAGGAGCTCGGCCTAGACGCCGCATGGCTGCGCGGCCCCGAGGGGCTGCGCTTCCTGGTCGGCAACCTGGTGCCCAGCGGTGCCACTCCGGTGGCCCAGGCCTATGCCGGGCACCAGTTCGGCGGTTTCGTCCCGCGTCTGGGCGATGGGCGCGCGCTGCTGCTCGGCGAACTGGTCGACGCCGACGGGCGGCTGCGCGATGTCCACCTCAAGGGTTCGGGGGCCACGCCGTTCGCCCGAGGCGGTGACGGGCTGGCCGCGGTGGGGCCGATGCTGCGCGAATTCATCATCAGCGAGGCTATGAACGCCCTGGGCGTACCGACGACGCGGTCGCTGGCCGTGGTGGGCACCGGGCGCCCGGTCCATCGCGAGGAAACACTGCCCGGTGCCGTGCTCACCCGGGTGGCAGGCAGCCATCTGCGGGTGGGCAGCTTTCAGTTCGCCGCATCCACCGGCAACGAGGACCTGCTACGGCGCCTCGCCGACCACGCGATCGCCCGCCACCACCCCGCGGCCGCAGAGGCGGAGAACCCATACCTCGCCTTGTTCGAAGCGGTGGTCGCCGTCCAGGCCGCGCTGATCGCGCAATGGATGTTGATCGGATTCGTGCACGGCGTGATGAACACCGACAACACGACGATCTCGGGTGAAACGATCGACTACGGGCCCTGCGCCTTCATGGAGGCCTACGACCCCGACACGGTCTTCAGTTCGATCGACTTCTGGGGACGCTATGCCTACGGAAACCAACCGGTCGTCGCCGGCTGGAACCTTGCGCGCTTCGCCGAGACGCTACTTCCGCTGCTCTCGGAGAACACCGAGGAGGCCATCGCGCTCGCGGAGCAGTCGTTCGGGATATTTCAAACCCGCTACGACGCGGTGTGGTCGTCCGGCATGCGCGCCAAACTCGGCTTACCCGCCGGAATAGACGATGAATTCGCGACGGTGCTGGCCGAGGAACTGCTCTTGCTGCTCAAGCAGAACCACGTCGACTACACCTCGTTCTTCCGCCGGCTCAGCCACGCGGCACGAGGAGATGCCAAGTCCGACGCTGAACCCGTCCGCGAATTGTTCTCAGACCTTGCCGGCTTCGACGCGTGGCTGACGCGTTGGCGGGCCTTGGGTCCCGAGGCCGACACGATGGACCGCACCAATCCGATCTACATTCCGCGGAACCATCTGGTCGAGGAGGCTCTCGCCGCCGCGACGGCCGGCGAACTCGGCCCGCTGGACGAATTGCTCGCCGCGGTGACGGAGCCCTATGCGCAACGGCCGGGCCTCGAGCGGTACGCCGCGCCCGCCCCCGAGGACTTCGGCAAGTATCAAACCTTCTGCGGTACCTGACCTTACGACAGCTTGGCGAGCTCGGCCTGCAACGCATCCAAGCGTTGTAGCGTCTGATCGCGTGGCTCCGTCGGCAGGTCCACCAGCAGGTGTTCCAATCCCAGATCGCGGTAAGCCTCGAGTTCTTTCGCCGTCGGCTCGCCGCCGTGGAAGTGGATCACCGGCACGTCCCGGCCGGCAACGTCCCGCAGCTGCTCGAGCGGAGCCGACAATTCTTGCGCGGACGACGTCATCGACAGCCAGCCGGCCTTCAGCCGGGCGATGCGTTTGAAGCCGGCCGGTCCTCCGCCGAGGTAGAGCGGCGGGTAAGGCTTCTGGACCGGCTTGGGCCAACTGTAGATGGGATCGAGGTTCACGAATTCGCCGTGGTATTCCGCCTTTTCGTGCGTCCAGATCTCGATGATCGCGTCCAGCCGCTCATCGACGACGCGTCCCCGAACCGCGGGATTCACGCCGTGGTTGGCAATCTCCTCGCGCAACCAGCCGACACCCACACCGAAACGAAAACGCCCCTGCGACACCAGATCCAGCGACGCCACCTCTTTGGCCGTGTGGATCGGATCCCGCTGGGAAACCAGCGCGATCCCGGTGCCCACGATGAGCCGTTCCGTGGCGACCGCCGCGGCGGTCAGCGCCACGAACGGATCGAGCGTGCGGTAGTACTTCGGCGGGATGGGGCCACCGCTGGGATACGGGGTCTTCGCGTCGACCGGGATGTGCGAATGCTCGGCGAGAAAGAGCGAGTCAAAACCGCGCTGCTCGAGCGCCTTGCCCAAATCCACCGGGCCAATGCCGTCGTCGGTAACAAATGTCAGCACACCGAATCCCATGATGCACAGTCAACAGCATCACCGCTCGCCTGTCAGGGTGGGCTGGTTCCGGCTGGTTACTCGACCGACTAGCTCAGGGCGCTGGTTCTGCGGTTACCGCCCGGGTTGCGCGACGGGTCGGACGTACCGCACCCCAGAGCCCAGCGGCGACGCCGACCGCCGCACCGCCCAGGCCGATGATCTGCTGCGAGGCCTTCAGTTCGCCGTGCACGCTCATCCCGCCGACCAGGTCGGCCACGTCGGCGCCCGCGGAGGCCAGGAACCAGCCGCGCGTGTTCTTACCGCGCAGCGCCGCCGCCGCCAGCAGGCCACCGATCAGGGCGTCGCGATAACCCATCGACCGCAACAACAGTTGCGCGGTCGGCGTCGGCTCATCCGGGTCACCCCACAGCTTGTTCGCGCGTAGCGGATCGACGAGGAAGGAAACGCCGGAGGCAAGTCGGATGGTGCCCGCAAGAAGGCCGAAACGGTCGATGGACATGCTCTGAGAGCCTAGGAGCAAACCGTCCGATCGCGCAGCATTCCATCCGCAAGTCGGTCACATACCCCGGCGTCGCCGCCGGCACCACCGGGACAGGAGAACACCGATGAGCAACGAACGCGAATTGACCCGCGACCTGGCGCAGCTCACCGCGGAGGGGTTGCTGGACGTCGCCTACCGCGTGGTTGACAGCCCGGTCGGCGCGTTGCTCATCGCCGCCACCGAACTCGGCCTGGTCCGCGTCGCCTACGCCAGCGAGGGACACGACACCGTCCTGCAGAGCCTCGCCGACCGGATCAGCCCACGCATCCTGCTCGCGCCCGGCCGTCTCGACGCGGTCGCAAGGCAACTCGACGAGTACTTCGCCGGCGGCGCCGGGCGTTCAGTGTGCCGCTGGACTGGCGCCTGACGGCCGGATTCCGCGGCACGGTGCTTCGCCACCTGCCCGAGATCGGGTATGGACACACCGCGAGTTATGCGGCGGTCGCCAGACTGGCCGGCAATCCCAACGCGGTTCGCGCGGTCGGCAGTGCCTGTGCCACCAACCCACTACCCGTGGTGGTGCCCTGCCACCGCGTGGTGCGCAGCGACGGCGCGATCGGTGGCTACCTCGGGGGCGTGCAGGCCAAACGCATCCTGCTCACCCTGGAGGCCGCGGCATAATCCGAGACCGGGCGAATCCCGTTGCCTTACAACGTGACTGGGGCCGGGCCGACCGCTAGGCGGCGCCCGGCGTGAGGGGCGGAAGATCGATGACCGGCGATGACTGCGGCGCCGGCGCCGGCGGTGTCGCAGTGACGTGTTGCCCCAGGTGCTGCGGACAGTACGCACTGGCCGCGATCATGGTGAACTGCGCCGCGCCGTCCACCGTGAACCCCGGATTGCTCGAGGACACGCTCTTGATGACCTCGACCTGGGGACTGCCCTCGTCCATCAGTTGGCACGCCCTCTTGCCCACCCCGACGGCGGCAGCCGGATCCCGATAGGTGATGCCCGCCTGGTTGAGCGCGGCGATGAAGCTCGCATCCGGTCCGGACGTGGCGACAGGATCGGCGTACGCGGGCGCGGCCGCACCGATGAGGGCGGCGCCGCCCGCAAGCACTACCAGCATTCGCATCGCTTCATCCTCATATAGATCGGCGGCGCTGTCCCGCCAACCGCCTCCGGCTGTGCATAGCCGCGGCAAACGCCCACGTCGGGGCGGCCGGGTGGCGGTTCCGTACGAATCCTGGGACCCGGCGTTGATGTGGTACACAGTGGCTATGTCCGCGCTGTCCCAGCGACCTCGTTGAGAGCCCCGGCGTGCACGACGATCGACTCCTGATTCCCGGCCAGACCTGCTGGCGCACGGCGCGGGCCGACCGGTTCGCCGCCATCATCGACGCGGCCGACTACTTCAAGCACGTCAAGGCGGCGATGCTGCGCGCCCGCCATCGGATCATGCTGATCGGCTGGGATTTGGATTCCAGGGTGGCGTTCGAACGGGGCGAGAAGACACTTCCCGGGCCGAACCAGCTGGGCGCCTTCCTCTATTGGATGCTGTGGAAGCGGCCGGGTCTGGATATCTACCTATTGAAGTCGAATCTGCGTCTGCTGCCGGCCTTCGACGGCATCTGGTTTGGCCTCACCCCTGTGTCACTGATGAACCAGATCAGCAGCAGGCGAATGCATTTCGCCGTCGACGGCGCCCACCCGCTCGGCTCCGTGCACCATCAGAAGATCGTGGTCGTCGACGACGTGGTGGCGTTCTGCGGCGGCATCGATCTGACGCTGGAACGATGGGACACCCGCGCGCACGCGCATGACGGCCGTCACCGCCGGACGGCGGGGCGCAGCTACGGGCCGCGACACGATGTCGGCCTGGCCGTCGACGGTGCGGCAGCAGCGGCCCTGGGTGAGCAAGCCCTGGCCAGGTGGCAGACCGCGACCAACCAATCGTTGTCGCCGGTGCAGGCCAGGCACAGTGCCTGGCCCAGCAAGCTCAAACCGAGTCTGCGCAACGTCGACGTGGGAATTGCACGCACCGTGCCGCAGCTCGATGATCGCCCCGAGGTCCGGGAGGTGGAGGCGCTCAACCTGGCCGCCATCGCGGCTGCGCGTGACACCGTTTATGTGGAGAACCAATACCTGGCGTCCCGAACCATTGCCGAAGCGCTGGCCGCGCGCCTGCGCGACGACGACGGCCCAGAGATCGTCATCGTGCTGGCCCGCAGGGGCAACAACCCACTCGAGCGCGGAACGATGGACAGTGCACGCCATCTCCTCATCCAACTGCTGTGGGACGCCGACACTCATGGCCGGCTGGGCGTCTATTGGCCGGTGACCGACGGCGGTACGCCGATCTACGTCCACTCGAAGGTGCTGGTGGTCGACGATCGGCTGCTGCGTATCGGCTCCTCGAATTTCAACAACCGCTCGATGGGGTTCGACAGCGAGTGCGATGTGGCCATCGAGGCGCAGCCGGCCAACTCCGAACACGATGACCTGCGCCGCGAAATCACCACGGCGCGAAGCGAATTGGTGGCAGAACACCTCGGTGTCGCGGTGGGCGAGTTCGAAACGGCGATCGGCGAACACCGGTCGGTCTTGAGGGCGATCGAGGCACTTCGCGGTGACGGCAAGACGTTGCGGCCCTTCACCGAGCGCACCGTCGCCAACGAGGCGGGCCCGCTGGCCGAGAACGACCTGATGGATCCCGACCATGTCCCGCGGTCGCTGACCCGCAGCGTGCAGCGGTTCATCACCGGCCTGCGGGGTGGACCGGTCGGCGATTCGGGTGTGGGTTGACGCGAACTCGGCCTAGGGTGGGCAGAAGTGCCAGTGGACTAAGGACGAGCACCGATGAGCATCGACGACGAATCCGTCACCACGCTGGAGGATCTGCGGGGCGACCTGGCGCAGCGGTACAAGCGGACGCCGACCGGTGGGAGTTCGGTGGACAGCGCGATCGTCGAGGCCGACATGGCGGCACTCGATCGCGACGGCTACATCGTCTGGGAAAACCTGCTCACCGCCGAGCAGTGCTCACAGATCCGGGAGGTGGTGCGGCCCCGGCTGGGACACACCGGACGCAACTCTTTCGAGGGACTGCGCACCCAGCGCATTTACAGCGTGTTGAGCAGGACCCGGGTCTGCGATCGGCTTGTCGACCACCCCCGGGTGCTCGCGGTGCTCGATCGGCTGCTGATGCCCAACTATCTGCTTTCGGCGTTGCAGGCCATCAACATTCAGCCCCGCGAGGCCGCGCAGCTGGCGCACCATGATGACGGCTTCTACCCGATTCCGCGGCCGCGAGAACCGTTGGCGGCAGCGACGATCTGGGCGATCGACGACTTCACCGCCGACAACGGCGCCACCGTGGTCTACCCGGGCAGCCACCGCTGGGGCAAGCGCCGGCCGCAGCCCGACGATCACGCCCTGCCCGTCGCGATGCCCGCGGGGTCGTGCGTCTTGTTCGTGGGCACCCTGTGGCACGGCGGGGGCGCCAACAACACCGACCGCGAGCGCCTCGCCGTCACCGCCCAATACTGCCAACCATGGCTGCGGCCGATGGAGGCCTACACCTTGTCGATATCGCGCGACATCGCACGAGGAGTGTCCGATGACATCCGCCGGATGATCGGCTACAGCATCCACCCGCCGTTCGTCGGCAATGTCGACGGCCTGCATCCCCTGCGGCTGTTGGAAATTGAGCCGGAGTCGTAGCGAGCGTCCGCCAGCAAACAGTGCGTTCGGGCGGTCCCCGGTTTGAAGTACCGCTACCCGGCTATTCTCAGTTCTGTCATGACGCGTCGAGCGGACCCGTCCGGCGAGCAGGATGCGGATTCGCCGACACCCGGGCCCCGGAATCGCCTGCACCGCAACCACAGGATGGTGGCCGGTGCCAAGATGCTGGCCGCGTTGATATCGCTCGTGGTGGTCGCCGTCATCGGCATCGCCTGGCACGCCTACCGCAGCGCGTCGGCGGGCATCACCAAGTCCGAGGCGTTGGCCGGTGAACCCGCATCGACCGGAAGCGACCAGAACATCCTGGTCATGGGCCTGGATAGCCGCCGTGACCAGCACGGACAGCCACTGCCGCCCGACATCTATGACGCGCTGCACGCGGGCAACGAGGATTCGGCCGACGGCGACTCCGACGCGCTCATCGTGGTCCACCTGCCCGCCGGCGGCGGTCCGGCCACGGCGATCTCGATCCCCCGCGACGACTATGTCGACCTTGCCGGATGTCCGACCTCGGATTGCCGCGGCAAGATCAAAGAGGCTTACAGCTACGCCTACCAGCGCGTGATGGCCGGCCACGGCTCGGCCGGCTCGCAGCCGAATACGACCGCACTTCAGGGACAAGACGCTACCGCCAAAGAACAGGCGGCGCGGGAGGCGGGCCGCAAAGCCGAAATCAGCACCGTCAAGAGTCTTCTGCAAATCCCGATCGATCACTTCATCGAAGTGACGCTGGCCGGGTTCTTCCAGATCGCGCGCGTGGTCGAGCCAATCACGGTCTGCCTCAGCGCGGACACTTCGGACCGCTACTACTCCGGTGCGGACTTTCACCAAGGCGTGCAACAGATCAACGCAGCTCAGGCGTTGGCCTTCGTTCGGCAACGCCGCGACCCCAACGACGCGGCATTCACCGACCTTGATCGAAGCCGGCGCCAGCAGGCCTTCATCGTCTCGGTGGTGAGTGCGATGCGCCGTGGCGGAACGTTGTCGGACCCAACCAAGCTGCACGCGCTGCTGGACGTCGCCAAACAGAACGTCGCCGTCGACGCCGGTTTCGACTTCGACGATTTCGTTCGTAATGCGTTGGAATTCCCCAATAGAGCAGTGGCGCTGTACACGCTGCCGGTCGCCGGCTTCGGCGAAATCTCGAACGGCGCCTATGTGAACTTCATCGACATACCGACCATCCGTTCCATCGTGCACAACCTGGTGGGTGCCGACTCGTCGACGACACCCACCAGCAGCGCCACCACGGCGGCGCAACCGGACAGCGACGCGCAGGGCAACCCCGGCAGCGTCGCGCTCGACGTCGTCAACGCATCGGGCCGGCAAGGCGAGGCCGCAACCATCCAGATGCTCTTGGCAACTGGGCAATTCAGCGAAGGCAAGGTCAGCACGGCCGACGCCACCACCGAGACGAGCAGCATCGCCTATGGGGCCGGCGCAAAGGTGGCCGCCGCCGAGCTCGCCGACCAGTACGACATAACGGCGACCGCATCAGAGGCCATCGCCAACAACACGGTGCGGCTGACCGTCGGGACCGATTTCTCCCGGTTCGACCGCCACCGCAATGCCACCTCGGAATCGACGGCAACCACGGCCGCGGCGCCGGTCACCACGGTGCCCGCCACCGGCGTCGGTGGCCAGGAACCTGCCGTGACCAATCTCTCGCGCATGACCGCCGACGGCATTCCCTGCGTGAAATGACAGGCGGCTAACGGGTTTTCCGTGGCGCAGGCGCGGGGTTCGGCGGCGCGGCCCCATAGAGGTGCAAGGCCTGTGCGGCCGCGGTGGCCACCTCTCCCCTGAGGTGCGAGATCGGCGGGCTGCCGCGCAGGTGGATCGAATTCGACAGCAGAATCACGTAAGTATCCGAACCCGGGTCCATCCACAGCGTGGTTCCGGTGAAGCCGGTGTTGCCGAAGCTGCCTACCGGAAAGACCGTCCCGCGCGGCCTGGAGAACGCCGTGTCGATGTCCCAGCCGTAACCAAACAGGCTCTGCCCCGCGATCGCCGGATAGGTCGGCGTGCGAGCCTGTCGCGCGGCACGATTCGCCGCTGCCACTTGTTCGGCGGTATGGCCGGGCTGCTGCGGAGTCGTCATCAGCTCGAGGGTCTCTGGCCGCAACGGAAACTCACTCGGGCGACCGGCCAGGCGGTCGAGCAGCGCCTGCGCAAAGACGCCGACATCGTGCCCCGTCGAGAACAATCCGGCGTTGCCGGCCACTCCGCCCATCCGGCGCGCCGTCGGGTCATGCACCGTGCCACGAAGCAGCGCAAAGAAATCCGGATTCTTACCGGGGTCGTCTCTGCTTTCCTCATCACGCGCCGTCGGCGCGATGCGCGGCAGCAGGCTGGTGCTCCATGTCCCCGCGGGGCACGCCGTCGGCTCACCTCCGGTGGGCGCGGGGGCCCAGGCAACCGCAGCCCCTCGCACCAGGTGCGGGCCGCACGCTTTGGCCACCGGAAGATACCGGGTGTCTCCCAGGCCAAGCGGCGCAAACACATTGCGTTGGACGTAGACGTCTTCAGCCTCGCCCGAGATCTTCTCCAGCAGCGCGCCCAGCAGGATGTAGTTGATGTCGGAGTACCGGAAAAGCTCACCCGGGCCCGACTGCAACGGCGTGGTGAGCGCGCGACGAATCCCTTCCGCTTTGTCGGGGGCACCCAGCCCCCACGGGTCTTGAAGGCTGACGTCGATGCCCTCCCCCGAAGTGTTGGTCAGCAACATGCGAACCGTGACCTGTGCCCGCCGCGGATCGTTCGTCGCGTTGAAGTCGGGCAGATACTTCTGCACCGGATCGTCGAAGGCGACCTTGCCCTGCTCGTAAAGCTGCATGATGGCCACCGCCGTTGCGAGGCACTTCGTCAATGACGCCATGTCGAAGATCGTGTCCTCGGTCATCGGCTCCGCGGGTGCGGGTGATCCATCCAGCCCCGGTTCGCCCGCGAGCTTGCGCGACCCATAGGCCTGGTGGAAGACGACCTCGCCGCCGTGCCCGACCACCACCACGCCGCCCGGCAGCCCATCCGCCGCGATCGCATCGTTCATCAGCTTGGAGACGGCCGCGAAGTCGAATGCGGGAGCCGCAGCGGGCGCCTGCGTGTGCTGCGGTGCGGGTCGCTGCGCGGGTTGCTGGCGGTCGGCCACCGGGGTATGGGCGGTAAGGACCCACGGGAAAGCCGCGATGAGGGCGAGCAACACAATTGCGACCACGACCGTCTTGCGTAGCGAGGGTGGCCAGAACTTCCACCTGCTACTGACTACCGGCATATGGAAAGCGTAAGTCGACGGCCTGGCGGCATCCACCATGACTGTGTTTTCGGCGCAAAGCGACTGCTACGCACCAGATTAGGAGTGATTTGCAGTACCGTTGAACCGGACCTGCCTCGCGACATCTGGTCGCGACGGTCCTGTCGTGATGGAGCAAGCGGTGAGGACCCAGCCCCGATTGGCCTCCGTCAGGCGGTCGGTTGCCGTGCTGGCGGGCACGTTGGCTGCCGGGATCACGTTGACGCAATGCAGCGCCACGCCACCTCCCTCTGCGGCGGTGCCGTCGCCCACCTCCGCGCCGGCGGCCGGCCCGCCGACCGCGCCTGCCGGCGGCAACGTTCGACCGGTCACCGCCGCGGAGCTCGGTGCGAGCTGGCGGCCGGGCTGTCCGGTGGACCCCGCGCGGCTACGACGAGTCGAAGTGGACCACATCGGTTTCGACGGCCAGAACCACCGCGGCGAACTGATCGTGCACCAAGACCTGGTCCCGGAGGTCATCGCGATTTTCGCGCAGCTCTACCGGCTGGGCTTCCCCATCGAGAAGATCCGTCCCGCCGACCGCTATCCGGCCGCCGACGATGAGCCCTCGATGCAGGACAACAACACGTCGGCGTTCAACTGCCGAGGCATTCCGGGCAGCGAGCACTGGTCGCAACACGCCTACGGTCGGGCCATCGATCTGAATCCGCGTCTCAACCCGTGCGTCTACGCCGACGGCACCTTCCAACCGCACAACTCGGCGGAGTATCTGGACCGCGGCCGCAGCGACCCTGGGCTCTTACACGACGGGGACCGCGCGGTGCGCGTCTTCACCGACCGGGGGTGGCGGTGGGGCGGCGATTGGACGTCGCCCGTCGACTACCAGCACTTTGAGCGGCCGTGAGCCGGGCCTCTGCAAGAATGGGCGGATATGTCTCGCTCATTCGACGTCTCGACCGAGTCGTCCGCCACCGTTGAGCAAATACATGCCGCGTTCGGTCGCGAGGACTATTGGCTGGCCCGCATCGCGGCCGGCTCCGCCGACGCCACGTTGGATTCGCTGGTGACCGACGCCGACGGCACGGTGACGGTGCGCACCACCCAGCATCTGGGCCGTCAACTCCTGCCCGGGCTGGTGGCCAAATTCGTCACCAGTGACGTGAAGATCGTGCAAACCGAGACATGGCGACCGGACGGCGACCGACAGGTCCGCGGGCACGTCAGTGTCTCGGCGTCCGGCGGGTTGGGGTCGGGCCATGCGGACAGCCGGCTTTCGCCGACGGATGACGGCGGTTCACAACTGCACTCAGCCCTGAGGGTGGAGGTCAAAATCCCGTTGGTGGGCGGCAAGCTGGAGAAAACCATCGGATCCGATTTGTCCAAGGGCATCCCCGAGATGCTGCGCTTCACCACCACGTGGATCATCGAGAACAGTTAAGACGTAATACGTCGACCGCGTATTACGCTCCGCCGTTATGAGCCCGAGGGTGCAGGTGCGCGATGCCAGCGCAGTCGGCGAAGCCGCGCCCACCGCTGTGCAAAACTGCGCCCTCAGTCTCATGAGCGAGTCCGGGAAGCCGTCTCACGTTCGAAACCGTTGAGTCACTACCTTTGACGTGCGCGCAATAAATCCGCCATCGAATCCCCCTATCGTGGGGCCGTCCGTCTTCCGAAAGCGCAAGCCGCGGACCCCTCAGCGATAGGAACCCAAATTGAGCGGAAACGCCGTCCGTCTACAGGCGATCAACAAAGTCGTGGCATACGTTCCCCCGGCCGTCAGCTTCGTGACAGGTGAGACTCCCGGTGAAGTCTTCGGCTCCAACGTCTTCACCAAGGCCGAAATGCAGGCACGGCTGCCCAAGTCGGTGTACAAGTCCGTGGTGGCGACCATCGAGAAGGGCGCCAAACTGGATCCCGCGGTCGCCGATACGGTCGCGGTGGCCATGAAGGACTGGGCGCTGGAGAAGGGCGCCACCCATTACGCCCACGTGTTCTACCCGATGACCGGTTTGACCGCCGAAAAGCACGACAGTTTCTTGGAGCCCGTTTCCGACGGGCAGACGCTAGCCGAGTTCGCCGGCAAGACGCTCATCCAGGGTGAGCCCGACGCCTCCAGCTTCCCGTCGGGCGGATTGCGGAGCACCTTCGAGGCGCGCGGATACACCGGCTGGGACGTGACCAGCCCGGCCTACGTCCTGGAGAACCCGAACGGCAACACGCTCTGCATCCCAACGGTTTTCGTCTCGATGACCGGCGAGGCGCTGGACTACAAGACGCCGTTGCTGCGCAGCCAGCAGGCCATGGGCATCCACGCCGAGCGAATCCTGAAGCTGTTCGGCCACACGGACCTCAACCACGTCGTCTCGTTCTGCGGGCCAGAGCAGGAGTACTTCCTGGTCGACCGTCACTTCTTCCTGGCTCGACCCGACCTGGTCAACGCCGGTCGCACGGTGTTCGGCGCGAAGCCGCCCAAGGGCCAGGAGTTCGACGATCACTACTTCGGTGCGGTGCCCGAACGCGTCCTCGGCTTCATGATGGACACCGAGCGCGAGCTGTTCAAACTCGGAATCCCCGCCAAAACGCGGCACAACGAGGTGGCCCCGGGTCAGTTCGAGATAGCGCCGATGTTCGAACGGGCCAACATCGCGTCGGACCACCAGCAGCTGCTGATGACGATCTTCAGGACGATCGCCAAGAAGCACGGGATGGAATGCCTGTTCCACGAGAAGCCGTTCGCCGGCGTCAACGGATCGGGCAAGCACGTCAACTTCTCGGTGGGAAACTCCGAGCTGGGCTCGTTGCTGGTGCCCGGCGACACTCCGCACGAGAACGCACAGTTCCTGGTGTTCTGCGCCGCGGTGATCCGCGCCGTGCACAAATTCGCCGGACTGCTGCGGGTCTCGGTGGCCTCCGCCACCAACGACCACCGCCTCGGCGCCAACGAGGCGCCGCCGGCGATCATCTCGATCTTCCTCGGCGAGCAGCTCGCCGACGTGTTCGAGCAAATCGCCAAGGGCGCGGCGACGTCGTCAAAGGGCAAGGGCACCATGATCATTGGCGTCGACACGCTGCCCCCGTTGCCGACCGACGCGGGCGACCGCAACCGGACCAGTCCGTTCGCGTTCACCGGTAACCGGTTCGAGTTCCGCGCGCCGGGTTCCGGGCAGACGGTGGCCGTGCCGATAATCGTGCTCAACACGATCATGGCCGACTCGTTCGACTACATGGCGACGACTTTGGAGGAGGCCGTCGCCGACGGCGAGGACTTCGACCAGGCGGTGCAGAAGCTGCTCACCGACGTCATCACCGAGCACGGCGCGGTGGTCTACAACGGCGACGGCTACAGCGAGAAGTGGCAGCTTGAGGCGGCAGAGCGGGGTCTGCCGAACCTCAAGACCACGCTGGACGCGATTCCCGAGCTGATCAAGCCGGAGTCGGTCGAACTCTTCGAGAAATACGGGGTTTTCAACGAACGCGAACTGCAGAGCCGCTACGAGGTCCGCCTGGAACAGTACGCGCTGACCATCGGCGTCGAGGCGAAGCTTGCATTCGAGATCGGCACGACCATCATCCTGCCGGCCGCCATTCGCTACCAGACCGAACTCGCGCAGAACGCCGCGACCTTGAAGAAGGCCGGCGTTGAGGCGAACATGACTGCGCTGGAAGCGGTTTCGGCTCCGCTGGCCGATCTCACCGATGCGCTGGCGACGCTGAAGACGGCGCTGGCCGATCACTCGGCGGAGACGGCACTCGCCGAGGCCGAACACGCACAGCAGTCGCTGTTGCCGGCGATGGCGGCGGTGCGCACCGCTGCGGACACGCTGGAAAGCGTTGTGGCCGACGACTTGTGGCCGCTCCCCACATACCAGGAGATGCTCTACATCCTCTGATCCGCCGTCGGGCGTGGGGTAGCCGCGCAGGCGGTACTTGGTGAGACGAGGTACCCCACGCCCGACGGCTTACCCGCGTTCGTCAGAGGTCGGTATCCTGCGCCCATCGTGGACGGCGCACAGGCTTCCGGTGCGGGGAACGCGCCGCGGCCAGCGCCGCCGCGCGCTCGCCGTTGATCGCTGTCTGCGGCGGGGGCTGGCCCTTGCGCAGCGTGGCGATCAGCTCGCGGTACGGGCCGATGAGATAGGCGGTGTCCCCAGCTCTAAGGCGAGCGTCGCGGCGGGGGCGCAGGCTGACCGGTCCTTCCGGCCGAGTGATCGCGATGACGCGCGTCTGGGTGGACAGGTTGACCATGCGCAGTCCGTCCAGCTCGCTGCCCGCCGCCACCAGCATTGCGCCGACCATGAAGGAGCGCTGCCCCACCCAAAACGTCCCCAGCACCTGCAGGCCCATCGCCGCGCCGATGAACCATGGGGCGGCCAGATCGACGATGGACCGCACGTTCTCGAAGCCGAACCGGCGATGCACCGCGGCGCCCAGGGCGCGGCCCTGAACCCTGAGCACCAGTGGCACTTTCGTCTCGGGCCCCAGGATTTCCAGCAGGACGATCCCGGTCTCGATGTTCTGCATGTCGCTCTGTGTCGCGACCGCTACCCCGCGGGCGCGATCGACTCGCGCCGATTCCAGCGTTTGGCGCATGGTCGGGTCTCCAAAGATCACCGGCACGTCGAGTTCGGCCACGGTCGGCAGGAAACGGTTGTTCTCGTCCTGCTCGATGACCAGAACGTCGCATCCCGCGGTGGTCAGCTCCCGCACGACCCGGATGCCGACCGAACCCAGTCCGACGACGACGACGTGATCGCGCATATGGCGTGCCCGCCGGCGTCCGGCGAGTTGAATGAAGCGGCGCGACAGCAGCAGGTCGGCAAGGAACGCCACCAGGACCGCAGTGACGATGACGCCGCCGAACATCAACCCGACGGCGAAAACTCGCAGCCAAGGGGATTGCTGGGCGAAGCTGAAATCGCCATACCCGACGGTTGTGATGGTTTCCGAGGTGAAGTACAGGGCGTCGATCCACGACATTCGGGGGTTCTGGTAGGTGAAGCGGACCAGGGTTGTCGAGCCCAGCATGAGCAGCAGCGTGAACGCCAACGCGGGGAACACCATCGGGTTGACGTCGTCGCGCATGGCACGTGCGGCGTCGATCGCGCGCCGCACCCGGGATTGGTGTGAGCGCGTCGCGGTCGTGGGAGGAAGGGTGATTCCGCGAGCTTCCAACTCTTCCTTGACGCCGATCATCGAGGTCCAGTCGCCGACGTAGACCGGCAGGTCGCGTCCCGGACACGGCACCACCACGCCAGGCGACGGTGAGTTCTTGCCGTGCACAACGGCTACCGGTGCCAGGTCGGCGTAGATCTCGCGCAGCGTCGCGTTGTACGGTGCCTCGGATCCCCACACAACGAATTCGATCCCGGCCGCGTCGAACTGATGGGTATTGCGCGAGAGCACCGCCTCGACGAGCGACGGCGTCGCGAGGTCGGCGACGTCCAGGATGGCACCCGGGCCGTTGACGGAGGTGACGGCTTCGCGCAGCACATCGTTGGCCAGGCGCGCCACCACTCGTACATTCGGGCTGTATTCCCGTGCCAGCAAGGCGATCTCGAGATTGACGGCGTCATTGGGTCCGGCGCAGACGACGGCGCGAGCGCGATGCACGCCCGCCCCGAGTAGGTCGGCGGCGGTGCTGATCTTGATGATCCGAGCACCGGCGCCGCGTAGTTCCTCACCGATCGTCTTGGACAGCGCGTCGTCGCCGCTGACGATGATTTCCCGATGAAAGGCCTCGTCCTTCGCGTCCGCAGCGGGGACAGGGACTTCTCGTAGGATGGTGGTCAACATAGTCACTCCTGCCCTGCTGACACGCGGGTGCGCTCGATGCCTATGACTATCGGCCACCGCCGGGGAAAGCGCCACCCGAGGAATCCGCACCAACGACGTCAACACCGTTGGTAAGCAACATATTCGACTTGAGATCGTCACGCGGACGAAATCGTGAAGGCGTAGAAAACTCTCGCGCAACTGCCACCGGTGTGAAAAACCTTGACACAGGCGAGTTCTCCCGGGTGTGGTGCCGGCCCCCGGATTACCGAGCAAAGGAGCATCCCGTGCCCGAAAAGACGCCCGACGATATCTTCAAACTCGCCATGGACGAGCACATCGAGTATGTCGATGTCCGCTTCTGCGATCTGCCGGGAACCATGCAGCACTTCACGATTCCGATCTACGCCTTCGACGAGAACGTGTTCGAGGATGGCTTGGCCTTCGACGGCTCCTCGATTCGCGGGTTCCAGTCGATTCACGAGTCGGACATGCTGTTGCTTCCCGATCCGGAGACCGCGACGATCGACCCCTTCCGCACGGCGAAAACGCTGATCGTGAACTTCTTCGTGCATGACCCGTTCACGCTTGAGTTGTACTCGCGCGACCCACGAAATGTCGCCCGCAAGGCCGAGAACTACCTGATCAGCTCCGGTATCGCGGACGCCGCCTACTTCGGGCCGGAAGCCGAGTTCTACATCTTCGACTCGGTGAGCTTCGACTCGCGCACGGACACGTCCTTCTACAAGGTGGACGCGACGTCCGGATGGTGGAAGACCGGTGAGGAGACGGAGTCCGACGGCAGCCCCAATCTCGGCTACAAGGTCCGCCCGAAGGGCGGGTACTTCCCGGTCGCCCCCACCGACCACTATGTCGATCTGCGCGACGAGATGCTCACGCACCTGACCAACGCCGGCTTTTACCTCGAGAAGGGCCACCACGAGGTGGGCAGTGGTGGGCAGGCCGAGATCAACTACAAGTTCAATACCTTGCTGCACGCCGCCGACGACCACCAGATGTACAAGTACATCGTCAAGCAGACAGCGTGGCAGGCCGGCAAGACCGTGACGTTCATGCCCAAGCCGCTGTTCGGCGACAACGGTTCTGGGATGCATTGCCATCAGTCGCTGTGGCGGGACGGCGTTCCGCTGCTGTACGACGAGGATGGCTATGCGGGCCTCTCGGACACCGCCCGGCACTACATCGGTGGTTTGCTGTATCACGCTCCTTCGTTGCTGGCGTTCACCAACCCCACGGTGAACTCCTACAAGCGCCTGGTCCCCGGATTCGAGGCCCCGGTCAACCTCGTCTACAGCCAGCGCAACCGCTCTGCTTGCGTGCGTATCCCGATCACCGGCACCAACCCGAAGGCCAAGCGGCTGGAGTTCCGGTGCCCGGACTCGTCGGGCAACCCCTACCTTTCGTTCGCCGCGATGCTGATGGCGGGGCTGGACGGCATCAAGCACAAGATCGAGCCACCACCCCCGGTGGATAAGGACCTCTACGAGCTTTCTCCCGAAGAGGCAGCGGAGATTCCCCAGGCTCCGACCCAACTGTCCGCGGTCATCGACCGCCTGGAGGAGGACAGCGAGTACCTCACCGAAGGCGGCGTGTTCACCCCCGACCTGATCCAGACCTGGATCAGCTACAAGCGCGAGTACGAGATCGCCCCGATCAACCTGCGACCGACACCATACGAGTACGCGCTGTACTACGACGTTTAGCCAGCGATGGCTTGTCAAACCACCGGTGATGCGTCAACGCCGAGCTGGCCCACCGTGCCGGACGGCGCGGCAGCCTGTCGGCCCTGAGGGTGGAGGTCAAAATCCCGTTGGTGGGCGGCAAGCTCGAGAAAACCAGGGCGTAATCCGTCGACCGCGTACTACGCCCCGCCGTTATGAGCTCGGCTCTGACGCGCAAGCCGAACGGTAACCGTAGCGGTCAATGACTTCGCCCAAGCGCTCGGTGACGACTTTGCGCTGCTCGGGAGTCAGGTGGTAGCTGTTCGTCTTATAGTCCACATGGTCGGCAAGGTACTGGCGCAGGCGCGGCCGGTATTGCTCGAAGCGACCCAACCCCAAATGCTCGTACAGGCGAAGCAACTGCCCTTCGGGATCAGCGACCAGATCCTCATAGCGCAACTCGTAAAAGCGGGCCGGGTCAACAAGTTTTCGCCCTTCGTCCACTTTGCGATAAAGGTCGACGTAGGTCGCGAAAACTCTCTCGTCCAAGCCCTCGAAGGTAGGTCGCTGCAGGCTGTGCACCCGCGACAACGACTTCAGCAGATGAATGCTGGATGGATAGACGACGTATGGGTCCCGGACGATGTGGATGAACTTCGCTTCCGGAAAGATCTCGAGGAGGACCTTGATCCGGAAGCTGTGGTTCGGGTTCTTGAGGACGACGGTCTTGCGGTGACGGAAGAACAACCGCTGAACAAACTGGAACAGGAGCCGTTTCCAGGCCTCGAGTTCTCGCGGCGATAACTGCTCCAAATCAAGGTACCGCTCATGCTCAGGCGGGCGGTTCGGGAACGCCAGCGTCAGATACGGCGACGGCTGCCCCTGCATGATCCATACGAATTCGTCTTCCTGCGGGTGGTACAGACTCGAATCCATGTTGTCCATGGGCCGATGCTTCGACACCATGAATCCCGCCAGCGGCGCCAACCGCTCGGTCAACAGAAAATGCTGCGGCGCAACGCATTCGAAACCCGTCGGACCGATGTAGCGCTCGTCGAGCACCAGCAGTTCGTGCAGCAATGTGGTGCCGGTACGCCAGTGCCCGATGATGAAGATCGGCGGCTCGGCGATCACCGTTTCGGCCACTCGCCTGTCGAACAAGATCTTCTGCAACAACCCCAAACCGGAGTTGACCACGCTGACCAGCGTAAAAAGGGCGGCGTAGTGCCAACGGCTCCAGTGCACGGCGAAACGGTTACGGATCAGCAGGCGCGCCCACGCCGAGAAATTGCAACCAATCCACACCGGCGCGGCCCACTCGTGCCACCAGGAGAATCGAGATGTCATGTGGGGGTTCTTCATCGCTCGTGGACGAGCTCTACGCGGCCGCGCGGGGCGTAACGGCTACACGCAACCGGACCAGGCCGCGAAGGTTGGCGTTTGTCGTCCACGTCGGCGGCTCGACCACGTCTATCCGATCGAGGTTGTTGACGATCTCGCGCAGGACCGCCTGGCCCTCCATCCGCGCCAAATGGGTCCCAGGACAGGAGTGTATGCCGGAGCCGAATGCGAGATGACCGGCCGGGTTACGGTCGGCACGAAAGACATCCGGATCATCGTATTGACGCGGGTCTCGATTCGCTGCACCCCACAGCAGCAGCACACGGGAGCCTGCCGGTATGACGGCGCTTCCGACGGGGTAGTCGACACGGGTTGTACGGCAGACGTTTTGGACCGGAGCCAGGTAGCGAAGTTGCTCCTCAATAGCGGACGGGATCAGCTCTGGTCGCTGCGCAAGGAGCCTGAGCTGGTCTGGATATTCGGCCAGCGTCAAGAACAAGGTGCTGATCATATTCGCAGTGGTCTCGTGGCCCGCAACCACCAGCAACACGGCGAACAAGAACAATTCGTCCTCACTGAGCCGGCCACGGTCGGCATGTCCGGCGAGCCGTCCGAGAACGGTGCACTCCCCCAGCTGCCCGTTATCGCGCATATGTGTGAAGAGGGCACGCAATCGCCGAAATCCGGTGAAGCCGTGCATCAGCGACCCCAGCCCCGAAACCGACAGGTTGACGTCGGTGATACGAGCCGCCTGGTTCGACAAGCGGATGAAAGCGGCCTCGTCCGGTCCAGCAATGCCGAGAACATTGGTGATGGTGCGCATCGGCATCGGTGCTGCCACCAGGGAGACGACGTCCGCGGTTCTGCGTGTCTTCAGACCGCCGACCAACTCTCGGGCCAGTTCGTCGACCACCGGACGCCAGGATTCCAATGCGCCGCGAGCCATTCCAGGCGCCAGCTGCTTGCGCATCCGCGTGTGCGCCGGCGGATCAGACGTGGGAAGGAAAGGCGGCGCACCCCGGGAAAACGTGATTCCCTCAGCGCTGGACAACATCTCGTGATTACGCACAGCCTCGCGGACGTCGGAATATCTGCTCAGGATGTAGACATCGCGCTTGGGGTTGTACTGCACCCGCTCGCCGGCCAAAAGCTTTCGATAGTGCGGGTATGGGTCGCGGGCGATCTCGGGACTCATCGGGTCGAATTCGGTGATCTGCACGTGCTCTGGGGCCTGGCTGCCGACCAGCCTGGAGCGGACCTTTCTGACCGCGGTGAGCGCGAGTACTTTTGCCAGCATCGGCGCGCACGCCCGCGCAAGCTGGGCGTCGCGCCTCATCGTTGTCGCGAGCGTCGGGACGCGCCGACTCGCGACCTCGCCGATCGGCAACGGCGAGTCTCGCGCGGCCGGCACAGAGTACGCGCCACCGCGCCCAAAGGGGCACCCGCCTTGCCGCACCCAACCTGCTGCTTCTTCGGCACCCGATAGCGTCGCCGTCATCAGCCCCCGATCCCAAGAAAGTTAGTTAGGTTGCGGAATGATGCAAGAGTAACGGCATCATGGTAATCACGCAGGTCGGAAAACGCGTTGAGTTCGGCGACGTGAGCGACGCAGTTTCCCATCCCGTCAACGGCTGTTAGCCTGGCCGACCATCGACCGGCGTCGCACTGCTTTGACTCCTGCGAAAGGCGACGTTCATGAACCACATCCGAGTCGGCATCAGCAGTCAGCTGCTCAATTCTCGATATTCGCCGACCATGCTCGCGCGGACCAACTTGCGAATGGCTGCGGCCAGCGGTGTCGACTCGTACTGGGCGGCCGACCACCTGAATTCACTGTTTCCACGCTCGATCGCCACGCCGGGCTACCTCGGAGTCGCCAAACTGATCCCAAAGGTTGATGCTCAACTCGAGCCGTGGACGATGCTGGGACATCTTGCTTCCCGCAAGCGGTTTGGAAGGCTACGGCTTGGTGTTGGCGTGACGGACACCAATCGACGTCATCCCGCGGTCACCGCACAGGCTGCCGCCACGTTGCACTTGATCAGCCGTGGCCGCGCCATTCTGGGCATCGGTGTGGGAGAGCGGGAGGGCAATGAGCCCTATGGGGTGGACTGGACCAAACCCGTGGCGCGCTTTGAAGAGGCGGTCGCCACGATCCGTGCGCTGTGGAACTCCGGTGGCGAACCCATCTCCCGTGAGTCGCCGTACTTTCCCTTGCGTAACGCAGTATTCGACCTGCCCCCGTACCGCGGCAAATGGCCCGAGATTTGGATCGCCGCCAAGGGACCGCGGATGCTGCGGGTCACCGGCCGCTACGCCGACGCCTGGTTCCCTGGGCTGATCGCCGGACCCGAAGACTACGCCTCGGGTCTGGAAGCAGTGCGAACAGCGGCGTCCGACGCCGGCCGGCCTCCCGGTTCGATCACGCCGGCAATCTCAGCGTTCGTCGTCACCGGACGAAGCCCCGACGACGTCGAGCAGGCCCTCAACTCAGCCGCGGCGAAGGCCTTCGCGCTCATCATCCCGGGCCAGATGTGGGCCAACCACGGCGTACAGCATCCGCTGGGACGTGAATTCACCGGTGCGCAAGATCTTGTTCCGCAAACGTTGGACGAGCACACCGTGTTGTCCTACACCAAAAACGTCCCGGTATCACTGCTCAAAAACGCGCTTCTGGCCGGGACGCCCGACCAGGTCGTCGATCAGGCTGCGCAGTGGCGTGACCACGGAGTGCGCTATTTCGTTGTCAATAACCTCAGCTACCTGCAGCCGGCCTTCCGGAAAGGCCTGGCATCCAGCGCGCCATTTTTCCAAATTCTGCGGGGGCTCAAGAAACTATGAAGTCCGCCGTACGCCAAAAACTTTCAGGTCGAGAACATCGCCCGAGCCGAGACCTGACCTTCGTCCCCAAATGAGGGACAATCGCCGTATGCCCACTGAACCCTCACGGCCACGGCCGGCCACACCAAAGCCGAAGCGGGTGCACGTCGCACCCGAGGACGTGGAGCGGTACGCCGACGAGGAACAGGCCCGCGAGGCTTGGGACGAGCGTCGACTCCGGGACGAGCAACCGCCGCATCACCACTGACCCCGCTACACGGACAGCACTGGCGCCGCTGGACACCACTGAGTGAGACTGGAAGCTATGAGTCTCGCGGAGAAGCTGCTCCCGCAGGTGTTGCGGGTGCACAACACGGTCTATCAGAAGACGAACGGCTGGATCGGTCACCGCACACTGTGGGTACCGAGCCTGCTACTGCACACCGTCGGCGCCAAGACCGGTAAGCAACGCACGACGTCGCTGACCTACGCCCGCGACGGTGATAACTACCTTGTGGTCGCCTCCAAGGGCGGTGCGCCCGAGGCCCCCGGCTGGTACCACAACCTGAAGGCCAACCCCGACGTCGAAATCAACGTCGGCCCAAGACGTTTCGCCGTCACCGCACGACCGGTGCTGCCCGACGATCCCGACTACCCGCGGCTGTGGCAGATCGTCAACAAAAACAATCAAAACCGGTACAACGAATACCAGAAGAAGACGTCGCGCCCCATCCCCATCGTCGTCCTGACCCCGCGGGGCTAGAAACACCGGAGGCCCATCTTCACGGCGGTTCCAGCGGCCGTCTTGCAGGACGTCGGGTCGATCATGCGAAGCTACGTCGTGTTCGATGGCCCGGAACTAAGGAGAACAAGCAGTGAGAGCCCTCGTCGCGGGCGCCGCCGGGTTCCTGGGGTCCCACCTCTGCGATCGTCTGCGCCGCGACGGCGCCGAAGTCATCGGACTCGACAATTTCTGTACCGGCAGGCGCGAGAACGTCATGCAGCTGGACGGGGACCCGGGCTTCACTTTCGTCGAGCACGACATCACCCGGCCGATGGACACGGTCGTGTCGGGGCCGCTGGACGTCATCTTCAACCTGGCCTGCCCCGCATCGCCGCGCGCCTACCAGCGGGATCCCCTGTTCACCCTGGAGACCAACTACGTCGGCACCCGCAACCTCCTGGAACTGGCGCGCGAGCAGGGGGCGACGATTCTGCAGGCCTCCACCAGCGAGGTCTACGGGGATCCCACGATCCATCCGCAGGCCGAGACCTACTGGGGCAACGCCAACTGCTTCGGCGTGCGAGCCTGCTATGAGGAAGGCAAGCGGGTCGCGGAGACGCTGATGCTCGAGTACGCCCGTCGCCACCGCGTCCAGATCAAAGTGGTCCGCATCTTCAATACCTACGGTCCCAGGATGGATCCGGAGGACGGCCGCATCGTCTCATCGTTCATCGTCCAGGCGCTGCGCGGAGAACCGATCACCGTCTTCGGGGACGGCAGCCAGACGCGTTCCTTTTGTTATGTCGACGATCTCGTCGAAGGGCTGGTGAAAATGGCGGCGAGCGATGTTTCGTTCACCGGGCCGGTCAACCTCGGCAGCCCAGCCGAACTCACCGTCCTCGAAACCGCCAGGATTATCAAGGAAGTGACCGGATCGCCCTCGGCGACGGTCTTCGAGCCGTTGCCGCCGGACGACCCGAAGCAGCGCAGGCCGGACATCACCCTTGCCGAGTCCAGGCTCGGCTGGGTTCCCCGAGTCTCCTTCGAAGAAGGGGTCGAACGGACGGTCCGATACTTCCGAAGCGTCGTCGGATGCAGCTGCCCGGGAGGCGTCCAACGGTGAAGTTTGTGCTGGCAACCCTGGGAACTCGGGGTGATGTCGAGCCGTGCGCCACCATCGGTCGGGAGCTACAGCGCCGGGGTCACGATGTCACCATGGCGGTGCCGCCTAACTATGTGGGCTTCGTCGAATCGGCGGGGCTTGCTGCGGTCCCCCACGGCCCGGATCAGGCAGAGCAGAACGCGAATATCGCCCGCAAATACGGGGAGTCGCCGAACCCCGTCTTCATGGCGTGGGTGATCTCAGAGGATCTCAAACGACTCTGGCCCCGGCTGGGCACGGCGCTCACCTCGCTGGCGGACGGGGCAGACCTGTTGCTGACCGACGCGAGTCAGCAGGGGCTGGCCGCCAATGTTGCGCAATATCATGGCATTCCGCAGGCTGCGCTGCACATCTATCCGCTCGGGCGTGATACGGGTACGCAAGTCACCAAAGAGGCCGAAGACGCCCTGCGCCACACGCTGGGGCTGCCGGAGGAAACCGCGCCCTCGGCGCGACAACCGCTGGAGATCCAGGCCTACGATGAACTTTTCTTCCCGGGCCTGGCGGCCGAGTGGGCGAAGTGGGATGTCCGACGGCCTTTCGTCGGCGGCCTGACGCTGGAGCTGACGACGGACGTCGATGACGAGGTGTCGTCATGGATTGCCGCGGGAACGCCGCCGATTTACTTCGGCTTCGGCAGCAGCGCGCGAGTCGCGTTTCACGCCGGCTTGCTCGAGATGATCAGCGGGGCCTGTGCACAGTTGGGCGAGCGTGCGCTGATCTGCAGCGGCGTAAGCGATCTGGCCGATACCCCGCACTTCGACCACATAAAGGTGGTGAGCGCGGTGAACCACTCGGCCGTGTTTCCCGCTTGCCGCGCGGTCGTCCACCATGGCGGTCCCGGCACCACGTTCGCCGGCATACGCGCCGGCAAACCCACGCTGGCCCTTGCGGTTTCGGTCGATCAGCCGATGTGGGCCGCCGCGGTCGGCCAGCTGGGCGTCGGCATCGGACGGCACTTTTCCGCAACCACCCCGGATTCGCTGCTCGCCGATCTGCGGGCCATCCTCACTCCGCACTGCATCGCTCGGACGCTTCAGGTGGCCGCCCAGATGGCCACACCCGCCGAAAGCGCCGCCAGGGCCGCCGATCTGCTGGAGACCACGGTCGGCCAAGACCCCGGCTGACCACCCGTCAGTGCTCACCGGCCGGGTGACCGATTTGCGTTTCCGAAACGCTCCTATAAGAGGGGAAGTCGAAGTCGGGAAAGGCGCAGATGTCACCGCGGTCCCGGACCCGTTCCAGCCAGTAACTCTGATCAGCGGCCGACGCGCAGGCGTAGATCTTCATATATGTTGCCGCGAAGGGGAACACGAAGCCATTGCCGACGGCCTGCCAGACGGCGGCCGCCACCCCGGGGGTTTCGACCCCGCGATAATCGTCCATCACGATCACGCCCCGTTCGGCCGTGTGGGTTACGGCGAGGCGGATGTCCTTGGCCACGCACTGGTAGGCGTGGCAACCGTCGATGTGGGCGAAGCGCAGTGCCCGTTCTCCCAGATCGAGCGCCGATGACTCGCACACCTCCAGCGTTGGCCGGCGGGTGTGGAAACGATCCCAATTAGCCAGGAACTGCTGCTGATCCAGGCCCGAGTACTCCTGGCGCGGGGCTTGCGCGATGTCGGCGTGATCCATCACGGCGCCGAACAGATCGCAGATCACCAGATCTTCGTCGTCGCGTAGGCCGTAACCCATCAAGATGGCGGACTTGCCCTGGTATGCGCCGATCTCCAACATGTCACCCTTGATGCCCTCGGCCGTCTGGCACGCGAGCAGCTGGCTGAAGAGCTCGACGTCGGCTTCGAAGAACCAGCCGTCGACGTTGTTCATCTGCTCGGTGTAGAGGGCCCAGCCGGCATCGGTCATGACGCGCTCCTGCGCATGAACTCCTCCAGGGCGGCGATGGCCCGCCGATTTTCGCGCGATCGATATGGCGGGCCGGCTGCCGTTTGAAACGCTATCAGTTCTGCGGCCAGCCGCAATCGATGCGCTGGCCGGGCAACTTTGTCTGGCGGAGCTGCAGAAACCGGCTGCCGGAAACGCTACGGTGCCTTCATGCGTCGTGTGGACTACGTCATTCACTACGTCGAGTCGCTGCGCCGGTCGGTGGCGTTCTACCGTGACGTGATCGGTTTGCGGGTGCGGATCGAGGGCGACGGCTATGTCGAGTTCGAAATGGAGAACACGAAGTTCTCGCTCTTCGAACGCTCGAAGCTGCCGGAGCTCATCGGTCGCGAAGGCGGCAGCCCGCCGTGCGGCGAGATCGGCTTCCTGATCGACGACGTCGACGCGGAAGCGGGGCGATTGCGCGGGCTCGGCGTCGAGATCCTCAGCGGCCCGGTGGATCGACCGTGGCGTGAAAAGACGCTGCATATCGCCGACCCGGACGGCAACATCATCGAGTTCGCGCAGAAGTTGCGGTGATCCTCGCCGTCGACCTCGGCAAGACGTCCTGCCGCGCCGCGGCGGGCGGCCGCAGGGCCGGGAGCACGGGCGCGCCGGGGCTCGCGACGCCTGGCGGCGCGCGGGCCGCGGAGGCGGCGATCCTGGCGTTGGCGAGAGAGTTCGGCCCGGTCGACGAGGTGGTGGTGGGTGCCGCAGGGGCGCTGTCGGCGCCGGACGCGGCGCGAGCACTCGGCGACGCGCTGCTGAAATCGCTTCGGGCGCAGCGCGTCACGGTGACCAGTGACGCCGTGATCGCGCACGCGGGGGCGCTGGGTGGTGAACCGGGTGTGGTGCTGATCGTGGGCACCGGCGTCGTGGCGGTCGCGATCGACGCGAACGGCGCGCTGCGCACCGCCGACGGGTGGGGGCCCTGGCTGGGCGACGAGGGCGGCGGTGCGTGGATCGGCGCCGCCGGGCTGCGCGCGGCGTTGCGTGCCCACGACGGGCGCGGACCGTCGACCACCCTGCTCGACGCCGCCCGCGCCCGCTTCGGCGCGCTGGAGACCTGGCCCGCGCAGCTCACCGATGCCGCCGCAGTCGCGTCGTTCGCGCCCGACGTCCTGGCCGCGCGGGGCGACGCCGCGGCGCTGGCGATCGTCAGTGCCGCCGCCGAGGCACTCGCCGCGACCGCCCGCGCGGCCGGCGACGGCCCGGTGGCGCTGGTCGGCGGACTGGCGGGTGTCCAGGCGCTGCGCGCGCGGCTCCACCTCATCCCGGCCGCCGGCGACGCGCTGGACGGCGCGCTGCAACTGCGGGCGATCCATGAGCCGTATCTGATTCGCGTGCAGGCGGATCCGAAATCCGTTGCTCCGCAAGGGCTCGACGCGCTCGCCACCGAGGCGTCCCGACCAGACCTGTACGACCTCGACGCGCGCCCCATCCCGGAGGTTGTCGCGCTGCTCGTCGCCGCCGAAGCCGAAACGCACCACGCGGTGGCGGCGGCGATACCCCGAATCGCGGCGGCGGCCGAGGCGATCGCCGCGCGGCTCGAACGCGGCGGTCGCCTGATCTACGCCGGCGCCGGAACACCCGGTCGGCTCGGGGTGCTCGACGCGGCCGAGTGCGGCCCGACGTTCGGCACCGACCTGGTGCGCGGCGTGATCGCCGGCGGGCCCGCGGCGCTCACCGAGGCGATCGAGGATGCCGAGGACGTGTTCGACCCCGCCGATCTCGCCGATCTGACCGCCGCCGACGCGCTCGTCGGGATCACGGCGTCGGGCCGCACGCCGTATGTGCTCGGGGCGCTCGAGCACGCGCGCGCGGCGGGTGCGCTGACCGTCGCGATCGTCAACAACCCCGGCAGCCACGCGGCCGCCGACGTGCTGATCGAGCTGCTGACCGGGGCCGAGGTGCTCGCCGGCTCCACGCGGCTGACCGCGGGCACCGCGCAGAAGGTGGTGCTCAACGCGATCTCAACCAGTGTGATGATCGCGCTCGGCAAGGCGTATGGACCCCGGATGGTCGACGTCCGCGCGACCAACGCGAAGGTGCGTCGTCGCGCCGTGCGGATCGTCCGCGACGCGGCCGGCGTCGACGAGCAGACCGCGATCGCCGCGCTCGCCGCCGCGGGCGGTCATGCCAAGACCGCGATCGTCGCACTGCTCATGGGCATCGACGCGGCCGAGGCCGCGGCCCGGCTCGACCGGGCGCGCGGACGCGTGCGGGACGCCCTAGGTGGGATGGGTGACGCCTGAACCGTCACCCAGCATTGTTCGGAGCCGCCGAGCTCGTGGGACTCGTTGTAGTCGCAGCACTCGTCGGGCTGCTGGGACTGGTTGAACTCGTAGGCCGCGCAGGGCTGGTAGGACTTGTCGGGCCGGTAGTACCCGCAGGGTTCGGCGGGCCCGTCGGGCTCGGCGGAGTAGTGGGAGTGGCACTCGCGAGGCCTGGGCCTTCGCCACACCATTCCGCCACATCTTTCGGGTACTGCTCGAGCGGCGGAGGACAACGCTGACCCGGCGGGAAATTGGCGCCGGCGTTGAGCAGATCGCAGGGCACGTAGACCTGCTTGCCCTTGGGCGTGTTGGTCAGACACTTCGTCGGCGGCTGGCCATGAGCCTCGACGGGAATGATGGCCGCCGCGACCACCGCGCCGAGCGCCCAAGCAAGACGGCGATAAGTCATAGGGTTCCTACTCTAGCTGGGGAGTTCGCACACGTTCTCGTGATGCGGTGTACCCATCCATCGCCTTGGACAGCACCTTCTGTTGTGGAGCTGCGGGAAGCGAACCCCGGGCGGGCCGGCGACGTTTGGGTCTCCGAAGTCGATTCGAACGCCACAACCTCGTCCTGCTGTGCGGAGGTTCGCGCCGGTTCTGTCGGGCAAGGTAGTCCGTGTGCCACTGAGGGTACGGGCGCACAATTGAGGTGTCGGTCCAAAACCTGGGAGCTGCGATGACCGAGCAACTGCACGACTTCTTCGGCGAGATCTTCCAACGGTTCTTCAGACTCGCCATCGACGCATATCCGCGAACGGGTGGAGCACTCGTCGAAAGGTTGTTCACCCTGTCTGACGACGTTCCCGACAGATTGGCACAGACCCGGTGCGCCGCAATGGCATGGGCCAAAGCCGAAACCCCGAACGCCATGATCACCTCGGAACTATTCGTGATCACCCAGCACGGGCTGATGTATGCCGCGGGGGTGAACGAGTCGCGCCGGGCGCTGTATTACCTGGCCACCCCACCCGCATTGTTCGATCCGTTGGTCGATCAGGTCGACACCGCTGAACTGCATGAGGGCACGGTAGCCGCGGTGGACAGCCGGTTGGGCCGCGACCTCGCGTCCGCACATCCGATGGACTTCGCCCTGCGCCGGATACTCGATGAGCACCTGGCGCTGCGGGTGGATCTGACCGTGTAAACCGCGCCATCATGACGGACGATGACGACTGGATCGACGAGATCGAGCAGCAGATAGAGCGGTACCTGGAGGACAACTTCCCGGACGGCCTTCAGATCCCCGCCGACGTCAGCGAGGACGAAAAGGTTCAGGCGGTTCAAGAGCAGCTCAGCGAGGCCGGCTTTAACTGTCCCGACGAAACGGCCCGCAAAATCGTGGACAGATTGGACAAGTAGCCCCTGCTGCGACTGGGCTTTCACACAGTCTTCCCGGTGCGGACCCGCAGGAGCTCTTAGAGCTGCATATTCTCTTGTGGAGCTGCCGGGAATCGAACCCGTAGCAAAGCGCCAGGAAATAGGCATCTAGCTGCGAAAACACAGTGACGTGACTCGCACTCGATACGCGAAAATTCGTCAAATTTCCTGGGAAAACGCGACATCCATTTGACCGTGACAAACGGTGTCAAAGCCGTTTCAACGAGTCAAAGGGAGTTCGCTAGGTGATAACCACAACCAGACCCTCGGCGGGCGTGCCACGCCGTGGGATAATCGACACGGCACCCACGCCGCCAGCGTGGTCTCGCGTGAGCGGCGCACCGACCATCCCGACTCCAATCACAGTCATTGGGGTCGGGTTTTCTGCGCTTCGGCCCTCATACAAAGGAGGGCGGCACGCATGAGTAAGTCCATCGCCACACAGGTTGAGCTAGTCAAGTTGGGGCCTGGCGACTACGAGACACCGGACCACCGCTGGCGGATTCGCCGGAACAACCGCAAAGAGGGCTGTGCCCCGATGGCCTGGTGGCTGCTGTATTACCGCAGCGCCAAGAAGGTCCGGCGTGAGGGCGAGCGACGGAGCGACGGGGGCGGTCGTCCGTTCGACGGGTTCATGGTTCAGGCGATCACCTTGGCGAAGGCGCGTGAGTTCATTGCCGAGTGGGATGAACCGTTCGCCAAGGGCGATGCCGAGGAAGGTCGGTGATGGCAATGAGTGACGCCAGAGCGTTGTGGGACCACTTGGGCGCTGATCTGCAGCTGTGGGAAGCACAGATGGAGTTTCGGACGGCGCAGATAGCCGGGTACTGCTACCGGGGCCAGGTCGTCACGCCGAGCCAGCTTGTTGACTTGTTCGCCGACGACGAGAGCCTGACCGAGGTAGGTCGCGCTGCCTTCATTGATTTCAGGGATGGCCACGGCGGCTTCCTTGAGGACATTCTGGACAGCTTGGCGGACGAACTTGGTCTAATCCGCGACCGGGAGGACCTATTCAGCGACCAGGATTTCCCCAAGCGCATCTATAGGGCCGGTGACGACGATGCCTAACAGCGGAAGGCCGGACTACGAGGTCTCCAACCACCAGAACCAGTATGCGTGTCGAGGGTGCGGTTCCATCGTCTACAACATCAGGATTCACGACGCCTGGCACCAACACATCAACGCCTGGCATCAACGCATCAACGAACGCGCTGCCAGCACCCAAGCGCGCACCCGCAAGGGCCGTGGCAACGATGCCTAAGCGGCTGACGGAAGTGGGCCGTGCCTTCTTTGCAGACTTTCGGGACGGCTACGGCGGATTCCTGGAAGATGATCTTCTCGACAGCCTCGCTGGCGATATGGAGGGTGGTGACGACGATGCCTAAGCGGAAGGTGACGGGAGTAGCCCCGCTGTTTCCTTCGGAGACTGACGCGCTGACGGAGTTCGCTGCCATCGTGCAAGCCGAATGGGGCACCACCATGTCGCCCGGTAGCGGAGCTGCTGCCGACACCGAGATAGTCCCGCCCATCGCCCAGCCAGCCCCCGGCTTCGCATGGTCGGCTGAGCAGGGCTACGGAGACACACAAGATTGGCCAGAGGCCGACGAATCTGATGAGTCCTGGCTGACTCAGCGCCTCCGGCTCATGTCCCCATCTATCCAACGGTCATGGGTCGGTGTGTGCTGCGCGGCCATTGTCGGCGTGTCGGCCTGCGCGGTGATTGCGGTTGTCATCGTGAAGGGGTGGCCGTCCGACCACGGTGGTTCGGTGGCGACGACAACGAACCCGGCACCGACATGGGCGTCCTCTACGGTCTCACCGCCGCCGCCCACCGCATCGACCACATCGACCCCATCTGTGTCGGTGGCGGCGGCTGATCCCTCCTACACCCCTCTCGTAGGGGATTGGCAGGGGCACCATCACTGGATGACCGTCTATCCCGATGGTGTGATCGAACTGCATGTCCAGGACTACCCGGCAGCCAAGGAAGGTTGCACGGATTCGCCGCCCATGTCCCCGGACATCGGCTGCAGCGAGGCGGGTACACCAAAGGCCGTCGTACACATCACCCTGACGGCTGCGCCATCACCCGGTGTTTACGGCCACTACTACGCCCTCGGCGTGGTTAAGGACAGCTCAGATTCCCGTGAGGTCCCGGTCGGCGCGCATGTAAGGGTGGACGTTGAGAGTGCGACGGACTACCACGCCCGCGTAGACCCCGCCTACCCCGCTTCGGGCCTTCGCGGCAGCGTGGCAACGCTGGCATTCGATGGCAAGGAATACAACCAGAATCCCTACTGCAACGCGGCTGCTAGCGGGTGCGGCTAATGGGAACCAGGCAGTGTCGCCATCGTCTTGGCCGAGCGAGAGGGTAAGTAACTATGGAGCACTTCACCGTTGGCCTGACGTTCGGCCTATTGGCCTACGCAATCATGTCCATCGTCGCCTTTCGCAACCTGCACAGCCGCGTCCAGCGGTTGGAATCCCTTGTGCCCGATGACGAATACGACGACGAGAACACCGGCTGAGAAGCCCTCAGAACGACGAATAGCCCCCGGCGACCAGTGTCCACCGGGGGCTATTTCGTTTGACCGCTACAGGATTACCAGCAGGCGTTGTAACCGAGAGCATCTGTGGTGCAGGACGTGCAGCCCGCCGTCATGGGGGCGCTGCAGGCAATCATCAGGGCAACGATGACTTTGGTAAGACGTGGCATGGCATAACCGTAACTCGCCGTGGGGGTGAGTAGCCCTGAAACGACAAAAGAGCCGCCCGCTACGCTGCCCGCACGATGCGGTGCGCCTTGGCGACGGCGAACAGCAGGTGGACAGGATCAAAGCGCGGCGAGATTCGATTGGCTAGATGAAGATAGAGGGGACTGCCCCCGGTTTGGTTGACTCCTGACCTGTGAGGATTCGTCCTTGCTGGAAGGATCAATCTCGTGCCGAAGCCGTTTCCCGCTGAGTTCCGAGCCGATGTCATCGCCGTGGCCCGCAAGGGTGAGGCGCCGTTGCGCCAGATCGCGCAGGATTTCGGGATCTCGGAGGCCTGCCTGCATCGCTGGCTCAAGATCGCCGACCGCGAGGACGGTGCCAACCGGCCGGGGTCTGCGGCGGCCTCTGGTGATGTGTCGGCGCAGCTGCGCGAGGCGCATAAGCGGATCAAGCTCCTCGAGCAGGAGGCTGAAGTGATGCGTCGCGCGGTCGGCTACCTGTCCCGGGATGCCAACCCAAAATGATCTACCCGCTGGTCCTCGACCTTGCCGATGACGGCGTGCCCGTCACGGTGACCTGCCGGGTCCTGGGATTCTCCACCCAGGCGTTCTACAAATGGCGCAAAGCACCTGTATCACAGCGAGATTGGGATGATGCGCACCTGATCAACGCCGCCCGCGACATCCATGCCGACGACCCCGCATTCGGCTACCGATTCATCGCCGACGAACTTCCCGGGCGCGGGATCTCCGCCAGCGAGAACCGTGTCGCACGGTTATGTTCCCAAGAGCGCATCTGGTCGATTTTCGCCAAGAAGCGAGGACTGAACCGTCGATCGGGGCCACCGGTCCACGACGACCTCGTGCAGCGTCAGTTCAGCGCCCAGTCCGCCAACCAGGTCTGGCTGGCCGACATCACCGAACATCGCACCGATGAAGGCAAGCTCTACCTCTGCGCCATCAAAGATGTCTATTCCAACCGGATCGTGGGTTACTCGATGGACTCGCGGATGAAGTCCTCGCTGGCGGTGGCAGCCCTGGATCACGCCGTGGCGCTGCGTTCGCCTGCCGCGACGGTCGTTCATTCGGACAGGGGTAGTCAATTTCGCTCGCGCAACTTCGTCCGCGCACTGTCACACAACGGATTACACGGATCGATGGGTCGCGTCGGTGCGTGCGGGGACAACGCTGCCATGGAGTCGTTCTTCGCCCTTCTCCAACGCAACGTGCTCGACCGGCGACGCTGGACCACCCGAGCCGAACTGCGCCTTGCGATCGTGTCGTGGATTGAGCGGACCTACCACCGACGCCGCCGGCAACGCGCACTCGGCAGGCTCACCCCGATAGAGTTCGAACTGCTCCACACACCAGTCGCAACCGCGGCTTGAAAATCACACCCCGCGAGTCAACTGAACCCGGGGCAGTCCCCAACGCCCCTGAGACCGACGAGCAAGCTGGCGATGCCTGAGCGTGAGGTTAAACCGGAGTACCTAAAGACTGGCGCGCACATCGCCGGAATCGGCTTGACCGTGTGGGCTGCAATGGCTGCCATCTGCACGCTGTTCGGTCGGACGGTAGTCGGTGATATGGCAGCACAGTTCGGATTTCCGTCTGTCCATGTCGCCTTCTCCGTGGCTTTGACCGTCATTGCCATTGTGTTAGCGGTCGGACACATCACCAGCGCGCTGTGGTTAGTCCTTCCGTATATCTATCCGCATACGTTGCAGCACAAGCGCTTTGAGTTGTTTGTATGACCAAGGGTGATAGAGTCTGACTCGGCGCAACACCGCGCCGCTCCCATGGGGATGAGCCGTGAGCTAGAGGCGGTCGCCATCCTGGCACCAGGCCGGAGACCTACCCGACACATGGGAGTGGTCTGTGGCCAGACGCAAGCACAGCAGTGATGAGCTGATGACGTTGGATGAAGTTGCCAGCAAGCATCTTCCGGCAGGGCTTAAGGACGCCACCCGGTGGCTGGCTAATAAGGTACGGAGCCGCGAGATTCCGGCTGTGAAGGTGGGTAGAACGTGGTACATGGCCGACGACCATGTTGAGGCCATGTTTGACCGGCTGTCGAACCAGCATGGCGCAGAGGCCGAGCTGGCGCAGCCGGTACCACAGCCCGAGCCACAGACAACGCCAGCGGCGTCGATTGTCGACGGCTT
The DNA here is from genome assembly GCF_045343915.1 of Mycobacterium sp. M23085. NCBI lineage: Bacteria > Bacillati > Actinomycetota > Actinomycetes > Mycobacteriales > Mycobacteriaceae > Mycobacterium > Mycobacterium sp. M23085. The sequence continues at coordinate 1,729,817 of NZ_CP174280.1, forward strand.
GAGCGAACGGTCCCGGCGTCGATTGCGCAGCGTGTGACGGTAATCGGCATATTTAAATGCTGGAATGTCGGAAGCTTCCCAGGAACCAGTGCAGACTGCGGGGTGGGTGCGCCAGTGGGTGCGCGACGAGAAATTCTGGAAAGACGTTGCCTCCAAAACGTTGTCGTCACTTATAACGTCAGCTGTCACGGCAATCGCGGTGGGTACTGCTCTGGCCATCTCCGGTTTCGGTACCCACCACCTGCGCATGCAAGCTCTGAAATTATCACTTGCTGCCGTCGGCATTGTCATGGTACTAGTGCTGATATTCGGCGGGTTCGTTTATTGGCTGGAAAATTCGACGCCGACTGTTGCGTTTCTCCGCGATAACAACGAGCTCATCGTCACAGTATCGCGGAATGTCAAGCTGAGACACAAAGTTGGGTTAGTGACTTCTCCTAAGAGCTACGGTGCCGCAATGGAAGATCCAGAAATCAAGAATTGGGTGCAGGCTCGCGTTAAAGAGGCACTTGAGGGCAAACGGCGCTCGGGTCATAGATTCAAGCTCCCGCCCAATATCCGCGAAGCGTATAGCAAACTTCCTCCTGCCAGCGGTAGAGATGGAGTTCACGGAATGGGTGATTTTGTGTTAAAGAATCCCAAACGGGACGGGTAACGGTTGGCGCGAGGGACACAGAAGTGACTGCCGATCTTTTTGCGGTCGTCGCAAGGTGCAACCGGGTGGGGGTGCAGTGAAGTGCGATCCGAGCGGTGACACCGTAGCGCTTGCCTCAGCGACCTCAGCCTCGCGTGCGGAAAGTCGCTCCCTTCAGTCACCGCGATACGGAGCGCCAGAGAGTTCGATCCACACTCGGTCCAGGTTGTATCCGTTCTTAGCGAGGAATGCGCGAAGCGCGCGCTTGTCCTGCATATTCCCGCCTGGCCCAATGTAAATCCACGCCAAGGCTTCCGGCTCAAACTTGAGATTCAGATACGGGACGATGCGTACTCCCTCCCTAAAAGATAGTGGGTCCGCTGACCACTGGACATACCTGGAAACGATTGCGCGCCATTCACGTTCCTCCTCAAACGCGCCATGCTTCACCTTGGCCAGCCTCGGGAAGATGAAGTCAAATGAGCCAGCAAGGTCACTAATAGGTCCGGGTAATGGTGCAACCGGACGGCTGCGGAAAAAGGTGTTGACTTCCTTATATAGCTCAGCAAGTGCCGGTTCGCCGTAACCCACCTGCACGATTTCCCCTACCGGGGCGTCGTCTTGCTCAACCACCAATTTGCCTAGACCATCTTTGGTAAATCCTATCGAGTATCCTCGCCCCCCATATCCGCGCCATTGGCTGAGCTGGTTGGGTTTTTCTGTGAAACAGGAAACATAGGTAGCGCCGTCATACACAGACCGATGATTGCCGTCGAGGTGGTATTCAGCTTCGTTGAAATCGGCCAGCGCCGCTCTCGCCTCCTCCATCAGGCCCATACGCTGGCGTTCCACCGAACCTGGCGGATGGTTATATAGGCGTTCCTGCTCAAGATAGAGGTCTCCCAAAAATCGCTCTACTGCCCGTCCGGCAAAGCTGATTTCGGATGAGTCATTTAGGAAGGCTGAGTCAGTGGCGCGAATACTGCGGCTGGTGAGGATTCCCAGTAGTCCTCCCGCCGTCGTGTAATGGAACAGGCAGTCGTCAATGTCAGGATGATCCGGCATCATCACACAATCCCATGTGGACTGCCAGCGCCGGTCAGCACCCGGCAGTGACTATCCACAGGCGGTGCATAAACCACAGCGTTGCGTGCGGGGGGTCAGCAGCCAGTGTGTTCCCAGACCCATGCGTAAGTGTTCTCGTCTCGCATCTGCTGCGCCAACTTGGCGAGAAAATCATGGAACGGGTCTGACTCTCCATATCCATACCGGACTTCGGGGTTGCCCTGCACGTCCACGCCAAAGATTCCACCCCGCAGAGCCGGGAGTCCAAGGAGGCCGTCCTCAATTTTCTTGGGGCTCATGTCTTTAATGCCCTGTGTCACTTTGCCGACGCCGTGTACCCGGTGTTCCCACAGCTGCCCGTCTGGCAGCAGCAGACTCAGACTAAGTAGGTTGCGGCCCGCTTTCCCAAGGTTGCCGCGTTTGAACCGTGGGGATGAACTTCCAGACTTACCACCGTCTGCGGAGGCGATGAAACCTCGCGGCGACGGGGGCAGGTAATGCGAGCGCAGCATGCGCGGGTCATAGTGAAAGTGTCGGTACTGGAAAGTCGGAACGTTCTCGGACACCAAATACTTGGCGAGGTCCACGAAGCCTTTTTGGATCATCCGCGCATGCTCCTGCGCCTGCTGATGCTCAGACGCTGCGGCGGATGCCGCTCGCTTTGCTTCGGCGTTGCTCAGCTGATCCTGCCGCCTGAGCGCTTCGTGGAAATCGCCCACGTTCGTCCCTCCCAAAAATTCGTTTGGGGGAACGTACCAAGCCGGTCGCCGAGATATTTGCTATCGCGGGTTTCGATAGCCCGCGCCATGCAACACGCGGCAGCGACTATTCACGAGCGGCGCACAGCTCACCGCGCCGCACAGTCGGGCAGGCCCATGTCAGATGCCCATGCCGTCCGCAACCGCAGGGCTGGTGGCCGACCAACACGCGGTTCGGCCCGAGCCGGTGCCGGTGCGGGCAGTGCTGCGGCGGCAGCGCCATGCACTGGTTGCCAGGTTGTCTATGGCCGGGACGGCTAAGACCCGGCTATCTTTTTCACGCGCGGGTCTACGGGACGCCCCGATTTCTTGCTGGCAGCGACGGCGGCTTGGGCTGCCGCCTGGCGCACAGCGTGACTACGGGTTTCGGTCTTAGGTGACTGCACCTTGCCCGCTTTCGCTGATTGATTCGTTGCCATCGCCACTCTCCCCTTGCTCGTCATCACCTAGGGCTGCATGTTCCGCGATTACCTGCACAAAGGTCGAGTCATCGCCTGTCGCCAGTTTAGAACCGGCCAGCGCTGCGAGCATCCGCCAGCCAAGCACGGCCTGGCTGTCATCGTCGCTAAATGTTCGCTCAAAAGCCCATTGCGTCCGCCGCCACCATTCGCTGCGCCGGTCAGCCCGATTTTTCTGCTGCCATGTGATGAGTACCCCGACCGTAGCCAACGCGCCGACTATCAGGGTCACCCATGCTTGCGCAGGCATGACGCCCACTATCGCAGACAGCATCGGATGAAGCCGGGAGATGATGCTCAACCGTGTGATCCCAGCATCTTCGCCATCGCGTCGGCGGCAGCGTTTCCGGCTGTGCGGTCAAGGTGTCCGTACACCTTGGCCGTCACCGATACATCCTCATGGCCCAAGTGCTGACTGACGACGATGAGCGGGACGCCCGCGCCGAGCAGCCACGACGCGCAGGTGTGCCGCAAGTCGTGAATGCGTATGGGCTTGGTCAGCACCGGCTTGTCGGGCTTGTTGGGGTCGGTCGCCTTGGCCTTGGCCACACTCGGCACCCACACGTTCGACCGCCAAGAGTAGAGGCGGATGGGACCGCCTTGGCTGTTGGTGAACACCCAATCGCGGGTGAGGTCCAGGCCCTCTATCACTGGGGCCGGAACGCTCACCGTCCGCACGCTGCGCCGTGTCTTGGGCTGGCCGAGTTCGTAGCGTTCGCCGCTGCCATCGGGGACGCGCTTCCATGCCTGCCGGATGCGGATGCTGGTGTTGTCGCGGTCTACGTCGGCGGGCGTCAACGCGGTGGCTTCCGAGAAGCGGCACCCGCTGGTTACCAACAGATCCAGCAACGGGTGCCAGCGTTCTGTGAACGCGGCCTTGAGTAAATCAAACTCGGTCGGCGTCAAAAAGCACATTTCGCGCCGGACGGTGCGCGGCAGCCGGACGCCGGTAGCAGGGTTGGCTGGTATGTGCCCTTCCCGCACAGCCGCGTTCAAGCAGCCGGACAAAAAACCCAACTTGTTGGAGCACGTCTTGCCGCTGGCCCCGTCCTCGCGCAGTTTGTTCACCCATCGGCTCAGGTCCATGCGGGACAGCGCCGACAGCGGGATGCTTCCGAGGGTCGGCTCGATGTCGCGGACCAGGTAGCGCTTGTACTCCGCGACCGTCTTGCGCTCGACACCCGACAGCGCCTCGATGTGCTGATCTATCCACCCGCCCACCGTCAGGACCGCACCGTGCTGACGTCGCGGTGCCGCGTCGATGTTGTGCATGGACAAGGCCCGTTCGGCACCGTGCGCCTTGATGAGAGCCACCAGGGCATCGGCCTGGCGAGCGTCATCGAACGTGATGGCCGACTGCCGACCGTCGATCCGATAGAGCACCGCGTAGGCCGTCGAGCCGTTGCTGCGAGGGCGTTTGCGGACGCTGGCCCACCGCGAATCGTTTGACAAACTCTTTGACATGGAGTCTGATGATAGCGTAACTGCAGGTCAAATGGGTGGAGCTGCCGGGAATCGAACCCGGGTCCTACGGCATTCCCTCAAGGCTTCTCCGTGCGCAGTTCGCTATGTCTCTGCTCGGATCTCCTGGTCACGCGAACAAGCCAGGATGACGATCCCAGTCGCTGTTGGTGTCCCGATGAGTCCCGCGACCGGACTCATCGGTGGATCCCTCTAGCTGACGCCAGGCTCCGGGTCGAGGGCTTTCCCGGTCTGACGGACTAGCTGTCGCTTAGGCAGCGAGAGCGTAGTCGCGCTGATGTGAATCGGCGCTTATCTGTTTGCAACGACGCTTACGGTGGTCAGTTGCCTGCACCGGCACGCTTCCCTTGATTCGATGCGCGAAGTCGAAACCTTTCAGCCCCTCGCACCCCGCCGACTTTCGGCAGGAATATCAATGGTACCTGTGTATCAACCAGCGGCGACGCGAATATCTTCCCCGGCCGGCGCGCGCACCGCAAAGCCGAGTGCCCCCGGTGTCGTATACCGGGGGCACTCGTTCGCAGTCGCGGTCCGTTAATTGATGCCGACCACCTCTTGGGCGATGGCAGCAATCCGGGTCTGCGCCGCCGAGACGATGCGCTGCCGGTTCTTGTGCGCCTCTTCGTAGGCGATAACGACGTGCACGTCGTCGGCAGTGGTGAGATCCTTGATCGCGGCCACCGCGTCGTTGACGTTGAGGTCGTCGTAGTTGGGAATGGGCAACTCGGACTCATCCAGCACGCCGACCGCGGCGCGGCTCGAGTGCAACGCGTCGGCGGCCCGGTCCGCCCCTTCCGAGCGGGTAACCCTTTCCGCGGCACGCAGGGCGGCGCTCTGCGACGCCGACAGCGCCTTCACGGCGATCTCGCTGGCATTGCCCCCGCGCTTGACAAGGTCGTTGATCGCCGGACCGGTGGAACGCAGCGCGTCGACGGCCCGGTCCACCCCGCGGGCCGACCAGGTGACCGGCAGGTTGACCAGTTTCACCGCGGTGCCGGCGGCCATTTGGATCGGGGTCCGGCGAAGCGCCGCCGGACCGCCGAGCGCGTCCTCGGCCAGCACGGTGGTGAGCCAGTCCACGGTCGCGGCGTGGGCGGTGATCAAACGGTCGGCGAGATCGACGATGTCCTGGCGCTTGGCGGCGACTGCCAGCGCTTTCGCGTAGCGAGCCCGGTCCAGAAGCTGGTCCTCGAGCGCGAGATCACCCAACAGCGCCTCGTCGAATGGCTCGGCCTGCTCGGTCAAGGCCTTGACCACCGCGGCGGCGCGACCCAGGAACGGACCGATCACGTCGGGGTATCCGCCCAGATCCCGGATCGCCGACTCGATGGCTTCGGCACGGTCGCGGCCATTTGCGGCGTTCTGGGAGAGCTCGCGGCGCACCGCCTCGGTGCGCGCTTGGGCCACGCGGGTCTCCGCGATCTGGATCTCGGTGTTGGTCAAATCGAGCAGCGTTCGCAGTTGCGCGAGCAGTCTCGAGGTATCGGGTGCAGTCACTTTCGGCCTCCTGGCGTTGACTATGGGGGTCGGCGCAAGGTGCGCTCACGTAATCGGCTACCCATTCACCCGGCTCCAGCCCACCCGAGGTCCCGAGTGTGAGATATGTCGCTCCAGGGGTCCACTGCGGTTGCTGATGGAGTTGAGCGAGTGCCAAATACGCAGCCAGATAACGAAATTGGAGATCAGATCACGAAGTTGAGGCGCTCGACGATGTGTGCCGCAACGTCGCGATCGCCGCTGAGCTCGATGTCCTGGGCGCGCGCCGGGCACATCGGCCGGCCGCCGGCGAGCCGGGTGAACTGCAGGCCGTCCAGCCGGATCGTCGAGGTCGGATCTTGGCCGGCGAAGTCGTCGACCACCGCGGCCCGGCCATCGACGCTGACGCGGATGGTGCGGGCCAACGGTCCGGTGAGGTCGAACTGGACGCGCGAACCCTCAGGCGCTTTGGCCAGCTTGCCCACGACGTAGCCCATCGTCGCGGCGATCTCGTCGACGGCCAGCGACGCTGCAGGCCCGGACAACTCGGCGTCGGACGGCGGCCGTTGCAGCGCCACGCGAATGTCTTCTTCGTGCATCCAGCAGTCGAACACGCGGATCCGCATGAACCCGCCATAGGAATCCGGGCCGGTGGGGGTCATCGTCACCGCGTCCCACTCCTCCGCGGACAACCTCGTCAGCGCTTCGCGGCGGTCGGTGGTGATCGCCCTGAAGCTTTCCAGCACGTCGGCGGCGGCGTGCGCGCTCAGGTGGCGAACCCAGCACTCGTTCATCACGCCGACGTCGTTGCGCACGTGCTGCAGCGTCGAGACGTCGATATCGGGCTGGGGTGCGGCGATGCCGGCCAGGAACGACTCGGTGCCGATCATGTGCGCCACCAGGGCTTTGACGTCCCAGCCCGGCAGCGGACTGGCCGCCCGCCACTGCGCTTCGGACAACCCGGCCAGCAGCGCGTCGATGTCGTCCCATACCGCGAAGAGACCGGAGAGTACGGCGGACTTGTCGAGTTTGGTGACGGGACGATCGGCCATGGTCAGGATCGTAGGCCGGTCAGCTTTCGCATCAACAGCAGGCGCCTCGGGCGCTCAGGCGGAGGCGATCATCGCCACGGATCCCATGGCGAGCACCATGCCGATCCCCTGCAGGCGGGTCACCCGCTCGCGCAGCACGACCATCGCCAGCACGACCGTCGCCGCCGGATAGAGCGAAATCAGGATGCTGGCCAACGACAGCAGCCAGGTGTGCAGCGCCGCCAGCATGGTGATGTTGGCGAAGATGTCCAGCACGGCGACGGTCACGGCCAGTTTCAGCGGCCGTCCGCGCGGCATCACCAGGTTCTGGCTGGTTCTGGCCATGCCGAACACCACCAGACTGGCCGCCACCCGCGCGAAGACCAGCGGCCAGAGTTTGCACACGTGCGGAGCCTGGTGCAAGAACACCAGGTTCAGCCCCATCGCCGAACCCGCAACCACTGTGAGCCAGGCCACCTTTGGCGTGAACCGATATGGCGTTCCCTCGACCGGGGCCTCACGGCTCACGAGCATCACGGCGCCCAGGGCCAACACCACGCCCACCAGGGCCGCCTGTCCGGGCCGCTCCCCCAACGCCATACCGACGGCGACGGGCACTGCGGCGTTGAGCACGGCCGCCAACGGCGAGACCACCGAAATCGGCCCGGAGCCAAGCGCCGCAAAGAACGCCCACATGCCGAAGGCCATACCGATGCCGTACAGGCAGCCCCATAGCACGGCACCGGCATGAATAGGGCCGCCGACGAACACGGCCATCACGCCCAGCAACAGCGTCTCGATGGGGTAGGCGACCAGCATCACGCGCAGCGCGGCCACTCGCCGCGCTGCAACGCCGCCCACGAAATCGCTGACACCGTAGGTAACGGCAGACAGCTGGGCGTAAGCCGCCCCGATCAGGTCATGCCCTTTGCTCGACGTCCCATTTCACGGACCACCTCGCGTTGTGCATCGCGTTGCGCCATGTCCTGGCGCTTGTCATAAGCCCTTTTGCCGCGCGCGAGGGCAAGTTCGACCTTGACCTTGCCCTCGGAGAAATACAGTGACAGCGGCATCAAGGCGAGGTTACCATCTCGTATCTTGCCGACCAGCCTGTCAATTTGTTGCCTATGTAACAACAACTTTCGGTTTCGACGCGGCTCATGGTTGGTCCAGCTACCGTGCTGGTACTCCGGAATGTACAAGTTACGCAACCAAACTTCGCCGTCGTCGATCGTTGCAAACGCGTCAGCTAACGATGCTTGGCCCTGCCGAAGGCTTTTGACTTCGGTGCCTTGTAAAGACACTCCGGCCTCGAACAACTCGATGATCGAATAGTTGTGCCGCGCTTTGCGATTGGTGGCGATGACTTGTCTGCCGCCACCTTTGCCGCCCGCCGCTTTGGCTCGGCCGGAACCCTTGGCCACAGCTACCGCCGTATATAGAGGCGCAAGGTCGCGTACCCCGTCACCGCCGCCATCGACACGCCGAGCAGGAACAGCCACGGCGAGATGTAGAGGATGTCGGCGTAGTCGACCTTGGCGATCAGGTGGGCTTGATAGAACTGGCTCAGCGCGTTGTCCAGGAACAATGCCCGAACCAACATGAGTCCGACGACGGCGATGGCCACACCGATGGCCGCGGCCAGCATCGCCTCCACCAAAAAGGGCAGCTGGGTATACCACCGGCTGGCACCCACCAGCCGCATGATCCCGATCTCGGTGCGCCTGGTGTAGGCCGCGACCTGCACCATGTTGGCAATCAACAGAATTGCCCCGACGGCCTGCACCAGCGCAACGGCGAACGCGGCATCACGCAAGCCGTCCAACACGGCGAACAGCCGGTCGATGAGGTCCTTCTCGTTGAGGATGCTGCGCACCCCGGGCTGGCCCTGCATCGCGGCATCGAACTCCGCGTGCTGTTCGGGGTTGTTCAACTTGACGATGAACGACGCGGGAAACGAGTCCTTGCCCGCCACGTCCTTGAACTCCGGGAACTTCTTGATGGCGTCGTTGTAGGCGTCCTGCCGGTTGACGAACCGCACCGATTTGACGTCTTGCCGTGCCTCGATCTTCTCGCGCAGCGCCTTACACGGCGCGGACGCGCACGTCGTGTCGTTGGCCGAGATGTCGTCGGTCAGGAACACCTGGGTCTCGACGCGGTCGAGGTAGATCTCTCGCGAGTTGTCGGCCAGCCGGACCACCAGCAGACCGCCGCCGAACAGGCCGATGGAGATGGCGGTGGTCAGGATCATCGCGGCCGTCATGGTGACGTTGCGGCGAAACCCGGTCAGTACCTCGTTGAGTAGGAAACCGAAGCGCACTTAGCGGTCCATCCCATAAACGCCGCGCTGCTCGTCGCGAACCAGCCTGCCCAGCGACAATTCGACGACGCGCTGGCGCATCGAGTCGACGATGTGGTGATCGTGCGTTGCCATCAGCACCGTCGTCCCCGTGCGGTTGATCCGCTCCAACAAATCCATGATGTCCTTACTGGTATCTGGGTCGAGGTTGCCCGTCGGCTCGTCAGCCAGCAGGACGAGCGGCCGGTTGACGAACGCGCGGGCGATCGCCACCCGCTGCTGCTCGCCACCGGACAACTCGTGCGGCAACCGATTGGCCTTGCCGGACAGGCCCACTGTTTCGAGCACGTCCGGCACCACCCGGTTGATCGCGTCGGGTCGTTTGCCGATCACTTCCAGCGCGAACGCGACGTTCTCGTAGACAGTCTTTTGCTGCAGCAGGCGGAAGTCCTGGAAAACGCAGCCGATGACCTGGCGCAGCTTCGGGACGTGACGACCGCGCAGCTTGTTGACGTGGAACTTCGATACCCGGACGTCGCCGCTGGTCGGGTTCTCCGCGCCGAGCAGCAGCCGCATGAAGGTGGACTTGCCCGACCCGGACGGGCCGATCAGGAAGACGAATTCACCCTTGTCGATCTTGACGTTGACGTCTTCCAACGCCGGGCGGGCCGACGCTTTGTACTTCTTACTGACATGGTCCAGGGTGATCATCACGGCACGCCAGTGTAGCGGTGAATTTCGCTGGCAGGCGAAGTCAACTGGACGGCGGCGGCGAAGTCGGAACGGGACCGGGCCCCGGCTGGGGTTGCTGCGGCGGTGGTGTGGCCGGGCTCGAGCTGGGCGGGCAGAACGGCGCCGGCAGGATGCAGGGCAGCTGCGGCAGCTGGAACGGCGGGGTGGTGGTCGTGGTCGTCGTCACCGGCGGGGGCGGTGGCGGGGGTGGCGGCGGCGGGGTGCTCGTCGGGGTCGGCGTATAGGTGACGGTCGCCGGCGGCGCCTGAACGCGGCTGCGCGGCACCCATGTGTAGTTGGGGTCAGGCACGAAGCCGGGCGGGACCACCTGCGGGGCCGGGGGCTTGGGCGCCGGTTCCGGGCGGTAGGTGTCGTAGACCCACCACGCCAGCATGAAAGCGATGATCAATACAAAGGTCGACGTGCGCATCCGCCCGCCGAACACGTGCTTGGGCCAGCGATGCTCCGCATCCGTGTCGTCGCCGCGCTTCTCGAGGATGTTCAGGGTGAACTTCAACGCTTCTGCACCGCACCTTGGACTTCATCGTCGGTTTGCTGTTCGGCGGCCTGGGCGGCCGGGACGGACGGGTCTTCCACCAGGCCCACCGTCGCGTCCGCCGCGGTGACGACTCCGACGCGGGCCAGCGCCCGGATGACCAGCACGCGCAACTGCCGGCCGACCTCGAACTGCTTTCCGGGCAGCGTCCGGGCCACCAGGCGCAGGGTGACGGTGTCGACCCCGATGCTTTCCACGCCCATCACGGTGGGTGGGTCCAGCAGCAACTCCCCGAGCAGCGGGTTGTCCATGGCCCGCTCGCATTCCTGATGCAAAACCTCGTAGACCCGGTTCAGGTCGGCGCTGGTCGACACGGGGATGTCCACCACCGCGCGCGCCCAGTCCTTCGACAGGTTGACCACCTTGACGATCTGACCGTTCGGAATGGTCAAGACTTCGCCATCCGCTGACCGCAGGCGGGTCACCCGCAAGGTCACGTTCTCCACCGTGCCGCTGGCATCCGTCGCGGACACGACGGTGATCGTCACCAGGTCCCCGAAGCCGTACTGGCGCTCCACCAAAATGAAGAAGCCGGCCAAGAGATCTCGTACCAGCTGTTGTGCGCCGAAACCCAGCGCGGCGCCGACCACGGTGGCCGGCGCCACCAACCCGCCCACCGAGAACTGCAGTACGGAAGATATCTGCAGGATGACCCAGATGCCGATGATGACGACCGAGACCCAGGAGATCACCGACGCCAGGGCCTGCCGGTGCTTGGTCGCTTCCGAGCGCACCAGCGCGTCGCTTTCGGCGAAGCCAAGGTTCAGCTGATGGGTCACCTGCTGCGCCACCCAGTTGACGAACCGGGCCGCCAGCACCGCCGCGATCAGGACCATGACGATCCGCAGACCCTTGGCGATGATCCACTCACCGAGTTCGCCCCGCCAGAAGTCGTGCCAGCGGTGCGTCATCGGTGCCGCGAGAAAACGTGTGTTATTCGTCATCTTTTCGGTTGCGCCAACGGATTCCCGCTTCCAGGAATCCGTCGATGTCTCCATCCAGGACGGCGGCAGGGTTGCCGACCTCGTACTCGGTCCGCAGGTCCTTGACCATCTGATACGGCTGCAGAACGTAGGAGCGCATCTGGTTGCCCCACGAACTGCCGCCCTCGCCTTTCAACGCGTCTAACTCAGCGCGTTCTTCGGAACGCTTGCGCTCCAACAACTTTGCCTGAAGCACCCGCATCGCCGAGATCTTGTTCTGCAACTGTGATTTTTCGTTCTGGCAAGTCACGACGATACCCGTTGGGATATGGGTTAAACGTACCGCAGAGTCGGTGGTGTTCACCGACTGACCTCCCGGGCCACTCGAGCGGTAAACGTCAACGCGCACATCGCCTTCCGGTATGTCGATGTGATCGGTGGTCTCGACCACCGGAAGCACCTCGACTTCAGCGAACGATGTCTGGCGCCGGCTCTGGTTGTCGAACGGGCTGATTCGCACCAGCCGGTGGGTGCCCTGCTCCACCGACAACGTGCCGTAGGCGAAGGGGGCGTGCACGGCGAACGTGGCGCTCTTGATGCCGGCCTCTTCGGCGTAGGACGTGTCGAACACCTCGACGGGATACTTGTGTTGCTCGGCCCACCGGATGTACATCCGCATCAGCATCTCGGCCCAGTCGGCGGCGTCCACCCCGCCCGCACCCGAACGAATGGTGACCAGCGCCTCGCGTTCGTCGTACTCGCCGGACAGCAAGGTGCGCACCTCGGTGGCTTCGATGTCCGCCCGCAGCGCCTTGAGCTCGGCGTCGGCCTCGGCCAGCGCGTCGGCGGCGCCTTCGCCCTCCTCCGCCGCCAGCTCGTAGAGCACCGGCAGATCGTCCAGGCGTCCGCGCAGCTCCTCGACACGGCGCAGCTCGCCCTGAGCGTGCGACAACTCGCTGGTCACCCGCTGGGCGCGCGCCTGGTCATCCCACAATTGGGGATCGGATGCCTCGTGTTCGAGCTTTTCGATGCGCGCGCGAAGACCGTCCACATCGAGCACCCGCTCCACCGTGGTCAGGGTGGCGTCGAGGGCGGCGATATCGGCTTGACGGTCGGGTTCCACAGCCGACAACGTTACCGGGACGCCCGAAGCGGCTTCCGCTGGCAGCGAGTGTCCAGGTCACGACCGATGGTCATGCGTTTAGCATCGAGTCACGATCATGAGCGCCCCGCTTTGCGCGCCGGCCTGTTTTGGGGAGCCCCCTGCGCGCATCCGGGCACGAATAGAAGGTCGAGAATGCGCCCTTACCACGTTGCAATCGTCGGTTCCGGTCCGTCGGGCTTCTTCGCCGCGTCCTCCTTATTGAAGGCCGCCGACGGGTCCGAAGACATCGAAATCGTCGTCGACATGCTGGAGATGCTGCCCACCCCGTGGGGGCTGGTGCGTTCCGGCGTCGCGCCCGATCACCCGAAGATCAAGTCGATCAGCAAACAGTTCGAGAAGACCGCTCAGGACCCGCGCTTCCGCTTCTTCGGCAACATCTCGGTCGGCGAACATGTGCAGGCAGACGAGCTCGCCGAGCGCTACGACGCCGTCATCTACGCGGTCGGGGCCCAATCCGATCGTGCGTTGAACATCCCCGGCGAGGACCTGCCCGGCAGCATCGCCGCCGTAGATTTCGTGGGGTGGTACAACGCCCACCCGAACTTCGAGGCGGCCACCCCCGACCTCTCCGGGGCCCGGGCCGTCGTCGTCGGCAACGGCAACGTCGCACTCGACGTGGCACGCATCCTGGTCACCGACCCCGACGTGCTGGGACTGACCGACATCGCCGACCACGCGCTGGAGTCGCTGCGGCCGTGCGGCGTCGACGAAGTGGTGGTCATCGGTCGGCGCGGCCCGCTGCAGACCGCGTTCACCACTCTGGAGCTTCGTGAGCTCGGGGACCTGGAAAACGTCGACGTGATCGTCGACCCCGCCCAGCTGGAGGGCATCAGCGACGAGGATGCGGCCGCGGTCGGCAAGACCGCGAAGCAGAACATCAACGTGCTGCGCGATTACGCGAAGCGCGACCCACGCCCGGGACATCGCCGCATCGTGTTGCGCTTCATGACCTCCCCGATCGAGATCAAGGGCGGCGACAGGGTGGAAGCAATCGTGCTCGGCCGCAACGAGCTGGTCACCGACGACAACGGGCGGGTAACCGCCGTCGACACCGGCGAGCGCGAGGAGCTACCGGTTCAGCTGGTGGTGCGCTCGGTCGGGTACCGCGGTGTGCCCACCCCCGGGCTGCCGTTCGACGAGAAGACCGCGACGATCCCCAACAGCGGCGGCCGGGTCGAGGGCAGCCGCAACGAATACGTAGTCGGTTGGATCAAGCGCGGACCGACCGGCGTCATCGGCACCAATAAGAAGGACTCCCAAGACACGGTCGACACGCTGCTCGCCGATTTGTCCGGTGCCGACGGTCTCGCGGATTTCCCGGACGACCACGCCGACCAGCTGGCCGACTGGTTGGCGTCACGCCAGCCCCAGCTGGTCACCTCGGCGCACTGGGACCTCATCGATGCCCACGAGCGAGCGGCCGGCGAACCGCACGGACGTCCACGCGTCAAGCTACCGAGTCTGGCCAAGTTGCTCCGGGTCAGCCACGGCTGAGCCCGCGCCGGAAACTCGGCGGACGGCTCGGCAGGTGCCTCAGGTCCGCACCGTCAATTGCCAAGCACCTCAGGTGCTTTCGTCGTTCAACAGGCGTAGACGGCGCGCCCGGCAAAGTGAACGTCAAGTGAACAAAAGGTTAACGGCAGCTGAATTCTGAGTGGTCAGTGCCGTGAAATAAGCAAAACCCCGCAGGCTACGGCCGCACCTGAGACTTTTAGAGTGCCCGAAACCCGAAGGTCTTTTGCAATGCCCTGCGCGCACGCACCGCCGACCCGATAAGCGCCGCTACTGCCCGCTGGGCAGTAGCGGTGTGATCGCGCCGGGCTGCCTCCCACCTGACGCGGGGTGAGCTTTGCCGGCCGGCAAGGCGAATCAGGGGCGGTCCACATTTCTCAGAACAACGCCGATGCGGCGAGCTCCGGCGCCGGTGGCGTTTGCCCGAACACCGCACTTTGAGGGGATATCACAGATGGATTGGGCGTTTCTTCCACCCGAAATCAATTCAACCCGGATGTACACCGGCCCGGGGCTGGCCTCGCTGCTGGCCGCCGCGGGAAGCTGGGACGCCGTATCGGCCGAGCTGGCCTCCACCGCCGAGTCTTACGAGTCGGTGCTCGCGGGTCTGGACCTGCAATGGCGCGGAGCCGCCGCCGAGTCGATGGCATACTCGGCCGCCCGCTACGTGGGCTGGCTGCAGGCGACCGCCGAGCAGACGAAGCAGACGGCCATGCAGGCGCGGACGGCCGCGGCAGCCTACGAGCAGGCGTATGCGATGACGGTGCCCCCACCGGTGATCGCCGCCAACCGCGCGCTGTTGGCATCGCTGGTGGCGACGAACATCGTGGGCCAGAACACCGCGGCCATCGCCGACACCGAGGCGCAGTACTCCGATTTTTGGGCTCAGGACGCCGCCGCCATGGCCGGCTACTCGGCGTCGTCGACGGCGGCGACGACACAGTTGCCCCGGTTTGCTGCGGCGAACAAATCCACCAATGAGTCCGGGGTGAGCGCCCAAAACGCCGCCGTGACCACCGCCAACACCAACGCCGGGGTGAATAAGGCTGCTACCCAGACGTTTTCACCGGTATCGATGCAGCAAACCGGACCTACCCCAGGCGACATCTACTACGTTGACGCATCGACGACGAGCTCGGGCAACGCCGCCTTCCGGGCCCTTGACGTCATTCAGGCGGGCCAGCTCGGTTTTGCCGCTCCCTACAACATGGAGCAGTTCGTATCCGGAGTCATCGGGGCGGAAAACAATTTGGGCATTCTGGCCAAGCCCGGAGCGGCAGCGGCCAACCTCGCTCCCGCGCTCGCGACGCCCGCACTGCGGGGTGCGACATCGGGCCTCGGTGCCGGCCTGGGGAACGTCACCGCGACCCTGTCGCACGCCGGCACCATCGGGCCGATGTCGGTGCCCGCGAGCTGGGCCGCACCCACGAGCACACATTTCTCGCCGCTGGAGCCCGCCGGCTTCACCACGCTGCCGGGCACCGAGGAGCCGATGGCAGCGGGATATCCCGGGTACCCGGGTATGCCCGGCGGAGGTGCCGCGAAGTCCGTCGGCGCGGGTGTGCCGCCCCGTTACGGGGTGCGGCTCACCGTGATGCCACGCCCGCCGGCCGCCGGGTGACGTGCCGCCACCCCGCCAACTGCGATCGGTCATAGGAGAAACCTTTCACCGCAAGCAGTTTCGCTTTACGCAGCTATCAGAGCTGTAAGACATGGAATTCGGCTTTCTTCCCCCAGAGGTGAACTCTGGCCGGATGTACGCAGGTCCCGGGTCGGGCTCGCTGCTGGCTGCCGCGGGAAGCTGGGACTCGCTGTCGGCCGAGCTGGGCATCACCGCCGCGGTGTACGAATCGGTGCTGTCCGGCCTGACGGGTGTGTACTGGCACGGACCCTCAGCCCAAGCGATGACGGCCAGCGCCGCCCCCTACGTGGCGTGGCTTTATACCACCGCCGAACGCGCACAGCAGGCGGCCATGCGGGCCCGGGCGGCCGCCGCGGCCTACGAGCTGGCGCATGCGATGACCGTGCCCCCACCGGCGGTCGCGGCCAACCGCACCCAATTGGCGACCTTGGTGGCAACGAACTTCTTCGGCCAGAACACCGCGGCCATCGCCGCCACCGAAGCTCAGTACGCCGAATACTGGGCGCAGGACGCCGCCGCGATGTACAGCTATTCCGCCAGTTCGGCTGCGGCAGTCCAGTTCTCACCGTTTACCTCGCCGCGCCAGAACACCACCACCGAGGGGGCGACGGCACAGCGCGACGCCGTCCTGCAAGCTACCGCCAACGCCACGGACTCGGGATCGCAGGTGGTGGTGGTGAACTCCTCGACTTCCAATTCGTCGTCGCAATTCTTTCGGATCCTGGACACCATCCAGGGCACCCAGGCGGTATTCAGGTCCATCTTCACTGCGGAAGGGACGCCTGCCGGAATCATCCAGGCGGACAAGACACTAGGGATTTTGCCGAACCTCGGGGCGGTACCGGCCGCGCTCCCCAAGGCGCCCGCGCTGAGCGGCACCGCGGCGGGCCTGGGCAACGTCAACGCGGTATTCGCGCGTGCCGGACGAGTCGGCCCGATGTCGGTACCCGCCGGTTGGGCGACTACCACCGGCAACCCTGTTACGCCATTACCGGCCGGCGGCTTGTCCGATCCGGCGCTGACGGAAGCGGTGGCCCGCAGCGGGTCCCCCGCACCCGGCGTCCCCGGGGTCCCCGGCGGAACGGCGCGGCGAGCAGCCCTGGTGGTGCCACGCTACGGCAGGCGGATCATGGTGATGGCGCGCCCGCCCGCGGCGGGTTGACGGTCAGCCCGCCGGCGGCGGCTCGGGCGGCGGTGCGGCGGGCGGCTCGGGCGGCGGTGCGGCGGGCGGCTCGGGCGGCGGTGCGGCGGGAGCGAATTTCCAGTTGTCCGGATTCTTCGGCGAATACACCACCGGGAACAGCTGGCCGATGGTCGGCCACTGATTCACGTCCACGGCCATGCGCTGATACACCGCGTGTTCGTTGACGGTGGGACCGTTGATCACACCGGCGATGGTGACGAACTGCTCGCCGGTGGCGTCGGGTCGCGGGCTTATTCCGGTGACCAGCAACGTGCCGCTCAGCAGCTCTCCGCGCGGGCCGCGCGGAACGAACCGCTGGACCAGAAATACCGCCAGTATGGCCGTCAGCAGGAGCAGCAGCCCGAATTCCCACACGAGGCCATGGTAGGACCGTGATAAGACTGCGTCATGAGCCGCACCGGTGACGATGCAGCGCGACGCGATGAAAAGGGGCGGCGCGCATGAGCCAGGACGACCTGACGCTGGCACTGGCGCTGGCCGACCGCGCGGACATATTGACTTCGGCCCGCTTCGGTGCGCTGGACCTGCGCGTCGACACCAAGCCCGACCTGACGCCGGTCACCGACGCCGATCGCGCGGTGGAAACCGAGCTGCGCGCGGTGCTCGGGCGCGAACGGCCGCACGACAGCATCGTCGGCGAAGAGTTCGGCGGCGACACCACCTTCACCGGCCGTCAGTGGATCATCGACCCGATCGATGGCACCAAGAACTTCGTCCGCGGGGTGCCGGTGTGGGCCACCCTGATCGCGCTGCTGCGAGACGGTGTCCCCGTCGTCGGCGCGGTGAGCGCCCCGGCATTGCAGCGCCGGTGGTGGGCCGCCCAAGGTCTTGGTGCTTTCGTCGCGGTCAACGGTGCGCCCGCGCGCCGGCTCTCGGTTTCCTCAGTCGCACAGTTGAATTCGGCCAGTCTCTCATTCTCCAGCCTGTCCGGGTGGGCGCAGCTGGGTGTGCGAGACCGATTCATCGCGCTGACCGACGCGGTGTGGCGGGTGCGCGCCTTCGGCGACTTTTTGTCCTATTGCCTGCTCGCCGAAGGGGCGGTCGACATCGCCGCCGAACCGGAAGTGTCGGTGTGGGATCTCGCGGCGCTCGACATCCTGGTGCGCGAAGCAGGCGGGGCGCTGACCGCCCTGGACGGCACCGCGGGACCGCATCACGGCAGCGCCGTGGCCACCAACGGCCTGCTGCAGCAGCAGGTGCTCGACAGCCTCACTGTGAATTAGTTAACAACTGTTCTCTCCGATCTTACTCCGGAGTAAGGTTGGGGCTATCCGCATTGCCCAACGACCTGAGGCTGCTGAAATGACCGGTTCCGGTTCCAAGGAAACTTCAAAATCCGCCCGCTCCCGCGTCAAACGGCGCGACCATAAGTCGGCCGTCGGACTGCAAGCACACAAGCGCACCGGCGTCGACATCGCCATCGCGCTGATCACCCCGCTCGTCGGGCAGGAGTTCCTGGACAAATACCACCTGCGCGACCCGCTCAACCGCGCGCTGCGCTACGGCACGAAGACGGTGTTCTCCACCGCCGCCGCATCTTCCCGCGAGTTCAAGCGGATTCAGAACCTCCGCGGCGGGCCCACCCGGCTCAAGTCCAGCGGCAAGGACTATTTCGACCTGACGCCCGACGACGAGCAGAAGATGATCGTCGAGACCCTCGACGAGTTCGCCGAGGAAGTGCTGCGGCCCGCCGCACACGACGCCGACGAGGCGGCGACCTACCCCCACGAGTTGATCAGCAAGGCCGCGGAACTCGGCATCACCGCGATCAACATCCCCGAGGATTTCGACGGCATCGCCGCGCACCGGTCCAGCGTGACCAACGTGCTGGTCGCCGAGGCGCTGGCCTACGGCGACATGGGTCTGGCGTTGCCGCTGCTGGCCCCCGGTGGCGTGGCCTCCGCGCTGACCCATTGGGGCAGCGCCGACCAGCAGGCCACCTACCTGCCCGAGTTCGCCGGCGAGAACGTGCCGCAGGCATGCGTAGCCATCGCCGAGCCGCAACCGCTGTTCGACCCCACCCGGCTGAAGACCACCGCGGTGCGCACGCCGAGTGGATACCGGCTGGACGGGGTGAAGTCGCTGGTGCCGGCCGCGGCCGACGCCGAGTTGTTCATCGTCGGCGCACAGCTGGAAGGCAAGCCGGCGCTGTTCATCGTCGAATCATCGACGAAAGGCCTTGCCGTGAAAGCGGATCCGAGCATGGGGATTCGCGCGGCGGCCCTGGGGCATGTCGAACTGTCCGGGGTGACGGTGCCGGTGAGCGCCCGGCTCGGTGAGGACGAAGCGACCGACGAGGATTACTCCGAGGCGATCGCCCTGGCCCGGCTGGGCTGGGCGGCGCTGACCGTCGGCACCTCGCACGCGGTGCTGGACTACGTCGTCCCGTACGTGAAGGAACGCGAGGCCTTCGGCGAGCCGATCGCGCATCGGCAGGCGGTGGCCTTCATGTGCGCCAACATCGCCATCGAATTGGACGGGCTGCGGCTGATCACCTGGCGCGGCGCGGCCCGTGCCGAACAAGGCCTGCCGTTCACCCGCGAGGCGGCGCTGGCCAAGCGCCTCGGCGCCGACAAGGGCATGCAGATCGGTTTGGACGGTGTCCAGCTGCTCGGCGGTCACGGCTACACCAAAGAGCACCCGGTCGAACGCTGGTACCGCGACCTGCGGGCCATCGGCGTCGCCGAGGGCGTCGTCGTCATCTAAGTCGTTATCTAACTCGAGTGAGAAAGTTCAATCATGGCAATCAATCTGGAACTTCCCCGCAAGATGCAAGCGGTGACGACGAAGACGCATCAGGGCGCCGCCGAGTTGATGCGACCGATCGCGCGTAAGTACGACCTCAAGGAACACGCGTACCCGGTCGAGCTCGACACCTTGTTCAGCCTCTTCGAAGGAGCTTCGGAATCAATCGAATTCGCCGGAGCCAACGCGCTGGGCGGCGAGGATGAAGAACGGGACAAGAACCACAACGGCGCCAACATGGCCGCGCTGCTGCAGACCCTGGAAGCCAGCTGGGGCGACCTCGCGATGATGCTGTCGGTCCCCTATCAGGGGCTGGGCAACGCGGCCATCTCGGCCGTCGCCAACGAGGAGCAGCTGCAGCGCCTGGGCAAGGTGTGGGCGGCGATGGCCATCACCGAACCCGGCTTCGGATCGGACTCGGCGGCGGTGTCGACGACCGCCATCCTGGACGGCGACGAGTACGTGATCAACGGCGAGAAGATCTTCGTCACCGCCGGCTCCCGCGCCACCCACATCGTGGTGTGGGCGACGCTCGACAAGTCGCAGGGCCGCGCGGCAATCAAGTCGTTCGTCGTGCCGCGCGAGCATCCCGGGGTCACGGTCGAAAGGCTCGAGCACAAGCTCGGCATCAAGGGTTCCGACACCGCGGTCATCCGGTTCGACAACGCCCGCATTCCGAAGGAGAACCTGCTCGGCAACCCCGAAATCGAGGTGGGCAAGGGCTTTTCCGGGGTGATGGAGACCTTCGACAACACCCGGCCCATCGTCGCGGCCATGGCCGTCGGCGTCGGCCGCGCCGCGCTGGAGGAGATTCGCAGGATCCTCACCGAGGCCGGCGTGGAGATCTCCTACGACAAGCCCTCGCACGTCCAGAGCGCTGCGGCATCGGAGTTCTTGCGGATGGAAGCCGACTGGGAGGCCAGTTACCTGCTGTCGCTGCGTGCGGCGTGGCAGGCCGACAACAAAATTCCCAATTCCAAGGAAGCGTCGATGAGCAAGGCGAAGGCCGGCCGGATGGTCACCGACGTCACGCTCAAGACGGTCGAATTGGCGGGCACCGCAGGGTATTCCGAGCAGTTGCTGCTGGAGAAATGGGCGCGCGACTCGAAGATCCTGGACATCTTCGAGGGCACCCAACAGATTCAGCAGCTGGTGGTCGCCCGCCGCCTGCTGGGCCTGTCCTCCGCCGAGCTCAAGTAGCGATAGCGTTCAGGCGCTCGTTGGCGGGCGGTTGACCGAAAACGCACCGAGTGGAAATGGATCCATACGGTGAGGTTAGCGTCGAGATATGGACACATTTCAGGCGCTCGTCGCGCGACAAGATGGTGACCGGATAACCGCGTCGGTCGAGACTTTGAACCACTCCGACCTGCCGCCCGGCGATGTGACCATCCGGGTCCTGTATTCGAGCGTCAACTACAAAGACGCACTGGCGTTGACGCCGGGTGGCGGCGTGGTGCGCCACTACCCCGTGGTCCCGGGCATCGACCTGACCGGCGAGGTTGTCGAGTCGGCATCGACCGAGTTCGCCGTCGGCGACCAGGTCCTGGCCCACGGATATGCGATCGGCACCGGCCACCACGGCGGCTACGCCGAATACGCGCGGCTGCCGGCCGACCAGGTGGTGGCGCTCGGCGCGTTGAGCCCACATGAGGGCGCCGCGATCGGAACTGCCGGCTTCACCGCCGCGATGAGCGTGCAGGCGCTGATCGACTGGGGCATCGCGCCCGACGCCGGACCCATCGTCGTCACCGGAGCCACCGGCGGCGTCGGCTCGGTCAGCGTGGATCTGCTGGCGGCCGCCGGGTACCGGGTGGTCGCCTCGACCGGCAAAGCCGAGGCCGCCGAGCGGCTCAAAGCCCTTGGCGCCGCGGAGGTTATCGGCCGGCTGCCCGCCGATCCCGATGCGAAGCCACGGCCGCTCGGCAAGGCGCGCTGGGCGGGCGGGGTGGACTGTGTGGGCGGCGCGACACTGGCCGACGTGCTCGGCACGCTCGAATACGGTGGCGCGGTCGCGGCCAGCGGGCTCACCGGCGGGCCGGCCCTGCACACCACGGTGCTGCCGTTCATCCTGCGCGGCATCGCGTTGCTGGGCATGGACTCGGTGCTGATGCCGATCGGGCCGCGCCGCGAATTGTGGGCGCGACTGGGCGATTCGTTGCGGCCGCGTCACCTGGACTCGCTGGTCACCGACGTCGACGTGAAAGACGTCGTCGGCGTGATCGATCAGGTCCGCGCCGGAAAATTCTCCGGCCGGGCCGTGGTGCGGGTCGCAGGTGGATTTTGAGCCACCAGTAGGCTCTGCTGGCATGCGCGCGGTACAGGTGACTCGGCTCGATGGTCCGGACGCGGTCGAGTTGACCGACATTGACGAGCCGTCGGGCGACGGGGTCGTCGTCGACGTGCACGCCGCCGGGGTGGCCTTCCCGGACGCCCTACTCACCCGCGGTCTCTACCAGTACCGCCCGGAATTGCCGTTCGTGCTCGGCGCCGAGATCGCCGGCGTGGTCCGCTCGGCACCCGAGGGCGCGCACGTGCGCGCCGGCGACCGGGTAGTCGGCCTCACGATGCTGTCCGGCGGCATGGCCGAGGTCGCGGTGCTGGCCCCCGACCGAGTGTTCAAGCTGCCCGACAATGTGAGCTTCGAAGCGGGCGCCGGCCTGCTGTTCAACGACCTGACGGTGTATTTCGCGCTGACCGTCCGGGGCCGGCTGCAGCGTGGCGAGACGGTTTTGGTGCACGGTGCGGCCGGCGGCATCGGTACCTCGGCGCTGCGGCTGGCGCCGGCGTTGGGCGCCTCCCGCACCATCGCCGTGGTCAGCACGCGGGACAAGGCCGACATCGCCACGGCGGCCGGCGCGACGGACGTGGTACTGGCCGACGGTTTCAAGGACGCGGTGAAAGAGTTGACCCACGGCCGCGGCGTCGACATCGTCGTCGACCCGGTCGGTGGCGATCGGTTCACCGATTCGCTGCGCTCGCTTACTCCGGGCGGACGGCTGCTGGTGGTCGGCTTCACCGGCGGCGAGATTCCCACCGTCAAGGTGAACCGGTTGCTGCTCAACAACGTTGACGTGGTGGGGGTGGGCTGGGGCGCTTGGACGGGGACTCACCCGGGCGCCTTGGACGAGCAGTGGGCCGGACTCGAGCGGTTGCTCACCTCAGGAGAGTTGGCGCCGCCCGAGCCGGTGACCTACCCGCTGAAAGAGGCCGGAGCCGCCATCGCCTCCCTGGAGAACCGCGGCGCCAAGGGGAAGGTCGTGCTGCGCGTCCGCGATTAGGCGCGGCGCTTGCCCCCATCCGCCCCGCGGTTTCACCGCCGGGTGATCTGGCCGCTGTGAGGCGGGCATCAGGCCGATCTGGCCGGGCGAGACGCCTGTGGCGGTGGTGACCAACGGGCGAAGGTGACGACATCAGGCCAGCCATTACCTTGTGTGGCCCCAAAAGAGAAAGTAATGTCACTTTCAGTTTTGCACACCCGATCGCCCACCAGCTGGTCCCCAGCAGAGGAGCCGACCATGGAATCCTTTGTGCACCTGCGAAAAGGCCGAACACCGCGCCGCCTGCACGCCGACCTCGAAGGCCTCAAGGACGACGAATTGGGCCGGGGCGGATTCACCGGCCGCACCGCCAACCTGTACCGGCGCCACGATCCCACCGCCTACCGATCGGTCGGCCCGCTACGGCCCATCGACGTGCTGTCCAGCGAACTCAAGCCGTGCGACGCCACCGACGCGGACGGTGGACCGCTGCTGATGTTCAGCAACGACGACTGCCGAATCCTGTTGAGCCGTCGCCGCGAGCCGATGTCGTTCTTCGTCCGTCACGTCGACGGGGACCTGCTGTGCTTCGTCCACCAGGGCAGCGGTCTGGCCGAGACCGAATTCGGGCCGCTGCGCTACCGGGAGGGCGACTGGCTCTACATCCCGAAGGCGTGCACCTGGCGTCAGCTGCCCGACAGCGCGACGACGATGCTGATGATCGAGGCCACCGACGAGTTTCGAGTGCCCCCTGCCGGCGCGCTGGGCCGCCACTTCCCCTTCGACCCGTCGCAGGTCGTCATCCCCGAGCCGGTACCGGGCGAGGAGGCCGACGGCGAATTCGAGGTGCGGCTCATCCACCACGGCGGCCCGACAAGGCTGTTCTACCAGCACAATCCGCTCGACGTGGAAGGCTGGCGCGGGGACAACTTCGCGTTCACCTTCAACATCGCCGACTACAACGTGGTCACCTCCGACAGTGTGCACCTGCCCCCGACGGTGCACCTCTTCATGCAGGCCACTGGCGTCTACGTGATGAACTTCCTGCCCAAGCCCGCCGAAGGGGTTGCGGGCACCGAACGCACACCGTGGTATCACCGCAACGTCGACTACGACGAGATCGCCTTCTTCCACGGCGGCTCGCTCTACGGCATCCCGATGCCACCCGGGTTGATTTCCCATGCGCCACAAGGGGTTCACCACGGCGCACCGGAAAAAGCACGCGAACGGGCGCGCCGGAAATTCGACGACTACTCGCGCGTCGACTGGCAGGTGATCGCCATCGACACACGCCGGCGGCTGATCCCGTCGGCAGAGGTATTGGCCCACGACCTAGGACAACATTGATGACGCACGCCGATGACACCGCAGCCGCGAAGCCCAAGAAGTTCGAGTACGACCGAATCCCCTATCTCGTTGCCTTCCAGAACGATTCCGGAGTGCGAGACGTCTACGGCGGCCTGGCCGAGATCACCGTGCTGGAGAGCTACCTGCTCAAGCCGAAGGACCGGCCGTCGGACACCGTGCTGGTGTTCATGCATCCCATCGGCGGCGGCGCCTACCTGCCGATGACCAACGCGCTCGCCCGGGCCGGCCATCACGTCATCTACTGCAACAGCCGCTTCCGCGGCACCGACTCGGCGCTGCTGATGGAGAAGGTCGTCGAGGATCTCGGTGAGTGCATCAAGGACGCCAAGAAGCGGCTGGGCTACCAAAAGGTGGTACTGGCCGGGTGGAGCGGCGGCGGTTCGCTGTCGGTGTTCTACCAGCAACAGGCCCAGAATCCGACCATCACGTCCAGCCCGACCGGCGACGGCCCCGACCTGACCAAGCTCGACCTGCCCGCCGCCGACGGCATCATGTTGCTGGCCGCGCACATCAGCCGGCACGGCACGCTGACCGAATGGCTGGACGCGTCCATCCTCGACGAAACCGACCCCACCAAGCGCGATCCCGAGCTGGATCTGTACAACCCTGACAACCCGAACCAGCCACCCTACAGCCAAGAATTCCTGGACCGCTACCGGCAGGCGCAGATCGACCGCAACCGCCGCATCACCGCATGGGTCAGGGAAAAGCTGGCCGAACTGGCGGCCGCAGGCCGGCCCCATGACGAGTTCGGTTTCGTCGTGCACGGCACCATGGCCGACCCGCGGTGGCTGGACCCGGCCGTCGATCCCAACGAACGCGTCCCCGGCACCTGCTACCTGGGAGATCCACAGGTGGTGAACATGAGCCCGGTCGGGCTGGCCCGGTTCTGCACCCTGCGCGGCTGGCTGTCTCAGTGGAGCTACGACGACGCCCGCGGCGACGCGCTGGCCTGCGGACCCGACATCGCGATTCCCGCGCTGGTGATCGGTAATCTGGCGGATGACGCCTGCACACCCAGCCATACCCGGCGGCTGTTCCAGGCGATCGGACACGAGGATAAGGAAATGCACGAAATCCCCGGCGCCACACACTATTACGCGGGGCCCGACCAGCGCGACGCGCTGCGGACCGCCACCACCATCGTCACCGACTGGTTGGTGCGGCACGATTTCGCGAGCGCCGAATGAACGTCACCGGCCCGCTGGACGGCGTGCGAGTGCTCGAGCTGGGCACCCTGATCGCCGGGCCGTTCGCCGGCCGGCTGCTGGGCGACATGGGCGCCGATGTCATCAAGGTCGAACTGCCCAAAGCCCCGGACCCGCTGCGCACCTGGGGCCAGGCCGAATTGGACGGCCAGCACGTCTTCTGGACCGTGCACGCACGCAACAAGAAGGCGATCACCCTCGACCTGCGCCAGCCCCGCGGACGTGACCTGTTCTGCGACCTCGTCGAGAAATCCGACATCGTGGTGGAGAACTTCCGTCCGGGAACACTGGAAAAGTGGAACCTGGGCTACGACGTGCTCAGTGAGCGCAATCCGGGCATCATCCTGGTCCGGGTCTCCGGCTACGGGCAGACCGGACCCGAGGCCACCAAGGCCGGCTACGCCTCGGTCGCCGAAGCGGCCAGCGGGCTGCGCCATCTCAACGGTTTCCCGGGCGGCCCGCCGCCCCGGCTGGCGCTGTCGCTCGGCGACAGCCTGGCCGGCATGTTCGGCGCACAGGGCGCGCTGGCCGCGCTGTACCGACGCAGTGTCACCGGACGCGGTCAGGTGGTCGACGTCGCGCTGACCGAATCATGCTTGGCCGTACAGGAATCCACCATTCCCGACTACGACGTCGGCGGGGTGGTGCGCGGGCCGTCGGGTACCCGGCTGGAGGGCATCGCCCCGTCCAACATCTACCGCAGCGCCGACGGCTCGTGGGTGGTGATCGCGGCCAACCAGGACACCGTCTTCGCGCGGCTGTGCAAGGCGATGGGCCGCCCCGAGCTGGCCACCGACGACCGATTCGCCACGCACGTCGCCCGGGGCCGCAATCAAGACGAACTCGACAACATCATCGGCGCTTGGGCCGCGCAACGACAACCCGGCGACATCATCGAAACCCTTTCCGCCGCAGGCGTGATCGCGGGACCGATCAACACGGTCGCCGAAGTCGTCAACGACCCGCAGTTGCGGGCCCGCGGCATGCTGGTCGAGCACTACGACGAGCGCCTGCGGCGCACCGTGTTGGGGCCGGGCGTCGTTCCGCTGCTCTCCGAGTCACCCGGGCAGGTTCGCAACGCCGGCCCGGTGCGACCCGGCCAGCACAACGACGACGTCTTCATCGGGCTGCTGGGCAAGACGGCCGAGGAGCTCGAGGAGCTGCGCGCCGAGGAGGTGCTATGACCGCCCGTGTGGACATCCGTGAGGTGGCCCTGCGCGACGGGCTGCAGATCGAAGCGCCGATCCCGTTGTCCGCCAAGCTCGAACTGCTGGCCGCGGTGGCGGCCACCGGAGTTCGTGAGGTAGAGGTCACCGCGTTCGTCTCGCCGACCAAGGTGCCGTCGATGGCCGATGCCGCCGAGCTGGCCGCCCATTTGCATGACTATCCCGACATCGAATTCTCGGCGCTGGTGGCCAGTCCCAATGGCGCCAAGCGGGCCGTCGCCGCCGGCTTGCGCTCCATCGAATACGTGGTGGCCGCCGACGACACCTTCAGCAAGGCCAACGTCGGGCGCACCAGCGCCGAGGCCACCGACCAGATCGACGAGATCGTCGCGATCGCGCACCAGAGCGACGTCACCGTCGAAGTGGTCATCGCCACCGCCTGGGATTCGCCGTTCGAAGGCCCCACCCCGCCCCAGCGGGTGCTCGAAATCGCCGCGGCCGCCCGCGACCGCGGCGCCGACCGCCTGTCGATCGCCGACACCATCGGCACCACCACCCCGGGCCGGGTGAGTTCGCTGATCGCACAACTGCGTCCGGTGATCGGCGACCTGCCGCTGGGCGGGCACTTCCACAACACCCGAGGCTCCGGACTGGCCAGCGCCTACGCCGCGGCCGGCGCCGGGGTGACCCGGCTGGACGCCTCGGTCGGCGGCTTGGGCGGCTGCCCCCTCGCGCCGGGCGCCACCGGCAACATCGCCACCGAGGATCTGGTGTACCTGCTCGGCGACAGCGGGATCGACGTGGACGTCGACCTGCAGGCCGCCATAGCCGCGGCCGGCGTGGCGAAGTCGGTGGTGGGGCACGATTTGCCGAGCGCCCTGTTGCGCGCCGGCGACCGCCGGAGACATTAAGTGCGGGGGAACTGATGTCAGCCCCGGAGGCGAACCGCGAGCTGACCGCCAAAGGCCGCCAGACCAGGCAGGCGATCGAGCAGGCCGCCCGGAAGCTGTTCGCCGAACGGGGCTTTCACGGCACCACCCTAGCCGACATCACGTCGGCCGCGGGGAAATCCCCGGCGGTGTTCTACCGATATTTCACCGACAAGGAAGACCTGCTGGCCGCCCTCGCGGAATCGTTCCTGCACGAGGTGGTGACCCGATCGGGACTGAGCGTCCACCTACCGGACTCTCCCCCGCAAGCGGGTGGTGCCCGCACCGACGACGACGACTTTTTTACTGCGGTGGTCACCGGTTACTGGAACCTGTTCAAACAGAACATCGGCATCATGATCGCGGTGGCGCAGCTGGCCGCCACCCAACGGCGCTTCGCGGCCGTGCAGAACGAATTCCGGCGATTCGGGATGGATCTCGTGGCGGCCTCGGTGCGCCGGGCGCAGGAGCAGGGTTACGGCGCCGAGCTGCACCCCCAGCACACCGCGGCGGCCATCGCGTTGCTGTTCGAAAACTTCACCACCGTGTTCGCCAGCACTTTGGGGCCTGCGGCCCAAGCGGGCCTCGGTCTGAACATCAGCGACGAAGATGCCGTGGCGACCTTGGCGACGGTCTGGAAGAAAACCCTGTACGGCGGCCCGACGAGACCTTAGGGAGACACGTGGATTTCACTCTGCCAGAGCACCTTCCGGGCCTGCTCGCCGAGATGGATGAGTTCATCGAGGCCGAGATCAAGCCGCTGGAACGCGAGAACATGCAGTATTTCGATCAGCGCCGCGAGCACGCACGCACCGACTGGGACAACGACGGGATCCCGACCCGCGAGTGGGAGGATCTGCTCTCCGAGATGCGCAGGCGCGCCGACAGGGCCGGCTGGTTGCGCTACGGCCTGCCGGCGTCGCTGGGTGGCCGCGACGGCAGCAACCTCGACATGGCAGTCATCCGGGAACACCTGGCGCACAAGGGTCTTGGCTTGCACAACGACCTGCAGAACGAATCGTCGATCGTCGGCAACTTCCCGCAGGTGATCATGATGGAGCGGTTCGGCACCGACGAGCAACGCAAGGAATGGTCGGAGGCGCTGATCACCGGGGAACGGTCCATGGCCTTCGGCCTGACCGAGCCGCAACACGGCTCGGACGCCACCTGGCTGGAAACCCACGCCGAACGCGACGGCGACAGCTGGGTGATCAACGGCTGCAAGCGGTTCAACACCGGCGTGCACCGCGCGACCCACGACCTGGTCTTCGCACGCACCTCCGGTGAGCCGGGCAGCCCCGTGGGCATCACCGCGTTCCTGGTGCCGACCGACTCCCCCGGATTCGACGTCCCGTATTACTGGTGGACCTTCAACATGCCCACCGACCACGGCGAGGTCGAGCTGACCGATGTTCGGATTCCCGCCGACGCGGTACTCGGCGAGGTGGACCGCGGCCTGGAAGTCGCCCAAACCTTCTTGCACGAGAACCGAATCCGGCAAGCGGCAAGCAGCCTGGGCGCGGCGCAGTACTGCATCGACCGCGCGGCCGAATACGCC
The DNA here is from genome assembly GCF_045343915.1 of Mycobacterium sp. M23085. Classification (NCBI taxonomy): domain Bacteria; kingdom Bacillati; phylum Actinomycetota; class Actinomycetes; order Mycobacteriales; family Mycobacteriaceae; genus Mycobacterium; species Mycobacterium sp. M23085. The sequence goes on from NZ_CP174280.1 coordinate 1,758,988, forward strand.
GCTGGCCGAACGGTATTCGGCAAGCCGCTGTCGGTCAACCAGGCCGTGCAATGGCCGCTGGCCGAGTTGGCGACCGAGGCACAGATGGTGCGTCTACTGGTGCAGTACGCCGCCTGGCATCTGGACCGCGACCACCACATGGAGGTATCCGACAAGGTGTCGATGGCCAACTACCGCGCCAACCGGCTGGTCTGTGATGCCGCCGACCGCGCCATGCAGGTCTACGGCGGCCTCGGCTACAGCCGGCACGAACAGTTCGAGCACATCTACCGCCACCACCGCCGCTACCGGATCACCGAGGGCGCCGAGGAAATCCAGATTCGCCGGGTGGCGCAGCGGCTGTTCAAGTTCGGCAAGAAGTGATGGGCAGCGGCGAGGCAGCAGAACTGGGCACCAAACTGGCCCGGCTGCTCACCAAAGTCCTCGGGGCCGACACCGCGGTCGAGAACCTGCGCGCGTTGACCGGTGGCGCCAGCAGAACCACCTGGGCGTTCGAGGCCGTCACCGACGCGCAGCGTCGTGCCCTGATCCTGCGCACCGGCCCACCCGACGATGTGCATGCCGGCATGGAGCTCGAAGCCAGGACGCAGGCCGCCGCGCGCGCAGCAGGCGCTCCGGTTCCCCATGTCTTGATCGCCGACAATTCGCCTGCCGCCCTGGGCAATCCGTTCCTGATCTGCGACGAGATCAAGGGCGAGACCATCGTGCGGCGCATCCAGCGTCAGCTCGACGGCGCCGACGGACACCCGGCCCGCGCGCGGCTGCTACAGCAGTGCGCGCAGGCGGTGGCCGCCATTCATCGCGCCGATACGGACATTCCGGACCTCGCCCACGAGGACCAACTCGCCGAATGGCGTCAGCGCCTCGACGACATGGGCGACACCACCGCGACCTTCGAATGGGGGTTTCGCTGGCTGGCGGCCCACCGTCCCGAACCGTCGCCGGCGGTGTTGGTGCACGGCGACTTTCGGATGGGCAACCTCATCGTCGACGGATCGAACCTTGCCGCCGTGCTGGACTGGGAGCTGGTGCACGTCGGGCAGGCCTACGAAGACCTGGCCTGGTTCTGCATCCGGGCCTGGCGGTTCGGCGCCCCGGCCAGCCTCGGCGCGGGTGGCCTGGGCAGCGTCGAAAGCTTCCTGCGAGCGTACGAGCAGGCCAGCGCGACTACCGTCGACCGGGTGGCCTTTCACTGGTGGCTGGTGCTGGCCACGTTGCGCTGGGGTGTCATCTGCCGTTTCCAGGCGGAACGGCACCTGAGCGGCCAACACCGCTCGGTCGAGTTGGCCACCATCGGCCGCCGCGTGTGTGAGACGGAGTGGGATCTCCTCGAGCTGCTCGAGGCGCGGCCGTGATCGGCGCATACGGTCGCCCGCTGGCCGCCGAACTCGTGGCCGCGGTCGCCGAATTCCTGGAGAACGACGTGCGCGGTGCGACCGAAGGACAGGTCAACTTCCAGGCCCGGGTCGCGGCCAACGCATTGCGCATCGTCGAGCGCGAACTGCTCGACGACAGCGACGAGGAATCCCGCGCGGCGCTGGCCGGCCTGGGCTTCGCCGATGAGGAACAGCTGGCCGCGGCCATCCGGGCCGGCCGAATGGACGGGCACGCGCAACAGGTCACCGCCTGCCTGCGCACCCTGGTACGACGCCGACTGGCCGTCGCCCACCCCCGATACGACAGCGAGTAGCCCGGCGATCAGATAGGAGCCCGACATGCCGGCTTCCAGCACCGAGACCGTCATCGAGGCGGCCAACCGCCTGTTCAGGGCGATCGAGCGAAGCGATGTCGCCGCGGTTGACGCGATGTGGAGCAACGACATCGCGGTGTGGCGCGTCGGCTCGCGGCGCGACGACGACAAGAGGCGCGCGATGCGGGTCATCGACTGGTTCATCGGCGCAACCACGCAGCGTCGCTACGAAATCCTGGACCGGCAGCTCTTCGATGACGGCTCCGCCCGGGGCTTCGTCCAGCAGCACATCTTGCACGCCACCGGGCTTGCCGGGCAGTCGATCTCGCTGCGGGTCTGCATCGTGATCCGGGTGGGAACCGACGGCCTGATCGAGCGGATCGATGAATATTTCGATCCCGCCGGGATCGCGCCACTGCTGAACTAGCGCTAGATTCGCCATGACACATTGGGGGTGACATGACGACTTTGGAGACACTGCTTCACGATCCCGACATGGCCGGCGTGTGGAACCTGGTCCCGGATCGCTCTGCCATCACTTTCAAGGTCAGGAACATGTGGGGTCTGCTGAACGTCAAGGGCCGCTTCACCGACTTCACCGGCGACGGCCAACTGACCGACAAGGGAGCGGTTTTCGGCCGCGTCGACATCCGGGCCGCCTCGATCGACACCGGCATCGGCCGGCGCGACAAGCACCTGCGCTCGGCGGACTTCTTCGACGTCGACCGGTTCGGTGAGATCAGCGTCGTCGTCACCGCGGTGCAGCCGACGAAGGGCAAGGCCGCCGACCTTCGCGCCAACTTCACCATCAAGGGCGTCACCGAGGAGGTTCCGCTACCGGTCACGATCTGCGAGCTCGACGACGGCTCGATCCGAATCACCGGCGAGACCAAGCTCGATCGCGGTCGGTTCGACCTGGGTTGGAACCAGCTCGGCATGATGAGTTCGACGGCAACGGTCGCGGCGGACCTGATCTTCGTGCGCGTATCGCGATAATGATTTCTGCGGGCACCCCGCTGAACCCGGTACCGCACCAGTAGCATCTGCACCGTGTCCGACTCCACCATCGCCCTGCGGATCCTCGTCTACAGCAGCAATGTCCAAACCCGCGAACGGGTGATGCGGGCGCTGGGCAAGCAGTTGCATCCCGATCTGCCCGAGCTGAGCTACGTGGAGGTGGCGACCGGGCCCATGGTGATCGCCACGATGGACAAGGGCGGTATCGACCTGGCCATCCTGGACGGCGAGGCCACCCCGACCGGCGGCATGGGAATCGCGAAGCAGCTCAAAGACGAACTCGAGACCTGCCCGCCCATTGTCGTGCTGACCGGGCGGCCCGATGACGCGTGGTTGGCCTCCTGGTCGCGCGCAGAGGGCGCGGTGCCGCATCCCATCGACCCCATCCTGCTGGGCCGCACCGTGCTCAGCCTGCTGCGAGCCCCGGTTCGCTGAGCCAGCCCTGCCGGCCCCGCCGGCACGGCGACCGTCGCCCACGCGACGTTGCTGACGACGGCCCATCCGCCCTGGCGACGCCGTCTGATCTTGAGCGCCGCAGCGATCGGCGCCGCCACGCCTTTGCTGGTGTTTTTCCACCGGCTACCGAGTTTGCGCAGCACAGCGCGACATCCCGCCGCCAATACTGCAAAACGGCCACCCCCGACAAGCGCGCCGCTCGCCGCGCCGCTATGTTGTAAATCACTGTGACGGGCTTGTGGCCCGGTTCGTCACAGCAGCCCGGTTACCGCCTGGCCGCTGCAGGCGGCTCGTACGACGGATCATGGAGCGAGTTGAACGTCTACATACCCATCCTGGTGCTAGGCGCCATCGCCACCGCCTTTGCCGTGGGCTCGGTGGCGATCGCGAGCCTGGCCGGCCCGTCACGTTTCAACAAGTCGAAGATGGCGGCCTACGAGTGTGGAATCGAACCCACCGAGACGTCGGTGAGCGGCCCGCATGCGACCGCCGGGCAGCGCTTTCCGGTGAAGTACTACCTCACCGCGATGCTCTTCATCGTCTTCGACATCGAAATCGTGTTCCTATACCCCTGGGCGGTCAGCTATGACGCGCTGGGCACGTTCGCGCTGGTCGAAATGGTGATTTTCATGCTGACGGTTTTCGTGGCCTACGCCTATGTGTGGCGCCGCGGCGGCCTGACGTGGGATTGAGGTAAGACGTGGGTCTTGAGGAACAGCTGCCCGGCGGGATCCTGCTGTCAACAGTCGAGAAGGTCGCGGGCTACGTCCGCAAGAACTCGCTGTGGCCGGCGACGTTCGGGTTGGCCTGCTGCGCCATCGAGATGATGGCAACGGCCGGGCCAAGATTCGACATCGCGCGGTTCGGCATGGAGCGATTCTCGGCCACCCCCCGGCAGGCCGATCTGATGATCGTCGCCGGGCGGGTCAGCCAGAAGATGGCTCCGGTGCTGCGGCAGATCTACGACCAGATGGCCGAGCCGAAATGGGTGCTGGCCATGGGCGTCTGCGCGTCGTCGGGCGGAATGTTCAACAACTACGCGGTCGTGCAGGGCGTCGACCACGTGGTTCCGGTGGACATCTACCTGCCCGGCTGCCCGCCGCGACCGGAGATGCTGCTGTACGCAATCCTGAAGCTGCACGAGAAGATTCAGGAGATGCCGCTGGGCGTCAACCGGGAAACCGCCATCGCCGAAGCCGAACAGGCGGCGCTGTCGGCCCGGCCCACCATCGAGATGCGCGGACTGCTGCGATGAGCTCACCCAACCAAGACCCGGGAGAAGCAATCAGCCGCGCCGACGAAGAAGTCATCGACGTGCGCCGCGGCATGTTCGGCGCCAAGGGCTCGGGCGACACGTCCGGTTACGGACGGCTGGTGCGCGAAGTCCTGCTTCCGGGCAGCACCCCGCGACCCTACGGCGGCTATTTCGACGAGGTGGTCGACGGCCTGGCCGCGGCCCTGAGCAAGGACGACGTCGAATTCACCGACGCCATCGAAAAAGTCGTCGTGTACCGCGACGAGCTGACCTTGCACGTCCGACGCGACGCGCTGGAGCGGGTCGCCCACCGGCTGCGCGACGACCCGCAGTTGCGCTTCGAAATGTGCCTGGGCGTCAGCGGGGTGCACTACCCGCACGAGACGGGCCGCGAACTGCATGCGGTCTATCCGTTGCAGTCGATCACGCACAATCGCCGCGTCCGCCTGGAAGTGTCTGCGCCCGACAGTGACCCGCACATCCCGTCGCTGTTCCGGATTTATCCGACCACCGACTGGCACGAGCGGGAGACCTACGATTTCTTCGGCATCATCTTCGACGGGCACCCGTCGCTGACCCGCATCGAGATGCCCGACGACTGGCACGGACATCCCCAGCGCAAGGACTACCCCCTCGGCGGCATTCCCGTCGAATACAAAGGCGCACAGATACCCCCGCCCGACGAGCGGAGAGCGTACAACTGATGAGCACCACCACTGAATCGACGCACGACGGCGCCGGCGAGACCTTCGTGGTCGCCGGCGGCCAGGACTGGGACAAGGTCGTCGAGGCCGCCCGCGGCGCAGACCCCGGCGAACGCATCATCGTCAACATGGGCCCCCAGCATCCGTCCACGCACGGGGTGCTGCGGCTGATCCTGGAAATCGAGGGCGAGACGGTCACCGACGCCCGCTGCGGCATCGGGTATTTGCACACCGGCATCGAGAAGAACCTCGAATACCGCTACTGGACCCAAGGTGTCACCTTCGTGACCCGGATGGATTACCTCGCACCGTTTTTCAACGAGACGGCCTACTGCCTCGGTGTGGAGAAGCTGCTCGGCATCACCGATCAGATTCCGGAGCGGGTCAACGTCATCCGGGTGATGATGATGGAGCTCAACCGGATCTCGTCGCATCTGGTGGCGCTGGCGACCGGCGGCATGGAACTGGGCGCCATGACCCCGATGTTCGTCGGGTTCCGCGGACGCGAGATCGTGCTGACGCTGTTCGAATCGATCACCGGCCTGCGGATGAACAGCGCCTACGTCCGCCCCGGCGGCGTGGCGCAGGACCTGCCGCAGGGCGCCGAGGCCGAAATCGTCGAAGGCCTCAAGGGGCTCAAGCAGGTGCTGCGCGAAATGGGCGGTCTGCTCAACGAGAACGCCATCTGGAAGGCCCGCACCCAGGACGTCGGATATCTGGATCTGACCGGATGCATGGCGCTGGGCATCACCGGCCCGATCCTGCGCGCCACCGGGCTGCCGCACGATCTGCGCAAGAGCGAGCCGTACTGCGGATACGAAAACTACGAATTCGACGTAATCACCGAAGACACGTGTGATGCTTACGGGCGCTACATGATTCGCGTCAACGAGATGTGGGAGTCGATCAAGATCGTCGAGCAGTGTCTGGACAAGCTGAAGCCCGGTCCGATCATGGTTGAAGACCGCAAGATCGCCTGGCCTGCCGACTTGAAAGTGGGCCCCGACGGCCTGGGCAACTCGCCCGAACACATCGCCAAGATCATGGGCGGCTCGATGGAGGCGTTGATTCACCACTTCAAACTGGTCACCGAGGGCATCAGGGTTCCCGCGGGCCAGGTCTACACGGCGGTGGAATCGCCGCGCGGGGAGCTGGGGGTGCACATGGTCAGCGACGGCGGCACCCGGCCCTACCGGGTGCACTACCGGGACCCCTCATTCACCAATCTGCAGTCGGTGGCGGCGATGTGCGAAGGCGGGATGGTCGCCGACCTGATCACCGCGGTCGCCAGCATCGACCCGGTCATGGGCGGGGTGGACCGGTGACCGGGCCGCAGGGACAGCCGGTCTTCATCCGGCTCGGTCCGCCGCCCGACGAGCCCAACGCGTTCGTCGTCGAGGGTGCACCCAAGACGTATCCGCCCGAGGTGCGGGCCAGGCTGGAGGTCGACGCCAAGGAGATCATCGGCCGCTATCCGAGCAAGCGTTCGGCGCTGTTGCCGTTGCTGCACCTGGTGCAATCCGAGGATTCCTACCTGACACCGGCCGGCCTGGAGTTCTGCGGTGAGCAGCTGGGCCTCACCGGGGCCGAAGTGTCCGCGGTGGCGAGCTTTTACACCATGTATCGCCGCGGCCCCACCGGCGATTACTTGGTGGGCGTCTGCACAAACACGTTGTGCGCCATCATGGGTGGCGACGCCATCTTCGACGCCCTGAAAGACCATTTGGGCATCGGCAACGACGAGACGACGGCCGACGGCTCGGTGACGTTGCAACACATCGAATGCAACGCCGCCTGCGACTACGCACCGGTGGTGATGGTGAACTGGGAGTTCTTCGACAACCAGACGCCGGAGTCGGCGCGCGAACTCGTCGATTCGCTGCGTTCCGGTGAGCCGCAGCCACCCACCCGCGGTGCTCCGCTGTGCGTGTTCCGCGAGACGTCGCGCATCCTGGCCGGTTTGCCCGACGAGCGTCCCGACCAGGGGCAGGGCGGCGCCGGCGCCGCGACCCTGGCCGGCCTGAAGGTGGCCAAGGAACACGGCATGGCTGCGCCCAGCGCGCCGGAAGGCCAGTGATGACAACAACTTCTGACACTTCGCAGGCGACGCCGCTGACCCCGGTCATCAGCCGCTTCTGGGACGATCCGGAGTCCTGGACCCTCGAGACTTACCATCGCCACGGCGGCTACGAGGCGATGAAGAAGGCGCTGGCCATGGAGCCAGACGCGGTGATCGGGCTGGTGAAGGACTCCGGGCTGCGCGGACGCGGCGGCGCGGGATTCTCCACCGGGACGAAGTGGTCGTTCATCCCGCAGGGCGACACCGGAGCGGCAGCCAAACCGCACTACCTGGTGGTCAACGCCGACGAGTCGGAACCCGGTACGTGCAAAGACATTCCGCTGATGCTTGCGACGCCGCACTTCCTCGTCGAGGGCGTCATCATCGCCGCGTACGCGATCCGTGCCAGCCACGCGTTCATCTATGTTCGCGGCGAGGTGCTGCCGGTGCTGCGCCGCCTGCAGAACGCGGTGGCGGAGGCCTATGCCGCCGGCTACCTGGGCCGTGACATCAACGGCTCGGGCTTCGACCTGGAACTGGTGGTGCACGCCGGGGCCGGCGCCTACATCTGCGGCGAGGAAACCGCGCTGCTGGACTCGCTGGAAGGCCGGCGCGGCCAGCCGCGGCTGCGCCCGCCGTTCCCGGCCGTGGCCGGGCTGTACGGCTGCCCTACGGTGATCAACAACGTCGAGACCATCGCCAGCGTGCCGTCGATCATCGGCAACGGCGTGGACTGGTTCCGCTCGATGGGCAGCGAGAAATCCCCGGGCTTCACGCTGTACTCGCTGTCCGGCCACGTCGCCCGGCCCGGCCAGTACGAGGCGCCGTTGGGAATCACGTTGCGGGAGTTACTCGCCTACGCCGGTGGCGTGCGGACCGGGCACCGGCTCAAGTTCTGGACACCCGGCGGCTCGTCGACCCCGCTGCTGACCGACGAGCACCTCGATGTGCCCCTGGACTACGAGGGCGTCGGCGGCGTCGGCTCGATGCTGGGCACCAAGGCGCTGGAGATCTTCGACGAGACCACCTGCGTGGTGCGCGCGGTGCGGCGCTGGACGTACTTCTACAAGCACGAGTCGTGCGGAAAATGCACCCCGTGCCGGGAGGGCACCTTCTGGCTCGACCAGATCTACGAGCGGCTGGAAACCGGCAAGGGCACCAGCGAGGACATTCAGAAGCTGCTGGACATCTCCGACACCATTCTCGGAAAGTCGTTCTGCGCGTTGGGCGATGGCGCGGCCAGCCCGGTGATGTCGTCGATCAAGTTCTTCCGCGACGAGTACGTCGCGCACGTCGAGGGCGGCGGGTGCCCCTTCGACCCACGAGACTCCATGCTGACGCCGAACGGAAAGGCTTGAGGCACCCATGACGAGTGCGGCCAAGACCGAGACCGGTGACGAGGTCCGTCCGCCGGACATGGTGACGCTGACCATCGACGGCAACGAGATCAGCGTTCCCAAGGGGACTCTGGTGATCCGGGCGGCCGAATTGATGGGCATCCAGATCCCCCGGTTCTGCGACCACCCGCTGCTGGAGCCGGTCGGCGCGTGCCGGCAGTGTCTGGTCGAGGTGGAAGGCCAGCGCAAGCCGATGGCCTCCTGCACCACGGTCGCCACCGACGACATGGTGGTGCGCACCCAGCTCACGTCGGAGGCCGCCGACAAGGCCCAGCACGGCGTGATGGAGCTGCTGCTCATCAACCACCCGCTGGACTGCCCGATGTGCGACAAAGGCGGTGAATGCCCACTGCAGAACCAGGCAATGTCCAACGGCCGCACCGATTCCCGGTTCACCGATGTCAAGCGCACCTTCGCCAAGCCGATCAACATCTCGTCGCAGGTCCTGCTGGACCGGGAGCGCTGCATCCTGTGTGCGCGCTGCACGCGGTTCTCCGAGCAGATCGCCGGCGACATCTTCATCGACATGCAAGAACGGGGCGCCCTCCAGCAGGTCGGCATCTACGCCGACGAACCGTTCGACTCGTACTTCTCGGGCAACACGGTGCAGATCTGCCCGGTGGGGGCGCTGACCGGGACCTCGTACCGGTTCCGGGCGCGTCCGTTCGACCTGGTTTCCAGCCCCAGCATCTGTGAGCACTGCGCGTCCGGATGCGCCCAGCGAACCGATCACCGCCGCGGCAAGGTGCTGCGACGGCTGGCCGGTGACGATCCCGAAGTCAACGAAGAGTGGAACTGCGACAAGGGCCGGTGGGCCTTCACCTACGCAACCCAGGCCGATGTGATCACCACTCCCCTGATCCGCGACGCCGACGGCTCGCTGCAACCGGCCTCGTGGTCGCATGCGATCGCCGTCGCGACAAAGGGCCTGGAAGCGGCGCTTGGCCGCACCGGCGTGCTGGTCGGCGGCCGGGCGACCCTCGAGGATGCCTACGCCTACTCCAAGTTTGCGCGAATCGTGCTGGGCAGCAACGACATCGACTTCCGCGCCCGGCCGAGTTCGGTCGAGGAGGCCGACTTCCTGGCGGCGCGGATAGCGGGCAAGCCGATCACCGTCAGCTACGCCGATCTGGAATCGGCACCGGTCGTCGTCCTGGTCGGCTTCGAGCCCGAGGACGAGTCGCCCATCGTCTTCCTGCGGTTGCGCAAGGCGGTCCGCAAGCACGGCTTGCCGGTCTACGCCATCGCGCCGTTTGCCACCCGCGCGCTGACCAAGATGTCCGGGCGGCTGATCAAAACCGTTCCCGGCGCCGAGGCGTCGGCGCTCGACGGGTTGGCCACCGGCGAGGTGGGCGACCTGCTCTCTACCGCGGGTGCGGTGATCATGGTCGGCGAACGGCTGGCCGCGGTGCCCGGCGGATTGTCCGCCGCGGCCCGGCTCGCCGACACCACCGGCGCCCGGCTGGCCTGGGTGCCACGGCGCGCGGGCGAGCGGGGCGCGCTAGAGGCCGGTGCGTTGCCGGGCCTGCTGCCCGGTGGCCGTCCGGTCGACGACGAGACGGCCCGGTCGCAGGTCGCGCAGGCGTGGAACGTGTCCACATTGCCTTCTGCCCGTGGACGTGACGCCGACGCCATCCTGGCCGCCGCCGCCGACGGCACGCTGGGCGCGTTGCTGGTGGGTGGTGTCGAGCCCGACGACTTCACCGATCCGCAGGCCGTGCTGGCGGCGCTGGACGGCGTCGGCTTCGTGGTCAGCCTCGAGCTGCGGCACAGCGCCGTCACTGACCGCGCCGACGTCGTCTTCCCGGTCGCGCCGACGACGCAGAAGGCCGGAGCATTCATCGACTGGGAGGGCCGCATCCGGCCGTTCGAAGCCGCGCTGCGCGGCACCGCCCAGCAGGCCAGCCAATCCGACCATCAGGTGCTCGACACGCTCGCCGACGAAATGGGTGTGTATCTGGGCATGTCCACCGTCGGGGTGGCCCGCGACGAACTGGCCGCGCTGCGGCACTGGGACGGCAAGCGTCCCGCCGGCCCGGACGTCGCCGCGCCGGAAGTCGCCCAGCCGGCCGCGGGTGAGGCGATATTGGCCGGCTGGCGGATGCTGCTGGACAACGGCCGCATGCAGGACGGTGAGCCACATCTGGCGGGAACCGCGCGCAAACCCGTCGCCCGGCTGTCCGCCGATACGGCCGCCGAAGTCGGCGCCGCCGACGGCGACGCGGTGACGATCAGCACGCCGCACGGATCCATCAGCCTGCCGCTGGTGATCACCGACATGCCCGACCGGGTGGTGTGGCTTCCGGTGAACTCGCCCGGCTCGTCGGTGCACCGCCAACTCGGCGTATCGGTTGGCAGCACAGTCAAGATCGGAGTTGGCAAGTGACCGGCTTGACCGCATTCGGGCACGACACCTGGTGGCTGGTGCTCGGCAAGGCCCTGGCGATCTTCGTGTTCCTGATGCTGAACGTGCTCGTGGCCATCCTGCTGGAACGCAAGATTCTCGGCTGGATGCAGCTGCGGCCCGGCCCCAACCGAGCGGGGCCGTGGGGTGTGCTGCAGAGCCTGGCCGACGGAATCAAGTTGGCGCTCAAGGAAACCATCACCCCGGGTGGTGTCGACAAGTTCGTCTACTTCGCCGCGCCGGTGATCTCCACGATCCCGGCATTCACCGCCTTCGCGTTCATCCCGTTCGGTCCGGTGGTGTCGGTGTTCGGCCACCGCACACCGCTACAGCTGACCGACCTGCCGGTGGCGGTGCTGTTCATCCTGGGGCTGTCGGCGATCGGCGTGTACGGAATCGTGCTGGGCGGTTGGGCTTCCGGGTCCACCTACCCCTTGCTGGGCGGGGTGCGCTCCACCGCCCAGGTCATCTCCTACGAGGTGGCCATGGGACTGTCGTTCGCGGCGGTCTTCCTCTACGCGGGCACCATGTCGACGTCGCAGATCGTCGCGGCGCAGGACCGGGTCTGGTACGTGTTCCTGCTGCTGCCGTCGTTCCTGATCTATCTGATCTCGATGGTCGGCGAAACCAACCGCGCGCCTTTCGATTTGCCGGAGGCCGAGGGCGAGCTGGTCGCGGGCTTCCACACGGAGTACTCGTCGCTGAAGTTCGCGATGTTCATGCTGGCCGAGTACGTCAACATGATGACGGTCTCGTCGCTGGCCACCGTCCTGTTCTTCGGCGGCTGGCACGCGCCGTGGCCGCTGAACATGTGGGCCGGCGCCAACACCGGCTGGTGGCCGGTGCTCTGGTTCACCGCGAAGATGTGGACCTTCCTGTTCATCTACTTCTGGCTGCGGGCCTCGCTGCCCCGGCTGCGCTACGACCAGTTCATGGGGCTGGGCTGGAAACTGCTGATCCCGGCCTCGCTGGTCTGGGTGCTGATCGCCGCGGTGATTCGCACGCTGCAGAATCAGGGCTACCAGCACTGGACCCCCATTCTGGTCATCAGCAGCGTGGTGTTCGCCACGGTGCTCGTGCTGTTGCTACGAAAGCCGTTCAGCGCGCCGGGCATTCGCGCGCTGGAGAAACAGCTGCGCCGCGAGGCGAAGAAGCTGCCCGCCGGATCGGGCTCCACACCGGCATTCCCGACACCGCCGCTGCCAGCGAAAGCCCTGACGGCCGCGAGCAAGGAGACAGCACGTGGCTAAATTCTTGGACGCCGTGGCCGGATTCGGCGTGACGCTCGGATCGATGTTCAAACGCAATGTCACCGAGGAGTATCCGGAAAAGCCGGGGCCAGTCGCACCGCGTTACCACGGCCGGCACCAGCTCAACCGCTACCCCGACGGCCTGGAGAAATGCATCGGGTGCGAGTTGTGCGCCTGGGCGTGCCCGGCCGACGCCATCTATGTCGAGGGTGCGGACAACACCGAGGAACTCCGGTATTCGCCCGGCGAACGCTACGGCCGCGTCTACCAGATCAACTATCTGCGGTGCATCGGGTGCGGGTTGTGCATCGAGGCGTGCCCCACCCGCGCGCTGACGATGACCAATGACTACGAGATGGCCGACGACAATCGCGCCGACCTGATCTACGAGAAGGACCGGCTGCTGGCGCCCCTGCTGCCAGACATGCTCGCGCCGCCGCACCCCAGGACCGAAGGCGCCACCGACAAGGATTACTACCAGGGCAATGTGACGGCGCACGGGTTGCGCCAGACCCAGCAGGCTGGAGACTCCCGGTGACCGGATTGACCGGGCACGCCGTCACCGTGGCGTCAAGTTTTGCCCAGGACACCATCGTCCGCACCTCGACCGGCGAAGCGGTCGCCTTCTGGGTGCTGGGCGTTTTGGCCGTGATCGGCGCGATCGGGGTGGTCACCGCCGTCAACGCCGTCTACTCGGCGATGTTCCTGGCGATGACCATGATCATCCTGGCCATTTTCTACATGATCCAGGACGCGCTGTTTTTGGGTGTGGTTCAGGTCGTGGTCTACACCGGCGCGGTGATGATGTTGTTCCTGTTCGTGCTGATGCTGATCGGTGTGGACTCCGCGGAATCGCTCAAGGAGACGCTGCGCGGTCAGCGCATCGCCGGGGCGGTGGCCGGTATCGGCTTCGGCATTCTGCTCATCGCCGCCATCGGCAACGTGGCCACCGGCGGCTTCGCCGGGCTGACCACCGCCAACGCCAACGGCAACGTGGAAGGGCTGGCGGCACTGATCTTTTCGCGGTACCTGTGGGCGTTCGAGCTGACCAGTGCGCTGCTGATCACCGCGGCCGTCGGGGCGATGGTGCTGGCGCACCGTGAGCGCTTCGAGCGCCGCAAGACGCAGCGCGAACTCTCCCAGGAACGTTTCCGGCCGGGCGGGCACCCCACCCCGATGCCCAACCCCGGCGTGTACGCGCGCCACAACGCCGTCGACGTTGCCGCCTTGCTGCCCGACGGCTCATACTCGAAGCTTTCGGTGTCGCCGATCCTGCAGAGCCGCGGCGCCGACGGCAAGAAGACCCCGTCCCCCGAGCCGAGCCCGAGTCTCTCCCAAGGCGGTACGTCGTGAATCCGGCTAATTACCTGTATGTTTCGGCGTTGCTGTTCACCATCGGGGCCTGCGGTGTGTTGTTGCGCCGCAACGCCATCGTGATGTTCATGTGCGTCGAGTTGATGCTGAACGCGGTCAACCTCGCGTTCGTCACGTTCGCGCGGATGCACGGCCACCTGGACGGGCAGATGATCGCGTTCTTCACGATGGTGGTCGCCGCCTGCGAGGTGGTCATCGGCCTGGCCATCATCATGACCATCTTCCGTACCCGCAAATCGGCGTCCGTCGACGACGCGAACCTACTCAAAGGCTGAAGACGCCAACATGACTCAATACACTCCGCTGCTGGTGGCGCTGCCATTGGCGGGCGCCGCAATCCTGCTGTTCGGCGGGCGGCGCACCGACCGGTGGGGGCATTGGCTGGGCTGCGCCACCGCGCTCGCGGCATTCGTGGTGGGCCTGGGCCTGCTCAACGAGCTGCTCGGCCGCGCGGCCGACAACCGAGTCATCCACCAGAAGGTTTTCAGCTGGATCCCGGTCGGCCAGCTCCAGGTCGACTTCGGCCTGCAAATCGATCAGCTGTCGGTGTGTTTCGTGCTGCTGATCTCCGGCGTCGGGTCACTGATCCACATCTATTCGGTCGCCTACATGGCCGAAGACCCCGATCGCCGACGGTTTTTCGGCTACCTCAACCTGTTTTTGGCGTCGATGCTGTTGCTGGTTGTCGCCGACAACTACGTGGTGCTCTACGTCGGCTGGGAAGGCGTCGGCCTGGCGTCCTACCTGCTGATCGGGTTCTGGTACCACAAGCCGACGGCGGCCACCGCGGCCAAGAAGGCGTTCGTGATGAACCGGGTCGGCGATGCCGGGCTGGCGCTGGGAATGTTCTTGATGTTCAGCACCTTTGGCACCCTGTCGTACGCCGGGGTGTTCGCCGGCGCGCCCGCGGCCGGTCACGGTGCGCTGACCGCCATGGGATTGCTGTTGCTGCTGGGCGCCTGCGCCAAGTCCGCGCAAGTCCCGTTGCAGGCCTGGCTGGGTGATGCCATGGAGGGCCCTACCCCGGTGTCGGCGCTGATCCATGCCGCCACCATGGTGACCGCCGGGGTGTATCTGATCGTGCGGTCCAACCCGCTGTACAACCTGTCCCCCGATGCACGGCTGGCCGTGGTCATCGTGGGTGCGGTCACGCTGCTGCTCGGAGCGTTCATCGGCTGCGTCAAGGACGACATCAAGCGGGCGCTGGCCGCATCGACGATGAGCCAGATCGGCTACATGGTGCTGGCGGCCGGCCTCGGCCCGGCCGGCTACGCCTTCGCGATCATGCACCTGCTCACCCACGGCTTCTTCAAGGCCGGGTTGTTCCTCGGTTCCGGCGCGGTGATCCACGCGATGCATGAAGAACAGGACATGCGCCGCTATGGCGGTCTGCGGGCGGCGCTGCCCATCACGTTCGTCACCTTCGGCCTCGGCTACCTCGCGATCATCGGCGTGCCGCCGTTTGCGGGCTACTTCTCCAAGGACGCCATCATCGAGGCGGCGCTGGCCGCCGGTGGCATTCGGGGTTACCTGCTGGGTGGCGCCGCCCTGCTGGGCGCCGGCGTCACCGCGTTCTACATGACGCGGGTGATGATGATGACCTTCTTCGGCAAAAAGCGCTGGGGGCCGGGCGCCCACCCACACGAGGCGCCGGCCCTGATGACCTGGCCGATGATCTTGCTCGCCGTCGGCTCGGTATTCTCCGGTGGCCTGCTGGCGGTGGGTGGCACCCTGCAGCGCTGGCTCGAGCCGGTCGTCGGGAAGCACGAGGAAGTCACCCATGCGTATCCGGTCTGGGTCAGCTCCGCGCTGGCGCTGGGTGTCGTGGTGATCGGCATCGCGGTGGCCTACCGGTTGTACGCGAAGACCCCGATCCCCCGGGTGGCTCCGCTCTCCGTGTCGGCGTTGACGACGGCGGTACGCAACGACTTCTACGCCGACGCTTTCAACGAAGAGGTCTTCATGCGCCCCGGTGCGCAGCTGACTCACGCCCTCGTTGAGGTCGACAATGCGGGTGTAGACGGGTCGGTCAACGCGCTGGCGGCACTGGTGAGTTCGACGTCGAATCGGTTGCGGGGGCTGCAAACCGGCTTCGCCCGCAACTACGCATTGTCGATGCTGACGGGCGCGGTGCTCGTGGTCGCGCTGATCCTGGCGATGCGGCTGTGGTGATGTGCGCCGGCGACGATGCAGTGGGGCCACGGTCCGCTTGCGGGCGACGAAGCGATGATAAGGAGCGGCGCTGGTGAATAGCGTTCCATGGCTGAGCGTGCTGTGGCTGGTGCCGCTGGCCGGCGCCGTGTTGATCATCCTGCTGCCGCCCGGATTGCGGCAGCTCGCCAAGTGGACCGGTCTGGCGTTCGGCGTGCTGACCCTGGCGGTGGCCGTCGTCGTCACCGTCGGGTTCAAAACCGGTGGCGCGCCTTACCAATTCGTCGAACGCCACCAGTGGATCCCGGCGTTCGGCGCGGGCTACACCCTGGGCGTCGACGGCATCGCGGTGGTGCTGGTGCTGCTGACGGCGGTGCTGATCCCGGTGCTGCAGATCGCCGGCTGGAACGACGGGGGTGAGCGCAGTCGCGGCGTCCAGGCCTATATCGCACTGACGCTGGCCATCGAGTCGATGGTGCTGATCTCGGTCGTCGCCCTGGACGTGTTGCTGTTCTACGTCTTCTTCGAGGCCATGCTCATCCCGATGTACTTCTTGATCGGGGGTTTCGGCGGCGGGCCGGGCAGGTCGCGCGCGGCGGTGAAGTTCTTGTTGTACAACCTGTTCGGCGGGCTGATCATGCTGGCGGCGGTGATCGGGCTGTATGTGGTGACGTCGCAGCACGGGTCGGGCACCTTCGACTTCCGCGAAATCGTGGCCGGCGTCTCCTCGGGCCGGTACGGTGCGGACTCCGCGGTGTTCAAGGCGTTGTTCCTCGGCTTCATGTTCGCGTTCGCGATCAAGGCCCCGCTATGGCCGTTCCACCGCTGGCTGCCCGACGCCGCGGTGGAGGCCACCCCGGCGACCGCGGTGCTGATGATGGCGGTGATGGACAAGGTCGGCACCTTCGGCATGCTGCGCTACTGCCTGCAGCTGTTCCCCGGCGCCTCAACGTATTTCCGCCCGCTGATTGTCGTGCTGGCGGTCATCGGGGTGATCTACGGCGCCATCGTCGCCATCGGCCAGACCGACATCATGCGGCTGATCGCCTACACCTCGATCTCGCACTTCGGGTTCATCATTCTGGGCATCTTCGTGATGACCAGCCAGGGACAGAGCGGCTCGACGCTGTACATGCTCAACCACGGCCTGTCCACGGCCGCGGTCTTCCTGATCGCCGGATTCCTGATCGCGCGGCACGGCAGTCGATCGATCGCCGACTACGGCGGTGTGCAAAAGGTGGCCCCGATACTGGCCGGCACCTTCCTGGTCTCGGCCATGGCCACCCTCTCGTTGCCGGGCCTGGCACCGTTCGTCAGTGAATTCCTGGTGCTGCTGGGCACTTTCAACCGGTACTGGTTGGCCGCCGGATTCGGGGTCACCGCGCTGGTGCTGTCGGCCGTCTACATGCTGTGGCTGTACCAGCGCGTGATGACCGGACCGGTCGCCAGCGGCAACGAAAAGATCGGCGATCTGCGCGCCCGCGAACTGGTCGTCGTCGCACCGTTGATCGCGTTGCTGCTGGTCCTCGGCATCTACCCCAAGCCCGTGCTCGACATCATCAATCCCGCCGTCGAGAACACCATGACCACCATCGGCCAGCACGATCCCAAGCCGACCGTCCCGGTGGGAACACCCAGACCGGCCGACCTCCACCGGACCGCCGAAGGACCGCGATGACCCTTCCTACCCCGAGCATCCAGTACTTCCTGCTCTGCCCGACGCTCATCGTCTTCGGCGTCGCAGTGGTGGGTGTCCTCGCAGAGGCGTTCCTGCCCAGACGAATTCGCTATACCGCACAGGTGACACTCTCACTCGGCGGCTTGATCGCGGCGTTCATCGCGGTCATCGCCGTGAGCCGCTCGATCCCAAGCTCGGGGCGCGCGGCGGTTCTGGGTGCCATGGCCATTGACCGCCCGACGCTGTATCTGCAGGGCACCGTGCTGCTGGTCGCGGTGATGGCGGTCATCTTCATCGCCGAGCGCAGGCAGGCCAAGGCGGACAGCAGGGTGTCGGTGGGTGTCGGCACGGCCGGCTCGGGCGGCCTGGACTCCTTCACACCACAGGCATCGGCGGTGCCCGACAGCGACGCCGAGCGCCAGGCCGACCGGGCCGGCGCCGCCCAAACCGAGCTGTTCCCATTGGCGCTGCTGTCCGTCGGCGGCATGATGGTCTTCCCCGCGTCCAACGACCTGTTGACCATGTTCGTCGCGCTGGAAGTGTTGTCCCTGCCGCTGTACCTGATGTGCGGCTTGGCCCGTCATCGGCGCTTGCTCTCGCAGGAAGCGGCGATGAAGTACTTTCTGCTGGGCGCGTTCTCGTCGGCATTCTTTCTCTACGGCGTCGCGCTGCTCTACGGCGCGACCGGCACGCTGCTGCTGACCGGCATCCGTGATGTGCTGGCCGCGCGCGGCGACTCCTCGTTGGCGCTGGTCGGCGTCGCCCTGCTGTCGGTCGGCCTGCTGTTCAAGGCCGGCGCCGTTCCGTTCCACTCGTGGATTCCCGACGTGTACCAGGGCGCGCCCACCCCCATCACCGGGTTCATGGCGGCGGCCACCAAGGTCGCGGCTTTCGGTGCGCTGCTTCGGGTTATCTACGTGGCGCTGCCACCGCTGCACGACCAGTGGCGCCCGGTGTTGTGGACCATCTCCATCCTGACCATGGCGGTCGGCACCATCACCGCGGTGAACCAGACCGACGTCAAACGCATGCTGGCCTACTCGTCGGTCGCCCACGTCGGATTCATCCTCACCGGCGTCATCGCCGACAACCACACCGGCTTGTCCGCCACGTTGTTCTATCTGCTGGCCTACAGCTTCAGCACCGTCGGCGCGTTCGCCATCGTCGGCCTGATCCGCGACGCCGACGGAGTCGAGGACGCCACGCTCTCGCATTGGGCGGGGCTGGGGCAACGTTCCCCCATTGTGGGCGTGATGTTTTCGATGTTCTTGTTGGCGTTCGCCGGTATCCCATTGACCAGTGGATTCGTCAGCAAGCTCGCCGTTTTCAAGGCCGCCGCCCAGGGCGGCGCCGCGCCTCTGGTGATCGTCGGTGTGGTTGCCAGCGGGGTGGCCGCCTACTTCTACGTGCGGGTGATCGTGTCCATGTTCTTCACCGAAGCGACCGAAGACACGCCGCATGTGTTGGCGCCGGGCATCTTGAGCAAGGCCGCCATCGCGGTATGCGCCGCGGTGACGGTCGTGTTGGGTATCTTCCCGCAGCCGCTGCTGGATCTGGCCGACCAGGCCGCCCAGCTGCTGCACTGACGCAGCGTCCGGCGTCACCGGTCAGCTCATGAACGGCCGGACGGCCAACAGGTAGATCACCAATGCGCCCAGCGGCGCGACCAACGGCAACCACGGTAACTGCCAGGGAAACGACGTCGCAACCAAGCCGGCGAACGTAAACCCGACGGCGCCAACCGCGGTGGGCCAGCTGTCCAGTACCACCCGGGCGGACGCGCCGACCGCGTGGCGGCATACCAGGTAGGCGGCGGCGCACAAACCGGACAGTGCGACGAAGATCAGCGGCGGGTCGGTCAACATGACGGTGACGGCCGCCAGCAGCACGGCAACCGTTGCGGCGCGCCGAAATACGATGCCGATCGCGACCGCGATCAACGCGGCCACCCAGACAAGCACCGCGGAACCGTGCCAGCCGTCGGCGGCCAGCCCCACCATGAGCAGGCCGAAACCCGTCGCGAACGCGGGCGCCGCCAGCTGCGCCAGCGTCCCCGGGCCGGCGCTATCCACGAAGCCGCCCCCGCACCCGCCGCCGGCGGTCGGGCAGCACACCCATGGCCTGTTCCAGACCGCTGTCGCCCGGCCACGACACGATGTCCACGCCGATGGTGGCCATGTCGCGATACATCGCGGAGCGTTGCAGCGCCCACATCCGATCCACCAGCGGGTCCTGTTCGTCTGCGAACGGCGAAGTGTCGAGGATGTCGACGGCCAGCACGACATGGCCACGCTTGCGCAGATCGATCAGGGCCAAGGCGAATTCGGTGTCGAGCAGGGTGGAGAACGCAATGACGATCGCCCCGGCGGGAACCGCCGCGCGCGGCGCCAACGTGCCCGTGGTGTGTTCGAACCGGTCACCGGCGTTCAGGACGGTGTCCAGCACCCGATAGAACTGGCGCTGCCCGATATCGGCACCCAGCCAGCGCGGCTGGTTGCCCCCCAGAGCGACGATGCCGGCCCGATCACCGTGGCGCAACGCGGTTTGCACCACTTGCGCCGCCCCGCGCACGACTCGTTCGGTGGCCTCGGTCGCCGGACCCGCGGGCTGCCGGTACCCGTCGACCAGGACCACCACGTCGGCGGCGCGGTCGGTCAATCGCTGTGTCACATGCAGTTGGCCGCGGCGCGCGCTCACCGGCCAATTCACCGCGCGCAGTTGATCCCCCGGCACGTATAGGCGAATGTCGGCGTACTCCACACCAGGACCGATATGGCGGGTCAGGTGGGCGCCCAACCGGTCGAGCAGCTCGGTCTGCGGGATGGGCGTCAGCTGTGGCGGCGTCAAGGGAAACACGATGACTTCGGCGGCCCCGACGGTGGCGGTTCCGGTGAGCAGCCCACCGCGGGCCACGACGTCGATGTGAGCCGCGATGGAATATCGGCCCCAGCGCCGCGCGGTGACCATGACGGTTATCTCCCGGGCCGCATCGGCTTCGGTGATTTCGAGCTCCATGCCGGCGATGTCCGGAACCGTGACCTGGACCGCCGATGTGCCGCCTTCTTCGGTGACCCACACCCTGATGCGTGCCTGCTCGTTCTCAAAGCAACGCTGGGCGTCGGGCTCGCCATGCACCTGAATCGTCGGGACAGGCCGCTGCCAGCTGATCGAGCACAGCACCCCGAGCAGCGGCGCCGCGAAGGCGATCAGCTGCCACCGGGCACCGATCACGGCGGCGGCCATCGCAAACCCCGCGCAGGTCGCGATTGCCCGCGTCAATTCGGCTGCGCGCCATCGGACCTCGACTTCAACGCTAGATGTCACGCGGACTCATGTCGGTGTCTTGTCTTGAGTCCCGGTGCCGGTTCGCGGCACCGGCAGGCGATGCAGCAACTCGCCGATCACGTCGGCGCCCTGGACCTTTCGTACCCACATTTCGGGACGCAGGGTGATTCGGTGTGCGACCGCCGCGATGGCGAGCGCCTTGACATCCTCGGGAATGACGTAGTCGCGCCCGAGCAGTAGCGCGCGGGCGCGGGCGAGCTGCACCAGATCGAGTTCGGCGCGCGGGCTGGCGCCCACCGCGACCTGCGGATGGTGGCGCGTCGCGTTGGCCAGCGACACCACATAGTGCAGGACGTCTTCGTGCACGCTCACCTGCTCGACCGATTCACGCATGGCGAGCAGGTCGTGCGCATCCACCACCTGGTTCACCGTCGGTTCGGCCGAGCCGCGTTCGAGGCGGCGGCGCAGCATCGACGTCTCGTCCCGCTCGCTGAGATACCGCAGTTCCAGCCGGATCGCGAACCGGTCGAGTTGCGCCTCGGGCAGCGGATAAGTGCCCTCATACTCGATCGGATTGTCGGTGGCCAGCACAATGAACGGCTTTGGCAACTGGTGTGTTTCGCCGTCGATGCTGACTTGGCCTTCGGCCATCGCCTCCAGCAGCGCGGCCTGGGTTTTGGGTGGAGTGCGGTTGATTTCGTCGGCCAGCAGCAAGTTGGTGAAGATGGGGCCGGGCCGGAACGCGAAGCGGCCGGACTGCATGTCGTAGATCGTCGAGCCGAGCAGGTCCGCCGGCAACAGGTCGGGGGTGAACTGCACCCGGGTGAATTGCAGCCCCAGAGCGGCGGCAAAGGATCTCGCGATCAGCGTCTTGCCCAGGCCGGGCAGGTCTTCGATGAGGATGTGGCCACGTGCGAGGACGGTGGTGAGGATGAGCCGCAGCGCGGCGCGCTTTCCCACCACCACGCGTTCTATTTCGTCGAGAATCGCCTCGCAGTGCGCGGTCGTGGTTGCGGCCGGCAGCGTCATGTTCGGATCGCGCCTCCTGTCATACCTGCTCCAGCTTTAGCAGAATCTCTTCCAGGGCCGCACGGCCTGGACCGGGTGCGCGGTCACCGCTGCGCGTGACGTTGTTGGGATTGACCCATTCCCACAGTTCAGCACCGAAGAGCATGCGCCCCATCGCGTGGTAGGCCGCGCGATCTTTGGATTGCCTTTGGCCAGTGGTCATCTCGTAACGGCGCGCGAGCATCGGGCGCAGATGCCGGTCCCAGTCGAGCCGGGTGGACTCCGCCCACCGGATCGTCGTCTCGGTGGTGGAAAGCCAGCGGCGCAACGAATCCCCGAGATCGTCGGCGTCGGGTTCCGCGTCGGTGCCGACGCCGCGCCCCAGGGCTCGACGGAGGCTGAGCAGCACCACAGCCAACCCGGCGCCTGACGCCGCCAATACCAACCGTCGATCATGCTGCGTCAGCGCCAGCACTTCGATGCCGATGATGAGGCAAACACCCAGGACCGTAATCTTTTTCATGCGGCGCTCCGCGAGCCGAGCTCGTCGAGGACCACCCGCAGGGCGCTGACCGCCACGTCGCGGTGGCCCTCGTTCATCACGTGGGGGCTGAACCGTGCCTCGGCGAAGAGGTTTACCAATTGGACGGCGTTGTCGACGTGCAGGGCGTGGTGTTCCACCGCGCGGGCCAGCACCTCGGTCGGGGTGTCGAATTCCTGCGGAACGGCGCCGGGCACCTGTGCGAGTTCACGTTCCATCGCGGCGTAGCAGGCGATGATCGCCTCTCGCGGTTCGCGACTGAGGTCCGTCATCTCGGCCAGCCCCCGTTCGGCCGCTCGCGCCAGTGACTCCGAACGCGGCTCGGGTGCCCGGGATTCCGCCGGCTCGTCGGTGATTCCGGGAGCCGCCGGACGCCAGCGCCGCCGGGCCGACGCGACCGTCCCGACGACGAACATCACCAACATAGCGACAGTGCAGGCGAGCAGCATCCCCAGCATGTTCTGCGACGCGCCGCGAGGACGGTGCGGATGCTGCGGCGGCGGCGACTGTGTGGGCGGGCTCGCCGACGGCGCCGCCCCGCTATCGGGCGGTGACGGGCCGGGAGCGATTCCGTGGGCGAAGAACCGGCCCAGCAACATCACGATCAGCAGCCAGCCCACGATCACGCCGAGCCCGATCAACATCACCCGCCAGCTCGGTCGCCCCTTGCCGGTGCCCAGCATGTCGGACAGGCCACCGGCACTCGGCGCGGGCGCGCGGGGGTCTCGCAACCGCGCGACCACGGCGACCGCGACCACTGCGAGCGTCACGGCGAGGACCGCGACCACGAACGCCAGCGCCGCCCCGCCGCCGGACTCGCTGCGTGTCGCATCGAGCCGAGCGGGCAGGTAGCCGCGCAGGGCGGCAGCCACCACGAGCAGCAGAACGATCAGGGCCACGACTCGCCCTGTCGGCTTGTCCATACCAGGCATTGGCACACCACTCGATTGGTTGCCTGCCGCCGTTGCGGCACTGACTTTTCCCATGCTTGCACGTCAGGCGGCCCCAGGGCCAGTTGTTCCATGCCGTGGAGGGGTGGGACACTCAGCGGGTGCCGCCCTATCGCGACGTCGGCGCGTTCAACGACCGCGCGACCGGTTATGACGGCGGCTGGCGTGGCCGGCTGCATCACGCGATCTGCGACCGCACCGCCGATCTGGCCGTGCGGACGGCGCCGTCCGCTGACGCGATCCTCGATGTGGGTTGCGGCACCGGCTATCTGCTGCACGTGCTGGCCGACCGCTATCCGAACGCCACGCGGCTTGCCGGGATCGACGCCGCACCCCAGATGGTCGACGTCGCGCGATCGATCGCACGCGACGGCCGGTTGGCTTTCACCCACGGGGTCGCGGAAGAGCTCGACTACCCCGACCACGCCTTCGATCTGATCGTCAGCACCACGTCGTTCGACCACTGGTCCGACCAGCAGGCGGGCCTGGCCGAGTGTGCTCGAGTGCTGCGGCCCGGCGGTCAGCTGGTGCTCGTCGACCAGTTCTCGCTGTGGCTCATGCCAACCTTGGCGGCCAGCCGCAAGGGCAAGGCCCGTACCAGGCGCCGCGCCGATCGGCTGCTGCGGCGAGCGGGATTCCAGTCGCCGCGGTGGCACCGGGTGCACGCCGTGATCATCAACGCGGTGACGGCGACCGCGCCGGTCTAACCAACCGCGAAGGGCTGAAAGCTGCCATCGAGAACCTGCAGGTGACCGATGGTGCGCCCGGTGACCTGGGCGGGATCGACCAGCGCCAATTCGACTGCCGCGCGCGCAAATTCGTCCTCCGAGGCGGTGTCGTCGAAGTTGCGGGCATAGTACGAGAGCCCGGGCGTGAGAATCGGTTTCGACGGCGACAACGCGTTGACCGCGACGTTGTGGTCGGTGAGATCGTAGGCCGCGCACCGGGTCAGGTGCTCGAGCGCGGCCTTGGATCCGCCATAGCCGGGCAGCACGCCGCCGCTGCGATCGGGGTACGGGCCGTCGCCCGGCAGTCGCGAGGCGATCGAGGTGATATTGATGATCGACCCGCCACCCGCCTCGATCATGTCGGGGCACACCATCTGCATCAGCTCGTACGCCGCGAACACCGCGATCTCGAAATGCCGGCGGTAGGCGTGCAGGGGCGTGCTGGCGAACCCCGGCCAGCCGGGTTTGGCGGCGGCACCCGCCTTGGCGGCACCATCATGCGGCTGCGCGCCGGGCGCCGGTGGCCGCCCCGGCGCGGTGAAGGCCGCGTTGTTGACCAGAATTCCTATCGGGCCCAACGCCTCTCGCGCCGACTCCACCAGTCGGGTGATCTGATCGCGGTCGGTCAGGTCGGCCCGCACCGGCACGGCACGCCCGCCGGCCGCCTCGATCTCGGCGGCCGTCTCGCCGATGGTCCCCGGCAATCGCTCGTCCCATACTTCTTCGGTACGCCCGGCAACCGCCACCGCGGCGCCCTCGGCCGCCATCGCCAGCGCGATCGCCCGGCCCAGGCCGCGGCTGGCGCCGGTGACGATCGCGGCCCGGCCGGCCAGCCGCCCCGTCATCGCCGCACCCCGTGCACGACGATGGCCGTGGTTTGCTCCACCCACGCATCGTCGAGCTCTTCTTCCGGACGCAGCAGCATCCGCAGCATCGTCGCTCCCCCGATCAGCTCGATCAATCGGTCCGGATCCACATCCGGGTGGGCTTCGCCCCGGTCAACCGCCTCGCGCAGCCGCACCCGCACCGCGGTGAACAGGTCCACGAATCGCGACATCACCCGCGCATTGAGCGCGGGGTCGGCCGTCATGTCGGCGACCAGACCGGGCAGCGCGGCGCGCACCACCGGGGTGGTGAACACGTCGCGGGTGGCCTCGATCATCATCCGCATGTCGGCGGCGATATCGCCGGCCGGCGACTCCAGCGCGGTCGGAGCCGTCGGGAAGGCGGCCTCGTGCACCAGTTCGGCCTTGCTCGACCACCGCCGGTACAGCGCGGATTTGGTGGTGCCGGCGCGCTCGGCAACGGCGGCCAAACTGATGTTGGAATAGCCTGTTTGGACAAGCAGATCCGCGGTCGCCGACAGGATCGCCGAGTCGATACGCGGATCGCGCGGGCGGCCGGCGCCGGCGCCGGCGCCCTTGTCAAGGTCGGACGGGTCTGCTTTCATAACGCTACCTACCGTATCGTAATTGCCTCAACGAAGGAGGCACCTTATGGCAACAGAACCCGCGCTCGACAATGTCGACCGGCTACAGCGCTCCAGCCGTGACGTGACGACGTTGCCGACGGTGATGGCGCGCTGGCTTTCCACCGTACTGCCGGACGCCGCAAATCCCGAGGTGACCGTGGAAAGCGGCGTGGACTCGACGGGCATGTCGTCGGAGACGATCATCCTGACCACCCGCTGGCAGCAGGACGGGCAGCCGACCGAGCAGAAGCTGGTGGCCCGGGTCGCTCCCAGCGCCGAGGATGTGCAGGTATTTCCGACCTACCGCCTCGACCACCAATTCGACGTCATCCGGAAAGTCGGCGAGCTGACCGACGTGCCCGTGCCGCGGGTGCGCTGGCTGGAGAACACCGGCGACGTCCTCGGCACACCGTTCTTCGTGATGGACTACGTCGCCGGTGAGGTGCCGCCCGACGTCATGCCGTACACGTTCGGCGGCAACTGGTTCGCCGACGCGCCCCCCGCGCGGCAACGCGAACTGCAGGACGCCACCGTCGGCGTACTGGCTACGCTGCACTCGATTCCCGACGCGCAGAGCACATTTGGCTTTCTCACCGAGGGACAGGCCGGAGACACCGCGCTGCGCAAGCATTTCAACTGGGTGTGGTCCTGGTATGAATTCGCGGTACCCGACATCGGCCGATCACCGCTGCTGGAACGGACGTTCGACTGGCTGGAGGCCAATTGGCCGGCCGAGGCGGCCGCCGCCGAGCCGGTCCTGCTGTGGGGTGATGCCCGGGTGGGTAACGTGCTGTACGACGACTTCCGTCCGGTGGCGGTGCTGGACTGGGAGATGGTGACGTTGGGGCCGCGTGAGCTCGACGTGGCGTGGATGATATTCGCGCACATGGTATTTCAGGAGCTCGCCGGGCTGGCAACCCTGCCCGGACTGCCCGCGGTGATGCGTGAGGAGGACGTGCGCGCCACCTACGCGCGGCTGGCCGGCGTCGAAGTCGGCGACCTGCACTGGTTTTACGTGTACTCGGGTGTGATGTGGGCGTGCGTGTTCATGCGCACCGGCGCGCGACGGGTGCACTTCGGCGAGACCGAAAAGCCCGACGATGTCGAATCGTTGTTCTACCACGCCGGATTGATGCGACGCTTAATCGGAGAGGACCAGTAATGCTCGGACCGCTCGACGAGTTCCCGGTACATCAGATCCCCCAGCCGATCGCCTGGCCGGGCTCCTCGGACCGCAACTTCTATGACCGCTCCTACTTCAACGCCCATGACCGCACCGGAAACATCTTCGTGATCAGCGGCATCGGGTATTACCCCAACCTCGGGGTCAAGGATGCGTTCCTGCTCATCAGGCGCGGGGACACCCAGACCGCCGTGCACGTTTCGGACGCCATCGACCAGGACCGGCTCAACCAGCATGTCAACGGTTACCGCGTCGAGGTCATCGAGCCGCTGCACAAGCTGCGGATCGTGCTCGACGAAACCGAAGGCATCGCAGCCGATCTCACCTGGGAGGGGCTCTTCGACGTCGTCCAGGAACAGCCGCACATGCTGCGTTCGGGTAACCGGGTGACGCTGGACGCGCAGCGGTTCGCCCAGCTGGGCAGCTGGAGCGGGCGCATCGTCGTCGACGGCGAGGAGATCGCCGTCGACCCCGCGACCTGGATCGGCAGCCGGGACCGATCCTGGGGTATCCGCCCGATCGGCGAGGCCGAGCCCGCGGGGCGGCCCGCGGACCCGCCCTTCGAGGGCATGTGGTGGCTGTATGTACCCATGGCGTTCGACGAATTCGCGATCGTGCTGATCATCCAGGAGGAGCCCAACGGGTTCCGCTCGCTCAACGACTGCACCCGGATCTGGCGCGACGGCCGCGTGGAGCAACTGGGCTGGCCGCGGGTCAAGATCCACTACCGCTCGGGCACCCGGATTCCGACCGGCGCGACCATCGACGCCACCACCCCCGACGGCACCCCGGTGCACTTCGACGTCGAGTCCAAGCTGCCGGTGCCCATTCACGTCGGCGGCGGCTACGGCGGCGACTCCGACTGGATTCACGGCATGTGGAAGGGCGAGAAGTTCGCCGAGCGCCTGACTTACGACATGACCGACCCGGCCATCATCGCCCGAGCGGGCTTCGGCGTGATCGACCATGTCGGCCGCGCGGTGTGCCGCGACGGCGACGGCGAGCCGCGAGAGGGGTGGGGCCTGTATGAGCACGGCGCGCTGGGCCGGCACGACCCGTCCGGATTCGCCGATTGGCTGACGGTCGCGCCGTAATTCAGCGGCGGTACTTCGCGCCGGGATGGTCGGCCGGCAGTAGCGGGCCGTTGTGACCCAGCCGCTCGCGCAGCGTTGCGCGTGGCACCCGCTCCGGTACCCGCCCCCGCCGACGCAACTCGGGGATAACGAACTTCGCGAAGTCGACGAAGGTGCCCGGGGTCGTCACGTAGGCCAGGTTGAACCCGTCGACGTCGGCCTCCTCGACCCACCGCTCGAGTTCGTCGGCCACCTCGGTCGGTGAACCCACCAGCACCGCGCCCCGGCCGCCGATGCCGATTTCGTCGGCCAGTTCCCGCACCGTCCAGGCCCGCTCGGGCGCGGCCGTGGTGAACGAGGCCAGCGCCGAACGGTTGGCATCGGTTTGGACGTATCTCAGCGGGTCGTCGGGGCCGAGTTCGGCCAGGTCGACCCCGGTCCAACCGCCGAACAATGCCAGCGCGCCGGCGGGGCTGACGAACCGCCGGTATTCACGCAGTTTGGCGACGGCCCCGTGGTGGGTGGCGGCGACCACCGGGGTCACCATGGCGAACACCTTGACGGACCGTGGGTCCCGGCCCAGCTCGGCGGCGGCCGTCCGCAAGGCCCGCACCGGGCCGCGCACGATCTGCGGCGTCGGCCCCGAAACGAAGACCGCCTCGGCGTGGGCGGCCGCGAACCGGACGCCCCGCGGCGACGCCCCGGCCTGGAACAACACCGGGGTGCGCTGCGGCGACGGCTCGCACAGGAACGGGCCGGGCACCGAGAAATATCGGCCCGTGTGCTCGATGTCGTGCACCTTGGCCGGGTCGGTGAACACGCCGCGCGCCGCGTCGCGCAGCACGGCGTCGGCCTCCCACGAGCCTTCCCACAGCTTGTAACACACCTCGAGGTACTCGTCGGCGATCTCATAACGCTGGTCGTGCGGAATCTGGGCATCAAACCCCAAATTCCTTGCGGCACTGTCTAAATACGAGGTCACGATGTTCCACGCCACCCGGCCGCCGGTGAGATGGTCCAGCGTCGAGAGCCGGCGAGCCAGCGCGTACGGCTGCTCGTAGGTCAGCGACAACGTGATTCCGAAGCCCAGACCCTCGGTCACCGCCGCCATCGCCGAGACGGCCGCGGTCGGATCGTTGACCGGGAACTGGGCGGCATCGGCGACCGCCGCGTCGCGCGACGCCCCGTACACGTCGTAAACCCCGAGCACATCGGCGAGGAACAGCGCGTCGAACCCGCCGGTCTCCAGGATGCGGGCCAACTCGGTCCAGTAACCCAGCTCCCGATAGCGGTACCCCTGATCGTCAGGGTGACGCCACAGGCCCGCGGATTGATGCCCGACACAAGCCATGTCGAAGGCGTTCAGAAAGATTCTGCGCGGCACGCTCATCCGAGGTCATCCCCCCGCGTGTCGCGCGCCGCCCGCGCGGCGGTGACCGTGAGCGCCGCCAGCACCGCGAAGTACACCACGATAAACCAGGGCCGGCCGCCGCCGGCCACCAGCAGCGACGCGGCGATCAGCGGCGCAAACCCGCCCGAGAGCACCGCGCCGACCTGATAGCCCAACGACGCGCCGCTGTAGCGCACCCGGGTTTCGAATAGTTCGGCGAACCAGGCCGCCTGTGGTCCATACATGGCGTCGTGAACGACGTTGATGCCGAACACGATTGACAGCACTACCCACATCGCCGATCCACTGCCGGCGGCAACGAAGAACAACACCAGGGCCACGACTCCGGAAAGCGCCCCGAACAGATATGGTGGCCGCCGTCCAATCCGATCCGACAGCAGCGCCCAGCCGGGTGTGCTCAGAAATCCGAGGGCCGATGAGACCAGCACCGCGATCAGGCCCACCGAGTTGCCCTTGCCGAATGAATCTTGCAGATAGGTAAGCGAATACGTCGTCAACAGCACGAAAAGCCCGATCTGCGACAGTCGTAACCCGGTGGCGATGGCGACGTTGCGCGAATCGGTGCGCAGCACGTCCACTATCGGCAACCGGGCAAGCTCGTCGCGCGCCTTGACCAGGTTGAAGATTTCGGCATCGGTCAGCTTGAGCCGGACGAACAGACCTATGCCGACCAGAAAAATGCTGAGCAGGAACGGGATTCGCCAGCCGTATGCGAGGAATGCGGCCGGCCCGCTGGCCCTGCGGGCGAGGAAGAACACCGAAGTCGCCAGCAGCATGCCGGCCGGTGAGCCCAGCTGAGTGAAGCTGCCGAACAGTCCGCGACGATCGGGCGGAGCGTGCTCCACCGAGAGCACGGCGGCACCACCCCATTCGGCACCCACGGCCAGTCCCTGCAGCACGCGCAGCGACGCCAGCAGGACCGGCGCCAGCAGCCCGGCCTCGGCATAGGTCGGCAACGCTCCGATCGCGGTGGTGACCAGACCCATCACCAACAACGCGCCCACCAGAACGGTTTTGCGGCCCAACCGGTCGCCAAAGTGCCCCGACAGCACCGCACCGAGGGGGCGGGCCCCGAATCCGGCGGCGTAGGTGGCAAACGAGGCCAGCGTCCCCGCGGTCGGTGAGATGTTGGGGAAGAAAAGCGGTTTGAAGACCAGCGCCGACGCGGTCGCGTACAGGTAGAAGTCGTACCACTCGATGGTGGTGCCGATCATGCTGCCCAGAGCCACCGTTGGCAGGTCGGGCTTGGTCTCGACGACGGGCGCCGAACTGGCAGGACTTGCGGGAAGCACGTGGTCGCAGCGTAATTACCAGGGCCAGATCGGCATATGTTTGCCATCGCGATGATGCGAACGTCCGCCGTTCGCCCGGTTAGCTTGCAGAAATCGCCGTGAAAACCGCCGAAATGCGGTTCACTAGACCGCGTGTCAAAACCCCCACGGATTGTCGACGTTGTGGTGGTCGGTGGGGGCTTTGCGGGACTCGCCGCGGCGCGCGTGCTGCACCAACAAGGCCATGACGTGGTGGTTTTCGAGGGTCGTGACCGAGTCGGCGGCCGGTCGCTGACCGGCAGCGTCGCCGGGTTGCCGGCCGATCTGGGCGGCACTTTCGTGGGGCCCACCCAGGACGCCGTCTTGGCGATGGCGGCCGAACTCGACGTGGCGACCACGCCGACACACCATGACGGCAAGAACCTCATCCATTGGCGTGGGTGGACGCACGCGTATCACGGCACCATCCCCAAGCTTTCGTTGACCGGGCTGCTGGACATCGGCCGGTTGCGTTGGCAGTTCGACAGGATCGCCCGCAGCATTCCGCTGGCCGCGCCGTGGGATGCCCGCCGGGCCCGCGAACTCGACAGCCTGTCGCTCGGCGGCTGGTTGCGTTCGGTGCGCGCCACCGCCTCCTCGCACGACCTGCTGGCGATCGTGGCCCGGGTGACCTGGGGATGCGAGCCCGACGACGTGTCGATGCTGCACGCCGCCCGCTACGCGCACGCGGCCGGCGGCCTGGACCGGTTGCTCGACGTCCAGGACGGCGCCCAACAGGACCGCTTCCCCGGTGGCACGCAACAGATCGCCGAGGCGGCGGCCGCCGAACTGGGCGCCCGGGTGGTGCTCAACGCCCCGGTGCGCCGAATCGAGCGGCACGGCGCGGGCGTCACCGTCACGACCGATCGCGGCGAGACCGAGGCCGGATTCGTCA
Organism: Mycobacterium sp. M23085; assembly: GCF_045343915.1. Classification (NCBI taxonomy): domain Bacteria; kingdom Bacillati; phylum Actinomycetota; class Actinomycetes; order Mycobacteriales; family Mycobacteriaceae; genus Mycobacterium; species Mycobacterium sp. M23085. Next base: position 1,790,278 of record NZ_CP174280.1, read on the forward strand.
TCGTCGCCATTCCGCCGGCCCACCGCGCCTCGATCGAGTTCACTCCCCCGCTGCCCGCCGAATACGAGCAACTCGCCCGGCATTGGCCGCAGGGTCGCCTCAGCAAGGCCTACGCGGCCTATTCGACGCCGTTCTGGCGGACCAACGGGTTTTCCGGGCAGGCGCTGTCCGACGAGGGCCCGGTATTCATCACCTTCGACGTCAGTCCGCACCCGGACGGCCCCGGCATCCTGATGGGATTCGTCGACGCCCGCGTCTTTGACTCGCTACCCGGCGATCAGCGCCGCCGCGACGCATTGCGCTGCTTTGCAACGCTTTTCGGCGATGAAGCGCTCAAACCGCTGGACTATGTCGATCATTGTTGGGGGGTGGAGGAATTCGCGCCCGGCGGCCCGACCGCCGCCGTGCCGCCGGGCTCGTGGACACGGTTCGGGCCGTGGTTGCGCGAACCGGTCGGGCCGATTCACTGGGCCGGTAGCGAAACCGCCGACGAATGGACCGGGTTCCTCGACGGGGCGATCCGCTCCGGGCAGCGCGCGGCCGCCGAGATCACCGCCCTGCTATGAGCTGATGCGGCGGGTGGCCGCGTTGTGCACCGCCATTTCGGCGAGCGCGCGCAACTGGCGGTTCACCTCGCGCGGGTGTTCCAGCATCGAGCAGTGACCGCCGGGCAGCTCGACCAGTTCGATCAGGTGGGGCACGGTGCGTGCGATCCTGCGGGACTGGCTGATCGGCGTCAGCCGGTCGCGTTCGCTGCCGATGACCAGTGTCGGCACGGTCAGGCCGTCCAGGCTGAGATGCCGCGATCCCAGCGACGTGACCAGCGCCCGCGCGCACCCGGCCCGCCCCGCCGGCGACGTCTCCTCGAAGAGCTGGTAAACCAGCCTGGCGATGCTCGGGTCGGCGTCTCGTCCGCATGCCAGCATCGCCACCATATAGCGGCTCGGGATGCGGGCGGCACGCGGGACTGCGAACCCACTGAACGCGTTGATCAGGGCGCGCCCGGCAAGAACCCGGGCCGGCGACAACCCGTACGGCGCCGGCAGCAGTTGCACCTTCCGGATCAGATCACCGGTGGTGGTGTTGATCAGCGCCACGGCGTCGGCGCGCCGCGCAACCTTGTGGCGGTAGCGCTGCGACCACGCGGTGATGGTGATGCCGCCCATCGAGTGACCCGCCACCACGGCCCGTTCGTGCGGCGCCAGCGTCGCATCCAGTACCGAGTCCAGGTCGGAAGCAAGGTGTTTGAGGCCGTAGGCCTTGGGACGCGGCACGCCACTTCGCCCGTGGCCGCGATGATCGAAGGCGATCACCCGGTAGTCGTTGGACAGGTCGGCGATCTGATACGCCCACGCCCGGATCGCGCAGGTGATGCCGTGCGCCAGGACGATGGGATAACCGTCGGGCGGCCCGAACACCTGCGCGTGCAGCCGGGTGCCGTCGGCCGCCCGGACCGACACCGTCTCGCTCGGCGGGAGCTGGTCGGGGAACGGGTCAACTGGGCGAGCCGATCGTCGAGCACTCATACCGCTCCCCCCTCCAACGCGGCCCCATTGCCACAGCTAAGGATGAGACGATTTTATCCCCAAGTTCGGCTCACTTTTCCGAAATTCGGCAAACGATTCTTATGAGACGCTTAGACCAGTGGCTGGATTGTCGCGTCGGGCATTCTTGGCGGCCGCGACCGGCGTGGCCCGCGGTGGGCTGGCGACCGCCTGCGCTCCGGTCAGGATGCTGAGGCCTGCTGCCTCAATGTGGTGTGCGGGCTTTGGCCGTAAGTCTGCCGGTAGAGCACGGCGAACCGTCCGGTGTGCGCAAATCCCCACCGCTGGGCGATTTCGGTGACCGTCGAGGTAACGCTCGTCGCCGCCACCAGCTCTTGGTGAGCGCGATTGAGCCGGACACGACGCATGTACTCGGTCGGTGTGGTGTCGAGCTGGCGGCGGAAAAGATACTGGACGGCCCGCGGCGTCAGATGCACCGCACCGGCGACATCGTTGATGCCGATGTCCTCGGTAGTGTGGCGGTGGATGAAAGACACGGCCTCTTTCAGGGTTTCGGGCATGGCGAGATCGCTGGCCGGGTCTTGCTCGCTGAGATTGGACGGGTAACACTCGAGCAACGCCGCGGCCAGCAGGTTGGCCATCCCCGCGGCGATGAGCGGCTGGTGGGCGGTGTCGGCGGAGGCCAAGGTGCCAACCACGTAATCCAGCGCTCGGTGCCACGCCCGCACGGCGGCGCGGGAACGTGGCCGCCAATTCACGAACTGGGTCTGTTGCGCCAACGACGCGTGCCAGTCCGAGGCGACTTTGTGCAGCACGTCCGCCTCGACGGTCACCACATCGAAACGCGCGCCGTTGCAGTGCAATACGCGAGGCATGCCGTGGGTGATAAGGATCGGGAAGTCGGCCGTCGCCGCGGGGCCGCCCGCAATGCTCAACGCTCCCGCTCGCGGCTGAATCACCACAAGGGTGTCGGCCGCCGGAATCTCGAGCGACACACGCCCCTGGATCATCACCTCGTCGACGGTCATCGAGCCGGCATCACTGCGCCGGTGCGACAACGCGGCCTGAGTCGCGAGTCCGCTGAGCCGCCAGCCCGGCCGATACACGCTGGCCAAGAATTGCCGCGCGGCCAGCGAGTCGACGGTGCGAAACTGCTTGTATTGCACCGCGACTGAATGCAGGGACGGTTCCGAGTCACGGCCCAGCACCGGACGGGCGGGACAATAACCGGATTCGGCCCCTTCGGTCGGTTCACCGGCGACGCGCGCAGCCAGCGTGGAAAACTTGCTGGCGACCCCGCCCGTCGCGGTGGTCATGGCCAGCCTGAATGAAAAACTCTGAGCGCCTGCATCTTTGCATCACCGCACCGTCGATGGTGAACCGATCCGATTCTGCGACCCGACCGTTCCATAGATATTCAGCGTGTCCAGCGCAATCCGCTGCCACGCGAAGCGCGACACGGCGCGGCTGCGGCCCGACGAACCCATACTCTTGGATTGAAAGGTTTGGGCGAGAAGTCTTCTCGTTGCCGCGGCCAACCCGATGGGATTCTCCGGCGGCACCACCAGACCGGTGATGTCGTCGAGCACGACGTCGGCAAGGACCCCCACGCTGGCCGCGATCACCGCCACCCCACTGGACATGGCCTGTAACACGGCGGTGGCCCGGGGTGGTTGGCGGGGAGTGCACGCCACCACGTCCGCGGACCGGATGAACTTCGGCAGTTCGTCATCGGTGACCCGACCGGCAAAGCGCACGCGATCGGCCACACCCAGCTCCGACGCGAGACGTTGCAGCTGGGCCCGCGCATCGTTGTGGCTGCTGTTGCTGGCGTCATTTTCCAGGATCACCAATTCGGCACCGCGCACCTTGGGCAAAGCGCGGATGGCGATATCGAGGCCGTTGTACCACAATGGGTTTGGCGTCACAGTGAGAATGCGTTGCAGACCGTTGCGCGGGGCTGTCGGACCCGTCGGAGTGTAGCGGCCAGCATCGACCCCGCACGTCAAAGCGGACACCCTGGCCCGCCGGTGACGGAGTCGGGCCAGCGCATCGACGTCGTCGCTGCTCTCGCCGGTCACCCAGGCCGCGCTGCGCGCCAGGAGCGGTTCGATGCGCTCCCGTTCGTCCCGTTCCGCCCCGCCATGGCAACACGACGTCGCGGCCAATCCCAAAAACGTCTGCACGGTCGGGATACCTCGGCGTCGCGCGGCCAGTTGAGCGGCCAAGCCGCCCAGCCAGCCGTACGCGTGCACGAGGTCGGGCTGCTCGGTTGACCAGATCCGGTCCAGTGTCTCCGCCCACTCCCCTACATAGGGGAGCACGTCGACCGGCGATGCTGCTTTGCGCGGACCGACGGGAACCGAGGCGCGGCGGTAGTTGCCCTCGGTTGCCGCCTGCGCGGAACGTCGACTGGCTCGTCGTAGGCAGAGCGTGGTGTCGTGGCCTTCGGCCGCCAGGGCGGCGCACAACTGCGCCGGGTCCTCCCCGACGACGTCGTCGCCGCTGACAATTGCCACCCTCAACTGAGATTCCCTCCGCGCCACGATCATTTTTGGCCAACACGGATGGCATACCCTGCCCGGTAATCGCGAAACCGCGTGGGCGGCGTCTTCGCATCGCGGACCGGGATTCGCCTGCTGTACAGGAATTAAGCGCTTAACTGCCACCCTCCGGCCGGGCCAGGGCACGGGTCGATAAGGCGGACACTTAGCGGCAGGATGACCTTCATTTCCCGGTCGACTCGAACCACACCATCTCCGCGCCCGGCCGCTGCCATTTGACGTCCTTGACTCGGGCCGAACGCCGTCCCACCTTTGCCTGTCCAGATACGCACGCAGCTCCACCGGCTGGTAGGACGAGACACCTCGAGATCGCGCAGCAGCCGGCCGACGTCGCGGGGCGAGAGCCCGAACATGGTCGGCGCCTGACTGATCATCCCGACGGTGTCCTTAGCCGGTGACCACGATGTGGGCCACCGGGCCGGGGCGAAACGCCAAGTCGGGCACCGTCGTCAACCCCGAGAGGTCCACGTTGCCGGTGTTTCAGGTTCAGCGGAGTGAACCGGTCGCCGTGGCTGAGCAACATCTCGACATGCCCGAGAAACAGTGCGCCATGAGGGACGGGCCAAATTGTGGCCGGCCCCAACATGTTTCGTTGCATCGCCGCGTTGAGATACATCAGGCTGTCGGGCACACTTGCAGATCGACGCGCGATGTCGGCGCACTCTCGGCCAGGTCGTTACGCCCGAAGATCACCGCGCGCCGCAGGAGGCGCCGCGCGCCTCGCTGAGCGCGTCCTTGTTGACATCGGTGGCGTAGATCTTGACCCGTTCCCGGAAACCCGTCGGGTCGAGCGCTGGTGCATCCGGTGTCGGACGCGGCGCATCAGCGAAGTGCGCTTCTAGCCGGTGAAGTCGAATTCGCGCGGATCCGGGTACCGCAACGGGGCTTCAAAAGCTCATCAGTGATAACGAGTTCCGAAGGACACGAACACTACTCACGGTCAGAACTGGTTTTCTTGACCGATCAGTGCCCAGACGGTCTTGCCCGACGACGTCGGGGTCGCACCCCACGCCCGGCAGAGCGCGGCGACGATGGCCAGCCCGGAAACGATGTCGGCCCCCCAGTCGGCATCTTCATGCCGCCCGGGCAGGCGAGAACTGGTGTCTTCGACCGCGACGGTGACGGTGTCCTGATAGCTTTCGACAATCAACACTGGCGCGCTCTGCGTGTGGTCGAGAACATTTTCGACGAAGACGGTAGCCAGCGTGGCGGCGACGGGGATCACCTCAGCGATGTCCCACTGGGTGAGCCATTCGGCGGTCACGCCGCGCGCAACCTCAAGGCTGCTGATGTTTCGCGCAAGGCTGGCGCGGGCCCGACGACGGACGCGTAGGGACTGGCTCGCCACCGCGTCCAGGGCGAGCTCAAGCGTGGAATGTATCGGCACATACCGTGTGACGCCGACCGTCCTCATTGCGCGCCGAACCTGCGGCGCCGCGCACACCAGCAGGATCGGCACGTCGGGCCACACGCTGACGTGCCAGCGAGCGCTGGTGAACACCGTCCAGGCCGAAGCGGATGGCGCATGCAGATGATTGATATCGACAATCACCGCACGCGGCTCGTTGATCGCGGCGTAGATGATGGCGTCGCGGACCGTTCGGTAGGTAAAGCTGTCCAGCACGCCCTCGACGGTCAGGACAGGTAGCTCCTGGGCGGTCTCCAGCTCCATCCGGATAGCCGATCGGTCATCGATCATCCGACTTCACCTCGCTGCCGCGCAGGTCGACAACCGGTCGCCGAGCCGACCTTGGCCGTTTGAACCATCGCTTCCGACTACCCCTATCGATGGTGGGTAATCCGGTGTCCTATCAATTGCCGTGCATCCGCGCCGTTTGCTCCGGATGGCCGGTGGTAACCCCCACGGCATGGCCACCGACCAGAATACCAAGCAACGCGATCTGGAACCGGCCCGGTTCCGCCGCGACACCGGATACCTGACCACTCAGCAAGGCGTCCGTATCGATCACACCGATGACTCGCTGACGGTCGGCGAAAGGGGTCCGACGCTCCTGGAGGACTTTCACGCCCGGGAGAAGATCACCCACTTCGACCACGAACGCATCCCCGAACGCGTGGTGCACGCCCGCGGCGCCGGGGCCTACGGCTATTTCGAGCCATACGACGACTGGCTGGCGGACTACACCGCGGCCAGATTCCTGACCAGCCCCGGTGTTCAGACTCCGGTGTTCGTCCGGTTCTCCACGGTGGCCGGGTCGCGCGGATCGGCCGACACCGTTCGCGACGTGCGCGGCTTCGCAACCAAGTTCTATACCGAGCAAGGCAATTACGATTTGGTGGGCAACAACTTTCCGGTGTTCTTCATCCAGGACGGCATCAAGTTCCCCGACTTTGTGCACGCGGTGAAACCCGAGCCGCACAACGAGATTCCGCAGGCGCAGTCGGCGCACGACACGCTGTGGGACTTCGTGGCCCTGCAGCCCGAGACGCTGCACACCATCATGTGGCTGATGTCAGACCGGGCGCTGCCGCGCAGCTACCGCATGATGCAGGGCTTCGGCGTGCACACCTTCCGCCTGGTAAACGACAGCGGCGCAGGAACTTTCGTGAAATTCCACTGGAAGCCCCGCCTCGGTGTGCACTCGTTGATCTGGGACGAATGCCAAAAGATCGCCGGCAAGGACCCCGACTACAACCGCCGCGATCTGTGGGACTCGATCGAGTCGGGCCAGTATCCGGAGTGGGAGCTGGGCGTGCAACTCGTCGCCGAGGCGGACGAGTTCAAGTTCGATTTCGATCTGCTGGACGCCACGAAGATCATTCCCGAGGAGCAGGTTCCGGTCCGGCCGGTGGGCAAGATGGTGCTGAACCGCAACCCGGACAACTTCTTTGCCGAGACCGAGCAGGTGGCGTTCCACACGGCAAACGTGGTGCCGGGCATCGATTTCACCAACGACCCGCTGCTGCAGTTCCGCAACTTCTCTTACCTGGACACTCAGCTGATCCGCCTGGGCGGTCCCAACTTCGCTCAGCTGCCGATCAACCGGCCGGTGGCCGAGGTCCGAACCAACCAGCATGACGGCTACGGGCAGCACGCGATCCCGCAGGGTCGTTCGAGTTACTTCAAGAACAGCATCGGCGGCGGCTGCCCGGCATTGGCCGATGAGAACGTCTTCCGGCACTACACCGAGCGGGTGGACGGGCAGGTAATGCGCAAGCGCGCCAAGTCTTTTGAGAATCACTACAGTCAGGCGCGAATGTTCTGGCTGAGCATGTCACCGGTCGAAGCCGAACACATCGTGGCCGCGTTCGCCTTCGAGCTTGGCAAGGTCGAAATTCCCGAGATCCGTTCGGACGTCGTGGCACAACTCGCGCGGGTGGACGGCGGGCTGGCCGCTGCGGTGGCGGCCAAGCTCGGCCTCCCCGAACCGCCCGAGGAGCCGGTCGATGATCATGTGGCGGCCTCACCGGCGCTTTCCCAGATCGGTGTCTGCGACACCATCGCCTCGCGCAGGATCGCCGTGCTGGCCGCCGACGGTGTCGATGTGGTGGGGACGCAACGCTTCATCGAACAGATGGGCCAACGCGGTGCGGTGGTCGAGGTGTTGGCACCGGTAGCCGGCGGCACGCTGGAGGGCGGGTCCGGCGGCGAGCTCCCGGTTGACCGATCCATTACGACCATGGCGTCGGTGCTCTACGACGCCATCGTGGTGGCGTGCGGGCCGCGCTCGGTGTCGACGCTGTCCGACGACGGCTACGCGGTGCACTTCGTGACGGAGGCCTACAAACACCTGAAACCGATCGGCGCGTACGGGGCCGGCATCCGCCTGCTGCGCACCGCCGGTATCGCCAACCGTCTTGCCGAGGACACCGACGTTCTCAACGATCAGGCCGTCATTACCACCACGGCCGCCGCCGACGAGTTGCCCGACCGCTTCGCCGAGGAACTCGCCGCCGCGCTGGCGCGACACCGCTGCTGGGACCGCCGCACCGACCCGGTGCCCGCCTGACAGGTTTTTGATGCGGCAGAGGCGGGCACTACTGACAAAGATGTCGCATCGTGGACAGGAGGATGGATCATGCCACGTTCGTCTATCAAGAACGAAAAGATGTACCAGGACTTGCGCAAGAAGGGCGACTCCAAGGAGAAGGCCGCGCGGATCTCGAACGCCGCCGCCGGGCAGGGCAAGTCAAAAGTCTCCCGCAGGGGCGGCAAGTCAGGGTCCTATCAGGACTGGACGGTGCCGGAACTCAGGAAGCGCGCCAAAGAGCTTGGCATGTCTGGCTATTCGAGCCTGAGCAAAGACAAATTGGTTGCCAAACTGCGGAATCACTGACCCGTCAGGCCCAGTCGGTCGGCGAGCACCAGAAACGCGGCCGCATAGTCATTGTCGGCCGTTTGCGCCCGGATGCCGTCCCAATCCAGCCGTTCGCGCACCGCACGCACCGCCGGCAGCAATTTGGCAAAGTCGCAGTAGTGCTCGCCGAGCGAACGTAACTGCTGGACCAGCACCATCGTGGGCGGAAGCACCGGCATGCGGATTGCCAGCACATCCTGCTGCTCGGCGCGGTCCAGCGTGTCCGCGTCGACGGGCACCCCGTTGATGCGGTGTAGGACATCGACAAGCACTCCGCCGATACGGGCCTTGAACAACCAATCCTCTGGCGGGCGTTCGATGACGAATCCCGCGTCGGCCAAGGCGGTGACGGCGGCGTCCACGTCGGTCTCCGCTACCACCAGGTCCACGTCGTGAATGGGTTCGGGTGCGCCGTAAGCCCATAGCGCATAACTGCCGGCTAAGGCGAAACGTGGCCCCTTCTCCTTGAGCGCCGACGCCGCGCCCCGCAGCGCATCTCGCAGTTGCGCGGCGCAAACGGACCCGTCGGTGTGGGCGTCGGTGGCGGCCATGGTGCTTAGGTCATACCCGGCGGGCGGGCGGGGCAACCTGGTGCGGCCGCTAAACCGTTTAACTTGCGGCTAATTGGGAAATCTTGGGGTTATGTCAACCGCCGTGCCATCTAGGTATGACGCTGCAGCCGTCGTGATACCCGTCCACAACGAGCTTGCGCAGCTGCCCAGGTGTCTGCGCGCGGTGCTGACCGCCGCCCTGTGCGCGCCGATACCGGTGAAGATCGTGGTGGTACTCGATGGTTGCGACGACGGCAGCGACGAGCTGGCCGGTGAGTACGGGCCCGATGTGCACTTCATCAAGGTCGACGTGCACCACCTCGGCACGGCCCGGGCCGTCGGGTTCAATTACGCGCGCTCACTCTTCAGAGACGACCACAAAGTCTGGTTTGCCACCACCGACGCCGACAGCCGGGTGGACTCGCGTTGGCTGGTTCATCAATTGAGATCCGGCGCGGACGTGGGCTTCGAGGCGCCGGCGTATCGGCATGTCGGCGGCTTCCGAACGCTGCCGACCGGCGAAAAAGCTGACTTGGTTGAGCGGTTCGAGCCCGCCGGCCACCGCATTCATCGACACACCGAACTGTCTGTGATCCCACCGGCGCGGACCGGGGCTCGGACCCTAAACGGAGTCGACCACCTCAGACAGTTGGGGAGATCGGCGGCGGGTGATTGCGCGTGACGGCGGGTCTGGTTGAACACTGGCTGGAGTCCGGGCGGCTCGAGTTGCCCCTTCCCGCCTCGGGTCGCACCGCCGAACGCTGGCAACGACTGGCGCGGCTGGCCGAGGAGAACATCGTGGCGGCCAGGATCGCCGAAGCCCATGTCGATGCGGTGGCGATACTCCATGAGCTGGGCGGCAAACCGCCCGAACCGGGTCAGTTGTGGGGCGTGTGGGCGGCCGAATCCCCGGACGCCACGCTGACGGCCACCGCCATCGACGGGGCATTCACCCTCAGCGGTACCAAGGTGTGGTGCGCGGGCGCGGGGTTCTGCACCCACGCGCTGGTGACCGCGCGGCTGGTGGACGGGACGCATGGCCTGTTTGCGGTAGCCGCCACCGACCCGACCGTTAAGGCGTTGCCCAGTACGTGGTGGAACGCCGGAATGGCGGGCAGCGACACCAGACCGGTTCAGTTCACCAATGCTCAAGCCGTCGCAGTGGGGGATCCCGGAGCCTACCTGAATCGGCCCGGCTTCTGGCATGGCGCCATCGGAGTGGCCGCCTGTTGGCTGGGCGGTGCGCGCCGGGTCGCCGACCCGCTATACCGCTGTGCCGCAAGCCGATCCGCTGACGCATATTCGCTGGCACACCTGGGCGCCGTGGACGCCGCGCTGGCCGCCGGTGAGGCGATCCTGGCCGCGGCCGCGCGTCAGATCGACGAGGACCCGTTCGACCGGGCCGGCACCGCGCAGCTGTTGGCCCGCCGCGTGCGCACGGTGGTGGAACACGCGGTCGACGAAGCCATCACCCGCACCGGGCGTGCGCTGGGTCCCGGACCGTTGTGCCAGGATGGCCGGCACGCGCAACGGGTCGCCGACCTGAGCATCTACATCCGGCAAAGCCATGCCGAGCGCGACCTCGCCGAGCTCGGGCATCTGGCGGGCCTGCAGACGGCCGGCCACCCATGAAAACCCTGCCGGAGGGCAACTGTGCCAGGTTTGCAGTCAAGCCCCTGACGCACGGCGGCACTCCGGCGCCGTTGTGGCTGGCCGCTTTCCAGGAAAGGCCCCTTCCGACACTGGACCTGACCGAGTGCAAGGGTCTGGTGGTGGTGGCCCCTCACCCCGACGACGAAACCCTCGGCTTGGGCGCCATGATCACCCAGTTGGCCGCCAGCGGGATTCGGGTTCAGGTGGTCTGTGTCAGCGATGGCGCCGCCGCGCACGCCGACGCCCCTGCCTCGGAGCGGCTTCGCATGGAAACCATTCTTCGATACGAAGCACGCAGGGCGACAAACGTTTTGAACGTCCCTCCGCCGGTGTCGCTGGGCTTGCCCGACGGTGAGCTGACAGATCACGAAGACGAGCTTACCGAGACACTGACGAAGATCCTCGAAGTCGCCGGCCCCGCGACCTGGTGTGCGGCCACCTGGCGGGGTGATGGTCATCCCGATCACGAAGCCGTCGGGCGAGCGGCCTCGGCCGCATGCGCCCGCACCAGCGCCACGCTGCTGGAATATCCAATCTGGATGTGGCACTGGGCAACCCCGGCGGATGCGGCGGTGCCCTGGGACCGGGCCTGCGCGGCGCCCACGCCCGGCTGGGCGACAGAGCGCAAACGTCGGGCCGCGCAATGCTATCGAAGCCAATTCGCTGCTAGGGCAGGCGGATCAGCACCCATTCTGCCCGGCTTTGTGCTTTCCCGACTGCTCACGGTGGGCGAGGTCGTATTTCGGTGACCGCACCGCCCCGGCGACTGCATGAGGGCGAAAGGTGAAAGTCCATGCGCGTGGCGACGTTCAACATCCTGCACGGGCGCACCGTCGGCGACGGCGTGGTGGTCGACCGGCTGCGCGACTGCGTGCGTCGGCTGAATCCCGATGTGCTCAGCTTGCAAGAAGTCGATTGCGATCAGCCACGCTCCGAGCACGCCGACCTGACCGCCGCGGCGGCCGAAGCCATGGGCGCGGTGGAGCACCGGTTCGTGGCGGCGATTTCGGGCACGCCGGGAGCGACCTGGATGGCCGCCACTGGCCGCGAGCAACCCGGCACCGCCGCGTACGGAATCGCGCTGCTGTCGCGATACCCGGTCACCAGTTGGCAAGTGGTGCGACTGCCCCGCATACCGATGCGCTTTCCGATGTATCTGCCCGGCCCCAACCGGGTCATGGTCGTCGACGAGGAGCCGCGCGCGGCGGTCATCGCGCAACTGCGTACCCCGCTGGGCGAACTCACCGTGGCCAACACCCACCTGTCCTTTGTTCCCGGCTGGAATCGGCGCCAGTTGCGCCGATTGATTCACGACCTGGGCGGGTTCCCGGGACCGCGGCTGTTGACCGGGGACTTGAACATGACGCCGAAAACGGTGCGCCGCTGGTCGGGCATGCGGGCGTTGGCTGCCGCACGAACGTTTCCCGCGGACATGCCCACCCGCCAGCTCGACCACATCTTGACCGACGATCCCCGGCTGCGCGGGGGCGCCGTGGAGTCGAGCCTGATGACCATCTCCGACCACCGTCCGCTGGTGGTGGACCTGCAACGGGATTGAGCGGTCAGCCGTCCTGGCGGCCCGATCGCACCGCGACCAGGACACGTTCGATCTCGTCGGCGGAAGGCATCTCGTCGGTGACCCCGATGATTTCCACGCCGACGTCGGCGCTGTCGATGCCGGAACGCCGTGTGGTGAGAAGCCTTTTGACGATGGCGACGAGTTCGTCGTCTGACACCCGCCGGGGCAGCAGCGCCAGCAGCGGCGAGTACCCGACGTCGGGTGCCCACTTGGGGTAGCCCGCGCGCAAAAAGGTGACCACACCGGACACCCGGTCTCGCAAGCTCATCTTCACCTCGCTCTTCCCAGCGCGCCACCCGCCAAAGGGCCGCTCAAGCCGGGATTACCCCGCAGGGCGGTTTGAAACCATCGGTCGGCGGGTCGGCGTCGTCGCGTACCCTACGCGCGAAAAAGGCCCGGCCCGACAATCGGACCGGGCCCCTCGGCGGGTGGCTTACTGGTTCTTCTTCTGGCGCTCTTCGGCGGCATCGGCGCCGGCCCGCGCCGACTCCGCTTCGGCTTCCTTCTTACCCGCATCGCGTTGGGCGTCGGCTTTGTCCTGCTGGGCCTGGCCCTCCCTGGTCAGGTCGTCGCGACCGAGCACGGCCCCGCCGACCTCTTTGGCCTTGCCCTTCACGCCTTCGACGGTCCCCTTGACCGCTTCCTCCGGTCCGCTCTTGTCATCCCCCATGGGTCCGACCTCCCTCTCGGTGGTTCCTGAGCTTGCGCTCGATGGCACTTACGGCGTTCCCACCGCACGGCCCGTCAAACGCCGCGCACCGCATCACCCCTGGACAGCGGGCGGTTGGCGTGCGTGCGATCACGTGAACCGCAGTTTTTGTCCCGGCTCACGTATCGGCCAGGCATCAATCCCGTTTGAACGCGGCTTTACCGGGTAGATGAAGGCCCGGCCCCGGCATGGAAAGGGGAAGGCAGTGAACACCATCGCCGTCATCGGGGCGACCGGGACAGCCGGATCCCGCGTCGTCGCCAGGCTGAAGTCACGCGACGTCGCGGTAGTCGAGATCTCGCGTGCGCACGGCGTCGATCTGTTCAACGGGCCAGAGCTTTCGCAAGCACTCGAGGGCGTCGACGTCGCCATCGACGTATCCAATCCGCGACCACCCGATGGCCGATCGAACATCAGCCAGACCCTGGCCGCCGCGTCGCGCAACGTCGTGCAGGCGTGCGCCAGGCAGGAGGTGCAGCGCCTGGTGGTGTCGACGATCGCCGGCATCGAGGACCCGGCATTCGACGGCCTCCCCTATTACGAGGCCAAGCGGGAGGCCAAGGAAATCCTGCTCGACGGTCCGGTACCGACCACGATCGTCAAGTCGACGCAGTGGTACGAATCCGCAACCAACCACGCCGCGGTGACCTGCAAGCCCAACGAGGTGATCGTCGAGGACTGGTTGATTCAGCCCATCGCCGCCGACACCGTCGCCGACGTGTTGGTCGAGTCGGCGCTGGGACAGACGCACGCGCCGCGCACCATCGCCGGCCCGGATGCCATCCGGTTGCCCGACCTGACATCGAAACTGCTTGCCCAGCAAGGCGATAGCCGACAGGTGCGCACCGTCGAACCCGCGGTCGCCGCGCTGGGCGCCGGAGCCCTGTTGGCGTCCGGGCGTGCGGTGGTGGTCGGCCCCGACGTCGACACGTGGCTGCAGACCCTGGCTCCGCCGAATACCGACGGCCACCACGCCGCCGATGGCTCCTATCCTCGCCGCGGACCCAGCTTGAGGTAACAATTCCGTCACGATCGCGAACGCGATCCCTTAGGATCCGGTGCGTTTTCTTAGAAACTGTGCGCTCCTTTGATGGTTCGCTTAGCAAAAGACCCTCCAGCGGCCCTACCGGCCCCCGGCGTTCTTCCTCAGCGAACATTGCCACTGTTGGCTTCCGCTACTTTGGATTTCGAGGATCGGGAGCCTCTGTCGAGAGCAAATCATTTCGTTTCGAAGGACGACAAACATCATGAAATTCAGCAGTATTGTCGCGCGCCGGAAAGTGGCCGGGATCAGTGCCGGCTGTCTGCTCGGGGGGATGGCCATGGGCATCGTCGCTGCGCCCTCTGCGGTCGCAGCACCTGACTGCAGCCCGGCCGGTGTGAACAACACGGTCTCGTCCGTGGAGGGCTCCGCCCAGCAGTATCTGGCCGCGCACCCGGGCGCCAACCAGGTGGTGACCGCCGCATACGGGCAGCCGCGGCCGCAGGCTGAGTCAAGCCTGCGCGGCTACTTCACCGGCCACCCGCAGGAGTACTACGACCTGCGCGGCATCCTGGCACCGATCGGCGACACCGAACGGCAGTGCAATGTTTCCGCCCTGCCGCCGTACCTGGAGTCGGCCTACCAGGAGTTCATGGCCGGCTGATCCCGGCCCGAGACGACCCGCCACAACGTTGTGGCGGGTCGTTCCACGCCGGCGGTTCTTTTCCACCGTGTGAACAACTTCTCCGGCGGGTAATTGTGCAGTCAGCAACCAGATACTGGAGGGCCAATAATGCGGCTGCGGCGAAGCGTGCTGAGCAAGCCGGGTATCGCGCGCAGGCGTCGCGGTAAGGGTTTCGCGTATTACGGGCCGGACGGCAAGGCGATCTCCGACCCGGAAACCCTGCAGCGCATCAAGGATTTGGTCATTCCGCCGGCCTGGAAGAACGTGTGGATTTCGCCGTACAGCAACGGCCACATCCAGGCGGTGGGTGTCGACGCCGCCGGCCGCCGGCAGTATCTGTACCACAGCGCCTGGCAACAGGAACGCGCCGAGGAGAAGTTCGACCGCGTGCTGGAACTGTCCACCCGGTTGCCGGCGTGGCGTGCCGAGATCGCCAAAGACCTGACCCGCGAGGGCTTGACCCGCAAGCGGGTGTTGGCGCTGGCGCTGCGGCTGCTCGATCGCGGCTACTTTCGCGCCGGCGGCGAGCAGTATGCGGAAGAAAACGAGTCCTACGGGCTGTCCACCCTGCTGTGTGAGCATGTGGCGGTCCGGCGCAACGCGGTCGAGTTCGATTTTCCGGCCAAGAGCGGAGTTCGGCGCACCGTGGAAATCGAGGATCCCGAAGTGGTCCGGGCGGTGCGTGCGCTGATGCGCCGCCCGGACCGGACTGACCGTTTGCTGGTGTGCCGCACCGCATCCGGGTGGATCGATGTACATGCCGCTGACCTCAACGACCGATTCAAGGAGCTGGTCGGCGGCGAGTACACCGTCAAGGACCTGCGGACGTGGCATGGGACGGTGCTGGCGGCCGCGGCGTTCGCCGACGCCGACCCGGCGGTCTCGCAGCGGGTCGCCAAGCGCGTCGAATCCGCCGTGATGAAAGAGGTGGCCCAAGAACTGGGCAACACCCCGGCGGTGGCGCGCGGTTCCTACGTGGATCCCCGCGTCGTCACCGGCTACGAGCAGGGATTGACCATCGCCGCGGCGGCGCGCCGCGCCGAACGCGCCCGTAAACCCGACGTGGCCCAGGAGATCCTGGACAAGGCGACCCGCATGCTGATCCGGCGAGTCGCCAAGGGCCACAGCGCGTCGTGTTCCTCGCTGGCCAAGAGCGCCTGAGCTAATTGCCTGGGCCCCGCCGCGCACGACATTGCGTGCGGGCAAACCGGTTCTCAGCGGCCCGGAGTTCGTCAGATGTCCATAGACATTCGCATAGTGGACAAGCTCCGCGTTCGCGACTGCGCCCGCGATAACGGTCACTTCTCGACTAATTCCGTTGTGCGACAACATCTAAGCGGGCGGCGCCGGCGCCGAAGAGCGATCCAGCGCGAGTGAATCATTGGGTCGAAAGCTGTTTGACGAAGAACCTATAGGGTATTTGGCTCGCCATGTCGGAGCCCGACCGAGCAAAGCGCATCCTGGTGTGGCACGTCCACGGATCGTGGGCGCAGGCGTTCGTCGCGGGGCGGCACCGGTATCTGATTCCGGTGGCGTCCGATCGCGGTACGGACGGTATCGGGTTGGCCGGACGGTCCTGGCCCAACGCCCGCGAAATCACGCTCGAGAACTTGGCGCACGAAGACATCGACCTGGTTGTGCTGCAACGCCCGCGGGACGCAGAACTCGTCGCCCGCTGGGCGGGCCGCAGGGCGGGCGTCGACCTACCGGCAATCTATGTCGAGCACAACGCACCTCGCGAAAGTGCAGCGCAGACCAGGCATGTGCTCGCCGATCAAGACGACATCGCTCTGGTGCACGTCACCGCATTCAACCGGTTGATGTGGGACAACGGGCGCGCTCCGACTCGGGTCATCGACCACGGCGTGGCCGATCCGGGCCAGTTGTACACCGGCGACGTGCCGCGGGCGGCCACCATGATCAACGAGCCGACGCGGCGCGGCCGCGTCGTCGGCGCCGACCTGCTGGAACCGTTGTCGAAGTATGCCCAGATCGACGTGTGGGGCATCGGCACCGAGGCGATGCACGTCAACCGCGGCGCGGTCGCCGGCCGCGGCGACGTCGCCGCGCCGCGGCTGTGGGCGCAGATCGCGCGCCGCCGTGTCTACCTGCATACCGCCCGCTGGACCTCACTCGGCCTATCCCTGATCGAGGCGATGATGCTGGGGATGCCGGTGGTAGCCGTCGGCACCACAATGGCGCCGTTCGCAATCCCTTCCGAGGCAGGGATCGTCAGCCCGGACCTGACAGTTCTGGGTGAAGGGCTGCGGGACTTCCTCGACGATCAGGCGACCGCGGTGGCCGCCGGTAAGGCGGCACGCGAATTCGCCACCGCCCGCTTCGGGCTCGAGCGCTTCCTCGCCGAATGGGACCAGGCGATCGAGGAGCAGTGCAGATGTTGAGGAAGGAGCCCGCATGAGGATCGCGATGATCTCCGAACACGCCAGCCCGCTGGCACACCTGGGCGGCGTGGACGCCGGCGGACAAAACGTCCACGTCGCCGAGTTGTCCTCCGCGTTGGCGCGGCGTGGCCACGACGTGGTGGTCTACACCCGTCGCGATGACCCGCAGCTTCCCGACTGCGTCGAGACGACGGATGGCTATGCCGTGGTGCACGTTCCGGCCGGCCCGGCCCGGGTGCGACCGAAAGATCAATTGCTGCAATACATGTACGGCTTCGCCCATTTTCTCGATGACCGATGGCTATCGGGGGCGCCGGATGTCGCCCATGCACACTTCTGGATGTCGGGCGTAGCCACCCAGCGCGCCGCGCGGGCACACGCGATACCGACCGTGCAGACTTTCCACGCACTGGGCCTCACCAAGAAACTGCATCAGGGAACCGATGACACCAGCCCGGGTTGCCGTATCCAGGTAGAGGCCGAGATTGCGCGTGCGGCCGACTGGGTCGCGGCCACCAGCACCGACGAGGTGTTCGAGCTGGTTCGCATGGGTCGGTCCCGGTCCCGCACCTCCGTGGTGCCCTGCGGGGTGGACACCGACGCGTTCGCGCCATGCGGTCCGGTGGCGGTACGCGGTCGCCGGCCACGCATCGTCTCGGTGGGACGTTTAGTGGCACGCAAGGGTTTTGACACGCTGATCCGAGCCTTGCCGCGGATACCGGGTGCCGAGTTGGTGATCGTTGGCGGACCGCCTGCCCGCGATCTGGACAAGGATGAGCAAGCACAGCGGCTCAAAGCATTGGCGATTGAGCTTGGGGTGGGCGACCGGGTCTGCCTGCGCGGCGGGGTCACCCGCGCCGAGATGCCGGCGCTGCTGCGGTCGGCCGACGTGGTGGCATGCACGCCCTGGTATGAGCCGTTCGGCATCGTGCCCTTGGAAGCCATGGCGTGTGGGGTGCCGGTGGTGGCCACCGCCGTGGGCGGGATCCGTGACACCGTCGTCGACGGTGTCACGGGCCGTCTGGTGCCGCCCAAAGACCCGGATGCGCTGGCCTATGCCATCGCCACCGTGATCTGTGATCGGCGCCGGGGACGGACGATGGGTGAGGCGGGGCGCGAGCGTGCCCGGGTGCGCTACACCTGGGACCGGGTGGCGGCCGACACCGAACGCATCTACGAGAAGGTGTCGCCCGCGCTGCGCGAGGTGAGCACCCCTAGCACATGCTCCGGGTGATCTTGTGGCTCAATCCCTTTCCAGCGTCCGCAGTGACCGCTCCACAGCATCTGGCAATCGTCGCCGCTCCCGCAGGACAGCCGGCAGCGCCGCCACCGCTTCGAGCAACGCCTTGGCATGGGCCGCGTCATGGACGGCCGCCGCTGCCAAGGCGGCGGCCGCCCCGGCGCAGCGGTCGACGGGTCTGCGCAGGCACGCCGTCAGCAGCGCGTTGCGCAGCACCCGCGCGTGCTGGGCCTGGCTCGGCGACCGAATCAACGACGGTTGGTGGTATGCCACCAGCCCGGGGCAGAAACACAAATCCCAACCGCCGGCCGCGAGATCACAGGCCAGCAAGGTCTCTTCGCCCCGAAAGTGCAGTATCGGGCTGAACCCGCCGACGCCCTCGAACGCCGACTTTCTCACCAGCGCAGCGCACGCCTGGAACCCGAGAATCGATGGGCCGGGCAGCTTCGGGTCACGCCCGAGTGGACTCTCCGCGAGTTCGGCGACGAAAGGGTCGTCACGGTTTTGCGGCAGTATCACCGTCCGCGCAGCCAGTAGTGCGACGGTGGGGAACTCATCGAAGGTCTTTTCCGCCAGCGAAATCGCTGCCGGCGCCCACCACGAATCATCGTCACAGAAGGCGACATACGGCGTGTTGCACCGCGCCACGCCAACGTTGCGCGCCACGGCCCCCGCATTGCGGCGCAGCCCAATGACAGTCACCCGCCCAGGCGAACGGTTCGCGACACGATTGACCGCGGCCACCGAGTCGTCATCGGATGCGTTGTCTATCACCACGATAGGGCAGTCGAACGTCTCGAGCAGTCGGCCTAGCGTGGCGCACAGCTCCTCAGAGCGGTCCCGGGTGGCAATGACGAAGGAGGTACGGGGCATGGTCGCCATGACCGGGGCGGCTACCCCAAGGCCGAAGAGCGAAACGGAGTTTCACCCTCAAATCCACGGGTACGAATGCCCGATGCGTTCGCTGTCCCGTGCTCTGGTCACCGGCGGTGCCGGATTCCTGGGTGCGCACCTGTGCGATCGGCTGCTGGACGCCGGCGTGGAGGTGGTCAGCGTGGACGACCTGTCCAGCAGTGGCCCGCACGACCGACTGGCGCACCATCCCGGCTACCGGTTCGTGCAGCACGACGTCTGCGATCCTGGGTTGATCGACAAAGTCGGCTGGTCGTTCGACGTGGTATTCCATTTGGCGTCAGCGGCATCGCCGGTCGATTACCAGCGCCGGCCGATCGAGACATTGCGCACCGGTTCTGCGGGTACCGCGACCGCGCTGGACATCGCCGAGCGCGGCGGCGCCCGGTTCGTGTTGACCTCCACCAGCGAGGTATACGGCGATCCCGAGTTACACCCCCAAGACGAAAGTTATTGGGGCCACGTGAATCCGGTGGGGCCACGCAGCGTATACGACGAAGCCAAGCGGTACGCCGAAGCGTTGTCGTTCGCCTATCGCCGCGTCGGCCGTGCCGATGTCGGCGTGGCACGCATCTTCAACACCTATGGGCCGGGCATGCGCGCCGGCGACGGGCGGATGGTTCCGACGTTCTGCTTGCAGGCGTTGCGCGGTGCCCCGTTGACCGTGTCGGGCACCGGACTGCAGACCCGATCGCTGTGCTATGTCGACGACACCATTGCCGGGTTACTGGCATTGGCGGACAGCGATTTCAGCGGGCCCGTCAACATCGGCAATCCGACCGAACTCACCGTCCTGGCGGCCGCCGAGCTGATCCGGGATCTGGCCGGCAGCACGTCGACGATCCAGTTCACCCCGCCGGCCACCGACGACCCGCAGCGCCGGTGCCCGGACATCACGCTCGCCCGCGAACGCCTGAACTGGCAACCTGACGTCGGCTATCGCACCGGGTTGAAGACCACCGTGGAATGGTTCCGCGCCACAGGCGCCGCGGCCGAAGATTCGGACGAAGAGCTGGTCCCGGCCGCTGAGCAACGGGCCCGGTAGGAGGCAGCTGTGCGAATACTCGGTGTCAACGCGGTATTTCACGATCCCGCCGCCGCGCTGGTGATCGACGGCAAGGTGGTGGCGGCCGCCGAAGAAGAACGCTTTTCCCGGCGCAAGCACGGAAAGCAGGCGGTCCCCTTCGCCACCTGGGAACTTCCCGTCGCGGCGATCCGCTGGTGTCTCGAGCACGCCGGTCTTGCCGCCGAAGACATCGACGCCGTCGGCTATTCCTACGAGCCGGCCCTGATGTACGACGAGCCGGTCGATCCCGACGGACTCGACAAGGACTGGGAGCACCTGCGCACCATGTACGCCGAGCGCGCGCCCGGCTTTCTCAAATCGGCGCTGCCCGGCCTCAACCCGGCCGCGGTGCACCACGTCCGTCACCACGTCGCGCACGCCGCGTCGACTGCGCTGGCCTCTCCGCATCCGGACACCGCCGTGCTGGTGGTCGACGGACGCGGGGAACGCACCTCCATGCTGGCCGGTGCGTATCGAGATCAGAAGCTGGATGTGCTGGCCGTGCAGCAGCTGCCGCACTCGCTGGGGCTACTGTACGAAAGCCTCACCGAACACCTGGGTTTCGTACGGTCCAGTGACGAGTACAAGGTGATGGCGATGGCCTCCTACGGCCGGCCCCGCTTCGCCGATGAGCTCCGCCGACGGGTGTACGCCTGCGCGGACGGCGGTTTCCGCACCGAACCGATCGACTGGGAGGGCCTGGCGCCGCGGCGCCGCGCGGATGCCGGGGGGCTGGACCCGGTGCACGCCGACCTGGCGTGCAGCGTGCAGCGGGTCGTCGAAGACGTGTTGCTGGAGCTGGTTCGCTGGTTGCGGGACCGTACCGACGGTGACGCGCTATGCCTGGCCGGCGGGGTGGCACTGAATTGCGTTGCCAACAGCCGCATTTACGCCGAGGGCGGTTTCGACCGGGTGTGGGTACAGCCGGCCTCCGGTGACGCGGGTACGGCACTGGGGGCCGCGCTGAGCCTGGCCGCCTCGTTTGACGAACCGATCGCGCCGATGCTCAGCGCGCAGCTGGGGCGTGGTTGGTCCGAGGAACAGATCAAGGCCGCACTCGACGACGCGGCGGTCAGCTACGAACGCCCGCCCGACCTGGCTTCGGCAATCGGCGACGCGCTGGCCCGCAACCAGTTGATCGGATGGTTTCAGGGCCGAGCCGAATTCGGCCCACGGGCGCTCGGGGGGCGCTCGCTGCTGGCCGACCCGCGCCACCCCGCGAACCTGGAACGCCTCAACGCGGTCAAGGGCCGCGAACAGTTCCGGCCGGTCGCACCCATGGTGCTGGCCGAGCGTGCCGCCGAGATCTTCACCCGCGGACCGCTGCCCAGCCCGTACATGTTGTTCGTCCATGACGTCAGCGAGAATTGGCGCGGGCGCATCCCGGCGGTCACCCACGTCGACGGCACGGCACGAATCCAGACCGTCGACCGCGCCGATGATCCGCTACTGCACGCCACGATCAGCCGGTTCGCCCAGCACACCGGCGTTCCGGTGATCGTCAACACCAGCTTTAACACCGCGGGAAGACCCATGGTGGACACCCCGCGCGACGCGCTCGAGGTCTTCGGCAGTTCTCCGATCGACGTGCTGGCGGTGGGGCCCTACCTGGTGAGGCGGCGCCTGTGATGCCGGAGTACACCCTGGTGATCCCGACCATCGGCCGGGAATCCTTGCACCGCTTGATGATTGCATTGGACCGAGGCGCGGGCCCGGTGCCGCCACAGGTCGTGGTGGTCGACGACAGGCCAGGACCGCCGCGCGATCTGAGGGTGGAAGGCGACTTGCCAGTGCGCGTGCTGCGCAGCGGCGGACGCGGACCGGCGGCCGCGCGCAACATCGGATGGCGTGCGACCAAGACCCGCTGGGTGTGCTTCCTGGATGACGACGTGGTGCCGGATCCGGATTGGGAATCGGCGTTGTCCATCGACCTGAAGGCAGCCGATGCCACCGGAGCGGTCGGCTCCCAGGCGGAGATCGAGGTACCGACGGACCGGTCACGCCGGCCCACCGACGACGAACGCCGGACCACCCGGCTGGCTGCGGCGCGCTGGATCACCGCCGACATGGCGTACCGCCGCGACATGCTGGTAGCCGTCGGCGGATTCGATGACAGATTCCCCCGCGCCTACCGCGAGGACTCCGACCTGGCGGTGCGGATTGCCGCGGCCGGCGGGGTCATCGTCCGGGGAGAGCGTCGCTCGACCCATCCCGTGGCGCCGTCGACCTGGCGGTCGAGCGTGCGAGCGCAGATCGGTAACCGGGACAACGCGCTGATGCGCCGTAAGTACGGCCGTTCCTGGCGCACCCTGATCGGCGAAGGGCCGGGCCGAATGCCGGCGCACTCGGCCACCGCGCTGGCCGGCGCCGTCGCGCTCGGCGCCGCGCTGCTGCGCCGTCGCCCGACGGCTCGCCGGTCGGGCGCGCTGTGGTTGGCATTGACGGCCGAGTTCACCGCCCGACGCTGGCTCAGTGGGCCGCGCAGTGGCGTTGAGGCGCTTCGGCTTTCGCTGAGCAGTTCGCTCATCCCGCCGGTCGCGGTGGCGCATCGGCTGGCCGGGGAATGGGCGTTTCGCCGGGCCCGGCGCGAGCCGCCGCTTGCGGTGCTGCTCGACCGCGACGACACCCTGATCGTCGATAAGCCGTACCTCAACGACCCCGCGGGCGTCCGGCCCACCCGCGGCGCCGCCCGGGCGCTGGCCCGCCTGCGCCGGCGCGGCCTGCTGCTGGCCGTGGTCACCAACCAGTCCGGCGTGGCGCGCGGGCTGATCAGCGCCGAGCAGCTCAGGAGTGTCAACGACCGGGTGGACGAGGTGCTCGGCCCGTTCGACTCCTGGCAGGTGTGCGTGCATGAAGAGGCGGACGGCTGCCGCTGCCGCAAGCCCCGGCCCGGCATGGTGCTGGCGGCGGCCGCGGCCCTGGCCGTGCCGCCTGCGCGATGCGTGATGATCGGCGACACCGGCGGTGACGTGCAGGCCGCCCTGGCGGCCGGCGCCAGGGCGGTGCTGGTTCCCACCGACCGCACCCTGCCCGCCGAAATCGAGCACGCCCGCTTGCACGCATCGGTGGCCGCGACGCTGGATGATGCTGTGTCCCTTGTACTTTCGGAGTGCCGGTGAGCACCGCGGTGGTGGCCCGACTGGACAGTGCCGGTGATGTGTTGATCACCGGTCCGGCGGTGCGCGCGGTGGCAGCCCGCCACGATCGGGTGACGATGCTGGTGGGCCCGCGCGGCCGCGACGCCGCCGAACTACTGATCGGCGTCGACGAGATCGTGGAATGGCAGGCGCCGTGGGTGGATTTCGACACCCCCGAGTTGACCGCAGGCCACGCCGAAGCGCTGATCAAGCAGCTGCGCGATCTCGCACCCGACCGGGTCTACATCTTCACGTCGTTTCACCAGTCCCCGCTGCCGCTGGCCCTGTTGTGTCGCATGGCGGCGGTGCCCTGGGTGGGCGCCATCTGCGTCGACTACCCCGGCGCCCTGCTGAATCTGCGGCATCAGGTGCGCGACGGGATCCCGGAACCGGAACGGGCGTTGTCGCTGGCGCGGGCGGCCGGATGCGTGCTGCCCACCGGCGACGACGGTGCGCTGCGGATCCGGGCCGTCGGTCCGCTGCCACCGCGGCTGGCCCGCGACATCGGACCCGGACCGTTCGTGGTGTTCCATCCCGGCGCCGCGGTGCCGGCTCGTCGGCCCACCCGGGACCGCAGCGCGTCGATGGTGGCCGCGCTCGTCGGCTCCGGGCATCGCGTCGTGGTCACCGGAAGCCCGGACGAGGCCGAGCTGACCGCCGCGGCCGCGGGCGCTGCCGCCCTGGATCTCGGCGGACGTACCAGCTTCGCCGAACTCGCAGCGGTTTTCGCCGCCGCCCGCGTCGTCGTCGTGCCCAACACCGGCCCGGCTCATCTGGCCGCGGCGGTGGGAACCGCGGTGGTGTCACTGTTCGCCCCCGTGGTGCCCGCCACCCAGTGGCGGCCCTACGGCCGGCGCGTCACCGTGCTCGGCGATCAGTCCGCGCCGTGCCGGGCAACCCGCGCCCGGGTCTGCCCGGTGCCGGGACACCCCTGCCTGGACCACATCACCGATGCGGAGTTGCTCGCCGCGGTGAACGAAGGAGGAGAGCGATGATCGAGGCGCACTTCGACGCGTTGCGAGACGCGGTGCGACGCACCGGCGCCGAGGCGACGCGACTGCGCGGATGGGGCCGCCAGCTGGCCGTGCTACTCCCGCACGGCGGCCGGCTGTTGGCGTGCGGAAACGGGGGCAGCGCCGCCGAGGCACAGCACCTTACCGCCGAACTCGTCGGGCGTTTCCGTGAGGAGCGAATCCCCATGTCGGCCATCGCCTTACATGCGGACACTTCGGCACTGACGGCGATCGCCAACGACTACGGCGACGAAGAGATGTTCGCGCGGGGGGTACGGGCGCACGGCCGCGCGGGCGACGTACTGGTGGCGCTGTCCACCAGCGGCGCCAGCCGCAACGTGATAGCCGCGGTCAAAGCGGCGCACGACGTGGGCATGGTGACGTGGGCGCTCACCGGCCGCGGCCCCAACGAGCTGGGCGGCATGTGCGACGAGGCGATCTGCGTGGACGCGGCCAGCACGGCCACCGTGCAAGAAATCCATCTGATGCTGATTCACGGGTTATGCCTGGCCCTCGATGACGTCCTGCTGCGGGAGGAAGCGTCATGAGCACCAAACCGCTTGTCATCGTCGGTGATTCAATCCTCGACATCGACATCTTGGGCTCGGCGACCAGGCTCAGCCCGGAGGCACCGGTGCCGGTGGTCGACGCCGAACGGCTCGTACAACGGCCGGGCGGGGCCGGGCTGGCGGCCCTGCTCGCGGCCCGCACCGAGACCGGGGTGGTGCTGATCACCGGCATCGCCGACGACGACGCCGGCGGACAACTGCACGACCTGCTGGCCGCGTCCGGTGTTCGGGTGCTGGCCCTGCCGATGAGCGGAACCACGGTGAGCAAGATCAGGATCCGGGCCCGTGGGCAGTCCATGCTTCGCGTCGATCGAGGCGACGGCGCGCCCGTCAGCGGGCCATTGGCGCCCGAGGTGGCCGACGCCCTGGCCGACGCCCGGGCCATCTGCGTCGCGGACTACGGCGCGGGTGTTACCGCGCTCCCCGCCATCCGGACGGCGTTGACCGAGTCGGCCCGCCGCATTCCGACGGTCTGGGATCCGCATCCGCGCGGGGCGCCGCCGGTGCCCGGATGTGCTCTGGTGACACCGAATCATGCTGAAGCACAATACTTCTGCGGAGATTCTTCGGCGGGTGACGGTGGAGAAGTGCTGCTGCGCAAGTGGGGCGCCGGCGCGGTGTGCATCACTCGCGGAGCCCAGGGCGCGCGGGTGTACGGCCCACGTGCGGGTGTGCACCATGTGGGGATCCCGCAGGGAACCGGCGCCGGCGCGGCCGATGTCTGCGGGGCCGGCGACCGCTTCGCCGTCGCCGCTGCGGTGGCACTCGCCGAGGGCGCCGACCCGGTCGCGGCGGTGCGGGCAGCGGTCGGCGACGCGGCACGGTTCGTCAGCACCGGCGGCGCCGCGTCGGTCTCGACGCCCCTGTCCGGCACGGGATCCGATGTCCTGGCCGGTGGTGCGCGATTCCGGGATATCGGCACGGTCGATCCGGTCGCTCTGGCGACGCGGCTGCGCCGCCGCGGGGGCACCCTGGTGGCCACCGGCGGCTGTTTCGACTTGTTGCACACCGGGCACATCCGGCTGCTCCGGCAGGCACGGGAACTCGGCGACGCCCTCATCGTGCTGGTCAATTCCGATGCGTCGGTGCGCGCTCTGAAGGGCGATGGACGCCCGGTGATGCGCGATGCGGACCGGGCGCGGGTGTTGGCCGCGCTGGCCTGTGTCGACGCGGTGGCCATCTTCGATGGCCTGACCCCAGAGCGCATGCTGGAAGATCTGCGACCCGACATCTGGGTCAAGGGCGGCGACTACGTGGCCGCCGATCTGCCCGAAGCCGATGTGGTCTACCGCCACGGCGGCGAGGTGGTGATCCTTCCCACGGTGGCCGGCTATTCGTCCTCCCGCTTGATCGCCGCGGCGACTTCGTGCCGGGCACATAGGTGAAAGGTGTTGGTATGCAGGAACAATCGCTTGCAGGTGTGTTGATCTCCGGCGGCTCTTCCGGATTGGGCGCGGCCGCGGTGACCGCGGTGATCGCCCACGGCGGCGTACCGCTGGTGCTCGACAAGAAACCGCCGTCCGCTGACGTGCCCTATGTCACCTGCGATCTGGCCGACACCAGCGCCGTCGGATCTGCCGTCGAATCCCTCGCCGAGCAGGTGGACGGCCGCATCACCGGCGTCTTCACCGCGGCCGGCATCGACTGTTGCGGAACCCTCGAACAGGTGCCGGCCAAGGAATGGGAACAGGTCATCGCCGTCAACCTGGTCGGGACCGCCGCCGTCGTCCGGGCCGCGCTGCCGTACCTGAAGGCCACTCGGGGACGCGTCGTCACCTGCGCCTCCACGCTGGGCATCAAAGCGGTCAGCGATGCCACCGCCTACTGCGCATCCAAGTTCGGGGTCGTCGGCTTCACCCGCGCGCTGGCGGCCGAACTCGCGGGAGAGGTGGGCGTCACCTTGCTCATCCCGGGCGGGATGCACACCCCGTTCTTCGACGGACGGCCCGAGCAGTACAAGCCGCCGGCGGACGCCAAGCTCAACCAGCCCGAAGACGTCGCCAACACGGTGCTTTTCGCGCTTTCTCAACCGGGCGGGTGCGAGGTGCGTGAGATGGTGGTCTGCGCCTCGACGGAATCGTCGTGGCCCTAACGGCCGGAGCGACCCTGGCGGGCGCAGCGCCGGACAGCATCGTGGTGCTGCGCGCCTTGGGGCTCGGTGACTTGCTGACGGCGGTGCCGGCCCTGCGCGGGCTGCGACGGCACTATCCGAAAGCCCGGGTGGTGCTCGCCGCACCGGATCGCTATCGCGACCTGGCCATGCTCACCGGCGCAGTCGATGAGCTGCTGCCCACCTCGGAGCTCGGTGACGTGCAACCGCTGACCGGGCCGCCGGCGCTGGCGGTCAATCTGCACGGCTGCGGTCCACAGAGCATCGACCATCTGCTGGCCTGGGCGCCGCATTCGGTGATCAGTCATTGTCATCACTGTCATCCGAATCTGGCGGGGCCGCGCTGGCGCCCGGATCTGCATGAGGTACATCGGTGGTGCGCACTGCTCGAATGGGCGGGAATACCTTGCGATTCAACCGATTCGCTGCTGCCGCGGCCACCGCTGCCCCGGGACGAGACCGGAGCCGTCGTCATTCATCCCGGCGCGTCCGCACCGGCGCGGCAATGGCCACCGGAGCGGTTCGCCATGGTGGCCGCCGCGCTGCGCAACGAGGGCTACCAGATCGTGATCACCGGATCGCCCTCCGAATTCGACCTCGCCCACCAGGTCGCCGCCGCCGCGCGGTTGCCCCGTACCGCCGTCGTCTCCGGGCTGCTCGATCTGCCGGCGTTGACGGCGCTCATCAGCGACAGCCGCCTGGTGATCTGCGGCGACACCGGAGTGGCGCATCTGGCCGCCGCCACCGGCACGGCATCGGTGGTGCTTTTCGGCCCCACCTCGCCGCACCAGTGGGGCCCGCGGGGACCGGCGCCACACGCCGCGCTCTGGGCGGGCCGCAGCGGCGATCCCCACGCCGCGGTGCCGGATGAGGGACTTCTGAGCATCACGGTGGCCCGGGTGCTATCCGCAAGCCGCGAGATCTTGGGAGAGACGGCATGAGTGGCGAACCGCGCGTCGGTGTGGTGGGTGTCGGTTACGTCGGTTTGACCACCGCCGTCTGCGTGGCCGGGAAGGGGCTGAATACCGTTGCCGTCGATATCGATCCGAGTCGGGTGGGCAGGCTCGCGGCCGGAGTCTCGGTCATCGACGAGCCCGGGTTGTCCGAACTGCTGGGTGACGGACTCGCCAACGGCTTACTGAGCTTCAGCGCCGACTACGGTGCGCTGGCCGACCGAGACGTCGTCTTCGTCTGTGTTCCCACGCCCAGCGCTGACGACGGGCACGCCGATCTGGACGCGGTCGAATCGGTGATCGACCGGCTCGGCGGTGTACTGAGGCGGGATGCCATCGTGGCGCTGAAATCGACGGTTCCGGTCGGTACCACGTCCGCGATGGCGTTGCGGTTGTGCCGCAAAGGCATTCGTGTCGTCTCCACGCCCGAGTTTCTGCGCGAGGGGCGAGCCGTCGACGACTTCAGCCACCCGGACCGACTCGTCATCGGAACCCACGACGAATCGGCGGCTCAGCTGGTGCTGCAGTCGTACGGGCTCGACGCGCAGCGTGTCCTGCGAATGAGCCCGGAGAGCGCCGAGCTGGCCAAGTACGCCAGCAACGCCTTCCTGGCGGTCAAGCTGTCCTACACCAATTCCCTGGCGGCACTGTGCGCGCGGGTCGGCGCCGACATCGAGGACGTCACCTGCTGTATGGGCGCCGATCGGCGCATCGGGCCGGAGTTCTTACGCCCCGGACCCGGGTGGGGCGGTTCGTGCCTGCCCAAGGACACCGCGGCGCTGGTGCACACCGCGCACCGCAACGCGGTCGGCTTCGCCGAGGTCGAGGCGGCTCGGCGGACCAACGCCGGACAGGCGGACCGGATCGTCTCCGCTTTGCTGCGCAGAATCGGCCGGCCGTTATCGGGTTGCCGGGTCACCGCTTTGGGCCTCACCTTCAAGGCCGCCACCAGCGACACCAGGGATTCGCCCGCGCTGGCGGCGTGCAAAGCACTCGCCGCGGCCGGCGCCCAGGTGGTGGGCTACGACCCGCAACTGCCCAACATCGATCCCGCCGTGCTGCAGCAAAGCCGGGTGACGGCCGTCGACGACCCTTATCGGGCGGCAAAGGCCGCCGACGCGATCGTCGTCCTGACCGAATGGCCGCAGTTTCGCCGACTCGATTGGCGCATCATCGCGCAGGATGCGCCACTGGCCGTGGTGCTCGATGCCCGAAACTCGCTCGATCCGGCGACCGTGTGCGAGGCCGGATTCGCCTACCTGGGAAACGGTGTGCACGGCGGGTTTTGACGCTGTTGTGCAGCGGCCCCGGCGAAGTGCGGATGCCATTGCACAATCGCCAGCTGAAAACTGGCTGAGAGTCGTCTGACCGGCCCGGTTTGAGCGCATAACACCGGCGATTCAGGGTAGTCCGGCCCCTGTGGGAAGTGCCCAAGCCGCCCACACGGCGGCAGCCTGCATCAGTCACGCCTCCCGGCAGCGGCCCCGCATTGGCCCGCAAGCCCGGGGTGTCGCGCAGGTGGTTCAAACAATAGCCACACACGCCCATCCGCCAGGACTGTAGAACCGTCTGCCGAGGAGGCAAAGCATGTCCAAAAAAGAGGTTTCTGACTATCTGCTGGAGCGTTTGCGGGCGTGGGGCGTTGAACACGTTTTCGGATATCCCGGGGACGGCATCAACGGGCTGCTCGCCGCGTGGGGCCGCGCGGACAACAAGCCCAAGTTCATCCAGTCGCGCCACGAGGAGATGAGCGCATTCGAGGCGGTGGGCTATGCGAAGTTCACCGGCCGGATCGGGGTCTGCGCGGCCACCTCCGGCCCCGGCGCGATCCACCTACTGAACGGCCTATACGACGCCAAACTCGACCACGTCCCGGTGGTGGCCATCGTCGGTCAGACCAACCGCAGCGCCATGGGCGGCAACTATCAGCAGGAAGTCGACCTGCTGAACCTCTTCAAGGACGTCGCCAGCGACTACGTCCAAATGGTCACGGTTCCCGAACAATTGCCCAATGTGCTGGATCGCGCGATCCGGATCGCGATGACCCAGCGGGCACCGACGGCGTTGATCATCCCCAGCGACGTTCAGGAGCTGCCGTACTCACCGCCCGAGCACGCGTTCAAGATGGTGCCCTCCAGCCTCGGCATCGAATACCCGGACATCGCCCCCGACGACGCCGCCATCGCGCGCGCGGCCGACGTCCTCAATGCCGGCAAGAAGGTCGCCATGCTGGTGGGCACCGGTGCGCGCGGAGCCCACCAAGAGCTCGCCGAGGTCGCCGATCTGCTCGGTGCGGGAGCGGCGAAGGCCCTGCTGGGCAAGGACGTGCTGTCCGACGAATTGCCTTGGGTCACCGGCTCAATCGGCTTACTGGGCACCCGGCCTAGCTACGAGATGATGCGCGACTGCGACACGCTGCTCACGGTCGGCTCCAGCTTCCCGTACACCCAGTTCCTGCCGGAGTTCGGTCAAGCCCGCGCGGTGCAGATCGACGTCGACGGCCGGATGATCGGCATGCGCTACCCGTACGAGGTCAACGTGGTCGCCGACGCGAAGACCGCGCTGCGGGCACTGATCCCGCACCTGCGCCGCAAGGAAGACCGCTCGTGGCGTGAGGGCATCGAGAAGACGGTGGCGCGCTGGTGGGAAACCATGGAGAAGGAGGCGATGGTCAGCGCTGATCCGGTCAACCCGCTGCGGTTGTTCTCCGAACTCTCCCCCCAGTTGCCCGACAATGCCATCGTCACAGCCGATTCCGGCTCGTCGGCCAACTGGTACGCGCGCCAACTGAAGTTCCGCGGCAACATCCGGGGGTCGCTGTCGGGCACGCTGGCGACGATGGGTCCCGGCGTTCCCTACGGCATCGGCGCCAAGTTCGGCCAGCCGGATCGGCCCGTGATCGTGTTCAGCGGTGACGGCGCCATGCAGATGAACGGCATGGCCGAGCTCATCACGATCAAGCGGTACTGGCAGGAGTGGAAAGATCCCCGCCTGATCGTTGCGATCCTGCACAACAACGACCTCAACCAGGTGACCTGGGAAATGCGCGCCATGGCCGGTGCCCCGAAATTTGCTGAGTCCCAAAACCTTCCCGACGTCGACTTCGCCGCGTTCGCGGCGGGCCTGGGGCTGAACGCCATGGCGATCAAGGATCCGGAGGAATTGTCGGACGCGTGGCGCAACGCGCTGTCCGCGGACCGTCCCACCGTGCTGGACGTGTACACCGACCCCGACATGCCGCCGATCCCACCGCATGCCACGTGGGAGCAGTTCAAGTCGGCGACCACGGCCGTGCTCTCCGGTGACGAGGACCGGGCGGGCTTCGTCAAGATCGGCCTGAAGACAAAAGCACAGGAATTCTTGCCGCACAAGAAGAGTTGACCGCGGCGGGTGCGGTACTCACCTGGGCTTGGTGAGTATCGCACCCGCGCTGCGCAGGTCGTCGACGAACGACTTGTAGACCTCGTCATGGTGGTCGCTGCGGTCGCGCAACACCGACGAGGGGTGGACGGTCGCCACCACCGTCGCCTCCGGTGTCAGGTGCACGTCGACCGATTCCGGCAGCCGCAGTTGCCGGCCGCGCTGAGTGGACACCCGAAAAGTGGTGCCCAGCAACGACTGTGCGGCGGTCGCGCCCAGGCACACGATGACGTTCGGCCGCACCGCCTCGATCTCGGCGATCAGCCAGGGCCGGCAAGCGACCACTTCGGTGCGGCCGGGTTTCTGGTGGATGCGCCGCTTGCCGCCCTTGCGGGTGAATTTGAAGTGCTTGACCGCGTTGGTCTGGTAGACCAGCGCCGGATCGATGCCGGCGTCTTCGAGGGCCCGGGCGAGCAGCCGCCCGGCCGGGCCGACGAACGGCTCTCCGGCGCGGTCCTCTTGGTCGCCGGGCTGCTCGCCCACCAGCATGATCGGCGCGCCGGGATGCCCGTTGCCGAACACGGTCTGGGTGGCGTTCTCGAAAAGCGAACAGCCCCGGCAGGTTTCGGCCGCACGGCGCAACGCGTCCAGACCTCGCTGCTCTGGGAGGTAGCGGGCGGCTCCGGGCGCGTTCGACGTTGTGGCCATGGTCGTGTTGGCGGGAAGGCATGGTCCCCCGCTCGCCCACCGAGCGGGGGGACCACGCCGCGGGTGGCTGTGTCAGCCTTTGCCCGTGATGGCGTCGCGGGCCCGGTCGAGCATCGCGGCGAACGGTCCGGCGGCCAAATTGGCCGCCTGCGATTCCACCCCGGCGTGCGGGCGGGTGGGAGCGATCGCCTCGGCGAGCTTGGCTGCGCGGCCCATCCGTTCGAGCTCCTCGCCGCTCAATTCCTCACCCAGCTTGGCGAATTCGTCGTGTTCCTCGTGCTCGGCGTGCTGGATGACCGCGTCGCGCAGCTTGGTCAATTCGCGGGTGAATTCCTCGCTGTCGACGTCCAGCTTTTCCAGCTTCTGCAAAACGGTCTTGGCCTCGTGCTCTTCATGCAGGCGATCGTCCACCACGGCGGTGCCGTTGGCGATCTTGCGCTTGGCGCGGGGGTGAACGACCTCTTCCTCCGCGGTTTCGTGCACGGCGAGCAAACGCCGAAGTTCGAAAAAGGCCTTTTCGCGGGCCTTTCCGGAGGCCGCGAGGGTTTCGGCGAACATCGCCTTGATCTGCTCATGCTGACTGACGAGGAAGTCGACCACGTCGGTGGGTGACTTCATGGCGTTCGGTGCCACAGTGTCTCCCTCCCATCTAGTTGGTTCGACGCGCAGGGCTGTGCGCGCTCGCTGGAACGGCTACCCGACGAATCCGGCCACCAAACGGGGTGTGGCCGTGCCTGCAAGGGGTATGTCCTGGACGAACGGCGAAAGGAGCATGCGGTCGATGGGCACCGCAATGGGTTCCCGCGCGGGCGAGCGCATCCGGGCGCTGCTGCGTCGCGGTGTCGCCGGCGTGGTTGCGACGGCCGCGATGACCACGGCCTGTTCGCACCCGGGAGCGTCGCTGGAGTCCGCGCCCGACGTCGAACTGTGGCGTGCCGCTGCCGCGTTGCACGCGCCGGTGTGGTCCTATCGCATGCACGCGCTGGTCGCGCTGACCGACGATCAGCGGTTGGCCGAGGTCACCGCCGGCGATCGCGGCGGCGACGCCACAACGCGGTTCTCCGTCCCGATGGCGCCCGGGCGCAACCTGCAGATCAGCCAGAAAGACGAACGGGTGGTGTTCGTGCCGCAACCCGACCGCGGCCGGGTGGCCGCGGTCGACCTGGACACTTTGCGCCAGGTCAACGATTTCGACGCCGGACCGGCGCCGGCCTACCTGGCGCAGGACGCGGGACTGCGGATGCTGCTGGCGCTGTCGGCGGATGGGACGGCGGTGACGCCGGTGGATCAGTACGGCTACCGCAAGCTACCCACCGCCGTCACCGGGACCGGCGCCGACGCCATCGACGGCGCGAACCGGGGCCGCGAACTCGACTACCACCTGTATGGACCGTCCGGCATCCGCCACTTTCAGGGAACCTCGTCGCCGGCGGCCCAACGCGGCTCACTGAACTTCGACGTCGCGGTCTCGGCGGGTGACGGCACGGCGGTGACCCGCAGCTATGTCGCCGGCCGTGACGACGACACGCTGCATGCCATCGACTCGCGCCGTGGCGGACGGGGATTGGAGGAGCTGGCCAGCACGCGATTATCGGCGCAGATCCGCGAACTCGGCACCGACGACACCAGGATCTACGCCGCCACCGACCGCGAACTGGTGACGCTCGAGACGGCGAGCTTCACCGGCTTTCCGGACGGGCGAATTCGCGTCCTCCGCGCCATCGACTACCGGTCGGGGCTGCCTCCCGACGCCCAGGCGGCCCGGCTCTCGGGCATGGCGGTGGGGCCGCATCGCGTCTACCTGACCTTCGCGCAGGCGCCCTACGTGGTCAGCATCGCCAAGCCGCGGCTGTGACGGCCCCGGTTTAGGCCAGGGCCCTTGTCGGCTACATTTCGGGCAGGTTCGGCCGCTAAGGAGGCACCGGGGTGACAAACCCGCAGGACCCGTATTGGCAAAACCCGCTGAGTTACGACCCGCTTGGCCGCGTTCCGCCGCCCGACGCGGAGCCACCCGCCATCGAGCCGCCCGTCCTCCAGCCGCTCGCCGCGCAGCCGCCGCAGTTCACCCCGCCGCCCGCCCCCACGCCCTACCGACCGCCGGTCAACACCATGGCGACGCTGTCGCTGGTCTTCGCGTTCCTGTTCGCACCCGTAGGGGCGATTCTGGGACATGTCGGCCTGGCGCAGATCCGCCGGACCGGCGAGCTCGGCCGGGACCGTGCCCTGGTGGGGGTGACGCTGTCTTACATCTTCATCACGTTGGCGGTCGTCGCCCTGGCCGGCTGGGCCACGCTGGCCGGGTCGACCTCGTCGCACCGGACGTCACCGGGTGCCAGCACGACCGCCGGACCGCCGCCGCCCACGGTCCCGCCGGAGACCATCGCCACGCTGCTGCCCAGCCTCGACGCGCTACGCAACATCACCGGCGATGCGAACCTCGACGTCGGCCCGACCTGGAACAGCCCCGGCCGCTCCCCGGACGACGGCAGCATCGACCGCCCGGAGTGCTGGGAAAGCATCGCCGCCGGCAGTCCCGACGCCTACACCCCCGGGGCGCTGGCCGGATATCACGCCGGTGAATTCACCGACACCCGCAGCATGATGAAGTCGATGCAGGTCATCCAGGGCGTCGCGGCGTTCCGCGATCCGGGCGCGGCCCAGGCGCAACTGGCCAGCCTGCTGTCAGGCTGGCACAAATGCGGCGGCTCGACCGTCACGGTGAGCGCACCAGGCGGACAGCCGATTCCGATGTCGGTGAGCGCCCCCGCCGACGCCGGCAACGGCATCACCACCCTGGACCTGACGCCCAAGGGCATCCAGGTGCGCTCCGCACGGGCGATCGCGGCCAAGGCGAACGTCGTCATCGACCTGAACGTGTCGGCCAGCGGCACCACGGACAGCGCGGCGCCCCGCGCGGCCGCGGTCAGCATCGCCAACTACATCCTCGGCAAGATCCCCGGCTGAGCGACCCGCCGCGCCCGGCTCCGCCGCGCTTACGATCGCCACCGGGCTCATCAGTGGCGACCCGCCGCGCCCGGCTCCGCCGCGCTTGCGATCGCCACTACGCTGGGCGCATGAAATTTGTCGACGTCGACGGGGTCGGCCGGGTCAGCCGGATCGGCCTGGGCACCTGGCAGTTCGGTTCACGCGAGTGGGGTTACGGGGAAAGCTACGCCGCCGGCGCCGCCGGCGACATCGTGCGCCGCGCCCTTGCCCTCGGGGTGACGCTGTTCGACACCGCCGAGGTGTACGGCCTGGGCAAGAGCGAGCGGATCCTCGGTGAGGCCCTGGGCGACAGGCGCGCCGACGTCGTGGTGGCCAGCAAGATCATGCCGGTCGTGCCCTTCCCCGCGGTGGTCAAGCAGCGGGCCCGCGCCAGCGCCCGGCGGCTGGGACTGGACCGGATCCCGCTGTACCAGATTCACCAGCCCAACCCGGTGTTTCCGGACTCGGTGATCATGCCGGGCATGCGCGACCTCCTCGACAGCGGCAAGATCGGCGCCGCCGGTGTCTCGAACTATTCGCTGCAGCGGTGGCAGCAGGCCGACGCCGCGCTGGGCCGTCCGGTGATCAGCAACCAGGTGCACTTTTCGCTGGCGTACCCCAAGGCGCTGAAGAACCTGGTGCCGTTCGCCGAGCGGGAGAACCGCATCGTGATCGCCTACAGCCCGCTGGAACAGGGACTGCTAGGCGGCAAGTACGGCGTCGACAACCGTCCGGGCGGCGTCCGCGCGGTGAACTCGCTGTTCGGCACCGAAAACCTGCGCCGCGTCGAGCCGCTGCTGCAGCTGTTGCGCGACGTCGCCACGGACGTCGACGCCAAGCCGGCGCAGGTGGCGCTGGCCTGGCTGATCAGCTATCCGGGCGTGGTCGCCATCCCCGGCGCCTCGAGCGTCGAGCAGCTCGAGTTCAACGTCGCGGCCGCCGACATCGAGCTGCCCACCGCATCCCGCGACGCGCTCACCGAGGCGGCCCTGGCGTTCCGGCCGACGTCGGCGGCGCGGTTCCTGACCGACCTGGCCAAGGAGAAGCTCGGCCGCGGTTAGGACTGGTTGGCTTCGGCGAACGCGGCCGCACTGGCGGGCGCGCCGCGGGCCACCACCAGCGGCATCGACGTCGAGGCGTTGGTCCGCAGGATGGTGTGCACGACGTCGATCAGGTCCTCGACCGGCATCAACTTGCCGGGCATGCAGCCGCGCGACGACCACAGCGGGACCGCCTTCATCGCGAGGTCCATGTCCCAGCCCTCGTTCATCCCGGTTTGACCGTCGCCCTCACCGCCCGCGCACTCCCCGACGATCAGGTTGGTGAAACCGATGTCGGAGTGCTCGGCCCGCCACGCCTCCACGAGCCGTTCCAGGGCGGCCTTGCTGACGCCGTACGCGCCCAGACCCGGCCACGGCGGCCCAAAGGTGCCCGCGTCCGAAGACAGGTACACCGCCTTGCCGGACGACACCGTCAGATGCGGCACCGCCGCCGCAGTCACCAACGATGCGCCGATGACATTGGTGTCGAAGATGCGCCGCCACGTGTCGGCATCGGTGTCCACCATGCGGACCAACGGTCCGACGGCAGGTGTGTAGACGATGTTGTCGATGCCGCCGAGAGCTTCGGCGGCACGATCGATGGCCGAGCGGCAGGACGCCTGGTCGGTCACATCGCACTCGATCGGGACCGCGTCGGCGCCGGCGTCCCTGGCCGCGGCTTCGATGCGCTCCCGGCGCCGGGCCAGCAGCGCGACCCGATCGCCGCGCTGCGCAAGACCGACACCTATGCAACGGCCCAATCCACTGGAGGCACCGACCACCACTGTCC
Organism: Mycobacterium sp. M23085; assembly: GCF_045343915.1. Lineage (NCBI taxonomy): Bacteria > Bacillati > Actinomycetota > Actinomycetes > Mycobacteriales > Mycobacteriaceae > Mycobacterium > Mycobacterium sp. M23085. Next base: position 1,827,110 of record NZ_CP174280.1, read on the forward strand.
TTGACATATTCGCCCTCTCTTGTAACGCAAGACGCTGTCGCGAGAAACCTACCGGATGCGACGCGCCGCGTGGCGATCATCGGCCGGTTAAATCGGGACGACGGTGTTCCGCTCGCCGGACTTGGCGCGGTACATGGCCTCGTCCGCCCGCGCCGTGACGGCGTCGACGGACTCGTCGGAAACCGAAAGCGTGGCACCTATGCTCAAGGTCGCGCGAATCGTGTTGCCGGATATGTAGATTGGCTCAGCGACACGGCAGCGGATCTTTTCCGCGATCTGGGCGAGCTCGTTGCCGCTGCGCACGCCCGGCAACAGCACCAGCATCTCGTCGCCACCCGTGCGCCCGACCGTGTCGCCGCGGCGAACGCTGGCCCGGATCCGCGCGGCCAGCGTCGCGAGCACGAAGTCCCCCATGCCGTGCCCCCACGTGTCGTTGATCGCTTTGAAATGGTCGACATCGCAGAACAAGACGCCGACGTGGGTGCCCTCGGGTTGCGGTTGCCCCAGCGCGGACTCGAGCCGGCTGAGGGCCTCGGCCCGATTCACCAGCCCGGTCAAGGTGTCGAACCGCGCCAACCGTTCCAGTCGCTGTTCCGCCTCGACCTGATCATCGACGACCCGTAGCGCCGCGATCAGCCCATCGGTTTTACCCTCCGCGTCGGTGTAGGGCTTTCCATGACCGTCGACCCAGTGATAGACGCCGTCGAACGCGCATACCCGGAATCGTTGCAGCACGTGTTCGCCGCCGGCGATCCTGCGCACGGCGGCCACGAGTTCGTCGCGATCCTCGGGATGGATGCGGTCGGCGAAGACCGAGCCGGTCCAACGCCGGAGTGGGCCGCCCAGAGCGGCCTGCACCGACGGCGAAACCCACGCGACCTCGCCCCCGCGAAAGTGCACGATGACGTCCACCGCATTGTCCGCGAGGATGCGGTAACGCGCCTCGGCCTCGGCGCGTTCGTTGCTGGCCAACTCCTTCGAGATCAGCAGCTGCTGTTCGCGCTGGCTGAAGTAGAACGTGATCGCCCCGACGACGGCGGTGCCGAACAAGATCGAGAAGGTCCACACCGCGTGCTCCCCCAGGCCGAGCGTCAGGAAGGCCGGCCTCGACAGCGCCACCACAACCGGAAAACCGGCCAGGATGCCGAGCAACCGCACCAATGACCGTGAGTCGGGACGGGCGAGCAGCCAGGCAACCGGGAGGCGATCAGGGCGGGTAAGCGACGCCGCGACGATGAGCAACAGCAGCGCCAGGGCCGTCGAGAGCGCCTGGCCGGTCGACGCCGACACACCCACCAGTGCCAAGGCGTCGAACAAATAGGCCCCGGCCGTGACCAACGGGACAGCCCCGGCGCTGATCAGCAACACCGGCCAGACCACGCGAGTCCAGCGGTCCACCCGCATCCATGCGACGGCGCCGGCCAGGAACAGCACCGGAGCGGCGGTCTGGGGGCTCGGACGTCCGGGCCATGATGTTTGCCGGCCGCGCACCGCTTCGCCGAACAGCGCCTGGTCCATGCCGAGCGACCCGACGGTCGTGTACTCCAGCAACACCGCGACGGCCAGGACGCCCACCAGGATTGCCGAAACACGCGCGATCCGTATGCGTGTCGACGACGGCCGCCCCGATTGCGCCAGGATTGCCACCCCCAGGGCAGCCAGCCACAACGCGGTCCAGGGCGTCATCGGCGGCCAGCTCGGGTAGATCCGGGTCAGCCCGTCGATCCCGGCCGACCAGCCCGCCCACGTCAGCGCGGCGACGATCAGCACCACCAACGCCGCCGCCCGCCCGGCCCGGATCAACGCCGCTTCCGCGCGTGCGCCGTGGGCCAGCCGGTCCATCGCCGCTCCCCTTCTTACCCGCTGCATCTCGCCGCGCTGTCCACGGCGGCGCCGACGGTTCGGCGGCATCAATATTCTGCGGCAAAGGGCAACCGGTGTCCGCAATTTCGGCAAGACCGCTACGGCCAGCCGGCATCAGCGGACGCTTCCGCCGGCCTGGGCGGGTGTCCGCGCCTGTCCGGGTGGACTCGCTAGCCGGCGTCGGGGGCCTGCAGCACTACGGCGGTGTGCGCATCGACGGTGAACGTGCCGCCGCCGGGCACCTCGTCGGCCGGCGTCTCCTCGTCCGGACCGGTGAAGACGACGACCTGCCAGGACGCCCCGAATTCCTTTGGCGGCAAGGTGAATTCGATGGGCTCATAGTGCGCGTTGAAGCACAGCAGGAACGAGTCGTCGAGCACCCGCTGCCCCCGCGGATCGCGGTCGGGGATGCCATGACCGTTGAGAAACACGGTGACCGATTTGGCGAACCCGGTACCCCAGTCCTCGTCGGTCATCTCGGTGCCCTCGGGCGTGAACCAGGCGATGTCGGGCAGTCCGTCCTGACCGCGGCGGCCCAGCGGCTTGCCGGAGAAGAATCGTCGCCTGCGGAACACCGGGTGTTCGGCGCGCAGTGCGGACACCGCGCGGGCGAATTCCAGCAGGCCGGTGTCGGCGCTGGACCAGTCGATCCAGGTGAGCTCGTTGTCCTGGCAATAGCCGTTGTTGTTGCCGTTCTGGGTGCGGCCGAGTTCGTCGCCGTGGCTGATCATCGGCACACCCTGGGACAACAGCAGCGTGGTCAAGAAGTTGCGCTGCTGGCGGGCGCGCAGCGCGTTGACCTCCGGGTCGTCGGTCGGCCCCTCCACTCCGCAATTCCAGGACCGGTTGTGGCTCTCGCCGTCGTTGTTGTCCTCGCCGTTGGCCTCGTTGTGCTTCTCGTTGTAGGACACCAGGTCGCGCAGCGTGAAGCCGTCGTGGGCAACGACGAAGTTGATCGACGCCACCGGCCGCCGTGCGGTGTGCTCGTAGAGATCCGCCGATCCGGAGAGCCGGTAGGCGAACTCGTCGAGGGTGGCCGGCTCGCCGCGCCAGAAGTCGCGCACGGTGTCGCGGTACTTCCCGTTCCACTCGGTCCACTGTGGCGGGAAGTTGCCCACCTGGTATCCGCCCGGGCCGACGTCCCACGGTTCCGCGATGAGCTTGACCTGGCTGACCGTCGGATCCTGTTGCACGAGTTCGAAAAACGTTGCCAGGCGGTCGACGTCGTAGAATTCGCGGGCCAGCGTGGCGGCCAGGTCGAAGCGGAAGCCGTCGACGTGCATCTCGGTCACCCAGTAGCGCAGCGAATCCATGATCAGTTGCAGCGCGTGCGGATGTCCGACGTTGAGGCTGTTGCCCGTGCCGGTGTAGTCCATGTAGTACTGCTTGTCGTCTTCGACGAGGCGGTAGTAGGCGGCGTTGTCGATGCCGCGCATCGACAGGGTCGGGCCCAGGTGGTTGCCCTCCGCGGTGTGGTTGTAGACCACGTCGAGGATGACCTCGATGCCGGCTTCGTGCAGCGAGCGGACCATCGCCTTGAACTCCTGGACCTGGCCGCCCGGGGTGGTGGCGCTGGAGTACTTGAAGTCGGGCGCGAAGAAGCCGATCGTGTTGTAGCCCCAGTAGTTCGACAACCCCTTGTCCACCAGGGTGGAATCGTTGGCGAAGTGGTGTACCGGCATAAGTTCGATGGCCGTGACACCGAGACTTTGGAGGTGCTCGATGATCACCGGGTGCGCCACCGCGGCGTAGGTGCCGCGCAACGGCTCCGGGATGTCCGGGTGGGTCATGGTCAGGCCCTTGACATGCGCCTCGTAGATGACCGTGTCGGCGTACTGGTGGTCCGGCGGCCGGTCATTGCCCCAGTCGAAGTAGGGGTTGATCACCACCGACTTGGGCATGCTGGCCGCCGAGTCGTCGTCGTTGCGGCTGTCGGGGTCGCCGAAGTTGTAGCTGAACAGCGACTGGTTCCACTCGAAGGAGCCGTCGATGGCCTTCGAATACGGGTCGACGAGCAGCTTGTTCGGGTTGCACCGCAGCCCGGCCTGCGGGTCGTACGGACCGTACACCCGGTAGCCGTAGCGCTGGCCCGGTTCGATGTTGGGGATGTAAGCGTGCCAGATGAAGCCATCGACCTCCGGAAGGACGATGCGGCTTTCGGTGCCGTCGGCATCGAACAGGCACAATTCCACTCGCTCAGCCACCTCGCTGAACACGGCGAAATTGGTGCCCGCTCCGTCGTACGTGGCACCCAGCGGGTAGGCCCTGCCCGGCCACACCTCTCCGGTGGGCGTGGGAGCGAGGGCGTCTGCGGTGGTCATGGCGGATTCAATACCCTGCCTACACAGCCGTCAAACTGTGACGGCACCCCTTCTCACCCTGGCCGAACGAAAACCTTTGTGCCGTAGCCGATCACGGCCGGAGTATGACCTTCACCGCACCGTCCTGCTTCTTCTGGAAGATGTCGTAGGCGTGCGGGGCCTGGTCCAGGGGCAGCACATGAGTGGCGAAGTCGTCGACACCGAGCGGGTCCTCATCGGTCAGCAGCGGCATGATGTCGTCCACCCAGCGCTTGACGTTGGCTTGTCCCATCCGCAGGGTCACCTGCTTGTCGAACAGGGTCAGCATTGGCAGCGGGTCGGCCATACCGCCGTACACGCCGATCAGTGAGATCGTCCCGCCACGCCGCACGATGTCGATGGCGGAGTACAGGGCGGACAACCGATCCACGCCGGCGGTCTGCATGACCCGCTTGCCCAGCGCATCGGGCAGCAACCCGGCAACCTGCTGCGCCAGTTTGGCGGCCGGCGAGCCGTGCGCCTCCATGCCGACCGCGTCGATGACCGAGTCGGTTCCCCGACCGTCGGTCAGGTCACGGATCGCGTCACCAAGGGAGGAGTCCAGCCGCCCCAGATCGACGGTGTGAATTCCGCGTTTCGCCGCGCGGCCCAGCCGCTCGGGCACCAGGTCGACGGCGATGACGCGGTAGCCGAGATGATCGGCGATCCGCGCGGCCATGTCGCCGATCGGACCCAACCCGAGCACGGTGACCGAGCCGCCGGGCGGGATGTTGGCGTAGTCGACCGCCTGCCAGGCGGTGGGCAGCACGTCCGACAGGTAGACGAACCGTGAATCCGGCGGCCCCACAGGGACTTTGATGTGGGTAAACTGCGCCTGCGGGACGCGGAGCAACTCGGCCTGTCCGCCGGGGACGGACCCGTAGAGCTCCGAATAACCGAAAAGCGCCGCCCCCATGCCCTGCTCGCGCACCTGAGTGGTCTCGCACTGCGTGTAGAGCTGCTCTTTGCACGTCATGCAACTGCCGCAGGAGATTTGGAACGGGATGACTACCCGGTCCCCCACTCGCAGGTCACCCGTCTGGCCGCCGACCTCACGTACGATTCCCATCGGTTCGTGACCGAGAATGTCCCCGGGGTTCATGAACGCCCCGAGAATCTCGTACAGGTGCAGGTCGGACCCGCAGATGTTGGTCGAGGTGATCTCGATGATCGCGTCGGTGGGTTGCTCGATCTTGGGGTCGGGCACCGATTCCACCCGTACATCGCGTTTGCCGTGCCACGTGACAGCCTTCATGTGAAATGCGATACCCGTCTCGCACCTGTCGAAACGCCATCGGCGCGACGGAAAGGATGGGCCCGTCACGTCGGTGGGGTTGCACGACAGCGGAAAACGTTGTCGGGGAAGGCGTTAACGCCGGGGACGCTTGAGCGGGTGTTCGCTGTCGATGAGTGCGGCCGCAACGTCGACCAGCCGGGTGTTGGACTGCTGTGAAAGCCGGGTGAGCAACCTGAACGCTTCGACGGAGTCGAGATTGAAGCGCTCCATGATGACCCCTTTGGCCTGCCCGATGACGTCTCGCGAGGCCAGGGCGCTGCGGAACTGGTCCTGGCGCCGCATCATCGACCACGCCAGGGCGATATGGGTGGCGTACACGGTGCCCAACTCAACAGCCTCCTGGTCGAAGGCGTGCGGGCGGTTGGCGTAGAAGTTCAGCGCGGACATACTGCTGCCATCGACGAACAACTCGAAAGCCAGGATGGAGCGGATGGGGGTCTGCTCGAGCGCATGCCGCCGGTAGCGCAGCCAGCGCTGCTCTGCGCTCAGGTCGGCGATGTGCATGACGTGATGCTCCCAGGCCGCGGCCAGGCACGGCCCCTCCCCGAACCTGTTTTGAATCGCGTCCAGGATCTTCGGGTAGTGGTGGGTGGCGACCACACTGCTGACGGACTTGCTCTTCTCGGCCAGGGTGATCCCCGCATATTCAGAACCGGTGACGTGCTGGACCCCGTTGTCGATGAGCTCGTGCAGCCCGGCCGCGGTGTCGCTGTTGTTCCACTCCAGGTTCGTCACCAGTTCCACGAGCTGGTTCACGATCGTGGCGCTGCCGTCTCGCATAACCATCACCCCTGAAGCCCGTCTCGGCCGCGGAACCATTTTCCACTGGCGTCACGACGAAATTGACACCGTGCGATTGCCAACGCCCATCCAAGTCTATGAGCCATTGAGCGAAGTGCAAGGTCAGATAACGAACGGGTCGAGGCGTGCGGCGGGCTTATGCGCCGGGGACAGGATGCCCCAGGAGCTGCTGCTTTTCTAGCTATCGTCAAAATCGTTGCTGGACAACGCCTTTCACGCCCGGCAGCCCTGACGCACCCAGGCGGGCCCCCGTCGCGCTTCCGGAGGCCGCCTACACTCGGTTCGGTGACCTCCATTGTGATCGTGGGAAGCGGCTTCACCGGGTTCACCTGCGCGCGTCGACTGGCCCGGATTCTGCGCCGGCGGCGTGCGTCGGTCGACATCACGATGATTTCGCCCGTCGACTACATGCTGTACACGCCGCTGCTGCCGGACGTCGCCGGCGGCGTCGTCGACGCCCGCTTTGTCGCTGTCCCGCTGGCCAATTCGCTCAAGGGGATACGCGCCGTGCGCGGCCGGGTGGACGGCGTGGACTTCGCCCGGCGCACGCTGACATATTGCGATCCCGAAGAGCGCAGCCATTCGATGTCCTGGGATCGGCTGGTGCTGACGCCGGGCTCGGTGACACGGTTGTTCGATGTCCCGGGGCTGGCCAGGCACGCTCGCGGACTGAAGACCACCGCCGAGGCCCTCTACCTGCGAGACCATTTCGTCGAGCAGCTGGAGCTGGCCAATATCGAAGACGATGCGCGGGTCGCCGCGGCCCGGCGCACGGTCGTGGTGGTCGGCGCTTCTTACTCGGGCACTGAGCTGGTGGCGCAGCTGCGGGCGCTGGCCGACGCGGCGGCCAAGCAGATGGCCTTCAACCCGGCCGAGGTGCGGTTCCTGCTGCTGGACATGGCCGACCAGGTGATGCCCGAGGTGGGAAAGAAGCTGGGTGATGCCGCGCTCAAGGTGTTACGCAAGCGCGGCATCGACGTCCGGCTCGGCACCACCCTCAAGGAGGCACACGCCGATCACGTTGTGCTCAGCGATAATTCGCGCATCGAGACGCGCACGATCGCCTGGGTGACGGGCGTGACCGGCGCACCGTTGATCCAGAACCTGGGGCTACCGACCGGAAAGGGCCGGCTCACCGTGCAGGCCGATCTCCAGGTGCCGGATCACCCCGAGGTGTTCGCGGCCGGTGACGCGGCCGCGGTTCCCGATTTGACCCAACCGGGCAAGGTCACACCGCCGACCGCCCAACACGCGACCCGGCAGGGCAAGGCGCTGGCCCGCAATGTCGCCGCCAGCCTCGGTTACGGCAGCAGCAAGGACTACAAGCACCGCAACCTCGGCCTGGTGGTCGACCTCGGACCGCGCTACGCGGTGGCCAACCCGCTCAACATCCATTTGTCCGGGTTGGCCGCCAAAGCCGTCACCAGGGCGTACCACTTGTATGCGATTCCACGGGGCGTCAATCGGTGGGCGGTGTCGCTGGCCTACCTGACCGACGCGCTGTTCGCCCGTTCGGTCGTTTCGATCGGGTTGTCCTCGGAGGACGACGCGCAATTCACCGCCAGCGAAGGTATCCCGATGCCGAAGACGAGCTGAGGCACCCCTTATCCGGAGGGACGTCAGCCTTCGGCCGACTGTTGCGCCACCGCGTAGGCCAGCTGAAGGAAGTCCGCGCCCGCCAGGGCGCTGAACACGCCCGCGATCAACCGGGTGAACCGGGGCGCGAATACCAGGCCGATGGCAAACCCCGTCGCCACCCACATGTCCAGGCAGAACGGGCAGGTCAGCAGTTCCCCCAGGCTGTGCCGCAGCTGGCTGTGTTCGCGGACCTCCTCCTGAACTTCGGCCGGGCCGCCGGTGCCCGCGTAGCGGGTGAACGGCGCGCGCAATGGGCTGGTCACCGCGTCCTTGCTCAGGGTTCGCGACAGTTTGTGGGTGCCCAGGGTCAGGATGAGCAAGTCCTGGACCCGCCACCGGGTCGGCAACGTGCGGCCGGTGGCCAGCCCGACCAGCACCGCACCGACCACCACCGCGCCGTAGACGACCATCACGGCCAGATAGCCGCCCAACGGTCGATCGTGGTCGCCGCGGTAGGCGTCCGCTTCCTGTCGTGCACCATCGACCACCTGAGCACCGGTTTCCGTGAACTCACCCATCGCTTCTCCTTGAACGCATAGCGGGACGGGTACCCGACCTGGGTCGGTGCAATCCGCGATCGGCTCAGACGGTGTCCGGCTCGACGGGCTTGCTTGCCTTCGCGGCTGCCCGCAAGGTGCGGTTGGTGGAGCGCAGGTCGGTGTTGGCCGCCGACAGCGTGGCGTTGTGGTCTTCCAGATCGAGGATGCGTGCGACGCCGGCCAGGTTCACCCCGGCGTCGACCAGCTCACTGATGCGCTTGAGCCGCACCAGGTCATCGGCGCTGTACCGGCGAGTTCCGCCTCGGCTACGCGCCGGTGTGATCAAGCCGTAGCGTTCGTAGAGTCGTAGCGACTGCACCGCGATCCCGGACAGCTCGGCGGCCACCGAGATGCCATACACACCATGGTCGGACGAGGGGGCACCCGCGTCGCCGCGGTAGTCGACCATCAGCCATCTCCTTCAGCTACCGGCTCCTCCGGCTATCGGCCCAAAAATCTATCTAGCACACTTGCATCATTCTGTCGAGGATGCTATATCAAATCTATGTCATTAGACATAGGAAATTGCCGACCCACCGCCTAGATTGGAGTGAGAGGTGACCACCATGCTGATGCGTTCAGATCCCTTCCGTGAGCTCGACCGCTTCGCGCACCAGGTCCTAGGTACCGCCGCCCGGCCGGCGGTGATGCCGATGGACGCCTGGCGGGAAGGCGAGAAGTTCGTCGTCGAGTTCGACCTGCCCGGCATCGATGCCGACTCGCTGGACATCGACATCGAGCGCAATGTGGTGACGGTGCGCGCCGAACGGCCGGCCGTCGACCCCAACCGCGAGATGCTGGCCACCGAGCGGCCGCGCGGCGTGTTCAGCCGCCAGCTCGTGCTCGGCGAGAACCTCGACACCGACAAGATCGAGGCCTCCTACGCCGAAGGCGTTCTGCGCCTGCACGTTCCGGTGGCAGAGAAGGCCAAGCCGCGCAAGATCACCGTCGGACGCGGCGACTCACCCCGGGCCGTCCGTGAGGGCGCCCAGCGCGAGGTCATCAACGCCTGACTGACCGGCGGGCCGGGCGGCGGTCCTCTCGCACGCGCCCGCGTGCGCGGACTCCTCCAACCGCCGCCCGCCGCCGGCCCCAGGCCACCGGTGCGAACGAACGCCTCGCCCGGCACCGGGAAGAGCGGATACACCATGAAATGGGAACTCGACGGCCAGACGGCCAACGTCGAACAAGCGTTGGCCGGCGGGGACGCACAACCGGCGGGCTGGTTCCGCTTCTATTTCACCGACCAGCGCTGGGAATGGTCGGAACAAGTGCAACGAATGCACGGGTATGAGCCGGGCAGTGTCACTCCGACCACCGAACTGGTGCTGTCCCACAAGCATCCCGACGACCGCGGACACGTCGCGGCCACGATCGATGAAATGGTGGATACGCACCAGGCATTCAGCACACGCCATCGGATCGTCGATACCCGCGGAGACGTGCACCACGTCGTGGTCGTAGGTGACCAGATCCTCGACGACGACGGCGACGTGATCGGAACATACGGGTTCTACATCGACGTCTCCGGACCGCACGAACAAGTGCAGGAAGACCGGATGAGCGCGAAACTCGCTGAGATCAGCGAGAATCGGGCCGGCATCGAGCAAGCCAAAGGCATGTTGATGCTGGTCTACGGCATCAACGACCAGGCGGCCTTCGAGTTGCTCAAATGGTTGTCCCAGGAGGCGAATGTCAAGCTACGGCCGCTGGCCGAGCAGATCGCCCAAGATTTCCGCCGCGCCGGCCTGCCGCTGAACACCCAGTCGGAATTCGATCACCTGTTGCTGACGGCGCACCAACGGGTCCACCCCTCCGGTGATGGCGTTGCCGATGGCACGGACGCGAACCTGCGCGCTCTACGCGTCGAGGGTGAGTAGCCGGCCCGGATTCCGTAAGACTACGCAGATTTCGCGGTGCGATCCGGAGACCGCCTCAGCAGCGCCGCCGCGGCGCCCGCGGCGCACACCCCGATCGCGGCGGTGATCACCGTCGCCACCTCCACCGGGGCGAACCGGGAGTCCACCAGCGGTTTCACCACGGCCAGCACGGCCACCGCCGGCATCAGCAGCCGGACCCACCAGGCCACCACGCTGTCGCCGGGTATCCGCGAATTAGCCTCTGTGGCAAACACATACAGCGCCATCAACAACAGGGGCGCTGCGCCCAGGAGGATCAGGCCGATCCAGCGCGTGCCGTGCGTCGAGATTACGGCGGCAATCACCGCGACGAGCCCGAGCATCGCCAGTCGCAACCCGGCATGAGGCGTCGCGCCGCGCATGACCGCCATACCCGCGGCGGCGCGCACCGCCGCCCACGCCGAGGACAACGCGGCGGCCACCGCCAGGCTGAGGCCTGCGATGACCATCCACCTCTGGCCCGGGGCGGCGTAGAACTGTGGCACCGCTTCGGCCAGATGTTTGGCGCTCCATCGCCACGGCCCCACCACCCCCTGGTGATCACCGACCCACAGCACCACCGCCGCCACCGACACCAACGCGACGGCCAGCGACATGGACCTCCCAGGCCTGGCGATGCGCGCACTGCGGACCGTGATCAGTTCAACGCCCACCATTCCGAGGCCGAAGCCGACGAGCTGGCCGGATAATTGGCTCTGCGTTGCGGCCGTGCCGATGACGACCGCGTCACTGCCGGCCGCGATGCGGGCGGTCACCGCCACGGCGAGGTAGACGTAGACGAGCAGGCCCCCGATCACCAGCAGTGCCACAAGCGACGCGACGCCTCCAGTCGGAGACCCACAGGCGGCGGCACCGACGACGACCGCGGCCCCCACGGCGGCGAACGGTAACCATGAAACAATCCTCACCGGGTCTTCGCTTGGCGAAAACAGTTGCAGCAGTTCCAATCCGAGAGTAGTGGCGAACTTCCCCGCCAGCACCAGGTAGGCGCACAACTGGACGATGCCGGCGGCCGTCGCCGCTCGCCGGCCGAGGGTGGCGCCGATCAACTCGGCGGTGTTGCGTGCGTCTGGGGTATGCGCATGCAGTCGCGCCAACGCGTAGATGGCCGGAAGCACGACCGCCGCGCCGACCAGGGCGCCCAATCCGTGCACCGCCGCGGCTACGATCACGGCCATGCTCAGGCCGGCGGCCCGCCAGATACCCAGCGCGGGCTTTTTCGACCCGGACTCTTGTCGCGGCTTCGCCCGCAGCATTTTCCTCGGCATTGCCTAAGCATGACCCAGGGGTAGGAGATTGAACCCGGTACGCAACGCGGTTTCGATGGTTTTGTCGACCTACGGTCCGCCGCAGTGGGCGACGCCGGTCAGGTGGCGGCCTTGGCGGGCTGATCCGGTTCGGCGCGTTGCCGACTCGCCGCGACAGCACCCGCTATCGATGTGCAGGCGATGGTCAGCAGCGAGCCGAACATCAACGCCGACGCTTCACCCGCGGCAAGCAGGTGCTGCTGGGTGCCGATGGTGACGGCGGCCACCGCCACACCGAGCTGCGTGGAGGACATCACCGCGTAGCTGAGCGGCTGGCCGACCAGCCGTCCCACGCAATGCGCCAGCACGCCGCCCAGGCCCAGTCCGGCGCCGAGCAGAAGGTATTTCGGCTGCGAAGCCAGCTCACGCACCTGCAGCGAGGCGCCGAGCCAGATGAAAAACACCGGGCTGAAGAAACCCTCGGTGATGCCGAAGAGCTGACGCGCCAGCCGCCTCGGTTCGCCGACCGTGGCGATCACCAAACCCAGCGCGAAGCCCGCCAGCATGATCGACACGCCGGTGCTGACGGCCACTACCGCGAGCCCGAACAGCACCAGCAGATTGATCCGCAGTTCCAGCGCCAACTCGTTCTTGTGCGAATAGTCGTGCATGCGCTGCCGCCAGCCCTTGCGGTCGACCCAGCGCAGCAGCGCGTAGAGCAGCACCGCGCAGCCAGTGATCGCCAACCCACCCAGCGCCGCCGTCGCCGCGTGATGGAAGTCGATCACCAAGGGCAGCAGGACGATACCGGCCGCATTCGCGATGGCGATCTGCGCGGTCAGCGAGAGCACCTGCGGGCCGCGTAAGCGCAGCGAATCGATCATCGGCAACGTCATCGCCGCCGAGGACGAGGCCATCAGCACCGCGTAGAGCGCCGCGTGACCGGTACCGAACTGCGCGGCCAGCCCGACCCCCAGGGCCGCCGCGGCGGCGCCGGCCAGCACCGCTCGCGCCAGCGCCTTGGGCACCGCCGAACGCATCGCGGGGTCGCGGACCGGGACGTGGCTGCCCACCACGAACATCACCAGCGCGAAGCCGATGTTCGCGAACAAACCGAAGGTGGGGTCGGCGGCATCGACCACACCGAAACCCGTCTTGCCGATGGCCAGACCGGCGATGAACTCGCCGACGATCACCGGTATCCGCAGCCGCGGCACCGAGGCCAGCACCGGGCCGGCGAAACCGACGGCGGTCAGCAACGCCAGGGTGGGAAAGCCGAATCCCTGCACGTGGTCATTTTGCACGGCACGGGGTCAAACGTGGCGCATCTTCAGCGCTCAGGCGTCGATCACCACGCGCCCGGATTTCGCGCGGGAAACGCAGACCAGCATTTCGTCGTCTCCCTCTGCGCATCGCCCGCGCCGATCCACCTGTCCGGCAAGCACTTTCACCTTGCAGGTGCCGCAGAACCCCTGCTGGCAGGAGTACGCGGTGGTGGAATCGCGGTCGAGCATGACGTCGAGCGCCGACCGGTTCTCCGGCACACTGAGGATCCGCTTCGAGCGGGCCAGTTCCAGCTCGAAGGGGAGCCCATCGACCACCGGTGGAGGGCCGAAACGTTCGTAGTGCAGCGGCGCGTTTACGTGTTCGTTACGCGCGGTGCGCACCGCTTCCAGCATGGCGGTGGGGCCGCACACGTAGACCGCCGTCGCCGCGCCTGCGTCGGCGAGCAAGTCGGAGGCGGTGGGGAATCCACCGCGCTCGTCATCGGCCCACACGGTGACCCGGTCGGGGGACACCGCCACCACTTCGTCCAGCAACGGCATGTACTCCCGGCTTCGGCCGGCATAGACGGCACGCCAATCGATTCCGCGCTGCTGCGCCGTCTGAATCATGGGCAGGATCGGTGTCACCCCGATGCCGCCGATCACGAACAGCACCTCGCGCTCGTCGGTGACGAGGTAGAACGCGTTGCGCGGCCCCTCGAACTCCAACTTGTCGCCCACCTTGAAGGTGTCGTGCATTTCGACCGAGCCCCCGCCGCCGTCGGCGATGCGGCGCACCGCGATGCGGTAGTCGGTGCGGCGGGCCGGTAAACCACACAGCGAGTACTGTCGGCGACGGCCCGACGGCAGCCGAACGTCGATATGCGCACCGGGAGTCCAGCCGGGCAACAATCCACCCGCGGGGTCGGCCAACGTCAACGCGACCACATCGGGCGCCACCAACTCACGGTTGGTGACGATCGCGGTGGTTGTGCGCCGGACGGGCTGCACCCGCGAGGACGTCCACCGCGATGCCGACGCCAGGCCGCCGAACAGCGTGCCGACCCCGTACAACGCGGTGTACATACGATCACGTTTGCGGCGGCCGTACAGGTCTGCCGGAATGCTGTCCCAAATGGTCTGTGCCACAATCATCCTCACATCTGTCCGGTGCCGCGGTCGGCGGACGGGTCGATCGAGTCGACCCAGTCGGCGGTGAGCCGGGCGATGACGTCGGGGTGGGCGGTGACCACCCAGTGGCCGCCCTCGATCGGGACGACCCGGCTGCCGTCGGGAATAGAGCCGGTAAACCGTTGCAGGGCGGGCGATACGAAGTAGTCGTCGCGGGCGATGAGCACCTGGACCGGAACGGTGGTCTGCGGCAACGTCGCCGGGGGAGACAGCATCGGTGCGGGCATGTTCGCCCGATACAGGTTGAGCCCGTTGAGGTAATCATCGACCGAGCGGTACGCCGCACCGCGCCCGCCGCCGGTACTCGATCCACCGATACGCTCAACCGCCTCAAAGATTTTCACCGTCACCCCCGACCGGATCGCCAGCTCGGGCAGTGCCGGGCACAGGAAAAACCAGATGTAGGACGAGGCCAGAATCTGCTTGACAACGTCGAGGATCGCGCGCGGCGTGCGCGCTGACCGCAGGAACTTGCCCGCGTAATTCAAGTGCGGCCCGGAGACCGACGTGAACGAGGCGATCTTGGGCATCACCGTGTCGTCGGTGACCGCCGCCCACGCCTGGATCGATCCCCAGTCGTGGGCGAGCAGGTGCACGGTGTCCACGCCCAGGCGCTCGATCACCGCGCCGACATCGGCGACCAGCTGCGGCAGCCGATACCCCGAACGGCCTGCCGGCGTTGAGGATTGGCCGGCGCCCCGGACGTCGTAGGCCACCACATTGAATCGGCGAGCCAAAATCGTCGCCACCGGATCCCACACGTGGTGGTTGTCGGGATAGCCGTGAATGGCCAGGATGGTCGGCCGCCCGGGGTCGATGTCGGTGTAGGCATGCACCGCCAGTCGCACGCCGTCGGAGGCGACGACAGAGGTTGAAGCCATTTCGGTCGTCATCGTCAGTGCGACGCGCGGGCGGCCGGTGAGCAGGCCAGGTAGTCGACCGCGCGGCCCACCCCGCCCAGCTGGGACGGATGGAAACTCGGCTGGTAGTAGGCGCCGATGACCCGCAGGAATTGGAACGGCCCGGGCACCAAACCCCGTCGCGCGGCGCGAAAGTAGTCCCGCCAGCGCGGCTTGGTGCCGGGCGGCAGGTAAGGGTCGACCGAGTACATGAACCGCACGCCACGGACGAACAACCACAGCAACGCCGGCGTGATCAGCAGCTGGGTGCGCACCTGCCGCCAATAACCGGCACGCAGGTGCTTCATGGTGTCGAAGGCGACCGCTTTATGCTCGACTTCCTCGGCGCCATGCCAGCGCAACAGGTCCAGCATGACGGGGTCGGTGCCTAAGGCGTCATGCTGCGGGGTGTCGAGAATCCATTCGCCCAGGATGGCGGTGTAGTGCTCGAGCGCGGCAACCATCGACACCCGCTCGAGCAGCCAGCTCTGGCGCCTGCGCGGGCTCCACTGCGGCCGGTCACCGATGAGTTGGGTGAACAGCCAACGCATTTGGTCGGTGAACGGCGTCACGTCGATGTCTTTGACCGCGAAATGCCCGAGCACCCCCGCGTGCGCCTGGGAATGCATGGCCTCCTGGCTGATGAATCCCTGCACGTCGCGGCGCAGTTGGTCGTCTTTGATCAGCGGCAAGGTGTCCTTGAAGGCGGCGACGATGAATTCCTCACCCGCCGGCAGCAACAGGTGCAGCACGTTGCAGAAGTGGGTGGTGAAGGGTTCGTTCGGCACGTAGTAGAACGGCAGCGTCGACCAGTCGAAGTCGACGTCACGCGCCTGCAGGACGATCCGCTCATGGTCGAGCCGGGCGTCGTGCGGTCCCGTTGCCTTGTCATCGACGGTGAACATCGTGTGCCATCCCCTTTCCGTCGCCGGTTCGATCCGCCAGATCGTAAGGCTATGCGCTGCGCTGCGCGTCGCCCTCTACCTCGGTGATCAACCGTTCGCTGCGCAAGAAGCGGACCAGATGATCGACCGTTTCGGTCAGGGCCGGCTCGCGCAGGCGGACCTTGGCCAGCCCCCGCCGGTGACGGTACTGGGTGTTGTCGTAGCGCTTGTCCCGCATCGCCGCGATCTTGTCCGCCGATCGGGTGAGGAAATCGACCAGCGGGTACATCTGGTCGTTCGGCGTGCAGCGGCGGTTCAGCTGCTCGGTGAACGACGGGATGTCATGGTATTCAAAGCGATACCCGTACCGCTCGGACAGGATCCGGGTGACGTCGGTGAGGTTGTAGTAGTCGTCGGCGGTCATGTTGAAGACGCTGCCCGACTCGTCCGGCAGGCCCATCAGCGTGACGATGTGATCCGCGATCAAGTCTGCCGGCAGCAGACTGATCTGGTTGAGCGCGTTGACGGCGACACCGTGCTCGATCATGAACGCCGTCAGCCGCACCAGGATGTCGTCCTGGCTGCCGAAGCCCGCGCGGGTCGGCGAGATCAGCGAGGGCCGGTAGATGCGGACGTCGAGTCCCTTGCGCTGTGCGGCCAGCGCCAGCTGCTCGCCGACCCACTTGGTCTGCGAGTAGCCGAAGTCCAGTCCGGCCATCTTTTCGTTGGCATCCCACTCGCCGACCACCGGCTGGGTGCTCCAGCCGTAGATGAACGTGCTGGAGACCAGGTGAAAAGCCTTGCGGTGGTTGATCATCGCCAGCCGCAACAGCTCACGGGTGCCCTCCACGTTCGCGGGACGCAGGGCGTCATAGGTCCGGACGTAGTTCACCAGGGCGCCGTTGTGCACAACGACGTCGACGTCCTGGGCCAGCTGCTGGAAGGCCGCCTCCCCGATGCCCAGTGCGGGCTCGGCGAGATCACCGCAGACGACGCGGACCCGGGCCCGCACGTCGGCCTCCAGTGCCGGCGTCCAGAGCTGGGCGCGGCGCAGCGACGCGACGATGCGGTCCAGGCCGTGCGCGGCGTCCGTCGCGCGGACCAGTGCATGCACCGTGTAGGAGGTCCGCGCCAGCAGGCTGCTCACCAGGAACGGCCCCAGGAATCCGGTGGCGCCGGTCAGCAGGAGATCGGTGGGCTCACCCGGGCGCGCGGGTGCCAGCTCCGGCAACGGCAGTGCCGCGTCGGCGCGCATCTGGGCGGCCTCGCGGGCCTCGTAGTCGGCGGAGATCTGATCCAACGCGCGGCGCAGGGCGGCCAGCGCTTGGCCGGATCCGTCCCCGAATTGGCTTACCAGACTGAAGAATTCGGAGACCGTCAGCCGCTGCAGCAGGCGGGTGTTGACCTCTTCGGCCAGCTCCCCCGCGCCGTTCTCCTCCAGCAGGGCCTGCAGGTCGGTGCGCAGCTCGGCCAACGCCAGCGAGTCGATGCCGAGGTCGGCGAACGAGCAGTCCTCGTCGCCGGTGAGGTCGTAGCTCTCGATGAGGTTGCGGAACCGCTCCAGCGGACCCGCGGCCAGACCATCGTGAGTCCGGTTGGCCGACTGGTTGATCCAGGTCGTGAAGGCCGGCAGCTTGTCGTCCAGCCACAGCTGCCGGGTCGACGCCCGCCGGATCTTCCCCGACGTGGTCTTGGGAATGATGCGCGGCGGCGCGAAAACGATCGCGTGCGGGTCGATGTGGCAGTGCCGCCGGACGGCGCGGGCCACTGCCTTCGGGTCGGGGTTGTGTTGGTCGCGCACCTCGGCGACGACGATCAGCGCCTCGGACTCGTCGTGTTCGACCGAGAAGGCGGCGACGCAGCCGCTGCGGACGTGCGCGGCGGTGCGCTCGACGATGGCTTCGATGTCGGACGGGTAGCAGTTGACGCCGCGGACGATGATCAGGTCCTTGCTGCGGCCGCAGACAAACAGCTCGCCCTCGTAGAGGAAGCCCAGATCCCCGGTCCGCAGGTAGGTGTGCTCCTCATCGCCGGAAATGCTTGCGCCGAACATCTCCGCGGTGAGCTCCGGACGGTTCCAGTAGCCGGCACCCTTGGACGGTCCGGCCAGCCAGACCTCGCCGACCCGCCCGTCGGGCAGCGCCTGCCGCGATTCGGGATCGACGATGCGAACCAGGCTGCTCTCGATAGGCTTGCCGCAGCTGACCAACGGGACCTGGTTGCTGTTCTCCGGCAGCGCCTTCTCGACGCGAGCGACGTTGCGCTCCAGTCCGCGCTTGTTCACCGCGATGGTCTGGCGCCCGCGGATCGACACGATCAGGGTCGATTCGGCCATACCGTAGGCGCCGGTGAGCGCCTCGGGTCGCAAGCCATACTCGGCGAACCGCTGCCGGAAACGAGCAAACGTCTTGGCGCGCAGCGGCTCTGCGCCCACCACGATGCATTCCAGGCTGCTCAGGTCTACGCCGGCCAATTCGCTGGTCGGCAGCTTGTCCTCGCGCAGGCAGTATTCGAGCGCGAAGTTCGGTCCCGGAGTGTGGGTGGCGTGCACGTCGCTGATGAGCCGCAGCCACGACGATGGCCGGGCGAGGAAGTCCAGCGGCGACATCGCATGCGTCGATCCGCCCAGCAGCACGATGAACATGTAGGCCGAGATCAGCCCCATGTCGTGATGCTGCGGCAGCCAGGAGGCCAGCACCACGTCGCCGGTGAAGGCGGAGCCGTTGGCGATCACGTTGGCGTGGGTGACGATCACGCCCTTGGGATCGCTGGTCGAGCCCGAGGTGTACTGCAGGAAGAACACCTCGCCGGGAGTGTCCGCGACCGGGGCGCCGCCGAAGTCCTGGGCCGCGTCGGTCGCGTACCAGGGCAGCTCCGGCAGGCCGGCGTCCGGGCCGCCTGTCCAGACCTGCGCACCGCGCTGACCCAGCAGCAGGCGGAAGTCGTACTCGAACTGCTTGGTCGACAGCACGGCCACGGCCTGGCAGTCGCGGGCGATGAAGCTGAGCTTGGCCAGCCCCGAATCAAACGACATCGGCAAGGGAGGGCTGACCGGAACGGCGATCACCCCGATGCGCGCGCATGCGTACAGCGCCGCGATCATTTCCGGACCGGGTGGGTAGACCAGCAACGCACGATCGCCCGGCTTGAGGCCGGCCTCTGTGGCCAGGTAGGCGGCCAGTTCGCGGGTGCGCTCCGCGAAGGCCTGGTAGGTGTAGTGCTCGAGTTCGCGCCCGTCGGCGTCGACGAACCGGAAGAGGGTCTGGTCCGGCCTGCGCGCTTCCCACATCTGCAGGTAATCGATCAGCGTCTCCATCGTAGGAGTGATCCCCCTTCCAGGTTGGCTTAGCCCGACAACGACTTTCGTCGTAAATATAAATCCAATGTAGCGCTGTGTGCCCGCCCCGAGCAAAACATCGAGCGGCATTAACGGCCGTTCCGCACCACATTCACAGGATAAACTTAGGCGTCGAAATTAATTGCGCGAATGCTGAGCTACGCGCCTACGGACTTCAGTACTTCAGTGGTCGGCTACCAGGCACTATTACCGTGAATGCCCCTGAGATACTGAACTACGTATCTCAGAATTCGCGCATTTACTATTTCCGCCAAATGCTTGTCTGGCTGGAATGACGCTTTTAACTTCGTCACATCTATTGGCCGAAATCGCAAAGCACGAAACGCAATTCTGGGCGTCGGCTAGGCGGGCTGGGCGATGCGGATGCGGGGGCCGGCGCGGGCCACCAGTTTCACGATGCCGAGGAAACGCTCGCCGTCGATGATCGGCGACAGCGGCTCGTCCTCGGCTTCGATGAGCATCTCGTGGCCGTTGACATCGCGGAGCCCGTTGCCGCGGAGCATGCCGTTGGTAAGGGCGGTCGGAAGCTGCGCCACGATTTTGGATGGCCGTAGGTTTCCGGCCTGGAAGTGCAGTGCACCGGGCTCGGAAGCCTTGGGGAACAACCGAAGCGGGCCGCCGATACGCAGGTCGATCGCGCCGGCGTGCAGCAAGCTGTGCGTGCGGGAGGGGACCTCATCGCCGTCGATCACCACGCGCGCCCGCGTCGGAGTGAACAGGATGGAGGCGTAATTCGGCGTCTTCACGCGGGCCGGGGCGACCTTGGAGGTGATGTAGTCGCCGAAGCTGCGAGCGATCACCCGGGCGACCGCCAGCCGACCGTGATCGGGTGAGTCGTAATACCGGTCGTAGAAACGGTTCCCGACGCCCCCGGCCGCCAGCCCGAAGCAGAGCCGATGAAACGCGGCGCCGTCGGCGGTCTGGCCATCGAGCACGAGCGTGTCCAGGCTCACCTCGGGCGGAGGTCGGTCCGCCTCCGCGGCGGCCGTCAGCGCGCGGATGATCGCTTCGGGCCGCCCGCGCACCCGGGCTTTGCGCGCGACGGCGTTGACGCTGCCGCCGTTGGTCGGGACGAACGCCGGCCAATGTTGCGGATCGCTGATGCAGCGCTCGATCTCGTTGATCAACCAGTGCAGCGCACCGTCGCCACCGTCGCCCACCAGGTGGGTGACCCGCGGTGCGAGCTGCCGGATGGTGTCGCGCAGCTCCTCGATCGAGTGGGTCGAGTGCACCTCTCCGCGGGAGCCGACGATGCGACGCAGTTCGGCGATGCGGTCGGCGGAAGCGGTGCGATTCTTCCGCGCTTTCGGATTGACGATGATGCCTAGATACATCCGGTGATCCCCGACGCGCACCTGACAAAATCCCGCCCTTGCCTTGCGCGCGGCAACCGTCCAGGTGGGATTTCGCTGGTCATCCCAGGCACGATACCCGTGCGCGACTGTGGACCAGTAAGGCTCCCGCACGCCGCCGCAAGGCCCCGCGGCCCGGCGGCCGCCGTCGCAATTGCGAAGTTAAGGTGTCTGCCATGGCCGATTGGACCGCAGCGGAGCTGCCCTCGTTCACCGGACGAACCGTCGTCATCACCGGTGCCAACGCCGGGCTGGGCGAGGTCACCGCGCGCGAGTTGGTCCGGGTCGGCGGGCATGTGATCCTGGCCGTCCGCAACCCCGACAAGGGTCACGCCGCCGCCGCGCGGATGACCGCCTCGGCAACCGGGAAAGCCGAGGTACGGCAACTCGACCTGCAAGACCTGTCCTCGGTGCGGCGCTTTGCCGAGGGCATCGACAGTGTCGACGTCTTGATCAACAACGCCGGCATCATGGCCACCAAACATGCCGTCACCGTCGACGGCTTCGAGGGCCAGATCGGCACCAACCACCTCGGCCACTTCGCGCTGACCAACCTGCTGTTGCCCAAGCTGACCGACCGCGTGGTGACGGTGTCCTCGCTGATGCACCATTTCGGCTACATCAGCCTCAAGGACCTGAACTTTCAGTCGCGTCCGTACTCGGCGTGGCTGGCCTACAGCCAGTCGAAGCTGGCCAACCTGTTGTTCACCAAGGAGTTGCAGCGGCGGCTGGACGGCGTCCGCACGTCGCTGCGCGCGCTGGCCGCCCACCCCGGCTGGTCGCACACGAGCCTGCAGGGCAACTCCGGCCGCAAGCTGGGCGACGCGGCGGTCCTGGCGGTCGACCGGATCGTGTCCACCGATGCCGACTTCGGCGCCCGGCAGACGTTGTATGCCGCCTCGCAGGATTTGCCGGGCGACACCTTCGTCGGCCCGCGATTCGGACTGTACGGCCGCACCCAGCCGACGTGGCGCAACTGGCCGGCAAAGCGCGCCGGGACGGCCACCGCCCTCTGGGAACTGTCCGAGCGGCTGACCGGGACGAAATTTCCGCTCTGAGGCAGCCCGGCGGCGTCGCCGGCCGGCCCGGGCAACCGTCGCCGAGCCCGCCGCTGAGGGCGTGGCTAGATTGGATGGGTAGCGTCACCGCACCCAAGCGAGGAGGTAGTGCCATGTCGGAGGCAACTCTGGCGGCCATTCTCGCCCTGTGCGCCGCACTGGCATCCGCGATCGGCAACGTGGTCCGGCAACGTTCCGCGCAGGAGGTCACCGACAAACGGGTGGGCCACCTGACGTTGTTCGGCATGTTGCTGCGCGATAAGCGTTGGTGGCTGGGCGGGTTGGGGGACATCGGCAGTTACGTGCTGCTGGCCGCCGCGCTGGACAAGGGCTCGGTGTTGCTCGTGATGTCGTTGCAGGTGACGGCGCTGCTGTTCGCCCTGCCGATCTATTCGCGGATGACCGGTAACCGGATCACCCGACGAGAGTGGAGTTGGGCGCTGGTGCTGGCGGTGGCGCTGGCGGTGCTCATCGCGGTCGGAGATCCGACCGGCGGCCAACAGCGCGCGCCGCTGCACACCTGGATCGTGGTGGCCGTGGTAATCGGCCCCCTGTTACTGCTCGGTTTGCTGGGGGCGCGGATCTGGGCGGATCGCCCGCTCGCGGCGCTGCTGCTGGCGGCCGTGGCCGGCACGCTGCTGGCGGTGTTCGCGGTCCTGATGAAAGGCGTCGTCGACATTTTGGAACACCAGCCGGGTCAGCTGTGGCAGAGCTTCGAGCTCTACGCGCTGGTGTTCTGCGGGGCGGCCGGAATGATCTATCACCAATCGGCTTATCGAGCGGGTGCCCTCACCGCGTCGCTGCCGACGATCATCGTGGCGAAGCCCGTGGTGGGCGGGATCCTCGGCATCATCGTGCTCGCCGAGACGTTGGAAGCCGGCGGCTGGGATTGGGTAGTCCTCGCAGTGACGCTCGTGGTGGTGATCGTGGCGACGGTCGGTCTGGCTCGCGGCGAGGCCGCCTCCATGTCCGCCGGCGCGGGGCGTGACGTGAAATCCGGCGCGCGACCGAAGGCGGCCACCCAAGCTTGAGCGGCCGACGGTTCCCCGCGTCACAGCAGACCGAGCAGCTCTAAGCCGGCGGCGTATTGGACGATGACGGACGCCGAGACGTGCGGAATGTCGTTGTCGGGACCCACTTTCGCGTCCTGCACCGCGGCGCGGAACCGATCGGTCGAGACCACGGGACTCCAGATCGGCTCCGCGGGCTGCAACTGAAGCGAATTC
Organism: Mycobacterium sp. M23085; assembly: GCF_045343915.1. Lineage (NCBI taxonomy): Bacteria > Bacillati > Actinomycetota > Actinomycetes > Mycobacteriales > Mycobacteriaceae > Mycobacterium > Mycobacterium sp. M23085. The sequence goes on from NZ_CP174280.1 coordinate 1,849,986, forward strand.
GTCGACAGCAACGCCCCGAGGACCGAATGTTCGCGCAGTCGATCCGGCAGGGCGCGCAGCCCGGTCTCGAACCGGCGTAGCCACTCGCCGAAGTCATCGATGCGCTCGATGGGATAGCCGGCCTCGATCAGCCAGTCGACGTACTCGTCGAGCCCGATGCCGTCGTCGTGCTGATTCATCACATGATAGGTCTCAAACCCGTCGACAACCTGAGCACCCAGCGTGGCGATCGCCTCGGCGACGAATTCCACGGACAGACCGTCGTAATGCGCGCGCTGTCGATTGCCTTGGGCGTCAAGGCGATAGAACGAACGCGGCGCGACACCGGTGGCGGCCACGCTGAGCACCATCCGGGTAACCAGGTCCGACAGGTTGAGCTGTCCCGCATACGTGGTGCCGGCCAAGATCATTCCGCTGCGGAACACCGCGACCGGCAGCCCGCACAGGTCATTGGCCTCCCGGAGCAACACCTCGCCGGCCCACTTGCTGTTGCCGTAGCCGTTGACGCGGCTGCCGTCGTTCTTCCGGCTGGGGCTGATGGACCGGATGTCGGCGTCCTCGGTGAATGCCGCGGGCGCGATCTGATCGCCCACGTTGGCCGTCGAAACATAGCTGAAGAGCTTGAGTTTCGTGGTGAGCGCCAACCGGATCAGCTCGGCGGTGCCCACCACGTTGGGCACGAACAACTCGCTGTAGGGCAACGCGCCATTGACCACGGCCGCGGGATCGACGATCAGGTCGACGGACTCGGCCAGCCGCTGCCAGGTTTGTTCGTCCAGGCCCAGGTTCGGTTCGGCCTTGTCGCCGGCGATGACCTCGAGATGATCGGCGGCCAGTTCCCGGAAACACCGCAGCAGCAGCGGGTCGCCGCTGTCGAAGGTCCTCTCCAGGCGGGCGCGGGCCTCGTCGGCGGAGCCCGCCCGCACCAGGCAGATCAACTTCCCGTCGGCCAGTTCCAGGCGCTCGAGCCACTGCAGCACCAGATACCGCCCGAGGAATCCGGTTGCCCCGGTCAGCAAGACCGTCCGCACCTCGGCGCCGGGTCGCGGCAACGACGAAGCACCGGCCAGCGTCGCAGCATCGATGAACTTGTCCAGCGTCAAATCGGCGGCGTACACCTCGGCGGGCACGGAGCCGTGCACGGCCACGAAGCGCGGATCGTCGGCGTGTTCGTCCACGCGTCCGCTCAGGCCGGCGACCGTCGGGGCATCGAAGAGGGTCCGCACGGTCAGGTGGGTGTGCAGGGTTTTGTTGACGGTGGCAATGAGGCGCATCGCGGACAGGGAGTCACCGCCGAGGTCGAAGAAGGAGTCATCGATCCCCACCAGGTCCAGGCCCAGAACCTCCGCGTAGGTGTCAGCGAGGAGTTGTTCGATGTCGTTGCCCGGGGCGCGGTATTCGGCGTCGCGGTAGGCGGGTGGCGGCAGGGCGCGGGTGTCCAGCTTGCCGTTGACCGTCAGCGGCAACGCATCGATCACCACCAGGGCGGCCGGAACCATGTAGGGGGGCAATCCCTCTCGCAGCCGGGCCCGCGCGGTAATCACATCCAGCGCCCCCGGTGCCGACTCGGTGACGTACCCCACCAGACGCTTGTCGCCTGGGCGGTCCTCGCGCACGATCACCACGGCCTGATCCACCGCATCCAAACGGTTGAGCGCTGCCTGGATTTCGCCGAGCTCGATGCGGTACCCACGGATCTTGACCTGCTCGTCGATGCGGCCGAGGTAGCGTAACTGCCCGTCGGGGCCCCAGCGCACCAGATCCCCGGTGCGATACATCCGTTGGCCGGGCCGTCCGGCTCCGCCGAACGGGCAGGCCACGAACCGCGATGCGGTCAACCCGGCCCGGCGAAGATAGCCGGCGCCGAGTCCGAGCCCGGCTACGTACAACTCACCCACGGTGCCCACCGGCACCGGTCGCAACCACGGGTCGAGAACGAAAAACGCCGCCCCGGGCACCGGCGCACCGATCGGCGGTGTCCCCGCCCCGGCGCTCAGGGGTGGACTGACCGCCACGCACATCGTGGTCTCGGTCGGCCCATAGGCGTTGGTCATCACCCGGCCCGGCGCCCACCGATCCACGAGTTCGGCCGAACACGCCTCGGCGGCAACCACCAACGCCGAGGACGCCAACGCCCGCGGCGACAGGGCCGAGACCGCGGAGGGAGTCTGATGCAACACCGTCACCCGCTCGTCAATCAGCAAGGCCTGCAGGTCTTCTGGCAGTGCGGCCACCGACTCGGGCACGATCACCAGCCGCGACCCGTGCAGCAGCGCACCCCAGATCTCCTCCACGGAGGCATCGAAGGCATACGAATACCATTGTGACCACACCTGTCCGGACCCCGAGGGCAGGCCCACGTGCAACGACCCCAGCAACTGCGTCACGTTGTGATGCGTGGTCGCCACGCCCTTTGGCACCCCCGTGGTGCCCGAGGTGTAGACGACGTGGGCGATGTCCTCGGGCTCCGGCATGGGCAGCCGGGAGCACGGCTGGGCTTGTACCGCAGGGCCATTCACATCGATGAGCCGCACCCCTCGCCCGGCGAACCGATCGGCCAACCCCGCCGTGGTGACCGCCGCCACCGGCCTGGCATCACCGATCATGAACTCGATGCGTGCGTCGGGGACCGCCGGGTCCACGGGCAGGTACGCCGCGCCCGACTTGAGCACCCCCAAGATCCCCACGATCGCCTGTGCCGAGCGTTCGAACAACACAGCCACGCACTCACCCGGACGCGCGCCGTAGCCAACCAGCAAGTGCGCCAACCGATTAGACGCATCGTCCAATTGACGGTACGTCATCGACGCACCGGCGCAACTGATCGCCACCGCCTCCGGGGTACGGGCCACCTGTACGGCGAACAACTCGGGAATCGACACCCCTGCCACGGGCGCGCTCAATACCGCCCGATTGCCCAGCAGGTCCAACCGCGCATGCTCGGCGGCATCGAGCACATCCACGGAGGACACCCGTCCCGACGGATCGGCCGTCATCGCCACCAATATCCGCTCCAGGCGATCCACCAACCCCTCAATGGTTTTCGCGTCGAACAGATCGGTGCGGAACTCCACCGCGCCGCCGATGCCGGCGGGCTCGCCGTCCGCGGTGAAGCGTTCGCCGAGCGAAAACGTCAGATCCATGCGGGCGGTGCGGGTCTCCAGCGGCAGCTGGGTGATCTGCAGGTCACCCAAGTCCACTCCCGCGGCGGGGTCGTTGCCGTGCTCACGCAGGTTCTGCCAGGTCATCGAGACCTGAACCAGCGGGTGGTGGCTCAGGGAGCGGATCGGGTTGAGCCGCTCCACCAGCAACTCGAAGGGCACGTCCTGGTGCTCGAGCGCCTCCAGGCTGCGGGTGCGAACCTGGGCCAAAAGCTCGGCGACGGTGGCCTGTCCACCGACATCAACCCGGAGAATCAAGGTGTTGACGAAAAATCCCACCAACTGGTCCAGCGCGGTGTCGTTACGACCAGCGACGGCATAGCCCATCGGAATATCATTGGTCGCAGTGATTTTGGACAGGAGCACGGCCAGGGCCGCCTGGATGACCATGAAGCTGGTGGCGTTGTGTTGACGAGCCAACGCGCGCACCCGCTGTTGCAACTCCGCCGGCCATTCCAGGGCCACGCTCGCCCCACGGTAGTCGGCGACCGACGGGTAGGGCCGGTCGGTGGGGAGTTGCAACCGCTCGGGCATTCCCGCCAGCGCCTCCTGCCAATAGGCCAGCTCGACTCCGATGGGGCTGCCGCTGTCCTCGAGGTCGCCGAACTGGGCGCGCTGCCAGAGCGTGTAATCGGCGTATTGCACGGGCAATGCGGCCCAGCCGGGGGCACGCCCCGCGCACCGGCTGGTGTAGGCGGCTTCCAGATCGCGTACCAGCGGGCTCACCGACCAGCCATCGGCCGCAATGTGATGCACGGTGGCCACCAGCACGTGCTGGTAATCGGTGACGCGGAAAAGCTTGGCGAACAAGGGAATGTGCGTATCCAGCTGGAACGTGTGACGCGCGGCGGCGCCGACGGCCTCGTCCAATCGGGCGGACGACCATGCGCTGGCATCGACAACCTCCCAACCGAAGTCCGCGCGCTCGGGCGCCACGATTTCCTGGTAGGGCACACCGTCGCTATGCGGGAAGACCGTGCGCAGCGATTCATGCCGGCCCACCACGTCCGCAATCGCCTCGCTAAACGCTTTGGCATCGAGTCGGCCGTCCAGCTGCAACGCCACCGCCATGTTGTAAACCGGTGAAGCGCCGTGGAATTGGTCGAGGAACCACAGCCGGCTCTGACCGAATGACAACGGGATCACGGCGGGCCGCTCGCGGGCCACCAGCGGCTGCAGTCCGCCGCCGTCCGCGCGAACCCGGGGCGCCAATTGGGTGATGGCGGGTGCGTCGAACAGGGTACGCACGCTCAGGCGGGTGTTCAGGGCTTTGTTGACCGCGGCGATCAGGCGCATCGCCGTCAGCGAATCGCCGCCGAGGTCGAAGAAAGAGTCATCGACTCCTACGCGCTGCAGGCCCAGGATGTCGGCGTAGGTATTCGCCAGGACCTCCTCGATGGGGTTGCCCGGCGCGCGGTAGTGCGTGTCGCGGTATTCCGGTGCCGGCAACGCACGGCTGTCCAGCTTGCCGTTGACCGTCAACGGCAACGCATCGATCGCCACGACCGCGGCCGGAACCAGGTAGGCCGGCAGCTGCTTGGCCAGCTCTGCACGTGCGACGGCCGGGTCCGCGGCGCCGGTGATGTAGCCCACCAGACGTCTGTCCCCGGGGTTGTCCTCGCGGACGACGACCGTCGCGCTGTTCACGCCGGGCAAACCCGCTAAGGCAGTGCGTATTTCGCCCAACTCGATGCGGTAGCCGCGTACCTTGACCTGCTCGTCGGTGCGCCCGACGTAGTGCAGCTGCCCGTCCGCGCGCCACCGCGCCAGATCGCCGGTGCGATACATGCGCGCACCGGGCGATCCCGGGCCCGCGAAGGGGCATGCCACAAACCGCGACGCGGTCAACGATGACCGGTGCAGGTATCCGACCCCCACGCCGCGTCCGGCGACGTACAACTCACCGACAACGCCGGGCGGTACCCTCCGCAACCAACTGTCGAGCACGAACAACGCCGCGCCGGCCACCGGCGCGCCGATGGGCACCACTGCGGCCCCCGCCTCGAGCGGGGCGCTGATCGTCACATCGACGGTGGTTTCGGTGGGTCCGTAGGCATTCGTCATCACCCGCCCCGGTGCCCACCGATCCACCAATTCGGCCGGGCAAGCCTCGCCGCCCACGATCAACGCCGCCGACTCCAGACCCTCGAGCGACAACGCCGCCAACGCGGAGGGAGTCTGGCTCAACACGCCGACCTGTTCGTCGATCAACAGGGTGCGCAGTTCGTCGGGTGATCCCGCGACCGCCTCGGGTATCACCACCAACCGCCCGCCGTGCAGCAACGCACCCCAGATCTCACGGACCGACGCGTCGAACGCGTAGGAATGCCACTGCGTCGACACCTTCGCGGGCCCCGGTGCGGTCAGGCCGGCGTCCAGTTCCTGCATCAGCTGGGTGACGTTGTGATGTGTGACCGCAACGCCTTTCGGAACCCCGGTCGTACCCGAGGTGTAAATGATGTGGGCGACGTCGTCGGCGGCCGGAACCGGTGGCGCGAAGCTGGGCTGGACGTCGACAGGCCCGTTCACATCGATCACGGTCAGCCCGCGCCCGCCGAACCGCGAGGCGAACTCCGTCGTCGTCACCGCCGCGATCGGCGCGGCGTCACCGAGTACGAACTCGATCCGCGCATCGGGTACCGCGGGATCGATCGGCAGATACGCCGCCCCCGACTTGAGCACGGCCAAGATCGCGACGATGGCCTCCGCCGATCTTGCGAACATCACCGCCACGCACTGCCCGGCGCCCGCACCGCGAGCAATCAACGAGTGCGCCAATCGATTAGCAGCCAGGTCGACCTCGTGATACGTCCAGGAACTCTGCCCGCAACTCAGCGCCACCGCCTCGGGTGTACGAAGCACCTGCGCGGCGAACAATTCCGGAATCGAGGGCCCGGTCACCCGGCGGCCGAGCACAGCTCGATTGCCGAATTCATCGAGGCGCTCCCGCTCGGTCGCGGCGAGCAGATCCACCGACGACAACCGCCGGGCCGGATCGGCCGTCATCGCCGTCAGGATCCGATCCAGCCGATCCGCCAGAGCCGCAACGCTTTCCGCGTCGAACGCGTCGGAGTCATACTCGATTCGCAGCGCCAATTCGGGGCCGGGCGTGGCTTGCAGGGTCAGTGGGTAGTGGGTGGATTCGTGACCGGTGAGCCCCGTGATGGCCAGCTCGCCGAGCTCCATCGAGGCGGCGGCGCCCAGGGGGTAGTTCTCGTAGACGAACAGGGTGTCGAACAGCTGGTCGTGACCGGTGACGCGGTGAATGTCGGTCAGCGCCAGGTGTTCGTGATCCAACGTCCGCTGGTAGGCGTTGTGCAGCTGACCGAGCAGGTCGGCAATGGTGGTGTCGGCGGTCGCCTGCGCCCGCACCGGCACCGTGTTGATCAGCAGGCCGACCATTGATTCGAGCCCGGGCACGTCGGCCGAGCGGCCTGAGACCGCGGCGCCGAAGACGATGTCGCGCTGCCCGGTCAGCGACATCAGCAGCTGCGCCCAGCCGGCCCGCAGCACGGTATTCATGGTGGTGCGGTGCGCTCGAGCCAGTTGGTCCAGCGCCTGGGTGGCCCGCTCGGAGAGCCTGCGCGATTCCATCCCCCGCCGTCCAAGCCTGTGCCGGTGCGGGGCGCCCACCAGCGTGGGTGTGTCGAAGCCGGCCAGCACCTCTCGCCATGCCGCGTGCGCGGAATCGAGGTCCCGCCCGGCCAGCCAGGTCACGAATCTCCGGTACGGCGCCGGGGCGGGGAGGTGCTGGCTGTTATAGGCGGCGAAGATCTCGTGCAGCAGGATCGGCAGGGACGCCCCATCGAGCACGACGTGGTGGTTGGTGAGCACGAACCGGTGCTGGTCCGGGGCGGTGCGGATCAGCGCCGCCCGGAAGACCGGCGGGCCGGCCAGATCGCACACCGCGGCGCGTTCGGCGGCGCACAACCCGTGAACCCGATCCTCGACGTCGACCCGGTCGGCGCCGAGATCGACGTAGCGCCATGGCAGCACGGGTTCGGCGGGGATGATCTGCACGGGCGGGTCGATGTCCGGGCAGAAGCGGGCGGCCAGGTTGGGATGTCGGTTGACCACGGCACGCACCGCCTCGTGCAGCCGGTGCGGATCGATGGGGCCTGCGATGCCGATGGTCAGCTGAATGGCATACAGGTCGGCCCCGTCGGCTTGCGCTGTCGCGGCATGGAAGAGCAGCCCCTGCTGCAGCGGGGTCAACGGCAGCACGTCGGCGACGCGGTCGTGCTGTTCGAGGTCGTCGATCTGCTGCTGGGTGAGACGCGCGGGGAAGACGTCCGACGGGCTCAGCCCGCCCCCACCCCGGCGCACGTGCGCGCAGATGCCGGTCAGCGCCTCGAACCATAACTGGCTCAACCGATTTACCTGAGCATGGTCCAGTGCGGAGGTCGCCCACGTCCAGTTGGCGTGTAGCTGTGGGCCGGTCTCACCGTCGATGGTGCCGGCGTCGAGCGCCAAGCTATGGGTCAGCGGCATCGGCACCGCGGTCGCGACGGCGGTCGCCGACAGACCGTCGAGGGCCGGCCGCCAAACCTCATCGGGAAGCCCGGCCGTGCCGGTCAGCCGCCCCAGATAGTTGAACATGACCGTTGGGTCGCAATCACCCAGTTCGACATCGGGATTCAGGTAGCGCAGCAGCCCGTAGCTGAGCGCCTCGGGCAGGGCGCGCAGCTGCTCTTTGGCGCGCTTGATTACCGCCCCCAGTCCGGCGTCACCGGCCACGACCTTCGCCCAGTCCAGGCCGCCGACGTCGAGTGCCACCGGGTATTTGGCGGTGAACCAGCCCACGGTTCGCGACAGGTCCACGTTGGCGCTCAGCTCGCCGTGGCGACCATGGCCTTCCACGTCGATGCCGATAGTCGTCTCGCCGCCACCCGATAGCTGGGCGATGGCCAGCCCGAAAGCGATCAACAAAATGTCTTGCACCCCAGCGTGAAACGCCGCGGGTACGCCGCCGAGCAGCACGCGGGTCGTCTCCACATCCAGCGGCGCGGAAAAGCGGCCCGCGTTGGCGTGGGTATCGACGCGTTGCGCGGCCGGCAAGGGCGCGGGGGCGGCGGCCAACACCTGCCGCCACGCGACGGCCTGAGCCACCACCTCGGGACGGCGCGCGTGTTCATCGAGCAGCGACGACCACCGGACGAACGCGGTGCCCCCCGGCGGCAACGACACGGGCTGTCCGCTGCGACGCTGGGCCCAGGCGATATTCAGGTCTTCCAACAGGATTCGCCATGACACGCCGTCGACGGCCAGATGATGAATGATCATCACCAATTGACTGGTCGAGGCGATCCAGAGCGCACTGAGCATCGTCCCGGCACCCGGATTCAGCCGCGACCGTGCGGCGATGAGTGCCTCGTCGGACAACTCCTGCACCGATCGCACAGATGCACGGGCGTCCACCGAACCTGGTTCGGGCACCGAGAGCGACCATCCCGCCGCGCCGTCGTCGTCGACGTGCAGCCGCAACATGGCATGCCGATCCAGCAGGGCCTGCAGCACGGCCACCACGTCGGCCTCGTCCACGCCCACGGGTGCCTGGACGAGCATGGTTTGGTTGAACTGATCGACCGGGCCGTCAATGCTTTGCAGCCACCGCATGATCGGAGTCGCAACCACCTCGCCGACAGCCGTGTCGTCGTCGTCGGCGATCGCGACCGTGACGACGCGGGCGAGCCGGGCCACGGTTTGCTCGACGAAAATGTCACGCGGGCGGCACATTACGCCCTCAGCACGCGCGCGGGCGATCACCTGCAGCGACATGATACTGTCGCCGCCCAGGTCGAAGAACGAATCGTCGACCCCGACCCGCGGCAGCCCCAGAACCTGGGCGTAGATGCCGGCCAGGATCTCCTCGATCGCGTCGGCCGGGGGCCGATAGGTCGCGGCAGCATATTCGGGGGCCGGCAGACCGCTGATGTCGAGCTTGCCGTTGCGCGTCAGCGGCAGCGCGTCGATCGCCACGATCGCCGCCGGGACCAGGTAGGCGGGCAGCCGCTCCCCCAGCCGGGTGCGGATCTGGGCGGGGTCGGCGCCGCCGGTGATGTATGCGACAAGACGCAGGGCGGCGGGTGGGTCTTCGCGGGCAATCACCACCGCCGCCGTCACTCCGTCCAGTGCAGCCAGCGTGGCCTGGACTTCGCCGACTTCGATGCGGTGGCCGCGGATTTTGACCTGGCCGTCGGCACGCCCGCGGTAGCGCAGCTGGCCGTCCGGACCCCAGCACGCCCTGTCGCCGGTGCGGTACATGCGTGATCCGGCGTCGCCAAATGGGTTGGCGACGAAGCGTTCCGCGGTCAGGTCGGCGCGTCCCAGGTAGCCGTGCGCCAGCGCGGCGCCACTCAGATGTAGCTCGCCGACCACCCCGACGGGCGCCGGGTTCAGCTGCGCGTCGAGCACCAGGGCCCGCACCCCCGGAATGGGGACGCCGATGCCAAGCGGCTGACCCGGTTCGAGCGCCGGGCTGCAGGTGGCCCAGATGGTGGCTTCGGTGGGGCCGTAGGCGTTGAACATCCGCCTGCCGGGCGCCCAAGCGGTGGCCGCCTCGGCCGGGCAGGCCTCCCCGGTGGCGATCAGGGTGCGTACGCCGGTCAGCCGGGTGCGGTCCAGCGACGCGAGCACCGTCGGGGTGAGCACCGCCGCGCTGATCCGCTGTTCGCGCAGCAATGCGGTCAACGGTTCGCCGGCGGACGCTTCCGGTGGTGCCACCACCAGCGTCGCCGTCGCCGCCACCGCCAGCAACAGTTCGCCAACCGACACATCGAAGGTTGGTGACGCGACCATCAGCAACCGCTCGCCGGCGGTCAGGCCGAATGCGTCGTGGTGGGCGGCCACCCCGAGCAGACCGGCGTGACTGACCGCCACACCCTTCGGTACACCGGTAGATCCGGACGTGAAGATCACATGGGCGGTGTTGGTGGTCCGCAGCGGGGCCAATCGGTCTGCGTCGGTGATCGGTTCCGCTGACCGCGCGGACACGTCGAGAGCGTCGACGGGCAACACCGGGCGCCCGCCGGCCCCGATCACCGTATCGGCGCCGCGGGTCAGCACACAGACCGCCGCGACCGTGTCCAGCACCGTGCTTATCCGCTCGGCCGGATGCGCCGGATCGAGCGGCACATATGCTCCGCCCGCTTTTAGCACCGCCCACCACGCCACGACCAGTTCCAGGCAGCGATCCATCGCCACGCCCACGGCGGACTCCGGACCTACCCCGGCCTCGATCAGCGCCCGGGCCAGCCGCGTCGAGGACTCATCGAGCTCGCGGTACGACAGCCCTCGGCCCCCGTCGACGACCGCCATCGCGTCGGGATCGGCCGACGCCGCCGCGGCCAACAACTCCGGTGCCACGCCCACGGGTGCGGTAGCACCCGCGCCGGACCACACCGAGGTGACCAGATCACGCTCGCCGTGGTCGAGGACCGACACCTCGCGCAACGACGCCGACGGGTCCGCCACCAGAAGGCGTTCGAAGATGGACTCCAGACGGGTTATGTGCCTAGCGATTTCGTCGTCGCTGTAGCGGTCGGGATTCCATCCGAAGTGAACCTGCGGTGCGCCGTCGTCCAACTGCGGATAGATGTTGACCGCGACGTCTTGGATGGGGAAGTTGGTCAAAATGTTGCACGTCGCCAGCGAGGGCCCGAAGTAAATGGGGGCCGCGAAGCCGAGGACGTTGATCACCGGGCCGAATTCGACGTTGGTGTCCAGCCGGGCCCCGTCGCCGATGATGTCCGGGAAGCCCCGGAACTGCTGGTGCCGCAGCGCGCCGACCAGGGCCGTGCCGACTCGGTCGGTCAGGGCGCCGATCGTGTCGTGGTCTTCGACGCGAATGACCAGCGGCACCATGTTCGACACCATGCCCGCACAGTTTTTCAGGGCCACGCTGGTGCGCGCCGAAACCGGCAGTGACAGCGAGACAGTCTGGCGCCCAGTAGTTTTCGAGATGAACACGGCCATGGCCGCGACGACCCGGGCAATGTCGAACTGGTGATTCTCCGCCAGCCGTTGCGTGCACTCGAGCTCACGCACCAGCTGATGCCGCGGTGGCACTGACCGCTGGGTGCCGGCCAGGTCGACGATTTCCAGCGGCTCGCGGACGATGCTCTTCCAGTACTCGGCATCGGCTGTGCTGCGCGACGACTGCTGATATTTCAGGTCCGCGCCGCGGATGACGTCGAAGCCCGAGAAATCGACCTCACCGGTTGCCGGGGCCGCGCCGGAATAGACGTCGGCGATGTGCCGGATGAAGTTGTTGGTGCCATACCCGTCCAGCAGAACGTGGTGGGTGCGCAGGTAGAAGTAACACAGACCGTCGGCGATCCGTAGCAGCATGAAATTGGTGAGCCGGTCGCCGACCAGATCGACCGGGCGTCGGTAATCTTCGTCCATCCAGGCGCGGGCGGCGGCGACCGGGTCGGGCTCGGCACGTAGATCGAGAGTGTTCAGGGTCTGCGGAAGCGAGTGATCGAGTACGAAAACCGGCTCGCCGTCGACCAGCGCCACTCGCGCACAGGGCGAGCCGAATCGGGTGGCCGCCGATTCACATGCGGCCATGAGCTTTTCGGCGTGGACATCGTGATCGATCGCGAGGAACCCGGCAAAGTTGAACGGCACTTCCGGCCGGAGTTCTTGGGCGGCCCATATCGAACGTTGCGCAACGGTCAACGACCCCAGCAGGTCTGGTTGCGTCCCGTAATTGAGCATATGGCGACGGACTTTCTCGTTAGGCGAGCGACTCAGCGCCCGCAACGTTGGCATCGTTGAGCCGACTCGCTGTCACCCGGCTGTCCCCCTCGGCAGAAACGCCGCCGCGACGATCGCGCACACCGCCAGTGCGGTGGCCGCAACGAACACCACGGTGTAGGCGTGCACCAGGTGGGAAGCGGCGTTCGCGATGCCCAATTGGTTCGTCAACAGCACCGTCACCAAGGCGGCTCCGAAGGCGCCGCCCAACTGGTTGTTGACGCTGCGCACCGTTGTGCCACGGGCGATCTGATGGGGCGCCAACGGCAGCACGCACGCGGCCGAAAGTGGCGTGGCGGCACAGCCCACTCCCATCCCGACAAGCATCAGGCCGACCAACAGCGTCGGCGAATACCCTGTCTGCCGGGCGACTCCAATGGTGAAGACGCCCAGGCCTGCCGCCATCAGGGGGAAGGCGATCAGAACAATCTTGCTGGGTCCGTATCTGTCCATGAATGCGCCGGCGAACGGTGTGGTCAACACGATGCCGATCCCCATCGCGATCAGGTGCATTCCCGACTGCATCGGGGTTTGGTGCAGAGCGACCTGGAAATAGCTGGGGACCAGTAGCAAGATTCCTACATACGTGGCAGCGAAGATCAGCAACGTCAAGTTCGCCTGTCTGACCATTCGGTTCTTGAACAATCGCAGGTCGATCAGCGGGGCGTCGGTCCGGCGCCAGGCGTGCAGAACGAAGGCGACGATCAATGCCAGGCCGATGAGTGACGGGACCAACACATGGTGATCGGTCATCGCGCGACGTCCCGGGATGGATGACAGCCCGGCCAGCAAGATCACCATGCCCGGTGACAACAGCAACATGCCCATTACGTCGAGTGTCTCCGACGGCGCAGGACGATCCTTCGGAAACATCAGCGCCACAACCGCGAAGGCGCTGAGCCCGATCGGCAGGTTGATCAAAAATATCCACTTCCAGCCGTAGCTGCCGATCAACCAACCGCCCAGGATCGGCCCACCGACCGGGCCGAGCAGGAACGGAACTGCTCCTATCGCAACCAGGCGGCCGAGCCGCTTGGGACCCGACTCGCGGGTCAGGATCACAAAGCACAGCGGGGTCATGATTCCAGCACCGCAACCCTGCAGGACACGGAAAACGATGAGTAGCAGCACATTCGGAGCCATCGTGCACAGCAGTGACGCGAGGGTGAACACCATGACACCGCCCGCAAAGAGCCGCTTTGTGCCGAATCGGTCTGCCGCCCAACCGGTTACCGGGACCACGGCGGCAAACGCCAGCATGTAGCCGGCCACCGTCCACGAGACGACGGCCTGGGTGGATCCGAATTCCGCGGCGAAGGTCCGTTGAGCGACGGCGACCGCGGTGCCGTCCAGGTGTCCCATCATGCTGGCTAGACCGCATACCGCGCCGATCCAGAGCAGCCTCGCGTCGATCTTGTCCGGGTATTCAAGCGCGCTGTCACTTGATGACCCGAGGGAAACGGTGCGAATCACCGACGCTGAAGTGGCGTCAGATGCGTTGTCCATGGCGTTGCCGAGAAGGCAAGCCTGCGGCGCCTGACTTCTCATGGCTGACTGGTCAGGTAGCCACCACGCCGAAAAAACTTTTCTCCGCTGCACTCGACCCCGTCCGCGGAACGAAGGCGGGTGACCACCAGGCCGCGGTTGCGGCCCCGGTACGCATTGGCTCCGCAGACCACGGCGCCGCCCTCCTCCTGGGCGATCACCCGGCCCGGTGTGCCGCCATAACCGGCGTCGGAGACACGCGCCTCGAGGACCTCGATCCGCTTACCGCGGTAGAAGGTGAAGGCGCGGGGATAGGGATCGGACAGTGCCCGCACAAAGCGCTCGAGTTCCTCGGCCGACCAGTTCCAGTCGATCAAACTGTCGCGCTCCGAGCGTTTGTGGAAATACGTCCGCTCGTTCTTGTCCTGCGGCCGCCAGACCGCGTTGCCGGACTCCAGCGCGTCCAGCGCCTCGGCCAGCACATCCGGTATCAGATCCATGCCTCGCAGCACCAATTCGGTGCCGGTATCGGTGGGGCCGATCGGAACCGAACGCTGGACGAGGATGTCGCCGGTGTCCAGACCGTCATCCATGCGATGCACGGTCAAGCCGAACTCGGACTCGCCGCTGATCAACGCCCACAGCACCGGGGAGAACCCGGTAAAGCGCGGCAACAGCGAGTCGTGAAAGTTCAGCGTTCCGTGCGGCGGAAGGGTATATAGTTCCGCCGGCATCCGGTAGTACCAGCTGTTGACGACGATGACGTCGGGTTCGGCCCGCTTCACCAGGTCGATGGTCTCGGCGTCCACCGTCTCGGTGACATGCAAGGGGATGCCGTGCTCACGTGCGAGGTCTTCCACCGGCGCCGACCAGATCGCCCTATACGATTCCTGGCTGGAGGGGTGGGTGACGGCCAGGACGACTTCGTGGTCCATCTCGGTGAGCGCTTTCAGGGTCTTGTAGCCCCAGGTCTGGAATCCGAAGAACACGATGCGCATGCGCAGAACCCTTCTCAATCGTTACCGACCGACCGCGACTGCGCCCTTGATCGAGGCAACGGCGCCCACCGGGACATGAGCTTACGTTAGCCTAACCTAAGTACTCCACCCGGGGCGTGGACGGGCCGAAGAAGCGCACCCGCGAACGCGGTCCATCGATGATGCCGAAATGCATGATCCAGAGGGTGGTGAAATTCAATCCCGTTGGCAGGCTTATCAAGTCGGGTAGCGTAGTCAGGATCCGCAGTTAGAGTGGAAGGCGCAAGCCGACAGAGTGGTGACTGCGTCGGCGACAGGAAACCACCGCACAGCGGCGTGCCGGCGCAAGCGAATTGTGTCTGTTCCAAGCATTTGCAGCTTTGGTGCCGAGTGGGCGGCGTAGCCCAGCGCGCACCGTTACGGGTTGATGGTGTTGTCGCCGACCTGGCGGCCCCAGACGTACTCGATCGCATACGGCGACCCGGTGTCCAGGTGGTTGTACGGCGCGATGCTGTTGCCGGTGTCCATGATCAGCTCGGGTGCCGGCCACAGGTCGCGGGTGACCTTCTGCCAGCACCCCGGCGCACCGCCGGGCCCGCCGCGCGCGTTCACCCGCGGCAGGTTCTCGGGATAGATGTAGGGGTTGGGCGCGCCACCCACCAGACCGGCGACACCACCCAGGCCCAGCGTCAGCGCGGCAACGGCGGCCAACGACAGGGGGTTGGCGACCAGGCCCAGGCCCGAGGTCACCTCGGTGTCCATGTTCAACGAGTAGCCGTTGAATCCGCCCTCGGCCGCGCCGGTGGCCGGCAGCGCATCGTGCTCGCTGCGCATCAAGCAATAGATTTCCGGGCTGTAGGTGTCCAGCAGCTGCGCGGTGGGCACCAGATCAGTGGCACCGCGCGCCAGATACGGCCCACCCTTGTTGAACAACTCCGCCCCGGTATTGCCGAACCCGGCCGCCGACAACAACGCCTGATCCAAATCCTTCTGCTGGGCGTTGATGGTGCGCGCAGTGATCACCGCATTGTTCAAGAAGTCGAGCAGATCCGGCGAGGCGTTGGCATACGTATCCCCCAGCGCCGCCAACCCCTGAATGTCCTTACGCGCCTGCGGCAGCTGCGGATTCACATCATCCAACAACGCGTTGGCGTTGGTGATCGACTGACCGAACTTCTCCCCCAACCCCGACAACGACTGCGCCGCCGCGCTCAACGTCAAATTCAACTTCACCGGATCAACCTTCTGCGCGATCGAAGTGATCGTCTGAAACAACGTATTGATCTCAGTGGTCACCGAACGGGCATCGATCACCGTGTGCGTCGAAATCTTCTGCGGCGACGGATGAGCCGGCGTCGTCAACGACACATACTTGCCACCAAACACCGTCGTCGCCTTGATATCGGCATTCACATTCGACGGAATCAGCGCCAAATACCGCGGATACACCTCCAAGGCGAACTTCGCCGCCGGCTTACCATCACGCACCGTCTCCGAAATCGACCCCACCCGGCCGATCTCCACCCCGTTATAGGTCACCTTCGAACCCGGATCCATCACCAACCCAGCCCGCGACGCCAACATCGTCAGCTGCGTCTTGGGCGTGAAACCCCCGCGGAACTGGATGTAGACCAGGGTGAAGATCACCGCGAGCACCACCACCACGACGACGGTGATGATCTTGTAGGGCGGCTCGCGCGAGTCGTTGATCTGGACGGGTGAACCTTGCACGGCGTTAGACCGCGAGCCCGGAGATCATCGAGGATGGGCCGGCGGGCAGCCACCGGCACGGTTGGTCATCCAGGTAACCCACGGTTGCCAACCCTGCCCTCATCTCCACCGACGCTGCCCTGTACACGCATGCAATAAGACCAGTGAAATGTACCGCGCCGCAGCGGCACAAACAAAGCACCGGCGGAACCGGTGGGCGCACAACCGGGCGGGCAAGCGAGATGTATTGTCTGGCAAGCAGTTTGCCCGCCGGGCGGGGTCTACGGGTTGATGGTGTTGTCGCCTACCTGGCGGCCCCAGACGTACTCGATCGCATACGGCGATCCGGTGTCCAGGTGGTTGTACGGCGCGAGACTGTTGCCGGAATCCATCACCAACTCCGGTGCGGGCCACAGGTCATGAGTGATCGGCTGCCAGCATCCCGGCGCGCCACCCGGTCCGCCGCGCGCGTTCACCCGCGGCAGGTTCTCCGGATAGATGTAGGGGTTGGGCGCACCGCCCACCAGACCGGCAACACCGCCCAGGCCCAGCGTCAGCGCGGCGACAGCGGCCAGCGACAGCGGGTTGGCCACCAGGCCCAGCCCGGACGTCACCTCGGTGTCCATGTTCAACGAGTAGCCGTTGAATCCGCCCTCCGAGGCACCGGTGATGGGGACGATGTCGTGGTAGTTGTGCAGCGTGCAATAGATTTCCGGGCTGTAGGTGTCCAGCAGCTGCGCGGTGGGCACCAGATCGGCGGCCCCACGCGCCAGATACGGTCCGCCCTTGTTGAACAGCTCCGCACCGGTGTTGCCGAACCCGGCCGCCGACAACAACGCCTGATCCAAATCCTTCTGCTGAGCATTAATGGTGCGCGCCGTGATCACCGCATTGTTCAAAAAATCCAACAGATCCGGCGCCGCGTCGGCATACGTATCCCCCAACGCCGCCAACCCCTGAATGTCCTTGCGCGCCTGCGGCATCTGCGGATTCACATCATCCAACAACGCGTTGGCGTTGGTGATCGACTGACCGAACTTCTCCCCCAACCCCGACAACGACTGCGCCGCCGCGCTCAACGTCAAATTCAACTTCACCGGATCAACCTTCTGCGCGATCGAGGTGATCGTCTGAAACAACGTGTTGATCTCGGTGGTCACCGAACGGGCATCGATCACCGTGTGCGTCGAAATCTTCTGCGGCGACGGATGAGCCGGCGTCGTCAACGACACATACTTGCCACCAAACACCGTCGTCGCCTTGATGTCGGCATTCACATTCGACGGAATCAGCGCCAAATACCGCGGATACACCTCCAAGGCGAACTTCGCCGCCGGCTTACCATCACGCACCGTCTCCGAAATCGACCCCACCCGGCCGATCTCCACCCCGTTATAGGTCACCTTCGAACCCGGATCCATCACCAACCCAGCCCGCGACGCCAACATCGTCAGCTGCGTCTTGGGCGTGAAGTCGCCCCGGAACTGCCCGTAAATCAGTGCCAAAATCAGCGCGCACACAACGAGCACGGCGACGGCAATCCACTTGTACGGCGGGGTCCGCTGCGAGTTGATCTGCACAGGTGAGCCGGAACCTGACTGTGCCGACAAGACCGCCGCCGCCCCTCACGTCCGCGCCGCGGCAACCGCGACCAATCACCCCGGCCGTTGCCAGGGGCTCTTCACCCATGCAATTACGAAGACCAGTGGAATGTACCGTGTCGCCCGCGCACCGGTGATGACGATCCCCCATTTCCGGGCCGGGTCTACCCTCGAGAAGGACAAGGAAAGGGGCGCGATGCTCGCAGCGTTCGGATTCGAATCCCTGGGTGTGGTGGTCGGGGACATGTACTTCATCGACCCCTCCCCGCTCGAAGGTCAGGAAACCCCGGAACGGGGCGTCAGGCTGGAACTGCGCCTCGTCGACCGGGCCGAGCCACAGGGCTCGATCTACGCGGGCGTCCCGATCGCCTTCACCCGCCCGGTGTGGCGGGTGGACCTGTTCGGGTCCACCGAGAGCCCGCCCGGAACGCTGGACCGGGCCCATCACCACCCGCGGTTCAACGGTTGGGAACCCAGTCGCCGGCACTTCGTCCCCGAACTGTCCGCCGACCCGCTGACCTGGTTGACCGAGCAGCTGGCCGACCCGGCCGCCATCCTGGCCCGGGCCGGCGTCGACCCCGATGAGGTCAGCGAAGCCGACACTGCGGGACTCGCCGCGGCGGCCCCGGACATCGTCGCCGCGGTGAAACGGTTGCTCGACGGCGTGCGCAACGGCGAATTGGCCCCGGCCCCCGCCGAGCCGGTTGCCGCCGCCCGCACCGGCTGGCTCTGAAGTGCGTTAGCGTCGTCGGGGTGACCCTGAAAAACATCGCCCTGACCACCCTTGACGGCCGGCCCACGACGCTGGCCGAATTGTCCGACGGCGCAACGCTGGTCGTCAACGTAGCCTCAAATGCGGGCTGACTCCGCAGTACGCGGCGCTGGAGAAGCTGGCCAAGGACTATGGCGAGCGCGGCCTGACCGTCATCGGTGTGCCCTGCAACCAATTCATGGGCCAGGAACCGGGCACGGCCGAGGAGATTCAAGAGTTCTGCTCGAGGACCTACGGGGTGACGTTCCCGCTGCTGGCGAAGACCGACGTCAACGGCGACGGCCGCCACCCGCTGTACGCCGAGCTGACCAAAACCGCCGACGCCGACGGCCAGGCCGGAGACATCCAGTGGAACTTCGAGAAGTTCCTGCTGTCCCCAGGCGGCGAGGTGGTGCAGCGGTTCCGGCCCCGCACCGAACCCGACGCCCCCGAGGTCATCAGCGCCATCGAGGCCGTGCTGCCCCGATAGGCGTGAAACCGGGCCCCGGAGATTCCCGGGGGCCACTTTCGCTGGTACCGATCGATAGCCGCACGGCTTTCAGAGGCCGGTCGGATAAGTCTCTGGTACCTCTCCCGCGATCCACTTGCTTGTGACGTCTAGCGGCTCCAGGGCGCGGGTGGTGTCGATGTGGATCATCGCGTCGAACTGCTCGGACGGCCGGACATGGAAGTAGTGGCTCTGCCGTTCGGCATCCGGCTGGTAGATCACTCCGACCGCACGGGCCAAGCGGACCTCGTCGAGCGGTTCTACGGCTGGTCTGCCCTCGCGGCGCATCGCGACGTAAAACGCGTCGGTCCCCACTTCGTGGAATAGTTCCTCGATGCCGTTGGGCAAGCCCGGCCGAACGGTCTTGCGTTCGGCGATTCCGCCCCATTGGCTGGCCGCGGTGACCGTTCCGGTGTAGGTGCTGAACCCGATGAGACGCGTCTCGCCCCGATACATTTCGCGGGCGAGCATGCCGAGTGTGGTCTGCCCATCCGCGTAAACCTCCGTTGCCCGCGCGTCGCCGACGTGGGAGTTGTGCGCCCACACCACAATTCGCGACGTTTGTTGCGGCGCGACCTCGTCATCGAGATGCGTGAGCAACGTGTCCAACGTGTCCGCCATGTGGACGTCGCGCCGGTTCCACGCGTTAACCCGCCCGGAAAACATGGTGCGGTAGTACGCTTCGGCGTTGCGCACCACCATCGCGTTACGTTCGGCATAAAACTGCTCATCCTCGCCGAGCAACCCGTCGCGGCGCATGTATTCCAACGAGTTGCGCTGCAGCTCGACAAGCTGATCAATCGCTTGCTGCTCGCAGGACTGTCCGGCGCCGAAAGCCGCCGCGAATCCATATGCCTGCCCGTCGTCCTCGGCCGAAACGTGGTCGAAGCACGAATAACGTTGCCGCGCACGGACAGCGGCCGCAGGATCGACGGTGTCCAGATATGCGATGACCTCCCGCATCGATCGGTGCAGGCTGTACAGATCCAAGCCGTAGAAACCGGCCTGGTGCCTGGCACCGACGCGCTGATTGCGCTTTCGCAGCCAGTCGACGAAGTCACGGACGACCGTGTTGCGCCACATCCACGTCGGAAACCGCGCAAACCCGTTCAGTGCCTCGTCGGCGGTCGCATCACCTATACCGCGGACGAAGCGGTTGATGCGATACGCGTCGGGCCAGTCTCCCTCGACGGCGACCGCGCAGAAATCCTTCTCGGCGATAAGCCATTTCGTGATCTCGGCGCGTGCTTGGTAGAACTCGTGCGTGCCGTGGCTGCTCTCGCCGATCAGTACCACGCGGGCGTCGCCGATCAGATCGGCCAGCACCTCGCGGGGCGGGACACCGCCCGGCGCATGAATCGAGATGCGGCGAACCTGATCGGCCGGGGCCTCCGCGGCGATCGCCGCGGCCGGGTTCGTCGGGGTAGCGAGCAGTTGGCGCACCTCCTCGTCGGTGGTTTGGTCGAAGCGCCAATAGGATTCGCCGACTGCCACGAACGGCTGCGGCATGGTGGCGACCACGAAGTCGTCGACCAGGCCGGCGAATTCCCGCCACGTCGATTCGGGTGCCGCAGGTACGGCGATGACGATCTGCGCCGGCTCCTTCTCCCGCAGCGCCTGCACCGCGGCGAGCATAGTGACCCCGGTTGCCAGGCCGTCGTCGACGAGGATCACCGTCTTGCCGGTCACCTCTACCGGCGGGCGACCGCCGCGATACGCCGCATCGCGCCGGATCAGCTCGCGGCCCTCGCGTTTGGCGACCGCGCGAAGTTGGCCAGGGTTGACTCGCAAGGCCCGGACCACGTCGTCGTTGATCACCACCCGACCGCCGAGCACCATTGCCCCCACGGCGAGTTCTTCTTGTCCGGGTGCGCCGAGCTTGCGCACGATGAACGCGTCTAGTGGGGCGCCGAGTGCGGCCGCCACTTCCCACGCCACCGGGATGCCGCCCCGCGCCAGCCCAAGCACGACGACGTCGCTCTTTCCTCGGTACGCGTCGAGCAGATGTGCCAGGGCTCGACCGGCCTCGCGGCGGTCGCGGAACATGCGCGGAGCTGTGGTTGTCGTCGTTTGAGTCAAGGGTCAATCCTTGGGGCTTCGTCTTCTCAGGCAATGATTGGATGGACACGCGACCCGACTGCGATGGTCATCGATGCCCGCGAGAAACTAATTCTCGCATGCTGATACAGCCGGATGAGTGCGCCCGATAAGACGAAGATTCTGCGTCCTGTTCGGCCTGAAAGGACGAGCGGGAGTGATCTGGTCGCCCAGCGTCCTTGCCAGCCAGTGCTTCAGGTGACAGCTTCTGGCGTTGATGGGTCGTCCCTAAGGTGCGGGTACTAGCCCGGTGCGGACCAAGCTTCCAGCCGTGGACAACAACGCTTCGTCGATCGGGCGCGGATTAAATCCCAGTACTGCCTTAGCTTTTCGGTTTATTGGTCTAAGTATTTCACCGAGGACGGGCGACCCGATACCCACTTCGACGCCGGTCCACTCGTGCAGGATGCGGGCGGCATCGCCCATCGTGATCGGGCTTCCGTCACAGCAGGCGATGAAGCGCTCACCGGCCGCCGCGGGGTGAGTCATTGCCCGCACGTGGATATCGGCGATGTCGCGCACATCAGCGACCGGAAAGCTGATGTTCGCCATTTGTGCGGCACCAGCGGTGAGCAGAGTAAATATGGGGATCAGCGAAGCGGAGATATCACCGCCCAACGTGGGCCCGAAGGTGGCCGTCGGATTGACGACACTGAGTTCAGTCTGGCCGCCTTCGTTCTTCATGAAAGCCCATGCCGCGCGTTCGGCGAGCACCTTCGATTTGACGTAGGCCGTGACGTCGCTGCCGTCGATGTCGGTCCAGTCGTCCTCGGTGAACTCGCGTTCCGGCGCACCGTGGCCACGGCAGATGGCGGCGAATGACGATGTGAGAACTACCCGTTTGACGCCCGCATCCCGCGCGGCGCGGAGCACCCGGATGGTGCCGTCGCGGGCCGGCGCGATGACCTCGTCTTCATCGTTGGGTTCGTCCGGTGGGTAGGGCGAGGCGACGTGAAGCACAAAGTCGGTGCCGTCGACCGCCTGGGGCCATCCGTCGTCGGACGTGAGGTCGGCGACGGTGAAAGTTAGTGCGTCCGTGGCATTGGCACCGGCACGCGACACCATGCCCCGCAGGTCGGCTTCGCGTTCGGTCGATCTCAAAGTCGCACGGACCCCGTAACCCGCATTCAACAACGCGACAACGCAATGCGATCCGATGAAGCCGGAACCACCCGTCACCAGAACGTTGGTGTCAGCCATGATTCATACCCTTGGACACGTCGGTACACCGAAATGAATTCCCCTGTCTCAAAGCCGATCTGGAATCGCAAGCGGTCGTGGAATGGGTCTTAACTGCTGTCCGATTCCGACACTTCAATCTTGCTGTGCTTGGTGGCTTGCGCTTTGGGAACCATCACGGTCAACACACCGTATGCAAGAGAGGCCTCGACGTCATCGGCCCTGAGGTCGCCAGGCAGGGTCACGCGATACTCGAAGCTTCCGATGCGACGGGTGCGACGCCGCATCAGACCCTCGCGCTTACGTTCCTTGACTTCGCCAGTCACCACGAGTTCGTTGCCGTCCAACTCCACATCGATGTCTTCACGGCGCACACCGGGCAGCTCGATCTCCACGAGATAGGCAGCCTCAGTCTCTGACACATCAGCGGCGGGCAACCATGCACCGTCTGCGCCCGTGCCACCGACGAGCGACTGCACGAGCCGGTCGAACTCCGAATAGATATCCTCGAACCCACGGAATGGGCGCCACGCCGTCGGGGTAGCGCTGGTACGTCGCACAGGCAGCGTCATTACTCAATCTCCTTACTCGTATCGCTCTGGTTCCAGAGTGCGCTGCTGACACGGATGAGCGCGTCGTACTGTCAAGGCGATTCCGGCTCCGCGATTTCGCACTGGGGGGTCAAATCTTCCTTGCCCCGACCTTCAGCATCCGGGTCATAGATGCCGGATATGCCCGCGACGACGCCGCCCGCGCCAGTATCTTTGCCTACGCACAAAGTTTCAGAGGGGATTCTGGTGATGGACGTGCCACTGCAGGAGACCGGAGATAAAGGACGGCAGACTCTTTGACTGCCGTTGGCACCCGCACGGCCGCAGCCAACAGCGTCCGCGCCCTACGCTTCGCCGTACCGGCGGTAATCGTCGGCGTCTATCTGCAGCAGATATTCGGTGGCATCGACCCGACCGTCCGCTTCTTCGATGATTTCTTCTACTACGCGAAGCCGGCCCTGAACTGGGTCCGCGGCGCCGGTTCCACCTACTTCCCCAATGAGCCGACAAACGGCTACCACCCGCTGTGGTTTCTGTGGGTGGCGCTGCTGTGTTGGATCG
Organism: Mycobacterium sp. M23085; assembly: GCF_045343915.1. Lineage (NCBI taxonomy): Bacteria > Bacillati > Actinomycetota > Actinomycetes > Mycobacteriales > Mycobacteriaceae > Mycobacterium > Mycobacterium sp. M23085. The sequence continues at coordinate 1,873,327 of NZ_CP174280.1, forward strand.
CCGGGGCTGGAACGGTCTTCTTCGCGCTCATCGACCTGAGCCTGATGGCGCTGATGGTCGGGTTCTTCGCAGTGTTCGAGCGGTTCCTGCGGAGGGTGACCGGCCAGCCGTTCGCCGCGGTGGTCGGGGCCGGCTGCGCCGCAATACCGTTGGCGCTGATGGCAACGTCTGGCGTCGAGTTGGCGCTGACTGTTTTCGCCGCGGCGATGGTGCTGGACGTTCTCACCCGCAAGCCACTCGCGGAGCAGCGCATGAAAGACGCGGCCGTGGTCGGCCTGCTCGGGGCGTTCCTCGTCTTGTCGCGCCTCGATGCCGTGATGCTGGCGCCGGGTCTGGTGATGGCGGTCGCGCCCCGCTGGGACTGGAAGCGATGGGCGGCAGCGGCGGCCGGCGCCTCGCCCGTCGTCGTCTACCTGGCTTTCAACCGGCTGATCTTCGGCCATATCGGCACTACGTCGATGGCCGCGAAGTCCCTCGGGGTCTACTGGCCGCCGAACTGGCATTTCCTGGCGGTGGAGAAGCCGATCCCGGGGATGGAGATCCTCGCAGTCCTCGCAGCAGCCTTGGTGGTGATCGTGCTGCGCCGCAGCGACAACGCGGACCTGCGGCGGATCGCCGTGGCGCTGGCTGTTGCGCCGCTTCTCCAGCTCGGCGCTCAGGCGTTGTTCAGCGGCTGGATGCTGTTCCCCTGGTATTTCTACTTCATTGTCATGACGCTCGGCCTGGCGGCGGCGCTGGTTGTGGCCCGGTTCGGCACAGTGTCGCGACGTGTGGCGATACCTCTGTCACTAGGCGCCGCGGCGATCACGGCGGCAGGGGTGGTCTACGGCGTCACGCCGGAAAAGCATCAGGTGCAGATCGCAACGATGGCCCGTCAACTGCAGTCCTTCTCGGAAGACCGGCCCGGTGTTTACGCGATGGGTGACGCGGCGGGCGTGCCGGGATGGCTTATTCACCAGCCGATCGTGCAGCTCGAAGGGTTGATGATGTCGCATGACTTCGTGGACCGTGTTCGAAATCGTCAACCGCTGGAACGGGTTTTCCGCGATTACCATGTCGACTACTACGTCGCGGTGTGGTCTGAGGACATCGGCAACGGCTGCCGTCATCTCGTCGAGCCCGCCACACTGCAATCCTCGCCGCGCGCACCGCACATGGAGATGACCACCTGTGCCCGGCCCGTCGAGGTCATTCAATCGGCCATCTACCAGGCGCGCGTTTACCGCGTCGATCGGAACACTGGCGAGGTCATCTGACTGTGCCAGCTTTCGTCCTCGACACGCCACCCAGCTCTCGATCCCTGCCCGGATGCGTGTTCACAAATGCCATCAAAACGGCCCCCGGAGAGGTCTCCGGGGGCCGTTTCACCTGGTAGCGGGGACAGGATTCGAACCTGCGACCTCTGGGTTATGAGCCCAGCGAGCTACCGAGCTGCTCCACCCCGCGTTGGTAAATGCCAGGTTACCGAATCGCTCTTACGGCGACCAAATCGCCCGCTCAGCGGCCTGGGAGGCACGGGTCCGGCTCAGTGCGACGGCGGGTTCAGCCGATACCGCTGCGCGATATCGTCCATCCACTGCGGCGACCCGTAGGTCAGCCCGTACCTGTCGGCGAGCTCGCCGAGCTCGGCCAACTCGTGCAGCGGCTTGCCCGTATCCGTTTCCGGGTGAAACCTCATGCACGGGAGGGCGATTGGCCGCCACGCATTTCGCTACTCCGGCCAGCTGTTGTGCAGGATCTGGTCAACAAAGTCGACGCGCTCGAAGGCGGGATCGAAGTGGGCCAGCACGTCGGCATTCATGGTGCCGAAGGTGGTCTGCGGCCGGTGCTTCATGCCGTGGTAAAACGCCGCCACGATGCGCTGCTTGAATTGCGGGCGCGGGTGGGCGGCCGTCACCGCGGCCAACGCCTCGGGAGCCAACTGCTCGCGCCCGACGCCGAGTACGTCGACTTCCACCCCGGCCTGCAGCAGCGCGACCTCGGGAGCCAGGAACTCGGGCACGCCGGGGGTGGTGTGCAAGGCGATGCCGAGCCACACCTTCGCGGCGGCGGCGTCGTCGATGCCATGGGCCGTCAAGAAGTCCCGGGCCGCGTTGGCGCCGTCGACCTCAAAGCGGATCTGCGAGCCGCGGTAGCGCTCGGTCAGGCCGATGTCGTGAAACATCGCGCCGACGTAGAGCAGCTCCACATCCGGTTGCAGTCCGCGGCGCCGGCCCTGCAGCGCGCCGAAGAAGAACACCCGCCGGGAATGGTTGAAGAGCAACTCGTCCTCGGTGTCGCGGATGAACTCGGTGGCCTCGCGCACCAGTGCGGTGTCGGGTACGGGGATGCCGGCGATGGTGTCGATTGAGCCGGTGGTCATGTTCTCGTCTCCTTCCGAGGGACTGTTACTACGAGTGTGCGGCGGCACGGGCGAACCGACCCCGGGTGTTCTGGCCGTCCTGTCCACAGAACGCGACACAATGGCTTGCGTGGCTGCAGCCAAAGCGCGTACGCGGGTGGTGGTGATCGTCGTTTTCGACGGGGTGACCCTGTTGGACGTGGCGGGGGCGGGCGAGGTGTTCGTCGAGGCCAACCGGTTCGGCGCGGACTACCGGGTCAAGATCGCGTCCGTGGACGGGTGCGACGTGACCAGCTCGATCGGGGCCCGACTGGGCGTCACCGACAGCATTTCGGCGATCGATTCCGCCGATACCGTCATGGTCGCCGGCAGCGACGACGTGCCCGGTCGACCCATCGACCCTGCCTTGGTGGACGCCATTCGATCGGTGTCGGCCCGGACCCGGCGCCTGGCGTCCATTTGCACGGGGTCGTTTGTCCTCGCGCAGGCCGGCGTGCTCAACGGGCGGCGCGCCACCACGCACTGGCACGACACCCGGTTATTGGCGCGGGCATTCCCGGAGGTGACCGTCGAGCCGGACGCGATCTTCGTCCGCGACGGCGACATTTTCACCTCGGCAGGCATCTCGTCGGGCATCGACCTGGCACTGGCACTCGTCGAAATGGATTACGGGACAGAACTGGTCCGCGACGTGGCCCGATGGCTGGTCGTCTACCTCAAACGCGCCGGCGGCCAATCACAATTCTCGGTGTTGCTCGAAGCCGATCCCCCGCCACAGTCGCCGCTGCGACCGGTCACCGACGCGATCGCGGCAAATCCCGGCGCCGACTACAGCGTGAAAAGGCTTGCGGCCCTAGCATCTTTGAGCACCCGCCAGTTGACCCGACTGTTTCAATCCGAACTCGGGATGAGCCCCGCGCGTTACGTCGAATTGGTGAGGATTGATTTCGCCCGTAATGAACTGGAATCGGGCCGCTCGGTCTCCGAGACCGCCGGCATGGCCGGCTTCGGCAGCATCGAGACGCTACGGCGGGTCTTCGTCAACCACCTGGGCATCAGCCCGAAGGCCTATCGGGACAGGTTCCGAACGGCCTACGTCTGACAGCTATTTGGTGTTGTTGTACTTGGTGATCGCGTCGTCGAGTCGCTGCAGCGCCGCGCCGTAGCCGGCGAAATCACCCTTCTTCTGCGCGTCTTTCGCCGCGCCGATCGCCGCCTGAATCTCTTGTAGCACAGCGGCTTTGGCCGGAGACAGCGTCACCGATCCGTCGGAAACCGGCGGTGCGGCCACCGGTGGCGGTGCTCCTGGCGTCGCAGCCGGCGCCGGCGCGGTGGCCGGCGGACTCGCAACTGGCGTACCGGATTCGGTGGGCTGAATGCCCGTCGCCGCCGCACCCGCACCCGGACCGAACAACCCGGTCAGCGCGTCACGCACGGTGGGGCCGTACCCGATCTTGTCGTTGTACATCATCGCCACCCGGATCAACCTGGGGTACGACGACGCCGCGTCGCTGGCCCCCGGGGAGGCATACACGGGTTCGACGTAGAGCAGCCCGCCCTGCCCCACCGGCAAGGTGAGCAGGTTGCCCCACCGGATCCGGTTCTGGTTGTCGCGCCCGATCACGCCGAGGTCCTGCGACACCGCCGGATCCGTGGTGATCGCGTTGTTCGCCAACTTGGGCCCGTTGACCTGTCCCGGGATGGTCAGCACGGTGATCTTGCCGTACGTCGCCGGATCAGAGCTGGCGCTGATGTAGGCGGCCAGATAATCACGCTTGAACCTGTTCATCGCGCTGGTCAGCTGATACGACGCCGTATTGTCGTTCTTAGCAATGTTTTTCGCGACGATGTAGTACGGCGGCTGGTAGCTGCTGGCCGTCGGGTTGGGATCCAACGGCACGTCCCAGAAGTCCGAGGTGGAGAAGAACGTCACCGGATCGTTGACGTGATACTTCGCCAGCAGCATCCGCTGCACCTTGAACAGGTCCTCGGGATAGCGCAGGTGCTCGGCCAACTCCGGGCTGATGTCGCTCTTGGGTTTCACGGTGCCCGGGAAGACTTGCATCCAGGCTTTCAGCACCGGGTCCTGTTCGTCCTGCTGGTACAGCGTGACTGTGCCGTCGTAGGCGTCCACGGTGGCCTTCACCGAGTTGCGGATGTAGGAGACCCGCTTGTCCGGTGCCAGCTTGTTGAACGCCACCTCGTTGGAGTCCGCGGTCGCCGATTCCAGCGAGGTCAGTTCGGAGTACGGGTAGTTGTCCAGCGTGGTGTAGCCGTCGATGATCCACACCAGTCGCTTGTTGACGATCGCCGGGTACACCGCGCTGTCGGTGGTCAACCACGGCGCCACCGCCTCCACCCGCCGCGCCGGGTCACGGTTGAACAGGATCTTGCTGTTCGAGCCGATCACGTTGGAGAACAAGAAGTTCCGTTCGGCGAATTTCGCGGCGAACACGCTGCGCGACAGCCAGTCGCCGAGCGGGACGCCACCGAGCCCGGTGTAGGTGTAGTTCTTGGTCTCGTTGCTGGTCTCGTAGTCGTATTCGCGGTCGGCGCCGTTGCGGCCGACGATCGCGTAGTCGGCCGACGTGTTGGAAATGACCGGCCCGAAATAGACCCGCGGCTGATCGAGTTGTGCCGGACCGTCGGACACCACGCCGCCGTTGGCGCCGACGACGTTGACCAGGAATTCGGGGTAGCCGCCGTTTTGGTTGGGGTCGTTGGCGATTCCGCGCACGGTGTTGGCCGGCGAGGCGATGAAGCCGTTGCCGTGGGTGTAGACGGTGTGCCGGTTGATCCAGTCGCGCTGGTTGTCGATCAGCCGATCCGGGTTGAGTTCCCGCGCCGCCACCACATAGTCGCGCAACGCCCCGGTGCGGTCCTGGTACCGGTCGATGGACAGCTGGTCGGGGAAGTAATAGAAGTTCTTGCCTTGCTGGAACTGGGTGAACGCCGGGCTGACGATCGTCGGGTCGAGCAGCCGGATGTTCGACGTGGTCGCGCGGTCGTCGGCGACCTGCTGGGCGGTGGCCTGCGCGTCGCCGGTGTAGTTGCGATAGGTGACCTGGTCGGCGGTCAGGCCGTAGGCCTGCCGGGTCGCGGTGATGCTGCGGCTGATGTATTCGCTTTCCTTTTGCGCGGCATTGGGTTTGACGCTGATCTGCTCGACGATCAACGGCCAGCCGGCTCCCACGATCAGCGACGACAGCAGCAACAGGACCAGCCCTATCGCCGGAATCCGCAAATCTCTGAGCACGATCGCCGAGAACACCGCGCCCGCGCAGATCAGCGCGATCGCCATCAGGATCAGCTTCGCCGGCAGCACCGCATTGATGTCGGTGTACCCGGCGCCGGTGAAGGGTTTGCCACCGCGGGTGTGCGACAGCAACTCGTAGCGGTCCAGCCAGTACGCGATCGCCTTGAGCACGACCAGCACCCCGACCAGGGTGACCAGCTGGATCCGCGCCGAACGGCTCAGCGCACCGGCCCGACCCGACAGCCGGATGCCGCCAAAGATGTAGTGCGCCAACAGGTTGGCCAGGAACGCCAGGAAGACCGCGACGAACAGGTAGCTCAGCAGCAGCCGGTAGAACGGCAGCTCGAACGCGTAGAAGCCGAGGTCCTTGCCGAACTGCGGGTCCCTGATGCCGAAGTCGCTGCCGTGCAGGAACAGTTGAATGCGCACCCAATAGCTTTGGGCCACGATGCCGGCCAGCAGGCCGACCGCCACCGGGATTCCGGCGCTCACCAGCCGCAGCCGGGACAGCACCAGGGCGCGGTAGCGCGCCACCGGATCGTTGTCGTTGCTCGGCACGAACACCGGGCGGGTGCGGTAGGCCACCGCGAGCCCGGCGAACACGATGCCCCCGACCAGCAGACCGGCGATCAAAAACACCACGAACCGGGTGACCAGCACGGTGGAAAACACCGAGCGGTAGCCGAGCTCACCGAACCACAGCCAGTCGACGTAGGCGTCGATCAGCCGCGGACCCGCGAGCAGCAGAGCGATCACACCCAGTGCGATCAGGATCAGAATCCGGCTACGCCGAGTCAGCTTCGGCATCCGTGCGGTGGGCCGCATCCCCACTGGCTACGCTCCCTGATCGATTGCTAGACGGTGACAACTCTACGCATGGCACTACCTGTGATCGCCACGGTTCGCTAGCAGCTTGGCGGCTGCCCACCCGACCCGATGGCGTGCAACGCATCCACTGCCTGGGCGAGCGTCTCGACCTTGACCAACCGCAGGCCGGACGGATTGTCCGTGCTGGCCTCGTAGCAGTTCTTCGCCGGCACCAGAAATACGGTGGCGCCGGCCGCGTGCGCGGCGACCATCTTGTGGGTGATGCCGCCGATCTGGCCGACTTTGCCGTCGGAGGAGATGGTCCCGGTGCCCGCGATGAAGTTCGACTTGGCCAGGTCGCCGGTGGTCAATTTGTCGACCACCGCCAGGCTGAACATCAGTCCGGCGGACGGCCCGCCCACATTCGCCAGGTTGAAGTCCACGGTGAAGGGCGCCCACGGCGCGTCGAGCACCGCGACGCCCAAAAAGCCGTAGTCGCGGTCCTTGTTGGCGCCCAGCGTGATCTGTGCCACGCCGGCCGGCTCATTCTTGCGGCGGTAGTCGATCGTCACGACCTGGCCGGGCTTGGTGTTCTTCAGCAATCCGGTGAACTCGTCGACGGTGGCCACCGGGACGCCGTTGACCGCGTCGATGGCGTCACCGGTCTTGAGCTTGCCCGCAGACGGACCCGGCTCGGGGACCTTGGCGACCGTCACCGCTGCCGGATATTTGAGGTAGCCCAGGGCCGCATAGGCGGCGCTGTCCTCGGACTGCTTGAAGTCCGCGTTGTTCGCCTTGTCGACGTCCTCCCGCGACTTGCCCGGCGGATAGATGAGATCGCGCGGCACCAGCTGTTCCTGGTCGGAAAGCCACAGCGTCAGCGCCTCGCCCAGCGTCAGATCGTCGCGCTGGGACACCGTGGTCATGTTGAGGTGGCCGGTCGTCGGGTGCGTCTGGGTGCCCTCGATCGCCACCACCTGCTTGCCGTCCACCTCGCCGAGCGTGTCGAAGGTGGGCCCGGGGCCCAGCGACACGAACGGCACCGTGACCACCGCCAGCAACACGCCGAACGCCAGGATCGGCACCAGCGCGACCACCAAGGTCAGGATGCGCCTGTTCACGCCGATCACACTAGACGGCGCTCGCGGCGCGGTGTTCAGCCACAACGTCCGGTGCGGAGGGTTCAGCTACAAGCTGACCCGAGGTCGCGCCGTCTGACCTTGTGGTGAGTACCGTTGAGGGTATGGCTGACCTGCCTTTCGGCTTCTCCTCCGGAGACGACCCCGACAAACACGGGAAAAAAGATCCCGATTCGGGCTCGAACCCGTCCGACCCGTTCGCGGCCTTCGGCATGAGCGGCGAATTCGGCATGGGCGACTTGGGGCAGATCTTCACCCAGCTGGGTCAGATGTTCAGCAGCGCGGGCACTGTCGGGCCCGGCGGATCCGCGTCGGGACCGGTCAACTACGACTTGGCGCGCCGCGTTGCGACGAATTCGATCGGCTTCGTGGCGCCGGTCCCGGACACCACCAACTCGGCGATCGCCGACGCGGTGCACCTGGCCGAGACCTGGCTGGACGGGGCCACGGCGCTGCCGGCGGGCACCACCAAGGCGGTGGGGTGGACACCGGGCGACTGGGTCGACAACACGCTGGAAACGTGGAAGCGGCTGTGCGACCCGATGGCCCAACAGATTTCGACGGTGTGGGCGGCTTCGCTGCCCGAAGAAGCCAAGAGCATGGCCGGGCCGCTGCTGCAGATGATGTCGCAGATGGGCGGCATGGCGTTCGGCTCGCAGCTCGGACAGGCGTTGGGCCGGTTGTCCCGCGAGGTGCTGACGTCGACGGACATCGGTTTGCCGTTGGGGCCCAAGGGGATTGCCGCGGTAATGCCCGACGCCGTCGAATCGTTCGCCTCCGGGCTGGAGCGGCCGCGCAGCGAGGTCCTGACGTTCCTGGCCGCGCGGGAGGCCGCCCATCACCGGTTGTTCAGTCACGTGCCGTGGCTGGCGAGCCAACTGCTGGGCGCCGTCGAGGCATACGCGATGGGCATGCAGATCGACATGTCCGGCATCGAGGAGCTGGCCCGCGACTTCAATCCGGCGTCGCTGTCCGATCCGGCCGCTATCGAAAACCTGCTCGGGCAGGGCGTTTTCGAGCCCAAGGCAACACCCGCGCAGACCCAGGCGCTGGAACGCCTGGAAACACTGCTCGCGCTGATCGAGGGCTGGGTGCAGGTGGTGGTGGCCGGCGCGCTCGGCGACCGGATTCCCGGCGCGGCCGCGCTGGGCGAGACGATGCGCCGCCGCCGGGCGAGCAGCGGCCCCGCCGAGCAGACCTTCGCGACGCTGGTCGGGCTGGAGCTGCGGCCCCGCAAGATGCGGGAGGCCGCCGCGTTCTGGGAGCGCCTGACGGAGGCCGCCGGGATCGACGCCCGCGACGGCATCTGGCAACACCCGGACCTGCTGCCCGACGCCGACGACCTCGACGAGCCGGCGGGCTTCATCGACCGCGTCATCGGCGGTGACACCAGCGGAATCGACGAGGCCATCGCCAAACTCGAGCGCGAGGGCCAGGGTCCCGACGGCCCCGGACCCGACAGCGGCTCTGTGGATAACTGACGGGAGTCGTCGCCGTCGCCGTGACACAGTTGCGCGGTGACTCAGCGGTGTCAGGCCGTCCTTTCCAGCTATGCGCTGGATCCGGCGTTGCCGGTGCTGCTGCGGCCCGACGGCGCGGTCCAGGTGGGCTGGGATCCGCGCCGCGCCGTGCTGGTCCGCCCGCCCGGCGGCTTGGCCGCGGCCGAGCTGGCCGCGCTGTTGCGGACCATGTGGTCGCCGACCCCGCTCCCCGAGTTGCGGCGCCGCGCGCTCGAGCGCGGCCTGACCGACGCCGACGGTCTGCGGAACCTGGTCGCGCAATTGGTCGATGCCGGGGTCGCGACCGAATGCGGGCGGCCGCGCGCCCGGGCGGCCTCGGTGCGGATCCACGGCCGCGGCCCGCTGTCCGAGCTCTTAATGGAAGCGCTGCGCTGCTCGGGCGCCCGGATCGCACACAGTAGCCAACCGCACGCAGCGGTGGCGGCCGACGACGTCGACCTGGTGGTGTTGGCGGACTTCCTGGTCGCCGACCCGCGGGTGGTGCGCGACCTGCACCACCGGGGCGTCGCGCATCTGTTGGTACGGGTGCGCGACGGCATCGGGCTGGTGGGTCCGCTGGTGATTCCCGGTGTGACCAGCTGTCTGGGCTGTTACTAGGGGGAAGTACACACGGCCCCAAGGGGTCCCTTACCGAGTTGGCGGGAGCCCACACTTTTCCCAACCGGCGTGATGTCGACAATCAGTGCCGACTATCGCCGAATTCCGACAGGTCCCACGGTGGTGGGCTTGAGCTTCCATGTTGGGATGGGACCTACACGCACTCGACGCATCGCCAGGGCGCGTGCTCCCACCACGGTGGCCTTGCGTGAATTCCGTCAGCAACGGGGGCGCGTAGAGGGCGTCCACGCATCACCATCGAAGTAGCGTTCGACAGTTTGATCTTGCTGGTCGGGGTACCAGCCGGGCACGCTCGCACTGGGCACGCCGGAGACTCGCTGACCCTGGGGCACTTTGGGCTTGGCCAGCTTGACGATCACTAGAACAATGCCGCTGATCACCGCTACAATCACGGCAAACAGCAGCAGCAGAATCACCCAGTGCCACGGGCTCATCATCCCCACCCTTCGGTTGACCGGTTGAAGGCTACTCCCAGCCGTGGGGGCGGGGCGCCATCCGGGGGCCCTTGGTGCGCGAGCGGTGCCTGCTCGACGCCCCCGCGGTTCAGTCGCTGGTCTGGTCGGACCGGCCCACCTGCCGGGTCACTGCGGGCCGCCGGTTCCTCGAGCGGTCTCGGATGAACGCCTCAGACCAGAAGGACGAGGGCCTGCACTAACCCGGCACGCCTGGGATAGGACGGTCGGACGTTCGCCGTACCATCCGACAACGTGAGCCCTAGCAACCCCCTCGCTTGGTACCTCGAAATCTGTCGTGATCGTGTAAAGCGCGCAGCGGAAACCCGGCGGCAAATGACCGATGGGTGGAACGAGTACATGGGCGCGGATGAACGACCGCGCCAATTCGACCTCGCCAAATCCGATACGGAAGCTAACACCTGGACGTTCTTCGTCAAAACTCATGTGCCCATGCCGGTCCGGTTGAGCACCCTGTTCGGCGAATGGCTGTACCAGCTCCGAGCGGCGCTCGACGGATTCGTCTTTTACCTCGGTGTGCGCGACAGCGGGCAGAACCCGCCGCCCGCCGAGCGCAGCCTCCAATTCCCCGTGATGCTCGACTCCGTGAAATACGACGGCACCGACCACCGCGGAAAGCTGCAAGCGCTATCGGATACGACATTCGGGCACCTGCGTTATGTACAGCCGTTCAACGCGCACCCCGACCACCGCGCCAATGTCTTGTGGTGGCTGGAGGAATTGGCGCGCATCGATCGGCACCGTCGTGGACATGCTCTCGCCCCGCATATCGTCAAATCGCGTATCGGACTGAAACCACCGCTGCGACTTATCAGCCAACATCTGCCGCAGCTGGCCACGCAGCGCGTACCGATCGACGAGTGGGCACCCATGCCAATCATTGACTTCGAGGCTCCGGCGGACTGGGAGGTATTTCAGGTCAGGGAGCATATGGACATCAGCGACGCCTTGACGAACGAAATCGACGTCACGGAATGGGCAGCGGGCGCCGCTCCGCCAATGAGTACGGTCGACCTCGGTCGACGGATGACGATCTGCGAATCATTCGTCTTGAATGGCCTTATCGACCCCGTGGCGACCGGGAACATCAACCCCCAATAGAGGAGATCCGGAGGCGCCCCTCACGCGCACGGTCCGCGACCGTCCAGCCTCTAACGCCGCCGCCCACTCCTTAGAAGGCGCCCATGGGCTACCCAGCGGCCCGTGAATAGCGATGAACGAGCAAGCTGCATAAACTTGCGCGGTATGGCGCAGGATACATTGCAGGTCGTCCCCGCGGAGCTAGAAGCTACGGCTGGCCAGTGGGAGGCGCTTAGCTCCCAACTGGCGGGTGCGCCGCCGTCACCCGGACAACCATTCCAGGCCACCACGGCTGCCGTGAACGCCGTCAACGCGGCGATCGGCGTCACCGCAGCGTCCTTCACCGCGCGGACGCAGGAAACCGTCGCCGGGGTGACGACGGCCGCCGGTAACTACACCAGCCAAGAGGCCACGTCGGCGTCCGAGATCGGCGCCATCACCGGCGTGACGGTGGTTTAGATGCCCGCCACCCTCTCGCAGATCCAGGCATGGAGCACCGAGCACCTCATCGACGCCGCCGCCTACTGGACCCAGACCGCAGACCGCTGGGAAGACGCATTCCTGACGATGCGCAACCAGGCGCAATCCATCATCTGGCACGGCGCTGGCGGCGACGCACTGCGGCAACGCACCGCAGCCGATGTATCCGTCGTCAGCGGCAAAGCCGACCAGCTGCGGCAGGCAGCCGGGATAGCCCGCAACGGCGCCAGCGACATCAGCGCGGCCCAGCGGCGAGTCCTCTATGGCGTCGAAGACGCCCAGAACACGGGATTTACTGTCGGAGAAGACTTGTCGGTCACCGACACCCGCAGCACCAGCCCGGCGGAACGCGCCACGCGCCAAGCTCAGGCGGAAGCGTTCGCCGCTGACCTCCGGTTGCGCGCCGAGCAACTCGACGGGGCCGACACCAAGGTTTCCGGCCAGCTCACCGCCGCTACTGCCGGTCTCGGCGGCGGTGGGTTTCCGCAGAACTCGACCTCCGATCATGGCGGGCAAGCGCAAAGCAGCAGCGGCAACGGGGGGCAGCCACAACCCGGCCACACCGGTGGGCCGCCACAACCTGCAACCACCAACCACAACGGCGTCCAGTTGGTTGACTTCACCCAGGACAATGCCGCCGGGCCCAATCCACCGCCTTTTGCGCCATGGGACACCCCGGATGGGGCGCCGCCCTCACCGATCCAGCCCGGGGTCATTCCCCAGTTAGAACAGAGCATGACCGCGCCTCCAGCGCCTAAGCCTGGTCCGCCCGCATCACCGCTGCCCAGCCCCTCGACAACCCCACTGCCGAACCCGGCGGCCGCTGCACCGACCGCCGCCGCGCCCGCCAAACCCGGATGCAGCATTTACGACGCGACGAAGGCCCTCCTAGAGCCTGTGGGCGGCACGGTCGCCATCTTGACGGCCGTTCCCGAGGGTGGGACCGGCGTAGGGATCCCCGTTGCTCTCGGTCAAATCGCCCTCGGTACGGCGGCGGTCGCCGATGGTCTGGACGCCGCCGACAAATGCCTACCTTGATGCCGCCAACAGCACACACTGGACGGGTGACTGGCATGCTGAATCCCAGGCACGCCAACGACAGGGAGGACGCGCGCGTGAAGAGGAACCCCCGGTACGGCCTCCCGCTCTACGCGGCGATGTCAGTCCTATTCCTTGCCCTGTTCGTGCTGAACGTGTGCACCCACGGCACCGCCCTGGGCCTGGCCAGCACCGGGGGCCTCACCGTGTTGATGGGCTACCTCGCCTACCGGGCCTGGCTCGGCAAGCGCCGCATAAACCAGCAGTAGACCTACAACGCCACGTCGCCCAACCCGACCCCGGCGTTGATCTCGACCGGCCATTCGCAAGCCCACGTGTGCTCGCGCGCTTTGGCGGACTGGTTTTCTTCCGGGCTGGCATTTGCCACCGTTCGAGCATCGGTGCGGGGTGAAGGCGACGTCCAGCTCGGAAGGTGAAGTGCGAAGGTAGGCGCCCCAACCTACGCTCGGCACGTGCGCGATGTCGTGACCATCGACTCCGAGTTGCGTTTGGTGGCGCTTCTTCGCCGCGCTGCGCAGGAGCGGGGTGGTCCTCTGCCGTCGGTAGACGTGGCGGACGCCCTGCTGGACGAGCGCCGTGAGCTGACTCGACAAGTCGCATGGGAGTCAGACGGGACACGGCCTTTAAAGCGCAAATCAAGTGCAGGTGCGAACTCCGGGAACGGCATTTAGGCACCGGAAATCGGACAATTAGGCGTGTGGCGTGGGGTTTTGCGTCGACAAAGCACGCGCGGTTATCAAACCTTTTTCAAATATCCGGCCAGCAAGTACCACGCATCTAAGTCAGCCCGTTTAGCACAAAGCCAGACAACGCGCACCGGTAACCGCGCCGGTCAGGAGCTAACCACCGGTCTTAGGGGTGCCCTTCGCCGAGGTTCCGCGAAACCCATAGGCAGCTGAGGCATACCCTCACCGTCTGCGCCCGCACCGGCGACGCGTGGTGGGTGACGACCGCGGTCACGTGGGCCTCTTTGCGCCCCCGACGTGGGCCGGTCGCGAGCCACTCGTGCCGGGCCTGCTGGCGTTTGGCGAACAAGCCCATGCACATCTCGGACGTCTTCCACTTTCCGTACCAGTGCGCCGTCGAACCAGGGTCGGCGAATTGGGGGTACATCACGCGCCAGTAGTGGCGGTACGGCTCTTCGTCCATGGTTGGTGCTCCCGTCTTGACCGGCAGCGTTCCCTGCCAGCCCGGGCCTTCTCCGAAGGGCACCGTGCCGGGTGGCGCGGTTGCCGTTCGCCCACGTTCGGAGGCGTGCGGGCGAATCTCTTGGCCGTGATTAATGGTATCGAGACGGGTGACCGGGGCAAGGGTGTTTTGTCCGTTCGGCTCTGAGCCGTGAGGCGGATGGTGCTCGCGGTCACTGTCGCTGCCCTTTGAGCCGCTAGCCGCATCTCGCCACGTCGCCGGAAAAGGGGGCTTGTCCGGTCATCGTCAGACCGTTCCTCCCTGGTGCATCTCCCCTCCCGCGGGGGCGTGCTCCCGGGCTGTGAACTGGGGGCACAAGAACTTCACGGAGTCGGCGACGAAGCGCAGGGACTGGGCGACGTCGACCTGATTGGTCTCGCGGAACTTGGCGGCGATCTGGTCGTCGTTCCAGTCGCTCGCGAAGAAGCGATCGCAGACCCATTTCCCGTTGGCGACGAGGTCGTGGTCGGTACCGGCCATCCCGTCGGCCCTGGTGGCGGCCACGAAGTTAGCCTCGTCCGTCACCGCGCGGGCGGGGCTGCCGCCCATGCCGAGGGCCAGGAAGAACAGCAGGACACCAAACAGGGCGGCCACTTGGCGGCCGCGGCGGTCGATCCGCTTCACGGCTGAGACGGTAGCGAACCAATGTTCCAACCCGAAGCAAATTGAAAAGTCCGGAGGCGGGCGGCAGCCTTAGTCCAGACGTTCGATAATGGCCTGGAGCGTTGTGCCGATGGCCGCGGCGACGTGGCGGAGCTCGATGACGTCCAGTCGGCGTTCGCCCGACTCGTACTTGCTAACGAACGATTGGGGGACGTCGAGCCGCTCGGCGACGTCGACCTGGGTGAGTCCAGCTTCCCGGCGCAACTCCCGCAGCAACGCACACAGCTGCTGGTATTCCACCGAGTAGATGGATTTCTCCACCCGGACAGCGCACATTCGCGCCTCTGAATATCCCAAGTTGGGATATTCTGGCTCCCGCCCGGCCCGGACGCCGTGACCTCGAAGAATCGGAGGGCAAATGATGCTGAGCACCATCGCTGCGGCAGCTGTCGCGTTGTCGTTGGTCGGGGCACCGCAGGCGCCGCAGGGATGCCCTGCGAACTGGGTGGCGAAACCGGACCCCACCTGGCCGTACCACATGGGGTGCTATCCACCAGATCCACCGCCACCGCCCAACGGACACTTCCCGCCGTGCAACAGCGTCGATCCCCGATTTTGCCCAGGGTTGTGGAACTGAAGCCCGATCCGAGAATTACCCCGAATGAAATCATCAACCTATAAGGCGATCGGCATCATCGCTGCCGTTATCATGATCGCCTGGTCGGCGGGTTGCGCGACCCATAATTACAGATGGTCTGCATTTCCGCACACGATGGGCTGCGCAGTTGATACGTCGCCTCCGGATATGCCACCCGAGCCGAATCCGCCTCCACCTGGGATCGTCAATACGTATCCACCGGATATGGCCCGGGCGAAGCAGGCGAGTTTAACCCATCCAAGCGACCAACTGGTGGCACTTTCCGTCGAGTTTGGTCAGCCGCCAAAGCCCCAGAGAATGGGGTACGTGATCGAACTGATGGGCTCGAATGGGCACAAAGGCAGCATCACGATTTTTTCGTCACCCCCCGACCCTGGCCCGGCGGAATGGGTTGCAGGACAGATGGATCAGAGCATGGAGGACCTTCAAAAGGGCCTGAACCATGACCCGAGAGCAAGGCATAACCCTTCGAATTTGCTGACGTCGGTGCGAACCGATGGCAACGTCGCACAATTTGTCGTTGACCTCACGGGGCAATCAGAATTGCTAGGAAACGGCGACTTCAGGCCCACCATCCGAATTGCGCCCATTTCGTGGGATGTTCCACCGACTGCGGATCCCCTTGTGCTTTATTACCAGCAGTACTGCCGCTGGGACACCCCGGTGACCGGCCAATCTGATCCAGGTGTCGAGGCCACACCCGCGCCTGCGAATCCTGGGCTAGCCGCACAACCGCCCCCGACGACCTACGCTCCGACGTCAGCACCAAGCTCAACAGCACAGCCCTACTGGGACGGTCCGTGGCTGCGGAATTATTCGGAGGGCGACCAAGACTGCAATAGCCGAGGCCTTGACTATTGGGTTGTGCAACCGGGCGGCGCCACCGGAATGTACGCCCTCAAATTGGGCTGCTTCCCCCAGAACTGGGTTAATGCCCTCAACGGTCATTGCCAACAGCAGCCTTTTCTACCCGGCGGACAATGCGCGGTATGGGATCAAAACAGCATCATGAGCACGTTCGGAAAACGTGGCGATCTACTCATCGTCGCGCTCACTCGAGGCTGCCTTGACCGTGCCGGGCTCACAGGCTTCCACGAAGGGCCGCTTCACCAAGACTGCGTAGTGCATCCATAGGAACCCGCACCATTTCGGAAAGGAAAGACCGTGAGGCTAATTAAGGCGTCGTCGGCCATGGCCGTGTCCCTGGTGTTGCTATCCGTCGGTACGGCCCACGCCGACAGCAATGACGACGACTTTGTTCGGCAGTCGAACAACGTCGGGGTCGCTGGGGCTCCCGCGGACTTAATCCGTATTGCCCACCAGGTGTGCCAGGGTCTCGATAGCGGAAATTCTCCGGACGCCATCGCAGATGCTCTCGTCTCTCAGCTGGGGTTGCGATCGGATAGGGCAGCGATGTTCGAGGGGTTTTCAGCGACCCACTACTGCCCGAAATACGGCAATCTGCAATTTAAGAACCCCCATTAGGGGATTGACAAGCTGTGCGGACTACCCACCCCGAGAACGCGATGGTCCAAATGAAAATCACGAATCCATTAACCAGAGTCGTTGGTGCTCTGGCAACAGCCACAACCGCTACCGCGGCACTGAGCGCCGCGCCCGCCCGTGCCCATACGTGCAACAACGGTGGTGTCAAACCCGGCGGTGGTTCGAGCGACTGGTACCAGCGCCAGGGCGGGGCGTGGCAGTACTATCCGCCGCCCACGTTCGACCCGAACAGCGGCGACGGCATCGGCCCTGATCAGCCCATGCCACCGGCATGCATCCGGTTCCACCAACCGTGCCCGCAATGATGACACTCCGGTGCCTGGTCTCGTGCGGACACCGACATTTGCTCGCTAGGCCCTGCACCGTGAAGCGGATCGCCATTGTCGCCGCAGTTGTCGCCGCACTGGCGATGGCTGGGGTACCGGTCGCCCACGCCGAGCAATACGTGAGGACCGAATCGGGCAAGGTGCGCTGCGATGTCCAGGCCGACAAGGTTGGTTGCCAGTACCTCCCGGGCTTCCCACAGGCCCCCGTTGATCCCCCGCCCCCGTGTCCCCCTCCTCCCGGAACCTACTTGCGCTGCGGCGGGGAGGGATTTCACTGGGACATCGCCAACGTGACGGCGGGCGGGGCGTTCTCCTGGATGAACGGAAACCTCGCTGCGGGCGGGAGCGCCAGCCCGCAGAACGACGTCGTCCTCAACTACGGCCAGACCTATCGCCTGCAGGGCTGGACGATCTTGCCCAACGGCGACGGCACCCGCTTCACCAACGACGGCACCGGCCACGGCATGTTCGTCAGCATCGAGAACGTTGCACCGTTCTGATCTCCTTTCTGGGCCATCGCGATCACCACGATCACCGCGTCACGACAAGGGAGTGCGAGATGACTGCCGAATCCAACCCGAAGAGCACGCCGACTGGTGCGCTGATCGTCAGGAACGTGTGCCTCGCTTTGGGCGGTGTCGCGTCCGTGGTCTGGTTCTGCGAGCGGTTCTTGATGACGGTTACCACCGTCGATGGCATCGACTGCCGCAGCCAGTACGGAGTTCCCCGCACTGAGCTCGCAGCGTGTGCGGTCGCGTTGGACAATTACCATCATGAGCTGGGCCTGATCATCGGTTTGGCGGCTGTATTCTTCATCGTCGCCGTCGTCATCCACCTGACCGCGAAGCGCGCATGAGCCAGGCTTTGCCGTTGACCAACGGGCAGACCTTCGCCGGGTACACGATCATTCGCCTGCTGGGGTCCGGCGGGATGGGTGAGGTGTATCTCGCTCAACACCCACGGTTGCCGCGTCGCGACGCATTGAAGCTCCTTCCCCACGAGTGGTCCGGGGACGCCGAATTTCGTTCCCGATTCAACCGGGAGGCCGACCTTGCTTCGACGCTCTGGCATCCCCACATCGTCGGCGTGCACGACCGCGGGGAGGAGGACGGTCGGCTGTGGATTTCGATGGACTTCGTCGACGGGCTCGACGCGGCCCGGCTCATGGCCGATCGCTACCCGGCCGGGATGCCGGTCGAGGAAGTCGCTCGCATTGTCACCGCCGTCGCCAGCGCGCTGGATTACGCACACAAGCAGGATCTCCTGCACCGTGATGTGAAGCCAGCGAACATCATGATCACCCACCCCGACGACGAGGACGGACAGCGAATCCTCCTGACCGACTTCGGGATAGCCCGCAACGTCAACGACATCAGCGGGCTGACGAAGACCAACATGACCGTGGGTACCGTTGCTTACTGCGCTCCCGAACAGCTCCTGGGCGAAGACGTCGATGGCCGAGCTGATCAGTACTCGTTGGCGGCCACGGCATTTCACCTCTTGGCGGGTTCGCAATTGTTCCCGAGTTCCAACCCCGCGGTCGTCATCAGCCACCACCTCAATGTGCCGCCACCCGCGTTAGCGGACCGCCGACCGGCACTCGCCAAATTCGACCAGGTGCTCGCCATCGGGCTCGCCAAGCGGCCCGAAGACCGATTCAAACGGTGCTCTGACTTCGCCCGCGCCTTTAGCGAACAGATCAATTCGGACGGTCCGCCAACACTTTTGGCTCCGACCGCACGAGCACCCAGGCCTCGCCCCACAGCGGGCGCCGCTAATCGACACGACGGCCTAGTCAATCCTGGGAAGCGATGGAAGCGGCCTTGGGTCGCGGTCGTCGCCGTCGTTGCCGTGGCGCTCCTGGCCGCCGTCGGTATCACCGGGTACCTCCGGCGCCAGCCCTCCACCATCGCGCAGCTCCCCACCACCAGCACCACCACCGCGCCGACCACCACCCCGACCACCGCACCTCCTGTCGCCGCGGCCGCACTGGACGGGCTGCTGCTCAGCCCCGACCAAATCAATACCGCGATGGGCGCCACCGGAATGACGGTCGCGGGAACCTACACCACTATGGATGACCCCAGCAATTTCGCCGCGGACAAGGCGGACAAGGCCTGCCTACCCTTGATCTGGTCGGCGCAGGCCCCCGCCTATGCCGCCAGCGGGTTTAGCGGCTATCTCGGAAAGTGGCTGCACGAGCCCGCAGAGTTCGCCGATTTCGTTCACGCCGTCCATCAGGACGTGGTGTTGTTTTCCTCCGCTCATGACGCGGAGGCGTTCTTCACCGCGTCTACCCAAAGCTGGCTCGCATGCTCCAACCGGCAGCTCACCCTCAACGTCCGCGCTGGCAAACCCGCTCAGGTGTGGACCGTGGGACCGGTCTCCAACACCAACGGCATCCTCAGCACCACCACAAACATTGCCCCGCCTTACCGCTGGGATCGCTGCCAGCGGGCGCTGACGGTGGCCAACAACGTCGTCATCGACGTCAACGCGTGCAGCAAAAGCCAGTCCGACTCTCAGGCCGACGCCGCGGTCAACATCGCGCATCAGATTGCCGCCAAAGTACCCGCGTAGCGAAGTCACGCGACCATTCGTCCCGATAACCGCTGCAAAGCAGCTTGGTGTGTCGAAATAGACCACATATGCAGCGCGTGCGGCAGCGGCTTCGCCGACGAGGTACTCGCAGGTGGCGGTGTTACATATGTTTGCACCAGAAATACCTGCTACATATGCCGTGTTGCTCGCTTTATGCAACAGGCAGCGCCGGGGACGACCAACCCGGGACAACGAATCGGATACGTCAGGGTGAGCACCGTCGCCCAGACCCTCGACCAGCAGCAGCAAGCCCTGGCGAAAGCCGGGGTCGCCAAGACCTTCTCCGACACGATGTCCGGTGCCCGCGACGATCGCCCGGGGCTGGCCGATCTCATGGCCTACGTGCGCGAGGGCGACACCGTCGTGGTGTGGAAGCTCGACCGCCTGGGGCGCAACACGCTGCACGTCCTAGAGACGGTCAGGGCCCTGACCGAGCAGGGCGTCACCCTCGTCTCCATCACCGACGGCATAGACTCTTCGACCCCCGCGGGGCGCATGATGATCGGCGTGCTCGGGTCGCTCGCCGAGTACGAGCGCGAACTCACCATCGAGCGGACTGCGCTCAAGCGAGCGGCGTCTCGCGCAAGCGGCACACGGTTCGGGCGCCCCAGGAAGGTGGACGACCCACTGCACATTGCCACCGCGAGACGGATGAAGGCCGACGGCCACACGGGCAAGGCGATCGCGAAGTACCTCGGGGTGAGCCGGACGACGCTGTACCGCTACCTCAACGCCGACAGCGCCGCCTGAACTCCCTCGGGCCTCTCCGACGTCAGTGCGGTCTTGCATACTGCTGGCCATGACGGACGCGGCAGAAGAGAGGCCTTACGACAACTGGGCCAAGTATCGGTCGGCGTGGTGGACGCGGTACTTCACCGGCGAGCTGGCCCACTTCTGGCCCCCGCAGCGCGGCCAGCCCGAGCCGGACAAGGACAACTACCGCTGGGTGTCGCGCAGCGACGTGTTCGCCATCGCCGCCACCGAATCCGACCACCGCGAGCTGCACACCGCCGCGGCCGCCTACGTGTGGGGGCTCGGGAAGAACGCCTACTCTATAGGTTGGCTGGTACGCGCCTTCACCGCCAACGTCGACACCGTGGAGAGCAACCTGCGATTGGCGGCGTCGATCCTGGTCGAGGGCGGCGCCGTCGCGGGCTTACGGGTCGATGCTGGCGGGCGGGCGGGCGCAGACCAAGTTCATGGGCCCGGCCTACTTCACCAAGTTCCTGTTCTTCATCGGCTACCAGAATCCCGCGGTCACGGGATTGCGCCCGCTGATCCTCGACAAGCGGGTGGCCCCGGCGCTTCGGGGCCGAGAAGTGTTCGGCCCAAAGGCTGGCGACTCTGACTGGCCCAGCAGCCTCTACGAGCGTTATCTGACCTACTGCCAGCAGGTGAAACCCCGACGATCCCGAGGCCGTGGAGGCCGAGCTGTTCAATGAGGGCCGCGCAGCCGACGCCGACGCCGGAGACGATGCCGAAGATGCCGGTTAGCTACATGAACGAGCGGCGGCGCTTGAAGGCTGCGATGTCCGCCTTGGTCAGCAGGAACCATTCACCGTTTCGGCGCCGGTCTTTGAATCGCTCGTGCCAGTAGCGTTCGATCCCCACGGCGTCGTCGGTCTCGATGGTGTGCACAACTTCCAGCTTCTCGGGGAGCTGTAGCCCGATCTCGTAGGCGCGTCGCCCGTGAGAGTTCGACCGACCGACCTTGTGATACTTACCCGACCTAACTAGGTAGACGTATCCCGGCACTGGCTGCTGTGTGTCAGGATCCTCGGCCTCGTCGAGCACCGCTGGTTCGTCCGCCACGGCGGGGAGCAGAGCGGCGACATCGGAAAACTCGGGCGTGTGTTCAGTGAAGTCGCGGAGCCGGTCGATCTGTTTTGCCCGGGTGCCTAGGCGTTTTGCAAAGGTCGTCGCACTGGATAGCGCAGGGGTGAGACGGCCCTCCATCCGTATATGGGCCTTGGTGGGGAAGCGGCCCAGCTTGCGGGTCAGCTCGGCCAACTGCCGTAGTAGGTGATCGTCCTCAAGGCGGGCGAGCCCGAAGGCGTTGGGTTCATACCCCGCTTCGCGCACGGCGTCGCTCCACGTGAGCCACAACCGCCCCTGGAACAGGTAGTCGGGGAACCCGGTCTCTGCGACGAATCGTTCCTTGCCAACTGGCACGCCGCCGTTCTCCTCAGCGAGGCGCCGTATCGCCGAGACGACCGTCGCCTTGTCCACCGAGTCCATGCCGGGATCGTAGCCAGCGGCGACGACGTACTAGGTGCAATTTCGGTGGACCCGATCTGTCGGTACCCCGGCGTAAGCTGCGTCCACCATGAGCTTGAGCGACATCGGCACGACCCGCGCCCTGCGTACCGACGAGGAGCTGCTGGGGCTGGTGGAGGCCATCCACAGCTCGCCGCCGACCGCGCAGGAGACGAACTGGCTTGAGTGGAAGAGCAGCCTGAATCTCGGCGTCGTCGAGGGCCGGTTCGCGGTGGCGAAGGCCGTCCTCGGGTTCGCCAACCGATCGGTTGCTGAAGCACAACGTGCGTGCGAGGGCGTGTCGTACATGGTCGTCGGCGTGGAGCCGGGCAGCGCTGCGGGCGTGGCCAACATCGACCATGCGAGCCTCAGCCAGGGGCTGAAGACATATGTGGACGGCGTGCGCTGGTCGTTGCACTATGTCGAGTTGGTGGGCGTCACCGTGCTGGTGATCGTGATCGAGGCTCCCCGGAGCGGTGACCCGATCCACACGTTGCAGAAGACGTACGACAAGTACTACGCGGGCACCGTGTTCCACCGCGGGGCGGCACAAACAGAGCCAGCGGGACCGAAGGTTATCGCGATGTTGCAGGGGCGCCTCCTAGAAGGGCAGCGTGAGCCCGAGTTGGACCTGAGATTCGACACGCAGGCTGAACCGCTCACCCGGCTGAGCGCCGACTCCGAGGAGATCGAGGACTGGCTGCGGCGACATGAGGCCCACATCCGCGCTAACAGCGGGCAACCGACGCCGCCTGCGCCCCCACCGGCGAGCAGCGAGACGTCTCCCTTCTCTCAGCTGGGCAGTCTCGCGGGCTTGGCCAGCAGCCTCAGCGCGAGTTCGATAGGCGCGGGCGGTCTGTTGAGAAACACGTACAAGCCGGAAGACGCCGAAGAGTTCGAGCGCCGCGTGGAGGACCACCTCGCTCAACTCAGGACCGGCCTAATCGACCACCTACTGCGGGGCGTCGTTCAGTCTGATGACAACAAGGTCACTTTTGCCGTCGGCAACGAGACCGACAATTCGGTCACGGGCGTAAAGCTCACCGCGACCGTCCCCCAGAGCAGTGTGCTGGTATACGGCGCGCCACCGGCGGCCTATCCGTTGCCGCGGCAGATGCCAAAGTGGCCCGACCCACTCGACAAATGGGTGGGCAACCTCGCGCCACAAGTGCTCGATAACTTTCACGACTACGACTTCAGCCGCGATGGCGCATCCGTGGTGGAGAAGGACAACACGTTCGAAGTGACCTGGGACATTGGCGACCTCCGCCCTGGGGAGTGGTCACGCGCCCTCACCTTGACCGTCGTGGCCGGTCCTAGTGCACCCGAGAGGCTAGAGATCGAGCTCGTTGCACGATCTCTGAGCCACCGCCGAACCGCGAGCTCGAACGCAACCGTGACGGTGAGCTCGAGGACCTGGACGGTTGACGACTGGTTCGACGCCGAGCCCGGTATGTAATCCCGGCGGGCTTGGGGCTCGCGGGTCGGGCGATGAGAGACGTCGCGCGTTACGAGCCGGTGGCCCGGCTCAAGCCCGGTCGCACATGGCATAGGCGACAATGATGATGACCACGCAGCGAGGAAGGCCGCCACGATGACTGAGTCGACGCAGGCCGAATTGGCCAAAGGGTCGGCCTTCCGACGCGACGCCAACAAAGGCTGGTCATGGTCCTGGCAGCGGCGAGGTCGCCACGAGTACCGAAAATGCCTGGTGCACATGAGTAATCCCGACCACCTGGCTCCGAGCGTGCCTTCGCCTATCGCCGCGCCGCCCCTGCCGATCTCCCGCCGGTATCTCGCTGGAAGGCCTAGGTTCGGCGGTGCACCGCGTACGGGTGACCGTTGATCGCAGGCGACCTGTCACACCCGCCGCCTAGCCTCGCCCTACGGCTATCCCCAACCTGGGACTGACCGCCGAACAAGCCGAGGCGCTGTTCAACCTCGCGAACAGGGGCGTCCTCACGCGCATCGACGAGCGCGGGCGGCGCTGCGGCGACCTGTACCAGTGGGGCCTGCACCCGCACCACGCCGAACCCGGGAGCCCACTCGCCCACGACGACGCCGCCTTCGCCGCGGCGTACCCGTTGACGTTGGCGGGACCGCACCCCGTCACCGAACACGCGATGTTCCCGGCGATGAGCGCGGCCGAGAGCCTGAACACCACCGGGGTGCTGGTCGCGCGCCGCCGAACGCACCGGCAACCCCACGTGGCCGAGGTCCTGCAGCTGTGCCGGGTGGCGATGGAGTCCGCGGCCCTGACCATCTGGCTGCTCGGCGACGCCGACCGCGCGGTTCGCCGAGACCGGTGCATGTCCGAGGAGATGGAGCAACTGGAACAACGACGCCGGTTCCTCGTGATCTCCGAATGGGACGAGGACAACCGCCGCACCCCCTATCCGCAGCAGCTCCGCAACGCGAACGCCGAACACCGGCGCAAGTACAACGACATGCTCGACAACGCGAAGGCTGCGTACGCCTTCGCCAAGACGCCGTCCTTCACCGCGATGATCAGGTCGTCCGCGCAGTGGGTCGATGCCCACGTTCCGGCGCATGACACCGGGGAGATCGCCGCCAACCCACTGGAAGGGGCCGCGCGGTCGTTCTACTCCTACGGCTCCAGCTTCATCCACGGCTACAAGTGGATGACGGAGTACGCCCGCGGCGGCACGGTGTTCACTTTGATCGCCGACGCCCTCGCGGTCTCGCTGAACATGGTCGAATGCGCGGTGTGCCTATTCGAGGCGGCGTCGCGCCCGCCGGGAGGCGCTCGCCCCGCGGAGTCGTACGTTCCCGAGCGGTTCGAGCCGACCATCGCCGCGTGGTCCGCGGACCTGTTCGGCGCGTAGAACCTGACGGGCGCCACCGAGGTGCCTACGGGGTGTCGCCGAGCCCCGTAGCGATGGAGACCCGCCCGGCGTAGGCGGGCCGCGGCGCGGAACTCTGGATCAATGCGCTCCTTTTGTTTTTTGGTCCCGTTCGTTCCCCTGCCCCTAAAGGGGCAGTGGGGAACGTGAACGGTTGTCGTGATTGCTTTCCGTGATCGGTGCGTGATCGCTTGACCTGCGGCTCTAGCGGGACCGTGAACGGACGTGGTCGCTTCGTGAACGTCTTCGTGATCGACAGCGCGCGTGAACGCTTTACCCGCGGTTTTGCAAGGACCGTGATCGGCGCGTGAACGGAGTCATGTCGCCACCCACCTCGTCGCGATGCCGCCTTCGGAGCCTCCGGTTGTGCCCGGGATGCACTCGAGGCTGCCTGCGCGCGTCAGCTTGTTCAGCTTGCGGCGGGCCTTCTCGATCTCGTTCTTGTCCGGGGTGAGGTTGTCGAACATCACCGCGGCCACTGCCCTCACGGTTATGCCCTCGTCACCGGCCTCCTTGGCAAGCGCGACCGGGTCGGTGCTCGACAGGATCGACACGGTCCCGCTGTCCTCGTCGTGTGAGAGCATCAGCGGCCCGACCTCCTCGGCGGGCTGCTTAACGTGTCGGAATCCGACGAGGGGGTCGCCCGGCTGGCCGGTCAGCATGATGATCGAGCCCGCTCCGCTGGACAGCCACACCGAACCGAAGACGTCGGCCACGCCGCCGCTGGGCTTCTTGGTGGTGTGGTGAAGCTCGACCAGCTGGACGTCGCGGTTCAGCAGGAGCTGCCGGGCCCGGTTGTATCCGGCACCGACGGCGTCGTCGGCCAGGCCCGTGGCGGCGTCCTTGAGCGAATCGAGATACACGACGCTGGCACCGGCACGCTCGGCCAGCCGGGCCAACAGCGGCGGGTCGGCGGCGATGTCGGCGGGCGGCGGGCCTTTCCAGACCACCAGCCGCTCGCGCAGCGCGTCGCGATGGCGATCGTCGAACTGCCGGTGCAACGACCTGGCGATCTGTTGGGGACGGTCCATCGCCAGGTAGAGGATCTTGCCGGACACCGGGGCCACCGGCAGGCCCAGCACTTGGTCCCCGAGATCCCCGATGCCGCCGAGCTGGGCGCTCACCAGCATCCCGG
Source organism: Mycobacterium sp. M23085 (assembly GCF_045343915.1). NCBI lineage: Bacteria > Bacillati > Actinomycetota > Actinomycetes > Mycobacteriales > Mycobacteriaceae > Mycobacterium > Mycobacterium sp. M23085. The sequence continues at coordinate 1,899,237 of NZ_CP174280.1, forward strand.
CCAGCGTGGTCTTGCCCACGCCCGGCAATCCGCAGATCATCAGCGACTCGCCCTCCGGCCACAGCACGCGCTGGCCGGTGCCCCACAGCGCTGGGATCTCGTCGGGCACGTCGAGCACGAACGAGGCCCCGTCGGTGAAGGTCCACGCGTCGCCAGGACCCACGTCGCCGTCGGCGCGTTCGGCGACCTTGGCCGAGGACGCGGCGACCAGGGCTGCGGCGCCCTCGACGGAGCGCAGGAACTCGGCCTCGGCCACCGGGTGGGGGCGCGCGTCGCCGACCTCCAGGACGTAAGCCACGTGCAGCTGGCCCAGGGCGCCGGGCACCCCGGCCCGGCCCGCGGCGTGCAGCCTCATCAGCGCGGCGACATGGTCGCGGGTGGTGTCATACCGGTTGCCGGTGCCGTTGGTCAGGTCGGTCATCGCGCGGTCGAGCCGTGCCGCGACGACGCGGTCCGGCGGTGCTCCGTCGTCAGGCAGGGCGATCAGCCGCTGGTACAGCTCCTCGTTGATCCTCTTCCGCTGCGCCTGGGTGCGGTTGGGCGCTGAGCCGTCGAAGGCCTCGTCGCGCGCCGCGTCCCGGCTGAGGTGCTCGATCCACGCTGGTGGTAGCTCGGGCAGATCCCCGACCCGGGGCACCTGCCCCTCGTGGAGCATTACTCCCTCAGGCCCGTACCAGCGGTAGCGGCCCCCAGTGGGGTGAACGGAGGGCCACGCCGTGATGTGGCGGTGGTGCGGCTGAACGGTCTCGACGTCGCCGATGCCCAGGTCGCCGAATTTGACGACACCCCGAAACCGCACGCCCTCGGGCACACGGTAGACGCGGATGCCGCTGACGGCATCCCCACCGCGAGAGCTACTGCGGTAGGTGGGAGGCAAGGCGCCCCAGCATCGTTCCGCCTCTTCGAGGGTGCGGCCGCCGGTCTTGCCGTCGTAGGCATCCACGTCGACGCCGACCACGCCGTAGTTGACCCGCAGCATCAGGTTCGCGTCGGCGGGCTGGTCGGTGCACCACGCGGCGATCTGCTCGTCGGTGGGCCACGCGCCGTCGTTGCCGGTGAAGCCCGCGAGGTGAGGTACCTTCTCCCGTGGCGGCAGCGGCAGCACACCCAACCAGCCAGCATCTCGATAGAGCTGAGCCGCGCACCCATAGCCGAGCACGTCGCCCGCGGCGGTCCCAGCCGGCCCTGTCGCCTCGGCATCGTGCCGCGCATTGCGTTCGGTCATGACGCGGCCTCGTCGTGGTCGCGGCCGGGGTGGCCCCAGCAGCGGTAAGCGCGCCCCGCGTCGACGAGTCCGACGGCGGCCGGGTCGAGGCAGCGTCGACCGCGGTCGGTATGGGGGCCCGCGCGGTGCTTGTCGAATGCGGCGACGACCGTGAAGGTTTCGTGGCAGGCGTCGCAGTGCGCCGTCTTCACCCCTCCCCAGCGCGCCTCACATCTCGCACAAGCGGCCATTCCGGCCTGAGGGTTAGAAACCTGAGCGACTTTTCCGGCGGGAGCGGTGTCAGCACCGCCGGGACGGGCCGTAGGTTGGGCCGCCGCGTGACCTCCGAGGATGTTCGAGTTCGTCATCGTCACGACGCCGCCTCAAAGACGGACCTCCGGACGGGCCGGAGTAGCTCGCACAGCCTGACCCGCTGCTCATCGGTGAGTGGGGGCGCTTCGGCCAGAATTAGTTTTACGTACTCGGCAATCGCCGCATGGCGGGCGTGTTCGGATGGGCTTAGCCCCTTTTTGGGCATGGCAATGCAGACCTTTCTGGTCTGCAGGCGCTCTACCCTGCGGTTGGTGCCACGCGTGCACCTCGTAACCGACTGAGCTTGCTTTTAAGATGTCGCCCCCATGCTACCTGGGCGGTGGGGGGTGACCGCACGTTACCCGCACGGTGATCGATCCCTCTCCGAGGGACATGCCCGGACCTCTCCGGCGCGCCCTAGTGGTCAGTTGTTCGAGTTCGCTGCCCGCCGGGAGCGTGGGCGGTCCGCACGGGCACCGGCCCTCCTTCACCCACCTACCCCCGCTGGCCTGACACCCGGGGCATCCGGGGTCGTACTCGTACACAGCAACCTTTTTGTAGCAGCGGTCGCAGCGCGCCTTGATCAGGAATTCGGTGAGGAAGAGCCGGTGGAACGCGTGCATCACTCCTCACCCAGGGTTCGCCAAGTCACCCTCACCGTTTCCGGTTCGAAACCCGGCCCGTGTTTCTCTCGGGGCATGAGGATCACCTCCATGCCCAGCGTCTCCAATACGGCCCGCCGAGTGGATACCGACATGGCGTCCCAGTTCTCGGCCGCCGTCGGTCCCGCCAGCTTTCGCAACACCTCGATGTCCAGGGATTGGACCGCGGCGTCACGCTCGCGGCGGGTGCCCTCCAGTTCAGGTGCCAGCCTGGCCGTGATGCGCTCGAGCTGGCGAATGGTGATCTTGCCATCGGCCTGCGAGTCGGCTGCCTCGTCGAGGCGTTGCTGTAGCTGATCGCACCGGTCCGATAGTCGGCGCGCGCGCTCATCATCCCCGAGCAGCCAGTCCAGTGCGTCGGGCTTCGCCAGCCTCCCGACGACCACCCTCGCCACCAGATCGTCCACCCCGGCCAGGACACGACCAGTACACCCGCTCGATCCGGCGCACATGTAGATCAGGGTCTGATCGCGACGGCCGTTACGCCGGGCAACCCGCAGCATGCCCCCGCAAACACCGCACTTGCCGACGCCGTGGGTCAGCAGGTGCTTGCGGGCGCCGGGGCGCCGTCCGCTGTGACTTCGCCGCTCCGGCGCCGACAGCAGGGCCACGAGGCGATCGTGCTTCGCCCGCTCGACAATCGGATCCCAGTCCCCGGGCATTTCGGTGCCACCGTTGTCACGCTTACGGAAACGGCGGATGGCCGCGTTGGCATCCCGGACCACCAGGGTCCGCACGGTGGACTTGGCCCACCTCCGAGTCGGTTGCTTTCGGCCCTTGGCCTCCCGCTGCTCTCGCGCGTCGGCGGGGATCTTCATCCACTGGGCGTAACCGGGCGCCGGTTCATCGCGAGCGTTCATGTCGCGGTAGAGCTCATTGAGTGATTCCCCCGCCAGCAGCCGGTCCACCAATTCGCGCACGACGGCTGCCTCGTGCTCGTTGACGATCTGCTGCGCGTGGATACCGCGGCCAACTCGGTCCCAGCCGTACGGGCAGTAGCCCCACGCCTTACCCCGACGGGCGAGATCGGCAATGGCCGCCGAGACCCGTTCGGCCTTCACCTCCCCCTCCATGGAGTCGAAAGCGGTCACCATGTCGGCCAAACCCCGCCCATAAGCGGACCTCAGGTCCAGCGACAGCCCCTTGACCGCGATGACGTCGACGTTGTGCTTTCCGAACGTATTGATCACCTCGGCGCGGTCTTTCCGAGACCGCATCAGCCGCGAGGATTGCCAGGCGATGACGTGGTCGACCCGCTCGGAGCGGACCAGCTCCCATACCTGCTCATATCCGGGCCTACGCAAACCCTTGCTGGCGGTGACGTCGTTCTCGACGATCTCGGCCGTGATCTCGTAACCACGTGCCTGCGCCAAAGCACGCATGTCATGGAGCTGGCGGTTGACGCCGATCTCCTCGCCGGTCTTGTCCACGCTGATTCGTGCGTACAACACTGCGCGTTCCGCCAACCGAACCCCTTGGCCAAAGTAAACCCTCCTAAGAGTGTACTAGCTGCCTGGGCTGCGCCGACCTGCACCGGCGGGACCGCGACCCGGCCTGGCCGGTCATCTGTGCGCAGCTGCGCGAAACCGTCGGGGTCGCCGATCGGGCCACCGTGCTGGGGACGGCGGCGCTGGCACTCAGCCAGGTGAACCGGGTGATCGCGGCCGTGCACGAGCAGGAGGCGGCAGCCGACCCCGGGCCGCCGCAGACCCTGAACGCGACGCTGGAATTCGATCTGCGCTCGGGCGCGCTCGTCACGCGGCGGTGGGCCAGGCACCCGCTGTGCGCCTGCTGAAAACCCGTGCGCTTCCGGGGTCAGCGCCGGCCGGCGGCGCGAGTCGACGACATGTTGTGAAGGCCACATCGACGGTCGATACCGGTTGACCAGGCCGTTAATTAGCCTGACAACGAGCGTTGTCGACATCTCTCTACATCCCGCCGACCATCGTGGATGATGGGGTACGTGGCAGACATCAAACGGGGCCGGGCGGCGCGGAACGCGAAGCTGGCCAGCATCCCGGTCGGATTCGCGGGCCGGGCGGCGCTCGGATTCGGTAAACGGCTGACCGGAAAGTCCAGGGACGAGGTTCAGGCCGAGCTTCTGGAAAAGGCCGCCCACCAATTGTTCACCGTCCTCGGCGAGCTCAAGGGCGGCGCGATGAAGGTGGGCCAGGCGCTGTCGGTGCTGGAGGCCGCGGTTCCCGAGGAGTTCGGCGAGCCGTACCGCGAGGCGCTGACCAAGCTGCAGAAGGACGCCCCGCCGCTGCCCGCCGCCAAGGTGCACCGGGTGCTCGACGCCCAGCTGGGCACCAAGTGGCGCGAACGGTTCAGGTCTTTCGACGACACCCCGGTGGCCTCGGCCAGCATCGGCCAGGTGCACAAGGGCGTCTGGGCCGACGGCCGCGAGGTGGCGGTCAAGATCCAGTACCCGGGTGCCGACGAGGCGCTGCGGGCCGACCTCAAGACCATGCAGCGCCTGGTGAGCGTGTTCAAGCAGCTCGCGCCCGGCGCCGACGTGGAGGGCGTGGTCGACGAGCTGATCGAGCGCACCGAGATGGAGCTGGACTACCGGCTGGAGGCCGAGAACCAGCGCGCCTTCGCCAAGGCCTACGACAACGATCCGCACTTCGCGGTGCCACGCATCGTGGCCAGCGCACCGAAAGTCGTGGTCCAGGAGTGGATGCAGGGCACCCCGATGGCCGAGATCATCCGGCACGGCACCACCGAACAGCGCGACCTGATGGGGACCAGGCTGCTCGAGCTCACCTTCGATGCACCCCGCCGGCTGGGCATGCTGCACGGCGACGCCCACCCGGGAAACTTCATGCTGCTACCCGACGGCCGGATGGGTGTGATCGACTTCGGCGCCGTAGCCGCGCTGCCCGATGGCTTGCCGATCGAGCTCGGGATGAGCATCCGGCTGGCCCGCGACAAGAACTACGACCTGCTGTTGCCGACGATGGAGAAGGCCGGCTTCATCCAGAAGGGCCAGCAGGTGTCGGTGCGCGACATCGACGACATGCTGCGCCAGTACGTCGAACCGGTCGAGGTCGAGGTGTTCCACTACACCCGTAAGTGGCTGCAGAAGATGTCCGCCATCGAAATCGATCGGTCGGTGTCGCAGATCCGCACGGCCCGGCAGATGGATCTGCCGCCCAAACTGGTTATCCCGATGCGGGTGATCCTGTCGGTGTCGGCGATCCTGTGTCAGCTGGACGCACACGTGCCGATCAAGGCGCTGTCCGAAGAACTGGTCCCTGGCTTCGCCGAACCCGATGAGGCCATCGTCTCGTCTTAGGCGGCGGCTCCGTCTTGCCGGCCGTCCTTGCGGGGGCGTCCGCGCGGCCGTTTGAAGCTCAAGACCGAGCCGCGGTCGATGATTTCGCCGCCCCACACGCCCCAGGGCTCGGCCCGTTCCAAGGCGGCGGCCAGACACTGCCGCCGGACCGGGCAGCCGGCGCACAGCGTCTTGGCCCGCTCGAGATCGGCCGGGGTGTCGGCGAACCACAGGTCCGGATCACCGACGTGACACGGCAGGGCCTGTCTGGGGACTGTCGGTGCCGACATGTCCTACCACCTACTTCCTGATCTGGTTGCTGTCTTTGGCAGTGATCCGGACCAGGTCGAAGAGTTGCCGACCTACAACTATGGCCACGGATCCTGGTGACTTCGGGTCCGTGGCCATCTGGGAGAAAACCGGGCTGGTGCTTACCTTGCCTTCGGCGGCCCCCCGACATCTACGGACGCGTCGGTCGCGGCGGCGGCGCGATGCTTACGCGCGGCCGCCGAGGCGGCGTGCGCGGCATGGGCGGTACCCGCGGCCAGGACAGGGCGGGTCGCGCGGGCCACGCCTACGCCGAACGCGTCGTTGATCATCGGGGCCACCCTCCTTCTCCGTAGTGCCGAGTTGCGGTTTCGAGGGTAAACGGTGGCCGCCGATGACCACAACCGATTTTCTGACCAGCGCGTTTACCGGTCAGCGGCCGCGGACCAGTTCCAACACGTCGGGACCGTACTGCTCCAGCTTGCGTGCGCCGATGCCGGGAATCGCGATCAGCGCCTCCTGGTCGCCGGGCCGCAGCTCGGCGATGGCGATCAGCGTGTTGTCGGTGAAGACGACGTAGGCGGGCACCTTCTGCTCCTTGGCGACGTCCAGCCGCCAAGCCTTGAGCCGCAGCAGCAGGTCCTCGTCGATGTCGGCGGCGCAGGTTTCGCAGCGCCGCAACATGACGGCCGCCGGGGTGGTCAGGTTGTTGTTGCAGATCCGGCAGCGGGTCGCGGTGCCACGGCTGCGCCGGGACTTGCCCGGCGCCGCATCAGCCCGGGCCTGCGGCGCGATGCCGTTGAGGAACCGCGACGGCCTGCGGCCCTGGCGCCCACCCGGGCTGCGGGCCAGCGCCCAGCTGAGCGACAGATGCGTTCGGGCCCTGGTGATCCCGACGTAGAGCAGCCGGCGCTCCTCCTCCACCGCTTCGCTCTCGGCGCCGTGCGCCAACGCGTGCGAGATGGGTAGCGTGCCGTCGGCCAGCCCGACCAGGAACACCGCGTCCCACTCGAGCCCCTTGGCGGCGTGCAGCGACGCCAGCGCGACACCCTGCACCACCGGTGGGTGCCGGGCATCCGCCCGCATCCGCAGCTCGGCCATCAGCCCGGGGAAATCGAGCTGCGGGCGCTGAGCCACCTCGTCGTCGACCAGCTCGGCCAGCGCGGTCAGAGCCTCCCAGCGCTCCCGCGCCCGGGCGCCGACCGGCTCCTCGGCCGTCAGCCCCAGCGGTTCCAGCACCGCGCGCACCACGTCGGGCAGCGGGGCCGCTGGGCCATGCTCAGCGCCGCGCTCGGCGGCCCGGCCCAGCGCCAGCAGGGCCTGCTTGATTTCCTGGCGGTTGAAGAATCCCTCGCCGCCGCGAACCTGATAGGCGATGCCGGCCTCGGTCAACGCCTCCTCGTAGATCTCCGACTGCGCGTTGACCCGGTACAGCACCGCGATCTCCGACGGCGGGGTGCCGGATTCGATGAGTCGTTTGATCGAGGCCGCGACCGCGGCGGCCTCGGCCGGTTCGTCGGGATGCTCGTGAAACGACGGCGCCGGACCCGGCGGCCGCTGGCCCACCAGGTGCAGCTTGCTGCCCGCGACACGGCCGCGCGCCGCCGCGATCACCTGGTTGGCCAACGACACCACCTGCGGCGTGGAGCGGTAGTCGCGCTCCAGGCGCACCACGGTGGCGTCGGGAAACCGGCGGGAAAAGTCGAGCAGGAACCGCGGCGAGGCCCCGGTGAACGAGTAAATGGTCTGGTTGGCGTCGCCGACCACGGTCAGGTCGTCCCGGTCGCCGAGCCACGCGGACAGCACCCGCTGCTGCAGCGGGGTGACGTCCTGATATTCGTCGACGACGAAGCAGCGGTAGCGGTCCCGGAATTCCTCGGCCACGCCGGCGTCGTTCTCGATCGCGGCCGCGGTGTGCAACAGCAGATCGTCGAAGTCGAGCAGCGTCACCGCCTCGTCGCGCACCTTCAGCGCCTCGTAGGCGGCGTAGACGGTGGCGACCCGCGCGGCGTCCAACGGGATGTCACGCGCGGCGGCGGCCACCGCGGCCGGATATTCCTCCGGCCCGATCAGCGAGGCTTTCGCCCACTCGATCTCGCCGGCCAGGTCGCGCACGTCGTCGGTGCCGGCGTTGATCCGGGCGCGCCCGGCCGCCCGGGCGACCACGGCGAATTTGCTGTCCAGCAGTTGCCAACCGGTGTCACCGACCACCCGCGGCCAGAAATACCGCAGCTGCCGGTGCGCGGCCGCGTGGAACGTCAGGGCCGACACCGCGCCGACCGAGGTGCTGGCGCCCGCCGCGGCGTCGATCGTCCGCAATCTCGAGCGCATCTCCCCCGCCGCCCGCTGGGTGAACGTGACGGCCAGCACCTGCCCGGCCGCGACGTGACCGCCGGCGACCAGCTGGGCGATCCGGTGCGTGATGGTGCGGGTCTTCCCCGTTCCGGCGCCGGCGAGCACACAGACCGGGCCGCGGGGAGCCAGCACGGCCTCGCGCTGCTCGTCATCCAGCCCGGCTGTCAATGGATCGGCGACGGTCGGCATGGCGTCCATCTTGGCAGCGGTCGCCGACAAAGCGCTGCCGTTGCTAGTGCGCGTCGGCGAGTTGCCGGCGTTTCCAGGGGATGCCGCCGCCGGCGAGCAACATCTCGGCCTGCCGCGGCGACAGGTCGTGTCGCACCCGAACGGTCCGGCCCCCGCCCACCTGAATGTCGAACTCACCGGGCCCGCCGCGAATCGCCTTGTGCACGCCGCTGATTCGCAGCGTGGTTTCCGTGTCGAGATGCCGGCGGTCATCGGCAGCGGTGAATATCAGCGGCAGCACCCCGAAGTAGACGAGATTTTCGGCGTGAATCCGCGCGATGCTTTCGGCCAGCACCACCCGCAGTCCCAGCGCCCGCGGCGCCAGCGCGGCTTGCTCGCGGCTGGAACCCTGGCCGTAGTTGCGTCCCGCGACGATCGCGTGGTCTCCGCTCTCGCGCGCCCGCTGCACATAACTTTCGTCGACGGGCCGGAAGGTGAGTTCCATCATGCCGGGCAGGTCGCTCCACAACGACATCCCTTCGACACCGGCCGGCATGATCGCATCGGTGGTGAGGTGATCGTCAACGGTGAGCAGCACCGGCACCTCGAATTCGTCGGGCACCGGGTCGAAGTCGGGGATGTCCGCGTGGTGCGGGCCTCTGACGAGTTCGGCCGATTCACCGTCGCCGGGCGGCACCAGCAGTTCGCGCACGGTAGGCGCAGCTTTGGGCTCGCTGATCCGTGGATAGGGCATGTCCAGCGTGCGCGGATCGGTGATCACCCCGTTCAGCGCGGACGCGGCCGCGGTTTCCGGGCTGCACAGGTACACCTGGTCTTCGGAGGCGCCCGAGCGGCCCGGGAAATTGCGCGGCACGGTGCGCAGGCTGCGACGGCCGGACGCGGGGGCCTGGCCCATCCCGATGCAGCCGTTGCACCCGGTCTGATGCAATCGCGCTCCCGCCCGGATCAGCGCGGTCAAGTGTCCTTCGTCGATGAGTTGTTCGAGGCTCTGACGGGAGGCGGGATTGATGTCCAGCGACACGTCGGGCGGCACGCGATGGCCTTTGACGATCTCGGCGACCACGGCGATGTCGCGAAAGCCGGGATTGGCCGAGGAGCCGATGTAAGCCTGGTAGATCTCGTCTCCGGCGACCTCGGCCACCGGCTTGACGTTGCCCGGGCTGGAGGGCAGCGCGATCAACGGTTCCAACTCGCTGAGATCGAGCCGGTCGGTGACGTCGTAGCCCGCGCCGTCATCGGCCGCAAGGGCACGCCATTCGTGTTCGCGGTGTTGTTTCCTCAGGTAGGCGCGGACCTCGGTGTCCGACGGAAACACGGTGCTGGTGGCGCCCATCTCCGTGCCCATGTTGGCGACGACGTGGCGGTCCATCGCCGACAGCTGGCGCAGTCCGTCACCGAAGTATTCGACGACACGGCCCTTGCCGCCGTCGACGCCGTGCCGTCGCAGCATCTCGAGCACGACGTCCTTGGCGCTGACCCAGTCCGGCAGTTCTCCGATCAGCTCGACTCCCCAGACTTCGGGCATCGCGATGCGAAACGGCTCGCCGGCCAGCGTCAGCGCGATCGCCAAGCCGCCCGCACCGATCGCCAGCATGCCCAGGGAACCGGCCGCAGGCGTGTGCGAGTCGCCACCGAGCAGCGACTGGCCGGGGACGCCGAATCGCTGCTGGTGTACGGCGTGACTGACCCCGTTGTCGGATCGCGAGAACCACATGCCGAAACGGCGGGCGGCGCTTTCCAGCAGCAGGTGGTCGTCGGCGTTGCGGCTATCGCTTTCCAGCAGCAGGTGGTCGGTGTAGGCCACGGCCAGTGGCGCCTTGATCTCGTCCAGGCCCATCGCTGCGAGTTCCAGTGCGACCATCGGGCCACTCGCGTCGTGCAGCAGAATCTGGTCGATGCTCAGCGCGATTTCGCTGCCGGGCGTCATCTCGCCGTCAACGAGGTGATCGGCGATCAGCTTGCGAGTCAGGTTGTCAGCCATGCCGGCCCTCGGCGGAATAGCGCCGTTCGAGTTCGGCGTGCTGGTCCAGCCCGATGAGCTTGTTGAAATCGTCGAAGACCAACATCCGATCGCGCGCTTCCCGGGTGTCGCCGGTAGCCGCAAGCGTCGCGAGATAGTGCTGCATGCCCTGGGCGGCGGCGAACGCCGCGCCCACCGCGAAAATGGCCAGCGCGTAACCCATTTGCTCGAGACGGCGCGCGCCGGGTGTCGGGGTGCGCCCGCCTTCGATCTGATTGGACAGCACCGGAACGCTGCCGCGGAAGGCGTCGCAGATGCGCTGCATCTCGTCCTCGCTTTCGGGTGACTCGATGAACAGCACGTCGGCGCCGGCGTCCCGGTAAGCGAGGCCACGGTCGATCGCCTGATCGAGCCCTTCGGTGGTCCGGGCGTCGGTGCGGGCGATGATGACGAAGTCGTCGTCGCGGCGGGCGTCAACGGCCGCCTTGATCTTCTGGGTCATTTCGGCGACCGGTATCACGTCGCGGCCCAGCATGTGCCCGCACCGCTTGGGAAACGTCTGGTCCTCGATGTGTAATGCGGCGGCACCCGCCTTCTCGTATGCCGCCACCGTCTGGCGGACGTTCAGCGGGTTTCCGTATCCGGTGTCGGCGTCGGCGATCAACGGGAGGTCGACGACGTCGGCGAGCTGACCGACCCGCTCGGCCATCTGGGTCAACGTCAGGTAACCGACGTCCGGCTGTCCAAGGATGCTGGCCGAGGTGGCGAACCCGCTGAGGTACAGCGCGTTGAAGCCGAGCTGTCCCGCGATCCGTGCCCCGGTGCCGTCGTATACCCCTGGCGCAATGAGGATCGCCGGGTCGGCGATGAGCTGTCGCAGGCGGGCGGCGTGTGTGGTCATCGGGCTCACCGTGCACCGTGTTGCCGCAGCACCGGCATGTAAACGTGCGAACACCCGCTGTTGCGCATCCCGCCGCGCGGAATGCGTCGCCGCCGGGCTACGTTAAGCAGCTATGACCTCTGCCCCGCTGACCGTCTACACGACCTCCTGGTGTGGCTACTGCCATCGGCTGATGACGGTGCTCAAGTCCAACGGCATTCCCTACGAGGCGGTCGACATCGAGCACGACGCGGCGGCCGCTGATTTCGTCAGTTCGGTCAATGGCGGCAACAGGACGGTTCCGACGGTGAAATTCGCCGACGGATCGACGCTGACCAATCCGAGCGCGGCCCAGGTGAAGGCGAAGCTGGCCGAGGCCGGCAACTAGTCGCGCGGTCAGTCGATCGCGGCCCAGGATTCGATGATCACCCGGGCGATCGAAATCGACCCGGGCAGCAGCAGATTCGATTCCGACGAACTGGACCAGTCCCCGGCCGCCAGCGCCGCACGCACCTCGTCGCGAGTGAACCAGGCCGCCTCGGCGATCTCGCCGTCGTTGAACGCGAATTCCTCGGCCGGGTCGCCCACCGCGTGGAAGCCCACCATCAGCGAGCGCGGGAACGGCCACGGCTGACTGCCCAGGTACCGCACGTCGCGGACGGTCAGCCCGATCTCCTCGCGAATCTCCCGGGCGACGCACACCTCGAAGGATTCGCCGGCCTCGACGAACCCGGCCAGCAGCGAGAACATCCGCTCCGGCCACACCGCCTGGCGGGCCAGCACCGCGCGGTCACCGCCGTCGTGGACCAGGCAGATCACCGCGGGGTCGATACGCGGGAATTCTTCGTGACCGGTCACCGGGTTGATGCGTGCCCAGCCCGCCCGGGCCGGTCTGGTCGGCGAGCCGTCCTCCGGGCTGAAACGCGACTTCTCATGCCAGTTCAGCAGCGCGACGGCCGCGGACACCAACTGACTGCTGGTGTCGTCGAAGATCGGGCCGAGACTGCGCAGGTTCACCACCTCGGCGTGCGTGTCGGGATCGTCCGGAGCCTGCAGCGCGCCGCGGATGCCCCACACGTGGCGGCCGTCCTCGAGACGCCCCAGGAACACGGCCTCCGACGGCGGCTTGTCACCCATCGCGGCGGCGGCGCCGAGCACCACCCGACCGTTGGCGGCCAGCACCTGATTGCGGGAATCCACTCGCAGCAGCGCCGCGTCCGCCCAGCCGGCGGTGGCCGCCTCGACGTCGGTGCGCAGCTGATCGGCGCGGTCGGCGCCCACCCGCGACAGCAGCGGGACGCTGCGCAACTGAAAGTCCGCGATCGCCATCAGCGGTCCGCGTTTCGGATGTAGAGCAGCCGGTCGTTGGCCTCGATGGCATCCACTTCCGGGGCGCCGATGCGCAGCAGGTGGCCGTCGCGCACCACACCGAGCACGATGTCGCGCAGGTGCCGCGGCGAGCCGCCGATTTCGGTCTGCTCCACTTCACGCTCGGCGATGGCCAGCCCGACGTCGGGAGTCAGCAAGTCCTCGATCATCTCCACGACGCTGGGCAAGGTGGTGGCCAGCCCGAGGAGCCGGCCGGCGGTGGCCGAGGACACCACCACCGAGTCCGCACCCGACTGCTGCAGCAGGTGCTGGTTCTCCGTCTCCCGGATCGAAGCGACGATCTTGGCGTCGGGCGCGAGCTCGCGGGCCGTCAACGTCACCAGCACCGCGGTGTCATCGCGGTTGGTGGCGACGATGACGGACGCCGCATGCTGCGCCCCGGCCAGCCGCAACACATCGGCTCGCGTGGCATCGCCGTGCACGGTAACCAGCCCCGCGCTCTCGGCGTGCTCGAGCGTGCCGCGGTCGATGTCGACGACGACGACGTCACCGCGGGCATCCTCGTCACCGAGGATGGCCGCGACGGCCGTCTTCCCCTTGGTGCCGTAGCCGATCACGATGGTGTGGTTGCGCACTCTGCTCCTCCAACGCTGAATCTTCCACCCTTGGCGAGACCGCTCGGAGAGCACTTCGAGCGTGGTGCCGACCAACACCGCCAGGAACGCGATCCGCAGCGCGGTGAAGATCAGGGTGTGCACCAGACGCGCGGTTTCGGTGTACGGCGTGATGTCGCCGTAGCCGGTGGTCGACAGCGACACCGCAGAGAAGTACACGCAGTCCAGGAAGGTCAGCGGTTGGTTGCGCACGTCGCGGTAACCGGTGCGGTCCAGGTAGACGATCACGGCCGCGGCGAAGAGCACCACCAACGCGATGGCCAGGCGCCGGGTGATGACGCGGATCGGACTCGCATGCTCCTCGGGGATGCGCACCACGCCGATCAGCTGGTGACCGCGCTGAGCCGTCAGGGTTTCGTCCAGACCGCTCAGCTTTCGGGCCCTACCGTTTCCCACGGCGGTCCGTCGTCGGCTTACCTTCTGCGCAAGAGACCCGCACGGGTCTTATGTAACCACGGCCACAGCTTCTCTAATACTCGGGCGGCGCAGGTCACACCTGGACGCGACGGTCAACGGCCGGACTTTTCAACAACCCCGCGACCTCGGCGGCGCTGGGCAGTTCCTCGGGGATGACGGTGGTGCGGGCGCGCACGTAGTGGAAGGCGGTGCGCACCGAGGATTCCGGGACGCCGGCCAGCGCCGCCCAGGCCATGCGGTACACGGCGAGCTGGACGGCGGCCTGCCGCATCGCTTCCGGCCCGTGCGGCGGTTCGCCGGTCTTCCAGTCCACCACGGTGGCGCCGCCGTCGGGGTCGGCAAAGACGGCGTCGATGCGCCCACGCACCAGCGTGTCGCCGACCGGCATTTCGAACGGCACCTCCACGGCGACGGGGGTGCGCGCGGCCCAGGGTGATTCGGTGAACGCATCCTGCAACGCCGCCAGTTCAGCGGTGTCGCCGACATCGGAATCCGCCGCGCCCGGCAGATCGCCGAGATCGAACAGACACTCGGCGCCGTAAAATTTCTGAACCCACGCATGAAACGCGTTGCCCAACAAGGCATTCGGTTCCGGCCGGGACGGTAGCCGGTGCCTCAACCGCTGCGCGGTGCCGGCCGGGTCGCGCGCCAGGCCGACCAGCGAGCTGACCGACAACTGACCCGGCAGGGCGGCGGGCGGCGGCTGCACCAGCCGGGCGCGATCGGCCAACAGGGCGTCGACGTCGGCGGCCCAGCCGTCCACATCGACGCACGCCTCGGCCGCGTCGGCCCGGGCCACCAGCGCGGCGCCGCGCTCGACATCGTCGCGCCGCGTCGCCAGCGGATCGGGCGGCCATACCGCTTCGACGACATTGTCGCGCAGCGGGTTTCGCTCACCATCGGCGGGTGCGGGTGCCCAGTGTTCCACCGTTCCGCAGGGATCGCCGGCCGCCGCCGACCCGTCGATGATGCCTTTGATTTCGCACAGGAAGTCCGACGGGCCGCGCGGTTTGATGCCGGTGGCCCCCCAGTGATGCCCGGAAACCAGCAGGGTGTCCTCGGCCCGGGTGATGGCCACGTACAACAACCGGCGTTCCTCGTCGATGCGCCGCTGCTCGAGCTGGCGGCGATGCTCGGAGATCTTGTCCGACAGCTGCTTTCGGTTGGTGACGTCCGAGGTGTCCATCACCGGGATGCCCAGCGCGCCAGCGGCGGCGCGGTCGCCACGCAACAGCGGCGGCAGCTCCGCGGCGTCGGTCAGCCAGGTGCTCTTCGACGCCGTCGACGGGAAGGTGCCGCCGGACAGCTGGGCCACCGCCACGACCTGCCATTCCAGCCCCTTCGCGGAGTGCACGGTGAGCACTTGTACCCGGTCGCGGGCAACCGCCAATGGTGCTGGCGCCAAACCGTTCTCGACCGACTCGGCGACGTCCAGGAACGCCAGCAGGCCGGTCACCGACGTGGCCGACGACGCGTCCGCCGGCCCGGTCGCGGCGTCGGTGCGTTCCGCGTACCCGGCGACGACGTCGGCGAACGCATCCAGGTGCTCGGTGCCGGCCCAGCCGGCCCCGACCCCCACCGCGGCCCGGACTTCGCAGTCGATGCCCAGCACCCGGCGCACCTCGGCAACCAGATCTGGGAGCGGATGGCCGAGGTGGGCGCGCAGGGCGTTCAGTTCGGCGGCCAACGCGGTGATGCGACGATATCCGGCAGTCGAATATGCCGCGGCCGCACCGGGATCGGCGATCGCGTCGGCCAGGCATACGGTGTCCGCATCCGGGCCTGCCGCGCCGGCGATCGACTCGGGACAGCACGCTTCGCCCGGCCGCACCCCCCCGCCGAGCGCACACGCCCGCTGCCACAGCGCCGCGAGATCGCGGGCCCCGAGGCGCCAGCGCGAGCCGGTGAGCACCCGCATCGCCGCCGCGCCGGCCGTCGGATCGGCGACCAGCCGCAGCATGGCCACCACATCGGCGACCTCCGGGATGGCCAGCAGCCCGGCCAGCCCGACGACCTCGACGGGGATGCCGCGGGCACGCAGCGCATCGGCGATGGGCGCGGCATCGGCGTTGCGGCGCACCAACACCGCGGCCGTCGGCGGAGCGACACCCTCGTCGCGGGCCCGCTGGTACCGCTCGTACAGGTGGTCGGCGATCCACTCCCGCTCGGCCGTCACATCGGGAAGCAATGCGCAGCGGACGGTGCCGGGCGGGGCGTCCGGGCGTGGGCGCAGCGCGTGCACGGCGACCGACCGCCGCCGCGCCTCGGCCGACACCGCGTTGGCCACCCGCAGGGTCCGCGGCGGGTTGCGCCAGCTGGTCCGCAATTCCAGGATCGGCGCGGGGCTGCCGTCGGATCGGGGGAAGTCGGTGGCGAACCGCGGCAGGTTGGTGGCCGACGCGCCACGCCAGCCGTAGATCGACTGGATGGGGTCGCCGACGGCGGTGAGCGCCAGCCCGTCGTCGGCCCCGCCGCCGAAAAGTGCTGAGAGCGCGATGCGTTGGGCGTGGCCGGTGTCCTGATACTCGTCGAGCAATACCACCCGGTAGCGGGCGCGCAGATCCTCGCCGACCTGAGGGAACGTCGCCGCCAGCCTGGCCGCCGAGGCCATCTGCATCCCGAAGTCCATCACCTTCGCGGCGCGCATGCGGTCGTGCAGCGCGTCGAGCAGCGGGACCAGTTCGGTGCGTTCGGTCTGGGTGGCCAGCAGCCGCAGCAGCCATTGGCTGGGACCGCGGTCCCGTTGGTAGGGACCCGCGGGCAGGGAGTGGATCAGCCGCTCCAGCTCCACGTGGGTGTCGCGCAGCTGGCCGGTGTCCACCAGGTGCTCGGCCAATTGCCCCCACAGCCGCAGCACCATCGAGGTGACGGCGGCCGGGGTCTTGTCGGTCCGCAGTTCGCCGGGATACCCGTTCACCACGTCGAAAGCCAGTTGCCAGAGCTCGGTTTCGCTGAGCAGCCGGGTGTCGGGCTCGACGGGGAGCAGCAGCCCGTAGTCGCGCAGTAGCGAGCCCGCGAAGGCGTGATAGGTGCTGACGGTCGGCGCGCCCTCGGTGTCGATCACCGCATCACCGGCGGTGCCCGGCGCGCCCAGGCCGACACCGGCCAGCCGGGCCAGTCGGGACCGGACCCGCCGCAACAGCTGGCCGGCGGCCTTGCGAGTGAACGTCAACCCCAGCACCTGACCGGGTTCGGCGTAGCCGTTGGCGATCAGCCACACCACCCGCGCGGCCATGGTCTCGGTCTTGCCGGCGCCGGCGCCGGCGATGACCACCAGCGGCCCCGGCGGAGCGGCGATGACGGCGGCCTGTTCGTCGGTCGGCGGGAAAAGGCCTAGCGCGCCGGCCAATTCGGCAGGGCTGTAGCGCGGCCGCGTCGGGGTCATCGCTGTGACCCGTCGGCGTGGGCCGGGCAGTTCGGCCGGATTGGGCACTGGGTGCAGCCGTCGTTGCGCCGCGCGATGAACTGCGGGCCCGACGTCGCCTCCGCCGCTCGCGCGATGATCCGGCGCCATTCCTCGCCGGCGGCCGGGGTCAGCGGATCCTGTTCGCGTTCGGCGACTCCGGACGCCCCGGTCTTGCCGACATAGACCAGCCGTGCGCCGCCGGGCTCGGCATTGTCGGTCGCTTTGCCGAGCAATCCTTCGGTCACCGCCAGCTGATACATGGCGAGCTGGGCGTGTTGTTGCGCATCGTCCTTGCTGACGGGTGACTTGCCGGTTTTGATGTCGACGATCACCAGCCGGCCGGCGGCGTCGCGCTCCAGCCGGTCGACCCGGCCCCGCAGCCGCACCTCGCCGCCGTCCCCGGTGGCCACGGTGCCCTCGATCTCGACTTCGACGCCGACCTCGGTCAGCGCGCCCCGGGTCTGCGCCCGCCACTGGATGAACGCCTCCAGCATGGTACGGTGCCGGGCCAGTTCGTTCGCCGAATGCCATTGCGCCGCAAAGGGTAAGTGCTTCCAGGCGCGGTCCAGCTCGGCCAGCAGTTCCGATTCGCTGCGGTTCGGTTGGGCGATCAGGGCATGCACCATCGACCCGATCGCCGAACGCACGTCGCGCGGGCCGGAGCCGCCGTGCCGCTCGGCGAGCCAACGCAGCGGGCAGTCGTTGAGGGTCTGCAAGGTCGACGGTGTCAAGGTGACCACATCGCGGCTGTCGCGCAGCGGTTCGCTGGTGCTGATCGGGGTCAGGCGATGCCAGCCGGCCGGGTCGGCGCCGGGGACGCCGGCTTTGGCCAACCGGGCCAATTGTATTGCCGCACAGTCACGGGCCAGCTCGTCCACCGCCCCCTCGGGCGCACACACCACGGCACGTAACCGGCCCACAAGCGCGGCCGCGGACAACACTCGCGGCGCCGAGACCGGTTGCAGGCCAGCACTTTCCATGATGTCGTCGGCCCACTGCGCGATCTCGGCGAAGAACACCGACGGCAGCGCGGCCTCCAGACCGGCCCCACCGGTGTCGCTGTCGACGGCGGTCACCAGCAGCCGGCGCCGGGCCCGGCCCATCGCCGCCACCAGCAGCCTGCGCTCCTCGGCCAGCAGCGGCGCGCGCACCGAGGCGTCCGCGCCGACCCCGTCCAGCACATCCAGCAGGCGCTGGGTGGCCAGTACTCCGCCGCGCGGAACGGTGTTGGGCCACAAGCCATCCTGTAACCCGGCGATGACCACGAAATCCCATTCGTGCCCCAGCGCCGCGTGCGCGCTGAGCACCCTGACCTGCTCGGCCGCGGCGACCGCCTCGGGGGTGGCACTCGGCAGCGTCAGCGCGGCGATGTGCTCGACCAGGCCGCGCAGCGACGCGCCCGAGGTGCGCGACACATAGTCGTCGGTGACGTCGAACAGCGTCGTCACCGACTCGAGGTCGCGGGTGGCCTGGGCCGCGGCAGGGCCACCGCGCTCGGCCACCGACAGCCAGCGGCGCTGCAACCCGGACCGGTGCCAGGCGGCCCACAGGGTGTAGCGCGGGTCGTCACCGGCGCGGTGCGAGCGCGCGGCCGCCTCCAGCACGGCGCGGACCCTGCGCAGCGGGGCGAACTGCGGACCAGGGGGGGTCGCGTCACCGGAGACCGCCTCGACCAGCAGCTCGGCGAAGTCTGCCGGTGGCCGATCGGGGTTGGCGCGCTGCAGTGTTCGGCGCAGCCGGCGCAGCGAAACCGGATCGACACGGCCGATGGGGCCGGTCAGCAACGCCAGCGCCTGCTGCCCGTCCAGCCCGTGGGCGGTGGCCAGCAGCACGGTGAGCAGGGCTCGCGCGGCCGGCTCCCCGGACAGCGGTCCCGGTACCGCGGGTGCGGCCACCGGCACTCCGGCGGCGGCCAACGCCCGCGGTAATCGCGCGCCGGCCCGCGGCACCGACCGGACGATGACCGCCATCTGC
The DNA here is from genome assembly GCF_045343915.1 of Mycobacterium sp. M23085. Taxonomy (NCBI): domain Bacteria; kingdom Bacillati; phylum Actinomycetota; class Actinomycetes; order Mycobacteriales; family Mycobacteriaceae; genus Mycobacterium; species Mycobacterium sp. M23085. Next base: position 1,918,143 of record NZ_CP174280.1, read on the forward strand.
GACCAGGGCACGCCGTCGACCAGGTGGGCGCGCCGCAGCGCGTCGGCGATGGTGGCCGCCTCGGCGTGCGCCGACGCGGCCAGCCGCACCGCGACCGATCCCTGCCCCACCCCGGTGCCGTCGATCCGCCGGCCGGCGCTGCCGCCGGGTAACCGGGCGGCGATACCGCTGACCGCGCGTGCCACCGCGGGAGCGCAGCGATGCGACGTGGTCAGCGCCACCGAAGGCGTGTCGCCGCCCAGCAACCCGACGGGCTCGCCGCCCCGGAAGCCGAACACCGCCTGATTGGGATCCCCGGCGATCAGCGCCAGCTCGGCGCCCGCCGCGAGGACCCGAACCAGGCGGGCGGCCTGCGGGTCGAGCTGCTGGGCGTCATCGACCAGCAAGACGCGGATCCGGGCGCGTTCGGCGGACAGCAGGTCGGGGTCGACGGCGAACGCTTCCAGTGCGGCGCCGACCAATTCGGCGGCGCCGAGCGCCGGTGTGGTGGCCTCCGGCGCGGCGGTGCCTACCGCCGCCCGCAGCAGCATCACCTGCTCGTACTGGCGCGCGAATTGGCCGGCCGCGGCCCATTCCGGCTTCCGGCAACGACGGCCCAGCCGCTCCAGCTGGTCGGGATCCACCCCGCGTTCGGCGCAGCGGGCCAAAAGGTTTCGCAGTTCGGTGGCGAAGCCGGCGGTGCTCAGCGCCGGCCGCAGCTGAGCCGGCCACGCCGTCGCCGCGCGAGGCCCGTCCGCGAGGTCTCCGGCCAGCAGTTCCCGAATGATGGCGTCCTGTTCAGCGCTGGTGACAAGCCGTGGGGGCGCCTCGCCGGCGCGTTCGGCGGCGCGCCGCAAAACGGCGTATGCGTAGCCGTGCACGGTCCGCACCAGCGGCTCGCTCACCGCGGCCCGGGCTGGGCCGGCGGATCGCGAACGCAGCAACGCCGTCGTCAACGCGCTGCGCTCGGCCATCCCGATCCGGCCCGAACCGGTAAGCAGCAGAACCGATTCCGGATTGACCCCGGCGTCGATCTGTGCGACCGCGGCGTCGATCAGCAGGCTGCTCTTGCCGGTGCCGGGCCCACCGAGAATGCGCAGCTGACCGCGCACACCCGGATCTAAAACGGTGTGCGCTTCGGCGTCCCACGTGTAGGCCATGACGGCATGACATCATGAGGGTCCGACAGGTCCGCCGGCGCGCGACGAACGCGGCCCGCAACGCCTGGTGGCCGAACCCCCGAACGCCGAGCGAAAAGGACGCGCGAGCCGCCTGCTCTTACCCTGGAGGCCGGAGCAACCGAATACCGGAACGGGGTTGAAGACCATGCAGGACGACGAACGCGATCCCATCGACGAGGCGCCCGAAGGCGACGCGGTGGAACAACTGCGGCCCGTCGATACCGACGACGAGACCGGGCTGGACACCGACTACGTGGCCGCCAGGGACCTGGAGGCCAACGAGGCCGACGTGATCGAGCAGGCCTACATCGTCTCCACCGAGGACGACTGGGATGACGACCGGTGAGGGCCGCCTGCCGGCCCCGGTAGTGGCGGCTGGCACCATCGACGGGTGACCGCGAAGTTGCATGTGCACCGCTACGGCCCGTCGGGTCCGGTGCGGATCCTGGCGTTGCACGGGTTGACCGGCCACGGCCAGCGTTGGCAACATCTGTCCGGCTTTCTGCCCGGGATCGGCATCGCCGCACCGGATCTGGTTGGTCACGGCCGGTCTTCGTGGGCCGCGCCGTGGACCATTGACGCCAACGTCGCGGCGCTGGCGGGATTGCTCGACGAGCAGCCCGACGCTCCGGTGGTGATCGTGGGTCACTCGTTCGGCGGTGGGCTGGCGATGCATCTGGCCGCGGCTTGCCCCGATCGGGTGGCGGGGCTGCTACTGCTCGACCCGGCGGTCGGATTGGACGGTGGGTGGATGCGCGAGATCGCCGAGGCGATGCTGGCCTCGCCCGACTATCCGGACGCCGAGGAAGCGCGCATGGAAAAGGTGCACGGCTCGTGGTCGGACGTCGAACCAGCCCTGCTGGACGCCGAGATCGACGAGCATCTGATCACGCTGCCGGGCGGGCGCTACGGCTGGCGGGTCAGCCTGCCCGCGATGATGTCGTACTGGAGCGAGTTGGCCCGCGACCCCGTGCTGCCTCCGGCCCAGACCCCGACCGTCCTGGTGCGGGCCAAGCGGACCACCCCGCCCTACGTCACCGACACACTCATCGACGGCTTGGCGCGGCGGTTGGGACCGCATTTCCGGCTGCTGGATTTCGACTGCAACCACATGGTGCCCTATGCCAAACCCGACGAAGTCGCCGCGTTGACCCGCGAGCTGCTGGGGGCCCGCTGAGATGACCCCGGTGACCGACGAGCAGGTCGAACGGGTGCGCGCGCTGGTCGCCGCCATCCCTGCCGGGCGGGTCGCCACCTACGGCGACATCGCCACCGTCGCAGGGCTTTCCAGCCCGCGCATCGTCGGCTGGATCATGCGCACCGACTCCTCGGACCTGCCTTGGCACCGGGTGATCACCGCCTCCGGCCGGCCGGCGCGGCACCTGACGACCCGGCAGCTGGAGTTGTTGCGGGCCGAAGGCGTGCTGGCGACCGACGGCAGGATCGCGCTGCGCGAGGTCCGCTTCGAGTTCCCCGACGGAGGCTAGAGCACCAGCCGGACCAGCGCCGCGGTGCGGGCCAGGCCCGGGAACGCCTCGGCCGTGGACCGCGGGTGCAGCGCGTGCACCGCGAGGCGAAACATCAACGCCCGCAACAACATCTGCGACCATTCCGGCAGGGCGTTCCAGCGCTCGATCAGCCCGTCGTCGGCCTCGCCCCAGGACAGCGCGTCGATCACCGCCACGCCGGCCGCCCACGACGCGGGCCGCCAGTACGGGGTGATGTCGGTGATTCCCGGTGCCGCGGTGCCGACGAAAAGCACTGTGCCGTAAAGGTCTCCGTGCACCAGCTGGTTGGGGCTCTTGGTCGGCTTGCGCAGCGTGGCCAGCTGGTGCAGCAACTCCACCGATCGCTCGGCGTCCGCCGTCGGCGGAGCTACCCGCGCGCCGGGCGGCACCGAGGCCAACGGCCGTTCCTCCCAGGCCGCACGATCGGCGGCGATGAAGATGTCGACGTCACCCCACGGCGCCGTGGGCCCCTGGGTCAGGAAACGGGGTCGCTCCAGTTTGCCCGTCGCCTCGTGCAGGCGCACCGCCGCGGAGACCACCTCGTCATGGCGGGGCTCCGGCGTCCCGGCGACGAAGGTGTCTGCCCGCCATCCGGACACGACGTAGCGCCCGTCGGTGGAACGGACCGGCCGGGCCAACCGGACGCCGTCGACGAACAGCGTCTCGCGGACCCGGGCGGACCACGCCGCGCGCGCGTTGTCGGCCACCAGTGACAGGACCACTTCGCCGCACCGCCAGCCGCCCTCCCAGCTGACCCCCAGGTACACGGGTTTAACGCCGGCCAAACCAAACGCCGACAGCACATGATCCGGCGGTGGCTCGACTGTCACACCGGTACTCTAAACGAGTCCAACAGGCGGCTATCGCAAGCGCGGCGAAGCCGGGCACGGCGGGTCGCCGCAGCCCAACAGGCGTTCGGGCTCAGTACATGATCATGTCGGGCTGCATCTGCTGCGCCCACGCCACGATCCCGCCCTGCAAATGCACCGCGTCGGCGAATCCGGCCCCGCGCAGCACCGCCAGCGCCTGGGCCGAGCGCACACCCGTTTTGCAGTACAGCACCGGCACCCGGTCCTGCGGCAGCTTCGCCAGGCCCTCGCCGGAATTGATCGACGACTGCGGAACCAGCTGGGCCCCGTCGATGTGCACGATGTCGAACTCCACGGGTTCACGCACGTCGATCAGGGCCAGCTTCTTGCCCGAATCCAGCCAGTCACGCAGTTCCCGCGGGGTGATGGCCGACGCGTCGTCGTGGGCCGCGGCCTCGGGCACCGCCCCGCACAACTGCTCGTAGTCGACGAGCTCGGTGATCTTGGGCCTGGCGGCGTCCGACGGGTCGCGGCGAATCGCGATGGTGCGGTAGCTCATCTCCAGCGCGTCGTAGATCATCAACCGGCCCAGCAGCGAGTCGCCGATGCCGGTGATGAGTTTGATCACTTCGGTGCTCATCACCGAGGCGATGGACGCGCAGACGATGCCCAGCACGCCGCCCTCGGCGCAGGAGGGCACCGAGCCGGGCGGCGGCGGCTCCGGGTAGAGGTCGCGATAGTTGAGTCCGCGCCCGTCCGGGGCGTCCTCCCAGCACACCGAGACCTGACCTTCGAAGCGGTAGATCGATCCCCACACGTAGGGCCTTTTCGCCAGCACCGCCGCGTCGTTGACCAGGTACCGGGTCGCGAAGTTGTCGGTGCCGTCCACGATCAGGTCGTAGTGGCCGAACAACTCGACGGCGTTGGTGGAGTCCAGCCGGAATTCGTGCAGCCGCACGTCGACCAGCGGGTTGATCGCGGCGATGGAATCGCGTGCCGACCGGGCCTTGGACCGTCCGACGTCGGCCACTCCGTGGATGATCTGACGCTGCAGGTTCGACTCGTCGACCACGTCGAAATCGACGATGCCGATGGTGCCCACGCCGGCCGCCGCCAGATAGAGCAGCGTCGGCGCGCCGAGGCCGCCCGCGCCGATCACCAGCACCCGGGCGTTCTTCAGCCGCTTCTGCCCGTCAGGGCCCAGGCCGGGGATGATCAGGTGCCGGCTATAGCGGGCCACCTCCTCGGCACTGAGCTGGTCTGCGGGCGCCACCAGGGGCGGCAGCGGCGTCGGCACTGCGAAACATCTCCTCGATCGGCCTGGCGGGTAGAGCGTCGTCTAGCACCATCACAGCAGCCCGCGCAGGCAGCGGCAACGTGCGCCGACCGGCTAGGCGATCGGGTACGGCCAGGGATTGAACCGGCAGGTCTTCCCGTCGGCCTTGACGACGTCGGGGTCGAACTGGGCGGCGTCGTTGTTCGACGTGGAAAACGTCTGCTGCATCATCACCGGCGCCAGGGCGCCCTGCTGCTCGCACGGCTCGTGGTGCAGGTAGCCGATGGCGTGGCCGACCTCGTGGTTGATCACGTACTGCCGGTAGGAACCGATGTCGCCCTCGAACGGCACGGCGCCCCGTATCCAGCGCGCCTCGTTGATGAAGACCCGCGCCTCGCGGTTGGCACCGAATACCGGGTTGTAGCAAGAGGTCTCGAGCCGGAATTCGTAGCCGCACCCCTCACGCACGGTCACCGGCGACACCAGCGAAATCCGAAAGTCGGGTTTGCCGTTGTCGATCCGGATGAACGCGAATTGCGGGTTGTGCGTCCAGCCCTTCGGATTGGCCAGCGTCTGCTCGACCATCTCGGCGAAGGCGTCGTCGCCGCCGAACATGGTCGGGTCGATGCCGTTCTCCACTTCGACGGTGTACCTGAACACCTTTGCGGTGCCCTGGCCGATCTGCGGTGTGGTGCCCGGCACCAGGTGCCACGTCTTGTCACCCGCTTCGGTGAACGGGCCGCCGTTGGGCAGGGTCCCGGCCGGCAGGTTGGCGTCGAACGCGGCCAATCCGCGTGGCGGGGCGTCGATGATCGTGGTGCCCACCGCGCCGATCGCCGGCGGGCTCTGGATGGGCTGGCCGGCCGTCGGCTTCGGCGCGCCGGTGCCGGTGACCGTCTGGTACATCACCACCGCGGTGAGTACCACCAGCACCGGCAGGGCGTACGCGCGCCACCCGTAGGTGGACACAAAGCGGCCCAGCCAGGTTTGTTTGCGCCACTGTCGCGGCCGCTCACGGTCGGCCCGGACTCGTCCGGCCTCCCGCGCCAGGGGGTCGCGCAGCGCCCGCAGCGGCTCTCGCCACTCGTCGCGCAACACCGGTACGCGACCTGTGCTGCGTGGGGGCCGCGGGGACGTCATTTCCCCAGGATTACACAGGCGGCCATCCACGCGACCTGTGGCGCGCCCGAATCCGCCCTCCGACACCGCTTCTGCCTGCGGCGACGACGGCGATGACGGCCGCATCGCCCGGGCGGGTAGTAAGGTCTTTTCCACGGGCTGCGAGCGGCTGGCCCCGGTTCAGCGACGGCCGGCCGCCGATAATCAGATGAGGAATCGATGAGCGAACTCGCCAAGATGCCGGCGCGGCGCGCCGTCAGGTCGGCCGACCGCGGTCGGCCGGCGGACGGGGCCGCGGTTTCGAACCGGCGCGGCAACCGGTTGCCCCGCGACGAGCGGCGCGGTCAACTGCTCATCGTGGCCAGCGACGTGTTCGTCGACCGCGGCTACCACGCGGCCGGTATGGACGAGATCGCCGACCGCGCCGGGGTAAGCAAACCCGTGCTGTATCAACACTTTTCGAGCAAGCTCGAGCTGTACCTGGCGGTGCTGGCGCGGCACGTGGAGAACCTGGTCTCGGGCGTCCAGAACGCACTGAGCACCACCACCGACAACCGGCGCCGGCTGCACTCCGCGGTGCAGGCGTTCTTCGATTTCATCGAGCACGACAGTCAGGGTTACCGGCTGATCTTCGAGAACGATTACGTCACCGAACCCGAGGTGGCCGCCCAGGTCCGCGTCGCCACGGAATCTTGCATCGATGCGGTCTTCGCGTTGATCAGCGAGGATTCCGGGCTGGACCCGCACCGGGCCCGGATGATCGCGGTCGGTCTGGTGGGCATCAGCGTCGACTGCGCCAGGTACTGGCTGGACTCCGACCGCCCGATTTCCAAGGCGGACGCGGTCGACGGCACCGTCCAGTTCGCCTGGGGCGGACTGTCACACGTGCCGCTGACCCGCTCCTAGTGCCCCTTGCCGGCGTGCTTGCCGGGTTCGGCGCTGATCCCGAAGCCCACTCGGCGCGCGTCGGCCGCGCCGATCTCGATGTAGGCGATCTTGGCGGTGTGAATCAGGAAGCGGCGGCCCCGCTCGTCGCTCAGGCGCAGCAGGCCCGACCCGTCGCTCATCGCGGCGCTGACCATTTCTTCGACCTCGGCGGGCGTCTGGGCGCTGGCAAGGACCAGCTCGCGCGGACTATCCGTGATACCGATCTTGACCTCCACGGTCACCCCTTCCATGGGTCTTGCAGTCTTGCGCAGGTATGGCAGTCCCGGCCCTGTCAGCAGCAGGCTAGTGGACGCGGCTGACCACCACCTCGCCGCGTCCCCCCACTTCGCGGTCAGCGAAACCCGGTCGCGGCCCGATAACGATTCGCTTGCAGGTTGTCTCACACACCCGCGCGATACCCGATCCGTGTTTTCCCATCGCTAACTTCGGCACCATGGGTACCACGTGGGCGCACCTTGACGACAGGATCCGGGCTTACCCCGACGACGACGACGTTGACGGCGCCTGCGATACCGATCCCTACCTGAACGCCGACTACAACTGGACGGGCTGGCCGGCCGACTCACGCTGGCGCCCCGCCACGGCGATCCTGGGCGCGGTGGTGGCGCTCGGCGCCATCGCCACCGCCGTCATCATCAACAGCGGCGACAGCGCGTCCACCAAGGCGACGCTGGGCGCCCCGGCGCCCAGCCCGGTGACGTCAGCGCCCGCGACGACCAAGGTCTCCGTGCCGCCCAAGGCGGCGCCCGGCCCCTCCCAGTTGCCGGCCGAGACCTTCACGACGGTCACCACGCCCAGCGCCGCGCCGGTCGCACCTCCGGCGATGGCCGCGCCCACCGTCGCGCCGCCGCTGGCCGCGGCGCCGCCGACGGCGGCGCTGAACCCGCGCACCGTGCTCTACAGCGTGAACGGGACCAAGCAGCTGCTGGACCTGGTGAACATCGTCTACACCGACGCGCGTGGCGTGCCGCAGACCGAGTTCAACGTGTCGCTGCCGTGGTCGAAGGTCGTGGTGCTGAACCCGGGCGTGGAGACCGAGTCGGTCGTGGCCACCAGTTTCTACGGCCAGCTCAGCTGCTCGATCTTCAACGCCGCCGGGCAGCGGGTCATCGCGTCGACCAACGTGTCGAACATGGCGACCTGCGCGCGCCCGTGACCCCCTGCGCCCGGCTGCGCCGCGCTTGCGATCACGGCTGAGTCCGATGGCCGTGACCCGCTGCGCCCGGCTGCGCCGCGCTTGCGATCACGGCTGAGTCCGATGGCCGTGACCCCCTGCGCCCGGCTGCGCCGCGCTTGCGATCACGGCTGAGTCCGATGGCCTCAGCTCAGGCCGAGTTCGTGCATACGCCGGTCGTGGGTCTGCTGCATCCGGTCGAAGAACGCGTTGAGCTGACCCAGCCCCCCGGCCCCCAACACCACCAGGTCGACCAGCTCGTCGTGGTCGGCCAGCAGGTACTGGGCCTGCGTGATCGCTTCGCCGAACAGCCGGCGTGACCACAGGGCCAGCCGGCTGCGCTGCTTGCCGCTGGACGTCACCGCGGCGCGCACCTCGGCGACGACGAACTGCGAGTGCCCGGTCTCCGACAGCGCCGCGCGCACCACGTCGGCGACCTCGTCGGGCAGACCATGGGCGATCTCCAGGTACAGGTCGGCCGCCAACGCGTCACCCACGTACGTTTTCACCAGGGCTTCCAGCCAGGTGCTGGGCATCGTCAGCCGGTGGTAGTTCTCCAGCGCCGAGACGTACTTGGACATCGCCGACACCACGTCGACGCCGCGGCTTTCCAGCGCGTCGCGCAGCTGCTCGTAGTGCTGCATCTCGGCGGCGGCCATGCTGGCCATCGATATCCGTCCGCGCAGGTCAGGCGCCATCCGCGCCTCGTCGGTGAGCCGGTAGAAGGCGGCGATCTCACCGTAGGCCAGCACCGCGAACAACTCGTTGACACCAGGGTGATCGGCCGACAGCCGCGGGGCGGGCGAGTCGTCGGTTTGGTCGGCGTCCACATCGGCTTGGGAGGGCTGGCAGGAGGGCCGGGTCATGGCAACACTGTAGTCGGCGGACTTAGCACAAAATGGGAGCCAGCTGTCGACCAGCTATCATGTAAGTAGATGGCGGCTGTATTCATGCCGTAATTGTTTGTTCAAGCCGCTATCGGCGAAATGTGCGTGCACAGCTGGCCCGCCCTGACTGGGGCCCTCCCAGACTGAGCCAGGGCCGGCGACTCGGCGACGTATTCGGAGTCGGAACTCGTGCGCGCGTGACCGCGACAGAGAAATACCGACACAACCCGATACGTCACCGAGAGGCTACTTACCCACGCATGACCACACTCACCAGCACAACTGAACTGACCTTTGCTCAACTCGGCGTCCGCGACGAAATCGTGCGCGCGCTCGCCGAAAAAGGGATCGAAAGCCCTTTTGCCATCCAGGAACTGACCCTGCCGATGGCGCTCGCCGGCGACGACCTCATCGGCCAGGCCCGCACCGGGATGGGCAAGACCTTCGCCTTCGGCGTGCCGCTGCTGCAGCGCATCACGGCGAGCACCGCGGCCCGGCCGCTCAACGGCACACCGCGGGCGCTGATCGTGGTGCCCACCCGCGAGCTGTGCCTGCAGGTCACCGATGACCTGACGCTGGCGGCCAAGTACCTGACCGCCCAAAAAGACGATGACGGCCGTGAACGGGCACTGTCGGTGGTCCCCATCTACGGTGGCCGCCCCTACGAACCGCAGATCGAGGCGCTGCGTGCCGGCGCCGACGTCGTGGTGGGCACCCCGGGCCGGTTGCTCGACCTGAGCCAGCAGAACCACCTGCAATTGGGCGGGCTGTCGGTGCTGGTCCTCGACGAGGCCGACGAGATGCTCGACCTGGGCTTCCTGCCCGACATCGAGCGCATCCTGCGCCAGATCCCGACCGACCGGCAGTCGATGCTGTTCTCGGCGACCATGCCGGACCCGATCATCACGCTGGCCCGCACCTTCATGAACCAGCCCACCCACATCCGGGCGGAAGCGCCGCACTCGGCGGCCACCCACGACACCACCGTCCAGTACGTCTACCGGGCCCACGCCCTGGACAAGGTGGAGCTGGTCAGCCGCGTGCTGCAGGCCCAGGGCCGCGGCGCCACGATGATCTTCACCCGCACCAAGCGCACCGCACAGAAGGTGGCCGACGAGCTCGCCGAGCGCGGCTTCAAGGTCGGCGCCGTGCACGGTGACCTTGGCCAGGTGGCCCGCGAGAAGGCGCTGAAGGCCTTCCGCACCGGCGACATCGACGTGCTGGTGGCCACCGATGTGGCCGCCCGCGGCATCGACATCGACGACGTCACCCATGTGATCAACTACCAGATCCCGGAGGACGAGCAGGCCTACGTGCACCGCATCGGCCGCACCGGCCGCGCCGGCAAGACCGGCGTCGCGGTCACCCTGGTGGACTGGGACGAGCTCGCCCGCTGGTCGCTGATCGACAAGGCGCTGGGGCTGGACTGCCCCGAGCCCGCCGAGACCTACTCCAACTCGCCGCACCTTTACGCCGAGCTGGACATTCCGGCCGAGGCCGGCGGCACGGTGGGTGCGGCCCGCAAGCCGCAAGGCCAGCGCCGCAGCAGCGACCGGGACGGCAAGAAGACGGAGCAGAAGTCGGACAGGCCCGCGCGCCGTTCCGGCACCCGGCGGCGCACCCGTGGCGGCCAGCCCGTCACCGCGCACCCGTCCAACAACGGGGCCGCCGGCAGCAACGGCGAGGCCGCCGCGGAGACCCCGGCCGGCTCGCCCCCGGGCAACGCCGGTTCCACCCGTCGCCGCCGTCGGCGCCGCAAGCCCGCCGAAGGCCAGTCCGCCCCGGCCGCCGCCAGCACGCAGAGCAACTAACGACCCGCGCCGACGCATGGTCAAACCCGAGCGCCGGACCAAGGGCGACCTGCTCGCCGCCGCGGTCATCGCGGTCGTGGTCGCCGCGGTCGCGGCGTTGATCTGGTGGACCAGTGACGCCCGGGCCACCACCAGCCGGCCCGCGGCCGTCCCCGCTCCCAACCCGACGCCGGCCAAGCAGGTGCCGGGTGGGTTGAAGCAGCTATGGAGCGCCGCCAGCCCGGCCACCACCGCCCCGGTGGTCGCCGGCGGTGAGGTCGTCACCGCGGCCGGTCGCCGGATCGACGGGCGCGATCCCGACACCGGGCAGTCCCGCTGGAGCTACGCCCGCGACATCGACCTGTGCGGCGTCACCTGGCTATACCGCTACGCGGTCGGGGTCTTCCGCGATGACCGCGGCTGCGGACAGGTCAGCACCCTGGACGGCTCCACCGGTCGCAGGGGACCCGCCCGCAGTGGCTACGCCGATCCGCGGGTGCGGCTGTCCTCCGACGGCATGACGGTGCTGTCGGTCGGCGACACCCGGCTGGAGCTGTGGCGTTCGGACATGGTCCGGATGCTGGTCTACGGCGAGACCGACGCCCGGGTGAAACCGTCGACCCGGGGACTGCACTCCGGATGCAAGCTGATCTCGGCCGCGGCCAGCTCGCAGGCGGTGTCGGTGCTGGAGACCTGCGCGAACCGGGCCGACCTGCGGTTGGTGCTACTGCGGCCGGGCAAGGATGACGACGAGCCCCAGCAACACATCGTCGCCGAACCGGGGATCGCGCCGGATTCGGGCGCCCGGGTGCTGACCGTCGCGGAGAACACCACCGCGGTGTACCTGCCTGCGCCGCAGCCCCGGGTCGACGTGATCGACGAAACCGGGGCCACCGTGTCCAGCACCCCGCTGCCCAAGCCACCGTCACGCTCGGCGGTGGTCTCCCATCCGGGAAGTCAGATCACCTGGTGGACCGGCGACTCGCTGATGGTCTTCGACCCGAACACGTTGGCGCTGCGCTACACCATCGCCGCGGGCGACAAGACGGCGCCGTTGGGACCGGGGGTGATGATGGCGGGCCGGCTGCTGGTGCCGGTCACCGGCGCCATCGGGGTCTACGACCCGCTCAGCGGCGCCAACGAACGCTACATTCCGGTGGACCGGTCGACGACCGCCCCGCCCGCCGGGAAACCGGTGTTCCCGGCCGTGATCGGGTCCCGGGTGCTCGAGCAGCGCGGCGACACGTTGGTCGCGCTGGGCTGACGACCCGCTAAATTTACGGCGACGACCCGCTGCGCCCGGCTACGCCGCGCTGGCGATCGCCGCTAAACCTCGACGGCGAAGGTCGGCAGCGGCTTGCCGCTCTTCCAGTGCTTGAGCAGCGCGGCCGCCAGATCCCCGTAGGCCGCCGCACCCTTGTTCTTCCGGCCGGCCATCACCGACGAGCCCGAGGCGCTGGCCTCGGCGAATCGCACGGTGCGCGGAATCGGCGGGGCCAGCACCGGCAGGTTGTACCGGTCGGCGACGTCGAGCAGGACGTCGCGGGTATGGGTGGTGCGCGAGTCGTACAACGTCGGCAGCGCGCCGAGCAGGCGCAGTTCCGGGTTGGTGATCTGCTGGACGTCGGCGACGGTGCGCAGGAACTGGCCGACTCCACGATGCGCCAGGGTCTCGCACTGCAGCGGCACGATGACCTCGTCGGCGGCCGTCAGCCCGTTGAGGGTCAGCACGCCCAGCGACGGCGGGCAGTCGATGATCACCACGTCGAACATGTCGTCGAGCTTGGCCAGCGCGCGCTTGAGCGCGTATTCGCGGCCGGCCCGCATCAGCAGCATCGCTTCGGCGCCGGCCAGGTCTATGTTGGCCGGCAGCAGCGTCATTCCCTCCGCCGTATCGACCAGCGCGGCGTTGGGTTCGACGTCGCCGAGCAGCACCTCGTGCACCGACACCGGCAGCTTGTCGGGATCCTGCCCCAGCGAGAACGTCAGGCAGCCCTGCGGATCGAGGTCGACCAGCAACACCCGTTTGTTCTCGTCCACCAGCGCCGCCCCCAGCGACGCGACCGTGGTCGTCTTGGCGACACCGCCCTTCTGGTTGGCCACCGCCAATACCCGCGTCTTACTCACCGGCGCCGCCACCTCATCGCTGCCTCCCCACTGCATCGTCGCGTGCGGTTTACAGTGCCATCCTGGCATGTTCGCCCGCCGAGCGCTTCGGCCCGAGCAACCACCGCGAGTCGTCCGGCAGAATCAACCGATATGGGCTTGCACAACCACCGTCTGGTGCTGCTGCGTCACGGCGAGACCGAGTGGTCGAAATCGGGCCAGCACACCGGCCGCACCGAGGTCGAGCTGACCGAGGCCGGCCGAAAGCAGGCCAAGCTGGCCGGCCGCGTGCTCGGAGAACTCAAACTCGTTGACCCGCTGGTGATCAGCAGCCCGCGGCAGCGTGCCCTGGCCACCGCGCGGTTGGCCGGGCTGTCCGTCGACGAGGTGTCCGAGCTGCTGGCGGAGTGGGACTACGGCGCCTACGAGGGCCTGACCACCGAGCAGATCCGCGAGACGGTGCCCGATTGGCTGGTGTGGACGCACGGCTGTCCCGGCGGTGAGACCGTCGCGCAGGTCAGCGAGCGCGCCGACGCGGCCGTCGCGACGGCGCTGCAGCACATGGAGTCGCGCGACGTGGTCTTCGTCAGCCACGGCCACTTCTCCCGGGCGGTGATCACGCGCTGGGTCGAACTGCCGCTCGTCGAGGGCAGCCGGTTCGGGATGATCACCGCGTCGATCGCGGTCTGCGGATTCGAGCACGGGGTGCGCCAGCTGCGGGCGCTCGGATTGACCGGTCAGTGAGCGGTGAACACGACGATGCGCGCCGCACCGCGGCGCGTGAAGGAGTCGAGCAGCTGAATCACGAGCCACCGTTCGCGCTGTGCGGGCCGACCCGGACCCTGATCGCCGACGGGGTGCGGCGACGCTACCGCGACGCCGGCGCGGCGCAGGCCGCCTTGCGCTCCGGGGAAGCGCCGATGGTCTTGGGCGCGTTGCCTTTTGACGTCTCCGGGCCGGCCGCGTTGCTGACGCCGGAGACGGTGAACTTCACGGATGGGCCGCCGGACTGGCCGGCCGGCGACCTGCCGCCGGTTCGGGTGGCCGAAGCAGTGCCGCCGCTGATCGACTACCGGGACAGGATCCGCCGGGCGTGCGAACAACTCGCCGCGGCCGACAACCCGCTGGACAAGGTGGTGCTGGCCCGCGCCCTGCGGCTGGTCGCCGACGCCCCGCTCGATGCGCGCGTGCTCCTGCGCCGGCTCATCGCCGCCGACCCGGGGGCCTACGGCTACCTCGTCGACCTGACCACCGCCGGCGACCGATACGCGGGGGCGGTGCTGGTGGGCGCCAGCCCCGAACTGTTGGTGGCGCGCCGCGGCGACCGCGTCGAGTGCCGGCCGTTCGCCGGGTCGGCCCCGCGCGCCGCCGACCCGCGGACCGACGCCGCCAACGGCGCCACGCTGGCCGCCTCGGCCAAGAACCGACACGAGCACCAGCTGGTCATCGAGACCATCAGGGCCGCCCTGGAGCCGCTGTGCGACGACCTGTCCATCGCCGCCGAACCGCAGCTGAGCAGCACCGCCACCGTCTGGCATCTGTGCACGCCGATCACCGGACGGCTGCGTGATACATCAAGCACCGCAATCGATTTGGCGTTGGCGCTGCATCCCACCCCGGCCGTCGGCGGGGTACCGACCAAGGCCGCGATTGGGTTGATCACCGAACTGGAAGGCGACCGCGGGTTCTACGCCGGGGCGGTGGGCTGGTGTGACGCCCGCGGCGACGGCCGCTGGGTGGTGTCGCTGCGCTGCGCGCAGCTGTCGGCCGACCGGCGCACCGCGCTGGCGCGCGCCGGCGGCGGTATCGTCGCCGAATCCGACCCCGACGAGGAAGTCGCGGAAACCACAACGAAATTCGGCACCATCCTCAACGCCCTGGGAGTCGAGCAATGAGCCGGCACATCCGTCGCGCCGCGCCCCGCGACGCCGTCGCGATCACCGAAATGATCCACGCGCTGGCCGAATTCGAGCAGGCCGCCGATCAGTGCACGGTGACCGAAACGCAAATCGCCGCAGCGCTTTTCGGCGATCCGCCGACGGTTTACGGCCACGTTGCGGAGGTCGGCGGCGAGCTCGCGGCAATGGCGCTGTGGTTCGTCAACTTCTCCACCTGGGACGGCGTGGCGGGCATCTACCTGGAAGACCTGTTCGTGCGGCCGGAGTTTCGCCGGCGCGGGCTGGCCCGGGCGCTGCTGGCGGCGCTGGCGTCCGAATGCGTGCGGCGGGGCTACACCCGGCTGTCCTGGTCGGTGCTGAATTGGAACTCCGACGCCATCGCCCTCTATGACGGCATCGGCGGGGAGCCACAAAACGAATGGACGACCTACCGGCTGTCCGGGGCGCCGTTGGCCGGGCTGGCCGAGTCGCCCTGATCGCCGGCGGCCCAGCGCACCGCGGCGGGGCTGAACAGCAGGCCGAGCACGATCAGCGCCGCCGCACCCGCCGGAACCCCGAAACCCGGCTGGTGTGATCCGACTGCGAGGTACCACGCCACCGGCAGCAACAGCAGCTGGGTGATCACGGCCAGGCCACGGCCCCAGCGCTTGCCGCGGATCAAAGCGCGTCCCGCGGCGATCACCCCGGCACCGGCCAGGACGAACCAGCCCGCCGTCGCCAAGCCGTTGGCCACCTGCTGATCAGCGCCCGCGATGCCGCGCACCACCAACACCGCCGCCACGATCAGCGCCGCGATTCCCTGCAACACGACGATCAGGCCGGCGCGGCGAACGGCGGTCGGGGCGGCGGGCGGCGTCACAGCGTCAGCGTAGTCAGGGCGGCCGCCCGCTGTTCCCCCTGCGGCGCGCATCGTCGCACCGCCTAGCCCGATTGCGGCGCTTCTCCTCACGCCGCCCTGCGGCGCGCATCGTCGCACCGCCTAAGCTCGTGCCTCATGCAGGCCGTGCTGATCGTCAACCCCACAGCAACTTCCACCAGTCCGGCCGCTCGCGACCTGTTGGCGCACGCGCTCAAAAGCCGCCTGCAGCTGACCGTCGAGCACACCAACCATCGCGGTCATGGCACCGAGCTGGCGGAGAAGGCGGTGGCCGACGCTATCGATCTGGTGGTCGTGCACGGTGGCGACGGCACGGTGAGCGCGGTGGTCAACGGGCTGCTCGGCCGGCCGGGGCCGCTGCCGAGCGGCCCGGTACCCGCGGTTGCCGTGGTGCCGGGCGGTTCGGCGAACGTGCTGGCCCGGTCCCTGGGCATCTCCACGGATCCCGTCGCGGCCACCAACCAGCTCATCCAGTTGCTCGACGACCATCGGCGGCGCGGCGCCTGGCGCCGGATCGGCCTGATCGACTGCGGCGAGCGCTGGGCCGTGTTCAACACCGGCATGGGCGTTGACGCCGAGGTGGTGGCCGCGGTCGAGGCCGAACGGGACAAGGGCGGCAAGGTTTCGGCGTGGCGCTACATCCGCGCGGCGGTACCCGCCGTGTGGGGCTATACCCGCCGCGAACCGGCGCTGACGCTCGAACTCCCCGGCCGCGAACCCATCCCCGGGGTCAGCTTCGCGTTCATCTCCAACTCCAGCCCGTGGACGTTCGCCAACGAACGGCCGGTGTGGACCAACCCCGGCTGCAGCTTCGAGTCGGGCCTGGGGGTGTTCGCGCCCACCACCATGAAGCCGATCCCCACCCTGCGAATCGTGCGGCAGATGTTCGCCAAACGGCCCAGATTCGAGTTCAAGCACCTCATCACCGAGGACGACCTGCCATCCCTGCGAGTTACCTCGACCGCAGGCCCCGTCGCGTGCCAGTTCGACGGCGATTACCTCGGCGTGCGCGAAACCATGACGTTCAAAGCGGTCCCGGACGCGCTGGCGGTGGTTGCCCCTCCCCACCAGAAACGGCACTGACCTGCGGTGATGTCGCGCCCTTGCCCCGCGCGGGGACGGCATTACGCCGAAGCGGCCCGTGGAGTGTAGTACAACTGAGTAAGGGCTTGGCTACGAGTTGATCAAAGTGAGATAGCCCACGAGCGAACTCACACTATTGACATCTGTTGAGCCTGTGAAACGATCAAAAGGTTGCATGCAGAGTTTACGTAGGAGTCCGGACTCCTTTTCTTCTGCAAGCGTTAAACAGCCGAAAAAATGGCCGTGCGCCTTGCTGCGCACTCAGTGAGGAGTAAAGACGTATGGATTGGCGCCACAAGGCGGTCTGTCGCGACGAAGACCCGGAGCTGTTCTTCCCGGTAGGGAACAGCGGCCCGGCGCTCGCGCAGATCGCTGACGCGAAACTGGTCTGCAATCGGTGCCCGGTGACCACAGAGTGCCTGGGGTGGGCTCTGAACACGGGCCAGGACTCGGGCGTCTGGGGCGGCATGAGCGAAGACGAGCGGCGTGCACTGAAGCGTCGCAACGCCCGGACGAAGGCCCGCAGCGGGGTATAGCCCACTAAACGCAAAAGGTGCGGCCTCGACGAAAGTCGGGGCCGCACCTTTGCGTGTGGGTTCGGCGTGTGGGTTCGGTGCCGCGCGCCTATAGCAGCAAACGGGTCCGCCGGCCGATCGGCACCCGTAGCACCACGTCGGTGCCCCTGGCGGGCGCCTGACGCATGCCCAGCGTGCCGTCCAACTCGGCCGACACCAGGGTCCGCACGATCTGCAGGCCCAGACTGTCGGAGGTCTCCAAGCTGAATCCCTCCGGCAGCCCGCGACCGTCGTCGTGCACCACGACGTCGAGCCAGCGTGCGGAGCGCTCGGCGCGGATCGTCACCGAACCCTCTTCCACCGCCGGGTCAAAAGCGTGTTCGATCGCGTTCTGCACCAATTCGGTGATCACCATGATCAGCGCGGTGGCCCGGTCGGAGTCCAACACGCCCAGATCCCCGACCCGGTTGATGCGAATGGGCCGGTCCACCGACGCCACGTCGTTCATGATCGGCAGGATCCGGTCGATCACCTCGTCGAGGTTGACCTGCTCGTCCACCGACATCGACAGGGCGTCGTGCACCAGCGCGATCGACGACACCCGGCGCACCGACTCGATCAGGGCCTCCCGCCCCTCCGCGTTGACGGTCCGGCGGGCCTGCAGGCGCAACAGCGCCGCCACGGTTTGCAGGTTGTTCTTCACCCGGTGGTGGATCTCCCGGATGGTGGCGTCCTTGGATATCAAGGCCCGGTCGCGACGCTTGACCTCGGTGACGTCGCGGATCAGCACCGCCGCACCGGCGCTGGCGCCGTCGACCATCAACGGCAGCGTGCGCAGCAGCACGGTGGCTCCCCCGGCGTCGACCTCCATGCGCATGCTGCGGCCGCCGGCCACCAGATCTTGCACGTGTTCGGCCACTTCCTGCGCCTCGAACGGGTCGGAGATCAGCGGGCGGGTGACCTCGATGAGGTTGTGCCCCTCCAGCTCGGTGGTCAGGCCCATCCGGTGGTAGGCCGACAGCGCGTTGGGACTGGCGTAGGCGACGACGCCGTGCACGTCGAGGCGGATGAAGCCATCGCCCGCGCGCGGGGTGGAGCGGGACATGACCACGTCCCCGACGTCGGGAAAGGTCCCCTGGGCGAGCATGTGGACCAGATCGGCGGCGCACTCCCGGTAGGCGATCTCCAGCTGACCGGACGCGCGGTCGGCGGCCAATGCCGTCTGATGGTGGGTGAGCACGGCCACCACGTTGCCGCCGTAGCGCACCGGAGAGGCCTCGACGTGGGTGCCGGGCAGCCACGCATCTTCATGTCCCGCAGTGCCGTTCCGTTGGGCGGTGCCCGACGCGAACGTGTCGGCCACGATCGCCAACCGATCGGATCCGACGGCGGTGCCCACCGCGTCGGTCTGCAGCGCCGTCGGCGCGGTGTTCGGCCGGCATTGCGCCACGCAGACCAGCACGCCGTCATCACGCCGCACCCACATCAGATAGTCGGCGAACGACAGGTCGGCCAGCAGCTGCCACTCCCCGACCACGGCGTGCAGGTGGTCCACCGCGTTGCCCGGCAGCATGGTGTGTTCGGCGAGCAGGTCACCGAGAGTTGACATCGCTTACTCCCCGGGTCGTTCCCCGGCGGCTGGTTGTTGGGGCCCGATGGCTAGCTGATGACCGCGATGAGGTCGCCGGCCTGAATCACATCGCCAACCGACACGCTGACCTTGCTGACGGTGCCGCCGACTTCGGCCAGGACGGGGATCTCCATCTTCATCGACTCCAGCAGCACCACGGTGTCGCCCTTGCCGATCTGGTCACCCTCGTTCACAACGACTTCGAGCACGCTGGCCACGATCTCGGCGCGCACATCCTCCGCCATCTTCACCCCACTAGTCTCGGCCTTCGCGCAGGCTGGCTGCTGGTCATCACGGTTCTATAGGCCTATCAGGCTCGGATACATCGAACCACAGCACCGGCCGGCGCCGCGGCGCACGGGGCCCCGAGTGGCTGCCACGAGGGCGAAGACACTGCACAGGACGTCTCGTGAGACAATGGCGGTCAAGCCAACGGGCGCCGGGCGCCTGGTTTGACAAGCAATCACGGAGGTTTTCACCATGGCCAAACGAGGCCGTAAGAAGCGCGACCGCAAGCACAGCAAGGCCAATCACGGCAAGCGCCCCAACGCCTGAGGGACGCTACTGCGCACCCCGGATGATGGTGGTGCGCCGGATTTCGAGCCGTAGCCGCTCGCGCAGTCCCTCGGGGGCCTTCTCACCGCGGCATTTGGTGGCGATCAACGCCTTGATCCGCTCTTCGAGCCCGTAGTGCTTGAAGCAGCCGGGGCACGCCTCGAGATGCTTGCGCAGCTGCTCGCGGGTGTCCGGGCCGCATTCCCCGTCGAGCAGCAGCCAGACCTGGCGGATGACCTCCGCGCAGCCGACGCTGCCGTGGGATTCGTCGTTGGGGCAGGCATCGGGCGAGGCAGCGCCCGGGCCGGAGAACTCGCTCATGACGACACCTCCTCGTGCCTCTGCTGACCACGGTTGAAACCCCGCTCCTTGGCGACGTCGGCCAACAGGCCGCGCAGCTGCCGGCGGCCGCGGTGCAGCCGTGACATTACCGTTCCGATCGGCGTATCCATGATCTCGGCGATTTCCTTGTATGGAAAGCCTTCGACGTCGGCGTAGTAGACGGCCATCCGGAATTCCTCCGGCAACGCCGCCAGCGCCTCTTTGATCTCCGAGTCCGGCAGCGCCTCCAGCGCCTCCACCTCGGCCGAGCGCAGCCCGGTGGACGAATGCTCGGCGTTCGAGGCCAGCTGCCAGTCGGTGATCTCCTCGGTTGGATACTCCGCGGGCTGGCGCTGCTTCTTGCGGTAGCTGTTGATGTAGGTGTTGGTCAGGATCCGGTACAGCCACGCCTTGAGGTTGGTGCCGGCCCGGAAGGAGCGGAATCCCGCATAGGCCTTGACCATGGTCTCTTGCAGCAGATCTTCGGCGTCGGCGGGATTGCGCGTCATGCGCAGCGCGCCGCCGTAGAGCTGGTCAAGCAGGGGGATCGCGTCGCGTTCGAATCGCGCCGTCAGTTCCGCGTCCGTCTCTTCGTGCGCCGCGGACGCGGCGATCTCGGGCCCTGTCGCGTCATCGCGGCCATCATCAGAGTCGGCCATGTCGATCAACCCGGTCCCTTCTGCGGCGGTGTTACCGGCGAGCACCGAAAGCGCCACCGGACTCGCAAGGAAGCCAGCCAACCGCTCCTCGCCTAACAGGCTCGTCGCCGTTGACACCACACTGCTCCTTCCAATCTAAAGGCTGACCCCGACACTCTTTGTCCGGGTCCGCTCCACCGCATGTGAGACCGTCAAGATCAACAGCGCGCGCGACCCCGCTATTTCCGCAGCACGATTTGGGCGATACCGGCCGGGCCACCCCGATCCGGCCGATTCGGGCGTGGCGTTAGTGTGACGCCATGTCTCTTCACGGCAAGACCATGTTCATCTCCGGCGCCAGCCGCGGCATCGGCCTGGCGATCGCCAAGCGCGCCGCACAGGATGGTGCCAACATCGCGCTGATCGCCAAGACGGCCGAGCCGCACCCCAAGCTGCCGGGAACGGTCTTCACCGCGGCCAAGGAACTCGAGGAAGCCGGCGGGCAGGCCCTGCCGATCGTCGGGGACGTCCGCGACCCGGATTCGGTTGAGGCGGCCGTGGCCAAAACCGTCGAGCAGTTCGGCGGCATCGACATCTGCGTCAACAACGCGTCGGCGATCAACCTGGGGTCCATCGCCGAGGTGCCGATGAAGCGGTTCGACCTGATGAACGGCATTCAGGTGCGCGGCACCTACGCGGTGTCGCAAGCCTGCCTGCCCCACATGAAGGGCCGGGAGAACCCGCACATTTTGACGCTGTCCCCGCCGGTGCTGCTGGGCCAGGAATGGCTGAAGCCGACCGCGTACATGATGGCCAAGTTCGGTATGACGTTGTGCGCGTTGGGAATCGCGCAGGAAATGCGCGAGGAGGGCATCGCCTCCAACACGTTGTGGCCGCGCACGCTGGTGGCGACGGCCGCGGTGCAGAACCTGCTCGGCGGCGACGAGGCGATGGGACGCGCCCGCAAGCCGGAGATCTACTCCGACGCGGCCTACGTCATCCTCAACAAGCCGGCCAAGGAGTTCACCGGCAACATGCTGCTGTGCGAGGACGTGCTGGTGGATTCCGGCGTCACCGACCTGTCGACCTACGACTGCATCCCCGGCTCCAAGCTGGGCGTCGACTTCTGGGTAGACGGCGTCAACCCGCCGGGGTACACGGGCCCCTAGTCGTGATCGCGAGCGCGGCGCAGCCGGTCGTGGCGGGTCACGACCATCGGAAGTAGCCGGTGGCCGCCACACCGGGCATTGCTGCGTTGGTGAAAGCCGGTGTGCCGCACCAAGTCCTGACGTTCGATCACGATCGGCGGGAGCAATCGTTCGGCGCGCAGGCGGTCAGGGCGCTCACCGAGGCCGCCGGCATCGAACCCGGACAGATTTACAAGACCCTCATCATCGCGGTGCCCGGTGGGCTGGCGGTCGCGATCGTGCCGGCGACCGCGCGGCTGTCGCTGAAGGCGGCCGCCGCCGCGCTGGGCGTCGCCAGGGCGTCGATGGCCGAGGCCGCGGTCGCCGAGCGCAGCACCGGTTATGTGGTCGGTGCGGTGTCGCCGTTCGGTCAGCGCAAGCAGCTGCCGACGGTGGTCGATTCCGGTGCGCTGGCGTGGGAGCGGGTGTTCTGCAGCGCCGGCCGTCGGGGTTGGGAGGTCGCGGTGGCGCCGCAGGATCTGATCCGCCTCACCGGCGCGATCACCGCCGACATCAGCCGAACGTGACGACGACCTTGTCCGCGGCCCCAGGCGTGTGGGCCGATTCGATCGCCTCGCCGATGTTGTCGAAATCGCGCAGGGCTCAGACTGTCAGGTATCCGCCGTCGACGGCGATGGTGCTGCCGGTGATGTACGACGCGGCGTCGGTACACAGGAACAGTGCGGCACCGACGCACTCCTGAGGCTTTCCGGGCCTGCCCAGCGGCGTGTGGAAGCCGATCTCGGCGTCCACCAGTTCGGGAACTCCCATGGCGGGGCGCGTCATTCGGGTGTCGATGAGCCCTGGCGCGATGGCGTTGACCCGGATTCCGTCGTTGGCCCACCGGCGAGACAAGTTCATCGTCAGGGCGATCAGGCCCATCTTCGACGAGGCGTAGCCCGGGACGAACACCGCCGAGCGGAATGCGGACATCGAGACCACGCTGACGACGCTCGCGCCGCCGGGGGCCCGGCTGGACTTGAGGCGCTCATGGCACAGCATGGTCAGCCGCATCGGGCCCAGCATGTTCTGGGTGACCGACGCGGCGTAGCCATCCGGGTCATATTCGTCGCCGGCGGGGTAGGGCCCGCCCGCGTTGTTGATCAGGATGTCCAGGTCTCCCAGCGAATCAGCCAGGGCGGCAACGGATTCGGGATCCTGGATCCGGCACTGATGGTAGGTGAACGCGTCCAACTGGGTCTCGGGATAGTCCGCGGCCGAGCCGCGGGTGCCGGTCACCGTGACCGCGGCACCGGCAGCGGCGAAACCGGTGGCGATCGCGTTGCCGATGCCTCTGGTGCCGCCGGTCACCAGCACGTGCGCGCCGGTGAAGTCGAAATCGACGGTGTTCATTCGGTGACCCTCATGACTGGCGATCCTCCCATGACGCCCATCGCGCGTACCTGCAGCCCGGTCACCGTGGTGGCGCTCTCGCCTTAGCGAAGTTGAAAGTCCGTGAAAAGCCCTCCTCGGTCTGCCCATTCCGCATACCGTTGACCGATGGACATGAAGCGTTTTGCCGCAGCAGCTCTGCTGGCAATGGCCGGGCTGTTGACGATCGGCGTGGGCGTCAGCGGCGCCGACACGATCCAGACGGAGGGCAACTACCCGACGCGGGAGGCGTGTCAGAACGCCGGCCCGGGCGTCAAGGCCACCACGCCGGGAAGCTGGAACAACTTCTGGTGCGTTCCGGATCGTAACGTCAACGGCAACTGGAAGTTGGTCCTCAGCAACTGATTCGGCCGTCCGCCGCGCTCACCCGCCCCGGTCCGCCGCGCCTGAAATCACTGGTGTCACTGTGGTTTCAGGAGTCTCTGGCCGACGATTTTTGTCGGTGGGCTCCGATAGTTTCGGGGTGTGAGCGTAGATCGGGAGGCCTTGTCGGCGGCGTTTGACACCATCGACGCCGCCCTCGACGACCTGGTCGGGTATGACTGTGATGCTTTGGCCGCTCGCGAGCAGTTGGCGGTGTTGGAACGCTGCGAAAAGGTGCGCCGCCGATTGCCGGCTGTCGAGCATCCGATCGTCAATTCCCTTGCGCGCCGGGCACCATCCCAAGAACTCGGTGGCACGCTGACCCATGCGATGACCGAGGCGACGCTGATCAGCCGCTCCGAAGCATCCCGGCGCATCAAGGAGGCGCGCGATCTCGGGCCGCGCCATGGCCTGACCGGCGAACCCGTGCCGCCAATGCTGCCCGCCACCGCGGCCGCGCAACGCGACGGCACGCTGGGACCGGGTCAGGTCGCGGTGATCCGCAAGTTCTACCACCAATTGCCCGGCTGGATAGACACGGGCACCCGCGAGCAGGCCGAGGCCAAACTCGCCATGGAGGGAACCAGGTATCGGCCCGAACAACTCGACAAGCTGGCAGCCGTCTTGGCCGATTGCCTCAACCCCGACGGCAACTTCACCGACGAGGACCGCGCCCGGCAGCGCGGCCTCACACTGGGTAATCAGCAAGCCGACGGCATGTCGCAGCTGCGCGGCTGGCTGACACCCGAAGCACGCGCCACCCTGGAAGCCGTGCTGGCCAAACTGGCCGCACCGGGCATGTGCAACCCGTTCGACGAGACGCCGTGTATCGACGGCGCACCGACCCAGGACGCCATCGACCGCGACCCGCGATCGGCCGCCCAGCGCAACCACGACGGACTCAACGCTGCCCTGCGCGCGATGTTGGCCTCCGGAAAGCTGGGCCAGCACAACGGGTTACCGGCCTCCATCGTCGTCACCACCACGCTGGCCGAGCTGGAAGCGGCCGCCGGGCGCGGGCTAACCGGCGGCGGCACCCTCCTACCGATGAGCGACGTGATCCGCCTGGCCCGCCACGCCCGTCACTATCTGGCGATCTTCGACAAGGGCAAGGCCCTGGCGCTCTATCACACTAAGCGCCTGGCCTCACACGGACAGCGAATTGTGTTGTACGCCAAGGATCGCGGGTGTTCGGCCCCGGGCTGTACCGTGCCCGCCTACTACTGCGAACTCCATCACGTCACCGACTACGCCACCTGCCACAGCACCGACGTCAACGATTTGACCTTCGCCTGTGGCCCCCAACACCGCCTCCTGACACCCGGCGGCTGGACCACCCGCAAGAACGCGCGCGGTGACACCGAATGGATCCCGCCCCCGCACTTGGACCGTGGCCAACCGCGCATCAACACCTTCCATCACCCCGAGAAACTGCTGCGCGATGGAGACGACGATGAGGCGGCGTAACCGGCTGAGCAGCGCTACAGGATTTTCATCTGTTCGGGCTGCGGCTCGGCAGGCTCGAGCAGCTGGGGGCCGTTGTTGCGGACGTTGTTGACCAACGTCGACACCTCGCGCATCCGGATGGCGCGCACATCGGGCGTGCGGGTCAGCAGTTCCTCGTCGACCGCGGCGTCCGGGTCGAGCCAGGAGTCCCAGTCGCGCTCCGGCAGCACCAGCGGCATCCGATCGTGGATCTGCGCCAGCTCCCCCGGCGCGTCGGTGGTGATGATGGTGCAGCTCAGCAGCGGTGAAGCGTCCTTGGCCGGTTTCCAAACCGACCACAGGCCCGCCATGAACAGCGGCTCGCCGTCATCGGAGTACATGAAAAACGGCGTCTTGCGGGTCTTCTTGCCGGCCGCGTCGTCCGAGTTGACCCGCCATTCGTAGTAGCCGTCCATCGGAATCAGGCAACGCTTGGACTTGGCGCTGGCCCGGAAGGCGGGTGAGGTGGTGACCTTGTCCGCGCGCGCGTTGATCAGCATCGGCCCCTTGGTCTCGGGCGCTCCGTCGGCACCGGCCTTGGCCCACGGCGGCACCAAGCCCCAGCGCATCAGCCGCACCCGCCGCGTCGGCTGGTCCTCGGGCTCGGAATGCCGGCTGACAACGGTCGCGATCGTCGAGGTCGGCGCCACGTTGTAGTTGGGCGCGCTCGCACCGGCGTCGGCGCTGGTGGCCTCGTCGATCGCCTTGATCTTCTCGGCCAGCAGGGCCGGATCGGTTGTCACCGCGAACCGTCCACACATGCATTCCATGGTGGCAGAAACCGGCGACAGGCGATGATGGACCGATGAGTACGTGGACAGCCCCCGTGGCATCGCAGCCCGTGCAGGCGACCGTGACGGTTCCGGGTTCGAAGTCGCAGACCAACCGGGCCCTGGTGCTCGCTGGGCTGGCGGCCGCCCTGGGCCAGGGCACACCGACGATCAGCGGGGCGCTGCGCAGCCGCGATACCGACCTGATGATCGGGGCGCTGCGCACGCTGGGCTTGCGCGTCGACGGTGACGAGACGGAGCTGACGGTCAGCGGCCGCGTCGCCCCGGAGCCGCCGACGCAAGTCGATTGCGGCCTGGCCGGCACGGTGCTGCGATTCGTGCCACCGCTGGCGGCGCTGGCCGAATCGGCGGTGGAGTTCGACGGCGACGAGCAGGCCCGGGCGCGGCCCATCTTGCCGCTGCTGGACGCCCTGCGCGGGCTGGGCGTCCGGATCGACGGCTCCGGTCTTCCGTTCCGGGTGCTGGGCACCGGTTCGGTCGTCGGCGGCAGCGTCGACGTGGACGCGTCGGCCTCTTCACAATTCGTCTCCGGGCTGTTGTTGTGCGCGGCCTCGTTCACCGAGGGCCTGACCGTGCAGCACATCGGTGCGTCGCTGCCGTCGGCGCCGCACATCGCCATGACGGTGGTGATGCTGCGTCAGGCCGGCGTCGACGTCGACGACTCCGTCCCGAACCGCTGGGCGGTGCGACCGGGACCGGTGGCGGCGCGGCACTGGGAGGTCGAGCCGGATCTGACCAACGCGGTTCCCTTTCTGGCGGCGGCGGTGGTCAGCGGCGGCGCGGTGCGCATCACCGGCTGGCCGGCGAACAGCGTGCAGCCCGCCGACCACATCCTGGACGTCTTGAGCAGGTTGAATGCCGTTGTCACGCAGGATGATTCGTTCCTGGAGGCGCGCGGGTCCGGGGACTACGGTGGCTTCGACGTCGATCTGCGCGCGGTCGGCGAGCTGACGCCGTCGGTGGCCGCGCTGGCGGCGCTGGCGACGCCGGGGTCGGTGTCGCGGCTGTCCGGCATCGCGCATCTGCGCGGCCACGAAACCGACCGGCTGGCGGCGCTGAGCACCGAGATCAACCGGCTGGGCGGCGACTGCACCGAAACCCCCGACGGCCTGGAGATCACCGCGACGCCGCTGCAACCCGGGGTCTGGCACTCGTATGCCGACCACCGGATGGCGATGGCGGGTGCCATCGTCGGGCTGCGGGTGAAGGGGGTCGAGGTCGACGACATCGGCGCCACCAGCAAGACGCTGCCGGACTTTCCGCAGCTGTGGGCACGCATGCTGGAGGCCGGGGAAGAGCGCGGCATGTGAGGCCCGGCGACTACGACGAATCCGACGTCAAGATCCGGTCCGGCCGCGGCTCGCGGCCGCGGACCAAGACCCGCCCCGAGCACGCTGACGCCGAGCCCGCCATGGTGGTCAGCGTCGACCGTGGCCGCTGGGGGTGCGTGCTGGGCGGGGATGTCGATCGCCGGGTCACCGCCATGCGGGCCCGCGAGCTGGGCCGCACCCCGATCGTGGTGGGCGATGACGTCGACGTGGTCGGTGATCTGTCCGGGCGACCGGACACGCTGGCCCGCATCGTGCGCCGTGGGGAGCGCCGAACGGTGTTGCGGCGCACCGCCGATGACACCGATCCGACGGAACGGGTGGTGGTCGCCAACGCCGATCAGCTGCTGATCGTGGTGGCGCTGGCCGACCCGCCGCCCCGGACCGGCCTGGTGGACCGGGCGCTGATCGCCGCCTACGCCGGCGGTCTCACGCCCATCCTGTGCCTGACCAAGACCGACCTCGCCCCGCCGGAGCCGTTCGCGGAGCAGTTCGTCGACCTGGACCTGACGGTGGTCACCGCCGGCCGCGACGATCCGCTGCTGGCCGTGGCGGACTTGCTGGCGGGCAAGATCACCGTGCTGCTCGGGCATTCCGGTGTCGGCAAGTCCACCCTGGTGAACCGCCTGGTGCCCGACGCGGACCGCGCCGTCGGCGACGTGACCGACATCGGCCGGGGACGGCACACGTCGACGCAGTCGGTGGCGCTGCCGTTGACCGAGCCGCTGGGCACCACCGGCTGGGTGATCGACACGCCGGGCATCCGCTCCTTCGGGCTGGCGCACATCCAGCCCGACGACGTGATGATGGCGTTCTCCGACCTGGCCGAGGCCATCGCGGATTGCCCGCGCGGCTGCGGGCACATGGGGCCGCCGGCCGACCCCGAGTGCGCGCTGGACGTGCTGACCGGGCCCGCCGCGCGCCGCGTCGCCGCGGCCCGCCGGCTGCTGGCCGCGCTCAACCAGGCTTCTTAGCCAGCCGCATACCGAGCTCGTCGGGCGGCACCAGATGACCTTCCTTGCAACGCATTTCGACGCCTGCCTCGGCACCGCAGCCCAAGTGCGTCAACTGCAGCCGGTGGCGGCCGGGCAGGTGACGCCTCCCCCACTCGAACAGCGCCCACACCACCGGCATGAAATCGATGCCGGCATCGGTGAGCACGTACTCGTCGCGGCTGCGCTGCCCGGGCTCCCGATAGGGCTGGCGTCGCAGCAGCCCGAGTTCGACCAGTTCGCTCAGCCGCGCCGAGGTGGCGGCCTTGGTGATGCCCACCCGCCGGGCGAAGTCGTCGAACCGGGTGGTGCCGTAGTACGCCTCGCGCATGATGAGCATCGCGGATTTGGTTCCGACGACCGCCATCGTCTTCTCGATCGCGCACTCGCCCACCGCCGACCAGGCGTCGCGGTCGGCCAGCGGTCCTTGCAGCAGTGTCATCTAAATCACCTCCGCAGCTGAGTTGCTTTAAGCATACCGAGGTGTTTATCTGGGTACAGCGGTCTATACCTAGATCGAGATCGACTCGAGGAGGAGTCATGACGAGCCATCCCAGTTTTGGGGTCCGCGACGCGGTCATCGTCGGAGCCGTCCGCACGCCCATCGGCAAGGGCAAGGCCAGTGGTGCTTTGCACGACGTGTTGCCCGCCGACCTGCTGGCACACAGCCTGCGCGAACTGGTCGCGCGCACCGGCGTGGACCCGGCCCAGGTCGACGACGTCATCGCCGGAGCCGTCACCCAGGTGGGCGACCAGGCGGCCAACATCGCCCGTAACGCCTTGCTGGGCGCGGGGTTCCCGGAGTCGGTTCCCGGCGTGACGATCGACCGCCAGTGCGGCAGCAGCCAGCAGGCCATCAGCTTCGCCGCCCAGGGCGTGATCGCCGGCGCCTACGACCTGGTGATCGCCAGCGGCGTGGAGTCGATGAGCCGCGTGCCGATGGGCTCCCAGGTGCCACCGGGCAGCAACCCGATGGGCGAAGACATGACCCGGCGCTACCCCGACGGCCTGGTGCCGCAGGGCATCAGCGCCGAACTGATCGCCGCGAAGTGGGGCTTCTCGCGAGCCCAGCTCGACGAGTTCTCCGCCGGCAGCCACGAGAAGGCCGCCCGCGCCACCAAGGAAGGACTGTTCGACAACGAGCTCATTCCAATCGCCGGGCTGGCCACCGATGAGATCATCCGCCCGGGGACCACGGTCGAGACACTGGCCGGGTTACGGCCGGCGTTCTACAGTGATGCGGCCAAAGCCCGGTTCCCGCAAATCAATTGGGAGATCACGCCCGGCAACTCCTCACCGCTGTCCGATGGCAGCGCCGCGGTGCTGATCACCAGCAGCGAGGCCGCCAAAAAGCTGGGGTTGCGCCCGCTGGCCCGAATCCACACCACCACCGTGGTGGGCTCCGACCCGCTCTACATGCTGACCGGAGTCATTCCGGCCACCGAGAAGGTGTTGCGGCGCGCCGGGCTGACGCTGGCCGACATCGACCTGTTCGAGGTGAACGAGGCGTTCGCCCCCGTCGTGCTGGCCTGGGCCAAGGACACCGGCGCCGATCTGGCCAAGACCAACGTCAACGGCGGCGCGATCGCGATCGGTCACCCGTTGGGCGCCAGCGGTGCCCGCTTGACGACCACGCTCGTCAACGCCCTGGAACAGCGCGGCGGACGCTACGGGCTGCAGACCATGTGCGAGGGCGGTGGCATGGCCAACGCCACCATCATCGAGCGATTGGGCTGAGATCGTGAGCAATCCCCAAGAGATCAAGTTCGACGGAGTGCGAGTGCGCTACGACAGCGCCAAGGGCTACGACCAACTCCGTGCCGCGTTGCTCGCCGACATCGGCGAGCAACCGGTGCCGATCAACGACATCGCCACCGTCACCGAGGACTGGCCGTCCTATCAGGAGCGCGTCGAATCCCACGTCGGCCCAAGTGGATTCATGCTGTTCGGCGTGGTCGACCACGGCTCCTGGATCCCCAAGGCCGGCATCGACCGCAAGGCGCTGCGGGTGATCCTCGGCAACCCGCTGATCGCTATCACCATGCTGCGCCACGATGTGACGGCCGGGCTGTTCGCCCCGGTCGAGCTGCTGTTGCTGGAGGAGGACGAGGGCAGGAGCAGCCTGACCTACGTCAAGCCGTCGTCGCTGATGGTGGTTGAGCAGAATGCGGAATTACTCAGCGCCGCAGAGCAACTCGATGCCAAGCTGGCGGCGCTGGCCGCCAAGGTGACCAGTGGCTCGTGAATGGACGTGCACAGTGGGGCTATCCGGCTCTGTAGGTGGTGTTACAGCGATCCCCCAGCACACTCAGCCCGGGTATTGCTCCGCGCTTTGAGAATCCGAGACCGTTCCGCCGGGGGCCACGGCCAGACCCCGCTGGGCGCATGGTTGCATGTCACCCATGAGCGACCACGACGCCGCATCGATCCGGGCGGCGCGAAAGGACTGGATCAGCGAGCACCTCGAGGCGTATCTGACCTCGGGCGGCGTGCGGGGCCACATCATGGACCTGAGCGCGGTCGGAGGCCGTGAACTGACCATGCACTGCCTGATCAAGGTGGCGGGTCGCACGTCCGGGAAAAGCTATGTCAGGCCGTTGATCTACGGCAATGTCGGCGGCGAAATCGTCATCGTCGCATCCAAGGGCGGCGCCGACACGCATCCGCAGTGGTACCTGAATGTGTTAGCGAGCAGCACAATCGGCGTCCAGATCGCCACCCAGGCATTCGAGGCCACCTGGCGGGAACCCGAAGGCGAGGAGCGTCATGAGGTGTGGGCCTACATGGCTCACCTGTACCCGCCGTACCTCGCCTACCAGAGGTCGACACGTCGTCAGATCCCGCTGGTGATGTTGGCGCCCGTGCGGGCGATCGACGTCTTCTCTGCGGAGGACTTACGGTAGCCGTCATTCGGTGGTAGCAAAGACATCACCACCTGTGGTGTGATACGACGCGATCCATTCGTCCGTGCTGTCGACGCCTCTCGGAAGCGAAGAACACAATGACCGAACCGCGATCCACCACCTGCGCGATTGCCGGAGGCGGTCCAGCCGGAATGATCCTCGGGCTGCTGCTGGCCCGGGCCGGGGTCGAGGTCACCGTATTCGAAAAGCACGCCGACTTCCTTCGTGACTTTCGCGGCGACACCGTGCACCCGGTCACCCTGCGCTTGCTCGACGAGCTGGGGTTGTTCTCCCGCTTCGACGCGCTGCCGCACAGCAAGTTCAAAAAGGCCGAGTTCGAAATCAACGGGCGGCAGGTCACTTTCGTCGACTTCGGTCGCCTGCACCTACCCCATCGCTACATCGCGCTGGTGCCCCAGTGGGATCTTCTCGACCTGCTCGCCGAGGCCGGCAAGGAGGAACCAACATTCACCTTGCGGATGCAGACCGAGGTTACCGGGCTGCTGCGCGACGGCGACACCATCACCGGTGTGCGCTACCGCGGGCCCGACGGCCCAGGAGAGCTGCGCGCCGACCTCACGGTGGGCTGCGACGGCCGTACCTCGACCGTGCGCCGCGAAGCCGGCTTGACCGCGCGGGAATACCCGGTGCCGTTCGATGTCGGGTGGTTTCGGCTCGACGCCAAAAAGGAAGTGAAATATCAACTGACGCCCCGTACTTCGCCGACCTTGACGCTGCTGCTGATACCGCGCGAAGGGTACTTCCAGGCCGGGTGCTTTTTGCCCAAGGGCGGCGAGGAACAATTGCACGCCCGCGGAATCGACACCTTCCGTGCTGAGGTGGCCGACCTGGTCCCCGAAGCCTCGGTGCAAAACCTCACATCGTGGGACGAGGTCAAAATCCTTGACGTTCGGGTGAACCGGCTGCGCCGTTGGTACCGGGAGGGACTGCTGTGCATCGGGGACGCCGCCCACGCGATGTCCCCGGCCGGCGGAGTCGGGATCAACCTTGCGATCGCCGACGCCGTGGCCACCGCCCGACTGCTGGCCGACCCCCTGTCGGCGCATCGGCTCACCACGCGTGACCTGGCCGCCGTCCAACGACGCCGATACCTGCCCGCGGCCGTGACGCAGACCGTGCAGCAGGCCGCGGCGCGCTTCCTCGTCCCTGCCGTACTGCGCGGCGAGGTCAAACCGCCCCCACCCATTGTCAGCAATTCTGTCGCAAGGCTTTTCGGCTGGATACCGTCGCTGTCCGCGGTTCCCGCCTACGCCATCGGCGTCGGCTTGTTTCCAGAGCATGCTCCACCGTTCGCACGCCGGAGCTGATTCACGATCTTTACCGGGGAGTACTGGGGGCGTATCGTTCCGGCTGGCCGTTGGGACCCGCCAGGGAGGTAACCCCGATGACTCGTGTCGCGGTGATCACCGGAGCCAGCCGGGGCATCGGTGCGGCGACGGCACTGGTCCTCGCGTCACGCGGGTTTCGGGTGGTGGTCAACTACCGGTCCAGCGCCGAGGAAGCCGAAGAGGTGGTCAGGGCCGCGACCGCATCCGGCGGTGAGGCAACAGCGATTCGGGCCGATGTCACCGCACCAGACGACGTCGCCGCGATGGTCGACCAGACCAACGAAAAGTGGGGCCGGGTGGACGTGCTGGTGCACAACGCGTTGATCCCTTACGACGTCACCTCGTTCGCCGATCTGAGTTGGGAGCAGCTCGGCGGCAAGCTGGAGCGGGAGCTGCGTGCCGCTTTCCTGGTTACCAAAGCCGTTGTGCCGGACATGATTTCCCGTGGCTATGGCCGTCTGGTCTATCTCACCACGATACTGTCCCGGCGGCCCCGCGACGGCATGATCACGGTGGGCACCGCGAAGGCGGCGATGGACCAGTTCGTCCGCTACGTCGCACTCGAGCTGGCGCCACACGGCGTCACCGCCAATCTCGTTTCGCCCGCCACCGTCGGCGATGCCACGGCGAGCTCGCTGCTGGCGAGCGACGAGGTGCATCGACTGGGCGCCGCCAACCCGATGGGTCGCCTGGTTACTCCCGACGAGGTAGCCAAGACGGTGGCCTTCCTGGCCAGTGAGGATTCCGGTTTCACCACCGGCCATTGCCTAGAGGTCAACGGCGGCCTCGCGATGGACTGAAAGCAGTTGCGCCACTTGTGGAGTCATCGAACCTGAAGGGGGCCGTTGCCGGTGCAGACCATCGATTTGGCGTATGTCGGGCGTGGCCTGCACGAGGAGCTGGTCGCCCATGTCGCCGACCAAGAGGGCTACTTCGAGGATGAGGGCGTCCACGTCGCCATCCGCGACGGGGTCAGCTGGCCGGCGGAACGGCTGCGGCGCAGCGCCGTGATCGGCCTGGGCCGCACCCTGGTGTCGCGGCTGATCGACGGAATCGGATGGACGGCGCTGAGCTTCAGCACCGATCGCCCGCTGTTTTGGTTTCTCGGAAACGCCGAGGTGAGGTCCATGGCGCAGCTGCGCGGGCGGCGCCTGGCCGTCCACGCCGCCAGTAGCCCGCCCGGTACTTTCGCGCGAATCGTCCTGCGTCAGCATGGCCTGGACCCCGACCGCGACCTGGACTGCGTGGTCCGCCATCCGGGTGACTACCAGATGGACCTGCGCCGGCTTCGGGACGGCTCGATCGATGCGGCCTACGTGGGCAGCACGCTCTCACCCGAGCAGGTCGCCGAGGAGGAGGGGTTCCACGTGCTGGCCTGGGTCGGCGATCATTTCCAGATCCCCACCGTGGGCGTGGTGGTTGACCCCGTGCACATCCCGCTGGATAACCCGGCGCTGCAGGCGCTGGTGCGTGCCAACGAGCGGGCGCTGCGGCTACTGACCGAACAACCGGGCAGGGCCGTCGACTACGTCGCCTGGTTCCTCGACCGGCTCACCCGCGATGAAGCGGAGCGATTCTACGAGCGCTACGTCGGGCCGTATTTCGTTCCCGGCCGCAAGGCGGACCCACGCATCGCGCAGCGATCGCTCGACGCGGTCGCTGGCGAACTCGGTGTCGCGCCAATCGCCGCCGCGGACTTCTACCCGCTAAGTCCGTGACATCGTCCGCCGCACACCACGCGGCGGTCAGGCGGCCAGATCGTCGTCGGCGACGCCGTCCGCGGTCGCCCGCTTGGCGCGCCGCCAGCCGCGCACCGCTGCGATCGCGGACTTCAGCCCGCGGCGCCGGCCGGTGGCCGGATCGGTGCCCAGGAAACCGGGCTCGAGGTCGGCGAACATCCGCTCGCTGCGGGTCTCCGGCGCGTTGTCGGCGTCGTCGCGCAGGTACTTGTTCGGCAGCGAGAGCTTGGCCAGTGTGCGCCACGTCTTGGCGTACTGGAACAGGAAAGAGCCTGTGGTGTAAGGCAAGTCGTACTTGTCGCACACCTGGCGCACCCGCACCGAGATCTCGTGCAGCCGGTTGCTCGGCAGGTCCGGGTACAGGTGGTGCTCGATCTGGTGGCACAGGTTGCCGCTCATGAACCGCAGCGCGGGGCCGGCCTCGAAGTTGGCGCTGCCCAGCATCTGACGCAGATACCACTGCCCCTTGGTCTCGCCGATCATGTCGGTCTTGGTGAATTTCTCTGCGCCGTCGGGGAAGTGGCCGCAGAAGATCACCGCGTTGGCCCACACGTTGCGGATCACGTTGGCCGTCGCGTTGGCCTTCAACGTGGACATGTAGGTGGCTCCGGGCGACAGCGAGGTCAGCGCCGGGAACGCGACGTAGTCCTTGAGCACCTGGCGCCCCGCCTTGGCCAGGAACTCGTCGATCCGCTCCCTGGCTTCCTCGTTGTCCATGCGGCGCTTGGCGATCTTGCCCAGCTCCACATGCTGCAGGCCGACTCCCCACTCGAAGAGCAGCGCGAGCAGCGTGTTGTACACCAGGTTGAAGATGTTGAAGCGCTTCCAGCGCTGGTCGCGGGTGACGCGCAGCAGCCCGTAGCCGACGTCGTCGTCCATCCCGAGGATGTTGGTGTACTTGTGGTGCACGAAGTTGTGCGTGTAGCGCCAGTGCTTGGACGACCCGCTCATGTCCCACTCCCACGTGGTGGAGTGAATCTCGGGGTCGTTCATCCAGTCCCACTGGCCGTGCATGACGTTGTGGCCGATCTCCATGTTCTCGACGATCTTGGCCACGCCCAGGGTCACCGTCCCCGCCCACCAGGCCGAGCGCCGCGAGCTGGCGGCCAGCAGCAGCCGGCCGGTCACCTCCAGCGCGCGCTGGGCCGCGATGGTGCGGCGAATGTAGCGAGCATCGCGCTCGCCGCGTGAATCTTCCACGTCCTGGCGAATGGCATCGAGCTCAACGGCCAGGTTTTCGATATCGGCGTCCGTCAAATGGGCGAATACGTCGACGTCGGTAATTGCCATCGTCGTTATCTCCCTGAGTCGATTGTTCGGTCCTTAACGCGTTCCAGACCTACGCTATCGTAACCTACGAAGCCGTAGGTTACCTATGAGTAGCCTCTAAATGTCGAGCACGCAATCGCCGGAAGCCGCGGACACACAGGTTTGCACGCGAGTCCCGGGGTCATGCTCCTGGCCGGTCCGCAGATCACGGACGTGACCCTCCACCAGGCCGACCACACACGACTGGCAGATCCCCATGCGGCACCCGAAGGGCATCTGCACTCCGGCGCCCTCGCCCGCGTCCATCAGCGACGTCGCGGCGTCGGCAGCGACGGTGCGACCACTTCGGGCGAAGGTGACGGCGCCACCGGCGCCGGCGGGTGCGGCCCTGGACACCGCGAACCGCTCCAGGTGCAGGCGCTCACCGACACCGGCGGCCGACCATACCCGCTCGGCCTCGGCGAGCATGCCTTCCGGACCGCAGGCCCAGGTCTGGCGTTCCCGCCAGTCCGGCACCCCCTGATCCAGCGCGGACAGGTCCAGCCGGCCCTGGGTGCGCGTCTCGCGCAATTGCATCCGGTAGCCGGGGTGCTCGGCGGCCAGCGCGGTCAACTCGGCACGAAACATGACGTCGGATTGGGTAGGCGCCGAATGCAGGTGGGCGATGTCACCGATCTGGTTGCGCCGCACCAGGGTTCGCAGCATCGACATCACCGGGGTGATGCCCGAGCCGGCGGTGAGGAACAGGATCGACGCGGGCGCCGGGTCGGGCAGCACGAAGTTACCCTGCGGCGCGGCCAGCCGGACGATGGTGCCCGGCTCGACACCGGCAACCAGGTGCGACGACAGGAACCCCTCCGGCATCGCTTTCACGGTGATGGTCACGGTGCGCGCCGAACCGGAGCGCGAGCTACCGCCGGCCGGGGCCGACGTCAGCGAGTACGACCGCCAGCGCCAGCGCCCGTCCATCAGCAACCCGATGCCGATGTACTGGCCGGGCTGGTAGTCGAAGTTGAAGCCCCACCCCGGCTTGATCACCAGGGTCGCGGAATCTTCGGTCTCGCGGCGCACCTGCAGGATCCGACCGCGCAGTTCGCGCGCCGACCACAGCGGGTTGGCCAAGTGCAGATAGTCATCGGGCAACAGCGGCGTCGTGATGCGCGCGGCGAGCTTGCGCAGCGCGTGCCAGCCGGGATGCCGGTCCGCGCCGGCGACAACAGGTCGCGCGGTGTCGACGACGTTGCCCGTGATCGAGGGGTTACGTCTGCCCAGGGGAAGCTCCTGCTCACGATGCGGCGTCTGGCTTGCCCTCACATTGTGATCGATTCTGTGCGCTCCACGAAACCTACGGTACCGTAACCTACGGTCCCGTAGCTAGTGTCCGGGCAGCGAATGCCTCACATCAGGTCCAGCAGAAACGGCAGCTCCTGGTTGGCGTACCAGGCCAAATCGTGGTCTTGCGCGTCACCGACGATCAGGTCGGCATCCTCGTCGCCCAGGTCGGCGGCGTCGACCGCCTCGACGGCCTTCGCCACCGCCGGTTCGGCGGCTGCGTTGTCGACGTAGGCGGCGATCACGTCGCCGATCGGCACCGGTCCGGCCAGCCTCACCACGGCGTCGTCGAGGTCGGGACGGTACGTGACGTCCTCGACGTCGGCGGCCAGCACCGCGCGGCGCGGCGGGGGCTCCGATGACGCGTCGGCGGCCAGCAACCGCAACGACGCCAGCGCCGCCTCGCGCAGCGCCACGTCGGCGAGCTCGTCGTCGTCACCCTCGGCGTAGGCCTCGCGCAGCCTCGGCGTCAGTGCGAACGCCGTGCCGTTGACCGGCCACAACGAACCGTCGGCGACGAGCTGCGCCAACATGGGCAGCGTGGCCGGGATGTAGACGACCGTCATGGGCGGCTAAATCAGCGTGGCCGCGTAGTCGTCGACGTAGGTCGACAGCTCTCGCGGCGGGCGCTGGTAGTTACCGCTGACGACGGGACGCTCCGGCAGCTTGACCTTGGGAATCTCGACATCTCGGTAGGGGACGGTGGACAACAAATGGGCCATCATGTTCAGTCGCGCGTGCTTCTTGATATCGGATTCCACGACGTACCAGGGACTCTCCACGGTATCGGTGTGCACCATCATCTCGTCCTTCGCGCGTGAGTAATCCTCCCACCGGTATACCGATTCCAGGTCGATCGGGGACAGCTTCCATCGCCGGACCGGGTCGTTGCGCCGCGCTTTGAAGCGGCGCAGCTGTTCGGCCTCGGAGACCGAGAACCAGTACTTGCGCAACAGGATCCCGTCGTCGATGAGCATCTGCTCGAAGATCGGCGTCTGGCGCATGAACAGCGCGTACTCGCGCGGCGTGCAGAACCCCATGACTTTCTCGATGCCCGCCCGGTTGTACCAGGACCGGTCGAAGAACACGATCTCGCCCTTGGTGGGCAAGTGGGCGATGTAGCGCTGGTAATACCACTGGCCGCGTTCCCGATCCGAGGGCACCGGCAACGCGGCGACGCGTGCGATCCGCGGGCTGAGGTATTCGGTAATCCGTTTGATGGCACCGCCCTTGCCTGCGGCGTCACGGCCCTCGAAGAGCACCACCAGCCGTGCCCCGGACTGCCGCACCCACTCTTGAAGCTTCACCAATTCCGTTTGCAGCCTGAACAATTCGGCTTCGTAGACGTCATCGGAAATCTTGGGCACGGTCGGCCGGGCCGACTTCTTGTTCGGCTTCTCCGGCGCCGCGTCGCTTTTCCCGGTGCTCACAGCCACGAATAATAGCCCTACGCAGGATGTTTCATTGCTGACTAGGACCGGGATGCCTCGAGTAGTTCTTCGAGGGCCTGGTTCAGCAGTCCGGGCAGCAGCTCGACATCGCTCATGGCTTCGCGGTCGGCGTTGATTCCGTAGTACAGCTCACCGTTGTACGACGTCACGCCGATGGCCAGCGCCTGATTGTGCAGCAGCGGCGGCACCGCGTAGGTCTCCAGCAGTTTGGTGCCGGCGATGTACATCTGCGACTGCGCGCCGGGGGCGTTGGTGATCAACAGATTGAAGGTGCGTTTGGAGAAGCTCGGGACGCCGGTCGCCACCCGGATGCCCATGGCGTGCAGCGTCGGTGGGGCAAAACCCGACAGCGTGACGATAGTCCTGGCGTCCACCAGATGGGCGGCCGTCGGGTTCGACTCGGTGGCGTGCGCGATCTGCGACAGCCGCACCACCGCATTGGGCTCCCCCACCGGCAGGTCGACCAGAAACGGCACCACCTGGCTGATCGCCTGACCGGGACCGCTGGTGTCGAGGTCGCCGTCGTCGTACACCGAAAGCGGCGCCATCGCCCGCACCGTCGCGGTTGGCGACACGGCCACCCCACGCGACATCAACCAGTTGCCCAGAGCGCCGGCGATCACCGCGAGCACCACGTCGTTGACGTCGCAGTCGTAGCGCGCACGCACGTTGCGGTAATCCTGCAGGCTGCCGCGCGCCACCGTGAAGCGCCGATGCCGCGACACGGTGGCGTTGAGCGGGCTGCTGGGCGCCGTGCCCCGGGCCACGGTGCGCACGAAATCGACGGCCCGGCGGCCGGCGTCGAGCAGCTCGCCGTGGTTGGTCAGCACGCCGCCGATCGTCGACCCGACGGCCCGCAGCTGGGCGCCCGGGCCCGCAAACCAGTCCCCGACCGCACCCAAGATCAGCCGGGTGTTGCCGGGGTCGCGCTCCGGTACCCAGATGTCCTCGGGGAACGGTGGCAGGCGCTTGGTCCGATCGGCGATGACGTGATTGATCTCCAGTGCCGCCATGCCGTTGACCAGCGCCTGATGCGACTTGGTGTAAAGGGCGACCCGGTTCTTCGACAAGCCTTCGACCAGGTACATCTCCCAGAGCGGGCGCGACTTGTCCAATGGCCGCGCGGCCAGCCGCGCGATCAGCTCGTGCAGCTGCTCGTCACTGCCCGGAGAGGGCAACGCCGAGCGACGTACGTGATAGGTGATGTCGAAGTCGTTGTCGTCCAGCCACACCGGCCGGGCCGTAGCGACCCGCACTTCCCGGACCTTCTGCCGGTAGCGCGGTATCTGCGGCAGCCGCTGCTCGACGGTGGCCAGCAGCGTCTCGTAGCTCAATCCGGCGCGGGGGCGACGCAGGATCGACAGGGATCCGACGTACATCGGGGTGGCGGTGTTTTCCAGCCGGAAGAACGACGCGTCCGCTGGGGACAAGCGGCTCACCATGCGGCGCTGTCCTCCTGGTCAGTAGTCGCCCGTGCGCTCCGGGGGCCCGATGTCCCGCCCACGGTAATCGGATGGCCGTGCACTCTTCAGCGTGGGTACGCGTGCGGTCGAGTTGTGCCATGATGACCACTGACCAACCAGTGTCTGCCACTCTCCAGCAGGCTTCCGGCCCAGCCGAAGACTTGGAGAGTGCGCGTTGAACACCAGTCCCGTCGCGAATCCAGACGCTTTCACCGTCATACCAGTCGCCGACTACGAGCCGCCGACGCAGGCCGTTTCGCCGACCGCCGCGCCGTGCCGGCAATCGCCGCGCGCCCCGTTGCGCCGCGGCAGCGGCCACGCGCCGCCGCGGCCCTACACCGGCCAGCCCAGCAGGGCGCCGGCACCGGATCCCGGCGCGATCATGTCCCCGCGGCTGCGTCAGGCGGCCGCCTTCGCCGACGCCGCGCTGCGCCGGGTGCTGGAAGTCATCGACCGCCGCCGCCCCGCCGCCCAGTTGAATCCGCTGCTGGCGCCGAGCCTGGTGGATTCGGTGGCCGCGGTCGGCCGTTCGGCCGCGGGCCACCAGCGCGGCGCCGCGATATTGCGTCGCATGCGATTACAGCCGGCCGGTCACCGCGACCCCGACTCGGCGGCCGAGGTCTTCGGTTCTTACAGTCGCGGAAACCGGATCCACGCCATCGCCTGCCGGGTCGAGCAGGTCGCCGCCGCCGGCGGAACCCGGTGGATGGTGGTGGCCCTGCACATCGGGTGACCGCGGACCGCGGTCAGGTCGCCGGTGCGGCGCCGGCCGCCCGCGGGCCGCCGGTGTAGCGGGTGAGCACGGGACCCGCGATCGCCATGATGAAAACGTAGGACGTCGCCAACGCCGCGACGGCGGGCAGCGACTTGCCGGCCAACCCGATGATGATCAGCGAGAACTCGCCCCGGGCGATCAGCGCGGTGCCCGCGCGCAGCTGCCCGCGCCGCGCCACTCCGTCGTGCCGGGCGGCGAAGGCCCCGGTGGCGATCTTGGTCGCCGCGGTCACCGCGGCCAGCACCAATGCGGCCGGCAGCATCGGAACCAACTCGTGCGGGTCCACCGAGAAGCCGATCGCCAGGAAGAAGATGGCGGCGAACAGGTCACGCAGCGGGCCCAGCACCTGGCGCGCCCGCTCGGCCGTCTCGCCGGTCAGCGTGAGGCCCACCAGGAACGCGCCGACCGCGGCCGAGGCGTGCAGAGACTCGGCCATCGCCGCCACGATCAGGGTGATGCCCAGCACCCGCAGCATGAGCTGTTCGGAGTCGGGGTGTTGCACCAGCCGCTCCACGTGGTGGCCCCACCGGTAGGACGCGGCGAACGCCGCCACCAGAGCGCCCACCGCCACGACCATGCCGCCCACGGCGTGCAGCCATCCGCCGCCGGACGCCAGCACCGCGAACAGCGGCAGGTAGGCGGCCATCGCGAAGTCTTCGAGCACCAGCACCGACAGCACCGCCGGAGTCTCCCGGTTGCCGAGCCGCTGCAGGTCCTCCAGCAGCCGCGCGATGACACCCGAGGAGGAGATGTAAGTGACGC
Organism: Mycobacterium sp. M23085; assembly: GCF_045343915.1. NCBI lineage: Bacteria > Bacillati > Actinomycetota > Actinomycetes > Mycobacteriales > Mycobacteriaceae > Mycobacterium > Mycobacterium sp. M23085. The sequence continues at coordinate 1,959,018 of NZ_CP174280.1, forward strand.
CGGCCAGGCACAGGATGGCCACGCCGTGCAGTCCCAGCAGCCACCCGGCGATCACGCCGGGTGCGGCGTTGAGCACGATGTCGACGGCCGCCGACGGCAGGTGGTGGCGCATGCTGGAAGAGAACTCGGCCACCGAGAACTCGCAGCCCAGGGTCAGCAGCAGCAACACGACGCCGATCGGTGCGCTGGTGGTGATGAACTGGCCACCGGCGGCCAGCGGCAGGATGCCGCCGTTGCCCAGGGCCAGGCCCGCCAACAGGTAGACCGGTATCGGCGACAACGCGAATCGCCGTGCGGCAGCGCCCAACACGGCCAGAGTGGCCAGGAGGGCGCCGAGTTGCAATAGCAGCGTCCCCGAAATCTGCACCCGCTCAGCCTTTGTCGATAATCTTCTCGACGCCCGCGATGCCGTCTTCGGTGCCGATCACAATGAGAACGTCTTGGACGTGCAGCATCTCGGACGGCCCGGGTGAGGCGAGCACTTCCTCGTTGCGCACGATCGCCACGATGGACGCCCCGGTCCGGGTGCGGGCCCGGGTGTCCCCCAGCGGGTGATCCACGAAAGGGCTGTCGGCCAGGATGTGCACCTGACCCGTCTCGAGCCCGGGAATTTCTCGGGCCAGTTCGGTGAACCGCTCGGCGATCCGCGGCGCCCCCAAAATCTGGGCGACGGCCTCGGCCTCCTGGTCGCTGAGGTGCAGCAGCGGCCGGGCCTCGTCCGGATCGTCGCGCGCGTACACGACGACGTCGAAATCGCCGCTGCGCCGCGCGATGATGCCGATGCGGTCGCCCTTGTGATCGATGAATTCGTAGCGAAGACCGACCCCGGGGAGCAGCACCTCCTTGACGTCCATACGTCAATCCTGACAGGTCGCCGGGCGCCACCGTAAGCGGATGGAGGGAAGGATCGTCAGCCTCGGGCGCCCGCCGGTTGGGTGGGGCCACCGCGCGAGCGGTGCCCCAGCGGCAGCAGCATCGGCACCTGGCGGCGGTAGTCGCGATACCGATCACCCAGCGCGGCCACCAGGTCGCGCTCTTCGAACCGCGTGGCGATCAGAATGTAGCCGGTCATCGCGATGGAGAAGAGCAGATGCCCTGCGGTCATGGTGGGCGCCGCCCAGAACGCGATGAGGAAGCCGAGCATGAGCGGGTGGCGCACCAGGCGGTAGAAGAACCGAACGCGAAAATCGAGGTCCGTGTAAGGCTTTGCCCGCCAAGCCAAATACACCTGCCGCAGCCCGAACAGGTCGAAGTGGTTGATCATGAACGTCGACGCCAGGGCGATCACCCAGCCCAGCCAGAACAGCGTCCACAACGCCATCCGGCCGGCCGGTAATTCCACCCGCCAGATGGCGGTCGGCATCGTTCGCCATTGCCAATAGAGCAGCGCCAGTACGACATTCGACAGCATCACGTATGTGCTGCGCTCTATCGACGGCGGCACCAACCGCGTCCACCGCGCCTTGAACCCCGGCCGGGCCATGACGCTGTGCTGCAGGCCGAACAGACCGAGCAGCACCATGTTGACCGGCACCGCCTGTCCGATGGGTGCCGACAGACCGTGATCGACCGTCCGCGGCACCCAGAAGTTGCCCAGGAACGCGATTAAATACAGGAATACGGTGAGAAACAGCAGATAAGCGGCCGCGCCGTAGCCGACCGTCAGGTAGCGCTTCATTTGCTGATTGTGCGCCTGTTTCTCGCGCAGGCATATAGGTCATTTGCCTCAATTTCCGCGAAGCGATACCCGACATCGCTGACCGACCCGTCCGGTCATTTGAGGCAAACGCCTCATGCGGCGGCCCAATCGGCGGACCGATGATCGGCCGTGACAGGCCCACTTCGAGAAATCACGGAGACCGGATCATGAATGAACCGATATGTGGCGCCACAGCCATCGAGCTGCTCGGCGATCACCCAACACAGGCGCCGGACGGCGCACGCATCGAAGCAATCGACGTCGGCCGGCGCGTCGGTGGCCGGCAACTTCTGCAGACCATGTCGCTCTCGGTGGAGCCCGGCGAATTGGTCGCCATCGCCGGGGGCAGCGGGGCAGGCAAGACCACCCTGCTGGAAACGCTTGCCGGACTGCAAGTGCCGTCCACGGGGGAGGTTCGGCACGACGGTGTCGTACCCCGTGCCCGCGCCCGCGCCGGGGCGACGGTTGGCTACGTGCCCCAGGAGGACATCATTCACCTCGAGATGCCGTTGCGCCGTACGCTGCGCTACGCGGCGCTGCTCCGGCTGCCCGCCGGCACGCCCGCGGTCGAAGCGGAGCGGATCGTCGACGAAACCATGCATGACCTCGACCTCGCCGATCGGGCCGACGTGCCGGTGCGTGCGCTGTCGGGCGGCCAGCGCAAGCGGGCCAGCATCGCCGTGGAGTTGCTGACCCGGCCACGCGTCTTCTTCCTCGACGAACCGACCTCCGGGCTCGATCCCTCGACCGCCGCTGACGTGATGCGCCTGCTGCGCCGGCTCAGCGAACGCGGCGTCACCGTCGTGCTGACCACCCACGAGCCCGCCGGCATCGACCAGTGCGACCGGGTGATCTTCCTGGCCCGCGACGGCCACCTGGCGTTCATCGGCACGCCGGGCGCTGCGCGGCGCTACTTCGGCGTGGACAATCTCACCGAGGTGTACGAGCGCCTGGCTCAAGAGCACACGCCGCGGGTCTGGGGGCAGCGATTCGCGGACAGCCGCGAGAATCCCCCGACCCGGCCCGATTTCATTCGAAAGACTCTGTCGGACAAGCGCTCCGACGTCAGTCGGACGGGGATGGTCAGGCAATGGTGGCTGCTCACCCGGCGCAACGTCGATGTCCTGTTCCGTAATCGGCTGACCCTCGCGATCCTGCTCGGCTCACCGGTGCTCGTGACGGCGATGATGGCGACCTTGTTCAAGCGAGGTGCGTTCGATCCGGGTGACGCCGCCGGCGTCGGCCCGGCCCAGATCGTGTTCTGGATCGCCTTCGACGGCTTCTTCTTCGGGCTCACCTACGGCCTGTTGCAGATCGTCGGTGAGATGGCCGTCTTCCGGCGCGAGCGCCTGGCGGGGCTGCGCGTGGGCGCCTACGTGGCATCGAAGGTGACGGCGCTGTTTCCGGTGCTGGCGGGAGTGAGCGCGGTACTGCTGGTGGTGCTGCGCGCCCTCGGCCGCCTACCGGCTCTCGGGTGGCACGTGTACGCCTTGCTGTTCGCGACCATTGTGATCGAAGCGGTCTCGGCGCTGGCCCTGGGCCTTTTCGCCTCGGCCGCCGTCTCCAACGCCGCACAGGCAGCACTCGCCCTGCCTATGCTGTGCTTTCCGCAGGTCCTCTTCGGTGGGGCCATCGTCCCCGTCGACCAGATGGCCACGCCAGGGCGGCTGATGAGTCTGGTGCTGTCCAACCGTCACGCCTTCGACGCGTTGGGCCGCGACCTGCAGCTCGACCGCTACACGATGACGCTGCCGGCCATGTCCGTATACCGGCAGACCTTTCAGGGCGGCAACGCCGTAAGCCTCATAGCGCTCGCGTCGTTCGCCGTCGTCCTCACACTTGCCACCGCGTGGTTGCTGGACCGGCGATCCCGGCCCGGCGCTTCGTAGGTCAATTGGGTATGCCGCCGGTCAGGCCGTGCCTGGTCGCGTACAAGCTGGCCCCGATCCGGTTCGAAACGCCGATCTTGGCGTAGATGTGTTCGACGTGATTACGGACTGTCTTCTCGGAAATCCACAGCGCCGAGGCGATCTCCTTGTTGGAAAGCCCTTGTGCGACATGGAGTAACACCTCGGCCTCGCGCCGGGTCAAACCCGCCGGCCGGGCGGCCCTGCGCGACGGCCGATGGCCCGCGGCCGCTAAGACGGCTTCAACCGCGTCGCAGTCCAGGCGGCCCCGAACCGCTTCGTCTCGCAGTCTCCCGGCCGCGGCAACCCCATCAAGCGCATCGCGATAGGGCCGCGGTTCCATTGCGGAGCAATAGCTCTCGGCGGCGGCGAGCACGCGGTCGAGGCCCGACAGATCATCGCCGCGCAGACCGTTCGGGTAGCCCGAGCCGTCCAGTCGCTCGTGATGGTTTACCGCGACCTCCCGGACCGCCTTCAGCCCACCGACCCGGGCCAGGATCCTGCCTGTCAGATAGGGATGCAACTGCACGCGCTCGCGTTCGACATCGGTCAACGGCCCTGATTTTTCCCACACCCGGTTCGACACACCGATGCGACCCAGATCGTGAACGTAGCCCGCGCGGCGCAGGATGTCGATCTCGTCTTGCGGCAACCCCGCGCATTTCCCGGCGCTCTCCGCCAGCTGCGCGACGGCGCGCGAATGACCAAGGGTGAACGGGCATTTCAGATCCGCGAAATCACCCATCGCGCACAGGAGTCGGTCCAACGCGGGTCCGCTGAGCGCTTCGCCCGGATCGGGAGCCAGGTCGGCAGCGGTCGACCACACGTCTTCGTCGTCGCGCAGCAGGTCGTCGGCGGCCGCGGTGAAGACCGCGACCATGGCCGGGTCGAACTGTTTGCCGCTGCGCCGGCGGATTTCGGCGACCGCGGCGCTCGCGCCGTAGGCGCGATGATGCACTTCGGCGATGTCGGAGATCTGCGCCACCCGCATCGCCACGGGAATCTGGTCTCCGGCTGCCCCGGCCGGAAGACCGCTGCCATCCCATCGTTCGTACGCGTAGGGCAGGGCTCCACCCACGTCGGCGCCCAGACCGATCTCCTCGGCAAGCAGCGCGGCCGACAGGCAATGCGAGTGCACCAACGCGCCGAGGTTCCCGCGTGCGTCCCAGAAAACCTTGGCCGCCAACTGCACTCGTTTCGGCAACGTCGTGCCACGGCCCAGATTGCTGATGAGGAATCGACGGTACGGCGCGCCGGACCAGTCGATGTAGTGGCTGTCATGGCGCACCGCGATGTCGTCGCCGAACCACTGCGCGTACTCGTGCGAGTCTGCGTGACAGCCGATCCACATCACCAGGGCCGTATAGAAGACGGTTTGGCATTCGCGCTCGTCGAGTCCCAGCCGCGTCGCCAATCTCGAGCCCATCGCCGCCGACCGCAGCATGTGATCCATCGGCTGCCCGAGCCCGAGGTCGATCGCCAACGATAGCGCCGCCAGGACGTCGGTCCGCGACACAGCTTCGTCGAAGGGCATGGAACGTGCCCCTTTCTCGACCCCTCACCGGCGCGCCGTCGGTGTAAACACAGCCGGGCCGATGCCTGATAAGCCTAGGGCATCGGGATTGCTGCCGGGTCGAGAGAAGTCGGCGAACGCGAGGGTAGCTTCGCGCTCAGCGGGGGCGACTCCGGTCAGATTGCCGCGCTCAGCGGCGCTTGACCGACTTGGGTGGCTTGGCGCCGCGGCCCTGTTGGCGCGCCGCGGCGCGGCGTTCGCGCCGGCTGGCGCCCCCGGGAACCCCGGCCGGCGCCTTGCCGTCGCCGCCGTTGCGCTGCACCGCCGCCGACCCGTCCTCGGACGGCCCGGTATACGTCATGGCCGGCGCCTCGTTCTCAATGCCCTTGGCGCGCAACTGGGTTGGAGCTTCTTCGCGCACTGCCGTCGGCGCGCCGCCCTGCTGCCCGGCCGCGGCGCTGGCGAATTCCGCCAGCCCCTCCGGAGCTTCGACCGGCGCGACCTGTGGGCTGGGCACCGCCTCGACGGTGACATTGAACAGGAACCCGACCGACTCCTCCTTCATGCCGTCGAGCATCGCCATGAACATGTCGTAGCCTTCGCGCTGGTACTCGACCAGCGGATCGCGCTGCGCCATCGCGCGCAGCCCGATGCCCTCCTTGAGGTAGTCCATCTCGTAGAGGTGCTCGCGCCATTTGCGGTCGATGACGTTGAGCAGCACGTTCCGCTCCAGCTGGCGCATCGCACCCTCACCGGCGATCTCCTCGAGCTCGGCCTCCCTTGTGGCATAAGCGTTTTCGGCGTCTTTGAGCAGCGCCTCGAGCAGTTCCTCACGGGTGAGGTCGTCCAGGTCCGCGTCGGCGTCGCGGCGCGTCAACGTCGCGTGGTCGATGCCCACCGGGTACAGCGTCTTCAGCGCCGTCCACAACGCCTCCAGGTCCCAATCCTCGGCGTAGCCCTCGGCCGTGGCGCCGTCGACGTAGGCGGTGACCACGTCGCGGACCATGTCCAGCGCCTGCTCCTTGAGGTTCTCGCCCTCCAGGATGCGGCGGCGCTCGGCGTAGATCACCTTGCGCTGCTGGTTCATCACCTCGTCGTACTTCAGGACGTTCTTGCGGACCTCGAAGTTCTGCTGCTCCACCTGGGTCTGGGCGCTCTTGATCGCGCGGGTGACCATCTTGGCCTCGATGGGCACGTCGTCGGGCAGGTTCAGCCGGTTGAGCATCGCCTCGAGCGCGGCACCGTTGAACCGGCGCATCAGCTCGTCGCCCAGCGACAGGTAGAACCGCGACTCACCGGGGTCGCCCTGGCGGCCCGAGCGGCCGCGCAGCTGGTTGTCGATGCGGCGCGACTCGTGGCGTTCGGTGCCCAGCACGTACAGGCCGCCGGCCTCGATCACCTCGGCGGCCTCGGCGCTGACCTCCTCCTTGACCTTGGGCAGCTCCTCGTGCCAGGCGGCGTCGTACTCGTCGGGCGTCTCCACCGGGTCCAGGCCGCGTTCGCGCAGCCGCTGGTCGGTGAGGAAGTCGGCGTTGCCGCCCAGCACGATGTCGGTGCCGCGACCGGCCATGTTGGTGGCCACCGTGATGCCGCCGCGGCGGCCGGCGACGGCGACGATGGTCGCCTCCTGCTCGTGAAACTTCGCGTTCAGCACGTTGTGCGGCACGCGGCGCTTCTGGAACTGCCGCGACAGGTACTCCGAGCGCTCGACGCTGGTGGTACCGATCAGCACCGGCTGGCCCTTCTCGTAGCGCTCGACGACGTCGTCGACCACGGCGATGTACTTGGCTTCCTCGGTCTTGTAAATCAGGTCGGACTGGTCGGTGCGGATCATCGGCTTGTTGGTGGGGATCGGCACCACGCCCAGCTTGTAGATCTCGTGCAGCTCGGCCGCCTCGGTCTGGGCGGTACCCGTCATGCCGGCGAGCTTGTCGTAGAGCCGGAAGTAGTTCTGCAGCGTGATGGTGGCCAGCGTCTGGTTCTCGGCCTTGATCTCGACGTGCTCCTTGGCCTCGATGGCCTGGTGCATGCCCTCGTTGTAGCGGCGGCCGTAGAGCACGCGGCCGGTGAACTCGTCGACGATGAGCACCTCGCCGTCGCGGACGATGTAGTCCTTGTCGCGGTTGAACAGCTCCTTGGCCTTCAGCGCGTTGTTCAGGTAGCTGACCAGCGGCGAGTTGGCGGCCTCGTAGAGGTTGTCGATGCCGAGCTGGTCTTCGACGAACTCGACACCCAGTTCGTGCACACCGACGGTGCGCTTGCGCAGGTCCACCTCGTAGTGGACGTCCTTTTCCATCAGCGGCGCCAACCGGGCGAACTCCAGGTACCAGTTGGAGGCGCCGTCGGCGGGCCCGGAGATGATCAGCGGGGTGCGGGCCTCGTCGATCAGGATGGAGTCGACCTCATCGACGATGGCGAAGTTGTGCCCGCGCTGCACCAGGTCGTCGAGCGAATGCGCCATGTTGTCGCGCAAATAGTCGAAGCCGAACTCGTTGTTGGTGCCGTAGGTGATGTCGGCGTTGTAGGCCACCCGGCGCTCGTCGGGCGTCATCTGCGCGAGAATCACGCCGACCTCGAGCCCGAGGAAGCGGTGTACGCGGCCCATCCACTCGCTGTCGCGTTTGGCCAGGTAGTCGTTGACGGTGACGACGTGCACGCCCTTGCCGCCGATGCCGTTCAGGTAGGCCGGCAGTACCGAGGTCAGGGTCTTGCCCTCACCGGTCTTCATCTCGGCGACGTTGCCGAAGTGCAAAGCCGCCGCGCCCATCACCTGCACGTCGAACGGGCGCTGGTCGAGCACCCGCCAGGCCGCCTCCCTGGCCACCGCGAAGGCCTCGGGCAGCAGGTCGTCGAGGCTTTCGCCGTCGGCGTGCCGCTTCTTGAACTCGTCGGTCTTGGCCCGCAACTCGGCGTCGGTGAGCTTCTCGATCTCGTCGGACAGGGTGTTGACGTAGTCGGACACCCGCTTGAGACGCTTGAGCATGCGACCTTCGCCAAGGCGCAGCAACTTCGACAGCACAGCTATGTCCCCTGTTGGTAGGAGTCTTGATTGAGCGACTCCCATGGTAGGCGACGAGCCCGTAAGGGCCGCCGAACCTCAAGCGAGCGCGATCAGCTCAGCCTGATCAGTCCGTAGTCGTAGGCGTGCCGCCGGTAGACCACGCAGGGCCGTTCGGTCTGCTTGTCGTGGAACAAGAAGAAGTCGTGGCCGACGAGCTCCATCTCGTAGAGCGCGTCGTCGACGGTCATCGGCGTGGCCGGGTGCTCCTTGGTCCGCACGATCCGTCCGGGCTCGTGGTCGGGCTCCACGCCGGCATGCTCGGCCGGCGCGGGCTGCGGCGCGCTGCCGGCCGGGTCGGGCGGCGGCACCGCGGTCGCGGCGGCCAGTGACACCGGTGTCTTGTCGCCGTAGTGCACCTTGCGGCGGTCCTTGACCCGGCGCAGCCGGTTCTCCAGCTTGTCGACCGCCGACTCGAACGCGGCGTAGAAACTGTTGGCGCACGCCTCCGCCCGGGTCACCGGGCCCCGGCCGCGCGCGGTGATCTCCACCCGCTGACAGGATTTGCGCTGACGCCGGTTGGGCGCGTGCTTGAGCTCGACATCGAAGAGGTAGATGGAGCGGTCGAACCGCTCGAGGCGGGCGAGTTTTTGCGAGACGTACAGACGGTAATGATCGGGGATCTCTACGTTGCGGCCCTTGAACACAACGTCGGCGGTGGTTGTCGGTGGGGCTTGCCCGTCGGTGACGGGCGGTTGGTCCAGAATCTGACCGGAATCCACGGATAGCCTTGACATACGTGACAACTCATTTCTCTTTGACGTCACACGCGCCCTGCGCGCCCGGCTGCTGAATGTGCGCCGACGAGGTGAGAGCGGTTCGAGACTGGCTACCGCCGCAGGCTGCCCGCCGGTGCAAGGTGTCGATTACTCACCCCTTCCCGCGGATGGGTCTCGCCTGGAAAATCGCGACCAGTGAGGCAGACCGATGAGTCGTTCTTCGTTGTTCTCGACGTTAGCTCGTGTTCGCCTGCCGATGCCACTGATTTGGTCGAGCTGTTGCGAGTTCTTCACATCTCCTTGGCCAGTTCATGGGTTGGGCGCGACCGCGGCCGATTCACACCGCCGCGATCGCCAGCACGGCGACGACCCGAACCCCCGCGGCCTGCAGCACGCGCACCGACTCGCGCGCCGTCGCCCCGGTGGTGACGATGTCGTCGACGACCATCACTTCGGTGCGCGGCGGCCGCCCGCGCAGCACCACCCGGCCGGCGACGTTGCGCTCGCGCGCGGCGGTGCCCAGGCCCACCGAATCGCGGGTCAGCGCCTTGAGCCGCAGGGCCGGCGCGACGGCGATGTCCGGGTGCCGCGCCACCGCGGCCCGCGCCAACCGGGCGACGGGGTCACCGCCGCGCCGGCGCGCGGCCGAGCGCCGGGTCGGTGCGGGCACGACGGTCAGCGGGGTCGGCACGATCCCCCACCACAACAGCCGGTGCACGCCGACGGCCAGCGCTTGCGCCAGCGGGTCGATGAGATCGGCGCGGCCCTGTTCCTTGACCGCCAGGATGGCGCGGCGTCGGGCATTGGCGTAGCGGCCGAGCGCGAACACCGGGACGCCCGGGTCGATGCGCGGGTTCACCACATGCGGCTGGTCGGCGGCCACCGCCAGCTCGCCGGCGCACGCATTGCACCAGCGGGTCGACGGCGCCCCGCAGCCGCCGCATTCGGCCGGCAGGAACAGGTCGAGCATGGCGCCAGTGTGACCGGCCGGGGTGACATGTTCCCCGCGGTCAGCCCCCCGATGGCGACGACCCGCAGCGCCCGGTATCAGCCCGGCAGCACCGGGGCCGCCCCGGGCACCGTCAGCCCGGGCACCTCCGACCAGCCCTGCTGGCCGTCGGCCGACGGCGAATACTGCAGCACCCCTTGCGGTCCCGCGACGTAGGCCGTCGACGGGTTGGCGACCACCGTCGTCACCGGCATCTGCAGGCCGTGCGGCGGCGCGTCGGAGTTCACCCCGTCGATGTTCACGTAGGACACCGGATGGCTGGCGTCGGTGCGGGTCACGACGAGGTCGTCACCGGTGCGCCAGGACAGCGACACCACCGAATTGCCCAACCCGAAACCGAGCCGGCGCGGGAAGGTCAACGCGTACTGCCCGGCCTGCGTCTGCTCGACGCTGGCGAGAATCACCTGGCCGCCGATCACCATCGCGGCGCGAGTGCTGTCCCGGGACAGCTGCAGGTCGGTGATGGGCCCCGGGAACCGGGTGGCCACCGCGACCGAATCCACCGGAAGGCGTGCGGGCTGGCCGGAGGCCGGTTCCTGAATCGCCCGCAACACGTTGTTGCCGTCGACCACCACCCAGACCACGTCGTCCAGCGACCAGGTGGGCCGGGACAGGTTGTGCCCGTCGGCGGCCTGCACCGCTTCCTGGCCGAGGTCACCGATCCACAAGGACGCGGCCATGTCCGGGGCGCCGCGGTGCAGCGTCACCACCGACGCCACCTGCCGGCCGGTGCGCGACAGCGCGGCGCCGGTCTGGTCGCCCACCCGGCCGAACGCGCCGGGCACCGTGACGGTGTGCTGGCCGTCCAGTGACACCAGCGAGCCGTTGACCAGGGCGTGCAGCCCCGCTCCCGCGCCGTCGGCCGCGCCGGGGTCGGTGGCCGCGACGTCGGAGGTGGTCCACCCGTCACGGAACCGGTCGTCCAGCGGCGCGCCGTCGGCGCTGATCACGTACGGGCCCCGGATGTCGGCCCTGGCCAGGGTCCAGATGATCTGCGCCGCAAGCAATTGCCTGCTGTGCGGGTCGGTGGTGGACAGCTTCTCCAGGTCGACGCGCGCACCGCCGTAGCCGCGCCCGATGCCGCTCTTGCCGCCGTCGGCCCGGGTCACCGGCCCGCGCAACCGCAGCGGCGGGGCGAGCAGATTACGGACAGTGTGCGCCATCTCGGGACGCGGCCCGGCGATCAGCTTGGAGATCAGCTCGGTGGCCAATTGGTCATGGTCGGGCACCGCCACGTAACGCGGGTCCGGAACCACCGTCTTGCCGGTCGGGTCGGCGAAGTACAGCGTGTTGCGTTTGTAGGTGGACTGGAATTGCTGCCAGTCCAGGAAGACGCCGTTGGGCAACCGGTCGATGCGCCAGCCGCCGGAGGTCTTGACCAGTTCGATCGGCCCGGGGTCGGGCAGCACCCCCTCGGCGGTCTCGAACACCCCCACGTCGGACAGCGAACCCAGGATGTCCGCCCGCATGGTCGCCGAAACCCGCTCGGCGGCACGGGTTTCGACGAACACCACGTGGTCGATCAGCAGCGCGCTACCCGCGTCGTCCCAGGCGTTGGACGCCGACTGGGTGAGGAACTGCCGCGCGGCCAGGTGCCGGTTCGCCGGATCGCTTGTGGCCTTGAAGAATTCGCGCAACAGCACGTCGGGGTCCATGCCCGGGGTCGGCTTGGGCAGGTTCGACGGCGCGGGCCGCTCGACGGTGCCGATGGCCTGCGGCGCCGACGAGCTGGGCACCCCGGCGCAGCCGGCCAGCAGCACGGCCAGCAGCAGCAGGCCCAACAGCCGCCGCGCGGCGACGATGCGGGCCGGCGCGGCCCGCTGAGGAGCCGGGCGATCGAGGCCCCGCATCACAGCATCCTCTCGGCGTGCTCACGCTGGCGCTGGCGTTCCTTGCGCTCGGGTGCGCCCGGCGGCGGGGCGGGCTGCGGGATCGGCTTCATCGGCAGCGGGCTGGTGGTCACCTTGTGACCGCGCACCAGCGGCAGCGTCAGCCGGAAGCAGGACCCCTCGCCCGGTTCGCCCCACGCCTCCAGCCGGCCCTGGTGCAGCCGGGCGTCCTCGATGCTGATCGCCAGGCCCAGCCCGGTGCCGCCGGAGCGGCGTACCCGCGACGGGTCGGCCCGCCAGAACCGGCTGAACACCAGCTTCTCCTCGCCGGGTCGCAGCCCCACCCCGTAGTCGCGGACGGTGACCGCGACCGTGTCCTCGTCGGCGGCCATCCGGATCTTGACCGGCTTGTGCTCGGCGTGGTCGATGGCGTTGGCGATCAGATTGCGCAGGATCCGCTCCACCCGGCGGGTGTCGACCTCGGCGATCACCTCGTCGGTCGGCAGGTCCACCTTCAGTTCGATGCCGGCGTCCTCGGCCAGATGCCCCACGTTGCTCAGCGCGCTCTGCACGGTGGTGCGCAGGTCGACCGCCTCGACCGACAGTTCGGCCACACCGGCGTCGTGCCGGGAGATTTCCAGCAGGTCGTTGAGCAGCGACTCGAACCGGTCCAACTCGTTGACCATCAGCTCGGTGGAGCGGGCCAGCGTCGGGTCCAGGTCGGCGCTGTGGTCATAGATCAGGTCGGCGGCCATCCGCACGGTGGTCAGCGGGGTGCGCAGCTCGTGGCTCACGTCGGAAGTGAAGCGGCGCTGCAGGTTACCGAACTCCTCCAGCTGGGTGATCTGGCGCGACAGGCTCTCGGCCATGTCGTTGAACGACATGGCCAGCCGCGCCATGTCGTCCTCGCCGCGCACCGGCATGCGTTCGGACAGATGCCCTTCGGCGAACCGCTCGGCGATGCGCGACGCCGATCGCACCGGCACCACCACCTGCCGCGACACCAGCAGCGCGATCCCGGCCAGCAAGACCAGCAGCACCGCGCCGCCGGTGATCATGGTGCCGCGCACCAGCTGAATGGTGGCCTGCTCGTTCTTCAGCGGGAAGATCAGGTACAGCTCCAGGTTGGCCACCTGAGACGACGCCGGCGTGCCGACGATCAGCGCCGGTCCGGAGAACCCGTCGGTGTGCACGGTGGCGTACTGGTAGGACGCCTGCCCGGCCTTGACGAAGCCGCGCAGGGAAGCGGGCACCTGGTCGACGGGACCGGCCGTCGTCGCGGCCCGCGGGCCGTCGCCCGGGACCATCAGCACCGCGTCGAAGGCGCCGGCCATGCCCGCACCCGAGGCCGAGTCGGTCTTGGAGGTCAGCGTGTTGCGTGCCAGCTGCAGGCTGCTGTCCAACGACCGCGCCTCTTCGCCGTTGACGATCCCGCCCACGGTGGTGCGCGCCCGGTCGATCTGCTCGATGGCGGCCTTCACCTTGACATCGAGCACGCGATTGGTGACCTGACTGGTCAACACGAAGCCGAGCGCCAGGATGACCGCCAGGGACAACCCCAAGGTCAGCGCCACCACCCGCAGCTGCAGCGAGCGCCGCCAGGCAATGGCCACGGCACGACTCACCGCACCCATGCCACGAGTCATGGGGCCGGAGCGCCCCCAGCGGCTCCGAGTGCGTCGCCGGGAGCCCCAGATCACGTGTCCCTACCGGTCACGGAGGTCCGGCCTTGTACCCAACTCCTCGAACGGTCAACACCACGGTCGGGTTCTCAGGGTCTTTCTCGACCTTGGCCCGCAGACGCTGGACGTGAACGTTCACCAAGCGGGTATCCGCCGGGTGACGATAGCCCCACACCTGTTCGAGCAGCACATCACGAGTAAACACCTGCCGCGGTTTGCGCGCCAACGCCACCAGCAAGTCGAACTCCAGCGGCGTCAGGGAGATCTGCTCGCCGTTGCGCGTGACCTTGTGCGCCGGCACGTCGATCTCGACGTCGGCGATGGACAGCATCTCGGCGGGCTCGTCGTCGTTGCGCCGCAGCCGCGCCCGCACCCGGGCCACCAGTTCCTTCGGCTTGAACGGCTTCATGATGTAGTCGTCGGCGCCCGACTCGAGGCCCAGGACGACGTCGACGGTGTCGGTCTTGGCCGTCAGCATCACGATCGGCACGCCGGAGTCGGCGCGCAACACCCGGCACACGTCGATGCCGTTCATGCCGGGCAGCATCAGGTCCAACAACACCAGATCGGGGCGCAGTTCGCGCACCGCAGTCAGGGCCTGGGTGCCGTCACCGATGACCGCGGTGTCGAAACCCTCCCCACGCAGCACGATGGTGAGCATCTCGGCTAGCGAAGCGTCGTCATCGACGACCAAAATCCTTTGCCTCATGGAGTCCATGGTGTCACCAGATTGGTGCAAATTCGGGGCGCCACACGGGCGTTTCGTGGCTCGATGGCCAATTTTGGATGCAAATTCGGTTGAATTCGCCTATTCGGCCGCCCCGGCGCCGGTCAACATGGCGGCCAGCCGCGCCGGATCGACGTCCGCGTCGACGCTCAGCCAGGCGCCGCCCCAGCCCGCGGCGGCCAGTTCGGCGTAGACCGCGCCGGTGCGTTGCTGAAGCCCGTCGTCGCGTTCGTAGCTGTCGCGCGCCCGGCCCGGATCGGACTCGGCCCGGCTGCGGGCGCGCCGGCCGGCCAGCTCGGCCGGCACCGCCAGCAGCACCTGCCAGTCGGGCGCGGGCAGCCCAAGGCGCCGGTATTCCAGGGCGTGGATCCATGCGACGGCCGGGCCGGCCGCGTCCTGGTGCAAACGGGCGGCGGTGTAGGCCGCGTTGGACGCGACGTAGCGATCCATGATCACCACGTCGTGCTCGCGGCGCAGCGCATCGATTTCGTCGACCGCCCCGGCGCGATCCAGCGCGAACAGCGTCGCCATCGCGTAGACCGACGACGCGAGGTCGCCGTGCTCGCCGTGTAGGGCCTCGGCCGCGATGTCGGCGGTCACCGATCGCCCGTAGCGCGGGAAGGCCAGCATGGCCACCGACTTGCCGTCGGCCTCGAACAGAGTGCGCAGCTTGTCGGTCAGCGTCCGCTTGCCGGCGCCGTCGATGCCTTCGATCGCGATCAGCACGGCGCGAGCCTAGCTCGTCGCCGAACGCCCGGCTGGCCGGGCACGCGGTGCCGAACGCCCGGCTGGCCGGGCGTTCGGCGGGCGTCTCAGTAGCGGTAGTGGTCGGCCTTGTAGGGGCCGTCGACGTCGACGCCGATGTATTCGGCCTGCTCCTTGGTCAGCTTGGTCAGCACACCGCCGAGGGCCTCGACGTGGATGCGGGCCACCTTCTCGTCCAGGTGCTTGGGCAGCCGGTAGACCTCGTTGTCGTACTCGTCGTTCTTGGTCCACAGCTCGATCTGCGCGATGACCTGGTTGGAGAAGCTGTTGCTCATCACGAACGACGGGTGCCCAGTGGCGTTACCCAGGTTCAGCAGCCGGCCCTCGGACAGCAGGATGATCGACTTGCCGGTGTCCGGGAACGTCCACAGGTCGACCTGCGGGCGGATGTTGGTCTTGATGGCACCGGACTTCTCCAGCCGGGCGACCTGGATCTCGTTGTCGAAGTGACCGATGTTGCCCAGGATCGCCTTGTCCTTCATCTGCCGCATGTGCTCAAGGGTGATGATGTCCTTGTTGCCGGTGGTGGTGATGACGATGTCGGCCTCGCTGATCACGTCCTCCACCCGCTTGACGTCGAAGCCCTCCATCAGCGCCTGCAGGGCGTTGATCGGGTCGATCTCGGTGACGGTCACCCGCGCGCCCTGGCCGGCCACCGACTCCGCCGACCCCTTACCGACGTCGCCGTAGCCACAAATCAGCACCTTCTTGCCGCCGATCAGCACGTCGGTGCCGCGGTTGATGCCGTCGATCAGCGAGTGCCGGCAGCCGTACTTGTTGTCGAACTTGCTCTTGGTGACCGAGTCGTTGACGTTGATCGCCGGGAACGCCAGATCGCCGGCCGCGGCGAACTGGTAGAGCCGCAGGACACCGGTGGTGGTCTCCTCCGAGACGCCCTTGATCGACGCGGCGATCTTGGTCCACTTGTCCTTGTCGGTCTCAAACCGCTTGCGCAGCAGGTTCAAAAACACCCGGTGCTCGGTCGAGTCGTCTTCATCGTCCGGCGGCACCACACCGGCCTTCTCGTACTGCGCCCCGCGCAGCACCAGCATGGTGGCGTCCCCACCGTCGTCCAGGATCATGTTGGCCGGCTGATCGGGCCACGTCAGCACCTGCTCGGCCGCCCACCAGTACTCCTCGAGCGTCTCGCCCTTCCACGCGTACACCGGCACACCCTGGGGCTCCTCGGGGGTGCCGTGTGGACCGACGACCACCGCGGCGGCGGCGTGGTCCTGAGTGGAGAAGATGTTGCAGGACGCCCAACGGACCTCGGCGCCCAGCGCGACGAGGGTCTCGATCAGCACGGCGGTCTGCACGGTCATGTGCAGCGAACCCGAGATGCGCGCGCCCTTGAGCGGCTGCACGTCGTGGTACTCACGGCGCAACGACATCAGACCCGGCATCTCCTGCTCGGAAAGCTCGATGTCCCGGCGACCGTAATCCGCCAACGACAGATCGGCGACCTTGAAATCGATGCCGTTTCGAACGTCGGGAGTCAGTGCGTTTTCGGTCGTCGTCATAGCGTGTTCTTCCTTTTTCGGCCCGCTCGGATGAAAGCGGTAATTAGCTTAGGTATGTTCTTGCGCCACTGTAGTCGCGGGTGGCCGCGCCTCGCGGGTCAGGGAACGTTGATGACGCCGTGCCGCTCCGCGAACGGCGTCATCAACCGGGCCAGATCGGCCGCGACGTCGTGGTCCGCCTCGGGCGGCATCGACACGTAGCTCAGCGCCAGCCGCACGATGGCCCGCGCCAGCACACCGGCGTCCTCGTCGCTGGTGGCCACCCAGCTGTGGGTCAGCGCCGTGGTCAGCCGGTCGGAGGCGCGGTTGATGATGGGGGCGCTGTCGGTGGTGATGAGCTGCAGCAGGTCCGGCTTGGCCACCCCGGTGAGCAGCGATATGACCAGCGGGTCGGCGGACAGCTCGGTGAACAGATCACGGAAGCCGCGCAGGAACGCCTTATAGATGTTGCCGACGTTGGCTTCCAACGCGGCGTTGACGGCGTCGACCAGCCGATCGGCCAGCCGCAGGCCGTACCCCTGCGCCAGGCCCTGCCGGGAGCCGAACTCGTTGTAGATCGTCTGCCGGCTGATGCCCGCGGCGCGGGCCACGTCGGACAGGGTGATGGCCGACCAGTCCCGGCTTCCCAGCAGGTCCCGCATCGCATCCAGCACCGAGTCGCGCAGCAGGGCGCGCGACGCCTCGGCGTACGGCATCCGCTTCACAGCCGCGAGACTAGTGGTTTGCGGCCGCGTGTGGGGCGGCATGACGCGCGTCACGAACGGGCGATCTCCACCATCTCGAAGTCGGTCTTGGCCGCGCCGCAATCCGGGCAGCTCCAGTCCTCCGGGATGTCTTCCCAGCGGGTTCCGGGGGCGATGCCGTCTTCCGGCCAGCCCTTGGCTTCGTCGTACTCGAACCCGCACTGCACGCAGACGAATAGCTTGAAGTCGTCGCTCATCGGTTCGCTCCTTCTCGGATCTGGGTGAAATCGGCCTTCTCCAGCACCGCGCAGTCGGGGCAGCACCAGTCTTCGGGGATGTCGTCGAAGGGCGTGCCCGGCCGAAAGCCTTCCCGCGGTGCGCCTTTCGCTTCGTCGTAGGTGTAGTCGCAGCCGGGGCAGCGATAGGCGGTCATGCCGCGTCCGCCTGGGCGGCCCCGTAGCGCGCCAGCAGCTTCTCGCGCAGCCTGGGCTGCACATTGACCCGGGTGATGTCGCCGGCGTAGTGCGCCAGCACCCGGTGATCCATCACCTTGCGCCACAGCGGCGGGAAGTAGGTCAGCGAGATCATCGACGCGTAACCGCTCGGCAAGTTGGGCGCACCCGCCATGCTGCGCAGCGTCTGATAGCGACGGGTCGGGTTGGCGTGGTGGTCGCTGTGCCGCTGCAGGTGGTAGAGGAACAGGTTGGTCACCACGTGGTCGGAGTTCCAGCTGTGCACCGGCGTGCAGCGTTCGTAGCGGCCGTTGGCGTTCTTCTGCCGCAACAGCCCGTAGTGCTCGAGATAGTTGACCGACTCGAGCAGGTGGAACCCGAAGACCGCCTGGATGATCACAAACGGGATCAGCGCCGGGCCGAAGACCGCGATCAGCACCCCCCACAACACCACCGACATCAGCCAGGCGTTGAGCACGTCGTTGGACCAGTATGTCCTGGGGTCCCAGGGGCTCCTGCCCAGCCGGTGAATCCGTTGCGCCTCCAGCCGCAGCGACGAGCGCAGGCTGCCGAACACGCTGCGCGGCAAGAACTCCCAGAAGGTCTCGCCGAAGCGCGCCGACGCCGGATCCTCGGGGGTGGCCACCCGCACGTGGTGGCCGCGGTTGTGCTCGATGTAGAAGTGCCCATAGCAGGTCTGCGCCAGGGTGATCTTAGACAGCCAGCGCTCCAGCGAGTCCTTCTTGTGGCCCATTTCGTGAGCGGTGTTGATGCCGACGCCGCCCAGCACGCCGATCGACAGCGCCAGCCCGAGCTTGCCCGCCCAACTGAGTGCGCCGTCGAAGCCCAGCCAGCTCAGGTGGTCGGCGGTGAACAGGTAGGCGCCGAAGATGACGCTGAGGTATTGGAACGGGATGTAGACGTAGGTGCAGTAGCGGTAGTACTTGTCGTTCTCCAGCTGCTCCATCACCTCGTCGGGCGGGTTCTGCCCGTCTGGCCCGAAGCGCAGGTCGAGGATCGGCAGCAGCACCCAGAGCAGGATCGGCCCGATCCACAGCGGCACCTGCGCGGCGCCGTGCCAGCCCAGCCGGTTCAGTCCCCAGATGAGCGGCAGCATCACGAACAACGCCGTCGGGGCGATCAGCCCCATCAGCCATAGCCGGCGTTTTTTGTCCCGCCAGACCAGCGGCTGGGATTCCTGGCTCAGTCGCGGTTCGAATGTGGTCATCTGCCAAACCTCCTTGTGAGTCACACCACGTTGAGGTTGGACAATACCGATGTCTACGTCTCCTGTCTAGACAAAAGACGCCGATTTGTAAACGACGGCGATTAGGGCACCGGGCTGTGCGGGTCGGCCGCGAGCGAATCGCTGCGTTCGGTCTCGCCCTCCGCACGCCGGCCCTGCACCGAGTGCCAGTAGCCGTAGCCGGCGTAGATCGCGGCGCCGACCACCAACCACACCCCGAACCGCACCCAGGTGAGCGCGGTGAGATTCAGCATCAGCCACAGGCACGCGGCGATCGAGGCGATCGGGAGCAGCGGCACCCACGGCGCCTTGAAACCCCGCTCCAGATCCGGCCGGGTCCGGCGCAAAACGATCACGCCGGCCGAGACCAGGACGAAGGCGAACAGGGTTCCGACGTTCACCATCTCCTCGAGCTTGGTGATGGGAAACACCGACGCGGTCACGGCAACCACCAGGGCGACCAGCACGGTGATGCGCACCGGGGTGCCGTGCGAGCCGGTCTTGGCCAGCGACCGCGGCAGCAGCCCATCGCGCGCCATCGCGAACAGGACCCGGCACTGGCCCAGCATCAGCACCATCACCACGGTGGTCAGTCCCGCCAGCGCGCCGATGGAGATGATCTTGCTCGCCCAGTGGATGCCGTTCGCGGTGAAGGCGGTGGCGAGGTTCGCCTGCCCGCGGCCCTGGACCGTCTTGAGCTGGGTGTAGGAGACCATGCCGGACAGCACGATGGCGACGGCGACGTAGAGCAGGGTGACGATGCCCAGCGACGCCAGGATCCCCCGCGGCACATCGCGCTGCGGATTCTTGGTCTCCTCGGCCATCGTGGCGACGATGTCGAACCCGATGAACGCGAAGAACACGATGGACGCCCCCGCCAACACGCCGTACCAGCCGTAGTGGCTGCTGTGCGCGCCGGTGAGCAACGACAGCACGGACTGGTCGATGCCCTTGGCCTCGCGGCCGGCTTCCGGCTTGGGGATGAACGGCGAGTAGTTGGCGCGCTTGATATAGAAGACGCCCACCACCACGACGAAGATCACCACCGACACCTTGATCGCGGTGACCACCGCGGAGAACCTCGATGACAACTTGGTGCCCAACGCGATCAGGGTCGCCACGATCGCGACGATCACCAAGGCCCCCCAATCCACCTGGGCCGAGCCGAATTGCGCCGTGCCGCCGGCGAATCCGAACACGGTGCCCAGATAGCTCGACCAGCCCTTGGCCACCACGGCGGCGCCGATCGCCAGTTCCAGCACCAGGTTCCAGCCGATGATCCAGGCCAGGAACTCACCGAAGGTGGCATAGGAAAAGGTGTAGGCGCTACCGGCCACCGGCAGCATCGAGGCGAACTCGGCGTAGCACAGCGCCGCCAGCGCACAGGTGGCCGCCGCGATCACGAACGACACCCAGATGGCCGGGCCGGTGATGTCGCCGGTCGTCGACGCGGTGACCGTGAAGATGCCCGCGCCGATCACCACCGCTACCCCGAATACGACGAGGTCTCGCCAGGTCAGATCCTTACGCAGCTTGGTGTCCGGCTCGTCGGTGTCGGCGATTGATTGCTCGATCGACTTGGTCCGCCATCGATTGGCCATGCATTGCCCTTTCCCACCGCTGGGAGCCGTTGGTCCGTCACAGTACTGGGTACTCTGCGCAAATGCCGGATAGCCCAGCAACGGCCAGGGACCATGCCGTGGTTATCGGGGGCAGCATCGCCGGTCTTTGCGCGGCGCGGGTGCTTTCGGAGTCGTATGCACGGGTGACGGTGTACGAGCGCGACGAGTTGCCGGGCGAACCGGCGAACCGCGCGACGGTGCCCCAGGACCGCCACCTGCACATGCTGATGGCGCGCGGGGCCATCGAATTCGAGGACCTTTTTCCCGGCCTGCTCGACGACATGGTGTCCGCCGGCGTGGTCAAGCTGCAGAACCGGCCCGACTGCATCCACCTGGGCGCCGCCGGCCACGTGCTGGGCACCGGGCAGACCCTGCGGGACGAATTCACCGCTTACGTGCCCAGCCGCCCGCACCTGGAATGGCAGCTGCGCAAACGGGTCCGCGACCTCGACAACGTCAGCGTGGCGCGCCGCTCGGTGGCCGAGCCGCGGTACGACCGCGCGCGACAACGGGTGACCGGCGTGCTGCTGGATCCTTCCGGCCCCGACGACGACGGCCCGGAGTTCGTGGCGGCGGACCTGGTCGTCGACGCGGCGGGCCGCGGCACCCGGCTGCCGGTGTGGTTGACGGATTGGGGGTTCGAGCGCCCGGTCGAACAGGTGCTGGACATCGGCATCCACTACGCCACCCAGCGGTTTGCCATCCCCGACGGGCTGATCGCGGAGAAGGTGGTGGTCGCCGGCGCCTCCCACGACCAGTCCCTGGGACTGGGCATGCTGTGCTACGAGGACGGCGCCTGGGTGCTGACCACGTTCGGTGTGGCAAACGCCAAACCGCCGAAAACCTTCCCCGAGATGCTGGAGCTGGCGACCCGGTTGCTCCCGCCCCACTTCAACGCCGCGCTGACGCGCGCCGAGCCGCTGGGCGATCCGGCGTTTCATGCCTTCCCGGCCAGCAAGTGGCGCCGCTACGACAAGCTGCACCGACTGCCGGCCGGCATCATCGCGTTCGGCGACGCGGTGGCCAGCTTCAATCCCACCTACGGGCAGGGCATGACGATGACCTCGCTGCAGGCCGGGCACCTACGCCGGGCGCTGCGACTCCCCGACGATGAGGTCGCCGCGGAGCTGAACCGGGCCACCGCCAAGAGCACCTTCCCGGTGTGGATGATGAACGCGATCGGCGACGTCACGTTCCACCATGCCGGCGCCAACGGCCCGGTTCCCTGGTGGTGGCGGCCCTCGGGCGCGCTGTTCGACCAGTTCCTGGGCGCCGCCGAGACCGAACCCGTGCTGGCGGAGTGGTTCTTGCGGCGATTCTCGCTACTCGACAGCCTCTATATGGTTCCGCCGCCGCGCATCATCGGCCGCGCGATGGCGCACAACCTGCGGCTGTGGCTGGGCGAGCGGCGGGAAGCCACCAAACGGCGCGTGGCGATCGCAAGCGCGGCGGAGCCGGGCGAAGCGGGTCGCCACCATCGGGATTAGCCCCCTCACAACCCAACCGTCGCCCTGAACAGCTTGGTGGGTTCGTGCGCGACCAGCCGGATGGGGGCGTCGTCGGCCGCCACCCAGGCGGCCATCCCCCGCTTCAGCGTCAGCGACCCCGATTTGCCGTGCACCGTCGTGGATCCCTGGCTGCACAACAGGATCTGCGGACCGTCGTGGCTGCAGGTGGCGTCCACCTCATGGCCGACGTACTCGTCGTCGAGCTCGAGGCGCGCGACGGCGAACTCGTCGGTCGGGGTCTCGTAGATCAGGCCGAAGCCCTCGCGGCGGATGTGCGGGCGCAGCTGCTCCTCGGTGGTGGGCGCGAAGTCCAGCACCCGCAGCAGCTCGGGCACGTCGACGTGCTTGGGGGTCAGGCCGCCACGTAACACGTTGTCGGAGTTGGCCATCACTTCAACCGCGAAGCCACGCAGGTAGGTGTGCAGATTGCCGGCGGAGACGAAGATGGCCTCGCCCGGGGCCAGGCTGACGCGGTTCAGCAGCAACGCCGCCAGCACGCCGGCGTCACCGGGATAGCGCTCGCCGAGCTCGAGCACCGTCTTGGCCTCGGCGGCGAATTCGGTTGCACCCGAGCTCAAATACGCGATGGCGCCGTCCAGCACGGCCGTCACCAGCACGTCGATGTCGGGTTGCGGCGCGGTGATCCAGGTGGTGAACAGCGCGCGCAGCCCGTCGGCGTCGGACTGATCGTTCAGCAGGTCGATGTAGGGGTCGAGATCGGAGACGGCCAGGGCGCGCAGCAGCTGGACGGTGCGGGAGGCCTGCCGGAACCCGGCCAGCGCCTCGAACGGGTGCAGCGCGACCAGTAACTCGGGCTTGTGCGACGTGTCGCGATAGTTGCGCACCGGCGAGGTCAGTGGAATGCCGACCCGCTCCTCGCGCAGGTAGCCCTCGGCCGCCTGCGCGGCGCTCGGGTGGGCCTGCAGGGACAGCGGCTCGTCGGCGGCCAGCACCTTGACCAGGAACGGCAGCACGTCACCGAAGCGCGCCCGCGACACCGGACCGAGCTGTCCCTCCGGGTCGCGGACCAGCGCGTCCAGCAACGTGATCTCGCCGTTGTCGGTTTCCAGCCAGGCCGGATCGCCGGGGTGCGCCCCGAACCAGAGCTCGGCCTCCGGATGCGCTGCGGGCACCGGACGCTCAGTGAACTCGGCGATGGCGGTACGCGAACCCCAGGCATAGGTTCTCAAGGCCCCGCGAAGCAGTTCCACTGTTGTATCTATCCCCGTACCAGTCGCATATAAACCGCGGCCATCTCGAGCCGGACGGCCAATACTGCCAGTTGCTGCTCGGGGCTACCGGGGCCCCCCAGCGCCGGCGAGACGTCGTAGCCCGCCGAGCCGCCGGGCCCGTCGGGCACATCCTCGGCCGCGAGCAGGTACACGTTGTCCAGCCCGGCGGTCCGGGCGGCCACCGCCGCCTGCTCGGCGGCCAGGACCACCACCAGCACCCGCAACCGCTGCGGCAGCGGCCCGTCGATCTCCTCGTCGTGAAAGAGGGCGGCGTCGGGATCCTCGAAGCCGTCCGAGGCCGCCGCGTGCAGGGCGACCAGCGCGTCCGCCAGCCCGGTCGCCGGGGTCACCTGGTTCGCGACCCGCAGCAGCACCGAGCTGCCGTGCCGGGCCAGCACCAGTGTCGCGGCACCGTCGCCGGCCAGCGCCACCTGGCGCTCGGCGATCCGCGCGGCCAGCAGCTTGGCCGGATTGGTGAACAGCTCGCGGGTGGCGCTGTTGCGCAGCGCCTCGGCGTCCAGCTCGTCGGCGAGCACCGCCAGGTCGACGATGGGCCGCGGGTCCACGGCGTGCAGCACGGCCAGCCCGGCGGCCAGGTAGCGGCACAGGCCGAACTCGTCGGGAACCGACAGCCGGGGCGCCAGCACCGCGGCGCGCCCGGCGGTGGCGTCCCGCAGCGGGCCCTCATACGGCGCCGCCACCACCACCCGCGCGCCGCGGCGCAACGCGGTCGAGGCGGCGGCGGCCAGCGCCGGATCACCCGGGTCGCCGCCCGCGACGACCAGCACATCGAGCGGACCCACCCACGGCGGTGCCGCGTCGGCGAGAGTGAAGGGTTGCGACGCGATGCCACCCATGGTCGCGGCCAGCATCGCGCCGGCGGTCTCGGCGGTACCGCGCCCGGCCACCCAGATGACACTGCGCGGACGCTCCTCGGCGCGCAGCGGGTCCAGCGCGCCCTCGTCGACCGCGGCGGCGATCGCACGCACCTGGGCACCGGCCGACGACGCCGCCCGCAGCAGGCCGTCGCGATCGGCGGCCAGCAGGCCCTCGGTGTCCTCCAGATCGATCGCCCGGGTGGCGTTCACGGGGCGGCCTTCACGCCCGCCCCGGCGGCCGCGGTGATCTCCGCACTGATCTGGGCGACCACCGCGGCCACGTCCTCGGCGGTGCGCGCCTCCACGTTCAGCCGCAGCAACGGCTCGGTGTTGGAACTGCGCAGGTTGAACCAGCTGCCGTCGCCCAGATCGGCCGTCACCCCGTCCACGTGATCGAGGGAGTGGATCCGGGCGCCGAACGACTTCAGCACCGCCTCGGTGCAGTGGCCGGCGTCGGCCACCGTGAAGTTGATTTCGCCGGACGATTCATAGCGCTGGTAGTCCGCGGTCAACTCGGACAGCGGGCGGTGCTGCTCGCCGAGCGCGGCCAGCACGTACAGCGCCGCGAGCATCCCGGAGTCGGCGCCCCAGAAGTCGCGGAAGTAGTAGTGCGCCGAATGCTCCCCGCCGAAGATCGCGCCGGTGTCGGCCATCAGCGCCTTGATATAGGAGTGCCCCACCCGGGAGCGCAGCGGTGTGCCGCCGCGCTCGGTGACCAGCTCGGGCACCGCGCGCGAGGTGATCACGTTGTGGATGATCGTCGCGCCGATCTCCCGGCCCAGTTCGCGCGCGGCCACCAGGCTGGTCACCGTCGACGGCGACACCGGGTCGCCGCGTTCGTCGACCACGAAGCAGCGGTCGGCGTCACCGTCGAAGGCCAGCCCGATGTCGGCGCCGGTCTCGCGCACATAGGCCTGCAGGTCCAGCAGGTTGCCGGGATCCAGCGGGTTCGCCTCGTGATTGGGAAACGAACCGTCGAGCTCGAAGTACAACGGCTCCAACGTGATCGAGCCGATCGGGCCGAGCACCGCGGGCGTGGTCAGGCCGGCCATGCCGTTGCCGGCGTCGACGGCCACCCGCAGCGGCCGCAGCCCGGAGGTGTCCACCAGGGACCGCAGGAACTGCCCGTAGTCGGTCAGCACGTCGCGGTCGCTGACGGTTCCCGGTTCCCCGTCGTAGCCCTCGACGCCGGCGATCACCTCATCGGCGACGACGCGCAGGCCGGTGTCGGCGCCGACCGGTTTGGCCCCCGCCCGGCACAGTTTGATGCCGTTGTAGGCCGCCGGGTTGTGGCTCGCGGTGAACATGGCGCCCGGGCAGTCCAGCAGCCCCGAGGCGAAGTAGAGCTGATCGGTGGACGCCAGGCCGATGCGCACCACGTCCAGCCCCTGGCTGGTCACCCCGGCGGCGAACGCGGCGGCCAGCGCGGGCGAACTGTCGCGCATGTCGTGGCCGATCACGACCTGTAGGGCACCCTCGCCGCGCATCAGTCGGGCGAAGGCCGCACCGAGATCGGTGACCAGCGGCTGGTCGAGCTCTTCGCCGACCAACCCACGCACGTCGTAAGCCTTGACGACACGGTGGACAGTCGCGGCGGGCCGAGACATGCGGGACTCCTGACGACGTGAACTCTTGGCCGTCAGCCTATCGGGCCACGAAGAACTGGAGCCGCCGCGGTGCGTGAGGATTTCGCGCCGGGCCCGTCACTAGTCGCTGGGATCGGGCAACACGCGCAGGTGTCCGCGGCGCCGTCCGGACCGATGCTCGGGCGGTGCCAGCAGGCTGCTGCTGGGCGCGGTGGCCTGCGCTCCGCCATGGTGGATGTGCGCGTCGGCGAAGCCGTTCACCGGCGTCGCGGCGAGGTACGGGACTCCGCGTTCGCCGCCGCCCTCGCGCACCGCGTCGGCCAGGGCGACCAGGTCGTCCTCGTCGGGGTGGGTGGGCAGTGGGCCGGCGTGGCGTACCAGCTCCCACCCGCGGGGCGCGGTGATCCGGCCGGCATGGTTGACGCACAAATCCCAGGAATGCGGTTCCCGCGCGGTCGCCAACGGACCGACGACTGCCGTCGAGTCCGAATAGACGAACGTCAGGGTCGCCACGGCGTAGTGCGGGCACCCGGGCCGGCAACAGCGACGGGGAACGTTCACGAGCGAAAGGCTATCGTGCGCAAACGCCGCCGAAGCGCCGGACACGCGCAACTCCTGGGGCCTCGATGTGCAACCGTTACCATCGGGCGCGTGGGCGATTCGCGCAGTTCCCCGCGAAGAGATCGGTTTTCCGACGGTTCGGCTCCGCGGCGAACCGCTACCCATCGACTCTTCCGCAGGGGCCGCGATATGCGCGGACCGCTGTTGCCCCCGACCGTGCCGGCGTGGCGCAGCCGCGCCGAGCGGTTCGACATGGCGGTGCTGGAGGCCTACGAACCGATCGAGCGGAGCTGGCAGGACCGGCTGGCCGAGCTGGACGTGGCGGTGGATGAGATTCCGCGCATCTCGGCCAAAGATCCCGAGAGTGTGCAGTGGCCACCCGAGGTGATCGCCGATGGGCCGATCCCGCTGGCGCGGTTGATCCCGGCCGGCGTCGACATCCGCGGCAACTCCACGCGGGCGCGAATTGTGTTGTTCCGCAAGCCAATTGAGCGCAGGGCCAAAGACACCGTCGAGCTCGGCGACTTGCTGCACGAAATCCTGGTGGCCCAGGTCGCCATCTACCTCGACGTCGAGCCGTCGGTCATCGATCCGACGATCGACGACGAATAACTCTCATTGCGCGTCGAGTGCTGAACGCTCAGCGCGCGTTGCGATCAGCGTGCGTCAGATTATGCCGCGCTTGAGGCGGCGGCGCTCGCGTTCGGACAAACCGCCCCAGATACCGAAGCGCTCGTCGTGCTCGAGGGCGTACTCGAGGCACTCATGACGCACCTCGCACCCCAGGCAGATCTTCTTGGCCTCGCGGGTGGAACCACCCTTCTCCGGGAAGAAGGCCTCGGGGTCGGTCTGGGCGCACAGCGCCCGGTCCTGCCACTGGTCGGCGGCCGGCTCCGGCAGGGGCTCGGGCTCGAAACCGATTGGCGCATCAGGGACCACGGTCAGATGCGGCCGAGCGGGACGGTCCAGTGCCGGGTCGATGTCGGTATGCGGCGTGCTCGCCATGGCGCCTCGAAACGTTTCGTATGACATACGGTCGTCCGCCTCCTCAGCTTGATTGAGAGAGAGTGATTGGTTTCCCACTGTTCTGATGTACAGACAATTCGAACAAGTGATCGAATCTCGGTCTGCGACACCGGAGTCGGCCGGCCAACCGGGAAATGACACTGTTGTGATTAGACACGGGTTGATCTGCCGGGTCAAGCACTTCGGCGCATTTCCATACCATCTCGTGATCGAATTTCGGCGTTTCTGTTGTCTTGCGCCTTCGGCGTGTCGATCACACAACCCTCAACTTTCCCACGAGTTACCCACAACCGCTGGGGAACCGCAACTTTGAGGCACCCCAGACGGGCCCGCCACGGCACCGTTGCCGGGCAGTACTGTCGTGCAATGTGAAGGTCACCGTTCTGGTCGGTGGGGTTGGCGGCGCCCGCTTCCTGCTGGGGGTTCAACAGCTGTTCGGGCTCGGTCAATTTCAAACGCAACAGCGCCCGGACAGCGAGGCGGGCCGTCACGAGGTGTCGGCGATCGTCAACATTGGCGATGACGCCTGGATCCACGGACTGCGGGTCTGCCCCGATTTGGACACTTGCATGTACACCTTAGGTGGAGGTGTAGATCCGGAGCGAGGGTGGGGGCACCGCGACGAAACCTGGCACGCCAAAGAGGAATTGGCGCGCTACGGAGTGCAGCCGGACTGGTTCGGACTCGGCGACCGTGACATCGGCACCCACCTGGTCCGCACCCAGATGCTCAACGCCGGCTACCCCCTGTCGCAGATCACCACCGCGCTGTGCGACCGCTGGCAACCCGGCGCGCGGCTGCTGCCCGCCAGCGACGACCGGTGCGAGACCCATGTGGTGATAACCGATCCCGACGACGGCAGCCGCCGGGCCATCCACTTCCAGGAGTGGTGGGTGCGCTACCGGGCCCAGGTACCCACGCACAGCTTCGCCTTCGTCGGCGCCGAAAAGGCGGCCGCCACAACCGATGCCACGGCGGCCATCGCGGACGCCGACGTCATCTTGCTGGCGCCGTCGAACCCGGTGGTGAGCGTCGGCGCAATCCTCGCCGTCCCCGGCATTCGCGGGGCGTTGCGCGCGGCGCGCGCCCCGGTCGTCGGGTACTCGCCGATCATCGGCGGAAAGCCATTGCGCGGCATGGCCGATGCCTGCCTGTCGGTGATCGGGGTCGAGTCGACCGCCGAGGCGGTCGGCCGCCACTACGGCGCCCGCCGCGGCACCGGCATCCTGGACGGCTGGCTGGTGAGCGAGGAGGATCGCGCCGACATCGACGGCGTCGCGGTGCGTTCGGTGCCGCTCGTGATGGCCGACCCCAAGGCGACCGCCGAGATGGTCAGGGCCGGGCTGGAGCTGGCGGGGGTGTCCCCGTGACCGGCCCGCCCGGCGAGCACGGCACCGCAGCCGCGATCGAAATCCTGCCCGTCGCCGGGCTGCCCGAATTCCGGCCCGGCGACGATCTGGGTGCGGCCGTCACCGCGGCCGCACCGTGGCTGCGCGACGGCGACGTCGTGGTGGTCACCAGCAAGGCGGTGTCCAAATGCGAGGGCCGGCTGGTGCCGGCGCCGCGGGATCCCGAGGAGCGCGACCAACTGCGGCGCAAGCTGGTCGACGACGAAGCCGTCCGGGTGTTGGCCCGCAAGGGCCGGACGCTGATCACCGAGAACCGGATCGGCCTGGTACAGGCCGCCGCGGGCGTGGACGGATCCAACGTCGGGCGCGACGAACTGGCGCTGCTTCCGGTCGACCCGGACGGCAGCGCCGCGGCGCTGCGGGCCGGGCTGCGCGAGCGGCTCGGTGTCGAAGTCGCCGTGGTCATCACCGACACGATGGGCCGCGCCTGGCGCAACGGCCAGACCGACGCCGCCGTGGGCGCGGCGGGTCTGACTGTGCTGCACGGCTATTCGGGGGCCGTCGATCAGCACGGCAACGAGCTGCTGGTCACCGAGGTGGCGATCGCCGACGAGATCGCCGCGGCCGCCGATCTGGTCAAGGGCAAACTGACCGCGATGCCGGTGGCGGTGGTGCGCGGCCTGTCGGTGACCGACGACGGTTCGACCGCGCGGCGATTGTTGCGGCCCGGCACCGAGGACCTGTTCTGGCTCGGCACCGCCGAAGCCCTCGAGATGGGCCGCCGTGAGGCGCAGCTGCTGCGCCGGTCGGTGCGCCGGTTCAGCGCCGAGCCGGTGCCGGAGGATCTGCTGGAGGCCGCCGTCGCCGAGGCACTCACCGCGCCGGCCCCGCACCACACCCGCCCGGTGCGGTTCGTCTGGCTGCAGACGCCGGCCACCCGGACCCGGCTGCTGGACCGGATGAAGGACAAGTGGCGCGCCGACCTCGCCGGTGACGGCCGGCCCGCCGACTCCATCGACCGCCGGGTGGCGCGCGGCCAGATCCTCTATGACGCGCCCGAAGTCGTCATCCCGATCCTGGTGCCCGACGGCGCGCACTCCTATCCCGACGCCGCCCGCACCGACGCCGAGCACACCATGTTCACCGTCGCGGTCGGCGCGGCCGTGCAGGCCCTCCTGGTCGCGCTGGCCGTCCGCGGGCTGGGCAGCTGCTGGATCGGCTCGACGATCTTCGCCGCGGACCTGGTGCGCGCCGAGCTGGGGCTGCCCCCCGACTGGGAGCCGTTGGGCGCCGTCGCCATCGGTTATGCCGCCGAACCGGGCGGGCCCCGTGATCCGGCAGACCCCGGCGATCTGCTGATCCGCAAGTGATTCTGCTGATCCGCAAGTGATACTGAGCCCATGAATTTCGCGGGCAAGGCGGCGGCGTCGGCCGACAAGGCCCGCGGCGGCTACTACACCCCCGCCCCGGTGGCGCGCTTCCTCGCTGCGTGGGTCCGCGCGGCGGGACCCAAGATCGTCGAACCCTCGTGCGGCGACGGCGCGATCCTGCGCGAGCTGGCTCGCCTCAGCGACCAGGTGCGCGGCGTCGAGCTGATCGCCGACGAGGCGGCCAAGTCCCGCCGGTTCGCTCCGGTCGACGCCGAGAGCCTGTTCGCCTGGCTGGCCACCGCCGCGGCCGGCGGCTGGGACGGGGTCGCCGGCAATCCGCCCTACATCCGGTTCGGCAACTGGTCGGCGCAGCAGCGCGATCCGGCGCTGGACCTGATGCGGCGCGAGGGGCTGCGCCCCTCCCGGCTGACCAACGCCTGGGTGCCGTTCGTGGTGGCGAGCACGATGCTGGTGCGCGACGGCGGACGGGTGGGCCTGGTGCTGCCCGCCGAACTGTTGCAGGTCACCTACGCCGCGCAGCTGCGCGACTTTCTGCGCAGCCGATTCGCCGAGATCACCCTGCTGACCTTCGAGCGCCTGGTGTTCGACGGCATCCTGCAGGAGGTGGTGTTGTTCTGCGGTGTGGTCGGCGCCGGCCCCGCGCGCATCCGCACCGTCCACCTCGAGGACGCCGACGCGCTGGCCGACGCCGATCTGACCGTGCAGCACCATCCCTTTGGGCCCGCGCAGCTGCACGAGGACGAGAAGTGGACCGAGTATTTTCTGGAACCCGCCGCGATCCGGCGGCTGCGTACGCTCACGCGCTCGCCCGCCCTGACCCGGCTCGGGTCGGTCGCCGAGGTGGACGTCGGGATCGTGACCGGGCGCAATGCCTTCTTCACCTTCACCGACGCCCAGGTGGGCGAGCTCGGGTTGCGGCCGCACTGCGTCCCGCTGGTATCGCGCAGCGCCCAGCTGTCCGGGCTGGTATACGACACCGATTGCCGGGCAACCGATGTCGCCGCCGGGCAGCGCAGCTGGCTGCTCAACGCGCCGCACCAGCCGGCCGATCCCGCGTTGCGCGCGCACATACGTGCCGGCGAGGCGGCCGGGGTGCACCGCGGCTACAAATGCTCGATCCGCAAGCCGTGGTGGGGCACGCCGTCGCTGTGGGCGCCCGACCTGTTCCTGCTGCGCCAGATCCACCGGGCGCCGCGGCTGAGCGTCAACGCGGCCGCGGCCACCAGCACCGACACCGTGCATCGGGTGCGCCTCACCGCCGACGTCGACCCGCCCGCGCTGGCCGCGGTGTTCCACAACAGCGTGACGTTCGCCTTCGCCGAGATCATGGGGCGCAGTTACGGCGGGGGCGTTCTGGAGCTGGAGCCCCGCGAAGCCGAGCAGCTGCCCATTCCCCCGCCGGTGCACGCCGACGCCGGACTCGCCCGCGACGTGGACCTGCTGTTGAAGGCCAACGAGATCGACAAGGCGCTCGACGCCGTCGACCGCCGCGTGCTGATCGACGGCCTGGGACTGCCGGCCGAGGCGGTGGCGGACTGCCGCGCGGCCTGGGTGTCGCTGCGAGATCGGCGGAAACGGCGGCGATCGCGATGAGCGTTCGGGAGTCGGCGATCGCGCTGCTGTCGGACTGGGAACCGCCCGACCCGGCCCAGGATTCGTTGCGGCACGCCGTGCTGGCGTTCGCGCACGCCCGCAGCGACGCCTGCCGGCGCGAGTGCGTGCCCGGCCACGTCACCGCGTCGGCGCTGGTGCTCGACCACACCGGCGGTCAGGTGCTGCTGACCCTGCATCGCCGCCTGCGCCGGTGGGTGCAGCTGGGCGGCCATTGTGACGACGACGACGCCGACGTCGCCGCTGCCGCGCTGCGCGAGGCCACCGAGGAGTCCGGCATCGACGGGCTGAGCATGCAGCCCCGATTGGCCGCCGTGCACGTGCATCCGGTGACCTGCTCGCTGGGCGTGCCGACCCGTCACCTGGATCTGCAGTTCGTCGCGCACGCGCCGGCCGGCGCGCAGATCGCGATCAGCGACGAGTCGGAGGACCTGCGGTGGTGGCCCGCCGACGCCCTGCCCGGCGGGACCGACTACGCGCTGGCCTATCTGGTGGCCCAGGCCCTACGCCCGCGCACGAAGCCGGCTCACACGTCGGACGAGTAGCGGATGCCGCCGTCGGGAATCGACACGCCGGGCCACACCCGGGCGCCGCGCAGCAGCTCGCAGCGCGCCCCGATGTCGGCGCCGTCGCCGATCACGCCGTCGCGGATCAGCGCCCGCGGGCCGATGCGCACGCCGAAGCCGATGATCGAGCGCTCGATCACGCTGCCGGCCTCGACCTTGACGCCGTCGAAGATCACGGCGCCGTCCAGCCGGACGCCGGGGCCGATCTCGGCGCCCCGCCCGACCACCGTGCCGCCGATCAGCACCGCGCCCGGCGACACCGCCGCGCCGTCGTGCACCAACTGCTCGCCGCGGTGGCCGTGCAGCGCCGGCGACGGGGCGATGCCGCGCACCAGATCCGCTGAGCCGCGGACGAAGTCCTCCGGGGTGCCCATGTCGCGCCAGTAGCTGGCGTCGACGTAGCCGCAGACCTTCACGTCGGGATCGGACAGCAGCGCGGGGAACACCTCGCGTTCCACCGAGACCTCCCGGCCACGCGGAATGCGGTCGATCACCTGGCGCGAGAACACATAGGTGCCGGCGTTGATCTGGTCGGTCGGCGGATCCTGCGTCTTCTCCACAAAGGCGGTGACCCGGCCGTCGTCGTCGGTGGTCACGCAGCCGAACGCCCGCGGGTCGCCCACCCGCACCAGGTGCAGGGTGACGTCGGATTGCCGGGCGGCGTGGAAGTCGAGCATCTCGCCCAGGTCGGCCCCGGAGAGCACGTCGCCGTTGAACACCATCACGGTGTCGTGCCGCAGGTGTCCGGCGACGTTGGCGATGCCGCCGCCGGTGCCCAGCGGCCGCTCCTCGGTGACGTATTCGATCTGCAGGCCCAGCTTGGACCCGTCACCGAATTCCGCCTCGAACACCCCGGCCTGATACGACGTGCTGAGGATGACGTGCTCGATGCCGGCCGCGGCGACCCGCGACAGCAGATGCGTGAGGAACGGCAGCCCCGCGGTGGGCAGCATGGGCTTGGGCGCCGACAGCGTCAGCGGCCGCAGCCGGGTGCCCTTGCCCCCGACCAGGATCACCACATCGACGTCTGGAGTTGCCACCTCAGTGTCGCCCTTCTAGGAGTTTGCGCCGGCCGGACGCGCGCAGCGCGCTGCGCACCATCAGCCGGGAGCGCACCGCCAGCGAGGCGCGCAGGGTCCAGCGCAGCGGGGCGCGCAGCCAGCCGGAATGCCGGTCGGCCAGAAACATATACGTGCTCTTGTGGTGGGCGGCCAGGTGGTTGGCCGGATCCCCGCCGGTGGAGTGGCCCTTGTGGTGCAGCACCTCCGCCGACGGCACGTAGACGGACAGCCAGCCGGCCTTGCCCAGCCGGTCGCCCAGGTCGACGTCTTCCATGTACATGAAGTAGCGCTCGTCGAACCCGCCGATCTGGCCGAACGCGGAGCGGCGCACCAGCAGGCAGGACCCCGACAGCCAGCCGACCGGCCGCTCGCTGGGCTCCAGCCGTTCCTGGCGGTACGCCGCCGACCACGGGTTGTTCTTCCAGAACGGTCCGACGACCGCGTGCATGCCGCCGCGGATCAGGCTGGGCAGGTGTCGCGCCGACGGATACACCGAGCCGTCGGGGTCGCGGATCAGCGGGCCCAGCGCGCCGGCACGCGGCCAGCGCGAGGCGGCGTCCAGCAGGGCGTCGATGCTGCCCGGCCCCCACTGCACGTCCGGGTTGGCGACGATCACCCAGTCCCCATCCTCGTCCAGGCCGCGGTCCAGTCGGGCGACCGCGCGATTGACCGCGGTGCCGTAGCCGAGGTTGGCTCCGGTGCGGAACAGCCGCACGTTGGGATAGCGCTCGACGGCCGCCTCCGGGGTGCCGTCGGTGGAGCCGTTGTCGGCCAGCAGCACGCACACTTCTCGCTCCGTGGCCAGCGACAGCGAGGCAAGGAAGCGCTCCAGGTGCGGACCCGGTGAGTAGGTCACCGTCACGACCGGCAGGACGTCAGTCACGCGTAGAGGGTAACGGTCGATCGGCCGCGGCATCGCTATTGGCGGCGGTCAGCGCCGCGACAAGCGCAGGGCGCCAGGGCCGCAGGGGCCGCATCCCCGCCGCGACCGACTGGCCGCTGGACAGCGCGGAGTAGGCGGGCCGGGGCGCCGGGCGGGGGAAGTGGTCGGTGCTGACCGGTCGCACCCGCTCCGGGTCGGCGCCGCATTCCTCGAAGACGGCGCGGGCCTGTTCGAAGCGCGAGCAGGCGCCCTCGTTGGCGGCGTGCAGGATCGGACCGGGCACGCAATCGTCGACGATCTGCAGCAGCGCGGCGGCCAGATCGGCGACGTAGGTCGGTGAACCGGTCTGGTCGTCGACCACGTTCACCGGCCCGTCGCCGGCGGCCAACCGGCGCATGACGGCGACGAAGTCTTTCCCGGTGCCGCCGGTGTAGACCCATGCGGTGCGGACGACGACGGCCTCCGGCAACGCCGCGAGCACGGCCTGCTCCCCGGCGACCTTGCTGCGGGCATAGACACCCTGCGGCGCGGTTTGATCGGTGGGCTCGTACGGCCGGGGCGCCGCGCCGCCGAAGTCCCCGTTGAACACGTAGTCGGTGGAGACGTGGACGAGTTGCGCGCCGGCCCGCGCGCAGGCGCGGGCGATGTGCCCGGGCCCGGTTGCGTTGACCGCGAACGCGCCGGCCTCGTCGCTCTCGGCGCCGTCGACGTTGGTGTAGGCCGCGCAGTTGATCACCACGTCGCCGGGCCGCACAATCCGCTCGGCGGCCGCGGGGTCGGTGATGTCCCACTGCGACGACGTCAGCGCCGCCGCGTCACGGCCCTGACTTGCGGTTAGCGAGGTCAAATAGCCGCCCAGCTGCCCACCGGCTCCGGCGATCACGATCCTGCCCGACATGGTCCGAGTTTGGCATGGCCGGAAAAAGCGCGAGGAAGCGCGGGCCACGCCGCCGTCGGCTACCCGCGAAGCCCCTGTGTCGCAAGTAATGTAGTGGGATGCCTGTGCAACGTGTGGTTCGTGTGATTGCCACCGCGCTGACGCTCGCGGTCGTCGTCGGCACCGGGATCGCGTGGAGCAACGTCCGGTCCTTCGAAGACGGCATCTTTCACATGTCCGCGCCCTCGCTGGGCAAGGGCGGCGACGACGGCGCGATCGACATCCTGCTGGTCGGCCTCGACAGCCGCACCGACGCGCACGGCAACCCGTTGTCGCAGGAGGAACTGGACACGCTCAAGGCCGGCGACGAGGAAGCCACCAACACCGACACGATCATCCTGATCCGCATCCCCAACAACGGGAAGTCGGCCACCGCCATCTCCATCCCGCGCGACTCCTACGTCGCCGCGCCGGGCCTGGGCAAGACCAAGATCAACGGCGTCTACGGCCAGACCCGGGAGGCCAAGCGCGCCGCCCTGGTGAAGGCCGGCGCCTCCGCCAGCGAGGCGGCAGCCCAGGGCACCGAGGCCGGCCGCGAGGCGCTGATCAAAACCGTGGCCGACCTCACCGGCGTCACCGTCGACCACTACGCCGAGATCGGCCTGCTCGGCTTCGCGCTGATCACCGACGCCCTCGGCGGTGTCGACGTCTGCCTCAAAGAGCCGGTGTTCGAGCCACTGTCGGGCGCCGACTTCCCGGCCGGCCCGCAACGACTCAACGGCCCCGAGGCGCTCAGCTTCGTGCGCCAGCGCCACGAACTCCCCCGCGGAGACCTGGACCGGGTGGTGCGCCAGCAGGTGGTGATGGCCTCGCTGGCCCATCGGGTCATCTCCGGTAAGACGCTGTCCAGCCCCACCACGGTCAAGCGGCTGGAGGCCGCCGTGCAGCGCTCGGTGGTGATCTCCGCCGGTTGGGACGTGATGGATTTCGTGCAGCAGATGCAGAAGCTGGCCGGCGGCAACGTCGCCTTCGCCACCATTCCGGTGCTCGACGGCGCCGGCTGGAGCGACGACGGCATGCAGAGCGTGGTGCGCCTGGACCCGCACCAGGTCGCCGAGTGGGTCGCCGGCCTGCTGCACGACCAGGAGCAGGGCAAGACCGAGGAGATCGCCTACACGCCCGCGAAGACGACCGCCAGCGTCCTCAATGACACCGATATCAACGGCCTGGCCTCGGCCGTGTCGGACGTGTTGAGCGCCAAGGGCTTTGCCACCGGTACGGTGGGCAACAACGAGGGCGGGCACGTCAAGGCCAGCCAGGTGCGCGCCGCCAAGAGCGACGACCTGGGGGCCAAGGAGGTCTCCAAGGAATTGGGTGGGTTGCCGGTGGTCGCCGACACCTCGCTGGCGCCGGGTGCGGTGCGGGTGGTGCTGGCCAACGACTACAGCGGCCCGGGCTCGGGCCTGTCCGGCAGCGCGACGATCATGCCCGCCAAGGTGTCCACCGCCGGTGCGGTGGCGGCCGACCCCAACGTTCCCGCGCCGTCGCCGATCCTGACCGCCGGCTCCGACAAGCCGGAGTGCATCAACTGATCACGCTGAGCGGGGCGATCCTCGATCCGATGCTGCGGGCCGACCCGGTCGGCCCGCGCATCACCTACTACGACGATGCTGCCGGCGAGCGCATCGAACTGTCCGGGGTGACGCTGGCCAACTGGGCCGCCAAGACGGGCAACCTGTTGCGCGACGAGCTGGGCGCCGGGCCGGCCAGCCGGGTGGCGATCCTGTTGCCCGCGCACTGGCAGACGGCCGCGGTGCTGTTCGGGGTGTGGTGGATCGGCGCCGAGGCGGTGATGGCGGGCGGCGGCGACCCGGCCGATGTGGCCGCGGACATCGCCCTGTGCACGGCCGAGCGCCTCGACGAGGCCGACGCGGCGGTATCGGGCGGCGAGGTGGCGGTGCTGTCGCTGGACCCGTTCGGCCGCCCGGCACCCGACCTACCGATCGGCGTGACCGACTACGCCACCGCGGTGCGAGTGCACGGCGATCAGATCGTTCCCGAACCGAATCCCGGTCCGGCGCTGGACGGCCGGTCGGTCAACCAGGTGCTCGCCGATTGTGAAAGCTCGGCGGCCACAAGGGGTTTGACGTCGAGCGACCGGGTGCTGTCCAGCGCCTCGTGGTCGGGACCCGACGAGCTGGTGGACGGCCTGCTGGCGATCATGGGCGTCGGCGCCTCGCTGGTGCAGGTGGCCAACGCCGACCCCGCGGTGCTGCAGCGCCGGATCGAGACCGAGAAGGTCACCCGGGTGCTGTAACCGCCCGGGTCGTGACATATGTTGATATCGCTATGTGTACATGTTAATTTTGTGCGATCATAACGCTGACGCTGCGACGACGGGAAGGTGCGGGCTATGGCGGTGTACGGGCTCCTGGCGAAGGCGGCAAGCACGGTGGTCACCGGGCTGGTGGGTGTGACGGCCTACGAGGTGGTGCGCAAAGCCGTGGCCAAGGCGCCCCTGCACGAGACCGCGGTCAAGGGCGCCGAACTCGGACTGCGTGGCACCCGCAAGGCCGAGGAGGCCGCCGAGTCGGCGCGGCTGCGGCTCGCCGACGTGATGGCCGAGGCCCGCGAGCGCATCGGCGAGGAGGCGCCCACCCCCTCGATCGTCGACACCCACGACCACGAGCACTGACCGCCCGATATGGATCTCGCCCTAGTCCCCGACATTGCAGACGAGGCGCGGACCGAAGATCCTGCGCTGCACGTCATTTCGGATGCGGCCGGACGCATGCGGGTCGGCGTCGACTGGCTGCGCGCCAACTCCCGGCGCGCGGTGGCGGTCGAAGAGGCGGTCGCCAAGTGTGAGGGCGTGCGGGTGGTACACGCCTACCCACGCACCGGGTCGGTGGTGGTCTGGTATTCGCCCCGGCGCGCCGACCGGTCGGTGGTGCTGGCCGCCATCAGCGAGGCGGCACACGTCGCCGCGGAGTTGATCCCGGCCCGCGCGCCGCACTCCTCGGAGATCCGCAACGCCGACGTGCTGCGCATGGTCATCGGCGGTGCGGCGCTGGCCCTGCTCGGGGTGCGCCGCTACGTCTTCGGGCGGCCGCCGCTGTTGGGTCCCAGCGGCCGGTTGTTCGCCACCGGCGTCACCGTCTTCACCGGTTATCCGTTCCTGCGCGGCGCGCTGCGCTCGTTGCGCTCCGGCAGGGCCGGCACCGACGCGCTGGTCTCGGCGGCGACGGTGGCCAGCCTGGTGCTGCGGGAGAACGTCGTCGCGCTCACCGTGCTGTGGTTGCTCAACATCGGTGAATACCTTCAGGATCTGACGCTGCGCCGGACCCGGCGCGCCATCTCCGAACTGCTGCGCGGCAGCCAGGACACGGCCTGGATCCGCCTCGACGACGGCAACGAAGTCCAAGTCCCGATCGACACCGTGCAGATCGGCGACGAGGTGGTGATCCACGACCACGTCGCCATCCCGGTCGACGGCGAGGTCATCGACGGCGAGGCGATCGTCAATCAGTCGGCGATCACCGGGGAGAACCTGCCGGTGGCGGTGGTGATCGGCGCGCACGTGCACGCCGGTTCGGTGGTGGTGCGCGGCCGCCTGGTGGTGCGCGCCCGCGCCGTCGGCAACCAGACCACCATCGGCCGCATCATCACCCGGGTCGAGGAGGCCCAGCACGACCGGGCGCCGATCCAGACGGTCGGCGAAAACTTCTCTCGCCGTTTCGTTCCCACCTCGTTCATCGTCTCGGCCATCACGCTGGCACTCACCGGCGACGTCCGCCGGGCGATGACCATGTTGCTGATCGCCTGCCCGTGCGCGGTCGGCCTGGCCACCCCGACGGCGATCAGCGCGGCGATCGGTAACGGCGCCCGACGCGGCATCCTGATTAAGGGCGGTTCGCATCTCGAGCAGGCCGGCCGGGTGGACGCGATCGTGTTCGACAAGACCGGCACGCTCACCGTCGGACGCCCGGTCGTCACCAATATCATTGCGCTGCACAAAGATTGGCAACCCGAGCAGGTACTGGCGTATGCGGCCAGCTCGGAGATCCACTCCCGGCATCCGCTGGCCGAGGCGGTGATCCGGTCCACCGAGGAACGCCAGATCACCATCCCGCCGCACGAGGAATGCGAGGTCCTGGTGGGGCTGGGCATGCGGACCTGGGCCGACGGCCGAACCCTGCTGCTGGGCAGCCCCGGCCTGTTGCGCGCCGAAAAGGTGCGGGTGTCCAAGAAGGCGTCCGAGTGGGTGGACCGGCTGCGCCGCCAGGCCGAGACCCCGCTGCTGCTCGCCGTCGACGGCACACTGGTGGGATTGATCAGCCTGCGCGACGAGGTGCGCCCCGAGGCCTGCGACGTGCTGACGAAGTTGCGCGCCAACGGTATTCGCCGGATCGTCATGCTCACCGGTGATCACCCCGACATCGCCGAGGTGGTGGCCGGCGAGCTCGGCATCGACGAGTGGCGCGCCGAGGTGATGCCGGAGGACAAGCTCGCGGCGGTGCGCGACCTGCAGGACGAGGGCTACACCGTCGGCATGGTCGGCGACGGCATCAACGACGCGCCCGCCCTGGCCGCCGCCGACATCGGGATCGCGATGGGGCTGGCCGGAACCGACGTCGCCGTCGAGACGGCCGACGTGGCGCTGGCCAACGACGACCTGCATCGCCTGCTCGACGTGCGGGACCTGGGCGCCCGCGCGGTCGACGTCATCCAGCAGAACTACGGCATGTCCATCGCGGTCAACGCCGCCGGCCTGATCATCGGCGCCGGCGGCGCCCTGTCCCCGGTGCTGGCCGCCATCCTGCACAACGCGTCGTCGGTGGCGGTGGTGG
This sequence comes from Mycobacterium sp. M23085, assembly GCF_045343915.1. Classification (NCBI taxonomy): domain Bacteria; kingdom Bacillati; phylum Actinomycetota; class Actinomycetes; order Mycobacteriales; family Mycobacteriaceae; genus Mycobacterium; species Mycobacterium sp. M23085. Next base: position 1,998,828 of record NZ_CP174280.1, read on the forward strand.
CCAACAGCTCACGGCTGATCCGCTACCGGCTGTCCTGAAGAATCCCACCCCGTCACCGAGATTGCCGTGACGGCTGTGGATCCAGCCCCAACAACGGCCGTAGCGGCAATCTCGCCGACAAGACCAGCCACCTCACGGCTCGGCCCGCCGGGCCGGTCGTTATTGTGGCTAACCAGTAGACCCGAAGGGATTCGCGATGGCGCGCACCGACGACGACACCTGGGACCTGGCGACCAGCGTGGGAGCCACCGCCACCATGGTGGCCGCCGGGCGGGCCCGGGCCACCCGGGACGGGCTGATCGACGATCCGTTCGCCGAGCCGCTGGTACGCGCGGTCGGCGTCGACTTCATGACCCGGTGGGCCGCAGGCGAGCTCGACTCCGCCGACGTCGACGAGCCCGGCGCCCCGTGGGGCATGCAGCGCATGACCGACATGATGGGCGCCCGCACCCGCTACATCGACGCGTTCTTCACCGAGGCCGGCGCCCAGAAAGATCCAGCCATTCGCCAGGTGGTCATCCTGGCCTCCGGCCTGGACGCGCGCGCCTACCGACTGCCCTGGGCGCCGGGCACCATGGTGTTCGAGATCGACCAGCCGCAGGTACTGGAGTTCAAGGCCGCCACCATCGCCGAACTCGGCGCCCAGCCCACCGCCGAGGTGCGCGCCGTTGCGATCGACCTGCGCCACGACTGGCCGTCCGCGCTGCGCCAGGCCGGCTTCGACACCGGCCGGCCCGCCGCCTGGGCGGCCGAGGGACTGATCGGCTTCCTGCCGCCTGAGGCGCAGGATCGGTTGCTGGACAACATCACCGCCCTGTCCGCCGACGGCAGCCAGCTGGTGGCCGAGGTCTTCGCGAACACCGGGGTCAACGGCGACGCGCTGAATGCCGCCAGCGAGAAGTGGCGGCGCAACGGCCTGGACATCGCCCTGGGCGAACTGGGTTTCCCCGGCGAGCGCAACGACGTGGCGACCTATCTGCAACAGCGGGGCTGGCAGCCGGTCCGCACCCCGCTGAACCAGATGCTGGCCAACAACGGCCTGCCGCTGCAGTCGACCGAGCCCGACGCACCCTTCGCGCAGAACTACTACTGCACCGCGGTGCTGAACAAGGCAGGCTGAAACGATGCCGAACAGCAAGCCCGCCAAGCCACTTGACGGCTACCGGGTGCTCGACTTCACCCAGAACATCGCCGGACCGATGGCCGGACAGGTGCTGGCCGACCTGGGTGCAGAGGTGATCAAGATCGAGGCGCCCGTCGGTGAGGCGGCCCGGCACATCACCGCGGTCCTGCCCGGGCGCCCGCCGCTGGCCACCCTGTTCCTCCCGCACAACCGGGGCAAGAAGTCGGTGATGGCCGACCTGCGCAGCGACGAGGCCAAGGAACAGATCCTGCGGCTGGCCGATACCGCCGACGTTGTGCTGGAAGGGTTTCGGCCCGGGGTGATGGAACGCATGGGGCTGGGCCCCGACGAGCTGCAATCGCGCAATCCCCGGCTCATCTACGCGCGCCTGTCCGCCTACGGCGGCAACGGCCCGGAGGGCAACCGCCCGGGCGTGGACCTGATGGTCGCCGCCGAATCGGGCATGACCACCGGAATGCCCACTCCCACCGGCAAACCCCAGATCATCCCGTTCCAACTCGTCGACGCCGCCAGCGGACATGTGCTGGCCCAGGCGGTGCTGGCCGCGCTGCTCAACCGCGAGCGCCACGGCGTGGCCGACGTCGTGCGCGTCGCGATGTATGACGTCGCCGTCAGCCTGCAGGCTTCTCAACTGACCATCCACCTGAACAAGCCCACCGAGGCGCCCCAACCGGATTCGGCGCCAAAGCCTAAGCGGCGCAAGGGTGTTGGGTTCGCAACCCAACCGTCGGACGCCTTCAAGGCCGCCGACGGCTACCTGGTGATCAGCGCTTACGTGCCCAAGCATTGGGACAAGCTGTGCGAGATCATCGGCCGGCCCGACATGCGCGACGACGAGCGGTTCGTCGATCAGCGCGCGCGGGCGCTCAACTATCCCGAGCTGACCGAGGAACTCGAGAAGGCCCTGGCCACCAAGACCGCAGACGATTGGGTCCGGCTGCTCCAGCAGGGCGGCCTGATGGCCTGCCACGCCTACACCTGGAAGCAGGTGGTCGGCACCGCGCTGTTCGCCGAGAACGAGCTCGCCCTGCCGGTCGGCGAGGGCGCGGACCAGGTGACCGTGATCCGCACTCCGGCACGCTATTCCAGCTTCGACGCCGCATCGGCCGGCTGGGTCGCCGAACCGCCCCCCGCCCTCGGCCAGCACACCGAGGAATATCTGGGCACACCGCAGCCCGCGCCGTAGGGCTCACGGCGTCAGCTTGACCACCCGGTCGTTCCCCCGGTCGGCGACGTAGACGTTCTGATCCCTATCGACCGTCACCGCCAACGGGGTATTGAGTCCGGTGAACGGCAGGACGGTCCCGGTCGTCGCGCCCTGTGCGTACTTCACCACGTCGCTCTTGTCGTGTTCGGTGACGTACACGGTGCCGCTGTTGTCCACGGCAATGCCCCAGGGCACGGACAGGTCATGAAATGGCAACTCCGACGCGGTATTCGACGCGGCATCGAGTTTCATGATCCTGTTGTTGTCGGTGTCGGCGACGTAGACGTTGCCCGCGGGATCCACCGCCACCCCGTCCGGGTTTTTGAGCCCGTCGAACGGCAGCACGGTCTGGGTGCTGGATCCGGCCGCCAGCTTCACCACCCGGCTGTTGCCGCGGTCGGCGACATACACGGCGCCCTGGCCGTCGACCGCGACGCCCTCCGGGTAGTTCAGGCCGGTGAACGGCAACTCCTTCTGACTGTTGGAGCCGGCCGCCATGCTCAGCACCCGGTTGTTGAAATCGGCGACGTACACCGTGCCGGCGCCGTCGACGGCCAGGCCCTGCGGCTGGTAGAGCCCGTTGAACGGCAGCACCGTCGTGGCGTCCGAACCGGTCGTCAGCTTCACCACCCGGCCATACATCCCCTCGCTGGTGACGTAGACGTTGCCGGCGCTGTCCAGCGTCACCCCGCCCGGCGACAAACGAAAGTCAATGCCGTTGAACGGCAACACACTTTGACCGCTCGCCTGCTTCGACGGCCCCGAGGATTCGGTGGACAGGTAGCCGACGACCGCCACGACGAACGCGACCAGCGCGACCAGCGCGATGGCGCCGACGATGATCCACTGTCTGCGTTTGTCGTTCGGCACGGCGGGACGCCTGAAGTCCGTGCCGGATCCGTACCCGTGGCCGGAAGTCGTTGGGGCGGCACGGATCAGCGACGGCCCAGGACTCGACCGGACGCTCCTGTTCGCGCCGCTGACCGCCGAAGGCCACGGCCCCGCCACGGTGTCGGCGCTCGGTGCCGAGGCGAAGGAATCGGGCTCGCGCGCCGGGCGGCGCTCGTTCGCACCCGAGCCCAGGGCCGCGTTTTCCCCGTCGCGCAGAATAGTGGCGGCCTTGCGCTGCTCGGACGTGGTCAGCGCGTCATGGGCTGCGGCGGCGAATTCGCCTGCGGTGCGATAGCGCTCTTCGGGACGCTTGGCCATACCCTTGGCGATCACCTGATCCAGGGCGGGCGGAAACGCGCCGGGGCGTAATTGGCTGGGTGGCGTGGCCGTTTTCGTCAGGTGGGCGGCGACCAGCCGTTCGACGGTGTCCGCCCGGTACGGCGGCGAGCCGGTCAGGCACTCACTCAAAACGCATGCGAGCGAATAAATGTCGACGCGGTGGGTGACATCGTCGTCGGTGAATCGTTCCGGGGCCATGTAGTAATAGGTTCCGATCGCGGTCCCGACCTGGGTCAGTCCCGGATCGGTCGCGGCCCGCGCGATGCCGAAATCCGCCAGATAGGCGAAGTCGCTGGGGGTGACCAGAATGTTGCCCGGTGTGACGTCGCGGTGCGTCACCCCGGCGGCGTGCGCCGCGTCCAGCGCGGCGGCGACCTGGCTGATGATGGCGATCGCGCGCGGCGGGGCAAGCGGCCCGTCCCGGCGCAGCAGCGTGGCCAGATCCACGCCGTCGACCAGGCGCATGTCGACGTAGAAGCGCCCGTCGATCTCGCCGTAGTCGTGGATGGGCACCACGTGCGGTTCGGTCAACCGGCCGGCGATGTCTGCCTCGCGCTGCAGGCGCGCGCGAAACTCCGAGTTGCCGGAGAACTGCGGCGAGATCAGTTTCAGGGCCACCATGCGGCGCTTGCGGGTGTCCTCGGCCTCGTAGACCTCACCCATGCCGCCCTGGCGCAGCAGTCGCACCAGCCGGTACGGGCCGAACCAGGACCCGACCCGCGAGGCCGGCCCGCTATCGCTCACCCTGGCGCCCCCTTCGCTCGTCCTTCACGTCGTCAGGAAATCGCATTGACCGCGCTCGAGAGCTTTGCCGTGAACGAGCTGGGCAGCGGAATGGAACCGTACTGGTCCAAGCCGTCCTGGCCCGGACCGATCGCCGCCTGCATGAACGCCTTCACCGCCGCACCGGTCGCCGTGTCCGGGTATTTCGAACAAACGATTTCGTAGGTCGCGAGCACGATCGGGTATGCGCCGGACTGGGTGGGCTTGTAGAACGACGAGGTGTCCAGCACCAGGTCGTTGCCCTGCCCGCTGAAGGTCGCCCCGGCGATCGTCTTGCCGACGGAGTCTTTGGTGATCGGCACCGCGTCCGGGCCCGCCGAGGTGATGATCGACGCCATGGTCAGCTGCTTGCCCACCGCAAAGGACCACTCGTTGTAGGTGATCGACCCCTCGGTGTTCTGCAGCAGCGCCGACGTGCCGTTGTTCCCGCTGGCGCCCTGTCCGACGCCGCCGTTGAACGTTTCGCTGCTGCCCTTGCCCCACGCGCCGTCCGACGCGCCGTCGAGGTACTTCTGGAAGTTCGCGGTGGTACCGGACTTGTCACTGCGGAAGATGACCGCGATGGGTGTCGACGGCAGGTTGAGGCCCGGGTTGACGGCCTTCAGTGCCGGGTCGTCCCACTTGGTGATGGTGCCGTTGAAAATCCTTGCGGCCGTGGGCCCGTCCAACTTCAGCCCGTTAACCCCGGTGAGGTGGTACGTGACGGCGATCGGCCCGAACACGGTGGGCAGATCCCAGGCCGGCGAACCGCACCGCTGCGCCGCCCGGTCGTTCTGACCCGTGGACGGGTCCAGGGGGACATCGGAACCGGCGAGGTCGGTCTGGTTGTTGACGAACTCGGTCACGCCGGCGCCGGACCCGTTGGCGTTGTAATCCAGCGTGTAGCCCGGACAGGCCCGAACGTAGGCGTAGACGAACTGCTCGATTGCGTTCTGCTGCGCAGTCGAGCCGCTGTCTTTCAGCACCTTCTTGCCACCGCAGTCCACCGGCGACTGCCTGGGGGCCGATGAGCTCGAGTGGCCGCATCCCGCCAGCGCGAGCGCGGCTGCGAGCACCACGCTCAGTGCCACGCCAGATCGAGCGAACCTCACGAAACTCCTTCGACTGTCAACCAAAGTTAACCGATCGCGAATATACAAACCCTTGACAAAGAATAAGAGGTTAATGAGCGGTGACCGCGTACCGGGAGCGAACACGTAGCATCGGTTGTCAATGCGTCGCGAACAACAGCTACCGGCCGCAGGTGCGGCTTCTGCCGCCGATGATGGTGGCCAGTCTATGTGCGCGGTCGACCTGACCCTGGGATTCGGCGCCAAAACGGTCCTCGAGCAGGTCAGCCTCGAATTCCCGGCCCGCTCCGTCACCACCTTGCTGGGTCCGACCGGCTCGGGCAAGACGACCTTCCTGCGCACCCTGAACCGGATGAACGACCGGGTTTCCGGATTCCGGCACAGCGGTGATGTGCTGTTGGGCGGTCGCACCATCTTCGGCGACCGGGACCTGATGGCATTTCGCCGCAGCGTCGGCATGCTGTTCCAGCGTCCCAATCCGTTCCCGATGTCGATCATCGACAACGTGGTGGCCGGCGTCCGCGCTCACAAGATGGCGCCGCGCAAGGAATTCAAAAACGTGGCCGAGGCCCGGCTCAGCGAGGTCGGCCTCTGGCATGCGGTCAAGGATCGGCTCGGGGATTCACCGTTCCGGCTCTCGGGTGGCCAGCAGCAGTTGTTGTGCCTGGCCCGCGCGCTCGCAGTCAACCCGGGGGTGCTGTTGCTCGACGAGCCCACCTCCTCGCTGGACCCGACCACGACCGAAAAGATCGAGGGTCTCATCCGGTCACTCGCCAATCGGCTGACCGTGATCATGGTCACCCACGATCTCGCGCAGGCTGCCCGCACCGGTGATCGGACCGCCTTCTTCTTCGAGGGCCGGCTGGTCGAGGAGGGGCCGACCAAGCAGTTGTTCCTGTCACCGAAGCACGAGGAGACCGTCCGCTATTTCGCGCCGTTCCGGCCGGTCGAGGGCTCCTCGCACACCGCTGGGGTCGCCGAAAGCCAATAGCGGGAAAGGGTCTCGGCGGGAAGAGGAAGCGAGGACGTGAAGAGTCGTCTGGGTACGCTGCTGGGTCTGATGGCCGTCGCGCCACCGGCCCTGGGGATCGCCGCTTGCGGTTCCAACGCGACCGGTGGTGCGCGCAGTGCGGGGCCGACCGCCGGCAGCGTCGCCACCGCGCCGGCGACGTCCGCGACGGAGCTCTCGGAGACCGGCAGCACACTGCTCTATCCGCTGTTCAGTGAGTGGGGCGCCGCCTATCGCGCGAAGTACCCGAACGTCACGATCACCACCCAGGGCAGCGGCTCGGGTGCGGGAATCTCCCAGGTCGCGGCCGGGGCGGTCATCATCGGCGGCTCCGACGCCTTCCTGTCCGAGGGCGACATGGCCGCGCACAAGGGGCTGATGAACGTCGCGCTGGCCGTCTCGGCGGGGCAGGTCAACTACAACCTGCCGGGCGTCCATCAGCACCTCAAGCTCAACGGCAAGGTGCTGGCCGCCATGTACCGGGGCACCATCAAAACCTGGAACGACCCGCAGATCGCCGGCATCAACCCGGGCCTGCCGCTGCCCGATACCCCGGTGGTTCCGCTGCACCGGTCCGACGGGTCCGGCAGCACGTTTCAGTTCACCGAGTACCTGGCCAGGCAGGACCCCGACGGCTGGGGCCGCTCCCCCGGTATCGGCACCACCGTTGCCTTCCCTGCCGTGCCGGGCGCGCTGGGCGAAAACGGCAACGGTGCCATGGTGACGGGCTGCGCAGCGAATCCCGGCTGTGTGGCCTACACCAGCATCGGCTTGCTGGACGAGGCCGACCAGCACGGGCTCGGTGAGGCCAAGCTGGGCAACGCCTCCGGAAAATATTTGCTGCCCAAGGCCAAGAGCATTGATGCCGCGGTCGCCGGCTTCGCCTCGAAAACCCCGGCGAATCAGGCCGTCTCGCTGATCAACGGCCCGGCCATGGACGGGTACCCGATCGTCAACTACGAGTACGCGATCGTCAACGCACACCAACGCGACGGCGCCACCGCCCAGACGCTGCAGGCGTTCCTGCACTGGGCGATCACCGAGGGCAACGGAGCGTCGTTTCTGGACAAGGTTCACTTCCGGCCGCTGCCGGCCCAGGTGGCGCAGCTGTCGGACGCGCAGATCGCCAAGATCAACGGATGAGCACGATAACGCAAGGGACACAAGGGAAAAGGAAACGGAGGAGATCGTGAAGGTTGGTATGAGCAGGTTGCTGGCGATGGCCGCGACCGCACCATTGATTGTGGCGGCGGCTGCGTGTGGTTCGAACTCGCAGAGCGGTGCGCCGAATCAGGGTGGCGGCGGCCCGGTCGCGACGACGCCGGCGTCCTCGGCCGTGACCCTGTCGGAGACCGGCAGCACACTGCTGTATCCGCTGTTCAACCTGTGGGGCCCCGCGTATCACGACAAGTACCCGAATGTCACGATCACCGCCCAGGGCACCGGCTCCGGGACCGGGATCTCCCAGGCGGCGGCCGGCGCGGTCAACATCGGCGCCTCCGACGCCTACCTCTCCGAGGGCGACATGGCCGCGCACAAAGGGCTGATGAACATCGCGCTGGCCATCTCGGCGCAACAGGTCAACTACAACCTGCCCGGGGTCACCGAACACATCAAGCTGAACGGCAAGGTGCTGGCCGGAATGTATAACGGCACCGTGAAAACCTGGAACGACCCGCAGATCAGCGGGCTGAACCCCGGCGTGAATCTGCCTGCCACGCCGGTGGTTCCGCTGCACCGGTCCGACGGGTCCGGTGACACCTTCCTGTTCACCCAATACCTGTCCAAGCAGGACCCGGACGGCTGGGGCCGCTCCCCCGGCTTCGGCACCACCGTCGCCTTCCCGACGGTGCCCGGCGCGCTGGGCGAGAACGGCAACGGCGGCATGGTGACCGGCTGCGCGGACACCCCGGGCTGCGTGGCCTACATCGGCATCAGCTTCCTCGACCAGGCCCAGCAGAAGGGGCTCGGCGAGGCCCAGTTGGCCAACGCCTCGGATAAGTACCTGCTGCCCGATGCCCAGAGCATCCAGGCCGCGGCCGCCGGCTTCGCTTCGAAGACCCCCGCGAATCAGGCGGTCTCGCTGATCAACGGGCCGGCCGCGGACGGGTACCCGATCATCAACTACGAGTACGCCATCGTCAACGGCGGCCAGAAGGACGCCGCCACCGCCCAGAGCCTGCAGGCCTTTTTGCACTGGGCGATCACCGACGGCAACAACGCCTCGTTCTTGGACAAGGTTCACTTCCAGCCGCTGCCCGCCGAGGTGGCGAAGTCGTCGGATGCCCAAATCGCCAAGATCAGCGGCCAGTAGGGATTGGTGACCGACCTGACGACTCGGCGTGCGCTGCAACGGATCCGCGGCGCGCGCCGACCCGGCCTGGCCATCCGTTCCCTGGGTGCGGTGGGTGCGATCGTTCCGCTGCTCGCGCTCGTGTTCGTGCTCGCGACCCTGCTTCTCGAGGCGCTGCCCGCGATCAGGCTCAACGGGCTGCACTTTTTCACCGCCACCGAGTGGAATCCCGGCAACACCTATGGCGACGCCGTCGTCACCCGGGGTGTCCAACATCCGGTCGGCGCCTACTACGGGGCGTTGCCGCTGATCGTCGGAACCCTGGCGACCTCGGCGATCGCCCTCGTCATCGGGGTGCCGGTGTCGATCGGGGCGGCGCTGGTGATCGTGGAGCGGCTCCCGAAGCGGCTTGCGTCGGCCATCGGGATGGTGCTCGAACTGCTCGCCGGCATCCCCAGCGTCATCGTCGGCCTTTGGGGCGCAATGACATTCGGCCCGTTCATCGCCCACTACGTGGCTCCGGTGATCGCCCGCAACGCTCCCGACGTGCCGGTGCTCGACTACTTTCGCGGCAACACCGGTAACGGCGAGGGGCTGTTGGTGTCCGGCCTGGTGCTGGCGGTGATGGTCATCCCCATCATCGCCAGCACCACCCGCGACCTGCTCCGCCAGGTGCCGATGCTGCCGCGCGAGGGCGCCGTCGCGCTGGGGATGACCGACTGGGAGTGTGCGCGCAGGGTCACCCTGCCGTGGGTGTCGAGTGGCATCGTGGGTGCCGTGGTGCTCGGCCTCGGACGCGCGTTGGGAGAGACGATGGCCGTCGCCATGGTGTCGGGTGCTGTGTTGGGGGCGATGCCGACCAACATCTACTCGACGATGACCACCATCGCCGCCACTGTTGTGTCGCAATTGGATTCGGCGATGACTGACTTCACCGACTTCGCGGTGAAGACTCTCGCCGAGGTCTCCCTGGTGTTGATGGTGATCACGTTGCTGACGAACGTCGCGGCCCGCGCGATGGTGCGCCGGGTGTCGGGCACGGCACTGCCGGTGGGACGAGGTGTCTGACGTGACCGCCACCCGACGCAAGGTCGTCAACGCTGTGTTCTGGGTTGCGTGCGTGTGCTGCCTGGCGGCGGTGGTGGTGCCGACGCTGTGGATGCTGATCGAGGTCGTGGGCCGGGCGTTACCGGTATTCACGTGGCGTGTGCTGACCGAAAACACCCGCGGCAACGGCGGCGGCCTGCGCAACGCGATCATCGGGACCGTGGTCGTCGGCGCCGGCGTCATGCTGGTCGGGGGCACCGTCAGCGTCTTGACCGGGATTTATCTCTCCGAATTCGCCGGTGGCAGAACCCGTTCCATGCTGCGCGGCGCCTACGAAATCCTGTCCGGCATCCCGTCGATCGTGCTCGGCTATGTCGGCTATCTGGCGCTGGTGGTGAAGTTTCACTGGGGGTTCTCCCTGGCGGCCGGGGTGCTGACCCTCTCGGCGATGAGCATTCCGTACATCGCCAAGGCCACCGAGTCCGCGCTTTCCCAGGTGCCGACGTCCTACCGGGAGGGGGCGGAGGCGCTCGGGTTGCCGCTCGGCTGGACCCTGCGCAAGATCGTGCTCAAGTCGGCGACGCCCGGCATCGTCACCGGTCTGCTGGTGGCACTCGCGCTGGCGGTCGGCGAGACGGCGCCGATGTTGTATACGGCGGGCTGGTCGAATTCGGCCCCGAGCGGAAAGCTCATCGACTCACCGGTCGGCTACCTGACGTACCCGATCTGGACGTTCTATAACTTGCCGTCGAAGACGGCTCGGGACCTGTCCTACGACGCCGCGTTTCTGCTGATCGTTTTCGTGTTCCTGCTGATCATCATCGGGCGGCTGATCACCTGGTTCGCCCGGCGGCACTCGGAATCGGCGTAGCCGCTTTCCGCGCTCAGGCCCCGTTGCCGGGGAGCCGTACCACCTGAACGAAGAACTCGTCGATCTGCCGGACGGCCTTCATGAACTGGTCCAGGTCAACGGGTTTGGTGACATAGGCGTTCGCGTGCAGCCGGTAGCTCTTGAGAATGTCTTCCTCCGCCGAGGAGGTGGTCAGCACCACGACCGGGATGCGGGCCAGGTCGGGGTCGGACTTGATCTTCTCCAGCAGCTGACGGCCGTCGTATTTGGGCAGATTCAGGTCGAGCAGGATCAGGTCGGGCCGCGGCGCGTCGGCGAACTCACCGCGCCGGTAGAGGTAATTGAGCCCCTCCTCTCCGTCGTGCGCGACGTGCAGCCTGTTCTTGAGCTTGTTGTGCTCGAACGCTTCTCGGGTGATGAGCTCGTCGCCAGGGTCGTCCTCGACGAGCAGGATGTCGATCGCCCTGCCTTCTAATGTCGTCATTGCTGCGCTCCTTCCAAAGCGACCGAGTCTGCTTCGTCGACGGGTTCGGGGATGGGCAGGGTGAATTCGAATCGGGTCCCATCGGTGTAGGACGTGTCGATCCGGACGGTGCCGCCGTGGTGCTCGATGATCTTCTTGACCAGCGCCAGGCCGACCCCGGTTCCGGCGTACACATCCCGGCCGTGCAGCCGCTGGAAGATCACGAACACCTTGTCGGAGAATTCCTCCGGGATGCCGATGCCGTTGTCCGCCACGCTCAGCACCCATTCGCCGTCATGGCTGCCGGTGCCGGGCGCGCATTCGATGACGACACGGGGCCGGCGATCCTTATGGCGGAACTTGATCGCGTTGCCGATCAGGTTCTGCCACAACATCGTCAAAAGCATCGGATCTCCGACGATCTGCGGCAGTGGCTGCGCGGGGCGGACGACCTCGGCGTCGGTTTCCTCGATCGCCGCGGCCAGATTCGACAGGCCGGCGTCGAGCGTCGCGTCGAGCTGCACCTCGGTTTCCGTGGTGCCCAGCCGGCCGACCCGGGAGAAGGTGAGCAGGTCGTTGATCAGCGCCTGCATCCGCTTGGCGCCGTCGACCGCGAAGCCGATGTATTCGATGCCGCGCTCGTCGAGCTTGTCGCCGTAGCGCTTCTCCAGCAGCTGACAGAAGGACGCCACCTTGCGCAGCGGTTCCTGCAGATCGTGCGAGGCGACGTAGGCGAACTGCTCGAGTTCGGTGTTGGAGCGGCGTAACTCGGCGGCCTGTTCGTCCAGCTGCGCCTGCGCCGACCGCGACACCTCGAGCTCGTCGACGATGCGCTTGCGCATGTTCTCCACGTCGATCGCCATATTCCGGATGTCTTTGGGCCGCCGCGGCGGTGAGATCGTCGCCTCGAAGTTGCCTTCGGTGATGCTGCGGCAGGCCGCGGCCAGCGCCGCGATCGGCCGGGTGATCGCGGAGCGACTCAGCAGCCCCAGCACCAAGGCCGTCCCGATCACGATCAGCACCGTGGCGCCGAGCACCCAGTCGCGCCAGCCGTTGATCTCGTCGAGCTCGTCGGCGGCCGCCGCCTTGGCCGCCGCCAGGTCCGTGTTCTGCGTGTCGAAAAGCCCACGGAGACGGTCGAACTTCAGTTTGCCCATGTCGGCCGTGCGGGGGCTGATGTAGCTCGGCGTCTTGGGAGTCACGTTGGCGATGAGCGGCTCGGCGTAGTTCGCCCGCCAGTCGGCGGCGGCGGTTTCCACCGCGTCCAGATCGACCATCAGCTCCGCGCGCCCGCCCACCAAACGCCGAATCTCTTCTGCCGCAGCCTGTTCGGTGTGCTGCCCGTCGTAATACGGCGCGAGGAACTGCCGGTCTGCGGAGATCAGGTAGCCGCGCAGGCCCGTCTCCTGGTCGCGCAACGCCGCCTGCAAGCGCGCCGCCGCGACCCGGGCCGGCTGAATATCCTGGGCCATCTGGCGCGACACCTCGTCGGTGCGATGCAGCAGCGCGGCGCCGACCAACGCTCCGACGAGCACCGTCGCGCCCATGATCCACAGCAGCAACGCCAGCCATCCCCGCACGGTGAGCTCGGTGAGCCGAAGCGAACGGAATGGGATCACGTGGCAGTCCTCTCGATGCGCAGGACGGCGATGTCATCGGTCAGACCGCCGCGTGGCTGGGCGAGCTCCTGGGCACCGTTGATGAGTGCGTCGACGAACGCGGGGCCGGGCCGATTCGCGTGCGCACGGGCCAGGGCGAGCAGGCCGTCCTCGCCGAGGCGTTGGGCGCCCTCGCCGGAATAGCCCTCGAAGAGCCCGTCGGTCAGCAACAGCAGGGCGTGCCCGGCCGGCAGCTCCAGCTCCTCGGACGGCCAGTCGCCGGCGAGCAGGCCCAGTGCCGGGCCGCCCGCCGGCTCGAACCACTCCACGGTCCCACCGGCCTGCACCAGCATCGGCGGGTGGCCGGCGCGGGTGACGCTGACCCGCGGGCTGTCGGGCCAGATCTCCAGGCTGAGCACGGTGGCGAAGATTCCGGTGTCGGTGCGTTCCGAATACAGGACGCGCTCGAGCTGGCGCATCAGTTCGACGCCGTGCACACCGGCGAAGGTGAGTGCGCGAAACGCGATCCGCAGCGCCGCGCCCAGCGCGGCCTCGTGCGGACCGTGCCCGGCCACGTCACCGATCAGTACGTGCACCACCCGGTCGGGCGTCTGCACGACGTCGTAGAAGTCCCCGCACAGCAATGCGTCTTCGCGGCTGGGCCGGTATCTGGCGACGATGTCGACACCCGGGTTGTCCAGCAGCAGCGGCGAGGGCAGCAGGCCGCGTTCCAGCAACGCGTTCTCCCGGGCCCGCAGTTGCGTCGCGTGCAGATCGGCGGCGATGAGTTCGGCGCGCTTGCGCTCGATGGCGTACAGCAGCGCGCGGCGCAGCATTTCCGGCTCGACCCGGCCTTTGACCAGATAGTCCTGGGCGCCCGCGGCCACCGCGGAGGCGCCGAAGTACTCGTCGTTCAGTCCGGTCAGCACCACGATCGGCACGGTGGCATCGAGGTTGGCGATGCGGTTCAACGCGTCGATGCCGCTGGCGTCGGGCAGGTGCAGGTCCAGCAGCACGCAGTCGGGCCGGGCGGACTCCAGCTCGCGTTCGGCGTGTGCCATCGACTTCGCCCAGACCACCCGGATGTCGGTGACCGCGTCGGTGATCAGATCTTCCACCAGTACCGCGTCGGCGCGGTCGTCCTCGACCAGCAGCAACGACAACGACTGCCAACTCGCCGTCGGGGTGACCGGAGCTTGCACGGGCATCAAATCCCGGTCGCCCGGTGCCCCGCAGGGGAAGCCGCGTTCTGCACTGTGACCCCCCTGGCCGTCGGTGAGACCCTGATGGCGTGACGATGTTCCAACTCGGTTAGCTCCGGCGCGCCAACGCCGACTCTACGTGTGGCGTTAGGACACCGAATGGTTGCCGTGGGACATCTTATTCGTTGCCGTTGCGCTTTCGGCGAACGAACCGCCGGAAAACGGTCAGCGCAGTAGTGCCCGCGACATCACCACGCGCTGAATCTGATTGGTGCCCTCGTAGATCTGAGTGATCTTGGCGTCACGCATCATCCGCTCGACCGGGAAGTCGACGGTGTAGCCGGCGCCGCCGAAGAGCTGCACCGCGTCGGTGGTGACTTCCATCGCGACGTCGGACGCCAGGCACTTGGACGCCGCGGAGATGAAGCCCAGGTGGGATTCGCCGCGCTCGGCGCGCGCGGCGGCGTGGTACACCATCAGCCGGGCGGACTCGACCTTCATGGCCATGTCGGCGAGCATGAACTGCACACCCTGGTTGTCGCTGACCGGACGGCCGAACTGCTTGCGGTCCTTGGTGTAGGCGATCGCGGCGTCCAACGCGCCCTGGGCGATGCCGACCGCCTGGGCGCCGATGGTGGGCCGGGTGTGGTCCAGCGTCGCCAGCGCGGTCTTGAAGCCGGTGCCGGGCTCGCCGATGATCCGGTCACCCGGGATGCGGCAGTTCTCGAAATAGAGCTCGGTGGTCGGTGAGCCCTTGATGCCGAGTTTTTTCTCCTTGGGCCCGACAGTGAAGCCCTCGTCGTCCTTGTGCACCATGAACGACGAGATGCCGTTGGCGCCGTTGTCCGGATCGGTCACGGCCATCACGGTGTACCAGCTCGACTTGCCGCCGTTGGTGATCCAGCACTTGGCGCCGTTCAGAATCCAGTCGTCGCCGTCGGCCTTGGCCCGGGTCCGCATCGACGCCGCGTCGCTGCCGGCCTCGCGTTCGCTCAGCGCGTAGGACGCCATCGCCGAGCCGTCCGCGATCGACGGCAGCACCTGCTTCTTCAGCTCGTCGGAGCCGCGCAGGATCAGCCCCATGGTGCCCAGCTTGTTCACCGCGGGAATCAGCGACGCCGACGTGTCGACGCGGGCCACCTCCTCGATCACGATGCACGCCGCCACCGAGTCCGCGCCCTGCCCGCCGTACTCCTCGGGCACGTGCACGGCGTTGAACCCGGAGGAGTTCAGCGCCTCCAGCGCCTCCTCGGGGAAACGGGAGTTCTCGTCCACGTCGGCGGCGTACGGAGCGATCTCCTTCTCCGCCAGCGCCCGGATCGCCGCGCGCAACTCCTGGTGTTCCTCGGGCAGTTGGAACAGATCGAAGTCGGGGTTTCCGGCCCATCCAGCCATCTCGGCCTCCTCTTGCGCTATGCCGACATGCCCGGCTCCTCGGCGGGCGCGGCCCCGCCTCGTCGCCAGGCTACTAGCCGGTAACTTTACCCTGACGTTGCTGCAGGGCCTCATCCTTGGCCCGCACGCTGCGCGCCAGCTGCTCCTGGAACTCAATGATCCGCGCGCGCAGCGCCGGATCCGACGACCCGAGGATGCGCACCGCGAGCAGGCCGGCGTTGCGGGCTCCGCCGATGGAGACCGTGGCCACCGGGACACCGGCGGGCATCTGCACGATCGACAACAACGAGTCCAGGCCGTCCAGGCGCGCCAGTGGCACCGGCACGCCGATCACCGGCAGCGGCGTCGCGGACGCCACCATCCCGGGCAGGTGCGCGGCTCCCCCGGCCCCGGCGATGATCACCTCGATGCCGCGCCCGGCCGCGTCCCGCGCATAGTCGAACATCAGCTGCGGCGTGCGGTGCGCGGAGACCACCCGAACCTCGGCCGGCACGTCGAACTCGGCCAGCGCCGCCGCGGCGTCGGCCATCACCGACCAGTCGCTGTCGCTGCCCATGATCACCCCGACGCGGGGAGCATTATTCATGGCGCCGCTCCTCTCCCCCGCAAGCGGGAGGTGCCCCCACACCGCTTCGCTCTGCATCGTCGCCGGCGCTACCCATGCGGATCCCATCCGTCCGTCCACTGACCGTGTGACAACCAGTGTGCCGCCAACTCGGCGCGTTCCCGCAGCCTCGCCACGTTTTCCCGGTCCGCCGGCCGGGCGCCGACGAAGTTGATGTGCCCCACCTTGCGGCCGGGCCGTTCTTGTTTGCCGTAGAGGTGGACGCGGGCGTCGGGCATCCGCGCGAACAGGTGGTGCAGCCGCTCGTCGACGCTCATCCGCGGGACTTCCGGGGCGCCCAGCACGTTGGCCATCACCGTCACCGGCGCGATGGCGTCGGTGTCGCCGAGCGGGTAGTCCAGCACCGCGCGCAGGTGCTGCTCGAACTGGCTGGTGCGCGAGCCGTCCATGGTCCAGTGCCCGGAGTTGTGCGGCCGCATCGCCAGCTCGTTGACCAGCAGCTGGCTGCCGGACGGTCCCTCCGCCTCGAAGAGCTCGACCGCGAGCACCCCGACCACGCCGAGGTCGGCCGCCAACCGCAACGCCAGCTGCTGCGCGGCGGCGGCGAGGTGGTCGGGCAGCTCCGGCGCGGGCGCGATCACCTGCACGCAGATGCCGTCTCGTTGCACCGTCTCGACGACCGGCCACGCCGCGCCCTGCCCGAACGGCGACCGCGCCACCAGGGCCGACAGTTCGCGGCGCAGGTTCACCTGCTCCTCGGCCATCACCGGCACGCCGTCGGCCAGGAAGGCGGCCGCGATCTCGCGGGCGTGCGACGGGTCGCGCGCCATCCGCACCCCCCGCCCGTCGTAACCGCCGCGAACCGCTTTCACCACCACCGGGCCGTCGATGCGCCGCGCGAAGTCGTCGAGTTCGTCGAGGCTGCCGATCCCGGCGTAGCGGGGCACCGGGACGCCGAGCGCCTCCAGCCGGCGGCGCATGACGAGCTTGTCCTGCGCGTGCACCAGGGCCTGCGGCGGCGGCGCCACGTTGACGCCCTCGGCCACCAGCTTCTCCAGCAGCTCGTTCGGCACGTGTTCGTGGTCGAAGGTCAGCACGTCGGCGCCCCCGGCCACCCGGCGCAGGTCGTCGAGATCGGTGTGGGTGCCGATGACGACCTCGGGCGCCACCAGCGCGGCCGGTTCGTCGGCGGCGGTGGCGAGCACCCGCAACGACTGCCCCAGCGCGATGGCCGCCTGGTGGGTCATCCGGGCGAGCTGACCGCCGCCGACCATGGCGACGACGGGGACGACGCGGGGGACCGCTCGGGGGGCCGCGGCGGGGGCGGCGCCAGGCGGGCGTGTACTGGGCACGGCCATCATGGTGTCACGGCGAAACAAAGCGGCGCTAAAGGCGTGTTGACCGGGGCCGACACCGAATTGTTATGTAGTATTTTGCGTCGAATTTGTGTCCGTCCGTACACTGACGTGTTGTGTCCTTCGCCGAAGCCACGATCGCGCGTCTGCCTCGGGTTATGCAGCCCTATTTGCTGCGCCACCACGAACTGATCAAATTCGCCATCGTCGGCGGAACCACATTCGTCATCGACTCGGCGATTTTCTACACGCTGAAGCTGACAATTCTTGAATCCAAACCGGTGACCGCAAAGGTGATCGCGGGCATCGTCGCGGTCATCGCGTCCTACGTGCTGAACCGGGAATGGAGCTTCCGCAATCGCGGCGGGCGCGAACGCCACCACGAGGCGCTGCTGTTCTTCGCGTTCAGCGGCGTCGGGGTGCTGCTCTCCATGGCACCGTTGTGGTTCTCCAGTTATGTGCTGCAGCTGCGCCAGCCGACGGTGTCGCTGGCGGCGGAAAACGTCGCCGACTTCATCTCGGCCTACATCATCGGCAACCTGCTGCAGATGGCGTTCCGGTTCTGGGCGTTCCGCCGCTGGGTGTTCCCCGACCAGTTCGCGCGCGACCCCGAGAAGGCGCTGGAATCGGCGCTCACCGCCGGCGGTATCGCCGAAATCTTCGAGGACGCGATGGAGGGCGGCCTGCAAGACGACAACGTCACGCTGCTGCGCGCCTGGCGCAACCGCGCCGGCCGACTGGGTCAGCTGGGCGATTCGTCGGAACCCAGGGTGTCGAAGACTTCGTGATACAGCAGCGCGTGCACCTCGCGCAGCCGCGGAATGTCGTAGAACTCCAACGGATCTTGTGACGCCGATTCGATGATCAGCGTCCCGGTGCGGAACATCCGCTCGGTGATCCGGTCGCGGAATTCGACGCTGTTGATCCGGGCCAGCGGGATGTCGATCCCGGTGCGGGTCAGCACCCCGTGCCGGAACATCACCCGCCGGTTGGTCACCACGAAGTGGGTGGTCAGCCAGCTTCCGAACGGCCACAGCGTCAGCCAGCCCACGATCACCAGCCAGATGCCCCAGATGACGCCGTAGATGATGTTCTTGGCGAGCTGCTCCCAGTGCGTCGAGTTGAGATATCCCGAACCGAACGCGGCCAGCCCGGTCACCAGGATGAGAACCAGCACCGGCCAGATCAACCGCTTCCAGTGCGGATGGCGGTGCACGATGACGTGTTCGCCGGCGGCCAGAACGTTATCCGGGTAGCCCATGCCAGCCGACATTAGCCGCGCTTGCGATCGCCACTAGCGCAAATGCACCACGTCGCCGGCCGCCACCACGACGGTCTGCCCGCCGCTTTCCAAGCACAGCCTGCCCTGGTCGTCGACGGCGCTCGCGGTGCCGTCGACCTGCTTGCCGCCGGGCAGGTGCGCACGCACCCGGGTGCCGATGGTCAGGCTGCGCGCCCGGTAGTCGGCGGCCAGCGCCCAGTCGGCACCCCGCGCGGCGCGCCAGGCGACGATCCGCCGGCCCAGCTCGCGCAGCAAGGCGGACACCAGCCCGGTGCGGTCCGGCGCGGCGACCCCCAGGTCGAGCAGCGACGTCGCGCCCGGCCCGTCGATCTCGTCGGCGGACTGAGTCACGTTGAGCCCCAGGCCGATAACCACGACGGGCTTGGTCACCTCGGCGAGGATCCCGGCCAGCTTGCCCGGCGAATCCGGCGGGCCGGCCAGCACGTCGTTGGGCCATTTCAGACCCACCCGCGCGTCCGTGCCCGCCAGCAACGGCGCCACCGTGTCGACCACCGCCACCCCGGCGGCCAGCGGCAGCCAGCCCCACCCGGTGGTCGGGACGTCGACCACGCTGACCCCGACACTCATGGTGATCTGGGCCCGCGGCGTGGCCGACCAGCCGCGGCCGTGCCGGCCCCGCCCGGCGGTCTGGTGCTCGGCGATCAACACCGCACCGGCGACGTCATCCCCCGAGGCCGCGCGCGCCAGCAGGTCGGCGTTGGTGGAGCCGGTCTGCTGCACGACGTCGAGCTTGCGCCAGCCCAGCCCGGTGCCGATCAACTCGGCGCGTAACGCGCTCTCGTCCAACGGTGTTCGAAGTTGATCTCGTTGGCTCACCGCACCCAGCCTAGAACTCAGGGCCGACGGTCGCGCATGTCCAGCACCGCCAGATGGCTGAACAACATGCTGGTTCCGATCGGATTGCCGCCGCCGGGATAGGCGGTGCCGCTGGGCGCGGCCATGGTGTTGCCCGCCGCGTACAGCCCGGCGATGGGCCGGCCGGACCGGTCCAGCACCCGGGCCGCGGCGTCGGTGCGCAGCCCGCCCTTGGTGCCCAGGTCGGAGATGCCGAACGCGGCGGCGTGAAACGGCGGCCGGTCGATGGGCACCAGCGGTGACGCGCCCGCCGAGAAGGCCCGGTCGAACGCCTCGTCGCCGCGGCCGAAGTCCTCGTCGACGCCGGCGGCGGCGAATGCGTTGAACCGTGCCACCGTCGCCACCAGGTTGCGGGCCGGCACGCCGATCTTGGCGGCAAGCTCCTCGAGGGTGTCACCGGTGTGCCACAGGCCCGCGGCGACGTACTTCTCGGTCTCCACGATGGTGACGTTGGGCGCCTTCACCGGCGGCACCTCGCCCTCGGAGTCGTCGTAGATCATCCAGTACGGCAACGTGATCGACCCGTCGGCCAACTGCGCGATGATCTCGCGGCCGGCCCGGTCGTAGGCCCGGGACTCGTTGACGAACCGGTTGCCGTCCTGGTTCACGAAGATGCCGCCGGTGAACCACAGCGCGAACGCCGACCGGCCGTCGGGATGGGTCAGGCCGGGCGACCACCAGGCCTGATCCAGCAGGTCGGTGTCGGCGCCCGCGCCGATGCCGGCCAGCAGCGCCAGGCCGCGACTTCCCGGGCCGCCCATGGTGTCTCGCGACGTTCCCGGCACGCCGTAGCGCCGGCGCAACTCCTCGTTGGCTTCAAAACCCCCGGCGGCCAGCAGTACTCCGAGCCGGGCGCGGATGGCGCGGCGCTCGCCGGCGGTCTCGACGATCGCGCCCGTCACCCCGCCCTCGTCGACCACCAGCTCGACCAGGGCGGTGTCGCGGCGCAGCGAGGCCGCCGGGTACTGCCCGATGGCCTTGAGGAACCGCGCGATCAGGGCGCGGCCACCCAGGTAGTAGTCCGACGGGGGTTCGGCGCCGAGCCGGTCGGTGTCCAGCGGCCCCCGGATGACCTCGCGGAACTCGGGTGCGGCGGCCACCGCCAGCGGCTTGGCCGCGATGTGGCGCTGGCCGTCGGCGCGCGCCTTCGGCGCGGTGCCGTAGTAGTCAGGCCAGGGCAACGGCACGAACTTCAGGTTGGCGTCGGCCTCCAGGTACTCGATCAGACCGGCGCCGCCGCGCACGAAGGTTTCCTGCAGTTCGCGCGGGGTGCGGTCACCGACCACGGCGCAGTAGTAGGTGAGCGCGTCGTCGATGGTGTCGTCGGTGCCGGCGCGCAGCAGCACCGGATTGCACGGGAACCACACCCCGCCCCCGCCGGAGTACGCGGTGGTGCCGCCGAACTTGTCGGTCGCTTCGACCAGCAGCACCTCGAGGCCTTCGCGCGCCGCGGTGTAGGCGCCGGTCATACCGCCACCGCCGGACCCCGCCACCAGCACGTCGCATTCGGCCGTCCAGTCCGCGGTCCCCAACGGGCGGGCGTCCATCAGCGGAGACTACCGCGCCGCTAAGCTCGACTCCCATGACGAGCGTTACCGACCACACTGCGGAACCGGCCGCCGAGCACACCATCGACATCCACACCACCGCGGGCAAGCTGGCCGAGCTGCACAAGCGCCGCGAAGAGTCGCTGCACCCGGTGGGCGAAGAGGCCGTCGAGAAGGTGCACGCCAAGGGCAAGCTGACCGCGCGCGAGCGCATCCTCGCCCTGCTCGACGAGGACTCGTTCGTGGAGCTCGACGCGCTGGCCAGGCACCGCAGCAAGAACTTCGGGCTGGAGAACAACCGCCCGCTGGGCGACGGCGTGATCACCGGCTACGGCACCATCGACGGCCGCGACGTGTGCATCTTCAGCCAGGACGCCACGGTGTTCGGCGGCAGCCTGGGCGAGGTGTACGGCGAGAAGATCGTCAAGATCCAGGACCTGGCCATCAAGACGGGCCGCCCGCTGATCGGCATCAACGACGGCGCCGGCGCCCGGATCCAGGAGGGCGTCGTCTCGCTGGGCCTGTACAGCAAGATCTTCCGCAACAACATCCTGGCCTCCGGGGTCATCCCGCAGATCTCGCTGATCATGGGTGCCGCCGCCGGTGGGCACGTTTACTCCCCCGCCCTGACCGACTTCGTGGTGATGGTCGACCAGACCAGCCAGATGTTCATCACCGGACCCGACGTCATCAAGACCGTCACCGGTGAGGACGTCACCATGGAGGAGCTGGGCGGCGCGCACACCCACATGGCCAAGTCGGGCACCCTGCACTATGTCGCCTCCGGCGAGCAGGACGCCTTCGACTGGGTCCGTGACCTGCTGAGCTACCTGCCGCCCAACAACGCCACCGACCCGCCGCGCTACGCCGAGCCGCATCCCCCGGGCGCCATCGAGGACAACCTCACCGACGAGGACCTCGAGCTGGACACGCTGATCCCGGACTCGCCCAACCAGCCCTACGACATGCACGAGGTGATCACCCGGATCCTCGACGACGACGAGTTCCTGGAGATTCAGGGCGGCTACGCGCAGAACATCGTCGTCGGGTTCGGCCGCATCGAGGGCCGGCCGGTGGGGATCGTGGCCAACCAGCCGACCCAGTTCGCCGGCTGCCTGGACATCAACGCCTCGGAGAAGGCGGCGCGGTTCGTGCGGACCTGCGACTGCTTCAACATCCCGATCATCATGCTGGTGGACGTCCCGGGCTTCCTGCCGGGGACGGGCCAGGAGTACAACGGCATCATCCGCCGCGGCGCCAAGCTGCTGTTCGCCTACGGCGAGGCCACCGTCCCGAAGATCACCGTGATCACCCGCAAGGCCTACGGCGGCGCCTACTGCGTGATGGGGTCCAAGGACATGGGCTGTGACGTCAACCTGGCGTGGCCGTCGGCGCAGATCGCGGTGATGGGCGCCTCCGGTGCCGTCGGGTTCGTCTACCGCAAGCAGCTGAGCGAGGCGGCCAAGGAGGGCAAGGACGTCGACGCGCTGCGGCTGCAGCTGCAGCAGGAGTACGAGGACACCCTGGTCAACCCCTACGTCGCCGCCGAACGCGGCTACGTCGACGCGGTGATCCCGCCGTCGCACACCCGCGGGTACATCGCCACGGCGCTGCGCCTGCTGGAACGCAAGATCTCCCACCTGCCCCCCAAGAAGCACGGGAACATCCCCCTATGACCGAGCAGACCGACACCGCGGCCGAGGACGCTGCGCAGCCGCACGAGCCGCACATCCAGATCCTCAAGGGTGAACCCACCGCCGAGGAGGTGGCCGCGCTGGTCGCGGTGCTGGGCTGCGCCGGTGGTGTGCCGGAGCCCGAGCAGCCCGAGCGGACCCGCTGGGGTCTGCCGGTCGACCGGCTGCGTTTCGCGATGACCAACTATCAGCGGCTGACGTTCCAGCAAATGACCCACATGAGGCATTGACCCGGCTGGTGCTGGCGTCGGCCTCTACCGGCCGGCTCAAGGTGCTGCGCCAGGCCGGCGTCGACCCGCTGGTCGTGGTCTCCGGCGTCGACGAGGATGCCGTCGCCGCCGCGCTGGGCCCGGACGCCTCCCCGGCCGACGTGGTGTGCGCCCTGGCCCGCGCCAAGGCCGACCGGGTGGCCGGCGAACTCGACGGCGACGTAGCGGCCAATTGTGTTGTCATCGGCTGTGATTCGATGCTGTTCATCGAGGGCCGGTTGTGCGGGAAACCCGGGTCGGCCGACGCCGCCGCGAGTCAGTGGCGCCTGATGGGCGGCCGCTCCGGCGAGCTGCACACCGGGCACTGCCTGCTGCGGCTCAGCAATGGCGCCATCACCCATCGAGAAGTCGAATCACTAAGCACCACAGTGCATTTCTCCAATCCGACGGATGCGGACCTGCGGGCGTATGTCGCGCACGGCGAGCCGTCGCAGGTGGCCGGCGGCTTCACCCTGGACGGCCTGGGCGGCTGGTTCGTCGACGGCATCGCCGGCGACCCGTCGAACGTGATCGGCGTCAGCCTGCCGCTGCTGCGGTCGCTGCTGGAGCGGGTCGGGCTGTCGGTGTCCGCGCTGTGGGCCGCCAACTGACCTGGCGGTAGGCTCGGCAGCGTGGCATTACCACCCGATCCAAGCCCGACGCTGTCGGCGTACGCCCACCCCGAGCGACTGGTCACCGCCGACTGGCTGTCCGCCAACCAAGGCACCCCAGGCCTGGCGATCGTCGAATCCGACGAGGACGTGCTGCTCTACGACGTCGGTCATATCCCCGGCGCGGTCAAGGTCGACTGGCACACCGACCTCAACGACCCCCACGTCCGCGACTACATCGACGGGGCGCAGTTCGCGGAACTGATGGACCGCAAGGGCATCGCCCGCGACGACACCGTGGTGATCTACGGCGACAAGAGCAACTGGTGGGCGGCCTATGCGCTGTGGGTGTTCACGCTGTTCGGCCACCCCGATGTGCGGCTGCTGAACGGCGGCCGTGACCTGTGGCTGGCCGAACGCCGGGAGACCACGCTGGACGTGCCCACCAAGACGTCCAGCGGCTACCCCGTGGTCACCCGCAACGACGCACCCATCCGCGCCTTCAAGGACGACGTGCTGGGCATTCTGGGCAGCCAGCCGCTGATCGACGTGCGCTCGCCGGACGAGTACACCGGCAAGCGCACCCACATGCCCGAGTACCCCGAGGAAGGCGTGCTGCGCGGCGGCCACATCCCCACCGCCCGATCGATTCCGTGGGCCAAGGCGGTCGACGAGAGCGGGCGGTTCCGTAGCCGCGAGGAGCTCGAGGAGCTGTACGGCTTCCTGCAGCCGGACGACCAGACCGTGGTGTACTGCCGCATCGGCGAGCGCTCCAGCCACACCTGGTTCGTGCTGACGCACCTGCTGGGCAAGCCCGGGGTGCGCAACTACGACGGATCGTGGACCGAGTGGGGCAACACCGTGCGCACGCCGATCGTGGCGGGTGAAGAGCCGGGCACCGTTGCGGTCTGATGGCGCCACGATGAGCATGCCCGCTCCCCTAGCAGAGGTGGTGTCCGACTTCGCCGAGGTCGAGGGCCAGGACAAGCTGGCGCTGCTGCTGGAGTTCGCCAACGACCTGCCCGCGCTGCCGTCCGACCTCCAAGAGGCGGCCATGGAGCCGGTGCCCGAGTGCCAGACCCCGCTGTTCTTGCATGTCGACGCCAGCAACCCGGACCGGGTGCGGCTGCACTTCAGCGCGCCCGCCGAATCACCCACCACGCGGGGGTTCGCGTCGATTCTGGCCGCCGGCCTCGACGAACAGCCGGCCGCCGCCATTCTGGCGGTGCCCGAGGATTTCTACGCCGACCTCGGGCTTGCCGCGCTGATCAGCCCGCTGCGGTTGCGCGGCTTGTCGGCGATGCTCGCCCGCATCAAGCGCAGGCTGCGCGAGAGTGCCTAGAAAAACCCAAAATCCGGACCGCCTCGTCGGGCCGAACGGCGCGGCGCTTAGACTTCCCGAGAACTCGTTGTAAGAAATTCTCTTAGAGAAGCCCGCAGAAATACGTCTGCGGATATGCCAAACAGGAGGCGCAGTGGCTAGTCACGCCAGCTCGAGGATCTCCAAAGTGCTCGTCGCCAACCGCGGCGAAATCGCTGTCCGGGTGATCCGCGCGGCCCGCGACGCGGGCCTGTCCAGCGTGGCGGTGTACGCCGAGCCCGATGCCGACGCGCCGCACGTGCGTCTGGCCGACGAGGCGTTCGCGTTGGGCGGTCAGACGTCGGCGGAGTCCTACCTGGACTTCGGCAAAATCCTCGACGCGGCGGCCAAGTCCGGCGCCAACGCCATCCACCCCGGCTACGGCTTCCTTTCGGAGAACGCCGATTTCGCCCAGGCGGTGCTGGACGCGAACCTGATCTGGATCGGGCCCAGCCCGCAGTCCATCCGCGACCTCGGCGACAAGGTCACCGCCCGCCACATCGCCGCCCGGGCGCAGGCCCCGCTGGTGCCCGGCACCCCCGACCCGGTGAAGGACGCCGACGAGGTGGTGGCCTTCGCCAAGGAATACGGCGTGCCGGTCGCCATCAAGGCCGCCTTCGGCGGCGGCGGTAAGGGCATGAAGGTGGCCCGCACCATCGAGGAGATTCCCGAGCTATACGAGTCGGCTGTCCGCGAGGCGACGGCGGCGTTCGGCCGCGGCGAGTGCTTCGTCGAGCGCTACCTGGACAAGCCGCGCCACGTCGAGGCCCAGGTGATCGCCGACCAGCACGGCAACGTGATCGTCGCCGGCACCCGCGACTGCTCGCTGCAGCGCCGGTTCCAGAAGCTGGTGGAGGAGGCCCCCGCGCCGTTCCTCACCGACGCGCAGCGCAAGGAGATCCACGAGTCGGCCAAGCGGATCTGCAAGGAGGCGCACTACTACGGCGCCGGGACGGTCGAGTACCTGGTCGGCCAGGACGGCCTGATCTCCTTCCTGGAGGTCAACACCCGTCTGCAGGTCGAGCACCCGGTCACCGAGGAGACCGCCGGCATCGACCTGGTGCTGCAGCAGTTCAAGATCGCCAACGGCGAGAGGCTGGACCTCACCGAGGACCCCACGCCGCGCGGGCACGCCATCGAGTTCCGGATCAACGGCGAGGACCCCGGACGGGGCTTTTTGCCCGCGCCCGGCCCGGTCACCCGCTACGACATCCCCACCGGGCCCGGTGTCCGGCTGGACTCGGGTGTCGAGGCCGGTTCGGTCATCGGCGGCCAGTTCGACTCGATGCTGTCCAAGCTGATCGTGTACGGCGCCACCCGAGAAGAGGCGCTCGCCCGCTCCCGCCGGGCCCTGGACGAATTCCACGTGGAAGGCCTGGCCACGGTCATCCCGTTCCACCGCGCCGTGGTAAGAGACCCGGCGTTCATCGGTGACGGCGACGGCTTCTCGGTGCACACCCGCTGGATCGAGACCGAGTGGGACAACACCATCGAACCGTTCACCGGCGGCGAGCCGCTGGACGAAGAGGACGCCCGGCCGCGCCAGAAGGTGGTCGTGGAGGTCGGCGGCCGCCGGCTCGAGGTGTCACTGCCCGGCGACCTGGCGCTGTCCGGCGGTGGGACCGCCGACCCGGCCGGCGTCATCCGCAAGAAGCCCAAGCCGCGCAAGCGCGGGTCGCACGCGGGCGCGGCTGCGTCCGGTGACGCGGTGACCGCCCCCATGCAGGGCACCGTCGTCAAGGTCGCGGTCGAGGAGGGCCAGGAGGTTGCCGCGGGCGACCTGGTGGTGGTGCTCGAGGCGATGAAGATGGAGAACCCGGTGACCGCGCACAAGGACGGTGTCATCACCGGACTCGCGGTCGAGCCCGGCGCCGCCATCACTCAGGGCACCGTGCTCGCCGAGATCAAGTAGCGGTTGTCTGAGAGTTTCCCAGACAGCGTTGTCGGGCCCGGCCATCGCGAGTAGGGTCACGGACAAGGTTGAGTTCACAGCCGCCCGGGATACGTCGGTGACGTGGGGGTAGGCGCAATTCCCTCCTTCTCCAAGCTCTTTGCACGTGGCTGACGCATCCACAACACCAATTCCCGCAACGGGATGGAGTAAGCGATGTCTGTGGCCCAATCTTGGCAACAAAGCCGCACAGCACAATTCACCGCCCGATGGGGCCCAACCGGCACCCTGATCACGGTGGACGGTGAGCTGGACGCGGCCAACGCCGATCAACTGCTCGCCTACGTGCAGCAGAGCACCAAACGCTCTCGGCGGGTGATCCTCGACCTGCGCGGCCTCAAATTCATTGGTACTGCCGGTTTTTCGGCCCTGCACCGGATCAATGTGGCGTGCTCGGGCGCCCAGGTGTCCTGGGCCATGGCGCCGAGCCCGGCGGTGGCCAGGTTGCTGCGGGTCTGCGACCCCGACGCGACCCTGCCGGTGACGACGCAGCAGGCCGAACCGCTGCTGGAACCGCTGTGGGTCGAAGAAGAGCCCCGGCCGCTACTGCAACTGATCACGGAGCCGCGTTAGCGACTTCGCCAGCAACCGGGACACGTGCATCTGGGAGATGCCGACCCGCTCGGCGATCTGCGTCTGGGTCATCGACTCGAAGAATCGCAACACCAACACCGTCCGTTCCCGCTCGGGCAGCGCCTCGAGCAGCGGACGCAGCGATTCCTGGTCCTCGATCCGGTCCAGGCCGGTGTCGACATCGCCGAGGGTGTCCGCGATCGCGCGGGCTTCCTCTTCCTCGCTCCCACCGCCGCTGTCGATGGACAAGGTGTTGTACGAGCTGCCCGCCACCAGCCCCTCGACGACCTCTTCCCGGTCCATCTCGAGCTCTGCGGCGAGTTCGGTCGCCGTCGGCGCCCGGCCCAGCCGCTGCGACAGATCGGCGGTGGCGGTGCCCAGCCGCAGGTGGAGTTCCTTCAGGCGCCGTGGGACCTTGACCGACCAGCTGTTGTCGCGGAAGTGGCGGCGGACCTCGCCCATGATGGTGGGCACCGCGAAGGAAACGAAGTCCGAGCCGGCGTCGACGTCGAACCGCACCACCGCGTTGACCAACCCGACGCGTGCCACCTGAACCAGGTCGTCGCGCGGTTCGCCGCGGCCCTCGAAGCGGCGCGCGATGTGGTCGGCGAGCGGCAGGCAACGCTCGACGATCTTGTCCCGTTGACGTTGGAATTCCATCGAGTCGGGCGGGGCGGTCGCCAACTCGCGGAACATGTCCGGAACATCGGCGTATTCGTTCGGACGCGACACCGAACCGCCGGCAGCTCGCGCTGTCACCTGCTGGAGGCCGCCCGTCGCGCCGTCAGTGTGATGCCGAAAACACTGCCGGTTTCATTGGGTTCGCGACCGTCATGGAAAGTCTGCACGTCGTCGGCCAGCGACGTCAGCACATGCCAGCTGAAGCTGCCGGGCGCCACCACGTCGTGGGTGTCGCACGCCGCGGAGGCTTCCACCACCAACTGGTCATCCTGCGGGTCGACCACGACGATCAGGGTCGCGTCGGGAGTGGCCGAACGAATCAACCGGGTGCACACTTCGTCGACCGCGAGCCGCAGGTCCGCCACCGCATCGAAATCCAGGTCCTCGAACGTGCCGATGGCACCGACCAGGGTGCGCAGCATCGCGAGGTTCTCCAGTCGCGCAGCAACGCGAAGTTCGACGGCGCGGTGGCCGCGCGGACGCTTGTTAGCGTGCAATCCAGCATCGTTCATATGGTCTCCCGGCAATGTTCGACTGACACTACTACTGCTTCGCAGTCCGCCGTGGACCTCGCGCTCGAGCCGGTTAGTCATGGTCGCCGCCGGGTTTTCGTCCCGCCGTGAGCGGGCTTGACACGACCGACAAAATCCGGACGCGCCGACACGGCCCCGTCGCGGTGATCGCCGGGGTCACGCTGGTCATATCGGTACTCGTCGCAATAGGCATATACATCAGTGTGTTCGTGATTTCGTCCCCCATGATGGGGTAACCACGCTAACGCAACCGTTCCGGCACTCATCATGGTGCCAACCTGATACCCACAAGCACGCGGCCGTAACCGCGCAATGGCCTTTCCTG
Source organism: Mycobacterium sp. M23085 (assembly GCF_045343915.1). Classification (NCBI taxonomy): domain Bacteria; kingdom Bacillati; phylum Actinomycetota; class Actinomycetes; order Mycobacteriales; family Mycobacteriaceae; genus Mycobacterium; species Mycobacterium sp. M23085. Next base: position 2,027,720 of record NZ_CP174280.1, read on the forward strand.
CGGAATTTCACACAGCGCCGCGTCGGGGCAGGTCACCGCCGGAAAAGCCGCGCTCGGGGTGCGGCCTTTCGACTAATCGGCGGCCGGCGCTAACTGGCCGGCCACTGCCGCCGCACCTCGGGATGTTCGGTGTACCACCGATCCGCGATCCTGCGGATCCTGCGATGCTCCACGGCCAGCCAGGCCAGCCCCAGCACCGCGGCGATGATCGCGACGATACCCGCCGTCATCCCCTCGTGGTGATGTCCGCTGCCGAAGGCCGCCAGGCTGCCGCAGGCTCCGATCACCCCAGCGACAACCAAGAGGTAGCCGGGCCAGTGCAAGACGTCGATCAGCGACTCCCCGGCGAGCGGCCGCGTCGTCCGCAAATGGTCGACGGGGTCGTGGTAGGTGTCTCCCATAGCTGCTCCTCACCCGCACCATCAACGTTAGATCGCGGGCGGGCAAAGCTAAAGGGCCAGTACCGGACCGGCGATGGGAGCTACACCCATGGCGACCATCAGCGCCATCGCGGTCAGGAGGAACCAGCCCGCGCCGTGCCATCCCCACCAGGTTCCTCCGGCCTTCCACACCAGATAGGTGCGCACGAACGCCCAGATCCCGGCGCCCAGCGCGATCAGCGGTCCCCCGACCGCCAACAGGGTGCGCTGCGGCGGACCGCACGCCACCGTGTCCACGCCCACACCCGGGCAGGTGCTCACCCACACCGCGGCGATCAACACGAAGCCGACGGCCGCCAGCGTGGATAACACCGCAAACCGAACCGCGGCGTGTACCTCGCGGTCCTCCTGGCCCAGGCGGTCACCGCCTGACCTCGCGTCCGCTTTCTGCATCGTTGTCACCTCCCTTTCGGGTGCCGCGCTCAGTTTTATCGCTCGCCACGTCGCATTGGTTACCGCGCTACGGCATCTGGCCCGACCAGACACGCGCTGGCAACAGCGGAAGGCGCACGGGGTCAGATACCCCCCGGCAAACGGCGGTAAACCGGATGGATGGAGGGGCGGTCAGGCCCTAGCGCAGCGCCCGCAGCGCGGCGCGGACTGCCCGCACCGCGGCGTCGATCTCCGCACCCGAGACGGTCAGCGCCGGACGGAACCGGACCCCGTCGTGACCGGAGGGCAGCACGATGACCGCGCGCTGCCACAGCAGGCGGATCAGCTCATCGCGGTCGGCGGTGGTCGGCAGGCTGAACGCACACATCAGGCCGCGGCCCCGGGGGTCGAGCACCAGGCCGGGGAATTCGCCGGCGAGGTCGTCCAGGCAGTCATGTAGGTGGGCACCCTGTTCGGCGGCCCGGCCGAACAGCCCGTCGGCCTCGATCACTTCCAGGATGCGGCGCGCGCGAACCATGTCGGCCAGGTTGCCGCCCCACGTCGAGTTCATCCGCGACGACACCGCGAAGACGTTGTCGGTGACCTCGTCGACCCGGCGGCCCGCCATGACGCCGCACACCTGGGTCTTCTTGCCGAACGCCACCACGTCCGGCTGGACGCCCAATTGCTGGTAGGCCCACGGCGTTCCGGTCAGGCCGCAGCCGGTCTGCACCTCGTCGAAGATCAGCAAAGCGTCGTGCTGGTCGCACAGCTCACGCATGGCCGCGAAGAACTCGGGCCGGAAGTGCCGGTCGCCGCCCTCGCCCTGGATCGGTTCGGCCACGAAGCAGGCGATGTCGTGCGGGTGCGAGTCGAAGGCCGCCCGGGCCTGGCGCAGCGACTCGGCCTCCAGGGCCGCCATGGCCGCCCCGTCCAGGCCGGGCCGGATGAACGGGGCGTCGATGCGGGGCCAGTCGAACTTGGGGAAGCGGGCCACTGCGGCCGGCTTGGTGTTGGTCAGCGACAACGTGTATCCGCTGCGGCCGTGGAACGCGCCGCGCAGGTGCAGCACCCGGGCGCCCAGCGCGGGGTCGATCCCGCGGGCCTCGTTGAGCCGGCTCTTCCAGTCGAACGCCACCTTGAGCGCGTTCTCCACCGCGAGCGCGCCGCCGTCGACGAAGAACAGATGCGGCAGGGCCGGGTCCCCCAGGACCCGGGAGAACGTCGCCACGAACCTGGCCATCGGCACCGAGTACACGTCGGAGTTGCTCGGCTTGTTCAGCGCGGCCTGCGCCAGCTCGGCGCGAAACGCCTCGTCTTCGGCGAGCGCCGGGTGGTTCATGCCCAGCGCCGACGACGCGAAGAAGGTGAACATGTCCAGGTAGCGCCGGCCGTCGCGGGCGTCGTACAGGTAGGAACCCCGCGAGCGGGCCAGGTCGAGCACCAGATCGAAGCCGTCGACCTGGATGCTGCGCGCCAGCACCTCGTGGACGCGGTCGGGCGCGGCGTCGGGGCCGGTGCAGCGTTCCACGATGGCGGTCATCCGGACATGGTAGCCGAAATTTACGGAATCATGAGGCCTATACCGTATATTTTATGGTATTCGTTGCCTATCAGCGTAAAAAGTATTCAAGATGATGGTGCTTCGCGTGCTGACGTTCGCCGTGGTCCGGATCCGCTGCAGCAGGTCCTCCAGCGCCCGGGCGGACTGGACGCGCACCAACAGCACGTAGCTCTCCTCGCCGGCCACCGAGTGACACGATTCGATCTCCTCGATGTGCTCAAGACGGGCGGGCGCATCATCGGGTTGAGAGGGATCCAAGGGAGTGATGGCCACGAACGCGGACAGCAGGTGCCCGACCGCCTCCGGGTCGACGCGCGCCGAGTACCCCGAGATCACGCCGCGCGCCTCGAGCCTGCGCACCCGCGACTGCACCGCCGAGACCGACAGCCGGGCGCTGGCGGCCAGTTCGGCCAGCGTCGCGCGCCCGTCGGCGACCAGCTCGCGCACCAGAATCCGGTCGACCTCGTCGAGCGTCTCACCCATGGCCGGAGACTATCGCAGGAACGGCCCGCGGTGACCCGCCCGAAATGGCTGGAAACCTGGCAGCTGCGGGCGCAGTTCGCCACGGGCCTGTCGGCGATGTACGCGGCCGAGGTGCCCGCGTACGCCACGCTGGTCGAGGTCAGCGAGCGGGTCAACGCCGATTACGCGGCGCGCCACCGCGATCCCGAACGTCTCGGCTCACTGCGGCGGGTCACCGCGGAGCGGCACGGCGCCATCCGGGTGGGCAGCCCGGCCGAACTGGCCGCCGTCGCCGACCTTTTCGCCGCCTTCGGCATGCTGCCGGTGGGCTACTACGACCTGCGTTGCGCCGCGGCACCCGTCCCGGTGGTGTCGACCGCCTTCCGGCCCATCGACGCAGACGAGTTGGCGCGCAACCCGTTTCGGGTGTTCACCTCGATGCTGGCCACCCGGGATCCGCGCTACTTCGACCGCGACCTGCGCCGCCGCGTCGAGAGCTTCCTGGCGCGGCGCCAACTGTTCGACCCCGCTATGGTGGCCCGGGCGCGGATCATCGCCGCCGACGGCGGCTGCGACGCCGACGAGGCGCGTGGATTCGTCGCGGCGGCGGTGGCGGCGTTCGCGTTGTCCGCCGAGCCGATCGAGCGCTCCTGGTACGAAGAATTGGCACGGGTCTCCGCGGTGGCCGCCGACATCGCCGGCGTCGGCCGCACCCACATCAACCACCTGACGCCGCGGGTGCTCGACATCGACGACCTCTACCGGCGGATGACCAGGCACGGCATCACCATGATCGACGCCATCCAGGGGCCGCCCCGCACCGACGGGCCCGCGGTGCTGTTGCGCCAGACCTCTTTTCGGGCCCTGGCCGAGCCCCGCCGTTTTCGCGGCGACGACGGCCGCATCACCGAAGGGACGCTGCGGGTGCGCTTCGGCGAGGTGGAGGCGCGCGGGGTGGCGCTTACCCCGAAGGGCCGGCAACGCTACGACGCCGCGATGGCCGCGGCCGACCCGGCCGCGGTCTGGGCGGATTACTTTCCGGGTACCGACGCCCAGATGGCCGCCGCGGGCCTGGCCTACTACCGCGGCGGCGACCCGTCGGCGCCGATCGTCTACGAGGACTTCCTGCCGGCGTCGGCCGCCGGCATCTTCCGGTCGAACCTGGATACCCCGACCCGTTTCGAAAACGCCGACACCGCCGACGATTCCGGCTATGACGCGCCGTGGCTGGCCGGGGCCATCGGCCGCGAGATCTACGACCCCTACCCGCTTTACCAAGCGCTGTCCCAGGAGGCACCTCGATGAATCTGCCCACCGCCGGTGACCTGCGCGCCCGGGCGCGCGACGCCCTGCGCACGATGGGGGCCGACGTCGCACTCGGCGAGCCCGACGCCCACGGGATGCCGGCCAGCACACCGATCACCGGCGAGGTGCTGTTCACCGTCGCACCCAGCACACCCGAGCAGGCCGAGCGGGCGATCAGCGAAGCCGCCCAGGCGTTTTCGGTGTGGCGCAACACCCCCGCCCCGGTGCGCGGCGCGCTGGTGGCGCGCCTCGGCGAGCTGCTGACCGCGCACCGCGACGAGCTGGCCACCCTGGTGACGCTGGAGGTCGGCAAGATCACCGCCGAGGCCGCCGGCGAGGTGCAGGAGATGATCGACATCTGCCAGTTCGCCGTCGGCCTGTCGCGTCAGCTCTACGGCCGCACCATCGCATCGGAACGCCCCGGCCATCGGTTACTGGAGACGTGGCACCCGCTCGGTGTCGTCGGGGTGATCACCGCGTTCAACTTTCCGGTCGCGGTCTGGGCGTGGAACGCCGCGCTGGCCCTGGTGTGCGGGGACCCGGTGGTGTGGAAGCCCTCGGAGCTGACGCCGTTGACGGCGCTGGCCACCCAGTCCCTGATCGCCCGGGCCGCGGCCGACGTCGGCGCCCCGGCCGCGGTGAGTTCGGTGGTGCTGGGCGACCGCGAGCTCGGGGAGCTGCTGGTCGACGACCCCCGCGTGGCGCTGGTGTCGGCGACCGGTTCGGTCCGGATGGGCCGGGCCGTCGGTCCCCGTGTCGCCGCCCGGTTCGGCCGGGTGCTGCTGGAGTTGGGCGGCAACAACGCCGCCATCGTGACGCCGTCGGCCGACCTGGACCTCGCGGTGCGGGCGGTGGTGTTCGCGGCGGCCGGCACCGCCGGCCAGCGCTGCACCAGCCTGCGCCGGCTGATCGTGCACCGCTCGGTGGCCGACGAGGTCGTCGCGCGCGTCGCGTCCGCTTTCGCCCAGCTGCGCATCGGTGACCCGTCCGCACCGGGCACGCTGGTCGGGCCGCTGATCCACGAGACCGCCTACCGCGACATGGTGGGGGCGCTGGAACAGGCCCGCGCCGACGGCGGTGAGGTCATCGGTGGCGAGCGCGCCCACCCGGGATGTCCCGAACACCCGAGTTCCTACTACGTCGCGCCGGCCCTGGTGCGGATGCCCGCGCAGACCGCCATCGTGGCCACCGAGACGTTCGCGCCCATCCTCTACGTGCTGACCTACGACACATTGGATGACGCGATTGCACTCAACAATCGCGTGCCGCAAGGTCTTTCGTCCGCCATCTTCACCCTCGATCTGAGGGAGGCCGAGCGGTTCCTGGCCGAATCCGACTGCGGAATCGCCAATGTCAACATCGGCACGTCCGGCGCGGAGATCGGCGGCGCGTTCGGTGGAGAGAAGGAAACCGGCGGCGGACGCGAATCCGGCACCGACTCGTGGAAGGCCTACATGCGCCAAAGTACCAATACCGTCAATTATTCCGGTGAGTTACCGCTGGCTCAGGGCGTGAAGTTCGGATGAATCCAAACTGGCTGACGTCTCATGTCCGATGAGTACTATCTGACACATGCCGACAGCCCGCAGGCGCTTATCCCCCGAGGATCGACGCGCTGAGCTGCTCGCTTTAGGGGCAGAGGTCTTTGGGAAGCGGCCCTACGACGAAGTTCGCATCGACGAGATCGCAGAACGCGCCGGGGTATCGCGGGCCCTGATGTACCACTACTTCCCGGACAAGCGAGCATTCTTCGCGGCGGTGGTCAAAGACGAGGCCGACCGCCTGTACGAGAACACCAACATGGACGACGCCACCGGCCTGACCATGTACGAGGAGGTCCGGACCGGGGTGATGGCCTACATGGCCTACCACGAGCAGAACCCGGAAGCCGCGTGGGCCGCCTACGTCGGCCTGGGCCGTTCCGACCCGGTCCTGCTGGGCGTCGACGACGAAGCCAAGAACCGTCAGCTCGAACACATCATGAGCCGCATCTCCGACCTGGTGGCCAAGACCCCCGCGCGGAAGCTGGAGCCCGACGTCGAACGGGACCTTCGGGTGATCTGCCACGGCTGGCTGGCGTTCACCTTCGAGCTGTGCCGGCAGCGCATCATCGACCCCACAACCAGCGCCGATCGCCTCGCCGATGCCTGCGCGCACTCGCTGTTCGACGCCATCGCCCGGGTGCCCGAGATCCCCGAGGAACTCTCCCACGCGATGGCGACCGCGCGTATCGAGCCGCGCTAGCCGACGCACCTGTCGGTGGCCGTTGGCACCATGGAGGGGTGAGCACTCGCACTGATCCCGGGCCGTCCGGCCGCCGCGACCCGTTGGGCCGGTTCAGCGCGATCACCCGCGAGTGGTTCACCAGCACCTTCGACGCCCCGACCACCGCCCAGGCCGACGCCTGGAACGCCATCGCCGACGGCCACAACACCCTGGTGATAGCGCCCACCGGATCGGGCAAGACGCTGGCCGCGTTCCTGTGGGCGCTGGACAGCCTCGCGGGCTCGACGGAACGCCCGCCCGGCACCCGCGTGCTCTACGTCTCCCCGCTCAAGGCGCTGGCCGTCGACGTCGAGCGCAACCTGCGCACCCCGCTGGCCGGGCTCACCCGCATCGCCGAACGCCGCGGCCTGCCCGCGCCGGACATCAGCGTCGGGGTCCGTTCCGGTGACACCCCGCCCGCCGCCCGTCGCCAACTGATCAGCCGCCCACCCGACGTGCTGATCACCACCCCCGAGTCGCTGTTCCTGATGCTCACCTCGGCCGCCCGCGAGACCCTGGCCGGTGTGCAGACGGTGATCGTCGACGAGATCCACGCCATCGCCGCCAGCAAGCGCGGCGCGCACCTGGCGGTGTCGCTGGAGCGCCTCGACGCGCTACGGGAGGACAAGCCGGCGCAGCGTATCGGGTTGTCCGCGACGGTGCGCCCGCCCGAGGAACTCGCCCGGTTCCTGTCCGGCCAGGCGCCCACCACCATCGTGGCCCCGCCGTCGGCCAAGACGGTCGAGCTCAGCGTGCAGGTGCCGGTGCCCGACATGGCCAACCTGGCCAACAACACCATCTGGCCCGACGTCGAGAACCGTCTGGTCGACCTGATCGAATCACACAGTTCCACCATCGTCTTCGCCAACTCACGGCGGCTGGCCGAGCGACTTACCGCCCGGCTCAACGAGATTCACGACGAACGCAGCGGAGTCGAGCTTTCCTCGGACGCCAACCCGAAGGTGGCCGGCGGCGCCCCGGCGCAGCTCATGGGCAGCGGCCAGACCTACGGCGCCGAACCGGTATTGGCCCGCGCCCACCACGGTTCGGTCAGCAAGGAGCAGCGCGCGCTGGTCGAGGAGGACCTCAAACGCGGGGTGCTCAAGGCGGTGGTGGCCACCTCCAGCCTGGAGCTGGGCATCGACATGGGCGCCGTCGACCTGGTGATCCAGGTGGAGGCGCCGCCGTCGGTGGCCAGCGGCCTGCAGCGCATCGGCCGGGCCGGCCACCAGGTCGGCGAGGTCTCGCGCGGCGTGCTGTTCCCCAAGCACCGCACCGACCTGATCGGTTGCGCGGTCAGCGTGCAGCGCATGCTCACCGGCCAGATCGAAACCATGCGGGTGCCCGCGAACCCGCTCGACATCCTGGCACAGCAGACCGTGGCGGCGGCCGCGCTGGAACCGCTGGACGCCGACCGCTGGTTCGACACGGTCCGCCGGGCCGCCCCGTTCGCGACGCTGCCGCGCAGCGTGTACGAGGCCACCCTGGACCTGTTGAGCGGCAAGTACCCGTCCACCGAATTCGCCGAGCTGCGCCCGCGATTGATCTACGACCGCGACACCGGCACGCTGACCGCGCGCCCCGGCGCGCAGCGACTGGCCGTGACCTCCGGCGGCGCCATCCCCGATCGCGGCCTGTTCACCGTCTACCTCGCTTCCGAAGCCGAAAAGCCTTCGCGGGTAGGCGAACTCGAAGAGGAGATGGTCTACGAGTCGCGCCCCGGCGACGTCATCTCGCTGGGCGCCACCAGCTGGCGGATCACCGAGATCACCCACGACCGGGTACTGGTGATCCCCGCGCCCGGCCAGCCGGCCCGGTTGCCATTCTGGCGCGGCGACGGCCTGGGCCGCCCGGCCGAGCTGGGCGCCGCGCTGGGCGCGTTCACCGGCGAGCTGGCCGGCCTCAAACGCGAGGCCTTCGACAAGCGCTGCGCGGGCCTGGGATTCGACGCGTACGCCACCGACAACTTGTGGGGTCTGCTCGACGAGCAGCGCAGCGCCGCGGGTGTGGTGCCCACCGACACCACGTTGCTGGTCGAGCGTTTCCGCGACGAGCTGGGCGACTGGCGGGTGATCCTGCACTCGCCGTACGGGCTTGGTGTGAACGGACCGCTGGCGCTGGCGGTGTCCCGCCGGCTGCGCGAGCGCTACGGCATCGACGAGAAGCCCACCGCCTCCGACGACGGCGTCGTGGTGCGTCTGCCCGACACGATTTCCGATTTCGCGCCGGGCGCCGGAACCGACGCCCCGCCCGGCGCCGACCTGTTCGTCTTCGACGCCGAGGAGATCGACCCGATCGTCACCGCCGAGGTGGGCGGCTCGGCGCTGTTCGCCTCGCGGTTCCGGGAGTGCGCGGCCCGCGCCCTGCTGTTGCCGCGCCGGCACCCCGGCCGCCGCTCGCCGCTGTGGCAGCAACGCCAGCGCGCGGCCCAATTGCTGGAAGTGGCGCGCAAGTACCCGGACTTCCCGGTGGTGCTGGAGACCGTCCGCGAATGCCTGCAGGACGTTTACGACGTCCCGGCCCTGACCCAGCTGATGACCGGTATCGCCCAGCGGCGGGTCCGGGTGCTCGAGGTCGAGACGCAGCGGCCGTCGCCGTTCGCGGCGTCGCTGCTGTTCGGCTACGTCGGCGCGTTCATGTACGAAGGCGACAGCCCGCTGGCCGAGCGGCGGGCCGCGGCGTTGTCGCTGGACAGCACGCTGCTGGCCGAGCTGCTGGGCCGGGTGGAGCTGCGCGACCTGCTCGATCCGGAGATCATCGCCGCCACCGGCCGCCAGCTTCAGCACCTCGCGCCCGACCGGGCCGCCCGTGACGCCGAGGGCGTCGCGGACCTGCTGCGGCTGCTGGGCCCGCTGACCGAGGACGAGGTGGCCGCCCGCACTGTCGTCACCGACGGCAGAAATGTTGCCGGCTGGCTGGAAGGGTTGCGCGCGTCGCGGCGCGCGCTGACGGTGTCGTTCGCCGGCCGCAGCTGGTGGGTGGCCATCGAGGACATCGGCCGGCTCCGCGACGGCATCGGCATCGCGGTCCCGCTCGGCGTGCCGGCCGCCTTCACCGAGGAGGTGGCCGACCCGCTGGGCGAATTGCTGGGCCGCTACGCGCGCACCCACACCCCGTTCACCACCGCCGAGGCGGCGGCCAGGTTCGGGCTGGGGCTGCGGGTGACCGCCGACATCCTGGGCCGGCTGGCCGCTGACGGTCGGCTGGTGCGCGGCGACTTCGTCGCCGCGGCCGAGGTCCCCGGGGCGCCCGCGGCCGGCGGTGAGCAGTGGTGCGACGCCGACGTGCTGCGCATCCTGCGGCGGCGGTCGCTGGCGGCGCTGCGGGCCCAGGTCGAGCCGGTCAGCACGGCCGCCTACGGCCGGTTTCTGCCGGCCTGGCACCGGGTGGGGGCGGCCGAACCGTCGGGCTTCCCAAGCCATTCCGGGTTGGACGGGCTGATGTCGGTGATCGATCAGCTGGCCGGGGTACGGATGCCCGCGTCGGCGATCGAGCCGCTGGTGCTGGCCCCCCGGGTTCGCGACTACTCCCCCGCGCTGCTCGACGAGCTGCTCGCCACCGGCGAGGTCACCTGGTCGGGGGCCGGCTCGATCTCGGCAAGCGACGGCTGGATCGCCTTGCACCCCAGCGAATCCGCGACGCTGACGCTGCCCGGGCCCGCCGACATCGAGCTGGGCGACGCGCACCGCGCCGTCCTGGACACGCTCGCACCCGGGGGCGCCTACTTCTTCCGCCAGCTGACGCAGGACGGGTTCAGTGAGTCCGAGCTCAAAGCCGCGCTGTGGGAACTGATCTGGGCCGGCTGGGTCACCGGCGACACGTTCGCCCCGGTGCGCGCCCTGCTCGGCGGCACCGGCACCCGCAGACGCTCCGCGCCCGCCCACCGGTCGCATCGCCCGCCGCGGCTGAGCCGATACAGCATCGCGCACCCGCAGTCCCGGCCCGCCGACCCGACGGTGGCCGGCCGGTGGTCGATCCTGCCGGCCCCGGAGCCGGACTCGACCCTGCGCGCCCACTACCAGGCGGAGCTCCTGCTGGGCCGTCACGGCGTGCTGACCAGGGGCGCGGTGGCCGCCGAGGGGGTGCCCGGCGGGTTCGCCACGCTGTACAAGGTGTTGAGCACCTTCGAGGACGCCGGCCGGTGCCAGCGCGGCTACTTCATCGAGTCGCTGGGCGGCGCGCAGTTCGCGGTCGCCTCGACCGTCGACCGACTGCGCGCCTACTCCGACGGGGTGGACCCGGAACGGCCCGAGTACCGGGCGATCGTGCTGGCCGCCGCGGATCCGGCCAACCCCTACGGCGCGGCGCTGCCCTGGCCCGGCGCCCGCGGCGAGGGCTCGGGGGGTCCGGGGGCCCGCCCGGGCCGCAAGGCCGGTGCGCTGGTGGTGCTGGTGGACGGCGCACTGGCCTGGTTCCTCGAGCGCGGCGGGCGGTCGCTGCTGACCTTCACCGACGACCCCGCCGCCCACCACGCCGCCGCGACGGCGCTGGCCGACCTGGTCTCGTCCCGTCGCGTCGCGTCGATCCTGGTCGAGCGCATCGACGGGGTCCCGGCCCTGCAGCCCCGCGCGGACGGGCCGGGTCCGGCCGACGCGCTCGCCGACGCCGGCTTCGCCCGCACCCCCCGCGGAATGCGGCTGCGCTGACATGCCCGAAGGTGACACCGTCTGGCACACCGCGGCCGCGCTGCGCGAGCACCTGCTCGGCGGCACCCTGACCCGCTGCGACATAAGGGTGCCGCGATTCGCCACCGTCGATCTCACCGGGCAGGTAATCGACGAGGTGTTCAGCCGCGGGAAGCACTTGTTCATCCGGGTGGGGCCCGCCAGCATTCACTCGCACCTGAAAATGGAGGGCAGCTGGCGGGTCGGCAACCGCCCGGTGCGGGTCGACCACCGCGCGCGCATCGTCTTGCAGACCGACAGCGCCACGGCCGTCGGAGTCGACCTGGGCGTGCTGGAGGTCCTGGACCGCGAACGCGACGGCGACGCCGTCGCGCACCTGGGACCCGATCTGCTGGGCGAGGACTGGGACCCCGCGCTCGCCGCCGCCAACTTGACGGCCGACCCGGACCGGCCGATCGCCGAGGCGCTGTTGGACCAGCGGGTGCTGGCCGGGGTCGGCAACGTGTACAGCAACGAATTGTGCTTCCTGGCCGGGCATCTGCCCACCGCGCCGGTGCGCGACCTCGCCGACGCCCACCGGCTGGTGTCGCGTGCGCGGAACATGTTGTGGCTCAACCGGTTCCGCTGGAACCGATGCACCACCGGTGACACTCGGACCGGGCGGCAGCTGTGGGTCTACGGTCGATCCGGGCAGCCGTGCCGCCGCTGCGGCACCCGGATCAACTTCGACGACACCGGGGAACGCGTGACGTACTGGTGCCCATCCTGCCAGCGCTGAGCGCCCGACTTGGACTGTGCGTCTGCGATCACCGCTGGTCGCGGGCGTGCGCGAGGAAGAACTGGGCAATGGCCTCGGACCCGTCCAGCGCTCGCGTGGTGGCGCCGATGACGGCGGCGGGCAGATATTGCTTGCCGCCCGGCCAGGTGTGCCCGCCGCTGTCGATCTTGTAGAACACCACCTCGGTGTTCGCCGCGCAGCCGGTGGACTCGTAGCGGCGCACGGCGGTGCCGTCCCGGACGTCGGGCAGGGCCTCCATCGCCGGCTCGCCGCGGCAGCCATCGGCCGAGCGCCACTTGGTCACCATGCTGTCCACCGGTATGGCGTGGCTGACCCCACCGCGTCCGCGCACCGTCCCACCCTTGAAGGGCACCAGCGGGTCGGCGGTCCCGTGGGCTTCCCAGACCGACACCGGCTGCGACGGATTGCAGGCCACCCCCACGCCCAGCGTGCCGGCCACCGGCGCGACCGCGGCGAAAACGTCGGCGCGCTCACACGCCAGCCGGTTGGTCATGAAGCCGCCGTTGGACATTCCGGTGACGAAGACGTGCCCGGCCGCGATGCCGTAGTCGTTCTGCAGCTTGGTCACCAGTCCGACCAGGAAGGCCACATCGTCGATGTGGCGGCGATCGGCGGGCGACGCGCCACGCCCGTCGGCCCAGCTCCTGTCGTAGCCGTCGGGGTAGGCCACCAGCAGGTTGTGAGCGTCGGCAACGGTGTCGAAGCCTGTCAGGCCGCGCTGGGAGATCCCGGTGCCGCCGCCGCCGTGCAAGCTGAGCACCAACCCGACGGGTGCGCCCGCCGGCACGTGCAACAGGTAGGTTCGGTCGATCCCGCCGGATCGAAAGGTGCCGGAGATCTCTCGGGCGCTGGCCGCCGACACCTGCCGCACACCGCAGCCGACCACGCATATCGCCACCACAGCGAGCCACAGCCACCGCGCATTTGCCATGTCGTCAGATCACCGACGGCACGTCGATGAGGGATCGCCGGTAACGCGCATCCGACGGCCGAGCAAAATCACGTGTGGCACAGAACGCATTATCGGTGATCCGGCGCCGAGTGACACCACGACATGCACGCATTCGAACCGGCCCCGCCTTCATGCGGCTCACAGCCAATCGCGACGCTTGAACATCACGTACAGCACCACCATCATGACCAGGATCACGCCGGTACTGGCCAGGAATCCGGCGTGGGTACCGAAGCCTGGGTAGGGCACGTTCTGTCCGTAGAAGCCCGTGATCGCCGTCGGCACGGCGATCACGGCGGCCCATCCCGTCAGCTTCTTCATCACGGTGTTCAGCCGGGCGTCCTGCAGCGACAGATTGGTCTCGAAAATGGTTGTGATCATGTCGCGTAACGATTCCGTCCATTCGGAAACCCGTAGCACGTGGTCGTACAGGTCGGCGTACAGCGGGTCCAGCCGCCGATCTGAGCCATCCGAAACACGATGATGCGCAATGCCGTTGACGACCTCGCGCATGGGTAGGGCGATCCGGCGCAGGTTGACCAGATCCCTGCGCAAGCGGAAGGTGCGGCGCTGAAAGACGCCCTTGCGGGGCGTGCCGTCGAACAGCTCGTCCTCGATGGCTTCGATGCAGTCGTCGAGGGCCTCGACGGCGGTGAAATGGCTGTCGACCACCACGTCGAGCAGGCCGTGCACCAGTGCGCCGACCCCATAGCGCTGGCCGCCGATCTCCTGCCAGCGGCGGGCCACCTGCGCCATGTCGAAGTCGGGCGTCAGACGCACGGTGATCAGCCCCTGCGGCAGCACGAATCCCGAAATGCGTTGCATCGACAGCATCCGCTGGGAGGCATCGGCGGCATCCGTCGCGACGTCGACGGCATAGACGGTGAAGAAAGTGTGGCTTTCGTAGGCGGTGACCTTGACCCGCTCGGCGGCCGCCACGGCGTCTTCGACCGCCCAACGGTTCAGGCCCAGCTCGTCGGCCAGCCCGCACAGCGTGTCGTGGTCGGGTTGGCACAGGTCGGCCCACACCAGGGTGCCGGGCTCGGCGAGGTAGTCCGAGATCTTGTCGAACTCGAAGTCGTCCTGCGCCTTCCCGCCGCGCCACACCTGGCCCTGCACATTCGAAGCGATCTGCACCACGACATCCTCTCAACCGTTGTTCACGATCGGTAAACCCGCCAGCCACTCGCTGGCGCAGCGGTCGCCGACTGCCCGTGATGGTCTTGACGTTACGTCGGGGTGGTCAGGCCAATCCGGAAGAATCGGCGAGCAGGTGGGTGACATGGAGCAATCAAACCGGTTGCAGCTCAAGCAATATCGGACTGTGTCCGAGCACATCGATGGCGCTTGGTGGCCGCGGTCGACGAACCTGGCCGACGAGCTGCCGGGCCTGGTGGCGTCGTTGTCCGACCGGCTTGGGCAGATCGTCATGGTGGGCTACCGGCGCAACGCCTGGCATGACACGCCGACGCTGATTGAAATCGACGGACACACAATCGAGTTACTGGGCTTTATCAACGACGAGGAGTCCAGCGTCATCGTGATGGGCGAGAACGGCCGCCACATCACCCTGCATGTCATCCGGCCGGACACCGACGAGGACGTTGCCCGTCGGGCACTCGACGCGGTGCGGGCGCGCGCCGACGCGGTGGTCTCGCCCGCCGTCCGGGTCACGGTCGGCCGATCGGTGGCGGATGTGGCCGACAAGCTGGCCCGGCACGAGGGGCTCGATGACGAGCGGCGCACAGCGCAGATCAGGCGCTGGTGCGAGGAGACGGCGCAGCGATTCATCGACGCGCCGGTGCAGACCTTCGTCCCCATCCTCGTCGAACACATCGTCCGCAACCGCATGATGGAGTCGCGCCCGCAGCGTTATCCCGCCGACGGCGGCCTGTGCATCACGGTGGCCGGCAACTCCGCGCCGTCGCGGGCGGCATGGTCGCCGGGCGAGATAGCTGAGCGGGTTGACGGGAAAATCTGTCCGCGATGACATGGCATGCCGAATCAACGTCGTACAGGACCGGTTGGTGAGGCGCGCGAGCGGCGCTGCGACACGGCCACCGAACCATACCCAAGCCCGTAGGCCGCACAAACAAGGTAGGCCAGCCGGGCGGACCCCACGTCTGATGGAGAAATCAGCTAATGAGGCAGTAGCACGGCCGCTGGCTCCAAAATGGCGGCGGAGTGAATCCGCTGCAAACTCCACGCAGCTAGCTGGCTCCCGGCGGTCGGGCTGCTTGACTCCCCTTGCATCGAAATGCCACGATTGGCCGACCGTATTTTCTTAGGTGAGGCTATGGCAACTGGCGCGGATCGTGTCCCACGAAAGCGGCCAGGTCAGAAGAGCGCTCTTCGGCTTAACGGGTGCGCCCGAGAGGCTTCTGACTGGTCGCGGGCTGGGGTTGCGATTCGGGCTCTCGATTCAAGAGGAGAACCCCGATGACCTTGTGCGTCGCAGCAGTCCGAGGCCGCCGCGGTGGATGAGGTATCTGTCGCAAACTTAGAAACTCGTATTAACTTGCTTGCCGCCGAGGCAGCAAACGTAACTACGGCCCGTTAGGCGCGAGGGGGGACCATGCTGGACTTTGCGGCGTTACCGCCGGAAGTCAACTCGGCGAGGATCTATTCCGGCCCGGGATCGGGTCCGATGCTGGCCGCCGCTGCTTCGTGGAATACGCTGGCCACCGAAATGCGCTCCGCAGCAACCGATTACGATTCGGTGTTGACGCAGCTGAGCAGCGGAGGCTGGTATGGCCCGTCGTCGGCGTCGATGCTGGCCGCGGCCAAACCCTATGTGACATGGCTGGACACCACGGCCACGCAGGCCGAGCAGACCGCTATGCAGGCCCACGCGGCGGCGACGGCGTTTGAGGCCGCGTTTGCGGCCATGGTGCCGCCGCCGGTGATTGCGGCTAATCGTGCGCAGTTGGCGTTGTTGGTGGCGACGAATGTGTTTGGGCAGAACACTCCGGCGATCGCGGCGACCGAGGCGCAGTATGCCGAGATGTGGGCCCAGGATGCGGCGGCGATGAATGGTTATGCGGTGGGGTCGAGTACGGCGGCGCAGTTGACGCCGTTTGCCTCGCCGCAGTCGACGACCACACCGGATGGGGTGGTGCAGCAGACGAACGCGGTCAGCGTGGCGTCGAACACCGCGGCGGGCAATGTGCAGTCGCTGGTGTCGGGGGGCTCGGGGTCGACGACGGACGTGACCAGTAACGCCACCGGTGCGGGGTCGTTGTATGAGTATTGGACCCAGTTTTTGGACGGGAACAACAACACCGCGCTGGGCAATTTTTTGAACAGCAACTTCTTCAGCAACTCGATCGTCAACGGGTCGATCGCGGGTGGTCCGTTCAATCCGCAGACCATTATCGGGACGATGCAAGGGGTGTTGGCCGCCCAGCATGCCACCACGTTGGGGGGGTTGGGCGACTTCGCGGCCGACGCCGATGGGCTGGCCGGTGCCGAGGCGGCCAGCGCGGATCTGGCTTCCCGCACCGCGCTGGGCTCGGGTGTGGGTGGTGTGTCGGCGGGGGTGGGCAATGCGCAGTTGGTGGGGTCGGTGTCGGTGCCGCAGGGTTGGGCGGCGGCGGCCAACATCGCCCCGGGGCACACCGCGGTGCCGGCCACCGGGGTGAGCGGGTTGACCGATCCCGGGACCGGCTCGGGGGCGGGGGGCCCGGGTGGGGTGGCCGGGCCGCTGGGTGGCAGTGGTCGGCGGTTGCGCCGCGCCATCCCCAAGTATGGGTTTCGGCCCGTGGTCATGCCCCGTCCGCCGGCTGCGGGCTAACAACGCTGGGAGTAGATGTCATGTCGATAGTTGAGGTGGGGTTGGCCCCCGAGATCACCTCGGCCCGGATGTATGCCGGTCCTGGGTCGGGGTCGTTGCTGGCTGCGGGCGCGGCGTGGAACGCGGTGTCAGCGGAGTTACGCTCGGCGGCCACCCACTACGGTGCGGTGGTGAGCGCGCTGGGCAGCCAAAGCTGGTCGGGGCCCTCGGCGCAGAAAATGCTGGCCGCGGTGCAACCGTATCTGCAGTGGCTCGAGGCCACCGCCGCCCAGGCTGAATTGGCGGGGGTGCAGGCCAACGCGGCCGCGGCGGCGTTTGAGGCGGCTTTTGCGGCCACGGTGCCCCCGGCGGTGGTGGCGGCCAACCGCGCCCAGCTCGCACAGCTGGTG
This sequence comes from Mycobacterium sp. M23085, assembly GCF_045343915.1. NCBI lineage: Bacteria > Bacillati > Actinomycetota > Actinomycetes > Mycobacteriales > Mycobacteriaceae > Mycobacterium > Mycobacterium sp. M23085. Next base: position 2,044,686 of record NZ_CP174280.1, read on the forward strand.
GCCAGCAACCTGTTGGGGCAAAACAGTGCCGCGATCGCGGCCACCGAGGCCCACTACGCGCAGATGTGGGCACAAAACACCCACGCGATGACCAGCTACAGCGCCACCTCGAACGCCGCGATCCAGCAACTGAGCCCGTTTACCCCACCCCAAGCCGACACCACCAGCGATGGGACCGCCCAGCAAGCCACCGCGGTCGCCCAGTCCCTGGATACCGCCGGGACCAATGCGCTCAGTGCCGACCCCAACAGCATCTTTGCCCCCGGCTCGGGGGATTCGACCACCGGACTGGCCGGCTGGTTGAACACGTTGAGCAACTCCCACGAAAACCTGCTGGGCGCCTTCCTCAACAACAACACCGTCTCGGGGCTGTCCAACGGATTCACCACCAACGGCATCTTGAACCCGACCACCTTCGTCGATTCCCAAGTCGCGATGAACTCCATCAACTCCCTCAACGCCGTGGACTCCTCGACCTCCGGACTGGGGGTGTTGGCCGCCGGGCTGGGCGGCACGGCCAACCTGGCCTCGGTGAGCACCCCAGCCGCCGCGGCGGCCGGAATGGGCCAGGCCAGCCTGGTCGGGGCGCTGTCAGTGCCACCGGCCTGGGGAGCCACCGGAGCCGCCATCACCCCGCTGGCCACCACCACCCAGGTCGGCCTGAGCGCCTACCACGGCTTTGGCTCGGCCACCCCGATGGTGATGGAAGAAGCCGGCACCCTGGGCATGCCCGGTGTGCCGCTGGCCGGCATCCCCGGCGGCCACGAAGAGGAGTTCTCCGAACCGATGTATGGCTTTCGCCCACGCATCATGGGCCGCCCACCGGCGGCCGGATAGGACAGCGCACACCCCATGAGGTTTCTACCGGTTCTGGCCAGCGCCGTTGCCCTCCTCGCCACGGCGCTACCCGCGCACGCCGACTCCGATGACGACGCGTTTCTGGCCGCCCTCACCAAGGCCGGCATCACCTACCAAAACCCCGACCGCGCCATCAAAGCCGGCCAAAAGGTCTGCGACCTGGCCAACTCAGGCACCACAGAACTCGACATCATCAAAGATGTCCACGAACTCAACCCCGCATTCACCATAGCGAAAGCCGCCCGATTCGTCCAAGCCGCCGCCAGCATCTACTGCCCCGACCGCCTATCCACCGATGACGGCGGAACAAACCCCCAAAGCAGTCACTGAACGGCCATTTATGTGACGCCCGGCGTCCGTCAAACGGTCACCGAGGCGCCACGGTTCACCGTGATGACCCGGTCTCCCAAGCCCCGGCGCTGCATTTCCCGGGTGAAGTCCGCCAGCGGCGACGCGAAGACCGCGTAGTCATCGAAGTGCACCGGGATGGCCTTCGGGAGGGCCAGCATCGCGACCAGTTCGGCGCCCTGGCGGCCATCCATCGTCACGGTCAGCCCGAACGGAAGCCGCCCGCCGGCCGGCAGTCGGGTGCCGCCGAGGTGCAGCATGCCCGCGTCGATCGGGTCGAACCGCGCGGGAATCTCCTTGAGCTCCTCGATGAGTAGGGTGTCACCGGAGATGTAGAGCCGGCGCGGGGGCGAGCCATCGTCGGCGGCGACCTCCAGCATGGTGCCCATCACCGGCGGGAGTAGCCGCTGGCTCCACCCCGGCGCGTGGCGCCCGGGCAGTGACGTGAGGGTGAGCGTGGTGCCACCCCGGCGCAACGTGTGCTGCTGCCACGTCCGCAGGCCACGCGCCTGCGCGAAGCCACGCCTGTGCAGCCGTTTGGCGGCGTGCGGGGTGGTCACGACCGGCAGTTCGTGGTCGAGGCCCTTCTGCGACACCCTGTCCCAGTGATCGCCGTGCATGTGTGACAGCACGATGGCGTCGACCGGCGGAAGTTCACTGGGGCTGATCGCCGGCTCTTTGAGCCGCTTGGACACCAATCCATAGCCGAGGTAGGCGCGTTGCCCCCGGTGCAGGAAATTGGGGTCGGTCAGCAACGTCAGTCCGCCCGCGGAGATGAGGGTGGTGGCGTTGCCGACGAATGTGACGGTGATGTCCATAGCCGCGGGCTACCCGGTCCAGCGGCGTCCATGCCGCTAGAAGGGTGGCGGATCGTCGGCGCCGGGTGGGGCGGGTCCGGTGAGGTTGTTGGCCGGGCCGGGGTTTCCGGCCGTCCCCGAGCTTTCGGCCGCCCCCGGGCTCCCGGCCCGCCGGCCGATGCGGGTGTCCCGGTTGCGCCGGCGTTCGGCCGCGATCCGCTCGGCGCGGCTCTGGGCGCGGGTGCGGCGCCGGGTGGGCATCATCGCCGTGCGCTCACCGCAGTAGTCGGGCACCGCATCGACCTCGGCGGCCGGGATCGCGCCGCCGCCCTGGCACACACTGGGGAACAGCAGTGCACTGCCCGGCGTGGTGACATAGGTGCGTCCTGCCGGTGACGTCAGGATCAGCGTCCCGTCCGGCAGCTGCTTCTCCTGCCAGCCCCAGAAAGTTTTCACCAAATGGTGTGTGCGGCAATAACATTTGAGATTGGACGGGTGCGTCGGGCCGCCGTCGGCGTACGGGATCGTATGGTCGACGTCGCAGTCGACGGCGGGCCGGTCGCAGCCGGGCCACCGGCACGTCAAGTCGCGGCAGCGGACGAAATCGGCCAGCGCCTTGGACGGCGCGTAACCCGGTTCGGGTGGCGCATCACCCGGGTGAATCAGCGGCGCCAGCGTGGCCGACGCGGCCAGCTCGGCGATCAACTCAGGCGGGATCAAGCCCTCGGCGCCCAGCTCGTAGCCCGGCGCCGAGCCGGTGCCGTCCAGACTGCCGCGCTCGGCGATCACGTGGATCACCACCGGCCCCGCGGCCCGTTTACCGGCCGCGCAATCGCGGCGTCCGCAGCGACATCCCAACCGGTCCGCCCCACTCGCCAACGCTCCCAACGCGTCGGCGCGGCGCTGCTCCCGGGTGCGTGGATCATGCTCACACACCGTGGCCGCCAAGGCATTCAGCCGCTTATCCAACGCATGTGCGTCCGGGCTCAACAGGCTGCCTTCAATATGCGAGATGCCATCGCCCGCATCGGCGATCCAGATCTCGCGGTCGGTCACCCGCTCCTTGCGGCGTCGCACCGCGTCCGCGTCGGCCAGCGCGACGATCTTGTCCACCTGGGCGGCCAGCCGTCCCGGCGTCATCGACGGCCAGCGCGCCACATTGGCCGCCAACCGGGCATCGACCGCCGCCAGCACCTGCGGGTCGGTGATCAGGTCCGTGCGGTACACCACCGTGGCGAACAGGCGAAAGTCGATGTCCCCGGCCGCGAACACCGCGCCGACCTTCGGCAACCGCTCCCGCATCGCCCGGGCGTAGCGGACCTTGCTGCCGGCCAGGCCCTGACTGATCCTCAGCTCGGCGGCGATCTCGGCACTGACCGCCGCCTCGGTGTCGACGGCCCAGCTTTCAGTCTCCGCGCAGCGTGACAACCGATAGCCGAATAACTCGCCGATGGCCGCGAGCTGCGCGGCCGCCGCCCGGTTCTCCGCCCGCGCGCCCGCTCCGATCCGTTCCAGCAGTTCCGCCGACACCGGCGTTCGCGACGGATAATGCCGCTCGAACAACTCGTCGAAGTACGCGATCACCTCCGGCGGTGACCGATAACCCGACTCTTTTTCGAACATGAGTTCGAGTATGCCAAAAGCCCCTGACATTGATTCTGTTAAGCCGGTTCGGGTGAGGATGGTCTTGCCCGCTCGCTGCTGGTGATGACCCTCGCACCGACTGATGCCCTGCTGGGTTGTCTTCCAATTGATTTGTCTCACCAGCGCCGTGCGGGCAAGCACCACCACGAGAGCCCCAGTGCGGCGGGCATGACCTAATCAGGAGCCTGGCAGTTCCCTCGTCAATGTCTTGTCTGCCCGCCCCACCGGGGTGTCACCCACCGCACGGTTCATTGCACAGAGAGGACACCAACCATCGTGACATCCCCACGCCGGGTCGTCATCGGCGTCGATACTCATCTCGACACCATTCACCTCGCGGCCATCACCGACACCGGTCAACTGCTTGGCGATGCCGAGTTTCGCACCAACCCGACCGGTTACTACGTCGCCCGGCGCTGGGCGCAAAGCTTTGGAGAGGTGTTCATCGCCGGCGTCGAGGGCACGAGCAGCTATGGGGCTGGGTTCACCCAAGCATTGCAGGTCAACGGGATTCACGTTGTCGAGGTCAACCGACCCGACCGCTCTACCCGGCGTCGCCAGGGTAAATCCGACCCACTGGACGCCTACAGCGCCGCTCGCGCCGTGCTGGCCGGCCACGGCCTGGCCGTGCCCAAAGACCCCAACACCGGCGCACTCAAAGCCCTGCTGATCGCCCGCCGCGGCGCAGTTAAGGCCCGCACCGCGGCCATTCAGCAGATCAAAGACCTCCTCGTCACCGCGCCAGCAGAGCTGCGGGAGCGCTACCGCCGCTACGCCACCACCCTGCGCCTAGTCGAGGCCTTGGCCCGGTCCCAGCCGTGCACCCACGACGACCCCACCGCCGGGGCGGTGCTGACCGCCTGCAAAGCCCTGGCCCAGCGCATCGAGTTCCTCGACCACCAAATCGGTGAGCTGACCACCCAACTCGACACCTTGACCCGCGCATTGAACCCTGCGCTGCGAGCCGCCTTTGGCGTCGGCCCCGACACCGCCACACAGCTGCTCATCACGGCCGGAACCAACACCGACCGCCTGCGCTCAGAAGCCGCCTTCGCCCGCCTGGCCGGTGTCGCACCGATCCCGGCTTCCTCAGGAAAAATCACCCGCCATCGGCTCTCGCGCGGTGGGGACCGCGCCGCCAACAACGCCCTGCACCGCATCGCACTGGTCCGCTGGTCTCACGACGAACGCACCCGCAACTACGCCGCCCGCCAACTCGCCGCCGGACGATCCAAAAAAGACGTCCTGCGACTACTCAAACGCGCCATCGCCCGCGAGATGTTCAAACACCTCACCGCACCCTGCCCCATCGATGACTACAGCGATCTCAGACCAGCACGGCAAGCCCGCAACATCACCCTGACCAGCGCCGCACACCACCTCGGCGTCTGGCCCACCGTCATCTCACGACTCGAACGAGGAGTCCAACGCCACGACACCCTCGCCGCCAACTACCGCCACTGGCTCAACACCCACCACATCGACGCCGCTTGACGTCGTAACACAGATAGGAGCATCAAGTCGTCAGCGCAGCGTCTGGTCGCCCATGGTGCCCGTACGGCGACCGCGGCCTCACCCGGGCACAGTTCCCGAACGGCTATGGCTCGATTCGGCGGCTGACGAACTCGCGCCGCACGCCGGTCAGCGGATCGGTGAACTCGATGCGCTGCGCCAGCAGTCGCAGCGGCGTGCTGAAGTCGTCGGCCGCAATGTCAACGATGTTGGGATACAGCGGATCACCTTCGATCGGTATCCCCAGCGAGGCCATATGCAGGCGCAATTGGTGGGTGCGTCCGGTGCGTGGCGTGAGCCGGTACAGCCCGTCCGGTGAGATCAACTCCACGAGCGTCTCGGAATTTGGCGGGCCGGGTTCGCACACGGCCTGTAAGTGGCCGCGGCGCTTGACGATTCGATCCTTCACCACGCGCGGCAAGACGAGTTCAGGGTCGACGGCGGCCCTGGCCAGATACGTCTTACTCACCGATCCGCGGGCGAACAGCGTCTGGTAGGCGCCCCGCACCGCGCGCCGCGCGGTGAACAGCAGCACCCCGGCGGTCAGCCGGTCGAGCCGGTGCGCCGGGCTCAGCTCGGGCAATCCCAGTTCCCGGCGCAGCCGCACCAGCGCGGTCTGCGCGACGTGGCGTCCGCGCGGCATGGTGGCCAGGAAGTGCGGTTTGTCGACGACGACGATATCGGCGTCGCGATGCAGCACCGGGAGGTCGAACGGGACGGGCACCTCGTCAGGCAGCTCGCGATAGAGATAGACGCTCGCGCCGGCGGGAAGCACTGTGGCGCTGTCGATTACCGTGCCGTCGGCGCCGACGACCTCACCGGCCAGCACCTTGGCGCGGGCCGGCGCGCCGAACCGGGCGGTGAGTTCGGTTAGCACCGGGCCGCCGCGCAGCCGCACCCGCGCAGGCCCCAAGCCATCGCGAACCGGAAGCGGCGCGGGCCTCAACTGAGCGGGACCGGCTCGAGAATCTCGGCGCGCGCCTCGGGCGCGCTGGCACGCAGCTCGTCGGCGGACACGTCGTCCGGCTGGGCCTGGGACAAGATCTCGGCCTCCACCCGGGCGGTGTAGTTCGCGACCTCGCGCTCGATGTCCTCGGCCGACCAGCCCAGCACCGGCGCGACCACGTCGGCGACCTCGCGCGCGCAGTCGACGCCGCGGTGCGGGTATTCGATCGAGATGCGCATTCGGCGGGCCAGAATGTCCTCCAAATGCAAAGCCCCCTCAGCGGTTACCGCATACAGCGCCTCCACCCGCAGATAGCCCGGCGCCTCCTGGATCGGGTCGAGCAGATCTGGGCTTTGTCCCGCCAGCGCCAGCACGTCACCGATCAGCGAGCCGTAGCGGTCCAGCAGATGACGCACCCGGTAGGGATGCAGGCCCTGCAGCTCGGCGACGTGTTCGGCCTGATTGACCAGTGCGAAGTAACCGTCGGCGCCCAGCAGGCTGACCTTCTCGGTAATCGACGGCGCCACCCGGGCCGGAATGAATTGGGCCGCAGCATCAATCGCGTCGGCGCCCATCACCCGATAGGTGGTGTACTTGCCACCGGCGATGGACACCAGGCCCGGCGCGGGCACCGCCACGGCGTGCTCGCGGGACAACTTGGAGGTTTCCTCACTCTCGCCGGCGAGTAGCGGGCGCAACCCCGCATACACGCCGTCGATATCGGCGTGCGTCAGCGGGATCGCCAGCACCGTGTTGACGGTGTGCAAGATGTAGTCGATGTCGGCCTTGGTGGCCGCGGGGTGTGCCAGGTCGAGATTCCAGTCAGTGTCCGTGGTTCCGATGATCCAGTGGCTGCCCCACGGGATGACGAACATCACCGACTTTTCGGTGCGCAGGATGATGGCGACGTCGCTGACGATGCGGTCACGTGGCACCACCACGTGCACGCCCTTGGACGCCCGGACCTGAAATCGCCCGCGCTGCTTGGATAGTGCCTGGATCTCGTCGGTCCACACGCCGGTCGCGTTGACCACCACGTGTCCGCGGACTTGAGTGATCGAGCCGTCCTCGGAGTCGCGGACGCGCACGCCGGTCACCCGATCGCCTTCGCGCAGCATGGCGACAACCTGGGTGGAGCTGCGCACCACCGCGCCGTAGTGCGCGGCCGTGCGCGCGACGGTCATGGTGTGCCGGGCGTCGTCGACAACCGTGTCGTAGTAACGGATTCCACCGATCAGCGAGCTGCGCTTTAGGCCGGGGCTCAATCGCAATGCGCCGGCACGGGTCAAATGTTTTTGTGCCGGAACGGATTTCGCGCCGCCCAACCGGTCGTAGAGAAAGATTCCGGCGGCGATGTAGGGACGTTCCCAAATGCGATTGGTCAACGGGAACAGGAACGGCATCGGCTTGACCAGGTGCGGCGCCAGCGTGGTCAGCGACAGCTCGCGCTCGTAGAGCGCCTCGCGCACCAGCCCGAACTCCAGCTGTTCGAGGTAGCGCAGGCCGCCGTGGAACATCTTCGACGATCGGCTCGAGGTGCCCGAGGCGAAGTCGCGCGCTTCCACCAGCGCCACCTTGAGCCCGCGGGTCGCGGCGTCCAGGGCGCAGCCCGAGCCCACCACGCCGCCGCCGATCACCACCACGTCGAACTGCTCGGCGCCCAATTGTTCCCAGGCCGCCTCGCGCTGCCGCGGACCCAGCACGGAAACCGGTGAGCTGCGCAGGATGGGATCAGTCACGACCACTTCTCACTGGGCTCCGCACTGGAAAACTCCTCCTGGTTACTCGTCAGTAGGACGTGTTGCACCAAGGCTAACCGTTAGTCCAGATCGTCGTGCGCCATCAGTCGTCGCGCGGCCTCGGTGATCGAGCCGGACAACGACGGGTAAACCGCCAGCGTCTGCGCCAATTCGTTGACGGTGATCCGGTTCGTCACGGCCACGGCGATCGGCAGGATCAGCTCGGAGGCGATCGGGGCCACCACCACGCCGCCGATGACCACGCCGGTGGCCTGCCGGCAGAACAGCTTCACGAAGCCCTGGCGCAGCCCCGACATCTTGGCCCGCGCATTGGTCCGCAGCGGCAGCATGACCGCCCGGGCCGGTATCGAACCGTTGTCGATCATGCTCTGCGGGACCCCGACGGCGGCGATCTCGGGCCTGGTGAACACCGTCGCCGCCACCGTGCGCAGCCGGATCGGGCTGACCCCCTCGCCCAGCGCGTGATACATCGCGATCCGGCCCTGCATGGCGGCGACCGAGGCCAGCGGCAGCAGCCCCGTGCAGTCACCGGCGGCGTAAATGCCGGCCACCGAAGTCCGCGACACCCGGTCCACGGTCAGGTAACCGCCCCGGCCCAGCTCGATGCCGACCCGATCCAAGCCCAGGCCGCTGGTGTTGGGAACGGATCCGATGGTCATCAGCGCGTGGCTGCCCTCGACCGTGCGCCCGTCGGCCAGGGTGACCAGCGCACCGTCTGCCGTGCGGGTGACCGATTGCGCGCGGGCGTTCTTGACCAGCTGGACACCGCGTTCGGAGAACGCCTCCTCCAGCACCAAGGCGGCGTCGACGTCCTCGTAGGGCAGCACCCGGTCGCGGCTGGCGACCACGGTCACCGGCACACCCAATTCGGTGTAGGCGTGCACGAATTCGGCGCCGGTGACACCGGACCCGACCACGATCAGGTGTTCGGGCAGGGCCTTGAGGTCATAGAGCTGGCGCCACGTCAGGATCCGCTCGCCGTCGGGCGGCGCCGACGGCAGCACCCGGGGGCTGGCGCCCGTGGCGATCAGCACGACGTCGGCCTCGTACTCGCTGGTGGTTCCATCGGCGGCGGTTGCTTTGATGCGGTGGCAGGCCAGCCCGGGCGCGGGGTCGATCAGCTCGCCGCGGCCGGCCACCACGTGCACCCCCATGCTGAGCAGCTGATCGGTGATGTCGGCGGACTGCTCGGTGGCCAGTTGCTTGACCCGGGCATGGATCTGCGGCAGCGAGATCTTGGCGTCGTCGATGTCGATCTCGAATCCCAGCCGCGGCGCCCGGCGCAATTCGGTGCGCAGCCAGGTCGACGCGATGAACGTCTTGGACGGCACGCAGTCGTCCAGCACGGCCGCCCCGCCGATGCCCTCGGAGTCGATCACCGTGACGCGGGTCGTGTCGGGGTGCGAGGCCGCGGCCACCAGCGCGGCTTCGTAACCGGCCGGGCCTCCACCGAGGATCACGATGCGGGTCACCACAGTCCCCAACCTAACGAAGCGGCGGGAAGCCTGCGAATGCTCGGGGGAAGACCGACCAGCACCGGACGTCTAAGATTTCCCCGTGCCGCTCTACGCCGCGTACGGATCGAACATGGATCCCGAGCAGATGCAGAAACGCGCGCCCCATTCGCCGGTGGCCGGAACCGGCTGGCTGCACGGTTGGCGACTGACCTTCGGCGGCGAGGACATCGGCTGGGAGGGCGCGCTGGCCAGCGTCGTCGAAGAACCGGATTCGAAGGTGTTCGTCGTCCTCTACGACATGACACCGGCGGACGAGAACAACCTGGACCGTTGGGAGGGCTCGGAGTTCGGCGTGCACAAGAAGATCCGCTGCCGGGTGGAGCGCATCTCGTCGGACACCGACACCGACCCGGTCCTGGCCTGGCTGTATGTTCTGGACGCGTGGGAAGGCGGGATGCCGTCCGCCCGGTATCTGGGCGTCATGGCCGACGCCGCCGAAATCGCTGGGGCGCCAAGCGATTACGTGCATTGGCTGCGGACGCGCCCGGCCCGAAACATCGGCCCGGGCACCAGCGCCTGATCCGGGCGCTCCCGCGGGGAAGGGAAATCGGCTGTCAATCCTGTCCACACCGCTGATCGCCGACGCGGTGGCGCGCGCGTTCGCGGCCGCGATCAATCCCGCCCCCAAACCCGCGGTGCGTTTCCCGGAATTTGCCGGCCGGACTTCTGAGGTCGCCATCGGAACCCGCCACGGCCCGGCGTCCGCGACCGTCTACCACCCGGCGGCGACGAACCCGCCCGTCTACGTCAACGTGCACGGCGGCGGGTTCGTGGTCGGACACCCCGAACAGGACGATCCGTGGTGCCGCTACCTGGCCGCCAGCGCGGGCGTACTGGTGATCAACCCCGACTATGCCCTGGCACCGGGTCATCGGTTCCCCGCTGCGGTGCATCAGATTTACGACGTCGTGTGCTGGGCGGCCGGCCCGGACCGCGACTGGGACGGCACGCGGCTGTGCGTCGGCGGTCAGAGCGCGGGCGGCAACCTCAGCGCCGCGGCGGCCCGGCTCGCGCTGGAGGACGGCGGCCCCGACATCGCGCTGCAGGTGTTGCACTATCCGCCGCTGGATCTGGTCACGCCCAGCCGCGACAAGCCGTCCACCCTGGGCCGCCGGGCGATCATGAAGCCTTGGATGAGCGAGGTCTTCGACACCGCGTACATACCCGACCGGGCGCAGCGAACCGACCGGCTGGCCTCGCCCGCCTGGGGCGGCAACGCCGACGACATCGCCGGCATCGCGCCCGCGCTGGTGGTGACGGCAGAGCACGATCGGCTGCGCGACGAAGCCCGCCGGTACGCGGAGAAACTCCGGGCCGCCGGGGCGTTGGCCGAGTACTACGAGGTGGCCGGCGTCGACCACGGCTACAACATCATGAGCAACGCCGGCGACGTCACGCGGCGCGCGTACGCTCATATCGCCGAACACGTCGCCCGCGCGACCGGCGGCCCTAGCACTGCTTGAACGCGGCCGCCTGCTCGACGATGTTGGTCATCACCCGCACCCCGATCGGCAGGGCCCGCTCGTCGAGGTTGAACGTCGGCTGGTGCAGGTCCAGCTGCGGTCCCACCCCCGGCCACACCCCCAACCGCGCCATCGCACCCGGAACCTCCTCCAGGTACCAGGAGAAGTCCTCGCCGCCGCCGGACTGGCGGGTGTCGGCCAGCGCGTCCGGCCCGATCGCTTCGATCGCGTGGGTGAGGATGCGCGTCGAGATGTCCTCGTTGACCACCGGCGGGACGCCGCGGCGGTAAAGCAGCGTGTGCTCGATGGCCAGCGGCGCCAGCAGCCCGGACACCGTCTCGCGGATGATCTCCTCCATCCCCACCCAGGTCTGCCGGCTCGCGGTGCGCACGGTGCCGGCCAGCACGCCGGTCTGCGGAATGGCGTTGGCGGCCACGCCGGCGTTGACCGCGCCCCAGACCAGCACGGTGCCGTTGCGCGGGTCGATGCGCCGGGACAACACCCCGGGCAGCCCGGTGATCAGCGTGCCCAGGCCGAACACCAGGTCGGCGGTCAGGTGCGGGCGCGACGTGTGCCCGCCGGGTGAATACAGCGTGATCTCGATCTGGTCGGCCGCCGAGGTGATGGGGCCGTGCCGGACCGCGATCTTGCCGACCTCCAGCCGGGGGTCGCAGTGCAGGGCGAAGATCCGCGACACGCCGATGATGGCGCCGGCCGCGATGGCGTCGATCGCCCCGCCCGGCATCAGCTCCTCGGCGGCCTGAAAGATCAGCCGCACCCCGACCGGCAGTTCGGGCACCGAAGCCAGCACCAGGGCGGTGCCCAGCAGGATCGCGGTGTGGGCGTCGTGGCCGCAGGCGTGCGCGACGTTCGGCATGGTCGACGCGTACGGGACGCCGGTGAGCTCGGCCATCGGCAGGGCGTCCATGTCGGCGCGCAGCGCGATCCTGGGCTCGTGCTCGGGACCGATGTCACAGACCAGCCCTGTCCCGCCCGGCAGCACCTTCGGGTTGAGCCCGGCTTCGGCCAGCCGCTCGGCGACGAACTGGGTGGTGGCGTACTCCTGGCGGCCCAACTCGGGATAGCGGTGAATGTGCCGGCGCCATTCGACCAGGTCTTGCTGATGGGTGGCCAGCCAGGAATTGGCGGCGTCGGCCAGGCTCATGACCGCCCCCCGCCGCGCCTGCGCTGCTGCGCGTCCATCACCCGGTCGCGCTGGGCGGGCGTCTGGGCCAGCTGGACCACCGTGCGCGCAAGCATGATCGCGCCCTCGACGACCGCGCGGTCGCCGCTGGGGCCGACGGCGGCGTCGGCGAAGGCGCGCTGGTGAACCATGGCGCCCCCGGCGTCGACCCCGACCACCGGGTGGATGCCGGGCAGCACGTGCGTGACGTTGCCCATGTCGGTGCTGCCCATGGGCAGCGCCGCCTCGTACTCGCGGGCCACCGGCTCGCGGCCGAGCCGGCACATCTCGTCGCGGAACGTGTCGGCCAGCCATTGGTCGGGCTTGAGTTCGTCGTACGGCGGTGCGGGATTGTCGATCTCGTATTCGCAGCCGGTGGCCAGTGCGCCCGCGCTGAAGCAGGCGTACACCCTGCCCTCCAGCTCGCGCAGCGAATCCGATTCGACGGCGCGCATCGCGTACTGAAGCGCCGCGTGCCCGGGGATGACGTTGACCGCTTGTCCGCCGTCGGTGATGATCCCGTGCACCAGTTGCCCCGGCGCCAGCTGCTGGCGCAGCAGCCCGATGGCCACCTGCGCGACGGTGACCGCGTCGACGGCATTGATCCCCAGGTGCGGCGCGACGGCCGCGTGGGATTCCTTTCCGCGGTAGCGCACGACCGCCTCGGACAGTGCCAGCGAGCGGGCCCCGGCGATGTCGGCCGGCCCGGGATGGAGCATGACCGCCGCGGCGATGTCGTCGAACACCCCCGCCTTCAGTAGCAGCGCCTTACCGCCGCCCGCCTCCTCGGCCGGGGTCCCCAGCAGCGACACCCGCAGGCCCAGGTCGTCGGCCACCTCGGCCAGCGCCAGCGCGGTGCCCACCGCCGAGGCCGCGATGATGTTGTGGCCGCAGGCATGGCCGATTTCGGGCAGCGCGTCGTATTCGGCGCAGATCCCGATGGTCAGCGGCCCGCCGCCGAAGTCGGCGCGAAAGGCGGTGTCCAGCCCGCCGGCGGCCGCGGCGATCTCGAAGCCGCGCTCGGCGACTAGGGCCTGCGCCTTGGCGCAGCTGCGATGCTCGGCGAAGGCCAGCTCCGGCTCAGCATGGATGTCGTGGGACAACTCGACAAGGTCGGCACCACGCCGCCGCACGACATCCTCGACGCGACCGAGCGGGTTGTCTGATGGGCGGGTGGGCACACTCGCAGTATGTCACCGCGGCGGGTACGTCACCGCGGCCCGCTGGGCTACACCAGCCCGGCGATGAATCCCGCCGCCTGGCCGGGGTAGGGCGGGTCCTCGTAGACGTGGTGCGCGTCCCGGTCCCGACCGCCGACGACGCAGACGGGGTCGCCGTCGCTGCACAAGTCGATGGCGCGACCGGCGAACGCACCCGTCGACGACAGCGGCGTGTTGAACCGGTTGCCGGGATTGCCGAACACCGCGACGGCCCTGATCTTGGCGGCCAGTCCGGGATCCAGGGGTGGCGCCGATCCGAAGTTGCCGATGCGTTCGCCGACCGGCGGCACCCCCGCGAGCATCGAGACTGCGGAGGCGCCCTGGGAGAAGCCGCCGAGCACCAGCCGCGTCGACGGACACTGGTCGACCATCTGCGCGATGTGGTCGCGCGCGTCGTTGGCGCCGTCGGCGGTGGTCAGAAAGTTGTAGCTGGCCGGGTAGTTCACCGCGTAGGAGTCGACCGTGCGCGATCCCAGCGCGGGTTGCAGCGCGGCGAACAGGGCGTCGCCGACGGCCCCCAGGCCGGGCGGCTCGGCGGTGCCGCGGGCGAAGATGAGCTGCACGTCCGGACAGTCCGCTTTGGCCGACGGCGCCGGGCCCACTGTGATCGAAACCACCGACAGCACAACGGCGACCGCGACGCCCATGACCGGGCCAACCACCGGCCACCTACGAAGATTCATACGGCAGATCCTGACACATACCGGCGACACCACCGCACGGCTAGTCTCCCCACTGTGACCGAAACCCCGTCCAACCCAGGCGAGCTCGCGCGCCGGGCGGCCGAGGTCATCGCCGAGCGCACCGGAATCGCCGAGCATGACGTCGCCATCGTGCTGGGGTCGGGGTGGTCGCCGGCGGTCGCGGCGCTCGGCACCCCGACCACCGTGCTGCCGCAGGCCGAGTTGCCCGGTTTCCGGCCGCCCACCGCGATCGGGCACACCGGCGAGCTGCTGTCGATGCGCATCGGTGCCCACCGGGTGCTGGTGCTGGTCGGGCGCGTCCACGCCTACGAGGGCCACGACCTGTGTCACGTCGTGCACTCGGTGCGGTCCGCCTGCGCAGCCGGCGTGCGCGCCGTCGTGCTCACCAACGCTGCGGGCGGGCTGCGCCCGGACATGGCCGTCGGCGAACCGGTGCTGATCAGCGACCACCTGAACCTGACCGCGCGGTCCCCGTTGGTAGGCCCGCATTTCGTGGACCTGACCGACGCCTACTCCCCGCGGCTGCGTGCGCTGGCCCGCCAGGCCGACCCCACACTGGCCGAAGGCGTCTACGCCGGGCTGCCCGGCCCGCATTACGAGACGCCAGCCGAAATCCGGATGCTGCGCACCATGGGCGCCGACCTGGTCGGCATGTCGACCGTGCACGAGACCATCGCGGCGCGGGCGGCCGGCGCCGAGGTGCTGGGGGTGTCGCTGGTGACCAACCTGGCCGCCGGCATCAGCGGCGAACCGCTGAGCCATACCGAGGTGCTCGCCGCCGGTGCCGCGGCGGCAACCCGGATGGGGGCGCTGCTGGCCTTGATCCTTTCTGAGCTCCCGCGGTTCTGAAGATGACGCCCGAGGAGTGGATCGCCCACGATCCCGACCCGGCGACCGCGGCCGAGCTCGCCTCGTGCGACCCGGGCGAACTCGCCGCGCGGTTCGCCCGCCCGCTGAAATTCGGCACTGCCGGCCTGCGCGGCCCGGTGCGCGGCGGGCCGGACGCCATGAATGTCGCGGTGGTGACGCGGGCCACCTGGGCCGTCGCACAGGTGCTGATCGAGCGTGACTTGCGCGGCTCGTCGGTGATCGTGGGACGCGACGCCCGGCACGGCTCGGCGGTATTCGCCACCGTGGCCGCCGAAGTATTTGCCGCCCAAGGGTTTTCCGTGATAATGCTGCCCGGTCCGGTACCCACCCCGGTGGTGGCGTTCGCGGTGCGGCACACCGGCGCTGCGGCCGGGATCCAGATCACCGCATCGCACAACCCGCCCGGCGACAACGGTTACAAGGTGTACCTCGACGGCGGCATCCAGATCGTCTCCCCCACCGACCGCGAGATCGAGGCCGCTATGGCCGCCGCCCCGCCGGCCGACCGGATCGACAGGGCCCGCGTCGAACCCGCGAGGACCGATCTGGTCGAGCGCTACATCGACCGGGCCGCCGGGTTGCGGCGGGGTACCGGTTCGGTGCGGGTGGTGATGACGTCGCTGCACGGGGTGGGCGGCGCGGTGGCCGTGGAGACGCTGCACCGCGCGGGATTCGGCGAAGTGCACTCCGTCGGAAGCCAATTCGCACCGGACCCCGACTTTCCCACGGTCGCGTTCCCCAACCCCGAGGAGCCCGGCGCCACCGACGCGCTGCTGGCCCTGGCCCCCGATGTCGGCGCCGACGTGGCGATCGCGCTGGATCCCGACGCTGACCGATGCGCCGTCGGCATTCCCGATGAAGGGCGATGGCGGATGTTGTCCGGCGACGAAACCGGTTGGCTGCTGGGCGATTACCTGCTGTCCACGACTCAGACCGACAAGCCGGTGGTGGCCAGCACGGTGGTGTCGTCGCGGATGCTGTCGGCCATCGCGGCACGCCACGGCGCGGTCCACGTGGAAACCCTCACCGGCTTCAAATGGCTGGCCCGCGCCGACACGAAAGTGCCCGGCGGCGAACTGATCTACGCCTACGAGGAAGCGATCGGGCACTGCGTCGACCCCGCGGCCGTCCGGGACAAGGACGGCATCAGCGCCGCGGTGCTGGTGTGCGATCTGGTGGCCGCGGCCAAACAGGGCGGCCGTTCGGTCCGGAACCTGCTCGACGAGCTGGCCCGCCGGTACGGGGCGCACGACGTGGCCGCGGTGTCGCGCCGGGTCACCGACCCGGGCGAGGCGGCCGGCCTGATGCAGCGGTGGCGGGCGGCGCCACCGGAAACCCTGGCCGGCTACGCCGTGCACCTCACCGACATCACCGACGCGCTGATCTTCACCGGCGGGGACGACGACACATCGATCAGGCTGGTGGTCCGGCCTTCCGGGACCGAGCCGAAGATGAAGTGCTACTTGGAGATTCGCTGCGCGGCGCACGACGACCTGGGCTCTGCGCGGCGGCGCGCCGCTGTCCTGCGCGAGGAGCTGGCCGCTGCGGTGCGGAGCTGGTGAACGCGTTGGGCCCGAATTGGCGGTCACCGGCATCGCCGAGGCCCGGCACGATATAGGCCGCCTTGTTCAGGCCCTTGTCGACCGCAGCGGTGAACACTCGCGCGTCCGGTGCCGCTTTCTCTACCGCCGCAAGACCTTCCGGGGCCGCCACCACACAGAGCACGGTGATCTCCGTTGCGCCGCGGCGCGCCAACAGCCCGATGGCGTGCGCCATCGACCCGCCGGTGGCCAGCATGGGATCGAGAACGATCACCGGCCTGCCCGCGAGCTTGCCGGGCAGCGCCTCCAGATACGGCACCGGCAGGTGGGTTTCCTCGTTGCGCGCGACGCCGACGAATCCCACCTCCGCGTCCGGGATGGCGGCGTGCGCCGCGTCGACCATGCCCAGCCCGGCCCGCAGCACCGGCACCAGCAGCGGCGGTTTGACCAAGCGCGTCCCGACCGCCGGGCCCACCGGGGTGCGGATTTTCACCGGCTTTCGCGGCGCGTTCCGGCTAGCCTCGTAGACCAGCATCAGTGTCAGCTCGCGCAGCGCGGCGCGAAATCCGGCGGTGTCGGTGCGTTCGTCTCGCAGCACCGTCAGCCGGGCGGCGGCCAGCGGGTGGTCGACGACGCGGATTTCCATGGTGTCGAGGGTATATAACGATCGGGCAAAGCCCTTCTGACACGCTTGCATCCGTCCCGGTAAACGCCTACCCCCGTTCCTATACTCCTGGCGTGCTGCGCGAAATTCCAAGTACGAGAAGGCTGATCGGCAAGGCATACCGGATTTTTCGGCCACTGGGCGCGTGCGCATTGGTGGCACTGGCGGCCAGCCCATTGACCCCGCGCATAGGCCTTGCGGCAGCGGCCATTCCGCAACCCGCGCACATCGTGATCGTGGTCGAGGAGAACCGCTCCGAGAACGGCATCATCGGCAACAAGTCGTCGCCCTTCATCACCGCGCTAGCCTCAGGCGGCGCCAACATGACCCAGTCGTTCGCCGAAACACATCCCAGCGAACCGAATTACCTGGCGCTGTTCGCCGGCAACACATTCGGGCTGACCAAGGACCAGTGCCCGGTCAACGGGGGTGCCGCACCGAACCTCGGGTCCGAATTGCTCGCGGCGGGCTACACATTCGTCGGCTTCGCCGAGGGCCTGCCCGCGGCCGGCTCGCCGGTCTGCAGCGCGGGCAAGTACGCGCGCAAGCATGTGCCCTGGGCCGACTTCACCAACGTGCCGGCGGCCAACTCGCTGCCGTTCTCGGCGTTCCCGATGGGCAACTACGGCAGCCTACCGACCGTCTCGTTCGTCATCCCCGACAACGACGACAACATGCACGACGGTTCGATCGCGCAGGCCGACTCCTGGCTGAACCGCCAGCTGTCCGGGTACGCGAACTGGGCGGTGGCCAACAACAGCCTGCTGATCGTGACCTTCGACGAAGACGACGGTTCTGGCCGGGGAGGCGGCCGCAACCAGATCCCCACGGTGTTCTACGGCGCCCACATCCGGCCCGGTAACTACGGCGAACAGATCAACCACTACAACGTGCTTTCCACGGTGGAGCAGATGTATGGGTTGCCCAAGACGGGCTACGCCGCCGGCGCCGCGCCCATCACCGATATCTGGGGCTAGTCCGGCTCCGCCGCCCTCGCGATCACCACCCGCCCAAACAGCGCGTTGGGCCGCCGTCGCTATTCTGTGCCGCATGGTTGCTGACCTCGTGCCCATCCGCCTGAGCCTGTCCGATGGTGACCGTTACACCGTGTGGGCACCCCGCTGGCGGGACTCCGGCGACGAGTGGGAGGCGTTCCTGGGCAAGGACGAGGACCTGTTCGGGTTCGCCAGCGTCGCCGACCTGGTCGCGTTCGTGCGTTCGGACGACGACAACGACCTGACCGACCACCCGGCGTGGAAGGAGCTGCGTTCGGCGCACGCGCACACGTTCGAGCCCGCCGCGGACAAGCAGTTCGACCTGGTCGCGGTCGAGGAGCTGGTGGCCGAGAAGCCCACCGAGGAGTCGGTGTCCGCGCTGGCCGGCACGCTGGCCATCGTGTCGTCCATCGGATCGGTGTGCGAGCTGGCGGCGGTGTCGAAGTTCTTCAACGGCAACCCCAGCCTTGGCACCGTGTCCGGCGGAATCGAAAACTTCACCGGCAAGGCCGGCGCCAAACGCTGGAACGCGATCGCCGAGGCGATCGGGCGCAGCTGGGACGACGTGCTCGCCGCGATCGACGACATCGTCACCACCCCCGAGGTGGACGCCAAGCTGTCGGCCAAGGCCGAAGAGGAGCTGGCCGAAGAGCGCGAGGAGGGCGAGCCGGACGAGGACATCGGCGCCGAGGACACCGTCGAAGAGACCGCCGAGGACTCCGAGGACGAGGAAGCCGAGGCCGACGACGAGGACACCGCCGAGGCCGCGGCAGACCGGGCGACCGGCGACGCCGTGGTGCTGGGCAGCGACAAGGACTTCTGGCTGCAGGTGGGCATCGATCCGATCCGGATCATGACGAGTTCTGGCACCTTCTACACGCTGCGCTGCTACCTGGACGATCAGCCGATCTTCTTGGGCCGCAACGGACGCATCAGCGTCTTCACGTCCGAGCGCGCGCTGGCCCGCTACCTGGCCGACGAGCACGACCACGACCTGGCCGACCTGAGCACCTACGACGACATCCGCACCGCCGCGACCGACGGCTCGCTGTCCGTCGAGATCACCGACGACAACATCTACGTGCTCAGCGGGCTGGCCGACGACCTGGCCGACGGGCCGGATGCCGTCGATCGCGAACAGTTGGAACTGGCCGTCGAGGTGCTGCGCGACATCGGCGACTACTCCGAGGAGAGCACCGTCGACAAGGCGCTCGAGACCAGCAGGCCGCTGGGTAAGTTGGTGGCCGCCGTGCTCGATCCCGACTCGGTCACCAAGCCGTCGCCGCCGTACGCGGCGGCGGTCCGCGAGTGGGAGAAATTGGAGCAATTCGTCGACGGGCGGCTCCGCCGCGAATAGTGCGCCGTTTGACGAGTCGGGCCTAGACGGGAAGGTTGGGTGACGTGTCGCTTCCCGGTATCGGCCCGCTGCCGCTCTACGGCTTCCAGCGTCCCGGCCTGTTGTTGTTCGGTGTGGTGCCGCTGGCACTGCTGGCCGTCTACGTCTTGGTCCAGGCGCGGCGCCGACAACGGCTGCACCGCTATACCGAGACGCCCGTGCCGCAGTCGCCGCTGCGGCATCTCCCGATCGCCGTGTCGCTGCTGTCCCTGGTGCTGTTGACCATCGCGCTGGCCACCCCCACCCACGACATGCGCATCCCGCGCAACCGCGCCGTCATCATGCTGGTGATCGACATGTCCCAGTCCATGCGGGCCACCGACGTCGAACCCAACCGGCTCAAGGCCGCCGAGCAGGCCGCCACCCAGTTCGCCGCACAGCTCACGCCCGGCGTCAACCTCGGGCTGGTCGGATTCGCCGGCACGCCCTACTTGCTGGTGCCGCCGACCCCGCAGCACCAGGCCACCATGGACGCGCTGAAGAAGCTCGACTTCGCCGACAGCACCGCCACCGGCGAGGCCATCTTCACCGCCCTGCACGCGATCAGCGCCACCGCGGTCGCCGGAGGCGACACCCCACCGCCGGCCCGCATCGTGCTGCTCTCCGACGGTGCCGAGAACAAGCCCTCCAATCCCAGCGATCCGCACGACGGCGTCTACACGGCGGCGCGGCTGGCCAAGGACGAGGGCGTGCCCATCTCGACGATCACGTTCGGCACCAAGGGCGGCGAGATCGAGATGGACGGGCGTCGCATCGCCGTGCCGGTCTCGACCGACCAGATGAAGACGGTCGCCAAGCTGTCCGGCGGGCAGTCCTACACCGCCGGCAACCTCGGCGAGCTGCAAAAGAGCTACAACGCCATCGAGAACGAGATCGGCTACCGCACGGTGCCGGGGCCGGGCAGCGCCGGCTGGCTGCGCCTCGGGGTGCTGGCCGCCCTTATCGCGACGGCGCTCGCGCTACTGATCAACCGGCGCCTGCCCAGCTGAGGACTCAGGCCGGCAGCCTGCGGTTCAGCAGCAGGCCGGCCAGGATGGCCCCGGCCATGACGAAGGCGCCGAGCAGCATCCAGGCCAGGCTGGCGTCGCCCTTCACGGTCTCGTAGCCGATCTGGCGCTGCAGCGTCGAGTACACGTTCTTCAGCGACTCCAGGCTGTCGGCGTGGAATGACTGGCCGTCGGTGATCTCACAGATCTTCTGCAGGGTCTGGTCATCCACCGGAACCGGGATGGTGGCGCCCTCGTAGTCGACGGTGCCGTACGGGGTGCCGAACGAGATCGTCGAGATCTGCACGCCCTCGGCCTTGGCGGCCCGGGCCGCGGTGAACGCCCCCTGCGGCGCGTTGGGATCCAGCGGCACGTTCTCGGCACCGTCGGACTCCAGCACGATCCGCGCCGGCGGCGGACCGTCGCCGCCGCCCATCACCGAACCCACCGTCGCGATCGCCTGCAGGGCGGTGAAAATGCCTTCCCCCGTGGCGGTTTTGGGCATCGGCTTCAGGCTGTCGATGCCCGCCTTCACCGCGGCGCGGTTGGTCGTGGGCGGCACCAGCAGCGTGGCGTTGGCCGCGAACTCCACCAGCCCCAGGTTGATCGCCGGGGTCAGCTGGTCGGCGAATTGCTTACCGGCCTCCTTGGCCGCGTCCAGGCGGTTGGGCGGCACATCGGTGGAGGCCATCGATTCCGAGACGTCGATCACCAGCATCACGACGGCGCGGTTCAGCGGGATCCGGACATCCGACGTCGGCCCGGCCATCGCGGTGGTCAGCAACACCAGCGACGCGGCCAGCAGGATGGTCGGCACGTGCCGCCACTTGCTGGGCCGCGGCGGCGCGACGCGCTCCAGCACCTCCATGTTCGCGAAGCGCAGCACCCGGCGCCGACGAGCGAATTGCTGCACGACGTAGAGGCCGATCACCAACAGCACGATCAGCAGGACCAGGAAGAACCAGGCGTTCTGGAAGCCGGTCAGCGACACCGGTCCCAGTAGGGGCACCTTCATGTCCAGCCACACTATGCGTCGAACGTGGGCGGTGCATGGGCCGCCGCCCGCGGATCAGCCGGCGACGAGATCGCGGCGTTGGGTGAACTTGATGTCCAGGCTGCGCAGGTGGGTCTGCAGTCCGGCGTCCTGAATGGGGATCAGGTGGGCCGGCTCGTCGGTCTCGTTGTAGTGGGCGTGCCACATGCCCGGCGGGGTGGTGAACGCACAACCGGCCCGCCAGTCCATCCGGGTGGGATTGACGATGTCGCCGTGCTCGTCGAGCCGGGTGCCCAGCAGCGTGTAGCAGCCGGACTCCGGCGCGTCGAGGATCAGATCGAGCGCGACCGACTGGTGCCGGTGCGGGCGCTGGACCTGGTTGGGCGGCAGCACGCCGAACATGGCCCACAGCACGTGGGTGATGGTCAACGTCTGCTCCTGATTGGCGTTGGCCAGCAGCACGCTGACCCGGCTCTTGTCGTTGGCGCCGGGACGGGAGGCGATCTCCTCCAGCTTGGCCACCGCGTCGGCGCGGCGAAACTTGGTCGCCGCGAAGCGCGGCTGGGTGGCCTCGGCGCCCAGGTAGCGCATCAGCGGCTCGTCGTGCACCCAGTACATGACCGTGTCGGTGGCGGCGTAGAACACCGAGTGGCTGCCGGCCGGCAGCGTCACGAAGTCGCCCTTCTCCCACTCGATCAGCCGGCCGTTGACCGCGGCGAAGCCCCGCCCGTAGAGCACGTAGTACAGCTGCGAGGTGGCGTTGGGGCTGGTGTCGACCTGCTCGGCGGCGCGGATGCTGATGAAGTTGGCCAACAGCGCCGGGCTGGTCGCCGCGCCGGTCTCGATACCCAGCTCCTTGGACAGGTCCAGCGGGATCACGCCGGTCGGCGCGTCGAGGTAGATCTCGGGATCGAACCGCTGCATGGGAACAGCCGGGACGTGGCCGGACCCGATCGGGTTGGCCGCCTTGGAGTACTCGAAGTACTCGGCCTGCTGCGCCCACTCTTCGAAGCGGCCCTCGAACCCGTATTCGGCCACGTTGATCATCGGCGCGGGAACCGTCGGGTCCAGGTTCGGCGTCACCAACTGCTGGGGCATCTGCCAGCCTCCTCTGCTTGGATTGTTCTCGTATTTGAATAGTATCTATCTTGTATCTCAGCGTCAATCCCGGCGGCTGGGACGCGCCGGTGTAGCGTCATGACAGCTGTGAGATACGACTTAGCTACCAGAAAAGGGCGCACGTGGCAGCGAAGGATCCCCGTCCCGGCACCGCCAAGGACCGCGCGCTGGACTACGTCAAGACTCAGGTCCTCACCGGGGAATTCCCCGGCGGCGAACTGATCAGCGAGGGCGACGTCGCCGCCGCACTGGGGATGTCGCGCACCCCCGTGCGCGAGGCGTTCCTGCGACTGGAGGCCGAGGGGCTGTTGCGGCTGTATCCCCAGCGCGGCGCCCTGGTGGTTCCGGTCTCCCCCGACGAGGTGCAAGCGGTCATGGAGGCTCGGCGGGTGCTGGAGCAGTTCGCCGCCGGCAAGGTGATCGGGCGCGGTGCGGCGGTGTGCGCCGCGGTCTTCGAACGGCAGTCGGGTGAACTGCGGCGCCAGCGCGAGGCCGCTGCGGCGGCCGACTGGCGGGAATTCCTGGAATCCGACCGCGCCTTCCACGCCATCACCCTGGAAGAGTCGGGCAATGCCATCCTGTCGAATTTCTACTCGACGCTGCGCGACCGCCAGATGCGGATGATCGGGGAATCGGCGCTGCGCGAACCGGACCGGGTGGCCACGATCATGACCGAGCACCTGGACATCGCGGAAGCCTTGCGCGACGGCGACTTACCGCGCGCACTGCAGGCGGTGCAGACCCATCTGGCCAGCACGGTGCGCGCCATGGGCCTGTCGGTCCAACCGGACCCGTTATGGGCTACCGGATTTGGTGCTCGTAGCGCAGACTGATCGGTAACCTCGGGAGAAAGCCGTGCCGGGTCCGGGGATGCCCGGCCACATCTAGCGACCGGCTGGTTCAACCGATCAGCACCGCATAGCGGGGCTTGATCACGTCGTCGATGATCGCCAGCCGCTCGTCGAACGGGATGAACGCTGACTTCATCGCGTTGATGGTGAAGCGCTCGAGGTCACTCCACCCATAGCCGAAAGCCTCGACCAGCCGGTGCATTTCACGGCTCATGAAGGTGTCACTCATCAGCCGGTTATCGGTGTTGACGGTCACCCGGAAGCGGGCGCGGGCCAGCAGATCGAACGGGTGCTCGGCGATGCTCGCGACCGCACCGGTCTGCACGTTGGAACTGGGACACAATTCCAGCGGAATTCGCTTGTCCCGCAAGATGGCTGCCTGTTGCCCCAGCCGGACCGTCCCGTCGGCCAGTACCTCGATGTCGTCGACGATCCGCACCCCATGACCCAGCCGGTCCGCGCCGCAAAAGGCGATCGCCTCATGGATGGACGGCAGCCCGAACGCCTCACCGGCATGAATGGTGAAGCGGGCGTTGTGATCCCGCATGTACTCGAATGCATCCAGGTGCCGGGTCGGCGGATTGCCTGCCTCGGCGCCGGCGATGTCGAACCCGACAACTCCCTTGTCCCGGAAGCGGATTGCCAGCTCGGCGATCTCGCGGGACACCGCGGCGTGCCGCATCGCGGTGACCAACAGGCGCACCACGATCGGGCGGTTCGCGGCGGCGCAGGCCTTTTCGCCGTCGGCGAAGCCGGCCAGCACGGCGTCGACAATCGCATCGAAGGACAGCCCACGGTCGATGTGCAGCTCGGGGGCGAACCGGATCTCGGCATAGACCACCGAGTCCGCGGCCAGATCCTCCACGCACTCGTAGGCGACCCGATGCAGCGCCTCCGGTGTCTGCATGACCGCCACCGTGTGCGAGAACGGCTCCAGGTAGCGCTCCAGCGAGCCGCTGTGTGAACGGGTGCGAAACCACGTCGCCAGCTCGTCGACGTCGGTGGCGGGCAGCCCGTCGTAGCCGACCTGCCCGGCGATCTCCAGCACGGTCGACGGGCGCAGCCCGCCGTCGAGGTGATCGTGCAGCAGGGCCTTGGGAGCCTTCCTGATCTGCTCCAACCCCAGTGGTGTGGTCATGTGACGATCCGATCGATGATCAGCGGTCGGGAAGCCGGGGGTGTGGCATCGACGCTCCACCCCCCGTCCAGCTCGGTGAGCGCGGCCCCGAAGCGCTCCGGGGTGTCGGTGTAGAGGGTGAACAGCGGCTCACCGGCCGCGACCGGCTCGCCGGGGCGGCGATGGATGCGGATGCCCGCGCCCAATTGCACCCGTTCACCCGGACGGGACCTGCCCGCACCGAGTCGCCATGCCCCCAGCCCCACTGCCATCGCGTCGATATCGCCCATTGTGCCGCCCCGGGGGGCGGTCACGGTCTCGGCATGCCCACCGATGGGCAGCGGCGCCGATAAATCACCGCCCTGGGCCGCGACGAGCCGGCGGAAGCGGTCCATCGCGGTGCCGTCGCGCAGCGTGTCGGCGGGGTCGCGGTCATCGATCCCGGCCAGCTCGAGCATCTCTTCGGCCAGCCGCAGGGTCAGCTCGACGACGTCGGGCGGGCCGCCGCCGGCCAGCACCTCGAGCGCCTCGGCGACCTCGAGGGCGTTGCCGACGGTCGCGCCCAGCGGACGGTTCATGTCGGTCAGCAGCGCGTGGGTGGGCACCCCGTGCGCCGCACCGAGTTCGACCATGGTGTGCGCCAGTTCGCGGCACTGCCGCTCGGAGTCCAGCAGCGCCCCGGAACCGACTTTCACGTCCAGTACCAGCGCGCCGGCGCCCTCGGCCAGCTTCTTGCTCATCACCGAGCTGGCGATCAGCGGCAGCGACTCGACCGTGGCGGTGATGTCGCGCAGCGCGTACAGCTTGGCGTCGGCCGGGGCCAGGTCACCGGCGGCGAAGATGGCCGCGCCCACCTCGCGCAGCTGGTCACGCACCCGCCCGGGAGACAGTCCGGCGGTGAATCCGGCGATGGATTCCAGCTTGTCCAGGGTGCCGCCGGTGTGGCCGAGCCCGCGACCGGACGCCTGCGGCACCGCGGCCCCGCAGGCGGCGACGACGGGCACCAGGGGCAGGGTGATCTTGTCCCCCACCCCGCCGGTGGAGTGCTTGTCGACCGTCCGCAGGCCCAGCTCGCCGAAGTCCAGCAGCTCGCCCGATGCCAGCATCGCGGCCGTCCAGCGGGCGGTCTCGCCGCGGTCCATGCCGCGCAGCAGGATCGCCATCAGCAGCGCCGCCATCTGCTCTTCGGCCACCCGGCCGTCGGTGTAGGCGCCGACGACCCAGTCGATGGCGGCGTCGGACAGCCGGCCCCCGTCGCGCTTGGTCCGGATCACCGTGGGCGCGTCGAACGCGGGACACATCAGCGGCGCCCCGCGGCCAGGTCGTCGGGGCCGAAGGCGTCGGGCAGCAGGTCGCCGAGCCGGCGCGGGCCGCCCGGATGGTCGATCAGCAGCTCGGGCCCGCCATGTTCCAGCAGTACCTGGCGGCAGCGCCCGCACGGCATCAGCACCGCGCCCAGCCCGTCCACGCACGCCAGCGCCAGCAGCCGGCCGCCGCCGGTGGAATGCAGGGCGCATACCACGGCGCATTCGGCACAGAGACCAAGGCCATATGAGATGTTCTCCACATTGCACCCGGCGATCACCCGGCCGTCATCGACCAGCGCGGCCGCCCCGACCCGGAATCGGGAGTACGGTGCATAGGCGCCCGCGGACGCATCGATTGCCTTGTCCCGCAACGTTTCCCATTCGATCTCAGGCATAACGAAACCCCGCTCACCGATCGCCGATTCCGACAGTCACCCTAGCGGCAAAACGGCATTTCGCTTGGCGGACATTGGCCCAAGTCACACCGTGTCCGAGCTAAGCTCAAGTGCCCGAAGGGGCTGACGTTGAAGTCGGAAGAAGGCGGTGAGGACTGGGGTGACTACGCAACCGACAACCGCGAATCCGGCGGCACCGGTATCGGCTCCGTCGCGCAGGCGCAGGCCACCACGGACGCTGTACCGGGGCGACCCGGGCATGTGGTCGTGGGTGCTGCACCGGATCAGCGGCGCGACGATCTTCTTTTTCCTGTTCGTGCACGTCCTGGACGCGGCGATGCTGCGGGTGAGCCCGCAGACGTATAACGCGGTGATCCACGACTATCAGATGCCCATCGTCGGCCTGATGGAATACGGCCTGGTCGCAGCGGTCCTCTTCCACGGCCTGAACGGGATCCGGGTGATCCTGATCGACTTCTGGTCCGAAGGCCCGCGCTACCAGCGGCTGATGTTCTGGATCGTCGGCATCGTGTTCCTGCTGCTGATGGTCCCGGCCGGCGTGGTGACCGTCATCCACATGATGGAGCACTTCCGATGAGCAGCCCCGACCTTCAGCTGGGCCGCGGCGAGATCGCCCCGGTCCGGCAGCGCAGCCACGACCGCCCCGCCAGCCTGGACAACCCCCGCTCGCCGCGGCGGCGGGCCGGCATCCCCAACTTCGAGAAGTTCGCCTGGCTGTTCATGCGGTTCTCCGGGATCGCGCTGTTCGTCCTGGCGATCGGCCACCTGTTCATCATGCTGATGTGGGATAACGGCGTTTACCGCATCGACTTCAACTACGTGGCGCAGCGCTGGGCGTCGCCGTTCTGGCAGTTCTGGGACCTGGCGCTGCTGTGGCTGGCGCAACTGCACGGCGGCAACGGGCTGCGCACCATCATCGACGACTACAGCCGCAAGGACAGCACCCGGTTCTGGCTGAACAGCCTGCTGCTGTTGTCCATGGGGTTCACCCTGGTGCTCGGCACCTACGTGCTGCTGACATTCGACTCGAACATCGGAGGCTGATCGATGATCCAGCAACACCGGTACGACGTCGTGATCGTCGGCGCGGGTGGTGCCGGCATGCGGGCCGCGGTGGAAGCGGGCCCGCGGGTGCGCACCGCGGTGCTGACCAAGCTCTACCCGACGCGCAGCCACACCGGAGCCGCCCAGGGCGGGATGTGCGCGGCGCTGGCCAACGTCGAAGAGGACAACTGGGAATGGCACACCTTCGACACCGTCAAGGGCGGGGACTACCTCGCCGACCAGGACGCCGTGGAGATCATGTGCAAGGAAGCCATCGACGCGGTCCTCGACCTGGAAAAGATGGGGATGCCGTTCAACCGCACCCCCGAGGGCCGCATCGACCAGCGCCGCTTCGGCGGGCACACCCGCGACCACGGCAAGGCGCCGGTGCGCCGGGCCTGCTACGCGGCCGACCGGACCGGCCACATGATCCTGCAGACGCTGTACCAGAACTGCGTCCGGCACGACGTGCAGTTCTTCAACGAGTTCTATGCGCTGGACCTGGTGCTCACCCAGACCCCGAGTGGGCCGGTGGCCACCGGCGTGGTCGCCTACGAGCTGGCCACCGGTGACATCCACGTCTTCCACGCCAAGGCGGTGGTGCTGGCCACCGGCGGTTCGGGCCGGATGTACAAGACCACCTCCAACGCGCACACGCTGACCGGGGACGGCATCGGCATCGTGTTCCGCAAGGGACTTCCGTTGGAGGACATGGAGTTTCACCAGTTCCACCCGACCGGCCTGGCCGGCCTGGGCATCCTGATCTCCGAGGCGGTGCGCGGTGAGGGCGGCCGGCTGCTCAACGGCGAGGGCGAACGCTTCATGGAGCGCTACGCCCCGACGATCGTCGACCTGGCGCCGCGCGACATCGTCGCCCGCTCCATGGTTTTGGAGGTGCTGGAGGGCCGCGGCGCCGGCCCGCACAAGGACTACGTGTACATCGACGTCCGCCACCTCGGCGAGGACGTGCTGGAGGCCAAGCTGCCCGACATCACCGAGTTCGCCCGCACCTATCTGGGGGTGGACCCGGTGCACGAGCTGGTGCCGGTCTACCCGACGTGTCACTACGTGATGGGCGGCATCCCCACCACCGTCACCGGGCAAGTGTTGCGGGACAACACTTCCACGGTCCCGGGGCTGTACGCGGCCGGCGAGTGCGCGTGCGTGTCGGTGCACGGGGCCAACCGGTTGGGCACCAACTCGCTGCTCGACATCAACGTGTTCGGCCGCCGGGCCGGCATCGCCGCGGCCAATTACGCACGGGGACACGACTTCGTGGACATGCCGCCGGAGCCCGCGGCGATGGTGATCGGCTGGGTCGGCGATATCCTGAGCGAGCACGGCAACGAGCGCGTCGCCGACATCCGCAACGCGTTGCAGCAGACGATGGACAACAACGCCGCGGTGTTCCGCACCGAGGAGACGCTCAAACAGGCCCTCACCGACATCCACGCGCTCAAGGAGCGGTACGCCCGAATCAGCGTGCACGACAAGGGGAAACGATTCAACAGCGATCTGCTGGAGGCCATCGAGCTCGGCTTCCTGCTAGAGCTCGCCGAGGTCACCGTGGTCGGCGCGCTGAATCGCAAGGAGTCTCGCGGCGGCCACGCCCGCGAGGACTACCCCAACCGCGACGACGTCAACTTCATGCGCCACACCATGGCATACAAGCAGGGCACCGACCTGCTCAGCGACATCGCGTTGGACTTCAAGCCCGTGGTGCAGACGCGGTATGAACCCAAGGAACGGAAGTACTGATGGCCGACAGCGCCGGAACCGAAGAGGCAACCGAGGTCGACACCAGCCTGGAGCCGCCGCTGCCGGCGATCCCCGACGGTGCGGTGATGGTGACCGTCAAGATCGCCCGGTTCAACCCCGACCAACCCGATGCCTACGCGGAAACCGGTGGCTGGCAAAGCTTTCGGGTGCCGTGCCTGCCCAGCGACCGGATGCTCAACCTGCTGATCTACATCAAGAGCTACCTGGACGGGACGCTGACCTTCCGGCGCTCGTGTGCGCACGGGGTGTGCGGCTCGGACGCGATGCGGATCAACGGTGTCAACCGGCTGGCGTGCAAGGTGCTGATGCGCGACCTGCTGCCCAAGAAGCCGGGCAAGGCGCTCACCATTACTGTCGAGCCGATCCGTGGGCTGCCGGTGGAAAAGGACCTGGTGGTCGACATGGAGCCCTTCTTCGACGCCTACCGGGCGGTGAAGCCGTATTTGATCACGACCGGCAACCCGCCTACCCGCGAACGCATTCAGAGCCCGATCGACCGCGCCCGTTACGACGACACCACCAAGTGCATCCTGTGCGCGGCGTGCACCACCAGCTGCCCGATCTTCTGGCACGAGGGCAGCTATTACGGCCCGGCGGCGATCGTCAACGCGCACCGGTTCATCTTCGACAGCCGCGACGAAGCCGCCGCCGAGCGCCTGGACATCCTCAACGAGGTGGACGGTGTGTGGCGCTGCCGCACCACCTTCAACTGCACCGAGGCCTGTCCGCGCGGCATCCAGGTCACCAAGGCGATCCAGGAGGTCAAGCGCGCGATCATGTTCTCGCGCTAGGTGTTTCGCGGCGGCGTGTCGTCAGGCCCGACCCGGTCATCGTCGCGGTCGGCCGCCGCCGGTCTCGTGGCGCCGCCTGCGCCTTCCGTCTCACTCACCGCACTCTGTCGGCGCCCGTCGTATGGCGGGATTGCGCTTCCGGTGTCTTGTGGAGGCAATTCACCCGTACCGCCGTAGGTGTCCGACGCGGTCGGATCGCTCATCGGCGGATTCGCGTCCTCGTCCACAGTGCCGACCGGCCGGTCGGCGCGGCCTTCCTCGGGAGTATCCGTGCCGGTGTCGCGCGCACCGCTACCCAGCTTGGGATCGGCGAAATGTTCCAGTCTCGGATCGTCCGACTGTTGATCTTTTTGAGAGGTCATAACCTGTCTCCTCACCCTCTCGGTTACCTTGGCGCGCCGGCTGGCGCGGCGAAGGTGAGGACATGGGTACCCGGACGCTGCACGGGGAAACACCTGATCAGAGCGGGCTGGCGGACGGCCCGTCACGCAATGCGGGCCTGTCTCGTCTGACCGGTATGACACAGAAAACCCGCATCGAGCCCGTGGCACCCAAGCGCGCCGGATTGCTGACCCGGACCATGTACCGGATCGCCAGGCGGCGCTACGGCCAAGTTCCCGAACCCTTCACCGTCGCCGCGCATCATCGCGGGCTGATGATCGCAGGCGCCCTGCACGAGACCATGCTGGACCGGGCGTCGAAGACGCTGCCGGTCAGCGTGCGTGAGCTGGCGGTGTTCTGGACCGCTCGCACGGTCGGCTGCTCGTGGTGCGTCGACTTCGGGTCCATGCTGCAGCGCCTCGACGGTCTGGACATCGCACGCCTGAAGGAGATCGACAACTACGCCACCGGGGCGGCATTCAGCGACGACGAACGCGCCGCCATCGCCTACGCCGACGCGATGACCACCGATCCGCACACCGTCACCGACGAGCAGGTCGCCGATCTGCGAAACCGCTTCGGCGACGCCGGGGTGATCGAGCTGACCTACCAGATCGGGGTGGAGAACATGCGCGCGCGGATGAACACCGCGCTGGGCATCACCGAGCAGGGCTTCAATTCCGGTGACGCGTGCCGGGTTCCCTGGGCGACCGAGCGCGAGGGCAACACCGCGGCACAGCGCTAAGCGGTCAGCTTCGCAGCGGGGAGCCGGTGAACTTGTCGGGGTTGGCGACATCCCATAGGGCGCAGACCTTTCCGTCGCGCACGGTCGCCGCCATGATCCGCGGCATCAGCTCGCGATAACCATCGCCGCCGGGGCAGCCGGGTGTGTAACCGCCCAGCTCGCCGTTGACCAGCCCCAGCTGATACGAGGTGAACATCGCCGGGCCGTAACGGCGGGCGAGGCCGAAGAAGAATCGGGCCACCTTGTCCGCGCCGTGGATGACGTTGATGGCGGTGGGCGCCTTGCCGTTCGCGTCGCCGGTCAGGATCACGTCGGGGTGCAGCAGCGCCACCACCGCGTCCAGATCGCCGGATGCCATGGCGGCCAGCAACTTTCCGACCACCTCGTTGTGCGATGGATCGGGTTTGGGCGCAGGCTGGGCGGCGACGGCCTTGCGGGCCCGGGAGGCCAGTTGCCGGGCGGCGGCCTCGCTGGTCCCCAGCACCTGCGCCACCTCCGCGAACGGCACGGCGAACCCGTCGTGCAGCACGAAGGCGACGCGCTGATCCGGTGACAACCGCTCCAGCACCACCATCGCCGCGAACCGCGCGTCCTCGCCGGCCACCACCGCGGACAGCGGATCGGCCCCGTCGAAGCCGGTGACCACCGGCTCGGGCAGCCAATTGCCGGTGTAGGTCTCGCGCCGATGCGCGGCCGAGCGCAACCTGTCCAGGCCCAGCCTGCTCACCACCGTGGTCAGCCAGGCCCGCAGGTCGATGATCTCCGTTCCGCTCCCGGGGTCTTGCCGGTGCCAGCGCAGCCAGGCCTCCTGGACGATGTCCTCGGCATCGGCCACCGTGCCGGTGAGCCGGTAGGCGACCGACATGAGATGGGGCCGTAGCGACTCGAACTCGCTGACCTGCTGCGCCGAGGCCATGCCGAGAAGCCTAGCGCGGCGACGCCGAGCGCCGAACGGCGCGAGGAAGGAGCCGCGCCATCGAGCCGAGCCTGGGCGTTAGGCTCCACACGACATGACAGATCACCTTTGGCTGCACTTCGCCCGGCACGGCCCGGACATCACGCCGCCGATCATCACCCGCGGCGAGGGCGTCACCATCTTCGACGACCGCGGCAAGAGCTATCTCGACGGCCTGTCCGGACTGTTCACCGTGCAGGTCGGCCACGGCCGCCTCGAACTCGCCGAGGTCGCCGCGCGGCAGGCCGGCACGCTGGCGTTCTTCCCGCT
This sequence comes from Mycobacterium sp. M23085, assembly GCF_045343915.1. Lineage (NCBI taxonomy): Bacteria > Bacillati > Actinomycetota > Actinomycetes > Mycobacteriales > Mycobacteriaceae > Mycobacterium > Mycobacterium sp. M23085. The sequence goes on from NZ_CP174280.1 coordinate 2,076,859, forward strand.
GTGGGGATATGCGACTCCCCCGGCGATCGAGCTCGCCGAACGCCTTGCCGGCTACACCCCGGGCGACCTGAACCGGGTGTTCTTCACCACCGGCGGCACGGAGGCCGTCGAGACGGCGTGGAAACTGGCCAAGCAATACTTCAAGCTCACCGGCAAACCCGGTAAGCACAAGGTCATTTCGCGCGCGGTCGCCTACCACGGCACCACCCAGGGCGCCCTGGCGATCACCGGGCTACCCCGCTTCAAGGCGCCGTTCGAGCCCGTGACGCCCGGCGGCTTCCGGGTGCCCAACACCAACTTCTACCGGGCGCCCGAGCCGTTCGAAACCGACCCGAAAGCCTTCGGGCGGTGGGCCGCCGACCGAATCGCCGAGGCCATCGAGTTCGAGGGCCCGGATACCGTGGCGGCGGTGTTCCTGGAGCCGGTGCAGAACGCGGGTGGCAGCATCCCGCCTCCCCCAGGCTATTTCGAACGGGTGCGCCAGATCTGCGACGAATACGACGTGTTGCTGGTCTCCGACGAGGTGATCTGCGCGTTCGGCCGGATCGGGTCGATGTTCGCCTGCGACGACTTCGGTTACGTGCCCGACATGATCACCTGCGCCAAGGGCATGACGTCGGGTTACTCACCGATCGGCGCGATGATCGCCAGCGAGCGGCTGTTCGAGCCGTTCAACGACGGCGCGACCATGTTCCCGCACGGCTATACCTTTGGCGGACACCCGGTTTCGGCCGCCGTCGCGCTGGCCAACCTGGACATCTTCGAGCGCGAGGGCCTCAACGACCACGTCAGAGCCCACGCGCCAGCGCTGCGCGGCACCCTGGACAAGCTCTACGACCTGCCCATCGTCGGCGACGTGCGCGGCGAGGGTTTCTTCTACGGCGTGGAACTGGTCAAGGACCAGGCCACCAGGCAGACCTTCAGCGACGACGAACGCCGCCCGCTGCTCGCCCGCGTCGGGGCGGCGCTGTTCGAGGCCGGGCTGTATTGCCGCACCGACGACCGTGGCGACTCCGTCATCCAGCTCGCGCCGCCGCTGATCTGCGGCCAGACCGAATTCGACACCATCGAAGCCGTGCTGCGCGAGGTGCTGACGCGCGAGTCGGAACGGCTCTAGCCGGCGGGCGTCCGCCGGACCGCGTCGGCGGCCATCATCACCTCGCGGGCGTGGGTGCCGGTCGGGTTGTGGCCGAACCGCGTCACGGCATTGCACAGCCAGGCCAGCGCCGACCGCAGCTCGGCGTCCGATGCGACGTCACGGTGCAGCTTCAGCTCGGCCAGCACCCGGTCGAGCCCGGAACGCCGCACCTGCGTTGCCTTCTCGACCTGTCGGAGCAGATCGTCGAGCGCTCGCGGGCCGGCACCGGGCGCGCCGCCTGCGCCGCCACGATTCCGCCAGGCGGACCAAAACCGATCGGGTGAAATGGCAAACCCTCCGAATCCGGTGGGTTGGGTGGCTTTCGGGCTGACCGCCTGCCCAGCGTATCGCGGCCCCGTCGATATCGCTCAGTAACTTCCGTACCACCAGTCACAGCGCGGCTCCCCGGATTCGGGCCGCCGATCGCTTACTGTGCACAGACGATGACCCTGTTACGTTCCGCATCCTGCCTGGCAGCGGCGCTTTTCCTGATGGCCGCGCCGGTCACGTTGGCGGCACCCGCGACATTGCCGTTGGGGATGCCGCCGGCGAAGGCCGAACCCGGCGCCGAACCCAATGCCGCGCCCCCGGACTGCCCGTACAGGGTGAACACCCCGAAGGCCGTGGATTCGTCGGAGGCCCCCACCGCCGGCGACCCGCCGATCCCACTGGCGGTGCCGGCCAAGCCGGTGGGCGGTGACGCGCTGGGCAGCTGCGGCATCGTCGCCTCGCCGAACACGCCGCCGCTACCGAACGACGTCTCGGCCGACGCCTGGCTGGTGGCGGACCTGGACAGCGGCGCGATCATCGCGGCCAAGGACCCACACGGGCGGCACCGCCCGGCCAGCATCATCAAGGTGCTGGTCGCGATGGCCTCCATCAACGCGCTCAACCTGAACAAGTCGGTGCCCGGGACCGCCGACGACGCCGCCGCCGAGGGCACCAAGGTCGGCGTCGAGGAGGGTGGCGTCTTCACCGTCAACCAGCTGCTGCACGGGCTGCTGATGCACTCCGGCAACGACGCCGCCCACGCGCTGTCCATGCAGCTGGGCGGGATGCAGCAGGCGCTGGAGAAGATCAACGTGCTGGCCGCCAAGCTGGGCGGCCAGGACACCCGGGTGGCATCCCCGTCGGGGCTGGACGCGCCCGGCATGAGCACCTCGGCCTACGACATCGGGCTGTTCTACCGCTATGCGTGGCAGAACCCGACGTTCGCCGACATCGTCGCGACGCGCACCTTCGACTTCCCCGGCCACGGCGACCACCCGGGCTATGAGCTGGAGAACGACAACCAGCTGCTCTACAAGTACCCCGGCGCCCTGGGCGGCAAGACCGGGTACACCGACGACGCGGGGCAGACGTTCGTGGGCGCGGCCAATCACGACGGCCGGCGGCTGGTGGCGGTGCTGCTGCACGGCACGCGGGTGCCGATCGCGCCGTGGGAACAAGCCGCGCACCTGCTGGACTACGGCTTCTCCACCCCGCAGGGCACCCAGGTCGGCTCGCTGATCGCGCCCGACCCGTCGCTGGCGCCGGCCAAGCACGATGCCGCCGCGGACCCGCTGGCGAACAACGCCGCGGCCGGGGGCATCATGCCGTCCGCGGACGCCATGCCGATCCGGGTGGGTGTGGCGGTGATCGGCACCATCGTGGTGTTCGCGCTGATCATGATGGCCCGCTCGATGAACCGCCGACCCCTGCACCGCTGAGCGTCGTGGCACGCGGATCGCGGCGGGGGCCGCTGGTCGGGCTGACCGCCGCCAGCGTGGGCGTCATCTACGGCTACGACCTGTCCATCATCGCCGGGGCGCAGTTGTTCGTCACCGAGGACTTCGGGCTGTCCACCCGCCAGCAGGAACTGCTGACCACGATGGTGGTGATCGGCCAGATCGCCGGGGCGCTGGGCGCCGGCGTGCTGGCCAACGTGATCGGGCGGAAACGGTCGGTGGTGCTGATCCTGTTGGCCTACGCCGTTTTCGCGCTGCTTGCCGCGTTCTCGGTGTCGCTGCCCATGTTGCTGACGGCGCGGCTGCTGCTGGGCCTGACCATCGGCGTGACCGTGGTGGTCGTCCCGGTCTACGTGGCCGAAACGGCCCCGACGGCGGTGCGCGGCTCGCTGCTGACGGCCTACCAGCTGGCGATCGTCAGCGGCCTGATCGTCGGCTACCTGACCGGTTACCTGCTGGCCGACACCCACAGCTGGCGGTGGATGCTGGGGCTGGCCTGCGTGCCGGCATTGCTGTTGCTGCCCTTGGTGATCCGGATGCCCGACACCGCCCGCTGGTACGTGTTGAAGGGCCGGATGGACGACGCCCGGCGGGCGCTGCTGCTGGTGGAACCGACCGCGCAGGTCGATGACGAGCTTGCCGAGATCGACCGCGCGTTGAGCGAAGCCGCGCCCGGGGCCAGGGGCGGATTGTCCGAGATGCTGCGGCCGCCGTACCTGCGGGCCACCGCCTTCGTGGTGGTGCTCGGCTTCCTGATCCAGATCACCGGCATCAACGCGATCATCTATTACAGTCCGCGGATCTTTCAGGCCATGGGCTTCACCGGCAATTTCGCGTTGCTGGGGCTGCCGGCGCTGCTTCAGGTCGCCGGGTTGGCGGCCGTCGGCGCGGCGCTGCTGCTGGTCGACCGGGTGGGCAGGCGGCCGATCCTGTTGTGCGGCACCGCCATGATGATCGTTGCCGACGTGGGGCTGATGGCCGTATTCGGCCAGGGTCTCGGCGGCGCGATCGCCGGGTTCGCCGGCATCCTGCTGTTCATCGTCGGCTACACCATGGGGTTCGGCTCCCTGGGCTGGGTGTACGCCAGCGAGAGTTTCCCGTCCCGGCTACGCTCGATCGGGTCGAGCACCATGTTGACCTCCAATCTGGTGGCTAACGCCATCATCGCCGCCGTCTTCCTGAGCCTGCTCCATTCACTGGGTGGCGCAGGGACTTTCGCGCTGTTCGCGGCGCTGGCCGCGGTCGCGTTCGTCTTCGTATACCGGTACGCGCCGGAGACCAAGGGCCGCCAGCTCGAGGACATCCGCCACTTCTGGGAGAACGGCGGCCGATGGTCCTGATCGCTGCGGGCACCCTGGTGCTCGAGGATCAGGTCTGCCGCCCGGGCTGGCTGCAGACCTCCGGTGAGCTGATCGCGGCCTGCGCGGGCGGGCCGCCGCCCCGCCCGCCCGACCGGGACTTCCCGGATTGCACTGTGGTACCGGGCTTTATCGACATGCATGCGCACGGCGGCGGCGGCGCGTCCTACACCGACGCCGACGGCATCGTCGACGCCGCCGCGTTTCACCGCCGGCACGGCACCACCACCACGCTGGCCAGCCTGGTGACCGCCTCGCCGCCCGAGCTGCTGGCCGGGGTGCGCGCGCTCGCCGAAGCCACCCGGCGGGGCACCGTCGCGGGCATCCACCTGGAGGGACCGTGGCTGAGCCGGACGCACTGCGGGGCCCACGACCGCACCCGGATGCGCGAGCCGGACACGACGGAGATCGACGCGGTGCTGGCCGCGGGCGCGGGCACCATCCGGATGGTGACGCTGGCACCCGAGCTGCCCGGGGCCGACGCGGCGATTCGGCGTTTCGTGGACGCGGGAGTCGTTGTGGCGCTGGGACATACCGATGCCACCTATCAGCAGACCCGGCACGCCATCTCGCTGGGCGCCACGGTGGGCACGCATCTGTTCAACGCGATGCCGCCGCTGCATCATCGCGAGCCCGGCCCCGCGCTTGCCCTGCTGCGCGATCCGCGGGTGATCGTCGAGTTGATCGCCGACGGGGTGCACCTGCACCCCGACGTGGTGTCGGCGGTGATCGCGGCGGCCGGGGCGAGCCGGGTGGCGATGATCACCGACGCGATCGCCGCGGCCGGCCGCCCCGACGGCGCGTTCCGCCTCGGCGCGGTGCGCGTCGACGTCGTCGCCGGTGTCGCGCGGGTGCACGGCACGTCGACGATCGCGGGCAGCACCGCCACCATGGACCGGCTCTTCCGCGCCGCGCACGCCGATGCCGGCCTGCTCGCCGCGACGCAGCTGACCGCCGCGACGCCGGCGCGGGCACTCGGTCTGCAGCGGGTGGGCGCACTACGGGCCGGGTGTGACGCCAATCTCGTTGTGCTGGATACAGATCTTCGGGTCACCGCCGTCATGGTGCGGGGCGGCTGGCACTAGCGCAGCCAGCGGGTGAAGCGGGAAACCGCCAGCGCCCCAACCGCACCCAGGGCCATCGCGGTCAGCGTCTGGCGGGTGTTGAGCCCCTCGTCCATCTGAATGCGCGGCGCGATGATCGCCGGCGCCGGCGGGGCGACCGGTTGGCTGCGCGGATCGTTGGATGCCGTGGCCGCCCACGCGGTGCAGAACAGCACGAGATAGGCGGTGATGTAAGCGAATACCATCAACCCCAGCACCGGGCCGAAGGCCGCGCCGGCCGGGCTGCGCAACACCGTTCTCAGATAGATGGACCCCACCTGTTTGAACACCTCGAAGCCGATCGCCGCGATCAGCCCGGCCCGCGCCGAATCGGCCAGGCTGACCTTTGCGCGTGGCAGCCGGGCGATCATCCAGGTGAACAGCAGCCACGACACCAACATCGCGATCAGGATCGAGAACAGCCAGAAGAGCCAGTCGAACACCACAAACCGCGGTATGCCAAGCCATTTCAGCAGCGCGCCCATGGGCGCGGCATGGCCGAAGGTGGACAGCGCGACGGTGGCCACAATCACCGCGAAGGTTCCCACCATGGCCAGCAGATCGGAAAACTTGTTGCGCACGAAGCCCGGAGAGTCGATTGGTTCGTCCCACCACAACTCCGTCAGCGCCTGGCGCAGGTGCGATATCCAGCCCAGTCCCGCCCACACCGCGGTGGCCAAACCGATCACCCCCACCGAGGTACGTGCGTCGATGGCCGAGTTCATCAACTCCTGCAGCTGATTGCCCAGCGTGCCGCTCACCTGGGCGCGGATGTGGTCATCGATGGTGCTCAACAGCTGCGGCCGGCGGGCCAGCACAAAGCCGAAGATCGCGAAACCGACCATGAGCAAAGGGAACAACGCGAAGATCGTGTAGTAGGTGAGGCCGGCCGCGAAGAACCCGCCGTTGCGCTCGTCGAAATGCTGGTAGGCCCGGATGACGTGATCGAGCCACCCATACCGGGCGCGCAGCCGGTCAACAATGCCCGGCTTGGCCGGCTCGCTCATCGCACGACTCCAAGGAGAAACGGTACTAATTCCGTTGCGGAAGAAACCCAAGCCGATCGTAGACCCGCTGGACCGTTTTCCCGGCCACATCGTTGGCCTTTTCCGCTCCGGCCGCGAGCACGGCCTCCAATTCGGTGAGATCAGCGGTGAGTTCGTCGACTCGGGCCTTGATCGGAGCGACGAACTCGACGACCGCCTCGGCGGTATCCTTCTTCAAATCGCCGTAACCCCTTCCCGCATAACCGGCCACGAGCTCATCGATCCCGACACCGGTGACCGCCGACTGGATGCTCAGCAGGTTGGACACGCCCGGCTTGGCCTCGGTGTCGAAGCGGATCTCCCGCTCGCTGTCGGTGACCGCGGAGCGAATCTTCTTGGCCGACACCGCCGGTTCGTCGAGCAGGTTGATCAACCCGGCATCGGTGCCCGCCGACTTACTCATCTTCGACGTCGGATCCTGGAGGTCGTAAATCTTCGCGGTGGCCTTGGGAATGAACATGTCCGGCACCACGAACGTCCCCGGAAAGCGGCCGTTGAACCGCTCGGCGATGTCGCGCGCCAGCTCGAGGTGCTGACGCTGGTCCTCACCCACCGGCACCAGATCGGCGTCGTAGGCCAGCACGTCGGCGGCCTGCAGCACCGGGTAGGTGAAGAGCCCCACGGTGGTCGAATCCGAGCCCTGGCGCAGCGACTTGTCCTTGAACTGCGTCATCCGCGACGCCTGCCCGAAGCCGGTGAAGCAGCCCAGCACCCAGGCCAGCTGGGTGTGGGCGGGTACGTGGCTCTGCACGAACACGGTGCTGCGGGCCGGGTCGATGCCCAGCGCCAGATACTGGGCGGCGGTGATCAAGGTGCGGCGGCGCAGCGCCTCGGGATCCTGCGCGAGGGTGATGGCGTGCAGGTCGACCACGCAGAAGAACGCGTCCCAGTCGTCCCCCCAGTCGTCCTGCAGCGCGACCCACTGCATGACGGCGCCCAGCGCGTTACCCAGGTGAAGCGAATCGGAGGTGGGCTGCACGCCGGAGAAAATCCGGCTGGATCCGGTAGCGGTGCTCATGATGCACCGATCTTTTCACGCGCGGCCGCCGGGCCCGCACGCACCGGCGCCCGCGCCACCCGATGTTGCGGTACCGCCGGTACCGCATTTAATGTCGGGTTATGCGCAAGCTCGTCTGCTCGGCTCCTTCCTCGTGAGCCCCGCCCACTCGGCGCCGTCGACTCGTTCGCCGATCCACCTCGGCCCCACAGATGGCTCGGCAGAGCCGGTCTTGATGCTGCACGGCTTCCTGATGTCGCAGACGGTGTGGGAGCCGGTGGCGCCGCGGCTGGCCGAAACCGGCCGCTTCGAGGTCTTCGCGCCCACTATGGCCGGCCACAACGGCGGGCCGTACGCGGGCACCTGGCTGCTGAGCTCATCGGTGCTGGCCGACCACGTCGAGCGTCAGCTCGACCAGCTCGGCTGGGAAACCGCCCACATGGTGGGCAACTCGCTGGGCGGCTGGGTCGCCTTCGAGCTGGAGCGGCGCGGGCGCGCACGCAGTGTGACCGGCATCGGCGCCGCGGGCGGCTGGACGCGGTGGAGCCCGGTGAAGTTCGAGGTCATCAGCAAATTCATCGCCGGCATGCCCGTGCTGTTGCTGGCCCGGCTGTTCGGCCAGCGCACGCTGCGGCTGCCGCTGAGCCGGCGGCTGGCCACCCTGCCGCTGAGCGCGAGGCCGGATGGGGTCAGCGAGCAACAGCTGTGCGGCGTGGTCGACGACGCCGCGCACTGCCCGGCCTACTTCCAGCTGCTGGTCAAGTCGCTGCTGCAGCCCGGGCTGCTGGAGCTGGCGCAGACCGCGGTGCCGGTCCAGCTGGTGCTGTGCGAGAAGGACCGGGTGGTGCCGCCGCGGCGGTTCAGCCGGCATTTCACCGACTACCTGCCGCCCGGGACGAGGATCACCGAGCTCGACGGCGTCGGGCACGTGCCGATGTTCGAGGCGCCCGAGCGGGTCACCGCGGCCATCGCCGACTTCATCGACGAGTGCGCGGGCGGCGCCGACCGGCAACGGCCACCGGCTAGTTAGCCAGCCGTTTCTCCAGGTTCTCCGCGATCGAGTTGAGGAAATCCTCGCTCTGCTGCCACTTCTGGTCGGGCCCGATCAGGATGGCCAGATCCTTGGTCATCTTGCCGCTCTCGACCGTGGACACCACCACGTTCTCCAACGTCTGCGCGAACCCGGTCACCTCGGGGGTGTTGTCCAGCTTGCCGCGGTGAGCCAGTCCGCGCGTCCAGGCGAAGATCGAGGCGATCGGGTTGGTCGAGGTCGGCTTGCCGGCCTGATACTGACGGAAGTGCCGGGTGACGGTGCCGTGCGCAGCTTCGGCCTCGACCGTCTTGCCGTCGGCGGTCATCAGCACGGACGTCATCAGCCCCAGTGAGCCGTAGCCCTGCGCGACAAGGTCTGACTGGACGTCGCCGTCGTAATTCTTGCAGGCCCACACGTAGCCGCCCTCCCACTTCAGGCAGGCCGCGACCATGTCGTCGATCAACCGGTGCTCGTAGGTCAGCCCCTCGGCCTCGAACTGATCGGCGAACTCCTCGTCGTAGACGCGCTGGAATTCGTCTTTGAACATGCCGTCGTAGGCCTTGAGGATGGTGTTCTTGGTGGACAGGTACACCGGCCATTTGGCGTTCAGCCCGTACTTCAGCGATGCGCGGGCGAAGTCCCGGATGGAGTCCTTGAAGTTGTACATCCCCATCACGACGCCGCCGTCTTCGGGGATGGACACCACCTCGTGCACCATCGGCTCGCTGCCGTCGGTGGGGGTGAAAGTGATCGCCACCGTTCCGGGTTTGTCGACCTTGAAGTTGGTCGACCGGTACTGATCACCGAAGGCGTGGCGGCCGATGACGATCGGCTTGGTCCAGCCCGGCACCAGCCGCGGCACGTTCGAGATCACGATGGGCTCGCGGAAGATGGTGCCGCCCAAGATGTTTCGGATCGTCCCGTTCGGCGAGAGCCACATCTTCTTGAGATTGAACTCCTGGACGCGCGCCTCGTCGGGGGTGATGGTCGCGCACTTGACGCCGACACCGTGTTTCTTGATGGCATAGGCCGCTTCGATGGTCACCTGGTCGTCGGTGCGGTCGCGGTGCTCGATGCCCAGGTCGTAGTAGTCCAGATCGATATCGAGGTGCGGCAAGATCAGCAGTTCCTTGATAAACCTCCAGATCACGCGGGTCATTTCGTCGCCGTCGAGCTCAACGACCCGGCCCTTGACCTTGATCTTGGTTTCGCCTGCCATCTCGAGTCCGGCTTTCCCGCTTGCGGCCCTAGCCTGTCGAAGCCGCTAGCGCCTCATTGAATGTCTTGCTCGGCCGCATGATCGCCGTGGTCTTCTCGGTGTCCGGCTGGTAGTAGCCGCCGATGTCGACCGGCTCGCCCTGCGCCTCGGCCAATTCGGACACGATGGTCTCTTCGTTCTCGCCCAACGCGTCGGCCAGCGCCGCGAAGTGCTTGCGCAGCTCGTCGTCGTCGGATTGCGCGAGTTCCTGCGCCCAGTACAGCGCCAGATAGAACTGGCTGCCGCGGTTGTCGAGCTCACCGGTCTTGCGCGACGGGCTCTTGTTGTTCTCCAGCAGCTTGCCGATCGCGGCGTCCAGCGTCTTGCCCAGCAGCTTGGCGCGCTTGTTGTCCGTCTTGATGCCGATGTCTTCGAAACACGCTCCGAGAGCCAGGAATTCACCCAGGGAATCCCAGCGCAGATGGTTCTCCTCGACCAGCTGATGCACATGCTTGGGCGCCGAACCGCCCGCCCCCGTTTCGTACATCCCGCCGCCGGCCATCAGCGGCACGATGGACAGCATCTTGGCGCTGGTACCCAGCTCCAGGATGGGGAACAGGTCGGTGAGGTAGTCGCGCAGGATGTTTCCGGTCGCGGCGATGGTGTCCTGCCCGCGCATCGCGCGCTCGATCGTGTACCGCATGGCCCACACCTGCGGCATGATCTGGATCTCCAGGCCCTCGGTGTCGTGTTCCTTCAGGTACGCCTTGACCTTCTTGCGCAGCTCGACCTCGTGCGGGCGTTCGGTGTCCAGCCAGAACACCACGGTCATGCCGGAGTTTCGCGCGCGGGTGACGGCCAGCTTGACCCAATCGCGGATCGCCGCGTCCGTGACGATGGGCATCCGCCAGATGTCGCCCTCCTCCACGTTCTGGGTCAGCAGGACCTCCCCGGTGTCGAGGTCGACGATGTTGGCGACACCGCCCTCGGGGATCTCGAAAGTCTTGTCGTGCGAGCCGTATTCCTCGGCCTGCTGCGCCATCAGGCCGACGTTGGGCACAGTGCCCATCGTCCTCGGGTCGAACTGACCGTGGGTCTTGCAGAAGTTGATGATCTCTTGATAAATGCGGGAGAACGTGGACTCCGGGTTGACGGCCTTGGTGTCCTTCTGCCGCCCGTCGGCGCCCCACATCTTGCCGCCCGCGCGGATCATCGCCGGCATCGACGCATCCACGATCACGTCGCTGGGCGAATGAAAGTTGGTGATGCCCTTGGCCGAATCGACCATGGCCAGCTCGGGGCGGTGCTCGTGGCAGGCGTGCAGGTCGCGGATGATCTCTTCGTGCTGGGACGCGGGCAGCGACTCGATCTTGTTGTACAGATCGACCAGTCCGTTGTTGACGTCGACGCCGAGCTCGTCGAAGAGCTCCTGGTGCTTGGCGAAGGCGTCCTTGTAGAAGACCTTGACCGCGTGGCCGAAGACGATGGGGTGCGACACCTTCATCATCGTCGCCTTGACGTGCAGTGAGAACATCACGCCGGTCTCGTAGGCGTCCTGCATCTGCTCCTCGTAGAACTCGACGAGGGCCTTCTTGCTCATGAACATGGAATCGATGACGTCGCCGTCGCGCAGCTCGACCTTGGGCTTCAGCTCGAGGGTCTCGCCGCTCTTGGTCTCCAGCACCATCTTCACGTTGCGGGCGTGGTCCAGCGTCATCGACTTCTCGCCGTGGTAGAAGTCGCCGTGCCGCATGGTCGCGACGTGTGTGCGCGAGGCCGGCGACCAGTCCGCCATGCTGTGCGGGTGCCTGCGGGCGTACTCCTTGACGGCCTGGGGTGCACGCCTGTCCGAGTTGCCCTGTCGCAGCACCGGATTGACTGCGCTGCCAAGGCATTTGGCGTAACGCGCACGGATCTGCTTGTCCTCGTCCGTCTTTGGACTCTGCGGATAGTCCGGAATCTTGTATCCCTTGCCCTGCAGCTCCTTGACGGCGGCGATCAGCTGCGGGACCGAGGCGCTGATGTTCGGCAGCTTGATGATGTTGGTGTCGGGCAGCTCGGTCAGCCGCCCAAGCTCGCCCAAGTTGTCCGGAACCCGCTGCTCTTCGGTCAGATCATCGGGGAACTCGGCCAGAATCCGGGCGGCCACGGAGATGTCACTGGTCTTGATCTCGATGCCCGCCGGTTCGGCGAAGGCGCGCACGATAGGCAGGAACGCGTAAGTCGCCAGCAGCGGCGCTTCGTCGGTCAGTGTGTAGATGACGGTCGGCTGTTCGGCGCTCACGGTCCCTCTCCCGGCGTCAATGATGGGTGGAAAGTTTTGGGGGGCTCAGCGTTATGACTGCCACGGTAGCAAGGGAGTTTGGACAGCCGTCGACCTGCACGTGCACCGCGATAGTTGGCACCGACTCGGCACAGTAAGATAGTCTTTGTATTGGTCATGAGCGCCAGCATCAAGCCCCGGCTTGCTGGCCGGCAACCCTCCAACCGCGGTGGGGTGCCCCGGGTGATGACCAGGTTGAGTAGCCACACGAACCGGCTATCCGGCAAGCGCGGGTCCGCCATGACGGGCCCCTGAGTAGACAGGGAAACGTGATGTGCCATCTTGTCGCCCATCCGCGCCTCATCGTGTTTCGCTGCTAGTCGGCCGCGCCGGTTGACGCCCCGTCGTGCGTCCCGGCCGTCCCAGGCAGACTTCCCCTACCAGCAGAAAGCAACCCCGTGAGCCCCGCCAATTCCGATCACGAAACCGATCACGAAGCCGATCCGACCGCACATTGGTCGTTCGAGACCAAGCAGGTGCACGCAGGTCAGCGCCCGGACCCGGCCACCAACGCCCGCGCCCTGCCGATCTACCAGACCACGTCGTACACCTTCGACGACACCACCCACGCCGCGGCCCTGTTCGGGCTGGAAGTGCCGGGCAACATCTACACCCGGATCGGCAATCCGACCACCGATGTGGTCGAGCAGCGCGTTGCCGCGCTCGAGGGCGGGGTGGCCGCGCTGTTCCTGAGCTCGGGACAGGCGGCTGAGACCTTCGCCATATTGAACCTGGCATGTGCTGGAGATCACATCGTCTCCAGCCCGCGGCTCTACGGCGGGACGTACAACCTGTTCCACTATTCGCTGGCCAAGCTCGGCATCGACGTCACCTTCGTGGCGGACCCCGACGACCTCGATTCGTGGCAGGCCGCGGTGCGGCCGAACACCAAGGCCTTCTTCGGCGAGACCATCTCCAACCCGCAGATCGACATCCTCGACATCCCCGGGGTCGCCGGGGTTGCGCACGCCAACGGCGTCCCGCTGATCGTCGACAACACCATCGCCACGCCCTATCTGATTCAGCCGTTCTCCCACGGCGCCGACATCGTGGTGCACTCGGCCACCAAGTACCTCGGCGGCCACGGCTCGGCGATCGCCGGGGTCATCGTCGACGGCGGCACCTTCGACTGGACGCAGGGCCGCTTCCCCGGATTCACCACCCCCGACCCGAGCTACCACGGCGTGGTGTTCGCCGAGCTCGGCCCGCCGGCCTATGCGCTCAAGGCGCGCGTGCAACTGCTGCGCGACCTCGGTTCGGCCGCGTCCCCGTTCAACGCGTTCCTGGTCGCGCAGGGCATCGAGACCCTGAGCCTGCGCATGGAGCGCCACGTCGCCAACGCGCAGCGGGTAGCCGAGTACCTGGCCGACCATGACGGCGTGCTGTCGGTGAACTACGCGGGCCTGCCCGGCTCGCCATGGCATGAGCGGGCAAAGAAGCTGGCGCCCAAGGGAACCGGGGCTGTGCTGGCGTTCGAGCTGGCCGGCGGCGTGGAGGCCGGCAAGGCGTTCGTGAACGCGCTGCAGCTGCACAGCCACGTCGCCAACATCGGCGACGTGCGCTCCCTGGTGATCCACCCGGCGTCCACCACGCACGCCCAGCTGTCCGAGCAGGAACAGCTGAGCACCGGGGTCAGCCCGGGGCTGGTGCGCCTGGCCGTGGGCATCGAGGGCATCGACGACATCCTGGCCGACCTGGAGCTCGGCTTCGCGGCGGCCAGCAAATTCGGTGCGACCGCGGGGGCGTCCGGCACCGATCCGCAGGCCGTGGCGGCGTTCTAAGGAGCCCGGCGATGACGATCTCCGACGTCCCGACCCAGACGCTGCCCGACGAAGGCGAAATCGGCTTCGTCCACATCGGCTCGCTGACCACCGAGAGCGGCGCGGTCATCGACGACGTGCACATCGCCATCCAGCGCTGGGGCGAGCTGTCGCCGACGCGCGACAACGTGGTGGTGGTGCTGCACGCGCTGACCGGCGACTCGCACATCACCGGGCCCGCCGGGCCCGGGCATCCCACCGGTGGCTGGTGGGACGGGATGGTCGGGCCGGGCGCGCCGATCGACACCGACCGCTGGTGCGCGCTGGCCACCAATGTGCTGGGCGGTTGCCGCGGCTCCACCGGGCCCAGCTCGCGGACCCGGGACGGAAAGCCTTGGGGCTCAAGGTTTCCCCGCATTACGATTCGCGACCAGGTGGAGGCCGACATCGCCGCGCTGACCGCGCTGGGGATCGAACGGGTCGCCGCGGTGGTCGGCGGATCCATGGGTGGCGCAAGGGCTTTGGAGTGGATCGTCGGTCACCCGGACCGGGTCCGGGCCGGGCTGCTGCTCGCGGTGGGCGCGCGCGCCACCGCCGATCAGATCGGCACGCAGTCCACCCAGATCGCGGCGATCAAGGCCGACCCGAACTGGCAGGGCGGCGACTATCACGACACCGGGCTGGCGCCGGATACCGGGCTGGCGATCGCCCGCCGCTTCGCGCATCTGACCTATCGCGGTGAGGTCGAGCTCGACACCCGGTTCGGCAACGACGGGCAAACCGGCGAGGATCCGATCCCCCCATTTGGAGGCGGCCGCTACGCGGTGCAGAGCTATCTGGAGTACCAGGGCAACAAGCTGCTGGAGCGTTTCGACGCGGGCAGCTACGTGGTGCTGACCGAGGCGCTGAACAGTCACGACGTCGGCCGGGCCCGCGGCGGGGTGCGTAAAGCGTTGGGCGACTGCCCGGTTCCGGTGGTGGTCGGCGGCATCACCTCCGACCGGCTTTATCCGCTGCGCCTGCAGCAGGAGCTGGCCGAGCAGCTGCCTGGCTGCACCGACCTGCAGGTGGTGGACTCCCTGTGCGGGCACGACGGATTCCTGGTGGAGACCGACGCCGTCGGCGAAATGATCCGTAAGACACTGGCGCTGGCCGAATCGGACACCAGGGAAGGCGCGTCTTAACGCATGACCCGCTCGCGGCGCGACCGCTCCCTCTCGTTCGGCTCGGCGGCCGCGGCCTACGAGCGTGGGCGCCCCTCCTATCCCCCGGAAGCGATCGACTGGCTGTTGCCCGTCGGCGCCCGCCAGGTGCTCGACCTGGGTGCCGGCACCGGCAAGCTGACCACCCGGCTGGTGGAGCGCGGCCTGGACGTGGTGGCCGTCGACCCGATTCAGGACATGCTGGAGGTGTTGCGCACGTCGCTGCCGGAGACCCGGGCGCTGCTGGGCACCGCGGAAGAGATTCCGTTGCAGGACAACAGTGTCGACGTGGTGCTGGTTGCGCAGGCCTGGCATTGGTTCGACCCGCAGCGCGCCCTGCCGGAAGTGGCCCGGGTGCTGCGGCCCGGTGGGCGGCTGGGCCTGGTGTGGAACACCCGCGACGAACGGCTCGGCTGGGTGCGTGAATTGGGCCAGATCATCGGCAGCGACGGTGACGGCCGCCGCACCCAGGTGACGCTGCCCGAGCCGTTCACCGACCTGGCGCACCATCGGGTCGAGTGGACGAGTTACCTTACGCCGCAAGCATTGATCGACCTCGTCGCGTCGCGCAGCTACTGCATCACCTCGCCGGCCGAGGTCCTCACCCAGACCCTCGACCAGGTGCGCCAATTGCTGGCCACCCATCCGGCGCTGGCGAATTCGACGGGCCTGGCGCTGCCCTATGTCACCGTGTGCACCAGGGCGACGCTGACCGGGTAGCGGTTTGACGGGTCAGTCGCCCACGAAGCTCGATATAGGCGTCTCGACCTCTTCGACGTCCCGGGCCGTCCCGAGCTCAAACCCGTCGGGCGCAACCCGCGCGATCCGCGATTCGATGTCGTAGGGCACGATGATCGCGGTGGCGTTGCGGATCCGGCTCACCGCGCGGGACATCCTGTCGGCGGTGCGGTCGTGCAGCAGCCGACCCAATAACGGCGAATACGTCCGGCGGGGCAACAGCACCGTCACCCTGGTGTCCGGATGGTCTTTGAGTACCCGCACCACCAACTCGTGCGCCGCCCGGCTCAGATGACGATCCGGGCAGTTGATCAGCCATAGCGGGGTGTCGTGTTCGAAGCGATCCCAGCGTTCCCGCAGCTCCATCGCGTGGTCGGCGTCGATCACAAAGTGCACCGCGGTGAGCTCGTCGGCATGCAGCCCGTTTCCCAGACGCACGGCCTCGATCTCTGCGAGGTCGATCGTGTCCACGAATACCAGCACCTGAAGCCGCGGGTGCCGGGCCAGGTCAACCTTTTCGGTGCGCGACAGCTCGAGCACGGAGGCCTCGTCCCGGTACTTCTTGTTGAGTCGCATCAGCGCGAACACCAGCACCGGGAAGATGATGACGATGAGCCAGGCACCTTCGGTGAACTTGGCCACCACGAAGATGCCGACCACGATCGTCGACATGATTCCGGCGGCCAAGTTCACCGCCACCTTGAGCCGCCAGCCCGGGCCGCGGCGGGTCCCATGGTGCTTGGCCATGCCGTAGCCGGCCATCGCGAAGGCGGTGAACACACCGATCGCGAAGAACGGCACCAGCGCGCTCACCTTTGCCTCGGTGATGAGCAGCAGTGTCACCGCGAGCGCGGTGAGAGTCAGGATGCCATTGGAGAACACCAGACGGTGGCCACGCTTGGTCAGGGGCCGCGGCAGGAAACGATCCTCCGCAACGAAACTGGCCAACGCGGGAAAACCATTGAAGCTGGTGTTGCAACCGGTGAACAGGATCGCCGCCGTCGAAGCCTGCACCATGAAGTACAGAATTTTGCCGAGCACCCCGTCGCCGAAAACGGCGCGGGTGATCTCCGACAACATGGACGGATATTCATCGAGGTAGGGGACCGCATGGGTGACGTGCGCCAGCCAGGCGACACCGGCCAGTAAGAACCCGAGCATGCAAGCCATCACCGTGAGCACTCGGCGGGCGTTCACGCCCTCGGGCTTCTGAAAGACGCTGATGGTGTTGGACACCGCTTCGATGCCGGTCAGCGAGGTTCCCCCGTTGGCGAAGGCGCGCAACACAATCAGGACGGTCGCGCCCATCACCAGTCCGCCGCCTTGATGGACGGGCACCGCTCCGACGATGTGTTGCGGATCGTATTTCGGTAGGCCCCAAAACATTTCACGTACAAAGCCGGTCAGAATCGTCGCCGTGATCATGCCGACGAAGGCGTAGGTCGTGACCGCGAACATCCGGCCGGACCGCCGCAGCCCGCGCAGGTTCATCAGGCAGATCAACAACACGGCGGCTATCGTGATTTCCAGGTGATAAGGGCGAAGGGACGGGATCGCCGAGACCACCGCCACCGTCGCGGCGGCGGGCTGCACCGCCACAGTGACCACGTAGTCGATCAGCAGCGCCGCGGCGGCGACCTGCGCGATCCGCGGGCCGAAGTTCTCCCGCGCCACCATGTACGACCCGCCGGTCCGCATGTAGGCCATCACCACCTGCCGGTACGACACGGACACCAGTGCCAGAACCACCAGGATCACTCCGGTGATCGGGAGCAACAACGCGAACGCGGCCATCCCCGCCGCCGGCAGCAGTTCGACCATGATCTGCTCGGGACCGTAGGCGGTCGACGAGATCGCGTCGGGTGCAAGTGCCCCGAGCGCAACAGGATTCGACAGCTTCTCGGCATCCAGCTGATCGGTGGTCAGCGGCTTTCCCAGAAAGAGCCGCTTGCACTTGTCCGTGAAGGAAAGCGGTATTCCCCCGTTCGGTTGCGTCACAGTAGCCCTTCCTCGAAGACTCTCAATCGATTTGACTGCAGGGGCCGGCCCATCTCGGTTCGGGCCGCGAGCGCGCCGTCAGGCGCGCATGACCTCTGAGATACGGGACTCGATGTCATAAGGCACGATCTGCGCGGCCGCACCCGGAATCCGGCTGACCGCGCGGGCGATCTTGTCCGCCGTCCGGTCGTGCAACAGCCGGCCGATGAGCGGCGAATACGTTCGGCGTGGCAGAAGCACCGTCACCTTGGTATCCGGATGGTCGGCGAGCACCCGCAACACCAACTCGTGTGCGGCTCTGCTCAGGTGACGATCCGGGCAGTCGACCAGCCGCAGCGGGGTGTCGTGTTCGAAGACGTCCCAGCGCTGTTGCAACCGGGCAGCGTGGTCGGCGTCGATCACGAAATGCACAACGGTGAGTTCGTCGGCGTGTAACCCGTGTGCGTACCGCAACGCCTCGACCTCGGCGAGGTCGATGGAATCAACCAGGACAAAGACCCGGTGCTGGGTGTAGCGGCCCAGAACGGGAAGTTCTGTCCGCGACATCTCCAGAACCGAAGCCTCGGCGCGGTATTGGCGGTTGAGCCGCATCAGTGCCAGCACCAGCAGCGGAAAGACGACGACGATCAGCCAGGCACCTTCGGTGAACTTCGCGACCGCAAAGATGCCCACCACGATCGTCGACAAAATCCCCGCCGACATGTTGATCACAACGCTGCGCCGCCAGCCTGGGCCGCGTTTGGTCAGATAATGCTTGGTCATGCCGTAGCCGGCCATCGAGAATCCGGTGAACACACCAATCGCGTAGAACGGCACCAGCGCGTCGACCGAGCCCCCGGTGATGACCAGCAGCGCCACCGACAACGCGGTCAGGGCGAGGATGCCATTGGAGAACACCAGGCGATGGCCCCGTTTCATCAGTGGGCGCGGCAGAAAGCGGTCCCCGGCAACGAAACTCGCCAACGCGGGAAAGCCGTTGAAGCTGGTGTTTCCGCCGGTGTAGAGGATGGCGGCGGTCGACACCTGAACGAGGATGTACAGGATGTTGCCGATCACCCCGTGGCCGAACACTGCCCGGGCGATCTCGGACAACATCGACGGGTATCCGTCGGCATACGGTACGGCGTGGGTGACGTGAGTCAGCCAGGCCACGCCCGCCAGCAGGAATCCGAGGATGCAGGCCATCACGGTCATGACCCGGCGCGCGTTGAGGCCTTCGGGCTTGCGGAATGCGGTGACCGTGTTGGAGATAGCCTCCACGCCGGTCAGTGACGACCCACCGTTGGCGAAGGCGCGCAGCACAATCAGCACCGTCGCGCCCATGATCAGGCCGCCGCCGTGATGGACAGGAACCGCTCCGGCGATGTGCTCGGGATCGTATTTCGGCAGGTTGCCGCACAATTCACGGACAACCCCGACGACGATCGTCAGCGAAACCATGACCACGAAGGCGTAGGTGGGCAGCGCGAAACGCGCCCCGGCTTCCCGCAGTCCGCGCAGGTTCGCGAAGCACATCAGCAGCACCATTCCGACGGTGATCTCCAGGCTGTAGGGACCCAGGACGGGTACCGCCGAAGCCACCGCGACCGTTCCGGCCGCACATTGCACCGCGACCGTCACCACGTAGTCGATCAGCAGCGCCGCGGCGGCGACCTGCGCCACCCGCGGGCCGAAGTTCTCCCGTGCCACCACGTACGATCCACCGGAGCGCGTATAGACCATGACGACCTGGCGATACGACGCCGCCACCAGCACCAGAATCAGCAGGATGACCCCGGTGATCGGAAGCAACAATGCGAACGCTGCCATCCCCGCGGCCGGCAGTAGTTCGATCATGATCTGCTCGGAGCCGTAGGCGGTCGACGAGATCGCGTCCGGTGACAGCACCCCGAGCGCGACGGGGTTCGACAATTTCTCGTGCTCGAGCTGGGAAGAGATCAATGGCTTTCCGAGGAAGCCGCGTTTGCATACGTCAGAAAAAGACGACCATGCCCTGTGCTCGTGGGCCTTTGCGTCAGTCAAAGAAGACACGCCCATATTCCTTACCCTGGGGATGTACAAAAGATCAATGAATGAAGTCCGCCGAAAGCCTAGCGGCTGCTAACTTCCCCATGCCGCCACGAGTTACCAGAAACAGCAAACTGCCAGCAATATTGGCAGGACATTCCCAGGTTAGTTGATTTGTTCGTAACAATGTGCAGTGCCCGCAACGGCCAGAGCACTCCAATGTTGTTGTGACAGAAGCCACTTAGCACCTCTTATCTGGTCGCTATGCTGGGCATATGCCCTCAGCGGCGCCATGAACGGGCCTAAGCGGCCTAGCAATAATTCAAGGTGTCCTAGTTTACTGCGGCGCAATATCTTTAGTCGTTCCCAACGCCCGCTTGCCCACAACAGCCTGGACCACGACGAATTCAGCGCCGCTGATATTTAACACAAATAGAGGTTGTAAATATTCGAGTTATGCTTTGCCCCAAGAGGTTCCAGCATGGCTGCCGTCGACGAAACCGCAGCTAAAGCGGTAGGACACACCTCGAGCCTTGGCGATAGCGGCGAATCTGCTGTTAGTATTCCGTAAAGACCGTCGCCATCTCATTTCCCATGAAGTAGCGAGCGGTATTCGAGTGACGGCAGTGTCGGCAAGGTGTGTGGTTATGCCAGAGGCGATTTCGCGGCGCCCAGGGGTCGGAAGGTACCGACTCGAGCGCAGAGCTCTCCACCAGCAATCACTGCATTTTCCAGATGAGGAGTAGCTTCGATGAGCCAGTGCATCATCGTCAGTGGTGATGACGCGCTGGCGACGACGATCGTCGACGAGTTGAAACAAGCGGGCGCCAACGTCGCCAGACTCTTCGATTCTGACCTCGCCGGCACCCGCCTCAAGACCGAACTGGCCAAGGCCGGGCTCGCCCGCGCCGCGGCCGTCGTCTGCGCCGGCGTTGACGACGCGGTCAACCTCGAAATCGCTCTGATCGCGCGTAAGTCCAACCCCGATATCCGCATCGTGGCCCGGATTGCCAATGACGTGCTGCGGGAGGCGGTTGCCGACGATGACGGACCCAGTACGGTCCTCGGCGTCGCCGAGCTTGCAGCGCCGTCGATCGTCGAGGCGTGTTTGGCCCGCACCACCCACCCTTTCGAGGCGGCCGGCATCGAGTTCGTGGTGTTCGGCGCCGAGGCGCCGTTCGACGGCACGTTACGCGAGGTTTATGGCGACCTTGCGCCGGTAGCGATGGTCAAGGGTGGGAACACCCGCAATCCCGACGAGGTAGTGGCATGTCCAGGACGCGATGTGTGGGTGAGCGCCGGGGACTGGACCACGATGATCGGCACCACCGAGGAATCGGCTACCCACGGCGTCAGCCTGCCGCGTCTGGACAGAATGCGCGCGCGGCAGTCCCGATTGCGCCGCATCTCCTACGCCGTGCGCGCCCTGCCGAGGGAAGTCAGTCCTGCGTTCTATCCATTGCTCACCGCCCTGGCTTGCCTGATCGTCGCCTCGACAATGTTGCTGCACCTCGCGTACACGCACCCGGGGATGTCTTGGACCGACGCGTTCTACTTCACCATGGAGACCATCACGACGACCGGCTACGGCGACTTCAGCTTTGCCAAGCAGCCGACGTGGTTGCGGCTGTATGCCGCGGTCCTGATGGTGGGTGGCGTCACCACCACCGCCCTGCTGGTCGCCTTCATCGCCGACGTGCTGCTGTCGCGGCGGTTCCTGCTTTTGTCCGCGCGACCGCGGGCTCGTCACCTGCGCAACCACATCATCGTCGTCGGGTTGAGCGCGCTCGGCGTGCGGGTCGTCACCGACCTGGCCAAAGCCGGATATGACGTCGCGGTGATCGAACGCGACCAGGGCAACCCCTTCCTCTCGACCACGGCTGAGCTCGACGTACCGGTGATCTTCGGGGACGCGACGTTGCGCCCGACGCTGGAAGCGGCCCGGGTGGACAAAGCCCGCGCGGTAGCCGTGCTGACCAGCGACGACATGATCAACATCGAAACCGGGATCGTGCTTCGCGAAATGTTGGGTTCGCAAGCCGTCGAAGCCGTCGGCAACAGCCGCTGGAGCGAGGTCCCGCTGGTGATGCGGGTGTACGACCACGACTTGGGATCCGCGGTTGCCCACCGTTTCGGATTTGAAAATGTCCGGTCCACCGTGGCGCTGGCCGCGCCGTGGTTCGTCGGAGCCGCGCTGGGCCTGCAGGTGCTGGGTACGTTTTCGGTCGGCAACCGATATTTTTTGGTCGGCGGAATGCATGTGCAGCCGGGCAGTGAACTCGACGGCATGCAGATGTTCGAGGTGTCGACACAAACCCGTGTCATCGCAATAACGCGGGAGGACGCGCCCGTCCAGCTGCACCCACGCCGCGACGCCCGGCTCTGCGCCGGCGACACCGTCTATCTCGTAGGTCCATACCGAGAACTGCTGGCCACCCTGCGCAAGGGGCGGCCGTCCGGGGAGCCGGTGGCCGATGAGGCGCCTCCCGCTGACGAGCGCCTCGGCGGAGGCCGGACGGTAAAGTCGGCATGAAGCAGCGTGCCTGAGACCCAAGGGACGATCCGCTGCACCACAACGTGATTCGGAAACCGGGGGTTACCGGGGTGACGGGGATTGCCGCCGAGATCCGCGAGTTCGCCAGGCTGCGTGACGAGGGGTTGATATCCGACGAGCAATACATCGAACAGCGCAACCGTCTGCTTGGGCTATAGCGGCGAGTTACCACTCATCGTCATCCCCGTCGTTCAGCAGTTTTTCCGGGTGGTGGAAGGTGTTGGTGCGGGGTTGGCCACGGTCGAGGTGTTGGGGCGGTTGCCATTCGGTGTCGGCTCGGGTGTTTTTGCGGGTGGTCCAGCCGCCGGGTCGCAGCAGGCGATGATGCGGGCCGCAGGCGAAGGTGAGGTCGTTGACGTCGGTGGTGTGGCAGGTGGCGTAGTCGGTGACATGATGGACTTCGCAGTAGTAGCCGGGCACGGTGCAGCCAGGGGCGCTACAACCACGGTCCTTGCCGTACAACACGATTCGCTGCCCTGGTGAGGCCAGGCGCTTGGTGTGGTATAGCGCCAGCGCTTTGCCTTGGTCGAAGATGGCCAGGTAGTGACGGGCGTGGCGGGCCAGGCGGATCACGTCGCTCATCGGCAGGAGGGTGCCGCCACCGGTTAGCCCGCGCCCGGCGGCCGCTTCCAGCTCGGCCAGCGTGGTGACGACGATGGAGGCCGGTAACCCGTTGTGCTGACCCAGCTTTCCGGAGGCCAACATCGCGCGCAGAGCAGCGTTGAGTCCGTCGTGGTTGCGTTGGCTGGCCGACCTCGGGTCGTGCTCGATGGCGTCCTGGGTGGGTGCACCGTCCACGCACGGGGTGTCGTCGAGAGGGTTGCACATGCCGGGGGCGGCGAGTTTGGCCAAGACGGCTTCCAGCGTGGCACGTGCTTCGGGCGTCAGCCAGCCGCGCAGCGCCGACATGCCGTCGGCCTGTTGGTTGCCCAGCGTCAGGCCGCGACGGCGGGCCCGGTCCTCGTCGCGGTAGGTGCCGTCGGGGTTGAGGCAGTCGGCCAGGGTGGCGGCCAGCTTGTCGAGTTGCTCGGGCCGAAACCGGCTGCCCTCCTTGACTAACCGGGCTTCGGCCTGCTCGCGGCTCGCGGCGTCGACCCAACCGGGCAGCTGGTGGTAGAACTTGCGGATCACCGCCACCTGGCCAGGCCCCAGTGCGCCGTCGCGTTGGGCGGCGGCGGTGGCGGTCAGCAGCGGTGGCAGCGGTTCGCCGGTCAGGCCGTGGCGCGGGCCCAGGTCGCGTGCCTCGTTGATGCGCCGGGCGGCTTCGGTGCGGCTGATCAGTGTGGCCTCGGTGATGGCATGGACCAGTGAACCGCCCAGTTCTAGGGAGGGAGCTTGGCGGGCAAGGGAATTGATCAGCGGATGTTCGACGGCCGGGATGCGCCGGCGCTGCCTTTCGCAGCGCCGCAACACCGCCAGCTGTTGCTGCGGGTTGAGCGCGTCGAAGTTCAGCGCGCAGGCTCGATCCCACGCGGCATCGAGCGCGTCGAACACCGCATCGACATCTTGCTGATCACGTGAACTCACACCCCGAAACTAGCCGCACCAGCCGACAAATATCGGCGTACGAACCGCCATAGATTCACACTCGCGCAATTGATTTCGCTAAAAATTCAGCCCCGAGAACATGGTCCGGTTGGGGTCGTACTTCTGCCGGATGGTGGTCAACCGCGACAGGTTCGAGCCGTAGTAGCGCGCGGGCGCCGTGTTGGCCTCCAGGTAATTGACGTAGCCGCCGACCGAGAACTGTTGCACCGCCTGGTGTGCGGCGCCCAGCCAGGTGCCGGCCGCGGCCACCTGGCCGGCGGCGGGCTCGACATACCACTGCACCACCGCCGACTGATTGCGCCACGGAAACGCGGTGTCGCCCGGGGCCACGTCGGCCACCGCGCCACCCAGCGGATCGATCAGCACCGAGGCCTGCCCGGCACCGGAAGCCGGCCACTGCCCGGCCGCGGTCGCAATGGCATGGGCCGCAGCCGAAGTCATCGGCCCAATCACATCGGAGCCGGCCACAAAACCACGCGCCGGGCTGGTCGAGCCGCCCCCGGCCAGATAATTGACCAGATCCATGTGGTGCAGCGTCTTGTTGGTCACGGTGCTGGGCGCCAGCCCGACCGCCGACTTGAGGGCGTCGGCCACCCCAGATCCGGTACCGGCCGGGGAGATCGCCAGCACATGGCAATTCGCCTGCGCCGAGCCGACCGACAGATCGACCATCCCCCACGTGTTCCGGTCGGCGCCCGCCAGCCACGACTGCCAGCCGGTGAGCACCTGCACGGCCGAGGCCGGCGGGAAATCCAGCCGCACCAGGTCGCTGTCGGCGGTGGCGAAGGTCGCGAACGTCATCGACGTTGTCACCCCGAAATTGCCTCCCCCGCCACCGCGCAACGCCCAGAACAGATCCGGGTTGTCGTTGGCCGACGCGGTGACCACATCGCCGCTGGGCAGCACCACGGTCGCGGACTGCAGCGCATCGCAGGTGAGCCCGCCGCGTCGGGCGTCGGGCCCCACGCCGCCGCCCAGTGCGAGTCCCGCCATGCCGACCGTCGGGCAGGTACCGACAGGAACCGCGCGGCCGGCGCCGGCCAGGGCCTGGTGCACCGCATACAGATTGGTCGCAGGGGTCACCGTGACGTTGTTGCCGTCGAAGTTCGCCCCGCCGGGCAGGCCGCGCAGGTCGAGCACCATGGTGCCGTTGGAGCTGGACGCGCCGACATACGAATGTCCACCGCCGCGCGGTGCGATCTTGAGGTTATTGGCCTTGGCGAACGCGACCGCCTTCTGCACGTCGGCTTGTGACGAAACCCGCACCACCGCAGCGGGATTCGAATTGTTGTAGAAGGAGTTGAAAACCTGTTTGCCAGTGGCGAATTGGGCGCCGTTGGCCGGCAACAGCACGCTGCCACCGATCGACGAGGCCAGGCCGCCCCAGCCGGCGGCGGGATCCGCGGCCGCGGGCGCGGCGCCGAACACCGCCCCGGTGGCCAAGGTTACGGCGCCGCGAAGAAACGTCTGACGCGAGATCTCATGGTTGGGCGGACGTCTCGTCATGGGCCGGATTCTGGTTCATCTCCCGCCCCGATCTGCGGTGCCGGCGCCCGTGTTGACATCACAGTGTGGCGTCGATCCGCCGCCCGGTCTTGCGCAATCGGGCCGGGTAATAACCGACGCCGCGGAAGCGGCGGCCTCCCGAAACGCTTATTGTGCGAACCTTTACCCCACCGTGTTGCAAACGTGACAGTGATGGATCAGAGTTCGTAGGCGTGATTCGAGTGCCTCAGACGCACTCCATGGCGGACGGGGAGGCTGGCGTGAAGGCACTTGCACGAACTCATCAATGGATCTGGGGTTTCCGTCATCAGCCCTTCACCATTCGCCTGCTGGCCGCGGCCGCCGGCCTGCTGACCATCGCGTCCGCGTTCGCCGCGCCGGCCGAGGCGGACCACGGCGACGACTTCATCGACGCGCTCAACCACGCCGGCATCGACTTCGGCGAGCCCGGAAACGCGATGTCGGTCGGCGAGTCGATCTGCCCGATGCTGTCGCAGCCGGGCGGCAATTTCGCCGCGGCCGCATCCAGCGTCGCCGGCCGGGGCATGTCACCGATGATGGCGCGGATGTTCACCACGATCGCGATTCAAACGTACTGCCCCGAAGAGATGGCGAACATCGCCAGCGGCAACTTGTCCGGCGCCATGCCGCCGGGAATGGCCGGGCAGCTGCCGGGCATGACGGGGCAGATTCCCGGCATGGCCGGACAGATTCCCGGCATGCCGGGGCAAATCCCGGGAATGGCCGGACAGTTCCCGGGCATGCCCGGGTAACTTCCCGGGCAGGTTGCGGCGCTAGTGGAAGTCTGACGCTTCAGCGGGTGCCCAGCGGGTCGATGGTCCACGCGATATAGAACATCGCCGCGCCGACCGTCGCGGTGGTGATGAAGTCGATTCCCTTGCCGCGCACCACCAGCAGCCCGGCCCGGTCCTCTGAGAGCACCAGCCGCAGCAGCGCCGCCACCCCGACACCGATGCCGATCAGCAGCGAACCGCGACGCCAGAAGTTGGCTCCCACCAGGGCCAGCGCCGTCGCAAAGATCAAGCCCACCAACACAATTGGCCACTGGGCCCGCAGCATGGTGCGCGCGGTCATTGACGCTCGGCCCGCTCGACCACGTTGGTCAGCAGGAACGCACGGGTCAACGGGCCCACCCCACCGGGGTTGGGCGACACGTGGCCGGCCACATCCCACACGCCGGGGTGCACGTCGCCGGTGAGCTGGCCGTCCACCCGGCTGACACCGACGTCGACGACCGCGGCGCCGGGGCGCACCATGTCGGCGGTCAGCAGATGCGGCACGCCCACGCCGGCCACAATGATGTCCGCCTGTCTGGTCAGCGCCGGCAGATCACGAGTTCCGGTGTGGCACAACGTTACCGTAGCGTTTTCGGAGCGTCGGGTCAGCAACAGGCCCAGCGGGCGGCCGACGGTGACACCGCGGCCGATGACGACGACATGCGCGCCGGCAATCTCGACGTCGTAGCGCCGCAACAGATGCACGATGCCGCGCGGCGTGCACGGCAGCGGGGCCGGGTCCATCAGCACCAGCCGGCCCAGGTTGGTCGGGTGCAACCCGTCGGCGTCCTTGTCGGGATCGACCCGCTCCAGCGCCGCGTTCTCGTCGAGATGTTTGGGCAGCGGCAATTGCACGATGTAGCCCGTGCATTCGGGATTGGCGTTGAGCTCGTCGATCGTCGCGTTAAGCGTGTCGGTGTCGGTGTCGGCGGGCAGGTCGCGGCGGATCGAGGTGATGCCGACCTTGGCGCAGTCGGCGTGCTTGCCCCGCACATACGCCTGGGAGCCGGGGTCGTCGCCCACCAGGATGGTGCCCAGGCCCGGGGTGCGCCCGGAGGCGGTCAACGCGGACACCCGCTGTTTGAGGTCGACGAAGATCTCGTCGCGGGTGGCCTTGCCGTCCAGCGTGATTGCTCCCACGCTGACAGTCTGGCAGACATCGACGGTGGCGACCCGCCGCGCCCGGCTTCGCCGCGCTTGCGATCGCCGCGGCACCCAATGATGGCGACCCGCCGCGCCCGGCTTCGCCGCGCTTGCGATCGCCGCGGCACCCAATGATGGCGACCCGCCGCGCCCGGCTTCGCCGCGCTTGCGATCGCCATTAGGCTCCCGGTATGTCTACCCCTCCGGACGTGTTCAGCCCCGCGAAGCTCGGTCCGATAACGCTGCGTAACCGCACCATCAAGTCCGCCACCTTCGAGGCCCGCACGCCCGAGGCCCTGGTGACCGACGACCTCATCGAATACCACCGCCTGCCGGCCGCCGGCGGGGTCGGCATGACCACCGTCGCCTACTGCGCCGTCTCCCCCGGCGGGCGCACCGAGGGCAACGGGATCTGGATGCGGCCGGAGGCGGTGCCCGGGTTCCGGCGGCTCACCGACGCGATCCACGCCGAGGGCGCCGCGGTCAGCGCGCAGATCGGCCACGCCGGCCCGGTGGCCAACGCCAAGTCCAACAAGGCGAAGGCCCTGGCGCCGGTCCGGTTCTTCAACCCGATCGGGATGCGGTTCGCCAAGAAGGCGACCCGCGAGGACATCGACGAGGTCATCGCCGGGCACGCCAACGCCGCCCGCCTGGCCATCGAAGCGGGCTTCGACGCCGTCGAAATCCACCTGGGCCACAACTACTTGGCGAGTTCATTCCTGTCCCCGCTGATCAACCGGCGCGACGACGAGTTCGGCGGATCGCTGCAGAACCGGGCCAAGGTCGCCCGGGGCATGGTGATGGCCGTCCGGCGCGCGGTGGAGAAGGAAGGCACGCCCATCGCGGTGACCGCCAAGCTGAACATGGCCGACGGGGTTCGCGGCGGCATCAGCACGGAGGAATCGCTGACCACCGCCAAGTGGCTGGAGGAAGACGGCGGCCTGGACGCGATCGAACTCACCGCGGGCAGCTCGCTGGTCAACCCGATGTACCTGTTCCGTGGCGATGCGCCGCTCAAGGAGTTCGCCGGGGCGTTCAAGCCGCCGCTGCGCTGGGGCATGCGCATGACGGGCAAGAAATTCCTGCGCGAGTACCCCTACCGCGAGGCCTACCTATTGCGCGACGCCAAGCTGTTCCGCAACGAGTTGAAGATGCCGTTGATCCTGCTCGGCGGCATCACCAACCGGGAGACGATGGACCTGGCGATGGCGGAGGGATTCGATTTCGTCGCGATGGCCCGCGCGCTGCTGGCCGAACCGGATCTGATCAACCGAATCGCCGCTGATGGCGCCCGGCACCAGGTGCATTCGGCATGCACCCACTGCAACCAGTGCATGCCCACGATCTACACCCGAACACACTGCGTGGTCACCGGCGCGCCTGATGTCGCAAGTTAAACCACAGCGCCGCAAGCTACAGTTGTGGCGATGTCAGCACCAGCCCCGCCAGCGCTAACCGTCCATCACGAAGGATCGGAACGCACCTTCGCAGCGGGCCACGATGTAGTAGTCGGGCGCGATCTGCGAGCGGACATGCGTATCACCCACCCGCTGATTTCGCGTGCCCACCTGCTGCTGCGTTTCGATCAGGGCAAGTGGCTGGCGATCGACAACGGCTCGCTCAACGGAACTTTCGTCAACGGCCGGCGGGTGCCGGTGGTCGAGATCCACGACGGGCAGACCATCAACATCGGAAACCCGGACGGACCGTTGCTGACCTTCGACGTCGGCCGGCACCAGGGCATGGCCGGGCGTCCGCCCCGGACCGAATCGATGGGCATCCCGGTGGCGGCAGCTCCGCCGCAGGCCGCGGCGTGGTCGGCGCAGCCGGGCCCGCCCGTCGCCGCCCCGCCGCCACCACCCGGGCGCACGCCCAACTGGGCCGCGCCGCCGCGGCGACCGCAGCCCGCGCCCGTGCAGCGGCAAGCCCCGCCGGGTCACACCATGTACGGCGGCGGCGGACGCCCACCCGCCTTCCCGCCCGCCGCGCCGCCCCCACCGCACAGCGCCCCGGCCCACGGGCCGATGCCGGCCGCCTCGGGGAGTCCGCACACCCAGATGGCCCCGGTCGCAGCCAAGCCGCCCGAGGTGGCGAACCTGGCCACCAAGATGTTCCAGGCGCTGATGCCGTCGCGGTCCGGCGCGATTCAAAAGCCGGCCGGGTCGCAGACCATCGGCCGGGCCACCGACAACGACATCGTCATCCAGGACGTTCTGGCCTCGCGCCACCACGCCTTCCTGCTCCAGACGCCGCTGGGCACCGAGATCCGCGACGCGCACAGCGTGAACGGGACCTTCGTCAATGGCGTCCGGGTCGGCTCCGCGGTGCTGACCGAGGGCGACGTGGTCACCATCGGCAACGTCGACCTGGTCTTCACCGGCGACAGCCTGGTCCGGCGCACCGAGGCGGCCACGCGCACCGGCGGGCTGGAGGTCAACTCGGTCTGCTATACCGTCGACCACGGCAAGCAGTTGCTGGACCACATCTCGCTGACCGCGCGGCCCGGGACGCTGACCGCCATCATCGGTGGGTCCGGCGCCGGCAAGACCACGCTGTCGCGGCTGATCGTCGGTTACACCAGCCCAACCTCGGGCACGGTCACCTTCGAGGGCCACAACATTCACACCGAGTACGCCTCGATGCGCAGCAGGATCGGCATGGTCCCGCAGGACGACGTGGTGCACCGCCAGCTGACGGTCAACCAGGCGCTGAACTACGCCGCCGAGCTGCGGCTGCCGCCGGACACCAGCAAAGAGGAGCGGGCCCGCGTCGTCGCGCAGGTGCTCGAGGAACTCGACATGACCCAGCACGCCGACACGAGGGTCGACAAGCTCTCGGGCGGCCAGCGCAAGCGCGCCTCGGTCGCGCTCGAGCTGCTCACCCAGCCGTCGCTGCTGTTGCTGGACGAGCCGACGTCGGGTCTGGACCCGGCGCTGGACCGTCAGGTGATGCTGATGCTGCGCCAGCTCGCCGACGCCGGCCGCACGGTCCTGGTGGTGACCCACTCCGTGTCCTACCTGGACGTGTGCGATCAGATCCTGCTGGTCGCGCCCGGCGGCAAGACCGCGTTCTGCGGGCCGCCCGACCAGGTCGAGGCCGCCATGGGGACGCGCAACTGGGCCGACATCTTCGCCAAGGTGGGCGCCGACCCGGACGAGGCCAACCGCCGCTTCAAGGAGCGCAACCAGCAGTCGTCGCAGCCACCGACCCCGCAGAGTCCGGCCGATCTGGGCGAACCACCCCAAACCGACCTGCTCCGGCAGCTGTCCACGATCGCCCGGCGCCAGGTTCGGCTCGTCGTGTCCGACCGCGGCTACACCATCTTCCTGGCGGTGCTGCCGTTCCTGATCGGCGCGCTGTCGCTCACGGTGAAGGGCCCACACCCGGGCCTCGGCCCGGCCGACCCGATGGGCCCCGCGCCGACGCAGCCGCAGTACATCATGGTGCTGCTGAACATCGGTGCCGTCTTCATGGGCACCGCGCTGACCATCCGCGACCTGATCGGCGAGCGCCCTATCTTCCGGCGAGAGCAGGCCGTCGGCCTGTCCACCACTGCCTACCTGCTGGCCAAGATTGCGGTGTTCTGCGTGTTCGCCACCGGCCAGGCGGCGATCGCGACGATTATCGTGCGGCTGGGCAAGGGCGCGCCGACGGCGCATCCGCAGTTCTTCGGCAACTCCACCTTCTCGCTGTTCGTCACCGTGGCGGGCACCTGTGTGGCCTCGGCCATGCTGGGCCTGCTGCTGTCGGCCCTGGCGCAGTCCAACGAGCAGATCATGCCGTTGCTGGTGGTCTCGATCATGTCCCAGCTGGTGTTCTCCAGCGGCATGATCCCGGTGTACCAGCGGTTCGGCCTCGAAGAGATGGCCTGGCTGACGCCCGCCCGGTGGGGCTACGCGGCGGGCGCGTCCTCGATCGACTTCCCGTCGCTGGTCAAGGTGAAGCAGATCCCCACCAACGACCCGATCTGGCAGCACTCGAAGCACATTTTCGTGTTCGACATGTTCATGCTCGCCGCGCTGTCGATCGGCTACACCGGCTTCGTCCGCTGGCATATCCGGCTGAAACGCTAGGCCGGCGCCCCCGCCCGCGACCCCTGACCTGGATGTGATGACTCGACCTGAGCAGCCCGTACTGACGGCTCGGTCTGACCGCTCCGAAGGCAGCTTCGCCGCCGGCCGCGACGTGGTGGTGGGCAGCGACCTGCGTGCCGATCTGCGGGTGGCGCACCCACTGATCGCCCGCGCGCACGTGTTGCTGCGCTTCGATCAGGGGCGCTGGCTGGCGGTCGACAACAACTCGCTGAACGGTGTCTATCTGGACGGCAAGCGGGTGCCGGTCGTCGACATCCACGACGGCCAGACCATCAACATCGGCAAGCCGGACGGCCCGCGGATCACCTTCGAGGTGGGCCAGCACACGGGCAACGTCGGCCTGCTTCCACCGACCACGAAGTCGATTCCCATCCTCGCGCCGCGGCCCGGCCCGCCGGCGCCCCCCAGCGGCCCGCGCCCGGCGCCGGCCCCGCGCCGGCCGCTCGCGCGTCAGCCCCGGCCGCCCGCTCCGCCGCGCCCCATCGCCTGGCCCGACCCCAAGCGGAGGTCGGCCGGCCCGACCGTCCCGCCCGATACGCCGGCCCGCGCCGCACCGCAGTCCGGGCCGCACCCCGCCGCGCTGAACCCACCCACCCAGGCCGGCCGCGGCGGCGACGCCGAGGAATTCCCGACCACATGGGTCGGCGTCCCGGGGACCGAATCCGAGCGCCGGCCGCAGGCCGGCCGCGCCGTCTGGATCGGGCGGGCGCTCAACAACGACGTCATCGTGCACGACGTGCTGGCCTCACGCCATCACGCCTTCCTGAACCCGACCCCGACCGGTACCGAGATCCGCGACGCGAACAGCAGCAACGGCACCTTCGTCAACGGTGTCAGGGTCGGGTCCGCCGCGCTGGCAGACGGCGACGTGGTGACGATCGGCAACGTCGACCTGGTGTTCTCGGGCGGCATGCTGGTCCGGCGCCAGGAGGCGGCGACCCGGGCCGGCGGCCTGGAGGTGCGGGAGGTCAACTTCGCCGTCGATGGGAAAAACCTGCTGGAACGGATCTCCCTGGTCGCCCGGCCCGGCACGCTGACCGCGCTGATCGGCGGGTCGGGGGCGGGCAAGACCACGCTGTCCCGGCTGATCGCCGGGTATGCCACCCCGTCGTCGGGCTCGGTGACCTTCGAGGGTCACGACATCCACACCGAGTACGCCTCGCTGCGCACCAGGATCGGCATGGTCCCGCAGGACGACGTCGTGCACCGCCAGCTCACGGTGAGCCAGGCGCTCGGATATGCGGCCGAGCTGCGCCTGCCGCCGGACACCAGCAAGTCCGATCGCGAGCAGGTGATCGCCCAGGTGCTCGACGAGTTGGGCCTGACCGAGCACGCCCATACCCGGGTCGACAACCTTTCCGGGGGGCAGCGCAAACGCGCGTCGGTGGCTTTGGAACTGCTGACCGGGCCGTCGCTGCTGATCCTCGACGAGCCCACCTCCGGCCTGGACCCGGCGCTGGACCTGCAGGTCATGACCATGCTGCGGCAACTCGCCGACGCCGGCCGCGTCGTGCTGGTGGTCACCCACTCGCTGACCTACCTCGACGTCTGCGACCAGGTGCTGCTGATGGCGCCGGGCGGCAAGACGGCGTACCTCGGTCCGCCCGGCGAGATCGGTGCGGCCATGGGGACCACCAACTGGGCGCACATCTTCGCCAAGGTGGGCGCCGACCCGCAAGAGGCCAATCGCCGCTTCCTGGCGCAGAACCGGCCGCCGCCGCCGACACCGACCCAGGCGCCGGCCGAGCTGGACGTCCCGGCCCGCACCAGCAAGCGCCGCCAGTTCTCCACGATCGCCCGCCGCCAGGTTCGGTTGGTGGTCGCCGACCGCGCCTACTTCCTGTTCCTGGCGGTGCTGCCGTTCGTGATGGGTGCGCTGTCGCTGACCGTGCCGGGCCGGGTCGGTTTCGGCTATGCCGATCCGGGCAGCGAGTCGGCCGGGGAGGCCGGGATGATCCTCACCCTGCTGACCATGGCCGCCGCGTTCATGGGCACCGCGCTGACCATCCGCGACCTGATCGGCGAGCGCCCGATCTTCCGGCGCGAACAGGCCGTCGGCCTGTCCAGCACGGCCTACCTGCTGGCCAAGGTCGCGGTGTTCTGCACGTTCGCCGTCATTCAGGCGGCCATCGCCACGGCCATCGTGGTGCTGGGCAAGGGGCCGCCGACGCGGCCTGCGGTGCTGCTCGGTAACTCCACCCTGGAGCTGTTCGTCGGGGTCGCGGCGACGTGTGTGGCCGCGGCGATGCTGGGCCTGTTGCTCTCGGCGCTGGCGCGGTCCAACGAGCAGATCATGCCACTGCTGGTGGTGTCGCTGATGATGCAGATGGTGCTGTCCGGCGGCATGGTGCCGGTCACCGACCGGATCTTCCTCGACCAGCTGTCCTGGCTGGTGCCCTCGCGATGGGGGTACGCGGCGCAGGGGTCGACGGTCGACCTGTGGACGGTGTCGCCCGGCCCGCAGAGCCCGCGGGACAGCCACTTCCAGCACACGGCGACGGCCTGGCTGTTCGACATGGGCATGCTCGCGGCGCTGACGGTCGGCTACGCGGCGCTGGTGCGGTGGCGCATCCGGCTCACCCGCTGAGCGATCAGCGCTCGCCGTCCAGCCGCAGCCCGTGGGCGAGCGCGAAGGCGACGGCCTGGTCGACGTCGACGCGGGCGCCGGCCAGCGAGGCCGTCGTCCACAGCGTCGGATCCACGCCCGCGCCACGCAGGTCGGCCCCGTCCAGCCGGGTGCCGGCGGTCCGCGCGCCCCGCAGGTCCGCGCCGCGCAGCACGGCCTTGCGCAGGTCGGCCTCCACCAGGCTGGTCTCGCGCAGCCGGCAGCCGCTCAGGTCGACGCCGCGAAGGTCGGCACCGCCGAGCACGGCGAGGGTGAAGTCCACCTCGTCGAGCGTGATCGGTCGCAGCCGGCACTCGACGAACACCGACCCCAGCATCGAACATTGGGAAAAGGTACTGTGCCACAACGACGTCCGGCGGAACGTGCAGTTGCGGAAGGCCGACCCGCGGTGTGCCGATTCGGCGAGGTTGGCCCCGCCGAAATCGCATTCGGTGAACACCACCCGCTCGGTCTGCAACCGGCTGAGGTCTTCGTCGGTGAAGTCGTGGCCCTCGAATTCCTGGTCGACCCACCGCGTGGTCAATTGGCCGACAGGCTGGCCAGGGCGTATTCGCTGACGGCGATCAGGGCGTCGGTCGCCGACCGGCGATCCCGGGCGTCGACGCTGATCACCGGGATGTGCGGCGGCAGGGTCAGCGCCTCACGCACCTCGGCGACCGGGTAGCGGGGGGCGCCGTCGAACTCGTTGACCGCGACCAGAAACGGCAGGTTGCGGTGCTCGAAGAAGTCGACCGCGGCGAAGCTGTCCTGCAGCCGCCGGCAGTCGACCAGCACGACCGCGCCGATCGCGCCGCGCACCAGGTCGTCCCACATGAACCAGAAGCGGCGCTGCCCGGGCGTGCCGAACAGATAGAGCACCAGATCCTCGGCCAGCGTGATCCGGCCGAAATCCATTGCCACGGTGGTGGTCCGCTTGTCCGGGGTGGCCTCGAGGGCGTCGACACCGCTGGAGGCGTCGGTGAGCATCGCCTCGGTGCGCAGCGGCATGATCTCCGACACCGCCCCGACGAAAGTGGTCTTGCCGGCTCCGAATCCGCCGGCGATCACGATCTTCGTCGACGCGTGCGTACCGGAATCGGGCCGCACGTCAGAGTGCGCGTAAGCCACGCAGTGTCCTTCCTATGAGTTCGTGGCGTTCATCGGAGGTCGAACGCTCGGACAACGTCTTGTGCACTTGAAGGTAGCCGGACAGCACCAGATCCCCGACCAGGACGCGCGCAACGCCGAGCGGAAGGTCCAGCCGTGCCGAGATTTCGGCCACCGACGGGTGCTCGACGCACAGTTGGATTATTCTGCCCCGCGCGTCGTTGGGCGGCCACTTGTGCGCCAGGCCGGCCTGCAGCGTCTGAATCGGCGCCTCCAGCGGGAGGTCGACGTGGGTGTCGGTCCGCCCGGAGGTCAGGGTGTACGGGCGGACCAGGTTCCCCTTACGGTGCGCCGGCCAGGTCTCGGGGGTGTCCATCGTGGCTCACCGGTGCTGCTGCACGGCCGTCCGGCGGGTGGACTGCACCACGCCGCCGACCCGTTCGACCAGGACGGCCATCTCGTACCCGATCTGACCGATGTCGCACGACGCCGCCGCGAGCGTCGCCAGGTGCGAGCCATCCCCGACCCGCATCAGCAGCAGGTATCCGTTCTGCATCTCGACCACCGACTGCAGCACCTGCCCGCCCTCGAACAGCTGGGCGGCGCCGGTGGCCAGGCTGGCCAGCCCGGAGGCCACGGCGGCGAGCTGGTCGGCGCGTTCCCGCGGCAGATGCTCGCTGGCCGCGATGGGTAGCCCGTCGACGGACACCAGCAGCGCGTGCGCGACGCCGGGGACCTCGCGGGCGAACCTGGTGACCAGCCAGTCCAGGGAGTTGTCGGGGGAGGTCATTATTCGTCGGATCCTTGGTCGGTTTCACGGGCGTGCGAGCGTCCGGTGCGCACACCCCCGAAATGGCTACTGAACGAGGCGCGGACCGCCTCGGGGTCGCGGGCTAAGCGGCCGGTGGCCGCGTGCTGCGACTCGCGATGCGACGGCGAGCTGCCGTTGAGCCTGGGGTCGGGCTCGGCCGGCTCGTCCCGTGCGGTGCCGTTGGCGCCGCCGGGTACCAGCCGGGCGCCCGGCGTGCGCACCGGCAGCCCGTGGTTGGTGGTGTGCGCCTCGACGGGTTTTTCCTCGGCCGCGGCCGC
This sequence comes from Mycobacterium sp. M23085, assembly GCF_045343915.1. Taxonomy (NCBI): domain Bacteria; kingdom Bacillati; phylum Actinomycetota; class Actinomycetes; order Mycobacteriales; family Mycobacteriaceae; genus Mycobacterium; species Mycobacterium sp. M23085. The sequence continues at coordinate 2,112,930 of NZ_CP174280.1, forward strand.
CAGCGTCCAGCCCCGGTCCCAGACCGTCTGCCAGTCCAGGTCGGGGCTGTTGACCAGATCGTGCGGGTCGCCCAGCATCTCCGACAGCATCCGCCGGTAGATGACGTCGTCGTCGGCCGGGGCGGCCGTCGCGGCGGCCGGGATGGACGCGACCGGCGACGGCTGGTCCTGTCGGGTTTCGGTGCGTTTGTCCGGCTCCCGGGTGCGGGCGGCGAAGAAGGCGGAGGTGTCCGACGCCGCCCGGGCCGGCTGGGCCGGTTCGGGTGCCGGGTTCGGCTCGGGCTCGGGGGCGGGCGCCGCCGGCTTGGGGGTGTTCTCCCACCACGGGGTGGCCAGCTCGCGGCGCTGGCGCCGGGGCAGCTGTTCGGCGGCCGGGGCGGGAACCGCCGGAACCTCGGTGATGCCGCTGGAACCCGGGTTGCGGCGGGGCAACAGCGTGACCGACGGCCCGGCCGCGTCCGCGGCGCTGCGCGCCGCCGGCTCCAGCGTGCCGTCGTCCCGCGCGTCGTCGGCGGCGTCGGCGGTGTGCGCGCCGGCGAGCTTGGCGCTCGGCGAAGAGACCGCGCGGATGTGGCGGGGGGCCGCAGACTCGGCGGCGGTATGGCCGGCGAGCACCGTCGGCGGCAGGTAGATCTCGGCGGTGGTGCCCGAGCCCGATTCGTTGGCGGCCGGGCCGCGCAGCCCCACCCGGATGCCGTGCCGGGCCGCGATCCGGCCCACCACGAAAAGGCCCATGTGCCGGGCATTGTCCGGAGCGGGGTCGGGGCTGACGTCGCCGCCGGCCTGCAGCCGCATGTTGGCCATGCGCCGGTCGGTGTCGTTCATTCCCAGGCCGGAGTCGGCGATCCGCACCACCACTCCCCCTTGCGGATCTGAGCCACCGCGTGACGCCGAAATCCGCACGGACGTCGTCGGCGGCGAATAGCGCAGGGCGTTGTCGATCAGCTCGGCGAACAGATGAATGGCGCCGCCCGCGGCCGAGCCGATCAGCGCGCACTCGGGCAGCCCGGCGAGTTCGACGCGGCGGTAGTCCTCGACCTCGGACACCGCGGCGTTGATCACCGTGGCCAGCGGCACCGGGTCACGCTGGTCGCGGGCGAGCTGCGCGCCGGCCAGCACCAGCAGGTTGGCGCTGTTGCGGCGCAGCCGCGCGGCCAGGTGGTCGAGCCGGAACAGGCTGTCCAGGCGGTCGGGGTCCTCCTCGTTGCGCTCCAGCCGGTCGATGAGCGCCAGCTGCTGGTCCACCAGCGTGCGGCTGCGCCGCGACATGGTCTCGAACATGTCGTTGACCAGCAGCCGCAACCGCGCCTCGTCGCCGGCCAGCAGCAGGGCCTGGGTGTGCAGCTCGTCGACCGCGTGCGCGACCTGGCCGATCTCCTCGGTGGTGTACACCGGCAGCGGGCTCGGAGTCGGTTCGGCTCCACCGGCCTTGACCCGGGCGATCTCCTCTGCGAGATCGGTGTGGGCGACTTTGAGCGCACCGTCGCGCAGGATGCGCAGCGGCCGCACCAGGGCGCGTGCCACCAGCAGCACGACCCCCAACGCGATCACGATGGCGGCCAGCACCAGGACCATGTCCAGGATCGCCGCGGAGCGCCGCTCGGCGGCCTGGGCGTGCACCGCCTTGGTCACCGAGGCGGTGGCGTTCTTGATGACCTGATCGGCGATGTCGTCGGTGATCTGGATGGAGCGCAGCAGGTCGGGGTTGTCGACCAGCACGCTGGCCGGATCGGACATGATCGCCATCCGGCTCACCATCTGCTGCTGCAGCGTCTTGGCCTCCGGCGATCCGGCGCCCAGCACTTCGCTCATGCCGAACAGCGTCGACGGTTCGGTGCCCGCCAGGGTGGCCATCGAGGTCCGCAACTGCGGCTCGGGAAGCTCGGCCCCGCGGGTGACCAGGATCTTCTGCATCGTCATCTGCCCGCGGGCGCCGACCGCCCGGCTCAGCCCCTGCGCCTGGGCGCGGATCTTCTCGTCGTCGACACGCACCGAGGCGTTGATGACGTCTTCGGCGGTCAGCAGGATCGGCGCATACAGGGTCACCCGCTCCCGCAAACCGAGGCCGGGGTCGGCCGCCTTGTTCACCAGCATCTGCCCGCCGTCGAGCAGGGTGTTCACCCCCGAGCGCACGTCGGCGCTGACGTCGGTGTCGTCCAGCCGGGTCTGCAGTTCGTACTTGCGCGCCTCGTAGTTCTTCTTGGCGCCCTCGACGTCGCGCCCGGTGGAGCTCGCCAGCAGCGCGACGTCCAGCGCCGACATGTACTTGGTGATCACCGGCACCACGTCGGCGCGGGCGGCGGCCAGCCGCAGGCCGGCCGCGTTGGCCATGGCGCCCTGGATGCGCAGCACCCCGAACACCGTCGCCAATACCAGCGGGACCAGCACGATCGCCAGCACCTTCCAGCGCACCGGCCAGTTGCTCAGCGACCAGGCCGGCGGGCGTTTGGCCGGTGCGGGGTCGGCGCCGGTGGTCGGCGCGGGCTCTATGACATCCGCCTCGACCGGTGGGGTCGGGCGGGTGAACATGGTCACGTCATCGCGGCCGCGTGACCGGCCGCTGCGCTGACCCTGAGCGCTGAAAGAAACGATTGGCTCATGAAACTTCCTGCTTTATTTCGCCCGCCCCGCGCCAGATAGACGTGTGCGTGTAGGTGTGGCAATCCGACGAGTATGCCAGCCCGCGGCGCAGGCCACCAGAATCGTTACTGAGTAGACAGGTCCCTCCAAGGTGTCGCCGCCCCCGCGCGGCCGCCCCTGGCAAACACCCGAAGGGCGAAACCTCAGGCGGGCCGAAGGAGCGCGACGAGGAAATCGGAGTCGTCGGTGAACGGCCGCATGTCCCAGGTGGACAGCAGCAGATCCGGCGCGAAGCCCGCATCGACCGCGTCGTGGAGAAAATCGGCGAACTCGTACTCCCGGTAGGCGCCGAAGCCGATCGCGGCCCGGCCGTCGTCCGCGATGTGGGCACGCAGCCGGCTCAACACCTCCACCCGGGTGCTCGGGGCAAGAAACGTCATCACGTTGCCGGCGGACACGATGACATCGAACGGTTCGGTGATGCCGCGGGCGGGCAGGTCCAGCTCGGCGAGGTCGCCGACCAGCCAGCGCGGGCCGGGGTAGTCCTGCTCGGCCGCTTCGATCAGCGCCGGGTCCACGTCCACTCCGACCACCCGGTGACCCGCCTCGGCCAGATAGCCGCCCAACCGTCCGGGCCCGCAGCCGGCGTCGAGGATCCGCGCGCCGCGCGGCGCCATGGCGTCCACGAAACGGGCCTCGCCGGCCAGGTCGTCGCCGGCGCGGGCCATGGCCCGGAAACGCTCGATGTACCACTGCGAATGCCCCGGATCGGCAGCGACCTTCTGCATCCAGATGCTCTGCTCGACCATGCGACCATTATCGGCGTTGTGTTCAAGCTGATGTTCGTGTCCCCGCGGATCCCGCCCAACACCGGCAACGCCATCCGGACGGTGGCCGCGACGGGCTGCGAATTGCATCTGGTCGAACCGATGGGATTCGACCTGTCCGAACCAAAGCTGCGCCGGGCGGGGCTGGACTACCACGACCTCGCGTCGGTCACCGTGCACGCCTCGCTGGGGGCCGCCTGGGCGGCGCTGTCACCGCAGCGGGTGTTCGCGTTCACCTCGCACGCGTCCGCCTCGTTCGCCGACGTGCGGTACCGGGCCGGCGACGTGCTGATGTTCGGTCCCGAACCCACCGGGCTGGACGCCGCGACGCTGGCCGACCCGCACATCAGCGCGCAGGTACGCATCCCGATGCTGGCCGGCCGGCGCTCGCTGAACCTGTCCAACGCCGCCGCGATCGCCGTCTACGAGGCGTGGCGCCAGCACGGCTATCCCGGGGCGATGTAGGGCAGCGACGACAACTGGATGTGGTCACCAGCTGTTCCAATGCGTCACCCGGTCGGCGGGCAGCCGCTTGGCCGGGCGGAAGTCGGTGCCCTTGGTGTAGGCGATCGGGAACAGACCGCCCTGGCTGTATCGGTCATGCGGGATGCCGAGCACCTCGGCGGCCTGCTTCTCGCCGTCGTTCAGCAGGTGCAGCGTGGTCCAGCAGGTGCCCAGGCCGCGGGAGCGCAGCGCCAGGCAGAAGCTCCACACCGCGGGGAACAGCGACGCCCAGAACGACGCGCTCAGCCCCAGCGGAGCCTTCTCCACCCGCCCCTCCAGGCAGGGAATCAGCAGCACCGGCGCCTCGTGCATGTGCTCGGCGAGGTATATCGCGGAGTCCTTGACCTTGGGCATCCGCTCGCCGCGGGTGTCGCCCTCGGGGTACTCGGCCGACGGCAGGCTCAGGTAGCCGCGGGCGTTGGTCAGGTAGATGTCGGCGATCGCCTTCTTCTTCTCGGCGTCCTCGACGAAAACCCATTGCCAGCCTTGCGCATTGGAGCCGGTGGGCGCCTGCAGCGCCAGCTCGAGGCATTCCATCAGGACGTCGCGAGGTACCGGCTTGTCGAAGTCGAGGCGTTTGCGGACCGAGCGGGTGGTGGTGAGCAGTTCGTCGACGGACAGATTGAGGGTCATGTTTTGTCAGACTACCGAGGCGGCCGGGCGGGGTCAGCGGAAGTCGCGGGACTTCGAGCCGACGGACAGGGATATACGGCCCAGCCGCTCGGCGACGACCGTGATTGCGCCGCTGGCGTTTTGGACCTGACCGCGGACCAGCAGCGCCGGTGCCGAGTTCGCCAGCTTGCGATGCCGTGCCCACACCCCCGGCGCGCAGAGCACGTTGACCATCCCGGTCTCGTCCTCGAGATTGATGAACGTGACCCCCTGCGCCGTGCCGGGCCGCTGCCGATGGGTGACCGCGCCCGCGATCAGCACGCGGTCACCGTCGGGCACCGAGCCCAGCTTCTCGGCGGGCACCACCCCCATCGCGTCCAGATCGGCCCGCAGGAACTGCGTCGGATAGCTGTCCGGGGAGACGCCGGTGGCCCACACGTCGGCGGCGGCCAGCTCCAGCTCGCTCATCCCGGGCAGCGCCGGGATGTGTGACGACGACCCCACCCCGGGCAGCCGGTCCGGCCGCTGGGTGGCCGCCGCCCCGGCCGCCCACAACGCCTCGCGCCGGGACATGTCGAAGCAGCCCAGCGCGCCGGCCGTCGCCAGCGCCTCGGTCTGCGGTACCGAGAGCTGCAGCCGGGTCGTCAGGTCTAGCAGGGAAACGAACGGGCCGTTGGCTTTTCGCTCGTCGACCAGTTGTTCAGCCAGGTCGTCGCCAATGTGGCGGACCGCGCCCAGGCCGAGCCGCACCTCGGTGCCCGCGTTCTCGAGCGTGGCGTGCGCCAGGCTGGCGTTGACGTCCGGGCCGTGCACCGTCACGCCGTGCCGGCGCGCATCGGCCACCAGCGACTGCGGCGAGTAGAACCCCATCGGCTGGGCGCGCAGCAGCGCCGCACAGAACGCCGCCGGGTGATGCAGCTTGAACCACGACGAGTAGAACACCAGCGACGCGAAGCTCAGTGCATGGCTTTCCGGGAAACCGAAATTGGCGAAGGCCTCCAGCTTTTCGTAGGTGCGGTCGATCACCTCGTCACCGGCGCCGTGCAGCGTGCGCATGCCCTCGTAGAACCGGCCGCGCAGCCGTCGCATGCGTTCGGTCGAGCGCTTAGACCCCATGGCGCGGCGCAGCTGATCTGCCTCGGCGGCCGAGAATCCGGCGCAGTCGACCGCGAGCTGCATCAACTGCTCCTGAAACAGCGGCACCCCCAGCGTCTTTCGCAGCGCCGGCTCCATCGACGGGTGGTCGTAGACCACCGGGGCCTCACCGTTGCGCCGCCGGATGTAGGGATGCACCGACCCGCCCTGGATGGGGCCGGGGCGGATCAGCGCGACCTCCACCACCAGGTCGTAGAACACCCGCGGCTTCAGCCTCGGCAGGGTCGCCATCTGCGCGCGCGACTCCACCTGGAACACGCCGACGGAGTCGGCACGCGAGAGCATCTCGTACACCGCGGGTTCGGAGAGGTCGAGGCGGGCCAGGTCCACCTCGATCCCCTTGTGCTCGGCCACCAGGTCGATGGCATAGTGCAGCGCCGAGAGCATCCCCAGGCCCAGCAGGTCGAATTTCACCAATCCGATTGCCGCGCAGTCGTCTTTGTCCCATTGCAGGACGCTGCGGTTCTCCATGCGCGCCCATTCCACCGGACACACGTCGGCGATCGGGCGGTCGCAGATCACCATGCCGCCGGAATGAATGCCCATGTGTCGCGGCAGGTTCCGGATCTGGCTCGCCAAATCGACCACCGGTTCGGGGATACCCTCCACGTCGGGTGAGTCGGCAAGCCCGTTCCAGTGGCTGATCTGCTTGCTCCACGCGTCCTGCTGGCCCTGCGAGAAGCCCAGGGCGCGGGCCATGTCACGCACCGCGATCTTTCCCCGGTAGGTGATGACGTTGGCGACCTGGGCGGCGTAGTCGCGGCCGTATTTGTCGTAGACGTACTGGATGACCTTTTCGCGCTGATCGGACTCGATGTCCATGTCGATGTCGGGCGGCCCGTCGCGGGCCGGCGACAGAAAACGCTCGAACAGCAGCTCGTTGGCCACCGGGTCGACGGCGGTGACGCCCAGGGCGTAACAGACCGCGGAGTTGGCCGCCGATCCCCTGCCCTGGCACAGGATATTGTTGTCCCGGCAGAACCGGGCGATGTCGTGCACCACCAGGAAGTAGCCCGGAAAGGTCAGCTGCGCAATGATTTTCAGCTCGTGCTCGATCTGGGCATACGCGCGCGGCGCGTGCTCGGCCGACCCATAGCGGTCGCGCGCACCGGCCATGGTCAATTGCCGCAGCCAGCTGTCCTCGGTGTGCCCGGCGGGCACGTCGAACGGTGGCAGCTGCGGCGCGATGAGGGCCAGTCCGAACGCGCACTGCTCGCCCAGCTCGGCGGCCGCGGTCACCACGTCGGGCCCTCCCACCCGGAGGTGCCCGAACAGCCGGGCCATCTCCTCACCGGAACGCAGGTGCGAACCGCCCAGCGGGGCCAGCCACCCGGCGGCGGCATCCAGGGACTGCCGCGCCCGGATGGCGCCCATCGCCATGGCCAGCCGGCGCCGCGACGGCCCCGCGAAATGCGCGCCGGTGGTGGCGACGACACCGACTCCGAAGCGTGGGGCCAGCGCGGCCAGCGCCGCGTTGCGTTCGTCGTCGAGTGGTTGACCGTGATGGGTCAGTTCGATGCTGACCCGCTGCGCCCCGAACCGGTCCACCAGATCGGCCAGGGCCCGCTCCGCGGCCGCTGGGCCGCCATCGGAAAGGGCTTGGCGGACATGCCCTTTGCGACAGCCCGTCAGGATGTGCCAGTGCCCGCCGGCGGCCTCGGTCAGCGCGTCGATGTCGTAGCGGGGCTTGCCCTTCTGGCCGCCGGCCAGATGCGCCGCGGCCAGTTGCCGCGACAACCGCCGGTAGCCCTCCGCGCCGCGGGCCAGCACCAGCAGGTGCGGGCCGGGCGGGTCCGGCTGCTCGGTGCGGGCACGGGCCCTGACGTCGCCGCCATGGCGGCTCTGCGGCCCTAAAGACAGTTCGGCGCCGAACACGGTGCGCATGTCGAGCTCGGCCGCCGCTTCGGCGAACCGCACCGCCCCGTACAGGCCGTCATGGTCGGTGAGGGCCAGGGCGCGCAGGTCCAGCCGGGCCGCCTCCTCGACCAGCTCCTCGGGCGTGCTCGCCCCGTCCAGGAAGCTGAACGCCGAATGCGCATGCAGTTCGGCGTAGGCGACTGACGAACGAGACGCCCGGCCGTCATCCGGTGCCCGGTACGTCGCGCGCCTGCGCGACAGTGGGCCGTCGGATTCCGGGCCCGCCGACTCCCCGGCATGGCGCGGCTTGCTGTCGAGCACCCGCTCCATTTCCGCCCAGCTCGGCGGCCCGTTGAACCAGCCCATGGCGGCCAGTATATCGAACTGGTGTTCGATTTAATCGCGGGTCGGTACAACCGTTGTTAAACCGATCTTCAACTCTTAAACAAGGTCTTAACGCTGCGGGTACTACCGCGGATCACCGGCTGCACAGACACTGGTACAAGTTCAAAAAAGCGGACTACGGCGGGGGCTGGCATGGCACAGACACTGGACACGGCATATCTTCAAGCCCACGATCCGGACCGGCATGCGAGCCTGGCGATCGGCGCGGTCGCCATCGTCGACGGCACCGCCCCCGACGATAAACGGCTCAAACGCCTTCTGGCCGAACGTATCCAGCCGATCGCACGATGCACGCAGCTGCTCCGGGCGCACCCGCTGAGCCAGGAGTGGATCGACTGCCCGGACTTCGACCTGGCCCAGCACGTGCGCCGGGTGGCCATTCCCCGCCCCGGTGATGAGGCCGAGCTGTCCCGGGCCATCGCCTACGCCCTGGAACGGCCCCTCGATCTGGACCGCCCACCGTGGGAGTGCTGGGTCATCGAGGGCCTGACGGGCAATCGGTGGGCGATCCTGATGAAAACCCATCACGGCCTGCTGGACGGCAACTCGGCCGCCCGCCTGATCAGCCGGCTGTGTGACGACGCCGACGCCGATACCTTTGCCAACAACGCTGCGGGCAAACAGGTTTCGGCACCAGCCGCGGGCAAGCGGGGCTGGGTCGACGCGCTGTGGCGGGCTTCGTCGGCCGCCGGCGAGCTGACCGGCGCCCTGGTCGGCGCGGTGTGGCCGGCCGCGCACACCGAGGCGGTCCGCACCTTGCGGCGCTACAGCACGGTGCGGGTCCCGATCGCCGACGTCGACAGCGTCTGCCGCAAGTTCGGTGTCAGCGCCAACGACGTCGCGCTCGCGGCCATCACCGAGGGCTTCCGCACGGCGCTGCTCGGGCGCGGCGAGCAGCCGCGGGCGGACTCGCTGCGCACCCTGGCGCCGATGCCGGTCCGCTCGGCGATGCTCTCGCACCTGCCCGTCGAGCACGACGACCCGGTGCGGCGGTTGCTGACGGTGCACACCAGGTGGCAGGCCAGTCAAACCACCCAGCCGCGACCGGCCGGCATCGTGGAGTCGGCGATCGGCTTGCTGCCAACGGTGTTGCGCAGCAATGTGTTACAACTGCTCTCCCGCCTTCCGCAGCGCGCCGTCGTCACGCTGGCCACCAATGTGCCCGGGCCGCGCCGTCACCTTCGGATGATGGGCCAGACGCTGGAACGGCTGTTGCCGATCCCGCCGACCGCCACGGCGCTGCACACCGGCGTGGCGGTGTTGAGCTACGGCGACGAACTGGTGTTCGGGATCACCGCCGAACACGGCGACACGTTCGACGTCAAGCAGCTGGCCGCCGGGATCGAGCTGGGCATGGCGCGGCTGGTGGCCCTGGGCGACGATTCCGTGCTGCTGTTCACCGGCCGGCGGCGCAAGCGTTCCGCCCGCCCGGTGCAGCGCCCCGTGCCACCGACGCATCCCTCGGCACCGGGGCACGCGCGCCACTGACCCGAGCCCGGTGGGACCGGCCACCGTGAGAAGGTTGGTCATGGGCAAATCGGGGCCGGTTGTCGTCGACCCGCGCCGCCATGACGCGGTGCTGTTCGACACCGATGGCGCGCTGGGCTCCGCGCTGGCCGGACAACTGCGCGAGGTCGGGGTGGGCATCGCCGTCATTTCGGCGGACGGCCCGGTGCGGGCGGCCGACGGGCTGCGGGTGCGCCCCGGGCGCTGCGTTGTGATCACCGGGGACACCGCGGGTGTCGAGGCCGCGCGCGCCGGCGGGTTCGCGCTGGTGATCGGCGTCGACCCGGGCGGGCGCGCCGACGCGATGCGCGACGCGGGGGCCGACGCGGTGGTCGCCGGCCTGCATGACGTTACCGTGCGGACCGGGGACCTGCGGATGTCGCAGCTGCCCGATGCGACGCGGGCCCTGGCCGACGGGTTGGCCGACCGGCGACCGGCGGTGTTCTTCGACTTCGACGGCACACTGTCGGACATCGTCGACGATCCGGACGCGGCGCGGCCCGTCGCCGGGGCCGCCGAGGCGCTGGAAAGGCTGGCCGCGCGCTGCCCGGTCGCGGTGCTGTCCGGACGCGATCTCGCCGATGTGACGAAACGTGTTGGGGTGCAGGGTATCTGGTATGCGGGAAGCCACGGCTTCGAGCTGACCGCCCCCGACAGCACCCACCACCAGAACGACGACGCGGCCGCCGCCATCCCGGTGGTCGAGCAGGCGGCCGGTCAGCTGCGCGACCAGCTCCGCACGATTCCCGGAATTATGGTGGAGCACAAGCGTTTCGGGGTGGCGGTGCACTACCGCAACGCCGAACGCGACCGCGTCGGCGAGGTGCTGGCCGCGGTGCGCGCCGCGGGCCGCCGCGACCGGCTTCGGGTCACCACCGGCCGCGAGGTCATCGAACTGCGCCCAGACCTGGACTGGGACAAGGGGAAGACGCTGCGCTGGGTGATCGATCATCTGCACCGGGCGGGGTCCGGCTCGCTGACACCGGTCTACCTCGGCGACGACATCACCGACGAGGACGCGTTCGACGCGGTGCGCGACGGCCCCGTCCAGGGCGTGCCGATCCTGGTGCGGCACGGCGACGACGGCGACCGCGCCACCGCGGCGCTGTTCGCGCTGGACAGTCCCGCCCGGGCCGGCGAATTCGCCGACCGGCTGGCCGCCGAGCTCGGGCGTTAAGCCTCGGCGTACTCCACCGCGCCGTCGTCGAGCACCACCCGGGTGTCGGCCCCGTCGGGCCCGGAAGCCTCGGTGCGGAACACCGCCTTGCCCGGCTCGGTGCGCCAGATCAGCGTGGTCAGTGTCTCGCCGGGGAACACCGGCGAGGTGAACCGCGAGGCGATCGAGGTGATGTTGGCCGCGACGCCCTGGCCGAGCTCGGACACCAGCGCCCGACCCGACACCCCGTAGGTGCACAGCCCGTGCAGGATCGGCTTGGGAAAGCCGGCCAGCTCCCGGGCGAACCACGGGTCGCTGTGCAGCGGGTTGCGGTCGCCGGACAGCCGGTAGATCAGCGCCTGGTCTTCGCGGGTGGGCAGCGGGATGCGGGCGTCGGGCTCGCGGTCCGGGAATTCCGGCGCGACCGGCCGCTGGCCCGGCATCCCGCCGAAGCCGCCCTCGCCCCGGATGACCAGGGTGGTGAGCGTCTCGGCGATCAGCTGCCCGGACTCCGGCTCGGTGCCCCGGCCGCGCAGCACCAGGATCGCGTTCTTGCCCTCACCCTTGTCCTGGATGTCGGCGACCTCGGAGACCACCGAGAGCTTTCCCGCCGGCGGCAGCGGTGCGTGCAGCCGGATGCTTTGGGATCCGTGTAACAGCATGGCCCAGTTGAAGTTTCCGACCAGGCCAGCGGCACCGAACGCCGGGCAGCAGATCACCGCATACGTGGGCAGCACCTGCTGGTCGATGTCGTGGCTGTTCTCGGTGGTGAATGCCAGGTCGTCGATCCCGGCGCCGACACCGAGCGCGTAAAGCAGCGTGTCCCGGTCGGTCCATTCGAACTGCACGGGTTCGGTGACCGCGCCGACGGCACTCGGATCAATCGCCATGGAAGTCTCCTGATCGTTGGGTAGGGATCCTGAAGTCCACTCTGGCATCCGGGTAATCGGCGGCATGATCAAGGCCCTCCCCGAAGCCGCGCGGTAACAAACCACCGCAAACCCTTCCCAGCGGAGCCGTCGGCAAGGCAGGCTAATCGACATGCCCAAGCGCAGCATGATCTCCAAAGCCGCGGTGGCGCTCGCCGCCCTCACCGCCACGATGATCGTCGCCGGCTGCGGCGGTGCGCCGCAGGCGCGGTCCATCACGGTGACGTTCATCCGGCACGCCCAGTCGGAGGCCAACGCCAGCGGTGTCATCGACACCGAGGTGCCGGGTCCGGGCCTGAGCCCGGAGGGCAAGGGCCAGGCCGAACAGGTCGCGCACCAACTGGGGCACAAGGACTACGACAGCGTCTACGCCTCCACCATGACCCGGGCACAGCAAACCGCCGCCCCGCTGGCGGCCGAGCTCGGCAAACGGGTGGAGGTCCTGCCCGGCCTTCAGGAGATCAACGCCGGCTGGTACAACGGCAAACCCGAGTCGATGGCGAAGACAACCTACATGCTGGCGCCGGCGGCCTGGATCAACGGCGACGTGGGCGACAGCATCCCCGGCTCGATCAGCGGCAAGGAGTTCAACGACCAGTTCACCGCGGCCGTCAACAAGATCTACAACAGCGGCCACCACCACCCGGTGGTGTTCTCGCACCTGGTCGCCATCGAGACGTGGACCCTGATGAACGCGCAGAACGCCAAGGACAGCCTGATGAACAGCCACCCGATCCCCAACACGGGACGGGTGGTGATCAGCGGTAACCCGATGACCGGCTGGACGCTGGTCGACTGGGACGGGATCCGCGACTTCCGCAACTAGTGACCGGTGGCCGGTTGACGTGCGCGGCCGCCACCGCCACGATGTCTTCATGCGGTATGTCGTTACCGGCGGTACCGGGTTTATCGGTCGCCGCGTCGTGTCTCGTCTCGTCGAATCCCGGCCCGATGCGCAGGTGTGGGTGCTGGTACGACGGCAGTCGCTGGGCCGCTTCGAGCGGCTCGCACAAGGCTGGGGTGAGCGGGTAAAACCGCTGGTCGCCGCGCTGCCGGAGCTGGACCTGAGCGACGAGGTCCTCGCCGAGCTGGGCGACATCGATCACGTGGTGCACTGCGCGGCGATCTATGACATCACCGCCGGCGAGCCCGAGCAGCGGGCCAGCAACGTCGAGGGCACCCGCGCGGTGATCCGGTTGGCGCAGCGGCTGGATGCGACGCTGCACCACGTGTCGTCGATCGCCGTCGCGGGCGATTTCGCCGGCGAATACACCGAGGATGATTTCGACGTCGGCCAGCGGCTGCCGACGCCGTACCACCAAACCAAGTTCGAAGCCGAGCTGCTGGTCCGCTCGGCGCCCGGGCTGCGTCACCGCATCTACCGCCCGGCGGTGGTGGTGGGCGATTCACGCACCGGCGAGATGGACAAGGTGGACGGGCCGTACTACTTCTTCGGCGTGCTGGCCAAGCTGGCGGTGCTGCCGTCGCTGACCCCGATGCTGCTGCCCGACGCCGGCCGCACCAACATCGTCCCGGTCGACTACGTGGTCGACGCGCTGGTCGCGCTGATGCACGCCGACGGCTCGGCTTCCTGGGACGGGCGAACCTTCCACCTGACCGCCGAGAAAACCATCGGCCTGCGCGGCATCTACCGCGGCGTGGCCAAGGCGGCCGGGCTACCGCCGCTGCGCGGCTCGCTGCCCCGCTCGGTGGCCGCCCCGGTGCTCAAGGTCCGCGGACGCGCCAGGGTGCTGCGCAACATGGCGGCCACCCAGCTGGGCATCCCCCCCGAGGCGCTCGACGTGGTCGACCTGGCCCCCATCTTTGTCAGCGACAAGACACGAAACGCCTTGCAGGGCACCGGGATCAGCGTTCCGGAATTCTCGGACTACGCGCCCAGGCTGTGGCGGTACTGGGCGGAGCACCTCGATCCGGATCGTGCGCGCCGCGACGATCCGCGGGAACCGCTGCGGGGCCGCCACGTCATCATCACCGGCGCGTCAAGCGGCATCGGGCGGGCGGCGGCCCTCGCGGTCGCCGAGCGGGGCGCCACCGTGTTCGCGCTGGCCCGCAACGGCGCGGCGCTGGATGCGCTGGTGGCCGAGATCCGCGCCAATGGCGGTGCCGCCCATGCCTTTACCTGCGACGTCACCGATTCCGCGTCGGTCGAACACACGGTCAAGGACATCCTGGGGCGCTTCGACCACGTCGACTACCTGGTGAACAACGCCGGCCGGTCGATCCGCCGCTCGGTGGTCAACTCCACCGACCGGCTGCACGACTACGAACGGGTGATGGCGGTCAACTACTTCGGCGCGGTGCGGATGGTGCTGGCGCTGCTGCCGCATTGGCGCGAGCGCCGATTCGGACACGTCGTCAACGTCTCCAGCGCCGGCGTGCAGGCACGCAATCCCAAGTACAGCTCCTACCTACCGTCCAAGGCGGCGCTGGACGCGTTCTCCGACGTGGTGGGTTCGGAGGTGCTGTCCGACCACATCACCTTCACCAACATCCATATGCCGCTGGTGCGCACCCCGATGATCGTGCCGTCACACCGGCTCAACCCGGTGCCGGCGATCAGCCCCGAACGCGCGGCGGCGATGGTGGTGCGCGGCCTGGTGGAGAAGCCGGCCCGCATCGACACCCCGCTGGGCACGCTCGCCGAGGCCGGCAATTACTTCGCCCCGCGAACCTCGCGGCGAGTGCTGCACCAGCTCTACCTCGGCTATCCCGATTCGGCCGCCGCGCGCGGGGTCACCACCGAACCGGCTCCGGCCGCCCGCACGGCCCGCCGCAAGCCGAGCCGGCCGGTGCGCGCCGTCACCCGGGGCATCCGGACGCCCCGAGGCGTCAAGCGGCTGGTCCGCCTGGTGCCCGGCGTGCACTGGTGATCATTTCTGCAGCGTGAACTGGTTGACGTCGATGTATCCGATCCGGAACGCGTCGGCACAACCGGTGAGGTATTTCATGTACCGCTCGTAGACTTCCTCGGACTGCACCGCGATGGCCTCGTCCTTATGGGCCTGCAATCCGGCGGCCCAGATGTCGAGGGTCTTGGCGTAGTGCGGTTGCAACGACTGCACGCGGCTCACCGTGAAACCGTGCGCGGTGGCCCGCTCCTCCACCATCGGTATCGACGGCAGCCGCCCGCCCGGGAAGATCTCGGTGACAATGAATTTGATGAATCGGGCGAACGTGAACGAGATCGGCATGCCGCGTTCGACCATCTCCGTCGGGTGCAGCCCGGTGATGGTGTGCAGCAGCATGACCCCGTCGTCGGGCAGCAGGTCGTGCGCCATGGTGAAGAACGCGTCGTAGCGCTCGTGGCCGAAGTGCTCGAAGGCGCCGATGCTGACGATCCGGTCCACCGGCTCGTCGAACTGCTCCCAGCCCTCCAGCAGGACCCGCGCCGAGCGGGGGCTGCCGGACTTCGCGATCAGCTGCTCGACGTGATCGGCCTGGTTGCGGCTCAGGGTGAGGCCGACGACGTTGACGTCATACTTCTCCACTGCGCGCATCATGGTGGCGCCCCACCCGCAGCCGACGTCGAGCAATGTCATGCCCGGCTGCGGCCCGAGTTTGCCGAGGGCGAGGTCGATCTTGGCGATCTGCGCCTCTTCCAGCGTCATATCGTCGCGCTCGAAGTAGGCGCAGCTGTACGTCTGGGTCGGGTCGAGAAATAGCCGGAAGAAGTCGTCCGACAAGTCGTAGTGGGCCTGCACATCGTCGAAGTGCGGCGTTAAATCAGTCCCCTCCGGGGGCTCCGACGTCGTTGGCATCGTGCCAGCCTAGTCCGCGAATTGAGTATGTTGGAATCGATGAGCTCCCCCGTATTCGTTGACGTCGACACCGGCGTGGACGATGCACTGGCGCTGATATACCTGTTCGCCAGCCCGGGCGCCGAAGTGGTCGGCATCGCCTCGACCGGGGGAAACGTCGGCGTGGAGCAGGTTTGCGAAAACAATCTGGGCCTGCTCGAGCTATGCGAACGCACCGCCATACCGGTCTCCAAAGGATCCGGCCAAACCCTGACCGGGCCGATGCGACTGCCGTCAAAAGTCCATGGCCCCAGGGGATTGGGTTACGCCGAGCTGCCGCCGGGCTCGCACCGGCTCACCGGTTACGACTCGGCCGGCGCCTGGGTGCGCGCGGCGCGCGCCGTTCCCGGTGAGCTGATCGGTGTGGCGACCGGCCCGCTGACCAATTTGGCGCTGGCGCTGCGCGCCGAGCCAGAGCTGCCGACGCTGCTGAAACGGCTGGTGATCATGGGCGGTTCCTACGATCACCGGGGCAACACCACCGCGGTGGCGGAGTGGAACATCAGCGTCGACCCCGAGGCGGCGGCCGAGGTGCTGGCGGCCTGGTGCCCGGAAACCGTTGGGCTACAGCGTCTTCCGATCCTGTGCGGCCTGGATCTGACCCGCAAGGTCGCGATGACGCCGGATCACCTCGAGCGGCTCGCGGCGGCCGCCGGGTCTACGACGACGCGGCTGAGCGAACACGACGCACCCGGGACCCGGTCGACGGCCTCCAACCCGCTGATTCGGGTGATCGAGGACGCGATGCGGTTCTACCTGGAGGCCTATCACGAGCTCGGCCACGGGTATCGGGCACACATGCACGATCCGTTGGCCGCCGCCGTCGCGCTGGATCCCGGGCTGATCACGACGCGTCCGGCGACGGTGGACATCGAGCTGACCGGAACCCTGACCCGGGCCATGACGGTGACCGACTGGTCGGACCGTCGAGAACCCAATGCGCTGATCGGGATTGACGTGGACACGAAGGAATTCTTCGATCGGTTCATCGAACGGGTGGGGCCTTTTGCACATCAATTGGGCGGTGGTGGATGAAGGTCCGTGCGATCGAGCTGATCCGCGCGGGGTGGGGCGCGGTGCTGCTGGCCGCCCCCGCCAGGGTGCTCGACCACATCCACGGGGTACAGGTCGACCGCAAGGCGCTGGTCGTCAGCCGGATCCTGGGCGCACGCCACCTGACCCAGGCGCTGCTGTCGGGCGTCAACCCCGGCCCGGAGGTGCTGGCGGCCGGGGTGTGGGTCGACACCGTGCACTCGGCCACCGCGCTCGTCCTGGCGGTGGTGGACCGGCGCCGCGCCCGCGGCGGGGTGACCGACGCCGCCGTCGCGGCGGCCTGGGCGGTGCTCGGCTGGCGCCACCTGCGCGCCGGAAAGGTCAGGACCGACGGCGTGCGCGGCCGCGACCGGCTGGCCCGTACCGTGGTGGGGGCACTGCCCGGCGGCGGCGGGCTGATGGCGCGAGCGCGGGCGGTGCGGGCTGAATAGCGCAAGCCGACCTGCGGTATCCGGGAAGCGAACGGCAGCCGTCCAACGTTTCTTACGCTGAGGACAACAACACATTGTGTTTTCATGATTGAGGTTGCGTGGGGCTCGGCGTCAAGCGTTGGCAGCTCTGAGGAGATGAAAGGTTTTCGCGAGTCATGACCGAGCTGGTTACCGGGAAAACATTGCCGAATGTGGTCGTCACGGGCGTCGCCATGACGACCGCGCTGGCAACTGATGCCGAAACCACCTGGAAGCTGTTGCTGGACAGCCAAAGTGGTATCCGCAAACTCGAAGATTCGTTCGTCGATGAGTTTGACCTGCCGGTGCGCATCGGCGGGCACCTGTTGGAGGACTTCGACGGCGCACTGACCCGCGCCGAACGCCACCGGATGGGCTACCTGCAGCGGATGTCGGCCGTGTTGAGCCGGCGGGTCTGGGAGAACGCCGGCTCCCCCGAGGTGGACGGCGACCGCCTGATGGTGTCCATCGGCACCGGGCTGGGCTCCGCCGAACAGATCGTGTTCAGTTATGACGATCTGCGGGCCCGCGGCATCAAGGGGGTCTCCCCGCTGGCGGTGTCGAAGTACATGCCCGACGGCGCGGCCGTCGCGGTGGCACTGGAGCGCCAGGCTCGGGCCGGGGTGATCACCCCGGTGTCGGCGTGCGCTTCGGGTTCCGAGGGTGTCGCGCAGGCCTGGCGCAACATCGTGTTCGGCGAGGCCGACATCGCCATCTGCGGTGGCGTCGAGGTCAGGATCGAGGCGGTCGCGATCGCGGCGTTCGCCCAGATGCGCATCGTGATGTCGACCAAGAACGACGACCCGGCGGGCGCCTGCCGTCCGTTCGACCGCGACCGCACCGGCTTCGTGTTCGGCGAGGCCGGCGCGCTGATGGTCATCGAGACCGAGGAACACGCCAAAGCCCGCGGCGCCAACATCTTGGCCCGCATCATGGGCGCCAGCATCACCTCCGACGGCTACCACATGGTGGCGCCGGACCCCAACGGCGAACGCGCCGGGCACGCGATGAGCCGCGCCAGCCAACTCGCCGGGCTGAGCCCGTCCGACATCCACCACGTCAACGCGCACGCCACCGGCACCACGGTCGGTGACGTCGCCGAAGCCAAAGCCATCAACAACGCGCTGGGCAGCAACAAGCCCGCCGTCTACGCCCCCAAGGCGGCGCTGGGCCACTCGGTGGGCGCGGTCGGTGCCGTGGAATCCATCCTGACCGTGCTCGCCCTGCGCGATCAGGTGGTGCCGCCCACGCTCAACCTGGAAAACCTCGACCCCGAAATCGACCTGGACGTGGTGGCCGGCAAGCCCCGTCCGGGCAACTACGAGTACGCGATCAACAACTCGTTCGGGTTCGGCGGACACAACGTGGCCATCGCCTTCGGGCGGTACTGACGGCGTCGACCCGGGGGCTTCGTTCCCCGGACGCTCGTTTGGTGATCCAGGCACGGGGAAGTCCGCGACTATGGCTTTCGCCGATTATCAAACCGAGCTGTACGACCAGTCGTTGCACGGCAACCAGCCGCAGTACCCGATCCGGTACGAGGAACTGGAGGAGAAGGCGTCGGCGGCAATGACGCCGAAAGTGCTGGGATACGTGGCCGGCGGCGCGGGCGACGAGCACACCCAGCGCGCCAACTGCGCGGCTTTCCAGCGTTGGGGGTTGTACCCGCGGATGGGGATTGCCCCCGAGCAGCGGGACATGTCGGTCGAGTTGTTCGGCATCAGGTTCCCGTCGCCGATCTTCATGGCACCCATCGGCGTCATCGGGGTGTGCGACCCGGACGGCCACGGGGACATACTGTGCGCGCGGGCCTCGGTCCGCACCGGTGTGCCATTTTTCGCCGGGACGCTGTCGGCCGACCCGATGGAGGTCCTCGCCACCGAGCTCGGTGATACCCCGGCGTTCTTCCAGCTGTACACGCCGCCGCACCGCAAGATGGCCGCCAGCCTGGTGCACCGCGCCGAGGCGGCCGGCTTCAAGGGCATCGCCGTCACCCTGGACACGTGGGTCACCGGCTGGCGCCCCCGCGACCTGAAGGGCGGGAACTACCCGCAGGTGCCCAGTGGCTGCCTGGCCAACTACACCAGCGACCCGGTTTTTCGCGCCACCCTGAGCCGGGGCGAAGACGCCACCGAGGCGGCGGTGCGCAAGCTGCCGATCTTCGGTGGACCGTTCCGGTGGTCGGACCTGGAATGGCTGCGGTCCGAGACCAGCCTGCCGCTGATGGTCAAGGGCGTCTGCCATCCCGACGACGTTCGGCGTGCCAAAGAGATTGGCGTGGACGGCATTTACTGCTCCAACCATGGCGGTCGGCAAGCCAACGGCGGGTTGCCCTGCTTGGATTGCCTGCCCGCGGTGATCGAGGCCGCCGACGGGATGCCGGTGCTGTTCGACTCGGGTGTACGCGGCGGCGCCGACATCATCAAAGCGCTCGCGCTGGGTGCGACCGCCGTGGGGATCGGCCGCCCCTACGCCTTCGGGCTGGCCATCGGTGGCTTGGAGGGCATCGTGCACGTGCTGCGCTCGCTGCTGGCCGAAGCGGACCTGATCATGGCCGTCGACGGTTATCCCTCGCTCAAGGACCTGACTCCCGAGGCCTTGCGGCGTGTCGAATACATTGAATCACAACACTATTCGTAACTTCCCTCCACATACCAGCGCCGCTGGCGATAGCACAGCAGCAGCGCACGCTCACTCTCCAGCAACACCTGAGCGCGGGCGGTGCGGCCAGCCCCTTGCCCGGCCTCGGGCCGGTCGTCCCACCATCGCTCGTCGACCGGCCAGGGCCCGGACCACCAACACAACCGTTCGTCCCTGCCCTGGGCGATCACGCGGGCCGGGTCGGCGGAGAACAACCCCCGGATGGTCACCCGTATCGGATTTCCTTGGGCATCAAGCAGTTCAACCGGGTCGTCAAGTAACACCGCCGGTGACGGCTCGGGTAGCCGGCCGGGCCACGGCATCCCCGGATCGGCTCGCGGCACCGGCTCGTCGCCGAGCGGGATCAACGTGATGCGCTCGGCCGGGCCGCGCCCGCCGGACAGCACCGGCACGCGCACCGCCTCCGGGCCGAGCAGGCCCTGCACCCGCACCAGCGCCCGGCGGGCCCGCAGCCTGTCCTCCTCCCCCAGGCCGCCCCATAGCGGCAACTGCAGCGCCTCGGCGGATACCACCTCCACCGCGTGGAGCCGCAACAGCGTCACCGCGGCGGTGGGGCGGGGATCGCGCGCGGTGCGGCTGCTCAACCATCCATCCAGCTGCCAGCGCACCCGGTCGGCGGTGGCGTCCTCGGTCAACGGCTCGGCGCACCGCCACACCCGGTGCAGTTCTTCGCCGTTGGCGGTGACGGCGTGGATGGCCAGCCGGGTGCAGCCCACGCCGGCGGCCATCAGCGCCTGATGCAGCCTGCCGGCCAGTGACCGCCCGGCGAACGCCGCGGCATCGACCCGGTCGATCGGCGGATCGCAGTCCAGCACGGCCTCGAGTTCGGCCGGCGGCTCCCGCCCGGACGGCGGCCGTTCGGGTTCGCCGCGGGCCAACCGGTGCGCGGTCACCCCGTCGGCGCCGAACCGGGAAGCCACATCGCTGCGCGACAACACGGCGAACTGCCCGATAGTGCGAATCCCCATCCGCCACAACAGGTCCGTCAGTTCCTCGCGGCCGGCGCCGGACAAACTCGGCTCGGTGGCAAGTTGGCGGATGGACAGCACCGACAAAAACTTCGCGTCATCACCCGGTTCGACGATACGGCCCGCCCGGGCCGCGAAGACGGCGGTGGACAACTGGTCGGCGATTCCGGCCTGACACTCGGCGCCGGCGGCGGCCACCGCATCGATCAGCCGTTCGGCGGCGGTGGCCTCGGACCCGAAATAGCGGGCCGCCCCGCGCACCGGCAATGCCAGAAGCCCGGGCCGCAGCACCTCGGCGCGGGGCACCAGGTCGTCCACCGCCGCGATCACCGCTTCGAAAAAGCGGGCGTCGCGGTCCGCGTCGGCGGCGGTGACGTGCAGTTGCGGGCACTGGGCCGCCGCCTCCCGGCGTCGCAGCCCCCGCCGCACACCCGCCGCACGGGCCGCCGACGAACAGGCGATCACCCGGTTGGCCAGCGTGACCGCGATCGGGGCGGTCGCGGTCAGACCGGCGGCCATGGCCGCCGCGACCGCGGGCCAATCCATGCACCAGATCGCCAAAACCCTTGACCCAGAAGGGTTGGAAAGTCCGGCCACGGGCTTAGCCGGCTCGCGCCCGGGTCATCACCCGCCGTCCCGCGCACGTCCCGCTGACCTGTAACCGCACCCCGCTGATCCGGCCGAATCCGGGACGGCTGTCCGCGGTGATCTCGTAACCACAGACCCGGGCGGCGAGGCGCGTCGGCGCCCCCTGCCACTCGCCACCGGTGACCAACAGGGTGCAGCCCTTGTTCCGGGCGCGGGCCACCACCGCCCGCGCCCGGGTGGGCGGCACCCGGCGCCCACCCAGCCCCAGGACCACCAGATCCATGCCGTCGACGAGCACCGCGGCCACCTCCACCGGATCGGTGCCGGGATCCGGTATCACCGCCAGGCGGCTCAGATCCGCCCCCATCTCCGCGGCGGCCAGCAGCCCGATGTCCGGCTGACCGACGATTGCGGCGTTGCCACCGGCCGCCGTGACCGCGGCCACCACGCTCAGCAGCAGCGACCGGGCACCCGAGAGCACCGCGACCGTTCCCCGGGGCACCGGCGCGGGCAGCGCATCGGCCAGCCACGACGGGAGTGCCAGCTGGGATTCCGAGTCCGGCAGCAAGTCGTCGGCGGGGACCG
Source organism: Mycobacterium sp. M23085 (assembly GCF_045343915.1). Classification (NCBI taxonomy): domain Bacteria; kingdom Bacillati; phylum Actinomycetota; class Actinomycetes; order Mycobacteriales; family Mycobacteriaceae; genus Mycobacterium; species Mycobacterium sp. M23085. The sequence continues at coordinate 2,134,583 of NZ_CP174280.1, forward strand.
TGGCGGCCGCCCCCGCCTTCTTCCCGGAGATGCTCGCCATCCGCCGGCGAAGCGATTCAAGCTGCTCAGCGCGGGTTTCCGGGCGATGATTGGAGGTAAAAGCCGCGGTCATGACAGCCTCCTATCACCACGCTTTCCGGAGCTTCCGGGGAGAGTGTTCGAATGTATGTTCGATACATTTCGAAGTAAACACCCACCCTCTGACAACCGTCAAGCGACGCGAGGGACAGCGTTATGCGATCGGTACTGGTGTGGCTGATGGGTGCCAAGTGGCCGCATTTTCGCGGAAACCAGACCCGGCGGCTACTCCCACTCGATGGTGCCGGGTGGTTTGCTGGTGATGTCCAGGACCACGCGGTTGACCTCGGCCACCTCGTTGGTGATGCGGGTCGAGATGCGCTCCAGCACCTCGTAGGGAACCCGGGTCCAGTCGGCGGTCATGGCGTCCTCACTGGTCACCGGTCGCAGCACGATGGGGTGACCGTAGGTGCGGTTGTCGCCCTGCACACCGACCGAGCGGACGTCACCCAGCAGCACCACCGGGCACTGCCAGATCAGGGTGTCCAGGCCCGCCGCGGTCAGCTCCTCGCGCGCGATCGAGTCCGCACGGCGCAGGGTGTCCAGCCGCGGCGCGGTGACCTCGCCGACGATCCGGATCCCCAGACCGGGACCCGGAAAGGGTTGGCGCGCAACAATTTCCTCCGGCAGTCCCAGCTCCCGCCCGACCGCACGGACTTCGTCCTTGAACAGCAGCCGCAGCGGCTCCACGAGTTTGAACTTCAGGTCGCCGGGCAGGCCGCCGACGTTGTGGTGGCTCTTGATGTTCGCGGTGCCGGTGCCGCCACCGGACTCCACCACGTCCGGATACAGCGTGCCCTGCACCAGGAACTCGACCTGGGAATCCGTATCCCCCACGATGTCTCGCACCGCGCCCTCGAAGGCCCGGATGAACTGGCGGCCGATGATCTTGCGCTTGCCTTCGGGATTGGTCACTCCGGCGAGCGCGTCCAGGAAGGTGTCGGCCGCATCGACGGTGACCAGCTTGGCGCCGGTGGCGGCCACGAAGTCGCGCTGCACCTGCGCGCGCTCCCCGGCGCGAAGGAGCCCGTGGTCGACGAACACACAGGTCAACCGGTCGCCGATGGCGCGCTGCACCAGCGCGGCGGCCACCGCGGAATCCACGCCGCCGGACAGCCCGCAGATCGCCCGCCCGTCACCGATCTGGGCGCGCACCTGCTCGATCAGCACACCGGCGATGTTGGCGGCGGTCCAGTCCGCGCCCAGCCCGGCGAAGTCGTGCAGGAAACGGCTCAGCACCTGCTGCCCGTGCGGGGTGTGCATGACCTCCGGGTGATACTGCACCCCGGCCAGGCGCCGCTGCCGGTTCTCGAAGCCGGCCACCGATGCACCGGAACTGCTGGCCACCACCTCGAACCCGTCCGGCGCGGCCGTGACCGCATCGCCGTGGCTCATCCATACCGGCTGCGAACTCGGCAGCCCCGAATGCAATTCGCCGCCAAGGACTTTCAACTCGGTGCGGCCGTATTCACTGGTGCCGGTACGGGCCACGGTGCCGCCCAGCGCCTGCGCCATGGCCTGAAACCCGTAACAGATGCCGAACACCGGAACCCCGAGATCGAACAGCGCCGGATCGATCTGGGGGGCGCCGTCTTCGTACACACTGGACGGGCCGCCGGAGAGCACCAGCGCCAGCGGGTCGCGGGCCTTGATCTCCTCGACCGTGCTGGTGTGCGGGATCACCTCGGAGAACACCCGCGCCTCGCGGACGCGACGGGCGATCAGCTGCGCATACTGCGCGCCGAAGTCCACGACGAGCACGGGGCGCGCCGGCGCCCCGGACGCATCGGTTTCCAGAGTTTCGGTGGGGTCGGCCACGCACGCGAGTCTAGTGGCAGCCCGCGCCGTCTCCGCCCCGCAGGGTTACAGCGCAACGCGGTGCGGATCGCGCCGACGTCTCCGTCGGTGCGCATCGGACTGGAAACCGTTTTCGGGCAACTGATTCCGCGATTCCCGTCACGCGCTACCCAGCTCCCCGTTCGATCCAGCTCCTGGTGTGGTTGAGCAGGGTGCCGGCGCCCCCGTCGGTCTCGGCGCTCAGCGCGAACTCGACCGACATGGTGGGCCGGTGGGGGGCCGACTGCACCCAGCACATCCGCCTGCGCGGCTCCAGCGAGGTCACCCGGCACAGCGCGGTGTCGTCGCCGCCGCCGCGGTGCCGGATCAGCCGGAACGACGTGCCCACCTGGAGCCGCTGGTCGTCGGGGTGGTGCTGCACCGCGTCCCAGCTGTCGTACCACTCGGTGATGCTGGCGACGGTGGTGATCAGTTCCCACACCTCGTCCGGCGGCGCGGCGATGCGTATCGAGTCGGACAGCGTCTGCGTGGCGGCGCGGCGGAATTTCATGAGCGCAGGCTTTCGTTGGGCGTCCGAACCGAAGCGGCGTCGGGCAGGCGGGGCCGCCGCGCGGGACGGCTGACGCCCACCCGTCGCGGCCACCAGAACCAGCGCCCGAGCAGGGCGGCGATCGACGGTGTCATCAGCGACCGCACCACCAGCGTGTCGAAGAGCAGCCCGATGCCGACGGTCGTCCCGAACTGACCGATGATCCGTAGGTCGCTGAACACAAAGGACGACATGGTGAAGGCGAACACCAGCCCCGCCGAAGTCACCACCGCGCCAGTTCCGCCCATGGCGCGAATGATGCCGGTCTTGATGCCGGCCCCGATCTCCTCCTTGAACCGCGAAACCAGCAACAGGTTGTAGTCCGACCCCACGGCCAGCAGGATGATGACGGCCATCGCTATGACCAACCAGTGCAACGGAATACCGATGATGTCCTGCCACACCAGCACCGACAGTCCGAACGAGGCGCCCAGCGACAGCACCACCGTGCCGATGATGACCAGGGCCGCGATCACGCTCCCGGTGATCACCAGCATGATGATGAAGATCAGGCAGGCCGCGGCGATACCCGCGATCAACAGATCGTATTTGGCCGCGTCACTCATGTCCTTGTACGTCGGCGCCGTGCCGCCGAGGTAGATCTTGGCCTCCTCCAAGGGAGTTCCCTTGACGGCGTGGTGCGCTGCCTTCTCGATCGCGTCGACGTGTGAGACGCCCTCGGGGGTCGCGGGATCCCCGTCGTGGGTGATGACGAGGCGGGCGGCCTTACCGTCGGGTGAGAGGAACATCGCCAGGCCGCGCTTGAAGTCCGGGTTGTCGAAGACCTCCGGCGGCAGGTAGAAGGAATCGTCGTTCTTGGCCGCGTCGAACGCCTGGCCCATCGCGGAGGCGTTCTGCTGTGCAGCGTCCAGCTGGTCCAGCAGGCCCGCGAACGTGCTGTACATCGTCATCGTCATCGTGCGCATGGTCGTCGTGGCGTCGATGATCGGCGGCAGCAGCGAGATCAGTTGCGGCATCAGGTTATCCAGCCGGTCGGTGTCCTTGACGAGACCGCCCAAGTCGTCGGTGACCTTATCGACGCCGTCGAGCGCGTCGAATGCCGATCGCAGCGCCCAGCAGATGGGGATATCGAAGCAGTGCCGCTCCCAGTAAAGGTAGCCGCGCAGCGGCCGGAAGAAATCGTCGAAATCGGCTATGCGATCGCGGACTTCGGTCGTGTCCGCGACGATCTGCTTCGTCTGGACCGCGACGTCGTGGGTGGTGGCGGCCAGCCGGCGCATCAGGGCGAGCATGCGTTGCATGGTGTCGATGACGCCCGTCATCTGATCGGCGATGGCCCGCATGTCGGCCATGCGATCGTGCAGGTACTTCATGTTCTCGGTCAAGGTGGCGGACTGCGCGCTGATCTGAAAGGGAATGGAGGTGTGCGTGATCGGCGCGCCCAGCGGCCTGGTGATGGACTGGACCCGCGCGACGCCGTCGACCGCAAAGACACCCTTGGCGACGCGGTCCAGGACGAGCATGTCGGCGGGATTGCGCATGTCGTGGTCGGTCTGGACCAACAGCAGATCCGGATTGAGCCGCGCGGGTGAAAAGTGCCGCGCCGCGGCGGCGTAGCCGACGTTGGACGGCGTGCTCGCGGGCAGGTAGTTGCGGTCGTTGTAGCTCGTCGTGAACGACGGAAGGGCCAGCAGCCCGACGAGAGCGGCCGCGGAGGTCGCCGCGAGTATCGGGGCGGGCCAGCGGACGACGGCGGTTCCCACCCGCCGCCACCCCCGCGTCGTGATTTTCCGTTTCGGGTCGAACAGGCCGAAGCGGCTGCCCAACGTGATGATGGCCGGACCCAGCGTGAGCGCGCCCGCCACCATCGTGAACATCCCGATCGCGCACGGCACCCCCAGGGTTTGGAAATAGGGCAGCCGGGTGAAGCTGAGGCAGAACATCGCGCCGGCGATGGTCAGGCCCGAGCCGAGGACCACGTGGGCGCTGCCACGAAACATGGTGTAGTACGCCGCCTCCCGGTCCTGGCCGGCCTGCCGGGCCTCCTGATACCGGCCCACCACGAAGATCGCGTAATCCGTGCCCGCGGCGATCGCGAGGATCGGAAGGATCTGCACCGCAAAAGTCGAGAGCCCGAGCACGCCGCGGCTGCCCAGGAATGCGATCACCCCTTGGACCGCGGGCAACTCGATGAACACCATCAGCAGCGTCAGCAGGACCGTGACCAACGAGCGGTACACGATCAGCAGCATGAGGACGATGACCCCGACGGTCACAGCCATCACCTTGCGGGCGCTCTTGTTGCCGAATTCCAGCTCATCGGTGATCACGGCCCCCGGGCCGGTGACGTAAGCCCTGATGCCGTTGGGCGCCTGGACGTTTGACACGATGCGTCGCACGGCGTCGACGGACTCGTTGGCCAGCGTCTCACCCTGGCGGCCGGCGAGGTAAACCTGAACGTAGGCGGCCTTGCCGTCGGCGCTCTGCGAGCCGGCCGCGGTGAGCGGATCGCCCCAGAAATCCTGGATGTGCTCGACGTGCCGGTGGTCCTGCCCGAGGGCGCGAATCAGGTCGTGGTAAAACCGGTGGGCCGCGTCGCCCAGCGGCGCCTGGCCCTCGAGGACCACCATGACCGCGCTGTCGGAGTCGAATTCCTTGAAGACCTGGCCGACCCGCTTCATGGCCTGTATCGCCGGGGCGTCATCGGGGCTCATCGACACCGCGTGCGCCTCCCCGACCGCCTCCAGTTGCGGCACAAGGATATTCGTGGCCGCGGCCAGCCCCAGCCAGAAGAGCAGGATGGGCACCGAAAGCCGGCGAACCGTTCGCGCGATCACGCGGACTTCACCAGGCAAAAGGTTTGCGGGTGGATTCCCGCCACGGTTCGTTGCGCCATGATGTCGCCGTTCACGGTGATTCGGCAGCCGATGGTGTCGTCGTCGCCCTGCCCCACGACGTTGACGCTGACCGCGGGGGCGGTGGTGGCCACGCTGTATGTCCACGGCAGCGCCGTGGCGTCGGCTCGCCGCGGCACGGCGTCGACATCGAGGTAGTTGATGTCGGCGACGCTGCCCGCCGGTCCGAAGACCTCCATCGTCACCCGCTTGGGGTTGAAGGGTTTGATGTCATCGGCGCGGGCGCCCACCGCCGACGCGGCGCCCCGAGCGCCGAAGATCCCGTGCAGCCGGTAGACAGCGAAACCCGCCAGGGCGACCAGGACCACCACGACCAGCGGGATCCACGCGCGTTTGACGAAACTCATCCTCGCCCTCGACTCCGATCCGTACTAAGTCAGCTGACCAACACATTAACTAGCCGGCCGGTCCGACGCAATCTTAGAGTTATCAGGCGTTTTATCCAAATATTGCGTTTTGCCACCTTCTTCCCTTGCCAAGAATCCCTGGCGGATAGTAAGTTGAGCAACTAAGACGGCGAGCACGCTCCCTTCCGATGGAGCGTCCGAGGAGAGGTCCAAACACCATGAGTATCAGCGCACATCGGTTCGGGCCGTGGGCGGTCGTGACGGGGGCGTCGTCGGGGATCGGCCGCGAGTTTGCCCAACAGCTCGCCGACGCCGGCATCAACGTGGTCCTCGTCGCGCGGCGACTGGCCGCGCTGGAGGAGCTTGGCGCCGCGCTGACGCGCGAGTACGGGGTCGACTATCGCGCGGTGGGCGCCGACCTGTCCGATCCGGGCATGCTGACCCCAATCACCGAGGCCACCAACGACATCGACGTCGGGCTGCTGGTGTCGAACGCCGGCGCGGCCCTGCCCGGGCCCTTCCTGAATTCCGATCTGCAGGCGCAGCGGGCGATCCTGCGGCTCAACACCGCCGCGCACCTGGGTCTGACCCACCACTTCGGTGCGCGGCTGGCGCGGCGCGGCCGCGGCGGCATCGTGCTGGTCTCCGCCCTCGGTGCCAAACATGGGGTGCCCTACCTGGCGCACACGGCGGCGACCAAGGCCTATGTGGCCAGCCTCGGCGCCGGCCTGCACGGCGAGCTGGCCAAGCACGGAGTGCACGTCACGGTGCTGCAGCCCGGGCCCACTCGCACGCCCGCGATCGCCGAACTGGACCTGGACGCCGACAAATTGCCGATGCCGCCCATGGCCCCGGACGATTGCGCGCGCGAGGCGCTGCGCGCACTGGAGCGCAACCGGACCCACTGCATACCGGGCCGGCTCAACCGGGTAACCACCGCGCTGGTGCCGGCGGCGGTCACCCGATCGATGATGTCGCGAATGTTGGCGCGGCCCACCCGAGTCGAGACGACCACGCAATAGCCCATGGACCAACCGATCTGCCTCATCACCGGGGCCACCGACGGCATCGGCAAGGTCACCGCGACCGCGCTCGCCCGCGAGGGCTTCGCCGTTGTGCTGGCCGCGCGCAACGAGGCCAAGGCGGCAAGCGTCACATCCGAAATCGTGGCGTCCACCGGCAACCGTGACGTCGATTACCTCACCGCCGACCTCCGATCGCTTTCCCAGCTGCACCGGCTGGCGGACACGTTCGCGGCGCGCTACCCGCGGCTGGACGTTCTGGTCAACAACGCCGGCGTCGTGATGCCGCAGCGCGTGCTGACCGAGGACGGCTACGAGACGACGTTTCAGGTCAACTACCTGGCGCAGTTCTACCTGACCCAGTTGCTGCTCGGCGCGTTGGAAAAGAGCCCACAGGGCAGGGTCATCAACCTGAGCTCGAGCATCTACCGCGCCGGCAGGTTCGACCCGGACAACCTGCGAAGCGAGCGGCGGTTCTCCGCCATCGGCGCCTACGCCGCGTCCAAACTGTGCGTGCTGCTGTTCACCATCGAGCTGGCGCAACGACTGGCCCCGACGCGCATCACCGCGAACGCCGTGCACCCCGGGATCGTCAGGACGCCGATGATGCGCCGGGCGGATGGACTCTTCCGGGCGATCTCCTATGTGGCGCTGCCGTTTTCACGGTCCATGGAGAAGGGCGCCGCCACGCCGGTGTTCCTCGCCTGCTCGCCGGACGCGGCGCATGTTTCCGGGCAATACTTTGCGAATGCCAGGCCGAAGAAGGTCAAGACCGCGCACAACACACCGGAGAACCGGGATCACTTGTGGAACCTGAGCATCGACGCGTGCCGTCTATAGTTCGTGAGTGATATGGCTGACTCAACCGGCAAGCGAGAGCGATTGATCGCCGCCGCATGCGACCTGTTCTACCGCCAGGGCATCGCGGGCACCACCCTCGCGCACATCGCGGAGGCCGCCGAGGTGCCTTTGGGCAACGTGTACTACTACTTCAAGACCAAAGACGACATCGTGGCCGCCGTTGTCGAGGCGCGCACCGAGGAAATCCGCTCCGCGACCGCCGCCCTGCAGCGAAAACACGGGAGCCCCAAGGCCCGGCTCAAGGCGCTCGTCGGGATGCTGGCAGAGTCGCGCGACACGATCGCCGAGCACGGCTGTCCGCTGGGATCCCTGTGCACCGAGCTCGGCAACCAGCCGGGTCAATCGCCCGCCCTGACCGCTCCCATCATGCAAACCCTGCTGGAGTGGGCCGAGCAGCAATTCCACGCCATGGGCCGCCGTGACGCCCGCGACCTGGCGCTCGAACTCGTCGTCGCCTACGAGGGCGGCGCGGTCCTCACCAACGCCCTCGCCGATCCCGAAGTCATGACGCGGCAAGCCCGGCGCCTCGAAAAGTGGATCAACGCGCTACAGGTGTGAGGCCCTAGAGCGCAACGCCTGGCGCACCGCGTCGATGGCCTCCCGCTCGCCTTACCTGGTGATAGACATTTTTTTCAGCTTGCCACTTGATTTGTTTGTCTGCGTGATTTAGCGTTCTGTCCATGAGCACCGAACCAGCGTTGCGGCACCTTGGCCCGTCCACGTTGACGGGATTGCCCTCTGATGCGATGCGCCATTCGATGACGTTGGCGCACAACGTGGTTCAGCAGCTATCCGCGCAGCAAGCCGGGCTGCTGCGTGCGGCAGTCGATCGCGCGTAGCCAGGGAACCGGCGTTTGAACAGGAAAGGGCGCTCCGATGAGTACACGAATATTGGTAACCGGCGCCACCGGCAAGATCGGCGGCGCGGTCGCCGCCCAGCTGCTGGGACGGGGCGTCACCACCAGGGCGATGGTGCATCGCGACGACGCACGCAGCGCCCGGTTGCGCGAGATGGGCGCCGAGGTCGTCATCGCCGATATGTGTGATATCCAACAGGTTTCGGGTGCGATGGCCGGGGTCGACCGGCTTTACTTCAACCCTCCCTATCATCCGCATGCGCTCGACAGCGCGGTTTCCTTCGCCGTGGCCGCCCGGCGCGCAGGCGTGGAAGCGGTGGTGGCCCTCGGCCAGTGGCTGGCCAGCCCGGAGCATCCGTCGCTGATGACGAGGCAAGCCTGGCTGACCGACAAATTGTTCGAGCTCCTGCCCGACACGGCGCACGTGGCCGTCGATCCGGGTTACTTCGCCGACAACTATCTGCAACTGGTCCCGCTGGCCGCCCAGCTGGGAGTGTTGCCGACGCCGACCGGGGCGGGGCGAAACGCGCCGCCCTCCAACGAGGACATCGCGCGGGTCGCCGTCGGCGCACTGCTCGACCCCCACCGGCACGACGGGCGCGCATACCGGCCCACGGGACCGACGCTGCTCTCGGGGGCCGAGATCGCAGACGCGGTCGGTGCGGCGTTGGGCAGGCGGGTGCGTCACATGGACGTTCCACCAGCGCTGTTCATGCGCGCCGTGCGCGTCAACGCCAAACGGCTCGGCGCCGATGAGTTCTTCCAGTCCAGCTTGCGCCACTACCTTCCTGAGCACGGCCAGGGAACCTGGGAGGTGGGCGCGCCGACCACGCACGTCCGCGACGTCGCCGGCGTCGAACCCGAGGATTTCCTCACCATCGCGCGCCGCTACGTCACCGGCCCGGAATCCCGGCGCACCACAGGCAATTTCATGCGACAGCTGGGCAACTTCATGTTGACCGCGCTGATACCGATGCACCGGCTGGACAAGTTCGACCGGAACCAGCAACACCCCCAGCCCGCGCATCCCCGGCTTTCGGGCCAATCCCCGGTATGGCGCAGTGAGCACGGCGTTGCGCACCGCATTCCCGTTGCCCCGAGCACCGCCGGAGAACGGCTGGCAACGCGATGAGCGCCACAGCACCAGGCAGCACCTACCTGTTGGGCCACGCCGACGCGGAGGTGCAGCGGCTCCTCCTGCAGGGACGGCTCTACGACCACTACACCGAGCACGCGCTGCGACTGGCCGGGCTGCGACCGGGCATGCGCGTGCTCGACATCGGATCCGGGCCCGGTGACGTGTCGTTCGTCGCCGCCCGGCTGGTCGGTCCGACCGGGACCGTCCTCGGCGTCGACGCCGCGGCCGCGATGGTCGAGCTCGCCCGGGGCCGGGCCGTCGAACAAGGCTTGCCCACAGTGCATTTCGTCCAGGGCGCGGTCGACACCATCGTGCCGGACGAACCGGTGGACGCGGTCATCGGCCGGTTGATCCTGATGCACCTACCGGACCCGGCCGCAACGCTGCGACGCCTGAGCTCCTTCGTGCGCCCCGGTGGGATTGTCGCGTTCTCCGAGAACGACATCACAGCGACGCGCAGCATCCCGGACATGCAGCTGTTCGGCCGGGTGATGGCGGGGATTGTCCGCGGCTTCGAGGCGATGGGGCTCAGCGCCGCGTTCGGCAACACGCTGCACACCGTCTTCACCGACGCCGGACTGGACGTCCCGCGCCTCACCCAGGGCACGCCGATCGGTACCGCCGCCGACACCGACATGTTGGCCTACGCCGCGGCGGTGTGGCGACTGGTATCCCCGGTCGCCGAACAACACGGTTTCGCCATCGACGAGGTGGCCGACCTCGACACCTTCGTTCGGCGACTCCGTCAGGACGCAATTGAGGCCAACGCCCTCATCGCGATGCCCCCGATGATCACCGCATGGGCACGGGTGCGGAAATGACGAACACAATCGCAAACCAGTACGCGACCGGCCTGTCGCGCAACAACATCGAGCGGGCCCTACTCGACGCCGGCAAGGATCTCGATCACCTGACACCCGCCGACCTGGGGCCGCTGGAGGACTTCCACACGATGGGCCGCTTCGCCACCGCCCAGCTGCTGGAGCTGGCCGGAATCACCGGCGAGAGCCGGGTTCTGGACGCGGGCAGCGGGATCGGGGGCACCGCCCGCTACCTCGCCGACCACTACGGCTGCGCGGTCACCGCCGTCGATCTCACCGCCGAATACTGCGACACGCATCGCTGGCTCAATCGGCTTGTGGGACTCGATGCTTCGATCACCGTCGCCCTCATGCAGGCCATGCTGTCTCAGCCCGCCGATCCGCTGGGGCCTGCATGTCTTCGTTTCCGACTTCCGGCTCAAGGCCGAAAACCTCACCCGGGCACTGGCCGACGGACGCCTGCGGGCGATCCAAGGTGTGGCGCTCGCTGCCGATGAATGCTGAACTCTGTGCGGCCCAACGGATTTGAGCTTCGATACCTCGCCGCTTGTGACCGTCCCGGGTGACCGGTCAGTTGTTGGTGGGTGGTGGTTGGGGTTGGAAGGGTGTGTACCACCACCACTGGGCGCGTTCGCCGGTGGGTCCTGGGCAGGGCGGCACCGCGGGTGGGGGTTGAGTGGGTGGGCGTGCCAGTGATCCCGGGCGAAGCGGTCGCCCGGCGTCATCGGTGACGACGAGCGCGTGTGCGGGTCCGGTGAGGGTGATCAGGCCCCGGTGGTGGGCGCGGTGGTGATAGGGGCAGACCAGCACCAGGTTGGCCAACTCGGTGGGACCGCCGTCTTCCCAGTGCCGGATGTGGTGGGCGTGCAGACCCCGGGTGGCCCCACAACCGGGAACCACGCACATCCGGTCGCGATGCTCCAGGGCGCGGCGCAGCCGCCGGTTGATCAGCCGGGTCGCCCGGCCGGCCCCGATGACCTCGCCGTGCCGTTCGAACCAGACTTCACAGGTGGCATCACAGGTCAGGTATCGGCGGTCGGCATCGGAGAGCAGCGGCCCCAGATGCAAGGCCGCAGCGCGCTGTTGCACGTCGAGGTGCACCACCACCGTGGTGTGCTGCCCGTGCGGGCGGCGGGTCGCCTCGGCGTCCCAGCCCGCCTCCACCAGGCGCATGAACGCCTCAACGCTGCCCGGCATCGGGGGCCGCTGACCGCACGCGTCGTTGTCGTGGTCGCGTTTCCACTCGGCCATCAGGGCATCCCGATGCGACGCCAAAGCCGCGTCGAACGTCGCGGCGTCATGGTGGCCCAGGGTGATTCGATAGCAGCTGCCCTGCTCGGTGGCCGTCGCGGTGATCGAGGGCTCCACCTCACGCCGGGGCTCGGGGTCGGGTCGCGGCTCCAGCTTGACCGCGGTGCGCAATTGGGTCACCGTGGCCACCGCGGCAAGCTGCGCGTAGTGCTCATCGGACCCCTCGCCGGCCCGCGCGGCAATGACGCCGACCTGATCGACCGACAGCCGGCCCTCCCGCATGCCCTGAGCGCAGCGCGGGAACTCGTTGAGCCGGCCCGCGATCGTGGTGATCGTGTGCGCGTTGGCCGGCGAACAGCCGGTCTTCCAGGCCACCAACGCCGACACCGACCGCGCCCCGGTCATCCCGCACAGCTCGTCGCGATCGATCTCGGCCACGATCTCCACGATGCGCCCATCAATCGCATTGCGCTGACCGGTCAACTCCGCCAACTCCTCGAAGAGCACCTCGAGACGTTCCTTAGGGGACGCTTCGACGCTGGCTGCAGTCGCGGACGCGGACATGACCTCATCATCGCAACCAGCACCGACAAGACCGGACCATCGCGATCCCGCAGGCGTCGCACCTGGCGGCACGCATACCGGGCATGGTGAAGTGGGTATCGGTTAAGCCAGACGCCGAGACCAGAGAGCGAGGACCGCCGGTGAGTTCAGCGCTGGGTCTGCCAGAAAAAGTGCGTGCCTGCCTGTTCGACCTCGACGGAGTGCTCACCGACACCGCCAGTGTGCACACCAAAGCCTGGAAGGCCATGTTCGACGCCTACCTGTCCGACCGGGCCAAGCGCACCGGCGAGAAGTTCGTTCCCTTCGATGAGGCCGCCGATTACCGCGAATACGTCGACGGCAAGAAGCGCGAGGACGGCGTCCGCTCCTTCTTGGAGAGCCGCGGCATCCATCTGCCCGACGGCAGCCCGGACGATCCCGACGACGCCGAGACGATCTACGGCCTGGGCAACCGCAAGAACGAGATGTTCCAGAAGGTCTTGAGGGAGGACGGCGTCAAGGTGTTCGACGGATCGCGGCGCTACCTCGAGGCGGCGTCGAACGCGGGCCTGGGGATCGCCGTGGTGTCGTCGAGCGCCAACACCCGCGACGTCCTGGAGACCACCGGGCTGGACCGGTTCGTGCAGCAGCGGGTGGACGGCGTCACCCTGCGCGACGAGCACATCGCCGGCAAGCCCGCCCCCGACTCCTACCTGCGCGGGGCGCAGCTCCTCGACGTCCCCCCTGACGCGGCGGCCGTGTTCGAGGACGCGTTATCCGGGGTGGCCGCCGGCCGGGCCGGTAACTTCGGGTTCGTGGTAGGTGTCGATCGAGTGGGCCAGGCCGAGGAGTTACGCCGTAACGGCGCCGACGTGGTGGTCACCGACCTCGCCGAGCTGCTGCCGTCATGATCACCGACGAAGCCTTCCCCGTTGAGCCCTGGCATATCCGCGAAACCCAGCTTGATCTGAACCTGCTGGCCCAGTCGGAATCTCTGTTCACCCTGTCCAACGGGCACATCGGGTTGCGTGGCAACCTCGACGAGGGCGAGCCGTACGGTCTGCCCGGCACCTACCTGAACTCCTTCTACGAGAAGCGGCCGCTGCCCTACGCGGAGGCCGGCTATGGCTACCCGGAAGCGGGCCAGACGCTCATCGACGTCACCAACGGCAAGATCATCCGGCTGCTGGTCGAGGACGAGCCGTTCGATGTCCGCTACGGCAAATTGCTTTCCCACGAACGGGATCTGGACCTGCGCGCCGGAACGATGACCCGAAGGGCGCACTGGTGCTCGCCCGCCGGCAAGCAGGTCAAGGTGGTGTCCACCCGGCTGGTCTCCCTGGCCCAGCGCGGCCTCGCCGCCATCGAGTACTGCGTGGAAGCGGTCGACGAGTTCGTCCGGGTGACGGTGCAGTCCGAACTGGTCACCAACGAGGACCAGCCGGAAACCTCCGCCGACCCGCGGGTGTCGGCCATTCTGGAGAACCCGCTCGAAGAGGTCGACCACGAACACACCGATACCGGAGCGGTTCTCATGCATCGGACGCGCAGCAGCGCGTTGATGATGGCCGCCGGTATGGATCACGAGGTCGATGTTCCCGGACGCGTCGAGGTCAGCACCGATGCGCGTGCCGATCTGGCCCGGACCACGGTGATCTGCGGTCTGCGCGCGGGACAGAAGCTGCGCATCGTCAAATACGTGGCCTACGGCTGGTCGAGCATGCGCTCGCGTCCGGCACTGCGCGACCAGGTGGCCGCGGCGCTGCACAGCGGCCGCTACAGCGGGTGGCAGGGGCTGCTGGATTCGCAACGCAAGTATCTGGACAACTTCTGGGATTGCGCCGATGTCGAGGTCGAGGGCGACCCGGAGTCTCAGCAGGCCGTGCGGTTCGGGCTCTTCCACCTGCTGCAGGCCAGCGCCCGCGCCGAACGCCGCGCGATCGCTGCCAAGGGGTTGACCGGTACCGGCTACGACGGCCACGCCTTCTGGGACACCGAGGGCTATGTGTTGCCGGTGCTCACCTACACCGCGCCGCACACCGTCGCCGATGCGCTGCGCTGGCGCGCCTCGACCCTGGACCTGGCCAGGGAGCGGGCGGCCGAATTGGGTCTGGAGGGGGCGGCGTTCCCGTGGCGCACCATCCGCGGGCAGGAATGCTCGGCCTACTGGCCGGCCGGCACCGCGGCCTGGCACATCAACGCAGACATCGCGATGGCCTTCGAGCGGTACCGCGTTGTCACCGGGGACGACGGCCTGGAAGCCGATTGCGGCCTTGAGGTGCTGGTCGAGACCGCCCGGCTGTGGCTGTCACTCGGGCATCACGACCGCCATGGCGTCTGGCATCTGGACGGCGTCACCGGCCCCGACGAGTACACCGCGATCGTGCGCGACAACGTCTTCACCAATCTGATGGCCGCGAACAATTTGCGCGTCGCCACCGAGGCCTGCAATCGGCACCCCGACGCGGCAAAGGCGTTGGGGGTGACCACCGAAGAGCAGGCCGCCTGGCGCGATGCGGCCGACCGCGCCAACATCCCTTACGACGACGGCCTCGGGGTGCATCAGCAATGTGAAGGCTTCACCACGTTTGCGGAGTGGAACTTCCAGGAGAACCACGCCTACCCGTTGCTGCTGCACGACCCGTACGTGCGGCTCTATCCCGCGCAGGTGATCAAGCAGGCCGACCTGGTGCTGGCGATGCATTGGCAGAGCCACGCGTTCACGCCCGAAGAAAAGGCCCGCAACGTCGACTACTACGAGCCGCGCATGGTGCGCGACTCGTCGCTGTCGGCGTGCACCCAGGCGGTGATGTGCGCCGAGGTCGGGCATCTGGAACTGGCCCACGATTACGCGTATGAGGCAGCGCTGATCGACCTGCGCGATCTGCACCACAACACCCGCGACGGTCTGCACATGGCCTCGTTGGCCGGCGCTTGGACGGCGCTGGTGTCCGGCTTTGGCGGCCTACGCGATGACCAGGGCGTGCTGTCGCTGGATCCTCAACTGCCCGAAGGCATTTCGCGACTACGGTTTCGGCTTCGGTGGCGAGATTTCCGGGTCACGGTCGACGTCAACCACGCCGACGTCACGTACACGCTGCGCGACGGGCCCGGCGGCGAGCTGACCATCCGCCACGCCGGCGAGGACCTGAAGCTGAGCACCGAGTCCGCGACGACCGTCGAGGTGCGTCCGCGCAAACCTTTGCTGTCGCCGCCGCGCCAACCGCCGGGCCGCGAACCGTTGCACCGCCGAGCCTTGATCGCGGAATCCATCCAGGCTCAGTGAGGGGCGCCGGGCCCGAGGATCCGTTGCACCTCGGCCCCGGCCGCCGCGCGTACTTCGGCGTCCGAGAGGTCTTCGATCCCGGTGGCCGAGCGCAGGATCGGCGCGAACAGTCGCCAACCGAATTGCAGGGCAAGCGCATTGGCGACCGCGAGCCGGGCCTCGACATCGTCGTCGTACAGCGGCCGCACCCCGTCGAGCAGCGTCGCGATGTTGGGAAAGCGGTTCTGCAGCTGACCTGCCGGATAGCCGTCGAGCACGGTGCGCGCCATCACCCGCATCTGCCGGTCCAGGGCAGTCTCCAGCACGTCCGCGGGCACATCGGTTGCCAGCAGGGTGCTGAGGTCGTCGCCCAGATGATCGAGCACGGCGCCGACCAGTTGCTCCTTGGTGCCGAAGTGCCGGAACACCAGCCCGTGGTTGACGTTGGATCGCGCGGCGATGTCGCGGATCGACGTCGCCGCTGGACCGCGCTGAGCGAACAGGTCGGTGGCGGCCTCCAGGATCGCCGCGGCGACTTCCGCGCGGCCGGCGGGCGCTTTCTCGCGGCCTGTTGCGGATTTCGTAGTCACATGACTACACCACCAAATGTAGTCAAATGACTACACCCATTTTGACGCAAGGGACACGGAAAATGACTGGTCAAATCACCGTCACGAAGCTGGGCAGCCGCATCGGGGCCCGGGTGGACGGGGTTCGCCTCGGCGGCGACCTCGACCAGGACGCGGTCGAGACGATCCGCCGGGCGCTGCTGACCCACAAGGTGATCTTCTTCCGTCACCAGCACCACCTCGACGACGAGCAGCAGCTCGCTTTCGCCGAGCTGCTGGGCACACCCATCGGCCACCCGGCCGCCTCGGCCCTGGCCGACAAGCACGTCCCGGTGATCACCCCGATCGACTCCGAGTACGGCAAGGCGAACCGCTGGCACACCGACGTGACGTTCGCCGCCAACTATCCGGCGGCGTCCATCCTGCGCGCGGTCAAGCTGCCTTCCTATGGCGGCTCGACGCTGTGGGCTTCGACGGCGGCGGCCTACGAGCGGCTGCCCGAGCCACTCAAATGCCTGGTGGAAAACCTGTGGGCGCTGCACACCAACCGCTACGACTACGTGAGCGCCGAGGCGGCCGCGTCGATGAGCGACACGCAGCGGGCGTTCCGGCAGGCGTTCGAAAAGCCCGACTTTCGGACCGAGCACCCGGTGGTGCGGGTGCACCCGGAGACCGGCGAACGCACCCTGCTGGCCGGCGATTTCGTCCGCGGCTTCGTCGGCCTGGACAGCCACGAGTCGAGCGTGCTGATGGATCTGCTGCAACGGCGAATCACCGTGCCGGAGAACACTATTCGCTGGAACTGGGCACCCGGCGACGTCGCCATGTGGGACAACCGCGCGACCCAGCACCGGGCGATCGACGACTACGACGACCAGCCCCGGCTGATGCACCGCATCACGTTGATGGGCGACGTGCCGGTCAACGTGCGCGGCGAGCGCAGCCGAGTGGTCAGCGGCGCCCCGCTCCAGGTACTCGCCAGTTGATGGTGACGACCCGCAGCGCCCGGCTACGCCGCGCTCGCGATCGTCACGAAGCTAGCTTGCGGAGCTGACCGGATTGATCGGCAACCAGCGCAGCGCGCCCGGCGCCTCGGCCGGGACCACGGGCGCCTTGGGTTCGATCGGCTCCAGCCGGCGATACGGCTCGCCCTGCGCCGGGCGCTGGTCGTTCTCGCCGTTGTTCGGCCACAACGACGCGGCCCGCTCGGCCTGGGCGGTAATCGACAACGAGGGGTTGACGCCCAGGTTCGCCGAGATGGCCGCGCCGTCCACCACGAACAGCGTCGGATAGCCGTAGACCCGGTGGTAGGGGTCGATGACCCCGTGGTCGGCGTTGTCGCCGATCACCGCACCACCGAGGAAGTGCGCGGTCAGCGGGATGTTGAACAGCTCTCCCCAGGTCCCGCCGGCGACGCCGTCGACCTTGGCGGCGATGCGGCGGGTGACCTCGTTGCCGACCGGGATCCAGGTCGGGTTCGGCTCGCCGTGGCCCTGCTTGCTGGTGTACCAGCGGATGCCCAGCTTCCCGCGCTTGGTGTAGGTGGTGATCGAGTTGTCCAGGTGCTGCATCACCAGCGCGATCAGCGTGCGTTCGCTCCACTGACGGACGTTGAGCAGCCGCATCATCCGGCGCGGGTCCTCGCGGGCCTGGTCCAACAGCTGCTTCCAGCGGGGCGTGTCGGTGCCCTCGGGGCCGGCCCCGTCCGTCATCAGCGTCTGCAGCAGCCCCATCGCGTTGGAACCCTTGCCGTAGCGGACCGGTTCGATGTGGGTGTCCGGCGTCGGGTGGATCGACGACGTGATCGCCACGCCGTGCGTCAGATCGAGGTCCGGGTCGAGCTCGAGCTTGCCGGCGCCGACGATGGATTCGGAGTTGGTGCGGGTCAGCACGCCGAGGCGGTTGGACAGCCGGGGCAGCCGGCCCTCGTCGCGCATCTTGAACAGCAGGTGCTGGGTGCCCCAGGTGCCCGCGGCCAGGACCAGGTGCTTGGCGGTGTAGGTGCGCCGGTCGCGGCGCAGCCAGCTGCCGGTGCGCACCGTCCGCACCTCCCACAGGCCGTCGGGCCGCTGCTCGAAGCGCTTCACCGTGGTCATCGGAATCACCTGCGCCCCAGCTGATTCCGCGAGGGCGAGGTAGTTCTTCAGCAGGGTGTTCTTGGCGCCGTAGCGGCAGCCCGTCATGCAGGCTCCGCACTCCAGGCAGCCGGTGCGTTCCGGTCCGACGCCGCCGAAGTACGGGTCCGGCACCGTCTTGCCCGGGGCCTTGGTGCCGTCGGGACCGAAGAACACCCCGACCGGAGTGGGCACGAACGTGTCGCCGCAGCCCATCTCGTCGGCGACCTGTTTGACGATCCGGTCGGCGTCGGTGAAGGTCGGGTTCTCCACCACGCCCAGCATTCGTCGGGCCTGGTCGTAGTGCGGCATCAGTTCGTCGCGCCAGTCGGTGATGTGCGACCACTGCTGGTCTTTGAAGAACGGCTCCGGCGGCACGTACAGGGTGTTGGCATAGTTCAGCGAGCCACCGCCCACCCCGGCGCCGGCCAGGATCAGCACGTTCTTCAACGGGTGGATGCGCTGGATGCCGTAGCAACCCAGCCTCGGCGCCCACAAAAACTTACGCAGATCCCAGGACGTCTCGGCGAAATCTTCGTCGGAAAACCGCCGGCCGGCTTCCAACACGCCGACGCGGTAGCCCTTTTCGGTCAGCCGCAGCGCGGTGACGCTGCCCCCGAAACCCGAACCGATGATCAGTACGTCGTAATCCGGCTTCATCGCACCAGTATGGCCTTACCGGCCGGTAACAAGCCAACGGCCCTGCGCCTGTCTAGCTACCGACGGTCAGGCCGACCTTCTGGAACTCCTTGAGGTCACAATAGCCGGCCTTGGCCATCGACCGGCGCAGCCCACCGACCAGGTTGAGGCTGCCGAACGGGTCGTCGGAAGGGCCGTTGAGCACCTGGTGCAGGGGCGGCCGCTCGCCGACGGCGATCTGCAGCAACGCCCCGCGCGGCAGCGACGGGTGCGCGGCGGCGGCCGGCCAGAACCAGCCCTCGCCCAGCGCCTCGGCGGACTCGGCGAGCGGAGTGCCCAGCACCACCGCGTCGGCGCCGCAGGCGATCGCCTTCGCCAGCTCGCCGGAGGTGTGGATGTCGCCGTCGGCCAGCACGTGCACGTAGCGGCCGCCGGTCTCGTCGAGGTACTCGCGCCGCGCGGCGGCGGCGTCGGCGATCGCGGTGGCCATCGGCACGCTGATGCCCAGCACCTCGTCGCTGGTGGTCACCCCCCTGGTCGCGCCGTAGCCGACGATGACGCCGGCAGCGCCGGTGCGCATCAGGTGCAGCGCGGTGCGATGGTCCTGCACGCCGCCGGCGACCACCGGCACATCCAGCTCGGAGATGAAGGTCTTGAGGTTCAGCGGCTCCCCGTCACTCGCCACCCGCTCGGCCGAGACGATGGTGCCCTGGATAACCAGCAGGTCGATGCCCGCCTGCACCAGCACCGGCGTCAGCGCCTGGGCGTTCTGCGGGCTGACCCGCACCGCGGTGGTCACCCCGGCCTCCCGGATCCGGGCGACCGCGGAGCCCAGCAGGTCCGGGTTCAGCGGCGCCGCGTGGAACTCCTGCAGCAACCGGATCGCCGCCGAGGGTTCGGGCTCCTTGCTGGCGGCCTCGACCAGCTGCGCGATCTTGGACTCGACGTCGGCGTGCCGGCCGATCAGCCCCTCGCCGTTGAGCACGCCCAGACCGCCGAGCCTGCCCAGCTCGATCGCGAACTCCGGCGATACCAGCGCATCGGTCGGATGCGCCAGCACCGGGATCTCGAACCGGTAGGCGTCCAGCTGCCAGGCCGTCGACACGTCCTGCGACGAGCGGGTGCGCCGGGAGGCCACGATGCTGACCTCGCTCAGTTCATAGCTACGACGGGCGACGCGGCCCATCCCGATCTCGACCATCTCCGGCCTCAGCGTGCGTAGTAGTTGGGGGCTTCGACCGTCATCGCGACGTCGTGCGGGTGACTTTCCCGCAAGCCGGCCGCCGTGATCCGGACGAACTGCGCCTGCTGCAGCGCCTCGATGCTCGGCGAGCCGGTGTAGCCCATCGCCGCACGCAGGCCGCCGGTCAGCTGGTGGATCACCGAGGACAGCGGGCCGCGGAAGGGCACCCGGCCCTCGATTCCCTCCGGCACCAGCTTGTCTTCCGACAGCGCGTCGTCGGCGAAGTAGCGGTCCTTGGAGTACGACTTTCCGCTGCCCGAACCCCGGCCGGCCATGGCTCCCAGCGACCCCATCCCGCGGTAGCTCTTGAACTGCTTGCCGTTGACGAAGATCAGCTCGCCGGGGGCCTCGGCGGTGCCCGCCAGCAGCGAGCCCAGCATGGCCGTCGACGCGCCGGCGGCCAGCGCCTTGGCGATGTCGCCGGAGTACTGCAGCCCGCCGTCGGCGATCACCGGCACGCCCGCCGGGCCGCAGGCCGCCACCGCCTCCAGGATCGCCGTGATCTGCGGAGCGCCGACGCCGGCCACCACCCGGGTGGTGCAGATCGAGCCGGGGCCCACGCCCACCTTCACCGCATCGGCGCCGGCGGCGACCAGGGCCGCGGCCGCCGAGCGGGTGGCGACGTTGCCCCCGATCACCTCGACCTTCTCGCCCACCTCGGCCTTGAGCTTGCCGACCATGTCGAGCACCAGCCGGTTGTGCGCGTGCGCCGTGTCCACGATCAGCACGTCCACCCCGGCGTCGACCAGCATCATCGCGCGCACCCAGGCGTCGCCACCGACGCCGACGGCGGCGCCGACCAGCAGCCTGCCGTCGCTGTCCTTGGTGGCCAGCGGGTGTTGTTCGGTCTTGACGAAGTCCTTGACGGTGATCAGGCCGGTCAGCCGGCCGTGGCCGTCGACGATGGGCAGCTTCTCGATCTTGTGGCGGCGCAACAGGCCCAGCGCCGCGTCGGCGGACACGCCTTCCTGCGCGGTGATCAGCGGGGCCTTGGTCATCACCTCGGCGACCTTCTTGGTCTGATCGACCTCGAAGCGCATGTCGCGGTTGGTGATGATGCCGACCAGCGCGCCCGATTCGTCGACCACCGGCAGACCGGAGATACGGAACCGCGCGCACATCGCGTCGACCTGGGCCAGGGTGTTGTCCGGGCGGCAGGTGACCGGGTCGGTGACCATGCCCGCCTCCGAGCGCTTGACCATCTCCACCTGGCCGGCCTGCTCGGCGACGGGAAGGTTGCGGTGCAGCACACCCATGCCGCCGGCGCGGGCCATCGCGATGGCCATCCGCGACTCGGTGACGGTGTCCATCGCCGAACTCACCAGCGGCACCTTGAGCCTGATCTTCTTGGTGAGCTGGCTGGACGTGTCCGCGGTGGCGGGAACCACGTCGGAGGCCGCGGGCAGCAGCAACACGTCATCGAACGTCAGTCCGAGCATGGCGATCTTGTGCGGGTTGTCGCCTCCGGTGGGCACCGGATCATCGACCAGGCCACCCACCCGCACATAGGCGCTGCCGACGAGGTCGGAGCTGTCTTCCAGGTGGGACGTGCCACGGGTCATCAGTGGGGCCCTCCATACGATGCGGCGTGAAAAACCCATCCTATCGGCTCGCCTCCCTGCGTCGTTGGCTTGCTCGGGCGCGCCGCGCGCACCAAACGGCACGCGGAACGGCGCGACGCTCCCTGCTGGCGTTATCGCGGGCGGGCTGCGTAGGCTAGAGGCGTGCGCGACCACCTCCCACCGGGTTTGCCGCCCGACCCTTTCGCCGACGATCCCTGTGATCCGTCGGCGGCACTGGAAGCCGTCGAGCCCGGCCAGCCCCTGGATCAGCAGGAGCGGATGGCCGTCGAGGCCGACCTCGCCGATCTGGCCGTATACGAAGCGCTGCTGGCGCACAAGGGTATTCGCGGACTCGTGGTGTGCTGCGACGAATGCCAGCAAGACCACTACCACGACTGGGACATGCTGCGCGCCAACCTGCTGCAGCTGTTGATCGACGGCACCGTGCGTCCGCACGAGCCCGCGTATGACCCCGAGCCGGACGCCTACGTCACGTGGGATTACTGCCGCGGCTACGCCGACGCCTCGCTCAACGAAGCGACGTCAGACGCCGACGGTTTCCACCGCCGGCACTGATCGCTCACTGATTCGGAGTCAACGGCGCGACCGGGGGTGGCGTCTGGCCGTGATGATGATGCTTGCCCACTGATGGGCTGGGCGACGCGCTGGGCGCGCCCGCCGGCGGGCTGAGCGGTCCGGGGGTTGCCGCCGGCGTCGGTGCGACCGACACGGCGGGCGGCGCGGCCGGAATCCTGGTGGCCGGTCCGGGTGCCGCCGCCGGCGGCGAAGCGACCGGCAGCGTGGCGTTCGGGTCACGCGCATCGACCTTGGCGTTCAACAGCTTCAGCTGATTCATCAGGTCTTGTTTGCTGGCCGGGTCGTCGATCGACTGCACCAGGCTGCTCACCTCGGTCAGCTGATTCTTGGCCTGATCCCACTGCCCCCGGTCGATCGACTCCTGCACTTTGGCCAGGTCGGCCTTGGCGGCCAACATTTCCTGACTGCCGTGCACTTGGGGCTGGTCGAAGAACATCGCGTGCAACCCGTACAGCGCGCCGCCGGGCCGGGCCTCGACCACCATGGCGCCGAACCCGCTGAGCACCACGAGCGCCGCGGCGACCGATCCGACGACGGCCAGGCCGCGGTGGCCGCGCCGGCGCTCGGCCAGTCCCTTGCGCAACGCGTTGACCGCCTCCTCGGGAGTCACCAGGGCGCTGGCCGGCGGCCACCTCAGGTTGTCGCGCCAGTCCTCCAACATGGTGGTCAGCACGTCGACCTCGGGGTCCTCGACGTCCACCGGCCGGCGCTGGGCGAGCGCGTCGAGCAGCAGGTCGGTGCGGGCGAATTCATCCAGGGATTCAGGCACAGTCACCTGCCGCGATCATTTCGGACTTCAGCCGCGACAGTGCGCGGTGCTGGGCGACTCGGACCGCCCCGGTGGTACTGCCGACCGCGGCGGCGGTCTCCTCCGCGGACAGTCCGACGACGACACGAAGGATCAGGATCTCGCGTTGCTTGGCGGGCAGGATCTCGAGCAATTCGCTCATCCTGCTCACCGAATCCGCTTCAATGGCAAGCTGTTCGGGCCCCGCGTCGTTCGACCAACGCTCGGGGATGGTGTCGGTGGGATAAGCGAGGTCGCGTCCGGCGGCCCGGTGCGCGTCGGCGACCTTATGGGCCGCGATGCCGTACAGGAATGCCAGGAACGGACGCCCGCGATCGCGATAACGCGGCAGTGCCGTGATGGTCGCCAAGCACACCTCCTGCGCCACGTCATCCGCTGACAGGCCACCCCGATCGATTGTGCCGACACGCGCTCGGCAATATCGCACGACGATCGGACGGATGGTCTCCAGCACCTCCCTCAATGCGGTGTGGTCACCGGTGACGGCCTTGGCGACGACAGCGTCGAGACGTTCCCCTGCTGGAATTGTCATCGACGGTGATATCTCCAACGTTACGAAGCGGACACATCGCGGGCCAACCGGGTTAACTAACGAATTGACGATAACGGGCGGAGGGCCGTTTCAAGCGGAACGCCACGCTCCACCGGCGCGCCGTACCTGGCCTGCGCAGATATCTCGGATTTCGTGCAGCTGATGTGCCGTAAACGTGACGCTTCCGATATCGATCAGCAAGCAGGCCAGCGCCCAACGAAGTGGCAGCAGCCCCAACCGGCCGGTGGTCGCCAGCGCGTCGTCGGCGACCGTGCGGGCGCGCTCGAGATCACCCGCGCTGCACAGCGCGGCGGCCAGCACCATTTCGCTTTTGACCCGGTGCCGCGGCGACCCCCCGTTCGGACCCGAGGCCATGGCCACCGCCAGCTCCACCCCTTCGCCGGCAAGACAGACGGCGGCGTCGCCGTCACCGCGAGCCATCGCGAGCTCGGCGCCCACCCAGCGTCGGCGCACCGGCAGCCGATCCGGCACCGGCGCTTCGGAATTGGCCGCTGCCAGCACCTGGTCGGCGCGCGCCAGCAGCGTCGCCGCGGCCGCGAAGCGCCCGACGCCCAACGCGTCGGCCGCCAGCCCGATGAGCGCGTCGGCGGCCGCCTCGGGGTCACCACCGGCCAGCGCCAGGGCACGGCCATCCCAGCCGCGCGCCAGCGTGTGCCAACCGAGTTGGCGCAGAAACGACCCCCGGGTGCTCATGCCCAGCGACGCGAGCCGCCCGGCCGGCGCGCTGCGACGCAGCACGGCGAGGTCACCGAAAGCGGCGCCGTAGCGCCCCTGTCCCCCCGCCGCCACGGCGCGCAGCCACAGTTGCGCCGGCGTCCTCGCCGCCGGCAGCGGCCACCCGCCGGGCTTGTCTCCGAAGGCGGCGGCGGCCAACTGCCGTCCAATCAAGGAACTGTGACGAGTTTCAATCACAATGATGTAGTAAACAGTTTGTGGTGTTCATGTTACCGAACCGTTAATCACTATAGCCCATGGACAAATTCGTCTCCTCCCTCCCCTGCGCGCTGAGCTGGGAAATCTCGTTTCGGCCAACTGCCTGGTAGCACGGCATGCGCTCCACAATTTCAAGCCAGATGAACGCAAAGTTAATTCTGCTCCAACCGGCACATACTTTGTCGGGCTAACTGGCTATTGACGGAAATTCACCGTCGCCCCTAACGTCTACGCATGACGGGTAGTCATCGGTGACCCCCACTCCACTTAATTTAAGTTGCACCCAATCGCTTTCACGAACCTGACCTCGAGCGGGCGGTGCAGAGAGGGAACGAACCAATGCCACAGCCGGAACAGCTACCTGGACCCAACGCCGACATCTGGAATTGGCAATTGCAGGGCTTGTGCCGCGGCGTTGACTCATCGATGTTCTTCCACCCTGACGGTGAGCGCGGCCGGGCTCGCATGCAACGCGAGCAGCGCGCCAAGGAAATGTGCCGGCAGTGCCCGGTCATCCAGGAGTGCCGCTCGCACGCCCTCGAAGTCGGCGAGCCCTACGGCGTCTGGGGCGGGCTGTCGGAGTCCGAGCGCGACCTGCTGCTCAAGGGCGACATCGGTCGCGGGCGCGCCATCCGCCGCTCGGCCTGAGAACGCTTCCGCCCGCAACGGGCGCTGACGTCGGCGGCCGCGCGGTCGTTTCGTTACTGGTCAATGCGGGTAAGCACCGCAAATGACGAAGGCCGCATGCTGGGCGGTCGCGGCGCTGACCGTGACCATGGCACCGCTAGCCGCATGTTCAAACCAGCAGGGCAACCAGGCCAACACCACAGCGACCAGCTCGACACCCGGCGCCGAGAGGCTGACCACCCAGCTGAAGACCGCCGACGGCAGCCCGGTCGCAAACGCCACCTTCGAATTCGCCAACGGCTACGCGACGGTGACCGTGGAGGCCGGGCCCAACCAGGTGCTCAGCCCCGGCTTTCACGGGCTGCAAATCCACGCGGTGGGCAAGTGCGAGGCCAATTCGGCTGCGCCGGGCGGGGGTTCGAGCGGGGACTTCGACTCCGCCGGGGGCGTCTACCAGGCGCCCGATCACACCAGCTACCCGGCCAGCGGCGACCTGACCGCGTTGCAAGTGCGCTCCGACGGCGCGGCGAAACTGGTCACCACGAGTAACGCGTTCACCGCCGCCGACCTGCGGAACAGCTCGGGCACCGCCCTGATCATCCACCAGACCGCGGACAATCTGGGCAGCACCGCCGCCACGGCCGATTCGGGCAAGCGGCTGGCCTGCGGCGTGATCGCCGCTTCGTCGTCGACGACCTCGCCGACCACCACCGTCACGACGAGCACCACCACCACCGTCGTGCCCCCGGCGTCCACCAGCACGAGCACCAGCACCGTCACGGTCACCAGCACCCCGACCGTGACGTCCACACCGACCACGACCGTGACGAGTCCGCCCTACTATCCGCCCGGGCGGTGACGCTCCAGCCACCATGAAAGGGAACACCCCCGATCCGCAAGGGACCGGGGGTGTTTCGCGCCGACTGTCTGATGGCGGATGAGGCCGCGCCGGAAATCGCCGATAACAACCGTTTTAAGGCGCCCGGCGGCGGACGCTCCTAGTGTGCTGACATGCAGACAGCGCTGTTCACGCTTGGGTTGGTCCTGTTTTTGCTCGGTCTGGTCACCGGCTTCCCCGTCCTGGCGCTGAAGAATCGGCGCATGGCGCTGTCCAGCCACCTCGAGGGCGTCCTCAACGGCATGTTCCTCGTGCTGATCGGTCTGCTCTGGCCGCACGTCCACCTGCCCGGGCCCTGGGCAGTCGCGGCGGTGGCGCTCATCGTGTACGCCGCCTATGCAAACTGGCTGGCCACCCTGCTCGCAGCGGCGTGGGGCGCCGGTCGCAGACTCGCGCCCATCGCGGCGGGTGACCACGAGGCCTCGGCCGCAAAGGAACGGATCGTCAGCTTCTTGTTGCTCTCACTCGCGGTCGCGATCGTGGTGGGCGTCTGCATTGTGATCGTCGGGCTCTGAAGAGCAGCTGAGGTCAGCCCAGAACGCGGGTGACCGCGGCCACAATCAGATCCGGCCGGGGCGCAACCGGTATGCCCTGGACAAAGACGCTCGGCGTGCCGCCGATGCCGCGCTCCGTCGCACGCGCAGTCACAAAGCTGGGCCAGGGCAGGTATCTGCCCTCCTGGATCTCATCAGCGAACCCGGGATCCGTGATGCCGACGTCCTGGCCAAGGGCGATCAGCTGCTCATCTGTCAGGCCGGGACCGCCCTCGGGGGTCTGGTTTTCGAACAGGGTCTGGGCGTATTCGTGGAATCGACCGGCGTCCGACGCCGCTGCAGCCGCCGCAGCTGCCCGGGTTGAATAGTGGTTCGTCGACGCGGCGTCCAGGAAGTTCATCGGATGACGGATGAACCGAATCACCTGCCGGTCCAGCAGCTCGTCGATCGCGTCGCCGGAACTCAGCTCGAACTGTTTGCAGAAGGGACATTGGAAGTCAATGTAGGCCTCCAAGTCCACCGGGCCGGTGCCGACAGCAATGCCGGTGTTGTCTTTGGTGGCCCCTCGCGGGACCGGCATTTCCAGGGTCTGGTTCGGATTCATAGCTGCCATGGTGCCCCGCCCTTCACCGGCGTGGCCTCGACCCGGCGGTGCAAGCCGTCCGATCTCGATTCGGCCTCCCGGGACGGGTAAGCCCTGGTTTGTGCGCGTGAGCAGGATTGCGCCACCGGACAAGCAGAGGAAATCGAACGGCCGTCAACATCTGGACGGCGGCCGCCGAGCCCGTCGCCGAGTGGTTCCACCGCATCAACGCCGCCTACCCCAACCGCTTTTCGTGCTCGGCATCGGGGTAGGCCATCCCGAAGTCCAAGGGCAATACCGTAAGCCTTACGAAGCGCTGGTCTCCTACCTCGACCCACAATGCGTCGGCAGTGCCGATATTGGCCGAACTCGCCGGGCCACTTGGCCTGTCACCTCAGCAGGCCTGATCAACGAGTCCGAAAACCTTTGGGGGAGAGGACTTGCCTTTCAGCGCGTGAGCACCCCGGTCGGTCAGGCCGGGCGGTCGAGCGACCAATGCGTCGACAGTCTGCTGGGTGAGAAGTATTGCGTCCCCGGTGGTCTTGGTGAGTTGTTCGACGCGGGCGGCGACGTTGACGGTGTCACCGATCAGCGTGAACTCCAGCTTGCCCCCACCCCCGATGGTGCCGGCGATCACCTCGCCGGTGTTGACCCCAATGCCAATTCGAAGCGTGTCGCCGAACCGCTCTGCGACGAGGCGATGAATCAACATGGCCGCAGCCACCGCGGCTTCGGCGTGGTCGGCAAGGTCATTCGGGGCGCCGAAGACGGCGAGTGCGCCGTCGCCGAGGAACTTGTTGACGTGCCCACCAGCGTCGACAACGGCGGGAACCACGATTTCGAACAGGGCGTTGAGGCGGGCGACGGTGTCTTCGGCGGCGTTGGCCTCGGCGAACGAGGTGAAGTCACGAATATCAACGAACATTACGGTCACCCCGCGACGCTCACCGGTGAAGACTTCGTCCCCCTGCTCGAGCAGTCGCGTTGCGAGCGCGGGGTCGACGTAGGTGCCGAAGGCGGCCTGAAGGCGTTGCCGCTCAGCCAAACCCGCCTGCATCCGGTTGAACGAGGCCGCCAGCGCACCAAGGTCGTCATCTTGGACCACCGGCAAACGCTGGCTGTAGTCACCGGCCGCAACACGTTCCGTGCCTTCGGCAAGATCGCGAATCGGTCGAAGGGAAGGTGACAACGCAGTGCCTACCGTCAGCGGCAACCCGAGCCCAACCGTCAGCACACAGCCGATCGCGACGAAGAGTAGAGGTTGTTCACGGTCCCGATCGAATACGGCCGTCAGCATCGCGCCATAAACCGTGAACACGACCACGACCGCGAGCATGGACACGCTTGACCACACGGCGAAACTCGGACGTGAGCGGGGCAGCGAGTCGCCAATTCCGGTGTCACCGGCGATGGCCACCCTGACGGGGCGCGCGACTGCTTCCGCGATGCCGTGCACAGCGGGCAGCAGGATTGCGGCTCCGATGACGGCGCCCAGAATCCCGTACTGGACGAGCCGCGAGCCATTCGCCCCGGCGATCGCAGCGACAATGACCGACAACAGGCCAACCCAAACGGCGTTGAACACCACCCCTCGAACAACTGTCCCCCGGGCCCAGGCGTAGCTGGCGTCCAATGCCCTTGCGCGATCGACCTCCTGGCCGGCCGCCCACCGCTCTATCAGCCGACCCGCGCCCAAACCGGGAAGTACGACGACGTAGGCGAGCACCGCTACCGCGACAACCGTGCCGACGGCTGCCCGCAAGTACTCACTGGACTGCTCGACAGCGACTATGAGCAACGACCAAAAAAGGTAGATCGGCAGCCCTACCGGGGCTGCGACGGCGCAGATCGCCCACGAGTACCTCTTGCCGTGTCGATCCCACGCCCACTGCCAGATCCGATCCATGCTGCGAGACTAGAGATCTGTAGACGTCAATCTGCGGCTCTTGGTGCGGCTGGACGGAAATTAATACCGAAAGCGCCCCCGGCCTTCCTGACCGGGGGCGCTTTCGTCTCAACCTCTAGTGGTGGTGGTGATGCCCGTGGCCGTGGCTGTGCCCATGGCCGTGGTCATCGTCCTCGTTGGCCGGCTTGTCGACGACGGCCGTCTCCGTGGTCAGCACCATTCTGGCCACCGACGCCGCGTTGACCACGGCCGACCGGGTGACCTTGACCGGGTCGATGACGCCGTCCTTGATCAGGTCGCCGTAGCTCAGCGTGGCCGCGTTGAGCCCCTGCCCGGCGGGCAGTTCGCCGACCTTGTGGACCGCGACCGCGCCGTCGAGCCCGGCGTTGGTGGCTATCCAGTACAGCGGCGCCGCCAATGCCTCGGAGAAGACGTCGACGCCCAGCGCCTGGTCGGCGCTCAGCGATCCGCGGAGCGCCTCCAGCGCCTTGCGGGTCTGCAGCAGCGCTGAGCCGCCACCCGCGACGATGCCCTCCTCGACGGCGGCCTTGGCGGCCGCGACGGCATCCTCGACGCTTTCCTTGCGCTCCTTGAGCGCGGTCTCGGTGGCGGCACCCACCTGGATCACCGCGACGCCGCCGGCCAGCTTGGCCAGCCGCTCCTGCAGCTTCTCCCGGTCCCAGTCGGAGTCGCTGGCCTCGATCTCGGCGCGCAGCTGCCTGATCCGCCCGGCGACCGCGTCCTTGCTCCCGCCGCCGTCGACGATGATGGTGTCGTCCTTGCTCACCACCACGCGCCGCGCCGAGCCCAGCACGTCCGTGCCGACCTCGCGCAGCAGCAAGCCGGCGTCGGGGTTGATGACCTGGCCGCCCGTCACGATCGCCAGGTCCTCGAGGAACGCCTTGCGGCGGTCACCGAAGAACGGCGCCTTGACCGCGACGGCCCTCAGCGTCTTGCGGATGGAGTTGACCACCAGGGTCGCCAGCGCCTCGCCCTCGATGTCCTCGGCGATGATCAGCAGCGGCTTGCCCGATTCGGCGACCTTCTCCAGCATGGGCAGCAGGTCGGGCAGCGAGCTGATCTTGTCCTGGTGCAACAGGATCACCGGGTCTTCCAGCACCGCTTGCTGGGAGTCGAAGTCGGTGACGAAATACGCCGACAGGAAGCCCTTGTCGAAACCGACGCCCTCGGTGAACTCGAGTTCGGTGTTCAGCGTCGAGGACTCTTCGACGCTGACCACGCCGTCGGTGCCGACCTTGGCCATCGCCTCGCCGACCAGCTCACCCAGCAGCTGGTCACGCGACGAAACGGTCGCCACCTGCGCGATGGCTTCCTTGCCGGAGACCGGGGTGGCCGCCGCCAGCAGCGCCTCGGACACCGCGTCGGCGGCCTTGCTGATCCCCACCCCGAGTTCGATGGGGTTGGCGCCGGCGGCAACCAGCCGCAGGCCGCCCTTCACCAGCGCCTGCGCCAGCACCGTCGCCGTCGTGGTGCCATCGCCCGCGACGTCGTTGGTCTTGGTGGCCACCGACTTCACCAGCTGGGCGCCCAGGTTCTCGAACGGGTCTTCCAGGTCGATCTCGCGGGCCACGGTCACACCGTCGTTGGTGACCGCCGGTCCGCCAAATGCCTTGGCCAGCACCACATGCCGGCCGCGTGGCCCGAGCGTGACCCGTACCGCATCGGCGAGCGTGTTCACGCCGGCCTCGATGGCGCGACGCGCTGTCTCGTCGTACTCAATAATCTTGCTCATCAGGCTCCTTCAGCCAAACGCGTGCCGCCCCGGAAATCACCCGCGCGGGACGCGGGGATCGCCGGGGCGGAACACGGTTCTTACTTGGAGACGACAGCCAGCACGTCGCGTGCCGACAGGATCAGGTACTCCTCGCCGCCGTACTTGATCTCGGTGCCGCCGTACTTGCTGTAGATGACGGTGTCGCCTTCCGAGACGTCCAGCGGGATGCGCTTCGCGCCGTCTTCGTCCCACCGGCCGGGGCCGACTGCGACGACGGTGCCTTCCTGCGGCTTCTCCTTGGCGGTGTCAGGAATGACCAGACCAGACGCGGTCGTGGTCTCGGCCTCGTTGGCCTGCACGAGAATCTTGTCCTCGAGTGGCTTGATCTTCACCTTCGCCACGATTGGAGCCCTCCAGTTTTTGGGTTGGGTCCGGGACGTCCCCGGACCGGAGTTGACGGCCGGTACGGGATGACCCCGGACCTTCCGAGTTATCAGGTGTTCGGCATCCGTCCGTGCCCGAGCGCCGTCGTCGCGGGTGCCGACACAGGGCGTGGCCGATTGCCACCTAGCACTCTATACATGCGAGTGCTAGCACTCAAGGGCACCCCGCTGCTTCTCCCGACAGCTGAGCCATGCCGCCGTTCGGGCGATTCGTTTCGGCCCGTCAACCACATGTGAATAATGGAAAACTGTGTCTGCCTGCAGCTCCGCTGTGAACCGCGTCGCCCTGGTCACGGCAATCACCACCGCGATGTCGTGGGCCGTCATCGTCTTGCTCGGGACGGCCGCTGCCGACCCGAACGGCCAGATGTACGGCGACCCGCAGCAAGCCGCCGCCTACTGGCGCTTCCAGCACCAGGAAGACTGCGGCCTGATGGCCATCGCCGACGTGGTCGGCCAGCTCACCGGTCACGAGCCCACCCAGCTCGGCGTCGAGTTGCGAGGCATCTTCACCCCGAGCCAGTCCCACCGCGGAGCCGTCTACTTTTTCGACGGAACCTCACCGCAGGACATGGTCATGCTGCTCCAGCACTACGGCATCCAGTCGGACATCACGTCCGGCAACACCATGCAGGGGCTGGAGAACTATCTGAGTGGCGGCCACAAGGTGATCGCGGCGCTCAACGCGGAGACCATCTGGAACTACCCCCAGGGTAAGGGGCAGCGCGGACAGGCCGACCACGCCGTCGTCGTCACCGGGGTCGACACCGCCAACAACGTGGTCCACCTCAACGACAGCGGCACTCCGAACGGCCGCGACGAGCGGATCCCCATGGCCACCTTCACCCAGGCCTGGTCGACCAGTAACAACCTGCTGATCGTCACCCAGGCAACCGGCTACGGCACCGTGCCATGGGTGCCCCATATTTGAGGCGTCACGGCAACCGCCCCTTTACTACCGGGAGGCCCGGGTCGCTGGGCACGTCCAGCGGGGAGGGCGGCGACCCGGCGGCCACCAGGTGCGCGGCGAAGGATGCGATCATCGCCCCGTTGTCGGTGCACAGCCGCGGCCTGGGGATCCGCAGGGCCAGCCCGGCTGCCGCGCAGCGCTGCTCGGCCAGCTCGCGCAACCGCGAATTCGCGGCCACTCCGCCAGCGATCAGCAGCGTCCGCACGCCGAGGACGGTGGCGGCACGCACCGCCTTTCTGGTCAGCACGTCGGCAACGGCTTCCTGAAAGCCGGCCGCGACGTCGGCGTTCACCGCGTCCGGGTGGCTTTCCAGATATCGCGCGACGGCGGTCTTGAGTCCGGAGAAGCTGAACGCGTAGGGGTCGTCACGCGGCCCGGTCATGCCGCGCGGGAACTGGATGGCGTCGCGATCGCCGGTGCGGGCCAGTTCGTCGAGCACCCGGCCGCCCGGGTAGCCCAGCCCCAGCAGCCGGGCCACCTTGTCGTAGGCCTCGCCCGCGGCGTCGTCGACGGTGCTGCCCAGCTCGACGATCGGCTCGCCGAGCGAGCGCACGTGCAACAGGTGGGTGTGGCCCCCGGACACCAGCAGCGCCACGCATTCGGACAGCGGCCCGTGCTCGTAGACGTCGGCGGCCAGGTGCCCGCCCAGGTGGTTCACCGCGTAGAGGGGCACCCCCCAAGCGGCCGAATACGCTTTGGCCGCAGCGACTCCCACCAGCAGGGCGCCGGCCAACCCGGGCCCGATGGTGGTTGCGACCACGTCGGGCCTGTCCAGGCCCGCGGTCGACAGCGCGCGACGCATGGCGGGGCCCAGTGCCTCCAAGTGAGCGCGCGAGGCGATCTCGGGAACCACGCCGCCGAACCGCACGTGTTCGTCGACGCTGGACGCCACCTCGTCGGCCAGCAGCGTCACGCCGCCGTCGGCGTCCAGCCGTGCGATGCCGACTCCGGTTTCGTCGCAAGAGGTTTCGATCGCGAGGATGGTTGTCATAAGGCCTCCCGCCGCATCGTGTACGCGTCGGCGCCGCTGACCCGGTAGTAGCGGCGTCGCAGACCGATCTGCTCGAACCCGACACTGGTGTACAGCCCGATGGCCGCCTCGTTGTCGGTGCGGACTTCCAGATACACGGCGCCGCCGTCGGCGAAGGTCAGCAGCTCGTCGAGCAGCCGGCGGCCGATGCCCCGGCCCTGGTATGCCGGATCCACGCCGATGGTGTGCACCTCGTACTCGTAGGGCGGGGTGCGGCCCAGCCGCGATATACCCGCGTAGCCGACCAGCTTCTCGCCGACCCGTGCGCCGACGTAATGGTTGTGGGCGCTGGCCAATTCGCGGTGAAACGCCGCCGCGGGCCAGGGGTCGTCGCCGTCGAAGAGCTGCGCCTCCAGCTCGGCGCAGCGCCGCGCGTCGGCCCGGGTCAGGGCGCCCACGGTGACGGCCTCGCTGTGGGCGGTCATCGCCGCGCCGCCAATGGTTTGGCGTCGGGCCGGCGCAGATACAGGGCCACCAGCGGCTCCGGTTGGGCTTCCCAATCGGCCACGGCGGCAACCAATCCGGCCGCCGTCGGGCAGCCGGGTTCACACACCGGCAGACCGAACAGGCCGGCGTGTTCGGGTGAGCCGGCGACGGCCACCGCGGTGCCCGGGTCGACGTCGGCCGGGGCGTTGACGGCGGGGCCGTGGGTGCGCACGCCGTCGCGGTAACGGGCCCAATAGACCTCGCGCCGGCGGGCGTCGGTGACCACCAGCACGTCCCCGGTGGTGAGCACGCCGATCGCGTCGAGACTGCACACGCCGTGCACCGGGACGCCCAGCGCATGTCCGTAGGCGGCGGCGGTGGCCATCCCGACCCGCAGCCCGGTGAACGGACCCGGGCCGCAGCCCACCACGACGGCGTCCAGGTCGGCCATCGTCAGTCCCGCATCGGCCAGGGCCGCAACGACATTCGGAGTGAGCCGTTCGGCGTGGGCACGGGCGTCGACGGTGACCCGCTCGGCCAGCACGCACAGGTCGTCGCGGCGAACCAGGCCGGCCGTCACGGCCGGGGTCGAGGTGTCGAGCGCAAGGACGATGCTCATGAATCACCCTCGGTGCCGGGAACGCCGGCGTTGTCGGCCCATCGCCAGGTCGCGATCCGCACGTCGGAGTGGCTGACGCGCTCCAGCCGGATGTCCAGATGACGTTCGGCGAGCCGCTCGACCAGGCCCTCGCCCCATTCCACCACGACGACAGCGTCGTCGAGATCGCTGTCCAAGTCCAGCGAATCGAGCTCACCGAGCAGGTCGGCGCCCTGGTTGTCGGTGTGGTCGAGCAGCCGGTACATGTCGACGTGAATCATGGTCGGGGCGCCGGCGCGCCGGGGCGGATGCACCCGCGCCAGCACGTAAGACGGTGAGGTGACCGGCCCGTCGACGTCCATTGCCGCCGCGATTCCCTTGGCCAGCACCGTCTTTCCCGCGCCGAGCGGTCCGGAGAGCACCACCACGTCGCCCGCCCGCAATTGTCGCCCCAGCCGCGACCCCAGCGCCATGGTGTCCTCGACACGCTCGAGCGTCGCCATGCCGGTCTCGAGCTCACCCACGACGCCGCAGCCTTTCTCGCATCCGTCGCATCCGCAGCGCCGCCTTGCCCGGGGTGGCCCGCCTGACCAATCGGACCAGGCCGGCGTTGATGGCCTCGGGCTTGTCCAGCAGCGCCAGGTGGCTGGCCCCGGCGACGATGACCAGTTCGGACTGCGGCAGGCTGGCGGCCATCTTGCGGGAATACTCGTCCGGAGTGAGCAGGTCATGGTCGCCGCACGCGATCAGGGTCGGGATGCGCAGCAGCGTCCACAGCCCGGCGGTTTCGTCGTGCTCTTCCAACGCGTCCAGGAAACCCACCATGGTGGGGATCGGGGTGCTGTTCATCATCCGCTGGGAGAACGCGTCCAGGCTCCGGCTGACCTGCAGGTCGCTGTAGGAGGCGGCCCGCAGCACCGGGCCGATCAACGATCGGGACACGTTGCGGCCGCGGTGCATCAGCTTCGGCGCGGACCGTGCGGCGACCCGAACCGCTTCCAGCGCAGGGTTTTTCAAGATCTCGCCGAGTGGGGACCTCGAAACGCCTTCGGCCGCCGAGGAAATCAGTGCGGCTCCCACAATGCGGCGCCCGTACTCTTCGGGGAACTGCCGGGCATGGGATAACACCGTCATGCCGCCCATCGAGTGGCCCACCAGCACCACCAGTCCGCGCGGTGCCACCACGTTCAGCACGGTTTGCAGGTCCCTGCCGAGTTGGGTCAGCGTGTAGGTCTCGGGGTCGGCCTCGCCGGATCGGCCGTGCCCCCGCTGGTCGTAGAAGACCATCCGCACGTCCGGGCCGAGCTGCTCGGGCAGCCGGGTGCGCTGGAAATGAAAGGCGCCCATCTGCAGGCAGAATCCGTGGACGAACACCAGGGTCAGCGGCGCATCGGCCGGACCGGCCTCGCGGACCGCCAGCGGTATCCCGTCAGGGGTGGTCACCACCAGGCTGGTGTCGTCCTCGAGCCGGTTGAAATCCTCATGGGCGTAAGGGTCTTCGACCGTGGCGCGCTGGGTCATCGACCGGCGAGCGGAGGCTCCGATGATGGTGGCGACGGCGGTCACCCCCGCGCCTCCCGCTAGCCAGGCCCTGCCCTTGCGGCGCCGGCGGGGTTGCTCAGGGCTCAACGGTGTGCGCCTCGCGGTAGGTCCGGGTGATCCGCCCGCGGGGGCTGGTCACCACTTCGTAGTGGATGGTGCCGAGCAGGTCGGCCCAGTCCTGCGCGGTCGGCTCGCCGCCGGCGCCGGGCCCGAACAGGATCGCTTCGTCACCCTCGGCCACATCAGTGCGGCCCGGGCCCAGGTCGACGACGAACTGGTCCATGCAGATTCGCCCGACGCCCGGTCGGCGCCTGCCGTTGATCAGCACCTCCAGCCGGCCGCCCAGCGACCGGAAGATGCCGTCGGCGTAGCCGACCGGGATCAGTGCGAGAGTGGTGTCGCGCTGCGCGGTCCAGGTGTGGCCGTAGGACACACTCTCGCCGGCGCGAATCGACTTGACCAGTGCCACAGTGCATTTCACCGTCATCGCCGGCACCAGACCCATGTCACCACGCTCGGGCACCGGGCTCAGCCCGTATACCGCGATGCCCGGGCGCACCATGTCGAAGGCCAGGTCGGGGCGCGACATGGTGGCCGACGAATTCGACAGGTGCGCCACCTCGAACCGCACACCCCGATCGTGGGCCTGGGCCAGCATCTCGCTGAACCGTTCGGCCTGAAGGTTGTTCACCGGATTGGCGGGCTCATCGGCGTACACCATGTGCGACATCAGGCCGCGCAACACGATGGCCTGTTCGGCGACGGCGCGGCGCAGCGCGGTCAGCATCGAGGGATACCGCGCGGGCGGCACCCCATTGCGGTTCAGCCCGGTGTCCACCTTGACGGTGACCGCCGCGGTCCGGCCGGTGCGGCGCGCCGCGTCCAGCACCTCGTCGAGCTGGCGCTCCGACGACACGGCGACCTGGACGTCGGCCAGCAGCGCAGGCCCGAAGTCGACGCCGGGCGGGTGCAGCCAGGCCAGCACCGGGGCGGTGATTCCGGCCGCGCGCAACGCCAGACCCTCGGCGACGGTGGCGACACCCAGCTCGGCGGCCCCCGCGGCCAGCGCGGCGCGCGCCGTCTCGGCGGCTCCGTGTCCGTAGCCGTCGGCCTTGACCACGGCCATCACCTGCGCGCGGCCGGCCTGCTCGCACAGCAGCCGCACGTTGTGCTCGATCGCGCCCAGGTCGACCAGGGCCTCAGCGAGGACGCCCGGTGTCAGGGATATCGGCGTAACGGCCAACGAAGTCGCGCTCCCGTTCGGTTGTCTGTCAGTTCGCAGCAACCATTGTCCCAGAACGGGTCGGACACACCGCTCGCCGACGGCGGGGTCCGGCAGAGCGCCTGGTCCCCGCTGGGGCCAGTGTGGCCGGTGTGACGAAGCCTGCTCGAGGACTCAGTGCGCGAAGTGCTGCTCGTCGTAGTGGCCGCCGGGCTTGACCTTGTCCAGCGAGGCCAGCGCGCTGCGGGCGTCGTCGTGCAACGCCCGGGCCAGGTCGGCCGACAGGCCCTCGCGCACCACGATGCGCAGCACCGAGACGTCGGTGGCGTTGTCGGGCATCGTGTACGCGGGCACCTGCCACCCGTAGGTGCGCAGCTCATGGGAGACGTCGAACTCGGTGTAGCCGCGGTCCCCGGCAAGCCGGAACGCGACCACCGGGATCGCCGAACCGTCGGAGATCAGCTCGCAGTGCTCGCTGACGCGCAGCTGCTCGCCCAACCAGCGCGCCGTCGCCGACAGCGTCTGCATCACCTGCGTGTAGCCCTCGCGGCCCAGCCGCAGGAAGTTGTAGTACTGGCCGACGACCTGGTTGCCCGGGCGGGAGAAGTTCAACGTGAAGGTCGGCATGTCGCCGCCGAGGTAGTTGACCCGGAACACCAGCTCCTCGGGCAGGTATTCCTTGCTGCGCCACACCACGAAGCCGACGCCGGGATAGGTCAGCCCGTACTTGTGCCCGCTGACGTTGATCGACACCACGCGGGGCAGCCGGAAGTCCCACTTGAGTTCCGGGTGCAGGAACGGCACCACGAATCCGCCGCTGGCGGCGTCGACGTGCACGGGAACGTCCACGCCGCCGCCGGCCGCCAGTTTGTCCAGCGCTCCGCAGATGTCGGCGACCGGTTCCAGCTCGCCCGTGTAGGTGGTGCCCAGGATCGCCACCACGCCGATGGTGTTCTCGTCCACGGCGTCGACGACCTGTTCGGGGGTGATGACGTAGCGCCCCTCCTCCATGGGGAGGTAACGGGGCTCGACGTCGAAGTAGCGGCAGAACTTCTCCCAGACCACCTGGACGTTGGAGCCCATCACCAGGTTCGGCGTGCGCGTCTTCCAGTCTTTGCCGACCTTTTGCCGCCACCGCCACTTCATGGCCAGGCCGCCCAGCATCACCGCCTCGCTGGAGCCGATGGTGGACACCCCGCACGCGCTGTAGGGGTCGGCGTCGTTGAGGCCTTCGGCGTGGAACAGGTCGGCGACCATGCAGACGCAGCGCTGCTCGATGGCCGCGGTCGCCGGGTACTCGTCCTTGTCGATCATGTTCTTGTCGAACGTCTCGGCCATCAGCCGCCCGGCCTCGGGATCCATCCAGGTGGTGACGAATGTCGCGAGATTCAGCCGGGAACTGCCGTCCAGCATCAGCTCGTCGTGGATGAAACGGTAGGCGGCCTCGGGGTCCATCGACTCATCGGGCATCCGCAGGGCCGGCACCGGCGCGGTGAACAGCCGGCCGGTGTAGGCCGGCGCGATGGAGTGCGCGGGCATGGAAGGGTGTTGGGGCACGACGCGATCCTTTCTAAGGGTCTACTCCTGAAGGGCGGCCAGGGCCGACCGGATGTGTGGCACCATGCGTGACGCCGAGGTCGGCGCCTGGCCGGGGCCCGGGTCGGCGGCCGACAGTGCCGCCGCGCGCGCGTGCACGAAAGCCGCGGCCGCCGCCGCCTCGGCCGGCGGCAGCCCCGACGCCAGCAGCGCGCCGATCATGCCGGACAACACGTCACCGGAGCCGGCGGTCGCCGCCCACGACTGCCCGGCCGGACTGAGGTAGACCGGGCCGCCCGGATCGGCGATGACCGTGACGTTGCCCTTGAGCAACACCGTCGCTCCGAACGCATCGGCCAGCTTGCGGCACGCGCCCACCCGGTCATCACCGGGTGGGTTACCCGCCAGCCGGGCGAATTCACCCGCGTGCGGGGTCAGCACGGTCGGCGCGGTGCGGTTGGCCACCAGTTCGGGATGGGCCGCCAGAATGGTCAGCCCGTCGGCGTCCACGATCACCGGCAGGTCGGTTTCCAGCGCGAACCACAGCGCTGCGGCCCCGACGTCGTCGGTGCCCAGTCCGGGCCCGACGACCCAGGACTGCACGCGTCCGGCCGACGCTGGCGTGGGCGAGGCGATCACCTCGGGCCAGTGCGCGAGCACCTCGCGGTGCGCGCTGCCGGCGTAGCGGACCATGCCAGAGGTCGCCGCGACGGCGGCGCCGGTGCACAGCACCGCCGCACCCGGATAGGTCGACGAGCCGGCCATCACCCCGGTCACACCTTGGGTGTACTTGTCATCGTGCGGTCCGGGCACCGGCCAGCGCGCGGTCACGTCCGCGGCCTCGAAGCCCAACAGGTCGGTGTCGGGCAGGTTCAGTCCGATATCGATCAGCTTCACCCGCCCGCAGTCGGCGAGCGCGTGCACGGGTTTGAGTCCACCGAAGGTGACGGTCAGGACGGCGTGCACCGCCGGGCCGTCGACCGCACCGGTCGCCGGGTCGATGCCGCTGGGAATGTCGACGGCGATCACCGGAATTCGCGCGTCATCGACCGCGGCGAAGACCTCGGCCGCGGCGGGTCGCAGCGCCCCGGAGCCGGAGATGCCCACCACGCCATCGATGACGAGATCGGTTGTCGGCGAGACACTTTCGACGATGCGGCCACCCGCCCGCCGGAATGCCGCCAGGCCTTTGCGATGGGTGCGCTCCGGGTTGAGCAGGATGGCGTCGGCGGCCGCGCCGCGACGGCGCAGGAAAGTGGCCGCCCACAGCGCATCGCCGCCGTTGTCCCCCGAGCCGACCACCGCGCACACACGTCGCCCGGTTACCCCGCCGGTGCGCGCGGCTAACTCACCGATGATCTCGGTGGCCAGCCCATAGGCCGCACGCCGCATCAACGCACCGTCGGGCAGGCTGGCCAGCAGTGGCGCCTCGGCTTCGCGGATCGCGTCTACGCAGTAGTAGTGCCGCATCAGAGCCAGGTTACGTGTCGGCGACGGGTGACAGCCACGGCTAAGCGATTTCGGCCAACACCGTTCCGGAATTGCTTGCGGTCTACGGGGTTTCCGGCGGCACGTTGCGGCGCACCATCGCCCGCAGCCGCGCCGGACCCACCGGGCTGCTGCGTCTGGAGCTGGTGCGCGTCATCGGGTAGAAGCACAAGCCGATCAGGATCGAGGTGAAGTGCCCGATCGCGGTGAAGTTCAGTTCGCCGCCCATGGTGATCAGCGGGAAACCGAAGATGATGAACAACACCCCGAGGTAGCCCCACCGCCAAGGCCGGGCGATGTGGTAGGTCAGCACGGCCATCACGCCGACCAAGAAATAGCTGACCCCGATGTCGCGGGCGTGCACCAGCCGTTGCGAGGCGTCGTGTTCCTCGATCGCGAAATAGAGGATGCCTTCGCTGATGTAGGTGGCCAGGATGTGCGAGCTCAATCCCACAGTGAGCCAGCGCAGCTGGCCGAGCCAGTGTTCGGCCGGCGCGAGAAACAGGGTGAACAGCAACAGATAGGGCTCGAAGTTTTTGCCGTCGATCCACAGCAGGCTGGAGAACAGCACGTCGAGCGGGTCCCTGCCCAGCTCGTGAATGTTGGTGGAGCGGTGCAGCAGTACCGAGTGCAGCTCCCGGCCGGTGAGGTGGGTCTGGATGATGGTCGTGACCATCAGCACCAGCAGCCAACCGTAGGTCAGCGGGGCGTTGATGACGAAGTGCCAGACCGCCAGCGTCATGCTGCGCACTCGCCTGCGAACTGATGGATGCGCCACGACATCAACCTTCGCACGCGGGGCGCGGCGCCGGACAACTTCGGCGGCAAACACGCCGCCACCGGTGCTACTTAGCCGGTGCGGGTGCCGGATCCGCCACTGCGGGCGACGGATCCGCCGGCGCGGGGGCCGGCCTTGCCGATGCGTCCGCGGGCACCGGCTTCAAATGCCGCCACCAGCAGCCGATGTACAGAATCATCGAGACCGCCAACGCGACCAGCACCCAGATGACGACGGTGATGTCGACCCAGCTGCCGAACGGCGGCGAACCGGGCAGCGCGTTGCGCAGCGGCACCACCGCGAACAGCATCGCCGCGTACCACGTCGTCATCGGCGGCTGAAACGGGCGCCGGTCCCGCGCCGTCTGAATCGCAACGACCAGAGCCAGACTGGCGATCGTGATGAGCACGCCGAGGATGACGATGGCGAACGCCGCGGTGCTGAGCGAACGATGGACCTTCAGTCGGTAGGGGCCGTCCGCCTGGGTCCTGGTGGCGGATAGCCGCCACCCCGAGAGGTGGTCGACGAAGGTGACCGGCACGTGGTCGGGTGCCCGGTCGGTGTCAGGGCCGTAGAAGATCTCCACTTCGATCGGCCCCGAGTGGTATTGGTCGAAGGGCCAGCGCTCGATCTGCCCGGCGATGGTCAG
Organism: Mycobacterium sp. M23085; assembly: GCF_045343915.1. Lineage (NCBI taxonomy): Bacteria > Bacillati > Actinomycetota > Actinomycetes > Mycobacteriales > Mycobacteriaceae > Mycobacterium > Mycobacterium sp. M23085. The sequence continues at coordinate 2,175,971 of NZ_CP174280.1, forward strand.
CGGGACCGCCATCAGGCCGGGCAGCATGCCCTTGGTCCAGGTGTGCCGGGCAGGCATCGCGGCCGACCTGACGCGCAGGCTGAGATCGTCCTTGAGGTGATGGGTCTTCGGGTCCAGTAACGCCGACCCGGGGTTGAACGCCAGATTGACGGCGAGCACGCTGTTGTTGGACTGGATGTCTTCGACGTTGATCGTCGCCGACGGCCTGTCGCCGTCGCCGACCGGAGTGGTCACGTCCAGCCGCTGGCCGGTGCCGCTCTGCGCGTACATCGCGACCGCCACCACGTATGCCGCGAGGATGAGGACGACCAGACCTACGACGCCGTACTTCCCGGCCGATCGCATACTTCCTCCCGCACGGACTCAACCCAACCCGCCTGCCGCAAACGCTGTCCCAGGGCAATGTAATGGATCGGCCGCGTGTCCGCGGGGTATCCGGGCGAAGCGGCGCAGGCTATTTCCCGCCGATGCTCACCTATTCCACGGTGACGGACTTGGCCAGGTTTCGCGGCTTGTCGACGTCGTAGCCGCGGGCCTGCGCCACCGACGCGGCGAACACCTGAAGCGGGATGGTCGACAGCAGCGGCTGCAGAAGCGTTGACACGGTGGGGATTTCGATGAGGTGGTCGGCGTAGGGCCGCACGGTGTCGTCGCCTTCCTCGGCGATGACGATGGTTACCGCGCCGCGGGCCTGGATTTCGCGGATGTTGGACAACAGCTTGGCGTGCAGCACGGCCGACCCCTTGGGGGACGGCATGATGACGATGACCGGCAGATCGTCTTCGATCAGCGCGATGGGGCCGTGCTTGAGCTCGCCGGCGGCGAATCCCTCGGCATGCATGTAGGCCAATTCCTTGAGCTTCAGCGCGCCTTCCAGCGCCACCGGGTAGCCGACGTGGCGGCCCAGGAACAGCACCGTCGGGGACTGGGCGAATTGATACGCCAGGGCGGCCACCGGCTTGATCGACGCGATGACCCGCGCGACAAGGTCCGGCATCGCTTCCAGCTCGTGGTATTCGCGCCAGACCTCGTCGGGGTACTTGGTGCCGCGGGCCTGCGCCAGCGCCAGCCCGACCAGGTAGTTGGCGGTGATCTGCGCCAGGAACGTCTTGGTCGAGGCGACCCCGATCTCGGGGCCGGCGCGGGTGTACAGCACGGCGTCGCACTCGCGCGGGATCTGCGAGCCGTTGGTGTTGCAGATCGCCAAGACCTTGGCCTTCTGCTCCTTGGCGTGCCGGACCGCCTCGAGCGTGTCCGCGGTTTCGCCGGACTGCGAGATGGCGACCACCAGGGTGCTGCGGTCCAGAACCGGGTCGCGGTACCGGAATTCGCTGGCCAGCTCGACCTCGACCGGCAGCCGCGTCCAGTGCTCGATCGCGTACTTCGCCAGCAGCCCGGAGTGATAGGCGGTGCCGCAGGCCACCACGAAGACCTTGTCGATCTCGCGGAGTTCCTGATCGGACAGGCGCTGCTCGTCGAGGACGATCCGGCCGTCGACGAAGTGTCCCAGCAGGGTGTCGGCCACCGCGGCGGGCTGCTCGGCGATCTCCTTGAGCATGAAGTACTCGTAGCCGCCCTTTTCGGCGGCGGCCAGGTCCCAGTCGATGTGGAACTCGCGGTATGCCCCGGGGCCGAGGTCCTCGTTGCCGTCGAAGTCGGTGATCCGGTAGCCATTCGCGGTGAGCACCACGGCCTGGTCCTGGCCGAGTTCGATGGCGTTGCGGGTGTGCGGGATGAACGCCGCCACGTCGGAGCCGACGAACATCTCCCCGTCGCCGATGCCGATCACCAGCGGGGTGGAGCGGCGGGCGGCGACGATGGTGCCGGGGTCGTCGGCGTTGGCGAACACCAATGTGAAGTGGCCGTCCAGCCGGCGCAGCACCGCCAGCACCGACGCGACGAAGTCGCCCGCGGTGGGGCCGTGCCGGTATGCCTGTGCGACCAGGTGCACCGCCACCTCGGTGTCGGTGTCGCTGGCGAACTCCACGCCGTGGGCCTCCAGCTCGTGGCGCAGGTTGGCGTAGTTCTCGATGATGCCGTTGTGGACCACCGCGATCTTGCCGGCGGCGTCGCGGTGCGGGTGGGCGTTGCGGTCGGTGGGACGTCCGTGGGTGGCCCACCGGGTGTGGCCCAGGCCGGTGGTCCCGGTCAGCGACGACGCCGGCATCTGGGCGACGGCCTCTTCCAGGTTGGCCAGCCGGCCGGCGCGACGGCTGACCGTCAGGGTGCCCGCCGACGGGCCACTGCCGTCGACCAAGGCGATGCCCGACGAGTCGTAGCCGCGGTACTCCATCCGGCGTAGCGCGGCCATGACGACCTGACAGGCGGGCTGCTGCCCGACGTAGCCGACAATTCCGCACATTCTGAACAGGGTAGTGCAGGTGGCGGACCAACCTGGCACTCCGCGGCTGTGATTAGGCCGCCCACCTGCGCAAAGGGCCCTGTTGCCGGTGCGAAGCGGTGTACCGCGCCGCGCAGACCCACAACGCGCTGACCCATCCGCCGGCGTATCCGCACCGGGACGCTGACGGCGCATTCACTCAATCGTCATAAACGGCGGAAATCTCTTCACCCGCTGTATTTGTGACGTTTTCGTGTCGCAGCAGCGCTGCCGGGACACAGCGCCCTAACATTCGACATATCAGCAAATATTGGAAAAGATCTCAAGCCACCGGAAAGCCGGGCGGCTCGAGGGCCATCCGATCACGATTACACGTCCTGCCAGCCACGAAACCGTGGTCAATGATCTGCCGTCCGGCGTTTGTCAGACATAGGCCAGATATTCTGGCTACCTGGGGTCACGCTTTTAGCGGAGCCATGAATTCAGTCGTCAGTGGTTGTTAACCGGGAATTGTGCAACGGGTCGTATCGACATGCGTAACTTTTCGGACCGCCCGCCGGGCGCCATGAGGAGGCAATCATGACCGCAGTTCGCTACGACGATGTGGTGCCCGCCCCCATGGCGCCGGCGCCCGTGCAGACGCCCAAGCCGCGCCCGCAGGCGCCGGCCGGCTCCGGGAACCCGTTGATGGACATGACCGCCCAGCTGCTGTCCGTCCCGCTGCACCAGGTCTACGCGGCGCTGTGGCGGATGGGCGTCATCGAGGTCAGGGGCTAGCAGGGTCCGCGCCCGCGGCGGGCACGCCGGCCGGCGTTCCTTGCACCCCGGCGCCCGATTGCGATGCGCTAACGTCAACGCGTGGCCCGCATCCGCAAGCTCGTCGCAGCTCTCCGCCGCCGTGGACCGCATCGGGTTTTGCGTGGTGACCTGGCTTTTGCCGGCCTGCCGGGCGTGGTGTACACCCCCGAGGAGGGGCTGAACCTGCCGGGCGTGGCGTTCGGCCATGACTGGCTCGCCGGGGCGGGGCGGTATTCGAACCTGCTGGAGCATCTGGCGTCCTGGGGCATCGTGGCCGGCGCTCCCGAGACCCAGCGCGGCGTGGCCCCGTCGGTACTGAACCTGGCGTTCGACCTGGGCACCACCCTGGACATCGTGTCGGGCGTGCGCCTGGGCCCCGGCAAGATCAGCGTGCACCCGGCCAAGCTCGGCGTGGCCGGGCACGGTTTCGGCGGTTCGGCGGCGGTGTTCGCCGCGGCCGGGATGCCGGCCAAGCCCGCCGCCGTGGCGGCGATTTTCCCCAGCGTCACCAGCCCGCCGGCCCAGCAGCCGGCCGCCACGCTGAAGGTCCCCGGGGTGATCTTCACCGCGCCGGGCGAACCGAAAACGCTGAACTCCAACGCGTTGGCGCTCGCCGACGTGTGGGACGCGGCGACGCTGCGCGTCGTCAGCAAGGCCCAACCCGGCGGGCTGGTCGAGGGCCGGCGGCTGACCACTGTGCTGGGACTGCCCGGGCCGCACCGGCGCACCCAGCGGTCGGTCCGGGCGCTGCTGACCGGCTACCTGCTCTACACCCTGGGCGGCGACAAGAAGTACCGCGATTTCGCCGACCCGGAGGTACACCTGCCGGGCACGGATGCGATCGACCCCGAGGCCGAGGCGATTCCGCTGGAAGAGAAGATCGTCGCCCTGCTGAAGTGAGGCTGCCGGTCCGCCGACGGCCAACGCGGCCGCGCGCCGGCGTGGTAAGTGTCAGTGATGCGAATCGGGATCGCTCTGAATTATTCGGGCGGCTTCCACGAGGCCGTCGACCGAGTGGTCGAACTCGAAAAGTCCGGCATCGAGGTCGTGGCGGTGGCCGAGGCGTATGCCTTCGACGCCATCAGCCAGTTGGGCTATCTGGCGGCCAAGACGCACACCGTCGAGTTGGCGTCCGGCGTGCTGCCCATCTACATCCGGACGCCGTCGCTGCTGGCGATGACGGCGGCGGGGCTGGATTACGTGTCCGACGGGCGGTTCCGGCTCGGCATCGGCACCTCGGGGCCGCAGGTCATCGAGGGGTTCCACGGGGTCCCGTTCGACGCCCCGATCGGGCGCACCCGCGAGATCGTGGAGATCTGCCGCAAGGTGTGGCGCCGCGAACGCGTGCAGTACGACGGCAAGCACTACCAGGTGCCGTTGCCGGCGGATCGCGGCACGGGCCTGGGCAAGTCACTGCAGCTCATCAATCACCCGGTGCGCGAACGCATTCCGGTCAGCATCGCCGCGCTGGGCCCGAAGAATGTCGAGCTCACCGCCGAGATCGCCGAGGGCTGGCAGCCCGTCTTCTACCTGCCGGATCAGGCGGACTCGGTCTGGGGCGAGTCGCTGGCGGCCGGTGCCGCCAAGCGTGATCCCGCGCTGGGACCGCTGGATGTGATGGTGCACGCGTCGCTGGCCATCGGGGACAACCTCGACGAGCGGCTGGCGTGGGTCAAGCCGCAGTTGGGCCTCTACATCGGCGGGATGGGCGCCAAAGGCCGCAATTTCTATCACAATCTGGCGACGCGCTACGGGTTCGGTGAGGTCGCCGACCGCATCCAGGAGCTGTACCTGTCCGGCCGCAAGCAGGAGGCCATCGACGCCGTGCCCGATGAGCTGGTGCGCGGCATGTCGCTGATCGGCCCGCCCGGATACGTCGCCGAACGCATGGCCGCGTTCGCCGAGTCCGGTGTGACGACGCTGCTGGTGAACCCGCTGTCCACCGACCGCGCCGAATCCGTGCGCTTCGTCGAGGAAGCCTTGAAGCTGAAGCCCGCCTGAGCGGTCACTGCCCCGCCTGCGGAAGCTGGTCCGCGGCAATCTCGCACGGCGTTTTCGCCGGGCCGGGCTCGGGTGCCGGCCCGGCGGCGGGTGCGGCGGGAGGTTCGGGCGGCGGAGACCCCGGTGGCGCTGTGTCAGCCGGGGGCGGTGTGCCGGCCGGCTGCGGTGTGTCGACGGGCTGGGCGGAGTCGTCGGGCCGAGGTTCGTCGACGGGCGGGGCCTGGTCGGCTTCGGTGGGGTCATCAGCATCGGCCTCCTTGTCGGCCACGACGTCCTCGGAATCGTTGGGGTGAAAAGGAGTTTCGTCGAACGAATCCGCGTCGTCGGTCAAGGCGGCCGCACCGCCCGGCCCATCACCGGCGGATCCGATCAGCCCGCCCACCGCGTCGACGATCCGGCCGGCAAGCCCGAGCAGGCCGCCACCACCGCCGAATCCCCCACCGCCGAGCCCACCGCCGGGGTCTCCGCCGCCCAAACCGCCCAGCTCACCCGCCGGCATGCCCAGGGCGTCGCCGAGCGCGGCTCCCCAGTCCGGCCCAGGCGCGGCGGCGACCGGCGGCGGTGCCGGGGTCACCGGATCCGGTGCGGCACTGACCGGGCCGGGCACGGCGGCCGCCAGCGTCGGCGCGGGGTCTGGCGCCGGCAGGGGCTCGGCCACCGGTGCAGCGGGCTGCACCGGCACAACGCCCGTCCCGAGATCACCGGGAAATTCGAAGCACGCCGTCGGCACCGCGGTCAACTTGTCGATGACCATGGCGTAAGACGTCTCGATCCCGTCCGAGGTGGACCGCATCGCCGTCAACCAGTCGTTGCGAATGTCGTTGTCCACGTACGGCATTACCTGCCGGTGCACAACGTCGGCCGCGCCGTCCCGGTCTCCCGCCATGACCGCGGCGGCGGCGGCCAGCCACGCCGGCCGCTGAACGCGCACGCGGTCGTCGACGACGATGGCGGTCGCCACCCCCGAATCGACCAGATACCACAGGTTGTCGCGCAGTGACTCGCACCGTTGGGCCGCCGCGCGCAGTTCGGTGGCGACGGCGTCCGCGGTGTCGCAATGCCGCTGCAACAGCTGCACCGCGGCGTCGCCGCCCGGACCCGTCCACGCCGCGGCCAGCTCGGCCACCTGGGCACGCTGCATGCGCAGCGCTTCGGCGGCCACCACACCCGCCGCCCGTAGCTCGGCGCAGTCGCGGTCCAGCGCACGCAGGTCCAGGCCGTCCTGCCCCGCATACCATTCCCGGATCTGCGCGGGATGCGTTGTCAGGTCCGGGTTTTGGTAACCCAGCGCATGGCAGGCCCACACGTATGCCTGGGTGTGCTCGACGGCATCCCGGCCCTCGGCGAGCCGTGCGGCCACGTCCAATCGGTCGGCCACGGCTTAGGCGATCCGGGCCGCGGCATAGAATTCGGCGTCGGCGTAGCGCTCGGCGCTGGATCGCAGCGCCGCGGCGATCTCGCCCGACGCCCGCGACCACTGCGACATTTGCGCCACCAGGCGCTCCAATTCGGCGCGCAGCATGTCGCCGCGTGCGGTGTGTTCGCGGCCGGCGCCGGCCCCGCCGAAAGCCAGCCTGGACAGGTGGGCACTGACCGCGCGGTCGATGAAATCGGCCGCCATGGCGAATTGATTAGCGACCCGCTGTGCCGCCGGCACGTCGATCTGTGTGCGGTCGACGGCCGCCTGGCACGTTCCCCCAACGAATTTCATGCCTTATCCGACGCCCTCGGGCGCGGCGGGGTTCCGGGGAGATCTACAGCGCGTCGCTGACCGCTTCGGCGACCCGGGTGGCGATCCGCGCAGCGATATCCTTTTCCGGCGCTTCCACCATCACGCGGATCATCGGCTCGGTTCCCGACGGGCGCAACAGGATTCGGCCGGTGTCGCCCAGCTCGGCCTCGGCCTGCCCCAGGGCGCTCTGCACCGCGGGCGCCGCGGCGGCGATGTCCTTATCGGCGACCGTGACGTTGATCAGTACCTGCGGCAGCGTCTGCATCGCCGAGGCCAGCTCGGCCAGCGACGAGCCGGTCTGCACCATCCTGGTCATCAGCCGCAGGCCGGTGACGATGCCGTCGCCGGTCGAGCCCAACGCGGGCATCACGATGTGCCCGGACTGCTCGCCGCCGAGGCTGTAGTCGCCGGCCCGCAATTCCTCCACCACGTAGCGGTCGCCGACGCCGGTGGTGCGCACCGTGATTCCGGCCGAGCGCATGGCCAGGTGCAGCCCCAGGTTGCTCATCACGGTGGTGACCAGGGTCTTGGACGCCAGCTCGCCGGCATCGCGCATCGCCAGCGCGAGCACCACCATGATGTGGTCGCCGTCGACCAGGTTGCCGTCGGCGTCGATGGCCAGGCAGCGATCGGCGTCCCCGTCGTGGGCCAGGCCCAGGTCGGCGCGGTGCGCGACCACGGCCGCGCGCAGCGAATCCAGGTGCGTCGAACCGCAGTTGTCGTTGATGTTGAGCCCGTTGGGATCGGCGTTGATGGCGATTACCCGGGCACCGGCCGCGCGGTAGGCGCGGGGAGCCACCGCGGAGGCCGCCCCATGGGCGCAGTCCACCACCACCGTCAGCCCGTCGAGGCGCAGCGTGCTGGCCTTGCTCAGGTGGCGCAGGTAGCGGTCGGCCGCGTCCTCGGCGTCGATGACCCGCCCGATACCGGCGCCGACCGGGCGCGACCCGGGATCGGACTCGACATCGGCGAGCAACGCCTCGATCTGGTCCTCGGTGCCGTCGTCGAGCTTGTGGCCGCCGGGGCCGAAGATTTTGATGCCGTTGTCGGGCATCGGATTGTGCGACGCCGAGATCATCACGCCGAAGTCGGCGTCGTAGGCGCCGGTCAGGTAGGCCACCGCGGGGGTGGGCAGCACCCCCACCCGCAGCGCGTCGACGCCCTGGCTGGTCAGCCCGGCGATCACCGCCGCCTCCAGCATCTCTCCGCTGGCCCGCGGGTCGCGGCCGATCACCGCGACCCGTCGGCCCGGTGCCGGAGCGCTCGCCAGGTGCCGCGCCGCCGCGGAACCCAGCGCCAGCGCCAGCTCGGCGGTCAACTCGCGATTGGCGACCCCACGGACACCGTCGGTGCCGAATAGTCGACCCATGCGACCAAACCTCTCACAGTTGTCGGGCTAGCACCTAACGTGCCCGTTCCTTTGTGGACGAAACGGGTCGCGTAAGGGCGCAGACACGCCGCAACCGGCCACAACTTGTGCACCGCGATGCCAAGTTGTGGCCAGTTAGCGACCGCTGATCAGCGCTTGCTGTACTGAGGTGCCTTACGGGCCTTCTTCAGGCCGTACTTCTTGCGCTCCGTGGCCCGCGGGTCACGGGTGAGGAAGCCGGCCTTCTTCAGCGGGGGCCGGTCCTCGGGCTGGGCCAGGATCAGCGCCCGGGCGATGCCCAGCCGCAGCGCGCCGGCCTGCCCCGACGGGCCGCCGCCGTGCAGCAGCGCGTAGATGTCGAAGCTGTCCACCCGGTCGACGGTGACCAGCGGGGCCTTGATGAGCTGCTGGTGCACCTTGTTGGGGAAGTAGCCCTCCAGGGTGCGGCCGTTCAGGTTGAACTTGCCGGTGCCGGGCACCAGGCGCACCCGCACCACGGCCTCCTTGCGGCGGCCGACGGTCTGGATGGGCCGGTCGAACACGAAGGACTCGGCGGGCGCGGGAGCCGCGGCGGTCTCGGCGGCCTCGACCGGGGCTTCGGTCACCTCGGCGACGACCACCGTCTCGGCTGCGGGCTCTGCGACTTCTGCGGTTTCCGGGTTCTCCGGGTTCTCCAGGGCCTCGGTCGGTTCGGTCACTGGGCCACCTGCTTGATCTCGTACGGAAGGGGCTGTTGTGCGGCGTGGGGGTGCGTCGGGCCGGCGTAGACGTGCAGCTTGCGCGCGATCTGCCGGGCCAGCTTGTTCTTGGGCAGCATGCCGATGATCGCGTCCTGCACGACGCGGTCCGGGTGCTTGTCCATCAGCTCACGGATGGTTCGGCTGCTCAGACCGCCGGGATACCCCGAGTGGCGGTAAGCCAGCTTCTTGTCCAGCTTCTGGCCGCTGAAGGCGACCTTGTCGGCGTTGATCACGATGACGAAGTCACCGCCGTCGACATTGGGGGTGAACGTCGGCTTGTGCTTGCCGCGCAGCAGGGTGGCTGCCGCGACGGCAAGGCGGCCAAGCACCACGTCCGTGGCGTCGATGACGTGCCACGACCTCGTGGTGTCACCCGCCTTCGGCGTGTACGTAGGCACAGCGCTTACCATTCTTTCTCTCGAGGGTGGGTCCCGGTGTGACCCGGGGGCCGGTCAGGCGTTCGCGGCAAGGGCTTGGTCTCGGCGACCGACATTGACCCGAGGCCCCGGCGTACCGCACGCCAACGGAGCAGCTTACCGACCGCCATCCCCGCAGGTCAAAATGACTGTGTGGTCCCAACGGCTCTCCCCCGTCAGGACCACACAGTCTCACGGCGCGGCTACCTCCGCGCGGTGGTCTCTCGGCCGCTACCGCGCCCAGGCGCCGGCGGCCCTCCGGTCGGCGTTGGCCACCTCGTCCGCACCGTCGCGGACGGCGTTTCCCAGCTCGGCCAGTATCTCGTTCAGCGCGGTCGCCGACTGGTGCCATTTCAGCTGCTCAGCCTGGTAGGCGGCGGCCGCTTCACTGGTCCACAGCTGCTGCAGCGGGGCGATTTGAGATCTCAGCTCGTCCAGAGCGGCGTTCAAGCGGGCCGACGTGGCGTGAATTTCCTGGCGCACCGAGTGTTCGATTTCGCCGAAGTTATAGGAGAGCACCGGGTCCATGGGGATCCTTCCTCGTCACAGGTTTCCGCCGGCGGCGGCGATGTGGTGTGCGTGGCTTTGGCCGGCCTCCTGCAGGGTGGCCGCGTTGTGCCGAATGGTGTCGGCGATGCTGTTCAGGGAGTGATACAGCCTCACCGACTCCGCGTTCCAGCGGTCCATCACGTCTTTGAACCGCGCGGCCGCGAGCCCGCCCCACGCCGACGGCGGCACGCCGTTCATGCGGCCGACGAACGCCTGCAACATCGCCCTGATTTCCTCGTTGCGGGAGTCGGTGGTGCCCGCCACCGACCGCATCAGGTCGAAGTCGGTGCTCACTGTGTTCGATGCAGCCATACCGAATACGACCCCCGGGGCGGTCGTTCGGTTCCACAAAATCTTCAACTGATCGCCCGGGCCGATCGCACCGCCTGCTCGCAGGCGCCACGTACGGCGTCCTCGTCCCCGGCCCGGCTCTGGCAACCGATGCTGATCCGCACCGGCCCGTCCAGCAGCACCGTCCAGCGCACCTGATGGCCGGGCCGCACTTCGCGGTAGGTCACCGCCGGCCGCCCGGCGCTGATCCCGGACGGGTTGAAGTCGACGAACAACCCGGGCGGCTCGGTGTCGATCGCGCGCCTCAACCGGTCCGCGGTGCCGCTCAGCGTCTCGCCGGCGACCGGGGACTGGGTGAGGTGCAGGGCCACTTCGGGATCCGCCGGCGATGTCACCTGTACCCGGGCCGAGCCCGGTCCGCCGACCACCCGTTGCACCGACCAGGTCGCGGGCACCGACAGCGCCACCCGGCCCTCCACCAGAAACGTTGTGGGCGCGGTTTGCACCGGCCTTGGCGTCACCACACCGGGTCGGCCCATCGTCATCGCGGCCGCCGCCGCCGCGCCGACCATCAGGGCGGCCGCCCCGAATGCGCTCAGCGTGCGGCTGCGCGGTCGGCCGCCACCGGCAGGCGCGGCACCGGCCGCCCCCGACGGCTCGGTGGTGGGCCGGTAGGCCGACCGCGCCAGCCGGGCCAGCCGAATGTCGTTGACTTCGAGTATGTCTGGGGCCTCCCGGGCGGCTTTACGCACCGCTCGGCCAATCAGTGCCGCCAGCGCCGACGCGCCGGAGACGGCGCTCGGTGCATCGATCAGTACGGCCGCGGGTGCCGTCGCGGCCACGACGTTCACAACGTCGTGGGCGACGGCACGCGGTTCTGCCGTGCGCGGGATGGCGGTGACCTCGCGTGCGGTGATCACCACCAACCGCTCGGCGATTTCGACCACCACCGTGGCGTCCGGGGCGGCCGGAGACGCCCGCACCAGCAGCGACGATCGCACCCGCGTCCGCGGCTCGGCTGCCGCTGCCGCGGCGGCCGCGCTCACCACACCCACGCGCGACGCCGACCACCACGACGGATGGATGACGACGACTCCGTCGCCGTGGCCGCGGGTGGCTGACCGCAACGCGGCTTCCCACAGTGCGTCGACGGCCACCGGCCGCTCCCCCACCAGCGCCACCTGGTCGTCTATCGCGTCCAGCGCCGCCCGAACGACGTCGGCCGCGTTATCGTCGGAAACGGTTGTGGCGCAACATAACCGGCGGATCGTGCCGGGCCCGGCTTCGACGATGGCGGGATGGCCGGTCACGGTGGGGTCCAGGCGACCTGGACCAGTTCTTCGTCACCGGCCCGAGTGGTCAGGACGCCGCGACCCGGCGGCAATCGCACCGGCGCGCTGGAGCCGAGCACCGCGCCCTGAGCCGGACATCCGCTCATCAACAGTGACGCGCAACCGCGGTCGCGCAGGCTCGCCAGCAGTGGCTCGAACATCGCGCGCTCGACCCCGCCGCTGTGTCGAGCGATGACCAGATGCAATCCCAGATCCGCGGCGTACGGCAGCAATTCGACGATCGGCGCCAACGGATTGCCTGCCGGGCCGGCGACAAGGTCGTAGTCATCGACGATGACATAGAGGTCCGGCCCGGACCACCATGCGCCACGGCGCAACTGGGCCTGGGTGGCGTCGGGCGGCGGCATCCGCGCCTGCAGGACCTCGAGCAGATCGGGCAACAACACGGCCAGCGCGGCAGGCGATATGGCATAGCCACCGAGGTGCGCCGACTCGACGACACCCAGCAGCGCCCGCCGAAAGTCGACGATCAACAGCTGGGCCTGCATGGGTGTCTTCGTCCGGACGATCTCCCGGCACAGCGTCCGCAGTGTCGCGGTCTTCCCGCACCCGTTGTCGCCGAACACCAGAAGATGCGTGTGGTGGTCGAAATCAAGTGCTGTCGGCCGCATTTCGCGTTCGGCCAGGCCGAGCAATATCCGGGCGCCCAACTCGGCGCCCGATCCGTGCACCACGTCCTCGCGATCCACGTGCGCGGGAAGCAACGGTATCGGCGGAGCAACGGATTCACCGGCAGGCACGTCGGCGACGGGCAAGGCGATCACCATGTGCAGCCCCTCAGGGGACAGACCACGGCCCGGGCTGTCGCGCGGAACATGCTGCGCAGCCCGGCGGTCTATCTCGGAGTCGGCGGGATCACCCAGGCGTAGCTCGATGCGCGTGCCGATCTGATCCCTCAGGGCGGGCCGCACCTCGGGCCACCGTGATGCCGACAACACCACGTGCACACCGTACGAAAGCCCCTGCGCCGCAAGCGCGATGACCGACTCCTCCAGTGATTCGAATGCCTGGCGCAGGCTCGCCCAGCCGTCGATGACGAGGAACACGTCGCCGAATGGATCACCGCAGGCAGGCATGTCGGCACGTCGCCGGCGGTATTCGGCGATCGACGCGATGCCGTGCTCGCGGAACATGGCTGCCCGGCGTCGAACGACCGACTCGCATGCGGCGACTATCCGGCCGGCCAGGCGCGGCTCCGCTCGCCCGGCAACCGCACCCACATGCGGCATCGCCTGCACCGCCGACAGTGCCCCTCCACCGAAATCGAGGCAGTAGAACTGCGCCTGGCCGGGATCATGCGTGGCCGCCAGTGCCGTGATGAGTGTGCGCAGCGTCGTCGACTTTCCCGATTGGGGTGCGCCGATGACCGCCACATTGCCCGCGGCCGCGGACAAATCGAGCATCAGCGGCGTCCGGCGCTGATCGAAGGGCCGGTCGACTATGCCGATGGGGATGGCCAGGCCGCCCGGTCTGCACTCGACGTCGGCCAGCACGATGTGCAGCGCCGGGGCGGCCCCGAGCGGGGGCAGCCAAACCGGATGCGCGGGTGGGCCCAGGCCAGACAGCCGGTCCAGGACAGCGCCCGAAACGGTCCGTTCGGGCGCCTCGTCCAACTCGACGGTGCGGCTTACGGCCCCGGTTACCCGGGTGCTGAACACCCGCACCGGAGGCACCGTCCCGGCCGGTGCGCGAGCCGGTGCGTCCTTGCGCAGCGGCGCCGAAACCAACGCGGTCTGGAAGCGCACCGGCTCACCGCCGCTGACGCGCAAGAAGCCGGCGCCCGGGGTGTTCGGCAGTCGGTAGGCGTCGAGATTACCGAGCACGCTTTGGGATTCGGAGGCGGACAGTGTTTTCAGGCATACCCGGTAAGACAGGTGGGATTCCAGCCCACGCAGCCGGCCCTCCTCGAGACGCTGACTGGCCAGCAGCAGGTGGATGCCCAGCGACCGGCCGAGGCGACCGATCGCGACGAACGTGTCGGCGAAATCGGGATGCTGGCTGAGCAATTCGGAGAACTCGTCGACGATGACGAACAATGTCGGCAGCGCCGGCGCCGGACCAACCCTGCGTGCCCGTTCGTACGCCGCGACGCTGACGCAGCCCGCTGTCCGCAGCAGCTGCTGGCGACGGTTCATCTCACCGGCCAGGGCATCGCGCATCCGGGCCACCAGCGGCGCATCGTCGGCCAGGTTGGTGATCACCGCGGCCACGTGCGGGGCGCCCGCGTAATCGAGAAACGTCGCGCCACCTTTGAAGTCGACGAGTAGCAGGTTCAGCGTTTCCGGCGAGTTGCGCGCCATCATGCCCAACGCGATGCAGCGCAACAGTTCTGACTTGCCCGAACCGGTGGCACCGATGCACAGCCCATGCGGCCCCATCCCGCCTTCGGCCGGCTCTTTGATGTCCAGCTCGAGTGGGATGCCCTGCACCGCGGTTCCGATCGGTACGCGAAGCCGGTCGCGCTGTCGCTGGCGACCCCACAGCGCCACCGGGTCGAACCGGTCCAGCTGGTGCAGCCCGGCCAGCCGTGGCCACCAGGGATCGGATCCGTCCGGGCGCACACCGCGCGCGTGGTGCCCGGCCAGGCGGCGCGCGCAGATCAGTGCGTCGACGGGCGTCATCTGGTCGGGGCGCCAACCCGGTGGGGTCTGAACGGGCGGCCGGATTTCCAGCGGTGCCCCGTCGCGGCCGCCGCCGACCGCGATGGTGGTTGCGCCGATAACCGGATCGACGCCCTCGGAGACGTCGGTGAGCACCACCACTTCGGGTGCTCGGATGGTGGCGAGCGCGTGCCGCGCCGCTGCTGTGCTCGAATAGACCATCCGCACCGGGCCGGCCTCATCGGCGGCTTCCGGATGTTGGTTGTGTGGTAGCCATTTCAGCCAATCCCAGTGACCGCGGTTCTCATCGTCGATCACCGCGGCGATCTGCAGTTGGTCAGGGGCGTGCAGCACAGCGAGCTGGCAGAGGATCGCGCGCAGTAACGCGCGCACCTCGCCCCGGTCACCGCCGACCGTCACGAGTGTCCCCTCCCGCAGGCCGACCGTGACCGGAGCTTGAATCGTCGAATGCGTGCGCAGGAAGCGACGCAGTGCCGCCGAGGTCACCGGATCGCCGAAGTCCTCCGAGGCGAGCTGGGGGGCAACCAAGCGGCGGGCCAGTGGCTGGGTTCCCATGCCCACCCGCACCAGGCCGAAGTCGGGGTCGGTTGGCCGTCGCTCCCACATCCGCGGGCCGCCGATCAGGGTCCACAGCGTGTCGGGGTCTGGATGGCGGCTGATCGATGAGTGCTGCTGTGCCACAGCGATTTCGCAGACGGATCGACTCAGCCCGCTCAGGTATTCCAGATACCGGTCGCGGTCGGCATCGCTCCCACCGCCGTGCCGGCCGGAACGGCCGGCCAGCCCCGTCGCCACGGTCGAAACCAGCATCATCGCCGGGAATGCCAGCAACGCCGGGTTGCGCGCCACGCCGGTGCCGGCGGTGAAGACCGTCGTCATGACGCCCATGCACACCAGTGAAAGCGCGACCGGCAGCTGCCGCCGCAGTGTGCCCGGCGACGCCGGGGACGGGAGGTCCGGCGGCGCGTCGACAACGATGTCGGCACTCGAAGTCTGCGGTACCGCCGGCACGAAAGACTGGGTCATCTCATCCCCTTCCCATGCGACGGTAAGTGGCGTCACATCCGGGCGACAAGTCACCTGTGGACAGCCGGATACCGCGCCGTGCGGACCTCGCTACGTTCATTCCCAATCCGACCGAAGGGTTCGCCGTTGCCTGCATCCGAGACCGGGCTGCGACGCGTCTCGGTGCATTGGGACGCCGCCGTCGTCGACGTCACGCTGCCCGCCGGAATCCCTGTGGCTGAGCTGATTCCGGCGGTGGTCGACATACTCGAGGTTGACCACCCCGACAGTGGGGCCTTGCTGTACCGGTTATCGGTGCCGGGTGGATCCGCCTTGGATCCGTCTAGGACGCTGGCGCAACATGGCATCGGAGATGGCGCCATGCTGGTGCTGAGTCGGCGCGGCGCGCCGTTGCCCGCTCCCCGCTACTTCGACGTGGCGCAGGCCGTGGCGGCCACGCTCGACGCGGGAACCGAGCCGCGCGATGGCGCTGCGCGTACGCGGGCATCCCGACTCGCCGGGGCGGCGGCGGCAATCCTTGCCGCCGGGGTAGGAGGGCTGACGATCGCGCGTAACACGCTTGGCGGCAACGCGACTCGGGATACCGCCGCCACGGTGGCCGCGTTGGTATCGGCAGGCGCCCTGGCCCTCGGGTTGGCGGCGGTCGCGCACCGCGGTTGTCGAGACCAGACCGCCGGGCTGGCGTTGAGCGTGGTCGCCACCGGGTTCGCGGCGGTGGCCGGCTTCGTGGCGGTGCCCGGCGGGCCGGGCATCCCCAATGTGTTGCTGGCCGCGACGGCGGCCGCGGCGACCGCGGCTGTCGCGATGCGCGTATCGGGTTGCGGCGTGGTCACATTGACCGCCGTGTCGTGCTCCACCGTGGTCATCGCGGCGGCGTGCCTGCTGGGTGCGATCAGCGCGGCGTCACTGCGCGTCATCGCTTCGGCGGCTGCGCTGGCATCGCTTGTCCTGCTCGGAATGGCGGCGCGCGCATCGATCGCACTGGCGGGCCTCTCGCCCCGCCTGCAGACGCCGGACGCGGCAGGAACCGAACCGAGTGGCGCGCGAGTGCGTGGCCAAGCGGTGCGCGCCGGCGGCTGGCTGGCAGGCCTGCATGCCGGGCTCTCGGTATCGGCCACGGTCGGTGCGGTCGTCACCGTGCTTGCCGGCGCACCTCGCCTGTCCTGCACCGCGTTCGGCGCGCTCACCGGCGCGCTGCTGTTGGTGCGCTCCCGATCCACCGACATGAGAACAATGCTGGTGTTCGCGATCTGCGGAATTATCACTGCCGCAACGACCTTCGGCGTAGCGGCCTGGTGCGCACCATTGCCCGGCCCGTGCATCGCGGCGATGACGACGATGTCGGTCGCCGTGGCAATGTACCTGGGCTTCGTCGGCCCGGCACGGCCCGCATCGCCCGTCCTACGTCGAAGCGTCGATCTGCTGGAGTGGTTGGCGCTGGCCGCCACGGTTCCGTTGACATGCTGGATATGTGGGCTTTACGGTGCGGCCCGGGGACTGAACCTGACATGGTGAGTCCATCCGCCGGCCGCCTGCTGGCGGTGTCGGCGCTGACATTGTCGGGAGCGCTCGGAACACCGGTGGCACAGGCGGTTTCGCCTCCGGACGTCGATGACAGGTGGTTACCCAAGCCCGCCTTGCCGGCGGCCCCGTGGCCGACCGTGCAGCGCGAGGTGTGCGCGACGATGACCGTCGATTCCGGACCGGGCCGCGATCAGCCTGCCGGCCTGGCCGACCTGTCGGCGGTCTGGCAACTCAGCCGCGGCGGCGGACAGCGGGTCGCGGTCATCGACACCGGGATCTCACGACACCGTCGGCTGCCCGCTGTGGTGCCCGGCGGTGACTACGTGTCCACCGGCGACGGTACACAGGATTGCGACGCGCACGGCACGCTGGTGGCCGGAATCATCGCGGCCACCGCCGATTCCAAGGCCGATGGCTTCAGCGGGGTGGCACCGGAAGCCACGTTGATCAGCATTCGTCAGTCCAGCGCGAAGTTCGCCCCCGCCGACGACCGCGCCCGGACCGGGGTGGGTGATGTCGACACCCTCGCGAAGGCCGTCCGGACGGCGGCCGACCTGGGGGCCTCGGTGATCAACATCTCGTCGATTGCCTGCGCGCCGGCGGATTCGGCGCTCGATGACCGCGCGCTGGGCGCGGCGCTGGCCTACGCCGTCGACGTCAAGAATGCCGTCGTCGTGGCGGCGGCGGGCAACACCGGCGGCTCCGGTCAGTGTCCACCGCAGCGGGCGGACGCCACCTGGCAGACCGCCACGGTCACCGTCAGCCCGGCCTGGTACGACGACTACGTGCTGACCGTCGGGTCGGTCGACGCCCGTGGCGCGCCGTCGGCATTCAGCCTTGCCGGGCCGTGGGTGGACGTCGCGGCGCCGGGTGAGGCGGTGACGTCCCTCGCGCCGGAGCCGGTCTCCGGCACCAGCTATGCCGCCCCGGTGGTCAGCGGACTGGCCGCGCTGATCCGGGCCCGCTTCCCGGCATTGACCGCCCGCCAGGTGATGCAGCGCATCGAAACGACGGCCCATCATCCACCCGCGGGATGGGATCCCCGGGTCGGCAACGGCACCATCGATCCGCTCGCCGCCGTCGGTAGCGGCACGGGTCCTCCCGCCAACAGTCCCGCACCGCCGCCGGCACCGGCGCCCATCCTCGCGTCGCCGCCCGACCCACCGCGCGACTCCCGCGCCCGCGATATCGCGGTCCGCGGTGCCGCGGTCTGCCTGATTGCGCTGACCGTCGCGCTGGCCACCGGGGCGGTCCGGGGTCGCCTACGGCGAGCCCGCGACCGCATCGCGTGCGATTGACGCGTTCTGCCGGCTCAGCTCCGGTCCGGCCGGCAACAGGGTGAGCAGCGGCCACGGCGCCGGGGCCGCGTCGTGAAGACCCAGGTCGTGCGCGGCGTCGTCGTCGTGGATGGCGAACCGGACTCCGGAGTCGGTGATCAGGTAGCGGGTGCCGGCCCCGTCGCCGGCCCGCACGTCGGCGCTTGCGCCGGGCGGCACGTACACGGCGTCCAACGCGGGGCCGCTGCCGTCGGCTTGCGCCAACGCCACCGGCTCCCGACCCGCTGGCACCGGTAGCCGGCTCTCGGCCAGGAACTCGACGCCAACTTGGCCGGATGGCGTCCGCTCCCAGCTGGCGCACAACGTGCCGGCGGGCTCGGACAACGTCGGCGCCCGGTCGGGAAACAGGGCGACCGGCAGATCTGCGACGACGGCAGCGGCCCGGATAGCGTCGGGCGCGACGGCGACCGGGTTGGCCGTTCCCGTCGGGTTGCTCAGGCGCAGCAGGTCAGCGGCCACCCGGCCGATGCGCTGCACCCCGGTCGCCAGCACCGCGTAAAACTCGTCGCCGTCGGCCCGTGTGATGCGAAGCACACTGCCGACGGTGAAGCCTTGCAGTCCCGGCGGCCTGACTCCCCGAGCGCGGATGCGGGGCGGCGCGATCGGTGGCGCTTCCGGCACGGCATTCAGCAACGCCTGCGAGACGCGCAGCGGCGCTCGGCCCTCGATGCGCAGCGCGCGCAGCACGGCGGCATCGTCGAGGTCCACCATCGCGCGGTGTCCGTCGTAGAGCAGGTAGGCAGGCGAACCCGGTGCGGTGGCCACCAGGATGGCGTGCCCGGCCGCCAGCCGGTGCACCGCCGGGGCCTCGGAGCGGCGGCCGATGACGACCGTCGTGGTGCCGGCGCCGGTGCTGGCACAGACCAACCAACTCATATCCCCTGCGGACAGCGGCCTGCCGAGAAATTGCGGTGCGCCCGGAATGCCCAGCAGCGGACCGCGTTTGGTGCTGTCCAGGTCCGATTCGGTGACCGGCTGCGGGGTGGCGGCCGTCGCCGCGATGAGCCGGGCCGAAGCCAGGTTGAGCACCGGATGCCAGACGTCGCCCACTCGGACGAAGAGGGCACCGGATTCCCGGCCCACCACGATCTGCGCGCGGTCCAGCGCCGGATGAGGCCGCAGCACGGCCAGCAGCGCGCAGCCCGCCACCACGACGGCGGTGATCACGCACCCGAACGCCACCGGATGCGCCCGCGAGCGCCCGCCCGCCCCGCTACCCTCGCCCAGCAACGCGCCCTCGATGCGCCGCAGCAAATACCGATAAGCGCTGAGGTGCAGCCACGTGGCCGGCTGACGCGGCACCTGATCTCCCGCCCCTGAAATCCGTCAACGGTCACGGTAAGCCGCCTTTTCGCGGTGGCAGATCGGTTATCCACAGGCCAGGGGAGTTTCACCGGATCACAATTTGGGTAAAATCGCCCGGTGAAAACTCACCGCACACGTAGCCCTCGGGCGGGCACCGCGCGGTCAGCAGGCCGCTTGATCGGTCTGGGTGCGTCGGCCCTGGTTATCGCCGCCGGCCTGCTCGCCACCCCCGGCACGGCGCCCAAGGCCTCCGCTTTCGACTGCCCGGACGTCGAAGTCATCTTCGCCCGCGGCACCAACGAGCCCACTGGCCTGGGCCGGGTCGGCGACGCCTTCGTGGACTCGCTGCGCCAGCAGACCGGCTTGAACATCCTGCCGTACGGGGTGAACTACGCCGCCTCCAAGCTGCAGCTGCACGGCGGCGACGGCGCCAACGACACCATCGACCGCGTGAAAAAGAGCGTGGAAACCTGCCCGAACACCAAGATCGTGCTGGGCGGCTACTCGCAGGGCGCCTCCGTGATGGATATCGTGGCCGGCGTCCCCATCGGCGGCATCAGCTGGGGCAACACCCTGCCCGCGCAGTACGCCAACAACATCGCCGCCGTCGTGACCTTCGGTGACGTGGCCGACCGCGCCGGAGGGTCGCTCCCCACCAAGAGCGCGATGCTGGGCTCCAAGGCCGCCGACTATTGCAACCCCAACGACCCGATCTGTCACGCGGGCGAGGGCAACGAGTGGAGCGGACACACCGAGGGCTACGTCCCCGTCTACACCACCCAGGCGGCATCGTTCGTCGCGCAGAAACTGGCGGCCGCCGGCCTCGGCCAGCAGTCGCCCGCATTCGGCCCACCGCTGGGCCCCGGCTACGGCCCACAGCAGCAGCCGGGCTATGGCCAGCCGTCGCCGCTGTACGGTCAGACCCCGCCCGGGTCCAGCCCCTCGATCCACGGCGGCACCGGGACCGCTCCGGCTCCCGCTCCGTCGCTGCCGGCGCCGGCCACCGACTCACCGCAAGCACCTCTCGTCTAAATCGTTACCGTCGGGTTATCAACGCCCCCTTAACATCGCTGTGTGAGGCTTATCCCGTTAGGGCTGGGCATCGGAATTGGCGCAACGGGCGCGTTTTTGATTGCCCCCCAATTGGTTCCGCATGCGTCGGCGGCGTGTCCCGGCGTTGAAGTGGTCTTCGCGCGGGGCACCGACGAGCCCCCCGGTGTCGGCAAGGTGGGCGGCGCCTTCGTCAGCGCGCTGCGCGAGCAGACCCGCAAAAGCGTTGGTGCATACGGGGTGAACTACCCGGCCAGTAAAGACTTCCTGGCCGCCACCAACGGGGCCAACGACGCCAGCGCCCACCTGCAGCAGATGGCCACCAACTGCCCGGGCACCAAGCTGGTGCTGGGCGGGTATTCGCAGGGCGCCGCCGTCGTCGACATCGTCACGGCGGCACCGCTGCCCGGCCTCGGCTACCGCCAGCCGCTGCCGCCCGCGGCCGCCGACCACGTGGCGGCCGTCGCCCTGTTCGGCAATCCTTCCGGCCGGGCCGGGCAACTGATGAGTGCCCTGTCCCCGAATTTCGAGGGCAAGACCATCGACCTGTGCAACCCGGGCGACCCGATCTGCTCGAGCGGCTTGCAGTGGAGCTCGCACCTGAGCTACGTGCCCGGATTGACCAACAGGGCAGCGAATTTCGTCGCCGCCAGGGTCTAGCGCGAGCGCACGTCCCGGGTGATGAGGTTGCGGGCGGCGAGTTGGTCATCGGGCGGGTAGTCGACACCGACCAGCGACAGGCCGTGGGCGGGCGCGGCGGCGAAGTCGCTGGTTCGCTCTGTGGCGCTGAGCAATTCGCGGCAGTAGGAGACGGGCCGGCGGTGTTCGCCGACGGCCAGCAGCGCGCCGACCAGTGAGCGCACCATCGACCAGCAGAACGCGTCGGCGCTGACCTGCGCGGTGATCAGGTCGCCGTCGCGCGTCCACTCCAGCCGCTGTAGATCGCGAATGGTGGTGGCGTTCTCGCGATGACGGCAGAACGCGACAAAATCGTGCAATCCCAGCAGGTCTCGGGATGCGGTGGCCATCGCCTGGACGTCCAGCGGACGCGGCCAGCCGGTGACGTAGCGGGCCTGCAGCGGCTGCACTCCCCACGGCGCCGTCGAGATCCGGTACACATAGTGGCGGCGCAGCGCCGAGAACCTGGCATCGAAACCCGCCGGGGCGCGGCGGACATCGACGACCCGGACGTCGGTGGGCAAGAACCGGCCCAGTCGGCGCAGCAGCGGCAAGAACTCGGGCTCGCCGACGTGCGGTGCGCGCGGGTAGGCGTTGGGCAGCGCGTCGCGCGGCACGTCGACGTGAGCCACCTGCCCGGTGGCGTGCACTCCGGCGTCGGTGCGTCCCGCCGCGCGCAGCCGCACCGGCGTGCGAAAGACGGTCGTCAGCGCCTCGTCGAGAATTCCGGCCACGGTCCGCTGGCCGGCCTGAGCGGCCCAGCCCGCGAATCCTGTTCCGTCGTAGGCGATATCGAGCCGCAGACGGACGTCGTCGCTAACTCTCGTCAGCCTCGTCATCGGCGTCGGCGGCCTCGGCTTCGGCCCGCGCGGCCACGGCCTTCTCGGCCTTGTCTTCGGCCTGCGCCTGCGCCTTGGTCGGCTCGGCCTCGCCCGTGGTCTGCTCGACCTCGGTGGTGGCTTCCCCGGCCGTCGGGCCGACGGCCTCCTCCGGTTCGACAGCCGCCTGAGGCGCCGCCGCTGCCGCGACCGGAGCGTCGGACTTCTTGGAGGCCTTCACCCGACGAGCCCGATCGGCCTCGGAGGTGACCGTCTTCTCCCGCACCAGTTCGATCACGGCCATGGGCGCGTTGTCGCCCTTGCGCGGCTCGACCTTGATGATGCGGGTGTAGCCGCCGTTGCGGTCGGCGTAGAACGGACCGATCTCCGCGAACAGGGCGTGCACCACGTCCTTGTCGCGGATTTTCTTCAGCACCTCTCGACGGTTGTGCAGCGCACCCTTTTTCGCGTGGGTGATCAGCTTCTCCGCATACGGCCGCAGCGCCCGCGCCTTGGGCTCGGTCGTCTTGATCCGGCCGTGCTCGAACAGCGAGGTGGCCAGGTTGGCGAGCAGCGCCTTCTGGTGCGAAGACGACCCGCCGAGGCGAGGCCCCTTGGTGGGCTTGGGCATTGCGCTATCTCCTAAGTGGGGCCGGCCCCCGTATCAGGTAGGGCCGGGACGGACTCTTTCGAGCGGTTGGGCGTTTACAGCTGTTCGGTTTCCGCGTAGTCCTGGTCGTCGTAGGCAGCCTCGGATGACCAGGTGCCGGTGGCGACGTCGTAGCCCGCGACCTGCGAGGGGTCGAAGCTCGGCGGGCTGTCCTTGAGCGACAGGCCCAGCTGGTGCAGCTTGACCTTCACCTCGTCGATGGACTTCTGACCGAAGTTGCGGATGTCGAGCAGGTCGGACTCGGTCCGGCTGACCAGCTCGCCGACGGTGTGCACACCCTCGCGCTTGAGGCAGTTGTAGGACCGCACCGTCAGATCCAGGTCGTCGATCGGCAGGGCGAACGACGCGATGTGGTCGGCCTCGGCCGGCGACGGCCCGATCTCGATGCCCTCGGCCTCGACGTTGAGTTCGCGTGCCAGGCCGAACAATTCGACCAGGGTCTTGCCCGCCGACGCCAGCGCGTCGCGGGGGTTGATCGAGCTCTTGGTCTCGACGTCCAGGATCAGCTTGTCGAAGTCGGTGCGCTGCTCGACACGGGTGGCGTCCACCTTGTAGGTGACCTTGAGCACCGGCGAGTAGATGGAATCGACCGGGATACGGCCGATTTCGGCACCCGAGGCACGGTTCTGCACGGCCGGCACGTAGCCGCGGCCGCGCTCGACGACCAGCTCGACCTCGAGCTTGCCCTTGTCGTTCAGCGTGGCGATGTGCAGGTCGGGGTTGTGCACGGTGACACCGGCGGGCGGCACGATGTCCCCCGCGGTGACCTCACCCGGGCCCTGCTTGCGCAGGTACATGGTGACCGGCTCGTCCTCCTCGGAGGACACCACCAGGCTCTTGAGGTTCAAGATGATCGCGGTGACGTCTTCCTTGACGCCCGGCACGGTGGTGAACTCGTGCAACACGCCGTCGATGCGGATGCTGGTGACGGCCGCACCCGGAATCGAGGACAGCAGCGTCCGGCGCAACGAGTTGCCCAGGGTGTAACCGAATCCCGGCTCCAGCGGCTCGATGACGAACTGGGAGCGGCTGTCGGTGAGGACTTCCTCGGACAATGTGGGTCGCTGAGAGATCAGCATGGTGTTTCTTCTTCTCCTTCTCGGCACCCGCTATTTGATGCCGTTAAGACCCGCCGGTGCGGCTGCACCGGCGGAAAACTGCTCTTACTTCGAGTAGAACTCGACGATGAGCTGCTCGGTGAGCGGCACGTCGATCTGCGCCCGCTCGGGCAGCTGGTGCACGAGGATGCGCTGACGCTCCCCCACCACCTGCAGCCAGCTCGGGATCGGGCGGTCGCCCGCCGTCTCCCGCGCGATCTGGAACGGCACCGTGTTCAGCGAGCCGTCCCGCACGTCGATGATGTCGTACTGCGACACCCGGTAGCTGGGAACGTTGACGTGCACGCCGTTGACGCTGAAGTGGCCGTGGCTGACCAGCTGACGCGCCATCCGGCGGGTACGCGCCAGCCCGGCGCGGTACACGACGTTGTCCAGCCGGCTCTCCAGGATGCGCAGCAGCTCTTCACCCGTCTTGCCGGGCTGGCGCACGGCCTCTTCGTAGTAGCGGCGGAACTGCTTCTCCATCACGCCGTAGGTGAAGCGGGCCTTCTGCTTCTCCTGCAGCTGCAGCAGGTATTCGCTTTCCTTGATCCGCGCACGGCCATGCTGGCCGGGCGGGTAGGGACGCTTCTCGAACGCCTGGTCGCCGCCGACGAGGTCGGTGCGCAGCCGGCGCGACTTGCGGGTAACGGGTCCGGTGTAACGAGCCATGGTTTATCTCCTAGACCCTTCTGCGCTTCGGGGGGCGAACGCCGTTGTGCGGCTGGGGGGTGACGTCGGAGATCGCGCCGACCTCCAGACCGGCGGCCTGCAGCGACCGGATCGCCGTCTCCCGGCCCGAGCCCGGGCCCTTCACGAACACGTCGACCTTCTTCACGCCGTGCTCCTGCGCCTTGCGGGCCGCGTTCTCGGCGGCCAGCTGCGCGGCGAACGGCGTCGACTTGCGCGAACCCTTGAACCCGACGTGACCCGACGACGCCCAGGCGATGACGTTGCCCTGCGGGTCGGTGATGGTCACGATCGTGTTGTTGAACGTGCTCTTGATGTGGGCGGCGCCGTGCGGGACGTTCTTCTTCTCCCGGCGACGGGTCTTCTGCCCCTTCTTGGGGGCAGAGGCTGCCTTCTTGGCTGGTGGCATGGGTGATTACCTGGCCTTCTTCTTGCCGGCGATGGTGCGCTTGGGTCCCTTGCGGGTGCGCGCGTTGGTCTTGGTGCGCTGGCCGCGCACCGGCAGGCCGCGGCGGTGCCGCAGGCCCTGGTAGCAACCAATCTCGATCTTGCGCCGGATGTCGGCCTGAACCTCGCGGCGCAGGTCACCCTCCACCTTCAGGTTCGCTTCGATGTAGTCACGCAAGTGGGTCAGCTGGTCATCGGTCAGGTCCCGGGTGCGCAGGTTCCGGTCGATGCCGGTAGCTGCCAGGATCTCGTTCGACCGGGTGCGGCCGACGCCGAAGATATAGGTCAGCGCGATCTCCATCCGCTTGTCACGCGGAAGATCGACGCCTACTAGTCGAGCCATAGGTGGCGTTTCCTCTTTTTCTCGGCGGAGGTCTGATCCCAGCCCGTTCCCGATCCGTCTGATCGGGGCCCGGCCTCCGTCCGGGCGTGGATGAGCCGGCCCATCTCTTCAGATGCCAGCCGCTCAGTGGTGCTGGGAGGTCTTCATTCAGTTGTGTGCGTACTGCGGGGGCCGCCGAAGCGCTGGGCGACTAGCCCTGGCGCTGCTTGTGGCGCGGATCGGAGCAGATCACCATGACCCGCCCATGCCGACGGATCACCCTGCACTTGTCACAGATTGGCTTGACGCTCGGGTTCACCTTCACGGCTGTTCGATCCTGTTCTGTCTATTCGTAGGTGTGCTAATCAGGCGCTTTTACTTGTACCGGTACACAATGCGGCCGCGGGACAGGTCGTAGGGAGACAACTCCACCACCACCCGGTCCTCGGGCAGGATGCGGATGTAGTGCTGCCGCATCTTGCCGCTGATGTGGGCAAGCACCTTGTGACCGTTCTCCAGCTCAATGCGGAACATCGCATTGGGCAGCGGCTCGACCACTCGGCCTTCCACCTCGATGGCGCCGTCCTTCTTGGCCATAACTCGTTAAGAATCCTCGTCGTATAGTTTCGTCTTCGTCTGCGCCTAGTCGACGCGACATTGCACCGACTTGGAACGTGAGCCGGTGGCAGGAAATTCCCAGGGACTTGGCACACAAAAAGTCGGCGCGGATGCCGCACCGTTGTTCCACGATACCTGGTTCTGCCGCTGCACCAAAATCGCTGCGGGCGGAGTGCGGCCCGCCTCTCGACCTCCCACATGGGCGCTGACGAGCGCATACTTGAGGCCGATGAGCACGCCAGCCGCCCCCGGCTCCCCGACCGCCCAGCGCAAGCCGGTCATGCTGACCGTCGACGACGATCCCTCGGTGTCCCGGGCGGTCGCCCGCGACCTGCGCCGCCACTACGGCGAGGAGCACCGGATCGTGCGCGCGGAGTCCGGGCCCGACGCTTTGGGCACACTCAAGGAGCTCAAGCTGCGCGGCGAGACGGTCGCGCTGCTGATCGCCGACTACCGGATGCCGCAGATGAGCGGCATCGAGTTCCTCGAGCAGGCGATGGACCTGTACCCGGCCGCGCGGCGGGTGCTGCTCACCGCCTACGCCGACACCCACGCCGCCATCGACGCGATCAACGTCGTCGACCTGGACCACTACCTGCTCAAGCCGTGGGATCCGCCGGAGGAGAAGTTCTACCCGGTCATCGACGGGCTGCTGGACGCCTGGCGGGCCGCACCCGAGCACCCCATCCCGCACACCAAGGTGATCGGCCACCGCTGGTCGGCGCGGTCCTGGCAGGTCCGCGACTTCCTGGCCCGCAACGGCCTCTACTACACCTGGTTCATGGCCGACGAGCCCGCCGGCGAGCGGCTGCTCACCGCGGCCGGCGAGGACGGGCGGCGGCTGCCGGTGGTCGTCACCCAGGGCGGTGACGCCCTGGTCGAACCCACCGACGCCCAGCTGGCCGAGACCCTGGGCCTGACCACCACGCCGTCGCAGGAGTTCTACGACCTGATCGTGGTCGGCGGCGGGCCCGCCGGCCTGGCGGCGGCCGTGTACGGCGCCTCGGAGGGGCTGCGCACGGTGCTCATCGAGCACATCGCCACCGGCGGTCAGGCCGGGCAGAGTTCGCGCATCGAGAACTACCTGGGCTTCCCGGACGGGGTGTCGGGGAGCCAGCTGGCCGACCGGGCACGGCGGCAGGCGGAGAAGTTCGGCGCCGAGCTGATCACCGCCCGCAAGGCCACCGCCCTCGAGGTGAACGGCCCCAAGCGGACCGTGCGGTTCGCCGACGGCGGCTCGATCGACGCGCACGCGGTCATCCTGGCCACCGGGGTGTCGTATCGCCAGCTGCAGGCCGAGGGCTGCACCGAGCTGACCGGTTGCGGCGTCTACTACGGCGCGGCCATCTCGGTGGCCTCGGAGTGCGAAAACGAAGAGGTCTACGTCATCGGCGGGGCGAACTCGGCCGGCCAGGCGGCGATGTACCTGTCGCGGACGGCCAAGTCGGTCAGCATCGTGGTGCGCGCCCCGTCGCTGGAGGCGTCGATGTCCTACTACCTCATCCAGCAGATCGAGGCGAACTCCAAGATCAACGTGCTGACCTGTACCGAGGTGCAGCGCGCCACCGGTGAGGGCCACCTGGAGCAGCTGAGGTTGGTCAACAACCGGACCGGCGAAACCGAGGACGTCACCTGCGGCCGGATGTTCATCTTCATCGGCGCCGCCCCGCGCACCGACTGGCTCGACGGCGTGCTGGCCCGCGACGACCACGGGTTCATCCTGACCGGCCCGGACCTGCGCAACGTGTGCGGCTGGACGCTGGACCGCCCGCCGCATCACCTGGAGACCAGCGTGCCCGGGGTCTTCGCCACCGGCGATGTCCGCTCCACGTCCGCCAAACGGGTCGCCGCCGCGGTCGGTGAGGGGTCGATGGCGGTGATGCTGGTGCACCGATACCTGGCCGAGAACTAGGAGAAGCATGACCGGCGCCGAACTAACGGCCGTACCGTGTGAGCCCGACGAGCTGCGCAGCCTGTTCCTGTTCGAGGCGCTCACCGACGAGCAGCTGGCGGTGCTGTGCAGCAACGGGCACATCCAGCACTACGAACCGGGCCCGATCTGTGTCGAAGGCGAACCGGCGACCTGCTTCTACGTCCTGATCGACGGGGAGCTGACCATGAGCAAGCTGTCCGGCGGCCAGGACATCGAGACCAATCGCACCTCGCAGCGCGGCGTGTACTGCGGGGCCTGGCGGGCGTTCACCGGCGGTAACCAGAAGAGCTATGACGCCTCGGTGCACGTGACCAAGCCGTCGCGCTTCTTCGTGATGGACGCGCCGGTGTTCGCCCAGTTCATGCGGGACCAGTTCCCCATGGCGGTGCACCTGCTCGACGGCATCGCCGTCGGCACCGACCGCACCCGCCGCATCATCGACAACCGGGAGAAGCTGCTGGCGCTGGGCCGGTTGTCGGCCGGGCTGACGCATCAGCTGAACAATCCCGCGGCGGCCATCTCGCGGTCCGCGGCGGATCTGCGCGAACGCGTGGCCAACATGCGCCACAAGCTGGCGATGCTGGCCGACGGCACCGTCACCCCCGAGGCGTTGAGCGCGCTGGTGCAGTTGCAGGAACGGGTGGCCGAGCAGGTCGCCAAGTCGGCGTCACAGCACCTGAGCGCGCTGGAGACCTCCGACCGCGAGGACGCCGTCGGCGACTGGCTGGACGACCACGGCATCGACGGCGGCTGGGACATCGCGCCGACGTTCGTCGAGGGCGGCATCGACACCGACTGGCTGGAGCAGATTTCCGCGGTCAGCGAGGAGCTCGGGTCGACGTCGCTGGAGCAGGCGATTCGATGGATCAACTACACCATCGAAAGCGAGCTGCTGATGAACCAGATCCTGGAAGCCAGCAAGAGGATTTCGGCGTTGGTGGCCGACGCAAAGCAGTATTCGCAAATGGATCGGGCCCCGTTCCAGGTGGCCAACGTGCACGACCTGCTGTACAGCACGCTGGCGATGTTCGCCGATCGGTTGACCAAGGACGCGGGCAAAGACACCGGCGAGAACCCCCCGATCACCGTAGTCAAGGACTTCGACAAGACGCTGCCCGAAATCCCCTGCTATCCAGGCGATCTCAATCAAGTGTGGACCAACATCATCGACAACGCGCTCGCCGCCATGCGCGACACCGGTGGCACGCTGACCATCCGCACCTGCCGCTACGGCGAGAACATGGCCCGGGTCGAAATCTGCGATACCGGGCCGGGCATCCCCGCAGATATCCGCGAGCACATCTTCGAGCCCTTCTTCACCACCAAACCGTTCGGCGAAGGCACCGGACTGGGCCTGGACCTGGCGTTCAACATCGTGGTGAAGAAACACCGCGGGGACCTGCGGGTCGAGTCAGTGCCCGGCGACACCCGGTTCATCGTGCTGCTGCCGCTGGAGCCGCCCGCCGCCGACGTCGCGGAACTCGACGACGTGGATGAGCACGCGGCCGCCCCGGAATAGCCTCCGCGGGGCGCAGGTTGGGAACACCATGACCGATGCAGCAGGCAAACCAGACCTCGGCCGGTTCGGATCGTTCGGGCGCGGCGTCACACCCGAGCAGGCCAGGGACATCGAAGCGCTGGGCTACGGTGCCGTCTGGGTCGGCGGTTCACCGCCGGCCGAGCTGGCCTGGGTCGAGCCCCTCCTGGAAGCGACGACCACGCTGCAGGTGGGCACCGGCATCGTCAACATCTGGACCGCGGCCGCGGGACCGGTGGCGGAATCCTTCCACCGCATCGAGGCGGCCTACCCGGGCCGGTTTCTACTCGGCATCGGCGTCGGCCACCCCGAGGCGCAGACCGAGTACCGCAAGCCCTACGACGCCCTGGTGGACTACCTGAACCAACTCGACGACCACGGCGTGCCCACCAACCGCCGGGTGGTGGCGGCGCTGGGCCCGCGCGTGCTGAAGCTGTCCGCGGAACGCTCGGCCGGGGCCCACCCCTACCTGACCACGCCGGAGCACACCGCGCACGCCCGCGAAATCATCGGCCCGTCGGCTTTCCTGGCGCCCGAGCACAAGGTGGTGTTGACCACCGACGCGGACAAGGCGCGGGCGATCGGCCGCAAGGCGCTGGACGTCTATTTCAATTTGGCGAATTACCGAAACAACTGGAAGCGGCTGGGTTTCAGCGACGACGAGGTCACCCGGCCGGGCAGCGACCGCCTGGTGGACGCGGTGGTTGCCTATGGCACCGTGGACCAGATAGCCGCGCGGCTCAACGAGCACCTCGACGCCGGCGCCGATCACGTACCCGTTCAGGTCCTGACGAAGGATGAAAACCTGGTCTCGGCCTTGGCTGAACTGGCGGGGCCGCTTGGCCTGAAGCCGTCGTAACAAGCAAGGAGGGACCCAGATGACCGAAGCAGCAGCACTCAAGCCCGACTTGGGCCGGTTCGGCGTCTGGCTGCCCAACCGCTCGATCACGCCCGAGTTGGCCGAAGGCATCGAATCCCTGGGATATGGCGCGGCCTGGATCGGCTGGTCGCCGGACGCCGAACTGGCCTGGGCCGAGCCGGCGCTGGCGCGGACCACTTCGCTGCAACTGGCCACCGGGATCGTCAACATCTGGTCAGCGCCCGCACCGACGGTTGCCGAGTCCTTTGCCCGCATCGAAAGCGCCTACCCGGGAAGGTTTCTGCTGGGCGTCGGGGTAGGCCACCGCGAGCACACCGAGGAATACGTGAAGCCCTACGAGGCGCTGGTCGGTTACCTCGACGAACTCGACGCCGCGGGCGTGCCGACCAGCCGTCGGGTGCTGGCGGCGCTCGGACCACGGGTGCTGCGGCTGGCGGCGCAGCGCAGCGCGGGCGCCCACCCGTACCTCACCACACCGGAACACACGGCCAAGGCACGCGACCTGATCGGCAACACGGTGTTCCTGGCACCGGAGCACAAGGTGGTGCTCAGCACCGACGTCGAGCAGGCCCGCGCGGTCGGCCGCGAGACCGTCAAAACCTATCTGGACCTGACCAACTATGTGAACAACTGGCTGCGGCTGGGGTTCACCGAAGACGACGTGCGCCAGCCCGGCAGCGACAGGCTGATCGACGCGGTGGTGGCCCACGGCACCCCGGAGGCCATTGCGCAGCGCCTCGACGAACACTTGGCAGCCGGCGCCGACCACGTGGCGATCCAGGTGCTGGGCGTCCCTGATGACGAGGCGCTGCTGTCCGCACTCGGCGAGCTGGCGGGACCTTTGGGGCTAACACCCGCAAGCTGACCGGCCGGCTCGGTTAGGGTTTGGGCATGCGGTTACTGGTCACCGGCGGCGCTGGATTCATCGGCGCCAACTTCGTGCACAGCACGGTCCGCGAACACCCCGAGGATTCGGTGACGGTGCTCGACGCCTTGACCTATGCGGGTCGGCGCGAGTCACTGGCCGACGTCGAAGGCTCGATCGAGCTGGTGGTCGGTGACATCACCGACGCCGAGCTGGTGTCGCGGCTGGTCGCCGAATCCGACGCGGTGGTGCATTTCGCCGCGGAAAGTCACGTCGACAACGCGCTGGACAGTCCCGAGCCGTTCCTGCACACCAACGTGGTCGGCACCTTCACCATTTTGGAGGCGGTGCGGCGTTACGGCGTGCGGCTGCACCACATCTCGACCGACGAGGTCTACGGAGACCTGGAGCTCGACGACCCGCAGCGGTTCACCGAGGCCACGCCCTATAACCCGTCCAGCCCGTATTCGGCGACCAAAGCCGCCGCCGACATGCTGGTGCGCGCCTGGGTGCGCTCGTACGGGGTGCGCGCGACGATTTCGAACTGCTCCAACAATTACGGGCCCTATCAGCACGTCGAGAAATTCATCCCGCGCCAGATCACCAACGTGCTCACCGGCCGGCGGCCCAAGCTGTACGGCACCGGCGCCAACGTCCGCGACTGGATCCACGTCGATGACCACAACAGCGCGGTCCGGCGCATCCTGGACAAGGGCGAGATCGGGCGCACCTACCTGATCAGCTCCGAAGGAGAGCGCGACAACCTGACCGTGTTGCGCACGCTGCTGCAGATGATGGGCCGTGAACCCGACGATTTTGACCACGTCACCGACCGGGTTGGTCACGATTTGCGATACGCCATCGATCCGTCCACGTTGTATGACGAATTATGTTGGGCGCCAAAGCATACCGACTTCGAGGAGGGGCTGCGTGCCACCATTGACTGGTACCGCGCAAACGAATCGTGGTGGCGTCCGTTGAAAGACGCGTCGGAAGCCCGCTACGAAGAGCGTGGACAGTAGCGTGGAAGTCCGCGAACTGAAAATTCCCGGCGCCTGGGAGATCACCCCTACCGTTCATGGCGATTCGCGCGGCCATTTCTTCGAATGGCTCACCGACAAGGGTTTCCGCTCCTTCGCCGGCCACCGGTTGGACGTCCGGCAGGCCAATTGCTCGGTGTCATCGGCCGGGGTGCTGCGCGGACTGCATTACGCTCAGGTGCCGCCGAGCCAGGCCAAGTACGTGACCTGCGTTCGCGGTTCGGTATTCGATGTCGTCGTCGACATCCGGGTGGGTTCGCCGACGTTCGGGCAATGGGATTCGGTTCTGCTCAACGACTCCGAGCACCGGACGATCTACCTCTCCGAGGGCCTGGCGCACGGCTTCCTGGCGCTGCAAGACAATTCGACGGTGATGTATCTGTGCTCGGCGGAATACAACCCGCAACGCGAGCACACCATTTGCGCGACCGATCCGGCGCTGGCCATCGACTGGCCGCTGGTGGATGGGGCGGTGCCCAACTTGTCCGACCGCGACGCCGCGGCGCCCAGTTTCGAAGAGGCGCGCGCCTCCGGCCTGCTGCCCACCTGGGACGAGACGAAGGCGTTCATCGACGGCCTGCGCGGCTGACGGCACGCTATCGGCCGCCGCCAGACACGCTGTCAGGCACCGCAATTGGCCCGCCACTTGTTGCACACATGTACAGTAATGGCTGCGTTTGCGTGCGGCGGAACCCCCGGAAACCGCCGAACAGCATGGTCCCCGCGTCAGCTAACGATAAGATGTCGCCGATGATGCCGACGAGGCCCGATGCGGGTGGCGGGGGACGCCGATGAAGCTAGGGCAGGTTTTCGATCCGCGAAGCAATGCGCTGAACGCTTGGCGGTTGGCGCTGGCGGCCGAGGTCATCTTTTGGCACACCTATCCGATCCGGGGCCATCTGCCCTCCATGCGGGCCGTTCTGCAGCTTCTGCTGTCCGTCGGGGTGGACGGGTTCTTCGCGATTTCGGGGTTCCTCATCACGGCGAGTTGGCTGAGCAACCCTAAACTGCGCACTTACCTCGCCGCCCGGGCGCTGCGCATTCTGCCCGGCTTCTACGTCTGCATGATCGTGACCGCGTTCGTGTTCGCCCCGCTGAGTGTGGCGATCCAAGGCGGTTCGCCGGCCAAGCTGCTGTTCTCGTTCGCGCCGTTCGACTACGTCCTGCAAAACATCGGGGTCTTATGGCTCAAGCCCGACGTGGGCGGCACCCCGTTCAACGTCCCCAGTGCGGGCATCTGGAACGCCTCGCTGTGGTCACTCTTCTGGGAAATCATGTGCTATCTGGTCGTCGCCGCCATCGGCGTGGCCGGACTGGCCAACCGACGGTGGGTTTCCCCGGTGATATTGGTGGCGGCGGCCATCGGGGCATCGATGATGCCGCCCGTCACCTTCCCCGAGGTGTTCAACAAGCCGACCGGCAACTTCGGCATCGTCATCGTCTTCCTCGCCTGCCGGGCCGCGATCATGTTTGCCGCCGGAGCGTTGCTGTACCAGTGGCGCGACGTGATTCCCGCCCGCTGGTCGCTGGTCGCGGTGAGCGTGGTCATCGTGCTGCTGGCCGGCCAGCTGCCGGACTACCGAGTGGTCGCCGCCGTGCCGCTGGCCTACGCCGTCATCGTCTCGGGGTCCCTGCTGCACAACAAGCGATTGAGGTTGCGCACGGACCTGTCCTACGGCATGTACATCTACGCGTACCCGACCCAGCAGCTGCTGGTTGTCCTCGGGCTGCTCAGCCTCAATCCGATCGTGTTCTGCCTGACCGTGGCGCTGGCCACCCTGCCGCTGGCCGCGGCCAGCTGGTTCCTGGTCGAAAAGCCGGCGAGGTCGCTGAAGGCGCGACTCAAACGGAGATCTGCCGACTCGCGCGGGCAAGCGGCCATGGCGATGCCCCCGGAGTTCCCCGCCGAAGATCGCGGGGTAGCGACCTGATCGCGGGCACCGCCCGCGTCAGCGTCACTCGGGTTTCGGCCCGTACGATGGCGCCGGTGACGAGTGGTGTGCGGGTGGCGGAGGCTGGATGAAACTGGGGCAGGTATTCGACCCACGAAGGAACGCGCTCAACGCACTTCGGTTGGTGCTGGCGGCCGAGGTGATGCTCTTCCACTCCTGGCCGATCACCGGCCACATGCCACCGAAGGCGACCCTGCAGCTCTTCTTTTCCGTCGGCGTTGACGGCTTCTTCGCGATCTCCGGCTTCCTGATCACCCGGAGTTGGCTCACCGATCCGCGACTGCGCGACTATCTCACCGCTCGCGCGCTGCGCATCCTGCCCGGCTTCTACGTGTGCTTGATCGTGACCGCGTTCATCTTCGCTCCGCTCAGTCTGGCGATCCAAGGCGCTTCGGCCACCAAGCTGCTCGCGTCAACCGCGCCGCTCTTGTACGTCGTGAAAAACAGTGCGATCGCGTACCTGCAGCCCAGCATCGACGGCACGCTGCACGGTGTGCCCGGTGGACCCGCCTGGAACGGTTCGATGTGGTCGCTGATCTGGGAACTGCTGTGCTACTTGTTCGTTGCCGCCATCGGCGTGGCGGGCCTGGGCAATCGCCGATGGGTATCCCCGGCGGTTTTAGTAGCGGCAACGCTGGGCGCGTTGGTCCTGCCGCCGCTGACGTTTCCCGGTGTCTGGACCATTCCGCAGCTTGCCGTGCGGGCGGCCATCATGTTCTCGGCCGGAGCCGTCATGTACCAGTGGCGAGACGTCATCCCCGCCCGATGGTCGCTGGTCGCCGTCTGCATTGTCATCGTGGTGGCGGCCGGGTTGCTTCCCGACTACCGGGTGGTTGGTGCGCTTCCGCTGGCGTATGCCGTCGTCGTGTCCGGTTCCCTGCTCAAGAGCCAACGGTTGAGGCTGCGCACCGATCTGTCCTACGGCGTCTACATCTACGCTTTCCCCGCCCAGCAATTGCTGGCCGTCAGTGGGCTCGCGACGCGCCTGCACCCGGTGCTGTTCTTTGTTGTCGCGGTGGCGACCACCCTGCCGCTGGCCGCGGTGAGCTGGTTCCTCATCGAGAAGCCCGCGATGTCCCTCAAGCGCCGGCTTCGGATCAAGTGGGCGGCCCCCGTCGCGTCCAGCTCCGACGAGGCCGGGCCGGTCGACGCCACCGGCGCCCTGGCTGACCAGCCGGCCCCGGAGGCCCCGGGCGCCGGGTAGCTCCAGCTCCCGGCTCAGCCGGAAGTGGTCTGAGCCCCTGGCAGCCGAAGGCGCCCACCAAGCGCCCACAGCACCACCGTGAGCACCTCGGCGGCCACGCTGACGGCGGCGTACGGTGCTGGCTCCCAGCCTCGTTCGGAAAACCCGGACAGGCCAACGGTGCGCGACATCACGAACGCGACCAGTGAACCGGCCGCCACCGCGGCACCGGCCCACCGCAGCCACCCCGGACCGCCGATCAGGATCAGCAGCGCGATCGCGAACGACATACTGGCCTGGGCCAAGAATGCCGTGCCGATGGTCGGCACGTGTTGGTAGCCATGCACATAAAGGTAGGCATGGCTGGCGGCGCTGATCGTCAGCGACGCGGCCAGGCCGAGGCGGACCAGGATGGATGTCAAAGTCATTGCAGTGTCGTCTCTTTCAAGGCCAGGGCGACTTCTCCCCTGGTGTAGCCGACCTCGCGGATGCCCAGCGCGTCGCGCAGCTTGCCGGCCGGCAGCGTGACCGGCTTGGGCGCGGGCCCATCCCCCGGTCGGGGCAGCGGGTAAGCGGTGGTGGTGCCGCTGTAGAACGTGACGTTGCCTTCCGACTTGGAGAACAGTTGGTGCACATGCCCGTTCAGGCACGTCACCGAGGAGAAGCGGCGCAGGTAGCTCAGCGCCTCGGTGGCATCGTCGGTGCCCCAGCCCCATTGCGGGTACATGGCGAACAGCGGGATGTGGCTGAACACGATGATGGGGGTGTCGCTGGAAAGGCCCGCGACGTCCTTCTTGACGAACTCCAGCTGATCGGTACCCAGGTGGCCGAGCTTGCGCAGGTTCAGCGTGTTGACCAACGCGATGACATGCACGCCGGCGACGTCATAGCTGTACCAACCGTCGCCAATTGAGCCGGCGCCGAACGCGTTTCGGTACTTCTGCCCGGCGTCGTCGACGGAGTCGTGCTCCCCTGGCACGGTGAACACGTGCGGCGTCTTCAGACCACTCATCATCTGCTTGACCTGGTCGAACTGCTCCGGGCTGGACAGGTGGGTGAGGTCCCCGGTGTGGATGACGAAGTCCGGGGTGTAACCGAGGTTGTTGACCTGATCGATCGCGTGGCCGAACGTCGCGGCGACGTCCGGGTTGGGCGCCCCGGTGAAACCGAGGTGGCTGTCGCTGATTTGGGCGAAGCGCAGGCTGGGCCGCCCCGCCGTGTGCTGCGCCGCGGCCTGGCCCGCGACATGCGAGATGACCTCGCCGCCGGTGACGGCGAATCCGACCGCCGCCCCGAACCATGCGGTGTGCCGGATGAGCTGGCGGCGGGTCATGCCGTTGGTCTGGCCACTCATCCCGTCACCACCACCGTGCCCCGCATCATCGGGTGGATCGAAGAGACGTAGTCGAAAGTCCCGGCGGTGGAAAAGGTGTGGGTGAAGGTCGCTCCGGTTCCCATGCCGGGTGAGTGGAACGATCCGTCGGTTGCGGCCACCGTGTGGGGTTCTTCGTCGCGATTGGTCCACGTGACGGTGGTCCCGGCGGGCACGGTCAAGGTCACCGGCGCGAACGCGAAGCCGTCGATGGTGACCTCGTTGCCGCGCACCGGAGCCGCCGGCGCGGTGACCGACATCGTGGTGGTGGGCGCGGTGGGGCTCGCCACCGGCCGCGACTGGGAGCAACCGGCCAACAGCAACACGGCCACGGCGGCCACGGCCACCACAGGCCTTCGAAGCATGGGGATATCCATGCCAAGAGATAGGGTGGCGGGTTACGCCGCTCAGGCCGGCCGCTCGGGAGGCGGCGGGGCGAACACCTCGATGACCCCCTTGACCTCACGAACCATAAGTTCGGGCAACGGCTTTGGCGCTATCGGCAACTGATGGGTGAGCACCTGCCCACTGGGCGAGAACGACGTGGTGTGGCAGGGGCAGCGCAGCGTGTCGTCGGGTGCGTCGAACCACAGCTTGCAGCCCTGATGGGTACACACCCCGGAGATCGCCTGGACCTTGCCGTCCACGCGGCGGACGAATCCGGTCACCGAGCCCAGGTCGAAGGCGTGCATGGCGCCGTCCGGCACGTCCGACCCGGCCGCCACGCGCTGCCAACTGCCCTCGTTGGGCGTCAGTTCCCCGGCGGCAACCTCGGGCGCACGACGGCCGGATTGACCCGCCATCAGGGCGCGATCGACGGACACCGCGGCGACCGCCGCGGTGGCGGCGGCCGACGTGCCGACGATGACCTGGCGCCGGGTGCTGCCGCGCCCCGGCGCCACCTCCGTTGGCGCGCTGGACATCTGCTCGGCGATACGCCGGTGCAGATCGGTGACGAATTCCTGGCGCGGCGCGTCGCCCCCGTCGCGAGCCGCGCGCAGCTCGATCGCCGTGCGCAGCTGCGCGGCCTCGAAGTCGTCGGGCGCGAACGGTCTGGGCCGGCGCCCCCGCAACAGGTCGTCGACGTAACGTCGCATCCCTCGCGCGTTCATGGCTTGCCCCCATCGTTGACCTGCGCTGCCAGCCGCAGGGCGCGGTGCTGCAGGACTTTGGCATTGGGCACGCTGATCCCGAGTTCCGCGGCTGACTCCTTGATCGAATTACCGCGCAGGAAGCGCGATTCCAGAATCTGACGGTAGCGATCCGGCAGGCTGTCCAGAACCCGGGCCACCCGCTGCGGCGCGGTGCTGATCGCCTCCTGACTGTCCGCCGGTTGTTCGACGTCCTCGATCGACGTTATCTCCCGCCCCAGCGTCTCGCGCCAGTGCGCGGCCAGCACCGTCCTGGCCGTCGCCCGCAGGTACGCGCGCACCTCGGCGACGCTCGCGGTCAGCCGCAGCGGCCGCAGCGCGGCGAGGAAGACCTCGGCGGTGAGGTCTTCGGCGTCGGTCTGGTTGCCGACGCGCGCGAACAGCGTGCGGTACACCCAGGTCACGTTGTCGGAGTAGACGGCTTCCCAGTTCGGGTAGCCGGCATCGTCGGGCACCGCGCGCAGGGGCCGCGGGTCGAGGGGTTCGTTCCTTGCCGCCACATGCCTCCTTCACCCGATGAATATCGACTCGGGTTACACGGCTCAGGTCGCCGCGAGGGCGGCATCGGCGGCCATCAACTGGCCGGGCTTGGGGCGCATACAGCTGTCAGGCTAGCCCGCTCCGGGCGGTTAGGGAGGTCCACCTTGCCAACGTCCGAGCCGGGTTACTAGGATATCCAAGTATCCGTACACGCCCGTCAACCACACTCGAGGGCCCCATGACCACACAGATCCCACACTTCATCGACGGGCAACGCACCGCCGGGCAGTCCGGCCGCAGCGCTGACGTCTTCAACCCCAGCACCGGGAGCGTCCAGGCGACGGTGCCGATGGCCGGCCAGGCCGACATCGACGCCGCGGTGGCGTCGGCCGTCGAGGCCCAAAAGGGTTGGGCCGCAACAAATCCGCAGCGGCGTGCGCGGGTGATGATGCGCTTCATCGAGCTGGTGAACGATCATAACGACGAGCTCGCCGAGTTGCTGTCCCGCGAGCACGGCAAGACGCTGGCCGACGCCAAGGGCGACATCCAGCGCGGTATCGAGGTCATCGAGTTCTGCATCGGCATCCCCCACCTGCTCAAGGGCGAGTACAGCGAAGGCGCCGGACCCGGCATCGACGTCTACTCGCTGCGCCAGCCGCTGGGCGTGGTCGCCGGCATCACCCCGTTCAACTTCCCGGCGATGATCCCGCTGTGGAAGGCCGGCCCCGCACTGGCCTGCGGCAACGCCTTCGTGCTCAAGCCCAGCGAGCGCGACCCGTCGGTCCCGGTGCGGCTGGCCGAGCTCTTTAAGGAGGCGGGCCTGCCGCCCGGCGTGTTCCAGGTCGTGCACGGCGACAAGGAGGCCGTCGACGCCATCCTCAACCACCCCGACATCCAGGCGGTCGGGTTCGTCGGCAGCTCCGACATCGCCCAGTACATCTACGCCGGGGCCGCCGCCACCGGCAAGCGTGCACAGTGCTTCGGCGGCGCCAAGAACCACATGATCGTGCTGCCCGACGCCGACCTGGACCAGGCCGTCGACGCGCTGATCGGCGCCGGCTACGGCAGCGCCGGCGAGCGCTGCATGGCGATCAGCGTCGCCGTCCCGGTCGGTGACCAGACCGCCGACCGGCTGCGCGCCCGGCTGATCGAGCGGATCAACAACCTGCGGGTCGGCCACAGCCTGGACCCCAAGGCGGACTACGGTCCGCTGGTGACCGAGGCCGCCTTGGCGCGGGTGCGCGACTACATCGCCCAGGGTGTCGACGCGGGAGCCGAATTGGTCATCGACGGCCGCGAACGCGCCAGCGACGACCTGACTTTCGATGACGCCAACCTCGAAGGCGGCTTCTTCATCGGCCCCACCCTGTTCGACCACGTCACCCCGGAGATGTCGATCTACACCGACGAGATCTTCGGGCCGGTGCTGTGCATCGTAAGAGCCACGAATTACGAAGAAGCGCTGGCGCTTCCTTCTCAGCACGAGTACGGCAACGGCGTGGCGGTGTTCACCCGCGACGGCGACGCCGCCCGCGACTTCGTCTCGCGCGTCCAGGTCGGCATGGTCGGCGTCAACGTGCCGATCCCGGTTCCGGTGGCCTACCACACCTTCGGCGGCTGGAAGCGGTCCGGCTTCGGCGACCTCAACCAGCACGGCCCCGCGTCGATCATGTTCTACACCAAGACCAAGACGGTGACGTCGCGGTGGCCGTCCGGCATCAAGGACGGCGCCGAATTCGTCATCCCCACAATGGATTAGGGCCGGCTACTCGATGGCTTCGTTTACCCTGAATGACGACGAGCGGGTGATCACCGAGACCGCCGCAGCGTTCGCCGCCAAGCGCCTGGCCCCGCACGCCCTGGAATGGGATGCGGCCAAACATTTTCCGGTCGATGTGCTGCGTGAATCGGCCGAGCTCGGCATGGCGGCGATCTACTGCCGCGAGGACGTCGGCGGCAGCGGCCTGCGCCGGCTCGACGGTGTCCGCATCTTCGAGCAGTTGGCCATCGCCGACCCCACCACCGCCGCGTTCCTGTCCATTCACAACATGTGCGCGTGGATGATCGACAACTTCGGCACCGCCGAGCAGCGCAAGGACTGGGTTCCGCGGCTGGCGTCGATGGACGTCATCGCCAGCTACTGCCTCACCGAGCCCGGCGCCGGGTCCGACGCCAGCGCGTTGAGCACCCGCGCCGTCAAACAGGGCGACGACTACGTGCTCGACGGCGTAAAGCAGTTCATCTCCGGCGCGGGGGCCTCGGACGTGTACGTGGTGATGGCCAGGACCGGTAGCGAGGGGCCGCGCGGCATCTCGGCCTTCGTGGTCGAAAAGGGTTCCGTGGGGCTCAGTTTCGGCTCGCCCGAGGAGAAGATGGGCTGGCATGCCCAACCCACCGCGCAAGTGATCCTGGACGGGGTCCGGGTGCCGGCCGAGGCGATGCTGGGCGGCGCCGACGGCGAGGGCGCCGGCTTCGGGATCGCGATGAACGGCCTCAACGGCGGTCGGCTCAACATCGCCGCGTGCTCCCTCGGCGGCGCGCAGGCCGCCGCGGACAAGGCCGGGGCCTATGTGCGCGATCGGCAGGCGTTCGGGTCGTCCCTGCTCGACGAGCCGACCATCCGGTTCACGCTGGCCGACATGGCCACCGGCCTGGAGACGTCGCGAATGATG
This sequence comes from Mycobacterium sp. M23085, assembly GCF_045343915.1. Classification (NCBI taxonomy): domain Bacteria; kingdom Bacillati; phylum Actinomycetota; class Actinomycetes; order Mycobacteriales; family Mycobacteriaceae; genus Mycobacterium; species Mycobacterium sp. M23085. The sequence continues at coordinate 2,216,828 of NZ_CP174280.1, forward strand.
TTGTGGCGGGCGGCCAATGCGTTGGACGCCGACGATCCCGACAAGGTCGAGTTGTGTGCGATGGCCAAGCGCTATGTCACCGACACCTGCTTCGAAGTCGCCGACAAGGCCCTGCAGCTGCACGGTGGCTACGGCTACCTGCGCGAGTACGGCCTGGAAAAGATCGTCCGCGACCTGCGGGTGCACCGAATCCTGGAAGGCACCAACGAAATCATGCGAGTGGTCATCGGCCGGGCCGAAGCCGCGCGGGTCCGCGCAACCGCATAGAAAGGTCGGCAGATGACCGAGCACCTGACGGTGGCCTTCCTGGGCCTCGGCCACATGGGCGGCCCCATGGCCACCAATCTCGTTGCGGCCCAACATGCGGTGCGCGGATTCGATCCCGTGCCCGCGGCGCTGTCGGCGGCAACGCAGGCCGGCGTCACCGGCTTCGACAGCGCCACCGACGCGGTGGCCGGATCGGACGTGGTCATCACCATGCTGCCCAACGGGGAGCTGGTCAAGCGCTGCTACGCGCAGATCCTGCCCGTCGCGCGGCCCGGGGCGCTGTTCATCGACAGCTCCACCATTTCGGTCAACGATGCCCGCGAGGTGCACGCGCTGGCGGAGTCGCACGGCGTCGCGCAGCTGGACGCTCCCGTCTCCGGCGGGGTCAAGGGCGCGGCAGCCGGGACGCTGGCGTTCATGGTGGGCGGCGACACCGATGCGCTGCAGCGGGCGCAGGCGGTGCTGGAACCCATGGCGGGCAAGATCATTCACTGCGGCGCGGCCGGTGCCGGACAGGCCGCCAAGGTGTGCAACAACATGGTGCTGGCGGTGCAGCAGATCGCGATCGGCGAGGCGTTCATCCTGGCCGAGAAGCTCGGGTTGTCCGCCCAGGCCCTGTTCGACGTCATCACCGGGGCGACCGGGAACTGCTGGGCCGTGCACACCAATTGCCCTGTGCCAGGCCCGGTCCCGACATCGCCGGCGAACAACGGCTTCACACCGGGCTTCGCCACCGCCCTGATGAACAAGGACCTGGGCCTGGCGATGGATGCGGTGTCCTCGACCGGAGCGGCGGCTCCGCTGGGCACGCACGCCGCCGAGATCTACGCGGAATTCGCCGCCGAGCACGGCGCCTTGGATTTCAGCGCGGTCATCGAGATGCTGCGCGGCAGCTGAGGCTCAGAAGTCACCGGCGTTGCGGCGCAACGTCTCAATGCATGACGCCAGCTTCTGCGATTCGGCGTCGGTCATCCCGATGTCGGCGAACACCTGCTTGTTGAGGGTGACGGTGGCGTCCTCGACCGTGGAGCGGCCCAGGTCGGTGATCTGCACCAGCGTGGTGCGCCCGTCGGTGGGGTGCGGCACCCGCTGCACCAGGCCGTCGGCCTCCAGCCGGCGGATCGCGTGGGTCACGCTGGTGACGTGCACCTGCAACCGGTCGGAGGCCTTGGTGATGGGCAGCGCCCCGGCCCGGCTGAAGGCCAGCAGTCGCAGCAATTCGTACCGCGAGAAGCTCAGGTCGTAGGGGCGCAGCGCCGTCTCGACGCGGGCCAGCAGGATCTGGTGCGCGCGCATCACCGAGGTCACCGCCACCATGCCCGGCGCCACGTCGCCCCACCCGGCGCGCTCCCAGTTGGCGCGCGCCGCCGCGATCGGATCACGTTTGTCCGGTTGTGATTGCGCCACGCCCCTTCTTACCGCACTTGAAGCCCGAGCGTGGCCTTTCCCAGCGACGACAGCACCGCCGTGGTCGAAGCGCGGCCGCCCACGGTGATCCGCGCACCACCTTCCGGGTAGTACCGCACCCGCGGCCCGGAGTCGCCGAAAACCTCACGCCACGGCCGGCTTTGCCTACCGCGCGAAGGCAGATAGACGAAATTCGCGTGCGCGTCGGTCGTGTATATCCCCATCGCGCTCAGGCGCATCCGGAGATAGCGGCGTTCCGCGGTGATCAACCGGATCCGCCGCAGCAGTTCGTCTTCCGCGTCATAGGACGCCGCGACCGCCAGCGAACTGGTGATCGCGATACCGAACGGCAGCTGCTGCGACCGCAGCGACGGTGCCAGTTCCGGGGAGGCCACCGCGTAACCGATCCGCAGCCCCGCCAGGCCGTAGGCTTTGGAGAAGGTCCGCACCACCACCACATTGGGAAACCGCGCGAGCAATGCCGCGATGTCGAAACGGTGCTCAGGACCGGTGAACTCGATGTAGGCCTCGTCCAGCAGCACCACGGTGTCGCGCGGCACCCGGCGGAGAAACCGAACCACCGCGGCCGTGGGCTCCAGCGTTCCGGTGGGGTTGTGCGGCCGGCACACCACCACCACGCTGGCCTGTGCGGCCGCATCGGCCAGCGCGCCGAGATCGTTGTGGCCGCGCTCGTCCAGCGCGACGGACAACGGGTTCAGCCGGGCCATCTGTGCGACGATCGGATAACCGTCGAACGTCGGCGAGGCCATCGCCACCGTGGCGCCGGGCCGGGTCAACGCCTGTAGGGCTTGCAACACCACCCCCGTCGCCCCGGCTCCCAGCACCACAAGGTCGGCGGGCACACCGATATGCGCGGCGATCAGGTGGCGCAACCGCTCCGGCAGAAACTCCGGATACCGGTTGGCAGCGCAGACAGACCGAATCAGCGCCGAGCGCACCGCCGGCAGCGGCGGGAAGGGATTCTCGTTGAGCGACAACGCAAACGGGTCGACCGCGCTGGGCAGCGCATCGCAGACCTCGCCGGCCCCCAGACCCGGACCGGGTTGCATCAGCCCCGCCCGCCCCAGCGGACCGCTGCGGCGCCGGCGAAGTCACCGGCATGCGCGAACGCCGCCATCATGACCACTTGCCCGGCCTCGAGCCGGCCCGCAGATATCGCGCGGTCCAGATTGACCGGGATCCCGGCGCCGAACAGGTTGCCGCAGTCGTCGAAGGTGTCCACGTGCCGCGATGTGGGCAGCTCGAGCGCGTCACGCCAATTGCGCAGAAAGGCCCGGTTCGGCTGGTTGGTGACCAGCAGGTCGATATCTTTGCCGGCCAACCCGATTCGATCGCACACCGCCAGCGCCACCTCGGGAACCTGCCGGTTGCCGCGGGCCAGCACCTTGGTGATCTTGCTTTCGGTGAAGCCGATGCTGCCCTCGCCGGGACCGGCCTGCCACCACTTGCGCGGCGGATCGTAGGACAGCGTCATCTCACCGGCGTATTCGCCGTACGTGCGGCACTCGACATCCAGAATGGGTGACTGTTCGCTCACCGCGACCAGGCCTACCGCGGCCCCGTCACCGGGGACGGCCGACTGTGCCTTGCGGCGAATCGTCGGTTGATCGAAGAATTGGCCGGCCGCGTTCTGCGCGATGGCGATGAGCGCGGTGCGTCCCTCACCGGCGGCCAGCAGTGTGCGGGCCACGTTGAGCGCCAACACGAACGCGCCGCAGCCCCCGTTGTTCAAATCGAGCACCCAGGACGGCCGCATGCCCAGCCGATGCGCGATGCCTCCGCCCTGTCCGTAGAACGCCATGTCGGGCACCTGCGTGTGGGTGATCAGCACGTCGGCGCCCTCGACGACGTCATGGCCGTGGCGCTCGATCAGGCCCGCGGTGGCGCGTTCGATCATGTCGATGGAACTCTCGTCCGCGGCGACGTGATGGCGAAACTTCGGGGCGCGGAACATCACGTTGTCGCGCAGCTCGTCGGTCTCGGCGAATCCCGCGTAGTAGTCGGCGGGGATCGGCTCGCCCGGCAAATACGTGGCGACGTCGATCAGGCTGACGCTCGGCTTACCCATGGTGCGCTCATCTCATCCACGCGGGCGTCACCGGCAGCCCGTGGTGGTGGCGGTACTCGGCGATGCCCTTGAGGTTGCGCAGCTCCAGCAGATGGCCGGCACCGAACATGTCCCAAAAGTCACCGACCCATACCGGCCGCCCGGCGGGCGCGGTCTCCGGATACGGGTTGTGGTCATAGAACGGGTGGTGGCAATTGGTCCACAGCACAACCGATCCCGGCTTGTCGAGGACGGTCTGGGCGTCGATGACGCGCATCAGGTAGATCATCCACAGGTGCTTGCCCTGGTCCCAGGCGCAGTGGTAGTCCACGGTCCGCGCCTGCGCGTTGGCGACGGTGCGGGTGTAGATCTCGGTTTCCGAGCCGAGCCGGTCGTAGGCCAGCCACAGGCCGGGTTCATCCGTGGGGGTGAATCCGCGCAGGCTGTAGGTCCACTCCTCCAGGCTGCGGGTGTCGGCCATGTACTCGTACAGCTGGTCTGGTGGGCAGTCGACGTAATCGTTGACGGTGCAGTACTGGCCGAATACCTGATCGTGCGGGTACACCGACCGGATCATGTCCATGATGATCGGCGTGGCCTTCTCCCTGGGGCTGGTTTCGATGCGGGTGACCCCGCCGATGAGGCAGGGGATGTCCTCAAGCGCTGGCAGCGACATTGTTGCGTTTCTCCTCGTCGTGTGAAATCTGTTTCACAGCAGCGTTTTTCGATGCGGCCGCGGCGAGAAATGGCGCGAACGGCGGGACCTCGTCAGCGGCGCACTCGACGCTGACCACCGCCGGACCGTCGGTGTCGAGTGCAGCGTTCATAGCAGCGGCGAACCCATCGACGTCGCTGACGTCCAGCGACGTCAGGCCCGGGAACATCACCGCCAGACCGGCACCCAGCCGGCTGGGACGAAAACGGTTGTAGCTGTACACGTCGCCATAGAACAACTGCTCGCGGGTCACACACATGGCGTGCGCGTTGTTGTTGAACAACACGAACGTGATGGGCAGCCGGTATTGCAGGGCGGTGTGCACCTCCATGCCGTGCATAAAGAACGCGCCATCGCCGGCGATCACCACGGTGCGGCCGCCCGGCCGGCCACTTCTGGCGCGCCCGAACGACATTCCGATCCCCGCGCCGAAGCTGTAGCCCATGCCGCCCATGCCGAGCGCGACCGCGAACCTGCCACCGCGGCGCGCCGGCAGATGGTGGATCGCCGCGGCGCCGGTGTTCCCGGCGTCGACCACGATGTCGGCCCCGTCCGGCAGCGCCCGGTCCAGCACCGCCATCGCGTCGCGGTACCGCAGCCCCGGCCCGTCGCACGGGGGCGGCGTCATCTCGGTGGGCTGGCAGGTGCCGGCGATACCCGGACCGGTTGGGCGCGCGCGGCCGCCAAGCGCGTGGCTCAGCATGCGCAGCGAAGCGCGCAGGTCGTCGGAATGTACGTGCGTGCAGGCGAGATACGGCGGCGCCGACCCGATCGAGACCTTGCGCACCGCCGCCAGAGCGTCGTCCAGGCCGCCGCGCGCGGTCACCGCCAGCCGGGTGCCGACGATCAAGCACAACCCGCTGGCGGCCACCGCCTCGGCGACGTTGCGGTGACCCATGACGCCGGTGACTCCGAGCGACGCCGTCGTCCCGAGCCGCGGCGCACCGACGACATCCTTGGCGTCCGGCACCGTGGCGATCCCGGCGCGCAGTCGCCCGCGCACCTCCTCGAGCTCGGCACGCGCGTCGTCGCGGGCCACCTGCTCGCCGGCGATGATGGTGACCGAGCGCCGCGCGCGGCGCAGTTCCCGGACGATCGGATGCGGGCTGCCAATAAGTGCCCGTCCCCCGACCATGCCGTGACCGTCATGCCCGACATCGGTGACCGCCTGCTGAATGTCCTTGGGCAGCAACAACACCGCCGGGCCGCCGGTATGCGCCGCGGCAATGGCCCGGGGCAGCACCGAAACGATGTCGGCCGGCCTGCGCAGCCGCTCGCAGAACACCGACACCGCCGAGAACAGCGCCTCGGCGTTCAACGATCCGTTTGCGCCACTGGTGTCCTGGAAGCTGCCCCGGCCGTCCATCGTGCTGGCGGGCTGGCCGACCAACGCCAGCACCGGGACCCGGCTGGTAAGCGACTCGCCCAGGCCGGCGACGAGGTTCAGCGCTCCCCCACCCGAGGTCGCCGCGACCACACCCAGGCCGGCCCCGCTTCGGCTGTACCCGTCGGCCATCGTCGCGGCGGAGAACTCGTGCTTGGCCAGCACCGCGTTGATGTCGGGCCGGAAATGCGCGGCGTCGTAGACGTCCTCGATGTTGGCGCCGTCCACGCCGAAGACGTGGTCGACTCCGATTGCCGCCAGGTGCCCGACGATATGGTCGACCACCCGATACCTGCCGGGCATGCCTGAGGAAACGGGGTAGCAGCCCGGTCGGTTCAGTTGCCGGCGGTGAACCGTTTGCCGGTGGCCCTCGTGGTGTCTAGGTGACCATCGAACTGCGCAACGTGGTGCGCGAGTACACGGTCGGCGGTCAATCGGTGCGGGCGCTCGACGAGGTCAGCCTGCGGCTGGCGGACGGGCAGTTCGTGTCGGTCGTCGGGCCCTCCGGGGCGGGCAAAAGCACGCTGCTGCATCTGCTCGGTGCCCTGGACACTCCGGATTCCGGATCGATCGCGTTCGACGGTGAAGAGATCGGCCGGCTGCGCGACGAAGAACAGTCGCGGTTCCGCCATCACCGGGTGGGATTCATCTTCCAGTTCTTCAACCTGTTGCCGACGCTGTCGGCGTGGGAGAACGTGGCGATCCCCAAACTGCTCGACGGCGTCCGGCTGGGCCGGGCCAAACCGGACGCGATCGCGCTGCTGGACCGGGTCGGGCTGGGCAGCCGGACCGAGCACCGCCCGGCGGAGCTGTCCGGCGGCCAGATGCAGCGGGTGGCGGTGGCCCGCGCGTTGATGATGAACCCGCCGCTGATTCTCGCCGACGAGCCGACCGGAAACCTGGATTCCGGCACGGGCGCGTCCATTCTGGCGTTGCTTGCCGAGGTCGCGCACGAGGACGGTCAGGCCCGGCTGGTGGTGATGGTCACCCACAACGCCGACGCGGCCGCCGCCACCGACCGGGTGATCACGTTGCAGGACGGCCGGGTCGGTTCGGACGTTCTGGCGGTCGCCGGGTGAAAACCGGGCAGACGATCACGGCCACGGCGAGCAGGCTGCGGGTGTTCAGCCTGCGTGAGCTCGCCACGCATCGTCGCCGCACGTTCGCCTCGATCGCCGTAATGGCGCTCGCCGCAACCTATTTGGTGGCGATCTTCGGCATCTTCGGGTCGATCACCGGCTCGGTCAGCCGGCTCGCCGACGGCATCGCCGGTGTCGCCGCGCTCGAGGTGTCCGGCATCACCGATGCCGGGTTCCCCGACTCGATACTGGCCCAGGTGGCCGCGGTCCCGGGCGTCGCCACCGCGGCACCGATGATCCGGACGTCGGCGTCCACCCCGTCGGGGCCGGTGTTGCTGCTGGGCGCGGATGCCAGCACCGCCGCGTTGGGCGGTGCCCTCAAGGACGCGGTCACCCGCCCGGTGCGGGCGCTGTCCTCGACACCGTCCGGAGTTCAGGTCGGACCCCGTGTCGGCTACGCGAAAGGCCAGGCTTTCCCATTGGGTTCGGCGTCGGTCACGGTCACCGATGTGCTGGCGGGCAAGCAATATGCGGACCTCAACGGCGGGCACTACGTGCTCGCGCCACTGGCCTTGGCGCAGCAGGCCACCGGCCGTATCGGCCAACTGGACTCGATCCTGATCACCACGAAGCCCGGCGCCGAACCCGGCGCCGTTCGCGCGGCGGTCAGCGGTGCCGTGAACGGCCGCGCGATCGTCGCGCCCCCCAGCTTCCGGGCGGCCCGGGCCGGTGACGGCGTCAAGCTGATGAACTACATGGCCCTGCTGGGCGCCGCGGTCGCGTTGGTGGTCGGCGCGTTTCTGATCTACACCACGATGACGATGGCGATCACCCAGCGGCGGCCGGTCATCTCGATGCTGCGCGCGATCGGTGGCCGGCGCGCCACCATCGTCGGCGACATGCTCGCGGAGGCCGCGATCCTCGGCCTGATCGGCGGGGCGATCGGGTCCGGCGCGGGAATTGTGGCGGGCCGCATCGCGATTGGCCGGTTGCCTCCGGCGGTGACACAGGGGCTCGAAGCCCGAGTGGAGTATTGGCTGCCCGGTTATGCGATACCCCTGGCGCTGGCGGTGAGCGCGCTCACCAGCGTGGCGGCGTCGGCGATGGCGGCACGGCAGGTGTACAAGGTCGCACCGATCGAGGCGCTGGCTCCGGTGGGGGCTTCGGCGGCCGATGTGGTGCCCCGCTGGCTGCGCGTCGCCTGCGGCGTCGGTGCCGTCGCGGTGTTCGCCGTGGCTGCGTTCGTGGTCACCGGCCAGCGCGGCAGCTACGCCGTCGTCGCGATGGCCGCCCTGTTGGGCGCCGAGATCGCGCTGGGCTTCACCCTCACCGTGCCCATCGTCAACGCGACGGCGGCGACGGCGCGGATGTTCGGGTCGTCCGGGGCGCTCGCGGCGGCCACCATCCAGCGTGCGCCGCGGCGGGTCTGGGCGACGGTGATGACCGTGCTCATCGGGGTGCTCACCACCGTCGTGATCACCGGCACGAACGCCGACATGATCCGCTCGGCCCGCGGCATTTTCTCCCCGGTCGCCGATGCCGACGTCTGGGTGAGCGCGGACCCGCCGGACAGTTACCCCACCGACGTTCTGCCACAAGGCCTTTCCGAGAAGGTCGCCGCACTCCCGGGCGTGGCACGGGTGACCGAGGGCGCGTTCGGGTTCGCCGTCGTCGGCGGTACCCGCGTCCTGCTCGACGGGTTCTCCACCGGCAGCCACGACGCGCTGTTCCGCGCGCTCGACGAGCGAGTGCGCGCCGCGGTGCTCGCCGGCGGGGGCGTGGTGCTCACCCAGAATCTGGGCGCGATCCTGCACGTCCGGACCGGCGACCAACTGCGATTGCAGACGCCGCACGGCCCGCGCGAGGCAACCGTGCTGGCCTTGGTGCCGTTCTTCTCCACCGTGATCGGCACCGTCGGAATCGACCTCGGTCACCTGCGGGCGTGGTTCGATCGCCCGGCGGCAACCACGCTGCAGATCGCCGCGGCACCCGGGGTGAATCGGCAGCGGCTGCTGGCCGGCGTCCGCGACGCGGTGCCGGCACCGATCCACGTGTACGACGGTCCCACGGCCCTGGCCGGGCTTCAGGCTCCGCTGCAGCAGAGCATGTTCATTGCCAACGCGGTCTGGGTCATCGTCGTGGCGGTGGCCGCGGTCGCCCTGCTCAACACGCTGACGTTGTCGGTGCTGGAACGCCGGCGCGAGATCGGTGTGCTGCGGGCGATGGGAGCCAGCCGGCGGTTCGCGTTGCGGATGGTCCTGGCCGAGGCGGCCGGAATCGGTGTCGTCGGTGGCGTTTTGGGGTTCACGGTCGGGCTGACGGACCAGTGGCTGTTCAGCCGGGTCAGCGAGGACATGATGAATTTCGACGTCGGCTTTCGGCTGAGCCCGCTGGCGTTCGCCTTCACGCTCGGGGCGCTGGCCATCAGCTTGCTCGGCTGCATCCCACCGGCACGGCGCGCCGCACGCCTGAACATCATCGAGGCGGTCAGCGTCGAGTGAGGACGGCGAATCCCTGGAGATGGGGTTTGCACGGAAAGGGCACCGGCGTTCGCGGAATGCTGTGCAGCGCTGTGGTATCGAATCCCGCCGCGGCAATCGCGTCGAGGGTTCGCCGGTTCGGCTCACAGCCGCCGGCCAGCCACGACCACGGCTTGGCGATCAGGTCCTGGAACCGGCCCGTCACGCCGTCGCCGCGCACGTGCTCGAGCACCACCAGCCTGCCCCCGGGGGCCAACACCCGCCGGATTTCGCCGAGGGTGGTGGCCACGTCGTCGACCGAGCACAACACCAGACCGATGTGCACGGAGTCGAACCGGCTGTCCTGGAAGGGAATCGACTCGCCGGTCCCCTCGACGATGTCGACCGCGATGCCGCGGCGGAAAGCGAGCCGTGCGGCCATCCGCCGGAATGACGCGTCGGGTTCCACGGCGGTGACCGACGTCACCGCCGTGGGCAGAAACATCAGGTCGGTCCCCGGCCCCAGGCCGAGCATCAGCAGCCGGCCGGTCGCATTGCTCAGGGCGGCCCGCCGATACCGGTGGTAGAAGAACCGGTCGAAAACCGGCTGGCCGAATCGGTAGACATATGGAAACACGAAGTTGCGGAGGGTCATCGGGCACCCAAATCCATTCGGAACGGCGGATATTCGTCGCGCATCAATGACACGTACGCCGCCACCCGGTATCGCCAGCGCACCATGCCCATGAGCAGATCGGAGATTCCCTGCGGGATGGTGCCGGTGAACAACAGCGTCAGCGCGGCGATGACGCACAGCACCTGCAGCGGCGCCTCCATCGACCAGCACAGCAGAACCTGAGGGATCACCAGCAGCCACTTCACCAGCACCGCCCGGTTTTTCAGCCGGTCCGGATAATCGACGTGCAGATCGCCGGGGTAATCGGGCCGAGACGCGAGGGTGAAGGGCGGATATTTGTCCGTGCTGTTCATCGGGAACCGGTAGTTCATCACCCGCCATGACCAGCGCAACACCCCGACGTTGAACTCGAAGAGCGGCCGCGGGTATTGCCCGGTGCACAGGATCGCCACGCCGGCGGCGACGGTCGAGAGCGGATACACCAGGTACAGCAGGATCAAAACCGGGTAGTGCGGCACAGCCAGCACGCACCACTTGAACAGCCACAGCCAGCGGGATGGCGAGTCGAAATCGCCTCGCACTCTTACAGAGTCGGCCGGGCTGGTCATGGGCTTGTCGGAATCTTCGCCGGTACCCCCAAGTTTCGGCTGATTTCAGCGGACATCCGGCGGTGGCTGGTGACGCGCAGAAACGTGGTCAGCGCCGACGCCTGTAGCCGGTCCGAGATCAGCGCGGCCGGTCGCAGCACCCACTCGCCATGCGACACTGGCAACGACGCCGCCCATGACACGGCCATCACCTTGCGGCGCCGGGTCTTCTCGTACCACCGCAGCGCGCGCGAAACATCGGCGCCACTGCCGGTTGTCCCGCGAGGTGAATCCGCCAGCGCCTTGCACAGCACCATCGTGTCGAGCAACGCCTGGTTGGTCCCCTGCGCCAGGGTGGGCGGCATCGTGTGCGCGGCATCGCCGAGCAACGTGACCGGACCGTGGCCGGCGCGCGGGATCGGATGCCGAAAATGCGGAAACGGCGAGTGGGTCAGATCGTCGTCGGTCAACGTCGCGAGCACCCGGTCCACCGAGTCGGACCATCCGCAGAATTGCGACCGGATCATCTCGATCGGGCGCTGCGGTCTGACGAAGTCATACGACCACGGCAAGTCGAACCACCACTGCACGTCGGAACCACCGGCCGGCCACAGGCCGAGATTCCCGCGCGCACCGATGACGATGAGCGCGGCATCGGGCTCCTCGATCTCCGCGACGGTGGCCAGGCCCTGCCAACTGCACCAGCCGGTGGGCTGCGCGCCTTGCGCCGCAACACAATCCCGCACCACCGAGTGCAGCCCGTCGGCGCCGATCAACACGTCCCCGTCGGCCACCGTGCCGTCGGCGAATTCGGCCCGCACCCCAGTATCGGTGCCGATCGAGGTCACCCGGGAATTGCACCGGATGCGCTCGGCCGGAAAGCCCTCGAGCAGTCGGTCCAGCAGCACCCGACGCGGAACCATCCGGACGGGCGCGCCCAGCCGGCGCGCCATCGTGGCCACGTCGAGGGTGGCGACCCGGCGGCCCGTGCACGTCACGGCCCGCACGGTGGCCAACGGCTGGCCGGCGCCGGCCATCTCGACGCCCAGCTGCTTGAGGACCGTCTCGCCGTTGGACCAGATCGTCACCGCGCCGCCGGCCGCCCGTACGTCGGGCCGTCGCTCGAAGACGGTGACGTCGTGTCCGTCGCGCAGCAGTCCCCGGGCGATGGAGATGCCGGCGACGCCGGCGCCCACGACGAGCACCCGAAGCGGACGCGCGTAGCCGGACACGCTGGCTTCGATCCGCTACAGCGAGCGTTGCAGCAGGACCTGGCCGCTGTCGGCGGCGACCACCTGCACGGCGGCGATCTGGTCGAGCGGGGTCGAGATGGCGCCCGCGGGCGTCGCGGTGTGGCCGGGCACGGCCACCCATGTCGCGAGCCGGGTCTGGCTGCCGTCGCGCCCCACCACGACCATCGCCAGCGTGTCGTGGTGCGCGTTCAGCGGGGCCAGGCACACGCAGTTCAGGTTGATGGAGGTACCCCAGTGCTGGCTGCTGACCGCGACCGTGGACGTGAGCAGGCTGGTGCTCACCTGTGCCATCGGCTCGGCGGACGCGCTCACCTGCTGGGCCGGAGTCGACGACCACCCCTGCAGGCCGAGCAACACGCCGATGGCCAGCACCGCGGCCGCGGCCGTCGACGCCACCCAGGTCACTACCCGGGTGCGGCGCCGCCGCCAGCGCACCGTCGCCAGCAGGGACGGCAGCAATTCCGGAGACATCTCCGGGGCCGGACCGGATCGGTCGATCGCGGCCACTTCTTCGTGGTCGAGCTGGGACAGCAGGGCCGGCACACCACTGAGATCGGCGACGGCGGCCCGGCAGTCCGGGCAGTGCGCCATGTGCGCCTCGAACTCGCGGCGTTGCGCGGCCGACAAAGATCCCAGCACGTATGCGGCATCCCACATCGTGTAGCGGTCTTCAGGAGGGCCGATATCCTGCACCGGCGTTCTCATTTCATCCATTCTTCTCACCCCTCAAGCAGCTGGAGCCCCTCATCGGGTGACCCCAAGTTCCTGCAGAGTGAGTCGCAACGCCCGCACGGCATAGTGTAGTCGCGACTTCACCGTTCCCTCAGCGATGCCGAGGTCTGCAGCGGTTTGTGTGGTGGTCCAGCCGCGGTAGTAGGACCGTTCGATCACCGCTCGGTGCTCGGCGGACAACTGGGCCATCGCGTCCGCTATCAGCAACCGGTCCAGCGCCGCATTGACCTCATCCGGCGTGGACTGTTCGGGCGCCCCCGACACGTCCGTGGAGCCGACGACATTGCGGTACCGCGCGCTGCGCCTGTCGTCGATGATCATGTTGCGGGCCACGGTGAACAACCACGCGCGCGCCGACCGCTCGGTGTCGCCGACGACCTCCGGGTGCTGCCAGGCCCGCAACAGCGTCTCCTGGACCACGTCCTCGGACTGGCTGGCGTCCCCCGTCAGCCGCAGCGCGTAGCGCCACAGCACCGCGGCGTGTTCGTCGTACAGCGCCTTCATCAGAGCGGCCTCGGCAGCCCCGGACGCCCTTCCAGTGCCAGCAACCCGAGCCACTCGATCACCTCCGACTACTGAAACGAGGCGAGTGGACGCTGGGTTCAATGGCCCCGACCCGCTGCGCCCGGCTTCGCCGCGCTTGCGATCGCGGCGAGTTCAATGGCCCCGACCCGCTGCGCCCGGCTTCGCCGCGCTTGCGATCGCGGCGAGTTCAAGGCTAGCCGTGCTAAGAAGCCGAGGTCAGGATGCGCGGACCGGCGTCGGTGACCGCGACCGTGTGCTCCCAGTGCGCCGCGCGCGACCCGTCGGTGGTTATCACCGTCCACTGGTCGTCGAGCACCACGGTCTTGCCGGTTCCCAGTGTCAGCATGGGTTCGATGGCCAGCACCGATCCGGCGGCCAACAGCGGGCCGCGCCCGGGCGAGCCCTCGTTGGGCAAAAACGGGTCCATGTGCATCTGGCGGCCGATGCCGTGGCCGCCGTAGCCCTCGACGATGCCGAAGGCCCGCCCGTGGCGGGCCTCGGCGTCGCGGGTGCCCATCTCGATGGCGTGCGACACGTCGGTCAGCCGGTTACCGGGCACCATCGCCGCGATCCCGGCCTCCAGCGATTCCCTGGTGGCCTGCGACAGCGCTTCGTCGGCCGTATCCAGCGCCCCGACACCGAAGCTGATCGCGGCGTCACCGTGCCAGCCGTCCAGCACCGCGCCGCAGTCGATCGACACCAGGTCACCGGGCACCAGAATCTCGGCGGCCGACGGGATCCCGTGCACCACCCGCTCGTTGACCGACGAGCAGATCGACGCGGGGTAGCCGTGATAACCGAGGAACGACGGCACCGCGCCGGCGTCGCGGATCACCGACTCGGCGACGTCGTCCAGGCTCAGCGTCGACACCCCGGCAACCGCGGCCGCGCGGACCGCCTGCAGCGCTGCCGCGACCACCGCGCCCGCCGCGGCCATGGCGTCGAGTTCGCCGGCACTGCGCTGCGGCACCACCTTGCGACTCCGCAGCCGCGCCAGCGGGCTCATCCCTACTTGCCCAGCGCCCGCAGCGCGCGGGCGAACACTTCGTCCATGCTGCCGATGGCGTCGACCGTCTTGAGCTGGTGGCTGTAGTAGTCCAGCAGCGGCGCGGTCTCGTCGCGGTAGATCTTCATCCGGTTCAGGATGACGTCGTCGGTGTCGTCGGCGCGCCCGCGGCCCTTCAGCCGCTGCAGCAACTCGTCCTCCGAGACCCGGAATTCCAGCACCGCGTCGATGTCGGTGCCCCGGCGACCCAGCATCTCGTGCAGCGCCTTGGCCTGCTCGATCGAGCGTGGGTAGCCGTCCAGGATGAAGCCGTTCGCGGTGTCCGGGTTGTTCAGCCGGTCGTCGACGAGCTGGTTGGTCAACTCGGAGGGCACCAGGTCGCCCGCGTCCAGGTAGCGCTTGGCCTCCAGGCCCAGCTCGGTGCCGTTCTCGATGTTGCTGCGGAACAGATCACCGGTGGACAGATGCGGAATCCCCAGCTTTTCCGAGAGCTTCTGGGCCTGCGTTCCCTTGCCCGCCCCCGGCGGTCCCAGCAAAACGACTCTCACTTGAGGAACCCTTCATAGTTGCGCTGCATGAGCTGACTCTCGATCTGCTTGACCGTATCCAAGCCCACGCCGATCATGATCAACACCGCGGTACCGCCGAACGGCAGATTCTGCACCGCTCCGCCGTTGCCGATCTGCACGAACAAGTTGGGCAGCACCGAAATCGCACCCAGGTAGATCGAGCCCGGCAGGGTGATCCGGCTCAGCACGAAACGCAGGTAGTCGGCGGTCGGCTTGCCCGGCCGGATGCCGGGAATGAACCCGCCGAACTTCTTCATCTCGTCGGCGCGCTCGTCGGGGTTGAACGTGATCGACACGTAGAAGTACGTGAAGAAGATGATCAGGCCGAAGTAGATGGCGATGTAGACCGGATCGCTCGGGTCGGACAGGTAGGTGCCGACGAACTTGTCCCACCAGGTGTTGCCCACCCCGCCGCTGCCGCTGCGGATCAGCTGGGTGATCAGGTGCGGTATGTAGATCAGCGAGGACGCGAAGATCACCGGGATAACACCGGCCTGGTTCACCTTGAGCGGCAGATAGGTCGAGGTTCCGCCGTACATGCGCCGGCCGACCATCCGCTTGGCGTACTGGACCGGGATCCGGCGCTGGCCCTGCTCGACGAACACCACGCCGACGATGATGACCAGCGCGGCGACCAGGACGGCGGCGAAGATCATCCCGCCGCGGCTGTCCAGGATCGTCTTGCCCTCGGCGGGGATCCGCGCGGCGATGCCCACGAAGATCAGCAAGGACATGCCGTTGCCGATGCCGCGCTCGGTGATCAGCTCACCCATCCACATCACCAGCGCCGCCCCGCTGGTCATCACCAGCACGATGACCACCAGGGTGAAGATGCTCTGGTCGGCGATGATGTCCAGCGAGCAGCCCTGCAGCAGCCCGCCGTTGGCCGCCAGGGCCACGATGCTGGTGGCCTGCAGGATGGCCAGCGCGATGGCCAGGTAACGGGTGTACTGCGTCATCTTGGCCTGGCCGGATTGGCCTTCCTTGCGCAGCTCCTCGAACCGCGGGATGACCACCGTGAGCAGCTGCACGATGATGCTGGCGGTGATGTAGGGCATCACCCCCACCGCGAACACGGTGAGTTTGAGCAGCGCACCGCCGGAGAACAGGTTGATCAGCGAGTAGATCTGGCCGGCCGCGCCGCCGCTGGCCTCTTTGATGCACTGCTGGACGTTCGGATAGTTGACGCCAGGGGACGGTAGGGCGGCGCCGACCCGGTACAAGACGACGATGCCAAGCGTGAAGAGGATCTTCCGTCTCAGGTCGACTGTCCGCAGCGATGAGATGAAAGCGGAAAGCAACTCTTCCTCCTGCGCAGCCGGGGTTTCCTACATCACGCGCCCAACACCCGCAGGCCAGGACGTACGGCCGACTAATCTACAGCGCGTCAAACCGTGTACGAGACTAACAGCTGGTCCGGGCAGGTCCGGTGAGGGCCTTTGCTCGGCGCCTTGGCGGGCCGTTTTCCCGCCCCGCGCGGCCCCGTTCAGCGGGTGTTCACGCCGCCGCCGCAACACCGGAGAAAAACACAGGAACCCGTAAGCCGCGAGGCGTAGAGTTCAGCTGACTCGTTGCATTTGCTAAGTAACTTAGGGGCAGCATGACACGCACTGACCAAGACAGCTGGGACCTGGCCTCGAGCGTCGGCGCCACCGCCACGATGGTCGCCGCGGCCCGAGCACTGGCCAGCGAGGCCGCCAACCCGATCATCCACGACCCGTTCGCCGCCCCGCTGGTGCGCGCCGTCGGCCTGGATTTCTTCCGGCGGCTGGTCGACGGTGAGGTCGCCGACTCCGACGGGTACGAGGGCAGCGGCAAGGATCTTGGGCTGGAGACCGACTCCATCGCCGTGCGCACCCGCTTCTTCGACGACTTCTTCCTCAACGCCGCCCGCGACGGGGTGCGCCAGGCGGTGATCCTGGCGGCCGGCCTGGACGCCCGCGCCTACCGGCTGAGCTGGCCGCCCGGCAGCGTGGTCTACGAGGTCGACCAGCCCGCCGTCGTCGAGTTCAAGAGCACCACGATGTCCAGTCTGGGCGCCGCACCGACCGCCGAACGGCGCACGGTCAGCATCGATCTCCGGGATGACTGGCCGGCCGCGTTGCGCGCCAGCGGCTTTGACGCGACACAGCCGACGTCGTGGAGCGCCGAAGGCTTGCTGATGTACCTGCCGCCCGACGCCCAGGACCGGCTCTTCGACAACATCACCGAACTCAGCGCCCCCGGCAGCTCGCTGGCCACCGAGTACCACCCCGACACCGCGGGCACGACGATGTCGCAACGCGCTCAGGAGTTCAACGACCGCTGGGCCAAGGTCGGCTGCGACATCGACCTGTCGGGGCTGTTCTTCGACGGCGAGCGCAGCAACGTCGTCGACTACCTGACCGGCAAGGGCTGGGAGGTGGCGGCCCGGCCGCGCCGCGAACTGTTCGGCGAGTACGGCCTGCAATTCCACGACGACGAGGCGATGGCGCAGTTCCGCAACATCGTCGCCGTCACCGCAACTCTCCGTTAGGGGCGTTAGGGGCACCATCAACCGAGGAGACCGCCATGCCGCAAACCGACAGCAAGCGATCAGACGGCGACAGTTGGGATCTGGCGTCCAGCGTGGGCGCCACCGCCACCGCGGTGGCCGCCCGGCGGGCGCTGGCCGCCAGGGGCCCCGACCCGTTGATCGACGATCCCTTCGCCGAGCCGCTGGTGCGGGCGGTCGGGGTCGAAGCCTTCATCCGGATGATGAACGGCGAGATCGACACACCCGAGGATGATCCGGCGTTCACCCCGCGGCGCCTTGGCGAGGGCATGGCGGTGCGCACCCGGTTCTTCGACTCGTTCTTCCTCGCCGCCGCCGACTCCGGTATCCGCCAGGCCGTCATCCTGGCCTCGGGGCTGGACACCCGGGCCTACCGGCTGGCCTGGCCACCCGGGACCGTGGTCTACGAAATCGACCAGCCCCGGGTGATCGAGTTCAAGACCCGCACCCTGGCGGAGCTGGGCGCCACACCGAGCGCCGACCGGCGGGCGGTGGGCGTCGACCTGCGCGACGACTGGCCGGCCGCGTTGGCCGACAGCGGGTTTGACGCGGGTGCACCGGCGGCGTGGAGCGCCGAGGGGCTGCTGGGTTATCTGCCGCCGGATGCACAGGACCGGTTGTTCGACAACATCACCGCGCTGTCGGCCAACGGCAGCAGGATCGGCACCGGCTACGTGCCCGACATCCGCGGCCGCATCGAGAAGCGTGGCCGCGAGATCAGCGAGCGCTGGCGGCGCATGGGGCTGGACCTCAACTGGGCCGACCTGGTCTATCCCGGCGAACGCAACGACGTGGTGACCTACCTGTCCGGACAGGGCTGGCAGGCGTCGGTGCACAGCACTGCCGAACTCTACGCGGCCAACGGCTTCGATTTCCCCGATCAATCGTCGATGGCCGCCTTCGGCGACATTCGATACGTCACCGCGACATTGACCAAGGAGGCCAAGTGACGCGCACCGATCAGGACACCTGGGACCTTGCGTCGAGCGTGGGCGCCACGGCGACCTGGGTCGCCGCCTGCCGGGCGCTGGCCGGTGAGCAGCCCGGCGCGCTGATCGACGATCCGTTCGCCGACCCGCTGGTCCGCGCGGTGGGTGCCGAGTTCTTCATCCGGGTGCTCGACGGTGAAATCACCGACGAGACGGGCGGTCTCGATGCCGACGCCGACCCGGACGCGGAGTTCAACCTGCAGCGGATGGTCAACATGATGGCCGTGCGCACCCGCTACTTCGACGACTTCTTCACCGACGCAACCGCTTCCGGCATCCGTCAGGTCGTCATCCTGGCGTCCGGCCTGGACTCACGCCCGTACCGGCTGGCCTGGCCGGCGGGCACCGTGGTGTACGAGGTCGACCAGCCCGCCGTCATCGACTTCAAGTCCACGACGCTGGCCAAGTTGGGCGCCCAGCCCACCGCCCAGCGGCGCACGGTGTCGGTCGACCTGCGCGATGACTGGGGCAGCGCATTGCGGGACAAGGGGTTCGACGAGTCGCGACCCAGCGCATGGAGCGCCGAGGGCCTGTTGATGTATCTGCCGCCGGAGGCGCAGGACAGGCTGTTCGATGCCATCACCGCGCTCAGCGCCCCGGGCAGCCGGCTGGCCACCGAATACCACGACGGCGGCACGCCGCACCTGCTGGAAAGACGCGCGAAGGCGATGGCCAAGCGCTGGGGGCAATTCGGCTTCGACGTCGACGTGTCGACACTGGTCTACCGCGGCGAGCGCACTCCGGCGGCGCAGTATCTGACCGACCATGGCTGGCAGGTCTGCACGCGCACCCGCGCCGACATGTTCGCCGAGGCCGGGCTGCCCGTCCCGCCGGGTGACAGCCTGGAGTCGCTGCGCAACAGCATCGCGGTCGACGCCGTTCTGCGCTGAGGCTCAGCCGGGGTTGGCCGCCGGCGCGCGCACCACCATCGGCACCGCGGGGAAACACCACGCCATCTCCGAGCGCGACTTGCGCAGCGCGGCGGTGCCGTAACCCCGCTTGCGGTGTTCGGGGTGAATCCAGATCCGCACGTCGACCTCACCGCGGACCAGCTCGCCGAACACCATGCCGACCTTCTGCCCGGAATCGACGGCCACGAACCACGCGGCCTCTTCGTCGTCCACCCGGCGCAGCGCGGCGCTGATCTCGTCGTCCACCGTCCCGGCCGGCCCACCGGAACCGTCACCGGCGAAGCCGATGTCCTGGCAGCGCACGGCGAAGATGTCGCGGTCGGCCGCGGCGGAGAACGGCCGCAGCTCCAGCGTCTCCCCCAGGCTCGCCGGCCGCTCCCCCAGGGTGAAGCTCAGCTGCTTGTTCAGGTCTTCGAGTTCGGCGAGGATCTTGCGGCGCGAGTCGATGGTGAGCTGATCGAACGACATGCCCATCACCGCTTCCGCGGCGACGTGCGAGGTGTCCAGCAAGCGGACGATCGCCTCCACCGCCGCCGCTTTGTTCTCCGATTCCACCACGACGTCGGCGATTTCGTGCCGTCGTTCAAGGGCTTTCAACAGTGCGTCGGCGATTTCGCGGCGGGCGGCTTTGCGGTCCTGGTCGGTCATGTCACCAGCCTAGAACGCCGGTGGTGTCACCGCGCTAGATCTACGGTTTCCCAGCTCCTGGAAGCGCTGATACCGATCGTCGACCGCGCCCGCCCAGGCGGGATCGGGCTCGACGATGCGCTCGGTGCGCGCCCATCGGGCGGCATCGCCGACGCTCGTCTCGAGCCCGACCGCCATCCGCGCCAGGAACGCCGCCCCCAGGGCGGCCCCTTCCGCCACCCCGGATACCTCGACCGGCCGTCCGGTGGCGTCCGCGATGGCCTGCAGCCACGGCCCCACCCGGGTGCCGCCGCCGGTGGCCACGATGCGCGACACCGGCGCCCCGGACAGTTCGATGAGCCGGCGGACCACGAAGCCTGACGCCTCGTAGGCGGCCCGCCGCAGCGCGGCGGCGTCGTGGGTCAGGTCAAGGTCCTCGAGCACGCCCCGGCGGTCCCGGTCGTGGAACGGCGTGCGCTCGCCGCGCAGATAGGGCGCCCACACCGGGACGCGCCCGGGTTCGACGTCGGTCGGATCCGCCGGTGCCACAACGCCATCCACCCAGCCCAGGAACATCCCGCCGGCGTTGCTGGCCCCGCCGATCTGGCTCTTGCCGGGCGCGGTGTGCGGAATGGTCCACAGACCGGGCATCTGCCGGGCCTCGGAAATGGTCGTCCACACGATCAGCGTGGTGCCGCACATCACCAGCACGTCGCCCTCGCGGTCGGCGCCGGCGACGATCTGTTCGCACAGCGCGTCGATGGCGCCGGTGGCCAGTACGGCATCGGTGCCGCGCAGCTGCCCGATGGCGGCTCCCATGCTCTGAACCCGCGGCAGCTGCCCGACGGCCGCGCCGTGCTCGGCGCATGCGTCGGGATTCCAGCCGGTGCCGTCGAACAAGGGAAACGCCGTGGCCGCGGTGGCGACGTCGATCACCGCCTGGCCCGACAGCGCGTGGTTGGCCACGGCCGGCGCCGGCCAGTAGCCGGCGGCGCCGGGCGCGTGGGCGGCCGTCCAGCGCAAGAACTCGGCGGCCTCGCCCAGCGCGGGCAGCGGCTGCGCGTCACCCCCGGGCGTGCGGCCCCGGCCGTCGCCGTACAGCAGTCCCGGCGTGATCGGTGTGCCGGTGTCATCGACGGCCGTCATCGACGGCACCATCGCCGAGACCGCCGCCGCCGCGATGCCGGGTTGGTGGGCCAGCTCGTTCAGGGCCGCCGAGGGCCCCCGCAGCCACGCCGCCTCGGCGTCGTGCTCCAGCCGGTCGGGTGCCGGTACCCGTAGCTCGTGCGGGATGCGCACGCGCGCGGTGACGTTGCCGTCGGCGTCGGCGGATATCGCCTTGACCGCGGTGCTGCCGACGTCGATGCCGATTGTGACGTCGTTGCGTGACACGGGCGTCACCGTACGCCAGCATTGGCACTCGTGACGGCTAAACCACGCGCCCTGGTGACCGCCCCCATGCGGGGGCCGGGCTTCGCCAAACTGCGGGAGCTGGCCGACGTGGTGTACGACCCCTGGCTCGAGCAGACCCCGCTGCGCATCTACGACGCCGAGCAGCTGGCCGAGCGGATCACCCGCGAGGCCGCCGAAATCGTGGTGGTGGAAAGCGATTCGGTGCGCGGCCCGGTGTTCGACCTGGATTTGCGGGCGATCGCGTCCACCCGCGGCGATCCCAACAATGTCGACATCGCGGCGGCCACCGCGGCCGGCATTCCGGTGCTGAACACCCCGGCCCGCAACGCCGATGCGGTCGCCGAGATGACGGTGGCCCTGCTGCTGGCCGCCACTCGGCACGTGCTGCCCGCGGACGCGGATGTGCGCAGCGGCAACATCTTTCGGGACGGCACCATCCCCTATCAACGGTTCCGCGCCGCCGAGATCGCCGGGCTCACCGCCGGGCTGGTGGGCCTGGGCGCCGTCGGCCGCGCGACGCGGTGGCGGTTGTCCGGGCTGGGCCTGCGGGTCATCGCGCACGACCCGTATAACGCCGAGGCCCGGCACAGCCTCGCGGAGCTGCTCGGCGAGGCCGACGTGGTCTCGCTGCACGCCCCGGTCACCGACGACACGGCCGGCATGATCGGCGCGCGCGAGTTCGCGGCCATGCGCGACGGCGTGGTCTTCCTCAACACCGCCCGCGCCCAGCTGCACGACACCGATGCACTGGTCGACGCCCTGGTCGGGGGCAAGGTGGGCGCCGCGGGGCTCGACCACTTCGCCGGCGAATGGCTGCCGGCCGATCACCCGCTGGTGGGAATGGGAAACGTCGTGCTGACGCCGCACATCGGGGGCGCCACGTTCAACACCGAGGCGCGGCAGGCGCAGATGGTGGCCGACGACCTGGAAGCGCTGCTGGCCGGCAGGGCCCCCGCTCATATCGTCAACCCGGAGGTGCTGGGGCCATGAAGTTCGTCGACGACCCGGAAACCGCGGTGCTGGACGCCGCCAAGGACATGCTGCGCCGCGGCCTGGTGGAGGGGACGGCCGGCAACATCTCGGCGCGCCGCGCCGACGGCAACATCGTCATCACCCCGTCGTCGGTGGACTACCGCGACATGCAGCTCGACGACCTGGTGCTCGTCGACGCGGACGGCTCGGTGCTGCAGGCGGCCGACGGCCGCTCCCCGTCGTCGGAGATGCAGCTGCACCTGGCCTGCTTTTCCGCCTTCGCCGACATCGGCAGCGTCATCCACAGCCATCCGGTGTGGGCGACCATGTTCGCCATCGCCCACCAAGCGATCCCGGCGTGCATCGACGAGTTCGCGGTGTACTGCGGCGGCGACGTCCGCTGCACCGACTACGCGGCGTCCGGCACGCCGGAGGTCGGCGCCAACGCCGTGAAGGCGCTAGAGGGCCGCGGCGCCGCGCTGATCGCCAACCATGGCCTGGTGGCGGTGGGGCCGCGGCCCGACAAGGTGCTGCACATCACCGCACTGGTCGAGCGGACAGCCCAAATTGTCTGGGGTGCACGGGCGCTCGGTGGGCCGGTGCCGATCCCCGAGGAGGTCAATCGCAACTTCGCGTCGGTCTACGGCTATCTGCGCGCCAACACCTAGTGTCGCGAGTCGTTAATTCGCGATCACTGGGTAGACTTGGGGTGTGCCGAGTCCGATTGCTGTGCCCGTGGTGTTGACCGATGAGGAACGTGAGCAGTTGCAGGGGTGGGCGCGCCGCCCCAAGAGCGCCCAGGCGTTGGCCTTGCGCTCGCGGATTGTGCTTGCCTGCGAAGGGGATTCGAGTAATACCGCGGTAGCACGCGATCTGGGTATCACGCGGGGAATGGTGACCAAGTGGCGTAATCGCTTTGCCGCTGACCGCCTGGAGGGATTGCTCGACGAGCCGCGCCCGGGCCGGCCCCGGGTGGTCGGTGATGAGCGGATTGAAGCGTTGATCACCGCGACGCTAGAGACCACGCCCCCCGATGCCACGCACTGGTCGACGCGGTCGATGGCCGAGCATCTGGGTTTGAGCCAGTCGATGGTCTCGCGGGTGTGGCGGGCGTTCGGATTGGCTCCGCACAAACAGGATTCGTGGAAGCTGTCCAAAGACCCGCTGTTTGTCCAGAAGGTCCGTGACGTCGTCGGGTTGTATCTGAACCCACCCGAGCGGGCGGTGGTGTTGTGCGTGGATGAGAAAACCCAGATCCAGGCCCTCAACCGCACCGCACCGGTGTTCCCGATGCTGCCCGGCACGCCGGCGCGAGCCAGCCACGACTACGTCCGCCATGGCACCTCGAGCTTGTATGCCGCCCTGGATCTGGCCACCGGCCAGGTCATCGGTGCCCTGCACTCGCGTCACCGCGCCCAGGAATTTCTGGCCTTCCTCAAGAAGATCGACACCGCGGTGCCTGCCGACTTGGACTGCCATGTCGTCTTGGACAATGCCTCCACGCACAAAACACCGCAGGTCAAACGCTGGCTGAACGCTCACCCACGCTTCGTGTTGCACTTCACCCCGACCAGCTCAAGCTGGCTCAACCTCGTCGAGCGCTGGTTCGCCGAACTGACCACCAAAAAACTGCGCCGTGGCACCCACACCTCGGTGCGCCAACTCAACACCGACATCCGCGCCTGGATCGACACCTGGAACGACAACCCGCGCCCCTACGTCTGGACCAAGACCGCCGATCAAATCCTCGAATCCATCGCCAACTACTGCAAGCGAATTAACGACTCACAACACTAGCGCTGGTCGATCCCCACTTTCACCGCGCCGCTTTCGCCCTGATTGGCGATCGCGTGGAACGCCTCACGCCACTGCTGCAGCCGGAAGGTGTGGGTGAGCATGGGGCGCAGGTCCACCCGGCCCGCGGCTGCCAGGTCGAGGTAGTGGGCGATGGCGTGCTTGCGCTGCCCGTCCACC
Organism: Mycobacterium sp. M23085; assembly: GCF_045343915.1. Classification (NCBI taxonomy): domain Bacteria; kingdom Bacillati; phylum Actinomycetota; class Actinomycetes; order Mycobacteriales; family Mycobacteriaceae; genus Mycobacterium; species Mycobacterium sp. M23085. The sequence continues at coordinate 2,240,935 of NZ_CP174280.1, forward strand.
TCTTCGACGCCGAAGGCATTGGAGCCGACGAACGAGAGCTCTTTGAAGTAGAGCGGGCTGTCCTCCCACCGGCCGGGGGCATGAACGCCGGCCTTCACCAACGTCCCTCGCGACCGCAGCACCCGCACGCCGACCTCGAAAGTCTCGGGCTTGCCGACGGTGTCGTAGACGACGTCGACGGCGCCGGGGTGCGCCATCGGCAGGCCCCGCAGCGGCTGGCGCAGCCGGCCACCGCCCCACCCGACGATCTCTTCGATGAGGCTCGTACGCGGTTCGTGCACAAGGACTTTCGCGGCGCCGAACCGGTGGGCCAGTTCGGCCTGCGCGGCGAAGCGCGCCACCACCGCGACGGCGACGTCGGGATACAGCGCCCGCAGGATCGCGACCGCACACAGCCCCAGCGAACCGGCCCCGTACACCAGTGCGGCACCGGAGCGCGGCGGCGGGTGCCGGGTGATCGAGTGCAGCGACACCGAGAACGGGTCGGCGAACACGGCCGTCTCGTCGGGGATCGACTCCGGCACGGCGAACAACATGCTGTCGTGGGCGGGCATCAGCTCGGCGTAACCGCCCGTCACGTCGGCCGAGACCCCGGTATGGATGCCGGGCCTGATGTCGCCGTCGGTGAAGCTCCAACACAGGCTGTAATCGCCGTCTTCGCATGCGGGGCAGGGCGGTTGGATGCCGCGGGGTCCACAGGACAGCCAGGGGTTGAGCACCACCCGCGCGCCCACCTGCAGTCCCCGGGCCTTGGGGCCCAGCGCCACCACGTCGGCGACCACCTCGTGGCCCATGACTTGCGGGAACGAACAGAACGCGGCCATGGCGTTGTCCGCGTCGCCTTCGCCGAAGTCCATCAGGATCTGCTTGGAATCCGACCCGCAGATGCCGGTCAGCCGCGGCCGGGTGATCACCCAATCCTGGTGCGGCAGTTGTGGATCCGGCAGATCGCGCAGGGCGGTCGGGGTGCGGGCCAGGTTCTGGGTCAGTGGATTGGCGTCATCGGGTACCTCGAAGGGCTCCGGCGGCACGCCGTAGACGAGCGCCCTCACCGCGACGCCATCCCCGCCGCCCCGCCCGTGATGAACACCCGTTTACCCGTCGCCGCGTACGCCATCAGTAAAGGTTGCCGCGAATCGCGGGAAGCGTACAGTGGGGGAAGCTTGTTATATCGGCTAAGTATTAGATTGACTACCTCCGATAGGGGCACACAAATGATTTCCACCAGGTACGACGGCGACACCTGGGACCTGGCGTCCAGCGTCGGCGTGACCGCGACCATGGTCGCGGCCGCCCGTGCCATGGCCACCCGGGCCGACCAACCGCTGATCAACGACCCCTTCGCCGAGCCGCTGGTCAAGCTGGTCGGCGTGGACCTGCTCTCCCGGCTGGCCGGCGGCGAGCTGGATCCTGCCGAGTTGAACGACGTTCACGACGGCGCCACCGGGTCCGCCGGGGCGATGTCGCGGATGGCCGACAACATGGCGGTCCGCACCAAGTTCTTCGACGAGTTCTTCCTGGATGCCACCAATGCGGGCATCAAGCAGGCGGTGATCCTGGCTTCCGGGCTGGACGCCCGCCCGTACCGGTTGGCGTGGCCGGCCGGGACGGTGGTCTACGAGGTGGACCAGCCGCAGGTCATCGAATTCAAGACCCGCGCGCTGGCGGATCTGGGCGCCGCACCCTCCGCCGAACGGCGGGTGGTCGCCGTCGACCTGCGCGACGACTGGCCCACCGCGTTGCGCAGCGCGGGGTTCGACCCCGCGCAGCCGACGGCGTGGAGCGCCGAGGGTCTGCTCGGTTACCTGCCGCCCGAGGCGCAGGACCGCCTGCTGGACACCATCACCGAGCTCAGCGCGCCGGGCAGCCGGCTGGCCACCGAAAGCGCGCCCAATCCCGAGCCCGGCGATGAGGAGAAGATGAAGGAGCGCATGCAGGCGATCTCCGAACGCTGGCGCGCGCACGGATTCGAGCTGGACATGGCGGGACTGGTCTACTTCGGCGACCGCAACGAAGCGGCCCCGTACCTGGCCGACCGCGGTTGGCGGTTGAACAGCGCCAGCATCACAGAACTGTTCGCGGCCAATGGACTTGACCCTCTTACCGACGACGACATGCGCATGGGCGAGATGCTGTACACCAGCGGCACGCTCGGCGAGAAATAGGAGCCAGCGCAATGACCACCGAGGCGGGACGCACCGACGGCGACAGCTGGGGTCCGGCACACAGCGTGGGAGCGACGGCCACCATGGTCGCCGCCTCCCGCGCCGTGGCGTCACAGGGACCCAACCCCCTGCTTGATGACCCACTGGCCGACCCGCTGGTGCGTGCGGTCGGGCTGGACCCGTTCATCCGCGTCATCGACGGCGAGATCGACTTCGAGGACGACCCGCTTTTCAACCGTAGGTCGCGGGCCGAGCAGATCACGGTGCGCACCAGGTTTTTCGACGACTTCTTCATCGGCGCCACCAAAGACGGTGTGCGGCAGGCGGTTATCCTGGCGTCCGGGTTGGACACCAGGGCCTACCGGTTGCCCTGGCCGGCCGGCACCGTGGTCTACGAGATCGACCAGCCGGACGTCATCGCCTTCAAGACCGACACGCTGGCCGGTCTCGGCGCGGCTCCCACCGCCGAGCGCCGCACCGTCAGCATCGACCTGCGCGAGGACTGGCCGGCGGCGCTGCGGGAGGCGGGATTTGACGTCACCCAACCGACGGCGTGGAGCGCCGAGGGGCTGCTGCCCTACCTGCCGCCGGAAGCGCAGGACAGGCTGTTCGACAACATCACCGCGCTCAGCGCGCCGGGTAGCCGGCTGGCGACCGAACACGTCTCCGACCCGCACGCGTTCTCCGATGAGCGCCTGGCGCGCATCTCCGAACGTTGGCAGCGCTTTGGTTTCAACCTGAACGCGGCCGACCTGTTCTACCGGGGTGAGCGCAACGTCGTGGTCGACTACCTGACCCGCAAGGGCTGGCAGGTCACCCCGTCGCCCGCTCGGGAGTTGTATACCCGCAACGGGTTCCAGTTCCCCGAGGACGAAATGGCGGCCACCTTCGGTGAGCTGAGCTACGTCGCCGCCACCCTCAAGTAGGGTTGTCGGCTATGTCACGCACTCACAACGATGAGTGGGATTTGGCGTCCAGCGTCGGCGCGACCGCGACCATGGTCGCGGCCGCCCGGGCGCTGGCCAGCAAGGATCCCCGGGGTCTGATCAACGATCCGTTCGCCGAGCCGCTGGTGCGCGCGGTCGGGGTGGACTTCTTCACCAAGATGATGGACGGCGACCTCGATGTGGATGCGATCGAGAACGCCTCGCCGGTGCGCATCCAGTCGATGGTCGACGGAATGGCCGTGCGCACCAAGTACTTTGACGACTACTTCGTCGGCGCCACCGGCGCCGGGGTGCGGCAGGTGGTGATCCTGGCCTCCGGACTGGACTCGCGGGCCTACCGGTTGCCGTGGCCGGCCGGCACGGTGGTCTACGAGATCGACCAGCCGCGGGTGATCGAGTTCAAGAGCACCACGCTGGCCGATGTGGGCGCCGAGCCGACCGCGTCGCGGCGCACCATACCGATCGATCTGCGCGCGGACTGGCCGACCGCGCTGAAGGCGGCGGGATTCGACACGGCGGCGCCGACGGCCTGGCTGGCCGAGGGTCTGCTGATCTATCTGCCGCCCGACGCCCAGGATCGGCTGTTCGACAACATCACCGCGCTCAGCGCACCGGGCAGCACCATCGCCACCGAATTCGTGCCCGGCATCGTGGATTTCGATGCCGAGCGGGTGCGCGAGCTATCCGGCTCGTTTCGCGAGCACGGCGTCGACATCGACATGGCCTCGCTGGTCTACGCCGGCGAACGCAACCACGTCATCGACTATCTGTCCGGTATCGGATGGCGGGCCGAGGGCGTGACGCGAACGGAACTGTTCGCGCGCAACGGCATCGAGCCGCCCGCGCCGGAGAACGACGACCCCCTTGGCGAGATCGTCTTCATCAGCGCCAAGCTGGACTAGAGCCGCCAGGACCCCGGCCACAACGCGCTGGCCCCGCTGTAGGACCGTTGCACGTCGTCCAGCATTCCGCCAAGGGTGCGGCCCAGCAGCGCACCCAGCGCGTCGGGCACCGACGCGGCGGCCGGTTGCGAGGAGGCCCGCGGTCGCAGCATGTCCATTAGCGAGCCGCCCGGGTAGGTCACGACGCGCACGTCGGCGTCTTCGTCAAGTCCGGCAAGGATTTTCGCGCGGCGCAGCGCGGTTCGGAAGCCGCCCAATTCGTCGACCAGGCCTCGCTCGTGTGCGTCGGCGCCCGTCCACACCCGCCCCCGGGCGACGCGATCGACGGCCTCGGTGGTCAGATTGCGGCCTTCGGCGACCCGCTCCAAGAAGTCGGCGTACACCAGGTCGGCCTCGGCCTCCCGGTGGGCGCGCTGCTCGGGGGTGAACGGTGTCTCGATCGACCAGGCATCGGCATTGGCGTTGGTGCGCACGGCATCCAGCCCGACGCCGAGGCGCTCCAGGAGATCACGAATCACCAGCTTGCCGGTGATCACGCCGATCGAACCGGTGATGGTCGCGGGGCTGGCCACGATCGTGTCGGCGGCCACCGCGATGTAGTAGCCGCCGGACGCGGCGACGGCACCCATCGACGCCACCACGGGCTTGCCGCGTTTGCGGGCCTTTTTCACCTCGCGCCACAGGGTTTCGGATGCGGTCACCGACCCTCCGGGGCTGTTCACCCGCAGCACGATCGCGGACACCGATTCGTCGGCGGCGGCCTCTCGCAGCGCCGGGGCGATGGTGTCGCTTCCGACGGTGGAGCCGCCGAACGGCAGGAACTGCGGTCCGCCACGCCCGTCGACGATCGTGCCGTTGATGTTGATGACGGCCACCGTCGGCTTGGATCGGCGTCCGGGAACCGCGGGCACCGGCGGGGTGAGCCGGGAGCGGGTCGCACCGGCATAGCGCGACAGGTACAGCCGCGGCGGTGCGTTCTTCTCTGAAACATCTTGCACCCCAACCAGTTCCGCGATGCGGTCGTAGGCCTCGTCGCGGAAGCCGATGCGGTCGACAAGGCCGGAGGACACGGCCTCGGCACGCAGCAGCGGGGCGCGATCGGCCAGCGCGTCGAGCACACCGGCGTCGAGCTTGCGCGATTGTGCCACCGCTTCCCACACCTGCTCCTGCAGGCTCTGCAGCATCCGGGTGACGGCCTCACGGTGGGCCTCGGTGAAGCCGTGCTCGGTGAAACGGTTTGCGGCCGACTTGTATTCGCCGCGCGCGACGAATTGGGCTTCGATCCCGGCCTTGTCGAACGCGTCGCGCAGGAAGGTGGCATTGCTGGCGAAGCCGATCAGTCCGAGGCTTCCGGCGGGCTGCATCCAGACCTCGCCGAACGCCGAAGCCAGGTAGTACGACAGGGTGCCCGGGTAGGTCTCGGCCCAGGCCAGTGACGGCTTGGTGGCGGTGAACGCGACGACGGCCTCGCGCAGCTCCTGCACCGCGGCCGACGGCGACGCGGTGAGTTGCACGCGCGCGATCAGCCCGGCCACCCGCGGATCCTCGGCAGCCCGGTAGATGGCCGCCACCATGTCGCGCAGCGCGACCGGCCGGTTGGCCCCGCTGATGATGGCCAGCGGATCGAAGCCCGACGTCTCCGGCGGCATCGAGCGCAGGTCCATTTCGAGCACGCAACCGTCGGGCACGCCGTGATGGCGGGCGGTATCGACCCGGCCGGCCAGCGCCCGGACCTCGTCGACCCCTTTTGACAGGCCGGGGATCGAAGGCAGGAAAGCGAACATCTCTGCAGACTACCGATGCGCGGCCGTACGGTGGTCGGGTGAGGTTTTCCATCGCGATCCCGCAGCTCGACTACGACGGCTTCGACGGAGCCGGCTTGCGCGCTTTTCTCGCGCGCGCCGAAGAGCTCGAGTTCGAGGGTGGCTGGCTGCTCGAGCAGATCATCGGGCCCACACCGCTGCTGGCACCGCTGGAGCTGCTGGCGTATTGCGCGGCCTGCACCGAACGGCTGCGCCTGGGCGTCGCGGTCCTGGTGACGTCGTTGCACGACCCACTGCAGTTGGCGTCGGCCGCCACCGCCGTCGACCGGCTCAGCCACGGCCGGCTGGACATCGGTGTCGCGCCGGGCGGCGGTAGACGGCAATTCGCCGCCTTCGGCGTGGACAAGGACACCTTCATCTCGTACTTCACCGAGGGCCTGGAGCTGATGAAGGCGGCCTGGTCCGACGAGCCGAGGGTGACGTTTCACGGCCGGTTCCGCGACGTCGACGACCTGCCGATCCAGCCCAAGCCGGTGCAGCGGCCGCACCCACCGATCTGGTTCGGTGGCCTGGCGCCCAAGGCGCTGGCCCGCGCGGTGCGGCACGGCGACTCGTTCATGGGCGCCGGCTCGTCGACCACCGAGGCGTTCGCCGGCGCCGTGACCGTGGTGCGCCGCGAGCTGGACGAGCAACACAAGGATCCCGCGAATTTCACCATCGGCAAACGCGTCTACCTGATGGTCGACGACGACGCCGCCAAGGCCCGGGAACGCGTGCTCGACGGGCTGGAGCGCATCTACGGGAAGATGCCCGGCGTGCAGGACGTGCCGGTGTCCGGCACGCCCGACGACGTGGCGCGCGGGTTACGTGAGGTCATCGACGCCGGGGCGCAGATGGTGCTACTGAATCCGGTCGGCATCGACACGGGAGAGAACCGCGAGCAGATGGAACGCCTTGCCGCAGAAGTGATTCCGCAGCTGAGCTAGCTAGGACAGCTCGGTCGCCGAACCGCCTGCGGCGGTGATCTTCTCGCGCGCGCTGCCGCTGAACTTGTGCGCGGTCACCTCGACCTTGACCGTCAGCTTGCCGTCGCCGAGAACCTTGACCAGCGAGTTGCGGCGCACCGCGCCCTTGGCCACCAGGTCGTCCACGCCGATCGAACCGCCCTGCGGGAAAAGCCGATTGAGGTCGCCGACGTTGACGATCTCGTACTCGGTGCGGAACCGGTTACGGAAGCCCTTCAGCTTGGGCAGCCGCATGTGGATCGGCATCTGGCCACCCTCGAAGGTCGCCGGCACGTTCTTGCGTGCCTTGGTGCCCTTGGTGCCGCGACCGGCGGTCTTGCCCTTGGAGCCCTCACCGCGACCGACCCGCGTGCGGGCCGTCTTCGACCCGCGCGCCGGCTTGAGATCGTGCAGTTTGATCGTCATTTCGTGCTACCTCCGGTGCCCGTGGCCGTCGCCTGGGCGGGCTCCACCTCGACCAGGTGGCTGACCACCGCGATCAGGCCGCGGGTCTGCGCGTTGTCCTCGCGGATCACCGAGTGGCGAATCCGCCGCAGACCCAGGGTGCGCAGGGACTCACGCTGCTTCCAGCGGGCGCCGATGGTGCTGCGCACCTGGGTGATTTTCAGTTGACTACTCATGGTTGTGCCCCCGAAGTCTGGGCCTCTCGTGCGGCCGCACTGGCCATCGCGTCACTTTCGCGGCGCGCCTTGAGCATTCCGGCCGGCGCGACGTCCTCGATGGGCAGGCCGCGGCGGGCGGCCACTTCCTCGGGACGCTGCAGCAGCTTGAGCGCGGCGACGGTCGCGTGCACCACGTTGATCGCGTTGTCGCTACCCAGCGACTTGGCCAGGATGTCGCGCACGCCGGCGCATTCCAGCACCGCGCGGGCGGCGCCACCGGCGATCACACCGGTACCGGGGCTGGCCGGGCGCAGCAGCACCACGCCGGCGGCCGCCTCGCCCTGCACCGGGTGCGTGATGGTCCCGCGGATCAGCGGCACCCGGAAGAAGCCCTTGCGGGCCTCCTCGACACCCTTGGCGATGGCCGCGGGAACTTCCTTGGCCTTGCCGTAGCCGACACCGACCATGCCGTTGCCGTCGCCGACAATCACCAGCGCGGTGAAGCTGAATCGCCGACCACCCTTGACCACCTTGGAGACACGGTTGATCGCGACAACCCGCTCCAGGTAGTTGCTCTTGTCGCCGTCGCGGTCGCGGCCACCACGGCCGCCGTCGCCACGACGACCGCGGCTGTCGCGGTCACCGCGCGAGTCGCGGCTGTCGCCGGCGCCTTGTCCGCCGGCCGGCTGCTCCGCCATTATGCGGTCCTTCCAGTCGTGTTCACGCTTTCAGTCATCAGAATTGCAATCCGTTCTCGCGTGCGGCATCGGCCAGCGCCGCGATCCGTCCGCCGTAGGTGTATCCGCCACGGTCGAAGACCACGCTGTCGATGCCGGCGGCCTTGGCACGCTCGGCGATCAGCTGGCCCACCCGCACGCTGCGGGCTTTCTTATCGCCCTGCAGGCTGCGCACGTCGTCCTCGATCGACGACGCGGCGGCCACCGTGGTCCCGTTCTCGTCGTTGACCAGTTGCACGTGGATGTGTCGCGCGGACCGGTTGATCACCAGCCGCGGACGTTGCGGGGTACCGGCGATCTTCTTGCGCAGTCGTGCGTGCCTGCGCAGCCGGGAAACCCGCCGAGTCGCGGAAACGCTCTGCCCCACCGGCTTTCGCGAGGCGGTGTTTGTTTGCGCCATGATTACTTACCTGTCTTTCCGACCTTGCGGCGGATCTGCTCACCCTCGTAGCGCACGCCCTTGCCCTTGTACGGGTCGGGGCGGCGCAGGCGGCGGATGTTCGCCGAGACCTGGCCGACCTTCTGCTTGTCGATCCCGGTGATGGAGAACTTCGTCGGCGACTGGACGGCGAACGTGATGCCGTCCGGGGCCTCGATCACCACGGGGTGGCTGTAGCCCAGCGCGAACTCGAGGTTGGCGCCCTTGAGCTGCACCCGGTAACCGACGCCGAAGATCTCCATCTTGGTGGTGTAGCCCTGCGTCACTCCGGTCACCAGGTTGGAGACCAGAGTGCGGGACAGTCCGTGCAACGAGCGGTTGCGCCGCTCGTCGTTTGGACGGGTGACCACGATCGCGCCATCGTCGTTGCGCGACACGGTGATCGGCTCGGCCACCGTCAGATCCAGGACGCCCTTGGGGCCCTTCACCGACACCTTCTGACCCTCGATCGTCACGTCGACTCCGGACGGGACCGGAACCGGCTGCTTACCAATGCGAGACATAGTCTTTCGTTACCTCCCCGCCCTTACCAGACGTACGCGAGGACTTCGCCGCCCACGCCCTGTCGGGCTGCCTGGCGGTCGGTGAGCAGGCCCGAGGAGGTGGAGATGATCGCCACACCCAGGCCGCCGAGCACGCGCGGCAGATTGGTGGATTTCGCGTACACCCGCAAACCGGGCTTGGACACGCGGCGCAGGCCGGCGATGCTTCGCTCCCGGCTCGGACCGTACTTGAGCTGAACGACCAGCGACTTGCCGACCCGAGCATCCTCGGTCCGGTAGTCGGTGATGTAACCCTCGCTCTTGAGGATCTGGGCGATGTTTGCCTTCAGTTTCGAGTGCGGCAACGTCACCTCGTCGTGATACGCCGAATTGGCGTTGCGCAGACGTGTCAAGAAGTCTGCGATCGGGTCCGTCATGGTCATCGAGCGCCACTCCTCTTCATCGCTGCGCTCTGCATCGTCGTTGTCGCAGTCATGACAGTGTCTGTCACCTTCCTCGCGGTGGTTCCCGGTCCGGGCCTGTCGCGCACCTTGTGTGGGTTGGTCTTGGGGTTTGGGCTGTTACCAGCTGCTCTTCTGCACGCCGGGCAGTTCGCCCGCGTGCGCCATCTCGCGCAGGCAGATCCGGCACAGGCCGAACTTGCGGAAGACCGCGCGCGGGCGGCCGCACTTGTTGCAACGGGTGTAGCCGCGCACCGCGAACTTCGGCTTGCGTGCGGCCTTGTTGACCAGTGCCTTCTTTGCCATCTACTCAGTTCTCCTTGAAGGGAAAGCCGAGGGCCCGCAACAGCGCTCGTCCTTCGTCGTCAGTCGTCGCCGAGGTGACGACGTTGATGTCCATGCCGCGGACCCGGTCGATCTTGTCCACGTCGATCTCGTGGAACACCGACTGCTCGGCGAGCCCGAAGGTGTAGTTGCCCACGCCGTCGAACTGCTTGGGCGAAAGCCCGCGGAAGTCGCGGATACGGGGCAGCGCGATCGAGGTGAGCCGGTCCAGGAATTCCCACATCCGGTCCCCACGCAGGGTGACCCGCGCGCCGATCGGCATGCCCTCACGCAGTTTGAACTGCGCGATGGACTTGCGCGCGCGGCGGATCTCGGGGCGCTGCCCGGTGATCAGGCTCAGGTCGTTGACCGCGCCGTTGATCAGTTTCGCGTCCCGCGCCGCGTCGCCCACACCCATGTTGACCACGACCTTGGTCACCGTCGGGATCTGCATGACGTTGGCGTAGCCGAACTGCTGCTGCAGCGAGTCACGAATCTCGTTGCGGTAGCGCTCTTTCAGGCGCGGCTGAACTTTTTCTGCAGTACTCATCAGATGTCCTTGCCGTTGCGCTTGGAGATACGGACCCGCTTGCCGGTCTCCTCGTCGACCCGGTAACCGACGCGGGTGGGCTTACCGTCCGAGTCGACCACCATCACGTTGGAGACGTGGATCGGCGCTTCCTGGGTGACGATGCCGCCCGACTGCGCTCCGCGCTGGTTGGTCGAAACCGCGGTGTGCTTCTTGATCGCGTTGACGCCCTCGACCAGCACGCGTTCGCGGTCCGGGTAGACCTTCAGCACTTTGCCTTTGGCGCCCTTGTCCTTACCCGCGATCACCAGGACGGTGTCGTCCTTCTTGACCTTCATTTACAAAACCTCCGGGGCCAGCGAGATGATCTTCATGAACCGCTTCTCGCGCAGTTCGCGGCCGACCGGCCCGAAGATGCGCGTCCCGCGCGGGTCATTGTCGGGCTTGATGATCACCGCGGCGTTCTCGTCGAACTTGATGTAGCTGCCGTCGGGACGGCGCCGCTCCTTGACCGTGCGCACCACGACGGCCTTGACGACGTCCCCCCGCTTGACGTTGCCGCCGGGGATGGCGTCCTTGACGGTGGCGACGATGACATCACCGATGCCGGCGTAGCGTCGCGACGAACCGCCGAGCACACGGATGCACAAGATCTCCTTGGCGCCGGTGTTGTCGGCGACCTTCAGTCGCGATTCCTGCTGAATCACTCGATCTCCTGACCTGGTTGCGTGTGCACGGCAGGAGAACCCACCTGGATGGGCATTCAGCGGGCATGACCCACCAACCTGACGTGCGCGGTCTTTGTCACCGAAGGGCACGCGGGGCCGATTCACACCGGCCGAGGTCTGCCCAAGGCAACCCCTAGAGTCTAGGGGACGACCAGCTCAGAGCCAAATTCTGCGCGAAGGCGAGCGAGATGGGGAAATTCTGCACCTAAAACGGCGGTGAATCCTCGTCGCATCCGTGGGTGGCGGGCCAGGCGTAGCTCGCCGACGGGGCCGCCCGGGCAGCCCGGGCGTCGCGGTTTTGCCGGCGTTCGGTGGCGATGCGATGGGCGCGGTTTTGGGCGCGGGTGCGCCTGCGTCGGGGCATCATCGCGGTCCGGTCGGCGCAGTAATCCAGGGGCGGGTCGGCTTCGACGGCGGGTATCGCGCCGGTGGCATGGCACAGACTGGGAAACAGCAGTGCGCTGCCGGGGGTGGTGACGTAGGTGTGCCCCGCCGTGGAGGTCAGGATCAACGTGCCGTCGGGTAATTGCTGGTCACGCCATCCCCAGAAGGTTTTCACCAGATGATGTGTGCGGCAAAGTAACTTCAGGTTGGACGCGTGCGTGGGGCCGCCGTCGGCGTACGGGATCGTGTGGTCGAGGTCGCAGTCGGTGGCCGGGCGGTCGCAGCCCGGCCAACGACACGTCAGATCCCGGCAGCGCACGAAATCGGCCAGCGCCTTGGACGGCAGGTAACCGGGCTCGGCAGGCGCATCACCGGGATGGACCAGCGGCACCAGCTTGGCCGAGGCGGCCACTTCGGCGAGCAGCTCCGGCGGGATCAGCCCGCCAGCACCCATCTCGACGCCCGGCGCCTGGCCGCCGCCCAGCGTGGACTGCTCGGCGATCACATGGACCACCACCGGGCCCGATGCGGGTCGGTTCCCCGCGGTGCACTCCGATCGTCCGCACCGGCACCCCAACCGGTCCGCACCGGCGGCCAACGCGCCCAGCGCATCGGCGCGGCGCTGGTCGCGGCTGCGCGGGTCCTTCTCACACACCGTGGCCGCCAATGCATTCAACCGTTGATCCAGCGCATGTGCGTCCGGGCTCAACAGGCTGCCTTCAATATGCGAGATGCCATCGCCCGCATCGGCGATCCAGATCTCGCGGTCGGTCACCCGCTCCTTGCGGCGTCGCACCGCGTCCGCGTCGGCCAGCGCGACGATCTTGTCCACCTGGGCGGCCAGCCGTCCCGGCGTCATCGACGGCCAGCGCGCCACATTGGCCGCCAACCGGGCATCGACCGCCGCCAGCACCTGCGGGTCGGTGATCAGGTCCGTGCGGTACACCACCGTGGCGAACAGGCGAAAGTCGATGTCCCCGGCCGCGAACACCGCGCCGACCTTCGGCAACCGCTCCCGCATCGCCCGGGCGTAGCGGACCTTGCTGCCGGCCAGGCCCTGACTGATCCTCAGCTCGGCGGCGATCTCGGCACTGACCGCCGCCTCGGTGTCGACGGCCCAGCTTTCAGTCTCCGCGCAGCGTGACAACCGATAGCCGAATAACTCGCCGATGGCCGCGAGCTGCGCGGCCGCCGCCCGGTTCTCCGCCCGCGCGCCCGCTCCGATCCGTTCCAGCAGTTCCGCCGACACCGGCGTTCGCGACGGATAATGCCGCTCGAACAACTCGTCGAAGTACGCGATCACCTCCGGCGGTGACCGATAACCCGACTCTTTTTCGAACATGAGTTCGAGTATGCCAAAAGCCCCTGACATTGATTCTGTTAAGCCGGTTCGGGTGAGGATGGTCTTGCCCGCTCGCTGCTGGTGATGACCCTCGCACCGACTGATGCCCTGCTGGGTTGTCTTCCAATTGATTTGTCTCACCAGCGCCGTGCGGGCAAGCACCACCACGAGAGCCCCAGTGCGGCGGGCATGACCTAATCAGGAGCCTGGCAGTTCCCTCGTCAATGTCTTGTCTGCCCGCCCCACCGGGGTGTCACCCACCGCACGGTTCATTGCACAGAGAGGACACCAACCATCGTGACATCCCCACGCCGGGTCGTCATCGGCGTCGATACTCATCTCGACACCATTCACCTCGCGGCCATCACCGACACCGGTCAACTGCTTGGCGATGCCGAGTTTCGCACCAACCCGACCGGTTACTACGTCGCCCGGCGCTGGGCGCAAAGCTTTGGAGAGGTGTTCATCGCCGGCGTCGAGGGCACGAGCAGCTATGGGGCTGGGTTCACCCAAGCATTGCAGGTCAACGGGATTCACGTTGTCGAGGTCAACCGACCCGACCGCTCTACCCGGCGTCGCCAGGGTAAATCCGACCCACTGGACGCCTACAGCGCCGCTCGCGCCGTGCTGGCCGGCCACGGCCTGGCCGTGCCCAAAGACCCCAACACCGGCGCACTCAAAGCCCTGCTGATCGCCCGCCGCGGCGCAGTTAAGGCCCGCACCGCGGCCATTCAGCAGATCAAAGACCTCCTCGTCACCGCGCCAGCAGAGCTGCGGGAGCGCTACCGCCGCTACGCCACCACCCTGCGCCTAGTCGAGGCCTTGGCCCGGTCCCAGCCGTGCACCCACGACGACCCCATCACCGCCGGGGCGGTGCTGACCGCCTGCAAAGCCCTGGCCCAGCGCATCGAGTTCCTCGACCACCAAATCGGTGAGCTGACCACCCAACTCGACACCTTGACCCGCGCTTTGAACCCTGCGCTGCGAGCCGCCTTTGGCGTCGGCCCCGACACCGCCGCACAGCTGCTCATCACGGCCGGAACCAACACCGACCGCCTGCGCTCAGAAGCCGCCTTCGCCCGCCTGGCCGGTGTCGCACCGATCCCGGCTTCCTCAGGAAAAATCACCCGCCATCGGCTCTCGCGCGGTGGGGACCGCGCCGCCAACAACGCCCTGCACCGCATCGCACTGGTCCGCTGGTCTCACGACGAACGCACCCGCGACTACGCCGCCCGCCAACTCGCCGCCGGACGATCCAAAAAAGACGTCCTGCGACTACTCAAACGCGCCATCGCCCGCGAGATGTTCAAACACCTCACCGCACCCTGCCCCATCGATGACTACAGCGATCTCAGACCAGCACGGCAAGCCCGCAACATCACCCTGACCAGCGCCGCACACCACCTCGGCGTCTGGCCCACCGTCATCTCACGACTCGAACGAGGAGTCCAACGCCACGACACCCTCGCCGCCAACTACCGCCACTGGCTCAACACCCACCACATCGACGCCGCTTGACGTCGTAACACAGATAGGAGCATCACTCAATCGCCTTGGCGAATCCAGGCCACGATGTACAGGGTCATCGCCGCGACCAGCGCGATCAGCACCCACTGCACGATCGCCTGATCGATCCACGACCCGGGCGGCGGCGCCCCCGGCAGGATGTTGCGCAGCGGGACGATCGCGAACAGATTCGCGGCGTACCAGGTGGCGAACGGCGGCAGGAACTTCCGCCGGCCCAGCGCCATCGGGATGGCGACCAACAGGGCCAGGGTGGGCAGGCTGATCAGCACCAGGCAGATCCCGAGGTCGAAGATGAGCGGACCCTTGGCCCGCTTCAGCGTGATCACCACGTTGCCGTTGTCGGTCGCGCGGGAGGTGGGCAGCGCGCTGGGGTCGTGCACGCGGTTGACGCTGATATCCCAGCCGTCCAAGGCGCCGGTCACTTCGACGCGGGCGGGCACCTTCTTGCGGTTGTCGCCGGTACCGACGAACGCGTCGGCCGCGATCGGCTCGGTCCGGTAGGAGTCGAACGGCCAGTTACCGGGATCGCCGTGCGCCTCGATGGTGGTGCTGAGTTGGGCCGGCGCCTTGCCCTTCGGGTATTGCAGATCGCCCAGATCGCTTGTGGGATACAGACGCACCGCGACGTCATTGGCCAGCACGTCAAAACGGTTGTCGTACTGGGCAACTCCGGGATAGGCGAGCACCTCGACGGACAGACGGTTCGCCACCGGCTTCAACTCTTCCAGGCGCAGCTGCACGATGGTGGCGTCGCCGCCGCCCTGGCTCAGGTCCAGTGGCGGCAGCGGACCCTCTGACCGCTGCAGAAAGTGCACACCGAAAAGCGACAGGACATAGATGATGATGACGGCCGCGAGAACGCACACCCCGATGGCGATCCGCGGCGCCTCGCGCTTCTTCTTCGGGGGCGGCACCACAGCCGGGGCGACCGGCGTCGGGGCCTCGGTGGTCATCGGCCGCCGCCGCGACCAATGGTGCGCCGGATGCGCCGTGGGGCTTGCTGGCATCCGGTCGGCACCGCGGGCGGAATCCGGCCGGGGCGGGGTGACACGTCGTCAGATGTTAGCGAATGACGAGACCGGCCGCGCGGCGAAATCCCATGTCCAGAAGCATAATGGGTGCCTGACATTCGCCGTACATGCCCCGTTAACCTCACCGGCCGGCATCCCCCGGAAGCGACCGGACGGCCACGTCGCTACGGCTTTGCTAGCCGGCCGACGAGTCCGTCACGCAGCGAAACCCGATGTGCGTCGTCGCGGAGTCCTGCGATTGCGGTGACCGGGCCGCCGGGCGGTAGCGGTGGCAGTACTCCGGCGCGCACAAGTGGCTGCCGCCCTTCAACGTCTGGCTGACGGACGGATCGGCGGGACCCGACGGGGTGCAGCAGGACTTGGGTGGCTGGTCGAGCCGGTGATGCGCGGCGAACTCGGTGGCCGTCCACTCCCACACGTTTCCGATCATGTCGACAAGCCCAAATGCGTTGGGAGCGAACGTGCCAACGGGTGACGTGCCCACCCAGCCGAGCGCCCCCTCGTTGCGGTACGGGAAGCTGCCCTGCCAGGTGTTGGCCATCAACCGGCCATCGCGGGTGGCCTCCTCACCCCACGCATACGTCGTCGTCGATCCGGCCCGGGCGGCATACTCCCACTCGGCCTCGGTCGGCAGCCGCCGCCCGGCCCACCGCGCATAGGCCGCTGCATCCGGATACGCCACCTGCACCACCGGGTGATCGGCGCGGTCCGCGACATCGCTGTCCGGCCCGAACGGGTGCCGCCAGCTCGCCCCCGGCACCCACTGCCACCACTGCCGCCAGTCGCGCAGGTCGACCGGCCCGGCCGTCGGACGGAAAACCATTGCGCCCGGAGCTAAGTCGTCGGGATTCGCTCCCGGGTACAGCGTCGGCTCAATCGGCTGCTCGGCCACCGTCACGTACCCGGTGGCGTCGACGAATTCGGCGAACTGCGCGTTGGTCACCGGGTGTCGTTCCACCGCAAACGGCCCCACGGTGGCGGTGTGGATCGGCGCCTCTTCGGGGTAGAAGCTGGTCGAACCCATGCGGAATGACCCGCCCGGGAGGTCGACCAGTTCGCTGCGCACCCCTTCAGGGTATGACGGCGCCTACTCGGATTGTCGGTACCAGGTGAGCATGCACAGGGCGAACAGCAGCGCGGCGAACCATGTCACGAATGGCGGCAGTGGCAGGAGGCGTCGCGGCCGGTTGCTCCGATGGCGCCGGAGGCGGTGGCGAGGGTGGCGCTTGATGGGACATCAGTGAACACCCCCGGGGGATATCGAGCAGTCGAGGACGGATGCTGGCGAACTCCCTCGCGCCGCGGTGCGGGTCTGAATACATGCCATACCGAGGCGATTTTCGCCGTCGCACCCGCGCACCAGTTCATCCGAAATTTGTTTGCCTGTTAATTCGGTAACGGTAAATGTCGTGGAGTGAAGCGCTATCGTTCGGCCGTCAGCGTCCTGGCCGCCGCCGCCACGTTGGTCTCGGCCTGCAGCAACTCCCCCGCGAGCCTGCCGTACACCGCCGGGGCCAAGGTTGACTGCGGCGGCAAGCAGACCCTGGCGGCCAGCGGCTCGACTGCGCAGGCCAACGCCATGACGCGGTTCGTCGACGCCTATCGCCAGGCCTGCCCCGGACAAACCCTCGACTACACCCCCAACGGGTCCGGCAACGGCATCACCGAATTCCTCGCGGGCAAAACCGATTTCGCCGGATCGGACACCCCGCTGTCGGGTGACCAATACGCCGCCGCCAGGCGGCGGTGCGGCGGCGCCGACGCCTGGAACCTGCCGGTGGTATTCGGCCCGCTCGCCATTACCTACAACCTCGCCGCCGTCGACTCCCTGGTGCTCGACGCGCCGACGCTGGCCAAGATCTTCAACGGCACCATCACCCGCTGGGATGACCCCGCCCTGGCCTTGCTCAACGCCTCCATGCCGGCCGAGGACATCCACGTCATCTACCGCAGCGACGGCTCGGGCACCACCGACAACTTCCAGGAGTACCTGCAGTCCGCGTCCGGTGGGGCCTGGGGCAAGGGCGCGGGCAAGACCTTCAACGGCGGTGTCGGCACCGGCGCCGTGGGCAACACCGGGATCGCGGCGGCCGTGAAGGGCACCGAGGGGGCGATCGGCTACACCGAGCTGTCCTTCGCGCTGCAGCAAGGCCTGTTCGCCGCCGAGATCAAGACGCCGGCCAGCCGTAGGTCATTGCGTCCGGTCCGGATCGGCACCGACACGGTCGGCAAGACCATCAAGGGCGCCAAGATCACCGGCGCCGGCAACGATCTGGTGCTCGATCTGTCGTCGTTCTACAACCCCGCGCAGCCCGACGTCTACCCGATCGTGCTGGCCACCTACGAGATCGTGTGCTCGAAGTACCCGACCTACGATGTGGCCAAGGCGGTCAAGGCTTTTCTGCAGGCGGCCATCGGCCCCGGCCAGATGGAACTGGCCAAAAACGGTTACATCCCGTTGTCGGCCGACTTCCAGGCAAGGGTGTCCAGCGCGGTCGACGCGATCAGCTCGGCGGACGCACCGAAGCCCGAATGACCGAATTCAGGGGTCAGTCGCGCGAAAAGGCAAGCGCGATCTCGTTTTCCACGTCGACGTAGGGGCGGCCGGACAGGTCGACGGTGACCTGGGTGATGGTGCCGCCGGTGAACGTGAACGGCGCCTTGTAGCGGCTGGACACTCCCGATCCGCCGTTGCGCCCGACCGTGATACCGGCACCGGCCAGCCCGAAGGTGCCGGGGTGCGTGGTCACCCCCGCCAGCGAGCCGACCACCTTGTCGTCGACGAACAGCGTGACGTCGCCCAGCGGCGTGTGACTGTTCTCGACCGTTCCGGTGCGCGAATAGCTGGCGCCGAACAGATGCCTGCCCAGCGGCACGGCCTCGGACGAGGAGACCTCCTGCTGTCGCTCGCCGAGGAAGTTGTACACGTAGTGCAACCGGCCGTCCTGAATGAACAGCACATGCCCGCCGTGGGCGCCGCCCTGCTTGAACAGCACGCCTTCGGCGCCGGTGGTGTCGACCATCACCTCGGCCAGCACCGAGAACGAGCGGCCGCGAATCTCTGCGGCGGCGCCGATGCCGACGTCCGCGCAGTTGGGATAGTAGACGTAGCTTGCTCGTTCGCCGACCAGGTAGGGCCGCGACCGCATCATGGTCTCGATGATGTTGAGGTCCGAGAGCGGCAGCCCGTTGTACTTGGCGGCCTCCGAAAACCACAGCGCCTTGAGTTCTTCGAGCTTGTCGGGCAGCTCGGCGGCCAGGTCGTGGCACTGGCTGCGGTCGGCCTCGATGTGGAACAGTTCCCAGCGGTCGGCGTCGAAGTGTGACCAGCCGGCCGGCGTCGCCGCGTGCACGGTGTTGGCGAACCAGCCCTGGTGCCAGATCCCGCGGGTGCCCAGCATGGTGTAGAACTGGGTCGTCTTTCCGGTGTCGGCACCCGGATCAGCAAGGGCCGCTTTGAAACTCACGCCGTCCAGCGGCTTCTGGGCGATGCCCTTGACGGTTTCCGGCGGCGTCATACCCAGCAGGTCGTAGACGGTCGGGGTGATGTCGCAGACGTTGACGTAGTTGTCGCGAATTTCCCCGTGTGCGGCAATTCCATTGGGCCACGAGATGATTGCCGTGTCGGCGATGCCACCTTCATGGGAGGCGTAGCGCTTGTACAGCTTGTAGGGCGTGTTGAACGCCATCGCCCAACCGATCGGGTAATGGTTGTAGGTCTCGGGGCCGCCCAGGTGATCGAACAGCTTCATGCTCTCTTCGACGGTGTCGATGTAGCCGTTGAAGAACTTGCCCTCGTTGACCGAGCCGTTCGGGCCGCCCTCACCGCTGGCGCCGTTGTCGGAGATGACCACGATGATGGTGTTGTCCAGCTGGCCCGATTCCTCCAGATAGTCCAGGATCCGGCCGATCTGAGCGTCGGTGTAGCTCAGGAACCCGGCGAACACCTCGGCCATCCGCGAGAACAACCGCTTCTCTTCGTCATTCAGCGATTCCCATGGTCGCACCGTGTCCTGCAGCGGCCACGGTTCGCCGCCCGGGCCCTTCACGTCGAGATACGGGTTGACCGGCGACAATTCGGTATCGGGCGGCACGATTCCCAGCGCCTTCTGCCGCTCCAGCACCACCTCGCGGTAACGCTCGTAGCCCATGTCGAACTTTCCGGCGTAGCGGTCCGCCCACTCTTTGAAGACGTGATGCGGCGCGTGACCGGCGCCGGGGCACACATAGGAGAACCAAGGCTTTTCGGGCGCAATCACTTTGGCGTCGCGGATGAACTCGATCGTCTTGTCGGCGAGGTCCTTCGACAGGTGGTAGCCGTCCTCCGGTGTGCCCGGCGGAGTCACCGGGTGATTGTCGTACACCAGGTCCGGGTACCACTGATCGGTTTCCCCGCCCAGGAACCCGTAGAACCGTTCGAAGCCGCGCGAGGTCGGCCAGTGCCGCTTCGTCGAGGCCAGGTTCGATTCCTCAAGCGGCGTCAGGTGCCACTTGCCCACGCAATAGGTGTTGTAGCCCTGTTCGGCGAGCGCCTCGGAGAGCAGGCCGGTTTCGAACGGGATGCGGCCGTTGGCGTTGGGGAAGCCCTCGGTGAACTCCTCGATGGTGGCCATGCCGACCGTCGTGGCGTTGCGGCCGGTGAGCAACGACGCCCGGGTCGGCGAGCACAGCGCGGTGGTGTGGAATTGCGAGAGCCGCACGCCGCGCTCGGCGATCCGCGACATGGCGGGCATCTCGACCAGACCGCCGAAGCAGTCCCAGGTCGCGATGCCCGTGTCATCCCACACCAGGTACAGCACGTTGGGCGCGTTCGGTGACGCGGTCGGCGCGGCGTAGGGCCCCCAGTCCGGTTCGGAATCCCGTATGTCGAGCTCGATCTTGCCGTTAAATTGCCCCGACCCAGCCACCATCGTCAGCCTCACTTCCGTAGCGGACTCGCCGAACGTGCGTGAAGACTACACCCGCGACCGGGCGTTCAGGTGCTGGTACTTAAAAGCGCTTACTTCGCCTTTTCCAGAATTTCGACGAGTCGCCAACGCTTGGTCGCCGAAGTCGGCCGGGTCTCCATCAGCGAGACCCGGTCGCCGATTCCGGCGGTGCTGTTCTCGTCGTGGGCCTTGACCTTCGTGGTGGTCCGGATGATCTTGCCGTACAGCGGGTGACGCACCCGGTCTTCCAGCTCGACCACGATAGTCTTCTGCATCTTGTCGCTCACCACGTAGCCGATGCGCACCTTGCGGCGGCCGCGCACCTTCGGCTTGGCCGGAGTGTGCTTGGGGCCCTTGTCCTTGGACTCGGCCTCGGTTGCGGCGGCCTTCTTGGGGGCGGCCTTCTTGGCTTCTGCCATCACGATTCCTTACCGTCGGGCCCACTAGCCAAGCCCAGTTCTCGTTCGCGCAGCACGGTGTAGACGCGCGCGATCTCCTGACGCACCGTGCGGAGCCGGCGGTTGTTGGTCAACTGCCCGGTGGCCATCTGGAAACGCAGATTGAACAGCTCTTCCTTGGATTCGCGCAGCCGCTCGGCCAGCTCCTCTTCGGTGAGCTCACGCAGTTCGCCAGGCGAAATTCCCACTGCCATCAGAACTGATCCTCTCGGGTCACGATGCGTGCCTTGATCGGCAACTTGTGGATCGCGCGGGTCAGCGCCGCGCGGGCGGTCTGCTCGTTGGGGTAGCTGAGTTCGAACAGCACCCGGCCCGGCTTGACGTTGACGACCCACCACTCCGGCGAGCCCTTACCCGAACCCATGCGGGTTTCGGCGGGCTTCTTGGTCAGCGGGCGGTCGGGGAAGACGTTGATCCACACCTTGCCGCCACGCTTGATGTGCCGGTTGATGGCGATACGAGCGGACTCGATCTGCCGGTTGGTGACGTAGGCGTGCTCGAGCGCCTGGATGCCGTAGTCGCCGAAGTTCACCGCCGTGCCGCCGCTGGCGATACCGCGCTGGCGGGGGTGGTGTTGCTTACGGTGTTTAACCCTGCGGGGAATCAACATGATTCAGCTCTCCGTGCTTTGTGGTTCTGCAGCGGGTGCGGCGGCGGGTGCGGCCTCCTCGGCGCTCGCGGCCGCCCGGCCGGCTTCGGTGCTGGTGGCCGTGGTGCCCGACGCGCCACTACGACGCGGGCGGGTGCCCGACGGACGCTCGCGGCGCGAACGCTCGGCGCCCGCCGGAGCGGCGGCGGCCAATTCGCGCTTGCCGCCGACGATGTCGCCCTTGTAGATCCACACCTTCACGCCGATCCGGCCGAAGGTGGTCTTGGCTTCGTACAGGCCGTAGTCGATGTCGGCACGCAGGGTGTGCAGCGGCACCCGGCCCTCGCGGTAGAACTCCGAGCGGCTCATCTCGGCACCACCGAGACGGCCGGAGCACTGCACCCGGATGCCTTTGACGTTGGGCTGACGCATCGCCGACTGGATGGCCTTACGCATCGCCCGGCGGAACGCCACGCGGTTGCTCAGCTGCTCGGCGACCCCCTGGGCCACCAATTGCGCCTGCGACTCCGGGTTGCGGACCTCGAGGATGTTGAGCTGCACCTGCTTGCCGGTCAGCTTCTCCAGGTCGGCACGGATCCGGTCGGCCTCGGTGCCGCGACGGCCGATGACGATGCCGGGCCGCGCGGTGTGGATGTCGACCCGCACCCGGTCGCGGGTGCGCTCGATCTCCACGTCGGCGATCCCGGCCCGCTCCAGGCCGGTCGAGAGCAGCCGCCGGATCGCGACGTCTTCCTTCACGTAGTCCGCGTACTGCTTGTCGGCGTACCAGCGTGACTTCCAGTCGGTGGTGATGCCCAGCCGGAAGCCGTGCGGATTGATCTTCTGGCCCACTAGTCTGAGCCTCCCTTCGCGTCAGAGGTCTCAGACGTCTCGGCTTCGGCCTTCGGGGCGGCCTTCGTCGCGGGTGCCTTGGTGGCGGCCTTCTTGGCGGGCGCCTTGTTGGCCGGCGCTTTCTTGGCGCCCGAACCGGGTCCAGCCTTCGCGGCGGCCTTGCTGGCCTCGGCGCGACGGGCCCGGGTCGACTTCGCCGACCCCTGGTCCTTGCCCGGCCGGCTTTCCACCACGACCGTGATGTGGCTGGTGCGCTTGCGGATCCGGAACGCGCGGCCCTGGGCGCGCGGACGGATGCGTTTGGCGGTGGGGCCCTCGTCGGCGTAGACGGTGGCGACCACCAGGGTCGCCGGGTCCAGTCCGTTGTTGTTCTGCGCGTTGGCCGCGGCGCTGGCGATCACCTTGGCCACCGGCTCACTGGCCGCCTGCGGCGCCCAGCGCAAGATGTCCAGCGCGTCGGCCACCGAGCGGCCGCGCACCAGGTCGATCACCCGGCGCGCCTTTCTCGGCGACACCCGCACGAAACGTGCTTTGGCCACCGCCGAGGGGAATTCCGTTGTGGTCATCGCCGTTTGGCCTTCCGGTCGTCCTTGATGTGTCCCTTGAAGGTGCGGGTGGGCGCGAATTCACCAAGCTTGTGGCCGACCATCGCCTCGGTGACGAACACCGGGACGTGCTTGCGCCCGTCGTGGACGGCGAAGGTGTGGCCGATGAAGTCAGGAATGATCGTCGAACGCCGCGACCATGTCTTGATCACCTGTTTGGTGTTCTTCTCGTTCTGCGTGTCCACCTTCTTGAGCAGGTGGCCGTCGACGAACGGGCCCTTCTTCAGGCTGCGTGGCATGTGCTACTCCTGACTTCCTAGCGACCGTGCTTCTTGCCGGTGCGCCGGCGTCGGACAATGAGCTTGTTACTGGCCTTGTTCGGGTGGCGGGTGCGGCCCTCGGGCTTGCCCCACGGGCTCACCGGGTGGCGACCACCGGAGGTCTTACCCTCACCACCACCGTGCGGGTGGTCCACCGGGTTCATCACCACACCACGGACCGAAGGGCGCTTGCCCTTCCACCGCATCCGGCCGGCCTTGCCCCAGTTGATGTTCGCCTGCTCGGCGTTGCCCACCTCGCCGACGGTGGCGCGGCAGCGCACGTCGACGCGGCGGATCTCACCGCTGGGCATGCGCAGCGACGCGTAGGTGCCCTCTTTACCGAGCAGCTGGATGCTCGACCCGGCCGACCGCGCCAGCTTGGCGCCGCCGCCCGGCCGCAGTTCCACGGCGTGGATCACGGTACCGGCCGGGATGTTGCGCAACGGCAGGTTGTTGCCCGGCTTGATGTCCGCGTTCGGGCCGCACTCCACCACGTCGCCCTGCGAAAGTCCCTGCGGCGCAATGATGTAGCGCTTCTCGCCGTCCAGGAAGTGCAGCAGCGCGATGTTGGCGGTGCGGTTGGGGTCGTATTCGATGTGCGCGACCTTGGCGTTCACACCGTCTTTGTCGTTGCGCCGGAAGTCGATCACCCGGTAGGCGCGCTTGTGGCCGCCACCCTTGTGGCGGGTGGTGATGCGGCCGTGCGCGTTTCGCCCGCCGTGACCATGCAGCGGGCGCACCAGCGACTTCTCCGGGGTGGAACGAGTCACCTCGGAGAAATCGGACACGCTCGAGCCGCGACGGCCCGGGCTCGTCGGCTTGTACTTACGAATTGCCATGTCTAATCAGGTTTCCTCTCGCGGCGGCTACGCCGGTGCCCCGAACAGATCGATCGGCTTGCTACCCGGCGCCAACGTGACGATGGCCCGCTTGGTGCTCTTGCGCTTGCCGAATCCGGTCCTGGTGCGCTTCCGCTTCCCTTGCCGGTTGGCGGTGTTCACCGACGCGACCTTGACGGAGAAGATCTTCTCAATGGCGATCTTGATCTGCGTCTTGTTCGAATCGGGGTGCACCACAAACGTGTACACGTTGTCGTCGAGCAGCGAATAGGACTTCTCCGAGATGACCGGGCCCAAAATGATGTCGCGGGGGTCAGTGATGGTCGCCATCTACGCCGAAACCTCCTCGGCAGAACTGGTGCTGGCACCGGCGATGTAGGCGTTGAGCGCCTCAACGCTGAACACCACGTCGTCGGAGCGCAGCACGTCATAGGTGTTGAGCTGGTCGGGGGCCAGGATGTGCACACCGGGCAGGTTGCGCACGCTCTTGGCGCCGGCCTCGTCGCTGCGGCCGATGACGACCAGCAGCTGCTTGCGGTCGGTCAGCGTGCCCAGGAACGCCTTGGCATTCTTGGTGGACGGAGTCTGACCCGACACCAGCTCGGTGATCGCGTGGATGCGACCGTTGCGCGCCCGGTCGGACAGTGCGCCGCGCAATGCCGCGGCGATCATCTTCTTGGGGGTGCGCTGGCTGTAGTCGCGCGGCTTGGGGCCGTGCACGACGCCACCGCCGGTGAACTGCGGGGCGCGCGTCGAACCCTGTCGGGCCCGGCCGGTTCCCTTCTGCCGGTACGGCTTACGGCCACCACCGCTGACGTCGCCGCGCGTCTTGGTCGAGTGCGTGCCCTGACGCGCCGCCGCCCGCTGCGCGGTGACGACCTGGTGCATCAGCGCGATATTGGCCGGGGCGTCGAACAATTCGGCCGGCAGCTCAATGGAGCCGTCGACCTTTCCGTCCGGCGTCTTGACGTCGATCTTGAGCGTCTTGGAGCCTTCTGCCATCACTTCTCACCTCGTTTGACCGCGCTGCGGACCACGACGAGTCCACCGGTGCGGCCGGGGACCGCGCCCTTGATCAGCAGCACGCCGTTCTCGGTATCGACCTTGTGCACCAACAGGTTCTGGACGGTCACGCGATCGCTACCCATCCGGCCCGACATCCGGGTGCCCTTGAACACCCGGGCGGGGGTGGCGCAACCACCGATCGAACCCGGGCGGCGGTGCACCGCCTGGGCACCGTGGCTGGCGCCCTGACCACGGAAGCCGTGCCGCTTCATGGTGCCGGCGAAACCCTTGCCCTTGGAGGTGCCCGTGACGTCGACGTAGGCGCCGTCGGCGAAGATCTCCGCCGTCAGCTCCTGCCCGACCTGGTACTCGGCGGCCGCCTCGGGGTTGTCCAGCCGCAGCTCGGCCAGGAACCGGCGCGGGTTAACCCCCGCGGCGGCGTACTGACCGGTCACCGGCTTGTTGACCTTGCGGGGACTGATCTCGCCGTAGGCCAGCTGCACGGCGCTGTAGCCGTCCTGCTCGGGGGTACGAATCCGGGTCACCACGTTCGGGCCGGCCTTGACGACCGTCACCGGCACAACCCGGTTGTTCTCGTCGAACACCTGCGTCATGCCCAGCTTGGTACCCAGAATGCCTTTTCTTGCCATGAGTCTGGATCTCCTACTGGATGTTGACGTCGACACTGGCCGGAAGGTCGATGCGCATCAGCGCGTCGACGGTCTTCGGCGTCGGGTCGAGGATGTCGATCAGCCGCTTGTGAGTGCGCATCTCGAAGTGCTCCCGCGAGTCCTTGTACTTGTGCGGTGAGCGGATGACGCAATACACGTTCTTCTCAGTCGGCAGCGGCACCGGACCTACGACACTGGCACCCGTGCGGACGACGGTCTCGACGATCTTGCGCGCCGACGCGTCAATAGCCTCATGGTCGTAGGCCTTAAGCCTGATGCGGATCTTTTGTCCCGCCACGCTTCTCCTACCCTCACTCCTGTTGAGGCCCGGTAACGGGCTCAATCAATCGATGTCCTCAGTGCCACCGGCGCGCCGATCGGGCGGCCAACTCTGGGCCGATCGAGCGTTGCGCCGGATATTGCGCCGCTGTTTACCTGTCGTGGTCCACCGGCCCCCGCGGTCGGGTGTGTCACCCTCACGCAGCCTCATCCGCGATCGAAATTCGTCGCTCTCAAAGGATGGGACCGGACGCGCTCGTTTGAACGCTGGTCGTATGCCCGACCAGGCGCAAACCCGGCTCAAGGCAACCTGAACAGTATGCCTGAAGATCGTGCCTCAACAAAATTAGGCCGCGATCTGGGGCCGAATCCGCCGCGGCCGAGCTGCCGACGGTACCGGCGCGGGGTAAACGCGCTGGTGGAAGCCCTTGAGACGGGGTCGCCGGGGCCTTAGGCCCCCGCCGATTCGATATCGTCTGCGCCGGCTCTGCCGCACTGCACATGTAAGAAGCCGTCGACGGCCGCCAGCGCGCATTGGCGGTAGTCGAAATCGGGCAGCGTGGACAGCCGGCCCAGCACCAGGGGCCCGATGAGCAGGGCGATCGCCCGCGACCGGTCCACCTCCCCCAGCTCGGCGGCCTCCGGGCTGTCGAAGATGGCGTCGAAGGGCTCCGCGTACTGCTGGGCGATGCGCTCGCGCAGGGTGATGATCGCCGCGCTGTCGGCGTTGTGGCTGTGCCGCGGCTCGGGCAGGCCGTCCAGGTCACGCCCCAGCGCCAGCCAGGACATGGCCGTCATCATGGTGGGGGCCTGGGCCACGGACTCGGCCTGGGCGAGCACCACCGCGACCAGGCGGTCGCGCAGCGAACCCTCGGCCGGCGGGGTAGGCGACGCCGGGATCAGGCTGTTGAACGCCGCTGCCAGTAAGTCGTTTCCGCTCGGGAAGTGTCGATACAGGGTCGCCCTGGCCACGTTGGCGGTGCGGGTGACGGCGTCGACCGTCACCGCGCTGGGACCTCCGCTACGCAGCAGCGTGACGGCGGCTTCCAGCAGCCTGGCCCGCGACCTCGCGGGGCGCGGATCGGATGTTCCGGCGGTAATTGCGCCCCTCCTCGTGTTTGAAAGCGAGACTATTGGTCTACCTACGAGACTAATGGTCTCGAAAATCCGCACGCTCCCGAGGAGGCGCTCCGCATGATCGAAACCCTGGTCCGGACTGACCAGCGTACTGACGGGATCGGCATCGGCGATAGCTTCCGGGCGCGAAACTGGACGCTGGCCGTCGCCTGCATGGGCGTGGCCCTGGTGGTGGCGTCGATGACCGCGCTGAACACCGCGCTGGGCGACCTCGCGGTGGCCACCTCGGCCACCGCATCGCAGCTGAACTGGGTCGTCGACGGCTACACCGTGGCACTGGCGTGCCTGCTGCTGCCGGCCGGCGCGATCGGTGACCGCTACGGGCGGCGTGGCGCGCTGCTGATCGGGCTGCTGGTGTTCTCCGTCGGCTCGATGGCACCGGCGCTGCTGCACAACCCATCCCAGATCATCGCGGCCCGGGCGGTGGCCGGGATCGGCGCCGCGTTCGTCATGCCCGCCACACTGTCGCTGCTGACGGTGGCCTATCCCAAGGACGACCGCACCAAGGCCGTTGGCATCTGGGCCGGGACGGCGGGTTGCGGCGGCGTGCTGGGCATGCTCGGTTCTGGCTTGCTGCTTCGCTTTTGGGATTGGCACGCCATCTTCTGGACGCTGGGCATCGCCGGGCTGGTGATTTTCGTCCTCGCGTGCACCGTCGCCTCGTCACGCGACGCCGGAGCTCCACGGGTCGATGCGCTGGGGGCGGTGCTGATCGGCGCGGCGGTCGCCATCGCGGTGGCCGCCATCCTGGAAGCGCCCGGGCGCGGCTGGAGCGACCCGGTGGTGTGGGGCGGGCTGGTCGCCGGCGCGGTGATCGCCGCGGCGTTCGGTGCCCTCGAGTTCCGCCTGGCCCGGCGCGGCCGGCAACCACTGCTGGATGTCCGGCTGTTCGCCGACCCCAATTTCGCCACCGGGGTGACCGCGATCGTCATCCTGTTCGGCGCCACCTTCGGCTTCTTCTATGTCGGCATGCAATACGTGCAGCAGATCATGGGCTACTCCGCGCTGTCGACGGCGATCGCCTTCGGACCGTTCATGGTGCCGCTGGGCATCTTCTCGGCCCTGTCCTTCTGGTACGTGCCCAAACTGGGCCTGCGGCTGGTGTTATTCGTCGGCACACTGCTGATGGCGGTCGGATTCGGGTGCATGTACGGGCTGGACCTGCACTCGACGTATCTCGAATTCGCATGGCCCACCCTGATTCTCGCCACCGGCATCGGGATGTGCACCGCGCCGACGACTTCGGCGATCATGGGCGCGGTTCCCGACGAGAAGCAGGGTGTCGCCTCCGCCGTGAACGACACATCACGCGAAATGGGCGGCGCGCTGGGCATCGCGGTGGCCGGATCGATCCTGGCCGGCCGCTACTCGCACGAGCTTGCGCCCCGGCTGGCCGGCTTTCCCGCACCGGTCCGCGGCCAGGCCACCGACTCGCTGGCCAAGGCCGTCGAGATCGCCGGCCGGCTCGGCCCGCAGGGGCGGCAGCTGGCCGACATCAGTAAGTCGGCGTTCCTGGCGGCCCTGCACGCCTCCACCGTCACGATGGCCGCGATCGTCGCCGTCGCCGCCGTGGCGATCGGGTTGTGGGCCCCGGGCCGCGACGGCCGCCAGCTACGCCCGGTGCGGCGGCTGCTGTCGCGACGCTGAGCGCCACCCGAACCAAGACCAATGCCGTTGCCCGACAGAGCATTCAACGCGCACCACGACGCCGAGAGAGCTTGCAACCGCCCGTCGTTTCTGGTATCAGAGATGTATATCGACAGATACAGATCATCTCTGTCTCCCGAGGTGGATGTGGCGTTGATGGGCATTACGAGCGTGGTCGAGCCGGCATGCGCGGCGATCAGTGCGGCGGCGGCGATCGTGGAGGCCGAATGGATGCGCCTGCGGCGACCGAGCGTGCCGGTTCGCTACCCCGGCTACGAGTTGCCCGCGGCGCGGCGAGCCCGGCGCCGGGCGACCACCCTGGTCTCCACCAGGCCGTCGCGTATCGGCTGCTCGACGCGCGAGCATGCCATCAGAGGCCGATGGCCGGTCTCCCTCGTGTGGGCGCGGCAGCGCTCACCTCCGCGGTGCCAACGTCTTTCGTAGTTCGGTGGAAGGAGGTGACGGACAACAGACAAGCACGGGCTATCGGAGAATGAGATGGCGGTCGTGCGGTCCGCGAATATTGCGACGCATTGTTCGCGCGACGCAGATCTGCGCGCGCACAGCCACTTGTCGTGGCCATCTACGTGGACCGCATGATATCCGCCGTCTCGTCGGGCGGGCCGCTGCGGGACCGATGCTTTCGGTTACCGCATCGGCCCGCCCACTGTCTGCGTTCACCGTTCACCGAACGAACTCCGCCGCCCGGTGCCCGATCATCACGATGGTGGCGTGCGGGCCGCGGCTGGTGATCGCGGGCAGGATCGAGCCGTCGATCACCCACAGGTTGTCGATGCCGAGCACCCGGCACCGGGAGTCGACGACGGCGTGCGGGTCGCCGTCGGCGCCCATCGGCGCGGTGCCGCACAGATGTTGCGAGGTCGACCACCCGGCCGACGCGGCATCCGTTGTGCCGCCTGCCAACTCGCGGGCCAGCTCGGTGCCCCGGCGCAGCGCCGCGACATCGTCGGGCTCGCTGTCGTAGCGGTGCTCGATGCGCGGCGCCACGCCGGGATCGGCCGAAACCAGCGTCATCCGCCCCCGGGCGCGTGGCCGCATCAGCGCCACCCCGATGTGCGGCCAGTCGGCGTGCCCGGCGGTGCCGTCGCCGGTCATCGCCACGAATCCGCCTGTGTACGGCCGTATCTCGAGGTCATCGGCCGTACTGAGCACCACCTCGAGCACCGGCCGTGCGGGCGCCACCGTCCAGTCGGTGGGCAGCACCCACTCGGGATGATCGCTGAACGACGCGCCCACCGGCAGCGGCGCCACCACCGGCACACCGGCGGCGGACAGCATCGGCGCGTCGCCGATACCCGAGGCCATGAGCAGGTGCGCAGTTTCGATCGCGCCGGCACACAACACGATTCGGTCGGCGGTCAATGTTGTCCGACCGTGCGGGCCGACCGTGTCGACGCCTACTGCGGCGGTGCCGGCAAAGCGCAGCCGGGCCACCCGGGTCCGCGCACGTAGGTCCAGGTTCGGCCGGCCCAGCGCCGGGATCAGGTATCCGGCGCCGGAGCCCCGCCGCACGCCGTCGACGATGTTGAGCGGGACGGCGCCGATTCCCGAAACTTCTTCTGGCGCAGTGTCGTTGAGGTCGGCGATCCAGCCGAATCCGGCGCGCTCGGCGGCAGCGATGAATCGCTCGGTGGTCCCGGTCATCTCGTGGGTGCGGCGCACCCGGATGGGACCGCTGTCGCCGTGCGCGGGGCCGTCGAAGTCCAGGTCGGTCTCGATGGCGCGGTAGCTGTCCAGCACGTCGGACCAGCCCCAGCCCGGCACGGCCAGGCGGTCGAAGTCGCGCGGCAACCCGCGGCAGAAGTAACCGCCGTTGATCGCGCCCGATCCGCCCACCGTCGCCCCGCGTACCAGCGGATGCCGCCGGGCCGGCTCGTCGGTGAGGCGGGTCTGATAGCGCCGGACCAGCGGACTGCCGACGCCTATCGGCAATTGCAGCCCGTTGGCGGTCTGGGCGAGCAGCCCCGGGTCGTCGAGCGCCGGCCCCGCCTCCAGGACGGTCACCAAGCACCGCGGGTCGGCGGAGAGACGTTCCGCGACAACCGATCCTGCACTTCCGGCGCCGACGATCAGCACATCGCTGTGCGAGGCGGCTGCGGTCAAGGTGGTGGTTAACTCCGGATCTGGGGTTTGAGGGCGCGCGCGTTGCGCTCCCGTAGCACACCCCACCACAACCCGAGCCCGTACGCCAGGTCGTCGACGCGCTTCAGCACCAGGTAGGTCGGCAGCCCGATCGGTTCGATGTCGTCACTGACGGCGTCGCGCCGGCGAAGCCAGTCGACCACCCCGTCCATCACGGCCGCGACC
This sequence comes from Mycobacterium sp. M23085, assembly GCF_045343915.1. Lineage (NCBI taxonomy): Bacteria > Bacillati > Actinomycetota > Actinomycetes > Mycobacteriales > Mycobacteriaceae > Mycobacterium > Mycobacterium sp. M23085. The sequence continues at coordinate 2,271,921 of NZ_CP174280.1, forward strand.
AGCACCACCCGCCGGAAATGCCGCGACATGGTGGCGGCCACCAGCGCCAGCGGCCAGTAGTGCCGGCACAGCGCGGACGCCAGCTGCAGCGCCGCCGACCACAGGCCACGGCCCGCGATCATCGCGACGTCGGTCATCGACGTCTCGGCGCTGCGCATGGCCCGGGCGATCCGGCGACCGGTCAGGACGGCCAGCACGAGGGACGCCAGCCGCGAGAGCGTGGACCCGAACGCCATCAGAATCCACGTCATCAGCGCCCAACCGGAGATCACCACCGGCGCCGTCTTGTCCGGGTGACGCACCGACAGCGGTGCCGCCGAACCACCGTAAAACGCTTTGCGCGCAAGCCAATCCCGCAACTCGGTGCGGTGATCGTGCGCGACCAGCGCGATCGGCTCGTACCGCAGCCGAGCGCCCGTCTCGATCAGCCGCCAGCACAGGTCGACGTCCTCGCCGGACTGCAGGGTCTCGTCGAACCCGCCGACCTCGCGGATCGCCGAGCACCGGCAGATGATCGCCGCGCTGGGCACGTAGGACACCGTGCTGTGCGGCAGCACCGGAGCCTCGCGCTCCCCCAGGTCCAGCGACGAGTGCACCGCCTCGTAGCGGGCCACCACGTTCTCGCTGTGCGACAGGCCGACGATGCGCGGCGCGACCAGGGCGACGGTGGGATCGCAGAAGTGGCCGAGGAGGGCTTCCAGCCAGCCCCGGCGCGGTGCGACGTCGGAGTCCAGGAACGCGACGAAGTCCGTCCGGCAAGCGGCCAGCCCGGTGTTGCGGGCCGCCGCCGGGCCCTTGCTGCGGTGGTGGCGCAGCACCTCGATGTCGCAGTGCGCGCCGACGAAGTCTTCCGGTTCGATCGGCGGGAACGAGCCGTCGTCCACCACGACGACGCGCAGGCCGCGCAGTGAGCTCACCAGGCGTCGCACACCAGAAAGGTTGTCCCGCACCGGGATTACCACCGTGACGTCACGGTGCGACGGGCCGCCCGCGGGTCGCGGATGCGCCACGGTGGCGTCCAGCAGGGTACGGGCGAGCTGGGCGGACAGGTCGTCACGCACCTTCAGCCGGCCATCGGAGAGCATGACACGGGCGGCGGGCGCCAGCTTCAGCAGCCGGGTCGGCGAACCGCCGAGCAGCGCCGAGCCGTCGCCGAGCACCCGCACCCGGCGGTCGACCTGAACGGCGAACCCGTCCGGCAGCCGGGGCGCGGTCACCTCAGCATCCCGTCCGGCCCGGGGCGCCACCGGGACACCCGGCGGACACAGCCGTCGACCATGTCGGCGAAGATCCGCTTGCCCTCGGCGGCGGTGGCGGTGGTCGGGTCGCCCAGCACGCCGACCGCGCTGACCGCCGCGACTCCGCCGCGGCGCATCGACCCGAGCAACTCGGGCAGGGGGGCGGTGTTGCCGGCCACCCACTGATCGGTCCGGACGACGGCCGGCGAGATGTGCAGCAACACCGATGTTTCGGTATGGCCGGCGTGGGCGTCACCGCCGGCGGTCAGGCAGGGGGACCAGCCGGCGTCGCGGCCCTCGGTGCGCAACTGGGCCACCGCGCTGTTCAGCGCCGCGACGTTGCCGCCGTGGCCGTTGACGAACACGAGGCGCCGGGCCCAGCCGGCCGCTGACCTGCCGTACTCGACCAGCAGCAGTGTCAAGGCCTCGGTGCCGAGCGAGATCGTTCCGGCGAAGCTCTGGTGCTCGCCGCTGGCGCCGTAGGCGATCGCCGGTGCCACCAGCCAGTCGTGCCCGAGGCGCGGTGCCGCGCCGCCGGCGACCGCGGTCGCGATCCGGGTGTCGGTGTCCAGCGGCAGGTGCGGGCCGTGTTGCTCGGTCGACCCCAATGGAACCAATACCGACGCCGCCGTGCTGGATAGCTGGCTCGACGTCGCGGCTCCCAATTCGCCGAGTACGGGCACTCGGTGATGGTAGGACGAATTCACCTGGCGTGCACCAATTGTTGAGGCTTGAAAAAAAGTTTTTTTTAGGGCGTTCACTGGGCGTTCGGATTATGGGCTCGTCCGTCACGGTTATACCGCCCGTATCACGATTTGCGCAGGCGTCACTTAATCCGGAGATATTCGCCCTGGATGGTGGGCTTTTGCTATGCGTTGCCCGACGGCACGCCGAGCGCTCGGGTGAAGCCGGGCGGCACCAGAATGTGGTCCGGCCCGAGGTCGTGGACCGACGAGAGCCCCAAACCCATCAGCGCCGAGTCGATACCGCCGCGCAAGATGTCGAGCACGTTCTCCACGCCCGGCTGGCCGGCCGCGGCCAGCCCCCACAGGTAGGCCCGGCCGATCATCACCGCGCGCGCTCCCAGCGCCACCGCCTTGACGACGTCGCTCCCCCGCCGGATGCCACCGTCGAGGAGCACCTCGATCTGATCGCCGACGGCCGCGGCCACCGCGGGCAGGGCGCGGATCGAGGCCGGTGTGCCGTCCAGATTGTTGCCTCCGTGGTTGGACACCGAGATGGCCGAAACCCCGGCATCCACCGCCCTTTTGGCGTCATCGACGCGCATCACGCCCTTGAGCATGAACGGCCCGTCCCACAGTCCGCGGAGCCAGGCGATGTCCTCCCAGGTCGGCGGCGGCGTGCCCATCCACTCCCCGTACGCCTGGAAGAAGGGGGGCCCGGGCTCGCCGCGGCGGCCCTGGTTGGGCACCCGCAGCTCCGGCGGGCGCATGGTCTTCGCCCACTGCAGGAACCACCGCGGCTTGGTGATGACCTCCGGGCTCATCTTGACGATCGTTTTGAGGTTCATCTGCTCCGGGATGGACGGGCTGCCCCAGTCCCGGCCGTGCGAGAAACTCCAGTCGGTGGTGACGATCAGCCCCACCGCCCCGGCCGCGCGGGCACGCTCGACCCGGGCGGCGATCGCGTCGCGGTCACCCAGCCAGTACAGCTGGAAGAACACCTTGGGGTTCGCCGCGATGACCTCTTCGATCGGCTTGCTGGCGAACGACGACAGCCCCATGGCGGTGCCGCGGGCGGCGGCAGCCCGCGCCACGGCGACCTCGCCTTCGGGATGCACCGCCTGCACGCCGGTCGGTGAGATCAGTACCGGCAGCGAAATGTCCTGCCCCATAACACTTGTGGACAAGTCGCGCTTCTCCTGCGCGCCGATTACGTGCGGGGCGAATCCTAGTTCGCTGAAGGCCGCCACGTTGTCGGAGACGGTGACTCCCTTTTCGCTGGCCGAAATGAGCGACGAATAGGCCGATTTCGGCAGCCGCCGCTTGGCGCGTTGCTGGGCGATGGCGACGGTCTCAAACCATGCGTCGGCCATTGCTACACCGGGCTTTCGTTGCACATTCGGGCCGGCGGCATTGCCGGCGTGACCGCCGGCGGCCGCGGCGACAGGGTGAGCGGCACCGGTTGGCGGATGCGCTTGCCGCGGGAGTGATCGGCCCGGGGGCGCGGCGTCTCGCGGTCGCGCGCCAGCGCGGTCGCGCTGTGGCCCTGGACGCATTCGGGGTCCGGTCCGTCCAGCGGCAGGCCGGTGAAGAATTTGGCGGCCATGCATCCACCCCGGCAGCTGTCGTAGTGCCCGCAGCTGCCGCAGGCGCCCGCCGACTGGGGTTCGCGCAGCTCGCGGAACAGCGGGGCGTTTTTCCACACGTTGTCAAACCCTCCACCTGACAACACATTTCCGGCCAGGAAGCGGTCGTGGATGGCGAACGGGCAGGCGTAGACGTCACCCACCGGGTCGATCAGGCACACGACGCGGCCCGCGCCGCACATGTTCAGGCCGGCCAGGGCGCCGGATTGGCCGAGCGGGGCCAGGTGGAAGAAGGAGTCGCCGGTGAGCACCCGCTCGCCCTTGGCGACCAACCAGTCATACAGCTGGACCTGCTGCTCGGCGGTGGGGTGCAGCTCTTCCCAAACGTCGGCGCCGCGCCCGGACGGGCGGAGCCGGGTGATCCGCAACGTGGCGCCGTAACGGCTTGCCAGCGCGGCGAATTCGTCGAGCTGGTCGACATTGTGCCGGGTGACGACCACGGAGATCTTGGCGTCTTTGAATCCGGCCGCGGACAGATTCTGCAGTGCGCGCACCGCCATGTCGAACGAGCCTGGCCCGCGGACGGCGTCGTTCACCTCGGCGGTGGCGCCGTCCAGCGAGATCTGGACGTCGACGTAATCGCTGGCCGCCAGCCGCGCGGCGACCTCGGGCGTGATCCGGACGCCGTTGGTGGAAAACTTCACACCGACGTGGTGTGCGGTCGCGTAGTCGACCAGTTCCCAAAAGTCCGGGCGCACAGTGGGTTCCCCGCCACCGATGTTGACGTAGAACACCTGCATGCGTTCCAGCTCATCGATGATGTCCATGCATTGGCGGGTGGACAGCTCGCGCGGGTCCCGCTTGCCCGACGACGACAGGCAGTGCACGCAGGCCAGGTTGCAGGCGTACGTCAGCTCCCAGGTGAGGCAGATGGGCGCGTCGAGCCCGTGCTCGAACTGCTCGATGAGCCGCGGGACGGGGGCCGCTGTTGTCATTGATCGTCCTTCCGGGGCACCAACATGTTGGACTCGACGAGCACCCCCAGCGCATGCAGATAGGGCGCCTGCGCGGCGTCGTCCACCCCGGCCGCGCGGCAGGCGGACCGGATGTCGGGGTGGTCGGCCAGCGATTGCACCACGGTGAGGATGGTGCGGTTCTTCAAAAACGACAGCTTTCGGGTCCCGAAGTGGTAGAGCAGCGCGCCGAACGGTTCCGGCCGAACCGCCACCTGCGGGTGCAGTCGCCAGCCGCGATCAGGATCGAAGGGGGGTGCCGTCCGAGCCTGCGCGGGCGCGGGCACGGTCAGTAGACCCCGCACATGCCGTCGATGGACACCTCTTCGACCAGGGTCTCGGTGACGAGTTGGGTGTCAGTTTCGGTCTCGTGGTCCACGGGCCTTGCCTTTCGTCCGGTCTTGACAACGATGGGGTCTGGGTCACACTCGCCGTCAGAATATGGCATCGAGTGCCGAAATGGAAGGGCGGGTCCGATGATGCCGCAGCCGCGGGTGGGCAGGCGCCGCTCGACCACCCCGCACCACATCACCGACGTCGCCATCGACATGTTCACGGCCCGCGGTTTCGCCGACGTGAGCGTCGACGATGTCGCCCAGGCCGCCGGCATCTCGCGGCGCACCCTGTTCCGTTATTACGCGTCCAAGAACGCCATCCCCTGGGGCGACTTCGACAATCACCTTGCCCACCTGCGCGATCTGCTCGAGGCCGTCGACGCCGGCGTGGGCCTCGGTGATGCGCTGCGCGCTGCACTGTTGGCGTTCAACACCTTTGACGAATCCGAAATGGCGCGGCACCGCCAGCGAATGCGAGTGATCCTGCAAACCGCTGAGCTGCAAGCGTATTCGATGACGATGTATGCCGGCTGGCGTGAGGTGATCGCCGGGTTCGTGGCCCGTCGGCTGGATTGCAAGACGACGGATCTGCTGCCTCAGACCGTCGCCTGGACGATGCTGGGGGTGGCGTTGTCGGCATACGAACACTGGCTGAGCGATGAATCCGTCCCGTTGCCGGTTGCCCTGGGCAACGCGTTCGACGTGGTGGGCGCCGGGCTGGACGGGCTGCACAGGTGAGCGCCCAGCACCTGGTGCACACCCTGCGGTCACAGGGCAGGTTCTGCGCCTCCTCGGGCTCGCCGATGTATGGCGAGCTGTTCGAGCTGGTGGCCCGCGACGTCGAAGCCGGCGGTGTCTTCGCGACGGTCTTGTCCGGACGCGAGGACGCGCCGTCGCGCGACGCGGTGCCGCTGCGGTTGCTGGGCGGTCTGCACCGGCTGGTGCTGGACGGCCGGGCGGCGCAGCTGCGCCGCTACTACCCCAGCACCGGGGGTGTCTGGCATGCCGAATCCGCCTGGCCGGAAATCCTGGACGTGGCCGCCGGTCATGTCGACATGCTGCAAGCGGCGCTCGGTCAGCCACCGCAGACCAACGAGGTGGGCCGATCGGCCGCCCTGATCGGCGGACTGTTGCACATCAACCGCGAATTAGGCTTGCCGATAAGGCTTTTCGAGATCGGATCAAGTGCGGGGCTGAACCTGCGCGCGGATCACTACCGCTACGGCTTCGCCGGTGGGCAGTGGGGGCCGCCCGACTCACCGGTGGCCATCGACGACGCCTGGCGCGGCGCGCTGCCGCCCCGGCGCGAGTTGCGCATCGTGGCGCGCCACGGGTACGACATCGCGCCCATCGACGTCGGCGAGGCCGACGGGGAGACGACCGTGCTGAGCTATGTCTGGCCCGACCAGGGTGCCCGGCTGGCGCGACTGCGCGGCGCCATCGAGGTCGCCCGCCGGGTCCCGGCGGCACTGGAACGCCGGACGGCGGCCGACGCCGTCGCCGGCCTGACGCCGGCCGACGGGGCGTTGACCGTCCTGTGGCATTCGATCACCTGGCAGTATCTGTCCGCCGACGAACGCGACGCGGTGCGCGCTCACGTGGACGCCCTGGCCGCCCGGGCCGATGCGCGCGCGCCGTTCGCCCACCTGACCATGGAGCCCGAGCGAGACGGACCCGGCGCACCGATCAGGTTCGCGGTGCGGGCCCGCAGCTGGCCGGGCGGCGATCCGCGGACGCTGGGCGAATGCCATCCGCACGGTCCGCCGGTGGACTGGCGGTAAACCGGCGATTCCGAGATCAGGTGCCCATGAAGGTCATCGGATCGTGCAGCACCCGGGTGCCGTCGTGCAATCCTTCGATGGCCTCCATGTGCTCGGGCTCGAGGGTGAAGTCGAACACGTCCAGGTTCTGCGCGACACGTTCGGGCTTGGACGACCGCGAGACCACGACGTTGTCCAACTGCAGGTTCCACCGGACCAGCACCTGCGCGGGCGTGCGGCCGTACTCGGCGGCGATCGACGTCACCACCGGCTCCTCGATCAGTCGCCCGACGCCCAGCGGGCTGTAGGACTGCGTGGTCACGTCGTGCTGGGCGTGGGCCTGGCGCAACTCGGCCTGGTTCAGCCGCGGGTGCAGCTCGACCTGATTCACCGCGGGCACCTCGTCGGTTTCCTCGATGACCGTGGCCAGCAGCTCCTCGGTGAAGTTGCAGACGCCGATCGAGCGGACGTGCCCCTCGTCGCGGGCCACCTTCATGCCCTCGAAACTCTCCACATACTTGCCCAGCTTCGGCGCCGGCCAGTGGATCAGGTAGAGGTCGAGGTAGTCCAGCCCGAGTCGGTCCAGGCTCGCCTTGCATGACTCCTGGGCGGTGTGGAAGCCCTGCTTCGAGGTACCCAGCTTGGTGGCGACGAACAACTCCTCGCGAGGGATGCCGGAGGCGGCGATAGCGCGCCCGACGGCTTCCTCATTGCCGTACGAGGCGGCGGTGTCGATGAGGCGACAGCCGGCCTCCAGCGCCGCGACCACCGAGCTTTCCGTTTCCTCATCGGACAACTTGGCCACCCCCAAGCCGAGTACGGGCATCTTTGCCTCGTCATTGAGTGCGACGGTCGGAATCGCGCCGGGCGAGCTGTAAATCTCATCGATCACTGTCACGTGCAATCACCTGCCTGCTCAAGTTGGTTACCGGAATTATCTGGGAGAGAACGACGATTCAGCGGCGGCCCGTAGCGGTGCCCCAACGTCGTTCGCTTGCAGACAGTAGCCAAGCTCGGCAAGCGGTGCACAGGAGCCGCCGATACATGTCGGCACAGCAAAATTCGTTGTGTTTCGAAGTTACGTGTTTCCAGCGCAATGCCTTTGGCGTTGCTGGTGATGGCAACTTTGTGACACCGACTACAGTGCCCGCGCCGCTGCGGGAATACGGCGGTGCCCGAGCGAAACCCTTGATGGTCTAAGTTCTTTCGCTTATCCATGCGACGGGGCGCGCGCGACGCGAAATCACTTATCCCTTATGCTCGACAAACGCCGACCGCACGCCAACACCGGAAGCGAGGCAGACCTGTCCCATGAAGACAATGCAAGAACTTTTCGAAATCGCTTGGCAAGCAACACAACTCGGCTCCTCCATGCTCAAGAAATCGCAGCCGGGCTCGGTGCAGCACAAGGGTGACCGCGACACGGTCAGCGACGTCGACCTGGCAATTCAGCGCGACATCGCCGACTACCTCGCCCAGACCACACCCGATATCGCGCTGCTGGCCGAAGAGTCCGACCAACAGCCGCAGATCGAAACATCCGAGTGGCTCTGGGTTCTTGACCCCATCGACGGAACGTCCAATTTCGTCCATGGCCTGCCGCTGTGCGCGGTATCGCTGGCCCTGCTGCACGCCGGGCGCACCGTGCTGGCGATCACCCACGCTCCCCTGCTCGGTAGGACCTACCACGCCATCGAAGGCAAAGGGGCGTTCGTCAACGGACAACGGATCGCCGCCAGCACCACCGACAGCCTCAGCGGGGCCATCGTGTCCCTCGGCGACTACGCCGTCGGCCACGACGCCGGCCGGCTCAATCAGCATCGGCTGGCGCTCACCACCGAGCTGGTTCCCCGCGTCGAGCGCATCCGGATGATCGGGGCGGCGACCCTCGACCTCGCCTTCGTCGCCGAGGGCGCGCTGGACGCCTGCGTGATGATGTCCAACAAGCCGTGGGACACCGCCGCTGGGACCCTGATCGCCCGCGAGGCCGGAGCGCAGGTCACCGACGCGCAGGGCAACCCGCACACCCACCGATCCGCGTCGACGATCGTCACCGCCCGGGGCATCGCCGAGCAGCTCGCCACGGTGATCCGCAATACCGAGATCCCCAGCGACCGGCACGCGGCCGCAGTCGGCTAGCAGCGGGCGGGAAAGGCCGTCCTCAGCCCAGTATTTCGGCGATGGGCACCGCCGCGGCGATCTTGGCGCGGACCTTCATGACCTTGCCGGGCATTCCACCACCGACCACCCCGACCAGGGCCCCGTCGCGTTCGTAGTAGGCCAGGAACTTGCGGCCGTCGTCCTCGACGACGTGGACGATGTCGCCGGCCGCCGGCTCGCCCAGGCACTGGATCTTGACGTCGTACTGGTCGCTCCAGAAGTACGGGACGACCACCGCCGAAGGTGCGTCCTGGCCCAGCATCGCCGGTACCACGGCACGCGCCTGGTCGGCCACGTTGCTCCAATGTTCCACGCGCCCTTGATGTCCCGTCGCGTCGCGCCACGAAGCGACGTCGCCGAGCGCCCACACGTTCGGTGCGCTGGTGCGGCCGGCCTCGTCGCAGATGACGCCTCTATCGGCACTGTCGACCTCGACCCCGCTGCCCTCGAGCCAGTCGGTGGCCGGGCGCGACCCGATGCCGACGACCACGATGTCGGCCGGCAGCTCGGTGCCGTCGCTCAACACCACGGTTTCGACGCGGGAGTCACCGCGCACCTCCGCCACCCCGACCCCGAGGCGGACGTCGACACCCTCGGCGCGGTGCAGCCGGGCCACCAGCTCGCCGATCTGCTCGCCGAGCACCGCGGCCAGCGGTGTCGGCTGCGGCTCCACCAGCACCACGTCCACGCCCAGGCTGCGCAGGCTGGCCGCCACCTCGCAGCCGATGAACCCGGCGCCGATGACGACGGCGCGCTGCGCCGCGGACGCATGCTCGCGCAGCGCCAAGCTTTCGTCGAAGGACCGCAGCACGCGGATGCCCTCGAGGTCCGGGATCGCCGGGATGCGCCGCGGCAGCAGGCCGGTGGCGATGACGAGTTCGTCGTAGCCCAGCGTCGTCCCGTCGTCGAGGGTCACCGTCTGCGCCGCGGTGTCCAGGCTGGTGGCGGCCGACCCCAGTCGCAGGGTGATGCCGTTCTCGTCGTACCACTCGCGCGGTTTGAGCGCGGTGTCGTCGACCTCCTTGCGCAACACCTCTTTGGACAGTGGCGGGCGGTCGTAGGGCAGATGCACCTCGTCGCTCACGATCGTGATGGGCCCGGAGTACTCCGAGCGCCGCAGCTGCTCGGCGGTGCGGGCGGCGGCCAGTCCGCCGCCGACGATCACGATTCCGTTGGTGGCGCTTTCGTCACTACTCACGTGGAGTTCATAGCACGATGGCCGGTCAGTACTTTAGGGCGCCCTTATCCACCGGGATCTGGGTGCCCGTCAGCGTGCCCGAACCGTCGCCGGCGAGCCAGGCCACCACGTCGGCCACTTCGTCGGCCGTCATAAAACCGTTGGGCTGCACCGGCATTGGCGGAAAGCTGTGCACGAAGCTGGGGTGTTTGGCGAAAATCTCCATCATCGCCTCGGGTTCGATCATCGGGGTGTCCACCGAATACGGGTGGATGGAGTTGACCCGGATGCCGAATTCGCCGAGCTCGATGGCGAGCGTGTTGGTCAGCGCGGTGAGTCCGTGTTTGCTGGCCGAGTAGTGGCCGTTGCCCGGCGTGGCCTTGATCCCAGCCGACGAGCTGACCACCACGATGGATCCGCCGTTGCCCGCCTCGATCATGGCGGGGACGGCGGCGCGCAGCGTGCGCCAGGTGCCGGTCAGATTGACGCCGATGACCGTGTCCCACTGCTCGTCGGTGAGCTCCCAGACGCGGCCCCAGCTCAGCACCCCGGCGTTGGCCACCACGATGTCGAGCCGGCCGAACTGCTCGATCCCGTCGGCCACCAAATCCCGCAACGCGGCGTCGTCGCGGACGTCGACCTCGCGGGTCAGGACCTTGCGTCCCTCGTTCTCCACCAGGCGGGCGGTCTCGTCGAGGTCTTCGCGGCTGGCCGGCGGGTACGTCACGCTGGCCGACGCCGCGGCGCAGATGTCCAGCGCGATGATGTCGGCGCCCTCCCGGGCCAGCCGCACGGCGTGCGAGCGCCCCTGTCCACGGGCGGCCCCGGTGATGAATGCGACCCGTCCCTGCAGTGATCCGGCCTGTCCAGCCACCTGTAACCCCTTCGACCGCCGATAGACCAAGCCAGGCTAGCAGCGCAACTGAAACGTGTTCTAATTCACCCGGTGTTGGTGACCGGGCTGGTCAGATTTCGGCGATGATCGCCGCCCGCCGGCTGGTGTACTCGGCGTCGGTCAACGCCCCGCTGGCGTGCAGGTTCGTCAGCTCCTGCAGTCGCGTCGCGATCGACGCTTCCGGCGAGGTGACGACCTGGGCCGGCTGCGCGGCCGGGGCCTGCTGGTCGACCGCCCGGCGCACCACCGCCTGGATCTGGGCCCGCAGCGCCGGGTTCGACCGGATGTCGACCATCTGGTTGAGCGCGATGTTGTTGGCCTTGAGGATCTGCAGGATCTCCATCAACGGGCCCGCCTGCCCGCTGAGGTCATAGGTCTTGTTGTCCTCGGCCACCGTGAACTGCGCGGGCACCAGGCCGTTGACCAAAGCGCTTCGCTCCCAGTCGATCCGGTATTCACTGGTGGTGGGGTTGACCAGGACCACCACCTTGCGGGCGTTGAGGTTACCCAGCCGGGTGACGCTGGCGATCACCCGGTCCTCGCTGTCGAACGGCAGCAGCCCGGGACCGGCGATGTGCAGGTGCACCTTGACCACCTGCTGGTTGTTCACCCATGTCCCCGTCTCGGTGATCCCGGTGATTCCGGCGAGCGCCAGCACCCCGTTCTGCTCGAGCGCGGCCACCTTGGCCGACGACTTGGCCCCGTAATTCGCCAACGCCAGCGCGACCAACACGTCGGCAACGGTGATCAGCAGGCCGGCGTAGAACATCCACCGCAGCAGACTGTCGAGCCCGAGCGTGAAGTACACGATCAAGAAGATCGGTCCGACCAGCCCGCCGCACAGCAAGACGACCAACTGAGCCTTCAGGTAGCGCGCTAACACCTGCCCCTCCTCGGGGTCCGGTCGCCTATACCGGTTCGGAAGGCACGATCGGCACCCGCTTGACCGGGGCGCCGGCCGGTTGTGCCGGGTGTGCCGGCTGCGCCGCGGCGGGTGGAGCGGTTCGCGCCGACACCGGCATCGTCGGGGCCGGAGCGGTCTGCGTCGGCACCGCGGTCTGCATCGGCGCCACGGGGGTGCCGCCCGGCGTCGAAGGCAGCGGTTGGACGGGGGCCGGCGAACTGGCCGGAGCATAGGCCGGCATCGCCACCCGCGCCGCGCCGGCCGGCGTGGTGGCCGAGGCCAGCGTCGCCGATCCCGCCGGCGCCGCCGCGACCGGCGTGCCGGCCGGTGCGGGAGTCACCGCGGCCGCGGCAGGTGCCACCGCCGCGGCCAGCGGTCCCGCGGGCGCGGTCGGAGCGGATGTACCCACGGCGCCGGCGCTCACCGCCGGCACCTGCGCGGCCATCGACGCCGGGCCCGCCGCGGTCTGCAGCGGCGACGTGTTGGCGGCCTCGGCGAAGGCATATTGCGCCGCGCCGCCGTTCATCAGCTGCACGAACTGGCTGTGGAACGCGGCCGCCTGGGCGCTGAGCGCCTGATAGACCTGGGAGTGTGCGTCGAAAAGTGCGGCGATGCTCACGGACACCTCGTCGGCGCCGGGGGCCAGCACGCTCGATGTCGGACCGAATGCGGCGGTGTTGGCAGAACTGATCGTCGACCCGATCCTGGCTAAATCCCCGGCGGCAGCCGCGACGAATTCGGGCGTCGCTTGAACGAACGACATCGGCACCTCCCGCAACGCGACGGTCAGGAGAATTGTGAGTAAATCCTAAACCAGGCGTCGCCGCCGCCGCATGTTTTCTCCGCGCGTTGCTCCGGGCGGGGGCGGGCCCGAACACAAAGCCCGGATTGCCGAGTCGGCAATCCGGGCTTTGCGGTGGTTCGAACTACTTGATGATCTTGACGACCCGGCCGGCGCCGACGGTGCGGCCACCCTCACGGATCGCGAACCGCAGACCGTCGTCCATGGCGACGGGCTGGATCAGCTTCACCGAGATGTTGGTGTTGTCACCGGGCATCACCATTTCGGTGCCCTCCGGCAGCGTCACCACACCGGTCACGTCGGTGGTCCGGAAGTAGAACTGCGGACGGTAGTTGTTGAAGAACGGCGTGTGCCGGCCACCCTCGTCCTTGGACAGGATGTAGACCTGGCCCTCGAACTCGGTGTGCGGGGTGGTGGTGCCGGGCTTGGTCACGACCTGACCGCGCTCGACGTCCTCACGCTTGATACCGCGCAGCAACAGCCCGACGTTGTCGCCGGCCTGACCCTGGTCGAGCAGCTTGCGGAACATCTCCACACCGGTGACGGTGGTCTTGGTGCTGGTCGGCTTGATACCGACGATCTCGACCTCTTCGTTGACGTTGATGATGCCGCGCTCGACGCGACCGGTCACCACGGTGCCACGACCGGTGATGGTGAAGACGTCCTCGACGGGCATCAGGAACGGCTTCTCCGTCTCGCGGACCGGGTCCGGGATCGACTCGTCGACGGCATCCATCAGCTGCTCGACGGACTCGACCCACTTGGCGTCGCCCTCGAGCGCCTTGAGCGCCGAGACGCGCACGACCGGGGCGTCCTCGTCGAACTCCTGGGCGGCCAGCAGTTCGCGGACCTCCATCTCGACGAGCTCGAGCAGCTCCTCGTCGTCGACCATGTCGGCCTTGTTCAGCGCGACCAGGATGTAGGGCACGCCGACCTGACGGGCCAGCAGCACGTGCTCACGGGTCTGCGGCATCGGGCCGTCGGTGGCGGCGACCACCAGGATGGCGCCGTCCATCTGGGCCGCACCGGTGATCATGTTCTTGATGTAGTCGGCGTGACCCGGGGCGTCCACGTGGGCGTAGTGACGCTTCTCGGTCTGGTACTCCACGTGGGAGATGTTGATCGTGATACCGCGCTGACGCTCCTCGGGAGCGTTGTCGATCTGATCGAACGCGCGGGACTCGTTCAGGTTGGGGTACTTGTCATGCAGAACCTTGGTGATAGCCGCGGTCAGCGTGGTCTTGCCGTGGTCAACGTGACCAATGGTCCCGATGTTGACGTGCGGCTTCGTCCGCTCGAACTTCGCCTTCGCCACTTCTGTGTCCTCCTGGACTAGTTGGTGCTTGTTAAAGCAGTGTTGGTGTTTTCAGTTGTGCCGCGCCCAAGGCATGCCAATGACCCGGCAAGATTACTCCGGCCTGAGGCTTACTGGCCCGTCGCCTTCGCGATGATCTCCTTGGACACGTTCGCCGGCACTTCGGCGTAGGAGTCGAAGACCATGGAGTAGTTCGCCCGGCCTTGGGTCTTGGACCGCAGGTCGCCGACGTAGCCGAACATCTCCGACAGCGGCACGTGCGCCTTGACCACGCGCGCACCGCTCCGCTCCTCCATGGCCTGGATCTGGCCACGGCGGGAGTTCAAGTCGCCGATCACGTCGCCCATGTAGTCCTCGGGCGTGGTGACCTCGACGGCCATGATCGGTTCCAGAATGACCGGCTGTGCTTGCTGCGCAGCCTTTTTCAGCACCTGGGATCCGGCGATCTTGAACGCCATCTCCGACGAGTCGACCTCGTGGAAGGCGCCGTCGAGCAAGGTGACCTTCAAGTTCACCAGCGGATAGCCGGCCAGCACGCCGTACTGCATCGCGTCCTGGGCCCCGGCGTCCACCGACGGGATGTACTCACGCGGGATGCGTCCACCGGTGACCTTGTTCTCGAACTCGTAGGTCGCGCCGTCTTCACCGACGAACGGTTCCAGGTTGATGATCACCTTGGCGAACTGGCCAGAGCCGCCCGTCTGCTTCTTGTGGGTGAACTCGACGTTCTGCGCGGCCCGCTTGATGGTCTCCTTGTAGGCCACCTGCGGCTTGCCGACGTTGGCCTCGACCTTGAACTCGCGGCGCATCCGGTCCACCAGGATGTCCAGGTGCAGCTCGCCCATGCCGCCGATCACGGTCTGGCCGGTCTCCTGATCCAAGTGCACCTTGAACGTCGGGTCCTCTTCGGCCAGTTTCTGGATCGACAGGGACAGCTTCTCCTGGTCGCTCTTGGTCTTGGGCTCGATGGCCACCTCGATGACCGGGTCGGGGAAGGTCATCGACTCCAGCACGATCTGCTGGTTCGGGTCGCTCAGGGTGTCACCGGTGGTGGTGTCCTTGAGCCCGATCACCGCGTAGATGTGGCCGGCCGACGCCGTCTCCACCGGGTTCTCCTTGTTGGAGTGCATCTGGAACAGCTTGCCCAGCCGCTCCTTCTTGCCCTTCGTGGAGTTGATGACCTGCGAGCCGGAGTCAACCTTGCCCGAGTACACCCGGACGTAGGTCAGCTTGCCGAAGAACGGGTGCGTGGCGACCTTGAACGCCAGCGCCGAGAACGGCTCGTCCGTCGACGGCTTGCGCGTGATCAGCTCGTCCTCCTTGCCGGGGACGTGACCCTCAGCGGGCGGAACGTCCAGCGGCGACGGCAGGTAGTCGATGACCGCGTCGAGCATGGGCTGAACGCCCTTGTTCTTGAACGCGCTGCCGCACAGCACCGGGTACGCCTCGGAGCTGATGGTCAGCTTGCGGATCGCGCCCTTGATCTCGTCGACGGACAGTTCTTCCCCACCGAGGTACTTGTCCAGCAGGGCCTCGTCCGTCTCGGCGACGGCCTCGAGCAGCTTGGTGCGGTACTCGTCGGCCTTCTCCTGCAGGTCGGCCGGGAGGCTAGATAAGTCCAAGACGTCGTACTTCTCGCCGAGCTTGGCCTCCGCGCTCCAGACCTTGGCCTTCATCTCGACCAGGTCGACGACGCCCTCGAAGTCACCCTCGGAGCCGACGGGGATCTGGATCGGGATGACGTTGGCGCCCAGGCGCTCCTCCATGGTGCGCACCGAGAAGTAGAAGTCCGCGCCGATCTTGTCCATCTTGTTGACGAAGCAGATGCGGGGGACGTCGTACTTGTCGGCCTGCCGCCACACCTGCTCGGACTGCGGCTCGACACCTTCCTTGCCGTCGAACACGGCGACGGCGCCGTCGAGCACGCGCAGGCTGCGCTCCACCTCGACGGTGAAGTCGACGTGGCCCGGGGTGTCGATGATGTTGATCTGGTTGTCGTTCCAGAAGCAGGTGGTGGCGGCGGAGGTGATGGTGATCCCCCGCTCCTGCTCCTGCTCCATCCAGTCCATGGTGGCAGCGCCGTCGTGCACCTCACCGATCTTGTAGCTGATACCGGTGTAGTAGAGGATGCGCTCGGTCGTCGTCGTCTTGCCGGCATCGATGTGCGCCATGATGCCGATGTTGCGGACCTTGGTCAGGTCGGTCAGAACGTCCTTCTGTGCCACAGAAGTCTTCCCACTCTTTCGATTGCTTGATTAGTTCGCTGTCGGTTTGCGCCCGGCCACTCTGCCGACGGCGCCGTTGCGGCCCCTACCAGCGATAGTGCGCGAAGGCGCGGTTGGCCTCGGCCATCTTGTGGGTGTCCTCGCGCCGCTTGACGGCGGCGCCGAGGCCATTGCTGGCGTCCAGGATCTCGTTGGCCAGCCGCTCGACCATGGTCTTTTCGCGGCGCTGCTTGGAAAAGCTGACCAACCAACGCAGGGCCAGCGTCACGGAGCGATCCGGACGCACCTCGACGGGGACCTGGTACGTAGCGCCACCGACGCGGCGGCTGCGCACCTCGAGGGAGGGCTTGACGTTGTCCATTGCGCGCTTGAGCGTGATCACCGGGTCGGTACCTGTCTTTTCCCGGGCGTTTTCAAGCGCTCCATAAACAATGCGTTCGGCCAACGATTTCTTCCCGTCCAGCAGAACTTTGTTCACCAGCTGCGTCACCAGCTGCGACCCATAGACCGGGTCGTTGACCAACGGACGCTTCGGCGCGGGCCCCTTGCGCGGCATCAGCTCTTCTCCTTCTTGGCGCCGTAACGGCTGCGAGCCTGCTTGCGGTTCTTGACACCCTGGGTGTCGAGCGAACCGCGGATGATCTTGTACCGGACACCGGGCAGGTCCTTGACTCGACCACCACGCACCAGCACCATCGAGTGCTCCTGCAGGTTGTGGCCCTCGCCGGGGATGTAGGCGGTGACCTCAACCTGGCTCGTCAGCTTCACGCGGGCGACCTTCCGAAGCGCCGAGTTCGGCTTTTTCGGGGTGGTGGTGTACACGCGGGTGCATACGCCACGGCGCTGCGGGCTGCCCTTCAGGGCCGCGGTCTTGACCTTGGCGACCTTGTCGCGGCGACCCTTGCGGACCAGCTGCTGAATGGTTGGCATCTACCGGCTTTCTGTGTTCGTGTTCGGCATACTTCTAGCGTTCTCAAGTCTGTGTACTGCAGTTATGTCCGGCCGCTTCACCCCGCGTCCGGGTGTGTCGCATGCGCTGCGCACCGGAGAAGGTCCGATGCTTCGTGGACACGCGGATTCGCCCGGCATCCACTTCCTTACGGTCAGGCGCCGTAAGCCGCCAGGCACGAGGAACCACAATACCCGCCGCCGGTCTCGCAGGTCAAAGCGACGGCGGCGCTGGTAGTGGGTCGCCACGTTGCATTAGTAGCGGGCACCGTCGGCGGCGGTGCGCCTTTCCATACCCGCCGCCAGCCGCAGCACCATCTCGGAGAACAACGCGTCGGTGTCGATGTCGTCCATCACCCCGGTCATCTCCAGCAACACGAAGCCGTGCAGGGCGGACCAGAACTCCAGCGACGCGTGGAAGGCCGCCTCGCCGTCCAGCCCGTACGAGGACAACACGGCGATCACCGGTGCGGCCGCGCCGCGGGTCGCGGCCGTGTACTCGGGATCGTCACCGCCGAACGGCATCCGGGTGAAGGCCGAGTAGCGACCGGGGTGGTGGTGGGCGTAGCTGCGATAGGCGCCCGCCATCACCAGCACCGCGTCGTCGCGGGCGCGGCCCTCGCCGACCCGGTTGAGCATCGTGATGATGTCGTCGATCACGCGGATCCGCACCGCGCGCCGCAGGTCTTCCAGGCTGTCGACGTGGTTGTACAGCGACGGTCCCTTGGTGCCCAACTGCATCGCCAGCGCATTGATGGTCAGGGCGTCCCAGCCCTCGCGATCGAGGAACGTCAGGGCGCCGTCGATGATCGCGTCCCGGCTCAGCTTGGCCGGACGGGAGGCGGGCCGCCCCGCGCGTTGGCGTCCGGCCGCCGATGGCGGGTCCGGTGGAGCTGCCATGGCAGGTCGCCCTTCGATTGCTTGAACGGGTTGCGGTTGACTAATGACTCTAGTTGACGCCCGCCGGCGAATTAATCGCCCCGGCGGGGGTCTGACCGTCCGGCAAAGGGAAATAAACTCTCCCCACCGGGGTGGCAAATGCACGTAATGTCATGCTTGCCTCGTTTCGAGCAGCCGACCCGTCCAAAGGGGGCCCCGCAGTGAAGTGGACGACTGTCGCCGGGTCCCTGGCCACCTGCGTCGTCGCCCTCGTCGCCACCGCCGCCGCACCGCCGGTTGCGCGGGCCAAGAACGGCGACACCCACATCGTCGGGCAGGACATCGAGCAGACGATCGACTGCAACGACGCCACGCTGATGGTCAACGGCACCGGAATCAACGTCACCGCGCTGGGCAACTGCTACGCCGTGACGGTGATGGGCTCGTCGAACACCGTCATCGCCGACTCCGTATCGCACGACATCACCGTGTACGGCTACAACCAGACGGTGTTCTACAAGAGCGGTCAGCCGGCCCTGTGGGACCGCGGCCGCGAGCTCGGCATGACCAACCGGCTCCAGCAGGTGCCGGGCTAAACCACCGCAGCACAACATCATCCGATCCAGAATCGAGGAACCATGCCCGCCTACCTTCGTGACCGCTCGCTGCGCCTGGCCGTGCTGGCCGTGGCGCCGGCCGCCGCAGCCCTGATGCTGGCCGGCTGCAGCTCGACGGCCAACCCGCCGGCGGGATCTTCGACGACCACCACCACGACCAAGAGCAGCGCGACGACCAGCGCCGGCGCCGCGCCGACGACCGGCGGGGCGAGCACCACCGCGTCCATCGAGATCGGGAACACGATCAATTACGGATCGATGGGCACCACCACCACCCTTGACTGCGCCAGCGGCAAGTCGCTGAACGTCGGCGGCTCGGACAACACCCTGACCATCACCGGTACCTGCGAGACGGCCACCGTCACCGGCACCAACAACAAGATCACCCTCGACAAGGTCAACACCCGAATCACCGTGCTGGGGATGAACAACACCATCACCTACAAGGACGGTGACCCCAAGGTCGACAAGATCGGCCAGAGCAACACGATCAACAAGGGCAGCTGACCGGACGCGGCCGGCGCCGTCCCGCAACTAGCCGGCCGGCGCCCCGTGCCGTCCCGCGCCCGCCGCGAAGCGTCCGGCTCCTTCGTTCGCCTCCGCCGCCACCCGGGAGATGCTGGCGAATTCGAAATCGAGCGCGTCGGATTCCGTTGTGCCCCATTGGTGTAGCGCCGAGAGCCGGTCGGAACGCAGGCACTGCTGGGGCAGGGCCGCCAACTGCGCCGCGAGTTCCTCGGCGGCTTGGCGCGCCTGCCCTTTGGGGACAACCCGATTCGCCAATCCGATGGCCAGAGCTTCGTCCGCGGCCACCGCGCGGCCGGTGAGGATCATGTCCATCGCGCGGCTGTGCCCGATCAGCCGCGGCAGCCGGACGGTGCCGCCGTCGATCAGGGGGACGCCCCAGCGCCGGCAGAACACGCCGAACACGGCGTCCTCCTCGGCCACCCGCAGGTCGCACCAGACGGCCAGTTCCAGGCCGCCGGCGACGGCATAGCCGCTGACCGCGGCGATGACGGGTTTGGACAGCACCATCCGTGTCGGGCCCATCGGCCCGGGGCCGGTGCGATGCACGGCGTTGGCGTCGGGTGTGCCGAAGGCCTTCAAATCCGCTCCGGCACAGAAGGTTCCGCCCTCGCCCCACAGCACGGCCACCGACGCGGTGTCGTCGCGGTCGAACTCCTCGAACGCGGCGTGCAGCGCGGCGGCGGTCGGGCGGTTGACCGCGTTGCGCGCGGCCGGCCGGTCGATGATCACCGTCGTCACCGGGCCGTTGCGCTCGATACGCACCGGTGCAGTCATGTCGCCTCCGCAAATAGTGGTTCGCGCCGCGCCAGCAGCTCAGCGGCGAAGTCGTGATAGGCCGCCCGCAACCGGGCGCCCGGCCAGTCGTCCGGCAGCAGCTCGTCGGGCAGCACCGGATCGGTGAGCAGGTGGCGCACCGTCGCCGCTGCCACCAGGAAACGGCCGGGAATGTCTGGCGCTGCGGCCATCTCGTCGAGCAGCCGCTGGCCGGTCTGGGCCCAGGCGGGCAGGTCCCACAGCTGCGCGGCCAGCTCGGCTGGGTCGTCGTCGCGCGCCCGCAGCACCCTGGCCTGCGCGGTGACCTCGGGGCCGGGCTCGCCCTCGATGTTGTCGGGGCGCATCCACACCCCTTCGCGGAGTTCGCCGAAACGCTTGTCGTGCAAGGTGGTTCGCAGCGCCGCGCGGGTGCGGGCGTCCTTTCCCACGCCGGTCACCACGAGCGTGACCCACTCGCCGTTCCACGGATGCAGGCGCGGGTCGATGGCATCGTCCTGGCGCCGCTGACGGGCCAGCAGGCGATCCGAGAGCCGGTAGCCGTCGGCGCTGCGGATCAGGTCACCGGCACCGACCATGCGGGTCAGCGCCACCCGCAGCGTCGACTCCTTGATACCGAAATCGGAAGTGAGCCTGATCAATTCGTTGGCGCGCGCGTGCGCGGGGTGCGCACCGAGCAGCACGCTGAGCACCACCGACCGCGCCGTCATGTCCGGCATAGCTACACTCCGGACGCGCGGCGGCCGTGGTCACCGAACGGTTCGTCGCGATGCCGCACCGCCTCTCGGAAGCCGTGCTCGACCGCGTCGGCGACGAAGGCGTGGCCCTCGGGCGTGTGCCGGGCCACGCCGTCGAACACCGTGCTGACCATCCGGCTGGTCGCCACACCCTGTTGCAGCAGAGCGGAATTCAGCGCGAGTTTGACCATGATCAGCTGGTTGACCGGCACCGCGGCGATGCGCTGGACCAGCCGTTCGGTGCGCTCGTCCAGGTCCGCCGGGTCCGGCGCCTCGACCGCCCAACCCCACTCGGCGGCCTGTTTTCCGGTGATGCAATCCCCGGTGAACAACAGCCTTTTCGCGCGCTGGTCGCCCAGCCGATGCGCCCACAGGCCGGCCGCGGGCACACCCCACACTCGGGTCGGCGGGTAGCCGATCTTGGCGTCGGCGGCCGCGATCACCTGGTCGGCGTGCAGCGCGATGTCGGTGCCGCCGGCCACGCAGTAGCCGTGGATCTTGACCACCGTCGGCTTGTCGGCGTGCATGAGGCTGGAGAAGCCTCGCACGAAGCGACTCATCATCTGGTAGTCGATCATCGGGTCCCACGGCTGATCCGCAAGATGGTTGACCGCCTGGGTCTTGCCGTCCAGCACGGTGCCCTGATACGCACCGGTGCCGCCGGCCGAGCCGGTGCGATCGGCGTAGGCACTCAGGTCGAAGCCCGCGCAGAAACCCTCGCCGCGACCGGACACCAGGATGACGTGCACATTCGGGTCGAGGTCGGCGCGTTCCACCAACGCCGACAGCTCCAGCGGGGTGTCCGCGACGATCGCGTTGCCCTTGTCCGGCCGGTTGAAGGTGATCCGCGCAACCCGATCGGTGACCTGGTAGGTCATCGTTTTGAGGTTGTCGAAGTCGACCGGCCTGATCGCGTGGGTCATCCCTTAACTAGAGCACGCTCGAGAATCGGTGCGAGATCCAGACCGTCCGGCATGGTGCCGAACGCACCGCCCCAGCGGCGGTCGAGGCGGGTGGTCAGGAAGGCCTCCGCGACGGCGGGGTGGCCGTGGCGAACCAGCAGCGCGCCCTGCAGCGCCAGGCAGATGTCTTCGGCCACCTTGCGGCCGCGGTAGGCGATGGTCGCCAGGTCGCCCAACTGATCGCGCAGCCGACCGACATGGCCGGCCAGCCGCGGGTCCTGACCCGCGCCCTCGGCGAGTTCGTCGAACAGCACCTCGATGCATTCGGGGCGAGTTGCCATGGCACGCAAAGTGTCCAATGCGCTGACGTTGCCCGATCCCTCCCAGATCCCCATCAGCGGCGCCTCGCGGTACAGCCGCGGCATCCCGGAGTCCTCCACATAGCCGTTGCCGCCCAGGCATTCCAGCGCCTCGGCGGCGTGCGGCGTGGAACGCTTGCACACCCAGTACTTGCTCGCCGCCAGGCCGATCCGGCGCAGCAGCGCCTCTCGTTGGTCGCCGCGCACCGCCTTGTCGGTGGCGCCGGCCATCCGCATCGCGACCATGGTTGCCGCCTCCGCCTCGACGGCCAGGTCGGCCAGCACGTTACGCATCAGCGGTTGGTCGATCAGGTAGGCGCCGAACGCCTTTCGATGCTGGGCGTGATAGACCGCCCGGGTCAGGCCGGTGCGCATGCTGGTGGCGCTGCCCAGCGTGCAATCCAGCCGGGTGAGATTCACCATCTCGATGATGGTGGGCACGCCGCGCCCTTCCTCGCCCACCAGCCACGCGATCGCGCCGTCGTATTCGACCTCGCTGGACGCGTTGGCGTGGTTGCCGAGCTTGTCCTTGAGCCGCTGCAGGAACATCCGGTTGCGGGTGCCGTCGGGCAGCACCCGGGGCAGCAGGAAGCAGGACAGCCCGCCCGGCGCCTGGGCCAGCACCAGGAAGATGTCGCACATCGGCGCCGAGGTGAACCACTTGTGACCGGTCAGGCTGTAGGTGCCGTCGGCGTTGGGGGTCGCCTCGGTGGTGCCGGCACGCACGTCGGAGCCGCCCTGTTTCTCGGTCATCGACATGCCGGCGGTGATGCCGGGCTTGGTGGTGGCCGGCCTGAGCTCCGGGTCGTATTCGCGGCTGGTCAGCAGCGGCTCGTACACCTTGGCCAGCTCCGGGTTGAACCGCAGCGCCGGAACGACGGCATACGTCATCGAGATCGGGCAGATGTGGCCGGGCTCGACGGTCCACACCGATGTTTTGGCGGCGCGGACGACGTGCGCGCCCGGGCGCTCGTCGGCCCACGGCGCGGCGTGCATGCCGTGGGCGATCGCCGCGCGCATCAGTTCGTGGTAGGCGGGGTCGTATTCGACCTCGTCGATGCGGTGTCCGTTGCGGTCGTGGGTGTGCAGGACAGGCCGGTTGCGATCGGCGAGCTCGCCCCACCGCTGCGCCTGTTGGGTGGCCGACAGCGCGCCCACCTCGTTCACCTCGTCCAGGCCCCACTGTCCGCCCTCGCGGATCAGGGCCTCGATGAGCACCGCGGAGCTGGCGGGGTTGTGGTTGTCCAGGGGCGGGACCTGGTTGGTGACGACGTGGGTATCCGGCATGCCACCAATGTTACATTTCCACGACGGTTGCACAAGAGGTGTAACAGTCGGGTGGGTCAGCCCTCGGCGTGCTCGCGGAGAAACGCGATGTCGTCCTTGCGGCCCTCGTCGGCCGTCTCGCAGATCACCGGCGCATCGGCGGCCCTGACTACCGCGGCGAGCAGCTGCGGGTCGATCTGGCCGGTGCCGAAGTTGGCGTGCCGGTCGGCCCCGGAGCCTGCCGCGTCCCGCGAGTCGTTGCAGTGCACCAGATCGATGCGTCCGGTGATCGCCCTGATCCGATCGACCGCATCGATCAGGGCCTCACCGGCGGCCCAGGCGTGACAGGTGTCCAGGCAGAAGCCAATTCCCTTGTCGCCGATGTGGTCCCACAGTTTGCCGATGGTGTCGAAATGGCGGGCCATTGCATGGTCGCCGCCGGCGGTGTTTTCCAGATACACGGGCACGTCCGTGTCCAGGTAGTCCAGTGCCTTGACCCACCGCTGGAAGCCGGCTTCCATGTCGTCGTCGTCGGCGTGGCCGCCGTGCACGATGACCGCCGTCGCGTTGATGTCCGAGGCCGCATCGCAGGTGTCCTGCAAGATTTTGCGGGACGGGATCCGGATGCGGTTGTTCGCCGAGGCGACGTTGATGAGGTACGGCGCATGGACGTAGAGCGGCACGGTAGCCGCCTTGAGCGCCTCGGCATCGTCGCGGGGTTTGGGCTTCTTCCAGCTCTGCGGGTTGCCGAGGAAGAACTGCACCACGTCGGCGCCGTCGGCTTGCGCGGCGGCCAGCGGGTCGTCGTTGCGGACGTGTGAACCGATGAGCACGTCGGCCAGTCTAGTGACGGGCGCCGACGCCGCGAGCGTCGACCGCGGGCGTGAAGTTAGTTTCACGCTCGTCGCCGAGTGGGCAGTTACCTTCACGTTCGGCGCGGTAAGTGCGGGGCAAGCACGGGGAGCGCCGGGCATGAAAAAGCCCCGGGCGAAAACCCGGGGCTTTTTCGTTGCTTACTACCGGTAATCCGAGTAGCCGTAGTCGTCCAGCGGCACCGCGGCGCCGGTGGCCTGGCCGAAGTCCGGGCTGTAGTACTGATCCTCGTAGGACGGGATCGTGTACGCGGCGGCCCGGGCCTCCTCGGTCGGCTGCACCTGGATGTTGCGGTACCGGTTGATACCGGTACCGGCCGGGATCAGCTTTCCGATGATCACGTTCTCCTTCAGACCGTTGAGCTTGTCGCTGCGGCAGTTGATCGCCGCATCGGTCAGCACTCGCGTGGTCTCCTGGAACGACGCCGCACTCAACCACGAATCGGTGGCGAGGCTCGCCTTCGTGATGCCCATCAGTACCGGACGGCCGGCGGCGGGCTCGCCACCCTCGGCCACCACCCGGCGGTTCTCCGCCTCGAACTCCGCACGGTCGATCAGCGAGCCGGGCAGGAACTCCGTCGAGCCCGAGTCGATGATGGTGACGCGGCGCAGCATCTGGCGAACGATCACCTCGATGTGCTTGTCGTGGATCGACACACCCTGAGCGCGGTAGACCTCCTGGACCTCGCGGACCAGGTGGATCTGCACCTCGCGGGGGCCCTGCACGCGCAGCACCTCGTGCGGGTCGGCCGAGCCTTCCATCAGCTGCTGGCCCACCTCGACGTGGTCGCCGTCGGACAGCACCCGCTCGGAACCGTCTTCGTGCTTGAAGACCCGCAGCCGCTGCCGCTTGGAGAGCTTGTCGTACACGACCTCTTCGCTCCCGTCGTCGGGAACGATGGTGATCTTGTAGAAGCGCTCGCCCTCCTCGAGCTGCACCCGCCCGGTGACGTCGGCGATCGGCGCCTTGCCGCGCGGGATGCGGGCCTCGAACAGCTCCTGCACGCGGGGCAGACCGCCGGTGATGTCCTCACCGACACCACCCTGGTGGAAGGTACGCATGGTCAGCTGGGTACCGGGCTCACCGATGGACTGCGCCGCGACGATACCGACGGCCTCGCCGATGTCGACCAGCTTCCCGGTGGCCATGGAGCGTCCGTAACAGGTCGCACACACACCGGTACCGGTGGTGCACGTCAGCACCGAGCGCACCTTGACCGAGGTGATGCCCGCGGCCAGCAGGGCCTCGATCTCCGGGTCACCCAGGTCCTCGCCACGCGGAACCACAACGTTGCCGGCCTCGTCGACCGCGTCGGCCCCCAGCGTCCGTGCGTACGCCGAGGTTTCGATGTACGGGTCGCGGATCACGGTGCCGTCCGGCTGACGCTCGGCCAGCTCGACGATGATGCCCCGCTCGGTCTCGCAGTCGTGCTCGCGGACGATGACGTCCTGGCTGACGTCCACCAGACGACGGGTCAGGTAACCCGAGTCAGCGGTACGCAACGCGGTGTCGGCCAAGCCTTTTCGAGCGCCGTGCGTGTTGATGAAGTACTCCAGCACGGTCAGGCCCTCACGGAACGAGGACTTGACCGGACGCGGGATGAACTCACCCTTCGGGTTGGTCACCAGACCCTTCATGCCGGCCAGCGTCCGGGTCTGAGTGAAGTTACCCGTGGCGCCCGAGTCCACGATCGTGATGATCGGGTTGTCGGCCGGGTAGTGCTCACGCAGCGCCTGACCGACCTCGTCGGTGGCTTCCTTCCAGATCTCCACCAGCGCCTCGTTGCGCTCGTCGTGGTTCAAAGCACCACGCTGGAACTGCTTTTCGACCTTCTCGGCCCGCTCCTCGTACTGATCGAGGATCTCCTTCTTCCGCGGCGGGACGAGCACGTCGGCCATCGAGACCGTGACACCGCTGCGGGTCGCCCAGTAGAAACCGGCGTCCTTGAGCTTGTCCACGGTCTGCGCGACCACGATCATCGGGTAGCGCTCGGCCAGATCGTTGATGATCGACGCCTGCACCTTCTTGTGCATCTGCTTGTTCACGAACGGGTAGCCCACCGGCAGCAGTTCGTTGAAAAGCACACGACCCAAAGTGGTCTCGGCCATCCAGGCGTCGCCCGGCTGCCAGCCGTTGGCGCCGAACAGCTCGGCCTCGATGTCGGCGGGCGGGCGCAACTGGGTCAGCCGCACCTTGATCTTGGCCCGCACCGACAGCACGCCACGGTCGGACGCCATGATCGCCTCGGCCGGCGAGGAGTACACCCCGACCTCAGGCTCGTCCTTGGCGGCCGGCTTGAACTCACCCTTGTCGCCGTCAACCTCGGTGGTGAGGTAGTACAGACCGGTCACCATGTCCAGACGCGGCATGGCCAGCGGGCGGCCCGACGCGGGCGACAGGATGTTGTTGGACGACAGCATCAGGATGCGGGCCTCGGCCTGCGCCTCGGCGCTCAGCGGCAGATGCACCGCCATCTGGTCACCGTCGAAGTCGGCGTTGAACGCCTCACACACCAGCGGGTGCAGCTGGATCGCCTTGCCTTCCACCAGCATTGGTTCGAAGGCCTGGATACCCAGCCGGTGCAGGGTGGGCGCGCGGTTCAGCAGCACCGGGTGCTCGGCGATGACCTCTTCGAGGACATCCCACACCTGGGGACGCTGACGCTCCACCATCCGCTTGGCGCTCTTGATGTTCTGCGCGTGGTTGAGGTCGACCAGCCGCTTCATCACGAACGGCTTGAACAGCTCCAGCGCCATCAGCTTGGGCAGACCGCACTGGTGCAGCTTGAGCTGCGGACCGACCACGATGACCGAACGGCCCGAGTAGTCGACACGCTTACCGAGCAGGTTCTGGCGGAACCGGCCCTGCTTACCCTTGAGCAGGTCGCTCAGCGACTTCAGCGGGCGGTTACCCGGCCCGGTGACCGGGCGGCCGCGGCGGCCGTTGTCGAACAGCGCATCCACCGACTCCTGCAGCATCCGCTTCTCGTTGTTGACGATGATCTCGGGCGCGCCGAGGTCGATCAGCCTCTTGAGGCGGTTGTTCCGGTTGATCACCCGGCGGTACAGGTCGTTCAGGTCCGACGTGGCGAACCGGCCACCGTCGAGCTGCACCATCGGGCGCAGCTCCGGCGGAATCACCGGCACCGCGTCGAGCACCATGCCCATCGGGGAGTTGCCGGACTGCTGGAACGCCGCGACGACCTTCAGACGCTTGAGGGCGCGAAGCTTCTTCTGCCCCTTGCCGTTCTTGATGACGTCACGCAGCGACTCGGCCTCGGCGTCGATGTCGAAGTTCTCGATCAGCTTCTGGATCGACTCCGCACCCATGGCGCCGGTGAAGTACTCACCGAACCGGTCGATCAGCTCGCGGTAGAGGTTCTCGTCCACGATCAGCTGCTTGGGAGCCAGCTTGGTGAAGGTGGTCCAGATCTCCTCGAGCCGGTCCAGCTCGCGCTGGGCCCGGTCCCGCAGCTGACGCATCTCGCGCTCACCGCCGTCACGGACCTTGCGGCGCGCGTCGGCCTTGGCGCCCTCGGCCTCCAGCTCGGCCAGGTCGGCCTCCAGCTTCTGCGCGCGAGCCTCCAGGTCGGCGTCGCGCTGGTCCTCAATGGCCTTGCGCTCCACCATCATTTCGGCCTCGAGCGTGGAGAGCTCGTTGTGGCGCATCTCCTCGTCGACGGAGGTGATGACGTAGGCGGCGAAGTAGATGATCTTCTCGAGATCCTTCGGCGCCAGGTCGAGCAGGTAGCCCAGCCGGCTCGGCACACCCTTGAAGTACCAGATGTGCGTGACCGGCGCCGCCAGCTCGATGTGACCCATCCGCTCGCGGCGCACCTTGGCCCGGGTCACCTCGACGCCACAGCGCTCACAGATGATGCCCTTGAACCGGACACGCTTGTACTTGCCGCAGTAGCACTCCCAGTCGCGAGTCGGTCCGAAGATCTTCTCGCAGAACAGGCCGTCCTTCTCCGGCTTCAGCGTGCGGTAGTTGATCGTCTCCGGCTTCTTGACCTCGCCGTAAGACCATTGCCTGATGTCCTCCGCGGTGGCCAGGCCGATGCGGAGTTCATCGAAGAAGTTGACGTCGAGCACGTAACTCCCTTTCCCCTTGCGGGTTTAGTTACCAATAAAGAGGCTGGCTGCGGCGTTGTCGCTAAGCCAGGTCCTCAACAGACGCGGATTCGTTGCGGGACAGGTTGATTCCCAGGTTCGCCGCTGCCCGCTCAAGGTCTTCGTCCTCGCCTTCGCGCAGCTCGATCGCCGCACCGTCCGAGGAGAGCACCTCGACGTTGAGGCAGAGCGACTGCAGTTCCTTGAGCAACACCTTGAAGGACTCGGGAATGCCCGGCTCCGGGATGTTCTCGCCCTTGACGATCGCCTCGTACACCTTGACCCGGCCGACGGTGTCGTCGGACTTGATGGTCAACAGCTCCTGCAGCGTGTACGCCGCGCCGTAGGCCTGCATGGCCCAGCACTCCATCTCACCGAAGCGCTGGCCACCGAACTGCGCCTTACCACCCAGCGGCTGCTGCGTGATCATCGAGTACGGACCGGTGGAGCGGGCGTGGATCTTGTCGTCCACCAGGTGGTGCAGCTTCATGATGTACATGTAGCCGACGGTCACCGGGTACGGGAACGGCTCGCCGCTGCGGCCGTCGAACAGCACCGCCTTGCCGTCTCCGTCGACCATGACTTCGCCGTCGCGGTTGGGCAGCGTGCAGGACAGCATGCCCTGCAGCTCCTCCTCCTTGGCGCCGTCGAACACCGGCGTCGACACGATCTGGTTCGGCTGCGCGTGCAGCAGCTGCTCGGGCAGGTTGGCCGCCCACTCGGGTGAGCCGTCGATGTTCCAGCCGGACTTGGCCACCCACCCCAGGTGGGTCTCCAGGATCTGACCGATGTTCATCCGTCGCGGCACACCGTGGGTGTTCAGGATGATGTCCACCGGCGTGCCGTCCGGCAGGAACGGCATGTCCTCCTGCGGCAGGATCTTGCCGATGACGCCCTTGTTGCCGTGGCGTCCGGCGAGCTTGTCACCGTCGGAGATCTTGCGCTTCTGGGCCACATAGACGCGCACCAGCTCGTTCACACCGGCCGGCAGCTCGTCGTCGTCCTCGCGGGAGAACACCCGGATGCCGATGACCTTGCCGGACTCGCCGTGCGGCACCTTCAGTGAGGTGTCGCGGACCTCGCGGGCCTTCTCGCCGAAGATCGCGCGCAGCAGCCGCTCCTCCGGGGTCAGCTCGGTCTCCCCCTTCGGGGTGACCTTGCCGACCAGGATGTCGCCGTCGCGAACCTCGGCGCCGATCCGCACGATGCCACGCTCGTCCAGGTCGGCGAGCACCTCGTCGGAGACGTTCGGGATGTCCCGGGTGATCTCCTCGGCGCCCAGCTTGGTGTCGCGGGCGTCGATCTCGTGCTCCTCGATGTGGATCGAGGTGAGCACGTCCTCCTCAACCAGCCGGTTGGACAGGATGATCGCGTCCTCGTAGTTGTGACCTTCCCACGGCATGATCGCCACCAGCAGGTTCTTGCCCAGGGCCATCTCACCGTTCTCGGTGCAGGGACCGTCGGCGATGACCTGGCCGGCCTCGACCCGCTCCCCCGCGTCGACGATCGGTGACTGGTTGGCGCAGGTTCCGTGGTTGGACCGCTCGAACTTGCGCATCCGGTAGGTGTGCCGGGTGCCGTCGTCGGCCATCACGGTGATGTAGTCGGCGGAGACCTCCTCGATCACCCCGGCCTTGTCGGCCACCACCACGTCGCCGGCGTCGATCGCCGCGCGCAGCTCCATGCCGGTACCCACCAGCGGCGCCTCGCTGCGCACCAGCGGAACCGCCTGGCGCTGCATGTTGGCGCCCATCAGGGCACGGTTGGCGTCGTCGTGCTCGAGGAACGGGATCATGGCCGTGGCCACCGACACCATCTGGCGCGGCGACACGTCCATGTAGTCCACCTCGGACGAAGGCACGTACTCGACCTCGCCCGCCTTCCGGCGGACCAGGACGCGGGACTCTTCGAACCGGCCCTCGGCGTCGATCGGCGAGTTGGCCTGCGCCACGACGTGGCGGTCCTCCTCGTCGGCGGTCAGGTAGTGGATCTCGTCGGAGACCACACCGTCGACCACCTTGCGGTAGGGCGTCTCGATGAACCCGAACGGGTTGACCCGGGCGTACACCGACAGCGAGCCGATCAGACCGATGTTCGGACCCTCCGGGGTCTCGATCGGGCACATCCGGCCGTAGTGCGACGGGTGGACGTCACGGACCTCCAGGCCGGCGCGCTCACGGGACAGACCGCCGGGGCCCAGCGCCGACAGGCGACGCTTGTGGGTGAGCCCGGACAGCGGGTTGTTCTGGTCCATGAACTGCGACAGCTGGCTGGTGCCGAAGAACTCCTTAATCGCGGCGACCACCGGCCGGATGTTGATCAGGGTCTGCGGCGTGATGGCCTCGACGTCCTGAGTGGTCATCCGCTCCCGGACCACGCGCTCCATCCGCGACATGCCGACCCGGATCTGGTTCTGGATCAGCTCGCCCACGGTGCGCAGCCGGCGGTTGCCGAAGTGGTCGATGTCGTCGGTCTCCACCGGCACCTCGGTGCCGCCGGGGACAGTCATGACAGCGGGCTGGCCATCCGTGCGGGCGTGGTGCAGGCGCACCAGGTATTCGATGGTGGCGACGACGTCTTCCTCGGTCAGCGTCGACGACGTGATCGGCTCGCCCGTGTGCAGGCCCAGCTTCTTGTTGACCTTGTAGCGGCCGACGCGGGCCAGGTCGTAGCGCTTCTCCTTGAAGAACAGGTTCTCCAGCAGGGTCTGCGCGGACTCCTTGGTCGGCGGCTCGCCCGGACGCAGCTTGCGGTAGATGTCCAGCAGCGCCTCGTCGGTGCCGGCGGTGTTGTCCTTCTCCAGCGTCGACATCATGATCTCGGAGAAGCCGAACCGCTCGGTGATCTGCTCGTTGGTCCAGCCCAGCGCCTTGAGCAGCACGGTGACCGGCTGGCGGCGCTTGCGGTCGATGCGGACACCGACGGTGTCGCGCTTGTCGACGTCGAACTCCAGCCACGCACCGCGGCTCGGAATCACCTTGACGCTGTGCAGCAGCTTCTCGGTGGACTTGTCGATGGTCTCGTCGAAGTACACACCCGGCGAGCGGACCAGCTGGCTGACCACCACACGCTCGGTCCCGTTGATGATGAAGGTGCCCTTCTCGGTCATCATCGGGAAGTCACCCATGAAGACCGTCTGGCTCTTGATCTCACCGGTGTTGTTGTTGATGAACTCGGCCGTGACGAACAGCGGGGCCGCGTACGTCATGTCCTTGTCTTTGCACTCGTCGACCGGCGCCTTGACCTCGTCGAAACGCGGGTCGGAGAACGACAGCGACATCGAGCCGGAAAAGTCCTCGATCGGCGAGAGCTCGTAGAGCACCTCTTCCAGGCCACCCACCGGAGTCACGTCCCCGCGGGCGGCGGCGGCCTCACGCCACCGCGGCGCGCCGATCAACCACTCGAAGGAGTCGATCTGCACGTCAAGCAGGCCGGGAACCTCGAGCGGTTCGCGGAGCTTGGCGAAGGAAACTCGGTTGGGCGCTCCAGGCACGGAGCCGTTTGAGGAACTTCCGTTAGAGGAACTTTGTGGGCGATCCGTCTTGCTCTGGCGGAAATCTGCCAAGATGCATCCTTCCAGCACCTCGTGCGACTCACCAAGGCCGGGACCACCGGCCAGCTCGCCGCGAATTTTGTCGGTTCGGCTGGCGGACGATCTGTCCGGATCTCACGCGCAACTAGAACTAAGCCACGCAATCGGGCTCAGGCTTAGACCACGGTGTCAGGTGGCGGGTGAGGTGGGCAGGAGGTAGCCAGCGCAACGTCCAACAATAGCGCAGGACGGCGCATTCCTCAACACCCCAGCATGAGCGGTCCAGGGACATCGGCGCTGGCTGGCATCTCGACTTTCCGCTGGATACATGCTGCCCAACAGACTGGCCCGTTTAGGGCCCGTCGTCAAGAGGGCGGGCCGTGTGTTACGCGGAGTTATCGCGAAACCCACTCGGCGCCGCGCCCTACTCGCCGACCTCGTGCGCGCGGTACTTGTGGGTGCCTTCCATGTCGTCGATGATCGCGGCTTGCGCCTTCTGCGGCAGGGTGTGCAAGATCTCGCGCACCCTGGCCTGGCGGCGGGCGACGGCCTTGCGCTCCGGCATGCCCGGCGACGCGACGATCTGCGGGGGCACGCCCTCGATCTCCTCGACACCGCCGGCATGCTGCCCGGCGTCCAGGGCGGCCTGCTCTTCGGCCATGGTGGCCTCGTCCTTTTCCTCGGACATGCCGATCGGACCGATCCGGCGGCCGTTGAGGAACTGCCGCACCACGGGCTCGTCGCTGGTCAGCAGCACCTCGCGGGGCCCGAACATGACCAGCTTGCGGCGGAACAGCATGCCCATGTTGTCCGGCACGGTGCGCGCGATGTTGATGTTGTGCGTCACGATCAGCACCGTGGCGTCGATCTGGGCGTTGATGTCGAGGATCAACTGGCTCAGGTAGGCGGTACGGACCGGGTCCAGACCGGAGTCCGGCTCGTCGCACAGGATGATCTGCGGGTCCATCACCAGGGCGCGGGCCAGGCTGGCGCGCTTGCGCATACCGCCGGAGATCTCGCCGGGGAACTTCTTCTCGTCGCCACCGAGACCGACCAGGGTCAGCTTCTCCATGACGATGTCACGGATCTCGCTTTCCTTCTTCTTGGTGTGCTCGCGCAGCGGGAAGGCCGCGTTGTCGAACAAGTTCATCGAACCGAACAGGGCGCCATCCTGGAACATCACCCCGAACAGCGTGCGGATCTCGTAGAGCTCCTTGGCCGTGCACTGCAGGATGTCGGTGCCGTCGATGACCACCGAGCCGCGCTCAGGCCGCAACAAACCGATCAAGGACTTCAGGAAGACCGATTTGCCGGTACCCGATGGCCCCAGCAGGACGCTGACTTCCCCGGCGGGGATTTCCAACGTCACGTCTTCCCAAATCCTCGAGGAGCCGAAGGACTTCGTCAGTCCATTCACCTCGATAGCGACGCCCATGGGAAATCCTTCCGTTGACACTCGTGCCCGCCACCTGCCCTTTTGTGTGGCATGAGTCACTGTAGCGCACGCCTGCCACACGGCATCAGGGATGCGGAGCACGGCGGGCAAAAATTGGCCGGGTTGAGATCACCCGCCAGGCCGCGCGGCACCGCTTATTCGACGCACGTTCCGGCCGAAGGTTAGCCAGTGGGCGCCCAGTTGCCGTGGAAGCCCATCGGCACCCGCTGCGGCAGATGGACGGTGGCCACCTGTTCGAGCGTCTGGGCGTCCAGCAAAAGCAATTGGCCTTCGTCGAGGTCGCGGTGATAGCCGAAGCCCATCAGGATGCCGTCGTCCTCGGCGCGGGCCGTGAAGTTGGGCACAAAGCACATCTCGCCGAGCAACAGGCCGGGGTCGAGGGCCGCAACCTGGCGCGAGCCCGTCGCATAGTCGTGTTTGAACAGTCCGGATCCGCCGCCGGCGAACTGCGCGCCGACGGTGTAGCCGAATCGGTGCCGGCCACCCAGCAACTCCTCGTTGATCCGGGGGAACTCCTGTGACTGATCGTCGCGGCATTCGGTGCCGACCGCACCGCTGGCGAGGTTGATGGTCCAGCGGTCCAGCACCGGGGTGCTCTCGCCGGGGCCGCGACGGTCGCGGTCGAACATCCGGGCGTAGCGCACCACGTCGAGCACCAAAACCTCGGCGTCGCCGCGCATCTCGGAGTAGGCATTCAGTGGGTGATAGACGTAGCAGGGCGCAATGTCGAACCAGCGGATGTCTTTGTTTCCGCCTTCGCGGGGCATGACCCCGATGCGCGCCGGGTAGTGCGGGTTCCAGGCATAGGGCATCCGGTCGGAGTGCCGCGCGTCACGGTTCATCCTGGCGTTGATCGGGCTCGGCACCCGCACCCGCCCGATCAGCGACTGCAGCACCAGACGGGCCGGCAGCGTCAGCCAGGACGGCATGTTCTGCGGTAGCACCTGCACCGGATCGAAGGTCACCGGCAGGTCGTAGATCACCACGTATTTGTCGGTCAGCGAGAAGTCGTGCATCATCGGCGACCCGCCGACCTCGATGTCCACCGTGCGGCGGGCGCGGCCGGCGGCATCGATCACCGAGTACTGCACGGTCCGTCCGCGCGCGAACGAGTACGAGATCGCGTGCAGTTCCCCGGTGCGTGGGTCGCGGTGCGGATGCGCGGTGTAGCCGCCCGCCAGCGTGCCGTCGAAGTCGCACGTTCCAACGGTGTCCAACTCGTCGGTGAGTTCGTAGTTGGCGACGCCGCCCTCCACCAGTGCCAGGGTCCGCCCGGCATGGCTCAACACGCTGGTGTTGGCCCCCAGGCTCAGCAATCCGGCGCGCGGGTCGAGCCGTCCTGGCGCCGGTTCACCGAGCGTGCGGCACACCGATGCGCTGCGTACCCAGCGGTTGCGGTACCAGCGGGCCTGCCCGCCCTGCAGCGCCACGCCGTGCACCATGCCGTCGCCGCTGAACCAGTGGTAAACGGCCGGGTCCACCTCGGCGGCCGGGTTGGGCCCGTTGCGCAGGTAGCGCCCGTCCAGGTGGTCGGGGATGCGTCCGGTGACGCGCAGATCGTGCGCGGTGACTTCCGCGCTCACCGGCGCCAGGAAGTCCTCGAGGTAGGGGTTAGCGGGCTTGACGGAAGTCGTTGTCGCCATGGCTGAGCTCCTATAACATCGTTATGTCAGCGTTATTGGGACGGTACGCCCTTAATGAGAAGATGGCAACGATGACTTCCGGTGTTCAGCGCGACGTCCGCGCGGAGATGCTGCACGCTGCGGTCGGCCTGCTCGACGAGCACGGGCCCGACGCCCTGCAGACGCGCAAGGTGGCCGGCGCCGCGGGGACCTCCACGATGGCGGTCTACACCCATTTCGGCGGGATGCGGGGGCTGATCGCCGAGGTGGCCGAGGAGGGCCTGCGCCAGTTCGACGAGGCACTGACGGTGCCGCAGACCGCCGACCCGGTCGCCGACCTGTTTCGCACCGGCGCGGCCTACCGCCGCTACGCGATCAGGCGCCCACACATGTATCGGCTGATGTTCGGCAGCACCAGCGCGCACGGCATCAACGCGCCCGTCCACAATGTGCTGACGCTGACCGTCGCCGAGATCGAGCGGAACTACCCCAGCTTCGCGCACGTGGTTCGGGGTGTGCACCGGTGCATGCTGGCCGGCCGGATCACGGTGGGCGCCGCCGACGACGATGCGTCCGTGGTGGCCACCGCGGCCCAGTTCTGGGCGTTGATCCACGGGTTCGTCATGCTGGAGTTGGCCGGCTATTACGGTGACGACGACTCGGCGGTCGGGCCGGTGCTCGGTGCGATGACTATGAATCTGCTTGCCGCCCTTGGTGATTCACCCGAGCGACTGGCGCAGTCGCTGCTGTCGGCCAGGGATTGAACGCACGAAACCCCCGGGATGGTGATCCCGGGGGTTTGCGCGCAGTGACTTACTTGACGGTGACGGTGGCGCCGGCGGCCTCGAGCTTGGCCCTGGCGTCGTCGGCGGCCTCCTTGGCCACCCGCTCCAGCAGCGGCTTGGGCGCGCCGTCGACCAGGTCCTTGGCCTCCTTGAGGCCCAGGCCGGAGACGATCTCGCGGACCACCTTGATCACGCCGATCTTCTTGTCACCGGCGGCCTCGAGGATCACGTCGAACTCCGACTGCTCCTCGGCGGCCTCGGCGGGCGCGCCACCACCGGCGGGGCCGGCCGCGGCAACGGCGACCGGAGCGGCCGCGGTGACCTCGAAGGTCTCCTCGAACTTCTTCACGAAGTCGGAGAGCTCCAGCAGGGTCATTTCCTTGAAAGCGTCGAGCAGGTCGTCGGTAGACATCTTTGCCATGGGTGTGGGTCCTTCCTTGTGTTTCCCAGGTTCCGGGGTTGGGTGTTATTCGGCTTCGGCCGGGGTTTCCGGCGCCTCGGCGGCCGCTTCCGAAGCGGGTTCTGCGGTGGCTTCCGCGGCGGGCTCCGCGGCGGCCGCGGGTTCCGCAGCAGCGGCGGGGCCTGCCGGAGCTTCAGCGGCCTTCTTCTCTTGCAGGGCGGCCGCCAGCCGGGCGACCTGCGAGGCCGGGGCGTTGAACAGCCCGGCCGCCTTGGCCAGGTTGCCCTTCATCGCGCCGGCCAGCTTGGCCAGCAGCACCTCGCGCGACTCGAGGTCGGCGATGCGCTCGACTTCGGCGACCGTGAGCGCACGGCCGTCCATGTAGCCGCCCTTGATGACCAGCGCCTTGTGTTCCCTGGCGAAGGTCTTGATGGCCTTGGCGGCGTCGACCGGTTCTCCGGTGACGAATGCGATGGCCGTCGGACCGGCGAAAAGCTCGTCGAGCCCCTCGACCCCGGCCTCCGAAGCCGCCCGCTTGATCAACGTGTTCTTGGCCACCGAGTAGGTGGCCGCCCCGTTGAGCGAGCGCCGCAGCTCGGCCAGGTTGGCGACGGTCAGACCGCGGTACTCCGTGATCAGCGTCGCGGTCGATTCCTTGAACTGCTCGGCGATGTCTGCAACGGCGGTGGCCTTGTCAGCCCTGGCCATGCCTACCTCCTGATGTGAAAGTCAATGCGACGTGTCGTCTCGATGCCCCCGCAGAACGACGAACGCCCCGGCGCAGAAGCGGCCGGGGCGTGCAGATGCGCCGGCGCGGGCCGGCGCTGATGCCTCGTCCTCCTGCGTGGGCCGCCGGGATGCTCCCGGACCTTCAACCGATTGCTCGGTGACCGACGGTCTTCGGTGGATCGGCTAACAGGATAGCGTGGCCCGCCCGATCAGCCAAAACGGCGGCCTCGGCGACCGCTCAGGTGACGGCGAGGGCCAGCAGGACGAACACCGCCATCAACAGGATCACCCGCACGCGGTGCCGTCGGTCCCAGCGGGCCGCGAGTTCGCGGGAGACCTCCCCGGTGCTCGGCCATTTCGCGATGCGGTTGTTGATCGGCACCAGCATGGTGACCGTCAGCAGTATCACGGCGGCCATCAGACCCGCGGCGACGCCGCAGAGCCAGTCGCGCTGCTCACCGCGTTCCTGGATGGCGAGCGAGGCCAGCAACAGCAGGACGACGGCGTACCAGAACGGCATCGTCGTGCCGAGCGCCCGGCCGGCGCCGCCGCGCGCCGCGCGGAAGGCGTCGTCGGGCAGCCGCGCGATGAGCGGGTGAAAGAAGACCGCGACCGCCAGCTCCACGCCGACCAGCAATCCGGTGACGACGACCGCGAGTGCGTCGATGCTGTGGTTCATGGCAATGACCCTGACGGTTATGCTGACAAATAGCAAGGTACTGACAAATTAGTCAGCGTGGGGAGCGTCCGATGGCCGTATCCAAGAAGGAAGTCAGCGACTGCCCGATCGACGCCGCGCTGTCGGTCATCGACGGCCGCTGGAAGGGCACCATCCTGTGGCGGTTGTGCGACGGCCCGATGCGTACCGCCGAGTTGCGGCGCAGCATCCCCGGCATCACCGAACGCATGCTCATCCGGCATCTGCATGAACTGGTGGACGACGGGATCATCGAGCGCCACGATGCGCGCACGGTGCCGCCGTGCGTGCACTATTCGATTTCCGAATACGGCATGACGCTGGTCCCGGTGCTGGCCAGCCTGTGCGACTGGGGTCGCAAGCACATGCAGCGGGTCAGCTGAGACCCGCGAGCCGGGCCGCGCCGATCAGGCCCGCCGCCCCGCCGAGCTCGCCCGGCACCACCCGCAGCCCGGACAGGAAGTCCAGGCCGGCGTATTCGGCGAGCTTCGCCCGCAGTGGGTCGAACAGCAGCGGCCCGGATTCGGCGACGCCTCCCCCGATCACCACGAGATCCAGATCGCACACCGCGCCGACCGAGGCGATCATCGCGGCGAGCGCGTTGGCTCCGCAACCAAAGGTCCGCTGCGCCAACGGGTCTCCGCGCGCCGCCGCGGCTGCCAGCTCGCGGGCGCCGGCGCCGGGCGGGGCGGACCAGCCGGCCTCCCGGGCCCGGCGCACCATCCACGGCCCGGACGCGACGGTCTCCACGCAGCCGTGACCGCCGCAGGTGCAGGGCCGGCCGTCCAGTTCGACCACCACGTGCCCGACGTGACCGGCGTTGCCGGTGCGTCCCGAGTAGGGGACTCCGTCGAGCACCAGTCCGCCGCCCACCCCGGTGGACACCACCATGCCCAGCACGAATCGGGCGTCCCGGCCCACGCGTTTGCCCGCCCCGATCCACTGCTCCGCCAACGCCATACAGACGCCGTCACCGGCCAGCACCACCGGTAGCCCCGGCACCGCCGCGGCGACCCGGTCGCGCAACGGGAAACGGTCCCAGCTGTGGATGTTGATCGGGCTGACGGATCCGCTGGGCAGGTCGATGGGCCCGGCCGACGCGATCCCCACGGCGCCGACCGGGGCGTCCGCGGCCCGCAGCGCCCGGGCGATCATGGCTTCGACGGCGGCCCACACGTCGTCGGCGGCGGGCGTGACGGGGGGTGGGGCGGGTGGCGGTGTACACCAGCTCGCCACCCGAATCGGCCAGCGCGGCAGCGATTTTGGTGCCGCCGATGTCCAGGCAGAGGGTAAGCATGGCGTTCAGTGCCGGTGGGTGTTGTCGGGCTGGCGCGGGTCGCCGGGATGCTCGTAGCCGGGCGCCAACCGCACCAGCGCGGCGCGGCGGGCGTCCAGCCACAGCCGGAACGCGCGGCGCCGCGCGGCGCCGCGCAGGTGCTCCTCGATCGCCGATCGCACCTCGTCCAGCGCCGGCGCCGCCAATGCCGTTGTGCGCCAACCGCATTCGCCCTGTTGCGGCGCGGCGAAGCGTAGTGGGTTGCGGGCGTGGTAGGCGGCCACCTCGGTATCGGCCACCCGCACCGTGGCGGTGACATCGGCGAACAGGGCGCGGGCCCGCGGATCGGCCAGCACGGCCGCGGTGACGCTGCCGATCTCCAGCCGGGCGGTCGCGTCGGGCAGCAGCTCGGCCTCGGCCGGCGCGCCGCGCGCGCTCAACCCCCGCGCTTGCGCCTCCGCGGCGACCACCCGCTCGGTGACGATGAGCTGGGTCAGCCACCGCCGCAGTTGGCGGCCCTCGCTGGTGCCGCTGACCGGCAGGGCGACCGCGGCGCGCGAGGCGCGCAGCCGCGCTTCGGCGGCGTCGAGCACGTTTGGTGAAACCGGCACGCCGGCGACGGTCGCTATCGGGTGGACGCTCATGTCACCGTCACCGTCACCGCCGGCGAGTAGAGAAGTCGGCCGGCGCAGCCGATCCGCACCAGCGCCCACCACCGGCCGGGTTCCAGCCACGCCGGCGGGATCACCGGGAAGCGTAGGCCGACGGTGCCGCGGGCGGGCAGCACCGCGCCGAGGGCGCCGGGACCCATCCATTCCCAGGTGCCCCAGGGGCTGATCAGATGCGCCTCCAGCGCCAGGTCGGCCCCGGCGTGGCTGCCGATCGTGACCGTCAGCGCGCCCGCCGCGCCGGGCTCCAGGGTCACCTCGGTGGGCCCGTCGGCGAGGTAGATCAACTCACCCGCTGCCCCGCCCACGCTCACCAGGCAGACGTCCTCGACGGGTTGGCGCCAGGCCGCCGGGACCTCGTCGCCGGTGACGCGGAGTTCGGCGCGGACCGGGTAGAGGCCGGGTTCGGCGCCCGCCGGGACCGCCACCACCACGTCGGCGTGCAGATGCTCGCCGCTGGGCAGGGTGAGGGGCAGCTCGGCGGGCGTGGCCGTCCAACCGGGCGGACAGCCGACGGTGACCGCGCCGCGCAGCGTGGCGTCGGTGCTGTCGCTGGCCGCGGTGAGGCGCAGCGTCACCTGGCCGCCGGCCTCGGCGCTCGCCTGCGCCGGGTCCAGGTGGGCGACCGCCGGCAGCCCGCCCAGTGCCGCGGGACCGCGATTGTGCAGCCAGTACCGCGCGTACAGCGGCTGCGCGGCCTCGGCGTGCGGGGCCAGGACGTCGGCACCGGCCGGGGGCCGGGGCACGTCGAAGCGAGCCAGCACGGTCGCCACCTGGTAGCCGTGCAACTCGACCGAGGACACGGGTTCGGGGTGGTTTTCCAGCAGATCGGCGCGTTGCAGGTCGCTCACCACCGCGACGTCCGAGCCGATGACCGCGCGGCTGCGTGCACCGGTCGTCTGCACCAGGCGCAGGGCCACCGCGTGGGGGTCCAGCGGCGCCGCGCTGCCCGAGGCCAGTGGATTGCCGGCGGCCTTGACGGCGGCCAGCTGCACCGATTCGGCGGGTTCCACGCGCAACAGCGAACCGGCCGGCGGCAACGCTTGCCCTCGTCGGCGCGCGGCGACGGCGAGCAGTGGCTGGGAGAACTGCGCGCTGCGGGTGGGAATCCCGGCTCGCCGCCAGTCGCCCGACCCGCTGACCAGCGCGTAGTCGAAGGCATGCGTCCAGTGCTGCAGCTGGAAGTTGGAGCCGTCCGGCGCGGTGCGGCGCGGGTCGTCGATCCAGATGCCCGACGGCCAGCCGGTGCAGGACCGCATCAGCGCGGTGTGCAGGGTGCCCTCGATGTCGACGGCGAAGCCGGGCACCCCGCGGTTGAGCAGGGCGACGGTGCGGTCTTCGAAAGCGCCTGTGCCCGAAGGCGATTGCTGTGTCACCGCAATCTCGGCGTCGCCGAGGTCGTCGGCCAGCGCTGCGATCGCGGCCCTCAGATCGTCCTCGTCGCGGCCGTCGATGACCAGCACCGGCAGCGCCCGCGACGGGCGCAGGTCGGCGTCGGGCACCCACACCGCCTCCAGCGGCGCCTCGGCCGGCACCCACACCCGGGCCCGGCCGGTCGCGGCCAACTGGCGCTCCAGCTCGACGGCGTACGCCGGGGCACCGGCCAGCACGGCCGCGGCGAAGGCGTTGCGGGCCGGCCCGCCCAGCGCGATGCGCACGTCGGGCAGGTTCGAATCGACCTCCAGGTGGCCGTATCGTGGCTTGCCCGCGGCGCTGCAGGTGGCCGTCACGCCCGCGCGGACCAGCGCGACCAGCAACTCCCGGGCCAGCGGGGCGGACACCGCCTCGGTCGGCGACACCACCTCCGCGACAGACACCGCCCGCACGCCGGTGCCGGACACCCGGACCCGGGCCGCCGAGGACAGGCCGAACCAGCCGTAGGCCGGGTTGTCCAGCGTCCACGGGTGCCGGGCGGTGTCCACCGAACGGGTGCCACCGGGGGCGGCGTGCAGCAGCGCGAAGCCGCGGCCGATGACGGCGTCGCCCACTTCGCTGACCGGCATGGCGCCCGGCACCGGGCACGGCCAGCGCAGCCGCACCAGCTGATCGGCGCCGCTGAACTCGTCGATCGTGGTGCGGCAGTCCACCCGCGCGACGCCGTGCCACAGCGTCAGCGTTTGGGTGTAGCGCAACAGCGTGCCGATCCGGCCGCGCACCACCACCCGCTGACCCAGCGGCCCGTGCCAGGCCTGCACCCGCGCGGGCCCTTCCGACGAGCACACCACCGGCCCCTTGGGCAGCAGATGCCACGGGCCCTCGCCCTGGCCCGGGTGCGCCGGGTATTCCTCGTAGACGGCGAGCTCGTTGCCCACCCGCCCGTCGGCGATCAGCTCGCGGCCGTCCTGCATCAGCGAGGCGACTCCCCCGCCGCGCGCCGGGTCGACCTCGAGGCGGTAGTGCTCGTTGGCGATCGCCGATCCCGTCACCGGTGTCCAGCCGTCCGGTTCGCCGCCGTCCGGCGCGGGCACCAACCGGTACGCCCGCCAACCCAGCGACGGCACATCGCGCGCCAGCCAGCTGACCGACCGGCCGTCGCGCTCGACGTGGGCCGCCAGCTCGGCACCGTCGGCGTCGAGCACCCGAACCCGGGCGGCCGGCGGCGAGTCCAGGTGCGCGGTGATGATGTCGGTGCGCCGGCAGTTCAGCGGATTCCACACGATCACGTCGCCCTCGGAGCCGCCGACCTCGCCGGACAGCAACGCCAGCGAGTTGTCGCGGGCCGCGCGGCCCAGCTCCCAGGCGTCGCGCCAGCCGGTCAGCAGGTCGAGGTACACCTGGTCGGATTCCGAGCCGGTGATGGCGTCGTGGTGTGCGCCGTAGACCAGCTGCACCCACGCCTTGGCCAGGGCGGCCTGCGGGTACGGGGCGCCGGTGAGCAGCCCGGCGAACACCGCGAACCGCTCGGCCTGCAGCACGGCGTTCTCGGCGGCCCGGTTGGCCTGCTTGGTGTCGATGTAGGACACGTCCTTGCCGGTGTAGATCGGATTCATGTCCCGGGTCTGCGGCGACGGGGCGAGGCCGCGCTGCGCCAGTTCGTCACGCACCGCCGCGAAGAACTCACACGGCAGGGCACACATGAAGCGCGGCCAGGTGTAGCGGGCGGCCCAGTCACGATGGATCTCGGTGACCCATTTGTTGGGCGGCGTGTAGTCGGTGCCGACCGGCAGCAGCACGTTGCGGGTGAGTGCGACCTTTTTGAGCTGATCGAAGAGCTCGCACGTGGCGTTCTCGGCCTCGGCCAGCGACGCCGCGGAGTCCATCCACCAGCCCGCCGAGTAGTGCGCGGGCATGTAGTGGGTGAGCAGGCCGCGGCCCGACGGCGAGATCCACTCGAATTCGCTGGCGAACTGCATGCGCTCGACATCGCCGGTTTCGGAGCCGCCGCCCAGCGCCGGACCCCACTGGTGGTGCGGCCCCCTGGCCCACGAACTCGACGTCAGGCCGGCGTCGGCGGCCATCCCGGGGAACTGCGGGTCGTGACCGAACACGTCGAGCTGCCACGCGGTGGCCGGGTTCGCTCCCAGCACATGACGCTGGAAACCCATCCCGTGCACCAGGTTCCTAATCG
Organism: Mycobacterium sp. M23085; assembly: GCF_045343915.1. Lineage (NCBI taxonomy): Bacteria > Bacillati > Actinomycetota > Actinomycetes > Mycobacteriales > Mycobacteriaceae > Mycobacterium > Mycobacterium sp. M23085. The sequence goes on from NZ_CP174280.1 coordinate 2,314,739, forward strand.
TGGTTTCCGGGCTGGTGAGGTTGGTGTTGGGTTCGTTGTAGGTGCCGCCCATCACCTCGACGCGGCCCTGCTCGATGAACCGGCGCAGATCGGCCCGGTCGTCCGGGCGGGTGTCCCAGTACGGCTTGAGGTAGTCGACCTCTGCCAGCACGAACTTGTAGTCGGGGTCGCGGCGGACCATCTCCAGATGCGCGCGCACCAGGTCGAACCCGTTGCGTTGGCGGGCCCGCCCGGGCGGGTCCTCGGTCCAGACGCTGGTGTAGGCGCCCTGGGTGTTCCACCACACCGGGTCGTAGTGGAAGTGGCTGACCATGAACATGGTCCAGCCGGGTTCGGCGACGGTGAACTGGAACGGCAGCCGCTGACCGCCGGCGTGCGCCCGCGCCGGCCGGCGCTGTCCGACGACGGCCTCGTCGACCGTCACCGCGACCTCGACGACCTCGCGCCCGGGTTCGGCGACCGCCCGGCCGTGCAGGCCGTTGCCGCCGATGCGGATCGGCGTGGGCCGGACACACTCGGAAACGGTGACGCGGACCACCTGCAGCGGGGCGTCCGGCGCCCCGACGAAGAGCCCGGTCGACTCGGCCTCGGTTATTCGCATGCCGAAACCACCTGCATCCCCGCACCTTACGGCGCACGAGACCTAGGATCGAGCTAACATCCGTCAGTGCCCGCCCTCGCCCCGCCGGTCGCCGACGAACGCGGCGCCCTGCGCGAATTCCTGGCGTTTCACCAGAGCGCGTACTTCGCGGTCAGCTACGGGCTCACCGATGACCAGGCCCGGTCCGCGCCCTCGGTCAGCGCGTTGTCGATCGGCGGCCTGATCAAGCACGCCACCGGGATGCAACGCAGCTGGATGGCCCGCGTCGCCGCCGCTCCGGGCGCGCCGCCGAAGGACCCCCGCCCGTTCCAGCAGATCGCCACGGAGTTCGCCGACCAGCACGTCATGCGCCCGGACGAGACGCTGGCCGGGCTGCTGGCCGGGTTCGAGGCGCAGAACGCGACGTCGCTGCGGTTGGTAAAGACCGCGGACCTGAACGCCGCGGTGCCCGTTCCGCAGGACATCCCGTGGTTTCCCAAGAATCAGCGGGCCTGGTCGGTGCGCTGGGTGATCCTGCACGTGATCAACGAGCTCGCCCGCCACGCCGGGCACGCCGACATCATCCGGGAGACGATCGACGGTGCCACCATGTACGAGCTGATCGCCGCCCGGGAGGACTGGGCGATCGAAGGTTGGGTGCAGCCCTGGAAACCCGGCGAGAGCACCGGGCATCCGCGTTGAGGATTGGGACTCCTCGGCACGGATTTGGCACACTGCACAGATGAGCTCTGCCAAACATCGAGAGGGGGCCAAGCTCGACCGGGTGCCGTTGCCGGTCGAAGCGGCCCGGGTAGCCGTGACAGGTTGGCAAGTCACCCGCACCGCCGCTCGCATCGTCAGCAAGCTGCCGGGTAGGGGTCCGTGGCAGCAGAAGGTGATCAAGCAGCTGCCGCAGACCTTCGCCGATCTGGGACCAACGTACGTCAAGTTCGGGCAGATCATCGCGTCCAGTCCAGGGGCGTTCGGTGAATCGCTGTCCCGGGAGTTCCGCGGCCTGCTCGACCGGGTGCCGCCCGCCGACTCCGGCGAGGTGCACAAGCTCTTCGTCGAGGACCTCGGCGCTGACCCGTCCGAGTTGTTCGCCGAATGGGACGAGACGCCGTTCGCATCGGCGTCGATCGCGCAGGTGCACTACGCGACGCTGCACACCGGCGAGGAGGTCGTCGTCAAGATCCAGCGCCCGGGCATCCGGCGCCGGGTCGCGGCCGACCTGCAGATCCTCAAGCGTTTCGCCCAGGCCGTCGAACTGGCCAAGCTGGGCCGCCGGCTCTCGGCGCAGGACGTGGTCGCCGACTTCTCCGACAACCTGGCCGAGGAGCTGAACTTCCGGCTGGAGGCGCAGTCGATGGAGGCCTGGGTGTCCCACCTGCACGCCTCGCCGCTGGGCCGCAACATCCGGGTGCCGCAGGTGTTCTGGGACTTCACCAGCGACCGGGTGCTGACCATGGAACGGGTGCACGGCATCCGCATCGACGACGTCGCCGCCATCCGCAAGGCCGGGTTCGACGGTGTCGAGCTGGTCAAGGCGCTACTGTTCTCGCTCTTCGAGGGTGGGCTGCGGCACGGCCTGTTCCACGGCGACCTGCACGCCGGCAACCTCTACGTCGACGAGGCGGGCCGCATCGTCTTCTTCGACTTCGGGATCATGGGCCGCATCGATCCGCGCACCCGCTGGCTGCTGCGCGAACTGGTGTATGCGCTGCTGGTCAAGAAGGACCACGCCGCGGCGGGCAAGATCGTGGTGCTGATGGGCGCCGTCGGCACCATGAAGCCGGAGGCGCAGGCCGCCAAGGACCTGGAGAAGTTCGCCACCCCGCTGACCATGCAGACGCTGGGCGACATGTCCTACGCCGACATCGGCCGGCAGCTGTCGGCGCTGGCCGACGCCTACGACGTCAAGCTGCCCCGCGAGCTGGTGCTGATCGGCAAGCAGTTCCTCTACGTCGAGCGGTACATGAAGCTGCTGGCGCCCAAGTGGCAGATGATGTCGGATCCGCAGCTGACGGGCTACTTCGCGAACTTCATGGTGGAAGTCAGCCGCGAGCACTCCTCCGACGTCGAGGTTTAGGAGCTTTTCTGGTGCAGGTCCGCACGGGATATGCCATTTCCGGCGATCTGAAGCTGTACTACGAGGACATGGGCAACATCGACGACCCGGCCGTCCTGCTGATCATGGGACTGGGGGCCCAGCTACTGCTGTGGCGCACGGCGTTCTGCGAGAAGCTGGTCGGCCACGGTCTGCGCGTGATCCGGTACGACAACCGCGATGTCGGCCTGTCCAGCAAGACGCAGCACCGCAGCTCGGGGCAGCCACTGGTGACGAAGCTGCTGCGGTCCTGGTTGGGGCTGCCCAGCCGGGCGGCATACCGGCTCGAAGACATGGCCGACGACGCGGCGGCCATCCTGGACCATCTGGGCATCGACCGCGCCCACATCGTGGGCGCGTCGATGGGTGGCATGATCGCGCAGATCTTCGCCGCGCGGTTCCGCGAGCGGACCAAGACCCTGGCGGTCATCTTCTCCAGCAACAATTCGGCGCTGCTGCCGCCGCCGGCCCCGCGCGCGTTGCTGGCGCTGCTGACCGGCCCGCCGCCGGATTCGCCGCGCGAGGTGATCATCGACAATGCGGTGCGCGTCGGCAACATCATCGGCGGCCCCCGCTACCGGGTGCCCGAAGAACAGGCGCGCGCCGAGGCCGCCGAGGGCTACGACCGCAGCTACTATCCCCAGGGCGTCGCGAGGCATTTCGGCGCGGTGCTGGGCAGCGGCAGCCTGCGTCGGTACAACCGTCAGACCACCGCGCCCACCGTGGTGATCCACGGCCGGGGCGACAAGCTGATGCGGCCGTTCGGTGGGCGCGCGGTGGCGCGGGCCATCGACGGGGCCCGATTGGTGACATTCGACGGAATGGGCCATGATCTTCCACAGCAGTTGTGGGATCAGGTGATCGGCGTGCTGACGAAAAACTTCAGCCAGGCCAGCTAGCCAAAAACACTCAGTAGAAACGCATCCCTGCGATTTTCAGTCTATGTGGCAGGGCTGTACGGTTGGCACAGAAGGGTGGGTGTCTCAAATGGCCAAGCTGAAGCCGTATTACGAAGAGTCGCAGGCAACCTACGACATTTCGGACGACTTCTTTGCGTTGTTCCTCGATCCGAACATGGTGTATACCTGCGCCTACTACAAGCGCGACGACATGACGCTGGAAGAGGCGCAGCTCGCCAAGATCGATCTGGCGCTGGACAAGATGCAACTCGAGCCGGGGATGACGGTGCTCGACGTCGGGTGCGGCTGGGGTGGCGCGGTGGTTCGGGCTGTCGAGAAATACGACGTGAACGTCATCGGAATCACGCTGAGCCGCAATCATTACGCCCGCACCAAGGCCAGGCTGGCGGCGATCCCGACGACGCGGCGCGCCGAGGCCCGGCTGCAGGGCTGGGAAGAGTTCGACGAGCGGGTCGATCGGATCATCAGCTTCGAGGCGTTTGACGCGTTCAAAAAAGAACGCTGGCCCGCGTTCTGGGATTGGGCCTATGCGACCCTCCCCGAAGGCAGCCGAATGCTGATGCACAGCATTTTCACCTACCCGCAGTCGTCCTGGACGGAGCGCGGCGTCCAGATCACGATGTCAGATCTGCGCTTCCTCCATTTCCTCGGCAAGGAAATCTTCCCGGGCGGGAACATGTGCGGCGAACCCGATATCGTCGACAAATCCCGGGCCAGCGGATTCTCGCTCGAGCAGACCCAATATCTGCAGTCGCATTACGCGCGGACGCTGGACACCTGGGCGGCCAACCTCGCGGCCAATCGCGACCGCGCCATCGCCATCCAGTCCGAAGAGGTCTACGACCGCTTCATGCGCTACCTGACCGGCTGCGCGGGGCTGTTCCGCAAGGGCATCTCCAACGTCGCCCAGTTCACGCTCACCAAGTAGCGGCGGGCTGGGTGGACGTGAACCGGTCCACCCTGGAAAAGTAGACTCCGTCGCCGCGGTCGGGCCCGCGACGCGCACTTGCACCCTTTTCGAAATTTGCGCCCCGACGTTGGGTATGGTTGCACGTCACACGCGACCCCTCCGATGCGTGCGCGGGTGGTAGGAAGTGAACCTCATCCAGGAGAACAGGACGGATATGGCTGAGCAACCGACTGGCCCGACGAAGACGCGGACGCGCTCGGAGGACATCCAGGCGCACTACGACGTCTCCGACGACTTCTTCGGCCTGTTCCAGGACCCGAGCCGGATCTACAGTTGCGCCTACTTCGAGCGCGACGACATGAGCCTGGAAGAGGCCCAGTACGCCAAGATCGACCTCAACCTGGACAAGCTGGACCTCAAGCCGGGCATGACCCTGCTGGACATCGGCTGCGGGTGGGGCACCACGATGAAGCGCGCCGTCGAGCGGTTCGACGTCAACGTGATCGGCCTGACGCTGTCCAAGAACCAGCACGCCCGCGCCGAGGCGCTGCTCGGCTCCATCGACAGTGACCGCAACCGTGAGGTCCGCCTGCAGAACTGGGAGGACTTCAGCGAGCCCGTCGACCGCATCGTGTCGATCGAGGCCTTCGAGCACTTCGGCCACGAGAACTACGACGATTTCTTCAAGCGGACGTTCGACATCATGCCCGACGACGGCCGGATGACCGTCCAGAGCAGTGTCAGTTACCACCCCAGCGACCTGCACGCCCGCGGCAAGAAGCTGACGTTCGAGACGGCGCGGTTCATCAAGTTCATCGTCACCGAGATTTTCCCGGGCGGCCGGCTGCCGTCCACCCAGATGATGGTCGATCACGGCGAGAAGGCGGGATTTATTGTGCCCGAACCACTTTCGCTGCGGCCGCACTACATCAAGACGCTGCACATCTGGGGCGACACCCTGGAGTCGAACCGGGACAAGGCCATCGAGGTCACCTCCGAAGAGGTGTACAACCGCTACATCAAGTACCTACGTGGCTGCGAGCACTACTTCAGCGACGAGATGCTCGACGTCAGCCTGGTGACTTACCTGAAGCCGGGTGCGGCCGCCTGATTTTCCCGCCGCTGTCGGATTAGCGCTGCGCGGTTCGTCGAGTAGGTAGAGAGTGGGGCACACGGCTTCGCTCATTACCGGAGGTGACGATCATGCAGTACTTCGCCCTGTTGATCAGCAAGGAACAGGACCGTACCCCCGACGATGCCGCCGCCGCGATGGCGGCCTTCGAGCGGTTTCACGCCGCGGCGGGATCGGCGATCAAGGCCGGTGACGCGCTGGCACCCGCCGCGGCCGCGGCGGTGATCACCGGCGGCCCGGACGCGCCGACGGTCACCGACGGGCCGTTCGCCGAGGCCGCCGAGGTGGCGTGCGGCTATTACGTCTTCGAAGCGGAGAACCTGGACGAGGCGCTGGCACTGGCGCGCGACGTCCCGGTCGCCGCATTCGGGGCGGTGGAGTTGTGGCCGGTGGTCCACTCGATCGAGCCGTCCCGCAAGCTGACCGGCAACGACTGGCTGGCCCTGCTGTTGGAGCCGGCCGAATCGGCACACACGCCGGGCACCCCGGAGTGGGAGGCGGTGGCTGCCAAGCACGCAGACCTGCACGCCGCGGCCGGTGATCACCTGATCGGCGGCGCCGCCTTGCACGACCGCTCCACGGCGACGACCGTGCGGGTGCGCGACGGCGAGGTCCTCATCACCGACGGCCCCTATGCCGAGGGCGCCGAGATCGCCACCGGCATCTATCTGCTCAGCGCCACCGATCGCGACGAGGCCGTCAAGATCGCGTCGATGATCCCCGCCTCGACCGTGCAGGTGCGGCAGCTGGCGGGCGTCTCCGGCCGGTAGCCGATGGCCGACCTGGACGGCGTCTTCCGCCGGGAATGGGGCCCGGCCGTGGCCGCGCTCGCGCGCTGGTCGGGTGACCTCACTGTCGCCGAGGACGCCGTCCAGGAGGCCTGCGCGGAAGCGGTGCGCACCTGGCCGCGCGACGGGATGCCCGAAAACCCGGGCGGCTGGCTGGTGACCGTCGGCCGTAACCGCGCCCGGGACCGGCTGCGCCGCGAATCCGTGCGCCCCGGAAAGGAATTGGCGGCTTGGAGAAGCTACGTGGACGACATCAGGGCACGCACCGACCACACCGACCCGCACCCGGTTCGCGACGACGAGCTGCGGATGATGTTCACCTGTGCCCACCCGGCGCTGGACCGGCCATCGCAATTGGCCCTCACGCTGCGACTGGTGTCGGGCTTGACCGTCGGTGAGATCGCCCGCGCGCTGCTGCAGAGCGAGGCGGCGATCGGCCAGCGCATCACCCGCGCCAAGAACAAGGTGCGACACGCCAACATCCCGCTGCGGGTGCCACCCGCGGAGTTACTACCCGAGCGCACACCGCACGTGTTCGGCTGCGTCTATTCGGTCTTCACCGAGGGCTACTGGTCGACCGCGGGCCCGTCGGCCATCAGGGACGACCTGTGCGACGAGGGGATCCGGCTGGGCGCGGAGCTGTGTACGCTGCTGCCCGACGAGCCGGAGGCGCACGCCTTGTCCGCGCTGATGCTGCTGCACGATTCGCGGCGGGCGACCCGGCTGGACGGCGCCGGGATGCTGGTGCCGCTCGAGGACCAGGACCGGCGCCGATGGGACCGGGGCCGCATTGCGCGCGGGATCGAGCGGCTGCGGCACGCCCAGGGTTCGACGGGCGCCTATCTGCCCCAGGCCGTCATCGCCGCGCTGCACGCCACGGCACCGTCCTGGGAGCAGACCGACTGGGCGGCCATCTGCGCCGCCTACGACCGGCTGCTCGAATTGACCGGCTCGCCGGTGGTGGCCGCCAACCGGGCGCTGGCGGTCGGATTGCGCGACGGCCCCGACGCCGGCCTGGCCGCCCTGGACCGGGTGGCACCCGATCCGCGGCTGCGCCGCTCCAACCTCGTCGCGACCGTGCGCGCCGACCTGCTACGGCGCGCCGGCCGGCCCGCCGACGCCCGCGCCTGGTATCGAGTGGCGTTGCAGGCAGGCGGATCCGACCCCGGCCGCGAGTTTCTGCGGCGACGCATCGTCGAGTGCGGCGGTTAGGCCTCGGGATCGATGGTCGGCTGCGTTCGTCGGCGCCCCGGGGCGCCGACTCACTACGCCTCGGGATCGATGGTCGGCTGCGTTCGTCGGCGCCCCGGGGCGCCGACTCACTACGCCTCGGGATCGATGGTCGGCTGCGTTCGTCGGCGCCCCGGGGCGCCGACTCACTACGCCTCCGCGAAGTTGCGGGTGACGGCCGGGTCCACCGGGATGCCCGGGCCCGTCGTCGTCGAGACCACGATCTTCTTCAGGTAACGGCCCTTGGACGCGGACGGCTTGAGCCGTAGCACCTCGTCCAGCGCGGCGCCGTAGTTCTCGGCCAGCGCCTTCTCGTCGAACGAGGCCTTGCCGATGACAAAGTGCAGGTTGGCCTGCTTGTCCACCCGGAAGTTGATCTTGCCGCCCTTGATGTCGGACACAGCCTTGGCGACGTCGGGGGTCACGGTGCCGGTCTTGGGGTTCGGCATCAGGCCGCGGGGGCCCAGGATGCGGGCGATGCGGCCCACCTTGGCCATCTGGTCCGGGGTCGCGATCGCGGCGTCGAAGTCCAAGAAGCCGCCCTGGATTTTCTCGATCAGGTCGTCGCTACCGACGATGTCGGCGCCGGCGGCCTGGGCCTGCTCGGCCTTGTCGCCGACCGCGAACACCGCGACACGCGCGGTCTTGCCGGTGCCGTGCGGCAGGTTGACCGTGCCGCGGACCATCTGGTCGGCCTTGCGCGGGTCGACGCCGAGCCGGATCGCCACCTCCACGGTCGAGTCCTGCTTGGTCGACGACGTCTCCTTGGCGAGCTTGGCCGCCTCCAGTGGGGAGTAGAGGGTGTCGCGGTCGACCTTCTCGGCGGCGGCGCGGTATGCCTTGCTGTTCTTGCTCACTTGCTCATCCAATCTGTGTTGGGTCGTGGTTGTTCGGGCCGAAGCTGGCCCTCCCACGGTCGTGCGGATTATTCGACGGTGATGCCCATCGACCGGGCGGTTCCGGCGATGATCTTGGCGGCGGCGTCGATGTCGTTGGCGTTGAGGTCGCTCTTCTTGGTCTCGGCGATCTCTTTGACCTGGTCCCAGGTGACCTTGGCGACCTTGGTCTTGTGCGGCTCGGCCGACCCCTTGCCCACGCCGGCGGCCTTGAGCAGCAGCTTGGCGGCGGGCGGGGTCTTGAGCGCGAAGGTGAAGCTGCGGTCCTCGTAGACCGTGATCTCCACCGGGATGACCTGGCCGCGCTGGTTCTCCGTGGCAGCGTTGTACGCCTTGCAGAACTCCATGATGTTGACGCCGTGCTGACCGAGTGCGGGCCCGACCGGCGGCGCCGGGTTGGCCTGCCCCGCCTGGATCTGAAGCTTGATCAGCCCGACGACTTTCTTCTTCGGGGCCATGAGATTGTGTTGTTCCTTCCTGACTGGGTTTGATGGTGGTGACCCGCCGCGCCCGGCTTCGCCGCGCTTGCGATCACCACTACTAGAGCTTGGAGACTTGGCTGAAGGTCAGTTCGACCGGGGTTTCGCGGCCGAAGATCGACACCAGCACCTTGAGCTTTTGCTGCTCGCCGTTGACCTCGCTGATGGTGGCGGGCAGCGTCGCAAACGGGCCGTCCATGACCGTCACCGATTCGCCGACCTCGTAGTCGACCTCGATGGCCGGGCGTTCCAGCCCGCCGACCTCGGCGGCCGCGGCCGTGGTGGCCGCACCCTTGGCGGCCTTCTTCGTCGCGCCGCGCGGCAGCAGGAACTTCACCACGTCGTCGAGCGTCAGCGCCGACGGACGCGAGGTCGCCCCGACGAACCCGGTGACGCCGGGGGTGTTGCGCACCGCGGCCCACGAGTCGTCGGTCAGATCCATGCGCACCAGGATGTAGCCGGGCAGCACCTTGCGATTGACCTGCTTGCGCTGACCGTTCTTGATCTCGGTCACCTCTTCGGTGGGCACCTCCACCTGGAAGATGTAGTCACCGACGTCCAGGTTCTGCACCCGGGTCTCGAGGTTGGCTTTGACCTTGTTCTCGTATCCCGCGTAGGAGTGGATGACGTACCAGTCGCCGGGCTTGCTGCGCAGTTCGGCCTTGAGCGCGGCGGCCGGGTCGGCCTCGTCGGCCGACTCGTCGGGCGCCTCGGCGGCCTCGACCGTCTCGTCGGCGGCCTCGTCCGCAGTCGCCTCGGTGGCCTCGGCGGCCGCGGAGGTGTCCGCGGCCTGCGCCTGCGCGCCTTCGGCATTCTCTTCCAGGTCGACCGCGTCACCCGCGGACGGGTCACCGTCGAAGGTAGTCACGGTTTGAGTCCTCTCTGTCACTTTAAGGCGGCGTCACTTTCGAAAGCGGCGTCGCTCGCTCAGCCGAACACCAACAGCACCAGCTTGGTCAGGCCGAAGTCCGCCAGGCCGACCAGCGCCACCATGAAGGCCAGGAAAGCCAGCACAACGGAGGTGTAAGTGAGCATCTGCTTGCGGTTGGGCCAGATGACCTTCCGCATCTCCGCAACGACCTGCTTGAGGTAGTTGTAGACGAACACGAAGGGGTTGACCCGCTGGTCGCCGGCCTTTAACTTCGGGGCCTTCTTGGCTTTGGCGCCCTTCTTGGTCTTCTCCGGCGCGGCGGCCTCGACGTCGTCCGCCGACTCGGCGTCTTCGCCGGCCCCGGCCACCCGCTGCCGGGACCGCTTGCCCGTGGGGCGCTGCGGCCGCGTCACCACCGCCGTCCGACTGCCACTCGCGCGGCCGTCCTCTTTGTCAGTGCCGTCGCTTGCGGCGTCGTTGGCAACATCGCCTTCGTCGCTCACCGCACGCTCCTTTGTTTGCTCGTACCCCGAGAGCCGTCCCATCTGTGGCGGCACATACTTCCAGTGTCCACCATGCCAGGACGTCCGTCTTCAGCAGGGGCGACAGGACTTGAACCTGCAACCTGCGGTTTTGGAGACCGCTGCTCTGCCAGTTGAGCTACGCCCCTTCGCGGTTGGCAGGCCAACCTGCGCTTACCTACCGGGGCTTACATGACACGCGCGCCTTCCGATTGGTCGACTCACGGAAAGCGCGCTAATGCTGGGAAAACCCCGAGGACCGAGTGTACATCGGCGCGCGAGTCAGATACTAATCACGCTGTCCTGACGACCTGGCCGGACTCCGGGTCCCAGCGCAGGTTCGCGGAGTTGTCGGCGTACTGGCCCATCAGCGTGGTGTAGGCCTCCAGGACCACTTCGTCTTTGTCGTTGGTGCAGATGTTCTTGGTGACGACGATGTCGGCGCCGAAGCGCTCGTCCACCGACAGGATGTCCATCCGAGCCCACAGCTTGTCGCCGGCCTTGATCGGCTTGGTAAACACGAACCGCTGGTCGACCTGGACGATCACCAGGGTCTCCATCCCGATGTCGACGTGCCGGAAGAAGTCCAGCTGCACCAGCTTGGCGAAGATGGTGCCGAAGGTCAGTGGGGCGATGATCGCGTCGTGGCCGAGTTCGGCGGCCGCGTCTTCCTCGAAGTGCGCCGGGTGCCGGTTCTTGATGGCCAGCGCGAACTGGCGCAGTTGTTCCCGACCAACCACGAAGTAGTCCGGGTAGCGCCAGATCATCCCCCTGATGTCTGTTTTGAGCGCCATGGCCTACGCGAGGGTCGCGGACGCGATGGCCCTGCCGAAGATCTTCTTGCCGCCGGTGGTGGCGGTGAGCGCGATGGTCACCGACTTGGTCTCGGGGTCGGCGGACTTGACCCGGCCGTTGAAGACCAGCTCGGCGCCCTTCCCGTCGTTGGGCACCGGCACCACGGCGGTGAACCGCACGTTGTACTCGGTCACGGCACCCGGGTCACCGATCCACGCGGTGACGTAGCCGCCGCCGATGCCCATCGTGAGCATGCCGTGCGCGATCGCGGTGTCCAGGCCGACGACCTTGGCCATTTCGTCGTCCCAGTGGATCGGGTTCAAGTCGCCGGAGACGCCCGCGTAATTCACCAGATCCTGCCGGGTCAACGGGTAGGTCCTCTCCGGCAGTTGGTCGCCCACCTTCACGGAGCTGAACTCACGCAGTGGCATCAGTAAATCCCTCTTCTCCATCCTCGCCGGCACGGCCCGCCAGGGTCGTGTAGGTCTCTTGCACGACGTCACCGGCCTCGTTGGTGATGACATTCTTGGTGACGATGATCTGGGTGCCATGCGATACCCGCACCGAGTCCACATAGACGTCGCAGTACAGCTTGTCGCCGGCCACCAGCGGCGCGAAGAACTTCAGCACCTGGTCGACCTGGACGATCTGCGCGTCGTGGACGGCGACGTTGGCGTGCTTGAAGAACGCCGTCTGCGCCTGATAGCCGAACACGCAGACGAACGTCAACGGGGCGGGCAGGCCCTTGTAACCGAGTTCGGCCGCGGCCTTCTCCTCGAAGTACGAGGGGTCGTCGTTTTGCACCGCCGTGGCGTATTCGCGGATCTTCTCCCGCTCCACCTCGTAGTGATCGGGGTAGCGGTAGTGCATCCCGACGATGCTTTCGGTTAACGGCACAGTTCTTAAACTACCTAGTCAATCGGAGTAAACGCCCGCGGGTGGCCGCTAGCGTGTCTCCCGATGCGCCTGGTGCTTACCGCAGTTGGGGCAGAACTTCTTCAGCTCCAGTCGGTCCGGGTCGTTCCGGCGGTTTTTCTTGGTGATGTAGTTACGGTGCTTGCACACCTCGCATGCCAAGGTGATCTTCGGCCGTACGTCGGTACTGGAAGCCATGACGGTTCTTCTCTCAATTCCTGGACTGTGCTGTTGTGTTGTAGCGATGGCCGGACTCGAACCGGCGACCTAACGATTATGAGTCGTTCGCTCTAACCGACTGAGCTACATCGCCTCTGGCCACCCCTTTTGGGGCCGGGGCCGCCACGCCTGCTCGGCGTCCGCCGAGCCCCCTAACGGAATCGAACCGTTGACCTTTTCCTTACCATGGAAACGCTCTACCGACTGAGCTAAGGGGGCCGTTCACCCGAAGCGATGTCAGTCCGCGCGGGCCTAAAAGAGGGTACAGCCTGGCTCGCAGCGGAACCAAACCACGGGTAGCGGCAAACGTCAGCCGTCGCCGTTGCGGTGCGGCTGCCAGGCGCTGAGGTCGCTGAACTTGTCGAACTCATCGTCTTGTTCGACGGAATCGCCCTCGTTGAGCAGGGTGCGCAGCGCGAGGTTGACGGCCTCGCGCGCGTCGAGAAGATGGAAGCGGCGAATCGCCTCATCGATCAGATCGACGTCGACCTCGATTTCGACCTTCTTCTTCATGCGGCAACAGTACCCACCGGACTGCGGCGTAAGCGGACCCACGTCGGCGATGTCGCGCACGGCTGCGGAGCGAATCCGATGCGGTGCCCGACTACTCGTGGCACGTTCAGGCCGGGGTCCTAGTCTGGTCACGTGCCAGAGGACCGGCTGTACTTTCGTCAACTGCTCTCCGGTCGCGACTTCGCCGCCGGCGATATGGTCGCGACGCAAATGCGCAACTTCGCCTACCTGATCGGCGACCGGCAAACCGGTGACTGCGTGGTCGTCGACCCGGCCTACGCCGCCGGTGATCTGCTCGACGCGCTCGAGGCCGACGGCATGCACCTGTCCGGTGTGCTGGTCACCCATCACCACCCCGACCACGTGGGTGGATCCATGATGGGGTTCACGCTGGCCGGCCTGGCCGAACTGCTGGAGCGGGCGCCGGTGCCGGTGCACGTCAATACCCATGAAGCACAGTGGGTTTCGCGAGTGACCGGGATAAGCGTAAGCGACCTGACCTCCCACCAGAACCACGACAAGGTCAGCATCGGCGACATCGAGATCGAGTTGCTGCACACCCCCGGCCACACCCCGGGCAGCCAGTGCTTTCTGCTCGACGGCCGCCTCGTCGCCGGTGACACGTTGTTCCTCGAGGGTTGCGGGCGTACCGACTTCCCCGGTGGCGACTCCGACGAGATGTACCGCAGCCTGCAGCGGCTCGCGACCCTGCCCGGTGACCCGACCGTCTTCCCGGGCCATTGGTACTCGGCGGAGCCCAGCGCCTCGCTCTGGGAGGTGAAGCGTTCCAACTACGTGTACCGGGCCGCGGACCTTGCTCAATGGCGGATGCTGATGGGCGGCTGAGCCGCCCGGGGATCGCTCGGTCGAGACCGTCCGGTGACCGCCCCTGTGATATAAGCGGAGGGTGGATTCCATGGGTTGGGTCCAGGACAGCTGGCATGATGTCACGCACGTCGGGTCCGGCACGTGGATCGCGTGGGCGGCATGGGCGGCAATCATCCTGGCCGTCATCACGCTGATCTTCACCAACAGCCAGATCAACCGCAATCGCCGGGTGGCGGCCGAGCAGACCCGTCCGCAGGTCGCGATGTTCATGGAGCCGCATTCCGCCGACTGGCACGTGATCGAACTGGTGGTCCGGAACTTCGGCCGGACCGCGGCTTACGACATCGGCTTCGCCTTCGTGAATCCGCCGACCGTGGCCGAATACGAGAACGCCACCGACGGCTACGCCGACGTCGTCGAACTGCGGTTGCCCCAGGAGCTGCCGATGCTGGCGCCCGGCCAGGAATGGCGCATGGTGTGGGATTCCGCCCTGGACCGCGCGGAGATCGGCAGCGGCATCGAATCCCGCTTCACCGGCACCCTGACCTACTACGACAGGCCCGAGCGGCCGGGTGGCCGGCGGTTCTGGGAGCGCGAGCGTGCCCCGCTGCACACCGAGGTGGTGCTGGACTGGGACGCGCTGCCACCCGTGCAGCGCATCGAGTTGATGACCAGCCATGACCTGGCGAAGCGGGAGAAGGAGAAGCTGGAGCTGCTGCGCGGCCTGCTGACCTATTTCCATTACGCCAGCAAGGAAACCCGCCCCGAAGTCTTCCGCAGCGAGATCGAACGGATCAACACCGCGGTCCGGGAAACCCAGGACAGGTGGCGTACCCGCCAACTCGACGAACCCACCGACGTCAGCCTGCGCTGGAGTAACGCCGAAGACGAACTGGGTAAACACCGCAGCCAGCCCGCCTGACGGCAAGGAGCAACCGATGAGCGCCCCGGTCCACTACAGCAGCAAGGACTCCATCGCCGTCATCAAGATGGATGACGGCAAGGTCAATGCGCTGGGCCCGACGATGCAGCAGGCCCTCAACGACGCGATCGACCGGGCCGAGGCGGACAACGCCGGGGCGCTGGTGATCACCGGGAACGACCGGGTGTTCAGCGGCGGCTTCGACCTGAAGATCCTGACCTCCGGTGAGGTGCAGCCCGCGATCGACATGCTGCGTGGCGGATTCGAGCTGGCGTATCGGCTGCTGTCCTTTCCCAAGCCGGTGGTGATGGCGTGCACCGGCCACGCCATCGCGATGGGGGCCTTCCTGCTGTCGGCGGGCGATCACCGGATCGCGGCGCACGCCTACAACATCCAGGCCAACGAGGTCGCGATCGGGATGGTCATCCCCTATGCCGCCCTGGAGATCATCAAGCTGCGGCTGACCCCGTCGGCCTACCAGCAAGCCGGCGGGCTGGCCAAGACGTTCTTCGGTGAAACCGCGCTTGCCGCAGGATTTATCGACGAGATCGTGCTGCCGGAGGTGGTGGTCGACCGCGCCGAAGAGGCCGCCCGCGAATTCGCCGGCCTGCATCAGCGCGCGCACGCCGCCACCAAGTTACGCACCCGCGCCGACGCCCTGGCGGCCATCCGCGCCGGCATCGACGGGATCGAAGCCGAATTCGGGGTGTGAGCCGCTGCGGGCGTCCACCCCGTCCGGTTTCGCCGGCCGCTACCGGGCCATGCGGCGGAAACGGCGAACGCGGTGGCCGCCGCTGGCCGCCACCGCGTTCCCGTCGCCTCCTCAACGCCAGTCTGGCACGCGCGAAACCAGCCGTCACTTCAGTCGGTCGACCTGGCGTCAGTCCGGCGCCGCGCCCCACTGATAGGGAAGGAATTTCCCGTCGAACGTCACCACCACCCGGTCGCCCGACGGGTGCGGCTTCTTCTGCACGTCCAGGCTGAAGTTGATGGCGCTCATGATGCCGTCGCCGAACTGTTCGGCGATCACCTCTTTGAGGGCGCCGCCGTAGACCTGCAAGGCCTCATAGAAGCGGTAGATGGTCGGGTCGGTGGGGACCGCGGTGGGCAGCCCGCCGCGCATCGGAGCTGCGGCCAACACCGGGACCGCCGACTCATCCAACTTCAGTTTCTCGGCCAGAACCTTGGCCTGGTCAACCGGAATCGGATGCTGGCCGAGCAACGCGGCCGTGGTCCACATCAGCGGCCTGCCGATCGCGTCGGCCAGTTGTTGCCACGTCAGCCCCTCCCGGAGCCGGGCCAGCACGACCTGTTCGGTGATTTCGGCTCTGTTCATAGCCCCAAGCATGCCCGCCGGGTATCACTGGGGCTTGGTAGCGGTGACCAAGCGCGTGGAGAACCAGGGGCCGCCGTACCACATCCGCCAGCCGAGGTTGCGTCGCCGCACGTTGCGCCAGCCGAGTTCGCGCAGCCGGTCGGCGTGTTGACGCGTCTCCCAGAGGTCGGCGATGGCGAGTCGGCCGCCGGGCCGCAACACGCGCACGGCCTCGTCGAGGGCTTGCCGCCGACCGGCGTGGCCGCCGATGTTGTGGACCGCCAGGTTGCTCACGATCACGTCGACGCTCTCGTCCGCGAGCGGCAGCGCGGTCATGTCGGCGGTGCGCAACTCGACTCGATCGGCGACGCCTTCGGCCACCGCGTTGGCCAGCGTGGCCTGCTCGGAGTTGTCGGTCTGGTCGGCCCGCCAGAGGTCGACGCCGATCGCATGGCCGCGGGGCAACCGCTTGGCCGCCGCCAGCAACACCGCACCGCGACCGCATCCGAGGTCGAGCAGCGTTTCGTCGCCCGCCAGCCGCAGATCGCGCAGAACCCGTTCCCACACAACGAATTTCCCGGCCCGGGTGGCGTACATGTACAGGACCACGGCGCCCGCCACCGCGGCGGCGGACACCGCGGCCAGCGCCGCCCGAAGCCGCTTGCCGCGGACCCAGCTGATCGCCGCGTACACGGCCAGGCCGGCGGCTTGAGCGCCGATACCTATCGCCTGCGCGCGCGCCGAAACGGTATGAAACGAACCGTCGACCCCGTAATCGCCCCGGTGGTCATGCACGCCCGCCAGCTTACGACTCGACCAGGCCCCTAAGGCCTTTCGTCGTGGCGATCACCAACGGCCGTGGTGCACGACCTCGGAGAACGGCCGCCGGTTCGGCTTGCGGATCGGGGCGAGCGGGCGATCCGCCGGGTAGCCGACGCCCAACAGGAAGGCCACCAGGTAATCGTCCGGCACGCCCAGGATCGCGCGCGCCTTGTCCTGGTCCCCCACCGACGAGTGACCGGTCCCGATCCCCAGGTCGGTGGCGGCGATCATCATCGCCATGGTGGCCTGCCCGACGTCGTAGTTGTCGGTGACCAGCCGGCGTTCGTCGGGGGGTACCGGGACCACGATGGCGATCGCGGCCGCGGCCCCGGCGATGTGGCCCGCACCGCGCCAGACCGTGGACAGCTCGGCCAGCTGATCGCGGTCGGTGACGATGACGAAGTCCCACGGCTGGCGGTTTTTCGCCGACGGCGCGCGCCAGCCGGCTTCGGCGATGCGGTCCAGGTCCTCCGCCGGGATCGGCTTCGGCTGGTATTCACGGACATTGCGACGTGCGCAGATCGCGTCCCAAGCTTCCATCTGGTGCCCTCCAGCAACTGTTTTCCCGGTTGAACCGGCGTAGGATCTGATGAACTCCCAGGTGGGGGTTGCGCGTTCGTCCATAGTCTAGCTCCGATCGATGTGAGCGCCGGCGCCAACGCAACCAAACGCCTTGTCCCACAGCTGAATACGCGTTTCCTGCGCGGCCGCGGCGGCCGCGCGGGTTTGGTTGCCAATTTTGCGGGAAGCCGGGGTGAACCAACCGGGCGGCCCACTCGTCAACAACTGAATGGCCCCAACTCAGAAAGGCGGGTGTCCGCCGTGGCAGAGAACCTGACGCCGCACTTCGAAGAGGTACAGGCCCATTACGACCTGTCCGACGACTTCTTCCGGTTGTTCCTCGACCCCACCATGACGTACAGCTGCGCCTACTGGGATCGCAACCGGGACATCTCGCTGGAAGAGGCGCAATTGCGCAAAATGGACCTCTCGCTGGGCAAGCTGGGTCTGCGGCCGGGCATGACCCTGCTGGACGTGGGGTGCGGGTGGGGTGGCACGATGCGCCGCGCGATCGAAAAGTACGACGTGAACGTCGTCGGGCTGACCCTGTCCGAACACCAGGCCGCCCACGTGCAACGCATGTTCGACGCCATGAACACCGAACGCAGCAAGCGGGTACTGCTGCACGGCTGGGAAGAGTTCGACGAACACGCGGACCGGATCGTCTCCATCGGCGCGTTCGAGCACTTCGGTTATGACCGCTACGACGACTTCTTCGCGATGGCCTACCGCACCCTGCCCGAGGACGGGGTGATGCTGCTGCACACCATCACCATGCTCACCGCGCCACAGATCCTCGAACGCGGCCTCAAACTGTCCGACGAGGAGACCAGCTTCAACGAATTCATCGGCACCGAGATCTTCCCGGGCGGCCAATTGCCGGCGATCGAGATGGTGGAGTTCCACGCGTCGAAGATGGGGTTCAACCTGAAACGCAGGCAGTCGCTGCAGCTGCACTACGCCCGGACCCTCGACCACTGGGCCGACGCCCTGCGGGAGCACCACAGCGAGGCCGTCGAGATCCAGTCCGAAGAGGTCTACCAGCGCTACATGCGGTATCTGACCGGCTGCGCCAACGCGTTCCGGGTCGGATACATCGACGTCAACCAGTTCACCCTGGCGAAGTAACACCGCGGCCGGCCGCCGGGCGACACACTCCGCGGCCCTAACCACCCACCCGCGTCGGTGTTCGGGTTTATCGTGACAGCGCAATGCCGCTTCATCTGCACCGTGCCGAGCGCACCGACCTGCTGGCCGACGGTCTCGGCGCTCTACTGGCCAACCCGCTGACCGACCCGTTCGCCACCGAACTCGTGGTGGTCCCGGCGCGCGGCGTGGAGCGCTGGCTGTCCCAGCGGCTGTCGCACCTGCTCGGCGCGCGCGACGGGGACGGGGTGTGCGCCGGGATCGCCTTCCGCAGCCCCGGCTCGCTGATCGCCGAAATCACCGGCACCGCCGACAACGATCCGTGGTCGCCGGACGCCATGGCCTGGCCGCTGCTGGAGGCGATCGACTGCTCCCTGGACGAACCGTGGTGCCGCACGCTGGCCGTGCACATGGGTCACTTCCACACCGGCGCGGAGGCCGAGCTGCGCCGGGGCCGCCGCTACCAGGTCGCGCGCCGGCTGGCCGGGCTGTTCGACTCCTACGCGCGGCAACGCCCGCAACTGCTCGTCCACTGGGGCAACGGGGAGCTCGGTGATCTCGACGAGGACCTGCGCTGGCAGCCCGAGCTGTGGCGGGCGCTGGTCGCACGGGTCGCCGCCGACCCGCCGCATATTCGCCACGCTAAGACGGTCGCGCGGCTGCGGGAGGCGCCCGGCGAGCTGCCGGCCCGGCTTTCGCTGTTCGGGCACACCCGGTTGACCCGCACCGATGTCGAGCTGCTGGAGGCGGTGGCCGCCCACCACGAGCTGCATCTGTGGCTGCCGCACCCGAGCGAGGCGCTGTGGCGGGCGCTGGCCGGCGCGCACGGCGCGATTCCCCGCCGCGACGACGTCAGCCATCGCGCGGTATCCCATCCGCTGCTCGCCACGCTGGGGCGCGACCTGCGCGAACTGCAGCGCGCCCTGCCGGCGGATGCGCGGACCGACGACCACCTGGCCGGCGAAGCGCGCCCGGACACGCTGCTCGGCTGGTTGCAGTCCGACATCGCCGCCAATGCCGTTCGCCCACTTGGCCGCACGCTGAAAGCCGACGACCGATCGGTGCAGGTCCACAACTGCCACGGCCCGGCCCGCCAGGTCGACGTGCTGCGCGAGGTGCTGCTCGGACTGTTACAGGACGACCCGACGCTCGAGCCGCGCGACATCCTGGTGATGTGCCCGGACATCGAGACCTATGCGCCGCTGATCATGGCCGATTTCGGCCTGGGCGACGTGGTGCACGGCGCCCATCCCGCCCACCAGCTACGGGTGCGGCTGGCGGACCGCTCGCCGATCCAGACCAATCCGCTGCTGGGGGTGGCCGCGGAACTGCTGGCCCTGGCCGCCGGCCGGGTGACGGCCAGCGAGGTGCTCAACCTGGCCCAGGCCCCGCCGGTGCGCGCCCGGTTCGGGTTCACCGACGACGATCTCGAGGCCATCACCCGCTGGGTGCGGCAGGCGAACATCCGGTGGGGGCTGGATCAGGAACATCGCCGGCCCTACCACGTCGACTTCGTGCACAACACATGGCGGTTCGGCATCGACCGGATACTGGCCGGCGTCGCGATGTCCGACGATTCGAACGCATGGATCGACGCGACGCTGCCGCTCGATGACGTCAGCAGCAATCGCGTCCAACTGGCCGGCCAGTTCGCCGAACTCGTCGCCCGGCTGCAGCACGTGATCGGCTCGCTCACCGGCACCAGGCCGCTGGCCGAGTGGCTGGCCGCCCTCACCGAGGGCATTGCGCTGCTGACGAAGGTCCGCGATGCGGACCAATGGCAGACCGGTCAGCTGCAACGCGAGTTCGCTCGGACGCTGGGGCAGGCGGGGTCCCGGGGCGACACCGCGCTGCGGCTGCCCGACATTCGCGCCCTGCTGGGCCAACGCCTTGCCGGTCGCCCGACGCGGGCCAATTTCCGCACCGGAACCCTGACCGTGTGCACCATGGTGCCGATGCGCTCGGTGCCGCACCGGGTGGTGTGCCTGGTCGGCCTGGACGACGGGCTGTTCCCCCGGCTCGGCATCGTCGACGGCGACGACGTGCTGGCCCGGTGCCCGATGACCGGGGAGCGCGACATCCGTTCCGAGGACCGGCAATTGCTGCTCGACGCGATCGGCGCGGCCACCGAGAAACTGGTGATCACCTACACCGGCGCCAACGAGTATTCGGGGCAGCCGCGCCCACCGGCGGTGCCGCTGGCCGAATTGCTGGACACCCTGGACGTGACCACCGGGGACAAGGTACGTGACCGCATCGTCGTCGTACATCCGTTGCAGCCGTTCGACATTCGCAACGTCATCCCCGGCAGCCTGGTCCCGGACGTGCCGTTCAGTTTCGACCCGACGGCGCTGCGCGCGGCGCGGGCGGCCACCGGCGAACACGCCGAACAACCGAAATTCATCTCGGCGCCGCTCCCGTCACCGCCGGCCGCTGACGTCATCCTGGCCGACCTGGTCGGCTTCTTCAAAGACCCGGTGAAGGGCTTCTTCCGCGCACTGGAATTCACGCTGCCCTACGACGTCGACGGCGTGCAAGACGCCATGCCGGTCGACATCGACGCTCTCGAGGAGTGGACGGTCGGCGACCGGATGCTGGGCGACATGCTGCGCGGGATGACTCCGGACGACGCGCGGCAAGCCGAGTGGCGGCGCGGCACGCTGCCGCCGGGGCAGCTGGGCTGGCGCAAGGTCACCGAGATTCGCGACCAGGCCGCCCTGTTGGCGCAGGAGGCGCTCCGCCACAGGGAAAGCCACCGCACCGGCGCCGCTTACGACGTCGACGTCGATCTGGGCGGCGGCCGGCGGCTCACCGGCACGGTCTCACCGGTGTACGGCGACCGATTGGTATCGGTGACATATTCGCGGCTGGACGGCAAGCACCTGCTCGAATCGTGGATTCCGTTGCTGGCGTTGATCGCTCACGATCCCGGCCGGGACTGGTCGGCGGTGTGCATCGGCCGGATGCGTCGCGGCGCCAGCACCCGGGTGGAGGGTCTGGGGCCGCCGCGCGACGGTGCGCAGGCCGTCGAGGTGCTGCGCGAGTTGGTGGCGATCTACGACGCCGGCCGGCGTGAGCCGATTCCGCTGCCCATCAAGACGTCATATGCCTGGGCCGCCGCCCGGTACGGCGGCGAGGACCCGGTGACCGAGGCGCGGTACCGATGGAAATCCAATGACCGCTTTCCCGGTGAGGACCAGGCCCCGGCGCACGCGCGGGCGTGGGGCAAGGGCGCGGCGCTGGACGAGCTGATGCAGCCGGTGCGGCCGGGGGAAGAGTGCGACGGTGAAGACAACCGGCTCGGCGCCTACGCCGCCCGGCTTTGGCTGCCGATGCTGCGCGCCGAGCGGAAAGTCATCTGATGGAGCGATTCGACCTGTTGGGTGCGCTGCCGGCCGAGCGCTCCACCACCGTGCTGGAGGCCAGCGCGGGAACCGGCAAGACCTTCGCGCTGGCCGGGCTCGTCACGCGGTATGTCGCCGACGGCGTGGCGACGCTGGACCAGATGCTGCTCATCACGTTCGGCCGGGCCGCCAGCCAGGAGCTGCGCGAGCGGGTCCGCTGCCAAATCGTGGATGCGGTGAGGGCTTTCGCGGATCCGTCGACGGTCGGCGACAACCAGGTGGTGGCGTACCTGCTGGACGGTACCGACGATCAGCGCGCGGCACGCCGACAGCGCCTCCGCGACGCACTGGCCGGCTTCGACGCGGCGACGATCGCCACCACCCATCAGTTCTGCCAGCTGGTGCTCCGCTCGCTCGGCGTGGCCGGCGACACCGCGGCCGGCGTGACGCTGCTGGACAGCCTCGACGACCTGGTGACCGAAATCGTCGATGATCTCTACCTGGCCCGCTTCGGACAGGAACGCGACGACCCGGCGCTGCACTACCGTGAAGCGCTGCGGCTGGCGCGCGAGGTCGTCAAGAATCCGTCGGCCCAGCTGCGGCCGCGGGACCCGGATCCCGATTCGCGGGCCGCGATCAGCGTCAGCTTCGCCAATGATGTTCTGGCCGAGCTGGATACCCGCAAGCGGCGGCTCGGCGTCCTCGGCTACGACGACCTACTGATCCGGCTGGCCGACGCGCTGGCCACCGACGACTCCCCCGCCCGGCTGCGCATGCATCAACGCTGGCCGATCGTCATGGTCGACGAGTTCCAGGACACCGACCCGGTGCAATGGCGGGTGATCGACCGCGCGTTCAGCGGGCGGTCCACCGTGATCCTCATCGGTGATCCGAAGCAGGCCATCTACGCGTTTCGCGGCGGTGACATCGTGACCTACCTGCGGGCGGCCGAGACGGCGGGTGACCGCAAGACGTTGGACACCAACTGGCGCAGCGATTCCGCGCTGTTGCAGCGGCTGCAAGTGGTGCTGCGCGGTGCCCAGCTCGGTGACCCCGCCATCGTGGTGAACGACGTCGAGGCGTATCACCGCGGACATCGGCTCGCCGGCGCACCGCGCAACGACCCGTTCCGCCTCCGGGTGGTGGCACGAAAGACGTTGGGGCGCAGCGGTGTTCAGAACCTATCGATCGATCAGCTGCGCGAGCACATCGGTGCCGATCTCGCGTCCGACATTCGCGCGCTGCTGGCAGGCGGCGCCACGTTCGCCGGTAGAGCTCTGCAGGCCCGGGATATCGCCGTGATCGTGGAGAAACACCGCGACGCCCATGCCTGCTTCACCGCGCTCTGCGCCGCCGGCGTTCCCGCGGTCTACACGGGCAACTCCGATGTATTCACCTCCGAGGCCGCCGGGGATTGGCTGTGCCTGCTGGAGGCCTTCGACCAGCCGCACCGGCCCGGGATGGTGCGCGCGGCCGCGGCGACGATGTTCTTCGGCGAGACGGCCGAAACGCTGGCGGCCGGCGGTGACGCGCTCACCGATCGAATCGCAAAGACCTTGCGGGAGTGGGCCGGCCATGCGCGCGAACGCGGCGTCGCGGCGATCTTCGAGGCGGCCCAATTGCTGGGCATGGGCAACCGCGTGCTCGCCTGGCAGGGCGGCGAGCGGCACATGACCGACCTCGCGCATGTCACCCAGCTGCTGCAGGATGTCGCGCACCGCGAGCACTACAGCCTGCCGGCACTGCGGGATTGGCTGCGCCGGCAGCGAGACGAGCGCAGCGGCGCACCCGAACGCAACCGCCGGCTCGACAGCGACGCCGCGGCCGTGCAGATCATGACCGTGTTCGTCAGCAAGGGTCTGCAGTACCCGATCGTGTATCTGCCGTTCGCGTTCAACCGCAACACGCAGGACAGTGACGTGGTGCTGTTCCACGACGAGGACGGTACGCGTTGCCTGCACGTCGGGGGCAAGGACAGCCCGGACTTCAAAGCCGTTGAGCGGCTGGGACGTAAAGAGGACGCCAGCGATGACAGCCGGCTCACCTACGTCGCGCTGACCCGCGCGCAGGCCCAGGTGGTGGCCTGGTGGTCGCCGGCATATTACGAGCCCAACGGCGGCCTGTCCCGGCTGTTGCGCGGCCGCCGGCCCGGGGAGCCGGTGGTGCCGGACCGCTGCGAACCCGCCAAGATCTCCGACGACGACGCCATGGCCCGGTTGCGGGAGTGGGAGGCGGCCGGCGGGCCGGTCATCGAGGAGTCGCTGGTGGCGCCGGCCCCGTCGCTGCCCGCCGAACCGGTGCCCGGCCCCCTGGCGAATCGCCATTTCCATCGCGGCATCGACACCGGCTGGCGACGCACCTCCTATTCCGGTCTGCTCCGAGCGGCGCAAACCAGCGGGGTGAGCAGCGAACCCGAAATCAGCGAACTCGACGACGAAGCCGGTGACATCCCGTTGGTCTCGGCGGCGTCCGGGCCGGACGTGCCGTCGCCGATGGCGGACCTACCGGCGGGCGCCACCTTCGGCACGCTGGTGCACGCCGTCTTGGAGACGGCCGACCCGTTCGCCGCCGACCTGGCCGCGGAGCTGGAGACGCAGATCCGGGCGCACTCGGCGTGGTGGCCGGTCGCCGCCACTCCCGAGGAGCTGGCCGCCGCGATGGTGCCGATGCACGACACGCCGCTGGGCCCGCTGACGGGCGGCTTGACGCTGCGCCAGATCGGGTTGTCAGAGCGCCTGCGGGAACTGGATTTTGAGCTTCCGCTGGCCGGCGGTGACCGTCCTTCGGCGGCGCCGGAGGTTCGGCTGGCGGATCTGGCGTCGCTGCTGCGCGAGCACCTGCCGGCCGATGACGTGCTGGCATCCTATGCCGACCGGCTGACCGAACACGGCCTCGGCGACCAGCCGCTGCGTGGCTACCTCACCGGGTCGATCGACGCCGTGCTCCGGATTCCCGACGGTTCGGGGCACCGCTTCGTGGTGGTGGATTACAAGACCAACCGGCTCGGAGACCCGGAACGACCGCTGACCGCCGCCGACTACGACCGGTCACGGATGGCGGAGGCGATGTTGCACTCGGACTATCCGCTGCAAGCCCTGCTGTATTGCGCGGTGCTGCACCGATTTTTGAGTTGGCGGTTGAACGATTACGACCCGAGCCGGCATCTCGGCGGCGTCCTCTACCTGTTCCTGCGGGGCATGTGCGGCGCGCATACCCCGGTGCTCGACGGGCACCCGGCGGGCGTCTTCGATTGGCGGCCGCCCTGGTCGTTGGTCGCGGCCCTGTCGGACCTGCTCGACGCCCGAGGGGTGGCCGCGTGACGGCGGAAGTGATGTCCGTGGCGGCGTGCCAGACCGGACTGCTGCGCGCATTCAGCGATGCCGACGTGTTCGAGCCCGCCGATGTCCATGTGGCACAACGGCTTACCTCTCTGGCCGGCGAATCCGATGACCGGGTGGCGCTGGCGGTTGCCCTGTTGGTGCGTGCGCTGCGGGGTGGCTCGGTGTGCGTCGATTTGCGCGCGCTGCCCGGACAGGTCGGCCAGGACGACCTGCCCTGGCCCGGCGCCGACGACTGGATGGCGGCGGTGCGGGGCAGCGCTTTGCTTCACGGGCCACCGGTGCTGCGGCTGCTGGGTGATCTGATCTACTTCGACAGGTACTGGCTCGAGGAAGAGCAGGTGTGCGCCGATCTGCTGGCCCTGTCGGCGGCCCCTGCGGTCGTCGAATCATCCAGCTACGACCGGCTTTTCCCGCCCGGTTATGAGGAGCAGCGGGCGGCCGCCGAGATCGCGGTGACGCAGGCGCTGACCGTGCTGACCGGCGGGCCCGGCACCGGCAAGACCACCACCGTCGCGCGCCTACTCGCCCTGCTGGTCGAACAGGCGGAGCGCGCCGGTCTGCGGCGGCCGCGAATCGCGCTGGCCGCACCGACCGGCAAAGCGGCGGCCCGGCTGGCCGAGGCGGTGGCCGCGGAAAGCGAGGAGCTCACCGCGGCGGACCGGGCTCGCCTGGCCGGCCTGTCCGGAACAACGCTGCATCGCCTGCTGGGTCCGCGGCCGGATACGTCGGTGCGGTTCAAGCACAATCGCGGAAATCGGTTGCCGCACGACGTGATCGTGGTCGACGAGACGTCGATGGTGTCGCTGACCATGATGGCCCGGCTGGTCGAAGCGGTCCGGCCGGACACCCGGCTGATTCTGGTCGGGGACCCCGACCAGTTGGCCTCGGTGGAAGCGGGCGCGGTGTTGGCCGACCTGGTCGACGGGTTGGCCGCCCGCGACGACGTGCGGGTGGCGGCCCTGCGCACGCCACACCGATTCGGCACCTCGATCGGCGCGCTGGCCGAGGCTATCCGGGTCGGCGACGCGGACCGCGTGGTGCAGGTGCTGGCGGCCGGCGGTGAGCACATCGAGTGGGTGGATTCCGAGCGCCCGGCCGAGCGGCTGCGTGAGGTGCTGGTCGCGCACGCCCTGCGGCTCCGCTCGGCCGCGCTGCTGGGCGCGGTCACCGAGGCGCTGGCCACGCTGGACGAGCACCGGCTGTTGTGTGCGCACCGCGCGGGACCCTACGGCGCGACGCATTGGAACACGTTGGTGCAGAACTGGATTGCCGAAGAAACCGGCCAGCCGGCCTGGTCCCAGTGGCACGCGGGACGCCCCTTGCTGGTGACGGCGAACGACTACGGCCTGCGCCTCTACAACGGCGACACCGGCGTGACGGTGGCAGCCGCGGACGGCCTGCGCGCGGTCGTCGCCGGTGCGGCCGGGCCGCTGGACTTCGCAACCAGTCGCCTCGGCGAGGTGGAGACGATGCATGCCATGACCATCCACAAGAGCCAGGGCAGCCAGGCGGACGAGGTGACGGTGTTGATACCGCCGGAAGATTCGCGATTGCTGACGCGGGAGTTGTTCTACACGGCGGTGACCCGGGCGAAGGCCAAGGTGCGGGTGGTGGGCCCCGAGGCTTCGGTGCGCGCGGCGATCGAGCGCCGGGCGGTGCGGGCCACCGGCCTGCGCCAGCGGCTGCGGGCCGGCGCCCAGTGACGGCCGGTATGGACGACAACGGCGCTCCCCCACGGACATCGAGGCGGGGCCACATCGTGCGGCTGGCCGTGCTCGCCGGGTTTCTGTTCGTGGTCTTCTATCTGGTGGCCGTCGCGCGGGTGATCAACATCGGCGAGATCCGGGACGTGGTGTCGGCGACGGGGCCGGCGGCGCCCCTGACCTACGTGGTGGTCTCGGCGGTGGTGGGCGCGTTGTTCGTTCCGGGCTCGATACTGGCCGCGGGCAGCGGGTTGCTGTTCGGTCCGCTGCTGGGTGTCTTCGTGACGCTGGGCGCGACGGTGGGCACCGCGGTCGTCGCGAGCCTCGTCGGCCGCCGGGCCGGCCGTGACAGCGCACGCGCGCTGCTGGGGCCGGCGCGGGCGGATCGAATGGACGCCCTGATCGGCCGCGGCGGACTGTGGGCGGTCGTCGGACAGCGCTTCGTCCCTGGCATCTCGGATGCGCTGGCCTCGTATGCGTTCGGCGCGTTCGGGGTTGCGTTGTGGCAGATGGCCGTTGGCGCTTTCATCGGCTCGGCCCCGCGGGCCTTCGCCTACACCGCGCTGGGCGCCTCGATCGGGAACCGGTCCTCGCCGCTGGCCTACGCGGCGATAACGGTGTGGTGCGTCAGCGCCATTGTCGGAGCGTTCGCCGCGCATCGCGGTTACCGGAAGTGGCGTGGGCGCGCGGGCGGCGACCAGGACGATGCTGCGCCAGAACCGAATTCGTAAAACCCGCTGGCGACGGATGTGCACAACCCCCAAGCGGGGGATCGCCGCTGGCTGGATTTGTCGTACCCCCCTGCGATGATGATGTCATGTCCCCGACCGCGACTGCAGCCAGCGTCGAAGCGTCCCCTAAGGAACGTCTCGAGGTGCTCTTCGAGGAGCTGGCGGAGTTGACCGGTCAGCGCAATGCGATTGATGGCCGCATCGTGGAGATCGTGGCCGAGATCGATCGCGACGAGCTGTGCGGGATGACCGGGGCGCGGTCGGTGCCGGCGTTGGTGGCCTGGAAGACCGGCTGCTCGCCGGCAAACGCGCACACGATCACCACGATCGCGGGCCGGCTCAACGAGTTTCCGCGCTGCGCTCAGGGCATGCGGGAGGGCCGGCTGTCGGTCGATCAGGTCGGCGTCATCGCCGCGCGCGCCGGCGAAGGGTCCGATGAGCACTACGCGCAGTTGGCGGCAGTTGCCACCGTGACCCAATTGCGCACCGCGGTCAAGCTGGAACCGCGACCCGACCCCGAGCCCCGACCCGAGCGGGAGCGTTCCATCGTCACGACCACCGACGAGCAGGGCAGCTGCTATCGGATCACCCTGGGCCACCATGACGCGGCCAAGTTTGACGCGGCTTTGGCGTCGCATCGGGATGCGCTGATGGCCGAGTGGAAGCGTGATCACGACAACGACGCGTGCGGTCAGCGGCCCCCGATGCCGGGCAGTGTTGAGGCGTTCATGCGCCTTGTCGAGTCGGGCTGGGATGCCGAGGCGACCCGCCGCCCGCACGGGCAGCACACCACCGTGGTGGTGCACGTTGATGTTGAAAAGCCCGCCGCGGCCTTGCATCTGGGTCCGCTGCTCTCCGATGCCGACCGCCGATACCTGACCTGTGATGCCACGTGTGAAGTGTGGTTCGAACGGCACGGCGAGGTCATCGGCGCCGGGCGGGCGACCCGGCTGATCAACCGGCGGCTACGCCGCGCGCTCGAGCATCGCGACCGGATGTGCGTGGTTCCCGGTTGTGGGGCCACCCGGGGTCTGCACGCCCACCACATCCGGCACTGGGAAGACGGCGGCCCCACCGAGTTGGCCAACCTGGTGCTGGTCTGCCCCTATCATCACCGCGCCCACCACCGGGGCCTGATCACCATCACCGGATCCGCAGACGCCCTCGTCGTCACCGATGACGCCGGGCGACCGCTTCACCCGGGATCGCTGGCGCGCCCACCCACCAAACCCCCACCCACGGTGCCGCCCTGCCCAGGACCCACCGGCGAACGCGCCCAGTGGTGGTGGTACACACCCTTCCAACCCCAACCACCACCCACCAACAACTAGCCGGTTGGCGAGACGGTCCACTAAAACCGAAGTGGCGCAAGGGTTTTAATGCCGCTAACTCGCCGTCCGGTGCGCCGCCACGAAGAGGTTCCCCGGCACATAGTCGCGGACTTCCTCGGGCGCCGAGCGCCCGTAGCCGGCCATCAGCTCGTCGGCCGGCGTCACCGTCACGTCCCAGCCGTGCCGGCCGAACCACTCGCCGACGTCCTCGCGTTCCTCGAAATACCAGAGCTCATCGGTCCGGGGCACGTCGCGATCCGGATCCACCTTCGCCATCAGGCCGCGGATCCGGTCCATCCGCTCGCGGCGCTTGGCGCGGGCCTGCGGGTCGAGGAAGGTGGGACCCAACGCCTCCACCGCGACCCTGCTGCCCGGAACGGTCAGCCCCTGAATGCGGTCGAACAGCAGCTCTTGAGCGGCGGCCGGCAAGTATGGCATCAACCCCTCGGCCGACCAGACGCTGGGCGCAGAGACGTCAAAACCCGCCTGCTGCAACGCGGCCGGCCAGTCGTGGCGCAGATCGACCGGCACCGCGACGCGGTTGCAGGCGGGCTGCGCCCCGTGTTCGGCCAACGTGGACGCCTTGAAGTCCAGCACCCGCGGCTGATCGAGCTCGTAGACCGTCGTGCCCGCCGGCCAGGGCAGCCGCCACGACCGCGCGTCCAGGCCGGCGGCCAGGATCACCACCTGGCGGATGCCCGCGCCGGTGG
The DNA here is from genome assembly GCF_045343915.1 of Mycobacterium sp. M23085. Classification (NCBI taxonomy): domain Bacteria; kingdom Bacillati; phylum Actinomycetota; class Actinomycetes; order Mycobacteriales; family Mycobacteriaceae; genus Mycobacterium; species Mycobacterium sp. M23085. Next base: position 2,344,369 of record NZ_CP174280.1, read on the forward strand.
CGTCCAGGAAGAAGTTGTCGAAAAACGCTGTGCGCGAGGCCATGTAGCCGACCATCGACTGCATCTGCAGCGGCAGCGTCGGTTCGGCCGCGACGATCTCGTCCGGCAGCTGCCCCGCGGAGTGCCAGTTCCACACGCCGTCGCCGGCGGCATCGAGGAATACCTGCGCGAACGGGTCTGTGATCAACGGGTTTTCGTTGCGAGTCTCCGCCGCGCGGGCCGACGCCACACCCAGCGCCGTCGCCCCGACGCTTTCGGTGATCTCCCAGCTGTCGTTGTCCGTCCTGGCCACAATCAGTTCCTTTCCGTGCGCCGCGCCGACACGAACAGCGTCTGCGGCGTGGCGTCATCGATGTCTTGCGGTGGTCTGCGGTCATAGCCGGCCATCAGCTCCGGCGCCGGGGTGACGGTCACGTCCCAGCCGTGCCGATCCAGCCAGTCACCCACGTCTTCGCGTTCCTCGAAGTACCACAGGTCTTGCACATCCGGAATGTCGCGGTCGGGATCAAGCTCGGCCATCAGGTCGCGCACCCGCTGCATGGTCTGGCGCTGCCGATCGCGGGCGTCCTCGTCGAGGAAGTCGGGCCCGGGCGCCTCCACCGCGATCCTGCTGCCTTGCGCGCTGAGCGCCTGTACCCGCTCGAACAACAGCTCCTGGGCGGCCGCGGGCAGAAACGGCAACAGCCCCTCGGCCGACCACACGCTGGGCGCCGCCGCGTCAAATCCGGCGCGCTGCAATGCGGACGGCCAGTCGTGGCGCAGGTCGACGGGAACGTTGACCAGCTCACAGGTCGGCTGGGCGCCCTTGTCGCGCAGCGTCGCCGCCTTGAAGTCCAGCACCCGCGGCTGATCCAGCTCGTACACCGTGGTGCCGTCCGGCCAGGGCAGCCGCCAGGCCCGCGAGTCCAGGCCCGCCGCCAGGATCATCACCTGCCGCACGCCCGCGCCGGCAGCGTCGAGGAAGAACTTGTCGAAGAACGCCGTCCGCGCGGCCATGTAGTCGACCATGCCCTGCATCCGCGGCTTCAGGTCCGGTTCCCGCTCCGCGATCTGGGCGGGCAGGTCGGGGGCGGCGAACCAGTCCCACATGCCTTCCCCGGCGGCCTGCAGGAACACCCGCGCGAACGGGTCGCTGATCAGCGGGTTCTCGCTTTCGGTTTCCGCGGCCCGGGCCGCCGCCACGCCCAGCGCCGTCGCCCCGACGCTCTCGGTGATCTCCCAGCTGTCGTTGTCTGTCCTGGCCACGCCACTGCCTTCCCCAATTCGCTAGCACGCCTACCTACCCGACCCTACGCGCGCCGGATGTGTGGGAGCTGTCAACGAACCGGGTTTTCGAGTTAACTTGTCGGCGGGCCGTAGCGGGCCGAAAGCACGGTGTCAGCGCAAATCCGAAGGATCGTTACTACATGCGAGTTGACGGGCGCGACATCATCGTTTCCGGCAACTTGCTGCAGCCGCTGACCCGGCGGACCAACGACATTCTGCGGCTGGTGCTGGCCCTGCTGTTCCTGGCGCTGGTGATCACCGGTTCGGTGATCACCCGCCCGCAGTGGATCGCGCTGGAGAGATCCGTTTCCCAGATCGTCGGCGTGCTGTCGCCGACGCAATCCGATGTGGTGTACCTGATCTACGGATTGGCGATCGTGGCACTGCCGTTCATGATCCTCATCGGCCTGATCGTCACCGGGCAGTGGAAGCTGCTGGGCGCCTACGCCACCGCGGGGCTGAGCGCGATCGTCTTGCTGTCGATCAGCGGCACCGGCCTCGCCGCGCCGCGGTGGCACTTCGACGCCCTCGACCGGCTCACCACGCTGCCCGCGCAGTTGCTCGACGACCCCCGGTGGATCGGGATGCTGGCGGCGGTGCTGACGGTGTCGGGCCCGTGGCAGCCGGCGCGGTGGCGGCACTGGTGGTGGGCGCTGCTGCTGGCCTTCGTCCCCATCCATCTGGTGGTCAGCGCCATCGTCCCGGCGCGCTCGTTGGTGGGCCTGGCGGTCGGGTGGGTCGTCGGCGCACTGGTGGTGCTGGTGGTCGGCACTCCCGCGCTCGAGGTGCCGCTGGAGGCCGCGGTGCGTGCGCTGGCCAAGAGCGGCTTCGCCGTCTCGCGCCTGAGGGTGGTCCGGCCGGCGGGCCGGGGACCGCTGATCCTGTCGGCCGACGGCGAACATCTCGGGGAGACGGCAATTATCGAGCTGTACGGCCCGCATCAACGCAGCGGCGGAGCACTGCGCCAGCTCTGGGGAAAGCTGAAGCTGCGCGACGCCGAAACCGCACCCCTGGTGACCTCGATGCGCCGTGCCGTGGAGCATCGCGCGTTGATGGCGATCGCCATCGCTGACGCGGGGCTGGCCAACACGGCGACGCTCGCCGTCGCCCCGCTGGACCGGGGCTGGATGCTGTACTCGCACCGACCCCCACGCGGCACGCCCATCGACGAATGCGCAGAGACGACTCCCGTTGGCCGGCCGTGGGACTCGCTGCGCGCGCTCAACGACCGACGGATCGCCCACGGTGATCTGCGCAGCCACCACATCACGGTCGAGGACGACACGGTGATGTTCGGCGGGTTCGGCAGCGCCGAGTACGGGGCGACCGACGCCCAGCTTCAATCCGACATCGCACAGCTGTTGGTGACCACCTCCGCCCTCTACCAGCCGAAGTCCGCGGTGAGCGCGGCGATCGAGGTGTTCGGCAAGGACACCATCCTGAGCGCCTCTCGCCGGCTCACGAAAGTCGCTGTGCCGCGGTCGATTCGGCGGTCGGTGCCGGACGCCGGTGCGGTGATCTCCGGGGCCCGGGCCGAAGTCAAGCGCCAGACCGGCGCCGATCAGATCAAGCCGCAGACCATCACCCGGTTCACCCGGAGCCAGATCGTCCAGCTGGTGCTGTTCGGCGCGCTGGTCTACGTCGCGTATCCCTTCATCAGCACGGCGCCGACGTTCTTCTCCCAGCTGCGGACCGCGAACTGGTGGTGGGCGCTGTTGGGCCTGCTGGTGTCGGCGCTGACCTACGTCGGCGCGGCCGCCGCGCTGTGGGCCTGCGCCGACGGCATGGTCAACTTCTGGACGCTGTCAATCGTCCAGGTGGCCAACACCTTTGCCGCCACCACCACTCCTGCGGGCGTCGGCGGGCTGGCGCTGAGCACCCGTTTCCTGCAGAAGAGCGGCCTGTCGGCGATGCGGGCGACCGCCGCGGTGGCGCTGCAACAGTCGGTCCAGGTGATCGCGCACCTTGCGCTGCTGGTCTTTTTCAGCGCCGTCGCCGGCGCCTCGATGAACCTGAAGCATTTCGTCCCGAGCGCGACGCTGCTGTACCTGATCGCGGGTGTCGCGCTGGGCATCGTCGGCACCTTCCTGTTCGTGCCCACGCTGCGCAAGTGGCTGGCGACCGAGGTGCGCCCCAAGTTGAACGAGGTGGCGACCGATCTGGTCAAGCTCGCCCGCGAACCGCGGCGGCTGGCCCTGATCCTGCTGGGCTGTGCCGGCACCACCCTGGGTGCGGCGCTGGCGTTGTGGGCCAGTGTCGAAGCATTCGGCGGCGGAACGACTTTCGTCGCGGTCACGGTGGTCACCATGGTGGGCGGGACGCTGGCGTCCGCGGCGCCCACGCCCGGCGGTGTCGGGGCGGTGGAAGCGGCGCTGATCGGTGGGCTGGCGGCGTTCGGTGTGCCGGCCGCCGTCGGGGTGCCGTCGGTCCTGCTGTACCGGGTGCTGACCTGCTGGCTACCGGTGTTCGTCGGGTGGCCGGTGATGCGGTGGTTGACCACCAACGAGATGGTCTAGTGCCAGCTCGGATTCGGCCACCGGGCCGAGCCTCTGGGCCCGGTGATGAGATTCTTGCTGCGCAGCCCGCTGGCCGGCCTCGCCCGCAACCAGTTCATGGTGCTGCGTTTCACCGGGCGCAAGACGGGACGTCCGTATTCGATCCCGTTGAGCGCGCACCTGATTGACGGCCGGCTGTACGCGCTGACCGGCAGTCCGTGCAAGCAGAACTTCCGCGGCGGATCCGGTCAGGCGCCGCCGCCGGCGCTGGGCGCACGCAGGTGCGCGCTGCGCAGGCGCTGGTCGAAGCGCGACCGCGCGGTGATGACCTCCTTGCCCAGCGCCGCGAAGTCCTCGGCGATCCGTTGGGCGAGCAGTCCGAGCCTTATGTTCCCCGACTGGGACAGCGTTTTGAGCATGTTGAACGCGGCGTCTTCGTCGATGCCGTAGATCAACATCAACATGCCCTTGGTGCGGTCGATCACGCCGCGACGCCCGACGATTTCGGCGACCTTCGCGCTGATCGATTCCTCGCGACCGCGGGCGGGTGCCGGCGTGACTTCGATGTAGAAGCCGTGCATTCCGATGACTTTTCCACCGTCATCGCAGAATTGGTCGCCCACCACGACGACGTGGTGAACCATGCCGCCGGTGTCCACGATGCGATGCCGGCTGGAAAACGCCTGCCGGCGCCTGATCATGTCGTTGATGCCGTCCATCACCTGGGGACGATCGGCCGGATGCTTGTGCGACAACACCAGCTCGGTGGTGGGCGTCACCGTGCCGGGTTTGTACCCATGCATGCGCTGAACCTGGTCCGACCACTCCCAGCGCCGGCCTTCGAAGTAGAAGCGGAACCACCCCGCACACTGCGGGGTGGCGCCGGCCAGCACCCGCTCGATCGCCGCGGCGTGGCTGTCTAGTTTCCAAGCCACGGCGACCTTTTCGCGTCGGGGACAATGAAGTCGGCGGCCGACATCGGTAGCGATCGCGCGTGGATCGCTACTGTCCGGGCGGCAAAACCCGTTCTGCACCTGCAGGAGTGAGATACCCCCATGGGGGGTCACGTTACATTTTCTGACCAGTGGTCATCGGCAGAATGCCGAAATTGCCGGGCAAGTAAGTTTGGTTCCCGGCCGGGGCATTTGCCGGCGCTCGCCGGCGACTCGCTCACGCGGGCCCCGCGCCGGCGGCCGCGCGGGTCCGGGCGACGAGCGGCCGGTCAAAGCCGGCGTCGACCGCGGCAACCCGCACCGCCTCGCCGACCTTCTCGGAAAGGTCCACTGGTACCAGGGCGATCACACAGCCGCCGAAGCCGCCGCCGGTCATCCGCGCGCCCAGCGCGCCCGCGCGCACCGCGGTGTCCGCGATCAGGTCGATACGTTCGGTGGTGATCTCGAAATCGTCCCGCATGGAGGCGTGCGAGGCGGTGAAAATCCGCCCGGCTTCGGCATAATCCGAATCACCGAGCGCCGCAACGCAATCGAGGACCCGTTGGTTCTCGGTAAGCACGTGACGGGCACGGCGGGCGTCGACGGGGTCACGCACGGCCGCCAAGTCGGCGGACCCGCGATCGGCGGCCGCACGCAGCGACGACGCCGCCAGGTCCGCGGCCGCCCGCTCGCACGACGCGCGCCGCGCGGCGTAGTCGCCCCCGGCGTGGGTGTGACGCTGCCGAGAGTCGATCAGCAACAAGGCGACTCCCGCGGAATCCGGGTCGAACGCCACCGGCGTGACGGCGAGGTCGGCGAAGTCGATCAGCACCGCCGTCGCGTCCCGGCCGAACAGCGAGGCGAGCTGGTCGAGCAAACCCGTTGGCGCACCCACGTACTCGTTCTCGGCTCGCTGGGCCAGCCGGGCCCGCTCCTTGGCGTCGATGCGGACGCCGGTGGCCGACGTGAGGACGCCCAGCGCCGCGCATTCCAGCGCAGCCGACGACGACAGGCCCGAGCCCATCTCCACGTCGCTGGTGATCGACATCGTGCCGCCGGGCACCGGATGGCCGCCCTGGCGCAGCGCCCACACCACCCCGGCCACATAGGCCGCCCAGCCGCCCACCTCGCCGGGAGAGGTGCCGATCCGAACCCGCACCGGGGCCCCGGCACGGTCGCTGAGCACGGTGATCGCGTTGTCGGCGGCGGGCGTGAACGTCGCGGTGGTGCGCTGCGGTAGCGCGATGGGCAGCGCGAAACCCAGGTTGTAGTCGGTGTGTTCGCCGATCAGATTGATCCGTCCCGGCGCGGCGTACCGGATCGTCACCGCAGTTCCCGCAGCCGGTGGGCCACGCTTTCCGGCGTGACGTCGCCGATGAAGGCGCCCATCGCCGATTCCGAGGCGGCCAGGTACTTGAGCTTGGTGGCGCTGCGCCGGATGGACATCAATTCGACGTGAAAGTAGCCCTCGGCCTGGGCCGCGGTGTCGGCGTATTGATGCAGCGCCGAAATGTAGGGCAGCGGTGCCGGATACATCCGGTCGAAGCGGCCGAGCACGTCGAGGTAGATCCGCACGAACGCGTCGAGTTCGTCCTCGCCCAGCTCGGTCAGGTTGCGCACGAACCTGTTCGGGTAGATGTGCACCTCGACCGGCCAGCGCGCCGCGAACGGCACGAACGCGGTGACCAGCTCGTTGCGCGCGATGATGCGGCCGCCGTCGGCGACCTCACGGGCCAGCAGATCGGCGAACAGGTTGCTGCCGTGCCGGTTTCGATGCTGACGCGCCTGCTCGAGCATGGTGGCGGTGCGCGGGGTCAGATACGGATAACCGTAAATCTGGCCGTGCGGGTGGGTCAGCGTCACCCCGATTTCCTCGCCCCGGTTCTCGAAGCAGAACACCTGCTCGATGCCCGGCCGGGCCATCAGGTCGGCGGTGCGATGCCGCCACGCCTCCACGACCAGCCGCGCGTGCGCCGGCTCCAGCTGGGCGACGGACCCGGTGTGGTCGGCGGAGAAACAGATCACTTCGCAGCGGCCGTGCCCGGGCGCGGACGCGAAACCTTCCTCGGCGGGCACCGGCGCCGCGGCCGGCACGGACGGCAGCGCCCCGGACAGGCTGGGAAACCGGTTCTCGAACACCACGACGTCGTAATCGGGGGCGGGCACCTCGCTGGTCAGCCCGGTCGGGCCCGGGCACAGCGGGCACGCCTCCGGTGGCGGCTTGTAGGTGCGGTCCTGGCGCAGCGCCGCAACGATCACCCACTGCCCGGTGGACCGGTCGAACCGCAACTGTGACTGCGCGGACGGCTCGGTGGCCCGCGCCGGCAGCGGCCGGCGATCTGGCACGGGCGCCGGACGATGCCCGGGCAGCGCGAAGAACAGCAGGTCGCGACCGTCGGCCAGCTTCGCGCGCGTCGGCAAAGTCACGATGTCGAAGACTAGCTTGGTCGCCGCGGCCCGGTTCGGGTAACCATGTTGGGTATGCGCAAGAGAGGCGGTGTCCGATAACTGTTCTTTACGAACGCGCCCGCAACTGGGTGATCGGCTCCGATCCTGGCTTGCTTCGGCTGCGAATGGCGACTCGGACCACGGCCGCGCTTGGCCTTTCGCTGTTGGCGCTCTTCATCCTGACCAGGGCGACGGGACAGCCGCTGACCGTCGCCCTGCTGGGCGTCGTCATCACGATGGTCGCGTCACGCTCGGTCAACGAACCCGACCCGCATCAGCAGCGCATCACCATGGCGCTGCTGCCCCTGCCCGCCGCGGTGTCCATCACCGCCGCCGCGGTGCTGGCCCCCCACCAGGTGGCCAGCGACGTCGTCTTCGTGATCGTGGTGTTCACCGCGGCCTACGTCCGGCGCTTCGGGGCGCGGGGCAGGGCGCTGGGCATGGTCGCGTTCATGTCCTACTTCTTCACGCTGTATCTGCGGGCCCGCCTCGCGGAGCTGCCCTGGCTGATCGGGGCGGTCGCGGTGGGCACCGTGTGCACGTACGTGATGAGCACCTACGTGCTGCCCGACCGACCCGAGCAGGTGTTTCGCGCCACCATCCGGGCGCTGCGGGCGCGGATGGCGATCGTCCTCGACACCACCGCCGAAGCGGTGCGGACGGGCCGTCTCGATGAACGGCGGCGCCGCCGCATGCGGGCCCGCACCGTCCGGCTCAACGAGACCGCCCTGATGGTGCAGAGCCAGATCGAGGACAAGGCCGACCCCGGCCTGGTGTGGCCCGGCGTCACCGCCGAACAACTGGCCCCGTGGCTGCTGGACGCGGAGCTGGCCATCGAGTGGGTCGCCACCGCGGGCCGGCGCGCGGCCGTCGTCGCATGCGAGCACCCCGATGCCATGCCCCCGTCCACCCGGGCCGCACTCGTCGACGCGCTCACCGAACTGTCGCGGGCCATCCGGGTTCCCGAACCCGACGGGCTGCGCCGGGCCGCCGATCGAGCGCAGCGGCTGCTCGACGAGCTGCGCCGTCCCGGGGCGGATCCGGCCGGCGGTGACGAGGGCGGCGCGGCCGCGCGCCGGCTCGCGCTGGCGATCATCAACGCCGCGTCGGCGACGTCCGACGTGCGGGCGATCGTCGACCGGGTGGCCGCCGGCCGGCCCCTCGACGACGCCGACGGCGAACGGCCCCCGGTGCCCGAGGACCCCGTGTCCGACGAGACCGCCGGGGAAGAACAGCCGGGCGGGCTGCGGCCGACCACCCGGCAGGCCATCCAGGTCTCGGTCGCCGCTTCGCTGGCCATCGTGGTCGGCGAGCTGGTATCGCCGGCGCGCTGGTATTGGGCGGTGATCGCCGCGTTCGTCATCTTCGCCGGCACCAACTCCTGGGGCGAGACCTTGACCAAGGGCTGGCAACGCCTGCTCGGCACCATGCTGGGCGTGCCGTGTGGCGTGCTGGTGGCCACGCTGCTGGCCGGCCACAAGACCGCCGCGCTGGTCGGCATCTTCGTGTGCCTGTTCTGCGCCTTCTATTTCATGACGGTCACCTACAGCCTGATGACCTTCTGGATCACCACGATGCTGGCGCTGCTGTACGGCCTGCTCGGTCAATTCTCGTTCGGTGTGCTGATGCTGCGGATCGAGGAAACCGCGATCGGTGCCGTCATCGGGGTGACGGTCGCGGTCGTGGTGCTGCCGACCAACACCAGAACCGCAATCCGCAGCGAGGCCCGCGCCTTCTTGACGAGCCTGTCCGCCCTGATCGAGGTCTCCGCCGCGACCATGTTCGACGAGGCGGACAGCACCAGCCCCTCGGAACAGGCGCGTCAGCTCGATCGGGACCTGCAGCAGTTCCGGGTCACCGCCAAACCGTTGCTGGCGGGCGTCGCCGGACTTGCCGGCCGGCGCAGCATCCGGCGCGCGCTGCGGATCTTCACCGCCTGCGACCGTTACGGCCGCAGCCTGGCCCGCAGCGCCGAGCAGTATCGGAATCCGGCGGGGTCCACATCGCTGGCCGCCGAACTCGCGCAAGCCTTTTCGGCGGCCGCGGCCCAGACCCGACGCAACATCGAGGCGCTGCAGGAAGCCATCGAGGGCGGCCACCCGCCGACCCTGGTTTCGGCGGCCGACGAGCTCGACGCCGCCGAGACGGTGGCGCGGCAACAGGACAGCGGCGGCGATCCGGATCCCGACACCCGGCGCTTCCTCACCGCCGTGCACGCGCTGCGACAGATCGAGCGCGCCGTCATCACGGCGGCCACCAATCTCGGCGGCCGGGAAAGCGTCAGGACGGCCAGCCCCGCGACGCGCTAGCTGGGCGCAAAAGGCTGCTGGCTTTCGGCATCGCGCCGCTCGCCCGTGGCGATGAAGTCCTCGATCAGCTCCACGACTTCAGTGGGTGCCTCGACTTGGGCGAAGTGACCCACATCGGGCAGCACCTCGAGCCTTGCATCGGTGCGCGCCTCGTGCGCGGCGTAGGCGTGCGCGACGGGAATGATGCCGTCGCGCTCGCCCCAGATCGCCATCACCGGCAACTCCTCGCGCAGCCGCAGCCGGCTGAGCGCACTGACCGCCTGCCCGCGGTAGTCCACCACCGACCGCAGCGTCCGCAGGAAAGACTGACGGGTTTCGCCGTCGGACAGTGACGAGTAGGCGCTCCACAGTTCGGCACCGCGCGGCGACTGGATGCCCGCGCTTCGCAGCCAGGACCGGAGTTTGTTGCCGACGGACAGGACCGGAGGCGGCGCGATGATCGGCAACACCAGCTCCGCACCGGGCGCCGAGAGCAGCCGCAACACCCAGCCCACGTCGGGTCCCAGGCCCCCGCTGCTGATCAGGATCAACCGCTTCGCGTAGTCGGGATGCTGGTAGACGAACTGCATCGCCACCCCGCCGCCGAGCGAGTGACCGACGATGGTGGCCTGGCTGACGCCGAGTTCGTCGAGGAAATCACGCAGCCACACCGCGAACGCACCCAGCGAGTAGTCGGTGCGGGGCTTCGCCGAGTCGCCGTGGCCGAGCAGGTCCGGGGCGATGACCCGAAATTTCTTCGACAGCGGCGGGATCACCGACCGCCACGTCTCCGAACTGCCCGCCATGCCGTGGATGAGCAGCAACACCTCGCCGTCACCCTCATCGCGGTAGGCGACCCGGTCACCGTGCAGTTCGAGAACCTTGAGCTCATTCATGTGGCCTGCATACCCGCTTTGGCCCGCCTCAGCAATGATCTAGGACATGACCGAACCGGTTGCGACCCGAGTGGCCGTCTACCTCGACTTCGACAACATCGTGATTTCCCGGTATGACCAGATTCACGGGCGCAATTCGTTTCAGCGGGACAAGGCCAAGGGGCTCGAGCGGCACGTCCAGCGGCTGGACCAGGCGACGGTCGACGTGGGCGCGATCCTCGACTTCGCGTCGTCCTTCGGGACCCTGGTGCTCACCCGCGCCTACGCGGACTGGTCGGCGGACATCAACGCCGGGTATCGCGGACAGTTGGTGGCGCGCGCGGTCGATCTGGTGCAGTTGTTCCCGGCGGCGGCCTACGGCAAGAACGGCGCCGACATCCGGTTGGCCGTCGACGCCGTCGAGGACATGTTCCGGCTGCCCGACCTGACCCACGTGGTGATCGTGGCCGGCGACTCCGACTACATTCCGCTGGCCCAGCGCTGCAAGCGCCTCGGCCGGTATGTGGTCGGCATCGGGGTGGCCGGCGCGTCGAGCCGCGCGCTCGCGGCCGCCTGCGACGAGTTCGTCATCTACGACGCGCTGCCCGGGGTTCCGGTGCCCGAACCGGCGCCGGCCGGCGCGGCGGCGGCCACGCCGAAGAAACGGGCCGCCCGTGCCAAATCGGTCAAGCCGGACGAGCCGGACGAACAGCCCGACCCGCAGGCCGCCGCCACCGCGCTGCTGACCCGTGCCCTGCGGATCGGCTTGGAGAAGGACGACGTCGACTGGCTGCACAACTCTGCCGTGAAGGCGCAGATGAAGCGGATGGACCCGTCGTTTAGCGAAAGGTCTTTGGGATTCCGCTCATTCAGCGATTTCCTGCGGTCGCGCTCGGATGTCGTCGAGCTGGACGAGACATCCACGACGCGAATGGTGCGGCTGCGCGATTGACCGGCACGGCGTGCGGTCGTGGCAATGGCCGCCGTACGCCCGAGTCGCGGTCGCATCGGGGCGGCTTTACGCTGCTTGGTTACACGAACTTAACGAGGGTTTTCATGGGTGCAGCCTGGGTGCATGCGGCCCGGCACCGCCTGTTCACCTACGGGTGTGCCGCTGTCGCGTCGGTCGGCTGCCTGGCCGTCGCATCCTGTTCGGAAACCGCAGCGCCGCCCCCGCTTACCGCCACCACCTCGGCGTCCGCCTCGAAAACCAGCACCCGAGCGGCCGCCCCGCCCGCCCCGATAACCGGGCCGCTGGAAAAGGACTGGAAAAGCTACGGCGGAACGGCGTATTTCGGTTGCCCGGAGAAGTTTTCGGTCGGCAAGTCGGCGCTGGACGACATCCGGCCGAAAATCTTCGATCCCAAAACCGGGCAGTACACCGCACCCGCCATTCCCGCGATTCCGGCCGGGGAGAACCTCACCGGCGGCATCTGCGCACTGACCGGCACCGCCGACGACATGAAGGTCGTGTACGTCGTCACCACCGTCAAGCCGGCGCAGCCCCCGGCGCCCGACGTCACCAAGGCCACCGCCTACCTGTACGACTCCACGTCGGGCCGGCAGCTGGCCACCCAGGACCTGCAGCCGCCGGCCCCCGAGCTGAAGCTGTCCGCGCCGAAGGAGTGGGGCCTGGCCTCGACCGCCTCGGGCGTGGCGTGGCTGAACGCCTTCACCGACGGCCACGGCACCCCGTCGCCGCCGCGGACCGTGGTCCTGTCCAATGGTGACCTGTCGATGATGTGGAACGATCCGCAGCCAGGCCGGGCTTGGCAGGATGTTCTCGCGTTCGCGCGCAACACCGAGCCCGGCAAGACATCCGGCGCCGAGCTGCGCCGGCCGAGCGGTGAAGCGATCTACCAGGACAACGACGTGCAATCCGTCGACGCCGAATTGACCGACGGCTCAAACAAACTGGTGAAGCTCACGCACTGGGATTCCTACAACCCCCCGGTGGTGTCGACGATGTTTTATGACATCAACGCCAAGTCCATCATCAAGATCGGCGATTCCGACCGGATTTCCGGTGGCGGGCTGACCGCGGCGCTGTCCGACGGCAAGCTGTTCGTCGACGGCCACAACTCGGACACCTCCCAGTTCGGCTTCGGCGTGTGGAACCTGCGCAGCCAGCAGTGGGACTTCCAGAAAAGCCGGGACGACGCCAAGAAGCTGTCGATTTCCAAGCTGGCGTTTTTCGAAGATCACCTCTACATCGCCGGCACCGGCGGGACGTTCTCCGTAATCGCCTTGCCCGCAACCGATCCCGTCGCATCGAACTGGACGCTACGCCCGTTCGAGCGGATCTCCGGATGGACCCTGGTATGCCGCGGCGAGAACGCGCCGGGCGGCAACGGCGAGTGCAAGGAGATCGTCATGGTGCAAGACCAGGACGGTCACTACCCGGGCCCCTGGTTCTGAGCTTCGTTCCCGCTCAGAACAAGCCGAGGGCCTGCGGCACCATGTAGAGGCCGAAGCCGATGGTCACGAAACACAGTGCGCGGGTGAGGTGTTTGTGCAGCCCCCGCATGCGCCACCGCTCGGGCAGCGCCCTGGCTTCCAGCGCCAGCAGCAGGCCCAGCACGATGGGCAGCAGCAGCGCGTTCATCACCTCGACGTCCACGGCCAGGTTGACCAGGTCGACGCTGGCCAGCACCAGGATCGCGCCCGCAACGTGGGCGAGCCCGTAGGTGAGGTAGAACTTGGCGGTGGCGCGGTTGGGCCGCTCGTTGAGCGTGTGCTTCCAGCCGAACACCTCGGCAAGCCCCCACGCCCCGGCCAGCGAGGCGACGATCGCGGCCACCAGCGCGGCACCCAGCATGCCCAGCCCGAACAGCATCGTGCCGCCGACGTGCCCCAGGTAGGGCGTCAGCGATTGGGCGATCTGGCCGACGGTTTCCAGCTCCGCCCCGCCGCCCTGCGCGCCACTCGACCCGATCGTGGATGCCATGGTGATCACCACCGCGATCATGATCAGTTGGGTCAGCACCGCGCCGAACGCGGTGTCGTAGCGAGCCTGCCGAATCGTGCTCTCCGACAGCCGCTTATCGACCACCGCGCCCTGCTGGTAGAAGATCATCCAGGGCATGATGACCGCGCCGACGTTGGCCGCTATCAACAGCAGATACGACGAGTTGCCCAGCGGCATCGACGACAGGCCGTGCATGAGCGCCTGCGGATCGGGCCGCGCCATCACCATGGCCACCAGGAACGCCAGTTCTGCCGCGCCGATGACCAGGCCGATGCGCTCGACGCGCCGGTAGCTGCCGGTCAGCGCCAACGCCAGCAGCGCGGCGGTGGCGACCGGAATGCTGACCCACCGCGAGACGCCGAAGAGTTCGCCGACTCCGGCGATACCGGCGAATTCCGTCAGCAACGCCCCGATCGCCGAGGCGAACAGGGTGAATGCCGACAGCCACGCCCAGCCGCGGCCGAACCGCTCCCGGATCAGCGCGCCGTGGCCGCGCCGGGTGACGATGCCCAGCCGCACGGTCATCTCTTGCACGACGTAGAGCACCGGCATCAAGATCAGCTGCGGCAGCACCATCCGGTAGCCCCACTGGGCGCCGGACTGCGACGCGGTGATCAGCGACCCGGCGTCGGTGTCGGCCAGCATCACCACCAGGCCGGGGCCCCAGACGGACAGCAGTCCCCAGCGCAGCCAACGGCCACGCGTGCGCAGTGACACCGGCGGTCGATCGTTGAATTCGTCCGCCACCGGCTGCGTGGTTGTCTCGGTCAACCCTGCCTCATTCCTCTGATACGCCCGCGTTCGTGCAACCCGATCCGCACCGAGGATAGCCAAGCCTGACCTAATCGCGGGAGTTTTTCCGGAGTGCGGTAGAAGAGACGCAAAGCCGAACCCGCCGCGAAGGCAACGTACGCAGTGTCATCGAGACCACCCGCTCAATCGAGCTGGGCCGCGGCCGGCGCGAAAACCGGTGTCAGCAAAGTCGATTGAGATGGGGTCCGGGCGAGACCGCTGGGCTCACGTCTTGAGACTCGAACCATCTTCAACCGCAACGTTTCTCGACCTGACAGCGGCTAGTACGGTGCAGGCCAGCAGCACGGCGGTGACCACGGCCTCGGCGATCAACGCCCCGGAGTTGACGAAATCCCGGTCGGCCAGCCCGGACGCCCCCATTTCGTGTTTGGTACCGCCGACCAGTAGCGCCGGATACACCGCACACGAGACGGCGGTGACGAAGGCGACCGCGGCACAGGCGCACGCGACAAGGCCGAGCCGGCGCACCCGGGCGGCGGCCAGCAGGGTGGCGGCGGCCGCGATCGCGGCGATCAGCACGATCCAACCCGGCGCGCTGTTCACCATGCCGTTGAGCAAGGCGCCGTAGTGATCGGCATCCTCGCCGTCGTACATGCCGAGACCATTCCAGCGGATGGGGAATCCCAGGTGGCTCAGGTCGATCCAGGGCAGCAGCGTCAGCGCCGCTGACGCGATGGCCGCGGCGATCCCGGCTATGGTTAATACCTTGCTACGCAGCATGTTTCCTTTCGATCGGGCGGGCGGGACGGACTCCCGCCGGCCACCCAGGGTAAGGCGGGATGGCCGGCCGCCGAAAGACTGAGTTAACGGCGCGCAGGTCTCGGGTACCCCTTGGGGCATGGGGTGGGTGACGTCGCACGCGGTTGCGATCTTCTCGGCTTTGCTTTCGGCGTTCTGGGCTGCGGTGGGAATCGTGGTCCGGCAGCGCGCGACCCACCGCGTTCCCGGTGATGAGGCCATGTCCGCGGCGATGGCGACCACGCTGGTACGCCAGCCGCTGTGGTGGGCGGGGACCTTTGCCGCGGTGGCCGGCTATGTGTTTCAGGCCGTCGCGCTTGCGCACGGATCGCTGCTGCTCGTGCAGCCGCTGTTGGTGTCGTCGTTGCTGTTCGCGCTGCCGTTGAGCGCGGCTCTGTGCCACCAGCGGATCAGCCGGATTCAGTGGGGCTGGGCGATGCTGCTGACCGCCGCGCTCGCGGTCTTTCTGCTGGTGGGCCAGCCCCGCGAGGGCCACAGCCGTCCCCCGATCCCGGCGTGGACGCTGGCGTTGGCGATCACCGTGCCGTCGGTGCTCGCCTGCGTCATCGCCGCGCACCGGGCCGCCGGCCGGGTGCGCGCCTCGCTGCTGGGCGCCGCGGTCGCGGTCCTGCTCGGCATGATCGCCGTCATCACGAAGGTCTGCACCCACCGCTACTCGGTCGGCGGATGGGACGCACTCATGACCGTCCCCGCCCCCTATGTGCTGGTGGCGCTGGCAATCACGGTGACCGTGGTGCAGAACTCGGCCTTTCACGCCGGTGCGCTGCAGGCGTCCGTCCCGATCATGCTGGTGGGTGAGCCGGTCGTCGCGGTGCTGCTCGGCGTCCTGGTGCTCGGCGAACACTTGGCGGTGGGCGGCCTGACGGCCGTCGTCCTCGCCCTCGCGGTGGCGGCGATGCTGGCGGCCACAGTCGCCCTGGCCCGCAGCCAGGCGATCGACAACGGCGAAGCCCCCGATGAGGAGCGCGGGAAGCGGCCGGACCTCGACGAAGCCGTTGCGGTCGGGCGGTAACAGCCCACGCAGGGTCACCCCTGTGGCGCTGGATTTACACGCTGAAGCAGCTGGCCAAGGCGTGACCCGTGTGCGATGGTCCTCGCAGGCCCATAATCCACCCTGAGATCGGGCCTGCGGAGGGGAAGCGGTCCACGTCGTTTGTGCCTGATGCTCATAGGCGTGAGTTACCCCGACAATGCGCAGCGGGGCCGTCTGGACGAGCGCTCGTTTCGTCTGGGCGCCGGGTTCGAGGAGCAGGAACGCGAACAAATCCTCGAAGTGCTGTCCGCGCTGGGTCCGCACCTGGCCCGGTGGGACCCGAGCGAGGTCGAAGTCGACGTGTCCGTGCGCGAGCGCGGCGGTAAAGATCAGCGCGTGACGCTCCGCGCATTTCTGCCGGGCGGCCCCCCGCTTGTGGCGGTTGGAGACGACCGGGATCTCATGCGGGCTCTTGCCGAAGCCAAGAAGGACCTGATCACTCAGATCGATCGGCGCAAGACGGAGCATGAACCCAAGAGAAACCGTCGGCTGCGGCGCGACACCGTCCGCCGCCCGGGGTCGGGCGCGGGCGCGGGGTCGTGAGCAAGCACAGCCGGGCGGCGATGCTGACGCCGGACGAGCTCGCCCTTCTCGAGGCCGAGCTCGAAGAACTGAAGCGGCGGCGCGAGCGCGTGGCGGCCGACCTGGACAGCATCCGGGATACGGTCGGCGACCTCGTCGACGCCGATGCGGCGGATCAGATTGGCCTCGCCGACGAGCTGACCGCGATCGACGACCGGATCGCCGAACTCAACTGGCATCTGCACGGTGGGCGACCCGCGTCCGAGGTGCCGGGCGCGCTGCCGGACGGCACCGAGGTGACGCTGCGCTTCCCGGATGGGGAGCTCGTTCACCTGCGGGTGGTCGCGATCGTCGGAGAGGTGCCGGTCGTGGACGAGCACGCCTTGACGCCGGACAGCCCGATGGGGCTCGCCCTGGCAGGCCACCGGCCAGGGGACGTCGTGACATTCGAGACGCCGCAGGGACGACAGCAGGTCGAGCTGGTGGCGATCCGGTATCCCGACTAAAAGCCTCGGGCCGCGAGCACGTCGCGGTTGCGACCGTCGGCCGGTGGTGGCAGGTACAGGATTCGAACCTGTGAAGCTTTCGCGACGGATTTACAGTCCGCAGGACGGCGTTTCCGCGCATGTCCCTGCATACCCTGCACATCCCTGACCTGCAGCGTCGGTCTCGGTGAGTGCCCGCGCGTGCCATCTTGTTCTGTATGCCTTGTGACAACCCCGTGACAGTGCTGACAGCGACCTCCCTCGGCCGGCGTGGACAAGCCTGCCGTTCGACGGCCGCAGGACCAAACATCCTCGGAGACGATCTCAAGCTCGACGTAATCACTGCACACGCCATGTGCAACGCGTTCGGTTGATTGCACAAACCGTATGCGGAATGCCACACTTGTGATGTGAGTTTGACTGCGGTCGAGAGCGACATCTTGCGAATGCTCCGGCGGTCGGCCGAACCGCTAAGCGGCCGGCAAGTGTCTGAAATCGCGGGGGTGGCACCCAACACTGCGAACCGGGCGCTTAGGGCGCTGCAGGAGCGTCGGCTGGTCGATTCCAGGAAAGTTGGGCGTGCCACCCTGTGGACCACGACCGCGGACGTGGCTGGGCTGACGGAACTGGAGGGGTCGACGCAGGATCGGGTGGCCCTCGTGGTCACCGGGGTCGACCTCGAGCACACCGAGGTCCGCAACCGCTTGGTGAACGTCGAGCGCATACGGGTCGGCGGAATTTATATGCTGCGTGGCGAGGTGCCGGGCGCCCGCACCGATTGGAACGTCTACCTCGCCCGCGCGGGGATGGGAAACGCGACGTCGGCGGCCCTTGTTGGACTCGCCGCCGGGGAACTGCGCGCCAATCTCGTCGCGTTCGTCGGCACGGCCGCCGGCCTGAAGCCTGGAGACCAGCAGCACCTCGATGTCGTCGTCGCGAGCAGTATCCACAATCCATACGCGGGGAAGCAGGTGCCAACCGATTCCGGCTCAGTGCTCCTCGGCCGCGACAAGTCCTATGTCGTTCCGGCGCCGTTGGTCTCGGTCGTGACCGCCTGTATCGCCGACAGCGCGTGGACCTCGTCGACCCGTAGCCCGCACTACGACCCCAGACACCCGCATGCCTTCGTCGCACCGATCGTGGCCGTCGACGCCGTCCAGACCGACCCCGACGGTCCAGTGATGCAGGAGATCCGGGCCCGATTTCAGGACGCAGCGGCGCTAGACATGGAGTCCTTCGGGCTTGCGGCAGGCTCCGACATTCACGACCTCCCGGTCTTGGTGATCCGGGGCATCTCGGACTTCATCGGCGACAAGTCTGCCGCCGGGAATGACGACCAGCAGCCGCTCGCTGCCGGGCACGCTGCCAGTCTGCTTCGCGACATCCTGGTCTTCGCCGACCCCGACGACGTCAAGCGCGGCGCCGCGGTCGTACCTCCGGAACCGACCGACTACCCCGGGCACGCTCCCGAGGTAGTCCTACCCTGTGCCATCCAGATGTGGATGGACCGTCTCGCGCGCCGCTCAGACGCCCGTGCCGAAGCCGCACGAGAAGCACTAGCCGAGATGCGACGCTCCGGTGGCACTGCGGCCACCTGGCTAAGTCGGGCACTACACCGGCCGCCGGCCTGGCTGCGTGAGGACGATACCGGCGACGGTTGGGCGCTCGTCGGATCGCTGGCGTCGTGGTCTGGGTCGAAGGTTGCGTGGCGCGCCTTCGAGCAGGCCGCACGTTCGGCGACACTCACCGGCGACCTCGACGCGAGCGCCTACTTCACGATGACTGCCCGGCTCGAGCGGATCGCCAAGGACACCGACGCAAACGAAGCCGTCGGCCCGACCGAGCCCGGGCCGTCCGCGCTAGATGATTTCGACGACGACGTCCTCGACCGGCTGCGTCCAGTCATCGACGTCTACCGGGCGGTCCTGGAGCACGACCTCGCGAAGGCAAAAGCATGCACCGAGATCGCGCTCGCCTGCCTCGGGTTCAGCGACCAGTCTGGCGTGCTAAGCCTACCGACGGAAGCAGTGGACGTCATCGAGTTCGATTCTGAGTTGCGGGATTTGGTGGCCGCGACCGTGCTCCGCCAGCTTGCACAGTTGATGTTGGCGCCGGGCGCAGCAGATCAACTCGGCATCACGTCCGGACTCGCGGCACCAACCCTGCGCGGCAACCCAGTGACCCGCGACCTAGCCGACGACGCCATGCACCTCGCCCAATGGGCTGTCGCGTTGCGCCCCGACGCTGAGGGCACACGTCTGACACTCGCCCAGACAACGCTCGCGGTGCTGGTCTCGATGGCCGGCCGCACCGCGGCCGATGTCGGCGTCCACGTCGCGCGTTATGCCAGAACCGTGGAGACCGACGCGATGGTGGTGCGTGACGCGCTCCGCGACTGGGATGGCACTTCGGGGAGTGCGCTGGCGGTCGCCGCCCGGGCCCGGTCCATCCAGGGCGACTTCAACGGCGCGCTGCGCATGTTGCAGCCCGCTCCGGATGGCATCGCATCGCAGCAGGAAGCACGTCACCCCGAGGTAATTCGGCTGGGTGCGCACCTCGCACAGGTCGTTGGCGACGACGATTTGGCGCTTGCGCTTGCGGCGAAGAACCCCAATGAGGTCGAGGCGCAGCTGATGCGCGCCGCCGTGCTCGGAGCGAACCCGGAGATGGCCGGTGAGTCCAAGGACGCCCTCTTCGCGGCACTTGCGCTCTCCAGGGGCGACCATCACGACGACTACCTGGCCCTCATGGCCTTGGCCAGGCGATTTAACTCGCTCAACGAGACCGAGCAGGCCACCGTGACCGCGCACATCGAAAAAATCGGAGAGCTCGATCCTGCTCTCGCTGGCGTCATGCGGGCGCGCGTGCTCATCAGCCAAGGCGACACCAGCGGCGCGCTGCGTCATGTGCGTGGAATGGAACGCAGTGAGCTGGTCTTGGAGGCCCATGCCGATGCTCTCGTCGCCTCCAATCGTGCGAAGGAGGCCACTCTCCTGGTGTTAGAGGAGGGCAAGTCCCGCGGCGATGTTCTGCTGGTGACTGAGGCACTGGATCTAGCGATGGACAATGGGTTGTCCGAGATCGGCCGCAACATCGCGCTCGACCTGTTAGGCAACCAGGATGGGAAGTCGTTGCGTCTCAAGGCGTTGCACGCACTGCAGCAGATTGCCCTCAGTGAGTCCAACTGGTCCGAGGTAGCGGCCCGCACCCAGGAGCTAATCCGGGAGCTTCACGACAATGACCTTCCGGTGCCGGAGATTCAGTACTGGCAGCTCGCAGAGGCACTGTTCTTCCAGGAGAAGTTCGAAAAGGCACTCGACGTACTTCTCGACTCGCCGCCGCTGAGCTTCGCCCAACGCGAGCGGGCGCAGCTGTTCCTCACGCTCATCTGGCGCGTCACCAACGAGCAGCGCGCACGCGCGAACGGCCAAACCGACGCCACCCGCACCGGTCTCGGCAACCCTCGGCTGTACGCGATTTTCATGCGCGCCGCCGCAGAATGGGCACACGATGAGCAGATCGCCACCGCCGCCATGTCGGTCGTGCTCACCGCGCCGGACTCGAGCTTCACCGAAGCCCAGGTCGCCGAACTCCGTGGCTACACCAGAAGGTACTTCGAACAGCATGGCGACAATGCCTCCATCACCCGCTTGCCCGTCGAACGCGACAACCTCGAGCCGCTCAAGGAGTACATGCGCGCCGGCGATGCGGGCCAACGCGCGCTCGAAGAACTCGCCGGCGAAGTGCGCAGCGGCCGCTTTCCACTCGCTGTCCTCACCGAGGCCGCGGGCTGCACCACTACCGAGAGCCTCATCCGACGCGACCTCGGCTACGTCATGGCAGTCGACGACGATGGGGGGGTTGGTGAGCAAACAGCACGCAAGGCCCTTGACGGCCGCGTCGTCGTCGACGTCACCGCGCTCGTGGTCGCGCGCTGGACCGGCCAGACGTTCAAGAAGCTCGCCGCAAGCTTCGACGCAGTCATCGTCCCGGCCACACTCCGCGCCGACGTCGCGCGCGCGCGCACCGGCCTTGCGATGAAGTCGACCGCCACGCTGCGCTGGGACACCCGATCACAAAACCTCACTTTCAGCACGACGTCGGCCGAAGAAGCCCAAGCGTATGCCGATACCGCCGAGCAGATCTGGGCCGACGCTCAGCGCCTGCAGGTCGCACCCGTCGCAGAGGCCACCCCCCACGGTCGGTGGCTCAGTGCGATCACCGCCGCGCAAGAACTCGGTGTTCCGGTCTGGGCCGACGACGTCACTATTCGCCGATTCGCCCGTTCTATGGGTGTACCCGCGTTCGGGTCAATCGACCTGGTCCGCGCACTAGATAACGACGCCCACCTCGCTGCCGCAATTACAGCGTTCCGCGACAACAAAGTGGTCGACCTGCCAATCGACCAGCCCTGGGACCGCCTCGCAGAACAAGCCGAGTGGAAGGTCGACAGTCCCTTCGCCCTCGCAATCTCTCGCCCTGCTGCCTGGCGCGATATCCCCGAGGCCTTCGCTCAGTTCCGGTCCCTCGTCACCGGCCGACCCAGGGACATCGATCCCGAGACGACCGCTGCATGGGCGCACCTGGCCGCCAACGGTCTCGCTATGGCAACCGTGCCGTCGGCCCGACCCACTGTCGTATCCGCATTCCTCGCGTGGACGATCTCGTTCGCAGACCCCTTCTTCACCGCCGTTCACGAACGCCCCCACACACTGGATGACGCGAATGTTCCACCAGACGGGGGGCGCGTCGCAGAGCTGATATTTACCGCCGCCGATGCCCTCCGCGACCACCACTACCCCGCGGCTGACGGCTTGACCAAGCTCGTCGACGTCTTGTTCGGCGGCCTGCTCAAGTCGGTCGGGCCGCAAGCGACTAGCCGCATCGTCGCTGCCCTGGCGAACCGTCTCGACCAGGAGACCGGAAGACGCGTGTTCGCGGCCTACATCCAGTCGGCAGGAACGTAGCCTTTGCGGGCCGGTGATCGCCGGAAGAATAGCCTTCAAGAAGGTTAATACTTCTATTGCGTAACCCTCTGTGATCCATCGCGAAAGAACAATCACTTCAATGTCAAATTTAAAAAACCCAACAAAGCGAAAACTTGAGCATCTGTTCGGCATGTCCACCGGTTACGTGCTTGATTTCAGCAACGCTACCTTCCAAGACTTCATCCTGACGAGCGTCGGCATAGACGTCGACGAACGGTACCCGCAGGGCTCCAAAGCCACTCGGCTCCGCGCGTTCTGGCAAAGAGAAAATGATGAGACCGTCACAAAGCTCACACTGGAAATGCTTGATCGCTGGCAGACTAACGAACTAATGAACGGCGGCATCGCCGACGCCGATATGAATATTTACGAGAGAGTCATGGAAGAGCTAAAGGTGCTCAAACCAGGCGAACCATCACCAACCGCGGATGAAATCGCCTTCCTAGACAGAGATCTCGGCAACATCGACCTCAGCGCAGTTCCTGTCCCCATCACCTTCCGAGAAGTGATCGAACAGCGCCGAGCTGAGATCGAGCTATGCCTGAGAGCCAAAGCTCCGCTCGCGGTCATCTTCCTGTGCGGCAGCACCTTGGAAGGCCTGCTCTTCGCCGTCGCCGAAAGGAAACCTAGGGACTACAACCAAGCCAGAGCAGCGCCCACCAAAGACGGCAACGTAAGACCATTTAGCGAGTGGACGCTTCAAAACCTCATCGACGTGACCCGCGAGCTCGGCCTTGTCGGCGAGGACGTTGCAAAGCATGCCCACGCTGTGCGCGGCTTCCGCAACTACATCCACCCGCGCCAGCAGATCCGGGAGAACTTCACTCCGCGCATGGTGACCGCCGAGATCGCGAACAAGGTGCTTCGAGCAGCAATCGCTGATCTGGCGAGCAAGAGCGTTCCCTAACTACTCAACGCGAAAGATGCCCTCCTTACGACGACTGACAGCGACAATGTGCGACCAGCGGCGGGTCAGGTTAGTGCAACGTCTCCGTTCGCCGTGGCTTCGAGGGCCGCTGCGACCGCCTCGAACTCCGTGAGCGCCGCAGTGAGGTCTTCGACGATCTCTCTGGCGATGACCTCAGGGGCTGGGAGATTATCGGCGTCGTCGAGCGACTCGTCACGCAGCCAGGTGATGTCGAGGTTAACCTTGTCGCGCGCAACGAGTTCCTCGTAGGTGAACGATTTCCACCTCTCCGACTCGACACGTTCGTCACGAGGCTTTCCGCTGAGATAGAAGTCGACGAACTCGTCAAGGTGATGGCGGCGTAAAGGGTTCTGCTTGAGAGTGAAGTGCTGGTTGGTGCGAAGGTCGTAGACCCATAGCTTCATAGTCCACGGCTGCTCGGAAGCCGGCTTCTTATCGAAAAAGAGCACATTGGCCTTCACACCTTGAGCGTAGAAAATGCCAGTGGGTAAGCGAAGGATCGTGTGTAGGTCGAAGTCGGCCAACAGCTTTCGGCGTAAGGTCTCGCCGGCGCCGCCCTCGAACAGGACGTTATCTGGAAGGACGACGGCGGCGCGACCGTTGATGTCGAGAATGGTCATGATGTGCTGTAGGAAATTGAGCTGCTTATTGCTGGTCGTGACGACGAAGTCCTGCCGTTCGATCTCGATGTCCTCGCGGACCTCCCGACCGTCGGCACCGACCATCGTCAACGACGACTTACGGCCGAACGGCGGGTTGGTCAGCACCACCGACCAGCGCCGGCCCGGGTCAGAGATGAGGGCGTCACGAACATCGATCAGTGAGGCGCCGTCCGCGGTTCCGATGCCGTGGAGCAGCAGGTTCATAGCAGCCAGTCGCGCTGTTCCGTCGACGAGTTCGTAGCCGGTGACGAACTCGTCACGCAAGTGCTTGCGCTTCGTCGGGTTAAGGTTCTCGGCCCCTTGCACGGCGTGTTCATGGGCAACGAGGAGGAAGCCACCCGTGCCACAGGCCGGGTCGACGACGATGTCGGCGGGTGTGGGGTCGATGACGTCGACGATCGCCCGGATGAGGTCACGGGGGGTGAAATACTGGCCTGCACCCGACCCCTTGTCGGAGGCGCCCTTGGAGAGCAGCGCCTCGTACGCGTCGCCTTTGAGATCTGTGCCCGAAGCGGACCAGTTCTCTTTGTCGATCAAATCCACGATGAGGCGTTTGAGCTTCGCCGGATCCTGAATCCTGTTCTGCGCCTTGCGGAAAATCGTGCCAAGGGTGCCCGGCTGCTGCGCTAATCCGACGAGGATCTTCGTGTATTGGACTTCGAGGTCGGTTCCTTCGGCGTCAAGCAGTTTCTGCCAGGAGTACTCGTCGGGAACGATCTGCTGCGGGTTGAGCCTTCTGGTCTCCCGCTCGTGTGCCATCTTCAGGAACAGCAGGTAGGTGAGTTGTTCGGTGTACTCGATGACACCAACGCCGTCGTCACGGAGCACGTTGCAGTAAGCCCAGAGTTTGTCGACGAGGCGTCGGGAGTCAGACACAGTGGTTTTGCCCTTCTGATCAGCTATACACAACGAGGTTGGGTGCGCCACGGTAGATCTCGTCTCCGGCCAATAGATCAAGCCGCTTGGCGATGGCACAGGCAGCTACCCATCGATCACCGGTGTGCTCTCTGGCGTGTAAGCCATGGCCGAGCCTGCGGCACTCGGCAGCCAGCTCTGCGTACGCGTCCACCACTTCGTTGTCAGGACGGATCGTGGGCGTACGGTCAAGAATCTCGATCGTTTCGGCCATCCTTCGTTCACCCCACTTGGCGCTTCGCGCGCCCGCAAGCACCTCAGCCCTGGTCTGAAATGAAATGAGCACACGCCGGCCGGTCAGGTATTCGCGCCAACCAGCGACACGCGAATCGCTATTAGCGCGGCGCAGGTAAATCAGGCTGAAGACGTCAGTATCGACCACCGCCGCCGCCACTTGATTCACGAACGCGCCGCCTCGAGAAACGCCTGGAATTCGTCGTCAGTAAGGTCGATCCCGCCGTCGATGTCTGGTCCGGGGGCGCTGGCCAGGATCTCTTCGAGCGTCGTGACGCTGCGGTCCATGTGCTCGGCTGCCGGATCGTCAGTACGCGAGATGCTGGCATTGTCCAACACGACAAGCCGACCCGATTGCAGCACGGCATCACCCCGAGCGACCACCCACTGACCAACGAATTGCGCTGCGGTGGTATCGCTTTGGACATGCTTG
This sequence comes from Mycobacterium sp. M23085, assembly GCF_045343915.1. NCBI lineage: Bacteria > Bacillati > Actinomycetota > Actinomycetes > Mycobacteriales > Mycobacteriaceae > Mycobacterium > Mycobacterium sp. M23085. Next base: position 2,369,413 of record NZ_CP174280.1, read on the forward strand.
AGGTCCACGGTTTGATCGACGTCGTCGCGGACACGAAACTCGTGTGACCGTAGATCAACTTTCTCCAGTCGGCCGGTGGCAGTCATGATGCCTCCCGGGTGAACGCGTATCGGTGTCCACGTCTCGACGTGCAGGGCCGACGAGACAATCCGCACATCGGGCCGTGAAGGCGAGCCCAGGACTACGGTGGGCGCCGCGGCTTGAATGGCGTTGACCAACTTGCCGACGCTCTCCGCGATCAAGTCGGTCGCCCAATCCGGGCGACTGTCGTCGCCAATAGCTCGCAATATCTCCCAAAAGCGGTCATCCGCCGTGGCTTGTTCGGGCAGGTCGACGTCGAGTTTGTCGGTAGGCCCTTTGCTGAATCGGAGGACAGTGCTTCCGGGCTCGACTGCGTGGAGCCGCAGTTGCGAGAGCTCTTCCATGAACTGCTTTGTGCGGCCAGGCCCGGGCGTGTTGATTACTTCGCGGCTGATTCGAGTCGTCAATTCCTGCAGAGCAGTTGCGAGGGCGGCTAGGTCCTTGACCGCAATCTCGCCACTTGGGACGGCAGCGTCAATGAGACGGAACTCGATCTCCTTGATCATCGCAGCTACCTCCTTAAGTCCGTGCTCCGGCGCGTCGTCACCACGGCATAGCACACGACGTCCACATCAATTCTGCCCTCACCGGCAGAAACGCTCTTCCCGGTGATCACAGCTACGTCTGACACGTCGCGTTACTCGCCCAGCGCAGTCAGCATCACTCAATGCCCCGGCTTTTTTCTTACTCACCAAAGGTCCCAGTCAATCGACCCGAAAAGGCTTTGGCCAGGAGGGAACGCCGCAGCGCTTCCGCCCGTAACCGGGCCTCGACCATTGCATCCTTTAGGCGCTCGTATTCAGATTGCTTCTCACGGATTACAGCCACGATGCGCTGAGCATCGCCAGCGGCGGGAACAATCACAGGCATCTTGCGGATGATGCTGAGGCTGATGGATGCAAGGTTCACACTCTGCTTGCCGTTACGCTCGGCCCAGGAGCCGCCAATTGTGTTCGCCGTCATTGACAAAAAGAATGGATCGAGGCGAGGTTCCCGGACGCGCGCCCTGAACACGTGATTTTGGTGAATACACTCGTCGATTTGGTTCTCCCACACCCAGCCACGAGCCAATTTGTCCCGATCGCCGCCTTCATTAAGCAGGACGTCGCCCTCTTGGAGCCTTAATGCACTGGCCTTAGCCGGTGCAACCCTAATAGTTTCGATGTCGTCGAGCTTCAATCGCCCGCGCTGAACGTTTGCAACCCGCAGATACGGCACCTCGACAAACGTGAGATCTCCTTCTCTCTTTGCATCCTTAGTGACGCCACCTACGACATCGGCCACATCCCCGAGTCGTGCCCACGACCAGCCAACCGGGAGCGATGGAAGCCATCCGTCAGCAGTCCCGGCCTCCTCAAGCCTCGCACTGGTGCGGTTGGCGACATTAGCTGCTGTTAGGGCACGAACAATAGTCCGTTCACGAAGCGTGTCGAGTTTGGCGAGGGTTCGCGCCAGCCCCCGGTCCGCGGCGTCGAGGCGCGAGAGGTGGTCTTCGAGGAAGTCGACGATGCGGTGCTGCTCTGGAAGCGGTGGCAACGGGACAGGAATCTGACGGATCACACTTAGTCCGAGGCGTGGACGTCCAACCCCGTGGCGATGCTCCGCGGCCCAACGTCGCGCCTCGGGGCGTTGGAGCGAATACAAAACCCAGCGGGGATCGACCTGATTCCCGAGACGCACACGGATGCAGTCGGCTTTCACAATCGCAGGACCGATCCATTGCGGAGCAAGGCATGCTCGCGGCAGCACTTCCCCCAGAGATGCCACTAAGAGGTCACCGCCACGAACTTCGTGCGCTCGCAGCCTCTCGAAGTGCTCTGGCGATATGTGAGCCTTCTGATCGATGAATACCCCATCGCCTATGTTCTGAAGACGGATCACCCTTGGCCCTGACGCGGTGTAATGGCGGCGAGCCAAATTGGAGCCGAACGGACCATCCGTGATCGCCTTCGGTTCGTCAGATTTCAAATCGTCGAGCGTAACCGTTGGCCAAGTCATGCGGTGAGCTCCTCATTAAGCTCATCAACGAGTTCACCCGCCCGCTCCCCCAAATCCCGCAGCGCCCCATCGGTTCCTCCCCGTTCAATGAAGGGCGCGTCGTCAAGGTCTTCCACGCGGATCCCGGCGGAGTTGGCGATCACTGACACCATTCGGTCCAACCACCAGCGCTCGGTGTCGGTGAACACCACGCCGGCCTGCTCCTGTTGCGCCAACCAGGCCGCGTATTTCTCGCGCACCCGCTCACCGTAGGGAACGAGTTCGTCGTCGACGCCGGTGGTGTAGCGGATCAGCGATACCAGATCGGTGAGGGTGTGGGTCGGGCTGTGGTGCACCCTGGGCGCATCGATCGCGGCGTAGGCGTTCCAGATGATGTCAGGCGTCCAATTGTGCGGCGGCCGGGCGATGCGGGCTGCAAGTCCCTGGATGTGAGCGAAGTCGATACGCTGCTCGCCGGCCTCATAGGCAACCTGGATCGCGGTGATTTCGTCGCGGTGCTCATTAAGGTAGGCGCGCCACGACTCCACGATCGACCGGGCGCGGTCGGTATCGACCACTCCTCCGGCCTCGACGAGCTCGTCGCTGCTGACTTCGTCGATGACGCGATCGTGGGTTCTACGGAGTTCGAGGACGCGGTTGCGCAGTTCCGGGTTGGCCGCAATCGGCTCGATGGCCTGCGCGATCGCCTCACCAGAGGTCGTGGACGGCTCGACAGCATCGACGAGTGCCTTGACGATATCGCGGACTGCCTGTCCGGCGACCTCGTCGAGTTCTTGGCGTTCCTCGTCGGTGAGATCGAGTTCGAGCTTGGCCAGCCGTGATGCAAGGGTGGCCGCTTCATCCTCGGTAAGCGTCAAGGCCGCAGCCTTGTCCAGAAGATTTTTGAGGCTGACCGACTTTTGTCGGTCTAGCGGCGGCTCGACGTAAGGGTGCTCGGTGACGCCGATGGCGTCGACGATGACGAACCGGGTTTTGTTCTCCGCATCGGGCGTGACGGCCTGGAAGTCTGCCGAAGCGATTGTGCGCGCGCCGCGCCCCTTCATCTGCTCGAAGTACTGCGCGGAACGCACATCGCGCATGAAGAACACGCACTCCAGCGGCTTGACGTCGGTGCCCGTGGCGATCATGTCGACAGTCACCGCGATCCGCAGCGCCGGGCTTGTCCGCAGCGCCTGAAGCTGTTCTCTGGCGTTGCCCACGCTGTAGGTGATCTTCGCGGCGAAGTCATTGCCCCTGCCGAACACCTCCCGAGCCTGCCTGACGATCTCCTCCGCATGGTTGTCGTCCTTGGCGAAGATTAGTGTCTTCGGCACGGTGGAGCGGCCCGGGAAGATCTCGGTGAAGAGCCGATCGCGGAAGGTTTCTAAAACGGTGCGGATCTGGTCGGTGGCGGTCACGGCGCGGTCCAGGTGCGCGGCTCGGTAATCCAGATCCTCGTCGAGGGTTTCGAGTCGCTGCTCACGCGTGCGGCGGTCGACTTTCGGCACAACAGTCCCCGCTTCGATCCGTGAACCCTCGTCGGTGATTCGGGTGCGGATTCGGTAGATGTCGAAGTCCACGTTGACACCGTCAGCGACGGACTCGGGGTAGGTGTATTCGGAAACGAGGTTTTGGCGGAAGAACCCGAAGGTCTGCTTGCCTGGGGTGGCGGTCAGTCCGACGACGTGGGCGTCGAAGTACTCAAGGACGCCGCGCCAGACCCCGTAGATGCTGCGGTGCGCCTCGTCGACGATGACCAGATCAAACGTTTCCGGAGGAAGTACGTCACTGTAGGAGACCATGACGGGGGTGTCCGGGGTGAAGTCATCGAGGTTGGGGTCGTCGGCGTCGCTGACTTCGCCCTCGTTGAGGAACTTGTAGACCCGCTGGATGGTCGAGATCGTGACCTTGGTCGAGCCGAGTAGCCCAGCGCTGGACAACTTGGCCATGTTGTACAGCTCCGTGAAGCGGCGACCGTCGTCTGGAGTGCGGTAATTCTGGAACTCGGCCAGCGTCTGGTCGGCCAGGTTGTTGCGGTCGACCAGGAAAAGGATCCTGTTGAAGCCAGCGTGTTTCAGCAGCCGGTAGGACTCGGTGACCGCGGTGTAGGTCTTGCCGGCTCCGGTGGCCATCTGCACCAGCGATCGGTCGAACTGCTGATCGGCGAGACTCTTCTCGATTCCGTTGATGGCCTTGATCTGCGCCGGGCGCAACGGGCCGGTATCGAGAGCAGGGACATCGCGGACCTTGGCGCGCCAGGTGGGGTGCTCCGGCGACGCGTCCGCGTCGCGCAGGATGCGAGCCAACGTTGCCGGCTTGGGAAAGTTAAAAAGTAGCCGCGCCCGCGGCTCGGGATCAAAACCGTTGGTGAAGTGTGTCTCCACCCCCGATGCCTCGAACACGAACGGCAGCCGGCCGTCCCGGGACTTCGCCGCGAGGCGCACATCTGGCGGCAGCCCGTGGGCGTACATCGCCGATTGCCACTCGACACCCGACAAGGGCGTACCCATTGGTTTAGCCTCGATGACGCCGACCATAGCCTTGTCCACGTAGAGGAGGTAGTCAACGCGGCCATGCCCGGGCTTCATCACGACTTCTCGAACGGCGACGCCCTGTCCGGCGAACAGATTCAGGTCTTTTCTGTCCTGAACCTTCCAGCCCGCCTGGATCAACTGCTGGTCGATACGGACACGAGCACGCGTCTCCGCGGGAAGAAGGCTTGTACCGTCCTCATCACTCATGGCGTGGCAAAGGTTACCGACACCGACCCATTCCCAGTCGTAAATCCGGCAGCTGATCGCCATTTTGGGCGATCGACCAAGGGGCAGGTACAGCCCATAAGTGGTTGCAGCAATCTGCCGCCGTCGACGAACCTCTGACCTACGCGGCAAGTTCTGCGAGGAGACACGATGTCGGTTCTAGAGTTCGAGCCCGTATCCCCGAGTACGGCTGCGTTCACGACTGGCCTGACGCGTGGCGATGGTGATGCGCTGGTAAGCGGCGTCGCGGGCGCGGCTTTGGGTGGTGTGCTGTCGCCAGGCTGCGGCGCGGTCGGCGCGACGCCGGTCGTTGCGGTCGAGCAGTGCTGCGACGACCATGGGCAGCAGTTCTCGGTCGGTGCGGTCGGCGACGCTGTGCATGGTGTGGGCGCGGTCGTCGTTGGCGGTCACGATGGTGTGAAGGGCATAGGCGGCGGCATGTCTGGTGCCGCGGTACATCCGGTGGATGCCGGTGTCGGTGCCCTGATGGTGTTGGTGGGCTTCGCTGGTGACCAACGGATAGATGGCGAGGTGGTTTTCGTCGCGGCCGCGGGTCATGGCTACGTAGGCCATTGCGCGGCTGGCGCGATCGGACAGGATCGTCCAGCAGATGCCCCGTTGGTGCTGGTTGCCGATGGTCATGCCTTGGGCGGAGTGCACGGTGCCGGCGTAGCCAAGGGTGACGTGCTCGCGCAGGTAGTCGCCCTCGAAGATGACGCGGGCGTTGTCGGTAAGCCGCTCGGCGAGGATCCGACCTTGTGTGGGGTCGACAGCTACCACGCGCCAGCGGTTGCCGTTGCGTACCCGGTCGACTTGCGTGACGCGGCGCTGCTGTGTGCCGGGTTGAACAGTCATGCTGGATTCGTTGCGCCGGCTTAGGATGAGGTCGCCGACGCGGACCTGCTGATCGCGCGCCACCCGCACACTCGGGGCGTTTGGATTGGTGTAGTGATCATGCAGGCGCTGGTTGACGGCATCGGCGATTTCCAAGGTGTCGCAGAGGATTGCGGCGTCTTTGCCCTGGGCGCGGGCTTTGATGTAGGCGGTGGTGGCGTCGGCGGCCATGGTGACCTGATCGCCGGTGTGCAGGCGGTCGTGGGTGCGGTACCAGCCGATGGCTTTGCGGAGCCGGTTGCCGCGCGCGGACCGCAGCGCTAGTGAGGCGTCGCGCTCGGCGGGGTCGCGCATCCGCCACACCTCGGTGAGGCGCTGTGACCAGGGCAGGTCGTGGCAGAGGTGCTCGAACATGCCGCCGCGGGCTTTGACCGGGGCCAATTGATAGGCGTCGCCAACGAGAATGATCTTGGCGTGCGAGGCGGTGCTGGCCTCGAGCAGGCGGCGCAGCTCGGGGGTGCCGAGCATGGAGGCTTCGTCGACCACCACCACGGTGCGCCGATCCAGGGTCATCTGGCCGCCGTCGATCAGCTGCAGCGCCTTGGCGACGGTGAACCCGCGGTCGCCGGCGTCGTCGCGCAGCGCCTCATCGACGGCCTTGCCGGTGGGCGCGAACACCAGCACTTCTTTGTTGGTGCGGTGCGCGGCGGCGCGCAGCGCTTGCAGTGAGTGCGTTTTGCCCGCGCCGGCCGGGGCTCGCAGCGGCTGCACCAGGTATGGCGAGTGCGCCATGTTGGCGATGGCCCGCGCCTGGTCGGCCGACAGGTCGACCAGATCTTCGGCGCGCACATCGAGCCGCGCGCGGGTGTCGGCCCCGTCGACCAGGGCCAAGACGCGTTCCTCTTCGGCGATGACCGCGTCCACGGTGAACACCTCGTGGCCCTCGCGGTGGTGCGCTTGTCGGGGCGCGCTGACGCGCACCCCCACGATGTCGACGATCTGCTCGATCAGCGTCCGCGCATCTCCAGGCGCGTCTACCGGCAGCAACGCGCCCACCCACTCCACCAAGTCCGCGCGCGTGCACGCGGCCTTATCGATCTCGGCGACCAGGCGCACCAACTGCGCGTGGTCGGTCAACAGCCGCGGTGCGGCGCGATCCAGCGCCAGACCGCGAGCATCGGCGCGCCAGTCGGCTTGCAACTGGGCCCACGAGGTGGATTCCGGCTTGGCCGGCCGCGTCGCTTTCTGCGCAGTCGCCAACTGCTGCGCGCTCGGCGCGCCATCAACCACCACCAGGTTGTTGCGCGCCCACTCCCGCAACCGCGACGAGCGCCGCGACCACACCTTAATGCTGTCCTGAGGGACCGCAGCGATCTCGGCCATCCCCGTAAACGGATCCACCGGCGCCCATTCCAGCATCAGCTCGGCATGCACCTCGTGACGCAACACCGCCTGATACACGACCCCGGCGGCTTTGGCTTCGTGAAATAGCGACTTCGAATCGATTGACACCAGAGCGCCGTCGGCCCGGGCCTGGCGGTTAGGAACGATCACGTGAGTGTGCAGATGCGGGTCCCCGCATCGGGACGTCTCGTGTTGGTAGGCGATCGCCACCAACCCTGGTAGCGGCTGCAAGTCCTTCATCCCGGTGACCGGGTTGTGCACCCGGGTGTATCCGGCGTGCTCGTGCAGATAAGCCATGGCGGCGGTGATGGCCCGCTGATGAGCCACCTGCATCGCCTTTTCGGCGCGGTCGTCGGTCAAGGCCCGCAGCAGCGACACACTCTTGGGCGCGGCGAAGGTCAGATCGAACCCGTGCACACTGCCCTTCCTGAACGCCCGGCCGGCGTGGCCGTTGGGGGCGATCCCGTCATCGAGCCAGCGCTCCACGACATCGGGGTTGGCCGTTCCACCGGCGACCGCGCGCCCGTCCAGGCCGACCAGCTCCGCGGTGCGGGCGGCGTCCCCGGCGATCAGCCAAGTCGGGGCACGGGTATCACCCTCGGAGTAGTACTCCCCCAGCCCGCCGTTGGCCCGCTGGCGATCCAGGCCTTCCTGCGCGGCTTGGCGGGCGGTGTCGTTGTAATAGTTGATGCTCCAACGTGATAGCCGCGAGATCGTCAACACCGGCGACCACCTCACAACCTCGGCGAGCGAAACCACCTGTAGCGGCTGGGATCTGGAGGTGCGCGTAGCACGCCCCCAGATCAGTATTGCACCCCTTGTGCCAATGTGCCGGGAAAATTTCGAAGAAGGGTGGAAAGTGGGACGGGGTGAAACGTGTTGTGGTGTCGTAGTTTTGAGATAGATGAGATGGGACAATGTGGGACGAGTTGAGATGATAGTGCAGATGGGGTGATAGAGGACAGGGTGCAGGTAGCGTGAGGCGTTGCGTTGCGCCGACGGTCCGCGCCGCCGCACGCGTCGAGCGCGTCGAGCGCGTCGAGCGCGTCGTGATGCTCTCGTGCCCGATCGTCCCGCGCGCTCGGTGAGCCCCTGGAATTTGTGCAGGACTAGTCGGTAGGGCGAATTACAGTTGTGGAAGGCCCATAACGCGAGGCGGAGCACATGACTTACACCTATCCGGAGCACGCGGTGACCGTTCACGACACGCCTGAGCCCAGGCCTTCTACCCCTCGGCGGCTTCTCACCATCGTGGAAGCGGCTGAAGCACTGAGTATCTCGCGTTCTTCTATCTATCGTCTTTTCGACGCTGGCCAGCTGGCATGGGTCCAGATCGGCGGATCGCGCCGGGTGGCGTCCGCAGAGATCGAGCGTTTCATCGCTGCACACACTGAGGCGGCATCGTGATCCCGCCACTGAACGCAGACTGAGCAGGCCGCCATGGCTGAACGTCGCCAACTGCCGCCTCAAATCAAACGGGTCGAACTTGCCGCACGCGATGGCGGCCGCCCCGTTATTCGCTATCAACTCACCGTCGACGTGGGCGTGGTCGACGGTAGGCGCAAGCAGCTGCGGAAGCGGTACAAGACCGAGCGAGAGGCTCGGGCAGCGCTAGATGCCGTACGTGGCGATGTCGCCAAGGGCACCTATGTGCATCCGTCAAAAATCACACTCTCCCAAGCGTGCGAGGACTGGCTGGCTTCCAAGCACGGACTCAAACCTTCGACGCTTCATGGACATCGGGTAAACCTCGCGCCCGCACTCGCCGAACTCGGTGAGGTCGAAGTGCAGAAGCTGAGCAAGCGGCACATCGACGATCTCGTCACAGCCCTGCGCGCCGGCGGCCTGGCCTCTCCCACCGGCAAGTCGCGCAAATCGTGGTCACCGCGATCTGTGAACTACCTGCTGGGCCTACTGACTGCGGTGCTGAGGGACCAGATGCGGCAGGGGCATGTGGTTCGTAATGTCGGCGAGCTGGTCGACCGCATCCCTGCCGATCCGAAACCTGCAGACACATTCGCCCCAGCCGAGCTCCAAGCGGTTCTCGCTCATATCGACGGCGACCGCTACGCGATCGCCTGGCAGCTTGCGCTTACCGGGCTGCGCCGCGGCGAAGTGGCGGGCCTGCGGTGGAGTGACATCGACCTGGCCGCGCGGACGCTGCAGATCTCGTCGACGCGGCTCCGGTTCGGTAAGCACCTCGTCGAGGACACCCCGAAATCCCGCGCAAGTCGCCGCACCCTCCCCATACCTGACCACCTGGCCGCCGCGTTGCGGGCCGCCCGCGCCATCCAGGCTGCCGACCGCTTGGCCCTCGGCGAGGACTACGAAGCGAGCGGCTACGTCGTCGTGGACGAGTGCGGTGCGGCGCTAAGTCCGCACGCGCTGACATCACGGTGGGCGCGGATGCTCAAGGCCGCCGGGGTCCGGCACATTCGGTTCCACGGCGCACGGCACACCTGCGGGACGCTGATGCATCTACAAGACGTGCCGATCGCGGTGATCTCTGCGTGGATCGGGCACGCTTCGAAGGCCTTCACTATGGCCACATACGTGCACTCACAGCCCGAGGCCCTGACGCTCGCCGCGCAGAGCTTCAACAGCGTCGTGGGCGAGTCGCGACGTTCCTGACCTACCCGGCCCCCTGACCGCATCACCGAGCCAGTCCGGCTTCGCACGACACGGTCACACAGATGCAATGCCGGCGTCCTGGTGTGCACGTGCGCAGCGAGTTTCGCGCGGGTTGTGACAAATCGTGACAACCCGGGCATGTTCGAACGCGTAGCCAGAGACCAAATAGCCCCTGACCTGGTGGTGGCAGGTACAGGATTCGAACCTGTGAAGCTTTCGCGACGGATTTACAGTCCGCTCCCATTGGCCGCTCGGGCAACCTGCCGCCAGACAGGTTACAACGAGCGGGTAGACAAAGCACAAACGCCTATCACCGAGTGAAGGGACGGAATGCATGGCGGACTCATCGTTCGACATCGTCAGCAAAGTGGATCGCCAGGAGGTCGACAACGCCCTCAACCAGGCCGCCAAGGAGTTGTCCACCCGGTTCGACTTCCGCGGCACGGACACCACGATCGCCTGGAAGGGCGACGAGGCTATCGAGCTGACGTCGTCCACCGAGGAACGCGTCAAGGCGGCCGTCGACGTCTTCAAGGAGAAGCTGATCCGCCGTGACATCTCGATGAAGGCCTTCGACGCGGGCGAACCGCAGGCCTCCGGCAAGACCTACAAGATCAGCGGCACCCTCAAGCAGGGCATCAGCAGCGAGAACGCCAAGAAGATCACCAAGCTGATCCGTGACGACGGCCCCAAGTCCGTCAAGACCCAGATCCAGGGCGAGGAGATCCGCGTCACCAGCAAAAAGCGTGACGACCTGCAGGCCGTGCAAGCGCTGCTCAAGCAGGCCGACCTGGACGTGGCGCTACAGTTCGTCAACTACCGCTGACCGCCCCGTTCGCACGTCGTCACCCGGATTCGCCAGTTTCTGGCCCGACCAACCGGTGGGTCTCTAGGCTGGTGACGAGTTCCACAATTGAGCGAGGTTCAGATGACCGTGACTCCGCAGGGAGCCGCCGATAGCGGTGCGACCGAGGCCGGATACTCCGACGTCATCATCGTCGGCGCCGGCATCTCCGGCATCGGAGCGGCCTACCGGATCACCGAGCGCAACCCCCAGCTGACCTACACCATCCTGGAGCGGCGCGCGCGGATCGGCGGGACGTGGGACCTGTTCCGCTATCCCGGGGTGCGCTCGGACAGCAGCATCTTCACCCTGTCCTTCCCGTTCGAGCCGTGGACCCGCAAAGAGGGTGTCGCCGACGGCGTGCACATCCGCGAGTACCTGGCCGCCACCGCGCACAAGTACGGCATCGACCGGAACATCCGGTTCAACAGCTACGTGCGCTCGGCGGACTGGGACTCCAATACCGACACGTGGACGGTCACCGTCGAGCAGGACGGCGCACGCAAGCTGTACCGCGGCCGCTTCCTGTTCTTCGGCAGCGGCTACTACAACTACGACGAGGGCTATACCCCGGAGTTCCCCGGCATCGAGCAATACGCGGGCACCGTGGTGCACCCGCAGCATTGGCCCGAAGACCTGGACTACACCGGCAAGAAGGTGGTGGTGATCGGCAGCGGGGCGACCGCGGTCACGCTGCTGCCGTCGCTGTCGGACCGCGCCGCCAAGGTCACCATGCTGCAGCGCTCACCGACCTATCTCATTTCGGCGTCCAAGTACGGCAAGGTCGCGGCCGCGGCGCGTAAAGTGTTGCCCCGCAAGCCCGCTCATCTGGTGGTGCGGATGTACAGCGCGTTGACCGAGGCGGTGTTCTTCGCGTTGTCCCGCAAGGCGCCGGGATTGGTGCGGTGGCTGCTGCGGCGCAAGGCGATCAACAGCCTGCCCGCCGGCTACGACGTCGACACCCACTTCAAGCCGCGTTACAACCCGTGGGACCAGCGGATGTGCCTGATCCCCGACGCCGACCTGTACAACGCCATCAGCGCCGGCGGCGCCGAGGTGGTCACCGACCACATCGACCATTTCGACACGACCGGCATCGCGCTGAAATCCGGTGGGCACCTCGACGCCGACATCATCGTCACCGCCACCGGCCTGCAACTGCAGGCGCTGGGCGGGGCCTCGATCAGCCTGGACGGCAACGAGATCAAGACCAGCGACCGCTTCGTCTACAAAGCGCACATGCTCGAAGACGCGCCGAACCTGTTCTGGTGCGTGGGCTACACCAACGCGTCGTGGACGCTGCGTGCCGACATCACCGCCCGGGCCACCGCAAAACTGATGGAACACATGGCCGCTCACGGCTACACCCACGCCGCCCCGCATCGCGGCAACGAGCCGATGGCCGAGAAGCCGTCGTGGGACATCAACGCCGGCTACGTGTTGCGCTCGGTGCACGCGCTGCCGAAGTCGGGAACCAAGCGGCCGTGGAACGTGCGGCAGAACTATCTGGCCGACGCCCTCGACTACCGGTTCGACCGGATCGAGGAGGCGATGGTGTTCGGCCGGGCCGGCGACCGGGCGCCGCTGGCGGGATAACCGAGCGAGAGTGCGTGAACTGCTACTAAATCGCAGGTGTCGCAATACGCTGATCGCCATGGCATCTGAGAAGCGCGAACCCAAAGTCGTTGTCCTCGGTGGCGGTTCCTGGGGCACCACCGTGGCATCAATCTGTGCGCGACGCGGGCCGACGCTGCAGTGGGTGCGCTCGGAGGCGACCGCCGCCGACATCAACGACAACCACCGCAACAGCCGATACCTCGGCAACGACGTGGTGCTGAGCGACACCCTGCGCGCCACCACCGATTTCGCCGAGGCGGCGAACTCCGCCGACGTCGTCGTGATGGGCGTTCCCTCGCATGGCTTTCGGGGTGTACTGAGCGAGCTGGCCAAGGAACTGCGGCCGTGGGTGCCGGTGGTGTCGCTGGTCAAGGGGCTCGAGCAGGGCACCAACATGCGGATGTCGCAGATCATCGAGGAGACCCTGCCCGGCCATCCCGCGGGCATCCTGGCCGGGCCGAACATCGCCCGCGAGGTGGGCGAGGGCTATGCCGCCGCGGCGGTGCTGGCGATGCCCGACCAGCACCTGGCGACCCGGCTGTCGGGACTGTTCCGCACCCGGCGCTTCCGCGTGTACACCAGCGACGACGTCGTCGGGGTGGAGATGGCCGGGGCGCTGAAGAACGTGTACGCCATCTCCGTCGGGATGGGTTACTCGCTGGGCATCGGGGAGAACACCCGCGCGCTGGTGATCGCCCGTGCGCTGCGCGAGATGACCAAGCTGGGCGTCGCCCTGGGCGGCAATCCCGATACCTTCCCGGGCCTGGCCGGGCTGGGCGATCTCATCGTCACCTGTACCAGCCAGCGCAGCCGTAACCGGCACGTCGGTGAACAGTTGGGGGCGGGCAAGCCGATCGACGAGATCATCGCCTCGATGAACCAGGTCGCCGAGGGCGTCAAGGCCGCCAGCGTGATCATGGAGTTCGCCAACGAGTTCGGCCTCACCATGCCCATCGCCCGCGAAGTCGACGCCGTGATCAACCACGGCTCGACCGTCGAGCAGGCCTATCGGGGCCTGATCGCCGAGGTGCCCGGCCACGAGGTGCACGGCTCCGGCTTCTGAGCTGGCCGTTCGACGTCGGGTAATTCAAATCTTTGCGTTCTCTATGGGCAGCGCCCGTCCGCTTGACCGGCCTTAGCCAGCAAAATACCGTCATCCCAGGCGGCCAGGGGTCCCCGGGCACGGTCCTGCGGATCGGCCCGGTGTAATCGCTTGTACGCCAATACGTTACGAAGAGGTAATGAAACGCACTACGGGGCGGATACCGGACGTCCCCCGCTAACACCTGACGAGGGACGGGACCGATGCACAACGTAGAACAGGCGGTCGGCCCAGCCCGCGAACAACGCCTGCGCGGACCGCGCATCGACCGGGTGCGCGGCGTCATCCGGCACGACCTGCCGTCATCGCTCGTGGTCTTCCTGGTCGCACTGCCCCTGTCGCTGGGAATCGCGATCGCGTCGGGCGCCCCGGTGCTCGCCGGCCTGATCGCCGCGATCGTCGGCGGAATCGTCGTCGGCGCGCTGGGTGGCTCCCCGCTCCAGGTCAGTGGGCCCGCGGCCGGGCTGACCGTCGTTGTCGCCGACCTGGTTTCCGACTTCGGTTGGGGTATAACGTGTCTGATCACCGTTGCCGCCGGCGTCGTGCAGGTTCTGTTGGGGCTCAGCCGCGTTGCGCGCGCCGCCCTGGCGATCGCACCCGTCGTCGTGCACGCCATGCTGGCCGGCATCGGCATCACGATCGCCCTGCAACAGGCGCATGTGTTGCTCGGCGGGAAGTCCAAGAGCACGGCCTGGCACAACCTCGTCGGGCTGCCCGGCCAGATCATCGGCGCGCACCGCCCCGGGGTGATCCTGGGGGCGCTGGTGATCGTCATCCTGGTCGGCTGGCGGTGGGTTCCGCCCACGGTCCGCCGCATTCCGGGTCCCCTGGTCGCCATAGTCGCGGTGACGGTGATCTCGGTGGTGTTCCCGTTCCATGTGCGCCGGATCGACCTCGAGGGGTCACCGCTGGACGCGCTGCGGTTGCCCGATCTTCCGCACGGCAACTGGGGCGCGTTCGCCGTCGGGGTGATCACGGTGGCGCTCATCGCCAGCGTCGAGAGCCTGCTGTCGGCGGTATCGGTCGATCGGATGCACAACGGGCCACGCACCGATTTCAACCGCGAACTGGTGGGGCAGGGCGCCGCCAACATCGTGTCGGGCACCCTCGGCGGTCTCCCGGTGACCGGGGTGATCGTCCGTAGCTCGACAAATGTCAATGCGGGGGCCAAGTCTCGCGCCTCGTCGATCATGCACGGTGTGTGGATCCTGTTGTTCACCATCCCGTTCGCCGGGCTGGTCGAGGAGATTCCCACGGCCGCCCTCGCCGGCCTGCTCATCGTCATCGGGATTCAGCTGCTGAAGCCGGCTCACATCGAAACCGCAGTCAAGCACCGGGATTTCGCGGTATACGTCGTGACGGCCCTCAGCGTCATCTTCCTCAACCTGCTGCACGGGGTCATCATCGGGCTCGCGCTGGCCATCGCGCTGACCGGCTGGCGGGTGATCCGGGCTCAGATCGAAGCCTCGCCGGTGCACGACGAATGGCGGGTGAGCATCCAGGGCGCGGCGTGCACCTTCCTGGCGCTGCCCAGGCTGACGCGGATGCTGGCGTCGGTTCCGCAGGGCGCGACGGTGACGGTGGTCATCGCGGTGCACTACCTGGATCACGCTGCCCAGCAGACGATTACCGACTGGCAGCAACAGCACGAGGCGACCGGCGGGACGGTTCACATTCAGGGCGTGATCGAGACGGGCCGGCGCGATTTGCATGAACCGCTGGCCGAAGCCCAAAGCCCCGAGGCCGCAGCGTAATTGGACCGGCCCCCGCCCAGGCAGGCCCGGACGACAGCCGGCCAGGCCTGGCGAATCCGGGCTAGCGCCCGGCCATTTCCTCCAGCCGGCGGATACGGTCCTCGATCGGCGGGTGTGTGGAAAACAGCGACCCGATCCGCTCGCCCGCCCGGAACGGGTTGGCGATCATCAGGTGCGCCTGGCTGGCCAGCTGGGGCTCCGGCGGCAGCGGCGCGGCCTGGACACCGCCGGAAATCTTGCGCAGGGCCGACGCCAGCGCCAGCGGGTCGCCGGTCAGCACCGCACCCGATTCGTCCGCCTGGTATTCGCGTGACCGGGACACCGCCAACCGCACCACCGTCGCGGCGATCGGACCCAGCAACGAAACCAGCAGTAGCGCAAAGGGATTCTCGCCGTCGCGGTCGTTACCGCCGAACATGCCGGCGAACATGGCGATGTTGGCCAGCGCGGTGATCACCGACGCCAACGCGCCGGCGATGCACGAGATCAGGATGTCGCGGTTGTACACGTGCGAAAGCTCATGTCCCAGTACGGCGCGCAGCTCGCGCTCGGTGAGAATGTCCAGAATGCCGGTGGTACAGCAGACCGCCGCGTTGCGGGGGTTGCGTCCGGTCGCGAACGCGTTGGGCGCGTTGGTGTCGCTGATGTACAGCCGGGGCATCGGCTGGTGCGCGGCGGTGGCCAGCTCACGCACGATCCGGTACATCGCCGGCGCCTGCACCTCCGAGACCGGCTGCGCGCGCATCGCCCGCAGCGCCAGCTTGTCGCTGTTGTAGTACGTGTAGACGTTCATGCCGATGGCGAACAGCACCGCCAGGAACATCGCGGTCCTGCCGAACAGCGAACCGACGAACACGATCAACGCGGACATGCCAACCAACAACGCGAACGTCTTGAACGTGTTGTGATGCGGATGCCAGGTCATCGGTGTCCTCCTTGCGAGCACTCGGGAGCGCGCGTTATTGCCGATTACAGCTCATTGAACGCCCGAGATGGCCCCGTTGGTTCCACACGCCGGTTGGAGGCGCTAGGCCGCGCTAGCCGTGCCGGCTGATGGTGTAGTCCACCAGCGTCTGCAAGGCGTGCCGGCCCGGGACGTCCGGCAACAGCGCCAATTCCCCGCGGGCCCGCTCGGCGTACTCCTGAAGTGAACGTTTGGCCTTGGCCATGCCCGGCGACGCCCGCAACAGCGCCAGCGCCTCGGCCACCGCCGCGTCGTCGTCGATGGGCCCGACCAGTAGCTCACGCAGCCGGGCCGCCTCGGGTCCGGGTTCGCGCAGCGCGTAGACCATCGGCAAGGTATGCACGCCTTCGCGCACGTCGGTGCCGGGCAGCTTGCCGGACTCACCGGCGTCGCTGTCGATGTCGATGATGTCGTCGGAAATCTGGAAGGCGGTGCCCACGATGCCGCCGAGGCGACTCAGGCGCTCCACCTGATCGGCGTCGGCACCCGAGAACATCGCCCCGAACCGGCCCGCCGCGGCGATCAGGCACGCGGTCTTCTCGTACACCACCTTCAGGTAGTGCTCGATCGGATCGGATCCCTCGACGAACCCGCGCGTCTCGCGCATCTGTCCCGTCACCAGCTGGGCGAACGTCTCGGCGATCAATCGCACCGCCTCGGGCCCCAGCCGGGAGACCAACCGGGAAGCGGTGGCGAACAGATAGTCGCCGGCCAGGATGGCGACGTTGTTGCCCCAGCGCACGTTGGCGGTCGGCGTGCCGCGACGAACCTCCGCCTCGTCCATCACGTCGTCGTGGTACAGCGTGGCCAGGTGCACCAGCTCGATGACGGCGCCGGCGATGGTCACGTCCGCGCTGCTCGGGTTGGGCCCCAGCTGCGCCGACAACACGGTGAACAACGGCCGGAACCGCTTGCCGCCGGCCTTGAACAGGTGGGTCAGCGACTCGGTCATGATGTCGTCGGCGCTGCGCAGCTCGGTGTCCATCAGCTGCTCGATCCGCCCCACACCGTCGCGCACGGTCGCCGCGAAGGCCCGGTCGCCGAAGTCAACGCCCGCCACCACCGTCGCCGGAGTACTCACGGGACCAAACATACTGGTGTACATGAAGACGGCAGCGACCCGAGCCCAAGTGGTGGTCGTCGGCGCGGGACCCGCCGGTTCTGCGGCCGCGGCCTGGGCCGCCCGCGCGGGCTATGAGGTGCTGGTCATCGATTCGGCGAGCTTTCCCCGCGACAAGGCCTGCGGTGACGGGCTGACCCCGCGCGCGGTCGCCGAGCTGGAACGACTGGGGCTGCGCGACTGGCTGGACACCCGCATCCGGCATCGGGGGTTGCGGATGAGCGGGTTCGGCGGCGAGGTGGAGGTCGACTGGCCCGGCCCGTCGTTCCCGTCGACCGGCAGCGCGGTGGCCCGCTTCGAACTGGACGACCGGATCCGCAAAGTCGCCGAAGATTCCGGGGCGCGGATGCTACTCGGGGCCAAGGCCGTTGCGGTGCAACATGATTCATCGGGCCGGGTGACGTCGGTGACGTTGGCCGACGGCACCGAGGTGAGCTGCGGTCGGTTGATCGTGGCCGACGGCGCCCGGTCGTCGCTGGGCCGCAAGCTGGGCCGGCGCTGGCATCAGGAGACGGTGTACGGCGTCGCCGCCCGCGGGTACCTGACCACCGTGCGCGCCGACGACCCCTGGCTGACGTCGCATCTGGAACTGCGCGGACCCGACGGCTCCAAGGACACAGTGCTGCCCGGCTACGGCTGGATCTTCCCGCTCGGCAACGGCGAGGTGAACATCGGCGTCGGGGCGTTGTCGACGTCGAAACGGCCCGCCGACCTGGCGCTGCGGCCGCTGATCGACCACTACACCGACCTGCGTCGCGACGAGTGGGGATTCACCGGCCAACCTCGCGCGGTCGCGTCGGCGCTGCTGCCGATGGGCGGCGCGGTGTCGGGGGTGGCCGGCACCAACTGGATGCTGATCGGCGACGCCGCGGCCTGCGTCAACCCGCTCAACGGGGAGGGCATCGACTACGGGCTGGAAACCGGGCGGCTGGCGGCCGAGCTGCTGGATTGCCCCGACCTGTCGCAGGTGTGGCCGGCGCTGCTGCAGCGGCACTACGGTCGCGGCTTCTCGGTGGCGCGCCGGCTGGCACTGCTGCTGACGTTTCAGCGGTTTCTGCCGTCGACCGGACCGATCGCCATGCGCTCGACGACCCTGATGACCGTCGCGGTGCGGGTGATGGCGAACCTGGTCACCGATGACGACGCCGACTGGGTGGCCCGGGCCTGGCGCGGCGGCGGGCGGCTGTCGCGGCTGCTGGATCGCCGCACGCCGTTCAGCTGACTGAGCATGGGTATCGCCGCTGGTCGGCGGGCCGGCCGCGGTCCGGCGGGGCCGGCGATCGGCGATTGACTTTCGTCCCCGCTCCCAGGCCGAGGCGTGTATAGTCCAGCTAATGAAGGGAACGAGGCTGGCTACTATCGGAGCCGCTGCTGCCGCCGCCGCTGCTGCTATCGCGCTGGCCGGCCCGGCGCAGCTTTCCGCGCCGGCGCAGGCGGACCCGCCGCCGACGGCGCCATACCCGACACCGCGCACACCGTCGCCGCCGAGCGACTACGACGCCCCATTCAAGAACACCGTCAACGGCTTCGGCATCTACCAGCCGCAGGACCAGTTGGCGTGGCTGGGCAAGATCACCTGCGAGCGCATTGGCCGGGGCGTGGACGGCGACGCGTACAAGTCGGCCACCTTCATCCAGCGCAACCTGCCGCGCGGCACCACCCAGGGCCAGGCGTTCCAGTTCCTCGGTGCCGCGGTTGATCACTACTGCCCCGACCAGGTCGGCTTCGTGCAAGCCGCCGGCAACCACTAGAACTTTTAGCGCGCGGGCTTGTGCCCGGCGTGTAAGGCGACGATGCCGCCGGTCAGATTGCGCCAGCGCACCCCGGACCAGCCCCCCTCGGTTATCTGCTGCGCCAGGGCCGCCTGATCGGGCCACGCCCTGATCGATTCCGCGAGATACACGTACGCGTCGGGGTTACTGGACACCGTCCGCGCCACCCGCGGCAGCGCCCGCATCAAGTACTCCTTATAGACCGTGGCAAACAGCGCGTTGGTGGGAGTGGAGAACTCGCACACCACCAACCGGCCACCCGGACGCGTGACGCGGGCCATCTCGCGCAGACCGGCCTGGGTGTCGACGACGTTGCGCAGCCCGAAACTGATTGTCACGGCATCGAATACGGCGTCGGCGAATGGCAGCCTGGTGGCGTCACCGGCGACCTTGGGAACGTCGCGCGCGGCACCGGCCGCCAGCATGCCGACCGAAAAGTCGGCGGCCACACACCACGCTCCGGACTTCTCCAGCTCCACGGTGGACACCGCGGTGCCCGCGGCGAGGTCGAGCACCTTCTGCCCCGGCCCGATGGCCAGCGCCGACCGGGTGGCTTTGCGCCAGTAGCGGTCCTGGCCCATCGACAGCACGGTGTTGGTCAGGTCGTACCGGCGGGCGACGCCGTCGAACATCGACGCGACGTCCCGGGGATCCTTGTCCAGCTCCGCGCGACTCACCAGAGAAACGCTACCTGTCGTGGGAATGAGCGGGCACGGTCGGCGTTGTATCGGGGCGTGACTGAAAAAGTGTGGTTTATCACCGGGACATCGCGGGGTTTCGGGCGGGAGTGGACGAGCGCGGCGCTAGAGCGCGGCGACAAAGTCGCCGCGACCGCGCGCAACACCGCCGCACTGGACGACCTCGTGCAGAAGTACGGCGACGCACTGCTGCCGATCCGACTGGACGTGACCGACCGGGGGGCCGATTTCGCGGCGGTCAAGCGGGCGCACGACCACTTCGGCCGGCTCGACATCGTGGTCAACAATGCCGGCTACGGCCAATTCGGGTTGGTCGAGGAGCTGTCGGAACAAGAGGCACGCAACCAGATCGAAACCAATTTCTTCGGCGCACTGTGGATCACCCAGGCCGCGTTGCCATACCTACGCGAGCAGGGCAGCGGGCACATCATCCAGGTGTCATCGATCGGTGGCATCACGACGGTCCAGAACCTCGGCATCTACCATGCCTCGAAGTGGGCGCTGGAGGGACTCTCCCAGTCGCTGGCTCAGGAGGTCGCCCCGTTCGGTGTGCATGTCACGTTGGTCGAGCCCGCATCTTTCGACACCGACTGGGGCGGCGCGTCGGCCAAACGCGCGGCGCGACTGCCGGCCTACGCCGAGGTGCATTCGGCCGCCGATAAAGCCCGCAGTGAACGCGCCGCCAACCAGGGCCAGTCCCGCGCTACCGCGGCCGCGCTGCTGAAGGTGGTGGACGCCGAAAAGCCGCCGCTGCGAGTCTTTTTCGGAGCCTCCCCACTGGAAACCACCAAGGCGGAGTACGAGAGCCGGCTGCGCAACTGGGAGGAATGGCAGCCCGTCGCCGAGCTGGCGCAGGGCTGATCGACGGGACACGCGTGGCTCGAGCGGGAAAAAGGGGTAAGCGCTGTAGTACCACTTGGAACCGACCGAAGGACACGTTATGAGCGGCGCGGATAAGGCCCGAAACAAGGTGCGGCTGGTCACGGGCAAGCTCAAGGCGGCAACCGGGCGCGCCACCAACGACCCGGCGTTGGAAGCTGAGGGCAGGGCGGACCAGCGGGCGGCCCATTTGAGAGATGCCGGTGAAAAGGTCAAAGATGCGTTCCGGCCCCGCCGGCGCCGACAGCCCTAGCGACGAACCGCGAGTGATCGAGTAGTCGATTACTCGTCCCGCCACCACGCTGCGGACACATAATTGTGAACGTCCGCGAGGAAAGGCGGTCCGATGTCCGCACCCCTGTTCCCAGCCGTGGAGACCTGCGACGTTTGCATCGTCGGAGCCGGCATCGCCGGGTTGAACGCCCTGTTCGCCGCGAGCCGATACCTGTCCCGGGATCAGAAGGTGATCCTCGTCGATCGTCGGGCGCGTGCGGGCGGCATGTGGGTCGATGTCTACCCGTATGTTCGCCTGCACCAACCGCACCCGATGTTCACCGCGGGAAACATCGCGTGGACGCTCGGCAAGGACCGCAGCTACCTGGCGACCAAGGGCGAGGTACTCGGCCACTTCGAACACTGTCTCGACGTGATCAAGGAGCGAGTCCACGTCGACGAGTACTTCGGCTGGCATCTGGAGTCGGAAGTAGAAGTGAACGGACTCGTGCGGGCCACCTGTCGCGCCGCCGACGGCCGAGGCCTCGTCGTCGAGGCCAAGCGATTGATCAAAGCGTATGGCCTGGGAGTCACGCCGAACGAACCGCTCGAGGTCTCCAGCACCCGCGTCCATTCGGTGTCGCCCGACTACTGCGACGTCCGGGGGGGTGACATCAGGGAAAGCGATGCGCCGGTGTGGATCATCGGCGGCGGAAAGACCGCGATGGACACCGCCCACGCACTGATCACGAGCTACCCCGGTCGACAGGTCAACCTGGTCGCCGGCCGCGGAACATTCTTCTCTTGCCGCGACAGCCTGTTGCCGAGCGGCGCCCGCCGCTGGTGGACGGGCACACCGCCGAGCGTCGTCGCTACCCAGCTGAGTCACCGGTATGACGGCACGAACGAATCGGAAGTTCAAGATTGGTACCGCACTACCCATGGCACGTTCCTGACGCCACAGGCGGACAACTTCGTGTTGGGAGTCTTGTCTGAGGCCGAGAACCGCACGATCGCCGCCGGGCTGAACGATCTCGTCATGGACTATTTCGAAGATGCGGTCGACCGCGATGGCACCACCGAGTTGGTGTTGCGCAGCGGATCGACGAAGACGATCGAACCGGGCAGCTGGCTCGTGAACTGCACGGGATACGTCAAATTCCCCGACGAATACCCGTACGAGCCCTACGTTTCGCCC
Organism: Mycobacterium sp. M23085; assembly: GCF_045343915.1. Lineage (NCBI taxonomy): Bacteria > Bacillati > Actinomycetota > Actinomycetes > Mycobacteriales > Mycobacteriaceae > Mycobacterium > Mycobacterium sp. M23085. Next base: position 2,391,260 of record NZ_CP174280.1, read on the forward strand.
AGTGGCGCAGTCGTTTCCATCAACGTGCGGTCGGCCACGCTGCACTTGCCCGCGTTCATGGGGTATTTCCTGGGCCACCTGATGTTTCTGGACAAACTCGGTGAGATCCCGCTCTACGAGATCGACTGGATGAGTCTGCGGCAGAAGGCGCCGCTCGCATTTCCGTACGTGCTTTTCGTACTCGTCGGGCACAACCTCAGCCTGATCTACGACAACGTCCCCGGCCGCGTGTTCGCTGAGAACGGCCTCGATTTCGACAAGTGGTATCCACTACCGCGCCGCCTGCCGGGCATGGCACGGTTCATGCTCGCGCACCGCCGCGAATGTGAGCGCCAGCGCCGTGTCCTCGACACGGTCCGGGAGCGATTCGGAATCCGTTGTGGCCCACTAGGTTCCGAGCACGTTCCCAGCGCCAAAACGTAGCTACCTTCTCAGGGCAGCGACCAACTCCGGTTCGCTCAACGCCGCTGCGTCATCAACCAGTCGCGCCGTAAAGACACTGAGCATCACCCCGCCCGGCGGCGCGACCGATTCCATCCGCTGGGCCAGGCCCACCTGATCGCCCATTGCGGTGTAGCCGAAAGATCCAGAACCGAGTTCACCGGCGATCACCTGCCCGGAGTTCAGCCCGACGCGCACGAGCAATGTCGCACCGTCTCGGCCCTGCACCTCGGTGCCGAGAGCTTTCGCTTCTTCCTGGATGCTCAGCGCCGCAAGGCATCCGCGAAGGGCGTGGTCCTCCATCGCCGCCGGCGCGCCGAACACCGCCATGATGCCGTCGCCGGTGAACTTGTCCACGGTGCCGCCGTACCGCCGGACGACGGCCGCGCAGCGGTCGGCAAGGTCGACCATGATCTCGCGCAGCCGCTCCGTCCCGACGGCTGCGGCGATGTCCATCGAGTGGACCACATCGGCGAACAGGACCGTGACCTGCTTGTACTCGGCGCGGCCAGCACCGTCGCGAACCGGTGCGCCGCAGTGATGACAAAACCGGGCGCTATCCAGAGTTTCGGTGCCACACGCCCGGCACGCTGTTGTGGCCGTCATCCGACCCTCCGCTGATCCGGCCCCCACGTCTGCAGTGGGTCTGGCGAAAGGATAAGCCGCTGGACACCCCGCGAGGGAGCCGTTAATTTCAGCGCGGGTGGCGGAGCGTCACGGCCCCTGGGTCATTCGCCCTGCGCGTAGCGCGTCGCGCCGAGTTGCCGGCGCACGAACGGCGACAGCACCGCCTCGTAGTGGCCCAGCAGTTCGTCGCAGATGACCGGCCAGCTCCGGCCGACCACGCTGCGCCGGGCGGCCAGGGCGTAGCGCGGCCGTTCGGTGATCAGGTGCCCGACCGCCTCGGGCAGCCGGGACTCGAACTCGTTGACGGCCAACAGCAGACCGGTTCGCCACGGGGTGACGAGGTCACGTGGGCCGCCGGCGTCGGGGGCAATCACCGGCAACCCCGACGCCAGCGCTTCTTGCACGACCTGACAAAACGTCTCGTGCTCACCGGGATGCACGAACACGTCCATGCTGGCGTACGCCGCGGCGAGGTCGCCGCCGTACAGCGCCCCCGTGAAAACCGCTGTCGGCATTGCCGTTTGCAGCTTGGTGCGGTCGACACCGTCGCCCACGATGACGAGTTGGACCGCGTCGTTGGCGGCCAGCCCGATGAGTCGCTCGACGTGTTTCTCGGGCGCGAGCCGGCCCACGAATCCGACGATGGGCTTGCCCTGCGGTGACCACCGCTGCCGAAGCGCCTCGTCGCGCGCGGACGGCGCGAACCGCAGCACGTCGACCCCGCGCGCCCATCGGTGGACCCGCGGAAAGCGATGGGAGACAAGTGATTCCATCGTCACGGTGGATGGCGCCAGGGTACGGTCGGCAAGGCCGTGCAGATGCCGGAACCACGCCCACGCCGCCCGCGCGGTCATCGGAATGCCGTAGCTTGCCGCGAATCCCGGAACGTCGGTCTGATACACCGCCACCGTCGGCACCCCCAGCCAGCGCGCGGCCCGGACTCCGCCGTAGCCCAGCAGCGCCGGCGAGGCCAGGTGCACCACGTGCGGATCGAATCCGCGCAACACCTTTCTCAGCCGCGGCGTCGGCACCCCGAGTGGCAGGGTGGTCACCTTGGGGAACATCCGCGACGGCACCCGGTGAACGCGGATCCCGTCGTAGATGCGATCCGCCCGGGGCTGGCCGGCAGGCGTGTCCGGGGCGATGACGAGGGCTTCGTGACCCGTCCGGCGCAGATGCTCGAGCACCCGGATCACCGAGTTGCTGACACCGTTGACTTCGGGGAGGAAGGATTCCGCGACGATGGCAACGCGCACATCACCACGGTGTCAGCGCCGGCTGTCGACAAGGTTGCCTGTGTGTATACGTCACGCGAAATTTGCAGGTCCGACACTTTTTTCGGCCGCGCTCTGCGGTTCCTCCCGGGGGGCGTCACGACGATCGAGCCACTTGTCCAGCAGCGCCAGCGCGATCAGGATCGCCGCCGCGGCCAGCCACCCCACCACCGCGATGGATCCGGCCGGGATGATCGCCAGTCCGGCATTGCGATGCTGCACCCGCACCAGGTTCGGGTCGTTCTTGTTGTATTCGACGTAGATCCGCATCCCGGTGGCGAGATGGGACGGATAGAGCACCCCGAGCTCGGGGCGATAGGTGATCCGCTCGGGGGTGACGAATTCGATGGTGGAGCGGCGCGGCCCGGCGCTGAGCACCTCGGCCTGCGCGACGCCCATGTTGTGGGTGATCGCGATGTCGTCGCGCCACGCGCCGGCCACCAGCAGCAGGGACTGCAACGTGACCAGCCCGGTCACGATCAGCACCGCAATTCGGGCCCACCGCAACGCCATCCGGGCGGGGGTGTTCGGCCGTTCATCACTGCGTCCGTGAAGCAGCATGCGCAGCAGAGCTTTTGGGGATATCGCCATCTAGGCGGGCCTCACAGCGCGGCCTTGATGGCGGCGTGCAGCTGGCGCAGTGACGACCGGTCGGCCTTGACCTCGAGCACCCGCATGCCGGGCGCCGGTTCGTCGAGGGCGGCCGGCAATTCGCCGACCTCGATCTGGCGGCTCTCGACGTGGTAGGCGCGGCACAGCGCCCCCACGTCGACGTCGTGCGGCGTGCCGAACACCCGTGCCGACACGTCGGAGAACCGGGGGTCGCCCTGCTCGAGCAGTTCGAAGATGCCGCCGCCGTTGTCATTGGAGACCACGATCGTCAGCCGCCGCGGGGTGGGCTCGGTGGGGCCGATCAGCAACCCGGAGCTGTCGTGCACGAACGTCAGGTCGCCGATGAGCGCGACGGTGCGCGCCGGGCTGTCCGGGTCACCGTCGCGTTCGTGGGACGCCTCATGTGCAAGAGCCGCCCCGATGGCCGTGGAGACCGTCCCGTCGATGCCGGCGACGCCGCGGTTGGACCGCACCCGGATGCGGCGGGTGTCCAGGCCGACCAGGGCGGCGTCGCGGACCGGGTTGGACGCGCCCAGCACCAGCTGATCGCCGGGCCGCAGCGCGTCGGCCACCGCCGCCGCGACGTGCAGGCCGGTGGTCAAGGGGTGCGCCGCGAGCTGGTTGCGCACGGCGGCCAGCGCGTGCCGGTTGGTCTCCGCGCAGCGCCGCAGCCAGGCCGGGTTCGGCGCGCCGGTGGTGACCGCCCGCGTCCCGGTGGCCTGGGAATTGCCCGAGACGTCCGGCCAGCGCGGCCCGGTGGTCAGCGCGAACACCGGCACCTGCGGGTCGGCCAGCAGCGCCGACACCGGGCGGTGCAGGGTGGGACGGCCGAGCATGATGACCTGCTTGGGCCGCAGCAGGGGCAGCGCCAGCGGGTGCAGCGGGTTAGCCGGGGCGGGCGCCGTCGGCTCGGCGACGGTGGGCAGCTGCGCCAGGTCGGGCTGGGCGCCCGCGCCGTGCCCGGCGATCACCACCGTGTCGGCAGACAGGTCGATGTCCAGCGGCTGGTCGAAGCTGACCGGCGGCGTGTAGGTCCACGGCCGCCCGCCCGGGCGGCCCGGCGGCGTCGGCGCCTGGGGCTCGGGATCGGGCACCAGGGGTTCGCGCAGCGGGATGTCGAACTGCACCGGCCCGGCGTTGGCGGTACGGGAACCGGTGGCGGCCACCAGCACCCGGCAGGTGGCCGATCGCCAGGTGGCGTTGAACGAATCCATCCGCTCGGGGGCGTCCTCGGCCAGGCCCAGGCTGATGGTGGCCCGCACCTGGGTGCCGAAGTAGCCCAGCTGCTCCATGGTCTGGTTCGCCCCGGTGCCCAGCAGCTCGTAGGGCCGGTTGGCCGAGAGCACGATCAGCGGCACCCGGGCGTAATTGGCCTCGATCACCGCCGGGCCCAGGTTGGCGACGGCGGTACCGGACGTCATGGCGACGCAGACCGGCGCGCCGGCGGCGATGGCCAGCCCGATCGCCAGATAGCCGGCGGTGCGCTCGTCGATGCGGACGTGCAGACGGATCCGGCCCGACCGGTCGGCGTCCTGCAACGCAAACGCCAGCGGGGCGTTCCGCGAACCGGGGCAAAGCACCACGTCGCGGACGCCGCCGCGAATCAGCTCGTCAACGACGACGCGAGCCTGAGTCGTCGAGGGGTTCACTCCTACAGCCTGTCACAGGCGCGCAGAACCGCACTCGGCGCTGGCGAACCGCGCTCAGCCGGTGGCCTCGCCGAAAAATTTGAGCATGGCGGCGTTGACGGCATCGGGGCGCTCGAAGAAGCCGAGATGACCGGTGTCGGGTATCTGCACGTAGCGGCCGTTGGGCAGCGCATCCGCGACCTCGCGGCCCAGGTACGGCGGGGTGAGCACGTCGTCGGAGAAGCCGATCACCAGCACCGGGGTCGCGATGCTGCGGTAGGCGGTCAAACGGCTGGTGTAGGGCGCGACATCCAGCTGCGCGCGGATGCCCGGGGTGGGCTTGACGGGCCAGGTGGAGAACATCGCGATCCAGTCGGCGACCGCGGTGTCATCGTTGAGCGTCTTGCGGGAAAAGTTTTCCAGCAGGCGGATTTTGGCCTCGTACGCGGCCGGTAGGGAGATGCCGGCGTCGGACAGTTCGGCCTCGGCGTCGCGGAAGAACTGCCGGGCCCGGTCCATCCTGCCGCGGGTGCCCATCAGCACCGCCGAGCTCACCAGCTCGGGCCGGGCCAGCATGAGCTCTTGGGCGATGAACGCGCCCATCGACATCCCGACGACGCGGGCCGGGGCCGCATTCAGGCCTTCGATCAGGGCGGCGGTGTCGGCGACCATGGTCTGCGTCGAGAAGCCGCCCGCGTTCTCCGTGGCGCCGATGCCGCGGTTGTCGAAGGTGATGACGCGGTATCCGGCATCCAGGAAAGCGGGCACTTGATACGGGTGCCAGGTTCGTCCGGCGCCGCCGTGGCCGGCGATAAAGACCACGGGCTCACCGGAGCCGCGGTCGTCGTAAGCCAGGTTGATCACCCGGTCGACGGTACAAGCAGCCGATGGCAGGCCTTGACCCGGTCGATCCACCACTGCCGCCGCTCCGGCGCCGCGCGCAGCGCGTGCAGCCGGTCCGGATCGGGCGCCACCGGCCCGACGGCCAACGTGCCGTCGACGGGTGCGGCCACCTCGGCGACGTCCTCGACGAACAGCCCGCCGGTGCCCAGCCCGCAGGCATGCCGCAGCTGCGGCAGCGCCGCGGCCGCGGTCAGGCCGGCCGCGATACCCACCGCGGAGTCCAGCGCGCTGGAGACCACGACCGGGATGTCGATCTGCGCGGCGATCCCGAGCATGGCCGAAATCCCGCCCAGCGGAGCGACTTTGAGCACCGCGATGTCGGCGGCGCCGGCGCGGACCACGGCCAGCGGGTCGTCGGCCTTGCGGATGCTTTCATCGGCGGCGATCGGCACCTCGACCCGCCGGCGCAGCGCCGCGAGCTCGTCGACCGTCGCGCAGGGCTGTTCCAGGTATTCCAGCGGGCCGTCGGCGGTCAGCGCGGCGGCCGCCGCGGCCGCCTCCTCGACGGTCCAGCCGCCGTTGGCGTCCACCCGCACGGTCGGCACCAGTTCGCGCACCGCGTTCACCCGGTCGACGTCGTGGGCCAGCGTCTGGCCGGGCTCGGCGACCTTCACCTTGGCCGTGGCCGCACCCGGGAACCGGGCCAGCACCTCGGCCACCCGGGCGGCGGCCACGGCGGGCACCGTGGCGTTGATCGGGACGCGGTCGCGGCGGGTCGGCGGCGGCTCTCGGTAGGCGGCTTCGATGCCCGACGCCAGCCAGTGCGCGGCCTCGCGCGGTCCGTACTCGACGAACGCCCCGAACTCGCCCCAGCCCGCCGGGCCGTCGATCAGCGCGACCTCGCGGGTGGTGATGCCGCGAAACCGCACCCGCATGGGCAGCGCCACCACGTGCAGGCGGCCGAGCAGGTCTTGCAGGCCGGGTGGGCGCGTTGCCGTCACGCGCTGTAGACCCGGCGGCCCGCCAGATACGTCGCCCGCACCTGTAGGTCGGCGATCTGCTCGGGCGGCACGGTGCGCGGATCGGCGGAGAGCACCACCAGATCGGCGTACTTGCCGACCTCCAGCGAGCCGATCACGTCGTCGGAGAACAGCTGCCAGGCCGCATCGATGGTCTGGGCGCGGATCGCCTGCTCGACGGTCAGCCGTTCCTCGGGTCCGAGCACCCGGCCGCTCGGCGCCGTGCGGGTCACCGCCACGCTGATGTTGCGCAGCGGCTCCTCCGGGGTCACCGGCGGATCGTTGTGCAGCGAAATGCGCATCCCGGTTGCCACCGCGGATCCCGCTGGCATCCAACGGGTTCCGCGCTCCTCGCCGAACAGGCCATCGACGATGACGTCCCCCCAGTAGTGGATCTGGTCGACGAAGATGCTGCAGGTCACCCCGAGGTCGTGGGCCCTTTTCAGCTGCTCGGGGCGGATTGCGCCGACGTGCTCGAGCCGCAACCGGTGGTCGTCACGGGGATGGCGCTTCAGGATCTCTTCGTACACGTCGAGGATGGTGTCCACGCCGGCGTCGCCCTGCACGTGGCAGGCCATCGGCCAGCCCAGCGGGAAGTAGGCGCCGACGATTTCGTGCAGCTGCTCGGCGGTGTAGTTGGCGCAGCCACACGAGCCCGGCGCGACACCGATGATCCGGGTGGCCTCGGTGTCCAGGTAGGGAAACGACAGGTCGATGTTGCCGATCCAGGGCGAGCCGTCCACCCAGATCTTGATGCCGACCTGCCGCAGCATGTCGTCGCCCTGCCCGGGCGTGGCGGCGGTGGACATCTGCGGGTTGGAGATCTCGTAGGTGCGCAGCCGCACCGTGAGCCGCTCGCGCAGTTGCTCGACCACCGGCCGGAAGTTGGGGTCGAACGCCATTTCCGAGCAGGTGGTCAGGCCGGCGCGGTTGAGCCGGGCGCATTCGGCGAGCAGCATCTGCGGGTAGTCGGCGAAGTCGATGGCCCCGCCCAGCAGCCCGAACACCGCGCCGGTCTCCTCGGCGGTGCCGTCGAGTTCACCGTTGGCGTCGCGGCCGTACCTGGCGCCCTTGGGGTCGGGGGTGTCGCGGGTGAGCCCATGAAGCTTGGCGGCGCGCGAATTGAAGTAAGCCTTGTGCCCGGAGTTGTGCATGATCACCAGCGGGCTGTCCGGCGCGATGTCGTCGAGCCAGCTCAGCGTGGGTTCGGGAAGACCGCTCTGCAGCAGCGGATCCCAGCCATTGAGGTAGGCGCCGTCGGACCCGCGCCGGGCGACCTCGCGGTGGATGGCCGCGACGACGTCGTGGGCGCCGCGCATGGTGACCGGGCGGATGTCGACGATGCGGTCCGACAGCGCGACCGCCTCCATCAACGGATGTCCGTGTGCCTCAACGAATCCCGGCATGGCGCAGCCGTCGCCGATGTCGATGGTCTGGGTGGCGGGGCCGGTGCAGCCGGCGACCTCGGCGCGGGTGCCGACGGCGACGATCCGGCCGCCGGCGACGGCGAGCGCCTCGGCGGTGGGCCGCGCCTCGTCGACGGTCAGGATGGTTCCGGTGACGACGAGATCTGCATCGGCCATAGCCACGGATGCTAGTGGCAGGAGGGTCTGGCTGACCCAAATTGCAACACGTTCTAGTCTGGCCACATGAGTGACGATCTCCTGCGCCATCCCATTCATTCCGGACACCTGACCGTCGGTGCGCTCAAGCGCAACAAAGACAAGCCGGTGCTTCATCTCGGCGACACCACCCTGACCGGTGGTCAGCTCGCCGAGCGCATCAGCCAGTACATCCAGGCGTTCGAGGCGCTCGGTGCGGGCACCGGCCAAACCGTCGGGCTGCTGTCGCTGAACCGGCCCGAGGTGCTGATGATCATCGGCGCCGGCCAGACCCAGGGCTACCGGCGCGTCGCCCTGCACCCGCTGGGATCGCTGGACGACCACGCCTATGTGCTGAACGACGCCGGCGTGACGTCACTGATCATCGACCCCAACCCGATGTTCGTCGAGCGGGCACTGGGCCTGTTGGAGAAGGTGCCCGGCCTCAAGCAGGTCCTGACCATCGGTCCGGTCCCCGAATCGCTGGGTGATTCCGCGGTGGACCTGGTGGCCGAAGCCGCCAAGTATTCGCCAAAGCCGTTGGTGGCGGCCGACCTTCCGCCCGATCACATCGGCGGGATGGCCTACACCGGTGGCACCACCGGCAAGCCCAAGGGCGTGCTGGGCACCGCGCAGTCCATCACCACGATGACGACGATCCAGCTCGCCGAGTGGGAGTGGCCGGAGAACCCGCGGTTCTTGATGTGCACCCCGCTATCGCACGCAGGGGCAGCGTTCTTCGTGCCGACGATCATCAAGGGCGGCGAGCTGGTGGTGCTGACCAAGTTCGATCCGGCCGAGGTGCTGCGGGTCATCGAGGAGCAGAAGATCACCGCCACCATGCTGGTGCCGTCGATGATCTACGCGCTGATGGACCATCCCGATTCACACACCCGCGACCTGTCTTCGCTGGAGACGGTCTACTACGGCGCCTCGGCGATGAATCCGGTGCGGCTGGCCGAGGCCATCCGCCGCTTCGGGCCGATCTTCGCCCAGTACTACGGACAGTCCGAGGCCCCGATGGTGATCTCGTACCTGGCCAAGAAGGACCACGACGAGAAGCGGCTCACCTCCTGTGGGCGGCCCACCCTGTTCGCCCGCACCGCGCTGCTGGACGCCGACGGCAACCCGGTGCCGCAGGGCGAGGTCGGCGAGATCTGCGTGTCCGGCCCGCTGCTTTCCGGCGGGTACTGGAACCTGCCGGAGGAGACCGCCAAGACGTTCAAGGACGGCTGGCTGCACACCGGCGACATGGCCCGCGAGGACGAGGACGGCTTCTGGTTCATCGTCGACAGGGTCAAGGACATGATCGTCACCGGCGGGTTCAACGTGTTCCCGCGCGAGGTCGAGGACGTCGTCGCCGAGCACCCGGCCGTCGCGCAGGTCTGCGTGATCGGCACACCGGACGAGAAGTGGGGCGAGGCCGTCACCGCGGTGATCGTGCTGCGGCCCGACCATCCGTCCGACGAGGAGTCGGTGGCGCGCGTGACCGCCGAGATCCAGTCCGCCGTCAAGGAGCGCAAGGGCTCGGTGCAGTCGCCCAAGCAGGTGATCGTCGTCGACTCGGTCCCCGTGACCGCGCTCGGCAAGCCGGACAAGAAGGCCGTCCGTGCGCAGTTTTGGGAGGGCGCCGCCCGCTCCGTGGGCTAGGGCGTGCGCTTTGCGCCGAGCGTGAAACCAACTTCACGCTCGCGTCCGAGCGTGAAACCAACTTCACGTTCGGCGGGTAGGTGGGGGCTAAGCCGACACCCCCGCCACCAGCAGGTCGAGCATGCGGCCGGTCTGCTCCGGCGAACCGCTGACCAGAAAGATGCCGTTCAGGCTGGACACCACGTCGTCGGCCGGCACGTCGGCACGCAGGCTCGCGTCGTCGGCGCCGGCCCGTAGCAGCATCTCGACGGCGCCGACGATGCTGTCGCGAGTCTGGCTGACTTCCATGGCGCCCGAGGCGAAGATCGCCTGCAGCGACTCGGCCATGCCGCGCTTGGCGGCCACGAATGACGCATAGCGGTCCATCCAGCGTCGCAGCGCAATCTTGGGCGGGTGCCGCTGCAGCAGCCGCCCGGCCGCGGCGGCCACCTCGGCGAGCTCGGCGCGAAAAATCGCCTCGACCAACGCCTCGCGGTTGGGGAAATGGCGGTAGAGCGTGCCGATCCCCACTCCCGCGTCCCGGGCGATCGACTCCAGCGAGACCGATGCCCCGTGCGCGGTGAACGCCGCGGTGGCCGCCTCCAGCAGCCGTTCGCGGTTGCGCCGCGCATCCGACCTCTCCACCAAAGCGGAGGTCCCTCCGTTTCTGCTATGCTGCGTATGCGGAGGCCCCTCCGCTTCCCCAGTGTGTCACCGAATCCTTCAGGAGCACCATGACAGGCCACACCCCGCCCGGCGGCATCGGCACCCTGGGCACGACGCCCGTCGCCCGGATGGGCTACGGCGCCATGCAACTGTTCGAGGCCACGACCGTCGACGACGCGGTCGCGGTGCTGCGCCGCGCGATCGAACTGGGCGTCAACCACATCGACACCGCATCGTTCTATGGCCCCGGCGAGGTGGACCGCCGGATCCGGGCGGCGTTGGCCCCCTATCCGGACGACCTCGTCATCGTCAGCAAGGTCGGTGCGCGCTACACCGGCGGACAACCCATTCCCCTGGCCGCCGCCCAAAAGCCGGCCGAGCTGCGCGCCGCCGTCGAAGACGATCTGCGCCACCTCGGCCTGGATCGGATTGCGGTGGTCAACCTGCGCCGCCTCGACCTCGGCCCCGGGCTGGCCGCCGAGGGAGACCAGGTGGTCGACCTCGATGACCAACTCGCCGAGATGATCGCGCTGCGCGACGAAGGCAAGATCGGCGGGATCGGGATCAGCGCCGTGCCGCTCGACGTCGTGCAACGCGCGTTACCCGCCGGCATCGTCTGCGTGCAGAACCCCTACAGCCTGCTGGACCGCTCCCAAGAAGCCACGCTCGAGCTGTGCGCGGCCCGAAACATCGCCTGGGTCCCGTACTTCCCGCTCGGCTCGGCGTTCCCCGGATTCCCCAAGGTGGCCGACAACCCGGCGGTGGCCGAGATCGCGGGCGAGCTCGGTGTCACCGCTGCCCAGGTCGGGCTGGCCTGGCTGTTGGCCCACACGCCGAATACCTTGCTGATTCCCGGCACCCGGTCGATCGCCCACCTCGAAGAGAACATCGGCGCCGCGGACGTCGCGCTGAGCGCCGACGCGCTGGCACGCCTCGACGCCGTCGGAGCTACCGAGCCCCAGCCCCATGGTGTCGGGCCCTTTCAGAGGTAACGTCGCTGCCTATGGGAAGCGGTAACCGCGTCCGGCCTCCGTGGTGGCTGAAGCCGGCCAACAAGATCTTCATCGGAATGTCACGGCTGGGAATGAGTTTCGGGGCCGAGAGCCCGGTGGTGTTGAGCGTGGCCGGGCGCAAGTCCGGCGCCACCCGATCGACACCGGTGACCCCGATGACGGTCGACGGCAACCGGTACATCGTCGCCGGATTCCCCGGTGCCGACTGGGTCGCCAACGTGCGGGCGGCGCAGGAAGCGACGATCGCGCGCGGCCGCCGCGTCGAGCGGGTGCGGATGGCCGAGTTGCCCGCCGACGACGCACGGCCGATCCTGCGGGCCTTCCCGGCCGAGGTGCCCACCGGCGTGGGTTTCATGAAAAGGGCGGGTCTGGTCACCGACGGACGCCCGGAGGAATTCGAGGCGCTGGCCGGCCGCTGCGCGGTATTCCGGCTGGATCCGATCTAGATGGAGTTCAACACCCTTGAGTGACAACCCCTTTGACGAACAGGCCTGGCGTCCCGTGGCCGGGTTCGGCGACCTCACCGATATCACCTATCACCGGCACGTCGACGACGCCACGGTGCGGGTGGCGTTCGACCGGCCCGAGGTGCGCAACGCGTTTCGCCCGCACACCGTCGACGAGCTCTACCGGGTGCTCGACCACGCCCGGATGTCCCCCGACGTCGGCGTGGTGCTGCTGACCGGCAACGGGCCGTCCCCCAAGGACGGCGGCTGGGCGTTCTGCTCCGGCGGCGATCAGCGCATCCGCGGGCGCAGCGGCTACCAGTACGCCACCGGCGACACCGCCGACACCGTCGACACCGCCCGCGCCGGCCGGTTGCACATCCTCGAGGTGCAGCGGCTGATCCGGTTCATGCCCAAGGTGGTCATCTGTCTGGTCAACGGGTGGGCGGCCGGCGGTGGGCACAGCCTGCACGTGGTCTGCGACCTCACCCTGGCCAGCCGCGAGCATGCCCGCTTCAAGCAGACCGACGCCGATGTGGGCAGCTTCGACGGCGGTTACGGCAGCGCGTATTTGGCGCGTCAGGTCGGCCAGAAGTTCGCCCGGGAGATCTTCTTCCTGGGCCGCCCCTACACCGCCGAGCAGATGCACCAGATGGGCGCGGTCAACGCCGTCGTCGACCATGCCGAGCTGGAGAAGGCCGGCATCGAGTGGGCCGCCGAGATCAACGCCAAATCCCCGCAGGCGCAACGCATGCTGAAGTTCGCGTTCAACCTGCTCGACGACGGCCTGGTGGGCCAGCAGCTGTTCGCGGGCGAGGCCACCCGGCTGGCGTACATGACCGACGAGGCCGTCGAGGGCCGCGACGCGTTCCTGGAGAAGCGCGACCCGGACTGGAGCCGGTTCCCGCGCTACTTCTGAGCGCCGGCAAGTCGCCCGCCTAGACTCGCGTCCCGTGAGCAAGAGTCCCCTCCGCCGGATCGCCGACCAGTTCGTGCTGGCGACCATGCGACCCCCGATGGCGCCGCAAGTACTGGTCAACCGTCCGCTGATCAAGCCGATCGAGCTGGCCGGCAAGCGCATCCTGCTGACCGGAGCGTCCTCCGGCATCGGCGAGGCCGCCGCCGAGCAGTTCGCCCGGGCGGGCGCCACGGTGGTCGTCGTGGCCCGCCGCGCAGAACTGCTCGACGCGCTCGCGGACCGCATCACCGCCGCGGGCGGTGACGCCATTTCGATCCCGTGCGATGTCTCGGACATGGACGCCGTCGACACGCTGGTCGCCGACGTCCAAACACGTCTGGGCGGGATCGACATCCTGATCAACAACGCCGGCCGCTCCATTCGCCGGCCGCTGGCCGAATCACTGGAACGTTGGCATGACGTCGAGCGGACCATGGTGCTCAACTACTACGCGCCGCTGCGGCTGATCCGCGGGCTGGCGCCGGGGATGATCGAGCGCGGCGACGGCCACATCATCAACGTCTCGACGTGGGGGGTGCTGTCGGAGGCCTCGCCGCTGTTCGCGGTGTACAACGCCTCGAAGGCCGCGCTGTCGACGGTCAGCCGGGTGGTGGAAACGGAGTGGGGCGACAAAGGGGTGCACTCCAGCACGCTGTACTACCCGCTGGTGGCCACCCCGATGATCGCGCCGACCAAGGCCTACCAGGGCATGCCGGCGCTGACGCCGGAGGAGGCCGGCGAGTGGATGATCACCGCCGCGCGCACCCGCCCGGTGCGCATCGCACCGCGGATGGCGATCGCCGCCAAGGCGCTGGACACCTTCGGCCCCCGCTGGGTCAACGCCGTCATGCAGCGCCAGAGCCTGCAACCCAACCGCATCACCGACGGCTGATCCGGCCGCTTCGAGCGGGCGCTGTGATAGACACGACGCTATGGAGATCCTGGCCAGCCGGATGCTGCTCCGGCCGGCGGACTATCAGCGGTCGTTGGCCTTCTACCGCGACCAGATCGGCCTGGCGATAGCGCGTGAATATGGCGCGGGCACAGTATTTTTCGCGGGCCAGTCGCTGCTGGAACTCGCCGGGTACGGCTCCCCGGACCATTCCCGCGGGCCGTTCCCGGGCGCGCTGTGGCTACAGGTCCGCGACATCGAGGCAACCCAGGCCGAGCTTCGCGGCCGCGGGGTGGCGATCGCTCGTGAGGCTCGCCGGGAGCCGTGGGGCCTGCACGAGATGCACGTGATCGACCCGGACGGCGTCACGCTGATCTTCCTCGAAATCCCCTCCGACCACCCGTTACGGCGCGACACCCGAGGTGAACGACCGGCAAACGCCGGTTAACTGAGAGGTAACATCTGGCGACGAGTCAAGGTATACCCGCGATTCGGCTCGCCCAGCATTCGACAATGGAAACCTCCTACCACCAGAATCAGGCGCTGTGAACATCCAATTGTTCCTCTTGATCATTGTCGTAATCACGGCACTGGCTTTCGATTTCACCAACGGCTTCCACGACACCGGCAACGCGATGGCGACCTCGATCGCCAGCGGCGCGCTCAAGCCCAAGGTGGCGGTCGCGCTGTCGGCGGTGCTGAACCTCGTGGGTGCGTTCATGTCCACCGCCGTCGCCGCGACGATCGCCAAAGGCTTGATCGACGGGCACATCGTGACGCTGGAGCTGGTTTTCGCCGGCCTCGTCGGCGGCATCGTGTGGAACCTGCTGACCTGGCTGCTCGGTATCCCCTCGAGTTCGTCGCACGCCCTGATCGGGGGCATCGTCGGCGCCACCATCGCCGCCGTCGGCGCGCACGGGGTGATCTGGAAGGGCGTGGTGTCCAAGGCGATCATCCCGGCGGTGGTGTCGGCGATCCTGGCCATCGTGGTGGGCGCGGTCGCCACCTGGCTGGTCTACCGGATCACCCGCGGCATCTCGGCCGCGCGCACCGAGGCCGGCTTCCGGTACGGCCAGTGGGGCTCGGCGTCGCTGGTGTCGCTGGCCCACGGCACCAACGACGCGCAGAAGACGATGGGCATCATCTTCCTGGCGCTGATGTCCTACGGCTCGGTCAGCAAGACCGCCGCCATGCCGCCGCTGTGGGTCATCGTGGGCTGCGCGGTGTCGATGGCGCTCGGCACGTATCTGGGTGGCTGGCGGATCATTCGCACCCTGGGCAAGGGACTGGTCGAGATCCAGTCGCCGCAGGGCATGGCGGCCGAATCCTCTTCGGCCGCGGTGATTTTGCTTTCCGCCCACTTCGGCTACGCGCTGTCGACCACCCAGGTCTGCACCGGCTCGGTGCTGGGCAGCGGGCTGGGCAAGCCCGGCGGCGAGGTGCGCTGGGGCGTCGCCGGCCGGATGGGTGTCGCGTGGCTGGTCACGCTTCCGCTGGCCGGGCTGGTCGGTGCTCTCACCTACTGGATCGTGCACCTGATCGGCGGTTACCCGGGCGCCATCGTCGGCTTCGCGCTGCTGGTCGCGGTCTCGGCCACCATCTACATCCGGTCGCGCAAGGTCAAGGTCGACCACCGCAACGTCAACGCCGAATGGAAGGGCGACCTGACCAGCGGGCTCGAGGAGTCCGACGATCAGCACCCGCCCTCGGATGCCGGGCCCAAGGTCGGCGGCGGTACGACTCCCCGGTTCGGCTCCGACGACCCCACCATTAAGGCGAATGCGTGATGAGTCACTTCAGCGACTGGTTCAACTACCAGGCCTCCCTCAAGATCCTGCTCTTCTCCATGCTGGCCGGCGCCGCACTACCGGGACTGTTCGCCCTGGGGCTGCGATTCCAGGCGATCGGCGCCGGACAGGCCGGCGCCGAGGGCAGCCCAGCGCAGAAGAACCCGGCGCTGCTCGCGATCGCCTGGGCCATTTACGCGGTGGTGCTTTTCGTCATCGCCTTCGCGTTGCTGTACATCTCGCGGGACTTCATCGCCCATCACACTGGCCAACCTTTCCTCGGCGCCAAACCCAAGTAGCATCGATTGGTGCCCACGGATTTGCTTAGCCAGACACCGGGGGGTGTTGTCAGCGCGTGAACGGATTCCTCAACTCGATCGTCTCCTGGCTGCGGGCGGGTTACCCCGAAGGCGTGCCGCCCACCGACACCTTCCCGGTGCTGGCCTTGCTGGCCCGCCGGCTGTCCAATGACGAAGCCAAGGCGGTGGCCTGCGAGCTGGTTCGGCGCGGCGAGTTCGACGATGTCGACATCGGCGTGCTGATCACCCAGATCACCGACGAGCTGCCCTCCCCCGCCGACGTCGAGCGGGTGCGGGTGCGACTGGCGGCGAAGGGCTGGCCGTTCGACGACGCCGACCAGGCCGGGGACCCGGCATAGCCGTACTGCGCGCCCTGCGCCTCGCGCCGGGCTCGGCGGTCTCGGCGCTGTTGCCCGCCCTGGAACGGGTGCTCGACGGGCGTGACCCCGCGTTGGTCGCGCTGCCCGCCGGCGACGACCGCGAGGCGGAGGCGCTGCGGGTGGGTTTGCGGGTCGGGCAATCCATCGACGACGACGTGGCCCTGGTCGTGGCGACGTCGGGAACCACCGGAACTCCCAAGGGCGCCTTGCTGACCGCCGCCGCCCTGACGGCCAGCGCGACGGCCACCCATGACCGCCTCGGCGGGCCGGGCAGCTGGCTGCTTGCCTTGCCGCCGCACCACATCGCCGGGGTGCAGGTGTTGGTGCGCAGCGTGCTGGCCGGCTCGGTACCGGTCGAGATGGACGTCTCCGCCGGATTCGACGTCGCCGAATTGCCCAGGGCGATAAGGGCGTTGCGGCCGGGGCGGCGATACACGTCGCTGGTTGCCGCGCAGTTGGCCAAGGCGCTGGCCGACACGGCGGCCGCGGCCGCGCTCGCCGAACTGGACGCCTTGCTGCTCGGCGGCGGCCCGGCGCCGCGACCGGTCCTCGACGACGCGGCCGCGGCGGGCATCACCGTGGTCCGCACCTACGGCATGAGCGAGACCGCCGGGGGCTGCGTCTACGACGGTGTCCCGCTGCACGGCGTGCGGCTACGGACGGTCGACGGCCGCATCGTCATCGGCGGCAGCACGTTGGCCAAGGGTTACCGCAACCCGGTCGACCCGGATCCGTTCGCCGAGCCGGGCTGGTTTCGCACCGACGACCTCGGCGCCGTCAGCGACGCGGGGGTGCTGACCGTCCTGGGCCGCGCCGACGACGCGATCAGCACCGGCGGGTTGACGGTGCTGCCGCAGCCGGTCGAGGCGGCGGTGTGCGCCCATCCGGCGGTGCGTGAGTGCGCGGTGTTCGGAGTGGCCGACGACCGGCTGGGGCAGCGGGTGGTCGCCGCGATCGTGGTGCGCGACGGGTCCGCCGCGCCGACCCTGGACGCGCTGCGGGCGCAGGTGACCCGCACCCTGGACGCCACCGCCGCGCCGCGCGAGCTGCACATCGTCGACGCACTGCCGCGCCGCGGCATCGGCAAGGTCGACCGGACGGCCTTGGTGCGCCGGTTCGCCGGCGCGGGCGATCAATAGGCTGTTCCTCCGTGAGGATCGCCGGACGGGAGGCAGCGCGCGAAGCGGTAGCGGTCACGATCGGGGTGGTGCTGGTGGCGGCGGCGTTCGTGCTGCCGCGGGTGAACGCAGGCGTGCGGCCGCGTCTCGACGTCGGCGCCGAGAAGTTCGCCACCCACGCCGGCGCCGCGCCGATCTTCGGCGAATGGTTGATCCACGCCAGTTGGGGAACCGGACCGGCCATCGCCATCGCGATCGCCGTCGTCGCGTGGGGACCCGTTCTGTCGCAACGCCTTTCGTGGCGGGCGCTGACGCTCGGCAGTTGGGCAACCGCGTGCGGGTGGGCGTTCGCGCTGGCGATGATCGACGGCTGGCAGCGCGGCTTCGTCGGCCGGCTGACCACCCGGGACGAATACCTGTCGCAGGTGCCCAGCATCACCGACATCGGCGCGACGCTCCGAACGTTCGCGAGCCGGATCGTGGACTACCAACCGAACTCGTGGACCACCCACGTGTCGGGGCATCCACCCGGCGCGCTGCTGACCTTCGTCTGGCTGGACCGGCTGGGCCTGCACGGCGGCGCCTGGGCCGGGCTGCTGTGTCTGCTGTGCGGGTCGAGCGCGGCGGCCGCGGTGATGATCGCCGTGCGCGCGCTGGCCGACGAGCAGACCGCGCGCCGGGCCGCCCCGTTCGTCGCCCTGGCACCGACGGCGATCTGGGTGGCCGTGTCCGCCGACGGCTACTTCGCCGGCGTGGCGGCCTGGGGCATCGCGCTGCTGGCCGTGGCGGTGCACCGCCCGGTCCGATTCCCCGCGCTGACGGCCGCGGGGGCGGGCCTGCTGCTGGGCTGGGGGGTGTTCTGCAACTACGGCCTGATGCTGATGGGATTGCCGGCCCTGGCGGTGCTGGCCTCCGCCCAGCAGCCGGACAACGGCTGGGCGCACTGGCGAGCGATCCTGCGCGCCCTGGGCCCGGCGGCGCTGGCCGCCATCGCGGTGGCGGTGGCCTTCGCCGTCGCGGGGTTCTTCTGGTTCGACGGCTACACCCTGGTGCAGCAACGCTATTGGCAGGGCATCGCCAAATTCCGGCCGTTCCAGTATTGGAGCTGGGCCAACCTGGCGTGCGTCGTGTGCGCGATCGGGTTGGGTGGCGTCGCCGGAATCAGCAGGGTGTTCGACTGGGCCGCCATCCGGCGTCGCTCCGGTTTTCACCTGCTGCTGTTGGGCGTGCTGGCCGCCGTGGTGTGCGCGGACCTGAGCATGCTCAGCAAGGCCGAGGTGGAACGCATCTGGCTGCCGTTCACCGTGTGGCTCACCGCGGCGGCCGCGTTGCTGCCGGTACGCTCACACCGAATCTTCTTGGCGCTCAACGCCGTCGGCGCCCTGGCACTCAACACCGTCATCCTGACGAACTGGTAGCGGCTCACAGGCCGGCGGCGCGGGTGACCCGGACGAACCGGCCGGTGGGTGGGCAGGCGTCGCGCACCAGCGCGACGTCGTCAACATAGTCCACGTCGGCCAGCGTCTGGACGGTTGCGACGTCGATGCCGTTGTCGCGCAATGCTTTCAAGGTCAGGTCCCCGGTGTCGGGCGCGGACATCGGAACGCCGCGCAGGCACTGCGCCATGGCGGGCTCCGCCACGCCGAGCACCCACCAGCCGCCGTCGCGGGCCGGCCCGAGCACCGCCGGCATCTCGAGCAACCGGCGCGCGCACCCGGCCAACAGCTCCGCGCTCACCTGGGGCGTGTCCATGCCGATCTGCAGCACCGGAGACCCGTCGGCCGCGTCGGCGTGCGCGTTGGCGAGCCGGGCCGCGAAATCCGCACCGCGCTGCGCGATGACCGTGAAGGACGCCAGCCGCTGCCGGATCTCGGCGGCGTTCGCGGCCGCGTCCAGGTTGCCGGTCAGGGCCACCACCCTCGCCGCCACCGGTGCCGCGGCCACGGCGTCGAGCGTGTCAAGCAGTGCCGCGGCGGCGATTTCGGCCGCGACCCGGTCGCCGACGGCCGCAGCCAGCCGCGTCTTGGCCCTGCCCGGCTCGGGCGCCTTGGCGACCACCAGCAGCGTCACCGGCAGCAGGCTCACGAAATCACCTTCCAGAAGTCGAGGATCGCGGTGATGCTGCCCCGCAGCGACCCGCTGACCTTCGACTTGCCGCCCGTCCGTGGGCCGTAGCTGACGTCGAGTTCGACGACGCGCCATCCGGCGGCGGCGGCACGCACCAGCAGTTCCAGCGGATAACCCGATCGCCGGTCGACGACGCCCAACCGCAGCAGCGCATCGCGCCGGGCCACCCGCATCGGCGCGATGTCGTGCACCGGCAGCCCGTGCCGGGTGCGCAGTCGCCAGCTCATGACGACAGTGCCGACCCGGGCCACCCACGGCCAGTGCAGCCCGGGCACCGGCCGGCGCCGGCCGGTCACCAGGTCGGCGCCGCGCTCGAGCTCGGCGACCAGCCGGGGCAGATCGCCGCCGTCCATCGAGCCGTCGGCGTCGATGACCGCCACGATCGGTGTCGTCGCCGCCAGCACGCCCGCGTGCACGGCCGCGCCGTACCCGGCCCGGGGTTCGGCGACGACGCGGGCGCCGTGCCGGCTCGCGACGCCGGCGGTGTCATCGGTGCTGTTGTTATCCACCACCAACGCGTGGTAGCCGGCGGGAATGGCGGCCAGCACCGCCGGCAGCGACTCCTCCTCGTTGAGGCAGGGCAGGACCACCGTGACCAGACCGTCGGCCTCGGCCACGCTCAGAACCCGCGGTGGGGGTGGGGCTCCTGCGGGTACATCGGCTGCTGCGGGGACATCGGCTGCTGCGGGTAGACCGGCTGCTGCGGGTAGACCGGCTGCGAATGCGTCGGCGGCACGGTCTGCTGCGTGTGCGTCGGCGGCGGCGCCTGGGTGGTTTCCCGGGTGCTCGGCGGCGAATAGGTGCTCGTCGGCGGCTCGTGTGTGGTGCTCGGCGGCGAATACGTCGTTGTCGGAGGCGAATACGTCGTCGTCGGCGGCTCGTGTGTGGTGCTCGGCGGCGAATACGTCGTCGTCGGCGGTTGGTACGTGGTGGTCGGCGGCGTATAGGGCGTGGTCGTCGGCGGCGTATAGGGCGGGCTGTAGGGCGGGTTGTACGGAGGGTGGTAGGGCGGGTAGTTCGGCCCCCACCCCGGGATCGGCACGGGAATCGGAAGGGGAACCGGCACAATGGGATTCGGGCGAGGCGCCCAACCCGGACCGGGATTGGGCACCGCACCGGGGTTGGGCACGCCACCGGGGGCGGGTGCCTCCGGAACGGGGGCCGGTACGCCGCCTCCCGACGGCGGCGCCACCTGCTGGGGAACCGGGTTGTTCGGGGCCGGGACGGTGCCGCCCTGGAATCCGGCGTTGGGCGCATCGGCCGGGGGCGGCGGCAGCGGCGCCTGCTGCTGGCTCGGCAGGATCGGCATGAACTTGCCCGGAGTGCCATTCTGGACACCCACCACCGGCTGCCGGCTGGCGGTGGGCTCAACGGCGACCGCGATCGCGGTGGCCAGCGAGGCCAACCCGATGACCGCGAAGGCGATGACGGCGTTGCCGATCACCAGCGACCGCCGCGACAGCTTCGTCGGTACTTCCTCGTCGACGTCGCCGTACTCGTAGTCGTCCAATTCGGGGTCGTACTCGTCGAATTCGCCCGGGTACTGCTCGCCGTCATCGGCCATCGAATAGGCCAGCTGGTGGTCTTCGGCGTTCGGGTCGGCGAACTCCGGCGCCGGCACGACGGTCGTCTCGTCGCCGGTGAACCCGGCCGCCGGTGCCAGCGCGGTGGCGTCCCCGAACGCGGGCGCCAGCGCGGTGGCGTCCCCGGCCACCGGTGCCATCGCGGTCTCGTCGCCGGTCAGCCCGACCGCCGGCGCCAGGGCCGTCGCGTCCCCCGCCGGCAGCGTCCCCGCCGGGGCGGCGGCGATCGCGGCGCCGCGCGCGAGCGCAAAGGTGGGGTCGTCGGCGACCCGCACCCGCATGGTCGACGCGTCGCGAAGCTCGTCGGCGACCCGGTTCAGATCGGGCGACGCACCCAGCAGATACACATCCTGTGGGGCGTCGGGGTGGGCGCGCAGGTTCGCCATCATGGTGTGGAACGCGGCCGTCGCATCGCCGCCCGCACCGGCCAGCGGCTGGCTGGCCAGCACGGTCGGCGGCGCGTCCGGGTCGCCGTCGCCCGAACCCACCATCGACAGCGTCGCGGTCGCGTCGTCCATCACCAGCGCCGCGCCGGGCCGGCCGGCCGCGCGCATCAGGGCGGCCACCGCCTGGGATTCGGACAGCACCGCGACGTTGTGCACGCCGGAATCCTCCAGCGCCCGCCGCAACCGGTCGGCGGCGGGGTGGTCGGTCCAGCACAGCCGGGTGCCGACCAGCCGGTGGTTCTCGCCGGCCAGCAGCCGGTTCGTGCCGACCACGGTCTCGGTCAGCGTTCCGATCGGATTGTCAGCGAGATCGACGACGGATTGGTCGATCACGTCGGCCCCCTGCGCGCCCGACCCGACCAGGGCCAAGCGAGCGACGGGTCCGGTGACCGCAACCCCCAAAACGACGTCCATCCCCGCTCTCCTTCACCCGGCTACCCCGCAGCCGGCGATGTCCCGGCATCATTACACTTGCGATACCGTTGGCAGTGTCAATCATTCAGGCGACAAGCTTCGTCTACTAGCGCAGCGTAACCAGCTTTTCGAACGACAGGACGCCCCACCGCGGAATCATCTGCGCCCCAGCAGCCGGTCTGAGCCACCGCCACGGCATCCGAACGGAGAATATGTTGGCAAGCGAGCACGGCGTTTCGCTCGGCGGGGTAATCCCTCACCGGACACCCGAAACTGCGCCAAGAATATCCGTCCTTGAACCCCGGGGGGCATGGTGAGCCAGAGCAGCGACGACACGCCGACCGGGCCCATCCGCGGTCAGACCGGGCCGGCACCGGCGCCGCGCATCATCCGCGCGCACGCCACCGGCGGCGCCGCCGCCCCGGCGGCCGCGGCGACGAAGCGGTACCGGCACGTGGTCGGCGACCTGACCGCCGTCGCGCTGCTGGTCCTCGCGGTGTTCTTGCCGTGGAACCTCTACTTCGGCCTGGGAATCCCCAACAGCAACGGCATCCTGTTCGGGGTGCTGATCGCGGTGACGGTGCTGGCCGTCGTCGCCGTCCTGCTCGCCGGGACCTGGCGATCGACCGGCGCGCGGTTCAACCCGGCGCGGGCCGCGCGGCTTCGGCTGGCGCTCAACGCCCCCTATCTACTGCTGGTGCTCGCCTTCGTGGTGTTCGACGCGTACGAGACCGTACGTTTCGGTGGCACGGTCAACGTGCCCGGCGGTGTCGGGCCGGGGGCCTGGGCCGGGGTTGCCGGCTCGCTGCTGAGCGCCCAGGCGGTGCCGACCGGCGCCGTTGCCGGACCGATTCCGGCCGGCGACGAATCCACCGGATGGCACAGGTCGGCGCGGATCATCGGCGCGCTGTCGATGCTCACGGCGGTGCTCAGCTTCGGTTTCAACCTGTACTGGCGGGTGCGGTACGCGCTGCAAAACACCGGCGGCGCCGCGGAATTCGGCAAGCAGAACATCGCCGTGATCGCGACCGCGGTGGTGTACGGCGTAGTGGCGCTGATCGCGGTGCTGGTCGCCTCCAGGTGGCTGCTGCGCAGCGCCCGCGACAGCCGGCTGACGACCGTCGTGCTCGGCGCGTCGACGCTGGCCGCCGGGATCCTGGTGTGGTTCCTGCCCGCCGGTCGTGACATCGACGCCTTCCACGGCATCGCGCAGAACACGTCGACCGCCGGCGTCGGGTTCGAGGGCTACCTGGCGTGGGCGGCCGGCGCGGCGCTGTTCGCGCCGCGAGCCCTGTTCGGGCACCGGAACGCTTTGCCGACGGAGGAATCCGCGTGGCGCGCGACGATCCGAAATGGCTTGCTGCTCATCGCCGTCTGGTGCGTGGGATCGGTGGCGATGCGGATCACCGACCTCGTCGTCGGCGTGATCCTGAACTATCCGTTCTCCCGGTACAACAGCATCGTGCAGGCCGCGTTCGACCTGGCCACCGCGGTGCTGGCGATCTGGCTGCGCCGCAGGCTGGCCACCCTCTCGACGCGAACGGTCACCTCGCTGTGCGGGCTCGTCGCCACCCTCAGCGTGGCCCGTGTCATCGTCGGCGTCGAGCTGGCGCCGCGGTTCGCCGACTCGCCCAATTCGCCTGCGCTGCACCCGGTCTACGGAAACAACCTGGCCCAGCAGATCACCAGCGTCTTCGACGTGACGCTGTGCTGGCTGGCGCTGGGCATCCTGGTGGCGGCCATCGTCACCGGGCAGCTGAGCGGTCGTCGGCTGGCTCGTCGCGCCGCGCGCCGGCGCGCCGCCGCGGCGAATGCCGCGGCACCCACCACCCGAGTCCCGGTGGGCCACGGTGCGAGGCCGTCGACCGCGGCGACCACCCGCATTCCCGCCGGCGTCCCCGGCGCCGACAACGATCCACCCACCAACGAGATACCGCCGCTGGGCAACGCGCCCCGGATCTTTCGCGGTGACGATTCGGGAACCCGCCAAATCCCCGCGCAGAAACCGCAGATCTACCGTCCCCCGCAGGGTTAACGCTCAGCGAAGGGGCGCGAACGCGAATTCCCGCAGCCCGTCGCCCGGTGCGACGGCCGCCCGGAAACCGAGCGCCTCGGTGGCCCTGGACGGGTCGGCGACGATGTGGCGCACGTCGCCGCTGCGGTACTGCCCGGTGACCACCGGGGACAGCGAGCCGCCCCGCGCATCGCACAGCGCGCCGGCCACCTCCAGAATCGAAATCGGTTGGCCCGAGCAGACATTGACGGCGGTGAAGCCCTCGCGCTGCTGCGTCGCGGCGACGTTGGCTGCGGCGACGTCGTCGACGTGAACGAAGTCACGCATCTGCCCGCCATCCTCGAAAACCCTTGGCGGATCACCCTTTTCCAGGGCCGACCGGAAGATCGCCGCCACCCCGGAGTAGGGGGTGTCGCGCGGCATGCCGGGGCCGTAGACGTTGTGGTAGCGCAGCGCCACCACCGAACCACCGGTGGCCTCCGACCACGCCAGCGCGTAATGCTCCTGGGCGGTCTTGCTGGCGGCGTACAGGCTTCGGGGCCGCAGGCAGGCGTCCTCGTCGACGAGGCGCCAGTGCAGTTCCTCCCCGCCGAGCGGACAACGGTGCTCGAAGATTCCGGCGTCGAGGTCCGCGCGTCGCCGCGGCAGCGGATCCACGGATCCGTGTCGTTCGCAGTGATATCTGCCCTGCCCGTACACCACCATCGACGAGGCCAGCACCAGGCGCCGCACCCCGGCGGCGAACATCTGCGCCAACAGGACCGTGGTGGCCAGATCGTTGTGCCCGCCGTAGGCGGGGGCGTCGGCGGCGTCCACGCCCGCACCCACCATCGCCGCCTGATGGCACACCACGTCCACGCCCGCCAACAACGGGGCCAACCCGTCGGCGTCTCGCACGTCGACGCGGTGACATCCGGGCGGCAGCACCGGATCTGGGCCGTGCGCGGCGGGCAGCAACGCGTCGACGGCCACCACCTCGTGCCCCGCGGACCGCAGCGCGGCGTCCACCCGGGAACCGATGAAGCCCGCCGCGCCGGTCAGCAGCACCCTCACGGCAACTCGATGGGCAACGTGACCCCGGCGTGCGGCCGGCAATGCGTGCAGGTGCGGTCGACGGCCACCCGGCCGATGGCCCGGCGGACCAGCGTCTTGAACACTTCGATGTTCTTCTCGAATTCGGCGAACACGTCGACGGCCTTCACACCCTCCCCGGCACTCACCCCTGCATCCAGATCGGTCACCAAAGCTATTGCGGCATAGCATATTTCGAGTTCTCGGGCGAGCACCGCCTCCGGGTAGCCGGTCATGTTGACCAGCGAGAAGCCGGCGGAGGCGAACCATTGGCTTTCGGCGCGGGTGGAAAAGCGCGGCCCCTGGATCACCACCATGGTGCCGCCGTCGGTCACACCGGGCAGGGCGGTCACCGCGTCGCGCAGCGCCGGGCAGTACGGGTCGGCGAAGTCGACGTGGATGCCGCCGGAGTCGAAATAGGTGTCGGCGCGGCCCCTGGTGCGGTCGACCAGCTGGTCGGGCACCACGACGGTGCCCGGACCGAGTTCGGGTTTGAGGCTGCCGACCGCGCACGGTGCGAGTACCCGCCGCACGCCGAGCTTGCGCAGGGCCCACATGTTGGCCCGGTACGGCACGGTGTGCGCGGAGAATTCGTGCTTGGCGCCGTGCCGCGGCAGGAAAGCCACCTCGTGATCGCCGATGGCGCCGACGGTGACCGGGGCGCTGGGCGGCCCGTACGGGGTGTCGACGGCGACGTCGTGGGAGTCGGATCCAAAGAAGGTGTAGAAGCCGCTGCCGCCGATGACTCCGAGCATCCGACCATTGTGGTGCATGACCGCGCGGGCTGATCGTCGGTGCGGGGCCCGGGCATCGCGGACCCGCCACCTGGCAGGATGTCGGTGTGGCCAATTTGGGGCAGTGGATTTCCGGTGCGCGGCCGCGGACGCTGCCCAACGCGGTGGCGCCGGTTGTCGCGGGCACCGGTGCGGCGGCGTGGCTGGGATCCGCGGTGTGGTGGAAGGCGCTGCTGGCGCTGGCCGTCGCGCTCTCGCTGACCATCGGCGTCAATTACGCCAACGACTACTCGGACGGCATCCGCGGCACCGACGACGACCGGGCCGGCCCGGTGCGCCTGGTCGGTTCGCGGCTGGCGGCGCCGCGGGCGGTGCTGACCGCCGCGGTCGCCAGCCTGACGATCGGGGCGATCGCCGGGCTGGCGCTGGCGCTGTCCAGCGCGCCATGGCTGATCGCGGTGGGCGCGGCCTGCATAGCCGGGGCGTGGCTGTACACCGGCGGGTCGAAACCCTACGGGTACGCCGGTTTCGGCGAGGTCGCGGTATTCCTGTTCTTCGGGCTGGTCGCCGTGCTGGGCACCCAGTACACCCAGGCGCTGCGGGTGGACTGGGTGGGCCTGACGCTGGCGGTGTCGATCGGGGCGTTGTCCTCGTCGGTGCTGGTGGCCAACAACCTGCGGGACATCCCGACCGACGCGCAGTCGGGAAAGATCACCCTGGCGGTGCGGCTGGGCGATGCCCGCACCCGGATCCTGTACCAGGCGCTGCTGGGCACCGCCGGCGTGCTGACTCTGGTGTTGCTGCGGGCGACCCCGTGGTGCGCCGCCGGATTGATCGCCACGCCGCTGGCGCTGCGCGCTGCGGCCCCG
Source organism: Mycobacterium sp. M23085 (assembly GCF_045343915.1). Lineage (NCBI taxonomy): Bacteria > Bacillati > Actinomycetota > Actinomycetes > Mycobacteriales > Mycobacteriaceae > Mycobacterium > Mycobacterium sp. M23085. The sequence continues at coordinate 2,417,751 of NZ_CP174280.1, forward strand.
GTGCGATCGGGCCGCGGCGGGCGCGAGCTGATTCCGGTGCTGCGCGATACCGGGCTGGCGATGGTGGTGTGGGCGGTCGCGGTGGCTGCGGCGCTCGCGCTGACTCCCTAACGGCCGCTTGGGGTTACCTATAGTCCAGTCAAAAACTCCCGAGGGCGCCCCGTTTCGGGTACCTTTGCGTCTGCTCGGGCGATAGCGAAGGACCGCAATGAAGCAGATTGCCGCGACCAGCGGGCCCACCAACATCGGCTTACTCAGCGTCGGGTCGTACCGCCCCGAGCGGGTGGTCACCAACGACGAGCTCTGCGAGAACATCGACTCGTCCGACGAGTGGATCTATTCGCGAACCGGAATCAAGACCCGCCGATTCGCCGCGCGCGACGAATCCGTCACCTCCATGGCGACCACGGCCGGGCTGGAGGCGGTCGCCAAGGCCTCCCTCGAGCCATCCGACATCGATTGCGTCATCGTCGCCACCAGCACCCACTTCACCCAGACGCCCCCGTGCGCGCCGGCGGTCGCGACGGCGGTGGGCGCCACCGGCGTGCCCGCGTTCGACATCTCGGCCGGCTGCGCCGGCTTCGGCTACGCGCTGGGCGTGGCGTCCGACATGGTGCGGGGCGGCACGGCCGCCAAGGTGCTGGTGCTCGGTTCGGAGAAGCTGTCGCCCACCGTGGACATGCAGGATCGGAGCAACTGCTTCATCTTCGCCGACGGCGCCGCCGGAGTGGTGGTCGGCGAGACCCCCGACCAGGGCATCGGACCCACCGTCTGGGGCAGCGACGGCGCGCAGGCCTTCGCCATCCGCCAGGACATCGAGTGGATCGACTTCCTGGACAACCGCACCGGCGAGCGCCCCTACCTGAGGCTCGAAGGCAGCGCGGTCTTCCGGTGGGCGGCTTTCGAAATGGGCAAGGTCGGCCGGCAGGCGATGGACGCGGCGGGCGTCCGGCCCGACGAGATCGACGTGTTCCTGCCGCATCAGGCCAACAGCCGGATCAACGAGGTGCTGGCCAAGAGTCTGGATCTGCGGCCGGACGCGATCGTCGCCAACGACATCGAACACACCGGTAACACCTCGGCCGCGTCCATCCCGCTGGCGATGGCCGCGGCGCTGACCACCGGGGCGGCCAAGGCCGGCGACCTGGCCCTGCTGCTCGGCTACGGCGCCGGCCTGAGCTATGCCGCGCAGGTCGTGCGGCTGCCCAGCGGCTAGCCGTGCCCTGAATCTTGGCCGCCGCCCTCGCCGGGCGCAGCGTCGCCGTGCAGACGGGCCTGCAGCAGTTCGCGTTCCCGGCGCCGTCGTTCCCCGGCGATGGCCAGCGCCGCGGTGGCGCGGCGGCGCAGCGGGGCGAACATCCAGATGCCCAGCGGCATCGCGATGATCAGCGCGAACAGCACCGCCACCACGATCGGGAACTGCGTGATGCCCGCCAGCCGCGCCACACCGTAGATCACTCCGGTGAGCGCCACCGCCAGCAGAACCCGTGCCGCCAGGTAGGCGGCCACGTGCACCGCGACCCGGTTCCCGGCGGGCTGGGCGACACCCCCGGGCGCGGCGTGGTTCTCCGTGTTCCCGGTGCTGTCGTCGCTAGCTTCTTGTGACACAGGGAGAGCCTACGGCGCGGGTATATTCGCCCCAAGGAGGTGTTGCGTGCTCTACCTGCTGCTCGTCGTGATTTTCGGGACGCTGATCTACGTCGGCTGGCGTGCTGCGCGATCGCAGGCCCACCGGCCGAAGACCCGCGTCATCGGGCCCGACGACGATCCGGATTTCTTGCGGCGGTTGGGTCACGGCGACAACAACCCGCGCTAGCCCAACACTCCCGGGTTGTGCTGGTCGCCGGGGAACCCGTCGGCGACGATCGCGGCCAGCTCGGTCAGCGCTTCCCGCGTCCCGCGCCGCAGCCGGTCCAGCTCGATCTCGGCGCCCTCTTCGAGGTGCGGGTCGAACGGGACCAGCTGAACCGCGCGGCAGCGCCGGGAGAAGTGGTCGATCACCTTGTTCATGTCGACCTTGCCCGGGCGTGCCTTCACCCCGTTGATCACCGCGATCGAATTGCGGACCAGGTCCTCGTGGCCGTGGGCGTCCAGCCAGTCCAGCGTCGCCGAGGCGCTGCGCGCGCCGTCGATGGACGCCGAGCTGACCACGACGAGTGCGTCGGCCTTGTCCAGCACCGCGCTCATCACGGAGTGCAGAAGTCCCGGCCCGCAGTCGGTGAGCACCAGGCCGTAGAACCGATCCAGGATGTCCAGGACCCGCCCGTAGTCGTCGGCGCTGAAGGCGTCCGAGATGCCGGGATCCGTCTCGGACGCCAGCACCTCCAGGCCGCTCGGTCCTTTGGAGGTGTACCGCCGCACGTCGCTGTAGCGCTCGATGGTGCCGGCGTCGTGCAGCAGCTGACGCACGGTCGCCGCCGTCTCCAGTGGGATCTTCTGGCTCAGCGTGCCGCGGTCCGGGTTGGCGTCCACGGCCACCACCCGGTCACCGCGGATGGAGGCGAAGGTGGCGCCCAGCGTCGCGGCGATGGTGGTCTTGCCGACGCCGCCCTTGAGCGACAGGAACGCCACCCGGTAGGAGCCCCGCAGGGGCCGGTTCACCTGGGCGACCAGGTTGTTGTGCCGGGCGGCCCGCGGGCTCTCGCCCAGGTTGATCAGCCCGCCGGACAGCTTGAACAGCAGTCGCCGCCAGCCGTCCGACGGCGGCGGGGCTACCGGCCGCAACAGCATGCCGGTGGACAGCTCCGGATACGGCGTGTGCGGCAGGTGCTCCGGGGGCCGCGGCGGGGCCCCGTGGACCTGGGTGGGCGGCGCGTCGTGACCGTCGTAGTAGGCGCCGTAGGCCGTCGGGTCGACCCGCGGGATGCCGGTCATCGGTGTGGGATCCCAGGGCGGCATCCCACCGGGTCTCGGCGCCGGGGGCGGCGCGGCCGGCGGGCGCTCGGGTCCGGGGACCCGGCGTTCGGTGCGGAACCCGGCGAAGGCGCGGGTGGGGGCGTCTTCGCCGCCCGACTGGGCCTGCGGTCCGGCGCCCTCATGCTGGTCTGCGGGGGGCGCGGGCTGTGGGGGTAGCTGCGTGGTCGGTTGTTCGGGCGCCCCCACGCCCGTCGTCGGATGCTCGGTCACTGCACTCCCCCTTGTTGTGCGTTGTTCGGCATGTCGTGCGTTATCCGGGCCGGTTGAGCACCGTCACCCGACGCCCGCATAAGAATGCAGGCCCACAGTGACCAGGTTAACGAAGAACAAATTGAAGACCATGGCCACAAAGCCCGCGACATTGATCCAGGCGGCCTTCCTGTCCCGCCATCCCGCCGTCGACCTGGCATGCAGATATGCGGCGTAAATCACCCAGGCGACAAAAGACACCGTCTCTTTGGGATCCCACCCCCAATATCTGCCCCAGGCTTCTTCGGCCCAGATGGCGCCGAAAATAACGCCGAAACCGAACACCGGAAAAGCGAAAATCGTCGTGCGATAAGCGACGCGGTCCAGGGTCTGCGCGTCGGGGAACCGCTGCACCAGCCGGCTCAGCGCGCTGTGCTCGGCGCGGTCGGGATCTCCCAGCGGCGACGTCCGCAGCACGAACAGGATGCTGGCGACGCCGGCGACCAGGAACACCCCCGAGCCCAGGCTGACCACCGACACGTGGATGGGCAGCCAGTAGGACTGCAGCGCGGGCATCACCGGCGCGGCGTTGGTGTAGAGCCAGCGACCGGACACCGTGAGCAGGATCAGCACCGGCAGCAGCAGGAACACCCACAGCGGGCGGTACTGCGGGCGGCGCAGCACGACCGCCCCGGCGATCAACCCGCACAGGCAGGTCAGGTTGATGAACTCGTACATGTTGCCCCACGGCACCCTCAGGGTGGCCAGGCCGCGCAGCACCAGGCAGGCCAGCAGCAGCCCGGTGCCCAGGTACACCACGGACAGCCCGGCACGGCCGGCGCGCTCGTCGACCGGCCGCTGGGTTGCCTGCTCCACCACCCCGGGGGTGGTGGAGTCGGCGCTGACGGCACCGGCCAACACCCGGTCCCGCTGATCCGCGCGGCGCCCGCCGGCCCGGGCCCCCACATAGGCCAGCTCGAAGGCCAGCAACAGCAGCGCGATGACCAGGGCCACCACGGCCGACGTGAACGCCCAGTCCGAGTAGCGCGCCAGCTCGATGTTGACGTGCAGGGTATTCATGTGACGTCCACCTCAGAACTCCTCTTGGACGCTGCGGGTATCGGGTCGCCGTCCGACGCGGTGGGTGTCCCGGTGCCGGACTCGCCCAAGCCGGTCAACAACCGCTCGGACAGCCGCTCGAACTCGTCGCCCCAACCGGAGTTGTCGGTGCGCGCCAGGCCACCCAGTTCGACGTTCACCGTACCGGGCGATCCGCCGGCGTCGGGCGTCAGACGGATCCACACCCGGCGGCGGCGCACCAGCAGCGACACCACCAGACCGCCCATCATCGTGATAGCGAAGACGAGCACCCAGGCCTGGCCCGGGTCGTGCGAGACCTGCAGGTTGACGAACGGCACGGCGCCGTCGAAGCGGATCACGGTGCCGGCCGCCGGCCCTTGGTCGATCCGGACCGACTGGCCCGCACGCAGGTTGACCCGCTTCTCCTTGGTCAACCGGTGCTGCTCGATCAGGCGGGGATCCAGGGTGAACAGCGACTGCGGCCGCCCGGTGTCCAGCCCGGTGTCGCCGCGGTAGATGTCGACGGCCACCGCCGGGGCGTCCAGGGCCGGGAAGCGGGACGACAACAGCGTGCCTTCCAGCTGCTCGGTCGGCGCCAGCAGGCCCTGAATGGCGATCTCGTGGCGGCGGCGTTCCGCGGCATTGGGATAGCTGCCGGCGGGCGGGTCGATGCGCACCACACCCGACGAGAGCAGCGTCTGCGGATTGTCCGGGCGCCACTGCACCGTCGCCGAGCGGATCTGCCCGTCGGGGAAGGTGACGCTGAAGGTGGGCGCGTAGCCGTGCCCCTGCAGGTACACCCGGTCACCGTCGAGCCGCAGCGGGTGGTTGACCTCCAGCCGGTAGTGCCGCCAGTCGTTGGAAATCAGATCCCGGCCGGACTGGTATTCGATGTTCGCGGCGAACGAAGTGGCCTGCCCCGACGGCAAATAGTGCGCCGCGAAGTCGTCGACGCGGATGCACAGCGGGTGCAGGGAGGTGCCGTCGACGGTGTTGCCGGCCCGGAACGAGTCGAATGCGGCCGGCGAGGCCGAACAGAAGCCGGGGCCGCCGTCGGCGATGACGATCACGTTGCCCTCGTAGCCGAACAGCTTGCCGACGGCCACCGCGACCAGCAGGCCCAGCAGGGAGAAGTGGAAGACGATGTTGCCGAACTCGCGCAGGTAGCCCTTCTCGGCGGACACCTCGGCGACATCGGAACCGGCGGGCTCGGGGCCGTCGGTGTGCCGGATGGCGGTGCGCCAGCCGCGCAGCCGCCCGGCCATCGTGTTGGCCAGGCTGTTGAGTTCTTCGGCGCCGGCGTCGACCCGCCGGCTGGCGTACTTGGGCAGCCGGGCCAGGTTGCGCGGGGCGGCCACCGGGGTGGACCGCAGGCTGCGGACGTGCTCGACCATCCGCGGGGTGAGGCAGCCGACCAGGGACACGAACAGCAGCACGTAGACGGCGGTGAACCAGAAGCTGGAGAACACGTTGAAGGCCTGCAGCCGATCCAGCCACGGGCCGATCACCGGGTGGGCCTTCAGGTAGTCGTCGACCTTGCCGGCGTTCAGGCTGCGCTGCGGCAGCAGCGCCCCGGGGATCGCGCCGAGCGCAAGCAGGAACAACAGCACCAGCGCGGTGCCCATCGAGGTCAACGCGCGCCAGGTGTTGCGTGCGAAAGCGATCGCCGTTCTCAAATCGGCAACCTCACATCGGAGACGAACGCGTCGCGCAGCCAGGAGACGAAGTCGTTCCACACCCCGGTGACCAGCAGCGCGCCGACCGTGATCAGCAGGACGCCGCCGAGGATCTGGATGGCCCGGGTGTGCCGGCGCAGCCAGGCCAGTCCACCCACCGCGCCCGCCGAGCCGAACGCCAACAGCACGAACGGAATGCCCAGGCCAAGGCAGTACGCGATCACCAACACGATTCCCCGCGCCACGCTGGCGCCATCGGTGGCCGAGGCGACGGTGATCACGCCGGCCAGCGTCGGCCCCAGGCACGGCGTCCAGCCCAGGGCGAACACCGCGCCCAGCACCGGCGCCCCGGCGACCGTGGTCAGCTGCCGCGGACTGTACCGGGCCTGGCGTTGCAGGGCCGGGATCAGCCCCACGAACACCAGCCCCATCACGATGGTCAGCACTCCCCCGGCCCGCTGCAGCAGCAGCTGGTTGGTGATCAGCGTGGTCGTCATGCCGAGGACGGCGACGGTGCCGAGGACGAACACGGTGGTGAACCCGGCGACGAACAGCGCCGCGGAGCCGGCGACCCGCCAGCGGGCGCCCGGCGGGGCCTTCGTTGCTCCTGCCGGCGGTTGTTCGTCCACCCCGACGACGGCGGCCAGGTACGACAGGTAGCCGGGCACCAACGGCACCACGCACGGCGAGGCGAACGACACCAGCCCCGCCAGCAGGCATGCGCCGAGGGCCACCAGCAGCGGTCCGGCGGCGGCGATCTGGGTGAAGCCGGTCATTGCGGTCCCGAGCCCGTCACGTCGCCGCCTTGCCGGCCGGGGTCGGCGCCGCCTCGCCGGCCAGCCGCTGCACCACCGGCCGCAGGTCGGTCGCCAGCAATTCCCGCAAAAACACCGCCGCGACCCGGTGCTGGCGGTCCAGGACCAGCGTGGACGGGATCACCGTGGTGGGGTATCTACCGCCGAACGCGATCAGCGTGCGCATCGCCGGGTCGTAGATGGAGGGAAACGTCACCTGGCGGTCGTTGACGAAGTCCAGCGCCGCCTGCCGGTTGTTGTCCCGGACGTCGATGCCCAGGAAGGAGACGCCGGAGCCGCGGGTGGCGTCGTACACCTGCTGCAGCTGGGTCACCTCGGCCCGGCACGGCCCGCACCACTGTCCCCAGATGTTGATGACGACCACCCGGCCGGCGAAGATCGGGTCGTCCAGCGACAGCGTGTGCGCCGGGTCGGCCAGGTCCGGCCCGGCCAGCGGGCCGGGGCGGCCCCGGCTGGAGGGCGGGTCGTAGTAGATGTCGGTCTTGCCGCCGGGTGAGACGAATTCGAAGGTGCCGCCCTGGGCGACGGCGTCATGCCCCGCGGAGCAGCCGGCGACGAGGCCGGGCAGCAGCGCCGCCAGCACGGCCCCGGCCATCGCATGTCGTCGTCGCGCGGTCAAGGCGCCACTCTCCCCCGCGCGCGGGAGGTGCCCCCACCTCATCGCTGCGCTCTGCATCGTCGTCGGCGAGTGATCAAGGTGCCGCCGGTTCGCTGTACTCGACGCCGGCCAGCCGGTCGCCGTCGTAGACCAGGGTGGTCACCGACGCGAGCCCGCACTGCCGCCGCCGCGGGTCGTGCCACAGCCGTCGGCCGGTCAGGTGCAGCCGCAGCGTCCACACCGGCAGCTGGTGGCTGACGCACACCACCTCGTGGCCGGCGCCGCGGGCGCGGGCCTTGTCCACCGCCGTCTGCATCCGGGCCGCGATCTCGGCGTACGGCTCACCCCAGGACGGCCGGAACGGGTTGCGCAGCTGCCACCACACCCGCGGGTCGCGCCAGGCACCGTCGCCGGGACTGACCCGTTTGCCCTCGAAATAGTTGGCCGATTCGATCAGATCCGGGTCGGTGTCCACCGGCAATCCGTGCCTGGCGGCGATGGGCGCGGCGGTTTCCTGGGCCCGTTGCAGTGGCGAGGCGATCACCGCGACGATGTCGCGGTCGGCCAGCGCGTCGGCGACCGCGGCCGCTTGCGCGCGACCGTTGTCGGACAGGTGAAAGCCGGGCAGCCGGCCGTACAGGATGCCGCTCGGGTTGTACACCTCGCCGTGCCGCACGACGTGCACCCTGGTGTGCTCGGCCATCAGGATGTCCCTTCCTGGGCTTGCGCGGCGGCCCGGGCCGCGACGGGCAGCGCGTCGGCGATCCGGTCGAACGCGCCGTCGTCCAGCGCGGTCGAGACGAACCACGCCTCGAAGGCGCTGCACGGCGGGTAGACACCCGCGTCCAGCAGCGCATGGAAGAACGGTGGGTAGCGCCACGTCTGGGTGGCCCGCGCGGACGCGAAGTCGGTCACCGGCGTTTCGGAGAAGAACACGCTGAGCATGTTCCCGGCACGCGGGATCTGGTGCGCCACACCGGCATTCGTGAGCGCTTCGGAGAACAGTCCGGCCAGGCGGTCGGCGTTGGCGTCCAAGCTGGCGTAGGCGGCGGCGTCGGCGTTGCGCAGCGTGGCCAGCCCGGCGGCCATCGCCACCGGGTTCCCCGACAGCGTGCCGGCCTGATACACCGGGCCCAGCGGCGCCAGCCGCTCCATCACCTCGGCCCGACCGCCGAACGCGGCGGCCGGCAGGCCTCCGCTCATCACCTTGCCGAAGGTGAACAGGTCGGCCTCGACGGGATCGATGCCGTACCAACCACTTCGGCTGACCCGGAAACCGGTCATCACCTCGTCGATGATCAGCAGCGCGCCGTGCTCGGCGGTGATTGCGCGCAATGCGGCGTTGTAGCCGGGCGCGGGCGGGACGACGCCCATGTTGCCGGGGCTGGCTTCGGTGATCACCGCCGCGATCTGATCGCCGAACCGGGCGAAGCTCTGCCGCACGGCGTCGACGTCGTTGTAGGGCAACACGATCGTGTCGGCCGCCGTCGCGCCGGTGACTCCCGGCGAGGACGGCAGGCCCAGCGTCGCCACCCCGGAGCCCGCGTCGGCGAGCAACGCGTCGACATGGCCGTGGTAGCAACCGGAGAACTTGATGACCTTGGCGCGGCCGGTGAAGCCGCGGGCCAGCCGGACCGCGCTCATGGTGGCCTCGGTGCCGGAATTGACCAGCCTGATCCGCTCGACCGGCGCCACCCGCGCGATCATCTCGGCGGCCAGCTCGCTCTCGGCCGGCGTGGGCGCCCCGAACGACAGGCCCGAGGCAGCGGCCCTGGCGACGGCCTCGACGACGGCCGGGTGGGCATGCCCCAGGATCATCGGGCCCCACGAGCAGACCAGGTCCACGTAATGGTTGCCGTCGGCGTCGGTCAGGCGGCACCCGCGTGCCTCGGTGATGAACGGCGGCGTCCCGCCCACGGCACTGAACGCGCGGACCGGGGAGTTCACCCCGCCGGGAATGACGGCGCAGGCATCCTCGAACAACCGGGCCGACGCCGCCGTGGCCCGGGGGGCCCCGGTGGCGTGCGCGGTCGCCTGATCACTGCTTCCCATGACGACCAGTGTCCCAGCCCGCGCGGGCCATTCCACTACAGGGTGTAGCAGAACGCGCCAGGGGCACGCGGCGTGGTCTCGGTGCCGGGGTGCTAGTCGGCGTCCCGCTGCCCGGCTTGCTGCGCCGCGATGAAGTTGCGGCGCGCGGCCTCGCGTTCCTGGTCCGCCGCCCGCCGGTGCGCGGCGACGTCACCCAGACCCTCGGCGACCGCACGTTGCTCGACTTCGGCGGCACGCTCGTGCGCGACGCCGGCTTCATAATGGCGCTGCGCGACGCGGCGATGCGCCGCCTGGTCGCGCAACTGGGCGAGCTCGGCACGCTCGGCGGCACGCTTTACGTCGTCGGCCGTGATGGCCTTGCCCGCCGACAGTTCCTCCCCCCTGCGCAGCAGCTCCTCGGCCCGCCGCGTGGCCTCGTCACCTGCTGCCTCTCCCATGAGATGACAGTAGACCCGTTGCCGCGCCGATGGCGGGTTGTGCTCGCCCGGGAATTGCGAGTTGGATAGCGGTATGCAACTCCCACAAGGACTTGCTCGGTTCAACCGCCGCGTCACCAACCCGATTCAGCGGATGTGGGCGGGTCGGCTCCCACTGTTCGGGATCGTTGAGCACGTTGGGCGGCGCTCGGGCAAGCCGTACCGGACGCCGGTGAACGTGTTCAACACCGAGGTCGATGGCAAACCCGGGGTGGCCATCCTGCTGAGCTACGGCCCCGACCGGGATTGGCTGAAGAACCTGATCGCGGCGGGAGGCGGGCGGTTGCGCACCAAGGGCAAGAGTTTCGGCATCGCCGATCCGCGCGTGGTCAGCAAGCACGAGGCGGCGGCGTACGTAAGGCGCGGCGTGCGACCGGTTTTCGAGAGGATTCCCTTCGAGCAAGCGGTGTTGCTCACCCGGACCTCCTGACGACGCGGTGATGAGGATCGCGGCGGGCTGACTGGGCGCAGCCAGGGCGGGTATACGGCACCGGCATCCGCCGCGACGAGAGGAAGCCGCCGATGACTGAGACCGACACCGACTCGGGCCGCGAACAGCGACTGACCGAGCGCATCGAGCAGCTGTATGCCGACGACCCGCAGTTTCGGGCAGCCGCTCCGTTGCCGGAAGTGACCGAAGCCGCGCATCGCCCGGGATTGCGGTTGGCCGAAGTCGTCGAGACCTATCTGAGCGGTTATGCCGACCGGCCCGCGCTGGGGCAGCGCGCCTGCGAGGTGGTGCGCGACCCGGCGACGGACCGCGCGGCGACGACACTGCTATCCGGATTCGAGACCATCACCTACCGCGAGCTGGGTGAGCGGGTCACGGCGCTGGCCGCGGCGTGGCAATCCGGCCTGGCCGGCGGTTTACACCCGGGCGATTTCGTCGGCGTCTTGGGTTTCACCAGCGTCGACTACGTCGTGCACTACCTGGCCTGCATCCGGCTGGGTGCGGTGTTCGTGCCGCTGCAGACCAGTTCTACGGCGGCCCGGCTCGGCCCGATCGTCGCCGAGACGGCACCGCGTGTTCTTGCCGTCAGCGTCGAGTCGCTGGGCACCGCGGTCGATGTCGTCATCGACGCGCCCTCGGTCGAACGTCTGGTGGTGTTCGACTACACCAGCGACGACGACGAGCAGCACCACGAGTACCTGTACGCCCGCGCTCGGCTACTCGACGCCGGGCACCGCGCCGCGGTGGTGTCGCTTTCCGCCGAACTCGAGTCGGGCCGCCGACTCCCGCCGCCTGCCGCGTTCGTCCCGCCCGACGGCGAAAACCCGCTGGCCACATTGATTTACACCTCCGGCAGCACCGGCGCCCCGAAAGGGGCCATGTACACCGTCGACATGCTGACCCGGACCTGGCAGCGACCGCACAGTCCTTCCGTGGACATCGGCAGGCTGATTCCCGCGATCCACCTGCAGTACATGCCGCTGTCGCACGTATACGGATTGGAGTGGCTGATCGCCACCCTGTCCTCCGGGGGGATCGGCTACTTCGCCGCTAAGAGTGACATGTCCACCCTGTTCGACGACATCGCCCTGGTCCGGCCCACCGCCCTGAACCTCGTTCCGCGGGTGTGCGACATGTTCTTTCGCCGTTACCGCAAGGAGCTCGACCAGCGCTCCAGCGGTGAGCTGTACGGCGAGCAGCTCGATGACGCGGTGAAAGCCGAACTGCGGCAAGACTTTCTGGGCGGACGGGTGATCTCGGCGATGTGCGGAAGCGCCCCGCTGTCCAAGCAGATGCATGCCTTCATGGAGTCGCTGCTCGACATCCCGGTGGCCGACGGGTATGGGACCACCGAGACCGGCGGCGGCATCATCCGCGACGGCAGGATCAGGCGCCCACCGGTGACCGACTACAAACTGGTCGACGTCCCCGAGCTGGGCTACCTCACCACCGACAAGCCGTACCCGCGCGGTGAGCTATACCTCAAGGCCGGCAACCTGATTCCCGGGTATTTCAAACACCCCGAGCTGACGGCGAAGATCTTCGACGACGAGGGGTTCTACAAGACCGGTGACATCATGGCCGAGCTGGGCCCCGACCACCTGATGTATCTGGACCGCAGCAACAACGTGATCAAGCTCTCGCAGGGGGAATTCGTCGCGGTCGCACAGTTGGAGGCCACCTTCTCGACGAGCCCGTACATCCGGCAGATCTTTCTCTACGGCAGCAGCGAGCAGCCATTCCTGCTCGCGGTGATCGTGCCGAACGAGGACGCGGTGGGTGACGGGGACGCGCATGCCCTGATCGCGGACTCGCTGCAACGCATCGCCGCCGACGCCCGCCTGCACCCTTACGAGATCCCGCGCGATTTTCTGCTGGAGTCACGCCGATTCACCCGCGACAACGGGCTGCTCTCCGGGGTCGGCAAGCTGCTGCGCCCGGCCCTCAAGGCGCGCTACGGCGAACGCCTCGACGCCATGTACGACGACATCGAGGCCAGCCACGGCAACCAGCTCGGCGAGCTGCGCGCCGCCAGCCGCGAGCTGCCCACCCTCGACACGGTCCGGCGGGCGGCCGCCGCCACCCTGGGCTTGCCGGTGGACACCGCGCTGCGCGCCGACGCGAAATTCATTGAACTCGGCGGTGATTCGCTGTCCGCGTTTTCCTTCGCCACGCTGCTGTCGGAGATCTTCAACGTCGACGTGCCGGTGCAAACCATCGTCAGCCCCACCGCGAACCTGGCCACCGTCGCGAACTTCGTCGACGGCGAACGTACCTCGGTGTCGACCCGGCCGACATTCGCATCGGTACACGGACGCGACGCCACCGTCGCCCGTGCCGAGGATCTGACCCTGGACAAGTTCATCGACGCCGACACGCTGGCGGTCGCGCCCCACCTGCCGGCGCCGACCGGCACCATCACCACCGTGCTCCTGACCGGAGCCAACGGCTACCTCGGGCGCTTCCTGTGCCTGGATTGGCTGGAGCGCCTGGCGCCCGTCGGAGGCACGGTGATCTGCCTGGCCCGCGGCGCCGACCCGGCCGCCGGACGTCAGCGCATCGAGGCCGCGATCGACAGCGGAGACGCCGAATTGTCCGAGCGTTTCCGTCAATTGGCCGACAAGCAGCTGCGGGTGCTCGTCGGTGACGTGGGGGCGCCCAACCTCGGCCTGGACACACCCACATACGAGCGGCTCGCCCGGTCGGTCGACCTCGTCGTGCATTCGGCCGCCCTGGTCAACCACGTGCTGCCCTACAGCCAGCTGTTCGGACCCAACGTGGTGGGGACCGCCGAGATCATCAAACTCGCAATCACCAAGCGGCTCAAGCCGATCAACTACATCTCCACCGTGGCAATGACCACGCTGCCGGACGGCGGCTTCATCGGCGAGGACGTCGACGTGCGCTTGGCGAGCCCGTCGCGGCCCCTCGACGAGTCGTATGCCAGCGGTTATGCCACCAGTAAATGGGCGGGCGAGGTGCTGCTGCGCGAGGCGCACGACCTGTGCGGGGTGCCGGTCGCGGTGTTCCGGTCCGATATGATCCTGGCGCACAGTGACTTCGCCGGTCAGCTCAACGTGCCGGACATGTTCACCCGCCTGATCTTGAGCCTGGTCGCCACCGGGATCGCACCGCGGTCGTTCTACCAGCTCGATGCGTCCGGCAATCCGCAGCGCGCCCATTACGACGGGCTACCGGCCGATTTCACCGCCGAGGCCATCACCACCCTCGGGGCGCGCGCCCGGCGCGGTTATCACACCTACAACGTGCTCAACACCCACGATGACGGCGTTTCGCTGGACACCTTCGTCGACTGGCTCATCGCCGACGGGCACCAGATCGAGCGCATCGACGACTACCAGCAGTGGCTGGCCAGGTTCACCGAGGCGATGAAGGCACTGCCCGAGAAGCAGCGAAAGAACTCCCTGCTGCCGCTGATGAACGCCTACGCCAAGCCCGGTGAACCGACGCAGGGTACCGGTATCCCCGCTGAAAAGTTCCGTGCCGCAGTGCAATCCGCGGGGATCGGAAGCGACAAGGACGTGCCGCACGTGACCGAGGGGTTGATCGACAAATACGTCACCGATCTGCAGCGGCTCGGGTTGCTGAGGACCCGCAGCGAAGCGCATGCGGGGTAAGGGCACTCAAGCATTAATCCCCGGCCGACACCCGGATGCGCCCGCGAGATCGGGCCAGCAAGTACAACCCGGCCACCACGGCCCAGGACAGCAGGCTGAGCCATAGCTGGCTGCGGGCCGTGTGGTCGAACGCCATTTGCACCAGCACGGCGGTGATTCCGATCAGTGTGAGAATGGACAGCACCGGGTGACACCACATTTTCACCGTCAATTTCTCCGCGGGCGTCCGGCGGCGCAAGATCATCTGCGAGCACGCGATCAGCCAGTAGACGAACAGGATGATGGCGCCCGACGAGTTGAGCAGGAACAGGAACACCGTGTTGGGCGCGACCCGCGCCATGATGACGCAGCCGAATCCAACCGCCGACGAACACAGGATCGCGAAGTGCGGGACGCCACGTCCGCTCAGTCTGACCAACCGCATCGGGGCCTCGCCCCGCTCGGCGAGCACGAACAACATGCGCGACGCGGTGTAGAGACCGGAATTCAGGCAGGACAGCACCGCGGTCAGCACCACCGCGTTCATCACCTGATCCGCCCCGGAAAGTCCCATGTGTTTGAGCGCCGCCACGTACGGCGAGGCGCCGAGTTCCACGGAATCCCAGGGCAATAGCGCCACGAGCAAGAAAACCGAACCGACGAAGAAGACCGCGATCCGCGCCACCACCGACCGGGTCGCCTTTTGCACCGCGAGCTCGGGGTCGCGGCTCTCCGCGGCGGCGACGGTGACGATCTCGGCGCCCACCATGGAGAAGATCACCACCACGATCGCGGCGAACACGGCGCCGACGCCGTGGGGAAAGAACCCGCCATGTGAGTGCAAATTCGCCAGGCCACCGTGGTGGCCCGGCACCAATCCCAGGACGTACGCCGTGCCGACGACCAGGAAGACCACGATCGTCGCGACTTTGATTCCGGCGAACCAGAATTCGAATTCACCGAATGACGACACGGAGAACAGGTTGGTCGCGGTCATCAACAGCATCAGGCACAGCGACAGCAGCCAGAGCGGGGCATGGAACCAGTAGTTGAGCACCTTGCCGCCGGCCACCGCCTCGAAGCCCACCACGATCACCCAGAAGTACCAATACAGCCACGCGACGGAGAATCCCGCCCAGCCGCCCAGCGCCTTGGCCGCGTAGTCGGCGAACGAACCGGTCGACGGGTTCGCCGCCGCCATCTCACCCAGCATCCGCATCACCAGGACGATGAGCAGACCGCAGAGGGCATAGGTGAGGAACGCGGCCGGACCGGTGTCCCTGATCACCACGCCGGACCCGACGAACAGCCCGGCGCCGATCACGCCGCCGAGGGCGATCATGCCGAGCTGGCGCTGCGACAGTCCTTGGCGCAGTTGCGGATTGCTAGCCATGCCCGGACGCTAGCGGGCTTCGCGGCCCACAGCAACAACGACCTACAGGTAGAGGTCCCGATCGCGGATCAGCGCCGTGGCGACCACGCTGATCACCGCGGTCGCAACCAGATACCCGCAGGCCAGCCAGGGCGCGCCACCGACGGCCGCGATCAGCGCGGTGAGAATCATCGGCGTCACCCCGGACGCGTACACGCCCGAGAACTGGTAGACGAACGACAAGCCGGTGTAGCGGGTGCCGGTGGGGTACAGCGACGAGTACAGGGTCCCCTGTGCACCGTAGAACAGCGCGTGCACCACACCGAACACCAGGACCATCGCCAGTCCGAACCAGACCAGGTTGCGGGTGCCGAACAAGGCGAACGCCGGAAAGGCCGCCAGGCCGTAGAGGGTCACGCCCACCATGTACACCCGTCGTGCGCCGTACCGGTCGGTCAGCTTTCCAGACACCGGCAGCAGCACCGCCATCAGCAAGGCGGCGATGGTCACCACGACCAGAACCGAGACCTTGTTGAAGCCCAGCGCGCCGGTGGCATAGCTGATCGCGAAGACGCCCCAGGTGTTGAAGGCCGAGCCCTCCGCCCAGCGAGAAAGCAATCCCAGCAGAGTGTTTCGCCGGGAACGGGGTTCGCGGACGATGTCCCGGATGGGCACGGTGGCCGCTCCCGCGAGGGCACCCAACTGACGGAACGCCGGGGTCTCTTCGACCCGCAGCCGCACCACGATGCCGATCACCACCAGCAGCACGCTCAGCAGGAAGCCGATCCGCCAGCCGTAGGACAGAAACCGGGCCTGGCCCAAGGCGGCCTGCAGGAACGCGAAGACGCCGGTGCCCAGTGCCAGGCCCAGCGCCAAGCCGACCTGTGGAACCGCCCCATAGCGGCCGCGCCGGTCGCCGGGGCTGTGCTCGACCGCCAGCAGCACCGCCCCGCCCCACTCCCCCCCGAGCGCGAACCCCTGCAGCACGCGCAGGGCCAGCAGCAGTATCGGCGCCCACGCCCCGACCTGTGCGGCCGTGGGTAACGCCCCGATCAGCGCCGTCGCGCCGCCCATGATGAGCATGGTCAGGGCCAGGCTGCGCTTGCGACCGATCCGGTCGCCGATGTGGCCGAACACCAGGCCCCCGATGGGCCGCATGACAAACCCGACGGCGAACGTCGCGAACGCCAAAAGTGTTCCCACCAAGGAACTCTCGTCGGGAAAGAACACCTTGTTGAACACCAGGCCCGCCGCGGTGGCGTAGAGGAAGAAGTCGTACCACTCGACGGTGGTGCCCAACAGGCTCGCCGCGACGACGATGCGCAACCGCCGGCGCTGCTGCTCGGCGGATTCGTCAACCGCGCCGGGCGCCGGGGTGGCGACCGCGGACGCGGGCAGGGTGGACGCCATGACCCGTCAGTGCGCCGAGGCGACCGCGAACGGCGTCGCCGCCGCCGGGTGCGACTGGCGGTTGGGATGGCGCCACAAACCCATCCGCTCCAGAATCGGCAACACGCCCTCGCCGAACCAGTAGGCCTCTTCCAGATGCGGATACCCCGACAGAATGAAGTGGCTGATGCCCAACCTGGCGTATTCGGCCAGCCGCTCGGCCACCTCGGCGTGCGACCCGACCAGGGCGGTGCCCGCTCCCCCGCGCACCAGGCCCACGCCGGCCCACAGGTTGGGCGCCACCAGCAGTTTGCCGCTGTCGCCGCCATGCAGGTCCAGCATGCGACGCTGGCCCTCCGACTCGCTGCGCGCCAGGCTGGCCTGCACCCGCTCGACGTCCGCCGGGTCGATCGCGGCCAGCAACCGGTCCGCCTCGGCCCACGCCTCGGCGGCGGTGTCGCGGCTGATCACGTGAATCCGCAAGCCGTACCGCAGGATCCGGCCGGCGTCAACGGCCAGGCCGCGGATCCAGTCCAGCTTCTTGGCGACCGCGGTCAGCGGTTCGCCCCAGGTGAGATACACATCAGAGTGCTTGGCCGCCACCGGCCCGGCGGATGCCGAGGAACCGCCGAAGAACACCGCCGGTATCGGGTCGGGCGGGTTGTTCAGCTGCGCGCCCTCGACCTGAATGTGCTTTCCGGCGAAGGTGACCGGCTCCTTGGCGGTCCACAACTGCCGCACCACGTGGAGGAACTCCGCGGTGCGGGCGTACCGCGCCTCCTTGTCCAGGAAGTCCCCGTAGGCGCGTTGCTCGTGCGGTTCGCCGCCGGTGACCACATTGAGCAGCAGCCGCCCCTCCGAGTGCCGCTGGAAGGTGCCGGCCATCTGCGCGGCCAGGGTCGGACTCAGCATCCCTGGGCGGAACGCAACCAAGAACTTCAGCGTCTCGGTCGATTCGACCAGCATCGCCGTCGTCAACCATGCGTCCTCACACCACAATCCGGTGGGCGTGAGGACGGCTTCGAAACCGTTGTCTTCGGCTGCCGTGCAGATCTGGTGCAGGTACTTCAGTGTGGCCGGCCGGTCACCGGACATCGCCGTGCCGTGCCCGCCCGCGACCAGATTCCGCGAATCGCCGTAGGTCGGCAGAAACCAATGAAACGCGAGACTCAATTCACAATCCTTCTTCGCTCCGCTTTCGCCCCCGTGCACACGCCAGACTCGCTTCATCCTTCTGGAGTCGGCGCCGCCGGGCGAGGGTTGAAACCTGCCAGATTGCATTTCGGTACAACGCCGCCGGCACCGCGATAGCCGACAGCAGCGCGCGCCGAACGCAGACGTCGGGCCACCGGGCAGAGGTCGGGCAGCGCCCGCGTCTCCCGCTGTCCCAGAAGGCAATACGATCGCAATGATCTCCGGCGGCGGCAACCGGCAGGATCGGCGCTACCATGACTACGGTCCGGTCGCCGCCGCAACTCGGCGCCGACATTTTCCGCGAGGGGCGGCGGTCGGACGGCCTACCAGGTCACCGCTTCGGCACCGAAAGATCACGCCAGATCACACAATGCTTCCAATACGGCGTGGCTCGGCGGGTAATCCCCGCTCAGGGCGGCATTATTGCGATCATGCCTGATCTCACACGCCGAGCGGTGCTCCGGATGGGCGCCGGTGCCAGCCTCGGGGCCACCGGCGTGCTCACCTTCGGCTCGCTGCTGGCTCCGGCCGCTTCGCGCGCCGCGACGTTGCCGCAGGCTCCTGCGCCGTTCGAGCCGCCGACGGCGGGCAAAGCGCTGCCCACCCGGCTCACCGGGTCGTTCGTGTCGGCCGCGCGTGGCGGGATCAAGACCAACTACGTGATCGCCCTGCCGCCGGGCCAGACCGGTGCGCTGCGCCCGGTGATCGCGTTGCACGGCGTGGATGGCGACGCCAATCAGATGCTCGACATGGGTGTCCCAGACGGGCTGGCCCAGCTGGTCAAGGAGGGCAAGCCGCCGTTCGCGGTGGTGGGCGTCGACGGCGGCAACACCTACTGGCACAAAAGGACTTCCGGTGAGGACTCCGGCGCCATGGTGCTCGACGAGCTGCTGCCGATGCTGTCCACCATGGGGTTCGACACTTCCCGGGTGGGTTTCATGGGGTGGTCGATGGGCGGATACGGGGCGCTTCGTCTCGGCGCCAAGCTGGGGCCGGCCCGAACCGCCGGCATCTGCGCGATCAGCCCAGCGCTGTACACCTCGTATGCGACCAGTGCCCCCGGGGCGTTCGACAGCAACGACGACTTCGTGCAGAACAGCGTGATGGGCCTGTCGGCGCTGAACTCCATACCGCTGCGGGTGGACTGCGGCAACTTCGACCGCTTCTATTTCGCCACAAAGCAATTCGTCTACCAGTTGAAGACCCAACCGGCAGGCAGCTTCTCCCTGGGCGGACACGACATTGCCTACTGGCGCAGTCAACTGCCCGGTGAACTGGCCTGGATGGCGACCTAGCCCACGCAGATGACACGTCGGCAGGAATCGGTCGCCAGCAGCCCACGCCCGGCTGCGCGGCCGACCTCTCGAAGGGGATTCCGGCCGGACATCGAAGGACTGCGCGCCGTCGCGGTGATCGCCGTCGTGCTCTACCACGCGGGCATCCCCGGGATCACCGGCGGCTACATCGGTGTGGACGTCTTCTTCGTCATCTCCGGCTTCCTCATCACCGGGCTGCTCTTTCGCGAGGCGAGCACGACGAATACCGTTCGGCTGGGCCGTTTTTACGGAGCGCGCGCCCGGCGGCTGCTGCCGGCCGCGGCCATCGTCGGCACCATCACCGCGACCGGGGCGGCCGCGGTGCTGCCCCCGCTGCAGGCGCGCAGCGTGTTCTCCGACGGCATCGCCAGCGCCCTGTACGTAGGCAACTACCGGTTCGCGCTGCGCGGCACCGACTACCTGACCTCCGACGCCCCGTCACCGTTCCAGCATTACTGGTCGCTTGGCGTGGAAGAGCAGTTCTACCTGGTGTGGCCGGTGCTGATCATCGCCGTCGCCTGGTCGGTCCGGCGCATCCCGCGTCTTCGCGGGTCCTCGACGCGCACCGTCCCGTACGCGGCGGTCCTGGCGGTGGTCGCCGCGGCATCGTTGACGGCCGGGACGCTGTGGACCCGCACGTCGCCGTCGTGGGCGTTCTTCTCGCTACCCACCCGCGCCTGGGAGTTGGCCGCCGGTGGCCTGGTGGCCCTGTCGATTCAGCAGTGGCGCCGGCTGTCGCTGCGGGCGGCAACGGTCGTCGGTTGGGGCGGCCTGGCGTTGATTGTGCTGACCTGCACCCAGCTTAACTCGCACACCCCGTATCCCGGTACCGCGGCGCTGCTGCCGGTGCTGGGCACCGCGCTGATCATCGGCGGTGGCGCCGTCACCGGTGGACTCGGGCCCGGTCGCCTGCTGTGCCGACCGGCGATGCGCGCCATCGGCCGGATCTCCTACTCGTGGTACCTGTGGCACTGGCCGGTGCTGCTGCTGATGCCGGCGCTGCTCGGCGAGCCCGCGGGGCTGCCGGCCAGGTTGAGCGCCACGGCCGTCTCCGCCGGACTTGCCGTCATCACCCTGCACCTGGTGGAGAACCCCGGCCGCTTCGCCGCGGCGCTGCGCCGGTCGGCGAAAGTCAGCCTGGTGGTGGCGGGCGGTGCCAGCGCCGCCACCGCGTGCGCATGCATGCTGCTGCTCAACGTGATACCGGCGCCGGTGGGCCACGGCGTGGCCGCCCCGCGCGCCAACATCATCGCGACGCCCCCGACCAACGTTCCCGCCGTCAGCCCGCAGGAGGCGGCGGTTCGTCAGGGGTTCGACCAGGCGCGGCTGGCGCTCGCGGCGGCCGCCGGACTGCGAGCCGTGCCCTCCAACCTGGATCCGCCGCTGGCCAAGGCGCCCGCGGACAAGGCCGCCGTCTTCGTCAACGGCTGCGTGCGGTCCTGGCGCGACGTCGGACAAAGCGAGTGTGCGACCGGCGATACGGCCTCGCCGACCACCGTCGCCCTGATCGGTGACTCACACGCCGCCATGTGGAACCCCGCCTTCGAGCAGCTCGCCGAGCAGCGGCACTGGCGGCTGGAGACGCTGGCCAAGGTGACCTGCCCGCTGCAGGACCTGCACATCGTCAGCCCGTATCTGGGCCGCGAGTACACCGAATGCGAACAGTGGCGCGCGCAGATCATGGACCGGATGAACGCCGAACACCCACGGCTGATCGTGCTGGACATGAGTCGGCGCTACGGCGGGGACTTCGGCTTCACCTCGTATGACCCGGCGTGGATCGACACCTTGGGACGCACGGTGGCGCAGTTGCGCGGCACCGGCGCGACCGTCCTGGTGCTGGGGCCCGCCGCCGACCCGCATTCCTCGGCGCCGACCTGCCTGTCCGCCCACCTCGACGACGTGAATGCCTGTGCGCCAACAAGATCCGCGGCGGTGGACGGCGACGGGATCGCCGCGGAGCAGGCGGTGACGACCCGCAGCGGCGGCCGCTACGCCGACCTGACCGACCTGTTCTGCACCCCCGACCGCTGCCCGCTCATCGTCGGCAACACCCTGGTGTTCCGCGACGACAACCATGTGACGACCGAGTACGCGCAGTTGGTGGCACCGCTGCTGGGTGCGCTCGCCGACCGCGCCCTGGTGGACGGGTGAGTGCTGAAATGAACCTCTCATGGCTGACCAACGTCAGATCAGTGAAGGGTGTTTGGAGGTTTTAGGGTCATGTCTCCGCTGTTGCTGGTCTGCATCGCACTGGCCGCACCCTTCGCCGGAATCGGCTTCCTGCACGTGCAGGACCGCTTGGAGCGCTGGGACTACGAGCGGCACGCGAACGACTGAGCCACCGACAGCAAAAGCGTTGCCCAATAAAGACATCGCGGCGCGGTTGTTCGTCTCGCCGCGCACCGTGCAGACCCATCTGACGCACGTCTACGCCAAACTCGGTGTGTCATCGCGGCTTCAGCTCGCCCGGGCAGCGGCCGGCCACGCCTGAGTCAGGTCGACAGCTGGGTGCGGATGAGTGGCGCGATCTTGTCCGCCATGTACTGATGGCCGGCGTCATTCGGATGGACCCCATCGGCGCCGATCAGGTCGGGCCGGCCGACGAACCAGTGTTCGGCGATCGGGTCGATGAACGTCGCCCCCTCGGCCCCGGCCGCGCCGGCGAGGACGTCGCGGATCAGGAACATCGACGGCGGCACATCGGCGGTGGGCCACGGCGGTCCGATCACCAGCAGTCGCGCCGACGGCGCGAGCTGGCGCGCCACATCCAAAGCGGCGTGCGTCTTTGCGGTCAGGGTCCCGGGGTCCACACCCTGATCGTTGCGGGAGCCGAAGAACACCACCAGCGCATCGTCGGGCTGGACCGCCCTGGGTGTCAGGTCCTCGAAGATACTGCCGTGGTCACCCGGGGTGGCATAACCGGCCCTGCCCTCCGCCGCCACGCTGCCCGAGATCCGCGAACCCCGCGAGCCGAGCAGCTGCCAGGCGCGTGACGTCCACGATCTCGAGCCCAGACCCCCCTCCGCAGTCCCGGTGGTGTACGAATCCCCAACCACCGCCACATGATTCAGCCGGAAGTCGAGCGTCAAAGTCTCGTAGGTGCGCACCTGCCCCGGGTATGCGATGGCCACGCCCGCCAGAAAACTCAACCCAATGAGAAAGGTGGCCAGACGACTCACTCTCACCTCCACTGTGAACGGCATAGTCGGGTGCCGCCGCGTCCCCATCGAGTATTCCCCGTGAATCGCGGCCGGCCGCTGAGGCGGCCATCACACCGCGCGGGCCGAAACCGCTTCCAGCGGACGGTCGATGGGATGCAGCTTACTGTTCGAGTCGCCGGGATCGGTTCTCGCGTTGACGGCCCTGACGTCGACCATCCTGCGCATCCAGCGGCGCGCGGGCTCTTCGACGCCGTGATACAGCAGCACCGAGGCGGCCAGCGCAATCGCGAGCAGGCCCAGGATGTTCCATTTCCACGGATTGTCCAGGGTGGGTAGCTCGAATTGCTCCACGGCCCAGCCCCAGGCGGTGTGCACCAGCTCATGGACCATGTACAGGCAGAACGAGATCTTGCCGCCGTACACCATCGCCCGAGTCGACAACACCCGCGGCAGGCTACCCAGCCCGATGGCCAGCGAGATCACCAGCGGAACGAACAGCACGTCGACCACGCCGCCGCTGTCGTTCTCCACCACTCCCGATATCGGGTGCGCGCCAAACCAATACAGCACGCCCACCATCGCGGCCAGCAGCAGCAGGGAGACGTATCCCGCGACGCGACGGCCACGATCGCTCAGCCGCAGCCTGCGTACCGCGACACAGGCCAGTGCGCCGGCTGTGAACTGGGTGACGATCCGGGGCAGCCAACTCCACGGCGTATAGAAGTGGCCGCTGGCGAGCAACATCAGCACGGGCGGCAGCGAGGCCGCGAACGCCAAGACCATCAGGCTGCGCGCCCTGGTCGCCTGTTTCATCCGCAGCAGGACCAGTACCAGGACCGCGAAGAGCACGTAGGCCAGCCACTCCGCACTGATCGACCAGGCCGGCCCGTCCCAACTCGAGTCATCGAAGAACGGCACAAACCACAACTGCACCAACAGGATCTGGCGCACGTAGCTGATCGCGGTGAGCGAAGCGGCGTCCGGCGACGGCACATGACCGACGTGCAGGGTGAAGATCACCCACAGGGCGGCGAGGTGCAACGTGACCAGGTATACCGGCCACACCCGGGCCAGGCGCAGCCACAGGAAGTGCAGGGTTGCGCGGGTCGACCAGGATCTGCCCATCCGGTCGAGATAGTTGTAGGTCAGCACGAACCCGCTGAGAATGAAGAACAGGTCGACGCCCTGGGCGCCGCAATTGAGCACCGGTGCGAGGTTCTCGAGGAAATCGGGCGACAGGTCGCCGAGCATCGGCCGAAAGTGGAACAGCACCACCCAGAGCGCGGCGACGATACGGAGCCCCGTCAGGGCGGTAATCTCGCCCTTGATCTCTGCGCCCCGCACGCTGCTCTTCCCGTCCGAATCCTGCTGTTTCGTTCCGCCGTCACTTCGGCTGGACGGGACATCTCGCCTTTTCACAAGCCCCCCGACCAGAAACCGGCAGCCTAGGCAGCCTAGCAGCGCAACCGACGGCATGCGGGGACGGTTGAGGTGTGGCAAACGGCGTTCCGGGGTAATCGAATTGCCCGATACACCGCCAAGCATTTGCTAAATCCGCCGGGTGCGGCAACCTCCCGCTCGCTTCTTAGCAAAGCGTTAGACACGGCTTCCGGTCCCCTTAGGCTTGCGGCCTAACGTCATATACGCCCTTTGGTGAGCGTGGAGGCGCCCCCGAAGACAGCGCGAGCGCCACGGCGAGTGAGGGGTCTTCATGACGATCGCAGGCGGTCGGACCGGCCAGGACAACTGCGTGTTCGACTGCGACGGTGCACAGGTCCGGGCGCACTCCCGCCACCTGGCGACGGTGGTGCACATTCGCGGCGAGATCGACGACCTGAACGTCGACCGCATCAGCGACCACATCGCGCGCTTCACGCTCGGAGAAAACCCCGTGGTGCTCGACGTGGCGGACGTCGACGAATTTGCTGAGGCCGGCATTTCGCTGCTGTATGCGTTCGATGCCGATTGTCGCGCCGCCGGGGTGGATTGGACCCTGGTCGCCAGCTCAGCGGTGACCCAGGTGCTGGACGACACCGGCCATGACGCCAGTTTTCCGCTCATGCGCTCGGTTCACGAGGCGCTGCAGGATCGGGCCGACGCCATCGTGCTGCGCCGCCGGATGGCATTGCCGCTCGTCAGGAAGCCGTCTTAGCGTCCGAGCGCGCGCGCCGCAGCCCTGTGGCCCCGATGACGGCCAGTACGCCGGCGCTCGTCAACAGCACCAACGTCAGCAGTAGTAGCTGCGGGTCGTAGACCAGCGACGTGGTGGAGGGCTGGCCGTCGGCGATCGGCGCCACGCCCACCACATGATGCGAGTGCACCCACGTCAGTCCCGAGCACACCAGCGCGGCGCAGGCCAGCACGAGCTCGAGCATCGCGCGGTGGCGGGCGTTCACTGCGCACTCCCGGCGTCGTCTTCGCGGTCTCCGTCGATCGATCGGCTGGGCTCGACCCGCTCCTGGACCAGCGGGGTAAGGGCCGCGCGCAGCTGACGATGACGACGCGCCCAGGCCTGGGCCGTGCGGTCGCCGGTGAGCTTGAGACCGATGCCGACGCGCCCGCGCGGCACTCCGACCAGCTCGCCCAGGGCCCGGGCCGACTGCCACCGCGCCAGCTCTTTCCCGGAGGCTTCGTGATTGTCCGGCTCCGGATACACCTTGACGATTTCGCGGACCAAGATCGTCTCGGTGCCC
This sequence comes from Mycobacterium sp. M23085, assembly GCF_045343915.1. Lineage (NCBI taxonomy): Bacteria > Bacillati > Actinomycetota > Actinomycetes > Mycobacteriales > Mycobacteriaceae > Mycobacterium > Mycobacterium sp. M23085. The sequence goes on from NZ_CP174280.1 coordinate 2,442,749, forward strand.
TGGCGCAGCGCATCTTCGGTGAGCTCGACCGAGACGTGGATCCGGGCGGCCTTCACCTGTATCCCCAGAAACGCCGACACGAGCACCAAGAAGATCGCCGGGACCACCAGCGACACCGGGGCGCCGCTCCAGATTTCGATCAAGACCATGGCGACCGCCGCGGCCGGGCCGCACGCCAACCACCACCAGCTGGCCCCGGGTTCGTAGAACAACGGCTTGGGTGCGGTGTCGCTGCCGGTAGTCATCCCAAGCCCCATCTCACGAGAGCCACCTTGCCGCATCCGCGGCCCAATAGGTGAGAACGATATCGGCTCCGGCGCGCCGGATGCTGGTCAGCGACTCCAGCGCCGCGGCCCGTTCGTCGATCCAATTATTCGCGGCCGCAGCGCAAATCATCGCGTATTCACCCGACACCTGATAGGCGGCGACCGGAACGGGCGAGACGTCGGCCGCGGCCGCGACCACGTCGAGATAACTCATCGCCGGCTTGACCATCACGATGTCGGCACCCTCGTCAAGGTCGAGCTCGACCTCGCGCAGCGCCTCCCGGGCGTTGCCGGCCTCCTGCTGATAGGTGCGCCGGTCGCCGGAGAGGCTGGAACTGACCGCCTCCCGAAACGGGCCGTAGAACACCGAGGCGAACTTGGCGGCGTAGGCCAGAATCGCCACGTCGCTGAAGCCCGCGCCGTCCAACCCGTCGCGGATCGCACCCACCTGTCCATCCATCATGCCGCTCGGCGCCACCACGTGAGCGCCCGATTCAGCCTGTGCCACAGCCAGTTCCACATAGCGGCCCACGGTGGCGTCGTTGTCGACCCGGCCCCGGTCGTCGAGGACGCCACAGTGCCCGTGGTCGGTGAACTCGTCCAGGCAGGTGTCGGCCATCAGTACGGTGGCCTCACCGAGGTCCTTGGCCAAGTCCCGCAGGGCGACATTGAGGATGCCGTCGGCGTCGGTGCCGGCCGACCCGATCGGATCCTTGTCCTCATCGCGGGGCACGCCGAACAGCATCAGCCCGCCCACCCCGGCGGCGACGGCGCTGGCGGCCGCGCTGCGCAACGAATCACGGGTGTGCTGCACCACGCCCGGCATCGAAGCGATCGGCCGTGGTTCGTCGATGCCGTCGGCGACGAACATCGGCAACACCAAATGCCTTGGCTCCAAGGATGTTTGCGCCACCAAGCGGCGCAATGCCGGAGTGGTGCGAAGCCGGCGCGGGCGCTGCCGCGGGTAACCCCCGACCGGCACTAGCGCCTGCGGCTCTTTTTGCGCGGCGGTGGCAGCGCACCCTCGGCGCGCAACCGCGCGGCGTGTTCGGCCAGCGCGTCGACCAGCGGGCCAACCGCGGCGGTCTCGGGCTGGACGTCCACCCGCAGACCGAATTCGGCTGCGGTCTCGGCGGTCTTGGGCCCGATGCAGGCGATGATCGTCCGTGCGTGCGGCTTGCCCGCGATGCCGACCAGGTTTCGCACCGTGGAGCTCGACGTGAAGCACACGGCGTCGAAGCCGCCGGTCTTGATCATTTCCCGTGTCTCCGCCGGGGGCGGCGCGGCCCGCACCGTCCGGTAGGCGGTGACATCCTCGATCTCCCAACCACGTTCGCGCAGACCCTCGGCCAGCGTCTCGGTGGCGATGTCGGCGCGCGGCAGCAGCACCCGGTTGACCGGATCGAAAATGCTGTCGTAGGGCGGAAAGTCGTCAAGCAGCCCAAGCGAGGACTGTTCGCCGGCCGGTACAAGTTCGGGGCTGATCCCGAACGCCCGGACCCGGTCGGCGGTCGACTCGCCCACACACGCGATCTTCACTCCGGAGAACGCGCGCGCATCCAGACCGAACTCACCGAACTTCTCCCACACCGCACGCACCGCGTTGGTGGAGGTGAACACCACCCACTGGAAGCGGCCGTCGACCAATCCCTTGACGGCCCTTTCCATCTGAGCCGGGCTGCGCGGCGGCTCGACCGCAATGGTCGGCACCTCGATCGGCAGGGCGCCGTAAGAGGTCAGGCGCTCGCTCATCTCGCCGGCCTGATCCTTGGTGCGCGGCACCAGCACGGTCCAGCCGTACAGCGCACGGCTCTCCCACCAGTTCAGCTTGGCCCGGCTGGCCACCGTCTTGCCGATGGTCACCACCAGCGGTCCGGTCAACGGGCCGGCGGGGTCGGTGCCGCCCAGCACCGCGGAGTCGGTCAAGCCGTGCAGCGTGGTTTCGATGGAACGCTGCTGACAGGTGGTGCCGTGCGCGGTCACCACGCACGGGGTGGTCTCGGCGAGCTCGTGCTCGATCAGGGTGCGCGCCGCATCAGCCAGGTGCGACGACGTGGCCTGCAGGATCAGCGGACCGGGTGCCGCGGCCAACGCCTCCCAATCCACGTGTGGGTCGCGCACATCGGCAACCGTGTGCGACGAGCCCAGCGGCAGCCCCGCGTACGTCGGTACGGCATCGCTGGGGGCCAGTCCGGGCACGATCTCGAAATGCAGGTGGCTGCGTGCGACGGCGTTGACCTCGGTGATGACGGAATCGACCGTCAGCGGGTCGCCGGACACCAGCCGCACCACGTCGATGCCCGTGCGAGCCTCGGCGGTCAGGATCTTGGCCACGTCGGCGGGGTCGCCGAGCGCCGGACGGATGTCGGGGCCACCGGATATCACCGCCGGCTGCACCATGCCCTGGTCGGAACCGCCGTCGCCGTTCGTGCCAACCGGTTCGGCCGGAGCCGGCCCGGAAACCGGTGGCAGGTCTTTGCCGATCAGGGCCAGCACCGGCTCAGGCACGTCGGGGTCGGTGAACACCAGGGCCGCGTTCGCCAGCACCGTGGCGGCCCGGGTCGTCAGCAATCCCGGGTCACCGGGGCCCGAGCCCACATACGTGATGCGGCCGGGTGTCGGCTTACGCCCTCGCGTCGTCATTGTCGCTCCCAGGTAACTCGCATTTAATTTCCTTGCGGCGGGTTTTGCCGCGCTTGGCTCATCAGCTCTCGCGCGCCCAGCTCGAACAGCTCCGCGGCCACCGAAAGCCCTAGCTCCCGTGCCCGATCGGGACTGCCGATACCAGACGCGCGGATCACGTCGGACCCGTCCAGCGCCGCCACGCAGCCGCGCAGCGACAGCTCTTCGAAGATCCGGCCTTCCTCATCGATGGACTCGACCACTTCGGCGATCGCGCCCACCGGTGCGGAGCAACCGGCCTCCAGTTCGGCCAGCAGGGCTCGCTCCGCGGTGACCGACGCGCGCGTGTCGGCGTCGTCCAGTTCCGCCAGGACTGCCGCCAACCGGCTGTCACCGGCGCGGCATTCGACGGCGAGCGCACCCTGAGCCGGTGCTGGCAACATCTGCACCGGCTCTAGCGTCTCGGTGACATCGTCGAGGCGACCGATCCGGGCGAGTCCCGCCCGGGCTACCACGATCGCGTCGAGATCACCACTGCTTACCCTGTTCAACCTGGTATCTAGGTTGCCTCGTAGGGGGCGAATTTCCAAACCGAGACCCAATGCTCTAAGCTGCGCGGCCCGCCGCGGCGAGGAGGTGCCCACCAGCGAACCGGCCGGCAACTCCGCGAGCACCAGTCCATCCCGTGCGACCACCGCGTCGCGCGGGTCGTTGCGCAGCGGTATGGCCGCCACAGCAAACCGCGGATCGTCGGCGGTGGGCAGGTCCTTATGGGAGTGCACCGCGGCGTCGACACGGCCCTCCTCCATGGCCTCGCGCAGTGCGGTGGTGAAGACACCCACCCCGAGCGACTCGATGGGCCCCGACGAGCGGTCCCCGGCCGTCGTGATGGTCACCAGCTCCGCCGGATGCCCCAGCGCGATCAAAGCGTCCCTGACGACTCCGGCCTGGGTGGTGGCCAACAGGCTGCCCCGGGTGCCTATCCGGATCACGTTCGCCAATCGCCTACTCGGCGGTTTGCTGCGGAATACCCGCGTCGAATCCGGTTGCAATGACCGGCAATTCGCCGGCAGCCACGGCATCGACCGCGGTCTGATCAAGTTCGAAGAGTTCCCGCAACGCCTCGGCGTAGCTGTCACCGCCGGGCGCGCTGGCGAGCTGTTTGATCCGCACGGTCGGCGCGTGGAGCAACTTGTCCACCACCCGCCGCACGGTGCGGGCCACCTCTTCGCGCTGGGCGCTTTCCAGCCCGGGCAGCCGGTTGTCCAGGCGCAGCAGTTCCGCTTCGACCACATCGGCGGCGCGCTGACGCAACGCCGTGACCGTCGGCGTGACCTCGGCCATCCGCTGCCCGGCCAGATAGGCAGCAACTTCGGTGGCGACGATGGTGCGGGCGGCGTCGACGTCCGCGGCCGCGGCGTGGGCCGACGGCTCGTGCTGTACGCGGTCCACGTCGACGACCCACACGCCGGGCAGTCCCGCCACCGCCGGGTCGACGTCGCGCGGCATGCCCAGGTCGCAGATCACCAGGGGGTTCGTCTCTTCGTCGCGGTGCGCGGCGGCCAGCGCGTGGTGCACGTCGGCCAGCGAGACCACCGGGGTCACCGCCCCGGTACAGCTGACCACGACGTCGGCACCCGCCAGGGTGTCGGCCAGGCGATCCAAGGGCAGGGCGTCGGCCTGCACACCGCCGCTGCGGATCTTGCGGACCAGGCGCTGACCCCGGGACAGCGACCGGTTGACCACGTGCACGTGGCCGATGCCGGCACGGGAGAGGTGCGCGGCGGCCAGGGCGCCCATCGCCCCGGCGCCGACCAGGACCGCGGTCTTGCCCGACAACCGGCCCAGCCGGCGTTCGGCCATGTTCACCGCGACCGACACCACCGAGGCGCCGGCGGCGTCGATGGCGGTTTCGGCATGCACCCGCTTGCCCACCGACAGGGCGCGCTGGGCCAGCTCGTGCAGTATCCGGCCGACGGTGCGGTTGGTCTCGGCGGTGGCGTAGGCGCGCCGGACCTGGCCGAGCACCTGCTGCTCGCCGATCACCGCGGAATCCAGCCCGCTGGCGACCGCGAACAGGTGCTCGACGGCGGCCTCGCTGTATCGGACGTACGCGTACTTGGTGAGGTCGGCCATCGACATGCCGGACTGTTCCGACAACACCTGCCCGATCACCGCTAATCCGCCGTGGAACGCGTCCACCACGGCGTAGACCTCGACCCGGTTGCAGGTGGACAGCACCATGGCCTCGGTCACCAGCGGCGATTGCAACACCCGGTCGACGATCTTGCCCTGATCGGCCTCGTCGATGCTGAGTTGTTCCAGGACGGAGACCGGCGCACTGCGGTGCGAAACCCCGAAGAGCAAGACGCTCACGGCAGCATCACCTGGCCAGCTCCCTTGCTTCCTCCAGTAACTGAACTGCTGTCCACGGTAAACGTTTATCAGCTGGGCTACCAAATAATTGACCGACGTCACTGCGCCGGACGGTCGCCCTGGTCACGTGGCGAGGTCCGCCCGCAGCCGGGGCTCGTCGATCTCCCAGTAGCTGTGTTCGCGGCCGTCGAGCAGGACCACCGGCAGCCGGTCGCCGAACTCGGCCCGCAGCGCGGTGTCGCCCGCCGCGGCGGCGGCGTCGACGTCGGTCGTCGACAACTCGAAGCGGAGCTCGCCGGCCAGTTCGGCCAATCGGGCGTGGACGCTTTCGCAGATGGTGCACCCGTCGCGGGTCAACAGTTCCACCCGCCGCCGGGTCGCGTCAGTCATGGGCACCAGTGTGTCATCGGTGACTTGTGGGCCCATATACCAGGCGTTATGTTCCGCCTATGGCCGACGAGACGCTGCGGGTCGATCCCCTCGCGATGCAGGGCGCTGCCGTCTCGCTCAGCGGTGCGGCCGAGCAGCTTTCGGCCCAGCTTTCCCAGCTCGACGATCAGGTGGGCCAGATGCTGGGTGGCTGGCAGGGTGCGGCGGGCTCCGCGTATGGGTCGGCGTGGGAGCTGTGGCACCGGGGCGCCCGCGAGGTCGAGCTCGGGTTGTCGATGCTGGCACATCTGGTGGGCCAGGCCGGCGGGGCGTATCAAAGCAACGAGGCCGGGTCCGCCGAGGCGGAACGGGCGGTGCGTGGTGGCTGAGGCGTTTCGGGTCGACCCGCAGGCGTTGGCCGACGCGGTGCAGCGGATGGCGGCGTTTCAACGCTATGCCGAAGACATGATCACTGAAATCGATTCTCGCGTAACGCGATTGCACACCTCGTGGACGGGTGATGCCGCAGCGGCTCACGCCGAGGCGCATCAACACTGGGTGCGCGGCGAGGCGATGATGCGCCAAGCGCTGGCGCAACTGGAGAAGGCGGCCACGACCGCGCACGGCAACTACACCGGGGCGATGTCCACGAATCTCGGTATGTGGTCGTGAACGCATGGCGCCGCTGGCGTGTGACCCGACTGCCCTAGACCGCGCCGGTGGCACCGTACTGGCCACCGGTGTTTCGTTGGGATCGGTGATCTCGGGCTTGACCACGGCGCTGGCCGGCAGCGCCGGCATGGCCGGTGACGATCCGGTCGGCGCGGCGTTGGGTCGCGCATACGACGGCGCGGCGGCAAAGGTGATCGAGGCGATGACCAGAACCCGCAATGGGCTGTGCAGCATCGGCGACGGCGTGCGGATGTCGGCGCTCAACTATGCGCTGGCCGAGGCGATGTCGGATGTCGCGGGCCGGGAGAGCCTGCCGACACCGCCGGTCACGGCGCCGTTGACTGTCGGGGCTGCACCGCCGTCGGCCGTCGGCGCCGGCAGTAGCGCCCCGGCGGGCTGGAGCTGGGTCGCGCCGTATATCGGAATGATCTGGCCCACCGGCGATTCGGCGAAGTTGCGTGCCGCCGCCGCGGCGTGGACGACCGCGGGCGTGAACTTCATGACGACCGAGACCGCGGCAGGCGGCGGCACGATGGCTGCCATTGCAGCGCAGCAGATTCCCGAGGCCGCGGCGATCAACAAAGCGTTGGCCGATGCGACCGGCGCCACCACCAGCGTTGCACGGCAATGCCAAACGATCGCCGCGCAACTCAACAGCTACGCGGCCAAGATCGACAAGGTCCATGCGGCCATCCTGGATCTGTTGTCGCGCATCTGCGATCCGCTGACCGGGATCAAAGAGGTCTGGGACCTGCTGACCGACGAAGACGAAGACGAGATCAAAAGAATCGCCGACGACATCAAAACGGTGGTGGACAGCTTCGCCCAGGAAGCCGATACGCTCGCCGACCAGATCAAGACCACCGTGTCCGAGGCCGCCACCGCCGCAAAGGATATGGCGCACTGGGCGGACAAAGAGTGGGACCACTTTTTGCACGGCACCCCGGTGGGCAAGGCACTCAATCAGGTGGGCCAGACGTTCAAAGGCGTTGGCGTCGAAGGGTGGGATCTGCTCAAAGGGCTGTACGACATCAGCCAATTCCACGCCGTGCTCGACCCGAAGGGTTACGGCGAAACCATGGGCGGCATGGTTACCGGGGCCGGGACGCTCGTCGGCTTGGGGCCCGACGGAGGGCCCGGAGTCGCCGATTCGTGGAAAGCGCTGGGTAAGGACGTCACCCACTGGGACGAGTGGGGCAAGAACCCCGCCGAAGCCCTCGGAAAATCCATCTTCGACGTGGCAACTCTGGCTCTCCCCGGTGGGCCGCTGGCCAAGCTGGGAAAGGTCGGGCACGGTGCTGCCGATGCTCTCAAAGGCTTGAGGGAGCCGCCTGAAATTCCCAGGCCGCCGTCGGTCAAGCCTGCGGCGGAACCACCCCCGGCCGCCCCCAAGCCGCCGGAATCGCGCCAACCGGCACCCGCAGCCGCGGGCAAGCCAGGGCCGTCGGGCAAGCCGGCGCCGCTGCCCGCGGACGGTCCGCTGCCGCACAGCACCACCGAGTCCAAGCCGCCGCCCGTCGAGAAGCCGCCTGCCGCGGAGCCGCCCAGACCGACCGCGGAGCCGCCCAAACCGACCGCGGCGCCGGCCGCGCCCGGCGGTAGGGCGCCGGTGGCTGCGCATGCGGGAGACACCGCGTTACCCGATGCGAAACCACCCGAGCCCGTCCCCGCTCACGCACACGCGGCTGCGCCGCACCTGCCGACGCCGGCGTCTGCCCCGACGTTCGGCGGGATCCCCGCCGAAGCACCTCCCGGCCTGGGTGAGGTTCCCCACGGTGGCGAGCCACCCACCCATCCCGGTGAGCCGCGCGGCGGGGACCCACACCCGCCCGGCAATGGCGGGGACCCACACCCGCCCGCCGACGGCGGTGCCCATAAGCCGCCCGACGGCGACCCGAAAGAGCCCAACGGCCACGGAGCGCACCACCCGGATACGGACAACAGCAGCAATCACCATTTACCACTGCACCCGCTTAACTCGGATGATCTGGCCGCGCTCGCTCACTACACTGGGCCCGGATACCAAGACCTGAATTCTGCCCTTAGGGAAGGCGCGTTGGACGCATCTCAACAGGACCGTGTTGACGCACTTCACAAAGCGTTGGAGAAACTTCCGATGTATGAAGGCGCCGTAGTCCGCGGCACAAACCTGCCGGCCGATGTGCTCGAACAGTACCGGCCCGGCGAAGTAATTACGGAGGCTGCCTTCACTAGCACGTCAACGGACCATACTGTAGCTCTGTCACCTACTTTCGCCGGAAACACCGAGTTCAGAATCTGGTCGACTACAGGACGAGATGTTTCTTCCGTGTCGATGTTTCCAGGTGAGCAAGAAGTATTGTTTCCAGCCGGGTCAAAATTTTATGTCGTAAGCAAGACAATAGATCCTAAGACAGGTAGGACGATTATTGAAATGATCGAACGCTGACTGGCTATTCCGCTCTCACCTTGAGATCCTGACGGGAGTCTAAATGAGCAAAAAGATTGCTGGCAAGACTTTTTCGACACCAGAAGAAGCTGGTGTCACCGCGCCCACAGAAGAAGAATTAGCGCGCGCAAGACGGGGCTTCGACGAATTTCAGGCCAAAGTCGACGCTGTTGCTCCAGGGGACCGAAAAATAAACGTTTCGCCGAAATTTTGGGATGATATCTCTGGGACCGAGTATGACCCCAACAAGAAAGCTTAGACGAATTTTCGGTATAGCGTCGTTGATCAGTAGCGGCATCTAGGCCTCACCGCATTTCCCGCATTCCTGCATCGGATCGTTGCATCGTGGTGAGTGTGCATAGCGATTGCCGAACAAACCAACATGGAAGTCCTCGCGCTGTCTTTCGATGAACTGACTGCCGCACTGCTCGAGGGCATGCCGGACAACGTCACCGCTCAGGTCCCACGCCGGAGGGAGTAGGGCCCGCTCCACCAGCCCGGGACACGTCAGCGCCCGGCCGTCATCAGCCCGATAGGGTTGAAGGTCGGGCACCCGCTGGGTCGCCAGGCAACACAGCGATCTAGGAGGTTTGACGATGACTTCCTCTGACCCGGGCAACGCGGACCACACCGGTTACGTCGACCCGGAGTCGCTGGCCGCCGACGCCAGCGCCGCCCGCGCGATCGAGGGCATGCAGGAAGCCGCCGCCTCGCAGGACCGCCCCCAACCGCCGATCGACCTGACCGCCGCCGCCTTCTTCGACGTGGACAACACGCTCGTGCAGGGCTCGTCGGCGGTGCATTTCGGACGCGGGCTGGCCACCCGCAACTACTTCACCTATCGCGACGTGCTCGGATTCCTCTACGCGCAGGCCAAGTTCCAGATTCTCGGGACGGAAAACAGCAACGACGTCGCCGCCGGCCGGCGCAAGGCGCTCGCCTTCATCGAGGGCCGCTCGGTCGAACAGCTGGTCGCCCTGGGCGAGGAGATCTACGACGAGATCATCGCCGACAAGATCTGGCCCGGCACCCGTGAACTCACCCAGATGCATCTGGACGCCGGGCAGCAGGTCTGGCTGATCACCGCCACGCCCTACGAGCTCGCCGCCACCATCGCCCATCGGCTCGGCCTGACCGGCGCGCTGGGCACGGTCGCGGAATCGGTCGACGGTGTCTTCACCGGCAGACTGGTCGGCGACATCCTGCACGGCACGGGCAAGGCGCACGCGGTCCGGTCGCTGGCGATTCGCGAGGGGCTCAACCTGAAACGTTGCACCGCCTACTCGGACAGCTTCAACGACGTGCCCATGCTGTCGCTGGTCGGCACCGCGGTCGCCATCAATCCCGACGCACGGCTGCGCGCCCTGGCCAGGGAGCGTGGCTGGGAGATTCGCGACTTCCGCACCGCTCGAAAGGCGGCCAGGATCGGGGTGCCGTCGGCGCTGGCGCTGGGCGCAGCCGGTGGTGCGCTGGCTGCGCTGGCCTCTCGGCGGCAATCACGCTGATAAGCTGCGCCGCTGACACACAATCGAGCGGAGGGCATATCGCCATGACGGTCCCCAAGGAAGCCGAAGGACTTATCGGCAGCCATTACCGCGCACCTGATTACTTCGAGGTCGGTCGCGAGAAGATCCGTGAGTTCGCGATGGCGATCAAGGACGACCACCCGGCGCACTTCGACGAGCGGGAATCCGAGAAAGCGGGGTACCCCGACATGGTGGCGCCGCTGACGTTCCTCGCCATTGCGGGGCGCCGCGTTCAGCTGGAGATCTTCACCAAGTTCAGCATTCCGATCAACATCGCCCGGGTCATTCACCGCGACCAGAAGTTCAAGTTCCACCGGCCGATCCTGGCGCACGATAGGCTGTACTTCGACACTTACCTCGACTCGGTGATCGAGTCCCACGGCACCGTGTTGGCGGAGATCCGCAGCGAAGTGACCGATGGCGATGGAAAGCCGATCGTCACGAGTGTCGTCACGATGCTGGGAGAGTCCTCAAACCAGGAGGACGTTGAAGCTACCGCCGCGGCAGTGGCATCCATATCCGCAGGAAAGTTAGGGGCTTTGTAAATGTCTGCACAGGGGGAAGCTGGAAGCACGCAGCTGAAGCCGCCGGTCGAGAAAGTCCGGTCGCACTACGACAAGTCGAACGAGTTCTTCAAGCTCTGGCTGGACCCGTCGATGACCTACAGCTGCGGTTACTTCGACGAGAACCCGGACCCGCAGAATCTGACCAAGACGCTGGAAGAGGCGCAATACGCCAAGCGGAAGCTCGCGCTGGACAAGCTGAACCTTGAGCCCGGCATGACGTTGCTGGACATCGGCTCCGGCTGGGGCTCGACCATGCGGCACGCCGTGGCCGAGTACGACGTCAACGTCATCGGCCTGACGCTGAGCGAGAACCAGTACGCCCACTGCGTGGCGGAGTTCGACAAAATGGACAGCCCGCGCCGCAAGGAGGTGCGGATCCAGGGCTGGGAGGAATTCCCCGGCGACGTACCGATCGACCGCATCGTGTCGCTGGGCGCGTTCGAGCACTTCGCCGACGGTGCCGGCGACGCCGGGTACGAGCGTTACGCCACCTTCTTCAAGAAGTACTACGACCTGCTGCCCGACGACGGCCGGATGCTGCTGCACACCATCGTGGTGCCCTCCGCCGAAGAGGGCAAAGCGATGGGCTTGCAGGTGAACATGACCCTGCTGCGGTTCATCAGCTTCATCCTGAAGGAGATTTACCCGGGCGGTAAGTTGCCCCAGGTCGACCTGGTCGACAAGTACGCGACTGACGCGGGTTTCAAGATCGAGCGCCATCACTTCATCGGCAAGAACTACGTTCCGACGTTGACGGCCTGGGGGGATGCCCTGGAGGCGCACAAGGAAGAGGCGATCGCCCTGAAGGGGCAGGAGACCTACGACATCTACTTGAAGTACTTGCGGGGCTGCTCGGACCTGTTCCGGGACGGCTACACGAACGTCTGCCAGTTCACCATGGTCAAGTAGTCGGCTTCGTCAAAGGTCAACGCCATCGCGGCTTTCCGCGGTGGCGTTTCCTTTTGCGCGGCTCAGCCGAAGAAGATGTTGCGACGCCCGGCCAGCAGCCGGTACAGCGTCTGCTGGATGGTCTCACGCACCTGGTCGGTCAGCTCGAAGGTGACCATCGGGTCGTCGGCGTCGGCGGCGGAATAGTCGTCGGTGTAGATCGGCTCACCGAACGCGATGTGCCATTTCGACGGCAGCGGAACCAGGCCCACGGGCCCGGCCAGCGGGAACAGCGGCGTGATCGGGAAGTACGGCAGCCCGAACAGCCGCGCCAGCAGCTTGACGTCGGCGATCATCGGGTAGATCTCCTCGGACCCGATGATCGAACACGGAATGATCGGCGCCTTGGTCTTCAGCGCCGCCGTGACGAATCCACCCCGGCCGAACCGCTGCAGCCGGTAGCGGTCCTCGAAGCGCTTGCCCAGCCCCTTGTAGCCCTCCGGGAACACGGCGGTGAGCTCGCCGGCGGCGAGCAACCGGTGCGCGTCCGTCGCGCAGGCCATGGTGTGCCCGGCCTTGCGGGCCGCCTCGCCCACCACGGGCAGATCGAACACCATGTCGGCGGCGAGCAGTCGCAGCTCGCGATGCGCGGGGTGCTCGTCATGCACGGCCACCGACAGCATCAGCCCGTCGAACGGCAACACACCGGCATGGTTGGCGACCACCAGCCCGGCGCCGTCGGCGGGCAGGTTGTCGATCCCGCTCACCTCGACCCGGAACCAGGATCGGAAGAACGGCCGCAGCAACGGCAGAACGATCGCGCTGTTGAAGTGCGGGTCGAAGCCGAACTCGTCGACGGTGTAGTCGCCGGTGAGTCGCTGGCGGAGGAATCCGGCCACCGAGGCGACCCGCTGCGCCAGATCATTCAGCGGTGCGTCGGCCGACGATGCCCCCGCGGCGCGGCGGTGCTCGTCGATTTCACGAACCACCGCGGCGATCTGCTCGGCCGAGGCATGCCCATTCGGATCAGACAGTAACGAGGGGTGCTGGCGAGATGAGTCTGCTCGTTGATCGGCTCTCCGACGCGCCGCTACCCGAGCCCGATTCGTATGCAGTGGAATGACATTCGCTCTGGTTTCACCCGCCACGATTCCTACCTGACCCCACCCCACGGAATTGGATTTCGGCTACCCAAGCGCTGAGCTAGGGATATGGCGCGACCTTCCCAGGAGCGTACCCGATCCGGGTCGATAATGGGAGTCAGGCTTCGGCCGCGAACGTAGTCGTCAAATGCTTCCGCCGTCGACCATTTCGGCTGAAAACCAAGTTCTGATCGCATCCGACTGGTATCCATGACTCTGCCGTAACTCAAGTAATCAAACTGATCACGACTGATTTCGTTGTAACGGTTTGCGCGTCGTAACGAATCCAGGGCCCACACGCCGAATCCCGGTACTGGCAACGGAATCCGGCCGGCCCGCCGGATCGCCTGCGAGAGCATGATGATGCCGTCGGCGCCGATGTTGAACGTTCCGGCCTTGCCGGCCATCGCCGCGCGTTCCAGGGCACCGAGCGCATCCTGCTCGTGCAGCAGTTGCAGTCGCGCATCCCGGCCGAACATCGTTGGCACCAAAGGGCCGGCCAGATAGCGCGACAGCGTGGTGTCCATCGCCGGACCGATCATGTTGGCCAGCCGCAGGATCGTCACGGCGATGTCGGGCCGGCGCCGCCCCAATCCGCGCGCGTAGGCCTCGATGTCGAGGCTGTCCTTGGCGAAACCGTTGCGGAACGGGCGACGGCTGGTGCTGTCCTCCGTGAACATCACCGGATCGTGAGCGCTCGAGCCGTAAACCTCGGACGTCGACTTGAGCACCACCCGGCGCACCGAGGGCGCCTTCTGACAGGCCGCGAACAGCTGCATCGCGCCCATCACGTTGATCTCTTTCAACGCCGCGGTGCCGCCGGAGCGCGGCGCGTACGACGCGGCCGCCGCGTGCACCACCGTGTCGACGTCGCCGTTGCGAATCACCTTGGCTATGAAGGGATTACGGATGTCGGCCCGGACGAACTCGGCGCGCCCCATCCGGCGCAGCATGTCCTTGCTCGGGGCTATCGCATCCACCGCGATGACCCCGTTGATCATCGGGTTCTGCGCGAGCCGAGCCGTCAGGTAGCCGCCCAGGAACCGGCAGGCCCCGGTGACCAGCACGACCTTGGGGTAATGCACGGTGTCGCCGGCGGTGTCGCCCGGCCCGGCGTTCTCCCCATTCGACGGATCCACCCGAACAGCCTAGCGGCCAGGCCAGGGAGGCGGCACTATGCCGCGGACGGGGTTACTTACCGAGTTTTCTGCGCTGCACCCGGGTGCGACGCAGCAGCTTGCGGTGCTTCTTCTTCGACATACGCTTGCGCCGCTTCTTGATTACTGAACCCATGAACTCCGCTATCTGACCGTGACCTGCTTCAAAGATTGGACCCGGACACTTTACCCGGCGGAACGCACCGAACACCAAACCGGCGTCGGCGGATCGCCGCGTGACCACGGAGCCTGAGTGCCGCCCGGAAGCGGCACCGATTCAGGTCAGCCCGCGTCGAAGTAGGACGTCTCCAGCATGTCGTGGACGGCCTTGGCGTGCACCCGGAAGGACCGGCCCACCCGGACCGCGGGCAACTCGCCGTTATGCACCAACCGGTACACCGTCATTTTGGAGACCCGCATCAACGCCGCCACCTCAGCGACGGTGAGAAACTGAGTCCTGCCCTGCTGGCTGTCGACGGAACTGGCGTCCCGCGGCTTACCTGCAGCATCTCGCGCCGATGGCCCGTTACTAGACGTCATCGCAACCCAATCGTGTCAGGCACGCGCATGCCAGCGGCTTCCCCTCCGCTGGCACCCACACGTGCTTACAAGAGGAGAATAGCGGGACTAATGGGGTTACTGGTACTGGTGGGGGACAATCAGTTCAAAAAACTTGGATTACTCTGATGTAATTCTTAGCTGCTCAGAGCGCATTTTGGCGGCCTGAACGGCCGCGTCCACGGCCGCTCGCAGCCCCCCTCGTTCCAGCTCACGCAGGCCGGCCGCGGTGGTGCCGCCGGGCGAGGTCACTGTCGCTCTCAGCTGCGTCGCGGTAGCGTCCATCCGCGGTCCCGAAGCCTCCGCCTCGCCCAGCTGCCGATCAGCGTCCATGCGCTCGAGCAGCATCGCGGCCGAGCCGGCCATGGTCTGCGCGGTCAGGTCGGCGGCGACCTCGCGGCTCAGGCCCGCGGCGACGCCCGCGTCGATCAGGGCCTCGACCAGCAGGAAGAAATACGCCGGTCCGGAGCCTGACAGCGCGGTGACGGCGTCCATCTGGCCCTCCGGAACGCTCAGCACGCCGCCCACGGAGTCGAACAGGGCCGAGACGCCTTCGAGCTGTGGCGCGGTGACGAACCTGCCCTTGGCCAGGGCCGTGACCCCGGCGCCGACCAGGGCCGCCGCGTTCGGCATCGCCCGCACCACCGGCGTCCCGGCCGGAAGCTTCGACTCGAAGTAGGTGATGGTGATGCCGGCCGCCACCGTGACGAAGACCTGCTCGGCGGTGTCGTTGTCCGCCCCGGCGGCCGCACGGGCGATCTCGGCCATCACCGACTCGACATCCGCGGGCTTGACCGCGACCACGACGAACGACGCGTTCTCCACCGCGTCGGACACCGAGCTGATCAGCACCGAATACGTGTCGGCCAGATACTTGGCGCGCTCCGGAACGCGCTCGACCACCACCAGGTCTTTGACCTGCCGGCCCGCTCGCAGCAGACCCGACAGCAGTGCCTCCCCGATGCTGCCGCCACCGATGATCGCGATTCTTGCCATGCCGGAAAGCATCGCAGACAGCGCGTCCTAGCGAGCGGCAGGGACCAATGCCAATTGACGGGCCTGCACCACCAGGCGCCCCAGGCTGTCGACGACGGTGTGATCCTCGTCGAACCAGTCGTGCCCGATCTCGGTGCAGGTGGCGACGATGCGCAGCCAGCCGTCCGCCGGCAGGCCCCGCAGAAACGCCGTGAGCTGGATTGTGGGCGCCCAGCCGGTGCGGTCGACGGCGAAGGTCACCGGCGCGGACAGATCGCCGCACATGAGCGCAAACAGGGCGTCTGGGGCCACACCGCGGGGGCGCGCCCACATCTGGATCACCGGCGGGCGCCCGTCGCTGCGCGGCGCCATCGTCGACAACACCGGCCGCACGTCGCAGCCCTCCCCCAGGTGCACGAGGCCGGCCAGCGGGTGCCCCGGTCCGATCGGCTCGATGTCGTCCGGGGGCTCGGGCGCCATCAGGCCCAACACCGGGTTGGCCGACAGCAGGGGTCGGGCTACCCCGTCCGAGCCGTCCCGATGCCAGTGCTCGGGCTGGCCGAGGTTGACCACCGCGTGTACCGCGGTGCGGTCCCCCTGGTTCAGTTCGACGTCGACGACGCTGATCCGACGGCCCCGCTTGCGAATGGAGGTCACCAACTCGACCTGGCCGGGATCGGGCGCCCACAGGAAGCTCGCCGACACGGTGACAGGTTCCAGGACCGGCAGCTGAACCGATTCGAGCCCGTCGGAGGGCGCCCCGCAGGCGGTGCGCGCGGCGTTGGCGCAGAGCGCCAGCATCGCGCCGCCGTGCACCTTGGGACCGATGGTCCACCGCTTGTCGAGCTCGCCCTCAAAGACGCCTGAACCGGCCTCCCGCAACGTCATTGCGGTGGTGAATAGGGCACTCATGTTGTTCGGGTGTTCTCCTGGCGTGGTCAGCGCAGCAGATGCGTGCGGGCAAACTGCAGCGATTCGGCGAGCATATCTTCGCGCTCGTCGGCGGAACGCGCGCTGGACGTGGACACCTCCAGGATGACGTGCCCGGCGAAATGGCTGCCTGCCAGCATCTGGCATACCTCGGCGGTGGGTTGCGTGCCGCGTCCGGGCACCAGGTGCTCGTCGGCGGGTAGACCGTTGCCGTCGCATAGGTGCAGATGCACCAGCCCTGCTCCCATCCGCTCGGCCATGTCCAGTGCGTCGGTGCCCGCGGTCGCGGTATGGGACAGGTCCAGCGTGTAGTGGGCGTGGTTGCCGTCGAGCGGGTCATAGGAGGGCGCGAACGCCGAAATCGCCGGGCCGGGCCCGCCCCCGCGTTTGCGCATCCGTTCCAGTGACTGGCCCGCGCCGAAGAACCGGTCCGCCCGAAAGGGGAACATGTTCTCCACCGCGACCATCACGTCGCTGGACGCTTCCAGCGTCGCCACCTGCTCGGAGAAACCCTCGGCGTAGCGCCGCTGCCAGCGAAACGGCGGGTGCACGACCACGGTCTGGGCGCCCAGCTGTTCGGCGGCGCGCACGCTGCGGTCGAGTTTGGGGATCGGGTTGGCGCCCCACACCCGTTGCGAGATCAGCAGGCAGGGCGCGTGCACGGATAACACCGGGATGCGATAGCGCTCAGACAGCTTCTTGACTGCGGCGACGTCCTGGCTGACCGTCTCGGCCCACACCATCAGCTCGACGCCGTCATAGCCGAGCCGGGCCGCGTACTCGAAGGCGGCTTCGGCCCGCAACGGGTACACCGAAGCCGTGGAAAGGCCGACTTTGATGGCTGGGCGCACTGTTTGCGGTGCCGCTAGCCCGACTGCAACGACAGCGCCAAGGGTCCCAGGGTGATCAGCGCACCCACCGCGACCGCGATCAACGTGCTGGCGATGTCCTCGGTTTTGCGAACCACCCGGACCCCGGCCACCAGGCCCAGGATCACCAGCACCGACAGCACCAGCGCCACCAGGCTGTTCCAGCGCCACAGTTGATCGAAGGCCACGAACAGCCCGCCGCCGAACGCGACGGCCAGCATCGACTGCAGCACGACCACGCCGCCGCGCCACACCGCGTCGAATCGGCCCTGCTCCGGGTGGGCATCCGGGCCCGCGTCCGCGTGGCGGTCCTCGACATCCAGGTGCTCGTCATCGCTGAGCACCCCGGCGGGCAACGGTCCCGATCCGTCCTCGTCGTCCTCGGCATCCCCGGACCGCAGGAAGGAACGCACGTACGCGGAATCCTCCAGCGCCGGTTCGGCCTCGCGAACCTCGGAGTCCATGACGTCAACCGGGACATCGGCGTAGTGGTCCAGCGGGTCGAAGCTCATGTCCTCGGCCCCGGAACCGGTGCCCGAGCCGGACGAGCCGGCCGGGCCGGAGTCGGGCAGCGGCCGCGGGTACTCGCTGCGCTCGGGGCCCGCCGCCCGCTTGGGCTGCGGCGGTGACTTGGGCCAGCGCGGCTCGGGCTCGGACCAGTAGGGCGCTTTGGGCTCGGCTTTGGTCACCGGCTCGGCTTTGGTCACCGACTCGGCTTTGGTGACCGCCTCGGCGTCCCGGGCGGCGGTCTCAGTGGGCGGGTCCGGCTCGACGGCGTCGATCGTGTCGGTGGCTTCGTTGGCGTTGCGGGCGGGTTCGTCGTCGTCATCGCGGATCACCGGGAGGTCGCCGGTCAGCTCGGCGACGGTCACCGAGTCGCTGTCGCCGCGCCGGCGTCGCCGCCGCCGGGTGACAGCCGGGGCACCGATGGTTCCGTTTCTGGCCAGCAGTTCGGCCACCGAGATGGGCCGAGTGCCGGGGCTCTCGGTCTCGGAGTGCGGTCCGGTCATGGTTTGTCGCCTCTCGATCGGTTCTGATTCCGATCAACTACCTGACCTCCAGCATTGCGCACCGAAGGCTCCATCAGGGCCGTTCCGTCGGCTTCGCTGTCGAGTTTGCGCAAGATGAGACCTTCCCGTAATGCCCACGGGCAAATATCCACCGATTCGATCGACAGCGCTCGCATACTCGCCTCCGCCACCAGAGCGCCCGCAACTATCTGCGGCGCCCGCTCGGCGCTCACTCCTTCCAGTTCTGCCCGGTCAGCGGTCGTCATCCTAGAGATGAAAGATATGAGTTGCCTGAGGCCGTTTGCTGTGAGCGTCCGCTTGACCCGCGGTCCAGCGCCCGACGGCGCCGCGCCGGTGAGCCGCGCCAGCGAGCGAAAGGTCTTCGATGTCGCCACCGTCAGGTCGGGACTGCCTGCCTCGAGGATGTTGACGCTGGCCTCCGCGAGCTCGGCGTCCAGCCAATCCCGCAGCATCGCCACCCGCCGCCGGCCGGGCGGATCGTCGGGCAGCCACTCACGGGTCAGCCGTCCGGCGCCCAGCGGCAGCGACAACGCGACCTCGGGCTCCTCGTCGACGCCGCTAGACATCTCCAACGAGCCGCCACCGATGTCGAGGTTGATGATGCGGCCCGCGCTCCACCCGTACCACCGGCGCACCGCCAGGAAGGTCAGCCGCGACTCGTCGACCC
The DNA here is from genome assembly GCF_045343915.1 of Mycobacterium sp. M23085. Taxonomy (NCBI): domain Bacteria; kingdom Bacillati; phylum Actinomycetota; class Actinomycetes; order Mycobacteriales; family Mycobacteriaceae; genus Mycobacterium; species Mycobacterium sp. M23085. Next base: position 2,461,791 of record NZ_CP174280.1, read on the forward strand.
CGGTCAGCACCCGCAACTCGACGCCGGTCTCCTTGCGCACCCGGCTCAGCACCTCGTCGGAGTTGCCCGCGTCCCGGACCGCGGATGTGGCGAAGGCCATCAGCTCCGCGCAGCCCGAACTGTCGGCGATCTTGGCGAATTCGTCGATCGTGGAGATCAGCTTCTCGGCGCCGCGCTTGGTGATCTTGCCGGCGCTGTCGGTCGCCTCGGCCAGGCGCAGGGTGGCTTTCGTCGAACTCATCGGCGTCGGGTGACCGCCCCGGTGTGCATCGACCACCAGCAGGTGCACCGTGTTGCTGCCCACGTCTAGAACGCCCAATCGCACGCAAACAACCTAACGAAGCCCTGGCGGTGGTGCTTTGCGCGACCCGGTCAACCCGCCGTGATCGGGGCCATACGGGCCCCGAGTGTCCGCGCCTCGCATGGGCGGAAAAGTGGTCTAACGTGGACTGGTGGGGAATTCGCACCCGGGACCGGGACGAGAGGTCGAGCTGGACTTCGCCCGCGAATGGGTGGAGTTCTACGATCCCGACAACCCCGAGCACCTGATCGCTGCGGACCTGACCTGGCTGCTGTCCCGATGGACCTGCGTGTTCGGCACTCCGGCCTGCCAAGGCACCGTTGAAGGCCGCCCGGACGACGGGTGCTGCTCACACGGTGCGTTCCTGTCCGACGACGACGACCGCGCCCGCCTCGACGACGCGGTGCAGAAACTGACCGACGCCGATTGGCAATTTCGCGAAAAAGGGTTGGGCCGCAAGGGATATCTGGAGCTCGACGAGCACGACGGCCAACCGCAGTACCGCACCCGCAAGCACAAAGACGCGTGCATCTTTTTGAACCGGCCGGGTTTCCCGGGCGGTGTCGGCTGCGCGCTGCACAGCAAGGCGCTCAAGCTGGGCGTGCCGCCGCTGACCATGAAGCCCGATGTCTGCTGGCAGTTGCCGATCCGTCGCAGCCAGGAATGGGTGACCCGGCCCGACGGCACCGAGATCCTCAAGACCTGGGTCACCGAATACGACCGCCGCGGTTGGGGTTCCGGTGGGGCCGATCTGCACTGGTACTGCACCGGCGACCCGGCCGCCCATGTCGGCGCCAAGCAGGTCTGGGAGAGCCTGGCCGACGAACTCAGCGAGCTGCTGGGCGCGAAGGCCTACGCGGAACTGGCCGCAATGTGCAAGCGCCGCAGCAAGTTAGGGCTCATCGCGGTGCACCCGGCCACTCGCCTCGCCGAGTAGCCGGGCAGGCGACCACGCCGCAGACGAAGCCGTCGGGCTAGCCTTCGAGCTTGTAACCCAATCCCCGCACCGTCACCAGGTGCACCGGGTTGGCCGGATCGGCTTCGATCTTGGACCGCAGGCGCTTGACGTGGACGTCGAGTGTTTTGGTGTCGCCGACGTAGTCGGCGCCCCACACCCGGTCGATCAACTGTCCGCGGGTCAGCACCCGGCCGCTGTTGCGCATCAGATACTCGAGAAGGTCAAACTCCTTGAGCGGCAACGTGATCGTGTCGCCATTGACCGAAACGACGTGACGTTCGACGTCCATCCGCACCGGGCCGGATTCGAGCACCCCATCGCTGATCTCGGAATCGTCGTCGCCGCCGCGGCGCAGCACCGCCCGGATCCGCGCGATCAGCTCGCGCGCCGAATACGGCTTGGTCACATAGTCATCGGCACCGAGTTCGAGGCCCACGACCTTGTCGATCTCGCTGTCTCGGGCGGTGACCATGATCACCGGCACGCTGGAACGCGCACGCAGTTGCTTACAGACGTCGGTGCCGGACATTCCCGGCAGCATCAGGTCGAGCAGCACGATGTCGGCGCCGCCGCGATCGAATTCGGCAAGCGCGGCCGAACCGTCGGTCACCACGGTGGCCTCGAAACCCTCCTTGCGGAGCAGGAACGCCAGCGGATCAGCCAGCGACTCCTCGTCCTCCACGATCAGCACACTGGTCATCGGCGCGATTCCTCCTCATCGCTGCGGCCCCCTGGCCGCTGCGCGGCTGGGGGTACCCCCACTGCATCGTCATACGCGCGGGTCATCGACTTAGTTCTTCCTCTCGTTGTGAGCGGGTGGGCCGCACGTCGCGGCCCTGCGATTGCTCGGATTCCTCATCGTCATCGTCTTGATGAGACGCCATGGCCGCCGGAATGGAAAGGGTGAACGTCGATCCCGTTCCGGGCTTGCTCCACACGCCGATGCTGCCGTTGTGATTGGCCGCGACATGCTTGACGATGGCCAGGCCCAAGCCGCTGCCGCCGGTGGCGCGTGAGCGCGCCTTGTCCCCGCGGAAGAACCGCTCGAAAACCCGCTCCTGGTCTTCCAGGGCGATCCCGATGCCGCGATCGGTCACCGCGATCTCGACGTTCTCGCCGCGGCGGCGGCGGCTGATCGACACGGGCGAGCCCGGCGGCGAATACGCGATGGCGTTGGACACCAGGTTGGCCAGCGCGGTGACCAGCAGCGTTTCGTCGCCCAGCACCCGCAGACCGCTCGGCGCGTCGGTGCGGACCTCGATATCGGTGTTGTCGGCCGCCACCTTGTGACGCGAAATCGCTTCGCCCACAACCTTATCGACGTCGACCTCGACGACGTTGGGCAGCCGCTCGGCGCCCTGCAGCCGGGACAGCTCGATCAATTCGGCGACCATGTCGCCGAGCCGGTTGGCCTCGACGAGCACCTTCTCGGCGAACCGCCGCACGGTTTCGGAGTCGTCGGACGAGGCCAGCAGGGCCTCGGCGAGCAGCGCCATGGCACCCACCGGGGTCTTGAGCTCGTGGCTGACGTTGGCGACGAAGTCGCGCCTGGTCGCTTCCATTCGCGCGTAGTCGGACTGATCATGGGCGAAGACCACGGCGAACCGGCGGTCTTCCTCGCTGAGCAACCGGGCATGCCCGTGCACCGAGAGGCCGGAGCGGCCGCCCGCCCGTTTGGCCGGCTGCAGATCGAATTCGACGTCGATGCCGGTCAGGGCCTGCTGCGCCGCCTGCCAAGCCTCGTCATCGAGTTGACGGTCGCGCACCAGGCCCAACTCCTTGGCCCGGTCATTGAGGTAGACGACGTCGCGATGGGCGTCCACCACCGCCGCGCCCAGCGGCATCAGCGCCACGATGCGTTGCAGCATCTGCGCGACGGTGATCCCGGTCCACTCGACCCGCTGGCGGCGCTGCACCGCCCGCGGTGCCAGCCGAAGCCCCACCAGCACACCTGCGCCCAGCGCAAGCGCGGACAAAACCCCGGCGAGCAACAGCGCCGAGAACACAGTCACATAGCAAATCCTACAAATCTTCCTGAACGCTGCCCTAGCGGAACGAGGCCAAAATCGGACAAGTCACACCTTGCGCCACAGGTGTTCCGCTCCCGTTCACGCGATGTTTGGCGAATTGGCCTTTATCTCGCCAAACGGCGCGGGCGCCCCCGGGTCAGCCGCGCCCCTGGTTGGCAACCGCGGCGGCGCCGGCGGCGGCCGCCTCCGGGTCCAGATAGGTGCCGCCGGGCACCACCGGCCGCAGGTCGGCGTCCAGGTCGTAGCGCAGCGGGATGCCGGTGGGGATGTTCAGGCCGGTGACCTCCTCGTCGGACATCCCGTCGAGATACTTGACCAGGGCACGCAGAGAATTGCCGTGCGCGGCGATCAACACCGTCTTGCCGCTGCGCAGATCCGGGATGATGACGTCGGTGTAGTACGGCAGGAAGCGCGCCACCACGTCGGCCAGGCACTCGGTCAGCGGACCGCCGCCGATGTTGGCGTAGCGCGGGTCGGTGTCCTGGCTGTACCGGGTGCCCCTCTCGATGGGCGGGGGCGGTGTGTCGTAGCTGCGCCGCCAGGCCATGAACTGCTCCTCGCCGTAGCGGGCCTTCGTCTCGGCCTTGTCCAGCCCCTGCAGCGCCCCGTAATGGCGTTCGTTGAGCCGCCAGCTGCGGCGCACCGGAATCCACAACCGGTCGGCGGCGTCCAGCGCCAGGTGCGCGGTCGAGATGGCCCGGCGTAGCAGCGACGTGTAGAGGATGTCGGGCAACAGGTTGTGCTCGGTCAGCAACTCACCGCTGCGCACGGCTTCGGTCCGGCCCTTTTCGGTGAGGCCGACGTCGACCCAACCGGTGAACAGGTTCAACGAATTCCATTCGCTTTCGCCGTGGCGCAGCAGTACCAGCGTGGCGGTGTCTCCCATGCCGGTTAGTCTCTCACGCACTCATTCAGCGGTCGTCAGCGTCGTCTTCGTCGTCTGATGCTCGACTCCTCCTCATCGCGCTTCGCGCTCTGCATCGTCGTCTTCGTCGTCTGATGCTCGACTCCTCCTCATCGCGCTTCGCGCTCTGCATCGTCGTCTTCGCCGATCAGGTGGGCGAAGGCCTCCAGGTTCTTCAGCGACTCACCGCGCGACACCCGCCACTCCCACTCTTTCTGAATCGACGAGCGAAAACCCAACTCCAGCAACGTATTGAAGTCCGAATCCACCGCTTCGAGCACCTGCCCGAGCACTCGGTCGAGTTCGTCGGCGTCGACCGAGGCCAGCGACATGCGGCCCACCAGATAGATGTCGCCGACGTTGTCCAGCGTGTAGGCCACGCCGTAGAGGCGGCGGTTGCGCTTGAGCAGGAAGCGGTAGACGCCTTCGTGGTTCTCGTCGGGCTTGCGGCAGACGAACGCCTCCACCCTTACGGAATGCTCGCCGATGCTCAGGATGGTGTTGGTCTTGAGCTTGCGCTCGCCGGGCAGTTCCACCACCAGTCCCGGCGGACCCCCATGTGCGCCAGCGTGTTTCGAGTAGTTCAGCCCACTGGCCTGCAGAGCATCCTCGATGACCCGCTCGACGGTGGCGGAGCTCATGCGCCCACCCCGCGGCGCTCGGCGGTGTACTCGCGGATCGCGCGCCGATAGCTGGCCAGCAGCGCGTCGGTGGTGTGATCCCAGGAGAACCTGGCCGCATGCGCGGCGGCGGCGTGGCTCATCGCGTCGGCTTGTGGGGCCGGCAAACGCAGCAGCCGGCCCAGGGCGTCCGCCCAGTGCCCGACGTCGTGCCCGCCCACCAGCGCGCCGGTCACCCCGTCCCGCACGGCCACCGGCAGCCCGCCGACCGCGGCCGCGGCCACCGGCGTCCCGCACGCCTGCGCCTCGAGGGCAACCAGGCCGAACGACTCCGAATAGCTGGGCACCGCAACGAGATTGGCCGCCTGGAACAATGTGGCCAGGTTGGGGCGCGACTGCGGCGGCAGGAGTGTGACGCGCTCGGCGATGCCGAGTTCGGCGGCCAGCCGGGCCAATCCATCCGGGGACGCCAGGCCGCTACCCGAGGGTCCGCCGGCCACCACGATCCGCACCCCGGGCAGCTTCGCGGCGGCGCGCAACACGATGTCGGGCGCCTTGAGCGGCTGGATCCGCCCGACGAACGCCACGATGTCTTCGTCGCTCGGCAGCCCCAGCGCGGCGCGGGCGGCCCCGCGGTCGCCGGGGCGGAACACGTCGAGATCCACTCCGGGGTGGACGACGTCGATGCGCGCCGGGTCGGCGTGGTGGATCGAGATCAGTTGGTTGGCTTCATCGTCGGTGTTGACGATCAGCCGGTCCGCCTCGTCGACGACCTGCTGCTCGCCGACCGTGCGCAGCGGCGGTTCGGGTGAGTCCCCCTCGGCCAGTGCGGCGTTCTTGACCGCGGCGAGGGTGTGCGCGGTGTGCACCAACGGCACCGCCCAGCGGTCCCGCGCCAGCCAGCCGACCTGTCCGGACAGCCAATAGTGCGAGTGCACGATGTCGTAGTAGCCCGGTTCGTGCGACGCCTCGGCACGCAACACACCGGCCGCGAACGCGCACAGCTGGGTCGGCAGGTCGTATTTGTCCAGGCCCTCGAACGGGCCCGCCACGACGTTGCGGACCAGCACCCCGGGCGCCACCCGCGCCACCGCCGGGTCGGCCGAGGCGGTCGCGCGGGTGAAGATCTCCACCTCGATGCCGCGCCGCGCCAGGTGCAGCGCGGTCTGCAGCACGTAGACGTTCATGCCGCCCGCGTCGCCGGTGCCGGGCTGGGCCAGTGGTGAGGTGTGGACCGCCAACACTGCGACCCGGCGCGGTTCATTCAGCCGGACAACGTCATCGTGGCGCACCCTGTCATCTTTACAGGATGGTTCACCGGCCAGCCCAAGCGCGCTGGACAATACGGTCGCGTCAGGCGGACGACTCGTCGCGAGCGACCTCGTGCAGCCGGGCGTCCAGCGCCCCGGCGCGGCGCATCGCGCCGAGCGGGTCGGCGTACAGCCCGGACAGCGAGACCGTCCCCGCGCCGGCCTCCTGCACGCGGTTGCCGAAGGCGGTGAGGCGGATGTCGCGAGGGCCGAGCACGGAGCGTTCGACGAACGCCGCCTGCACCTGCTCCATCGCCTCGGGGTATTCGGTGAAAGCCTGGCCGCCGACCACCAGCTCGTCGGGGTTGAGCATGTCGCGCAGCAACGCCACCGCCTCACCGAGCACGCGGCCGCGCTCGGCGAGCAGGTCCTTGGCCTGCTGGTTGCCGGCCCGCGCCACCCGGAGCAGGTCGGCGATGCCGGTGGCGGATCCGGTGGCGCGATTCGCCGGGGCGAACGGCAAGATGCGTTGCTGGCGGGCGACCGCTACGACGGCCTCGTCGCTGACGGTGGACTCCAGCTGCCCGGTGCCGCCGAGCAGCTCAGAGTGGGCCGGCAGGGTCGCGATGGTGCCCGGCCCGCTGGCCGGGACGTGCACGCGTCCGCCGATCACCAGCGCATAGCCCACCGTCTCGCGGGCGTAGACGTAGAGGCTGGTCGGTGAGCTGGGCAGGAAGCGCCGCATGCCCAGCAGCAGCTCGGCGCCGGCCATGGCGTCGACGTGCGAGGCCACCGAGACCGGCAGGCCCAGCGCATCGGCCAGCACCTGCCCGACCGGCGCCTGCCGCCAGCCCAGCCGCGGGTGGTCCACCTGCCCGGTGGCGCTGTCGACGGTGCCACCGATGGCGACGCCCACCCACAGCGGCCGCCGACGATGCCAACGCCGCAGGTAGCGGCGGGCGCTGTCGGCCAGCGTCGCCAGCGCGGGGCCGGCCGGGTTGCGCGGGGTCGGGGTCTCGACCGTGTCGAGGGTGCGGCCGAACAGGTCGGTGGCCACGATGCTGGTGGTTCGCGCGCCGATGTGGATGCCCAGCGTCACGAAGGGCTCGTGGTTGACCTCGACCGGCACGCGCGGGCGGCCGATCGCGCCGGACACGGCCAGGTCGGCGCGCTCCCGCAGCAGGCCGGCTTCCAGCAGCGCGATGACCTGGCGGTTGACCGTGGCGATGCTCAGCGAGGTGACACCGGCGATGACGTCACGGCCGACGGGGCCGCGCAGCCGCACCGCCCGGAAGACCGAAGCGGCCGCCGAGTCGGGGATGTTCAGCGCCGGCGGCACAATTTGCCGGCGCACCGCGCGGTGACCCTTTTGACCGGGCAGGTGCCCGACGGCGCGGCTGGGCGAATGATGGGTATGGGTGAGGGTATTGGTGCGCACGAGCGTCCTTTTGTCCGATTTTTGCTGGCCGTCTTGGCCACACCTGGCTGGGGTCAGGAGCGGCAAAGTGCGCAGCAACAACACGCACCCGCCGCGCAAAGACACGCGGTGGTCGTGGTGTTGGACAGGGCGCTGAGGAGCACACGCAAAATCTAGCACGTTCACTAAGGTTGGTTCGATGGTTGAAACTGGCAGGAATGAACGGGTCGCAGTAGTCACCGGGGCCAGCTCCGGTATCGGCGCAGCAACCGCCCGCAACCTGGCTGCGCAGGGCTTTCACGTCGTCGCGGTGGCACGCCGCGCGGACCGGATCGAGGCTCTGGCCAGTGAAATCGGTGGTACCGCGATTGTGGCCGACGTCACAGATGATGCGGCGATCGAAACAATGGCGAGCAAATTGCAGCGCGTCGATGTGTTGGTCAACAACGCCGGAGGCGCCCGGGGTCTGGCACCGGTCGCCGATGCCGACCTCGAGCAGTGGCGGTGGATGTGGGAGACCAACGTGATCGGCACGCTGCGGGTCACCCGCGCGTTGTTGCCCAAGCTGATCGACTCCGGCGACGGGCTGATCGTCACCGTCACTTCCGTTGCGGCACTTGAGGTTTACGACGGCGGCGCCGGATACACCGCGGCCAAACACGCCCAGGGAGCGCTGCACCGCACGCTGCGCGGCGAGCTGTTGGGCAAGCCGGTGCGGCTGACCGAGATCGCCCCGGGCGCGGTCGAAACGGAATTTTCGTTGGTCCGCTTCGACGGCGACGAACAACGCGCGGACGCCGTCTACTCCGGCATCACACCGCTGGTCGCCGACGACGTGGCGGAGGTGATCGGGTTTGTCGCCTCGCGGCCGTCGCACGTCGACCTGGACCTGATCGTCGTGAAGCCGCGCGATCAGGCCAACGCGTCGAGGTTCAACCGCCGGGCGTAGCCGAGCTGGTCGTGGTGGTGGTCGTGGTCGGCGTCCCCGACAGCGTCGGCGCGTTGGACGGCGTGACCGGCGCGGTGACCGGGATCTGCGTCGACGGGGGGCGCGCGGTCGGCGGCGGCAGCGCGGACATGGCCACCCAGGTGTCCCAGTCCACCGCCCAGTCCCAGATGTCGCCGTCGGAGTAGGAGAGCTGGATGGTGCTGCCGGTCACCTCGACCGGGTCGCCGTACATCGCCGACTGGAAGTACTGCTCGGCGTCGCCGGTCGACAGGTTGATGCAGCCGTTGGTGACGTTGGTGTTGCCCTGCGCGCCGGCGCTGGCCGGGTTGGCGTGGATGAACTCGCCGTTGTTGGAGATCCGGACCGCCCAGCGTTCGTGCACGTGGCTGTAACCGGCGGCCGGGTTGGACATGTAGAAATCGGCGTACTTTTCGCTCACCACGTGGATGCCGTTGCGGGTGACGTTGCGCGCCTTGTCGGCTTCGCCGTAGCTGCACGGGAAGTCCATGATGACGCCCTCGTCGCGGATCACCTGGATGCGGTGCGACGAGACCTCGGCCTTGACCACCTGCCGGCGACCGATCTGGATGTTGAGCGAGATGTCCTCGGCACCGTAGGCGTTGTCGCCGAACGGCAGGCCGTAGAGCTTGGCCTCGACGTTGACCGTGGTGCCGGCGGGGTAGTACTCCCGGGTGCGCCAGTGCGCGCGGGCACCGGCGGCCTCGTCGGGCAGCCAGGCCCAGCTGCCTTCGACGGGCGGGGTGGTGGTGACGGTGAGCGCTTTCTCGACGGCGGCCTTGTCGCTGATCGGCGAGTCGAACTGGATGATGATCGGGGCGGCGACCCCGACCGTCTGGCCGTCGGCCAGCTGAAATGCCCCGCCGATCTTCTTGGTGGGCGCCACCGTGGTGAACTTGCCCGCCACCGGGATCGCCTTGCCGTCATGCCCGACGGCCGAGCCGCTCCAGGTGTAGGTCTGGTCGTAGCCCAGGGGCTCGGAGGTCGTGTACACCGTGCGGTCCTGGTTGAAAGACCCCGCGACGGCCTTGCCCGACGAGTTCGACAGCGTGACGTGCTGGAACCAGCCGTCGCTCACCTCGACGCTGACCGGGGCGATCGGCACCACGTTCTCCGTCGCATTGGCCGGCTGGTACTTGAGCTGCGGTGCGGGCTGCTCTTTCTTTTCGGCTTGTTTCGCGGAGGTGCCGCCGCACGCCGCCAACACGTTGGGCGCGAGCACACCCAGTCCAAGGGTCGCCAAAGCCGCACGCCGGTTGACCGGCCGGGGGGCGTTGGACGGGGTCACGGAAGTTAAAGATACCGGGGAAAACCGAGCGGCCCGGCCACCCCAAATCGCGGCCGCGTGCGCGTCGGCAAAATTGCGGCTACAGCCTGCAGCCGAGCAGGACCGGTTCGGGAACCAATGTGATGGCAAACACAGCCCGCACACCGTCGCGGATGGTGCGGGCCAGCGCAATCACGTCTTCGGAGCTCGCGCCGCCGCGGTTGGTGAGCGCCAGCGCGTGCTTGGTGGACAACCGGCACCGGGCGGTCGGGTCATGCGGGTAGCCCTTGGCGAAGCCCGCCCGCTCCACCAGCCAGCCGGCGGCCAGCTTGACCCCGTCGGGCGCCGGATAGTTCGGAACCGGCCCGTCGACGGTTGCGGCCAGCCGCTCGTAGACGTCCGGGGCGACCACCGGGTTGGTGAAGAACGAGCCCACGCTCCAGGTGTCGTGGTCGGTCGCGTCGAGCACCATGCCCTTGCGGGCCCGCAGACCCAGCACCGCGTCGCGGACGGCGCGCGGGTCGGCCCGCTCGCCGACGGTGACGCCCAGCTCGGCGGCCAGCTCGCCGTAACGCAGCGGCGCGCTGCGCCCGGACGCGTCCAGCGCGAACTCCACTTCCAGTACGACAGAGCGGATTTCGGGTTTATTGCCGCCACGTTTGAACACGCTGGTGCGGTAGCCGAAGCCCAGCGCGTTGCCCGGCACCCAGCGCACCTCGCCGCTGGCCCGGTCGAGCACCCGGACCCGGGTGATGGTGTCGGAGACCTCCGCGCCGTAGGCCCCGACGTTCTGCACCGGGGTGGCCCCGGCCGACCCGGGGATGCCGGACAGGCATTCCAGCCCGCCGAGGCCGTGCTCGATGGCCGTGACCACGACGTCGTCCCACACCGCGCCCGCCTGGGCCCGGACCAGGTTGCCGTCGACGGCGATGCGGTCATTGGCCAGCCGCACCGCGGTCAGGTCGGTCAGGGCGTCGGAGATCACCAGGTTGGAGCCCCCGGCGAAGACCAGCACCGAGTCGCGTTGCCCGCCAGGCGATTCGCCGTCCAGCTGCCGCAAGGTGGCGATCACCTGTTCGCTGCTGGTGCAGGTGATCAGGCGACGCGCGGTCGGCCCGACCCGCAGCGTGGTCAGCGGCGCCAGCGGGGCCGCGTCGGTGACCGGCGCGCCGGCGAACTCCGAACCGGCTCCGCTGGATTTCATGGCCCGTAACGGTAGCCTGACCTGCTATGCCGCGTTCATTCGACTTGTCGGCCGACTACGACGGCAGCGTTGACGAGGTGCACCGCGCCTTCACCGATGCGGATTACTGGCGGGCCAGACTGGCCGGGTCCGGTGTCGACGTCGCCACGCTGGAGTCCATGCGGGTCGGCGGCGAGTCCGGTGCCGAGGACACCGTCGAGGTGGTCACACTGCAGGTGATCCGCAGTGACAAGCTCCCGGGAATGGTCACCCAGCTGCACAGCGGTGACCTGTGCATCCGGCGCGAGGAGACGTGGGGGCCGGTCGCCGGCGGCTCGGCGTCGGGGTCGGTCGTGGGTTCAATTGTCGATGCGCCGGTGAGCTTGGCCGGCAGCGCCGCCCTGGCGCCGATCGAAGGGACCGGCGGCGCCCGGCTGACCTTTCGCGCCACCGTCCAGGTGCGCGTCCCGATCATCGGCGGCAAGTTGGAGAACATCATCGGCGCCCGGCTGGCCGAACTGGTCGCCGCCGAACAACGGTTCACCACGGAGTGGATCGCCAAGACGCACCGGCCCTGATCCGCGTTGCCCGGCCTAAGCTGGCCCTCATGCGAATCGCCTTGGCGCAGATCCTCAGCGGCGCCGACCCGGCAGCAAACCTGCAGCTGGTGCGCCAGTACAGTCACCGGGCCGCCGACGCGGGCGCGAAGCTGGTGGTGTTCCCAGAGGCGACGATGTGCCGATTCGGTGTGCCGCTGGGCCCGGTCGCCGAGCCGGTCGACGGGCCGTGGGCCGACGGCGTGCGCCGCATCGCGGCCGACCTCGACATCAGCGTCGTCGCCGGCATGTTCACCCCGGCGGGCGACGGGAGGGTGAAAAACACACTGATCGCGGCCGGTCCGAGCGATTCGGTCCACTACGACAAGATCCACCTGTACGACGCATTCGGCTTCACCGAATCCCGCACCGTCGCGCCGGGACACGACCCGGTGGTGTTCACGGTCGACGGCGTTGGGGTCGGGTTGACCGTTTGCTACGACATTCGTTTCCCGGCCCTCTACACCGAGCTGGCCCGGCGCGGCGCCCAGGTGATCGCGGTGTGCGCGTCCTGGGGCGCGGGTCCGGGCAAACTCGACCAGTGGACTCTGCTGGCCCGCGCCCGCGCGCTCGATTCGATGAGTTACGTCGCGGCGGCCGGTCAGGCGGATCCCGGTGACGCGCACGGATCCGGGTCGGGGGCGCCGACCGGTGTCGGGGGCAGCCTCGTCGTCTCACCGCTGGGTGAGGTCGTCGCGTCGGCCGGCCCGCAGCCGCAGCTGGTGGTGGCCGATATCGATGTCGACAGGGTGACCCAGGCCCGCGAGAGCATCGCGGTCCTGCGCAACCGCTCGGACTTTGCTCAGGTTGATAGGGCAGAATCGGTCGGGTGACGAACCCACAAGGACCACCCAACCCGGACCCGTCGCAGTGGGGCCGTCCCGCCCACCAGGGGCCCTTCGGCCAGCCGCCCACGGAGCGACCGACCGAGCGGATAACCACCGGCGGTCCGGGTCATGTACCGCCGCCGCCTCCCGCTCAGGCTCCCCCGCCCGGGCAGACCGAGCGGTTCGGGACGCCGCAGCCGAACATGCAGCAGCCCGGCTACCCGCCGCCGCCGACCCCGCCCGCCGGCCCGACGGAGCGGCTGGCCACTCAACCCGGCGACGACGAGGACGGGAAGAAGAAGCGCCGCTTCGGCCGCGACCCGGTCTCCGTCCTGTTGATCTTCGTCATCGTGTTCGCGCTGATCATCGCCGGGCTCATCGGGGCGGAGCTGTACGTGCGCCACGTCGCGGACAGCAAGGTCGCGCAGGCGGTGGCCTGCGAGGTCAAAGATCAGGCCACCGCGTCCTTCGGGGTGACGCCCCTGATGCTGTGGCAGCAGGCGACCAAGCACTACACCAACATCTCGGTGCAGACGGCGGGCAACAACATCCGCGACGCCAAGGGCATGAAGCTCTCGATCAACATCAACGACGTCCGGCTCAAGGACACCGCCAACTCGAAGGGCACCATCGGCTCGCTGGACGCCACCATCAGCTGGACCTCTGACGGCATCAAGCAGTCGGTGCAGAACGCGATCCCGGTTCTGGGCCCGTTCGTCACCAACACCGTGACCACCCATCCCGCCGACGGCACCATCGAACTGAAGGGGATGTTGGACAACATCACGGCCAAGCCGGTGGTGTCGGGCACCGGATTGCAGCTGCAGATCGTCAGTTTCAATGCGCTCGGTTTCACGATGCCCAAGGAGTCCGTGCAGTCGACGCTGGACGACTTCACCTCGAACCTGACCAAGAACTACCCGCTGGGTATCCACGCCGACAGCGTGCAGGTCACCGATACGGGTGTGGCGAGCCACTTCTCGACGCAGAACGCCAGCATTCCAACCGGCAACAACAACGACCCGTGCTTCGCCAACCTGTGACGGCGGGCGCCTAGCCGGACAGCTCGTCCGGTGACGATGCGCGGCAGGGGCCGCGCTGAGGAGCCGGACAGTTCAGCCCAGGCTGTCGAGCACTCCGCGGGTGCCCGACAGCCCCAGCCGGGTGGCGCCGGCATCCAGCATCGCCAGCGCGTCCGCGGCGGTGCGGATGCCGCCGCTGGCCTTCACCCCGAGCCGCCCCCCGACGGTCTCGGCCATCAGAGCGACCGCCCGCACGGATGCGCCGCCCAACGGATGAAACCCGGTCGAGGTCTTGACGAAGTCCGCGCCGCCGTCTTCGGCGGCGCGGCACACCTGCGTCAGGATGGGCTCGCCCGCCAGCGTCAACAGCGCCGCGGATTCCACGATCACCTTGAGCACCGCGCCGCCGATCGCGCTGCGCACGGCGTGCACATCGGCGCGCACCGCGGCGATGTCACCGGCGAGCGCCGCCCCCACATCGATGACCATGTCGATCTCGCAGGCGCCCGAGGCGACGGCCAGGGCCGCTTCGTGCGCCTTGACCGCCGAGAGGTGCTTGCCGGACGGGAAACCTGCCACGCCGGCCACCCGCACGCCGGCACCGGCTCGCACCGCGACCGGAACCATGGAGGCCGACACGCACACCGCGTAGACACCCAGGTCGGCCGCTTCGGCGACCAGGGCTGCGATATCGGCGTCGGTCGCCTCGTGTTTGAGCAGGGTGTGGTCGACGAACGCCGCCAACTGCGCTCGGCTGGGTTTTGTTGCCATCAGAAGGATTCTTCCGGACCGCCGGGATTGCAGCCGGAGGCGACCATTTCGGCGTCGTCGACGACCGGTCGCCACGGCTCCAGGTTCCAGCTGACCTTGCCGGGCTGGGCGAGTTCGGCGAACTGCCAATGACAGAGGAACTGCGCGCGCATGCCGGCGGTGTCGGCGTCTGGGGATAAGGCCAGCACCTCGGCCCAGGCCTCGTCGGCCAGCGCCGGGGTTGCGGGAATTCTCGAGGCGGTCCGGCCGGCCGGCGACGGGAAGACCCGCAGGCTGCTTCGGCCCTGCCACTGCGCCCACTGGGTGTGGTCGATGTACGGCGGGGCCGGGACGGGCGGATTCGCCGCACCGCTGCCCGGATCGGGAGCCGCGGCGACATGCGGCACCGGGCAGCACAAACCGACGAGCACCGCCACCGGCGCCGTCAACAGGGCCTTCATTCGGCTAGCGCGACTTACCTTGAATCTCAAGCAATTTGGGTCGAACGTCGACCAGATACACGCCCGCGGCACAGGCCGCGATCGCCATTCCGAGCACGCCGAAAACGAAACCCAAGATGGACGTCAGGGCGACGGCCCCGCCCAGGATCAGCAACCACACCGGCTTGGTCAGCTTCTCGGCGGCGGTATAGGCGTCGGGTCGTTGCAGCGCGGCATGCACGAACGCATAGATCGCCGTGACGAGGACGGCGATCTGCAGAACCAGCATGACGGTTCCCACGAGGTGGTTCACGCCTTAAGCGTATGGGGCACCCTGGAAAACGTCGACTCCGAGTCACCCAGAGGTGACTCGGAGCCGACAGGTGTGACCGTTGGTGCTTACTTCTGGGTGACCTTCTTGGCCGGAGCCTTTTTAGCCGGAGCCTTTTTGGCCGGAGCCTTTTTCGCCGGAGCCTTCTTCGCCGGCGCGTTCACGGCCTTCTGCGCCTTCTTGGCGCCCGCTTCGGCCTTACCGGGCAGCTCGATGCCAACCAGCTTGGCGGCGCGCTCGCCGACCGCGCGGGTCTGCGACGCGACGGTGCCGAGCGCTTCCTGCGTCAGCTCGACGGCCTGGTCGACGTAGCCCTCGGCGCGCGCGGACGCGTCCTCGAACGCGGTCTGGCTGCGCAGCCGCTGCAGGGCCGCCTCGCCGCGCTCGACCAGCTCGTTGTACCGGGTGGTAGCTGCCTCCAGGTAGCCCTCGGCGGCCTTGCGCAGCTCTTCGGTGGTGAACTTGTCGCGCAGCTCGGTGAACTGCTCGGGCAGGTCCTCCTGCAGCCTGGTCAGCCGAGCGCGACGCTCCTCGACGCGGGTGCGGGTCTCGGCGCGGGTCTCTTCGGCGCGCTCCCGCAGGCCGGCGATCAGGTCGTTGACGGTGGCCAGGGCCAGATCGGCCGCACCCAGCGCCGCGAGCAGCGGGGCCCGCAAATCTTCGATGTTCGTGTTTTCCGCCATGGTCTTTCCTTTCATGGTGTGTTTTCGCTATGGGCGTTATTCGGTGTTATTAGCTGTCTGGTCGAGAAGTTAGGTGCAAACGTCTCCTTCGCAACTGGGGCGCCGATGCCGGGGTGTTTCGTCCAACGATTCAGCTGGAACCGTTTAGGTGCTGTCCGTTGGGTAACCCCTACGGCCGGTCGTCTATACATCACCAACTCGCTACTGCGCTGTGCAAAGCCCGCCTTCTGGCGCAAACTCCCAGCACAGACGGTGACGGCGCCAGGTGAAACGGACTATCACTCGCTAGTCGGATTCGGTCGGACACTCCTCTTGGCTCGATTCGTTTTGCTGGGCGAACGATGAGTAGATGTCGAGCAGAATTTGCTTTTGGCGCTCGGTGATCGCAGTGTCGGTGACGATCGCATCTCGCACCTGACTTTTGTCACTGGGTTCGAGAATCCCGGCGCGCACATAGAGAACCTCGGCGGAAACCCGGAGGGCCTTCGCGATCTGGTTCAAGACATCGGCGGAGGGCTTGCGCAATCCACGCTCCACCTGGCTCAAATAGGGATTGCTGACGCCGGACTTTTCGGCGAGTTGGCGCACCGACACCTGCGCGAGTTCACGTTGGCTACGGATGAAGCTGCCGATATCAGAGGCCATGTCGGAGGCAGCGTTGGACACCTTGGCGGAGAGCTTCTCCTCGGGCGTCATGGCGTGCTCCTGGTCGGACGGCTGGTCTTGACGCGCCTCAGACTACTACAAGTGCTTGCTATTGCAAGCACTTGTTAGCACTGGTAGAAATTCGCTAGACCAGCAGCTGCGCCACGGCGTAGATCACCAAACCCGCCAGCGAACCCACCACGGTCCCGTTGATCCGGATAAATTGCAGGTCACGGCCCACGTGCAATTCGATGCGCCGGCTGGCCTCCTCGGCGTCCCAGCGCTCGATGGTGTCGGTGATGATCGCTGTGATCTCCACCCCGTACTGCGAGACCAGATGCTGGGCCGCCCGGACCAGCCAGTTGTCGACCTTGTCCCGCAGGTCGGCATCGTCGCGCAGCGATTCCCCGATGCGGACCACGGTGTCGGTGATCCGGGTGCGCAGAGCACTGGACGGATCATCTACACCCTCGAGCACCAGCCGCTTCAGCGTCTTCCAGGCCGTCGCCGCGGCGTTGGCGATCTCGTCGCGCGCCATCAGCTGCTCTTTGATCGCGTCGGCGCGCGCGATGGTGTCCGGGTCGTGCTGCAGGTCGTCGGCGAAGTCGAACAGGAAGCGGGTGGCCGACCGGCGCAATTCGTGGTCCGGATTACGGCGCACCTTGTCGGTGAAGTCCATCAGCTCGCGGTGGATGCGGTCGCCGACCAGGTGATCGACGAACCGCGGCGACCAGGTCGGCGAGTCGCGCTCGACCACCCGCTGAATGACCTCGCCGGCCTTCAGCGACCACTGAAAGGCCCGGTCGGCCAGCAACTGGATCAGCGCCTCCTGCCGGTGCTCGGCCAACAGGGTGGCCAGCACCCGCCCAACCGGCGGGCCCCACTGCGGTTCGGCGATGCGGCGCACGATCATCCGGTCGATCACCTGCTGGACGTCCTCGTCGCGCAGGAGTTCGACCAACACCCGCAGCACCGTGGCCGTCTCGCTCGCCACCCGCTCGGCATGGGCCGTCTCCGACAGCCACTTGCCCAGCCTGCCGGACACCTGGGCGTCGCGCAGCTTGGTTTCGACGACCTCCGGTGACAGGAAGTTTTCCCGCACGAACGTGCCGAGCCCCTCCCCCAGCTGGTCCTTCTTGCGTTTGATGATCGCGGTGTGCGGGATGGGAATGCCCAGTGGGTGCCTGAAGAGCGCGGTCACGGCGAACCAGTCCGCCAGTGCGCCCACCATGCCGGCCTCGGCGGCGGCGCCGACATATCCGACCCAGGCTCCCAGGCTGGCATGCGCCTGGGCCCACCGACAGGCGAGGAACACGCCGGTGGCACCGATCAGAAAGCTCAGTGCCACCATCTTCATCCGGCGCAATGCCACCCGGCGCTGCGCGTCGGCCTCGGGATCGGCGCCGGCGAAGGATTCCGCAAAAGACGCCCGAACGGGGTGGGCGGCGGCCGGCGGCGTCGACGAGTCGGGCCTCGCCCCCGGCGGGCCCGACGCGTCGCCCCTCGCCGAGGCTCGATGTGCCACCACTCCATCATCTATCTTTCCCGCCAATTGGTGTGACGACACGGTTCGCGGCGTCTCACCCACGCCCCGGCGAGACAGGAAACCAACCCCCGCACGCCGTAAGATCAAGGCGTCTAGGGAATGGGAAATCGGGCGATTGTGGCAGAGCAATACACGGCTGTGAGCGTCAAGATGGATGGGCGCAAGCGGCGATGGCATCAGCACAAAGTGGAGCGTCGTAACGAGTTGGTCGACGGCACGATCGACGCGATCCGCCGATTGGGTGGCACCCTGAGCATGGATGAGATCGCCGCCGAGATCGGGGTCTCCAAGACGGTGCTGTACCGCTACTTCGTCGACAAGAACGACCTCACGACGGCCGTGATGATGCGCTTCACCCAAACCACCCTGATTCCCAATATGGCCGGGGCGCTCACCTCCGGCCTGGACGGTTTCGACCTGACCCGCGAGGTCATCCGCGTCTACGTCGAGACCGTCGCGAATGAGCCCGAGCCCTACCGGTTCGTGATGTCGAACAGCTCGGCCAGCAAGAGCAAAGTCATCGCCGACTCCGAGCGCATCATCGCGCGCATGCTCGCCGTACTGATGCGCCGGCGCATGCAGCACGCCGGGATGGACACCGGTGGCGTGGAACCGTGGGCGTATCTGATCGTCGGCGGCGTGCAGTTGGCCACCCACTCCTGGATGTCATACCCGCGAATGAGTCGCGATGAGTTGATCGACTACCTGACCATGTTGAGCTGGAACGCCCTCAAGGGAATCGTCGAAGTCGGCGGTTCGCTGGAGAAATTCCGCGGGGAGCCGCATCCTTCGCCGATAGTGCCGCCGCCAGAGCTTCGGGACGAGTTCGGCCCGTAGAAATGGCTCGACACCGCTCTGCCGGTTTTGGCGATTACCCTCGTCCCGTATGGGGCTAGGACGCACCTTGTCGGGGCGACTCAAGCCTTAACAGCGACTAGCATGCCAGGGAGTGTCGGGGGATATAGCGGGGTTGTCGTTTGGCTGTCTGCCCCCTGTCCGCCACATATAGAAAGGCTCACGTCGACATGCCCGTGCAGCTCACGCCGCACTTCGGAAACGTGCAAGCTCATTACGACTTGTCCGACGATTTCTTCCGGCTATTCCTGGATCCCACCCAGACCTATAGCTGCGCCTACTTCGAGCGTGACGACATGACGCTCGAAGAAGCCCAGATGGCCAAAATCGACCTGGCGCTGGGCAAGCTGAACCTCGAGCCGGGGATGACGCTGCTGGACATCGGTTGCGGCTGGGGAGCCACCCTGCGACGTGCCATCGAGAGGTACGACGTCAACGTCGTCGGCCTGACGCTGTCCGAGAACCAGGCCGAGCATGTGCAGAAGTCTTTCGATCAGATGGACACCCCCCGCACCAGGCGGGTGCTACTGGAGGGCTGGGAGAAGTTCCACGAGCCGGTGGACCGCATCGTGTCGATCGGCGCGTTCGAGCACTTCGGCCGCCAGCGCTACGGCCGCTTCTTCAAGATGGCCTATCAAGCGCTGCCACCCGGCGGAGTGATGTTGCTGCACACCATCGTTCGGCCCTCGTTCAAGGAGGCCCGAGCCAAGGGGATGAAGCTGACCCACGAGATCGTGCAGTTCTCGCAATTCATCCTGGCCGAGATTTTCCCGGGCGGCTGGCTGCCGACGCCTCAGACCGTGGGCGAGTACGGCGTCACGGCGGGCTTCGAACTGACCCGGGTTCAGTCGCTGCAGCTGCACTACGCCAGGACACTGGACCTGTGGGCCGAGGCGCTCGAGGCGAAGCGCGAGCAGGCCCTCGCCCTCCAGTCTCAAGAGGTCTACGACCGCTACATGAAGTACCTCACCGGCTGCGCGAAGCTGTTCCGGGAGGGGTACACCGACGTCAATCAGTTCACGCTGCAGAAGTAACCGGTTGCTTCAAAGCATTCAGCCCCGAACGGAGCACCGTTCGGGGCTGACCTGACCGCGCTACTTCACCAATGTGAATTGCCCCACATTGGTGATGCCCTTGCGGAAGAAATTCTCGCACCCGGTCAGATAATGCATGTACTTGTCGTAAACCTCATGGGACTGGATGGCGATCGCCTTTTCCTTATTGGCTTCCAGATTTGCCGCCCAAATATTGAGGGTCCGCGCGTAATGCTGCTGCAGCAATTGCACCCGCTCGACCGTGAAACCCGCCGCCTCGCCGAACTTGAAAATGTCTTCTTGCGCCGGCAGCTGTCCGCCCGGGAAAATCTCTTGACCAATAAATCGGGCAAATCTGATATCGCTCATCGTGATCGAGACACCACGCTCATGCTGCTGTTTCTGCGTGTAGGTCAAGATCGTGTGCAAAAGCATCCGGCCGTCATCGGGAAGGATTTCGTAAGCACGGTCGAAAAAAGCCGGATAGCGCTCCATCTTGAATGCTTCGAAGGCGCCGATGGAGACGATCCGGTCGACCTTGTCCTCGAACTCCTCCCAGCCCTGCAGGCGCACCTCGATGTTGCGGTCGGTCGGCATCCCGGCCAGCTTCTTCTTGCTGTACTCAAATTGGTTGCGGCTCAGCGTGATTCCGATGACATTGACGTCGAACTTCTCCACCGCTCGTTTGAGCGCGCCGCCCCAGCCGCAACCGATGTCCAGCAGCGTCATCCCCGGCTCGAGGTTCAGCTTGCCCAGCGCCAGGTCGAATTTCGCAATCTGCGCCTCTTCGAGAGTCATGTCGTCGCGCTCGAAGTAGGCGCACGTGTAGCCCATCGTGGGGTCGAGAAATAATGCGAAAAATTCATCCGAGACGTCGTAGATGGACTGCGACTCTGCGTAATAGGGCTCCAACTTCGTCATAACGGCACAACCCTTTCGTCCTACTCAACGCGAGCATACTAACGGATACGTAAGTAACGGCCGTCCCCGCACCGGTGAGTCATGAACCGTTACTCAGTAGGTATAGAAGCCCTGGCCCGTCTTCTTGCCGAGCCGGCCGGCCTCCACCATGCGCAGCAACAGCGGCGGCGGGCCGTAGTGCGGTTCCTTGAACTCCTCGAACATCTTGTCCGCGATCAGCTTCAAGGTGTCCAGTCCGACGAGGTCGGACAGCCGAAGCGGACCCATCGGGTGGGACAGCCCGGCCACCACGGCCTTGTCGACGTCCTCGACGGTGGCGAAGCCGGCTTCCACCATGCGGATCGCCGAGAGCAGGTAGGGCACCAACAGCGCGTTCACGACGAAGCCGGACCGGTCGGAGCAGCGCACCACCTGCTTACCCAGCACCGCGCTCGCAAATTCCTCGGTGCGCGCAGCGGCGGCGTCGTCGGTGACCAACGTGCTGACCAACTCGACCAGCGGTAGCACCGGCACGGGATTGAAGAAGTGCAGACCCAGCACGCGTTGCGGGTTCTTGGTGGCCGCAGCGATCTTCATGATCGGGATGCTGGACGTGTTGGAAGCCAGCACCGCGTCGGGGTCGGTGATGACCCGGTCGAGTTCGGCGAACACCTGCGCCTTGACGGCGTCGTCTTCGATGATCGCCTCGATGACCAGTTGGCGGTCGGCGAGGTCGTTCAGGTCGGTGGTGAACGTGAGCTTGCTCAGCGCCCGGTCGCGTTCCCGCTCGGTCACCTTGCCGGCGCTGACCCCGCGCTCCAGCGACTTCACGATGCGGTTGCGTCCGGCCGTGATAAGGGCCTCGGTGGTCTCGAACACGGTCACGTCGACACCGGCGCGGACCGAGACCTCGGCGATGCC
The DNA here is from genome assembly GCF_045343915.1 of Mycobacterium sp. M23085. Taxonomy (NCBI): domain Bacteria; kingdom Bacillati; phylum Actinomycetota; class Actinomycetes; order Mycobacteriales; family Mycobacteriaceae; genus Mycobacterium; species Mycobacterium sp. M23085. The sequence continues at coordinate 2,483,238 of NZ_CP174280.1, forward strand.
GGACCCCATCTGGCCGGCCCCGACAACCCCTACCCGCTGAATCGTTGCGTCACTCACTGATTTTTCTCCGGTGTCGTATCGACTTGCACCGCAATAGGCCCCGCCCAGGGTTTAGCTGGGCGGGGCCTACGCTACTTGATTTGATTTTCAAGGCGCGGCTCGCGCCGCGGACGCTCGGGCAAGCCCGCTCGTCCTCAGTGAAACTGGCCCTCTTCGGTGGAGCCGGTCAGCGCGGTGGTCGACGAGGTCGGGTCCACGGTGGTGGCGATGCGGTCGAAGTAACCGGCACCCACCTCACGCTGGTGCTTGGTGGCGGTGTAGCCACGCTCCTCGGCGGCGAACTCGCGCTCCTGCAGCTCGACGTAGGCGCTCATCTGGTTGCGAGCGTAGCCGTAGGCCAGATCGAACATCGAGTAGTTCAGCGCGTGGAAGCCGGCCAGCGTGATGAACTGGAACTTGAATCCCATTGCCGCAAGCTCCTTTTGGAACTTCGCGATGGTGGCGTCGTCGAGGTGCTTCTTCCAGTTGAACGACGGCGAGCAGTTGTAGGCCAGCATCTGGTCGGGGAACTCGGCCTTGACGCCCTCGGCGAACTTGGCGGCGAGCTCGAGGTCCGGAGTTCCGGTCTCCATCCAGATCAGGTCGGAGAACGGCGCGTAGGACTTGGCCCGGGCGATGCACGGCTCCAGACCGTTGCGGACCCGGTAGAAGCCCTCCTTGGTGCGCTCACCGGTGATGAACGGCTGGTCGCGCTCGTCGACGTCGGAGGTGATCAGCGTGGCGGCCTCGGCGTCGGTGCGGGCGATGACGACGGTCGGGACGTCGCACACGTCGGCGGCCAGGCGAGCCGAGGTCAGGGTCCGGATGTGCTGCTGGGTGGGGATCAGCACCTTGCCACCCAGGTGACCGCACTTCTTCTCCGAGGCCAGCTGGTCCTCCCAGTGCGAACCCGCCACACCGGCGGCGATCATGGCCTTCTGCAGCTCGTAGACGTTGAGCGCGCCACCGAAACCGGCCTCACCGTCGGCGACGATCGGGGCCAGCCAGTTCTCCACCGAGGTGTCACCCTCGACCTTGGCGATCTCGTCGGCGCGCAGCAGCGCGTTGTTGATCCGGCGGACCACCTGCGGCACCGAGTTGGCCGGGTACAGGCTCTGGTCGGGGTAGGTGTGGCCGGACAGGTTGGCGTCACCGGCGACCTGCCAGCCGGACAGGTAGATGGCCTTCAGGCCGGCGCGGACCTGCTGCACGGCCATGTTGCCGGTCAGGGCGCCCAACGCGTTGATGTACTCCAGGTCGTGGAGCTGCTCCCAGAGCACCTCGGCGCCGCGGCGGGCCAGGGTGGCCTCTTCGACGACGGTGCCCTGCAGGGCGACGACGTCCTCGGCGGAGTAGGTCCGGGTGACATCCTTCCAACGCGGGTTGGTGTCCCAGTCCTTCTGGATCTGTTCGGCGCTCTTAGGGGTGCCAACGGAAGACATTGGGCGTGCTCCTTCACGATCTTCACTACTGAGTTGCTGGAGGCCTCACCGGCGGTAGCTAGCGGCTCAACTTCACTGGTGTGCTAACTCGAAGATGGCACAGGTCATAGCGGCCGGTCCACCCGTTTCAGTTGCCAATTTAAGCAACGGGAACGCGGCAATTTGCGAAGTTTGCTAAGTTGCTAACTAACTTAACCGTTTCAGAAGCTACCCACCGGTAACTGGAATGCGCAGGTCAACGGCGGTTAACGGGACGCTTGTCCGATTTAGCGAGCAAAGATCGCGGCGACGGCTTTGGCCTCGTCGCCGACGGCGTATGTGAGCGTTGTAACAGTGCGATCGGCCAGCTCCGGACCGAATTGGTCGGTGGATCCGGCGGGGTGGACGTGCGAGATGATGTCCAGTTTGTCGCCGAGCGCCACCGGCGCCTCGTGCTCGATGGTGATGCGCACCGGCGTCCGCAACAGTTCCGGGTGCGCCGCGAGGTGGTCCTCGATCACGCTCCAGTAGACGGAGTTGTTCATGTGGTCGAACAGGTCGATGTCGGTGACCCGGACCGGAAACTCGTGGATCTCGACCGCGTCGTCACGACTGCCCGGCTTCAGATAGGACTTCCAGCGCAACCGATCGACGGAGGTCGTCTTGTGCAGGCCGGCCAGAAAGTCGTCGGCGATGCGCGAAGGCATCTGGGTCTCGCGGTTGATGTTGATCCAGAAGGCCTCGGACTCGATCAGGCCCTGGCCGCGCTTCCCATCGATGCGCACCCGCATCTCGCACCAGCGGTTCGAGGTGCCCGAGCACCATCTGCGCAGCCGCAGCATGTCGTTGAACTCGATGGGCTTGATCAGGTCGAGCATGGTGCGCCGGACGATCCACAGGGGATGGGTGTCCTCGAAGCCCATCTCGCGCAGCTGGTCCTGGCCGATGTCCTGGATGTGCCGGGCGGCCGCGTCCAGCCGTAACCGGCCCGTGCGGTCGATATCACCGACCCGCAACGGCCACTGGCGATCGAAAACGTCAGGGTGACCGTCGGGCACCGGCATCAGTTGTTTATCCAGGCTCACGGCCACCCTCCCGGCTGCTCCCCGTCTCCTCCTCGTGGTTACCACAGGCTAAGGCCTGAGGCCCCGGTCGCATCATGCCAACGGGGTGCACCGAATACCAATCCCGGCGCGACCGCCGGCGGTGCGAAGTCTGCGAACCACACCTTCACATGGCCGGTAACCTCGATGGGGTGTCCAAGACGTTCGTCGGCTCACGCGTTCGCCAGCTCCGCAACGAACGCGGGTTTTCCCAGGCCGCGCTGGCCCAGATGCTGGAGATCTCGCCGAGCTACCTCAACCAGATCGAGCACGACGTCCGCCCGCTGACGGTGGCCGTGCTGTTGCGCATCACCGAGGTGTTCGGGGTGGACGCGACGTTCTTCTCGTCCCAGGACGACACCCGGCTGGTGGCCGAGTTACGCGAAGTCACCATGGACCGCGATCTGGACATCGACGTCGACCCGACCGAGGTCGCCGAGATGGTCAGCGCGCACCCCGGCTTGGCCCGCGCGGTGGTCAACCTGCACCGCCGCTACCGGATCACCACGGCGCAGCTCGCGGCCGCCACCGAGGAGCGGTTCTCCGACGGCAGCGGCAGCGGGTCGATCACCATGCCGCACGAGGAAGTGCGCGACTACTTCTACCAACGGCAGAACTACCTGCATGAGCTGGATACCGCGGCCGAGGACCTGACCATCAAAATGCGCTTGCACCACGGGGATCTGGCGCGGGAGCTGACCCGCCGGCTCACCGAGGTGCACGGGGTGCACATCAATCGCCGGATCGACCTGGGCGACACCGTGCTGCACCGCTATGACCCGCAGACCAAGACGCTGGAGTTTAGCAATCACCTGTCATTGGGACAACAGGTCTTCAAGATGGCGGCCGAACTGGCCTATCTCGAGTTCGGTGACCTGATCGACACCCTGGTCGAGGAGGGCAAGTTCACCAGCGACGAGTCACACACGCTGGCCCGGCTCGGGTTAGCCAACTACTTCGCCGCGGCCACCGTACTCCCCTACCGCCAGTTCCACGACGTCGCGGAGAATTTCCGCTACGACGTCGAGCGGCTGTCGTCGTTCTACTCGATCAGTTACGAGACCATCGCGCACCGGCTTTCGACGCTGCAGCGCCCTTCGATGCGCGGCGTGCCGTTCTCGTTCGTGCGGGTCGACCGGGCTGGCAACATGTCAAAACGCCAGTCCGCCACCGGCTTTCACTTCTCCTCCAGCGGAGGCACCTGCCCGCTGTGGAACGTCTACGAGACGTTCGCCAATCCGGGCAAGATCCTGGTCCAGATCGCCCAGATGCCCGACGGCCGCAACTACATGTGGGTGGCCCGCACCGTGGAGCGTCGCGCGGCCCGGTATGGTCAGCCGGGTAAGACCTTCGCGATCGGGCTGGGCTGCGAGCTTCGGCACGCTCACCGGCTCGTCTACTCCGAAGGACTCGACGTTTCGGGGGAACCAGGAACAGTGGCCACACCGATCGGCGCGGGCTGCCGGGTCTGCGAACGCGACAATTGCCCGCAGCGCGCCTTCCCGGCGCTCGGACGCGCCCTCGATCTCGACGAACACCGCAGCACGGTATCGCCCTACCTGGTGACCCAACCGTGACCGACCTGCCGGACGGCCGCATCCCGCCGGGGCGGTTTCGCGAACTGGGACCGATCAATTGGGTGATCGCCAAGCTCGGTGCCCGCACCGTGGCCGCCCCGGAGATGCATCTGTTCACCACCCTGGGTCAGCGCCGCTTGCTGTTCTGGACGTGGCTGGCCTACGGGGGCCGGCTGCTGCGCGGGCGGCTTCCCACCATCGACACCGAATTGGTGATCCTGCGGGTCGCGCATCTGCGCGCCTGCGAATACGAGCTGCAACACCACCGCCGGATGGCGCGGGCGGCCGGCCTGGATGCCGACCTGCAGGCCGCGATCTTCGCGTGGCCCGACAAGCTGGACCCGGTGGACGCACGCCTGACCGTCCGTCAGCAGGCGCTGCTGGCGGCCACCGACGAGTTCGTCAAGGACCGCACCGTCACCGCCGACACCTGGCGGCAGCTGGCGACTCACCTCGATCGCCGGCAGCTGATCGAATTCTGTTTATTGGCAAGCCAATACGACGGCCTTGCCGCGACCATGTCAGCGCTCGAGATCCCGCTGGACCATCCGCGCTAGCTACAGGTAGACGTCGGCCAGGATGGCCAGCGTCAATACCACCGGGAGCACCGGCAGCGCGAAGGCGAACCCCGCCCATGCCTGCTTGCCGCGCCGGCGCTGCCGCAAGCCCCACAGCGCGGCGCCGATCCCCAGCAGCACCGAAGCCAGCAGCAGCAGCGGGCCCCACTGGCCGGCCGTCGCGTTGTCGCCATTCGAAATGGCCAGCAACCACCCGACATAACCGGTCGCCAGGCCACCGACGGCACCCGCGATGGCCTCAGGCGTGACGGTGCGCATCATCTGTTGTCTCAGAAGTTGATCATGTGCCCGGTCAGGCCGTGGAAGCATTCCTGCAGCGCCTCGGACATGGTCGGGTGGGTGTGCACGTTGCGGGCCAGCTCGGTGGCGGTCAGGTCCCATTTCTGGGCCAGCGTCAGCTCCGGCAGCAGTTCGGAGACGTCGTGGCCGACCAGGTGTCCGCCCAGCAGCTCACCATATTTGGCGTCGGCGACCAGCTTGACGAACCCGCTCGGGTCGCCCACACCGTGGGCCTTGGCGTTCGCGGTGAACGGGAACTTGGCCACCACGACGTCGTGGCCTTCGGCGCGGGCCTGCTCCTCGGTGAGACCGAAGCTGGCGACGTTGGGCTGGCAGAACGTCGCCCGCGGCAGCATCCGGTAGTCGCCGAGCGCCAAAGTCTCTGCGCCGGCGATGGTTTCGGCGGCCACCACGCCCTGCGCCTCGGCGACATGGGCCAGCTGCAACTTGCCGGTGACATCGCCGATGGCATAGATGTGCTCGATGTTGGTGCGCATGTAGTCGGTGATTCCGATGGCCCTGCGGTCGGTCAGCGCGACCCCGGCCGCCTCCAGTCCGTAGCCTTCGACATTGGGCGCAAACCCGATGGCCTGCAACACCTTTGCCGCCTTGAGCTCGTCCGACTTACCGTCCTTGCTGACGGCCACCGTCACATCGGAGCCGTTGTCGGAGATGGATTCGACTTTGGTCCCGGTAAGGATCTTGACGCCGAGCTTCTTGAACTGCTTCTCGATCTCTTTGGACGCGTCGGCGTCCTCGTTCGGCAGCGCGCGCGGCAGGAACTCCACGATGGTCACGTCGACGCCGTAGTTCTTCAACACGTAGCCGAATTCCATGCCGATGGCGCCGGCGCCGGCGATGACGATCGACTCCGGCAGCTCCCGGGACAGGATCAGTTCCTCGTAGGTGACCACGTTGGCCGACAGCGACGTGCCGGGAACCAGCCGGGTGCTGCTGCCGGTCGCGATGATGGCGTTGTCGAAGGTGACGGTCTCGGTGCCGCCGTCATTGAGGTCGACCGATATCGTGTTGGCGTCGGTAAAGCGGCCATAGCCATGGATTTCGGTGATCTTGTTCTTCTTCATCAGGAAGTGCACGCCGGCGACGCGGCCCTCGGCCACTTTGCGGCTGCGGTCGAACGCGATCCCGTAGTCGAAGGTGGCCTCGCCGCTGATGCCGAATGTCTTGGCCTCTTTGGTGAAGATGTGGGCGAGTTCGGCGTTGCGCAGCAGCGCCTTGGACGGGATGCAACCGACGTTGAGGCAGACTCCGCCCCAGTACTTCGGTTCGACGACCGCGGTGCTCAGGCCCAGTTGTGCGGCGCGAATGGCTGCGACATATCCGCCGGGACCGGCCCCGAGGACGACGACGTCATAGTGAGAAGTCACCAACCCACCCTAGTTGGCCACCACCCATGCTGGCCGCCCGGGCGAGGCGTCAGTATGGAATGACGCCGACGAGACAGTGGCCCACCCGCTCGCAGTGGTAGTAGCCGTACACGGGCGCCGCCGCGACCAGCGCGGCGAACGGCCCGGACATCACCGCCACCGAGAGCGCCGAGATCAGCGGCCTGCCCTCGGTCATCGCCAGCATCACGCCGCCGACGATGCACACCACCACATAGACGAGGACCAGGAACAGCGCCGGCGTCTTGTCGACCGAGTGGTACCACCAATAGAACAGCCCCAGCCCGATCACGGCCGCACCGGCCCACACGCCGAGCAGCACCAGGGCCAACTTCCACCACTTGAGGTAGAGGTAGCGGCCGGGCACGTTGACTGGTTGCACCGGGCCGACGGGCTCGGCCGACTCCTGCTCGCGGGCATCCGGTGTGGGCGTCGCCGCCCCGTCGTCGACGGTGCCCGTCGCAGGTTCAGGCTCGATCGCGGTGGGGTGCTCGCCGGTGTCGTCATCGAAATCGGGGACCCAGGACTGGGTGCCGGTGTGCTCGTCTTCGTCATCCGAGAAGTCCGGCACGAACGCCTCGGTGCCGGGGTTCGAGGCCTCCTTGTCGTCAGGCACCGGCGGTCACCCGCAACACGACCAGCACGCCGAACCACCCCGGCGCCACCGAGAGCAGGAACGCGCCCAGCATGGTGACCCAGCGGCGGCCGGAGAACAGGATCGTGGTCAGCCCGACCACGCTGAGGATGCCGACCACCGAGGCGATGGCGACTCCCGGCCGGACGCTGGCGTGGATCGCCACGGTGCATCCCACACCCGCCAAAAGTCCGACCGCGCTACCGATCAGCATGGCGCCGGCCAGCACCCAGGGACGCGGAAGGGGGATCACTTTCTCGACTGTACTGTGCGGCTACCGGCGCGGCGGGCATGCCGCCGCGGCCGCGTCGGCCACCACCGGACCCCGTGCCGCGGGGCGTTCACCGCGCTGGTAATCCGCGCCGGTGATCACCGCCGCGGTCGCCAGCGATGCCCGTTCGTCGTCGGTGAAGGCGCGCCCGCGGGACAGGAACCGCACCCCGTCGGGGGCCTCCAGGCTGAACCCGCCGCCGCGGCCAGGCACCACGTCGATGATCAGTTGGGTGTGCTTGTCGCGATAGTGGGCCGTGTATTGGGGACCGGAAATCCATACCGGCACTCCCGGTGTCCCGACGTCGAGGACGCCCAGCAACACGTCGCGGTCGCCGACGAGGAAGTCGCCCAGCGGGTAACACATCGGTGCTGAGCCGTCGCAGCAGCCACCGGACTGGTGAAACATCACCGGACCGTGGGTCGCCTGCAGCCGGGCCAGCACCTCGGCGGCCGGTGCCGTGATGACCACCCCAGGGGGCGGGACCATCAGAAGAATCCTTGCGCCTTCTCGGAGTAGGACACCAACAGGTTCTTGGTCTGCTGATAGTGGTCGAGCATCATCTTGTGGTTCTCCCGTCCGATGCCCGACTGCTTGTACCCGCCGAACGCCGCGTGTGCGGGATAGACGTGATAGCAGTTCACCCATACCCGGCCGGCCTGGATGTCGCGCCCGGCCCGATACGCGGTGTTGCCGTCGCGGCTCCATACCCCGGCTCCCAGGCCGTAGAGGGTGTCGTTGGCGATCGAGATGGCGTCGTCGTAGTCGGCGAACGACGTCACCGTCACCACCGGCCCGAAGATCTCCTCCTGGAAGACGCGCATCTTGTTGTCGCCGCCGAGGATGGTGGGCTGCATGTAAAAGCCGCCGGACAGGTCGCCGCCGAGCTCGGCGCGTTCGCCGCCGGTGATCACCTTGGCGCCCTCGTCCTTGCCGATCTCGATGTAGGACAACACCTTTTCCAGCTGGTCGTTGGATGCCTGCGAACCCAGCATGGTTTCGCTGTTCAGCGGATCACCCTGGCGGACCGCCTTGGTGCGGATCGCGGCCAGCTCGAGGAACTCGTCGTAGATGTCGGCCTGGACCAGGCTGCGCGACGGGCAGGTGCACACCTCACCCTGGTTGAGGGCGAACATGGTGAAGCCCTCCAGCGCCTTGTCCTGATAGTCGTCGGCCTTGGCCAGCACGTCGGAGAAGAAGATGTTGGGGCTCTTGCCCCCGAGTTCCAGGGTGACCGGGATGAGGTTCTGCGACGCGTACTGCATGATCAGCCGCCCGGTGGTGGTTTCGCCGGTGAACGCGATCTTGCCGATCCGGTTGCTCGACGCCAGCGGCTTACCGGCCTCGGCGCCGAAGCCGTTGACGACGTTGACCACTCCGGGCGGCAACAGGTCGCCGACCAGTGACATCAGGTACAGGATCGAAACCGGCGTCTGCTCTGCGGGTTTGAGCACCACCGCGTTGCCGGCCGCCAGCGCGGGCGCCAGTTTCCAGGCGCCCATCAGGATCGGGAAGTTCCACGGGATGATCTGCCCGACCACGCCGATCGGCTCGTGGAAGTGGTAGGCCACGGTGTCCTCGTCGATCTGGCTCAGCGAACCCTCCTGCGCGCGCAGCGCCGCGGCGAAGTATCGAAAATGGTCGGCCGCCAACGGGATGTCGGCGGCCAGCGCCTCGCGGATCGGCTTGCCGTTGTCCCACACCTCGGCCACCGCCAGCGCGGCGGTGTGCTCGTCGATGCGGTCCGCGATCTTGTTCAGGATCGCCGCGCGCTCGGCCGGGGCCGTCTTGCCCCACGCCGGAGCCGCCGCGTGCGCGGCGTCAAGCGCTTTTTCGATGTCGGCCTCGTCGGAACGGGCCACCTCACAGAACGTCTGACCGGTGACCGGGGTCGGGTTCTCGAAGTAACGCCCCTTCGCCGGCGCGACCCACTGCCCCCCGATGAAGTTCTGGTAGCGGGATTCATACGACATCAATGCCCCGGCAGAACCCGGACGTGCGAAAACAGGCATCTGCTCTCACTCCTCGTTCCTGGCGTGTAATTCACCTCACACTACCGCCGCAGGAACAATGGCAGCTATGACGTCGCAACCTCACGCTGCCACCGAAGACAACCACGACCCGTATCTGTGGCTCGAGGACGTCACCGGTGACGAAGCCCTGGATTGGGTGCGGGCGCGCAACGAGCCGACGCTGGCGCGTTTTCGCGACGACAACTTCGAACGGATGCGCGCCGAGGCGCTCGAGGTGCTCGACACCGACGCCCGCATCCCGTATGTGGTCCGCCGCGGTGAGTACCTCTATAACTTCTGGCGTGACGCGGCGAACCCGCGCGGGTTGTGGCGGCGCACCACGCTGGACAGCTACCGCACCGACTCCCCCGACTGGGACGTGCTGATCGACGTCGACGAGCTGGGCCGGGCCGACGGCGAGAAGTGGGTGTGGGCCGGTGCCGGTGTCATCTATCCCGAGTACACCCGCGCACTGGTCAGCCTGTCCCGCGGCGGGTCGGACGCCTCCATCGTGCGCGAATTCGACATGGTCACACGCGAATTCGTCGACGACGGGTTCGAGCTTGCCGAAGCCAAGTCGCAGGTCAGCTGGGCCGACCCGGACACCGTGCTGGTCGGCACCGACTTCGGCGCCGACTCGCTCACCGACTCCGGCTATCCGCGGGTGATCAAACGGTGGCGCCGGGGCACCCCGCTCACCGACGCCGAGACGGTGTTCGAGGGGGCGACGTCCGATGTGAACGTGGTCGCCAGCACCAGCCGGATTCCCGGCTACGAGCGCACCCTGATCGGCCGGGCCCTGGACTTCTGGAACGAAGAGGTCTATGAGTTGCGCGGCTCCGAACTCATCCGCATCGACGCGCCCACCGACGCCAGCCTGAGCCTGCACCGCGAGTGGCTGCTGATCGAGCTGCGCAGTGACTGGTCGGTGGGTGAAGCCACCTACACCGCCGGGTCGCTGCTGGCCGCGAACTACGACGAATTCCTCGCCGGCACAGCACAATTGCAGGTGGTCTTCGAACCCGACGAACACACCGCCCTCAACCACTACGCGTGGACCAAGGACCGGCTGCTGATCGTCTCACTGGCCGACGTGGCCAGTCGGGTGGAGATCGTCACGCCGCCCTCGCGTGACGACCCTCAGCGCCCGGCTTCGCCGCGCTTGCGATCGTCACCGGCAGACTGGCGGCGCGAGCCGGTACCCGGCATTCCCGCCGCGACGAACACCGTGGTCGTTTCCGCCGACGACACCGGTGACGAGTTCTTCCTGGATTCCAGCGGATTCGACTCGCCTTCGCGGCTGATGCGGGGAACCGACGACGGCCAAATCGAGCAGATAAAATCCGCCCCAGCCTTCTTCGATGCCGAAAACATCTCGGTGACACAGCATTTCGTCGCCTCGCGCGATGGCACCTCGATCCCGTATTTCGTGGTGCGGCCCGGCGGCGAGCAGGCTTCCGACGGGCCGGCGCCCACCCTGCTCTATGGCTACGGCGGCTTCGAATCGTCGAACACGCCGGGCTACAGCGGCGTGCTGGGCCGGCTGTGGCTGGCCCGCGGTGGCACGTATGTGCTGGCCAACATTCGCGGTGGCGGCGAATACGGCCCCGGCTGGCACACCCAGGCGATGCGCGATGGCCGGCACAAGGTGGCCGAGGATTTCGCGGCCGTGGCAACCGATTTGGTGGACCGCGGCATCACCACCGTCGAGCAGCTCGGGGCGCAGGGCGGCAGCAACGGAGGGTTGCTGATGGGCATCATGCTGACCAAGTACCCGGAGCGGTTCGGCGCGCTGGTGTGCAGCGTGCCGCTGCTGGACATGAAGCGCTATCACCTGCTGTTGGCCGGCGCCTCGTGGGTCGCCGAATACGGCGACCCGGATGACCCGGACGACTGGAAATTCATCTCCGAATACTCGCCCTACCAGAACATTTCGGCGACGCGACGGTATCCGCCGGTGCTGATGACCACCTCCACCCGCGACGACCGGGTGCATCCCGGTCACGCCCGCAAGATGACCGCGGCGCTGGAAGCCGCCGGCCATCAGGTCTTCTACTACGAGAACATCGAGGGCGGCCACGCCGGTGCGGCGGACAACGAGCAGGTGGCGTTCAAGTCGGCACTGACCTACTCGTTCCTATGGCAGATGCTCGGGCGGCCATAGGATCGTCGACGTGTCCGCGATCCAACGCATCGAACTCACCCTGCTGGCGACGGGATTGATCTTCATCCTGGCCTCGGCGGCACAGGCGCGCTATCGCTTCGTCAAGCACCGTCGCGCCGGCCGGCGGTTCTACTGGGCGACCGCGGTCATCGGCATCGTCTGCTTCGCATTCGGCACCGGCCAGCTGTGGCCAAACGGCATCCTCGCGGCGGCGGTCTTCGCCGCCATAGTCGCGTTCTCGGCCTACCTCACCACGCCGTATCTCAAGATCGGCGGGCGAATCTACGCGTCCTCGCCGGAGAACCGTCAGCCCGACCCGTAAGGACGCTATGCCAACCAGCGACTTCCAGACGCTGCTATACCGGACGGCCGGCCCGGTGGCCACCATCACGCTGAACCGTCCAGAGCAGCTCAACACCATCGTGCCGCCGATGCCCGACGAGATCGAGGCCGCCATCGGCCTGGCGGAGCGCGACCCGGCGATCAAGGTCATCGTGCTGCGCGGTGCCGGCCGGGCCTTCTCCGGCGGCTACGACTTCGGCGGCGGGTTCCGGCACTGGGGCGAGTCCATGATGACCGACGGGAAATGGGATCCCGGCAAGGACTTCGCGATGGTCAGCGCCCGCGAGACCGGGCCGACGCAGAAGTTCATGGCGGTCTGGCGGGCGTCCAAGCCGGTGATCGCCCAGGTGCACGGCTGGTGCGTGGGTGGGGCCAGCGACTACGCGCTGTGCGCCGACATCGTCATCGCTAGCGAGGACGCCGTGATCGGCACGCCCTACAGCAGGATGTGGGGGGCGTATCTGACCGGGATGTGGCTCTACCGGCTGAGCCTGGCCAAGGCGAAGTGGCATGCGCTGACCGGCCGGCCGCTGACCGGCGTGCAGGCGGCCGAGGTCGAGCTGATCAACGAGGCGGTGCCGTTCGAGCGGCTGGAGGCGCGGGTCGCCGAGGTCGCAAGCGAGCTGGCGCAAATCCCGTTGTCGCAGCTACAAGCTCAGAAACTGATCGTCAACCAGGCCTACGAGAACATGGGGCTGGCCTCCACCCAGACGCTGGGCGGCATCCTCGACGGCCTGATGCGCAACACCCCCGACGCGCTGGCCTTCATCAAAACCGCCGAGGCCGACGGCGTGCGGGCGGCGATCGAGCGCCGCGACGGCCCGTTCGGCGATTACAGTCAGGCCCCGCCGGAGCTACGGCCCGATCCCAATCACGTCATCGTGCCTGATCGCGACTGATAGTGAGCTGCACTAGCCAAATCCTGGCAGTGGGCTGGGAACTGTTCCGGGCGGGCCAAAAAGTGTTACCGTATCTGCTATGTCTCGGCTGAGTACTGGCCTGCGTGCAGGCGCCGCGTTCCTTGCTCTGGGTGTTACCGCTGCGATCTTTCCGTCGACCGCGGTAGCCGACTCCACGGAGGACTTTCCGATCCCCCGCCGCATGATCAACACCACGTGTGACGCCGAGCAGATCCTGGCGGCCACCCGGGACACCAGCCCGGTGTACTACCAGCGCTACATGATCGACTTCGACAACCACCCGAACGTCCAGCAGGCCACCATCGACAAGGCGCACTGGTTCTATTCGCTGTCGCCGCAGGACCGCCGGAACTACTCCGAGAACTTCTACGCGCCCGTGTCCGATCCGCTGTGGGTGGCCTGGCCCAACCACATGAAGATCTTCTGGAACAACAAGGGCGTCGTGGCCAAGGCCACCGATATCTGCAACCAGTACCCACCCGGCGACATGGCGGTCTGGGACTGGGCCGAGCCAACCGGCCCCCCCGGATGGCCGGGGCCCGTCAAGGGTCGGGTGGATCAGTAATTCGCTGACGGCCCCCCGAAGGGATCCGTAGCGTCGTCCCGGCGCCGTCCTCGCGCGCCCGCAGGGATCTGGACGTTCGTGCGCCGCTGAATCAGCGCGGCTGCACTAATCCGCCCGGCGGGTGCTCGTCGACGTCCTTGAGGAGCAACTGGCGCACGGCGGGACGCGGTCCGTATGGCCGCAGCATGGTGCTGGCCGGCCGTGGACGCACGTGCTGCGGCCACCAGAACCAGCGCCCGAGCAGGGTGGCCAGCGACGGCGTCATGAATGACCGCACGATCAAGGTGTCGAAGAGCAGACCCAGCGCGATCGTCGTACCCACTTGGGCCATCACCAGCAGCGGGCTGAACATGAACGTGGCCATGGTGGCGGCGAACACCAGACCGGCGGAGGTCACCACCGAGCCCGACCCGGCCATCGCGCGGATCGTCCCCGTCTTGAGCCCGGCGTGGATTTCCTCTTTGAACCGCGATATCAGCAGCAGGTTGTAGTCCGAGCCGACCGCCAGCAGCAGGATGACCGCCATCGCCAGCACCATCCAGTGCAACTTCATGCCCAAGATGTACTGCCACAAGAGCACGGAGAGTCCGAATGAGGCGCCCAGCGACAGCAACACGGTACCGACGATCACGACAGCCGCCACGACGCTTCGGGTGATCACCAGCATGATGATGAAAATCAATGTGGCCGCGGCGATTCCGGCGATCATCAGGTCGATGTTGGAGCCGTCGTGCATGTCCTTGTACGTCGCGGCGGTGCCGCCGAGGTAGACCTTGGCGCCCTCCCAGGGAGTGCCCTTGATCGCCTCGTGCACCGCCTGCTTGATCGGTTCGATGTGGTTGATGCCTTCAGGAGTCGCCGGGTCGCCTTCATGGGAGATGATCAGCCGGACCGCGTGCCCGTTCGGCGAGATGAACTGTTTGAGACCTCGCGCGAAATCCGGGCTCTTGAACGCCTCCGGTGGGAGATAGAACGTGTCGTCGTTTTTCGCTTTGTCGAAGGCGTCGCCCTGCGCGGTGGCATTGTCGGACTGCGCTCTCGCCTGTTCGTTGAGGCCCTGCGTGATCGCATAGTTCGACATGATGGTGTCGAGGTTGCGCTGCTGGCTCTCGATCTGCGGCGGTATCAGCGCCACCAGCTTCGGCTGGATCTTGTCCAGCTTGTCCAGGTTCGCGCTGAGGTTCACGATGTTCTCAGCCACCTGGTCGATGCCGTCGAGCGCGTTGAAAACCGACCGGAGTCCCCAGCAGGCCGGGATGTCGTAACAGTGCTTCTCCCAGTAGAAGTAGCTACGGATCGGCCGGAGGAAGTCGTCGAAGTTGGCGATGTCGTCGCGCAACTTCTCGGTGATCTGCACGGTTTCCTTGGTGAGCCTGGTGGTTTCGTGCGTCGTGTTGCTGAGATCCTGGGTCACCTGCATCTGCTCGCGCAGGGTTGCCATCGTCTTGTGCAGCTCGTCGGCTTGCTTGAGCAGGTTTGCCGCCTGCTCGTCCTGATAGTGCTGGGTTTGGATTCGCCCCGCGGCCTGCGCGCCCATCTGGAAACCGAGGGTGCTGTGGTCTAGCGGCGTGCCCAACGGCCGGGTGATGGTCTGCACCCGGCCGATACCGGGAATGTGGAAGACCGCCTTGGCGACCTTGTCCAGGACGATGAAGTCGGCCGGATTACGCAGGTCGTGATCGGTCTCGATCATCAACAGCTCAGGATTGAGCCGAGCCTGGTCGAAGTGCCGGTCCGCGGCGGCATAACCGACATTGGCCGGGGTGTCCGCCGGCAGGAAGTGGCGGTTGTCGTAGTCCGTCTTGTAACCGGGCAGGGCGAGCAGTCCAACCAGCGCGATCGCGACGGTCACCGCGAGAACCGGTGCGGGCCAGCGGACAACAGTGGTGCCCATGCGACGCCAGCCCCGGGTCTGCAGCATGCGCTTTGGATCCATGAGCTTGAAGAACGACGCAACCGTCAGTATTGCCGGAGCCAGTGTCAAAGCCGCCAACACGGCGACCAGCATGCCGACCGCACAAGGAACCCCCAACGACTGGAAGTACGGCAGCCGGCAGAAGCTCAGGCAGTACATCGCACCGGCGATGGTCAGGCCCGATCCCAGCACGACATGCGCGGTGCTGTGGAACATGGTGTAGAACGCTTGTTCCCGCGTCTCGCCCAGCCCACGGGCCTCGTGATAGCGGCCGACCACGAAGATCGCGTAATCCGTCCCGGCGGCGATCGCCATCAGCACCAGCATGTTGTTGGCGAACGTCGACAGCCCCATGATGCCGTAGTTACCGAGCGTCGCGACGACACCGCGCGCCGCTGCCAGCTCGATGAACACCATGGCCAGCATGATCAGGACGATGCTGATCGACCGGTAGACGAACAGCAGCATCACGATGATCACCACGAAGGTGACGAGCGTGACCTTCGCCACGCCCTTCTCACCGGCGTGGGACTGATCGGCGAACAGCGGGCCCGCGCCGGTGACGTAGGCCTTGATTCCCGGCGGCGCGGGCACCGAGTCCACGATCTTGCGGACGGCCGCGGCGGACTCGTTCGCCAGCCCGCCGCCCATGTTGCCGGCGAGGTACACCTGGACGTACGCGGCCTTTTGATCGTGGCTCTGGGAACCCGCCGCGGTCAGCGGATCACTCCAGAAATCCTGGACGTGCTGCACGTGCTTCTTGTCTTGCTCGACGCGTCTGACGATCTCGTCGTAGTAGCGGTGTGCTTCGGCGCCGAGTGGCTTGTCGCCCTCCAGCAAGATCATGGCCGAGTTGTCGGAGTTGAACTCTTTGAACGTCGATCCGACCTTCATCATCGACTGGAAGGACGCCGCGTCGGTCGGACTCATCGACACCGAGTGGGTTTTGGCGACGACCTCCAGCTGCGGGGCCACGGTGTTGGTGACGAACACGATACCCAACCACACCAGGACGATCGGCAGCGCCAGCCGGTGGATCATCCGCGGCAGGAACGGCGGGATCAGCGGCTGATCGACGCGCGGCATATCCGTGGTGATCTCGCTCATGCGGACTTGTCCAGGCAGTAGACCATGGCATTCACCGTTTCGTTGGGGGGCGAGTGATTCGGAGTCTTGATGACGTCACCGCTTCCGTCGTGCTTGTTCACCACGAATTGACAGGCGATCCAACTGCCGTCTCCTTGCGCCACCAGGTTTGCCGGGATGCCGGGCTTCGTTGAGCTCAATACTTTGCTCCAAGGCAAGGGCACGTTGAGGGCCTGCTGTGGGTGGGAGTTTTCGTCGAGGTAGTTGATGGTTGCCGTGCTGCCCGGTGGGCCCCAGACCTGGAGCGTGATCGTCTTGGCGTTGAACTCGTCGAGGACCTCGCCCGAGGTGCCACCACCGAACGAGCCACGATGAACGCCGAAGACGCCGTGCAATCGGTATACGACGAATCCTGACAGCGCGACGACAGCTGCGATCGTGAGCACCAGCCAGAAACGCGCCAAAAGCCCCTTTTTCCTGGCGCGCTGTGGAGCGGCCATTTCGCCCTCCCTGTCGGCGGAGCCCTGCTTCTTCAGCGGCTCGGTCCTCGGCTCAGTCGTCGTCATAGACGCTCCAAGTCCTTCCCGTTCACCGGTTGTAGTTCGCCAAGCCACAGCCCCCCGGCCTCCTCTCTGCGTTCATTGCGATCCCGAGATGAGCCCGACGCACGTGGCCGTCAGCAGGCGCGTCAACGCGGACGCGAAGTCCAGATTCCATTCGGGAGGAACCACTTCCGGCTCCTCGGCGTAGGCGTCGGTGAGCCGTTCCGGTGGGTTCGCGACCTGCCACAGCGTGGCCGCCAGCGAGTACGCGGCCAGCAGGATGTCGAGCGAGCCCGATCGCCCGAGCTCGGGCAGCGCGCTCTCGATCGAACCGGCGAGCGAGAGCGTGGCGGCGGTACTGATGCGCTTGACCTCGATGACCCGTTCCGCGTCCACCTCGTGTTCGAGGTGCAGGTGCAGGTTGGCCAGCAGGTCACAGAACAGCGGGTCGTCGGCCAGCGCTTCGGCGAGTGTCTCGGCGATGCGCGAGGGCGACTTCGCGCCGGGTTCGGCCAGCTTCTCGGACACGGTGTTCGACCATCGCACCCAGCCCTCGGCGGACAGGTGCAGCAGAACTTCCTTGTGCGAGGTGAAGTAGCGGCGCACCGCCGAATAGTGAATTCCGGCGCGGCTGGCCACCGCGGTCAGGGTTACCGACGCGACGCCCGTCTCCATCGCCAGCGAGCGTGCGGCTTCCACGAGGGCCTCCGCACGTTGGCGCTTCTTTTCCTCGGTGCGGGCGCGCTGGAATGTCAGTTGCGCCACCGGCCGAGCGTAACGCACATTGTGTGATTTGCATAACGCACGCGACGTGATTTGCGGTGGGTCACGTGAACCGCTCGCCGCAGGTAAAGGTGTATGTAGTTATGCACACCATCGCGCTCATCGGGTTTCTCGGCGGTCTCATCACCGGCATCTCGCCGTGCATCCTGCCGGTCCTTCCGGTGATTCTGCTGTCCGGCATGGACAGCACCCGGGCCGGCGTGAGTTCCGCAGCGCGGCCGTACCTGGTGATCGCGGGCCTGGTGTGCAGCTTCAGCCTGGCCACGTTGATCGGCTCCGCGCTGCTGACCGCGCTGCACCTGCCGCAGGACGCGATCCGGTGGGCCGCCCTGGTGGTGTTGACCCTGATCGGCCTGGGGTTGATCTTCCCGCCCGTGCAACACCTGATCGAGCGGCCGTTCGCGTATCTCCCGCAGCGCCAAATCGGTTCCGGCACAAACGGCTTCGGCCTCGGACTGACGCTGGGCGCTCTATATGTGCCGTGCGCGGGACCGGTGCTGGCCGCCATCGTGGTGGCCGGCGGCACCTCGTCGATCGGCCCCGGTGCGCTGGTGTTGACCGCGGCGTTCGCCGTCGGCAACGCGTTGCCGCTGCTGGCCTTCGCGCTGGCCGGCCGACGCGTCGCCCAACGGGTGGCCGCGTTTCGCCGCCGGCAGCGCGCGATTCAGATCGCCGGCGGGATCGCGATGATCGTGCTGGCCGTGGCGCTGGTGTTCAACCTGCCCGCGGTGCTGCAACGCGCCGTCCCCGACTACACGACGGCAATGCAGAACAGGCTGGGGGCCAACGACATCGAGCGCAGCCTGGGCCCGGCCCCCATGCAGCAGCCGAACCAGGGCGGCGGGCTGCAGCTGAGCCGGCCCGGCAGCACCGGGGGCGGCGCACTAAGCGATTGCTCCGACGGCTCCGCCGAGTTGCAACAGTGCGGACCGGCTCCCGCCCTCACCGGCATCACCGGGTGGCTGAACACCCCCGACAGCAAACCACTGGATCCGGCATCGGTGCGCGGCAAGGTCATCCTGATCGACTTCTGGGCCTACTCGTGCATCAACTGTCAGCGCGCCATCCCGCACGTAATCGATTGGTACAACCGGTATCGCGACAGCGGGTTTCTGGTCATCGGGGTGCACACCCCGGAGTACGCCTTCGAGCGGGTGCCCGCCAATGTGGCCAGCGGCGCCGCCGACCTGCACATCCCCTATCCCATCGCACTGGACAACGACTACGCCATCTGGAACAACTTTCAGAACCTGTACTGGCCGGCCGAGTACCTGATCGACACGAAGGGGCAAGTGCGGCACACCCAGTTCGGCGAGGGCGATTACGACGGCACCGAGGAACTGATTCGCGCGCTCCTGGTCGATGCCCATCCCGGCGTCCGGCTGCCCTCGCCGACGAACTCGGCCGACATGACTCCGCGGACCAGGCTCACACCCGAGACGTATCTCGGTGTCGGCAAGACCGGAAACTACGGCGGCGGTGGGGATTACAAAGACGGCACCGCCACGCTGAGCTTCCCACCCAAGCTCGCCGACGACAAGTTCGCCCTGCGCGGCCGCTGGACCCTGGACGATCAGGGGGCCACGGCCGACGGCGACGACTCCGCCGTCCGGCTGAACTACACCGCCAAAGACGTCTACGCCGTCGTCGGCGGAACGGGCACCATCACCGTGACCAGGGGCGGCAAGACCACCACCACGCCGATCGGCGGCGCACCTACGTTGCACCGGATCGTCGCCGACGACGCCGCGCACCGCGATCAGCTGGACATGCAAGTCAGCAAGGGCATGCAGCTGTTCTCGTTCACGTTCGGTTAGCCGGCGGGCTCACGACTTCTTCGCGAGAGTGCCCAGCATCGCGGCGACCACGCCGACCGCGACCAGGGCGGCGCCGGCGAGCAACGTGACGTTGAGCCATTGGCGCAGACCGGCTTCGGCGTGTTCGACCATCACCTCGGCGACACTGCGAACATTGCCGGTGGTGCGGTTGAGCGCGTCGTTGACGTAGCGACCGGCGACCTCGATGCCCGCCCACCCGGCCGCCCCGACGAGCAGCGCCGAGACCCCCAGGCTGCTCAGCGCCTTACCGCGGCGGCGCGCGGCGGCCACCGTGAGCAGCGCGCAGACACCGCACAGCGCCGCCGCACCCACACTCAGCCACGGACCCCAGGTGGACAGCCGGCTCAGCCGTCCTTGCCGCATCGATTGCGGGACCGAAACGGTCAGCGGGACAGTCATTTTCGCGGGGACCGTCACGTTGTGTCGGCTCAGCAGCGACCGAATCGCGCCGTCGTTGAGCATCGGCGCCACGTCGACCGCCCATTGGTTGCCGTTGTCGCCGGCCCCCGGGTCGCCGAACAACCAGCCGTGCGCCGCCCGGTTCGCCTGGGCGAACAGCGGCGGGAAGGCCGGGCCGGCGGTGAAGGCGCTCGCGGCGTCATGCACCTCCGAGCTGTCGACCGAAGATCGACCACCGCCATGCTGGGTGATGAGAGTCATTGCCCGGCTGGTCAATTCGGACGCCATGGCCGACTGCAGCGCCGGGTCGGTCGCCGCGTGTTGCGCCAGCGCGGCGTAACCGTCGGAGTCAACGATATGCAGCTGCGCCCAGGCTGCGGGGATCGCCGCCGCCAGCGCGAGAGTGGTGATGAGCCACCACAGCACGGTCGCCGCGAATCGCACGCCTGCGAATCTACGCAATCCCCCGCACGTACGCGGCCTGCCCGAGGTGCTGGGCGCAGTCGTCGATGATGCTCACCAACCGCGCGCTGGCCGTCACGGGTGGATCCCAGTTGGTGTCCACCACGCGGGCCAACTCCTCGGCGGTAACCCCGGCGATGTATTCGAGGGTGAGCTTGTGCACCGCGTGGTAGTAGCCCGACAGCAGATCCGCGGGCGCCTTGACCTTGGCCACGTCGTCGGGTCCGTGTCCGTAACCGGTGTCGTTGCGCGGCAGATCAAGTCCGAACCGATCCACCCACCCGTCGCGCAACCACACCTGCTCCACGCCGGCGACGTCGGCCAGCTGGATGTCCTGCACCCGCGCGCTGTGCCAGAGCAGCCAGGCGATGCTGTTGGCGTTCGGGGCCGGCCGGTAGGCGGACACCTCGTCGGTCAAACCCTCGGTGATCTGGTCGACGTGTTCGATCAGCCGGGTGAACGCGTCGCGCAGGAGCTCTTGCAGAACGGCGTCATCATCGGTGCTGGCCATATCGGCGACACTACGGGAGCGCTCGGCAGAGATCACGGGAAGATCCTGGCATGACCCACCGCGCCGGTCGTAGATTGTTTGGATGACTTACGACCTCATCATCCGCAATGGCACCATCGTCGACGGGCTGGGCGGTGAGCCGTACGTCGGCGATGTTGCGGTGCAAGGCAACGTCATCAAGGCGGTCGGCACCAACGGTGACCTACGGGGGGCGACCGCCTCGCGGGAGATCGACGCCACCGGACTGTTGGTCACGCCCGGCTTCGTCGACCTGCACACCCACTACGACGGCCAGTCCATCTGGTCGGAGCGTCTGACACCGTCCTCGGCGCACGGGGTGACAACGGTGGTGATGGGCAACTGCGGGGTCGGCTTCGCCCCCTGCCGCCAGTCCGACCATGACGTACTGGTCGACGTGATGGCCGGTGTCGAAGACATTCCCGGCGTCGTCATGACCGACGGTCTGCCGTGGACATGGGAGACCTTCCCCGAATACATGGACGCGCTCGAATCGGGAAAGCGCGACATCGACGTGGCCGCCTACCTACCGCACTCGCCGCTGCGGGTGTACGTGATGGGCCGGCGCGGCGCCGACCGCGAGCCGGCCACCGCCGACGACCTGGCGCAGATGCGGGCGCTGGCCAAGGAGGCGATCGAGGTCGGCGCGCTCGGTTTCGCGTCGTCGCGGCTGACGATTCACAAGACCGAAAGCGGTTCGCCCATCCCGAGTTACGAGGCCGCGCGGGAGGAAATCGAGGAGATCGCCCGCGGCGTCGTTGACGGCGGCGGCGGGCTGCTGCAGTTCGTTCCCGACATTCCGTCGGGCGGCTACCAGCCCGTGCTGCAGACGGTGTTCGACGTCGCCGAGGACGTCGGGCTGCCGGTCACCTTCACCCTCGTCGTCGCCAACTCGGGCGACCCGTCCTGGCCGGACGCGATCACGATGATCGAGAAGGCCAATAGCGCAGCCGACGGCGGCGACATCCGAGTCACAGCGCAGCTGCTGCCGCGCCCGATCGGGTTGATCATCGGCCTGCAACTGACGGCCAACCCGTTCGTCCTCTACCCGAGCTACCGCGAGATCGCCCACCTGCCGCTGGCCGAGCGGGTCGCCGAGATGCGCAAGCCGGAGGTCCGCGCCCGCATCCTGGCCGACAAGCCCGGCCAGGGCCACCCGATCCTGTACGTGGCTCAGATGTGGGACTGGATCTTCCCACTGGGCGACACCCCCGACTACGAGCCCGACCCGTCGACCAGCATCGGGGCGCGAGCCCGCGCCCGCGGCGTGGAACCGATGGAGGAGGCCTACGACCGGCTGCTCGACGACGAGGGCCGGGCCATGCTGCTGGTCGCCACCAGCAACCTGCAGAACAACTCGCTGGACACCGTCGGTGAGCTGCTGCACCGTGACGACGTGGTGCTCGGCCTCGGCGACGGCGGCGCGCACTACGGGATGATCTGCGACGCCAGCTACACCACCTACTTCCTGACGCACTGGGCGCGGGACCGCAAGGCCGGACGGTTCACGGTGCCCGAGGCGGTTCGCGAACTCACGTCGGTGCCTGCCCGCATCGCCGGGCTGGGCGACCGCGGCCGGATCGCGGTGGGCTACAAGGCGGATCTCAACATCATCGACCACGCCGCGCTGCGGCTGCACAAGCCGATGATCACTTACGACCTGCCCGCGGGCGGGCGCCGCCTGGATCAGACCGCCGAGGGCTACGTCGCCACAATCGTGGCCGGGGAAGTGATCGCCGAGAACGGCGTTCCCACCGACGCCCGCCCGGGCAGGTTGGTGCGCGGCCGCCAGCCCGTCCCCGCAGCCTCGTGATAATGCCACCAAAAGTGGCATATACCAGCTAAGTTGGGTCCGTGACGAACCCGCATTTTGCGTGGTTGCCGCCAGAAGTCAACTCGGCGCTGATTTTTTCCGGTCCTGGTCCCGGGCCGCTGCTTGCTGCTGCGGCGGCGTGGGACGGACTGGCTGAGGAGTTGGCATCGTCGGCCTCGTCATTTTCGGCAGTGACGACGGATCTCGCCAGCGGGTCGTGGCAGGGGGCGTCGTCGGCGGCCATGTTGTCCGTGGCCAGCCAGTACGTGAGCTGGCTCAGCGCAGCTGCCGCGCAGGCCGAAGAGGTGTCGCAGCAGGCCTCGGCCATCGCGACCGCATTCGAGGTGGCGCTTGCCGCCACCGTGCAGCCCGCCGTGGTCGCGGCCAACCGCGCCCTGGTGTCGGCGCTGGCAGCAAACAATCACCTGGGTCAGAACACCCCGGCCATCGCCGACATCGAGGCCGCATACGAGCAGATGTGGGCCTCGGACGTGGCAGCCATGTTCGGCTACCACGCCGACGCGTCGGCGGCCGTGGCCAAGCTGCCGCCCTGGCACCAGGTGCTGCGAAACCTCGGCTTCTCCAACACCAGCACGGCCGTCACGCGCCCGGCCAGCTCCGGCGCCGTCGCCCGCGGCTACACGTCGCGCATCGCCGGGTTCCTGCGGCCCTCGCCGCCGCAGTAAGGCACCGACCCGCGCTTATCCTGGAAAGATCATGCGCACCAAAAAGAAGGTCGATCTCAAGGCGCTGGCCGACGCGCTCGTCGACTACCCGTATGCGTACCTGATCACGGTCGACGACGAATACCGCGTGCACACCGTGACGGTCGAGCCGCAGCTGCGTGAAGCCACCCTGGACGTCGGACTCATCGGCGGGCGAACCCGCAACAACCTGGCCCAGCGCGCCGACGTGACCCTGTTGTGGCCGCCCGCCGAACCCGGCGGCTACTCACTGATCGTCGACGGCACGGCCGAAGTGACCGAGGCCGGCGCCGAGACCGCCCGCCTGACCGTGGTTCCGACCCGCGCGCTGCTGCATCGTGACGCCGACTCCCCCGACGCCGCCAAGGGCTGCTTGCACGACTGCGTGGTGTTCTCCCTGCCGGCCTAGTGCCGATCGCGAGGGCGGCGAAGCCGGGCGAAGCGGGTCGGCACGCGATCAGCCCAGTGCCGATCGCGAGCGCGGCGAAGCCGGGCGAAGCGGGTCGGCACGCTAGCGGCCTAGTGCGAGGCCGGCGAAGCCGGGCGACGCATCTTCGCGCAGACATGGAAAAGCCCGGCCCCCTGATGAGGGCCGGGCTTTCCGATATTCGAGTCGTGGACTTAGAAGTCCATACCGCCCATGCCACCGGTCGGGTCGCCCGCGGGTGCGGCCGCCTTCTCCGGCTTGTCGGCGACGACGGCCTCGGTGGTGAGGAACAGGCCCGCGATGGACGCCGCGTTCTGCAGCGCCGAGCGGGTCACCTTCACCGGGTCGGCAACGCCGGCCTTGAGCAGGTCCTCGTACTCACCGGTGGCGGCGTTCAGGCCGGTACCGGGGGGCGAGTTGCGGACCTTCTCGGCCACAACGCCGGGCTCCAGACCACCGTTGAAGGCGATCTGCTTCAGCGGAGCCTCGAGCGCCACGCGGACGATGTTGGCGCCGGTCGCCTCGTCACCGGTGAGCTTCAGCTCGTCCAGCGACGGGGTCGCGTGCAGCAGGGCCACGCCACCACCGGCAACGATGCCCTCCTCGACGGCGGCCTTGGCGTTGCGCACCGCGTCCTCGATGCGGTGCTTGCGCTCCTTGAGCTCGACCTCGGTCGCGGCCCCGGCCTTGATCACCGCAACACCGCCGGCCAGCTTGGCCAGGCGCTCCTGCAGCTTCTCGCGGTCGTAGTCGGAGTCGCTGTTCTCGATCTCCTGGCGGATCTGGGCCACCCGACCGGCGATGGCATCGGGGTCACCGGCGCCCTCGACGATGGTGGTCTCGTCCTTGGTGACGACGACCTTGCGGGCCTTGCCCAGCAGGTTGACGTCGGCGCTCTCCAGCGACAGGCCGACCTCTTCGCTGATGACCTGGCCACCGGTGAGGATGGCCATGTCCTGCAGCATCGCCTTGCGGCGGTCACCGAAGCCGGGAGCCTTGACGGCCACCGACTTGAAGGTGCCGCGGATCTTGTTGACGACCAGGGTGCTCAACGCCTCGCCCTCGACGTCCTCGGCGATGATCAGCAGCGGCTTGCCGGCCTGGATGACCTTTTCCAGCAGGGGCAGCAGGTCCTTGACGGTCGAAACCTTGGAGCTGACCAGCAGGATGTACGGGTCCTCCAGGACCGCTTCCTGACGCTCGGCGTCGGTGACGAAGTAGCCCGAGATGTAGCCCTTGTCGAACCGCATGCCCTCGGTGAGCTCGAGCTGCAGGCCGAAGGTGTTGGACTCCTCGACGGTGATGACGCCCTCGTTGCCGACCTTGTCCATCGCCTCGGCGATCAGATCGCCGATCGACTGGTCGCCCGCGGAGATGGCCGCGGTGGCAGCGATCTGGTCCTTGGTCTCGACCTCTTTGGCCGACTTGAGCAGGGTCTCGGTGACCTTCTCGACGGCCTTCTCGATGCCGCGCTTCAGACCCAGCGGGTTGGCGCCGGCCGCGACGTTACGCAGGCCCTCGCGGACCAACGCCTGGGCCAGAACCGTGGCCGTCGTCGTGCCGTCACCGGCAACGTCGTCGGTCTTCTTGGCGACTTCCTTGACCAGCTCGGCGCCGATCTTCTCGTAGGGGTCCTCCAGCTCGATCTCCTTGGCGATGGACACACCATCGTTGGTGATCGTGGGGGCACCCCACTTCTTCTCCAGGACGACGTTGCGACCCTTGGGGCCCAACGTCACCTTTACCGCGTCGGCGAGGGCGTTCAGCCCCCGCTCGAGGCCGCGCCGGGCCTCTTCGTCGTACGCAATTGTCTTGGCCATTGCGAAGTGATTCCTCCGGATTGGGGATGACACGTTCTGGCCGGGTGCAGTGCCCGCGACGGACGGCTAGGTGTCTTCCGCTTGTCGCGGCCCTGGCCTCACCGTCCCGACCTAGCACTCGCCGGTCGCGAGTGCCAAGTCATTCTTAGCACTCGCCTATGTCGAGTGCAAGAAGAGGTCAGCCCGATCTCCCAGCGCGTAGACCGTCGACGACGACGCCGGTCACCCGCTCGGCCAGGTCCGAGTTGTAGGCCTCCATCGCCTGGCAGCCGACTAAGATCGCCTTCACTTCCCCGGCCCCGATGTCCTGGCGCGCGGTGCCCGCCCGCTGCGCGGCCCGCAGCAACTCGTCGAGCATGGCCAGGAACGCGTCCTCGGCGTCGGGGGCGGCGGAGGCGATGTCGATGCCGAGACCGGCCAACGCGTCGGCCAGACCGCGGTCGGTCGCGCCCCAATGCAGCACCATCGAGCGCAGGAAGGTGAACAGCGCTTCGCCGGATCCTTCGGATTCCAGCAGGGCGCGGCCGTCGTCGACCAGCCGCTGCATGCGGTCTTCGATGACGGCCTGAAACAACGCCTCCTTGGTGGGGAAGTGCCGGTAGACGGTGCCGGCCCCGACCTCGGCGCGCCGGGCGATCTCGTCGATGGGTACCGAGAGCCCCTCGGCGGCGAAGGTTTCGTAGGCGACTTCCAGCACGCGCGCCCGATTGCGCGCCGCGTCCGCGCGCAGCGGACGTTCGGGCTGCGTCATCTGTTCACCACCTGACGGTTGACAAAACGGGGCGTGCGTTCCGTATAGTGCAATCAACCGGGGCGCTCGCTCCGTTTACTCTACAAGTTCAAGGAGCCTCGGATGGCCAAGTGGACCACTGCAGACATTCCCGACCAGACCGGTCGGGTCGCCGTCATCACCGGAGCAAACACCGGCCTGGGCTACGAGACCGCCGCGGCGCTCGCCGAGCACGGCGCGCACGTGGTGCTCGCGGTGCGCAACCTGGACAAGGGCAAGGACGCGGCGGCCCGGATCACCGCGCAGCACCCGCATGCCGACGTCGCGTTGCAGGAACTCGACCTGACGTCGCTGGCCTCTGTTCGGGCCGCGGCCGAGCAGTTGCGGTCCGCGCACGATCGCATCGACCTGCTGATCAATAACGCCGGCGTGATGTACACACCCAGGTCGACCACCAAGGACGGCTTCGAGCTGCAGTTCGGCACCAACCATCTCGGCCACTTCGCGTTCACCGGTCTGCTGCTGGATCGACTGCTACCGGTCGCGGGTTCGCGGGTGGTGACGGTCAGCAGCATCGGCCACCGCATCCGCGCCGACATTCACTTCGACGACCTGCAGTGGGAACGCAGTTACAACCGGGTCTCGGCCTACGGGCAGGCCAAGCTGGCCAACCTGTTGTTCACCTACGAATTGCAACGACGGCTCGCTCCGCATGGGACGACGATCGCCGCGGCAGCCCACCCCGGCGGCTCGAACACGGAGCTGATGCGCAACCTGCCGCGATGGGCTGCGGTCGTCTACCCCGCGCTCGCACCGCTGTTCCAAGACGCGGCGATGGGCGCCCTGCCCAGCCTGCGTGCCGCGACCGACCCAGCGGTAGTCGGCGGGCAATACTTCGGACCCGACGGCTTTGCGCAAACGCGCGGCTACCCCAAAGTGGTGGGATCCAGCCGCAAGTCGCACGACGCCGAGCGGCAGCGCCGGTTGTGGGCGGTATCCGAGGAGCTCACCGGCGTCGTCTACCCCGTCGACTAGCCCAAATCGAGCAGCTGCTCGTAGAAGCCGCCGAAGCCGCGCGGGCGATCGACAAGGTGGATCTCGAGGATCCAGTGGCAGATGCGCCCGCGCGGATCGGTGCGGCGCATCGGCTTGTTCGATCCGGGCATGATGATCCACTCGACGCCGGGACCAGCGATCTTCTTGTGCGGGAACTCGCCGATCAGATGGCCCGCGATTCGACTGCCCCACGCGAAGCCCTCGGCACGGGCCACCCCGACGACGTAGTCGAACAGCTCGGCGCCGGTGATCTCGGGATGGCCGGCGAAATGCTCGCGGCCGGCCTCCCAGACCCGTGGCAGCGCGTCGCGAAGGGCTGCCTTGTGCGGGTCGTCGCCGAGCACGAACGTCCGCCCGAAGTCGGCCTCCCACTCTTCGAAGATCGGACCCAGGTCGAGGAAGACGATGTCGTCCTCGGCGATCACCCGGTCAGGCGGGCGCTCGTTGAACGGCTGCAGCGTGTTCTCCCCGGCGCGCACGATCCGCCGGTGCCAGTGCCGCGTCACCCCGAACATCTCGCCCGCCAGGTCGTGGATCCGGTCGGACAGCTCCTTCTCGCCCAGACCCGGCCGGATCATGGCCCGCCGCTCGATCTCGTCGAACAGTTGCGTGGCTTTTCGTTCGGCGTCGAGCAGCCGTTGCACGCGGACATCTTCGGCGATCGATCCGTCCACAGTCCCCACACCGGTGATGCTATGCGCACACTGGATCCATGTCCCTCGTCGTGCCGCCCTACCCGCCAGCCCGATACACCAAAGACGAGCCGGAGATCAGCGCCTCGCTCAAGCGCGCCGATCAGCCCCCCGACTATGAGGCGACCGGGGTCAAGTACCACTACCTGGCCAACCAAGAGGACACCGCCGGCGACTACGGGCTCTACCGGGTCGACATCGCGCCGGCCGGCGGCGGACCCCCGGCGCATTTCCACCGCGCCATGTCCGAGGCGTTCTTCGTGTTGTCCGGGACGATGAAGCTCTACGACGGCACGCAGTGGACGGACGGCCACCAAGGCGACTTCCTGTACGTGCCGCCCGGTGGCGTGCACGGCTTTCGTAACGAGGCGGACGAAGCCGCGTCCATTCTGATGTTGTTCGCGCCCGGCGCGCCCCGCGAGGCTTACTTCGAAGGCTTTGCGGCGCTGGCCGACATGACCGACGACGAGCGCCGCGAGTGGTTCGTCCGCCACGATAATTTCTGGGTGCAGTAAACCGTTGCGTTAACCCGAATTTTGTTCTGCTGTAAGGTTTCTGCTCTTGCCCCTGGCCGCCGCAGCTGTGGGCGTAGGGTGTGGCCGTGCGGACGAGCAAGCCGTCGAAGCGGGCTGCGGCCTGGATGCGGCAAAGAATCGATTGGTCGATGAGCGCGCCGGTGATGATCAGCCTGCGGATCAAACGCCCAAAACCCCGGAGCACACCGGACTTCCGGCCGCGCCCACCGGAGCCGGTCGCCACGCGCGAACGCGCCACCCGGGTCACCGGCTATCAGCGGGGCGGGCGCGGATACCGTGATCGCGCCCGGGCGCGCCTGTCCCTCGCGCCGCCCGCGATGACTCGACGGCCCCGCGTGCCGCGCCCTTCGGCCCACCGCCCGCGCACGCCGGCCGTCGCTACGTCGCTGGCGACCGGTCGCCGTTGACGTAGCGCCGCAGGCCGACAGCGATGACGGCGCGCCGCGACGTCCGGATCGTCCAAATCGTCGATGCCTCAACATGTCTCAGCTGCCTGGTCGCTGCCGCCGGTCCACTCCCCCCGCCTCATCAGCTCGGCGCGCCGGCCGAACCGCGGGAATTCGGTTGCCCAGCAAAATAATTCGGCGATGTTGGTGATCACCGAGGCCAAGGGCTATGACACCCCGGGGCTACGGGGCCGCCGCGATACCGAGGCCGTCGCCCAACCCGGCGGCGTCCGCCGACCATAGGTATGTTTTGGGCCATGGCTTCCAACGACAAAGAGAACCGCAATTGGTCGGAGGGTGACATTCCGGATCAAAGCGGCCGCGTCGTCGTCGTCACCGGCGCCAACACCGGCATCGGATATGAGGCGGCCGCCGTGCTCGCCTACCGCGGCGCCCACGTCGTGCTCGCGGTGCGCAATCTCGAGAAGGGCAACGCGGCGCTGTCGCGCATCGTCGCCGCCAGCCCGCGCGCGGACGTCACGCTGCAGCAGCTGGATCTGACCTCGCTGGATTCGATCCGCTCCGCCGCCGACGCGTTGCGCTCGGCTTACCCCCGAATCGACTTGCTGATCAACAACGCCGGGGTGATGTGGACGCCCAAGCAGCTGACCACCGACGGCTTCGAATTGCAGTTCGGCACCAACCATCTGGGACACTTCGCGCTGACCGGGCTGCTGCTGAACAACCTGCTGGGCGTGCGGGATTCGCGGGTGGTGACGGTCAGCAGCCTCGGCCACCGGCTGCGGGCCGCGATCCACTTCGACGACCTGCAGTGGGAACACGGCTACGACCGGATCGCCGCCTACGGGCAATCCAAGCTGGCCAACCTGCTGTTCACCTACGAGCTGCAGCGCCGGCTCGCGGCCAAGGCCGACGCGAAAACCATTGCCGTCGCGGCGCACCCGGGCGGCTCCAACACCGAGCTGGCCCGCCACCTGCCGGGCGTCTTCCGGCCGGTGAAGGCCGCGCTGGGGCCGATGTTGTTCCAGAGCCCGGCGATGGGCGCGCTGCCGACGCTGCGGGCGGCCACCGACCCGGCCGTCCAGGGCGGGCAGTACTACGGCCCGGCCGGGTTCCTCGAGCAACGTGGTCGCCCGAAGCTCGTCAAGTCGAGCGCCCAGTCCCACGACGCGGAGCTGCAGCGCCGGCTCTGGGCCGTCTCCGAAGAACTGACCGGCGTCGGCTTCCCCGTCTGAAGCACGGATAATGACCCCGATGCGCTCAGTCGCCGAACACCAGCGGGTCGTCACCGAACTGATTCGTGCCCGGCCGCCGGTCGCGGTCCCGCTGGCCCAGGCCCAGGGCCTGGTCCTGGCCGACGACGTGGTGGCGCAGCTGGCGCTGCCGGTCTTCGACAACTCCGCCATGGATGGCTACGCGGTACGCGCCGAAGACACGTCGGGCGCCACGCCCGACCATCCGGTGGTGCTGCCCGTCGCCGAGGACATTCCGGCCGGGCGCACCGACGAGCTGACGCTGCAGCCCGGCACGGCCCACCGGATCATGACGGGCGCGCCGCTGCCCGCCGGGGCGACGGCCGTCGTGCCGGTGGAGGACACCGACGGCGGCGTGGACGTGGTCGCGATCCGCGCGCCCCACGACGCCGGCCGGCACATTCGCCGCGCGGGCGAGGACGTCTCTCCCGGCACCACCGTCCTGCGCCGGGGCCAGGTGGTGACGCCGGCCGTCCTCGGCTTGGCCGCGGCGCTGGGAATCGCCGAGTTGCCGGTGATCCCGCGCCAGCGGGTGCTGGTGATCTCGACCGGATCGGAGCTGGTGACACCGGGCACGCCGCTGCTGCCGGGGCAGATCTACGAATCCAACTCGATCATGCTGGCCGGAGCCGTCCGGGATGCGGGCGCCGATCTGGTCGCCGTCGCGACCGCGGAAGACGAAGTGGCGCAATTCAGCTCGATCATCGACCGATACGCGGGCCCCGAAAACCAAGTCGATCTGATCATCACCAGCGGCGGGGTCAGCGCCGGCGCCTACGAGGTGGTCAAGGACGCGTTCGGGCGCGACGGCGACCAGGGCGTGGAATTCGTCAAGGTCGCCATGCAGCCGGGCATGCCGCAGGGCGTGGGCCGGGTGGGCGGCGCGACGATCGTCACGCTGCCGGGCAACCCGGTCAGCGCGCTGGTGTCCTTCGAGGTGTTCATCCGGCCCGCGCTGCGCAGGGCGATGCGCCTGCCCGATCCGGACCGCCCGCACCGCACCGCGGTCCTCGCCGAGTCGTTGACATCGCCGCGCGGCAAGCGCCAATTCCGGCGCGCGGTGCTCAAC
The DNA here is from genome assembly GCF_045343915.1 of Mycobacterium sp. M23085. Taxonomy (NCBI): domain Bacteria; kingdom Bacillati; phylum Actinomycetota; class Actinomycetes; order Mycobacteriales; family Mycobacteriaceae; genus Mycobacterium; species Mycobacterium sp. M23085. The sequence continues at coordinate 2,514,610 of NZ_CP174280.1, forward strand.
GATGACGCCGGCACCGTCACCAGTTACGGACCGCCGGCGTCGCATCACCTGCGCTGGCTCGCGTCGGCGAACGGGCTGCTGGACATCCCGGAGGACGTCGTCGAGCTGCCCGAGGGAACGCAGCTACAGGTCTGGGACCTGCGCTAGCCGGCGGGCGTCGCCACGTCCCGGTGGAATTCGTCGGCCTGGCCGAAGGCCGGGGTGCAGCGGATCGCGACGCCGACGATCGCCATCATCACCGGAATGGTGATCAGCGCCGCCGACAGCCCCACCCGCCCGGACAGGTGGCCGATCAGCGGCGGCCCCAGCAGATAGCCCAGCCAACCGGTCGCGGCCACGATGGCGATCGCCGATCCGGCGCCGCTTGCGCCGTAGGCCGCGCTGAAGGCGGTGGGTACCAGCAGCGCCACACCGGCGCCCAGCGCGGCGAAACCGAGCACGCTGACCCAGGCGCTGGCGGCCGCCAGCGTCACGCCCATGCCTACGACGGCCACCAGCGCCAGCGCCGGTAGCAACCGGCGGCTGGACGTCCGCGCGTGCAGCCAGGGTGCGCCGAACCGGGTGACCACCATCGCGCACGTGTAGGCGGCGTAGCTCAGCGCAGACACACTCGGGCCGGCGCCCACGACGTTGCGCAGGTAGTTGGCCGACCAGTCGGTGGCGGCGCCTTCGCACAGAAACGACGCGAACGACACCGCGGCCAGGATCGCCACCGCCGGCGTCATCCACCCCCGCCTACCCGGCGCAGGCTGCGACGGTGCGGCGGCGGCCGTTACCGCGTCGGGAATCAGGCCACGAGTGAGCGGTTCCACCACGATCAGCACGACCAGCCCCAGGACAGTCAGCTGGACGGTCAGGCTGACGCCCGCGCCGACGCACGCCGCGCCGATCAGGGCCCCCAGCAACGCCCCGACGCTCCACATGCCGTGGAATCGCGCCATGATAGGCGCCTCGGCGAGCCGCTCGACCGTGCCGGCCTGGGTGTTCATCGCGACGTCCAGCGCCCCCTGAAACAGCCCCCACAGCGCCAGCGCACCGAACAGCGCCGCCGCGGAGCCGGCCAGGCCCACCGTCACTCCGGCTGCGACATAGCCGGCAGCCGTGACCGGGATCAACCGGTGGCTGCCCAGGCGCGGCAGCGCCCAATGGCTGAGCAACGTGGCCACCACCGAGCCCGCCGGCGCGCCGAACAGCGCCGTTCCCAGCGCGGCGTCGGAAAGGCCGAGGCCGGCCTTGACGTGGGGAATGTGGGCGGCCCAGGACGAGAACACCAGGCCGTGGGCGATGAATACGGCGGTGACCGCGACTTTCGCCCGGCGCAACTGTGTTTTCCGCCGATCGTTCGAGTGCATGTCGACGGTGGACGTTCCCGCTGCGGCCGGCTACGAATCAGCGGCGCGCTCCGTAAGATGGCCGCCGTGGCACGACGCCCCCGCACTATCGGCCCTTCTGCTCAGGACCCGGGCTTCAGCCCGCAACACGCGCTGGAGCTGGTGCGCTCCGCGGTCCCACCGGTGCATCCGGCAGGGCGGCCGTTCGTCGGCGCCGGGCTGGCACTGGCGCTGCTCGGCCGCAGGCACCGCTGGGTGCGGCGGGCCGGCCTGCTGGCCGCCGGCGCCTGCGCGGGCTTCTTTCGCCACCCACCCCGAGTCCCGCCCAGCCGGCCCGGCGCGATCGTCGCACCCGCCGACGGCGAGATCTGCGTGATCGACTTCGCCGCGCCGCCCGCCGAACTGAGCATGGGCGACGCGCCGCTGCCGCGCGTCAGCATCTTCCTGTCGCTGCTGGACGCCCATGTGCAGCGTGCGCCGGTCAGCGGCGAGGTGATCGCCGTGCAGCACCGGCCGGGCCGATTCGGCTCGGCCGATCTGGCCGCGGCGAGCACCGAAAACGAGCGCACCAGCCTGCGCCTGCGCACCGCCAGCGGCGCGGACGTCGTCGCGGTACAGGTCGCCGGGTTGCTGGCTCGGCGGATCATCTGCGACGCGCACGTCGGCGACAAGCTGTCGATCGGTGACACCTACGGCTTGATCCGGTTCGGCTCCAGGCTGGACACCTATCTGCCGGCGGGCGCCGAACCGCTGGTGAAGGTCGGCCAGCGCGCGATCGCCGGCGAGACCGTGCTGGCCGAGCTGCGATGATCAGCAAGCCGCGCGGACGGCCGGCGGTCAACCTGCAGATCCTGCCGAGCGCCATGACGGTGCTCTCTGTCTGCGCGGGCCTGACCTCGATCCGGTTCGCCCTGGAACATCAGCCCAAGGCCGCGATGGCGCTGATCGCGGCGGCCGCCATCCTGGACGGACTCGACGGGCGGGTGGCCCGCATCCTGGACGCCCAGTCGCGGATGGGCGAAGAGATCGATTCGCTGGCCGACGCGGTGAACTTCGGCGTAACCCCGGCGATCGTGCTCTACGTGACGCTGCTGACCACGTCGCCGGCCGGGTGGGTGGTGATCCTGCTCTATGCCGTCTGCGTGGTGTTGCGGCTGGCACGGTTCAACGCCCTGCAGGACGACGGCAGCCAGCCGTCCTACGCGCACGAGTTCTTCGTGGGCATGCCGGCCCCGGCCGGCGCGATCTCGATGATCGGTCTGATCGGACTCAAGCTGCAGTTCGGTGACGGCTGGTGGACGTCACCGTTGTTCTTGTGCATCTGGATCACCGGGACCTCGATCCTGATGGTCAGCAAGATCCCGATGCGCAAGATGCACGCGGTCGCGGTGCCGCCGAGTTGGGCGGCACCGCTGCTGGCGGTGCTGGCAATCGGCGCGGCGGCGGCGGTGCTGGCGCCGTATGTGTTGATCTGGGTGCTCATCGTCGCCTACCTGTGCCACGTACCATTCGCCATCCGCAACTCGCGCTGGCTGGCCGCGCACCCCGAGGCGTGGGACGACGAACCCAAGCAGCGCCGGGCCGCCCGGCGGGCGATCCGGCGGGCACAGCCCAACCGCCGGTCGGTGGCGCGGCTGGGCCTGCGCAAGCCGGGCAGGCGCTTGCCGTGAGTCGCTCCGGCGACGCCCGTCAGCTCACCCTGACCGCCCGGCTGAACACCTCCGCGGTCGACTCCCGCCGCGGCGTCGTTCGACTACACCCCAACGCCATTGCCGCACTGGGGATTCGAGAATGGGATGCGGTATCGCTGATCGGGTCGCGCACCACGGCGGCCGTCGCGGGCCTGGCCGGCCCGGACACACCGGTCGGCACCGTATTGCTCGACGACGTGACACTGTCGAACGCGGGACTGCGCGAGGGGACCGCGGTGGTGGTCGGCACCGTCACCGTCTACGGCGCGCGGTCGGTGACGCTGTCCGGCTCGGCGCTGGCCACCCAGTCGGTCACACCGGTGACGCTGCGACAAGCCTTGCTGGGCAAGGTGCTCACCGTGGGTGACGCCGTCTCGCTGCTACCCCGCGACCTGGGTCCCGGCACCTCGACGTCCGAGGCCACCCGCGCGCTGGCCGCCGCGGTGGGCATCAGCTGGACCTCGGAGCTGCTGACGGTCACCGGCGTCGACCCCGAGGGGCCGGTGAGCGTGCAGCCCAACTCGCTGGTCACCTGGGGCACCGGCGTTGTCTCCAATGCCCGGGCCGCGTCGCAGATTTCGGTCGAAGTCGCCAGGCCCGAGATGGTCGTCGAGGAACTGAAAGGCACCCAGCCACAGGCGGCCAAGCTGGTCGAATGGCTCAAGCTCGCGCTCGACGAACCGCACCTGCTCAAAACATTGGGCGCCGGTGCCAACCTCGGTGTGCTGGTGTCGGGCCCACCCGGCGTGGGCAAGGTGACGCTGGTGCGCGCGGTGTGCGGTGACCGCAGGCTGGTCACGCTGGACGGCCCGGAGGTCGGCGCACTGGGCCCCGAAGACCGGCTCAAGGCGGTCGCTTCGGCGGTGCAGACGACCCGCGAGGGCGGCGGCGTGCTGCTGATCACCGATGTCGATGCCCTGCTGCCGGCCACCGCCGAGCCGGTCGCCTCGCTGATCCTGAGCGAGTTGCGCACGGCGGTGGCCAGCGAGGGCGTCGCCCTGATCGCCACGTCCGCGCGACCCGACCAGCTCGACGCCCGGTTGCGGGCCCCCGATCTGTGCGATCGCGAGCTGGGCCTGCCGTTGCCCGACGCCGCCACCCGCAAGGCGCTGTTGGAGTCGCTGCTGCGAAACGTGCCCACCGGGGAGCTTGACCTCGATGAAATATCTTCGCGTACACCGGGTTTCGTCGTGGCCGACCTGGCCGCGCTGGTGCGCGAGGCGGCGCTGCGAGCGGCATCGCGGGCCAGCGCCAACGGCCGGCCGCCCGAGCTGAGACACGAGGACCTGGCCGGCGCCCTGACGGTGATCAGGCCGCTGTCCCGTTCGGCCGGCGAGGAGGTCAGCGTCGGCAACATCACCCTCGATGACGTCGGCGACATGGCCGAGGCCAGACAGGCGTTGACCGAGGCCGTGTTGTGGCCGCTGCAGCATCCGGACACGTTCGCCAGATTGGGCATCGAGCCGCCGCGCGGGGTGCTGCTGTACGGGCCACCGGGCTGTGGCAAGACCTTCATCGTGCGGGCGCTGGCCAGCACCGGGCAGCTGTCCGTGCACGCGGTGAAGGGCTCCGAGCTGATGGACAAATGGGTGGGGAGTTCGGAAAGGGCCGTGCGCGAATTGTTCCGGCGCGCACGGGATTCGGCGCCCTCGCTGGTCTTCCTCGACGAGGTGGACGCGCTGGCGCCGCGGCGCGGGCAGAGCTTCGATTCGGGCGTGACCGATCGAGTGGTGGCCGCGCTCCTGACCGAGCTCGACGGCGTCGACCCACTGCGCGACGTGGTCGTGCTGGGCGCCACCAACCGACCGGATCTCATCGACCCCGCGCTGCTGCGCCCGGGCCGGCTGGAACGGCTGGTCTTCGTCGAACCGCCCGACGCCGCGGCCCGCCGCGAAATCCTGCGCACGGCAGGCAAATCCATTCCACTGAGCGCCGATGTCGATATGGACGAGGTGGCGGCCGGGCTGGACGGCTACAGCGCCGCCGACTGTGTGGCGCTGCTGCGGGAGGCCGCGCTGACGGCCATGCGCCGATCCATCGACGCCACCGATGTGACCGCCGCCGACCTCGCCACGGCGCGCGAAAACGTGCGTCCCTCTTTGGATCCCGCGCAGGTGGAGTCGCTACGGGCGTTCGCCAAAGCTCTGTAGCACTGGCGCCATGCGCACGATGTCCCGATGCCGGCCTGGCTGGAAAACGACGTAGCGGCGTCGGTCCTGGCGGTCTGGGCGCTGATCGGCCCCCTGCACCGGGTGGTGGCACCCCGGCTGATGCGGCGCAGCGCCCACCGGAGTCGCCTCCCGGCGGTGTGGAGCTAGTTTTTGCAGTTTACTGCAATCTTGCCTACAACTGCATATTGTGGCTATGGTGGCCATCAGGGGCGGCAACGAATCGAGGGATCCCTGATGACGGTCACCGAAAGCACGGCACTTCCCGTGCACGAATTCATGAACGACCCGATCGGCTTCTTCTCCCAGTCCTACACGCAGATGCACAGCATCGACCGCCTCGAGCTGGAAGAGCTGCAGCGCCAGGCCATGCGCATCCGATTCGCTGAGCACTACCAAAGCATCGAGATGCTGCGCAAGCTGGCCGACCGACTGGGCATCAGCGCACTCGAGCAGTTCCATGACGTTGTGCCGCTGTTGTTCTCGCATACAGCCTTCAAGTCCTACCCGGCTGCGCTGATCGACAAGAAGCGCTTCGATCTGATGACCCAGTGGCTGGACAAGCTGACCAGCTATGACTTGTCCGGCGTCGACACCGCCGGCTGCACCGGCATTGACGAGTGGATCGACCGGCTCGACGCGCAAACTCCGCTGGAGGTGATCACCTCCAGCGGCACCACCGGCACCATCTCGATCCTGCCCAAAGACAAACGTGGCGCAAGTGAAGGCATGACGCTGTGGAAGATCTGCCTGTTTCAAACCTTCGGTCAAGAACCCACCGATAAGGAACTCAACCCGTCCGTCGAGGTGGTGTGGCCGAACTTCGCCAGCGGCAAGCTCGGTCACCTGCGCATCGCCAACATGATCAAGCGTGGCTTCACCGGCGGCGACGAAACCAAGTTTCATGCCCTCTACCCGTTCGCCGTGGACACCGACTTGATGTTTCTGGCCTCCAAGATGCGGGCGGCAGCATCCCGCGGCGAGCTGGACCGGCTCCAGATCGATCCCGCGCTGGCCGCGCGCAAAGACGAGTTCATCGCTTTGCAGGCACGACAGCCGCAGGACATGGACAAGTTCTTCACCCGCATCACCGAGCAGTTGCGCGGCAAGCGAGTCTTCATGCTCGGCACCTATCACCTCATGTATGACATCGCCAAAGCCGGGCTGGATCGCGGCGTGCGCAGTGTCTTCGCACCGGACTCGGCGATTCTCACCGGTGGTGGCATGAAAGGCGTTGCGCTGCCGGATGATTTCATGGACACCATCAAGGACTTCCTCGGGGTCGACCGCATTCAGGTCGGTTACGGCTTCTCCGAATCCAGCACTTTCCACTGGGGCTGCAGCGAGGGCCGTTACCACGTGGCGCCGTGGGTCATTCCGTTCGTGCTCGATCCCGAGACCAGCGAGCCACTCCCCCGCACCGGCGTGCAGACCGGCCGCGCAGCGGTCTACGACATCTTGCTGCGCGCTCACTGGGGCGGCGTCATCTCCGGCGACGAGGTCACGATCGACTGGGATTTGCACTGTCCGTGCGGGCAGGCCAGCGTCGCGTTCGAGAAAGACATCATCCGTTATAGCGAGAAGCAAGGTGTTGAGGACGACCGGATCACCTGCGCCGCAACCCAAGAGGTGCATGACGAAGCCGTCAACTTCATGAAGGGCGTGGAGCTGTGATCGCCTACACTGTCCCGCTGTTCTTGCGCGGGGAGGTCATCACCGACGATCTGGTGCCGTTCGAGACCCGGATCGGCGCCTCGCAATTCCTGGCGCCGGACATGAGCAGGTACGTCGAGCGTCTACCGCTGAGCAGCCCCGGCCAGATGACCGATCTCTACGCGCTGAGCTTCGACGAGATCCTCGATGTCCTTGCCGCCCTCGGCGACGCGTTGGATTTCGAAACGAACACCCACCTACAGGAGGCCTACGAGGCCTCGCTGGTCGCCAACGTATTGCCAGCGGAGATGCTCAAGAACAGCTATCGCGTTCTGCCGCCGCTGTTTTCCCGTGCCAATGTCACCGAAATCGCCGACACCCAGGTCGGGCTCGAGTACTTGAACGGCTGGGTGCCGCGCACGTTGGGCGACGGCCGCGAATTGCGGGTGCGTGCCTTCGGCTCGCGGGTGCTGCACATCCCGGCCGGCAACGGCGGCCTGGTCTCGGCGGTGACCATCCTGCGTTCGGTGATCACCCGCTCCGACGTCATCATCAAGGCGCCGTCCAACGATCCCCTCACCGCGATCGCCATTGCCCGCACCCTGGCCGACATCGCACCGGATCACCCGATCACCAAGCATCTGGCCGTCGGCTACTGGAAGGGCGGCGACCCGGCCGTCGAGGAAACGCTCTACCAGCCACATCGCATCGAAAAGATCGTGGCCTGGGGTGGATTGGCGTCGGTCAGGCACGTGACCCGCTACATTCAGCCCGGTTTGGAGCTGATCGCGCTGGACCCCAAACGCAGCGCAACCATCATCGGTGCCGAGGCATTCGCGGACGACGAGACTCTGCGCGAGGTGGCCCGCCGCGCGGCGATCGACATCGGCGTGGCCAACCAGGAAGGCTGTGCCAACGCCAGGGTCATCTACGTGCTCACCGGAACCGACGCCGTGGGCTTGTCCAACGCCAACCGGCTCGGCGAGCTGATCTATCGCGAACTGGTACGCCTGCCCGCGGTCGTCAGCACCGCGCCGCGCTACCCCAGCCGCGAACTGCTCGACCATGTCGAGGCCTCGCGAATGGCCGAGGATTTTTACCGCGTCGTCGGCGGCGAGCACCACGAGGGTGCCATCGTCGTCTCTCAAATCGACGAACCGGTCGACTATTCGCCGATGTTGTCCGGTCGTGTCGCGAACATCGTCCCGGTGGATAGCATCGACAAGGTGACCGCCGCGGTGAATGCCTACACGCAGACCATCGGCATCTATCCCGAATCGCTCAAGCGCCGGCTGCGCGACACACTGCCGTTGTTCGGCGCCCAGCGACTGACCAGCCTGGGGTATGCCTGCAGCGTGGCACTCGCCATGCCGCAGGACGCCATCGAACCGATCCGGCGGATGTGTAAATGGATCGTCGACGAGGAATGCGATCCGAGCGTCGTCGTCCCGCTATGGCAGGCCGCGCCCGCATGACCAACCGTCCCACCGCACTTCAAGTCATCGACGGAATCGACTTGTCCGGCAAGACATGCGTCATCACCGGGGCGTCGTCGGGGCTGGGCCGCGAGTCGGCCCGGGCGCTCGCCGCCGCGGGTGCGCACGTCATCCTGGCCGCCCGCAATCGCGATGCGCTCGCGGAGACCGCCCAGTGGATCGCGGCCGCAACACCCGGCGCCAGGACCTCGGCGGTGCAGCTCGACCTCACCGCGCTGTCCAGCGTTCGCGCGGCGGCAAGCGCGATCGGCGACATCACGCCGGTGGTGCACGTGCTGATGAACAACGCCGGTGTCATGTTCACCCCGTTCGGCCGCACTCTGGACGGCTTCGAATTGCAGATCGGGACAAACCATTTCGGGCACTTCGAATTCACCCGGCTGCTCCGCCCCCAGCTCGCCGCCGCCGGCGACGCCCGGGTGGTCATCCTGTCCTCGGCTGGCCACGTGATGGGCGACGTCGACTTCGACGATCCCAACTGGGAGCGCCGTGAGTACGACAAGTTCATCGCCTACGGCGCCGCCAAGACCGCGAACATCCTGCACGCGGTGGAGGCCGACCGGCGCCTGCGCGACTTCGGGATCCGCTGCTATGCCGTGCATCCCGGCACGGTGGCCACCTCGCTGGCGCGGTACATGTCCCGCGGCGACTTCTCGCAGCTGCGTAAGCTCGCCGTCCAGAACAGCCCCGAACCCTCCGACGGTTTCCTCGACTTCGTCATGCCCGAGCAAGGCGCAGCCACCCAGGTGTGGGCCGCCGTCAGCCCGGAACTCGCCGGCCGCGGCGGCCTCTACCTGGAAGACTGCGCGGTCAGCGCGGCGGCACCGCACGCCCGCGACGAGCGTCGCGCCGCGGAGCTGTGGGAGCTCTCCGAAAAGCTCTGTGCAACAGCATGAGTAGGCTCGAACGACGCAAACGCGAGGTGCGGGAGAGGATTCTCACCGCCGCCTTCGATCTGTTTTTGGATCACGGCGTCGCGGCCACCACCATCGAGGAGATCTGCGAACGCGCCGACGTCGCCAACCGAACGTTTTTCAACCATTTCGCCACCCGGCAGGACATGATCCGCGCACTGGCCGAGCAGCGGCTGGTCAACCTCCATGACGTCGTGTTCGAACGCGCCGACGAGGCGATCCCCGTCCGGCTTGTCGGTGTGTTCGACGACATCGCCGCGACGCTGGCCGGATCGGGCGACACCTACCGGGAGATGATCGGGGAAATGCTGGCCATCAGTGGCTACGGCATCCACCGTGGATCCCACCTGCACGACACGTTTGTCGAGCTGGTCAAGGAGGGGGTGGCGCGCGGAGAGGTAAGTCCGCGTCACGACGCACAAACCTTGGCGGACATCATGGTTGGCGCCCTGTCCGGGGGCATCCTCAACTGGACTCTGGACCGCACCTATTCACTCGACACCAACCTGCACAACCTCGGTGCCGCATTGGCCGCGTTGCTCACTGCCGACGCCGGTTCATAGCTCGGGAAGTGGGGTCCATTCGTCGGACAGCCGTGCGGTGAAACGCGGCGGCCGGCGATCGAGGAACGCGGCGACGCCCTCGTCGGCGTCGGGACTGCCCATCACCCGCTCGTGCAGCAGGGTTTCCAGCGAGGCGACCTGTCGCGGTGTGTAGCGATACATCACGCTGTCCCACAGCAGGCGCTTGCACAGCGCGGCCGACATGGGCGCCACATTGACCGCGATGTCGCGGGCCACCGTCAGCGCGTGGTCGAGCACCTGGCCGGCGGGCAACGCGCGGCTGGCCACACCGAGCGCGGCGGCCTCGGCGCCGCCGAACGTGCGCCCGGTGAGCAGGATGTCGGCGGCCACCCCCAGGGTTGTCAACTGGGTCAGCGTCCAGTGCGACATGCAGTCGGGTAGTACTCCCCGGCGGACCTGCACCACACCGTATTTCGCGTCCTCGGCGACGATGCGGATATCGGCCTGCAGCGCGATGGTCAGCCCGATGCCGATGGCGTGGCCGTTGACCGCGGCGATCACCGGCTTGCGCAACTCGAAGGCCGCCGGGGTGATCGGCGAGGCCGAGAACGAGCCGTCGGCGGCGGGTGCGTCGAACGGGCTTGCGTCGCCCGAGAAGTCGGCCCCGGCGCAAAAGGCGCGCCCGGCGCCGGTCAGCACGATGGCCCGGACGTCGTCGTCCTCATCGCAATCCCGATATGCGCGGCTCAGCAGCTCGCCCATCTCGGCGGTGTAGGCGTTGAGCCGGTCGGGCCGATTGAGCGTGAGCACCGCCACGCCCGAATCGATTTCGACCGTCAGGTCGGCGCTCATGGCAGGGCGGGCACCCGGTGCAGGGCGCCGATCATGTCGGCGACGTCCGCGGGCCGCGGCGTGTAACCGGGGAAATAGCAGCACACTTCGCCGGCGTGCTCGCCGAACCGCGCGGCGATCTGCTCGGCACACTGCTCGGGCGTTCCCACGATCCCGATCCGGGCAACCATCTCGTCGGTGACCAGCCCGCGCATCTCGGCGAAGCGGCCCTGCTTGGACAGCGCGTTGAGGTCGGGCTGGACATCGGCCCAGCCCTCGACCTCCAGCACGGGCAGGTAGGCCGGCGTAGAGCCGTAAAACGCGATGAGGGAAGCGACCCCGTCGATCGCGGTCGCCAGGTCGGCCTCGTCGCGGCCGACGGCGACCATGGCCTGGGCGATGACCGCAAATTCGTCGAACGTCCGCCCCGAGCGACGCAGCCCTTCGCCGATCGCGGGCACGGTGCGTTCGGTGAAGTGGCGGGCGCTGTTGAACGGCATCACCAGTAGGCCGTCGGCGACCTCGGCGGCGGTGCGCGTCATCACCGGGCCCAGCGCTCCCAGCAGCACCGCCGGCGGTCCGAACGGGTTGGGGCCGGGGTTGAAGTTGGGGGCCATGATGGTGTGCGTGTAGAACTCGCCGCGAAAGTCCAAGCGCGCCAGTCCTTCCCACGCGGCGAAGATCGCCTTGATCGCGGCGACGGCTTCGGCCATCCGCGCCGCCGGCCTGCCCCAGCTGCTGCCGTAACGTTTTTCGATGTGCACCTTGATCTGCGAGCCCAAGCCGAGCCGGAATCGGCCGCCGCTGTAGAGCTGCAGGTCGTAGGCGCAGTGCGCCATGTGTAACGGGCTGCGCGGCGGGGCGATCGCCACGTTGGTCATCAAGTCCAGGCCAGTCGTTCCGGCGGCGATCAGCAGCGGGAAGAAGACGTCATGCTGGCCCTCGAAGGTGAACAATCCGTCCGCGCCGGTAGCGGCGATGTCGGCCGCACTCGCCGCCGCCTGCGCCGGTGAACCGCTGACCTGAAGCTGTACCTTCATCCGCCCGTCCTTCACCCGCCCGTCATTCGGAAAGCTGGAACTCCACCACTTCGGCGACCGCGTCCACAGCTTCGCGCAGTGCGACGAGGCGTTCGGCGGCCGTCGGCGACGACAGCACCGAATACCGGTCGGCGGCGCCGATCGGGATGCGAGATGCCAACGCGTACAAGCGCTTCCCCGCCGGGGCGTGCCGGTCGTGGCTCAGGACCACCTCGCGGCCAGGGAGGTTGATGTCACGCGCCTGCGCGATCCGCTCGAACAGCGCCATGGCCCGGTCTTCGACGTCGAGCAGCTGGGCGTCCGACACCGCCTCCCCCGGTTCGTCGGGCCACAGCGTGACCGTCGCCCGTGGATAGGGGTCGTCGGGCAGCCATTCGGACACCCGGATCCGGTCTCCGGTAAGGCAATCCAAGGAGTACCGGCCGGCGCCGTGGTCGACGCATTCAATGATCCGGGATAACACACCGACGTCACAACGGGCGTCACCACCACCGACCTCGCGGCCGCGCGAGATCAACACCACCCCGAACGGTTCGCCGGTGTCCATGCAGTGCCGCACCAGCGCGCCATAGCGTGGCTCGAAGATCCGCAACGGCAGTTCTTGGTCGGGCAGCAGGGCCGACTCCAGCGGAAACATCGCCAGCTCAAGGGGTTCGGTCATCAAATTTCCAGTTCGGCCACCAGCGCGTCGACGACCGCACGCAGATCACCGTCGTGCTCCTCGGCCACCCGGCGCTGCCGTTGGTAGGACGCGCCCACTCGCGGGATGTCGGCCACCGCGGCCAGCTCGTCGGCGCAATTCAACTTCCTGGCCACCGGCTCGAGCCGGTTCAGCACGTCGTCGAGATCCTCGGTGACCAATCGCTCGTTGCTGTCGGCGTCCAGGATGATCACCGCGTCCAGGCCGTAACGGGCGGCGCGCCACTTGTTCTCCTGGTTATGCCAGGGCGGCATGCTGGGCAACGACTCGTCGGCATCCAGTCTGCGGTCCAGATCGACCACCAGGCAGTGCGTCAAAGCGACCAGCGCACCCAGCTCGCGCAGGTTGGACACGCCGTCGCAGATCCGCATTTCGATGGTGCCCAGGTGCGGGGAAGGCCTGATGTCCCAACGGACTTCGTCGACATGGTCGATGATGCCGGTCTTCTTCTGGTCGTAGACGAAACGTTCGAACTCCGCCCACGTCTGGAACTGGAACGGTAGCCCCGCGGTCGGCAACTGCTGAAACATCATCGCTCGGTTGCTGGCGTAGCCGGTGTCCACGCCCGCCCACCACGGCGACGACGCCGACAGAGCCAGCAGGTGCGGGTAGTAGTTCAGCAGCGAGGTCATGATCGGCATCACCTTGTTCGGCGACGAGAGGCCGACGTGCACGTGCACGCCCCAGATCAACATCTGCCGTCCCCACCATTGGGTGCGCTTGATCAGTTCGGCATAGCGCGGCGCGTCGGTGAGCTTCTGAGAAGTCCACTGCGCGAACGGGTGTGCGCCGGCGCAGAACAGCTCCATGCCCCGGTCCCGCACGATGCGGCGTGCCGGGCCCAGGGTCTGCCGCAGGTCCTCCATGGCCTCGCCCGCGGAGTGGCAGATGCCGGTCACCACCTCGACGGTGTTGCGCAGCAATTCCTTGTGTACACGCGGGTTTTCGCCGATCTCGGCGATCACCGCGGTGGCCTCGTTGCTCAGGTCGCGGGTGTGCGCGTCGACGAGGGCGAACTCCCACTCGACCCCGAGGGTCGGCCGTGGCGAACGGGCGAAGTCGATGTGGGTGTTGGCCCTTTTAGCCGGCACCGATAACACCGCACGCCACCCGCTTGCCGGCGTCACCGGTATTCATCGTCATGCCGTTGGGGCCCGGCGTGCCGCTGGTCTGGTTGTTGCTCCCGGACGCGGCGTTGGCGAAGTTGGCCGCACCGGCGTGAATGATGATTGCGGTCTTCTGCCCGGTGAGCAGATCCTGCATGGCGAAGGCGTCCGTGGTGGTCATCAACGCTCCGGAGCCGTCCTTGCGGATCTGCAGGGAGGGCAAGGCTCCGCTGGCGGGCTCGCCGGTGTGCCCGGGAGCCTGGAAGTGGTCGCCCGCGGACAGGAAGTCCCCCGGCGGGCCGCCGGTCGGGGCTACCGAGTTGGGCTCGCACTTGCCGACCTGGTGGATGTGCATGTCGTGAAAGCCGGGCGTGAGCACACCGTCGGCGGTCGTCTCGACGGTGATGGTGGCGTAGCCGTTGTTGAATTCGAACGCCGCGGTGGCCACCTGAGTGCCGTCCGGCGCCTTCAGGTGCGTGATGATGCTCGGCGCCGTCGCGGCCCCGGGCTCGGAGGCTTGTGCGGCCGAGGGCGACGGCGATCCGGTCCAGATCGCAGGGGTGGTACCCGGAACCGATGACGCATGCTCGGGCGACGAACAGGCGCCCAGCAGCACGACGCCACCGGCCAGAACCAGAGGCAGCTTACCCATAGCCAGCAGCCTAGCCCCGTGACGATGCGAGCCGGAACGGCTCGCGCAGGAGTCGGGCGTCAAACCTGAACGACTAGCCCGCGACGAGGACGATGACACCCGGCGGCTCGCCGCTGAGCGCGGGGATTCGCGGTTCGACGGGCGCGCCCAGGCTTTTGCCCACCGCATCCGCGGTGGCGTGTTCGTCGCCGGCGTCGGTGTAGTAGACCGTGGTGGCCGTGACGTCGGGCACGGCCAGGTTGTCGACCTTGGTGACTTTGAAGCCGGCAGAGGTCAGCTGGTCCTTGGTGCGCGCGGCGACGCCCTCTTTCGAGGAGATGTTGTAGATCTGCACGTCGGCCTGGGTGCTGGCCGGCTTGCTGGTGGGCGACGCGGACGCCGAGCTGGTGGAGCTCGCGCTGGACCCCGCCGACGCCGAATCGTCGTCAGAGCTCCCGGACGAACCCAGCGCCTGCCAACCGAGCAGCAGGAAAATGACGCCGAGGAACAACAGCACCATCACCATGGCCCGCAGGGGCAGCCCGGTGGAGTCGGGAACTCGTTCTTTCATCGAGCCCTACTGTAACGAGTCAGGTCACCTCGAAGCCGAGGCGCCGCGCCGCACGTGCCTTCTGCCTGCTGGCGCGCAGCCGGCGCAGCCGTTTCACCAGCATCGGGTCGGCGGCCAAGGCCTCGGGCCGGTCGACGAGCGCGTTGAGCACTTGGTAGTAACGCGTCGCCGACATCGAGAACAACTCTTTGATGGCGTCTTCCTTCACACCGGCGAACTTCCACCACTGGCGCTCGAAGGCCAGGATGTCGTGCTCGCGGCGGGTGAGCCCATCTGCGATCTCAGAGTCGTCCCCCGATCGATTTGCCCGCGCCATGGCGCTGTCCATATCGCTTCCCCTGGACCCTTCCGGCGAATACCGAACTGCTCGAATGACTTGACTTAGCTAAGCGCGTGTTTCGGCGAATATTGAAACACGCGCCAAACCCTCAAGCCGTCATCCAGACCCGCGAGTCGGCGGATTGACCCACATTGCCCAGACGCCGATCGCCGGCCTAGCTGCCCGCGGGCGTGCGGTAGCTTAGCCGACCATGGCAGTCGTTCCGATCCGCATCGTGGGAGACCCCGTCCTGCATACCCCGACACAGCCGGTGCCGGTCGGTGCCGACGGTTCGCTGCCGGCGGATCTGGCCGAGTTGATCGAGAACATGTACGACACCATGGACGCCGCGCACGGGGTCGGGCTGGCGGCCAACCAGATCGGGGTCGGCTTACGGGTCTTCGTCTACGACTGCGCCGACGACCGGGGCCGCACCGAGCGCCGCCGCGGTGTCGTCGTCAACCCGGTCCTGGAGACCTCCGAGATACCCGAGACCATGCCCGACCCGGACAACGACGACGAGGGCTGCCTGTCGGTGCCCGGCGAGTCGTTCCCGACCGGCCGCGCCAAGTGGGCCCGCGTCACCGGACTCGACGCCGAGGGCAAGCCGGTCTGTATCGAAGGCAACGACCTGTTCGCGCGGATGCTGCAGCACGAGACCGGGCACCTGGATGGCTTCCTCTATCTGGACCGCCTCATCGGCCGGCATGCCCGCAGCGCGAAACGCGCCGTCAAATCCCACAACTGGGGCGTTCCCGGACTGTC
Source organism: Mycobacterium sp. M23085 (assembly GCF_045343915.1). Classification (NCBI taxonomy): domain Bacteria; kingdom Bacillati; phylum Actinomycetota; class Actinomycetes; order Mycobacteriales; family Mycobacteriaceae; genus Mycobacterium; species Mycobacterium sp. M23085. Next base: position 2,530,350 of record NZ_CP174280.1, read on the forward strand.
CTGGATGCCTGGCGAGGTACCGGACCCGTTCGGACACTGATGGTCTCGTGGCCCGACGCCGGAACCCGGGTGACGGTTCGCTATCGCCGCCCGGCCGGTTCGGTGCCGCCGTTGACCGATGCGGTGGGCCACCTGCTGGCCGTCGATCCGATGGTGCGGGTGCAGACGAAGACCGGCGCCGTCGTCGAGTTCGCGCCCTCCGATGCGGTGGCGCTGCGGGTGCTCACCGACACCCCCGTCCGCACCTCCCAGATCCGCGCGCTCGAGCATGCCGCCGCCGCGGCCTGGCCGGGGGCGGAGCACTCATGGCTGGACGGCTGGCTGTTGCGGGCCGGCCACGGCGTCGGTTTTGCCGCGAATTCCGCTGTGCCACTTGGTCTTTCCGCCCAAGTGGGGACCGCCCCCAAGATCACCGACTGGTACCGGCGCCGTGGCCTGACGCCATGCCTGGCGGTGCCCGACCGGATGCTGGTGCCGCCTTGCGGGCTGACCGGCGAACACACGGAAAGGGTTGTGGTGCGCGACCTTTCCGGCCTGGCCGTCGGCGGTTCCACCGGCTCGGTGACCCTGTCCCCGGGCCCCGACGACGCATGGCTGCGGATATCCGGCAGCGAAATTCCGGTCGACGTGCTCACCGCCGTCATCGGCGGTGAGCTGGCATTCGGCAGGCACGGTGACGCAGCGGTGGCGCGGGCCGCGGTGACCGACGCACCCGATGGCGCGCGCTGGGTGGGCGTCTGGGCCGTGAACGTCGCGGACCCCGGCGACGGGCGGTCGGCGACGGACTTGTGCGAGGCGTTGTTGGCCTGGGGCGCCGGCCGCGGCGCGACGCGCGGCTATATGTGCCTACCCGACACCGGCGCGACGCCTGCCGCCCCGGCGGGTTTCCGGCTGCACCACCGCCGCCGCTACCTCCCGGTGCGCCCGGGCCTCTGGGATAGCGTTTAGCCATGCCCAACGGGACGACTGATGGCGGCGACCCGCTGCGGCTGGCCACCTGGAACGTCAACTCGATCCGCAGCCGCCTGCCCCGGGTCATCGACTGGCTGGCCCGCGCCGACATCGACGTGCTGGCAATGCAGGAAACCAAATGCTCCGACAGCCAGTTCCCGACTCTGCCGTTCTTCGAACTCGGGTACGAGGTGGCCCACGTCGGCTTCAATCAGTGGAACGGCGTGGCGATCGCCTCGCGCGTCGGGCTCGACGATGTGCAGATCGGATTCGACGGCCAGCCCACTTGGAGTAGCAAGCCAGAAGTTGCCGCCACCGCGGAAGCCCGTGCCCTGGCCGCGACGTGCGGCGGCGTCCGGATGTGGAGCCTCTACGTTCCCAACGGCCGGGCGCTGGGCGACCCACACTACACGTATAAGCTGGAATGGCTTGCCGCACTGCGTGATTCGGCGTCGAGCTGGTTGCGTGACGATCCTACCGCCGCGATCGCGCTGGCCGGCGACTGGAACATCGCCCCGCAGGACGACGACGTGTGGAGCATGGAGTTCTACTCCGGCGCCACGCATGTCTCGGAGCCGGAGCGCCGGGCGTTCCAGGCCATAGTCGATGCGCAATTCGCCGATGTGGTGCGGCCTTTCGCGCCGGGCCCAGGGGTGTACACCTACTGGGACTACACCCAGCTGAGATTCCCGAAGCGACAAGGCATGCGTATCGATTTCATCCTGGGCTCACCGGCTTTGGCGGACCGCGTGACCGGCGCGCAGATCGTCCGCGATGAACGCAAAGGCAAGGCGGCCAGCGATCACGCGCCGGTGCTCATCGACGTGCGGCGCGACTAGCCGCGCTTCGACGGTCGGGGCAGGCCGGCATCGCATCGAACTCGGGCAAATTAGATGCAGCTTCTCGTTGTCTGCAGGTTGGCAAGGTGGCAGGCTTTGGGGATTAGCAGCAAAAGCAGGGAGTGATCATGAGTGTCATCGGCGGAGCAGTCCGGGGCGTGAGTCAGGCGGTGAACCGCGCGGCGTCCGCGACGACCGCGGCCGCCGGTGCCGTGGGTGGCGCGGCGGTCAACGGAGTCATCGGCGGCGTCACCGGAGCCGCGGAGGGCGTCAAGCGCGGCATGAACAGCGGTAGCCACTCGGCGCCCGCCGCCGCGCTCGCCTTCGGCGCGCTCGGCGTCGCCGGCTTGGTCGAGTGGCCGCTGCTGGTGGCAGTGGGCGGCAGCGCACTGCTGTTGCAGAAGTTGAGCCACAGGCAGGACTCCGGGCCCCGCGCGGTGAAGGCGAACCTCAAGTCCGTCCCGGTCGAGCCGGCGCCGCAGAAAGCGGCGCCAGCGAAAACCCCCAGCAAGTCCACCGCCAAGAAGACGGCCGGACGCCGGGCGGGCACCGCGGGGTTGCGCAGCACCAACTAGGCGAATTCCCCCGTCGATCAGCTGATTGCCCGGTGCAACACCGCCGGGGCCAGCTGCCGCGACGTCCAGCGCACTACGTCACCTTTTTCGTGGGCGGACGCATCCGGACAGATCGGGCCGCGAGCCGCTTTCGTGCCGCGACCGGGAGCCCGGTCGCTGTGCCGAATCTCGACAACCCCCACGCGCCATAACAGCGCATAGAGTTCAACTAGCGGCACCCTCAGCACCGAAGCAACCGATGAAACTAGCGGATCGCCCCCGGTGTCGGTCATCGTCGACATACGTCCGACGGTGAACGCGTGACCCAGCGAGATGGGAAACCCTTCGTTACCGAAAGGCAAATGATGGCGGAAAAGAAGTCGCGGCGCGGTACTCCCCAGCGGGAGGCGGTGGAGAAGATCCGCGAGGGCGAGACCTTCGCGGTGAACCTGCCGGTGGTCGGCCAGGTGGATATTCCCAGGCCAGAGCAGTTGGCCTACTTCGGCGGGCTGGCCGCCCTGGCGGCCCTCGAACTCATCGACTGGCCGGTAGCCCTGGTCATCGCCGCCGGACATTTCCTGGCGAGCAACCACCACAACAAGCTTCTGGAGGAGCTCGGCGAGGCGATGGAGGAGAGCTAGCCGGTCAGCTCCCCGCCACGGCGTGTTCGAAGCGCAGGGTGACCCGGGTGCCGGCCGGGGTGCGCCGCGTGTCGACGTCGTCGGCCAACCCGCTCATCAGGGTGAGCCCGCGCCCGCGGCGGCGGTTACGCAAGCTGGCCGACGAATCGCCGATCCACTGGCCGGTGTCGCTGACGGTGATCACGACGGCGTCCTGATGCAGGAAGCCCTCGATGGAAACCGTCCGGCGTGAATCACTGCGGCTGCCGTGTTCGATCGCGTTGGTGACCGCTTCGCCGGTCGCCAGCAGAATGTCCGTTTCGCGGTGCGGCACGACGACGATGGTCTTCAGCCAATCCCGCAGCTGTTCGCGCGCGACGGGGATCTGAGCGGGTACCGCCGGCACCACGGTGGCGAAGCTGGCCGCGGCAAGGTGGCTCGGTCGCAGCGCGAGCACCACCACGTCGTCGCGGTAGCCGGACGGCGGGGCCATCCGGGACAGCAACTCCGCGCACATCTGTTCCACCGGCAGCCCGGCGCACTGCGACGCGACCGACCGCAGCCGGTCGAAGCCGTCGTCCAGCGTTTCGCCGGGCCGTTCGATGAGTCCGTCGGTGTAGAGCAGGATCAACCCGCCCGCCGGCAGCTCCGCCGTCGCGGTGGCGCCGGCCGGGTGGTCCGTCGCGTCGTGGGCGCCGTTTCCCGTCACCGATACGGGGGCGCGCCGCCCCGAGTCCAGATACACCGCGCCCCCGTCGGGCAGCACCAACAGCGGGTACGGGTGCCCGGCACAGCTGTAGCTGACGGTGGCGGCGCCGCCGCGGGCCTCGGTGTCGATCTGCGCATACGCCACCGTCGCGCAGCGCGCGCCGTCGACGCTGGCGGCGTAGCGATCCAGCGCGCCCAGCACCGCGTCCGGCTCACCCGCGGTGAGCGCGGAGGCGGCGACCGCGGCCCGCAGCCTGCTCATCACGATCGCCGCGGCCAGGCCGTGTCCGACCACATCGCCCACCGATATCGCGATCCTGCCGGGATGGTCCAGCGGGGTGACCGAATACCAGTCTCCGCCGACCCGCATCGCCTCCCCCGCCGGCTGGTAGACGGCCGACACGACCGCGGCGGTGGAGCCGCGGTCCAGGTCGAGGAGGTGCTCCTGGAAGTCGACGGCGATCTCGTGTTCGCGGGCCATCAGACGCACCCGGTCCAGGGCCGAGGACGTCAGCTCGGCCATCCGGGCGAAGGCCTCGAGCTCGGCGGGCGCGAACTGGCGCGGCGACGGCCACAGCAACGCGAGCACACCCAGCATGCGGCCGGAGCCCTCCCGCAGCGGGTGGGCCACGCAGGCGCGGATGCTCGCCGCGCTGTCCCGCACGGCGTGCTCGTAGCGCGGCGGCAGCTCGAACGTGTCGGTGACGATCATCGCCTCACCGGTGCGCGCGACGTCGGCACCGATCAGCGGGGCATCGAGCGCGACGACGTGGTAGCGGTCGCGGAACTCCGCGGGCAAGTCGCCGGCGTATTCGAACCGCAGGTAATGCTCGCCGTCGACGACCCCGATCGCGACCGCGCCCGCATCGCCGGAGCCGAAGGAGGAGCCCAGCAGGGCGTCCAGGATCCCGCCGACCGAGCTGGTGCTCTGCAGCGCCGCGTCCAACTGCACCAGATCAGAGGCCAGGCGCGACTCCGCCTCGCGACGCTGCCGGTCACGCTCGCGGCCGACCGCGGCCAACCTCGACGCCAGCCGGTCGATCAGCTCCCGAGACCGAAACGGCTTGGGCAGGTAGTCGTCGGCGCCGCCGGCGTAACCCTCGTTGACGGCTTCTGCGCCGGCCCGGGCGGACAACATCAGGATCGGCGTCGCCGCCAATTCCGGATCGGCGCGCACGGCGGCGACGAATCCGAAACCGTCCAGCCCCGGCATCATCACGTCGGTGACGATCGCGTCCGGGCGCAGCTTCCGGGTCGCGGCGAGCGCCGACTCGCCGTCGCCGACCAGAACCGTGTCCCATCGGGGCGACAGCACCCGGTCCAGGTGCGCCCGCATGTCGGCGTTGTCGTCGGCGATCAGCACCAACTGCCGGGCCGAGTCGGTTGCGGCGGCGACCGGTTCAGCGGCCGACGCCACCCACTGACTCGCCTCGGCGACATACGGATTGGTCTCATCCGGCCCGGCGGGCGACGGCTCGACCACCGCGTCCGAGGCCGACCGCGGCAGCCGGATTGTCACCGTTGTGCCGCGGTCCAATTCGCTGTCGATCTGCACCGTGCCGCGGTGCAGCTCGACCAGCCCACGGGCCAGGGACAACCCGATCCCGGTGCCCTCGACGCTGCGGCCACGAGCGTTGTCGGCCCGGTAGAAGCGCTCGAACAGCTGCTTGAGATCGTCGGCGCCGATCCCGACCCCGGTGTCGCGCACGGAGATCACACAGTCCTCGGACTCGGAGCGCACCCGCACCGAAATCGTGCCCTGCAGAGTGTATTTGACCGCATTGGACAACAGGTTGAGCACGATGGTCTCCCACATGGCCGGGTCCACGTCGGCCAGGGCCGGCGCGCAGTCCAGCTCGAGCTCGAGCCCCGCCCGGTGGCACAGCTCGGCGAACGATGACGCGATCTGCGCGGTGAGCGCGCCGACGTCGGTGCACACCAACTTCGCGTTGGCACGGCCGGCCTCGATGCGGGAGAAGTCGAGCAGCGAGTCGACCAGGCGCTGCAGACGCCGCGCGTTGCGTCCCGCGGTGGTAAGCCGCTGCGCGAGAACGCTTTCCGGCGCCGCGTCGGACAGCGCGTCGTCCAGCGGTCCGAGCAGCAGCGTCAGCGGGGTGCGGAACTCGTGGCTGACGTTGGTCAAGAATGCGGTCTTGGCCCGGTCGAGTTCGGCCAGCGCATCGGCACGGTGCCGCTCCTGCTCATAGGAGACGATCGAGCCGAACGTTGACGTCAACTGGTCGGCCAGCAGCTGGCAGAAGCCCTGAAACTGCGTGTCCAGGGGGCGCCGAGGGCTGGCGCCGATCACCAGCGCTCCGGCGGTCGAGGCCTCCCCGAGCGGCAACACCAGAGCTTGCTGCGGACAGTCGGCGCCCAGCGCCTCGTCGATGCCGGGGATGGCGCCCGTGACGTCGTCGATGACCTTGACCTCGGCGCGGGACCGCGCCGTATCCCAGTCGGTCAGTTGCGCCAACTCGCCGGGGAGCAGTGTGCGCACCGATGGCGTCGCGCCGCGCAGCGTGATCTCGCCCGTCTCGCCGGCGCCGGCATACACGGCGATGAACGACAGGTCGGCGGGCTGCGATGCGCACACCCGCACCGCGACGCCGACCGCGTCGTCGATGCTGCGGCTCTCGACTATGGCGGAGGCGACCGTGTTGAGCAGGTGCAGTCGGCGCTCGCTCAGCACCCGCTCGGTGGTCTCGTAGGACGGGCAGAAGATGCCGAAAGGCCTGCCGTCGGCGCCCATCAGCGGGCTGTAGGTGAAGGTGAAGTACCGCTCGACGCGCCGCCCGGCGGTCACCATCGGCAGCATCAGGTCTCGCGACCAGGTCGCCTCACCGGTCGACATCACACCGGCGAGCATCGGGGCGATCGAATCCCAGATGTCCCACCAGACGTCGCGGCCGCGCTGGCCCAGGGAGCGGGGGTGCTTATCGCCGAGGATCTCGATGTAGGCGTCGTTGTACACCACGAACAGGTCCTCGGCGCCCAGCCACAGCACCAGCGGGAACCGCGACGCCAGGGTCGTGGCGGCCGCCGCCCGCATCTCACTGGACCAGCTCCGCGGCGGTCCCAGCGGATGAGTTTCCCAGTCGTACTCGGCGAACCGCCGGCCCATCTCACCGCTCAACGAAACGGCAGCGGCCAGGTCAGCCGGCAGTCGCGAGTTCATTGCTGTCGTCGTCGATGTACTGCGGCGGACAGCGTCGGGTAGATGTCGAAGATCCGGTCCAACTCGGTGACCTGGATCGGCCGCAGCACCTGGTCGTGGTCGGCGACCAAACGAACCGACGTTCCGCCGGCTTTGGCGTCCTCATGGCAGTCGAGCATCGCGTTCAGCGCCGCGCTGCCGAAGAAATCAACAGCCAGCAAGTCGATCACCACCGGACGCACCGGCTGCGTCGACGCCAGCCCGAGCGCACTGGTCAGATGAGCGGCGAGCTCACCGACGGTACTGGAGTCGACATCGCCTTTGACACTCACAATCACCGCGTCGTCGTGGGCCTCGTGTTCGACCGCCAACAACTTCATGCCTTTCGCCGCAGCCTACGTTCAGATCTGCAGCCGCTAAGCCCGAAGACGCGGCGGGGATGCGCGGTCGCGCATCGCAGACCCTGAGAGATTAACCCCTACCCGAACTGCTCGTTTCCCGATTCGAGCTTACCCAGTGGGCTCGGCGGGAATCCGCTCGTGCACGGTGAGCAGCAAATGGTCGAACTGACCCTGCAGAGCGGCCAGCGGTGCCGGCTGGGTGGCCACTTCGGTGAGCAGCTGCTTGGCCAGCGCACGCAGTTTCACGTTGGTTTCCTGCGACCGCCACTGCAGCACCCGGAACGCCTGCTCGGCGCTGACCCGATACACGTACATCAACACGCCCTTGGCCTGTTCGATGGCCGCGCGGCTCTCGAAGAGGTCCGGCAGCGCCGCGTCCAGCACCTCTTGGCGGGTTTCGTCGAAGGTGTCGGTCAGGTCGATGTAGTAGCCCTCGGTGCCCAGCACGGCGCCCGACTCGTCCAGCATCCGGTCGGCGAGAACGATCGCGTCGTGCACCGCGCCCTGGGTGTCGATGAACCGGTGCCGGCTGGAGAACGACTCCTCGGACTGCAGGGCGTGGTCGAGCAGTTCCTGGACGTGCGCACGGTCGTCGGGGTGCTTGTGCGACAACAGCAGTTCGGTCGTCGGCTCGACCGCTCCCGGTTCGTAGCCGTGCATCCTGGCCACTTCGTCGGACCATTCCCAGCGTTGCCCGACGAACCAAAAACGGAATGCGCCGATGTTCAGATACCCGGGAGCCGGTTGCATCGGCTCGGAAGATCGGGCGCCGCCACCATTGGATGACGATTCCCCTGTTCGCCCGCCCTGTTGCACGTTTGCATTTTTCCACTACGGGAATGCGCTCGGCTACCGTCCCGGGCGAAAAGGCCGTCAACCATGTCACTTGGTCCGGGGTCGGGGTAACGTCGCGTGCGGACCCATCCATACGCGGGAGCGCACGCCGAGTGCGCTGAGAGGACGGCTCGGGGCCGTCGACCGTACGAACCTGACCGGGTAATGCCGGCGTAGGGAGAGAAAAATGACTGATGTCCTTTCCGGAACCGCGCCGGGTGCCGCGTCGCACAGCGTTGAGCCGGCGGTGACCACCGGCCCGATCGCGGGCAGCAGCAAGGCCTACCGCGAGATCGAGGGTCCGGACGGAGTGACCCTGCGGGTGCCGCTGCGGCGGGTGCACCTGTCCACCGGCGACGACTTCGACCTGTACGACACCTCGGGGCCCTACACCGATCCGGCCGCGACGATCGATCTGACGGCCGGGTTGTCGCCGCGGCCCGGCGTGGTCCGCGACCGCGGCACCCAGCTGCAGCGCGCCCGCGCCGGCGAGATCACCGCCGAGATGGCGTTTATCGCCGCCCGCGAGGGCATGCCCGCCGAATTGGTCCGCGACGAGGTGGCGCGGGGCCGGGCGGTGATCCCGGCCAACCACAACCACCCCGAGATCGAGCCGATGATCATCGGCAAGGCATTTGCAACCAAGGTGAACGCAAATATCGGCAACTCGGCGGTGACGTCCTCGATCGCCGAGGAGGTCGACAAGATGGTGTGGGCCACCCGATGGGGCGCCGACACCATCATGGACCTGTCCACCGGCAAGAACATCCACGAAACCCGTGAATGGATCCTGCGCAACTCCCCGGTGCCGGTCGGCACCGTGCCCATCTACCAGGCGCTGGAAAAGACGAAGGGCGATCCGACCGAGCTGACCTGGGAGCTCTACCGCGACACCGTGATCGAGCAGTGCGAGCAGGGTGTGGACTACATGACCGTGCACGCCGGCGTGCTGCTGCGCTACGTGCCGCTGACCGCCAAGCGGGTCACCGGCATCGTCTCGCGCGGCGGCTCGATCATGGCGGCCTGGTGCCTGGCGCATCACCGAGAGTCGTTCCTGTACACCAACTTCGACGAGCTCTGCGAGATCTTCGCCCGCTACGACGTCACCTTCTCCCTCGGCGACGGCCTGCGGCCGGGCTCCATCGCCGACGCCAACGACGCCGCGCAGTTCGCCGAGCTGCGCACCCTGGGCGAACTGACGAAAATCGCGAAATCCCATGGCGTGCAGGTGATGATCGAGGGCCCGGGCCACGTCCCGATGCACAAGATCGTGGAGAACGTGCGGCTGGAAGAGGAGTGGTGCGAGGAGGCCCCGTTCTACACGCTGGGCCCGCTGGCCACCGACATCGCCCCGGCCTACGACCACATCACCTCGGCGATCGGCGCGGCCATCATCGCCCAGGCCGGCACCGCGATGCTCTGTTACGTCACCCCTAAGGAACACCTGGGGCTGCCGGACCGCAAGGACGTCAAGGACGGGGTGATCGCCTACAAGATCGCCGCGCACGCGGGCGATTTGGCCAAGGGGCATCCGCATGCGCAAGAGCGCGACAACGCGCTGTCGACGGCCCGGTTCGAGTTCCGCTGGAACGACCAGTTCGCGCTGTCGCTCGACCCGGACACCGCCCGGGAATACCACGACGAGACGCTGCCGGCCGAACCCGCCAAGACCGCGCACTTCTGCTCGATGTGCGGGCCGAAGTTCTGCTCGATGCGCATCACCCAGGACGTCCGCGACTACGCCGCCGAACATGGCCTGGACAGCGAGGAAGCGATCGAGGCCGCCATGTCCGAGGGCATGGCGGAGAAGTCGCGCGAGTTCGCCGAGCACGGCAACCGGGTGTACCTACCGCTGGCCCAGCAGTGATCGCAAGCGCGGCCGAGCGGGAGCCGGGTAACCGCCAGCTGAACCGGTGACATTCCTGCCGCTGCCCACGCCGGGCACCACGCCGCGGCGGGTGCTGTCCATTGCCGGATCGGACTCCGGGGGCGGCGCGGGCATCGAAGCCGACCTGCGCACCATGGCGCTGCTGGGGGTGCACGCCTGCGTCGCGGTCACCGCCGTGACCGTGCAGAACACATTGGGAGTGCAGAGCTTTCACGAGGTACCCGGCGACGTCGTGTCCGGACAGATCGAGGCCGTGGCCGGTGACATCGGCATCCAATCCGCCAAGACCGGGATGCTGGCGTCGCCGCGCGTCATCGACACCGTGGCCGCCACCTGGCGCCGGCTCGGGCTGACGGTTCCGCTCGTGGTCGACCCGGTGGCGGCGTCCATGCACGGCGATCCGCTGATGGCTCCTGCGGCGCTGGATTCGCTTCGTGGCCAATTGTTTCCGTTGGCGACGCTGGTGACGCCCAATCTCGACGAGGTGCGCCTGCTGGTCGGTATCGAGGTAGTGGACGCCGAGTCGCAGCGGTCGGCGGCCAAGGCCCTGCATGCGCTGGGCTCGCGGTGGGTTCTGATCAAGGGCGGTCACCTGCGGTCATCGGATCGCAGCTGCGACCTGCTCTACGACGGCGCCGACTTCCACGAGTTCGACGCGCAGCGGGTGGCCACCGGCAACGACCACGGCGGTGGTGACACGCTGGCCAGCGCGGTGGCGTGCGCCCTGGCGCACGGCTACACGGTGCCCGACGCCGTCGCGTTCGGCAAGCGATGGGTGACCGAATGTCTGCGCGCCGCATACCCGCTGGGCCATGGCCACGGCCCCGTCTCACCACTGTTTCGGCTGTCATGAATCTCGATCAGATCGCGGGCGTCGCGCACGAACCCGTCGGTGACCCCGAGGGTGTGGTGGTGTTGACTCACGGCGCCGGTGGCAACCGGGATTCCATTCTGTTGCAACAGGTTTGCGACGAATGGGCACAGCGTGGCTGGCTGGCGGTGCGGTACAACCTGCCCTACCGCCGGCGTCGGCCCAGCGGCCCGCCCTCGGGTTCGGCCGCCACCGATCGGGCCGGCATCGCCGAGGCGATTGCGTTGTGCCGCGGCCTTGCCGACGGCCCGCTGATCGCCGGAGGGCATTCCTACGGCGGCCGGCAGACGTCCATGGTGGTCGCGGCCCGGCAGGCTGCGGTGGACGTGCTGACGCTGTTCTCCTATCCGGTGCATCCGCCGGGGAAGCCTGAACGCGCCCGCACCGAGCACCTGCCCGACATCACCGTGCCGACGGTGTTCACCCACGGCACATCGGACCCCTTCGGCACGCCCGACGAACTGCGTGCCGCCGCCGCGTTGATCACCGGGACGACCGCCGTCGTCGAGATCGCCAGCGCACGACACGATCTGCGCTCCAAGACGTTGAACGTGCCCGCGTTGGCCGTCGATGCGGCACTGCAGCTGCTCGGGCGGAATTAGACAGTTTGGACTGGACAGTTTTAGCTGTCTAATTTAGAGTGGTGTGGTGGATGGCATCAGCGACTCCGCGGTAGCGGCGGCACGCGATATCCGGGTGGTGTTCAGCCGGCTACGGCGCCGGTTGAAGGACATCGCGGTCGACGGTCTGACACCGTCGCAGACGGCCGTGCTCACCCGGCTCTGGAAGGAAGGGCCGTCGTCGGCCAGCGCGTTGGCCGCCGCGGAACAGGTACGCCCCCAGTCGATGGCCACCATCCTGGCCGCGCTGGGCCAGCGCGGGCTCGTCGAGCGCGCGCCGGACCCGAACGACGGCCGGCGCCAAGTGGTCTCGCTGACCCCGGCCGGGAAAAGACGCGCCGAAAGCGACCGTCGCGCCCGCGAGGAGTGGCTGGCCCGCACCATCCAGGAGCGCTATACCGAAGCCGAGCGGACCGTCATCGTCGACGCGTTAGCACTGCTCGAGCGCCTGACCGAACAATGAAAGGACAAGTGTCGGAATGGAATTAGGACTGCACTTCATCGACTTTCTGCCGGGAGACCCGAGCAGGCTGGGCCCGACGCTGGCCGACGCGGCCAAGGCGGCCGAGCAGGGCGGCGCGACGCTGTTCACACTTGCCGACCACTTGTTCCAGATGGAACAGCTTGCGCCCGCAGACAATCCGTTCCTCGAGGGCTACACGTCACTGGGCTTTCTGGCCGCCCAGACCACCACCATCGACCTGGGCCTGCTGGTCACCGGCGTCACCTATCGCTATCCCGGTTTGCTGGCCAAGGCGGTCACCACCCTCGACGTGTTGTCGCAGGGCCGGTCGGTGTTGGGTTTGGGCGCGGCGTGGTATGAACGCGAGCACACCGCGCTGGGCATTCCGTATCCACCGCTGCGCACCCGCTTCGAGATGCTGGAAGAGACGCTGCAGGTCTGCCGGCAGATGTGGAGTGCGGACAACGGGGCCTACACCGGCACGCACTACCAGCTGAACGAGACTATCTGTGTGCCGCAACCGATTCGCCGACCCCCGATCCTGATCGGCGGCGACGGCGAGAAGAAGACGCTGCGCCTGGTCGCGCAGTACGCCGACATCTGGAACAGCATGTCCAATGACGTCGCGGAGCTCGAGCACAAGATCGACGTGCTCAACCGGCACTGCGACGCAGTGGGCAGGGATCCCGGCGCTGTCCGCAAGACGTTTGGCGGCCTGGCCGGCACCGACCCCTTCGACGACACCGATGAATTCTTGAGGACGGTCGAACGCTGCGCCGCTCTCGGTGTCGAGATGATCAACATCGGCCCGATGCCCGGCAATCCGGATCCGGTCGGATTCGTTCGCCGGCTGGGCGACGAGGTGATTCCCCGGCTCGCCGAGATAGGTTGAGCTCGTTGATGGTTCGGCCGACAAGCCGCGCCGCTACGGCACCCGGCTGCGATGCCGCTTGTTGTGCGGCGGCACACCGTTGACACCACCGATGGACTCGGCGTAGCTGCCGACGGCGAATCCGACGCCAGAACCCATCACCGCCAGCGCCTCCCGGTTGATGTTGTCGACGGTGTCGCGCGGGCTCTGGAAGTTCGGGTCGAACGGCACGCCGGCCTGGCCGCCCCATAGCCGGGTCTGCACGGGGGTTTTCGGCTGTGCGGATCCGGTGGTCATGCCGCCGACGGGCACGCCCGCGATCAGGAAGGGGTGGTAGTCGGCCCGGGTGTCCAACGGCATGTCCGCGGGCCGCTTTCCGGCGAGGTTCAGGTAGCCGGACAGGGTGCGTTCGATGCCGGCCGAGCCTTCGGGCACGTCCGCGGGCGAGACACCGGGCCCGGGCGGACCCGACTGATCGCCGTCGTCGGTGAAGAATCCGGCGTTGGGTGAACCCAGCATGGTGAAGTTCAAGTACAGCGCGATGTCGTTGAGTTGGTCGCGGCCCATGCCGAACACGTAGTCCAGGACGCCGTTGCGCCCGTCCTCATCGGCCCCCCAGAACACGAACCGCACCGCGTTGTTCACCGGAGCCAGCGGCCCCAGTTGCAGCGCCGTCTCCAGGACGGCCGCCACCCCGGAGCCGTCGTCGTTGATCCCGGGTCCGGCGCGCGAGCCGTCCAGCTTCGCACCCACCACGACGACGTCGTGGGCCGATCCGGTCTTGGTCTGCGCCAACACGTTTCGGGAAGTGATCTTGACGTTCTGCGCATCCAGCACCAGACGTATCGGTGCGGTGGAACCCGCCAGTGCGGCCGCACCGTAGGGACCCAGCACGGCGACCGGCACCGTCAGCTGCTTGAAGTAGCCGGTGGTGAACAGCGTGGGCGGAGCCCCCCGCCCGGTGGGCGAATTCAGCACGATCACCGCACTCGCGCCCTTGGCCACGGCGCTGTTCTGTTTGTCGACCACCGAACAGTGCGCGTCGTCGACGACGGCGATGGCGCCCTTGGGCACCACTGCCGGGTAATCGTTGGGAGTGCAACCCGACGGCTGCGTCGGCCGGACCGGCTGCCCGGTCAGTCCGCCGGGCGGCGTCTGAACCAGCAGCGAGGCCTGGTCGACGGGATAGGCGCGGCCGGCGATGGTCACCGCCGGCTTACCCAACGACACGGTGTACAGCCGGTCGAACTGCGGTGTCTGTACGTCGAAACCCTTGTCGTGCAGGGATTTGGCAACGTAGTCCACGCTGGCGTTGAAGCCCGGTGTTCCGTCCGCGCGGTTACCGCCGTTGGCGTTGGCGATGTTCTGCAGGGCACGCAGGTGCGTCAGCATGCCCTGCACGTTCACCTTCTTGGCCAAACCGTGCCCGAGGTCCGGTGTCGCCGTCGGCACCGCCGGCCGCGTCGACGAGCAACCGGCCACCACGGCGACCACCAGCAGAGTCGCGCCCAGCCGGGAGATCATGACTTGTTCAGCACGTGCCGGGTGCGGTCCGCCATGACGGGGACGCCGTTATGGCCGCCCAGGTCTTGGGCGTACAGGCCGATCGCGTAAGCCACGCCGCCGCCGTTGATTCCCAGCGCGGTGCGGTCGATGTGGTCGAGCGTGTCGGTTTTCTGGTGATAGTTGGGGTCAAACGGTTGGTCGGCGGTTCCGCCCCACAACTTGGCCTGGTCGGCGGTCATCTTGCCCTCTGCGCCCGAGAACAGGCCACCCGCGGGGATCCCGGCCAAGGTGAACCCGTCGTAGTCGGACCGGCCGTCGAACGAGGTGTCCTGCGCGGTCTTTCCCGCCGACTTCAGGTAGGCCACCAGCGTCCGCTCGATGCCCGCCGAACCCTCGGGAACCACCGCCTGGCCGCGAGCGTCCATCGGCAACGACTGGTCGCCGTCGTAGGTGAAGTAGCCGGGATTCGGCGACGCGAGCATGTCGAAGTTGAGGTACAGCGCAATGTTTTTCAGCGCCGTCAAATCCAGCGACTCGACGTAGTTGCGCGACCCGATCAGCCCGAGTTCCTCGGCGCCCCAGAAGCCGAACCGCACCGCGTTGTGCACCGACGGCGAACTCCCCAGTCGCGTGGCGGTTTCCAACACGGCGGCCACCCCCGATCCGTTGTCATTGATACCGGGCCCCTCAGGCACGCTGTCCAGGTGCGCTCCCGCCATCACCACGTCGGTCGCCGACCCGGTTTTGGTCTGCGCAATCACGTTGCGGGCCCGAAGGTTTTGGGCGCTGGCAGTGAGCTTGATCGTGGTGGGCCCCGGTTGGTCCCGCAGCTGCACGCCCACCGATCGGGTCACGCTCAGCACCGGAATCTTCACCTCGGTGGTCGGCCCCAGCGTGCCGCCCATCTGTTGTTCGTCGACGTTGTCGGCGATGATCATCGCCACGGCGCCGCGTTGCGCCGCGGCGTCCTCCTTCTGAGCGAACGGGCAGGTGCCACGGTCGACCATCACCACGGCGCCGTGCAACGGCAGGTTGGCGTAGTCGGAGGCCGCGCAGCCGAGGTTGTTCGCCGGCGCGGTGACCAGCGGCCCGCTCACCCCGTCTGGACCGGTGCCCAGGCTGAAGTCCAGCGCGCGCGCCTCCACCGCCTTGCCGCCGACGGTGAGTTCCGGCTTGTCGGCGTGAAACACTTTAGCCGAGAATTCGGGGGTCTGTACGTCAAAGCCGCTGCCGCGCAACACATTTACCACGTAGTCGACGCTGGCCTCGTATCCCGGTGTACCCACTGCCCTGGTTCCGTTGTTGGCGTTGGCGATGTCTTGCAACTTGGACAGGTGCGCCATCATCGCGTCGGTGGTCACCTTGCCGCGCAACGCGGAGGCAAAGTCACCCGCAGGGAGGGTTTGCTTGTCAGACGACCGATGCAAGCAGCCGGTCGAGAATGCGGTCAGGGCGATCACGGCGAGCAACACCGGGATCGTCGTGGATTTGTTCACCATCGCGCCCCAGGTTAGACCGCGGCCCCGGCGGCCCGGTTCAGGACACGGCGGTGTCAGACATGCAGCGCGGTGAAGGGCGCAACGGGGATGTTGCGCATCACGAACCAGGCCAGCACCAGCGACAGCGTCACGGCCGCGGCCCAGCGCCGGTGTTGCCAGCTGCGAATCCGCCGACCCACCAGGCGTCCGTAGGTCCAGGACACGTAGGCCCACACCAACAGCACGACAGCCGCCAGGCCCAAGGCGTTGAACCTGGCGGCCGCCAACAGATTGCCGTGCAACAGCGAATACAGCATGCGCAAGCTGCCGCATCCGGGACAGTCGATGCCCAACAACGCCTTGGTGGGGCACACCGGCAGCGGACCGTTGGGGGTGGTCGGATCAGCCGCACAGATGACGACGCACATCAGCGTCGCGGATGCGGCCACCACCAGTGGCGCACCGAGATCCGCCTGCGCCGCCCCCCAGCGGGTTTCCATGATCGGACTTTAAAACATCGCGGCGACTGCCGCGTTGGTGTTCGTGTTCAGCGCACCGACCGCCATCAGAATGCCGTAAATGACACCCACGACGACGCCGATGACCACCGACCAGATCACCCACCTCTTGGCGCTCTCAGCCGACGCTTGCGCCTCGGCGTAGCGGCCCTGCGCCCACAACCCGTTGACCTGGCTCGACTTGACGATCGCCACGATTCCGAAGGGAAGACAGCAGAACAGGGTCGCCAAAATCGACCACACCAGATAGTTATTCGGCGCTTGACCGGCCGGCTGCTGCGGCGGGTAGCCGGGAGGCGGATAACCGGGCGGCGGAGGGGGTTGTGTCATGAATTCTCCAGTCAAGAGAAGTTAGCTGACGGCAAGCGGTGCTAACCCTACCCGAGGGGAGTCTGATCGGCACTAGCAATGACTAGATCACATTCAGGCCGTGCCGGACGCAGCGCGCCGGCGACATCATCGCGTGCACCGAAAGTCGGGATCAAGGCCGAGCTCAACATATTTCGCGCTGGTGTGCGGCGAGCGCCACGTCACCATCATTTTCCTGCTCGTCTGCGGATTGAGCCGGGGAAGACTGCCCACCCAGACAATTGCCGGCGGAACATGTTGCTTTACCCCGACATAGCCCTACCATCCGTGTTGAGAAGCGGTCGTCAAGGAGCGATTCATGTGGGATTTCAGCAACGCGCTGAGGGCGGCGGCGGCAACGGTGCTCACCGGCGGTTTGGCCTTAGCGGGCGGCGGCCCGGCGAGCGCGGATCCGGCCACCACCGGGAACGCGTCGGATATCAACACGCTTGCGGGCTCGCTGTCGAAGGGGTACGGCCTGAACAACTGCACCGCCCAGAACATCGACCGCAGCACACAACTGGCGGTGCTCACCTGCGGGCAGAGCCCCGACCCGCGCGGCCCGGTGCAGGCCAAGTACGTGCTGTTCACCAACGCCGAGAACCTGGCCACCTCGTTCAAGGCCACCATCAAGGAGGACGTGCTGGCCCCGTGCGGGGACGCCGGCCAGTCGCCGTCCAGCTGGCACAAGGACGGTTCAGCCGCCAGCGCCGGGCAGGCGGCGTGCGGCACCTACCAAAACGGCGCCGAGATCATCTGGACCACGGACGCCAACAACATGCTGAGTTACCTGCGCGCGTCCAACACCGACGTCGCGGCGCTCTACCAGTGGTGGCGCGCCAACGGGTGAGTCTGCTGCTGTGCCGCAACCGATCTGGTGAAATCAACCGCAGGGCGCCGCGAACGGCCGACGTCTACAGCTGAGCTGCAATCAGGTCGGCCACCGCACGCATCCCGGCGGCGTTCGGGTGTAACGGAGCGGGGCGTCCCGGCAGTGGGACACCGAAGCGGGCCGGCAGCGTCGTCCACGGCTTCGCCGACCATGCATGATGTTCGCAACCCGCCGCGCCGGCGCGGATGATTTCGCAACCGGTCGCCGCGGCGGCGTCGGCCGTCATCGTCTCCAGCGTGGCGGCCACATGCCGGCCCAGGTCCGCATCCGCGGGCGACAGCGGCGCGGCCGGCACGCCCGGCGGGGGCAGCACCGTCAGATAGTCGACGAAGAAGATCCGCGCCCGCACCGATCGCTGACGCATGGCACGGCCGACCGCGCACAGCGATTCAAACACCGCGTCCAGGGCCCGATCCCGCGCTTCGCGGTCCAGCAGTTCGCGGATGCGATCCCCCAGCAGCGGCAGGCGACGCAGCGGGTGCGGCAGCGACGCGGCCATCAACAGCGGAATGTAGCCGACGTCATTGCCGCCGATGGTGACCGTGATCAAGCTCTCGGTGCCGTCCAGCGCGGCGATCTGCGGGGGCGCGCCGTGTTGGCGCTCCGTGAGCACGTGCGCGGTGGTCGCCCCGGAGAAGGTGACGTCGACCAGGTCATGCCGGTACCGCTGCGCTACCAGGTGCGCGTAATTGCGTGCGGATCGGCCCGACCATCGCGGTGCGCCCGCGGCCCGGGGCCGGATACCTGGCCCGGCGGCCATCGAACTACCCAGGGCGACATAACGACTCATCGTTGCGGGCTCGACGCCTGCGCCCAGAACCGCTTCGGGATGCGTCCGGCGCGCCGCGCCAGGTAGCCGGCGGTGACCGCGGCGGCCATCGCGGCGGCCATGGCTGCCGGATCGGCCGCCCGGGTCACCGCGGTCGCCAACAGCACGGCGTCGCAACCCAATTCCATCGCCAGCGCGGCGTCGCTGGCGGTTCCGATGCCGGCGTCGAGCACCACCGGAACACCGGCCCGGGCGACGATCATCTCGATGTTGTGCGGATTGGTGATGCCCAGACCGGTGCCGATCGGCGAACCCAGCGGCATGACCGCCGCGCACCCGGCGTCCTCGAGCCGGCGGGCCAGCACCGGATCGTCGTTCGTGTACGGCAGCACGACGAATCCGTCATCGACCAATTGCTCTGCGGCTCGCACCAATTCGACGGCGTCGGGCAGCAGCGTCCGCTCGTCGGCGATCACCTCCAGCTTGATCCAGTTGGTGTTCAGCGCCTCGCGCGCCAACTGCGCGGTGAGCACCGCCTCGGCCGCGCCGCGGCACCCCGCGGTGTTGGGTAGCGGCGTGATGCCCAGCCGGTTGAGCAGATCGAGCAGTCCGGTACCGCCTTCGGCGTCGACCCGGCGGATGGCGACGGTGGTCAGTTCCGTGCCCGAGGACACCAGCGCCTCTTCGAGCACCGCGAGATTGCTCGCTCCCCCGGTGCCCATGATGAGCCGCGACGCGAAGCTGCGGTCTCCGATAGTCAGTTTTGCTTCCGTCTCCTGACGATGCGGGTCAGGATGGCCCGCAGAGGAAGGGGACAATTCGGATCTAGCCACCTTGCACCGCCGTCACTATCTCGAGCTTGGCGCCGTCGAAAAGCTCTGTTGTCCAATGAGATCGGGGTAGCACCGCGTCGTCCATCGCCACCGCCACGCCGCGGTCCGGGAAACCCAGCGAAGTCAGCAGCGCGGCGACGGTGGTGTGCGCGTCGACCTCGACCTTTTGCTCGTTGACTACGACGATCATCGGCGTGCTCCCACCGGGGCCAGTTCGGAAACGATCTGTTCTGCCGTCCACGGCGCCAGCAGGAATCCCGACCGGCCGTGGCCGGCGGCGACCAGCGTCCGCGCGTCCAGGCGATGCACCAACGGCAGATTATCGGGTGTCATCGGGCGCAGCCCGGCGGCGCATTCGGCCAGCTCGTACTCGCCCAGCGCCGGCAGCACCGCGCAGGCGTCATCCAGCAGGTCGCGCACCCCCGACACGACCGGGGCGGTGTCGCGCCCGTGTTCGTACTGGGTGGCGCCGACGACCACGCCGTCGGAGCGGGGCACCAGATACACCTGGCGTCCGTGCACGCGGGCGCGAACAACCCGCTGCGGCAACGGCATACAACCCTTGCGCCACCGCAGGCGCAGCACTTCGCCCTTCACCGGCCGTACCGGCAGGCCGGGCCACAACGCCGGCGCATCGATGCCGTTGGCGATCACCACCGCATCGGCGTCGACGCGCGACACGTCGCACACCGGCGGCGCCCACGACACTCCGAGACGCTCACATTCCGCGCTCAGCGCGTCCAGCACCGCCCGGTTGTCCACGGCCAGTTCGGTGGGCGCCCGAAAGCCATGCCGGATGCCCTGCGCCAGCAGCGGTTCGACGTCCCGCGCGGCGGACTCCCAGACCACCGGATGCCCTTGGGCGGACAACCATTCCGCGACGGTGCGCAGGTCCGCGACATCGGCGCGGTCGACGGCCACCACCAGCGACTCGCGGGCGGTGACCACCTCGGGCGGCAGGCCGTCCAGGAAACCGCCCTCGCGCCACAGCCGCAGCGATTCCAGGCCCAGCCGCAGCAACCGCTCTTCGCCGGGCCAGCCCTCGCTGTGCGGCGCCAACATGCCGCCGGCGACCCAGGATGCGCCCTTGTGGTCGCTGCGGTGCACCCGCACCGACCACCCGGCCTGCGCCGCGCGGCGCGCGACCGCGAGCCCGATGACACCTCCACCGACGACGGCCAGGCACCCCGGCGGGGGTCCCGAGGGCATCCCGGTCATTCTCAGCTCCCTTCGCCGGCATGACCCGGATCAGGTGTGACGGTAAGGGCAGGTCCGGGCGGCCCCGGCTGTGCCCACTCTCAGCCCCGCAGTCAGCCGACCACCCGGGACTCCCGTGTCTGGTAGTTCTCTTCGGCTCCACGCTAGCGCGCTAGCGTCTCGGTGTGCAGCGTCCCATTGATAGACGACTTTCCGCTCTGGCCGCCGCGCGCCTGTATCTGTGCACCGACGCGCGCCGTGAGCGCGGCGATCTGGCCGAGTTCGCCGACGCCGCCCTGGCCGGCGGCGTCGACATCATCCAGCTGCGCGACAAGGGATCGGCCGGTGAGCAGCGGTTCGGCCCGCTGGAGGCGCGCGATGAGCTGGCGGCGTGCCGGATCCTGGCCGAAGCGGCCCGCCGGCACGGCGCCCTGTTCGCCGTCAACGACCGCGCCGACATCGCCCGGGCGGCCGGCGCCGACGTGCTGCACCTCGGGCAGGGCGACCTGCCGCCGGCCGTCGCGCGAGACATCGCCGGGGCGGACGTGCTGCTCGGGCTCTCCAGCCATGACCTCGACCAGGCGGCCGCCGCCGCCGTCAGCCCCGTCGACTATTTCTGCGTCGGCCCCTGTTGGCCCACACCCACCAAGCCGGGCCGGCCGGCGCCGGGCCTGGGGCTGGTGCGGGCCGCCACCGAACTCGGAATCGGCAAACCGTGGTTCGCGATCGGCGGCATCGACGAGCGGCGGCTGCCCGAGGTGCTCGACGCCGGCGCCCGGCGCATCGTGGTGGTGCGGGCGATCACCGCCGCCGCGGACCCGCGCGCCGCGGCCGCGCGGCTCAGTTCGGCGCTGGCAGCAGCGAGCTGATCCGGCGGGTCAGCTGCGAAGGCGCCTGATCGGCGTTCCCGGGCATGCACCAGACGAAGACGCCGGCCTCGATCTCAATGGTGCGCGGCAGGTATCGCCGCCGCTCGTCGTCGTCGTCCAGCGGCAACACCGCCGTCGCGGTACGCAGCCGCTGCCAGCTGGCCGCGAAACCGGGATGCAGCGGCAAGTCGGCCACCGCGTGTTCGGGGACCCAGCGCATCTCGGCGCTTTCCCGGTTGGGCACGGTGTGCAGCAACTCATCGGCGTCGGCGACGACGGTGGTGTAGCTCCACCGGGTGCCCGCTATCCCGGCAACCTCGGCCGTGACCACGGTCGCGCGCACGGCGAGCCGCTCACCCAGCAGGCCGGCCTCTTCGTTCGCCTCGCGGACGGCCGTCTCCTCCGGGGTTTCGTGGCTGTCCCGGGCGCCGCCCGGCAGCCCCCAGGTGCCGCCCTGGTGACTCCACACCGCCCGATGCTGCAGCAGCACCGCGGGCGTGCCGTCGGGTTGCGGGGCCCGCACCAGCAAACCCGCCGCGCCGAACCGGCCCCAGTAATGGGCGCCGCTGGCGGAGATCACCCAACCGTCACCGTCGCCCTGCACGGATTCAGGATATGCAGACTTGGTTTGGGCGTCGTCAATTGCGTCTGCCTCCACCCATCCACCCGAACATGCTCTTAGACTTCGCTTATAGAGGTCCGTGCAGCGAAACGAAGTGGCCGAGAGATGAGGGCTGATAACACGTGACGGTTGAGCTGGCGCATCCGTCGACCGAGCCGCAGGGATCGCGGTCACCGGCCGAACCGGCTCATCCCCGCTGGTGGTTCATCTCCACGACGCCGGGCCGCATCCTGACCATCGGCATCGTGCTGGCCGCGCTCGGCGGGATCAGCGCCTTCGCCACCTCGACCACCATCAACCACCGGCAGCAAGTGCTCACCACGGTGCTCAACCACACCGAACCGCTGTCGTTCGCCGCCGGGCGGCTCTACACCACCCTGTCGGTGGCCGACGCCGCGGCGGCCACCGCGTTCATCGCCGAAGCGGAGCCACAGCCGGTGCGCCAGCGCTACGAGCAGGCGATCACGGACGCGTCGGTCGCGGTGACCCGGGCCTCCAGCGGGCTCACCGACGAGCCGCTGGTGCAGCTGCTGGGCCGGATCAACGCCGAGCTGGCCGTCTATACCGGCCTGATCGAGATCGCCCGGACCAACAACCGGGAAGGCAACCCGGTCGGGTCGTCGTACCTGTCGGAGGCGTCGGGGCTGATGCAATCGACGATCCTGCCCGACGCGGCGCGGCTGTATCAGGCGACGTCGGAGCGGGTGGACGCGGAAACCACCGCGTCGACGCAGATCCCGGCGCCGGTCATCATGGTGGTCGGCGCCACCGTCATCTTCGGCGCGTTCTCGCACCGCTGGCTGGCGCGGCGTACCCGGCGGCGAATCAACCCGGGCCTGGTGGTGGGCGCACTCGCTATTCTCGTCATGGTGGTTTGGGTTGGAACTGCGCTGACCATTTCTACGACGGCCAGTCGTAGCGCGAAGGACACTGCCGCGGAGTCCCTCAAGACCGTCACCAATGTCGCGATCACCGCCCAGCAGGCCCGCGCCGACGAGACGTTGTCGCTGATCCGCCGCGGCGACGAGGAGAAGCGCAAGCAGTCGTTCTACCAGCGCATCGATTCCATGCACCGCCAGCTCGACCAGTACATGTCCCGCAGTGACGCCGTGGACAAGCCCGACCTGGAAGGCGCCGATCAGCTGCTGTTGCGCTGGCGGCAGGCCAACGACCGGATTACCTCGTACATCTCGGTGGGCAACTACCGGGCCGCCACCCAGGTCGCGCTGGGCAGCAGCGAAGAGGACTCCACCCCGGCGTTCGACAAGCTGGAAGACGAGCTGGCCAAAGCCATGGACCAGGGCCGGATCCACCTGCGCAACGACGTCATCAACGCGCGCAGCGGCCTGTCCGGCGCACAGGTGGGCGGCGTGGTGCTCAGCCTCGGCGCCGCCATCGCGGTGGCGCTGGGCTTGTGGCCGAGGCTGAAAGAGTATCGATGATGACCCGGCTGCCCCCGCTTCGCCGGGCGTGCGCGGTGGTGATCGCCGCGCTGCTGCTGTCGGGCTGCGGACACACCGAATCCTTGCGGGTGGCCAGCGTGCCGACGTTGCCGCCGCCGACACCGGTGGGCATGGAACAGTTACCGCCGCAGCCGCCGCTGCCGCCCGACGGCCCGACCCAGGATTGCGACCTGACGGCCAGCCTGCGGCCGTTTGCCACCAAGGCGGAGGCGGACGCCGCGGTCGCCGACATCCGCGCCCGGGGCCGGCTGATCGTCGGGCTGGACATCGGCAGCAACCTGTTCAGCTTTCGCGACCCGATCACCGGCGAGATCACCGGTTTCGACGTCGACATCGCCGGCGAGATCGCGCGCGACATCTTCGGGGCGCCGTCCCACGTCGAGTACCGGATCCTGTCGTCGGACGAACGCGTCACCGCGCTGCAGCGCTCCGAGGTCGACGTCGTGGTCAAGACCATGACCATCACCTGCGAGCGTCGCAAGCAGGTGAACTTCTCCACCGTCTACCTCGACGCCAACCAGCGCATCCTCGCCCCGCGCGACTCGGCGATCGTCAAGGTCGCCGACCTGTCCGGGAAGCGCGTGTGCGTGGCCAGGGGCACGACCTCGCTGCACCGCATCCAGCAGATCGATCCGCCGCCGGTCGTGGTGTCGGTGGTCAACTGGGCCGACTGCCTGGTGGCGATGCAGCAGCGGGAGATCGACGCCGTCAGCACCGACGATTCGATCCTGGCCGGGCTCGTCGAAGAGGATCCCTACTTGCACATCGTCGGGCCGAATATGGCCACCCAGCCCTATGGCATCGGCGTCAATCTCAACAACACCGGACTGGTGCGGTTCGTCAACGGGACCCTGGAACGGATCCGCCGGGACGGAACTTGGAACACGTTGTACCGCAAGTGGTTGACGGTGCTGGGTCCCGCGCCGGCCCCGCCCGTACCGAGGTATCTGGACTGATGGCCGAGCCGGACAAGCACACCGAGCAGCCGGAAACCGGCGCGGAAGAGGTGGCAGACGTGGGCCCGGGCACCCAGCCCGCCGACGTCCAGACCGGCGGCGCGGCGACCGGTCGGCTGCAGGCCACCCAGGCACTGTTCCGTCCCGACTTCGACGACGACGATGACGACGACGACTTCCCGCATATCTCGCTGGGTGCTCTGGACACCGATCCGCAGGACCGCATGACGGTGGCGACGCGATCGGTGCCGGCGGTTCGACACCTCGGCGGCGGCCTGGTCGAGATTCCCCGCGGACGCGACATCGATCCGCTCGAAGCCCTGATGACCAACCCCATGGTGCCGGAGTCCAAGCGCTTCTGCTGGAACTGCGGCAAACCGGTCGGCCGGTCCAGCAAGAAGGCCAAGGGTGCGTCGGAGGGTTGGTGCCCGTCCTGCGGCAGCCCGTATTCGTTTCTGCCGCAGCTCAATCCCGGCGATATCGTTGCCAACCAGTACGAGGTGAAGGGCTGCATCGCGCACGGCGGTCTGGGCTGGGTCTATCTGGCGGTCGACCACAACGTCAACGACCGCCCGGTGGTGCTCAAGGGTTTGGTGCACTCCGGCGACGCGGAGGCGCAGGCGATCGCGATGGCCGAACGACAGTTCCTGGCCGAGGTGGTGCACCCGCAGATCGTGCAGATCTTCAACTTCGTCGAGCACACCGACCAGCACGGCAATCCCGTCGGCCTCATCGTCATGGAGTACGTCGGCGGTCAGCCGCTCAAGCACGGCAAGGGTGAGAAGCTACCCGTCGCCGAGGCCATCGCCTACATCCTGGAAATCCTGCCCGCGCTGAGCTATCTGCACTCCATCGGCCTGGTCTACAACGATCTCAAGCCGGAGAACATCATGCTCACCGAGGAGCAGCTCAAGCTGATCGACCTGGGTGCGGTGTCGCGGATCAATTCGTTCGGATACCTTTACGGCACACCGGGTTTCCAGGCTCCGGAGATCGTGCGGACCGGCCCGACGGTGGCCACCGACATCTACACGGTGGGCCGCACGCTGGCCGCGCTCACACTGAACCTGCAAACGCGCAACGGCCGCTACGTCGACGGCCTGCCCGAACACGACCCCGTGCTGGATACCTATGACTCCTTCCGCCGGTTGCTGCGCCGCGCCACCGATCCCGACCCGCGGCGCCGGTTCTGCAGCACCGAGGAGATGTCCGCCCAGTTGATGGGCGTGCTGCGCGAGGTGGTCGCCCACGATACCGGGGTGCCCCGACCCGGCCTGTCGACCATCTTCAGCCCCAGTCGCTCGACGTTCGGGGTGGACCTGCTGGTCGCGCACACGGACGTGTACCTGGACGGTCAGGTCCACTCGGAGAAGCTGACCGCGCGCGAAATCGTTACCGCACTACAGGTTCCGCTGGTCGACCCGGCCGACGTCGCGGCTCCGATCCTGCAGACGACCGTGCTGTCTCAGCCGGTGCAGACCCTGGACTCGTTGCGCGCGGCCCGGCACGGGACGCTGGACGCCGACGGCGTCGAGGTGTCCGAGTCGGTCGAACTGCCGCTGATGGAGGTCCGCGCGCTGTTGGATCTCGGCGACGTGGCCAAGGCCACCCGCAAGCTCGACGACCTGGCCGAGCGGGTCGGCTGGCAGTGGCGGCTGGTCTGGTACAGGGCCGTCGCCGAGCTCCTCACCGGCGACTATGACTCCGCCACAATGCATTTCACCGAGGTGCTGGACACGTTCCCCGGCGAGCTGGCGCCCAAGCTGGCACTGGCCGCCACCGCCGAGCTGGCCGGTGACGTCGACGACCACAAGTTTTACGAGACGGTGTGGAAGACCAACGACGGCGTGATCTCGGCGGCGTTCGGGCTGGCCAGATCGCTGTCCGCGGAAGGGGATCGGGCCGCCGCGGTGCGCACGCTGGACGAGGTGCCGGCCACCTCCAGGCACTTCACCACCGCGCGGCTGACCAGCGCGGTGACGCTGCTGTCCGGCCGGTCCAAGCGCGAGATCACCGAAGAAGACATCCGCGACGCGGCCCGGCGGGTGGAGGCGCTGCCGCCCACCGAGCCCCGCGTGCTGCAGATCCGCGCCCTGGTGCTGGGCTGCGCGATGGACTGGCTGGAAGACAATAAGGCCAGCACCAACCACATCCTCGGTTTTCCGTTCACCGAGCACGGGCTGCGGCTGGGCGTCGAGGCGTCGCTGCGCAACCTGGCCCGCGTCGCCCCCACCCAGCGGCACCGCTACGCGCTGGTGGACATGGCCAACCGGGTGCGCCCCACCAGCACGTTCTAGTTCTGGTTGGGCTTGGCCTGCGCTTCGATTTCGTCGAGTGTGCGTCCTGGGCGGGAAATCAGCCGGCGAGAACTCGCCCTGCACGCACAATCAAAGCCCTGACCGCACACTGGATTCCACCAGGGCGGCTCGGACACGGCGAACCACGTCGACGGGGTGGTCCTCGGCGACGACCCGGACGATGATCCAGCCCATCCGCTCGAGCCTTTCCAGCCGTCGAACGTCCTTCACGTATTGGCGTCGGTTGGTCCGGTGTTGATCGCCGTCGTATTCGACAGCCACCATTGCCTCATCCCAGCCCAGGTCGAGGTAGGCGAAGGGGAGACCGTCGCCGTCGAGCACCGGTATCTGGGTTTGCGGCCGGGGCAGGCCGGCGTCGATGAGGAGCAGCCGCAAATAGCTTTCCCGCGGCGACTGCGCGCCCGCGTCGACCAGATTGAGCGCGGCCTCCAGCCGCCGCAGGCCGGGCGAAGAAGGGTGGCCTCGGGCGACCCTAAGCACGTCGTCGACCTTGAAATCCGTCGCACGCGCGAGGGCGTCGAGCCGGACAACGGCCGAGCGGATGGCCCCGCGCCTGCCGATATCGAAGGCGGTGCGCTCGGGTGTGGTGACCGGCAAGCCGTCGATGGACTGCGTCTCCCCCGCGGTCAGCGCGCACCGGCGCGTCAGCACGCCTTGCGGCGCGCGGGGCCGGTCGCATATCAGCTCGACGGGCACATTGTCGGGTATCCACCTGGTCCCATGCAGGAAAGCGGCCGCCGCCCCGGCGATGACGGCGTGGCCACCAGACCACAGCCACGCGGCTGCGATGCGCGACTCGAGGGAGGGCACGGCGTCATTCGAGAGGTAGACGTCGGGAAACACCGCGCGGTACCGCGTCCGCAGCTGGTGCCGGCTCAACCAGCCATGGCGCAACGCCTCGCTGCCGACAAACGGCTCCTTCATGTCGCGAAGGATCACACGCGGGCGCCGCATCGCGGGCACCCGCATCCACAGGCTTCGCAAGGAAAACGCAAGAAAGGTTGGGCATAGTTGATCCATGGCAGGCCAGTCCACCGCGTGGGTCAGCACGGCCCGGATGCTGCGCCGTGCCGGATTCGGGGTGACCGGACCAGAGGTGGACGCGGCCGTCGGCCGGGACTGGCCGGGCTACGTGGACGCGATGCTTGCCACCGATCCCGACGCCGACCCCGGCGCGCTCGCCACCCCGATGCCCACCCTGGCCGCGCCCAGCCCGCCGGGCAAGGGCGCGACGCCGGCCGCGCGCAAGCAGTACAACCAGCAGATGAGCGAACAGTTGGGCGTGCTGTCGAACTGGTGGATACGTCGCATGGTCGGCGTGCGGCAGCCGGTGGGAGAGAAGCTGACCCTGTTGTGGCACAACCACTTCGCCACCTCAGCGCAGAAGGTGCGGGTGGCCGCGCACATGGCCGCACAGAACCAGAAACTGCGCGCCGGGTCGCTGGGCGATTTTCGCGCGCTGGCGTACGCGATGTTGACCGACGCCGCGATGCTGCGCTGGCTGGACGCGCAGAGCAATACCGCCAAGGCGCCCAACGAGAACCTGGCCCGCGAGTTCATGGAGCTGTTCGCGCTGGGACACGGCAACGGCTACACCGAAAGCGACGTGCGCAACGGGGCGCGAGCCCTGACGGGGTGGGTCATCGGCGCCGGGGGCAGAACCGCAATGATCCCCAAACGCCACGACTCGAGCGCCAAGACGCTGTTCGGCCAGACCCGCGACTTCGACGCCGCCGGATTCTGCGACACCGTGCTGGCGCAACCCAGATCGGCCGCATACGTTGCCGGACGCCTATGGCGGCAATTGGCGTCCGACGATCCGCCGTCGCGCGCCGCGCTCGACAGGCTGGTGTCCGCGTACGGCCCGGGCCGGAACCTGCGCGCGTTGACCCGCGCGATCCTCACTGACGACGAGTTCGTCCGCAGCCGAGCGGCGGTGGTCAACACCCCGGCCGAATGGCTCGTCGGGGTGATCCGCGCGCTGCAGGTACCCGTCAACGACGCCAAGCGGCTGAAGATGATCGACGCGACCTTGCGCACGCTGGGCCAGCGTCCGTTCTATCCGCCCAGCGTCGGCGGCTGGCCCGGCGGCCAGGTGTGGCTGTCCACCGCCAGCGCCGGGACCCGCCTGCGCGCGGCGATCGAACTGGCACACGCCGGCGACCTGTCCGGCATCGAGGACACCGCACCCGGCGACCGCGTCGACGCGGTCGGCTACCTGATCGGCGTCGGCTCCTGGTCGGACCGCACCGTCAAGGCGCTGCAGCCGCTGGTCCGCCAACCGGCGCAGTTGGTCGCGGCCGCCGTCAACACTCCCGAATACCTGACGTCCTAGCGAGACCGGCCATGTCCGAGATGAACCGCCGCCGATTCCTGATCGCCAGCGCGGGCGTCGGTGCGGCCGGCCTGCTGTCCGGAGCCGTCGCGGTCGGCTGGCCCGACCTGATGCGCGCGGCCCGGGACCGGCCGTTGGCCGACGGCGCGGGCGTCCTGGTGATCGCCACGCTCTACGGCGGCAATGACGGGATCAACACCGTGATCCCCTACGCGGACAACGCCTATCACGACGCGCGACCCGAACTCGCCTACGCACCCGGTGATGTGCTGCAGCTCGATCAGCAGCTGGGTCTCAATCCGGCGATGAAGGGGCTGGCGGGGCTGTGGAACCAGCGACGGCTCGCCATCGTGCGCGGGGTGGGCTACCCGAAGCCCGACCACAGCCACTTCAGGTCGATGGACATCTGGCAGACGGCCTCACCGGCCGAGCCGGTGTCGACCGGCTGGATCGGCCGCTGGCTCGACGCCACCGGAGAAGATCCGTTGCGGGCGGTGAACATCGGGGCCGTGCTGCCCCCACTGGCCGTCGGCGCAAAGTGCACCGCCGCGGCGCTGTCGCCCGGCTTGGCGCCGGGCAAGGTGGAGACGTTCGACGCGCTGATGACGGCGCTGGGCGACGACGATCCAGACGACACGCCGGCAATGGCCGCGGTGTGCAAGGCCTACCGCGCCGCGCGCACCTCCGACACCACCTTCGCCGCGGTCAAACCCGCTGCCGGCAAAGGCAATTCGCTGGCCACCCAGCTGAGCATGGTGGCCCAGGCGATCAACGCCCGCGTCCCCACCCGGGTCTACACCGTGCAACTGGGCGGCTTCGACACCCATGCCGGCGAACGCGGCACGCAGCAACGGTTGCTGCAGACGTTCGACACGGCGGTGACCGCGTTCGTTCAGGAGATGGCCGGCCGCGACGTGGTGCTGATGGCGTACTCGGAATTTGGGCGCCGGGTGCGGGCCAATGCCTCGCAAGGCACCGATCACGGCACGGCCGGCCCCGTATTCATCGCGGGTGCTCCCGTCACAGGCGGCTGCTACGGCGAGCAGCCCAGCCTCACCGACCTCGACAACGGAGACCTGAAGTACACAGTCGATTTTCGTGACATCTACGCAGAGTTACTGGCGCGGACGGTTGGGACCGATCCGGCGCCGTCGGTGGGCGGCGGACGAAACGGCCTCGGCTTCCTATCCGGCTAGCAAGTTCACGCAGTCACGCGCGATGGCCAGCTCCTCGTTGGTCGGGACCACCAGCACGGCGATCGGTGAATCGTCGGCGGAAATCTGGCGCGGGCCCTTGCCGCCGCCGAGGTTGCGGCGCTCGTCGAGCACGATGCCCAATTCCTCCATGCCGGCCACCGCGTCCCGGCGCACGGCCGGGTCGTTCTCGCCGATCCCGGCGGTGAAGGTGATGACATCGGTGTGCCCGAGCACCGCCAGGTAGGCGCCGATGTACTTGCGCAACCGGTGGGTGAACACGCTGTAGGCCAACTGTGCTGACTCGTCGCCGGATTCGATCCTCGTCCGCAACCGGCGAAAGTCCCGCTCACCGGACAGGCCCAGCACCCCGGAGCGCTGGTTGAGCATGGACTCGACGTCGTCGCCATCCATGTCGGCCACGTGCGACAGATAGGCGACGACGCTGGGATCGATATCACCGCTGCGGGTGCCCATCACCAGCCCCTCCAACGGTGTCAGACCCATCGACGTGTCCAACGGCCGGGTGCCGGCGATCGCCGACGCGGAGCACCCGTTACCCAGGTGCAGCACAATCTGTTTCAGGTCACCGACCGATCGATCCAGGAACGCGGCGGCCTGCTCGCTGACGTAGCGGTGTGACGTGCCGTGGAAGCCGTACCGGCGTATTTTGTACCGCTGCGCCAGCTCGCGATCGATGGCGTACGTCGCCGCCGCCGGCGGCATGTCGTGGAAGAAGCCGGTGTCGAACACCGCGATGTGGGCGAGGTCGGGCAGCAGTTTGCGCGCGACCTGGATTCCCTTGAGTGCGGGCGGATTGTGCAGCGGGGCCAGCTCCGACAAATGGTCCAGCCTGCCGATCACCGCGTCGTCCAGCAGCGTCGGCCGATAGAAAGTGTTGCCGCCATGCACCACGCGGTGGCCCACCGCGACGATGCCGCTGGCCTCCAGGTCGATGCCGTCGTCGGCCAGCGCGTCGAAGGCGCGGCGCAGCGCGGCGTCATGGTCGGGGACCGACGACGATTCCTCCCCGATCCGCTCGACGAGGCCAGTCGCCCGGGCCACTCCCGAATCGGGTTCCACCACTTGGTATTTCAGAGATGACGAGCCGGAGTTGATCACCAGCACCAGTCGTGCGTCGCCGCTGTCGGTCACGGTTGGCCCTGCGCCTGGATCGCGGTGATGGCCACCGTGTTCACGATGTCTTCGACCAATGCGCCCCTCGACAGGTCGTTCACCGGCTTGCGCAGGCCTTGCAGCACGGGCCCGATGGCAAGCGCGCCGGCGCTGCGCTGCACCGCCTTGTAGGTGTTGTTGCCGGTGTTGAGATCGGGGAAGATCAGCACCGTGGCGCGACCGGCCACCGGCGAGTCGCGCAATTTGGTGGCCGCAACGGACGGTTCGATCGCGGCGTCGTACTGGATGGGTCCCTCGACCGGCAGGTCGGGTTTGCGTTTGCGCACCAATTCGGTTGCCGTCCTTACCTTGTCGACGTCCGCGCCGGTACCCGAGTCACCGGTCGAGTAGGACAGCATCGCCACCCGCGGATCGATGCCGAACTGCGCGGCGGTGCGCGCCGAGGAGATCGCGATGTCGGCCAGCTGCTCGGGTGTCGGATTCGGGATGATCGCGCAGTCGCCGTACGCCAGGACGCGATCGGGCAGGCACATCAAGAAGATACTGGAAACCGTCGAGACGTCCGGCACGGTCTTGATGATCTCGAACGCGGGCCGAACGGTGTGGGCCGTGGTGTGCGCGGCGCCCGATACCATGCCGTCCACATGCGAGTTGTGCACCAGCATGGTGCCGAAATACGTGCTGTCGCGCATCACCTCGCGGGCCTGCTCGACGGTGACGCCCTTGGCCCTGCGCAGCTCGGCGTACTGGTCGGCGAACTCGTAGCGCAGCCGGCTGGTGCGCGGATCGATCACCGTGGCATCACCCAGGTCCACTCCGAGTTCGCCCGAGCGCTGGCGGATTTGGGCCTCATCACCCAGGATGGTCAGGTCGGCGACGCGGCGCTGCAGCACCCGCCCGGCGGAGCGCAGGATGCGGTCGTCATCGCCTTCCGGAAGCACGATGTGCTTGCGATCCGAACGCGCCCGCAGGGTCAGCTGGTGGATGAACATCTGCGGCGTGGTGACGGTGGGAATCGGAATGGCAAGCTGTGCAAGCAGATCGGTGACATCGACGTGGCGGTCCATCAGCTCCAGCGCGGTGTCGATCTTGCGCTGCGAGGCTGCCGTGACCCGGCCCCGGGCCGAGGCCGCCGCGCTGGCGGTGTCGTAGGTGCCCAGCTCGGTGGCCACGATGGGGAGCCGCAGCCGCAGTCCGGCCACCAGGGCGGCGATGGACGGATGCAGCGTGAAGCCGCCGTTGAGCACGATGCACGACAGTGACGGAAAGCCTTCCGCCGCATGGGCGCTGGCGACGGCGAGCACCACGTCCGAGCGGTCGCCGGGGGTGATGACCGCGATGCCGTCGCGCAGCCGCTCCAGCACGTGGTCGGCCGTCATCCCGGCGACCAGCACCCCGGTGACCTCGCGTTCGCGCAGCGATGCTTCGCCGCTGACCGGCGTTCCGCCGACCGCCTTTTCCAGCTCGGCCACCGTCGGCGCCGACAGCAGCGGCTCGTCGGGCAGCACGTAGCTGCGCTGCGCGAACCTGCGCAGCGCTTGGGCGACGTCGGTCAGCTCGGCCGGCTCGCACCGGTTGGCCACCACAGCGGCGGTGTGGGCGTGCTGGGCGTCCAGCTCGGCCAGGCAGACCTCGACGACGCTGGCGATCTCGGCGGCCGTGCGGCCCTTGCCGCTGACCGTCAGCAGCAGCGGCGCCCCGAGGTTGACCGCGATGCGCGCGTTGGTAAACAGTTCCGCGGGACCGGTGACGTCCGTGTAGTCGCTGCCGACGATCACCACCACATCGCACGCCTCGGCTACCGCGTGAAAGGCGTCGACGATGGCGGCGATGGCGGCGTCACCGTCGGCGTGCAGCTGCTGATAGGTGACGCCGACGCACTGCTCGTACGACAGACCCGCGGTGGTCCGTGCCAGCAACAGTTCCAGGATGTAGTCGCGTTCGTGGGTGTCATAGCGGGTAATGGGCCTAAACACACCGACTTTGGCGACCGTCGCGGTCAACCGGTGCAGCAGCCCCAGCGCGATAGTCGACTTGCCGGTCTCCGGTTCCGGGGCGGCGATATAGATCGCAGTCACTGAACTGAAACAGCGCCGGAGACCATTCGCCCGCCCCTCAGGCCAGC
The DNA here is from genome assembly GCF_045343915.1 of Mycobacterium sp. M23085. Lineage (NCBI taxonomy): Bacteria > Bacillati > Actinomycetota > Actinomycetes > Mycobacteriales > Mycobacteriaceae > Mycobacterium > Mycobacterium sp. M23085. The sequence continues at coordinate 2,563,683 of NZ_CP174280.1, forward strand.
CGCCGCAGCCGCGGCGCCAGGTCCCTCTCGAACAGCTCCAGGAACCGGCGTTGGTCATGGCCGGGCGCGTGAAACACCAGATGGTTGAGGCCCCACTTCACGTACTGGCCGACCTTTTCGACCGCCTCGTCGGGATCCGACGCCACGATCCAGCGCTTGGCGACTTGCTCGATGGGCAGCTCGTCGGCGGCCTTCTCCATCTCCAGCGGGTCGTGAATGCTGGTCTTCTGTTCGGCCGTCAGCGACAGCGGCGCCCAGAACCGGGTGTTCTCCAGCGCCTTGTCCGGGTCGGTGTCGTAGGAGATCTTGATTTCGATCATCCGGTCGACATCGTCGGGATTCTTCCCCGCCGCTTCCGCGCCCTCCTTCATGGCGGGCATCAGCTTGTCCCTGTACAGCTCCTCACCCTTGCCGGAGGTGCAGATGAAGCCGTCACCGGCGCGGCCCGCGTACTTGGCCACCTGCGGGCCGCCGGCGGCGATGTAGATCGGGATGCCGCCCTCGGGCACGTCGTAGATGGAGGCGCCCTTGGTGTGGTAGTACTCGCCCTCGAAGTCGACGCGGTCGCCCAGCCACAGTTCGCGCATCAGCCGCACCGCTTCGCGCAGCCGCGCATAGCGTTCCTTGAACTCCGGCCACTCGCCCTCGTAGCCGGTGGCGATCTCGTTGAGCGACTCGCCGGTGCCCACGCCCAGGAAGATGCGATCCGGATACAGGCACCCCATCGTGGCGAACGCCTGCGCGATGACGGCGGGGTTGTACCGGAAGGTCGGGGTGAGCACCGAGGTGCCCAGCACCAGCCTCTTGGTGCGCTCGCCGACGGCGGTCATCCAGGCCAGCGAGAACGGGGCGTGTCCGCCCTCGTGCCGCCACGGCTGGAAGTGGTCACTGACGGTGGCGCTGTCCATGCCGTGCCCTTCGGCGGCGACAGCGAGTTCGACGAGCTCGCGCGGTGCAAATTGTTCAGCGGACGCTTTGTATCCGAGTTTCAGTTCAGCCACGAGTCTTTTCTACTCCTCGCGCCGATCGCCGGCGCGGCTGAGCCGGGCCGACGGGCCGGCGCGGGCCGCCCCTACACTCGCGGGCATGGGATCGGCGCCGGCTCTCGTTCAAGTGACCGACACGGTGTACCTCGCTCAGGGAGCGGCCGTTAACTGGACGCTGGTCGTCGACGGCACCGGCGTGATGCTGATCGACGCCGGCTATCCCGGTGACCGCGAGGACGTGCTGTCGTCGCTTCGGGAGCTGAGCTATGGCCCCGGCGACGTGCGCGCCGTCCTGCTGACGCACGCGCACATCGACCACCTGGGCTCGGCGATCTGGCTCGCCGACGAGTACGGCACCGACGTGTACTGCCATGCCGACGAGGTGGGCCACGCCAAGCGCGAGTATCTGGAGCAGGCGTCGGTTTTCGATGTGGCGCTGCGCATTTGGCGGCCACGCTGGGCGGCCTGGGGGCTGCACGTGCTGCGCAGCGGCGGCCTGATCCGCGACGGCATCCCGTCCACCCGGCCGCTGACTGCGGAGGTGGCCGCCGGCCTGCCGGGCCACCCCAGGGCGGTGTCCACCCCCGGGCACACCAGTGGGCACTGCTCGTACGTGGTGGACGGCGTGCTGGTCAGCGGCGACGCGCTGATCACCGGGCACCCGCTGCTGCGCCGCGGGGGGCCGCAGCTGCTGCCGGCGGTGTTCAGCCGCAGCCAGCAGGATTCGCTGCGCAGCCTGGACGCGCTGGCCCTGCTGGACACCGAGATCTTGTTGCCCGGACACGGCGACATGTGGCGCGGCCCCATCCGGGAAGCGACCGCGCGGGCCACCGCGTTGGCTCGGTGACCGGACCGGCACCGCCGAAGTTTCTATTGCGTGACTCGCACCCGCGCCGGCACGGCCCGCTGAATCGCGGGCGCGGTCTTCACTTCAAACTCGTTGCGAGCGAACACAAGTCACGCCAGCCACTTCTCGAATGCGATCGGAAGAAACGGGCCCCACGACGGCAGCGGGTCCGGTGCTATCCGGGTGTACCCCGTCGCGTCGTAGAGCGCCTCCGCCTCGGGCTGGCGATTGCCGGTGATCAGGTAGAGCCGCCGGTACCCCCGCGCCCGGGTCTCGGCCTCCAACGCCGCCAGCAGCGCCCTGGCGTAGCCGCGACGCCGATGCGCACCGTCGGTCCAGATCCGCTTGAGCTCGGCGGTATCGGCGTCGTAGCGGCGAAACGCACCCCCGGTCACCGGCACGCCGTCCACCACCCCGATCAGCAGCCCGCCGTCCGGCGGCGCCAACTCGGCCGCGGGCACCGGCAGCCAGCTCAGGTGGGTGCTCGGGGTGCCGCCGTAGCGCTGCGCATACTCGACCGACAGTTCGGCCAGCAGCGGCGCGGCCAGCGGATCGTCGTGAGTCGCCGACACGAACCGTAGTCGGCCGTGGGTCGGGCTTGGTTCCGGCATCACCAAAACTCAAACGCGTGTCGCGGTGACGTATTCCGGGATGAACTCCGAGTCGCCGGCCCCGGTCCGCCGCCGCCTGCCCAGCCCCAGCTCGCCCAGCAGCTCGGCGATGTTGCGCCCGGTCGCCTCCCAGCCGTTCGACGCCAAATACTCTGGCACGTAATGGTATTCGCCGGGATAGGTCAGGCTGGCCAGATCGACGTCCAGACCGCGCTGCCGCCAGCCGTCGACGAAGGCGCGTTCGGCCCCGAGCTGCAACGGATTCCAGGTCGGCATGTGATCGGCGGTGAACCGGCTGCCCACCGCACTCGCGCCGGTGACGCCGTCCAGCAACTGATTCTGCTCGTCGGGCGGTAGATAGCCGACCAGCAACTGCTCGGCGACCCAGACGGTGGGCTGGGCGGCGTCGAAGCCGACCCGGCGCAGCGCGGCCGGCCAATCCTGGCGCAGATCAATGCCGATCGCACACCGGTGGGTGGCCAATTCGGCGTCCAGCCCGCGCAACACTTCGGCTTTGAGATCGAGCACCTGCGGCCGCTCGATCTCATACACCGTCGTCCCCCGCGGCCACCACAGCCGGTACGGCCGGGTGTCCAGGCCCGACGCCAGGATCACCACCTGGCGGATGCCCGCGCGGCCGGCGTCAGCCAGGAATTCGTCCACGAACCGCGTGTGCGCCGCCAGCGCGTCCATCAGCGCCGTCATCGCCGGGTCGTCGCCGTCGTCCTCCGCGAAGACGTGATCCCTGATCGCCCGGGTCAGGTACTCGATCCCGACGGCACACAGCAACGGCTCGGCGAACGGGTCGTTCAGCTGGCCCCGGTCGGTGGCCACCGCCCGCGCGGCCGCACCGAAGGTCGCGGTCACCGCCACGTCGGCCGTCTGCGCCATGGTCGTCTCAGACGCCGGAGCGACGCCGCAGGGTCAGGCCGGCGGCCGCCCGCCAGCCCAGCAGCAACAGCGCGGTGACCGTCGTCGCCACCACCACGAAACTTGCCGCCACGCCGGCGGAACTCGCCTTGCGCAACAGCATGCCGACCACCACGGTGGACAGCCACACGACAACCCCGGTCGGCACCACCGCGGTGGGCCGCCGCCAGGCGCGCGAGATCAGCCACCCCACGACGGTGCCGGTGAGAAACGGCCAGGCCGTCACCGCGAGGCCCGTGACGTTGAGACCCTCGTCGTGGCTGCGGCGCCCCGCGGCGCAGAACACCAGCACGCCGATGACGTCCACCACCAGCCAGGCCGGCCGCCGGAGGCTAAGCATGCAGGCAGACTACCCGGACGTTCCCCAACGATGGCAGGCTGATGCCATGAGCACCAAGACAGCACCCGCCTTCGACCGCGACGACCCCCTCGGCCTCGACGCCTCGCTATCCAGCGACGAACTGGCGGTGCGCGACACCGTCCGGGAGTTCTGCGCCGAGCACGTCCTGCCGCACGTCGCAGAGTGGTTCGAAATCGGCGACCTTCCGGTCCGCGAGCTGGCCAAGGGGTTCGGCCAGCTCGGCCTGTTGGGCATGCACCTGCAGGGGTACGGCTGCGGCGGCGCCTCGGCCGTGCACTACGGGCTGGCCTGCGTGGAGCTCGAGGCCGCCGACTCGGGCCTCCGGTCGATGGTCTCGGTGCAGGGTTCGCTGGCGATGTTCGCGATCTGGAACTTCGGGTCCGAGGAGCAGAAGCAGCAATGGCTGCCCGGCATGGCCACCGGCGAGCTGCTCGGCTGCTTCGGGCTGACCGAGCCCGATGTCGGTTCCGACCCCGCCGCGATGAAAACCCGCGCGCGCCAAGACGGTTCGGACTGGGTGCTGAACGGACGCAAGTTGTGGATCACCAACGGCTCGGTCGCCGACGTCGCGGTCGTCTGGGCTGGCACCGACGACGGGATCCGCGGTTTCGTGGTGCCCACCAAGACACCGGGGTTTTCCGCCAACACGATTCACCACAAGCTGTCGCTGCGGGCCTCGATCACCAGTGAGCTGGTGCTCGACGACGTGCGGGTGCCCGCCGAGGCGATGCTGCCCGAGGCCAAGGGGCTGCGGGGGCCGTTGTCCTGCCTGTCCGAGGCCCGCTACGGGATCATCTGGGGCTCCATGGGCGCCGCCCGCTCGGCCTGGCAGGCCGCGCTGGATTACTCGACCCAGCGCACCCAGTTCGGCCGCCCGATCGCCGGATTCCAGCTGACCCAGGCCAAGCTCGTCGACATGGCCGTCGAGCTGCACAAGGGCCAGCTGTTGTCGCTGCACCTCGGCCGCCTCAAGGACAGCGTCGGGCTGCGTCCCGAGCAGGTCAGCTTCGGCAAGCTCAACAACACCCGTGAGGCGATCAAGATCTGCCGGACCGCGCGAACCATCTTGGGCGGCAACGGGATATCGCTGGAATATCCCGTCATCCGGCACATGGTCAACCTGGAATCGGTGCTGACGTACGAGGGCACCCCGGAGATGCATCAGCTCGTCCTCGGCCAGGCGTTCACCGGCAGCGACGCCTTCCGCTGACAGGAGCACCGATGGCCGACCGCCCGCTGTACACGTCCGAGCATCACCAGTTCCGGGAGTTGGTCCGCGATTTCGTGCAGCGGACGGTGCTGCCCAATCACGAGGATTGGGAACGCGACGGCCAGTGGGATCGCTCGCTGTTCATCGAAGCCGGCAAGCTCGGGCTGCTGGGCTTTTCGGTGCCCGAGCAATTCGGCGGTCCGGGGGTGAGCGACTTTCGCTACAACGCGATCGTGATCGACGAGCTGCAGCGGGCGGGAGCGGCCGCCGAAGCCATCGCCTTCACGCTGCAAAACGACGTGGTGCTGCCCTATCTCACCGATCTGACCACGCCGGAGCAGCAACAGCGCTGGCTGCCCGGCGTGGTCACCGGCGAGACGGTGCTCGCCATCGCGATGACCGAGCCCGGGACCGGCAGCGATCTGGCCGGCATCCGCACGACGGCGGTGCCCGACGGTGACGACTACGTCGTCAACGGCGCCAAGACGTTCATCTCCAACGGACAGATCGGCGACCTCTTCGTCATCGCGGTGCGCACCTCGCCGGACCGCCACCACGGGCTGTCGCTATTGGTCGTCGACCCCGCCACCCCGGGTTTCTCCCGCGGCCGGAACCTGGAGAAGATCGGCCTGCACGCCCAGGACACCAGCGAGCTCAGCTTCACCGACATGCGGGTGCCGAAGCCGAATCTGCTCGAAGAAGAGGGCAAGGGCTTCTACCAGTTGATGAAGAACCTGCCCCAGGAGCGCCTCGCGCTCGGGGTGGGCGCGGTGGCCGCGGCCGAAGGCATCCTGGCGCAGACCCTCGACTACGTGCGTGACCGCACGGCGTTCGGCGCACCGATCGCCAGCTTCCAGAACAGCCAGTTCGTCCTCGCCGAGCTGGCGACCGAAATCGACATCGCCCGTACCTATCTCGACGACTGCCTGGCCCAGCACCTGGCCGGTGAACTCACCGCCGCGCGCGCCGCCCGGCTGAAGTGGTGGACGACCGAGTTGCAGGTACGCACCGCCGACCGCTGCCTGCAGCTGCACGGCGGCTACGGCTACATGCGCGAATACGGCGTGGCGCGCGCCTTCGTCGACGCCCGGATCCAGACCATCTACGGCGGCACCAACGAGATCATGAAGACGATCATCGCCAAGGACCTGGGCATCTGACGTGCGCTGGTCACCGCCTACAGCGATCTTGCCGTCGAGGAGGCGATCGGACGGATTGCCGACGACCGCCGCGCCGATTACCCGCGCGTGCTGAAATAAGGTCATGAGACTCACCGCGCGCCCGCTTCGCAGCCTGATCGCGCTGCTGGCCCTGGGTGCCGCCGCCGGGATGCCCGCGGCGAGCGCCGATCCCACCGCGGCGCTACCCGCGATGACGTCCAGCGGCAGCGGGCCGATCATCGGCGGCGGCTCGGCGGCCGGGCAGGGAATCTCCCAGCAGCTCTTCAGCTTTGGCAACCCCGGCGTCATCCAGGAGGTGGACGGCTCGGACGCGGCGCAATTCATCAACGCCGCGGCAGGGGCCGCCAACCAGCAGCTGGCGAGCCCCTTCGCGCTGCTGCGCCGGGCGTTGACCTGCCAGACCAACAACGCCGGATTCGGCGCCCGTGCCTATCGGCGCAACGACGGGCAATGGGGAGGCGCGATGTTGGTCGCGGCCAAGAGCGCCACCCCGAACGTCGACAGCCTGGTCGCCTGCGCCAAGACCAACTGGCGCAGGACGGCGGCCGGCGGCGAAGCCGCGATGTGCGACAACGGCTGGACCACCCCCATCTCCTACGAAAGCCGCCGCGGCGAGACTTATTACATCCTGCTCGCCGGTACCGCCGCCGACTTCTGCAGCGACCTCAACGCCAAGTACAAGAGCGACGCCAACGCGTGGCCGTTCTAGGCCGACCTCGGGTGTCGCCGAGCCGCCGGTCAAACCGGTTGCCGGGTTGACGGTTTCGCCGCGACGGAGCCGCGGCCGATTCGGCCGCCGATTTGAATTCATATCCGGGGAGCGCGCGTCGCCGCCGAACAGCACGAAAATAGCGTCCCAATATAGCGGCGCCAACATAACCGCGCAGGAAATTGCCAATTCCGCGCGGCACTGGATTTTGCCGCAATTCCATTCGCGCGAGGGCGGCCGTATGCCGTCGGCGATCTCGAATCGTCCGTTCGACGCATCGGAGCGGATAATTCGCGAAATCCGTTATCCACGAGTCGTTGACCGCGTAAACTCCTCCGCGTCGGGCATCAGACAGTCCTCTCCCAGACGAAGGGGTTTCTTATGTCACGTCGTACTGCCAAAATCATCGTTGGATTGGCTCTCGCCTTTGCAGCGCCGATGACTTCGGCTTGTACGTTTCCGGTAACCGTCGATCCCGGAACCAGCGGTTTGACCATCGTCGGACCGTAAAAGCGCACCAACCGAACGAGGCCCGCGAAATCATCATGGGCCTTCTCGTTCGGATAAACCTTCGCGCCTAGCGAAGAACTGCAGAATCCCGGCCGGAGCCGCGAATGGGTCGCAGACCTGCATGGCTCCGGCCGGGATCCTCTACCGCACAAGGCATTTCGGGCGGTTATCCGACCACACCTACGGTGAGGTGCCGAGACCCGGTTGTTGCCAAGGGTTTTCACTCCTTGCCCCCTTCGGCCACCCGTGATGGCCGGGTCCGGCGCTGCGGTGTTGAGGGGATGCCTCGCCTTTCTCCCGGGTGGCGTCGTACGGTGGACATGCGCTGGGAGGTTTGACACCCAGGCCCACGCGTGAAGAAGGGGGCAGGCATGTCGCGCCATCGTGTCGTCATCATCGGGAGCGGCTTCGGCGGACTGTCCGCGGCCAAGGCGCTCAAACGCGCCGACGTCGACATCACCGTGATCTCGAAGACGACCACGCACGTTTTTCAGCCGCTGCTGTATCAGGTGGCCACCGGAATCCTGTCCGAGGGCGACATCGCGCCCAGCACCCGGCTCATCCTGCGCCGGCAGCGAAACGTCCGGGTGCTGTGGGGAGACGTCTCGGCCATCGACCTCAACGCCAAGACGGTCGAATCCCACCTGATGGGGATGAACACGGTGACGCCCTACGACAGCCTGATCGTGGCGGCCGGAGCCCAACAGTCCTACTTCGGCCACGACGAGTACGCCGCCTTCGCACCCGGCATGAAAAGCATCGACGACGCCCTGGAATTGCGTGGCCGCATCCTCGGCGCGTTCGAGGCCGCCGAGGTCGCCACCGATCCGGACGAGCGCCGACGCCGGCTGACCTTCGTGGTGGTCGGGGCCGGCCCCACCGGCGTCGAGCTGGCGGGTGAGATTGTCCAGCTGGCCGAGCGCACCCTGGCCGGGGCGTTTCGGACCATCACCCCCAGCGAATGCCGCGTCATCCTGCTGGACGCGGCGCCCGCGGTGCTGCCGCCGATGGGCCCCAAGCTCGGACTCAAGGCGCAACGGCGGCTGGAGAAGATGGATGTCGAGGTCCAGCTCAATGCGATGGTGACCGCGGTCGACTACATGGGCATCACGGTCAAGGAGCAGGACGGCAGCGAGCGCCGCATCGAGTGCGCGTGCAAGGTGTGGGCGGCCGGGGTGCAAGCCAGCGCGCTGGGCGCGATGATCGCCGAGCAGTCCGACGGAACCGAAACCGACCGCGCCGGAAGGGTGATCGTCGAGCCCGACCTCACCGTCAAGGGACACCCGTACGTCTTCGTGGTCGGTGACCTGATGTCGGTGCCCGGCGTGCCGGGCATGGCCCAAGGCGCGATCCAGGGAGCGAAATACGCGGCCGGCATCGTCAAGCGGGCGGTCAAGGGCCAGGACAATCCGGCCGAACGCAAGCCGTTCAAGTACGTCAACAAGGGCAGCATGGCGCTGATCTCCCGGTACAGCGCCGTCGCTCAGGTCGGCAAGGTCGAGTTCGCCGGATTCATCGCCTGGCTGGCGTGGCTGCTGCTGCACCTCTACTACCTGATCGGCCACCGCAACCGCATTGCCGCGATGTTCGCCTGGGGCATCTCGTTTTTGGGCCGCACCCGCGGCCAGATGGCCATCACCAGCCAAATGATCTACGCCCGGCCGGTGGTGGATTGGCTGGAGCGCCGGGCGCAGGACGGGACACTGGCGGCGGCCGAGCGCGTCGACTCGGTCGAGAAACAGGCCGGCTAGCCCAGCGCCCGGTCGATGTCGGCGATCAGGTCGTCGGTGCCCTCCAGCCCGACGGAGATGCGCACCACGCCGTCACCGAGCCCGATCGCCGCGCGACCCTCCGGCCCCATCGCCCGGTGCGTCGTGGTCGCGGGATGCGTGACAAGGGATTTGGCGTCGCCGAGATTGTTCGAGATGTCGATCAGCTGCAATTTGTCCAGCACCTCGAAGGCGCGCTGCTTGGCCACGCTATCCGGGCAGTCGAGCGCAAACGTGATCACCGTGCCTCCGCCCGACATCTGCCGCTTGGCCAAGTCGTATTGCGGGTGCGAGGACAGATACGGGTAGCGGACCCAACTCACCGCCGGATGGTCCTCCAGGAATTCGGCGATCCGGAAGGCCGACGAATTGCTGTGTTCCACCCGGACCGCGAGCGTCTCGAGCCCCTTCACCAACACCCAGGCGTTGAACGCGCTCATCGCCGGTCCGGTGTGCCGCATCAGTTTCTGCACCGGGCCGTCGATGTACTCCTTGTCGCCCAGGATGGCCCCGCCGAGCACCCGGCCCTGACCGTCGATGTGCTTGGTGCCCGAATACACCACCACATCAACGCCGAGCGGAATGCCCTGCTGCAGCAGCGGTGTGGCAAACACGTTGTCCAGCACGACTTTTGCGCCCGCGGCGTGCGCGAGTTCACACACCGCGGCGATATCCACCAGCGATTGCATGGGATTCGACGGCGTCTCGAAGAACACCGCCGTGGTGGGCACCGATAACGCCCGCTCCCATTGCGCCGGGTCGTCGCCGTCGACGAAGACGGTCTCGACGCCCCAGCGCGGCAAGATCTCGTTGCACACCACGAAACACGAGCCGAACAGGCTGCGCGAGGCGACCAGCCGGTCCCCCGCGCCCAGCAGCGCACCCAGCGAGGTGAACACCGCCGCCATGCCGCTCGCGGTGGCGAAGGCCGCCGGGGCCCCCTCGAGCAGACGCAACCGCTCCTCGAACATCGTCACGGTCGGGTTGCCGTAGCGCGAGTAGACGAAGTGGTCCACGTCGCCGGTAAACGACTGCTCGGCGATGGCCGCCGACTCGTAGACGTAGCCCGAGGTCAGGTACATCGCCTCGGCGGTCTCGTCGAATCCCGACCGCAACAACCCGCCGCGCACGCCGATGGTCGCCTGGCTGACGCCGTCGGGCAGCGCCGTGGGCGTGCGAACGGAGCCGTCGTCGGCTGGGGTCATCGCCGGTTCAGCCCTGTCTCCACGGCAATCCGATGGCCCGCCAGCCCGTTTCGCCCCGGTGCCCATTGGCATCGAGGTGGCCCTCGAAGCCGTCCAGAATGTTGTAAGCCGGCGTGATGCCGAGCTCGGTCGCGACCTCGGCGGCGCCGATGGAGCGGTTTCCGGACCGACACAGGAACAGCACCGGGCGCTCCGCGTCGGCCCCGGCCGGCGCCACCTGCTCGCGCAGCTGCTCGCCGAAGTTCGCGTTGCGGCGTCCGTCGGACGAATTCCACTCCAGGAACAACACCTCGCGGCCGAGGCTGGACAGGTCCGGCACACCGACGAATCGCCATTCGGCGTCGGTCCGCACGTCGACCAGCACGGCGTTGGGGTTGTCGCTGAGCAGCTTCCATGCCTCCAGCGGCGAGATGTCCCCGGCGTAGGAGTGTGCGCGATCTGTGCTCATGCTCGTTCCCTCGTTGTTCGTTGTCAGCCACCCTATCCGCGCCGCGGCGGGCAAGCCCCGGCCGGATTCCCCCCGTACCCGCAGCGATACCTGACCTGCGATGGTATCGAGGCCGTCGCCGCGAGCGTCTCGGGGCGGTGGGTTCGCGCGAACTACCGGGTGGACTCAGCCGTGTGACTCGGGCGCGGCCAGCCGGCCGGCGACCTGGCCGGCGCGCTCGCGGGCGGCCGTCACCTCCGGCGCGGTCGCCAGCGCCCGGTAGCCGCGGCCGAGCACCCGCAGGTCGCTTTCCGGCACGCTCAGCGCGCCGGTCAGCGCGGCCGGGTCGTGGGAGTCGACCGGGTCGATCGCGCGGGCGGCGGCCGGCGACACCATCATGGTGTCCACCGGCAGCCCCAGAATGGTCCTGGCCTGCAGTTCGAACGCCGAGAGCCGCTGACTGCGCAGCGTCACCCAGGCGCTGTCGGTCGGGTGGGCGGTGACGTCGGCGAAGTACACCTCGTCGCCGTTGACCATCAATTCGACGGCGAAGACACCGCGTCCGCCCAGCGCCTTGACGATCCGGGCAGCGATCGACTTGGCGGCGTCCGTCGCCGCCGCACTCATCTTCTGAGGTTGCCAGGATTCCAGCACCTGGCCGCCGGAGCCGCTATGACCGATGGGCGAACAGAACTCGATCGCCGGCCCCGCCGGCCCGTCGCAGCGCACCGCCAGCAGCGTCACGCAGAACTCGACTTCGACCACGGTTTCGGCCAGCACCCGCGGCTGCCCGGGCCCCGGGTGAACGCCCGCCGCGCGCTGCCACGCCGGCCCGAGGTCCTCGCGCCGCGCCACCACCGACTGGCCCGGCCCGGTCGGCCCGGCCACCGGCTTGACCAGCAACGGATATCCGGCGTGCGCGCCCACCGCCTCGAGTTCGCCGAGCGACCCGGCGAACCAGAACGGCGCGGTGGGCAGGCCCAACTCGTCGGCGGCCAGCCGGCGCAGCCCCTCGCGGTCGGCGCTGAGCCGCACGGCGCGGGCGCTGGGCACCAGCACGGTGTGGTCGTCGCCGGCCACGGCGTCGAGGGCCCCGGCGGCGACGGTGTCGGTCGCGGTCACCACGAAGTCGGGGTGCAGCCGGTGCAGCGCCGCGGACAGCTCGGCGGCGTCGCTCAGTGGGAGCACCAGGGCCCGGTCGGCCACGCCGTGCGCGGGCGCCTGCGGGTGCGCGTCGACGGCGATCACCCGGGCTCCGAGGCGACCCAGGGCGATCGCGAGCTCCCGGCTGATATCGCCGGAACCCAGCAGCACCACCGTCGGCCTGCCGTCGGCGGGGGCGGCGGGCTGGGCTTCGGCGCCCGCGGGAGCCTGCTGGGGCACGACGAGCGCCGTCGTTTCGTCGTTCCGTCCGTCGGTCACGCCGTCAGTCACGGCTCAAGGATAGGTCGGTTCGGAATGGGCTCCGAATACGCGACGCCGGGCTCAGGGCTGGCCTGGGAGTAACTGCACCATCAGGCCGTTGGCCTCGGCCAGCAGCGCGCCGTCGGCGTCGACCAACTCCGCGGACACGAACGCCTTGCGGCCCTCGGTGTCGGTGACCCGCCCGCGCACCACCAGGGGCGCGTCGATCGGGGTGATGTTGCGGTAGTCGACGTGCAGGAAGGCCGTGCGGCTGATGGGCCGGTTGGCGGCGTGCGACACCATCCCGAACATGTGGTCAAACAGCAGCGGCAGGACGCCGCCGTGCACCGCATAGTTGCCTCCGACGTGGAAGCGGGTGAACTGACCCCGCATCTCACAGCCGTCGGGCTCATAGCGCGTCAACGTCCACGGCGGCAACAGCAGGCTGCCCATGCCGGGCAGGCCCGGCGTCCGCCCGGCCGGGGCCTGGCCTTCGGCGGCCTGAAACGGCCCGAGCAGCGCGCTCAGTGCCTCGACACGGTCGGCCGCGTCGTCCCACACGTCGTCGTCGGGGTCGGCCGACACGGCGAGGTCCTGCAACCGGCGCATGGCCGCCACGAATCGGCCGAATCCCGGGCCCGGGTTGGCCACGCCGTATTCCGGGAAGCCGCCGTGGTGTTCGTATTCGGGGTCGAGGTCTTTGGGATCTTGAGCGGCATCCGTCACGGACGAGCCGCCAGGACGTCGCGGCGCACGATGGTCTGGTCACGCCCCGGACCCACGCCGATGCACGAAATGTGCGCTCCGGCAAGCTCTTCGAGCCGCAGCACGTAGTCGCGCGCCTTGGCGGGCAGGTCGTCGAATTCCCGCGCGTGCGAGACGTCCTCCCACCAGCCGGGCAGCTCTTCGTAGATGGGTTCGGCGCGCGCCAGGTCGCTCTGCGTCATCGGCATGTCGTGCAGCCGCGCCCCATCGATCCGGTAGCCCACACACACCGGAACCGTTTCCAGGCTGGACAGCACGTCGAGCTTGGTCAGGAAGAAGTCGGTGATGCCGTTGACCCGGGTGGCGTAGCGGGCGATGACGGCGTCGAACCAGCCGCAGCGCCGGCGCCGTCCGGTGGTGACGCCGAATTCGCCACCGGTCTTCGACAGGTACTCGCCGTTCTCGTCGAACAGCTCGGTGGGGAACGGGCCCGAGCCCACCCGGGTGGTGTAGGCCTTGAGGATTCCCAGCACGGCGGTGATCCGGGTGGGGCCGATACCCGACCCGACGGCCGCGCCGCCCGCCGTCGGATTCGATGACGTCACATAGGGATAGGTGCCGTGGTCGACGTCGAGCAACGTGCCCTGCGAGCCCTCCAGCAGGACGGCCTCGCCGGCCTCCAGCGCTTGGTTGAGCAGCAGCCGGGTGTCGGCGATGCGGTGTTTGAAGCCCTCGGCCTGCTCCAGCAGCGCCTCGACCACCTGGTGTGGGTCCAGCGCCTTGCGGTTGTAGATCTTGACCAAGATCTGGTTTTTCAGCTCCAGCGAGGCTTCGACCTTGTGCGTCAACACTTCCCGATCCAGCACGTCGGCGACCCGGATGCCGATGCGGGCGATCTTGTCCTGGTAGCAGGGGCCGATACCACGGCCGGTGGTGCCGATCTTCTTGTTGCCCATGTAGCGCTCGGTGACCTTGTCGATGGCCACGTGGTAGGGCAGCAGCAGGTGCGCGTCGGCGGAGATCAGTAGCTTGGAGGTGTCGACGCCGCGGTCTTCGAGGCCCTTGAGCTCGTCCAGCAGCACACCGGGGTCGACCACCACACCGTTGCCGATGACGTTGGTGACACCCGGGGTCAGCACCCCCGACGGGATGAGGTGCAGCGCGAAGTTCTCGCCGGTGGGTAAGACGACGGTGTGCCCGGCATTGTTGCCGCCCTGGTAGCGCACCACCCACTGAACGCGCCCACCGAGCAAATCGGTGGCCTTACCTTTGCCCTCGTCGCCCCACTGGGCGCCGATGAGGACGATTGCCGGCATGACACGCTCCCACCTGATCTCGCCTGCGTATTGTGGTCCAGCCGGTGACCCACCCTAGCCTGGCGACCGTGCGGGCCGCCGATGGCCAGCTGAGCAGCCGGGCAAATCAGCTTAAGCCAGGACGTGGCGAGACCGGGGTGACAGAGCCGGTAACGGTTGGGTGCCGGGTGCACCGACCTCACCCGTACGGCGCCGCGGCCGGCCCGCCGGCCGGCACGGTCGGCTTGGCCGCGCAGACACCGGTCCTGGTAGACGCGTCCAACATCAGGCACAGGCCATTGGCCGGGCGACCGCTCTTCGAGCCCGACCACGTCGGGTGCACCGGTTTCCCGTTCCAGCTGATCAGCGTCCAGCCGTCGTGCGGGCTGCCCTCGATCACGACGATGCCCGTATTGGGCAGCGGGTCGAAAAGCAAGAGCAACGGATCGGGGTTTTTGACGCTCATCATCGTCCCGACGCCGATGGCGAATTCGCTGGAGAACGCCACCTCGGTGATCCTGCCGTTCGCGGCGCGCACCGGGTTGGCAACGGCACCGGAATACATCGCCTGAAGCACATCATTGAAGCGGCCGGCGTTGGTCGCGGCATTGCCGTACACGGTTTGCAGCGCGCCGTCGAAACGCCTGCGGAACTCGAACCCGTTGGAATCGGTGGAGCCTGGAGCCAGCATCGGCACGATGCGCAGCCCGAGCATCCACGCCACCGGCGCCAGCAGGTATGCCAGCCCGCCGAGGCTGACCTGCGGCTGGCCGTTGAAGGCGCCGGCGTCGATCTCGTTGAGCCCCGGCAACACCTGCACGTTCATCCCCAACGCGGAGGCCAACGGCGCCGCGGTCTGCTGCGTCCTGATCAGTTGCGACGCGAAGATCGCGGCGACCGGCCCCTGCGCCGCGAGAACACCGGCGACGGTCTGCGCCTGTTGCTGGCCTAGCGCGGTCAGCGATGCTCCGGGCGGCGCGGTGTCGATCAGGGACGCCGCATTGGCTGTCGACTGGCCGTGGCGCACCAGGTCGATCACGATCGGTTCGTCCGCCGAAGCTGTCGCAGATCCATTGCACAGCAGGGCCGTCGAAAGCAGCGCGGCGCCAACACGGCCGAGTTGCTTCGTCAGCGATGCACGCGCGCGGGGCCAACGCCTGGCACGAGCAATGCGATTCACGCGCTTGAGAAGATGGCGGTGAGTCGGCGAATGGTAGTTCTCCGTTCTCTTAGCCACTCGTGGCGGGATTCCGCGCAACGTCAGCCCTGTGGCAGGAGTAAAGTATCCGGTTGTTTCCAGCTAGCGTCGCAACAACTTTCGTAGTCGACACCATGTTGTGACCGTGTCGTTATGGCGAGATCGTTCTACGTCTAGACATCGATCGGACCAGAGGTGTTGGAAGGCAAAGGCATTGGGCCATTAATGATTGGATAGCCTGTGACGCAAGGAGATAGAGCCGTCGCGGCCGTTCTGTTCGACCAACGGGCCGGCCACCGCCCGCTGCGGGGCATGCGCGCCCACCGCGTCGCCGACGAAGCCGACATCGACGCCGTCATCGGCCCATACCGGCGGCTGGTCGTGGTGGGCGCCGACGCCGACCTGGCCGCGGTGCTGACCAGGCTGCTGCGCGCCGACCGGCTCGACATCGAGGTGGCCTACGCGCCGCGGCGCCGCACCCGGGCCACCCGGATCTACCGCCAGCCGGCCGGTAGCCGGGCGGCGCGGCGGGCCCGGCGCGGTGCCGCGCGGCGGGTGCCGCTGATCCGCGACGAGACCGGGTCGGTGATCGTCGGGCGGGCCGGCTGGATGCCGCCGGATGACGCGCCGGTTGTCCACGGCGAGGCGGTGGTCGACGACACGACGTTGTTCGACGGCGACGTCGCCGGCGTGTGGATCGAGCCGATGCTCGCCCCCCCCGGCCTGCGGGCGGCGATCGCGGGCCGCCGGTGGCGCCGCTGGGTGACCGGCCGCGCCGCCCAGCTGGGCAGCACGGGTGTCACCGTGCTGCGGGACGGCGTTGCCGCGCCGCGCGCCGTGCGCCGCTCGGCGTTCTACCGCAACATCGAGGGCTGGCTGCTGGTCCGCTAGTTTCAACCGGTGAGCTTCCCCGCCTCCCGGCACGAACCGGTACGGCCCAGCCCGATCTTTCTCGGCCTGATCGCGTTGACCGGCGTCGGCGCCGCGCTGGCCTGGTCGGCCGGCATCAGCACCCGCCCGCTGGCTTACGTCGGGGTGTTCGTCTTCGTGATCTCCGGGTGGCTGGTGTCGCTGTGCCTGCACGAATTCGCGCACGCGGTGACCGCCTGGCGATTCGGCGATCACGACACCGCCGTGCGCGGATACCTGACGCTAGACCCGCGCCGCTACAGCCACCCCGCGCTCTCGCTGCTGCTGCCGATGGTGGTCATCCTGCTGGGCGGGATCGGCCTGCCCGGCGCGGCGGTCTACGTGCGGACCTGGTTCATGACGCCCGCCCGTCGCACCATGGTGAGCCTGGCCGGACCGGCGGCCAACCTGCTGCTGGCGGTGCTGTTGCTGGTGGTGACGCGACTGTTCTTCGACCCGGCGCACGTGGTGTTGTGGTCCGGGGTGGCGTTCCTGGCGTTCCTTCAGCTCACCGCCATGTTGCTGAACCTGCTGCCCATCCCCGGCCTGGACGGATACGACGCCCTGGAACCGCACCTGAGTTCGGAGACCCAGCGGGCGCTGGCGCCGGCCAAGCAGTGGGGCTTCGTCATCCTGCTGTTCTTGCTCCTCGCGCCGGTCCTCAACCACTGGTTCTTCGGGGTGGTGTTGTCTTTGTTCGACGTGTCCGGGGTGCCGGACGTGCTGGTGGGCTGGGGCAACGCGCTGACCCGCTTCTGGAGTCGCTGGTTCTGAGCCTTGCAATATATGCGTCACTACGCATATATTGCGCACCATGGGCGCAGGCCACAGTCACACCCCCGCCGAGACGGACGACGCTCGGCTGATCCCGCGGATGATCATGGCCGCGGCGATTCTGGCCGCGTTCTTCGTGGTGGAGCTGGTCACCTCGGTGCTGATCAACTCCATCGCGCTGCTGGCCGACGCCGGCCACATGCTGACCGACGTCGTCGCAGTCTTCATGGGGCTCGCCGCCGTCGCGCTGGCCCGCCGCGGCAGCGCGTCGCCCGCCCGCACCTACGGCTGGCATCGCGCCGAGGTGTTCACCGCCGTCGCCAACGCGGGGCTGCTGATCGGCGTGGCGGTGTTCATCCTCTACGAGGCGATCCGGCGGCTCAGCGAAGCTCCCGCCGTCCCCGGCGTGCCGATGATCGTGGTCGCGCTGGCCGGGCTGGCCGCCAACTTGGTCGTCGCGCTGCTGCTGCGTTCCCATTCGTCGGGCAGCCTGGCCGTCAAGGGCGCCTACATGGAGGTCGTCGCCGACACCGTGGGCAGCCTCGGCGTGCTGATCGCCGGTGTGGTGACGGTGACGACGCACTGGCCTTATGCCGACGTGGTGGTGGCCGTGCTGGTCGCGCTGTGGGTACTGCCCCGGGCCGTCGCACTGGCCCGCGACGCGCTGCGGATCCTGTCCGAGTCGTCGCCGACGCATATCGATGTCGAGGAGCTGCGCACCGCGCTCGGCGCCGTCGACGGGGTGATCGACGTGCATGACCTGCACGTGTGGACGCTATCGCCCGGCAAGGACATGTGCACCGCCCACCTGATCAGCGCCGGCGACTCCGCCCGGGTCCTGCGTGACGCGCGCGCGGTGTTGGCGGCTCGCGGGCTGCAACACGCCACGGTTCAGATCGACTGCCCCGACGACCGCGATTGCTCGGACAGCTTTTAACGCGTCACAGCCCCAGCGCGGGGCGCGCTTCGGGGTCGCAGTCGTCGAGCAGGTCCAGGCAGCGGGCGTACTCGTCGGTTTCGCCGATCGTGTCGGCGGCGCGCGCCAGCGCCGCCACGCACCGCAGGAAGCCGCGGTTGGGTTCGTGCGCGTACGGCACCGGGCCGAAGCCCTTCCAGCCGTTTCGGCGCAGCTGGTCCAGGCCGCGGTGGTAGCCGGTGCGGGCGTAGGCATAGGCGGTGATGGCCTGGTCGTCGGCCAGCGCCCGTTCGGCCAGGGCCGCCCAGGCAACCGACGCCGTCGGATGCGCGGCGGCGACAATGCCGGGCTTCTCACCGGCCAGCAGTTCCGCCTCGGCATCGGTATCTCCGGGCAGCAGGATCGGGTCGGGCCCTAGAAGATCTCCCATCGGCGTCATGGCTCTATTCTGCAGCTCGCTCCTTTGCCCGTGTGACGCGCCTCGGCCATCGCCGGAAGCCGGGTACTCGGTCGCTAAGCTCTGCAACTACCCGACGAAGCGGGAGGACAGTAGTACTCATGCCCAACCCATCCGAACCCGACCGCGGCGGCATGCCGAAACGGCCCGGGTTCGACCCACGCGAGTCTCGCACCGAACCGAGCGATGAGTGGGGGGCCGAGTCCGGCTTCGAAACCGGAGACGACGCCACCGAGAGCGTCCCCATGGTCCCCAGCGACTCCGAGACCGAGACCGTGGTGATCAACAGACCCGACCCGCACAGCGGCCCGCAGGAGGTACCGGACGGGCCGCAGCGGGAACGTCGCTTCACCGCGCCGGGCTTTGATGCCAAAGAAACCGCGATCATCTCCACCGCCTCGGAGCCCGCCACCGAGGTGTTCGCGCCACCGCCCGGACAGGACGCCACCGCGCAGTTCGGAGCCCCTCCCAAAGCCGCTGTCCCGCAGTCGATTCCGCCCCGGTTCGGGGGGAAGCTGCGCACCCCGCGGCAGGTCAACTGGGGCTGGGTGTTGGCGCTGGTCGTCATCGTGTTGGCGCTGGTGGCGATCGCGATCCTGGGTACGGTGCTGCTCACCCGGAGTAAACACGCGGCCACCTCGCAGGAAGACCAGGTTCGCCACACCATCGCGAACTTCGACGTCGCGATCCAGCGCGGTGACCTGACCACGTTGCGCACCATCACCTGCGGCACCACCCGCGACGGCTACGCCGACTACGACGAGCACGCGTGGGACGAGACCTACCGGCGGGTGTCGGCGGCCAAGCAGTATCCGGTGATCGCCAGCATCGATCAGGTGGTGGTCAACGGCCAGCACGCCGAGGCGAACGTCACCACGTTCATGGCCTACGACCCGCAGCTGCGGTCCACCCGTAGCCTGGATCTGCAGTATCGCGACGACCAGTGGAAGATCTGCCAGTCGGCCAGCGGCTGAGGCGCGGGTGCCGCGCCCTCCGCGAGACATAAACCACGGCGACCCTCATCGGCGTGTCGTGTGCGCGGTTTAAGTGTCGCGGGCGGCAAGCCGGCCAGCGGCTAGCGGCTAGCTCGCGCCGAGTGACTTTCCGGCGCAGTGCAAGTCGGTGCAGGCCTGCACCACCCGCTCGGACATCGACGCCTCGGCCTTCTTCAGGTAGCTGCGCGGGTCGTAGGCCTTCTTGACGCCGACCTCGCCGTCGACCTTGAGCACACCGTCGTAGTTGGTGAACATGTGACCGGCGATCGGGCGGGTGAACGCGTACTGGGTGTCGGTATCCACGTTCATCTTCACCACGCCGTAGCGCAGCGACTCCTCGATCTCCGACCTCAGTGAACCGGAACCGCCGTGGAAGACGAAGTCGAACGGCTTGGCCTCCTCGGGCAGCCCGAGCTTGGCCGCCGCCACCCGTTGCCCCTGGGCCAGGATGTCGGGGCGCAGCTTGACGTTGCCGGGCTTATAGACGCCGTGCACGTTGCCGAATGTGGCGGCCAGCAGGTACTTGCCGTGCTCGCCGTGGCCCAGCGCGTCGATGGTCTTCTCGAAGTCGTCCGGTGTGGTGTAGAGCTTGTCGTTGATCTCGTGGGCGACCCCGTCCTCTTCGCCGCCCACCACGCCGATCTCGATCTCCAGGATGATCTTGGCGGCCGCCGCCTGCTTGAGCAGCTCCCGCGCGATCCGCAGGTTCTCGTCGATCGGCACGGCCGAACCGTCCCACATGTGCGACCCGAACAGCGGGTCCTCGCCTGCCGCGACCCGTTCGGTCGAGATCGCCAGCAGCGGCCGGACATAGCTGTCCAGCTTGTCCTTGGGGCAGTGGTCGGTGTGTAGCGCAACGTTGATCGGGTATCTGTCCGCAATGCAGCGGGTGAACTGGGCCAGCGCCACCGCACCGGCCACCATGTCCTTCAGGCCCAGCCCGGACGCGAATTCGGCACCGCCGGTGGAGAACTGGATGATCCCGTCGCTGCCCGCGTCGGCGAAGCCTTTGATGGCCGCGTTCACCGTCTCCGACGAGGTGCAGTTGATCGCGGGGAAGGCATACGAGCCATCCTTGGCTCGTCGCAGCATCTCGGCGTAGACCTCGGGCGTGGCGATGGGCATCAGACACCTCCTGACGGCTGGTCCTACCCAACCATGGATGCGTGGTCAGCAGCTACCCGGCGAACCGGAGCGTGGGCCAGTCCGGCCGTTACGGCCCGGTCCGTGCGGGCCGGGGTCATTCCGCCGGTATGTTGAGGGATCATGAGCACCGCCGTGACGGCCCTGCCCCACATCTTCGACCCGATGTATTGGTTGGGCGCCGACGGCGTCTTCGGATCCGCGGTGCTGCCCGGCATCCTGGTCATCGTCTTCATCGAAACCGGGCTGCTGTTCCCGCTGCTGCCCGGCGAATCGCTGCTGTTCACCGGCGGCCTGCTGGCCGCGCACCCGAATCCGCCGGCCAGCATTTGGGTGCTGGCCCCCGCCGTCGCCACCATGGCGATCCTGGGCGACCAGACCGGGTATTTCATCGGCCGCCGGATCGGTCCGGCGCTGTTCAAGAAGGAAGATTCCCGGTTCTTCAAGAAGCACTACGTGACCGAATCGCACGCGTTCTTCGAGAAATACGGACCCTGGGCGATCATCCTGGCCCGGTTCGCGCCGTTCGTGCGGACGTTCGTGCCGCCGGTGGCCGGGGTGTCCTACATGCGCTACCCGGTGTTCCTGGGCTTCGACATCGTCGGCGGCATCCTGTGGGGCGGCGGTGTGACGCTGGCGGGCTATTTCCTGGGCAACGTGCCGTTCGTGCACCACAACCTGCAGAAGATCCTGCTCGCGATCCTGGTCATCTCCCTGATGCCGGCGTTGATCGCCGCCTGGCGAAGCTATCGGGGACGACGGCACGCGCAGAGCACCGACGACCGGGAAGCCGAGCGGCTGCCGGCAGTCGAGTAGCCGGCCCGGGCAACCGCGGGATCAGACCGCGACTTTGAAGTCGCAGCCCGTCTTGGCGCGGACTTCGTCGACCGTGACGCCGGGCTGCAGCTCGGTGAGCACCAGCCCCTGGCCCGGCTCGACGTCGAACACGCACAGGTTGGTGATGATCATGTCGACCACGCTCCTGCCGGTCAGCGGCAGCGAGCACTGGCGGAGAATTTTCGGGCTGCCATCTTTCGCGGTGTGATCCATCAGGACGATCACCCGCTTCACGCCGGACACCAAATCCATCGCGCCGCCAGGGCCTTTGACCATCTTGCCCGGCACCATCCAGTTGGCCAGGTCACCGTTCTCGGCGACCTCCAGCGCACCCAGGATGGACAGGTCGATGTGACCGCCGCGGATCATGGCGAAGGAGTCGGCGCTGGAAAAGAAGCTGGACCCGGGCAGGCTGGTGATGGTCTGCTTGCCCGCGTTGATGAGATCGGGGTCGACGGTGTCCTCGCTCGGGTAGGCCCCGATGCCGAGCAGGCCGTTCTCCGATTGCAGCGTGACCTTGATGCCGTCGGGAATGAAGTTGGCCACCAGCGTCGGAATGCCGATACCCAGGTTCACGTAAAAGCCGTCGCGCAGCTCCTGGGCGGCGCGCTGAGCCATCCGCTCGCGGATGGGGCTGTCGTGCTTCAGCGCGGCGCCACCGCTGGTGGTGCGGAACTCGATGCGTTTCTCGTAGCCGGAACCCTCGATGATGCGGTCCACGTAGATGCCGGGTGTGTGGATCAGGTCGGGGTCCAGCTCGCCGACCTCGACCAGCTCCTCCACCTCGGCGACGGTGATCGCGCCGCAGGTGGCGATCATCGGATTGAAGTTGCGCGCCGTCTTGCGGTAGACGAGGTTGCCCGCGGTGTCACCCTTCCACGCCTTGACGATCGCCAAGTCGGCCCGAATGCCCTCTTCGAGAACGTATTCGGTGCCGTCGAAGACCCTGGTGTCCTTGCCCTCGGCGAGGTTGGTGCCGAACGCCGTTCGGGTGTAGAAGCCGGGGATGCCGGCGCCGCCGGCGCGCAGCTTCTCCGCCAGGGTGCCCTGCGGCGTCAGCACCAGGTCCAGCTCGCCGGCCAGCACCTGGCGCTCGAACTCCTTGTTCTCCCCGACGTAGGAGGCGATCACCTTCTTCACCTGCCGGCCCTTCAGCAGCAGCCCCATCCCGAAATCGTCTACGCCGGCGTTGTTTCCGACGATGGTGAGGTCCTTGATGCCGCTGTCGACCAGAGCCTGGATCAGTTTCTCCGGGATACCGCACAGACCGAAGCCGCCCGCGGCGACGGTGATGCCGTCCTTCAGCAGGCCGTGCAAAGCCGACTCTGCGTCGTGGTGAACCTTGTTACTCACGGAACGCTCCTGTCCTACGACTCGGCGGAGACGTTACAGGCGGCCTCCATGAGCATCCACCCCGACAGCTGCACCGACAGGTCCCGCTCGGCCACCTCGGAAGCCATCACCGCGCCCTCGACGAACTCCGCCTCTTTGCCGCCGGCCGTGGGCAACTGGGCGTCGCGGTCCCAGAACGGGCCGAACACCGGCAGCCCGTGCACCGTCTGCCTGTTGTCCCAGGCCGCTTTCGCGCTGGCCAGCACGATCCGCCGGGCGGTGTCGCGGGCCAGTGCGTCGTCGGCGGCGTCGCCCGGCAGCGCGGTGGCCACCAGCGCCAGATACCGCGCGGTCACCCCGGCGAACAGGCCGCCGTCGCCGCCGCCGGCGCCGGCCAGCACGCCCGCCGGCGCCATGTGTTCCTGCACGGCCGCGACCAGCCGGTGCACCCGGGCGGCGTGGCGCTGCCTGACCTCGACGGCGGTGCGGGCGGCCAGTTCGGTCTCAAGCCCGAGCACCACGCCCTGGCAGTAGGTGTACTGCGCGCGCACCAGCGAACCGGCTTTGATGCCGTCGAACACCAGGTGCGTCTCCGGGTCGATCAGCGTCCGGTCGATCCAATTGCCCATCTGCTCAGCACGTTTCAGATGGTCCCCGTAGCGCGCGAGGAAGATCCCCGCGGGGCCGTTGGCCGGGGCGTTGAAGAACCGGTCGGACTTGCGCCACGGGATGCCGCCGCCGTCCTCGGGCGCCCAGGCGTCGAGGAATTGGCCGGCGAGCTTTTTGAGCGCACCCGGGCGTTGCACGTCGGCGATCCGGGCGGCGCGTTCCAGCGCCAGCGCCAGCCAGGCCATGTCGTCGTAGTAGCTGTTGGTCCACGACAGGTTGTTGCGCAGCCGGTGCGAGCGGATCTGCCGGTTGATCTCGGCGCGCCGGTGCGGCTGCGGATCGCGCTGTTGGGCGTCGACCAGGCAATCCAGCAGATGCGCCTGCCACCAGTAGTGCCAGGTGCCGAACCAGCGGTCACGCCGCGTCGCCGGCCAGGCCACCACGCCCAGCTGGGTCGCGGGCAGCCCCCACAGCCGTTTCAGGTGTCGTTGTCTGACAGCGGCTTCGCTGCTGGCCGCGCGGTTGGCCCAGAGCTGATCCATACCTGTCGATCCTGCCCTACCGGATGTCGCCCGACGCTCACTCACCAGGCCTGGGACAGATCGGCGTGCTGCGTGACCCAGGCGTGCATGGCGATCCCGGCGGCGACGCCGGCGTTGATGCTGCGCGTCGAGCCGAACTGCGCGATCGACACCGTCAGGCTGGCGCCGGTGCGGGTGTCGTCGGTGATGCCCGGCCCCTCCTGCCCGAACACCAGCAGACACTCGCGCGGCAGCGAAGCCTGCTCCAAACGCGCCGCGCCCGGGACGTTGTCCACCGCGACCACGGTCAGCCCGGCGGCGGCCGCGAAGCCCAGCAGTTCGGCGGTGCTGTCGTGATGGCACAACCGCTGATAGCGGTCGGTCACCATGGCGCCCCGGCGATTCCACCGTCGCCGCCCCACGATGTGCACGGTGTGCACCGCGAAGGCGTTGGCGGTGCGCACCACCGAGCCGATGTTGGCGTCGTGCCCGAAGTTCTCGATCGCGACGTGCAGCGGATGGCGGCGCCGGTCGATGTCGGCGATGATCGCTTCCCTGGTCCAGTATCGGTAGGCGTCGACGACGTTGCGAGTGTCGCCCTCGCGCAACAGGATCGGGTCATACCGCGGGTCGTCGGGAATCTCGCCCCGCCACGGGCCGACGCCGGCGGGCGGGGTCGCCGCCCACTCGGTGGGCCCGGGTCCGCTCATCGCTGCGTCCACACCCCGGCGTGCGTGCCGTCGATGGCCAGCGTCGCGTACAGCAGCGCGTCGTTGATCTCGCCCTGGGTGCACAGCGACGCGTTGACGCGCACCGCATCCAGGGACGCGTCGGGCAGGATCAGCACCGACGACCCGTACGCCGAGCAGGCCGGGTTCAATCCCGGGGCGGGCAGCGTCGGCGATGCCAGCAGCATCATCGGGCCGCCCCGCTTGGCGGACTCGTCGCGATATCGGGCCGCGACGGCGGTGGCTTCCAGCCCCAGCAGCATGTAGCCGTCGCCGGTGAACGCCCCCGGGTCGCCCAGCTGCATCTTCGTCACCGGGGTGCCGTCGGCTCGCCATGCCGACAGGCTGACCGTCTTGACCGCCAGGCCGCCGCTGTCGTTGGCGTTGGTCGGCAGCAGCCCGACCGGGAAGGCGACCGGGTAGGCCGACGAGCTGTCCGGGATCCGGTCGCGCGGCGAATAGCCGTAGACACCGCGCACCTGGCTTCGATCCTTCAGCGGCCCAAGGCAAACCGTGCCGGTGAGCCGGTCGCGCGGCGCCGAGAGCGGCGCGGGAATGTCCCGCACGCCGGTCTTCGCGTTGTCACAGCTGCCCAGGCCGGCGGCCTCCATCGGGTGCGCCAGCGCGCCGTAGAGGCCGAAGCGGATGTCCTCGGGTTTGGCGTGCGGTTCCTTGGCCGAGGCGGGGCTCGCGTCGACGTCGACCAGCACGTAGTCGCCGTCCCAACGCAGGTTCGACACCGACATGTTCCAGCCCAGCAGGGCCAGGGATTCGCCGAGCCGCGCGCCCTGGGCGCCGTAGGGGGCCGCCGGGCGGCTCGGGCCGGAGCAGCCCGCGAGCCAGACCGCCGCGCAGGCGACTATCGCGAGGAAAGTGCGCACGGTGCAGCGGACCTAGCTCAGCCCCAGATCGGCCAGACCCAGCACGCTCCGGTAGGGCAGGCCCTCGGCCTCGATCGCCTCGGCGGCGCCGGTGGCGCGGTCCACCACGGTGGCCACCCCGATCACGTCGCCCCCGGCCTCCTGGACGGCGCGCACCGCGGTGAGCGCCGAGTTGCCGGTGGTGCTGGTGTCCTCGACGACCAGCACCCGCTTACCGGAAACCTCGGAGCCTTCGATAAGACGTTGTAGCCCATGGGTTTTCGCCGATTTACGGACGACGAAGGCGTCGATCGGCCGGCCCGGGGCGTGCATGATGGCGGTGGCCACCGGATCGGCTCCCAACGTCAGGCCGCCGACCACGTCGTAGTCCCAGTCGCCGGTCAGTTCGCGCATCAGCGTGCCGATCAGCGCCGAGGCGCGGTGGTGTAGCGTGGCCCGCCGCAGGTCGACGTAGTAGTCGGCCTCCTTGCCGGAGGACAGCGTGACCCGGCCGTGCACCACCGACAGGCGCGACACCAGCTGCGCCAGCTCTTCGCGGTCAGGTCCGGCCACGGCCACTCCCGATTCGTTTGGTGACCGCCCGCATCAGGGTCCGCGGTATCAGGCGCTCGGCGGCGATGATCGCCTTGTACTGCAGGCCCGGAATGCTGATCACCTTGCCGCGGGCGATGTCGGCCAGGCTCTGGCTGACCACGTCGTCGACCTCGAGCCACATGAACGACGGCGACTTGGCCATGTCGATCCCGGCGCGGTCATGGAATTCGGTGCGCACGTAGCCCGGGCACACGGCGTGCACGGAAACCCCGGTGCCCTGCAGGCCGACGGACAGGCCCTCGCTGAACGAGATCACCCACGCCTTGGACGCCGAATACGTCGACCCGCGCCCGGGCACCAGCCCGGCGACGCTGGCGATGTTGATGACGGTGCCCGCGCCGGCCTCGAGCATGGCCGGCAGGGCGGCCCGGGTCAGGTGCATGACGGCGGTGACGTTGACGTCGAGCTGGGACTGCAGCACGGCGGGGTCGGTGGACCAGAAGTCGCCGGAGGTGCCGAAGCCGGCGTTGTTGATCAGGACGCGCACTCCCCCGGCGGCGAGCCGGTCGCAGACCCGTTGCCGGCCCGCGGCGTCGGCCAGGTCGGCGGGCAGGATCTCGACATGGGCGCGGTGTTCCTGCAGTTCGTCGGACAGCCTGGTCAAGCGGTCGACGTCGCGGGCGACCAGGACCAGGTCGTAGCCGTCGGCGGCGTAGCGTCGCGCGAACCCGGCGCCGATCCCGGACGTAGGACCGGTGATCAGGGCGACGGGGCGAGGCATGAGCGACATCCTAATGACGCCGGCCGCGTCGGCCTGGTGGCTACCCGGGGTCCGCCGTCAGCGCTGATAGTTGCCGGCCTGCTGGCCGTTGCGTCCCGAGGGCGGTGGGCGGCGGATGGTTTCCGACCGCCCGTCGGGTCGGGGCTGGTCCCGGCGCAGCGGCTCGGCGGCACGGCGGGCGGCCTGCGGATCGCCACCGAGCAGCCCCGTCACCTCCTGCTGCGCGCGCCGGGGCGGCAGCTCGGCGCGGCCCGCCGGCGCCAATGGCCGACTGGGTGCGGCGTTGCGCGGTCCCGACGGCGCCGCGGGCTCCTGCGGGATCTCTTCGGGCAGCGGCGGCAGCACCCGTAGCAGGTCGTTGAACTGGCGCACCGTGCGCAGACCCTCGTCCCACTCGGTGCGGGTGCTGGTGATCGGCATGGCGACCAGCGTCCAGTTCTGCTCGTTCCACATGATCTCGGCGCTGTCCGGTGCGGTGTGCGCGAAGGTGACCATGCGGCGGTCGCAGGCCCGTCGGGCGGCGTCCAGATTGGTCGAGTAGACCATCCGTGGCCCGATCGCGCCCAACAGCCAAATGTCGCTTTCCCGTGGCTCTTTGAGTCCCTTGAGCCGCAGGTCCACCACGACGTTGGTGCCCACCTTGCGGTGCAGCGCGATCACCGTGGCGACCTCTTCGAGGTCGAAGATGTAGACGGCCTCGCCGCGGATCTGGCCCAGCACCACGTTCTGGGCGACGACGTCGCCGACCGTGGACATCACCCCGCGCTTCCAGCGCTTGAGGATGTCGGCCGATTCACGCTCGTAGTCGAACCCGTGCGACCGCGCCCACGACTTGCGGCGCCTGCTGCGCCCGCGCCGCCGATCGATGTCGACGTACAGCAGCACCCCCGCGCCGACAAAGCACAGCGCGGAGAGCGTGAACCAGAGGGGGACCATCCAAAACAGGGTATCTGCTATTGGCCCGGAACACAGAAGGCGACCAGGTCACAACCCAATCACAGGTGGGGCGTGTCGCCGGACCGCGATGGTCCCCCTCTGGGGGTCAGCCGAGGATCAGCGAGTCGCCGTCGGGGCTGACGTTCACCGGAACGGTGTCGCCGTCGTGCACGTCGCCGGCCAACAACAGCTTGGCCAGCTGGTCGCCGATGGCCTGCTGCACCAGGCGGCGCAACGGCCGAGCGCCGTACACGGGGTCGAAGCCGCGGTGCGCCAGCCACTGCTTGGCCGGCAGTGACACCTCGAGGGTGAGGCGCCGCTGCGCCAGCCGCTTCTGCAGCTGGGCCAGCTGGATGTCGACGATCTGCACCAGCTCACCGGGCTCGAGGCCGTGGAAGATGATGACGTCGTCGAGCCGGTTGATGAACTCCGGCTTGAACGCCGAGCGCACCGCGGCCATCACCTGCTCCTCGCTGCCACCCGAGCCCAGGTTGGAGGTCAGGATCAGGATGGTGTTGCGGAAGTCGACGGTGCGGCCCTGCCCATCGGTCAGCCGCCCCTCGTCGAGCACCTGCAGCAGCACGTCGAACACGTCCGGGTGCGCCTTTTCGATCTCGTCGAACAGGATCACCGTGTACGGGCGCCGCCGCACCGCCTCGGTCAGCTGACCGCCCTGGTCGTAGCCGATGTAGCCGGGCGGCGCACCGACCAGCCGGGCCACCGAGTGCTTCTCGCCGTATTCGCTCATGTCGATGCGGACCATCGCGCGTTCGTCGTCGAACAGGAATTCGGCCAGCGCCTTGGCCAGCTCGGTCTTCCCGACGCCGGTCGGCCCGAGGAACATGAACGATCCGGTGGGCCGGTTGGGGTCGGCGACGCCGGCCCGGGAACGCCGCACCGCGTCGGACACGGCGGTCACCGCTCTGCGCTGGCCGATGACACGCCGGCCCAGCTCCTCCTCCATGCGCAGCAGCTTGGCGGTCTCGCCCTCGAGCATCCGGCCCGCCGGGATGCCGGTCCACGCCGAGACCACCTCGGCGATGTCGTCGGGACCGACCTCCTCTTTGAGCATCACGTTCTCGCGGGCCTCGGCCTGCGGCAGCGCGGCGTCGAGCTTCTTCTCGACCTCGGGGATGCGCCCATAGCGCAGCTCCGCGGCCTTGGCCAGGTCGCCGTCGCGCTCGGCGCGCTCGGACTCCCCGCGCAACGCCTCCAGCTGCTCCTTGAGCTCGCGGACGACGTCGATCGCGTTCTTCTCGTTCTGCCAGCGGGTGGTGAGCTCGGACAGCTTCTCCTTCTGGTCGGCCAGCTCGGAGCGCAGCTTCTCCAGCCGCTCCTTGGACGCCTCGTCCTCCTCCTTGGCCAGCGCCATCTCCTCGATCTCGAGGCGACGCACCAGCCGCTCCACCTCGTCGATCTCGACGGGCCGGGAGTCGATCTCCATCTTCAGCCGGCTGGCGGCCTCGTCGACCAGGTCGATGGCCTTGTCCGGCAGGAAGCGCGCGGTGATGTAGCGGTCGGACAGCGTCGCGGCGGCCACCAGGGCCGAGTCGGTGATGCGCACCCCGTGGTGCACCTCGTACCGGTCCTTCAGCCCGCGCAGGATGCCGACGGTGTCCTCCACCGACGGCTCACCCACCAGCACCTGCTGGAACCGGCGCTCCAGCGCGGCGTCCTTCTCGATGTACTTGCGGTACTCGTCCAGGGTGGTGGCGCCGACCAGCCGCAGCTCGCCGCGGGCCAGCATCGGCTTGATCATGTTGCCGGCGTCCATCGCGCCCTCACCGGTCGCGCCGGCGCCGACGATGGTGTGCAGCTCGTCGATGAACGTGATGATCTGGCCGGCGGAGTTCTTGATGTCGTCGAGCACGGCCTTGAGGCGTTCCTCGAACTCGCCGCGGTACTTCGCGCCGGCCACCATCGACCCGAGGTCCAGGCTGATGACGGTCTTGTCGCGCAGGCTCTCGGGCACGTCACCCGCGACGATGCGCTGAGCCAGGCCCTCCACGATGGCGGTCTTGCCGACGCCGGGCTCACCGATCAGCACCGGGTTGTTCTTGGTGCGTCGCGAGAGCACCTGCACCACCCGGCGAATCTCGTTGTCCCGCCCGATCACCGGGTCGAGCTTGCCGTCGCGGGCCCGCTCGGTCAGGTCGGTCGAGTACTTCTCCAGCGCCTGATAGGTCGCCTCCGGTTCGGGGCTGGTGACCCGGCCACTGCCGCGCACCTTGACGAACCCGTCGCGCAACGCCTGGGGCGAGGCGCCGTGGCCGGTCAACAGTTTGGCCACGTCGGAGTCGCCGGTGGCCAGGCCCACCAGCAGATGTTCGGTCGAGACGTACTCGTCGTTCATCTCGGTGGCCAGTTGCTGCGCGGTGGTGATGGCGGCCAGCGACTCGCGCGACAGCTGCGGTTGCGAGCTGGCGCCGCTGGCCTGCGGCAGCCGCTCCAGCAGCCGCTCGGTTTCGGCGCGAATGGTCGCCGGGTCGACGCCGACGGCCTCCAGCAGCGGCGCGGCGATGCCGTCCGCCTGCGTCAGCAGGGCCATCAGCAGGTGCGCGGGCCGGATCTCGGGGTTACCGGCGGCCGAGGCCGCCTGCAACGCGGAGGTCAGCGCCGCTTGGGTCTTGGTAGTCGGGTTGAAAGAGTCCACGACGAGCTCCATTCGGGTACAAAAAGGTTGGCAAAAATGCTTGTCCGCTTGTTCAACGCCGTCAAGGTTGAGTCTGTTCCGCTCAACTCTACCGAGTTTTCGTTGACCCGGCGTACTGGGTACCCCTGTATCGATGACGCAGACGACCCAGCACCCCGACCAGGCCGGCGCCGAGTTCGCCCGGACCGCGCGCCGCGTCCCGCTGACCTTCTTGCTCGCCGCCGTGGCCGTCGGCCTGGCGCTCGCCGCGCTGGTCGCGGTCGGGTTGCACACCGATCTCGCCGGCAGCGGCCCCTCGACGACGGTCCCGGAGTCCGGCACGCTGCAGTTGAGCGGGACGGGTATGACGAAGACGATTCCCTGTCATGCCGGCTATCTGTCGGTGAGCGGGGAGAAGAACACCATCACCCTCACCGGGCACTGCACCAGCGTCAGCGTTTCGGGCAGCGGCAACCACGTCGCGGTCGACAGCACCGATGCGGTGAGCGCCTCGGGGACCGGCAACGTCGTTGTCTATCACTGGGGTTCGCCCAAGATCGACGACGTCGGGACCGCCAACACCGTCCGACAGGGCTGAGTGGCCGACGGCCGAGCCTAGAATCGGGGCCCGTGAGCCTGGAGGACGTCGACGCACTGCACGTGTTGCGCGATGCCTTCGCACCGGGCGAGGCGGGCTCGGTCGGTGCTTCCGGTGAGCTCGTTCACCGCTTCTACACCCATTGGTTCGCCCTCGATCCCTCGGTGCGCGACCTGTTCCCGCCCGAAATGGCCCCCCAGCGGCTCGCTTTCGGCCATGCGCTGCACTGGGTATACGGCGAGCTCGTCGCGCGGCGCGCGCGGGAGCCGGTGGCGTTCCTGGCACAGCTCGGCCGCGATCACCGCAAATACGGTGTGCTGGCGCGCCATTACGAAACCCTGCGGCGCGCCTTGCTGAGCACACTGCGCGCTCAGCTGGGTGCGGCCTGGACCGACGCCGTCGACGAGGCGGCCAGGCAGTCGCTGAACCTGATCACCGGGGTGATGAGCGGCGCCGCCGACGCCGAGGAGGGGCCGGCGTGGTGGGACGGGACCGTCATCGAGCACATCCGGGTGTCGCGGGATCTGGCGGTGGTCCGGCTGCAGCTCGATCAGCCGATGCCCTACCACCCCGGCCAATACGTCAACGTCCACGTGCCCCAATGCCCGCACCGTTGGCGGTATTTGAGTCCCGCGATTCCGGCCGACCCCGGCGGCGGGATCGAGTTTCACGTCCGGCTGGTCCCCGGCGGACTGGTCAGCACCGCGATCGTCAACGAAACCCGCATCGGCGACCGCTGGCGGCTGTCCAGCCCGCACGGCGGCCTGCAGGTCGACCGCGAGGGCGGTGACGTGCTGATGGTGGCCGGCAGCACCGGCCTGGCCCCGCTGCGGGCGCTGATCATGGACCTGTCGCGGTTCGCGGTGAACCCACGGATACATCTGTTCTTCGGCGGCCGGTACCGCTGCGAACTCTACGATCTGCCGACCCTGTGGCAGGTCGCCTCGCACAACCCCTGGCTGTCGGTCTCGCCCGTCTCGGAGTACAACAGCGACCCGCCATGGGCCGCGGACTATCCCGACGTCACGCCGCCACGCGGGCTGCACGTGCACCAGATCGGGCGGCTGCCCGACGTGGTGACCAAGTACGGCGGCTGGGGCGACCGGCAGATCCTGATCTGCGGCGGGCCGGCGATGGTCAGCGCCACCAAGGCCGCCCTGATCGCCAAAGGCGCTCCGCCCGAACACATTCAGCATGACCCGCTATGGAGGTAGCCATGCACGTCGTCACCCTGCACGATCCCACGTCGCCGGTGGTTGCGCAGTACGTTCCCGACGCGGGGATGATCGGCACGTCGCTGCGCGACGCCGGTGTCGAGCTGCTGGGCCAGCGCCGCGGCCTGGACGCCTACCTCTCCGACGGCAAGACGATGGGCATCCCGATCTTGTATCCGTGGGCAAATCGGTTGAGCGAGAACACTTATACCGCACAAGGCGTCACCGTGACCCTGACGCCGGGCGAAAACGGCGTGCGCGCCGATCCGCACGGGCTACCCATCCACGGCGTCCTGGCCGCCTACCCCGGATGGCGGGTGACCGAAGAGGCCGCCAACGCGCTGACCGCCGAACTGGATTTCGGGGCCGATCCCCGCTTGCTGGCCAGCTTCCCGTACCCGCACCTGCTGACCGTCGCGGCGCGGCTGGCCGACCGGACGCTGACGGTCCGGACCACGGTCACCGCGACCGGCGACCGTGCGGTGCCGCTGTGCTTCGGATTTCATCCCTACCTGCAGCTGCCCGACGCGCCGCGGGCCGACTGGGTCATCGAGACACCGCCGCTGCGGCATCTGGGCCTCGACGACAAGGGGCTGCCCACCGGAGACGCCGAGCCACAGCCGGCGCGACAGGAAACATTGTGCGACAAGGCTTTCGACGATGCCTACGACCAGGTGGCCGAAGGTTCGGTGTTCGCGGTGTCCGGCGGCGGTCGCCGCATCGAGGTGCATTTCGAGCGTGGCTATCCGGCGGCGCAGATTTTTGCGCCGCCGGTACAGGACCCCGCGCAGGCGATCGTGTGCTTCGAGCCGATGGCCGCGCCGACCGACGCGCTGCGCCGGGGCGGCTACCGCTGCGCCGTACCGGGCGAGCCGGCGGTCACGCAGTTTTCGATCCGGGTGTGACCACGAAGTGAAACCGAGCGAGAGAATCAGCGTCCGCGGCGCGGCTGCCACACCACCAGCGCGGTGCTCTTGGGCACCACCGCCACATCGCGGCGCGGGCTGGCGGCGCGCGTTTGAGCCAGCTCCTCGGTCAGCTCCTTGACCCGGGCCTGCAACGCCTCGACCTGATTGGTCAGCTCGATGATGCGCTTGATCCCGGCGAGGTTTACCCCCTCGTCCTGCGAGAGCCGTTGCACCTCACGCAGCAGGTCGACGTCGTGCTCCGAATACCGCCGTCCCCCACCGGAAGTCCGGCGCGGGCTGACCAGGCCGAGGCGGTCGTAGGTGCGCAGCGTCTGGGCGTGCATGCCGGCCAGCTCGGCGGCCACCGAAATCAGGAAGGTCCGGGCATCCTCTTTCCTTGCATTGCTCGAGCCCTTGGCCATCAGCGATTGCCTGCCCATCCGGCCCGGGGGTCGAAGCCACTGGCACGCTCGGCGGCGGCGTACGCCTCCAGCGCCTCCTGGGCCGCGCCCTCCAAGTTGGGCGGTACGGCAACCTTGACGGTCACCAGCAGGTCCCCGTTGCCGCCGCCGCGCTTGGGCACGCCCCGGCCGCGCACCCGCAGGATCCGGCCGTCGGCGGTGCCCTTGGGCACCCGAACACCGACTTTGCCGTCCAACGTGGGCACCGAAATGGTTGAGCCCAGGGCCAACTCGGTGAAACTGACCGGAACGGTCACGGTCAGGTCGTCGCCGTCGCGGCCGAACACCTTGTCCGGTCGCACATGCACCGTCACGTACAGGTCACCCGACGGCGCGCCGCGCAGCCCCGCCTCGCCCTGGCCGGGCAGCCGGATGCGCTGTCCGTCCTCGACGCCCGGTGGGATCCGCACGTTGATGGTGCGGGTACGGGTGGTGACGCCGGTGCCCTTGCACTCCTCGCAGGGGTGCTCGATGATCGAACCGCTGCCCCGGCAATCGGTGCAGGGCTCGGAGAAGCCGAACGCGCCCTGGTTACGGTTGATCACGCCGGAGCCGTTACAGGTGGGACACACCTTCGGGCTGGTGCCCGGCCGCGCGCCACTGCCATGGCAATTCGTGCAGGGCGCCGGACTGGTCAGCCGCAGCGGCATCGCCACGCCCTTGGCGGCCTCGACGAAATCCAGCTG
Source organism: Mycobacterium sp. M23085 (assembly GCF_045343915.1). Taxonomy (NCBI): domain Bacteria; kingdom Bacillati; phylum Actinomycetota; class Actinomycetes; order Mycobacteriales; family Mycobacteriaceae; genus Mycobacterium; species Mycobacterium sp. M23085. Next base: position 2,597,883 of record NZ_CP174280.1, read on the forward strand.
GGTTTCCGTCTCGAGGTCGTTGCCGCGGCGCGGCCGGCTGGGCCGGGTGCCGGAACCGCGCCCGAACAAGCCACCGAACAGGTCACCGATGTTGGTGCCGCCGCTTCGGCCGGCGGCATCGAACAAGTCGTTCAGGTTGAACTCAGCGCCGTCTCCGCCGACGTTGAAGCCCCCGAACCCGCCGCTGTCGAACCGGCGCCCGCCAAAACCACCGCCGGCGAACAGCCTTCGGGTTTCGTCGTATTCCTTGCGCTTGGCCGGATCCGACAAGACGTTGTGCGCCTCGGAGACCGCTTTGAATCGTTCGCCGGCGGCAGGGTTGTCGGGGTTGGCGTCCGGGTGCAGATCGCGCGCCAACTTGCGGTAGGCGCGTTTGATCTCTTCGGGACTGGCGTCAGAGGAGACGCCCAGCTCCTTATAGAAGTCCTTTTCGACCCATTCACGCTGGGCCATGTCGCGTCACCTCCTCACCTTTCTCTGCTCTCTTTTGTTGTGCTGATTGTGTGGTCTAGTCACCGGAGGCGCCGGCGTTATCGTCCGATTCGGCCGGCTCGGTTTCCCCAGCCGCCGCAGCGGACTCACCGGTGGCGGCCGCTGCGTCGCCGTCATCGACGACCGTGTCGACGACACCGACCAGGGCGTGGCGCAGCACCTGGTCGCCCAGTTTGTAGCCCTGCCGCATGACGGTGCCGATCACCGGCCGAGAGCCGTCACCTTCGTGCTGGACCGCTTCGTGCAGTACCGGGTCGAAGTCCTCGCCCTCCTCGCCGAACGCCGACAGGCCGAGGCCGGTCAGTGCGCTCTCCAGCTTGTCGGCCACCGACTTCAGTGGACCGGATTCCAGATCGCCGTGCTTGCGCGCCCGCTCGAGATCGTCGAGCACGCCCAGCAATTGGTTCACGACGGCGGCCTTGGCCCGGTCCGCCGCGGCCTGCTGGTCGCGCAGCGCCCGCTTGCGGTAGTTGGCGAAGTCGGCCTGCACCCGTTGCAGATCGGCGGTCAGCTCGGCGACTTTGCCCTCGGCCTGACCCGCCGGCTCACCGGCCGGCGCCCCTCCCGGCGCCCCTGCTTCGGGGCCGGGAGGGACCTGCCGTACTTCACCGGTCTCGGGATCGATTCGGCGCTTGTCGGTGACTGTCACCTGTTCGGATGGATTGCTTTCCGTCACTTGGACTCCCGGTCATCGTCGACCACCTCCGCGTCCACGACGTCGTCAGCCGAGCCAGACCCGCCGCCGGCCGCGTCGCCACCGGCCTGCTCGCCGGCGGCCTGGGTGGCCTCGTAGATCGCCTGTCCGAGGGCCTGGGACTCCTGGCCCAGCTTCTCCATCGCCGCCTTGATCGCGGTGATGTCGGTGCCGCCCAGAGCCGTCTTGGCCTCGGCGATCGCGGCGTCGACCTTGGACAGGGTGTCCTCGGGAACCTTCGAGCCGCCCTCGGCCTCGCGCTGGTCCTTGACGAACTTCTCCGTCTGGTAGACCAGCGATTCGGCCTGGTTGCGGACGTCGGCCTCTTCGCGGCGCTGACGGTCCTCCTCGGCGTGCGCCTCGGCGTCCTTGATCATCCGGTCGATCTCCTCCTTGGACAGGCCGGAGCCCTCCTGGATCTTGATCGTGTTCTCCTTGCCGGTGCCCTTGTCCTTGGCCGTGACGTGCACGATGCCGTTGGCGTCGATGTCGAACGTGACCTCGATCTGCGGGACGCCGCGCGGAGCCGGTGGGATGCCGGTCAGCTCGAAGGAGCCGAGCAGCTTGTTGTGCGAAGCGATTTCGCGCTCACCCTGGTAGACCTGGATCTGCACCGACGGCTGGTTGTCGTCGGCCGTGGTGAAGGTCTCCGACCGCTTGGTGGGAATGGTGGTGTTGCGCTCGATCAGCTTGGTCATCACGCCACCCTTGGTCTCAATACCCAGGCTCAGCGGCGTAACGTCAAGCAGCAGAACGTCTTTCACCTCACCCTTGAGGACACCCGCCTGCAGCGCGGCACCAACGGCCACCACCTCGTCGGGGTTGACACCCTTGTTGGGCTCCTTGCCACCGGTGAGCTCCTTGACCAGGTCGGTCACCGCGGGCATCCGGGTGGAACCACCCACCAGGACGACGTGGTCGATCTCGGAGACCGAGATACCGGCGTCCTTGATCACGGACTGGAAGGGCTTACGCGTGCGGTCCAGCAGATCCTGTGTGATGCGCTGGAATTCGGCGCGGGTCAGCTGCTCGTCGAGGAACAGCGGGTTCTTGTCCGCGTCGACGGTGATGTAAGGCAGGTTGATCGAGGTGCTCTGCGAACTCGAGAGCTCGATCTTGGCCTTCTCCGCGGCCTCGCGCAGCCGCTGCATCGCCATCTTGTCCTTGGTCAGGTCAATGCCGCTGGTGCCCTTGAACTTGTCGACCAGCCACTCGACGACGCGGTCATCCCAGTCGTCCCCACCGAGGTGGTTGTCGCCACTGGTGGCGCGGACCTCGACCACACCCTCGCCGATCTCGAGCAGCGAGACGTCGAACGTACCGCCACCGAGGTCGAAGACCAGGATGGTCTGTTCCTTCTCGCCCTTGTCCAGGCCGTAGGCCAGCGCGGCCGCGGTCGGCTCGTTGACGATCCGCAACACGTTCAGGCCGGCGATCTGGCCGGCCTCCTTGGTGGCCTGACGCTGGGCGTCGTTGAAGTACGCCGGCACGGTGACGACCGCGTCGGTGACGTCCTCACCCAGATACGCCTCGGCGTCGCGCTTCAGCTTCATCAGCACGCGGGCGCTGATTTCCTGAGCGGTGTATTTCTTGCCGTCGATCTCGATGGACCAATCGGTGCCCATGTGCCGCTTGACCGAACGGATGGTGCGGTCGACGTTGGTGACCGCCTGGTTTTTGGCGGGCTGGCCGACGAGCACCTCGCCGTTGCGGGCGAAGGCGACGATGGACGGCGTGGTCCGCGAACCCTCGGAGTTGGCGACGACGACCGGGTCACCGCCCTCGAGGACTGCGACGACGGAGTTGGTGGTCCCGAGGTCGATACCGACCGCACGAGCCATAGTGATTCCTCCTGAATGTGTAGAGCCTGTCTGGTGCCACTATGCTGAGTGAACCCCGCTCAAGACTGCCCTTGCGGGCCTGGGCTGTCAACCGGTATTGAGTGTGGTTCGCTCAACTTGTCGATCGTGTTAACGGCGGTCGACCCCGCCTTGTTCCCGGGGCCTGCCGACAAGCCGTTGACTTCATCCATCAGCGCGAGCAACGCCCGGGTGGCCGCGCTGACCTGCCGGGTCGCCGAGGTCGCCACGTAGAGCCGCCACTGCAGGTCGGGCCCGGTGGTCCGGACGCTGACCAGGCCCGAACTGTCGATGCCGTCGAGGATGGACCAGCTCAGAAAACCGATCCCCAGGCCCTTACGGATACAGGTCGCCGCGGTGCCGATGTCGGCGACCTCCACAGCGACGGTCCGCTCGACGCCCGCGGCCGCGAACGCGTTGTCGACCACGGTGCGGTTGCCGTATCCCGGCGGCCCGTCGACGAAGGACATGCCCGCCAGGTCGACCAGCGGAACCGTTTTGCGCCGGGCCAGTGGGTGCTCCGCAGGGACGACCAGCAGCAGGGGAACCTCGGCCACCAGCCGGGTGTGCAGGTCGGCGGGTGGCGGTCCTGTGAAAACCAGGAAGGCGACATCGAGATCCCCGTCGCGCAATTGGCCGGCCAGGCCGGCCGACCCGGCGCTGGCCGCACGCAGGTGAACAACGACCTCGGGATGACGGGCGTGCAGTTCGGCCAGCACCGTCGGCACGTCGATGACGCTGACCGACGTCAGCGTCCCCACGGTCACGGTGCCGCGCACGGCGCCCCGGGCGGCGGCGACCGCGTCCTTGGCCGCGCCCGCGGCGGCGAGGGTGCTCCGGGCGTGCGGCCGCAGCGCCTCGCCGGCGGGGCTCAGCGCCACACCGGACGGGCCCCGGGCGAACAATTCGGCACCCAGCTCGCGTTCGAGCGCCTTGATCGTGGTGGACACCCCGGACTGCACGACGCGCAGGCGCTTTGCCGCCGCGGTGAAGCTTCGGCAGTCCGCGACGGCCAGGAAGTACTCGAGCTGGCGAAGCTCCATGACCGCGATTATCACCATCGGTGATGGCGATCATCAGAAGATATCGTTGGCGCTGATCAGGAAGCCGGGCATACCGTGACAATGCCCATGGATCAGCAAGCCCCCGCCGAGATCGGCACGCCATGGTCGTCGGCGTCCACCGACGACCGGTTCGTCGTGGAAAACCCCGCCACCGGTCAGGTCGTCACCGTTGTCCGCGGGGCCGGCACCGACGAGGTGGACCGGGCCGTGCGGGCGGCGCACGCCGGGCACCTGAACTGGAAGCAACGCCCGGCCCGCGAACGCGGCCGCTACCTGCGGCAGATCGCCGACGTCATCCGCGCGCACGCCGACGAGATCGCCGCCCTCGAGTCTCGGGAGATGGGCAAGCCGATCACCCAGGCACGCAATTTCGACGTCGAGGCGGCGATCGGAATCTTCGAATACTTCGGCAGCATGGTCGAGGTGCTGCCGAGTCAGGCGCGCGACTACGGCCCCGTTTTCGACGTGACCACCCTGGAGCCGTACGGCGTGATCGCCGGCATCGTGCCCTTCAACTGGCCGCCGATTCACACCGCCGGCAAGGTCGCGCCCGCATTGGCCGTCGGCAACGCCGTGGTGCTGAAACCCCCGGAGCAGACCCCCTCGGTGGTGCTGCGGCTGGTGGAACTGATCCAGTCGGTGCTGCCCGATCCGGTGGTGCACGCCGTGCCGGGCGGCGGTCAGGTGGGCGCCGCGCTGGCCGAGCATGAGCTGGTGGGCAAGATCTCCTTCACCGGATCGCCACTCACTGGTGCGGCCGTGCTGCGGACCGCGGCCGGCAACCTGACGCCGGCGCTGATGGAGCTGGGCGGGAAGAACCCGCTGCTGGTGTTCGGCGACGCCAACCTGCACGAGGCGCTGCTGGCCGCCGTCGACGGCGGCTTCTTCAACCAGGGTGAGGCGTGCACTGCGGCATCCCGAATCCTGGTGCAGGACAACGTCTATGACGAATTCGAAGAGAAGCTGTGCGCCGCGGTGCGCCGATTGCGAGTGGGTGATGGCGCCGACCCCGCCACCGACGTGGGCCCGCTGGTCACCCGGGCCCAGCAGAAGCAGGTCCTGAACTATCTCGACATCGGCGTAGCCGAGGGCGCCCGCATCGCCGCCCAGGCGCCGCTGCCGCGGGATCCCCGGCTCGCGGACGGCTTCTACGTCGCACCCACGGTGCTGACCGGCGTCACGCCGGGCATGCGGGTGGCGCAGGAGGAGATCTTCGGCCCGGTCGTCGCCCTGATCCGGTTCAGCGACGAGGCCGAGGCGGTGCGCATCGCCAACGGCACGCCGTACGGGCTGGTCGCCGCGGTGTTCACCGCCGACGGCGACCGGGCGCTGCGGGTGAGCCGGCAGATCCGGGCCGGAGCCGTCTTCGTCAACAACTATGCCCGGGTGGCCATCGGCAGCGGATTCGGCGGCGTCGGCCATAGCGGGTTCGGCCGCGAGCACGCCCAGGAGACGCTGGCCGAATACGGCTACACCAAAACCATCCGCCTGGCCGCCAACCGCGACGAGCTGCCGTACTGGGACGCAGCCGCCCGAGTCCTCGAAGGATAACTCAGATGCGCGTCATCGCTCTCGAAGAGCATTACGCCACAACCGAATTCCTGCGCGGACCGGGCACCTGGCTGGCGTCGCGGGCGGGCATCGTGGAACCGGCCAGCGATCTGGGCGACGGTCGCATCACGGCGATGGACGAGGCCGGGGTGGACCTGGCGGTGCTGTCGCTGGCCGCACCCGGTGTGGAGCAACTGGATCCAGACGAAGCGGTCCGGCTCGCGCGCGACTGCAACGACCAGCTCGCCGCGGCGGTGGCGCGGTACCCGGATCGCTTGGCGGGCTTCGCCACCGTGCCGATCAGCGCCCCCGACCAGGCGGCCGAGGAACTCGAGCGGGCGGTGCGCCGGCTCGGCTTTCCCGGCGCGGTGATCAACGGGCACAGCCGGGGCCGCTACCTCGACGACGCGTTCTTCGAGCCCATCCTGGAGCGGGCGGCCGCCCTGCAGGCGCCGATCTATCTGCATCCGACCATCCCGCCGGCGGGCGTCATCGAGTCCAGCTACGCCGGGTTCGCCGAGCCCGTCACGTTCGCGCTGGCCACCGTGGGCTGGGGGTGGCACATCAACACCGCCACCCACGCGCTGCGAATGATCCTCGGCGGCGTGTTCGACCGCCACCCGTCGTTGCAGATGATCATCGGGCACATGGGCGAGGCGACGTCGTTCATGCTGCCGCGCTTCGACGCCACCCTGAAACCGGAACTGACCGGTCTGCAGCGCCGCGTGAGTTCCTATCTGCGGGAGAACTTTCACTACACGTTCGCCAACTTCAATGACCACGCGACGTATGCGAACCTGGTGGCGCAGGTGGGGATCGAACGGGTGGCCTTCTCCGCCGACTACCCGTTCGGGTCGATGGTCGAGGCCCGCGCCTTCCTCGACGGCTTGCCGCTGTCCGACGACGAGCGGGCCGCCATCAGCCACCGCAACGCCGAAAAGCTGTTGGGGCTGTAAGTCCCCGGTCAGATTTGGCGCCACGGGTCGGTCACGCGGTGATAAACCTGGGCCATCGGCTCTGTATCGATAGCCGCGCCGGGGCAGCGACTTTCGCCTCTCGGTGCGTAACGTGAGGTCCGCTATTCGAATCGTCTGGGGAGCGGCGGGTGCGGTTTTCGGAGAATGCGCGGCGGAGCCTGGCCGGTGGTTCGCTGTTGCTCGTGGCACTGGTGGCCGGCTCGGAGCTGGTGTCGGGCTGCAGCTCGATCATCGGGGGCCGGCCGGTGGCATCGCCCGGGGCGGGACCCACCGAACCGTCCTTCCCCACGCCGCGGTCCACACCGCCGTCGGCGACCGCCGCCCCGGCCCCGGGCCCGTCCGCCGCGCCGGTGAACCCGACCACCCCGGCGGGCGCCATCCCGTTGCCGCCCGACCAGAACGGTTACGTCTTCATCGAGACGAAGTCCGGCGTGACGCGCTGCCAGATCAATAAGGACACCGTCGGCTGCGAGGCACCGTTCACCAACTCCCCGCTGCAGGATGGGGAACACGCCAACGGCGTCAGCATCAACACGGGCGGCAAGGTGCAGTGGGTGCTGGGCAACCTGGGGGCCATCCCGACCGTCACCATCGACTACAAGACCTATGCGGCGCAGGGCTGGACGATCATCGCCAACACGGACGGCACCCGCTTCACCAACGACCAGACCAAGCACGGCATGTTCGTCAGCGTCGAGAAGGTCAACACGTTCTAGGGCCTGAAAGCCCAGGTAATCGGCCTATTGCGCGGATGTCGTCCGCAGTGCGTCCGCAGCAGATTTGATCGCCGCGTCCAGGCTGGCAGCAACACCGTCTAGATCGTCATCGAAAAGGTCTGCATACACGTCCAGCGTCATCGACGCCTTGGCGTGCCCGAGCATCCGCTGAAGGGCCTTGACGTTGGCCCCGGCGCTGACCGCCAGGCTGGCCGCTGTGTGCCGAAGATCATGCGGCGTGATCGTGGGAAACGTCTTGTCGGCGGCTTTGCACTTCTCAACTGCTGCCGCGAAGAATCGCTTGCGGTAGTTAGACACTCGCAACACATCGCCGTGCTGGCTGGCGAAAACGCGATCATCCCGCGCCTTCCCGACCATCAAGGCCGATAGCTCGGCGGCCAACACCGCCGGGAATGGCACCGAGCGGCGCTCCCATGACTTCGGCGTTGACCACACGAGCCCGTTGAATTCGGTAACGGACCTAGACACGTTCACCCGGCGGCGAAGCATGTCAAAATCACCGACCCGCAGGGCGGCCATCTCACCCCAGCGCAGACCGGTGTAGGCAAGGAACCGCACCACTTCGGGCCGATACTCGACGGCGGAGGCCAACGCAGCCACCTGGGCGTGGGTGAGGTAGCCGCGATCGGCGTGCTTGCGCCTGGGTAACTGGACGCCATCACACGGGTTGCGGGAAATGCGGTTGTCGTCCAGCGCCGCACCCATGACCTGGCGCAAGACACCGAATCCGTTCTCGATGGTCGGCACCCCTAGCTCGTCGCTCACCATGGACGCTACCCAGGCCCGCACCGCCGAAGTCTTCACGTCGATCACCGGCACGTCGGCCCACACCGGGGCTACATGGTTCTTCCAGACGCCGCGTCGCCCCGCAGCGGTACGGGCTTTTATGTGGCCCTGCGAGCGCTCCCAGGACTTGTAGACCCCCTCGACCGTCACCTTCCCGGCGCCGGGCGCAATGTATGTCCCGGTCGCGAGCTTCGCGGTGATCTCGTTGTCGAGCCACTGTTGAGCGTCGACCTTGCGCGCAAAGGCTTTGGAGTGCTCGCGACCGTCGTCGTCGACATACCTTGCCCGCCAACGGCTTCCTTTGCCGTAGTTCGCGCTGGCGACAGTACTAGAATTTCCGTATTCATCGCGGATGGTCCGGTACCACCGGTCCTCGACACCGGCCCTGCGGTTGCGTCTCATGAAATCGAGAGTACGGCTTTTCCACGACAAACCTCAGCCAAGCCGTCATCCCAAAACTTTTTCCTGAGAGTTTTCAGAACTTGGTATCTCCTGTGTTGCGTTACCAAAGTTCCTGCCTGCGCTTTCCTGTATGAAGCAACCCCGTTTAGCGTGAGGTTTCGGGAAAATAAGTACCCTTTCTCAGGAATGCCATTTGCCTGTCATTGGTTACGTCTGGATCATTCGAATTAAGCCAAGAGCTGCTTGGTAGTTGAAACGGATGAGGCTCGTGTTGGAAGACGAATTTCTATCAGCTATGGACCTGGAAAAATGGACTAGCACCAAGGCGGCGACGTGGCGTTATTGGGCGTATCTGGGCACAGGTCCCCACAGTTTCAAGCTTGGGCGCCGACGGGTATGGCGCCGCTCAGCGGTGGAGGCCTGGCTGCGCGAGTTGGAAGCGAAACCGTGACGGTGTCGAGATGCGAAAGAAGACGTATGCGTATTCTCGCATTATTTTTTACTTCTGGATTTTATGGAGTAAATAAAAGCCGGACCTCGTCGAATAAACAACGAGGTCCTGAGGAATTGATGGATTCAATGACTATTTTATTGGCGCATGACCGCCAGTCTAATGCCGAACGGATTGCAGCACATACCAGAGACCCCCGCCACGCTACATATAAAAATGTGGCTTACAAAGCATTCTGAGCCCCTACCTCGAGGCCGGAAGTAAGTACCAATGAAAACGACCTCCGTTTGTCCCTGCGTTAGCGCGCAGGGACGGGGGCCGTCTCCCAGCCCATGCCAAAAGGATTGCCAATGTCCAATAATATCGAAATTCAATTGCTTTCGCACCTCACTACCGCTGAGGGAATAGCTCTCGTTACCGAGGAGAAGCTGGGGCCCGAGGTATTCGAGGATCCGCCCAATCGGGCGATCTTTGAATTCGCGCTGGACTACTGGCAAAAATATGGGAAGGTCCCCACCCGAGAGATCCTAGTGCAGGAATGGCCCCCTCTGGAAAAGCAGTTGCTGGAGTCGTTGGAAGACTCCAAAGACGCCGCAGGCTACATAATCGAGCGGCTGCGCAAGCGCTATACCAAAAACGGGCTCAACGAGATGTTGATCTCGTCCGCGCAACTCGCTGCGGACGATCCGGTGGCGGCGCTCAAACACCTGCACGACGGCACCACTGCCATGTTGGACGTTGCCGGGAGACCTGACCAGCACGCTGTGTTAGAGCACCGGCGGGCCGTCGAGGCCGAGTTGGGACGCCAGCGGGTCCGGGAGGAGGCCCGGCGGCGACTGGTTACTGAAAAGGCCGGTCCCGCATTGCCTTTCGAGTGGGGCCTGTTGTCGGATCTGGAAGATCCCGACGAGTCCCCGTTTCGCATCGACGGGCTGTTGCCAGCCGGGGGTGGGATGGCAGTCGTCGCCCAGCGCAAGACCGGCAAGACCACGCTGATGCTCAACCTCGCCCGCAGCCTGATCACTGGGGAGCCTTTCCTGGGCCGGTTCGACACCAAGCCGGTGACTGGACGGGTAGCTTTCCTGAACTTCGAGGTATCGAGTGGGCAGCTGGGTCGCTGGGCACACCAGACGGACATCCCGGCAGACCGGCTATTCCTGGTGAACCTGCGAGGCAGGCGCAACCCGCTACAACAACCGGTAGATCGTCAACTACTGGCCGACAAGCTCCGGGAGCACCGGGTCGAAGTACTGATCGTGGACCCTTTCGGCCGGGCCTACACGGGCGCCAGCCAGAACGACCCTCACGAGGTGGGAAGGTGGCTGGCAGATCTAGATGTATTCGCCCGCTCCGAGGTGGGAGCCACAGAGGTGATCTTGGCGGTGCACGCGGGGTGGAACGCTGAGCGCACCCGTGGCAGCTCGGCCGTCGAAGACTGGGCCGACTCCATCATGACCATGACTTTCGGTGGAGACCAGCAGACCAGGTACCTGCGGGCCATTGGCCGGGATGTGTCGGTGGATCAGGACCAGCTGAGCTATGACCCGGTGACTCGGCTGTTGACGACGACCGGTTCCGGCACCCGCGCCCAGGTCGAACGGGTTTTTAAGGCCCAAGCCCTGGTTGATCCGGTGTGCCAGTGCGTCGATGCCAACCCCGGCACATCCCAGAACGCCATCGAAAAGGGTGTGCGCGCGAGCACCACCGTTGGTTTCCAGGCCGCCGACGTTCGGGAGGCCATCAAGATAGCCGAAGAAAAAGGCAGGCTACGTCGCGAAGGTGGGGGGAGTCGGGGCAAGACCACAAAGCACTTCCCGGCCGGCGCCGAACCGCAGCCAGGCCAATCCATTGAGGAGCTTCAGCCAGGGGAATCTGGGGGGAAGTTGTGAAACTACGTCCAACTGCGTCGAAACTGCGCCCAGACGTACCCACATACAGCTACTGAACTGCGTCCAACTGCGTATATACATACGCAGTGGGCAGTAGTAGTGGTTGCAGCACTCAGGGGCTGGTGAGTTACTGACAAGCCGGACGCACTTGGCCGAACCGGGCCCCACGGGCCCGCCAGGCTCCAACAGTCCAGTGGTCTAGCACTTCTGTTCGAAGTGCCATTGCGCTGAATCCACTTGGTCCAGTGAGAGCTATCGACGCCTACCGATGATCAGGACGCTGGCGACCTACCTGATTTTCAGTGGGTAGACCGGAGCCACCCTCGCGACTGAACCGGTCATGCTGCACGCCGGGCCCAACTGTCCGGTTTGCGTGTGATCCCTGCGCTAGAGCTGCACCAGTCTTGCGGTAGTTCGTCGGTCATACCTGCTGATCCCAGGCGGGCGGATGCTAGGCAACGCCATCACTCCGTATGGCGCCTGAGTTGTCGGTAGCCACATCTATCGTGGCGGTCATGCCAGCTCTTGATCCTCGCGAACGTGTGGAGAGGTTTGTTCTACGTGCGCGGAAAGTAATGTCGCATTCTCTGGTCCGCGATCACTCGGAACTGTTGAACGACTTGGCCTCCGGAACGATTAAGGTGCAGATCCAATTCAACGCCGTGACCCGCGAAGCCACGCACCAGTTTTCGATGGAGTTGCCCCCTGAGGAGGCCTTCGAGTCCTTCGCGGCCAGGGTGCGGCCCTTCACCATTCCCAAGGAGCCGGTCTACTGGGCGGTGGTGCTAGACGCGCTGGAAGGGCTGGTGAGCGAGGACACGCTGGCCAATATCATCGACCTCGAAGATTTACGTGAGCACTGGAAGACCGTTGTAGAAGGAAAGAAGATCGCCCAGGCCTTCTACGTGGTGACCGAGAAAGGCCAGCTGTCTGACGTCCAGTTGGCCGACATGTGGCTGAACTCTGATGCTCTCCACACGCAGCTCATTCAGTCGGAGATCGGCAAGGAACTGAGCTTGGACCAGCGCTACCGCGCAGCGACAGGTGTTTACGCCCGCCTGGGCTCGTGTGTGAACGCCACGTATTACCTGGTGAAGTACTTGGTCCAACAAGGACTGCTTGAACTTGATCCCGAAGTCTTCACGGTGCCGGTGTTGGCCAAGACCAGTGTCGAGATCAAGGGCCAGGTCTACAGCGCGGAGTTGGGCACCGAGATGCCCACCGATTTGTCGAACCTCGACCCGAAGATCTGGCGCCCAATCCACGAAGACATTGAGTTGCTAGGGGAGCCCGAAGGTGGCCTGCCCGAAGATGGTTCGCTCCCCGAGCCAGAGGAGTGAGCATGCCCGCCCAGCGTGGAGCCAGCAGTTACTCCCCGTCGAGTCGCGGGCGCCCGCGAAACCTTCGTTCTCGCAATGGCGTATCGGGGGGCGCCCCGCAGCGACGGCGACTTCATCGGCGCAAAGCCTCGTGAAATCAGGTGGTCTGGGCTGGTGACCCAAGCCATGCAAATCGGTCTTGCAGAGACCAATACCGCATTACCCTCGGCCACTATGGAATCCGAAGCGGACATCGGTCCGGAAAGGGGCGGCGCCAAATCGACCGACAGCGATCGCGCCACCACCAGGTCGGACCAGGACGGTGCAGGTGACGACGCGACCGTAATGGGCAAGCTGGGGGCTAAGCGAAGGGGTCCTGGCTCGCCAGTTGTTGTTCAAGACGCCTGCGTGTCTCATCGTTGCGCCGCTCCATTTCGGCATCTTTCTCGTCTAAGTAGTCGACGTAGGCCTGGATGTCTGAGGTGATGACCGCAGCGCCCGGTTGGCGTCGAATGAATTCAGTCACAACCCTGGAATAGGGCTGGCCTCCATCCGAACCCGCTTTTGCCCAGTGGATTTGGGTGTTCTCTTTGGTCGCCTTGAGTAGCTGCGAGCAAAGGTCGGCGTCCAGAGACGACAACTCGCGCAACCGCTTCCAGATCGCATCGGTAGTGGCGAAGCTCCAAGAAGATGCCATCGCTGACACCAAGGACGCCGCGAAACCGGCAGCAAGCTCTGGCTTCGTCGCGACCCGATCGACGACCATCTCAGCTATCGTCGCGGCAGACGCACCGATAGGTACGGGTTGTGCCTGAAATTTTGCGAAGAAGCCGTAGGGAGTCTCATCGAATCGGAGGGCCATGACCGGCACCTCACGCCCAAGCAGCCAGCCAATCTCTTGGTCGCACCAAGCGCTTTTCCGAAGGCCGTCGTGGACGAATACCAGCCCAGCGTCGGCTACGCCGAGCGCCTTCTCGATCTCGTCCTGCCATAGCTTGTCGTGCTCGATGGTGTCGTGCGCCACGAACAGGTCGATCCCATAACGAAGAAGCTGCTCGCGGACTGCGCCGACTAAGACTTTGTGATCGCTTAGGTGTGAACCGAATATCCGGAGGGGACGGGCCGTGCCGATCGTGGGCACCTGCGATTTCGGGGCAGCTACGTGCGGCACCTCTAGTTCGAAGTATTCGGCGATCTCAATCAGCTGCTCGTCATTCGCCCAGCTCACGATGTCGTGCAGGCTCGGTCCGTCGGCGTAGTCCCCGAGTGTTTCTAACCCGTATGTGCGGAGGATGAGGTTGGTTGCCTGGAAACTGAGACTCTGATCGCTGAGGCAGTCCACGACCGCCAGCGACAGCCTCACCCGCGTCTTCTTGTCCAAGAATCTCGCCCTTCTACGTCGGCGCACCGAGCGACCAGCTTATTGAATCGGCTCAGCTCGCCGTCGGAGGACGGGGCCAACACTCAGAGGGAACTCGACAGTCACGTCCTCCGGCCGTAGAGACCGCAATCCCGTGGCCTTCCAGCCGCGTACCGCTCTGCTATCTGCAGGGGCGGGATGTGGCTGTAGTCGATCCTGTGCAGGATGGCATTGCGCTGCTCCTGCTCGGCCTGGATCTCGGCGACGTGGGCGTCAAGGGCACGCTTCCGCTCGTCGATGATTTCGCGGTAGCGAGGGTTGCGACCGAGACCCAGGTGTGCCCATCTGAGCACGAAACTGCGATCAACCACCTGCATCCTCCGTTCATGCTGCATCGGAAAGCGGTGACGGGACGGACCTTTTAGTGGCGTATTGGACGGCGACTCCGTAGGAGCAGCACATCCGTCGGTGACAGGCCTCGTGAAATCGGGTGGTCAGGGTTGGTCGAGTGCGTCAAGCACTTTCGATATTCGTATCGGCCGCACCTCTGCCACGTCCACGTCCATACCCTCGTCGCGGCAGACGAGGGACGCAACCCCTTGGTCAGCTCGGCCCGCGTCAATTCGTTCATCGCGAGGAACTCCACCGTTCCGGGCCTCCGTGAGCAGAGGCGCTCTTACCGGGCACCGGCTGGTGCCGACCGCTTCGTCACCCGGACCACCCACGAGCGTGGGGTTGGTGTGCACCGAACCGGGGCTTGATGATGCATCTCGTGAAGCACGTTCAGTGTAAATCAGCCAAGGACCTTCGCTATGCCATCCGACATGGAGAGGGTGTCATGACCGATACCGGCGTTGACCGGCACGATAGGGCACATGAGGAGATTCGACGAGACCTGGCACCTACTCCTGGAGTGGACCCTGGGTCAGGCCCCATCGGAACGGATGGCGGCCCTGATCCTCGACGAGGAGGGCTTCGAGGGCATCGACCCTTCACATCCGCTGGGCGGTAAGGACGGCGGCGCTGACGCACTCGTTCAGAAGGACGGCGAGCCGTGGATTATGGCGGTGCACTTCCCTCGTGGTCAGCAAAGCTTCAAGGAGATTACAGACAAACTCACGTCCGACGTCGACAAGGCAAAATCGAGAGAACCCAAGCCGGTTGGCGTTGCCTTTGTGACCAACCAGGAGCTACGTCTGGCCGAACGCGAGGAGCTAGGCAAAGTGGGCGGCGACACGAAGGTCGAGCTATATCACCTGGAACGCATCACGACCATCCTTGATCGTCCGCACATGGCAGGGGTGCGGGAACAGTTCCTCGGGATACCGGCTGGACCACCTCCAATCCTCGTGACCGCAGAAGTAATCGGTGTGGCTCGCAGGTTCATTCGTGGCGATGAGCTGCTGGATGCCCTTGTCGAGATGGAAGGGAAATCGCTGCACGAGCACAACGAGAAACTGCGTTCCAACCCGCCCAACCCCGCAACGGCCTTGCCCGCAGTGTCGGTGATGCCCGCACTGGGCTTCGGGACGTCAGACGAACTTGCACAACCCATTTCGGATGAAGAAATCGGCCAGCGTTTGGTCGAGATTCGTCACGAACTTGAGGGCAGGTGGGATGCTTGCCAGGACTATCTTGCATCGATTGCGTGGCCTTCCTTGCGGTTTCGCATCACCAACCGGGCGAAATCCTTCCTGACTAACGTGCAGGTAATACTGACTTTGCAAGGTGCTGCAGGGCTTGAGTTTGCCCACCCGCAGGAGTTCGAGTGGGAGAGGCTTCAGGATCCAGATTGGGAGCCACCGGCATACGGGCCGTTCAACACCACGTCAATGCTGCGGTTCAAACCGGCACTCCCCGCCGACTACCCGGTTAGATGGGACCACAACGACGATGGGGACCTCGAAGTAACCATCACTCTCGCCGAGCTACGCCCCCACCCGCCATGGCGTCACACCCGTGATGACGTGGTGCTGGTGCTGCGGGACACAGCTGTGAGCGAGGTGACCGTCACCTACACCGTGACGGCACACGGGTACGGCACCGTATTCGAAGGCGACCCCTTCACGGTGCCCGTTGAGCAAGTCGACATCTTCGAGTCCGCACAACTCGCCCTCGATGCAACCAACAACGACCGATAGAACCCAGTCTCGGGAAGGGGTAAATTCATGGTCAGCCAACCGGCGAGCATCGCTCATAGTTTCCCACATCTAGCCTGTTCGAAGGGAATTAGAGTCTGCTGCCTGCTCTGACTCGCAGTCCTGGTCTAGTCACTTCCGGCTTCATCGTCGTCGAGCTTCCACTCAAAATCGATTTGTACTGTATCGCCTTGAGCAATCCGTCGGGCTAGGACAGCGAGATCCATCTCTGTCAGCTTCTTAGTCGCCGCCTCAGTCGCCGTCCTCATGATCCGACCGAATTTGGATTCCTGAATGACGTTGAGCACCTTATCTATTGGCGTAACGACGGCGATCCCCTTATTAACATGCTCGTCCGAAGGACTGATGTCGACTGTCGTGTTCCTCACGAATGCCTCGAAGTGAGCGTTGACGACGCCGAGCAGGTAGAGCACCTTTCCGCCCTGGCGGTACTGACGCACGTTGTTGACGATGCGAAAGACTCCCACGTCCACGAAGACCGGCGATCCACTGAGGCCGCCGACCGATCGTGACTCAACCAGGTAGGCCTCGATGTCCCCGGCCTTCGTTGATACGGGCTCGACTGGGATCCCGCAGATGTTGCCGAATCGAACGATCGGTTCATTCCGCTTCTTGCCGTGATGATTGACGAACAAACCGGCGAACGCCACCTCGTTCCCGACGCCAATCTGCTCGGCTTCCATCACAGCTTTCGTCGCTGCCAACTCGGCGTCGACACTAAGAAAGTCGAAGTCTGATGCACCTGGCAGCTCGTTCCAGTGGCAGAAGGCGATGTCGACGATCTCTTCGGACATGTCGGGTTTGAACCACTTGTCTTCTGCGACGTCGACAATCTTGAAACCGCCGTCTTTGGTGTTGACGCGGAGGAACGTCTTGCCATCGTCGCTGTTGACGAATGCCGTCCCGTCGGCACTCTGCTTTTGCACGTTGGCCAGAACGTGCAGGGCAGTGACCACAAAGATCCATCGGATCGGAGGATTCGTAATGCAGACAAAGAAAGCTGTGCCCACCGGCTTCAGCTCACCACCAATGTTGGCGCAGACAAAGCACACGCATTGACGCATCTCGGGTTGGACGTACACACCCGGCACGTTAACCACGGCAACCAGCTCGGTGAGCTTCCCACGCCGCACGACCACCGCTATCGCCTGCGGAATTGACTAGCATGATCGAGGATTACCGCAGCGGTGTGGCCCAGATCTACCAGTCAGGTCCTTCAGTGTCTGGTTGGTCTTCTGCCTCGGCAAGCTCCTCCAGGTGGGCGGATCGCATCTCCTCGGCAGCCTCGGACATAGCGGCGTCGTCGAACTGCATGTAGACCAGGTTGGGCTTAGGACCTGCATGTGTAGTCCCGGTGTCGACAGGTTCGGAGAACCCGATCAAATCGGCGACAAATGACTGTGCCTCGCTTATGAACTCGTGGTCAGTGAATACCACTCCAACTTCCAAATGTGACCGCGATAGATTTGTCCAGTTGGCAGACCCAAACCACACCTTGTCGGGAACAAAATAACGTTCGTGGTGCTCACCGTAGCCATCCACGTCGTGGTAGAAATCAGTGATCGCACCAAGAACCATCATCTTGGCGTGTAGAAGGGGCTTCTTTTCTCTCTTGCCCCATCCGAGGACACGAACCGGGCCCAGCAGGTGCTCCGGCATCGAGGTGTACGGACCGATCCAAGTCCCGTCCTCATCTGCCTCCGCGGTTGTCCACTGCAAGCCAGGAAGGTAGATGTTCGGAAAGCCAATACCCGCCCTTACAAGCCTGCCTGGTAGCCAGGACCCCTTGTCCATGACGATGCAACACGCCCGCATCTTGAGCAGGCGGTCCTCGACCGCTTTGCTGTCAAACCATGGGACGCAGCCGATTACAGCTGGGGCACCTTGTTTGTGCTGCTCAAGGTGTTCGTCCAGAAGGTCACACAGTCCATCGACGACCTTGCCTCCAAACCAGGCTTGCCATCCCAAGTCCTGTTCGCCCCATGGTCGCCGCCGTCCAGACCACCACTTGAATGCCGGTTGGTCTCCTAGCCCCGATGCTGACTCGCTGTCTGGATTCACAGCCAGTCATGCTGCCGAACTTCATGGACTGCTGCAGGCGAATTGATGGCCTAGTGTCTGGCGGCTACGCCGTCCTCTTGAGCGAGGTACCGATACAGGGTGGCACGACTGACCCCAAGGTACTTGGCTATGTCCTTCCCGGTATGCCCGTCGAGCTGCATCCGCTTGGCGGTAGCAATGTGGTCGGCGTGATTGACCTTACGGGGTCGTCCGAATCGGGTCCCATTCGCACGAGATGTCTCCCGCTTCAACGCTGTTCGTTCTTTGACCAACTCCCGTTCATAGTCAGCGAGAGAACCCAACACCCCGATCATCATCCGACCCGCCGCAGTCGACGAATCGATACCGTCGGTTACCGAGATCAGGGTGACGCCGCGATCCGTGAGAGTCTTGACGGTCTCCAAGATGTGCAATGTGTTCCTGCCCAGGCGGTCTAATTTCCAGACCACGACGGTGTCGCCTTCCCGGACGTACTCCATAAGTGCCGCCAAGCCGGGGCGATCGTCGCGAGCGCCGGACATGGTGTCAGAGAACGTCTTCGTCGCGCCCGCCGCTTCGAGGGCCTCGTTCTGCTGATCGAGGGTCTGCGAGACCGTGGAGACCCGGGTGTACCCGACGCGCTGGCCAACCGTGTGTCCCTGGATGGCGGGAGCATGACTCATAAGTACTGCAATCGTAGATTCGAGAAAGTTATTTCCGAGACGAACTTTCGAGACAGTTCCACCTCGGCGAACGGGGCGGGTTCTAGCTGACCGCCCGGTGTCTCAGATGTGGTCTATTTTGCGACAGTCTTCACTTCTGTCCGGGCCTGGTGGGTTTGGTCGTAGGCTCAGGTCACCATGGCGGTGATGGTCATCGTCTCGCCCTTGCGCGTGAGCGGTTCATGTTGAGTGTGGTGTTCCATTGGCTGATGTAAGGTCTCAAACTGCGTGGCGGATGGCGGCGGCGCTACCTTCGGCTTTGCAGAATTCTCATCAAGATGGCAGGCGCGTTTTTCTCATCTTCGTGGCGGACCCTAGAACCGTATGTTTGTGCACGATGTCGGATGGGTCGTAGCCTTCGCTACATAAGGTAAGTCAGATACTGATTGGTCCTCCCCGCGTTGACGCGATTCTTGTCGATCACGTTGCACGGTGGTCGGCGATTTCATTCGAAACCCCAGGACAAGTTAGTTTCCGTGTGGGTCCGAAGCATTGAGAGCCCTCACTACCTCGTCGTAGTCGCCGCGCGCTTCGCCGTAACGCAGAAACTTCACCCTCTCGACCTGTATTTCGTGAGCGTTCGGCTGGCTTTCGAGCAGGTCAACGACCTCGGTGATGAAATCGTCGAGCGGCACAGCGACTTCGTTGGTTTCTTGTCCGGGCATCAGGCTGGTACGAACGGACGGTGGTACCACCTCGATGACTTGGACGTTGGTATCGGCAAGCTGGAGCCGAATCGATTCCGACAGCATGTGTATCGCTGCTTTGGACGCGTTGTAACTGGGTGTCACGCGCAAAGGTGCAAACGCCAGACCGGAGGACACGGTGATGATCGTGGCATCGGGCTGGTCCTGAAGGTGCTCGATGAATGCCGCGATGAGACGAATGGGTCCGAGCACATTGGTGGTGATGACCGATTCGGCTGACTCTAAGAACCCGGCGGCCCGGTGCCAGTCCTCGACCTGCATGATGCCGGCCATGGTCACCAGAACGTTGAGATTCGGGTGTCGTGCGAGTACCTCGCGGGCAGCTTGTCGAATGCTCGACGGGTCGGACGTATCGATGCGGACCGCATCGAGGCCTGGGTGTTGCTGCGTCAGCTTGTCGAGTAGCTCACTGCGCCTGCCGCCGAGGATGACCGTGTTGCCTCGCGCCTGAAGCTGCAGCGCCAAGGCCAGGCCGATGCCGCTCGTAGAGCCTGGGATGAAAACTGTATTACCTGTGATCTTCATGCTGTGGCCTTGGTAGTGGAGATGGGACGACATATCGTTGAGCTATCTGGCATCGCGGACGGCCCGCTGCGCATGCAATTTCTTATCCTCCAATTTGTTTCATCGAACGTGTCCGACACTATGGGACGGTCAGCCGGGGTGCACCGGAGTGAGCAGATCCGACAGGCCGACGCGGTAGAGCATCTCGGCGCGCAACCGGTCCAGGACGGCGAATCCAACCTCGGATCCATCGTTTGTCGGGTCGACATACACCCGGAAGGGCCGTTGGCCGAACGGGGTGTCAACGACATCGCGCACGGCGTCTGAAACAGCAGATGGATCGGCGTCGGGCGGGACGATGCCGTCGAATGCCGTCCGAACGAGCGCGCCGAAGCCGGCATAGGGTCCGGCCTCGTACTCGTCCACCACGGCACGGTCGTCCGGCGTCCCGGCGTTGGCGAAGTGATTCGTGCCCGAAGTGAATGCCCCCGGGACGATGATCGATGTCTCAATTCCCCAGCGCGCCAACTCGCGCGCATAGCTGACGGCCAACGAGTCCATCGCCGCCTTCGCGGCGAAATACGGCCCAAGGTAGGGCGGCGTGCCGCCCGCGCAGCTGCTGCTCGAGATCCACACCATCAGCGCCTCTTGCTGCGAGCGCATCTGAGGCAACGCCGCGCGGTTGACTCGCTGGGTGCCGATGACGTTCACGTCGTACAGTGCCGCGAACTGCTCAGGGATAAAGGCTTCAGCTGGGCCGTAAACCATGTGCCCTGCGTTGTGTACCAGCACATCGATGCGCCCGCCATCGGAGAGCACCGCGTGAACTGCCGCATCGACGGACGGCTGTGACTGCACATCCATATCGATGACCCGAATGTCAACCCCCTCCGCCTTGGACAGCTCCGCATACCGGTCGGCCTGCGCGGCGTTACGACCTTCGACATCGCGCATCGATGCATAAACGCGGTGACCCGCACGGGCCAGCTTCTCAGCGAAGCCGCGGCCGAAACCACTAGAGGCACCGGTTATTACGATGACTTTGCCGCTCAAAGTACGATCTCCTCTGGTACTCGATGCCAATTCTCGCTCCTAATGTTTCTCGCCACGGCGGACTCGTCTGTCATGCTGGCACCACGGCGGTTGGTGGGGGTAACCCCACTCGCCACGGCGCACCCTCGGTTGCGATGAGGGTGTGGGGTTAGCCCTATTCCCCATGCGGACGCGATAACCGAGCATGATCAGGTGGGCGCGACTGTCGTGATCATCGACGACGATGAGCGTTTCCGATCATTGGTTCGAAACTTATTGAGTCGTCGGGGATTCAGCGTCGTCGCCGAAACAGCGGATGGTGCTTCCGGTGCGGCGGCCATTGACCGGCATAACCCCAACTGCGCACTTGTCGATGTCCATCTGCCAGATACGGACGGCTATGAGCTCGCCGCCAGGCTGCGCCGCCGCCACCCAAAGCTGGCGATCCTCGTGACGTCAATCGACGCCGATTTGGCCGATGTGCCCACCGTACCCGGTGTGCGCTTCGTGACCAAAGACCGTATTGCCGACGCTGACCTGGGTGCGCTGTTCACGGCAGGCTAACCGAACGCCACGTGGGAACTAGCTTTTGAGGTAAGTGAGAACGGCCAGCACGCGGCGGTGTTGGGTGGTGCAAGCATGGAGACCCAACTTGGCGAAGATGTTGGTGATGTGGCGCTCGACGGCGGCAACGGTGACCACGAGATCGTCGGCGATGCCGGTGTTCGAGCGGCCCTGGGCCATCAGAGTCAGCACGTCGCGTTCCCGCGGGGTCAGCGACTCCAACTCTTTTCCGCGTCGGTGCCGACGCACCAGGCGTGTGATGACATCCGGGTCCAGGACCGCTTCTCCTGCGGCGACCCTGCGCACCGCGTCGTTGACGACGGCTGTATCCGCGATCTTCTCTTTGAGTAGGTAGCCAACACCCTCGGGACGGTCACCCACCAGGCTCAATGCGTAGTCGTCTTCCAGATATTGGGAAAGCACGATCACTCCGATATCCGGGTAGGAGTTACGGACGGTGACGGCTGCCTGTAGGCCGTCCTCGGCGCGATTAGGCGGCATCTCGATGTCGGCAATCACGACATCGGGCCGGTGTGCGGCCACCTTCTCGAGCAGCTCGTCGGCGTCAGCCGCTGCCGCCACAACACTGACGCCGCCTCGCTCCAGAATTCGGGTCACGCCCTCGCGGATGATCGGATTATCATCCGCCACAACGACCTTGATCATGGGTGTGCGCTGATTCAATCGGTTGCGGTACCGAGCACGTCGACTGCACCGCCCGCCTCCAACCGCAACGGAAGTACCACGTGAATCGTTGTGCCGCCAGCGCTCGGCGAATCGATCAGGACGGTGCCGCCCAGCGCGCCGACACGGTCGGCCATGGCAACCAACCCGAAACCGCGACCCTGCGCTGCGTTACCGACGCCGTCGTCCGAGACGGTCAGATACAGCGAATCTGCGTCGCCGCCGATAGTGACGGACGCGGATGTCGCGTGAGCGTGTTTGACCACGTTAGTCAACGCTTCGGCGATGACGAAGTACGCGCTGACTTCGATTTGCGGTGCCGGTCGGTGGGTGATTTCGGCCGTTACGCCGGTAATGACGGGGATGTGCGCCGCGAGGGCCCGAATGGCTGGGACGAGTCCACGCGTGGTCAAGATCGACGGGTGGATGCCGGAGGCGAGTTCGCGCAGGTCGTTGATGGCGGCCTTCGCCTCGGTCATCGCCGTCTCCAACAGTTGCGCGCCGACATCTTCGGTGGCGGGCGGCAAATGCTCGCGCGTCAACTGGAGCTGAATTAGTAGATTGATCAATCGCTGCTGGGCACCGTCGTGCAGGTCGCGGGCGATTTGCTGACGTGCGACCGCGGTCGCCTCCAAGATGCGGCGTTGGGCGGCAAGCGATTCCGCGGCGCGGATTTCTGCCGCGTCGCGGGCACGGTTGGCTTCTTCGGCCGCGTGCCGTTCCGTCAGGTCAGTGAACGTGAATACCGCACCCAATCCACCGGTGATCTCGATAGGTGCGCACCGCCACGTGGTTGGGAACATCGAACCGTCGGCGCGGATGAACCATTCGTAGGGGCTATGCGCTGGCTTCCCTTGGTGTGCGGCTGTCCACAACGGACATTCCGGCGCCGGGTAGGCCGTCCCGTCGGGACGGCTGTGGTGCCAGGTCTGGTGACTGAGTCGGCCCTGCATCTCGTGGGCGTCCTGGTATCCGAAGCCATGGGCGGCAGCGGGGTTGGCGAACAAGACTCTGCCGGTGTCGTCGACCACAAACACCGGTTGGGGGGCGACAGCAAGCACGTGTTCGACCACCAACGAGGACGGCCCACCGGGAAGCCAGGAACAATTTTCGAGAACCATGCCGGACCCTCCTCTAGGCGAGCCAGCCTACACTTGCCCAGCAAAACACAAGGGCGTGCGCATCACAGCGGCAATGTCCATGGATCGCCACGCCGTCACCCAAGAATTCTGTCACGCACCGTCACAACCCGTTACAGCGTGTAACCGCCGTCGGCGAGGAAGTCGGCTCCGGTGACGAAGGAGCTTTCATCGGACAAGAGATACCGGGTGAGGGTTGCAATGTCCTGCGGATGGCCCAGCCGGCCTAACGGGGTGTCCGCCTTCGCCGCCGCGTTCATTTCGGGAGGATTCGCAGCGATGAGCGCAGTGCCGACAAAACCAGGCAGAACCGCGTTCACACGGATATTGAAGGGAGCTAGCTCACGTGCCGCGGTACGAGTAATGCCGCGGATGGCCCACTTCGTGCTGTTATACGCAATGCAGCCTGGAATTCCCCGGATGCCGCAGATCGACGATGTATTGACGATCAATCCGCCGCTGCCCTTCATTTCCTGAGACACATATTTGACCCCCAAGAACGTGCCTTTCTGATTCACGGCGACTTGCGAGTCGAAGCTCTCTTCGGTGGTGTCGGCAATGGTTCCGGGAAGATAGCGGCCCGCATTGTTCACCAAGCCGTCGATCGTCGGGAATCGCTGCTTGACGAGCGTGATCAGGCGCTGCCACTCCGTGGACGACGAGACGTCGTGTCTGAAGAACACGGCCTGGTCGCCGAGTGCTTCCGCCGCTGCCTCGGCGCCCGCCTCGTCGATGTCGGTGACTACAACATGCGCGCCTGAGGTCGCCAGGAGTTCGGCCGTCGCTCGGCCGATGCCGTGTGCGGCTCCGGTCACGACGATCGTCTTTCCTTCAACATGGCCCATGACTTCCCCTGATTCTGTTAAACATCGCACGCCTGGGCGGGCGTCACCTGGCGGGGGCGAGTCCCAGCGCCTGCGCCAGGTGACCGAGTGAGGTCACCAGCTCATCTCCACGTGCGGTGCCCAACAGCTGGATCGCCACGTGGTTGGCGCCGGCTTGCAGATGCCTCTGCAGACGCTGGGCGGTGGCCTCGGCGGTGCCATGGGCTACGACCGCATCGATCAACCTGTCGCTGCCGGGTTTGCGCACGTCGTCGTCGGTGAACCCCAGCCGGAGCCAGTTGTTCACATAGTTACTTAGCCCAAGGTATGGGTCCAAAGCCTGGCGACCGATTGCGCGGGCTTCGTCGGCGTCCTTGGAAAGAACCACTTTGTGCTCCGGCGCGAGAAATGCCGCCTTTCCCAACAGGTCGCGTGCCTGCGCCGTGTGTTCCGGTGTAACCAGATATGTGTGGGCGCCGGCGCTGCGTTGCGCCGCCAGTCGCAAAACCCGCGGCCCCAGGGCCGCGAGCACCCGCTGTCCGGCCGGGACCGCGGCGGCGTCGAGTTCGTCGAGGTAACTCTCCAGCGCATGGTAGGGCTTTGCGTAGGTTTGGGTGTGCTCACGATGGCCCGCCCCAATACCCAGTAAAAACCTTCCGGGATAGGCGCTTTCGATGCGTTGAAACGACTCAGCGACTGCTGGCGCCGGTGCCGACCAAATATTGACGATTCCCGTCGCAAGTTTCAACGACGTGGTGTGCGCCAATGCCGGGTCGACCCAGGCTAGATCGGCATCTGGTGATCCGCCGACCCAGATGGCGCCGTAGCCAAGCGATTCGATTCGCACGGCCAAGTCCGGCTCGATTGAGCGCGTCGGCAGCCATACGCCGAACCGGCCCAGGTCGGGCCGCAGTGGAGTGTCCTCAGTCATCGAGATCCCTTTTACCGTGCGTCTGCTAAGTCGGGTCGGGATGCTGAAACGCTTTCCACAGCCCGAAGGAGTCTTCGAGGAAGTTGTAGGAGGCGAGCTTGCCGTCACGGACACTGCACACAGCGGCGAAGTCGCTGGTGAATTCCTTTCCAGTGTCGATGATTCGGTGGCTGAAGTGTCCGGTGACTACGACCTCGTTGCCACTCTCGAAGATCCGGTCGATGCGGAAGTTGAGCGGCCGGAAATGCTTGGGGAACAACGCGAGCCACTCGCGGACCTGCGCCTTGCCGCGATGGGTGCCGATGGTGGGGACGTCCGGTGCGCCTTGCACGTGCCAGCTGACGTCGTCGGTCAGGCATTGAAGCGTCTTGTCGAGGTCGTGGCTGAAGAAGGTGTCGAGGTAGTGCTGGACGACCTGTCCGGCAGTGGGCTCCGAGGGGGTGGTGGTCATGCGGTTTCCTTAGTGGTCAGCGTTGCCCACCGGAGAGGGTGACGTATTCCCCTGTCATCCAGGCGGTTTCGTCGGATGCCAGGTAGACCGCCGCCGGAGCGATGTCGTCGGGCACACCGAGTCGGCCCAGCGGGGTTTCGGCAGTGACAGCCCGTCCGAACCCGTCGGTGAGGAAGCCACCGGTCTCGACGCCTTCGGTGTCCACGACGCCGGGTTTGATGGCGTTGACCCTGATTCCCCTCGGAGCCAGTTCGTTGGACAAGGCGCGGGTGAGCCCGTCGATCGCGCCCTTGGAAGCCGTGTAGACCGAAGCGTCGACGGGACCGAAGATGGTGACGGTGGAACTCATATTGACGATGCTCGAGCCGCGCGACATGTACTGGACGGCTTCCTTGATCGCCAGCAGGTAGCCGTAGACATTCAATTCGAAGTGTCGCCGGAACATCTGCAGTGTCAGGTTCTGCAGCGGTTCAAAGTCGTAAACCCCTGCGTTGTTCACCAATACATCAAGAGGACCGTAGGTGCGGTGGGCCTCGGCGAAAAGGCGGTGCACTTGGTCGGCGTCACTCATGTCCGCCTGGACCGCGACTGCCGCACCGCCGGCCCCAACGATCTCGTCGACTACCTGCTCGGCGGCCCGCTTGCTGTGGGCATAGTTGACGACGACTCGCGCGCCTTCGACGGCGAGACGCCGCGCGATCGCCGCGCCAAGACCTTTGGAGGCGCCGGTGATGACGGCCGATTTGCCCTCGAGTCGTCGAGTCATGCGGAGTCCTCTCGTCCTGCGTGTCCCGTGCTGTCAGCGCACGCCGTGGTCGGCGTAGCGTCCACCGACAACGAGGTCGCTAAGCGGCTGCAGTTGCGCAAGCGTGTCCCCATCAAGTTCGACGTCCAGGGCGACGATGTTCTGTTCGAGACGGTCGGCGTGCCGGGTACCGGGGATCGGTACGACGGGGACCCCCAGTCGAGGGGCCTGTGCGTACACCCAAGCCAGGGCGACCTGCGCGGGCAGCACACCGAGCCGCTCTGCCACGTTGCGCACGGTCTCGGCGATCACCTGGTTTTGCGTGGCGGCGTCGCCGGTGAATCGGGGGTTGCGGGCGCGGAAGTCGGTGGGATCCAGCGCCGCGGTTTGGACCGCTCCTGTCAAAAAGCCCCGTCCCAGCGGCGAGTACGGCACGAGGCCGACACCGAGTTCGGCCATGACTGGCGTCACCTGCTCGACTTCCCGGGTCCACAGTGAGTATTCGCTTTGCACGGCGGCGATCGGATGCACAGCATGGGCGCGGCGCAGCAGTTCGGCGTCGACTTCGCTGAGGCCCAGGAATCGCACCTTGCCCTCGGTGACCAGTTCGCCCATCGCGCCGACCGTGTCCTCGATCTCGGCGTTCTGCGGAGGACGGTGCAGGTAGTACAAGTCGATATGGTCTATTCCGAGCCGAAGCAGCGAGGATTCGCAGGACCGTTTCACATACGGCGGATCGCCGCGGTAGACCCGCCGGTCATCGCCGCTGCTGCGGTCGATCCCGAATTTGGTGGCAATCTGGACGCTGTCGCGCTGACCGGCGATGCCGCGGCCCACCAGCACCTCGTTGTGGCCTGATCCATATTGGTCGGCCGTGTCGAACAGAGTGACGCCCAACTCGATGGCCCGATGGATGGTCGCGATGCTGGTGTCCCAGTCCGAGGCTCCGTAGTACTCGCTCATTCCCATGCAGCCCAGGCCCTGGGCGGAGACGTCGAGACCGCCGAGATCAGTTCGTCTCATGCTGGTTCCTTTCGTTGAATGCGGTTGGAGGGAAGGGGTTTTGACGTCAGCCGCTGAACCAATCGCATGGTTTGTGTGGTGGTTCGAGTCGATGGAGGTGTCACCGAAGAGATGGCTGCTGCGTGAAGGGGCGGCACAGCAGAGCCGACCCACCGATCAAAGCGCTTGTTGTGGATGGTCATCACCGTCGATCCCACGGTGCAATCTTCTACCGCCGCACGCGCCACCGGAATAGGGCTAACCCCACAACCACCATCGCCAGCAGGCCCCATTGTGAACCCTCCGATCTCGTCGTCAGCGGCTGGTGATGGCGGTGTCACTAGCTGCGGCGGCCGACGCGGCATCCGGATCTGTCGAATGCCGGAAGCCCATCGCCGAAAGTTCGTGATTGCAAGCGCGGTCGCCGCCCGGTGTACTTAATCGTGGGTGCGGGTGTCGACGCGGTTGGGCTCCGGCACGAGCGTGGGTGCAGACAGCTGCCCAGGTTGGGGCCAGTTGCTGAAAGCCTCGGCGTAGGTATGACTCATCACCTCGAGTACCGTGCCCCACGGGTCAGTGGTGTACGCCAGGACCCAGGGCCGGCCGGGCACGAAGTGGTAGGGAGCTGCCAGCAACGTACCGCCCTGATCGATGATGCGGTCAACCATGGCCGCGACGTCCGGATGAGTGATACATACATGCCACAGACCCCGATCGAGCCAGGGCACCGGCTCCTGCGGCGGCCGCGGTCCGCGTGTAGGTGGGTCAATGAATTGGAAAAGCTCGATACCGACGGAATTGCCGCTCATCAGATGCGCTTGCCAGGCCCTGCGAAATCTGTTGCCGAACACGCTGCCGGCTTCTGGGTGTCCGTCGGCATCGAGCACCCGCGGACCCATGATGCAGCGGAAGCCGAAGACCGCGCCGTACCAATCGATCGCGGCATGGATGTCCGGCACGGTTACCCCCACATGGTTGATGGCAAGGCCGGCCATTTGTTCGAGCGGCATCAGCGGCTCCTTTCGGGTCAGTCTGGCCAGGGCAGATCGCCTGCGTCCCAACGTTTCTGAACGTCGGGGTATAGCGAGGTGAGGTCGTGTGGAAGCGACGCCTTGACGTAACGGGTCGCGTCGTCGGTGAGCACTCGCATGCGCAGCAGGGTAAGGCGGAGAGCAAGTGGGTACCGCCAAGGCGAACCTTAATGTCTAGCCAGGCTAATCAGATTCTCATCATCGTGGCGGATCCGCCATTTTGACGTCACGAAGATGAGAATTCCGCCATGTTGGATGAGAACCTACAGCTGACAAACGGTTCAGGTATTGAGGGTCGAGCCGGGCAAGATGTAGCCACAGCACCGCTGCGGCACGGAGGTAGGGCTGTTCCCGTAGTGGTTATGAGCCAAGTGCGCGGCGCTCAGCCGACAACCGCAGGCGCTAGGCCGCAGTTCGCTCACGGGAGGTAATCGGATCCGTTCCAGTGCAGATCCTTGGTGGTAATCGTGCCGCCGGCGCAGGAGGGCGTGCAATCGTTGTTCGATTGCCTAATGGTGTAGCGGTCGTCAGCGCCGGGCCCGAGCAGCTCGGCGTCGAGGTAGGCGTGCTGCCCGGCGATATGCAGGGTGGTGCTGGACCAGCCGATGTCTTCGAATCCGCCCGCGTTGGGAATCAGCACCAGTACTCCGTTGTAGGCGTGCGCGCCGCCGGCGTTGTAGGTGATGAAGGTGTTTCCCGTGGAATCGGTTGCCGGATTGGCGAACCCGAACGGCCCGACCGATGAGGTGGTATCCGCGTTGAACGTGATGGCGGGCAGGGACGCGCCGCCCGCGGTGACCGAGGCGATGCACGCCTCGCTGGCCGAGCCGGAAGGGCTTACGGTCAAAAAAATGCGGACGGGTCCCAGAGCCTTATGGTCGATGTCGTGATGGGCGGTGACGTGTCCTGGGCAGCCGGAGTTCGGCGGCAGATACGCGGGCAACGCGGCCATGGTGGTCGTACTCGGTGGAGAAGCAGCGGAAGACTGTTGTGGCGGGGCCGCCGGCGCTGAGGTGACCGGCGCCGTGCTTGGCGGCGCTGCGTTCGGTTCGGAACCACCTTCTCGCTGCCAAGGACGCCATACCATTGCGATGACACCAGCCAGCAGGATGACTGTGAGTGCGGAGGCAAGAACGAGCCACCGGCGTCGAGATCCGCTCGGCGCTGACTTGGAAGCGGGTCGCCCAGGGGCGGGGGCCTTGACGGTCTCGGTCTGGCTTTGGTTGAGCGCCGCCCGCGCCGCATTTGCCAGATCTTTCGCTGTTTGATACCGCTGCCTGGGATCCTTCGCCAGACCGGTAGCAACCACCTCATCCATTGCCATCGGAATTGCCCGGCGCTTTGTCGATGGTTTCGGCGGCGGAGCAGTCATGTGCGCCATCGCCACCTGCTCCATGGTCTTGCCGGGGAATGGCAGCTCACCGGTGAGTGATTGATACAGAACGCATGTCAGGGCATAGACGTCAGAACTGGGTTCGATCTCCCCGCTGCTGAAGCGCTCAGGTGCCATGTAGGACCAGGTGCCGATGGTCGCGCCGGTGGACGTTATGCCGGTCTCCCCAGCGGCGCGAGCGATGCCGAAGTCAATGAGGTAGGCGAAGTCATCGTCGGTGACCAAGATATTGGACGGTTTGACATCGCGGTGGACGAGCCCAGCTTTATGAGCAGCGTCGAGTGCCGAGGCGATTTGCTCGGTGATCCTCAAGGACCGGTCGGGTTCTAGTGGTCCGCCACCGAGCTGGGTCTGCAGGTCCTGCCCATTGATGAGGCGCATTGCTACATAGAGACGTCCGTTGATCTCGCCGACGTCGTAGATCGGTACTACATGCGGGTCGTCCAGACGTGCGGCGGCGCGGGCTTCCCGGCGGAATCGCTGCTCGAAGGTTTTGACCTGGGCGAAGTGCGGGAGCAGCGTCTTGATTGCCACCGTCCGCTGGATCACGGTGTCGTGGGCCCGCCAGACCTCGCCCATGCCACCCCGGCCTAGCAACTCGATCAACCGGTACCGCCCAAATGGCGTCCCGTTCACGTCATCCTCCCGCGCCAATGCGGTTCTCGACCGTCGCACAGGCCCTGGAATCAATTGCCCGCAACCAAGCAGTAGTCACCGATCGCACTTGTGTCTGAAACCCTGGTTGTTCAAAGGTGACAGTCCACAGCGGGTTTGACCGGTTGATCGGATCGCTGCCACTACCATTGCCGAGAACGCTTGACATCAAGTCTGCTCCGCAGGCGTAGTCAGGGATGTATCCGTCGCTTCGACCACGTCGGGCTCCACCATTGATGTAGTGGCAGTGAGTGCCGTTATCGAGCATGAGGGCAAACGGTTTCGGCGTTTTAGGAGGCTGCACCGTGGTCAGCAGACTTGTGTCGAAGGGAAGTCGGCGGACTTGTTTGTCCCACGGATTAGTCATGCACAACATGGACGCGGGGGGCGAAGGCCAACAGACGTCGGCCCCGGCTGCGGAGGGATAGCAGCTGTAGATGTTTTTGCCGACAGCCGATGGCGATGATGAGTCACAGCCTCCGAGTGACATGCCACTATTCGCAGGCACTTCGGTGTAGCCGTTGGCAGGTTGTCCATCTGCCCCAACGGCGACCTCGGTGACGAGTTCAGTCCTCCCGGAGCTGGCAGGCAAGCTTGGTGCAGGAGTTGCCGCTGCGTTTTTTGTCGGCGCCGCCGCCGATGCCCCGAGCGGTTGACCGCTTGAGATCGCCATGCTTGGTGACGGACGCGGTCCCCGCTGCCACGGATGCCAGATGATCGCCCCGGCAGACACCGAAACAATAACAGCCAGCGGGACCGCCAGGCTGAGCCAGCGTTTGCGGGGCTGGTCGGCCTGTGGACTTCGACCAGAGGAGTCGCTGTCAGGCGATGACGGTGGTTTACTCCTTGCCGGAGCAGGTCTAGTCGGAGCCGCAATAGTAGTGGTGCCGGGAACGGCTTGCTCGGCTAGAGCCCGTGCAAAATCCGAACATCCGACAAATCGGGTATTGGGGTCCTTGGCGAGCGCTTTTGCTAGGACGGGGTCGAGGGCTGCAAGCTCCGGTCGTGTTTCCGCTAGTGCTGGCGGGAGCACATTGAGGTGGTGACTGATGGCAACGGCGGGATTGGAGTTTGGGAAAAGGTGGGATCCGGTGAGTAGGTGAAATGCCGTGGCCGCTAATGCGTACTGGTCAGCCCCACCATCGATGTCTTCGCCCAGCAGCTGTTCACGTGCACAGTAGGCGACGGTACCCACAGTCATGTTCGTCTTCGTCAACCCGCTGATGTCGTTGATGTTTCGGGCTATCCCGAAGTCCGTCAACAGGATTCGCTGCTCACCTTCATCATCAAGATGCGTCATCATGATGTTGGCGGGCTTGACGTCACGGTGCAGTAGACCTTGCTTATGGGCATAATCGAGGGCACTGGCGACCGCAGTGATGATGCGAGCAACTTCGTCGACCGGCATCCCCGTCGGATATCGACTGGTCAGTAGCTGGGCTGCATCGAGCCCATCAACGAAATCCATTGAGATCCAGAGATTTTCATCTTCTTCACCCCGGTCATGCACGCCGACGATATGGGGATGCCACAGTGTGGAAGCAAGGTCGGCTTCCCGATCGAAGCGAGCCCGATAATCGGGGTCGGCCGACCAATCGGTTGGGAGGAGCTTGAGCGCGTCATGCCGGGGAAGCCTCGGGTGCTGAGCGAGATACACCTCGCCCATCCCGCCAGCGCCGAGCTGTCGAACGATCGTGTATCCGGCGAAGGTCTCACCGCGAGATAACGGCACGGAGGAATACTAGGAGTTCCTGACAGATCGTTGCCCCAATTTCGGCGAAGCCGGATCGCGGTCCCCAGGAGCAGCCTTGGCGACATCAGGCGAGCTACGCGCGTCGTCCAACAACTGTCCTGCAGGAATCTGAAGCGCCTCGGCGATGTCAAAGAGCCGCTCGTAGAGCAAACCTCGTCGCCCAAGTTCCACGTCGATGAGTACGTTGCGAGTGACGCCTGAATGGAGTGCAAGGCCTTCTTGGGTTAGACCTCGCTCAATGCGCAGAGCGCGGATCCGCTGCCCAACTTCTCGGCGACGAAGTTCCCAAGCGGCAACACGTTCAGGATCATTCTGACCGGGTCGCGTGGGCACCCGTCCCAGTAATTAGCCAAAGCTGCCTGCTGTCTGCCCTACTAGTAGTACTCTCAATTCGCCGCGCCACTCGGCCGCCCGGCGGGCGCCGTCCCGGCGAATGCCGCCACTGCTAGTCGTCAGACGCCCTGGGGTATGCGACATCTGAATAAAGCGTTGCAGTGTCTCCTGAAGGGATAAGTCGATGAAAGCTATTGCAGTACTGGTTGCCGCCACGGCTGCGGTGTTCATGCTTGGTACCGGCGTAGCCAAGGCTGATTGTCAGACACAGTGCTACGACAGCGGCAACACCGGCGAACACTGCGTAACGTCATGCAACTGAGCCGACCAGCCGCCGTGGTCATGGCCGCATCCCTGGTGCTGCTACCGATAGGCGTTGCTCATGCGGATAGCAACGACGACGACTTTGTCCAGAAGGTGAATAACAACGGCGTCGTTAGGGCTCCTACTGATCTAATCCGCATTGCCCACCAGGTATGCGGAGGTCTCGATGCCGGAAATAGTCCGGATGTCATCGCAGATGCTCTTGTGTCTCAGCTGGGGCTGCGATCCGACAGGGCGGCAATCTTCGAGTCGTTTTCAGCGATGCACTACTGCCCGAAATACAGCAATCTGCAATTCAAGAGTCCCCATTAGGAGCCGCAGTAGTAGTGGGGACCACCACCTGTCAGGGAACACCTGGCTCAAATGAAAATCACCAGACTGTTGACCGGAGCGGCGTCGACCTCCGTCGTCACCTGGGCCGACATCAGCTGCCTCAACGGGTTCGTCCGGCCGACGTTAACCCAAACTGCAACCTCCTATTCATGATGGTCCGCTACAACACCAAACAAAAAGTGACCCAGCTCGGATGGGGGCGGGACTGATGACCACGAAAGCGAAATGGGTGCTTGGTCTAGTCGCTGCGATTCTCCTTATCGGTGTCCTGTCCTGGTACAACTCACCTGGGCAGAAGCTGCAGCGGTGCGTTGCAGCCCAGGAGAACAATGGCAAGTGGTTCCCGGCCACCGTCAAATACGAACATCATCTCTTGGTCTCCTACTGCCAGGAGCACCTAGACAACTATGAGAGGTGACCGGTGGGCGAGGCAGTGAGCCGCCGAGATCAATGACGGTTGAAGCGGACGACACGGTGATAAGGGTTACGGCAGTGGCCGCAGCCATAATCGGGGCGCTGGCAATAACAACTTCTGCATCCGCTCATGCCGTACCAAACAATGAGATCGAGGCCGTGTGCAGACCAGGCAGCTTCTATAAGAGCCGCCCATTCCTACAATTCGCTGATGATCAGGGATTCTGCCTATCGTTCAAGGGCAACCCAATACTGATCGGCCAGTACAAGTCAATGGACACTATGGGCAGGGATGCGATGACCTATAACACCGGCAGCATCGCGACCCGCAGTGACAACGATGAGGTTTCGGCTTTCTTCTCTCCCAAGGATCCCAGCGGACAGTCCTTGCAACCCCTAGATCAGTTTTGCTACACCATTACTCACAGAAGGGGTTTGTGAAATGGCCAGGTTCAGAGCTTTCGTCGATCAAGCTGGTGTCCGATATCAACGCCACACCGGCGATAGGACGTACCAGCGGTGAGAATCATCATTCCAGCCATCGCCGCCGTGTCGGCGACGCTGACTCTGGCTCCCATACCTTGGGTTTGCACCGATTTCCCGCAGTCGCCCGGTTGCTAGTTCTACTGGCCGCCCAATGAACCCGAGGAGCATACAGTTGAATAAGCTGCTTGGCTTGGTCGCCATCTCTGCGATCACGGTGATGGCGGGATGTTCATCGCACCAGAATGCGACATCGTCAGGAACAGGTGCGTCTGGCGGACTGACCGGGACGATGAATGACTGGGTGAACGCTGTCTGCCAACCTAAGTCACCCCCGATGCCCATGGCGCATGGGCGCTACATGGGCGGGGCGGCAAACCTGATGGTTTGCCACGGCTTGATGCAAGGCAACGGGGTGCGTGTACCCGTGCCCATTCCGATCGGTACCTACACGTCGCAGTCTGTGATGAGCCAGGATCTAGTTCAGTTGGGCGCTTATGCCAAGGGCAACGACGGCACTGAATATGTTGTGTTCGGGACGATTCCGACCTCGGCGGTCGCCGCCGAAGCCGCGATGTTAGAACCCTTGCGAGCCTACGGCTTCGAGATCGTCCCGTCGCCGAATTCGTAAGCGATTGCAATGTTTTCGGCTGGCATATCCTCGATGGGGAATCGTTGAATACTCGCCGCTGTCGAGACAGCATTAGCGCAATACGACCCGGCGGCCGTAATGATTAAGGTGCCGATAAGCATCGGACTGGCTGCAGCGGCTATCGCTCTAGCACCCCAGGCTTCGGCTGACCCCACCTCGAGCCCGATGCCACTCCCAGATCACCTGGACATCGATGTCTACCTCAAGCAGCTGCATAATGATGGCTTCCATGGGGCCGATGAAAATCTTCTCAAGGCCGGGGAATGGGTCTGTGGGGAACAGGCGACCGGTCAGGGCAATGGGCCCGGGATCATCGCCTACCTAAAGGCTAACGGCATGACCCTGCAACAGGCTTCTGACTTCGTGGTTGATACGAACGTCTACCTCTGCCGGTTCTTGCCACATCGCTGATTCACATTGCAACGTGCCGTCATGGTGGCGCCGAGACCGGCGTTGATTTCCTGGTTCTCCCCGGATCCACATACCCAGGTTCCAGCGTGCTGAGCAACGAGCCGATGATGAGTACAGGTCGGCTAGCGGCCAGGACTACATCGAATCAAGTACATGGGCCAGATCTGAACAACAGATACGACAGTCGGCGTAGGTCGCGATTCAATTCCAGATTTTGTGATGGTTCTGCGCAACTTCGCCAGGAAGACACACGGCATCCTGAGGCAAAACCGCAGCTCACCTCATTAAGTCCTGACTCCTTGGGCGCCTGGGCAATTCTGAGCGTTCGTATCTCGCTTTGACTCCATTTTTTTACAGACTGTAATTCGCGCTGATTCCCATCTGAATTTGTGACGCTGCTGCGTAGGTCCAGTGCCACTCAAAGATGGAGGCCCGAATGATGTCAGCCAATCTCATCACGCAATTCACCGGATTGGAGCCGACTTACTCGGTTCGAGAAGCTGCTGTGCTCCTGGGAAGAAGCTATTCCTGGCTTGATCAGCGACTACGCAAAGGCGAGTTTGTGCAGCCCGACGGGACGAGCGTGCAGGCGTTTCGGTCGCCGAGCGGCTACCGGTATCTCACATTCGGGTTGGTCATCGACATCGCGGCTTGCTGCTACAGGCGCCGCTGGTATTCGTTCGATCAGCTCAATTCCGTCTTCCATGTGCTTGCTGTTGCCGCTTACCGTGATGCCGGTGACCGCGAGATCCCCGCTCGGGACCTTCTCAAGCAGCTATCGTCACGCATGGCCGCCATTGGCTGCGAAGATGCCTTGAGCACCACGCCGATCGCCGGGCGCAGCTGAGGTCTGATCTTCTAATTCACTCCCGAAATCTCTCCAAGTACCGCTTGATCTGTTCCAGGCTGACTCCGGTCTTCTGGCACCCGGACTGGCTGCCCAGCACCAGCTGAGTGGTGTCGTTGTCGTACAGCAGGTACTCGTCATGGCGTAATCGCGTGATGAACATGTTGGTTTGGGCGGCCAGCCGCTGAATCTGGCCGGGGTCATCGGTGGTCAATGCCTGGCCTCCTTAGGCTGCGGCTTCAACTGGGCCACATTGTCCCGGCTTTGGGGAAGTTTGTGCCTGTGGCCGCTCGTCGCGCCCGAGCGGGGCGATGGGGACGTCCACGGGAGCGCTGGATAGCACGGCGGAATCGAGGGCATTGACTGGCAGCCCCGACCGCGTCGTCCCGGATGTCCGACGGTATCGCCAACCGTCCGCAGACCGTCCGCAGTAAAGCTAGCGGCAGTTCTTCGCAACCATCAGAACCAACGTTCTGACGTGGAGGTTCGCAATACTGCCAACACAGCTTGGCGCACCAAACGCCCAGATAGGTTCGTCAGCGTCGAGAAGGTCAACACGTTCTAGGGCCTGCACCTTCGAACTTGTCGCTGACCATCAACGTCGGCCATGGCCGTCCCCACCCGCTCCCGAGGGGCATGGCGAAGCGCAGCTCAGAGACCACGCGCAGGCCTAGAACGACGCTGGATCGGGCAGTGCTGCGCCCGGCGAATACGGCACCGCAGGAGTCTGCCCCGGCAACATCGTGTTCGGATAGCCCGGAGACAGGGGGTTCGCACTGGGACCGAGGCCGGGAAACAAGCCGTTCAACAGAGAACCGAACTCGCCGAAGATCGCGTTGGCGATATTCACAGCCGTGGTCGGGTCCGGCCCGCTAGGGGCGGGAACGGGCAGTGGACCGTCGACAAGCAAAGGTTGCTGCGGAGCCGCCCCAGCGGTCCCGCTGCCAAACACAATTGCGCCAATTGCGGCCAGTGCGAGCGCCACACCCAGCGTCGCTCGGGTCAGTGGCCCGCGAGCATTCGAAATCGCAAACATGTTCCGGGACAAGGGGATACTCCTCAAACTCCGCTGAAACACGAATGCTTCAGACACTCAAGTCAATGCGGTAACAGTGCTCGTCAAGAATCACAGGAGAAACACGACACGATCACGGATCGAACTCTATAAATTCGCTTATTAACCTTGGAATTTGCTTACTCTGAGTGACTTTCGGCCGTGAACTCGGTGCGACGGCGGAAGTTGGCTGCTCGGTGGGCAGGGTTCGTGGCGCCATCGGTGGCGGTCAGGGTGCACGTTGGGTAACGCCACCGCGGTGCCGGCCGACTTAACGTCCATGACGATGCGGAGGCTTACTCGGCTCATTGCCTTGAGCTTTTCTTTTGCGTTCGTCGTCACCGCCGCAGCGGGGCCGGTGGTGGCCGTTGCAGCCTGCGCCGGGATGTTGATTTACGCTCTCGCGGAGGCACGCGCAGAGGTGGCGCGCCGTGCCGAGGCAGCAGAGGCCGAGGCAGCGGAGGCCGAGGCCGAGGCGGCAGAGGCCAAGGCGGCGGCAGAAGCAGTAATTGCAGAAGCCGAGGCAGTGATAGCGGCGGCCCGATTACGCCTGCTCGGAGGGCCCGGTTCCTGACCTCAGCGACTGGCGCTCACCCTGTGAATCTGCCTCCGTGTGCTGGCTGCCGGCAAGCAACTCCCCCAGCCGCTCCCGGTCGGCCGCCCCGTGCCCCACGGTCAGCAACACCCGCTCCATGAGGACAGCTTGCCCGGGATGGCGACTCGAGAGTGCGAGTGAGTTGATTACCGAGGTTGCGTCAGTAACCTTGCCCATGAGCTCAGGAGGGGTGGCGATGCGAGCGGGGTTGATCAGCGGTCGGGCGAGCAGCTGACGAACCCATGCAACTGCAATATCTCAGCATCCCGGCGCTGATCGGCGCGGCCGGCGGCGACCCCTGGGCGATCAACGCGAGCCTGCAGGCGGGCAGCCCGCTGCGTATTTCCAACCTCGCGGAGGCCTTTCGCAAAGCGGGGCGCTGCACACAAGAGGCCAACGACGCGTTCGAGCAGGCTCGCACCCGTTTCGAGGCGGCCTGGAACCATCAGGACGGCGATCACCCGATCAACGACTCCGACGAAGTGCAGCGGGTGACGAAAGCCCTTGGGGCGCAGTCGCTGCAGATACCGAAGATCGGCGCGGACCTGGAGAACATCGCGGCCACGTTGGCCGAGGCGCAGAAAACCGCGGCCGGTCAGATCGCGTCGCTGGAGGCAAAACTGCAGGACCTCGACGAGCTGATCGGCGAAGCCGACGAGATGGAAGACGACGACGACCTCAGCCAGGCCGATTACGATGCGCTGGAAGCATTTATCGCCAAATGTGAAGACGACGCCGTCGCTGACACCAAAGCCGCGCTGACCCAGCTGCAGGCGACGCGCGACGGTTACTCGAGCTCGTTCCAGAACGCGATGGGGACCCTGCACGCGGACGGCTATGACGCTGTCGGTCCCCAGCCGGCAGGACCGGCAGGACCAGGCCCGGCACCCGGCGGCCAGCCTGCCGCGGGCCCCGGGTTGGTCCCGACCAAGGGGGAGGTGGCGATCGGGGCCGCGGGAGCGGTGGCCGGTGGCACCGCCGACGGTGTGCGCCAGGCGACGACCCAGTTGATCGCCGAGTCTCCCGGTACGGGTCCCGGCAAGGCCGATCCGGGCTTATTGAGGTGGCTGGAGGACCCGAAGATCGGCGGGGTCGAACTCAGGGGATTCTCCCGCATCGGCGGGATGGTTGCGGCGGCCAGCGCGGTGCCCGCCGTCATGTCCGACATCCATGACGGCAACTCGGTGCCCGAGGCCGTCACCCGCGAGACCGTGGGAACCGCCGCCGGGCTTTACGCGGGCGCGGCGGTCGGCGGTCTTGCCGCGGACGCGGTAGCCGGTGCAGCGATCGGTTCGGTCGTTCCGGGCGCGGGGACCGCGGTGGGGCTGGTGGTGGGCGCCGGCGTGGGAGCCTTCGTCGCATGGGGAGGATCTAAGTTTGTCGGAGAGGCCTGGGAGCCGGTCTCGAATGCCGTCGGTAGTGCGGTACACGGCGTGGAATCGGTGTTCGGATTCGGGTAGGTCGGCAACGATGCGATTCGATGAGTTCATAGACGAGCAGGCCGTTGCCGTATTGCCGGTCGATCGGTTCGCCGGTCTCGTCGTGGAGGTGGCGGTACCGCGCGGCTGGGAACCCTTCGATTCCGCCACCGGGGCCCGGGTGTGGGTGTGGCCGGCCGACCCATCCATCGACGTGTTCGGCGCTAACGCGGTGCTGACGATGCATCGCGTCGAAGCCGCTTTGAACCCCGGTGAAGTGTTCGCGATGCTGGCCGAGCAGCAGTTGCACTCGGTGCCCGGCTGTACTGAGCTGCGCCGCGAGCTGACCGCGGCCACCGAGGGCGCCGGCGTCACCGGGTTGCTCGCAATGCGGATCGCCCATGAACTCGGCACCATCGACAGCGCGTCACAATCGAGGATCATCACCGCCGAACAGGAGACACTGATCGCCCAACTGACGGTAACCGCGCTCCACGATTCACCGGTGGACCGGGCCCATATCTGGCTGTCCGTTCATCAGGGTGCGGCGGTGGCAGGTGCAACCTCGCAGGACCGCCACCGCAACGCTCCCCTGACCACCACGCGAGGCCGCGACTGATGGCCAACGGACAGGCCGGCGGCCGGTGGGGGCGGATACTGCGCTACACCTTCGGCGCCGCCTTGTGCGTGGTGACGGTCGTGGCGGCGCGGGCAGGAGTGCACTGGTACTTATGTCTGTTCGGATTCTGCCTGGCGCTCATGCTCATCCTCGGCCGGCGCAGGATTTTCCGGGCGGGAGTCAACCGGTCGGCCGACGAGATCGTCTGCCGCTACGTTCCCTGGTACGAGGGAAATGTCTACGTCTTGAACGTGCTGGTGCCGGTGCTCGGCATGGCCAGTGTCGGCGCGGGATGGGCGCCCGGCAATCCGCTGTGGCTTCGTTTCACCGGCATCATCCTGCTGGCCGCGACGCCGCTGTTCGTGTTCAGCGCCGTGCGGATGTGGCGTCGGTGCCTTCTCCGTATCACCCCGTCGGCGCTGACCGTGCGTTTGGCCGCGCCCAGGGACGAGTTGACCGAAATCCGGCGCGACTGCGTTCTGTCGATCGAGCCCAAGATTGTGCCGAATTCCGTGAGCGGCCAGTCACTGCAAGTCGGGATCGCCTACCGCACAGCGGATTTGAGCAGCGACACCAGGACTGTGCTGCTGGGCCTGCAGCTCAGTGTCGAGCCGGTCAACCTGCTCAAGGCTCTGGTGGCGTGGAAAGACGGCGCCTCCGATAACCCGAGCGCGCTGCTGGATCGGATCGACGGGATTCTCCGGGGCCGTTCCCGCGCCGGTGTGTGATCGCGTCGGTCAGAGCTTGGAGCCCAGCCCGGCGATCAGATTGATCGTGACCGCCAGGACAACCGCGCCGAGCAGGTAGGACACCAGCGCATGGCGCAAGACCGTCGCCCTGATCGAGCCCAAGCCGATCTCGGTGTCCGACACCTGGTAGGTCATCCCGACGGTGAAGGCGAGGTAGGCGAAATCCCGGAAGCGAGGCGGCTCGGGGTCGTGAAAGTTGATGCCCCCCGGGTCATCCGAGTAGTAGAGCCGCGCATAGTGCACGGAATACAGCGTGTGCACGGCCACCCAGGACGCCGCGACGGTCAGCACACCGACGACGGCCGCCGCGACGGCTTCGTGGCCCGAGCGGGAACCCGCGGCCACCACGTAGCCGACACCGCCAAGGCTCGCGACGCTCGCCGACAGGATGACCGCGTCGGCGACCCACCGCGTCGGGTCCTCCCGTGTCACCCATCGGCAGGTCTGCTCGGCGTCCATGCCGAGCAGGCTGAGGTGCGTCCACGCCGCATACATTCCGGCGGTGGCGATCCAGCCGGCCAGCGCGAAACGCCAACCGACCGTGTTGCCCACCACGACAGCGACGGCGACTCCGAAGGACACGCAGACCGATATCCGGACCGCGACCGTGTCCCGCAGCAGCTTCACCAGTAAATCCACGACTTTGACCTAACCACCAACGCGGGGCGCCGGCTTAGGTTCTCCCTCGCACGATTGCGCCCGGCCGGGTCGGCATCAGCAGATTGGCAGAAGCGGTTAGTACCATCGTTGCCGTGGCATCCAATGGCCCACGCGACGACTTCCATAACCAGCCGACGCAGCATGGCGACTTCGGCGTGCGCGAACAGCCGCCGACCGGCGAAATTCCGCCGCCCGGTCCCCCGCCGAACCCGCCCGAGGGATTCGAGCAATCCGGCGACGTCGACCCGTTTGACCAGGCCGACGAGCCGACTCCGTGGTATCGCAAGCCCGCGATGCTCATCGCCTGGCTGGTGTCCGTCGTAATCCTGATCGCATTGATCATCTTCGGCGTCGTCGAGCTCATTCACGGACAACAGAACGTCGACCACGCCCCGAAGACGACGACGAGCACGCCGACCACCACCACCACGACACCGACGACCACCACGACCACCACGGCCACCACGTCCTTGCCCGGCAGCAGCGCCGAGCAGCCGCCGGCACAGCAGCAGCCGACGCGGCAGCAGCCCACCGGAGGACAGACGCAGCAGCCGACGCATCACCACCATCTCCCGCAACTGCCGTCGGTGATCACCGTTCCGGGGGTGCCGAATCCGGTCACGGTGCCGCCTGGCCTGCGTTAGCAGTCGGTGGCGGACCCGATCACGGTTCCACCGCTCGGCGCGGGTGAAGCCCTACACTCGCTGCAATCCACGGTCGCTGCGGTGCGGACCACCGCGCGACGGCAACGGGACAACTGACACAGGGGTGTAGCAGATGAGCGAGTCGCTCGGGCTGTCGATCGGGGTGGCCAACCTGGTTGCCGCACGCGCGGGCAGCGCTCCCATAACCCGCAGCTCAGTGTTGACCCTGTTCGAACAGCGGCCCACCGAAGTTGGCCTGCCAGAAGAAAATCCGAATCTGACCGAGCCCGGGCTGGTGTTGCGGGGGTTCGTCGAACGCGTCGGTGACCGCGCGCCGTTGGTGGCGGCCGACGGCACCAAGTACCTCGGTGCGGCGCTGACGGTCGAGGCGATCGAGGCCATGGCCCGCGCGGTCGGTTACGGGACACCGATCACCATCGCGGTGCCCGCCTACTGGTCGGACGACCAGTTCGCCGCGCTGCGTGAAGAGTTCTTCGCCCAGTCCGACCTGGCCCGCGGCGGGGTGGCGCCGATGCTGGTCTCCGACGCCACGGCCGCGCTCGCGGCGCTGCGCGGCACGCCGGGATTCGGGGCCGACGGCGTTATTGCGCTGTGCGACTTCGGCGCCGGCGGCACCACCGTCACGCTGATGGATGCCAAGGCCGGCTTCGCGGCCATCGGCCCGGCGGTGCGGTACACCGATTTCTCCGGCGACGCGATCGATCAGCTCATCCTGGACCACCTGCTGGCCTCCGACGTCAGCACCGCCATGCTCGGCGGCGGCGCACGGGTCGGGTCGCAGGCCCGCCTGCTCGGCGCATGCCGGCGCGCCAAGGAGCAACTGTCCACGGCCGCGGTGGCCACCATCGCGGGGGCAGCGGGCCAGGGCGCCCAGCTGTCCCGCACCGAATTCGAGCAACTGATCTCCGCGCCGCTGGACCGGTTCCTGTCGTCGGTCGATGAGTTGTTGCGGCGCAACGGAATTGCTCACGGCCGGCTGGGCGCGGTCGCGATCGCCGGGGGCGGCGCGAACATCCCGCTGCTCAAAGCGCGGTTGTCGCAGCGCTTCGGGGTGCCGGTGCACAGCACCCCCCAGCCGGCATTCAGCGCCGCCCTCGGCGCGGCGGTGCTCGGCCCGCATTACGCCTCGGGCGCAGCTCCGACCGCCGCGGCGGCCGCCTTGCACACCACCGGAACACCGACCGAAAAGGTGGGCACCGCCGGGCTCGACATGACCCAGGCCGCGTGGGCGGCCCAGGCCACCGACGTCGACGACGCCCTGGCGTGGTCGCAAGACGCCGACAACGACGAGCCGGTGCCCTACACCGGCCGCGACGCCACCGGCGAGTACGCCGACGAGGCCAGGCGATTCGACGACGCGACCGGCAGCCGCTACGCCGCCGGGCAGGGCAAGCTGCCCTGGTACAAACGCACGGCGCTGGTGTTGAGCGTGGCCGGCGCGGGCGCGGCGGTGCTGGTGGCCGCGATTTTGGCGATCAACCTGTTGCTCACCAAGTCCACACCGGTCGCTCCCACGTCGCCGCCCAGCCAGCCGCCGCAGACGGTGACCATCACCGGACCGAACGACAGCACCACCGTCACCGTGCTGCCGGCGCCGCCGCCGCCGTCCTCCGAGGCGCCGGCCACCAGCACGACGCCCGCACCGGAGCCGTCGACCACCACGGCGCCGCCGAGCACGACGACCACGACCGCGCCGCCCACCACGACGTCGCAGGCGACCACCACCGCGGCGCCGACGACCACCCGGGAACGACCCACACCCGGGCGCCCATTCGGGCGCTGAGGCTACGAATTACCGCCGGGCCGCCAAACGACCGCGGTTAAGGGTCATCCAGCGAAATTTGGTGGCGCTCATCACTCCGGCACGCGGCCCATCCGGTGAATGGGTATTAACCAGCAGGCCAGAGGCATCGACGAAGGGCAAGTTAGGGCAGCCTTTCTCGCGCCCAAAGCCGCGAAGATGTAACTATGAGCGAGGCTTAAGCAGGCAAATAAAGCACAGGCCGAATTATCTATCCATTGGGGAGACCTTCTGTGACAACGCAGATGCTCATCAGGCTGGTCGTGGGCATGGGCATGACGCTGGTCGTGGCCGCACTCGCAGCACGGCGCGTCCTGTGGCTGTTCAAGCTGATCACGTCCGGCAAGCCGGCCCCGGGACACACCGACGACCCCGGCAAACGCGTCTGGGCCGAGGTCTCCGAGGTCTTCGGTCAGCGCAAGCTGTTGAAGTGGTCGATCCCCGGCCTGGCGCACTTCTTCACCATGTGGGGCTTCTTCATCCTCCTCACGGTTTACATCGAGGCCTACGGGCTGCTGTTCCAGGACAACTTCCACATCCCGATCATCGGGCGCTGGGACGCGCTGGGCTTCCTGCAGGACTTCTTCGCGACCGCCGTTTTCCTGGGCATCGTCACCTTCGCCATCATCCGCTTGGTGCGCAGCCCGAAGGAGATCGGCCGCTCGTCACGGTTCTACGGCTCGCACACCGGCGGTGCGTGGCTGGTGCTGTTCATGATCTTCAACGTCGTCTTCACCTACGTGTTCGTGCGCGGAGCCGCGGTCAACAACGGCACGCTGCCCTACGGCAAAGGCGCCTTCCTGTCGCAACTGTTCGGCACCATCCTGCGACCGCTGGGCCAGCCGGCCAACCAGATCATCGAAACGACGGCGCTGCTGCTGCACATCTTGGTCATGCTGGCGTTCCTGATCATCGTGCTGCACTCCAAGCACATGCACATCTTCACCGCGCCGATCAACGTCATCTTCAAGCGGCTGCCCAACGGGCTCGGGCCGCTGCTGCCGCTGGAATACGACGGCAAGCCGATCGACTTCGAAAACCCGCCCGACGACGCGCAGTTCGGTCGCGGCAAGATCGAGGACTTCAGCTGGAAAGCCATGCTGGACTTCGCCACCTGTACCGAGTGTGGGCGCTGTCAGTCGCAGTGCCCGGCATGGAACACCGGCAAGCCGCTGTCGCCCAAGCTGGTCATCATGGACCTGCGCGATCACTGGATGGCCAAGGCGCCCTACATCCTGGGCGACAAGGAAAGCCCGCTCGAGAGCACGCCGGAGGGCGGCGTCGGCGAGGAACTGTCCGGTGAGAAGCACGCCGAGGCCCACCACGTTCCCGAGTCCGGGTTCGGCCGCGTCATGGGATCCGGCCCCGAGCAGGCCAACCGGCCGCTG
This sequence comes from Mycobacterium sp. M23085, assembly GCF_045343915.1. Classification (NCBI taxonomy): domain Bacteria; kingdom Bacillati; phylum Actinomycetota; class Actinomycetes; order Mycobacteriales; family Mycobacteriaceae; genus Mycobacterium; species Mycobacterium sp. M23085. The sequence goes on from NZ_CP174280.1 coordinate 2,642,545, forward strand.
GTCGGCACCGAAGAACAGGGCGGCGTCATCGACCCCGACGTGCTGTGGTCCTGCGTGTCCTGCGGCGCCTGCGTCGAACAGTGCCCGGTGGACATCGAGCACATCGACCACATCATCGACATGCGCCGCTACCAGGTGATGATGGAGTCCGAGTTCCCCTCGGAACTGTCGGTGCTGTTCAAGAACCTGGAAACCAAGGGCAACCCGTGGGGACAGAACGCGTCTGACCGCACCAGCTGGATCGACGAGGTCGACTTCGACGTGCCGGTCTACGGCGAGGACGTCGACAGCTTCGACGGGTTCGAGTACCTGTTCTGGGTGGGCTGCGCCGGCGCCTACGACGACAAGGCCAAGAAAACCACCAAGGCCGTCGCCGAGCTGCTGGCCATCGCCGGCGTGAAGTATCTGGTGCTGGGCACCGGGGAGACCTGCAACGGCGACTCCGCGCGCCGCTCGGGCAACGAGTTCCTGTTCCAGCAGCTGGCCGCGCAGGCCGTCGAGACCCTGGACGGGCTGTTCGAGGGCACCGAGACCGTCGACCGCAAGATCGTCGTCACCTGCCCGCACTGCTTCAACACCCTGGGCCGCGAATACCGCCAGCTCGGCGCGAACTACTCGGTGCTGCACCACACCCAGCTGCTCAACCGGCTGATCCGGGACAACAAGCTGGTGCCGGTTACCCCGGTGTCGCAGGACATCACCTATCACGACCCGTGCTACCTGGGCCGGCACAACAAGGTCTATGAGGCGCCGCGCGAGCTGATCGGGGCCGCGGGGGCGAACCTGACCGAGATGCCGCGGCACGCCGAGCGCAGCTTCTGCTGCGGTGCCGGCGGCGCGCGGATGTGGATGGAAGAGCACATCGGCAAGCGGATCAACCACGAGCGCGTGGACGAGGCGCTGGCCACCGGGGCCGCCACCATCGCCACCGGCTGCCCCTTCTGCCGGGTGATGGTCACCGACGGTGTCAACGACCGGCAGGAAGAGGCCGGCCGCAGCGGTGTCGAGGTGCTCGACGTCGCGCAGATCCTGCTCGGGTCCCTCGAGTACGACAAGGCGACGCTGCCCGAGAAGGGCACGGCCGCCAAGGAGGCCGAAAAGCGGGCGGCGCAGGCGCCCAAGGCCTCGACCGCGACGGCGACCGCACCCGCCGAGGCTCCGGCCGAGGAGGCGCCCGCCAAGGCGGAGGCGGCCCCGAAGTCCGAGGCCGCTGCGGCTCCCGCCGCCCCCGTCAAGGGGCTGGGCATCGCCGGCGGCGCCAAGCGGCCCGGGGCGAAGAAGGCCGCACCGGCCGCCGCCAAGGCAGAGGCCGCCACGGCCGATGCGCCGGCGGAATCCGGCGGGGAAGCCAAGGCTCCGGCCGCGCCGGTGAAGGGCCTGGGTCTGGCCGCCGGCGCCAAGCGGCCCGGCGCCAAGAAGGCCGCACCGGCCGCCCCCAAGGCAGAGGCCCCCAAGGCGGAGGCGACCGCGGAAGCGGCCCCCGCAGCCGAGACCGAGGCCCAGCCCGAAGCCAAGGCACCCGCGGCACCGGTCAAGGGACTGGGCATCGCCGCGGGCGCCAAGCGGCCCGGCGCCAAGAAGTCGGCGCCGAAGGCCGAGGCGCCCAAGGCGGAGGCACCCAAGGCGGAGGCACCGGAAGCCGACGCACCTAAGGCCGAAGCTGCCAAGGCCGAGTCCGAGCCGGCGCCAAAAGCGGAGCCGGCAAAGCAGACCGACGGCGCCGACGCACCGTCCCAGCCACCGGTCAAAGGCCTGGGCATTGCCCGCGGGGCGCGCCCCCCGGGCAAGCGCTGAGCTGCGTCTTTCACACTTGACAGCAAATTTCGGTGGACAGTGATGGCACCATTGACGATGTGACCACCCATCACCTGCCTCTGCACGCGTCGGCTCACCACCGGCCGCACCGCACCTTCGCGCAGTCGTCAAAGCTGCAGGACGTCCTGTACGAGATTCGCGGGCCGGTGCACGCGCATGCCGCCCGGCTCGAAGCCGAGGGGCATCGCATCCTCAAGCTCAACATCGGCAACCCGGCGCCGTTCGGCTTCGAGGCGCCCGACGTGATCATGCGCGACATGATCCAGGCCCTGCCGTACGCCCAGGGATACTCCGACTCGCAGGGCATCCTGCCCGCCCGCCGCGCGGTGGTGACCCGCTACGAGCTGGTCGACGGGTTCCCCCGGTTCGACGTCGACGACGTCTACCTGGGCAACGGCGTGTCCGAGCTGATCACCATGACGTTGCAGGCCCTGCTCGACAACGGCGACGAGGTGCTGATCCCGTCGCCGGACTACCCGCTGTGGACGGCGTCGACCTCACTCGCGGGCGGCACGCCCGTGCACTACCTCTGCGACGAGACGCAGGGCTGGCAGCCGGACATCGCCGACATCGAGTCCAAGATCACCGACCGCACCAAGGCTCTGGTGGTGATCAACCCGAACAATCCGACCGGCGCGGTCTACACCAGCGAGGTCCTCACCCAGATCGTCGATCTGGCGCGCAAGCACGAGCTGCTGCTGCTCGCCGACGAGATCTACGACAAGATCCTGTACGACGACGCCAAGCACATCAACCTGGCCACCTTGGCGCCGGACATGCTGTGCCTGACCTTCAACGGGCTGTCCAAGGCCTACCGGGTGGCCGGCTATCGGGCCGGCTGGCTGGCGATCACCGGGCCCAAGGACCACGCCGGCAGCTTCATCGAGGGCATCAACCTGCTGGCCAACATGCGGCTGTGCCCCAACGTCCCGGCGCAGCACGCGATCCAGGTGGCCCTGGGCGGCTACCAGAGCATCGACGACCTGGTGCTGCCCGGCGGCCGGCTGCTCGAGCAGCGCGACGTCGCCTGGACCAAACTCAACGAGATCCCCGGGGTGTCCTGCGTCAAGCCGGCGGGTGCGCTGTACGCGTTCCCTCGGCTGGACCCCGAGGTCTACGACATCGACGACGACGAACAGCTCGTCCTCGACCTGTTGCTGCAGGAGAAGATCCTGGTCACCCAGGGCACCGGCTTCAACTGGCCGGCGCCGGATCACCTGCGCATCGTCACGCTGCCGTGGGCCCGCGACCTGGCGGCCGCGATCGAACGGCTGGGCAACTTCCTCGTCGGCTATCGGTCGTAAGCACCCGCGCGGCCGCCTCTACGGTGGAGCGGGTGACGCACTCCCACTCGCACAGCATGCCGCCGGGCCCATCGGCGGTCGATCCGTTACCCGCCAGGATCGTCGTCGGGTTACTGATCGCGATCGGCGTGGCGGTAGCCGTCGGCGCCATCGTGCTCTGGCCCAGCCGACAGCACGTCGACATCCCGATGCCCCTGCAGAACGCGGCCGGCGGCGCGGTGAGCACACAGGCGGGGCACGTGCTGTCCAGCGCCGTGGGCGACTGCGGCAGCCCGTCGGTCAGTCAGGTCCTGACCGGCGCGCCCCAGCAGGCCCCGCCCGGCGCGGGACGCTGCGTCCTGACCCAGGTCTCGATCGATTCCGGCCCCAACGCCGGCGCCCAGACGCTGCTGGAGTCCTCCCCCGGCCCCGGCCAGCCGAAATTCGCGGTCGGAGACCGCATACGGCTGGTCCGGCAGGTCGACGACCAGGGCGCCACCAGTTACGCGTTCTACGACTTCGAACGTGGCTGGGCGCTGGTCGGTTTGGCGATCGCGTTCGCGGTGGTGATCGTGGCGGTGGCGCGGTGGCGCGGGCTGCTCGCACTGGTGGGCATCGTGGTCGCGTTCTTGGTGCTGGTGATGTTCCTGCTGCCGGCGCTACGCGACGGCGCGCCGGCGGTTCCGGTGGCGCTGGTGGCGTCGGCGGCGATCCTGTACGCGGTGATCTACCTCGCGCACGGGGTGAACCTGCGGACCAGCGCCGCGCTGCTGAGCACCCTGTCGGCGCTGCTGCTGGCCGCCGGATTGTCCTGGGGGGCAATACAACTGGCGCAACTGACCGGGCTGTCGGACGAACAGAACAGCACCGTCAGCGCGTATCTGGGCAACGTGTCGATCGGTGGCCTGCTGCTCGCCGGGTTCATCATCGGGTCGCTGGGTGTGCTCAACGACGTGACGGTCACCCAGGCCTCGACGGTGTTCGAGCTGGCCCACCTCGGCGGCTCGCGGCGGGCGATCTTTCTGGGCGCCATCCGGGTCGGGCGCGATCACATCGCCAGCACGGTCTACACGCTGGTGCTGGCCTACGCGGGCAGTTCGCTGCCGCTGCTGTTGCTGTTCAGCGTCGCCAATCGCTCGTTGACCGACGTGTTGACCAGCGAGAGCGTGGCTATCGAGATCGCCCGCTCGGCGGTGGGTGGCATGGCGCTGGCGCTGTCGGTGCCGCTGACCACGGCGATCGCCGCGGTGCTGGCCAAACCTACGGAAATCGACTCCGCTCCAACAGATCCAGTAGATAGCCTCCGTAGCCGGACTTGAGCAGACCACGGGCGCGCTCGGCCAGCTCGTCGTCGGTGATCCAGCCTCGCCGCCACGCCACTTCCTCGGGGACGCTGACCTTGAGGCCCTGCCGTCGCTCCAGGGTGCGCACGAAATCGCTGGCGTCCAGCAGCGAGTCGAACGTCCCGGTGTCCAGCCAGGCCGTGCCGCGGGCCATCACCTCGACGGAGAGCCGGCCCCGGTTCAGATAGATCTGGTTGACCTCGGTGATCTCGTATTCGCCGCGCGCCGATTTCTTCAGCCCCTTGGCGATTTCGATCACGTCGTTGTCGTAGAAGTACAAACCCGGAACCGCGTAGTTGGATTTCGGCGTCTTGGGCTTCTCCTCCAGCGACAGCGCCCTGCCATCGTCGCTGAACTCGACGACGCCGTATGCCGACGGGTTGGCCACCCAGTACGCGAAAACCGCTCCCCCGCTGATGGATTGGAAGCGGCTCAGGCTGGTGCCCAGTCCCGGGCCGTAGAAGATGTTGTCGCCCAACACCAAAGCCACCGGCTCATTGCCGATGTGGTCGGCGCCCAGGACGAACGCCTGGGCCAGCCCGTCGGGTTTCTCCTGCGCCACATAGCTGATGTTGACGCCGAACTGCGAGCCATCGGCCAGCAGCCGCTGGAAGCCGGCCGCGTCGTGTGGGGTGGTGATCACCAGGATGTCGCGGATTCCGGCCATCATCAGGGTGGACAGCGGGTAGTAGACCATCGGTTTGTCGTACACCGGCAGCAGCTGCTTGCTGATGCCCGTGGTGATCGGATGCAGGCGGGTGCCCGACCCGCCGGCCAGGATGATGCCGCGCATAGCTGGCTCCTAATGCCTTGATCGTCCCTATTCGATGGCGTCGGACTCGGTGAGCTCGGTGGCCGCCAGCGCCGACGCCAGGCTGTCGTGCCGGAACACCGATGTGACGTGGTCATGCACGACGCGGAAGGCCAACGCGTCGGTGGTTGCCCCCTGGCCCTCTCGGCCGCTCAGTTTTTGTTCGGCGACCACGACGCCGTCGTGCACATACATCTGGCCCAGCTGCGCGGTCGCCCGGTGCGAGGTGGCCCAGTTGCGCAGCGCCTCGTGGCCCTGCGCGGCTCCGTGCGCGTCGCCGATCTCGATGTCGTCGCTGGACAATGCCACCAGCGTGTCGATGTCGGCGGAGTTGAGGGCGTCGTGCCATGCCAAAACGGTGGCGATCTCCGATGTGGTCATGGTGTGCAAGTTACCGTGCGCCACCACGGCTAGAGAGGCGTACGGTCCAACCAGCGCTCCCACACGGCGTCGTCGCCGAACAGTTCCACGCTCGTGTCAGCCAGCGGCCGCCGGCGCAGGATCGCCAGCAGCAGCTCGGTGGCGCCACCGCGCAGCGCGGCGCTGCCCTTGCCGTGCCGGTGCGACCAGGTGATCCGGCCCTGGTCGACGGCGATCGTCCACTCGCCGGCCTCACCCAGGCCGGGATCGGTGGCGTGCAGGTGCAGGGTGTCACCGTCCTCGAGCGGAAGGGGCGACCCGTTGCCGCCCGCCTGGATCGCGACTCGCTCCAGCCACTCGGTGATGCCGTCGGCGGCCACATCGGGTTCCAGGGTGAACTCGCCGCCCAGCGCGATCGCCGCGTCGGCCCGATGCACCGCGACCTCGTGCAACCGGCGCCGGACCCACCAGTTCGCCGGGCGCGACCCGAGGAACGTCCAGACCGGCGTCTGGACCCCGGTCAGCTCGACGGCGTCGATCAGCCGCTGGGCGCCGCCGCGCAGCCAGGAGATCGCGTCGGCGGGGTCGGGCGGCGGCTTGCCGCCCTCCACGGTGCGCGGGTCGAGGTAGCTGTCGAGCTTGTCGCGCACGATCTGCGCCGCCCAGCGGTCGCCGCGGCCGACGTGACGCAGCAGTTGCCGCAGCGTCCAGTCCGGGCAGGTGGGCACCGGCGTGGACTCGTCGACATCCTGCAAAAGCTCGGCGAAGGCCCGGTTCTCGTCAAGAAATGCTCCGGCATAGTCCACGGGCGTCAGGTTACTCGGACGGCATACCCGCCGTTCTCCTCGACACTAGGGCCGCGGCGCGCCCAGGCGGTACAGCCGCCAGCCCGCCCGCTGCCAGCGGGCGGCGTCGAGGCAGTTGCGGCCGTCCACGATGACGCGGGCGCGTACCCGGTCGGCCAGGTCGTCCGGGTCCATGTCGACGAACTGCCGCCATTCGGTGAGCACCAGCACCGCGTCCGCACGTTCGCAGGCCTCTTCGACCGAGACGGCGTAGTTCAGCGTCGGGAACAGCCGCTGCGCATTGTCCAGCGCCTTGGGGTCGTAGACGTTGACCGCGGCGCCGTTGAGCTGCAGTTGACCCGCGACGTTGAGTGCGGGCGAGTCACGCACGTCGTCGGATTCGGGTTTGAACGCCGCGCCGAGCACCGCGATGTTGGCGCCCAGCAGCGAGCCGCCGCAGGCCGCGCTGGCCAGTTCCACCATCCGGGTGCGGCGGCGCATGTTGATGCTGTCCACCTCACGCAGGAAGGTCAGCGCCTGGTCGGCTCCCAGCTCGCCGGCGCGCGCCATGAATGCGCGGATGTCTTTGGGCAGGCAGCCGCCGCCGAAACCCAGACCCGCGTTGAGGAATTGGCGTCCGATCCGGGGGTCGTAGCCGAGCGCATCGGCCAGCAGGCTGACGTCGGCCCCCGCGGCCTCGCATACCTCAGAGATCGCGTTGATGAACGAAATCTTGGTCGCCAGAAAGGCATTGGCGGAAACCTTGACCAACTCCGCGGTCTGCAGGTCTGTCACCAGGAAGGGCACCCCGGCGTCGAGCAGCGGCGCGTAGAGCTCACGAACGGCGGCCTCGGCGCGTGTCGAATCCTGTTTGATGCCCAGCACGATCCGGTCCGGGTGCAGGGTGTCCTGGACGGCGTAGCCCTCACGCAGAAACTCCGGATTCCAGGCGATTTCGACGTCGACACCGTGCGGCGCCAGCGCTGCGGCCCGTTGGTTCAGTTCGGCCGCGGTGCCCACCGGAACCGTCGATTTGCCCACCAGCACCGCCGAGGTGCTCAACCGCGGCACCAACGTGTCGATGACGGCATAGACGTGGCGCAGATCGGCGCCGTATTCGCCCTTCTTCTGCGGGGTGCCCACGCCCAGGAAGTGCACGTCGGCGAAGTCGGCCGCCAGGTCGTAGTCGGTGGTGAAGCGCAACCGGCCCGCAGCAAGGTTCTCGTTCAACAGCTTTCGCAGGCCGGGTTCGTAGAAGGGGATGTCACCCCCGGCGAGCTTGGCGACCTTGCCTGGATCGATATCGACCCCGAGCACGTCGTGTCCCAGTTCGGCCATCCCAACCGCGTGGGTGGCCCCCAGGTAACCCGTGCCGAACACGGTGCATCGCATACAACCGGTGTAGGTCACCCCGATGAGCTAACCGCATCGCAGGGCTAAGCGAAAGGCAAACGGAAGGTGACAGGTGGCTGCCGCAGACGCCTGTGGCGGGCCACTAACGGCGGCCGAAACCGCCGTGGCCGCCCCCGAAGCCGCCGAAGCCGCCACCGCCATGGCCGCCGCCACCGGGGAATCCGGGGAAGCCACCGCCGCCGTGTGGCCCTCCGTCGCCGCCACCGTGCGGACCGAAGCCGCCTCCCGGGGGCCCACCGAAGCCCGGCCCGCCAAGGCCCGGGATCGGCAGCGGGATGGGCACCGGGATCGGCGCCACCGCGGGCGGCGGGGGCGGCGGGGCCACCGGCGCCGGTGCGGGGGCCTCCGGCACCGGAACGGGGGCGGGCGCCGCCGGGACCGGGGCGGGTGCCGCCGGGGCCGGAGCGGGAGCGACGGCCTCGGGAGCCGGAGCCTGGGGCGCCGGAGCCTGCGGCGCCGGAGCCTCGGGGGCCGGAGCGGGCGCCGCCGGCGCGGGTGCCTGCGCGGGTGCTGGAGCCGCGGGGGCAGGAGCCGGCCGGGTCGGCGCGACCACGACGTTCTGGTTCGGGCTGGGGCGCACGTTGGCCGTCGGCCGGATGGCGATGGCCAAAGACACCACCAGGGCCACCACGCCGATGACGAAGATCGCCGCCACCGCGCTTCCCACCAGCCTGATCGAGCTGCGTTCGTGGTAGTCGGCGCCGACCAGGGCCGTCGCGGCGGTCTGCGAGCCGGTGAAGAACTCGTCCGGGTCGTCGGGCACCGCGCTGTACGCCAGTCCGTCCGCGCCGGCCTCGCCCGGGTTTTCGAAGTAGCCCGGCGCCACGGCCAGCGGGTTGATCGCACCGGTGCCGGGATCCTGCGCGTAAGCCAGGGCCGCGGTGGACGACGAGAACAGCGGGGCATGCGCCGACGCCAGCGCCGCGCCGCGGGCCAGCGCCGTATCCGGCTCCTCGGGCGCCGTCAGCGGCAGGGTGGTCGCCGCCTCCAGGGCGGGCTTGATCAGCGGGATGTCGATGCCGGAGCCGACGACGAACACGGCGTCCGGGCGGGTCTCCAGGTTCTCCGCGTTGGACACCATCGCGGCCAGCTGGGCGACCGCCGCCTCGTCATCCTCGGGCAGAGCCTGCCGCGACACGTTGGCGATGGATCCGTCCGCGCTGTCGACCACGGCCAGCGTCGCGGTGTCGGGCTCGATGTAGAGCAGTGCGGTCTGCGCGTAGTTGGTCCGGTGACCCACCGCCTGAGCCAGCGCCGCCGCGGCCAGGAAGGCCGAGACGAGCATCACATTTTCGACCTTGTGGGCGGCCAGCTTGTCGCGCAGAGCGGCCGCCTCCAGGGGGTCGGTGAACGTGACACCGGTCGACGCCAGTTGATAGCCGCCTTCTGCTGCGCCCTGACGCGTCCCCAAGATGGCCGAGACTACCTGGTCCGAGGCGGTTACCGTTGCTGCATCATCGGCCGTGGCGACGTCGAAATTATCTTCATCAACGGTCGCGCCGTCGCCGTTTTCCCCCTCGACCAGCACCATCCGGACTGCCGTCGGCGCCATCGACACACCAAGTACGGTGTCCAAAGCTCCTCCAATAGTCGGTTGCTAGCCCATCACGGTGGGGGCGGGCTCGTCGCACGTCATGGTGGCGCGAAACATCGCTGAGTCCCCACCGTTATTCCCCTAAAGTCCCAATTTTACGCTCGTCGGGCACTTCGACGGTGGCTCGGGACCCGGCCGCGACGGGGCTAAGGGGGCGGAAGTGGAAGTTGGGTACCGAGGTGGCGGTGCAGCCAGTCGTCCCAGTGTTGGTGGTCGCCGGAATGCGGCGAGGGTTGCGGTGAGGGCGGGGGTGCTTGGGGCGGGGCCGCCGGAGCCTCCGACGGCGGGGGCGGCCCGGGCGGGCCGGCGTTCGGATGCTGCGGGGCCACCACGTTGGTGCTGACGTCGGGTCGCTGGTCGGAGTGCGGACGGATATCGAAGGCCAATGCCAGCGCCAATGCCGCGAGGCCGCCGACGAAGACCATCGTCACCGCGGCGATCGCCAATACCGACTTGCGGCTGCGCCGGTGGCGCGACGGGGCTTCGGCAACCGGGTGGGCGTCGGAGCCCGGGTCGTCTTCGGCGCTGTAGGCGAGCTCGATCGCGGCGGCCGAGGGAGTTCGGGCGGCCGGCATCGAGACGGTTCGCGGCGCTCCCAGCTTCGCGTTCGCCGCCGCCAACGAGGCGCCCCGCGCCAGGGCCATCTCGGGTTCCTCGGGTGTGGTCACCGACAGCGCGGTCGCCGCCTCGAGCCTCGGCTTGATCGCCGGGATGTCGACCTCCGAGCCGACCAGGAATACGCCGTCGGGCCGGGCGTCCATCGACTCGGCGCCCGAGACCAACGCGGTCAGCTGAGCCAGCGCGGCGTCGTCGCTACCGGGCAGGCGGTGCCGGTGCACGTCGGTGACCGACCCGTTGGCGGTGTTGACCACCGCCAGGGTTGCGCTGTCCGGCTCGACGAGGAGTAATGCGGTGCGCGCCCAGTTGGTTGCGCTTCCCACGGCCTGCGCCAGCGCGGCGGCCGCCATGACCGCCGAGACCAGCCTCACGTTCTCAATCTTGCGTGCTGCCAAGGCGTCTCGCAGCGCCGCGGCCTTGACGGGATCGGTCCAGCTGACTCCGCTGGATTTGAGTCGATAGCCGCCCTGGGCGGCGCTGTCCCGGGTGCCCAGGATGGCCTCGACGACGTGATTCGCTGCGGCGACAGGAGTTTCATCGCCGGCGACATCGAAACCGTCCTGATCGACAGTCACCCCGCCGGCGGCTTCACCTTCGATGAGCACCATGCGGACCGTTTCAGGCGCCATAGACACGCCGAGTACGACGTCCACCGCTCCTCCACATCGTCCAAATTGGTTGCTGCGCCAGGCCCCGACAGCTGCACGGCCACTGTCTCGGGCCCTCGCGATTTGAGAGTCAGCCGGAGTTACCGAGAGTTCCGGCCGCGGCCACACCCCAGTCCGCCACCATAGCGCGCCGAATCAACCCAGCGCGCGAACCGCGAAACGCTACCGACGACCAAAGCCGTGACCACCGCCGAAACCGTGGCCGCCGAACCCATGACCACCACCGAAACCATGGCCGCCGCCAAATCCATGCCCGCCGCCGAAGGGGCCATGACCACCGCCGAACGGGCCACGGCCGCCGCCGAACGGACCGCGGCCACCGAACGGGCCATGACCACCACCGAGCCCGGGCACCGGCAGCCGGGGCGGCGGGACGAAGACGGGCGGCGGCAGGACCGGGATGGCCGGGGCGGCGGCAGGCGGCGGCGCGATCGGGCGCGGCGCGGCCAACGGCCGCGGCGGTGCGATCTTGGGCTGAGCCTGCACCGGTGGCCCGGGGTTGGGTGGGGCCGGTGTGGGAGCCGGGGCGACGATGTTCTCGTTGGGGCTCGGCCGCAACGCGACGGTCGGGCGAATGCTGATCGCCAGCGCGATTTCCAGTGCCACCACCGCGGCGATGAAGATCACCGCCAGGGAGCTGCTGACCAGCAGCAAGGACTTACGCCGCCGCGCTCGTTCGTCGAGGCCGATGACGGTTTTCGCGTCGGCGTCCTCGTCCGTGACGGCGCTGTAGGCGACGTTGGTCTTGCCCTTGTCGACGTCTGCGGCCAGGGCCGCGATATGGCTGCGGTATTCGGGCTGATACGCGGGCAGCAGGCCGGGGTACTGGCCCGCGAGGACGACCGGATCGACCTCGCCCGTGCCAGGGTCCAGGGCGTAGGCCAGCGCCGCCGTCGACGACGCGAACAGCGGCGCGTGCGCCGACGCCAGCGCGGCACCGCGCGCCAGCGCCATCTCCGGCTCGTCGGGCACGGACAATTCGAGCGAGGTCGCGGCCTCCAACACCGGCTTGATCAGCGGGATGTCCACGCCGGAACCGACGAGAACCAGGCCCTCCGGGTGCGTTTCGAGCGACTCGGCGCCGGCGGCCATGTCGACGAGCTCGGCCACCGCTTGGTCCTCGTCTTCCGGGAGGACTCTGCGGCGCACCTCCGAGACCGACCCGTCCGCGGTATCGACCACGGCCAGGGTGGCGCTGTAGGGCTCGACGAACAGCAGCGCGGTGCGTGCGTAATGGGTGGCGTCGCCGACGGCCTGGGTCAGCGCGGCCGCGGCCATGAAGGCCGAGACCAGCATGACGTTCTCGACCTTGTGTGCGATCAGGGCATCGCGCAGCATCGCCGCTTCGACGTGATCGGTCCACGTCACACCGGTCGACAGCAGCTGATAGCCGCCGTCGGCGGCGCCTTCCCGGGTGCCGAGAATGGCCGAGACGACCTCATTGGGGGCGGTGCCGGGCCTGGCGGTGCGTTGGGTGTCGAGGTCGAAGTAATCCTCGTCGACGGTGACCCCGTCGGCGCTTTCGCCTTCGACCAGCACCATGCGCACCTTCGTCGGCGTCATCGAGACGCCGAGCACGATGCCCACCACCGCTTAAACTCCCCCTGCCCGATTTGCTGTATTGCTCAATGCCCTCATAGGCAACACAGGTAATTTGTCCATCGCCAGGGATTTCTTGCCGTAGCAGCATGCCCGCGCGGGTTGCTGGGCCAATGAAATTCTGGCGGGTGAGGCGGCATCCTTTGGCCAGCCTCAACACCACGACCCTACCCGCGTGATCGCGGCAGGGAGCGGCGCGATTGCTGTGGGTTGGTTGGCAAAGCGGACTAGCTGGCTGTAGTTCGTGTCAAGTTCTGGGTTCAGGCGTGGTTCGTCGGCATCCGGGTTGCGGGTGCTGTTGAGGGTGCGGGTGTTGTCGGCGGTGATGGGCTGGGGATCGGGTGCGGGGCGCCCACGCTGATGTATGCGACCTCGTGGTTTGGGTCATCTGGCGTCGTTCGGGCTGCCGTGGAGGCGAAGGACCGGGTGCCAAGCTAGTCACGGCGTAACCCTTAGTGGGCCCGCCATAGCGGCGACGGCATCTGATCCGGCCCTTCGTCCCGTCCCTCGAGCTTGGCACTGCCGGTGGGTGGTGTGAAGGGTGTCGTCGTGTCCTTCCTCGACGGTGTCCGGGCTTGGGTGTCAGTGCCAGCGGGTCCGGTCGTAGCCGATGTGGTCGCGCACCAGTGCGTGGGCGATGCGGGTAGCGCGATGGGCCAGTGCGCAGGCGATGATTCCGCCATGCTTGCCGCGGGCCTTAAGGCCCAGGGCGTAGGCCTTGGCCGCCGGCTCGGTCAGCCACAGTCCTACGCCGAGATCGATCAGTGCGCGGCGCAGCGCGACGCTGCCTTCTCGGCTAATGGCCCCGTCTCGGCGTTTGTGAGCGGATTCGTACTGCATCGGGGAAAGCCCCGACGCGCGGTAGACCTGTCGCGGTCCCGGCCACCGGGTCGGATCGCCCAGGGCGGCAGCATAATTGGATACTCGCACCACACCCCAACCCGGCACCGTGGTCAAGGTGGCATACGGGCTGCGCGGCAGCAGGGCGCTCAACGCGGTCTCGGCCGCCTGGATCTGCTCGTCGAGGTCAGCCAGCAAGTTCAGGTCGGCGGCCAGGATCTGGCGGGCGATCACCGCATCCCGGGTGGGTAGTGCCTCGCGTGCTACGGCGACCAGACGCTCGGCGACCGGGCGCCGCAGCTGCAGGTCTCGGGTCGCGGCGAAACGGATCAGTCGGTTGACTCCGAGTGCAGCCAACCGTGCGGGGTCACAGAATTCGGCGGCGACCAGCCGGCCGATCCTGGTGGCCAGCACGTCGGGCAGCGCCACGGTCAGTCCAGGAAACGCTCGATCGAGTTGACCGAGCAGCTGGTTTTTCGTCGCGGTCCGCGTGGCCACCCGTCGGTTCCGATGCGCCGCCCAGGCGCTCATTTCACCGATCACGACATCGTGATCGGCCACAGGATTCCCGTGCCCGACCAGCACGAGTTCGGCAATCGCCTCCACGTCGATGACGTCGGTCTTGACCCGCCGCCGGCCCTGCGCCCGGCGCTGCTCGGCGACATGGGCGGGATTGAGTTCGAGCACCTCCCACCCGGCGGCCACCGATAGTCCAGCACTGGACGGTGATAGTGGCCCGCAGCCTCCACGCCGACCTTGACACGCCCCGATGCAGGAACCACGGCCATCACCCGAGCCGCCACCGCGGACAAGCCCGACCGGTTCATCGTGAACTCCAACGGACCAAGCAACCGATGGCGACTTGCATCGGTCACAGAAAACAGTGCCGAAGTCTTGCCGACATCAACGGCAACGACGATCGTCGACAACGTGACTGGAGCGGTTTGCACAGACACAACAACACCTCCGGGGGGTGTCAGGAAGAGGTCCACGTGCGCCAACACACGGACCCCGACAGGAATCAGTTACAGATCCCTTCCTGACACCTCCGGAGGCATTTGAGAAGGACCAACTCGATCTATATCAGCGGTGTCCGCCGCCTCCGCCGCCGAAGCCGCCTCCGCCGTGACCGCCACCGAAGCCGCCGCCACCGCCAAAGCCGCCACCGCCGTGACCGCCACCGAACCCGCCAAAGCCGCCGCCGGGGGCCGGAGCGTGACCGCCGCCGAACCCGCCGAACCCGCCGCCGGGGGCCGGAGCGTGACCGCCGCCGAACCCGCCAAAGCCTTCGCCGGGGGCCGGAGCGTGACCGCCGCCGAACCCACCGAACCCGCCGCCGGGGCCACCCGCCGGAGGAGTCGGAACGTGCCCGCCGCCCAAGCCACCCGGACCACCCGAACCCGGCGCCGGGACATGGCCGCCGCCCAAGCCACCCGGACCACCGGCACCCGAACCCGGGACGTGACCGCCACCCAAGCCACCCGGACCACCGGCACCCGAACCCGGGACATGGCCGCCGCCCAGGCCACCGGGACCGTTCTCACCGGGAGTCGGAACGTGGCCACCGCCGTAATTGCCGGGACCGCTCGGCTTGGGAGGGGTGCCTTCGCCGGGAAAGGTCTGGTGCGGAGGTGACTGCGGAACTGTGCCGCCGACTTGCGGGGGTTGGGGCAGGTGCACCGGCGGTTGGGGCTGCGCCGGCTGCGGGATGGACAACCGCGGGGCCTGCAGCATCGGGGGGCTCTGGACCGGGTTGGGAACCGGGATGTGCACGGGTACCGGAACCGGAACCGGTACCGGGGGAGCCACCACGGGAACCGGAACAATCGGCGCCGCAGGCAGCGGCGGGGCGGCCGGCGGCGGAACCGCGGGCAGCGGCGCGGCGGCCGGCGGACTCAACGGCCGGGGCGCCGCGGCCGGCGCGGGCACGCTGATCTTCGACAGCGGTTGGGACGCCTGCACCGGCGCGGGAGCCGGCGCCTGCTCGGGGACGATGAGGTGCTGCCCGGGGGTGGGCTGCAGGGCGACGGTGCCCGTCGTGCGGATGCCGATCGCCAACGCGATCTCGAGCGCCAGCACCGCGCTGATCCCGACCACCGCCAGCCCGCTGCCGACCAGCAGGGCCGGGCGCCGCTTCGGCTGGGTCTCTTCGGGAAGGAAGAGCTTTTCGATGACGACGGTCGGAGAATCGGCGTCGTCGTCACCCACCGCGCTGTAGGCGAGCTCGTCGTCGCCGGCTTCCTGCCCGAACGGGACATAGAGGTACTCGGGAAGCGAGTGCTGGTCGACCGCGCCGGTGCCGGGGTCCTGCGCGTAGGCCAGTGCGGCGGTCGACGAGGCAAACAGCGGCGCGTTCGCGGACGCCAGCGCCGCGCCGCGGGCCAGCGCCGTCTCCGGCTCCTCGGCCACGCTCACGTCGAGGAACGTCGTCGCCTGCAACACCGGCTGCAGCGGCGTGACGTCGATGCCCGAGCCGACCAGGAACAACCCACCCGGCAGCAGTTCCAGCTTCTCCATCCCGGCCACCATGGCGCTGAGCTGCTCGGCGGCCTCACCGTAGGACTCGGCGTGGATCTGTTGTTTGTAGACGTCGGGGATGGACCCGTCGGAGGTCTCGACGACCGCCAGGGTCGCGGTGTCGGGTTCCACCAGCAGCACGGCGGTACGCTCGTAACCCATTGCGCCGCCGAGGTTTTGCGCCAGCGCCGCCGCGGCCAGGAAGGCCGAAACCAGCATCACGTTGTCGATCCGGTGGGCGGTCAGCGCGTCGCGCAACGCCGCGGCCTCGAGGTGATCGGTCCACGTCACGCCGATCGACGACAGCTCGAGGCCGGCATCGACCGCGCCCTCGCGGGTGCCCAGGATGGCGGAGATCACTTGGTCGGGCCCGGTCGTCGTAGCAGCGTCGTCGACGTCGGCGACGTCGAACGTGTCCTCTTCTACCGTGGCGCCGTCGGCGTATTCGCCTTCCAGGACGACCATTTGGATCGATGACGGTGCCATCGACACCCCGAGCACGATATCCAATACAAACCCCTCCAAAGGTATTGCAGATGAGCCAAGGCCAGGCGGAGGAAAAAACCATGGCTAACTAAGTATCGCGCACCAGCGGTGCGTAAGAGCCCCTGAGAACCTATGTAGACCTTATGAAGTTCTGATAGGAGCGCGACGGCGTCGGTCCTCGCTGGCCCTGATACTTCGACCCTACTTGCGTGCTGCCGTACGGGTGTTCTGCGGGACTGGTCAACCGCAGAATGCACAGCTGACCGATCTTCATGCCGGGCCACAGGGTGATCGGCAGGTTGGCGACGTTGGACAGCTCCAGGGTGATGTGACCGCTGAAGCCGGGGTCGATGAACCCGGCGGTCGAGTGAGTCAGCAGGCCGAGGCGGCCCAGCGACGACTTGCCCTCCAGGCGCCCGGCCAGGTCGTCGGGCAGGGTGATGAGTTCCAGCGTCGAACCGAGCACGAACTCGCCGGGATGCAGCACGAACGGCTCGCCGGCGGCGGGTTCGACCAAGGTGGTCAGCTCGTCCTGTTGCTTGGCCGGGTCGATATGGGTGTAGCGGGTGTTGTTGAACACCCGGAACATGCAGTCAAGCCGCACGTCGATGCTGGACGGCTGCACCAGGCTTTCCTCGAACGGCTCGATGCCCAACCGCCCGGCGGTGATTTCGGCCCTGAGATCGCGATCGGAGAGCAGCACGCGACGAGCCTAACCGGCTGCCCGTCACGTTCAGCGGAGGTAGACCTCGCTGCCGGTGGGATATCCGCCGCCGGTGGTCGTGACGTGCACGTGGTCGTAGTGGCCCAGCCGGCTCGGCTGGGCCCCGTCGGGCGTGTAGTAGACGCCCCGCCAGATCGCGTCCTGGATGCCGAACCGGTTGGCGTTGTGCAGCACGTAGGCGACGATCGCATTCCCCAGCGCGATGCCCTCGGCCGACTCCGGGTTGGGAATCATCACGTCGAGCGCCAGGCCGAGGGGGTGCCACGGCAGCGGATCCGGTCGCACTCCCCCGATTTCGTGGATCTGCGGGAAATCCGCGGTGATGCTGCGCGCGGTGAGGATTGTCCGGACCTGCAGGCCCCGTTCCGGTGCGACGTCGGCGGTCAGGAAACGGGCCCGAGTGTGATACCGCGACGCCGCGGCGGGCTCACCGTCGGCGAATCCTTTGATGAGCCGATTCGACGCCGCCGTCACGATTTGCGCGCAGCAGGGAGCGGGGTCGCTGATAACGGGCTTGGCTTCGATGTGGGGCGCGAATGGGGCGACATCCGCGGACACCGCGAAGAACGCTGCGGCGGGGACCAGCACTGCAGCCAGGGCCACCGACGGCTTGCGTCGCTTCCTGGCTAATTGGTGTCGACCCATCCAGAGCAGATTACGGTGCGATAACGAAATAATAAATATGGCTATATGAATTTGTTTGAGGAATGACTGCGTTTCGGCGCGACGGAGCACAGCGGCGCGCTGCGCCCCCACGTCGACGAGTTCCTGGCCCTCCGTCCGGCGCCGAGTGCTAGCCTTCCTTGGCGAGAAGTGCCGATGTAGTTCAATGGCAGAACATCAGCTTCCCAAGCTGAATACGCGGGTTCGATTCCCGTCATCGGCTCCACCCCTGACCAGCGCGTATGCCTCACTTCACATCCTGCCGCGATGCTCGGTGACACACGATGACACAACCCTGTCCAAACTCGCCCCGGCCGCCTTCAACGCCTCGGCCTGGGAATGGGCGTACAGCTTCATCGTCAACGACGCGTCCTTATGCCCGATCCACGCCGCGATCACCGCGACCGGCACGCCTTGAAGGTGCATCAACGTCGCGCACGTATGCCGTGCGGCATGCAGCTTGATATGCCGCAGGCCGGCCGCCTCGACCGTCTCACGCCAATACCGCGACAACACGGCCGGCGAATATGGGTCTCCGGCCTCGTTTGACACCACGTAGGCACCGGATCGATAGGAGGCGCCCAGCGCCAGCCGCTCGCGAGCCTGGCGGGTCTTCGCGGCCTTGAGCACCGTCACTAGCCGCTCGGGCAGCGGCAACGTCCGGCGCGACGTCGCGGACTTGGGATCGTTCTCCACGGTCACACCGCCCGCGCTGACTCGGTTGTTCACGATGGCCAGCGTCTTGGCGTCCAAGTCGACATCAGCCCATCGCAGGCCGGCGATTTCGCCCCGGCGCATCCCCGACAACGCCAACTCCCATGCGTGCGCGAGCCGGTCATCGGAGATCACGCCCAGCAGCTTCTGCACTTCGGCCTCTGTGTAGGTCTCGACCACCTTGTGTGGGCGGTTGACGCGGTCGACGTGCTCGGCCACATTCCGCGCCACCAGCCCTTGACGTTGGGCGTCGTCGAGCACCTGGGCGATGGTGGCGATGACCTTGTTGACCGCGTCGGCGCCCCACGGCCGCCGTGTCCGGCCCTTCGCGGTCTTGGTGCCACCGGCCAGCAGATCGGCCACCAGATCATCGATGTGACGCCTGTTGAGCCGCTGGACCGCCATGTCACCGTGCCGCTCACGCAGCGGCGCCAAATCATATGCCACCTTCGACTTCGACGAGGCACGCAGATTGTGGCGGCCCGCCAACCACTGCGCGCACACCTGCTCGACGGTGACCGCAGCGCGGGCCACGAACCGGCCGTTGACCGCCTCGTCGGAGATGGCGGCCAGCGCGCGCCGCGCTTCGGCCTCAGTCTTGTACCGTCGCCGCACCTGCTGGCGCTTGCCGGTCGCCGGGTTCACACCCCCATCAACCCGAAGTTGGTACCGCACAACAGGTTTCCCCGTTTTACGGTCAGTTGTCGTGATCTTCGTGATCTGTGGCGGCAGCTGCTGTCTCATAAATCCTCTTCTCTCACTGGCAGACCCAACGACTGCATGAGGCGGATAGTGTGCCGGCGTGACCGCTCGTTGGCATCGATAGCGGATTTCAGCGTTTGGGCGAACCGCCCGCCGTCCAACCCATCAGCCGCCTTGGCCTTTTCATCGCTATCAAGCTGCTGCTGTAGTCCACGAACCCGCGCCAACTCGGCCTCGATGCCCTTCAATTCACGGGCCAGCACCAGCGACTCCCCGACATCCACAACCTGTTGCTGCGTCGTACCGAACCGCTCAGTCATGCGGAACGCCAACTTGGGGCTGTCTCCGACGAACCACTCAAGGGCGTCCACCGAATCGACTTCCAAGCCCGGCAACACCTCGACGGAGCCATGCGGCAACGCGGGATAGATCAGCATGACTGGTGGGATTGCTAACGCAGCCGCCAGCACCAGTAACTCGGCGAGGTCCATCTTGCCTTCGCGGTGCCCATTCTCGATCTTCCCGATGGCCACGCGGCTGATCGGATAGCCCAGTTCCGTCGTGCGTCTGGCCAGGTCGGCCGCGCTGACTTTCAACGTGTGCCGGCGTTCGCGCACGGCGACGCCGACTCTGTGGGACAGGCTCTTTTGCCACTCTTTTGCAGATTGCTCAACTCTCGGCATGAAACACCTTCCAGCATGGCAACAAATGCAGGAGTACGCTCACCATGACAGTAAGCCAGTGTACGCCCTTGTACGCATTACGGAAACACATTTAGGAGATCCAACAGCATGGCCACCGATGAACAACTCCGGGAAGAGGTCGCCAGATTGGTGGCTGACGCCGCCAGACCCGCCGCGCTGCACGACATCCCCGACGTGCAGAAACGCCTAGGCGTCGGACGCTCCACCGTCTTCGCGCTCATGCGGAACGGGACGCTGCGATCGGTGAAAGTCGGGCGCCGCCGGCTCATCCCCGAGCAATCGATCGTCGACTTCATCAACAACGTCACGGAGACGGGAAGCACGGCGGGCCAGCGCCCGGCGAGGCCCGCGTAACAGCATTCCGTGACAGCGGCAGGACGCACCACACATCCCACAACCCGAAGAGAGGCGGGCACAGATAGATGAAAGGCATTGAACGACAATGGAATTCAAGGACAGGTCACCCGGCCCTAGAGATGGCGAAGGGCCGGAACAAGGCCCGGCCCCCGCACAACATCAGTCATCCATCCACGACAACGACAACTATCCTATCGCCGCTAACCGACAGATCGCATGGCTGGCCGTGCATGACTACATCAATCGTCAGCGCCGCCGCCTGGGCGCGTTGGACCTCTCAGGCCCACCGCTGGGCACACCCGCCTGGCTGCGCCTGAGCGAAAACGATCCCGCCAAGCTGGCCGCGGTGCTCAACGCCGCCGAAGCCGCCGCCTACGGCATCAGCGCGTCCCAGACCGCCGAAGCCGACGCGTCAAGAGCCATTGCAGCGGCGGCCGACTGGCCGGCCATCGCCAAGGCCAACCGCGACCGCGCCGAGTTCATCGCCGCACACCCGTGGGCAAAGCGGGTGATGCCGGTCGGCTTGAACACGGAGAACACCACGCTGGGCGAGGACGCGCGGATCGAGGCGGCGAACGCGGAGAACACCCCGCGCGGGGGTGAGGACACGTCCTCCGGCTCGACCGCGGAGAACGCGGAGAACACGGCGGCTGTTCCCGCAGCGACCGCGAGCGCATGGGCCAAGCGGGTGGTCGCATGACCGCCGACGACATCTGGGCGCGGGAAGAACTCGCCCACATACGCGACTTCGCCCGATCCCGAAGGACTGGCCCGCTCTCCACGCTGGGCGTCGCGCTGGTACGGGCAACATGCCAAATCCCCCCGCACGTCGTGCTGCCGCCGACCATCGGAGGCAGGGTCGCCATCAACTTGAACGTCGCCATGGTCGGCCGCCCCGGCGAAGGCAAGGGCGCAAGCGAGCACGCCGGCCGTGACGCCATCCAATATTGGGACCGGAACCTTAACCCGGCCGATCCGCCGCCCGAATTCTCGCCCGGCAGCGGCGAGGGCATCGCACGCACGCTGATGGAGATGGACAAGGGCAAGTGCACAGCCCTATTCATTGCGAGCGAGATCGACACCCTCGCAGGATTATTCGCCCGTCGCGGCCAGACCCTAGAGGCCGAGCTGCGGAAGATGTTTATGGGCGAGGGCCTCGGCTTCAGCAACGCGAACAAGGACACCAAGACCCGCGTCGAGGCGCTGACCTACCGCGCCGGCCTGATCGTGGGGGTGCAGCCGCTGCGGGCCAAGGTGTTACTGGCCGGCGCGGATGGCGGAACGCCGCAACGCTTCCTGTGGATGCCCACGCTGGACCCTGAGATGCCCGTAGAGCGGCCGGACCCGGTGAAGCCTCGCGGCATTACCGTTCCCTGGCTTCCCGACCCTCCTGCAGGCGATGCCAAGGTCGACCTCAAGGTGTGTGACGCGGTCCAGGAGGCCATGGACAGCCATCAAGTTGGCCTTCACCGGGGCGCACCGGACGTCGACCCGCTCGACGGCCACGCCCTGCTGACCCGCCTCAAGGTGGCGTGCGGCCTAATGGTTCTCGCCGGCCGTGACGAGGTGAACGACGAGGACTGGGAGATTGCTGGCCGCATCATGCAGGTGTCGCGGGTCACGCGGGCTGGTATCCAGCGGGCCGCTGATGAGCAGCGCCGCCGGGAGCGGATCGCGAAGGCCGCCGATGCTGTCGCGCACGATGAATACGTGTCGGGCAGCAAACTCAACCGCGCTAAGCGTTCGCTCGCCGGGCACCTCGCCAAGTTGTCCCCGGGCGAGGTGATCACCAAGAATGATCTGCGCCACACGCTGCGCGGGGATCTGCGCCGCGATTACTTCGACCCAGCAATCACCGAATTGATCGACGAGGGCGCTGCCTTCAAGGTGCCAACGCAACGCGGAGAAGGGTATACCGCGTCCCCCCCGTCCCCCGTTGTCCCCCACGCCCGAGCTGCGGATTCTTGGGAGGGACAAGGGGGGACCGTGTCCCCCCCAACACCACCGGACACTGACAGCCGAGCTGGGGAAACGTCGAATCTTCACCGTTCCGAGGGGTCCACCCCACCAATCAACGGGATGGACCCGGCGCACACCAATTCCGGCCCGCCAGCAAACGAACCGCAACCCCCGACTCCCGTCGAGGATCATGTGCAACCGGACCCTCCCCATGGCGCGCCCACGGAGAAGACGGACGGCTACACCGACAACGTCAAGGACATCCTCGACAAGGTCCGAGCAAATGCCGCCGCAAACCCGGCAGCGGCGGCTGAGCCGGACATCACCGAGGAAGAGCCGGCGATATGATGGGTCAGGATCAACTTGGCAGGCGGTGCGGCATGTGCCGCCAGCCCGTCCCTGACGGCGTTTGCTGTTGCGACCGCTGCCATGCCGCCGGCTGGTCGATCCTGTTCTACAGCGGCGTGGAGGTCCAGCATTTCGGCGCGGAGGTGTGGCTGCCGGCGTGGGGCTTCGAGGACTCTTACGACGTCTCCACCTTCGGGAGGGTCCGCAACCGGCGCACCGGCCGAATCCTGGCCGCGTCGGGGCGATACCCCTCCGTGCGCTTGGGCGGCCGGACCGTCGCCGTCCATCGACTTATGGGAGAGACGTACCTCGGCGGCCCGTGGCCCGGCCAGGTGGTGTGCCACCAGGACGACGACCCGAACAATCTTTGGATCTGCAACCTGGCTTATGGATCTCGCCGCGACAACGCTGCAGACGCCATCCGGCACGGTGTTAGACGCAGATGGTGCCCAAGTGGCCACCGGCTGGCGGGTGCCAATGTGTTCATCCGCAGCGACGGAGTCCGGGCCTGCTCGACCTGCGTGGACGAACGCGCCGGCGCGGCCCGCGATTTCAGCGAGCCGACCCGGGAGCTGGACGCATGAGTCGATCGGGGCTGAGCGATGGCGATGTCCACGGCGCGTATTACTGCGTCAGCGAGGTTGTGCGGGGCCGACGGCGGTGCGGGCAGCCCGTGCCTGCGTGGCTTCGCGCGCTTTACGACCGCCTCGACGCCGCGGTCCGCGCGGCGCGCACGCGACCCCAACACGTCGCCGAAGGCGAACAATCGGAAGTGGTGGACAAGTGGATCGGCTCGCCCGACGCCGCGGCGCTCTTGGGTTGGTCGAAGCGTCAGGTGCAGCGCCGAGCGGCCGACTTGGACGGGCAGATTGCCGGCGGCCGGTGGCTGTTCCGCGAAGCCGTGGTTATCGAATACGCGGAGGGAAGACGGTCGTGAGTGACCTGCAATTGGCAGTCGAGCAATACCTCGCTTCCTTGGACGAGGACGACTGGGCCGCGCTCGTGGTGCGGGTCCGGCCCCCGATGGCCGCCGAATCGAGCCCGCATGATCGTGGCATGGCGTACGAATGCCGTTACAGCACAACCTGATTCAATCACTCAAGGAGGAAAACTTATGACGTTTCCAGGTACCGCTCCGGCGAAGAGGGCGTCCCCGCCGCCGCTGCCGCCGTTCGACGCCCGGTCCGTTGGTGGCGGCGACCCTATCGAGCATGCCGCCAGAATCCAGCGAGCCGCCGCCGACCAATACCACACGTGGCGGCGGTCATTCAGCCCGAACGTCCACCCGGAGGACCGCCGGGACAGCGCGAATTTCTTCACGGTCTCCGACGCGGCGGTGGCTTTGCCTCAGGCCCTCGACGCCGCGAAGGCACACGCCGCCGAGGCGCAGGCGAAAGTCTTTGCCGCGGTGGGTGGGCAGAAGGTCGGCGACGACGTCGGCTCGCAGCTCGCGGCCGACCGCTACCTTTGCCGCGTCGAGCGCATCCTGGCCTCGCTGAAGGGCAACACCACGAAGGTGGTTGCCGCCGCGCGGGCCGCGATTGCGAACGCGGACCCGGCGCAGTTGGCGGTGCTGACCGAAGAGCTACCGTCTCTTCTTGAGAGCCTGGGCGCACCCACGGTGTGGTTGAATGATGCTCTGGCGCAACGTATTCCGGGCGTCGATGACCTCCGTGCTGACGCCGCGCTGAAGGGCAAGCGTTTGGCTGTGCTGGCCGCGAACCACAACGCACTGGTGAAGGCGTTCGCGGCTGGGACACCCGCGCCGGAGCTGGTGGACCCGTACGCTCCGGGCATCACGGCGCGCCCCTACGAGGGCGGCACGAGCAGCCCAGTCGGCTGACATGATCACCGTCCAGGGCGGCTTTCCGACCGCCGGCTTCCTCGTGGCCGGTGGACTACACGCGCCCTGGGCGGCCCGCGGCGCGGGGGCCCGTTGCGCCGCAACGGTGCGCCTCGTGCTGCTTCGGGTCGCGGCCGTTGCGCCCGGCCCCGCGCCGCGGTTCCAAACCACCGCAAAAGGTTCGGCATGTCTGACGTAAACCCGGAGTTCATCGAGGCTGTGTCGCGGGAGACCGCCGTCCCGGCCTGGCTGCTGCAGACTGCCGACTCGCCCCTTGACATCTGGCATCTCGCGCAGGCCGCAGTCGATTGGAAAGCTCGTACCTCACCGCCGCCGGCTCCGCCGTCGACTGCCGCGGTGTCTGCGGCTGTCCCGTACGGCCCAGTCCCGCAGCAGCCCGTGCCGGCCGACATGACCGTCATGGAGGCCTACCGCGGCAACCACTTCGCCGATCGGGGGGCACCAGCGCCGCCAGCACGGCGTTCGCCAGGCAAGCCCTGGTGATCCGAGAAGACCACGACGAAGGGAGACATTATGGCAGACAATCAAACTGGCGCGAAGGACGCAGCCGCGTTCGCTGCTGCCAGTGGCGAGACGAAAATCCCTGGGGTAGATCAGGATTCGACCTCGACGGGCGCGTCTGACGCAGTGTCGGGGCTTGCGACACAGAAGGGCAATGTCGCAAATCAACAGGCCAGCGGCAGCCAGTTCACCCGAGGCCAGGGCTGATGGGGCGCAAGAACAAGCGGCAGGACCCTCGCCAGTCGAAGCTGCGGCCGTTAGACGGCCCCGTGGTTCGCATCCTGGCGAAGCTGGCCGAGGACAAGCGGTGAACGTCGAGCAGGTGCTGGGTATCGCGCTGGCCGTGTCGCTGGCGGTCCACATCTTCGCGGCCGTTGAGCTCGCGGCCAGCCTCAAGTACCACCTACGCGGGCTGGGCTACTGCCGGCGCCGGCGCAGGTTCTACCGGGTGACACCGACCGTGCTGATCGCGGCCGGACCATCCACGAGCGTCGCTTCGCCGGGCCTCGAAGCATGAGGCCCGCGCGTGACGCCGTGCAGTTGGTGCGCTGCGTCGAGTCCGCCAACACCGCGGGCCGCGACGCCATCATTGCCGACTACACCGCCGACGCGTGCAACGGCCGCGAGGCCATCGCCGCCCTGCTCGCCCATATGGCGCTGTTCGTCTGCGAGCTGGCCGCCCACAACCAGCACGACGACCGCTGGCTGAAGGTGCGCATGTCCAACCTGGTGCCCGGCGAACACGAGGACGCCCACCGCCTGGTCCATGACGGTGCCTTCAACGGCGACTGGACCCAATTCTGGGAGCACGTCGGCTTTTACACGACCCACGACGACGGGCAGCTCGAAGAGCTGATACTGCATCTCGCCCATCTGGGCAACTGCGTGCTGCGGACGGAGCCGAACCTCTATGAAAGCTGGCCTGCCGACTTCTACGAACAGCAGTATCAGGCCGGGCCGATACCCGGCTGAGGGACGGACACCATCCAGTGAGCACCATCCGATCAGCACCGACCATGCGTAGCATGACGACCGGCCGACGACCATCGTCTTCGCGGCCTCTTGCCGCACCCTCCCCGGCCGGACCATCCATTGACGGCGCTACCGCAGAGAACGGTGCCTTCTGCGACCAGTGTGGTGTTGTCGAGTACGGCGATGACGAGCAGTTGATGCGCTTCGCCAGCGAGCACGTGTGCCCCGATCACCGCGAAGCGGATTGACCACACGCGGTATTACCGTCAGTGATGACGGGCACGTGTGGTTTGGGCGGCGAGATATCCGAGGTAGTGCGGCCTGTTCAACGGCCAAGCTATCGCCTGCGACCATCGCGGCACTGCTGCCACCTGCTCACCAGGTGCGGAATAATTCCGCACCTGAGCGCACCATCCGCCGATACCGCAAACCTGGCAACGCGTTACGGATATCCACTACCCCGCCGGTCTGAATTAGGCCGTCCCGCAAGCGAAGCCAACTGTGGAAAATTCCACAGTTGAGCAGCACTGCGCCACAGCACCATTCACCGACACCTGCTCACCATCCACGTACAGCAAAGACCGTCCGGCCTACAGCAAACAAGACCACCTCATCACGCCGCTGACCACCACTCCCGACACCCATCCGACCCTCACCATATCCGCAGGTCAGAGGCATACCCAGGGGGGACCACCCCTCCCCCAGGGGGTCGCCGCGCCATGGCCGAAACACCGATTCCGGCTGGCTGTAATGCAGCAGCAAAAACCGTTCTGCGGGGCAGCGAACGAGCCGCTCACCGGGCAAGACTGGTTGCCGACTGGACCGCCCGATACGTCGCTGCGGTCGTCGTCGCGTCATTGGGGGCGCCGGCCTGTGCGACCATTGGGCTCTATGAGTGGGATGAGCCCTGACCTGCGCCGGGAGGCGATCGGGCGCCGGCTGGCCGAGGACCCCTCGGTGCCGCAGCACCGGTTGGCCGCCGAGTTTGGGTGCAGCCAGAGCCAGGTTCAGCGCGACGTCGCCGAACTCCGCAAGGGTGGGCTTTTACCCACGGGTCGCGACCGTGGCCGCCCGCTGCGGTCGGTGACGAAGCTGCAGGCCGCGGCGGTGACTGGCGCGGGCGATGAGCTGGTCGCCAAGATTCGCGCCGAGCTGGACGGCAAAGGCTTGGAGCCCGACGCGCGCGAGGAAGGCCTGCTCGCGGAGATCCGCGCGACCGCCGACATCATCGCCGCCGCGCAGCAACGCATCGATGACGACGGGCTGGTATTCGCGCCGGCGACGAAGGGCGGTCCGCCGCGCGCTCATCCGTTGCTGGCGGAGGTTCGGGGGCAGCGTGCCGTGCTGGCCCGGCTGCTGTCGGCGATCAGCCTTGAGGAAGGCACGAAGAACCCGGCCAAGGTCAAGGCCGCCAACGCGCGGTGGCGGGTGCGGCACATGCAGAAGGATGCCGACATTGGCTAACAGGAAGTCGCGCGCGGCCGTCGAAACCGTCGACCGGCGTCCTCGCGTGCCCGGGCTTTACCAGCGTGTGCTGGCCATCGTCTGCCTGCGTGAGGCCCAGGAGCGTCGCGGCGGTTGGTTGGAGGTGTCGGCTGACGCCGACGCGTTGGCCGCGTGGGAGGTCGCTGCCGCCGACGAGGCCGACCAGCTGGCCGCTGCGCGTGCAGGCGCTCCGATCGAATGCAGGTGGTATGAGCTGCCGGCAGGGTTGCCGCCGCCGCTGGACGGGCTTGGCCGCGACCCGGCGCCGCGGTATCTGACTGTGTATCCCGATGACGTGGTGGATGCTTCGGAGGCGTTTAACGCCGCCCGCTCCACCTACGAGCGGGCGCGGTATTTCCCGAACTGCGACCACGCCTACTTTCAGGCCAAGTTCGACCTGGCCCGAGAGTACGGGGTCTGATGAAGGTTGATTAGCGAGAGAGGCTGGGGCGCAATGGCACTCAGTAACATTCTTCCGGGCAAGGCCAACAGCATCGCGATGTCTGACGGTGATAGCGGCCCGCACGTTGTCGACGCCCGCGCCGGGTACGCTCCTTGCTTCGCCCGTCCTGGCGAGCCTGAGGTCAATGTGATTCGTGGGGAACGCCTTCGCCCGGCGAGCGCGCCACCCAAAACGCGAGCCGTCGCGCAAGATCGCGCAGGCGCGGGCTGTGGGTGCTGCCGCGCCGGAAGCCTTGGACCTCACGGCCGACGAACGTGAGGCCCTGTTTACCTGAGCCTGACGGCCCCGCGCTGCGCCTGAGGGGGCCGCTGACGGCCGACCAGGGCCGCCCGGGGTAGAGACACCGGCCGATGGTCTGGCGGTTCTCTGGTTAGCCCGTCAAAATAACGGTATCCAAAACGAAGGTGGGCTAACTAACACCGCCGGCGCAGGGTTTACGAGAAAGCCCCCGGCGAACTGAGGGCTAAATTCTGCTGGCGCTCAACGTCAATGGAACCTTGCGTAATCCGCGCGCATCTCTTCCTGAACCTGCGCGACCTGCGACTCATCAATCATGAAGAAATCGCCGGTCATCAGGATTTTGTGCTGGGCTTCGTCGTCTGGCTTCCAGCCACCTTTGACCCGCCAGCGCTGCGCCGGGGCGCACCGCCAAGCGGCGAAGTCGCCGCCCTCCGGTGCATCAACCCTCAGCAGCTTGCTCGCTGGACCCGGCCCACCGTTGGCGTAGTAGAGCATCCTCGTCCTATTCCGTAGCGGTTCCTACCCATGGCATAACGTTGGCTGAGGCCGGATTATTCCCTGACCTGCGGTTATGCCATATCGGGGGGTTACCCCTGTTGGCTGTTCTTCTTAGTCCACGCTGCAAGTGCCTCGTTCAGGGCTGGGCCGACACCCCCATGCACGTCGCGGGCGACCTTCTCGAATTCGCGCAAGATCGGAATTTCGGCACGTCCCTTCACCTGTTCGGTTCCACTGTCAACACGAGAAGGTTTGCGCCGCAATTCATCAGCGGGAAACTTTGTGAGCAGTTCGACGTAGTTCGCTGGGCTCGGAATCATCAAATCCCCTTTACTGAACCACTTTAACGTGTTACAGTGCGCCGAGTTGCTGCATATGCCGCGGTTGTGAACATAGTCGTGCCGTAGCTTGCCGAGGTCGCCAAAATAGTTGATCTGAAAGTCGTACTTCTCGCACTGATGCGCCCGTGCGAGTTCCACCCGATAGTGCTCTTCCCAGTCCGTGTAAAAGTCCACAATGACTTGTGCCGCAAACTGTTTCATGCCAGGCGGTTGCGATAATTGCATCTCGTCGTTACGTTCCGGGTCGATGATGGCTTTGATCGCAGCCAGGCTGAGCGTGGTGGCGGAGGGCTGGTCGACCATCTCTTTCGACTCGAAATCGTAGTAGCGCAGCGGCATAGCGAAGGGAGCCGCGAAACTCAGGTATCGCCTGGTTATTTCTTCGGCAATCACCTTCCAAGACCCGACGACGGCGGTGCTGGAAAGCAGCAGAGATGTCTTGAGAGACAACATCATCTCGTTGATTATCTCGTCCACGGTCGGCGCCCCGAATTGCTGTGTTTCCAGCGCCTGGCGCGCAGCTCGGACCGTCGTGGAATACTGATCCCATTGCGGCAGAAGGGGTTCGAATGGAGTGAATCGCATGGCTGCATCCCTGACCGGCAGCAGTACTGCCGTCAGTGCAGCATCCACCGGTGGATCAACGGACCACAAATCGTTGACCAGGCTCGTGAGAAATCCCCGAACAGTGCCGTAGACAGGGGTTGCGTTGACGATGCGCCAATTGGCGGTGGCCGCGGGTGCGCTCAACTGCGCACGGATTTCTTGGCCGCGCTGAAGGCCGTCCAATTTCTCGATGTCCAGCAGCACGCTTCGCCACCGCTGGATCGCTTCGGGTGTCGCCACGGTAGCTCAGCCTACGGCCGCCAGCATTGCGCACGGACCTGACGAACGCACAAGTTAAGGAAGACAGTCGCGGAATCGATACGGCGCCAGCTTGCCATGGGTGCGGACTATCCTCAATGCGTCATCGTACGAAAGCAGCGCGGACGCGATGCGTCATAACTGCTCACGTTTGGGGTCACTCCTCCGCGTCGGCGTCGATGAAGTGCCACGCAGAGGGCGATACAAGGTTGTCCCAGGTGCCGGGCCGCGAGCGCGAGCCGAGCTTAAGAACGCCGTGCTCGACCTCCCACGACGTGCCGTCGTCGTAAAAGGTTTCTTTTCCACTCGCAAATGTGACTCGAATCGCCATAGCGGAGAGTCTGCCACGGCGACCTCTGCCCGGCCCGATGATTGTGACGCCTCAACCTCCTCACCAGGCTCCGCCTATCATGCAGGGGCCGGCCCCAACCCTATGACGAAATGAGATTGGAAATTTAGTGCTACTCAACTCGGTCATTATTCGCGGATTTCGATCGATCGAGGCCAACCTTGAAATACCTGTGGGATCACCAACGATTTTGGCTGGTCATAACGACGCCGGCAAGAGCGCTGTCATCGACGCGGTTGCATTCCTACTCGACGCGCTCAAGCTGACAGATCGTGATCGCACATATGGCGACCCTGGCCCGGATGACAACCCAACGCGGGTAAGCGAGACTTCCGTGGAGGGAGTATTCAACCTTCGTGCCGAAGAGCAGACGGAGTTGTCGCTCCCATCCGAGGTAAGGATGCGACGCGTCTACCGTGAGAGTGGAACGGCGCTGGAGGTTCTCACTGCTGTGCCCGTCGACGCGACTTTGAAAGATATTGGCGCGCAAGATGTGAAGACGTTGAAGTTCAGGCTAGGCAGCCTGGGCCTGTCACAAGATGGCCTGAAGGCGGATCTTGTTACGCGGCTTGAGGAACGGGCCGCAACGGCCGAGAAAGTCGATGAGTGGGTGCCGGCGCCTGCTGAGGTGAAGCGGGCGCTTCCGCGTGTTCAACGGTTTGACGCAACATCGACGCAGAATCCCGAAGATGCCATCTTTGCGACGTTGCGGACGTCATATGCGGCTCACACCGAAGACGAGAACATCAAGGGAAGTCTGACGGAAGTAACTGAGGCACTTCAGGATTGCGTGGTCGCCGATGCTGAGGCGCTGCGTATCCACATTAAAGAAAAGTGCAGCGACATCGGCGAGATCCAAATTCACCCCAACATTCGGCTGGACAGTGGGCTGAAGTCCGTCGAGGTTAGTGCCCGGAATGCTCGCGGAGAACAGGTCCACCTTGGGCAGTCGGGAACCGGTCGCTCTCGTCGAATCGCGTTGGCAGTATGGGAATTCAACGCCGACCTGATGAGCGGATCTGGCGAAGACACCATATTGCTTTATGACGAGCCGGACACACATCTGGATTACCGGAACCAGCGCGGCTTCATGAAGCTGCTGGACGACCAGGCAGCGCTTCCGAATGTTCGGGTCGTTGTCGCTACACACTCGATGAATCTTATTGATGGAGTCGATATCTCGAAGGTCGTGCACTTGCGGCACGAAGAAAGTCGAACCGTCGCAGAGAAGATCGCCGATGACACCGAAGTCGGTGCGCACCTAGGTGCGATTGCCGCGTCTCTCGGCCTGAGGAACACCGTTCTGCTCCATGAACGTCTGTTTGTCGGGGTCGAAGGTGCAACCGAGAGCCGAGCATTTCCCGTGCTGTTCAAGTTAGCAACCGGCCGGCATCTGCAGGCGTGTGGAATCGCAATCTGGCCGTGCGACAACAACGATGGCGCGCTCCGGTTTGCCCAGTACCTCCACACACATGGCAGAGACGTGCTGCTCGTTGTCGACGAAGACTCCAGGGGATTGAAGTTATTCTCCGAGGCAAGCTTGGGCAACCACGGACTGAGCATGAACACCCACCTATTGACAGTGGGAACCCGCGAATTTGAAGACACATTCACCGACGAGCAATGGGCCGCGTGTGCGAACCGCGAGTGGCCAAGAGTGGACGGCCGAGAATGGGAGACGTCTGACTTTTCGCAGCTCCGCACTGGCAAGTTCAGCTCGGATGTTGCGGCCATGATCCGCGAAAACAGCTCGGTGGAAGTCAGTGGCAAGCCACACATCATGCAAAGGCTGGCCTTAGGCCTTAGCTCGCCAGACGAGGTGCCCGAGAAGGTGCGTGAGCTGTTCGATCTGCTGATTGAACGCGCACAGTACTAACGACCGCGGCGTGCACGCATACGCGCGCGCCGCTGAGCGGCGGTCGGTGCGCTCCAACCGTGATAGCGCACGGATGCAGCCCACTCAATCCCGTGCCCGCGCTTCTCGCGTCCACACCACCGGCACGCATTTGGATAGGGCGCGGCTAGGTGACGCACGTGCGTACGGTTCGATGCAATCGACACGGCCAACTCCCTTCCCCTCGGCTCTCAGCTTCTTCTCAGGACTTATTGAAGCAATAGCGTCCGACAGATTTGCGCTGCTGTCAATCGCCAAGTTGGAGTTTCCGCTGGTAGCGGACAAACGAGGTGAGCGCAGCATCGCGACAGCAGGTGTAGGCGGGGTCATAATCGCGCGACGTCACGGTCTGAAGGTAGCCAAATTTTCTATGTTCAAGCTTTGCGTGCCCTGCGAATTAGTTTGAGGTCGCGTGCCGCCAGCGTGGCCCGCGAGGAAACCGCACCGGCGGTCGGCCGCGCGCGACCCAGCAACCGCCATAGGCGGTCCCCGATGACACATCGGTGACACAACTCGGTACCACCTCGGCGGACATCTCCGGACTTACATGGATGGGATTCCGCTGGTCAGCGACTTCCACAATCGTCGTCAGACTCACTCATACGCCTCGACTCAGCTTCCCAAGCTGAATACGCAGGTTCGATCCCGTCATCGGCTCCACGTTGACCAGCCCGCGAGGAGCTCCGGACCTTACGCGCTCTATCCGGGGAAGGTTAGATCTTCACCATGCGCGAACGTGTCACGTTCCAAAGCTCCACCGGCGCGAATCTGGCAGGGATCATCGACATGCCGGAGGCCGCGGCCCGGGGGTGGGGCGTGTTTGCACACGGCTTCACGCTCGGCAAGGACTCGCCGGCCGCGGCCCGGATCTGCAAGCAGCTGGCCTCCGACGGTATCGGCATGCTGCGCTTTGATGCGCTCGGCCTGGGCGGATCCGAGGGAGACTGGGGTGACGGATCGTTCACCGGCAAGGTCGACGACATCGTGGAGGCATGCAAGTTCATGGTCAACCGCGGGACCCCGCCCGACCTGCTGGTGGGGCACTCGTGGGGCGGCGCGGCCGCGCTCGCTGCGGCGATGGAGTCGCCAGGCGTGCGGGCGGTTGTCACGGTGGCGGCACCGATCGACCCCAGCCATGTCGAAAAGCATTACGACGCAGTCGTCGACCGCGCTATATCCGAAGGCAGTGCGGAGTGGATGGTCGGCGGGCGCAGGCTGACCCTGAAGCGGGCATTCGTCGAGGACGTCCGCACCGCACACTTGCACGACAAGATCAAAGGCTTGCGCCTGCCACTGCTGATCCTGCACTCGCCCACCGACAACACGGTCGGCATCGAGAACGCGAGCGAGATCTTCCGCTTGGCCCGCCACCCGCGCAGCTTCGTCTCCCTCGAGGGATCGGATCACCTGCTGACCGCACGCGGCCAGGCTCATCGGGCGGGCCGAATCATCGGTGCCTGGGCCGATGCCTACCTCGATGATGCCCGCTAGATTGCAAAATCGGGCTCGCCCCCTTGGTTGTCGGAGATCATCCCCTTAACCGTGAAAACACCCAGCCGGCAATGCCATTCGAAGCTCATTCCGCGCCGCATGCGTCTGAATACGCGGGTTCGATTCCCGTCATCGGCTCCACTTCAAAGCAGTACCGTCGTCACACCTGGCGCCATGACGGCTGGCTCGGGTCGACCAGCTGCTGGTCGACGGGGCCCAGGCCGAAGACGGCGATGACGGCCGGGTCGGGCTGGCCGGCTGGTACGCCGTCGTAGTGTGGGGTACGCGCGGTGCGCTTCACATAGCCGCCGGGCCCGACCGGAACCGCATCTCGTGGTTGAAAGTCATTGCCGCTGTTGACAAACCAGGTGCCGAACACCACCACCTGAATGCGGTCGGTCGCGTAGGTATGCGGCGCGCTGAACCAACCCGGATTCCATTTCATCAGCACCAGGTATGGCCCAGGACTGTTGAAATCCCCATAAAGCATGGCCATTTCGCCGCTGTGTGGGGGCAAGTTGGCCCACGGCTCGAAAGCGATGTCCCGGTACGGCTGGACTAAAGTTTCGGTTGGGTCCGGGCCGACTCCCGGGGCCGGCGCCGATTTGATGTCGTCGAGGTTGCCGGCCTTGTCACCAGCGGCGATCGTCGCCAGTAACAGCGGTCCTGCGGCCAAAAGCGATCGCCGATCCAATCCCATATCACCCATCGGATGCCTCCCAGTACTTGCATTGATTCAAGAGTGACGCATCACCGTCCAGAATTCTCGCGGCGGAAATCCCCCGCCTGCCTCCCTGGCAGTCCCAGTGGCTGACCGCGGCGCCGAGACCTCGCCCGCAGCAATCGATTTCACTGCGTCACCCAGCCACCGGTAAACGCGTTATCCACTGGTAGCTTTACCCCCATGGGTGCCTTGGACGGACGTGTGGCCTTGATTACCGGCGGAGCTCGAGGGCAGGGCCGCTCGCATGCGCTGGCCTTAGCGGCCGAAGGAGCCGACATCGTCGTCGCCGATGCCCCGCGGGCGATGACCGACCTGACCTATCCCTTGGGCAACGAGGACGACCTCCGCGAGACGGCGAAACTGGTCGACGAGCTGGGCCGACGCTGCGTGCCTCTGACTGTGGACGTGCGCGACGCGGGCGCGGTCAACGCCGCGGTCACGCAGACCGTCGCCGACCTGGGCAGCCTGGACATCGTGGTGGCCAACGCCGGAATCGTCAGCACCGGGCTGCTGCAGGACGTCAGTGACGTGGTGTGGCAGCAGCTGGTCGACACGAACCTGACCGGCGCATTTCATGTCCTGCGGGCCGCCATACCGGTGATGCGACAACAGCGGTTCGGCAGGATCGTGGTGACCTCCTCGATGGGCGGCCGGATGGGCATTCCCGAACTGGCGGCATACAACGCCACCAAGTGGGGGGTGATCGGCCTGGCGAAATCCGCCGCCCTCGAGGTCGCCAAGGAGGGCATCACGATCAACGTCGTCTGCCCGACCACCACCCAGACCCCGATGGTGCAGCCCACCGGTGACGACGACATCCCCGACGACCTGGTGCGCCGGATGACGAAAGCCAACCCGATACCCCAGCCCTGGCTGCAACCCGAGGACGTCAGCCGCGGCGTGCTGTATCTGGTCACCGACCCGGGTGTCATCACCGGAAGCGTGCTCGAGATCGGCCTCGGCGGCAGCGCCCGCATCCATTGACGAACGGCTGACCGCGCCTGGACGTCCCGTCGCGCCGTCCAATGATCGTCGCCTGAACCGTACTGACGGCGGGTGGATGTTCGCTACGCTTGACCCCGATTGATACGTCGCCTGGGAAGTTGAGGCCAGGTAATGGCTGAAAGACCCAAGGCTCGCGCCCCCGCGCCGGGACCGAGCGAGATCGTGGCGGAGTTAGCCGCCGCCGGATTCGACAACGCGCGCCAGATCGCGCGAGGCGCCGCGGGAGT
The DNA here is from genome assembly GCF_045343915.1 of Mycobacterium sp. M23085. Classification (NCBI taxonomy): domain Bacteria; kingdom Bacillati; phylum Actinomycetota; class Actinomycetes; order Mycobacteriales; family Mycobacteriaceae; genus Mycobacterium; species Mycobacterium sp. M23085. The sequence continues at coordinate 2,677,766 of NZ_CP174280.1, forward strand.
GGTCTACTGCTGCCGGGAGACCGCCCTGGGTCGCAACGTGGCGATCAAGGTGCTACCGCCGTTCATCGATGACGCGAGCCGGGAACGCTTTCTCCGCGAGGGGTTCGCCATGGGCGGACTCTCGGGGCATCCGAACATCGTCAACATCCTGCGGGTCGGCGTCACCGCGGGGGGCCGCCCGTACATCGTCATGTCGTACTGCCGGGCGGGTTCGCTGGGGCTGCGGGTGCAGCGCGAGGGTCCGATCGCGTGGCCGGAGGCGGTGCGGATCGGCGTGAAGTTGTGCGGGGCACTGGAAACGGCGCACCTGAGCGGCACCCTGCACCGCGATATCAAGCCCGCGAACGTCCTGGTCAACGACTACGGCGAACCGCAACTGACCGACTTCGGGACCGCCCACGTCCCCGGTGGGTACGAGACGGCGGCCGGATTATTCTCCGGCACAATCGATTACCTGGCGCCGGAGGTGATGGCGGGTGATCCCGCGACGGTCGGCAGCGACGTCTATTCGCTCGGCGCCACGATCTATGCGCTGATCGCCGGCAACGCCGCGTATGAGCGCCGCGGCAGCGACGACCTGCTGGCGCACTACAGGCGGATCAACAGCACGCCAGTCCCCGACTTGCGCCATAACGGAATCCCGGACGCGGTGTGCTCGGCGATCGAGACGGCGATGGCGCCCGGCGCGACTGAAAGACCAGCCTCCGCAGCGGATTTCGGTCGCGAGTTGCAGGAAAGTCAGCGCCGCAACGGCTTGAAAGCGGACGCGATGGCCATCACCGCCGCCGGCGCCGGTTCGGCGCGGACGGCGGGTGCGCCGGCGGGTTTGTCGAAGGCGCGAACCCTGTCGTCAGGCGGACGCGGCGGCAACACGGCCGCACCCACGCCCCGACCGCCAAGGATCGCCAAACCGGGCCCACCCGGTGCCGACTCGGACAGCGCCACGTCGCTGATCAGCCCGGTGAACGATCGCCGAACCATGTCGCCGCCAGGGCCAACCGGTTCACGAAACTCCGTCCCACGTGGACCAATTCCCGCAGCCCCCAACACGTCTGATCCGACCGAGGCGATCGCTGAGCACACCAGCGTCACCGACGCGATCGCACCGTCGAGCCCTCCCGACCCGCCTGCGCCCGCGCGCCGCGGGCCGGCCGCGGGAGCGGTGGCGTGGTTGAGCCCGTCGGGGAAGAAGCGCAAACGCGCCACGGCAGCGTTGATCGCGGTGGCGATCGTCGTGGCCGTGCTGGTGCTCGGCACCGGTGTCTACGTACTGCTGACGCAGGGCAACAGGCACCACAGCGCCGCCGCGGATCAACCGAATGCCCAACTCATTTCGCGGTGGCAGCCGATCACCAACGCCCGCATCGCGCGGCAGGCGGCGGCGACCACCCAGGCCGACGGCACGATCTGGATCTTCGGCGGCATGGGCAGCAACCGCGCACTGGTCGCAAACCACGAGGGTTATGACCCGATCATCGACGGCTGGAAAAGCGGCGACGACCTCCCGGTTCCGGTTCAGCACGCGACGGCGGTGACGTGGCAGGGAAACCCGGTCGTGCTCGGGGGCTGGCGTGCGGCGAGCCCGCAGAAGGTTGCCAGCGACCAGGTTTGGCGCGTGGTCAACAGTCACTGGGTCGAGCTTCCCCATCTGCTGCAGCCCCGCGCGGCAGCTGCGGCGGCGGTGGTGGGTGGGCGCATCATCGTCGCGGGCGGCGTCGACTCGAACGGCGCCCTGCTGAACACCGTCGAGATCTTCGACGGCAATTCGTGGACGCTGGGCACCCCGATACCGACCCCTCGGCAGATGCTGGCCGCCGCGTCGGACGGCAAGGTGGTGTACACGGTGGGCGGCAACAACGGGACCACCGACCTGGCGACGGTTGAGGCCTATGACCCCGCCGCGAAAAGCTGGACGCGATTGCCCGACCTTCCCCAACCGCGCGGCGACCTCGGCGTGGCACTGGCCGACCGGCGCCTGGTCGCCGTCGGGGGACAGTCGGCGGGACAGGTTCTCAAGAGTGTGTCGGTGCTCGATCTGACGACCAACACGTGGGCGGCCTTGCCGGACATGTCGGTAGCGCGGCACGGCATGGCGGTCGACGCGATAGGACAGGCCGTGTACTCGATTGGCGGTTCGGGTGACATCGGCGACGGCCAGGCGACCTCGTCGGCGGAGGCGCTGCAACTACCGGCGCGCCGAATGCAGCCGGCCGCGCAGTGGCGTTCGCTACCGGACGCGCCGACCGCGCGGTTGATGACGGCGTGGACCGTGCTCGACGACAAGATCTGGGTGGTGGGTGGCCTGCGCGACGGGGTCGCGCTGCAGACGGTCGAGAGCTATGACCCGCGCGCCGGCGCCTGGCAACCGCAACCCGCGTTGCCGATCCCGCTGCACCACGCCGCGGCCGCGACCTACCGCGGCGAGGTGATAGTGCTCGGGGGCGCCGGCGGCGACCTCACCCAGGCGTCGGCCAAGGTGTTCGCGTTGCGCGGCGGCAAGTGGGTCGAGTTGCCTAATCTCAGCCACGCCCGCGCCGCGCTGGCTGCCGCCGTGGTCGGTGACAAACTCGTCGTCGTCGGCGGGCAGAACACCAAGAAGCTCGTCCCGCAGACCGAGGTCTTCGACGGCAACGCGTGGCACGACGCGGCCGACATGCCCACCGCGCGCGAGCATCTGGCCGCGGTGTCCGACGGCACGTACGTGTACGCGGTCGGCGGCAGATTCCTGTCGGCCGACAAGAATTCCGCGGCGTTCGAACGGTTCGACCCGCAGTCCGGGGCGTGGACGAAGTTGGTCGACATGCCGACGCCTCGCGGCAGCTACGGCGCCGCGTTCATCGATGGCCGAATCGTGGCGGTCGGTGGTGAGGAACCGACGCAGGTGGTGGGGGTGGCCGAGATGTACGACATCGGCGACGGAACGTGGACGACGTTGCGTCCCATGCCCACTCCGCGCCACGCCGAGGTGGTCGCGGCGGTGGGCAGCACCGTCTACTGCATCGGCGGCGCGAACCGGCCCACCCACGAAGGCCCCGTCGCCACGGTCGAAGCCCTGGACTTCATCTAGCGGATCAATGGCGCTTGAGCCGGCTGCGCCACCCGACGAATCCCCCGTACACGACCGTCAACAATGCGAGCATGCCCACATCGAACAGCCAGGTGTTCGCCGTGTGCTTGAAGTGGCTGTCCTTGGGGGCCAGCGGCCCGGGCTCGATCGTCCACAAGTCGACGGTCGAGGCCTGCGCCGCGTAGCCCCATCGGGAGGGGACCGCCCACGACATCTGGTCGAGGCCGATGCGGTTGGTGACGGGGACCATCCCGCCGCAGAGCACCAACTGCAGCATCAGGGAAACCACCAGCAGCGGCATGATCTGCTCGTTGGATCGGGCCAGGGAGGACAGGACCAGGCCGACCATCGCCGCGGCGACGCACATCGCGGCGGTGGCGACGTACAACTCGAGCGTGGCGCTGCCGAGCAGCAGCGCGGGCCGAGTCGGGGCACCCTTGCCCAGGATCGTGATGGTCGTCGCGATCGCCGACTGAACGACGGCGAACACGAAGAACACGGCCATCTTCGCAAGCAGATACGCCTTGGTGGACAGGCCGACCGCCTGCTCCCGGCGGAAGATGGGGCGCTCGCCGATGAGGTCGCGGATCGTCAGCGCGGTGCCCATGAAGACGGCGGCCATGGTGAGCAGCATCAAGACCGAGCCGGGTTCATCGGAGCCGTCGCCGCTGGGATCGGCGACACGGAATCCCGTCGAGCCCGGAACGGTCAGCGACAGCGCCCCCATCACGAACGGCAGCAGCGCCAGGAAGATGAAGTAAGCGCGGTCGGCCACGATCAGCCGGATCTGACGGCGCGCGATCGTGGCGAACTGGCGGAGCGTGCTGGAGCGCGCCGGAGCGCCCAGATCGGCCGGCTTCTCCGCCTCGGCCCCCGCGGGCGGCGGTTTGAGCTGGGCCAGGAACCGGCGGTTGGCTTCGTCGGGATCCGCACCCACCATGCCAAAGATCTTGGCCCAGTTGGTGGTTCCCATTGTCGCCTCGATTTCGCCGGGCGGCCCGCAGTAAGCCGTCTTGCCGCCGGGGGCCATCAGCAGCACCTGGTCGCAGAGATCGAGGTAGCTCAGCGAGTGGGTCACCACCAGCACCACGCGACCGGCGTCGGCCAGCTGCCGCAGCATCGTCATGACCTGGAGGTCCAGCGCCGGGTCCAGACCGGAGGTCGGCTCGTCGAGAATCAGCAGCGACGGCCCGGTGAGCAGCTCGAGTGCCACCGACGCGCGCTTGCGCTGCCCACCGGACAGCTTGTCCACCCGGGTACCGGCGTGCTTGGTCAACCCGAGTTCCTCGATCACCTGCGCGACGACCTGTGCGCGGTCTTGTTTGGTGGTATCGGGAGGGAGCCGTAGCTCGGCGGCATAGCTCAGCGCCTGGCTCACGGTCAGCTGGCGATGCACGACGTCGTCCTGGGGCACCATCCCGATCCGGCTGCGCAGCGAGGCGAAGCTGGCGTGAATGTCATGCCCTTCGAAGGTGATTGAGCCGGAGGTCGGGCAGGTGGCGCCGGCGATCAGCCGCGACAGCGTGCTCTTCCCGGCGCCGGAGCCACCGATCAGGGCGGTTAGCGTGCCGGGTCTGGCGGTCAGCGAGACCTTCTGAATCAGCCGTTTGCTGTCGATTTCGAAGTCGACCTCGCGCACCTCCAGCCCCCCGGTGCGGGTTGCCGCTTCGGCACGGCGAAGCAGGATTTCACCGTTGAACACGAGGTCGACGTTGCCGATCGTGACCACGTCGCCCTCGGTCAACGGCGCCGACAAGATTCGCGTGCCGTTGACGAAAGTCCCGTTGATGCTGTGCGCGTCGTGGATCTCCATGCCGCTCGGACCGGAAACCAGGTAGGCATGGTGGCGCGACGCCAAGACGTCGGAGATCACGATGTCGCTGTCTTCGGCGCGACCGATCACGGCGGCCCCGGTGGGTGGCGCCGCGAGCTTCGACCGAGAGCGCTGCACCGCGCGCCGCAAGTTGGTGCTGTCGAACTGCGCGGCTTCGAGTGCTTCGGCGCCGATCTCGGTCAGCGGCTGACCCTTTGGCGCCGACCAGACGGGCCTTTCGGGCGGCGGTGCCGGTTGGGGACGGCGGGGCGGCGACGGTGGGATCGGATAGCCGACGGCCCGGCGCGGGCCGCCGGCCGGCTGCGGTTGCGGTGGCGGCGGGCCGGCATGCGTGTAGCGCAGCGGCGGGGGTTGCGGTCGCGCGATGCGGGGCGGCGAGCCGTTGCCCTGCTGTGGGCGCTCCGGACGAGACGGCCGCGGGGCGGCGGGGCGCGCGATGGCCTGCATCCCCTCGACCGTCGGCGGTAGCTGGCCCACCGCCCTGTCGTCACGTCCGATCTGGAAGCTCAGCCGCGGCCCGTCGGGGCTGCCCACGTTGATGGTCTGGCCGTCGCGGATGTCGATGACGGTAACCCGGCCGCCATTGACGAACATCCCCGTCGGCGATCCGTTGTCGATTGCCACCCATTTGCCCCGGTCGAAACGCAGCAGCAGGTGCGAGCGGGAGACCAGCGGATGGGCTACGCGCATGTCGGCGCGCAGGTCACTGCCCACCACGACATCGTTGCCAGCGGCAAAACTACGCCGTGACCAGTTAGATTGAACCGTCAACACGGGTGATGCGGGCGTGCTCATCCACTCAGTATTCGATCCGCTTTCAGCAAACTCCAGCGGTTTCGCCATATTGGTCCGCCGTCCGCGATCGCCTTTGCTGGTGCGCCGCGGCAGCAGGGTTCGAGGCGGTCCGTGTCACGGCCCGGTCACAACACGATCGCAATTGACTCCCGCCGATGCGTCGGGCTGGTGTTTCCCTTCGGGGGCCTGCGCGCCTGGTCACGGCGCCACTGCACTAAACCCGCCGTTGCCGAACTGTGACCGTCGCGTGGCCAAATATCCACGCGCCCTTACGCTTCCGCAGGTCAGCGCGCATTTACCATCCGTATTACAACCATGTCAGTTAAAAGGAATTGGGGTCATGCGGACGGGTGTTCGGTGTGTTCTCGCGGCGCTCGGAGCAGCCGCCAGTGTTGTCGTGACGCCGGCCGGCGTAAGCGTGGCGGCGTCAAACCAGCCGCATGGATTCGGGATCGCGTCGATTTCGCCGGGGCGTGACGAAGTGGTCGGCGTGGCGCACCCGATACAGGTGAAATTCACCGCACCCATCACCAATTCGGCCGACCGGCGGGCGGCCGAGCGTTCGGTTGAGGTCAAGTCGACGCCCTCGATGACCGGCAAGTTCGAATGGCTCGACAACAAGGTCGTGCAGTGGGTGCCGGACCGATACTGGCCGGCGCACAGCACCATTGCGTTGACGGTGGGCGGCGCGGCCGCGGAGATCAAAACGGGTCCCGCCGTGATCGGCGTCGCCAGCATCTCGGAGCACACCTTCACCGTGAGCATCGACGGCGCCGAGGCGGGGCCGCCGACCGCACTGCCGGCGCCGCACCACCGGCCCCACTTCGGTGAGCAGGGCGTGATGCCCGCCTCGATGGGCAGGCCGGAATACCCGACGCCGGTCGGCTCGTACACCGTCTTGTCCAAAGAGGAAGCGGTGACCATGGATTCGAGCAGCGTCGGCATTCCCGTCGACGACCCCAATGGTTATCTGCTGACGGTCAATTACGCCGTACGCATCACCAGCCGCGGCTTGTTCGTGCACTCGGCTCCGTGGGCCGTCCCGGCACTGGGACTGGACAACGTCAGCCATGGCTGCATCAGCCTGAGCCCCGATGACGCCGAGTGGTACTACGACCACGTCCACGTCGGCGACCCGGTGATCGTCCAGGAGTAGCCCCGCATTTCACGAAGCTCCGCACCCGCGCGCAAGCCGGGTGCGGAGCTTCAATCATCTTGGCGGCATTCAATCATCTTGGCGGCAAAGGTATCTCACTGTCGCAAGGGAATTACCACGCGTCACCGTCCGGAGACACTGCCACCTACCGGTTACCGATTCATCACCCGCAAACGAAACGGGCCCGCTGGTTTCAAACCAGCGGGCCCGGCCCGTCTAATCGGGACCCGGAATAGGCCTCAGCTCGCGCCCGAGGGACCGGGGCGAACAGGTTGCCCGGCCACCGGTCCACCGGTGGGAGCCGGGCCGGTCGGCGCGTCCTTCACCCCGGACATGTCGATGATCGGCGCCGCCGCCTCCAGCGGAGCCCCGGCAGCCGCCGGCCCGCCGAGTGCGATCAGGGGCGCGCCGGCGGGCACGACCGGCACCGGCGGCACCACCGGCACCGGCGGCGCGAGCGGCAGCGGCGGCACGATCGGCAGCGGCGCCCCCAGCGGCAGCGGACCCGGCACAGCCATCGGCACACCGGACATATCAGTCATGGGCGCCGCGCACACGCCTCCGGCCGCCGGTGCACCCGCGGCCACGGTGCCGGCGCCTGCGACCGGGCCACCGGCGGCTGGCGCCACCTCGCCCGACTGCCCCTCGATGCACGCGTGCCCACCCGTGATCAGCGGGGCGGCCGCCGCGTCGGGGCTCAACGCGATAGCAGCTCCGCACAACCCAGCGCCGGCAACCACTTTGATGTTGAACCGATCGACGATCGCCATCAGCGTCAACTCTCCTTATATTCACGCTCAGCTATTTGCCATTTGGTGCAGCAGGCCCGCCTAGCCGTACCGTGGCCGCTTTCACGACCGCGCCAATTGTCGGCAGCCGACGCGCGACACGCGCCACGCCGCACCGCGCCGTTTCCAAATGGTGACGTCACAACGGTGTCACGGATCAGAACACCGCCGGCAGTCCAGGGCCGACTCGGGCAGGGACGCCGATCAATCGCGGGTCGACGGTTGCCGACACCGACTTCAGATCACACAGACTTTATTTTTCCGCAGGTCCTTCACAGGAAACTGTTGGTGAACAGTTATCGGTGGTGAGGTTACGCAGAGGTTAACATCGAGATCGCAATGGTTGACGAATAGAGGAGAAGGGGCTATGTCACCACGTCGTCTCACCACCGGGATCATCGGTTCGGCCCTGCTCGGCGGCCCGCTTCTCGCCGGCCTTGTCTGGGCCGGCCCGGCACAGGCCGACGCGGCCGGTTTCCTCAACGACATGCACGGGGACGGGATCCACGCCGTCAGCGGCGGTGACGCCGCCCTGCTGCAGGCCGGCCTGAACGTATGTCAGCAAATATCCTGGGGCGCCCCTCCCGCGCAGCTCGAGGGTTTGGCGTTGCAGCGTTCCGACGACCGGCAGGGCGCCGGCGGGCTCACTCCCGAGCAGGCCGACGCCGTCGTCACCTACGCCGTGCGCGATCTGTGCCCCGGCTAGCGGCGCCCTGACCGTTCGCGCTTCGCCGGCGTAACGGCGCGGTCCGGGTCGGACGCGGGTCGGCCCGCAGGTCATGTCGCATCCGCCAACCGAATTCGCCGACTATTCACTCTCCCGAATTGTTTGCGCAGCGGGTCTTCGCACTTTTGTGTAAAAGTGCATCATCCGCATCGGGCACAGACATAGGAGACGGTTGGATGGCGGTACGCGGGCTTTCTGGGCGGTTCATGGGCGCGGCGCTGGCGAGTGGCCCACTTCTGCTCGCCGGGGTGCTGTGCGCCGCCCCGGCGCGGGCCGACCAGGCCGCCTTCCTCAACGACCTGCACAACGCCGGTATCCACGCCGTCAACGGCGGTGACCCGCAGCTGTTGCAGATGGGCGCGGACCTGTGTCAGCAGCTTTCGTGGGGCGCCTCTCCGCAACAGCTGGAGGGCTTGGCCTTACAGCGCTCGGACGCCGACCAGGGCACCGGCGGTATCAACGGTCGGCAAGCCGCAGACGTGGTGATCTACGCCCTGCGCGACCTGTGCCCCACCGCATGACGACGGGTTAGCCGCTGCGCTCGGCGGTCCGCGCTAAGGTGACAGTCGAGTGAAGCTGAACGCACGGAACCTGAGCGGCCTCAACATCCCGGGCCCGACGTATGACCGCGGCCAAATCGGCATCGGCATAGCGCATTTCGGTGTCGGTGGTTTCCACCGTTCCCACCAGGCCATGTACATAGACCGGTTGCTCAGCGACGGGCTCGCCCGTGACTTCGGGATCTGCGGCGTCGGCGTGCTGCCGCGCGACCGGCGCATGCGCGACGTGCTGCGCGATCAGGACCATCTCTACACGCTGATCCTCGAACACCCCGACGGCACCCGGCAACCGCGAGTCATCGGCTCCATCGTCGATTACCGTTATGCGCCTGACGATCCCGACTCGGTGATCGAGCTGCTTGCCGATCCGTCCACCCGGATCATCTTGCTCACCATCACCGAGGGTGGTTACCAGCCACCGCTGAGCGCGGTGTCCGGGTTGGTGGCCGAGGCGTGCAACCGGCGACGCGAGCGTGACCTGCCCTCCCCCACGATCGTGTCCTGCGACAACATTGCCGGGAACGGAGACGTGGCGCGCCGCGTCTTCATCTCGTATGCCGAAACGATCAATCCTGAACTGGCGCAATGGATGCGCGAGAAGACCAGGTTCCCGAACTCGATGGTTGATCGGATCACACCGGTGACCACGCCCGACGTACTCGAGCGACTGGACGCCGAATTCGGGGTGGCCGATGCCTGGCCCGTCATCGCGGAACCCTTCGCCATGTGGGTCATCGAGGACGATTTCGCCGACGGCCGGCCACCGCTGGATCAAGCCGGGGTTCGACTCGTCGACGACGTGGCGCCGTACGAGGCAATGAAGTTGCGGCTGCTCAACGCGGGACATCAGGGTCTGTGCTATTTCGCCTACCTCGCCGGACACCGGCTGGTGCACGACGCGGCCCGAGATCCGGCGATCGCCGAATTCGTTGCCCGCTATCTGGATTCGGAGGCCATGCCGACGCTGAAGCGCATTCCGGGACTGGACGACTTCCGGGCCGGGCTGCTGCCGCGCTTCGCCAACGCCTACATCCGCGACACCGTGACCAGGCTGTGCGCCGAATCCTCGGACCGCATTCCGAAGTGGTTGTTGCCCGTGGTGCGCGACAATCTGCGCTCCGGTGGACCGGTGCGGCTGTCGGCGGCGATCGTCGCGAGCTGGGCACGCTACGCCGAGGGCATCGACGAACAGGGCCAACCGATCGAGGTGGTGGACCGGCTCGCCGACACCCTGGTTCCGGTCGCCCGCTCGCAACGTGACAACCCGGTCGCATTCCTGGCCAATCGTTCGGTCTTCGGCGATCTCGTCGACGATGAGCGCCTCCGCGAGGCCTACCTGGATGCGCTGGACTCGTTGCACCGACGCGGCGCCCGCGCAACGTTGCGGGCGCTGACCGGGGCCGGCGCATCATGACGCTGGTCGCGGGCATCGACTCCTCGACCCAATCCTGCAAGGTGCTGGTGTGCGACGCCGCCACCGGCAAGGTGATCCGGGAGGGACACGCCGGTCACCCGCACGGTACCGAAATCGACCCGGGGGCATGGGAAACCGCCGCCCACGCGGCCATCGCCGCCGCGGGTGGGCTGGACGGCGTCGAGGCGATCGCCGTCGGCGCACAGCAGCACGGCATGGTCTGCCTGGACACAACCGGAAGGGTGGTGCGCCCCGGGTTGCTGTGGAACGACGTGCGATCGGCCGACGCCGCGGCGGCGCTCGTCGGCGAGCTGGGCGGCACACAAGCGTGGGCCCGGAGCGTCGGCGTCGTGCCACTGGCCGCGATCACGGTGGCCAAATTGCGCTGGCTGGCCGACCACGAGCCGGAGCACGCGGACCGCGCCGCGGCGGTCTGCCTGCCGCACGATTGGTTGACGTGGCGGCTGCGCGGCGAGGCGGATATCGCGGCGCTGAGCACCGACCGCAGCGATGCCAGCGGCACCGGTTACTACGACGCCGCAACGGGCGCATACCGTTTCGATCTGCTGGAACTGGCGCTGCGCGGCCGTCGCCCCCAACTGCCCACCGTGCTGAGCCCGTCGAGCCGAACCGTGGGCGGCACAAGGGTTTTCGGGGCCGGCCTCGGCGACAACGCCGCCGCGGCGCTGGGTCTGGGCGCCGAGGAGGGCGACGTCATCGTCTCGATCGGAACCTCTGGGGTGGTGGCCGCCGTCACCGCGGACCCGGTCCGCGACGAGGCCGGCTTCGTCGCCGGATTCGCCGACGGCACCGGACGCTATCTGCCGCTGGTGTGCACCCTCAACGGCGCACGGGTGCTGGAGGCGGCGGCCACGATGCTGCAGGCCGACCAGGACGAGCTGTCCCGGCTCGCGCTGTCGGCCTCGCCGGGCAGCGCGGGGCTGGTGTTGGTGCCCTACCTAGAGGGGGAGCGAACTCCGAACCGGCCCAACGCAACTGGAGCACTGCACGGCCTGCGGGTGTCCAATGCGACCCCGGCCAACCTGGCCCGGGCCGCGGTGGAGGGGCTGCTGTGCTCGCTCGCCGACGGGGTAGCGCATCTGGCCGCGCAGGGCGTCGTCGCGCGCCGCATCCTGCTGGTCGGCGGCGGCGCGCAATCGCAGGCCCTGCGCGCAATCGCGCCGACGGTGTTCGGCATGCCGGTGCTGGTCCCCACGCCGGCGCAGTATGTCGCGCTGGGCGCTGCGCGCCAAGCGGCATGGGCGTTGAGCGGATCACCCCGGCCACCCGCGTGGAATCCGCCGCCCACCGACGAATACACCGCAGGCCCCGCACCCGAGGTGCTGGCGCACTACGCGCGGGTGCGCGACCTCACCGAGGGAGTCAGCGGTCGTCGGGAAGCGGCCGAAACACCGATAGGACCCGGTATTTCGCGGTGAAGCTGGCCTTGTCGTATTCGTCGCCGACCTCGCCGTCGCAGGCGATCACCGTGGGGCCGTCGACGGCGCAGAAGCTGAATTCCGGCACCTGCAACTCGTGATAGAGCGGGCTGCGCTCCAGCCGGCCCAGGGCGAGCGCGGTCAGAATCCTGGTCCTGGCCCAGCGCCGGCCGGTCTCCAGGATGCGCACATCGATCAAGCCGTCGTCCATCCGGGTCCGGCGCGCCGGTGCGAATCCGCTCGGCAGGTATAGCGAATTACCCAGGAAGAACAGCGATGTCAGCAGGGTCTTGTAGTCGTAGCGGATGCGCACCGGCTGGTCCTTGCGCAGCGTGTGCAGCATGGCGTACAGGCCGGCCAGCGGCTTGCCGATGCGCTTTTCCAGCTTTTCGCGCCGCCGCACGAAGGCCGGATATGCGCCGATGCTGGCGGTGTTGAGGACCATCTGAGTTTCGTTGAGGCACACCAGGTCCACGCATGCCACGTGGCCGCGCCGGATCGCGTCGACCGTCTTGGCCACCGTGTCGCAGCCGATGTCCTTGGCGAAATGGTTGAACGTCCCGGCGGGAAAGACCGCCAGCGGCAGTCCCGCGTCGATGGCCACGCCCGCGGCGGCTGCGACGGTGCCGTCACCGCCGCCCACCGCCAGCACCTCGGCGCGCTCGGCCGCGCCGCGCAGCACCTGCGTCGGGTCCTCGTCGGGGCCCAGTTCGCGGATGTCGACCTTCGGCAGTTCGGCGCGCACCTCGTCGATGACCCGGGCCCCGGTGCCGCTGCCCGACTCCGGGTTGATGACCAGGACCACACCGGCGCCGTCGGGCCGCTGCGGCGCGGCGACGCGAAGCGGTTCCGTTCGCGGGAGGGCGGTTTCGACGATCGGCGGAACGAGCCGGCCGCCCAACACGGCCAGGCCCGAGCCGATGCCGAACCCGGCGATGACGTCGCCGGGGTAGTGCGCGCCCGTCGCCACCCGCGACAGACCCACCAGCCCGGCCAGCAGCGCCAGCCCGAAGCCCAACGGCGGATTTTCCAGCCCCACCCCGATGGCGAACGCGGCCGCGCTGGCGGAGTGTCCCGACGGCAGCGAGTTCGACGTCGGGCGGCGGCGGACCTGCCGGACCAAGGGCACCAAGTCGTAGCCGGGGCGCGGTCGCCGACGGATCCGCTTGGCGACCTGGTTGGTGACCAGGCTGGTGACCGCCAGCGTCACCAGCCCGCGGGTCGCGCCGCGCTGCGCGCTTTGCCTGCCGGTGGCGAGCAGCGCCGCGCCGAGGCCCACCCACAGCTTGGAATGGTCGGCCGCCCGGGTCAGCGGCGGCATGACCGTGTCGAGTAACGGGGTGTCCGTCTCGGCGATGGCGTCGAACAGTTCTCGATCCAGCGTGCCCAGTCCCCGGGTGATCTGTTTGATGCCACGTGCGCGCTGCCAGGGACCCCTGTTCATTCGCTACACCCTAAATTGGTCCGAAGACATGGACGCACAGGGCTATTGCACGAGGTGGCGGGACAACGCCGAACGCCGCGGCGTGACCGCACCGGTCGTCGCCGAGATCGCCCGCCGGCACGGCATCACCACCTCGCGCTTCGGAGTCCTCGAGAACATGGCCGAGCTCAACGACCCGCACGGCAAATCCTTCTTCCTGATCCCGCCCTACCTCGACGGCGCCCGGGCCCGCGACGCCGCGCTGATCACCTACGTCCTGAACGCGGACACCGGCTACGGTAAGCCGGGTGCGCGGCCCGCCGACTTTCCGGCCACCCCCTACGGCACCGCCGAGGTGGCGCGAATCCTGGCCCGGCAGAACGCAAACCGCTGGAGTTACAGCCGGGACGTCGCCTTTGTGCACCGCAACGGCGGGCGCCTGGTCACCACCCCGAACGGCATGCTCATGGGCCTGGGCGGCAACTGGATCCAACGGCTGTTCAGCCGGCGGGGCGGCACCACCTGGGGTGACCTCTTCATGGTCAACGCGGGCAGGGTCACCGACCCCGGCGAGCAGCTGCGCCGCATTGTCTCGTCCGGGCGTGCCTGGTATCTCGACCGCAGCGGCACGCCCCGCGCGAGCCGCCTCGACCTGGACCGGGTGTTGCACCACGAAGAGCGGCACGCCGCGCAATGGGCCGACCGCGGCTATCTGGGCATGCTCGCCAGCTATGGCCGGGAGTTGTTCCGCGAGTTGGTCTTTGGCGCGGTGAACAGGCTGGAGCACGATGCCGGCCTGGCCGACGGTGGCTATAGCGCGTGAATCCCGTGGTAGAGCACCATCGCGCCGATCACCACGAAGACCGCCGCGAGTAGGGCGCCGTTATTGCGGTCCATCCAGTCCTTGAGCCGCGCCAGCGTGTCGTCGAGGCGGCTACCGGCCGCCGCGTAGGCCAATATCGGGATCGCCACGCTGGAGGCGGCGACGGCCACGAAGAACGCGGCGGCCACCCAGTCACCGGCGAGGCCGAGCCCGCTGGTGCCGATGCCCAATCCTGCGGGCACGCAGATGAGCGCGACGTCCGGCCGCACCACCGCCAGCACCGCCCCGGTGATCCCCGCCCGGGCCGGGGTGATGCTGGCGAACGAGCGCATCCAGCCCGGTGATTCGGCCTGGCCGTGCCGGTTGAGCCAGCGGTAGATGCCGTACACGATCAGCGCCGACCCCAGCACCACGCGCAGCCACGACGACCACCGCGGCGGCGCCTTGTCCAGGCCGCCCAGCAGGCCGGAGGCGGCGACGGCGACCGCCGTCAGGGCGGCCAGGCTCAGCACCCAGCCGCCCAGAAACGCGAGGCTGCTCGGCCGCGGCCGCGGCGCCTGTAACACCAACACCGCCGGGATGACCGTGAGCGGTGACAGCGAGATGACCAGTCCAAGCGGAACGAGCCCGGTCAGCACCGTCCCCCAGCTTCCTGCCATGCGCGGCATCCTTTCATTGCCGCGGGCGATGCGGCGCCCAAACGCGCCGTACTCCGGCGAACCGGTCAGGCCAATGTGTGTATCCCGTTGTAGAGCACCATCAACCCGATCAGAAACAGGATGACGGCCATCATCGCGTCGTGGTTCGCCTCCATCCATGCCTTGAGCCGCTCCAGGGCATCGTCGAGGCGGTCCCCGGCGCCGACATAGGCCACGACCGGGATGGCGACCGTCGACGCGGCGACGACTACGAAGATCGCGGCCGCGACCACCTGCGCCCCGGCGCTCATGGTGCTGTTGCCGACGGCCAGGCCGGCGGCCGCGCACAGGATCAGCACCTCGGGGCGCAGCGGCACCAGCACCGCTCCCATCACCCCGGCGCGTACCGGCGAGAGCATGGAGAACGAACGCATCCAGCGCGGCATGCTGCGCTGCCGATGTCTGGTGAACCAGTGGTAGGCCGCCAGCGCGATGAGTGCCACGCCGAGCGCCAGCCGCACCCAGGACGCCCACTTCGGCGGGGTCGCGTGGATGCCGCTGAGCAGCTCCGAGCCGCTGACGAATGCGGCGGTCAGGACGACCAGGCCCAGCAGCCAGCCGCCCAGGAACGAAAGACTGGTCGGACGCGGCCGGGGCGCGTGCAGCACCAGCACCGCGGGAATGACCGTGATCGGTGACAGCGCGATGACCGCCGCCAACGCAAGGAGTTTGCTCAGCACCGAGGCCCAACTTGCGTCCACGGGCAGCAATCATCGCATCGGCGTGGCGCAGACGCAGCGGGTTGACCGCACGGTTCAGCCTTTGCGGCGCAGCGTCCACGCGGGCACCCAGTGCGTCACGGTTCTGCGCTTGGATCCGTAGGCGACCGGATAGGTCACCAGCCCCCACCAGTCGCCCTGCTCGCACAGGGCCCAGCAGCTCAGCCAGCCCTCGACGACCTTGTGCAGCTGCAGACCGTTGGGCTGGTACCGCCCCGAGCGGTGCGGCTCGCGGGGGAAAAGCACCGTCAGGTCGACCAGGACCGCGATCGCCGGGCGGACCACCCGAAAGGGGCTCCGGACCGGTTGGCCGTTGTACCCGATCGACGCCAGCGGACCCATTGATCGATCATACGTTCGAATGCGCGGCGGGTTGAGGCTGCCGATCGGGCCGGTTGGCTTCTGGCAACATAGCGGTGTGTTCAGCCAGACCGCGACGTCCCGGGCGGTTCGGTGAGCATCGCAGCCACCGAGGAGCCACGGGCCCGCCGCGGCGTGCTGGGCGGTCGACGACCGGCGTTACCGGCCGCGCTGGACCCGTTGCTCGTCGCGATCGTGGCGTGCGCGGTGAGCATGGCCGGCGCGGCCCGGCCCTCCTTCTGGTACGACGAGGCGGCGACCATCTCGGCCGCCTATAGCCGTTCGCTGACCCAGCTGTGGCACATGCTGGGCAACGTCGACGCCGTGCACGGCCTGTATTACCTGCTCATGCACGGGTGGTTCCAAATTTTCCCGCCCACCGAGTTCTGGTCGCGCGCGCCCAGCGCCCTGGCGGTGGGCGGCGCCGCCGCCGGGGTGGTGGTGCTGGGCAAGCAGTTCTCGTCCCGCTCCGTCGCGGTGACCGCCGGGGTGTTTTGCGGAATCCTGCCGCGGACCACCTGGGCGGGCATCGAGGCCCGCCCCTACGCCATGTCGATGATGGCCGCGGTGTGGCTGACCGTTCTGCTGGTTTACGCCGCGCGCCGGGACAACCGTTGGCTGTGGCTGTCGTATGCAGTCGCGCTGGCCTGCTCCATCGTGCTCGACGCGTACCTTGCGCTGTTACTGGCGGCTTATGTCGTGTTCCTCGGCGTCTATCACCGGAGCCGAACGGTGTTGCTGGGCTTCGCGATCGCGTCGGCCGCGGCCGTCGGCGCGCTGACGCCGTTCCTGACCACGGTCGCCGGGCAGGCACACCAGATCAGCTGGGTCGCACCCATCGGTCATCGCACCATCGAAGACGTGCTGATGCAGCAGTACTTCGAACGGTGCCCGCCGTTCGCGGTGTTGTCGGCGCTGCTGATCGGTGCGGCAATCGTGTTGTGGCTCAGCGGGTCCGCCCGGCTGGCCGGGTCCGAGCGCCGGCTGCTGGTGCTCTCGACGGGGTGGCTCGCGGCGCCGACGGTCGCGATCGTGACGTATTCGGCGCTGGTTCATTCGATCTACACGCCGCGCTACTTGTGCTTCACCGCGCCGGCGCTGGCGCTGATCCTGGGCGTCTGCGGTGGCGCGGTGACCGCGCGTGGCCCCTCCAGGCCATGGGTGACGACGGCGGTCGTCGGTCTTTTCGCCGTCGCCGCCGCACCGAATTATGTTTGGGTACAACGTAATCCGTATGCCAAGTACGGAATGGACTACAGTCAGGTCGCCGACCTGATCACCGCGAAGGCGGCGCCGGGCGATTGCCTGTTGGTGAACGACACGGTGACTTTCATGCCGGCCCCGATGCGGCCGTTGCTGGCGGCGCGGCCGGATGCCTATCGCAAGCTGATCGATCTCACGCTGTGGCAACGGGCGACCGATCGCAACGACGTCTTCGACACCAACCTCATCCCCGAGGTGGTGGCCAGGCCGTTGAGCCAGTGCGGCGTCGTCTGGATCATCACCCAGGCCGACCCTTCCCAGCCGGCGCACGAGCAGGGCGCGGCGCTGCCGCCCGGCCCGGTCTACTGGGCGAGCACCGCCTTCGCGGTGCCGCACGACCTGGGCTTCCGGCTGGTCGAGCGCTGGCAGTTCAACCTGGTTCAGGTGCTCAAGGCGACGAAGTGACCGCTACCAGATGCGGATGTAGTCCACCAGCATGGACGCCGGGAACTGGCCCGCGGCCGGGTCGCCGGCCCCCACCCCGCCGACGGCGAGGGTGAACATGGGGGTCATCCAGTAGCCGGGGAGGTTGAACGGCCACCGGAAGTCGTCGGGGGCGCCGCCGGCGACGTGGATCGGCTTGTTGGGCACCTTGAAGTACTCGGCCCCGTCCCGCGAGAACTCGAATCCCTCTTCGCCCCAGTGCATTCGCCAGGTGTGCCACGCACCGTCCACCAGACCCGGAATCGATTTCCCTTCCCAGGTCTTGCCGTTGGACGCCGCGTGCACCGTGGTGCCCGCGGGCCAGGAGCCGTTGCCGTACCACTCGAAGATGTCCACCTCGCCGTCGGGCAGCGGGTCCTCGTTGACTCCCCAGAACGAGGGCCACAGACCGGGGAACAGGCAGTCCAGCTTGATCCGCGCTTCCCAGGTCTGGTTGATCATGCTGCGGAAGTTGCCGCGCAGCTTGCCGCTGTAATAGGTGTTGCTCAGCACATCGTGGGTGGCACACAGCACCAAATTGGAATGGCCGTCCTGAAACACGTTTTGGCGGTCATTCCGGTAGATCCCGTCCACCGGCGGGAACACGTCGTCCTGCCAGGTTTGAATGGTCCATTTGCCCGGGTCGGGAGGCGAGCCCGCGGGTCCGTCGAACTCGTCGGCGAAGATGTAATTCCCGCCGCCCGCTGACGGCGGCGCTTCCGGCGCCGACGGGGTGGCCCAGGCACCCGGTAAGCGCATCGCAGCCCCGATCATGCCGAGGCCCGACATCAGCATCATGCTGCGACGATCCATCTAAACCACCAATCGTTCGAAGCCGGCTCGTCAAGCTCGGCGAGATCTCCCCAGGCAACTCTCGCAAACGGTGTTATGAAACCACGCGGTGGGGTGCCACGCACCCGCGGTCGGGGCCCGCGCGCGCCACCGGCATCGGTGCGTTCCCGTCACCGTCCGCGCGCCGGTCCGTCGCCGCCATGCCCTGGCATAAGCAAGCGACGATAGCGGCCGCGGCGCCGATTTCCTGGGCTTTCACCCCCTAACCATCAAGTAAGTTGACATCCTTTCGGCCGGTGGTATCAAGGAGATTGATGGTCTAAGAAAGGACAACAAACATGTCTCATGGATTCTTCGGTGGTTTCGGTGGACCCGGTTTCGGCGGTCCGGGCTTCGGTGGTCCCGGCTTCGGCGGTCCTGGTGCCGCACCGTACGGCAAGAAGGGGCGTCACGGCCTCAAGCGCGCGGCGTTCGTTACCGCGGCGTTGCTGTTGGACGGGCCGGCCGACGCCGCGCAGGTGGTGCAACGGGTAACCGATGCGACCGGCGGCGCATTCACCCCTCCGCAGGACGTGGCGGAACTTGCGATCGGCATTCTCGCCGGGCGCGGCGTGGTCACCGTCGACGGCGGCGTGGCGACGCTGACCGAACTCGGCCGAAACCTGTTGGCCTGGCGGGGAATCAGCAGCGAAACCGCGCACGCGTTTCTGGGCCGGGCGGCCAAGTTCGGTGACGTGGTGAAGATCCGCAAGGAGCTCTTCGAGATCGCCGGCTTGGCCCGCACCATCGCCTGGACGGGCACCGAGGAGCAGAAGCAGCAGCTCGCCGAGACCCGGACCAAGGTGCTCGAGGCGCTGACCGACGCACGCAAGGCGCTGCACCGCGTGCTTGGCGAGGCCTAGCGGTCAGGAGGCTGCCGAGATTGCCGTGGTGGTTGTGCTTGCCCTCCGAATGACAGCCATAGCGGCAATCTCGGCGCCTACCTCGTACCCCGAGCGAGCGCCTACTGGTTCCTTGAGGGTTCGCTGAGCCTGACCAGGGTCTTGCCGATGTTGACGCCGGTGAACAGGCCGTTGAGGGCATCGACGCACGACTCGATGCCCTCAAAGATGGTCTGCCGGTGGTGAAGTCGGCCGTCGGCCTCCCACCGGCGTAGCGCGGCGAACGCCTCGTCGAAGCGGCCCCACTGATCGAGCGCGTTGAACCCCTGCATCAGCGCGGTCTTGGACAGCAGGTTCACGTAATTGGCCGGCCCGGGGTGGTCGCCGGTCAGGTAGCTGGAGATGACGCCGCACAGCACGACGCGCGCGCGGGCGGCCAGGCGGCCCAGCACGGCGTTGAGGATGGGCCCGCCCACGTTGTCGAAGTAGACGTCGACGCGTTGCGGGCAGTGCTTTTTCAGCGCCGCCGCCACGTCATCGTTCTTGTAGTCGATGCATCCGTCGAACCCGAAGTCCTCCACCACCGCCCGGCATTTCTCCGGCCCGCCCGCGATGCCCACCACCCGGGCGCCCGCGATCTTGGCGATCTGCCCGGCAACCGATCCGGTGGCACCGGCGGCCGCGGACACCACCACCGTTTCCCCGGGCTGCGGGCGGCCGATGTCGGTCATCCCGAAGTAGGCGGTGGCGCCGGTCGGCCCGTAGACCGACATGATCGCCAGCTGGTCGTCCTCACCCGGGATCGGGGTGCTGAACAGGTCGTCGCGGATGATCGCGTACTCCTGAAAGCCGGTCAGCGTGGTGACGACGTCGCCGACGGCGTAGGCGTCGCACCGCGACGCGACCACCTCGCCGATCCCGGCCGCCCGGATGACCTCGCCGAGCTGCACGGGTGGGAGGTAGCCGGGCTGGTCGTCCAGCCAGGTGCGGGCGGCGGCGTCGATGCCGACGTAGGTGGTGCGCAACAGCGCCTCACCCTCGGCGGGTTCGGGCGCGGGCGTGGTGACCATTTCCGTGTCACCGGGCTGGACCAGGCCGGAGGGGCGTCGACGCAACAAGACCTGGCGATTCGGCAGTTCGGGCACGATCGTAGAAACTACCGAATGGATCGCCGGGATCCACGAAAATTGGACGGTCGCCTGCAACGGCAAGTTCGTCAGACCTGCCACTGCGGCGCGCCGAAGATCGGCAACTCCGGCGGCTCGAACGTGGTGCAGCAGCCTTGAGCCGAAAACGATTGTTACGCAGGCTCTTCAGCGTCGTCGTCGAGGACGCTGACAGCGATGCCGTAGGGCAGGAAACGCACCTTGCGTGTGGGATCGACGTTGTTCTTGTTCGCCCGCAGGGCGTCGAGTTCGGTCGCATAGACCTGCTCGACGCGCGCGCCACCGTTGGCGTCCACCGTGTAGATGGCCCACACGCCGTCACCGGCTTCGCCGGCCGTTTCCGGGGCACCGCGCGGGCGCCGCGCCAGGTCTTCGAAGACGGCGGACCAGCCCGTCCGGGCACCGGGGGCGGCCACGAACTTGCTGACCCGCTCGAACACGTCGCGCAGCCCTTCGCTGCCCTCCCGGATCATTCGATCGAATTCTTCGGGGTCGAATCCGAATCCACTGTGCTCGCCCACGGAACCTCCCTGGCGCTCGTGCCGTAACTGCCAGTGTGCGCTCAGTCGCGACCGTTTGCCACGCCTACTGGCCAGGCGGCGGCGGTGGGTTGATTGGAATCGGCACCGTGACGAACGGGAAGTGCAGATACATCGTCACCGGCGGCTGCCGGGGTGGCGGCGGCGCCGCGGGTGGTGGCGGCGCGGCCGGCGGGGGCGCGGGCGCCGCGACCGGCGCGGGCGCGGGCTGCTCGACGGGCGGCGGTACGTACTGCGGCGCCTGCCGGGTCGGGGCGCGACGCACCGGTGCCGCCGGCGGCGTAGTGACCGGCGCCTGCGGCGCGGGCTGCCGCACCGGCGACGGTGCGGGCGCCGGGGCGGCGGCCACCTCCGAAGGGCTGGGTGCGGGCGGCGGTGGCGCCGGGCTCGGAGCGGGCAGCTGCGCCTGCGGCGGGTTGCTCGGCGGAGGCGCCGGCAGCCGGACGCCGGGCGTGGCCACGCCGACGCCGGAATTGTGTCGAACGTCGGCCCCCGGGCGATCCGAGGTCAACGTCACCAGCACCACCGCGCCTATCGCGGCGACGATCGCGGCCAGGGCGCTACCGGCCAGCAGCATGGACCAGGGCCGGCGCGGGGGCCTCTCGTCGTCGTCCGCGACGGCGCTGTAGGCCAGGGCGCCGGTGCGCACGTCGGCGTTGTCCCAGACGTCCAGGTAGGTCGGGCTCAGGGCAGGCGGGAACTCTCCGGTGCCCGGGTCCAGCGCGTAGGCCAGGGCGGCCGTCGACGACGCGAACAGCGGGGCGTTCGCCGACGCCAGCGCCGCGCCGCGGGCCAATGCCATATCGGGCTCCTCGGGCCCGGTGACCGGAAGTGACGTTGCCGCCTCGAGCGTGGGCATGAGCGCGACGATGTCGGTTCCGCAGCCGATCAGGAACACGCCGTCGGCCCGGGACCCGGGGGCGTCCAGGCGCGAGACCATCGTCGCCAGTTCTTCGGCCAGGCCGCCCGCGCGGACGTCGCCGGTCTGGCGCCGGTGCAGGTCGACGATGGATCCGTCGGCGACGTCGACGACGGCCAGCGTGGCGTTCGCCGGCTCGACGAACAGCATCGCGAGGCGTTCGTAACCCAGCGCATACCCCACGGTCTGCGCCAGCGCGGCCGCGGCGAGCAACGGTGCGACCAACATCACGCCGTCCAACTCGTGGCTTTCGAGCGCCTCGCGCAGCGCGCCGACGCCGGCGGGGTCACTCCAGGTGACCCCGGTCGAGGTCAACCGGTGACCGCCCTCCAGCACCCCTTCACGGCTGCCGATGATCGCGTCGATCACTTGATCGACCGCACCCGCGGCCGAATTCCCCCCGGCCCCAACCGCGAACTCTTCTTGTTCGACGGTCACGCCGTCAGCATTTTGGCCTTCGATCGCTACCAGGCGGACTGTCCTGGGAGCCATCGACACCCCAAGCACGATGTCCACGTAACGCCTCCAAGGTCTTTTTCAAGCCCTCTATGAGGGCATGGCGGGATGAACCCCGCCCGAACTTGGTGACATAAACGTTACGCGCGTGCGACTAGTCGCGCAGTACGCGTGCGTACGCAGGAACGACGCTAATATCCCGGCCCCAGGAACGGATTCTGCGAGCCGCCCGGGTACTGCGCGCTACCCGGATACTGCGGATATTGGTTCCCCGGATATTGCGGATACTGCGGGGTCGCCGGCGCCTGTTGCTGGGGCACCGGCACCGGAATCGGTATCGGCAGCAGCGGCACGTGTATCCACTCCGTCGTCATCGGCACCGTCGTGCTGGTGGTGGTCGGTGGCGGTGGTGGGGGCGGCGGCGTGGTGGTGGTTTCCGCAGGTGGCGGCGGCACCGTGGTGGTGACCGTCGGTTGCGGCGGCGCGGTGGTCGGCGGCGCCGTGTGCCGCGGGGTGTAGACGGGCGCCGGCGGCGCGGTGGTGACCACCACGGGTGGCGGTGGCGGCGGCGGAGGCGGCGACGGTGGTGGTGGCGGCGGTGGCGGCGCCGGGCTGGGGACGGGTTGCGCGCTGGGCGGCGGGGGTGGCGGCGGTACCGCAGTGGGCGGCGGTGGTGCGGCCGGACGTGGGGCCACGGAGTTGGCCGGCGGCGCCGGCAGCGGCGCGACGGAGGGCGCCGGCGGGGCCTGACGGTTTTCGATCCCGGTCAGCGTGTAGGCCACCCCGCCGATCGCCGTCATGGCGACCAGGGCCGACATGCCGATGACCAACTGGGAGAACCGAAGCCGCAGCCGGGGCCGGCGCTCCCGCGGCGGTTGGATGACGTTGAGCCGCATCGACCAGCCGGCCGGGCCGTCTTCGTCGTAGGTCTCCCCGCCGAACCGCATCCGCAGATCACCGGGGTATTCGGTCTGCGACCAAGCCAATTCGCGATCGGTCAGCGCCTCGTCGTCGATCACCAGCACATCGCCGGCGCCCAGGTCGACGACGTCACCGGCGGCGTCGGCCGAAGCCAGCAGGCCTATCGACGTCCGGGTCCGCAGATCCAGCTCGCCGCCGCGCGACGCCAGGATCAGCGCCCCGCTGGCCGCGGCCAGGGCCGGTTGCGCGGGCGTCAGGATGGGCGTGCGGCCGTGCATCGAAAGCCGTTCGGTGACAAGCGGAATGCGCGCGCCGCCACCGACCGTGACCACCGCGGCAAGGTCCGACCAGCTCTTGCGGTAGCGCACCAGCATGTCGTCGAAGGCGTAGATGAAGCCGGTCAGGCGGTCCTGAATCAGCTCCTCGAGGTCGTCTTGCGTCAGCGTCAGGCTGCAACTGCGCCCACCGAGCACCGCGGTGATGTCGGTGGCCATGTCGGTGGAGAGCCTCTCCTTGGCCGCGCGGCATTGTTCCCTGAGCTCGATCAGCTGTCCGACACCGGCGGTGCTGCCCGGGTCGAGGCCGCTGCCATGGCCCAGCTCTTCGAAGGCGCGCAGCTGCAACTCCTGATCGATCTCGTCACCGGAGAGGGCGGCGTAACGCATTGTGGCGCTGACGAGTTCGAAATCTCCCGCGACGTTGACCAAGGTGGCCGACGCGCCGCTGCCACCGAAGTCCAGCAGCCCCACCACGCCCTCGTCGGGCAGGCCGAGCTCGGCCTTCACCGCGGTCAACGACGCGATCGCGTCCGAGACCAGCCGCGGCGCCATGCCGCTTCGCACGAAGCCCAGATGGGTCCGCAGGGCGTCCCGCAACGCCTGTACCGTCGCGGGCTTCCAATGCGCGGGCACGGCGATGGAAATCTCCGAGCAGGCCGCGTCCGCACCCGCCGCGAGCACCATCGCGTCCAGCGCCTCCACCGCCAGCAGTTGCGGATCGTGCGCGGAACCGTCGGGTGACACCAGCGCGACGGAATCACCGATGCGCTCGATAAAACCCTTCATCGGCACGCCGGGCTCGGCAAGGTGCGGATTCTCATCAGGCACACCGATTTTCGGTGCACAGTGCGGGTAAAGGGTAAGCACGGCCCGGCGGCTAACCGGTGGGCTTCCATTACGCGCAGCGACCAGGTTCGTGGTCCCGATCGACAACCCTAGTGGGTCGTACATAGAGCGAAAACCTCGTCTATAGGGGTCGGTGGCCAGCGTTAACGATAGCCGCGGACACGCGGAAAGCCGATGCTTCGCAATGTCATTGGTATCCGCTCGATGCGCTTGCGACACCGAAGCGGTACCGAAAACCCCTTGACAAAGGGCTTTTCGTTACAACACCGTCAGTGGCAGCGAACGCCTGGGCTGGAACTGGAATGTCGATCCCCCACTGACTCTGACCACCGAAACCTCTGGCAGTTCCTCGGTGGGAGTGTCGGTTTCAACCAGCTCGGCCGTCCAGTCGGTGGCCGTTCCGCTAACTCGGACCACGATGCGCGGTTCCACCGCGGTGGCGATCGCCTGCAGCGGCTGCACGGATTCCGGCGAGCACAACGAGATCCAGGATTTGTCGTCGTGGGCCGGCGAGGAGTGGACGTGCAGCCGGTGCGATTCCGTCTCGGCGACAACGTAGTCCACCGGGTTCAGCAGCGGGTGCAGCTCGAGGACGCGCAGCACCCCTTCGGTGCCGCCCGGAAGCTTCAGGGCGCGGTGGATGCGCTCGGCGGCCATACCCGCGATGCCGATCAGGCCTCGGGTGCACACGCCCTCGGCTTCGTCGTCGTCGGCGGCACGCGCCCGCACCGCGATCGCGAACGACAGGTACAGCAGGTGCATCTGCAGGCACACCTCGTCGGCCATCCGGACCAGCGCCGAATGCGAGAAGGCGGCGAAGTCGAAATCGGACAGCAAGGGGCCCGAGTAGTCCGCCTGCCCCTCGTCGGAGGGGTCGATGGCATCCAGTTCCCAGGTCGCAGCGCGGGTTTGGGCGATAATGTGCAGCGCGGGAATGCTCTGCGCCTCGGGGTAGGACTCGTCGATGATGACGGTCCACGCGCAGTGCGGATGCCGGTCCGCCGGCTTCCGCGGCGGACGGTGGATGGGGCGCACCTGGGCGCGCGGGTTGGTCGCGATGGCGGTGGCGTCGAAGGTCGGGTCCTCGATGGTGTGGCACATGCCGAACACATACTGTTCGCCCATCGGCTCGACGTCGAGCAGGGCGCCGCAATGGTCGAGGTGGAACTCGCCGTGCCAGCGGTCGTGCACGGTATACCGGAAATCCATGAATTGCGGTGGGGCACCGATATCGAGCTGCAGGCCCTTGAAGATCGTCGGCACGTCGTCGCCCTGGTAGTTCAGCGCCTTCTGCATGCGCCGGGTGTAGATCGGGCTGGCGCCGGCCCACTCCTCGATAGCGATCTGGACCATCTCATCGCGGCCGAACGAGGAAATGCACCACGCCATCCCGGACCGGTCGATCAACTGCCCGATCAGCAGCAGTTCGGGAACCAGGACCGCGAGCTCGGCGCGGGACAGTTGCGCATAGCGCGAGGGGCTGCTCACGCCCCAAAAATAGATCCGGCTATGTTATAAAGTCAACAATGCCCATTGTTGCAGGCCAGACGCCGGATCGTCCGGCTGGCCCCACCCGGCGGACCACCGCGCCCCGCAAGCGCGGCGATGACACCCGGGCGAAAATCATCGACGAGACGGTCCGCTGCATCGTGGAGGAGGGGTTCTCCGCCGCCACGGCCAAGCACGTCGCCGAACGCGCGGGCGTGACCTGGGGGGTGATTCAGTACCACTTCGGGGATCGCAACGGCCTGCTGCGGGCCGTGGTGGACGACGGGGTGGCCCGGCTGGTGGACAGCCTGTCGGCGGCCGATGTCAGCGAGCTGCCGCTGCGGAGGCGCATCGAGGTCGTCATCGACACCGCCTGGAGCTGCTACAGCAGCCCGACGTCGATGGCCGCGTTCGAAATCCTGCGCGAGACCCGCGGCGACCCCGACCCGTCCTCGCGGCGCCACCTGCTCGACATGAACTCCGCGGTGGGCCAGCTGGGACGATTGATCACCACCGATCCCGCGCATGCCGGTGTGGCCGAGGTTATTTGGGCCACGCTGCGCGGTGTGGTGCTGGCGCAGATGGTCACCGGCACCGCCATCGACTGGAGCCTGGAACGACGGGCCCTGGTGGACATGGTCACCCGTGTGCTGGCCGAGGGTCATGGCGACTCCGCGGGTCATGGCAACCGCGACACTTAAACCACGCACACGACACGCCGCACACCGTGACCATGGTTTAAGTCTCGGCGGCGCCGACTCCTCGGTGCGAGCGCGGGCGGCCGGTCAACATGTGCTGCAATGACCTGATGACCCTCGACGACCTTGCCGATATCGAAGCGATCAAGCAAGTCAAATACCGGTATCTGCGCGCGCTGGACACCAAGCATTGGGACGACTTCACCGACACCCTGGCCGAGGACATCAAGGCCGATTACGGGCCGTCGATCGGCAACGAGCTGCACTTCACCAACCGCGCCGACCTGGTGGAGTACATGCGGACCTCCCTGCCGGCGAACGTCATCACCGAACACCGGGTGACGCATCCGGACATCACCGTCGACGGCGACACCGCAACGGGCAGTTGGTATCTGCAGGACCGGGTGATGGTCGCCGACTTCAACTTCATGTTGATCGGTGCGGCCTTCTACCGCGACACCTACCGGCGCACCGACGCGGGCTGGAAGATCAGCGGCACCGGCTACGACCGAACCTACGACGCCACAATGTCTTTGGAGGGACTGAACTTCACGCTCAAGCCCGGCCGCGCGATCGCCGCCGACTGAGCAGCTACTTGGTGATGGCGATGACCGCCCCGGGCCGCAGCCATTTCATGATCGACACCAGCTGAGCGTCGTCGACCGCCACACAGCCCTCGGTGGGTTTGCCGTCAGTGGTGTGAAAAAAGAACGCGGCGCCCCCGCCCGGGGTCTTGTTCTTGTTGACGCCCATCACCACGGCGTGCTTGTACTGCGGGATCTGCAGGTTCTCGCTGTCGCCGGTGTTGAACGGGCACTGCGCCTTCTGGCACACCTGCATGGAATTGAACGTGGGGCTGTGGTCGTCGCCGCTCCACCAGTAGTTGGGACCCGAGACCTGGGTGTAGGGCAGGCCGGTGCCGGGATTGGGCGCCGTGCCGAACGCGGAGTCGAGGCTGTACACGCCCATCGGGGTGGCCGGAACACCGCTCTTGGCCTGCGGCGCCATCCCCGCCGAACCGACGTGGGTGGGAATGCCGGACCGTAGCGACTGCCAACCGGTGCCGGTGCGCTGGAAGATCTCCATGGTCGCGTTGGAACCGCCGGTGCTCACCACCGAAACCACCTGGGTCGCATTGCCAACCGCGTTGGCGAACCAGGGAGCGCCGGCGGCGGCACTGGTCGGCGCCAGCACCACCGAGGCGAAAATAACGCACGCCGCGGCGCACAGCGAAGTGAGCAGTCGGTGCATGCACTCCATCGTCAAACGGGCACGTCGTCAGGGTCAAGTAAAGCTTTAGCCCCAGTCAGGTCACCACGCCGTGACCAAATGCTCACCGGGACAGCGTTGTTAGCGCTGCACGACGGTCTCGCTCGCGCGCCGCTGGCTGCCGGATGGTCCGTTCGAGGGACGAAAAATCAAGAGACACAACAGAACATACAGGTAGCCCAGCGACCAGCCGGCCAGCACGTCGGACGGGTAGTGCACGTTGAGCGCCACCCGGGAGATGCCGACCATCAGCAGCGACACCGTCACCGCCGCGACGGCGATGCTCCGGATCAACCGGTTCATCATCGGAAAGACGAAGCACAGTGTGGCCAGCAGGGCCGCCGTCGCCTCCAGCGCATGACCGGACGGGAACGAGGTGGACGGCGCGGCGATCAGCATGGTCACCGGGCGGGGACGGTTGACCAGGGCCTTGGCCGCCGCGGTCGCGAACTCGTTGAGCGGCCCGCAGGCGAACGCCAGCACCAGCGCGGCCCGCAGATTGCGCATCACCAGCGCGAACACCGTCATCGCGATGCCCAGCGCGGACATCGGGACCGGACCCAACGCATAGGACACACCTTCCCAAAACCGTAGCCACAGCGGGTGTTTGAGCGCGATGTGGCGGGCGGCGTTCAGCAACGACCAATCCATCCGGTACAGCCAGTTCCAGTGCTGGCAGCAGCCCACCCACATCACCGCGTACACCGCCGCAGCCAGCACGGCGATCCACATGGCCACCGGCGTCCTCGGGCGGGTCATATCCAACCGATACCAGCAGTGCCGGTGTCAGATGCGGGCGACCCGCTGCGCCCGGCGACACGCGCCGCGCTTGCGATCGCCCGGTGTCACATGCGGGCGACCCGCTGCGCCCGGCGACACGCGCCGCGCTTGCGATCGCCCGGTGTCACATGCGGGCGACCCGCCCACCGAGTCGCTCGCGCGGTCATACTGTCGATATGGCCGTCTTTGTCCGTAGGTTGTTCGGCATCGGCAAGCTGCCCGACGAACTGCATGCCCAGGTCGAGTCGGAAGGCCTCATCTACCTCGCCGATTACGTCGCCGTGACCCGGCGATTCAGCGGCACCATTCCCGGCGTGCGGTTGCCGCACAGCGTCGCCAGCTACACGGGTTCGCTGGCGTTCACCTCGGAGCGGGTGCTGGCCACCCTGTCCATGCTGCCCCGCCTGGCCGGCCCGACCGTCAACGTGCGATGGGACGCGCCGCAGAGCGGGGCGGCGCAGGTCGAGATTTCGCCGAGCGGCTTGCAGGTCGACGTCGACGTCTCGGGGGTCGACGAGAAGTTCAGTGGCGAGTTGTCGCTGCACTATAAGGTCGCCATTCCGGACGACGTGCTCAGCGCCCTGCCCCGGCGGTCGCTGGCGTTCGACATGCCGCCCGAATACGTGTTCCGCGCGGTCGGTGTTACCTATAGTCCCTGATCGTGATGCGGGGCCAGGGCGGCTGGCGCAGCACCGCCAGGCTGCCGATCACCGCGGCCAGCAGGCCGGTGACCACCCCGATCAGCGCGACCCGGCCCTTGTCCACCGCCGGCGTCCAGCGGGCCTGCCCGTCGCGGATGGCGAACACGCCCAGCGGTTTGGTGACCACGATGACGGTGGTGCCGTCGGGGGTTTGATAGGGCTCGCCGTAACCGCGCCCGGCGCCGGGATCGGCCGCCAGCTGATCGAGCACATCGGAGGGTTGCACTGAAAACCACTCCCTTCCTAGGAGGTCACCAGGTCTCAGACGGTGGCACGCTCCACGCTAACGCCGATTTCCTACGATGGCTGACGTGGCTGGAGAGGCATTCAGTCCGCAAGAGCGGCGGGCCGTCTATCGCGTCATCTACGAACGCCGTGACATGCGCCGGTTCGTCCCCGGTGCGGCGGTGGACGAGGCCGTGCTGGCCCGCCTGCTGCAGGCCGCGCACGCCGCGCCCAGCGTCGGGCTGATGCAGCCGTGGCGCTTCATCCGGATCACCGACGCCGCGCTGCGGCGGCGCATTCACGCCCTGGTGGACGAGGAACGCCCGCGCACCGCCGAGGCACTGGGCGAGCGGGCCGACGAGTTCCTGGCGCTCAAGGTGGAGGGCATTCTCGAGTGCGCGGAGCTGTTCGTGGTGGCGCTGGGCGACGACCGCGACGCACACGTGTTCGGCCGGCGAACGCTGCCGCAGATGGACCTGGCGTCGGTGTCGTGCGCCATCCAGAACCTGTGGCTGGCGGCCCGGTCGGAAGGCCTCGGCATGGGCTGGGTGTCACTGTTCGATCCGCACCGGCTGGCGTCGTTGCTGGGCATGCCGCCCGGCGCCGAACCGGTCGCCATCCTGTGCCTGGGGCCGGTGCCCGAATTCCCCGATCGGCCGGCACTGGAGCTGGACGGCTGGACCGTCGGGCGCCCGTTGTCGGAGTTCGTCTGCGAGAACCGGTGGGGTCGACTGCCGACGGCCTGACGCGTCGGCACTCAGCAATCACCAAGGGAAGTTGCGGTAACGTCGCCGGTCGCAAGGCAATGTGAGAGGTGACGCCAATTGACGCCGGGCGAGACAGCCGACCAAAAACGGAATACGAGCCATAAAGACAACGTGCTGATCGTGCACTGGCACGACCTGGGACGCTACCTCGGCGCCTACGGCCACCCGGACGTGTCCAGCCCGCGACTGGACCGCCTTGCCGCCGAGGGCATCCTGTTCACCCGGGCGCACGCCACCGCGCCGCTGTGCTCGCCGTCGCGCGGGTCGCTGTTCACCGGCCGCTACCCACAGAACAACGGCCTCATCGGGCTGGCCCACCACGGCTGGGAATACCGGGACGGGATCCGGACCCTGCCCCAGATCCTGGCCGAATCCGGCTGGTATTCAGCGCTTTTCGGGATGCAGCACGAGACTTCCTACCCGAAGCGGTTGGGATTCGACGAATTCGACGTGTCGAACTCGTACTGCGACTACGTGACCGACAAGGCCGACGAGTGGCTGCGGCAAAGCGCCGATGGCCTTGTCGGCCAACCATTTCTGTTGACCGCCGGCTTCTTCGAGACGCACCGGCCCTATCCCCGGGACCGTTACACGCCGGCGGACAGCGCCGAGGTGGATCCGCCCGATTACCTGCCCGATACCCCCGAGGTGCGCGGCGACCTCGCCGACTTCTACGGGGCCATCAGCACGGCCGACGCCGCCGTCGGGCGGCTGCTGGACTCGCTGGCCGACACCGGTCTGGACGCCAACACCTGGGTGGTGTTCTTCACCGATCACGGTCCGGCGTTCCCCCGGGCGAAATCCACGCTGTATGACGCCGGGACCGGCATCGGCATGATCATCCGGCCGCCGACCAATCGGGCCGTTGCCCCCCGGGTCTACGACGAGCTGTTCAGCGCGGTTGACTTGGTCCCGACGTTGTTGGGGCTGTTGGGTATCGACACTCCGGCCGACGTCGACGGCGTCTCACACGCGCCCGTCCTGCTGGAGCCGGATCCGGCGGCCGCGCCGGTGCGCGATCACGTCTACACCATGAAGACCTACCACGACTCGTTCGATCCGATTCGCGCCATTCGCACCAAGGACTACAGCTACATCGAGAACTACGTGCCCCGGCCATTGCTGGAGCTGCCGCTGGACATCAGGGAAAGCCCGTCCGGGCTGGCCGTCGCCCCGTTCGTTACGGCGCCGCGGCCCGAGCGCGAGCTCTACGATCTGCGCGCCGACCCCACCGAGACCACCAACCTGCTGGCCGGCGACGGCAATGACTCGGATGAGGTTGCGGCCAATCTTGCTGTGAGACTGCATGATTGGCGTCAACGCACCGGTGATGTGATTCCTTCGGACTTTGCCGGCACCCGCATCTCCGCGCGGTACACCGAAACATACCTGCAGATCCATCATGCGAAGCCGACCCCCCGCTCGGGTATCGCCGCCGATCGTGGGATCGAGGAGGGCAAGCCCACCCAACGCTAGTTGGGCTCGCAATGACGCAAAGTCGTCACGCACCGGCACGCGTGATTGCGGTTAGGCTCATCGAGTGCCCGGCGGCGCGAATTCGTATCTGGTGCTCGCCACCCAGCGCAGCGGTAGCACGCTGCTGGTGGAGTCGCTGCGCGCGACCGGAATCGCCGGTAATCCAAAGGAATTCTTCGAGTGCCTGCCGGCCACCGGCATGCCACCGCAGCCGCGGGAAAGGTTCGCCGGCGTCGACGACGAGTCGATCCTGCGATTGCTCGATCCGCTGCATCCCGGGGCGCCCGACCGCCAGTCACCGGTCGCCTGGCGCGCGCGCATCCGAAGCGCGGGTCGCACGCCCAACGGCGTGTGGGGCGGCAAGCTGATGTGGAACCAGACGCCGCTGCTGACCCGGCGAGCGGCCGCGCTGCCGGACCGTTCCGGAGTGGGCCTGCGCTCGGCGATCCGCGACGTGATCGGCGACGAGCCGCTGTACGTGCACGTCTACCGGCCGGACGTGGTGTCTCAGGCGGTGTCGTTCTGGCGCGCCGCGCAAACCCAGGTGTGGCAGGGCAACGCCGAGCCCGAACGCGACTCCCAGGCCTGCTATCACGCCGGGGCCATCGGGCACATCGTCGACAACCTGCGATGTCAGGAGAAAAGTTGGCGGGCCTGGTTCGCCGAGGAGGGCATCACGCCGATCGACATCGCGTATCCGGTGTTGTGGCGCAACCTGACCGCCATCGTTGCCACCGTTCTCGACGCGCTGGGCCTGGACGCCGGGACGGCCCCACCGCCGATGCTGCAACGGCAGGCCGACCACCGCTCCGACGAGTGGGCCGAACGCTACCGTCGGGAGGCGCCGCTGCTGGGGCTACCCAGCTGAGCGGCTGGAGCCACCCACCTCGGCGATGATAAACACCCGCCGGAACGGAAAGATCGTCGTGCCGTCGGACCGGGGCGGGTAGGCGTCCTGCAACAGCGGGATCAGCTCCTCGCGGAACTGCTCCCACGTCTCGTCGTCCAGCCGCTCGCGGACCGGGACCAACGCCGTGCCGGTGATCCACTCCAGCACCGGATGCTCGCCGGTCAGCTGGTGCAGATAGGTGGTCTCCCAGACGTCGACCTTGCACCCCGCGTCGAGCAGCAGATTCGCGTAATGCGACGGCGGCTGGACCACCGCCCCGACGCGAAAGGGTATGTCGCGCAGCAGCTTTGCGTAAGGCTCGCGGCGGGCCAGCGCCCGCACCGCCGCGTAGGACGGCGACTCGAAGTTGCCCGGCATCTGGACACCGATCCACGATCCGGACGTGAGCTCCCCCGCCCACCGGAGCAGCAGGTCGGAATGTTCGGGCACCCAGTGCACGGCCGCGTTGCTGACCACCACGTCGGTGTCGGGTTTGGGCTTCCAGTCACGCAGGTCCCCCGTGACGGCGTCGATGCCGCGCTCCTTGGCCGCGGCCACCATCTCCGGCGAGCTGTCCACCGCCTCGATCACCGCGTCGGGCCAGCGCCGGGCCAGGTATTTCGTCAGGTGACCGGGCCCACAACCGAGATCGACGACGCGGCGCGCCCGCTCGGCACCCACCCGCGACAACAGGTCGTAGAAGGGGCGGGCACGGTGGTCGGCGAAGGCCAGGTAAACATCCGGATCCCACATGTCGGTCCTCCCGATCCTCGCGCCGCCGCCAACGGCAGATAGCAAACCGTATAACTCCCATGGTGCGCCGACGCGGCCCGGATGGTTTCGGGGACAACACCGCGACGATCGAATCCGGTCGAAACGTCCAGGAGGCGCGGCCCTGCCCGGCTACCATCGGCGTTCGTGGCGCCCGACTCAGATCCGATCGATCCGCCCATCCCCGTTCCGGACGTTCCCGGCGCCGATCTACCGGCCGGCGCCGGCGGATTACCCCCCCGCTCGGCGTTGTCGTCCCGCCAGCGAATGGTAGTCGAGGCATCGGCCTGCGGCGATCTGGCCCTGCGCACCTGGGTGGCGTCGCTGCTCACCAGCACGGTGGCGCCATTCGTGGTCGCCAGCGCGCTGCGACAATCCGATTCCGCCACCGAACGCGGCAACCTCGACTTCTACGCCGAGCTGGGCGCGGCCGGAGACCCGACGCTATCGTTCCCGGCACCCACCGAGCTACCCCGGGTGTCGTCGCGACGGGCCGGCCCGCTGGCGGAGTGGATCGCGCGCGGCACGGTCGACAACATCGCGTTCCCCAGCACTTTCACCGCCGTCAACCCCACCATGCGCAGGCAGTGGGGCGCCTGGCGGTCCAACAACATCGTGCGCGCACAGCATTGGCGCCACGACGACGGGCCGCGTCCCACCCTATGCGTGATTCACGGTTTCGTGGGATCGTCGTATCTGGCCAACGGACGGTTCTTTTCGTTGCCCTGGTACTACCGGTCCGGCTACGACGTTCTGCTGTACACGCTGCCCTTTCATGGGAAGCGGGCCGAAAAACATTCGCCCTTCAGCGGTTTCGGTTATTTCGCCGGCGGGCTCAGCGGTTTCGCCGAGGCCATGGCCCAGGCCGTGCACGACTTTCGTTCCGTCATGGACTATTTGGGCCACACCGGCGTCGACCGCATCGCACTCACCGGCATCTCGCTGGGCGGGTACACCTCTGCACTGGTGGCCTCGGTCGACGATCGGCTCGAGGCCGTCATCCCCAACTGTCCGGTGGTCACCCCGTCGACGTTGTTCGACGAATGGTTCCCGGCCAACATGCTGGTCCGGCTGGGCCTGCGCCTGGCCGACATCGGCCACGACGACCTGGCGGCCGGGCTGGCCTACCACTGCCCGCTGAATTACCGGCCGCTGGTGCCGCGCGACCGCCGGATGATCATCACCGGCCTCGGCGATCGGATGGCGCCGCCCGACCACGCCGTCAAGCTATGGCAACACTGGGATCAGTGTGCGCTGCACTGGTTTCCGGGCAGCCATGTGTTGCACGTCAGCCAGCTGGACTACCTGCGCCGGATGACGGCGTTCCTGCAGGCGGTCATGTTCTGACCACCTCGACGGTGTCGGCGAGCGAGGCCCGGTGAGCGCCGCCGGCCAGGGTGGGCCAGTGCAGCTGCGAGAGCAATTCCCCTGGCGCAGCGGTGTGCCCGTCCAGCCGCCGGGTGGACAGCAGGTCCAGCGCCGTCAAGGCGGGCAGGTGATTCCCCCGCTGCGGCGTCAGCCCGTCCACCGGGGCTTTGCCGTCCGGGGCGGTCTCGGTCTGGAACGCACAGGCCACCGCCACGGTGGGATGGCTTTTCTCACCGGCGAGCTCGAGCGCAATGCAGGTTTCACGCGCCGGGTAGGTCCGGATGTTCTCCAGCGTCTCCGGCAGCGCGTCGTCCACCTGAATCTGGTATGCGGCAAGGTAATCGGAAGCGCCGCGCTGCACGGCCCGCCATCTCTCGCGGGGGTTGGAGGTCAGCAGCCGGGGAATGTCGTCG
Source organism: Mycobacterium sp. M23085 (assembly GCF_045343915.1). Lineage (NCBI taxonomy): Bacteria > Bacillati > Actinomycetota > Actinomycetes > Mycobacteriales > Mycobacteriaceae > Mycobacterium > Mycobacterium sp. M23085. The sequence goes on from NZ_CP174280.1 coordinate 2,712,898, forward strand.
GCCCCGACGGTGGTGGTTTCCCATCCGATCTCCCGGAGATGATCGGCCAGCCGGCGAGCGGCGACCGCAGCGGTCTCGTGTAACGGGATTCGCGGTGAGCGAGCCTGCAGTGCGGCCAAATTGTCCGGGGCGGACACGGTGAGCCCGATCCAGGTCTCGCGTCTGCTCGCGTCTGAGGCGTTATCGCGGCTGGTGATCCTGATCTTGTCCGCCCGGATGCCGTAGCGGTTGAGATAGCTGGCGATCAGCGGGAGCGGGAGTACATCGGCGTCGCCCGCCGCCGCGCCAACCCGGATCAGGGCGGTTGTCGCGGTGTCGGAAGTGCTCGCGGGCACGCCATTGCCGCGGCCGATCATCGCCAGGCGGCGGCGCAGGATCGTGGTGAAATGCAGACCGCCCCACCAGCCGAACAACAGGATCACGACGGCGGCCGCGATGCCTACTACCCAGTAGTCGCGGGGCGTTCGCCACGGGTAGGCCATCACCGCGGGCGCAATGACCAAGAACGCCAACGTGATTCGGCCGCTCCCGGGATTCGGTATCCGATGCTTGCTCACGGGGTGGGGTCCTTTCGACGGCGTGCGGTGACTGCGGTGACTGCGGCGGCCACCGCGACGAGCACGGCCAGCGCGGCGGCGCCGGCCACCGCCACGGTGCGTGGTGTGGTGTCCCTGGGGGCGGGGGCCGGCGGCACGGCCACCGGCTTCACCGACGCCGCGCCGGGCTGATTACCGGAGGGCAGTTGCCATGTCAGGGCTGCCAGCGGATCCACGCTGCCGGTGCCGACCACATTGGACGGGTCGCGGGCGCCGTTGTGCGCGGTTGCGGTGATGCGGCGCAGCACCGCGGTGGCGTTCAGGTCGGGATACTTACTGCGGACCAGCGCCGCGACACCGGCCACATAGCCGGCCGCGTAACCGGTTCCGCTGAGAGCGGCGAATTGCTGGTGCTCGTCGGGCAGGCCGTTGGCCAGTCCGCCGCCGTCGGCGTTGCCGACCGACACGATGCGTTCGCCAGGCGCGGCCACCCCCACCCACGGCCCGGCCACGGTGAATTTCGACGGCTGGCCGTCCGGGGTCAGCGAGGCCACCGAGAGCACGTACGGCTGCCACCACGACGGGATGGACACCGACGTGACGCCGGCCCAATTGCGCGGATCGTTCGGCCGGCTCAGGTCGGTGAGCGGATTGGATTCGCAGGAGGTTCCGCCGCCGGCCGCTCCGGTCGGCCCGCCGTCGCCCGCGCCGGCCACGATCACCGCGTCCTTGTCGACCGCCGCGTAGCGGACGGCGGCTCCGAGGGCGGCCTGGTCGACGGGCCGGTCCACCGGCATGCAGGTGGTCGAGCCGATGTCGATCACCCGCGCGCCGAGGTCGGCGGCGTGCACGATCGCCCGGGCGAGCGTCGACACCTCGGCCGACACCCGCGCCAGCTGCGGATCACCACCCGGCGTCCGCGGCGAGAACTTGGCCGACGAGGTCCTGATCGACACCACCCGTGCCGCGGGCGCCACGCCGGAGAAGCCGTCGTCCGCCGACGGCTGGCCGGCGATGAGCCCGGCCACCAAGGTTCCGTGCCCGTCGCAGTCGGTCAGGCCGTCGGTGGTCTCGACGAAGTCACCGCCCGGCTCGATGTTGGGCAGCCGCGGACCCGGTCGCACCCCGGTGTCGAGCACCGCCACCAGCTGGCCCTCGCCCCGCGAGAATTGCCATGCCGCAGGGAGATTCAGCACCGCCTGGCTCGGCGTGATGGCACCCGGATCGCTGCCGGGAACCACCCCGGACGTGCTGCAGGGTCCGCGCTGCTCCATCGGCTGCCCGGGCCCCGGCGACCCGCTGGGCGGCGGGACGCCGGGATCGACCGACGGCGGGCTGATCGCTGATGCCGGCGGACTCGACCACGTCGCGGCGGCCGGCAGCAAGGCCAATGCCGCGGCGAAGCAGGCTGATGCCGGCCGAATCATCGATTGAGCACCCAGCCGAACAGACCGACCACGAACGCCATCACGGGGATCAGCGACGCGTCGAGTCCGGTCGCGACGAAGCCCACCAGCCTGCGCACCGGCAGCGAATAGCTTTCCGGCGCGGCGATACCCGGGTTCAGCGCCACCACGATCCACACCGCCACCAGCACCAGCAGCACAAGCGCCGCCCCGAGGGCCGCGGCGTAGCGTCCGGTCGAGGTGTAGAGCACCAGCAGCACACCGGCGGTCAGGAAGGGCTGGGCGAGCAGCCACGCCTTGCACGCGGCGGAGTCCCACACCCTGGCCCGCAGCACCGACGTCGCGGCGGTGGCGGCCACCACGTACCAGCCCGCACCGCTGAGCGATTCGGGCCGCAGCGCGATTGCCACCGAGCCCAAGACGCTGAGTAGCACTGCCGCGGCGATGAATCCGTTCTGATGCGCGTCGCTGATCCGGACGCGGCGCGGCAGGTCCTCGAGGACCTGCAACGACGGCGCCGACGGGGTGGGGTCCCCGGGCGCCGGAATGACCGGCAACGGGAAGCGCGCCCACAGCGCAGACAGCTGGGGAGCCTCGATGGTGACCAGCAGCGCCGCCACGATCAGACCGCAACCGAGGGCAATCGGTTTGAGCTGCCATAGCATTTCGGCGCCGGCGGCCAGCAGCACCCCGGCGCCCACCACCGCGGTTGCGGTGAAGAAGCCGGCGATGCGCTCGCGCGCGGCGCTGGGCGCCATCAGCGCGATCAGCGACCACGCGGTGACACCGGCGGCGGCCAGGGTCACTTGGGCGGCCCCGAATTTGCCGGGTACCGCCAGCGCGAGTGCGGCGGCGATGGGAACCAGCGCGGCGATCGAGAGCGACATTCCGGTCCGCGGCGAGCGGGCGGTGACCAGCAGGCCCACGATCGCGGTCAATGCTGCGACAGCGCTGACGGCGACCAGGCCCAACAGCGCACCGGTAGCCACCCGGTAGGTGACCGACAGCCCGGTGACCAGGAACGCCACCGCGATCGCAGCGGCCAGGGCGCCGCGCTGGATATGCGTTGTGCCCCAAGGCTTCAGCCGTGACGTCGAGAAGATCATGGCCGCATCGGCGATGTCCTCGACGATGCCGGGCGCGGCCGGACCGGCCGGTACCGCCTGCAGCGCCAGCAGGTCGCCGTCGACGACTCCGACCGTGTCCAGGCTGGCGTCCAGGCTGAACGGCGCACCGCCGATAGGGGCCAGGCTCAGCTGGATCGCCGCCCCGATCTCGGCGGCACCGCGCGAGGCGGCGGCGAGTTCGGAGTCGCCGTTCGTCGCGGCGGGAACCACCAGACGCTGGACGGCGGGCAGGATTTCGCGCAGCGGCAGCTCCGCAGGCAAGGCCATTTCCGTCAACCTGCTGTCCGCGAGGATTGCCACCCGGACGATCGGCATGACGGTTCCCGACGTCACCGGACCCTCGAAAAGTGTTGTGGCCGTTGCTGGAACATCGTGCTCTCTTCTCTTTGTCTACGTTGGGCGGACACTGTTGCGGTGGAAAAGTCTCGGGCCAGCCGGTGATCGGAGAACCATTCGGCGTCTGGCAGTAGGTCGGTCAGTTGTTCTATCGCGACAGCGACCGCGAACGGTGTTCCGGGCGCGAAGGTGGAAACCCACTCGCCGTCGAAGGCGCGGGACGGGCTGACCAGCACCCGTCCCTCGCGTGCGTCGACGATGCTCATCCCCACCTCGCTGGTGGAGTGCCGGCCGTCGCGGTGGCAGCCGGCGACGATCTCGACATAACTGCGCGGTCCGTTGAACACCGATTCCACCACCGGCCGCGCCGACTGCGGAATACCCAGGTAATCAAGGACTTCGGCGAGCGGTGCGCCCGAACGCAGCCGTTCGTCGGCCCGGGCACCCACCCTCGTCGGCATGCTGAACTCGTCGAACCGTGCGGGCGGCCGTTGCGCGAGTCCGACGGTGAGCACCGGCACCAGCGCCCGCGGATCATCGATGTCCATGGCGGTGAACGTGATCAGCTGCGCGCTGCGCAACGCGACCACCGTGAGCGACGGCTTGCCGGCGGCGCCGGTGCGCTGCGCGACGACACCACGCAGCATTTCCGGACCGCCCTCAGCGCCGTCCTTGCCGGGGCCGACAAAGCGCAGGTCCAGCCACCGCTGAGGGAAACACACCACCTTGATCCACTCGGCGACCGCGGGGTTGATGACTCCGCCATCCGAGATCAGGCCGAGGTCGGTCAGCTCGGCCTTCTGACGGTCGAGGAACGCGTTGCGCTCCGCGGCATCACGATAGGGCGAGGTTATCGCCAATACCCAGGGAAAGCTCCCCGCCCCAATCATTTCCGCGATGAACCACGCGTGATCGACCGTCAGCTCGACGGCGTTGGGCGATGCGTTCATTTCAGCTGCGGACTAACCGCCCCATTTGGCGGCTTCGGCCTGGTCGCGGGCCAGCATGGACATGGTGTTTGCCTCGTGGGTGCTGGCCATCGACTGGTAGGCGCGCACCAGGCTTTCCATGGCCTGGTTCCACTGAGCCTGCCACACCTGATAGGTCATACCGGTGTCACCCTGCCAGGCGTTGGACAACGTGGCCTGCTCGCTGGCGATATCGGAACCGAGCCCCTGCAACGTGCCGGCATAGCCCGACATGTCGGCGGCGTGGCTCAGCATCGCCGGGTAGTTGTACATGATCTGCGACATGACAAGTCCTTTCGCGGTTGCTAGCGGTGTGGTCAGAACGCGGTGTAGCCGGACGCGGCGGCGGCGTCCGCGGCCACATAGGTGCCGGCGGCGTCCCCGAGGTTGGCCTGGGCGATGTCGAGCAGGGTGTTGACCTTCGCTGCGACCTCGACGAACCGTGCGTGCGCGGCCTGGAAGGCGGCGGAGGACTCGCCCTGGTGGAATGCCTGTGCCGACACCGCTTCCTGCTCGGCCTGGCTGATCGTGCTGCGCATCAGCGCCGCCTTGGCACTGAAGGCCGACTGCGCGGCCACCAACTGCGGAATGTGCGCGTCCAACATACTCATGTTGATACCTTTCTGTTGCGTCCGTTGGGGTTTCGGTAATTCACCTTCATCTGGCTGACTGCCTTACCCCCCTTTCCCCGGTTCGGTTGAGCCCGTTTTGGTCCCGTCTTCGTGCTCCCACGTGCCGGGCACCATCGGCGCGCGGGCGCCGCCGCCGAAGTCGTGGTCGGCCAGCTTGGTCAACCCGGCCGCCTGAAACGCCTTCTGTCGCTGAGTGGTTCCGGCGAATCCCAACCTTCCGGCTCCCTGAGCGGACCCGACGGCCGCGGCCAGTTCCTCCTCGTCGCCGAAGCCCGGGGGGACACCGAAATCGGAGTCCATGTCCGCGAACTCATCGGCGTGATCGTGCAGCGTGGCACGCCGGCGGCGCCGGGCCCGGGACTCGGCACGGCTGGCCGCCGCGGCACCGGCCGCCGGGATGGTCGCCGCCGGAGCCTTGGCCCCGCCGCGGCCGCCCAGGGTGGGGCCGACCCCGGCGTCCGGGTCACCGCCCACGGCGACCAGGTAGGCGAAGTTGCCGGCAGGTGCAGCCGGGGCCGGCGCGGCGGGTGCCGCGGAACCCGCGGTGACCGTGGTGGCCGGGGCGCCGGCCGGAGCCGGGACCGTCGGGGCCAGCGCGACCGCCGGCAGCATGGACGGCGGTTTGTTCGACGTCAGCGTCGGAGCCACGACGGCGGGGGCGGCATCCGGCGCGACCTCGACGGGCGTGGTGAGCAGCGAACCGAGCCCGATACCCAACAGCAGCGGGATCAGCAGCGGTGCGGTCAGGATGGCACCCCAGGTCGGCCAGCCGACGGCGTTGAAAAACACTTGGTAGGCAACGAAAAACAGCAACGGACCGTTGGCCGCGAGGAACGCCGGCAGATTCGAGAAGAAGTTCTGCACCATCTGCTGGATGTTCTGGAAAAAGTCCTGAAAAAACTTGGACAGCTGCTCGATGAAGTTCTGCCACCAATCCCCGGGGCTGCCCTGCGTGGCGTTGGACGCGAGACTGTTGACTTGGCCCCCGGGATTCACGATCGCGGGCGCCGCCATGGTCCGCGGCGCCGCGGCCAGGGCCGAACCCGACACCGCCTGGTAGGTGCCCATGATCGTGGCGGCCTGGACCCACATCCGTGCGTAGTCGGCCTCGTTGACCGCGATCGGAATCGTGTTGATGCCAAAGAAATTCGTCCCGACCAAAACTGCATGCACGGTGTGATTGGTGGCCAGTTCCGCCAGGGTCGGCATGGCCGCCAACGCGGCCGTGTATGCCGTCGCCGCGACCTCCTGCTGCGCGGCGGCACCCGCGCTGTCCGCGCTGGCCTGCTGCAGCCACGCCAGGTACGGCAGGTGGGCCGCCACATACTGCTCGGCGCTCGGCCCCTCCCAGGACCCAGCCTGCGCCTGCCCCAACAGCCCACTGAGTTCGGCTGCCGCCGAGGCGTATTGGGTGCTCAACGAAGTCCAGGCGCCGGCGGCCGCCAACAGCGGTCCCGGGCCCGGACCGGCGCTGAGCAACGCCGAATGCACCTCGGGTGGCGAAGCCATCCAAATGGGTCCGAAGGGGGATGTCATGCTCAGGCGCCGGCGATTCCGAACGTCGCGGCGGCCGCGGTGTCGCCCGCGAGATAGCTTGCGCCGGCCTGCCCGACACCCACGCCGGCCCGTCCCAGTTCTTCGACGCCCTGGGCGGCCATGGCGGCGTGCTCCTGGCCCTGAGCGCTGAATCCGACGGCCGTTTGCAGCGATACCGGATCGACCGCCGGCGGCACCACCGCCGTGATCGCCGGAGCGGCGGCCGCATGCGCGGCCGCCAGCCGCGCCGTCAGGGCCTCCACCGCCGCGCTGGTCGCGGCCAGACCTTCGGGAACCACTCGCAAGGTCATCTCTACTCCTCCCGTTGCGCTTCACTTGCCATTACGGACTCCCCGATCAGGGGGTTGACCAACTGCACGTACGTCGGGCCGTCGCTGTCGCCCAACAGGATCGCCCGCCCGGCAGGCAGCCGGTCGAATCGTTGACCGCGGATCTTGCCGCTATCCTGCGGATTGCCCGCCAGCATCAACGTGGTTGCCTGCAGATCGTTGAACCGGCGCAGCAGCGAGTTGGTCATCAAGGCGTGTCCCGAACCGGTGGCACGTGCGGTGACGATCACTCGCAGCCCCAGATCGGCTGCCTGCGAGAGCAATCCGATCAGTGGACTCCACGGCCGCTGCCCGACGTAGGGGCCGCTCATCGCCGGCGAATCCGGTATCTGGTCGACGTCATCAATGATCAGATAGTGGGTGTGTCCCGCGTAGCGCCAGTGGGCCAGCTCGCCGGGTGACAGGCCGGCCGGTGGGCGCCGCGATTCGATCAGGTTGGCCAGCCCCAGCATCGCCGGGATGATGCGGTCGATGTTCGCGGTGTACTCGTTGTCGGCGAACAGCGGCTCGTCGACGAGGTGCAGCCGCCGATCCAGCACCGTGAAGGCCACCTGATCGGGTGTGGAGTGCTCGCGCACCGTGCGGATGAGGTGACGCAGCAAGGTGGTCTTCCCGGACTTGCCGTCACCGAACACCATCAGCAGCGGGTTCTCGGCGAAGTTGACCACTACCGGCGCGAGGTCCTCCTCGCGCTGACCGATGACGACCCGCTCCGGCCCCCGATACAGCGACCCGACCGACTCCGGCGCCAGGTTGGTCGGCAGCAGTCGCACCGGCGGCGCGGTCATGTCCGGGTAGCGGGCGTTGAGCGCAGCAATCTGGTCCAGCTCGGGCTCGGCGAACAGGAAATGCTCTGCGGCCATGGTCAATCCGCGGCCGGGCTGGTCGTGCGGCACCGCCTCGGCGGGGCGACGCAGGGCGCCGACCACCCGCACGTTGCTGTCCCGCGGATCGTGCAGCTTGAGTTCGAGCCGCAGTCCGAGGCCGTCGCGCATGGCCAACGGCACCTCCAACCAGCTGGGCGTGGTGATGACGACGTGGATGCCGTAGGCGAGACCGATGTTGACCAGCTCGCTGACCTTGGTCAGCAATGGGTTTCGGGTGTTGAACTGGTCGGTGTTGTCACGGCCGAACGCGTAGAGGTTGTCGATGACCAGGAACACCTCGCCGAACCCGTCGTCGGGGGCAGCGCCACGGGAGTCCCGGAACGCCTCTCGCCGCTGCCGCGACAGCAGCAGCTGTTCCAGTTCGCCGAAGGTACGCCGGATCCGTTCGGGCTCCAGCGCCGAGGCCACGCTGCCGACGTGCGCCAGATCCTGTAGCGCCCGCAGCTTGCCGCCGCCGTAGTCCAGGCAGTAGAAGGTGACCTCGCGCGGCGAGTGCAGGTTGGCCGCGGACAGGATGAACGTCTGCAGCGCCGTCGACTTGCCCGACTTCGGGCCGCCGTGGATGACCATGTTCCCGGCCGACGAGGCGGCGTCGAACACCAGCGGGTCGCGGCGCATCTCGGACGGCTTGTCGATCTCGCCGAGCGGCCACTGCCATTGCCGAGGCGGCACGCCGGCGCGGGCCAGCATGGCGGTCAGCGGGATCGGCTCGTCCAGCGGCGGCAGCCACAGCTGCGGCGCACGCGGACCGTAACCGGCGAGCTGCTCGCCGATAGTGGCGATCAGCTTGCGGGGCGGCCCGGTCAATTCGTCTTCCTCGGGTGTGCTGAACACGGTGTCCTGATCCGGTTCGACCCGCTCGGCGGTAAACAGCTTTGGCTCCGGGATGGACGGCACCACAAAGGATTTGGTCTTTTTCGGCGGATCGTAGATGCCGTCGACATAGGTGCTGCGGAATTTGATCGGCGTCGCGCCAGGGGCGGGCACCAGGAAGCCCACGCCCTTGTGCTCCTTGCCGGATTCGATGTGGTAGGCGTCCTCCACACCGATGATCTGGCGCGAGACGCTGGGGCTGGCCACCTTCAAACCGATGCGGTAGGAGGTGTTCTTGTCGATGTCCTTGATCTTGCCGACATCCAGGGTCTGCGATGCGAACAGGATGTGGATGCGGAACGAGCGGCCCTTGCGGGCAACGTAATCGAACAACTCCGCGTATTCCGGGTGGTCGGCCAGCATCAAGGTGAACTCGTCGGCGACCACGAACAGCGTCGGGATCGGCGGCAGGTCGGCGGTACCGGCGGCCCCGGATTGGCAAGCGGCCTCGTACTCCACCACCGAGTTGAACGCGCTGCCCTGGACCCGGCGGCCCGCTTCACGGAGCAGCGTCTCGCGCCGGGCCACCTCGCCGCGCAGCGTGTCGGCGAAGCGGTCGGCCAGCGACTTCTTCTCGGCCATATTGGAGATCACGGCGACCACTTGCGGGAAGTTACGGAAGCTGTCGGCGCCGGCCTCGCCCTTGAAGTCGGCATAGATGACGATCAACCGATCCGCCGAATGAGTTGTCAACAGCGACAACAGGATCGACATCAGCGTTTGGGACTTACCCGAACCCGTCATACCGATCATCAGCCCGTGCGGGCCCATGCCGCCCTCGGCTTCGTCCTTCAGGTCGAACATCAGTGGCTCGCCGGTCGCGGTGACCCCGATCGGAACGCGCAACTCGTCCTCGCGGCGGCGCGGCGCCCACAGCGCGGGCACGTCCAGCTGGGAGGCGTCGGGGATGCCCAGCATCGTGGTGAACGTGGCACCGCGGGTCGCCGCCGATCGCAGGCCGGTATGGGTCGGGTTGGAATCCCACCGCGACAGCTGGCGTGCCAGGTGCGCGGCCTCGTCGGCGCCGAACTGGTCGGCGTTGTCGACGTAGGGCTGCCAGCCGCCGGTCTGCCAGCGCTCGATGGCACCGGCCCGGCCGCTCCCGGCGTCCCCGCGGCTGACGCGCAAGATCGGCTTTTCCGGGTCCGAATACTGCTCACGGTTCGGCGCCGTGGTGCTGCGGTGCACGACGGTGACACCGGCGCGGCCCAGCGCCAGCGTTGAGGCATTCAGGTCGTAGTCGGGGTCGTCGACGACGATGAGCAGGTGGCGCAGCGCATCGGCGGGCTCGCCGGTGAAGGCCGGACGGTCGAGCAGGGCCGAGCCCAGGCTCGCCACCAGGTCGTCGGCGTTGGTCGACATGAAGCGGGCCGGTCCGACCCCGTCCAGCTCACCGGGAACGTCGATGTGCGGCAACCACTTCAGCCAGGACCAGTCCGGGCTCTCCAGATTCGGGGCGGCCAGCGCGACGCCGAGCACGGTCGGGTCATGCCAGGTCACCGCCTGAGCGATCCAGGCGCGCAGCGCCGCACGCACCTCGTCCGCTTCGCCCAGCACGGTGATGCGGGAGACCTTGGTCAGGTCGATTCCGGTCGGCACGTCACGCACCGTGCGATGGGTGTCGAGCAGGCTGCGTAATGCGCTGTGCGACACCGGCTCCAGGTCGATCTCGTCCGCGGTGTCGTTGACCCTGAGGGCGGTGGCCAGCGGCACGTGGTGACGGCCGGCCCGCAGCACCAGGAAGTCGGGATCGTGCGGGTCACGTTCCCACTGGCGGCGTGATCCGGGAACGGCTGCCAGCGCGGACGGCTCCGGGTGTGACCATTGCGCGGCGGCGCGCTGCGCGGTGGCCTGGGTGCGGATGTTGTCCCGGACCACCGAGAGGTAGCGCAGGTAGTCGGCGCGTTCGGCGTCGACCTCCTCGGTGCGCGTCTTGTTGTCGTTGCCGCGATACATCGCGGTCGCGGCCAGCAACAGCACGAACGGAAAGAACAGCGTCTGCGGAGAGATGAGCCGCATCCCGGTGGCGAACAAGGCGACGATCATGCCGACGATCAGGATCACCAGCACATAGGGCATCGCCCGGCGCAGGAACGACGGCGGAATCACCCGGGGCAGCTCGGGCGGCGCCTCGATGGCGATGGTTCCCTTGCGGGTAACCGGCGGCGCCAGGCGGCGGCGCGCTTCGAAAATCAGTCGGCTCATCGGGGGGCTCCCTCGGCAGATGCCACACGGCCGGGTTTCTGATCGGGCGTCAGCCCGTCATGAGCCAGCAGCGCGTCGGCGCGCGACAACGTCGGACCATTGGCGAACAGTGACAGAACCGACCACGGCACGGGCACGGGCGGATCGCTAAGGCCAAGGGCCTCTACCGTTTTGCCATGCCCGGCGGCCGAATGCTCGGCCTCGTTGTCGATGCCGTAGCGCACGCCGGTGTCAGAGACCCAGAACAACGATCCGGCCCCGGGGGCGTCCGGGCCGCCGCCGACGGTCTGGGTGAAGTAGCCGGTGCCCGGCGCCAGCGCGACGCGGGTGGCCACCAGACCATTCGGCTCGGCGCCGCCGCCCACCAGGTCGACGGTGCGGATCGATTCGGCGATCGGCAGCGCCGAGCCGGACATCAGGTTCAGCGAGCTGGTCGCGGCCCCGGCCGGCTTGCTCCAATAGGCACAGGTGACCGGGGATTTGGCCGCGTCGACCAGGTTGACCTGCTGATCCGGATACCGCGCGGTGTCCAGCATTCGCGACACCGGCAACTTGGCCACCGCATCGGCACCCAGCCGCGGCGGTTGGTCCAGCCCATAGGAATTGGTGTTGCGCAGGATCGCGGCGAGCACCGGCGAGATCGGCTGCAAGCCATCGGGCATGACTGCGTAGTAGCGCGGTGCGCCCGAGGAACTCTGATCCAGGGCGTAGGACACGACCACCGCCCCGATCGGAGCGGGCACGCTGAACGACGCGGGGGCACCGGCGTTCGGGATGCCGGGCGCCGTCAGGGACGGCCCCTCGGGTATCGCGTTGAACAAGCCCAGCGCGATGGGCCGCGGCGCGGGCACCTCGGAGTTGTTCTGCCCCAAGCCAAGTGCGTTCGTGATCGCGTGGTCGGCCAGGTTGATCTGCGAGCGCCTACCGTCCCACAGCAGCCAGGTGCTGCCGTCCCGGTCGGCCAGGACCGCCTGCCTCGACGGGAGCGTCGCCGCACGCGCGCCGCTGCTGTCCGGCCGGCCGGCGATCACCGTGACGCCGGTGCTGTGGGCGGCGTGCCCACCCTGGGCCGGCTCACTGACGGCGTCACACACCGTCCAGTTCGCGTCGCGCGAGGGGTTTTGCACCATGCGCTCCGGCGCACCCGGGATGCCGATCAGGTTGCCGCGCGGAAAGCGGTCCAGCTCACTGCTTTTCACCATGGTGGGGTTGACAGCATGGCCGGTGATCAGCCGGGCCGAGGTCAAGTTGAGCACCGGGTGCAGGTCGTCGCCGACGCGCACATACAGCGCGGCGGTTGACCGGTCGGCCAGCACCGCGTTGGTGCCCACCGTGCCGCTCGGCCGGATCAACGAGAACACGAAGCAACCCGCCAGACCGGTGACCAGCAGGACCGCACCCATGGCCACCGCGCGTGACTGCGTGCGCAGCGGGTCGACGAGCATCCTGGTGTCGTGCAACGCAATACCGGAGGCGATCCGGCGCATCACGAACCGCCAGCCGGTGACCTGGTGGCGGGTGACGAAACCGCGGCGGTACTCGACCCGGTCAGGGTTGTCGTTGGCGGGCGTGCGAGAGGTGAACGAACGGCGTTCGTCGGACTCGTTGGTCATGCCGGCACCGACAGCCCCAGGCCGCGCAACAGCGGCTCTACCGACCGTGCGACGTCGTCGTCGGTGATCGTCATCAGCTCCTCGTCACTGAATTCGCCGGTTCCGGCGTGTTCCGAATGATCCAGCCGGAACTCGCGTTCTTCCTCGGAACGCTCGACGATGTTCCGGACGAACCGGCCGTTACCGGCGATGTCCAAGTTGCGTCGCAAGATTCCGTTGGCATCCGGTGTCGACTCGGTCGCCAACTTGGTGAACAACGCCTCCATGTGTTCGAGCGCGGCCGGTTCGAAGATGCTGTCGCGCTGCTCGGCCATCGTGTTCGCGATCTCGACCAGCTCCGACGGCGCGTAGGAAGGAAAGTCGATGTTGCGGGTGAACCGGGAACGCAAGCCCTCGTTGGTGTCCAGGAACTTGTCCAGGTCGGCCCGGTATCCGGCGATGATGACCACCAGGCGGTCGCGGTCGTTCTCCATCCGCGCCAGCAGGGTGTCGATGGCCACCAGTCCGAAGTCGTTCTTGGCGCCGGTGGCAACCAGCGCGTAGGCCTCGTCGAGGAACAGCACACCGTCGAGCGCGCTGTCGATGATCGCGTTGGTCTTGGCCTCTGTCTCGCCGATGTGCTGGCCGATGAGGTCGGCGCGGTGTACCTCTCGGATGTTCTCCCGCTTCAAAAGCCCCAGGCCGCAATAGATCTTGGCGACCACGCGGGCGATGGTGGTCTTACCTGTTCCGGGCGGGCCGGCGAAGACCAGGTGGTGGGCGCGCTGCGCGACCGCGAGGCCGCGCTGCTTGCGCACCAGCTCCATGGCGACCGAACTCTTCAGCCGCGATACCTGGTTCTTGACCTCGTCGAGTCCGATGAATTCGGCGAGCTGGCGCTCGGCCTCGTGCAGCAGCACGGCTTTGCGTTCGTGCGCGGCGGGATCGACGAAATCCTCGGCGCTGGGCTCGGTTTCGGGGTCCCAGGGATCGGTGCGGGCTTCGATGCGGGCCGCTGTGGTGGTCACGATGCCGAAACTGGTGTCGGTCAGGGCCTGTTCGACCTGTTCGTTCTCGGGGTGAGCGGCGTACAGATCCTGCAGCACGTCGCTCGCCGCGTCCTCGTCCACATGTGCGCGCAGCACCAGCGCCTTGGCCAGCGCGCCGTCGACGGCGGCGACTGCGACGGGCCCGTCGGGCTCCTCCAGGTACGACAGCGACGGGGCGAACATGCCCAGCCTGGCCAGCGCGGTGCCCAGCGCGATCTTGGCGGCGTGCGAGAAGGCCTCGTCGAGATCCGGGTCGTTGACGATCGGGGTCAGCAGCTTGACGACATCTGACCAGCGCTCGGCGCGGTAGTTGATGACGACGGACACCCAGCGGGCGTCGCGCCAGTTCGGGCGAGCGGCGGTCAGGCCGGTGACGATTTCGTTGGCGTCAGCAAATCTTCCGGCCATTGCCAGCGCGGCCGCATAGGCGAGGTGGAAGTCGTCGGGCGTCGCGGCCCGAAACTGCAAATACAGACCGGTGTCGTACCGGAAACCCAACGAGCCGGGGGCCAGATCGACCTGGCGCTGCAGCATGCCCGCGGTCGCGACGTTGCGCGACACTGCCTCGAGCACCCGCAGGGACACATCGCCGGCGGCCGCCAGGCCCGTCCACGCGTCGCACTGGTCGTGGGCGATGCGGGTCAGTGCGGTGAAACCCGAGCGCGCGGCGGCCAGGTCGGCGGGACGCTGGCGTTGGTAGACGACGATGCCGAGCGCGCGGCAGCAGGTGGCGAACCGGCTGACGACGTCCTCGTCGACCCGCGCGCTGACAGGCGGAGCGACGAGCATGCCGGTGTCACCGAGTTCCACGGCCGCGTCTTTCCATGTATTTAGCCTCCCCTAACCTAGCTCGCCTGAAGTTAGCATTGCATAAGCTAACTGTCGAGGTGCCCGAGCCTGCCCGACTCACCACTGCGCCGCCCTTCTTTTACCGCGCATGAGGATGTTTCCGCCAAGATTGTCCGCATTTCCGGCAGATTCACAGCTCTCGTGCCGGGCGCGCTCACGGCAAGGCTTCACCTTAATGAAAACCATTTTCATTATCAACTCGGCTTGCCCCCCAGATAGCATCCGCCGCGCCGGCAGGCGTCGAACCGATCACGCAGCCAGTAGTCGCTTGGCGGACCGAAAAAGTTCCGCCATCAGTCGCGCTCCCAGCTGCCCGGCAACATCGGGGCCGACGGCCCGTTGCCGAACTCGTCACCGGTCAGCGTGGCCAGCCCCGCCGCCTCGGCGGCCCGCGCAGGCGCCGTTCCGGCAAAGCCCAGTGGCCCCGCGCCGCGATCTGAGGCCACCGGCACGTCGGGATCGGGTACCGGCGGCGTCTCCTGCTCGACGTCCATGAACTCGTGCCCTCGGTAGTGGTCTTTCATTGCTGCGCGACGGCGCCGCCGCGCCCGCTGCCGTTCGGCCGCCGAGGCGCCGACCGGTGCGGCCGCCGCGGCCGCATCGGGCTCCGACGCCTTGCGCTGGGCGCCGCTGCCCATGCCGGCCCCGGTGCCGATGCCGGGACCGCCGACCAGGTAGGGGAACGCGGCGCCTCCCGTAGCGGGGGGCGGCGATGCCGGCGCGGCGGCGGTGGCCGGCGTTGACGCGGGCGAGGGCGCAGACGTCGGTGCCGACGACGCCGGGGCGGCGGCGCTCACCGTGACAGGACTGGTGGCCACCGCCGGAAGATCCGTGGTCTGGGGCGCGGGTGCCGCCGTCACCGCGGGGATCGGCGCCGCCGCCGGCGGCTGTATCGCGGCCAGCGCGCTCAGGGCCGCGAAGCCACCGCCGAACGCGGCCGGCGCGAACGCCGGAACCGCCAGCAGTTGCGGGAACGCCTGAAAGAATTGGATGGCGTGGCCGATTTCGTCGACGATCAGCCCGATGATGTCGTGCAACAGCTGCAGAAACCCTTTGACGGGGTTGTGTGCGATTTCGGTGAAGTCCCGGGACAAGGTATCGGTGATCTCGGTGACCCGGTTCAGATACCAGCTGCCGTCGTAGGGGTTGCCCGAGTCGTTGTCGACGATGTCTTGGTAGCCGTCGCTGCTGTCGGAGCTGTCACTGGCGTTCACGATCTGCGGGGCAGGATCGGTCTGCGGGGCCGCGGCCACCGCCATGCTGGAGACCGCCTGATAGGTGGACATGGTGGTGGCGGCCTGAGTCCACATTCGCGCGTAGTCGGCCTCGTTGACGGCGATCGGAATCGTGTTGATGCCGAGGAAGTTGGTCGCCACCAACGCCCCGTGCACGGCGTGGTTGCCGGCAAGTTCCGCCAGCGTCGGCATCGCGGCCAGCGCGGTGGTGTAGGCGGTGGCCGCCGTCTCTTGCTGGGCGGCCATGGCCGCGCTGTTGGCGCTGGCGCGGGTCAGCCACAACAGATACGGCACGTGCGCGGCCACGTATCGCTCAGCACTGGGTCCTTCCCACGCCCCGGCCTGCACCGCCGCCAAGGTTTGGCTGAGCTCGTCGGCCACCGCGGCGTAGGTCTGGCTCAACGACGTCCACGCCGCGGCCGAGGCCAGCAGGCCACCGGGCCCCGGACCGCTGGACAGCAGCGCCGAATGGACCTCCGGTGGAAATGCCATCCACACGGGCGCGGTCATACTCCCCCGTCCCCCGCCGCGGGTGACGACGCGGCCGATCGATGGGAAAAAACGCATGACGTCATGCCGGAGACTCCTTGCCGGGCTGCCTCGGCGACCGCCTGGGCTGTATGGCGGCGCAAGCATGAGCCCGGTAGTAGTCGGACGGCGTCCCGAGAAAGTTCCGGCGGGTGCCCGGTTCAGGGGAAACTCATGAAAAACCAGCCATCGTCAGCGAGCACGGCCGGTTTTCGCCGATCAGGCTCGAACGGCGGTCACCAAGGTGTTCCGCGCGACCATCGGGCCGGATTCGGTATCGGGGCCCGGCACCGGGCGGCCGACGTAGCGAAGGTAATCGGCCAACGGCGTGCCGACCGCATTCCAGCCGTGCTTGTCGAACCATTCGGTCGCCGGCGCGTGCTGCTCGTTATAGACCAGCTGGAAGAACACCCGCCCGTCGCCCTGGGCCGTGGCGGCCCGTTCTTCTGCCACGGCGGCCTCGAAAGCGTCGGGCTGCATCGGGGCGCCGTCCTCGACGGCGACATAGCTGCCCGGGGCGGCCAGGCTGTTGATACCGGTGAACAATTGCTCCTGAGCGCTGGCCGGAAGGTAGATCAGCAGGCCCTCGGCGATCCAGGCGGACGGCTTCGCCGGATCAAAGCCGCTGTCGCGCAGCGCTTGTGGCCAGTCCTCACGCAAGTCGATGGCGATCTCACGGCGTTCGGCGCGCGGCTGGGCGCCGACCCGGCTGAGCGCCTCACGCTTGAAGTCGAGGACTTGTGGCTGGTCGAGCTCGAAGATCGTCGTCCCGGCGGGCCAATCCAACCGGTAGGCACGCGAGTCCAGGCCCGCCGCGAGGATGACCACCTGCCGCACTCCCGCGTCCGCCGCGCGGCGGAAGTATTCGTCGAAATACCTGGTGCGGGCGCCCTGGAAGTTCACGAAATGCTCACCGAAGTCGGCGTTCTTCAGCTGGTGGTCCGGGTCCTTCCCGTCGAGCACGTCCGCCGCCGAGCCGCCCACGGCGCGGCAGAAAATCTCCGCGTAGGGGTCCACGGCCAGTGGGTCGGGCTTCTGCGCCTCCAAAGCCCGTGCCGTCGCCACGAACAACGCGGTCGAACCCACACTCGTTGTGATGTCCCAGGTATCGCCTTCGCTTCGCACCCCACCACCCTACGCCGCCCGCCCGACACTCCTTTTCCCCTGTCGCGCAACGGTACTGGCGAACGCGGTGGTAGCTGGCCACCCGCTGCGCCGGTACGGGCGACGTCGCCGAGGATCCGCTCAGCTACCGATCCGTCATACTGGGTTGCCGGCACGGCGCCGTCCGCCCTGCCGGCCGATCACCACGACGATCGCGGAGGCCGTGCCATCGAGCTGTCGCTAGCCGGGTTGCTTGAACCCCTGTCGGTGCAGACCTTTCTCGACGAGATATGGGCGCAAAAGCACTACCACGTCGCGCGATGCCGGGGTGGCTACTTCGACGGCCTGCTGTCGGGCCCCTCGGCACTCGACCACCTTTTGGACCTTTTTCGCCGGGAGCCACCCACGGTGCGGCTGATGCGGGGCCCGGACAAGAAGGGCGCCGACAGCTACCGGCTTGGCGACGGCGGCCTCGACGTCGCCGCGATTCGCGGTGACTTTGCCGACGGTTACACGATTGTCGTGGACGCCGTCGAGCGCTATTCGCGCAACGTTGGCTTGCTGGCCCACGCCATCGAGGTGGAGCTGAACGTCCCGATCCAGGTCAACGCCTACGTCACTCCGCCGGGCTCCCAGGGTCTGGTTCCCCACTACGACGACCACGACGTGTTGATCCTGCAGATCGAAGGCTCCAAGGTCTGGCACCTGTATGACGGGGTCGACATCGCACCGCACCGATTGCGGCGGGACGACAAAACGGTTCGGATCGGCGCGCTTGCATCGTCCACCGATTTACACCTGCAACCCGGCGACGTCCTCTACCTGCCGCGTGGCCGGGTGCACGCGGCCGAGACGCCGACGTCGGGACCATCGGTGCACCTGACCGTGGGTCTTCATACGCCCAGTGTCCTCATGCTGGCCATCGGAGCGCTGTACTCGGAGAGTTTGCGCAACGATGCCCTGAACGCCCGTCTGCCGTTGCGCCACCTCGATGACGCGGACCTGCACGCGCCGCTGAGCGCCATGCTGCGCGACGCGCTGCGCAGCATCGAGGGGCCCGGCGCGGTGAAGGGCGGCCTGGACACACTGGCCGACGTTCTCATCCGCCGCGGCCGCTGTCCGCCGATCGGCCAGATCGCCGACGCCGCCGGAATCGGCGCCCAGACACTGGTCGAGAAGTATCGACCGCTGTACTCGCGCGTGAAAACCGATCCCGAAGGTGTTGCGCTGCAGTTCGCGACGCTGTCGATACGTGCCGAGTCCGATCACCGAGCCGCCCTGGAATTCATCTCCACGAGCACCGCGCCGTTCCGGATTGCCGACCTGCCGGGGCTCGACGCGGCACAGCAGATCGAGTTGGTGCGATCGCTGCTCGTGAGCGGATACCTGGTCCGTGCGTCACCGACTGATTCCGAAAGCGACTCGCCGCATGGACCTGGCTGAGCTGGCCCGCTGGACGCCGGTGCGGCTGGACCTTTCCCGGCCAGTCCCGGCGGTTTTCTGGGCCGACCTGACCGGCGTGCGATTCGACGAACCGTTTTTCGACCGGACCGTGGCACGTTGGGCCGCCACCCCGGCCGCGCGGCCGCTCGTCGAAACCGGGCTCGACGCGCTCGTCGCGCTCGACCGTGAGGCGTCACTCGAGCCGACCGGCATCATCTTTCACCTCTCACGATGCGGATCCACCTTGGTCTCAAGACTTTTGGGCACGCTGCCGGGGGTCGTCGTCCTCAACGAACCGATGCCGCTCAATCATCTGCTGGGGCTCGGCCCCGAACGGCTCGACGCGCCTGAACTGGTGGCGGCGGTGCGGGTCCTGGTGCGAGCGCTGGGCCGATGTCGCCACGGCGACGAGCGGCGGCTGGTGCTGAAGTGCTCCAGCTGGAACATTCGAAGGCGTCACATCCTCGCGGCCGCTTTTGCCGACACGCCCTGGATCTGGGTCCAACGCGAACCAGCGCGCGTCCTGGCCTCACTGCTGGCCAGTCCGCCGGGATGGCTTGGACCGCAGGCGCACCGTGCCGCCCGCCGGTTCGGCATCGACGAGGCCGCGGTTCCGGCCATGACGCGCGCCGAATACGCGGCCCGGGCCCTCGGCGCGATGCTGGAATCGGCCGCGGCCGATCAAGCCGGGCGTCTCTGCGTCGACTACGCCGACCTGCCGAGCGCGGTATGGCTCAGCGTGGCATCGCATTTCGGGCTCGACGTGGACGCTTCCGCGGTTGCGCGGATGGCCGAAGAAGCCCGGTTCGATTCCAAAAGCCTCGAGCCGCGGATCTTCACCGGCGACCTTCCCGAACAACGTCCGTTGACCGACGAGATCCGCGCGGCCGCGCGGCGTTTCGCGGAGCCCGGCTACCGGGCGCTCGCGGCACTGGGCGGGTGATAGCCCGACACCGCTACGCCGATATCCCTCATAACATCGAGCTCTGTCGGCTCGGCTTTCCCCGTAGGGCGTCAGCACCTATGCTAATGAAAATCGTTGTCGCTTTATCGGCCAGCCGAACGGGAGCCCCATGTGACTGCCCGCACGCGTCGTTGCGTCACGCTGAACGTTGTCGCCGTCCTGTCGGCGGTCGCCCTGACGCTGGTCGGTTGTTCCCATTCGCCGACGCGGCCGCCTCCGGGCTCCGCGA
This sequence comes from Mycobacterium sp. M23085, assembly GCF_045343915.1. NCBI lineage: Bacteria > Bacillati > Actinomycetota > Actinomycetes > Mycobacteriales > Mycobacteriaceae > Mycobacterium > Mycobacterium sp. M23085. The sequence continues at coordinate 2,732,747 of NZ_CP174280.1, forward strand.
CGCAGCTGAAGGTGGTTGCCGCGGAGAATTTCTGGGGCGACATCGCCAAGCAGATCGGCGGCGACCACGTACAGGTGACATCGGTGATCAGTGATCCGAATGCCGACCCGCACCTATACGAGTCCGACGCGAGAACCGCTGCCGCGGTCAGCGCCGCGCAGCTCGTCATCGTCAACGGCCTGGGTTACGACGACTTCATGGCAAAGATGCTGTCCGCGTCGCCCAACTCCGACCGCAAGGTGCTCACCGCGGCGGACGTAATGCAGATTTCCGGCGCCGACGCCAACCCGCACATCTGGTACGACATCGCCAAGCTTCCCCAGGTGAGCTCGGCGATCGCCGCCCAGCTCGGCGCGCTCGACCCGGCCGAGGCGTCCACCTTTTCGGCCAATGCGAAGACGTTCAGCGACAGCCTGGCCCCCACCGACGCCGCGATCGCCAACATCAAAACGAAGTACTCCGGCGCGCCGGTCGGCTACACCGAGCGGGTGCCGGGCTATCTGGTGGACGCCGCCGGGCTGAAGTTGGCCACGCCCCCCTCGTTCGCCCAAGCCATCGAGGACGGCAACGACCCCAGCCCCGCCGACAACTCGGCGATGGACACCGCGGTCAAAACCAAGGCGATCAAGGTGCTGTTGTACAACGCCCAGGTCACCAGTCCCGCTACCAATGCCCTGAAGACACTGGCCCAGCAAAGTGGGGTGCCGATCGTCGGCGTTACCGAGACACTGCCGACCAGCGACGCGAACTTCCAGGCCTGGCAACTACGACAGGTCAACGAGCTCACCAGCGCGTTAGGAAAGTGACCAGATGACCCTCTCGGCCGACCCCAGATCCGCGGAGCCGATCGTCGAGCTGTCCGCCGCCGGCCTGGCCTACGGTTCGCGGCGGCTGTGGCAGAACGTCGACCTCGCGGTGGCGCCCGGCGAGTTCGTCGCCGTGCTAGGGCCCAACGGCTCGGGCAAATCGTCGCTGATCAAGGTGCTGCTCGGGATGACCGCCCTGTCGTCGGGATCAGCGCGGGTGTGCGGTTCGCCGCCGCGGCGCGGCAACCACACGATCGGCTACGTCCCGCAACAGCGGGGCTTCGAACACGATCTGCCGGTCAGGGGCAGTGACCTGGTGCGGCTCGGGGTGGACGGTCACCGATGGGGAATCGGATTGCCCAGCCTGGGGCGCCGTCGCCGTGTCGAAACCGCAGTCGACGCTGTCGGGGCGTCCCGATTCGCCGACGCCCCGGTTGGACGGTGCTCGGGGGGAGAACAGCAACGCCTGCGCATCGCCCAGGCCCTGGTGGGCAACCCGAAGCTGTTGCTGTGTGACGAGCCGCTGCTATCGCTGGACATCAGATACCAGGCCGAAGTGGTCGACACCCTCGACCGACAACGCCGCGCCTCCAACATTGCGGTGCTGTTCGTGACGCACGAAATCAACCCGATCCTGGGGGTCGTCGACCGAGTGCTGTACCTGGTGGGCACCCGCTGGGCGATCGGCCCGCCCGAGGAGGTGCTGACCAGTGCCAGGCTCTCGGAGCTGTACCAGACCCCGGTGGAAGTGCTGCGGGTCCAGGGACGCATCATCATCGTCGGCGCGCCGGAGGCGGTGCGGACTCCGGACCACCATGCGGTCCGGGACGACAAGGTGGCGGCGCAGTGACGCTGTGGGATTATCTGCACGTCACATTCGTCCAGAACGCCCTGATCGCGGCCACCCTGGTGGCCGTGACCGCCGGCCTGATCGGTCCGTTCGTGATCATCCGCGATCTCGCCTTCGCGGTGCACGGCACCGCCGAGCTGGCGTTCACCGGCGCCGCGGCCGGCCTGCTGGTCGCCAACAACCCGGTGCTGGGAGCGCTGCTCGGTTCGGTGGTCGTCGCCACCGCGATCGGACTGCTGGGTAATCGGCCCCGCGAGCGCAACTCCGCGATCGGGGTGATCCTGGCCTTCGGGCTGGGGGTGGGGGTGTACCTGCTCTCGCTGTATACGGGCTTCGCCACGGCCGCCACGAACATACTGTTCGGTCAACTCTTCGGCGTCAGCCCCAGCCAGATCGCCCTGCTCATCGTCGTGGCGGTCGCGGTGCTCGCCACGATGACACTGCTGTACCGCCCGCTGCTGTTCGCCTCGGTCGATCCGGACGTCGCCCTCGCGCGTGGCGTGCCGACCCGGTTGGTGGGATTGCTGTTCGTCTACCTGCTCGCGCTGACCGTCACCGAAGCCGCACAAATCGTCGGCACGCTACTGGTCCTCAGCCTGGCGATCACCCCCGCAGCCGCGGCCACCCGGCTCACCGCCCGCACCCCGGTGCTGATCGCCCTGTCGATCGGATTCGCCTTGATCGCCGCCGACGGCGGACTGTTGCTAGGCCTGCTGCGACCCACCGTCAAAGCCAGCGTATTCATCAGCAGTATCAGCTTCGCGATCTACGCCGTCGTCCGGCTGACCAGCCCAGGTTTGCGCCAGTCCCTCTCCAGCGGCCGCGCCGCCAAGTGGACGTCGTCCGGCCCTCGTGAGGTGGCGAACGGCTAGCCCGAGCAACCCACAATAACGGAGCCGCCCTAGGTTTCGGAGGGGTCGGCGGCGCGCTGGCCCGGGGCTGATTGCCGGCGGCCGTAACGACGGTGGAACTTCTCCACCTGCCCGGCAGTGTCGACGATGCGGCGGCCGCCCGTCCAGAACGGGTGTGAGTCGGAGGTGACTTCCACGACGACCAATGGGTAGGTCGAGGTCCCTTGCGGCGTCTGCCATTCGACGGTGCGCGCGCTGGTGAGCGTGGAGCGGGTCAAGAACATCGCACCGGTATTGGCGTCCTGGAAGACGACAGGGTGGTAGTCGGGATGGATGTCGGGCTTCATCAGCGGTCTGGATCCTGCCTGTATCGGGTGGTATCAGTGGCTTCGGCCAGGTCTTCTTCACACGGTTCTTCGTGCCAGTCACCGAACGGATCGTCGAAGTGGGCCCAGTCGTGTGGCGACACAAATTCCGCGTCGGTGAGCAGGGCGCCGTGCAGGGCGTCGAGAATGTCGGCGGGCTTTGCGCCGCACACCAAGATGACCATCGCCGTGTGCCGGTCGCCGTAGACGTCGTCCCAACCCAATTCGGCGAACGCGCGCCGCTCCGTGTCGATGCCGTCGAGTTCCGGACCCGTCAGGGCGGCCAGCCACTTGCCGGCGGAACTGACCCGCAGACCGCCACCGGCCGACTCCAGCCACATCGCCTGATCGGGTTGGCTGGCCAGCCAGAGCCGCCCCCGGGTTCGGATCACGCCTTCGAGTAGCAGGTCCAGGCATGCATGCAGGCGCTGCGGATGGAAGGGGCGTCGGGCGTCGAATTCCACCAGGTTGATCGGGCCGCGGGACTCCAGCGGCGGCTGCCCGGCCAGCAGCGGACCGTGCGGGTCGTCGCTGCGCCCGCGTCGCGCGTCGCGATAAAGGTTGTTCAGCGCGTCCTCGATGCCGTCGGCACCCACCAGAACACGGGCGCGCGGGCACAGCCGGCGCAACACCGCAGCCACGAACGGGTTGGCGCGATTGAGCACGGCTACATCGGCGAATTCGGCCTGACCGATCACCACTTGGGCCTGGGTGCGGCCGTCGACGAGTTCCTCCTCGCCCAGCGCCTGATTCAGCCACGTCTTCGAATCGACAGCGGTCACCACCGCGGCGATCGACACATCCAGGGCGGCGGGCCCGTCAACATATCCTGGCGCCACCCGCACCCGAACGTGGTTGATGGCGAAACAGATCGGTTCGGGTTCCAGCCAGGGCGCCAGGTGCACCACGATCCGGTCGACGTCGTCGCGACGATGCAACTGCCGCAACAGGATCAACAGATCGTTGCGGATGGTGCACGACACACAGCCGTGCGTGAGCTCGAGTCCGCTCTCGGCGCTCGCCAAGACGCCGTCTTGCAACGTGACCGTTGTGCGGCGTACGACGTGGCCATCGAAGCGGTGCTCGACGACCAACGTTCCCGGGGTGCGCAGCAGGGTGCCCACGACCGTGTCGCTGTCCTGCTGGCCGGCTACCAGGATGACGGGTGTCCGCATCGCCCTCCTTGTTGATAATCGTTTTCATCTAGGCCGCCTTTACGGTACCGTGCCTGATAGGACTTGTCGAAAATGATTTTCAATAGGAGGTGCACGGTGTCCGCCCATTGCCAGGTCACCGGCCGGCGACCGGGTTTCGGTAACGCGGTGTCGCATTCCCATCGCCGGACGTCGCGGCGTTGGTCGCCCAACATCCAGCTCAAGACGTACTACCTGCCCACCGAGGGCCGCAGGATTCGGCTGCGGGTCAGCGCCAAGGGCATCAAGGTCATCGATCGCGACGGCATCGAGGCAGTGGTGGCGCGGTTGCGCCGCGAAGGGCAGCGAATCTAATGGCGCGCAACGAGATTCGTCCCATCGTCAAGCTGCGGTCCACGGCGGGGACCGGCTACACCTACATCACCCGCAAGAACCGGCGCAACGACCCCGACCGGCTGGTGCTGCGCAAGTACGACCCGGTGATCCGCCGCCACGTGGACTTCCGAGAGGAGCGCTGAGCGTGGCCAAGAAGTCCAAAATCGTCAAGAACGACCGTCGTCGGGCGATCGTGGCGCGCTACGCGGAACGCCGCGCCGAACTCAAACACATCATCCGCTCCCCATTGAGCACCGCCGGGCAAAGGGCCGCGGCCCAAACGGAATTGGCGCGCCAGCCCCGCGATGCCAGCGCGGTTCGGGTGCGCAATCGCGACGCTGTCGACGGGCGTGCACGCGGCCACCTGCGCAAGTTCGGGCTGTCGAGGGTGCGGGTCCGCGAGTTGGCTCATAACGGGCAGCTACCCGGGGTGCGGAAGGCGAGCTGGTGATGGCCAAGAAACCTCAGCGGACTCGTCGTGCCGCCCCGCCGGGTGTCAGAGCCAAGAAAAGGAACCTCCTCGACGGCCTCGGATTGGACGCGGTCGACTACAAGGACACCGCCACCCTGCGAGTATTCATCTCCGAGCGCGGCAAAATCCGGTCACGCCAGGTCACCGGTCTGACCGTCCAACAACAGCGGCAGGTAGCGACGGCCATCAAGAACGCACGCGAAATGGCGCTGCTTCCCTATCCGGGAGGGAGCGCGGCACGGTGACGTCTTCGCGCCGCGGCACCGACCGCCCGTTCACCGTCATCGTGTGTGGCGCCTGCGCGGCCGACCACGACATGTCGGTCATCGACGAACTACGTCCCGTCATCCGGCGCTGCCCACACTCCATGCTGGTAGAGGCTGCCTGCATGCTCGGGCCACTCACCTGCGCCTCGCGTCCCACCGGATGCGGCGTGATGGCCATGGTGCAACCCTGCACGACTGATCGGGCGGCGTGCGGGCCGCCCCATTGGGTCGGCCCCATCACCGACAGCGACGATACTGCGGCGCTGAGCGATTGGCTGGAGCTGGGACAGTGGGAAAGCACACCGGTTCCCAATCCGCTTGGCCGCCACCAATATTGGTTGCGTAACTCCGGTCGAAGGAATTGACGAAGAATCGTCAGTGCGGATAGGCGTAGGGGTTGGGCGGAGCGTCAATGCGGGTGACGACGGTCGCTTGCAGCGTCGGGACCGCGTCCGAATTCGGTTGCCGCGCAGCGGGTATGACCTGGCCCTGGACCCTGAGCCAGGTGTTGTCCGGTAGCCCGGCGGCGCCGCCGGCGGCCGGGCCACGAAGATGAATGCGGGCCAACTGCGCATCGGCGGCACAACAGATGATGACGACGCGACCGAGGTCCACCCCCTGTGCCTCGTTGAGCACAAAACCGGTCACCGTGATAGTTCGGTTCGTCAATGACCCGGTGTTGTCGTGCGCCTCGCGCATCAACACCTCCGGTAGCGAGACTTCTGGGGCCCGGCCCGGCGGCAGCGGCGGAAAGGCCCTATTGAGAACGTCATTGGAAACCGACGTCACCGACGGAGCTGCGGCCGATGGCCGAAGCGCCGGGGGCGACACGAACATCAAGACCAGGATGGGAACGACGAGCAGCCAGACGATGCCGGTCCGGTGGGAGTGTTCGGGGCCGTGATCGTCGGTCAGATCGCTGGTGCGGGGGCCGCCCCGGCGGATGTCGCCGATGATCGCCAACAGCGCCAAACCGATCAACACCACCGCCGATGCGGCCAGCCACGGCAGCAATCCCGGCTTGACGTAGCGGGTGAACACACCGGACACGGTGATCATGACGATGCTGATGCCCACCAACAACAGCACGGTGTTCTCGGTCTCCCGGCTCATCTATCCGCCGCCCAGGACGAACAGCCCGACCGCACAAGCACTCACCGTTGCCACCAGGAACGTGCAGGGCGCAAAACGCGCCGCAAATGACCGGCCGAACATTCCCGCCTGCATGGCGAACAGCTTCACATCGACGGCTGGGCCGACGACCAGGAACACCAGCCGCGGCAACAGCGGCACCATCGTCATGCTGGCCGCCACGAACGCGTCGGCCTCCGAACACAGTGCTAAAACCACCGCCAGGACAGCCATCAGCGCGACGCCGAGGATCAGGTCGCTCGCCAAATGCGCGAACACCCACTGCGGCACCACCACATGAAGCAATGCCGCGGCAGCGGCACCTACCACCAAATACGATGCGGCTTGCAGGAAGTCGTGGCGGGCCGCCTCGGTGAAAACCACCCGGCGTGATTCGCTCTGTGTTGGTGCGGCGGGTAACCGGCGGGTGACCCACTCCGGGCGGCCCCACCGCGACCATGCCCACCCCATGACGACCGCGGTCAGCAACGAGGCGCCCAGCCGGGCGAACACCATGCGCGGCGCACCCGGAAACGCCACCGCGGTGGCCACCAGCACGACCGGGTTGATCGCCGGTGCGGCCAACATGAAGGTCAACGCTGCGGCTCCGGTTGCACCTCCGTCGCCGAACAGTCGTCGCGCCAGCGGAACCGACCCACATTCACACCCGGGCAGCGCCGCCCCGCCGACGCCGGCCGCGACCACGGCCACCGCGGGCCGTCGCGGCAGCCAGCGAGCCAAGCGCTCCGGCGACACAAACACCGCGATCAGCCCGCTGACGACCACCCCGAGCACCAGGAAGGGAAACGCTTGCACGAAAACACCGCAGAACACCGTGCCCACCGTCGACAACGCGGCACTGTTGAAGACCACGTTGCGCAGGGAGGTGGCGGCCAGCGCGCAGGCCAGCAGGATGCCCACCAGCACTTCCATCGACCCGAACCGCAACCTGCGGCCGGACTTCAGCGTCGCCACCGTCTCAGTATGTCAGCGCGTCCGCACCCCGAGGTTCCGGACAAGCCGGGGCGCCCCGCTTATTCAGGTGTGCCGTCCCGGCCTTCGCCGTCCAGGCCTTCGCCGTCCGGCATCCCTTCGCCGGCGTCGTCGGGGTCCCAGGTGCCCGGCATCATCGGCATCGTGGGACCGCCGCCGAACTCGTCACCGGCCATGGTGGCCAGCCCGCTCGCGGTAGGGGCCGCTGCGCTGCGCGCCGTGCCGGCGAAGCCCACCAGGCCGGCTCCGGAAGCCGACGCCAATGTCTGGGTGCTGGGCGGCGCGGCCCAGTCGGGGTCCACCTCGACGTTCATGTCCATGAACTCATCGCCATACCCGCGCTGCCGTTTCCGCTGCCGCCGCCGCCGACGCGCCCCCGCCGCCTCTCGCGCGGATGCGGCGGCCGCCGCCGCGGTGGCGTCGGGCTCGGGCGCCTTCCTTCTGGCGCTGGAGCTGGCGCTCATGCCCGTCCTGGATCCGACGCCGGGCGGTGCGATGACATAGGGCGGCACAAATCCGGGCCCGGGCGGATTTGGCGCCGGCGGCGGCGCCGGACTGGCCGCTGTGGCCGCCGTGGGAGCGGGTGCCGGAGTAGGCGCCGAGGCGGGAGCCGCGGCAGCCGCGGCGATCGGGGCTGGTGTGGGGGTTGGAGCCACGGCGGGCAGCGCAGGCGCTGGCGGAGCAGGAGGTGCCGGTGCCACCAGGGGCTGCGGGGTTCCGGCCAGCCCGGCCAGCCCCGCCAATCCGCCGACCGCCCCAAGGGGGGTTATTGCCACAAGGGCGGGGATGAGCAGCAATTGCGGCGAACTCGACAGCCAACTGGTGATTTCGGCGATGTGGGTGGGCCAATCCGACGTCTCGAGGGCGACCAAATACTGAAAAGCCAACGCCGGATTCTGCTGGAGGTAGACGCCGTACTGTTCGAAATCCTCGAGAAGTTCCAGCGCCCGAACGACCCAGAACATGAATTGGCCCGGGTTCGCATAGGAGTCGTAGGGCAGGCCGTTGACGGTCCCCTGTCCGGGATTCCAATCGATGCCGAACAGCCGCAGGATCTGCGCGATGAAGTCATTCAGCGGGTTGTCGACCGTGGGGTCGGGGAAGTCGTTTGTGTCGTCTACCCCTGGGTCGGCCGGCGAAGCGTCGGATTTCACGATCGTCGGCGCCGGGTCCGCCTGTGGCGTGGACGCCACCGCGGCAGTGGAGACCGCTTGATACGTGGTCATCGTAGTGGCGGCCTGGGTCCACATCCGCGCGTAGTCGGCTTCATTGACGGCAATCGGGATGGTGTTGACGCCAAAGAAGTTGGTGGCCACCAACGCGCCATGCACCGCGTGGTTGGCCGCCAGTTCGGGCAATGTGGGCATGGCCGCCAACGCCGCGGCGTAGGCAGTCGCGGCGACCTCGTGTTGAGCTGCGGTGGCCGCACTGTCGGCGCTGGATTTGACGAGCCACGCCAGGTACGGGACATGGGCGGCCACATAGGACTCCGCGCTTGGTCCTTCCCAGGCCCCGGCCTGAGTCGCGCCCAGCAAGGCGCTCAATTGTTCTGCGGCCGAAGCGTATTCGGTGCTCAACTCCGACCACGCGCCGGCGGCCGCAAGCAGCGACGCGGGTCCCGGACCGCTGCTGAGCAATGCGGAATGCACCTCCGGCGGCGCGGCCATCCAGATCGGCGCCGTCATCGCCCGCGGCCTTCGATTAGATACGACGTCGCCGCGGTCATGTCACCGGCAGGGCGACCGACAGTTGGTCCTTCGAGTACGACGCGCAGACTCATGACCGGCAACTCCTCGGGCTGGAGGGCTGAGAGGGACTGCCGTGAGCTTAATGAATATGGTTGTCGTTATCAATTGGGGGGTTGCGCCCTGCGCGCTACACCAGCGGACGGCCGTTCTTGATCCTGCGGTCCAGGTCACGCAGCAAGACGTTGAAGGGGAACTGCCGGATGAACCGCGGTAGATACCGGTTCACCGTGGCCAACACGGCGATCAACCGGTCGAAACGGCGCTGCTTGGTCGCGTCCCAGGGCAGCCGCATCTCGTCGCGGAACCGCTGCGGCAGGAAGCCCGTGGTGATCAGCAACGCGACGTTGTCCGAGAGGCGCTGCAACCGCCGCGGCAGTTTCACGCCCCGAATCCGATTGGCGGCAATGGGAAACAGGTACTCCCGCACGGCGTCGTCAATGTGCACCTTGTCCAGCGATTCTTCCCAGTAGCGGTCGAACGCGGCGCGGTCGGCGGGCCACATCGTCGGCGGCACCTGCAGCGTGGTGGCCAGCGTCATGCCCTCGCGATAATGACGGTCGGCATCCTCGCCCTCGAGTTCACCGATGAACATGCGGTAGATGTCGACCCCGCCCTTGTACAGGCACGCCCCCACCCACAGCTGCAGCGCGGGGTCGAAAGCGTTGTAAGCCACCGGGCTTCGACTTTCCCGGGTCGAGTAGACCTGCGCGTGCGCTCGGTTCACCGCCCGGCGGAAGGCGTCTTTCTGGGCATCGCTGCCGTTGGTCGCCACGGCCAGGTAGGTGAAGGTGGTGCGGGCGCGCTTGATCGGGTGCAGATCGACCCGGCCGCTTTCGACGCGGCTCTCCATCACCCCGTATCCGACGCCGGGCCGTGCCAGTTGCATGATCACGTTCGCCGGGCCGGCCAGCAATGCGACACCCATCAACCCCTCGTCGATCCCCAGCGCCCGCCACCGCCTGCGCCGCTGCGCGCGGGGCGGGTCGGTGATCCTGCGCTCGACGTGGTCGATCGGCTGGTGCACCTGCTGGTGAATTGCCATCGTCAGGTCCTCCCGCAGCGCCGGTCCGCTAATGTGCGAACGCGTGTTTCCTGATATTGTCGCGGCCAGGCGTTGGTGTCAAGATGGTCTGCATGAGCGAGACGTCCCGGGCACGGCCCTACCGTGGGGTCGAGGCGGCCGAACGCCTGGCCACCCGCCGCCAACGGCTCCTCGCCGTAGGGCTGGACCTGCTCGGAGCGCAGCAGCAGAACGTCTCGGCGGTCACCGTCCGCGGCGTGTGCCGAGGCGCCGGCTTGGCGGCCCGGTACTTCTACGAAAGCTTCGCCGACAAGGACGAGTTCGTCGCGTGCGTGTTCGACTGGGTGGTCGCGGAGTTGGCCGCCACCACCCAGGCGGCGGTGGCCGCGGTGCCGGCGGCCGAGCAAACCCGTGCGGGCATGGCCAACATCGTCCGGACCGTCACCGAGGACCCACGGGTTGGGCGCCTGTTGTTCAGCACGCAGTTGGCCGACCCGGTGATCGTGCGCAAACGCGCCGAGTCCAGCGCGCTGTTCGCCATGCTGTCCGGCCAGCACGTCGGCCACGCGCTGCAGGTCCCGACCAACGAGCGCATCAAGGCCGCCGCGCATTTCGTGGTCGGCGGGGTCGGACAGACCATCAGCGCCTGGCTGGCCGGTGACGTCCAGCTCGAACCGGACCAGCTCGTCGACCAGCTGGCGGCGCTGCTCGACGAGCTCGCCGAGCCAAACCTGTACCGCCTCACCGACACACGTGCCGACGCTTAGCGCGGCGGCACGAGCTCACACCCGGCTTGCCGCGCGCCAGCCCGTCGTGGCGGTGAGCGAGAAGTCGCTCAGGGTAGCCGAAATGTGCTGCGCCAAGCGGCCTTCCGAGTTGTGACCACCGGGCTGATACCCGAGGACCGAGACGAAGACCTGTCCGTGCACCCGTCCCGACAGCAAAGCGAGCGCCCCGTTGGTGCGGTGCATCGTTGCCCTGGTCACGCCCGGGTACACCGACCTCATCGCGAAGTAGCCGGCCTCGCTGCCGTCCGGCCGATTCACCGCCGGGTCCAAAGCACCGAGGTTGGACGATACGACAGTCGTTGCGCCGCCGGTGACCACGCTGATCATTCGGCGGAAGAGCCGCTTCGGGATCAGGGGAACCAACGGCAACAACGCCCAGCGCTCGTCGGGAACGTCCTGATGGCGAATCAGCGCGTCCTTGATCGCGGTGCGGATCTCGCGCAGGTCCGTGCCGATCGCCGAGGGGCTCAGCGTGACGTCGACGTTCGTCACCGCGTTGGCGCGAGTATCGCCGCGGGTGCGCTCGTTGACCGGCATCCCCACGTTGACCGAGCCGTCGGCCGCGACGCGGCCCACTCGCTGCGCGAGCCGGGCGGCCAATCCCGCGAGCAGCGCGTTGCTGGTGCCGCCGAGGGCGCGGGCGCGAACATCCCACTCGTCGGCGCCGACGAAGAACGTCGTCATCGGCAAGATGATGTGGTCATCCCCGGCGGTGGGCGGCGTGGGCGGTTTCTCCGCGGACGCGGCCTGCACAGCGTCGCGGCCCTGCCGGAGCATTCGGATCGCCGCGCTGACGGCGCGGCCGACATCGCCCGCGTCATGCGCAGTTTGGCGCGCGTCCTCACGGACCGCTCGCCACCGCCGACGTGCCGCCGCGGCGGGCCAGCGGATCTCGTCGTCACGCCCACAGGCCGCATCCGCCAACGCTTCGCACAGCCCGACGCCGTCGGTGAGGCAATGGGTGGTGACCAGGCTGACCGCCGCGCCGCCATCGGTGAGCGGAAGCACCGCCAGGTGCCAGCCGGGGCCGTGCTCGGCGTCCGGACGTTTGGTGCCCTGTTCATCCAGCCACGCGTCGATCTCGTCGCGGCGCCGCGGCGTCCCGACCATTTCGAGGGCGCACCGGTCGTTGGGCGATACCCAGCGGTGGCGGCCGAACGGCAAGGGAGAGCGTTGGATCCGGCGCGACAACCGCCCCCTGCCCAGATGGTGATGGAACTCGCGCAACCCGCCCGTGTCGACGGCGTGGTCGTACACCCACACACATTGCAGCAGGCTGGTGGCTCCCGTCGCCCGCTCGCCGAGGAAGAGGGTCTGGTCGGCCAGGTCCAGCACGTTGCTCATCTTTATGCCGCTTCGTTGTCGTCCGCGTCCGGCGCCAGCGGCTGGGTTTCTTCCGAATAGGCCTGGGGTGCAACCACAATCGGCTCATCCGTGGTGCGCTTGGCGACCCGCAAAAACGCCTGCGCCAGTGACGCGATGTAGCGCAGTACAGACTCACGCGCGACGGCGTTGTCCGGGAAGGAGATGGTCACGGTGGTGTTCTCGGCCTGGCGGTTGATCCACATGTTGATCCCGCCGTGGGAAAGGCTGTCGCCATACGTGCCGAACTTCGTCTCCGCCCACAACCCGTTCAGGGGGATCTTGCGGAAGTCGAGGTAGGACAGCATCATCGGCAGCTTCGTGGGCAGCTTGATGCCCAGTTCGTCCGGAGTGGCCAATTCCAGGACCCGCTCGACCGAGACGTCGGCGAGGCGCTGGGCGTCGTCGAATGACTTCTGCGCGGCCCTGGCCGCCTCGGCGAACGTCTCGCCGGCGGTCGGCACGGTGATCGGGATCAGGCTGGCGAACCACCCCACGGTCATCGTGTCGACACCGGCAACCCGGGTGTCCTTGGCGGTGAACCCATGATAGGTGTCCTTGCCGGTCAATTCGTGCTCGGCGAAACCGGCGCACGCCAGGACTCCCCCGATGAACCGGGCGCCGGCCGCGACGCACGCGGCGTCGAAGGCCGCGGTCTCGGCGGCGTCCATCAGCTCGACGGTCAGCAGATCACCCTTGGTGCTCGACCAGAAGTCACCCAGCGGCAGTGGGAAACTCGGCCAGTCGCCGTCGGTGTCACGCGCGAACGCGATCCAATCCTTGATCTCGGGCGAAGACAGGTCCAGCATCGCGGCCTTCTGCCGCTGCCGCGCAACGTAGTCGCGATAGCTCCGGACCTCGGGCAGTGCGGCGGCCCTGCGCCCGCTCTGCGCCAGTTCCTGATACATCAGGTGGATGTCCAGGAAGATGAGGGCGGCGGACAGCCCGTCGATGTGCAGGTGGTCGACGCTGGCGTAGAACGTGAAATAGTCGGTGTGTTGGACGATTCCGTAGGTGAAGCAGCCCCAGTCCAGGGTTTCAGGAGTCGTGGTCAAGACATGGGTGCGCACCTGGTCCGGGGTCATCTCGCCGAGCGCCACGGGGACGAATTCAATGCTTTCGGGATCCTCGATCTCGCGGCGCACGAAGATTCCGTTGTCGAATTCGAACCAAAAGTGGTACGTATCCTGGCGGCGCACATGGGTGTTGATGGTCGCGGTCATCGCCTCGATGTCGCAGCTGCCGGGGATATCCCACGCCACGATCATCAACCGGGGCAGCTGCCGTTTCAGGTTCTTGCCGTGATAGGAGGCCCAGAGATGTTGGTTCTGTTGATAACTCGGAGCCAGATCACTTCGACGTGCGGCGCGAGCCGCTTCAAGCGCCGTAGGGGCGGCCATCCACATGGTAACCGGGCCGTGCGGCGGTTGCCATTCGTTGATGTTTCCGAGTGCGACCATTCATCGAGTCCTTGTGCTGTGAGATACCGGCGGCTGTTGTGCGGTCCGGGGGGCGGTCAAAGAGCAATCAGCGCTGGGCTTTTGGAGCATCACGTGTTGGTTTCGCGCTTGAAGTTTCGCGACGTACTCTTCGGTATGTCGGGCTGAACTACCGCGTCGCTTACACCCCCTATGTCGCTGCTGTGGACGCTAGTTGACGGCGGCGACGATTTCGCGGTTTTGCGAAGACTCGCATTCTCCCGCGTGATCATCGGTGCTGCGGTAGCCTACTTCGCTTACCGGTCGCACGGCCGCCAAGGAACATGCCGCAGGTGCCCGGACCCCCTCGGCTCGAGCCGAACCTCTACCGTCTCAGGGGAACAGCGGCAGATTCCAGAGCCGCATGCCGGGATCCAGCAACCACAACCGCATCATGGTCAGCCGCATGATGCGCACCGCGCTGGCGATCATGAAGATCGCCAGCGGCACCTCGATCAGCAGCGCCGTGATCACCGACAGCCAGATGTCTTTGGGGCCGGCGGTCATCAGGTCGAACCACGCGTCGCAGAACAGCAGGACCCCGGTGGTGAAGGCCGCGAGCACCAGCAGCTGACGACGCAGGTACCCGAGCACCGCCGTCGTCAGCATGAACCCGACCAGCAGCACGTCGAAGCCGACCCAGGTGATCGGCCAGTTGTGGGCGACGTAGTTCTCCGGCAGCGTCATCGACAGATAGCCCAGCCACGGCACCATCGCCATGGCCCCTCCTACCATCAGACTCAATCGGATGCGCCGCACCCGCGCCAGGAACTCGGGGTCGATCACGTCACCCAGGGGCTGCTCCAGCCGGGTGATCAGTTCCCGCCGTTGCTCAGGCGTCAGCGCCGCGATCTGCGCGTCGGTCAGAATGCCGTCGGTCATGAAACATCCTCCGGCCGGGTCCGGTCAGCTCAGTGGGCGGCGCCCACCGGGGGCCGGCGGTCCGCCGCGGTTTTGGGCACCGCCTGGGCGTCGCCGCTTTCGAATTCTTTCACCCAGCAGGCGAATTCAAGTGTGATCCCGTCGGGATCCTGGAAATAGAACGAGCGAACGTAGACGCCGGGATGCACGGTCGCCGACACCTGCATGGGGCTTTCGTCATGGTTGAGCACCGGCCCGACCCGCACCCCTTTGTCCTTGAGGAGCTGACGGTAGTCGTCGAACTTCTCGGCCGGCACGTGGAAGGCCAGATGGTTCATGGTGCTGACGGCGCTGGTGATGTCGCCGACCCCGGGGATGGCGCCCGGCGACGAGATCCCCGGCACCCGGTCGGGGGCGTCGGCGAACCAGAAGAAGGCGACGCAGTCGCCATTGCCGGCGTCGAAGAAGAAGTGCTGGCCGGCACCGCCGGGGAGATCGAGCGATTTGATCAGCGGCATACCGAGGATATTCGTGTAGAAGTCCACGGTTTTCGCCATGTCCGAACACACCAGCGCAACGTGGTTGATCCCACCGAGTTCGAATTCCGTGTTGATGTTGTGCGGCTTGATCATCTGGTGGCTCCCCTCGGTCCCCGGCTCGACGATCCTGGCCAAGGCCCGAATCTGAATCTAACATCGGTTTCAGTTTTGGCCCAGGAGGTGCGCAGGTGTCGACCACGGCGTCCCCTGCCGGCCGGGACGGCCCGCCCGCCGGGCTTCCCACTCTTCGCGGCAGGCGCACGCGGGCCGCCATCGACATGGCCGCCCGAATCGTCATCGCACGCAAGGGTGTCCTGGCCATACCGAGCCATCTATAGCTGAGGGGACCGCTGCATTGACTGGTCGTACCGGTGCCGGAGTCATCCGCGAATTCGTCGGGCTTGCTTCGCCCACCGCGGGCCGCGCGGGCGCGGGCGGGCACCCGTGCCAGGGCTTGTATCACCGGGGGGTGGGCCGCAAACCTAAAGTGGCGATGATCGCGACGCATTACCAGATCGACTTCTCCGAGCACTATCTCGCCGACTACATGGCCACCCGCGGCATCGGTTTCCTGGGCTGGAACACCAGGTTTCGCGGCTTCGAAAGCAGCTTCCTGCTCGACCACGCGCTGGTCGACATCGGCGTCGGGGTGCGCTGGCTACGTGAGGTTCAGGGCGTCGATACCGTTGTGCTGTTGGGAAACTCGGGTGGGGGCTCATTGATGGCCGCCTACCAGTCACAGGCCGTAGAGCCGAATGTCACTCCCCTGGACGGGATGCGCCCGGCCGCCGGGCTGACCCAATTGCCACCGGCCGACGGTTTCGTGGCCACCGCCGCCCATCCCGGGCGCCCGGAGGTGCTCACCGCCTGGATGGACGCCGCCGTGGTCGACGAGAACGACCCCGTCGCCACCGATGCCGGCCTCGACCTGTTCAACGAACGCAACGGGCCGCCCTACTCGCCGGAGTTTCTCACCCGCTACCGCAGCGCGCAGACGGCGCGCAACCACGCGATCACCGACTGGGCCGAGAACGAACTCAAACGCGTTCGCGCGGCCGGGTTTTCCGATCGCCCGTTTTCCGTCATGCGCACCTGGGCCGATCCGCGCATGGTCGATGCCAGCATCGAGCCCACCAAGCGCCAACCCAACTCCTGCTACGCGGGCGTCCCCGCCAAGGCGAACCGCTCGGCGCTCGGCATCGCGGCGGCCTGCACGCTGCGCAACTGGCTGAGCATGTGGAGCCTGCGGGTGGCGCAAACCCGCGCCGAACCGCATCTGTCCCGGATCAGCTGTCCCGCCCTGGTGATCAACGCCGAGGCCGACACCGGTGTGTTTCCCTCTGACGCCCAACGCATTTTCGACGCACTCGCCGGCACCGACAAAACGCGGGCCTCGGTGGACACCGACCACTACTTCACCACGCCGGGGGCACGCAGCGAGCAGGCCGACACCATCGCCGAATGGATCGGCAAGCGGTGGCGCTGAGAGTTGTCGCGCATTTCGTCTCCGCCGCCTGTGCGACGGACAGCCGCCAGCCCATATCGTCAACCAACCGACCGGTTGTTAGCTTGGAAGGTACTTGGCCGACGCGGCCACCTGCAGCAACGGAGGGCGACCAATGCCGATCGCGATAAATCCCGAGCATCAAGACCTGGCCGATTCCGTGCGATCACTGGTGGCGCGCGTCGCGCCGTCCGAGACGCTGCACGCGGCCATGGAAACCCCCATCGAAGATCCGCCGCCCTACTGGCAGGCCGCGGCCGACCAGGGACTGCAGGGCGTCCATCTCGCCGAGTCAGTCGGCGGACAGGGCTTCGGCATCCTCGAATTGGCCATCGTGCTGGCCGAATTCGGTTACGGCGCGGTGCCGGGCCCGTTCGTGCCGTCGGCGATCGCCAGCGCACTGATCTCCGCGCACGACCCGGACGCGAAGGTGCTCGCCGAGCTGGCGTCGGGCGCCGAGATCGCCTGCTATGCCCTGAATTGCTGTGCGCTGACCGCCACCCGCCAGGGCAACGCACTGGTGATCCGCGGCGAAGTTCGCGCGGTCCCGGCCGCCGCGCAAGCCACGCTGCTGGTGCTGCCGGTCGCCATCGACAGCGGCGAGGCGTGGGTGGTGCTGCGCGCCGACCAGCTCGAGATCGAGCCGGTGAAAAGCCTGGACCCGCTGCGCCCCATCGCCGACGTGCGCGCCAATGCCGTAGAGGTCGCCGAGGACGCGGTGCTGACGAACCTGGGCATGGCGACGGCGCACGCGCTGATGACCACACTGCTGTCCGCCGAAGCCATCGGTGTGGCGCGCTGGGCGACCGACACGGCCTCGCAGTACGCCAAGATCCGTGAGCAGTTCGGCCGCCCGATCGGCCAGTTCCAGGCCATCAAGCACAAGTGCGCCGAGATGATCGCCGACACCGAGCGGGCCACCGCGGCGGTGTGGGATGCCGCCCGCGCAATCGATGAGGCCCGCGAAAAAGGTTGGGACACAACCAGTTCGCATGTCAACTTCGCCGCCGCCGTGGCGGCGACGCTGGCGCCGGCGGCCGCCCAGCGGTGTGCTCAGGACTGCATACAGGTGCACGGCGGGATCGGCTTCACCTGGGAGCACGACACTAACGTCTACTACCGCCGGGCCCTGATGTTGGCCGCCTCCTTCGGTCGCAGTTCGGACTATCCGCAAAAAGTCGTCGACACCGCGACCACCACCGGCATGCGTGCGGTAGACATCGATCTCGACCCAGACACCGAAAAGCTGCGGGCAGAGATCCGGGCCGAAGTCGCCGCGCTCAAGGAGCTCGAGCGAGAGCAGCGCAAGATCGCCATCGCCGAGGGCGGTTGGGTGCTGCCCTATCTGCCGAAGCCGTGGGGCCGGGCGGCCAGTCCGGTGGAGCAGATCATCATCGCCCAGGAGTTCTCCGCGGGGCGGGTCAAGCGGCCGCAGACGGGGATCGCGACCTGGATCATCCCGTCGATCGTGGCGTTCGGAACCGAGGAGCAAAAGCAGAAGTTCCTGCCGCCGACGTTGCGTGGCGAGATGATCTGGTGCCAGCTGTTCTCCGAGCCGGGCGCCGGATCGGATCTGGCCAGTCTCACCACCAAGGCCACCCGGACCGAGGGCGGCTGGCGCATCACCGGCCAGAAGATCTGGACCACCGCCGCGCAGTTCTCCCAGTGGGGTGCGTTGTTGGCCAGGACGGACCCCAGCGCACCGAAACACGGCGGCATCACTTACTTCCTGCTGGACATGCGCAGCGACGGCGTCGACGTCAAGCCGCTGCGCGAGCTCACCGGCAACGCCATGTTCAACACCGTCTACATCGATGACGTGTTCGTGCCCGACGAGTGCGTGCTCGGCGAGGTCAACCGGGGCTGGGAGGTCAGCCGCAACACCCTCACCGCCGAGCGGGTGTCGATCGGCAGCAGCGAGGCGAACTTCCTGGCCACGCTGGGCCAGTTCGTCGAGTTCATCCGCGACGGCCACTTCGACCAGATCGCCCAGCATCGAGCGGGCCAATTGATCGCCGAGGGTCACGCGGCCAAGGTGCTCAACCTGCGCTCGACGCTGTTGACGCTGGCCGGTGGGGACGCCATGCCGTCGGCGGCGATCTCGAAATTGCTGTCCATGCGCACCGGCCAGGGTTACGCCGAATTCGCGGTCTCGTCGTTCGGCACCGATGCCGCGATCGGTGACCCCGACCAATTACCCGGCAAATGGGGCGAATACCTGCTGGCCAGCCGCGCCACCACCATTTACGGCGGCACTTCCGAGGTGCAGCTGAACATCATCGCCGAGCGGCTGCTCGGCCTGCCCCGCGACCCGTAAGGCGTCGCAAAAGGGCCCGAAACAGGGCCATGCCGACCTGACTACGTCAGGCCGGCATGGTTCCCCCCATACGCGGTGGCCATCGGCGAGGGTTGGCGTGTCGGCGATGGTCCCTACCGCGCGGAGTTGGTGGTCACCACCACCAGTTCCACCAGTGCTGGGGGCCCCACGAGCCACCGCCACGGCCCCCATTGCCGTGCCCCCAATTGCCATTTCCCCGACCATCATGGCCGCCCCATCCACCGCCGCCTGGGCGGTCAGGGATGAAGCCCGGTCCGCTGTGCGGCCCAGCACTGGCGAAGCTTGTGGTGGCTACGGGCGCAGGAGTGGCCTGGGCCGTGGGGGCGCCGCCGAAAATCAGCGCGCCGGCCAGCGCCCCGGCCCCCAGGGCACCTGCGGCCGCGCCGCGTAATGACCGCCCGAAGCTCATCGAAGTTTTCCTCTCCAACCACTTGCTACCACTGCCAAAAACGCTAGTCGCACCTTTCTGAGCAAACAAGAGAAATTCAGCGTTTTACGCTGTGAATTGGATAACAATGGCGGCGATTCAGCCAATTTCTGTCGTCGTTATCCGATGCGTATTTCCGTAATCAATTTATACACAAATACTGATTTTCCGCGCGTTCGATCGGTGTTGGCGCAGCTTGTCGGTGATTTACTGATGTACTGTCTTACGGCGGTAGTATCTACTGATATCAGATAATCCGCAGTAACGGATGTTCTGAGTTTATGGGTCTCCCGGACACCGACCAGCAGCATCGGCGTCCGGAAAAAACAACCATTTTGAGGGCGACCAGCTACTTTTATCAATTTGCGACGCGATCCGCGGGGCGGGGCGCCGCCGCGAGCCGCAACTGCGTTGCCACCCCGCAGCGGCGGCCGGAACGCGGGCGGGTCGCCGACGCGACTTAGGCTGGCGTCGGTGACAGAATCAGTATTGACACAACGGCACCGAGCGCTGATTTACTGATTGGCACTCACGGAGGAAGACACCGAAGTGAACTTCAACAGCAGTCACAGCGGACCCAGCGCCGGAGCCTTTCGCGCCCCCAACTCGGCCACTGGGCCCTCGGGGGACGCCGCCCCCACCGAGCGCCTCACCAGCCTCGGACAGCCGGGCGGCCCGCGGATCGCCAGCCAACCGGCCGCCCAGCAGGGGCGCACCCAGCGGACACGTCGAACCGTCGACCTGCCGGCGGCCACTCACCGGGCCCTCGACATCTGGCAGCGCGAGGCGGCCGACCGGCTGGGAGTCGCCCGGGTGACCGGGCAGGAGGTCCTCACCGCGCTCATCGACCAGCTTCTGGTCGACCCGAAGCTGACGGCGCAGATCACCCGCGCCATCAAAGAGCGCCGCTGACCCCGTCCACCTTCAAGACCCGCCGGCCCAAACGGGCTAGTTGTGATGTCCAGGGACGTTGTCCGGTCTGGTATCGGTGAGCCTGTGTGACAGGTGAAGGCCTCCGGTTGTGAAGTGGAGCTGTCTAGGAACCGCTTCGTCAACCAGGAGGCCTTCGTGTCCCACGCTAACGCTGCTTTGACCCCTCGTGCTCGGTTGAGACTGGCTCAGTTGATCGTCGAGGGCGGCTGGACCTACGCCGCGGCCGCCAAGATGTTCATGGTCGCACCGCGAACTGCTAAAAAGTGGGCCGATCGGTTCCGTGCCGAAGGTGTGGCCGGGATGGTCGACCGCAGTTCTCGACCGCGCACCAGCCCTACCCGCACCCGTCCTGAGGTCGTTCGGCTAATCGTGGGCATACGGTGGCGTCACCGATACGGTCCCGTGCAGATTGCTGGTCGTCTGGGCATGCCGGCCTCGACTGTGCACGCAGTGCTGACCCGATGCCGGATCAACCGCCTGGCGGCCATCGATCGCATTACCGGTGAGCCGCTGCGCCGTTATGAGCATGCCCATCCCGGAGCGCTGATTCACGTTGACGTGACCAAGTTCGGCAACATCCCCGACGGTGGCGGCCACAAGTTCGTGAGTCGACAACAAAGCAAGCACAACGCCGCCCAGACGGCTCACCGCACCGGTAATCGCGGCGACCGCGCCAAGAACTGGCGCCCGAGGATCGGAACAGCGTTCGTGCACACCGTCATTGATGATCACTCCCGCATGGCCTACGCCGAGATTTGTACCGACGAAAAAGCTGCCACCGCGATCGGCGTGCTGCAGCGCGCGGTGGCATGGTTCACCGAGCGCGGCGTCACCGTCGAGCGAGTCCTATCCGACAACGGATCTGCCTACAGATCCTTCGCATGGCGTGATGCCTGCGCAGATCTGCAGATCACCCCCAAGCGGACCCGTCCCTATCGCCCACAGACCAACGGAAAAATCGAGCGATTCCACCGCACCTTGGCCGACGGCTGGGCCTATGCCCGGCTCTATGACTCAACCGAACAGCGCGACACCGCGTTGCCAGCCTGGCTGCATTTCTATAATCACCATCGAGCCCACTCCGCCATCGGAGGCCAGCCACCAGTCACTCGACTGACCAACCTCCCTGGACATCACAGCTAGTCGACGTCCATTTCGCGCAACTCGCGCTTGAGGATCTTGCCCGTCGGGTTGCGCGGCAGCTCGTCGAGGAAGACCACTTCACGCGGCACCTTGTAGCGAGCCAGGTGGTCGCGCACGTAGTGCTTGACGGTGTCCTCGTCGAGGTCGGCGCCGTCCTTCTTCACCACGAAGGCGCGCAACCGATGGCCCCATTCCTTGTCCTCGACCCCGATCGCGGTGGCCTCCACGACATCGGGATGCCCGGAGAGGAGGTCTTCGACCTCGGCCGGGAAGACGTTCTCGCCGCCGGACACGATCATCTCGTCGTCGCGCCCACTGATGTAGAGCAGGCCGTTCTCGTCGAAGTAACCGACATCGCCCGAGGACAACAGCCCGTCGATGATCTGCTTCTTACCTCCGCCGGTGTAACCCTCGAACGGGAAAGCGTTGCCGACGAAGATGCGACCTACCTCGCCCTGCGGCAGCTCCTTGCCGTTGTCGTCGTAGATCTTGACGCGGACACCCTTGACGACGGGCCCGACGGTCGACGAGTTGAACTCCAGGTGCTTGGGCTCGGCGATGGTCGCGAAGGCGATCTCGGTCGAGCCGTACATGTTGTAGATGACCGGGCCGAGGTCCTTGAGACCCCGTTCGGCCAGGTCGGCTCCCAGCGCCGATCCCGACACGAAGACGATCTTCAGGCTCGACAGGTCGGGCTTGGAGTCCATCTTCTCGAGTGTGTCGAGGATCCGCGACAGCATCACCGGGACGACGACCATGGCGGTCACCTTGTACTTTTCGATGTCTTCCAGCACGTGCGGCGGCTTGAATTTCCGGCGCAGCACCAGCGTCGAGCCGAGGAACATCGCGATGGTGCCATGCAGGAAGCCCAGCGCGTGGAACATCGGGGCCGGCAGCGAGGTCACCTCGCCGGCCTTGAACGGAACGTGCGACAGGATGCCGCCGATCGGCGCCAGCGTCGGCGGGGTGCTGCGGTTCGCGCCTTTGGGGGTACCGGTGGTGCCGCTGGTCAGGATGATGATCGATGAGTGCTTGCTCGCCTTGGGCGCGGGCTTCTTGCCGCTGCGCTCGATCAGGTCGGCCAGCGTCTCATCGGTGCTGCCGGACGGCTCGTCGGCATCGGGGTTGGTCCCGAGCGCGCGCAGCTTGCCAAGTTCCGGATCCGCCTTGCTGACCGCCTTGGTGTACTCGTCGTCGTAGATGATCAGCTTGGCGCCCTCGCGCTCGGACACCTCTTTGATCTGCGGGCCGGAGAATTCGCTGTTGAGCAGGATGATGCGGGCACCCACCCGCGCGGCGCCGAAGTAGGCGATCAGAAACCAGCGACTGTTGCGGGCCAGGAGGGCGACGCCGTCGCCGCCCTTGACGCCCTTCTCGATCAGCCCGTTGGCCACCGCGTGTGCCGCCTCGTCGAGTTCGCGGTAGGAGAATTCGCCGTCTTCGTCGATGCACGCCGCCTTATCGGGATGGCGCCTCGCGTTGAGAGAGGGCAGCATGCCGAACTCTCCCCACTTGTAGATGTCGGCGGCCATCGCGGCGTAGTTCTGCGGCGGCTCGATCCGGAACGCGCCCGATTCGAAGATCTTGCGCACGTAGTGCAGTTCGGCCGAGCCGCGTTCGACGTACTGCTGAACTTTGGCGACGGCCTGACCGGGTAGGCCGAGGAGGTTAGGCATGGAATCCACCATATGTGACGTCCGTCTCAGTACGGCCAGAAATTCTGGCGAATTAGCATGAACCGCATGACCCGTCCAGTTTCGCTGGAGGTGGCCGGGCGCCAGGTCACCATCACCCATCCGGACAAGGTGGTGTTCCCCCGCGTGGGCGCCGGCGAAACCTCGGCCGGCCCGCACACCAAGCTCGACCTAGTCCGCTATTACCTGTCGGTGGCCGACGGGGCGCTGCGCGGTGCGGCCGGCCGCCCGATGATCTTGAAGCGCTTCGTCAAGGGCATCACCGAAGAAGCCGTGTTTCAGAAGCGCGCGCCGGCCAAACGGCCGGACTGGGTCGACGTTGCCGAACTGCATTACGCGCGAGGCACTTCCGCCGCCGAGGCGGTGATCCACGACGCCGCCGGCCTGGCCTGGGCGGTCAACCTGGGCTGCGTGGATCTCAACCCGCATCCGGTGCTGGCCGAGGACCTCGACCACCCCGACGAGCTGCGGGTGGACCTGGATCCGATGCCCGGGGTCACCTGGCGGCGCATTGTGGACGTCGCGCTGGTGGCCCGCGAGGTGCTCGAGGACTACGGCCTCACCGCATGGCCGAAGACGTCGGGATCGCGCGGCTTTCACATCTACGCCCGCATCGCCCCGCGCTGGGAGTTTCGCCAGGTGCGGCTGGCCGCGCAGACCGTTGCCCGCGAGGTCGAGCGGCGCGTGCCCGAGGCGGCGACCAGCCGCTGGTGGAAGGAGGAGCGCGAAGGGGTGTTCGTCGACTTCAACCAGAACGCGAAGGACCGCACCGTCGCATCGGCGTACTCGGTGCGGGCGACCCCCGATGCCCGGGTGTCGACACCGCTGCACTGGGACGAGGTCGCCGGCTGTGACCCCGTGGCGTTCACCCTCGACACCGTGCCCGCCCGGTTCGCGGACCTGGGTGACCCGTGGTCGGGAATGGACGACGCCGTCGGCGAGCTGGACCGGTTGCTGGTGCTGGCCGAGGAGATGGGGCCGCCCGAACGCGCGCCGAAAGGGTCGGGCAAGCGTCCCGGCGGAGCGGCTGGCCGTAGGCGCTCCGCGATGCCGCTGATCGAGATCGCCCGCACCAAGACCAAGGACGAGGCGCTGGCCGCGCTGGACGTTTGGCGCGACCGCTACCCCGCGGCGGCCCGCCGGCTGCAGCCGGTTGACGTCCTGATCGACGGGATGCGCGGGCCCAGTTCGATCTGGTATCGGATCCGGATCAACCTGCAGCACGTTCCCGAAGACCAACGGCCACCCCAGGAGGAGCTGATCGCCGACTACAGCCCTTGGAAAAAGGAGGGGAAAAAGGAGGGGAAAAAGGAGGGGCAGGGATACGGCGACAAGCAGCAGCCGCCGACCTGATGCCGGTCCCGCCTAGATTCCCACCCGGGTTATCGCGTTGTGCTTGCGCAGGTAGCGGTACCAGGTGACGCCGAGCAGGGCGAGGAAGAACACGATGTAGAACCGCAGCGCCGGTTCGATGCTGCCGAACTGCGACTTCGACCACGCGTAGGCCAGCGGAACCACGAACCCGCCGAAGGCGCCCACCGCCGAGATGACGCCCAGCGCCCCGGCCGCCTGGCGGCGCATCCCCACCATGGTGTCCGGATCGCCGCCGGCCAGCTCCCCCTTGATCTTGAAGATCCGCGAAATCATCCGGTACGTCGAGCCGTTGCCGATGCCGGTCGCGACGAACAGGAACATGAAGCTGGCGAAGAAGGCCGGCAGGTTCACCGCCTGCACCGACCACAGTGCCGCCGCCGCCCCGATCGCCAGCATCACGAAGCTGGCGGCGGTGATGCGGGCGCCGCCGATCCGGTCGGCCAGCTTGCCGCCCAGGGGGCGCATCACCGAGCCGATGCCGGCGCCCAGGAACGCCCACGCCAGGGCGATGTCGCCGCGTCCGAAGACCGTTTTCAGCAGGGTGGGGAAGGCAGCCGAGTAGCCGATGAACGATCCGAAGGTGCCGATGTACAGCAGCGACATCACCCAGGTGTCGGGG
Organism: Mycobacterium sp. M23085; assembly: GCF_045343915.1. Classification (NCBI taxonomy): domain Bacteria; kingdom Bacillati; phylum Actinomycetota; class Actinomycetes; order Mycobacteriales; family Mycobacteriaceae; genus Mycobacterium; species Mycobacterium sp. M23085. The sequence goes on from NZ_CP174280.1 coordinate 2,757,839, forward strand.
TGCCGCAGCGACTCCAGCACCGGCCGCACGTCCGCCTTGGCCTCGGTGAGATTGTTCATGAACATGAACGCGCAGACCGCGGCCACCACGGCCAGTGGCACGTAGAACAGCCCGGCGCGGGACAGCGCCATCCCCCCGCCGGCGACGACGATGGGCGGCATGAGCTTCTGCACCACCGCCACACCGATGTTGCCGCCGGCCGCGTTCAGGCCAAGCGCCCAGCCCTTGTCCTGCTCCGGATAGAAGAAGGAGATGTTGGCCATCGACGAGGCGAAGTTGCCGCCGCCGAAACCGGCGGTCGCGGCGATCGCCACCAGGGCGCCGAACGGCAGGCCGGGATGGCTCACCGCCCACGCCAGCAGCAGACACGGGATGAGCAGCAGCGCCGCCGAGATGGTGGTCCAGTTACGGCCGCCGAACAGCGGCACGGCGAAGGTGTAGGGCAACCGCAGAAACGCCCCGACGCCGCTGGGCACGGCGACCAGACACAGGGCCTGGCTGGCGGTCAGTGCCCACCCGGAGGGGGCGGGGTGCCCATGCGCGCCCGCCGTCATCTGCACCACCACGATGCTCCACAACATCCACACGCTGAACCCGACGTGCTCGGCGAAGATCGAGAAGATCAGGTTCCGGCGAGCGATCGGCTTGCCGGTCGTCTTCCAGAATTCGGGGTCTTCGGGCCGCCAGTCATCGATCCAGTGCCGTCCCGCATGACGCTCGCGCTGCGGCGCGGGCTGCGATACGGGGCTGATGGTCGTGGTCATCCGGTGGGACTCCTGAGTTGAATGAGGCGGCGGGAAGTGACCACTCGACGCTAAAGACGCCCTGTTACCGGACTGGGTGTGCACAGTTACGTGGGCGATACGCAGAAATCGCAACGGCCCGGTCACGTTTGTCAGAACTCGGCAACGCAGCTACGCCGCGAGCACACGGCCGGGTGTCGATGCGCGACAATCGGCGCCCTGGATTTCCTCGACGCCGGCATGCCGCCGGGCTGACGGGCCTGCACAGCGCGGCGATGCATCTGCGGGGGCGGAACGCGATACTCTCACGCGATGCGACAGGGATGGAATCGACGGGGATTCTTGCAGCTCGCAGGGGCTGCCGGGGTTGCCGCGATCGGCGGTGCGACCGCGTTCTCGGAGCTTTTGACGGGATGCTCGTCAAGCAAGCCGGCTCCCGGAGCCACCCCGGGTTCGGTGACGGTCACCCACCTGTTCGGCCAGACCGTGATCAAGGAGCCGCCCAAGCGTGTCGTCAGCGCCGGCTACACCGAACAGGACGACCTGCTCGCGGTCGGCGTGGTGCCGATCGCGGTGACCAATTGGTTCGGTGACCAGCCCTCCGCCGTCTGGCCGTGGGCCGCGGCCAAACTCGGCGGCGCCCAGCCGACGGTGTTGAACCTGGACAACGGCATTCCCGTCGACCAGATCGCCGGCCTGAAACCGGACCTGATCGTGGCCGTCAACGCCGGCCTGGACGCCGACACGTATCAGAAACTGTCCGCGATCGCCCCAACCGTCGCGCAATCGGACGGCGACGCGTTCTTCGAGCCGTGGAAGGAACAGGCCGGCACCGTCGGCCAGGCGGTCTTCCAAGCCGACCAGATGAAGTCGTTGATCGCCGGCGTCGACCAGAAGTTCACCGACATCGGCAAAAAGAACCAGCAGTGGACCGGCAAGAAGGCGCTGCTGATGCACGGCGCGCTGTGGCAGGGCACGGTCGTCGCCACCATGGCGGGGTGGCGGACGGACTTCCTGAACCAGATGGGGCTGGTCATCTCCGACACCATCAAGCCGTTCGGCACCGATCAGCGGGCGGTCATCCCCCGCGATCACATCAAATCGGTGCTCGACTCCGCCGACGTGGTGATCTGGACGACGGAGAGCCCGGACGACCAGAAGGCGGTACTCGCCGACCCCGAGGTGGCCGGGTCGCTGACCACCGCGCAGAACCGCCACATCTTCACCACCAAGGACCAGGCCGGCGCGATCGCGTTCGCGTCGCCGCTGAGCTACCCCGTCATCGCCGACCAACTGCCCCCGCTGATCACCAAGATCCTGGGCTAGCCACGCGCGACGTCGCCGCTGTTTGAGCGTTTGCTAAGGCAGCTCTGGCAGTGCTCGAAAATCCCGTCCGCGACCCTCGCACGGGCCCCGATCCCGGGGTTACCGTCGAGTAATGAGCGTGACGGATCTTAGCGGCGACCTGGCCCACAACCTGCCGACGGAGCTGGTCGGCAACACCGTGGTGGACTACGGCGACCGCGCGCTGATGGTGCAATGCGGCAGCACCGCCGAGGTGTTGGCGTGGGCGGATGCGCTGCGCGCCGCGGCGATACCGGGCGTGATCGACGTCGTCCCGGCGGCCCGCACGGTGCTGGTGAAGCTGGACGGCTCGCGCTACCAAGGCGCTATCCGCCAGCGGTTGCGCAAGATGCGCGTGGCCGCCACCCCCTCTGCGGCCGCGGAACGGCGCGCCGACGTGGTCCTCGACGTCGTCTATGACGGCCCGGATCTGGCCGAGGTCGCCGGCCACACCGGACTGACCATCGCGGCGGTGATCGACGCCCACACGTCCACGCTGTGGCGGGTCGGATTCAGCGGATTCGCACCCGGATTCGCATATCTGGTCGACGGCGACCCGCGGCTGCGGGTACCGCGCCGCCCCGAACCGAGAACCGCGGTGCCGGCCGGCTCCGTCGCCCTCGCGGGTGAATTCAGCGCGGTATATCCGCGCCGATCCCCCGGTGGTTGGCAGCTCATCGGCCGCACCGATGCGGTGCTGTGGGATCTGCAGCGTCCGGACCCTGCGTTGTTGACGCGGGGGTTGTGGGTTCAATTTCGAGCCGTCTAGCCAGTGCCGATCGCAAGCGCGGCGCTGGGGGCCACCACCCGCTTGCGGGGGGACCGAGCGAAACGGGTCGCCACCATCAGTTAAGGAGATAGCCGTGCCAATCTTGGAGATCCTGCGCACCGGACCGCTCGCCGTCCTGCAAGACCTCGGCCGTCCGGGGCTGGCGCACCTGGGGGTCAGCCGATCCGGCGCCGCCGATCGGCGTGCGCACAGGCTGGCCAACCGCCTGGTGGCAAATCCCGACGACCGCGCCACCGTGGAGGTCACGTTCGGCGGTTTCGCGGCCAGGGTGTCCGGCGGCGATGTCGACATCGCGGTGACGGGCGCCGACACCGACCCCACCGTCAACGGAATCAAGTTCGGCACCAACAGCATTCATCACGTACGCGACGGCGAGGTGATCTCGCTGGGCGTCCCCCGCGCCGGACTGCGCAGCTACCTGGCGATCCGCGGCGGCCTGTGCGCAGAGCCGGTGCTGGGCTCGCGCAGCTACGACGTGATGTCGGCCATCGGGCCGGCCCCGCTGCGGGCCGGCGACCGGCTGCCGATCGGCGAGCACACCGACGCCTATCCCGAACTGGACCAGGCGCCGGTCGCGGCAATCACCGGCGGCGCCGTCGAGTTGTTCGTGGTGCCCGGGCCGCGCGACGATTGGTTCGTCGATCCCGATGCCCTGGTGCACACCGATTGGGTGGCGTCCGATCGCAGCGACCGGGTGGGGATGCGGCTCGTCGGCCGACCCCTACAGCATTGCTACCCGGACCGGCAGCTGCCCAGTGAGGGAGCCACCCGCGGCGCAATCCAGGTGCCGCCCAACGGTTTACCGGTGATCCTGGGACCGGACCATCCCGTCACCGGTGGCTATCCGGTGATCGGCGTCGTGGTGGACGAGGACGTCGACAAGATCGCCCAGGTGCGGCCCGGCCAGACGGTGCGGCTGCACTGGGCGCGGCCCAGGGTTTTGGTCGGCGCCCAGTCCGCCGCCGCGAGTTGGCCTTTTTCCTAACGCAATTCGTCCGCGAAAAAGCGGAGCCCGGAAATCCTCATGTATTCCAGCTCACATGAGACCGGGCGTATGCGTGAATTCACTTGGTGTTTCAGGCCCGCTCACCGGCGCGTCCGCGAACCGATTGCCCCTCAGGTTGTTACCAGATAACTGGTAAAAAACTAACAGGCGATATCGGCCCGCTCCGGTTGACCCGCTCGCGTCGTAAATGTGAGCATCGGACCGTACTGCGGGGCATGCCCCTTCATTCGGGCCGCCCAAGCCCCGAAAGCCAGCCTCCGAACCGCTTTCCCGGCATGGGCGAGCTCGGTGGCCCTTGGCGCGGCGGCCGGGCGCGGTGGTTCATTGGGCCTGACGAGAGGGATCTGAATGCACGCCATCCCGTGCAATGTCATTGCCACGCAGGCCGTTTCCTCGACAAGTGGACGCGCATGAGCGTTATGCCGAAGAAAGGCGACAATCAGATGGGCCGCAACCACCGCATCGCGGACTGGAACCCCGAAGACACAGCGGCCTGGGAGGCCGGCAACAACAAGATCGCCCGGCGCAACATGCTGTGCACCGTCGCCGGTGACCACGTTGCGTTTTCGATCTGGACCTTGTGGCCCGTCATGGCGCTGTTCATGCCGAGTGCCGTCTACGGCTTCTCCGCGGGCGACAAGCTGCTGCTGGGCGCGGTCGCCACCCTGGTCGGTGGCTGCGCGCGGATCCCGTACACCTTGGGCATCGCCGCCTTCGGGGGCCGCAACTGGACGACGTTCTCCGCCTTCGTGTTACTGATCCCGACGGCCGGCACGATCGTGTTGCTGGCCAATCCCGGCCTGCCGCTGTGGCCGTTCGTCCTGTGCGCCGCCCTCACCGGGCTGGGCGGCGGCAACTACGCGGCCTCGCTGGCCAACGTCAACGCCTTCTACCCGCAGCGGCTCAAGGGCGGCGCGCTGGCCGTCAACGCCGGCGTGGCCAACCTCGGGGTCGCGGTGATCCAGCTGGTCGGCCTGTTGGTGCTGGCCACCGCCGGGCACGAGGCGCCGTACTGGGTGTGCGCGGTGTACTTGGTGCTCCTGGCCGTAGTGGGCGTAGCGGCCGCGTTGTTCATGGACAACGTCAACCACGGCACCCAGCTGAGCACCATGCGCTCGATCCTGTTCGAGCGCGACACCCATGTGATCTCGCTGCTTTACATCGCCACCTTCGGCTCCTGGATCGGCTTCTCCTTCGCCTTCGGGCAGGTGCTGCAGGTCAACTTCCTGGCCGACGGGGAAACCCCCAAACACGCGGCGCTGCACGCCGCGCAACTGGCCTTCCTCGGACCCCTGCTGGGCTCGCTGGCGCGCATCTACGGTGGCCGGCTCTCCGATCGCATCGGCGGCGGCCGCGTCACCCTGGGCGTCCTCGCCGGCATGACGTTGAGCGCCGGGCTCTTGGTCACCGTCAGCACCGCCGACGATCAGCGCGGCGCGGCCCACTCCGTGAGCATGATCGGCTACGTCATCGGTTTCATGGTGCTGTTCATCCTGTCCGGCATGGGCAACGGCTCGGTCTTCAAGCTGATCCCCTCCGTCTATGAGGCGCGCAGTCGCTCGCTGGACGCGACCGAGGACGAACGCCGTCATTGGGCCCGCGCGATGTCCGGATCGCTGATCGGCGTCTGTTCAGCCGTCGGGGCGCTCGGCGGCGTGGCAATCAACCTGGCGCTCCGCCAGTCCTACCTGAGCACCGGCACGGAAACGTCAGCATATTGGGCGTTTCTGGTCTCCTACGTGGTGGCGGCACTGATGACCTGGACGGTCTACGTACGCCGTCCCGCGCCGGCCCCCGCCGGGCTGCCCGAGCCGGCGCCGGAAACCGAGGCCGCCCGGGTGTGAGTGGACTCGCAACACGGGCAATGGCACAGCAATTGACCGGTAACGCAACCGAAACGTCGCAGGCATACACAACTCACATGGCCCCCCAACTGGCCCCACCCGACGCCGCGCCGCTGACCGGCTACCGGATCGCCGTCACGTCGGCGAACCGCGCCGAGGAGCTGTGCGCGTTGCTGCGCCGTAACGGCGCAGAGGTCTCCAGTGCCGCGGCCATCAACATCATCGCCCTGCCCGAAGACGACGCACTGAAGAACCACACCGAAGCGGTAATCGCCGAGGCCCCCGATATTTTGGTGGCACACACCGGCATCGGCTTTCGCGGCTGGGTCGCCGCGGCCGACGGCTGGGGGCTGGCCACCGATCTGCTGGCGTCGCTTGCCAAGTCGCGGATCGTAGCCCGCGGACCCAAGGCGACCGGCGCACTGCGCGCCGCCGGGCTGCACGAGGAATGGTCCCCCAAGTCCGAATCGTCGCGCGAAGTCCTGCGCTACCTCCTCGAATCGGATGTCGCCGGTAAGCGGATCGCCGTTCAGCTGCACGGCGCGGCCGACGGGTGGGATCCTTTCCCAGAGTTCATCAACGGGTTGCGGACGGCGGGCGCGCAGGTGGTCCCCATCCACGTATACCGCTGGAAGCCGACGCCGCCCGGCGGCGACTTCGACCAACTCGTCGCCTCGATCGCGCGGCGGCAATTCGACGCGGTGACCTTCACCTCGGCCCCGGCCTGCGCGGCGATGCTGGAACGCAGCCGCGAGTTGGGCATCGAAGATCAACTGCTGCAAGCTCTTCGCAGCGATGTGCACGCGATGTGTGTTGGCCCCGTCACCGCGCAGCCGTTGATCCGCGCGGGGATCCCGACGTCGTCGCCGGAGCGAATGCGGTTGGGAGCGTTGGCCCGCCACATCGCCCAGGAGCTGCCTCCGCTGCGGTCGTGCGCCATCCGCGCGGCCGGACACGACATCGAGATCCGCGGAAGCTGCGTGCTGGTCGACGGTTCGGTCAAGTCGCTCTCGGGGTCGGGCATGGCAACGCTGCGCGCCCTGGCGCAACGCCCCGGTGATGTCGTGGCGCGCAACGACCTGTTACGAGTACTTCCCGGCAACAGCAATGATCCACACGCCGTCGATACCGCGGTGTTGCGGCTGCGAACGGCCCTGGGCGACAAGAACATCGTCGCGACTGTGGTCAAGCGCGGCTACCGTCTCGCGATCGACCATCCGACAGATTCCCCATGGCACTGATCCTGGTGGCGCACGGCACCCGCAGGCCCGGTGGCGTGGCGATGATCGAAGACCTTGCGGCACAGGTGAGTACGGTGGTTCGCCGCACCGTCGACGTCGCCTTCGTGGACGTGGTCGGCCCCACCCCCAGCGAAGTCCTGGTTCGCGCGAAGGCCGCCGACCGGCCCGCCATCGTGGTGCCCGCCTTCCTCTCCCGCGGATACCACGTCCGAGCTGATCTGCCCGCCCACGTCGAGATCAGTGGGCACCCGAGCGTGATTGTCGCCCCGGCGCTGGGGCCGAGCGGCCAGATCGCCCGGATCGTCGGCGATCAGCTGGTGAAATGCGGCTGGCGACTCGGCGATTCGGTAATTCTGGCGGCAGCTGGGACCTCGGACGACAAAGCCCGAACCGACCTGCACACCACGGCGACGTTGTTGTCGGCGCTGACCGGATCGCGGGTGAGCCTGGCGTTCGCGGCCACCGGCGATCCGCAGCTGCCCGAGGCGGTGGACCGGGCGCGGACTCGTGCGCGCCGCGCCGGCGGACGCGTCGTGGTCGCTTCATATCTCCTGGCCGACGGCCTGTTCCAGCAACGGTTGCACAGCTGCGGCGCCGACCTGGTCAGTGAGCCACTGGGCACCCATCCGGGGCTGGCGCGCTTGGTCGCGAACCGATTCCGGCGAGCACTGCCACCGGTCCCCGCCCCCACCGCCCGGCACGCGTCGCGCCGGGTGAGCCCCCATCGGCTGGCCCGCGTCGCGCCGGGTGAGCCGCCACGGGGCCCGCGGCCGCGGCATGCGCGCTCCGCCGTAACCCAAAACGCCTGCTCGTGAGGCGCGCCGGTGCACGGCGTTCCTTGATCTTTGGTCGCAGACGGGCGATCCTGGCACCATGCCGCGTCGCGAAGAGCCGTCGCCTCGGATCCTCGATCCCGTCGCCAAGATGCTGCGGTTGCCCTTCGGCACACCGGAATTCATCGACCGGATGGTCACCGGCGGCGTCAATCAGGTGGGCCGGCGGACCTTGCGCACGCTGATCACGACGTGGGACGCCGCCGGCGGCGGCCCGTTCGCGGCCAGCGCCATCGCGTCGACGGGGATGGCGAAGACCGCCGAGATCGTGCAGAGCATGTTCATCGGTCCGGTGTTCGGCCCCCTGCTGAGAATGCTCGGGGCCGACAAGGCGGCCCTGCGGGCCTCGCTATGCGCCTCCCAGCTGGTGGGCTTGGGCATCATGCGCTACGGCATTCGCTCCGAGCCGCTGCACTCCATGCCGGTGGACGCACTCGTCGACGCGATCGGGCCGACGATGCAGCGCTACCTGGTGGGCGACATCACCCGCTGAACCCGGCGGTCGGGCTCAGGCAACCCGCGGCTGTTACTCGCGCCCGATCTGAACCTCGCCGTCATCAGTGATCCGCACCGCGTACACCGGCACCGAGACGGCCGGATCGTCCAGGCAGGTACCGTCTTCGAGCGAGAACGCCTGCTTCAGGATGGGCGACTGAACCGCGACGCGGCCGTCGCGGTCACCCACGATTCCGCGGGAGAGCACCGCGGCCCCGGAGAACGGGTCGACGTTGCCCACGGCGTACACCGCGCCGTCGTCCAGCCGGAACAACGCCGCCTGGGAACCGTCGTCGAGTAGCACGCCGACACCGCGACCGGGAATGAGGTGATCGTAAGCGCACGCAGTGGTCCACACCGCAATGTCGTTGAGAAGGGTCATGATGTCTCCCTCATTCCTGCGAAGTTGTCGCTGAACGGACCCGCGGCATGCCAATGGACACAGGGATTTTGCGCCCGGCATGCTCGGTGAACGCCACCGTGGAGTCGACGGCGTCCGGGGCGTTGACGAACGACACGAACCGCGACAGCTTGTCCGGGTCGTCCAGCACGCCCTTCCATTCGCACTTGTAGTTCTGCACATGCCGCTCCATTGCGGCTTCGAATTCCCCGGCCAGGCCGAGCGAGTCCTCGCACACCACCTTGCGCACGTGTTCGAGCCCGCCGTCGAGCGAGTCGACCCACGGCGCCGTGCGCTGCAGTCGGTCGGCCGTCCGGATGTAGTACATGACGAACCGGTCGACGTAGCGGACCAGCGTTTCGGTGTCCAGATCGCTGGCCAGCAGCTGCGCGTGCTTGGGAGTCATGCCGCCGTTGCCGCCGACGTAGAGGTTCCAGCCCTTTTCGGTGGCGATGACGCCGACGTCCTTGGACCGGGCTTCGGCGCACTCCCGCGCGCAACCCGAGACGCCCATCTTGATCTTGTGCGGTGCCCGCAGTCCGCGGTAGCGCAGTTCCAGATCGATGGCCAGCTGCACCGAATCCTGCTGCCCGTAACGGCACCAGTCGGTGCCCACGCAGCTCTTCACCGTGCGCAACGCCTTGCCGTAGGCGTGGCCGGATTCCATGCCGCCGTCGACCAGGCGCTTCCAGATCTCGGGCAGCTGGTCCACCCGCGCGCCGAACATGTCGATGCGTTGCCCGCCGGTGATCTTGGTGTAGAGCCCGAAGTCCTGGGCGATCTGACCGATCAGGATCAGATGCTCGGGCTTGATGTCACCACCGGGTACCCGGGGCACCACCGAGTAGCTGCCGTTCTTCTGGATGTTGGCCAGGAAGTGGTCGTTGGAATCCTGCAGCGAGGCCTGCTCGCCTTCCAGGATGTGGTCCGAGCCGGTGGACGCGAGGATGGAGGCGACCACGGGTTTGCAGATGTCGCAACCCTTTCCGCGGCCGAAGCGCTCCAGCAGACCCGAGAAGGTCCGGATCTCGGTGGCGGAGATGATCTCGAAAAGCTCCGCCCGCGACTGGCTGAAGTGCTCGCACAGCGCCTTTGACTGTTCCACGCCCTCGGCTTCCAGCAGCTGCTTGAGCAGCGGGACGCACGATCCACACGACGTGCCGGCCGAGGTGCACGCCTTGAGCGCGGGGACGTCCGCGCAGCCGTCGCCGATCGCGCACTTCAGATCGCCCTTGGTGACGTTGTTGCAGGAGCAGATCTGCGCCGAATCCGGCAGCGCCCCAACGCCCAACGCGGTACTGCCGCCGGAGGACGCCGGCGCGATCAGCGCCAGCGGGTCGCCGGGCAGCTCGCTGCCGACCATCGGCCGCAGCACCCCGTAGGACGAGGCGTCGCCGACCAGCACGCCGCCCAGCAGCGTCTTGGCGTCGTCGGAGAGCACGAGCTTGGCATAGGTCCGATTGACCGCGTCGTTGATGGCGACCTCGAGGCAGTTCTCGGTAGTCCCCATCGCGTCACCGAAGCTGGCCACGTCCACGCCCAACAGCTTGAGCTTCGTGGACAGGTCCGCCTCGCCGAATTCCGCTACGCCGTCCAGCAATCGGTCGGCCACCACCTCGGCGGAGGTGTAACCCGGCCCCACCAGGCCGTAGCACCGGCCGCCGATCGCGGCGACCTCGCCGATCGCATAAATGTCGGGATCGCTTGTCTGGCAAGCCACGTCGGTGAGCACGCCACCGCGGTCCGCGCGGGCCAGGCCGGCGGCGATCGCCAGCTCGTCACGCGGCCGGATCCCGGCCGCGAAGATCACCAGGCCCGCGTCGATGACCTGGCCGTCGGTCAGGCTCACCCGCACCGAGGTGGTGCCGTCCGAATGGTCGACCGCCTCGATCGATTCGGTGCCCGTGCCGACATGCACCGAGATGCCGAGCTCGCCGATCATCCTGGCCAGCAGCGCGCCGCCGGCCTCATCGATCTGCTGGGCCATCAGCCGCGGCATCATCTCGATGACGTGGGTCTGCAACCCGAACTGGCGCAGCGCATTAGCGGCTTCCAGCCCGAGCAGGCCGCCGCCGATCACGACACCGGCGGTGGCGTGCGAGGTTTCGACGGTGCGCTGCGCGTCCGCGCGGATGGCGTCGAGGTCGTCAAGCGTGCGGTACACGTGACATGCGGGCAGATCGTGGCCCGGCACCGGCGGCACGAAGGCGTACGAGCCGGTTGCCAGGACCAGCGTCTCGTAACCGTGCCGCCGGCCGTCTGCGGTCACCACCGCCTTTGCGGCGCGGTCTATTTCGGTAACGCGCTGGTTGAGTACCAGCCGGACCTGCTCGTCACCCTCGTAATCGTTGCCGGGCAATGCCAGTAGCTTGCGATCCCAGCTTTCGGTGTACGAGGTCAGTCCCACGCGGTCATAGGCCGCGTCGGCCTCCTCGGCGAAAACCGTGATGCGCCATAGTCCCTCGGTGTCACGGGCGCGGAGCGCCTCGACGAACCGGTGCCCCACCATGCCATGTCCGACTACGATAATGTGACGAGGCGCACAGTTGGCGCGCGAAATCCCGTCTGCAGACATGGCTTTGAGAGTAACGGCCAGAAATTACGGTCTTCTCGCGCAATATGACGGTCCTATGACGAGGATCTCACAACTCACAGGGCGGTCTGTGATTGAGCGTTCGCCGGCGACGAACGGCCAGGTGGAACTTAAGCGCGGTCGGCTCATGCTTGTCCCGATAGCCGGTCGCAGGGGCGCCGGTCACAGGAATCTCACAATGAAGCTCAAGGAACTGGAAGGGAAGCGCCATGAGCAACCTCGCATTGTGGTTGCGACCGGCCTGGCACACCGACCGGTGGTGACCCGACTTTTTCGGCCCCGCCGCCGCGGCTGACTGGAACACCCCGGCGACCAGCGGTTTCAGCGGCGTCCTGACGGTGCGGGTGTTTACACCGGGCGCCAGGCGCAGCGCATCGAGATCGCCAAATAGCCCCCGCCCAGTTCGGCGGAAGTAGCCGAATCCGGCACAACCGCAACGGTTCCGCCGGATTCACCGCGTCAGCCCCAGCGGGCCAGCAACTCCTTGGCCCGCGTCGCCAAGGCGGCCTGCAGGAAAGGTCCGAAACTGATGCGCGCCACGCCCAGCGGACCGAATGACGCCGGGTCGTCCTGGTCGGGCAGCGCGATCGCATTGACCGGCAGCTCCAACTCGGCGGTCAAGCGCCGCAACGTGTCGGGGTGGTGGCGGCCCACCGGATACAGCACGTCGGCGCCGGCCGCGGCGGCCTGGTTCAGGCGTGCCACCGCCCGGTCGACACGGTCGGATGCCTCGCCATCCTGGCGCAGGAACAGGTCCGTCCGGGCGTTGATGACGACGTGCACCCCGGCCGCGTCGGCGGCCGACCGCAGCGCAGCGACCAGCTCGGCGTGCTCGCCGGGGGACCTCAGCCGCTTGCCCTCCGAGTGCACGGTGTCCTCGATGTTCAGCCCGACGGCCCCGACGCTCAGCAGGCCCTCGATCAGCCGGGCCGCCGGCTGCCCGTAACCGGATTCGATGTCCACCGACACCGGGACATCGACCGCGGCGGTGATCTGTGCGACCGGGTGAGGACATCGTCGAACGACATGCCCTCGTTGTCGGGTTTGCCGATCGAGTCCGCGATGGGATGACTGCCCACGGTGAGCGCGGCGAACCCGGCACCGGCGGCCAGCCGCGCCGACCAGGCATCCCACACGGTCGGGAGGATGACCGGGTCACCCGGACGGTGCAGTTCGAGCAGGGCGGCGGCCCGCTCAGCCGGTGTGGTGGGTCCCGTCATAAGTGTTTGCTCCCTCGGCATCCCGGCTCCACGGACTGACGCCCGGCGTGTGCCGTGGATAGTATCGAGGGCGTACTGTGATCCGAAACACTGCCGAGGAGATCCCTTGACTCCCACGCCGAGCACGACTGGCACGACCGAATTCGCCGAACTGCACGACCTCATCGGCGGCCTGCGGCGGTGCGTGAGCTCGCTGCGGGCCCGCTACGGTGACAGCCCGGCCATGCGGCGCATCGTCATCGACGCCGACCGCATCATGTCCGACGTCGACCTGCTCGACACCGACGTGTCCGAATTGGACCTGGCGGGCGCCACCGTGCAGCAGTCCGGCGAAAAGATCGTCATTCCCGACACCCAGTACGACAGCGAATTCTGGCGCGACGTCGACGACGAGGGTGTCGGCGGGCACAACCGGGCCTGAACAACCCAAGCCCCCCAGAAGAGGGGGGCTGCAGTCTGTGTACCCTTCGACCTACAGCCCGTTCGAAGAGGAACACACTAAATGAGCGCACCCACGGCGAACCGTCCTGCGTCCGGTGTCTTTTCACCCACGCGCGCCCGTATTCAGCAGCGCACCCTGCGCACCGACCGGTGGTGGATGTCGCCGCTGCGAATCGATCTCGGCTTCGCCGCATTCATTATTTATGCGACAGCGCGGGCTTTCCAGCGGGGTGACTTCTTCGTCGCGCAATACCACTACCTGACGCCGTTCTACTCTCCATGTCTCAGCACCGCCTGCGGCGGCGCCAGCGATTTCTGGCCGCAGATCCTGCCGAACGTCTGGTGGCTGCCGTTCGCGGCGCTGACACTGCCGTTCCTGTTGCTGTTCCGGTTGACCTGCTACTACTACCGCGGCGCCTATTACCGCACGGTGTGGCAGTCGCCCAGCGCCTGCGCGGTGGCCGAGCCCCGCGTGCACTACACCGGCGAGACCAAATTCCCGCTGATCATTCAGAACACGCACCGGTACTTCTTCTACATCGCCGGCATCATCTCGGTGATCAACACCTACGACGCGATCGTGGCGTTTCATTCCGATCACGGACCCGGCGGATTCGGATTCGGCCTGGGCAACGTGATTATGGTCGGCAACGTCATCATGCTCTGGGTCTACACGCTGTCCTGCCATTCGTGCCGGCACATCACCGGTGGGCGGCTCAAGCACTTCTCCAAACACCCTGTGCGGTACTGGATCTGGACCCAGGTCAGCAAAATCAACACCAGGCACAAGCAGTACGCGTGGATCACCCTGGGCACCCTGATGCTCACCGACTTCTACATCGCGCTGGTCGCCAGCGGCACCATTGCCGACCTGAGATTTGTTGGCTGACGAGCCTTTTCAAAGTAATCAGAATTTAGCTAGCGAGGGTTTCATGGTTGAAATCGAGCGGCACTCCTACGACGTGGTCGTGATCGGTGCCGGTGGCGCCGGGCTACGCGCGGTTATCGAAGCGCGCGAACGGGGTTTGCGGGTCGCGGTGGTGTGCAAGTCCCTGTTCGGCAAGGCCCACACGGTGATGGCCGAGGGTGGTTGCGCGGCGGCCATGGGCAACACCAACCCGAAGGACAACTGGAAGACCCACTTCGGCGACACGATGCGCGGCGGGAAATTCCTCAACAACTGGCGGATGGCCGAACTGCACGCCAAGGAGGCCCCGGACCGCGTCTGGGAGCTGGAAACCTATGGCGCGCTGTTCGATCGCCTCAAGGACGGCAAGATCAGCCAGCGCAACTTCGGCGGGCACACCTACCCGCGGCTGGCCCACGTCGGTGACCGCACCGGCCTGGAGCTGATCCGCACCATGCAGCAGAAGATCGTCTCGCTGCAGCAGGAGGATTACGCCGAACTCGGCGACTACGAAGCCCGGATCCGGGTCTTCGCCGAAACCACGATCACCGAGCTGATCAAGGACGGCGACGCGATCGCCGGGGCATTCGGCTACATCCGCGAAAGCGGGAACTTCATCTTGTTCGAGGCGCCCGCGGTGGTGCTGGCCACCGGCGGGATCGGCAAGTCGTTCAAAGTCACCTCGAACTCGTGGGAGTACACCGGCGACGGCCACGCCCTGGCCCTGCGGGCGGGCGCGTCGCTGATCAACATGGAGTTCGTCCAGTTCCACCCGACGGGCATGGTGTGGCCGCCGAGTGTGAAGGGGATCCTGGTCACCGAGGGTGTCCGCGGTGACGGCGGGGTGCTGAAGAACTCCGAGGGCAAGCGGTTCATGTTCGACTACATTCCGTCGGTGTTCAAGGGGCAGTACGCCGAGTCCGAACAAGAAGCCGACCAGTGGCTCAAGGACAACGACTCGGCCCGCCGCACTCCGGACCTGCTGCCGCGCGACGAGGTCGCGCGCGCGATCAACTCGGAGGTCAAGGCCGGCCGCGGCAGCCCACACGGTGGCGTCTTCCTGGACATCGCCTCGCGGCTGACGCCGGCGGAGATCAACCGACGCCTGCCGTCGATGTACCACCAGTTCAAGGAGCTGGCCGGTGTCGACATCACCAAGGAGCCGATGGAAGTCGGCCCAACGTGCCACTACGTGATGGGCGGCATCGAGGTAGACGCCGACACCGGAGCGGCCACGGTCCCGGGCCTGTTCGCCGCCGGTGAATGCTCTGGCGGCATGCACGGCTCCAACCGGCTGGGCGGCAACTCGCTGTCGGACCTGCTGGTGTTCGGGCGGCGGGCCGGGCTGGGCGCGGCTGACTACGTGCGGGCGCTGAGCAGCCGTCCGACCATCGCGGAAGGCGCCGTCGACGCGGCGGCCAAGCGGGCGCTGTCCCCCTTCGAACCGCCGGCCAACGGCGCTGCCGGGGAGAACCCGTACACGCTGCAGCTGGAGCTGCAGCAGTCGATGAACGACCTGGTCGGCATCATCCGCAACGCCGACGAGATCTCGGAGGCATTGGCCCGGCTCGACAAGCTTCGTGCGCGGTTCAAGAACCTCCACGTCGAGGGGCAGCGCCGGTACAACCCGGGCTGGAACCTGGCCATCGACCTGCGCAACATGCTGCTGGTCAGCGAGTGCGTCGCCAAGGCCGCGCTGCAGCGCACCGAGAGCCGCGGCGGCCACACCCGCGACGACCACCCGGCGATGGATTCGTCGTGGCGCAAGGTGCTGCTGGTCTGCCAGGCGTCCGACGGCGACGAGGTGATTCCCGACATCACCATCACGAAGAAGGAACAGACGCCGATGCGGCCCGATCTGCTGGAGCTGTTCGACATCTCCGAGCTGGAGAAGTACTACACCGACGAAGAACTCGCCGGGCACCCGGGACGGACCCCAGACGGGAGTGGCAAATGACCTACAACGCGACGATGCGGGTGTGGCGCGGCGACGACGCCAACGGCGCTCTGCAGGACTTCACGGTTGAGGTCAACGAGGGCGAGGTCGTCCTCGACATCATCCATCGCCTGCAGCAGACCCAGACGCCCGACCTGGCGGTCCGGTGGAACTGTAAGGCGGGCAAGTGTGGCTCCTGCTCGGCGGAGATCAACGGCAAGCCACGGCTGCTCTGCATGACCCGGATGTCCACGTTCGCCGAGGATGAGGTCGTCACGGTCACGCCGCTGCGGACGTTCCCGGTGATCCGTGACCTGGTCACCGACGTGTCGTTCAACTACGAAAAGGCCCGCGAGATACCGTCTTTCGCGCCGCCTAAGGATCTGCAGCCCGGGGAATACCGGATGGCGCAGGAGGACGTCCAGCGCTCCCAGGAGTTCCGCAAGTGCATCGAGTGCTTCCTGTGCCAGAACGTGTGCCACGTGATCCGCGACCACGAGGAGAACAAGAAGGCGTTCGCCGGCCCGCGCTTCCTGATGCGCATCGCCGAGCTGGAAATGCACCCGCTGGACACCCGCGACCGGCGCAACGACGCTCAGGACGAGCACGGCCTGGGCTACTGCAACATCACCAAGTGCTGCACCGAGGTCTGCCCGGAAAACATCAAGATCACCGACAACGCGCTGATCCCGATGAAAGAGCGGGTCGCCGACCGCAAGTACGACCCGGTGGTGTGGCTCGGCAACAAGCTGTTCCGTCGCTGACCTGCCAACGCCGCGGTAATCCCTGCCCATCCGGTCATGCACGTTAGGCCGCCGCGGGACCCGGGTAACCGAACTGCATCCTGTCGGGCCGTTTCTGCGGCCAGTTCCTTACGACCGGAAAGGCAGTTCATGGAACCGATGCGACAAACCGCCAGCATCAACAACATTCGCACCGCGATCCGGCAGTTGTCGGTCCGCGCCCAGCTCGCCAACAAGGAAGGCCGGTACAGCGACGCCGCCGAACTGGAGAGCCGCATCCAGGGCTTCCGGGAAGAGCTGAGCCACCGCCCCTAGCCGTCACCGGCTGGGCGGGGCGATCATGCGCCGAGCCGGCGAAAGACGCTCCGATGGAACACGATGGGCGCCACGTCGGCGTCCACGGTGATCTCGGTGACCCGCAGCACCACGATGGTGTGATCCCCGGCCGGGATCAGCTGTTCGATCGCGCTTTCCAGCCACAGGCCGGTGCCCTTGATGAACACAGCGCCGGTGGGCCGCGAAACCGTCTCCAAACCGGCGAACCTGTCGCCGGTCTTGGCGGCCAGCGTCCGCGCGGCCTCGTCGTGCTCCTCGCCGAGGACGCTGATGCCCAGCATGGGCAAATCCTTGAGCTTGGGCCACGTCGTCGAGGTGTTCTGCACGCAGAACGACACCAACGGCGGATCCAGGGAGACGGGCACAAAGGTACTGGCCGCCAGGCCTTCCCGGGTTCCGTTCACCTCGGCGGCGATGGCCACCACACCGGACGGGAAATGACCGAAGGCCTCCCGAAGTGACGACGCTGTCAGCTTGTTGTTCGAGTTCACCGGACCAATTCGCCCCTAGAGCCGGAGACGGGATTCATCGAGTGTCGACCCTACCCGGCGCCGGCCGCCCCGGCGCGCCCGCCCTTACCCGTTTTCTAAGCGTTCTGCCGAATATCCGTGCGCCGCGGCCACATCCGGATGGGCTCGCAGCCTGCTCTTCCAGGCGTTGCGGCCGTAGATGGCGAACATCGGATCCGATGGATCGTCCACCCGCTGCGCGTGCGCCTCGAGTTCGCCGGGCAGCGACAGCACCGGTATCTGAGCATCCAGCCGCGGGTTGAAGAAGAAGGGCACCGAGATGCGGTCGACCGCCGGCTTCTTCAGGTTGACCCGATGCTCGGTGGCCCGCAGGTATCCGCGGGTGGCCACCTCGAGCAGCTCACCGATGTTGACGATTAACGCCCCCTGGCGCGGCGGCACGTCGATCCAGCCTTGCTGGGAATCCCTGGCGGGCCGCACCTGCAGACCGGTGCTGCCCGGCTCGGCCAGCAGCAGGGTCAGCACCCCGGCGTCGCGATGCGCACCCACGCCCTGCGTGCTGGCCGCGTGCCTCGGGTAGCGGATGATCTTGATCAGCGTGGCCGGCGCATCGGCGAAGGCCGCGTCGAACACGTCGGGCGGACTGCCCAGCGACGCCGCCCAGTGCCGCAGCAGGGTGCGGGCCACCGCCGACAGCGCGGCGTCCCACTCCTCGACGATGCCGGGGAGGTCAGGCAGCGCCGCCGGCCACTGGTTGGGACCCTGCAGCCACCGATAGTCGGACGTGCGCAGCCCATCGATCGGCGGGCGTTCCGGCCCGATATCGATCTGTTCGCGCCAATCCACCTGTCCGCGGGTCAACTCGCCGCCGAGCCGGGTGTACCCGCGGAAATGAGGGCTGCGCACCATCGCGATTGCGTCCTTGTCCGGCTGCGGCAGCGCGAACAGGCGGCGAGCGGCGTCCAGGATCCGCGCCACCAGGCCCGGTGGCACGCCGTGACCCGTCAGGTAGAAGAAACCGACCTGATGACCGGCGTCGCGCAGGGCGTCGCGCAGGCGGCCCGGCTCGGCCCGCAGGTCGACTGTGGGCAGCTCCAGGGGCGGCGCAGTGACGCCACGCACATCCGTCATATGTGCCTCATCTCCGCAGGTGAATCGGATTTTGACGGCATGACCTGCGGCTTCCCAACCGGTTGGTTAATTAGGCAGTGAAATCTAGCTCACATTGGCTTGCATAGTTCTGACGCTAGCGATATTTTAGCGGTGTTACTGGTGGGTAACTTAGACCTAGTACCCAACCATAAGTGGCATTCTCAACGAGGAGGACCGTAGTGAGCCACTACAAGAGCAACGTCCGCGACCAGGCGTTCAACCTGTTCGAAGTTCTGGGCGTTGACAAGGCATTGGGCCAAGGCGAATACAGCGATCTGGACGTCGACACCGCCCGTGAAATGTTGACCGAGATGAGCCGGCTGGCCGAAGGGCCGATCGCGGACTCGTTCGTCGAGGGCGACCGCAACCCGCCGGTCTTCGACCCCAAGACGCACTCGGTGACGCTGCCGGATTCTTTCAAGAAGTCCGTACACGCCGTCATCGAGGCCGGCTGGGACAAGGTCGGCATCGACGAGGCGCTTGGCGGTGTCGCGATGCCCAAGTCGCTGCTGTGGGCGCTGCACGAGCACATCCTGGGCGCCAACCCGGCCGTGTGGATGTACGCCGGCGGCGCGGGCTTCGCCAACATCCTGTACCACCTCGGCACCGAGGAGCAGAAGAAGTGGGCCGTGCTGGCCGCTGAGCGCGGCTGGGGTTCGACCATGGTGCTCACCGAGCCGGACGCCGGCTCCGACGTGGGCGCGGGGCGGACCAAGGCCGTGCAGCAGGAGGACGGCTCCTGGCACATCGACGGTGTGAAGCGGTTCATCACCTCCGCCGACTCCGACGACCTGTTCGAGAACATCTTCCACCTGGTGCTGGCGCGCCCCGAGGGCGCCGGACCAGGCACCAAGGGCCTGTCGCTGTTCTTCGTGCCCAAGTTCCTGTTCGACTTCGAGACCGGCGAGCTGGGCGAGCGCAACGGCGTCTTCGTCACCAACGTCGAGCACAAGATGGGCCTGAAGGTATCGGCGACGTGCGAGCTGAGCTTCGGCCAGCACGACGTGCCCGCCAAGGGCTGGCTGGTCGGCGAGGTGCATAACGGCATCGCGCAGATGTTCGAGGTCATCGAGCAGGCCCGCATGATGGTCGGCACCAAGGCCATCGCGACCCTGTCGACGGGTTACCTGAACGCGCTGGAGTACGCGAAGTCCCGTGTGCAGGGCGCGGACATGACCCAGATGACCGACAAGACCGCACCGCGGGTGACCATCACGCACCACCCGGACGTGCGCCGGTCGCTGATGACCCAGAAGGCCTACGCCGAGGGTCTGCGCGCGCTGTACCTGTTCACGTCGACCTACCAGGACGCGGCCGTCGCCGAGGCCCTGCACGGGGTGGACGCCGAGCTGGCGGTCAGGGTCAACGACCTGATGCTGCCGGTCGTCAAGGGTGTGGGCTCGGAGCAGGCATACGCCAAGCTCACCGAGAGCCTGCAGACCTTCGGTGGCTCCGGCTTCTTGCAGGACTACCCGATCGAGCAGTACATCCGGGACGCCAAGATCGACTCGCTCTACGAGGGCACCACCGCCATCCAGGCGCAGGACTTCTTCTTCCGCAAGATCGTCCGCGACAAGGGTGTGGCGCTGGCTCACGTGTCCGAGCAGATCCAGAAGTTCGTCGACAGCGAGTCCGGCAACGGCCGCCTGAAGACCGAGCGGGAGCTGCTGGCCAAGGCGCTGGACGACGTCCAGGGCATGGCGGCCACGCTGACCGGCTACCTGATGGCGGCGCAGGAGGACGTGACCAGCCTGTACAAGGTGGGTCTGGGTTCGGTGCGCTTCCTGATGAGCGTCGGTGACCTGGTCATCGGCTGGCTGTTGCAGCGTCAGGCGGCGGTCGCCGTGGCGGCGCTGGACGCCGGCGCCAGCGGCGAGGAGCGGTCCTTCTACGAGGGCAAGGTCGCGGTGGCATCGTTCTTCGCGAAGAACTTCCTGCCGATGCTGACCAGCACCCGCGAGGTCATCGACACGCTGGACAACGACATCATGGAGCTCGACGAGGCCGCCTTCTAGGCCGCCTCGGACAGCAACGCAAAAATCCCCCGCTTCGCCTGCCGAAGCGGGGGATTTTTGTCTGACTCATCGCAACACAGACGGTTATGTGTCGCCGTCTCGCAGGCAGCGGACCATGCTCTGCAGGATCCGAAACGCGTCTGACTGCTCGGCATCCGTCAGGCCGGCCAGCATTCTGAGCTCGACGGACCGGACCGCATTGCTCGCTTTCGCCAGGCTCCGTCGACCGCGAGGCGTGAGCCGCGTGGGGAGAACCTTCCCGACTGGTGCCTGCGCGGGCCTGGTCACGTAACCGTCTCGTTCCAGGGCCTGGAGCAGTACGTTCATCGACTGCCGTGTCACGAACGCGCCGCGAGCGAGCTCGGAGTTCGACAGACCCGGTCGTTGAGCCAGCAACTCCAGGCAGGAGTAGTGCGTCACGGTCATTCCGAGCGGCCGCAGCACCTCCTCCATGGCGGCGCGGAGGGCACTCGATGCCTCTTTCAGCAAGTAGCCCAGGGACGTTTGAAGATTGACGCCGGAAACATCTTGACCCATGTCAGTATTCTGACATAGCTTGGACTTTGTCAGAAAACTGACACGAATCGAAGGAGCATCCCGATGCCCGCCACCGGCCCCGACTTCATCTCCCTCCAAGCGCGCGACCTTGACGCTTCGCAGGCGTTCTACGAGCGATACCTCGGCCTTGTCCGCTCGAAGGCGGGACCCCCGCACGCCGTCGTCTTCGAGACCACGCCGATCTCGTTTGCACTCCGCGACGTCGTTCCCGGCACCGATCTGGCATCCGTGGCTCAGCCGGGCATCGGCACCGCGATCTGGCTCCACGCGACAGACGTCCAGGCGATCCACGATGCTCTCGTCGCCGACGGTCACACCATCGTCTCCGAACCGATCGACGGCCCCTTCGGTCGGACATTCACCTTCGCCGACCCCGACGGTTATCGCGTCACCCTGCACGACCGCGCCTAATAACCTCGGCGCAAAATGGCCGGCCAGTCGATGGCGCAAAAAAGGCCGCCGCTGGATCCCCTCACTCCAGCGGCGGCCCTTTTGGTACGCCGGTCCGCGGTAACGGACCAACGCTCGCTTTAGGGGATGCCCCGTATTGCCGTCGGGGTCGGGGGGTCAGACCACAACACGGGGCCATCCGGTGGGTCGGGTACCCGCGCCCCCAACTCACTAACCCCGTGTGACTCAACTCATCGCGGGCGACGAATTACCGGGGCTTTGTGGCGACGACCGCCGTCAGGCCTCCAGAATCGCGGCGACACCCTGACCGCCGGCCGCGCAGATCGAGACCAGGGCACGCACGGTGCCGCCGCCCTTCTGCTCGGCCTTGCGCTGGGCAACCTGCTTGGCAGCCTGAGCCAGGATCCGCCCGCCGGTGGCCGCGAACGGGTGTCCGGCGGCCAGCGAGGACCCGTTGACGTTGAGCTTGGATCGGTCGATCGAGCCCAGCGCGGCGTCCAAGCCGAGCCGCTCCTTGCAGTACTCCTCGGACTCCCACGCCTGCAGGTGACACAGCACCACGGACGCGAACGCCTCGTGGATCTCGTAGAAGTCGAAGTCCTGCAGGTTCAGGCCGTTGCGGGCCAGCAGCCGCGGCACGGCGTAGGTCGGGGCCATCAGCAGGCCGTCACGCCCGTTGACGTAGTCGACAGCCGCCGTCTCCGAATCCACCAGGTAGGCCAGCGGCGTCAACGAATGCGCGGCCGCCCACTCGTCGGTGGCCAGCAGCGCCACCGACGCGCCGTCGGTCAGCGGGGTCGAGTTCCCGGCCGTCATCGTCGCGTCGCCGGCCTTCACGCCGAACACCGGCCGCAGCTTCGCCAGCTTCTCCGCCGACGAATCCGGGCGCAGGTTGTCGTCGCGGTACAGCCCTAAAAACGGCGTGACCAGGTCGTCGAAGAAGCCGCGGTCGTAGGCGGCGGCCATATTGCGGTGGCTGGCGGCGGCCAGCTCGTCCTGGGCGACGCGGCTGATGCCCATCTTCTTGGCCGTGAGCGCCTGGTGCTCCCCCATCGACAGCCCGGTGCGCGGTTCGCTGTTCACCGGGATCTCGACCCCCAAGGTCGCGGGCAGCGTGCCCACCAGCTTCAGCCGTTGCACGTTGGACTTGGCCCGACGCAACTTGAGCAGGGTCCGGCGCAGGTTGTCACCCAGGCCGATGGGCGCGTCGGAGGTGGTGTCGACGCCGCCGGCGGCGGCCACCTCGTAGCGGCCGGCCGCGATGCCCTCGGCGGCGGCGACGGCCGCCTGCAACCCCGTCCCGCAGGCCTGCTGCAGGTCGAACGCGGGCGTGTACGACGACAGCTTCGAGCCGAGCACGCATTCCCGGGTCAGATTGAAGTCCCGGCTGTGCTTGAGCACCGCGCCGCCGACCACCACGCCCAACCGTTCACCGGCCAATCCGAAGCGATCCACCAGCCCGCCCAGGGCGGCGGTGAACATGTCCTGGTTGGACGCCTCCGCGTAGGCACCGTCCGATCGGGCGAACGGGATGCGGTTGCCGCCCAGGACGGCCACGCGCCGCCGCTCCGAACTGCGCTGTTTGCTTGCCTCAGAACTTGCAGGGGCCACTGTTCGTCTCCGTGTTTCTGCGGTCTATCGGTTTGGGAACCGTCCGTCTGGGGCCATACTACCCACTGTTCTTACTCTGCAGTAAGTTCGTCCCCGATACGGTTGTGCTGTATGCATACCCCGACTTCGAAAGAACATGAAAGGTAGCTCCGGTGGCTCCCAAGGCTTCGTCCGATCTGTTCTCTCAGATCGTCAATTCCGGTCCTGGATCGTTTCTCGCCAAGCAGCTCGGCGTTCCCCAACCCGAGACGCTGCGCCGCTACCGGGCCGGTGAACCGCCGCTGGCCGGGGCCCTGCTGATCGGCGGCGAGGGCAGGGTCGTCGAGCCGCTGCGCGCCGCGCTGGACGCCGACTACGACCTGGTGGGCAACAACCTGGGCGGCCGGTGGGCCGACAAGTTCGGCGGCCTGGTGTTCGACGCCACCGGCATCACCACGCCCGAGAAGCTCAGGGGCTTGTACGAGTTCTTCACCCCGCTGCTGCGCAATCTGGGCCATTCCGCGCGCGTGGCCGTGGTCGGCACCACGCCCGACGCCGCCGCCAGCCCGCACGAGCAGATCGCCCAGCGCGCCCTGGAGGGCTTCACCCGTTCGCTGGGCAAGGAGCTGCGCAACGGCTCGACGGTGGCGCTGGTGTACCTGTCGCCGAATGCCAAACCCGCCGCGACGGGCCTGGAATCGACGATGCGGTTCATTTTGTCGGCCAAGTCTGCCTACGTCGACGGCCAGGTCTTCTACGTCGGGGATGCGGACTCCACGCCCCCGGCCGACTGGGATCGCCCGCTGGACGGCAAGGTCGCGATCGTGACCGGTGCGGCCCGCGGGATCGGTGCGACGATCGCCGAGGTATTCGCCCGCGACGGCGCGCGTGTGGTCGCGATCGACGTGGAATCGGCCGCCGAGGCGCTGGCCGAGACGGCCAGTCGGGTCGGGGGCACCGCGTTGTGGCTGGACGTCACCGCGGAGGACGCCGTCGACAAGATCACCGAGCACCTGCGCGAGCATCACGGCGGCCGCGCCGACGTCCTGGTCAACAACGCCGGCATCACCCGCGACAAGTTGCTGGCCAACATGGACGACGCTCGCTGGGATGCCGTGCTGGCGGTCAATCTGCTTGCCCCGCTGCGCCTTACCGAAGGGCTGGTGGCCAACGGCACTCTCGGCGAGGGCGGCCGGGTGATCGGCCTGTCGTCGATGGCCGGCATCGCCGGCAACCGCGGCCAGACCAACTACGCGACCACCAAGGCCGGAATGATCGGCCTCACCCAGGCGCTGGCCCCGGAGCTCTACGGCAAGGGCATCACGATCAACGCCGTCGCTCCGGGATTCATCGAAACCCAGATGACGGCGGCCATCCCGCTGGCCACCCGCGAGGTCGGGCGCCGGCTGAACTCGCTGCTGCAGGGCGGGCAGCCGGTGGACGTCGCCGAAACCATCGCCTACTTCGCCAGCCCGGCGTCAAATGCGGTGACGGGTAACGTCATTCGCGTCTGCGGCCAGGCCATGTTGGGCGCCTAGAGGAAAAGGCTGTCGAGGAGAACACCATGAACCAGCCAAGCGGCCTGAAGAACATGCTGCGCGCGGCCGCCGGGACTCTGCCGGTGGTATCCCGCGGAAACGAGGTGCCCACCCGCACGGTGACCGTCGAGGAACTGCCGATCGACCGCGCGAACGTGGCCGAGTACGCGGGCGTCACCGGCCTGCGCTACGGCAACCACGTGCCGCTGACCTACCCGTTCGCGCTGGCCTTCCCGGCGGTGATGTCGCTGGTGACCGGCTTCGACTTCCCGTTCGCCGCAATGGGTTCGGTGCACACCGAGAACCACATCACCCAATACCGCCCGATCGCGGTCACCGACACCGTCGGCGTGCGCGTGCACGCCGAGAACCTGCGCGAACACCGCAAGGGCCTGCTGGTCGATGTGGTGACCGACGTCAGCGTCGGCAATGACACCGCCTGGCACCAGGTGACGACTTTCCTGCACCAGCAGCGGACCAGCCTGTCCGACGAACCCAAGCCGCCCCCGCAGAAGCAGCCCAAGCTGGCGCCGCCGTCGACCGTGCTGCGCATCAGCCCGGGGCTGATCCGGCGCTACGCCGATGTCGGGGGCGATCACAACCCGATCCACACCAACCCGGTCGCGGCCAAACTGTTCGGGTTCCCGACCGTGATCGCGCACGGAATGTTCAGTGCCGCAGCGGTATTGGCGAACATCGAGGCGCAAATTCCCGATGCGGTCCGGTATTCGGTGCGGTTCGGCAAACCAGTGGTGCTGCCCGCGACCGCCGGGCTTTACATCGACGAACACGACGGCGGCTGGGACATTTCGCTGCGCAACATCGCCAAGGGATACCCGCACCTGACCGGCACGGTCCGGGCGCTTTAGTTATGACCGCGGCGACCCGCCAACGCCGCGCTCTCGACCGTCACTAGCCCGCATGCGTCGTACTGCGGCCCTGGGCAAGTACTTTGAGCGCGTAGGCGCTGGTTGCGGTCAGCAGGAAGAGTAGGAACAGCCACAGCGGGGGCCGGGCGAGTTCCCACACGAAGATCGCCGCCCAGATCGGTGAGCCCTGGGTGACGGCGAGCACGCCGGCGGCGCCGGCCAGCGACACCGCCGGCACGTGCAGGTGCGTCCCGGTCGCCCAGTTGATCGCCAACACCAGCGCCGCCCCGGCCGCGGCGCCGGTGGCCAGCGACGGCGTGAGCAGTCCGCCGGCCCCACCGGCGCGCAGAAACAGCGCGGTCAGTAGGGGTTTCAGCGCCAGAATCGCCAGCGCGGACAGCAAGGTCATGCCGCTGGTCAGGCTGACCGTCAGGATGCTTCGGCCGTTGCCGGGCAACTCGGGCCACCAATGCGAACAGATCCCCATCACCAGGCCCGCACCGGCGAGCGCGGGGATCAGCATCGGAGTCCGCCATTGGCGGGCCGGCCGGGCCACGGCCATCAACCGGTTGAAAGCCAGTCCCACCGCGAGGGCCACCGGCGCCAGCAGCAAGCCGTGCGCGGTGAGCAGATAGGTCGACTCCTCGATCGGCCACTGCAGGTTGGGCTGATCGCGGGTGATCGCCGAGCCGACGGCGACCGCCAAGCCGGAGGAGAGAAACGCCGCACCGACCGCCCGTGGCTGCCAGGTGGTGAGCAGGATTCGGATCGAGAACAGCGCGCCGGCCAGCGGAACCGCATACACCGCGCCCAGGCCTGCCCCCGCCGCGCAGGCCAGCAGGATCTCGCGGTCGCGCGCTGCGAGCCGCTTGAGCCATCCGGTTCCCAAATCGCTTAGCGCAGCAGCGAATTGGCGTGGGGCCCCTTCTCTTCCGAGCGATGCCCCCGATCCGACGAGCAGCACCTGCAGCATGGCGTCGACGCTCCAGGAAAGCCACGGGACGGGTTCGCGACGGGCGATGGTCTGTGCCAGCGGCGGCACCTCGGCCCGGCGCCGCAGCAGCCACCACCCCAGGCCCGCGACGGCGGCGCCGATCATCGGGCCGACAACGCGGCGGATCGGGCTGCTGGCGGCCACCCCGGCCAGCAGCGCGCCGAAACTGTAGTGGTAGATGGCGTGCTGGACGACGCGCAGCACGAACGTCGTCGTCAATCCGGCAACTCCGGCGAGCAACCCGACGATGATCACCGCGCAAAAGAAGTCGAGGTTCCCACGCTCCGAACTGGGGGCGCTGATGCGGGCCACCTGAACGAATGTAGGCCTAGTCGCCGGCGCTCTCCGAGCCGCCCGCGTCGGGGTGGACCCCGGCCGGCTCCCGCTCCGCCGGCGAGCCCTTGAGGCCGTACCAGAACAGGTCGATCATCAGCTGCGCGGCCTCCTCGACGTCGACGTCGCCGGCGCTGAGCCGGTTGGCGACAGCCTCACCGGCACCCACCAGGGCGACCGCCATCATCTCGTGCTCCTGCTCGGAGCGCGGGTTGCGGCTACCCGCCCGCATCAGCCCGGCCACCAGGTCGACGATCTGCTCGCGTCCCTCACGGACCATGTGGGCGAACGCCTGCGAGCTGGTGGCCTGGGTGTACATCACGATCCAGGACGCCCGGTTGGCGTCGATGTAGCGCATGAACGCCGCAATGGTGTTGCGCAGCATGTCGTTGGGGCTCTGCTGGAAATCGATGTCGGCGCGCACCGCGTCGATGAACCGGCCCATCTCCCGGTTCAGGCAGGCGCCGAACAGGTCCTCCTTGGAGCCGTAGTACAGGTACAGCATCGGCTTGGAGATCTGAGCCTCGGCCGCGATGGCGTCCATCGAAGTCTCGTGATAGCCGTTGACCGAGAACATCTGCACGGCGGCGTCGAGCATCTGCTGCTCGCGGACGGCACGAGGTAGCCGCTTGGTACCACCCGCCATCGCTTGCCTCTCCAGCCCGTCTATCTGACTCAAGAGTAAGCAATGCGGTGGGGTGTCACACCGGCTAGTGGCCGCAGTTGGGGCCGGGGCCCTTCATGGTCGCCACCCGCACCAGCGACTCGTCGACCTGCTTGGCCGGCAGGTCGCCGGACGCCACCGCCTGTTGCAACCGGTCCAAGACCGCCGGCACCTCGTCGGTGGTGACCCACAGCGCGACGTCGACGCCGGCGCGCAGGCTGCGCAGCACCGCCTCCGATACCCCGTACCGGTCGGAGATGGCGGCCATGCTGGACAGGTCGTCGCTGAACACCGGGCCGGTGAATGGCGGGCCCTTGTAGCCGACCCCGTTGCGCAGCAGCTGCACCGCCTCGGGACTCAGGCTGGCGGGGACGTCACCGGTGAGACCGGGAACCTGCAAGTGGCCCACCATCACTCCGACCGGCGGGACGGCCACCAGCGTCCGGTACGGAACCAGGTCATTGTTCTGCAGGGCGTCCAGCGGCGGCGTGACCACGCCCCCGGTATGCGAATCACCCGAGCCGTGCCCATGGCCGGGAAAATGTTTGAGCACCGGCAGCAGGCCGGCGTCCCGCAGGCCCTGCGCATAGGCCCCGGCGTAATCGGTGACCTTGGCCGGATCCGCGCTGAACGACCGATTGCCGATCACGGCGTCGTCGGGTTCGTCGCTGACGTCGACGACGGGCGCGAAGTCGACGGTGATGCCCAAGTCGTGCATCTTCTTGCCGCGGTCGGCCGCCAGGTCGTGCACCTGCTGGACCGTTTGCGTCTGCGCCAGCTCGCGCGGCGACGGCGACGTCCCGATCAGCGACTTGAGCCGCGAGACCCGGCCGCCCTCTTCGTCGACGCTGACCGCCAGCGGCAGCGGCCCCGCCTTGCCCGCGATGTCGGCCAGCGGCCCCTGGAAGATCGACAGGTCGGTCCAGCTGCCGATGAAGATGCCGCCCACGTGATAGCCGTTGACGACGGCCCGGGCGTCGTCGGCGTTCTTCACCCCCACCATCAGCAACTGGGCGAGTTTGTCACGGATCCCCAGCGTCGCCGGCACCGCCGACGGGTCGGCGCACACCGGCGGCGCCGGGGCGGCCACCGGCTTGCTCGACGTCGACGTCGACGGGCGGGACGGGTGCGCGGCGTGGTGGCCGCAACCGGCCACCAGCATCGACGCGGCTGCGAGCGCGGCCAAGGCGCGCGAAAATGCCATCGGGCCATGCTTTCACGGCGGGCGTTTCGTGCTCGGCTGCAGGGGGCATCAACGGTACGTTGCTGATCGGGGGGGCTGGTGCCGGTCGCGGCGCCGATTGACTGGCAGGGAGGAGCCAGCGATTAACGGTTTCACGTTGGCCGCCGCGGTCAGCGTCGCGGTGGGGTTGTCGGTCGGGGTGGCGAGCACGGTCGGGATCACACTCGCGGTGGCCGACCACAGCCTGGTTCAGGTGCCGAGCCTGCAGCGTCCCGCCCTTCCGGCCGGTCCCTATCAGGTGGAATACGGCGACCGCTGTTTCCACGGACACTGTCTGCACTGGTGACCAGCGCTCCGGGGAAGCCGGCACGCTTCTGCTAGGTTGGCTAAGTCGAAGTCATGACCGCGAGCCGACACTCAGGAGCCGTCGATGAACCGGATCGTTGCGCCCGCCGCAGCGAGCGTTGTGGTTGGCCTGCTGCTCGGCGCGGCCGCGATCTTCGGGATCACGTTGATGGTCCAGCAAGACACGAAGCCGCCACTCCCCGGGGGCGATCCGCAGTCGTCAGTGCTCAACCGGGTCGAGTACGGCAACCGTAGCTAGCCGGTCGCGGACGGGGACCGAACCGCCGGTCTCATGCTCCACGGCTGGGCCTGTGGCGCGCCGGTGGTTGTGGGTGGTCGGTGCGATCGCGCTGGCCCTGACGTTCGCCCAGTCC
The DNA here is from genome assembly GCF_045343915.1 of Mycobacterium sp. M23085. NCBI lineage: Bacteria > Bacillati > Actinomycetota > Actinomycetes > Mycobacteriales > Mycobacteriaceae > Mycobacterium > Mycobacterium sp. M23085. The sequence goes on from NZ_CP174280.1 coordinate 2,787,207, forward strand.
CCCGGTCGGATCTCCCCCGACACCAAGCTTGACCTGACCGCGAACCCGCTGCGCTTTCTGGCCCGGGCGACCAATCTGTGGAACAGCGAGCTGCCGTTCGGACAGGCGCAGAACCAGGCCTACGGGTACCTGTTTCCGCACGGCACGTTCTTTCTGGTCGGCCACGCGTTGGGCGTTCCCGGCTGGATCACCCAGCGGCTGTGGTGGGCGCTGCTGCTCACCGTGGGCTTCTGGGGGCTGTTGCGGGTCGCCGAGGCGCTGCGGATCGGCAGCCCGGCCTCACGGGTGCTCGCCGCGGCCGCGTTCGCGCTGTCGCCGCGGGTGCTGACCACGCTGGGATCGATCTCGTCGGAAACACTGCCGATGATGTTGGCGCCGTGGGTGTTACTGCCCACGATCCTGGCCCTGCGAGGCTCCAGCGACCGGTCGGTGCGCGCGCTGGCCGGGCAGGCGGGCCTGGCCGTCGCGCTGATGGGCGCGGTGAACGCCATCGCGACCGTGGCCGGTTGCCTGCCGGCAGTCATCTGGTGGGCATGCCACCGGCCGAACCGGTTGTGGTGGCGGTACACCGGGTGGTGGCTCGTCGCGCTGGTGTTGGCGACGCTGTGGTGGGTGGTGGCGCTGGTGATGCTGCGCGCCATCAGCCCGCCGTTTCTGGACTTCATCGAATCCTCCGGCGTGACGACGCAATGGTCGTCACTGGTCGAGATGCTGCGCGGCACCGACAGCTGGACCCCGTACGTGGCGCCGACCGCCACCGCGGGCGCTCCCCTGGTGACCGGCTCGGCGGCCGTGCTCGGCACCTGCCTGGTCGCGGCGGCCGGACTGGCGGGGCTCGCGAGCCCGGCCATGCCGGCGCGCGGGCGGCTGGTGACCATGCTGTTGGCCGGCGTGGTGTTGATGGCCGCGGGATACAGCGGCGGCCTTGGTTCACCGGTGGCGCACGCGGTGCAAGCCTTCCTGGACGCCGGCGGCGCCCCGCTGCGCAACGTGCACAAGCTCGGGTCGGTGATCAGGATCCCGGTGGTGCTGGGCCTGGCCCAGCTGCTGGGGCGGATTCCGCTGCCGGGCAGCGCGCCAATGTCGGTGTGGTCGCGGGCCTTTGCACACCCGGAGCGGGACAAACGGATCGCGACCGCGATCGTGGTCGTGACGGCGTTGATGGTCAGCACGTCACTGGCGTGGACCGGGCGGCTGGCCCCGCCGGGAACCTTCACCGCGATCCCGCAGTATTGGCAGCAGGCCGCCGACTGGCTCACCGAGCACAACACCGGGAAACCGACACCCGGGCGGGTGCTCGTGGTTCCGGGTGCGCCGTTCGCCACCCAGGTGTGGGGCACCAGCCACGACGAGCCGCTGCAGGTGCTCGGTGCCAGCCCGTGGGGCGTGCGGGATTCCATTCCGCTGACCCCACCGCAGACCATCCGGGCGCTGGATTCGGTGCAGCGCCTGTTCGCCGCCGGCCGCCCATCGGCCGGATTGGCCGATACCCTTGCCCGGCAAGGCATTTCATTCATCGCGCTACGTAACGACCTGGACCCCGACACGTCACGCTCGGCGCGCCCCATTTTGGTGCACCGCGCCATCGACGGGTCGCCCGGACTCCGCAAGGTCGCACAGTTCGGCGCGCCGGTGGGCCCCGGCACGCTGGCGGGGTTCGTCACCGACAGCGGACTGCGGCCGCGGTATCCGGCGGTCGAGATCTTTGCAGTCGGCGGCGACGACGACCCTGCCACACCGTATTTCGTCGACACCGACCGGCTGGCCCTGGTCGACGGCGGGCCCGAGGCGCTGCTGCGTCTCGACGAGCGGCGGCGGCTGCTCGGTCAGCCGCCGCTGGGACCGGCACTGCTGACCGCCGACGCGCGCGGTGCCGGGCTGCCGATGAACGCCGGGGTGACCATCACCGACACCCCGATGGCACGGGAGACGGATTACGGCCGGGTGGACCAACATTCGTCGGCCATCCGGGCCCCCGGCGATGCCCGACACACCTACAACCGGGTGCCCGACTATCCGGTGCCCGGCGCCGATCCGGTGGCCGGCGCCTGGACCGGCGGCCGGATCACTGTCTCGAGTTCGTCATCGGATTCCACCGCAATGCCCGACGTCGCACCGGCGAATTCACCGGCCGCGGCGGTCGACGGCGACTCGGGGACCGCCTGGGTGTCCAATTCGCTGCAGGCCGCCGTCGGTCAATGGATGCAGATCGATTTCGACCACCCGGTGACGAACGCGGCGATCACGTTGACACCCAGCGCCACCGCCGTCGGCGCCCAGGTACGCCGCATCCTGATCGAAACCGCCACCGGCAGCACCACTTTGCGCTTCGACGAGCCGGGCAAGCCGCTTGCCGCAGCGCTCCCCTTCGGCGAGACCCCCTGGGTACGGATCACCGCGGCGGGCACCGACGACGGGTCCGCCGGGGTGCAGTTCGGCATCACCGATCTGTCGATCACCCAGTACGACGCGTCCGGATTCGCCCATCAGGTGGACCTGCGGCACACCGTGCGGGTGCCCGGACCCCCGCCGGGATCGGCGATCACCGGGTGGGACCTGGGATCGGGACTGCTGGGCAGGCCGGGTTGCGCCCAGGCGCCCGACGGTGTGCGCTGCGCGCCGTCGATGGCCCTGGCCCCGGAAGAGCCGGTCACTTTCAGCCGGACCCTGACCGTGCCGACGGCGATGTCGGTGACGCCGATGGTGTGGGTGCGTCCGCGCCAGGGACCCAAGCTGGCTGACCTGCTCACCGAGCCGAATACCGCTGTGGCGCATGGCGATTCCGATACGGTGGATGTCCTCGGCTCGGCGTACGCGGCCACCGACGGCGACCCGGCCACCGCGTGGACGGCGCCGCAGCGGGTGGTGCAGCACAAGACGCCGGCGACCCTGACCCTCACGCTGCCCCGCCCCACTGAGGTCACCGGGGTGCGGCTGGCTCCCAGCCGGTCAACGCTGCCCGCGCACCCGACCATGGTGGCCGTCAACCTTGGCGATGGCCCGCAAGCCGCCGCCGTGCAACCCGACGGCGCGCAGATCGTGTCGCTGAAACCTCGGGTGACCGACACCGTGACCGTCAGCCTGCTGAATTGGCAGGACGTCATCGACCGCAACGCCTTGGGTTTCGACCAGCTCAAGCCACCCGGGCTGGCCGAGGTCGCGGCGCTGGGCGCCGACGGAAACCCGATCGCACCCGCCGACGCGGCCCGCAACCGCAGCCGGGACGTCACCGTCGGCTGCGACCACGGACCCGTCATCGCGGTCGCGGGTCGGTTCGTGCACACCGCAATACACACCACCGTGGGGGCCATCCTGGACGACGCGCCCCTGCCCGCGGTGCCCTGCGACCGCGACCCGATCGCGCTACCCGCGGGCCAACAGGAGCTGTTGATCAGCCCCGGCGCTCAGTTCGTGGTGGACGGGGCCGAACTGACCACTCCGTCCGCCCCCGAAACCGCACGGCCCGTGCGTGTTTCGTCATGGCAAACCTGGGGCCCGGCGCGACGCGAAGTGCAGGCACCCGCGTCGCCCACCTCCCGGGTACTGGTCATCCCGGAAAGCATCAACCCGGGCTGGGTGGCGCACACCAGCACCGGGGCCCGGTTGACCCCGATCGCCGTCAACGGGTGGCAGCAGGGCTGGGTGGTGCCCGCGGGGCAGGCCGGCACCATCACGCTGACGTTCGCCTACAACTCGCTCTACCGGGCCGGCCTGGCGGTGGGCCTGGCCCTGTTGCCGCTGCTGGCGATGCTCGCGCTGTGGCGCAGCCGACGAAAGGACGTCGACGACGTGCCCGTGCGGCCATGGCGCCCCGGCGCATGGGCGGCCATCCCGGCGCTGGCCGCGGCGGGCGTGATCGCCGGCCTGGGCGGTCTGGCGGTGATGGGCGCCGCCCTGGGCCTGCGGTACGCGCTGCACCCGTGGCGCTGGGCACGCCTCAGCGCGGTGGGCAGCGCCGGTGGGCTGATCCTGGCCGGGGCGGCGCTGTCACGGCAGCCCTGGCGGTCGGCCGACGGCTACGCCGGCCATTCCGCCAGTGTCCAGTTGCTGGCGCTGATTTCGCTTGCGGTGCTTGCCGCTTCGGTGATTGCCATCCCCGGCCGCGCGCGGGGGCCGCTCGACACATAGTTGGCCGGGCTATTGGCTACCCGTTTACCGGCTGATTGACTGGATATGCGGGTCGGCGTAACCGTCACCAACCGAGGAGTTCGCGCCATGGAGTGGTTTTCCGCACCCGGATATTGGGTGGGCAGACTGGTGCTCGAACGCGGCGCGGCGGCGATTTACCTGCTCGGCTTCGTCGCGGCCGCGCTCCAGTTCCGCGCGCTGATCGGCGAGCATGGCATCCTGCCCGTTCCGCAGTTCTTGGCGAGGCACTCATTTTGGCGGACGCCCAGCCTTTTTCACCTGCGCTATTCCGATCGGCTGTTTTCAGCGGTCGCCTGGTTCGGCGCGGCGCTGTCGGCGGCGATCGTCGCCGGCGCCGCCGACGCGGTACCGCTGGGGGCCGCGATGGCGATGTGGCTGGCGCTGTGGGTGCTCTACCTGTCGATCGTTAACGTCGGCCAGACCTGGTATTCGTTCGGCTGGGAGTCGCTGCTGCTCGAAACCGGATTCCTGATGATCTTCCTGGGCAATCACGACGTCGCGCCGCCGGTGCTGACGCTGTGGATGGTTCGGCTGCTGTTGTTCCGGGTGGAGTTCGGGGCCGGACTGATCAAGCTGCGCGGCGACCCGTGCTGGCGTGATCTGACTTGTTTGTACTACCACCATGAGACGCAACCCATGCCGGGGCCGTTGAGTTGGTTCTTCCACCATCTGCCTAAGCCACTGCATCGAATTGAAGTGGCGGGCAATCATTTCGCGCAGCTGATCGTGCCGTTCGGGTTGTTCGCACCGCAGCCGGTGGCCAGCGCCGCCGCCGCGATCATCGTCGTCACCCAGTTGTGGCTGGTCGCCTCGGGCAATTTCGCCTGGCTCAATTGGGTGACGATCGTGTTGGCGTTCAGCGCCATCGACGACGCGTCGCTGGCGATGGTGCTGCCCGACGGTCTGGTGCCCGCGCATGCGGGTGTGGCTGCGCCACCGCTGTGGTTCGTCGTACTGGTGGCCGCGATCACGGCCGCGGTGCTGTTCATGAGTTACTGGCCGCTGGCGAACATGTTGTCCTCGCGGCAGCGAATGAACATGTCGTTCAACTCGTTTCATTTGGTGAACACCTACGGGGCCTTCGGCAGCATCGGACGGGTCCGGCGGGAGGTGGTGATCGAAGGCACCGACGACGCGGTCATCTCCGCTCAAACCGTATGGCAGGAATACGAATTCAAGGGCAAACCGGGCGCGCTGCGCCGGCTGCCGAGGCAGTGGGCGCCCTATCATCTGCGCCTGGACTGGCTGATGTGGTTCGCGGCGATCTCGCCGGGCTACGCCCAGCCGTGGCTCGGGCCGTTCCTGTACCGGCTGCTGGTAAACGATCGACCGACGCTGCGGCTGTTGCGTCACAACCCGTTCCCCGATTCGCCGCCCCGCTATGTGCGGGCCCAGCTTTACCAGTACCGCTTCACTACGCCGGCCGAGCTGCGGCGCGATCGGGCCTGGTGGCATCGCGCCCTGATCGGCGGTTACGTGCCACCGACGGCCTTGTCGACGGCGACCAGCGCCGGTTGAGGGTCGCCCGGGGCTACTTCCGGTAGGACAGCGCTCCGGTGCCCGCAAGCTTGCCGCCTTCGACGATCAGATACTCAGGACGAATGGGCGTGCCGGCGAACCAGCTCTCCAGGATCTCCCGGGTGCCGGCCGCATAACGCGCCTGAGCCGACAGTGTGGTGCCCGAAACATGCGGTGTCATCGCGTTATTCGGCATGGTTCGCCAGGGGTGGTCGGGCGGTGGCGGCTGCGGATACCACACGTCTCCCGCGTAGCCCGCCAGCTGCCCGGACTTCAGGGCGTCCGCGATCGCCTCTGGGACCGTCTCCTCGGCGCGGGCGGTGTTGACGATGTATGAACCCCGCCGCATGGTCGAGATCAGCTGCTCGTTGAACATCCTGCGGGTGTCGTCATACAGCGGCGAGTGGATGGACACCACGTCGACCGCCCGCACCAGCGACTCGACCGTGGGATGGAACGTGACGTTGAGTTGTTTCTCCGCTTCCGGGGATAGACGGCGGGTGTCGGTGTAATGCAGGTTGACGTCGAACGGCGCCAGCCGACGCAGGACCGCACGCCCGATCCGGCCGGCCGCGATCAAGCCGACATCCATGCCCTCGAGGTCGTAGGCACGCTCGACGCAATCGGCGATGTTCCAGCCGCCTTCGGTCGCCCACCGGTGCGACGGGACGAAATTGCGTACCAGCGCCAGTATCTGCATCACCGTGTGCTCGGCGACGCTGATGCTGTTGCTGTAGGTCACCTCGGCCACGGTGATCCCGCGCTGTTGGGCCGCATCCAGGTCCACATGATCCGAGCCGATGCCGGCGGTCAGGGCCAGCTTGAGTCCCGGTGCCCGCGCGATGCGTTCACCGGTCAGGTAGGCCGGCCAAAACGGCTGCGAGATAACGATTTCCGCGTCGGCCAGCTCACGTTCGAATTCCGAGTCCGGGCCGTCCTTGTCCGAGGTCACCACCAATTCGTGCCCGGCGTCTTCGAAGAACTTACGCAGCCCCAGGGCGCCCGACACGCAGCCGAGGAGCTCACCAGGGGTGAAGTCGATCTTCGACGGACTGGGCACGGCGCTGCCGTCGGGGTAACTGTGGATGGGCGGAATGCTGTCGCGCGCGTAGCTCGGCGGATACCCGTCGACGGGGTCGGGGTAGAGCACCATCACACACTTGGCCATCGAAGTCTCCTTTAACCGGCGGTCGAACCCAGTCTCGCCAGCGCTCCGCCGCGGTGTCCAAGACAGGATTCCGACCGGCTGATAGGCGACGCCGATCAGCGCGGTTCGGACAGCTCGCTGAGCGTCGCGCCGATGCGGGCCTCACGCGCGGTCTGGCGCAGCGCGCGCGCCAACAACGAGCCCGGCTCCGCCCGGTTGGTCACCAGCGCTATCAACGCGGTGACCGACGGGCGGCGCAGCAGCAACACGCTCACCCCGGCGGGTACGCCCAGGGTGTGGATCCATGGTTGCGGCACGATGCTCGCCCAGCGGCCGGTACGCACGTGAGCGAACAGCGCGGCCACGGAATCGGTTTCCAGCTGCGGGGTCACCTGCAAACCGTGGGTGGCCAACGCGTCGTCGATGACCCGCCGGCCCCGCATGCCCTGGGTCAGCAGACACAGGGGCAGCTGCACGGCGTCGGACCACGCCATGGTGTTCGCCTGGCCGCCAACGAGTTCGGCGGCGGCGATGAGCACCGGCCGCTCGTGATACAGCGGGGTGACCAGCAGGTCGGCGGTGTCCTGTTGATCCGGATACAGGATGCCCGCGTCCAGTTCGAACTTGCGCACCCGCTGCACGATTCCGGCCGAGCGCAGGTTGACCTCGAGCTGAACCCGCACCAGCGGATGCGCCGCGCAGAACGGATCCGTCAGCAGCGCAACGGTAGTCGAAGCGGCCGGCACCACACCGAGCCGCAGCTCGCCGGTGAGGCCGGCCCGCAGTGCGGTGACTTCCTGTTTGAGGGCGTCGCGGTCGGCCAGGATGCGCCGCGCCCACGGCACCAGCCGCTCGCCCTCCGGGGTGAGACCCTCGAACTTTTGACCCCGCCGCACCAGCGGCACGTTGAGTTCGGACTCGAGCTTGCGAATCGCTTCCGACAGTGCCGGCTGTGACACGTAGCAGGCGCTCGCCGCGCGCGCGAAGTGGCGCTCTTGCGCGAGCGCGACGAAGTACTCCAGCTGACGGAACAGCATGTGCTATTCGACCACGGGCCCGGGGGATACCCGTTCCAGGCGCGCTCGCCGGTCAATGGGTCCTGGACACGATCAACAACGTCGCCTGCGCCGACGGTAGTGCGGTTCAGTATGCTGCCAGCTCCCACATGACGTGGGATCCCGACACCCTGGTGGGCACGGCACAGCGGACCTACATGATCCCGGCCTGCGGGCACCCGGCGGGCTACTCCTGCACCGACCAGATACAGATCAAGCAGTCGTCGTCCTGACCCGGGCCGGCGCGCCGTCTACAGCGTTTCGTCCAGCTCGCCGAGGCGGTCGGTCAGCCGTAGATTCTCGGAGTAGTCGACCGGGCAACTGATCAGTGAGACACCGTCGTCGTCCAGCGCGGTCCGCAGCGTGGGCAGCAGCTCCTCGGCGCTGTTGATCCGATATCCCTTGGCGCCGAAGCTTTGTGCATAGGTCACCACGTCGGGGTTGTTGAACTTCACGTAGTAGTGCGCCCCGAGTTCGAGGTCCATCTTCCATTCGATGAGGCCGTAACCGCCGTCCTCCCAGATCAGCACCACCAGCGGGATGCGCTCCCGCACGGCGGTCTCGATCTCCTGCGAGTTCATCAGGAACGCGCCGTCGCCGACGACGGCCAGCACCTTGGCCTCCGGCTGCGCCAGCTTGACGCCCAGCGCCCCCGGCAGGGCGAAACTCATGGTGGACAACCCGTTTGAGATCAAACACGTGTTCCGCTCGTACGTCGGGTACAGCCGTGCCATCCACATCTTGGTGGCGCCGGTGTCGACCAGCACGATGTCGCTGCGGCCCAGGGCGGCGCGGGTGTCGGCGACCACCCGCGCGGGCGCCAACGGATAGCGCGAATCCTGTTGACCCCGTTCGAATTCCTCGCTCAGCAGGCCCGACCCTGGCACCTCGGCGGCATGGGCGAAGGTGTGACCGGACAGCGCGTCGGTGAGGGCGTTCAGCGAATCGCTGATGTCGCCGATGATTCCCACGTCGACCGAGTAGTGCGCGTCGACCTCGGCCGGGAACCGGTGAATGTGGATGATCTTCTTGTCGGCCTGCGGGTTGATCCGCACCGGGTCGAACTCCTGCAACTCGTAGCCGACGGCGATGACGGCGTCGGCGTTGTCGAACCCGAAGTTGACGTAGTCGTGCCGCATGAAGCCCAGGGTGCCGATGCTGTTGGGGTGATCGTCGGGCATGACGCCCTTGCCGTGGAAGGTGTTGGCCACCTGGATGCCGAATTCTTCCGAGAAGCGCACCAGGGCTTTGGTGGCGTCGGCGCGCGCGGCGCCGTGCCCGGCCAGCACCACCGGGCGCTTCGCGTTGCGCAGCACGTCGACCGCGCGGGCCACCTGGCGGGGGGCCGGCGCGTCGGCGCGGACGACGTTGCGCGGCAACGGCGCCAGGTCGTAGTCGGTCTCGTCGGCGTCGATGTGCTCGGGCACCGCCAGATAGACCGCGCCCGGACGTTCGGCCTCGGAGACTTTGAACGCCTTGCGGACCATCTCGGGGATGGCGCGCGCGGTCGGGACGCCGGCCGACCACCGGGTGATCGGGGCGAACATCGACACCAGGTCCACGTACTGGTGCGACTCCTTGAACTCCCGGTCGTGACCCACCTGTGCGGAGATGGCGACCATCGGGGTGCTGTTGGTGGTCGCGTCGGCCACACCGAGCTGCATGTTGATCGCGCCGGGGCCCAACGTGGCCGACACCACCGCCGCTCGCCCGGTGACCCTGCCGTACATCTCGGCCATGAACGAGGCGGCCTGCTCATGCCGGGTGAGCACATAGCGGATGGTCGACGACGCCAGCGCCTGTACGAACCGGATGTTCTCCTCGCCGGGCACCCCGAACACGACGGACACACCCTCGTTTTCCAGGCACTTGACGATCAGCTCAGCGGCTTTGCTCATCCGACACCTCCCTTATGGGAACGATAGTGGCAGGCTAGGTGTTGGACTCTCAGCCACCAAGCAACACGAACCCGATGAAGGAGGGCCGCCGTGCCCATCGCCACCATTAACCCGGCTACCGGCGAGACAGTGAAGACCTTCACCCCGGCCACCGATCAAGAAGTCGACGCCGCGATTGCCCGCGCCTACGAACGTTTCCTCGACTACCGCCACAACACCACGTTTGCCCAGCGCGCCCAGTGGGCAAACGCGACCGCCGACCTGCTGGAGGCGGAGGCCGACGACGTCGCTGCCATGATGACGCTGGAGATGGGCAAGACCCTGAAATCGGCCAAGGCCGAAGCGTTGAAGTGCGCCAAGGGTTTTCGCTATTACGCGCAGCACGCCGAACAGCTGCTGGCCGACGAGCCGGCCGACGCCAAGGCGGTGGGCGCCAAGAAGGCCTACACCCACTACCAGCCGCTCGGGGTGGTGCTGGCCGTGATGCCGTGGAACTTCCCGCTCTGGCAGGCCGTGCGGTTCGCCGCGCCGGCGCTGATGGCCGGCAACGTCGGGATCCTCAAGCACGCGTCCAACGTTCCGCAGACCGCGCTCTACCTGTCCGACGTCATCACCCGCGGCGGATTCCCCGAGGGGTGTTTTCAAACACTGCTCGTGTCTTCCAGCGCGGTCGAGCGCATCCTGCGCGACCCCCGGGTCGCGGCGGCCACCCTGACCGGCAGCGAACCGGCCGGCCAGTCGGTGGCCGCCATCGCCGGCGACGAGATCAAGCCGACCGTGCTCGAGCTCGGCGGTAGCGACCCGTTCATCGTGATGCCCTCGGCGAACCTGGACGAGGCCGCCAAGACCGCGGTCACCGCCCGGGTGCAGAACAACGGCCAGTCCTGCATCGCCGCAAAGCGGTTCATCATCCACACCGACATCTACGACGAGTTCGTGGACAAGTTCACCGAGCAGATGGAGGCGCTGACCGTCGGCGACCCGACGGACCCGGACACCGACGTGGGCCCGCTGGCCACCGAGTCGGGCCGCGACGACATCGCCAAGCAGGTCGACGACGCCGCGGCAGCGGGCGCCACGATCCACCTCGGTGGCAAGCCGATCGACCGGCCGGGGTGGTTCTACCCGCCGACCGTGGTCACCGACATCACCAAGGACATGGCCCTGTACACCGAGGAGGTGTTCGGCCCGGTCGCGTCGATGTACCGGGCGGCCGACATCGACGAGGCCATCGAGATCGCCAACGCCACCACGTTTGGCCTGGGCTCCAACGCCTGGACCAACGACGAGGCCGAGCAGCAGCGCTTCATCGATGACATCGAGGCCGGCCAGGTCTTCATCAACGGGATGACGGTGTCCTATCCCGAATTGGTGTTCGGCGGCATCAAGCGGTCCGGGTACGGACGCGAACTCGCCGGCCTGGGCATCCGCGCGTTCGTCAACGCCAAGACGGTGTGGGTCGGAGAATCCGAGAGCGGCTCCGCGGCCGGCGGCGACAAGGTCGAGTGACCGCGTCGCCGGGCCGCCGCCATCACACTCCCGCCAGCAGCTTCTCGTCCTCCTCGGCGAAGGTGTCTTCGAGCTGCACCGGTGAATAGTCGAGGTCGATCTCGCCGAGCGGGCGCCCGCGTGCGCTGGAAATGGTGCCGAAGCGTCGCATGCCCTTGTCGGCGGCGTACTGCATGAACTCGTCCACCGACAGACCGAAGGGCATCGGGTCGTAGAGGGCAAAGCCCTCTTCGATCAGACGCAGGCCGAGTGGCATCAGCTCGTTCATCCGCGTCTCGAAGACGCCCCAGTTGGCGTCGTCGGCGGCGACGTGGCGCCGGCAGGTGAAGGTGCCCCAGGCCATGTGCCGTCGCTCGTCGTCGCCAATGCGCCGCACCAACTCCTGCATGCCAGGCAGGATGCCGCGCTCCACGCAGATCTTGTGCCAGCCGAAGTAACCGGTCAGCGCCAGCATGCCTTCGACCATGTGGTTGTAGGTCACCGACGCACGCACCTGGGCGGCCGGCGACGGATCAATCGTCAGCGCGTTCAGGCAGGCGGGCAGCTCCTCGTAGAAGATCGTGCGGTAGGTCGGCACATCATCGAGGTAGTAGTGCAGGTCCTCGGTGACGCCGACGGCGTCGAGCCACATGCGGAACACCTGAACGTGTTTGGCTTCCTCGAAGGCGAACTGGGTCAGGTACATCTCGTCGCCGAGCCGGCCTTCGGCACGCATCGCGGCCATGAACGGCTGGATGTCCTGGGTCACCGACTCCTCGCCGGCGATGAATTCGGCGCACAGCCGGGTCGCGTAGCTGCGTTCGTCGTCGGTGAGCCGTTCCCAGTCCTCGCGGTCGCGGGAAAAGTCGATATCGGCCGGATTCCAAAACTTTGCGTTGCCGCCGGCAAACAGCTTGAGCGGCAAGCTGTCCCAGTTGAGGCCCCCCTGGGCCATCGAAGCTATATGGGTGCGGTTCATGTGACCTCCTCAGATCGTTTGCGGGTTGAGCTGATTGGCGGCGTTTTCGGCGCAGCCGAGAAGGCGGCCGCCAGCACCGCGACGAGCCTGCGCACGGCCAGCGCCGGCTGCTCCGGTGTGGGCTCGTCGAGCCCGAGGACCGGATCCAGGCCACGCATGTACGGCGCGAGTGCCAGGTGCGGAAATATCAACAGCAGCAACGACAAAAGCGCGTCGGTGTCGGAATCCGCACGCAGGTCGCCGCGGACGCGCGCGTCGCGGACGAGCGGTCGCATCACTTCCAGGTAGTGGCGGTGGATGACGTTCTGCACGCTGACGCGGGCTTCGGTGTCGACTTCCAGGGTTGCCGCGGCGTGCAGCGCGCGCTCATGCGGATGGTCCGCGAAGTAGGCCACCCACGCGTCGAGCCAGTCGGTGAGAAAGTCGAAGAAGGGCCGGCTGGGGTCGAGTTCGCGGATGCGGTCTTCCATGTAGGCACGCACCCGCTGGCTGCCGATGTCGGCGATGAACGCATACAGATCACGCTTGTCGGCGAAGTACTGGAACAGACTGCCCTTGGCGACGCCGGCGCGGCGCGCGATGACGTTCAGGCTGCCGCGCGAGAAGCCGTGCGCCCCGAACTCCGACTCCGCGGCTTCGATGATTGCGGCGCGACGAGCTGGGTCGACGCGCGCCCAGGTGACCGTTGGCAATGCCCCTCCTCGATCGAATGACCACTGGTCATCCTACTGTGATGGACCTCACAGTCAAGGGGTCGCCGACGGCGCCTTCTCGCTGAGCTCCCGGCCGGGCGGGCGCTCGAATCCCAACGCCCCGCTGGACGGGCGCCCGTCGAGCGGCGAACGTCAGGGACGCATCCGGTACGCGCCGTTCAGTGGCAGGACGTGATCCTTCCAAATCTGGTCGTAGCGCGCCGGGTCGTGGATGGGCCGGCGGATCATCCGCAGCGCGAAGCGGGCCTGGTCGTCCGTCGTCGCCGGCTTGTCGGACAGTTCCACGGCGTAGGCGTTGAAGTCGCGCACCAAGACCGCGAAGATCTCGTCGATCAACCCCTCGTCGACGCCCGACAGCCCGGCTTCCTCCAAAATGAGCTGGGCGTAGGGCACCGTGGCGAACAATTGACCCACCGCGAACGCGAAGTCGATGTCCTTCTGCTGCGCGGCATCCGGGGTGGCGCCGGCCAGCATGTCGGCGAGCACGTCGATCTGCGAGCGCAGCAGCGCGACATTGGGCAGGTGCCCGAAGCTGTCGAACGGCGCGCGCCAGTCACCGAAGCGCACCTTGCCCAGGCCGCCGGTCGGGCCCTGCGCGAACAGGAAGGTGTCGTCGGCCGCGTCGTCGCGGCGGCCAATCAACGGCAGCGCGCTGCTGGGGGCGAACAAGAAATTGGGCATGAACTTGCCCAGCAGCCCGATGTTGATGTGGACGGTGCCCTCCAGCCTTGGCAGCAGGCCGATTTCGCGGGTCATCGCCTCGAAGATGGTGTCCTTTTCCACGCCTTTGGCGGCGATGACGTCCCACAGTGCGGTGATGACGCGTTCGCCCTCGCTGGTGATCTTCGCCTTGGTGAGCGGGCTGTACAGCAGGTAGCGGCGGTCCTCGGCCGACGCGCTGCGCATGTAGTCGCAGGCCCGGGTGGCGACCAGCCGCATCGCGACCAGCCGCGCGTAGGCGTCGGTGAGCAGCCGCCGCACGTGGGTGAAGTCGGTGACCACGGTCCCGTACAGGATGCGGTTGGAGGCGTGGGTGACCGCCTCGTACATCGCGTGGGTACACATGCCGACCGCGCCCCAGCCGAGGTTGTACTTGCAGACGTTGACGGTGTTGAGCGCGGCATGAAAGGCCTCGGGGCCGCGGTGCAGGATGTCGGCCTCGGTCACCGGGTAGTCGCGCAGCGCGTAATTGGCCACGTAGTTCTGCGAATTCACCACGTTCTTGATCAGGTGGTAGCGATCGTGGTGGGAGTCGGCGGCGAAAAACACGTACGCGCGGTCATTTTCCGAGGTCCCCGCGAACTTGCCGAAGGTGGAGACCATCCGGGCCACGTTGGCGTTGCCGATGTAGTACTTCTCCCCGGTGGCGCTCCAGCCGCCGCCCGGCGAGGGCGTCAGGTTCATGTCGGTCTGGTAGACGTCCGCGCCGTGCGCCTGCTCCGACAAGCCGAACGCGAAGACCTCGCCGGCCTCGAGCAGCGCGGCGGCCTTGCGTTTGGCGTCCTCGTTGGCGCTCATCCAGATCGGGCCCAGTCCCAGGGCGGTGACCTGGAAGGGGTACCAGTAGTTCAGCCCATAGAAGCCGACGATCTCGGCGAACGCGCTGATCCGGTAGGTGTCCCAGCGGCAAGCCAACTGCTCCGAGGCCCCGTAGGCGCCAGGTGTCAGCAGCGACGCGAAGATGCGCTCCCGGCCGATGTGGTCCAAAAAGTCCGAGTACCAGACTCGTTCGTGATCGTCGGACTTCAGCCGGGCCTTGCCCCGGGACTCGAAGAAGTCCACCGTCGCGGCCATGATCTCGCCCGAGCGGCGGTCTGGGTACTGGCGTTGCAGGTGGTTGGGATTGAGCAACATGACCTGACTCCCCGGAATTCTCGATTAGACGAGGGTGACGGTACTGCAATAGCCGCCCCGTCGGGGCGACCGGAACAAAAGGGCCCTGTTGGTCGGGTGCCCGTCGACCTAGCATCAGTGGCGTGTCAGAACTCAATACCGCTCGCGGGTCCATCGATACCGCTGCGCTGGGCGTGACCCTCATGCATGAGCACGTCTTCATCATGACCACCGAGATCGCGGAGAACTATCCCGAAGCGTGGGGCGACGAGGAACAGCGCGTCGCCGACGCCATCAGCCGGCTCAATGAGCTCAAGGCCCGCGGGGTGGACACCATCGTCGACCTCACCGTGATCGGCCTGGGCCGCTACATCCCGCGCATCGCCCGGGTCGCGGCGGCCACCGAGCTGAATATCGTTGTGGCAACGGGGCTTTACACCTACAACGACGTGCCGATGTACTTCCATTACCTGGGCCCGGGCGGTGAACTCGGCGGCCCGGAGATCATGACCGACATGTTCGTCCGCGACATCGAGCAGGGCATCGCGGACACCGGCATCAAGGCCGGCATCCTCAAATGCGCCACCGACCAGCCGGGCGTCACCCCCGGCGTCGAGCGGGTGCTGCGTGCGGTCGCCCAGGCGCACAAGCGCACCGGGGTGCCGATCTCCACGCACACCCACGCCGGGCTGCGCCGCGGCCTGGAACAGCAGCGGATCTTCGAGGAGGAGGGCGTCGACCTGAGCCGGGTGATCATCGGGCACTCCGGTGACAGCACCGACATCGGCTACCTCGAGGAGCTCATCGCCGCCGGTTCCTACCTCGGGATGGACCGTTTCGGCATCGACGCGTTCCTGCCCTTCGAGGACCGGGTGAACACCGTGGCGCGGATGTGCGAGCGCGGGCACGCCGACAAGATGGTGCTGTCGCACGACGCCAACTGTTACTTCGACGCGCTGCCCGACGAACTGGTGTCACAGGTGATGCCGAACTGGCACTACCTCCACATCCACAACGACGTCATCCCCGCGCTCAAGGAGCGCGGCGTCACCGACGACCAGCTGCACACCATGCTGGTCGACAACCCCCGCCGCATCTTCGAGCGGCAGGGCGGATATGAGTGAGCCGATCCCGCCGATCGGCACCCAGCTCTCGGCGCTGGCCGCGCTCGCGCCCGACGAGCCGGCGGTCAGCTGCGACGGGGTGACCCTCACCCGGATCCAGCTCGACCGCTCGACGAACCGGCTGGCCCGCGCCTATGCCGAGCGCGGTGTGGGCGTCGGGGACTACGTGACCATGGTGCTGCCCAACTCGGTCGAGTGGATCCAGGCCGCGGTGGCGTGCTGGAAGCTGGGCGCGGTGCCGCAGCCGTTGTCCGCGCGGTTGCCCGATGCCGAGCTGCAGGGCCTGCTCGACCTGCGGCCACCAGCCCTGCTGGTGGGTCGCGAGCATCACCAGATACCAAGCTTGCCAATGGTTTTCACGCCCGATCCGGAGCTTTCGGACGGTGCGTTACCGGAGGCGGTGTCGCCGGTGTGGAAGGCGATGGGTTCGGGCGGCAGCACCGGCCGGCCCAAGCTGATCGAATCCGGCGGCGACAGCCGGATACCGGCGGCGATCGGCTATCCGCTGGGCGCCCAGGAGGGCGACACCACCCTGGTGCCGGTGCCGCTGAGCCACAACACCGGCTTCACCATCGCGACCATTGCGCTGCTGATGCGCCATCACCTGGTGCTGATGAGCCGGTTCGATCCCGAGCAGTTCCTGCGGCTGATCACCGACCATCGCGTGACGTTCCTGACGACGGTGCCGACCATCATGCAGCGGACGCTGCCGGTATACCAGGCCGACCCGGGCGCCTACGACCTCTCGTCCATCCGGCGGTTTTGGCATCTGGGGGCGCCCTGCCCGCCCGCCATCAAGCAGGCCTGGATCGACCTGCTGGGCCCGGAGAAAGTCTGGGAGTTGTACGGCGGCACCGAATTACAGGCGCTGACGTTCATCTCCGGGGACCAGTGGCTGGCGCACCGCGGGTCGGTCGGCGTGGTGGTCGCCGGGGAAATGAAGGTGCTGGACGACGACGGCAATCCCTGCCCGCCGGGCGTGGTCGGCGAGATCTACATGCGGCCCGGCCCGGACAGTGCGCCTACCTACCGCTATGTCGGTGCCACGGCGAAAAGCCGCGACGGCTGGGACTCGCTGGGCGATCTCGGGTATTTCGACGCCGACGGGTTCCTGTACCTCTCGGACCGGCGGGTCGACATGTTCACCGTCGGTGGCCGCAACGTCTACCCCGCGGAGATCGAGAGCGCACTCTCGGCACACCCCGACGTGTTGTCCTGTCTGGTCGTCGGCGTCCCCCACGAAGATCTCGGCCAGGTGCCCTACGCCCTGGTGCACACGGCCGACGGATCGACGCTGGATTCCGTTGCGGTGCAAGCGTTCCTGCGCGAGCAGGTGGCGGGCTACAAGGTCCCGCACACGGTCGAATTCGTCGACGAGCCGTTGCGCGACGACGCCGGCAAGGCCCGCCGCTCGGCGGTGCGGGAACAAATCATCGAGCGCTTGGCGACCGCGGAGACCGGCTGATTGCCGGCGGACCGGTGGCCGTGCGCACGCGGGATATCCGCCCAAACCGCCTACGCCGCGTCGGATTTGGAGAGCGGACTGGACCGGACCGGCCGTCCCAAGATCACCTTGGCCGTGATCGCGCCGAGCTTCAGCATGCCGAGGTAGGTGGACGGGTTGAACAGGGTCGGCCACACGGTACGGCTCTTGTGTTCGTCGAGCGGCCGTCCGGCGAACCGGTCGCGCAGCCACCTGAGGGCCATCGGCGCGGATAGCGGGTGAAGCAGCAGATGGCCGCAGAATCGGTCCCGGTGATAGGTGACCGCTACCCCGTCGGCGATGTACGTCTCGACGAGCTCATCGATGTCGTCGACGCTGATGATCCTGTCGTGCACGGCCTGGATCACCAGCAGGGGCAGTACGGGTGGGGTCTTGCCGAGCGTGGTTTCGTCGAAGATGTGGCGCACCTCCGGCAGCTCCCACAGTTCGTCGGTGGAAATGTCGACGTAGGAGCCGATGTCGGCGTTGCGCAGCCGCCGAACGGCGCCCGCGGTGGTCAGCTTCCGCAATTCGTTGAGCACCGCCCTGCCCTCTTCGGTGGCGTGCTCGATGACGACCCGCTGCGCTTCCGGGAACACCTCGGTCAGCGCCGCAACCATCAGCGCGGCCAGTCCGGCGAAAAACGACCCGTTGAGGCGGCGCGCGACGCTTTCTGGGTCGGCGACCGGTGAGCCGAGCACCGCGCCGACGATATTGAGTTCTGGCGCGTAGTGGGCGGCCGCCTCGGCCGCCCACGCGGAGGCGAAACCACCGCCCGAATAACCCCACAGCCCCACCGGGGCCGACGGTGACAACCCCAGCCGTTCGCAGCTCACGGCGGCGCGCACACCGTCGAGAATCCGGTATCCCGGTTCGCGGGGTGCACCCCACATGCCGTGACAGCCCTCGTGGTCGGGCACCGAGACCGCCCACCCTTCGGCCAAGGCCGCGGCGACGAGGAGGAATTCCGCCTGCGTGAACGCCCCGATCGGCCCGGCGCCGCGGCGCAGCGCGTACGACGGGAAACACCGGGACGCCACCGCGTCGATAGCGCACTGATAGGACAGCACCGGACACACCGTGTGCGGATCGCGGTGTTCGGGCAGCAAGACGGTGGTCACGGCCACCTCCGGGTCGCCGTGCAGGTTTGTGCTGCGGTAGAGGAGTTGGGTGGCCGGAATGCTTTGCGGCAGCACACCCAGGAAGCCCAGCTCGACGGTGCGAGAGCGCAGCACGGTGCCACATTCGGCGTGTTCATACCCCGGCGGCGGTTGGTAGAACGGGTCGTCGTCCGGCGAGAGCGGACGCGCGCCCGGATGCGACTCCTCGTGTGGCGCGTCCGCCGTCGACCGCGCCGCGATCGTGTCGTTATTCATCGTTGAACGCCTCTCCCCCACTGAAGCGACTTCGTTGCCCGCGCCGCTGACGGCACCCGGGAACCCGCCGCGCTATCACACCGGGGGTTACCCAGAAATGAGCTTTCGAGACCTTCGGTACCGTACTACGGGGAACCGGGTGCGACGGGGGCGGGATCACGGCGCGATCGCGTCCGCCTCCGCGTCGACGGCCTCCGGCGTTTCGCCCGGCTTCTCGCGTTTCTCCCAGCGGCGCAACGCTTCTCGGCACGGCGATTCGACCAGTGCGTAGCTGACGGCGGCGATCGCGAAACCGAAGAGCAGCGTCAGCACCAGCACCGTGGGCATGCGGCCGGTGAATGGGAACGTCCCGAGCACGGGAAACACCATCGCTAGCGCCGCCAGGTGCCACACGAACAGCCCATAGGACCAGCGCCCCAGGGTCACCATCGCAGTGGTCCCCAAGATGCGGTGCGGGGTATCGATGCGGTCCAGCACCAACGGTGCGACCAGTGCGAATGCCACCACAGAGCCCGCCGCCGTCTTCACCGCGAACTGGGTGGCCGTGCCGGGAATCAGGCCCTCCGGGCCGGCCAACGGGGAGGCCGCCACCAGGTACGCGACCACCGCGACGGCGGCCATCACGATGCGCCGCCGCGCCCACCGATGCGGCTGGCCGATCGGGCTGTGCACCCACTCGGCCAGCAGCATGCCCGCGGCGAACCAGGAGAAGAACGCCGGGGGCCAGTTGAGGGGATTGCTGCCGGACCCGGCATGGACGGGCACCCAGCCCCACGCCCAGCTGAGGGCCCCCAACGCGGCGATCGCCGGCACCCGCGCCCGCACCGGCAGGCGGCGGGCCAGCAATGCCAGAACCGGCAGCGCCAGATAGAAGCTGACCTCGACGGACAGGCTCCACATCTGGGTCAGCCCGCCGGTCAGCGTCAGCGGCACATAAATCTGGGTGAGCGTCAGGTTGGCCAGCCACACCGTCGGGCTGGCGTGGTCGGCGTCGGGCAACAGGGTCAGGATCACGACGACCGCGACCACATACGCGGGCATGATCCGGACCACCCGCGACCGCAGGTAGTGGCCGGTGCGCGGGCGCGATCCCAGCTCTCGCGCCGCCGCGGCATGGCCGCGCCACAGCAGAAAACCCGACAGCGCGAAAAACACCGCCACGGCAAGATCGAAGCGGCCGAACAGCCTGCCGGTGGCGCCGCTGGAGTGCCCGGTCTGGAACGCGACGTGCGTGACCACCACGCCGATGGCCGCGCAGGCGCGCATGCCCTCCACGGCCGGCAGGAAGCTGCGGACCCCGCCCACCCGCTGGTCATCGCTCACCATCACAGTTTGCCTGTGCCGGGTCACCCGCCGAAGGGGTACACCCGCAGGACCCGTCCGCGTGAGCAACAGGTTCGTAAGCCGCTGCCTTACGTTGTGCTGTTAGGGTCGAACGAGTTTGCCCCGGGCTGCTTGCTCGGGTCGGGTCGCGGCTGATGAAGCAAGGAATTGAGGAGGGCACAGCGACGTGAACCGAGCAGTCATGTTGCGGTTCGCCGCATGCGGGATCATCGGCCTCGGAGCTGCCCTGCTTATTGCCGCGCTGCTGTTGACGACGTACACCACCAGCAGGATCACCAAGGTCCCGCTGGACATCGACGCGACGCTGATCGCTGACGGCACCGGGACGGCACTTGACTCCTCGTCGCTGTCGACCGACCACGTCGTCGTCAACCAGAACGTGCCGCTGGTCTCCCAACAGCAGATCAGCGTCGAGTCGCCCGCCAACGCCGACGTGGTCACGCTTCAGGTCGGAAGTTCGTTGCGGCGCACCGACAAGCAGAAGGACAGCGGGCTGCTGCTGGCGATCGTCGACACCGTCACCCTCAACCGCAAGACCGCGCTGGCCGTCTCCGACGACACCCACGCCGGCGGCTCGGTGCAGAAGCCGCGCGCCGTCAACGACGAGAACCCGCCCACCGCGATGCCGCTGCGGCACGACGGGCTGGCCTACCGGTTCCCGTTCCACACCGAGAAGAAGACCTATCCCTACTTCGATCCGATCGCGCAGAAGGCATTCGACGTCAACTACGACAGCCAGGAAGACGTCAACGGCCTGACCACGTACAAGTTCACCCAGAACGTCGGCTTCAACGCCGACGGCAAGCTGGTGGCCCCGGTGGCCTACCCGTCGCTGCTGCCCGGCAACGAGGACGCCAAGCAGACCACGTCGGCGTCGATGTGGGGCATCCAGGGCGGCGATCCGAACGAGCAGATCACCATGACCCGCTACTACGCGGCGCAGCGCACGTTCTGGGTGGACCCGGTGTCGGGCACCATCGTCAAGCAGACCGAGCACGCCGACCACTACTTCGCCCGTGACCCGCTCAAGCCGGAGCTCACGCTGGCCGACTACAAGGTCACCTCGAACGAGGACACCATCGAATCCCAGATCAACGCGGCCCGCGATGAGCGCGACCGGCTGGCGTTGTGGTCGCGGGTGCTGCCGATCACGTTCACCGCGGTGGGCCTGATCGCGCTGATCGGTGGCGGGGTGCTCGCCTCGTTCAGCCTGCGCAGCGAAAGCGCGCTGACCGACCCCGGCCTGGACCGCGGTGACCAGGACTTCTTCGGCCGCAGCGGCCTCGAGGAGCCGGTGTCCGGCGCCGAAGCCGAGACCGAGAAGCTGCCCACCCAGCGTCCCGAGGCGCGCCAGGAGTCCGGTCCGCCCGGCTCCGATCCGCCCGGCCCGGATGAGCCGACTGAGGCGGGACCGACCGAGATCAATCCGCCCGCCCCGCACGACCGGGAATAGCCCGGCCCGGATGCGTTAACCGTGCGCTGGACCCGACCCGGGTACGCACTGGTGTTGGCGCTGCTGGTGGTCGGGCCGCTCCTGGCGCCCGGATACCTGCTGCTGCGCGACGCGGTGTCGACGCCGCGGTCGTATCTGTCCGATACCGCGCTGGGGCTGACCTCGGCGCCGCGCGCCACACCGCAGGATTTCGCGGTGGCGCTCGCGTCCCATCTGGTCGACGGCGGCGTCGTGGTGAAGACCCTGCTGGTTCTCGGGCTGTGGCTGGCGGGGTGGGGCGCGGCTCGGCTGGTCGCCGTCGCGCTGCCGTGTGCGGGGGTGCCCGGCCAGTTCGTCGCCACCACCGTCGCGATCTGGAATCCCTATGTCGCAGAACGGCTTCTGCAGGGCCATTGGAGCCTGCTGGTCGGCTATGGCTGCCTGCCCTGGGTGGCCACGGCCATGCTGACGCTGCGGACGACGACGGCGAGCCGGTCCGCGTTCTTCGCGTTGGCGTTCTGGATCGCGCTGGCCGGCCTGACCCCGACCGGGCTGCTGCTCGCCGCGACGGTGGCGGTGGTCTGCGTGGCCGCCCCGGTTGACGGTCCCGGCGGGGCCTGGCCGCGCCCATGGTGCGCCGCCGCGGCGTCGGGCGCCGCATTGGTGGCGGCGTTGCCGTGGTTGACGGCGTCGGCGATGGGTTCGTCGCTGACCGCCCACACGGCGGCCAACCGGCTGGGGGTCGAGGCGTTCGCCCCGCGCGCCGAGCCCGGGCTGGGCACCCTGGCCAGCCTGGCCGGCCTCGGCGGCATCTGGAACGGCGACGCCGTCCCCGGTTCGCGCACCACGCTTTTCGCGGTGGCCTCGACCGTGGTGCTGCTGGGTGTGGTGGCGGTGGGCCTGCCGACCGTCATCCGGCGCCCGGCGGCGGTGCCGCTGCTGGCGCTGGCGGCGGTGTCGGTGCTGGTCCCGGCGGCGCTGGCGACCGGCCCGGGCGTGCAGCTGCTGAGCACGGTGGTCGACGCCGTGCCCGGCTTCGGGGTGCTGCGCGACGGGCAGAAGTGGGTGGCGCTGGCGATGCCCGGCTACGCCCTTGCGGGGGCGGGCGCGGCGGTGACGTTGCGCCGCCGGCTACGGCTTTCCGGCGCGGCCGCCCCGGCGCTGGTCTGCTGCCTGGCGCTGCTGCTGGCGCTGCCCGATTTGGCCTGGGGTGTGTTCGGCAAGCTGACGCCGGTGCGCTATCCGCGCGGCTGGCCCGCCGTCACGGCGGCGATCAACGAGGCCGCCGCGGATCCAGGAACGATAGCGGTGTTGCCGGCCGGGACCATGCGGCTGTTCTCCTGGTCGGGCCCCGCACCGGTGCTCGACCCGCTGCCCCGCTGGGTGCGCGCCGACGTGCTGAGCACCGGGGACTTGGTGATCTCGGGAACCACCATCGCCGGGGAAGGCGCGCACGCCCGGGCGGTGCAAGACCTGCTGCTGTCCGGGCCGGAGCCGTCGGCGCTGGCCGCGGCCGGGGTGGGCTGGCTGGTGGTGGAATCCGACAGCGCCGGCGACATGGGGGCGGCCGCCCGCACCCTGGGTGCGCTGGCGCCCGTCTACCGGGACCACGAGATTGCGCTCTACCGGATCGGCGGGCAGACCGCCGGGGCGGTGGCGGCCGGACGGCGGACGGCGACGGTGATCGCGCACCTGGCGTGGCTGGCGATGCTGATGGGCGGCGGCGCCGGCGCGATGATCGGTGCGTGGCGGCGCCGCGCACGCTCAGCCCCGCCCGGTGACTAGCCCGCTGACCGTGCGGCCGGCCTGCACCGCTTCCAGCACAGCGCGCATCGCGTCGGCGCTTTGCGCCCAGGAGAATTCACCGCTGCGGGTGTGCGCCTTGGCGCCCAGCTGATCGCGCAGCACCGGATCGGCGAGCAAGTCCTCGAGCCGATCCACCAGCTCGGCCTGGCCGTCCACCAGGATTCCGGTCACCTCGTCGACGATCGAGTCCGACAGACCCCCCGAGGACCGGTAGCCGATGGTCGGCACCCGGTGCTGGGCCGCCTCGACCACCGCCAGCCCCCAGCCCTCCTTGCGCGACGGCAGCACATGCACCCAGGCCCCTTGCAGGACATGGTGTTTGGTCACGTCGTCGACGTGACCGTGGAACGTCACCGCAGAACTGATGCCGAGCCGCTGCACGTGCTCGACGAGCCGCTCGCGCCACCAGCCGTCACCGACGATATCCAGGTGCAGACCCGGTATCCGCGGCAACAGCCGAGCGACCGCCTCCAGGGCATCCTCGATCTGCTTGTGCGGCACCAGCCGCGACAGCACCACCACCCGCGGGGCCGCCGACCGCGGGCCCGCCAACGACTGTGCGGGCGCCTGGTCCAGCCCGTTGCGCACCACCGCGATCTGGGTCCCGTCGACGCCCAGCGTGACCAGGTCACGCGCGGACGGCAGCGACACCGTGACGTACTGGTTGTGCCGGTTTACCCGGGGCGACAGCGTCGACTCGACGAACCAGCCGAGCCGGCCGAGCACCGGGCCGGCGACCGGCCACTGCTCGCGATGGCAGTGGTGCACCAACACCACCACGCGGCGGCCGTAGACCAGCCGGGCCAGAAAGGGCAGGCCGTTCTGGGTGTCCACGACGACGTCGGGCCGCACCTTTCGCAGCGGCCCGACCCCGAGCCGGGCCGCGGCCATCGCCAGCAGCGCGAAGACGTACACCGTGTAGCGGCCTCCGGCGCGGTCGATCCGCACGCCGTCGACGACGTCGCGGCGCGGCGCTCCAGGGTAGCGGGCGGTGCGCAGCGTGACGGCGATTCCCGATGCGGCCAGCTGCGCGCCGATGCGCTGCAGATAGGCTTCGCTGCCGCCGCCCTGCGGGTGCCCGGTATCGCGCCAGCACAGCAGCAGCACGGAGCGCACGGAAGACATCGGTCGTCAGCCTAACCGGCGATGATGTGCACCGGGCAGCGCCGCACATCCGTAGGGTGTGGCCGGTGGCCGCCACCGAGATCTTCGCGCGCCGGGCGACGCTGGGCCGCTCGGTGCGGCTGCTGTCGGCATTTCGCTACGAGCAACCGGATCCGGTCCGCTTCTACGGCGCCCTGGCGGCCGATACCGCGGCGATGGTGAGCGACCTGTGGCAATCCGCGCACGGAGAGCCGCCGTCCGGCCGCACCCTGCTCGACGTCGGCGGCGGCCCGGGCTACTTCGCGACCGCGTTCACCGGCGCCGGCGTCCGCTATATCGGGGTCGAACCCGATCCCGGCGAAATGCATGCGGCCGGGCCCGCCGTGGCCGGGGCGGCGGGTACCTTCGTGCGCGCCTCGGGAATGGCGCTGCCCCTCGCCGACGACTCCGTGGACATCTGCCTGTCCTCCAACGTCGCCGAGCACGTGCCGCGGCCCTGGCAGCTCGGCGCCGAGATGCTGCGGGTGACCAGGCCGGGCGGGCTGGTCGTGCTGTCCTACACCGTCTGGCTGGGACCGTTCGGCGGCCACGAGATGGGCCTGACCCATTACCTCGGCGGCGCCCGGGCCGCCGCCCGCTATGCCCGCAAGCACGGCCACCCGGCCAAAAACCACTACGGGTCGTCGTTGTTTGAGGTGTCCGCGGCCGAGGGTCTGCGCTGGGCCGAGAACACCGGGGCGATGGTGGCCGCATTTCCCCGCTACCACCCGCGATGGGCGTGGTGGCTGACCTCGGTGCCGCTGCTGCGCGAGTTCCTGGTCAGCAATCTGGTGCTGGTACTGCAACCCCAATAGTGAAACGTGTTCTCGTTTTGCCTCGGCTTGGGTAGGGTGGCGCCATGCGCGCCGGCGACGATGCAGCGCGGAGCAATGAGGAGGAGCGGCGCATATGAGCGACACGAAGACTGCGGCCAAGACCGAATACGACAAGCTTTTCATCGGCGGCAAGTGGACCCAACCGTCCACCGCCGATGTCATCGAGGTGCACTGTCCGGCCACCGGTGAATACGTCGGAAAGGTGCCGCTGGCCGCGGCCGCCGACGTCGATGCCGCGGTCGCGGCGGCGCGCGCGGCCTTCGACAACGGCCCCTGGCCCACCACCCCGCCGAAGGAGCGCGCGGCCGTCATCGCCAACGCGCTCAAGCTCATGGAGGAGCGCAAGGACCAATTCACCCAGCTGCTCGCCGCCGAGACCGGGCAGCCGCCGACCGGCGTCGAGACCATGCACTGGATGAGCTCGATCGGGGCGCTGAACTTCTTCGCCGGCCCGGCCGTCGACCAGGTCAAGTGGAAAGAGGTCCGCACCGGCGGCTACGGGCAGAGCATCGTGCACCGCGAGCCGATCGGCGTCGTGGGCGCGATCGTGGCGTGGAACGTGCCGCTGTTCCTGGCCGTCAACAAGCTGGGCCCGGCGCTGCTGGCCGGCTGCACGGTGGTGCTCAAGCCGGCCGCCGAAACACCGTTGAGCGCAAACGCTTTGGCGGAGGCCTTCGCCGAGGCCGGCCTGCCCGAGGGCGTGCTGTCGGTGGTGCCCGGCGGGATCGAGACCGGCCAGGCGCTGACCTCCAACCCGGACGTCGACATCTTCTCATTCACCGGCAGCTCGGCGGTCGGCAAGGAGATCGGCCGTCGCGCCGCGGACATGCTCAAGCCGTGCACCTTGGAACTGGGCGGAAAGTCGGCGGCCATCGTGCTCGACGACGTCGACCTGGCCGCGTCGATCCCGATGCTGGTGTTCTCCGGGATCATGAACACCGGGCAGGCCTGCGTCGCCCAGACCCGCATCCTGGCCCCGCGGTCGCGGTACGACGAAATCGTGGACGCGGTGAGCGCTTTCGTGCAGGCGTTGCCGGTGGGCCTGCCGTCGGACCCGGCCGCCCAGATCGGCTCGCTGATCTCGGAGAAGCAGCGAGCCCGGGTCGAGGGCTACATCGCCAAGGGCATCGAGGAGGGGGCCCGGCTGGTGTGTGGTGGCGGCCGCCCGGAGGGCCTGGACAGCGGATTCTTCGTGCAGCCGACGGTGTTCGCCGATGTCGACAACAAGATGACGATCGCCCAGGAGGAGATCTTCGGGCCGGTGCTGTCGATCATCCCCTACGACACCGAAGAAGACGCGATCAAGATCGCCAACGACTCGGTGTACGGCCTGGCCGGCAGCGTGTGGACCTCCGATGTGCAACGGGGCCTCGAAGTTTCGGAGAAGATCCGCACCGGGACCTACGCGATCAACTGGTACGCCTTCGACCCGTGCTGCCCGTTCGGCGGGTACAAGAACTCCGGCATCGGCCGTGAGAACGGGCCCGAAGGCGTCGAGCACTTCACCCAACAGAAGAGCGTGCTGATGCCGATGGGCTACACCATCGAGAGCTAGGATTCCGCGCGCCGAACGTGCACTGCGGACTGCTCAACCGGTAGCGGAACGTTCCGTCACCGTAGGGATTATGCGATAGCCCATAATCCGGGGGATTTGCGCGCGCCATCGTTGCGCCGGTCCACCGGGTATTTGTGCGGCGTACGTCACACTTCGCCTGAGAAATTGCTTAATTTACGGATGTCTTATATGGTTCATAGCATAATCAATGGCTGTACACAGGCCGGGAGAACACCATGTGGATCATTGAGCTCAACGTCGCCGGCTACCAATTCACCCGCGAGATGCCCGACGTGCGGCGCCGCACATTCCGCTTCAGTCCACGTCACATGCACTGGCCGGCGTTGCGGCACTCGCACGCTGCATGACCCCGGCCATGACAGGTACGCATACGCAGACCATCGGTGAATCTTCGGCGGCGCAAGCCCCGGCGAAGCGCGGAGACACCCGGACGAAGATGCTGGCCAGCGCCGCCGAGGTGATGCGCGAGCGCGGAGCGGCGGGCGTCACCATCGACGCGGTGCTCGCCCGCAGCGGCGCCCCACGCGGCTCGGTGTACTACCACTTTCCCGACGGGCGCAACCAGATCCTGGCCGAGGCGCTGCGCTACTCCGGCGACTCGATCACCGCAATGATCGACGACGCCGCCGGCCGGGGCGCCCGGGTGTTGTTGCAGGAGTTCGTCGGATTCTGGGAGCAGCTGCTCACCGACGGCGGATTCACCGCCGGCTGTCCGGTGGTGGCGGCGGCGATCGGCTGTTCGGACGGCGACGGTCCCAAACTCTCCACCGAGGCCGGCGCTATCCTGGGTCGCTGGTGCACCGCGCTCACCCGCGCGTTCGTCAACGACGGCTTCGACCATGCCGATGCCGCGTCGCTGGCCGTGATGTCGATCGCCGCGCTGGAGGGCGCCATCGTGCTGTCCCGCTCGACGCGCAACGCGGGCCCGCTGCACCAGGTGGGCGAGCAGCTCGAATTCCTGATCAAGGCAAAGGAATTCGTTGCCCGGAACAAGATTTCGGGCAAGCAGGACGCCGCGCAGTAACCTGCTCAGTCGCTGGCCGGTAGCGGCTTGACCTCTTTGAGCTGCAGGGCGGTCTGCCCGATGCTCAGGCTCCCCGCGCCCGGCTTGGTCACCAGCACCTCGGCGCCGGCTTCGTCGACGTAGCGCTTGCCCATCACGGTGCCGTCGGCGAACGACGGGTCCAATTCGCCGGACCGCTCGCCCCCGACCGGGACCATCGGCGCACCCCCGCACCGCAGGTCGTCCAGGCTGTCGGCACTTCTGACGACGATCACCTGCGTGTCACAGACCTGGCTGGCAAGACGAGTTCCGTTCTTGATCATTGATTTCCGTCCTTGATCGCTTACTGCTGGGCCGGTGCGGCGCGCAATCCGGTGAGGGTCTGGATGATCTCCCGCCGCAACACCTTGCCGGTGGCGGTGGTGGGCAGCTCGTCGCGAAACACTACCTCGTCGGGGGTGCGCGATCCCCGCAAACTCTTGCGGACGAATTCGCGCAATTCGTCGGGGTCGGGGTCCACGCCCGCCGCCGGCACCACCACCGCGACGATCGCCTGCCCCCACTGCGGATCCTCGACACCGACCACGGCGACGTCACGCACGTGCGGGTGCTCGACCAGCACCTCTTCCAGCTCGGCGGGGGCGATGTTCTCGCCGCCGCGGATGATGGTGTCGTCGCTGCGCCCGCCGATGAACAGATAGCCCTCGTCGTCGAGCATGGCGATGTCCTTGGTGGGGAACCAGCCGTTTTCGTCGAGCACCGAGCCGATCCCGGTGTAGCGGCCCGACACTTGGTCGCCCCGCACGAACAGCTCGCCGGTCTGGCCCGGCGGCAGCACATTGCCCGCCTCGTCGCGGATCTGCAGTTCGATGCCCGCCACCGCCTGGCCGACCGATCCCAGCCGGCGGGCCCAGCTTTCCTGGTCGGGGCCCTCCGCCGCCTGCGCCGCGCGGTGGTCGTCGGGGGTCAGCACCGCGATCGTCGAGCTGGTCTCGGTCAGCCCGTAGGCGTTGACGAAGCCCACGTTGGGCAGCAGTTCGAGGGCACGGCGGACCAGCGGCAGGCCGACCTTGGAGCCGCCGTAGGCCAGGTTGCGCAGCGACGGCAGTTCGATGGCCGTCCCGTCGCCGTTGTCCAGCACGTTGACGATGCGGTCCAGCATCGTCGGCACCACCGTCGCGGTGGTCACGTTCTCGGCGTTGATCAGCCGAACCCATTCCTGCGCATCGAAATTGGGCAGGTACACCATCTTTCGTCCGGCATACAGATTCGACAGCGCCGCGCTGACCCCGGCGATGTGGTACGGCGGCACGCAGATCAGGGCGGCATCGGTGTCGGAGGCGGCCCCGTACTCCACTGTCCCGGTGATGTAACTGGTCAGGTTGTTGTGCGAGAGTTCGACGGCCTTGGGCTGCGACGTGGTGCCCGAGGTGAACAGCACGATCGCGACGGAGTCCGGATCGGGAAACGCGGGCACTTCCGCGGCCGCACCGGGTTCACCCGCGGCCGCCAAGAAGTCGTCAGACACCATCACCCGGTCCGACACGTCGCCGACCGCGTCGCGGTAACGGCTGTCGACGATCACCAACGGCTCGGGCAGCCGCTCGATCAGCGCTTGGACGCCCTCGGCGGAGAGCCGGTAGTTGATCGGCGTGAAGGCCACCCCGGCGCGCGCCGCGGCGAAGATCAGCACCGGCAGCATCGCGCCGCCGGTTCCCACGTACGCGACGTGCTCGGCGTTCGAGCCGGCGATCACGCCCGCGCCGCCGTCGGCGAGATCGCTGAGCTGTTGCGTTGTCAGCCGCAGGTCTCCGGACACCACCGCGGTGCGCTCGGGGTTGCCCGACGCGGCCATCTCGAGCAGCAGCGAAATGCTCATCCTCGATCTTTCTTCGGTATCCGCACGTTACAAAGCTGACCAAAAGTGTCATGCCCGACTGTAGTTTAGATCACGCAACCATCGTGCGGTCCAGCACCGTCGGCCCGCCGCATCGCCCAAGCGTGCCGCCGAGGTTTACCCCCAGCTGACGCTGGGTTAACCCACCCCGAAGCCCGCCCGGGCCGCCCTTCCAGGCGCCCGACGGCACAGCCCGCCGACTCAGTTGGGAACGACGTGGAATCGACATCGACAACCATCGACGAACAGACCCGGGTCACCGCCACCACGATGACCAGACTGCGCGCCGGGCTGCCCGGCGCGATGCTCGCCGAGTTCTTCGGCACCTTTGTCCTGCTGTTGCTCGGACTGGGCACCTGCGCGCTCAACGTCGTCGGCCTGCCGGGCTCGGGACGCCAGACCGTACCGTTCGGCCCGGCGAACTGGCTGATCATCGTGTTCGGTTGGGCGTTCGCGGTGATGCTCGCGGCCTACGTCGCCGGCGGAATCAGCGGTGCACACCTCAACCCTGCGGTCACGCTGGCTTTCGCCGTGGCGCGAAAGTTCGACTGGCGCAACGTCATTCCGTACTGGATCGCCCAGCTGCTCGGGGCGTTCAGCGCCGCGGCCGCGGTGTACGCCGTCTACGGCCCGGCCATCGACAACTACACCGCGGCCAACCATCTGAGCAGGCCGGAGTCACAGGACACCTACTCGATCTTCGCGACGTTTCCCGCCCCCTACTTCCACGGCGGCTACCTGGGACCGCTGGTGGACCAGCTGGTCGGCACCGCCATCCTGGTGGCCCTGATCGCCGCGCTGATCGACCACCGCAACCAGGCGCCGGCCGGCAACATGGCGCCCTTGGTCATCGGCCTCGTCGTCGCGGTGATCGGGTGCTCGTATGGGACCAACGCGGGCTACGCGCTCAACCCCGCCCGGGACCTGGGACCACGCGTGTTCGCCTACCTCATGGGCTGGGGAAAGCTGGCCTTCCCCGGCGATTACGGCGGCACCACGCAGTACTGGTGGATCCCGCTCGTCGGCCCGCTGATCGGCGCGGTGATCGGCATCTTCCTCTACGACTTCTTCATCGGGCACGTGCTGGACGCGCGCGCGACGATGCTGCTCACCCCGGAGCCGGGTCTGGCCCCGCTGCCGACCACCGATGCCGCATCGACGGTGGCCGGCCCCGTCACCGTCGAGGACAGCGCGGATCCGGAAGGTTCAGCGGCAGAAGACGATCGGGCCGCCTAGCGGTGTATCAGGTGCCCGTCCACTTGGGCGGCCGCTTCTCGGCGAAGGCGATGGCGCCTTCTTTGGCGTCGTTGGAGGAGAACACCGGAGTCAACAGCTTGTTCTGCTCGGCGAACATCTCCTCGGGGCTCCAGCCGCGGGACTCGACGATGATCCGCTTGGTGGCGGCCACCGCGAGCGGCCCGTTCGCCGCGATCTTTTCGGCCAACTCAATCGCGGCGTCCAGCGCGGCGCCGGGTTCGGCCAGCACATTGACCATGCCCAGCGCATGCGCGCGTTCGGCGCTGAGGTTTTCACCGGTCAACGCCAGCTCCATGGCGATCGCGGACGGGATGCGCTGCGGCAGCCGCAGCAGCCCGCCGCCGCCGGCGACCAGGCCACGCTTGACCTCCGGAATGCCGAAAGCCGCGTCCTTCGAGGCCACGATCAGGTCGGTGGCCAGGGCCAGCTCGGTTCCGCCGGCCAGCGCGTAGCCCTCGACCGCCGCGATCAGCGGCTTGACCGGCGGACGCTCGGTGAAGCCCATGCCGCGGCCCTCGACGATGGGAAGCTCGCCGCGGGCGAAGGCCTTGAGATCCATGCCCGCGCAGAACGAGCCGCCCGCCCCGGTGAGGATGCCGACCGACAGGCCGGTCTCGTTGTCGAGCCGATCCGCGGCGGCGGCCAGGCCGTTGGCCACCGCGGAGTTGACCGCATTCTTGGCCTTCGGCCGGTTGATCGTGATGATGAGAATGCGATCCCGTTGTTCGACCAGAACTTCGGGTTCGTCGGCTGCTTCGGTCTCAGTGCTCACGTGCCGCACAGCTCCTTCGAGTAGGGGTGGCTGCTGTCGGACCGATGGTAACCGTCGCCGGAAATGGCGTTAACGTCCCCCGAGATCCCGCTTACCGCCGCTGGCGATTACTTACTGAACCGGGCCGCTCACGCCGGAGCCATGGCGGCCTCGACGACCGTTAACTGATCGGAAAGCCCTGCGGCTCTGCGGATTTCAATGAAGTCGGCGACCATGGCCTCGGAAACCTCGTGCGGATCCTCCAGGGTCGACCCGTCGGAGAGCACCGAGATGTTGAGCTGATCGACGTAGCTCCACACGGTGATGTTGAGGCCGCTGCCGGCGGTCAGCGGACCCACCGAATAGATCTCGGTGACCAGCGCCCCGCCCACCCGGCCACGCTCCCGCGGGCCGGGCACGTTGGAGATGTTCAGGTTGAGTAGCTTGTTGTGTCCGTCGCGGCCGGACGCCCACCGGAAGAAGGCCTGGGTGGGTGCGGGTGGCATGTAGGCCGCCCACCGGCTGACCAGCTCGGGTCCCATCAGCTGGTTGCTTTCCTTGGCCGCGATCGCGTTCTCGTGGCAGCACCGCACTCGTTCCAGCGGGTCGTCGGCATTGGTCGGCAGGCCTACCAGCACACCGGTGAAGCGATTGCCGGAGATCCGTTCCGGCGAGAAGTCGAAACTCATCGGTACCGACGCCAGCAGCGGTTCGGCCTTGCCGTCGTACCGCAGCAGCAGGGTGCGCAGCGCGCCGGTGGCCATGGCCAGCACCATGTCGTTGATCGTCGCCCCGAGTCGCTTGCCGGTCTCCTTGACGTCGGCCAGCGCCAGGGTGGCGGTGGCGAACCGGCGTTCCGCGGTGATCTTGTGGTTCATGAAGGTCGGCGGCGGCTCGAAGGGCCGCGTCAGTTCCGGCGAGAGCTTGCGCGAGCTGCGGCGGACCCGGCCCAGACCCTGGGCGGTGTAACGGATGGTGTGCGGCAGCCGCCCGACGTGGCGCATGTGGTCGGCGAATGCCGACGCCACCAGCTGCCGCGCGGTCGGCGCGGGGTCGCAGAGGCGCGGCCCGCCCTCCGGGCCCGGCTGCAGGTCCATGCCACGGGCCATCAGGTTCGCCGAGGCCACACCGTCGGCCAGGGCGTGGTGAATTTTGCCGACGACCGCAATCCTGTTGTTGGCCAAGCCTTCTACGAAGTACATCTCCCATAGCGGACGGCTGCGATCGAGTTGCGTGCTGGCGATTTGACCGATGGCCTCGTCCAATTCGCGGCGGCCCCCGGGCGGCGCTACCCGCCACGGCCGGATGTGATAGTCGAGATCGAGTTCGCAGTTCTCCCGCCACATCGGGTGGTGCAAGCTGAACGGCACCTCGACGAGCTGGTAGCAGAACGGCTCGAGCTTGTTCAGCCGCCCGGCGATGACTTCCCGAAACGCGTCGACGTTGAACGATCGGCGATCGGCGTCCAGTTCGATGACGGCCGCTTTGATGGTGTGCATGTGGACGTTCGGAGCTTCGCTGTACAGCAGTACAGCGTCCCACCCGCTAAGCCTTTTCACCGCTGCCCCTTGCCCATAGACGGACCATACTCAGCAGCGGCGATTCAGATAACCTCTTTCGCCCCAACGCGTGTCTTGGTGCGGTAGATCTGGTTGAGGAACAGCGACGTGACGTGCGCGGCGGCGCCGGCCCGTTCCCCGTCGATGAGGTCGTAGCCGTGGCCCGCCCCGGGGAATTCCAGGTAACCGACCAGCGAATGCGACACCGCCCGCAGCCGCTCGACGAAGCTGCGCGCCTGTTCGACCGGGATGACGGTGTCCTTGCTGCCGTGAATGATCAAAAATGGCGGCGCATTCCGGTGCACGCGCGCGATCGGGGACGCGTCGCGGAAGATCTCGGGACGACGGGCGATCGACTTCTTCACCACGACCCGCTCCAGGAACTCGACGAAGCGTTCGCGCTCCGGCGTCGAGCGGTCCTCCCAGTCGTAGCGACCATAGATTCCGACGACCGCGTCCACCGAGGTGTCCGCGCCCTCGGGCAGCTTCGCCTCGAATTGCGGATCGTCGGGGGTCAGCCCGGCGAGCGCGCACAGGTGGCCGCCGGCCGAACACCCTGCTATCGCAACGAAATTGCGGTCGCCGCCGAACTTGTCGACGTTGGCACGTGCCCATGCGATGGCGGTTTTGACGTCGATGATGTGGCGCGGCCAGCGGTGGTGCGGCGAGACGCGGTAGTTGACCGCCAGGCATACCCAGCCCTGTTCGGCGAGCCGTGACATGAGCGCCGATCCCTGGCCCATGCACTTGCCGTGCACCCAGGCTCCGCCCGGCAAGAAGATCAGGACCGGCGCGGGCTGTACGGGCAGCTCTTTGCGCCGCCAGACGTCGAGCACCTGATCGGGGTGGTCGCCATAGTGGACGCCGCGGCGGTGGAGATAACGGCGTTGGCGCAGACCGTCCCAGATCGGCGGCGTCTTCTCCGCGACCGGCCAATCCAACTCGAGATCCGCGGCCGACACGACCCCGCGCAACGCGGCGAGGGACACCTGCTGGGTGCTCGCCCGGTCGCGGCGCCGGACATCGTTGATTCCGGGGGTGAACCAGTCCTTGGTCGCCGCGGAGATCGCCTCCGGTGCATGTCGGGCGCCCCACACGCCCATGGCGGTCAGACCGCCCAGTGGCTCGAGGTGCTTGCCGACCACCGGCAGCGAAGCCCCCGCCACGCTCAATGCCAGCGCATAGTCGCCGGGGCGGGCCCGGAGCAACCATTTCACGCAATCGGTAATGCCCGGTCCATTCACCGTCATGAACGGGACTGTACCCCTCGCCACGTTTCGCAAACTGACGTTTCCGTAGAGCGGGCGACGATTCCGTGAGCGCTTTGCCCGACGCGCTCGCTGGATCGGGTAGTTACGCTGTTCGGACCGTTTTTCGCGGTTCGCTGAGTGCGGGGCGTTTTGCTGTGGACGACACGCTTATTTGGCGGTCAGGTCGGCGAGCACCCGGCCCCCGACAAGACGGACGCCGCTCAGCGTCAATCCCACCTGCGCCGCCAGTGCGGCGGCGCTGTCCACCCCGACCGATGCCCAGCGAAACCAGGGACCGACCTCCCCCGCCACCTCCAGCCGGACCCACCGCGAGCAGATGCCGATGGCCTCCGCTTCGAATTCGGCGACGCAGCGGCCGCCGCGGGCCAGTAGCTCGAAGGCGCGCCCGAGAATCCGCAACGGGTCCCCGCCGAGCCCGACATTGCCGTCGACCAACAGGACCGTCTGCCACAAACCGGTGCCCGGCAGCGGCTCGAACACGTCGCCCAACAGGGCCGGTGCGCCGCCGCGACCCGCCAGCTGGACCGCGGTCACCGACCGGTCGATGCCGAGTGCCGGG
Organism: Mycobacterium sp. M23085; assembly: GCF_045343915.1. Taxonomy (NCBI): domain Bacteria; kingdom Bacillati; phylum Actinomycetota; class Actinomycetes; order Mycobacteriales; family Mycobacteriaceae; genus Mycobacterium; species Mycobacterium sp. M23085. The sequence continues at coordinate 2,822,404 of NZ_CP174280.1, forward strand.
ATGCCCCGCTGGATCAGCCTCGCCACCAACCGGCCGGGTCCGCATCCCAGCTCGATTGTCGGCCCGGTGCACATCTGCGTGACGGCTTCGTCGAAGACTTCGTCGAAGGCGCCACCAGATCCGTCATCGGGACATCGCACACCCAACCATCGGTGCGCCGGCAGGGGCCGCAGTTCGCCGTCGTCATGGCGAATCCAACATCGCTCGCCGCCGAGAGCCCGATCGTAGAGTTGCCCAAGCATTTCACGCCCCTCGCGTCCTGCCCGACCGGGCGGCGGGTCGGCGCTCGGTCCCCCCGCGGGACGTTGCGGCGACGTACCGGCAAACCCCAACAAACTGACGGCGAGCCCGCGCGTCAGCACTGCTCCGATACCCCGATCGCGGCTCGGCTAATCCATTCGTCATTCCAGGCATTGTCTGCGGCCACGGTGCAGCGCCCGGCTTGGTTCAACACCCGCGGCGGTCGGACGCGCGCGTCATCATCGCCGCGGTCGCGGGCGTTACCGAGTTACATTCTTGGCCAAGGCTTTACGGCGCCCGGTGGGCCCGTACCGGCCCGCAAAATCAGCCGAACAAGAACGCGTCCAGCAGATCGTTGACCCGCGCGGGGTCTTCGAGCGCCGCCAGGTGGGCGACCCCATCGAGCACGGTGAAGGACGCGCCGGGGATCGAGTCGGCCATGGCACGGGTCTCGGCAACCGGGAAGGTGGCGTCTTCGGCGCCGGCGACCACCAGCACCGGGGCGGTGACCCCAGCCAGCAGTGCGTGCTGGTCGGGCCGCGCGGACACCACGCTGCGCACCGCCCAGCGGACCGAACCGGTGTCCACCGACTGCACCCCTGCCCGCACGCCCCGCACCACGTCCGGGCGGGTGCGCAGCGTCGTCGGCCCCAAGAAAGCGCGGATGGCCGAGCGGGTCAGCGGCGGCCGGATCCCGCCAAGCGCCCTCGCCAACCACAGCATGGCTGCATACTGAATCCTTTGCGCGACACCGGCTTCCGACGCCGTGCAATTCATCAGCACCGCGCGGTCGAGGCGGTCGGGGTAGCGGGCGGCGAAGGTGCCGCCGATCATCCCGCCCCACGAGTTGCCCACGAAGTGCGCCCTGTCGATCTCGAGCCCGTCCATCAGGTCGACGACGCAGCGGGCGCAGTCGGTGAAGCTGAACATCGCGCGCAGCGGCGCACTGCCACCGTGGCCGGGCGGATCGATGAGCACCAGGCGATGGCTGTCGCCGAAGCGCGCGGCCTGGCCGGCCCACAGGTCGCCCGTCATCAACAGGCTGGGCCACATGAGGACGGCGGGCCCGGTGCCCGCGCTGACCTGAACGCGGAGCGTTCCGAGAGCCGTATCGACGACCCGCGAGGCCAGCCGGGGCTGACGGGCGGTCACGTTGCCTCCTGATGTCCGATCGGGCACGGCAGTTCCCAACTAGCCGTCCCCTGATTTTCCCCGTCGGTGATACTGATGCGGTGACGAACAACGATGTTCATCCTGACCTGCAGCGATTTGCCCGCATCGCGCCACGGCGGCTGATCGGCCCCCGGACCCTTCCGCTGATGCGGGCCGGGCTGACGTGGCGGGGGCGCCTCGGCAAGCCCGTCGCCGGCGTCGAGACGATCACCCTCGGTTCGGGGGTCGGCGTGCGGCTGTTCCGGCCCGCCGGGGCCACCGAGACCACGCCCGCGCTGCTGTGGATCCACGGCGGCGGATACGTGGTCGGCACCGCCCAGCAGGACGACCAGCTCTGCAGCGCGTTCAGCAGGCGGCTGGGCATCACCGTCGCGTCGGTGGATTACCGGCTGGCCCCCGAACATCCGTATCCGACACCGCTGGAAGACTGCTATGCGGCGCTGACCTGGCTGGCCGGGTTGCCATCGGTGGACCGCTACCGCATCGCCATCGGCGGGGCCAGCGCCGGCGGCGGCTTGGCGGCGGCGCTGGCCCTGCTGGCGCGGGACCGCGCCGAGGTGAGCCCGGCTTTCCAACTGCTGACCTACCCCATGCTCGACGACCGCAGCTCGGCCACCGCGCCCAGTGCGAACTACCGGCTGTGGGACAACCGCAGCAACAGGTTCGGCTGGGCGGCCTATCTCGGCAACGCCGACCCGGCCGTCGCCGTCCCCGGGCGCCGCGACGACCTCAGCGGATTGCCGCCGGCGTGGATCGGTGTGGGCACGCACGACCTGTTCCACGACGAAGACCTGGCCTACGCCGAACGACTGAAGGCCGCCGGGGTGCCGTGTCAGGTCGAGACCATTCCGGGCGCCTTCCACGGCTTCGATCTGGTCTTGCCGAAAGCTCGAGTGTCCCGGCGATTTTTCGACAGCCAATGCGACAGCCTGCGCGCCGCGCTCGTCCCGGCCGGCTGAGACCGATCACATCGCGAAGTACACCAGCTCACCGCCGATGACCGTGGCCGCCACCAGGCCGGCGTCCAGGGCGGCCAGCGCCGTGGCCGGCGGTTCGTTCAGCACACACAGGTCCCCCGGCTGCCCGACTTCGACGGTGCGCGGTCGGCCGGGCTGATCCGCCCGGCCCAAGAACATCGTCAAAGCCGCTCTCGCCGAGACACATTCGCGCGGTCCCAGGACGGCGCCCCGTGGCGTGGTGCGGTGTACCGCGGCGCGCATCGCCGTCCACGGGTCGCCATGACCGAACGGCATGTCGGTGGACAGCGCGACCGGCACCTGCGCGCGGCGCAGAGATTCGACCCGCCACAGCTGATCGTGCTCGGCCGCAGGGACCTCGGCCAGATACTGATCGCCACGCTCGGCGACGAAGTTCGGCTGCGTCACCACCGTGACCCCGAGCTCGGCCAGGTCGGCCAGCTGGTCGTCGGACACCACGGCGGCGTGTTCGATGCGGTCCTGCGGATGACCGCCGGCCTCGCGCAGGGCCGCGACGGTCACCACCAGCTGGGCGGCCGTCACGCAGTGCACGGCGACGGGCCGCCCGCTATCATGCTGGCGCACAATCCATTCCGTGAGATCGTTCAGGTCCAGGCGATCGTCGTGCAGGATCATCTTGCCCGGTGACAAAAAACTCAGCCGCGGCCGGAACTCACCGCGCTGGTGCGCCGCCGTCAGCGACGCCATGTCGTCGGCATCGAGATCGGGGGTGGCGTCGGTGACGCCGGTGACCCCGGTCGCGGTGATCTGGCGGCTCAGTTCCGCCAGGTCGGATTCGCGCCGCTGCAACGCCAGCGACCAGCCGCGGTCGGCGCTGCGCAGCCGCCCGTCCGGATGCTCGGCCAGGCCGACCCGGCCCAGCGCCTCGGAATTGAGAATCCACAGCGCCCCACTGCGATGCTGGATGCGCACCGGAACGTCCCGAACGATGGCGTCAAGGGCGCCCCGATCGAGTTCTCCGGCAACCGAATCGTGGTATCCCACCGCGCGAATCCAGCCGTCGGGACCCGGTGTGGCGTTCGCCAGCAATCGGGTGAACTGCGATTCGGTGCTGACCCCGGGCGGCCCGACGAAGAACGAATCCAGCGCCGAGGCCGCCGAGCGCAGGTGCACGTGGTGGTCGTGCAGGCCGGGCAGCACGGTGCCGCCGCCCGCGTACAGCACACCCTCCCCCGCTCTGGGCGCCAGACCCTCGCCCGGCGCCATCTCCTCGATCAGCGCGCCCACCCGGATATCTGTGGTGGTGCCGTCCAGCAGGGTAGCGCGTTGAATCAGCATGACAGCAAACGCCTTTGACCGACCAGGTGGCGCACCACGTCGTTGTCGGCACCCAGCCCGGACGCCGGACGCGACGCCGTCGGGGCCGACGGTGCCGACACCGGCGCCGACGAGGCCGACGGCGCGACCGGCAGCGCCGCATAGGTCGCGGCCACCCCTGCCATGGATAACCGAATCAACTCACCACCACCGCGGCCCAGCGATTCGGCCACCGCCAGTGTTGCCTCCAGCCCGGCCAGTGGGTCGGCGATGGCGTCTGCGCAGAACACCGGCCCCTCGGCGCTGCTGCCGACCAGGCCACCGGCCACCGCGGCGTCGTCGCCGAAGCCCGGCCTCAGGCCGTCATATCCGGTGATTTGCAACCAGATTCGGCCCGCGCGCGGCGTTACGGCATCGGGCCCGAGTCCCCGGCGCGCCAACGCCGCCGGCCGCGAACCCTCGATGACGACGTCACTGACCGCGAGCAGTTCACCCAACTCGTCGGCCTGGCTGTCGAAATCGACTCGGTAGCTGAGCTTTTCGCTGTTGATCCAATCGAAAAAGGCGGGCACCCCGGCCCGGGTGCCGTCCGGGCGGCGCGGGCTTTCGACCTTCACGACGGTCGCTCCGGCGCGGGCCAGCAGCCGTCCGCACAACGGGCCCGCCCACATCGAGGACAGATCGGCCACCAGCAGGCCACGCGGGCCACGCGGTCCCACCCGCGATCCGGTGGGGTGTATCCACGCCGGCGCGGGCGTCGCCTCGCCCAGGCAGGCCGCCGGGATGTCCAGCAGCCCCGCCCGCTCGACGATCTCGGCCACCGGACGGGCGGCGGCCCAGCGTTGCAGCACCGGCCACGGGTCGGCGGCCACCGCATCGGCCTGCAGCAGCGCCGGGACGGCCTCGACGTCGTCGGCGCGCGAGAGGGTCAGCGCGCAGAAGCCGTCGCGCGCGGCGAGCAGGCGGGTGCCGCCGCCGGGCGACACCCGGCCGGCACGCGTCAGCCCCAGCAACGCGGCCCGTCCCGCCAGCAGGCTTGCCGCGTCGACACCGATACCCAGTCGCTCGCCGACGGCCGCGGCGACCTCACGCGCGCGGGTCAGCACGCTGGCGCGGGAGAAGTCGGCGGGGCCATCGGGCAGCCCGGTCAAGTAGGCCAGACCGCTGCTCGCCCACTCCTTGACCTGACTGGACTCCCGCTTTAGCGAAGCCGAACTCACGCCCCCATTGTGCGCGTAACCCGCTGCGCCGCGGCGACCGGCAAACCCGCTCAGAACTGCAGCGCGCGAAACCGCCAGTCCAGCACCGGACGGTCCGGCTCGCCCGCGGTCTCGCTGACCGCGTACACCAGCGAGCGCAGCCCCAGCACGCCGCCGTGTTCGGTCGGCTCGGCGGATTCGATGTGCAACTCGCTGTACAGGGTGTCGCCCTCGTGGACGGGTCCGGTGTGGTCGCAGGATTGCCAGTCCAGCACCGTCACCAGATTGGGCAGCAACCTGCTCGCCTGCGCCAGGGCCAGCCCGATGGCATGCCCGCCATACACCAGCCGGCGCCCACCGACCCGCGAATCATGATGCGTGGCAGCGATATTCAAAGTCAGCCGAGCGAGTTCGGGCGCGCTGCTGACCACGTCGGCGGTGCTGTGCAACACCGAACCCGCCAGGCCGGCATCGAAGTGCGGGCCGGGCACCTTGTCGCGGAACGCCGCGCCGTCCCACTGCGCGGTCGGATCGTGGGCCGGGCCGGGTACGTCGGCACCGATGATGGACAGGTCGTCGTGCGGCGCATCCTCGGGCGTGAAATCGGGGCCGGCGGGCAGCATGGCGCACCGGTAGAAGTCGAGCACCAGCTGATCGGCCTGGTCGATGGTGATCATCCGCAACGCCGCCAGCCCGGTCGGCGCACGGCCCGGTTTGGGCGAATTGGCACGCAGCCCAACCACTTCGGTGCGGGTGTAGAGCGAATCGCCGATGACCGGAAACCGGTGAAAGACCAGGCCGCGATAGAACAGGTTGGCTTTGACCCGCTGGGTCCCCAGCGTCGATTGCCCGATCGCCACGTCGCACACCAGACCCGGATGGGCCAGCGGCGCCGGCAGGCCCGTCACCGCCCCGCACAGGTCGGCGTCCAGCGACAGACGCAGCCGGTCTCCCACGATCGCCTGGTGAGCCCCCGCCAACCCGGACGACAACGTCATCGACGGCGCCCAGTCGAAAACCTGCCCCACCGCAAGGTCGTCGAAGTACGGTCCGCCCTCGCGAATGGCCGCATACCCCTCACTCGTCACAACGCCCCATGCTGGCACGCTGTGGAATCGAGGGGCGGCGCGGGTCGCCTCCATCAAGACGGAGGCCGATCACAGGTGAACGACGAAGAAGAGATGCTGATCGCCACGGTGCGGGCGTTCATCGACCGCGACGTCAAGCCGCGCATTCGCGAGGTCGAGCACGCCAACACCTACCCCGAGGCGTGGATCGAACAGATGAAGCGGATCGGCATCTACGGTCTGGCCGTTCCTGAGGAATACGGCGGTTCGCCGGTGTCAATGCCCTGCTACGTGCGGGTCACCGAGGAATTGGCGCGCGGCTGGATGAGCCTGGCCGGTGCGATGGGCGGGCACACTGTGGTCGCCAAGCTGCTGGCGCTGTTCGGTACCGAGGAGCAGAAGCGCGCCTACCTGCCGCGGATGGCCAGCGGTGAAATGCGCGCCACCATGGCATTGACCGAGCCCGGCGGCGGCTCGGATCTGCAGAACATGACGACCACCGCGCTGCCCGATGCCGACGATGCCGATCACCTGGTGATCAACGGATCCAAGACCTGGATCAGCAACGCGCGCCGTTCCGGCCTGATCGCGCTGTTGTGCAAGACCGACCCGGACGCCAGGCCGCGGCACAAGGGCATTTCGATCATGCTCGTCGAGCACGGACCGGGTCTGACGGTGTCGCGCGATCTGCCGAAGTTGGGTTACAAAGGCGTGGAATCCTGCGAGCTGTCATTCGACAACTTTCGGGCACCGCGAACGGCGTTGCTGGGCGGCGTTGCGGGCGAAGGCTTTTCACAGATGATGAAGGGGCTCGAGACGGGACGCATCCAGGTGGCCTCCCGCGCCCTGGGCGTTGCCACCGCGGCGCTCGAGGATGCGCTGGCCTACGCCCAGCAGCGCGAGAGCTTCGGCCGGCCGATCTGGCAGCACCAGTCGATCGGTAACTACTTGGCCGACATGGCGACCAAGCTCACCGCGGCCCGCCAGCTCACCCGGTATGCCGCGGAACGATACGACAGCGGCGAACGCTGCGACATGGAGGCCGGGATGGCCAAATTGTTCGCCTCGGAGGTCGCCATGGAGATCGCGCTGAACGCGGTGCGAATCCACGGGGGCTACGGCTATTCCACCGAGTACGACGTCGAACGCTACTTCCGGGACGCGCCGCTGATGATCGTCGGCGAAGGCACCAACGAGATCCAGCGCAATGTCATCGCCCGGCAACTGGTGACCCGGGGTGGGATCTGATCCCGTGAAGCTCTGCGGCCGCAGAACGAAGGTTGAGAGTATATTTACCTGACTTCTGAACCGAAGGGAAAGGCAGCCGCCATGAGTTATCCTCCCGCGCCGCCCGGAGGTTCGCCCGAATGGCCGGGGCAACAACCAGAATGGCAAGGCCAACACCCGGAATGGCAAGGCCAACACCCGGAATGGCAAGGCCAACAACCGGACTGGCAGGGCCAGCCGCCGCCCGGGTACCCGCCGCAGCCGCCGCCGGCGTGGCCGGCCCAGCCGCCCGCGGGATGGCCGGCGCCGCAGCCCGGCTGGCAGGGTCAGCCGGAGCCGGAAAACTATCTGGTCTGGGCGATCCTGGTCACGGTGCTGTGCTGCCTGCCGTTCGGGATCGTGTCGATCGTCTATTCCAACAAGGTGTCCGCGCTGTGGGCGCAGGGCCGCTACGCCGAGGCCTATGAGGCGTCCAACAACGCCAAAAAATGGGCCATCATCGGCGCGGTCGTGGGCGCCGTCGCCCTCGTGATCGGCGTGGTGCTGTGGTTCGGGATCCTGGCGGCGGTTGTTTCCACCATCCCCTCGACGACCACCACCACCTATTCGGGTTACTGAGGCTGGCGGATCCCGGTGGCGGGCAGCGTCGAAAGCGCGCTGCGCCAAATGCCAACGGATTCATCGTTTCCTGTCGTTGAATGGGCCGGTTGTCCGGCTTGTTTCGACGTCTCTGCCCACTGATCACAGCTGCGCTGGGGATTGGGAGCCGAGCATCGGCCGGCCCGATTTTGTCGGTGGTGGTTGCGATGATGGGGTCATGTCTTCGATCGCGTCTGCTGGCGCTGTGGTGGTGAGTCCCGCCGAGCGTCTTGAGGTGTTGTTTGAGGAGTTGGCGGAATTGGCCGGTCAACGCAATGCGATTGATGGGCGCATCGTGGAGATCGTCGCCGAAATCGATCGCGATGAGCTGTGCGGGATGACCGGGGCGCGGTCGGTGCCGGCGTTGGTTGCCTGGAAGCTGGGTTCGTCATCGGCCAATGCGCACACGATCACCACCATCGCGGGCCGGCTGCAGGAGTTCCCGCGATGCGCCCAAGGAATGCGGGAGGGCCGGCTGTCGCTGGACCAGGTTGGAGTGATTGCGGCGCGGGCTGGGCAGGGTTCTGATGAGCATTACGCAGAGCTTGCGTCGGTTGCGACGGTTAACCAGCTGCGTACCGCGGTCAAGCTGGAGCCGCGACCGGACCCCGAGCCCCGGCGTGAGGTGGAGCCGTCGATCACCTCGACGGTCACCGAGCAGGGCAGCTGCTATCGAATCACCCTGGGCCACCTGGACGCGGCGAAGTTCGACGCGGCCCTGGCGTCGCATCGGGATGCGCTGATCGCCGAGTGGAAGCGTGACCATGGCGGCTCCGCATCAGATACCGCACCCCCGATGCCGGGCAGTGTTGAGGCGTTCATGCGCCTGGTGGAGGCGGGCTGGGACGCCGAGGCGACCCGCCGCCCGCACGGGCAGCACACCACGGTGGTGGTGCATCTCGACGTCGCCGAGCGCGCGGCCGCACTGCATCTGGGTGCGCTGCTCTCCGATGCCGATCGCCGATACCTGACCTGTGATGCCACCTGTAAAGTGTGGTTCGAACGTGACGGTCAGGTCATCGGGGCCGGGCGGGCGACCCGGCTGATCAGCCGGCGGCTGCGCCGCGCGCTGGAGCATCGCGACCGGATGTGCGCGGTTCCCGGCTGTGGGGCCACCCGGGGTCTGCACGCCCACCACATCCGGCACTGGGAAGACGGCGGCCCCACCGAGTTGGACAACCTGGTGCTGGTCTGCCCCTATCACCACCGCGCCCACCACCGCGGCCTGATCACCATCACCGGATTCCCAGACGCCCTCGTCGTCACCGATGACGCCGGGCGACCGCTTCGCCCGGGATCACTGGCACGCCCACCCACTCAACCCCCACCCGCGGTGCCACCCTGCCCAGGACCCACCGGCGAACGCGCCGACTGGTGGTGGTACACACCCTTCCAACCCCAACCACCACCCACCAACAACTAACCCGGTTACCGGGGTGGGTGAAACACGTTGACGGGTCATACGGTTTCCCGCTGGGCATCGATCACTGCTCTACTGACCGCTGACCGTTGACGGCTGACGGTGGCCGTAAACCCAACGGACACAGGGTATTCAACACGCTTGCCCGCGCAAAGACCGTCGGCGCAGCACGGACGCTAGTGTTGTGAGTCGTTAATTCGCTTGCAGTAGTTGGCGATGGATTCGAGGATTTGATCGGCGGTCTTGGTCCAGACGTAGGGGCGCGGGTTGTCGTTCCAGGTGTCGATCCAGGCGCGGATGTCGGTGTTGAGTTGGCGCACCGAGGTGTGGGTGCCACGGCGCAGTTTTTTGGTGGTCAGTTCGGCGAACCAGCGCTCGACGAGGTTGAGCCAGCTTGAGCTGGTCGGGGTGAAGTGCAACACGAAGCGTGGGTGAGCGTTCAGCCAGCGTTTGACCTGCGGTGTTTTGTGCGTGGAGGCATTGTCCAAGACGACATGGCAGTCCAAGTCGGCAGGCACCGCGGTGTCGATCTTCTTGAGGAAGGCCAGAAATTCCTGGGCGCGGTGACGCGAGTGCAGGGCACCGATGACCTGGCCGGTGGCCAGATCCAGGGCGGCATACAAGCTCGAGGTGCCATGGCGGACGTAGTCGTGGCTGGCTCGCGCCGGCGTGCCGGGCAGCATCGGGAACACCGGTGCGGTGCGGTTGAGGGCCTGGATCTGGGTTTTCTCATCCACGCACAACACCACCGCCCGCTCGGGTGGGTTCAGATACAACCCGACGACGTCACGGACCTTCTGGACAAACAGCGGGTCTTTGGACAGCTTCCACGAATCCTGTTTGTGCGGAGCCAATCCGAACGCCCGCCACACCCGCGAGACCATCGACTGGCTCAAACCCAGATGCTCGGCCATCGACCGCGTCGACCAGTGCGTGGCATCGGGGGGCGTGGTCTCTAGCGTCGCGGTGATCAACGCTTCAATCCGCTCATCACCGACCACCCGGGGCCGGCCCGGGCGCGGCTCGTCGAGCAATCCCTCCAGGCGGTCAGCGGCAAAGCGATTACGCCACTTGGTCACCATTCCCCGCGTGATACCCAGATCGCGTGCTACCTCGGTATTACTCGAATCCCCTTCGCAGGCAAGCACAATCCGCGAGCGCAAGGCCAACGCCTGGGCGCTCTTGGGGCGGCGCGCCCATCCCTGCAACTGCTCACGTTCCTCATCGGTCAACACCACGGGCACAGCAATCGGACTCGGCACACCCCAAGTCTACCCAGTGATCGCGAATTAACGACTCGCGACACTAGATCTCGTCCACCAGCCCCCAGGCCAGCGCGGTCCGCGCGTCAACCGTACGGCCGGACAATACGAGATACGCTGTGCGCCAACGGCCTATCCGCCGGGTGACACTGACGGTGCCGCCGGCCCCGGGCAGCAGCCCCAACGCCAGCTCGGGCAGCCCGAACACCGCATCGTCGCGGGCGGTGACCCATCCGCAGAACGCCGCCATCTCCAGTCCACTGCCCAGCACCCGGCCGTGCACCTCGGCACGGCAGCCGCGGCCCAGCCGGGCGGCCAGTGCGTCGAGGGCAAGAGCCGGGCTGTAGCGGGTGCGAGCCAGGTGCGCACTCGCCGGATCGGCGAAGGTGCCGAATTCGGCCAGATCCCCGCCGCTGCAGAAGGACGGACCGTTGCCGCTCAACACGACGCCGGTGACCGACGGATCCAGCTGCGCGACCGTCAATGCCTCCAATAGCGCGGCGCGCGCATCGGTGGAGAAGGCGTTGTGCCGTTGCGGCCGGTTGAACGCGATGCGCACGACATCGCCGTCGCGACTCGCCCGCACCGGGTCGACGATCTCCGGCATGCGGACCGGGCCGCGGTCGCGTAACCACCGCGCGAACTCCGGACCGGCCTGCAGGGTCGAGTACGCCAACGACTCCGCCACCACCCCGGACAGCGTCGGGGCATGCGGATCGACGCCACGCAGCACGTCGTCACAGATCGCGCTGGCCTGCGGCCAGCGTTCGCAGCGCGCCGTCAGCTCGTCGACGGCCGCCGGCACCGAATCCACGGTGACCACCCGCCGGTCGGCGCAGGGCGCCTCGGTCAGCGTGAAAGTCGCTGCGTCAAGCCACAATCCGGCCGCGGCGATATCGGCGGCCGAGCCGACGGCGACGATCACACCGGGCGGCGACGCCGGGCCGTGCTGCGGCGCGCTCGACAGGTCGACCACCCGGAGCATCGGTCACACCGAGTACTTCTCGATCAGCCCATTCTTGTAGAGCTTGCCGGTGTCGGTGCGCGGCAGCTGCGCTTCGAACGCGATCGATCGCGGGCATTTGTAGTGCGCCAACCGGTCTCGCAGCCACACCGTCAACTCGTCGGCGAATTCGTCGGTGGCGTCGGCAGGATCGACGGTCTGCACGGCCGCCATGACGCGCTGGCCCATCTCGTCGTCGGGCACCCCGAACACCGCGGCGTCCAACACCTTCGGGTGAGTGACCAGCAGGTTCTCGGCTTCCTGCGGATAGATGTTCACCCCGCCGGAGATGATCATGTGGTGACGCCGGTCGGTCAGATACAGGTAACCCTCCTCGTCGAGGTAGCCGATGTCCCCGACGGTGGCCCAGCCGTGCTTGTCGCGCGACGAGGCGGTTTTCGCGGCATCGTTGAGGTATTCGAAGGAATAACCGCCCTCGAAGTAGATCTCGCCGGCCTGCCCTGGCGGCAATTCGTTGCCGTGTTCATCGAGAATGTGCACGGCGCCCCCCATGGGTTTGCCGACCGAACCCGGATGCGCCAGCCAATCTTCGGCGGTGATCAGCGTCGACCCGTGCGCCTCCGAGGACGCGTAGTACTCGTCGATGATCGGCCCCCACCAGTCGATCATCTGCTTCTTGATTTCCACCGGGCAGGGGGCCGCCGCGTGCATCACCCGCTGCAGGCTGGACAAGTCATACGAATGGCGAACCCGCTCAGGCAGTTTCAGCATGCGGGTGAACATCGCCGGAACGAACTGGCCGTGCGTGATCCGGTGCCGCTGGATGGCGTCAAGGCAGCCTTCGGCGTCGAATTTCTCCATCACGACGGTGGTGATCCCACCGGCCTGCGCGCTCATCGACCACACCGACGGTGCCGTGTGGTACAACGGCGCCGGGCTCAGATAGATCGAGTCGGGCGTCATCCAGAAACCGACCAGCGCAGACATCATGCCGGGCGCCTCGGCCGGTGGCACGTGCGGCAATTCGCGTTTGATGCCCTTGGGCCGGCCGGTGGTGCCCGACGAATACTGCAGCAGGTCGCCCTCGATCTCGTCATCGATCGGGGTATCGGGCTGGCCGGCAACGCATTCCGGGTAACGCTCCCAGCCCGGCAGGTCGCCGTCGGCGATCAGCAGCAGCTCGGGAAGTCCACCCGGCAGATGCTCGGCCAGGCCGGCCAGGGTGTCGCGCAGCGCCGCCGAGCCGATAATGGCCTGCGCGCTGCTGTTGTCGATGATGTAGGCCGCCTCTGCCGCGGTCAGATGGGTGTTGATCGGCACGTAGTACAAACCGCTGCGTCGAGCCGCCCACATCACCGCGTGGATGTGCTCGTTGTTCTCCATCAGGATCGCGACGGTGTCGCCCTCGCGCAGACCCGCGTCGCGAAACCGGTGCGCCAGTCGATTGGCACGGGCTTCGAGGTCGTCAAAAGTGATGACCGTTCCGGACGGGTACAGGATGAGAGCAGGTTTGTCAGCGCCGAGGTAGGGGCGGATCTGCATGCGCAGACTGTACCGCCGCCAAACTTGACGGGTGTTAAGTGGTCGACGGCCGCGCCGCCCACGGGTTCAGCCCGCTTCGGACAGCCGCTGCTTGAGCGCCTCGAACTCGTCGCGGACGCCGGTGGGCAGCTTGTCCCCGACGAACTCGAACCACTCCTCGATCAGGGGCAGTTCCTCGCGCCATTCAGCCGGGTCGACCGCGAGCGCCTTGGCCACGTCGTCCCCGTCGACGTCCAGACCGTCCAGGTCCAGGTCGTCGGCCGTGGGGACGATGCCGATCGGAGTGTCCTGGCCGCCGGCCTGGTGCTCGATGCGGTCCACGATCCACTTGAGCACCCGGCTGTTCTCGCCGAAGCCCGGCCACAAGAAACCGCCGTCTTCGTCGCGGCGGAACCAGTTGACGAAGAACACCTTCGGCATCTTGGACTCGTCGGAGTTCTTGCCCAGGTCGATCCAGTGCTGGAAGTAGTCACCGACGTGGTAGCCCAGGAACGGCAGCATCGCCATCGGGTCGCGGCGCACGGTGCCGACCTTGCCCTCGGCCGCGGCGGTCTGCTCGCTGCCCATGGTGGCTCCCATGAACACGCCGTGCTGCCAGTCGCGGGCCTGGGTCACCAGCGGCACCGTGGTCTTGCGGCGGGCGCCGAACAGGATGCCCGAGATCGGCACGCCCTGCGGGTCGTCCCACTCCGGCGCCAGGATCGGGCACTGCGACATCGGGGTGCAGTAGCGCGAGTTGGGGTGGGCGGCCTTTTCGCCCGACTCGGGCGTCCAGTCCCGGCCCTTCCAGTCGATCAGGTGCTGCGGCTCGCCCTCCAGGCCCTCCCACCACACGTCGTTGTCGTCGGTGAGCGCCACGTTGGTGAAGACGGTGTTGCCGGCCTCGATGGTGCGCATGGCGTTGGGGTTGGACTTCCAGTTGGTGCCCGGCGCGACGCCGAAGAAACCGAACTCGGGGTTGACCGCGTACAGCCTGCCGTCCTTGCCGAACCGCATCCAGGCGATGTCGTCACCGAGCGTCTCGGCGCGCCAGCCCGGGATGGTCGGCTGCAGCATGGCGAGGTTGGTCTTGCCGCACGCCGACGGGAACGCGGCGGCGAAGTAGTAGGCCTTGTTCTCCGGGGAGATGAGCTTGAGGATCAGCATGTGCTCGGCGAGCCATCCCTCGTCGTGGGCCATCGCCGACGCGATGCGCAGCGAGTAGCACTTCTTTCCGAGCAGCGCGTTGCCGCCGTAGCCCGAGCCGTAGCTCATGATCTCGCGGGTTTCCGGGAAGTGGGTGATGTACTTTGTGTCGTTGCACGGCCACGGCACATCTTTTTGGCCGGGCTCCAGCGGCGCTCCCACCGAGTGCATCGCCTTGACGAAGAATCCGTCGTCGCCGATCTTCTCCAGCGCGGCCTTGCCCATCCGGGTCATCACCTTCATCGAGATGACGACGTACTCGGAGTCGGTGATCTCCACGCCCAGCTTGGGGTCGTCGGCGCCCAGCGGGCCCATGCAGAACGGCACCACCCACATGGTGCGACCGCGCATGCAGCCCCGGTACAGATCGGTCATGATGGACCGCATCTCGGACGGGTCCATCCAGTTGTTCGTCGGGCCCGCGTCGATCTGGCGCTCGGAACAGATGAAGGTTCGGGATTCCACCCGCGCCACGTCGGACGGGTCCGACAGCGCCAGGTAGGAGTTGGGGTGCTTCTTCTCGTTGAGCTTCTTCAGCGTGCCGGCCTCGACCAGTTGGGTGGCCAGCCGGTTGAACTCCTCGTCGGAGCCGTCAGCGAAAACCACCCGGTCGGGCTGGGTGAGCTCGGCGACCTCCTGCACCCATGACAGCAAGCCCTGGTGATTCGTGGGTGCTGTGTCCAAACCGGGAATGGTCGCTGAGGTCATCGAACTCTCCTGGATCTTCTGCGTATCGGGCTGGTGCTGCTCGCTATGCTCTCGCCCACACGATTAAGGATTTGGTGGCGTTAACTACAGGTTATCCTGAGGATCTTGTCGGGGAAGTCTCGGGCGGGTATAAGCCTTCTCACTACAACGATTCAGAAGTTCACGACGAATCGCCATGTTCGCTCCTCGAAGCGGGTTTTTCGGTCTCGTCACCGCCGGCGTTTTCGGAGTGACTTTCGTCCTCTCGTATACCCGGCTCGCCCAGTTCTGCACGCACGGCCGCCAGGGCCGCTGCGATCGCCGGCATCTCCCGATCACGCACCGCCGCGGCCCGCGCGGCGGCCAGGGCGTGCTCGCGCAGTTCGGTGTCGATGACTCCCACGGCGGCCGACACCTGCGCGTTCTCGGACTCGTCCTGGGCCAGCAGCGCTTTGCTCAACAGCGACTCGGCCGCCAGTACCCGGGTGGCGACCAGCTCCTCGACGACCGACTGCAGCGACGACGTCGCCTCGGCCGCCCAGCGGTCCAGCAGCGCCCGGTCGTGCAGCAGCGCCCGGATGTTGATCACCATGAAGGTGAGCGCCAGCGAGATCGCCACACACACCAGGGCCGCGACGACGGCCAGCGCGGGGTTCAGCCGCGAGGCCAGCCCACTCATCAGCCGGCTCAGCGTCACCGCCACCCCGAGTCCGAACCCGACGCCCAGCAGGATCGTCAGCCAGGTCTCCTGCCGGCGCGATTTCAGCGGGGGTGGCGAGACGTCGACGGCCGGCAGCCGCTCGGGTGGCGGCAATTCCATCGGCACGTTCACCACCTGCGCGACCTCGGCCAGTTGTGTGTCGGTGTCCTCGCTGACCTCGGCGACCACCGAGTCCAGCTGGTCGCGGGTGAGTTCCTCGAAGCCGGACATGTTGCGCCGGGACAAACCGGCCGCGTGTTCCTGCAGCTCCGTGCGCACCGTCGCGCACCGGTTCCGCGCGGAATGGGACAGCTGGACGCGGGCCTGCTGGATCTGACCGCGCAGCGTGATGGTGCGTTCGCTCTTGGCCTGCCGACGCTGCTGCAACGCGGCGCTGCGCTCATCACGCAGCGCCTCGACCCGAGCCCGCCGGCCCGACCCCTCGACCTCCCGGTCAAACCGCCGCGCCGCCGTCTGCAGCCGAGATTCCCACGCACGCAACCTGTTTCGCCGTGCGAGATCGGGGTCGTTCAGTTGCGCCGCTACGGCTTCGACCAGGTCGTCGACGTCTGAGTCACCCAGGTCGGGCAGGGCCGCCGCACCCACCCAGGGCACCCGGCCGTAGCGGGGCGCGTGCGCGCCCAGCGAGCCGCGGTTGGCGCTGACGATGTCGCGCCAGTTCAGATGCACGTCGATCTTGGACACCACACCGATGACCGCGTCGGTGTGCTCGGTCGCGGCGTCCAGCAGTGCACAGTCCGACGGGGTGAGGTTGGCCGCCGCCGACACGACGAACACCACCGCCGTCGGCACCTCGCCGGGCCCCAGGTCGGTCGACTCCACGAATTTGTGCTGCGGCAGCCGCTCGCGCAGGGCGTCGGCCACCGCCGTGACCCCGGCCATCCACGGGCCGGTCACCAGCACCACGTCGGAGCGGTGAATCGCCGGCGGATCCAGCTCCGGGGCGACCGCGGCCACCAGGGCGTCCACCGCCGCGACGGGATTGTCGCTCGCTTCGCCGCTCACCAGGACTCCCCGGGCAGCGAGGCGCAGGCCTGGGACCACAGCCGCAGCGATCCCCGGGCGATGTCGGCGCCGCAGGCGCGGTGCAGCTCGCTGGCCGACGCGCGGCTGTAGCGCTGCCACCGCACCGCCCGCGGCAGGTGCGCCGACGGGTCCCGATGCACGTCGAGCGGCCGTTGATCGCCAGGCTCCAGTCCGGCCGCCTCTGCCATGTCGACGGCGGCCGCCATCCGGGCGACCACGGTGTCGTCCCGGGACAGGAACCCGCTGATCCGCTCGCCGAGGCTGCCACCCCCGACGGCCAGCGCCTCGAGTTCGGCGGCGGCGTCCAGCACCCGCTGATAGCGCGCCTCGGCGCCCAGCGCGCCGATCCCGGCCAGGACGGCGTCGACGCCGCTCATCCGGTGCAGCAGGGTCAACACCTGGGCCGGGGTCCGGCCCTGCCGCAACGCGGCGACGGCCAGCGCGGTGCCGAACAGGTCGAGGGTGGCCAGCAGGCGGTGCCGCACCTCGGTGAGCACCGGGGCGTCGGCGGCCAGGAATGCGGCGAAGGAGCCGTCGAAGCAGGCGGTGCCGGGGTGAGCGGCGAGCGCGGACAGCGCCGTCCACTGGGCGCTGTCCAGGTCGTCGAGCGCGGCGACCGCGAGCAGGCCGGTCATCGGTTCCATCGGCACGCCGATCAGCGCCGACAGCTGCGTGCACCTGGCGCGCGCCGCGGCGATCGGGCTGTCGCCGCCCCGGCCGGACAGCGAGCCCGCCAGGTCGGCCTTGTTCAGCACCGCCAGCGCCGGGCGCCCGGTCGCTGACATCTGGGTGATCGCCTGGGTGTCTTCCGGCTTGACCACCTCGGCGATCACGTAGACCACCGCCTCGACCTCGCGATCGGTCAGCCCGGCGTCGACCGCGATGCCCGCCGCGCGTCCCGCGCCGTCCAGGGCGCGGCGCACCGTGCGGCAGCCGACCCCCCGGCGGCCGCGCACCACCACCCGCAGGGGCGCGCCCGATCGCCGCGCGATCGCCGTGACGCGCGGGTCGGCCTGATCGGCCGCAAACCGCGCCAACTCGTCGACGAAAGTCTGGTGTCCTTGTCCCCTCATATCCCGCCTGTTCGGTCTGGATGACCCGTGCCCGGCCGGCGCTGCCGCTACTTGAAGCAACGTCGGGGCCGGACGGTCCCACCGAATGGTGGCACCCGCGTCACCAAGAAGCGAGCCACCGTTAATCAGTTACCAGTTCAAGGCAACTGTTGGGTATCAATCCGGACCAGGGGCGGCTACATCCCGGGTTTATAGGCCACCATGGACAAATGCATGCGCAGCGCGGGGTGGCGACGTCTGCCGACACGCCAACCGGGGACCCGGACCGTCCCGACCAGCGCTATCTCCCGGCCACGGCGTTCCGATCGCGGCGATCGGCGCTGTCCGATGCCCAGCGCCAGACGTGGGAGCGGCGCTGGCCCGAACTCGGCGTGTCGGTGGGCGCCGCGGTCGAGGAGGCCGACGGCCCCGAGCCCCCGCTGGATATCAGCGCATGGTTCGGGCGGCAGGCCCCGGTAGTACTCGAAATCGGTTGCGGCAGTGGCACATCCACCCTGGCGATGGCCAAGGAGGAACCCGATGTCGATGTGGTCGCGGTGGAGGTCTACCGCCGCGGGCTGGCGCAGCTGTTGTGCGCGATCGACCGCGACCAGGTGAGCAACATCCGGCTGATCCGCGGCAATGCCCTCGACGTCCTGCAACGCCTCATCACCCCGGGTTCGCTGACCGGGGTTCGCGTCTTCTTTCCCGACCCGTGGCCGAAGGCGCGGCACCACAAACGCCGGTTCCTGCAGCCCGGCACGATTGGCTTGATAGCCGACCGGCTACTCCCTGGTGGTGTCCTGCACGTTGCGACGGACCATGCGGGTTATGCCGAGCACATCGCCGAAGTCGGTGCGGGCGAGCCCCGGCTGCATCCGGTTGACCCCGGCACTGCGCTGCCGGTCTCGATTGTGCGCCCGACCACGAAGTACGAGACGAAGGCTCAAGAAGCGGGCAGCGCCGTCACCGAATTCATTTGGCTTAGACGATGAGTAGGCGATGAGTATGAGCCTGGCCGAAGAGACCGCTTCGGGGGCCGAACCCGTCGCGCCGCCGGCGCTGCTGAGCGGCGACGAGCTGGGCGGCTTCTCCCCTCCCGGTGGACGCGTGTTGCTGGTGTGGGACGCCCCGAACCTCGACATGGGTTTGGGCTCCATCCTGGGGCGCCGCCCGACAGCCCTGGAACGCCCGCGGTTCGACGCCCTGGGGCGATGGCTGCTGGCGCGCACGGCCGAGGTCAGCGCCGATCGCCCGGGCGTCGTGGTGGAGCCCGAGGCCACCGTCTTCACCAACATCGCACCGGGCAGCGCCGAGGTCGTCCGACCCTGGGTGGACGCCCTGCGCAACGTGGGGTTTGCGGTGTTCGCCAAGCCGAAGATCGACGAGGACAGCGACGTCGACCGCGACATGCTGGCTCATATCGAACTGCGGCGTACCGAAGGGTTGGCGGCGCTGGTGGTGGCGTCCGCCGACGGTCAGGCGTTTCGTCAGCCGCTCGAAGACATCGCACGAAGCGGCGTCAGCGTCCAGGTGATCGGATTTCGCGAACACGCGAGTTGGGCGCTAGCGTCGGATACCTTGGACTTCGTTGATCTGGAGGATATCGCTGGTGTCTTCCGGGAACCGTTGCCGCGGATCGGCCTAGATTCGCTGCCTGACCAGGGTGCGTGGCTGCAGCCGTTCCGGCCGCTGTCCGCGCTGCTGACCGCGCGTGTGTGACACTGGCTTGGAAACCGAAAGACACCACGCGGGTCGTTAACGATCCAGTAAGGAGCTTGCGTGTTCGCCTGGTGGGGTCGAACTGTGTACCGATACCGGTACATCGTGATCGGGGTCACGGTAGCTCTGTGTCTGCTGGGCGGCGTCTTCGGAATCAGCCTGGGCAAGCATGTTACACAGAGCGGCTTTTACGACGACGGCAGCCAATCCGTCAAGGCCTCGGTGTTGGGCGACAAGACCTACGGCCGGGACCGGACCAGCCACGTGGTGGCCACCTTCACGGCGCCCAACGGGCAAACGGTCAACGATTCCTCCTGGCGGGACAAGGTCGTCGCCGAGCTCAACAAGTTCAAGACCGACCACCCCGATCAGGTCGTCGGCTGGGCCGGCTGGCTGGCCGCTCCCGACAGCACGAACCCGGTCATCAAGGGCATGGTCAGCGATGACAAGAAGCACACGTTCGTCTCCATCCCACTGAAGGGCGACGACGACGACAGCATCCTCAATAACTACAAGGCCATCGCGCCGGCGCTGCAGAAGCTCAACGGCGGCGCGGTGGAACTCGCCGGCCTGGAGCCGATCGCCAACGCCCTGACCGGCACCATCGCGACCGACCAGCGCCGCATGGAGGTCCTGGCGGTGCCGCTGGTGGCGGTGGTGCTGTTCCTGGTGTTCGGCGGCGCCGTCGCCGCCGGCCTGCCGGCCATTGTGGGTGGCCTGAGCATCGCGGGCTCGCTGGGCATCCTGCGGCTGGTCGCCGTGTTCGGGCCGGTGCATTTCTTCGCCCAGCCGGTGGTCTCGCTGATCGGTCTGGGTATCGCCATCGACTACGGGCTGTTCGTGGTGAGCCGGTTCCGGGAGGAGATAGCCGAGGGCTACGACACCGAGGCCGCGGTGCGCAGAACCGTGATGACCGCCGGGCGCACCGTGACGTTCTCGGCGGTGCTGATCATCGCGTCCAGCGCCAGCCTGCTGGTGTTGCCGCAGGGCTTCGTGCATTCGCTGACCTACGCGATCTTCGCCGCGGTGGGCCTGGCGGCGTTGCTGTCGATCACGTTCCTACCGGCCTGCCTGGGCATCCTGGGCCGCCACGTCGACGCGCTGGGGGTGCGGACGGCGTTCCGGGTGCCGTTCCTGCGGAACTGGAAGTGGTCGCGCGCCTACCTGAACTGGCTCGCGGACCGGCTGCAGAAGACCAAGACCCGCGAAGAGGTCGAGGCCGGCTTCTGGGGCAAGCTGGTCAACTGGGTGATGAAGCGACCGCTGGCGTTCGCCATCCCGATCGCCGTCGGCATGATTCTGCTGGTGATTCCGCTGGGCAACCTGTCCTTCGGCGGCATGAGCGAGAAGTACCTGCCGCCGGACAACCCGGTGCGCCTGGCCCAGGAGCACTTCGACAAGCGATTCCCCGGCTACCGGACCGAGCAACTGACGGTGGTGATCCAGAGCAGCAACGGCAGCAAGGTCACCGACCAGCAGGTGGCCGACATCCGCAACCGGATTTCCTCGATCGGCGGCTTCACCGACAAACAGTGGCAGGAGCGGCCGTGTCCGGCCATCGCCGGCAACCCCTGCGTGCCCGGCCCGAACGGGACGACGGTGCCCAAGGACGATTCGGTGCGGGTGATCCAGAACGGCCTGGTCAACAAAAACGATGCGGCCAAGAAGATCGCCGAACTGCGGGCCGTGAACCCCCCGAAGGGGCTGAACCTCTATGTCGGCGGCACGCCGGCCCTGGAGCAGGACAGCATCCACAGTCTGTTCGACAAGGCTCCGCTGATGCTGGTGCTGCTGCTGGGCGCGACCATGCTGTTGATGTTCCTGGCGTTCGGATCGGTGGTGTTGCCGGTCAAGGCGGCGGTGATGAGTGCACTGACGCTCGGGTCCACGATGGGCATCCTGACGTGGATCTTCGTCGACGGGCACCTGTCGGGCGTGCTGAATTTCACGCCAACCCCGCTGATGGTGGTGGTGATCGCGCTGGTCGTCGCCGTCGGATTCGGTCTGGCCACCGACTACGAGGTGTTCCTGGTCTCGCGCATGGTCGAGGCGCGCGAACGCGGCATGTCGACGGCCGAAGCCATCCGGATCGGCACCGCGACCACCGGCCGGCTGATCACGGCCGCCGCCCTGGTGCTGGCGGTGGTCGCCGGGTCGTTCGTGTTCTCCGATCTGGTGTTGATGAAATATCTGGCCTTCGGTCTGATGGCGGCGCTGCTGCTGGACGCCACCGTGGTCCGGATGTTCCTGGTGCCTTCGGTGATGAAGCTGCTCGGCGACGACTGCTGGTGGGCGCCCCGCTGGGCCCGGCGCCTGCAGAACAAGATCGGGCTCGGCGAGATCGACCTGCCCGACGAGCGCAAGCGGCCCACGCTCAACGGTCGGCCGGCGCGGCCACCCGTGGCGGCCAGCCTGGTCGCCGCGGCACCGCGGCCCCCGCACGACCCGACCCACCCCGGAGCGCTGGAGCCGGCGCGCCCGGTGCGCCCGGCGGATCCGCGGCCCGCGCAGGATCCCGTCGCGAGCACGACCCGCATCCCGGCCCGACCCAGCCAACCCACCGAAGCGAAGACGACGCGCTTCGCCGCGCAGGGAGCGCCCGGCCGTGACCGGCCGCCCACCATTCCCCCACCGCAGGCCCCGCAAACTCCCCCGCGACCCCCGGCGCCTGGTCCGGCGGCACCGCCGTCGGGCGATCAGACGCGGGCCATCCCGGTGCCCGGCAACCGGCCCGACGACAACGGCGACGCCGCCGAGCCCACCACCGCCCTGCCGAAGTTGCGCCCGGAGGGCACCGACCCCGACGCCCCCGCCGACCAGGTGGATGCGCGCGGCCAGGGCGAGAACGGCGACCCGGCGCGGCAACGCCGGCGTTCCGGCGGCGGCTTGTCCGCTGCGGATCTGCTGCGTCGCGAGGGACGGCTGTAGCTCAGCGCCCTGCGCCGACGAACGTCCGGAAAGGCTTGGGCCTCAGGCGGGTTCGTCCTCGGGCTGGTCGGGTTCGGCCTGCAGGATGGTGTTCTTCTCGTCCGCGTCCTCGGTCTGTTTCTCGGCTTCGGCGGACGGATCCGGCGCCAGCAGCACGTGGATCGCGTTGTTGAGGAACGCCACCGTCGGAACCGCCAGCAGGGCGCCGACGATGCCGGCGAGCACGCCGCCGGTGGAGATCGCGAGCACCACGCCGAGCGGGTGAATCGAGACCGCGCGGCCCATCACCAGCGGTTGCAGCAGGTGGGCCTCGATCTGGTTGACCGCGATCAATAAGCCCAGCGTGATCAGCGCGTACACGACGCCCTTGGCCAGCAGCGCGACCATCACGGCCACCAGGCCCGAGATCAAGGCACCGACCAGCGGGATGAACGCGCCCAGAAACACCAGCGACGCCAGCGGTAGCGCGAGCGGGATGCCCATGATGGCCAAACCGGTGCCCACCCCGGCCGCGTCGGTCAGGGCCACCAGGAAGGTGGCCCGCACATACCCGATCAGCGACCCGTATCCGGCGTTGCCGGCTTCGTGCACTCGGTCGCGGACGTGCGACGGGATGATCTGCACGACGTACCGCCAGATGTTGCGTCCGCCGTAGAGAAAGAAGATCAGCGTGAACAGCACCAGCACCGCCGCGGTGACCAGCTCCGTGACGGTGGCCGCGGTGGAGATCGCCCCGCTGGTCAGCTTCGCCTGATTGTTGTGCAGCGCCTCGATGGCGGCGTTGCCCGCGCTGTCGATCTGTTCGTTGCGCAAATGCGCAGGCCCGTGGATCAGCCAGCGCCGCGTCGACTCGATGCTCTGCGTCACCTGTTCGGTCAGGCCGGGCAGGCCGTCGATGAACTGCAGGATGACGAACGCCAGGATGCCGCCCAGGATCGCGAAGCCCCCGAACAACACCAGCGCCACCGCGCCACCGCGGGGCAGGCCCCGCGTGTCCAGCCAGTCCACCACCGGCACCAGCAACGCGCTCAGCAGCAGCGCCACCAGCACCGGAACGACGATGACTTCGAGCTTCTGCACCACCCACAACAGGGCGAGCACGGCGATCAGGATGACGAGCAAACGCCAGGCCCAGGCTGCGGCTTTGCGGACAAGGGGTTCGACCGACTCATCGTCGACGTTTGCTGACATTTGGCCAGCCTATCCGCCGCGACGCGCGGCCAAACGTGACTCGAGGGCGTCCGCGCGTCATCCGGAGCGAGCGCCGCCGCCACGATCCGGTTACGACCCCAGAACGTCCGAGACACGGTTGGCGATGCGCACCGATCGCGGCGCCACCTGCACAGTTACCCTAAATCACGTGCCGCACGACGCACCCGCCCGCAATCTCCACTTCCCGCGCGAAGAAGCCGCCCGCGGGAAGTATTGGTGGGCGCGATGGGTGATCCTCGGCGCGGTGGCCGTCGTCCTTGCCGTTGAGGTTTCGCTGGGCTGGGATCAGCTGGCCAAGGCCTGGCGGAGCACGTACGAGGCGAACTGGTGGTGGCTGCTTGCATCGGTGGCGGCGGCGGCCGCGTCGATGCACAGCTTTGCCCAGATCCAGCGGACCCTGCTCAAGTCGGCCGGCGTGAACGTCAAGCAGTTGCGCTCCGAGGCCGCGTTCTATGCCGCCAATTCGCTGAGTACCACGCTGCCCGGTGGGCCCGTGCTGTCGGCGACCTTCCTGTTCCGGCAGCAGCGGCTCTGGGGCGCTTCGACGGTGGTGGCGTCGTGGCAGTTGGTGATGTCGGGCGTGCTGCAGGCGGTGGGGTTGGCTTTGCTCGGGCTGGGCGGCGCTTTCCTGCTGGGCGCGAAGAACAACCCGTTCTCGTTGCTGTTCACCCTCGGCGGCTTCGTCGCTCTGCTGCTGCTGGCGCAGGCCGTCGCGTCGCGGCCGGAACTGATCGACGGCATCGGCAGCCGGGTCTTGGCGTGGGTCAACGCGGTGCGCGGCCGGCCGGCCGACGCCGGCCTGGACAAGTGGCGCGAGACGCTGATGCAGCTGGAATCGGTGAGCCTGGGCCGGCGCGACCTGGGGGTGGCGTTCGGCTGGTCGATGTTCAACTGGATCGCCGACGTCGCCTGCCTGGGCTTCGCCGCGTACGCCGCCGGGGATCACGCCTCGGTGGCCGGATTGACGGTGGCCTACGCGGCCGCCCGCGCGGTCGGCACCATACCGCTGATGCCCGGCGGCCTGTTGATCGTCGAGGCGGTGCTGGTGCCCGGCCTGGTGTCCAGCGGGATGTCGCTGCCCAACGCGATTTCGGCGATGCTGATCTACCGGTTGATCAGCTGGCTGCTCATCTCCGCGATCGGCTGGGTGGTGTTTTTCTTCGTGTTCCGCACGGAGAATGTCGCCGACGCCGACGAGGACCCGATCACAGGACCGCTGCCCATCGTGCCGCTTCACGCCGACCCCGCCGCCGATCCCACCGAGACCGCCCTGCAGGGGCCGTTACCGCCCGACCGGAATCCGGCGGATCGCAATCCAGAGAAAGACGGCCCGGCCTAGTGGCGATCGCAAGCGCGGCCGTGGCGATCGCAAGCGCGGCCGTGGCCGGGCGCAGCGGGTCGCCACTACAGGGCGTGGCCGGGCGAAGCGGGTCGCCACCCCCGGCCTAGCCGACCGTGTTGCCGCGCGACGGGCCCGGCAGCGGGCTGGTCGCCGCGGGCGGCGCCGCCGCCGGGGCGCCGCCGGTGGTCCCGCCCAACGGCGACGCGCCCGCGGGGTTACCCGGCAGCGCGGGCAGCCCGCCGGCCGCGCCCTGCGCCTGCTGCATCATGCCCATCGCCTGGGGGATCGAGATCGGCAGCTTGCACTGCAGCGACAGGTTGGTCAGCGGCTGCGCAATCGATGTCATGTCGCCGGCGACCTTGGGGTTGGCCTCGAAGTAGGACTTCAGCCCGGACACCGACTGTGGGCCCGCCTGCTGCTGCAGCATCGAGGTCATCGTCTGGTTGGTCTCGGGGTGCGAGTCCAGGTAGTCGCCCATCGACTTGGAGACCGAGCCGATCGTCCGGGCGACCTCGCTGGCCGCGCACGGGTCGTTGGCGCCGGTCGCGGGAGCGCCGGCGAGCACCGCAACGGCCGCACCGGGCACCGTGGCGGCGATCAGTCCGGCGAAGATTTTGCGTCCCCGCCCAGCGGTGGCTCTGGTCATGGAAACTCCTTACGGCTTTGCGACGGACCGCCGGGATCGGCGCCTCGCAAACGGCTGCGACAGACGGCCACACTGAGCGCGGGCTTACCCCGAATCCCCGGGGGCCTCGCGGGCCATCCGACATCCTGCCACCGGCGATATCACCCCTGCCAGTCCGAACGGAGCCGGGGGTGCATGTGTGACCGAAATCCCGCTGGATCACCGGTTCACAACGTCTTCGCAGCGACTTGACAACAAGCCCGTCACCGCAGCTCAGGAACTAGATAAGCCCACATAATCCACAGGCTGCTGCGGTATCGTCGCCAACACGCGTAACGCGAGAACCGGGGAGCGAAAATCCAGCAGTTAATGATGCGCCTCAGCCGCAGCCTGCGTAAGTACCGCTGGTTGGTCTTCACAGGCTGGTTGCTGGCATTGGTTCCGGCGGTCTATTTGGCGATGACGCAGTCGGGCAACCTCACCGGCGGTGGGTTCGACGTGGCCGGATCGCAGTCGCTGGCGGTGCACGACCAGCTCGAAGACCTCTACCACGACCAGGGCGGCTCGTCGCTGGCGCTGGTGGCCGCACCCCGGCCCGACGCCAGCTACCAGGACATGAACGACGCCGTCGCGCAGCTGCGACAGATCGCCTCCGGCATCCCGGGCACCACCGAAATCCCCAACCCGGCCCAACGGCCGCCGCAGCCCGACCGGCCGTATGTGTTGTCGGTGCGGCTGGATTCCCGCAACACGAGCGACGTCGCCAAGCAGCTCCGCACCAAGGTCGGCATCAAGGGCGATCAACCCGGTCAGACCGCCAACGGCCGCGTGCGGCTCTACGTCATCGGGCAGGGCGCGCTGTCCGCGGCCGCCGCGGCCAACACCAAGCACGACATCGCCGCCGCCGAAAAATGGAACCTGCCCGTCATCCTGATCGTGCTGCTCGCCGTGTTCGGCTCGCTGGCCGCCGCGGCCATCCCGCTCGCCTTGGGCATCTGCACGGTCGTGGTCACGATGGGCCTGGTCTACCTGCTGTCCGCCTACACCACCATGTCGGTGTTCGTGACCTCGACGGTGTCCATGTTCGGGATCGCGCTCGCCGTGGACTACTCGCTGTTCATCTTGATGCGGTTCCGGGAGGAACTGCGCACCGGGCGCCAGCCCCGCGAAGCCGTCGACGCCGCCATGGCCACCTCCGGGCTGGCCGTGGTGTTGTCCGGGATGACGGTGATCGCCTCACTGACCGGGATCTACGTGATCAACACCCCGGCGCTGAAGTCGATGGCCACCGGCGCCATCCTGGCCGTCGCGGTGGCCATGCTGACCTCGACGACCCTGACGCCGGCGGCGCTGGCGACGTTCGGGCGCGCGGCCGCCAAGCGGTCGGGCTTTTTGCACTGGTCGCGGCGACCGGAGAGCACCCAGTCGCGGTTCTGGAACCGCTGGATCGGCTGGGTGATGCGCCGGCCGTGGATGTCGGCGCTGGCGGCATCGCTGGTGCTGCTCGCGATGGCCGCGCCGGCGGCGTCGATGGTGCTGGGCAACAGCCTGCTGCGCCAGTTCGACTCCTCGCACGAGATCCGCGCCGGGGTGGGCGCCGCGGCCCAGGCCCTGGGTCCGGGCGCGCTGGGCCCCATCCGGGTGCTGATCAACTTCCCGGACGGCGGTGCGGCCTCCCCGGAGCACAGCCACATCGTCGGCGCGATCCGTCAGCGGATGTCGCAGGCACCCAACATCGTCTCGGTGTCGCCGCCGCAATTCGCCGAGGACAACGGCAGCGCGTTGCTGTCCGCGGTGCTGTCGGTGGACCCCGAGGACATGAAGGCCCGCGAGACCGTCGGCTGGATGCGCGCACAGCTACCCAAGGTCGCCGAGGCGGGCACGGCGCGCGTCGACGTCGGCGGCCCGACCGCGCTGATCAAGGACTTCGACGACCAGGTATCCGCGACCGAGCCGCTGGTGCTGGCCATCGTCGCGGCAATCGCGTTCGTGATGCTGCTGGTCTCGGTCCACTCGGTGTTCCTGGCGCTCAAGGGCGTCCTGATGACGTTGCTGTCGGTCGCCGCCGCCTACGGCAGCCTGGTGATGGTGTTCCAGTGGGGGTGGCTGAAGGACCTCGGCTTCGCCCAGATCAGCTCGATCGACAGCACCGTCCCCCCGCTGGTGCTGGCGATGACCTTCGGGTTGTCGATGGACTACGAGATCTTCCTGCTCACCCGCATCCGCGAGCGCTTCCTGCATTCGGGCAACACCCGCGACGCCGTGGCCTACGGCGTCAGTACCAGCGCCCGCACCATCACCAGCGCCGCGCTGATCATGATCGCGGTGTTCGTCGGGTTCGCGTTCGCCGGCATGCCGCTGGTGGCCGAGATCGGCGTGGCCTGCGCGGTCGCGATCGCGGTGGACGCCACCGTGGTGCGGCTGGTGATGGTGCCCGCGCTGATGGCGATGTTCGCCCAGTGGAACTGGTGGCTGCCGGCGTGGCTGTCCCGGGTGCTGCCGTCGGTCGACTTCGACCGGCCGCTGCCGGAGGTCGATCTCGGCGACGTCGTCGTCATCCCCGACGACATCTCGGCCCTGGTGGCGCCCAACGCCGACCTGCGGATGGTGCTCAAGTCCGCCGCGAAGCTCAAGCACCTGGCGCCCGACGCCATTTGCGTGACCGATCCGCTCGCCTTTACCGGCTGCGGCCGCAACGCCCAGGCGTCGCCGGGCGACGACGACGACCAGACCCGCGGCCTGGGGCCCGGGCAGATCCCCCACCAGGTCGCCCTCAGAGAGGAGAAGGTCGGCGCCGGGGTGGGCGCGGCCGAGCAGCGGCCCGGCCCCAACGGCCACACCCCCGGCTCCCCGGCGGCCAAGAAACTGGTCGGCGGCCTGACGTCGCGCAACAGCATCGCCAAGGCGATCGCCGGGACCGACCGGCCCGTTCACCCGGTGACGCTGTGGCGGGGACGGCTGTCGGTGGCCATCGACGCGCTGGAAAGCGCCGCCGTCGGCGACGGACCGCAATACGAGCGGCGCAGCCCGGTGGAGACCACCAACGTGCAGCTGCCCACCGGCGACCGGCTGCTGGTCCCGACCGGTGCCGAGACCCTGCGGTTGAAGGGCTACCTGATCATGTGCCGTAACAGTCGGCGCGACTATGCCGACTTTGCAGACATGGTGGATGTGTTGGAGCCCGAGACCGCCGCGGTGGTGCTGGCCGGAATGGACAGGTATTACTGTTGTAAATCGTCCAGGCGGCAATGCATTGCCACCCAGTTGGTCCGTCGACTCGCGGATCCCAACCCCTGCGACTACCCGGAAGATCAGGGATCGGAAGCCGAGGCCGACTCGGACTGGGAGGCAATCAGGCAGCGCTGCCTGTCCGTGGCCGTAGCGATGCTGGAGGAGGCGAGGTGACGTTGGCACCCGACCGACGCCCTGCGCCGCCGCCCCACCGGCCGGGCCCCGAACAGCATCAACGCGGCAGCGCGCCTTCCGGATCCTTCCAGGACCCCGACCAGCCGGTGGAATTCTGGCCGACCGCGGCCATCCGTTCCGCCCTGCAGGGCGGCGACATCGCGACGTGGAAGCGCATCGCCGGCGCCCTGAAGCGCGACCCTTACGGGCGAACCGCCCGCCAGGTCGAGGAGGTCCTCGAGGGCACCCGGCCCTACGGCATCGCCAAGGCGCTGTGGGAGGTGCTCGAGCGGGCCCGCACCCACCTGGAGGTCAACGAGCGCGCCGAGGTGGCGCGCCATGTGCGGCTCCTGATCGACCGATCGGGTCTGGCCCCGCAGGAGTTCGCGTCCCGCATCGGGGTCACGGCCGAGGAGCTGGACGGCTATCTCGACGGCAGCACCAGCCCGACGGCCGCGCTGATGATCCGGATCCGCCGGTTGTCGGATCGGTTCGTCAAGGTGAAATCCGCTCGGTCCGCCGAGGCCAACTGATCCGCTACCTGACCGGCAGCACATCGGCGACCAGCCAGTCGCTGCCCCGCTTGGTCAGCGTCACCCGCAGCGCCGGCGCCGCCTGACTGGGCGGCTGTCCCGGGGCGTTCTGCGTCACCCGCAGGATTACCGCCACGCTGGCCGCCGACGGCCCGAGGGCCTCGACTCCGGCCGACACCGTGCTGGCTTGTGCGGTGACGTTGTGCTGGGCCAGCTCGGCGCTGGACTTCGTGTACTGCTCCTTGAACGCGGCCGCGTGCTCCGGGACGACCATCGCCGCCGCCCGGTCGATGGAACCGGTCGGGGCGGTGGGGCTGAACGACGCCATCGCCTCGGCCATCCCGGTGGCGATCTGAATCACCTGGCGCGAATCGCTGCTGAAGTCGTGGTCGGCCTTCGTCCAGTGCGTGTAGCCGGTCGCGACGGCCGCGGACAGCGCCGCCGTGCACAGCAGGACCACCGCCAGCCGCAACCCGGGTGCGTCGTCGTCGGTGCCGAGGCTGACCGCGTCGCGGCGCAGCAGCCAGAAATTGACCGCCACGCCCTCGACGATCAGCAGTATCAGCACCGAGCAGGCGGACACCCACCACAGCGGCCAGCCGAGTACCACACCGATGGCCAGCAGGGCCGCGATGGCGGCCAGCGGCGCCAGGACGTCGAAGGCGAACAGCCGCCAGATGTTCCTCATCGGATCCTCACCTGATCGAAGCCAATCCGGAGATCATCTGCTTGCCGTCTACGTCGGAGACGTCCAGCCGCAGGTTCCAGTGCACGGTTTGCGGCTTGGCGCCGACGTTTTCGCTGACCGACGTGGCGACCAGCATCACCGAGTCGGTGCGGCTCGCGAACGGCGGGAGCTTGGTGGTGACTACCTCTCTTGGCGGCCTTGCGCCCGCCGGCTGGGTGTCCAGGTCGTGGTGCACGGTTTCGATCGCCACCGCGTCGATCCGCCCGGCGCTCTTGGACTGCAGCTTCTCCACCACCGCCTTGTACGGCTGCATCGCGGCGTCGAAGTCGGTGTTGAGTTCGCCGACCGTGCCGTCGTGCAGTCGCTGCAGGCTGGCGTCGACGTTGCCGCTGTTCATGTTGATCAGCACGGTTGCCCAGTCGGCCGCGGTCTGCATGGCGCGGCTCAGGTAGCCGCGTTCGGCGACCTGGTCGCGGTGGCCGGACCAGATCATGAATCCGAGCACCACCGCGGCCACCGACAGCACACCGAGCACCGCTGACGCGATGCCGTAATTCGAAAAGACTTCGGCGCTGTCGGATTCGTCTTCGTCGCCGTCGTTCGCGTCGTCGTCCGAGTCGTCGGGGTCGACGTCAACGGCATCTACTTCGGCAGGTGGCTTCGTTCGCTCGCCCTCGGACATGGCCCGATCGTTGCACCCGGGAAAGATGGAAGGATGGCGGGGTGACGAATACGGCCATCCGCTCGGGCATCGACCTGAGCTTTGTCGACGACAGCATCCGCCCCCAAGACGACCTGTTCGGTCACGTCAACGGCCGCTGGCTGGCCGAATACGAGATACCGGCGGACCGGGCGACCGACGGCGCCTTCCGCCAACTGTACGACCGCGCCGAAGAGCAGGTGCGCGACCTGATCGTCGAGGCCAGCGAGCAGGGTTCGGCCGCCGCGGACGACGACGCGCAGCGCATCGGTGACCTGTATGCCAGCTTCCTGGATGAGGACACCGTGCAGCGCCGCGGCGTGCGGCCGCTCCTGGACGAGATGGCGGTGATCGACGACGCCGCCGATGCCGACGCGCTGGCCCGCGCCATCGGCGCGCTGCAGCGCACCGGCGCGGGCGGCGGGGTCGGGGTGTACGTCGACACCGACGCCAAGAACTCGGCGCGCTACCTGGTGCATTTCACCCAGTCCGGCCTCGGGCTGCCCGACGAGTCCTACTACCGCGAGGAGCGGCACGCCGAGGTGCTGGAGGCCTACCCCGCACACATCGCGCGGATGCTCGGCCTGGTGTTCGGCGGGGACCCGGGCGACCACGTGCAGACCGCCGAACGCATCGTCGCGCTGGAGACGAAACTGGCCGAAGCGCACTGGGATGTGGTCAAGCGCCGCGACGCCGAGCTCAGCTACAACCTGCGCACGTTCGCCCAACTTCACGACGAGGCGCTGGGCTTCGACTGGGCGGGCTGGGCCACCGCACTGGGTGCCCGCCCCGAGTCGCTGGCGGAAGTGATTGTCGGCCAACCCGATTACCTGCGCACCTTCGCCGAGCTGTGGCGCAACGAGGATCTCGAGGTGTGGAAGAGCTGGGCACGGTGGCGGCTGATCCGGGCGCGGGCCGCCTTGCTGACCGACGAGCTGGTATCCGCGGACTTCGACTTCTACGGCCGCCTGCTGACCGGCACCGAACAGATCCGGGACCGGTGGAAGCGCGCGGTGTCGCTGGTGGAGAGCCTGATGGGTGACGCGGTCGGAAAGCTTTACGTGCAGCGGCATTTCCCGCCCGGAGCGAAGGCCCGCATCGACGAGCTGGTCGACAACCTGCGGGCGGCCTACCGGATAAGCATCAGCGACCTGGATTGGATGACACCGCAGACCCGGGAACGGGCACTGACCAAGCTGGAGAAGTTCACCGCCAAGGTCGGTTACCCGGCGAAATGGCGTGACTACTCCACGCTGGTGATCGACCGCACCGACCTGTACGGCAACTATCAGCGCGGGTACGCGGTCAACCACGATCGTGAGCTGGCCAAGCTCGGCGGGCCGGTGGACAAAGACGAGTGGTTCATGACGCCGCAGACGGTCAACGCCTACTACAACCCCGGGATGAATGAAATCGTCTTTCCCGCAGCCATTTTGCAGCCGCCGTTCTTCGACGCCGAGGCCGACGACGCGGCCAACTACGGCGGCATCGGCGCGGTGATCGGTCACGAGATCGGCCACGGTTTCGACGATCAGGGCGCCAAATACGACGGTGACGGCAACCTGGTCGACTGGTGGACCGACGCCGACCGAACCGAATTCGGCGCCCGCACAAAGGCTCTCATCGAGCAGTACGACGCCTATACGCCGCGCGGCCTACCTCCCGGCCACCACGTCAACGGCGCCTTCACCGTCGGGGAGAACATCGGCGACCTGGGCGGCCTGTCGATCGCGCTGCTGGCCTACCAGTTGTCGCTGAACGGCCAGCCCGCTCCGGTAATCGACGGCCTCACCGGGGTGCAACGCGTGTTCTACGGCTGGGCCCAGGTGTGGCGCACCAAATCCCGTGAAGCGGAGGCGATCCGGCGCCTGGCGGTGGATCCGCACTCGCCGCCGGAGTTCCGCTGCAACGGGGTGCTGCGCAACATGGACGCCTTCTACGACGCCTTCGAAGGCGCCGACGCCGGCGCCCTGTTTCTGGAGCCGAACCGGCGGGTCAAGATCTGGAACTGACGCCGCTGGGCACCGCGGCGGCCTCGATCCGCGCGGGCACGTGCTTGTGCCATGGCGTGCCGGCATATGGATCGCGCCACTCGGTCGAGGTGAGCACGTTCGGGGCGACGCCGGGAGTGACGGTGCACCCGTCGTCGTCGATGTAATCCAGCCCAAAACCGTTGGGCAGCGCCGCGTGACCGGCCATCATGGTCTCGGTGATCTCGACGGTGGCCTCGGCGCTACCGGCCGCGGTGCTGATGCGCGCCCGACATCCCTGTGTGAAGCCGAGCGTCTGGGCATCCTCGACGCTGACCCGCAGCGCACCGTCGGCGTCGCGTTTGCGCCAGCTCGGGTCGCGGAAGATGTCGTTGGCGGTGTAGGCACGCCGCTCCCCCACCGACAGCACGATCGGGAATTCCGCCGTGGTGAGCTGGGCCGGGGCGCCGGACAGCCCCCGCAATTCGTCGAGCATGGACGGGATCTCCAGCGCGATCTTGTGATCGGAGTGGCTGATCAGCGCGAAGTCGTCCGCGTAGTTGTGCACCGTGAACGTCACCCCCGACGGGTTGTCCAGGATCGCGTCGAACAGGGCGTTGCCGTCGGCGTGCCCGGCTCGCCGCACCGCATCCGGATAGCTCAGCGCGGTCTTTTGGGCAAGGCCCCACAGGGCGGCCGCACCGCGTAACCCATCCGGCAGTGTCGGCCCGAGCGTTTCGTACAGGACATACGGAAGCAGCTGCGCCACAGTGGGATTGGTCGCCGCGGCAGCGAGAAACACCTCGGTGTATGCCTGCCGGCCGTTTTGTGCGGCTTCGTGCAGTGGCCGCAGATCCGCGTCGTCCACCACACCGAGCGCGCGCACCAGCCGCGCCCAGATCTCGGGTTCGGCCAGGGTTCCCGGCAGGGGCTGAAGCAACGGCCGGCGCAGCTGGAAGGTGTTGTGCGGGAATTCCAGGTTGAAGAAGGTGGCTTCCGGCTTCTCGAATTGGGAGGCGGCGGGCAGCACGTAATGTGCCAACCTGGCCGTCTCGGTCATCGCGACGTCGATGACCACCATCAGTTCCAGGGCTGCGAAGGCCTCCCGGCAGGCGGCCGAATTGGCCAGCGAGTGCGCGGGATTGCTGCTTTCCACGATCATGGCCCGAAAGCGGTCCGGATGGTCGGTCAAAATTTCCTCGGGCACCACATTGCTGGGCACCAGTCCGGAGATGATCGGCGCGCCGGTGACCGGTGTGCGCCCGGAGAACTGGCCGAACAGCGGGGCGAAGGACGAATGCAGGTGCTGGCCGCCCTTTTTCGCGAAGTTGCCGGTGAGGATCCAGAGCAACTTGTTCAGGTAGGAGCACAGCGTGCTGTTCGGGGCCTGCTGCACGCCGAGGTCTTCGAACACCGACACGCTGGCGGCCGAGCCGATGCGCCGTGCCGCCGCGCGCAGCAGCTCCAGGTCGACCCCGCAATGCCGGGCGTAGTCGGCCACCGGGACCTCGCGCAGCGCGGCGCGCACGGCATCCGCGCCGCGCACATGCTGGCCGAGAAAGGTTTCGTCGCAAAGGTTTTCCTGGACGAGGATGGCGGCCAGCGCGGCCAGGCACCACGCATCGGTGCCGGGTCGCACCCGCAGGTGAAAGTCGGACATCTTGGCGGTGTCGGTGACCACCGGATCGAGGACGATCATCGACCGGGCCGGGTCTTTGGCGATCTCGTTGAGCACCACCCGGGCCCGCGGGAAGCTCTGCGACATCCACGGGTTCTTCCCGACGAATACCGCGACTTCGGCGTGCTCGAATTCGCCCCGGGTGTGACCGCCGTAGAGGTGCCCGTCGATCCAGGCCTCACCGGTCTTCTCCTGCGCCAGCGCATTTGACCGGTAGCGCGAGCCCAAGGCCTTCAGGAAGGCGCCGCTGTACGCCCCACCCAGGTGATTGCCCTGTCCGCCGCCGCCGTAGTAGAAGATCTTGTCGCCGCCGTAGCTGTCGCGAATGTGCTTGAACCCCTCGGCGATCTCCACGATCGCGGTGTCCCAATCGATCTCTTCGTAGCTGCCGTCGGCGCGGCGGCGCAGCGGGGAGGTCAGCCGGACGCCACTGTTCTGATAGTGGTCCAGCCGCAGCGCTTTGTTGCAGGTATAACCCTGCGAGGCCGGGTGCGCCTTGTCGCCGCGGATGTGGGCCAGCCGGCGGTCTTCGACTTGGACGACGATGCCGCAGTTGCATTCGCACAGGATGCAGGCGCTGGGGTGCCATTCACCGGTCATCGCGGGGTTTCCTTTCCGATGGGGGCGCCGCCGCCAGCAGCAGGTCGCGCAACTGGTGGTGGACGACGTCGAGGGGCGTCAGGTCGCGTCGCACCCGCGCGAGCACGATGGCACCTTCGAGCGAGGTGGTGGCGAGCACCGCCAAGTCGCGAGCACGCTCCGGCGGAAGGCCGTCGGCAATCAACCGCGCGGCGATCAGGCCGTTCCACCGGTCGAAGACCGCCGCGGCGCGCTCGATCACCACGCGTTCGGCGTCGTGGGGCTCCCCCGCTTCAATGGAGACCGCCACAATCGGGCACCCGGCGCGGAAGTCGCTGTCGAGCAGCTGCCGGCGGTACTTGTCGATCAACGTGTCCACCAGTTGCAGACCGTTGGCGGCGCCGGTGACGAGGGCAGCGACGTGGTCACCCGCATAGTCGACGGCCTCGCAGAGCAGCTGCGTGCGCCCGCCGGGGAAGTAGTGGTAGGCCGATCCGCGGGGCGCGCCACTGTGCTCGAGCACGTCGGAGATCGCGGTAGCGTGCGCGCCCCGCTCCCGGATCAGCAGTGCGGCGGAAACGACCATCCGCTCGCGTGGACCACGCATCGCAGCTCCTCAAGCGTCGGGGCTTATGTATGATGCTATACATAATTCGCCGGCCGGCGAAAGCCCCTCATTTCGGCGCGCGCGTCAGGGAGCGTCTCGGCCGGCGCACGAACGCGAAATCGCCCATCTCCGTGAGGAAATGGGCGATTCTGCGTCGGTGATGCGGGTTAGTTCATCCAGTCGGCGGATCCGTCGTTCTTCTTGTAGTTGCCTCCGCTGGAGTTCTTCACGACGATCGGGTCACCCGGACCGAAGTTGTCGAAGAACCACTTGGCGTTGCTGGGGCTGATGTTGATGCACCCGTGGCTGACGTCGCGCTTGCCCTGGTCATCCACCGACCACGGCGCGCTGTGCACGTAGTCGCCGACGTTGTCGAAGCGGACCGCGTCCTCCACCGTCACCTTGTAACCGTAGGTCGAATTGACCGGGACCCCGTAGGTCGAGGAGTCCATCACCACCGACGCCTTCTTGTCCTGCACGTAGTAGGTGCCGTTGGGGGTTTGGTGATTGCCCGACGTCATGCCCATCGACATCGGGAAGGTCTTCTCCACGGTGCCGTTGCGGGTGATGGTCAGCTGGTGAGTCGCGTCGTCGGCCGTGGCGATCAGCGTGTCGCCGGTTTGGAAGGTGGACACGGTGCCACCGGCGTCGACGGTCACCGCGGTGTGCGCGGGCCAGAAATTGATTGGGCGCCAACGCAACTGGGTTGGGGTCATCCAGTAGAACTTGCCCGGTACCGGCGGGACCGACGAGACGTGCACGGCGCCGATCGCCGCGTCGGCGTTGTCCACCGGTCCGGGGAAGTTGATGATGATCGGCTGGCCCACACCGACGGTCGAGCCGCTCTTGGGCACCAACGACGGCGGCCCGAACGGCGGCGTACCGGTGAACGGCGTGGGGTTCTGCCCGTCGGCCGAGGTCGCGACCGGCTGTGCCCCCGGGGGCATCCACGGCGGCGGTGCCAGCGGGTTGGGCGGCGGCGGCGCCGCCAGCGGGTCAGCAGGTGGCGGGGGCGCCAGCGGGTCGGGCGGCGGGGGCGGGGGCGGAGCCGCGACCGCACCCGGGTCAGCGGGGGCCGGGTCCGGATCCGCCAGTGCGGGACCCGCGCTCAGTACCAGTGCCAAGCCCACCACGGACGCCAAGCCGGTGGTGCTCAGAGCGGCGAAGAGGCCCTTCTTGATACCGGCCCTCGTCCAGCCCGACATATGCATACCTCCACTCGTGTTCTCGACACAGTGTGGCATAGGACCCCTGCCAGCTACCGTCACCGGCGCCGGCCGGCGCCCCGGAGTGGGCGGTGATTGCCGGGTTGACCTGGGCGGCTATGAATCGGGTGAGCTTGTCGGAGCAACGTCGAGCATCCGCCGGTTGGCCGCGATGCCGACCAGCGCGACGGCCATCAGGACCGCCGAAGCGGTCAGCATCATCGTGATGCTGCGCTCATAGAGCAGGCCACCGGCCAGCGAGCCGGCCATGATGCCGACCTGAAACGCGGTCACGTAGAACCCCGACGCGCCGTCGGGGTCATCG
Source organism: Mycobacterium sp. M23085 (assembly GCF_045343915.1). Taxonomy (NCBI): domain Bacteria; kingdom Bacillati; phylum Actinomycetota; class Actinomycetes; order Mycobacteriales; family Mycobacteriaceae; genus Mycobacterium; species Mycobacterium sp. M23085. Next base: position 2,859,582 of record NZ_CP174280.1, read on the forward strand.
GCCCCGTTGCGCATCGCCGCGGATTGCATCATCGGTGAGACCGCGGTGGCCATCGCGCCCCACAGCACGATGGCGGCGGTCCCGATGAGCGCGGTGGCCACGCCGCTTCTACCCCCGACCGCCAGCCCGGTCAGCACCACGAAAGCCGCCGTCAACCCCGTGATGCACAGGATGATGGCGCTCTTGGGCCGGTGGTCCAGCGGCCGGGCCACCAGCGGCAACGACAGCAGGCCGGCCAGGCCGTAGGCGGCCAGCACGAAGGCGAGGTTCGGCCCGCGCACCCCGAGGACGTTGCGGATCAGCTCGACGATGTAGGTGTAGGACACGAAGTGGCCGGTGACCGCGATCATCGCCAGCACGCTCACCAGGATCAGCCGGGGATTGCGGTGGTGACGGGAGCGCGGACCCACGTGGGCCAGCTGGCCGGGGGTGAGCATCATCTCCGGCAGCATCGCCCGGGCGGCGACCGTGACGGCGGCGGCCGCGACGGTGACGCAGACGACGGCCAGGCGCCAGCCCCACATCAGGCTCAGGGCCGCGGTCAGCGGGCTCCCGACGACCAGCGCGAGGCTGGTGCCGACATAGATCGACATGGTGGCGCGCCCGGCGTGGGTCGGCGGTACCAGCCGGGTCGCGATGGGTGCGATGACCGCCCACAGCAGGCCGTGGGTGATGGCGCAGAGCACCCGCCCGGTGGCCAGCACCGCGAAATTGGGCGCCAGCGCCGAGATCACCTGCGAGGCGGTCAGGCAGGTCAGGCTGAGCATCAGCGCGCGCCGCCGGGGCCAGTGCGCGGTCCAGCGCACCAGCGGAAACGTCGTCAGGGCCGCCACGAAGGCATACCAGGTCAACAGCGTTCCCACCGCGAACAGGCTGACGTGCAGGTCGCGAGCGATGGCCGGCAGCGCGCCGACCGGCAGGATCTCGGCGGTGACGTAGGTGAAGGCGGCGGCGGCCAGCACAGCCAACTGGGCCGCGATCCGTGGGGTCCACGTTCGCGCGGCGGCATTGGTTTCGGCAGTCATGGCGTCTGTATCGGCCGGACTACCCACTTCCTGGGTTGTCGCGCCTAATGCGATCACACTGCCTTACCGTACGGACCGCAACTACGCCTCCCCCCGAATCAGGGCCGAGACACGGGTCTCAACTAGGTCACCGATCAGGAACGAACCAGGCGCGCGATTGCGGCCGAGGCCTCGGCGAGCTTGGTGTCGGCCTCCTCGCCGCCGTCGGCGACGGCGCGGGTGACGCAGTGGTTCAGATGCTCGTCGAGCAAACTCAGGGCGACCGAACGCAAGGCGCTGTTGACGGCGCTGACCTGGGTGAGGACGTCGATGCAGTACTTGTCTTCCTCGATCATCCGGGCGATGCCCCGCACCTGGCCCTCGATCCGCCGCAGCCGCTTGGCGTAATTGTCCTTCTGCTGCGAGTACCCGTGGTCGTCCGTCATCTGTCACCCCTGCTGAATCGCCCGCCTGCGGCGGCATCACGCCGGACTCCAGCTTATACCCCGTTGGGGTATCACCCCGGAAGATGGCATCGCGACTGGCCAGCGCATACTTGAACAATGCCCACCACCGATTCGGCTGCAACCGCCGACATCAAGCCGCGTAGTCGTGACGTCACCGACGGCCTGGAGAAGGCCGCCGCCCGTGGCATGCTGCGGGCGGTAGGCATGGGAGACGAAGACTTCGCCAAGCCGCAGATCGGGGTCGCCTCGTCCTGGAACGAGATCACCCCGTGCAACCTGTCGTTGGACCGGCTTGCCAAGGCGGTCAAGGAGGGCGTGTTCTCCGCCGGTGGATACCCGCTGGAGTTCGGCACGATCTCGGTGTCCGACGGCATCTCGATGGGCCACGAGGGCATGCACTTCTCGCTGGTGTCGCGCGAGGTGATCGCCGACAGCGTCGAGACGGTGATGCAGGCCGAGCGCCTGGACGGCTCGGTGCTGCTGGCCGGCTGCGACAAGTCGCTGCCCGGGATGCTGATGGCCGCCGCCCGGCTCGACCTGGCCTCGGTGTTCCTCTACGCGGGATCCATCCTGCCCGGGGTCGCCAAGCTGTCCGACGGCAGCGAGCGCGAGGTCACCATCATCGACGCGTTCGAGGCGGTGGGCGCCTGTGCCCGGGGCCTGATGCCCCGCGAGGACGTCGACGCCATCGAGCGCGCGATCTGTCCCGGCGAGGGCGCGTGCGGCGGCATGTACACGGCCAACACGATGGCCAGCGCCGCCGAGGCACTGGGCATGTCGCTGCCGGGCAGCGCGGCGCCGCCGGCCACCGACCGCCGCCGCGACGGGTTCGCGCGGCGCAGCGGTGCGGCCGTCGTCGAGCTGCTGCGGCGCGGCATCACCGCCCGCGATATCCTCACCAAGGAAGCGTTCGAGAACGCGATCGCGGTGGTGATGGCGTTCGGCGGCTCCACCAACGCGGTGTTGCACCTGCTGGCCATCGCCCACGAGGCCGACGTGGAGTTGTCGCTCGACGATTTCAGCCGGATCGGGTCCAAGGTGCCGCACCTGGCCGACGTCAAGCCGTTCGGCCGCCACGTCATGTCGGACGTCGACCACATCGGCGGCGTGCCGGTGATGATGAAGGCGCTGCTGGATGCCGGGCTGCTGCGCGGCGACTGCCTGACGGTGACCGGCGCGACGGTGGCCGAGAACCTGGCCGAGATCGCGCCGCCCGACCCGGACGGCAAGGTGTTGCGGGCACTGAGCAATCCCATTCACCCGACCGGCGGCATCACCATCCTGCGCGGTTCGCTGGCGCCCGAGGGGGCGGTGGTCAAGTCGGCCGGCTTCGATTCCGACGTGTTCGAGGGCACCGCAAGGGTTTTCGACGGCGAGCGGGCGGCGCTGGACGCTTTGGAGGACGGCACCATCACCAAGGGTGACGCCGTGGTGATCCGCTACGAGGGGCCCAAGGGCGGCCCCGGCATGCGCGAGATGCTGGCCATCACCGGCGCCATCAAGGGCGCCGGTCTGGGCAAGGACGTGCTGTTGCTGACCGACGGCCGGTTCTCCGGCGGTACCACCGGCCTGTGCGTGGGCCACATTGCACCCGAGGCGGTCGACGCCGGACCCATCGCGTTCCTTCGGGACGGCGACCGCATCCGCCTGGACGTGGCCAACCAGTTGCTCGACGTGCTGACCGATCCCGCCGAATTCGAGTCTCGGCAAAAGGGTTTCACCCCGCCGGAGCCGCGCTACAAAACCGGCGTGCTGGCCAAGTACGTGAAGCTGGTCAGCTCGGCCGCGATCGGTGCGGTCTGCGGCTGATCGTCGCCCAGCAGGACGTCGCCGGCCCGGAGCAGCGCTGAGCCCTAACGCACCAACGCGAGCGCGAAGCCGTCCCAACGCTTGGAACCCACCGTCTGGATCACCGCGGTGTCAAGCCGCGGATCCTCTCCCATCGCCTGCAGGGTCTCACGCACCGCCCGTGCTTGGGGGTCAGACTCCGGTTCGAGAATCTGCCCCTCACGAATCACGTTGTCGGCCACAATGACCGCGCCCGGACGGGCCAATCGCACCGCCCAGTCCAGGTACGCCGGGTAGTTCTCTTTGTCGGCGTCGATGAAGATCAGATCGAAGGGACCGGTCAGCGTCGGCAGCGTGTCCAGCGCGGCCCCGACGATCACCTCGACGCGGTCGGCGAGGCCGGCCCGGTCCAGGTTGCCCCGCGCCACCTCGGCATGCTTGGGCTCGTATTCCAGTGTCACCACTCGCCCTTGCGGGCCGGCGCCACGCGCCAGCCAGATGGTGCTGAAACCACCCAACGTGCCGAGCTCAAGGATGCTTCGCGCCCCGATGGCGCCGGCGAGCAGGCTCAAGAACTTCCCTTGTTGCACCGAAACCGCGATCGGTGGCAATCCGGCCGCGTCGCTGGCCTCCAGGGCCGCGCTCAACACCGGATCGCCGTCCGCCACGGTGCTGTCCAAGAATGCGTCGACATCTTTGGGAGTTGGTTGGTCGGTCATGGCGCCCAGGCTAGCGGGTGCCCGACGGTGTTGGCCCGGCAGCCGGGTTGGTGTCGCACCGATCACGGCCATTTACGGTATACCCATGGGGGGTATATAGTAAGGGGGCGGTCGACCCGCACCGCAGGAGTCACCACAACGAGAAAAGGGTGAGTTAAATGGCGAACTACGAGGCCGGTACCGAGCTGACATGCGGCCACGAAGGCTGCGGCTGTCGCGTCCGCATCGAGGTCCCCTGCCACTGCTCGGGTTCGGGTGAGCCGTACCGCTGCACGTGCGGCGACGAGCTGGTTCCCGTCAAGTAACCGCCGGCCCGGTCGTGCGTTGGGGCGTGTGCCCGTGTAGTCAGCGCCCGAACGTACGACCGGTCAGCTCTACCGTGGCTTGCAGCCGCATCGCGATCGCCGACGCACCCACCGCCGCCGTGTAGGCGCCCGGTCGGATCCGCCAGCTCCTGGCGCCGGCGTCGTAGCGGGCGAGCAGGCGCGGGTCCGCCTCGACGGTCACCCGGCGGGTGCCCCCCGGCGCCAGCTCCACCCGCGCGAAGCCCAGCAATCGTAGGCACGGGTAACCTGCGGCGGCCGTCAGGTACAGCTGGGCCACATCCGCCCCGGCGCGGTCGCCGACATTGACGACGGTGAAACTGGCCCGGAGGGTGTCATCGCCGCTGATCACCAGGTCGCGGTAGTCAAAGCTGGTGTAGGACAACCCATGACCGAACGCGAACATCGGTTCGTGACCGCGCGCGGCGAACCAGCGGTAGCCGACGTCGGCTCCTTCGAAATAGTCGATCGTGGTCGGTGTTCCCCACGGTGCACCGGCGCCGGGCAGCTGCGGACGCGGCGTCTGGGCCAGATCGACCGGAAAGGTGATCGGCAGCCGGCCCGACGGATTCACCTTCCCGGTGAGGATCTCTGCGATGGCCCGGGCACCGGCCTGGCCCGGAAACCATGCTTGCGCAACGGCATTCACCGAGCCGTGCCAAGGCATCGATACCGGATTGCCGGTTTCCAGCACCACCACGGTGTTGGGGTTGGCGTCCGCCACCGCCGTGATCAGCTGGTCTTGACCCCACGGCAGCGACAGGTCGGCGATGTCGAAGCCCTCGCCCTCCGCACGAACCGCGAACACGATCACGATGTCGGCACCGCGCGCCGCCCGCACCGCCTCGGCGCGACTGATCCCGGGATCGAACTCGATCTCGGACTGCGGCAGCAGCTTTCGTAACTCTTCCACCGGGCTCGACGGCAGCAGGTAGAGATTGCGCAGCCCGGCCTCCAAACCTGTGCCACCGATCGGAACCACACCCGCGTATCCACCCGGCGGCACGACGGTGCTGGAACCGTATCCGGCCGGCACACCCACGTGTGCGTATCCGCCGATGACGGCGATGCGCGTGCCCGGCCGGGGCGCCAACGGCAACAGCCCTCGATTGGTGAGCAACACCGTTCCCTGCCGCGCGACGGTCAGCGCAATCTCGTTGTGCGCGGCCAGGTCCGGCGGCGGTACGGTGCCGGCGTCGTCGACACCGACGGCGAACATGGACCGCAGGATCCGGCGGACCATGTCCGACAGGCGCTCCTTGGGCAGCCCGCCCTCGGCGTACGCGTCGCGCAGCGGGGCACCGAAGGGCTCGGCCTGCCACAACACCGCGTCGATCTGGGCCCCGCACTCCTGATCGAGTCCGGCCAGGGCGCACTGCCAGCTCGGCGTGGCACCCCAATCCGACATCACCCACCCGCGGTAGCCCCAGGCGCCCTTCAGCACGTCGTCGAGTAAGACGGCGTTCGCCGCGGCGTAGTCGCCGTTGACCTTGTTGTAGGCGGCCATCACGGCGCCGGGTTGCGAACGCTCGATCGCCAATTCGAAAGCCAGCAAATCGGATTCGCGGTGCGCATCGGGATCGATGACGGCGTCCAGGAAGTGCCGATTGGTTTCGTTGCAGTTCAGTGAGTAGTGCTTGACCGTCGAGATGACGCCGTGGCGCTGGATGCCGTCGATCGACTCGGCGGCCATCGTGGCGGTCAACAGCGGGTCCTCGGATTGGTATTCGAAATTGCGGCCGTTGCGCGGGTCGCGGACCAGGTTCATCGCGCCGGCGAGCTGTACGTTGAACCCGCGGCTGCGGGCTTCGCGGCCGATCACCTCTCCCGCGGCCCGGGCCAGCGCCGGATTGAAGCTGGCGGCCAGCGCCAGACCGGCGGGCAGCGCGGTGGCCGTGTCGCCCGGGCGGAATCCGGGGTTGGTGACGCCCAGGCCGGCATCGCTCATCAGCAGTGCGGGCACACCGAGCCGGGGAACCCCCGGCACGTATCCCGCGCACATCGGGGCGTTTTCGGGGATGCGTTCGTCGCGCACCGGCCACGTGTCGCCGGCCCCCATAACCGAGACCAGCAGCGCGAACCGCTCGTCGTCGGTCATCTGGGCTTCGACCTCGCACGCCCGCGCGTCGGGGTCGACGGGGTTCACCGGGCGCCCTCTTTGGCGTAGACCACCCGCAGCACGTGCCCCAGTTCCGGTCCCATCACCAGCTCCGTCAGCTCACACATCGTCGCGACGAACTCGGGTCCGTGCGGCGGCCCGGCCTGGCACAAATGATGCGCAACTTCATGCAGTACCACCAGCTCGCGCAGCGCCCAGTCGGCGGTGTCGCGGTCGGGGACCGCGATAATGCCTGTGCCGTCGTGGTTTTCGTAGTGCGCCGCGCTGGCGGCGCGCCGTCCCCGGACCCGTAGCGGCGGCACATCGGGCCAGCGCCGCCGCACCGCGGGGAGCGCCAGCACGTCGTCCACATAGCGCTGCGCGGAGGCCACCGAACCGAATCGCCCCTCCGGGGGCAGCGTCAGCTGGGTGCCGAAGAACTCCACCACCGGCGAACCGTGCTGGGCGGTGCGGTCGAACAGCATTCGGATGAACTCCTCGGCGGCATAGACCTTGGAGCGTTGAGAATCCCGCCGTGGCGAGTTCCCCGCAGTCACCCGCTCAGTGCGCTCCGCGCCCCGGGGAGCTCGGGACTGTTGCCCAGGCGCGCTCGCTTGCCGGCCCGATCGCCGGCGCGCCGCGCCGCCGAGGAATACCCGGCCGAGGCCCGGCTGGCCTGCCAGGTACCGCGCGCCTTCGATGCGCCGCGGTAGTAGTCCACCAGCTCGATCTCCTTGTCCCGCAACGCGATAGCGGTGCCCGGCGCACGACGACGGTCCCTGGTGGCTTCCTGCCGGGCCTGCTCGCGTGCCTCGGACAACCGCTGGCCGACCCGCGCCCCGAACGCCAGCTGAAAGTTGAGCCGGGCGGTGATGGTCGGCGTGGGACGATGCGCGCCCGAGGCCAGATAGGCGTCGGATGCGCGGACCATTTGGACCACCAGGCTGGCGTACAAGGCGTGACTGGCGTCGATGTCCTCGACGAACCCGTAGGCGTACACGAAGGTCGAATTGGATGCCACATCGCAACGGACGTCGTTGGCGGCCGCGATCAGCACGAACAACTGGACGTAGGTGCGTAGGCCTTTGGTGCCGGCCTCCCCGATGGTGATGGTGCGCTGCGTCGGCGCCTGCGCCGCCGACCGCTGGGCCGAATGGGAGCGCGCCACCGCGAGATCGATGGACGAGGCCGTCGCGAGCCGCTGCGCGGCCGACATGAACGCGTCGGCCTCGTGGGTGTTGTCGGTGCTCTCGGCCTGACGCAGCAGGGCGGCGATACGCGCCAGCATCTTGTCGTCAGTCATAGCGCCGCTCCTCTTCATCGCTTCGTCCCCCGCAAGCGGGCGGTACCCCCACTGCATCGTCGCCAGCGCGAGTCATAGGCGACAAACTACGGGAGAGTGCCGACATGCCGGCCTCACAGCCGGGCGGTGATCCAGGCGACCACGTCATCGAGCACCTGCTCGCGCTCGGGCTCGTTGAAAACCTCGTGGTAGAGCCCCGGATAGATTTTCAGCTCGACATCGGTGGACCCCACACACTCGACGAGGCGACGGCTGCCATCGACGGATATCAGCCGGTCCCGCTCCCCGTGTACCACCAGCAGCGGCGCCGTCAGCGCCGGCGCCCGCTGCGGCATGGTCTCGCCGACCTGCAGCAGCGCGCGGCCGATGCCGGCCGGCACCTTGCCGTGGTACACCAGCGGGTCCTCTTTGTAGGCCGCCACCACCGCCGGGTCCCGGGAGATGGCGTCGACGTCAAGTTCCTGCGCCGGCAGCCCCGGCACGACGGCGCCGAGCACCTTGGCGGCCAGCGCCAGCAGCGGCGAGACCTGATCCTGGGCCGCCACGGCGGGCCCCGACAGCACCATCAGGTCGTAGTTGTCCGGGCGTTCGACGCCGTAGGCGAACACGATCCCGCCGCCCATGCTGTGCCCCAACACGACGCACTTGAGGCCGTGATGTTCGCGGGTGGCGATGCCGACCAGGGTGTCGAAGTCGGAGGTGTACTCGTGGATGTCGCGCACCAGCACCCGTTTTCCGCCGGAGCGGCCGTGCCCCCGATGGTCCAGCGCATAGGTGACCAGGCCGGCCTCGCCGAAGCGCTGGGCGACGTGGTCGTAGCGTCGGGCGTACTCGCCGAGACCGTGTGACAGCACCAGGACCGCCCGCGGTGCGGTATCGGGTGTCCAGACGTCGTAGACGATGCGCACACCGCCGAACCCGTCGAAACTGCGTTCGCTGCGGTTCACTCGGAGGTCCTCATCATTAGGGGCAGCGTAATGGCTGTTGATGCGGGCCGCCTCGCCCGACACTGCGTAGGCTCATCCGGATGAGCCTTCTCGCGCAGAACTCTGAAGGTGACCCGGCGGCCGGCGCGGACTTCTCGGCGCACGCCGAACCGTATCGGCGCGAGCTGCTGGCCCATTGCTACCGGATGACCGGATCCCTGCACGATGCGGAGGACCTGGTGCAAGAGACCCTGCTACGGGCCTGGAAGGCGTACGACCGGTTCGAAGGCAAGTCCTCGATGCGGACCTGGCTGCATCGCATCGCCACCAACACCTGCCTGACCGCGCTTGAGGGGCGCCAGCGCAGGCCGCTGCCCGTGGGGCTGGGCGGTCGGAGCTCCGACCCGACCGCCGAGCTGGTGGAGCGACGCGAGGTGCCGTGGCTGGAGCCGCTACCGGAACTGACCGAGCATCCGGCCGACCCGTCGGTCGTCGTCGGGTCGCGGGAGTCGGTGCGGCTGGCGTTCGTCGCTGCGCTGCAATACCTTCCGCCACGACAACGGGCGGTGCTGTTGCTGCGCGACGTGCTGGGCTGGCGCTCCGCCGAGGTGGCCGAGGCGGTCGGCAGCACCACCACCGCCGTCAACAGCCTGCTGCAGCGGGCCCGGTCCCAGCTCGAGGCCGCCGGTCCCAGCTCCGAAGACGCGCTGGTGCAGCCGGATTCACCCGAAGCCCAGGACCTGCTGGCGCGCTACATCGCCGCGTTCGAAACCTACGACGTCGATGGACTGGTCGACCTGTTCACCGCGGAGGCGATCTGGGAGATGCCGCCATACACCGGGTGGTATCGGGGCGCGCGGGACATCGTCACCCTGATTCATCAGCGGTGCCCGGCGGAGGGCAGCGGGGACATGAGCATGCTGCCGTTGATCGCCAACGGCCAGCTCGCCGCGGCGATGTACATGCGCGCCGGCGAGGTCCACGTCCCCTTTCAGCTACATGTGCTGGATGTGCAGGGCGGCAAGGTATCCCACGTCGTAGCCTTCCTCGACGACAGCTTGTTCGCCAGGTTCGGCCTGCCCGCTTCGCTGCCCGCGAGCCAGACCTGAGAGGTTGCTGTCATGGCGAACACCGCCCAGGTGACACCCGTGCCGGGCACGCCGGCGCTGCTGTTGAGCGCCTTCGACCTGGCCGACGTGGGCTATGCCGTCGAGGAGTTCTTCGTCGCCGGCACCGCCTCCCGCTACCGCCCGGTGAGCGAGCTGGGCCCCGACGGCCGCTGGGACGTAACCGCTTCGGGTTCGGCCGAGTACAGCAACCGCATCGTGGCGTTGACGCCGACCGACCCGGCGCGGTTCAACGGGACGGTGCTCGTCGAATGGCTCAACGTGAGCGGTGGCATCGACGCCGCCGCCGTGTGGATGATGGCCCACCGCGAAATGCTGCGCTCCGGCTACGCCTACGTGGCGGTCTCGGCCCAGCGGGTGGGCGTCGAGGGCGGCGAAAGCTTGTTGGGCGCGGACATGTCACTGAAAAGCCAAGACCCGCAACGGTATGCGGCCCTGCACCATCCGGGTGACGAGTTCCCCTACGACATCTTCTCCCAGATCGGCACGCTCATCAAAGGTGCCGAACACGGCGCCATCCTGCGCAACCTGCCCGCGCAACGCGTCATCGCAGTGGGCGAATCCCAGTCCGCGATGTTCCTCACCACCTACATCAACGCCGTCGACCCGGTGGCCCCCGTCTACGACGGATTCCTGGTGCATTCCCGGTTCGGTCCGGCCGCTCCGCTGGACGGCAGCTCGATTTTCGACGAATCCCGCGTGACGCAGGCGGTGACGTTCCGCCCGGATTTGCGCGTGCCATTGCTCGCGGTGGTCACCGAGACCGACGTCTTCGGCGGACCCCGCGAGGGCTACTACTTCGCCAGGCAACCGGACAACGAACGGCTGCGGGTGTGGGAGATCGCCGGCGCCGCCCACGCCGACAACTACACGATCCAGGTGGCGTTCATCGACAACGGTTCGGCACCGCTGGAGGCCATCGTGGCCGGCTATAAGCCGACAAACGTGTTGATGGGCCAGCAACTGGCGCACCACATCAACTTCGGCCCGCAGCACCACTACGTGGTGCAGGCGGCGCTCGCGGCGCTGGACACCTGGGTCGCCACCGGCGAACCCGCGCCGGGCGCTGACCCGCTCGAGGTGTCCGAAAGCGCTGCGCCGCAACCCGTTCCGGACGGCAACGGACTCGCCCAGGGTGGCATCCGCACCCCATGGGTCGACGTACCGGTCGCCAGGACGTCAGGGCTTGGTGGCAACGAGAGCATCATGTCGTCGATCTTCGGCTCCGGAGAGCCGTTCGACGCCAATACAATTCAGCGTCTCTACCCGGGCGGCAGCAGCCAATACCTGCAGAGCTTCACCGCGGCCCTCGACGAGGCGATCGGCTCCGGGTTCATCCTGCCTGCCGACCGCGCCGAAATTTTGCAGCTCGCCGCCGCAACGTATCCCGGCAAGCGGGCTTAGACCCGATCGCCCAGCTCCTCACTCGCGCCGTTCCGGCGCTCACCGTCGCCGAGCTAGACCCGATCGCCCAGCTCCTCACTCGCGCCGTTCCGGCGCTCACCGTCGCCGAGCTAGGCCCGATACCCCGGCTCCTCACTCCCGCCGTTCCGGCGCTCACCGTCGCCGAGCTAGACCCGATCGCCCAGCTAGAACAGCCGGCTGTCGGGCGGCGGCCCCTGCACCGGGCGGACCAATCCGGCCCCGGTGACCATCGGCAGGTCCAGTGCCGACAGCAGACCGGGCGGGGCCGCGCACACCGCCGGGATGGCATTCACCATGCGTGAGGCGCCCGCGATGCGCGCACCCAGGTCGTGGTCGTGGTCTTCGGCCATCTCGAATTCGCACCGCATGCTCGGGGAGCCCTCGATCTCCACGCGGTAGAGGCCCTGTCCGGAGGCCAACCCGTAGCCCAGGTCCTTCGGCGGGATCGAGATGTGCGGCTGCGGCCAGTCGGGGGCGATGTCGTCGCGCATCCGCGTCACGTGGTCGATCACGAAAGTCGGCTTACCGTCGACATAACCGGTGAGGGTGGAGCGCATCGCGGCGATGGTTCCGGCCGCGATGTGACCGGTCGGGGTGTCGAAGGACTCGGTGGCGGGAATCCGCTCGTTGCTCTCCTCAATGTTGTCGATCTTGACGCCCAGGCCGGCGGCCAGCTGGTGCAGCACCGGACCCCAGCCGAAGGTGAAGATGCCCGGTTGGGCCGCGAAGGCCGGGTAGTCGGGCTGCTGGCCGAATCCGAGGATCTCGTAGACAGCGGACTTGTCCGGATAGGTCGCGTAGTTGAACATCTCGGTCACCCGCACCGACTCGATCGCCCGCGAGACGCCGGTGAGCACCAGTGGCAGCACGTCATTGGCGAACCCGGAGTCGATGCCGGTGGTGAAGAACGACACACCGCCGTCGAGCGCGGCCTGTCGCAGCGGGCCGGTGAAGGCGACGTCGAGCCCGTCGGGAAACACCAGCGGCACGACCGAGCAGGACACCACGTTCTTGCCGGACCGCAGGATCGAGACCATGTCGGCCGTAGCATCAAGCGGCCGCAGGTTGGCGCCGGCCGCGTAGACCACCACGTCGGCATCGCCGGCCAGCAGGGCCGACGGGTCCTGGGTGGCCACCACGCCGACCGGCGCAATGCCGCACAACTCCCCGGCATCGCGGCCGGCTTTCCGGTCGCTGTGCACCACGACGTCCACCAGTTCCAGCCCCGGGTGGTCGATCACCCCACGCAGGGCGATCACGCCCATCGAGCCCGGCCCCCAAACTCCCACCTTGATCACGACGGTCTCCTAATATTAGGACGTATACGCTTGCATTTTGGACGGATCGTAGGGAGGTGACGGTGGATACGTCAATGGCAAAGACCCGCGCCGGACCGGGCGCCAAATCCCCTCCCACCGCCCGCGTGATGGATGTCCTTGCCGCCCTGGCGAATTCGTCGGGCGGTCTGACCTCGGCCGAACTGGCGAAGACCTGCGCGATCAGCACCTCGACCTGTGCCCTGGTACTGGCCGAGCTGGAACGGCGCGCCTGGGTGGCGCGTCGCGGTGATCGCCGCTACGTGCTGGGCAGCGGCTTGTTCGGGTTGGTCCACGGGCTGCGCGAGCAGTTTCCGCTGCTGGATCGGGGGCGGGACGCGCTGCGCTTCCTGCACGACGCGCTCGGGGCGGGCTGTTCGATGTCGAGAATCGGCGCCAAGCATTTGACCACCGTCGACGCGGTCGGCCACGGCACCGACGGCGAACACGCGGTGGGCCAGCGCTTCCCCATCGATCCGCCGTTCGGCCTGGTCGCCATGGCCTGGCGGGACGACGACTTCGTGCAAGGCTGGCTACACCGCGTGATGCCCCGGCTCACCCGCACCGAAATCGCCGACCACCAGCGGGTACTGGCCGATATCCGGGCCCGCGGCTACGGCGCATGGCGGTTCGACGACACGCACCGGTCGCTGCACACTCGGCTCGCCGACGTGCTGGCCTCGCTGGAGCCGACGGCCCAGGTCACCCGCCAGCTCACCACCCTGATGACGATGGTTACCCTGCGGTCGGTCACCGACACGCTCGAGAGAGATTTGGCGACAACAGAATTCGTGGTGCTACCGATATTCGGCCTTGACGGCCAGCCGGAGTACCAGATCGAGATCCACCTGGGTCACTCCAGCGGGCTGACCTTGCCGGAGCTCGACACCGCGCTGCGGCACGCTCAGGGGCTGCTCACCGCGGCGGTGACCTGATCCGGGAAGAGATTAGGCTGGCACGATGTCGGCCACCACCGAGATCCGGCGTGCGGCAGGCCGGGCCGTTACCAGCACCCCCTGGCTGACCTCCCGGCACTCGTTCTCCTTCGGCGACCACTACGACCCGGACAACACTCATTTCGGGCTGCTGTTGGTGAACAACGACGACATCGTCTCGCCGGGAAAGGGATTCGATACCCACCCGCACCGGGACATGGAGATCGTCACCTGGGTGCTGCGTGGCGAACTGTCGCATCAGGACTCCGCCGGCAATTACGGGGTGATCTATCCCGGCCTGGCACAACGGATGTCGGCCGGCAGCGGAATCCTGCACTCCGAGCGGAACGACTCGCACACGGAGCCGGTACATTTTGTGCAGATGTGGGTGGTCCCCGATGAGCCCGGTGTCCAACCGAGCTACCAACAGCATGAGATCGACGAGAAGCTGTTGGCGGACGATCTCGTGACGATCGCCTCAGGGAGATCCGCCCATGACGCCGCGATCACGCTGCACAATCGCAACGCCGCGCTGCACGGCACCCGCTTGGCGGCCGGAACGGCGGTGAGCCTTCCAGAGGCCCCCTACCTGCACCTTTTCGTAGCCCGGGGCGCGGTCAACGTGGAGGGGATCGGCGCTGTGTACGAGGGCGACGCGCTGCGATGCACCGATGCCGGCGGCCGGCGGGTGTCGGCGAGCGAGCCGTCGGAACTGCTGGTCTGGGAGATGCACGCGAAGCTGGGTGACTGACGATAGAGGGGCTCGCGCCGCAGCCCATAGAGTGGGCACGACAGACAGGAGTCGGCATGCCTCACTCGCAGCCACAGCACGCGGCGCCCAACCCCGACCGCAACATCAAGGCGATCCGCACCGTGCGTTTTTGGGCGGCACCCCTGGTCATCACCGTGGCGCTGATGTCGACGCTGTGCGCGCTCTATCTCGGCGGCATTTTGAACCCGACGACCAACCTGCGTCATTTCCCCATCGCGGTGGTGAACGAGGACGCCGGCCCGGGGGGCGCACAGATCGCCGACCGGCTGGTCAATGGGTTGGACAAGAACAAGTTCGACGTCCGCGTGCTCTCCCGTAGCGAGGCCAAGCGCCAACTGGACACCGCGCGGGTGTACGGCCAGGTGCTGATCCCACCGAGCTTCTCGTCGAAGTTGCGGGACTTCGCGACCAGTGCGTTGCTGCCCGCCCGCCCGGACCGGCCGTCGATCACGGTTTCCACCAATCCGAGGGCCGGCACCCTCGGCGCGAGCATCGCCGGCCAGACCCTCAATTCCGCGATGGGGATGGCCAATGGCGTAGCCGGACAACGGGTTACCGCAGAGGTGGTCGCGCAGACCGGTGGTGCACCGCTACCCGAGGCGGCCCAGGTGGGTCTGAGCGCCCCCATCGATATCCAGTCGAACGTCTACAACCCGCTGCCGAACGGCACCGGTAACGGCCTGTCGGCGTTCTATTACGCACTCTTGCTGCTGCTCGCCGGCTTCACCGGAAGCATCGTGGTCAGCACGCTGGTGGACGCGCTGCTCGGTTACGTGCCGGCCGAATTCGGCCCGGTGTATCGATTCGCCGAGCAGGTCCGGATCTCCAGATTCCAGACGTTGCTGGTGAAGTGGGCCATGATGGTTCTGCTGGGGCTGATCACCTCGGCGGTATACCTGGCGATCGCCGACGGGCTCGGCATGCCCATCGATCACAGCTGGCAGCTATGGGCGTTCGGCGTCTTCGCGATCGCCGCCGTGGGCATCACGTCCGGTTCGCTGCTCTCGGTGTTGGGCACGGCCGGATTGCTGGTCAGCATGCTGATCTTTGTGATCCTCGGCCTGCCGTCGGCCGGCGCGACGGTGCCGCTGGAGGCCACGCCGTCGTTCTTCCGCTGGCTGGCCGAATTCGAACCGATGCACCAGGTCTTCCTCGGCACGCGGTCGCTGCTGTACTTCGGCGGCCGTGGCGATGCCGGCCTGACACAGGCGCTGATCATGTCGACGATCGGCCTGGTCATCGGTTTGCTGGTCGGTGGGATTGTCACGCATCTCTACGACCGCAAGGGCTTTCACCGCATTCCGGGTGCCGTCGAACTGGCCATCGCCCAGGAGCACCAGGTCCAGCACCAGGCCCGGCGCGGCAAGCGCACCGAGCCGGGCGAGCCCGCCGCCACCGAGCCGCCCGAGCCGGCCGAGCCCGCCGCCGCCGAACCCGAACCCGAAAGCTCAAGCGAGCAAGCGTAATTCGCGCGTATCCGGCCCGTCACCGCACCGTGATCTTTGTTGACAGTGTGACATTTGGGACTGATGATGTTGTTGTTGCATTGATCCCGGGCGGAAAGGCTATCGTGCTGACCCGACGCGCCAGCTTCCGCCGGCTGGCTGCGTGCTGCGCCGCCGTGGTCGCCTGTTTCGCGCTGGCCGTCACCGCGGGGCAGCCCCTCGCGCGGGCGGCCGACGGTCGTGACCTGCTGGCCAACGCCATCGGCAGCACCCGTGGTTCCTACCTGGTCTACAACTTCGGCCCCGGCCATCCCGCACCGATGCTCAACGCCGGCGGCAGCTGGTACGAGATGAACAACGGCGGGCACCTGATGATCATCAAGAACGCGGCGGGACGCCTGTCTCCGCATCTGCTCGTCGACACGCATCAGGGCGATCAGGCGCGTTGCGAGAACAACCCGGGGGCGCGCACCGCCGAGGGCCTCTGGCAGGCCTCGGAGCTGTACGCACCGCTGCAGGCCTGGCAGCGGATGGGTCAGCCGACCATCGCGATCAACGCCAACTTCTTCGACGTCCGCGGCCAAAAGGGCGGCTCCTGGCGCCAGACCGGTTGCAGCTCGCCGCTGGGTGCCTTCGTCGACAACACCCAGGGCCAGGGCCGCGCCAACCAGGCGGTCACCGGCACCGTGGCCTACCCCGGCAAGCAGGGCCTGTCCGGCGGCGGCGAAAGCTGGAGCGCCCTGTCGACCATGATCCTGCCGTCCGGCGGCGCCCC
Organism: Mycobacterium sp. M23085; assembly: GCF_045343915.1. Taxonomy (NCBI): domain Bacteria; kingdom Bacillati; phylum Actinomycetota; class Actinomycetes; order Mycobacteriales; family Mycobacteriaceae; genus Mycobacterium; species Mycobacterium sp. M23085. Next base: position 2,876,005 of record NZ_CP174280.1, read on the forward strand.
ATATGTGGTGTGGCCCAAGACGAAGAGCGACTATGACGCCGCCACTCCGGTGGTCGCCGACCTGCTCAACAAGAACGAGAAGTTCGTCGCGGTGTCGGGCATCGGGTTGTTGGCGCCCGGCAACACCGGACAGCTGCACGACGGTGGGCCCAGCGCGGCCCGGACGGCCCTGGCCTACGCCAGGCAAAAGGACGAGATGTACATCTTCGAGGGCGGCAATTACACCCCGGACAACATGCAGGACCTGTTCCGCGGGCTGGGCAGCGACAACGCCGTGCTGCTGGATGGCGGCGGCTCGTCGGCGATCGTGCTGCGCCGCGACACCGGGGGCATGTGGGCCGGCGCGGGATCACCGCGCGGATCGTGTGACACCCGCCAGGTGCTCTGCGATTCGCACGAGCGGGCGCTGCCCAGCTGGCTGGCGTTCAACTAACAACGGCCGCAGGCGTTTTCGGTGCCGCAGGACCAAGCCGAAAGATCAGCAGGCTCGTCGCTATCACCGCAGCGGTGACCGCGAACACCGGGGCGATCACGTATCTCGACATCGTCGCACCGAAGAAGGCGCCGGCGCACATGGTGGCGACCACGCCGATGCGCAGCCGGTGACGTTCCCCGGTGCCGCCGGCCAGGCGGCTGTCCAGTCCGAGGCTGACGATCGTCGACGTCAGCACGGTGGTGGAAAGCTCCCGAATGCCGAACTGGCGCGCACTGGAATGTTGTAAGCCGAACGTCACCGCGAGGATGCCGATCATGACCAGTTTGGGATTCCCTTGATAGCGCAGCACTCCCGCGCCCGCCAGGACCGACAGCGCCACCAGCAGGACGATCTCGGTCATCAGCACCGTGCTGATCCACGGTCGGGTGCGCTCGCCGAAGTGCCGTGCCAATCGGCCGCTGACGATCGTGGTGCAGACGAAGGTCGGCAGGGCCACCGCGACGGCGGTCAGGTCGATGGTGGTGCTCGGAGCCAGCCAGAATCCGAGGAAGATCACGTTGCCGGTCATGTTGGCGACGAACACATGACCGAGCGCCAGGATACTGATCGAGTCGGCCAATCCGGTGGCGAAGGTCAACAACAGCAACGCCGCTACCGTCCATCGTTCGGATACCGGCGACGTGACGGCCATGGGCTGCAGTATATTTCGGTGCCGCCGGTCGTCGCCGCTAAACTTTCGGCGTCAGATCCAGCGACGTGATCGTCGTCATCCGGGTCACCAGCCAACGACTGTTGGAACGCTTCAAAAACAGCCGGTACGACAGGTACTTCAGTGACGGAACGTTCTTGGTCAGCGGACTGGTCGAGGTGGTGTTGGTGTAGACGATGACCACCGCGTTGGGGTCGTCGAGCGTTTCGACCGCCGCGCCGGTGACCTCGGTGCTGTTGGTGATCTTGGCCTGCTTGTTGGGGGCCACGATCGCGTCGACGAACTTACGGTACTGCGCTTCGAAGTCGCCGCTGAGATAGCGGGATGCGCGATCGGCGAGCGTGTCCATGTTTTCCGGCGTGTACGTCCACAGCGTGGTGATCGCGTTGGCGGCGGTCCGCGCGACGTTCAGTTTCGTTGCGGCGGTGGCACGATCGGCCAGATACGGCTGCAGCATCGCGCCGGCGAAAGCGGCGGATCCGACGAACAGCAAGGCGGCAATCATGGCGGCGACGCCCCAGGCCTTTCCGGTGCGCCGCTTCTTCCCCGCACCGTCGGCCGGCGGCGGGTCCGTGACCCGCTCGGCGTCCTCGGCCGTTGCCTCGGCGCCGGCGCTCTCGGTCTCGGCCGCGTCCCCGTCGGCGCCTTCGGATTCTGTTGCCGGGTCCGGCTTTTCGCCGTCGCGCGCCGGGGCGTCGCCGGCTACCGGTCCACTCGCCTCGTTCACGGGGGCGGCCGGGTTCTCCTCGTCGGTCACGTCACCTGCTGCAGGCTGCTGATCTTCCACTTGTTCCCTTCCTGCGTCGCGGTTGCCGCCCAGCGGTTGGCGTTCTCCAGCACCTGTTTTTCATCCGGCGACTTGGTGGTGATCGCCGTGGCCACCATGACATTGGCGCTGCCGTCGTCGTTCCATCGCTCCAGGCCGGCGTCCAGTACGCTGCCGGTGGCCGGTTCGGCCCGGGCGACCTGGAGCAGAATCTCGTTGGCGTTCTTCTGGTACTGCTTGGCGAAGTCGCCGGTCGCCTGCGCCAGAATACGGTTCACGTAGTCGTTGGCATGAAAAGGATCGATGGAGACGAACTGTGTCATGAAACCGGTGACATAGGTGAGCACCTCGCGGTCCTTCGACGCCGTCCGCGCCCGGGACTCGTGCGAGACGAGCATCAGCGCGCAGGCCGTGATCGCCGTCACCATCAGCAGTGCCGCCAGCGTGCTGGCCAACGGAACCAGCCACGGCCGCTGCGTTTCCACCTCGACCGGGCGTGCGACGAGCAGGGGTCGCTCGCCGGCCGCGAACCTGCGGCGCGGGCTCATTTTCCGCCCCCGGGCTGCTTCGGTTTGGTCAGCACATTGAGATCGTCGACGCGCCAGGCGTTTCCGCTGCCCTTGGCGAAGTTCACCCGCACGGTCGCGCTGATGTAGCGCTGCTCGGGCCCGGTGCCGCGCCGGCCCTGCATGAACAGCAGCATCGTCGCCCGGTCAGGGCCCGCCGCTTCGATCGAGCTGTTGGTGACCCAGTACTCGTTGATGACCGGGTGCCCCTTCTGCACCAAGTCCTGCTGCGCCGCCAGCTGCGGTCGGTACTTGTCGGTCGCCAGCGACAACGCCCGGGCGAAGTCGTCGTGCAGCGACTTCGGGTCGTACGTCAGCATCTGGGCGACGATCTTGGGTCCCTGGGTCGCGAGCTGCGCGCGTGTTCGATCGGTCGCCCGGTCCGTGGAATACACCACGAAGAAGCTGATCGCGGCCCCGGCCAGGCAGAGCGCCACCGCGCTCGACACCGCGGCCGCGGTCCAGCGCCGGATGTGCGGCGGCGCCGTGTCCGGCACCCGGCGGCGCACCTCGGTGCGCGCCACCATGTCGGCGAAGGTGCGGCGGCGTGAATCCCACAGCGGCCAAAGCCATCCCACGATCGTCGCGGTATCGAGCAGGTGGGCGGCGTCGCGGAGCAGCAGGGTCCACGGTCCCGGAGCGTCACCGGTGCGCCGCGTCACCTCGATCCCCACCAGCGCGCGGCCCAGGGTCCAGCCGGTGATCACCGGCAGCAGCAACCGGTTGACCAGCACCAGCAGGGTGACGCTGCCGAGGATGCAGATGGCCAGCCACCACCACCCGCCGCGGGCCGGCACGGTGAGCAACACCAACGCCATCGTGATGATGACGGCGATGCCCGGCAGCACGTCGACGGCGAATGCGCCGACGCGAGAAGGCCAGGCCGCCAAGGCTTCCCGTGATGAGTCTTGGATTGCCGTGGGCGCAGTCTGTTCGACCACCACCGTCACTTCGTCACCTGGTCGAGCTTGGAAATCTTGTACTGCCCCTCGGCGAAGGCCATTTTCACCCGCAACCGGTAACCGGCCTCGCTCTGGTTCTGGTCACTGGCCACCTTGACGCGCAGCGCGACGAGGATGTCGATCGATCCGTCCGGGTTGTTGCGCTCGACGGCCGCCCGCACATCGGACACCTGGACGTGAATGTTCGCGGCCTGATACGCCTGCACGAGCATGCTGGTGTACAGCAGCGCCTGCGAGCGGAAGGCGTCCGTACCGCAGTCGATGATCTTCTGCTCGCTGGCGGTCATCGCATTGGTGTCCGGCGCCTGCGTCGCCGAGACGCATTCCACCGCCGCCTTCAGCGCCGCCGCGTCGTTGCGGGCGATCCGTTGGCTTTGCTGGTGGTAGTGCAACGCGAGGTAACCGCCCGCCCCGACGCCGGCGGCACACAGTGCCAGTACCGCGGCGATGGCTGCCAGCCAGCCGCGGCCCACCCGGGACGGGCCGCGCGGGACGATGGCGGCGGGCTCGAGGGATTCCGCGTCATGCTCGGCGGCGCCGTCGGGCTCGGACCGGTCGGCGTCGACGTCGACGTCGGAAGCACCGTCGGTGGATTCCACTGGATCCTCGGCGGCGGCCTGCGGGCCGGCCTGTTCGGCTCCGTTCTCGGGTGCCGTCGAATCCTCGTTCGTGTCCTGGGTGGTCAACGGATCGTCCGTGTCGATGGGGTTCAGCCGGCTGGTGCCAGCATCTCCTTCCATCCATCGTCTCCTGTTCTGGTCGAGTTCTCGACGGAGTATTTAACTCCGTCTGGCCCTACCAGTTCACCGCTTTGGGGACTGTAGATCGCCGAGGGAGGCCCGCTGGGTTTGTAGACACAGGGGTTGGGCTGCTGGCCATTGCACTGCACGGTACCCGACCCCGGCCGGGACAACGGATCGCTGGTGGGCGGGGGTGTGCCCGCCACCCGGTCCGAGGGGGCCGGGTTCAGCCCGTTGTCCACCGACGGCGCGGGTATCACCAGGCCCGGCTTGACCGGCTGGTCACAGCGCGCCGCGGGTGCGGGGCAGGTCAGGGTCTGGTTGGGGTCGCCGTACCAGGGGTTGGTACCCGCGGGCACATACGGTTTGGGGTCGCGGCATTCCCGCGGCGTCGCGGCCCGTTTGCCCGGGATGTCCGTACACGGGATGTTGCGCGATCCGCGCACGCTGTTGGCCGGGGTATCCATCGGGATCTTGCAGTAGGTGCCCTCGGGCAGCGGCTGGATGCTGGTGTCGGCCGGGGACCGCCACTCCGGGGCCGGAATGAATCCGGTCAGGCACGGCGGCGGCTGGTTGATCGACAGCGCCAGGTCGAGCGCGGCCATGTTGGGGAACGGCGCGGCCACCGTCTGCGCGATCGACGCACCCTGCGGGAGGAAGACCAGGACCTGCTCGACGCCGGTGTGGTACCGCTTGAGCAGGTCGAACACGACCTCGAGGTTGGCCAGCGTCTGCGGCAGCGAATCCCGGACGTCGTTGAAGACCGAGTTCACCTGGTCGGCCGTCGGGGCCGCCTGGCGCAAGATGCTTTTCAGGTGTTGGTCTTCCTGCGCGGATTGGGCGCCCAGCCTGTTCAGGTTGCGCGCCCAGCGCTCGATGTTGTCACCGGATTTGACCTGGCTGTCCAGCACCGGGCCGGAGTTCTGGATGATGTCGTTGACGTCGCTCATCTGGTTCTTGAAGTCGCCGACGATCGCCTGCGTGGCGTCGACCAACCGCTGCAGGTTGGGGCCCAGCCCGCCGACGGACTGTGCCGTCTCGTCGAGCAACTGGCCGATCTTCTCCTTGGGCAGCACCGCCAGGCCGCGGTTCGCGGTGTCCAGGGCGGGCCCGATCTCGGCGGGCACGGTGCCCTTGGTGATGGTCTGCTCGTCCGCCAGGTACTTGCCGGGGTTACCGGCCGACTCCAAGTCGAGGTACTGCTCACCGACGGCCGAGACCGAGTGCACGTTGGCCGTCGCATCGGCAGGGATCTTGTAGTGGCTGTCGATGCTCATCGTCGCCAGCGCGCCGTGCTCGGTCGGCTCGACGTCGGTGACCTTGCCGATGGTGATGCCACGGTAGGTCACGTTGGCCGTGGGATACAGCCCGCCGGAGGCCGGCAGGTCGGCCTTCAGCGTGTAGCGGCCGATGCCCACCAGGCTCGGGATCTGCAGGTAGTAGATACCGAGCACGAGCAGCGAGATGACGGTCAGGACCCCGAAGGCGATCAGCTGGCGTCGGATGAAGGGAGTCAGCAATTCCTGTCCCCCCTTTCCACCAGCGGTCCACCCGGTGCGTCATTCGGGTTCGGCGTGTAGCGCACGTCCGGAATCATCGTCTCCGGATCGCGCCCGAACGACTGCTCGAGGGCCCGCAGGGCTCCCGACAATCCGGTCCCGGTCAGGAACGCGTTGTCGACGGCGCTGTAGGTCAGGTCGAGCGTCAGCGAGATGTTGATGTAGTCGCCGCGGAAGATCTTCGGGACCGTGTCGATGTCGAACGGCTGGGTAAGGATCAGCTTCAGCGCGCCGATCAGGTACGGCGAGGCCTTGCCGAGTTCCTTGAGCGGGCATTGCAGCGCCTGCAGGTCGGTGTGCAGCGGGCCGCGCGCCTCCGACAGGTATTGGTCGGCGGCCTGGCTGAGCCGTCCCACCGAGTCGACGGCGTTGATCAGCAGGTTTCTGGTATCGGCGAAATGCTTGATCAGCGGCGGGATGTCGGTGAGCACCCGGTCGAGGACGTCGGCCCGGCCACCCACGTAGGTCAGCAGCCGGTTGGTCGAGTCGATCGCGTGGGTGATGTCGTCGCGCTGCGCGTTGAGCTGGTTGGTGAAGGTGTCCAGCTTGCCGAGCAGGGCCCGGATCGCCTCGCCGCGTCCATTGAAGATGTTGTAGATCTCGTTCTGCAGCACCTCCAGGTTGGGGATGCCGCCGCCGCGCAGGATGAGCGACAGGCTGGCCAGCGTCTGCTCGGTGGTGGGATACGAGGTCGAGTTCTTCAGCGGAATGGTGTCGCCGTTCTTGAGCAGCTCGGGCGACGGGTTCGGGGGCGCGGCGAGCTCGACGTGCTGCGAACCCAGCAGCGAGGTCTGGCCGATCTTGGCGGTGGCGTTCTTGGGCAGCTTGACCTTCTTGTCCAAGCCCAGCGTCAGGGTGGCGATCCAGTTCTTCAACTGGATCGCCTTGATCGAGCCGACGAAGACGTCTGCGACCATCACCTTGCTGTTGCCGTTGATCGCCAGGGTGTCCGGCACCTGCACGTAGATGGTCATGGCCCCCGAGCCGCTGCCCGGACCGCCGGGGATCGGGACGTTGGAGATGCCCTTCCAGCCACACGAGCTCAGCACCATCGCGGCGATCAGCAGGGTCAGCCCCTGCCAGGCCCGATGCCGCAGCACACGTACCGCGCTCGTCCCGCGCCTCACTCGCCCAATGTTCGGCTTGCTCCTCGCGCGTACCGCGCTCGTCCCGCGCCTCACTGGCCCAATGTTCGGCTTGCTCCTCGCGCGTACCGCGCTCGTCCCGCGCCTCACTGGCCACCTCCGAAGTCAGCTGGTGATGCGGGGCCACCCGCGTTGGGGGCGGGCGCGTACACCGGCGCCGGTGTCGGGGCGACCGGGCCCGGCACCACGCCGGGACCCGGCGGCGGCGGCGGGATGGGAACCTGCGGCGGGTTCTGGCCGATGACGGGCGCAATCGGGTTCTCGTCGTAGGCGTTTGGCGGGCCCGGCGGGGTCTGCAGGGTCGACTGGACGGGCGCGATGTTCGGACCACCCATGAGCTCGTTCAACGAGTCCGGGGTCATCAGGCCCGCGGTGATCGGCCCGACCTGCTGGCCCTGCATGCCCGGCGCGACGATCCAGCCCGGCGTGGTGTTGCGGTATGACGTCGGGGTGTCGGGCACCCAGATGCCTGGCACGGTGGTGTCCTTATATCCGTTCGGCGGGTGCAGCCGATCCTCGGAGTAGGCGACCTCCTTGGGCAGCGTCTCGGCCGTGCTGAACAGGTTCAACCCGAACGGCGGGTAGTTGAACTTGATCGCGTCGAGGATCGGCGAGAGGTACTGCGCGCACAGTTCGGCCGACTCCTGGTAACCCAACCGGCTGCCGGCCTGGATCGCACTACAGATGAACTGCATCGGGTTGGCGAAGTTGGTGATCGACGGGATGGCGACCACCGAACCGTGCGATGGGTGATAGATCTGGTTGATGTTGGCCGCGGCCGTCGGCAGCACGTGCAGCGCGGTCTCCAGTCCGTTCAGCGGATCGGGTTGCAGCAGCGCGTTCGTCGCGGTCTCGAGGTTGTTGATGTCTTGGACCAGCACCCCGCGGTTCTTGTCGAGGAACGGGCGCACGGTGGACAGTAGGCTGTCGAACTGCGAGATCGCGTTGGCCAGGTCGGTGTCGGAGTGCGCGAGCCGGGTGGTGAAGTCGGCCAGGTTCTGGTTGAGGGCGACGAACTGCTGGTCGTCCTGGTGTAGCGCGTTGACGAACAGCGCCAGGCTGCGCACCACCGCGAAGAAGTCGCCGCGACCCTCGTTCAACGCGGTCAGCGCCTGCGACAGGCTGGTCAGCGTGTTGTTGATCTGCTTGCCCTTGCCGGCCAGCCCGTCCGCGAACGACTCGATGACCTCACCGAACGGGCCCTTCGGCTGCTCGGGGGTGGGGCCCAGCTTGGAGATGATGTTGGTGATGCTGTTGCGCAGCTGGTCCCACTCCACCGGCACCTGGGTGCGCTCTTCGGGAATGACGGCGTTGTCGGCCAGCACCGGGCCGCCCTTGTAGGCGGGCTCCAACTGAATGGCCCGCGACGCCACCAGGGTCGGGTTGAGAATCACCGCCGACGCGTTGGCCGGAACCCGGTACTGGTTCTCGTAGTGGAACGTCACCTTCATCTTGTTGCCGACCGGCTCGATCTTGTCGATCGCGCCCACCCGCAGCCCCATGATCTGCACCTTGTCGCCCGGGTACAGCGCGTTCGCCGCCGGGAAATAGGCGACCACGGTGTTGGTGGTCACCTTCTGGTACAGCCGCCAACCGACGTAGCCGACGACGAGCGCCAGGATCACCACCAGCGATCCGATGATCACCGACGCCCGAGTCAGCTTGGGCAGCCGCAGGTTGCGGATATCAAAGATGGTGCTCAATTCTGGCTACCTCCCCCCGCTGCGCCACTGCCTCCGGTCCCACCCGGGTTGATGAACGGTGCCGGCAGTTGGTTGCCCGGTCCGGGTGGTGCCGGCGGTCCCGGCGGGAATCCCGGCGCGAACGTCGACGGCGGCGGCGTCGGTCCGGCCGGTGCGAGGTTCTCGGTCCGTGCGCCCGGGGGCGCCTGCGCCGGCAACGGCACCGGCGTTCCCGGAACATCCGGGGGCGGGTCGCCCGGCCGGCCCGCGATCGGGATGCCCGGCGTCGGCGGCAGACCCGCGGGGTTCGGCGGCGACGTCATCACGTCGACCGGCGCCGGGAAGCCCGGCCCACCGAACGGGCCCGACGCCGCACCCGCACACGGCAACGGATTCCACGGCCGCGGCAGACCCTCGTCGCCGACGGTGACATTGCCGCCGGGGTTGGCCGGCGTGTACGAGCACGGCGACCCCGGTGGGACGGCCGGACCCGGGTGATCGGGGGTGCCCTCGAGCACCGGCGGCGCCGGTGGCGGCGCACCATTCGGGAACCGGGTCCCGTTCGGGTCGGGCCAGCGGTATTCCGGCAGACCGGCGCTGCGCCAGAAGTTCTCCGGATCGATGCCGCGCTTCTTGAAGGCGGCGTCGACCCACGGCTGCGAGATCTGGTACAGGGCCAGGTTGTGCAGGACCACCTTGAAGAACGGTCCCGAGGCGATGGCCTCGTTCAGCGACGGCAGGAACTTGCCGACCTCGGTGAAGCCGTTGGCCAGGTCGTCTTTGCGTTGCACCAGGATGTCGCTGACCGTGCGCAGCTGTTCCAGCACATGGTTCAGGTTCGGGTTGTCGTTGATCAGGCCCTTGACCTGTTCGGAGAACGCAGCGATGTTGCCCAGCAGGGCGTTGATGGCCTGGCCCCGTTCGTTGAAGGCGACCAGCAGCGTCTTGGTGTTGACCAGGAGCCGGTCGATCTGGTCGCTGCGGTTACCGAGGATGCCGGCCACCTGGTTGGCCTGGGCGAGCAGGTGCTTGACCTCTTCGTCGCGCTTGCCGATGGTGGCGGAGAACTTCTCCACCCCTTCCAGCGCCGGGCTCAGGTGCGGATAGGTCTGGTCGATGGTCTGCGACAGCACGTGCAGCGACTGCTTGACGGTGTCGATGTCCCAGCCCTGGGCGGCCTTGGTGACGTCGAAGAACGCGTCATAGATCTGGTAGGGCGTGGTGCTTTGGCCGATCGGCAATGTTCCGCCCGGCCGCAGCGGCTGGTTGCCGCGCGGCTCGAGTTCGAGGACCTTCTTACCGAGGATGGTGTCGGTCTTGACCGCGATCCGGCTCTCGGTGCCGAATCGTGCGGTGCCGGCGTTGAATTGCACCGCGATGTGATCGCCGTCGATCTTGAGGCCCTCCACCTTGCCCACGTCCACGCCGGCGATGCGCACCTTGTCGCCTTTGCTCAGGCCGCCGGTGTCGCTGAACTGCCCGTAGTAGTGCGGTTTGGCCATCAACATCGGGACACTGGTGAAGCTTTGGCCCACGCCGATCACCAGCACCGTCACCACGATGCCCATCAGACCGATGCGGACCCGGTTGGGTGGTTCCAGTGTTCTCATTGCGGCGTGCACCTACCCGTGGGCTGCTGGAACAGCCGGACCGTGCGGACCGGGCCGCCGGCCTGCAGACCGTTGATCTTCAGCGTGATATCGCAGGCGTAGAAGTTCACGAAGTCCCCGTAGGACCCGATGGCGCGTCCGATCATGTTCAACGCCGTCGGCACCTTCTTGAGGTAGTCCTGCAGTTGGTCCTGCTGGTCGATCAGCGGCTGCTGCACCGCGTCCAGGTAGTTGAGCGTCTTGTGCAGCAGCCCGCGGTCCTCGGCCAGCAGGTCGGCCACCGTGCCGGCCGCGTTGCTGATGTGCGCGGTCCCCCCGGCCAACTGATCCCCGTGGTCCTTCAGGCCGGTGATCAACACCTCGAGGTTGTTGATGGTCTGGTCGAACTGCTGCCGGTGCCGAACTGTGGTGTCCAGGACGACGTTGAGGTTTTTGATGACCTCGCCGATGGCCTGGTCGCGCTCACCGAGCTGGTTGGTCAGCTGCGCGGTCTGGTCGAGGATGTCGTTGATGGTGCCGCCCTGGCCCTGGAACACGGTGACCAGCGCAGTCGCGATGGTGTTGACCTTCTGCGGGTCGAGCGCGCGGAACAGCGGTTTGAACCCGCCGATCAGGGCGTCGAGGTCGAGCGCCGGCTGGGTGCGGGACAGCGGGATGAAGCCGTTGGCCGGCAGAACCTTGTCGGCCCCTTCGCCTTGACCGCGCTTGAGCTCCAGGTAGCGGTTACCGATCAGGTCGAGGTAGCGGATCTGGGCGGTCGTCGACTGGTACAGCGGGATTGAGCGGTCGACGTTGAATTTCACCCGCGCCCGTTTGCCGCCGTCGACCAACTCCACCTTGTCGACCTTGCCGACCTCAACCCCGGAGGCGCGGACGAACTGGCCGGCACGCAGTCCGCTGACGTTGGTGAACTCCGCTGAGTACCCGTTGGTGCGGTCGAATCGCATCTGACCGAACACCACGATGATCATCACGGTGAAGATCAGCAGCACCACCGAGAAGATGCTGAGTTTGACAAGGGTTCCGGTGATTTTCATGGGTTGATCGTGTTATCCCCTACCTGGCGGCCCCAGACGTACTCGATCGCATACGGCGATCCGGTGTCCAGGTGGTTGTACGGCGCGATGCTGTTGCCGGAATCCATCACAAGCTCCGGTGCGGGCCACAGGTCGTGGGTGATCGGCTGCCAGCATCCCGGCGCGCCGCCGGGGCCGCCGCGCGCGTTCACCCGCGGCAGGTTCTCCGGGTAGGTGTAGGGGTTGGGCGCACCGCCCACCAGACCGGCGACACCGCCCAGGCCCAGCGTCAGCGCGGCGACGGCGACCAGCGACAGCGGGTTGGCGACCAGGCCCAAACCGGACAGCGCCTGGGTGTGGGCGACCAGCGAATAGCCGTTGCCGCCCAGGAAGGACGCGGCCTTCGGCTCGATGTCGTGGTAGTTGCGCACGGTGCAGAACAGCTCGGGGCTGTACGTGTCCAGCAGCTGCGCGGTGGGCACCAGGTCGGCGGCCCCACGCGCCAGATACGGCCCGCCCTTGTTGAACAGCTCCGCACCGGTGTTACCGAACCCGGCCGCCGACAACAACGCCTGATCCAGATCCTTTTGCTGGGCGTTAATGGTGCGCGCCGTGATCACCGAGTTGTTCAGAAAGTCCAACAGATCCGGCGCCGCGTTGGCATACGTGTCGCCCAACGCCGCCAACCCCTGAATGTCCTTGCGCGCCTGCGGCATCTGCGGATTCACATCATCCAACAACGCGTTGGCGTTGGTGATCGACTGACCGAACTTCTCCCCCAACCCCGACAACGACTGCGCCGCCGCGCTCAACGTCAGATTCAACTTCACCGGATCAACCTTCTGCGCGATCGAGGTGATCGTCTGAAACAACGTGTTGATCTCGGTGGTCACCGAACGGGCATCGATCACCGTGTGCGTCGAAATCTTCTGCGGCGACGGATGAGCCGGCGTCGTCAACGACACATACTTGCCACCGAACACCGTCGTCGCCTTGATGTCGGCATTCACATTCGACGGGATCAGCTTCAAGTACCGCGGATACACCTCCAGGGCGAACTTCGCCGCCGGCTTGCCATCACGCACCGTCTCCGAAATCGACCCCACCCGGCCGATCTCCACCCCGTTATAGGTCACCTTCGAGCCCGGATCCATCACCAACCCAGCCCGTGACGCCAACATGGTCAGCTGCGTCTTGGGCGTGAAGTCCCCCCGGAACTGCCCGTAGATCAGTGCCATTGCCAGCGCGAAGACGACCAGCAGCGCCACGCCGGCCAGCTTGTATGGCGGGGTTCGCGGGGCGTTGGTTTGAATCGGTCGGGTCATGGCGTCACACCGTGAGTGCGAAGTTGGGGTTGACGCCGTACAGCGCCAACGCGGCGGACAACACCACTACCTGAACCGACACCAACGAGAAGCGCATCGATCGGCCGACGGCCTCACCTACGCCGACGGGACCGCCACCGGCCTCATAGCCGTAGAAGCAGTGCGTGATCATCACGACCGCGGTGATGAGGATGGCTTCCACGAAAGACCAGAACACGTCGTCGGGACGCAGGAACGTCCGGAAGTAGTGCTCGTAGGTGCCGTTCGATTGCCCGTAGATCACCGTGGTGGTGATCTGCGGGGACAGGAAAGTCATGATGATCGCCATGGAGTAGATCGGGATGATCACCACCAGCCCGGCCATGATGCGAGTGGAGGCCAGGAACGAAATCGACTTGATGCCCATCACTTCCAGGGCGTCTACCTCTTCGCTGATGCGCATGGCGCCCAGCTCCGCCGTGGCGCCGGCACCGACCGTGGCGGCCATGGCGATCCCGGTGACGACGGGCGCCGCGATGCGCACGTTGATCAGCGCGGCGAAGAAGCCGGTGAACGCCTCGACACCGATGTTGCCCAGCGAGGCGAAGCCCTGGATGGCGACCAGCGAGCTACCGGACAGCGTCACGAAGCCGACGATGGCGACGGTGCCGCCGATGACCGCCATGGCGCCGGTGCCCATGCCGATCTGGGCGATGAGCCGCAGGGTTTCTTTGCGGTAGTTGCGCAGCGCGTGCGGGATGTGCCCGATGGCGATCGCGCCGAACCACGCCATCTGACCAATGTCGTCGAGACCGCGGGCCGCGGCCAGGCCGTAGCGGTTGAGGTTCTCTGCCGCCCGCGGGAAGCGGGAGCGAAAGACGGCTGCGGTCGACATGTCAGTGCCCCGTTCCAAACCGCACGCCGATGGTGGTCAGCACCACGTTGACGGCATACAGCGCGACGACGCAGAGCACGACGGTCTCGTTGACGGCGGTGCCCAGGCCCTTGGAGCCGCCGCGCACGGTCAGACCGCGGTAGCAGCCGACCAGGCCGGCGATCAGGCCGAAGACGGCGGCCTTGACCGTCGCGATGACAACCTCGGGCAGGCCGGTGATCGTGGTCAGGGTGGCCAGGTACGCACCGCCCGACACGTTCTGCAGGTAGACGCCGAACAGGTAGCCACCGACCAGGCCCACTGTGATCACCAGGCCGTTGAGCAGGGTTGCGACCAGGGTCGCGGCGATCACCCGGGGAACCACCAGGCGGTGGATCGGGTCGATGCCGAGCACCTCCATCGCGTCGATCTCTTCGCGGATGGTGCGAGCACCGAGGTCCGCGCAGATGGCCGTCGAGCCGGCGCCGGCGACCACCAGCACCGTGGTCAACGGGCCGAGCTGGGTGACCGCACCGATCGCCGCACCGGCGCCGGACAGGTCAGCGGCACCGAACTGAGCGAGCAGCACGTTGAGCGTGAAGATCAGCAGCACGGTCAACGGGATCGAGACGAATATGGTCGGCAGGAACGCCACTCGCATGATGAACCAGCACTGCTGGATGAATTCGCGGTACTGGAAGGGCCAGCGGAACAGGGCCCTCCCGGTCAGCACGCACATCCGGAAGAATCCCCCGACGAGCGTCAGGGGAGTCTGCAGCTGGTCGCGCACATAGCCGACCAATTGGGGGCCTTGCCGACTTGTCGACGTCGAAGTCACCGCTCCCCCCTCAGGCCGTCACCGCGCGCTCCCTGGCGTCGCGGCGGATCGTCTAGCACGCCTCGCCCCCTCACCACTATGTAGCTGGGGGTGCCCCCACCTCGCCCCGGCTTGATGCCTGTGACCATCGGCTCCCTACTGGCAAGTAGTAACGGAGACCACAGGAATGTACCCGATGGCCAAGCAGGTGTGAACCGCATCCGCACAATTAACCCTTCGCCAACAACTGGCAAACGTTACAGCTCCCGACAACTTCCCTTTCTGTCCCTAAAATCTCTTGCCCTAGAATGGATTTAGTCGATTCCTCCGCCGCCGTAGCGGATCCGCAGTTCAGTTTTCAGCACCTTCCCGGCCGGGTTGCGCGGTAGCGCGTCGACGATCTCGAGCGCCTTGGGGTGCTTGTACCGCGCCAGCCGCTCGGTCAGGAACTCGTCCAGCTCCTCGAGCCGTAAATTGTCGTCGGCGACAGCGGCGACGGCGATGGGCACCTCCCCCCACTTGTCGTGGGGCCGCCCGATCACGGCGACTTCGACGATGCCGGGGTGGCCGGCGAGGACGTTTTCCACCTCGGCGCAGTAAATGTTCTCGCCACCGGAGATGATCATGTCCTTCTTGCGGTCGACCACCCACACGTACCCGTCGGAGTCCATCCGGACGAGGTCGCCGGAGTGGAACCAGCCGCCGGCGAACGCTTCCGCGGTGGCCTCCGGGTTGTTCCAGTAGCCACTCATCAAAGTCGGTGCGCGGTAAACGATTTCGCCGACCTCACCGATCGGCACGTCGTTCATGTTTTCGTCGACGACGCGGGCGGCCACGGTGGGGATCACTTTGCCGACCGAGCCGCGTTTACGAATGGCGTCGTCGCCCAGCAACATGCAGGTGACCGGCGACATCTCCGTCTGGCCGAACGCGGCCAAGATATGGGTGCCCGGGAACCGCGCCGACATCTCCCGCAGCAACGCGTCGGGGGCCGGCGCGGCGCCCCACGAGATCACCCGCAATTTCAGGTCACGCGGGCGGGCGTGCTGTTCGGCGCAGACCGCCTGCCACTGGGCGGGCACCAGAAAGATTCCGGTGACCTGCTCCGCGGCGAGCACGTCGAGGAGTTGTCCGGGCTCGAACGCGCCGAGCGGGTAGATCACCGTCGGGATGCCGAGCAGCATCCCGGTCAGCAGGTTGCCGATGCCGGCGATATGGAAGAACGGCACCCCGATGAACCCGACGTCGTTGTTGATGTCGGCGCCGTTGGTGTACAGCCCGGTCATCGTCTGCCCGGTCAAATTGGTGTGGGTCAGCACGGCGCCCTTCGGTCGCCCGGTGGTGCCCGAGGTGTACATGATCAGGGCGGGCGAATCGTTGGGGATGTCGACGGGCTGGTGCTGTTCACCGGACTCGTTGATCAGGTCCTCGTAGCCGAGCACGCTGTCATCGGTCGAAGCGCCGGCCACCACGATCGTGCCCAGCAGCGGCTCGAGGTCGCGGACGCCGGTGGCGACCGCGGCCAGCACCGGTTCGGTGATGACCATGCGCGCCTGGCAATCCTGGACCAGGAACGCGATTTCGGCCGGGGTGAGCCGGAAGTTCAGCGGGACCGCGATGGCGCCGAGCATGTTGACGGCCAGCACCGATTCGACGAACTCGGTGCGGTTGAGCATCAGGATCATGACCCGGTCGCCGAAGCCGACACCCCGGCGGCTCAACGCATCGGCCAGCGCGGCCACCCGGCTGTGCAGGCCGCCCCAGGTGAGGGTCTTGCCGAGGAACCTCAGCGCCGTCGCGTTCGGCTGCATGAGCGCGTGCCGTTCGAGTTGGTTCACCCAGTTCTGTCGCCGGGCCAGGTACGGCTGCTCACTAGCCTGTGTCGCTTGGCTCGCCAATTGCGCGGTCAAACCCCGACTTCCCTTCACTCGCGCACCGCTTGCGCCAGGTTGATATTTGATAAAACTTGGTGTTGTGTGGGTCACACTATGGCGTTGACGGTCCACTGACAAGTCCCCGTTAGCGCCGGTCAAAAGTTGAACTCCGTCCCGCCAAGTCCACGAAAGCCCTGGCAGCCCCCGTGAACGCACCGATGTCAATGCAACCGAGGAGTCGGCGGCCACTGCGCCGGGCGCAGTTGTCGGACGAGGTGGCCGGGCATCTGCGGGCGGCGATCATGTCCGGCAGGCTGCGCCCCGGGACGTTCATCCGGCTGGACGAGACCGCGGCCGAGCTCGGAGTCAGCGTCACCCCGGTGCGTGAAGCCCTGCTCAAGCTGCGCGGCGAGGGCATGGTGCAGCTCGAACCGCACCGCGGCCACGTCGTGCTGCCGCTGACCCGGCAGGACATCGAAGACATCTTCTGGCTGCAGGCATCGATCGCCCGGGAGCTGGCGGCCGCGGCCACCGTCCATATCACCGACGCCCAGATCGACGAGCTGGACCGGATCAACGGGTCGCTGGCCGCCGCCGTCAAGTCCGCCGACGCCGAGACCATCGCGGGCATCGAGTTCGCCTTCCATCGGGTCTTCAATCAGGCGAGTGGGCGGATCAAACTGGCGTGGTTCCTGCTGAACGCCGCACGCTATATGCCGGTGCTGGTCTACGCCGCCGATCCGGATTGGGGAGAGGCCGCCGTGGACAACCACCGCCAGATGATCGCCGCGCTGCGCCGCCGCGACACCGCCGCGGTGATCGAGCACACCCTGTGGCAATTCACCGACGCGGCGACCCGGCTGACCGAGATGCGCGACCGGTCCGGAATCTTCTAGCGGCGATCGCGAGAACCCGGGTAGCGCGGTAGCTAGTTGGCGGCCAGCTGCTCGGCGCGCTGCTTGAGGCTCTCGGCCAAGTGGTCGAGCACGTTGTTGAGGAGTTGCTTCACCATCGGCGCCGGCACCGGCATCGAGGTCTCGACGTCCAGATCCACCGTCAGCAGGCTGGACGCTCCCATCGACACCACGCTGAACAGCTGCTCCTGCTTGGTGAACAGATCGCCCTGCTGCAGGACGGTCTGAATCTGGTTTTCCCCGGGGTAGTACACGGCCTGGATGAACATGCTCTGCATGCCCTGGTAGTCGGTGTCGAGCCGCAGCTGGCTGGGGCGCCCGTCGTCGTAGCGGGCAAGCACCCAGAGACCTTTGATCTCCTCGTTCCACTGCGGGTAGGCCTCGAAGTCGCCGACGATCCTCATGATCAACTCGGCGTCGGCGTCCACCTCGACGGTCTTGCTCATGACTGGCATGCGCGAAGCATATCGGGGGCTTTGTCAGCCCTTACTGCTCCACGGTGGCGGTCGCCAGCAGCGCGCGGACGTCGTCGGGAATCGGGACGGACTTGCGGGTGGCGCGGTCGACGTAGACGTGCACCCAGTGCCCCAGGGCGGTGATGGGTCGCGGCACGTTTTCCGCGGGCTCGTTCCGGTCGGCCCGGAACACGCCCAACCGGTAGGTGACGCTGCTGCGGCCCAGCCGTGTGACGGCCAGGCCCACCACGAGGTCCTGGGGGAATTGCAGTTCGGAGAAGTAGCGGCAACCCGATTCGGCGACAATGCCCAGTGCGGGCGTGGTGATCGGGTCCAGCCCGGTGCCGGTGTTGATCCAGGCGTTGATCGCGGTGTCGAACAGCTGGTAGTAGACGGCGTTATTGAGGTGGCCGAACATGTCGTTGTCGGCCCACCGGGTTCCGACCGGCCACAGCACCGGAAAGTCGTTGCTGTTCAGCTCGTCCGGTGCGGGCGGAACTACGGAAGCCGACGCCATGGTTGTATTCCAACATGTCTGGAATTCGGGGCGCGGTGCTGGAGCACATCGGGTCGGCTCGGCCCTATGCGCGGTCGCGGCCGATCACCATCACCGAACTCGACCTCGCGCCCCCGGGCCGCGACGAAGTGCTGGTCCGCGTCGAGGCGGCCGGCATCTGCCATTCCGACCTGTCGGTGGTCGACGGCAACCGGGTACGGCCGGTGCCGATGCTGCTCGGCCACGAGGCCGCCGGGATCGTCGAGCGGGTCGGCGAAGGCGTCGACGACCTGGCCGTGGGCCAGCGGGTGGTGCTCGTCTTCTTGCCGCGCTGCGGTCACTGCGCGGCGTGCGCAACCGAGGGCCTGACGCCGTGTGAACCGGGCAGCGCGGCGAACGGCGCCGGTACGTTGCTCGGCGGTGACATTCGGCTCAGCCGGGCCGGCCACCCGGTGTACCACCACCTCGGGGTCTCGGGTTTCGCGACGCACGCCGTCGTCAATCGGGCCAGCGCGGTCGCGGTGCCCGCCGACGTGCCACCCGACGTCGCCGCGCTGCTGGGCTGCGCCGTTTTGACCGGCGGTGGCGCTGTCCTCAACGTCGGCAATCCGCGCCCGGGCCAGACGGTCGCCGTGGTGGGATTGGGTGGTGTCGGGATGGCGGCGCTGCTCACCGCGCTCACCTATGACGGCGTGCGCGTCGTCGCCGTCGATCAGCTGCCGGAGAAGTTGGCCGCCGCCCGTCGCCTGGGCGCCCACGACGCCTACACGCCGCAGCAGGCCGCCGACGCCAAGGTGAAGGCCGCGGTAGTGGTCGAGGCCGTCGGTCATCCCGCCGCGCTGGAGACCTCGATCGACCTGACCGCGCCGGGCGGGCGCACCATCACGGTGGGGCTGCCGCCGCCGGCCGCGCGAATCAGCGTGTCGCCGTTGGGTTTCGTGGCCGAGGGCCGGTCGCTGATCGGCAGTTATCTGGGCTCCGCCGTGCCCAGCCGGGACATCCCCCGGTTCGTCGAGCTATGGCAGTCGGGCCGACTGCCGGTGGAATCGCTGGTGTCGTCGACGATTCGGTTGGAGGACATCAACGAGGCGATGGACAACCTGGCCGACGGCACCGCGGTGCGACAGCTGATCAGATTCGACCACTAGTCGCCGAGCCAGGCGCCGGACAAAGCGCTGCCCTGCAGCGCGAACAAACGTTGGGAGCCCACCCAATCGGGCAGCAGCGAATCGAAGCCGTGGCAGGTACGCGCGAAGACGTGCAGTTCGGCCGATACGCCGGCGCGTAGCAGCAGCAGCGCGTAGTCGATCGCCTCGTCGCGGAACGGGTCGATCTCGGCGCAGGTGATCAAAGCCGGTGGCAGCCCGGTGAATTCGGCGCGCCGGGCGGGCACCGCGGATTCCGATGCGCCGGCCGGCCCAAGGTAGTGACGCCACATCAAATCGGCGGCCTCGCCGTCGAACGCCGGACTGGTGCGGAACTGCGCCTTCGACGGGGTGACCCGATCGTCGAGCACCGGTTGGTGCAGCAACTGGAACGTCACCGGCGGCAGGTCCCCGCCGGCGGCCCGCTGCGCCAGGCAGGCGGCCAGCGCGGCACCCGCGCTGCTGCCCGCGACGGCCAGGCGATCCGGATCCACGTTGAGTCGCGCCGCGTTCGCGGCCACCCACTGCAGGGTGGCGCCGGCGTCCTCGAGGGCGGCCGGGAAGGGGTGCTCGGGGGCGAGCCGGTAATCGACCGAGACCACCGTGCAGCGGGCGCGCCGCGAAAGCTCCACGCATTGGCGGTGATCGGTGTCCAGGTTGCCCAGCGCGAAACCACCGGCGTGGCAGTACACCACGACCGGCGCCCGGTCCGCGGGCCCGCCGCGATAGATGCGCACCCGGATGCCGCCGGCCGGCGTCGGCACGCTGCCCTCGACGATCCGGACCCCGTGCGCATCGGTCTGCTCGGCGGTCAGCCGGCGCCGCTCGTTGAACGGTCCGCGGATGAGTTGGATTGCGGGCACGGAGAATTCGGTGCGAGTCGTCGCGACGTCACGCAGCGCCGGATCGAGGCGATCGGCGCCGTCGAGTTCTGTCATCGGGTCCCCCGGTCGGTGTCGATGATGCCGACGCTCATCGGATCTGCAGGCATTGCCCACCATCGATGATGAGTTCGGACCCGGTGATGAATGACGCCTCGTCGGACACCAGGAAGGCCACCGCGTCGGCGACCTCACGAGCCTCGCCGATCCGCCCGAACATCGACGCCTCGGCGAGCCGTGTCTGGGTGAGCTCGTCGAGCATCGATGTGGCGATCGGTCCGGGGAAGACGGCGTTGACCCGGATGCCGCAGGGTGCGAGTTCGGCCGCGGCGGTCTGGGTGAGGCCGCGCAGCGCCCACTTCGATGACCCGTAGGCGCTGTGCTGCGGGAAGGGCCGGATCGCTCCGGTGCTGCAGATGTTGACGATCGACGCCTTGGGCGCCGCGCGCAACACTGGTAACGCCGCGCGCATCCCGAGAAACGGGCCCAGGCAGTTGACCCGCCAGGCGGTTTCGAAGCCCTCGGCGGTCTCTTCGGTCAGTGACGCGCGGTGCAGCATGCCCGCGCAGTTGACCAGGGTGCTCAGCGATCCGAAGCGCCCGACGACCTCGGCGACCACAATGTCCCACTGCTCGGGCGAGGTGACGTCGAGCTCGAGGGCGATCATGCCGTCGTCGCCCGCGTCACCGACGGCGGTGACGAGTTCGTCGGTTCGCCGGTCGCACGCGGCAACCGCAAAGCCGTTGTCCCGCAATCGTTTGGCGATGGCCCGGCCTTGTCCGCCGGCGGCGCCGGTCACCAGTGCGACGCGTTGGTTCATGCTGGACTCTCTTCGGGGCTGTCGCCCAGGGCGTAGCCGGCCAGCAGGCCGCGGCCTTGCGTGGTCGTCACCCGTCATCGGGTCGCCTCGCGCAGGTGTTCGGTGGCTCCCCGCCGCAGCGCTTGCGACTCGGCGGCCAGCGTGATCATGCCGAATCCCAGCTGCGCCATGGCCTTGCCCGTTTTGCCGTCGCCGGCGTGAATGCCGGTGACCAGCCCCGCGTCCGAGGCCGCCCGATGAACGCGCACGATCGCGTCGAGCACGTCGGGATGCCGGGTGGCGCCGATCACACCGGCGCCCAGCGAGATGGCCAGATCGGCTGGGCCGACGTAGATTCCGGTCAGGCCGTCGACGGCGCAGATCTCGTGGATGCCGGACAGCGCCGCCGCGGTCTCGATCATCGCGAAGACGCTGACCCGCGACTCGTGGGCGGTGGGGTCGTGGCCCAGGCTGGCGCGCAGCGGACCGAAGCTGCGCACACCGCGGGGCGGGTAGCGGGTGGCGGCCACCGCCGCGGCGGCCTGGGCCGCCGACTCGATCATCGCGATGATGACGGCGTCGGCACCGGCGTCGAGCACCCGCCCGATCGGTGCCGCGTCGGCGTTGGGCAGCCGCACCACGGTGCCGACGGGCACGTGCTCGATGTGGCGCAAGATGCCGGCGATGTCGGCGTCGTCGAGATAGCCGTGCTGGGCATCGAAGCCGACGTAATCGTAACCGGCGCGGGCGAATTCCTCGGGGCCCAGCGCCGTCGGCCCGGTGATCCAGCCGCCGAATATCGGGGCTTTGCGGCTCAGCGCCAGCTGCAGGTTGCTCGGCGAAGCGTCCGTCATGGTCGGCTCATCCGGCGATCGCGATCTTGACCCGGTCGGCGACCGGCCGGCAGGCCAGGTCGAAGGCGTCCTGCACCGCGTCGGGTCCGAACGTGTGGGTGAGGTAGGTGCCCAGCAGCCAGGGGTGCTCGGCGGCGAACTTGCCGGCCAGCTCCAGCATTCGCCGCCGGTCCAGCGTCACACCGGATTTCAGTGTCAGGTTGTTGCGCAGCATCGCCCGCATGCTGATCGGATACATCTCGTCGTCGGCGACACCGAAATAGAACACGGTGCCGCCCGGGGCGGCGGCGTCGATGGCGTGGTTCAGGGTGGCGACCTGGTGGCCGACGGCCTCGATGACGACGTCGGCGCGGTCGGCGGGCCCAAGTCGGCTGACCCAGCGGTCGCTGGTGGCGCGCACCGCGTCGTCGACCCCGAAAGCCCTGGCCAGATCGTGACGATCGATCGGGTCGACTCCGGTGACGCGTCGCGCGCCGGCCGCCTTGGCGACGTACGAGAACAGCAGGCCGATCGATCCCTGACCGATGATCGCGACGTGCCGGCCGGCCAGGTCGCCGAGTTGCTCGCAGGCATAGAGAACACAGGCCAGCGGTTGCAGCCCGACCGCCTGGGCGGGGGTCAGCGCCGGATCGTAGGGTGCCAGCCCGTCACCGTCGCTGACGATGCGTTCCATCATTCCGTCGAACCCGGACGCCCAGCCGACGACGTGATCTCCGGGACGGTGTGCGGTATGCCGGCTGGCGATCACCTCACCGGCGACCTCGTGGATGGGAAAGCCGTCTTTCTCCGGGCCGCTTCGGCCGTCATCACCCGGGATCCGGCCTTTGGCACCGCGAAAGGCCGGCAGATCGCTGCCGCAGACACCGGCGGCCAGGAACCGCAGCAGCACCTGCCCGTCGGCCAGGCACTCGGGTGTCTTGTCGTCGATCGTGGTGCGCTCGAACAGATATGGGGCGATGATCCGATAGGACCACACGTCAGACCTCCACCGGAATGTTGTTCCAGCCCCATTGGAAGCTGGACGGCAGCCGGGTGGCGGCCTCGGTCTGAATCGTGTAGTCGGGCACCCGGCGAAGCCATTCGGCCAGCAGCACAGCCACTTCCAGCCGCGCCAGATGGTATCCGATGCAGAAGTGTTGGCCACGGCCGAACGCCAGCGAGCGACGGATCGGCCGATTCCAGATGAATTCGTCGGGCTCGGGGTATTCGCGCTCGTCGCGGTTGGCCGATGCGAGCAGGGTGATGACGCGCTGGCCCGGATTCAGGGTATGGCCGTGGATCTCGAAGGGCTTGCGCACCGTTCGCGCGAACCACTGCGCCGGCGCGCAGAAGCGGATCATCTCGTCGCGGGCGACGAGCACGTTGTTGTCCAGGTCGGCGCGCACGGCGGCCAGCTGGTCGGGCCGCCGGCTGAGTTCCCACAGGCCGTGGGCGACGATTTTGGGCACCGTCTCGGTTCCCCCGATGAAGATGCACAGCATCTGGGTCGCGACTTCCATGTCATCGAGTGCGCTGCCGTCCGGTAGCCGATAGCCCAGCAGACCGTCGACCACGTCGAGCGGCTCGCCGGACTGATCGGCGCGGCGGCGCGCCACCGCGGGCAGCAGATATTCGAAATAGTTGGGCCGCGCCTGCCCGGTATCCACGCCGACGCCGGGCTGGGCGAGGCTGCCGGCGTTGACCGTGGCAAGCACCTGAGGAGCGAGATCGGTTGGGATGCCGAGCAATTCGCAGACGATGGCGGTCACCACGATGCCGCCGTAGTCCTGGGTCAGGTCGAACGAACCGCCCGGCAGCAGCGCGTCGAGGCGTTCGTTGGCCAGCGTGCGGATCCGGCCCTCCAGGTCGGTGACCGACCGCGGCCGAAACGGCCGGGAGTGGGTGCGCCGGATCTCGCCGTACAGGTCGGCGTCGAACACGGCGTGAAACGGCAGCGGGTGCAGCGGCGGGTCGTCCACCGGCCCGCTGTTGTGCTGCGCCAGCACCGATGCCGCCGGCAGCGTTCCTTCCGAGGCGACGAACGTGCCGTTGTTGACTTCCAGCACCGTCCAGATGTCCTGGAAGCGCGACAGCGCGAACGTGTCCCACTGCGGCATGTAGTACACCGGATGATGGTCACGCAGGACGCGGTAGTACGGCAACGGGTTGGTCATCACCGCCGCGTCGAAGGGATCGTAGTGAAAGTCGTCGGCGTTCAACTGGTTGCGTCGCTTCGTCACTGCAGGGGCGATGGCGGCAGGGCCTGCAGGATGGAATCCTCCCAGCCGTCCCGCAACGCGGGAGCCACGCTCATCCACGTGACGATCTCGGCCGGTGGGCTCTCTTTCCAAGACGGATAGTGCTCGGCGAAGCAGTCCCAGCCGCCGTCCAGTGCCCAGTAGTGGATGACCTCGTTGTAGCGGAAGGTGGTGGTGAACGAACCGAGCCAGCGCTTACCGGTACGTTCCGACCACGGAACGTAGAGCCGCTCCAGTTCGCGGATGTAGTCGTCCTGGCGTCCCGGCTTGGTTTGCATGATCTCTTGAATCACCAGCGGCGCAGTGAAATTGGCCTCCCGCAGCTGGGTGAGCGTCTTGTTGCTGGGCCCGGGGTACATGATGCGCCCCTCCCCCGAGGCGCCAGCGTCAGCCAGGAACGCCGACCATTTGCCGCACGCCGCCTCGTGGCTGCCGCCGCGGGCCTGTGCGGCGCCGATCCTGGCGTAATCGGCGAAGCCGTCGATCTCCCAGATGACCGTCACCTGCGGCCAGTGACCGTTGTACGGCGTAGATTCCCAGATCGCGAACAGCCGGGCACCGAGTTGCTCCATCATCGGTTGATAGGTGTCGGCGAAGATCTCGGTGAACCCCTCGCTTCGGCCGGATCCCAGCGAGATCGTCTCGTGCAGGTAGAGCAGGGTGTGTCCGAAGTATTTCTTCATGGTCTAGTCGAGCCGGATCAGCTCTGAGTCGGCCCCCGAGCCGACGTCGCACAGCAGCGTCTCGGTGGCATCGACCGTGGCGCCCGGAATCCCCGCCGCCGCAAGGGCATAGCCCTTGAACATGCGGGCCGCACCGCTGAGCAGATGCTGGGCGCGGGTCGTCGCACGATTCACGCCCAGCGGCCATCCCTCACCCCACAGGGCGACCTCGATCAACCGGCTGTCCAGCGACTCGAGCACCGCGTCACGCACCCGCGTGTCGGCGGTGAACGCCTCGGCGCTGACGGCCAGGCTCGTCGGGCCCGCGCCCAACCCGGCGACCTCCGATTCGAGGTCGGATGCCCGCACTCCCAGGATCCGCAGCGACCGGGTGTCGCAGGCCCGCGGCAGCAGCACGGTCACTTCCCAACCGGCCATGGCCCGGTCGTAGAGCCAGCCGCCGGCCGACTGGACGACATCGACGGCGCTGGCCGCGACGACGTCGAGGCGGTAACGCAGGCCCTCGCCGTTTGCGCGAGTTGCTTTCGCAGCGCTGCTCTTGCTGACGTCGAATGTGGGAGCGGCCATCGATCCAATCCTCACCACCAGTTCGCTGGCGGGTCTCAAGCGCTTGTCATGGGCTTTCTCAGGGACTGCAGCCGCATCACGCCCCGGGCGATGCGACTCACCGGACAGCGTGACACTTCCGGCGAATTTTGTAAAGCTCCTGGCGGCCCGTCAAGAACCTCGGCGTGCCTCGAGGTCGGCCAGGACCTCCTCGGTGTGCTGCCCGAGTTGCGGTGCCGCAGAACGCGGTGCCCACGGCGTCCCATGAAAATCCGCCGGTGTGGCCACCATCGGCACGGCGGCTTGTTCGTCAGCGCCGTCGGGCACATACACAATTCCACCCGCGGCGTGGAACTGCTCGTCGGCGACGACGTCCTCAAGGGTGTTGATCGGTGACCAGAAGAAGTCCGGTTCGCCGGCGAAAACCTCCGCCCACTCGTCGAGCGGGCGCGTCGCGAAGATGTCATCCAGCGCGGCGATCAGCGCTGCCGAGTTGGCCGCCCGGGCGCGGGCGTCGGCGAACCGGGGATCGTCGCGCCACTCGGGCCGGCTCACCGCGCGGCACAACGCCGGCCAATGCCGCTCGGGCTCCAGGCCGACAATCCAGAACCGGCGCCCGTCGGAGGCGGCGTAGTTGTTCATGCACGGGTTGCCCATCGTTTCGCGCTGGCCGATCGCGATCGGCTGCCCACTCATCAGATAGGTGTTGAGGTCGAAGCTCACCGTGTAGGCGCCCTGCCGGTAGAGCGAGGTGGTCACCAGTTGACCCGCCCCGGTGCGTTCCCGCGCCAGCAGTGCCGCGCATACGGCGGCCGCCAGCGTCATCCCGGCGGAGTGGTCGCCCATGCCGCCGCGCTGAAACGGTGGCGTGTCGCCGGGCCGGGTGAGCAGGTGGGCCACCCCGGCCCGGGACCAGAACGCGGCCACATCGAACGCGGCGCGGTCGGCGTCCGGCCCGCTTTCGCCGTAGCCGGTGATGAGCCCATAGACCAAACGGGGGTTTTCGGCCGCCACCGAATCGAAGTCGAGGCCAAGACGTTGCAACGCGCCGGGTCGCACATTCGTCAGGAAAACATCTGCGTCGGAAAGTAATTCGAAGGCGGTTGCGCGGCCCGCCTCGGTGCCGAGGTCCAGTACGACGCTGCGCTTGGACCGGTTATCCATCTCGAACGGCGGGTTCAGGCCCAGATCGCAGCCCAGCATGCGGCCGAACATGCGCCCCGGATCACCGGTCGGCGGTTCGATCTTGATCACGTCGGCGCCCCAATCCGCCAGGATGCCGCCGGCGGCCGGCCCGGCCACCCAGACCCCGAGTTCGACGACCTTGACGCCTGCTACCGGTCCCGCCATGGATTCACCCTAAGCGGCCGAGTGTGGGCCCGATGCACCGGAACTGCCCCAATGCGGTCCATAGGGCACACGCTCGTCGGCTTATAGGCTTGCACGCATGACTCTGGTGGCCGGGCGTGGTCCGCTCAGCAACGATCCGGCCGGGCGCTTCTCGCCCGCGATACCCGACGACGTCGTCTACGTCGAGCCGCATCCCCGGCGGGTGCAGGCCATCAAGGACGGGCGGGTGGTGATCGACACCGAGCGGGCGCTGCTGGTGCACCGGCGTGGCCGGCCGTTGAGCTACGCCTTCGCGGCCGCCGACGTCGGCGACCTGCCCAGCCAGCCGGAACCCGAGGCGCCGGGTTTCGTCCAGGTGCCCTGGGAAGCGGTCGACACCTGGCTGGAAGAGGGGCGCACGCTGGTGCACTACCCACCCAACCCCTATCACCGCGTCGACTGCCGTCCGACGCGCCGCCGCCTGCGCGTCCGTGTCGGCGGCACCACCCTGGTGGACACCGACGACACCATGATTCTGTTCGAGACATCGCTGGCCCCACGGCTTTACGTTGATCCGGCACACGTGCGCACCGACCTGCTGCGGCGCTCCGAAACGCAGAGCTACTGCAATTACAAGGGCTTTGCGACGTACTGGTCGTACGTCGGGGGCGACCAGTACGTCGAGGACGTCGCGTGGAGCTATCTTGGCCCGCCGCCGGAAAGCCTGCCCATCCGAGGTTTCCTCAGTTTCGACGACACCTGCGTCGAGATGACGGCCGAGCTGCCGGTCAGCGGCCGTAGCTAGGACGCCCGAGCCCCAGCTCGTGCTGGGCGATCATGTTGCGGAACACCTCCATGGTGCCGCCGTAGATGCCGGCGGGCACGGCGTGCCGGAAGATGAACTCGATCCCGCCGTCGTCGGCGGACCCCGTTGCATCGGCGGGCAGTGCCGATGCCGTCCCGAGCAGGTCCATCAGTTCCTGGGAGACTTCACGCATGGTCTGAATGAGCGCCACCCGACCGTACATCCCGGGCGTCGACATGGCCGCCTCGATGCGGGCCATGCTGCGCCCGAGCCGGTATCTGATCGCGTCGTCGTCGATCGGGCGCCGGCCGGCCGCATCGGGTGTCGACAGCACCGCCGCGACGCCGTCGGCCGCCTCGGCCATCAGGTGGCCGTGCTCTGACAGCATCGAAATGTTCTGCAGGCCATGGCTTGCGGGTCGGTGATGCCGTGTTCGGCATCGAGGGCGAACCGCATCACCGTCCAGCCGCCGTTGACCTCACCGATCCGGTAGAGGTCATCGACCCGTACGTCGCTGTAGTACACGATGTTGGTGCGGTCGCCGTCCAGCGTGCGGATGCCCTGGATCTCGATACCCTCCGAATCCAGCGGCACCAGGAACATGGTGAGGTTCTTGTGTTTGCGTCCCTGCGGATCGGTGTTGGTGAGCAGGAAGACGTACTGGGCGTTCTGCGCGTTCGAGGTGAACATCTTGGAGCCGTTGATGACCCAGCTCGATCCGTCCGCCTCCCGCACGGCCCGGGTCTTGCAGGTGGCGACGTCGGACCCGCCTTCGGGCTCGGTGTAGCCCAGGCAGAGCCGGATCTCGCCGGACAGCACGCCCGGCAGGATCGCGTCGGCGAGTTCGGGTGCCCCGAATTGCTTCACCAACCGCGCGACGACCGCCGTGGTGCCCCAGTGGAACCACGGGGTGTGGGCACGACCGATCTCGAGGTGGAAGATTCGCCGGCGCACCGGATTGAATCCCCCTTCGGCTTCCAGTTTGTAATCCGACGCCAGGTAACCCGCTTTGCCCAGCGCTAAATGCACTGGCTCACTGAAGTTTTCGCCTGTCTCTCGATCACGCCGCCGCACGTCATCGGTGACGTGTTCGGCAATGAACGCCCGGGTCCGGTCGAAGAAGTCCTGATCCTCGGGTGAGAGCACCACACGGGAGAAGTCCATTTGACGTCCGTGATCCAGCTACGCCGCGTCGACGACCAGGGTGCGGAACCGGTCGAGCGTCTCCAGCGCGTGCGTCATGCTGTCGCCGGGCAGTCCGATGCTGACCCAGGTCACGCCCAGCTTCGCCAGCTCGTCCAGGCCCTCCAGGTAGGCGTCGGCGTTGAAGTCGTCGTCGGCGGGGCCGCCGCCCTCGAAGTTGGTGAATGTGATGTCGATCGTCGACCAATCCCGTTGCGCCGCATCGCATCTGCGTCGCAGGTCATCGATGCCATCGGCCAACTTCTGCACGGAGTCGATGGCGGCGGTGCCGGCCGTCTGGGCCAACTGGGGCGGCGCGGGAAATGGGCACCACCCGTCACCGTACTGGGCCACCCGCTGCCGCGAGGACGACGTGTTTCCCCCGATCCAAATCGGCGGATGCGGATCGCTGACCGGCCGGGGATGGGCGGTGATGCCGCGCGCGCTGAAGTGCTTGCCCTCGAACGAGATATCGTCGCCAGTCCAGATGGCCCGAATCACCTGCAAAGATTCCTCAAACAGCTCGGCACGCTCGTCATAGCTCACCCCCAGGGCCGCGAACTCGCGCTTGAGGTAGCCCACGCCGACCGCGAGCGTGAATCGCCCACCCGACAGCAGGTCCAGGGTGGCGCCGGACTTGGCCACCACGAACGGGTTTCGGTACGGGAGCACCACGATGTTGGGGATCAGCCGCAGCGTGGACGTCGTCGCCGCCGCGAAACCCAATGCGACGAACGGATCCAACGCATCGTGTCCGCCCGCCTGAAGCCACCGCTGCGAGGGCGCCGGGTGATCGGTGAAGCCGAAACCGTGAATCCCGGCCGTCTCGGCAGCCGAGGCCACTTTGCCGATACCGTCCCCACTGACCAGCTCCGGGTTGTACGGATGGCTGTGCATCGGGTGGGTGATGGTGAACCGCATGGTCGTTAGAACCGCGCGCGTGAGTCGATCGCCGTGTCGCTGGTGCGCAGCGGGCGGATCAGCGCCTCCTGGGCGAACGAGGCCAGCAGCTCACCTTCTTGCGCGTGCACGGTGCCGCGCACGTACGACATGCCCGCGCCGACCTGGGTGCTCTCGTGCGTGTAGAGCAGCCACCCGGTCCAGTCCACCGGTTCGTGGAACGCGACCGAGATGCTTATTGGCGCGGTGGACACGGTCAGGTGCGCCTGTGCGGTACCGATGCCCTCATGCGCGCGCATCGTGGTGGAAATGCCCAGATGCCCGGTGAAGTACGCGAGCAGCGCCTTGGCCAGCTCGTCGCGGGTGGGGATCGGGTCGTAGTGCAGCCACGCGTAGAGCTCCGGCGGGCCGACCTCGTCGGGGCTGTTGACTTCGACGACGTCGACCAGGCGCAGCTCGCGGCCCACCATCGGCATCGGCGAGTGGTTGGCGTCCGCCGGGCCGGCGACATCGGGGAGCGGCAGGTGGTGGCGGATGACGTCGTCGGTCGGGACGTCGGCCAGCGCGGTGATGCTCAGGCAGCGCCGGCCATTCTGATGCACGGCGACCACCGCGGTGGCGGTGGAGCGGCCTTCGGCCACGACGTCGAGAACCAGTTCGATGGGCGGGCCGACCGTGATGGCGCGGGAGAAGACCGCGTGCGCCGAGCGCACCGACTTGTCGGGAAATCGCTTGGCCACCGCGACAATCGCCTGCGCGAGCACCTGGGTGCCCTCCACCACCTGGCGTTCGTCGCCCACCGCGATGCCGGTCTCACCGGTGAACCGGTCGT
The DNA here is from genome assembly GCF_045343915.1 of Mycobacterium sp. M23085. Taxonomy (NCBI): domain Bacteria; kingdom Bacillati; phylum Actinomycetota; class Actinomycetes; order Mycobacteriales; family Mycobacteriaceae; genus Mycobacterium; species Mycobacterium sp. M23085. Next base: position 2,906,123 of record NZ_CP174280.1, read on the forward strand.
CCCCATCCTCCCGGACGTCGAACAAGTCCAGCAGGCCCTGTACAGTCCATTCGGTTTGCGCGGAATCCTCAGGCGCCTTCGTCAACCCACTCCACCTCTCGCGCTCGCGGCTCAGCGCTCAGCGTGACACTCTCAGTAAGATTTGTAAAGCTCGGCTAACAAGACGGCGCGCCAGCGCAATCCGGCCGAGGTCGACACCTACCAGCGGGCCTTGGCGCGCGAGCCCGCCCGCTCGGCGGATTGACACCGGTACCCGCGGTGCATGACACTTTTTCGGTGTTTTGTAAAGCGGGCCGATTTGCCGACAGCGGGCACGGATGATTCCCGAGCCGCTGGCCAACGGATTCTGCTTCGGTGAGGGCCCGCGCTGGTTCGAGGGCCTGCTGTGGTTCTCCGACATGCTGGGCGAGGCCGTCCACACCGCGACCATGAGTGGTTCGCTGACCACGCTGCCGGTGCCCGGTCACTCACCGTCGGGTTTGGGCTTCCGGCCCGACGGGTCGCTGCTGATCGCCTCGACCGAGCACCGGCAGGTGCTGCGCTATGACGGCGAAACCGTGGTCCCCATCGCCGATCTCGCCGACCTGGCGCCGGCCAGCCTCGGCGACATGGTCATCGACGACGCGGGCCGCGCCTACATCGGCTGCCAGGCGTTGCACGGCGGGGCCATCCTTCGTCTGGACCCCGACGACGGTGCCGCCGTGGTGGCCGAAGATCTCGACTTCCCCAACGGCATGGCGATCACCCCGGATCGCAGGACGCTGATCGTCGCCGAATCGACGGGCCGGCGGCTGACCGCGTTTTCCATCGCCGACGACGGCGCACTGTCCGACCGCCGGGTTTTCGCCGACGGCCTGGACGGTCCGCCCGACGGCATCGCGCTGGACGCCGAGGGCGGGGTGTGGGCGTCGATGACGCTGGCCCATCAGTTCGAGCGGATCGTGGCGGGCGGCACCGTCACCGACCGCATCGACATGGGCAACCGGGTCGCCATCGCCTGCGCACTCGGCGGGCCGCAGCGACGGACCCTGTTTCTGTTGTCGAGCACGGAGGCTTATCCTCAGCGCCTGGTCGGCACCCGGCTTTCCCGGCTGGATGCCGTCACGGTGACCACTCCCGGCGCCGGCCTGCCCTGACCCGAGAGGTTGACGATGACCGACGCCTACTACGAGCTGATCGAGTCGGCCGGCGATGACGACGCCGCGCTGGGCGAGAAGTTCCGGGCGACCGATCTGGCGCGCGGCACCTGGTCGGCGGCCATCCAGCACGGGGGTCCGGTGTCGGCGCTGCTGGTGCGGGCGCTTGAGCGGTGCGAGCAGCGCGACGACACCCGCCTGTCCCGGGTCGTCATCGACCTGTTGGGCGGGGTGCCGGCCGACGGCGACCTGTGGGTGCACGCGGAGGTGCAACGCCCCGGCAAGCAGATCGAACTGCTCGGCGCCGAGATGCTGGCCCCCGGGCCCGACGGCACACCGCGGCCGGTGGCACGCGCCACCGGGTGGCGGTTGCAGCACCAGGACACACGGTCTTTGGCGCACGCCGCCGCTGCCCTGCCCCGACCGAGGACCGAGGCCTTCAACCGCAACCTCAAGGCGCGGGACTGGGACCGCAATTACGTGCACAGCCTCGAATGGCTGTGGCTGACCGAGCCGCTGAGCCACGGCCCCGGCGAGTCCTGGATCAGTCCGACCGTCGACCTGGTCAACGGCGAATCGATGACGCAGCTGGAACGGCTGTTCGCGGTGGCCGACTGCGCCAACGGCATCGGCAGCAAGCTGGACATCACCAAGTGGACGTTCCTCAACACCGATCTGGCCGTGCACGTGTTTCGTGTGCCCGACGGCGACTGGATCGGAATTCGGGCGGAGACCAGCTACGGGCCGGACGGTATCGGGACGACCATCGGCACGTTGTTCGACGAGCAGGGCGCCGTCGGCGCCATCCAGCAGTCGGTGCTGGTGCGCCGGCGCCCGCCTCGGGCCTAACGTGGGAGCGAATGACCATGACACCTGCGCGCTACTTCGAAAAGTTTGAATCATGAGCCAGCCGGCCCGTGCGACGACGTTCGCCGAAACCGACACCTCGACGCGTCAGCGCATCCTGGCGGCCACCGCCGAGGTGCTCGGCCGCAACGGCAAGACCAAGCTCAGCCTGTCCGACGTCGCCACCCAGGCGGGGGTCTCCCGCCCGACGCTGTATCGCTGGTTCGCCTCCAAAGAGGAGCTGCTGTCGGCGTTTTCGGCCTACGAGCGCCAGATCTTCGAAAGTGGATTGGTGAAGGCCACCGCGGGCCTGAAGGGCGTGGACAAGCTCGACGCCGTGCTGCGGTTCATCGTCGAATACCAGCATTCGTACTCCGGTGTGCGCATGGTCGACGTCGAGCCCGAGCACACCATCGCGCAGTTCTCCTGGGTCATCCCGCAGATGCGCGAGGGCCTACAGCGGCATATGCCCGGTCCCAACGCGGCGGTGAAGGCGGCGACGGTGATCCGGATCGCGATCTCGCACTACATCGTGCGCAGCGATGACGCCGATCAGTTCCTGGCGCAGCTGCGGCACGCGGTGGGCATCAAGGGCAGCTAGTCGAACAGCACCGCCGCATTCAGAAATCCGCTCGGGTCCAGCGCGGCCTTGATCGTGCGCATCGCGGCGATGTCGGCGGCATCGCGTGACATGGCGAGGTAGGGGCGTTTGCGGCTACCGACGCCGTGCTCGGAGCTGACGTTGCCGCCGGATCGCGCGATGAGCTCCATCATCGGCTCATACAGCGCCCGCTCCCGGTCGGCCGGGCAGCGCAACACATTCAGGTGCAGGTTGCCCTCACCGATGTGGCCGAACAGCACCGGCAGCGCGTCGGGGGCATGGGTGTGCACCAAATCGACCGCGTGAGTTTCGAATTCACTGATCGCCGAGAGCGGCAGCGAGACATCGAACTTCAGCGGGGGCCCGTACACGCCGAGCACCTCGGCCAGCGATTCGCGCACCTGCCACAACCGTTGCTGCGCAACAAGATCCACGCCGACCGCGGGATCGGCACGCATCGGCACATCGTCGAGCAATTCGGCGAGCCGCTCGGTCTGGTCATGATCGGCGGCCAATTCGATCAGCAGCAGCCAGTCGCCGGCGACCGGGGAGCCGACGCCGCGGTGCTCCTCGGTCAGCGCGGCGGCGCGGCCGTCGATCAACTCCAGGGCGGCGATGCCGTCCACGTCGCGGAAGGTGCGCCCGGCGGCCACCAGCGCGTCGAGGTCGGCGAACCCGCAGATCGCCGTCACCCGGTGCTCCGGGGTGGCGTGCAACCGCAGCTCCAGCTCGGTGATGACGCCCAGAGTGCCCTCAGCGCCCACGAACAGCGCCGGCAGGTCATAGCCGGTGTTATCCCGGCGAACCCGGCTGTGCCGGTGCAGCAGCGTGCCGTCGGGCAGGGCCACCTGCACGCCGAGCACCTGTTCGCCCATGTTGCCGTAGCGGACCGTGCGCAGGCCGCCCGCGTTCGTCGACGCCATCCCCCCGACGGTCGCGGTGTCGCGGGCCGCCAGATCCACGCCGAACACCAAACCGGCCGCGCCGGCGGCCCGTTGGACCGCGGCCAGGGTGGCTCCGGCGCCGGCCTCGATGCGCCGCTCCATGGTGTCGACCTCACCGACGGCGTGCAGTCGTTCGGTGGACAACAACACGTCGTCGTGCTCGGGAACGGTGCCGGCCACCAGTGAGGTCCGGCCGCCCTGCACCGTCACATGCGCCCCGGCGTCCCGGCACACCCGCAGCACCTGGGCGACCTGCTCGGCCGTGCCCGGCCGCACCAGCGCGCTCGCCCTGCCCCGGTACCGGCCGGTGTGGTCGACGCTGCGCGCCGCCAGCACGTCGGGGTCGGTGACGACGTGGTTCGATCCGACCAGGCTCGCCAGGCTGCGCAGCATGCTCGCGGTTATAGCACCGCCCTAGAACTCCTTGTGATTCACGTCGGTGACCAGGCCGCCGTCCATCACGAACTCGCTGCCGGTGGAGTAGGACGACTCGTCGCTGGCCAGGAAAAGTACGAACGTCGCGACTTCCCGAACCTCGCCCGGACGCCCGAGCGGGATCGTCACCATGTCCTCGGGCAGGTGGGCGGTCATCGGGGTGCGGATGAACCCCGGGTGCACCGAGTTCACCCGAATGTTGTGCGGCGCCAGCTCCAATGCCGCCGACTTCGCCAGCCCACGAACGCCCCACTTGGACGCGACGTAGGGGTGCACCATGGGCGCGCCGCGCAGCCCCTCGATGGACGACACGTTGATGATCGAGCCGCCCCCGGCCGCGATCATCGGCTCGACCGCGACCCGCATGCCCAGGAAGGTCCCGGTCAGGTTGACGTCAATCACCCTCTGCCACTTGGCCAGATCGAAATTCTTCAGCGAACCGAGCGCGACGGTACCTGCGTTGTTGACCAGCACGTTGAGCTTGCCGAATTCACCGATTGCGGTGGCGACGGCGGCGTCCCACTGATCGGGCTGGGTGACGTCGAGGTGCACGTAGCGCGCCGAGTCGCCGATCTCGTCGGCCAGCGCCTTGCCCTGGTCGTCCAGGATGTCACCGATCACGACCTTGGCGCCCTCCTCGACCAGCAGCCGCGCGTCTTCGGCGCCCATACCGCCGGCGCCACCACTGATCAGCGCTACCTTGCCGTCTACCCGACCCATGTTGGTCTCCTTTCGATTTAGGTGGTCACCAAAGTGCTTGGTGCGTAAAGGCCTTTGCCCGTTACCAGCGGCAAATCGAGGGTGGTCCGGATGCCCGGCGGCGCCGCGATCACCGCGGGGATGGCGTTGACGACGCGGCCCGCGGCACCGGCGATCGCCGCGTGGTTGTGGTCGCCCTTGCGGCTGCTCGGGATGATGTCGACCGCGTACGACGGCTCGCCGGTGATCTCGACGCGGTACGACCCGTCGCCGGAGGCGGGCTGGGGCAGGTCGGGACGCAGGTCCGGCCGCAAGCGGGTAACGTGTTCGATGACGATGGCCGGATGGCCCTTGACCATGCCGCGAATCTCGAACTGCAGCACGGCCACGGTGCCCTTGGCCACGCGGCCGACCGCGATGTCGAAATCCTCGGGTGCGGGCTCGCGCTGGTAGGACTCGGTGATCTCGTCGACCTCGATGCCGAGGCCGGCCGCCAGCTGACGGATCGCGGTGCCCCACGCGATGCTGAGAATGCCCGGCTGCAGCAGCATCGGGATCTCGTCCATGGGCTTGGCAAATCCCATGTAGTCCATCACCTCGGTCCCGTTGTACGACGCGTAGTCGTGGATCTCCATGCAGCGCACCTGCTCGATGCGCTGACAGGTGCCGGCGAGCGCGAACGGGATCAGGTCGTTGGCGAACCCAGGGTCGACGCCGCTGATGAAAATGCTCGAATTGCCTTGCCGGGCAGCGTCTTCCACGCGGGCGATGTACTTGTCGGGCATGACACCCCAAGGGTATTGCAGCAGCCCCGGTGAGGAGCCGACGACGTTGATGCCGGCGGCCAGGATGCGCATCACGTCGGCCATCGCCTCGGGCAACCGGGTGTCGCCCATCGCGCAGTAGACGACGCAGTCGGGCTTGGCGGCGATGATCGCGTCCAGGTCGTTGACGGCCCTGACGCCCGTGACAACAGCGGTGTCCAGGCCGACGCCGCACAGTTCGCCGGCGTCCTTGCCCAGTTTCTCGGGCGTGGAAACGCACACCCCGGTCAGTTCGAACTGCGGGTTGGTGATGAGTTCGGCGAGGGCCAACCCTCCGACATTCCCGGTACCGACGTGCGCGACACGGATCGCCATGACAGTCTCCGTCCCTGAAAACCCTGGACAACTTTTCTAGACACTAGTCCATAACTTCCGGCGTCCCCGAGCGCGATCGCTCGCGAGCGTAAGCACAGTGCGAAAAATCGACCGCAATCTCGCCGTGTGCTTACGCTCGCGAGCGGCAACGGCTTACCGCGACTTCGTCGACAGCGAGGTGCGGCCACGTCGGGTCCTCGAGAAGCACCTGCGCGGTTAAGGCCCCAGCGGGGAGGTCGTACGGATGGCTTCGTCGCGGATCAGTCCGCGCAGCAGCGCGGTGCTGAACTCGGCGGCGATCTCCTTGGCCGAGCGCCGGCCGCTGGGCCGCAGCCAGCGGTAGCTGCCCAGCGTCATGCCGATGTAGCCCAGCGCCAGCACGTGTGAGTCGCACGGGTAGAACTCGCCGTTGGCGATCCCGCGGTCGATCAGGCCGTGCACGTGGTGGTAGACCTGGGCTTCCTTCTCACGGACCTCGGCGACCTGCTCGCTGGTGAACCATTCGGTGATGTACGGCTGCTCCTGGAAGTACACCGCGGCCCGTTCCGGATCGCTGGCGATGCCGGTGAGCAGGCGGACCGTGTACTGGTAGAGCGCCTCCCGCGCCGTCCAGGACGGGTCGTCGTGCACGGCGGCCAGGGTGCCCTCGGCGGCCTGACGGTAGATGTCGAACAGGATCAGCGACTTGCTGGCGTAGTAGTGATAGACGGTCGCCTTGTTCAGCCCGATCACGTCGGCCACGTCGTCCATCCGGGTCCCGTGATAGCCGCGCGCAGCAAACAGCTTCGTCGCGACCTTCAGCAGCTCTTCGCGCCGGGTCAGCCCATTCGGGGTGACGCTGTCGGTGGGCATCTGTTCTCACTATCGTCGGTATGGCCAGGCCAGGGCCGGTGCGGCCAGAATAGCTATCAATCAACTGGTTGGACAGTTTATGCAAAACGCCGGGTGTCACGTGCAGGCGTATGCGACTAGACTCCTCATCGAACGAGATGAGTCGAGAGGTGGGGCCGATGGATCCGAGTCCGGATTACGACGGAAGCGACGAGATCGAGTTCTTCATGCGGTACCTGACCTGGGGCCTGCGCGGGGTCACCGACGGAAACGGATACCCGCCGCCGGCGTACCCGCCCGTCTAAACTCCCAGCGCACCGGCGCCGTTCGCGGTTACAGCGCCTTGAGTTCCTCGGCGACCTCGGTCACCGATTTCTTCGCGTCGCCGAACAGCATGCTGGTGCCCTCGCCGTAGAACAGCGGGTTGTCGATGCCGGCGAAACCGGAGTTCATCGACCGCTTGAGCACAATCACCGACTTGGCCTTGTCCACGTTGAGGATCGGCATGCCGTAGATCGGGCTGGACGCGTCGTTGCGGGCCGCCGGGTTGGTGACGTCGTTGGCGCCGATGACGATCGCGACGTCGGTGCGGGCGAACTCGTCGTTGATGTCGTCCATGTCCTTCATGGCGTCGTAGTCGACCTCGGCCTCGGCCAGCAACACGTTCATGTGCCCGGGCATCCGGCCGGCCACCGGGTGGATGGCGTATTTGACCTCCACGCCCTTGTCTTCCAGCAGGGCGGCCATGTCCTTCACGGCGTGCTGGGCCTGCGCGACGGCCAGGCCGTAGCCGGGCACCACGATCACCTGGTTGGCGTAGGCCATCTGGATCGCCGCGTCGGCGGCCGAGGTGGCCTTGACGGTCTTGTCGCCGCCGTCGCCGCCGCTCGGGGCGACCCCGCCCCCGCCGAAGCCGCCGGCGACGATCGCCGGGATCGACCGGTTCATCGCCTTGGCCATCAGGTTGGTCAGGATCGAGCCGGACGCGCCGACGATCATGCCCGCCACGATCATCGCGGTGTTGTTCAGCGCCAGGCCCGCGGCCGCGGCCGAGAGCCCGGTCATCGCGTTCAGCAGTGAGATGACCACGGGCATGTCGGCGCCACCGATGGGCAGCACCACCATCAGCCCCAGCACCCCCGCGGCGGCCAGCAGCCCGACCATCCACCACAGCGGCGCCCCCCCGGTGCCGGGATGCGCGTGCAGCCCGATCACCACCGCGGCGGCCACGGCGGCGGCCAGCAGCAGTAAGTTGATCGGCTGCTGCGCCCTGCCGAAGCCGATCGGCGAGCCGGAGATGATCTCCTGCAGCTTGCCGAACGCAATGATGGATCCCCAGAACGAGATCGAGCCGATGATCGCGGCGAACAGCGACGCGACCACGATGTGCACGGTCGGTGACTCGCCGTGCTGGAAAGCCGAAAAGCCGCTGGTCTCAATGAATTCCGAGAGCGCGATCAGCGCAACCGTGCCACCGCCGACGCCGTTGAAGAACGCCACCAGCTGCGGCATCGCGGTCATCTTGGTGTAGCGGGCCGGTGGGACGCCGAGCACGACGCCCACTACCAGGCCGGCGATGATCAGCACCCACTGGTCGGTGTGGCGGATCTTGATCAGGGTCGCCGCCACCGCCAGCGCCATACCGACCGCGGCGATCAGGTTGCCCCGCACCGCGGTCTTGGGCCCGGTCAGGCCCATCAGGCCGTAGATGAAAAGGGCGAAGGAAATGATGTAGAGGCCGATCACCAAGTAATTCATTTGGCCGCCGACCCTTCCTTCTCGGCCGTGGCGGCCGATACGGGTTTCTTCTTGCCCTTGAACATGCCCAGCATCCGGTCGGTGACGATGAACCCGCCGATGACGTTCAGCGTGCCGAACACCACCGCGACGAACAGGATGATCTGCACCGCCAGCGACGGGTGCTCGACCGAGCCGAACACCACCAGCGCGCCGAGCACCACGATGCCGTGGATGGCGTTGGTGCCCGACATCAGCGGCGTGTGCAGCGTGTTGGGCACCTTGGAAATGACCGCGAACCCGACGAATCCGGAGAGCACCAGGATCGCCAGGTTGGCCAAAAGCTCGTCGTACATCTAGGCCTCCGCCTTGTCGCGAGTGACGCACGAGTCCGCGACGACCTCGTCGTCGAAGTCGGGGGCCAACTTGCCGTCTTTGATCAACAGGTCCAGCAGTGCGGTGATGTTCTTGCTGTAGAGCTCGCTGGCATGCTCGGGCATGGTCGCCGGCAGGTTCAGCGGCGACGCGATGGTGACGTCGTGCTTGACGACCGTCCGTCCGGGCTCGGTGAGCTCGCAGTTACCGCCGGTCTCTCCGGCCAGGTCGACCACCACGCTGCCGGGCTTCATCGCTTCCACCGCCGCCGCGGTGACCAGCCGCGGTGCCGGGCGTCCCGGGACCAGCGCCGTGGTGATCACCACGTCGAAGCCGCTGATCGCCTTTTCCAGCGCCTTTTGCTGCTGGGCGCGCTCCTCGTCGGTGAGCTCACGGGCGTAGCCGCCCTCACCGGAGGCTGTGATTGTTTCTGAGATGCCTAGCTCAAGCCACTGCGCGCCCACCGAGCGCACCTGGTCGGCCACCTCGGGGCGGACGTCGTAGCCGGTGGTGCGCGCGCCCAGCCGCTTGGCCGTCGCCAGCGCCTGCAAGCCGGCCACACCCACGCCGAGCACCAGCACGGTGGCGGGCTTCACCGTCCCGGCCGCCGTCGTCAGCATCGGGAAGAACCGGGTCGACTCGGAGGCCGCCAGCAGCACGGCCTTATAGCCGGACACGTTGCCCTGCGACGACAACGCATCCATCGCCTGGGCCCGGGATATCCGCGGAATGGCCTCCAGCGCGAACGCCTGCACGCCGGCCTGCTTGAGCGCGCCGATCGAGTTCTCGGCGTTGCGTGGCGCGAGAAAACCGATCAGCGTCTGGCCGCTGTGCAGCTTGGCGACCTCGGCCTGGGTCGGCGGCGCGACCTTGACCACCACGTCGGCGGCCCACGCGTCCCCGATGCTGGCCCCGGCCTCGGTGTAGAGCGCGTCGGGCAGCAGGGCCCGTTCGCCCGCACCCGACTCGACCACCACCGCTACGCCGCTGCTCACCAACGACGCGACCGCCTTCGGCACCAGCGCGACCCGTCGCTCGTCGGCGCCGGACTCGGCGACCACTCCTACCGTCGTCTGCGCATTTGTCATGGCGCGTACATCTACTTTCCGTACTTTCCCGTACTGTCCCTGCCGATGGGCGTGGCGCCGGCTCGGCCGCGCGCTTGGCTACCTTAACCAGGTTTCCCCATGGACGCGCGAACGCCCACGGCGGGATACCCCCGACCGCTCGACACTCCCGGTCGATGCTTCGCCGCCCCGAAGCAATGCAGTAGCGCCCGCACCGTTGTGAGGTCACAAGACGCGGTTGTGCGCGGGCTTGATTGCGCTACCAAAGCGGGATCTCGTGGCCGTATTCGGACTCCGGGCGTGGCCCGAAGTAGCGCCGCTGCGATTCGTCGATCGGCACGTCGTTGATGCTGGCTTCGCGGCGTGCCATCAGTCCGGACTCGGTGAACTCCCACAGCTCGTTGCCGTAGCTGCGGTACCACTGGCCGGACTGGTCGTGGCATTCGTACTGGAACCGCACCGCGATGCGGTTGCCGTCAAAGCTCCAAAGACTCTTGCGCAGCGAGTAATCGAGCTCCCGCTGCCACTTGCGCGTCAGGAACTCCACAATCGCGTCACGGCCGACGATGTGCTCTTCTCGATTCCGCCAGTGCGAATCGACGGTGTAGGCCAGGCTGACGCGCTCAGGATCGCAGGTGTTCCAGGCGTCCTCGGCCGCCTGGACCTTCTGCATCGCGGTTTCGTGGCTGAACGGAGGCAGCGGGGGGCGGGATTCGCTCATGCCGTCTATCGTGCCCCCGCGCCACCGCGTTCTCACCGCGGCGTAAGCATTGCGCTGACGACCGCAAACGCGGCGACTCGACAGGTGTCCTATCGTGACGGGCATGGACTTCGCGATGTCGGCCAAAGCCACCGACTACCACAAGCGGTTGTCCGACTTCATGACCGAGTTCGTCTTCCCGGCTGAGGCCGTCTACGACAACTACCGCCACGAGGCCGGCCCCAACGATCACACCGTTCCGCCCGTCATCGAGGAACTCAAGGCCAAGGCCAAGGACCGCGGCCTGTGGAACCTGTTCCTGCCGGCCGAGTCGGGCTTGACCAACCTCGAATACGCTCCGCTGGCCGAACTGACCGGCTGGAGCCTGGAACTCGCCCCCGAAGCGGTCAACTGCGCGGCGCCGGACACCGGGAACATGGAGACTCTGCACCTGTTCGCCACCGAGGAGCAGCGCAAGCAGTGGCTGGAGCCGTTGTTGGCCGGCGAGATCCGCAGCGCCTTCTCGATGACCGAGCCGGCCGTCGCCAGCAGCGACGCACGCAATATCGAGACCTCGATCGTGCGCGACGGCGCCGACTACGTCATCAACGGGCGTAAGTGGTGGACCTCCGGCGCGGCCGACCCGCGCTGCAAGATCCTGATCGTGATGGGCCGCACCAACCCCGAGGCCGCGAGTCACCAACAGCAGTCGATGGTGCTGGTGCCGATGGACACACCGGGCGTGACGGTGGTGCGCTCCACGCCGGTGTTCGGCTGGCAGGACCAGCACGGGCACTGCGAGATCAGCTACGACAACGTGCGGGTGCCGGCCACCAACCTGCTCGGCGAAGAGGGCGGCGGCTTCGCCATCGCCCAGGCCCGGCTGGGGCCCGGCCGCATCCACCACTGCATGCGGGCGCTCGGTGGGGCCGAACGTGCCCTGGCGCTGATGGTGCACCGCGCGAACAACCGCATCGCCTTCGGTCGGCCGCTGGCCGACCAGGGCCTGGTTCAGCAGGCAATTGCTAAGTCCCGCAACGAGATCGACCAGGCCAGACTGCTCTGCGAAAAGGCGGCGTGGACGATCGACCAGCACGGCAACAAGGCCGCCCACCTACTCGTCTCGCAGATCAAGGCGGTGGCTCCTCAGGTGGCGTGCGACGTCATCGACCGCGCGATCCAGGTGCACGGCGCCGCCGGTGTCAGCGACGACACGGTGCTGGCCCGCCTGTACGGCTGGCACCGCGCCATGCGGATCTTCGACGGACCCGACGAGGTGCACATGCGCACCATCGCGCGCACCGAGATCGGCCGCGAGCAGTCCGCTTTCGCCGCGGCGGTTACCGGCGAATGACCGAGGCGGTGCGAGAACTGTCCGGCGCGTGGAACTTTCGCGATGTCGCCGACGGTGCGCCCGCGCTGCGGCCCGGACGGCTGTTCCGGTCCGGTGAGCTGAGCCGGCTCGACGACGCCGGGCGTGCCACGCTGCGCGAGTTGGGCATCACCGACGTCGCCGACCTGCGCGCGAATCAGGAAGTCGCCCGGCGCGGTCCGGGCCTGGTTCCCGACGGCATCGAGATCCATCGGCTCCCCCTGCCCGACCTCGGCGACGATGCACCGGGCGTCAACGAGGCCCCGCACGAACACGCGTTCCGGCGCCTGTTCGAAGGCGACGCCGTCCAGTCCGACGAAGAGGTCAACCAGGCCGCGGTCCGCCACATGATCGACGAGTACCGCCAGTTTCCGACCCGCAACGGGGCGCAACGCGCTGTGCGGCAGGTGTTCTCGTTGCTGGCCGCCGGGCGTTCGGTGCTCACTCACTGCTTCGCGGGCAAGGACCGCACCGGTTTCGTGATAGCCACGGTGCTGGAGGTGCTCGGCGTCGACCGCGACACCATCGTCGCCGACTACCTGCGCAGCAACACCGCGGTTCCCCAACTCCGAGAACACATCTCCGAGATGATCAAGCAGCGCTCCGACGTCGAGCTCACCCCGGAGGTGGTCACGTTCACCGAGGCCCGGCTGTCCGACGGAGTGCTCGGGGTGCGCCCGGAGTACCTGGACGCCGCACGCCACACCATCGACGAGCAATTCGGTTCGCTGGACGGCTATCTGCGCGACGCGGGGGTCAGCGAGTCGGACGTGGAACGCCTGCGCGGCGAACTGCTCGCCTGACTCGCTGACCACCCGGCCGCAACGCGCTTACCCCAGCTTGAAGTCGGCCTGCTTGGCCGAGGACAGGTCGGTGATCTCGTCCCACCGCGCGGCGATGTCCTCCACCGTCGGCGGCTTGTCGTAGGTGACGCCCTCGTTCTGGAACAGCGCGACGCGCTGCACCTTGCCGCCGCCGACCACGAAAACTGAAGCGCTGTTGGGGTTTTCCTCCGTGCACAGGTAGGCCACCACCGGCGCGACGTACTCGGGCGTCAGCTTCGCCAGCACTTCCTTGGGCAGGATGTCCTCGGTCATCCGGGTCGCCGCGATCGGGGCGACCGCGTTGGCGTGGATGTTGTACTTCGCACCCTCCAGCGCCAGGCTGTTGATCAATCCGACCAGACCGAGTTTGGCTGCGCCGTAATTGGTTTGACCGAAGTTACCGAACAGCCCGCTGGTGGAGGTGGCGACGACCACGCGGCCGTAGCTCTGCTCGCGGAAGTGCGGCCATGCGGCGCGGATAACGTTGTAGCCACCGTAGAGGTGCACCTTGAGCACGGCGTCCCAGTTCTCGAACGACATCTTGTGGAAGGTGCCGTCACGCAGGATGCCGGCGTTGCTGACCACACCGTGCACCGCGCCGAATTCGTCGAGCGCGGTCTTGATGATGTTCTCGCCGCCCTCGGGCTCCGCGACGCTGTCGTAGTTGGCGACGGCCCGTCCGCCGGCGTCCTTGATCTCCTTGACCACCTCGTCGGCCATGTTGTGGCCGGCGCCGGTGCCGTCGCGCGAACCGCCGAGGTCGTTGACGACGACGCTGGCGCCCTCCTTGGCGAGGGTCAGGGCGTACTCACGCCCCAGCCCTCCGCCGGCTCCGGTGACGACAATGACGCGATCCTGCACTCCAGGCATATGTTTCCTCTCTGCTGTGAAAAATCCGGTCTAGCAATCGATTCGAAGCAAAGCGTCAGAACATCCGGCGGGCCATCTTGAAGGCCCGCTCGGTGTACGGAGGGTAGATGAAGCTCGACAGGTCGGGCCGGGTGGGTTTGGTCAGCACCGACTTGCGGTGGCTGAACTCGTCGAAACCATAGCGGCCGTGGTAGGCACCCATGCCCGATGCGCCGACGCCGCCGAACGGCAGTTTGGCCGTCGACACCTGGAAGGCGATGTGGTTGACCAGCATGCCGCCGGCCGGCACCTCCTTGATCACCCGCTCGCGGGTCTCACGCCGCTTGGTGAACAGGTAGGCCGACAGTGGCTTGGGCCGTGAGTTCACGAAACGTATTGCCTCGTCCAGGTTTCGGACGGTGAGCACCGGCAGAACCGGTCCGAAGATCTCGTTCTGCATCAGCGGCCCGTCCGGGTCGGGATCCACCACCACGGCGGGCTGGATGCGCAGGTTCGACGCGTCGCAGGCCCCGCCGACGGTGACCTTGCCGTCGCCGCTGGACAGGTAGCCGCTGATCCGGTCGAATTGGCGCCGGTTGACCACCCGCATACCGCTCGGCTTGTCCGAGGTGAATTTCGTGATGGCAGCACCGATCTTGTCCACCAGCTCATCGCGAATCGTGGCGTCCGCCAGCACGTAATCGGGTGCGACACAAGTCTGTCCGGCGTTGAGCAGTTTCATCCAGGCGATTCGCTTGGCCGCCACCTCTACGTCGGCGTCCGCCGCAACGATGACCGGGCTCTTGCCGCCGAGCTCCAAGGTGCAGGGGGTCAGGTGCGGCGCCGCCCCCTCGTAGACCTTGCGGCCGATCTCGGTGCCGCCGGTGAACAGCACGCGGTCCAGGCCCTGCGCGATGAGTTCCTGGCTCGTCGCGCCGTCGCCCTCGACCACCGCGATGGCGTCATTGTCGAGATATTTCGGCACCACCTCGGCCATCAGGTGTGCCGACGCCGCGGCGATTTCCGAGGGCTTGAGGATGACTGCGTTACCCGCGGCGATGGCGCCGACCGCCGGACCCAGCGTCAGGTAGAAGGGGTAGTTCCAGGCCCCGATGATCAGCACGGTGCCGTAGGGCTCGTATTCGATCCAGCCGCGGCCGGGAAGTTGCGGCACTTCCAGCAGCTGGTATTTGCGACGCGTCCACTTCCGCACCTTCTTGGCCGCGTACTTGGCTTCACCGGCTGTGGTGGCGATGTCGGCGATATAGGCCTCAAAGGGGCTGCGGTCCAGGTCTTCGGCCAGTGCCGCGGCGATCGCGGCCTCGTTCTCCTCCATCAACTTCACCAGCTGCAGCAGCTGGCGCTTGCGCCATTCGATGTCGCGGGTGCGTCCGGTGGCGAAGGTCTGACGAAGCCGGGTAACCGTGGCGGCGACATCGGCCGATGCGGTCCCGTTGGTGGAGCCCGATGTCTTCGATGCAACCGATTCGGTGGTCATCATTGTCCTTCCCGAGCAGAGTCCCGCTGCACCGCGGCCGCTCATCGGTGATAACCGCGATCCTAACCATCCGGTTGGGAGAGCAATAGGAAGGATCCGCCCAACCCCGGTCCCGTTCCCGGCCAGATGGTCGCGGGCCCACCCGCAGGCGCGACGACCGGTGCGGTTACTTCACGCAGGGGACGTTGGCCGCGGTCATCTGGCTGAGGTCGGTGGGCGCCGGGGCGCGGTCACCGGCGCCGGTGGCGGCCACGGCGCTCACCTGCCCGGAACCGGACGGGTCGGTTGTCGCTCCGGGGTGGGCCAGGTAGTCCGCCGCGGGAAACCGGGTACCCACGGTCAGCCGCACCGTCCCGGCGGCCACGGTGTCGTTCGGCGTCGCCGGCACGTGCAGTTGGTCGGCCAGCACATGCGCGGCCTGCTCGGCGCCGGGGCCGTACTCGATGACGCTGTCGTCGGCCGGCGCCGACGCCGTCGTGGCGCTGCCACGGGTGAAGCCACGAGCGGTGAAGGCCTCCTCGATGGCCGCCGCGAGCCCGTCGCGTGAGGTGGCGTTGACGACATCGAGGATCGCGGGTTGGGCCAGTGGCGGCGGCTGCTGGGTGGCCGGCGCTGCGGCCTCGAGTGCGACCGGTGTGTCCGACATGAAGCGCTCGTTGACGATGCGCCTGATGGTCGGCAGGTCTACCTGGTTGATGTCGGACCCGTTCGAGTCCTTGCCGAAGCCGGCGATGGGCAGGGTGTAGAGCGACAGCGGCCGCTCGCTCAGTTGCGAAGCGCGCGAAGCGAATTCCATGATGTCCAGACCGTCGTCGACGGCGACGTTGTCGCGGGCCACCTGCAGCAGTTTGCGCAGCCCACTCACGCTGGACAGCGCACCGCCGCTGCGGGCAGCCTCGACCAACGAGACCAGGAACGCCTGCTGCCGCCGCGTCCGGTCGAAATCGGTGAAGGAGCCGTCGTTTTCGTCGCGCCGCTGGCGCACGAAGGCCATCGCGTCCGAGGCGTCGATGCGCTGAACTCCTTGATGGAAGTCGGCGCCCGAATAGCCGTCCCGGGTGTCGGCGTTGAGACACACCGTAATCGGCTCGACGGCCTTGGCGATTTGAAAGAACGCGCCCAGCGTGACCTCGACGAAGTGGTCGACCGAGATGCCGAGAAAGTCGTTGACGGCGTTGATTTCGGCCTTACGGCCCGCCTCGCGGGCGGTCTGCTCGCGAGCCGTCAGGTCGTTGGCGCCCGCCCCACCCGAATTTCCGGCCGCCTGCGAGTTCAGCGACTGCTGATAGGCCAGCCCGTATGCCTGCTTGATCTTGCCGGCGCACACCGACCCGGGGCAGCCCGGCAGCTCCGCGTAGTCGTCGCGCGGAATCGATATCGCGGTGATCGGTCCGTCACCATCCGAAATGTGGACGACGATCAGGACATTGGCGTTGTAGCCGCCCGAGCTCTCATCACCGGCATGCAGCGCCTCGTAGATCTCTTGGGGCAGCGGCTTGCCGTACTGGTCCAGCCGGCTGTCCAGACCCATCAGCAGGATGTTCTGGTTGCCGTCCAGCGTGGTCGCCGCATTCGGTAGCGCGTGGGAGATGATGATCTTGCCCAGGGCGGTGTGGTAGCCCGTCCAGCCCATACCGGTGATGGTCATGACGACGGCCGAAGCGGCGGCGGCGACGAACCGGCCCTTTCTCAGCACCCAGCGATGCGATTGATCAGACCGACCGCTGCCCATAATGAGTGACCATTGTTCCCGATGACCTGCTCAATTCCCGGTAACCGGGACCGCGAGCCACCGATGAGACGTGCAGCGCACGACGAGGTGGGCACCGCCCAGCGGTGTGGGCTTTACAGCCGCTCGGCCACCACGAAGTCGGAGAACGCGTCCCTGTCTTCGTCCACCTCGGAACTCTGCACCCCGCGGTTCAGGCGGTGCATCTCGTCGATCGAGTTCTGCGCGGTAGCGCGCCAGCCGTGCTCGTTGAGCCAGTCGGCGAGGTTCGCACGGTGCTCGTCGCGATACATCAGCTCGCCGACGTCGACGGTCTCCTCCAAGCCGAGTTCCTCGGCCACCTTCTTGAACCGTTCCCGCATCTGGCGGCGCCGCTCCTCGGCGTGCATCGGTGCGGTTTCGGCGGACACGCGGCTACCCGCCGGGCTCAGCTCGCCGATCTGGGTGAACAACTTGTCCTGCGCCTCGGCGGGCAGGTACATCAGCAATCCCTCGGCCAGCCATGCGGTCGGTTGGGCGGGGTCGAAGCCGGCGGCACGCAGCGCGGCGGGCCAGTCCTGTCGCAGGTCGATGGCGACTTCGCGGCGATCGGCCGAGGGAGTGACCCCGTTCTCGGCCAGCGTGGTCGACTTGTAGGCCAGCACCTCGGGCTGGTCGATCTCGTAGACGGTGGTGCCGGCCGGCCAGTCCAGCCGGTATGCCCGCGAGTCCAGTCCCGACGCGAGGATCACCACCTGGCGGATCCCGGTGGCGACGGCGTCGGCGAAATACGAGTCGAAGAAGTGGGTCCGCACCGCCTGGTAACCGCGCATGTGCTGGATCCGAGCGGCGGATTCTTCGTCGATGGCTTCGATCTTGGCCACGACGTCCGGGTCGAGCATGGCCTCCCATAAGACCTCGGCGCCGGCGTTGTTGACGAGCAGCCGGGCGTAGGGGTCGCGGATCAGTGCGTCGGGCTGCTCGGTCTCGATGGCGCGGGCCGCGGCCACCATCACCGCGGTGGTGCCGACGCTGCTCTTGATGTCCCAGGTGTCGTCGTGGGTGCGCAGTGAACTCATGGCGGTAGCTCCTTGGATCGATCCTCGGTCAGTCGGTGGGTGTGCCGAGGCGCGCCCGCAGCAGGGTGCTGCGGACCGCCTCCTCGGACAGGTCGTCGGGCACCGGACGGCCCAGTCGGGCCATCTCGTCGCGGTTGCTCACGCTGTGCACGTGCCAGCCGTGGTCGGCCAGCCACGCCGCGGCGTCCGCGCGGTCCGGCTCGTGATAGGTCAGCGCCTGCACGTTGACGTCCAGTCCGAGCCGGTCCCGCATCCGCAGCCAGCGCTGCGAGTTGCTCCGGGAGTTCATGCCGAACATCTCGATCGCGATGTGACTGTCCGGGGCGCTGAGCGCGGTGACCATTTCGAACAGCCGGTCCTGGGCGTCGCTGGGCAGGTACGGGAGCAGCCCTTCGGCCAGCCACGCGGTGGGTCGGGCGGCGTCGAATCCGGCGGCGGTCAGGGCCGCGGGCCAATCGTCACGCAGGTCCACCGCGACGGGGTGGCGGATCGCGGTCGGAACGGCGCCGTGCTGCTGCAGGATTCCGGTCTTGTACTCCAGCACCTGGGGCTGGTCGATCTCGTAGACCATGGTGCCGGTCGGCCAGTCCAGCCGGTAAGCCCTGGAGTCGAGCCCGGCGGCCAGAATCACCACCTGCCGGATCCCGGCGGCGGCGGCGTTCACGAAGTACTCGTCGAAGAAGTGGGTGCGCACGGCCTGGTAGTCGATGCCGCAGCGATGGGAGCGCTGTCCGTGTTCGTCGCCGTCGAGCCAGGCCAGCTCGGGGTCGGCCAGTCGCGCCCACGCCGGACCGGCGGACGATACCAGCAGGCGCGCGAAGTCGTCGCGGATCAGCGGATCGGGCCCGGCGGTTTCCGCGGCACGGGACGCGGCCACGCCCAGCGCGGTGGCGCCGACGAGTTCGGTGATGGTCCAGCTGTCGCCGGCAGACCGTGCGGAAGGCGGTAACGAGGCATCCAGGTCAGTCATATCCCGTCCATGCTACCGGGATAAGTTAGTTAGCCTATACGCTTTGTGTGCAACTTCACTGCGGCTCCCGCGCTATTTCTCTGGGCGCCATAGGGCGCCTTCCAGAAGTTGGCGCAGCATTCCGGTAACAGCCAGCATCTCTTCGTAGCTCTTGATGTAGCCCGCGTAGAGGCCCACCCCGGAGATCACCACGAGTAGCGATTCGACCAACGCCGACGCATCAATGTCGCCGACGAGCTCGCCGCGCTCGATCGCGTCGTTGACTTCGCGCAGCACGAATTCCCGGGCGACCCGCACGGACTCGTTTTCGGTGCCGCTCCATTCTGGGTGTCGCTGCGATTCGAGTACGCCGCCAATAATGAACGCCGAACCGGCGGGATTTTCCGAATTGGCTTTCACCGCCGCGGAGATGAACGCCGTCAGCCGTGCTACCAGCCCAGTCTCGCCCTCCGCCTGTTTAATGCCCGTTCCGATAATGAATTCATTCGTCTCGTCCATAACTTCCCGATAAAGCGCCCGCTTGCTCGAGAAATAATGGTTGATCGCCGGCCGGGTGAGGTCGGCGCGCGCGGCGATGGCTTGGAATGTCGCGCCGTCGTAGCCGCGTTCGCTGAACACCAAACGGGCAGCTTGGATGATCCGCTGCCGCGTCTCATCAGCCTTCGCAGCGGGCGGACGCCCGGGCCTGCGATTCCCCCGTGGATGCATTGCTAGAGTGTGCCACCCCTGCGGTGCGGCATTAGCCCATTTGGCGGAATGCTGCCAAATTTTCCGGCTTGGTAGTCCTCTAGCGCCTCGAGCAATTCAGCGCGGGTGTTCAGCACGAAAGGCCCGTAGTGGAATACCGGTTCGCGAATCGGCCGCCCACCCAGAAGCAGCACATCAATGGCGCCACGCACCGGCGCACCGGTCGATTCCCGGGGTAGCTGGGCGCCCACGGTGATCCGATCGCCGGGTCCCAGGACCGCCAACTGGCCCTGGTGGAGCGGATGGGCGGCCGGACCGACGTATCCACTGCCGGACAAGACGTAGACCAGTGCATTGAAGTCGCGCCGCCACGGAATGTTGAGCCGCGCGCCGTTTTCGATCGTCGCGTGCGCCAGAGTGATCGGCGTATGGGTGATGCCGGGGCCGCGGTGGGCGTCGATTTCGCCGGCGATGATGCGGATCAGCGCTCCACCGTCGTCGGAGGCGAGCAACCCGGCGTCGCCGCCTTCGATGGACTGATAGCGCGGGGCCGCGAACTTGTCTTTTTTTGGCAGGTTCACCCAGAGCTGGACTCCGTGAAAGAGCCCGCCGCTGTCGACCAGTTCGGCCGGCGGCGTCTCGATGTGCAGGATTCCCGAGCCGGCCGTCATCCACTGCGTCGCGCCGTCGGCGATCAGGCCGCCGCCACCATGGGAGTCCTGGTGCGCGAACTTCCCGTCGAGCATGTAGGTCACGGTTTCGAAGCCGCGATGTGGATGCCAGTCGGTGCCTCGGGGCTCCCCCGGCTCGTATTCGACCGCGCCCATCTGGTCCATGTGCACGAAGGGGTCCAGCGCGGCGGCGCTGACTCCCGCGAAAGCACGCACGACCGGGAAACCCTCGCCCTCGTAGCCACGAACGCCCGTGGTGATCGATCGGACTGGTCGTTCGGTGTCGGCGGGACCGGGACCGCCGACTCGGGGCAACGTCAGCGTGTCAGCCGTGACTGCGGGCATCTGGCCTCCTCATATAGGGAATGCCCTATATAACCGGACTAGGGTCCACTTATTCCGGAGCGTGCGACGCTGGTGCGGAGAGGGATCGACCGCACACATGCGCCCCGCTGCGAGGCGGCGGGGCGCATGTGTGGAGGCGTTTGGCTGGAAACGGGTAGGTCAGGATTTGCCACGAGCGCTGCTCGCGGCATCCTTCTCGGTGCTGGTGCCCTGGTGCGCCAGCTCGCCGCCGGCGCTTTCCAAATGCGCACGGACGAACCACTGGAACTTCTCCAACTGCGCGGCCTGACCGATCAGCAAATCCTGGGTCACCTGGTCGAGTTCGTCTGTCTCGGCGATGTATTGACGAATGTCCTCGATGACGCCGGTGTAGACGAGGTCCAGCGCGGCCAGGTGCGCCTGAACCGTGTCCCGACCCACCGAATAGTCGTCCCACGAGCGGTCCTTGATGATGGCGCCGGGCGTGCCTTGCGGCGAAGCACCAAGGGCCGCAATGCGTTCGGCGACATCGTCGGCAAAGCCGCGGACGGCGTCCACTTGCGGGTCGATCATCTCGTGCACGCCGATGAAGTTGGGGCCAACCACGTTCCAGTGAATGTGCTTCAGCGTCAGGTGAAGATCGTTGTAGGTGCTCAGTTGCTTTTGCAGCAGTTCGGTGAGCCGCGCTGCCTGCTTGTCGGTCAATCCCGGAATTGTGAACTGAGTCATCGCTTCTTTCCTAGCTTCCTTCCATGGGGTTCACACACGGTTACTGCGAGGTCGGGTACCCGATGGCCGCGCTGAAAAACACGAGGATCAAAGCGAGTGGATTTGCTGCACCGGCAGCCGTGGTCCACGGCGGGGTTCGTATGCCAGTCCGCTGGCTTCGAGCAGCCGGACCACACGCTGGCGGTGAGGCCGCATCGGCTCGAGGAGTTCGAGCATGCCCGCGTCGTCGACGGGCCGGCCCAACAATGTCCAGCCGATCATCTTGGGAATGTGGTAGTCGCCCACCGACAATGCGTCGGCGTCGCCGAAGGCGCGTTGTGCGGTTTCGGCGGCGGTCCACTCCCCCACCCCCGGCAGCGACATCAACGCCGCGCGGGCCTGCTCCGTCGACCGTGACACCAACCGTTCCAGCGAGGGGGCCCGCCGCGCGCACGCCACCACGGTCTGTGCCCGCCTCGGGTCGACGTTGGCGCGATGAAACTCCCACGACGGGATGTGCCGCCATACCTGCGCCGACGGCATGACGCGCATCCCCGCCGGCGCCGGTCCCGGAGCCGGCGTCCCGTACTTGGACACCAGCACCCGCCACGAGCGAAACGCATCGGCGCCGGGCACCCGCTGCTCGATGATGGCCGGGATGAGGGCCTCCAGCACCTGCCCGGTTCGACCCAGGCGCAGGTGTGGAACCCGTTCGTACGCGGCGGCGACCGTGGGATGGCGCGGGACGAAGTCCGAGTCGTCGTCTTCCGAACCCAACATGGCGGGCAGCATTTCGACGAACTCCTGCGCGCCGCTGCCCCATGCCACAGCGTGCGCGGCGTTGGGCGCGACGCGGCTGATCCGGGCCGTCACGGGCCCGCTGGGCAGCAGGCTGGTCCGCCAGATCGAGCCGTCACCGGGAGCCCGGAAGCACGGATCCCCCGAGCCGCGGCGAAGGGGCGCCAGCGTGTGCCCGAAGCTCACCGCTG
Source organism: Mycobacterium sp. M23085 (assembly GCF_045343915.1). Lineage (NCBI taxonomy): Bacteria > Bacillati > Actinomycetota > Actinomycetes > Mycobacteriales > Mycobacteriaceae > Mycobacterium > Mycobacterium sp. M23085. The sequence goes on from NZ_CP174280.1 coordinate 2,928,312, forward strand.
CGGGAAACACGACCGTGCGCCTGCTCTTCACCTGATGACTCTCCGACTGTTCTGATTGACCGTCAACTGCGTCCCAGGTCAGTATTGCGTTGTGATGACGCCGTTCGACGACCCGCAGGGCGAACTGGCTTGGATGTTCCTGCAGAGCATCAGCGACGGCGGCGATCTGGACGAGGGCTTCGCCCTGCTCAGCGACGACTTCACCTACTGGACCCTTTACACCCGCACCCCCTGCGACAAGGACGCATTTCGGCGTGGAATCGAGCGGCGCAAACAAGACCTCGAGGTGACCATCGACTTGGTGCGCTGCGTCAATCAGGCAGACACCGTGGTGGTGGAGGCGCAGGCCACCGGCACCACGTCCGACGGCATCGAATACGACAGCCCGTTCGTGTGCATCTTCGACACCCGTGACGGGCTGATCGTCTCGATGCGCCTGTACGGCGACACCCGTTCGGTGGCGACCGCTCTTCCCGGGTGGATCCCCTACTGAGCCGAGACGGTGATGTCGGCCTTGTTGGGGTAGAACGCGACATGCCCGGCGATGGCCGCGACCGCCGGATACGGCTGCTCGTACGTCCAGATCACGTCCTCGACGGCGTCACCGGCCGAGGTGGTCACGCTGTAGTAGCTGGCCTCTCCCTTGAAGGGGCAATACGTGCTGGTATCCGTCCGGGTGAGCCGGTCTTGTACCACGTCGGCGATCGGGATGTATTGCACCGCAGGCAAAGTGGCTTCGCGTAACTCCAGCGCGGCGGTGGTGTCGGCGACGACCTCGCCGTTGACGCGCACCTGCACTCGGCCCTTCGTCGGCTCGATGGTGATCGGGTGCCCGGCGCTGGGTTCTTTGATTTCTGGGTGGGCCATGATGGTTCCTCCTTGAGTGCGACCAATACTGCAACACCGGTCGATGGCCAGCACTTCCCAACGGTCGGTGCGCCATCGGGCGACCCGCCTTTGAGCATAGGTAGGTTGCGGTCAACAAAGTCGATTCGAAGGAGTTACGTTGTCCGTACCGCTGCCCGCCGGACTGCTCGACCTGCTCGGCCGCCCCAGCCCGTGCTTCGTGGCCACGGTGATGCCGGACGGTTCGCCGCAGCTCACCCAGACCTGGGTCACCACCGACGGTGAACACGTCGTGATCAACATCGTCGAGGGCCTGCAGAAGGCGCGAAACATCGCGCGCGATCCACGGGTGGCCATCAACGTTGCCGACCCCGACAACGTCGCGCGGTTCTACGCGATCCGCGGCCGGGTCATCAAGACCACCACCGAGGGCGGCGCCCAGAGCATCGACGAGCTGTCGCAGAAGTATCTGGGCCGGCCCTATCCCAACTTCCGCGGCGTGCCCGAGACGCGGGTGATCGTCACCATCGAGGCCGATTCGATCGCCGAACCGGGCTGAGCCGAAAACTGCTGCGGCGCAACCTATTCAGCCTTGGCAGCGCCGCTGTCCTGGGTGTCTTTCCGGTCGGCCTGCGCGCTCTTGAGCGTCGCCCAGAATCGGGCCGCCTCGCGGATGGATTCCTCAACCGGGCGGGGTTGCCAGCCCAATTCACGGACGGCCTTGCTGTGGTCGAGGGGCGCCTCGGCACGCATCATGCGCACCGATGCGAGGCCGAGTTCGGCGTCCTTGCCGGTGAGCAAGGCCCGCAAATTGCCCAGCGCACCCAGGGCATACAGCACCGGGACGGAGATCGAGCGCCGCGGCGGGGGCACACCCGCCTCGTCGGCCGCGATCCGGACGACCTCTTTCAGCGCGATCATCCGTTCGGAGATCAGGTACCGCTCGCCGATGCGTCCGTGTTCGGCGGCCAGGATCATCGCCCGCGCGGCGTCGGTGACGCCGACGACTTCCAGTGCAATGCCCTCCATCGTGAAGGGCAGCTTGCCGAAGACCGCGCCGGCGATGAACGCGCCGTGCGGCGTGCGGCCCCAGTCACCGCTGCCATACGTCGTCGACACGCACATCGCCACCGCGGGCAGCCCGGCTTCGGCCACGTAGCGCATCACCAGGTTCTCGGCCTGGACCCGGGACCGCACGTAGTCCGACAAGCCGCGGGTGTCCACGACGTCCTCTTCGGTCGCGACGTGCCCCTGCCGCCGGCCCACGGTCGTGTAAGTGCTGGTGAAGATGAACCGGCGCAGGTCGGGTTGCGTGACGGCCACATCGAGGACGTTGCGCAGCCCTTCGACGTTGGTGCGAAACAGTGGCGAGGTATCGCGCAGCCAGGCGCGGGTGTCCACGACGCAGTAGTAGACGTCGTCGACACCGTCCATCGCCTCCTGCAGCACGGCGGTGTCGAACACGTCTCCGTGAAACCGGGTCAACGCAAGGTCGTCGATGGCGCGGGTGTTGGCGTTCGGTCGCACCATCGCCCGGACTTGGGCACCGTCGGCGACAAGCTGTCGGGTCACATGTGAACCCAGGAAACCGTTGGCGCCGATGACGAGTTTGGGTCTGGTGGTCACTGGGCCCCTCCGTACTGGTCCATGAAGCGCGCGGCGTCCTCGTCGAGGGTGCCGAGCTCCTGCGCCTTGCGGCACCACTTCAACGCGGCCTGCACAAAGCGCAGCGGGTTGTAGATGTCTTCCTGCTGGCGCCACAGGCCATCACCGGCGTAGGTGATGATCGAGATGTTTGTCGCGCCGACGACGGTGCCGTCGCCGGGATCGCGCATCGGATTGTCGAGTTCCATGATGATGCGTCCCGTGGGCTCGTCGATCACCGACCACAGCGACGGGAATGCGACCATGTGGCTGCCGGGAAAGCTGCCCATCGTCCGGCTGATCCACTCACGGACCTCGTCACGGCCATGCATCGTGCCCGCCGCGTGTTCGATGTACACCACGTCGGGTGTGTAGTGCTGGACCCACGCGTCCCAGTCCTGCGATTGCGCCGCCGCATCGACGGTCGCTTCGAATTTTTCGAAGGCGGCGGCCAGTTCGCTACGGGAGAACTTCGGCCTGCTCATGATTTAGCGGCAGCGTTGCGGCTCATCGGCGGAGTGTAACCTGGGCTTGTTCCTGCCCGAGTGCTGGCCGGTGATGGAGGACGAACGATGACCAACCAGAAAGCGATTCTCGCCGGCGGCTGCTTTTGGGGGATGCAGGAACTGATCCGCAAACAGCCGGGCGTGGTGTCGACCCGGGTCGGTTACACCGGTGGTGACGTCCCGAATGCGACCTACCGCAACCACGGCACGCACGCCGAGGCGATCGAGATCATCTATGACCCTTCGGTCACCGACTACCGCACGATGCTGGAGTTCTTCTTCCAGATCCACGACCCGACAACGAAAAACCGACAAGGCAACGACCGGGGAACCAGTTACCGGTCGGCCATCTTTTATCTGGACGACGAGCAGAAGCGGATCGCGCTGGACACCATCGCCGACGTCGAGGCGTCCGGGCTGTGGCCCGGCAAGGTGGTTACCGAGGTCAGTCCGGCCGGCGACTTCTGGGAAGCCGAGCCCGAACACCAGGACTACCTGCAGCACTATCCCGGCGGATACACCTGCCACTTCATCCGCCCTGGCTGGAAATTGCCCCGCCGGGCGACCGCGGACCAGTAGCGGCGCCGGCGGGCTCCGCACCGCCCACTGTGCGGCGCCACCGTTAACGGCACGCAACGATGTCGCTGACAACATCGACATCGCGATCCCGCAGGCGCAAGATCTAATCCATCGGATGCAGTGCGCGCCAGCGTGGATGGGCTTTTCCATAGGCGTGAAAAGTCCGCTGGCGAAGGGAACTTGTTCATGTCGTCTTCGACTACTGTCTGGGATGCGACCTACGATCTGTTGCGCGCCTTGGGATTGACGACGATATTCGGCAATCCGGGATCAACCGAACAGACGTTCCTCAAGAACTTTCCCGACGACTTCAGCTACGTGCTGGGGCTGCAGGAAGCATCGGTGCTGGCCATGGCGGACGGGTTCGCGCAGTCCACCGGCGAGCCGGCGCTGGTGAACCTGCATACGGCGGCGGGCACCGGTAATGCCATGGGCAGCCTGATCGCGGCATACAAGAGCAACACTCCGCTGATCGTCACGGCCGGGCAGCAGACTCGCGAAATGATGCTCTGCGAACCGTATTTGACCAACACCAGCGAGACACAGCTGCCCTTGCCGTGGGTGAAGTGGGCGTATCAGCCCGCCCGCGCCGAGGACGTGCCGGCGGCGTTCATGCGGGCGTACACCATCGCGGTACAGCCGCCAGCGGGCCCGGTGTATCTATCGATCCCCCTTGATGATTGGGAAAAGCCGGCGCTGGGCCCGGCCGTTGTTCGCAGCGCGAGTCAACGGTATGCGCCCGACGCGGATCGGCTCCGGGTATTCGCCGAGCGAATCAACCGGGCGCGGCGGCCGCTGCTGGTGTTCGGACCCGAGGTCGACCGGGCCGGCGCCTGGGATGCCGCGGTTGCGTTCGCCGAGAAGGTCAACGCGCCTGTGCACGCCAGCCCACTACCGGACCGGTTGTCGTTCCCGGAGGATCATCCGCTGTATCAGGGCATGTTGCCGATGACCATCGCCGAGGTGAGCGAGACGTTGCGCGGGCATGACCTGGCGGTGGTGATCGGCGCGCAGGTGTTCCGCTACTACCCCTACGTGGCCGGGGATTATCTGCCCGAGGGCACCGAGCTGTTGCACATCTCCGCCGATCCGTGGCTGACGGGCGCCGCCCCGGTGGGTGACAGCTTGTTGAGTGACACGCTGCTCGCCCTGCAGCAGCTGACACCGTTGATCGAAACCGGTTCTCACCGGCCAACACCCAGCCCACTGGACCGCACGCCCGGAACAGTGGAGCCGGCGAGTGCCCCGCTGACCCCGGCTCAGGTGTACTCCGCCCTGAGCACGGTGAAACCGCCGGAGGCGGCGCTGGTCAACGAGTCGACGTCGACCATGGCCGAGCAGGCACGCTGGCTGCCGACCGTCCGGTCGAACTCGTTCTTCGCCACCGGCAGCGGAGGCATCGGGTGGGGCGTGCCGGGGGCGGTCGGCATCGCGCTGGGCGATCGCGCCCGCAGCCGCAAGCGTGCCGTGGTGGCAACGATCGGTGACGGATCGTTTCAATACTCGATTCAGGCGATCTGGACGGCAGCTCAACACAAATTACCGGTTGTATTCGTCGTGATGCGTAACGGTGAATACGCCGTCCTGAAGTCGTTTGCCTTGCTGGAGAAGACACCGGGAGTGCCCGGGCTGGATCTGCCCGGCCTCGATATCGAATCGTTGGCGACCGGATTCGGCTGCCACGCCGTCACGGTGGGCGATACCGAGCAGCTGGTCAAGGAGTTCAAGGCGGCGCTGTCCGCCGATGGGCCCACCGTCATCGTGGTGCCCACGAAACCCCAAATTGCGCACCTGGGCTGAGCGGCCGCTGGAAACCGCCCGCTGCGCCGCAAAGCCGGAACTCTAGCGCCGAACCGCACCGAGTTCAGCGCCGGTGCACCACGATCCGGCCGCCGTCCTTCGGGGTGAACGCGACTCCGCGGCAATGCCACCGTTCATCGGGGGCGTCCGTAGTCTCGATCGTCAAGCGGCCCAATACCGTTCGCAGCACGACGTCCATCTCCATGTTGGCGAACGCCGCCCCGACACACCGGCGGGTCCCGCCACCGAACGGGATCCAGGACAGCGCCGACGGTTTGGTGTCGATGAAGCGTTGCGGGTCGAACCGCCGGGGATCGGGGAACACATCTGGGTTGTCGTGTATCTGCGCGATGCCGACGATGATCGAATAGCCGCGTGGGATCACCCATTCGCCGAGCTGGTAGGCCTCGGGGTAGACGTGGCGGCCGGCGAAATCGATGACGGTCCTTGCCCGTTGGACCTCCAGGATCGTCGCTTGGCGCAACTCGTTGCCACCGTTGTCGGCCTCTTCGACAAGCCTCGCCAATAGCTCAGGGTGCCTGCTCATGCGCTCGAATGCCCATGCCAGCGTGGATGCGGTGGTCTCGTGCCCGGCGGCCAGCAGGGCCAGCAGCTCGTCGCCGATCTCCTTGTGTGACATGGTCGTACCGTCGTCGTAAGTGCTGCGCAGCAGCAGCGCGAGCACGTCGGTCCGCTCGGCGAAGTTCGGGTCGGCCCGCTCCGCGGCGATCAGCTTTTCGATGACCTTGTCGTATTGGCTCCGCCACTTGTCCAGCCGGGCCCACGGGCCGAACCGGGGATAGCGCTTCGGCTTCGGCAGCGCCGCAAGGCGTGAGCCCAGGGTGACCCACGGCGGGATCAGCCGGCGCAGCTCGTCGAGTTCGGCGCCTTCCGCGCCGAAAACCGCGCGCAGGATCGCGTTCAACGTGATCCGCATCATCGGCGGCAGCGTGGCAAACGGGCTGCCTTCCGGCCAGTCGGCCATCTCGCGCAGCGTCTCTTCTTCGATGATGCTCTCGTAATTCTTCATGCTCTTGCCGTGGAACGGCGGCGCCAGCAGCCGCCGCCGGCGGCGATGGTCGTCGCCCTCGAGCCCGAATACCGAGCCGGGACCGAACAGCCTGCTCAAGTTGGGTTGGATGTTGCCGAGTTCGTCGGGGCTGGTGGTGAAGATCTGCTTGGCCAGCTGTGGGTCACTGACCATAATGACGCGCCCCCACATCGGCAGGCGCAGCGTGAAGACGCTTCCGTAACGGCGTGACAGTCGTCGCATCATCATGCGTCGCGACACGGCAAAGCCGGCACCCTGCAACAACTTCGGGCTTCGGACCGCCGGAGGCAACTTGATGGCGGTCGGCGGGGCGGCGACTTGTTGGCTCATGACGTTGGCTTCTCCCAGCATCTGCCCCGGCACCGGGGTGGTACGGCGATGTACCGCAGCTTCTTCCCGGTACGGTACTCTGAAGTACCAGGCCTGACAAGGTGCGCACTCACCGAAAGGGGTGCCCGCGTGACACCAGCGGTGACAGCGACGGCCGCCGGCGCGGTCGCGGGCGACGCACCCGACGAGCCGGATCCATTTCGACAGCGGCTGCTCGACGGCCTCGCTACCTCGATCACCGAGCGCGGCTACCGCGCCAGCACGGTCGCCGACGTCGTCCGCTACGCACGCACCTCCAAGCGCACCTTCTACGACCATTTCGCCGGCAAGGAAGAATGCTTTCTCGAGCTGCTGGCCGTCGACATCGAGAAACTCGGCGCCAAGATCGCGGCGTCGGTCGATCCGGAGGCCGATTGGCACGTGCAGATCCGCCAGGCCGTCGAGGCCTACGTCGGATACATCGAGTCCCGGCCGGCCATTACGTTGAGCTGGATCCGTGAGCTCCCCTCACTGGGCGCGGCCGCCCGGCCGGTCCAGCGCCGCGGGCTGCAACTGCTGACCAGCCTGCTGATCGACCTCAGCGCCAGTCCCGGATTTCGGCGCGCCGAACTGCCCCCGTTGACGGCGCCGTTGGCCGTGATCCTGTTGGGGGGCCTGCGGGAGCTGACCGCACTTGCGGTCGAAGACGGTCAACCGGTCCGAGAAATCGTGGAACCGGCCGTGGATGCATCCGCAGCACTGCTCGGACCGCGGCATTAGCGGATCGTCGTCGCCGTAACCGAAAGCGTGGCAACCCATTCCGGCGACGCTTCGGCGGGGCTAGGCTCGCCGCAGACCAGTTCTGACATGGAGGATCCAGCGATGCGGCTCTCGACCCGAAACCAGCTCAGGGGGACCATCATCGAGGTCGAACTCGGCACCGTGATGGCCGTGGTGAAGGTGGCGCTCGACGGCGGCGATCAGGTCGTCACGTCGTCGGTCACCAAGGATGCCGCGACCGACCTCGGACTCGAGGTCGGGCAGCCGGCGACCGTGTTCATCAAATCGACGGAAGTCACCCTCGGCGTCGACTAGCGCCGACGCCGAAAACCCCTGACCCCGTTCATTTCTCGGCGAGGAACGCGCGCACCCGGTCCAGCACCAGGTCAGGCCGCTGGTCGACGATCCAATGGCCGACGCCGTCGACCAGCTCGACCTTGAAATCATCGATGTGATCGGCATATCCGTCGGTCAGGTCCGGGGTGATCACCGGATCTTCGGTGCCCGTCAGCCAGCGGACCGGGACGTCGACGCGGGCATCGTTGTATTCGCCGCGCAGCCATCTGCGCATCTCCTTGGTTTGGAAGCTGCGGTACCACCGCGAACCGGCCTCCGCGTGGCCAGGCTGCTGCATGCACTCGAGGTACATGCGAATGTCCTTCTCCGGCAAGGTGAAACCGCCACCGACCCAGGAACCCAGCAGGCGGACGAACCGCGAGTTCGGATCGCTGATCACCCGCGGCCCGATCACCGGCAGCGAAATCGGGATCTGATACCAGAACCGCCAGAGATTACGCAGCGCTGACATGCTCGGTTTCACCCATGGCGCAACGGTATTCACCCCGAAGAAACCCGTCACCCGCTCCGGGTGGCGCAGCATCGTGATGAAGGCGACCGGCCCACCCCAGTCGTGGGCCACCAGCTTGACCGTCGCGACACCCAGCCGGTCCAGCACCCCGGCCAGGTCGTCGGCCATCTCGTCCTTGGTGTAGCTGGAGCGCGGCGCAGAACTCCAGCCAGAGCCGCGCAGGTCCGGGCACAACACCCGGTAGCCGTCGGCGGCCAGCGGGCCGATCAGCTCGCGCCACTCCCACCAGTTCTGCGGGAAGCCGTGCACCAACATCACCGCCGGCCCGCTCGCCGGTCCGGCGTCCGCGACGTGGATCGTCACACCGCTTCCCAGATCGACGAATCTGTGTTCGACACCGTCCAGCGCGGGCATAGTGACCATGAGTTGAGAACGTAGTGGCTCGCAAGGGTTTAGGCCAGAAACCGCTCGGCATATGGCGCGAAGCGCTCGCGCAGCTCGCCCTCGTCCAGCCCGAACATCTCCCAGGACGTCTCGACACTGCCCAGCCGCCCGCGGCGGTGGCCCGCGAGGTAGCCGCCGAGCGCCGCGCGCGCCTCGTCGGTGAACGGCTCGCCGGCCAGGGCGTAGACCCGCTCGGCCACACCAAGCTCGTCGGCCATGAAGTCGTCGAACCGGACGTCGACCGAGCGGTCGGGCCCGATGGTGTCGCGGTCGCGGATGAGCGCGGTGAGCATCTGATCGAGGCGGTCGATCCAGGAGTTGGCGATGTGCCGCACCGGCACCGGCGAGCGATGCATACGGGCGGAGTAGGTGATCATCGCGATCATCGACAGCGCCACGGGCACGGGGTCGCGGTGAGTGAACACCACGATGCTGTCGGGAAACACCCGGTCCAGGACGGGCACCTGCTCGAGATGCTGGGGCGATTTGAGCAGCCAGCGCCGTCCGCCGCGCAAATACTGCATCGCCCGGAGTTGGGTGGCCAGGTACTCGTAGTGCGGCGTCTGATCGTGGGCCTGGTAGTAGTCGCGCCAGCGGGGCACCTCGGCGAGCGTCTCGAGCAGCATCGTGGACAGGTCATTGGCCAACAATTGGATTTCTTCGTGGACATGGTCGGTGGTCATCTCGTGCATGAGCGGGAAATGCGGCATCACCATGTTGATCACCCCGACCGCGACGTCCATCCGGGTTCGCCGCGGATCCGGTTCGACGCCAACCTCGTTCGGCATCGGGAAGGGCTCGTTGCTTTCCCAGTAGGGCATGGTGCGGAAGGTGGACGGCGCGGCCAGCAAGTTGTGCAGATGGGTGGTGCCGGTGCGGGGCAGCCCGGCGATGACCACCGGCGAACGCAGTTCGATGTCATTGATCTCGGGATGGCGCGTCAGCAGCTCGGTCAACAGCAGCCGGTTTTTGAGGACTTGCAGCAGTTGCCCGTAGAAGTTCACCACGCCGGCGTCGTGCAGTCCGTCGATCTCGCGCAGCGCGGCGAGGTAGACCTCGAGGCGTTCGCGGTAATCGTCCGGCCCGAAATCGTGCAGTCCGGTATCGGCGCTGGCCCTGGCGTGCAGCGCGCGGGCATCGAGCGGGCACTGCGGAGCCATCGCGGCCATCATGTCCAGAATCTGCTGACCCTCGGCGGTGAATCGGGGACAAGCGAGGTCGTCAAGGCGAACGGTCACGGCGACTTATGTTACTCTGAGTTCCGTAATGGTAGTGGATTTTGGCAGACCCCGTGACCCCCGGATCGACGCCGCGGTGCTGCGCGCGACCGTTGAACTGCTGGGCGAAACCGGTTACCCGGGCCTGTTGGTTTCCGCCATCGCCGAACGCGCCGGGACCAGCAAGCCCGCCATCTATCGCCGCTGGCCCAGCAAGGCACACCTGGTGCACGAGGCCGTGTTTCCGATCGGCGCCGGCACCGTCATCCCCGACACCGGATCAACTCACCAAGACCTGTACGAAATGGTCAGCCGCGCAATGGCTTTCCTCACGACGCCGGCCGCCAGGGCGGCGCTGCCCGGGCTGATCGGCGAGATGGCCGCCGACCCGACGCTGCATTCGGCGCTGCTGGAGCGCTTCGCCGTCATCATCGGCGGCGGTCTCGCCGGCTGGCTCTCGGCGGCCGCGGCCCGCGGCGAGGTGCGGACGGACGTGACCGCCGCCGAACTGGCCGAGACCATTGCCGGCGTCACGCTGGTAGCACTGCTCACCCATGCCACCGAACTCGATGACGCCTGGGTCGATCGCACCACCAGATTGCTCCTGAAAGGAATCAGCGCATGACGTACCAATCGACGGACGCATGGCACGATCTACTGAAAACCCTTGGCGAGCTCGGCCACTCGTTCCTCGAGGGTGACCGTGCCGTGACCGACGACCGGCACGTCGCCGACGGCCACCGCATGCTGGCGGCCACCCTGGGCGTGGCCCTGGACACCTACCTCTTCCCCGAACCGGGACGGCCACAGTTCGTCGCGGTGAACACACCCTTCCGTCGCGACCGCCGCTGGGGTGGGGACAACACCGACGCCTACTACTTCATCTGCCCAATCGATCCAAGCCGCCGCTACCGCATCACCGGGAACAAGGGTGACAGCGTGTACTTTTCGGTGACGGCCTACAACGAGCCGTCGCCGGGCGCCTGGTCGGATCGGGTCGTCGCGATCGTCCGCGATACCGATCTCGATCTGGACGCGGAAGGCAACTTCGCTTTCGATTTTCCCGCCACGCCCGACGCGGCCGTGCTGATGACCCGCGACTACCAGGCCGATCCGCTGACCGGCCGTCCGGTGACGTGGCACATCGAGGCGCTCGACGAGCCCGAGGCGATCCGGCACGGCGACGCCGAGACCGCGGCGAGCCTGCGGGCCGCCGCCACCTGGTTGCGCACCATGTTCGCCATCGTGCCGCTGACGGTGGGGAACCGGGTTGACGAGCAGCACGCCCTGGGGCACGAAACCGCGCATGGCGCAAACGCATTCGCCGAGCCCTATCAGGTGCCGGATGCCAACTTCGGCTGGTCGGCGCGCGACGCCTGTTACGCCTACGGCAGTTTCGTGCTCGACGAGGACGAGGCGCTGGTCATCACACACCGGCCGCCCTCGTGCAGGTTCTGGAATTTAGTGGTGTGGAACCAGTTCATGGCGACCTTCGGCGCGCGAGATGCACGGTGCTCGCTGAACGGCCACAGCGCCGTCGTCAACAGCGACGGCTCGGTGACGGTCGTGTTGTCCGCCGCCAACACCGCACACCCGAATTCGCTTACCACTTTGGGGTATCCGCGGGGCAATCTGGCGTTTCGATGGTTCCTTGCCGACGGCGTACCGCAGCGGCCGGAGGTGAAACTCGTCAAGGCGGCCGACGCCCCCACCGAGGTGAGCTGAGTTTCGGCGGTGTCGACCCGCGTCGTTTCTGATCACCGCCCTCGTGATCGCCACCGCAGCGGGTTGACCTCTTGTTCTTTGGTTTCGGGCTGCTGAGATCTGCGCATTAGGGTCGGAGGACGGGGCTGCCCCAGGCAAAGTGCGCCGCGCTGATGGACGCACGCTGGCCCGGATTGGGCGGCCGAGAATTGTCGTACCCCCCTGCGATGATGATGTCATGTCCCCGACCGCGACTGCAGCCAGCGTCGAAGCGTCCCCTACGGAACGTCTCGAGGTGCTCTTCGAGGAGTTGGCGGAGTTGGCCGGTCAGCGCAATGCGATTGATGGCCGCATTGTGGAGATCGTGGCCGAGATCGATCGCGATGAGCTGTGCGGGATGACCGGGGCGCGGTCGGTGCCGGCGTTGGTTGCCTGGAAGCTGGGTTGGTCATCGGCCAATGCGCACACGATCACCACCATCGCGGGCCGGCTGCAAGAGTTTCCGCGCTGCGCCCAAGGAATGCGGGAGGGCCGGCTGTCGCTGGACCAGGTTGGGGTGATTGCGGCGCGGGCTGGGCAGGGTTCTGATGAGCATTACGCAGAGCTTGCGTCGGTTGCGACGGTTAACCAGCTGCGTACCGCGGTCAAGCTGGAGCCGCGACCCGAACCCGAGCCTCGGCCCGCGCTGGAGCGGTCGATCACCTCGACCTCCAGCGAGCAGGGCAGCTGCTATCGAATCACCCTGGGCCACCTGGACGCGGCGAAGTTCGACGCGGCCCTGGCGTCGCATCGGGATGCGCTGATCGCCGAGTGGAAGCGTGACCATGGCGGCTCCGCATCAGATACCGCACCCCCGATGCCGGGCAGTGTTGAGGCGTTCATGCGCCTGGTGGAGGCGGGCTGGGACGCCGAGGCGACCCGCCGCCCGCACGGGCAGCACACCACGGTGGTGGTGCATCTCGACGTCGCCGAGCGCGCGGCCGCACTGCATCTGGGTGCGCTGCTCACCGATGTCGATCGCCGATACCTGACCTGTGATGCCACCGGTGAAGTGTGGTTCGAACGTGACGGTCAGGTCGTCGGGGCCGGGCGGGCGACCCGGCTGATCAGCCGGCGGCTGCGCCGTGCCCTGGAGCATCGCGACCGGATGTGCGTGGTTCCCGGCTGTGGGGCCACCCGGGGTCTGCACGCCCATCACATCCGGCACTGGGAAGACGGCGGCCCCACCGAGTTGGACAACCTGGTGCTGGTCTGCCCCTATCACCACCGGGCCCACCACCGGGGCCTGATCGCCATTACCGGATCCCCGGACGCCCTCGTCGTCACCGATGACGCCGGGCGACCGCTTCGCCCGGGATCGCTGGCGCGCCCACCGACCCAACTCCCACCCGCGGTGCCACCCTGCCCAGGACCCACCGGCGAACGCGCCGACTGGTGGTGGTACGAACCCTTTCAGGCGCAGCCACCACCAACAACCAACTAGATTGTTTGCTGAAACATATGCGCACACAGGGAGTTTCGCTGGATTAGCCGCCGCTATCAAGGTGGTGCGGATTGGTGCGCAAGCGCCCTTTGCCGCTAGGTATTCCGGACCAGCTCGATCGCCCGGCCCAAGGTCTCCAGCTTGGCGTCCAGCGTGTCGCCCGCGGGATACAGTCGCACGGTGTTGACGCCGGCATCGCGCCACACCGCAAGGCGCGCCGAAACCATCTCCTCGGTGCCGATGAGCGTGGTGGCCAGTACCATCTCGTCGGTCACCAAGTCCGCTGCCCCGTCCCGGTCCCCGCGCTGCCAGCGTTCACGCACCTCGGCTGCAACGTCGGCCCAGCCCTGCCGGCTGTAGGCCCGGTTGTAGAAATTGGTGTTCGACGATCCCATGCCACCGAGGCTGAAGGCCAGTTCCTTTTTGCGGCCCGCGACCATGTCGCGCAACTCGTCTTCGTCTGCGGCAAAGGCGACTTCGCCGCCCTGACAGATGTCGATATCGGCGCGAGTGCGGTGCGCGGCGGCCAGCCCGTCATCGAGGTGGGAAAAGTAGGCATCGCCGGCGCCTTCGGGAACAAAGCTGGTACCCAGCCAACCGTCGGCGACCCGTCCGGTCAACCGCAGCATTGCCGGCGACAACGCGGCCAGATACACCGGGATGGCGTGCTCGGCGCGGGTCGCCAGCCGCATCGGCACCGCCTCACCCCCGGGCCGGGGAATCTGGAATTCGCTTCCCGCGTAAGAGATCTTCCCGCCCGCGAACACCTGCCGCACGACGTCGATCGTTTCCGACATCCGTGCCAGCGGTCGGCTGAACGAGGCGCCGTGCAGGCCCTCGATCACCTGCGGCCCCGAGGCACCCAGGCCGAGCAGAAACCGCCCGTTCGACAGATTGGACAGCGTGATCGCCGTCTGGGCGAGCAGGACGGGTGACCGGGTGCCGACCTGCAGGACGCCGGAACCCAGCAACATCCGCTCGGTGCACGCCGCCAGATAGCCCAGCGCCGACGGCGCGTCCGCGCCCCACGCCTCGGCAACCCAGCAGATGTCCAGCCCCAGTTTCTCCGCCTCGACGACCAGCGTCCGGACCTCAGCGACCTCGCTGCCGGCGCCGGACAGCTCGACCGTCGTGGCCGTGCGCATCAATGCACTCCGTGTTCGGCCAACCGTTTGATCGCCGCCAGGGTCTTTCCGATCGCGCCCTCGAACTCGCGCAGCCGCACGAACACAATCTTCTGTTCCTTATCGGGCATCGACTCGATAGCCACCGACAGGCCCGAGCGACCGGGGCCCATCTGCATCCAGTAGCTCAGCGTGGTTCCGCCGTCTCGCGGCGCCAGCCGGAATCGCCAGGTTGCCGCAGGCTCGCTGGGTTCGCCGACGGCCCAGGCGAATTCGCGCGGCCGATCGCAGGCAACGATCTGCGAGGTGCTGCTCCACTGCCCGAACGCGTCATGCTCGTTGTGTCCGATGAAGCGCGCGCCGACCCGCGGGCCTTCCGATCCGTCGGCCCATTCCACGGCCTTCAGCTCGCTGCTGAACGCGGGCATCAGCGCGATATCGGAGACCAGGCCCCAGACCCGGGCCGGGTCGGCGTCGATCCACGTCGAGGCTTCCACTGTCGGGGTGTCCGCGTAGCGCGCGCCGGTCCATTCCACGGACCTCATTGTCCCCCTGTCCCGGCGGGAGGCAATGCCGGGGCCGCGCGGATTTACGCGGCGACCCGCTCGGGCTCCGGGGACTTCTCGGCGCCGGCTTTCTGCACCCACGAGTCGGGAAAGGTCAACCGGACGATCTTGCGGACGACGGTGCCGAACTGGCGCAGCAGCGGGCCGCGGTTGTACGGGATGCCGTAGCGTTCGCAGATCTCCTGAACCTCCGACGCGATCTCGGAGTAACGACGGGCCGGCATGTCGGGGAACAGGTGGTGCTCGATCTGGTGTGACAGGTTGCCGGACAACAGGTGGAAAAGCTTGCCGCCGGTCAGGTTCGCCGAACCCAGGACCTGGCGGAAGTACCACATGCCGCGTGACTCGTCCTTGGTCTCTTCGATGGTGAATTCCTGCGTCCCGTCCGGGAAGTGGCCGCAGAAGATGATCATGTACGACCACACGTTGCGCATCAGGTTGGCGGTGAGGTTACCGGTGAAGACGAACGGCGCGACGGGCCCGGCCAGCAGCGGGAAGGCGACATAGTCCTTGAGGGTCTGCCGACGAGTCTTGCGCCAGATGGCGCGCAGGACCTCACGCTTGTCCTCGAGGCGGATCTCACCGGAGCGAATGCGCTCGGTTTCCAGTTCGTGCAGGGCGACGCCGTACTGGAACAACACCATCAGCAGGAACGCGTAGACCGGGTTGCCAAGGAAGTACGGCTGCCACCGCTGGTCTTCGCTCATCCGCAAAATTCCGTAGCCGATGTCGCGGTCCATCCCGACGATGTTGGTGTGGGTGTGGTGCATGTAGTTGTGCGAGTGCCGCCATTGATCCGCTGGGCATGCCGTGTCCCACTCGAAGGTGCGACCGGAGATCGCCGGATCGCGCATCCAGTCGTACTGGCCATGCATGATGTTGTGGCCGATCTCCATGTTGTCCAGGATCTTCGACAGGCCCAGCATCGTGGTGCCTGCCAGCCATGCCGGCGGCAGGAATCCGGCGAGCAACAGCGCCCGGCCACCGACCTCCAGCGCCCGCTGCGCCTTGATGACGCGGCGGATGTAGTCGGCGTCCTGTTCGCCGAGTTCTGCCATCACGCGTTCCTTGATGGCGTCGAGTTCACGGCCGAAAGCGTCGGCCTGTTCTCGGGTCAGGGTGATTTTGTCGTTCGACATTGCTTGTCCTCCAAGCGTTCTGTTGGCTGTGATGGTTCGTCGTTACAGCGACAGGTCCACGTCACCGACCGGAACGGACACGCAGATCTGCACGTCCTCATCGGGAGCGGTCGAGACCGCGCCGGTGACCAGGTTGCGCACGGTGCCGGCGGTTTTGCGCCGCGTGCAGGTGTGACAGATGCCCATTCGGCACCCGTTTTCGGGAGACAGGCCCGCCGATTCGGCTTGTTCCAGCAGCGGTCGTCCATCGTCGACGACGTCAACTCCGCTGTCGGAGAATGTGACTCGTCCGCCCGACGGATTCGCCGGCGCATCGAGCACCGGCGGCACGAAGCTCTCGGTGTATACGTTGTCGCAGTGCGATTGGACGGCCTCGACCAGAGGCGTTGGCCCGCAGACGAATACCGCATCGGGTGCGGGCATCGCGGCGGCCAGGTGCTCGGGGCCGAAGCGCCCGGCGAGGTCGCCGTCGTCCGATCGGGTGTAGCCGTGCAGCACCCGCACCGATCCCATCGCCGCCAGCTCGTCGCGGTAGCACGCCTCGGCGGGTGTGCGGGCGTAGTGGATGAAGGCGATCTCGCCCGGATGTCCCTGCGCGACCAGGGTGCGTGCCATCGACAGCACGGGTGTGATGCCGCTGCCTCCGGAGACGAAGAGGATGCGTTGCGGGCTTTGCGGTCCGCGTGCCGGCAACGTGAAGTCGCCACCGGTGCCGGTCAGACCGACCACCATGCCGCGGTGGGCGTGTTCGTACAGATAGTTCGACACCAGGCCACCCTCGTGTCGACCGATGGTCAACTCGAGGCCGGCCGTTCCTTCGGCATTGGCGGGCGAATAGCAGCGGGTGTGCCGGCGACCGTCGATCTCGACGGTGAGGTTGACGTACTGGCCCGCCTTGAGGGTGTGTGCGGACAAGAAGGCGTCGTTGGGGGTGAGGGTCAGGGTGACACTGCGCGGTGTGGTCCGGCGCACATCGGTCACCTTGGCGCGGGCTTCGCCCAGCGTCCAGGTCGGCGCCACCAGCTCGGTATAGCGGTCGACGCCATGCGGACCGGTCAGCAGGTCTAAGAGCTCGGAACCCAACACGCGCTGCCGAAGGGTCCGCGCGAGGACTCGGCCAGAAGTTTGAGCGGTTTGAGTGAACATATGTACACCGTGCGACTGCAACGGCTATGCAGTCAAGGGTTTAATGCCTGGCTGTGGTAGGGTTCACACAGTGAACAGCCGTACTCCTAGCTCACGCGGGCGCGGCTCTGGTCGCGAGCGGACGCGCGAAAGCCAGTCACGTGAGGAGCGCAAGGAGGCAACCCGCCGGGCCATCATCGCCGCGGCGCTCAAGCTGTTGCAGGACCGCAGCTTCTCCAGCCTGAGCCTGCGCGAGGTGACCCGCGAGGTCGGGATCGTGCCGGCAGCGTTCTACCGGCATTTCGAATCGATGGAGGCCCTCGGCCTGGTCCTGATCGACGAGTCCTTCCGCAGCTTGCGCGACACCTTGCGCGACGCGCGTGCCGGCAAGCTCGACCCGAACAGGGTGATCGAGTCCTCCGTCGAGATTTTGGTCGCCAGCGTCGCCGACAGGCGCGAACACTGGCGACTCATCGGCCGGGAACGCAACAGTGGCCTGTCCGTGCTGCGGTACGCCATTCGCACCGAGATCCGGCTGATCACGTCCGAACTGGCCACTGACCTGGCGCGATTCCCCGGGCTCAACAAGTGGACCACGGAGGATCTCAACGTGCTGGCGACCCTGTTCGTCAACGCCATGATCGTGATCGCCGAGGCCATCGAGGATTCCCAGAGCGTCGAGGCCACCGAAGACATCCGGCGGCTCGCCGTCAAACAGTTGCGCATGATCGCGACCGGCATCGCCGGCTGGAAGAGCATGCCTTGACGCGTCGGCTGCAGTAAACAGCCGAGCACTGACTTACTCGTCGACGACCGTGTATAGCGAGTCGCCATCCTCGGGGGTGCCATCGATCTGCCCTCGATGGGCGCGCCGGGGTTGGTCGTCGATCGGCTCGATGGCATCCGGAACGTCGGGCTCCTCGGCCGCCAGCCGGGCGTCGAGCGATTCACCCTCGCGTTCTTCCCTGGCCGTCATCCCGAACCGGTCGGCCTCGCTCCAGCCGTCCGGCGGGTCGACGACGATGTCGCCGTCGTCGTTGCGCACTTCGTCCGAATCGGTACCTTCGCTCGGGTTCAATGTGTCACCCGGGCCGCCCTCCTCGGGAAAGTCCGCGGGATCTACCAGATCGGCCTGAGGGTTATCGCTCATGTCCGAACGGTTGCCCGCCGCATCGGGGGGTTAAACGCGGGCAACGCGCGATTCCATCGAGCCGCTAGCGCGGCGTGCGCCACATGGCCCACAGGCTCGGGCCGCCGTCCGGCAGCACGATCTCACGGGTGACCGCAAAACCGAATCGCTGGTAGTACGGCACATTTTCGGGCTTACTCGACTCGAGATAGGCCGGACAGTATTCGGCGTCGCAGCGGTCCAGCCGCGACCTCATCAACGCCTGACCGAATCCTTTGCCGCGGACGGCCGGGTCACTGCCGATCACGGCCAGATACCAGTGCGGTTCTTCGGGGTGCACGCTCTTCATCAACTCCTGTACCGCGCGCCCGCGCATCGAGCGCAGGCCGAATACCCGGAGAAATGTCGGCGTCATCGCCAGCTGCCCAGCGGATGTCTCCTGCCACTGGCCGGGCGGATCCCACAGCGCCGCCGCGCCGATACCCGCGTCCGCGTCGGCGACCTCCACGCCCCCGCGGGCCAGGTGGTGGTGGCGCGTCATCGTCGCGAACAACCGGGACAGGTGCGCGATCCGCTTGTCCTGATCGGGAATGAGCCAGATCATCACCGGGTCGTCGAAGAAGGCGCGCGCCAGCGTGCGGGAGAGCTTACGGACGTCGCCCTTGACTGCCGGTCGGGCCTGCGGGGTCACCCGCATCAGGCTAGTGCGTGTGAGCCCCGGCGGGACGGGTATGCCGACCCGGTGACCGGCATCTCGCGGCGAGTATTCGGGCGGATGACGGCCGGTGCGGGAATGCTCGGGGCCGTCGGGCTCACCCACGCATGCGCGAAGCCGGCCGGCGAGCACGGCAAGTCCAGCGGCCCGCCGCCGCAAGGCAAGGGCGTGGGATTCGTGCTCTCCCACGAGCAGTTCCGCACCGATCGACTGGTGGCACAGGCTCAGGCGGCCGAACAGGCCGGCTTTCAATACGTGTGGGCCAGCGACCACATCCAGCCATGGCAGGACAACGAAGGCCACGCCATGTTTCCCTGGCTGACGCTGGCGCTGGTCGGCAACGCCACCAGCCGTGTTTCGTTCGGCACCGGGGTGACCTGTCCCACCTACCGCTACCACCCGGCCACCGTCGCCCAGGCCTTCGCTTCCTTGGCGATCCTCAACCCGGGCAGGGTGTTTCTTGGAGTGGGCACCGGCGAGCGGCTCAACGAACAGGCCACCACCAACACCTACGGCAACTACGCCGAGCGTCACGACCGGCTGGCCGAAGCGATCGACCTGATCCGCCAACTGTGGAGTGGCTCGCGAATCTCCTTCTCTGGACGCTATTTCCAGACGAATTCGCTGAAGCTTTACGATGTCCCGGCCACGCCTCCACAAATCTTCGTAGCCGGCGCCGGACCGAAGAGCGCGAAGCTCGCCGGCCAGCGTGGTGACGGCTGGATCACCCAGGCCGGCGATGTCACGAACCCAAAACTGTTGGCGGCCTTCGCTACCGGCGCGCAAGACGCTGGCCGTGATGCCGCCACGCTGGGCAAGCGCGCCGAACTGTTCGCGGTCGTCGGCGACAACGCCGAGGCGACCCGCGCCGCCACGCTGTGGCGTTTCACGGCTGGGGCAGTGGATCAGCCCAATCCCGTCGAGATCCAGCGCGCGGCCGATTCCAACCCCATCGACAAGGTGTTGGCCGGCTGGACCGTCGGCACCGACCCGGCCCGGCACATCGACGCAGTGCAGCGGGTTCTCGATGCCGGTGCAATCCCCTTCCTGCACTTTCCGCAAGACGATCCCGTCGTCGCCATCGAGTTCTACCGCACCAACGTCTTGCCGAAGTTGCGCTGAACGGACCTCGTCCCGCTACCGTTTCGGCACCGTCACCCCGGGTATCCGCACGCAACTTCGCGTAACAGCTCCGACTGGAAGGCATGGCATGGACGCAATCACTTTTCTTCGCCAAGACCATAAGAGCGTGCTTGGTTTGTTGGAAACGCTCGACGGCGCGCCGTCGGGCTCCGGTGCGCAGGCAAGCGGCCTGGAAACCATGGTGAACAACCTCATCATCGCCGAGTCGCAGCACGAAGCGATTGAGGAACAGTTCTTTTGGCCCGCGGTACGCGACGCGATCGGTGACGGACTGGTCGACAAGGCGCTCGAGCAGGAACAGGCCGGAAAGAAGTTGCTGCAGCGCCTCGAGGACGGTCAGCCGGGCGAGCCGGACTACCACGAAGCGTTGCAGGAATTCGTCAAGGCGGCCCGGGAACACATCGCCTACGAACAGAACGAGGTGTGGCCTCAGGTCGAAACCGTGCTCAGCCGTGAGGATCTGGAGAAGATCGGCGCGAAGTTGGAAGCCGGGAAGAAGATCGCCCCGACCCGACCGCATCCCGGGACCCCGCCGAATCCCGCGGTGCTGAAGACGATGGGTATGGGTGCGGCGGTGGTCGACCACGTGCGCGACACGGTAACCGGTCGGGGCCAGGACAACCCGCCAGATCCCCAGATGCACTGATACCGGTTTTAAGGCCGGGCACCGATTTTAGGCGCCCGGCCCCTTCCGGCCCCAATTACCTTGTGGGAACGTACTATTCGTGCAATTACCCTGTCGGAACGTGCTGTTCGTGGGTGAACGGCTTCTCGGCGTTGACAGCCGGTGAGCCCTGCGGGTTCTCCGCGGCTCCGGTGTTCTTGCGAGTGGTGCCGCCCAGCCACTGCTCTTCGGGCTTTTCGACGTACTCCCATTCCGTACCCTCGGGCCAGGGACCCTGCCCTTGGTTCCAGGGACCGCGAATGGACTCGCCGCCGCCGTTGGACATGTTGAACGCCACGTTCTGGAAGCGCGGGTCGCCGGGCAGCTGTCCGGGCGGGAAGTTGACCGGAAGCTCATTGAGCGCCGCAGTGAACTGCTGATAGTGCGCCACCTCACGGGTCATCAGGAACGTCAAGGTGTCCTGCACGCCCGGGTCGTCGGTGAACTGCTTGAGGTATTCGTAGACGATCTTGGCGCGCGATTCCGCCGCGACGTTGTTGCGCAGGTCCACGGTCGGATCGCCGTTGGCATCGATGTAGGCGCCGGTCCAGTTGTTTCCTCCGGAGTCCTTGACGTCCGGCCCACCACCACTGAGCACCAGAAACAGCGGGTTGACCGCCACCGAGTGGATTAGGCCGTCCCGGCCACCGCCGTTGGACGCCACGGCCGGCATCCAGTCGCATTTCTCATTGGCGATCTTGAGGTTGTCGTTGAGCCCGTCGAGCAACATGGTGATCATCGACCCGACCATCTCCAGGTGGCTCAGCTCCTCGGTCGCGATGTCCATGAACAGGTCATACATCTTGGGGTTCTTCTGCCGCAGGACAAAGGCCTGCGTGAAGTACTGCATCGCCGCGGTGAGTTCGCCGTTGGCGCCGCCGAACTGCTCCATCAGCAACGACGCGAAGCGTGGATCGGGTCGGTCGACGCGAACCTCGAATTGAAGATCTTTGTTGTGCACAAACACTGGGCCTCCCTAAGGGTCGAGATCGGGTTGTCGACGCCGGATACCCGGGGCCTTTGGCCCCAAACTCGGCAGACAGCAGCTTGCTGACGCGCCCGACGGTTCGGCGCCGCGGCAGACGGCGGGGGTGACGCAGCGGGGCTCATCGTGCACAATCCGGTCCCATGGAGCCTTTAGACGCCACCTCTCGGCACGAGCTAGCAACGCGCATGGCGGAGCTGTCCCGGGAGATAGCTGCGCCGCGCTCGCTCAACCGGGTTTTGGCCGACGTGACCACCGCGGCGGTGGAGCTGATACCCGCGGCGGACCTCGCGGGAGTGTTGCTCGTGAAGGGGGGCGGCGATTTCGAATCGCTCGCCGACACCGACAGCCTGGTCGCCAAGCTCGACAAGCTGCAGCACGACTTCGGCGAGGGCCCCTGTCACGACGCCGCGCTGAAGCAAACGATCGTGCGCTCCGACGACCTCCGCGAGGAACCTCGCTGGCCCCAATACGCCCCGGCGGCCGTGGAACATGGCGTGCTGAGCAGCCTCTCGTTCAAGCTGTACACCGCGGAACGCACCGCCGGCGCGCTCAACCTGTTCAGTTTTCGGCCCGGCGTGTGGGACACCGAAGCCGAGACCATCGGATCGGTGTTCGCCGCGCATGCCGCCTCGGCGATCATGGCCTCGCGGCATGGACAGCAGATGCAATCGGCCCTGTCCACGCGAGACCGCATCGGCCAGGCCAAGGGCATCATCATGGAGCGCTATGGAATCGACGACGTGCGCGCCTTCGAGTTGCTGCGCAGGCTTTCTCAGGAGAGCCAGACCAAGCTCATCGACGTCGCCCAGCGCGTGATTGACACCCGCGGCAACGACTGATCCCCGCTGCCGCGCTCTAGGATGAAGTGGCTTCATCTACGAGTCCGGCACGACGTTGCGCCGGGGATTGGTTGGCCACGGTGTGGGACTTCGAAACAGACCCCGAGTATCAGGCAAAGCTGGACTGGGTCGAAAAATTCATGACCGACGAGCTGGAACCGCTCGACCTGGTCGCGCTCGACCCGTATGACAAGAAGAACCCCGAGATGATGGCCATCCTGCGGCCCCTGCAGCAGCAGGTGAAAGACCAGGGTCTGTGGGCCGCCCACCTGCGTCCCGAGCTCGGTGGTCAGGGCTTCGGCCAGGTCAAGCTCGCGCTGCTGAACGAAATCCTCGGTCGTTCCCGTTGGGCGCCTTCGGTGTTCGGCTGCCAGGCGCCGGATTCCGGCAACGCCGAGATCCTCGCGCTGTTCGGCACCGACGAGCAGAAGGCCCGCTACCTGCAGCCGCTGCTGGACGGCGAGATCACCTCGTGCTACTCGATGACCGAACCACAGGGTGGTTCGGACCCGGGGATGTTCGTGACGAGCGCGGTCCGCGACGGCGACGACTGGGTCATCAACGGCGAAAAGTGGTTTTCCAGCAACGCCAAGCACGCGTCGTTCTTCATCGTCATGGCGGTGACCAAGCCCGACGCACGCACGTACGACAAGATGTCGCTCTTCATCGTCCCGGGCGAGACCCCGGGCATCGAGATCATCCGAAACGTCGCAGTGGGCGGCGAGTCGGGCAGGCACGGCTCACATGGCTACGTCCGCTACCACGACGTCCGGGTGCCGGCCGATCACGTGCTGGGTGGCGAAGGTGGCGCGTTCATGATCGCGCAGACCCGCCTCGGCGGCGGCCGCATCCACCACGCGATGCGTACGATCGCACTGGCACGCAAGGCTTTTGACATGATGTGCGAACGCGCTGTGTCACGCAAGACCAGGCATGGCCACCTATCCGACTTCCAGATGACGCAGGAGAAGATCGCCGACAGCTGGATTCAGATCGAGCAATTCCGGCTGCTGGTGTTGCGCACCGCGTGGCTGATCGACAAGCACCACGACTATCAGAAGGTGCGCCGCGACATCGCGGCGGTGAAAGTCGCCATGCCCCAGGTACTGCACGACGTCGCGCAACGCGCGCTGCACCTGCATGGCGCGCTCGGCGTCTCCGACGAGATGCCGTTCGTCAAGATGCTGGTGGCCGCCGAGTCGCTGGGCATCGCCGACGGCGCGACCGAGCTGCACAAGATGACGGTGGCCCGCCGGACCCTGCGTGAATACGAGCCGGTGACAACGCCTTTCCCTTCCGCGCATATCCCGACTCGGCGCGCCGAAGCGCAGGCGCGACTGGCCGAGCGGCTCGAACACGCGGTCGCCGAGTTCTGACGGCGCCGCCGGGGTCAGGCGACGAAACGAACCACGCTCTCGGCCACACATGCCGGCTTGGCCGAGCCCTCGATCTCGACGGTGGTGGAGATGGTGGCCTGCACGGCGCCGTTGCCCACGTCGTCGACGCTGACCAACGAGCTCTGCGCGCGCACCCGTGAGCCGACCGGTACGGGGGCGGGAAAGCGAACCTTGTTGAGGCCGTAGTTGATTGCGAGCTTTATGCCATTGACGGTGTAGATCTGGTGCTGCAGCTGCGGCAGCAACGCCAGAGTCATGAAACCGTGGGCGATGGTCTTGCCGAACGGACCTGACGCGGCCCGCTCCGGGTCGACGTGGATCCACTGATGATCACCGGTCGCGTCGGCGAACAGGTTGACGTCTTCCTGGGTGATGGTGACCCAGTCGCTGTGCCCGAGGGCTTCACCCGCGGCGGCGGCAAGTTCGGCGACTGATTCGAAGGTGCGCATACGGTGTCCTCCTTGGTTTCGGCTGCTAACAATAGCGCCGCGCTTCGGTGCCCCGGCCATCCGGCCGATGCGCCGCACGCGGGCGCGTTTCGGGAGAGCGGTCCGGGGAATCCCCCGGGGGACGCCGCACGGAGAGAAAAGGAAGCCACCATGCCAGATCGCAAGGGCCACAAAGCCGAGGCAGACGTGGACGCTGAGACGCATCAGACTCAGTCCCGCGCCGCCGCGGGCGAGGAAGACGGCTCCTATGTGGGGGCTGCCGGTTCGGACGACTCGTTTGATGCCGGTGAGTCGGGCGCCGAAGCCCGCAGCCAAGACAGCTAGCCCCCGCGGTCTGCGTCAACCCCCTTATCAGAGCGCGCCGATGGCCGCTTGCAGCTTGGCGGTGGCCTGATCGGCAACGTCCTGCAAACCCGCCCGATCGCCGGTCACCTCGACCATGAGCTGGGGATCCATCGCTTCGACCAGAACCGCATCGCCATTGCCGGCGGGGTCAGACCGCACCACCACATTGCACGGCAATAACTGGCCGATCGGGCGGTGGATGCCCAGCGCGCGGTGCGCGAGCGTCGGGTTGCAGGCGCCCAGGATGAGATAGTCCTCCATATCCTCGCCGAGCTTGTGCTTCAGCGTTGCTTTCACGTCGATCGTGGTGAGCACGCCAAATCCCTGGTCCGCCAGCGCTTTTGTGGTCCGCTCCACCGCATGCCCTCCTCAATCATCGTTCGGCCGATCCGCCGCGGGGCGCGGCCGTTGCAGCTGGGCGAATTGCGGAGTCGCTGCCAAAGTCGCAACCGCGTCGAACAGGGCGGTGGTGGTCGCGGCATCCGGGAGCCCGGTCAGCACCGGCCCGAAGAAAGTGTGGTCGCCGATCCGCAGGATCGGGCTACCCCCGGTTTCGCCCAGCGCGCGTTGCCCCGCCTGATGTTGATCCCGCACCACGTCATCCATGGACGCGTCCGACACCGCCGCCGCCATGGCGCCCCGGGCGCCCACCGTCATCAAGACCTGCGCGACGAGGTGGGCACTGACGGGTTCTGAGCGGTCGAAGTATCGCTCGCCGAAGGCGAAATACGCGGCGGCCCATCCCGCGGCGCCGTGCTCGCGCCCGAGGGCGGCCATCAGCCGGCCGATCTGCCGCGAATCACGCATCTCGGCCTGCTGCGGCGGCGGCAGCTCGTGTCCCTCGTTGAGAATCGCCAGGCTCATCAACTGCCAATCGATCACCAATCCGGTCCGCTCGGCGACGGCACGCAGCCAGCGTGCGGTGTTCCACGAGAACGGACACACCGGGTCCAGCCACAGGGTCACCGTCGGTTCGGTTCGATCACTTTCAGCGGTAGACATCGACCGTCCCCTTCCTCGACAGCCCGGGCCGTCAGGCCAGACTCAAAAACAGCTTTTCCAGTTCGTCGACGGAAACGGCCGGCTGATCCTCGGTTTGCGCGATGCAGTCACGCAGGCCGGAGGCGATGATCTTGAAGCCGGCGCGATCCAGGGCCTTCGATACCGCGGCCAACTGGGTGACGACGTCTTTACAGTTGCGGCCCTGCTCGATCATCGAGATGACGCCGCCCAGCTGACCGTGCGCCCGCCGCAACCGGGTGAGAACGGCATCCATGTCGCCGGAATGTTGCCCGACGGCACCTGCGTTGCGCGGTCCGCTGCCATTGCCTTCGATTGCCATGCCCATTTATACCATACCCCGTAGGGTATACGGGCCGCGGGCGCCGAAGGTGTCCGGGCCGCGCCCGCCCCCGGGTGACGCAAGATGGAGCCGTGAGGCTGCTGCTGATCGCCGACACCCACATCCCCAAGCGCGCCCGTGACCTGCCCGCAGCGGTATGGGACGAGGTGGCCGCGGCCGACGTCGTCGTCCACGCCGGCGACTGGATCGCACCGGAGTTCCTCGACGAACTCGGGGCCCGGGCGTCCAGACTGCTGGCCTGCTGGGGAAACAACGACGGCCCGGCATTGCGGGCGCGGCTGCCCGAACGTGCGGACGCGACGTTGGCGGGCGTGCGATTCACCGTCGTGCACGAGACCGGCGCCGCGGCCGGTCGAGACGCCCGGATGTCACGGCTCTACCCCGACAGCGACGTGCTCGTGTTCGGGCATAGCCACATCCCGTGGGACACCACCACCGAAACGGGGATGCGCCTGCTCAATCCCGGCTCCCCGACGGACCGCCGGCGACAACCGTTCTGCACCTATATGACCGCGCGCGTGGATGACGGCGCGCTGACCGACGTCCTGCTGCATCGTCTGCCCAGGTAATGGGTACATAAGCCACACATAGCTTCCACACATAGATAGCTCGACTACAGAGGTATTCTGGGTGCATATGAGATCGCGCACTGATGTGGCCGGCGAGCTGTTCGGTGTGGTCGGTAGGTTTCGCCGGCAACTCCGCAGATCGGCCGGTCGCGGCTTCGATTCGTCGCGGCTATCCGAGTCGCAGTCGGAGCTGTTGTGGCTCGTCGGGCGCCGGCCGGGCATCTCGGTCAGCGCCGCCGCCGCCGAGCTCGGGCTGGTGCCCAACACCGCGTCGACCCTGGTCACCAAGCTGGTGTCCGGGGGCCTGCTGCTGCGAACGGCCGGAGATACCGACCGCCGAGTGTGCCAACTCCGGCTCGCCGAGCCCGCCCAGCAGATCGTCGACGCGTCCCGTGCCACCCGGCGGGCGTTGCTGTCCAAGGTGATCGACGAACTCGACGACGACGAAATTGAGTCTTTGACAAAGGGATTGGAGGTCCTCGACACGATGACCCGAAAACTGCGGGAGCTGCGATCATGAGCGGATCGCTGCCGATGGCGGTCGACGGCCGGAACCTGACCTACCGCTATGGTCAGTTCACCGCCGTCGACGATGTGACGTTGCAGGTACGGCCCGGCGAGACCATGGGCCTGCTGGGGCCCAACGGCGCCGGCAAAACCACCATGGTCCGGATGCTGACCACACTGACCCCGGTGCAGCACGGCGAACTGCGCATCTTCGGAATGGATGCACGCCGCCAAACCACCGACATCAGAAGCAATATCGGCTATGTGCCACAACAGCTTTCGATCGAGCCGGCGCTGACCGGCCGACAGAATGTGCAGTGGTTCGCGCGATTGTACGGCGTGCCCCGCAACCAGCGCGCCGACCGAGTCGATCAGGCGCTGGTCGCCATGGATCTCATCGACGTGGCCGACCGGCTGGCGTCGTCGTACTCCGGCGGCATGGTGCGCCGCCTCGAGGTGGCGCAGGCGCTGGTCAACCGGCCGTCGCTGCTGGTGCTCGACGAGCCGACGGTCGGGCTGGATCCCATTGCGCGTGACGGCGTGTGGACACAGGTGCAGAAGATGCAGGCGGAGTTCGGCATGACCGTGCTGCTGACCACCCATTACATGGAGGAAGCCGACGCGCTGTGCGACCGGGTCGCCCTGATGCACCGCGGTCAGTTGCGGGCCGTCGGCACCCCCGACAAGTTGAAGGCCCGGGTGTCGCCGAACGCCACGCTCGAAGATGTGTTCCGGCACTATGCGGCATCGGGTCTGGACGCGGATGAGGATTCGTCGGAAGCCAACGGGTCCTTCCGCGAAATCCGTTCCAGCAGAAAGGTGGCGCGCCGTGTCGGTTGAGTTCGCCGCAACGGGAGCTTTAATTCGCGCCCCGCGTGGCTGGCAACGAATCGGCGCGTTGTCCAGTCGCATCGGCGCGTTCGCGATCGTCGAGCTGCAAAAGCTGCAACACGACCGGACCGAGCTGGTCACCCGGATGGTGCAGCCCGCACTGTGGCTGTTGATCTTTGGCACCACGTTCAGTCACCTACATGTCATCCCCACCGGATCGGTGTCGTATCTGGCTTTCCTGGCGCCGGGGATCATCGCCCAATCCGCTCTGTTCATCTCCATTTTCTATGGGATACAGATCATTTGGGACCGGGACGCCGGGGTGCTGGCCAAACTCATGGTGACGCCGGCCCCGGCGTCGGCGCTGATCACCGGAAAGGCGTTCGCCGCCGGGGTCCGTTCGGTGGCCCAAGTGGTCGGTGTGCTGGCGCTGGCGTACCTGATGGGCGTGGGCCTGACGGTCAATCCGCTGCGCATCGTTGCGGCGATGGCCATCGTCATGCTCGGCGCGGCGTTCTTCGCCTGCCTGTCGATGACGCTGGCCGGCCTGGTGCGCAGCCGCGACCGCCTGATGGGAATCGGCCAGGCCATCACCATGCCGCTGTTCTTCGCGTCCAACGCGCTGTATCCGGTCGACGTGATGCCGGCGTGGCTGCACGTGTTGAGCAAGGTCAACCCGCTCAGTTACGAGGTGAACGCGCTGCGGGCGCTGCTGATCGGCACCCCCTTCAACCCCGTGGACATCGTGGTGCTGGTGGTGGCCGCCGTCCTCGGAATCGTCACGGCGTCAACACTTTTGCGGCGCCTGGTCGCCTGATGCACTAGCGCACGTGCTATCGCATCGCAAGATGGGCGTATGGTTCCGAGAGCCGATCGTGACCCGACTGTGACGATTTCCGGGCGAGGCCCAATCGTTAGCTAACCGCGATCTGTCCTCCCGGCCGCGACAACCGAATTCGGCCCTCTCACTGTGTTTCACTCCCCGAGAACAGATTCGACCGCACCATGCGGCAGATGAAAGTTGGGATGGGTAGAGAGCTATGTCGTTCTTCGAAAAGTTGCGTGGCGCAGCGGCTACCATGCCGCGCCGACTGGCGATCGCGGCCATGGGGGCCTCCCTGCTGTCCGGTCTCGCCGTGGCCTCCGGCGGCTCCCCCGTCGCGGGAGCCTTCTCCAAGGCAGGGCTTCCGGTGGAATACCTCGAGGTGCCCTCGCCGTCGATGGGCCGCAACATCAAGGTCCAGTTCCAGGGCGGCGGATCGCACGCCGTGTACCTGCTCGACGGCCTGCGGGCGCAGGACGATTACAACGGCTGGGACATCAACACCCCCGCCTTCGAGGAGTTCTACCAATCCGGGCTGTCGGTGATCATGCCGGTCGGCGGCCAGTCCAGCTTCTACAGCAACTGGTACCAACCGTCCTCGGGTAACGGGCAGAACTACACCTACAAGTGGGAGACGTTCCTGACCCAGGAAATGCCCCTGTGGATGCAGTCCAACAAGCAGGTTTCGCCCGCCGGCAACGCGGCGGTGGGGCTGTCGATGTCGGGCGGCTCCGCACTGATCCTGGCGGCCTACTACCCGCAGCAATTCCCGTACGCCGCCGCGCTGTCGGGCTTCCTCAACCCGTCCGAGGGCTGGTGGCCCACCCTGATCGGGCTGGCGATGAACGATGCAGGCGGCTACAACGCCAACAGCATGTGGGGGCCGTCCAGTGACCCCGCGTGGAAGCGCAACGACCCGATGGTCCAGATTCCGCGGCTGGTCGCCAACAACACCCGCATCTGGGTCTACTGCGGTAACGGCACCCCCAGCGACCTCGGTGGCGACAACATGCCGGCGAAGTTCCTGGAGGGCATGACGCTGCGTACCAACCAGCAGTTCCAGAACAACTATGTGGCCGCGGGCGGACGCAACGGGGTGTTCAACTTCCCGGCGAACGGGACGCACTCCTGGCCGTACTGGAACCAGCAGTTGGTCGCGATGAAGCCCGATATCCTGCAAACCCTCAACACCGTCAACGCCGCGGCGGCCCCCCCGCCCGCCGCCAACCCACCGGCGGCCTGAGGCAAAAGCCAGCATCGGCAGTAGCGCACCGGTCAGCGCTACTGCCGATGCTCCTTTTTTTCACGCCTCGTCGAGCAGGGCCCGGCGATCGGAGTGGAAATACGTGTAGCCGGTGGTCAGCGCGCACACGACGGTGGCCACCACCAGCATCCAGGTCCCGTTGACCAGCGTGCTGATGAAGCCGCCCACCGCTGCGCCCACCGCGAAGCTGGCGAACAGCAGGAAGTAGCCCAGCCAGTCCCCCGCCGATCCGCCGGCGATGTGGCGCTCGATACCCTGGCCCATCTTTACCAGCGTGCCGGTCACATAGCTCAGCGGGACCGACACCTCGCCGTCCTTGACGAACGACGTATTCAGAGCGCCAATTCCGAAGGTCAGCAACATGATTGGCGCAAAGTCGAGCAGGTTTTCTTCCCAGCCTTCGTCGATGACGTCGACCACGGTGGCCGCCGCCAGGCTGAAAGTCGTCAGCACCGTCGGGCCGTGCGGGTGCGCCACCCAGAAATGCCGTCGGCAGACCGAGGCAACCACCACGCCCGCCACGAAGCAGACGATCAGCACCCCCGCTGTGGCCGACAGCAGCACGTCACCGCGGAAGTACCCGAGCACCGCGCGCTGCGCATTGCCGGTCATGAAAGTCACGAAGTAGCCGGCGGAGTGGGTGAAGGCGGTAGCCCCCAGCACGCCCGCGAGCGCCGCCAGCACCCACGACAACCGCGACTCGCTGTTGAATATGTCACTTGGCACACCGCACATGCTTTCAGACAGGCACGGGTGCGAGGCCGGCCCCATGGCGGCCGGTGCGGGCGACAGCTAGGCGGCGGTGAGACGAGCGATGGAACGCAACGGAATCGGCAGCCAGCCCGGTCGGTGCCGCGCTTCGTATCCCGCCTCATAGACCGCCTTGTCGAGCTCGTAGGCGGCCAGCAGTTGCGCCGAATCGCGCGGATCGATGCCGGACGCGGCCGCGTACCCGTCGCAGAACGCCGTCCGGTTGCGCTCCACCCACTCGCGGGCGCGGGCCGCCAGTTGCTTGTCGTCGCCATGGTCGACCAGCGGTCCGTAGGCGGCGTATTCGAACGACCTCAGCACGCCGGCCACGTCGCGCAGCGGCGAATCGGGCGCGCGGCGCTCCTGGAGCGGTTGTCCCGGTTCGCCCTCGAAATCGATGAGCAGCCAGCGCTCCGGCGTGCGGAGCACCTGGCCCAGGTGCAGATCGCCGTGCACCCGCTGCACGGTGATCGTCTCGGTGGCCAACTTCTGGAAGCGTTCTTCGATGGTCGCCGCGTACTCCTTGAGCTCGGGCACCAGGGCCACGGTCGCGGTCAGCCGCGACAGCACGTTGTCCACCGGGAAGACGGTTTGCGAGGTCCCGAGGGTCTCGGCCAGGGTGGCGTGCACCGACGCCACGGCCTCGCCCAGGCGGTAGGACTCACCGGCGAAGTCGCCGCCGACCTCGTACGCGTACAGGTCGCCTTCGGCGAACAAGTCACGGACGCTGGCGGTGGCCATCGCCCAACCTTCGGCGGAGTTGGCGGCGAATTCGGTCACCATGCCCAGCGGCCACGCCGCGTCGGCGCTGCCGTCGGAGCCGGCCATCTCGTAGGTCCCCAGCAGGCGCGCGACGTGCGGGTTGCCGGCCCGCCCGAGCACCCGGTTCAGCTCGATGTCGGGGTTGATGCCGCTGCTGACCCGGCGGAACACCTTGAAGATGGCGTCCCGGTCGAAGATGACGCTGGTGTTGGACTGCTCGGCGTCGGACACGTGCGCCATCGCCTCCAGCGGCAGCACCGCGTCCGGTTCCTTGGCGAAGTTCACCTCGGCGCCCGACGCGCCGCGGCGCGAGGCGTTCGAGTCGATCAGCGAGAGCAGGAACCGCGGCGCATCGGCGTCGTACATCGCGTCGAAACCGGTGCGGTCGTCGGCGGCGCCGATGGTCGCGACGCTGCTGTATTCGGAGACCGGGCCGACATCCCACCGCACGATCACCTGGTATTGGTGCCGGGACCCGTCGGCGTAATCGGCGTCGACGAGCACCAGGTCGAGGCCGTCGTCGAGCGGAACGACCACGCTCGCCTCGGCGCTGGACAGTTCGCGGTTGCGTCCGGCGTACCAACGTTGCTGCGGAAGCCACTCAGACCAAGGCAGCTTGGCCGGCTGAGTCATTTTGCGCCACTCCTCTTCATCGCTTCGCTCTGCATCGTCGGCGGCGCGGTCATTTTGCGCCACTCCTCTTCATCGCTTCGCTCTGCATCGTCACGGCGCGGGTGGAGATCATGAGTCCTCCTGGCATCCGGTCAGCTGGAACCAGTAGAACCCGTGTCCCGGCAGCGTGAGCAGGTAGGGCAGGTGACCGATCCGGGGGAACTCCACCTGCCCGGTCAGCTCAACCGGCGTGCACCCGCTCCAATGCTGCAGATTCAGTTCGATCGGCTGGGGGAAGCGCGACAGGTTGTTGACGCACAACACGGTGTCGCCGTCGTCGGACACCTGCCGCACGAAGGCCAGCACGGACGGGTTCGAACCGCCCAGCTCTTCGAAGGTCCCGATCGCGAAGGCCTCGTGACGGCGCCGCACGGCCAGCATCGTCCGGGTGAAGTTGAGCAGCGACGTGGAGGTGTCGCGTTGCGCCTCCACGTTGACCGCCTGATAGCCGTAGACCGAGTCCTGGCTTGGCGGCAGATACAACCGGCCGGGGTTGGCCTTGGAGAACCCGGCGTTGCGGTCCGGCGTCCACTGCATCGGGGTGCGCACCCCGTCGCGGTCACCCAGCCAGATCACGTCGCCCATGCCGATCTCGTCACCGTAATACAGCACCGGCGAGCCGGGCAGCGACAACAGCAGCGCGGTGAACAGCTCGATCTGGTTGCGGTCGTTATCCAGCAGCGGCGCCAACCGGCGGCGAATGCCGACGTTGGCCTTCATCCGCGGATCCTTCGCGTACTCGGAGTACATATAGTCACGCTCTTCGTCGGTGACCATCTCGAGCGTCAACTCGTCGTGGTTACGCAGGAAGATCCCCCACTGCGCCATCTCGGGGATCTCGGGCGTCTGGGCCAGGATCTCCGAAATCGGGAAGCGGGATTCCCGGCGAACGGCCATGAAGATGCGCGGCATCAGCGGGAAATGAAACGCCATGTGGCATTCGTCACCGCCGGTGGTGGCGTCGCCGAAGTACTCGACGACGTCGGCCGGCCACTGGTTGGCCTCGGCCAGCAGCACCCGCCCGGGGAACTCGTCGTCGATGACCTTGCGGACCCGCTTGAGGAACGCGTGCGTCTCGGGCAGGTTCTCGCAGTTGGTGCCCTCCCGTTCGAAGAGGTAGGGCACCGCGTCCAGCCGGAATCCGTCGATACCCAGCCCAAGCCAGAACCGGAGCACATCGATCATGGCTTCCTGCACGGCAGGGTTGTCGTAGTTGAGGTCCGGCTGGTGGGAGAAGAACCGGTGCCAGTAGAACTGCTTGCGCACCGGGTCGAAGGTCCAGTTCGACTCCTCGGTGTCGATGAAGATGATCCGCGCGTCGCTGTACTTCTCGGCGGTGTCGCTCCACACGTAGAAGTCGCCGTATGGGCCGTCCGGGTCGTGCCGCGATTCCTGAAACCAGGGGTGTGAATCCGAAGTGTGATTCATCACCAGGTCGGTGATGACCCGGATCCCCCGCTCGTGCGCGGCGTTGAGCAGCGCGACGAAATCCTCGACCGTGCCGAATTCGGGCAGCACCTTGTAGAAGTCCCGGATGTCATACCCGCCGTCGCGCAGGGGCGAATCGTAGAAGGGCGGCAGCCAGATGCAGTCGATGCCCAGCCACTGCAGGTAGTCGAGGCGCCCCAACAGACCGCGCAGGTCACCGGCGCCGTCGGCGTTGTCATCGAAAAACGCCCGCACCAGCACCTCATAGAACACCGCGTGCTTGAACCAGGTCGGGTCCGTGGGTAGCGCGGCGGCGTTGTTGAAGTCCTCGGCCTCGGGGTGCTCCACCACGCCGTCCTGGACGTGGCTGCCACCCTCGGGATGGTGCTCGACAGCTTCTCTTGCGTCGTTCATCAAATCCACGATGCCACGGATACCCTGGGTGCGACTTTCGGAATCACACCCCCACGTTTACGACGAAATACGCCCGGTAGCAAACGAATTCGCCACCGATCTGGTCGCGTCGGCGCGGATGTCAGGCCGGCGGTCCCTCCGCCAAAGTTATGTTGACGGTGCGATCGGCACCGTCGCTGGACCGGTAATGCACTGTGATGTTGTCCCCGGGGTGATGCGGGACGAGCACCTCGGTCATGGACGTCGCGCCGGTGATCGCAACGTTGTCGACGCCGGTGATGAGATCGCCGGGCACAATCCCGGCGGCGGCGGCCGGACCGGTGGCGACCACCCGTTGCACCCGCGCGCCGGTGCCGTTGTTATCCATCACACCCATGCCGAGGAAGCCGGTGGGACCGATGTGCACCGTGTTGGAGCCGGCGCCGGACCGGATCTGCCCGGCGACCCCCATCGCGCGCCCGATCGGAATGGCGAAGCCCTGCCCACCGGACATCTTGTAGCTGTCGGTGGCGGCGGTGTCCACGCCGATCACCTGTCCGGCGCTGTTCACCATGGGCCCACCGGAGTCACCCGGCTTGATCGGAGCGTCCGCCTGGATGAGGCCGCCGAGGCTCTCTTGCGCGCCGGTCAGCGTGTCCGTCGCCGAGACACTCTGGTTGAGCGCGACCACCTTGCCGGTCACGGCGTTGGGGGTGCCGCCCTGGCCGTTGACGTTGCCGAGCGCGACGATGGGCTCCCCGATTGTGGCCTCGCCGCCGATCGCGGCGGTGGGCAGGCCGGAGGCGCCGCGCAGTTGCAGCACCGCGATGTCCTGCGTGCGGTCATAGCCGACCACGTCAACCGCGTAGGTCTGCCCGTTGCCCACATCGAATGCGCTGATGTCGGTGGCGCCGGAGATCACGTGGTTGTTGGTCAGGACCACGCCGTTGGGATCGATCACGATGCCGGTTCCGGCGCCCACCGCGTTGTTGTAGCCGAATTTGGTGTCGATGTTGACCACCTGGGGCCCGACCTGACCGACCATGGCCGACGGATCGATGGGCGCCTGGGGACGGTCGGTATACCGGTCCAGCGCCAGGTCGGATGGTGATGCCGACGCCGGCGCGAGGCCGACACCGGAGCCCAGGCCGAGGCCCAGTCCCACCACGGTCAGCACGCTGGCCAACCAGGCCCACCAGACCGGGCGGTGGTGCGATTTGCTCATCGGTGTCACCCTCCTGCTTCGCGGTAGAGAACAAGCTGTCCCGGCCTGAGGATCTTGGCGGCACATGTGTGTGTATATAACCGTAATGCAGGTAGCTATGCATGGCAGGCGTCAGGTCTGACGACCCCGGCGGCTTTTGCCGCGTCCTAAGCTGACACGGTGGGCGAATTCGACCCCAGGGCCAGCTTCACCTGCTCCCCGGTAGCCCGATTGGCCACGGTCGCGCCCGGCGGCCTGCCGCACCTGGTGCCGGTGGTCTTCGCGGTCGCCGCCGACGACCGGGACGGAGCCGACGTGATCTACACGGCCGTCGACGCCAAACCGAAAACGACGCGGCGGCTGCGCCGCCTGGCCAACATCGACAGCAACCCTCAGGTAAGCCTGCTTGTCGATCACTACGCCGACGATTGGACCCAGCTGTGGTGGGTGCGCGCCGACGGCGTCGCCACCGTCCACCGCGACGGACAGGCCGTCGATCTCGGGCGCAGCCTGCTGCGCGCCAAATATCTTCAGTATCAGTCGGTTTCGCTGGACGGCGCGGTGATCGCCGTCGCGGTGCAGCGTTGGTCCAGTTGGCATTACTGAGTGGCGCGCCGGCGCCGCCGCAGTGCGCCGGCTAACCGATGTGGCCCGACGGTCTTGTGGTCGACCGAAGTTGGGTGAATGGTAGCTAGATAGGTGCTAACTAGGTCAGCAACGGCGCGCCCTGGGCAACCTGGAGGAAAGTCATGGCCGACAGGACAAATACTTCCCAAGGAGCGGGGAACGCTCCCACCGCCAACGGTCCGGACGAGATTCGCAACGTGGTGCTGGTGGGTCCGTCGGGCGGTGGCAAAACCACACTCGTCGAAGCCCTGTTGGTCGCCGCCGGTGTGTTGACCCGAAGCGGGTCGGTCGCCGATGGCAGCACGGTGTGCGACTACGACGATGCCGAGATCCGCCAACAACGGTCGGTAGGTGTCGCCGTGGCGTCCCTGTCGTACGACGGCGTCAAGGTGAACCTGGTGGACACGCCCGGATACGCCGACTTCGTCGGCGAGTTGCGCGCCGGGCTGCGGGCCGCGGACTGCGCGCTGTTCGTCATCGCGGCCAACGAAGGTGTCGACGAGCCCACCAAATCGCTGTGGCAGGAATGCAACCAGGTCGGCATGCCCCGCGCCGTGGTGATCACCAAGCTCGACCACACCCGGGCGAATTACCAGGAGGCACTCGCCGCCGCACAGAACGCGTTCGGCGACAAGGTTTTACCGCTCTACCTGCCCACCGACCTGCCCTCCTGTCGCGGCCTGATCGGCTTGTTGTCGCAGACGCGTTACGAATACACCGACGGCAAGCGCGCCGTGCGGCCACTGAATCAATCCGACGCCGAGCAGATCGAGCATGCGCGCGGCGCCCTGATCGAAGGAATCATCGAGGAGTCCGAGGACGAGTCACTGATGGAGCGCTATCTCGGGGGCGAGGCCATCGACGAGTCCGTGCTGATCCAGGATTTGGAGCGGGCCGTCGCCCGGGGGTCGTTCTTCCCGGTGATCCCCGTTTGCAGCAGCACCGGCGTCGGCACCCTGGAATTGCTGGAGGTCGCCACCCGCGGCTTCCCATCCCCGATGGAACATCCGCTGCCAGAGGT
The DNA here is from genome assembly GCF_045343915.1 of Mycobacterium sp. M23085. Taxonomy (NCBI): domain Bacteria; kingdom Bacillati; phylum Actinomycetota; class Actinomycetes; order Mycobacteriales; family Mycobacteriaceae; genus Mycobacterium; species Mycobacterium sp. M23085. The sequence goes on from NZ_CP174280.1 coordinate 2,965,320, forward strand.
CTTTACCCAGGTCGGTGCACCGCACGCCGGCCTGACGTGTGCGGCGGACGCGCCGTTGCTCGCAGAGGTGGTGAAGACGACGTCGGACCCGTACGTGGGCAGGGTCAGCCTGGTCCGGGTGTTCTCCGGCACGATCAGGCCCGACGCAACGGTTCATGTGTCGGGCCATTTTGCGTCGTTTTTCGGCACCCCCAACGGCTTCGACGCCAAGGGCCAAGCGCACCCCGACCACGACGAGGACGAGCGCATCGGGGTGCTGTCCTTCCCGCTGGGCAAGCAGCAGCGCCCGGCGCAGAGCGTGGTGGCGGGAGACATCTGCGCGATCGGCAAATTGAGCCGCGCCGAAACGGGTGACACACTCTCGGACAAATCCGAACCGTTGGTCTTGAAGCCCTGGGCCATGCCCGAGCCGCTGCTGCCCGTCGCGATTGCGGCGCACGCCAAAACCGACGAGGACAAACTGTCGGTGGGACTGGGACGGTTGGCCGCCGAAGACCCCACGCTGCGCATCGAGCAGAATCCCGAAACCCATCAGATGGTGCTGTGGTGCATGGGCGAATCGCACGCGGGCGTGGTGCTCGACGCGCTGGCCAATCGGTACGGCGTCACGGTCGACACCGTGGAGCTGCGGGTCCCACTGCGAGAGACGTTCGGCGGCAAGGCAAAAGGTCACGGCCGCCACGTCAAGCAGTCCGGCGGGCACGGCCAGTACGCGGTGTGCGACATCGAGGTGGAGCCGCTGCCGGAAGGTTCCGGCTTCGAATTCGTCGACAAGGTGGTCGGCGGAGCGGTGCCGCGGCAGTTCATTCCGAGCGTGGAGAAGGGGGTGCGGGCCCAGATGGAAAAGGGCGTACACGCGGGCTACCCGGTAGTCGATATCCGCGTCACCCTGCTCGACGGCAAGGCGCACAGCGTTGACTCGTCGGACTTCGCGTTCCAGATGGCGGGTTCGCTAGCGCTGCGCGAGGCCGCCGCGGCGACCAAGGTGGCGCTGCTCGAGCCCATCGACGAGATCTCGGTGCTGGTGCCCGACGACTTCGTCGGTGCGGTGATGGGCGATCTGTCCAGCCGGCGCGGCCGGGTGCTCGGCTCCGACACCGCCGGCAACGAGCGCACCGTGGTCAGAGCCGAGGTGCCGCAGGTGGAGCTGACCCGCTACGCCATCGACCTGCGTTCACTCGCGCACGGCGCCGCCTCGTTCACCCGATCGTTCGCTCGCTATGAACCCATGCCGGAATCCGCGGCCGCCCGGCTCCACGCCGCCGTCTAGCACCCCGCCGTTCAGGCCCTGCCCGAGGGCGGCGACGCCTCCCCCGCAAGCGGGCGGTGCCCCCAGCGGCCGAACCGCTCGGCAACCGCGCGTCGGTCCAGCGAGCCTTTCGCGGTATGCGGCAACTCGTCGGCCCGCTGGAACTCGGCCGGCACCTCGAAGGGGGCCAACCGATCACGGCAGAACGCCGTCAGCTCCTGTGCCGTCGGCGCGGCGGATCCGCGCGCGACGATGACCGCGGCGACGGTTTCGCCGTACAGCTTGTCCGGCACGCCGAACACCCCCACCTCGAGCACATCGGGGTGGGTGGCCAGGACGCCCTCGACACGTTCCGGCGAAATCTTCTCGCCGCCCCGGTTGATGAGTTCCTTGATGCGGCCACGGATGATCAGGTCGCCCGCCGGCGACAGCGTGCCGAGGTCGCCGGTGTGCAGCCAACCCTGCGTGAAGTTGGCTGCAGTGATGGACGGATCGCCGAGGTAGCCGCGCACCACGGTCGGGCCGCGCAGCCAGACTTCGCCGACGGTCTCCGCGGGCAGCGCCCGGCCGTCGGGCCCAACGATCCGGATTTCCGGTCCGGTTGACCGGCCGACGAGACCGGGTGAGGCACCGGGGTTTTCGCTGTGGCCCGCGCCGCCGATGGCCGTCGTCGCCACTTGATGGGTCGACTCGGTCATCCCGAATGCGCACACCACCGGCGCCGAGAACGTGTCGTGCAGCGCCTGAGCCGTCTCGGCGGTCAGCGGCGCGCTGCAACTGCGGATGAACCGCAGGGCATGCGTCGTGCCCGGCTGCTCGGTTCGCGCGCGCTCCAACAGGATTTGATGAATCGTCGGGACGGCGGTGTACCAGGTGGCACCGACGGCCTCGATGTCGTCCCAGAATGTATGCGCCGAGAACTTCCCGCGCGCGGGCAACAACACCGCTCCTCCGGACACCAGCGTGCCCAGCAGCGCGGCGAGCAGACCGTGACCGTGGTAGAGCGGCATCACCGCCACCGTCGCGTCCCGCGAACCCAGCTGGTAGCCGGCGACGATGGCCGCCACCGAACGAGCGATGTTGTGGCGCGTCCAGGGCACCATCTTGGGCGCGCCGGTGGTTCCGCCGGTGAACATGATCATGGCGTCGTCGTCGCGCAGCCCCTCCGGCGTCGACACGTCACGCGCGGGTGCCGCGGTGACATTCAGGCTGACCGACGCGGCATTGCCGCCGGGTTCGACGCTCACCGCGATCGGCCACCGCGGCGGGTCGCTCGGTGCAGGCGCGTCGCTGTCGGCGTCGACGGCCCGGTCGACGAGCACCGCCCGGGCGCCCACCGCCGCGCTGCGGGCACGCTGGTCGGCGACGGGCAGTGCCGGATCCAGTGGAACCACAACGAGATCCGCGCGGGACCCGGCCAGCAGCCCGACGACGAATTCGGCGTTGCTGCCGGCGCGCAGCGCGACCCGGTCCCCGGGCCGCAGGCCACCGGCCTTCAGCTGGGCGGCCAGGTCGTCGACCAACCGGATCACCTCGCGGTAGCTGACCGGTATGCGCTCGGCGGTGACGACCAGCGCCGTCGCCTCCGGCGACCGGCGTGCCGCCGCCTCGACCAGATCGGCGACGCCGGGGCTCCCCGATCCTGTCGCCCCCTCGTATGTGGTGATCGCGTCAGACGTCATCGCGGGCCTCCTTGCACTCTTGCTACCGATGCCACCCTGCCGGGCGGGATTCTGCTCCGTCCAATATCGGTTCGCTCACGATCGATAACCGCTGGCTATTGACCGACGTCGCCTGGCCGCTGAGCTGCAACGATAGATAACGTGAATCGCCGGATAGTGCCCGCGTCTTGGACATCACCGGCGCGCCGGGGTCACAGTGATGGCCAAGGCAATACCGCAGACCATCCGAGGAGTCGCCACATGTCCACAGCTTCGGCATCGCCCGATCCGGCGGGCATGATCGATGGTTTTCACCTCGTGGTGGACGCGCTGAAGACCAACGACGTCCAGACGATCTATGGCATCGTCGGCATCCCGATCACCGATCTCGCCCGCGTCGCGCAGGCGTCGGGAATCCGCTACATCGGTTTTCGGCAGGAGACCTCGGCCGGCAACGCCGCGGCCGCCGCCGGATTTCTCACCCGGCGCCCCGGCGTCTGCCTGACCACGTCCGGGCCCGGCTTCCTCAACGGCCTGCCCGCGCTGGCGAACGCCACGACGAATTGCTTTCCGATGATTCAGATCTCCGGCTCCAGCAATCGGGCCCTGGTCGACCTGCAACGTGGCGACTACCAGGACCTCGATCAGCTCAACGCCGCAAAGCCGTTCGCCAAGGCCGCGTATCGGATCGACCGGATCGAGGACATCGGGCGCGGCGTCGCGCGCGCCATTCGCACCGCGGCGTCCGGGCGGCCCGGCGGTGTCTACCTGGACATCCCCGGTGAGGTGCTGGGTCAGGCCATGGACGCCGCCGCCGCGGCGGGCACGGTGTGGCGGGTCGTCGATCCCGCACCCCGGCAGCTGCCCGCACCCGACGCGGTCGATCGCGCGCTGCGCGTGCTGGCCCGAGCGCAGCGGCCGTTGATCGTGCTCGGCAAGGGTGCGGCGTATGCCCAGGCCGACAATGTGATCCGGGAATTCGTCGAGGCGACCGGGATTCCGTTCCTGCCGATGTCGATGGCCAAGGGACTGCTGCCGGATTCCCATCCGCAGTCCGCCGCGGCCGCCCGGTCGCTGGCGATCGCGCGTGCCGACGCGGTCCTGCTGGTCGGTGCCCGGCTGAATTGGCTTCTGGGCCACGGGGAGTCGCCGCAATGGAACCGGGACGCCAAATTCGTGCAGGTGGACATCGCCGCGTCCGAGTTCGACAGCAACCAGCGGATCGAGGCGCCGCTGGCCGGCGACATCGGCTCGGTGATGTCCGCACTGCGTGACGGCGTGGCCGCACACCCGATCACCGCGCCCCCGGAATGGATCGACGAACTGACCGAGCGCACGGCACGAAACGACGCCAAGATGACAGAACGACTGACCGAGAATCCGCACCCCATGCGGTTTTACAACGCTCTGGGCGCGATTCGCGCTGTGCTGCAGGACAACCGCGACGTGTATGTCGTCAACGAGGGAGCCAATGCCCTCGATCTGGCCCGCAACGTCATCGACATGGAGCTGCCGCGCCACCGGCTGGACACCGGAACCTGGGGCGTGATGGGCATCGGAATGGGTTATGCCATCGCCGCGGCCGTCGAAACCGGCAGGCCGGTGGTCGCGATCGAGGGTGACAGCGCTTTCGGCTTCAGCGGCATGGAGATCGAGACCATCTGCCGCTATCGGCTGCCGGTGACGGTCGTCATCCTCAACAACGGCGGCGTCTACCGCGGCGACGAGGCCACCGCCGGCGCGGCGGCAACGGGATCGGATCCGGCCCCGACCGTGCTGAACGCCCGGGCGCGACACGAGCTGCTCGCGGAGGCCTTCGGCGGCAAGGGATATCACGTCACCACCCCGTCGGAGCTGCGCGCGGCGCTGACCGCGGCGATCGGCTCGGGCGCACCGTCGATCATCGACTGCGAACTCGACCCGGCGGCGGGGGTGGAGAGCGGGCATCTGTCCAACCTGAACCCGGCCAGCGCGGCCAGCCGAGCGCCGGCGGCAGTCAGCGCCGGCGGGTGAGCCCCAACAGCTGGGCGTCGAAAAATTCGTTCAGCGCCAGCGGTCTGGCGGAGCCGGCCAGCGCCCGGGCTATCGGCGACCCGGGTCCGGTCGAGTTGGTGGCCAGGGCGACGTCGGCTTTGAGCACCGGATCGACCATTTCCACCGCCCGGATGTCCGGCCCCAGCGGCGACGTCCACAGCCAGGTGTGGGGCACGATGGATGCCCAGTTGCCCGCCGCTGCCTGAGCGAACAGCGATGCCACGGAATCGGTTTCGAGTTGCGGGCTGACGGTGATCGAATGGTCGGCGAACGCTTTGTCGATGATCTGGCGGTCGCGCATGTCAGGAGTGAGCAATGCCAGCGGCAGCTGGGCCGCTTCGGCCCAGGTCATCGTCGCCGCACCGGATCCCACCATGTCCGCGGGTGCCAACAGCACGTAGCGCTCCTGATAGAGCGGAACCAGGTGCACGTCGTTGGCCTCGCCGGGCGCCGCATGCACGATGGCGGCATCGATCTCGAACTCGCGCAGCCGCCGGTACAGCTCGGTGGCCGCCAGCCGGGAGAGGATGTGCACCTTCACCAACGGGTGCGCCGAACAGAACGCCGAGAGCACCAAGGACGCGGTCGTGGAGGCGGTGGGGACGGTGCCCAGCCGCAGCGTCCCGGTGATGCCCGAGCGCACCGCGTCCACCTCGGACTTGAACGCGTCGTGCTCGGCGAGGATCCGCCTGGCCCACACCACCAACCGTTCGCCTTCGGGCGTGAGGCCCTCGAAGCTGTGCCCGCGGTTGATCAGCGTGACGTTCAATTCTCGTTCCAGCTTGGCGATCGCGGCCGACAATGCCGGCTGGGAGACGAAGCATTTTTCGGCCGCCCTGGCGAAGTGCCGCTCGGAAGCGACCGCAACGAAGTACTCCAGTTGACGGAAGAGCACCCGCACTCCTCGGGTTCAGGCCTCACGCATCGCTTCCGCTGAGGCTAACGCCCAGTGGGCCGAAGGGCCAAGCCAACGTTTGCGCCACGACTGTTGCGGCTATACAGACAGATTCGGCCACAAGGGCGTGCCAAGGTGTGGTGGCCGCGAAACCTCTAGGGTCGGTGTCGGTTTCACCCGACGTCGGTCGGCGTTCGAGCGATGGTCAGCCTGCCATTGTTTGCTGAAATCGGTGGTGAGTGGGTAACCAGTAGAATGTCGCTGTGTTGATCGCACCATCTCGAAGGGTGGACGCTATGCGTCGGGGTGTTCGTTATCTATTTGTTATGGTCGCGATCACGGTTGTGGGCCTGGTGGCGCCGGTCGCGCGCAGCACCGCCGCCGTGCCGCTGCCGCAACCCAGCCCCGCGGTCGCCTCGATTTTGCCCGCCGACGGCGCCGTGGTGGGTGTGGCGCATCCGGTCGTGGTGACGTTCACCGCTCCGGTCGCCGATCGGGCCGCCGTGCAGCGGTCGATCCACGTCAGCTCGCCCAGCGGCACCCCCGGGCACTTCGAGTGGGTTCAGGACACCGTCGTGCAGTGGGTGCCCGACCAGTACTGGCCCGCCCACACGCACGTATCGGTCGGCGTGCAGGCCCTGTCGACGGGCTTCGACACCGGTGATGCGCTGCTCGGGGTCGCCAGCATCTCCAAGCACACCTTCACCGTCAGCAGGGACGGTGAGGTGCTGCGCACCATGCCGGCGTCGATGGGCAAGCCCAGCCGGCCCACCCCGATCGGCAGCTTCACCGCGCTGGAAAAGCAGCGCACCGTGGTGATGGACTCGCGGACCATCGGCATCCCGCTCAGCTCCCCCGAGGGGTACAAAATCACCGCCCAGTACGCCGTCCGCGTCACCTGGAGCGGCGTCTATGTGCACTCCGCACCGTGGTCGGTTGATTCCCAAGGCAACGCCAACGTCAGCCATGGCTGCATCAACCTCAGCCCCGACAACGCCGCCTGGTACTTCAACGAGGTGAACGTGGGCGACCCCATTCAGGTCGTCGCCTGAGCGCCAACGACGTTTCTCCGGCGTGGTGCGAACTCACCGCGGCGCCTGGCTCGCTGTGTGACGACGCTCACATCCGTTGAACGGAAGCCTGACCCGCGGGGGTTGGTTCAGGTAGACGGGTGCTCTGAACGAGAGGCGGGCCATGACCGATCCAGCCAAGCGCGCGGAAGTTAGCTCTACCGGCCCGATCAGCGTGGCGCGCCAGCGGGTAGCCGACCGCATCCGCGACTTAGACGCCCACGACGAAGAGTTCCGCAGCGCCAAGCCCGATCCCGCCGTGCAGCACGCGGCCCGCCGGCCCGGCCTTCGGCTACCACAGATCCTGGAAATTTTTGCCCACGGCTACGCCGATCGTCCCGCGCTGGGCTGGCGCGCTCGCTCGCTGGACACCGATCCCGCCGCCGGCCGAACCGGCGCGCAACTGCTGCCGCGGTTCGACACCATGACCTACCGCGAACTGTGGGCCAACGTCCGCGCCGTCGCCGGCGCTTGGCGACACGATGCCACCAATCCCGTTGCGCCCGGCGACTTCGTCGCCACCGTCGGCTTCGCGAGCGCCGAGTACCTCACCATCGATCTGGTGTGCGCCTACCTCGGGCTGGTGGCCGTGCCCCTGCAGCACAACACGACGGCGACGCGACTGAAGCCGATCGTCGAGGAGGTCGAACCATCGATATTGGCCGCCGGTGTCGGTTATCTGGACCTCGCCATCGAAGCGGCGCTGGGTAGCTCGTCGTTGCGGCGGGTGCTGGTTTTCGACTACCGGCCGGAGGTCGACGAGCAGCGCGAGGCCGTCGAACGCGCGCAGGTCAAGCTGGTGAATGCCGGCAGCCCGGTGACGATCGAGACCCTCGACGACGTCATCGAACGTGGCCGAGTCCTGCCGCCGGAGCCGATGTTCACCGGCGGCACCGATGAGCGGCTGGCCATGATCATGTACACGTCGGGCAGCACCGGACTGCCCAAGGGCGCCATGTACACCGAGCGGATGCTCTGCAGGCTGTGGACCAACGAACTGATGCCCGACTTCGCCGATACGCCGGTGATCAACGTGAACTTCATGCCCCTGAATCACCTGGGTGGCCGGATACCGTTGTCGACGGCGTTCCAGGCGGGTGGTACCAGTTACTTCGTCCCGGAAAGCGATCTGTCCACCCTGTTCGACGACTGGAACTTGGTGCGGCCCACCGAAATGGGTCTGGTGCCGCGGGTGGCCGAAATGCTGTACCAGCGCTACCAGAGTGCGGTCGATCGTTTCGAAGTTGCGGGCGCCGACACCGCCACGGCCGAGGCGAAGGCGCAAGCCGAGCTTCGCGAGCAGGTTCTCGGGGGCCGCATCGTGACCGCCTTCTGCGGCACCGCTCCACTCGCGGCGGAGATGCGCAATTTCATCGAGACCTGTTTGGGCGTCCACGTTCTCGACGGCTACGGCCTGACCGAGGTGGGCATGGTGACCAAGGACGGCCGGATCAACCAACCTCCGGTGCTGGACTACAAGCTGATCGATGTTCCCGAGTTGGGCTATTTCCTCACCGACAAGCCTTACCCGCGAGGCGAATTGCTGGTGAAGTCGCTGACCGCCACACCCGGGTACTTCAAACGGCCCGATGTCACCGCCAAGGCCTTCGACCCCGACGGCTACTACCGCACCGGTGACGTGATGGCCGAACTGGAGCCGGGCCGGCTCGCCTATGTCGACCGCCGCAACAACGTGCTGAAGCTGGCGCAAGGTGAGTTCGTCGCCGTGGCCCGCCTGGAAGCGGTGTTCTCCAGCGCGGCCCTGGTGCGCCAGATCTTCGTCTACGGCAACAGCGAACGGCCCTATCTGCTGGCGGTCGTCGTGCCGACCGACGATGCCGCGCAGAGGTTCGCCGGCGACGCCGGCGCATTGAAGGCCGCCCTCGGTGAATCCTTGCGGCAGTCTGCCAAATTGGCCGAGCTGCAGTCCTACGAGGTACCGGTCGACTTCGTGGTCGAGACGGAGCCGTTCAGCGAGGACAACGGCCTGCTGTCCGGGGTGGGCAAGCTGCTGCGGCCCAAGCTCAAGGAACGCTACGGCGCCCGGCTCGAGCAGCTATACGCTGAGCTGGCCGAAAATCGGGTGACCGAACTGCGTGCCCTGCGCGAAGGCGCGGCCGAGCACCCGGTGATCTTCACCCTCACCCGCGCCGCCGAGGCGCTGCTCGGCTTGGCCGGCGGTCCACCGGAACCCGATGCTCTGTTCATCGAACTCGGCGGCGATTCCCTGTCCGCATTGACCTTCTCCAATCTGTTGCGAGACATCTTCGACGTCGACGTGCCGGTGGGAATGATCACCGGCCCGGCGACCGACCTGGGTCAGCTCGCAGAATACGTTGAGTCCGAGCGTGAATCGGGATCGAGGCGGCCGACCTTCGCCGCGGTACACGGTCGGGACGCGACGCAAGCCCGGGCCGCGGACCTCACCTTGGACAAGTTCATCGATGCGAAGACTTTGACCGAGGCCGCGGGGCTGCCGCGAGCGAACGGCACGCCGCACACCGTCCTGCTCACCGGCGCCAACGGCTACCTCGGCCGCTTCCTGGTTCTGGAGTGGCTCGAACGGCTTGCCGAAACCGGCGGACGGCTCATCGCCATCATCCGCGCCGGCGACACCGCAGCGGCCACCCAACGGCTGGAGGCCGTTTTCGACAGCGGGGACCCGCAATTGGTGCAGCGGTTCCGCACGCTGGCCGCCGACCACCTCGAGGTCATCGTCGGCGACATCGGCGAGCCGAAACTCGGTGTGGGGCAAGATACCTGGGCGCGCCTCGCCGAGAGCGTGGACCTGATCGTGCATCCGGCAGCGCTGGTCAACCATGTGTTGCCCTACGACCAACTGTTCGGACCCAATGTCGTGGGCACCGCCGAGTTGATTCGCCTGGCGATGACGACGCGGATCAAGCCCGTCACGTATATGTCGACCGTCGCCGTGGCCCTGTCGGTCGATCCGGGCGCGTTCACCGAGGACGGTGACATCCGTGTCGTCAGCGCGCTGCGGCCGGTCGACGACAGCTACGCGAACGGCTATGCGAACAGCAAGTGGGCCGGCGAGGTGTTGCTGCGCGAGGCGCACGATCTGTGTGGCTTGCCGGTCGTGGTGTTCCGGTCCGACATGATCTTGGCGCACAGCCGGTATGCCGGACAGCTGAACGTTCCAGATGCGTTCACCCGGTTGATATTCAGCGTGCTGGCCACCGGTATCGCACCGGCCTCCTTCTATCAGACCGATCCGCAGGGAAACCGGCCGGTGGCGCACTACGATGGGCTGCCCGCCGACTTCGTGGCCGAGGCGGTAACCACACTCGGCGAACAGATCGCCACCGCAGCAGAGGATTCCGGCGTCTATCGGTCTTTCGACGTCATGAATCCGCACGACGACGGCATCTCGCTGGATGTGTTCGTCGACTGGTTGATCGCCGCCGGCCACGACATCCGGCGCATCGCCGACTACGACGAATGGCTGACCCGGTTCACGACCGCCCTGCGCGCCCTCCCGGACAAGCAGCGGCAACATTCGGTGCTGCCGTTGCTGGACGCCTATCGGAAGCCGGAGACGCCGCTGCGCGGTGCACCGGCCCCGACCGAGGTGTTCCGCAGCGCCGTGCAGGCGGCGAAAATCGGTGCAGTAGGGGACATTCCGCATCTCTCGGTGGAGTTGATCGACAAGTATGTCGCGGATCTGCGCGTGCTGGGTCTGCTGTAACCACTGCCGGGCTAGCCGGGTAGCCCGTTCTTGATCGCAGCGTCCTGCTTGCGGCCGATGTCGACGGCTACCGCCGGGTCGACGGGATCGTTGGGCGCGTTGTCGAATTCCAGGGTGACCAGCGCCTTACCCTCGGTGAAGACCAAGACGGTCATCGCTTGCGAGTTGTCCGGTGCGGTACCCGAAATCGTCACCCCGTGGGCGCCGACCGCAAGCGGTTGCCAGGTTCCATTCACCTTGCCGGTGTAACTGCCTTGGGTAGCAGCCAATTCGGCGGCGGCCCCGGCCGGATCGGCGGCGACGACGATGGTGTCCCAGAGCCGACGGCTGCTGTCGGCGTTGGCGAACAGTTGGGCGACCCCCGGTGCGTTGTTGGGGTTGAGCATGGGCGACTGCGGTGCGGTGAGACCGCCGCCGACATCGTTCGGCTTTATCAGCAGAGCGCCGTAATCCGTGGGCTGGGCCGAGGGCGGGCCGGTGACGGCGCTGGAGCTGGTCGAAGCTGCGGAACTCGACGCCGACGGCGAGGCATGGTGAGCGCCTCCGCATCCGGCGCTCGCGGCGCCGACCGCGATGATGGCGACGGCCCGGCCGGCGATGCGGACGCCGATCCGATCAATGTGCACGCACGTTCCTTCCACGTGTCATCGGTATCCGGCTTCCACCGCGGCTCCCGATGCCGCCGGCGAAATGCTGACGTAAACCACCCTTGCTACGAACATATGCCCACTCGGTGCCCCGTGGGTAGCGCTTCGACGTGCCTATGCTGGCGGGGGTGAGGGCATCCTCGCCCGAAAGGAGATCGGCATGACGGCTGCAGCGGCGCGCGCGGTACGGTTCGACCGTTACGGGGGACGTGAGGTGTTGTACGTCGCGGACATCGACATGCCGTCCCCCGGGCCGGGCGAGGTGGTGGTCGAAGTCCGCGCCGCCGGGATCAACCCCGGTGAAGCGGGCATCCGGGCCGGGGCGATGCACGAGATGTTCCCGGCCACCTTTCCGTCCGGCCAGGGCAGCGACCTGGCCGGTGTCGTCACCGCCACGGGGCCCGGCGTCACCGAGTTTTCGGTCGGCGACGAAGTATTGGGATTCAGCCTGCGCCGGTCCAGCCACGCCACCCACACCGCCGTTCCGGTCGGCCAGTTAATCCGCAAACCTCCCCAACTCAGTTGGGAGGCAGCGGGATCGCTTTATGTGGCGGGTGTGACCGCGTATGCGGCGGTCCGCGCGGTAGCGCCGCAACCGGGCGAGACGATCGCCGTGTCGGCCGCCGCCGGCGGGGTGGGCAGCCTGGTCGTGCAGCTGCTGATGTTGCGCAAGGCGCGAGTGCTCGGCATCGCAGGGCCGGGTAATGCCGACTGGCTGCGCGCGCATGGCGTCATTCCGATCGCGTACGGCGACGGGCTCGCCGAGCGGCTGCGGGAGGCGGCGCCGGACGGAATCGACGCATTCATCGACCTGTTCGGTCCGGACTACGTCCAGCTCGCCGTCGATCTCGGCGTGGCCCCGGAGCGGATCGACACCATCATCTCGTTCCAGAAGGCGGCCGAGGTGGGCGCCAAGACCGAGGGCAGCATGGAAGCCTCCACGCCCGAGGTGCTCGCCGAGATGGCCGACCTCATCGTTTCCGGCGCCATCGAGTTCGACATCGCCGCGACCTACCCGCTGGACCGGGTCGCCGACGCTTACGCCGAGCTCGAGCAGCGGCACACCCACGGGAAAATCGTTCTGCTGCCTACCAACTCACAATGAAGCGGCCGGCCCGGCCACACCGGCCGGGCGACACTGTGCCGCCCGGCCGCCGGGGCCGTGCTCAACCGTGGTTGCCGTCGGAACCCGAGGCGTGTCCACCCAGCGACGCGGTGACCACTGCGATCGGCATCCTCGAGACGTACAGGTTGGCCCGCTCCTGCGGGGTCAGACAGGCCCGCAGGTGAAACCTGTTGGCCAGCAACCGGCCTGCGCGCAGCATCGACCGTCCGCGCATCCGGGACGCAGTGGAAAAACGATGTGTGACAACAAAAGCCATGATCTTCTCCTCACGGAGGCCCGATCGGCGTCGACACGGCTGGTCAACCCCCCGCGACCACGGGAGGTCAGGCGGTTGACGAACTGCCGGAACCGGATCGGGACAAGACGGATTTCGGATAGGGACTATCGCCGGGACACATCTCGCCCTCACCTCCTCACGGCCAAGACACACGCGGGTGTCACCACAGTCACCTGAACGAAAGAGGCAGGCATGACCCACGGCGCATGGCGTGGGTCGCACCCCTCTCGTCGGAGCTTCGGCACTGCACGGCGTATCCGGACTTGATCGATGGTCGCGACCCCCTGCGCGCGGCTTCGCCGCGCTTGCGATCGCTCCTTAACCGATGGTCCAGAAGCCACTTGGGCTCAACCCTTGGGTCCGGGAAGAGCTGTCCTGACCCGGGGCGTCTCTCGACGTTCGGGGTCAGTGGCCTGTATCCATGCAGACGCCTCACCTACCGAGGTGCTTGCGCGTCCATACTGACACCGGCGTCGCGGCCTCGTCAAACGCTTAACGGATCCCTGACGCCCGCCGCCGCTCTGCCAGCGCCCGCTCAGGCTGCGCGCCTAGGCTCGATGTCATGACCACAACCTTGCAGGATCCCCGGGTCGCGTCGACGCTCGACCGCATGTATGCCGAGTCGAAAAACCAGATGTCGCTGCTGCGCGAGCGGCGCGGCACCTTCGATCGGCCGATGACCGCGCAGGAGCGGGCCGAGGCGATGAGCGAGTTCTACATCCCGGTGACACCGGAGGCCGGCCGGCTGCTGTATTCACTGGTTCGGGCCACCCGCCCGTCGACCGTCATCGAATTCGGGATGTCCTTCGGCATCTCCGCCATTCACTTGGCCGCGGCGGTGCGCGACAACGGCACCGGGCGCGTGGTGACCACCGAGTTGAGCGACAGCAAGATCGCCGCGGCGAAAAAGACTTTCGCCGAGACCGGCCTGGACGATGTCATCACCATCCTGGAAGGCGACGCGCTGTCCACGCTGGCCGACGTGGCCGGACCGGTCGAATTCGTGTTGCTCGACGGCTGGAAAGACCTGTACCTGCCGATCATCGAGCTGCTGGAGCCCCGGCTGTCCACGGGTGCGTTGGTCATCGCCGACAACGCCAGCTCGGCCGATATGGCGCCCTATCTCGATCGCGTGCGCAACCAGGACAACGGCTACGTGAGCTTCAACTTCCAGGTCCGCGACAGCGACAGCATGGAGATCAGCTGCCGCACAAGCGGTTAGGGACTAGCGCAGCGATTCCTCGAGCCACGGCGTCAGCCACTTCACCCCTTCGGGGGTGAGGTGGACGCCGTCGCTGCGCACCTTGATGCCGTCGACCTTGGCGGTATAGACGCCGTCAGGGCACAGCTTTTTGTTGAGGTCGAGGATCGCGACGTTCGGGTGGTGGCTAACGGTCTTGCGCAACATGGTGTTCCAGAGGTTGACCCGATCCGGCTGGTCCTCCGGATACAGCCGGCCGTCCGGCTTTTCACCGCCCCGGCTGTAGGGAACGGTGGCGACCACCACGTGGACACCGGTAGCGCCCACGATGGTCAGCGCCCGTTCCAGCTCGCCGTTGAGGTAGGCGTCGAAAGTCGGGTCGCCGATGTGGGTCCACTGACCCTCGTTGACCCGGTCCACCGTTTCCCAGCGGCCGATGACCAGCAGCGCGACGTCCGGCTGATCCTGGCTGACCTGGGTCGACCAGCGAATCGGCCAACCGTCGCATTCGGGTCGTTGCTCCAACGTCTGGCCGATGTAGCGGTAGGGGGTTCCCCGCACCAGGCTGCATCCGATGACGGTGTGGTCGAGGAAGGCGAAGCCCGGTGTCGGGGGCAGGTAGTGCATCCAGGTCCACCCGATCGAATCGCCGAACACCGAGACGGTGAAGGGCCGGTTGGCATCCCGGGGCCGGCTCGGCCCGGGCGGCGACGGCGAGACCGCCGCGACCGCCGACACACCGGGCGGTAGACCGACCTCGCGCAGGCCGGGCCCGGTGCCCACCGGGACCACCAGCAGCGTCACCGCGGCGGCGCTGGCCACGGTCGCGGCCGCCAGCGGCAGCAGCGGCACCCGCGCCGGTCGCCAACGCCGGATCGGTTGCTCGAGCAGCCAATACGACAGCGCGGCCACCACCAGGGTGGCGCCGCAACGGGCGGCGAACAACGGCAGGCCGGACCACCCGGTGCGTTCACCGTTGAGCGCCAAGAAGATTGGCCAGTGCCACAGGTAGACGCCGTAGGAGATGGTGCCCAGCCAGACCAGCGGGGGCAATGCGAGCGCGCGGGCCACGATTCCGCGCTGTTCCAGCGCCACCGGTGCGATCACGATCACCGCCGCGATCGCGACCCCGATCAGCAAGCCGTGGCGGAATTCGTCGCTGGCGCCGGTGGCGTAGTGCGTCGCCGCCGCCAGTCCCAGCAGGCCCAGCAGCGGCAGGATCCGTGCGACGCGGCGTCCCCACCGGGTGCGAATCATGCACCAGCCGCGGTTCATCGACGGCCAGTCTCGAACCAGCAGGGCGGCCGCCGCCGCGCCGACCAGCAACGCCTGCGCGCGGGTGTCGGTGCCGAAGTAGATCCGGTCGCGGGTGCCATCCGACGTCATGACGATGGCAACCGCCGCCGACGCCAGCGCGCCCACGGTGGCGATCAGGAACGTGGCGAACCGCACCCCACCGACGGTGGCCCGGGTCCCGCGGCGCCGCGCTCGGGCGGCGAGCAGCAGCGTGACCGTGATGAGCAGCACCGGCCAGACGAAGTAGTACTGCTCCTCCACTCCGAGTGACCAGGTGTGCTGCAGCGGTGACGGCGGCGCGCCCTGGGTGAAGTAGTCGGTCTTCTGGGCGACGAACCGCCAGTTCGCCATCCACACGAACGCCGCGATGGCGTCGTCGCGCAGCCCGGTCAACGACCGGTCGGGCAGCAGCTGGCGGGCCGCGGCCACGGTGAGCACCATCAGCACCAGGGCGGGCAGCAATCGCCGCGCGCGCCGGATCCAGAAGCCGGTCAACTCGATGCGGCCGTTGCGTCCCAGCTCGTCCAGCAGTAGCGAGGTGATCAGGAATCCGCTGAGGACGAAGAAGACGTCGACGCCGATGAACCCGCCGCTGACGCCGGGGATGCCACCGTGCCCGATGAGCACCAGTGCGACCGCGATCGCGCGCAGCCCGTCGAGCGCCGGGATTCCGCTGGCCCGCTCCGGTCGGTCCCAGATCGCCAGCCGCCCGACCCGGCGCACCGGGGCCACCCATCGGGGCCGAGTACGACGAGCCGGTGCGGGATGAGACCCGCCCGGCTCTGTGCTTGCTGTCAGCGCGCCGTAACTACCATCTCGCCCGGCGCCATGGTTGATGCCGATACGTCGCTGCCCCTCCTGTTGAGTTCAGCAAGCCAGCCTAAAGGCGGGCGCGCGGGATCAGGTGGAGGACACGCGAGGCGTTTTTCGCCCTGCTGCGTTCGGATTTCGGTCCGCCGGGTCAGGCCTTGTCGGGCGCGTAGCCCAGGGTGCTCTTGACCTCCAGGTACTCGTGGAAGCCGAACTCACTCCATTCGCGACCGTTGCCGCTGCGCTTGTAGCCACCGAACGGCGCGTTCAGGTCGAACGCGTGATTGATGGTCACCCATCCCGCGCGGATCCTGCCGGCGACGTCGCGCGCCGTGTCGAGGTCGGCGCCCGAGACGAAGCCGGCTAGGCCGTACTGGGTGTCGTTGGCGATCTCGACGGCGTGGTCGAGGTCGTCGTAGCCCAGGATGCACAACACCGGCCCGAAGATCTCCTCGCGGGCGATCGTCATGTCGTTGGTGACATGCGCGAAGACGGTCGGCTTGACGTAGTAGCCCTTGTCCAGTCCCGCCGGCCGGCCCGGGCCCCCCGCCACCACGGTCGCGCCCTCGTCGACGCCTTGCTGGATCAGGCGCTGAACTTTCTCGAACTGTGCCCGCGACGCCACCGGGCCGATGGCCGTCGCGTCGTCGCCGCCCACCGGTGTGTGTTCGGCGACCTCACGCGCGATGCTGATCGCCTCGTCCATACGGGAATTCGGGACCAGCATGCGCGAGGGCGCGTTACAGCTCTGCCCGGAATTGGGCATCATGTTGGCCACGCCGGCCCGCACGCCCTCGGCGAAGCCGCTGTCGTCGAGGACGATGTTGGGGCTCTTGCCGCCGAGCTCCTGGGTCACTCGCTTCACGGTCGCGGCGGCATTCGTGGCCACGTCGATACCGGCGCGGGTGGATCCGGTGAACGACACCATGTCGATGTCGGGATGGCCGGCCAGGGCCACGCCCACGCCCGGGCCGTCGCCATTGATCAGGTTGAACACCCCGGCCGGCACGCCCGCGGCATCCAGGATCTCGGCGAAGATGTAGGGCGAATACGGTGCCACCTCAGACGGTTTCAGGATGACGGTGCAGCCGGTCGCCAGCGCCGGGTACACCTTGACCGCGACCTGGTTGATCGGCCAGTTCCAGGGGGTGATCAAACCGCAGACGCCGATCGGCTCCTTGGCGATCAGGGTCGCGCCTTTCTGTTCGGAGAATTCGAAGTTCTTCAGCGCGTCGATGGCGGTGGTCAGGTGGCCGATTCCGAGGAAGACCTGCGGCCCGGCGGCCAGCGACGGCGGTGCGCCGATCTCCTCGGTGACCGCCTCGGCGAGATCGTCCGCGCGCTTCTGGTATTCGGCGAGGATGGCCTGCAACAGGTCCAGGCGCTGTTCGCGGGTGCTCTGCGACCAGCCGGCGAAGGCTCGCCGGGCGGCATTGACCGCCACGTCGACATCGGCCGCCGACCCCAGCGAGATCTTCCCGGACACCTGCTCGGTAGCCGGGTTCTCTACGTCGAAACTGTTGGGGCGCACCGGGTCGACCCATTGTCCGTCGATGTAGAACTTCAGGTATTCGCGCATCAGCTCATCCTTCTCTTACTGGGTGCCTTCGGCGTACCAGGTCCGGAATCGGTCGTATTTGGGCATCTCCTCGGAGTTCGCCTTGGGGTCGATGCACACGTGCACCACACCGACCTTGCCACTGGCGTAGGCACGAGCGATTGCCGGGCCGATCTCTTCTTCCTTCTCGACGTACTCGCCGTGGCACCCGAAGCCCTCGGCGACCTTGTCCATCCGGACGTCCTTGCTCCAATGCACCCCCGGCTGCGGCGACGGCTGGGCGAAGGTGCGCTTGTAAACGCCCACTTCCAAACCCCACTGGTGGTCGACGCCCACCACGCAGACCAGCGGAAGCTGTTGCCGCGCTGCGGTTTCCAGCTCGGCGATATGGAACAGGAATGCGGAGTCGCTGGTCAGCAGCATCACCGGCCGCCTACCGCCCTCGGCGACCGACGCCCCGACGGCATACGGCAATCCGGTGCCGAGGTGGCCGAAGTTCTGGTTCCAGATGACGTCGCGCGGCTTGCACTGCGAGTACGTCCACTGAAAGATGACGGTCGCGCCGCCGTCGCGCACCAGGATGCCATCCTCGAGTTCGTTGAACGCCTTGGTGGCTTCGACGACATAACGCGCCGGGTGGATCGGTGAGCGTCCCGACGGTGCCGATTCCGCCACATCGGCAAGCTCTTTCGCGTCTTTCTCGATCAGGGTCGGTAGCGCGGGCATGGGTTGGCGCGGCGTGTCTTTGAGTGCCTCGACAAGCTGCGGCACCACCCCGCGCAAATCGCCGACCAGTGGTACGTCAAACTGACGGTTGACGCCGATGGCGGCCGGGTCCTGCTCGACGTACACCCATTTGCGGTTCGCATCGTTGGCCGCCCAGTGCTGGGTCCTGCCGTAGTGCATGGGTTCGCCGAGTTCGGTGCCCAGCGCGACGCAAAGGTCGGATTCCTCGACTGCCTCGTTGGCAGCCGGGGAGAACAAGTAGGGGAACGTCCGGTCCTGTAGTCCAGGGATGTATGACGTGCCCCCGGAGGTCTGGATGACGGGGCAGGCCATCAGGTCGGCGAGCTCCTTGACCGCGGGACCGGTGCGCGACGTGTGCACGCCGTGACCCACCAACAGAATCGGGCTCTTCGCTTCGCGAATCAACTTCGCCGCCTCGGCCACCTCGCGGGTACCGGCGCCCTGGTTGACCAGCCGGTAGCGGTGCGGCGGCAACGGGTCGGCGACGTCGAGCTCCTCGAGGATCACGTGCGACGGGTACTCGACATAGGCGGGGCCGGGGGTGCCGGACATGGCCCGGCGGATCGCCTCGTGGATGATCTCGTCGGTCTGGTCGGCGTACTCGATGGATGCGCTGTACTTGACGGATGACGCGAAAAGCGGCTCCTGGCGCACGAATTGGATGCGCCCGCGCCGCACCCGGCGCTCGGTGATGCGGGCGCGCTGGCCGCCGAGGAAGATCACCGGCGAGTTCTCCACGAGCGCGCACTGAATCGCTCCGGCGATGTTGGCCATGCCCGGGCCGAGCGTGCCGATGCACAGTCCGGGCTTGCCCGTCATGCGCGACGCGGCCTCGGCCATGAATCCCGCGCTCAGCTCGTGGTGCGGTGCGACCACCGACCAGCCGCGGGCGTCGGCCTCGGCGAACATGTGCACGAAGTTCGGGTCGGGGATGCCAAAGATCGTGTTCACGCCCTCGGCCTCGAACAGGTCGAGGATGCGCTGGTAAACGGGGACGCCCATTACAGTTCCTTTCCCTCGCGAGCAGACACAAAAGCACCTTCTGGCACGGCGTGTCGGGTGCTTTTGCGTCTGCTCGCGTCGATTTCGGCGAGCACTTCTTCGGTGTGTGCGCCGAGCTCGGGTGCGGGCCCGGCGACACGGCCCGGTGTCTGCGAGAACCAGGTGGGCACACCCGGGAAGCGCACCGGCCCGTGCGGGCTGTCCACCGTTTCGAACATGCCGACGGCGTTGAGATGCGGGTCGTCGAACAGCGCGCCGGGGGTGTTCAGCGGCGCCGCCGGAATCTCCAACTCTCGCAACAACTCCAGCCACTCCTGGGTCGAGCGCTGCTTCATGGTTTCGGCCACCAGGCCGTAGACGGTGTCGATCTCGCGAGCGCGTTGCTCCAGCGTCGCGTACAGCTCGCTGGCCCACGGGGGTTGAACGGCTTTCATGAAGGCGTTCCAGTGCTTGTCGTTGTAGATCAGCGCGGCGATATAGCCGTCGCTGGTGCGATACGGGCGGCGGTTGGGCGTCACGGTGCGCGGGTACACCGCGGGCCCGAGCGGCGGGTCGAACAGGGCCCCGTTGGCGTGTTCGACGAGCATGAACGAGGCCATCGTCTCGAACATGGCGACCTCGACCTCCTGGCCCTGCCCGGTGCGCTCGCGGTGGAACAGCGCCATGGTCGTCGCGTACAGCGCGGTCAGGCCGGCGATCTTGTCGGCCATGATGGTGCCGACGTAGTCGGCCTCTCCCGTCAGTTGCTGTTGCACCGCGGGCAGGCCGCATTCGGCCTGGATGGTGTCATCGTAGGCGGGGCGGTCGTGGTCGGGTCCGCGTCGCCCGTATCCGTAGCAATTGGTGTAGACGACAGCGGGATTGATCGCGGCCACGTCATCGTAGCTGAAGCCGAGCTTGGCAATCGCCTTGGCGCGCATCGAGTGGATGAAGACGTCGGCGGTCTCGACCAGGGCGCGCAACGCGCGTGCTCCGGCATCGGTCTGCAGGTCCAGCACGATGCTGCGCTTGCCCCGGTTGACGTTGACGAACACCCCGCTCATGCCCTGCGCCGGGCCCACCGAGATGTAGCGGGTGTTATCCCCTTGCGGCGGTTCGACTTTGATCACGTCGGCGCCCATGTCGGCCATGATCTGCGTGCAGTACGGCCCCATCACCATCGCGGTGAGGTCGATGACGCGCACACCGGCCAGCGGGCCCGTCGGACTAGCCATTGAGCGCTCCTTGGTCGGTTGAGCGGTGAGCGAGTCCGAAGCTGTAGCGGATGTGCTCGTTGTGTCCGTCCGGGACGACCGGAAAGATCAGTGGCGCCTCGACGTAGCGGATCGCCTCCAGGTGGCTGCCGACGTCCTCGATGGTCCACGATCCCCGGCTCACGCCCGGGCTCTCCGCGATGACCGCCCGCGCGACGCGACCCGCGAGCGCGATGAACAGCTCACCGTTCACCGAGCAGGATTCGTGTGCGAGCCAGCCCACCACGGGTGCAACGAGTTCCGCACCCATCGGCGGGTAGGCCGAGGTGTCGATGCCTTCCGCCATCCGCGTGACCGCCGCGGGCACGATCACGTTGCACCGCACGCCGTCGGCGGCGCCTTCGAGCGCGGCGACGTTGGACAACCCGACCACACCCGCTTTGGCGGCCGCATAGTTGGCCACGTTGTGGTTGCCGTACAGGCCGCCGATCGACGACGTCAGCACGATGCGGCCGTAACCCGCCTCGCACATCAGCGGGAACGCCGGACGCAGCACGTGGAAGGCGCCGCGCAGATGGACGTCGAGCACAGCGTCGAAGTCTTCGTAAGTCATTTCCTTGAGCGAGCCGCGACGAACGTTGCCGGCGTTGTGAATCAGAATGTCGATGCCGCCGAAGCGGTCGACCGCCGTCTGGATGATTTCCTGTCCGCCTTCGCGGGTGGCCACCGACGCGATGCATGCGACGGCCTCACCCCCGGCCGCCGTGATCTCGGCGACCACGCGCTCGGCCGGACCGGCGTCGACCCCGGCGCCGTCGAGGCTGCCGCCGGCGTCGTTGACGACCACCTTCGCCCCGCGCGAGGCGAGCAGTTGTGCGTACGCGCGGCCCAACCCGCGACCGGCTCCGGTCACCGCGGCAACGCGGCCGTCGAATCGCAGTTGCGGGCCAAGGGTTTCGCTCAAGTGCCGAGCACCAACCCGTCCAGGTCACCCTTGTCGCGCCAGACCCGCAGTAGGTCCTCGAAGGCGTAGAAGCCGGGACCGTACGGTTCGCCCAGGTGCGACCGGATTCCTTCTCCCCCGCCGCCGCCTTCGTTGTTGTAGTAGCCGGGTGTGCACTGGGCGTCGAACGCCGAGTTGTCGATCGCGGTTTCCCGGATCGTCGCGCACCATTGTTCTTGCGCGGCTCGGCTGGGTTCCACCGTGGTCGCGCCGCGCTTCAGCGCCTCGGCGATGATGTAGGCGATGTGCTCGCCCTGCAGCTCGTAGTTGGCGGCGATGTTGGCCGAGATGCCGACCTGGGTGAAGCCGGTATAGAACTGGTTGGGGAAGCCGCGGCTGGTCATTCCGTGCAGCGTCTGGTAGCCGTCGCTCCAGTAGTCGAACAGTGACAGCCCGTCGCGGCCCTCGATCGCCTCGATGGAGTAGCGGCGGCTGATCTCGGTGGTGATTTCGAAGCCGCTGGCATAGATGATGCAGTCGACCTCGTACTCGACGCCGCCCGCAACCAAGCCCGTTTCGGTGATGCGTTCCACGCCTTTGGAATCGGAGACGTCGACCAGGGTGACGTTGGGCCGGTTGAACATCGGCAGGTATTCGTCATTGGACAGCGGCCGCTTGCACAGGAACCGGTAGTAGGGCTTGAGCGCCTCGGCGGTCTGCGGCTCCTCGACTATGGCGTCGATGCGGCGGCGCAGCCGTTCCATCAACTTGTAGTCCTCTTCTTCGCGGATCGCCATGAACTGCTCGGGTGTCATCGACGCCGGGTCGTCCAGGGCGAGCACCCGGGCCGCGGTGTTGCGCCCCAGCTCGGTCCAGAAGTCGCACACCAGATCCGGCTGACCCAGCGCCATACCCTCGAAGGTCCAGGAGTGGAAGTTGCGCTGCCGCTCCCGCTGCCAGCCGGGCCGCAGCGTCTTGACCCATTCCGGATCGGTGGGCGCGTTGTTGCGCTCGTCGACCGTCGAGGGGGTGCGCTGGAAGACGTAGAGGTGCTGAGCGTCTCGGGCCAGGAACGGGGTGATCTGGATCGCGGTGGCGCCGGTGCCGATCACGGCGACCCTCTTGTCGGCGAGCTTGTGCAGGTTGCCGCTCGTGTCGCCGCCGGTGTAGTCGTAATCCCAGCGTGACGAATGGAACGCGTGGCCTTTGAAGTCCTTGATCCCCGGGATGCCGGGTAGTTTCGGCCGGTGGAAGGGACCCGACGCCAGCACCACGAACCGGGCCCGGATGTCGTCTTCGCGGTTGGTACTGATCCGCCACCGCTTGGTGTCCTGGTCCCAGCGCAGGTCGCGCACCTGGGTGGAGAAGATCGCCGAATCGTAGAGGCCGAAGTGCTTGCCGATGTTGCGGCAGTGCTGGTAGATCTCGGCGCCGTCGGCGAACTTCTTTGACGGCATGAAGTCGAGCTCTTCGAGCAGCGGTATGTAGCAGTAGGATTCGTTGTCACACTGGATGCCGGGATACCGGTTCCAGTACCAGACGCCGCCGAAGTCGCCACCGAGCTCGATGATGCGGACATCGTCGACACCGGCCTTCTTCAGGTAGGCCGCCGACAGCAGGCCCCCGAATCCGCCGCCGAGGACCGCGACGTCGATATCCTGGCGAATCGGCTCGCGCGGCGTCACGGGCGTGTAGGGATCGACCTCGTAGTAGCCGGCGAAGTCGTGCTCCAACTCGATGTATTGCTTGGAACCCTCCTTGCGCAGCCGCTTTTCGCGCTCTTGGGCGTATTTCTCCCGCAGCGCGGCGATGTCGATGTCGTCGGGCGTCTCGGTGGGACCGCAACCGTCTTGATACATCGTCATGCCCGTGGCTGCTCCTCACCTGAGAGTGGTTGGGGCTCACCGGTACCCATATACCTCGATAATTGGTAGTGCAGGTTGACGGTGCTGCGCTCGCGATACGGATTGGGCTTGGTGCCCGGGAAGGCGAAAGACTTCATACCCTGCTGGACGGCGGCCATGTTGGAGAAGTCCTGCGGCAGCACCGAACGCCATCTGGGGTCGCCGACCGGCGTGTACTCCCATTCCGTTTGCGGCTCTTCGCCTTTCGGGTACAGCTCAAAGACCGACACCTCGAAGATGCACTTGTCCGGGTTGTAGCTGGGATGCGGGCGCGCGCCGTAGCACAGCGCGCTGGTCAGGCCCTGGCCGATCTGGAAGTTCGGGAAGATCTGCCATGCGGTGCCGGCCTGCCCGAGGATGTCGGCGGGGATCGTCGGCCAGAACACCCCGCGGGCCTCGTCGTCGCGGCGGGCCGACGCCAACCAGTGCTCGAGAACCTTGTCGGCCGGTGTGCCCTCAGGCAACTCGTCGACCAGTCGCCTGGCCGCGTTCACCAGCGTCTGGGTGGTGGTGGCGTTGGTTTCCTCCATCGTGTACACCTGCATCTCGGCGGTCGAGACGCGGGGATCGGCGCCGATGCCGAGGCGGATCTTGGACTTGGTGGCCTCCATGTCCTCCGGAGCGTCGTAGCCGATGTTGCTGTGCTTGCCCTGGGCTTTCGCCCATCCTTTGAATTCGCCGAACTTGTTGAATTCCGGATGCGTGGTGTAGACGTGGTAGGTCTCGTTGAAGGCCTCCAGCGCGACCTTCCAGTTGCAGTCGAATTCAACCCACTTGCGCCACTTGTAGCGCATGTTCTCACACCCGAACGGGTCGAGAATCTTCGCGGCGGGGAAGAGGTAATCGGCCAGCGGCTCGCAGTCGGGGTCCATGTTGATCCACAACCAGCCACCCCAGGTATCGACCCGGACCGGTCGAAGGTGGGTGTTGTCGGGTGTGAGCGCGTCCTGCCAGTCCTGTTGCTCGCGGATGTGCGTGCATGCGCCGTCCAGGCCATAGGTCCAGCCGTGAAAGCCGCAGACAAACGACTTTCGGGCTCGGGCACAGGCGTTCTTGGCGCCCGCGGGGGTGTCGATCAGCCGGCGGCCGCGGTGCATGCACACGTTGTGGTGCGCGTGAAATTCGTGCTCGCCGGTGCGCACCACGATGATCGAGTCGTCGAGAATGTCGTAGGTCAGGTAACTGCCCACGTCGGGTAGCTCCTCGACGCGGCCGACCTGTTGCCAGACCTTGCGCCACAGCTTGTCCCGCTCGGCGCGGGCGTAATCCTCGGAAATGTACGCCTCTACCCCGATCGTCATCGGCGCCGAGAGTTCTTCGGCCACTTCAAGGTTCGCGTCCTTGGCCAGATCGGTCATCACATCCTCCTAATCGCCGCGCGGAAGGATTCGTCTTTGAGGAACAGGGACGTGTTGTCGGAGTCCAGGTGGCTCCACTTGAGGTCCAGCCCGCCGTCGACGAGCAGCGTCTGGCCGGTGATATAGCTCGACATCTGCGAGAGCAGAAAGAGGATGGCACCGGCCTGCTCCTCGGGCCGCCCGCGGCGGCCCATCGCGATCGCCTGCCGGTCACGATCGGGGTCCTCCTCGACGTAGGTGCGCGAGGCCGCCGTCTCGGTGACGCCCGGTGCCACCGCATTGACCCGAATCCCCGCGAGCGCCAACTCAAGCGCCATCGTGCGGGTCATCGCCGCGATCGCGGCCTTGGCTGTGCCATAGGCGATATGAAACGGCGCGGTGTTCATGCCGCTGATCGACGAGATCGACACGATCGATCCCGGCCGCTGCTGCGAGACGAGTTCGGCTGCGACGGCCTGACTCATGAAGAATGCCGTTTCGAGGTTGTCGGCGAAGATCTTGCGCCAATCGTTGCGCGTCACCCGGGTGGACGGCATCCACGTCGACGGCTCGGCGCCGCCGGCGACGTTCACCAGCCCGTACAGGACGCCGCCGGCTTGTCGCGTGCGGTCGATCACCGCGGCGATGCCGTCGTCGGTCGACGCGTCGGCCGCGACGGGCACCACGGGCAGACCCTGCTGTGCCAGCGGAACGATGTGTTCATCGAGGTTTTCCTTCGACCGGCTCACCGCGATCACGGTGGCCCCGGCGCGCGCCGTCATGGCCGTCACGGTCGTGCCGATGCCGCCGCCGCCGGCGCCGGAAACCACCACAACGCGACCGTCGAGCCCCAACAGATCCTCGTGATCGGCCATGTCCTGCTTTCCCCTGCCGCCATTGCGTCGTCGCGCGCGGCGGGATCTGTTTGTCCGGACAAAATATCGCATTCTGTCCATTGGAGAACACTATTCCGATCGGTGGACTTTCATGTCAAGGTCGGTTTGGCGCCCACCGGCGGCTATTGTCTGGACTAGGCGGAGTTGATAGCGTCCAGCCCAAACGGCTGACGGAAGGACCTCGGCGAGCATGTCCATCTCACGGGCCATCGCAACGCTGCCCTCGCGGTACGCGCCGGCGCCCGCCATTGACGTCGCCGAGGGCTGGGAACTCGAACGGGTCACCGCGCCCAGTCGGCTGTTCGGCGCCAACGGTCTGCGCACGGGCCCGGACGGTCGCATCTACATCGCGCAGGTGACCGGCAGCCAGATCAGCGCGCTCGATCACCGCACCGGGGAACTGGTGACCGCCAGTCCGAAGGGCGGCGACATCGTCGCACCCGACGACGTCGCGTTCGACGCCGGCGGCAACCTGTACGCGACCGAAGTGATGGACGGCCGGGTCAGCGTGCGCGACACCAGCGGCCGGACACGAGTGCTGCGCGACGATGTTCCGTCCGCCAACGGCATCACCTTCCACCAGGGCCGGTTGTTCATCGGCGAATGCCGTGAGGGCGGACGGCTGCTGGAATTCGACCTGGCCGGCGGCCCGCCACGGGTGCTGCTGGACAACGTGCCGTCGCCCAATGCAATGGAGGTCGGCCCGGACGGCCTGCTGTATTTCCCCGTGATGGGTGCCAACGAGATTTGGCGCATCGACCCCGACGGTGGCGAACCGCAATGCGTCGCGGGCGATCTCGGCGTGCCCGACTCGGTCAAGTTCGACACGCAGGGCCACATCGTCTCCACGCAGGTGGCCAGCGGGCAGGTGCTGCGCATCGATCCCCGCACCGGCCAACGGCGCCTGCTCGCCCAGCTGAATCCGGGCCTGGACAACTGCACCTTCGTCGGCGACCGGCTGTTCGTGTCCAACTTCACCGGCGAAATCACCGAGATATCACCGGATGGCACACCGCGATCCGTGTTGACGGGCGGTCTCAACTGGCCGATGGACCTGGCGATCGGCCACGACGGGCGGCTCTACATCGCCGACGGCACCTACTTCTACGTCGCACTGCCCGACGGGTCGCTGCAAACCGCGGGGATGCTGTTCAGCCCCGGCTATCCCGGCTTCCTGCGCGGCGTCGCGTCGAGCGGTCCCGGTGAGTTCGTCGTCACCACGTCCGGCGGCCAGGTCAGCCGCTACCGGCCGGCGGTGAACGAAACCGAGGTGCTGGCAGACGGTTTCGATCAGCTCTACGGTGTCGCCCTGAGCCACGGCGGGGTGGTGTTCACCGAGCTGGGCACCGGACGGGTGCTATCGCTGCAGCCCGGTGGTGTCGAGGTGCTCGCGACCGGGCTGCGTGAGCCGGTGGGCGTCGCGATCGACGCCGAGGGTGCGTGCCTGGTGGCAGAGGCGGGCGCCGGCCGGGTGATCCGGGTGAGCGGTTCGAAGGCCGACACCGTGCTCGCCGATCTGCAACGCCCGCAAGGCATTCTGGTCCGAGACGGCGTGCTGTACACCGTCGACGCAGGCGCCAAGGAGCTGATCGCGTTCGATCTGGACAGCAACGCACGACAGACGATCGCCGCCGGATTGCCGGTCGGCCCCCCGCCGGGGGTGACACCCAAGCCGCTGCGCGGGATGCCGCCGTTCTCCGGACCGCAGGGCCCCTTCGCCGGCATCACCGCCGCGGCCGACGGAACGCTCTACGTCTCCGCCGACGGCGACGGCAGCGTGCTGGCATTGCGGCCGACACCGGGCGGGCCGTGATGTCGCAGGCGCTCGCGGGTGACCACCGCTACTTACAGATCGCGCGCACGCTGCGCAAGGAGATCGTCGACGGCGTCTACCCGGTGGGTTCGCAGTTGCCCACCGAACACCAACTGTGCGAGCGCTTTGCGGTGAGCCGCTACACCATCCGCGAGGCGCTGCGCCGGCTGCGCGAGGACAATCTGGTGGCGTCCCGACCGAGGGCGGGCACCCGGGTGGTTCCCCGGCCCGTCTCGAGTTCTTATGCCCAGGATGCGATGTCGATCGACGACCTGCTGGCGTTCGCGGCCGGCGCGCAGCTGACCATCGAAAGAAATGCGATGGTCACGATCGACGACGACCTCGCCGCCAGGACCGGGCTCGAGGTGGGCACCCAGTGGCTGTCGGTCCGGGGCTACCGGCAGGCCGACGGCGCATCGGTTCCGCTGTGCCGAACCGAGTACTACATCAACCGCAGTTTCGCCGCGGTCGGTCGGTTGCTGCAGCGCCACGTCGGCCCGATATTCCCATTGATCGAAGACCTGTTCGGTGTGAGCGTCGCCCAGTTGCATCAGGAGATCGCCGCCGTATTGCTGTCCCCGGAGTTGGCCGACGGCCTCGGTGTCCAAGCCGGAACGGCCGCGCTGCAGATGCGGCGCACCTACACGACCTCCGACGGCGAGGTGGCCCAGGTGACGATCAACACCCACCTGTCGTCGAGGTTCCGGTACGCGATGACGATGCGTCGCGTGGACGAATAGGGCGTCCCACGATGAGGTCGCGGTGATCGCCAGGACCGCCCAGCACGCGGCACACGCGGCGGAGGCGTACCGGCGCGGGTTGTGGGTGGACACGACGCTGGCCGATGCGCTGCGCACCGCAGCGACGGAATCGCCGCGCCGAACGTTGTTGGTGGACAAGGATATTCGGCTGAATTGCGCCACACTGTACAGTCAGGCCGAGGCGCTGGCGGGCGCCCTGTTGGCGCGGATACCGACGGCCAGCACCGTGTCGTTCATGTTGCCGAACTGGCACGAGAGCGCCGTCATCTACCTGGCCGCGACGCTGGCCGGCATGGTGGTCAACCCTATCCTGCCATCGCTGCGCGACCACGACCTGCGCCTGATTCTCGAAGACGCCGGCAGCGCCATGCTTTTCGTCCCGCAGAGTTACGGCGGCCATGACTACGTGGCGATGCTGCAGCGCGTGACGTCCGAGATGGACCGCCCGCCCGAGGTGGTGGTCCTGCGCGGCCCCGAAACCGACCAAACCGGCTCACACACGCCGTATCGGGCCCTGCTTCAGCGGCCGCCCGGGCCGGCGGCGCTTCCCACGCTGGACCCCGATTCCGTGCGGATGATCCTGTACACCTCCGGCACCACGAGCCGCCCGAAGGGCGTGTTGCACACTCATAATTCGCTGCACGCGCTCATCTGCCAGATCCGCGAGCACTGGACGGTCGCACCGGGCGACACCTTTTTGGTACCGTCGCCGGTCGCCCACATCGGTGGCTCGATCTATGCCTTCGAATGCCCGCTGCTGCTGGGCACCACCGCGGTGCTGATGGACCGCTGGGATGCGGCTGAGGCGGTCACGTTGATGAACTCGCATCGGTGCACCCACATGGCGGGGGCCACACCGTTTCTGCAACAACTGTTGTCCGCCGCCGAGCGCGCCGAGACCCGCCTACCCGACTTGAAGGTGTTCATCTGCGGGGGCGCCTCCGTGTCGCCGTCGCTGATCCGCCGCGCGGCAGCGTATTTCGACCGCTCGGTGGTCACCCGGGTGTACGGCTGCACCGAAGTGCCCGTTGCGACGGTCGGTGCACCGCGTCCGGAGGAGGCCGATTACGCGGCGGACACCGACGGCAGGCCCGGGATCGCCGACATCAAGCTCGCGGCACACGAAGCCGCGCCCGCCGGCGACGGGGAGATTTGCGTGCGCGGCCCTCAGATGCTGCTGGGTTACCGTCATCCCGAAGACGATTCTTTCGATGCGGCAGGCTTTTTCCGCACCGGGGATCTGGGACGCTGGGTCGATGACAACTACCTGGTGGTGACCGGCCGGACCAAGGACGTCATCATCCGCAGCGGCGAGAACATCTCGGCCAAGGAGGTCGAGGACCTGCTTGCCGACCACCCCGGGATCGCCGAGATCGCGGTCGTCGGGCTGCCCGACGAGCGCACCGGTGAGCGGGCCTGTGCGGTGATCGTCCCCGCGGGCGGGGAGCGCCCGGACGTCGCGAGCCTGCTGGCGCTGCTGGTCAGCAAGGGCGTCGCCAAATTCAAGGCGCCGGAGCAGGTGTTGCTCTGGAACGCCCTGCCGAAGAACGACGCGGGCAAGATACTCAAGCACCAGATCCGGGCGACGCTGATGCGCGGCGAAGCCGGCCGCGGTGGGGCGCCGCGCGGGGCTAAGGATGGGTGAGATGCAGGTCGCAATTGTCACGGGAGCCAGCAGCGGTATCGGCCTGGGCTGCGCCACCAAGCTCGCCGAGCAGGGCATGGCGGTCCTCGGCACCGGTCGCGACGAGGCGCGGCTGGCCGAACTGGAAGCCGCGGTAGGTGATTCGGACCGCGTCGCGACGGTTGCCGTCGATCTCACCGACGATGACGCGCCCCGCCGCATCGTGGACCTCGCGGTCGGCCGGTGGGGCCACATCGACTTCTTGATCAACAACGCCGGAGTGGGCAGCCCCAAGCCGCTGCACGAAACCGACGACGAGACCCTGGACTATTTTTTGGGTTTGATGCTGCGCGCGCCGTTTAGGCTCGCTCGAGAGGTGCTGCCACACATGGCACCGGGATCGGCGATCATCAACGTGACATCAACCTTCGCGGTCATCGGCGGCCTGCGCGGCGGCGCCTACTCCGCCGCCAAGGGCGGGCTGACCGCGCTGACCACCCACATCGCCTGCCAGTACGGCGCGTCCGGTATTCGCTGTAACGCCGTCGCGCCCGGCGTGACGGTGACGCCGATGGTCGAAAAGCGCCTGCAGGATGAGCGTTTCCGCAAGATCAACACCGAGATGACCCCACATCAGCGGTTGGGCCGCATCGACGACATCGCCAGCACCGTCGCCTTTTTGTGCTCACCGGGCGGAAGCTTCATCAACGGTCAGACGATCGTCGTCGACGGCGGTTGGAGCTCGACGAAATATCTTTCGGAGGCGGCGCTGGCGGCGCAGTGGGTCGAGCGATGAATCTGTTCGCGATGCTCGACGCCGCCGCGAGCCGGTTTCCCGACCGCGGTGCGGTGTATCAGGGGGATCGGCGCGTGTGCACCTGGATCGAGCTGCGGGACCGGGCCTTGCGTCTGGCGGCATCCATTCGCCAACAGCACGGCCCGGGTGCTCGCATCGCGATCGCGACCCACAACCGCCCCGAGATAGTCGAGCTGATGTTCGCGACCTGGGCCGCCGAGTGCGTCGTGGTCCCGATCAATTACAAGCTGCATCCGCGCGAGATGGCGCAGATCCTCGACGATGCTTGCGCTGCTCGGGTTTTCGCCTCGTCGTCCATCGGCGCCGAACTCGCATCTGTTACCACAACCACCACGGAAGTCATTGGCTCCGAGTACTATTCGCGCCGCTTCGGCACGGTCCCGTCGGTGCCGCCGAGCACGGCCCCGTCGGCGCTGGCGTGGCTGTTCTACACCAGCGGCACCACCGGCCGGTCCAAAGGAGCGATGCTGACGCACCGCAACCTCACCGCGATGACGGTCGCACACCTCGCCGACATCGACGCGCCGGACGAGGACTGCAGCCTGGTGCACGCGGCCCCGATGTCACACGGCTCCGGGCTCTACATCCTTCCCTATGTGCTGCGCGCCGCCCGCCAGGTGCTTCCGCCCTCGGGCGCCTTCGATCCCGAGGAGTTCCTCGATCTCTGCGAGCACCACCCGGCCGCCAGCGCCTTCCTGGCCCCGACGATGGTGCAGCGGCTGGTCAATACGGGCCGCTGCCGTCCGGCCAATCTCAAGCGGATTGTCTACGGCGGCGGGCCGATGTACGTCGAAAGCCTGCGCAAGGCGATTTCGGCGTTCGGGCCGATCTTCGCGCAGATCTACGGGCAGGGCGAGTCACCGATGACCATCACGGGATTGCGTTGCGCGGACCATGAATCCGGTGATGAGGCGATCCTGGGTTCGGTCGGCTATGCGAGGTCGGGGATGGAGGTCGCGGTGCTGCGCGGCGACGGCAGCAAAGCGCCGCCGGGCGAAATCGGCGAGATCGTCTGCCGCGGCGACGCCGTCATGTCCGGGTATTGGCGGAATCCGGACGCGACCCGCGCCACGCTCAAAGACGGCTGGCTCTACACCGGCGACATGGGGTCGTTCGACGCACGCGGTTTTCTCACGCTGCGCGACCGGTCGAAGGACGTCGTCATCAGCGGTGGCAGCAACATCTACCCCCGCGAGGTGGAGGAGGTCCTGCTCGAGCATCCCGGCGTCGCGGAGGCGTGCGTGGTCGGCGTCCCCGACGCCGAGTGGGGCGAGGTGGTGGTCGCGTTCATCGTCGGCGCGGCCGATCCCGCGGCGCTGGACGCGCATCTGTTGCAGCGCATCGCCCGCTTCAAACGGCCGAAGCGCTACGAATTCGTCGACGAGCTACCGAAAAACAGCTACGGCAAGGTGCTCAAGCGGGCACTGCGTGCCGGCCTGGCGCGCTGAGCCCGGCTGTGCCACAAGGAATCGAGGGAGGTCGCAAATGAAGTGTCGTGCCGCTGTCATCCGCGGGGTCGGCCAGGACTGGGAGATCCGCGAGATCGAGCTCGATCCACCCCACGCGGGCGAAGTCATGGTGCGGATGGCCGTCGCCGGAATCTGCCACTCCGACGACCACCTTTTCACCGGCGACGTGGTCCCGACGCCCGAGGCTTTGGCCGTCAGCGGCCAACCCGCACCGGACTGGTTCCCGCTGTTGGGTGGTCACGAGGGAGCGGGTGTCGTCGCGGAAGTCGGACCGGGCGTGACGTCGGTGCGGCCGGGCGACCACGTGGCGCTCTCGTTCATTCCGGCGTGCGGCAGCTGCCGGTTCTGTGTGAACGGGCAGAGCTACATCTGTGACGTCGGCGCGAGCCTGTTCGTACGGGAGATGCCCACCGACGGAACCTGCCGCCGGCACCTGGGTGACGAAAACCTGTTGGCGTACGGCCAACTCGGCACGTTCGCCGAGTACGCGGTGCTCTCCGAACGGTCCGTCATCAAGATCGACGACGCGATCCCGTTCCATGCCGCCTCGCTGGTGTCGTGCGGCGTCAGCACCGGCTGGGGCTCCGCGACGATATCGGCGGGCACCGAGCCCGGTGACACCGTGGTCGTCATCGGCGCCGGCGGCGTCGGGATGAACGCCCTGCAAGGCGCGCGCGCCGTTGGTGCAAAGTATGTCGTCGCAGTGGATCCGGTTGAGTCCAAGCGGGATTCGGCCAAGATTTTCGGCGCCACCCACACCGCCGCCTCGGCCGAGGAGGCGATCCCCCTGGTCAAAGAGATCACCGCCGGCCTGATGGCCGACCGCGTCGTGGTCTGTCCCGGCGTGGTGCATGTGGACCTGATCCCGTTGGCGCTGACGCTGCTCCGCAAGGGTGGTGTCTGCGTGCTTACCGGCATCACCCCATTCACCGAACCCCCGGTTCCGCTTGTCCTGCAGGAGATGACGCTGTCGGCCAAACAGCTCCGGGGAGCGCTCTACGGCGGGATGAATCCTCGTACCAGCGTGCCGATGCTGTTGTCGTTGTATCAGGCCGGCGCCGTGAAACTCGACGAATTGGTCACCCGCCACTACACGCTCGACCAGATCAACGAGGCGATGGCAGACCTGCGGGAGGGCCGCAACATTCGCGGCGTAATCGATTTCGCCGCCGCGTGATCACCGGTCCAGTCCGCGCGCAAGCGTTTACCGGGACTCGAAGTGACTCCGGATGCCGGCCAACATCTTGATGTGCGCCTTGATCCCTTCGCGGATGGTCAGCCCGGCCAACGGCCGCGGGGCGGTTATCCCGATCCGTTCGGTAACCCGGGTGCCGCCGTCGGCGGCCTCGAAGCTCACCACGCCGCGTAACCGCACACCGGGCGACTGGTGGGCCGCGGTCAGCACGTCTCCGCGGATGGGCACCCGCAGCCGGGCCCGATAGCTGACTCGGATGGTCAACGGCCCCAACGGGATCCGGTCGACAACCCGGTAGTCCTGTTGGTAGCCGTCCAGGGTTTCGCTGCGGGACACTGTTTCCACGGACACGATCAGCGGGTGCACGAGCTTGATGTTGTCCAGGTCTACGTAGAAGGCGCGGACGGCGTCGGGCGGCGCGGGCACGTGTTCAGACAGCGTCCGGTCGGCGTGGACGGTCCACCAGCTCATAAGAGGAACCTAGCCCTGCGACGATGCGCGCCGCGCAGCGGCGGGAGGAGGAGCCGGGCAATCGGACCCAGCCCTGCGACGATGCGCGCCGCGCAGCGGCGGGAGGAGGAGCCGGGCAATCGGACCCAGCCCTGCGACGATGCGCGCCGCGCAGCGGCGGGAGGAGGAGCCGGGCAATCGGACCCAGCCCTGCGACGATGCGCGCCGCGCAGCGGCGGGAGGAGGAGCCGGGCAATCGGGCCTAGCCCCGCGGCCGTGCCGCGCTTACCGTGGACCCACGAGCGAGCGGAGAAGACATGGGCACCCGAGGCCACGTGGTCGAGCGCTACCTGGAATGCCTGGCCGCTCACGACTGGGACGGACTGGCCGACACCATCGCCGAGGATGGCCTGACCCGGGAGGGCCCGTTCTGCGACGTGGTGCAGGGCAAGGCGCGCTACGTCGCCTTTCTGCGCAAGGTGTGCACCGATCTGCGGGGCCATCGGTTGCACGTGCGGCGGGTCTCGCATGTGGACTCCCGGGTGTCCTTCGCCGAGCTGTCCGAGACGTTCGAGATCGACAACGTGGCGACCACTTGGCCCGAATGCATCCTGTTCGAGCAAGACGACGACGGATTGATCGCTTACGTCAGCGTGTTCTTCAAGCAGCGGGGTGCCGGCTGACTATTCCCTCCCCCACCGAATTGACCTAACGTGTCACGAATGGAGGCAGATGCAACTCCGGAGTCGGTGTCGGTCGAGAAATTGCACTCGGGCGACCCGATCACCGATTGTGGTCAGCGGTACATAGTTCTCGAATCAAAATCCTTGAGCGACAGCTGCGTGGTCCTCGAGCTGGAGTCCAGGGTGGATCACCACCTGCAAGTCATCGAGAAGTCATTCCCGGCCGGGTACCAGGTCAACAGGGCACACCACCGAATTCTCTGACGAATTCCGTCGCTGTGAATAATGCGCGAGTAGCCGTCCGACGGCTACCGCGCATTCGTGTTATTCGAGCCGAATTCTGGCAATTGAGCGAACCCGTTCAGTCCTCGCGCGCCGGCCGGATGTCGTTGGGATCGTTCGGGTCGGGCTCACCGAACCAGCGTGACGGCTCGTGCCTGCCGTACGTGTCGTGCCAGTCCCACCACTCGTAGGGAGCGGTCTGCGGTGCAGTTCAGCGCAGCCGAGGTCGCCGAGCTCCTCGAAACCACGCCCGCGGCGGTCAACAGTGCGCTGCAGCGCGCCCGGGCCCACCTTGCCGAACTCTCCCCCGCCGAGGACGAGGTGTCCGAGCCCGGTGATGCCGCGCGTCGAGAGCTGCTCGACCGGTATTGCGCGGCGTTCGAGAACGCGGACATGGCGGCGCTCACGGCGCTGCTGCAAGCGGACATCAAACTCGAAATGCCGCCCATGCCAGTGTGGTTCACCGGCCAGGACGCGGTGCTGCGGTTCCTCGCCGGACGCGCTCTGGCCAAGCCCGGCGATATTGTGATGGTCCCGACAGCCGCGAATGCGCAACCCGCCGTTGCCGAATACCGGCGCAGCGCCGACGGAACGATGCGCGCCCATTCCATTCACGTTCTGACCGCCGGCACCGCCGGGATCGCCGGCATAACCGTCTTCCTCGACCCCGGCTTGGTCAGTACGTTTGGTTTGTCATCAAGCCGGTAACCTCTGGGCAGGGACGTAATCGCACCCTTGCTTCTCTCAGGGAGGCTCGACCTGCATCGTCATCGGCGCCGTCGCATGGTCTTACCTTCCCGGCCAACGTGTGGACAGGTCTTCCACACGCCAGGATCATTAGGCGCGGTAGACGTAATTGAAGGGTGACGAGTGAAAATTCCCGGCGTTTCCGACGTCGTCGCTGGTGTAGCTGGCGGAGCCGCGCAAGTGGTGCGAGCCGGTGTCTCCACCGCGGCGGGCACCGCGGGTGCGCTGCAGATGTTGGCCAGTCCGGTAACCGAGCTCGCCGGCCCGGTCATTCAATCGGTCGCCCAGACTACGGGCCGGGCGATCGGCTTGAACGGTTACTCAAACGGCTCCCCGCCCACCATCCTGCCGCCGGTGCGCTGGCACAGCGGGAACCGGGTGCACCTGGACCTGGATCCGTTGCTGCCGTTCCCGCGCTGGCACGAGTACGCACCCGCCGTAGAAGAACCGGTGCGACGGATACCGGGCGTGACCAAGGCCCACGTCGAGGGCTCACTGGGCCGCCTGGTGATCGAACTGTCCGACGACGCGGACAACGGCGACGTTCTGGACGAGGTACGCGCGACGGTCTCCTCGATCGCCTCCGACATCACGTGGACCAAGGGTGAGTCGGCGCCGCCCTCCGCGCCGTTCGCCGACCCGGGCAATCCGCTGGCGATCCTGGTGCCACTCACCGCGGCGGCAATGGATCTGGTCGCAATCGGGGCGGCGGTCACCGGATGGGCGACCCGACTGCCCGCCGCGCCGCAAACCACCCGGGCGGCGGCCGCGCTCATCAATCATCAACCGCGCATGGTCGCGATCCTGGAGGGCCGGTTGGGCCGGGTGGGCACTGACATCGCGCTCGCGGCGACCACGGCGGCGGCCTACGGGCTGACTCAAACGGTCGGCACCCCGGTGCTCGATCTGGTGCAACGCACCCTCCAGGTCTCCGAGGCGTCGGCACACCGTCGCGTGTGGCGAGACCGCGAGTCCCAGCTGGCCTCGCCCGACCGACCGCAGGCTCCGGTGGTCCCGGTCATCTCCTCGGCCAAGTCCGATGTGCCCCGGCACAGCTGGGCCGCGGCGGCGGCCGGCGAGGCCTCCCACGTGGTGGTCGGCGGGACGATCGACGCCGCGATGGACCAGGCCAAAGGCTCGATGGCCGGGCCGGTGGAGAGCTACGTCGATTCGGCGGCGAACGGCGCACTGATCGCCGCGGTCAGCGCGCTGGTGGCCGGCGGTGGTACCGAAGACGCGGCCGGCGCGATCGAGGCCGCCGTGCCGAGAGCGGCGCACATGGGCCGCCAGGCGTTCGCGGCGATACTGGGCCGCGGGCTTGCCAATTCCGGACAACTGGTCCTCGACCCGGGCGCGCTGCGTCGCTTGGATCGGGTGAAGGTGGTCGTGATCGACGGGGCCGCGCTGCGGGGTGACCATCGCGCGGTCTTGCGCGTCCGGGGAGACGCTCCCGGCTGGGACGACGACCGGGTCTACGAGGTGGCCGACGCGCTGTTGCACGGCGAAGAGGCGCCCGAGCCCGACCCGGACGAGTTGCCCGCGACCGGCGCACGGCTGCGATGGGTTCGGGCCCAAGGGCCTTCGGCGACACCCGCGCAGGGTCTGGAAAGCGCCGACCTGATCGTCGACGGTGAACGCGTCGGCAGTGTCGACGTGGGCTGGGAGGTCGACCCCTACGCGATCCCGCTGTTTCAGACCGCGCATCGCACCGGGGCGCGAGTGGTGTTGCGCCATGTCGCGGGCACCGAAGACCTCACCGCCAGTGTGGGCACCACGCATCCGCCCGGCACGCCGCTGCTGAACGTGGTCCGTGAGCTGCGAGCCGATCGTGGACCGGTGCTGCTGATCACCGCGCTGCATCGCGACTTCGCCTCCACCGACACCCTGGCCGCGCTTGCGATCGCCGATATCGGTGTGGCACTTGATGATCCACGCGCCGCGACCGCGTGGACCGCGGACATCATCACCGGCACAGACCTGGCCGACGCGGTGCGCATCCTGTCGGCGATCCCGGTGGCCCGGTCGGCCAGCGAATCGGCGGTGCACCTGGCGCAGGGCGGCACCACGCTGGCCGGGCTGCTGCTCGTCACCGGCGAGGAGGAGGCGAGTACCAGTCCGCTGAGCTTCCGGCGCTGGCTCAACCCGGTCAATGCCGCCGCGGCCACCGCGCTGCTGGCGGGAACCTTCTCGGCCACCCGAGTGCTCCGGCTGCCCGACCCCACCCCCCAGCCGCTGACCGCCTGGCACGCGCTGGATCCCGAGATCGTCTACTCGCGACTGGCCGGCGGTGCGCGACCGATCGCCGTCGAAACCGAGTCATCCTGGCGGCGCCGTCTCGACGACCTGTCGTACAGCCCGGCGCTGGCCCCCCTGCGCACGCCCTTGCACAACATCGCCCGGCTGGCGTCCGCCACCCGGACCGAACTCGCCGATCCGCTGACTCCCATCCTGGCCGTCGGCGCGGCCGCGTCGGCGATCGTCGGCAGTAACATCGACGCGCTGCTGGTCGCCGGCGTCATGACCGTCAACGCGATAACCGGTGGGGCGCAACGGCTGCGGGCCGAATCCGCGGCCGCCGAGCTGTTCGCCGAGCAGGACCAGATGGTGCGCCGGGTGGTCGTTCCGGCCGTCGCGACGACGCGCCGCCGGCTCGAGGCCGCCCGGCACGCGACCCGCACCGCCACCGTGTCGGCGAAATCCCTGCGGCCCGGCGACGTCATCGACCTGGCCGCACCCGAAGTGGTGCCGGCCGACGCCCGCCTGCTGATCGCCGAAGACCTCGAAGTCGACGAGTCGCTGCTGACCGGCGAGTCGCTCCCGGTCAACAAGCAGGTGGACCCCGTCGCCGTCAACGACCCCGACCGCGCCAGCATGCTGTTCGAGGGCAGCACCATCGTCGCCGGCCATGCCCGGGCGATCGTCGTCGCCACCGGCGTCGGCACCGCCGCGCACCGCGCGATCTCGGCCGTCGCCGACGTCGAGACCGCGGCCGGAATTCAGGCCCGGCTGCGCGAACTGACCAGCAAGGTGCTGCCGCTGACACTGGCCGGCGGCGCAACGGTGTCGGCTTTGGCGCTGCTGCGCCGCGCGCCGCTGCGCCAGGCGGTCGCCGACGGCGTCGCGATCGCGGTGGCCGCCGTCCCCGAGGGGCTGCCGCTGGTGGCCACCCTCTCCCAGCTCTCAGCCGCCCAGCGGCTGACGGCCCGCGGGGCCCTGGTCCGGGCGCCACGCACCATCGAGGCGCTGGGCCGCGTCGACACCGTCTGCTTCGACAAGACCGGCACGCTCACCGAGAACCGGCTCCGCGTGGTCTGTGCGGTGCCCGCCGACGTCGACCCGCACGACCCGTTCCCGAAACTCACCGACCCCGAGTCGGCGGGCCTGCTGCGCGCCGCCGCACGGGCTTCCGCACGGCCACAGGAAGGCCAGGGACACGCGCACGCCACCGACGAGGCCATCCTCACCGCCGCGAGTTCGCTTAACGGCCAAGCTGATTCGGACTGGACGATGATCGCGGAGGTGCCGTTCGAGTCCAGCCGCGGCTTCGCCGCCGCCATCGGCACGTTAGGCCACGACAACGGCCACCCCGCGAAGACGCCGGTGCTGGTGCTCAAGGGAGCCCCCGAGGTCATCCTGCCGCGCTGCAAGTTCGCCGACCCGCAGGCAGATCAGGAGCGGGCCGAGGCGGTGGTCCGCGGCCTGGCCGAACAGGGCCTGCGGGTGCTCGCCGTGGCGCAGCGCAGCTGGAAACACGAGACCGACGACGACGACACCGACGCCGACGCGGTGGACGCCGCGGCGCACAACCTCGAACTGCTCGGCTACGTCGGCCTCGCCGACACCGCCCGGGCATCGGCGCGCCCGTTGATCGAAGCGCTGGTGGACGCAGACCGCGACGTGGTGCTGATCACCGGCGACCACCCGATCACCGCGCGGGCGATCGCCCGCCAGCTCGGCCTGCCCGCCGACGCCCGGGTGGTGACCGGGGCCGAACTCGCCGGGCTCGACGAGGACGCATGCGCCCGGATGGTCGCCGACGTGCAGGTGTTCGCCCGGGTCAGCCCGGAGCAGAAGGTGCAGATCGTGGCCGCCCTGCAGCGCTGCGGGCGGGTGACCGCGATGGTCGGCGACGGCGCCAACGACGCCGCCGCCATCCGGATGGCCGACGTCGGCATCGGGGTGAGCGGTCGCGGATCGTCGGCCGCCCGCGGCGCCGCCGACATCGTCTTGACCGACGAGGACCTGGGTGTGCTGATGGACGCCCTGGTCGAGGGCCGCAGCATGTGGGCCGGCGTTCGCGACGCCGTCACGATCCTGGTCGGCGGCAACGTCGGCGAGGTGTTGTTCACCATCATCGGGACCGCCTTCGGCCAAGGCCGCGCCCCGGTGGGAACCCGTCAGCTGCTGCTGGTCAACCTGCTCACCGACATGTTCCCGGCGCTCGCGGTGGCGGTCACGTCGCAGTACGTCGAACCCGACGAAACTGAATACGAATCGGCCGAAGCCGCCGAAGAGGCGCGCCGCCTGCACCGCCGCGCGGTGCTGACCGGACCCACGCCCTCACTCGATGCCCCGCTGATGCGCCAGATCGTCACCCGCGGCGCCGTCACGGCCGCCGGGGCAACGGCCGCCTGGACCATCGGACGTTGGACGCCGGGGACCGAACGCCGCACGGCGACAATGGGTTTGACCGCGCTGGTGACGACGCAGCTGGCGCAGACGCTGCTGACCCGCCGGCACAGCCCGCTGGTGGTGGCGACCGCGCTGGGCAGCGCCGGCGTGCTGGTCGGCATCGTGCAAACCCCGGTGATCAGTCAGTTCTTCGGATGCACACCGCTGGGGCCGGTCGCCTGGTCGGGGGTGCTGGGTTCGACGGCGGGCGCCACCGCGATCTCTGCGCTGGCACCCCACTGGCTGGCCAAGCAGGTCGCCGCCCTGGCGCCCGGCGAAGAGTGAGCCTTCGGTCCGCCGGCGGTGAGCGCCGTGAGGCGGACGATCGTGTTCAGCCGGACAGCTCCCTGCGCAACACCTTGCCGGTGGGATTGCGCGGAATGCTGTCCACGACGTTGATGTCGCGGGGCTGTTCGAAGCGAGAGACCCGGCCCTTGAGGAACTCACGCAACTCCGGCACGTCGATCTCGCTGCCCGGCTGCGCGACCACGAACGCCGCCAACCGCTGACCGAACCGCTCGTCGGGTACGCCGATGACCACGTTGTCGGCGACGGCGGGATGCTGGGCGAGCGCGTTCTCCACCGCGCGCGGATAGACGTTCTCGCCGCCGGAGATGATCATGTCGTCTTCGCGGCCGACGATGAAGAGCCGGCCCTCGTTGTCCAGATAGCCCATGTCGCCGGTGCTGGTCATGCCGTCGATGACGGTTTTCGCGGCGCCATCGGTGTAACCCCCGCTGGTCAATTCGCCGCCGACGAAGATCCGCCCGGTGACCCGTGGGCCCACCGGTTTGTCGTTCTTGTTGTAGATGCGCACCGGGCAGCCGACGACGGGCCTTCCGACGGTTTCGGGCGCTTCGCGCAGATCCGCCGGGGTCGCCAGCGCGCCGATCCCCACCTCGGTCGAGCCGTAGCCGTTGTAGAGGATGTCGCCGTAGGCGTCCATGAACCGCTGGCCGAGCGTGGGATCCAGGCGGTCGCCGCTGGAGATCACCGTGCGCAGGTAGGGCAGCGGGTTTCGCGCCCGCACCTGTTCGGGCAGCTCCAGGATGCGCGCGAGGACGACGGGCACGGCGGTGAAGGCGTCGGCGCGGTGCAACGACGCCTGGGCCAGCGCGGCTTCGGCGTCGAATTCGCGGCGCGTGAGCACGGTGCCACCGAGCGCGCAGGTCAGCATCAGCATGCCCAACCCCAGCCCGTGAAACATGGGCATTGCCACCGAGATTCGAGACCCGGTGTGCAACTGGGTGCGATCGAGGATCGTCACCCACAACCCCACCGCGGAGCGCAGTTGCGGTGTGCGCGGCACGCCTTTGGGTGTGCCGGTGGTGCCCGATGTCAGCAGCACGATGCGGCCCGGTGGTGCGATATCCGGTCTGCCGACGCCCTCGTCCGGGCCGACCGAAGCCGGATCGACCGCGACAACCGATTCGTCCGCGGCCCGCACCCGTTCGGCGAATTCGTCATCGGC
Organism: Mycobacterium sp. M23085; assembly: GCF_045343915.1. Lineage (NCBI taxonomy): Bacteria > Bacillati > Actinomycetota > Actinomycetes > Mycobacteriales > Mycobacteriaceae > Mycobacterium > Mycobacterium sp. M23085. Next base: position 3,006,855 of record NZ_CP174280.1, read on the forward strand.
GACCACGGTCGAGATGCGATGGGCCTGCACCGCCGCCGCCAGCGCGTCGCTGCGAAACTCCGTACTCATCGGCACGACGTCGGCGCCCAGCAGGGCGGCGGCGAAAACACCCGCCACGAAACCGCGTCCGTTGCGGCACATCACCCCGACCGCCTGCCCGGGCGCGACACCCTCGCCGGCCAACCGCCGAGCCAGCGACTCGGTCACTTCCCGCAGTTGGCGATAGCTCAGCGCGCCGTCGTCGTCGACGATCGCCGTGCGGTCGGGCCAACGGGCCGCCGTGACCGCCAGCAGGGTGTAAGGATTGGTGCCGCCCCGGCGCGCCTCGCGGAGCAGCCGGAAAACGGCAACCGGTGCAGGCGGGTGGAGCAGGCCGGAGCGCAGCAGCGCCCGGGCGGCAGTGGTGACCACGCGATCATTCGTCATCGTCGGCCTCGTCGGTGTCGGACTCGCTGAAGAACCGGCGGTGCCACAGCCGGGCGGCGTAGTCGGCCGGGCCGGCCAGCAGCACCGAGGCCAGCTCGGCCGGCAGCACCCAGGGCGGTGCGATGGTGCGCGGCCGCTCGATGACGGCTTTGGCGATGGCGTCGGCGGCTTCGTCGGGTGAGAGTCCCGGCAGGCGGCTCAGCAGCGGGGTCGGTGCGATCATCCTGGTTCGGACCAACGCGAAGTAGACGATGGTGACATCGACGCCGTCGGTGTGCAGTTCCGGGGCCACGCTGCGCAGCCACCGGTCGAAGGCGCCCTTGGAGGCCTGGTAGGCCCCCCATTGCGGACCCGGCGCCACCCGCACCGCGACACTGGACACGTTCACGATGTGCCCGCTGCGGTTGCGGCGCATCGCCGGCAGTAGCCCCAGCAGCAGTCGCACCGGGCCCAGGTAGTTGATGTCGATGGTGCGCTGGAAGTCGTGCGGCCGGTCGTACTGGTCGTGCAACGAGCGGCGCAGGGACTTACCGGCGTTGCTCACCACGATGTCGAGCGGGCCGTGCTCCTCGGTGATCCGCCTGGTCAAGGTGCTCACCGCGGCTTCGTCGGTGAGGTCGGTCGGGTAGGCGACCGCGTGGCCCCCACCGGCGTTGATCGACGCCGTCAGATCGCGGAGCCGTTCTTCGGACCGCGCGACCACCAGGACGGTCGCCCCCGCGGCGGCCAGGCTGCGCGCGGTCGCCTCACCGATGCCGTAGGAGGCGCCGGTCACCAAGGCGGTCTTGCCGAACACGGTGCTGCGCAACTTGTCGGGATCCGAGAGCCGCGCCGGGTTGGCCACGTGGTCCGTGACCGTGTTCAGGGCCTGCGCTATTGCGTTCAACTTCGCCGCCGCATCCACTCGAGCCGCTTGCCGAGGCCGGCTGTTGCTTCACCGGGCCCCGGGCTCGTAACTACAAGTAGCAGACCACATTGCAGCACGGGCCCGCGCTCCGGCCCTGGTGGTTCGGGACTGCCTCGACGGCAGGGGGCTCGAGTTCCTCGGCCGCCGGTGCCGGATGAGCGCCGCGCGCAACCACTCTCGGCCGTCCGCATCAGCGGCGGTTCTTTTATGAGAACACAGTAATTTCGGTGTTTCCGGTGTTTAAGCGGCGTGTTGGCTGGGCACAATGGCGGCATGATTGCGCGTCAATTAGTCCGTTCCCTCAGTTCAGCAGCAGTTATCGCCGCGTCGGGCGTGGCCGTGTCGGCACTGTCCACGTCCGTTATCCCCTCCGCCTCGGCCCAGTGTCCGGACGTGCAAGTGGTCTTCGCCCGCGGCACCGGCGAAGAGCCGGGCGTCGGCCCCACCGGCCAGGCCTTCGTCGACGCGCTACACCAACGCGTCGGCGATCGGTCGTTCGACGTGTACCCGGTCAACTACCCCGCCAGCGACCAATGGAACACCGGCATCGACGGCATCAGAGACGCGGGCGCCCATATCAATTCGATGGCCCACGACTGCCCCAACACCAAGATGGTGCTCGGCGGCTACTCCCAGGGCGCGGCCGTGATGGGCTTTGTCACCTCGGCCGCGGTGCCCGATGGCATCGACCCCAACACCGTCCCCAAACCGCTGTCCCCCGACGTCGCCAACCACGTCTCCTCGGTGGTGCTGTTCGGCATGCCCAACGTGCGGGCGATGAACTTCCTCAACGAACCACCCGTGGTCATCGGCCCGCTCTACCAAGACAAGACGATCAAGGTGTGCGCCACCGAGGACCCGGTCTGCTCCGACGGCCTCAACTTCGCGGCGCACGACACCTACGCCGACGACGGCGCCATGATCGACAAGGGCGTCGCCTTCGCCTCCAGCCACCTGGGCATGGGTGGGCCCGGCGCACAGTCGGTCTCGTCGCCGCACGGCGGCTTCGGCGAGTAACCGGCCGACCGGGATTCCGGTCTAGTCCTTGACGAAGCCCTTGTTGCGCATCAGGGCGTCGGCCAGGAAGCCGTCGTGCGGAATCTGCGGTGCGTGCAACCACGTCGGATGACGCCCGGCGTAGACGTTGCCGACGGTCGGTTCGGCGACCAGTTCCTCGATCAGCGACTCGTCGCCGGTGATCGCGGTGACCACCAGCGAATGCCGCAACGGCCGTACCCCGTCCTCGCGCGACCAGGCCGCCACCCACACACAGGGAAACGGCAATTCGACATTGAGAGTATCCACGTCGGGCTCGGCCAGCACATGCACGGCCGGACGCAGCGCGGCATACCCGTCGCCGAGGTCGGCGACCACCTGATCGGCGCCGAGCAGCGGGGCCGCCCCGGCGGCCTTGGCCGCCAAGAAGTTCGCCAGGGCGCGGGCCTTGTCGACCGGCTGGGTGGGCAGGATCGCTCGCTCGTCATCGGTGGGCAGCGGCTCGATGACGGCCAACCGTTCGGCGATCGCCCCGGCCAGTCCGGTGGGATCGCCCTCGCAGAGCACCGCCGTGGTGTTGACACACGCCATGCCGCCGTGGCCGGCGATCGAGTCGACGATGACGTCGAGATAGTCACGCCAGTCCCGGTCGGCGGTGATCACCATCTTGGTACGCCCCGGGCCGTTCACGATCACCGCCGGATCGCCGGCGTACTTGTCCACCACCTGCTGGCCGCCGTACACCAGGGCGAGGTCGGCGGAGTGGATGATTTCGTCGGCGCCGGCATGGTCGGTGGGCAGATAGACCGCGTCCTCGGGGCGAAACCCGGCCCGCCGCACCGCACACACCAGCCGATGCGCCGTCAGCGGTTCGCGCCGCGATGGGCGCACCGCGACCCGATAGCCCAGCGCCAGAGCCTGGGGCCAGAGCCCATGGACGCCCGGTCCGTTCCCGGCGGCGTGCACCGCGAAAACCTCGCCGCGCCGCACCCACACCGCACCACCCGCGCGGGTGCGCTGCTCGCGCCAGTCCAGCGTCGCCCCCACCGGCTGAGCCGGCCGCACCGCGTCGAACGCGTCGGCGACCGCGTCGGCCACACCGCGGGCCCCGGCCCGGGTGAGCGCGATGGGCATCCCCGAAATCCGTCCCGCCAGTCCGGCATAGGCCTCGAAATCCAGTCCGGCTATCACGCCGTTGGCGAAGATCTCGGCGGCCCGGGACAGCGCGGCCGCGCGCTGTGTGACCGGCAGCGGCGCGGCCTTGCGCTGGGCGCCCAACGTGCGGGAAACGTAGAGCGACGGCACCAAGCTCAACTCCGCGACCGCGATGCCCGCGGTGGTGGTGATGACCTCACGTTTGCGGGTGCGGTACTCACCGTCGGCACCGAGAGCGTCGAGCGCCACCAAACCGGTCGCGGTGACGGCGTTTTCACCCACCACGCTCAGTACACGCCTTCGATGACGGCCTCGCCCTCGAACGTGGACACCGGGCGCACCTCGCTGACCGAATCGCTGAGTTCGCCGGCCGGCCCGGGCATCCTGATCGCCAGGTCGCGCTCCAGGTTGTTCGGGATGAACATGCCCTTGCTGATGTGGTTCATCACCACCTGACCTTGCTGCCCGTACGGCACCCGTTTCCCGGTGTCGGGATCGACCACCCAGAACACTACGTACGGGGTGCGCGGGTCGAAGACGAATGCGTCGCCGTCGACGATCCGGGTGACGGCCTGCGACAGCACCATGGTGCTGCCGAACGCCATGGTGATGGTCGTCGCCGGGAAGATGCCGCGCAGCAGATCGAGCGTGTCGGCATCCACGTGCGCGCCGCTGAGCAGCAGATAGCGGATCTTGTCGTTGACCAGGTCGACCACCCGATCGTTGCGGGCGATCGCCTCCAGCACCGGCGGGGTGGTGTGCAGGTTCGCGACGTTCTGTGTCTGCAACACGAAGACGGCCTGCTCGACGACGTGGTCGACATAGGCCGCCACTTCGGCGGCGGCGCCGCGGGCGGCGAGCTTCTTGACCCAGCGGGGATCGATGTCGATCGCGTGGAAAACCGCGCCGAGCCGCTGCGACACCAGCCGGGAGAAGTAGCCGACGCCGTGCGGCCCGCTCGGCATCAGGCACAGAAAGCCCTGGCCCCGCCGAAAGCCGCCCGTGGCGAAGTCCTCGGTTTGCCATTCGATGACCTGCGCGATCCAATCCGGCAGTTGCGCAGTGCGTTTCGGGGCGCCGGTGGTTCCACCGGATTCGAAGACCTGGGGCAGCGGCGGCGGCGATCCCTGGGCCGCATAGCCCCGCGGAATGAGATCTTCGACTGGGCCACTGCGCAATTCGTTGACCAGGTTGGGAAACAAGCGCAGATCGGCAAAGGTGGTGACGTCGGTCAGCGGGTTGAAGTCCAGGGCGCGGGCGGCGCGCAGCCAGAACGGCGAACCGGTGTCGGCGCCGAAGTGCCACGCCATCGCCGCGCGTAAATAGGCCTCGGCGTCCTCGACGGGTGCCGCGCGTGGGACGTCCAACAACGAGAAGTCGACTTCGGCCATGCCCTCGATCCTGTCCCATCCTGGACCGCTCCGCCAAGGACACCGGGCGTCCACCCGCACCGGCCTGTTGCTTTATCGCCTTATTTCACAGGGAGTTTCATCGTTGTGCACGCGGTGTTCAACGCCACGCCAGCCGTGACGCCGCGTCGGTTCAGCTGGGGCGACACCAGGTGGGCGTGCCGGCAGGTGGCACCCATCAGCGCGGCTCGCATCGCATCCCGCCCCGGGCGAACCGTCGCCGCCTAGCTGCCGAGCATGGCGGTGATGGCCTCGTTGAAACGGGGATACATGTCGTCGTAGGTGCCGTCACGCTCGGCGAACCGGAACGCCTTGACGCGCTCCACCACGATCTCCTTGGCCTGCGGCTGCGTCTGCAGCAGCGTCATCGTCTCGGTGATGTAGTCCTCCAGCGGCATCGCCCGGGGGTCGAATCCCCGCTCGCCCTGCAGCGCGGTCTGCACATGCGGCGGAATGATCTCGATCACCTGTACCGAGGTGCCGCGCAGCTGAAACCGCAGCGATTCGGTGTAGGAGTGCAGCGCCGCCTTGGCGGCGCAGTAGGTCGGGGTGAGCGCGCTGGGCATGAAGGCCAGCCCGGACGTCACGTTGAGGATCGTGGCGTGCGGCTTGCGCAGCAGCGCCGGCAGCAGCGCCGAGGTCAGCCGGATGGGGCCCAGCAGGTTGACGACAATGCTTTGTTCGGCCAAGCCGACGTTGCTGCTCGTCAGGTCCTCGACCCGCTGAATCCCGGCGTTGTTGACCACCACATTGAGGTCCGGGTAGCGGTCGGTCAGCTCCGTGGCGAATCGCCGGATGTCGGCGGGGTCGCCCTGATCGAGGGACAGGGTCTGCATGCCCGGGTTGGCCTGGGCCACGGCGCGCAGGTGGTCGCCGCGCCGGGACGCGATGATCACCTGGTTGCCCAATCGGTGGAAAGACTCGGCCAGGCCGCGGCCGATGCCGCTGCCGCCGCCGGTGACCAGAACGGTGTTGCCGGTCATCTGCATCGCGGTGCTCCTTCGGGTCGCCCTGCCAACGGCTCGCTCCACCGGCCCATTCCGCCGACCTAGCGGAATGCCCCAATGCGGAGCCGGCTAACCACGATGCCCTATGCGCCCGTGCGGTGTCACGGCAATGGCGGGCGCGGCGGATGAGGTTATCCGGCCGGGCGGTTGTGCAGCCGGCGCGGGTCGACGCCGGCGCGCTGCCACGCCGCGGCCGCCCAGCTCGTGTAGAGCACCCGGACCGGCAGCCGGTTCAGCAGCGGGTTGAGCGCGCGGATGGCCGCGGCGACGCGCTGAAACCGCCTCTCCTTCTTGGCGTCCCACTGCAGCTGGCACACCTCGCGCATCTGGGGTGGCAACGTTCCGACCACGACCAGCCGGGTGTAGGCGTTCAACGGCGCCGACAGGACCTTCCACACCGGCTTGGGGATCCGGCGCGGGCCCGGGATGCCCTTACGGATGTAGCCGGTGCCGTACAGCACGGTCTTGTGCGGGACGAACCGGTCGAGCATCTCGTCCCAGTAGGCCAGGAAGTCGTCGTAGGTATGGGGTTGCCCGCGGTCGCTGACGCCGTACAGGCTGTACCAGACCTTGCCTTCGTTGAAGATCTGTTCCTTCTCGGCGCGGGAAAGCCGGCGGATGAACATGTCGGTGTTGTAGATGACCTGGTCGACGAAGCTGGCGTGTGCCCAGTAGAACAGCTCCGGATTCAGCGCGTGATACCTCGAGCCGTCGCTGACGGTGCCCTTGATCGCCTTGTGGAAGTCGCGCACCTTGCGGCCCCACTCGTGCGGCTCGTCGGAATAGACGGTGTTCATCAGGGGCGGCGCGGTCCGCTTGGCCCGGCCCAGCGTGTCGCTGAAGATGACGGAGTGATCCAGCACGCCCTGGGCGAGCTGTTCGATGCAGTTCTCCACCCCGGCGGTGCGCTGGAATCCGAAGAGCTGAGTTCGATTGTCCCCGTAGAACTTCCAGATCAATGAATCCGGGCCCAGCCGCGGGGCGGCGTCGGCGACCTCGTCGTCGATGGGCATCGGAATCGCTTCGCGGACTCCGGAGTCGAAGTCTGCAGCCCACTGCGCGGTCATCCCAACCTCCTGCGGCCATGCCGGCCGGATTGTGAAGCAGAGAAACAAAAGCGTATCTTTGTGTCAAACTAGCATTCTTCCGCCGAGCCTGCCGTGGGGGTCGTGATCCGATGCCGATCCACCGCCCAGCCGGCGATCTCGGCGAGGCGCTCAGCGATCTCGATCGCACCATCTTGGACACCGCGCGAAGCGTGTTCGAGACCTACGGTGTGCGCCGCGCCAACATCGACGACGTGGCCGCCCGGGCCGGGGTCAGCCGCAGCACCATCTACCGTCGCTTCGCTTCAAAAGAGAACCTGTTCGCCCAGGTGGTCCGCCGCGAGGCCGGGTTGTTCTTCAGCACCCTGGACCAGGCGACGACCGGCTGTGACCCGCAACAGGCGGTGGTCGAGGCGTTCGCACTCGGGGTGCGGCTGGTCCAGGACTCCCCGCTGTATTCGCGGATCGCCGACAGCGAACCCGAACTGTTCGGCATGTTCTCCCGCTCGCACGCCTTTCCGATTCGCCAGTTCGCCGACGGCATCGCCCGAACGCTGCGGCGTTGCGGCGCCGACCTGGCCGAGTCCGACCTGGACAACATCGCCGACATCCTGCTTCGCGTCGCCCTCGGCATCATCGTCTTTCCCACCGACCGGCTCGACACCTCCGACCCAGCCGCGGTGCGCGAGTACGCCGCCCGCTATCTGGTCCCGATCATCAGCCGCGAGCAGGGCCGCTAACTGTCGGCATCCTGAACTAGCCTTGACTACGTGGCTGGGAGTTCTGCGGCTCCGCGGACCCGGTACGCCAGTTGCGGCGAAATCGACATCGCCTATCAGGTCTTCGGCGATGGCCCGATGGACCTGCTCGTGCTACCGGGCCCGCTGATCCCGATCGACTGCGTCGACCTGGAGCCCTCGATGTACCGCTTTCATCGCCGGCTGGCGTCGTTCTGCCGGGTGATCCGCTTCGATCAGCGCGGGATCGGCCTGTCGTCCCGGGTTCCCTCGCTGGACATGATCGGCCCGGAATCCTGGGCTCAGGACGCGCTCGCGGTGATGAACGCGGTCGGTTGCGAGCGAGCCACGATCTTCGCCCCGGGTTTCACTTCGCTGGCCGGTGTGGTTCTCGCGGCCGACCACCCCGACCGAGTGAACAGCCTCGTCATAGTCAACGGTGCGGCGCGCACGCTGCGGGGTCCGGACTACCCGATCGGCGCCGGGCTCGATGATGCCGAGCGATTCACATCGGTCGGGATGGAGCCGGACGCCGTCGAGCAGGGTTTCGACATGCTCGGCATTATCGCCCCCAGCGTCGCCCACGACGACGCATTCCGCGCGTGGTGGGACATGGCCGGCAACCGGGCCGCGTCACCCAGCATGGCCCGCGCGTTCATCAATAAGGTCCGGGAGGGCGATGTCCGCGACCGGTTGCCTCGCGTCGCCGTGCCGACGCTGATCGTGCATCGCGACAACCCCGCCTTCAGCCCCGTCGAGCACGGGCACTACCTGGCCGAGCGCATCGCCGGATCGCGTCTCGTCGAACTGCCTGGCGGCGACGCCCTGTACTGGGTCGGTGACACCGCGCCCATGCTCGACGAGATCGAAGAGTTCATCACCGGGGTGCGCGGCGGCTCGGACGCCGAGCGACTGCTCACCACCATCGTGTTCACCGACATCGTGGGCTCCACCGAGCGCGCGGCGGCCCTGGGTGACCACCGCTGGCGCGATCTGCTGGACAACCACGACAGGATCGTGCGCCACGAACTGCAGCGCTTCGGTGGCCGCGAAGTCAACACTGCCGGAGACGGATTCGTCGCGACGTTCAGCAGCCCCAGCGCGGCGATCGCCTGCGCCGACGCCATCGTGGACGCCGTTCACGTGCTGGGCATCGAGGTCCGGGTCGGAATTCATGCCGGTGAAGTCGAGGTGCGCGGCGCTGACGTCGCGGGCATGGCCGTACACATCGGCGCGCGAGTGGCGGCACTCGCGGGACCCAACGAGGTGCTGGTGTCGTCCACGCTGCGCGACATCGTCACCGGGTCACGGCACCGGTTCGGCGAATACCGCGAGACCGCGCTCAAGGGTGTGCCCGGTTATTGGCGGCTGTACGCCCTGGTCCGCGAGCACGCCGCCGCGCGGCGCTAACCAACCCACGGTTCGCAGCGGTCGAAGCGTCCCCGCCCGCGGCGTAGGCTGCGGGCGGGACTCACCGGAGCCGAGGCTTGACGGCTTGCCATTCGAGAGTTGGCGTCCAGCTTGGAATTTGATCGAAGGAGTACGCATGACCGACGTGCACATCTCAATGCCTCCCGCGCTCCGGCGAGCGCTGGACCTCCTTATCGACCCACCGGCCGACCCCGACGTCAGCCGGGGTTATCTCGACCTGCTCGGCACCGGCTCCGCCGAAGACGGTGCCGTCGGGAAGAACACCGGTCCGATCCAGGCGGCCTGGGCGTCCCCCATCGGATCAATGCTCTACGACAACGCCCAAGCGCTTTCCCGGCGCTGGATCAGCGCGTGGCAACTGCCTTTGGAGTGGTTGCGCGTCCCGCAGGGCGGTATCGCGCTGGACGTCGGCTCGGGTCCGGGCAATGTCACCGCGTCGCTCGCGCGCGCCGCGGGTCCCGACGGTCTGGCACTCGGCGTCGATATTTCCGAGCCGATGCTTGCCCGCGCCGTCCGCAACGAGGCGGGGCCGCAGGTCGGCTTCATCAAGGCCGATGCACAGCGACTTCCGCTGCGCGACAGCACTATTGACGTGGCGGTGTCGACCGCTGTGCTGCAGTTGGTGCCGGAGCCGACGGCCGCCCTCACCGAGATCGCACGTGTGCTGCGGCCTGGCGGCAGGCTGGCCGTTATGGTCCCGACCGCCGGGCGGCTGGCCCGGTATTGGCAGCTGCTGCCGAACGTCGGGGCGCACGCGTTCGACGACGACGAAATCGGCGATGTGTTGGAGGACAACGGTTTCACCAGCGTGCGGGTGAAGAACTTCGGCACCTTCCAGTGGGTGCGCGGTAAGAAGGGCTGACCCGCCGAAGCCTAATCCGGTGATTGCGCCAGCAGGGCGAGCCGGTCCATCGACTCGCGCAACATGTCGGCCGTCGTCGCACGGGCTTTCTCGATGCGGTTGGGGTCGGTGAGCGCCGTCCAGTCGTAGGTGTGCGTCACCGTGGTGAGTTCGGCGTTGACCGGGCTGAGCTCCCAGCGCCATAGGTGGCCGGGGGGCTGCTTGCCGGGTTCGGCCGGGCGCCAGGCAATTTTGCTGCCCTCGACGAATTCGGTGACGTGGTTCTCCCGCACCGCCCCGTTGGTCAACGTCGTTTTGAAGATGTCGCCCACGCGATGAACGCGCTGACCGGCGGCTGACGACGCGAGGTTGTTGTTGCCGTCCCAGCTCGGCTGTCGGGACGGGTCGGCGATCAGTTCGAAAATCCGGGCGGCGTGGGCAGAGATCACGCGCGTGGCGCTCACTACGCGATCGAGTTCCGTATCGGGCATATCGCCATCCAAACACGGCGCGCCGGTCGATGCGCTGGTGACTTCGGGTCGGGCCGTTGAGGACCTTTGGCCATCGCAGCGCCGGCGCGCGCATGCGACGGTAATGGTGCCGGGACAACCCGGTGGTCTGTCCGAAGTGCAGCGAGCCCGGTCCGGGCTCGGACCAAGTGAGCCACCGCAAGGGCCCGCTTGACCCACCGTCACACCACGGGGTGCTGCCTTCGGACAGACCTTCAAGCGCCCGGGCCGTTCACCCCATCCGGGGCAGCGCCTCGACCGGTCCGGACAGCGCCGCCTTGACGTAGCGGGTGTCGTCGTCGGCCAGCACCTCGACGTCACCTCGCTCGATGCCGTCGACGATCGCGCGGGCAACCTGGCGCGGGTCGTTCTTCGGTGCGTCGTAGCCGGAGGCCATCTCGGTGTCGGTGAAGCTGAGGTGCGCGGCGATGACCAGGGTGCCCTGCTTCTCGAGCTCGATACGCAGCGAATTCGTCGTCGACCACAGTGCGGCCTTGGAGTCGCCGTACCCGCCGGATCCGGGCATCCAGGACAGGATCGAGGCGACGTCGACCAGCGCCCCACCACCGTTGTCGGCCAGGATCGGTGCGAACGCCTTGGCCACGCGCAGCGCGCCGAAGTAGTTCGTCTCGAAGACCGCCCGCACCTCTTCGATGTCGCTGGCGAGCAGGCTCCGGGCGCCGAGCACACCGGCGTTGTTGATGACAATGTCGGCGTCAGCGGCCCGGGCCGCCAGCGCGGCCACCGAATCCGCGTCCGTGACCTCCAATTCGACGCTGACCACGCGCGGATCCTGACTGGGCTTCGGCGCTCGGGCGGTGGCGTACACCTTGGCCGCACCGCGGTCCAGCAACTCCGCCACGATGGCCTTGCCGAGCCCGCGCTGCCCGCCGGTGACCACTACCGTCGACCCCTTGACGTTGACCATGATCCTGCTCCTTTGACTTAGGCAAAAACACTTTGCCTGCGTCAGGTTAGTTGACCATAGCGACATAGGCAAGTAGTCTTTGTATATGTCTTCATGGTGGGGTGCGTCACAGCGATACGGGTGCGTCCCGGCGCCCGGCGGCCTGGGCTTGGTCCAGGACTTCCTCAACACCAGGGCCATCGACGGGTACGGACCGGACCTGCTGGCCGACCGGGAGCTCGCGGGCGACTGGGCTGCCGGCGCGGTGCGGGCGTGGTCGGCCGCGCGCGGCGTGGATCTACGGGCGCCGGAGCTGGACGACACGGATGTGGTCAGGCTGCGCAGCCTGCGGGCCGCCGTGGAGCGGCTGGTGGGCGGCGAACCGCCGAGCGGGCGGGCCCCCGGCGGTGTCGCCGCGTCGTTCGCGCTGTCCGACTCCGGGGAGGTCCGGCTGGATCCCAGCGGCAGCGGTTGGCGCTGGATGGCGTCGGCGCTGTGGGGCGAGATCCTGCTGAGCCAGCAAGCCGGCACCTGGCGGCGGATCAAGCGATGCCACAACCACCGCTGCGGGTCGACGTTCTACGACCGCTCGAAAAACAACAGCGGGGTGTGGCACGACGTCAAAACGTGCGGCAACGCCGTCAACCTGCGCGCCTCCCGGGCCCGGCGGCGCGAACGGGCTCGAGCGGCGGAGTCAGGTGCCCCGCCAGAGTAGGCGATACCGGTAGCAGAGCCCGACCACCGCCAATTCCCTTGCGGAGCACAGCATTTGGCGCGCTTTCGAGGCGCAGCAATTCCCATCGAGGCGTTACCGATCGGCCGCAATCGCTCCTTTGCGCGACGCACCGATGGGGAGTCGGCATCGATGGCCAGGACGCTTAACTGGCCCTCAGCAGCGCTCGACGCCCCTGGGCATCAGCCGCGGACTCGCGGCCGCTGGGCGTCGCGTGCCTTTGAGCACGGTGTGCATGACGTCGTACGCGCGCGACTTCAGTGGCGCGATCACGTCGAAAGTGACGGGAGCCTGGCTGACCCAGGCCGGAAGTGTGGCCACAGTGTGTTCCTTTGTTCTTTCGGCTTGTACGCCGACTCAGTCAATTGCACCGCGGGCGTTTTACGACGGCACCGCGCCGCGGTAAACCCCACAAAAACCGCTTTGTGGCGTACGGCACATCGGTGACGTAAATATAGGCACGCAACACTGCGTCTAGTGAAAACCCTTGAACCTGCGAAGATAGCCTGGCAGTCGGTACGCTGGCACCGGTTTCGGCCAGTCGTCGGGGCGGAAATACGCGTCGGTACCGCCGTCCACGAATAGTACACTGCCGCAGAGGAAGTCGGCGGCATCCGACAGCATGAAGCACATCCAGTCGGCCATGTGCCCCGCGTCACCGAAGCCGCCGAGCGGGACAGGGAACGACCGGACCGCCCTGGCCTGCCTGGGGTCCGACAGTTGTTCCTGCAGAAGCGGTGTCATGATCGCGCCGGGCGACAACGCGTTAAGCCGCACTCCCGCCCCGGCCCACTGCGGAAGCACCGCGTGTCGCCGCACCCAACGGCTGACGGCGGTCTTGGAAGCGCCGTACATCATCGTCGGCGCCGCCGGACCCAACAGCCGCACCGTTCGCACCGCCTTGTCGGCATCGTGGGCAAGCAGCGCGTTGACGGCCCGGCGCGGCACACCGGGCATCGTCGTCATCGAATTACTGGCGACGACAACGACCTTCGCGCGCTCAGCGGCCGCAAGCGCGGCGCGCCAGGCAGTGAGCAATTCGACGACACCGAAGTAATTGACCGCTGCGATCTGGCGGATCCGGTCGCGGCCGCGGCCGGGCCCCAGGCCGGCCGCCAGCACGGCACCGTCAAGCCTGTCGCCGGCGGTCGCCAGGACGCGGTCGGCCGCCTCTTTGCGCCCACCAGGTGTGGATAAGTCGGCGACGATATCGGCGTCCTTGATGTCGACACCGATGGTGGTGTGCCCGTTGTCCCGAAGGCGCTGGGCGGTCTCACGGCCCATTCCCGACGCCGACCCGGTAATGGCATAAGTCCCCATTGACGCCTCCGTTCCAGGGCAGTATGCCCGGGGAACGGGCCGCCCCCCGACGGGCACGCCCCTCCGTGGCCGCACTGTTAAGTTGCCAGCATGCCTGACCAGACGCCCTGCATCGATTTCAGCCAACTCGAGTCGGTGTACGCGCCGCTGGCCGAATCGGTCCGCCGGCTGCTCGACATCAGCATCCGCACGGAAGCCGGCCCGGCGGCGGTAGCTGCGGCAATAGCCAGAATCGACAGCGCCTCAGACGAATTGAGTGATGCGCTGCTGCCCGGCCCGTTCGGCGTGCACCGCACCCCGGACGGACAGACCGTTGCCTGGGGCAACGCCGTGGTAGGTCTGCGGAACCCGATGGCACCGCCGCTGGTCATCCATCACGATCCCGACGGGCTGGTGTGGTCGGAGTTCGTGCTCGGCGCCGCCTACGAGGGGCCGCCGGGCACCGTGCACGGCGGTGTGTGCGCCCTGGTGCTCGATCATGTGCTCGGCGCGGCGGCCCACCAGCCCGACCGGCCCGCGTACACCGGCACCCTGACCCTGCGCTATCGACGGCCCACCGCGCTGGGCCGGCAACTGCGCGCGCAGGCTCACGTCGACCGCGTCGAAGGGGTCAAGATCTTCGTCGTCGGCCACCTGGCCGACGAGGACGGCGTCACGGTGGAGGCCGAGGGCGTTTTCATCCCTCCCAAACAGCCGCCGGCATAACCGTCGACGCCCGTGACAGGTCAGCTCTCGGCTGCGGCCCGCTCGACGTCGAGCAGCTGCTCGCCGCGTCGTTCCTCGTCGTAAGCCTTGCGTCCGCCCCGCAACCCGAACAGCCGCTTCGACACCAGCAGGTAGATCACCGCGGCGACGTTGATGGTGAAGGTCACCACCCTGGTCATCGTGATGCCCTTGGCCAGATCGTGGATCTCCAGCGGCAAGAAGACCGACGTGGCTATCACCGCGAAGTATTCACCCCAGCGCTTCAGCAGCCACAGGCCCACCCCTTCGACGACTTCGATCAGCGCGTAACCCGCCAGCGCCAAGGTCAGCAGGGCCAGGGTGGACGGCTTGGTAGCCAGCGCCTTCTCCAGTTCATGCACGATGGTCATCTGATCGACCTTGAATCCGGCGGTGCGAAAGATCGGCAGATCGCGATCGAGGGTGGCCTGGATGGCGCCGCGCGCCCCGCGGAACTTCCACACCGCGTAGGCCGCCAGCGCGATTACCACCGCCCGGAACAAGCGCTCCACCGCCAATACGCGGATGATGATGGCCTGACGTAAGGCCTTGCCGCGCATAATCATCGGCGCATCCTCGGCGCGGCCACGGCCGTGCGGCTCGCCGAGGGTGAACTCGCCGCACCGCAAGCAGCGCCACACTTCGCCCAGCCCGGTGCAGCCCCTCAGCCGGTCTGCGAGCGCCTTCTCGTCGGGTGCATAGGTCACATGGCCGGCAACGGCGCAGGTGATGAGCTCCCACCGATTGCGGCGGTGTTGTTTCCCCATTGCCGGATCATTCATGGCGGGCGGGCGGCCACGCAAGGGGGCACGCACACGGGCGTCAGAAGCGCGGCTTGCTGCGCGCGCACCGGGCGGCGGGAAGCACCGCACCGAGCTGCCCGGTGAGTTCGGCGACTCCGATCTCGTCGAGTCGAGCCACCGCGGCGACTATGTCATCGCGCAGTGGACCGTCACAGAAGGGTTCGGCGGAGCCAGCCGAACTTGTCCACGACGCGTTCCCAGGACATCGGACGGGTGGGTGACCCCTCGTAATCCGACTGCTCGCGGCTGAACTCCCGCCCGTCGTTGGTGATCACATGAACCCGCGCGGCCGTGCGATGCGGGTAGTCGGCGGTCAGATCGTCGGCCGGCCTGACCTGCACCCGTGCCAACAGACCCTGGACATCGCTTCGCGAAACACGTTCATTCTCAAGCTGTTCGGGGCCCACGCCGCCGTCGAGGAGGGCGACCGCGGTCAGGTACTTGAGGTTGTAGTCGGCCTGCTCCTTGGTGGTCGGATGTTCTTTGCCGCCATACGCACCGCCACCGGCGAAGTCATATGCCCCCTGAAAGACCTCGAGAACTACCCTCGCGACATCCGTACCACGCAAAGCGGTCTCGCCGCGCACGGCCAGCACCGCGTCGATGACCACCTGGCCGTGGATGAGCGAGCAGTACTGCTTCAAGTAAGTCTGCTCGACGCAAGCGAGGCTGCGGTCGGCGGTGTGCAAATCGATGGGCTGATCGAACAGCTGCGCCAACCCGTGTGGGCCCTCGAACAACGACTTGGGCCCGGTGATGCCGCGGGCGGCCAGCATGGTCGTGTACACGGCGCGCATGCCGGTGATCGCCGGCGAGATGCCCTTCCAGTTCGAGACCGGTTCGGCATGGATGGTCGCCAGCGACACGTTGTCGGCCGCCGCGGCGGCGATGGCGTTGGCGGTCTGTTCGGCGTCGAGCCCCAGCAGCTTTGCGCTGCCGGCCGCAACCGACATGGAAAGTTGCAGCGCGTGGTTGAGCCCGCGGGCCATCACGGGAACCTGTGCGCTGAAACGGCATTGGATCTCGTAGGCGATTGCCAGCGCCAGCAGGAAGTCGGCCCCGCTGGCGCCGGTGTGCTCGGCCACGGCCAGAACGGCGCCGACGTTGTCGGCGGGATGGCAGAGCCCGCCCACGGTCAAATAGGTGTCGAGCAGGTCGGGATAGCGCACCAGCACCGCGTTGAAGAACGCGGCCTGGTCCACCGATGCGCGGCCGCCGCCGACCAGGGTGGCGGTCGGGGTCCCGCCGAACTGAGTCGTGTGCTCACGAATCGTCGGGATCAGCTCCCCACCCAGCGAACCGACGGCGCACGCGATGCTGTCCAGCACGTTGCGCTTCAACAGTTCGCGCGGCTGCCCGCCCAGATCGGCCGGTCGTGCGCCGACGACGAATTCGGCCAGCTCGTCAACAACGTAGCTCTGTGCCACCACTTTTCGCCTCTCCGCTCTACTACTCCCACTGAAGCCCAGCGATGAGGCGCCGTCCAGGATCGATTCCTTATGTGTGGTTGACGGAACTTTTCACCGCGGATCGGCCCCGGGATCAAGAATGCTCCGGTGGGGATCGTCGGGCGGAATCCACCACCGCCCGGTGGGAGGAGTCAGCCATTCCCGGCCGCGCGCAACCGCCAGCAACGAAGTCACGACACCGCGCACACTGGCCCGGTCATCGTCTTGCCGATGCAGCAGCGACCATGTCCACAGCGGGATCGGATCGGCGACCGGACGCTGGCCCAATCGGGTTGGGAGTGGGGCGGTGTGGCGCTTGGGTGACGCCAGCACAGCGCTTCTGATCTTGCGCACATGTGCGTAGAACGCGTCACCGGTGATGCCGCCGTCGTTGATCCCGATGATGCGGGCACCGTTGTCGGCGGCGAAGTCTTCGGCGAACCGGTTCCACGACGACCATGCCGACGCGTCGTCGTCGACGAGAACGCTGACATGTTGTGCGCCAACCGGTTCCGAAGAGGTCGAACCGGGAAGGACCGCGCTCAGCGGTTCGGCGCGTAACAGGTGAGCAGTCAATTTTCGATGCTTGGCCTGCGTTTCTGTGATCCACGCCAACGCGATGTCGAGGGTGCCCTCGGCCACTCGGTCCGCTTGCACGTGCGACGGCAACACCCAATCGTCCAGGCGCAGGGCCACTCCGGGGCCCACCATTGCGCCGATGTCGTCGGGCAACCAGCTGACGTAGCCCAGCCGCACCGGCGAGCTTTGTAAGGCGGTCCGCTGCAGCCGATGCTTGGCGTCGTCGGCCAGTGACAGGATCCGGCGCGCGTCCGGGAGGAACGTCCGGCCGGCTTCGCTCAACCGGACGCTGCGCCGGTCCCGCACCAGCAAATCGGTGCCCACTTCGCGTTCCAACGCGATGATCTGTTGCGACAACGCCGGTCCCGAAATGTGCAGGCGTCGGGCGGCGCGACCGAAGTGCAATTCTTCTGCGACGGCGACGAAATAGCGCAGCTGCCGCAGTTCCATATGTCGAGCTTAAGTGGCCCCACCTGCGCTAGGAAGCGCCACTTACCAGTGCTCATCAGCGAGTTATGGACTCCGCCTCGCTCGCGCGTTTCGCTGGGGTGAACGACCGCAATCCGATGAGGTGGGCCCGATGCGACTTCCCCTTTTGCCACCGCCCAGTTTGACCGCAGCGCAGCGCGAGCTGTACGACAATATGCGGGCCGTGATCGACGGCGAATTCGGCGACCTGGTCGCATACCGGGACGACGGCGCGCTGATCGGGCCCTTCAACTGTTGGCTGCACTTTCCCCAATTCGGCGCGCCGGCTTGGTCATTCAACAAGGCGATGTGGGAACACGCCCAACTTCCGGGCGATATCCATCAGTTGGTCATCCTGGTCACCGCCGCGAAATTCGGGGCGCGCTACGAAATCTACGGTCACGAGTACTTCGCCCGGCGCGCAGGTCTGTCCGAGTCGAAAATCGCCACCATCACCGCGGGTGAACGCCCCGCCGACCTGAGCGACGACGAAGGTGTCGCCTATGACATGGCGGCGTCCCTCAACCGCGGCGGAGTCCTTTCCGAGACCACCTATCGAGCCGCCGTACACCGGTTCGGCGCACACGGAACGGCCGAGATCGTGTTTCTGGTGGGCTGCTTCTCCATGGTCGCTGTGACGCTCAACGCGTTCGATGCCGGCGTGCCCGGACGCGGGGACACATAGCAGACAGCCGACGGAGGATCATGCCAACCCGGGCCACAATGCCCCCGCTCGCGGCCGCCTCAGGCGCCGCGGTGGTCGACCCCACCGATCCCGGCCGGCTGCGGTGGCGCCCCGCTGAGTGCGGCCGTCTCGTCGGTCAGCTGCTTTCCGATGTCGCGGATCTGCCGCGCGCTCAGCGCGCACAGCGGGTGCACGGCCACCATCAGGGTGACGCGGGCCCGGTCGTCGAAAACCGGGGCGGCGATGGTCACCACGGGTTGCTTCCGGCGGCCCGGGTTGTCGTCGGAGAGGAACCCGATGGTGGTGAACTCGACCAGCAGCCGGTCCACGATGTGGCGTACCGGGGTTGGCATCTCGCTGCTGTCCAACGTGCCGACCACCTGCACCGCCTGCGCGAGCGCCGGCGTCGTCCAGTCGACGTCGAATCCGCGTTCACGGGTGTGCTCCAACACCTGTCGCAGGCGCTGGGCGCGGTCCGCGTTGTCGCCGGCACCCCGCCGGACCCAGGCGCGTTGTTCCTCCTCGGTGTCCCAGGCCGCCATCGCGACGCCGAACGGCGGCGCGTAGGGAATGCGATCACCCGGGATCCCCGACGGCTGCGTGGCCGGTTCACCCTCAAAGGCGGTGACCACCAAGGAATCACCGAATTTCTCGACCACCGAACAGGCGTAGCCGACTTCGCGGGACAGCCGCAGCGCCGCGGTCCGCGCCGCGTGGGCGAGCGGCCGGGCGGTGTCCGTGCGGGCGGCCACCACGGCGAGGGCGGGACCGAGGGCGAACGTCTTTGTGACCGGATCACGGCTGGCCCACCCGCGGTCGCACAACGTCTTCAGGATCGCGTGCGCGGTCGCCTGGGTGAGATCCAGCTCCCGCACCACATCGGAGAAGCGCAGCCGCGCATTCGCAGACCGCGCCAGCAGCTCGACGACGTCGAGCACCCGGGCGGTCGGCGCTGACGTCGAACCGCGAATCGCTTGACTCCTTTACGACGGGGTTCCTACAGTTGGACGAACATTCGAGATCTTATATCGATTATTCGAGAGAGTTGATGTCTTGCGCGCTGCGGTCACGCCATCATGGCGGGGCCGGTTGGGCCCGTTACGGCCCGCCGGGGATCGTTGTCCGTCCGAATGGAGACCTCCGGTGACCGAACGCGATGACCGCCAAGACATCTCCGAGCTGCTGGTGCGCTACGCCACGGGGATCGACCGCCGGGATTGGCCACTGTTTCGCACCGTCTTCACCGACGACTGCCAACTGGACTACGGCGAGATCGGCACCTGGAACGGTGTCGACGCAGTCGCCGACTTCATGGAGCGGGCGCACGCGCTGGCGGGGCACACGCTGCACCGCCTGACCAACCAGGCCATCACGCTCGACGGCGACAGCGCCACCGCACGCACCTACGTCGACGGGCTGATCATGGCCGGCGACAACAACTCAGGTGTCAACGCGATCGGTTTCTACGACGACGACATGGTCCGCACCCCGGCGGGGTGGCGTATCGCGCGCCGGCGTTACACCCAGGTTCGCATCACCACGGTCGGGGGCGGGTAGATGACATTCGCGGCAAAGTACGGGCCCTGGGCGGTGGTGGCCGGCGCATCCGACGGCCTGGGCGCGGCGTTCGCCGAAGGACTTGCCGAGCGCGGCGTCAACGTGGTGCTACTGGCCCGCCGGCAAGCCGTTCTCCACCGTGTCGCGTTCGACATCGAGGGCAAGACGGGGGCGCAAACCCGCACCCTGGCAATCGATCTCGCGCAACCGGGTGCGGCCGCGGCGGTTGCCGCGGCAACCGGCGACCTGGAGATCGGAACGCTCGTGTATTGCGCCGGCGCCGACCCGAATTTCAAGCCGTTCCTTGCCAATTCGATCGAAGCCGCCGAGGCGATGGTGCAACGCAACTGCATGGTGCCCATGCAGTTGTGTCACCATTTCGCGCCCGCGATGGTGGAACGAGGCAGCGGCGGCATCGTCATCTTCGGGTCCGGCGCCGGGCTGGCCGGCGGACCGAACATGGTCGCCTACGGCGCCTCGAAGGCGTTCGACATGGTCTTCGCCGAGGCGCTGTGGGCCGAACTGCACGACAAGGGCGTCGACGTCCTGGGCCTCATCCTGGGCAAGACCAACACGCCGGCATTGCGCGAGCTCGAATACAGCCGGGGCCTGATCGGATCCCCGGACGAGGTGCCCCCGGACGCGGCGGCCGTGTCCGACGTCATCGCCGAGGCGTTCGAGAACCTCGGCAACGGCCCGACCCTGATGGTGGGCGACACCATGCGCGCCGCCGCGCAGCTGCTGGCATCGGTGAGCCGCAATCAGGCCGTCGAGCTGTTCGCCCAGGCCGCCGCCGCGGCCATGGGCCCCGGCGGTTAGGGAGCGGCGGGAACTCACGTCGTTCGCTGCGCGTCATACCCACCAGTGACGAGGTTTGCCAAAGTTGCGGATCAGGGCGGCCTAACTTTTGCGTACACATGGGCCTGGACAGCAAATATGCGTCCTGGCGCACCGCCGCTTAATCGACCCGCTGCGTTGCTGACGCTGGCCGCCACGGGTAACTTGGGTAACCGGTTCACCGCAGCGACCGAGCCGCAGTGGCCACCGGATCGCCACCGCCTGCGAAGGATGACGATGCTCGCCATAGACAGGCCCGCCGCCACCGTCGCGATGACGGCACGCTGGCGGCGCCGCACCCTGACCCGTTCCGGATTGATCACCGGCGCTTTCGTCCTCCCTGCCGTGGTCGTCCGCGTCGCCGGCCTGCATCCCGGCGCGGTACTGGCCCTGCTGATCTTCGGGGCAGCGGTGGTGGCGGCCAGCTTCTTGCTGGCATGGGCGGCCGAGGCCGCGCAGATCGACGTTTCCGGCGGGTTGGCGACGGCGCTGCTGGCTCTGATCGCGGTGCTGCCGGAATACGCCGTCGACCTCTACTACGCATACGTGTCCGGCCACAACGCGGATTACACGCAGTACGCCGCCGCCAACATGACCGGGTCCAACCGGTTGTTGATGGGTCTGGGGTGGCCCGTGGTGGTGCTGGTGAGCATCGTGGTGGCGCGCAAGTCCGGTTCGGCGAAGACCACCGGTCTGACGCTGGAGCCAGCAAACCGTGTCGAACTGGGATTCCTGCTGGTCGCCGGCGTCCTCGCCTTCGTGATACCGGCGAGCAGCCAGATTCATCTGGGTCTGGGGCTGGCGTTGCTGGCCTGGTTCGGGTTTTACCTCTACAAGATCAGTCACGGCGACGTCGAGGAGCCCGACCTGATCGGCACGGCGGCCGCGTTGGGTGATCTGCCCGACGGTCGGAGGCGCGTCGCGGTGGTCGGCCTGTTTCTGGTGTCGGGCGGGGTGATCCTGCTGTGCGCCAAGCCCTTTGCCGACAACTTGGTGGCCGCCGGTACCGAACTCGGCATCAACCGCTTCCTGCTGGTGCAGTGGCTGGCCCCGCTGGCCTCCGAGGCACCGGAATTCATCATCGCGACCAT
Source organism: Mycobacterium sp. M23085 (assembly GCF_045343915.1). NCBI lineage: Bacteria > Bacillati > Actinomycetota > Actinomycetes > Mycobacteriales > Mycobacteriaceae > Mycobacterium > Mycobacterium sp. M23085. The sequence continues at coordinate 3,028,470 of NZ_CP174280.1, forward strand.
TTTCGCCAGCCGGGGCAAGGGCACGGCGGCCATCGCCACGCTGATCTCCTCCAAGGTCAATCAATGGACCCTGTTGATCGGGTCGTTGCCGATCGCCCACCTGCTGGGCGGCGGCGGGTTCTCGCTGTACCTCGACTCCCGTCAGGTGGAGGAGGTGCTGCTCACCGCCACCCAAACGATGATGGGGGTGGCGCTGATCCTGGCGCTGCGGTTCAACCGCGCCGCCGCGTGCACACTGCTCGGACTGTTCGTCGTCCAGTTCCCGATCTTCTCGACACAGGGACGGTTGTTGCTCTGCGCCGTCTACGTCGCGGTGGCCGTCATAGCGCTGATCATCAACCGCCGCCACGTGATCGCCACCGTCCGGGCACCGTTCTTCGGCAGGGCCATCCGGCACAGCGGTCACCCTCACCACGAGGCGGAGGGTTCCACCCCTCAGCGGTAGGTCGCCGTCGCGCCGAAGACCGCCCCGCCCACGGGTTGGGCATCATTCTGCGTATACCGTCCAGGTATGACTCGAGTGTCGGTGATCACAGGCGGCGCGGGTGGCATGGGCCTGGCCACGGCGAAAGTCGTCGGCCGCGACCACACCGTGGTGCTGTGCGACGTCCGGCAGGACCGGCTGGCCGCCGCGGGCACGGCCCTGCAAGACCTCGGGATCGCTGCGACGGTCGTCGACTGCGACGTGACGGACCGGCGCGCCGTGGCAGGCCTGCTGGGCACCGCGAGCAACCTCGGGACGGTCGTCTCGGTCATCCACACCGCGGGGGTCAGCCCGAGCATGGGTGCCGCCGACTACATCATCCGGACCAACGCCGTGGGTACCGTCAACGTCAACGAGGAGTTCTTCGCGGTCGCCGGCGAAGGTGCGGTGATCGTCAACGTGGCATCGATGGCGGCGCACATGCTGCCGGCGGAAATCGTTCCGACAGAACAGTTTCCGCGGGCGCTGGAGGACACCGACGCGTTCATGGCCGCCATGCTGGCGGCGTGCGACATCGCCCCCGATGAGGCGCGATCCGGCTTGGCCTACGCCGTGAGCAAGAGCTTCGTGAAGTGGTACAGCCAGTCGCAGGCGGAGCGCTTCAACGCCCGCGGATTGCGCATCGTCTCGGTGTCACCGGGTTCCATCGACACCGAGATGGGCCGGCTCGAGGAGCAGGCCGGCGCGGGCGCGATGGTTGCCAACGCCGCGGTGCCGCGGTGGGGCAAGCCCGAAGAGATGGCCGAGTTGCTCGCCTTCTGCGCCAGCGAGAGGGCCGGATACCTCACCGGCACCGACATTCTCAACGACGGCGGCGTGATCGCCTCGATGACCGAACGGGCCAGGGTAGCCGCCGGCAGCTAGTGTCGCGAGTCGTTAATTCGCTTGCAGTAGTTGGCGATGGATTCGAGGATTTGATCGGCGGTCTTGGTCCAGACGTAGGGGCGCGGGTTGTCGTTCCAGGTGTCGATCCAGGCGCGGATGTCGGTGTTGAGTTGGCGCACCGAGGTGTGGGTGCCACGGCGCAGTTTTTTGGTGGTCAGTTCGGCGAACCAGCGCTCGACGAGGTTGAGCCAGCTTGAGCTGGTCGGGGTGAAGTGCAACACGAAGCGTGGGTGAGCGTTCAGCCAGCGTTTGACCTGCGGTGTTTTGTGCGTGGAGGCATTGTCCAAGACGACATGGCAGTCCAAGTCGGCAGGCACCGCGGTGTCGATCTTCTTGAGGAAGGCCAGAAATTCCTGGGCGCCGTGACGCGAGTGCAGGGCACCGATGACCTGGCCGGTGGCCAGATCCAGGGCGGCATACAAGCTCGAGGTGCCATGGCGGACGTAGTCGTGGCTGGCTCGCGCCGGCGTGCCGGGCAGCATCGGGAACACCGGTGCGGTGCGGTTGAGGGCCTGGATCTGGGTTTTCTCATCCACGCACAACACCACCGCCCGCTCGGGTGGGTTCAGATACAACCCGACGACGTCACGGACCTTCTGGACAAACAGCGGGTCTTTGGACAGCTTCCACGAATCCTGTTTGTGCGGAGCCAATCCGAACGCCCGCCACACCCGCGAGACCATCGACTGGCTCAAACCCAGATGCTCGGCCATCGACCGCGTCGACCAGTGCGTGGCATCGGGGGGCGTGGTCTCTAGCGTCGCGGTGATCAACGCTTCAATCCGCTCATCACCGACCACCCGGGGCCGGCCCGGGCGCGGCTCGTCGAGCAATCCCTCCAGGCGGTCAGCGGCAAAGCGATTACGCCACTTGGTCACCATTCCCCGCGTGATACCCAGATCGCGTGCTACCGCGGTATTACTCGAATCCCCTTCGCAGGCAAGCACAATCCGCGAGCGCAAGGCCAACGCCTGGGCGCTCTTGGGGCGGCGCGCCCACCCCTGCAACTGCTCACGTTCCTCATCGGTCAACACCACGGGCACAGCAATCGGACTCGGCACACCCCAAGTCTACCCAGTGATCGCGAATTAACGACTCGCGACACTAGACGAGGTAGTACAGCTCAGCGTGCGGGGCGACTTCGGGTGCGCTGGTGAAGGGCTCCTTGACGTTGAGCTCGGCCAGCCTGTTGTGGGCGTAGCGGACCGCCTTGAGCGTTGCCGAGAATTCCTCGTCCTCCTCGGGGAAGACCTGCTCGGCGGGGAACCAACTCTGGAAGCCGACGTTGGTCAGCACGCCGAGCGTGTCGGAGCGCACCCCGGCAAGCAGCACGGTGACACCGCGCTCGGTGACCTCGCGCAGGAAATGCTCGATGCGTTCGATGCAGACCACATCCGGGTGGCGCACCCGCTTGAGCCGCAACACCACGAAAGCGATGTCACCCTCGGTGATGCGCTGACTGATCGCCGTCAGGTAGCGGTCCAATTCCGGTGCGGCCCCGAAGAACAGCTCGCCTTCGAGGTCGTAGATGACGATCGACGGATCCGCTGAATCGCCCGGAATGCGTTCGCGCACCACACGCTCGGGCGTGACGACGAGTTCCTTGGACTTCAGCTTCGCCGCCCGCGGCACGAACAGCAGGATGGACAGGACCACGCCGAGCAGGACCGACTTGTCGAGGTCCACGGCGATGCCGGTGAAGGCCGTGACGACCACCAGCCCGGCGTCGTAGCGCGACGCCTTGACGGTGTAGATCAGCCGCTTGAAATCGACCAGGCGCGCGGCCGTGACGAGCAACAGCCCGGCCAGCGCCGGTTGCGGAACGTAGCGCAGCAGTGGGGCGAACAGCAGCAGGGCACCGGCAACCGTGGCGGCCGATACTATCCCGGAAAACCTTGTGGCAGCACCGGATTGGAAGTTGATCGCCGATCTGGACAGCGAGCCCGAGCCGGGCAGACTCTGGAAGAAGCCGCCTGTCAAGTTGGCCAGGCCCTCGGCCATGATCTGGCGGTTGTAGTCGATCTTCTGTTGTGTTTGGTAAGAAATGGCTTTGGCGATCGACAGCGCCTCGATGATGCCGACGAAGGCGATGGCCAGCGCTCCCGTCGACAAGTGCGGCAGCCACTCGGTGCGGACCTCGGGGACATGCGGTCCGGGTAGGCTGCGCGGGATCTTGGCGGCCACCGACACCGCGGTGTGCCCGCCGGGGCCCGGCGTCGACCACCCGGCGAGGTAGGCGACGAGCGCGGTGACGATCAGCACCGCGAGCATGTCCACCTGCGGCCATCCGTAGCGCTGGACCAGCTTGCGCAGCACGACGGCCAGGACCACCGCCGCCGCGCTCAATGTCAGTGCGCGGTAATTGATGTGGTCGCCGTGGGCCAGGGTGAGCCAGACGCGGCGCAGCACCTGCATGTGGCCGTTGCCCTTGTCGCGGACGCCCAGCGCGTTGCCCAGCTGTCCGATGGCGAGCAGGAAGGCCGCGGCCGCCATGAAGCCGATGATGACCGACTCGGATATGTAGCGGGTGAGGTTGCCGAGCTTGAACAGGCTGATCACGATCTGGAACGCGCCCACCAGGACGGCCAGTAAGAAGAGCGCCTCGAAGAGCTCCGTGGAATTCTCTGAGTCGATGAAGGCCAGTGCGGTGAACACCAGCAGCGAGATGGCGCTCGTGGGCCCGTTGATCAGATGCGAGGACGACCCGAAGATCGAGGCGACGATGGTCACGACGATCGCCGAGTAGACGCCGAATCTCGGGTCCACCCCGGCGATCAGGGCGTAGGCCATCGCCTGAGGAAATGAAATGGCGGCGACGGTCAGACCGGCGATCACGTCATGCCGGCCCTTCACCAGGTCGTAATTCGCCCGCACATCCACGTTTTCGACGTCTTTCCGCTAAGCGCCCGACGCCGCGCCGGGCGCCGAGATCGTGTCCAGGATGCCGTTGGTGCCGAAGAACTGCTCCCGAGCGTCACTCCAATCCCGTGCGATGGCGGTGATCGGGAACAACGTGAGGGGGCGCAGCCGATCCGCGTGCCTGGCCAGAATCGCCGGCTGGAAGGGCCGATACCCGAATCGCGCCGCCAGCTCCTGGGCGGAGTCGGTGAACAGATACTCGAGATAGGCCTTCGCGTGGGCCGCCGTCGCGGGGTCGGTCACGTTCGCGTCGACCCAGGCGACCGCGGGCTGGGCGAGGATGCTGACCGGCGGATAGACGAGCTCCAATTCGTCTTTGTTTGCGGCGACCTCCCGCAGCGCCTCGTTCTCCCATGTCAGCTGGACGTCGCCGATTTTGGCCAGCGCGAAGCTGTCTGCGGCGCTGCGGGCTCCGGCGTCGGAGACGGTGACGTGCTGCAGTAGCGACTTCACGTAGGCGGTCGCCTGCGCCGGGCTGCCGCCGCGCGTGGTGACCGCGCCCCAGGCCGCCAACACGCTGAGCTGGCCGTTGCCGGACGTCCGCGGGTTGGGTGACACGACGGCGACGTCGGGGTTGATCAGGTCGGGCCAGTCGCGAATCCCCTTGGGATTGCCCTTGCGGACCACGAACGCGATGGTCGATGTGTAGGGCACCGAGGCGTTCGGCAGCCGCTGTTGCCAATCGGGGGCGACCAGCCCCCGCTTGCTGAGCGTGTCGATGTCGCTGATCGTCGCCAGCGACACCACGTTGGCTTTCTGACTGCCATCGAGCACGCTGCGGAGCTGCCGGCCCGAGCCGCCGTGAGACTCCTTGATGTTCAAGGTCGTTCCGTTATGCGTGTGGTATTCCGCGACGAATTGCTTGTCCAGCGCGGCATACAACTCGCGGGTCGGGTCGTAGGAGACGTTGAGGATTTCGTTGGCACCGCCCGACGGGAGGTTTTTCAGCACGATCGCGGTCGTGGCGACGACGATGGCCAGGACGCCCAGCAGGCTGAGCCAGGGCAGGCGCCGCGACGGGCGCCCCGCATCGGGCGGCAGCAGCTTCACCATGCCCGCCACACCTCCCAGCACCGACCATGAGTGCCAAACAGCCCCGTGTGGCACCGAACATTTTAAGAATGTTAACGATCGAGCCATCCTGCGACAGCCGTGAGAATCAGCGTGACGTAAATGCCTGCCGCGGTGATTATGCTGGTCAAATGCCGCAACGGGCGTTGCGTGAGCGCTTGATCGATGTCGAGGTGCCGAGCGAGGACCTGGGACGAGGCCGGGCGCTGCGCAAGGCCGCCCCTCGCCGGTCTCTCGCGCAGCTGACGCCAGCCACGCGAACAGCCACCGAAATTCTCGTCGCCCAAAACGCCGATCGGCTAAGCGAACTCGTTCCGCTCCGGTTTGCCCGTATGCTCGCCGACCCATTTTCCTTTTACCGAGGTTCGGCGGCGGTCATGGCCGCCGATCTGGCCGCAAGCCCGTCCAGCGGGATCGAAATCATGTGCTGCGGCGACGCGCACGTGTCGAATTTCGGGCTGTACGCCGCCCCTCATCGCTCAATCGTCTTCGACCTGAACGATTTCGATGAGGCCGCCGCCGCACCCGCGGAGTGGGACGTCAAGCGCCTGATCACCAGCGCGATCATCGGTGGCCGTCACGCTGGATACCCGGGCAAGGCCATCCGCCGCTGTGTCGAGGAGGCGCTGACGGGCTATCAAACCAGCCTCGAGGCGATGCTCGAGGAGATGAATGTTCTGGATCGCTACTACCTACGGGTGGAACCCGAGCGCTACACCGGGACAGTGTCCAAGGGTCTGCAGGCGGTGATTCAGAAGACGATCTCCCGGGCGCGCACGCGAACGTCGGAGCGAGTCTTCAAGCAGATCATGGAAACCGGCGCGGATGGAACCCCGCGCCTGCGCGAGGATCCTCCCGTCCTGCAGCACGTCGAGGAGGACATCGAAGCTCCCTTGATCGAGTCGGTTCAGGAATATCTGGCCGCGGTTCCGGCCGACGTGGCGTTGTTGCTGTCGCATTTTCGCATCACCGACATCGCGCTGCGGGTCGTCGGCGTCGGCAGCGTCGGCACCCGCTGCTACCTGGTCATCTTGGTCGGCCCCAACGGAACACCGCTGATCATGCAGATCAAAGAGGCCACTCGATCGGTGCTCGACGAATACGGCGGTTGGCCGCAACCGGACACCCTCACCGCGGCGGTCAACGCCAAGGGCCAGGGCGTGCGCGTGATTGACGGCCAGCTGATATTGCAGGCGATGTCGGATGTGTTCCTGGGGACGACCCGCAAGGACGGCCGCGACTACTACGTCCGGCAATTCCACGATATGAAGGGCAGCATCGACACCGAAGGCATGTCGGCCTCGATCTTCTCCGAATACGTCCTTGCCTGTGCCGTGCTGCTGGCCCGAGCACACGCGCAGAGCGCGAACGCGTCCATCCTGCGGGGATATGTCGGCACCAGTAGCGCCGTGCACGACGCGGTGGCCGATTGGTCGTATGCCTACGCCGACAAATCCCTTGACGACTTTCACCAGTTGCGCGCCGCGGCGGCGGCCGGCGATATCGAGGTCGCCGACGATCCCGCGCGCTGAGGGCCGGCTGGGCGTGGCTCCGCCGTATGTTCAAACGGCCGATCGTGTTGCCCGACCTGGTTACCGGCCAATCGGTTCGCGGTTATCGGCTTCGGTGTCGGTTGGCGTCGTCCGGTCGTTCGGCGCCCCGACGTGGTGCAGCCACTCCCGCCCCCGAACCCGCCAGGTGCGGCGAGCGTACTCCAGCTCGGTATAGGGCCATTGCGTGACGATTCGACCGGACGGCGATCGGAAGTAGCTGTCGCACTGGGTCCAGATGGTGCGCTCCAGGTCTGCGGAAAGTGCGTCGTTGTACCGCTTTTCGGCCTCGGGCCGCACGTCGAGGTATCCGCCGCGCCGCGCCAGCCGGGTTACCGCGCTGGCGACCAGTCGCGACCCGGCCTCGAGGATGTAGACGATGGAGTTGCCGCCCTGGTTGGTGTTGGGTCCGTAGAGCATGAAGAAATTGGGGAATCCGCTGACCGCCACTCCCAGGTAGGCGCACGGGTCGTCACCCCAGTGCTCGTGCAGCCGGCGGCCTGCGACGCCTTGCACCTCGATGCCGGACAGATAGCGGGAAGTCTCGAAGCCGGTGGCCAGGACGAGGGCGTCGCTATCGATTCGAGCGCCCGAGGCGGTGATCACCGATGTCTGATCGATTCGCGCGATGGGGTCGGTGACCAGCTCGACGTTGTCGCGCTGCAACGCCCGGTAGTAGTCGTCGCCCAGCAGCACGCGTTTACAGCGGAACGGATAGTCCGGCGTCAGCGCAAGGCGCAGCGGCTCGTCGTCCACGGTACGGCCCAGGAACGACGCCGCGATCTGCGTGCGCGCCGTCACCACGGGGTCGTCGGCAAAAGTTGCGGTGTTGTCGTGCTGGAATTTCCAGATCTGCCAGCGGGTACGGCGCAGCGCCAGGGCGCTGCGGCGGAAACGCGCCAATTCGGTTGCGCTGTACGGGCGGTCGTCCTTGGGCACCATCCAGGGTGGACTGCGTTGGAAGACCGTGACGTGCCCGGCGGTCTTCGCCAGTTCGGGCACCACCTGTACGCCGCTGGCGCCGGTGCCGATCACCGCGACGTTCCGGCCGGCCAGGTCGAGGTCATGGTCCCAGTGCGCGGTATGCAGCACCGGGCCGGCGAAGTCGCTCAGGCCGTCGATGTCGGGGAGCTTGGCAGCACCGAACAGACCGATAGCACACACGACGACGTCCGCGGTCAGGGTGGCCGGCTGCCCGCCGCGCTCCAGCTCGCAATGCCACGCGCCGGCGCGCGGGTCCCAGCGCGCGGAGCGCACCGTGGTGTCGAGCAGGAGATGGCGGCGCAGGTCGAAATCGTCGGCCACCGATTCGAGGTAGGCCAATATTTCGGGCTGCCGCGCGTAGGTGCGCGTCCAGGATGGGTTGGGGGCGAAGGAGAACGAGTACAAGTGGCTCTGGATATCGCATGCGGCGCCGGGATAGGTGTTGCGCCGCCAGGTGCCGCCGACGCCGTCGTCGCGCTCGATGATCACCAGGTCGTCGATGCCCGCACGGCGCAGCGCGACGGCCGCGCCCAGCCCGCCGAAGCCGGCCCCGATGATCGCCACCCTCGGCCCGCTGCGGCGCCGGGTCGCCGCGCGCATCCGCCCAATAGCATAGAGGGCCTGGGCTTTTCGGCTCGTCACGGTGCGCCCCCGGCGCGACGGACCAGCATGCCTTCCAGCTCCCCGTCGGCGCGCCACCGCTGCAGCAGGTCGGCATATTCGGTGGGCGCTCCGAAGAAGAAACTGCCCTGCCGAGTCTTGGCATCGGCCTTGCCCTCCCGGTTGTAGTACCCGGGCGTACAGGTCCTGGCGCGCTCGGCGCTGGCGGCCGACCGGGTCACCACCGTGTCGACCCAGGCGGCTTCGGCAGCGGGCGCCGCCTCGACTTCGGTGATGCCCTCGGCGAGGGCGGTCGCGATGATCCAGGCGACGTGGCCGGCCTGCACGTCGAGTAGGTAGGGGAAGTTCACCGTCAGGCCGGCCTGGGCGATGCTCTCGATGAAGCAGTTCGGGAATTTGGTCGTGCACAGGCCTTGGAAGGTGCGGACGCCGTCGGCCCAGTGTTCGGTGAGCGTCACGCCGTCACGGCCGATCAGTTCGAATCCGGTGCGGCGGCAGTAGTCGGTGCCCACCTCGAAACCCGTTGCGAAGATGAGGCCGTCGAGCTCGTAGCCGACGCCGTCGACGACCACACCGGTTTCGGTGATGCGCTGCACCCCGCGTCCCCGGGTGTCGACCAGGGTGACGTTGTGCCGGTTGAACGTTTGCAGATACTCGTCGTGGAAGCAGGGTCGTTTGCAGAAGTAGCCGTACCACGGTTTGAGCGCCTCGGCGGTGGCGGGATCGGTGACGATCGCGTCGACCCGGGCGCGGATCTCGTCCATCTTGGCGAAGTCGGCCAGCTCGATGTCCCGGCTGCGCTGTTCGGGATCGACGACGCCGTCGCCGTCCTGCCGCATGACGGGCAGCTTGCGGGTGATGCTCGTCCAGGCATCGGCGACCAGGTCCTGGTCGGCTTGGCCTCCGGCAGTGAGGATCTGGAAGTTCTGTATCCGCTCGCGTTGCCAGCCGGGCTGTAATGTGCGGGCCCACTGCGGATCCGTGGACCGGTTGGCCCGCACGTCCACTGAGGACGGGGTGCGCTGAAAGACGTAGAGCCGCTGCGCGGCAGCGCCGAGATGCGGTACGCACTGGATCGCCGTGGCGCCGGTCCCGATGATGCCGACGCGCTTGTCGGCCAGGTTCTGCAGCTGCTCCCCGGTGTAGGCGTAGTCCCAGCGGCTGGTGTGGAACGCATGCCCGCGGAACGCGCCGAGTCCTTCGATCCCGGGCAATTTCGGCTTCGCCTGGTACCCGTTGGCCATGGACACGAACCTGGCCCGCATTTCGTCGCCCCGGTCGGTGCGAATAATCCAGCGGGAATCCGCCGAGTCCCAACGGATTTCCCGAACTTCAGTCTGCAGGCAGGCGTCGCGGTAGAGGTCGTAGTGCTCGGCGATGCGCCGGCAATGCGCAAAGATCTCCGCGCCCTTCGCGTATTTTTCGGTGGGGGTGTAGCCCAGTTCCTCGAGCAGCGGCATGTATACGTACGACTCGACGTCACAAGCGATTCCGGGATAGCGGTTCCAGTACCAGGTGCCGCCCACGTCGGCCGCCCTGTCGATCAGCCGCACCCTGTCGACGCCTAATTGACGTAGCCGCGCCCCGGTCAACAGCCCACCGAAGCCGGCGCCGACGATCGCGACGTCTACCTCGTCGGTGAGCGGTTCGCGGGCCGGCTCACCGTTCGCCCACAGATCTTCGGCGTATCGGGCGAACGCGCCGACCGTCTCGACGTACTGGTCAATGCCGTCCGCACGCACACGGCGCGCGCGTTCCTCGGCGTACTTGCGTCGCAGCGCGTCGACGTCAAACGCCTGGCCAACGGTCTCGGTCACGGCCTCGGGTCCTCTCCCTGGCCTCGACCATATAATCAATCACTTGATCATATCAAGGGTGCGTGCCCAGCAAGGTGCCCGCGATCAGTTGCCTGGCCGACGCCAGCGCCGCGTGATAGTCCTTGGGCGGCAGCGTGGCCGCCAACTCGGTCAGGCCGTAGATCAGCGCGTAGACCGCCTCGGCGACGCCACGCTGGTCGGCGCCGCCGGCCAGCCCGCCCTGGTGGGCTGCGTCCTCGACGATGCCGTCGATGATCTCCCGGAACGCCTGGAAACCGCCCGTCGCCGGGCCGTCGAGGGCCACCGCGTGCTCCGCCCGAATCACCCACTCGAACGCCGCCAGGTCGGGGTACTCGCGCATCAGCCGGCCCGATTCGTCGAGGACCGCTTCGATTCGCGCGATCGCAGTGCCCGGACGGGCGGCGGCCTGCTGCAGTCGGGGCACCGCGATGTCGGTCCGTGCCGCCACCGCGGCCTTTATCAATTCGGCCTTGTTGGGAAAGTAGTTGTACAGGCTCGCACTGGTGACCTTCGCGGTGCGGGCGATTTCACGGATCGTCGCCCGGGCGTATCCCGCGGTCGCCACGCACCGCATGGTGGCGACGATGATCCGCTGGCGAGTCTCCGCACCGCTGGCACCGACCGGGCGCCCGCGTTGCGCCCGCGTCACGCTGCTGCTCGCACTGGTCGCGTCCCGTCCGTCGGCCGGCGTTCCGACATATCGAATATAATCGGACGATCAATTTTGTATCGGCGCGGAGGTGCGCGGTGCGCGATCAACGGACCCGCGGCGCGGAATGACCGCAACTGCGCCGCAATTGGGCCGGCCGGTGGGCGCCGACGGAGAGCAGACCCGGGCGAGAATCATCGCCGCGGCGATGCGCTGTGTGGCCGAGTCGGGCTACGCCCGGGCAACGATTCGCGAGATCGCCCGGGCCGCCGACATGACCAGCGGCAGCCTGTATCACTACTTTGCGAACAAGTCCGAGTTGCTCGAGGCCACCGTGAGCGAGATGGACCGGATCGCGGTCCCTCGGTTGCGAGCCGCCGCGGCGCGGTCCGGCAACGTGGCCGATCGCCTCGCCGCGGTGCTCGACGAGTCGAGCCGGTTGATGCGCGACTATCCCGACCTGGCCCCCTTCGAGCGGGCGATGCGCTTGGTCGGACACGAACACCGCGGCGGCGACCGGCTGCTGCAGTCCGGGCCGAAAGCGTTGCGCGACATCATCGCTGAGATCGTCGGCGACGCCCAGGCGCGGGCCGTGCTGCCTGCCGGCATCGATCCGGTCGCCGCGGTGAATGCGGTTCATGCGCTGGCGCGCGGTCTGACGGAACGGGCGGCCAGCCTGGACCCGGACGCCTACGCCACGACGCTCGATTCGGCCAAGGCGCTACTGCGGGGGACGCTCTTTACCGGCGGCGGTCAGTGAGTCGCCCAGCGTCCACAACGCAACCCCGATCAGTACCAGGTCCTTGAGGAGGAACTGGCCGGGCAGCGCCGAGAGCACCGGAAAGCCGTGAGCGTACGTCAGGACCACGCCGGGGGTGGTGAACAAAAAACTCAGGGTGCCCATGAACAGCACCACCGCCAGCGCGCTGCCCGCCGCCGAGACCCGCGGCCACAGCGGTCGTAGTGCGATGAGAAGGGCGGCAACGATTTCCATCGTTCCGAGTGCGCGCGCGACGAAGGTGGCGCTGAAGACGTCGTAGATCCAGCTCATCAGCGGGCTGTGCTGAATCAGCACGCGGGCTTCCATTTTCACGTACTTGCCCACCCCGATCCACGCCAGGACGAGCGCCAGGCCGTAGCGGCTGACGAGTTGACCCCACCGGGTCAGCGTCGGCGCCGCGGCTGGCGCCAGGGTGTGATCGATCATCTGGGGCGAAGTCCTTTCGGGCGCTGCAACGTGGGCATCTCCCAACCTACGAGTCAGGCGGCGATCGCGTTCACTGCCGTAACCGCTCGAGCCCGGTGACGATGAGCCGTAGGCCGAAGGTGAACTCGTCCGCCAACGGGACGGGCAGGTCATCGGCGACGGTGACCGTCGCGGGAAAGCGCGCCGGATCCAGCCGGTGAAACGCCGCCGAGAGTTCGGTGTCGCGTCGGCCATCGTCGGCCGTCGCCCCGGACAGCTGGATTGCGAAGCCCAGTACGTAGCGGGCCAACGTCGCGTACGCATGGGCCGCGACCGCGGGCCGAAAGCCGTTGTCGAGCAGAACGGCCAGGCAGCGTTCGCGATTGGCCAACGCGTGCGGGCCCATCGGGGTGTACTCGATCAACAGGGGTGCGACATTGCCGTGCCGGCTCAGCGCGTCGAACATGTGCTGCGCCAGCAAGATACACGCATCCTGCCACGGCAGTGCGGCCAGCTGTTCCGCGTCGAGGTCTATCTCCCCGAGTATGTGGTCGATCACCAGGGAGACCAGCTGCGACCGATTGGCGAAGTGGCGGTAGAGCGTTGCCGTGCCCGATTCCAGGCGCTGCGCCAGCGACCGCATCGAGAGCGCCTCGGGCCCCTGTTCGTCGACGAGGTCGACGGCCGCGGCCAGGATGCGGTCCATCGGCAGGGCCGGGCGGCCGCGTGGACGGCGGGGCTGCGGCCCGTTGGCGTCGCTCACGTCACGCAACGTGGCACTCCTGCCGCTTGACATCCCCGACATATTACGGACACACTGTATCCATAAATATTAGTTGGTCCATCCACCCTGATAGCAAGGACATTCGCCATGCTCCTCCCCTTGGCGGCCGAGCCCTTCACCGCTCCCACCGACCGCGACATGCTTCCCTCCGAACGGCGTGAGTTCGTGCGCACCCATCGCACCTGCGTGTTCGGCTATCGCCGCCGCAACGACGGCCCGGCGATGTCGATCGTCTACTACATCCCCACCGATTCCGGCGAATTGCTGGTCTCCACCATGGCCGGCCGCGGCAAGGCCCGCATCGTCGAACGCGATCCCAAGGTGAGCCTGTGTGTGCTTGACGAGCGCTGGCCGTTCACCTACCTGCAGGTCTACGCCGATGCCAGCATCGACCGGGATCCGGATGTGGCGGTCGACGTGATGATGGCGGTCGCCGGCCGGATGTCGGGCCAACCACTGGGCGACGAAGCCCGCCCGCACGTCCGGGAAATGTGCGAACGCGAGAACCGCGTCGTCATCCGCTGTCGGCCCTACTCCACCTTTGCCACGCCGCCACGCCATCTGCACCGCAGCGACCAGGTCGAAGAGCTCAGCCATTGGGTGTCCGGCGTGATGCCTTGGGACGCAGCCGATCCGGTGGGTTGATCACCCCGCGTAGCGGTCGCGCAGCTTGCTCAGCGTCGCTTCGATACCCGAGGCGTTCGCCGTTGCGAAACCCATCCGCTCGTAGTAGTTGAGCTTGTTCTTGAGCGTGCCGGCGTCGCGGTAGTCGAACGTCTCGGTGACCTGGGTCAGGGTCGGCGACAGCTTCTCGAATTCCCACCGCCAGCGGTGGCCCAGCGGGTGGCGCCATTCGATGAGTTCGTTCGGCATCAGTGCGGTGATCGTGCTGGTGATCCGGTAGGGAAGGCCGAACATCGTCATGCGCGTCGAAAATTTCGAGCCCTCAACGAGTTGCAGCGGCACCCGGATGTTGTCGCGCACCGTGCCCGAGCCATCGAGTTCGTGGTGACGGCGTGGGTCAGCGACTATCGCATACAGCTCCGCGGCCGGTGCGGCCACCTCGACCCTCCGACTCACCTGGCGGGGTCCCCGGTCGACGACGGTGACGGTCATGGTGGCTCCTTCCGCTACCCGGCAGCGTAATCCCGTCCACGGCCGACGAAGCCGAATGGTTCACTGGCCTGGTATCTCGGCGGCGGATCGCACCTGCGGCCGTAGGCCGCCCCGGCGAGCAGGCAGAATGGTGTGGTCAAGACCTGCCCGGGGATCGAAAAGGAGCGGCATGCCCACCAGCGAATATCGGGTGAGCGGAATGAGCTGCGGCCATTGTGAGGCCGCGGTTCGCAGCGAGGTGGCCCAGATTCCGGGCGTCAACGACGTGACGGTCAGTGCCGCCACGGGCATGCTCGTCGTCACCAGCGCGCAACCCGTCGACGCGGACGCCGTCCTCGGCGCGGTCGACGAGGCCGGCTACGAGGCCGTCCTGGTCGCATGAGCCCGCCCCCACCGCAGATCGACGGGGCCCCCGCCACCACCGGGCCGGCCGCTGCGTCCAGGATCAAGCTGGAGATCACCGGGATGACCTGCGCCGCCTGCGCGGCGCGGATCGAGAAGAAACTGAACAAGCTGGACGGGGTCGCGGCGAGCGTCAATTACGCCACCGAGAAGGCCGCCGTCACGGCCCCCGCCGGTTACGACCCGCGGATTCTCATCGCCGAGATCGAAAAGGCCGGCTACGCCGCCGACCTGCCGCAGCCCCCACCGCAGCGCACCTGTGACCGGGCCACACCGGATGATCCCGAGCTGACGTCGCTGCGGCGGCGTCTGATCGCCGCGATCGTGCTGGCCGTTCCGGTCATCGCCATGGCGATGCTGCCCGCCCTGCAGTTCGCCCACTGGCACTGGGTCTCGCTGGCCCTGACCACGCCCGTCGTCGTGTGGTGCGGCCGGCCCTTCCACGCGGCCGCCTGGTCCAACCTCAAACACGGCGTCGCCACCATGGACACCCTGGTCTCGCTCGGCACCCTGGCGGCATTCCTGTGGTCGGTCTACGCCCTGTTGTTCGGGACGGCCGGCCAACCGGGCATGCGGCACGACTTCGAGCTGACCGTCGGGCGCGACGGCGCCCCGTGCCACGTCTATTTCGAAGTCGCCGCGGGCGTCACCCTGTTCGTCCTGGCCGGCCGCTACTTCGAAAGGCGGTCCAAGCGGACGGCCGGCGCCGCGCTGCGCACGCTGCTGACGCTGGGCGCCAAGGATGTCGCAGTGCTGCGGGACGGCACCGAGACCCGCATCCCGATCGATCGGCTCGCGGTCGGCGACGAGTTCGTCGTGCGCCCCGGAGAACGGATCGCGACCGACGGCGTCGTCGTTGCCGGGTCCTCGGCCGTGGACGCCTCCATGCTGACCGGCGAGTCCGTCCCGATCGAGGTCGGCGAGGGCGACTCCGTCACGGGCGCCACCATCAACGCGGGCGGTCGGCTCATCGTCCGGGCCACCGGGGTCGGCGACGACACCCAGCTCGCACAGCTGGCCAGGCTGGTCGAGCGGGCCCAATCCGGCAAGGCCCGGGTGCAGCGGCTCGCCGACCGCGTCTCGGGGGTGTTCGTGCGCGTGGTCATGGCGCTGGCGGCGGCGACCCTGGCCGGTTGGCTCGCGGCGGGCTTCTCGCCCACCACCGCCCTGACCGCGGCCGTCGCGGTGCTCATCATCGCCTGCCCGTGCGCGCTCGGGCTGGCGACTCCGACCGCCCTGCTGGTCGGCACGGGACGCGCCGCTCAGCTCGGCGTCCTCATCAACGGGCCGGAGGTGCTGGAGTCGACCCGCAGCATCGACACTATCGTGCTCGACAAGACCGGCACCGTCACGACCGGCAAGATGACCCTGGTCGACGTGATCGTCGGGACCGGATCCGACCGCACCACGCTGTTGCGCTACGCCGGCGCCCTGGAACATGCCTCCGAGCATCCCGTCGCGCAGGCAATCGCCCGGGGCGCCGCGGCGCAACTCGGCGTTCTCCCACCGGCCGCCGACTTCACCGGGATCAACGGCGAGGGCGTGCGGGGCACGGTCGACGGTCGCACCGTCGTCGTCGGGCGGGAGACCCTGCTGACCGAATGCGGAATCCGCCTCGACGCCGGCCTCTCGGCGGCCAAAGCCCGTGCCGAGAGCGAGGGCAAGACCGCCGTCGCCGTCGGCTGGGACGGCGCGGTCCGCGGCGTCCTGGTGGTCGCCGACGCCGTCAAACCGTCCAGCGCCGAGGCGGTGCGGCAGTTCACCCGGCTGGGCCTGACGCCGGTGCTGCTGACCGGCGACAACGCCACCGTAGCGGCGCACATCGCCGACGAACTCGGCATCCCGCAGGTCGTCGCCGACGCGACCCCCGCGGACAAGGTGGCCGCAGTCGAACGCCTGCAAGCGCAGGGCAAGGTGGTCGCCATGGTCGGTGACGGGGTCAACGACGCCGCGGCGCTGGCCGCCGCCGACCTTGGCCTGGCCATGGGTACCGGCACCGACGTCGCGATCCAGGCCGCCGACCTCACCGTGATCCGCGGTGACCTGCGTGCCGCTGTTGACGCGATCCGGCTCTCCCGGCGAACCCTGACCACCATCAAGACCAACTTGCTGTGGGCCTTCGGATACAACCTCGTCGCGATCCCCCTGGCCGCGCTCGGCATGCTCAATCCGATGTTCGCCGGCGCGGCGATGGCGGGCTCCAGCCTGCTCGTCGTCGGCAACAGTCTGCGGCTGCGCTCGTTCACCAGCGTCATCAACGACGCATGACCCGGGGAGCCCGGGTCTCGCTCAGCTGGTCCGCCCCACACGCGGAAACGGTCGCCTGACGGGCCGCGATCGTATGGGATAGTGGGTCCGGCCGCCGTCTCCGGTGACCCCGACCGGCCCTTGGATACTCACCTCACCCGCGCGCAGCGATCGATCTAGCGAAGGTCACGACCGTTGGAGCAGTTCTTCGGACGACTGTCCCTGTTGCACGGCTGGTTTCCGCCCGCCGTGCAGGGCCTGGCGCTGCTTGTGCTGATCGTGGCGATCCAGTGGCGCGCGCGAAGCTGGCTCAAACGGGTGCTGCCGGTGGCGGTGATCGCGGCCGTCGCGGTGACCCTGCTGGCCCGGTGGTACATCACCTCGCTCGGGGTGGCCGGCGACCCCGCACCGACGGCGCTGTGGCTGTGGATCGCGATGAGCGGTTTGGCCGCCGCGGTCTTCCTGGTGGGATGGCGCGGAGTCCGCTGGTGGCGGCGCGGGGTGGCGGTGCTCGCGATACCGCTGTGCGTGCTGTGCGCGGCCATGGCGCTCAACGGCTGGGTGGGCTACTTCCCCACCGCACTCGCAGCGTGGAACCAACTGACGTCCGTACCGTTGCCCGATCAGATCGACCGGCTGCGGGTGACCGAGATGCAGGTCGCCGGCACCCGGCCGACCAAGGGCGTGGTGGTGCCGGTGGACATCGACGGCAACGGCCCGTCTGGCTCGCACTTCGCCCACCGCCGGGAATTGGTCTATCTGCCGCCCGCATGGTTCAACAGCAACCCGCCACCCCGGCTGCCGTCGGTCATGATGATCAGCTCCGCCTTCAACACCCCGGCCGACTGGCTGGGCCCCGGCGGCGCCTTCACCGCCGTCGACAACTTCGCCGCCGCGCACCACGGGTTCTCCCCGGTGCTGGTGTTCGTCGATCCCACCGGCTCCTTCGACAACGACACCGAGTGCGTCAACGGCACCCGCGGCAATGCGGCCGACCACCTGACGAAGGACATCCAGCCGTTCATGGTGTCGAACTTCGGCGTCAGCGCTGATCGGGCCAACTGGGGGGTGGCGGGATGGTCGATGGGCGGGACCTGCGCCGTGACTCTGGCCGTCATGCATCCGGAGCTGTTCAGCGCGTTCGTGGACATCGCGGGTGACCGCGGGCCCAACGGCGGCTCCAAAGACCAGACCGTGGCCCGCTTGTTCGGCGGCAATCACGACGCCTGGGCCGCCTTCGACCCGGTCACCGTGATGACCAAGCATGGTCACTACGACGGCCTGTCGGGATGGTTCGACGTACCCGGATCGGACGGGGCGCACAACGTCGGACAGGAAGGCAATCCCGCCCTCGTCGCGTCCAGCAGCGATCCCGCCGCCAACCCCGAGGGCCAGGACATCGCGGCGCACTCGCTGTGTGCGGTCGGCGCGGCCAACGGCATCGCCTGCGCGGTGGTCACCCAGCCGGGCAAGCACGACTGGCCGTTCGCCGCGCAGGCGTTTGCCACGGCGCTGCCCTGGCTGGCCTCGACGATCGGCACGCCCAATACCGAACCGGTGCAGCTGCCGCAACGGGCCGCCGGGGAACAGCATTGATCCTCAAAGCTTGTCCGGCAGTCACGGTGCTGATCGGGCTTCCCGGTAATTCACAGCTGACCCTCCCGTAACGCAGCCGCCATATGAGCACGGCGAATGGTACGGTTCGCTGCTGTGGCCTTGATGTTGTGCGCCGACGGCGGCTCCTGCGGGGGCTTGCTCGTTGCGCCGCGCGCCACATTAAATGTGCGAATACTCGGGCCGAATTCGCCATTTCCATTACCGCGTGATCGTTTCTTCGACGCCCTCACTTGTTAGCTATGAACCGTCGTCAGTTCCTCGGATCGCTCGCCGCGTCGGTCGTCGCGGGCGTCGGCGCTGCGCGCCTGATCGTCGATCCGCAGCCGCGCACGTTCGCCCAGACCCCTGCGGCCGACATACCCACCTCCGGCCCGACCGCCCCGCAGGCCCTGCTGCCGCCCCCGCCGCCGGGCGCCCGCATCCCACTTCCCGGCGGCGGTGCCCTGACGAAGATCCCCGGCGAAGGGGATCTTCTCGCGCTGACCGTCGACGACGGCGTCAACAGCGAAGTGGTGCGCGCCTACACGCAGTTCGCCAAGGACACCGGCATCCGGCTGACGTACTTCGTCAACGGGATCTACGATTCGTGGACCGACAACCTGGACATGCTTCGGCCGTTGGTGGACAGCGGGCAGATCCAGCTCGGCAACCACACCTGGTCGCACCCGGACTTGACCACGCTCTCGAAAGAGCAAGTCGCCGAACAGCTCTCGCGCAATGATGCCTTCCTGAAGAACACGTACGGCATCGGCGCGAAGCCATACTGGCGGCCGCCGTACGGGAAGCGCAACGCCGCGGTCGACGCCGTGGCAAACGATTTCGGTTACCAGGTCCCCACCTTGTGGTCGGGCTCCCTGTCGGACTCGACGTTGATCACCGAGGAGTACATCGTGCAGATGGCCGATCAGTACTTCACCCCGCAGGCGATCGTGATCGGGCACCTCAATCATCCCCCGGTGACGCATGTCTATCCGCAGCTTGTCGACATCATCCGCGACCGCAACTTGCGCACCGTCACGCTCAACGACGTTTTTCTCAAGACGCCGTAACGGGCGGCTAGTCAACCGATTTGGCCGCTGCGCCCAAGAAATTACGGCCGTCACCGAGCGGCGAACATCGCGTCGATGAGGCGGTGCAGCACCTGACCGATCTCCCGCCGGGTCCGTTGCGGGTCATCGGCGGTGGCGATCACCATGGCCGCCTCGTCGAGCGCGCCGATCAGCACGTGCGCCAACGGCCGCACCGGCTGCTCGGCCAGTTCGCCGGCCCGGATCGCCTCGGTGAGCATCTGCTCTGTCATACCGAGGCTGTATCGCTGCGCGACATCACGGAATTCTGCCCACCCGAGGACGCTGGGCGCGTCCAACAGGATCAGCTGGCGCACCTCGGGGTCACCGGACACTTCGAGCCACGCGTCGACCGCGGCCCGGACCGCCTGCGTGGGCGTGGTGGCCCCGGACTCCGCCACCACGACGGCCATCCGTGCCATCACATCCTGCTCGACGACCTCGACGACCTCGCGGAATAACGCTGCCTTGTCGGCGAATTGGTGATACATCGCTCCCCGGGTGACCCCGGCTGCGGTGGCGATCTCCGGCGTCCCCACGTCGGCGTAGCCGCGCAGGCCCCACAGCTTGCGGGCAGCCGCGATCAGCGCGTCGCGGGTCGCCGCGGAGCGTTCTTCCTGAGTCCGTCTCTTGCTTTCCATACAACCTGTTGGTAACTTACGAACAGGCAGCCTGTTTGTAAGTGTATCTCTGAAGTAGGAGTTTGTTATGTCGACGATCGACATTAGTGCCGGAACTATTCATTACGAAGCAACCGGACCCGAGGACGGCAGGCCGGTGGTCTTCGTGCACGGATACATGATGGGCGGGCAACTGTGGCGCCAGGTCAGTGAGCGCCTGGCCGCCCGCGGTCTGCGCTGCATCGCGCCGACCTGGCCGTTGGGCGCGCATCCGCAGCCGCTGCGCCGCGGCGCAGACCAGACCATCGCCGGTGTTGCGGGCATGGTCGCCGAGGTGCTCGAGGCGCTCGACCTGCGGGACGTGGTGCTGGTCGGCAACGACACCGGCGGCGTCGTCACCCAGCTGGTGGCCGTGCATCATCGCGAGCGGCTGGGCGCGCTGGTGCTCACGAGTTGCGATGCGTTCGAACACTTTCCGCCGCCGATCCTGCGGCCGCTGCTCCTGGCGGCCAAGTCGAAGACGTTGTTCCGCACCGCAATTCAGGCGGTACGCGCGCCGGCCGTGCGCAGGCGCGCGTTCGACGGCCTGGCGCACAGCAACATCGATGACCTCACCGAAGTCTGGGTGCGCCCGGCGCTGTCGATTGCGGCGGTCGCCGAAGACCTGCGGCAGTTCACGCTTTCGATGCGCACCGAGGTGACGACGACAGTGGCGGCCGGGCTGTGCGACTTCGACAAGCCGACGCTCATCGCGTGGTCGGCCGACGACGTGTTCTTCGAGCAGGAAGACGGGGTACGGCTGGCCGCGGCCATCCCCAACGCCCGCCTCGAAGTGATCGCGGGGGCCAAAACCTTTTCCATGGTCGATCAGCCCGACCGGCTCACCGATCTGCTCTCGACCATCGCAGTGCGCACCTGACCCACCGGGCTGCACGACGCCACCGCGGCGGCAGCCGCCGCCCGCGGTAGCGTCTTGGCATGTCAGACGCGACGTCTCCCCTGCACGGTCGGCGGATCCTAATCACCGGCGCGGCCACCGGTATCGGCGCGGCCGCCGTTTCGGTCCTGACGCAGGCGGGAGCCACGGTCGTCGCGACCTATCACCAGACGCCGCCACCGGACGGCCTGACGGCGCAGTGGCTGCAGTGCGACGTGCGGGAGGCCGAGGCCGTCTCGGCGATGGTCGCCGAGGCCGCGCAGCGCCTCGGCGGCCTCGACGTGCTGGTGAACGCCGCCGGGCTGTGGCAGCCGGGGATCCCCGGCTACATCGGCGCCGACGACATCACATTTCTGTTGGATACCAACGTCAAGGCGACGGTACTCACCAACCAGGCCGCCTACGCGGTGATGAAGGACCAAGACCCCAAGGGCGGTCGCATCATCAACTTCGGGTCATCCGAAGCCGTGATGGGCAGCCCGATCTCGGCCGTCTACGCCGCCACCAAGGGCGCGGTGCAGGCGTGGACCCGGTCGGCCGCCAAGGCCTGGGCCTCCGACAACATCACCGTCAACGCCCTGGCGCCCGCGGTCCAGACGCCGGGTGCCGACCGGTTGCGCGATTTCCTCGGTCCCGACGCCGCGGCCCTGATCGATCAGCAGATGCAGATGATGATCCCGCTGGGCGGCACGTTGGGCGAGCCCGCCCGCGACGTCGGTCCGATGCTGGTTTTCCTGGCCGGCCCCGGCTCCGGCTTCATCACCGGTCAACTGCTCGCGGTGGACGGCGGCCTGATGATGGTGGGCGGTTAGGCGGCCGGCAGACGAAACGCGCTCGAGGGCATCAGCTTTGGTCGTCGTGCTTCGGCGCGGCAGGCTGACGGCGGCGCCGCCGCCCGGAGACGCCCATCGAACGCGATTGTGCGACTTCGAGGCGATACTCGCGCGCGCGATTCCTGAGCAGGATCAACGACCTGTGCAACTCAAAGAGCATGGGTCCCATGATCGCCGTTGAATGCGAACGGAACGGCTGTACACGCGGTCCCCGATCGGGAATCCTGGGCGAAATAGGCATGAAAATTTCCACAACGCGAGGTGGTGCGGTGCATGCATCCGACCGCCGCCTGCCGCCGCGGTTCGGCGGTGTCAACCGGCTACTATAAGACGGACCGTCTCGTCTCGTACTACCGGCAGAGCGAAGGTGAATCCGACCGATGGCTGACGACACGATTCAGGCACTGCTGCGCAAGCGCTTCTCCGATCCTGGCGTCGCGGTGAAATACCTTGACGTGCAATGGACTTGGCATGAGTACCTGGCAGGCGCCGCGGCGCGAGCCGCCGCCCTGCTGGCCGCCGCCGACCCGCAGCGACCGATGCACATCGGCGCCCTGCTGGGGAATACCCCCGAGATGGTCAGCCAGATGGCGGCGGCCGGGCTCGGCGGCTACGTCCTGTGCGGACTGAACACCACCCGGCGCGGCGAGGCGCTGGCCGCCGACGTTCGGCGCGCGGACTGCCAGTTCGTCGTCACCGACGCCGAACATCGGCCGCTGCTGGACGGTTTGGACGTCGGTGCCGCGCAGATCCTCGACTCCTCGACACCGCAATGGAGCGATTTCGTCGACGCCGCCGGTGAGCTCAAGCCACACCGCGAGGTCACCGCGACGGACGCCTTCATGATGATCTTCACCTCGGGGACGAGCGGAAATCCCAAGGCGGTGCAGGTCTCACACCTGATGGCGACATTCGCCGGTCTCAACCTGGTCCAGCGCTTCGCCCTCACCGAGCAGGACACCTGCTACATCTCGATGCCGCTGTTTCACTCCAACGCCGTCGTCGCCGGTTGGGCACCCGCGGTGTGCTCCGGTGCCGCCATGGTGCCGGCGAAGTTCTCGGCGAGCAGTTTCCTCGACGACATCCGCCGTTACGGCGCCACTTACATGAATTACGTGGGGAAGCCGCTCGCCTACATCCTTGCCACCGCCGAACGTCACGACGACGCCGACAATCCTCTGCGAGTGGCCTTCGGCAATGAGGCCAACGACAAGGACATCGACGAGTTCGCCCGCCGCTTCGGCGTGCAGGTGGAGGACGGCTTCGGCTCGACCGAGAACGCCGTCATCGTCATCCGCGAAGAAGGCACCCCCAAGGGTTCGATCGGCAAGGGCATGGACGGGATCGCGATCTACCACAGCGACACCGTCACCGAATGCGCGGTGGCCCGGTTCGACGCAGACGGGGCGCTGGTCAACGCCGACGAAGCGGTCGGCGAGTTGGTCAACACGGCGGGTTCGGGTTTCTTCACCGGCTATTACAACGATCCGGAGGCCAACGCCGAACGCATGCGCCACGGCATGTACTGGTCCGGGGACCTGGCCTACCGGGACGCTGACGGCTGGATCTACCTGGCCGGGCGCACCGCCGACTGGATGCGGGTGGACGGTGAGAATCTCGCCGCGGCGCCGATCGAGCGGATCTTGTTGCGCCACAGCGCGATCAGCCGGGTCGCGGTGTATGCCGTCGCGGACGGACACGTCGGTGATCAGGTGATGGCCGCGATGGTGCTCAACGACGGTCGCACCCTTGCCCCCGCCGAATTCGAAGCGTTCCTGGACGCCCAGCCCGACCTGTCCCCCAAGGCGCGCCCCCGCTACGTCCGCGTCGCCGCCGACCTGCCCAGCACCGCCACTCACAAAGTGCTGAAGCGTCATTTGATCGCTCAGGGAACCGCCGTCGGGCCAGGAGAAGTGTTGTGGGAGCGCGAACCACGCGGGACCGCCTACACGGTCAGCGGTGGGCGCAAGGGCGTCGAGGCCGGCGTTGGTGGTCGCGTACCAGGTGGGTGACCCGGCGTGCCACCATGGGGCATGACCGGGCCCGGAAGGTACGCAAGTTGAGCACCAATAAAGCTGCGCGTCCGACCACCGCCGACGTGGCGCGGTTGGCCGGCGTGTCGACCGCCACGGTCAGTTATGTGCTGAACAACGCGCAGGGCCGCCGCATCTCCCCGGAAACCCGCGACGCGGTGTACCGAGCGGCCAAGCTTCTGGGTTACCGCCCCAACCTGGCTGCCCGTAATCTGGCGCGCGGCAAAAGCGGCGTGGTGCTCTACGTGGTACCGCACGTGGCCGTCGGCGAGATGCCGATGCAGGCGGGCAGCCGGATGACCGCCGCCTTGGCCCGCGAGGGTTTGCTGCAGGTGCAGATCTTCGAGACCGACGACGACCAGCACCTGGTCGATGCGATCGAGAATCTCGACCCCGTCGCGATCACCAGCCTGTTCCCCTTGAGCACGGCCGCCCGTCAAGCGCTGACGACGGCGGGCATTCCCCACATCGAGATCGGCACACTGCCCGCCCTCAACGACCCGCACCTATCCGTGGGTGAGATGCGGGTCGACCACCTGGTCGAGCGCGGGCATCGCCGGATCGCGTTCGCCTACACCGGGATTGCCCGGTGGCGTCCGCTGGGCGACTACTGGTTCGAGGGCGTTTCGCGGGCGGCGCAGTTGCGCGGCCTTCCGCCGGTGCGGGTCGACGAGGTCACCCTGGACAACGCCGCCGACGTGGTCACCGGCTGGGTGGGCGACGGGGTGACCGCCGTGTGCGCGCAAAGCGACGAGATCGCCTGCCTGGTTCTGTACGGCATCCATCAAGCACGGCTGCGCTGTCCCGGGGACCTCGCGGTGATGGGCGTCGACGCCAGCCCGATGGGCATGGTGAGCACGCCGCCATTGACCACCGTGCAATTCGATCCGTGCGCGGTTGCCGGCGCCGCGCTGGCCGCGATTTTCGAGCGGCTGGGGCACCCCGCGCAGACGTCTCCGGAACTGACCGACATCGCCCAGCTGGTGGTGCGGTCGTCGACCTAGCCGCTTCGACCCGGGAAATTCTCGGGTGCCTGCGGCGCCGCTGGGTCCCAAACGGCCGGATCGGGCCGCAGATGCCGCCACCAACAGGCGATGTACAGCAGCATCGAGACCACCAGAGCGACCAGCACCCACAGAACGATCGTCATATCGATCCAGCTGCCGAATGCCGGCGAGCCGGGAAGTGCGTTGCGCAACGGGACCACCGCGAACAGCATCGCCGCATACCAGGTCATCATCGGCGACTGAAACTTGCGCCGGTCCCGCAGCGTCTGGACGGCCACAAACACCGCCGCGCCGGCAATCGCGACCAGGATGCACAGAACGACGACCGCGAACACCATGGTGCTCGCCGATCGCTCGATCTCCACGTGGTAAGGCGCACGCGGTCGGCCATCGGTGGGTCCGGTCGCATGGACATGCCAGCCGGGCAGCCGGTCGACGATCGCGACGTGGGCGCGTTCGGGTGTTTGCGCACCGCCGACAAACAGTTCGACCGTGATCGGCCCCGCGTAATAGCGGTCGAACGGCCAGCCCGCCACATCACGCACCAGTGTCAGCGGCACGGGGAAAACGCCGGGCAGCATGCCCTTGGACCAGGTGCGTTTGACCGGCGTCGCGGCCGAGGTGACCTCGACCGTGAGGTCTTGCCGGAGGCCTTCGGTGGCCGGATCCACCAGCGCGGGTCCGGGTGAAACGGCGAGGTAGCCCTCCAGCGCGCTGTAGTCAGAGCGGATGCCTTCGACATCGAGCGTCACGGTGGTTCCACTACCGGCCTGAGGCCCAGCGCTGGAAACACGGTGCGTGACAACACCATCGATGTAGAGGGCGATCGACGTGATCATCGCGCTGACTATGACGGCCAGCAACACGACAACACCGGCTTTGATGTGTGATGTACGACCGGTAACCGCGAATTCGCGGTCAGACCGCTCGGCCGACCGCTCTCGCACCGTTTGCCTCCCGTTCAACAACCTCGGTTCATGCTAACGACCGAAGCGCGGACCACAGCATTCCTGCAGCGGCTTCCAAGCAATGCGACAGCTTAGCCTGCCGCAGCACAACCCGCCTCAGCCGTGCTGAACACGGTGCGATTCAGCGGCGCCGAACCACAAGTCGGTATCGGACGGCGGGCCCACAACTCTACTTTCGGGGCAGACCAAGAATCATCTGGGCGATGATGTTGAGCTGGATCTCCCTCGTTCCGCCGCCGATCAGCTCGGCCGGCAGATGCAGATACGGTTCCACGACCGCAGCGTCGGGGTCGTCGACCATCGCGACCAGCCCGGTCAACTGCAACGTGGCCTGAAAGGTGCGCCGCAGCAACACATTCATCGCGACCTTGGCGATGCTGGATGCCGGACCGGACGCCTGTCCGTCGAGCAGCCGAATGGTTTCCCGCACCCCGAGCGCCCTGATCGCGTTGGTGTATGCGTCGAGCTCGCCCAGCTCGCGCAAGGCGTCGTCACGATCGGGCCCGGGTTGAGCGGCGAGCCGGCGCAGGGCGACGGCCCGGTCGAACTTGACGTATCCGCTGATGGCCGAACGTTCTTCGGCCATGGTGGCGATCGCCAGGCTCCAACCGTCGGTCGGGCCACCCAGCAGCATCTCGTCGGGCACAAAGACGTCATTGAGGAACACCTCGTTGAAGTGTGCCTGCCCGGTCGCCGTCTTGATCGGCTGGATCTCCACCCCGGGGGACCGCATATCGAGAATGAAATAGCCGATGCCGCGATGCTTGCTGGCTTCGGGGTCGGTCCGCGCGAGGAGCGCACCGAGGTCGGCGTACTGCGCCAACGACGTCCAGATCTTGTGGCCGTTGATCCGCCAACCGCCGTCCACCTTGGTCGCGCGGGTTGCCAGCGACGCCAGGTCGGAGCCGGCGCCAGGCTCACTGAACAGCTGGCACCACAGGATGTCGCCGCGTTGTGTCGCCGGAATAAGCTTCTCCTGCAAGTCCTTTGGTGCGGCTGCCAACACCGAGGGCAGGATCCATTCGGCGATGTTCAGCGAGGGCCGGACCAGGCCGGGCCGCTTGGCGAACTCCTCGTCGATGATGAGCTGTTTCAACGGGCCCGCATCGACGCCCCACGGCGCCGGCCAGTGCGGCGCTATGAGACCGGCGTCGGCGATCAAGGTGCGTTGCGGCCCGGTGGCGAGGTGCTCGTAATCGCCGTGCGGCGCGGGTTTGTCGTTGCGCAGCTGCAGGGCCGCATCCAGCGTTTGGGCCACCCAGCAACGGAATTCGGATTCCGCGTCGCCGAGATTCACCGACATGTCGCGCGTCTGGGTGCAGGTGAGCTGCCCGAGCCGTCGCGCCCAGCGATTGGCCGGACCTATCGATCCGGCCAGACTGATGGCCCGCCGCCAGTACAGGTGCACGTCGTGTTCCCAGGTGAATCCGATGGCGCCGAGCATCGTCAGGGCGTCGAGTACCAGGTCCGGGATCGGCGAGATCGCGATCACAGCCGCGCCGGCGGCGGCGATTCGGTGCTGGTCGAGTGGTTCGTCCACGGCGCGGACCGCGTCCCAGGCCGCGGCGGCGGCCAGCTCGCTGTTGACCAACAGCATTGCCGCGTTGTGCTGCAGCGCCTGGAAGGTACCGATCACCTTGCCGAATTGCTCGCGGATGCGTAGGTGCGCGGTGACGGCCTGCACGCACCATTGGACGATGCCCGCGGTCATGCTGGCGACCAGTCCCAGGACCACGCAGTGGGCGCGGTCCGGATCGATGCCGGTGAGGAGGTCGGCGCCGGCCACCCGGTAGTCGTCGAGGCGCAGCCTCCCGACGTCCGCGACGAGATCCGTGCCGGAGATCGGTTCGACGGTGGCGCTGGGCTTTTCGCTGTCGACAAGCGCCCAGACGGTGTCACCGCCCCGGGTCCGGGCCCCGACCAGGATGACCCGCGCCGCGCACACGCCCGAGGCAACCTCCGAGGCACCACTGATCAACCAGTCCCCACCATCGGCGCGCGCCTGCAGGCCGCCGTCCCCGGCAAGCACCACCGCCGCGGTGACGCCGGACGCAAGGTCGCGCAGCAACGACTGTGCGCTCGGCGTCGGATCGGCGAGCAGCGCGACAGCACCGGTGGCCACCGTCGGCAGCAGCGGTCCGGGCAGCAGCGACTTGCCCGCCGATTCCAGAACGCAAGCGGCATCGATCGGCCGCCCACCCTGGCCGCCGAGGTCTTCGGGTAGATGCACGGCATGAAAGCCGTTGGCGACCAGAGCATTCCACCATTCAGGGACGCGTCCGGCCGCGAGATCGTCGAAGCTGTCCCGCGTCGCGGCAATGGGAGCGTGGCGGGCGGCGAACTGCCCCACGGCGTCGCTGAGCTCCTGCTGCTCCGGACTCAGTCCCAGGCTCACCAGGACGGCCGAGAGATAACTGGCGTTGGCCGCACGGACTGCTATCCTTTCGTTACAAGACGGACCGTCTCGTCTTGTGGAAGACTACCGGCGCGAATCAGGATATGTAAAGCGCGCCCGATCCCCGTCGAGCGGCTGTCGATCTGAGTTCGCGAAAGCGAGGACCAGCAGATGCCAACCGATTTGAGCGGGGTCAACGCACGGGCGGGCTCGCCCAGGAGACGCAGCGAGAAGTCCCGCACGGCGATCGTCACCGCCACCCGCGAACTGCTGCTCGAGCGGGGGTTCGACGGGCTGACCATCGAGGCGGTCGCCGCACGCGCCGGGGTGGGCAAGCAAACGATCTACCGGTGGTGGCCCACCCGCCCAGCGCTCGTCGCCGACGTCATGCTGGAAGACGCCGACAAGCTGGTCGCATCCGTCAACCACAGCGGCGACCTCGCCGCCGACCTGGTGGCCTGGGTGGACAAGCTGTTCACCAGCCTGACGACTCCGCGCGGCTCGGCCATGCTCCGAACCCTCACCGTCGCCTGCATGGAACACGAGGACACCGCCGTCAAACTCCGCGCGGGATTCAGTGCGCCGTTGCATGACAGCGTGCGGGCCCGGCTGCTGGCCGACGGCATCAACCAGGCCACCGCCGAATCGGCGGCGGACGCGATCGTCGGCGGGGTGGTGTACCCGATCCTGTCCGGCGCACAGCCCTATTCGCGCCGGCGCGCAGAACGGACCACCCGGCTCATCGTGGCGGCCCTCGCTGGTAGCTGACCGGCCCGGTTCCGCGCCCACCCGGACGGCCGCGCTGACGTAGCACCGTCCAACAGCGCTGCGGCGCTTGACGTCTGCGAGCGAGTAGGCTCACCGCAGGTCGACGGGAGCGGCGATGGACGACGATTGCCTGAAGCTCACCGCCTATATGGCCGAGCGTAGGCGGACCGGGGACGGCTTTGTCTCCGATGTGCTGCTCGGCATGTACGCACAGCACCGCATCGCCTGCGGCGTACTGCTGCGCGGCATAGGTGGATTCGGCACCGGGCATTATCTGCGCACGGACGAGTCGCTGACGTTGTCCGAGGATCCGCCGGTGGCGATCATCGCGGTCGACACGAGAACCAAGATCGAGGCCCTGCTCGGCCCGGTGCTGGCCGTCAAACAGCGCGGCCTGGTCACCCTGGAGCGGGCCCGGCTGCTGCACAACGACATCGGGTCACCGGAGCTGCCTGAGGATTTCCGCGACGCCGTCAAGTTGACGATTTACGTGGGCCGCAAGCAACGCGTGAACGGGTCACCCGCCTACATCGCCCTCTGCGATTTGATGCACCGCCGCGGCCTGGCCGGCGCGACGGTATTGCTCGGGGTGGACGGTGTCACACATGGAGAACGGCAGCGCGCCAACTTCTTTGGCCGCAACGCCGACGTGCCGATGATGATCGTGGTCGTCGGATCCGGTGAGCACATCGGTGGGGTGCTGCCGGAAATCGGTGAGCTGCTTCGCCGCCCCCTGTTCACCCTCGAGCGGGTCCAGGTGTGCAAGCGCGACGGCCAGTTGCTGGGACGGCCGCACGCCCTGCCTGGCAGTGACGAGCGCGGCTTGCCGATGTTCCAGCAGCTGACGATCTACACCTCCGAGTCGGCACAGCACAACGGTGTGCCGATCCACCGCGCAATCGTCCAACGGCTGCGCCAGGCCGGAACCGCCGACGGCGCGACGGTGCTGCGCGGCGTTTGGGGCTTTCACGGCGATCACCCGCCCCACGGTGACGGATTGTTCTCGCTGACCCGGCGGGTGCCCGTCGTCACCGTCGTGGTCGACACCCCGGCCAACATCGTCGAATCCTTCGCCGTCATCGACGAATTGACCCGCGACCAGGGCCTGGTGACCAGTGAGATGGTGCCCGCTCTGGTGTCCGACGACGGCGACGCGGGACCGCCGCGCTTGGCCCGGCACCCCTACTAGCTCAGCCGGCGACGGAGGCGTCGTAAATCGACTGAATCGCCTTGTCCAGGGTGGCGTTGAACTGCTCGTCGGACTGGTCGACCGACAGGCCCTCGGTGAGCGCCCGACTGAAGCTGGCGATCAATCCGGTGTTCTTCGCCAGCAGCTCGTTGGCTTCCTCGCGGGAGTAACCGCCGGAGAGCGCAACCACCCGCATCACCTTGGGGTGCTCGATCAGGGGACGGTAGAAGTTGACCTCGGTGGGCAGGCTCAGCTTGAGCATGACGCGCTGGCCCTCGGGCACGGAGTCGAGCTGCTTGGTGATCTCGTCGCGCAGGATGCTTTCGGCCTCAGCCTTATCCGAAATCGAAATGGTGACCTCGGGTTCGATGATCGGCACCAAACCGTGCGAGAGGACCTGCTGGCCCAGCTCGAACTGCTGGGCGACCACCGCGGCGATGCCCTTGGGGTTGGCGCCGCCGATCACCGACCGCTCCTTGGTGCCGAAGACGCCCAGGCCAACGGCCCGGTCCAGCAGCTCGTCGAGACCCGGGATCGGCTTCATCAGCTGGACGTCGTCGGACGCGTCCGCCAGGCCCTTGTCGATCTTGAGGAAGGGCACCACGCCTTTGGTCTCCCACAGGTAGGTGGTCGACGGCTTGCCCGCGATCTCACGGTCCATGGTCTGCTCGAACAGGATCGCCGCCAGCACGCGGTCACCGTTGAAGGCGGGCGACGTGATGATCCGCGAGCGCATCTGGTGAATGAGATCGAACATCTCCTCCTCGGAGGAGTACGCGCTGTCCTCGATGCCGTATAGGCGCAGGGCCTTGGGCGTCGAGCCACCGCTCTGATCGAGCGCCGCGATGAACCCCTTGCCCGAGGTCATCCGCTCGGCTTGCTTCTCGTTTGGCATGGAAGTTCTCCACTCCTTCGTGGTCCCGTACGGTCACGGCCTCTGCGGTGCTGCACCCTGGAAATAATCGTGCCGATCATATTCGGCCGATCAAAGCCCCAGAATGGGGGCCGTCACAGCTCGGCTTGGTCTGGCTGCGGTGCGGCGGTCTGACCAAGGAGCCGGGCGAGCAGAACGAGCGTGTGGAAGAGTACCGCGCACATGTGGGCGGGAAACGTCTCGAACAGCAGGAACGAACGCGTCGTGGCACTCGCGGAGCACCGCGAAAGCATCGATGCTGTGCGGCGCCCACCCGGTCAGCGGCTGCACCAGCACCAGGGCGTAGAGCAGATAGCCGCCAAGCGCGATGTGGGTGATCGCCCTGGGGGCACTGTGAGATCCCGTACGAACTCCTGGAAGGAACCTGGCAATTAGCTGGATATCACCCTGCCGGAGTGAGAGCGCGCAGGTCAGACTCTAAACTGGCCCCCGATCATCCAACCCCGTGGCGAAGACGCGGGGAGCCCGCCGGTGGACGCGCGATCAGCACCACCCAGAGCCACGAATTGGGCGGCTTAATCGAGCACTGCCGGAAAGGGAAACCATGCTTTCGGGGACCGCTGCGCCCGAATGCCGCGATCACCCAACGGAGGCCTTATCGGCGCTCGGCACGGCTGGCGACGCAGACGCACTCAATCAGGCCGCGACGATGACTCGGTCATTAGCTGACTGCGCACCGCGGGCTGATGCGACAAGGGTCACCATGCGTGCCACGCTTAACTCATCGGTCGATGTCATGTCCGGTGCGGGATGCACTGCTGACTCGACCGCGCTGATTTAGAGGGGTTTGCTAGCGATGGATTTCGGCAGTTATCCGCCGGAGGTCAACTCGGCCCGGATGTATGCCGGTGCCGGGGCGGGACCGATGCTCGCCGCCGCCGAAGCCTGGGACGCACTGGCCGCCGAGCTTCACGCGACGGCCAACTCTTATCAGTCGGTGGTGTCGGGATTGACCGCCGGCGCGTGGCAAGGCCCGGCGTCGGCGTCGATGAGCGCGGCGGCCGCGTCGTACGTGAGCTGGTTGCAGGCCACCGCCGCACAGGCCGAGGAGACCGGCGCCCAGGCCAGATCGGCGGCAGCCGCCTACCAGGCTGCCTTCGCAGCGACGGTGCCACCGCCGACGGTCGCCGCCAACCGCGCGCAGCTGACGACCCTGATCGCGACCAATGTGTTCGGCAGAAACACCCAGGCGATCGCGGCCAATGAAGCACAGTACGGCCAGATGTGGGCCCAAGACGTCGCAGCGATGTACGGCTACGCGGCCTCCTCTGCCACCGCGACGCAGCTGACGCCCTTCAACACTCCCCCGCAGAACACCAACCCCACCGGCGCGGCCGGCCAATCCGCCGCCGTCGGCCAGGCCACCGCAACCGCCGCCGGCAACGCGCAAAACACCGTCCAGCAGGCATTCTCCGCGGTGCCGTCCGCGTTATCCAGCGCAGCTGCCGCCCCGGCTGCCGCCGCCGACCCGCTGGGCACCATCAGCGACCTGATCGCGATCTTCCTGGACGCGCCGGCGTCCCTCGCGACCTTCTTTGCCGACATACCGTTCGCGGCGATCGGCGTGACGGCGTTCCCTTTGGACATCATCGGTGCCGGCACCGGTCTGAACACCGACCGGGTCGTCAGCCACTGGAACGGCGAAGAAACCTGGCCGAGCAACGAGAAGATCCCTCCGGCCAATTTCCCGGCCCCCATCACCGGGCCGATCAGGCCTGCGACGACGGCGCTGTCAGCGGGGCTGGGCGAAGCCAACGCGGTCGGGGCGTTGTCCGTCCCGCCGACGTGGACAGTCGCCACCCCTGCGGTTCGACCCGTCTCCTACTCATTGCCCGCGTTGGTGCAAACGTCGGCCAGTGCCGCCCCGGCCGCAGAAGCCGGTTCGTCGAGCACGTTCAGCGAAATGGCTCTGGCGGCCATGGCGGGACGCGCCATGGCCGGGACCGTTAAAGCCGGCGTCAGCCGCACCGGCAAGGCGGCGGCCAACCGGACACAGGCGGCGGCTCGCCCGGCGGGGGCGTCGGGAGCCGGCGGCAGTGCGGCCACCGGCGCCACCGGCGAAGCGCCTCCGGACAAACCTCGCGCCGTGGTCACCGGCGTCGCGGCCGAATTGCGCGACTTCGCCAAGCTGCGTGACGAAGGAATTCTGACCGACGACGAGTACACCGAGCAGAAGAACCGCCTGCTCGGTCGCTAAACCCTGCCCGCCGCCGTGCGGCGGAAGTCTTGTGCCTGGATAAGGAATGCGCAGCAATGGATTTCGGGATCTATCCGCCGGAGATCAACTCCGGCCGGATGTATGCCGGTCCGGGATCGGGGCCGATGCAGGCAGCGGCGCAGGCCTGGAGCAGCCTTGCTGACGAGCTGTACACCTCCGCGTCTGCCTACCAGTCGGTGGTATCGGAACTGACCTCCGAAGCCTGGTCGGGCCCGTCGTCCACGGCGATGACGGCCGCCGCCCAGACCTACGTGGCATGGCTGAGCGCCAGCGCCGCCCAAGCCGAGCAGACCGCCGCACAAGCCCAGGCCGCGATCGCCGGTTATGAAGCAGCGTTCGCGATGACGGTGCCGCCACCGGAGATCGCAGCCAACCGAAGTCTGCTGAGCGTGCTGGTCGCGACGAACTTCCTGGGAGTGAACACGCCGGCGATCGCAGCCACCGAGGCCCAATACGCCGAGATGTGGGCGCAGGATGCGGCTGCGATGTACGGCTACGCGGGCTGGTCAGCCGCAGCGACGACGCTCACGCCGTTCAGCTCACCACACCAGAACACCGATCCGGGCGCGACCAGCAGCCAAGCGGCCGCGGTCAACCAAGCCGGCAGTGTCGCCGCCGGCGACGCCCAGAACATCATCTCGGCGGTCCCGCAGGCGTTGTCGGGGGCGGCGGCGCCGGCCCAGGGTAACGGGCTGAACACGTTGGCCGACTTGATCAGCATCTTCCTCGGTGCGCCAGTTGACTTGTTGGTTTTTTTCTATTTCATTCCGCTGGACGCCCTGGGGGGCCCGGCGGACTACCCGTTCGCGCTCATAGGCACCGGGACTGGTTTGCACACCGATGACATCGTCGCCGGCTGGGCGGGAGAAGAGTCCTGGCCGAGCACCGGCCTGAAAACCCCCGAGGAATTCCCCGCGGTCATCACCAACCCGGGTCCGCTGGCGGGATCGGTGCCGAGCGTGTCCGCCGGTGTGGGCCGGGCCGGCACCATCGGGCGGTTGTCGGTGCCGTCGGGGTGGGCCGTGTCCGCGCCCGAGATACGCTCCGCCGCAATGACATCGCCGCTGCCCGGCTCGACTCCGGCCGCCGCGGCGACCCCACTGGAGGCGGGTTCGGCGAGTCGCTTCAACCAGATGGGCATCGCGGGGATGACCGGGCAAGCGATGGCCGGTCCGCCCGCCGCGAACGAAGCTGGGCAGGACGGCAGGCCGGTTCGCCTGACCGGCCGCTCTGACGACACCGCGGCCGCCGACGACGTCGAGGCGACACCCGCACCCCGCACCGTCATGACCGGCGTCGCGGCCGCGATTCGCGACATCGCCAAGCTGCGGGCGCAGGGGCGGCTGTCCGAACAGGAATACAACGAGCAGAAAAAGCAACTGCTCCAGATCTCGTTCGGACAGTAGGTCAGTCAGTCGGCCCCGCTGCTGGCAAAAGTTGCGAACGCGCTCAGCCCCTTCGCGTGATTCCGAAAAAAGGCCTCATGACGTCCGCAGCCCGTCACACCTCGGCTTGCTCTGGCCCGGGTGCGGCGTGACTGGTGGGCCACAGCGCCATGCGGTCGAGGAGCCGGTCGCGCA
The DNA here is from genome assembly GCF_045343915.1 of Mycobacterium sp. M23085. Lineage (NCBI taxonomy): Bacteria > Bacillati > Actinomycetota > Actinomycetes > Mycobacteriales > Mycobacteriaceae > Mycobacterium > Mycobacterium sp. M23085. The sequence goes on from NZ_CP174280.1 coordinate 3,063,372, forward strand.
GAACGAGCGTGTGGAACAGGACGGCGCAGACGTGGGCGGTGAACGTCAGGAAAAGCAGAAAGGCGAACACGTTGTGGGCCTGCCGGAGTACCGCGAAAACGTCGATGTCGTGCGGCGCGATGCCGGGCAGCGCGAACGGCCCCACCAGGGTGATCGGCACTCGCGTCGCCGACAGCATGGCCCACCCGGATAGGGGCTGCACCAGCAGCAGGCCATACAGCAGGTACTCCGACCACGTCGCGATGCGGCGTTCGCTTCTGCTCATGGTGGCCAGGAACGGCGGTGGCCGGTGGGTGAGCCGGTTCGCCAGCCGGACCACGGCGAAGGTCAGGATCAGCAGGCCCAGGGGCCGATGGATCGCCAGCAGCAGCGGGTAATAGCTCAGGGCGGCGACCATGGTCACGCCGATCAGCAACTGCGCGATGACCATCGGCGCCATCAGCCAGTGCAGAACGCGCGACGGCAGGGTGAACCGCGCGGATCCAGGCGTCATTGCAGGATCGCCTCGACGTCGACGGCGCTGGCAGCTTTGGGTTCCTCGGCGCGACGCGTGAACGAGCGGGCGTAGACGGCGGACCTTGCGGCCAGCAGCGGGTCGTCGGAGGCGGTGATGCCGTCCGGCAGGACCAGTGGGTCGAAGTTGATGTCGCGCGCGTTGCCGGCCTCCTCGGTCTGGACGGCGGAAATGGTGATGATGCCCGCGTCGATGGTGCGCCGCCTCGACGGCCAGGGTCTGGTGGCGTCGTTGGTCGGATCGCCCGGCTCACCCACGGTGAGCACCAGCCGCCAGCTCAACGGCCTGTGCGCCAGCGTGCGGATGAGGCCGTCGAACAGGTAGTCCTTGGCCGGTGGCCCGGAGGGCGGGACTGTGACGTCGGCGCCTTGCTGTGGAATCGCGGACCACCGCACCGGCACCGTCACACCGGCACCGCTGGTGAACCGGAAGGCGTTCAGCCCGTGGAACGCGCTATCGGCGAATCCCGCGCTCGGCGGCGTCTGCTTGATGATGCGCATGGCCGCCGCGGTCTCGGGATGGCGCTGCAGGAACGCGGCCATCTGCTGCGGGTCGGGCTTGCCCGTGCCGGGCAGTGGCTTGGACGCCAGCAGCCGGTCGTAGAAGCCCTGAGGCGTGCTGTCCGGGAACACCGGGATGTTGATCATCGCGGTGCGCCACTGCTGGCCGCCCGGGCCGTCGAACAGCAGCCCCAGCCCGCGGACGGTGTCGAGCTTGTCGGCCTGGTCGGGCAGCCCGCCGGACAGCGAGAACCGGCCGATCAGGGGAACATTTCCGCGGCGGAACACCGCGGCCCGGCAGATGGTCGCGGCCGCACCGTCGCTCACGAACGTCCCCGCGGCGCTCAGGCCCTTGGCGTGGTTACGCCGGAAACCATCGTGGCGGCCGTAGGCGTGCTCGAAGCGATCCGCGAATCGGGCCGGGGTGAGAGCGTCGGGACGCAGCCAGCCGCCGGCATAGGCGAAGCCGCCGACGTCGACCGCGGCGATACCGGCCACCGCCCCCATGCCCACAAGCGCCCGCCGCCGATTCAGCCCGCTGAGAACTGAGCGCCTCTGACTGTTTTGTGACGGCTCCTCGGGCCCCTCGACACCGGCTGGCTCGCCTCCGCGATCACTGGAATCCACCGCCCACCGTCCTTCCCGTTTGCGCAGGCCACGGCCCTAAGGGCGAGAACGAACTCGGTGGAAGCCTATCCCGCACGGACCGATGTCCGGTGCCACTTCCGCGCCGGTTGTCACGCACATCCGGAGTACGTCGCGGCGGCGAAAATCGTTCAGCATTTTGAGCGGGGTACGCCGCGTGTCCTACCATTGGCTAAACACTTGTAGCTGTATCTGCATTCAGTAGCGCAGATCGACGGGGTGCGACTCCTCCGTAGGCAAGCGTGTTCCGAGGGGTTGAATCAACAGCCCCCGGTCGTGGCAGTGGCTGTTCGAGAGCTAGCGGTGTCCCGCACGGGACCGAATGTGAGTGATAGACCATGGGCGAACAAACCGGCGAATTCGTCGATCCAACCGCTTTTGAAGTGGGCAAACACCAGGTAGATCAGGCGGTTGTGCTCACCGTCTCCGGCGAAGTCGACATGCTCAGCTCGCCGTTGCTGGCCGACGCCATCCAGACCGCGCTGGCCACCAAGCCCGCGGCGCTGATCGTTGACCTGACCAAAGTCGGCTTTCTGGCCTCCGCCGGGATGACCGTCCTGGTGACGGCGCAGGCGGAAATCGAGCCGCCGACGCAGTTCGCCGTGGTTGCCAACGGGTCGGCCACCAGCCGACCGATCAAACTGATGGGAATCGACAGCGTCCTATCGCTCTACAGCAGCCTCGACGGTGCGCTGAGCGGTATCGCTGGTGAGTGAGCCGCGACCGGATGAAGACGCACCTGGGGACGATGGGACGCTCTGATCAGCCGCAGAACGTGTCGAAAATCGATGACGGATCCCGCTTCGTACGGACGCGGGTAGCCGCCGACGCACGCAGCGCTGCGCGGACCCGCGTCGAGTTCGGGGTGTGGCTCGACCGGTATTTCTCGCTCGACGCCGACCGCTTCAACGATCTGCTGCTTGCGGTGAACGAGGCGATCGCCAATGCCGCGGAATTCGCCTACGTCGACGCCGCCGAGCGCGGGACGGTCGACGTGCGGGCGGCCTACGACGGCGATGCGGACATCCTGGCGGTGATCGTCGATGACCGCGGCCGATGGCGACAGAAGAAGCCGGCCCAGTACCAACAGCAGATGCGTGGTCGCGGCATCCCGCTGATGGAGACGCTCGCCGACGACGTGGCCATCGACCGCACTGCGCAAGGCACCCGCGTCACGTTGACCTGGCGCGGCCTGACGCGGCCCGGCTGCAACGCCTGATCAGCCGGACGGCGTCCGCTCCTGGCTGCCTAATGCCCTGCGCTGCAACAGGATTCACTATTGAAGCGATGCGGGCCGGATTCCGTCTGCGTCAAATAACGAAGCAGCGCAAGGCATCGAAGTAGCATCGCCGCCATGGAACCGAGCCGGCGGTGGGGCGACGACCGCGCGATCCTCGACGACGAGGAGGCCCGCAGCCGAATCCTGGACGCCGCGGGCCGCTGCATCGTCCGGCGCGGCAACACCCAATTCCGGATGGGCGAAGTGGCCGACGAGGCGGGGGTTTCACGGTCGACGGTGTACCGGTATTTCCCCGCGCGCGACGATGTCCTGCTGGGCCTGATCCTGACGCGGGTGGACAGCGCGCTGTCGGAATTGGTGCGTTCGCTGCCCGCTCCCGATGACCCGGTTCGATCGGTGCCCGAGATGGTGCTGGCCCGGGTGGAATCGGTGGACGGCAATGCGCTGAACGAAGCGTTGTTCGCCGCCGAGAGCACCGCGGTGGCCTCGGCGCTGGAGAAGGGGTCCGAGCCCCTCGTGGAGCTGCTGATGCGGCATTACGGTCCGTTGCTCACCCGATGGAAAGCGGCGGGACTGCTCTATCCGGACGTCGATTTCCGGTCGATCGTCCAGTGGTTGCACACCACGACCCTGTTTTTACTGGCGCCTTCGTGGCGATATCGCGCCGCTGCGGACAAACGAGAATTTGTCGCGCAGTTCGTGGTGCGGGCTTTGGTGCCGCAGATCAGACAATAATCGTATATTGTCTGATGCCCAGACGTTCGATTCGTTGTGCCTGCCGGCACCGGTGTTAAAAGCGCAGCACCATGACCTCCGGGCATACGGGGATGGATGGACATGAAAACCCCTGTGCGACAGGCGTTCTCCATCCTCGGCCTGGCGGCTCATTTGGGCCGGGGCGCGGGCCGGGTGGCCACCGATGCGGTGGTGGGCGGCCGGTTCGGTCTGCCTCGGGCGGTCGAAGAGATCGACCCCGCGGTGTTGTCCCGGGTCATGGGAACCACCGTTCGGTCGATCCGCATCTTGAGCCGGGACGCGGGCACGTCGTCGCGCGGCCGGCTGGTGCTGACCGGCACGCAGGTCCCGGAGTCGGTGTTCGTCAAGGTCGCAGCGCAGACCGCCGCGACCCGGCTGATGGGCGAGCTCGGACGTCTCGGACACACCGAGGTGCGCTTCTACCGTGAGCTGGCCCCGCAGGTCTTCGGCGTGCCCTACTGCTACGGCGCGGCGTTCGACGCCTGGACCGGCCGGTACCTGTTGGTCTTGGAGGACCTGCCGGCCGAGTCGTGCGAATTCCCGGACACCTTGCACCCGCTGTCACCCGACCAGGCCAGCCTGATCATCGAGCTGCTGGCCGAGCTGCACGCCACCTTGTGGGGTCGGCTGCGCCGCGACGGGCGCGGGCCGATGGGCTGGCTGTACACCCCGTCGGGCGACGTCACCTCGTTATTGACCGGCCCGCTCATGCACGCGTCGATCAAGCGGCTCGCCGAGCGCACCGCCCTGCCGCTGGACAGCGGCACCTTCATCGCCGACAACTACCGCGCCGTTGCCGCCCTCATCGACGCTCCCCCGCACACCGTGCTGCACGGTGACGCCCACCCGGGCAACATGTACTTTCACGGCGGCAAGGGCGGGCTGCTGGACTGGCAGGCGGTGCGCCGGGGACACCCCTCCCGAGAATTGGCCTACACCTTGATCACGGCCCTCACTCCGGAAGACCGCCAGGCCACCCAGCACGATCTCCTCGACGACTACCGGCGGGCGCTGGTCGCGGCCGGCGGACCCGAGCTGGACGGCGACGACCTGTGGCTGCGGTTCCGCCAGGCCGCGCTGTACGCCTACGTCGCCCCGCTGATCACCACCGGAATGGGCGGAATGCAGGTCGAAGAGATCGCCGTGGAAGGCCTGCGACGCGGCGTGGCGGCGCTCGATGATTTGGAGACGGTGGCCGCCCTCAAGGGTTCCCTGTAGGCCGGCCCAATTCGGCCGAGGCTATTGCCATCGTCGCGCCAAGAGTTACGCTACCTACCGTAGCGAAATGCTGCGAGCGCCTTACCGCGTCCGCCCGCCCCCGGAGACAGCCCGCGACGGCGAAGAGGAGTCTCATGTTCGACCTGAAGATCATCGGTGGGACCGTCGTCGACGGCACGGGCGCGGAACGCTACCAAGCCGACCTCGGCATCAAGGACGGCAAGATCGTCGACGTCGTTCGCCGATCCGCCGACCAGCCCGCGATGAGCGGCGACGCGGCCGAAACCATCGATGCGACAGGGCATGTGGTGGCTCCCGGCTTCGTCGACATCCATACCCATTACGACGGCCAGGTGAGTTGGGACAGCCTGTTGGAGCCGTCCAGCGGCCACGGCGTCACCACGATCGTCACCGGCAACTGCGGCGTCGGCTTCGCGCCCGTGCGGCCCGGCACCGAGCAGTGGCTGATCGAGTTGATGGAGGGCGTCGAGGACATCCCCGGTACCGCCCTGACCGAGGGCATCACCTGGGGCTGGGAGACCTATCCCGAGTATCTCGACGCGGTCGGCAAGCAGAAGTTCGCCATCGACGTGGGTAGCCAGGTCGCGCACGGCGCCATCCGCGCCTACGCGATGGGCGAGCGCGGCGCGCGCAACGAACCGGCGACCCCCGAGGACATCGAGGCGATGGGCCGACTGGTGCGCGAGGCGATCGAGGCCGGCGCGCTCGGCTTCTCCACATCCCGCACGATGGGCCACCGCGCCATGGACGGCGAACCGGTTCCCGGCACGTTCGCGGCCGAGGAAGAACTGTTCGGCCTCGGGCGCGCCATGGCGGCCGGCGGTCAAGCGGTGTTCGAACTGGCCCCCCAGGGGGCCGCGGGCGAGGACATCATCGGTCCCAAAAAGGAACTGGACTGGATGCGGCGGCTCAGCGCCGAGATCGACCGGCCGGTGTCCTTCGCGCTGATCCAGGTGGACGCCGACCCGAAATTGTGGCGCGAGATGCTCGACCTTTCGGCGGACGCGCACGCCGCGGGCGCTCGCCTGTACCCGCAGATCGCCGCGCGCCCATTCGGCATGATGATCGGCTTCCAAGGCCACCATGGGTTCAGCCACCGGCCCACCTACCGCCGGCTGAAGGCCGAGTGCGCCCGCGACGAGCTGGCGCAGCGGTTGGCCGACCCCGCGGTAAAGGCGGCGATCCTGTCCGAGGACGACCTGCCGGTCGACCCCACCTTGTTGTTCGACGGGATGTTCGCCCTGGTGCAGCACTCGCTCGGCAGGCTGTATGCGCTCGGCAATCCGCCGGACTACGAGCCGACCCCGGACCGCACCGTCGCCGCCATCGCCGAGGACCGCGGCGAGGACCCGCTGTCCACGCTGTACGACCTCATGCTCGAGTCCGACGCGACCAACATGTTGATGCTGCCGTTGTTCAACTACGCAGACGGCAACTGCGACGCGATCCGGGAAATGCTGCTGCACCCCGCCGGCGTGCTCGGGCTGTCCGACGGCGGTGCCCATTGCGGGATGATCTGCGACGCCTCCTACCCGACGTTCCTGCTCACGCACTGGGCGCGGGACCGGCGGCGGGGCGAGAAGTTGTCGCTGGAGTACGTGATCCGCAAGCAGTCCCGCGACACCGCGCATCTGTTCGGCCTCACCGACCGCGGCACCATCGAGCCGGGCAAGAAGGCCGACATCAACGTCATCGACATGGACGCCCTGACCCTGCACCCGGCGGCGATGGCGTTCGACCTGCCCGCCGGTGGGAACCGGATCCTGCAGGGCGCCACTGGTTATGCCGCGACCATCGTCAGTGGGACGGTGACCCGCCGCAATGACGTGGACACCGGGGCCCGCCCCGGCCGCCTGGTCCGCGGGGCGCGTTAAGGGCTTCGGTCCATGGCAACGGCGGCCCGCCCCCAGGACATCGCGGTGCTTCCCGGCTTGCAGCGCGGCATGCACCAACCCGGTTCACCCACCTGGTGTCGTCCAGCGAAGAACGCCGAGTGATCAACATGCATCACAATTTCGAGCTGCCCACGTCTCAGCAAATGAGCGGCGGAGCGCCGACGTGATACCTCCCGACATCATCGGTGTCCGCAGCGCGAAGATCGCGCCGGGCGATTTAGAATCCCGCTTGTGATGACCCCGTCTTACCCCTGGGGGGACGATCGAGGGCAACTTGCGCGGCGGCTTCGGCTGCCATCCGACGCGCTCCGCCGACGGCGGGCGCTACGTCTGTGCCACAGTTTCGAACGGGTGGGTGTTCGAACGGCACCGGAGCGGCTGCGGCAGATGCTGGAGGGCGCGCCGCTGGCCGCTCACGAATTGATCAACGTGAACTTCGCGTTGATCGCGATCCGGCTCGACCGCGAATCGCGCGCCGCGCGCTATAAGCGGCTCAAGCAACGCGGCACCCGTTCGCTGATGTTCGCGGGCCTGATCATGGTGGTGATCAACTTCCTGATGTGCATGGCCTACGTTCTGCTGAACCTGACGGAGCAGGCAGCGCCTTTATAGGGCCACTCGATCGTCAGCGCGGCGCATCGTGGCGCAGTTGCTTACTGCTGCGGCGGTAGGACCGACGAGGGCAGCCCGACCAGTACACCTTCGACGTCGCCGTCGACGCCGACCAGCAAGCCACGTCCCGGCGGCAGCGTCTGAGCCCGGACGTTCCGGTTGATCCGGTTCTGTGGGTCGTTGTCCATGTAGAGCTGGGCCACTTTCGCCGAGTTCTGGAAGCGCATCCACGGATCCATCTGCAGCGTCGCCCAGTTCGCGCTGTTGCGGGTGGTGAAGACGTGCAAGCCGATCTGCCGTGCGCGTTCCATCAGCTTCCACAGCGCCGCGCCCACCGGCGGCTTGGGTGGGTAGCTCTGGTCGGGGCGCAGGTCCTGGATGTCGTCGATGAGGACGAAGTGCCGCGGACCTTCCCACGGCTTGAGCGCCCGTAACTCCTCCTGGCTCAGGCCTTTCGGGGGCAGCCGGGGCAGCAGTACCTGCTGCGCCAGGGCGGTGATCACCTCGTCGATCTCGTCCTGGTCGTAGGCGTACGCGCTGACGTATCCGGGTCCGTGCAGATCGCGCAGTCCATGCGGTGCGGTCTTGGGGTCGATCAGCGTCAGCTGCGCCTCTTCGGGGCTGAATCGGTTCATGATGGCTTCGCCAATGGCCACCAGCGACATGGTCTTTCCGCACCCTTGCCGTCCCAGGATCATCAATCCGGGGCTCTCGCGCAGCTTGATCGGGACCGGGCCCAGTTCGTGACGCTCGCCGATGGCGAAGCTGATCGAGAGGTCTTGGGATGGAAGGGCGCTGGGGTGGGCGGCCTCGTAGTCCAGAATCGCCCTGAGCGCCACCCGCTGCGGCAGTCGCTGCAGGGTGGCGTGCTTGGTGACCCCGGCGACGTCCGCGATGCGGGCGCCCACGTCGACGATGCTGACCACGGCGCCGGTGGCGGGATCGGTCAGTGCCGGCACACCCACCCGCAGCTCGTGCAAGCTGTCCGTCAGGCCGAAGCCGGGCCGGTTCAGCGTCCGCCGTGCCGCGTCCCGCGACTCGAGCGACGAGTGGCCCATCTGGCTTTCACTCGGGTCGGCCAGTCGCAATTGGATTCGGGCGGTGGCGTTTTGCAGCAGGCTCTGCCGCTGCCCGTGAATCCAGCCACCGGCGCTGCACATCACGTGCACCCCGTATTCGGGGCCGCGGCTGCTCAACGAGATGATGCGATCGCCGAGCACGGTGTCTTTCGAGTACAGGTCGTCGTAGTCGTCGACCACCACGAACACGTCACCGAACGGGTCGTTGGCGTCGGTGCCGCCCAGGCCGTCGCTGCCCGGACCGAACCGGCGTTCGCGGAAACCGTCGAGATCGATCTTGAGGCGCCGGAACGAATCCTCGCGGGCGTCGATCAGGGCGTCCATGCTGCTCAAGATCCGCTCGATGCCCTCGGCGTCTTTCGGCGACACGATGTCGGTGACGTGCGGCAGCGAGGCGGCCTGGGCGAGAGTCGCCCCGCCGATGCAGAAGAACGTCACGCGCGACGGGCTGTACATCGTTGCGGCCGAGCACATCAGCGTCATCAGCGTGGTGGTCTTGCCGCGCTGCTTGGCCCCCACCACGATCACGTTGCTGCGCAATGCATCCACCGCATGCACGACCTGCTTGGACTCTTCGGGGATGTCCATGACACCCACCGGGAACATCAGCCCGGGATTGCGGCCGTAGTCGACGTGCCAGGGCTTGCCCCGGTAGCCCGCGACCAGGGCGTCGATGGTCTCCGGCTCCTCCAGCGGCTCCAGCCACGGACGGCGCGGCGAGCGGTGCGGCACGTTGTGCAGCGACTCCCGCAGGACGTCGACGATCTTCTTCCGCTTGAAACCGTCGTCGTAATAAAGGAATTCGTCGGGCTCGGCGTCGACTGCGGCGGCGGCCTCCAGTGCCGTGGCGTCGGAGGCGTCCAGCGGCTGGAACTGCCAGTTGTACAACCGCGGCTTGGTCAACGTCATGTCGACAGTGGTAGCGACCTCCTTGGTCTTCGGTACCACGAACGGAGCGGACAGATAGAAGCAGCGGAACGGTTCGAGATCGCGCGGTCCCACCTTCAGCAGACCGAAACCGTTTTCCTTCGACGGCAGGTGGTAGGCGGCGTCGGAGCCGATCACCTCGCGGCTGTCGTCACCGGACTCGGCGCGCAGGGCGATGCGGAAGGCGATGTTGGACTTGACCTTTTGCAGCGAAGACAGATCCAGGCGCTGCCCGCCCAGCATGAAGAAGACGTTGGCGCCGCGGCCCTCCTGGCCGATGTGGATGATGAGGTTGATCCACTTCTCGTGGTTGGCGAACAGCTCCAGGTACTCGTCGACGATGACGAGCAGCACCGGCACCGGCGGCAGATCGCGCCCGGCGAGCCGGATCTCCTCGTAGTCGTTGGCGTCACGGGCGCCCACCGAGGTGAACAGCTCGTAGCGCTGCTTGATCTCGCCGTCGATGACCCTGCGCATCCGCTCGGCCAGGTGTCGTTCGTCTTTGCCGAGGTTCGACAGCGCGGCCACCACGTGCGGGATGCCCAGGATGTCTTGTGCCGCCGACTCGAACTTCATGTCGACGAAGATGACGTTGAAGGTCTCCGGGGAGTGGGTCAGCGCGATGCCGTAGACCAACGACAGGAAGAACTCCGACTTACCCGAGCCACTGGTACCGATCACCACGGAGTGAAACCCGAAGCCGCCGAAGTCTTTCGCGCGGATGATGATGTTCTGCAGCTCGCCGTTGGGTTTGGCGCCGACCGGGACCTCGCACCAGCGCTCGTCGCCGCGTCCCCGCCGCTCGGCCCACAGTCGATCGACGTCCAATTCGCGCGGGTCGTTGATGCCCAGGGCTCGCAGCAATTCGGTTGCGCCACTGACCGAGTCGTCGATCTCGCTGCGGCTGGTCGGCGACCACCGGGCCATCGCCCGCGCGTAGCGGTAGGCGCGGTGCACGGATAGCTGGTCGGCGTGGGCGAAGAACTTGTTGCGTACCCGCAGCAGGGGCGCCGGGCGGTCGTCTTCACCGTCGGCGTCGGAGCCGTTGCGGTGCAGGGCGATTTCGCCATTGGTCGAGCCGTTGGGTGAGCTGTGGCGTTCGCTGAGGTCGAATACCTGGTCGGGGGCGAAGCCCACGCCGGTGCCGATCCGGGAAGCGATGCGCAGCAGCGTAATCCCCGCCTTGCCGACCTGACCGACCACGCTCTCCCACGCGTCAGGGCTGCCGGTGTTGTCGTCGACGATCACCAGGTGCGGGCCCAGATCGACTGTGTCCGTGCCGGTTTCCAGGGCAGAACCCATGGCGGTGGGGCTGGCCGCAGCCAGCGGTGTCCATGCGCCGCGCTTGCCCTTCATGTGCAGCTCGGCACCGAGGGTCTCTTCGAGTTCCTCGGGCGTCGCGAAGACCAGGCGCCTAAACCCGCACGCATCGAACAGTTCGTCGTGCAGGTTGTGCGGCAGCCACACGATCCACGACCACACCTCCGGATTGCGGGTCACCACCAACAGCTTGACGTCGCGCGGGTTGTGGAAGACCGCCAGGGAGCACAGCACCGAGCGCATCAGCGACCGGAGCCGGTCCAGGTCCTCGCCGACGAAGCTGAAGCCGGGCGCCGAGCGCAGGTTGACCACCTTGGCGATGTCGCGAATCTTGCGCTGTTCCAAGATGAAATCGCGCAGCGCCTGCCCGGTGACGGGTTCGAGCTCCTCATCCGAGGCGATGTCGGGCCAGGTCACCGACAGCACCGAGTCCGGAGCGTGCTGCACGCCGGTGCCGAGCCGCACCTCGAGGAAGTCCGCGTCGCCGCGGCCGCGTTCCCACATCCGGGGGCCGCCGATGATGGCGCCGAGCCCGCGCGGGTCGGCGTGCACGAAGTTCTGCCATTCCCGTTGGGCGCACACGGCGGTCTGGATCTCGTCGCGGTTGCCGTCGAGGTCACGCAGATAGCGTCGACGGCCCTTTTCCATTTCGCCCCAGGTGATTTTGCGGGCGCGGCCGAAGCGGCCGGAGAAGGCCAGCATGCTAAAGGCGCCGATGCCCATCAGCGGGAAGAAGCCGGTGGTCAGGCTGCGCACACCGGACACATAGAGCATGACGATGGTGCCGATGAGCGCGACGATCAGCGCCGGCACACCGATCATCACCCAGATGTTGCGCGGCTCGCGTTCCGGCAACGCGATCGGCGCGCTCGGTGCTACCCGAACCGGTTTCGGCGGCTCGATTTTGACGCGGTTGATGGGGAACGCTTTCTTGGACATTCTCTAGCCTCCCGGCTTCGCCGATGTCGTCACCACAGCCACCTGGCCGAGCGCCGGCACGGTGTCCCGCGCCAAAAGCGCCGCGTCCCTTGACAGTGCCGGGCCCGCGGCGAAGGTTCGCAGCAGCGGCCACGGCGCCTGCACCGCCGAACCCGCGTCGAGCCCGAGCGCGCGTAACGTCGTGTCGTCGTTGTTGATGCCGAACCGCACCCCGTTGTCGGAAACCCAGAACAGCGACTCCCGGGAGTCCGAGGTCGCCACGCCGCTGGTCGACGTCACGAAGTTCGCCGCCCCCGGCAGCACCAGCACCTGGTTGGCGACCACCGACGCCGGGTCCCGGTCATCACGCACCAGATGGACAATGCGGTTGTCCAGGTACGACGGCGTGGGAAGTCCCCGTCCGTTGTAGACCACAACCCGCGCCTGCGGATCCGTCGAGCCCTTCTGCCAGCCCACGCAGGTGGTCGGATCGGCCGCGGTGTCAACGAAATTCAGACGCTTGGTCGGGTAGTAGTCCACCGCCAGCGAGGACACCTCGGGGATGTTGACCAGCACGTCGGGCGCCACCACGCGGGGTGCGGTCGAGCCGTAGGAGTTGGCGCTGCGCAACAGGTCGGCGACGAAGCTGGTGACCTTTTGCACCCCGTCGGGCAACAGCACGTAGAACTGCTTGCCGCCGCTGGCGGTCTGGGCCTGCAACACCGCGCCGACCTGTGATCCCGAAACCCACGTCGACGGCGTGCCCGCCAGGGGCACCGCGGGTATGCCGAGCGGTTCGGTCGCGGGCAGCGCGTCATAGAGGGCCCGCGAAATCTCTACCGGCAGCGTCACTCCCGGGTCGAGCCCCAGGCTCAGCGTGATAGCCCTGTTCGACGGATCGATCTGCGAGCGCTTGCCGCCCCAGATCACAAAGGTGTTGCCCTCGAACGTGACCAGAATTCCGGCGTCGTCACTCAGCGGGGTCGCGCGGTCGAACCCGTCGAGTACGCCGGCGATCGAGGTCACCACCGGTCGTTCCGGGCTGCGCGGCCGTCCCGCCGTGTCGCACACCGCCCACGCCGACGTCGCACCCCGATGTACCGGCATCGCCGCCGGCGCGCCCGGGATGCCGACCAGCGGCCCCGTCGGATACTTCGCTATCTCGGCGGGTTTCACCCACGTCGGCTGATTCGCCGTGCCCGTCGCCAGCCGCGCGGATGTCAAATTCAGCACCGGGTAGAGCCTGCCGTCGATCTTGGCATAGAGCGCCCCGGAATCGCGGTCGCCGATGATCGCCGAATCTCCCACAATGCCAGTGGGTTTCAGTACGTTCAGCAGCAGCATCCAGCCGCAGGCGATGGCTACCAGCAGCACCGACAACACCAAGGCGGCGGTCTGCTTGCGGTCGTCGTGTTTCATGCGCACCGAAAAGCGAGTGGTCGCCGCGCGCAGCCGCCGGTTGTAGAACAGGTGCCCAGAGTTCTGGTCGCGGTTAGACAAACTCAGCGGCATGCTCAGTACCCCTTGGGAGCTCGGTGAGGATCGGCCTGCTGAATCCGATCAGCCAAATTCGACGCGTCGACGGCCACGCCGTAGCGGCCCATCGCATAGTTGATGAACGCGCACGCCTGGGCCACCAGATTGTGGATATCGCGCGAGGTCCCCGGCTGGTGATACGCCGCGAACGTCGGCGCGATGAATTGCCAGGCACCCTTACTCGGCGTGCCCCGAGCCGCGTTGGAATCCCAGCCGTTGACCGCGGTTGCGTCGTAGCTGGATTCGCGGCGGGCCACCAGGTCCATGCCGCGTTCCCAGCGAGCGCGTGCCGCCGGATCATTAATTCCCTTGATATCCAAGGCTTTACGGATAGCCGCCAACACCGCCGGGCGGCCGCCGGCCTGGTTGCTGTGCATCGACCGCCCTCGTAGGTAGTGCAAGCGTCGGAACCTGCGCGCGAGCAGCCTTGCCCGCCGACGCGATCCCGCGACATGACGATGTTGGGCCCGCAGTCGGGCCGCCATGCGGGCGCCCGCCTCGCGGCGGCCCATCGGCGTATCGGCGGCCGGCGTCATGTCCGTCAAGGCCGAGTCGAGTACCGTCCGCGTCGCCGCGTGGCCCTGCGCATGGTCGGCCCTCGCGGCGGCGATGAGCTGTCCTAGCGCACGGTCGGAATGCGCCAACCGCGCCAACTGCGCTATCGAGGCGGCCGACCGCGTCGCCGCCGCGCCCGGCAGGTCACCGGTGCGGCGCGTTGCCGCCTCCGCCTGAGCCTGCACCTGCGCCGGTGTGTCAACGATGCCGTCGCCCGTGACGGCTCCCGCGAACAGATTGTGGGCGCGAGACAACGCCGTGACCGCTTGGACTTTGAGGGGATCGGTCACCGGCCTCCCCGCCCTGATCCACTTATGCGCCCTCGCGGCGCCGCATCCTTGCCGGACACTCGCGCTAGTACTCCCACACCCTTCTGGCCGCGTATTCCGCGGTCGCTGCAGACGTACCAATAGCATGCCCGCATCGACGGTTCTGCTGTCAATAACGAGCAACCCAATTGACCCGCACACTGGCACCGGTCGGCCGCGATTTACGTAGCGACACTACTGCCGCGCGAACTGCCCTACCACTCACCTTTCGATGGGGTGAGAAGTTATTCTTTCGGCTCGTCCTCGGACGGCATGATCACGATCCGGCGGTTGGGCCTATTGGTGACCACGGTCGGCTTCGCCTCGCCGGACTTGCTGCCCGGGGCGCTGGGCGGGATGGTCAAGCGGCCCTTGACCGGCTGGCCGTTGGGCACGCCGGGGGCCGTGACCCGCTTCTCGACCGGTTTGTCCTTAGTGCCGCCCTCGCCGCCGTGGCCCATCGCGCCCGGCGGCATCATCGGCATGCCGGTCATACCGGATTGCCCGGTCGCGGCGGGCGTTCCACCAATCGGCGGCATCATCGCCGCCTTGGCGCCCGCGGGTGTGGTCGGCGGGGACGACGTCGGCACGGGCGGCGGGCCCAGCGAGCTGGCCGGGGTCGTGCCGCCACCGCCAAGACCACCGCCGCCGCCGGCGCCGGTCCCCAGTCCGGAGCCGCCGCCGCTGCCGACGCTGTCGACCAGGTGCGCGTCGCTGGCCAGCCCGACACCGTGGGCGCCGCCCTGCACCGCGCTCATCAGCGGCTGAAGCGCGCTCTGACCCGCCTGCATCGCCTGCTGCGGGAGCTGCGTCATGGGACCCATGACGCCACCTATCGCGCCGCCGAGCGCTCCGGTAACGCTCTGCAGCATCTGCTGGATCATCTGCATTTCCTGCTGCCCGTTCGCCTCATTGGCCGGGAACTTCGCCGCGGCGTCGGCGGCGTGGGCGCGGCGGTCAGCGTCGGCTTCCGCAGCATCTGCTGCGTCTTTTGGGACACCGGCGTTGCCGACTCCGGTTAATGCGCCGCCGGCGCCGTCCACAGGCGACGCGCCGGGTGGGTGACCGGGGCCCGGCTGCGGGGGTGGAAATGGCATTCCACTGGTCAACCCGGTAGTAGTCGCAAAGTCGTGACTGATCGGCTGATTCACAATCTCACCTCCACCCCGGTCGCAAAGCCCCCGAACGCTTCATGCTGGTGCGGTCGAGCGCTGGTACGGCAATTTTGGCACAAAACTTCGGCAAAGCTATTCACCCAACTACTGCGGGTAACTACGAACCGCTCCTATGACTGATCGCCTCAAACCAAGCCAGGTGGTAATTCGCAAGGTATTCATGCTCGTCGATCAGCGCCTCGATGGCCGCCAAAAGCATCCAATCGCCGACGACAGCTGGGTCGTGATGAGGGTATGCGCTCAGCACCGAGTGCTGAATATCGGCGACGAATTCGCGCAGCAGCGCCGTTTCGCTGTCGAGGACACCCGTTTTTCGCACCGCCGGCGCGGCCAAAGCCTGCGCGATACGCGGAAGGCCGTCCCGGCGGCGCACGGCATCCACCAGGGTGGGCCCAAGCTCATCGATTTCGGGCGCGGCCGAGCGGGCAGGTCGATCACCGCTGAGTGCGGGCTCGTCGGGGCCGGGCTCACCAACATATGTGTTGGCGTGATGGGCAGCGGCGACCGTGATGGCGCCGAGCAGATCCACCACGTTGGCATCGTGGCGTCGTGCCGACGGCTCGAGGAGGGTGACGTGGGCGGGCAACCGGACGTGCGGGGGAATCCAGCCGCCAGCGAGGTCGGTGACAAGCAGCGTCGTGGCGCCGTCGTCGCGCAGCCCCGCCGCCCACGACAGCCGCGGCTCCTGCCGGGCCACCGCGTCGACGAAACGCTGGAGCCGCTGTTGTTCGGCCGTCCTAGCGGACGCCGCGCCGGCGGTCGCACCGGTAGCCGCAGACGCTGCCGATGCGCCGGCCATCGTCGACGAACCCGCACCGGCCTGGCCCACGGCGGTCCCGGAGGCCGTCCGCTCTACCGGAGAAACAAGCGGTCCGCCCGCGGATGGGGATGATGCCGGCGAAGAAACTACCGGTGCACCCGAGACGGGGCCGGCCGGTACAGAAGGCACGGATGGAGGCGCAACCACCGGCGGGCGCAGGTCGGAACCGTAGGCGGGCAACGACCCTGAGGGAATGGAAGATCCGCCGCCCAGGGTCGGCGCGGGCGACGACCATGAGCCACCGGTCATCACCGGCGCAACTGAGGTGCCTGCCCCGATGGTCGTCGCCGCGGGGGCCGCGGCTGGGGGTGCGTCTACTGGCGTGCCTGTCGGGATGAATGCCCCCGCGCTGGGGATGGTCGGCGTCCCCGCTGGTACCGCCTGAGGCGTTTGAGGTCCCCCGGCCTCCATCGCTTGTATCGGGCCCGCCGTAAACGCTTGCCCGCCAGGCCCCGTCGCCTGCCCGGTCGCGAGGCCGGACGTGAAGGCTTGCCCTAGTCCAGGTTGGCCGCTTTGACCCAGAGCGGCCGGCGACATTGGCATTCCGCCGCCGTGTACGCCTGGCATTGCGGGCGATACTGGTCCGCCGCCGCTTGGCAGTGACGGGCCCGTCGGAGCCACTGGTTGTGCGCCTGGCAGGGGTGCGCCACCATTCCAGTTAGAAGTGCCTGCTGCGGGAACCGCCTGCTGGCCGCCCGCACCGTGGACGCCGCCTGGTTTGGTTCCAGCCCCTCCCCTATTGACGACGCCCGCCGCCGGCGCTCGTTGAGGCCCCTCGGCACCACCGCCGCCACCGCGATTGGCACCGCCCACACCGCCGCCCCCCGGATTCAAGTCCTGCTGACTTATCGGGTTCGGCGCTTTGGCATCCCCAACATCGAATCCGTTTGCTTGCGCCCAGCTGCGGGCGTTACCGCCAATGCCTTCAGCATCGAGAATCTTTTGCGTGGCCGCCATCATCTTGTCAGTCGCGTCCCGACTGGCATTCGCGGCGTCGGCGTTGCAGCGTGCCTGAACAGCCTGTATCTCCGCTAACTTCTCCGGGGGAAGCTTTTTTGATGCCAGGATGTCATTGATCTCTTTGTTTCCCGCATTCGCTATGTCCGATAAGCGACTTCGCGCATAGTCAATGGCGTCGGCACCGGAATTAAACGCCGACGCCTTGGTCTGGTACTTCTCGGCGAGATCCAGATGAAGCTTTTCTCCTTGCTGAAATCTGGATATCAGGTCGTCTGCTGTATGCCCTTTATTATTTGCGGCGAAAGCTGTCCACTGAGTGCGCAGGTTCTGCGCATACAGCTGCTGCTCTCCGCACTCTTGGCTCCAGTGCTGGGCGCCAGCCCGAAGAGCTGTCGACGGTGCTGGCCACCATGGCCCGATCAGCGCCGCAGTCCACGTGCCAGGAGGGAGATCAACCGCCACCGCAGACCTTTTTCATTGCGGCGTCTTTAGCGTTCACATCGGCAACCGCCTCTTGAAATTCCGCCGCGGTAGCGGCTCCCTCGCTGCTTTTCGCCGTGTCCGTCAGGTATGCCATCGCTAGAGCCTGAGCAGCGCTACGGTGTTGCTCGTCGAGGGCTGGATCCTTCGATACGTTGAACAGCAGGCTGGCCGAATTCGTAAGTGCGATGCGCGCCAATGCTTTATCGCTGCCATTGGTGTCAACTTGCACGGCGCGCGCCGCCAGGTTGTATGTGTCACACAACTGCTGCTGAGCTGCGGCGGTCTCCGCTGGCGTGTGGGTAGGCGTCGCAGTGGTGGTCGCTGACGAGTGCACAGTGGTCGGTCGCATCAGTGCTACGACTAACGCGGCGACAGCCACTGCGGCGGTAACGACTACCGCGATCGCCAACCATGGGCGTGGACGAGACACTGGTTGCGGGAAATGCGGTGGCGGCCAACTGCCCGCGGGTGGTGGGCCAGCTTGCCCCTCACGATGGCTCGAAGGCAGATCTCCCACCACAGGTCCTCCTCATGTCCCGCAAACCCCGTTACACGACACCTTCCAAACCTTTCCGGTGTCCCGCTCCCTAATCAATAGTGGAGCAGGCGATCAGACAGCAAGCAATTCACCGCGCGCCGCGATTTCGCCGCATCCGAACACAATGAACCTGCTCCGGACGCAGTGATTAAGTCGTCCTGAGGAGCAGATCGGCAAGCGGGCGACAGGGCTACCGCCGCAGCCGTTCGGGTAGGCGTTGCGCGCCTGCCCCCTATAACCGTTACTCCGGTGAAGCTTGTAGGTCGCGCGAATCTTGTGCCGCAGCACTGCACTCAGCCACCGTTGCGTAGCTGCTTCATGGACGCGTCCCGCGCGTTGGCGTCGTCAAGAACAGCGCGCGATTCTGATCGCTGGTTACTCCTTTGCTTCCCATGGGCGACAGGCTTTCGTAGGCGATTGCTAACGCGCGAACTGCATCCCGGTACTACGCTTCAAGAGGCGGCTCGGCAGCTGCGTTGTAGAGCATTGCAGCGCCATCCGTGTGTGCGACCCGAGCCAAGGCTTGGTCACTGCCGCTCGTGTCAGCCCTCCGTCACGGGCGTTCCTTAGAACTTCTGTGTTGAAGGACCGGAACTCGGTCGCAGCGCGTGCATTTCGGCGGCGTTGTTTTTATCCATATTGGTGAACCCGTTGGCCGCGGTGTGCGCCTTGGTGCCCACTCCCGTGAGCGTCTCGCTATGTCCCTGAAGCGTTTTCACGTGCTGGTCATGTGCGGCGGCGACCGCACTGTGAAAGGCGTCGGCCGCGGCGAAATCACCGAACATCCCCGATGCCACGGTTCCGCCAGCCAGCTGATCCGCCCCGTCCTGGGCGTGCCCGCCCGCGCGGTGTGACTGGTCACCCCCGGAGTGCAAAAGATCCGTATCGACGAACATCGGCACTCCTTCCAAATTTCAATCCATGCGCGTTGCCTACATAGTCTTCAGCGCACAGTCGCTTTGATCAGGCTAAATGCGGAATACCGGGCGGTCAATTCACCATTGCTGTCCCGGCTGGCGCCGCTTAAAACCCATGACCAGTGGTGACCGACCGCGCCGGCCGATCCCATTCTGGATCGACAGTGACGGGCAGCTGGACCCCGACATGCGGTAACGAAACCGTCCCCAATGGCGTGTGCAACTGGAGCGGAATGGCGACACGCGCCGCGGCTCGTTGGGGCGCCAGCATGCCTTCCCCGGCCAGCTGATCACCGCGCCCGGTCACGATCTCGGTGATGTTGTGCAGTGATTCGCTGCCCACGTCGTAGTAATGCGAGTGGTCGGTGAACCACGGCATGACGCTGCGTGAGCCGGCGACTTCGGCGTGAAACCGCACCGACCCGAATCCCGAATGAACCGGGTCTGTGCCGAGCCCGGCCAGCGGGCCCAGCGGCTGGTGCAGCGCCGCGTTCAGTCCGTTCGGAAGGCCACTGCCCGACGCGCCTATCCAGCTGATCGCATCGGTCGAAGCGGCGCCCACGTACAACCTGCCGCCGTCAAGATGAAAGTCTGCCGCGGTGCGCGCCAAATCGGTTCCCGGGCAACCGGTTAGCACGGCGTCATCGGCATGCATGCCGCTGTGGGCGAATGCGTCGGCCACGGTCGTGGAACCGTAGGAATGCCCGAGAACGGTGACATGCTTCGGCGTCGACGTGTCGTGCGTGGCGGCAAGGCCGTTGACGTCGGCGGCCAGCAACGCCCCCGCCTGTCGCGCTCGCCATGGGGTACCGACCTGTTCCAGGTTCGACGGGTCGGTGATGGCCTGCTGCCAACGTGTCTCGAATTCGGGTGCGTCATAACCCATCCAGGCCACCACCGCGGTGGAATGCTGGGGGTCGGCCCTCGCAGCCTGCTGGTAGAGGTTGATGGCGTCGTCCGTCCCGTCGGACATCCATCCTCCCCTGACGCTGCTATTGGTGCCCGGGACGATGACGGCCGTGTTGCGGGACTTGTCCGGGTTGCCGATCGCGATGGCCGCCCTGCCCTTGCCGGTGAACGCCAGCGGGTCGTACGCCCACAGCATGACGCGGAGCCCATCAGGCCCCTTGTCGCGCTGGAGGAAGTCGTTGGTTTTCACCGCGTTCTGGTACCGGGTGATGTCCGTAGCGCACAGCCCGTAATCGCCGGGATGGGTGAAGATGTCGACGTCCCGGTTGTTCAGCGCGCTGTCCCGAAGCGCCGAGGGAACCAGCGCACGCCGACCGGCGACATCTTCGACCCTGCGCAGATCGTCTTTCATCACCGCCTGATTGACCGGGTCACGGACGTCGGCCGGTATGCCGTTGAGGTTTCCCAGCTCGATAGGGTGCTGCTCGATCAGTAGCTGTTTTTGACTGGCGCTCAACGATTCCCACCATCGTGCGACCCGCCCAGGATCGCTGTCCGGCAGCGGAATCGACAGCTCGTCGACGCCTTGGATCTCCGCCGGGTCGGCCCCCTCCACACGCAGAGCAGATAAGCCAGCGGCCAGCGCGCCGGAATACTGGTCGCGTATCTGGCGGACCGCGAATACGACTGCCTGCGTTTCGGTGACTGCGTCCCCGCGTAGAGCGTCGGCACGACACATATCGTCGTCGGCGAGCATCTCGCAAATCTCGTCGTCGATGTCCTCCAGGTCGTACTCCAATGCCGCCAGGTACCCCGCGGAGGTTCGTTGCGCCTCGGCCAGCACCGCCGCGATGTTCTCCAAATCGATTGCGATCACTGGTAATTGCGCAGCCTGCAACCCCAGCGACCGCGTCACGCGCTGCACCTCGTCGGCGCCGTTGATCGGGTGCTCGCCGTCGCGGTGATTCCACGATGCCTCGAAACGCCGTCGGGCGGCCTCGAAGGCGATGGCCGCCTCGGCGGTGCTCACGCCGGCGTCGCGGAAAGCTCTCGCCAGAGCGGAGATCTGCGCCGGCCGTCCGGCCTGCAGGCCGGCGTCGACAGACCAGGGATCGCCACCGGCCTCGGCAACGAGAAACGAAACGCTCAGGTAGCGAAGTTGCATCGCGTTCGCGGTGACACGCGAAGTTACATCACCAACCCGTCCTCAGAGCGCGCTCGCGCCGTCAGCCAGGCCGTCGCCGTCCGAATCGGTCAGCCGGACATCCCATTTGCCGTCGCCGTCAGTGTCGACGTATCCGGTCACACCGTTTTCGTCAGAGCGCAGCACCCGGTCGGCCAGCCCGTTGCCATCGGTATCGACAAGACGGGCATCCGCGCGCCCATGGCCGTCGAAGTCGACCAACGGACCGCCGGTGTGCTCGACGCCATCCAGGCCGAACCAGCGCAGTTGGCCGCCCCGGTCCGTCGCCACCGCCCACGTTCCGGAACCGTCGTCGGTGAAATACGCCTCGGGACTGCCGTCGTTGTCGAGGTCCAGCACGACGTGGTCGACGAGACCGTCGCCGTCGAGATCCGCGAGTGCGTCGTCACGCAGCCCGTCGTGGTCGAAATCGAGCCCGATCGATTCGAAGCGGCCGTCGTGGTCCAAGTCGAGATCGGGTTGCCCATGCCACATGGCGGCCGCACCGTCGTCGCCGGCCAAACAGTAATCCATGCGTATTCGGACGCGTGCCTACCGCTACTCGTTCCCCCGAGATTCCCACCACGCCAACAACTCCGCGGTCGCCTCGTCGCGGTCCAGCGGGCCGCGCTCCAACCGCAGCTCCTTGAGGAATCGCCACGCCTCACCGACTTGCGGGCCGGCCGGGATGCCGAGCAGCTGCATGATCTGGTTGCCGTCCAAATCGGGGCGCACGCGGGCGAGGTCTTCTTGGGCGGCCAGTTCGGCGATGCGCTCCTCCAGCCGGTCATAGCTGGCCTGCAGCCGCGCGGCCCGCCGCTTGTTGCGGGTGGTGCAGTCGGCTCGCACCAGCTTGTGCAGCCGGGGCAGCAGCGGGCCGGCATCGGTGACGTAGCGGCGCACCGCGGAATCCGTCCACTTGCCGTCGCCGTAGCCGTGAAACCGCAGATGCAAATACACCAGTTGCGAGATGTCCTCGACCATTTGCTTGGAATACTTCAACGCCCGCAACCGCTTTCGGGCCATCTTGGCGCCGACGACCTCGTGGTGGTGAAAACTCACCCCGCCGTTGGGTTCGTGGCGGCGCGTGGCGGGCTTGCCGATGTCGTGCAGCAGCGCGGCCCAGCGCAGCACCAGGTCCGGGCCGTCGTCTTCCAAGGCGATCGCCTGGCGGAGCACGGTCAGCGAATGTTGATAGACGTCCTTGTGTTGGTGGTGTTCGTCGATGGCCATCTGCATGCCGCCGACCTCGGGCAGCACCACATCGCCCATGCCGGTCTGCACCAACAGATCGATGCCGGCCGTCGGGTCGTCGCCGAGCAGCAGTTTGTCCAGCTCGGTGGCCACCCGTTCGGCGCTGATTCGGGACAGCTGCGGGGCCATCCGGTCGATCGCCTCGCGCACCCGCGGCGCGACACCGAAGCCGAGCTGCGAAACGAACCGCGCCGCGCGCAGCATCCGTAACGGGTCGTCGCCGAAGGACACCTCGGGCGCGGCGGGAGTGTCCAGCACCCGCGCGCGTAGTGCCGCCAGGCCGCCCAGGGGGTCGAGGAATTCGCCCGGGCCCTCCGGCGTGATGCGCACGGCCATCGCGTTGGCCGTGAAGTCCCGGCGCACCAGATCGTCTTCGAGGCGATCGCCGAAGCGCACTTCGGGGTTGCGGGACACCTGGTCGTAGGTGTCGGCGCGAAAGGTGGTGATCTCGAGGCGGTGATCGCCCTTGCCGACGCCCACGGTGCCGAATTCGATCCCGGTGTCCCACAGGTTGTCGGCCCACCGCCGCAGGATTTGTTGCACCTGCTCGGGGCGCGCGTCGGTGGTGAAATCCAGGTCGGGACTCAATCTGCCCAACAATGCATCCCGTACCGAACCGCCGACGAGGTAGAGCTCGTGGCCGGCGGCGTCGAACGCGGAGCCGAGCTCGGCCAGCATGGGTGCATGGCGATTCAGGGCGACCGCGGCGGCGGTCAGCAGTTCGGCATCCTGGGCGACGTCTGGCACGTTCGATCAGCCTAGTCGGCCGTAGACGAAAAGCCCCCGTGAGGAGCCCCGCACGTCATCGCCGGGGAATGCTGCTGGGCACCCTGTCGGGTCCACTCTCATTGCTCATCTTCATCCCCGGCTTCGTCATCGCCCGGGCGGTCGGCCCGCTCTGAAGCGACGCATTCCGCCGCGACGTCGAGCACTCACCCAGCGGCGAGTATCTCCGGGAGAACATGCCGTGCCAGCTACTATCGCTTGGGTGTCGGACGGCGAACAAGGCAAACCGCGTCGGCGCCGGGGACGGCGCCGGGGCCGTGGCGCCGCGTCTCCGTCCGAGAACCAGACCGCCGGTCAAGTGACCGGTGACTCGACGGCCACCAAATCGCGCCGGTCCCGCGCGTCTCGCCGCGAGCCGGACCAGCTGCGCACCGTCCACGAGACCTCGGCCGGCGGGTTGGTCATCGACGGTCTCGACGGACCGCGCGAATCGCAGGTCGCCGGCCTGATCGGACGCATTGACCGGCGCGGGCGGATGCTGTGGTCGCTGCCCAAAGGACACATCGAACTCGGTGAGACCGCCGAGCAGACCGCCATTAGAGAAGTAGCCGAAGAGACCGGCATCCGGGGCAGCGTGCTGGCCGCATTGGGCCGCATCGACTATTGGTTTGTCACCGACGGCCGTCGGGTGCACAAGACCGTGCACCACTATCTGATGCGTTTCTCCGGGGGCGAACTATCCGACGACGACCTCGAGGTCGCCGAGGTGGCCTGGGTGCCGATGAAGGAATTACCGTCCCGGCTTGCCTACGCCGACGAGCGCCGCCTGGCCCGGGTGGCCGACGAGCTCATCGACAAGCTGCAAAGCGACGGTCCGGCCGCGCTTCCGCCGCTGCCGCCCACCTCGCCGCGCCGCCGCCCGCAGACGCACTCGCGGACTCGGCATTCTGACAAACCGGCCGCCAGCCGGAAGAACGGCCACGGACCGGGGCCGTGACAGCTCCGCGTCTGCGTTGGGCCGGCCCGGCGCGCATCGCCGCCGTGCTTGCCATCGTGGCCGTACTCGCGGTACTCACCGGGCCGGTGATGCCGCCCGCGGCCGCGGGCGAGCCCGGGGTGACGCCGTTTGTCCGGGTCCGCATCGATCAAGTCACCCCGGACGTCGTCACCACGACCAGTCCGCCCGTCGTGACCGTCAGCGGCATGGTGACCAACATCGGCGACCGTCCGGTCCGCGATGTCATGGTCCGCCTCGAGCACGCCGGCGCGGTCACCGCCTCCGCGGGGTTGCGCACCACGCTGGACGGCGACACCGACGGGTACCAGGCCGCCGCGGACTTCCTCACGGTGGCGCCCGAACTGCAGCGCGGGCAGGAAGTCGGCTTCACCCTGTCGGCCCCGCTGCGGGCATTGGCCAAGCCCTCGCTGGGCGTGGAAAAACCCGGCATCTACCCCGTCCTGGTCAACGTGAACGGCACCCCCGACTACGGCGCGCCCGCCCGGCTGGACAATGCGCGATTCCTGCTGCCCGTCATCGGGGTGCCGCCCGACCGCGCCGACGACATCGGCTCCACCGTCGCACCCGACACCTCTAAACCGGTGCTGATCACCATGCTGTGGCCGCTGGCCGACCGGCCCAGGCTCGCTCCCGGCGTGCCGGGGGGAACCATTCCGGTGCGGCTGGTGGACGACGACCTGGCCACCTCACTGGCCAGCGGCGGACGGCTCGACATCCTGCTGGCCTCGGCCGAAGTCGCCACCAGTCACGACGTCGACCCGGACGGTGCCATCGGCCGCGCGCTGTGTCTTGCCATCGACCCGGATCTGCTGGTCACCGTCAACGCGATGACCGCCGGCTATGTCGTGTCCAACTCCCCCGACGGCCCGGCGCAGCTGCCCGGCACCCCCACCCACCCCGGCGCCGGGCAGGCCACCGCGGTCGAATGGCTGAACCGCCTGCGGGCGCTGGCGCACCGCACCTGCGTGGCCCCGCTCCCCTACGCGCAAGCCGACCTCGATGCCCTGCAGCGCGTCAACGATCCCGGCCTGAGCGCCATCGCCACCACGAGCGCCAACGGCATCATCGACAAGATCCTGGACGTCTCCTCTGTCCGCGGCGCCACGCTGCTGCCCGACGGCCCGCTGACCAGCCGCGCGGTCAAGTTGCTCAACGCCAACGACAACACGGTCGCGATCGCCGCGGCCAACCTGTCGGCCGCCGAGGCGCAGGACTCCTCTGAGACCGCCGTCGACACCGCGCCCCGGCGGTTATCCCCACAGGTGACGGTCGCGCCGTTCGACCCGGCCGTCGGCGCCGCGCTGGCCGGAGCGGGAGCGACCCCCGAGGCACCGACCTACCTGGATCCGTCGCTGACGGTTCGACTGGGACACGATTCGGCGACCGCGCGCCGCCAGGACGCCCTGGGTTCGATCTTCTGGCATGCGCTCCGCCGTGACGACCCGCGCACCCAGGTCCTGGTCCCCCCGACGACGTGGAGCCTCCAAGCCGACGATGCGCAAGTCATCTTGACCGCGCTGACCACCACCATCCGCTCCGGTTTGGCGGTACCGCGCCCGCTGCCGGCGGTCATTGCCGAGGCCAACCAGGCTCCGCCAGCCCGCACAGACCCTTCGGAAGGCGTCCGGTCCTACAGCTCCGCTCGCGGCCAGTTCAGCGACGACGTCACCGC
The DNA here is from genome assembly GCF_045343915.1 of Mycobacterium sp. M23085. Classification (NCBI taxonomy): domain Bacteria; kingdom Bacillati; phylum Actinomycetota; class Actinomycetes; order Mycobacteriales; family Mycobacteriaceae; genus Mycobacterium; species Mycobacterium sp. M23085. The sequence continues at coordinate 3,089,071 of NZ_CP174280.1, forward strand.
CGGCATCGCCGGGCAGGTCGGCCGGCTGTGGGGGTTGACGTCATCGTTGATGACCGACGACCGCACCGGCCTGACCGGCGTCCAGTACACCGCGCCGCTGCGCGAAGACATGCTGCGCGCGCTGAGCCAGTCCGAATCGCCGGACACCCGCAACGGGTTAGCCCAGCAGCGGCTGGCGGTGGTCGGAAAGACAATCAACGACCTGTTCGGCGCCGTGACGATCGTCAACCCGGGCGGCTCCTACACTCTGGCCACCGAGCACAGCCCGCTGCCGCTGGCGCTGCACAACGGGCTGGCCGTCCCGATCCGGGTGCGGCTGCATGTCGACGCGCCGCCGGGCATGAACGTCACCGACGTCGGTCAGATCGAACTGCCGCCGGGTTACCTGCCGTTGCGTATCCCGATCGAGGTGAACTTCACCCAACGCGTCGCCGTCGACGTCACCCTGCGCACCCCGGATGGTCTGCGGCTGGGCGAGCCGGTGCGGCTCTCGGTGCATTCCAACGCCTACGGCAAAGTCCTGTTCGCGATCACGCTGTCGGCCGCCGCTGTGCTGGTCCTACTGGCCGGCCGCCGGCTCTGGCACCGATTCCGCGGCCAGCCCGACCCCGCCGACCTGGATCGCCCCGACCCGCCCGATGCCCGGCATGCCGCTGAAGCCCGCCGGGGCGAGGACGCCGACCAGCCGGTCGAACAAGAGCACAGCGTATGACCCCCGCCTATCGGCAGGCCCAACCACACCACCGCCCGCCCACGCCGCGGCATCCCCGGGTGACGGGCTCACCGCCCACCGGTCCGCTGCCGCCCGTCGCGGCCGAGATCGACCGTCGACGACCCGAGCTGTCCGACGCCGCGCTGGTATCCCGGTCGTGGGGGATGGCGTTCGCCACGTTGATCAGCCGGCTGACCGGCTTCGCCCGCGTGGTGCTGCTGGCCGCAATCCTGGGGGCCGCGTTGTCCAGCGCGTTCTCGGTGGCCAACCAGTTGCCCAACCTCGTGGCGGCGCTGGTGCTGGAGGCGACCTTCACCGCGATCTTCGTGCCGGTGCTGGCGCGCGCCGAGCAGAGCGATCCCGACGGCGGCGCGGCGTTCGTGCGTCGCCTGGTCACCTTGACCACGGCGCTGCTGGTCTTCGCCACCGCGCTGTCGGTCGTAGCCGCCCCGCTGCTGGTGCGGCTGATGCTGGGCCGCCACCCACAGGTCAACGAGCCGCTGACCATCGCGTTCGCCTACCTGCTACTCCCCCAGGTCCTCGCCTACGGGCTGACGTCGGTGTTCATGGCAATCCTGAACACCCGCAACGTATTTGGCCCCACGGCGTGGGCGCCGGTCCTCAACAATGTCGTCGCACTGGTCACGCTGGCGGTCTACGCGCTGGTTCCCGGTGAGCTGTCGGTCGATCCCGTCCGGATGGGCAACGCCAAGCTGCTGGTGCTCGCCGTCGGCACCACGCTGGGTGTGTTCGCCCAAACCGGGCTGCTGCTGGTGGCGCTGCGACGCCAGCGCGTCGACCTGCGCCCCCTGTGGGGAATCGACCAGCGGCTCAAGCGTTTCGGCACCATGGCCGCCGCAATGGTGCTCTACGTGCTGATCAGCCAGCTCGGCCTGGTGGTCGGCAACCAGATCGCCAGCAGCGCGGCGGCGTCCGGCCCCGCGATCTACAACTACACCTGGCTGGTCCTGATGCTGCCGTTCGGCATGATCGGCGTGACGGTGCTGACCGTGGTGATGCCGCGGCTGAGCCGCAACGCCGCCGCCGACGACACCGCGGCCGTGCTCGGCGACCTGTCGCTGGCCACCCGGTTGACCTTGATCACGCTGATCCCGATCGTGGCCTTCATGACGGTCGGCGGTCCCGCGATGGGCAGCGCCCTGTTCGCCTACGGCCATTTCGGGAACGTCGACGCCGGATATCTGGGTGCCGCGATCACCCTCTCGGCCTTCACGCTGATCCCCTACGGCCTGGTGCTCCTGCAGCTGCGGGTGTTCTACGCACGTGAGCAGCCGTGGACGCCGATCGTCATCATCCTCGTCATCACGGCCGTCAAGATCCTGGGCTCGGTGCTGGCCCCGCACCTCACCGGCGACCCCAAGCTGGTGGCGGGCTATCTGGGGCTGGCCAACGGGGCCGGATTTCTGGCCGGCGCGGTCATCGGCTACGTGCTGCTGCGCCGCACCCTGCTGCCCGCCGGCGGCCACCTGGTCGGTGTCGGCGAGATCCGAACGATCCTGGTGACGCTCACCGCGTCCATGCTGGCCGGCTTGATCGCCCACGTGGTCGACCGGCTGCTCGGGCTGGACGGACTCACCGAGCACGGTGGCGCCGGTTCCCTGCTCCGCCTGTTCGTGCTGGGGCTGATCATGCTGCCGATCACGGCCGCCGTCATGCTGCGCGCTCAGGTACCCGAGGCGCGGGCCGCGCTGGACGCCCTCCGCTACCGCATCACGGGCCGCGGACCGCGCCCGCGCCAACCGCGTGCCAAGGATGGATCGTCCCACCGGCGCCCGGTCACGTACCCTGAGCAGAGGAATTCGTCCCCGCCTGGGGTAAGTGCGGTCCAGGAGCCGATCCGGCGCAGGCCTCCGGAGCGGGCAAACCGAGCCCGGCTAGCGAAAGGACCGGAGGTGACCGACCGCCCGATGGAGAGCGCAGCCCCCAGCGCTGGGCCTAACGCAGGCTCCGGTACTCCGCAGCCGCGGCCGGTCGCCGACGACTTCCAGCCCGACATTCCCGCCGACGCCGCACGGCGGTCCGCCCCTCGGCCGTCCGACCAGGCCGACGGCGACCCCGCGGGTGACCCCCGCCGCACCACGACCCCGTTCGAGGCGCCGCGCGAGCGTCCCGCGGACTCCGGCGGCGACGACGTGCACCTGGTGCCGGGCGCCCGTATCGCCGGCGGCCGGTACCGCCTGCTGGTGTTCCATGGCGGCGCCCCACCGCTGCAGTTCTGGCAGGCGCTGGACACCGCGCTGGACCGGCAGGTGGCGCTGACCTTCGTCGACCCCGACGGTGCCCTGCCGGAAGAGGTTCTTCAGGAGATCCTGTCGCGCACCCTGCGGCTGAGCCGCATCGACAAACCCGGCATCGCCCGGGTGCTCGACGTCGTGCACACCGGCTCCGGCGGCCTGGTGGTCTCCGAGTGGATCCGGGGCGGTTCGTTGCAGGAGGTGGCGGACACCGCACCCTCGCCGGTGGGCGCCGTGCGGGCCATGCAGTCGCTGGCCGCCGCCGCCGACGCGGCCCACCGCGCCGGCGTCGCCCTGTCGATCGACCACCCCAGCCGGGTCCGGGTCAGCATCGAAGGCGACGTCGTCCTGGCCTACCCGGCGACCATGCCCGACGCCAATCCCCAAGACGACATCCGTGGCATCGGCGCCGCGCTGTACGCGCTGCTGGTCAATCGGTGGCCGATCCTGGAAAGCGGGGTGCGCAGCGGCCTCGCGGCGGCCGAACGCGACGCCTCGGGCAACCCGGTCGAGCCCATGTCGGTGGACCGCGACATCCCCTTCCAGATCTCCGCGGTCGCCGTCCGAGCGGTTCAGGAAGACGGCGGAATACGCAGCGCCTCAACGCTTTTGAACCTGCTCCAGCAGGCCACCGCGGTCGCTGACCGCACCGAGGTGCTCGGTCCGATCGACGACTCGCCCTCGCCGTCGGCGGCCCTGCTCTCGCCCGGTCAGGAACAGGAAACCTTCGCGCGCCGCCGGCGCAACGTGCTCATCGGCGTCGGCGCCGGCCTTGCCGTCATCGTGGTCGCCCTGCTGGTGCTGGCGTCGATCGTGAGCAAGATCTTCGGCAACGTCGGCGGTGGTCTCAACAAGGATGAGCTCGGGCTGAACGGCCCCTCGTCGTCGTCGTCCGCGTCGGCGGAGTCGAGCGCCCCGCCCGCGGCCGCGGGCAGCGTCGTCAAACCCACCAAGGCGACGGTCTTCTCCCCCGACGGCGACCCCGACAACGCGGGCACGGCCGGACAGGCCATCGACGGCGATCCCTCGACGGCCTGGGCCACCGAGGTGTACACCGACGCCGTCCCCTTCCCCAGTTTCAAGCAGGGCGAGGGGTTGATCTTGCAGCTGCCCAGCCCGACCGTGGTGGGCCAGGTCAGCATCGACACCCCCAGCAGCGGAACCAAGGTCGAGATCCGCGCGGCATCCTCGCCGACGCCGTCCAGCCTCAACGACACCACGGTGCTGGCCCCCGCCTTCACATTGAAGCCCGGCCACAACGTGATCCCGGTCAAAGCCGGCTCGCCGACGTCGAATCTGCTGGTGTGGATCTCCACGCTGGGATCCACCAACGGCAAGAGCCAAGCGGGCTTTTCGGAGATCACCGTCCAGGCCGCGTCCTGATCTACGACCCGTTTCACACACTCACATAAGGCATTCGGAGTGAAGTGCCGCGCCATACGCGATTGGTTAATGTCCGGCCGTGGGCTTCGGGACAAACGCCGAGTACGAGCGCAGCGACGCCGAGCTGCTGGCAGCGCATGTGGCCGGCGACCGTTACGCCTTCGGCGAGCTGTTTCGTCGTCACCAGCGGCATCTGCACCGACTTGCCCGGCTTACCACCCGCACCCCCGAGGATGCAGAAGACGCGCTGCAAGACGCCATGCTGTCGGCGCACCGCGGCGCCGGGGCGTTTCGGCATGACGCCGCCGTCGGCAGCTGGCTGCACCGCATCGTCGTCAACGCCTGCCTGGACCGGCTACGCCGCACCAAGGCCCACCCGACCGTGCCGCTGGAAGACATCTATCCGGTGGCCGATCGCACGGCTCAGGTGGAGACCACGATGGCGGTGCAGCGCGCCTTGATGCGGCTTCCCGTCGAGCAACGGGCCGCGGTGGTGGCCGTCGACATGCAGGGTTACTCGGTGGCTGACACCGCCCGCCTGCTCGGCGTCGCCGAAGGCACGATCAAAAGCCGCTGTGCGCGCGGCCGGGTTCGGCTCGCCGAGCTGCTGGGCTACCTCAACGCCGGCGCGCACGCCCTGCCCGACGGCGCCGCCGGCCCGGCCTGACCGCCCGACAGGCAGGCGCGCCCGCAGGCCGTGCGTGGCCATCCGTGCGTGCATGACGGACACTGGGTCCGATGAGTGCAGCGGACAAGGATGCGGCGGACGACCGCCCCGCGGGATCAGACCCACCGCTGACCGTCGAACTGCTGGCCGACCTGCAAGCCGGCATCCTCGACGACGAGGCCGCCGCCCGCGTCCGCAGCCAAGTCCGCGCCGACCCGCACGCCGCCGGCGTGCTGAATGCCTTGAACCGGGTTCGCCGCGACGTCGCCGCCGTCGGCGCCGACCCGAACGCGGCACCCGAGCCTCCCCCGGAGCTGACCGGCCGAATTGTTGCGGCGCTGCGCTCGGCGGATCCCCCTTCCGTGGATGCGGCCCGAACGGCCGATCACTCCGCCCGCCCACACACCCGTCCCGCCCGCACCATCGCCGCGATCGCCGGTCTGGGCGCGGTGCTGGCCGCGATCGGGTTCGGCACGGTCGCGCTTTTGCATGCCCCCCAACCCACCCCGGACACCCCCGGCGACGTTGAGCACATCACCGTGTCGACGCCGCCGATGCGGATCCCGCTTTCGCAGCACGAAATCCTTGGCCTGCTGGGCCGCAGTCCCGATTACGGCGCGCTGAGCGACCCGGCCCGGCGCGCCTCCTGCCTGACCGGCCTCGGCTATCCCGCGTCCACGCAGGTCCTGGGAGCGCGCCAGGTCGAAATCAATGCCCGCCCCGGCGTCGTTCTGGTCATACCCGGCGACAGCCCCCACGTCCTGGATGTGTTCGCGGTCTCCCCCAACTGCAGCGCCGCCGATACCGGACTGTTGGCCAATACCCAGGTCAACCGCCCCTGATGTGGTGCCATGGGTGGTGCGACACAGCCGGGAACAGCGGTGCCTACGCTGGCGTTTACACAGATCCAGAGACGAATCGCTTGAAAGGTTTTCATGACCGCCGACACGGTTCACGATGTGATCGTTATTGGTTCGGGTCCTGCGGGGTATACCGCGGCGTTGTATGCGGCGCGGGCGCAGTTGGCGCCGGTGGTGTTTGAGGGGACGGCGTTTGGTGGGGCGTTGATGACGACCACCGAGGTGGAGAATTTCCCGGGTTTTCGTGATGGGATCACGGGTCCGGAGTTGATGGATCAGATGCGTGAGCAGGCGTTGCGGTTTGGTGCGGATCTGCGGATGGAAGACGTCGAAGCGGTGTCGCTGCAGGGTCCGGTCAAGTCGGTGACCACGGCCGAGGGTTCCACGGTGCGGGCGCGGGCGGTGATCTTGGCGATGGGTGCGGCGGCGCGGTATTTGGGGGTGCCTGGGGAGCAGGAGTTGCTGGGCCGGGGGGTGTCGTCGTGTGCGACCTGTGATGGGTTCTTTTTCAAGGATCAAGACATCGCGGTGGTCGGTGGTGGGGACTCGGCGATGGAGGAGGCCACGTTTTTGACCCGGTTTGCCCGCAGCGTGACCTTGGTGCATCGGCGAGACGAGTTTCGGGCGTCGCGGATCATGCTGGAGCGTGCGAAGGCCAACGACAAGATCACGATTTTGACTAATAAGGCGGTCGAGGCGGTCGAGGGTGAGCAGACGGTGACGGGTTTGCGGTTGCGTGACACGCGCACCGGTGAGGTCTCGACGTTGCCGGTGACCGGGGTGTTCGTGGCGATCGGGCATGATCCGCGCTCGGAGTTGGTGCGTGACGTGCTTGAGACCGATCCCGACGGTTATGTGCTGGTCCAGGGCCGCACCACGGCCACCTCGATCGATGGGGTGTTTGCCGCCGGGGATTTGGTGGATCGCACCTACCGCCAAGCCGTCACCGCCGCCGGCAGCGGTTGCGCGGCCGCCATCGACGCCGAACGCTGGCTCACCGACAACGAAGACTCCAGCGCCGCCGCACAGGGCGATGCCACCGAATTTCCGGGCAGTACCGACACATTGATTGGAGCACCACAATGACCGACGCCGAAAAAGCCGGTGCCACAATAGAAGTCTCCGACGCGTCCTTCTCCACCGACGTGTTGTCCAGCAATAAGCCTGTGCTGGTTGACTTTTGGGCGACGTGGTGCGGTCCCTGCAAGATGGTGGCGCCGGTCCTCGAGGAGATCGCCAGCGAGCGAGGCGAACAACTCACGGTCGCCAAGCTCGACGTGGATGCCAACCCCGAAACCGCGCAGAACTTCCAGGTTGTCTCCATCCCCACCCTGATCTTGTTCAAAGACGGGCAGCCGGTGAAGCGGATTGTCGGCGCGAAGGGCAAGGCGGCGCTACTGCGCGAGCTCTCGGATGCGGTTCCCAACCTCAGCTGATCGTCAATAACAGCACCGCACCACGCCCCGCGCATGGCCTGGGGTTTTCCCGAATTCGCGAAGCGTCTGCGACAATACGGTTAGCTGTTGCCCAGCTTGTCAGTTAGTCCCGGAGGGCCCTTGGTATGTCGAGTCCGCGCCGCGAATACGGCGACGCGCTGCGCTGTGGTGACCGCAGCGCAGCTGTGACCGAGATCCGGGCAACGCTGGCCACATTAGGCCTGCTGGCCGGCTCCGAGGAAGATCTCAACACCGGGCGGCAGGTGGCGCTCGAAGTTTTCGACGCCGAACTCGACCAGGCGGTGCGTGCCTTCCAGCAATATCGCGGTCTACTGGTGGACGGCATCGTCGGCGAGGCCACCTATCGGGCGCTCAAAGAGGCGTCCTACCGGCTGGGTGCCCGCACGCTCTATCACCAATTCGGTGCCCCGCTGTTCGGCGATGACGTTGCCACGTTGCAGGCGCGGCTGCAGGATCTCGGGTTCTACACCGGCTTGGTCGACGGATACTTCGGGCTGCAGACCCACAACGCGTTGATGTCGTATCAGCGCGAGTACGGGCTGTCCGCCGACGGTATCTGTGGCCCGGAAACGTTGCGCTCCTTTCACTTCCTGAGTTCTCGGGTGACCGGCGGGTCTCCGCACGCGCTGCGCGAGGAAGAGCTGGTTCGCTCATCCGGTCCAAAGTTGTCGGGCAAGCGGATCATCATCGATCCGGGCCGCGGCGGCCCGGACCACGGCGCGATCATGCAGGGGCCCTCGGGACCGGTCAGCGAAGCAGATGTGTTGTGGGACTTGGCCAGCCGGCTCGAAGGGCGAATGGCCGCGATCGGCATGGAAACCTTCCTGTCGCGACCGGTCAACCGCAGCCCCCTCGACGCCGAACGCGCCGCCACCGCCAACAACGTCGGCGCTGACCTGATGATCAGCCTGCGCTGCGAAAGCCAGGCCAGCCCCGCCGCCAATGGGGTGGCCTCCTTCCACTTTGGAAACTCGCACGGTTCGGTCTCCACCATCGGGCGTAATCTTGCCGACTTCATTCAGCGAGAAGTGGTGGCACGCACTGGTTTACGGGACTGCCGCACACACGGCCGGACGTGGGATCTGCTGCGTCTGACCCGGATGCCCACGGTCCAGGTCGATGTCGGCTACATCACCAACCCGCGGGACCGCTCGATGCTGGTCTCGACCCAGACCCGTGACGCCATCGCCGAGGGAATCCTCGCCGCGGTCAAGCGGCTCTACTTGCTGGGCAAGAACGACCGGCCCACTGGGACATTCACTTTCGCTGAGTTGCTGGCCCACGAACTGTCGGTGGAGCGCACCAGCCAACTCGGCGGCTCCTAGCCACTCGCCTGACCACCCCGGGTGGTTTTCAACGCATTCGCTGTCGTAGACCCGGCGCCGACCGGCTGCTCCAGATGCGCGTTCTCCAGCAGGCGCTCCAGGGCCGCTTCCACTTCGGCCTTCCACCCGAGGCCCTTGTCGAGCTCCAGTCGCAGCCGCGGGAAGTACGTATGTGGCGCCACCACAACGAATCCCGCGTCTTTCAGAAATTCCGCGTCCATCACGCAATGGTCCACCGAGCAATCGCCGACGGCTTCCAGTACCGGGCGCACATCGGGGCCGACCAGGTGGGGGTCCTGCAATTCCGAAGCCGCCGGGGTGCGGCCGAACGCTTCGAGCGCGCGCACACCGCGCCGCACCAGTTCGTCGATGACCCGGGCGATCAAGCCGTGCGGCAGGTCCTCGGCGGTTGGCCCGGGTTCGATGCCCATCGACGTCAACATCACGGCATCGGCAGACACCGGCCCGGTCGGGAACCGCTGCGCGCGCGGCACCGCCCGCGGCGGGGCGTAGAAGACGTAGCCCAGGCACGGCGGCTCGGCTTGGCTTCGCTCGTCGGGGACTGCGGTGGCAACTTGTCCGCAGGACCCCCACTCCAGCATCACCATCGACAGCCAGGCTTCTTTTTCGAATTCGGGGTCGGCAAGGTGATCCTGATTACCGAGGGTCGCCGGATCGACCTCCCAATAGACGCACCGGCGTGCGTGCTTGGGAAGCTGCTCGAATGCCTCGAGCCGTAGCGGCATGATTCGAGCGGACACTAGCCTCCTGGCTCCTGTGCGGTACTGCAGCCATCTGCACCGGCAACCCCTCCAGGATAGGAGAGGTGGTCGCGATCAAGCCAGCTTTAACCTGGCCACCGGGCTTGACGCGCCCGCACGGCCGCCGGTCGGCGGCCGCGCCGTCCCTGTTATCGAAAGTTGTTGATGCGCATCTTGTTTCGTCGAGGCGGAGCATCCGCGAAACCCGGGTCTCCGGCAAAAACGTCGCTGATGTCACAGTGACGTAATTACACGGTGTCCCAGTTCATGCCTTCGGCGGGGACATTACGTCGATGATCCGCTGAAGGTCGTCCACCGAACCGAACTCGACCACAATCTTGCCCTTGCGTTTGCCCAGACTGACCGTCACCCGGGTATCGAAGGCGGTGGACAGCTTGTCGGCAACGTCTTGCAGACCCGGCATCTGGATCGGCTTGCGCCGCGGGGCCGTCGGCGTGGCCGCGCCGCCCCGATTGGCCAACGTGACCGCTTCCTCGGTGGCCCGCACGGACAGTCCCTCGGCGACGATCCGGGTGGCCAGCTCCTCCTGCGCTTCGGGGCCGGCTTCGAGCGACAGCAGTGCTCGCGCATGGCCGGCGGACAGCACGCCGGCGGCCACCCGCCGCTGCACTGCGATCGGCAACTTGAGCAACCGGATCATGTTGGTGATCAACGGGCGGGACCGGCCGATCCGCGCCGCCAGTTCATCGTGGGTGACACCGAATTCGTCGAGCAGCTGTTGGTAGGCGGCCGCCTCTTCCAACGGGTTCAGCTGCACCCGGTGGATGTTCTCCAACAGGGCGTCGCGCAGTAGGTCGTCGTCACCCGTCTCGCGCACGATGGCGGGGATGGTCGCCATGCCGGCTTCCTGAGCCGCGCGCCAACGCCGCTCCCCCATCACGATCTGGTAACGCGCGCTGCTCGACGAATCTTTGACGGCTCGCACCACGATCGGCTGCAGGAGGCCGAACTCGCGGATGGAGTGCACCAATTCCGACAGCGCTTCCTCGTCGAAGACCTGCCGTGGCTGACGCGGATTGCGTTCGATGTCGGCGGGCGCGATCTCGCGATAGACCGCGCCCACCGAGGACGCGTCCTGCGCCGGCGGTCCCCCGATCAAGACGTCGGCGGCGGCGGCGCCCATCCGCGGGCCGAGCGTTGCCGGTCCGGAGTCACCCTCCGCGGGGCCGGTCGGAATAAGCGATGCCAGGCCCCGGCCGAGGCCACCCTTCTTGCGTAACGGCTGCGTCATGGTCGTCCCTTCGCGGATGGTGGTCAATCGCGCTCGGCGAGTTCGCGGCTCGCATCGAGATAGCTCATCGCCCCGCGTGATCCGGGGTCGTAATCGATGATGGTCATGCTGTAGCCCGGCGCCTCGGAAACCTTGACGCTGCGCGGGATCACCGTGCGCAGCACCTTGCTTCCAAAGTATCGACGTACTTCCTCGGCGACCTGGTCCGCGAGCTTGGTGCGGCCGTCGTACATGGTCAGCACCACGGTGGTGACCTCAAGCTGCGGATTGAGATGGGCCTTCACCATCTCGATGTTGCGCATCAACTGCGAGACACCCTCGAGCGCGTAGTACTCGCACTGGATCGGGATCATGACTTCCGGCGCCGCGACGAGAGCATTAATGGTCAGCAGCCCGAGCGATGGCGGGCAGTCGATGAACACGCAGTCGAAGTCAAGACTCTCGAGGTCGGCCAGCGCGGTGCGCAACCTGTTCTCGCGGGCCACCATGCTGACCAATTCGATTTCCGCACCCGCCAGATCGATCGTCGCCGGGACGCAGAACAGCCGCTGGTTGTGCGGGCTCTGCCGCACCGCGTCGTGCACCGCAACCTCGCCCAGCAAGACCTCGTACGAGGAGGGTGTGCCGGATTGGCGGTCGGTGATGCCGAGCGCCGTGCTCGCGTTGCCCTGAGGGTCGAGGTCGATGACGAGGGTCTTGAGTCCTTGCAGCGCGAGCGCGGCGGCGAGGTTGACGGCGGTGGTCGTCTTGCCGACCCCGCCCTTCTGATTCGCGACGGTGAAGACGCGGCGATGAGACGGCCGGCGCAGCGGTGGGTAGGTGGTGTGCAGCACCCGCATCGCCCGCTCGGCGGCCGCCCCGATCGGCGTGTCAAAGTCTGATGTTTCACGTGAAACATTCGGCAGATCGGTGGGCGCGGACTCGATCGGCGGCGCGCCGGAGGTGTCTGGACTCGCCGGCGCTGCCGCTCGGTCGACGTTCGCCGGTGCCTGGGGAGCCACCGGCCAATCTCCTGAAGAAGTCATCGGGTTCGGGCCTTCCCGGTCCGTGCCGGCTTGTGGTGCGGCGGCTTTCCGCGGCGCGCTGAAACTACGGTTGCGGGGGGACGCAAATAGTTCGCGCCACATGTCACCACCCTGACATCAGTGGCGCCCGATGCTGCCATCACACGCCGATACTGTTCAACTTCGTCGATTGCCCGCTCCCCCTTGATGGCAAGCATCCGCCCGTCGGGCCGAAGTAACGGCAAGCTCCACTTCGTCAGCTTGTCCAATGACGCAACCGCTCGCGACACCGCAGCATCCCGCTCCCCGAACCGGTTGCGCACCGCCGGTTCTTCCGCCCGGCCTCGGACCACCTCGACGGCTAACCCTAGTTCGTCGACGACCTCGTTGAGAAATTCGCTACGCCGCAGCAGGGGTTCGAGCAAGACGACGTCGAGGTCGGGCCGCGCGATCGCCAACGGAATCCCTGGCAGGCCCGCCCCACTGCCGATGTCGATGATGCGCTCGCCCCGTCCAAGCAGCTCGGCGAGCGCGGCGCTATTGAGTACGTGACGCTCCCAAATGCGGTCGGCTTCCCGTGGGCCGAGCAGCCCTCGCTCCACCCCGGCCGTGGCGAGCAGCTCCGCATACCGCTGCGCGGTTCCGAGCCGCTCCGCGAAGACACCGGCCGGGGGGCCCGGGGCGGCGCCGAGCCGGGCAGCCTCTCCTGGCGGGCCCACCTCGGCATCGAGAGGACGGACATGTTTCACGTGAAACATCCTCTAGTTGGAGCGTGCACTTTCAACCTTCGGAGGCCGGGCGGACGACAGGAACTACACGGCTGTAACTCTGGGCTGCGGTCAGTCGCGCAGGACGACGACGCGGCGCGCGGGCTCGACGCCTTCGCTCTCGCTGTGCACACCCGACACCGCGGCGACGGCATCGTGGACGATCTTGCGTTCGAACGGGGTCATGGGCGCGAGCTCTTCGCGTTCGCCGGATTCCAGCACCCGGCGCGCGACCTTGTCGCCCAGCGCGGCCAGTTCCTCCCGGCGCCGCCGGCGCCAGCTCGCGATGTCGAGCATCAACCGGCTCCGCACTCCGGTCTTCTGGTGCACCGCCAGTCGGGTGAGTTCCTGCAGCGCGTCGAGCACCTCGCCGCCGCGGCCCACCAACTTGTTCAAGTCGTCACTGCCATCGATGCTCACGATGGCGCGGCTGCCCTCGACGTCCAAGTCGATGTCGCCGTCGAAGTCCAACAGATCCAACAACTCTTCGAGGTAGTCGCCGGCTATCTCGCCCTCTGCGACCAACCTCTCCTCCAGGTCGTCGATTTCCTCCGTGCCGGAGTCCGCAGCATCTTCCGCGCTCGATTGCGGGTCCAGGTCTGTGTCAACGTCGCGCTCGGTGGTGTCAGCGTCTGCCATGCTTTTCTCCCTCATTCCATGGGCCCCAGCCCAAATGGGGTCACCCGGTCCGGGCGGCCCCGATAGCTATTCCCCGCCGTATCAGCGTTTGCGCTTTTTCGGTCGCGCCCCGGGCCGCGGTGTCCGGTTGGTCGGGCCGTCGCTGGCGCCGCCCGCCGGTCCGGCCTCCGCATCGGACTCCGTCGTCGCGGAACCAATTGAGTCGGTGCCGCCGCCGGCCGTGGCGGAACCATTTCCGCCCGGTGATGCCGCCTTGGGGTTGCGCTTGGGTTTGACTCCCGGTGCCGGAGCGTTCGCGGCCCGGCGCTGGATCGCTTCCTGCTTCTTGGCTTCGTCCTCTTTTTCGATCATCCCGAAGACGTAATGCTGCTGCCCGAAGGTCCAGATGTTGTTCGCAAACCAGTACAGGATGATCGCCAGCGGAAGGAACGGCCCACCGACCACCACGCCGAGCGGGAACACGTACAGCGCGAGCTTGTTCATCATCGCGGTCTGCGGGTTCGCCGCCGCCTCCGGGCTTTGCCGCGCCACCGATGCCCGGCTGTTGAAGTACGTGGCGACCCCGGCCAGGATCATCACCGGCAGGCCCACCGCGATCACGGCCGGCCGGCTGAAGTGGGTGAACGCGTCCAACCCGGTGCGCTGGGTCATGAAGGCGCCGATCGGTGCGCCGAACAAGTTGGCGTCCAGGAAGTGCCCGACATCGGTCGGGGTGAAGACGTAGTTTCCGGTGAGGCGGTTCTGTGCCACCGACAGGTGGGGCTGACCGAAGCCGCCGGTGGTTCGGTTGAACGAGCGCAGCACGTGGTACAGGCCGATGAACACCGGGATCTGCGCCAACATCGGCAGGCAGCCAAGGATGGGGTTGAAGCCGTGTTCGCGCTGAAGCTTCTGCATCTCGAGCGCCATGCGCTGGCGATCCTTGCCGTACTTTTTCTGCAGGGCCTTGATCTGCGGTTGCAGCTCCTGCATCTGCCGTGTGGTGCGGATCTGCCGGACGAACGGCTTGTAGAGCAGGGCGCGCAGGCTGAAGACCAAGAACATCACCGACAGCGCCCAGGCGAAGAAGTTGGACGGCCCCAGCATGGCGGCGAACAACTTGTACCAAACCCACATGATCCACGACACCGGGTAGTAGACGAAGTCGAGGCTGAAAAAATCAAACAAAAGATACACTCTCCCCTCGCGCCGTCCGGACAGTCCGGGCGCCGCTGGCATCTTGGCAATTCACGTGGCTTTCGGGGCGGTCCGGTATCGGATCCCATCCGCCGTCATGCCATGGTCCGCATTTGGCGAGTCTGGCGACAGCCAGCCAGCTCCCCCGAATCAAGCCGTACTCGGTGAGCGCGTCGACCGCGTACTGGCTGCAGGTTGGAACGAAGCGACACGTCGCCGGACGTAGCGGCGACACCATATGCCGGTACAGCTGGATCAGGAAAATCACGCCCTGCGCCGCGGTTCTTCCAGCCGTCCGGGTGAACGCTGGTGCCGTCACGACTTCCTCCCGGCCGCGGCCGCGCGGCGCAAGCACCGGCGCAGTTCCTGTTCGAGCCGGGCCGAGGACGCGGTGCGGCTGCTGGGCAGTGCGCGGATCACCAACTGATCGGATTCGCCCAGGTCACTGAGCAGGGCGCGGGCCACATGCCGCAGCCGACGCGAGACCCGGTGGCGTTCCACCGCGGATCCGACGGGCTTGCCCACCACCAATCCGACGCGCGGCGCGCTGTGCTCGCCGTGTTCCTCTCCGCGGCGAAGGTGCACGACGACGTCGGGCTGTGCCAGACGAATCCCGTGCTTCACCGTCGCGTCAAAGTCAATTGACCGCGTCATGCGGTTGCGTGCGGGAAGCACCGCCGACAGACCTGACGTTGCGATCAGGCAGAGAGCGCGCGGCGGCCCTTGCGGCGCCGGCCGGACACGATCGCGCGTCCGGCACGAGTGCGCATCCGCAGGCGGAAGCCATGCACGCGGGCTCGGCGCCGGTTATTCGGCTGGAAGGTCCGCTTGCCCTTGGCCACGACGTTCTCCTCGTTGTGTTGCCACCGGCCGCTCAGACGTTTCGCATCGGGCTCGTCTGCGGTTCGACCGGAGGTGGTCTTGGTGCTGCTGGCCGGCGCGGTCCCCAGGTGTTTCGGGTCGCAGCCGTATCGCCGACTTTCGGGCGACTGTTTGAGGGTACTGACGAGGCTTCGCCTGGTCAAACCTGGCCTGGCGCAACGAAGCCCCGCAGAGCCATCACGAAGATTTCCGTTTCGGTCACACACGCCGCGGACGTGGCTACCATAACGAGCCGAAGCAAGCCCTATGTACCCCAAACGACCCGATTGGAATGCAGCAGAACTGTTGGCAGCCGAACGGAAAACTGTTAGCTTCTGCGAAGTCGTTTTAGACTGAAGCAGCGCTCGACAACGAAGCGAGGATGGTGGATCTACTAGCTGCCTAGACAACCTCTCGAGGTTCTCTTCCAGCCCGCAGATCGCGAGCCGTCGCCGGTAGGTTGTGGCTCACCGAAGATCATCCTGTCCACACCTGTGTATAACTATGTGGACAGTTGCTTTGTCGCCAAGTGTGTGTGACTCGGGTCGGGACGTTCGAGAACCAGGGAGATGCGTCGTTGACCGATGACCCCGGTTCCAGTTTCACGACAGTGTGGAATGCGGTCGTTTCCGAGCTCAACGGGGAGACCACCGCGGACGGTATGGCCGCCAACCGCACGACTCTGGTCACTCCCCTCACGCCGCAGCAAAGGGCCTGGCTGAATCTGGTCCGCCCGCTGACCATCGTCGAGGGATTTGCTCTGCTGTCGGTGCCGAGCAGTTTCGTGCAAAACGAGATCGAACGACACCTGCGGGCCCCGATCACCGATGCGCTCAGCCGCCGGCTCGGGCAGCAGATCCAACTCGGCGTGCGCATCGCTCCCCCGCCCGACGACGTTGACGACGCACTCATCCCGCCGGCGGAACCCTTTCCCGGAACCGACTCCTCCTTCCCCGTCGACGCCGCGTCCGTCGACACCGAGGAAGCTTTCGAGAACAGCGAGACCGTCAGCGACAACCAGCCGGGCTGGCCCAACTACTTCACCGAGCGGCCACACGCGATCGATCCGGCCGTCGCCGCCGGCACGAGCCTCAACCGGCGCTACACCTTCGACACGTTTGTCATCGGCGCCTCCAACCGGTTCGCCCACGCCGCCGCGCTGGCCATTGCCGAAGCGCCGGCCCGGGCTTACAACCCGTTGTTCATCTGGGGCGAGTCGGGTCTCGGCAAGACGCACCTGTTGCACGCCGCCGGCAATTACGCGCAGCGGCTCTTCCCCGGGATGCGGGTCAAGTACGTCTCCACCGAGGAATTCACCAACGATTTCATCAACTCGCTTCGCGACGACCGCAAGGTCGCGTTCAAACGCAGCTATCGCGATGTCGACGTGCTGCTGGTCGATGACATTCAGTTCATCGAGGGCAAGGAAGGCATCCAGGAAGAGTTCTTCCACACCTTCAACACGCTGCATAACGCCAACAAGCAGATCGTCATCTCCTCGGACCGCCCGCCCAAACAGCTGGCCACGCTGGAAGACCGGCTCAGAACGCGGTTCGAGTGGGGCTTGATCACCGATGTGCAGCCCCCGGAGCTGGAAACCCGCATCGCCATCTTGCGGAAAAAAGCCCAGATGGAGCGGCTGGCCGTCCCCGACGACGTCCTCGAGCTGATCGCCAGCAGCATCGAACGCAACATTCGCGAGCTCGAAGGCGCCCTGATCCGGGTGACCGCGTTCGCCTCGCTGAACAAAACGCCGATCGACAAGTCGCTGGCCGAGATCGTGTTGCGCGACCTGATCGCCGACGCCAGCACCATGCAGATCAGCGCGGCGACCATCATGGCGGCCACCGCCGAGTACTTCGACACCACCGTGGAAGAGCTTCGCGGCCCGGGCAAGACCCGGGCGCTGGCCCAGTCGCGCCAGATCGCCATGTATCTGTGCCGCGAACTCACCGACCTTTCACTGCCCAAGATCGGGCAGGCATTCGGCCGCGACCACACCACGGTCATGTATGCGCAGCGCAAGATCCTCTCCGAGATGGCCGAGCGCCGTGAGGTTTTTGATCACGTCAAGGAACTCACCACTCGCATCCGCCAGCGCTCCAAGCGCTGAGTTCAGCTGCTCCCGCAACGCTCGAGCGCCGTTTTTCGGGCTTTCGCCGGCCCGGCTTGCAATTTTTTTCGAAAAACTTCGCGCCCACCTGTCACATCCGCCACACCGATGGCATGTGTGCAGGACTGTGCACAACGCAATCAAACGCCGGTGCAGTAACACGGTTTGCGTGCACAAGCGTCATTCGTCCCCACCCGCCCAACACATCACCCACAGGCATTCACCCCGCGATGCACAGCCCGATCGCGCCGCTAGCTGCGCCGAGACGGTGCTGTCCCCAGAATGCACAGGCCTTAATACTGGTACTGAGATCTCTTCATCGGTTCTTCTTTGAAATACAGGCTTGGGGACGCGCGGTGCACACCCGTGGTCTCAGCCACGGTCAGCCCGGGTTGTCGGGGTTTGCGATTAGCTTTCAAGATGGCGTCGGAGGATCTACGGTTGTTCTTCGACTGCCGTTGCGGTCGTCGTTGGCATCACCTGTCATCGGCGTCTCGTAGCGGAGCCCCGTGCTAGCGGGGGGAGGCTAGCCAAGGGATTCGAAAACGCTGAGTAGGTGAAGGGACGCTATGGACGCGGCGACGACAACGGCTGGCCTCAGCGACTTGAAATTTCGTTTGGTGCGGGAGTCTTTCGCGGATGCGGTGTCATGGGTGGCGAAGAACCTGCCGTCCAGGCCTGCGGTGCCGGTGCTTTCCGGTGTCCTGTTGTCCGGAACCGATGAAGGCCTGACCATCTCGGGATTCGATTACGAGGTTTCCGCCGAAGCGCAGGTTGCAGCCGAAATAGCTTCTCCGGGAAGCGTTTTGGTATCCGGTCGATTGCTGTCGGACATCGTGCGGGCACTGCCGAACAAGCCGATCGACTTCTACGTCGACGGTAACCGGGTGGCGCTGCACTGCGGGAACGCCCGGTTCTCGTTGCCGACGATGGCGGTCGAGGATTACCCGACGTTGCCGGCGCTGCCGGAAGAAACCGGGACCCTGCCCGCCGATCTGTTCGCCGAGGCGATCAGCCAGGTCGCCATCGCGGCCGGGCGTGATGACACGTTGCCGATGCTGACCGGGATCAGGGTTGAGATTTCGGGTGACACGGTGGTTTTGGCCGCGACCGACAGGTTCCGCTTGGCGGTCCGCGAGCTGACCTGGTCGGCGGCCTCGCCCGACATCGAAGCCGCGGTCTTGGTCCCGGCCAAGACGCTGGCCGAAGCCGCCCGGACCGGCGCCGACGGCTCCGAGGTCCGGTTGTCATTGGGCGCGGGTTCGGGCGTCGGAAAAGACGGGTTGCTCGGCATCAGCGGGAACGGCAAGCGCAGCACCACGCGTCTGCTCGACGCGGAATTCCCGAAGTTCCGCCAGCTGTTGCCCGCCGAGCACACCGCGGTCGCGACCATCAACGTGGCGGAGCTGACCGAGGCCATCAAACTGGTCGCGCTGGTAGCCGACCGGGGTGCCCAGGTGCGGATGGAATTCAGCGAGGGGTCGCTGCGGCTGTCGGCCGGCGCCGATGATGTCGGCCGGGCCGAGGAAGACCTGGCGGTCGACTTTGTCGGCGAGCCGTTGACGATCGCCTTCAACCCGACCTATTTGACCGACGGATTGGGATCGGTCCATTCCGAGCGAGTGTCGTTCGGCTTCACCACTCCGGGCAAGCCGGCGTTGCTGCGCCCGGCGCTCAATGACGACAGCCACCCGACCGGCGCGGGCCCCTACAGCGCCCTGCCGACCGATTACGTCTACCTGTTGATGCCCGTCCGGTTGCCTGGCTAGGTGTACGTCCGTCATTTGGGACTGCGCGATTTCCGGTCCTGGGCACACGCCGACCTCGAGTTGCAGCCTGGTCGGACGGTGTTCATCGGATCAAACGGGTTCGGGAAGACGAATCTGCTTGAGGCGCTGTGGTATTCGAGCACATTGAGTTCGCATCGGGTGGGAACGGATGCGCCGCTGATCCGCAACGGAGCTGACCGCGCGGTGGTCTCCACGATCGTGGTCAATGAGGGCAGGGAGTGCGCGGTCGATCTGGAGATCGCCGCCGGCCGGGCCAACAAGGCGCGGCTGAACCGCTCACCGGTGCGCAGTACGCGCGAAGTGATCGGCGTGTTGCGCGCGGTGTTGTTTGCTCCCGAAGACCTGTCCCTGGTGCGGGGTGATCCGTCCGACCGGCGCCGCTACCTCGACGATTTGGCGACGGTGCGCCGCCCGGCGGTGGCCGCGGTGCGCGCGGACTACGACAAAGTCCTGCGGCAGCGCACGGCGCTGCTGAAATCCCTGTCCGGTGCCCGCTACCGCGGCGACCGCAGCGCGCTGGACACGCTGGACGTGTGGGACAGCCGTCTGGCCGAACACGGCGCCCAATTGATGGCCGCCCGTATCGATTTGGTGAATCAGTTGGCACCGCAGGTGGAGAAGGCCTATCAGCTGCTGGCGCCGGGGTCACGGGCCGCCTCCATCAGTTATCGATCCAGCCTGGGCGCTGAGGTCGCGGCTCAGCTCGCCGGCGCCGATCGCGAATTTCTGGAAGCCGCCTTGCTGGCGGCATCGTCGGCGCGCCGCGATGCGGAGTTGGAACGCGGCATGTGCCTGGTCGGCCCGCACCGCGACGACTTGGAGCTGTGGCTCGGCGACCAGCCTGCGAAAGGCTTTGCCAGCCATGGGGAGTCGTGGTCGTTCGCGCTGTCGCTGCGGCTGGCCGCCTACGAACTGTTGCGGGCCGAAGAAAGCGAACCCGTGTTGTTGCTCGACGACGTGTTCGCCGAACTGGACACCGCCCGGCGCCGCGCCCTGGCCACGGTGGCCGAGTCGGCCGAACAAGTGTTGGTCACCGCGGCGGTGCTCGAAGATATTCCGACCGGATGGGAAGCCCGTCAGGTTCACGTCGACTTACGCGACAGTGACTCCGGCCGGGTATCGGAGATGAGCTCGTGACCGGCACGGATGACAACCCACGTCCGATCGAGGCGACGAGCTCGTTGAGTGGGATCGATCTGGTCAGGCGCACCCTCGAGGAGGCGCGTGCGGCCGCCCGGGCGCAGGGGAAAGACGCCGGTCGTGGCCGCGCGGCGGCTCCCGCCCCGCGCCGTGTGGCCGGCCAGCGGCGCAGTTGGTCGGGGCCAGGGCCCGACATGCGCGACCCGCAGCCCCTCGGGAGCCTGGCGCGTGACCTGGCGAAAAAACGGGGATGGTCCGCGCAGGTCGCCGAGGGTACGGTGCTGGGTAATTGGGCGACGGTCGTCGGCCATCAGATCGCCGATCATGCCTCTCCGACCGCGCTGAACGACGGCGTGCTGAGTGTGGCCGCTGAATCGACGGCGTGGGCCACCCAGTTGCGGATGATTCAGTCGCAGTTACTGGCCAAGATCGCCGCCGCCGTCGGCAACGGAGTGGTGACGTCGCTGAAAATCACCGGCCCGGCTGCGCCGTCCTGGCGCAAAGGGCCGCGTCATATCGCTGGACGGGGCCCCCGCGACACCTACGGGTAGGGAGTTCGATGCCCGCTGCCGATACCCCCGGCCAGCGGTTCATCCACAGCCCCTGAAATCGGCCAGGACGACGCGGACCCCCTCGACGCACGTCGGGACGCGGCCAGAATAAAGAAATCGTGCGCACGGCGCGGTTAGCTGGGTAGAAACGCGCCCAGAAAATCGGTGCGGAGCGCTGGTCACGCTAGACTGGCAGTATGCGACTGTAGCGGTGACTGGAACCGCCCGCATGAAACCCCAAGGAGAGCATTCCGACCGTGGCTGCCCAGAAGAAGAAGGCGCAAGACGAATACGGCGCTTCAGCGATCACCGTGCTTGAAGGCCTGGAGGCCGTCCGCAAACGCCCCGGTATGTACATCGGGTCTACCGGTGAGCGTGGTCTGCACCACCTCATCTGGGAGGTGGTCGACAACTCGGTCGACGAGGCGATGGCCGGTTACGCCGACAGGGTCGACGTCCGCATTCTCGGCGACGGCAGCGTCGAGGTCTCCGACAACGGGCGCGGCATCCCGGTGGCGATGCACGCGACCGGCGCCCCCACTGTCGACGTGGTGATGACGCAGCTTCACGCCGGCGGCAAGTTCGGTGGCGAGAACAGTGGTTACAACGTCAGTGGTGGTCTGCACGGCGTCGGTGTGTCGGTGGTCAACGCGCTGTCGACCCGGTTGGAGGTGGACATCGCCCGCGACGGCCACGAGTGGTCGCAGTATTACGACCGCGCCGTGCCCGGGACCCTCAAGCAGGGTGAGGCCACCAAGCGCACCGGCACCACGATCCGGTTCTGGGCCGATCCCGAGATCTTCGAGACCACTGAGTACGACTTCGAGACGGTCGCGCGCCGGCTGCAAGAGATGGCGTTTTTGAACAAGGGGTTGACGATCAACCTCACCGACGAGCGGGTGAGTAACGAAGAGGTCGTCGACGAGGTGGTCAGCGACACCGCCGAGGCTCCCAAGACTGCGGAGGAGAAAGCCGCGGAATCCACTGCGCCGCATAAGGTTAAGCACCGCACCTTCCACTACCCCGGTGGGCTCGTCGACTTCGTCAAGCACATCAACCGGACCAAGAGCCCAATTCAGCAGAGCATCATCGACTTCGACGGCAAGGGTCCGGGCCACGAGGTCGAGATCGCGATGCAGTGGAACGGTGGCTACTCGGAATCGGTGCACACCTTCGCCAACACCATCAACACCCACGAGGGTGGCACCCACGAAGAGGGATTCCGCAGCGCGCTGACCACGGTGGTCAACAAGTACGCCAAAGACAAGAAGCTGCTGAAGGACAAGGATCCGAACCTCACCGGAGACGACATCCGCGAGGGCCTGGCCGCGGTGATCTCGGTGAAGGTCAGCGAACCGCAGTTCGAGGGCCAGACCAAGACCAAACTGGGCAACACCGAAGTGAAGTCGTTCGTGCAGAAGGTCTGCAACGAACAACTGACGCACTGGTTCGAGGCCAACCCCGCCGACGCGAAGGTTGTGGTCAACAAGGCGGTGTCGTCGGCGCAGGCCCGTATCGCCGCGCGCAAGGCGCGAGAGTTGGTGCGCCGCAAGAGCGCCACGGATCTCGGCGGGCTGCCGGGCAAGCTCGCCGACTGCCGTTCCACCGATCCCCGTAAGTCCGAACTGTATGTGGTGGAGGGCGACTCGGCCGGCGGCTCGGCCAAGAGCGGCCGCGACTCGATGTTCCAGGCCATCCTGCCGTTGCGCGGCAAGATCATCAACGTCGAAAAGGCGCGCATCGACCGCGTTCTGAAGAACACCGAAGTCCAGGCGATCATCACCGCGCTGGGCACCGGCATTCACGACGAGTTCGACATCACCAAGCTGCGCTATCACAAGATCGTGCTGATGGCCGACGCCGACGTTGACGGCCAGCACATTTCGACGTTGTTGTTGACGTTGCTGTTCCGCTTCATGCGGCCGCTGATCGAACACGGGCACGTGTTCTTGGCGCAACCGCCGCTGTACAAGCTGAAGTGGCAGCGCAGCGATCCCGAATTCGCCTACTCCGACCGCGAACGCGACGGTCTGCTGGAGGCCGGGCAGAAGGCCGGCAAGAAGATCAATAAGGACGACGGGATCCAGCGCTACAAAGGTCTCGGCGAGATGGACGCCAAGGAACTGTGGGAAACCACCATGGATCCCACCGTCCGGGTGCTCCGCCAGGTGACACTGGACGACGCCGCCGCCGCCGACGAGTTGTTCTCCATCCTGATGGGCGAGGACGTCGATGCGCGCCGCAGCTTTATCACCCGTAATGCCAAGGACGTTCGCTTCCTGGACGTCTGAGCGATCAGACCGGCCAGGAGCTGACCAACCAACGAGGAATACATGACTGACACCACGCTGCCGCCAGGTGACGACTCCGTCGACCGGATCCAGCCTGTCGACATCCAGCAGGAGATGCAGCGCAGCTACATCGATTACGCCATGAGCGTCATCGTCGGCCGCGCGCTGCCCGAGGTGCGCGACGGTCTCAAGCCGGTGCACCGCCGGGTGCTCTATGCGATGTATGACTCCGGGTTCCGCCCGGACCGCAGCCACGCCAAGTCGGCGCGCTCGGTCGCCGAGACGATGGGTAACTACCACCCGCACGGCGACGCATCGATCTACGACACCCTGGTGCGGATGGCGCAGCCCTGGTCGCTGCGCTACCCACTGGTCGACGGGCAGGGCAACTTCGGCTCCCCCGGGAACGACCCGCCAGCAGCCATGCGGTACACCGAGGCGCGGCTGACGCCGCTCGCGATGGAGATGCTGCGTGAAATCGACGAGGAGACAGTCGATTTCATTCCTAACTATGACGGTCGTGTGCAAGAGCCGACCGTGCTGCCCAGCCGGTTCCCCAACCTGCTGGCGAACGGGTCGGGCGGCATCGCGGTCGGCATGGCGACCAACATCCCACCGCACAACCTGCGCGAGCTGGCCGAGGCCGTGTACTGGTGCCTGGACAATCACGAGGCCGACGAAGAGGCCACCCTGGCCGCGGTCTGCGAGCGGGTCAAGGGTCCGGACTTCCCAACTCACGGCCTGATCGTCGGTTCGCAAGGCATCCACGACGCCTACACCACCGGCCGCGGGTCCATCCGGATGCGCGGAGTCGTTGAGGTGGAGGAAGATTCACGCGGTCGCACCTCGCTGGTGATCACCGAACTGCCGTACCAGGTGAACCACGACAACTTCATCACCTCGATCGCCGAACAGGTCCGCGACGGCAAGCTGGCCGGCATCTCCAACATCGAAGACCAGTCCAGCGACCGCGTTGGTCTGCGCATCGTGGTGGAGATCAAACGCGACGCCGTCGCCAAGGTGGTGCTCAACAACCTCTACAAGCACACCCAGCTGCAGACCAGTTTCGGCGCGAACATGCTCTCGATCGTCGACGGGGTGCCGCGCACGCTGCGGCTCGACCAGATGATCCGCTACTACGTCGCGCACCAATTGGACGTCATCGTCCGGCGCACCACCTACCGGTTGCGCAAGGCCAACGAACGCGCGCACATCTTGCGCGGTCTGGTCAAAGCGCTCGACGCGCTCGACGAGGTCATCGCCCTGATTCGCGCGTCGGAGACCGTCGAGATCGCCCGCGCAGGCCTGATCGAGCTGCTGGATATCGACGAAATCCAGGCCCAGGCGATCCTGGACATGCAGCTGCGCCGGTTGGCGGCCCTGGAACGCCAGCGCATCATCGACGACCTGGCCAAGATCGAAGCCGAGATCGCGGACCTGGAAGACATCCTGGCCAAGCCGGAGCGGCAGCGCCGGATCGTGCACGACGAGTTGTCCGAGATCGTCGACAAGCACGGTGACGAGCGTCGTACCCGGATCATCGCCGCGGACGGTGACGTCAACGACGAGGACCTGATCGCCCGCGAGGACGTCGTCGTCACCATTACCGAAACGGGCTACGCCAAGCGCACCAAGACCGACCTGTACCGCAGTCAGAAACGCGGCGGCAAGGGCGTACAGGGCGCGGGTCTCAAGCAGGACGACATCGTGCGGCACTTCTTCGTGTGCTCCACGCACGATTGGATCCTGTTCTTCACCACGCAGGGCCGCGTCTACCGCGCCAAGGCATACGAACTGCCGGAGGCATCGAGAACCGCTCGCGGTCAGCACGTCGCCAACCTGCTGGCGTTCCAGCCCGAGGAGCGCATCGCGCAGGTCATCCAGATCCGCAGCTACGAGGACGCCCCCTACCTGGTGCTGGCGACCCGTAACGGTCTGGTGAAAAAGACCAAGTTGACCGACTTCGACTCCAACCGCTCGGGCGGAATCGTGGCGATCAACCTGCGCGACAACGACGAGCTCGTCGGCGCGGTGCTCTGCTCCGCCGACGAGGATCTGCTGCTGGTTTCGGCCAACGGCCAGTCCATCCGGTTCTCGGCGACCGACGAAGCGCTGCGACCGATGGGCCGCGCCACCTCGGGCGTGCAGGGCATGCGGTTCAACGCCGACGACTACCTGTTGTCGCTCAACGTCGTCCGCGAGGGCACCTACCTCCTGGTCGCGACGTCGGGTGGATACGCCAAACGCACCGCGATCGAGGAGTATCCGGTGCAGGGCCGCGGCGGCAAGGGCGTCCTGACGGTGATGTACGACCGCCGGCGTGGCAGGCTGGTTGGTGCGTTGATCGTCGATGAGGACAGCGAGCTGTACGCAATCACCTCGGGGGGCGGCGTCATCCGCACCACAGCGGGCCAGGTCCGCAAGGCGGGACGGCAGACCAAGGGCGTGCGCCTGATGAACCTGGGTGAGGAGAACACACTGTTGGCTATCGCGCGCAACGCCGAGGAAAACGCGGACGAAGTCGTCGAGGAAAGCGCCGGCTCCGCGGAGTCGGACAGCTAGTGGCGCCGAGCCACTAGACTCAGCCCGATGACGATGCGGGCCGCTGCGCGGCCCGCGAAGGAGCCGGGCAATTAGACTCAGCCCGACCAGACATAATGCGACTGCCACCGCGTTTGCGGCCATGGTAGGAGACTGAAGGAGTCGGGGTGACCTCACCGAACGAGCCGGGCGCCCCCAACAAGGGGGACGGCCCCAACGGGGATGGTTCGGTCGAGCGTGCCGGTGTGCGCCGCGCGGCGCCGCCCGCACAGGGTGGCCGCACCCAGGAGGGCGGCGACGGACCACCCTGGCAGCGCGGCGGTGCCCGGCCCCAGCCGCCGGGCCCTCGACAGCATGAACCGCCGACCGAGAAGCGGCCATCCGGCCAGGCCGGCGGCGTCGAAGCCCGGCTGAACCGGTTCATCTCCGGCACCGCGGCGCCGGGCTCGCCGGCACATGCCAAGGAGCCGGAGCCCGGGCGTGGCGAAGGATCGACGACGGAGGCCTACGCGAGCGAGCTGCCGGATCTGTCCGGTCCCTCGCCGCGCGGCCCGCACCGCAAGCCCGCCCCGGACCGGCCCGCGGAGTCGTCGGGCGCGTCGGGAGCCGGGCGTGCGGCCGAAAGCCGCGACGGCCGCGACAACCGGGTGCAGGTGTCCCGGCGCACGCGGGGCCCGGTGCGCGCGAGCATGCAGATCCGCCGCATCGACCCGTGGAGCACGTTGAAGGTGTCGCTGCTGCTCTCGGTGGCGTTGTTCTTCGTCTGGATGATCGCCGTCGCGTTTCTCTACCTGGTGCTCGGCGGCATGGGGGTGTGGTCGAAGCTGAACAGCAACGTCGGCGACTTGTTGAACAACACCAGCGGCAGCAGCGGCGAACTGGTATCCAGCGGCACGATTTTCGGCGGCGCCGTCCTGATCGGCTTGGTCAACATCGTGCTGCTGACCGCGATGGCCACCATCGCCGCGTTCGTCTACAACCTGACGACCGACCTGATCGGCGGCGTCGAGGTGACATTGGCGGACCGCGACTAGCGTCGATGCTGCGCTTTTGGGAGTCGGGCGAGGATTGCGGTAATCTCGTCGCTCGGCCGTACGCGAGTACGGGCCTATAGCTCAGGCGGTTAGAGCGCTTCGCTGATAACGAAGAGGTCGGAGGTTCGAGTCCTCCTAGGCCCACAACCATGTGCCCGTCAAGACGTTGCGTAAGACTCGCACTGCCGCTGGGACTTATCGCCGTATTGGCAGCGGTGGCGTGGTCACGACGTGGAGTCGAGGTCTGGCACGTGGCCGTGGATGACCAAGGTCAACCACTCAGTCACGATGAGGGGCCTTAGCTCAGTTGGTAGAGCACCGCCTTTGCAAGGCGGGTGTCAGGGGTTCGATTCCCCTAGGCTCCACAAATGCGGTTAGCTGTGCGCTGAGGTTACGGGCGCGGCTGCACGTCGACGCTGGGTGGCCGCGACTGAGGCTCCTGCGGCTTCGCCCGCACCGAACGCCGGACGAGGCTGAACGCGACGGCGCCCCCCGCGAGGACCGCGACGGCGACCCCGGCAAAGACCAACGGCCGCTTGTTGCGGCGCTGGGCCCGGCGCGCGTCCTGCAGCGCCTGGGGCAGGCTGGTGACCACTTCCTGCGCGGCGGCCAGCTCCTGGGCCAGGGTTTCCTGGGCCGCGGCCAAGTCTCGGGCCAGGCGCCCCTCTTGGTAGTGGCGACGCAGCTGCGAGGCGGTCGACTGTGCGGACTGGACGCCGAGACCGACCACTCCGCGGGTGACGTCCACCGGTCCCTGCGCCGAATAGCTCAGGCCGCGGGTCAGCCGCTGCCGCGGGGTTAGCCGGGGTTCGGTCTTTGCGCGCATCTGTCGCCTTTCTGTCCCGCTGGTAGAGCCCGCCGCGAAGCCGGCCCACGACTAATCCGGTATCCGAACAGACTGCCAGCATAGGGACGTCGGGGTCCGGCGGGTGCGCCCGCCGCGTTTTCCATGGGCGTTCGTCTTGGGTGACACCGGGTGCGGGGACGCCCGCGCGTAGTGGCACACTTTGATGCCGTGACTAACAGCCCCTTTCAGACTGCGACCGCGACGCTCCACACCAACCGCGGCGACATCAAGGTTGCGCTATTCGGTAACCACGCGCCCAAGACCGTCGCCAACTTCGTTGGCCTCGCGCAGGGCACCAAGGAGTACTCGACGCAGAACGCATCGGGAGGCTCTTCCGGCCCCTTCTACGATGGCGCGGTCTTTCACCGGGTGATCCGGGGCTTCATGATCCAGGGCGGTGACCCGACCGGAACCGGTCGCGGCGGCCCGGGCTACAAGTTCGCCGACGAGTTCCACCCCGAACTGCAATTCGACAAGCCCTACCTGCTGGCCATGGCGAACGCGGGCCCGGGGACCAACGGCTCCCAGTTCTTCATCACGGTCGGCCAGACCCCGCACCTGAACCGGCGCCACACGATCTTCGGCGAGGTGACCGACCCGGAGTCGCAGAAGGTCGTCGACGCGATCGCCACGACGGGCACCGACGGCAACGACCGGCCCACCGAGCCCGTCGTGATCGAGTCGATCACCATCTCCTGACCCCGGCGGGACGTCGCGGTCAGATCAGCCCTGCTGACGGCCGGCGTAGCCCGCAGCCGTGAGCGCGTCGAGTACCTCCAACGGATCCGTCCCAAGGTCCCAGCGGGACAAGAGCACCAGATCGCCGTCGGCCGTCTCGACCTCGAGCATCCGCACCTTGCGTGCATAGCGGCGGAACTCGATGATGCGGATGATCTTGATCTCGGAATGCTGCAATACCTGCGTCCGAAACCAGCCGCGGAGCAGCAGGCCGCCGGGTGTGATTGCCAGCTTGGGACGCGCCCGCCACGACACGCCGGCAAACACGATCAGACCCGCCGCGGCAACGCCGGCCAGAATCCGCCCCGGCGCATCTGTGACCACCGTCACAGCGGCGATAGCCATCAAAAGGCCCGCGGCGCCACAACCAGCGATTCCGGCCGTGTGCGGTTCCCATTGTGTTTGCTGCATGAGCTCCTTAGCCCCTCCCACCACGGCCTATGCAGTTATCCACATCAGCTATCAACAGTGGGGATAAATCACACGCGTGTGATTGGGTGGTTACAAAGTTGCTGACGCAGCGACGAACCGGGCCAAAAATGAATTCATTTCGTTGACCGTCCTGCTCAGTGCCAGCGCATCGTGAGCAACAAGCCGGTAATCATGAAAGCGAACGCGATGGCGTAGTTCCACGGACCCAACTGCGCCATCCAATTAAGGGCGGTCGGTGCCTGGGTCCCGACGGCGGCCAATTGAAACACCATCAGCCACACCAGGCCGATCAGCATGAGACCGATGAACAGCGCGACGAACCACACGCTCGAGGGTCCGACCTTGACTTTCACCGGAGTGCGGCTGACCGCACTGACGGTGAAGTCGTTCTTCTTACGGACCTTGGACTTGGGCATGATTACCTCGCGGATTACCTCAACGACACGGTGAGCGGGACGGGGTGCAACGATAAACACTGCAGCTGCACCCATAGCTTGGCTACGAGACTAACTCACTCGGGGCGATGACCAGGAAATGGAGAGGCGATGAGCCAGACGCGCCGGTCGCCATGGCGCTTGGGCGTCCCGGTCGTGTGCCTGCTGGCCGGACTGTTGCTCGCCGCCACCCACGGAGTCTCCGGCGGCGCGGAAATCCGGCGCAGCGACGCCCCCCGGCTGGTGGACCTGGTCCGCGAAACCCAGGCCTCGGTGAACCGTCTCAACGCCCAGCGCGAGCAGCTGGCGGGCAAGATCGACGCCGCACACGGGCGGTCGTCGGACGCCGCGCTGGCGGCCATGCTGCGCCGCTCCAGCCAGCTCGCCGGGGAGGCGGGGATGAGCCCGGTGCACGGGCCGGGCCTGACGGTCACCCTCGCGGATGCGCAGCGTGACGCCAATGGCCGTTTCCCCCGCGATGCATCCCCCGACGACTTGGTGGTGCACCAACAAGACATCCAGGCCGTGCTCAACGCGCTGTGGAGCGCCGGGGCCGAGGCGATTCAGATGCAAGACCAGCGGATCATCGCCACCTCGGTGCCCCGCTGCGTCGGCAACACTTTGCTGCTGAACGGGCGCACCTACAGCCCGCCGTACACGATCACCGCGATCGGCAACGCGACGGCCATGCAGGCCGCCCTCGCCGCGGCCCCCCTGGTGATCCTCTACAAGCAGTACGTCGTTCGGTTCGGCCTCGGCTACCAGGAAGAGGTCAAGCCCGACGTGCAGCTGGTGGGTCATTTCGAGCCCGACCGGCTGCATTTCGCGCAGCCCAACGGCCCGATCGGCTACTGACGCCTACTGACCAGCAGCGCGACCGCCGGCGACGGTAACCTGACACGATGCGCATCCTGGTTGTCGACAACTACGACAGCTTCGTGTTCAACCTGGTGCAGTACCTCGGTCAGCTGGGTGTGGACGCCGAAGTCTGGCGCAATGACGACACCCGGCTCGCCGACGAGGCCGCCGTCGCCCGCCAGTTCGACGGGGTGCTGCTCAGCCCGGGTCCGGGCACCCCGGAACGCGCAGGCGCGTCCATACCGATGGTGCGCGCGTGTGCCGCCGAGCGGACCCCGCTGCTCGGGGTCTGCCTGGGACACCAGGCCATAGGCGTCGCCTTCGGCGCCGTCGTGGACCGCGCTCCCGAACTGCTGCATGGCAAGACGAGCAGCGTCCATCACGGCAATATCGGTGTGCTGCAAGGTCTTCCGGATCCTTTCACCGCAACCCGCTACCACTCGCTGACCATCTTGCCCGAATCGCTGCCGCCGGTGCTTCAGGTCACGGCCCACACCCAAAGCGGCGTGATCATGGGTGTGCGGCACACCGAATTGCCGATCCACGGTGTCCAGTTCCACCCAGAGTCCATCCTCACCGAGGGAGGCCACCGAATGCTGGCCAACTGGCTCGCCGACTGCGGGTGGGAGCGCGACGACACGTTGGTGCGCCGGCTCGAGAATGACGTGCACGCCGCGGTGCGACCGTATTTCCCGGCCGACCCGGAAGCTACTGACCGAACTTCAGCGTGATGATGCCGTCCCGGTTGACGCCAGAGCCGGCCGGAGGGTTCTGATACACCACCCGATGGGACTGGGAGCTACCGGCGTCGACGTCGGCACCCTTGTCCAAGATCCCCGTCCACCCCAGTGCGCGTAGCCGGGGTTCGGCGTCGGTCCAGAACATGCCGGACAGGTCGGGCATCAGGAACTGGTTGCCCTTGGACACCTGCAGCTCGATCACGGAATCGACCGGAATCGTCTGTCCCTTAGGCGGATTGGTGCCGATCACCTCACCAGCAGGCCGGGTGCTGTCCACCTGTACCTGGGTGACCTTGTTGAAGCCGTAGACGGCCAGGTTCTTCTGTGCGATGTCGACGGTCTGGCCGGCGATGTCGGGAACCTGCTTGGTTTCCGGCCCGGACCCGACGATGAGGGTGACGACGTTGGTGATCGCAGACGTTTGATTGGCCGGCGGGTTGGTCCCGATCACCTTGCCCAGCAGTTCCGGGGTCGACGGCGAGTTGGCCTGCTTGAACTTGCTGAATCCCGCGGCCTTGAGCTTGGTGACCGCGTCGGAGTAACTGAGCGAGGACACGTCGGGCACCTCGCGCTGTTCGGGCCCGGTGGAGACGTTGATGGTGATCTCATCGCCCGCATTGACCGACGCGTTGGCGGCGGGGTCGGTACCGATGACGTGGTCGGGTGGGATCGTCGAATCCGGCTTTTGCAGGGTGCGGGTCTTGAAGCCGCGGTTCTGCAGCGCCGCGATGGCGTCGGCGGACACCTGCCCGCGCACGTCGGGCACCTGCACATCGCGGGCACCGCCGCCGAATGAGTTGAACGCAATGACGACAACGATCGTCAGGACTGCCAGCGCCGCCACCGCGACGATCCAGCGACCGACCGAACCGACGCTGCGGTCCTCGCCCGCGTCGGCGAGAACCTGCCGCGGCAGCGGATCGGTGCGTGACGGACCCGCGCCGCCGCTGCCGGAAGACAGCAGCGAGCTGCGGTCGGCGTCGGTGAGCACCTTGGGCGCTTCGGGCCTCTCGCCGTTGTGCACCCGGATCAGGTCGGCGCGCATCTCCGCCGCCGTCTGATAGCGGTTGTCGGGATTTTTCGCCAGCGCTTTGAGCACGACGGCATCGAGGTCGGCGGAAATCCCTTCGTGCCGCTGCGATGGCGGCACGGGGTCTTCCCGAACATGTTGGTAGGCAACGGCAACCGGCGAGTCACCGGTGAAAGGTGGTTCGCCCGTGAGGACTTCGTAGAGAACGCAACCCAACGAATACACGTCGGAACGGGCGTCGACCGCGTCGCCGCGCGCCTGCTCGGGCGAGAGGTACTGCGCCGTTCCGATCACCGCGGCGGTCTGGGTGACGCTGTTACCGCTGTCCGCGATCGCGCGCGCGATACCGAAATCCATCACTTTGACCGCATTGGTGGTGCTGATCATGATGTTGGCCGGCTTGACGTCGCGGTGGATGATGCCGTTCTGGTGGCTGAAGTTCAGGGCCTGGCAGGCGTCGGCGATGATTTCGATGGCCCGGCGCGGCGGCAGCGGGCCGTCGGTGTGCACGATGTCGCGCAGGGTGACGCCGTCGACGTACTCCATGACGATGTAGGGCAGCGGCCCGGTCGGTGTCTCGGCCTCGCCGGTGTCATAAACCGCGACGATGGACGGGTGATTCAAGGCGGCGGCGTTTTGCGCCTCGCGCCGGAAGCGTAGGTAAAAGCTGGGGTCGCGGGCCAGGTCCGCGCGCAGCACCTTGACCGCGACGTCGCGATGCAAGCGGACGTCGCGGGCCAGGTGAACCTCGGACATACCCCCGAAGCCGAGGATCTCGCCGAGTTCATAGCGGTCGGACAGGTGCTGCGGCGTGGTCATTGCGGTGTTCCGTGTCGGACCGGCACTTTGTAGAAGCCGGAGGTCCCTATTGTCCCGTCATCTGGCCAATCGAGTCGCGTTTCGGGCCGGGCGCCCAAACCGCTCGGCGTCTTGCTCGGCGGCGGCGCCGACGCTGGTGGGGTCCCGGTGTCGGTCACCGTCGGTGGCTGTTGCTGCTGATCGGCCTTCGAATTGATGACGATGAGCACCGCGATGATGATCGCCAGGGCGCCGAGCACGCCGGCTGCCCACAACAGCGCGCGCTGACCCGACGAGAAGGTGCGACGGGCCGGCGGCGGACGGTGCCCGCCGGTGGTCGGCCGGGACCGGCGGGGCGGCGCGCTTCGGCTCGGCGACACCGCGGCGGCGCGGGTGGTCGGGCTGGACGGGATTGCTGCCGGTGATGCGCGGCCCGGAGGCGGCGACTGACTGGGCCGCGGCGGCCGACGCCCGGCGCGCACCGCGGCCACGGCGTCGGCGAACGGTCCGCCGCTGCGGTACCGCATCGCAGGGTTCTTCACCAGCGTGATCTCGATGAGCTCGCGGACGTTGGGCGGCAGCTCGGCCGGCAGCGGCGGCGGCGGCTCTTTGATGTGCTTCATCGCCACCGTCAGGGCGCCATCACCGGTGAACGGTCGCTTGCCCGAAACAACCTCGTAGCCAACGACTCCCAGCGAGTAGACGTCGCTGGACGGAGTGGCGTCGTGGCCCAGGGCCTGTTCGGGTGCGATGTATTGGGCGGTGCCCATCACCATTCCGGTCTGGGTCACCGGCGCGGCGTCGACGGCCTTGGCGATACCGAAGTCGGTGATCTTCACCTGGCCGGTCGGGGTGATCAAGATGTTGCCGGGTTTGACGTCGCGGTGGACCAGGCCGGCGGCGTGCGCCACCTGGAGCGCGCGGCCGGTCTGCTCGAGCATGTCCAGCGCGTGCCGCAGCGACAGCCGCCCGGTGCGCTTGAGCACCGAGTTGAGCGGCTCGCCGTTGACCAGCTCCATCACCAGGTAGGCGGTCCGGCCTTCCCCGTCGAGCTGGCTCTCGCCGTAGTCGTGCACCTGGGCGATGCCGGGGTGGTTCAGCATGGCGGTGGTCCGCGCCTCGGCGCGGAACCGCTCGATGAACTCGGGGTCCTGGGAGAACTCCTGCTTGAGCACCTTGACCGCGACACGCCGGCCCAGCCGGCTGTCTACCGCCTCCCACACCTGACCCATGCCGCCGGTGGCAATCAGGCGCTGCAGGCGGTATCTGCCAGACAGCGTCACACCAACTCGCGGGCTCATGGTCCTCCCTGTAGCGCTGCCTGGATCACAGCCCGTCCGATCGGCGCGGCGAGTGCACCTCCCGTCGCGGACAGGCGGTCGGCGCCATTCTCCACCAACACCGCCACAGCGACCTTCGGGGTCTGTGCGGGCGCAAAAGCGATGTACCAGGCGTGCGGCGGTGTGTGCCGCGGGTCGCTGCCATGCTCTGCAGTACCAGTCTTCGATGCGATCTGCACGCCGGGAATGGCCCCTTTCTGCTGTGCGACCTTCTCGGCGCCGACCATCAGCTCTGTTAGCTTAGCGGCGACCTGCGGCGACACGGCGCGCCGCTGCTCATAGGGTGCGGTGGTGCTGATCGTGGTCAGGTCGGGCCCCTTGAGGCTGTCGATCAGATAGGGCTGCATGGTGACGCCGTCGTTCGCGATGGTCGCGGCGATCTCGGCGTTTTGCAGGGGTGTCATAGCGACGTCCTTTTGGCCGATGCTCGACATTCCCAGCGCCGCGGCGTCCGGGATGATCCCCACGGTTGACTCCGCGACCTGCAGCGGGATGACGCTGGGTGTGCTGTCCAGCCCGAACGCGTGCGCCATGTTGCGCAGCGCGTCGGAGCCGGTGAGGATGCCGAGTTGGACGAATGCGGTGTTGCATGACAGGGCGAAGGCCTCCCGCAACGACACCGTCGGCTCGTTTCCACACGATTCCCCACCGTAGTTCTCCAAAGTTGCGGTGCTGTTGGGCAGCGGGATGGTGGGAGCTGCGGTCAGCTGCTCGGTGTCGGAGGCGCCGGCCTGCAGCGCAGCCGCGGTGGTGATCACCTTGAAGGTGGACCCGGGTGGGTACGTCTCCGAGATCGCACGGTTGGTCAACGGGTTGTTGGGATCGTCGCGCAGCTTCTGCCAGGCTTGCGCCTGCACCTCGGGATCGTGTGACGACAGCAGGTTGGGGTCATAGGACGGAGATGACACCATCGCCAGGATCTTGCCGGTCGACGGCTCGAGGGCCACGACGGCGCCCTTGCACGGCGGTCCGCCGCAGCCCTGCTGCATCGCGTCCCACGCGGCGCGCTGGACCCGCGGCTTGATCGTGGTGTCGACGTTGGCGCCGCGCGGGTCGCGGCCGGTGAAGAAGTCGGCCAGTCTGCGCCCGAACAGCCGCTCGTCGGAGCCGTTCAACAACGGGTCCTCGGCGCGTTCCAGACCGGTGCTGGAATAGCGCAGCGAGTAGAAGCCGGTGACGGGCGCGTATTCCGCGGGGTTGGGGTAGACACGCAGGAAGCGGTAGCGGTTGTCGGTGGCGACCGAATAGGCCAACAGTTGGCCGCCGGCCACGATCTGGCCGCGCTGCCGCGAATACTCGTCGAGCAGGACCCGCTGGTTGCGCGGGTCCGCGCGCAGCGAGTCCGCGGCGAAGACCTGCGTCATGGTGGCGTTGATCAACAGCAGCACGATCAACGCCATCACGGTCACCGAGATCCGGCGCAGGGAGGCGTTCATACTTTCTCGATCACCTCGGTGCCGGCCGCCGCGATCGGCGGCTGGCTGCGTGCGCGGCTGCGCAGGGGACGACGGGCGCTGTGCGAAATGCGCACCAGGATGGCCAGCAGCACGTAGTTCGCCAGCAGAGACGAGCCGCCGTATGACATCCACGGAGTGGTCAGCCCGGTCAACGGAATCAGCTGGGTGACCCCGCCGACAACGATGAACAGCTGAACGGCCAGCGTCGACGCCAGCCCGGCGGCCAGCAGCTTGCCGAAGCTGTCGCGGGTGGCGATAGCCGTGCGCAGGCCCCGCACGATCACGATGGTGTAGAGCATCAAGATGCTGGCCAGGCCGACCAACCCCAATTCTTCGCCGAACGCGGCGATGATGAAGTCGGTCGAGGCGGCTGGCACGGTGTCGGGCTGACCGTTACCCAGGCCGGTCCCGAAGATCCCGCCGGTGGCAAAGCTGAACAGCGACTGGACGATCTGGTAACCGCTGCCATCGGGGTCGGAGAACGGGTCCCACCACATCTGCACCCGAACCCGGACGTGGGGGAAAATGTAATACGCGACAACGCTTCCCGCGACGAACAACACCAGGCCGATGCCCACCCAACTGAAGCGTTGGGTGGCGAGGTAGACCACCACCAGAAACGACGCGTACAGCAAAAGTGAAGTGCCCAGGTCCTTTTCGAAGGCCATCACGCCGACCGAGATCACCCACGCCGCCAACAGGGGTGCGAGGTCGCGGGGACGCGGCAGGGTCAACCCCATGAAATGCTTGCCGACGCTGGTGAACAGGCCCCGCTTGGCGATCAGCACCGCGGAGAAGAAGATCAGCAGCAGAATTTTGGAGAATTCGGCGGGCTGAATGGAGAAGCCGGGAAGGCGAATCCAGATCTTGGCGCCATTCTGTTCGGACAGCGATGCCGGCAACAGCGCGGGAATCACCAGGAAGATCAGCCCGACCAGTCCGCAGATGTAGCCGTAGCGCGCCAGTTGCCGATGGTCTTTGAGGAACGTGACGACCAGGGAGAAGGTCACCACACCGATCAGGGTCCACAGCATCTGCTGGGTCGCGCTGGGGTGATGCCGGCCACTGAGCTGATTGGTCACCAGGTCGAGCCGGTGAATCATCACCAGGCCAAGGCCGTTGAGCAACGCCACGATCGGCAACAGCAGCGGATCGGTGTAGGGCGCGAAGCGCCGGATGGCCATGTGCGCCGACCCGAAGACCACCAGGAAGACCAGCCCGTAGCTGATCGCGGTCCAGTGCAGATCGCGCTCTTGGTTGGCTTCGACTATCAGCAGCGCGGCGACGGTGATCAGTGCGGCGCAGCCCAGCAGCAACAACTCGGCATTGCGCCGGGTGGGCAACGGGGGCGTGACCGCGACCGGCGGCTGAAGCTGTGTCGTCATGCCACCGTCCGGCAATCGATGCCCGGTTGAAGTGGCGGCCCGGGAAGCGCGGTCACTGTCTGCGACGTGGTTGTCGGACCTGCCGGCGCAGAGTTCGCGGGGCCGTTGGCGCTGGTGCCCGGTATGGGGCTGGCGCTCGGAGAGCTGGTGGTCGGTGGTGCTGGCGGTGCTGGGGAGCCGGATTCCGGTGTTCCGCTGCGGGTGCTCGGTGCGCCCGGCGGAGACGTGGCGCGCGGCGGCGGACAGATCGGCAACAGATACTCGGCCAGCAGTTGTCGCAGCTGCGACTCGGCCTGGTCCAGACTGCCGCCCGGCAGTCCGGTTTGCACTTGAACTTGCCCGGGGCGGCGCAGGTCTTGCACGGTCATCAACTGACAATTCGGGTGGCCACTGGATTGCCCGTAACTGATCAGGGACAGCTCGTTGCGGGTGTTGACGCAGCCCACCAGATAGGGCTCCTGCAACGGGATACCCAGCAGGGTGCCCTGGATTCCGCGGACTATGGAGACCCGGCCGCTGTATTCCGCGACGTAGTAGTTGCGTTGGATCACCCACCATCCGACGGTGAGGCCCGCGAACAACAACAGCACCGCCAGGCCGACGGCAACGAACATCCTTTGCCGCGACCAGCGCGGCCGATGCGTCGGTTCTGGTTGCGGCGCAACACGTTTGGCGGACTCATTGCGGGGTCGAATCGCCGAGGCACGTCCGGCGGAGGTGTTGGGCAGGGTCATTTGATCCTCGTCACCCGACACCGCGCCGGCGAGAATCGGCTGGGTCTGCCCGTAGTCGTAGTCGACCACGTCGGCCACCACGACGGTCACGTTGTCCGGGCCGCCGCCGCGCAGCGCCAACTCGATGAGGCGGTAGGCGGCCTCGGCGACGTCCGGGATCTGCAGGGCTTCGAGGATGGTCTCGTCGCTCACCGGATCCGACAGCCCGTCGGAGCACAGCAGATAACGGTCGCCGGCACGGGCCTCGCGCATGGTCAACGTCGGCTCGACCTCGTGACCGGTGAGCGCCCGCATGATCAACGACCGCTGCGGGTGACTGTGCGCCTCTTCCCGGGTGATCCGGCCCTCGTCGACCAAGGTCTGGACGAACGTGTCGTCCTTGGTGATCTGAGTCAGCTCTCCGTCGCGCAGCAGGTAGCCGCGCGAGTCGCCGATGTGCACCAGCCCGATGCGGTCGCCCGCGAACAGGATCGCCGTGAGAGTGGTGCCCATCCCCTCCAGCTCGGGCTCGGCTTCCACCTGTGCGGCGATGGCGGCGTTGCCGGAGCGCACCGCGTTGTCGAGCTTGGCCAGCAGGTCGCCGCCCGGCTCGTCGTCATCGAGGTGGGCCAGCGCGGCGATCACCAGCTGGGATGCCACCTCGCCGGCGGCGTGACCGCCCATGCCGTCGGCCAGCGCGAGCAGTCGTGCGCCGGCATAGACAGAATCTTCGTTGTTGGCGCGTACCAGGCCACGATCACTCCGGGCGGCGTATCGCAAAACCAGGGTCACGGGCGCAACTCAATCGCCGTTTTACCGATTCGAATCGGCGTTCCTATTGGAACTCGTACCGCAGTCGTCACCTTCGCCCTGTCAAGGTAAGTACCGTTGGTCGATCCTAGATCCTCGACGTACCACTCCGAGCCCCGCTGAGACAGCCGGGCGTGCCGCGTCGAGGCGTAGTCGTCGGTGAGCACCAGCGTGGAGTCGTCGGCTCTCCCGATCAACACCGGCTGTCCGCTGAGGGTGATGCGTCCGCCGGCGAGTGCGCCCTCGGTGACCACCAGATAGCGGGCCGCATGCCGGCGCTGGCGCGAAGGCAGCAGCGTACTGCGCAGGGCCAAACCACGTCGCACCATGACTGCACCGGTGGGCGCGTAGATGTCGGTCCGAAGGATTCGAAGAACGGACCAGATGAATACCCACAACAGCATTAAAAAGCCGGCGCGCGTCAGCTGCAGTACCAGTCCCTGCATCTGGCGTCCTTTCCGTCCTAGCGTCGCATTCCTCGCGCCCGTGACTCCGAGCACATCGGCTACGTCACGATACTTGGACGGCGGACGACACGGGGCGAAGCACGGCAGCGTTAAGCCCAGTGGCTTTAGTGGATCCGGACGATGATCTCCGAGTGGCCCAAGCGGATCACGTCGCCGTCGGCCAGCTGCCACTCCTGGATCGGTGCGTTGTTCACCGTGGTGCCGTTGGTCGAGTTCAGATCCGACAGCAGCGCGACCTGTCCATCCCAGCGGATCTCGAGATGACGCCGAGACACGCCCGTGTCGGGCAACCGGAACTGGGCGTCTTGTCCAC
This sequence comes from Mycobacterium sp. M23085, assembly GCF_045343915.1. Classification (NCBI taxonomy): domain Bacteria; kingdom Bacillati; phylum Actinomycetota; class Actinomycetes; order Mycobacteriales; family Mycobacteriaceae; genus Mycobacterium; species Mycobacterium sp. M23085. The sequence goes on from NZ_CP174280.1 coordinate 3,128,012, forward strand.
GCCCGATGATGTTGGAGCCCTCGCGCAGCTGGTAGGTGCGGCCGCTGCCGTCGTCAAGCTGCAGGGTGATCGTGGTTCCGCCGGCGCCGTAGCCGCCCTGGCCGTAGCCGCCGTAACCACCCTGCTGCCCGTAGTCGGCGGGCTGGCCGTAGTCGGCGGGTTGCCCGTATTCCGGTTGCTGCCCGTACTCGGGCTGCTGGCCGTACTCGTACTCGGGGCTGGCCGCGTCGGGGTAGCCGCCGGCTGGACCGCCGTACGTTCCGCCCTGCACGTGCTCGGAGTACTGGGTGTACTCGGGGGAGCCGTAGTCCTGGCGTCCGTATCCCCCGCCCTGCGGGTAGCCCTGGTCGTAGCCACCACCCTGCTCGGGGTAGCCGGGTCGTTGTTCGGGCGGGGCGTAGCCGCCCTCGTCCTGGCGGGCCGGACCGCGACCGTAATCGCCGTATCCGCCGTAACCCTGCTGGCCGCCGCCCGGCTGACCACCGGGCGGGCCGTAGCCGCCGCCCTGGCGGTAGCCCTGGTCGTAGCCTTGGCCGCCGTAGCCGCCGGCCGCGGGCGGGCGCTGCTCATACGACTGCGGATAGCCGCCCTGTCCCTGCTCGGGGTAACCGCGCTGGTCCTGGTAGCCCTGCGCAGGCGGGTAGCCGCCCTGTCCCTGCTGGTCGGGGTAGCCGCGCTGCTCGGGGTAACCACCCTGTTCCGGGTAGCCCTGCTGGGGGTAGCCGCCGTGTCCCGGCTCGGGGTAACCACCCTGCTCGGGTTGGCGGGGCGGCGGGTAGCCCTGCTGGGGCGGGTAGCCGTGCTGCTCGGGTGGATAGCCACCACGCTGGTCGGGCGCTCCCTGCGGGTCCGGGCCACCGCGCGCGTCGTCCTGCGGATGCCCGTAGCGGTCGTCGTAGTACTCGTCGCCGGATCGGCCCGGCCCCTGAGCCCCGCGGTAGCCAGAATTGTCAGTCATTGGTGCTACTCCTCGTTCTTCGCCGAACGCATTATTTGATTGTGGCCGGACGGGGTGGTTGACCGTCGGGCGGGGCTGGACATCGGGGTTGACAGCACCGTGGGCGCGGTACTGGCCGGTGCGCAGGTCCGACGATTGCTCGAACCGAACGACCACCTCACCATACGTTTGCCACTCCTGTTCGTGGATGTAGTCAGCCAAGTACCTCGCGAAGGCGCCCGACGTGAGATCGGAATCGGCGCCCACCTTCTCGAAGTCGTGCATACCGAGGGTAATGATGTATTCGTTGGGGGCCAAAAGGCGATTTCCCTGAAGCTTCTGAACACCGCTACGCGCTTCGCGGCATAACAGGGCCTCAACCTCTTGCGGGACGATCGATCCACCGAATACCCGGGCGAAGGCGTTGTCCACCGTCGCCTCGAGTTTGCGCTCGATCCGCGCAACCAGCCCCCGTTGGCTACTCATGTCCTACCGTTCGCGTGCAGTTGCCATGAGGTATTGCCGCTGGACGGCAAACGAATCACACGGGTGCTGGCCCACTCTCGCATGGTATCGGGACGTTGCGTCGCCGTGGCACTTTCGAAATGGTGAGAATTGCATCCGCCCAGCTCAACCTGTGTGGGCCGATGGGCAGACGGCGCGGTGCGGCTTCGGGGCCCACCTCGGCGGTTCGGGGATCCGGCCATTAGAGTGATATGGTCCATCGGTTGTTTTTCCGGGCGAGTGGCGGAATGGCAGACGCGCTGGCTTCAGGTGCCAGTGTCCTTCGGGACGTGGGGGTTCAAGTCCCCCTTCGCCCACACTGAGCGGTTCTACAAAAAGTCACGACCTTGAGAGGGGTCGTGACTTTTTGTTTGGGCCGAGGCAGATGTCGGGCTGTTGCCAGACATCCCCGAACGAAACGGCTGATCGGGCCGCTGAGAACGCGGCCCTCGATGACCGCGCCGTCGCGAAAGGTCAGGACCTCGCTGACCGCATCATCGTTCTGGTTGCGGTACGCGATCACGAGCGTGTCGATGCCTTGGTAGACGCCGTCAACGGTGAACCGCAGATCCGGAATGCGCGCGACGGCCTCGGTCCAATACCGCCGCAACGCCGCCTTGCCGCGAACCACGCCCTGGGTTTCCGGGAGGAGTTTGGCGGCCACCGGCGACGTGAAGACGACGTCGTCATGGAAGTCGTCGAGAACGGCATCGACGTCGTGCGCGTTCCAGTTCCGCTCCCATCGTTGGGAGAAGGCGACGGCGTCGACGTTCATGGTCGGCACAGTAGCGCAGGCGGATTCAGCGGCCCGGCCGCTCGCCGCGCCCGCTCACAGTTGGCCGCGAATGTCGCGAAGGTGGTGACGCAACTCGTGTGCGGTATGCACCGCAACCCAGCGCAACGGTCGCTCGCAGGTCTCCGGGTAGTGATAGATGACGGTGCGGTCCCAGTCCTCCGGGGACAGTCGAGCCAGTACATTGCTGAATAGTGCTGCCGCATCGCTAAGTTGGCGCGCGACGTCGGTGGGATCCTGTTCGTTGTATCCGTCATGCTCGGCGCGCTCCTCGCGACCCATGCTCGCGCAGTCGGCCCCATTCGCCCGCCGAGCCGCCAGCACCCTCTCCCGCTGCACCAGCAGCACATCTCGCAGATGGCAGGCGTACTCCAGTGGAGACCACACGTCGGGACATGGGCGGCACCGGACATCAATTACGTTGTCGCGCAGTACTTCAACGACCGCCGCCGCTCGGGCGCAGATGTCATCACCCGCGGTCTCGGCTCGACGCAGGTCATAGACGAAGCCGCAACCCGCACACGGATCTGTCACCGGACCATCTTCTCAAATTCTGATAGCTGTGCGGAAGGCGACGGCGCGCGACTGGGCCGGATCTGGTTGTGGCGCAACGGAACGTGACAGATGGCAGATCGCTTCATTCGACGGACACCGTGCCGGCTCCATCTCTGTAGTGTCCGATTTCCCGGGCGGCCGGGTACGGCGAAAGTGAATTGACGGGAGTGTCGGCGTCAGTACCCTGATGACCAGCTCAGGAAGGGTTGAGAATGCTCGGGACGCGATCCGCGGCGCGGACGGTTGCGGATGTGCCGCCAGAGGCGGAGCCGTGGGTCTTCCCTATATAGATGAGCAGGCGCTGATCGCCGAAGCCGGTGGTGACCCGTGGGCGATCAACGCAAGTTTGCAGGCGGGCAGCCCGTTGCAGATTTCTAATCTGGCCGAAGCGTTTCATCGGGCGGGCCGATGCACTCAGGAGGCCAACGACGCCTTCGAGCAAGCCCGCAGCCGCTTCCAAGCGGCCTGGAATCACCAGGACGGCGGTCACCCGATCAACGACTCCGACGAAGTGCAGCGGGTGACGAAAGCGTTGGGGGCGCAGTCCTTGCAACTGCCCAAGATCGCCGCGGACCTGGAGGGCATCGCGGCGGCGTTGGCCGACGCGCAAAGGGCCGGAGCCGCGCGGATCGCCACCTTAGATGCGCAGTTGAAGAACGTTTCGGACTTGGTTACCGAGGCCGTCGACATGTTGAACCAGGACAAGAGCCTCAGTCCGGCGGACCAACAGGCGTTGCATGCCCTCGTCGACACGCTCGAAGGCGACGCCCTGCGCGACACCAAGGCCGCGCTCGCTGACCTGGAAGCGATTCGCAACGGCTATTCCGACGGCCTGCAGAAATCGCTGAATAGCCTGCACGCCGAAGGGTATGACGGCGCGCCGCTCCACGGCGCCGACGCTGACGGTGTCGCTCCGCCGTCTGCTGCCCAACAGGCCGCGTTGGCTGACATTCGCCAAGCCACCAACCAGGCCGTCGTGGACCAAATGGCTAAGGTGCGAGCAGCGCAGCAGGCGCTGGATAAGGCCATGGCCGACCTCTATACCCACGGCCCGGGCTCGCCGGAAGGCGAGGCCGCCAGTGCCAAGTTGCCCAAGCTCAAGGCCGATCTCGCCCATGCTCTTGACGATCTGGGCAAGATCCCCGACTACAACAGCATCGACCCCGCTTCGGTGAGCACCACCCCCGACGGGCACTTCATGTTCACCTACGACCTCAACGGACAGCCCGTCCAGGTCATGGGCCAACTCAAGAACGGCACCGGCGAATTCTTCGACCAGGCCACTGGCACGTATTACACGTTCAACGGCGGCAAGTTGACCGGCATGCGCACACCGGATCCCGGGAAGGTCGAAGCTACCTCCGAACCGCTGTTCACCGCCGTCACGCTGGCGGTGGGGGGAGCAGAGCTCAAAGCGGGCGGCGCAGCGGCTTGGCAAGGTTTGAAGACGCTTTTCAGCCGTGAAGCGCTGGAGGGCGTGACAGCCGACAACGTGCTCCCCCGCGCACTCGCCGGAGCCGAAGAGCACTTCCAGGCCGCCGAGCGCAACCTCACCTCACATGCCCCGCTGCCCGCGGGCGGGGAACCTGTTCCGGGCACCCATCCGCTTGAGCCGCCTCCTGTTGAGCACGCACCGCACGCCGGCGCGCCCGTCGAACATGCTCCGGGTGAACCCCACGTACCTGCGCTGCCCGATAGCCCGGCGCCTCTACCGCCGGATCAGCCGCCGCCTCCACCGCTTCCGTCGGATCACCCCGTATTTCACGGCTACCACCCGGTTGACCCTGGTCCGCAGTTCACAAATGCCGATGGAAGTCTGTTCTATCCCGACGACATGCTGCCGACGAAGCCGTACGCAGTACCCGGTACGGTCGTCCCGGACGCTCATCTCTCCCCAGGCTCCGTTCTTAGCCGATTCGGCCATCCGGGAGGTGCGTATATGGCTCCTGAAGGGACGCCTTTTGCTCAACTTTCACTGCCCCCGGAAAGTGCTGCCAAGCCCTTCTACCAATATGTTGTGGAAGATCCTTCCTTGCTTCCGCCCGGCTGGCATATAGAAGAATCGACGGTGGCGCCGTGGTTCCATCAGCCTGGTGGAGGTCAGCAATACCGAATCATCAGACCGGATGGCACAAATGGTACTGTAGAACAGCTGGAACGTTTTGGCGTAGTACGGCGGATACGGTGAAATGGTAAATTTTTCACGCTTGGCAAGCATTTGGTTGGAGTGGGCACCTAAAGCCGGACTGACTGGCGCGTCTGTTTCGTCAGAATGCGTTGATTGCAAAGTTATATTCCAGGCCAGCGACTACTCGGTGCATGTTCGCCATGACCGTAATTGCTGGTCGATCGATCTGATCGACGACCGGGGACACAGACGCAATGATGTGGCCAGATTTTCGAGCTTTGACCTGGTTGAGAAGTATCTAATTTGGGATTGGGCAACGCTCGCTCGTTCGGGCTTGGCGTCTGGTCCATTAGGCACCAACCTTTATAAGTTGGGGTACGCCGCCGGCATCGAAGTTTCCGAGCTGGAGGAAGGAAATATAAAGTTGTGCCAGCATGGCGAATGTGCCGTGCTGGTTGTTGGTGATGCCACAATTTTCAGCCACGTCATGCAAATGTCGGTGGAGGAGCTTTTAAAGATCGCTAGACAGGCAGGCCTTTGAATGCGCCTAACGGATCAAACTAGTTTGGTCGCTTAGGTGCGCGTCAAAAGGCGTTCCGCTTGCTAACTTCCGAATCGATGTCCGAAGGTGCTCCGACCCTACGAGCGCACCCACTGCGTAATCTCCGGGGTGACCGGGTCAGTGATGTCGTCGAATTCGGGGTGCTTCTTGAGCACCGTGGCGATCATCGAGCACACCGGAACGATGCGCTTGCCCTCGTCCCGCGCCTCGTTGAGCGCCTCCTCGACCAGGATGGTGGCCAGTCCGCGTCCGCCATACGCCGGATCGACTTCGGTGTGGTAGAAGACGCGCTGGTCGCCGCGGTCGGCGAAATCGGCCAGCCCCACCGTCTTACCCTCGACGGCGATCGTGTACTTGCCATCCTGCAGGCTGACCGTGGCTTCGGCGCCGGTTTTATCGGTTGCCATCTGTGCTTTCCTTTCTCTGCGGTGTAGGGCGGGGCCGCAGCCGAGCGGTCGGCAGCGGCGGGGCGGGCAGTCGCGCGAGCGCTCCCCGGTATCCCTGGACGGCGCCGAATCGGTCGTCGGCGTCCTCCCACAGTTGTCGGTAGGTGACGATGTCCTCGTGACTTCGCCCCACGAAGTTCCACCACATCACCAGCTCTTCGGTGAACGGCGGACCGCCGAGCAGCAGCACCCGCGAGGGTGCCTCCCCCGCATTGTGTAGCTGTAGCCGGGACCGGCCGGGGCTTCGGTATCCCAATTGGGCGACCGTCAGGGCCGTCCCGTCGACGTGCACGACCCCGGAATCACACAGCACCCCATGCTCGAAGGCCGGGTCCACATCGAGGTCCAGTGTGGCCCCGGCGGCCAAGTCGAGCTGGACCCCCAGCAACGGCGTGAACGTCGGCACCGGTGAACTGCTGCCGGCCAGCTCGCCGAGAAAGACGCGCGCCGTCGCGCCGGGGAGCGCCAGGGGCGCCGGGACGTAATGGGCGAAGTCGCGCCCGGTGCCACTTTCCGATGCGGGCAGCGCAACCCAGAGCTGGACGCCATGCAGGAGGGCGCCGGAATCGACGGAGACTTCCGAATGGCAGATGCCGGCCCCAGCGGTCATCAGATTCAGCTCGCCGGGCCGGACTGCCGCGTGCACGCCGGCGCTGTCGCGGTGCTCCACTCCCCCACTGAACAACCAGCTGACGGTTTGTAGTCCTGTATGGGGGTGCGGTGGGACGTCCATTCGCGCGGCGACCGGGCCGTAATGGTCGATGAAGCACCACGCCCCGATGAGCGAGCGCTGGCGCTGCGGAAGGGTACGCTGCACGCGGATCGCCCGGGGCCCGCCCAACGGAACCTCGCGCGGTTGCAGCACTTCCACGGTCGGTGACGCGCTTGGGTGTTGCGAAGCAGCGCAGGCTACTTCGGCCGGCGCGGCCTCAAGGTTGCTCATCGTTCACCCTCCGTCGCGAGGCCTCCTTGCAGCACCGTCCTTCGCGACCGTACCCGGTGTGCCTACTTGCGCGGGGGCCGCAGCGCCTTCATGGCCAGCCGCATGACGGGCTCGGGCACCCGATCTTTCATCGACAGAGCGCTTTCGGCGGCACGGGATCGCAGCGGGGTGCCGCGCCCGAATACCCGGTTCAGCGGTCCGCCGGACGGCTCGAGCACCACATGCAGCGGTGGGGTGTCGACGGCGGCGCCCAGCGCGTTGGAAATGACCATCCGCTGGATCTCGCTGGTTCCCTCAAAGATGGTGTACAGCTTGGCGTCCCGATACCATTTCTCGACCGGATGATCGGTGATGTAGCCCCAGCCACCTAGGGTTTGGATAGCGCGCTCGGTGGCCTTGACCGCGACCTCGCTGGCGGCCATCTTCGACATCGAACCCTCGCCACGGTCGAAGGGAACGTTATTGGCCGCCATCCACGACGCACGCCAGGTAAGCAGCCGAGCCGCGTCGATCTGGGTGGCCAGTTCGGCCAGCGGGAAGGCGATGCCCTGGTTATCGATGATGGGTCCGCCGAACGCTTCGCGCTCGGTGGCGTACGCCGTGGCGTACTCGAGCGCCGCGCGTGCGATGCCGATGGCCTGAGCGGCGACCATCGGCCTGGTCTGCTCGAAGGTGCCCAGCGTCGCCGACCCCGAACGCTTTCCGCCCGCCACCACCTCCCGCGCTTTGGCGAGCTTGTGTTCGAGCTTGTCTTGTCCGCCAAGCAGATTGGACCCCGGAACGCGCACGCCTTCAAAGAGCAACTCGGCGGTGTGGGAGGCCCGGCAGCCCAGCTTGTCCAGCTTTCGCACCAGCTTCAGCCCGGGGGTGCCGCCGGGCACCACGAACAGCGCCTGCCCCCGATGGCCGAGTTCCTCGTCGACCACCGCGTTGACGACGTGCACGTTCGCGATGCCGCCGTTGCCGATCCACATCTTGTGGCCGTCGATGATCCAGTCGTCGCCGTCGCGGCGCGCGTGGGTGCGTAGGTTACGCACGTCGCTACCGCCCTCGGGCTCGGAGATGGCAAGCGCGGCGAGCTTGAGATCTCCCGGTGTGCCGAAACATTCGGGCGCCCACTCCAGCATTTGCTCCGGGGAGGCGGCCTGGCCGATCGCGGACAGGGCCAGCGCCGGCATGACGATGGCCAACCCGATCCCCGCGCAGCCCCAAAACAGCTCCTCCATGAACATCGGTAGGGAGATGCCCGTCGGGTCACCGATCAGATCGCGGTAGAACAGGGGGCTGTAGAAACCGCGCTGGGCCGCCTCCTCGAGCACGGCCCAGGGAAACTCCTGCCTCTGGTCGTAATGGAGCGCGACTGGCCGTATTACGGATTCGGCGAACTCGTGGGTGCGCCGGGCAAGGTCGTGTTGTGCTGCCGTCGGGGTCAGGTCGAACGTCATGGGTGCGCCTTCAGGTCGACAGACTGGTTGCCGACCCGGACTACCCCGTTGACCGGCACAGCAAACTGCCGGTCCGGTTTTCGAACGAAATGTCAGGCGGCCGAACGGGGTTTGACTTGCGCCAGCGGCAGGTGCAGCACCACCGCGGGCACCGCGACCGCCTCGTGTTCGTGGCGTGCCAGCAGCGCCGCGTTCTCGGGCAGCTGGCGGGCATTGATCTCCCCGGAGGCGATACGCCGCAGGACGTCGTGGGCGTGAGCGAGCTGATCGCGCTTGCGGTATTGGCCGCCCGGCAGCTTCACGCCGGCCCACACGCCGTACTCCTCGCGGTGCGCGATGGCGTGCGCGGCGCAGCGGCGCTGTTGCGCCAGCGGGCAGCGGCGCAGGCATTGGATCCGCGCCTCGGTGGCCGACCGCTCGTATGCGCGCGCCTTCGCGGCGCCGTCACCGCCGTCGTCGTCGGGGTAGCCGAACCAAAGTTCCGGGTTGGCTGCGCAGGGGTGTCCCATGTCGGTCTCCTTGTCGAACGCGAAACGTAGACGGAAGCGTATACGGAAGTAACCGCGCAGCGCAAGAGAAACGTGACAGAAACGTATATTCCGTTAGGGAAGTCGCGGGCTGTGTAATATCCGGCCCATGGCCGGAGCGTGCGGTGACCCGTGAATCGGCCGGTGCGGCCATCCGCGCGTTGCGTGAATCACGCGATTGGTCGCTAGCCGACCTCGCAGCCGCGACCGGGGTCAGCATCATGGGACTCAGCTTTCTGGAGCGGGGTGCCCGCAAGCCACACAAAAGCACAGTTCAGAAGATCGAAAATGGCCTCGGCCTGCCGCCAGGCACCTATTCGCGGCTGTTGGTGGCCGCCGATCCCGATGCCGAACTGGCGCGATTGATGGCCGCGCCACCGCCGGACCCCGTGCCGGCGCGACGCAGCGGACCGGTGGTGGTCGACCGTCACAGCGACACAGACGTGCTGGAAGGGTATGCCGAAGCGCAGCTCGACGCCCTCAAATCCGTCATCGATCGACTGCCTGCGACAACATCAAACGAATATGAGACGTATATTCTGTCTGTGATCGCGCAGTGCGTGAAGGCAGAGATGCTCGCCGCCAGTTCCTGGCGGGTGGCGGTGAACGCCGGCGCCGACTCGACCGGCCGGCTGATGGAGCATCTGCAAGCCCTGGAGGCGACGCGAGCGGCGCTGCTGAAGCGGATGCCCAACAGCCTGAGCGCCCGTTTCGACCGGGCATGCGCGCAGTCGTCGTTACCGGAGACCGTCATCGCCGCATTGGTCGGCGTCGATGTCGACGAGATGTGGGACATCCGTAATCGCGGGGTGATCCCGCCTGGTGCTTTGCCCCGCGTCCGCGCGTTCACCGACGCGGTCGAATCGGGGCACGACGAGGCAAGCCAAGACGACGAGGGGGCGCCGTGAATCAAGCCGAAGTAGAGGCGCTGAGCCGCGCCCATCGACTTTTCGCGGGCAGCACACCGCCGTCGTCCATAGACGCGGGCACCGAGCACTACCGCAGCCTGTTGCAGCGGTCCAGCCGGCTGAGCGACAAGATGGCGCACGGCGGTTACCAACTCGCGGTGGACCACAGCCGGCAAAGCCTGACGGCGGCGGCAGGCACCGACGCCGCGGCGACCGACATCATCGCCGGGGCGCACCGCGACCGAGCACAGGCCGGCGACCTGACCCGAAGTGTCCTAAACGCGGCCCGTGCGGATGCCGCTACACCCACGACGCCCCTGGCCCAGCGGGAGGCGTTGCGGCGGCGGGTGATTCGCCTGCGGACGCAGCGGGCGCACGTCGTGTCGGCGCGCTTGCGCGCGCGACGCCGCTACGCGGAACTGCTGGCCCTGCGCTACCGGCTGCGGCACGACCGTCGGCTCTGGACGCCAGGACTGTCGAGCGACCGCGCGGGCCTGGCGGTGCGCGCCGCGCTGTCTCGATTGGGCCGACCGTATGTCTGGGGCGCAACAGGACCCGACCAGTTCGACTGTTCCGGGCTGGTCCAATGGAGCTACGCGCAGGCCGGTATTCACCTGAACCGCACCACCTATCAGCAGATCAACGACGGCATCCCGGTGCCCCGTGCCCTGGTGCGGCCCGGTGATCTGGTGTTCCCGCACGCCGGACATGTGCAGCTGGCCATCGGCAACAACCTCGTTGTGGAGGCGCCCTACTCGGGTGCCACCGTGCGAATAAGCCGGCTGGGCAACAACGTAGCGATCCGCCGACCGATATGACAAGCCGACACCGCCCGGTGCCACGGGCACAACGAATGAGGTGAGCCGATGCCGGAACAACCCGGACCCTCGTTAGAAGCCGTCGAGGCGCGGCGGTCGGCGCTGGCGAGTCAGCACGGCGCCTCGGCCGAAGCCGATCGGGTGCTCAACGAGGTGCTGAGCAGCGCTCACGACGCAGCGCGTGAGAGTGTCCGGCGGCTGGACTCCATCGCCGAACAGATCGACCACGCGACCGCGAACCAGGCGGACCTCGCGCTTGATACACCCTTGGGCGCGCGCGAGTTTCAGAAGTTCTTGATGGCCAAGCAACGTGAGATCGCGTCGGTGGTGGCCGACGCCCGCGAAATCGGTCACGCGAAAAGGGCTGTATTGGAGAGCCTTCGGGCCCAATACACCGACGGCGGCGGATAGCGCGAGCTAGTCCACACCGTGCAGCACAGTGAATTGTCGGCAGCTATGCCCCCGAGTACTGTCGCCGGACATGGAGGGGTCGCGTCATTTCCCGCAGCAGCGTCCGAGCAGGCTGCGGCGCCGCCTGCCTTCCTGATGTCGGCCTATGACGACCTGCTTGCCGCGGTCAAATACGTCCGAGATCGCACCGGTGATCCGAACGCATGGCAGACCGGATTGGCGCCTACCGAGGTGACCGCAGTGATCACGCCGACCACCCGTGCCGAGCAGGTTGAGGCCATTCTGCGCAAGATCCGCCAACAGCACGCCGGCGTCTTCGGCGCCGAAACACCGGCCGATTCGCCCGGACGGCGGCCGCCCGCCGAGACCGGGGCACCGCCCGATCGCGAGACAGGCGAGGCGGCCGACGCCATTGCCCATGCCGAAGCCGCCCTCGCAAAACAAAACTCGGCAAGCTCGCAGCTGGACATGCAGGTGGTCTCCGCAATCCTGAACGCACACCTGCGTGCGGTTGACGGCAGGGAAGCTCTCACCAAGTTGCAGCACGAAACCGAAGCCGCGGTGCGGACCAGGTCGGACCTGGACACCCCGGCTGGGGCGCGGGACTTCCAGCGGTTTCTCATCGGCAAGCTCCGAGACATTCGCGAGGTCGTCCTGAACGCCAGCTTGGACGACACGTCGAAGTCGGCGCTGATGGCCGCGTGGACGTCGCTGTATGACGCCGCAAAAGGCGAACCGCATGCCTCAGCCGAGCAGCCGCGAGCCGCGGTGCCGGTCGGTGATGCCCCCACGCTCGCCGCGCCCGACGAAGACGCCCAATGGGATCCGCTGCTGGACTCCCTATTGGGCGACGACGACGGACTGTCCGGGGATGTCCCTGCGCCGGATCCGGTTGCCGGCGCCGCGATACCGGCCGCACCGCAGCAGCCCGTGGCGCCCGCCATGCCCAACTTTGGTGGCGGGTCACTCCCCGGGCTCGGCTCTCTGCCCGCGTCGATGACCGGTTGGGACGGCCCCGGCGGCCTACCGCTCGCCGGATTGCAGGCCGGCGAGCGGGCCGATCCGGCTCTGGAGGATCTGGCGGACGACGAGCTGCCGAACGAGCAGGACCAGGACCCAGACGCGCGCGACGCCTCGAACCAGCCAGGCGACGGGACCGACGCCCAGCACGCGCCGACATCCGATCAGCCGGCGACCGGTCCGACATCGGTGACCTTGCCCGACGGGGAAACGGTGACCGCTGCGAGCCCGCAGCTGGCAGCCGCTATCACGGCTGCCGTCGGTGGCACCCCGATAGCGGAGGCCTTTCACCAGCAGGGAATGACGATCCCGCCACCGGGCGCCGCGGTCCCCAGCCCCATCGATTCGCTTCAAGTGGCCCCCGGCGATATCGGGATGTTCACGGATCGTCACGCGCTGGCCCTCGGGCCCGGCAAGGCGCTTCTCGATGGCCAAATTCAACGCATCGGCACCGTGAGCGGGCCGAGCTTCCTAGGCTGGGAGCACCCGCCGGCGGCGACCGCGGCAGTAACGACGCCGGCCAAGCCTGACCCACCGACACCTACCCGGCCGGCGACGTCGTCGACCAGCTGACAAAAAGGAACTCGCCGGCGCACCCGGCGGTCGCCAACAGGAGACAGCGGATGGCAGATTCGATCCATGTAGTGCCTGCACACCTACGTCAGGCCGCAGCGCATCACCAGGACACCTCGGAGTACCTGCGCACCGTTCCGTCGTCGCACGCCGCGATCCAAGAGAGCCTCGATTCGCTCGGGCCGATCTTCAGTGAGCTGCGCGACGCGGGCCGTGAGCTGCTGGAACTTCGACGTCAGTGTTACGAGCAGCAGGCTGCTGACCACGCTGATCTTGCCGACAAGCTGACCGCTTCGGCGACCATGTGGGAACAGCACGAGCGGGAGGCGGCAGAAAAGTTCGGCGACATCGTCGACCGCGGTCGATGACCGACGCGAATCCCGCTTTCGACACCGTTCACCCGAGTGGACACATCCTCGTCCGCTCTTGCCGCGGCGGCTATATGCACAGCGTCGCGCTGAGCGAAGAGGCGATGGAAACCGATGCCGAGACACTGGCGCAGGGCATCCTGCTGACCGCCGACGTGTCATGCCTCAAAGCGTTGCTGGAAATCCGCGACGAGATCGTCGCGGCCGGGCACACCCCCTCCGCGGAGGTTCCGAGTCCTCGAGACCTTGATGTGGCCATCGAGAAGTTGCTGGCGCACAAACTGCGCCGCCGCAATGGCGCGATCTAGCGGGCCGCCGCGCTTAACGTAGCCACGGCTTGGCCACGCTGGGATCGGGAGCGATACCGGTCGGTGGTTCTACCGGATTGGGGCCGAACAACTCTCGCGCGCGAGCCAGCAACGCGCGGACCTCATCGAGTTGCTGCTGCAATGCAGAATCAGCCATGTCCTTACGCTACCCAGGGCCTTGCGACCGCACAATTCACCGACCGCACAAGTCGCACGCCTGGTCCCGGTACGCTTAGCCGGTGGCGGTCTTCGGTCGGATGTCGGCGCGCCAGCGCCTCCGGAGGGCTACCCGGGAATCACTGGCGATGCCGGCCTTCAGCCCCCCTATCGACTGCACCCCGTGGGTGACAGGCGGGTTGTGGCCTGCCGAGTTGTCCACAGTCACCCCCGAAACCGCCACTCTCGCTGAGTATCTCAAGGCTGACCTGCAACGGATTGCTCACGCCGCCAACGAGGAACTGAAGTTGCTCAAGCGAGCGGGAATGAGCGACCTTTCCCGCCAGGCCGCAGGGGCGCGCGTCATCGACGAGGCCCGCGGCCGGGCAGTGCGTCGCGTCGAATCGACGATTCGCTATTTGCATGCGGTGCGGAGCGGCACGCATGCGCATGCTGCTCCCCCACCGATGGTCGAGTCGTCCACCGCGGACCTGGAAAAGACGCAGGTGCTGCCCAAAATCCGTGAGGTCAAGCCCGCCGCCGAGACGCCCAGGCAGAGTCCGCCCGAACCGTCCCGGCGGCCGGGCAGACGGCGCCGTGATCGGGAGACCGCGGGTGAGCCGGCCGCCGACATCGCCGAGGCGTCAGACCTCGACGAGACACAAGTCATCCCGGTGGCCAGGTACCAGCCGGTGCTGCCGGAGCCGGTCAAGCCCGCGACGGACCTGACCGACTCCGGTCGCCACCACGCGGTCGTCGAGCCGGTCGACGAGGACGAACCGGAGCCGGCCACTACCGCGGACCAGCCCGCCGCCACGGCCGATGCGTCGTATCTCGAGCAGACGCAAGTCATTCCCGTCGCCACACGAGCCGCGCCGGTGGCCGAGGGCCCGGCGCGGCGTACGCCCGACCCGGCGACGGATCTGAGCGACTCCGGTCGCCACCACGCGGTCGTCGACGAGCCGGCCACTACCGAAGTGGAGCCGCAGGGGGCCCCCCGCGAACCCGCCGCCGCTGCCCCACCCGCCGTCGCCGACGCCGCGCCGGTCGCTGCCGATATCGACACGGCCGCCTTCGCCGCCGCCCGACCACGTAGCGTAAAGCCGTCGACGCCAACGGGATTCGACAATGAACGGCTCAACCGGCTGCTCGAGTTCGTGGTCCGGCAGGAGCCACGCCTGAATTGGGCGATCGGAGATCGCGCCGACGGCACGACGCTACTTGTCACCGATCTCGCTCACGGATGGATACCGTCAGGCATCACCCTTCCGGCGGGCGTGCGGTTGTTGGAACCCGAGCGTCGCAGCGGCAGGGTCGCCGCACTGATCGGTGAAACGGCGCGTGTCGTCACTTATGCTCCCGGTGATTCGCTGCGCCGCTCGGTCGACTTCGCCGCGACCAGGTCGTCGGTGGAGCCGCGCGCGCTGCCCGCTATCGATGAGTTGCCCGGCGTGCTGAGCGCCACCACACGTGGGCATGACGATCTGCCCAAGATCGTGCCGAGGTTGGCAGAAGCCGCCGCCGCGGGAAAGGTCGTCGTCGACCAGGAGGTCGACGTGCTGAGGGTGCATCTCGATACCGCCCGGTACCAGCTCCTCGTTCAGTATCCGAACGTCAATCCCGCGCTTCTACTCAAGTGCTTGTTGATGGCCGCCACCGAGGGCATCGCCAGCGGGGACGCGGTGTCGGCGAACTACCACCTGTCCTGGTACCAAAAGCTTGCCGGTGAGCGCCGGGCCGGTTGGCCGCAACCCCGCTCGCCTCTGAATTGACGCTGGTCGGAGGGGTCGACGATACTGTCATGGTGGCGGATTCGGGCAGTCGCGCGAATCTCAGCGAGAAGGATCTCGTCGAATCGGTTCTTCGGGACCTGAGCGAGGCGGCCGACAAGTGGGAAGCCCTTGTGGCGCAGGCCGAAGCCGTCACCTACAGCGTCGACCTGGGTGACGTTTACGCCGTCGCGAATTCCGACGGCCGGTTGCTCAAACTGACTTTGCATCCCGGGGTGATGACCGGATACGGCCACGGCGAGTTGGCCGAAAGGCTGAACCTTGCGATCACTGCGCTGCGCGAGGAGGCCGAAGCCGAGAACCGGGCGAGTTACGGCGGGCCGCTGCACTGACGCGCGCGCTCATCGACCGGCGTGGGATCTGATGGGCCCCGGCTCTCTTCGCGCGTTGCACGCGCTCATCGACCGGCGCGGGATCTGATGGGCCCCGGCTCTCTTCGCGCGCTGTACGCGCTCATCGACCGGCGCGTGATCTGATGGGCCCCGGCTCTCTTCGCGCGCTCATCGACCGGCGCGTGATCTGATGGGCCCCGGCTCTCTTCGCGCGCTGTACGCGCTCATCGACCGGCGCCGGGAGGACCGGCGAAAGCCTGAGCGATCCGCAGCCACCGCTCGGCGTCGGCACCCTCGGCGGCGACGTCGAGGGAGCTCAGCGGACGCCGCTGGGTGACCAGGAAGCAGAAATCCTGCGCCGAGCCACTGACTCGCTGCTCGGCGTCGGCCGGTCCCCAAGACCAGATGTCGCCACTGGGCCCGCGCAACTCGACCAAAAACGGCTCGGCCGGTGGCGTCAAATTGTGGACGGCGAAAGCGAAGTCGCGGGTGCGCACCCCGAGGTGAGCGATCGACCGCAGCCGTTCGGTCGCCGGCCGCGTGACGCCCAGAGCGTCGGCGACGTCGAGACCGTGCGCCCAGGTCTCCATCAGGCGCGCGGTGGCCATCGAGGCCGCACTCATCGGTGGTCCGAACCACGGGAGCTTGCGACCGGACGGCACCGTGAGCAGTGCGTCGTGCAGCCGCCCCCTGGTGACCCGCCAGTCGCCGAGCAGCTCGGCCGGCGCCAGCGCCGCCAGCTCCTCGGCGCCCTTGTCGACGAACCCCGCCGGATCGGCGGCCGCGGCCGCCAACACCTCGGCGAACCCGGCCTCGTCGGTGACCGCGATCAATGCGACCCGATCGGTCCACAACAAGTGACCAATCTGGTGGGCGATGGTCCAGCCCGGCGCCGGCGTCGGATCGGCCCAGCGGTCGGGCGGCAACGGCGCCACCAACTCGTCGAGCGCATCGCATTCGGCCCGCAGGTCGTCGACCATGGGCGCGGGACCGGTCATCGGCGCCCTCGACTGTCGGCCGCGGCCGTCGGACAAATCACGTCTGTACCTTAACGATCGTCGGCTTGGCCGCCGCGACGGCCGATGATGCCGTGCGCGGCGAGGCCGATCAGGTAGAGCACCGAGCCGAACAGCGCAAACGCGGGAGCGTGCCCGTCGTCGGGAATCAAGGCGGCGGCCACCGTGATCGCGGCGATGAAAGCGACCCAAAACAGCGCGTCCTGCACGGCGAACACATGCCCGCGCAGCGCGTCGTCGACGTCTATCTGGATGGCGGTGTCGGCGCACAGCTTGACCATCTGGCCCGTGACGCCGAGCAGGAAGCCGCACCCGACCATCACCGGCACCAGCAGTTCCGCGCCGGCCACCTCGATGATCGCCGACGTCGCCAACGCCCCGTTAGCCGTCGCGTAGCGCCCCCAACGGCGGATCGCAGGTGGTGTCAGGACGTTGGCCAGGAAGGCGCCCAGCCCGGCGGCGCCGAAGAACACCAAGGCGGTGCCGAATCCCCCACCCTCGAGGTTGGGCATGTGATGGACCAGCAACAAGACCAGCAGCGAATTGATACCGACGACCATCCGGTGGGCGGCCAAACCGGACAGGGTGGCGGCAACCGTGGGACGCTGCGCCACCGTCCGCGCACCGTGCAGCCAGCCGGTGATCACGGCGTAGATGACCGGCCCGTGGATCGCTCGCCAGGTGTCGTCGGGGCCCAGCACCCGGGCGCCGAAACGCCACGACAACAGCAACGCGATCGACACGGGAATCGCCGTGAGGAAAACGATCGCTGAGGCACCCTTGTCGCTGGCCCCGAGGATGAACCGGGGCACCAGCATGAAGTTCGCGCCGAAGAACGCCGCGATGGCCCCGGACGCCGTGGCAACCGAGTTCATCGTCACCACCTGCTCGCGCGGCACGACATGCGGCAGCGACGCCGACAGCCCGGAGCCGACGAACCGGGCCAAGCCGTTGGCGAACAGGGCGCCCAGCAACAGCGGCAGATCGCCGGCCCGGACCGCCAAGATCGTGCCGATCGCGGCGAACAGGATCAGCCGGCCCACGTTGGCGCCGACCAGAACCAGCCGCCGATCCCAGCGGTCCATCAGCGCACCAGCGAACGGCCCAAGCAGCGAGTACGGCAGAAACAGCACCGTGAAGGCGCGCGCGATGGCCAGCGGATCGGCGGCCCGATCCGGATTGAACAGCAGAGCCCCGGCCAGCGCCGCCTGAAACAAGCCGTCACCGAACTGGCTCGCAACGCGCACCTGCAGCAGCCGCCAGAAATCCGGCAAACCGCGGACCGCCCGCCAGACTTCGACGGGCGCGATGGACTGCATCCGGGTTGGAATCACCGAAACCGACTTCCACGATTGGGGCTGGCAAAGCTCGCGCGATCAGAGCGTCCCAACAACAGTACAAATCTCTGCGATCGACGCTCCCGATTGCCCTGGGGCCACGATGCGCCAGATGCGATGATGGTGTGGTGCCGCCGCCGGAGGATCCAGAGGACTACGTCGCACCCGCAGCGCAACGGGTGCGGGCGGGCACCTTGTTGCTCGCCAACACAGATCTTCTCGAGCCGACGTTTCGGCGCAGCGTGATCTACATCGTCGAGCACAATGACGGAGGCACGCTGGGCGTCGTCCTGAACCGCGCCAGCGAAACTGCGGTGTACAACGTGCTGCCTCAATGGACCAAGCTGTCGGCCAAGCCCAAGACGATGTTCATCGGAGGACCGGTGAAGCGCGACGCTGCGCTGTGTCTGGCGACGCTGCGCGTCGGCGCCGATCCCCAAGAGGCGCCGGGCCTGCGGCACGTGGACGGCCGGGTTGTCATGGTCGATCTGGACGCCGACCCCGATACGATCGCGCCACTGGTCGAAGGGGTGCGGATCTTCGCGGGATACTCGGGCTGGACGATCGGTCAGCTGGAAGGCGAGATCGAACGCGACGACTGGATTGTGTTGTCCGCCTTGCCATCCGACGTGCTGGTCGGACCGAGATCCGACCTGTGGGGCCAAGTGCTGCGTCGCCAGCCGCTGCCGCTTTCGCTGCTCGCCACCCACCCGATCGACATCAGCCGGAACTAGGGCCCCTCCCCCAGTCTCAGTTCAGTGGCACGACTGCGTGCAGCCGGCGCAGCTGCCCGCGCACGCTGGCGCCGCCGCTTCCTGGCGCAGCGCGAAGCGCGCACTCTGCCACGAGCCCGCGGCCAGCGTTCCCAGCGCGCCGACGACACAGACTATGAGCACGACCAGCGCGGTGTCCGGGACCGCCGCCATGGCCACCGCGCCGCCGGCTCCCAGCATCACCGCGGCCGCCAGCTGGGTCGGCGCCATCGCACGCAGCGCCAATGCAGTGGCGCCGAAACTCCGGTTGTGCGCAAGCGACCAGGTGCCGAAACCCGCCGAGGCCACCGCCGCACACATGCACAGCACGCCCGCAATCAGCATGGGCTCACAATACGAGCCGGGTCACCGGCCCGCACATCGGGCTCTGCGGCCGCCGGCCTCAGTGCTGGAGGAACGAGAAGTTCGGCAGCGGCGGCAGGCCCGGCACCATGGCCAACAGGCTGGGTGTGCGCTGAGGATTGGTGACCGGTGCCTGCGCGGGGAGCCCGACCGGCGCTGCGGGCGAGGCCTGGGCGAGCGGTACCAGCGGAGTCGCACCGGGTGCGGGGGCGGCCGGGGCGACGGGAGCCACAGCCGGTGCGGGGGCGGCCGGGGCGACGGGAGCCACAGCCGGCGCGGGGGCGGCAGGCGCGACCGGAGTGGCGCCGGGAGCCTGAGCGGGCAGCCCCACCGGGGAGGCGGCGGGTGCCTGGGCCGGCGCCGGAGCGGCGGCGCCGGGAGCGCTCACCCGGAAGCCGTTGATGATGGCGTCGGTGGCGGGGGCATCGGCGACGCTCACCGCGCGATCGGTGGTCACCGACAGCGACACCAGGTACTTGTCATGGCCCGACGTGGCGATGACGTGGCGCCGTGACGTGTTGAGCGTCATATCGCCGTCGCGGTAAGTGCCCTCGACGGTCGAGGACGGGAAACCGCAGAAGTCGGTCATCGCGGCGTTGGTGGGCTGCCACGCCAGCAGCTTCTGGCTGTCCACGTAGCCGTGGCTGATGGCCTCTCTCGGATCGAAGGTGCCGACCAGCTTGTACACCACGACCTGGGCATTTGAGGAATAGATGCTGCTGCCTTGCCGGTCGGCAATCACCGCGAACGCATCGGGCACGTTGGGATCGGGCACCTGAGTCCAGCGCGCGGGCACCGGCAAGGTGATGTCGAGCGCCTTGAAGCCCTGGGGCTTTTGCGGCTCGAGCTTCACACCCTTCGACTGCAGGAATTCGCGGATGGTTCCGGATGTCGCCGGAGCAGGGGCCGGCGGAGTCGCCGGCGTGACGGCGGCCGGCGCCGCGGTTCCCGGGGAGGTGGCGGTCGCCGGCGGGGTGATCTGGTTGCCGGCCGGCGGGGCTGCGAGGTACCTGCTCGGCGGCACCAGCTCGGGGCCGAGGTTTTGCGGGGCCGGCGCGGGAACCGCGGGGACTGGTGTGGGCGCTGGAGGCAACGGGTCTGCCGATGCCGTGCCGCCCGCAACAACCGCCAGGCCCATCAGGCCAGCGACCATACCGCCGAGGAGTGCCCGGGGGATGGGGACGATCTCAATCATCTGCGTCGGTCCTTCCAATGGCTCAGTACCAGAAGCCGTCGATGTGGCTGACTGTAACTAGAGGTCAAAGCCGGTGGACAGGGCCGAAACACACCTGGGATGAACCTCTGATCGGCGCGCAACGGAACCGAGACCAACCTGTGGCCGGCGAACCCACCGTGTCGGTCCTTATACCCTGTTCAGGTGACCGACTCCCCGACCGCTTCGCCAGCAAGCAGCTCTGGCGCCGCCGCGCCCGACGCCGACGCGCCGCCGCATCGCTACACCGCTGCGCTGGCGGGTCGGATCGAGGGCACCTGGCAGGCGAAGTGGGAGCAGCTCGGGACGTTCAACGTGCCCAACCCGGTCGGGTCGCTGGCTCCGGCGGACGGGGCCCCGATCCCGGCCGACAAGTTGTTCGTGCAGGACATGTTCCCCTACCCGTCCGGGGAGGGGTTGCACGTCGGCCACCCACTGGGCTACATCGCCACGGACGTGTACGCCCGATACTTTCGGATGACCGGGCGTAACGTATTGCACGCGTTGGGATTTGACGCCTTCGGGCTGCCCGCGGAGCAGTACGCGGTGCAGACCGGCACCCACCCGCGCACCCGGACCGAGGCCAACGTCGTCAATTTCCGCAGGCAACTCGGACGTCTGGGCCTCGGCCACGACAGCCGGCGCAGCTTCTCCACCACCGACGTCGAGTTCTACAAGTGGACCCAGTGGATCTTCCTGCAGATCTACAACGCCTGGTTCGACACCGCCGCCAACAAGGCCCGCCCTATCGCCGAGCTGATCGCCGAATTCGATTCCGGTGCCCGCGCCCTCGAGGACGGGCGGGATTGGGCCGCCCTGTCGGCGGGGGAGCGGGCCGACGTGATCGACGGCTACCGGCTGGTCTACCGGGCCGACTCGATGGTGAATTGGTGTCCCGGTCTGGGCACCGTGCTGGCCAACGAAGAGGTGACCGCCGACGGTCGCAGCGATCGGGGCAACTTCCCGGTATTCCGAAAGCGGTTGCGGCAGTGGATGATGCGCATCACCGCGTACTCCGATCGGCTGCTTGAAGACCTCGACGTACTGGACTGGCCCGAGCCCGTCAAAACCATGCAGCGCAACTGGATCGGCCGGTCCACCGGCGCCAAGGCGCTGTTCGCGGCGACCGGGGGCGGCGGCGAGACGGTCGATATCGAGGTGTTCACCACACGGCCGGACACGTTGTTCGGCGCCACCTACTTGGTGCTGGCCCCCGAGCACGAGCTGGTCGACGAGCTGGTCGCCGCCGCCTGGCCGGACGGAACCGACCCGCGCTGGACCTACGGCGCCGCCACGCCGGGTGAAGCCGTCGCCGCCTACCGGCAGGCGATCGCGTCGAAGTCAGACCTGGAGCGCCAGGAGAGCAAGGCGAAGACCGGCGTCTTCTTGGGCAGCTACGCCACCAATCCCACCAACGGTAAGCCGGTGCCGATCTTCATCGCCGACTACGTGTTGGCCGGATACGGCACCGGGGCGATCATGGCGGTCCCCGGTCACGATCAGCGTGACTGGGACTTCGCCCACGAGTTCGGCCTTCCTGTTGTGGAAGTCATTGCCGGCGGCAACATTTCGGAGTCCGCCTACACCGGCGACGGGGTCCTGGTCAACTCCGGTTACCTCGACGGGTTGGATGTGGCCTCGGCGAAGGAAAAGATCACCGCGAAGCTGCAGGCCGAGGGCCGCGGCTGGGCGCGCGTCGAATACAAGTTGCGCGACTGGCTTTTCGCCCGCCAGCGTTACTGGGGCGAACCATTCCCGATCGTCTACGGCGCGGACGGACGTGCTCATGCACTCGACGAAGCCGCGCTACCGGTCGAGCTGCCCGACGTGCCGGATTACTCACCCGTGCTGTTCGATCCCGACGACGCCGACAGCGAGCCCTCGCCGCCGCTGGCCAAGGCGACGGACTGGGTGCACGTCGAGCTGGACCTCGGCGACGGCCTGAAGCCCTACACACGGGACACCAACGTGATGCCGCAGTGGGCCGGCAGCTCATGGTATGAACTGCGCTACACCGATCCGCACAATTCGGAAAGGTTCTGCGACAAGGAGAATGAGGCCTACTGGATGGGCCCGCGGCCCGCTGAGCACGGACCGCAGGACCCCGGCGGCGTCGACCTGTACGTCGGCGGCGCCGAACACGCGGTGCTGCATCTGCTCTATGCACGGTTCTGGCACAAGGTCCTATACGACCTGGGCCATATCACTTCTCGAGAGCCGTATCGCCGGCTGGTCAATCAGGGTTACATCCAGGCCTTTGCCTATACCGACGCCCGTGGCTCGTACGTCCCCGCGGAAGACGTGGTCGAACGGGACGGCGGCTTCTTCTACCAGGGACCCGGGGGAGAGGTCGAAGTCTTCCAGGAGTTCGGGAAAATCGGTAAGAGCCTGAAGAATTCGATCTCACCCGATGAGATCTGCGACGACTACGGCGCGGACACACTGCGGGTCTACGAAATGTCGATGGGTCCGTTGGAGGCCTCGCGGCCTTGGGCGACCAAGGACGTCGTAGGGGCGCACCGCTTCCTGCAGCGCGTCTGGCGCTTGGTGGTCGACGAGCAGACCGGTGAGACCCGGGTGGTCGACGGGCCCGCACGAGAGCTGGCAACCGATACGCTTCGAGCGCTGCATCGCACCATCGCCGGTGTCGCGGAAGACTATGCCGCCCTGCGTAATAACACCGCTGCGGCCAAACTCATTGAATACACCAACCATCTCACCAAGGAGCATCGTGACGCGGTGCCCCGCGCGGCGGTCGAGCCGCTGGTATTGATGTTGGCGCCGCTGGCCCCGCACATGGCCGAGGAGTTGTGGCTGCGACTGGGCCATCAGACCCCGCTGGCGCACGGCCCGTTCCCGGTCGCCGACCCCGCCTATCTGGTCGACGACACGGTGGAGTACCCGGTGCAGGTGAACGGCAAGGTGCGTGGACGGGTATCGGTGGCCGCCGACGCCGATCAGGACACCCTGAAGGCCGCCGCGCTCGCCGACGAAAAGGTTCAGGCGTTTCTGGCCGGTGCCAACCCGCGCAAGGTGATTGTGGTCCCCGGCCGACTGGTCAACCTGGTCGTGTAGCGCCGCCTAATGTGCGGCGGGCCGCAACACCACCTCGTGCAGGTGACCGTCGGGCGGGGTGGCCACCGCGTTGGCGACCACGGTCGCGACCGTCTCCGGCTTCAAAAAGTTGGCCGGGTCGTAGGTGCCGCCCTCGAACGCCACGAGTTCTCGCTGCATCTCGCTGTCGGTCCGGCCCGGATAGACCGTGGTCACCCTCAGCTCAGGCTCGTCGCTGCGCAGCGAATCCGCGAAGGCACGCAGCGCGAACTTGCTGGACGAATAGGAAGCCATACCTCGCGAAGCGGTACGACCGGCGCCGGAGTTGATGAACACTACCTGCCCGCGCGCCCGGCGCAGCGCCGGCAACAGCGCCTGCGTAAGTTCCACCGGTCCAAAGACGTTCACGGCAAAGGTGGCGCGCCATTCGTCGACGTTCGACTCGGCGACACTGCCGGGAATGGCCAACCCCGCGTTGTGCACCAGCACGTCGAGTTCGTCCACGATTTCGCAGGCGGCGGCGATATCGCCGGAGTCGGTGAGGTCCAGCGGGAACGTGGTGGCGCCGAGTCGTTGCGCGACCGCGTCGAGCCGATCGGATGGCCGGCCCGCCAGCAGCAGGGTGTGCGTGGGTGCCAGCGCCGTGGCGATGGCCGACCCGATACCGCCGCCGGCGCCGGTGATAAGTGCAGTGGGCATGCCTTGCAGCTTACCGACACCGCGAATGCGGCCGAAAAGGGTTGATGGAGCGCCTTTTTCAGGCCTCTTTGCGGGCGGGTGGCACACCGGCCGGTCCGGATGTCGGGTCACCGGATGCCAGCCGTTCCAGCGGAGCCAGCGCCTGCGTCAGGGTGTTGAGGTCGGATGTCGAGAGCTGGCTCAGCATCGCGGCCAGCGATGCGCGCCGATTGGCCAGCGACTCCCCATGAACGGCGCGCCCCCGCGGGGTGATGTCCACTAGCACCGCGCGCAGGTCGGACGGGTCGCGGGAGCGCTTGACCAGCCCCACCTTCTCTAGCCGGCGGATCGCCACGGTCGTGGTGGGGGTGCGCACCCGCTCGTGTGCGGCGAGATCGGTCATCCGGATCGGACCCTGGTCGAGCAATGTGACCAGGATCGACAACTGCGCCAGGGTCAGCTCCCCGGCGGCCGCGCCGCTGGGGTCGCCACGGCGGAGAATGGCAAACAATTTCGACAGCGCCCGGTGCAAACCTTCGGCGAGCTCGGCAACCTCGGCCGGGTTCGATTCGCTGTCTGCCATAAATCGGCAGTCTATCCCGATATGAGGTGCTTACAAGGGAGCTATTGCCCACCAGATAGTGCAGATCAAAGCACTTGGGACAAAAACCTCTGCAGCCGTTCGGTCTCTGCGGCGTCGAATATCTGCTCAGGAGGGCCCGATTCCACGACCTTGCCGTGATCCATAAACACGACCGCGTCGGATGCCGACCGCGCGAAACCCATTTCGTGGGTCACCACCACCATTGTCATGCCGTCGGCGCCAAGATCGGCAATGAGTTGCAGTATTCCCTTGACCATTTCGGGATCCAGCGCCGAGGTTGCCTCGTCGAAAAACATCACCTGCGGCGCCATTGCCAGCGCCCGGGCGATCGCGACTCGCTGTTGTTGCCCGCCGGACAGCATGCTGGGGCGGGCACCGGCCTTGTGCTTCAGGCCAACTCGGTCCAGCTGCGCCAGCGCCAGCTCGCGGGCCTCGTCGGCCGGCAGACGCCGCAGCTTGCGTGGTGCCATCGCCACGTTGTCCAGCACGCTGCGGTGCGGGAAGAGATTGAAATGCTGGAAGACCATGCCGATGCGCTGACGCAGCTCGTCGGGGTCATCGCGCAGCACCGATCTGCCGTCCAGCAGAATGTCGCCGCTGTCGGGCTCGTAGAGGCGGTTCAGGGTACGCAGCAGTGTCGACTTGCCCGAGCCGGACGGCCCGATGATCGCCACGGTGCTGCCCGCGGGAGCCTCGATATCGACGCCGCGTAGCACCTTGCTGCCGCCCAGGGTTTGGTGAACGGCTTTGGCGGCCAGCGAGACTGACTCGCGCGCGTGGATGCCGGAGATCACGTGATTTCCTGACCGAATGTCGTCGCAAGAATGTCGGCGTCGTCCTCTGGCGCGGCGGCGCGGCGGCCGCGGCGCAGGCGAGTGTCGATGTAGTTCACCAAATGTGTTAGCGGGATGGTCAATAGCAGGTAGAAGAGGCCGGCGGCCACCAACGGCGACAGGCTCCCGGTCTGCGCGTTGAGGTCCCGTCCGACCTGAAACAGTTCGCGCTGATCGGCGATCAGGCCGAGGAAGTACACCAGCGCGGAGGCCTTCAGCAGCCCGATGGCCTGATTGACCAGGGCGGGGAGCACACGGCGAATGCCTTGCGGTACCACCACCAGCCGCATCGCCGTGACATAGCTGAAGCCCAGCGCCCGGGACGCTTCCAGCTGTCCGGGGTCGACACTTTGAATTCCGGAGCGCAGAATCTCGCCGATGTAGGCGGCGGCCATCAATCCCAGTGCGGCGATGCCGAGCGGGTACGGATTTTTGTGGGTCAGCCCACTGACCAACGGGCCGACGCCCATCCCGATCAGCAGGATGATCACCACTTCGGGCAGGCCGCGGAAGATGTCGGTGTATACCCGTGCCGGCCAGCGCAGCCAGCGCCGTTGCGAGATTCCCGCCATCGCCAGCACCATGCCAAAGGCCAGGCCGATTATCAGGGCGCTGTTGGTCAGGATCAAGGTATTGGGCAGTCCGGTGCTGAACAGGACCGGAATGGCCTGTCGGTACATGTCCCAGTCGAAAAACGAATCACCCAATTGGGCCAGTGGTGATTTCGGGGTGGACGGGCCGGCGGGTGCGTGGCGCTGTTTCGCGATCGCGGCGAAGTCCGGCAGCTTGGGTACGGCCGCGGCTTTCGAGCCGGGCTTCCAGCCCGGCGGCATCGTCCGCGGCACCCACTCGGTGTACAGGTGCGCCCAGGTGCCGTCCGCGATGACGGCGTCCAGCCCGGAATTGAGCGCGTCGATCAACGGCTTGTTGCCCTTGGCGACCGCATAAGCCACGAAATTGCCTGGGCTATAGGTGTTCGCGGCGACCAGGGCCGGATCGCCCGGGCGAATGACGGTCGCCGCAAGTGTCCCGGGCGCTACCCAGGCATCGATCTGGCGAGTCTTGAGGCTGGCATACAGGGTGGCGAAACCCGGATACTTCACGGGTTGCAGATGCAAGACGTCGACGACATACGACTCCTCGACGGTTCCTTGCACGACGCCGATGCGCTGGCCGGTCGCGAGGTCGCTGAATTTGTGGATGGCCGAACCGGGCGGCACCACCAGCGAATAGAAGCCGAAGTCGTAGCCGCTGGTGAATGAGACGGTGCGCCGGCGGGCGTCGGTCGCTTTCACCGCCGCCGAGCCCACATCGAAGCGCCGCGACGCCACCTGGGCGAGCAGCGCCGAAAAGTCGGTACTGACGAAACGGACTTGCAGATCCAGCTTGTCGGCGATGGCGCGCAGCAGTTGGTTGTCGAAGCCACTGAATTCGCCGGTGGAACTGATGCAGATGTTGGGCGGGGCGTCCGACAGCGTGCCGACCGTCAGGACGCCGGGTGTGCCGAGGCCCAGGGAGCCGACGTCGACCGCGCCGAGCGGTTCGACGGAGGCCGTTGTGTCCCGGTCGTTCTCACCGGTGGTCGGGCTCTCGGTCAGATCTTTGGGCAGCGTCCGCGCGCTTTCCACGCCGGCCGGCGAGCACTGATTCCAGTCGGCGGCCGCCGGCGCAACGGGCCCGCCCAACGCGACGCCGCACAGGATCAGAAGTGTCGCGGCCAGGCCGAATGCCTTTCCGCGGCGCTCCGTGTGCCGGCCCACGCGCGAACTCATCAGTGTCACCGTAACGATCGAACGGCGACGCGGCCCGCTCAGCGTCGGGGTTCAAAGCGCCAGCGATGCTTCACCGCAGATCGTTTCCGCGTCCGCGATTACCTGCAGCGGGCCCGGCACGACCCGATTGGCGTCGTCGGGCGGGGTGAAGACCCGACGCCGGAACAGCTCGGCCAGCATGGTTTGGGCCATCAGATAGGAGCGGTCGATGCACGCTGCCCGCGCGGCGTCGGGGTCGCGGCGTTGTATCGCCGCGGTTTCGTCTTCATAGAAGGGCAGCATCTCGTCCCGCCCGCTCTGGTAGGTCATCCAGAACAGGCGGGGGATGAGATTCTGCGAGGCGCGGATCGCGGCATGCAGCCGCGGACCGGCGTACTCGTCGTTGACGGTGCGTCGATATTCGGCGGCGATGTCGGTGAACGCACGCGAATCCTTGGCGGTGCGCAGCGAGCGCATGAGGGTGTCGAGCTGTCCCAGGATTCGTGGCGTGGGGCTGGCCGCGGCGCGCGCTGACGCGATCCCGTTGAGCAGTCCGTCGATCTCGTGGTGCTCGAGGACGGTGGCTTCATCGAACCGTTCGACGAACGCGCCACGGTGATAACGCGTGGAAACAATGCCGTC
Source organism: Mycobacterium sp. M23085 (assembly GCF_045343915.1). Lineage (NCBI taxonomy): Bacteria > Bacillati > Actinomycetota > Actinomycetes > Mycobacteriales > Mycobacteriaceae > Mycobacterium > Mycobacterium sp. M23085. The sequence continues at coordinate 3,155,779 of NZ_CP174280.1, forward strand.
GTGTTCGAGTTGGACAAGTGCCTCTTGAATGGGCACCCGGCTCACTCCCAAGCCCAACGCAATTTCATTGCGGTCGACGCGGTCCCCACTGCGCAGCTTCCCGGTCAACAACAAGTGGAGGATGTGCGAAACAACCAGGTCCTTTTCCTTGACCCCGTATTTCTTCGGCATCTTTTTATTGAGTCTCTTTCACACCCGGTTCGGCCATCTAGCGGTGAGAGTTTCTCATGAATTGACGCACGCGTTTAGGCGTTTGGCCGATGAATTTGATGTACGCGGGGCCGGTTTAACGGCTATCGCGCCACTTGCAGAGTGCTTCGGCCGCGGTCAGGTCGTAGTCGGGACCATTGACGCCGACGGTCAGCAGGGTCACGCCCAGCGCGGTGAGGCCTTCGGCGTTGGCGATCAATCGGTCGGTACCTTCGCCGCGGCGCACCCCGGTGTTGTTTTCGACACCGGCCGACCTCTCGATGGCGGACGGGTCGCGTCCCACGGTGGCGCAATGTTCGTCGAGCACGGCCGCCGCGGCCGGATAGGTCTCGACCGTGGTGAAGCCGTGCCAGATGTCGCCGTATTCGGCGACCATTCTCAGCGTCTTTCGCGGGCCCTTACCGCCGATGAGAATCGGGATATCGCGCGTGGGCGCCGGGTTGAGTTTGGCCAGCCGAGCTCGAATCCGGGGCAGTGCGGCGGCCAGATCGTCCAGGCGGCTGCCCGCGGTACCGAACTCATAGCCGTACTCGTCGTAGTCCTTCTGTTTCCAGCCCGCGCCGATGCCCAGGATGAGTCGGCCGTCCGAAATGTGGTCGACGGTGCGGGCCATATCGGCCAGCAACTCCGGATTTCGGTAGGAGTTGCACGTCACCAGGGCACCGATCTGAATGCGCGACGTCTGCTCGGCCCAGGCGCCGAGCATCGTCCAGCATTCGAAATGCGCGCCGTCGGGATCGCCGTAGAGCGGAAAGAAATGATCCCAGTTGAAGGCGACATCGACGCCGATGTCCTCGCAGCGGCGCACGGCATCGCGAATCTGGTCGTATCGCGGGGCGTGCTGCGGCTGTAGCTGCACACCGATACGGACGGGGAAGTCAGAAGTCATGGGCACCGTTCCTCATCGCTCGTCGAGTATCCGACGCAGAATGTCGATCAGCGCGCGCGGCTGGTCGCTTTGCACCGAATGGCCCGAATTCTCGACGACGTGCGCCGCGCGGAAATGTTTTGCGCGGCGGCCGAGCTCGGCCGCGTCCTCGTCGCTGACGAAGCCCGACGAGCCACCGCGCACCAGGGTCACGGGTGCGGACAAAGCGTCCACGTCGTCCCACAGACTGGCAAAGTCGGGAAAGGTTCGGATGGCGTCATAGCGCCAGGTCCATTTGCCGTTCTCCAGCTTGCGCGAGTTGTGGAACACCCCGCGGCGCAGCGCTTTCACTTCGCGATGCGGCGCCGCGGCGACCGTGAGGTCGAGCATGGCCTGGAAGCTGGGAAACTCGCGTTCCCCGTGCATCAGCGCCACAGTGCCCTGCTGCTCCTTGGTCATCTCGGAATGCCGTTGCAGCGCCGAGGGGGTGACGTCGATGAGCACCAGCTCATTGACCAGCTCGGGTGCCACCGCGCCCAGCCGGATCGCGGTCAATCCGCCCAGCGACATGCCGACGACCAGGTCGGCGGACGCGGCGTGTTCCCGCAGGATGGGCAGCAGGGTGTCGGCGTTGTGCTGCGGTGAGTAGTCGCCGTCCTCGCGCCAGGCCGAGTGGCCGTGGCCGGGAAGGTCGACCGCCAGAGCCGGTTCCCCGATGCCGACGATGACGGTGTCCCAGGTGTGCGCGTTCTGCCCGCCGCCGTGCATGAAGACGATCCGTGGGGGAGTGCCGCCCCAGCGCAAGGCGCTGACTTGGCCTTCACCCGTACCGGACTCGACGCGTTCGACGTGGGGCAGCGGGCCGGAGACCCCGGCCTGCTCGGCGTTTTCGGACAGCAGGGAGAATTCGGACAGCCCGGCCAGTTCGTCTTCGGAAATCTCGGTCACGATCTTTGACACTAGCGCCGGCCCTCGGCCTACAGGACGTAGCGGCGGCGAATGCCATGGAAGCGCTCCCACATCGCGGCGGTGCGCTCCGATGCACTCACCATGGCGGTTTCTGCGGGTAGGGCGCCGGACAGGTCGTCGTGCTTGACCACCCGGGTGTCCAGTGCGGCGGGCTCACCGTCGAGCATGTGCCGGTAGGTCAGGTTGCCGCGTTCGAAGCCCTGGGTGTCCAGCCAGTTGTGCACGCCGGGATCACGGTGAGCCATAACCAGCCGGATGCGGCCGTCGCGGTCGACTTTGGTGCGGCTCGGTGTGTAGCTCACCGGGCGATACAGGTAGTCCATGCTGTTGAAGAACACGCCCATGTTGGTGAACATCCACAGCCCGTCATGCGCGTCGAATTCGATGATCAGCGCCTCGTCGGTGGCCAGTTCCCAATACATGTTGGCGGCGGCTCGGCCGCGCTTGTTGTCGGCGTCGGTGGCGTCGATGCGCGGAAACGTGTTCGGGTGCTCGGCGTCCACCCCGCCGTAGTTGAACGGGAATTCGGGCCAATCGGACATCAGGCCGGTGACGAAATCACCGGCCCAGCGCATCGCGTCCACCATGTCGGTCGGGGTGGGCAGCGGTTTGGGGGAGGCCATGTCGACGCGCTCGATGCGCATCTGCGCCGGCTCCTCGTCCCAGCGGTCAAACCCCTGACGAATGAACAGTTTTCGTGACTCCAGCGTGGTGGGTAGCCAGTTCGGCCCGCGCTCGGGCCCGCCGATGTAAACTTCGAATCGCCCGTCTTCGCCGACGCCGAGGTGATCGCCCAGCAGGTTGGCCTGCGGTGTGTCGCCAAATGGTTCGTGCAAGATGCCCGGGCCGGGTGGGCGTCGTCCCTGCACGGTGACGTTGAAGAAGCGGGAGGTGCCGCGGGTGCCGGTGAGGCGGTAGGTCGAGTGCCCGTCGATCCATGCTTGTTGGTAGGTGAAGTCGGCGCAGTCACCCCCGAGCTTGCGGGTCGGCGCGCAAAAGGTGTGCAGCACCGGGTAACTGGTGTTGCGGGTTTCGAGCGCCAGATCGAAGGCTTGGCCGAGGTTCTGGGTGAGAAACCGGTACGCGTCAGCGCGCTGCGATGCGGTGGCAGGATTGGCGTCTTTGAAGACCTGCTCACCCGCGCGCTGCAGTTGTGCACAGAAGTCGGTCCAGGCCGATTGCAGCGCCGCATCGTCGGGGCTATCGCCGAAAGTCATTGTCATGCACCCAATTTGGTCAGTATCGCTCCGACGACATCGCAGGCGCGCCGAGCGGAGTGCAGGCGGCCCTCCGCGTCGATGCGGGGACCGATCAGCTCCAGATCGAATCCGTGCGCGTAACCGCCGGCCAGTGCCTGGGCGAGGAACGCTTCGAGGGGTATGGCGCCGTCGCCCGGCACCGCACGAGCCGGGAGTGCGCGGTCACCCAGTACGTAATCGCTGAGCTGGATGAGCTCGGTTCGTGGCAAGGCCCGCTGCACCATCGCGTCGAAATCACCCTCCGCCCAGCAGTGGAACAACTCGATGCAGATGCCGAGTCCGCTCATCTCGGCCAGTGCGACGGTATCGCGCAGGGTGTGAGCCAGATGGATGTCGGCGTAGAGGCTCGAGGCATTCTCGATCGCCAGCGCCACGCCCACCTGTTTGGCGTGATCGAGGCAGGGCGCGATCATGGCGCTGAAGCGCTCGGCGGCCCGCGGCCAGCTCAAAGCGCCCCGACCGCCGGTCAGCAGGTAAACCACCCGCGCGCCCACCCCGGCCGCGGCGTCGATCACGGGCAGCAGCGCATCCCGCGCCACCCTGCCTGGAGCGTCGAGCCGGCCGCGGCCGAAGACGTGACACACCGCCTCAACGGTATAGGTGTTGCGCTGCAACAGCTTCGGGAATCGCGGGTCGAGCAGCTCGCTGTCCAAGACGCTCAACCGTGACACACCGAGGTCCGCCCAATGCTGTTCCAGCTCGGCCAGCGAAGAGCCGAAGAAGGTGACGTCGTGGACCGACAAACGTTTGTGCGGCGTGGTCACGTCAGTCACGGTTCTCTATCTCGACTCCGAATCGCTCACGGTACGACCGGAATTCGGCGTGCAGTGCGTCGAGGTCTTCCCCGATATCGATCAGCAGTTGAGTGGAGTAGCGGAACTTGCCGTAGCGGTCACCACGATTGTTGGCCAGGTAGTGACGCATCGCGGACTCGGCTTCGGGCGTAACCCGGCGGCCGGCGAACGCGTAGTAGCGCTGCACGGTGCCCACCTGATCGGCAATGAAATCGGTGTAGCGAACGTGCAGGATGCGCGGATCGTCGACCAGCGGATTGCTCATCGTGTTGGCGACGCCGGCGCGCGTCAACTCCAAATGCATCTTTGCCTGGGCGTGCAGGTCAACCGGACCAACCATGCCTTCGGCGATGTCGGCCATCATCATCGTGCGTGACGCCGCGACTTGCACCGGGTCGCGATGCAGCCATACCAGCGTGGCATCGGGGTACGCGTCGAACATTTCCTTGAGCCGGAAGCCGTGGAAACCCTTGAGCACCCAGTACTTTCGCGGACGGTTGTATTGCAGTTGTTGCAGCATGGCCTTGTGCAGCCGGTATTGCGCGGCCGGGTCGGTCGCCAGACCGCCGACCAGCGACTGCATCGGTACCCGCCACCACGCGGTCGGCGTCATCACCCGGAAGTCGAACGCCCAGGTGCGTTCGTCTTCGGGAAGGCCGTCACCCAGCATGTCGTTGTAGGGATGGCTGTGCAGCCACTTCGGCATCTTGGCGTTGATCTCCCGCCAGTCGGCGTCGGCGCGCGCTCGGCGGCCGTCGTCGGGTGCGGCCAGCCCCGGCGGCGGGGAGGGATACATCACCTCCCAGAATCGCAGCGCCCGGGCATGCGGGTCGACCGACATCAGGGCGTGCATCAGCGTTGTCCCCGAACGGGGCTCGCCGGTGACGAACATCGGCGACTCGATCACCTCGGCGCCGATGGGGTAGCGGTTGCGGTCCTCGATGAGTTCAAGACGCGACGTCAGCAGCCAGCGACACACCTGCGCGGCTTCGAAGAGTCCGTCGGCATCCAAGTTCAGGCCGTTCAGGTGGTCGACGGCGACGGCGAAGCGTTGCGGCAGGGTGGGATCGCCGTAGTCGTGCAGGCCGGTTTCCGCCTCGGCGGCGGCGAGCATTTCCGCGGCGTCCAAACGCGTTGTCACGACGGGTCTCCGCAGAGCCGCACCAGTTCGTCCTCGGCGGCGCGGACGTTCGCCGCCGACGCCCGCGCGTAATCCAGGCCGGCCATGGCTCCGTAGTCGAGAATCTTGGGCACGCGCAGCCCCGCGTCCACGTAGGTCTTGACGACCTTGGCGACCTCTTTCGGTGTGCCGTGGGGCACGACGGCGAGCACCATCTCGGGTCGCACGTCGTCCAGAAACTGCACGATTCGCTCGCGGGTGAGCACCGCCGGGTCGATGTCCTGGAATCCACGCCAACCGTCACCCATCGGGTGGTGAAAGCCGAAGTCGCGCAGCGTCTTTGCCGACACCTGCAGCAGAAAGGCCTTGACCAGCGGAGCCTGCAGGATATCGGCGAGGGCGTCATCGTCCGCACCGATCAGACATATTTGGATGAAGCAGGGGGTGATCGCGAGCGGATCGCGGCCGGCGCGTTCCGCGGATGCTCGCACCGCAGACAGCATCTGGGCGTAGTGCTCCGGAGTCCACGCCCCCGCCGGCCACCACCCGTCGGCGTACCGGCCGGCGATGTCGAGCATCCGCGGACCGCTGGCGCCGATCCAGATCGGCGGCACCCGCCCCTCGTACGGTTCGGTGTCCAACCGGGCATGGTGCAGCGAATAGAACTGACCGTCGAAGTCGACGGGACCGTCGCTGCCCCAGAGCAACTTGATCACCGCCAGCGCTTCCTCGAACCGGCTGACCGAACGTGAGAAATCGAAACCGTAGGGCAGCGTGTTTTCGCTCTCGCCGCTGCCCAGCCCGAGGATGAAACGCCCCTTGGCGAGGTGGTCGATGGTCAACGCCGTCTGGGCGAGCATGGCCGGGTGGCGGCGCACGGTATCGACCACGGCGCTGACCAAGGGGACCCGTTCGGTCAGCGCGGCCGCCGCGGCCGCGACCGCAAGCCCGTCGAGGTGGCGGTGCGGTGACGGGGAGGCGGTGGCGAGGTCGGTGAACTCCGGTGTCCAGATCGAGTCCGGCCAGAAGCTGACCAGGTGATCGGGCAACCAGATCGAGTGGTACCGGCCGCTGTCGAGTTCCGCGAGCCCGGTCAGATCCAGGGGCAGAGTCGTGCGCAGGAACGCTGCGGGTTGAACGGTCATCGAGACATGATGCTAAGCACCTGCACAGCAATGTGTCGATGATTTGGCAATAGCGCCGCACCGGGCCCGCTCGAGACGGCGCCCCGGCCATCAAGTGATCCGCAAACGGGTCAGCGGAGCGACACCTGATGGACCGGGGCGGTTGTCGTCTCGGAACACCGGGCGCGGACGCCCGGTCGAACGTCGGGTCTTAGCCCGAGATGATGAACTCTTCGAGCTGCGCGCGCGCGATGTCGTCGGGCAGCTGCTGCGGCGGGCTCTTCATCAGGTACGCCGACGCCGGAATGACCGGACCGCCGATGCCACGGTCCTTGGCGATCTTGGCGGCGCGCACCGCGTCGATGATGACGCCCGCGGAGTTCGGCGAGTCCCAGACCTCGAGCTTGTACTCCAAGTTCAGCGGCACATCACCGAAGGCGCGGCCCTCCAGTCGTACGTAGGCCCACTTGCGGTCATCGAGCCAGCCGACGTGATCGGACGGGCCGATGTGCACGTCCTTGGTCTTGAATTCGCGCTGCAGGTTGGAGGTCACGGCCTGCGTCTTGGAGATCTTCTTGGACTCCAGCCGCTCCCGCTCGAGCATGTTGAGGAAGTCCATGTTCCCGCCGACGTTGAGCTGCATGGTGCGGTCCAGCTGCACACCGCGGTCCTCGAACAGCTTGGCCATCACGCGGTGGGTGATGGTCGCGCCGACCTGACTCTTGATGTCGTCACCCACGATCGGCACGCCGGCGTCGGCGAACTTCTTGGCCCACACCGGGTCCGAGGCGATGAACACCGGCAGCGCGTTGACGAATGCCACACCGGCGTCGATGGCGCACTGGGCGTAGAACTTGTCAGCCTCTTCGGAGCCCACCGGCAGATAGGACACCAGCACGTCGACATTCGCCTCACGCAGGGCCTGAACCACGTCGACCGGCTCGACGTCGGACACCTCGATGGTGTCGGCGTAGTACTTGCCGATGCCGTCGAGCGTCGGGCCGCGCTGCACCGTCACGTTGGTGGGCGGCACGTCGGCGATCTTGATGGTGTTGTTCTCCGACGCGAAGATCGCCTCGGACAGGTCGAAGCCGACCTTCTTGGCGTCCACGTCGAACGCGGCGACAAACTTCACGTCGCGCACGTGGTACTGGCCGAACTTCACGTGCATCAACCCCGGCACGGTGCTGTTCGGGTCGGCGTCGTAGTAGTACTGCACGCCCTGAACCAGCGAAGACGCGCAGTTACCGACGCCGACAATGGCGACTCGTACCTCCGACTGCGCCACTTCCGCCTTTGGCGGCTGATGCTCACTCATATGGGCGTTCTCCTAACCTCTAACCACTGACTGGGATGCTGGGTTCGTGCAGGGGGTTACGTTTGCTCGGAGAGACCGGGCATAGCCCGCTCCGCAGCGATGAGCTCGTTGAGCCACTTGACCTCGCGCTCACTGGACTCGAGCCCCAATTGATGAAGCTGACGGGTGTAGCGGTCGAACGAGCTACTGGCCCGCGCAACGGCTTCGCGCAGGCCTTCCCGTCGTTCCTCGACCTGACGGCGGCGCCCTTCCAGAATGCGCATCCGCGCCTCTGCCGGAGTGCGGTTGAAGAACGCCAGGTGTACCCCGAAGCCGTCGTCGGTGTAGTTGTGCGGACCGGTGTCGGCCACCAGCTCACCGAAGCGCCGACGGCCCTGGTCGGTCAGCTGGTAGACGCGCCGGGCCCGCCGAACCGGCGTGCCGGCCGGGGCGGCGTCCTCGGCAATCAACCCTTCTGCCTGCATGCGCCGCAGGGCCGGGTAGAGCGATCCGTACGAAAACGCCCGGAACGCGCCGAGCAGACCGGTCAGCCGCTTGCGCAACTCGTAGCCGTGCATGGGCGATTCGATCAGGAGCCCCAGGATGGCAAGCTCCAGCAATCGAATCACCTCCTTGAACAAGATCTGCGTGACTGGTTACGACGGTTCGACGCCTCGCGCAATCGTATCGTCTCGATATATTAGCCACAACACCACTAACTGTTGGTTTGCCGTTCGTCACAGTGTTCGGGTGTGAATGACGCGGGGAATCGGCGGTTACGTGGGCAGGCCGCCCTGCGTGGCGCGCTGCGGCGGTTTGGCGCCGAACCATCGTCGATGGCCTGCCCGGACCGCCGTGCGTTTGGTTGCGTATCACTGGCCGGGATGGCGACGTACTCTGGTGGGCGTGCGACTGCAGCGACAAGTGGTGGATTACGCGCTCCGGCGGCGCTCACTGCTGGCCCAGGTGTACTCGGGCCGCACGGGTGTGTCCGAGGTATGTGACGCAAACCCGTATCTGCTGCGCGCCGCCAAGTTTCACGGCAAACCAAGTCAAGTCATGTGTCCGATCTGCCGCAAGGAGCAGCTGACGCTGGTGTCGTGGGTGTTCGGCGAACACCTCGGTGCGGTGTCGGGTTCGGCGCGCACGGCCGAAGAATTGGTGATGCTGGCAACCCGGTTCGAGGAGTTCGCGGTCCACGTGGTGGAGGTGTGCCGGACCTGCAGCTGGAACCATCTAGTCAAGTCATACGTGCTCGGTGCGGCGCGCACCGCACCTCCTCCCCGGGGCACCGGACGCGCGCGGCCGGCCCGCAACGACGCCCGCACGGCCATTGAATAACGAAGGACGCCACAGCCAGCCGTCCGGTGACCAACGTGGGCCAGCGACTGAGCATGTAGGCAATCAGAGTTCTGACGAGCGTCCGGGCCTCGATCGTCCGGACGCCGGTTCCCGGGATCGCGAACGCCGGGAGGCGCCGCCGACAATCAATCGTCGCCGCCAGGCGCCGCCCGACGACCGGCTGACCACGATCCTGCCGCCGGTCCAAGATGATCGGGCGCCTCGGCGCTCCGACCCGATCGAGGAAGTCAAAGCGGCGCTGGCCGGCCCGCCGTCAACGCCCTTGCGACGCGATGCGCTCGATGAGGTCAAGGCCGCGCTGGACGGGCGGGGACCGACGTCGGGCCGGCACGAGCGGGCCAGCCTCGGCGGTGGCGCACCCGGCGGGCCGCCGCCCCCGCCGCCCTGGCGGCCCGGCCGCCCGGCAGGACCCGGCGGTCCCGGCGGTCCCGGCGGGCGGCCCGTACCACCGTGGCGCGACTGGGCGTGGACCGAGCAGATCAACTGGCTGTGGGTGCGGCGCGGGGCCTACATATGCGCGGCCGTGCTGGTGCTGTTGCCCCTCGTCACCTTCGCGATGGCCTACTTCATCGTCGACATCCCCAAGCCGGGTGACCTTCGCACCAACCAGGTTTCGACGATCCTGGCCAGCGATGGCTCGGAGATCGCCAAAATCATCCCGCCGGAAGGCAATCGGGTCGACGTCAACATCAACCAAGTCCCCGTGCACGTGCGCCAGGCCGTGATCGCCGCCGAGGACCGCAACTTCTACTCGAATCCCGGGTTCGATTTCAGCGGTTTCGTGCGTGCGGTGAACAACAATCTGTTCGGCAACGGCGACCTGCAGGGTGGGTCGACGATCACCCAGCAGTACGTGAAGAACGCGCTGGTGGGTTCGGCCCAGCACGGGGTGAGCGGCCTGATGCGTAAGGCCAAGGAACTCGTCATCGCCACCAAGATGTCGGGGGAGTGGTCGAAAGACGATGTGCTGCAGGCCTATCTGAACATCATCTATTTCGGGCGGGGCGCCTACGGAACTTCGGCCGCCGCCAAGGCCTACTTCAACAAACCCGTCGAGCAGCTCACGATTTCGGAGGGCGCACTTCTCGCGGCGCTGATCCGGCGGCCGTCCACACTGGACCCGGCGATCGACCCGCAGGGCGCCCGTGCCCGCTGGGCGTGGGTGCTCGACGGCATGGTGGAAACCAAGGCGCTGTCGCCGAGTGATCGGTCCGCGCAGCAGTTCCCGCAGACCGTGCCACCGGATGAGGCGCGCGCGCAGAACCAGACCACGGGGCCCAACGGGCTGATCGAGCGTCAGGTGACCAAAGAGTTGATGGAGCTGTTCAACATCGACGAGCGGACGCTGAACACCCAGGGCCTGCAGGTCACCACCACCATCGATCCGAAGGCCCAACAGGCGGCGGAGAAGGCGGTGTCGAAGTACCTCGACGGCCAGGACCCCGATATGCGTACGGCCGCGGTGTCGGTCGACCCGCACGACGGCGCCATCCGCGCGTACTTCGGCGGCACCGACGCCAACGGGTTCGACTTCGCCCAGGCCGGACTGCAGACCGGGTCGTCGTTCAAGGTGTTCGCGCTGGTCGCCGCGCTCGAGCAGGGCATCGGGCTGGGTTACCAGATCGACAGCTCGCCGCTGACGGTCAACGGCATCAAGATCACCAACGTCGAGGGTGAGAGCTGCGGGACCTGTAACCTCGCGCAGGCCCTCAAGATGTCGCTGAACACCTCCTATTACCGGCTGATGCTCAAGCTCAAGGGCGGACCGCAGGCCGTCGCCGACGCGGCGCACCAAGCCGGCGTCGCGACCAGCTTCCCCGGCGTGGAGCACACCCTGTCCGAGGACGGCAAGGGCGGACCACCGAACAACGGAATCGTGCTGGGCCAGTATCAAACCCGGGTGTTCGACATGGCGTCAGCGTATGCCACCCTGGCGGCCTCCGGCGTCTATCACCGCCCGCACTTCGTGCAAAAGGTCGTCAACTCCGACGGCCAGGTCCTGTTCGACGCCGCCAACTCCGACAACAAGAACGAGCAGCGCATCCCCAAGGCTGTTGCGGATAACGTCACCGCGGCCATGGCGCCGATCGCCGCCTACTCCCGCGGCCACGCTTTGGCCGGCGGCAGGCCGTCGGCGGCCAAGACGGGTACCACCCAGCTCGGTGACACCACCGCGAACAAGGACGCCTGGATGGTCGGTTACACGCCGTCGCTGTCGACGGCGGTGTGGGTGGGAACGGCCAAAGGCGACAGCCCGCTGGTAACCGCTTCGGGTGGGCCGGTTTACGGGTCGGGGCTGCCGTCGGACATCTGGAAATCCACCATGGACGGCGCGCTCAAGGGCACGCCCAACGAATCCTTCCCCAAGCCGACGGAGATCGGCGGTTACGCGGGCGTGCCGGTCGCGCCTCCGCCGCCCCCACCGCCATCGGAGACCGTCATCCAGCCCACCATCGAAGTCGCGCCGGGCATCACCATCCCGGTCGGTCCGCCCACCACGGTCACCGTGCCGCCGCCGGCCCCCGGCGGCCCGCCGGGTGGTCCGGAGCCGGGCGGCCCGCCCGGTGGCTACCCGGGTGGTGGCGCCCCGCCGGGTGGAGGCTTCCCGGGTGGTGGCGCCCCGCCGGGTGGACCCCAAGCGCCGCCGCCACCGTGACCGACGCCGCGGAGCACAGCGCCACCACGTCCCCGCGGCGACTGGCCGCGGATCTGCGCAGCGCCGACAACCGAGATTGCCCGAGCCGCAACGACTTCCTGGGTGCCGCCCTGGCCGACGTCATCGGGGGACCGGTAGGCCGGCATGCGCTGATCGGCCGCTCTCGGTTGATGACCCCGCTGCGGGTCATGTTCTTGATCGCGCTGGTGTTCCTGGCGCTGGGCTGGTCGACGAAGGCGGCCTGTCTGCAAAGCACCGGTAGCGGGCCCGGGGATCAACGGGTGGCCAACTGGGATAACCAGCGCGCCTACTACGAGTTGTGCTACTCCGACACCGTTCCGCTCTACGGCGCAGAGTTGTTGAGTCAGGGCAAGTTTCCCTACAAGTCGAGCTGGGTCGAGACCGACTCCACCGGCGCCCAGCAGATCCGTTACGACGGCCGGCCCGCAGTGCGCTACATGGAGTACCCGGTGCTGACCGGGGTCTACCAGTACGTGTCGATGGCGCTGGCCAAGACCTACACCGCACTGAGCAAGCTCGCCCCGCTTCCGGTGATCGCGGAGGTGGTGATGTTCTTCAACATTTCGGCCTTCGGGCTGGCGCTGGCCTGGCTGGCCACCGTATGGGCGAGCGCGGGCCTGGCCGGGCGACGGATCTGGGACGCCGCCCTGGTGGCCGGTTCGCCGATATTGATCTTCCAGATCTTCACCAATTTCGACGCGCTGGCAACGGGATTCGCGATGGCCGGGCTCCTGGCCTGGGCGAGGCGAAAACCTGTGCTGGCCGGCGTGCTGATCGGCTTGGGTGCCGCGGCGAAGCTGTATCCGTTGCTGTTCCTGGGGCCGATGCTGCTGCTGGGAATCCGGACCGGCCGGCTGCGGGCGTGGGCCCGCACCGCGGTGGCCGCCGTGGTTACCTGGTTGTTGGTGAACCTGCCCGTGCTGGTGTTCTTTCCGCGCGGCTGGTCGGAGTTCTTCCGACTCAACACGCGTCGCGGCGACGACATGGACTCGGTGTACAACGTCATCAAGTCGTTCACCGGGTGGCGGGGATTCGATCCCAAGCTCGGGTTCTGGCAGCCACCGACGGTGCTCAACACCGTTGTCGCGGTGCTGTTCGTGGCCTGCTGTGCGGCAATCTCGTACATCGCGCTGACCGCCCCGCGACGCCCGCGGGTTGCCCAGTTGCTGTTCTTGGTGGTCGCGGCTTTCCTGCTGACCAATAAGGTGTGGAGCCCGCAGTTCTCGCTGTGGCTGGTGCCCTTGGCAGTGCTCGCCCTGCCGCATCGCCGGGTGTTGCTGACGTGGATGACCGTCGACGCACTGGTGTGGGTGCCGCGGATGTATTACCTGTACGGCAACCCCAACCGCTCGCTGCCCGAACAGTTCTTCACCACGACCGTACTGCTGCGGGATATCGCGGTTATCACTCTGTGCGCGTTGGTGATTCGCCAGATATATCGGCCCGGTGAGGATTTGGTGCGATGGGGCGGCCGGGTGGACGATCCGGCCGGCGGACCGTTCGACCGCGCGCCGGATGACCCGCCCGGGTGGTTGCCGAACTGGCTTCGCCCGGTCGGGTCGCGCCGCTCGACCGGCCCGGAATCCGATGCCGCCGCCGAGCAACCCGCGGTGGCAAGCGCTGCGAGGCCGTGACCCGCGCCGACGATGATGATCCCGGCGTGGCCGGGATGGCAGGAGGAGTGCCATGATCCAGGTCGCCATCCCAATCTTTCCGCGGTTCACCGCGCTCGACGCGGTGGGTCCTTACGAGGTGCTGCAACGCATTCCGTCGATCGGCGTCGTGTTCGTCGGTCACCGTCGCGGTGAGGTGCGCACCGAGAACGCAATGCTCGGCGTCAGCTGTGACGCCATCTTCGATGAGGTGGACGCACCCGATGTGGTGGTGTTCCCTGGCGGCATCGGCACCCGCGAACTGATTCACGACGAGACCGTGCGGGCGTGGCTGCGCGCGGTCCACCCGAACACCAGGTTCACCACCTCGGTGTGCACCGGTGCGTTGCTGCTGGCTGCGGCCGGGCTGCTGGACGGGTTGACCGCCACCACCCACTGGCGGGCCGCGGACCTCCTCAACGGGCTGGGCGCTCGCTACGTGCCGGAACGAGTCTCGAACACCTACCGCAACGGATCATCACCGCCGCCGGGGTATCCAGCGGCATCGACATGGCCTTGCGTCTGGTGCAACTGCTCGTCGATCGCGAGGCCGCGCAGGCCGCTCAGCTGCTCATCGAATACGACCCGCAGCCGCCCTTCGACTCGGGCGCACTTGCCAAGGCCGATCCCGCGACGGTGACAAGGGCCGACGAATATCTGCAAGCCCGGCAGTAGTGCCGTTGCCCGATCCGCCGGATTTTTCTGGTCAGCCCGGTATCCGGTAGCCTGGTGCGGTTGCCGACGCAGGCGACCCTCCTGCCACGGAACGTCCGTGGCCGCTTGAGACCAGAGGAGGTGGTGAGGTTTCCATGCGTCCATACGAAATCATGGTCATTCTTGACCCGACGCTCGACGAGCGCACCGTGGCCCCATCCTTGGAGACGTTCCTCAATGTCGTCCGCAAGGACGGTGGAACGGTCGACAAGGTCGACATCTGGGGGCGGCGCCGCCTGGCCTACGAGATCGCCAAGCATGCCGAAGGCATCTACGCCGTGGTCGACTTGACGGCTGAGCCGGCGACGGTGTCCGAGCTGGATCGCCAGTTGAGCCTCAACGAGTCGGTACTGCGCACCAAGGTGATGCGCACCGACAAGCACTAACAGCCTTGGCTGCGTCGCGTGCTTCTCGTCGGCGCGTTTGCCTAGGCTGTGGAGAGCTCAGCGAAAGTACGCTCGTGATACCCACCGCCCGAGCGGCGGACCCAGGAGGAAACTGTGGCTGGTGACACCACTATCACCGTTGTCGGAAACCTGACCGCCGACCCCGAATTGCGGTTCACCCCGTCGGGTGCCGCCGTCGCGAACTTCACTGTGGCGTCGACGCCCCGGATCTATGACCGCCAGAGCGGGGAATGGAAAGACGGGGAGGCGCTGTTCCTGCGGTGCAACATCTGGCGGGAAGCCGCCGAGAACGTCGCGGAAAGCCTCACGCGTGGTGCCCGGGTGATCGTCACGGGCCGGCTCAAGCAACGCTCTTTTGAGACTCGTGAAGGTGAGAAGCGCACCGTCGTCGAGGTCGAGGTCGACGAGATCGGTCCTTCGCTGCGGTATGCCACGGCCAAGGTCAACAAGGCCAGCCGTAGCGGCGGTGGCGGCGGCTTCGGTGGTGGCGGTGGATCCCGCCAGCAGTCGGCGCCGGCGAGCAGCGCACCCGCGGACGACCCGTGGGGCAGCGCGCCCGCATCGGGCTCGTTCGGCGGCGGGGATGACGAACCCCCCTTCTGATTTGAGAAAACTTCAGTAATAGAGAACGGAAAGAAAAACAGACATGGCCAAGTCCAACAAGCGGCGGCCGGCTCCGGAAAAGCCGGTCAAGGCACGGAAATGTGTCTTCTGCGCCAAGAAGGATCAAGCGATCGACTACAAGGACACCGCGCTGCTGCGTACCTACATCAGCGAGCGCGGCAAGATCCGTGCGCGCCGCGTCACCGGCAATTGCGTGCAGCACCAGCGTGACATAGCCATCGCGGTGAAGAACGCCCGCGAAGTGGCGCTGCTGCCCTTTACCTCCTCGGCGCGATAGTCGCCGCAGGCCTACCGAAAGTACGAAACGATGAAGCTGATTCTGACGGCTGACGTCGACCATCTTGGCGCCGTCGGCGACACTGTTGAGGTCAAGGACGGTTACGGCCGCAATTTCCTGCTCCCGCGCGGCCTGGCGATCGTGGCGTCCCGCGGCGCGCAGAAGCAGGCCGACGATATCCGCCGGGCCCGCGAGACCAAAGCGGTGCGCGACCTCGGTCACGCCAATGAACTCAAGACGGCGATCGAGGCGCTCGGCCCGGTCTCGCTGCCGGTGAAGACCGCCGCCGATTCCGGGAAACTGTTCGGCTCGGTGACCGCCAGCGATGTCGTCGCGGCGATCAAGAAGGCCGGCGGACCCAACCTGGACAAGCGGATCGTGCGGCTGCCGAAGTCGCACATCAAAGCCGTCGGGACACACCCGGTGGCGGTGCACCTGCACCCCGAGGTCGACGTCGAGGTCGCGCTCGAGGTCGTCGCGCAGAGCTAAGCACCTGCCGTTTACTCGTTCCCGGCGGTGGCCCTGATCGGCCGCCGCCGGCTTCGTTGTGCTGCGGGCATCCGGCCGCGCTCCGCTGGTAGGGATCGCGGCAGTGCTCACTGGCGAACTATTTCCGGGGTGTATTTCGTCAAGGCTCTTTACCGGCCCGTAACGCTGGGAAAACACCGTCGAAAGCCAACACGCCCGGGGCAGTAACCTCGCCCGACACGCCGTAGAGATTCTTGTCCACACGAATTCCACGGCGTTGTATGGCCGGTATCTGCACCGATGTCCTAGCCCCCTGCATTAATCCACAGGTTCTCCACACCCCGCTCAACACAGGTGTCGACGGATATGCACACACCATGCACAGCTTCATGAACAGCACCCCCTTTGCCTACTAGCCAGCAACGTTTAACGTCGTCCCGGCGCTGGGCGTTCGGGTGCCACGTGGCGCAGGTTGTCAGCACCTTGACTTACGCTCGAGGTCGAGTATCGAATGTATGTTCGGATGCGTGAATCAGGGGAGGAGGGAATCCGTGGCGGTCGTCGATGACTTGGCGTCGGGCATGGATTCTTCGCCGCCAAGCGAGGACTTCGGGCGCCAGCCGCCGCAGGACATGGCGGCCGAGCAGGCCGTGCTGGGCGGCATGCTGCTGAGCAAGGACGCCATCGCCGATGTGCTGGAACGGCTGCGGCCCGGCGACTTTTACCGCCCCGCTCATCAAAACGTCTACGACGCGATCCTGGACCTGTATGGGCGTGGCGAACCGGCCGACGCGGTGACGGTCGCCGCGGAGCTGGACCGCCGCAATCTGCTGCGCCGCATCGGCGGGGCACCGTATCTGCACACGCTGATTTCGACGGTGCCGACCGCGGCCAACGCGAGCTACTACGCGACGATCGTGGCCGAAAAGGCGCTCCTGCGGCGCCTCGTGGAGGCCGGCACCCGGGTCGTGCAGTATGGCTATGCGGGCGCCGAGGGCGCCGACGTGGCCGAGGTGGTCGACCGTGCGCAGGCCGAGATCTATGAGGTGGCCGAGCGCCGTACGTCGGAGGATTTCGTTCCGCTCGAAGACCTGCTGCAACCGACGATGGACGAGATCGACGCCATCGCCTCGAACGGTGGCGTCGCGCGCGGCGTGCCGACGGGTTTCACCGAGCTCGACGAGGTGACCAACGGCTTGCATGCCGGGCAGATGATCATCGTGGCGGCCAGGCCGGGCGTGGGCAAGGCGCTCGCACTGGACACGTTGCTGCCCACGCCGACCGGCTGGACGACGATGGCTGACGTCGCGATCGGCGACGAATTGCTTGGCGCGGACGGGCGGCCGACACGGGTGGTGGCTGCCACCGAGGTGATGCTGGGACGGCCGTGCTACGAGGTTGAGTTCTCCGATGGAACAGTGATCGTCGCCGACGCGGCGCATCAGTGGCTGACGGAAACACGCGCATCCCGGGAATCAGCGCAAGCCGCCGCGGTGGGGTACAACCGCTCTAAGAATCAGCGCACATTTGCGGCGGTGCGTACGACGGCCGACATCGCGCGAACTCTGCGCTGCGACACTCTAGACCGGCGACTGAACCACAGCGTGGTCAACGCGAGTGCACTCGAGCTGCCGGAGCGCGAATTCTTGGTCCCGCCATACACTCTCGGCGCCTGGCTGGGGGATGGCACCAGCGCCGCGGCCC
The DNA here is from genome assembly GCF_045343915.1 of Mycobacterium sp. M23085. NCBI lineage: Bacteria > Bacillati > Actinomycetota > Actinomycetes > Mycobacteriales > Mycobacteriaceae > Mycobacterium > Mycobacterium sp. M23085. The sequence goes on from NZ_CP174280.1 coordinate 3,173,305, forward strand.
AGATCACCACCGCCGACCCTGAAATCGTCATGCGGATCGAAGCGGACGGCTTAGTGGCCGTTCCGTCGCAATCGGCTCGATACCGCTATCAGCTGCGGCTACCGGCTGGCGCCGAACCGGCTCCTCGCCTGTGCGTGGTTGTGCCGGATCCAACCTGCATTCGCTGCGATGGACCGTCAGCAGGGATGCGGTTGTGCCAGAAATGCCACTCGGCTGTAGGCACCGTGCAAGCGCGGCTGCGCACGCTCGGCGTGCTCGGCAACAAGCATATTCCGACGGAGTACCTGCGGGCGTCCGAGGCGCAACGGCGCGCCCTGCTCGCCGGCCTCCTTGACACCGACGGAACCGTGACAGCGGGCGGTGCCGTCCAAGTCTCGGTCACCAGCCATCGGCTGGCGTCCGATGTCGCCGAGCTGATCGTCAGCCTAGGTTATCGGTGCCAAACCTCGACCAAACGCGTCCGGGGCCGCGACGAATCGTCCAGCATCGCTTATGTCCTGACTTTTTCCACGGAAGACGAAGTGTTCGCTCTAGAGCGAAAGGCCATAGCGCACAAGGAGCGTCGGGCCGCAGCCGGCACCGCGCGCAGTGGATCACGGTTCATTGTGGACGTCCGCCGAACCGAGTCGGTTCCTGTGCGTTGTGTCGAGGTGGACAACGACAGCCACATGTACCTGGCGAGCAAGGCAATGATCCCCACCCACAATTCCACGCTGGGACTGGACTTTTTGCGGTCATGCTCGATCAAGCACCGCATGGCCAGCGTCATCTTCTCGCTGGAGATGAGCAAGTCCGAGATCGTCATGCGTCTGTTGTCGGCGGAAGCGAAGATCAAACTCGCCGACATGCGTTCCGGTCGGATGAGCGACGAGGATTGGACCCGGCTGGCGCGGCGGATGAGCGAGATCAGCGAGGCGCCACTGTACATCGACGACTCGCCGAACCTGACGATGATGGAGATCCGGGCCAAGGCGCGCCGGCTGCGGCAGAAGTCCGACCTGCGTCTGGTCGTGGTCGATTATCTGCAGCTGATGTCGTCGGGCAAGAAGGTTGAGTCGCGGCAGCTCGAGGTGTCCGAATTCTCGCGCCAGCTCAAGCTTTTGGCCAAGGAGCTCGAGGTTCCCGTCGTCGCGATCAGCCAGCTGAACCGTGGTCCCGAGCAGCGCACCGACAAGAAGCCGATGCTGTCCGACCTTCGTGAGTCTGGATCGCTGGAGCAGGATGCGGACATGGTGATCCTGCTGAACCGGCCGGACGCGTTCGAGCGCGACGATCCGCGCGGGGGTGAGGCGGATTTCATTCTCGCCAAGCACCGTAACGGCCCCACCAAGACGGTGACCGTCGCGCACCAGCTGCACCTGTCGCGGTTTACCAACATGGCGCGCTGACTGTAGGTTCTCAAACAAATTGTCCACTTCTCATATCAAACGGCCACACGGTGTCCAATTGGCCACTGAAGTGAGACACCGCCGACCAGGGGAGTCGTCGCGGGGCCCGTCGACATCGAATCGCCACGCGAGTGCATGCCTACGGCGCCGGCAGGACGTTCGAGGCGACTTCGATTTTGGGTGACCTTTGGTGTCGGACCCATTCCGGATACTCGAAACAAGGAGAGAGTGCTTGGTCTCGGCCTGCCCTGTGCCACAGCGATCTGCAATTTCCATCGACGAGGAGGGATGGCACCGGTGATCGAACGCGATCGGATCATCGGCTACCGCAAGTTGCGCGAGCTGGAGTTCACGCCGCGCAAGGGATTGAACATCCTGGTCGGCGACAACGATGCCGGCAAGTCGACCTTGCTCGAGGCGATTACGTTGGGTTTGACCGGCCGAGTCAACGGCCGCCTCGCCGGCGACGAAATCAACCCCTTCTGGTTCAACGCCGCAATGGTCCAGCAGTTCTTCAGCGCACGAAGCCCAAGGCCAGACCCCGAAACTTCCCGCCATCCACATCGAAATATTCCTGCACGACCGCGTGGAGTTCGCCCGAAATCTGTTCGGCGCCCACAACTCTAATCATCCGACGCGGCCGTGTGCCGGGGTGCGGCTGCTGATCGAATCCGACCCCGACTACGGCGACGAGATCGAGCATTACCTGATCGATATGGCGACCGACAGCGATGGTCCGGCGGCACTACCCGTTGAGTACTACCGCGTGGACTGGCGAACCTTCTCCGGCAAGATCCTGACCGCGAGACCCAAGGAATTGACGACGGCGATCATCGATTCACGCACCATCCGCGCCGGCGGCGGCATGGACTACCACCTCAAACAGATCCTCAACGATCACCTGGATCCCACCGACAAAGCCGCGGTATCCCTGGCCGTTCGCGCCACCCGCGACGAGCTCGCCGCCCCGCATCTGCAAACCGTCAACGACAAAATGGCCGGCGTGACCGGCCCGCTGGACGACCAACCTCTCACCCTGGGAATGGACCAAACCGGCCGCGGCGCCTGGGATTCCAACGTCATACCGCACGTCGACGACGTGCCGTTCCAACTGTCCGGCCAGGGCCAGCAGGCCGCGATCAAAATCGCGCTGGCGATGGGGGGCACCGCCGCGACCGCGCAGACAGTGATGATAGAAGAACCCGAAAACCACATGTCGCACACCAATCTCAACAAGCTCCTAGCCCGCATCAACCATCTGTGGCCTGAACAATGGAGCGGGGAAGTCGACGTCCACAGTTTTTACTTCCGCGAGCGCGACGGCGATTGGAGCATCGAGGTCGATCTGCGCCCCAGCGGCCGCTTCGCCTGGGGCACATCCGACGATTACAGCGCCGCCTGTTCCGAGAGGCGTGAGTTGGACGTAGGCGACGTGATCGCTTACGGCACAACCGATGTCGAGGGATACGGCACCACGCCGCGTGAGCGGGCGCAATTCATCACCGACACCATCCGTATCCATCTGAGCCGCCAAGCGTGCACCCTCCACCACAACGATCTATCCGCGATCCGTGCCATGATCGGCACAGCGGTCCGCTGGTGTCCGGCTTGCGGAACCCGCTTGCCCAGCCCGTAATGCGCGGGCCCTGCACCGAATTCGTTGTGATGTCAAGGTTTTGGGCGTCTGCCAACCGGCCACGGACACACAGATCTCGCCGAAGGCGGCAAGGCGGAATACGATCAGCAGCGAGGGGAAGACAGCTAGTGGACGACGACTCGCAGAATCTGTTGCAACACGTCAACGAGTACGCCGCAACGGTCGACGATGCCAACAGACAGACCCTTAACCCGCTCCTGGTCGAACTGATGGCGGCCTCCAGAAGATAGCGTGAGCCTGCTTTACGTAATAGACAGTTATCGGCGTGGACGCGATCGCCGGGCGGTTGAGGAGGTGTCGGCGCGAGCCAGCAGATCACGTAGACCTGCGCCGGTGTCGAATTGTGATTGAGCTTGTGTCACCAAATGGGCGGCCTCTAGCAAGATCCTTCGGTCCGCATTCGCGCGCATAACGAAGCGCTGATTGGGGTGTCCTGGCAGGACGGCGCCGCCGCGAGCATCGGTTTCGATGAGTACCCGCTCAGCATGTCGTTAGCGTACGCACCACCAATCGTCGAGCAGTCAGGGCGGCTGAATCTTCGATGGCGAAACAGACTGCGCCCGTGTGTGTCGGGCGTAAGCGTTAACGTGCCCGATTGTGAATCCTGATCCTCTGGCTAGTGAGTTAGGTACGACGCGCCCATGAAACGACGGCCTGGTGCCCGAAGGCCCGCTGAACGTCGGCGGCCTGTCCGGCGCCTTCGCCGGTGACGGTGCGCTGATCGGACAAGGCGGTACCGGCAACGGTGACACCGCCTACACCTTTGGCAACCTCAACGGCGTCGGCGACGGCACCGCAGCGGGCATCGGCAACAACAACTTCGCCAGCTTGACCGGCACCGAAAACGGCTTGGCCCAATTCACCAGGCTGGATTCGGCAACAACAACACCGCCATCGCCGACACCAGTTTCACGTCCGGCTCTCACCCTGTCACTGCGGGCTTCGGTAACGACAACTACGCCTATCTCGACGGCCCGGCCAACAGCACGGCAGGCGCCGGAGGCACTGCCGACATCTCCGCGGACAACAACATCGCCTACATCTTGGATCCCTTTGGCACCACGTCGGACTTTGCGGGCGCCGGATCGTATACCGCCGCCGGCGGCGATGACCTTGCCGCGGTTCTGTTCACCCATGGCAATGCGGTCGCTGAGAACTCGCCGCTGCTGTACGACATCATCTCGTTGTTCGGCACCGCAACCGGCACGCTGTAAACATCCGTCCCCCAGGCGGGTCCGCGCCCCCTAATCCCAACGCGCGGACCCGCCAACAACTTTGGCTTGCGGCGTATGACAAATCTTCATGCCGCGCCGGGTCACGCAGCCCTCATGCGAACCGCGTGGGAAACACGAAAGGAAAATACAATGGCAACTGCTCGGAAGGTCGGACGTCTTGGAATGGCGGCCGCAGGACTAGGCATCGGAGCCGCGATGGCGTCGTTGCCCGGTATCGCCGCGGCCGACTCCTGGTCGCAGGACGTCGCGGCTGCGGCGGCATCGCCCGCCATCGGGGGCGTGCCGGCGCTCTCCACTGCGCCGACGTCCACGCTGAACATCGACATATCGGTCAACGGCACCGACCTGTTCCACGAGGGGACCGCCACCGCTAATTCCGGGCAAGGAGATTTCGCGATCGCAATCGGCGATCACGCCTACGCCGGTGCGAGCGGTGGTACCGGCGACACCGCGTTCGCCGACGGCACCAACGCCTATGCCGTCTCCGGTGGCTACTCATCAGAACCGGGCAACTACGACAACGCCATCGACATCGGCAGCAACTCGGGTTACGAATACCAGAGCGCGTTCGCGGGGTCGAGCAATCTTGACCAGTCGGACAACGACTACCCCGGCTCTGGCAGCTACGACAACGCCATCGACATCGGCAACAACACCGGTGAGGGCTACGACGGAGCCTTCGCCGGATCCGGCGGGATTCTCGGCTACGACGGAAACGGCGATTTCGACAACGCTGTCATCATCGGCGACCAGGCCGCCGAACACGATGCTGCAGAGGCTATTTCGGGCGACTACAACACCGCGACCGCGGTCGGTGACTTCAACACCGGTGGCGCCTATGCCGGCTTCGGCAGCGACAATATCGCCTCGGTCACCGGCGGCGGCAGCTCAATCGCGGAGGCCGGCGGCTATCCCTCTTTCTTGCCCTTCTTTTTCTACCCACTCGAAAGTGATGTCCTGGGAAACAGCGACGTCGCCACCGTGTTCGACCCGTTCGGCACCGTGGGCAGCAGCGCCACAGCCGGCACCGAGGAACCGATCACCGGTCCCGGTGACTTCGACCTTGCCAGCGCCTTCGGCGACGGGTTGCAGCCCAACGCCACCGGCGGTAGTTTCCTGGTCGACATCCTGCCCTCACTGACCCAAGCTCTGACAACCGGGGGCACCACCCTGTCGACCGACTTCACCAATTTGCTGACAGCACTAGACCTTTAGGTTTCGCCCGAACGATCCACCGGGGGCATCCGCCGCGCCGAAGGTTGGTGCCCCCGACTGGTGGACGACCCACGAGGCCGGCCGCCAGAGTCCTCTGGGTCGTGGGTCAGTTGAGCGCAGCTATCCAAGGCGTTCTATGACGGCGAATAGTTCGTCGTAAATGTTGTCGGGGATGGTGTAGGACTCGGTTTGTGATACCTCGGCGAAGTGCTCCGCGATGTCGTCGGCGGTGGGGGTTACATCTTTGTGGGCTAGCCAACCATTGCCAAGTCCAATGAATACTCGGCCGTACCGCCCCGCGAGCGCTGAATAGTTTTGGTGGGTGACCTCGCAGTTCCGGCTAGCGAGGTAGACGACCATTGGGACAACCTTCTCGGGCAGAATCAGTTCTTTGAGACCGGTCTCGGCAAGCGTTTTAGCGTCGACGGTTTCAGTGACCATGCGCGAAAAACCAAACGGCAAAACAGTGTTCGACGATATTCCGTGCTCAAGACCTTCTAGCGAGATTACGTTGCTCAGTCCGACAAGCCCGGCCTTGGCGGCACCGTAGTGCGCCTCCAGGTGTTGGCCGAACATGCCGCCCGAGGACGAGATGAAGACGAACCGGCCATACTTCTGCTCTTTCATGACCTTGAAGGCGGGCTGGCTGAGGTGAAACCCGCCGTCGAGATGCACCGACAGCATCTGCCGCCACTTCTCGGGTGACATCTCATCGAAGGGGACGCTGTTGAAGATGCCGGCATTGCTCACCACCGCGTCGAGACGCCCGAAATGCTCGACGGCGGTCTGCACGATCGCCGCGCCGCCCTCAGGGCTGTCTACGGAGTCGTGCGAGGCCACAGCAATACCTCCGGCTTCGGTGATTTCTCGGACCACTTCATCTGCCACCGTCGCGTCTGATCCCTCGCCGCCCATGCTTCCGCCGAGATCATTAACCACCACCGACGCGCCGCGGTTGGCCAGGTCGAGTGCGTAAAGGCGGCCCAGTCCGCGTCCAGCTCCCGTGACGATGACGGCTTGGTCGTTGAAATCAATCACGAAAGCTCCTCGGGTGGGTTGCGTTGCATCCCAGTACCCTACGCGACCAGAACAGATATTTGGTCCGGCATCGTCAAACCAGTTTTGCGGGCCGAGATGACGTGGGCCGTCCACACACGGTCGGAGACCCCGGCAGCCATCGCAGAAGTGGGTTTGCGACCTCATGCGGCCCTGGTGAGCGACTGGTGGGGGCGGGCAAAATGTAGTGCATGGACTCATCACCGCGGCGTTAGTGACGTTGGACGCGAAATCGCACGCTCGCACCGATAGTTACGTCCGCCCTGGAGAGGCGACAGCATTAGCCGACGTGTTGCTGTGCGTGCTGCCCGGTTATTTGATGCGGTTAGCGCTGGGCGGACCCCAGGCCGTCGCAGACATCCCGACAGCTGTGCAAACGGTGCTGCCCGCTTCGGTGCGATCACCGGCACGCCGTGACGAGAATCCCTCTAGCTCACCGGCGCTCTCAATGCAGCACCTTCAGATCAGACAGCCTAGGACCGATGGGATCGCCCACTGGTACTGCGTCACAACAACTATGACATCTCGTTTCGGACGGGCCGCGCGGACTTGACGGGCCAGAACTTTGCGCGCAGGAGTTGAGGCGATAGCTCCGCGGTGCGGTCAGTGCTCCCGGCGAGCGCTGTCGGAGAGTTGTTCGCGAAGTTGGCGTTTGAGTATTTTACCGCTGGGATTCTTCGGCAAGCTCGCTACGAAAATCACGCGCTTGGGAACCTTGTATCCGGCCAGACGCTCCCGGCAGTGCGCCAACAGGTCGGCTTCACTGACATGGGCTGTGTCGCGAGCGACGACGGCGGCCGTGACGGCTTCGACCCACACCGGGTGCGGCACTCCGAACACCGCTGCTTCCTGAACGCCGTTGTGCGCGTACAGCACTTCTTCGACCTCGCGGCTGGCGACGTTCTCGCCACCGGTTTTGATCATGTCTTTCTTGCGGTCGACGACGTGCAGCAGTCCGCGCTGGTCAACGAAGCCGAGATCGCCTGAATGGAACCATCCTCCCCGGAATGCCTCGGCGGTTTTTGCGGGGTCGTCGAGGTAACCGAGCGTGAGATGCGGACTGCGGTGGACGATTTCACCCACCATGCCGTCCGCGACTTCGGCGCCCGACTCATCGACGATCATGGTCTCGACATTCATGACCGGATAGCCGGCCGCGCCGGCATGGTCGTCCTGTTCTTCGGGCCCCAGAACGGTGGCCAGCGGCGCCATCTCGGTCTGGCCGTAGAAATTCCACAGCCCGAGGTCGGGTAATCGCTCGCGGATCTCACGCAGGATCTCGATCGGCATCGCCGACGCTCCGTAGTACCCCTTGCGCAGGCTGCTGAGGTCGACCAGGTCGAACACCGGCGAGCGCAGCAGCGAGATCCACACTGTCGGTGGGGCAAAGTAGTTGGTGACCCGATGAGCCTCGATGCTGCGCAGGATCATTTCGGGATCCGGTCGGGGCACGATGACGCTGGTTGCGCCGAGGTAGATGTCGGTGGCCAAAAAGTTGTCCAACTGGGCGCAGTGATACATCGGCATGGAATGGAGTTCGATGTCGTGTGCGCTCATAGATCCGTCGACGATGGTGCTGACGTAGTTCGACACCAGGCTGCGACTGGACAGCATGACGCCTTTGGGCCGCGATTCGGTTCCGCTGGTGTACATCACCCGGATCAGCTGATCGTCGTCAATCAGCAGGCGGGGGGCCGGCGCCGTTGTGGCCAGCCAGGCCGCGAAGTCGTGCCAGTCTGTAGGCGCTGCTGACGAGTCGGTGCAGATTGCGACTTTCGTTGTGACGTTGCCGCCCAACGCCATCGCTTCCTCGGCTGTGGGCCGCAGCTCATCCTGAACGATGAAGCCGGTCGCCCCGCAATGCTTGAGGATGTAGGCGATTTCAGGTGCCATGAGCATGAAATTGACCGGCACCAACACGACACCGGCGCGCGCCGTGGCAAACGCCAACACGGCGTACTGCCAGCAGTTGCGGGCCAGCAGAGCGACTCGGTCCCCAGGCTCAAAGCCGTTGTCACACAATGCTGCAGCCGCGCGATCGACCAGCTCGTCGAATTCGGTGAAGGTCAGCATGACGGGGCCGTCGATGATCGCCGTCTTCGTGGGGTGACGTCGTGCGGTGCGCCGCGGAATGTCGCCGAGAGCATGGCTGCGCGCCGCGGACATCGGATTCAGCTCGTGCGCGGATGGGCTGGGCACGGCAGGGTGGCTACTTCATACCGTGCAAGCCGGCGATGAAGTTCTCGATAAGCACGTCATAGGCGGTGTCGGGGTCGACTTGCATGGCGCCGCGCAGTTCCATGGCCATGAATCCGGACATGCTGGCCGTCAACAGTGTGGTAGCGATGTCGACGTTGTCGCCAGTGAGCCCGTAGTAGCGGAAGACCGCCCGCGAGGTATCGGTCGACACCGAGACGGCTTGGGCGATGTCGCGGCCGTGCAGCCCGGCGATGCTGACCGGGAGCGCGTAGCGGCGTGGGTAGCGGTTGGCGTATTCGCGGTACGTGGTGGCGATGGCGCGCACGGCGTCGTCGCCGGCAAGTCCGAGCACCGCGTCGCGAATCGCTTCGCTCATCTCCCGTACCACCAGGATCCACAGTTGACGCCGCAAGTCGTCGAGGTTGTCGACGTGGTTGTACAGCGACGGGCCTTTGATGCCCAGACGTTCGGCGAGCGCGACCATGTTGAGTCGATCCCAGCCCTCGTCGTCCAGCATGTCGCGCGCGGCGGCCAGCACGTCGTCGCGGCGCACAGAACTGGCCCCTCGGCGTCGGCCCACAGTGCGTTCCGGTGGCGGCGAAGTCTTGGTCACTTAGGTATCGAATCACAATTGACTGTCTCGGACATCTACTAGACGGTCTTGTCATCTGGCTAGGCCGCAAAGTAACGTGCTGGGGGGCCTCGGCGCGGCCGCCGAGCAGATCATCGTCGATCGCGCAGCGGCGCGAAAGGAAGATTTCATGACCGCAGCCATCAACACCGACGACGTCTTCATTCAGATGACTCAGACGAGCGAGGGCCGTAACGACCCGTACCCGCTCTATCAGCAGCTGCACGAGCATGCCGCGCCGATCTTTCAGATCGCGGGTACTAAGTACTACGCGGTGCGCGCCTACCAGGAGTGCAATGAGGTTCTGCGCGACGCGCGTATGGGTGTCGGTGCGCGCACTGTCGGCGATGCGTCGATGGACCGCGAGCGCAGCAAGTACGGCACCTTCATCACCGATCCGGCTGCGTTGATCAACCTCGATCCGCCGCAGCACACCCGATTACGCAAGCTGGTGTCCAAGGCCTTCACCAGCCGTCAAGTCGACCGCATGAGAGTCAACACCGAGGCGATCGCCGACGGTCTGCTGGACCAATTCGGTTCAGGCGATGTGATCGACGTGATCGCTGACCTGTCGACACCGTTGCCGGTGGCGGTGGTGGGTAAATTGCTGAATGTCCCGCAGGCGGACTGGATGTTGTTCGCGCCGTTGATGGTTGATGCGGTCGCCGGCGCCTCGCCGTGGGCGAGCGTCGACCAGCTTTGGGCTGCCTACGAGGCCTCGGAGAAGATGCGTGCCTATTTCGTCGACTTCGTCGCCGAGCGTCGTGCGCACCCGATCGACGAGGACCTGTTGACTGCGATCCTGCGTGCCGAGGACGGTGGCGAGCGGCTTGACGAGGAGGAGGTCAACCTGCTGGTCTTGACGTTGTTCGTTGCCGCGTTCTCCACGACCGCACACCTGATCGGCAACGGCCTGTCGGCGCTGCTGCACAATCAGGACCAGTTGCAGATCATGGTCGAAGATCCGTCTGTGACCGGCAGCGCGGTCGAGGAGTTCCTGCGCTTCGACCCGCCCGTTCAGGTCGCTGCGCGCTCCGCGCTCGAAGACCTCGAGATCGCCGGTACGCCACTGCCCGCAGGATCGCAGCTGACGGTGTTGCTTGCTGCGGGAAACCGTGACCCGCAACGGTTTACCGACCCCGACCGGCTCGACGTACGCCGCAACCAGGGGCCACCTCTTTCGTTCGGCGGGGGAATCCACCACTGTCTGGGCGCATCACTGGCTCGCCAGGAGGGACAGGTGTTCTTCCAACGCCTGCTCTCGAGATTCCCGAAGCTCACGCTCGCTGAGGAACCGCAACGACGCGACGAGATCTTCGCGTTCCGTGAGCTGCGATCGCTGCCGGTCCGACTGGCGGCGTGACCGTCGCCGCGCCGCGCATGCTGTTCATCCACCAGGCCCACACCCTGATCGGCACCGCCGAAGAGGACTTCGAGGAGCTCTACCGCGACGAGTGGCTCCCGAGGTTGGGCGCCGGCGATGACGTCCGGCTGGCCTGGTATCTGCGGCATCCTCCGGTGGTTGGGGAGTCCTTCACCGCGATCACCATCGTCGCCGTTCGCGACGGGAACGCATGGGAGCAACTCAACGCGCGAATACTCGGCGGTGATCTCGCGACACTGGAGGCGGAGACCGATACGCTGCGGCGACGCGTTGTGTCCAAAACCCTTGTGCCATTGGCGGGATGGGTCCACGACATGGATTTCGACACGATACCCACCACACCCGGCGACCATGACCCGTCGCTGTGGATCCATGACACACTGTGGCCGTTCGAGGGGAAGTTCGACGACTACGTCACCCGCTGCGGTGAGTTCACCCAACGCTTGAAGAGTTACGCACGGGCCGGTCATGCCTACCTCGAACCCATGGCCGGGTTCTCCTCCGCAGTCGGCGCGGGGGCGGGACATGAGGTCTGTGCGCTGTCGCGGATCAACGATCCGAACGCCTGGCTGCACACTGCGCTGCACGGACTCCCCGAGGCCGGGCGCGATCTGGGCTGGGGCGAGCTGACATTGCGCGAGCGCTGGCAGACCTACCTGCTCAACGCCCCGACCTGGGCGCCGCTGTGGTGAGCCCGAAACCCGCACTGCGACAACGGAGGCGCTAACCCATGGGATTGCTGGACAACAGAGTGGCCATACTGACCGGCGGCGCCGGCAGTCTGGGTTCGGCGATGTCGAAGCTGTTCGCCGCCGAAGGCGCTTGCGTGGTCATCAACGACGTCAACATCGAGCGGGCACAGCGGCTCGCTGACAAGATTGTCGCCAACGGTGGTCGCGCAGTGGCCGATTCGTCGGACGTGGCAACCATGGCCGGCGGTAAAGCCGTCGTGCAGAAGGCCCTCGACGAATTCGGCACCGTGGACATTCTGGTGCTGCTGGCCGGCCAGGTGGCGATCAAATCGCTGACCAAACTGACCGAAGAAGACTGGGACCGAGTGATCGGCATCCACCTCAAAGGACACTTCACCGTTCTGCAGGCCGCCCTGCCGACCATGATCGCCAACAACTACGGCCGAGTGATCGCGGTGTCCTCGGTGGACGGCACAATCGGTGACGCCTACATGTCACCCTACTGCGCAGCGAAAGCCGGAATCCTCGGGTTCGCGCGGGCGGCCGCCATCGAACTCGACCCCCACGGCATCACCGTCAACACCATCTGCCCATCCGGCATACCTGGCAACAACTTGGGACCTCTGGCCACGAAATTGGTCGGGCCGCCGGCGGGCAACGCACCACTGGTGGCGTATCTGGCCAGCGAGGAATCCGGATGGCTCAACGGGCATGTCTTCGACGTGTCGGGCTCGGGCCGGATCGGGCTCTACCCGCCGTTTGTCCCGTCGCGGCTGGTCTCCAAGGACGGCGGCTACACCCTCGAGGAGTTGCGCACGGTGGTGCCGGCGTTGTTCGAGCCGACCTACACCGTCGAACCGCGGCAGCGCCCGCGCCTGCTTCCCCGCGACGGCGACGTCGACGAGCACTTGCCGACCGGGTTTTCGGCGGTGTTCGCCGAGATCACCTCGGGGGCCGGCGTCGCCCCCGAAACCGATTGAGCATCACCGAGGCAGAAGCTCTAGCATTTTAACTAGAGACTGTAGTACGGTGGCCTGAAGCGAAGAGGAACAGCCAGAGAAGGGCGTTCGATGAGGTTTGGTATTTGTCTGCAGGCGCTCAACTCCGCCGACTGGGAGCGGGTCATCGCGAAAGACTGGAGCCGGCCTCCGGTGGTGCCCGATTACGTGCTATGGGAGGAGAACATCCACCTGGGCATGTTGGCCGAGCCGCTGGGCTTCGACTCGATGTGGACCACCGAACATCACTTCGGACCGCACTGCATGGAGCCCAATCCTCTTGAGCTGCTGTCCTATTTCGCGGGCGCGACGAAGAAGCTCGACTTCGGCACGATGGTCATCGTCTTGCCGTGGCACCACCCACTGCAGGTGGCCGAAGAGATCGCGCTGTTCGACATTCTGCTGCAGGGCCGCAAGTTGTCGGTCGGTGTCGGGCGCGGGCTGGGTCAATCGGAGTTCGCCGGCTTCGGCATCGACATGGCCGAGTCCCGGGGGCGTTTTGTCGAGAGCATCGAGATCTTGAAACTCGCGCTGACGCAGGAGCGGTTCTCTTACGACGGCAAGTTCTACCAGATACCTGAGACCTCGACCCGGCCACGCCCGCGTTCCACCCGTTTGGTCGAGGACATGCTCGGCGTCTTCACCAGTCCGCAGTCGTTGACGACAGTGGCTCAAGCAGGGCTGAACCCGATGTTCGTGGCGGCGCAGAGCGCCGATGTGATCCGCGGCCAGGTCGCCGAATTCAACACCATGCGAAGCGGGTTGGGTCTGCCTGCCGCGCAGCCGATCGTGCACCAGTGGGTGTATTGCACCGAGACCGAAGAGGAGGCCCGCACGTTGGGCAAGCGCTACATCACCCAGCTCGGCGTGGAAACGAACCATCACTACAACCTCGGCGACGCCGCGGCGTGGGACGGCATCAAAGGCTATGAGTACCAGTTCGATCAGGCCAAGAACGGTTTGATCGGCAACCTCGACCTGCACCTGGTGGGCACCCCCGAGCAGTGCATCGAGCGCGCGCAGCGCCTGCAGGAGATCACCAACTGCCGCGAGATCGTAGGCCTGTTCCACTTCGGCGGCATGCCCATCGAGACCGCCGAGAAAAGTATGCGGCTGTTCGCTAACGAGGTTATGCCCGCGCTGCGCGCTATGGACGCCCAACCGCAGGCCATCAGCGTCTGATAGCGGCACCACCCGTGCGAGCATCACGAAGGGAAATGGTCTGTGCGCACGTTTGATTCGGTCGGTTCGCTGTTGGAAGCCAAGGGCGACACGTTGGGTACCAGCTCCTGGGTGGAGATCACTCAGCAGGCGGTCGACCTGTTCGCCGATGCGACCGGCGATCATCAGTGGATTCACGTCGACCCCGACAGGGCCGCAGGTGGTCCGTTCGGCACAACCATTGCGCACGGATACATGACCCTGTCGTTGATCCCGCGGCTGATGGCCGAGATGTACACCGTCAACGGAGTCAAGCTGGCAATCAACTACGGCCTGAACAAGGTTCGATTCCCGGCCCCGGTGCCGGTCGGGTCGAAGGTGCGGGCCACGACCACCGTCGCCGACGTCGAGGACCTGGGCAACGGCACAGTACAGATGACGGTGGTCACCACCGTGGAGATCGACGGCGGCGCCAAGCCGGCCTGTGTGGCCGAAAGCATTGTGCGCTACCTCAGCTGACACGGACTCCGCAATCATGGTGCCGCCAGCAGCGAAAGATTCTGCAACAGTGCGTGATCGTGAAGGGGGCGTCGCAGCCGCACAGACCAATCCGACCTCCGGCGAGTCGGTACGACACGACGACACGCAGCAACTACCGCAACGACTCATGGGGTTCACTCAGTGACGGTTTCGCAACTGCTCTTCGACCCGTTTTCCGATGACTTCTTCGCAGGGCCCTATGAGACCTATCGTCGGATGCGCGATGAAGCGCCCGTCTATTACAGCGACGAGTACGACTTTTACGCTCTGACCCGCCACGCCGACGTCGCTGCGGCCTTCAAGGACCACGCGATGTATTCCTCGGCCCGTGGCGTGGACCTTTCCATGGTGCGGGCCATGATCGAGGCGGGCACGACGCCGGAACCCAAAATGATCATCTACATGGATCCGCCCGACCACCGGCAGATGCGCAGTCTGGTCAACAAGGTGTTCACTCCGCGCGCCATCAGTGAGCTCGAAGCCATGGTCGGTGCGCAGATCGAGCGGCACCTGCCGAGCGCGGCGGACACTTTCGATGCGGTGCAGGACTTTTCGGCGCTCTTTCCCGTCGAGGTGATTGCTTGCATGATGGGGGTCGACGTCGGCCACGCTCAACAACTACGGCACTGGATCGACCGATCTTTGCACCGTAATCCTGGCCAGATCGACATGGACGACGACGGCATTCAGGCAGGCAACGAAATGGGCCTGTGGTGTTACGAACTTGTTCAGCAACGACGTGCCAAGCCGCGCGATGACATGATCAGCCGGCTCATTGCCGCCGAAATCAACGATGAAAACGGTCGCCTCCGAAGCCTTGACGACATCGAGATCACCGGCTTCGCGGCGCTTCTCGGCGGCGCCGGCGCCGAGACGGTGACCAAGCTTGTCGGCAACGCGGTGGTGATGTTCGCCCAACATCCCGAGCAGTGGCACCAACTGCGCGAAGACCGCAGCAAAATTCCGTTTGCCGTCGAAGAGCTGCTGCGATACGAAGCACCTGCCCAGTACAACGTACGATGCTCGACCCGGGACGTGACGCTGCACGGAATCACCATTCCCGCCGACAAGCCGGTCTTTCTCGTCGGAGGCTCAGCGAACCGCGACCCGCGCGCCTGGAGCGACCCCGACCGCTTCGACATCAACCGCAACCCGATTCAAGCGCAGAATCTGGGATTCGGATACGGCATTCACAGCTGCCTGGGTGCGGCACTGGCGCGCATGGAGTCCGCGATCGCCATCGACCGACTACTCGATGTGATGCCGCACTACGACGTTGATTGGGACAACTGCAGCCGTGTCAGCATGCAGAATGTGTCGGGCTGGCAAAACATCCCGGTGCGGGTTCGGCGATGACCGCCCGGCTCGGCGGGCGCGACATCGGGCTTATCGACCAGCACCGCCTCCGCGGCGAAACCAACGTCGAGGATGTGAGCTGCGAGTCGGCCGTCACCGGCAACGGGGGGATCGGGGTCGAGCCCCGATCCGGCGTGCGGCCGCGATACGACCTGTTGATCCTGGGCTTGAGCCCACTGGACACCGTCGCCTTCGCTGGAGGCTGGCTCTGTGATCGAGTGCGCGCGGGCTGGCAGGTGAGCGCCGCCAGCACCGGGGCCGCCGACCTATGCGCTTTGCAGATCCTCGGGATCGATACATCCGGCCGTTCCACGGTCGAGGGATTGCTCTCGACACCGGCTGCAGCGCTGGGCGTGTCGGCGCGCGCGTATCTGCACAACTCTGCAGTACGTGCGGCGGTCTCGCGGGCGGTGCGCGAACACAGTGAGGTCACGTTCTGGGCTGACGCGAGCCTTGACCACGACTTCGCCGTCGAGATGGTCGAACGCACACTCAGCCCCGCGGCGCGCGCCTACAAAAGTCATGCGCTACGCGCGATGGGCCTGTCCGGCTCAGTCGGTGCAACTGAACGGTTCTGCAGTTGCAACATGTGGTATCCGCCCGGTCCCGATCTGACGCCCACGACGAGCACACTCGCCGCGGCCGACCCGGCACCGTTGGAGCCTGGCGCCGCACTTCGCAACTAGTCGCTGCAGATCACGCGTCGGTATCGCGTTGCAGCGCAGCGGCAATGGCATGAGAGGCGAGTTCGGCGGCAGCGTTCCACGGTTGGCGTCGTCCACGTAGTCAAACGACTGCCGGCCTGCGTGGACTAGTTGTGATGTCCAGGGAGGTTGGTCAGTCGAGTGACTGGTGGCTGGCCTCCGATGGCGGAGTGGGCTCGATGGTGATTATAGAAATGCAGCCAGGCTGGCAACGCGGTGTCGCGCTGTTCGGTTGAGTCATAGAGCCGGGCATAGGCCCAGCCGTCGGCCAAGGTGCGGTGGAATCGCTCGATTTTTCCGTTGGTCTGTGGGCGATAGGGACGGGTCCGCTTGGGGGTGATCTGCAGATCTGCGCAGGCATCACGCCATGCGAAGGATCTGTAGGCAGATCCGTTGTCGGATAGGACTCGCTCGACGGTGACGCCGCGCTCGGTGAACCATGCCACCGCGCGCTGCAGCACGCCTATCGCGGTGGCAGCTTTTTCGTCGGTACAAATCTCGGCGTAGGCCATGCGGGAGTGATCATCAATGACGGTGTGCACGAACGCTGTTCCGATCCTCGGGCGCCAGTTCTTGGCGCGGTCGCCGCGATTACCGGTGCGGTGAGCCGTCTGGGCGGCGTTGTGCTTGCTTTGTTGTCGACTCACGAACTTGTGGCCGCCACCGTCGGGGATGTTGCCGAACTTGGTCACGTCCACGTGAATCAGCGCTCCGGGATGGGCATGCTCATAACGGCGCAGCGGCTCACCGGTAATGCGATCGATGGCCGCCAGGCGGTTGATCCGGCATCGGGTCAGCACTGCGTGCACAGTCGAGGCCGGCATGCCCAGACGACCAGCAATCTGCACGGGACCGTATCGGTGACGCCACCGTATGCCCACGATTAGCCGAACGACCTCAGGACGGGTGCGGGTAGGGCTGGTGCGCGGTCGAGAACTGCGGTCGACCATCCCGGCCACACCTTCGGCACGGAACCGATCGGCCCACTTTTTAGCAGTTCGCGGTGCGACCATGAACATCTTGGCGGCCGCGGCGTAGGTCCAGCCGCCCTCGACGATCAACTGAGCCAGTCTCAACCGAGCACGAGGGGTCAAAGCAGCGTTAGCGTGGGACACGAAGGCCTCCTGGTTGACGAAGCGGTTCCTAGACAGCTCCACTTCACAACCGGAGGCCTTCACCTGTCACACAGGCTCACCGATACCAGACCGGACAACGTCCCTGGACATCACAACTAGTCGTCGGCTGCTCTGATGAGGGCCATGCGGGGGCCCCGCACGGTGAAGTTCGTGCCGAAGTCCAATGGCTGGTGGACTTCCCAGTCGGGGAGGGAAGCGATGAGCTCCTCCAGAAAAATCTGAGCCTCCAGCCGCGCCAGGTTCATTCCCAGGCAACTATGCAAACCGAACGCGAATCCTATGTGAGGCCGAATTTTACGGCTGACGTCAAAACGATCAGGCCGCTCCCAGCGAGACGGGTCACGGTTGGCGGCACCCAGCAGCAGGGTAATGCGTTCGCCGTCGCGGATGGTGATCTCTCCGATGGCTTGGTCCCCGCTGACGGCGTCGCGGAAGATCGAATGTGACACGGTTTCGTAGCGATGCACTTCCTCGACGGCGGCTGCGATCAACGATGGGTCATTTCGTAACGCGCGACGCTGATCCGGAAACAGCGCCAGTGCCACGATGATCTGGGTCAGCAGCTTGGCCGTCGTCTCGTTGCCGGCGAACACCAATTGGGTGTTGCTGGCGACGACTTCTTGTTCGCTCATGTGCGCGCACGCGTAGTCGGCTTTCACCATGGTGGCGATGAGGTCCCAGCCATGCCCGGACGGACTGTCGCGACGCCGAGGCATCTCACGCCGGATGAAATCGTTCAACTCCGCGGTGGCGCGCTTGCCCGCCGCAATCAGCTCCGCTCCGCGTCCACCGGGGCTGCTGTAACCCTCGGCCGAGGCGCCCATGGCGTCGCTCCACGCCGAAAACTGGGCGACCATCTCTGCGTCGACGGCGAGCATGTGGGCGATGACTTCGGTCGGGATGGCTCGAGTCAGCTGTGAGACCACCTCGACCGTCTCGCCGGATCGGAGACGGTCCGCGATCGGGGCCAGCCGTCGCCGGATGATCTCGCCGATCACAGACCGCAGTCCGGCCAGCGTCCGCGGGCGAAAATCGTTCGACCAGATCGCTCGGATCTTGTCGTGATGGGCCCCGTCGTAGAACTCCATCGTCGGCCCTCCGAAGACCGCGGCGTGCTCGACCTGTCCGCGTTCGGAACCGAATTTCTCGGGCGTACTGAGAATTCGCTTCACAACGTCGAAGCCGGACACCATCCACCGGTTGATCCGCTCGTTGTAGACGGTGCCACCGAGTCGGCGAATCTCGTCGTATCGCGGCCACGGATCGGCAACGAATGTTGGATCCGTGGTGTCAAAGCTGAGCAAGGGCGCGTGCACCGCAGACATCTGCCCATGTTGACAATCATGTGCAATTCTGTAAAGCGTGACGTTGAATTTCAGGGATCTCGGCGCTGAGGTCTCGAACTGGGGCCGATGGGGCGCCGACGATCAGATCGGAACACTCAATCTCGTAACGGCGAGCCATATCCGCGCGGCGACAGCCGAGGTCCGGTCGGGCAAGGTCTTCCAACTGAGCATCCCCTTCGGCAGCGACGGACCGCAGAGCGGTGTCGGCGGACGTCTGAATCCCGTTCATCTGATGTCGATGCAACACGCCGACTGGGATCCACACGGGCTGCAGGTCGCCGATGACTGGATCATCATGCCGCTGCAGTCCGGCACCCAATGGGATGCGCTATCACATGTCGCCTACGATGGAAAGTTGTACAACGGATATTCGACCGATGAGATCGGAACCCGTTACGGTGCAAAGCAATTAGCTGTCGACGCCTTGACCAGCCGGGTCGTCGGCAGAGGCGTGCTGCTCGACATCGCCCGACTGCAGGGAGTGGAGTGGCTCGACGGCGGCACCGCGATCACCCCGCAGGATCTGGAGAACGCGGAGAAAGCGCAAGGCGTGGTCGTGGGTGAGGCCGACTTCTTGTTGGTACGAACCGGGTGGGGTGCC
Organism: Mycobacterium sp. M23085; assembly: GCF_045343915.1. Lineage (NCBI taxonomy): Bacteria > Bacillati > Actinomycetota > Actinomycetes > Mycobacteriales > Mycobacteriaceae > Mycobacterium > Mycobacterium sp. M23085. Next base: position 3,192,604 of record NZ_CP174280.1, read on the forward strand.
CGCCTCCAGGTCGAGGGTCGCGAAGGCTGGATGGCGACCGAACCGGGTCTGGGCATCGAGTGTGTGCGCTGGCTGCATCGACGTGGGGTCGCGGCCGTCGGATCGGATAACTGGGGCATCGAAGTGATGCCAAGCGAGAGCGATGCGACGTTGCCGGTGCACTGTGTCCTGATCCGAGATATGGGAATGCCGCTGGCAGAGATCCTCGAGCTTGATGTGCTCGCCGATGACTGCGCGAGCGACGGGCAGTGGAGCTTTCTGTTCGTCGCGCCGCCATTGAGGATCCGCAACGCGGTGGGATCGCCGACCACGCCCATCGCCGTGAAATGAGCCCGGCGTTTCAGTATCGGCTGCGAACCCCGACACCTCTGGTGAGTGTGGACGACTACCGGCAGGCAGCGCGACGTGCGCTGCCTGCGATGGTCTGGGCGTATCTCGACGGCGCGGCCGAAGATGAACGCACGATGCGATCCAACCGCGAGGCCTTCACGAAATGGTCACTGCGACAGAGGGTGTTGGCCGGCCACAAAGAGGCCGACGTGAGCGTCGCGGTCGACGGTGAGCAGCTGTCCATGCCCGTCATCCTGGCCCCGACGGGGCTGACCGGCTTGGCGCACTGGTCGGGCGAACTCGCGGCGGCCCGCGCGGCCGAGCATGCCGGCACCCGGCTGACGCTGTCCACCGCCTCGTCCTATTCCCTTGAAGAAGTGGCGGACGGCACCGAACGCGATCACTGGTTTCAGCTCTACCCGTGGGGAGATCGCAGTATTCCCGGTTCGTCGTTCGTGGACTCCATGCTTGACCGCGCCAGAGACGCGGGTTACCGCACTCTTGTCGTCACCGCCGATGTTCCGATTCAAGGCAACCGGACCGGCGAGCGCCGCACCGGCATGGGCCATCCGCCGATCCTGACCCCCCGACGCATCGCCGATGCCGCTATCCGGCCCGCGTGGTGGTACGGCCTGCTGCGACACCGGCGCATGACGATGCGCAACATCACCCACGTCCCCGGAGCCAAAGGCGCCGTCCAGTCGGCCGCAATCCACAGCCGGCAGATCCGGCCCGACCTCAGCTGGAGCGACGTCGCAGCGTTGCGCGAACGGTGGGACGGGCCGTTCATCGTCAAAGGCTTGCTCGATCCCGCCGATGCCGTGCGCGCGGTCGACCAAGTGGGAGCGACCGGGGTGGTCGTGTCCAATCACGGTGGGCGCCAACTCAACGGAGCGATGTCGTCGCTAAACGCGCTTCCCGACATCGCCGACGCGGTGGGCCAGCGCGCCACCGTCCTGCTCGACAGCGGGGTGCGTACCGGCACCGACGTCGTCACCGCGCTCGCGCTCGGAGCGGATGCGGTGATGATCGGGCGACCCTACATTTACGGCCTTGCGGTCGCCGGATATCAAGGCGTGCGGGCGATCCTGGACATTCTGGCCGATGAGATCCGCCAGACTTTGCTATTGATGGGTGTCGCCAGGGTGGCCGACCTCGGGCGCGAGCACGTTGCCATGCGGACGTGACACCGCTCCTGCGGGCGCAGTAGCCGCGGCGACCGACACATTCACCCGGGCTCCCTTGCGGAACCCCACGCTCTGCCGATCGGCAACACGCTACACTCGTGACAATCTTGTGCGATTGTGTAAAGCATCTGTCCCCACACGGCGGTAGCAGTTCGAAGGAGAATTGCAATGTCAGGCGAACAAGTCCTCGAGCTTGACCTCACCGATACCGACTTATATCGCAACGGATTTCCTCATGAGGTGTTCAGCGAGTTGCGCCGGCGGGGAAAGATTTTCCGGCATCCCCGCGTGAGGGTTGAGCGGTTCGACACCGAGATCGAGTTCTGGGCCGTCGTCAGCCACGCCGAGATACAACAGGCCAATCGAGACTGGGAGACGTTCTCGGCTTTCGACGGTCATTCGATCGTTCCGCAACCCCCGGAGCGACGGGGCAAGATGCTGATCACGATGGATCCTCCAAAGCACAGCAGGATGCGCCGCCTGATCAGTGCGGGTTTCACGCCGCGAATGATCTCGTCCCTGGAGGATCGAATCCGGCAACGCACCGCAAAGATTCTGGACGACGTCGCCGACCGCCGAGAGATCGATTTCGTCTCCGAGATCGCCTTTCAACTGCCGATGAACGTCATCGGTGACATCGTTGGGATCCCTGAAGACGAGCGGCCGGAGGTATTCCACAATGCGGACGTTGTCATGCGGGCGCTCGACCCGACCGAGGACGTCTCGATGGCGGATCGGCAACAGGCCGAGTTGGGCCTATTCGAGTTCGCTCATCGACTGACGCTGGCCAAGCGTGCCCAACCCACCGACGACGTGTGGTCGATCTTGGTCGGCGGCGAACTGGACGAACTCGAACTCGGTCTGTTCTTCCTCATCCTGTCGCTGGCCGGCAGCGAGACTACCCGAAACGGCTTGGCGCAAGGGCTGATGGCGCTGATCGCGCACCCGGAACAGTTCGCCGACCTCGCCAGGGATCCAAACGTCGCCGAGACGGCCACCGAAGAGATACTGCGCTGGACCAGCCCCGTGATTTGCTTCGGCCGTACCGTCACCCGCGACGTGGAGCTCGGCGGCCAGCAGCTACGCGCCGGCGACCGGATCGGCATCTTCTATCCGTCGGCCAACCGCGACGAGGCGGTGTTCGACGACCCGTTCGCCTTCGACATCCGCCGCACACCCAACCCCCACGTGTCGTTCGGCGGCGGCGGACCACACTTCTGCCTCGGTGCCAGCCTCGCCCGGACGCAGATCCGAGTCATGTTGAGCGCCATCGCCAAACGCTATCCCGGGATCTCGCTCGTCGGTCAACCCACCTGGATCAGCACCGGCCCGGTCAACAACGTCGGCGTCGCCGTGAAATCGTTGCTCGTGCGACTGAATTGAGTCCGCCCCACCGCTTTGCTCGCGGACCAAGTTACAAGAAGCGGCGCGCGCCTTCAGCTTAGTGATCGGCATCGGAAAAGATCACCCCCACTAAGTAACAGGGGACGAAAGCATCTCGGTCGCAATGCTGTTGGCCCATCGGTAATCAGCTTTTCCTGCCGGGGAGCGTTCAACCTTGGGGACGCGGATGAAGGCTTTTGGGATCTTGTAACTCGCGATGTGCGTTCTGCACGCGGCGGCAAGTTCCGCGTCGGATGGGGATGCGTTTCCAACGAGCTGGACGACGGCGACGACTTCACTTCCCCAACGTTCGGAGGGCCGGCCGACGACGACGACGTCGTACACGGCTGGGTGCGACGTGATGGCACGCTCAACCTCCTCGGCGAAGATCTTCTCGCCCCCGGAATTGATGGTCACCGAATCGCGGCCGAGTAATTCGATACGACCATCGGCGAGGATCCTTGCTCGATCCCCGGGGATCGACCATCGCACACTGTCAATCATCGGAAATGTGCGAGCGCTCTTGGCTTCGTCGTTGAGGTAGCCAAGCGGAATGAGATCGCGACGTGCCAACCAGCCTTCGCCATCACCTGGCGCGAGCACGCGGCTGAAGTCGCTTGACACGACGGTGGTGTCGGGCTGCGGGGTGAACGCTGCGGTGTCAACCGTGGTGCCAGGGATGTCTGCGGCGCTCATCTGCATGCCGGATTCCGATGAACCGACTCCGTCGAAGAGGATCACCGACGGCAGTGCCGCCCGAAGGCGTTCGCGGACAACGGGAGTCACCGGGGCACCGCCGTTGCTGATGGTCATCAACCCGGACAGGTCGTAGTCGCCTCGCTCGAGTTCGTCGACGAGTGGGCGTGCTATCGCGTCCCCTACCGCCATTATCCCCATTATCTTTTCGCGTGCCGCCAGTTGCAGGGCTTGCGCTGGCCGGAACTTCTCGACGTCATCGGGCATCACCAAGCGCCCGCCCATTGTCACCGCGGTGAACGCACCCCACTGTGCGGCGCCGTGCATGAGCGGCGGAATCATCAGCAGCGACATTGTGCCGGGTGCACGTGACGCTTGCGCTACGAGCTCTCCGTAGCCTTGCAGGGCTGCGGTGCCGCCGACCGGTCGTCCGCCCATCGCGGAGATGAAAATGTCGTGCTGACGCCACAGCACCCCCTTGGGCATGCCGGTCGTCCCGCCCGTGTAGAGGATGTACAGATCATCGCCCGACGGCTCAGGCCGGCTGCTGGCCGGGGCACTCGTGGTGGTGATCGCTTCGTAATCGATCGCATCCGGAAGTAGATCGTTCCCTGAGTCGTCTGCGACCTGGATGAGTAACCGCACGGTGGGGAGCCGGTCTCGGATCGCGGCGACGCGGGGGGCGAACTCGGCGTTGTACACGAGCACGGCAGCTCGAGCGTCATTGAGGAGATAGACAAGCTCCTCTTCGACGTAACGATAGCTGACATTGAACGGTGCCAAGCGTGCCCGATAGCTGGCGATCATCGACTCGAGGTACTCATTGCCGTTGCGCAGATAGATCCCGAGATGATCTTGCCCAGATTCGTGGCCCGCCAACCGATCCCGTTCCGTATGGCATCCCAGTCCGGCGGCCGCGAGGTAATTCGCGACGCCGTCGACCCGGTCATTCATCGCTCCATAACTCAATCGTCGGTCCCGCCATATGCAAAAGGTTTCGTCTGGTATCGCGGCGGCCACGGATTCGAAAACTGACGAGAGGTTGAACTGCAAGGCGTCGCCGGTCATATTGCTCCTACGTCTAGAGGCGGAACCTGTTGGTCTAACCGGCGAGACGGCAAGCTCGACGGACCTGCCCGTTGCGCGGGCATGGGGAGCAATCGCCGCCAAAACCAGGCGCGAGCGGCGCACTCATCGGCCCTTCCCGCAGGACCCTTAAGCGTTACACTTTACCTCAACATTGTAATTATTGAACTTGCGCGGTCTTGCCGTGGGCGACGTGACGTGGCCCCGCACGGGTCGCCGGAGGCGAAGGGGCGCCAGAGCTTCAGTGCTCCCGTTGTTTGAATCCGACGGCATGGCGGAGTTGCGCAAGGAATTGTTCACCATCGTCGCTACGAACAACGTAGTGAGACACCGCGACCCGGATTGCTGTCGCGGCTTTCACTTCTCGGCCAGCACCGGGCAGAAGCTTTTGCAGGCGCGCACGCATGACGGGCAGCACTTCAGCCAGCTGCGCGATGGCCACCTCGGGCTCACTATCGACCAGCCGAACACCGGAGTACGTCTGTTGATACTCGACGATGAATTTCAGTGCGGCGTCCAGCTTTTCCATTCCGCGTAGACCGGAGGTGGCTGCGGCCATGCCGTTCTTGAACAGCTGACGCTCGTAAAGGCCGAACGCTTCGAGCAGGTGCTCTTTGGAGGGAAACCACCGATAGAGCGTTGGCCGCGACACTCCTGCGGCCAGGGCGACATCGGACAGGCTCAGCTTCGAGTGCCCGCTGCGTCCCAGCACTTCAATAGTGGCGGCGAGGATCTTATGACGCGATGAGGTGTCGTCGACGAATGCGGGGTCAGTGTGATCGGCGCGCATCGGTTCAGTCACGGCTCGGCCTCATCGAACTTGCACCCTGTGGCGTGGCGTTGCGGAAACCCATCACAGAGCTCTCTTGAGTTGCGCGACCGTATCGAGGTCCTCCAGTGCCGCAACCCCGCGTCGGAGCCCTTCGATAGCGATGTCGTCCTCCTGCATGCCGCCCATGCCGGCTGTGATGAGTGGTGCGACATAGGCGTAGAGCGCGGCTTGGCGGTAGCGGTGCCAAAGGCCGTCGAGATCGAGGTCGGGGCCACCGGCGGCCGCCAACGCCTGGCGATAGGTATCCAGGAGATCGCGTTGGTTTGTCTGGCGCTCGGTTGTCGTCATGCTGGTGATGAGGGTGTAGGCGAGCTCGCGAGAAGGGTGGCCGCGTCTAACCGCCTGCCAGTCCAACAGCCCAGCTTTGCCGTTACGGAAGTACACGTTGCCGGGATGGGCGTCTCCGTGCATGACGGTGTGAGGACCGGTGTCGATCAACTGCGCTACGGCACGGTAGTTTTCGTCGATGAAGCGGCCGGATTCGACTGGTATCGAGGTTCGCTCGGCGACGCGCCGAGCGGAGGTTTTCAACAAGGGACCCGTGAGCAGGGACGCGCTGTCAGCTGAGGCGGTGTAGAGCCAGCCGAGTGGACCGTCTCCGCTCTTGCGGGGCAGGCACCCCCAGAATGTCGCGTGCAGTCGCGCTAGGCTCTCGACGATGAGACTCGCCTTGTCGCTGTCGAGGGGATGAAGGGTGTCTGGAAACTCGCACTGCTCGGCCGGAAGATCCTCCAGCACAATGACAAACCGGCCGGTGAGTGCGTCAAAGGCTGAACCGTATGTCTTGGGAACGCCGCTCAGTTGTGGGGATAGATGGCGATAGAACCGAACTTCGGTGTGACCGAGTCGTCCTAGTTCGCCCATGAGCCGGGTTGCCGCCGTCTCGGCCGGCATCTTGACGAACACGGAACGCGGAACGTCGTCGCCTTCGAGTGCAAGCCGAGCCCGCGAGGACGTACCAGCGTCACCGCCCAGTGCAGTTACGGATGTCACGGTGCGGTTCATGATCCGTGACAGAGACTTCGCGTTGAGATCCTCGACGGTGCGCGGAAGCGATCTCACCCGCCCGACCACTGGGTCGGTCGCTATGCGCTGCACCCCACGCCCTAGGTGGGCCGTGAGGCTCACCGCGGACAGAACTACCGATGCCCTGGTCACCGCTCGCCTGCCTCCTCTATCACCGTTCCAGGTAAGTTTACAAAGCGAGGACAAAATGTAACGCACGTCGATCAAACGGGCCTAATCTGACGGAGTACCCCATCTTTGTTCCGGAGCGGCGGATCGGGTTGACGCACCCAGCCGCAGTCGAAGTAAGCCCGCTCCAGTCTTCTGCATCAGCCCTCGTGTTCTGACGCGAGTTGCTCTCGTAGTGCGTCGAGTGCGGGCAGAGCATCGCGGTCGATGGTTTCGGTGGTTCCCTCACCCATGAACGCGACTTCGGATGTCATCCGGTCACCGCTGAAACGCAGGAAGATCGCGATCGGCGTGGTGGTCACCGTACCGTCGCTCGCCAGCAGGCTGTGTAGCCGTCCGTGGGCGGCAATGACGTTGTCGTGGGCAACCAGGTCGTCGAACTCGGTCCACATCAGCACTCCAGACGCTGCCTGCATGCCGACGCTGTGCACCACAGCGCTTCCGGGCAGGGTCACCGTCGTCCCGCTGGTGTGCATCACCAGTTCGAATGCAGGGTCGAGTGTGGCTGCCACGGCGTTGGCATCGCCCAACAATTCCCCGACGAGCCGCTTGCGCAGGACGGCGATCAGGGGGCCGCCGCGGTCGGCATCGATACCGCGGATTGCGCGCAGCATCCGGGTTTCTACGGAGGGCTCACTGTCCACGGACGCCCGCTGTTCGCGAGTACAGCTCGTCGGTTTGGTCGAATCTCATTGAATTGCTGACCCTTTCATGTCATCAGTACGACGTGGGAAGCGTTGTGAGTGAATACCACCCACGACACCACCTTTACAGATCCAAGCAAAAGTGTCACGCTACTGGTGTGAGTCGTCCCATAACCAAGCTGCGAAGGGTTGGACAGTGTGTGATTCCGTGGTGCCGGTGAAAGGGGCCATCGATGACCGTTGATGCGCCGACCCAGACCCGACCCGACATCGACCTAGCTGACGGAGCCTTTTACGCCGGCGACTCACGCGCCGCGTATGCGTGGATGCGGGCGAACGAGCCCGTCTTTCGTGACCGTGACGGGCTTGCCGGGGCCGCGACCTATCGAGCGGTGATCGAAGCGGAACGCAACCCGGAACTGTTCTCGAACGCTGGAGGCATTCGCCCGGATTACGTGCCGCCGGTGCCCATGATGATCGACCAGGACGACCCGGCGCACCTGAGGCGCCGCAAGCTCGTCAACGCCGGTTTCACCCGCAAACGGGTGCAGAACCTCGCCGAGTCGATCGGATCTCTGTGCGATGAGCTTATCGACGCAGTGTGCGAACGGGGCGAATGCGACTTCGTCCGGGATCTGGCCGCACCCCTGCCGATGGCCGTGATCGGTGACATGTTGGGGGTGCGCCCTGAGCAACGCGCGATGTTTTTGAAATGGTCCGATGACCTGGTAACCAGCCTGAGCTCCCGGATGGCCGAGCAAGACCTCGAGACAACGATGAATGCGTTTCTGGCGTTCAACGAATACACCCGGGGCATCATCGAGCAACGCCGCGCGACTCCGACCGACGATTTGATCAGCGTGCTCGTGCACGGAGTGATGGACGGTGAGCGACTGACCGATGACGAGATCATCCAAGACGCACTGTTGATTCTGGTCGGTGGCGACGAAACCTCGCGGCACACCCTCAGCGGCGGCACCGCGCAACTCCTCCAGCACCCCGCCCAATACGAAGCACTGCGCGCCGACCCGGACCGCCTGCTGCCCAATGCCATCGAAGAGATGCTGCGCTGGACCTCCCCGGTCAAGAACATGTGTCGGATGCTGACCGCGGACACCGATTTTCACGGCACCGAACTCAAACAGGGTGAGAAGATCATGCTGCTGTTCGAATCGGCCAACTTCGACGAGCAGCAATTCGACCAGCCGGAGATCTTCAACATTGAGCGGTACCCCAACAACCACCTTGCTTTCGGATTCGGAACCCACTTCTGCCTGGGTAACCAGCTGGCTCGCTTGGAGCTGACCCTGATGACCCGTCGAGTGCTGGAACGCCTGCCGGATCTGCGACTTGCCTCAGACGACCCGTTGCCGCTGCGGCCGGCCAACTTCGTCAGCGGGCTCGAGAAGATGCCCGTGGTGTTCACGCCCAGCAAGCCGTTGCAATAGCCGCTCGCCGTCAGATTCACGTTAAAGGTTGGGAGCACAAATGGAATTATCTTTGGGCGGCCGAACGTATTTGGTCACCGGTGGTGGTAGCGGAATCGGAATGGGTGTAGCTGCGACGCTGGTCGAAGCGGGCGGCAACGTCCTGATTGCGGGTCGCAACCTCGAGAAGCTGCAAACAGCAGCGAAGGGGATCGAAGCCGCGGTGGGCAATGGCGCCATCAAAGTTGTGACGGCTGACGTCACCGACGAGAAGCAGGCTCAGGAGGCGGTTGAGGTCGCCACCGCCTGGACTGGCCGACTACACGGTGTCGTGCACTGCGCGGGCGGCACCAGAACGCTGGGGCCCATCACCCAGGTCGACTCGCAAGGTTGGCGTGAGACCGTCGACCTCAACGTCAACGGCACGATGTATGTCCTCAAACACGCTGCCCGTCACATGGTTCAGGGCGGTGGGGGATCCTTCGTCGGCATCTCTTCCATTGCTGCGTCCAACACACACCGCTGGTTTGGCGCGTACGGGCCGAGCAAGGCGGCGCTGGACCATCTGCTCGAGCTGGCAGCAGATGAACTGGGTCCATCGTGGGTGCGGGTCAACGGGATCCGGCCAGGCCTGACCCGGACCGAGATGGTCGCCCCGGTCATGGATTTGGCGCCGTTGTCCGAGGACTACCGGCTCAGCACCCCGCTGCCGCGAGTCGGTGAAGTTGAGGACGTCGCGAATCTGGCGTTGTTCCTGCTCAGCGACGCCGCCAGCTGGATCACGGGACAGGTCATCAACGTCGATGGCGGGCAGATGCTACGACGCGGACCCGACTACTCATCACTGGTTGGTCCCATGTTCGGCGAAGACGCCCTTCGTGGCGTTGTCAACTGACCAATTAATTAAAAGGAGATCCATCGCATGAACCGCCTCAGCGGCAAGGTTGTCGTCGTAACCGGTGCAGCTCGCGGCCAAGGCCGAAGCCACGCAGTACATTTGGCCGACGAAGGCGCCGACATTATCGCCCTCGACATCTGCGCGAACATCGAGTCCAACGAATACCCGTTGGCCACCGAAGCCGACCTTCAGGAAACCAAAGAACTGGTGGAAAAGTCGGGCCGGCGCGCGATCACGGCGAAGGTCGACGTCCGCGATCGAACCCACCTCAAAAAGACGCTCAATGACGCGGTCGCCCAACTCGGCGGACTCGATGTGATCGTGGCAAACGCGGCGATCTGTCCGCTGGGCAATCACATTCCTGCACAAGGCTTCATCGACGCGTTCGATGTCGACTTCATCGGAGTCGTGAACACCGTCCACGTCGGGCTGCCCCACCTGAAGGCCGGCGGATCGGTCATTGTGACAGGCTCCATCGCCGGTCTGCTGCCCCAAACCGGCATCAACGGCGGAAACCTTCAAGGCCCCGGAGGGGCCGGCTACGGCCTAGCGAAGACGATGATCCGTGACTACACCAAAGCGCTCGCAATGGCTTTGGGAGCGCAGAGCATCCGTGTCAATGCCATTCACCCGACAAACGTCGACACCGACATGCTGCACAACGAGCCGATGTACAAGACGTTCCGGCCCGATCTGCCCAACCCAACACGCGCCGACGCCGAGGTGAGTTTCCCGTTCCTGCAGGTTATGCCGGTGCCGTACGTTGACCCGGCGGACATCTCGCACGCTGTGGTGTACCTGGCATCCGACGAGTCCCGTTACGTCACAGGGCAGCAGCTGTTCGTGGACGCCGGTGCCGGCCTCAAGATGGGACTCTAGAGCCGTGGGCTACTCGGCAGCGGACGAGTCTTTCACCCACCAGTACTCCAGGCCGTTCGATGAGGTGCACAACACCGAGGCCTCGTGGTCGGATCGCTGCTACTTCTTCGCGGCATCACCGGACGGCACACTGCTGCTTGCCACCGGGTACGGCAACAATCCGAACACCAAGAGCGGCTTGGGCTATGTCAAGGTGACCCTCGCTGATGGGCGCCACTGGGACCTGATGGCGGGCCGACCAGTCACCGGCGCCGACCGCGGGGACTTGAGCGCCGGGCCGATGCGGTGGACATGTGTCGAGCCGTTGAAACGATGGAAACTCGAGGTGGCCCCGAACGACTCCGGAATCGCGTGGGAGCTCTACTACGAACCCAGCGCGCCGATGTGGGAGCTACTGCCGCTGAAGGTTCATGCCAAGAACGGCAGGGAGATTGCCGATATGTACCACATGAAGGAGCCGGGCATCGTGACTGGCTGGGTCGAGATCGAGGGCGAGCGAATCGAGATCGACGGGTTTCACGGTGGCCGCGATCGCACGTTCGGCTCCCGCGTTTCCGACGAAATCGACTTCTGGCTATGGCTGGATGCGGGCTTCGATGACCGCGCGATTGAGGCGTGGGTATTTGAATCCTCCGATGGCACAGTCAACTACGTCGACGGCGGCATTACATATAAGGACGGTACGCTGTCCAAGCGGTTCGTCAAGATGGAACACGATGTGCAATTCGACGGCGCGAACAAACGTCCGGCCAAGGCCACGCTGGTCTTCACCGATGAGGATGGCGCCACCTACCGGGTGAGCGCCGACGCACCGAATCAGCATGTCCAGGCCTACTACGGTCTTCCGCTGTCGAAGCTCAACTACAACGACCTCGGCGGGGGCGCGTACTTTATCCATTTCGCCTGGGACAGCACTGATCCCGACGAACTGGCGGAAACCGAAAGCAAGTCGATGGCGATCGATCAGCTCATGCGCTTCGATTTCGACGGCAAGATCGGCTGGGGAATCTTCGAGCTCCTGATGGGCGGCGAGGGTTATCGCCGTTACCCCAACTGGAAGCCGATGGATATGTCAGCCTTCAAACAGGACACCTCACCGGCAGAACGTGTCGCTGCCGACCGTGCGAGCCAGTAGGAAAACCGCTCACAGCGCAAGGAGTCAACGATGACGCAAAGTGAAGCTGTGCCCGACCGACTCGCGGCCTGGCTGAGTACACGAATCCCGGATGCCGACGAGGTGAGGATCGAGGGGCTCGACCGCGTCGAATTTGGTCACTCTGCGGAGATGATGGTGCTGACCGTGGTGACCGTGCGCGGCGGCACCGAAGGCCGGCAAGACGTCGTGCTGCGCTTACGTCCGCCCCCACCCGCGTTGCTGGAGCCCTACGACCTGAAGCGCCAATTCGACATCCTGCGGGCACTCGAACACACTCCGGTGCGTGTGCCCCGCGCGTTGTGGATTGAGGAATCGGGCGAGGTACTCGGGCGCGAGTTCTTCATGATGGAACGCGTCGCCGGCGATGTCTACGAGATGGAGACGCCGGATCGCCCGCCGCAAGGTATCCGCCAGATGTGCGCGAGCATGGCCGACCAGCTCGCAGCGATTCATTCCATCGACCTCGGCGCGGTCGATCTGAGTTTTCTCGGCGATGGCCGAGACCATCTCGACGTCGAGCTCGACCACTGGGCTGACGAAATGCGCCGGGTGCAACGCGGGACGCTTCCGGCGCTCGAGCGGCTACTGCAGGCCTTGCGAGACAGCAAGCCGGAGCCCTGCTCGAAGATCACGCTGGTCCATGGAGACGCCAAGCCGGGTAACTTTGCGTTCGTCGGGAACGAGGTGAGCGCCGTGTTCGACTGGGAGATGAGCACAGTGGGGGATCCGCTCACCGACATTGGCTGGATGGAGCTGCTCTGGATGCAGCCTGTCGGGATCACGAGCCATGCTGCAGCATTGACCATCGAGGAGTTCCTCGAACGCTATGAGGCCGCGAGCGGCATCACCCCGCAGAACCGGCCATGGTATCGGGCGTTGAACGCCTACAAGATGGCGGTCATCTGCCTCATCGGCGCGATGATGGTCGACCGCGGAGATTCTGATGACCCCAAGTTGGTGGTGGCCGCGGGCGGAGTTCCGATCCTGCCGATCCTGGGCCTGGCGGATTTGGGCATCCACGAGGCCTTCGACAACGGGCCAGTGGATATCCGTGCGGAGCGGATCCGGGAACTTCAATCCCGGGAAGCTGCCGCTCACTGACCCGGCACGGTCAGGTGCGGATCGGGCGGTCGGGATTACCTCGGCGTTGCCTCGAAGCGCAGGTCCGGATGAAAATCGGGAGGTACCAGAGCTTGTTCATTCAGAGTAGTTTCTCGGAAGTGACGATTCCGGCTGCCGTGGAGGACCTGCAACCGCGCTGGTTCAGCGAGGTGCTTGGCGTGCCGGTGACGGCGGTGGAGGTGCTCGCGGCGCACTCCGGCACCACCGGCCGCGCCCGGATCGGATTGAGCGGGCCCTCCGAGCTTCCCGACAGCGTCTTCGTCAAACTGCAGCCATTCAATCCCGAGCAACGTAGCTTCCTGCGCAAGGTCGGACTCGGAGTCGCAGAAGCGAGGCTGTACCAAGCGGTGGGAGGCGCTCTGCCGGTGCGCATTCCACGCGTCTGGCATGTGGAGTCTGACGCCGCGGACGGCTCGTTTGTGATGGTGCTGGAGGATCTGGCCGCATCCGATTGCCGCTTTCCCGCCCCGGGCGACGACGACGTACTGGAGATCGCAACGTCGCTGATGGACGAATTGGCGCTGCTACACGCAAGCTACCGTGGTCACGACTTGCCGTGGCTGATCCCGCCAGACGGCATGCGTCGCAAGCCATCCGACGGTGAACTGGCCGCCCGCCGCACACACTTCATCCGTCTGGGCCTCGATCAATTCGGTGACGAGATGGGACCGGCGTTCCGTGCGCTCGCCGAGACGTACATCGCGCGCTCGGGTGACGTCATTGCGCTGTTCAACGAGGGCGAGCAGACGCTGATTCACGGTGATGCCCACCTCGGCAACCTGTTCGTCGACCGGGGTCGAACCGGCTTCTACGACTGGGCTGTCGCATCAAGGGCACCCGGCGTCCGCGACGTCGCCTACTTCCTGTGCAACTCGCTACCGGTGAAGATACGCCGGGCCGAACAGGATTGGCTGCTGGCCCGCTATCGGACGGCGCTGGGCGCCAATGGCTGGCCCCTGGATGACGGCACGGCCCACGAGCAGTATCGTCTGTTCTCGGTGTACTCCTGGATCGCGGCTGTATCCACTGCCGCGATGGGATCGCAATGGCAGCCCGTCGAGGTGACCCGACCCGCGCTCATCAGCACCACCGCCGCCATCGACGACCTCGACGTGATCGGGCTTCTCAGCGAGCGACTCTGATCATCGCGCAGGAGCCGCCCAAATCGACAGTGCAGAGGCACCCGTCACCCAGCGATAGCCCGGGCTTCCCCAGCGCTGATCGACGAGGGCGGCTTAATGCCGGCCGCGTAACGTAGTTGGGTGAGGAACTCGTCCGCATCGTCGCTTCGCACCAGGTAGTGCGAAATAGCCACCCGGACAACGGCTGCCGCTGCTGTGGCCCCGTCGGGCCCCGGCAGGAGTTTTTCTATTCCCGCGCGCATGGGCGGAATCACCCGAGATAATCGCTTGATCACCTGAGCCGGCTCGATATCGACCATACGCAGACCGGGATACGACTGTTGGCCGGCGGCGATGACACGCAGCACCGCATCGAGTTTTTCGCTGGATGCAAGGCCCGCCGTGGCGTTGGCGACGGCGCGTTCGTAAAGCGACCGCTCCCACACCACGTAGGCGTCCAGCAGATCCTTCTTCGATGCGAACCAACGGTAAAGAGTGGGCCGCGATACTCCTGCTTCGACGGCGACCTCGGACAAGCTCAACTTCGTCATGCCGTGGCGGCCCATGACTTCGGCGGTCGCGACCAGGATCCGCTGACGCGTCGACGCGTCGTCGACAGGCTCGAGATCGGGTTGACCCGGTGAGGAAGACGGCATCCCCTACCTTTACAAATTATTGCCAAAGTGTCACGCTAAATTTAGCCACATCGCAATGCCAGCCATCCGCGATGAACCGTCAGATCGGAGTAATCATGCGAGTCGAAGTCGATCTCGGTAAGTGCACCGGGCACGGCATTTGTGAATCCGTCGCTGATGACGTGTTCGAAGTGCAGGACGACGGCAGCGTGGTGATTCTCGAGAATGTCCGGCCAGAATCAGACCGCGAGCGCATGAACCAGGCCGTGACGCAGTGCCCCGCAGCTGCTCTACGTTTGGTCGATTGAGCGCGGATGGCGGTGGGCGCAGCCGAGATGGTTTGGGGCCAGCTGCACGAGCGCTTGGCGGGTGTTGTTGGCTCGAAGTATGTGAGCGTCGACGGCGACGTCCTTTACGGGCGCAGCGTCGATCACACCGGTCGTTACGTCGGCGCTGCCAGTGCGTTGGTGCGGCCGGGTTCGGCTTGCGAGATCGCCCAGGTACTTCGGGTGTGCCGCGACGCGGGTGCCTACGTCACCATCCAAGGTGGGCGTACCTCCCTGGTGGCAGGGACCGTGCCCGAGCACGACGACGTGTTGCTTTCCACCGAGCGGCTGAACTCGATCGGTGAGGTCGACAGCACCGAGCGGCGCGTCACCGCGGGTGGCGGCGCCACCCTGGCCGCCGTGCAGCGCGCCGCCGCTGCAGCCGGTCTGGCCTTCGGTGTTGACCTGGGTTCGCGGGAATCAGCCACCCTGGGTGGCATGGCATCGACGAACGCGGGCGGCCTGCGGACGGTGCGCTACAGGAATATGGGCGACCAAGTGATCGGACTGGAAGCCGTGTTGCCCGACGGTTCTGTGATTCGCCGCCACAGCCAGGTGCGTTCCGACAACACCGGTTACAACCTGCCGCGCTTGTTCGTCGGCGCCGAGGGCACCTTGGGTGTCATCACCGCGCTGGATCTGCGCTTGCACCCGATACCGGTGCATCGGGTAACCGCGGTGTGCGGTTTCGACGACCTCGCCCCACTTATCCAGGCCGGGCTGATCTTTCGCGATCACGACAGCATCGCCGCGCTCGAGTTGATTGACGGCCGGGCAGCCGCTCTGGCCGCCGATCGGCTGGGCGTATCCGCGCCCGTGCCGGGGCGCTGGCTGCTGTTGGTCGAACTCGCCGGCGACGTCGACCAGACCGAGCGATTGGCAAGCGTGCTAGACAAGGTAATTGAGCGTGGAGAACCGGCAGTGGGCATCGATGTTGCCGCCCAGCAACGGCTCTGGCGAGCGCGCGAGTCGATCGCCGAGGTTGTCGGCCTTTTCGGCGCTCCACTGAAGTTCGACGTGTCGCTTCCGCTGGCTGCCCTCGTCGGCTTCGCGCAGGACTCCGCCGCCCTGATCGCCCAGCACGCGCCCGCGGCAATCCCCCTGCTCTTCGGACACCTCGGGGAGGGAAACCTGCATCTCAATGTGTTGCGATGCGAGCTGGGCGACGAACACGAACACTTGCTGTACTCGGCGATGATGGACCTGATCGCCGAATGCGGCGGCAACGTCAGCTCCGAGCACGGCGTGGGCACGCGCAAACGGGACTATCTTGGCATGTCACGTGACGACGCCGACATCGCCGGAATGCGCACGATCAAAACGGCCTTCGACCCCAGCGGATATCTCAACCCCGCGGTGTTGTTCCCGTCGCCGGCGGCGTGAGGCAGCGCCCGTCAACGTTTTGGATGTGGGCGCACGAGCACCGACTGCTGGATACCGCCGATGGCGCCGCCCTGGTCGAACAGCGTGCCGAACGTGGTGCCAATGCCGTCGGGTCCGTAGCTGGTCTCAGCGCGAACACCGATCCACTCGCCGTCGGGGATCCGATGTATGTGGACCACCAGGTCGGTATTCATGAATGTCCATTTGGTGATGTCAAGCTTCGTACCGATGCCGTTGGCATCGTCGGCCACCGTGAACAGCCGCTCTAGTGGCGTCAAGGTCTCGCCCTTCACCAGCTCCACGACCGGCTTGATCCACGATTCTCCCGGACCCGTATCGCGCGGATCGGTCAGCCACCGCCAGTCCACGCTGTGCACGTAGTTGCGGTCCCAGTCCTTTGCCAGATCACGGCTGACCGCGTCGGCCAGCGGACGCAGGGGCGATGCCGGTGAATGAACGGCGGCTTCGGTGTCGAGCGTCTTCAACCGCCATCCGCTCGCGCGGGCGACCGCACGGGGCTCACTGTCGGGTCCTGGGGCCAACATCTCGGCGCTGACCAACTCGATCTGCTTGCCTTTGCGCTCGACACGAGAGCGAACCCAGAGATCGCCTTCAGCTGGAACGGCGCCGAGCAAATCGATCGCCACCCGACTGAGGCGAGTGTCGTCGCGCTGCGCGCAGCGTTCCAATGCGCGCACCAGCAGTGCCGATGGGGGTGCCCCATGCTGAATCGCATGCGACCAGGTGCTGCGGACCAGATCGGTCGCAGTGAATCTCTCACCACTGACGAGGCTTTCGTCGACTAGCTCGTAGTAGGCATCTAACACGATCTACCTTCTCGTCGTTGAGTCAGGGCGAGCCGACACCGGCAGCGTCGACCGCCACGGTGTCGACGCCGGACAGGTTTATCTCGACGAGACGTTCTGCGGTGGGCGTATCAGGAACATGGTGCGCCCGTCCGGGCCGCTCAGAGCGCACTTGATCGCTGCCCGGTTTCCCGATGCCCGCACGTCCACGACCAAGCCGCACCTTTACAAAACACGCCTAAAGTGTCACGCTCGCTGGGTGCTGCTGTCAACCTCCGTGTTGTTCTTCCGGGACACGATCGCCCGCCGGCCGTCGGCTGGCGCGAGAGCCGGTGCGGCGAGATCCCGCGGATCTCTAGCCGTCGGCGCTGCACTGCGCACAGACTGGAAATCCTTGTAATGCCGATTTTCTCGTATGATCCTTTCGATCCGGCAGTGATGTCCAACCCGCTGCCGTATTACCGCGAGCTGCGCGAAAACCACCCGTTGTACTACATGCCGCAATGGGACACCTTCGTGTTGTCCAGGTTCTCCGACATCTGGCAGGTGCTGGAGATCAACGATGGAACGTTCGTCGCATCGGAGGGCACCTTGCCCCCCGCAACGGTTCTAGCTCAGCACAACCACGGACCGGTTCCGGATCCACCGCTGCACCCGATGCCGTTCCATGCCAATTTCGACGCCCCGATCTATGACAGTGTGCGTCGTTCACACTCGGGCCCGTTACGGCCGAAATCAGTGACGAACCTCGAATCCCGCGTCCGAGCACTTGCCAATGAGCGACTCGACGAGCTGTTGCCGCGCGGGAGGTTTGACCTGACCCAGGACTACGGTGGCATCGTGGCCGCCTCGGTGGTGTGCGAACTGGTCGGCCTCCCAGTCGAACTAGCGCCCGACGTGTTGGCCACCGTCAATGCCGGAAGCCTGGCGCAGCCCGGCAGCGGCGTGAACACCGCCAACGCCCGACCCGGCTATCTCGAATACCTGGTGCCGATCGTGCGGAGCCGACGTGCCAACGCATCGGACGGCGAACTCCCGATCGTGGACGGTCTTATCGCCTACCGACTGCCTGACGGGTCTCAGCTCACCGACATCGAGGCCGCTACGCAGATGCTCGGCGTCTTCATCGGCGGCACCGAAACTGTGCCCAAAATCGTCGCGCACGGGCTGTGGGAATTGGGCCGGCGGCCCGATCAAATGGCGGCTGTGCGAGGTGATCTCGATGCCAACGTGCGGGTGGCCCGCGAAGAGATGATCCGTTACTGCGCCCCCGCACAGTGGTTCGCCCGCACTGTGCGTAAACCGTTCACCATTCATGGCACCACCATCAAGCCCGGCCAACGGATCATCACCGTGCTGGCGTCAGCGAATCGCGACGAACGCGAGTATGCGAATCCTGATGACTTCGTGTGGAACAGGCCCATCGAGCGACTGCTCGCATTCGGTCGTGGCCAGCACTTCTGCCTCGGTGTGCACCTCGCCCGACTCGAGATCGCGGTCATGGTATCCGAATGGCTCAAGCGAGTCGCTGATTTCCACATCGACAGCGAGGGCGCTTCACGCCCGCCGTCCAGCTTTCAATGGGGCTGGAACAACATCCCGGTGGAGGTCTGACGGTGTGGTCATACCGCCTCGTCGCACCGTATACGTTCGAGCGAACGACGCTGCCGGAAACGTCACCGGAATCGCTGGCTGAAGGCCAAGTGCTGCTACGGTTCCGGGCTGCAGGTGTCTGCGGCAGCGACATCCCCGCCTTCCGCGGCGCGCGCGGCAAGATCGCCGGCGACACCGGAGCCAACGCAGCCGACAAGGACGGCTTTCCGATTCACGAGATCGTAGGCGAGGTCGTCGCCAGCCGGCACCCAGAGCACCGCAACGGCAACCGAGTCGTCGGGTGGGCATCGGGCTTCGACGGCTTGATGGAACTCGTTGTCG
Source organism: Mycobacterium sp. M23085 (assembly GCF_045343915.1). NCBI lineage: Bacteria > Bacillati > Actinomycetota > Actinomycetes > Mycobacteriales > Mycobacteriaceae > Mycobacterium > Mycobacterium sp. M23085. The sequence continues at coordinate 3,211,644 of NZ_CP174280.1, forward strand.
CTGACGGCAATGGACTGGCGCAGTATGACGCGTCGCTGAGTCCACAACTCGCCGTGGGTCTGCAGCCGCTGGCTTGCGTGCTCTACGCCGTCGAACAACTGCCTGACCTGAAGGGCCGACACGTCGCGGTTCTCGGCCAGGGCTCCATCGGACTGCTCTTCTCCTACGTAGCGAAGGCGGCCGGCGCCGCGCACGTCACAGGCATCGATCCGGTGGACCGCTCGCACATCGGAGCTACCTTCGGGGTCGACACGATCGTTCATGCCACCAGCGACCGGTGGGTGAGCCATCTCGATCCGAATAGCCGGCCGGACATCGTGATTGAAGCCGTCGGTCATCAGGTCGCAACTTTGGGCCACGCTATCGGCGCGACAGCGTTCGGCGGCACAGTCTTCTATTTCGGCGTTCCGGACGACGACTGCTACCCGATCAGCATTCGCACGCTGCTGCGTAACAACCTCACGCTGAAATCCGGCGTGACGCTGGACCGTCGGCGAGTGTTGGCCGCCGCTGACGAGTTCGCCAAGGCACATCCCAACCTACTGGGCAATTACCTGACTCATACCTTCGGTGTCGGCGACGTGCAAGCGGCATTCGACCTCGCCAGCCACCCCACCCCAGGACGCATCAAGATTGCGATCGTCGAGTGAGCACTACGACTGAAGAGATCGTATTGTTGCGCGAGTCGGTACGGGACTCGCTGAAGTCGTTACACAGGGGACCTGTGGATGAGCAATGGCCGCAGTCCTGGACCGACAGTTGGGATACGTTGGCCGAGCAGGGATTGTGGTCGACGATTGTGCCGCCGGAAGGATCGCTGGCGCTGGCCGCGGTCGTTGTCGAGGAATTAAGCCGGGCGCTGTACTCAGGTCCAGCGTGCGAGACTCTGGTTGCGGCTTTTGTGCAAGACCGCTTACGTGACAGCGCGATTACTGATGCTGACATCGCATCTGCCCACGCGTTCGTGTCTGACGACTCGCTGATGGTTCACCCAGCACCCCAGACCCGGCTGATCGTCGCCACAAGTCAAGACGATCTGGTCATCGTCTCGGCTGCCGAGACCGAGAGCTCCGCCGTCGCGTCACTTGACGTCACCCGCCGGGTTGTTCGCCTGCGGCTCAGGGACCAGCCGCTGACCATCGTCTCATCACCGAATTCAGGACTGGCCGCCGAATGCCGCGCAGTCACCGCATTGCTGTATTGCGCAGATACTCTCGGCTGTGTCGAGCACGTCCTTCACAGGACCGCCGAATATGCCTCGCAGCGAAAGACATTCGGGTCACCGCTCGGCAAGTACCAAGCTGTCGCGCACCGTCTCGTCGACCACGCTGTCTCCATACAGCAAATGCGGCTGCTGCTCAATGTCGCCATCGCAGCCTTCGATGGGTCCGCGCCTGACCTGTTGCATCATGTCGCCACCGCCGAGACGTTTTTCTACCGTTGCGGCAGCGAGATCCTCAGTGACTGCATTCAACTGTCCGGCGCGATCGGGTTCACCTGGGAGTTCGGTCATCACTTCTACCTTCGACGGGCGGTGCAAAACACCGCGCTGGCCGGTGGACGTCAGCGTCCCCAACAGCGACTGGCTCAGGTGGCGCAGTGGTAGGAAATCTGTTGGATCATGCAACGATCGATACGGAGTTCCGCGGGGAGGTCCGCGACTTCATCGCCCGACGTGCCCCGTCTGGATTTTGGTACGACGGAGTGCGGGTGCCTCGTGACCCCGACACCGAACGGGCGGTCCGTAATTGGTATGCTGAGCTGTTCAGCGCCGGCATGATGGGCGGGTCCTGGCCTGAGCAGTACGGTGGTCGCACCGGGCACACTCCCTACCACGACGCAGTGGTGATGGAGGAGATCGTGCGAGCGCGGGCGCCGCGACCGATCGACCAGGTGCTATTGGCGGCACATCTGATCATTGAGTTCGGATCCGACGAACAGCGGGCCAACTACCTGCCGAGAATCCGTTCGGCCCAGGATATCTGGTGTCAGCTGTTCAGCGAGCCAGGTGTCGGTAGCGACCTCGCGAGGCTGACCACCAAAGCAGTTGCGCTGCCGGACGGCACTTTCCGAGTCGACGGCCAGAAGGTTTGGACCACCGATGGCCAGTGGTCGCAGATGGGGGTGCTGCTCGCTCGCACCGATCCCTCGGCCCGTCCGCACGCGGGGTTGACGACCTTCCTGGTCGACATGGCGAGCCCTGGGGTCGACGTGCGGCCGATCCGGGAGATGACGGGCTCGGCTGAGTTCTGCGAGGTGTATCTCGACGGAGTGATCGTTCCCGCCGAGCAAGTTCTCGGGGAGATCAATCAGGGCTGGGCCGTGGTGACTACAGGCCTGGCATCGGAACGAGCGTATGTCGGTGCCAACGCGGTCGTGCTCGAATTGCTCTTCAATGACCTGGTCGACCTGGCCCGCAATATCGAGTATCCGAGCGGCCTTGCGATCGACGACCCGGTAGTACGGGAAGCGTTGGCGGAGTTCAGCGCTCGCGTGTCGGCCGTCGAGTGCATCGCTCGACGTGCGGTGGACCGGGTCGCGCGCGGTACGGACATGCCGGCCGACGCGTTGATCGCCAAGCTTGCCTACACCGAACTGAACGTGGCGATCTGCCGGTACGCAGTGGATCTGGCCGCAACGGGGCGGCTCCGACCCGAGGGAGCCGACGTTTATGTGCGCTGGCAGCAAGCCTTCCTGTGGTCGCGGGCCTTGACGATTTCCGGCGGCTCATCGGAGATCGTGCGCAATGTTCTTGCCACCCAGCTGTTCGGGTTCCCCAGGTCCTGGTAGCCGACGGCTAAGTAGCGGACGGATATGAGAGAAAGCAGCGACGATGACTGAATGTGCGGATGAGCAGAATGCGATCCGGGGCCTGCTGGCGGCGTACGCACTCAACCTCGATGCCGACGACATCGAGGCATGTCTGGACTTGTTCACCGAGGACGCAGCGTTCCTGGTCTACGGTAAAACGCTGGCCGGTCGCGAACGGATCAAGAAAATGTTCACCCGAGCCCCCAACGGAATGCATCTGACCGGGGCTGCGCTCATCGATGTCCGCGGCCAGACTGCCACGGTGCGGTCCCAGGTGCTGTTCGTCGAGGCGTCCACGCATGAGATGCGGCCCGCCCTCTACGACGACGAGCTGGTCAACATCGATGGAGAGTGGCGCTTCCGGAGCCGCCGTTGCCAATTCATCACCGGCAGCGGGCTTTCTGACAGCCCTGCAGAGAAAGCGCAGACCCAATGACGTCACTTGAGCCGGTCGCCTTGGTCACCGGCGCTGCGCGCGGGCAGGGCGCAGCAATCGTCGAGCGGCTCTGCGGCGATGGCTTCCGGGTGGCCGCGTGTGACGTGCTGGTCGACGAGCTGGAAGTGACCACGAAAGCTTTCGATCCAGCCGCTGTGATCCCGCTCTCGCTGGACGTCACCTCGGCAGATCAATGGGACGCGGCAGTACGCGAGATCGTCGAGCGCTTCGGCAGATTGACCACCTTGATCAACAATGCAGGTGTCTTGCACCGAGCTTCGTTGACTGATGAGACTGCGGCCGATTTCGAAGCAAGCTGGCGGGTGAATTGTCTGGGTCCGTTCCTTGGTATTCACGCAGCGCTGCAACAGCTTCGAGAGGCGGACGGTGCTTCTATCGTCAACACCTGCAGCACCGGAGCGATTCGGGCCTTCCCGAATCACTCCGCATACGGGTCATCGAAGTGGGCGCTGCGGGGCCTTACCCAGGCGGCCGCAGTCGAGCTCGCCGCATCCGGCATCAGGGTCAACGCCGTATTCCCAGGGCCCGTGGAAACACCCATGCTCGACGCGCCAACACAGAACCGCCTAGCGGCCAATGCGTCGATCGGTCGGCTGGGCAGGCCGATGGAGATCGCCGACGCGGTGGCGTTCCTGGTCTCCGAAAATGCCTCGTTCATCACCGGAGCCGAACTCGTCGTCGACGGCGGCCAGTGCCTGCAGATTGGATGACGTAATGTCGAAGACCCTGTCGGTGGGGATCATCGGGGCCGGCCCTGGTGGATTGGCGCTTGGAATCTTTCTGAAAAAGGCAGGCTTTCGTGATTTCACCATCTTCGACCGCGAAGATGGAGTGGGCGGAACGTGGCGTATCAACACCTATCCCGGTCTCGCTTGCGACGTGAAGTCCCACCTGTACTCGTATTCTTTTGACCTCAACCCGAATTGGTCCCGGCTGTGGTCGAGCCAACCGGAGATACTCGAGTACTTCGAAAGTTGTGCGCAACGCCACGAACTAACCGGGCATCTGAAGTTGGAGACCGAAGTCGTCTCGGCCAAATGGTGCAGCGACACCGAGCGGTGGCAGCTGACGACGACAGCCGGCGATGTGCACGACTTCGACATCGTGGTGTCGGCCGTCGGGCTTTTCACCCAACCCATCATGCCGGCTCTCGTTGAAGAGGAACCGTTCACCGGTACCCTGATGCACTCGGCGCGCTGGGACCACTCCGTCGACTTGGCGGGCGCGCGGGTCGCAGTCCTCGGTACCGGGTCGACCGCGTCGCAGGTGCTGCCGGAACTGGCGAAGGTCGCGAAAAAGGTGTACTCGATTCAGCGTTCGCCCACCTGGATCCTGCCAAAGCCGGACCGGCCCTACACCGACCGAGAGAAATGGGCATTCGCCCATGTGCCATTCGCGAAGAAGTTGTACCGCATGCGATTATGGCTGCGCAGTGAGTCGAACATCTCGGTGATCGAAAACGGCAGCGACAAGACACAGGAGTTCAAGGCGATCGCCTTAAAGGTGCTCGAGTCCACGGTCAGCGACCCGCAACTCCGCCAGAAGCTCACTCCCGGGCATCCTCTGGGTTGCAAACGCTTGGTCTTCTCATCGGATTTCATTCCAGCTTTGACTCGATCGAACGTCGAGGTGGTTTCCAGCCCGGCACGTTCGCTGCGAGCCCGCTCTCTGGTCACCGAGGACGGCAGCGAACTAGACGTGGACGCAATCGTATGTGCGACCGGATACGCAGCGGCGGACTATCTGGGTCAGATTGAGGTCGTCGGTCAGCGCAATACGGCACTGCGCGAGAAATGGCGGGACGGGGCATTCGCCTACCTGGGCATGGCCGTTCCGGACTTCCCTAACTTTTTCATGTTGTACGGGCCGAACACCAATGTCGGGTCCAACAGCGTCATCTTCATGCTAGAGGCTCAGGCGCACTACATCGTGCGGGCATTGAAGTACATGCGGCGTCGGCGCAAGGCCTATGTCGCAGTACGTCCAGAAGCCATGGCCGACTTCCTCGCTAAAGTCGATCGGTGGATGGAGGGAACCGTGTGGACCACGCGCTGCAACAACTACTTTCGAGCGGCGAACGGCCGGGTCGTCACCCAGTGGCCGCGCAGTGCGCGCTCCTTCTGGGGGATGACACGGCGGTTCAAGGCCGCCGATTACACCTTTGACCCGCCTTCGACCGGCAAGCCGGTCGAGGCGCATCGGCGAGCTGCGGCTAATCGGTAGGGATCTTGCCGACGCGCTCGGCTGAACTCCTTCAGCCCCTGGAGTCATCTCCACCGCCATGTGTCGTGCAGAACTCGAGTTTTCCAGCGGCGAGGGAATGCGAGCACTCATCGCGCCGGCTGATATGCCTACCGCAGCGTTGCTCATCCGCTGGCGATGCGAGGCGCGTAAAGTGTTCGCAGGTGCCGGGTCTCATCGCTGAGTTGTCGACGAATGATCTTGCCACTCGGAGTGCGGGGATAGGTGCCGTCCCACACGACGATCTGCTCCGGCAGCTTCCATTTGGCTAAACCAGCGCCGATCAGGTGGTTCACCACGTCGCCGTAGGTGATGTCCCCGGTCGTCGTTGCTTCGCGAACAGCCAAAACCAGTCGCTCACCAGTCTCCTCATCGGCTACCGCAAATGCCGCGCAGTCACCCAAACCGGCCGCAGCGAGCTCGACTTCGGCCAATGAAATCTTCATTCCCTTGCGAACCGCCACCTCTTTGAGGCGCCCCTTGATCCGCAGACGGCCGAGGTGAATGTCTGCTTGATCGCCGGTGCGAAGCCAGTCATCGACGAAGGCGTCGGCGTTGTGGGAGTCGTTGAGGTACCCATGGAACTGGTGTGGACCTCGGATGATCAGCTCGTCAGCGCCGCTGGCGCCACATATGGCGATCTCGACACCGGGCAAAGGCGTGCCTTCGTCCGACGAGGATGTGATGTCGTCCAATGCCGTTGCGGTGGAGAACGGTGCCTCCGAGGAACCGTAGACGCGGACCGGTTGAACCACGAATCGTATTGCGCTGTCGATGATTTCCGGCGAAATCACCGTGCCGCCCAGTGCAATACACCGCAGCGGCAATGAAATACCCTGCCGTTGAGCCTCTGCAAATAGTGTCTCGGCGATCACCGGTGCTCCACCAACGACAGTTGCACCGTGCTCACACACGCGAGCCAGCGATGACGGCCCCGAAAACCGGTCCTCCATGATCACCGTGGCATGCGTGGCCAAAGCCGAATGAAGCTGCAACACACCGGTGATGCTGGCCAGCGGACTCGACAGGAAGAACGCATCAGCACCAGTGATCCTCAGCGCTTCGATCATGTTCGAAGTTCCGCAGCGCAAACTGTTGATGGTGTGGACGACACCCTTGGGTGCACTCGTCGTTCCGGACGTAAATACCACGGCTGCAGGCACATCGGGATTGACGAGAGCGTCGTCGACAACCGGTAATGATGCGCTGTCTTCGGCTACCACGGCGTCAAGGGAGAGCACACTGCAGTGGCGCGGGAGACCAAGACGTTGCGCGTCGTCGTCGAAGGCGAGAGCGACCCGCGGCCGTGCTGTGACGCACGCGTTGAGGATGTCGGACGTCCCGCAACGCCGGTCCAGCAGCACCGCGACGGCGCCCTGATACAGCGTGGCTAAATACGCGGCCGCTACTTCGTTACGCAGCGGCGTGATGATCAGCACGGCGTCATCAGTGGTCACGCCCGCGTGCGCGAGAGAGGCTCGAACCCGCTGAACCGCGTCGGCCAACTCCGTGAACGTCCAGGAAGAATAATTGTCTACCAGCGCTTTACGAGAGCCACCCGATGAAAGCGCGTTGACATGCTCGGCGGCGGTCTGTGCGGGCAGCCAGTGTCCCGCGCGCCGATATCCCTCCGCCGTATGAGCCGAAGGAGGAAACGTGCTGCCTATCCGCAACTACCGAGCTCTCGGGCGATGGCGGCATGGTACTTGTCGATGTTGGCGGGATTCACAATGTGGAACAGCGCATCCGGCAGTGGAGCGTCTTTATAGGCTTCGATCGTCATGGTCCGAGTGAACAGCGTGATGTCTTGGCCGGGCCGGGTGAATTCGTATTGGACGGTGATCCGCCCTTCCATGCCGCCGTTGCCGTCGAGGTCGTGACCGAGACGGCCGACTGAATTGAAGACCCACATCCGCGGACGCATGGCGATCGCGAGGTGCCAGGTGTAAATCCGATCACCATCGGGCCCGGCTTCGGTCCAGACATCACCGATCTTGAGTGGCAGATGCGTCGGGACCTGGCCGACATGGGCGCTTCCCGGGTAGGTTTTCGTCCAATTCGCCGGGTTGCTGACGAAGTCGTAGATCATCTCAGCCGGCTGCGTGAACGCGGTCGCCGAGCTCGTGGTCACGATGCCCACTCGGGTGCCTTTCTGTTTTCGATGACGCAGGAGGCCTTAGCCCACCCACCGCTAGCTTTACAGATCACGCCCAAAGTGTCACGTTTTTAGTTTCGACGCAGTAGCTGGCGGCCCACCCGCGACTTTACGAACCGCCTGACGCGATCCGGGCGAGGTTGTCCAGGAAGCCTTCTGAGATGAAGGATTGGTTCTCTGCGGCGTTGGCGAAATCAAGTGTCGCCAGGACGGCACGTTCGAGATTGATATTGAGCAGCCGCTTCGTGCTTTCTACTGCCTGCTGTGGCAGTCCCATGATCTTTTCTGCGCACGCGACCGCCTCGGCGAACGGATCAGTGACAACGTGGTTGGCCAACCCGAATTCCACGGCTCTGTCGGCTGGGATCCGGGCTCCGGTGAGCGCGTACTCCTTGGCCAGAAGCAGGCTCATCTGCAGCGGCCAGGTCAGCGGGCCACCATCGGCGGCTACGAGTCCGACCTGTACGTGTGGATCGGACAGGTAGGCACTCTCGGCCATATAGACGATGTCGCTGAGCGCCACCAGGCTGCAGCCCAAACCGACGGCGGGACCGTTCACGGCGGCCACGATCGGGATGCGGCAGCGCGCCATTCCCAACACGATGTCGCGGCCGTGTCTGATCGTTTTGGCCCGCAGCGCATCGTCTTTGGCCAACTCTTCGATGTAGGCGAGGTCGCCGCCGGCGCAGAAGGCCCGGCCGCTGCCGGTCAGGATCGCGGCGCGGACGGCCGCATCTTCGGTTAATCGGTTCCACAGCACCGCCAATCCTGTGTGCAGGTCGTCGTTGACCGCATTGAGTGCATCGGGTCGATTCAGCGTGATGATGCGCAGCGCACCGTCAGCTTGGACGTCGATCTCGTCGGGCATGTCGTACACGTCAAACTCCTGATCCGAGGATTCGTGAAGCGATGATGTTTCTCTGAAGCTGCGATTGTCCCGCTTGATCATCGCCGCGCAGCGGCGTATCGCCTGCGGGGCGTGTGGTTTGGCGCATTCACGAGGCAGCTTCTTCTTCGCGAGAGCTTTACAGATTGAGCCAAAAATGTCACGCTGTCACTCGAGCGGTGGCGATACGCACGTGGCTCGGTCGGGCATCGGGGACCGGGCTTGTCGTAGATCCATGGCAGCCTGGCCTTGCGAAATGCACTGAGAGTGATGCGATGACGACATCGAAGCTGGTGTTTGACCCCTTCTCGGAGGAGTTCTTCCACGATCCGTACGAGACCTACCGACGATTGCGGGACGAAGCACCGGTCTACTACAGCGAGAAGTACGATTTCTATGCGCTGACACGCCACCAGGACGTCGCGGCGGCCTTTAAGGATCACGAAACCTACTCGTCGTCGCGAGGGGTCACCCTCGAAGAAATTCAGTCCGGAGAGCACGGAACTGAGCAGTCAATCATCTGGATGGACCCACCGGAGCACCGTCGGATGCGCAGCCTGGTGAACAAGGTCTTCACTCCCCGTGCAATCAAGGCGCAGGAAGCGGTGATTCAGGACAGAATCAGGTATCACCTCTCGCAGGTCGATCCGCAGGGGTTCGATGTCGTAGCGGATTTCGCCGCCTTTTTTCCGGTCGAGGTCATTACCACGATGCTCGGCGTGCCCGTGGAGCATCGGCAGCAGGTCCGGCTCTGGCTAGACACTGCGCTGCACCGCAAGCCGGGCAAGATGACCATGAGCAGGGCCGGCAAAGAAGCAATGGTGCAGACCGGGTTGCTCTATTACAACCTGATTCAGGAACGCCGGGCCGATGCCCGGGACGACATGATCAGCTCGCTGATCGCCGCCGAGGTCGAGCGCGACGACGGCAGCCGAACCAGCCTCGATGATGTCGAGATCGCCGGCTTCTGCACGCTTTTGGGCGGTGCCGGCGCCGAGACGGTCACCAAACTTGTCGGCACGGCAGTGGTCTTGTTCTCACAGCATCGCGACCAGTGGGCGCAACTACACGCGGACCGCAGCAAGATCCCGGCGGCCATCGAAGAGGTGTTGCGTTTTGAAGGCCCCGTCCAATACGACTTCCGCTACAGCCTCAAGCCGGTGTACTTGCATGGCACCACAATTCCCGCCAACAAGCCGGTCATGCTGGCCGGAGCGTCCGCCAACCGCGACGAGCGCGCATTCACCAACGCCGACACCTTCGACATCAACCGTGATCGCACCGAGGCGCAGAACATCGGCTTCGGCTACGGCATTCACAGCTGCCTGGGCGCCGCGCTAGCGCGGCTGGAAAGCACGATCGCGCTGAATTGTCTGCTCGACTTCATGCCCGACTATGAGGTCGATTACGACAACCTGCAACGCGTGGCGATGACGAGCGTGAACGGCTACGCCAACGTACCCGTCCGCGTCAGCCGTTAGCAGCGGCCGCCAAATATCCAGGAGACGAAATGCCCAACCAACAGCAACCTTTCGCAGATCGCACGATGGTGGTGTCCGGCGGGAGCCGCGGGATCGGGTTAGCCATCGCACTCGGCGCAGCACGCCGCGGGGCCAATGTGGTGCTGCTAGCCAAAACCGCTGAGCCGCATCCACGACTGCCTGGCACAGTTCACACCGCGGCTGCCGAGGTCGAGGCCGCCGGCGGCAAGGCGCTGGCTGTCGTCGGTGACGTGCGCAGCGAAGAGGACATTCAGCGCGCTGTCGATGCCGCGGTACAGCAGTTTGGCGGAGTCGACATCTGCGTGAACAATGCCAGCGCCATCTCGGTCGATCCCACTGAAGCGTTATCGGCCAAGAAATTTGACCTGATGCAACAAATTAACATCCGGGGCACCTTCCTGCTGACTAAGGCCTGCTTGCCGCACCTGCGCGCGTCGCCGAACCCCCACGTGCTGACCATCGCTCCACCGCTCAACATGAATCCGTACTGGCTTGGCGTCCACCCGTCGTACACGCTGTCCAAATACGGGATGACCTTGCTGTCGTTGGGATGGGCTGCGGAGTACGCCGAAGCGGGGATCGGTTTCAACTGCCTGTGGCCGCAGACCTACATCGCGACCACCGCAGTTGCCAATTCAGCAGGCGGAGACGCGATGATGGCATCGTCTCGAAGCCCAGAGATCATGGCCGACTCCGCGATTGAGATTCTCTCCCGCCCGGCGCGCAATGCGACCGGGCGTTGCTACATCGACTCCGACGTACTTTCGGAGGCCGGGGTCACTGACTTGTCCAAGTACGGCGGGGGAGCGCATCCCATCCCCGATATTTTCGTGGACATCTGACGCAGCGGTAATAGCTCGCTAGGTCGCCGCAACAGCCTGCGACTTGAACGCCTTGGCCGCCGCACTCAGCTGATGTTGCGCATCGTCCGACGTCACCCCCACCACCCGCGCAGGTGGTCTTTCCAGACATCGTTGGTATGCGTGCGTAAGTGCTTTGCGCCGGCGTCGGTCTGCACCATGCCGACGCTAACCATGTCGTCGTCGTCATCGACATAGGCGGTGTCGTTATGAGTTTCGATCCGCGCGGCGATGTCGTCAGGTGTGCCTTCACCAGATTCTCCGGTCGATGTGTCTGTCCACCGGACTCGGTCAATGTGTACGTGAGTGGCGCCGCCGGAGAGGCGAACTGCCGTGATGCGGATAGCCATCGGTGTGACCTTTCGTGCGCGGGTGGGCGCGTTGACACCAGACGGATGCGGGCTTTCGAGCGTGGAGCCGCTGAGCAGTTCTCGAGTTGCGGCTGGCGTGCGTGCTGGTTGGGTTGACGGGCTGTTTCCCTTAGCCGGAATCTGCGGTGTCAGCTTGGTCCCGGAAGGGATGTTCATCGGGGTCCCCGTATTTCGGATCCCCGTTGTCGTCGAGCCATTCATTGATTGCGGTGCCCGTGATGGTGCCGTGCGACCCGGGAAGGGTGACAGTCGGCTTGTCCTCGTAGGCCTCGACCATCTGACGAACTTCCTCACGGCCTTGCTCGCTGAGGTGAATGTCGCCGTCTGAGGGTCGCTGGTGTCGCGCGGATCGCACCTGTCAAGTTTTGTCTTTGCACTTCGGGTGTCGTCATTGTCGTGGGCGCTCACGAATGTGTCGGTCTCCTTGACGTATGGGGTAGCGGATTGCCTGTACGACAGACGAACTGACGATGCGCTCGCCGTCACGGGATTCTTCGTGCAACACCGAACCGTCGCGTTCCTCGGCGTGCTGGCGCAGGCCGGCAGTCGACTGGGGTGCGTGCGAGGCGGGAGTGCGCGGGGAGAAGTGTCACAGTGACGAAAGCTCGCTGGCCTGGTCCGGATAGATGAACGGATTACTGCTATGTCTTCGCGGATCACCGCCAACATGTTCCGGATCGGACAACGGGCAGCGTCACCACGAAAGTTAGCGTAGTGCAGTACTATTCCTCTGCCGATAACATATCTACGCCATATCCTAAAGCTGTGGCAGTACTTCGCTGCTGTTCGGTCTCAGTGAAGTTGTCATTTTTTCGCGGTGTCACCTGATCGATGTCGGGGCGACTCCCTCGCTGCTGCGACTCACGCCGACACGTGCTACCCGATGGGGTGACCAAATTCGTTGAGGTCCATATGTTCTCCGTTGTGCTCAGTCGACGCCCCTGCGTGATGACACTGACGCCGTACTGGCGCCCGGCCACCCGGACCGTTGGCGCGGCCCGATCGGGGGAATGGTTGGAATTCGCTTCGCACGTCGCGATGTTGGCGGGCGGGCTCGCCGAACGGCGGGTAATTAACGCGTCATCGGGTGGACGGTCCGTCGTGGGGCTCGGCGGCAGCCGAATCCTGGGTCGCTTGGGTGGCCTTGCGGCGCACGAAGTCGACGACCTCGGGGGCTACGTAGTCGGCTGCGGCGGCGATGCGGGCAAAGGTGGGGCTTAGCCGGCGTGGCCGGTGCACCAGTGCCCCGCAGATCACCGCGGCGGCTTGGTCGGGGGTCAGAGCGGGGACCATGGCATAGAGGGCCGTGGGGGCGATCATGGGAGTGCGGACCAGGGGCATGTGGATGGTGGTGAAAACCACGCCGTCGGCGGAGGTCTCGGCGTGGAAGGCGTCGCAAGCAGTGTCCAGCGCGGCTTTGGAGGCGATGTAGGCGCCAAAGCGTGAATTGCGACCTTGCACCCCGGCCGAGGACACGTTGACGATGTGCCCGCCGCGGCGTTCCCGCATGCCGGGTACGAAGGCCAGGATGAGGCGCAGCGCGGCGAAGTAATTGAGCGCCATGGTGCGTTAAAATCGTGGATGCGGTCGTAGGAAGAGGCCAACGACCGCCGGATGGACCTGCCGGCGTTGTTGATCAACACATCGACTCCTCCGTGATGGGCCAGGAGGTCGGCGACGACGGTGTCGACGGCAGCGGAGTCGGTCAGGTCGCAGGGGCGCGGGTCAGCGGTGCCCCGTCGGCGCGGATGGTCCGCGCGAGGTCCTCGAGCGCCTCGGCGCCGCGGGCGATGAGGACGACGGTGGCTCCGGCTGCACCGACCCGCCGTGCGGCGGCTTCGCCGATACCCGACGATGCTCCGGTGATCACCACGACTTTCCCGGCCATTATCTCTTCAAGAGAACGGTCGGCGCGAGTGAGCCGCTGCGTGAGTTGCGCCGGGGAAATGCTGCGCGGGACAGTCAACGCCTGGGTCAGCAGGTCCACGGGAATCGAGGCTGCGCGAAAGGCTTGTCGTTGCCACCACGGTGTGCCCATCGACGAGGTCCTTTCGATGTAAGTCGTTGGTGCGCCAGACAGCGGTCAGGGGGCGGTGCCGGCGGACAGGTCACGCTTAAGGACCTTGCCGGTCGGGTTGCGGGGCAGCGCGTCGAGGAACGTGATGTCGCGGGGCACCTTGTAGCGGGCCAGGTGGGTCTTGACGTAGTCCTTGACGTCCTGCTCGGTCAGCGTGTCGGTGCGCCGGACGACGAAGCAGTGCAGACGTTGTCCCCAGTCCGGATCGTCGACGGCGATCGCTGCGGCTTCGGTGACGTCGGGGTGCCCGGCGAGGGTGTCTTCGATCTCGGCGGGAAAGACGTTCTCCACGCCGGAGATGATCATGTCGTCGTCGCGGCCGTCGATGAACAGCCGCCCGGCGCGGTCGAAGTGTCCGACGTCGCTGCTGGACATCAAGCCGTCGACGACGTCTTTGCCGCCGCCACCGGTGTACCCCTCGAACTGGATCCCGTTAGCGACGAAGATGCGCCCGGTGGTTCCGTGGGCCACTGACCGCCCTCCGTCGTCGAGGATGCGTACCGTGGCCCCGCGCACGACGCGGCCCACGCAACCCGGTTCGACGGCGAGGTCGGCTGGCGTCGCGATGGTGGCGTAAGCCACCTCGGTGGATCCGTAGAGGTTGTGCACGACCGGACCGAATGCCTGCAGGGCGCGCCGACACAGCGGGGCGCCCAGCTGAGACCCCGCGACGAACACGATGCGCAACGCCGACAGATCCCACTCGGAGACGGCTTGGTCGAGATCGAGGATGCGGCGCAGCATCACCGGAACCACGATCAAGCCGGTGGCGTGGTGGTGGGCCAGGCTGTCCAAGGTCTGGCGTGGGTCAAAGCGCCGCCGGATCACCAGCGTCGATCCCAGCGCGACGGCGAGCACGGTATGGGAGAGTCCGAGGCCGTGATAGAGCGGCACACAGCATTCGGTGACCCCGCGAGCCCGAAAAGGCGCCTTGGAGAGCAGGCCGGCAACCGGGATCAAAGACCGCGGCTGTGACCGGGGGGCACCTTTTGGCGTGCCGGTCGTCCCGCTGGTGAGGATGACCAAAGTGGCCTCGACCCCAGGTGCCGGCGGTGGGGCTGGGTTGCACTGCCGCGCCAGCGAGTCCAGCTGCCAGCCATGACCGTCGTCGTGGTGGTCGGTCCAGGCCTGCCAGCGCCCGCAGCGGGCGTCGATGTCGGCGACAGCCTCAGCGAACTCCTCGTCGTAGACGATCAGGTCGCCGCCCTCACGGGCTAACACGTCACGCAGCTGCGTGTTCCCGAAGTCCGTGTTGAGCAACACGATTCGAGCGCCACACTTCGCGGCGGCGAACAGTGTCACGACGAACCCGCGGTGGTTGCGGGCCAGGATGGCCACGGTGTCCCCACCGCGCAGCCGGGCGGCGCGCCAACCGTGGGCGACGGCGTTGGTGTAGGCCTCTAGCTCGGCGAAGCTCAGCGAGCCGCGTTCGTCGATGACCGCAGCACGCTGCCCGAAGCGTGCCGCGCTGATTCCGGGCAGCCCGCCCAGCGCACCGAAGCTGCGCACCGCAGTCACTGCCGCCGGCAGGTGCGCGGGGGGCAGCGGACCGAGCACCCCGGCGCGCACCAATTCGCTGGCGGCCCACCCTTCGGTGTAGGCACGGGCTGCCATCGCCAATATCCGGCCGATCACGAGCCGGTCCGATCGTGGCCGGTGCTGATGCGTTGGATTACCTCGGTGATGATGCGCACCACGGCGTCGGGGTCATCGAGTTGGGGGCAGTGACCCGAGCGGGGCAGCACAGTCAGCTCGGCGTTGGGAATTTGGGCGGCCAGGGTGCGGCTGGCGTGCACCGGAATGATGCGGTCGTGCGCGCCGTGGACCACCGCCGTCGGACACGACACCTGCAGGCCGTGGTGAGAGCCCAGCGCCTCACGGGCGTAGCGGAAGGCGCCCTCGCCCAACTCGGCGATGGCCTGCCAGGTGGCGTACCCCTCAATCCAGCTGTCGAGGACCGCGCGGTCTGCAGTGTAACCGGGTCCATACAGCAATTGGGCCAGCGCGCGGCGTGTGACCCACGGCAGCGGCGCGCGCGGCACGCGGATCGCGCCGACCGCACGCCACACCCAGGACGGCACCGTGACCGTCCTCGCCAGCCACGCTAGCCAGTGCCTGGCATAGAGGGGATCGTTAAGGGCGATCAGGCCGACCACACGGTCGGGTCGGCGGGCCGCGGCGCGAACCGCGGTGGCCGCCCCCAGCGAGTTGCCCAACATCACCACCGTGGCCCACCGATCGAGCAGGGAGTCGACGAACTCGTCGAACTGCGCGACCAGCGGACCGTCGCGGCGGCCGGCGGCCTGCCCGAAACCAGGCAGGTCCACTGCGTAGGCGGATCGGCCCGCGGCGTGCAGGCGCGTGAGGACCGGTCGCCAGGTGTCGGCGCTGTCGCTGTAGCCGTGCAGGCACAGCACGGGCGGCGCCTGGCCGCTCACCGACAGCATTCGGCTGCTGATCCCGCCCACTTCGTCGTGGGTTTCGGTGATCATCCGCGCAGCAGACCCTTGGCGACGTGGGTGATCTGCACCTCGTTGCTGCCGGCGTAGATCATCAACGACTTCGCGTCACGGGCCAGCTGTTCGACGCGGTATTCGGCCATGTAGCCGTTGCCGCCGAACAGCTGCACCGCATCCATCGCCACCTCGGTGGCGGCTTCGGAGGTGTACCACTTGATCGCCGAGGCTTCCCCCAAGTCCGGCAACGTGCCGGACTTCACCTGTTCGAGGGTGCGGAACACCATGTTCTGCACGTTGAGCCGCGCGACTTCCATCTTGGCCAGCTTGAGCTGAATGAGCTGGAATTGGGCGATCTGCGTGCCCCACAGCCTGCGGTGCTTGGCGTAGTCCAGGCACAGCCGCAGGCATTCTTCGATGATGCCCAGTGACATCACGGCCACCCCGAGGCGTTCGGCGGAGAAGTTGGCCCGCGCGCTGTCACGGCCGTCACCGCCGGAGTGCTTCTCGGTCTCCCCCAGCAGCCGATCCGGGGTGAGCCGGACATTGTCGAAGAACAGCTCACCGGTGGGCGAAGACATTTGGCCCATCTTCTTGAACGGCTTGCCCTGGGTCAGGCCCTCCATCCCGGAATCGAGCACGAAGGTCAGCACCGGTCGGTCGCGCTTGTCGACGCTCGAATCGCCCTCGTCGAGCTTGGCGTAGACGACCAGCACGTCGGCGTAGGGTCCGTTCGTGATGAACGTCTTCTGCCCGTTGAGGATGTAATCCTCGCCGTCGCGGCGCACGTAGGTCTTCATGCCGCCGAACGCATCCGAGCCGGCGTCGGGTTCGGTGATCGCCCAGGCCGCAATCTTGTCCAGCGTCATCAGCTCCGGAAGCCAGCGCTCCTTCTGCGCCAGGGTGCCGCGGGTCATGATGGTCGCCGCCCCCAGACCCAGGCTGACGCCGAAGGTGCTGAGCAACCCGATGCTCACCCGGGCCAGCTCGGCGACCATGATCGCGGCCATCGACACCTGCGCGCCCAGCTCGGTCATCCCGCCGCTGGCCTCGGTCTTGGCGGCGCGATCGGTGATGCGGTCGGCTTTTCGGTCTCCGGCTTCCTGCTTGGTGCGCTGTGTGTCGAGCATGTTCTTGACGGCCTCGGCTGCCATCACGTCGAGTCCGAATTCGCTGAACAGCTTGCGGGCGAACGGGTATGGCGATACCGCACCGCTTTCCAGCTCGTCGAGGTGGGGGCGGATCTCGCGGTCGATGAACTGGCGCATGGTGTCGCGCATCATCAGGTCGGTATCGGACCATTCGATCATGGGGGTGTGTTCCTCATTCGGTAGGTGATGACGAGGGGATTCGGCGGGTGATGGCCAGGGCCAGGGTTGTCCGCGCCTAGCTCGGTAGGCGGGCGGCGATGTCGTCGATCTGCCATAGACCGTCGGTTTCGATGGTGTTGACGTCGTGCCAGCCCCGCAGCTGGGAGATGGCGCCGCCCTGGACGGCGTAGACCTGTCCGGTGATCGGGCATTTCTCGGTGGCCAGGTAGGCCACCAGCGGTGCGATGTTCTGCGGGCCGAACAAGTCGATCTCACCGTCCGCGGGCTCATCGGCCATCAGGGCGCCCATGCCGGGGGTGGCCAGCGTCAGGCGGGTACGGGCGATGGGGGCGATGGCGTTGACCCGGACGCCGTAGCGTTCCAGCTCCTCGGCTGCGACAAGGGTCATCGCCGCGATTCCGGCCTTGGCCGCACCGTAGTTGACCTGTCCGGCATTAGGTACCGTGGTACCGGAACCGGAGGCGGTGTTGATCACTGATGCCAGCGGCTGCTCTCCGGGCTTTGGACTTGGTCTTCCAGTACATCGCGGCGTGGCGCAGCACCGCGAAGTGGCCTTTGAGGTGCACTGCGATCACCGCGTCCCAGTCCTGCTCGGACAACCCCGCGATAAAGCCGTCACGCAAGATGCCGGCGTTGTTGACCACGACGTCCAAGCCGCCGAACTGTTCCACGGCCAGGTCGATCAACGATCGTGCACCGTCGAAGGTGGCGATGTTCTCAGTGTGGGCGACCGCCGCGCCGCCGGCAGCGGTGATCTCGTCGACCACTTCGTGCGCGGGCCCGGCGTCGACGCCTTCGCCGGCGTTGCTGCCACCGAGGTCGTTGACGACCACACTGGCACCTTCGCGGGCGAACAGCAGCGCGTGCTCACGCCCGATTCCACGTCCGGCGCCGGTGATGACCGCGACGCGTCCGTCCAATGCACCCATGTCTTACTCCTTTGTCTCGTCGTCGATGTCGGCCCAGCCGTCGGTGATGGCTTTCTCACCGGCGGTGCCGACACGGGTCGTCTCAAATCGGTAGGTCGTGACCCCGTCGCGGCTCCCGTCGCGCCAGATCCGGGTCTGCAGGTCGTCGCCGGGGAGCACCATCTTGGAGAACCGCACCGCAAGGCGCCGAAGCCGGGTCACGTCGGAGTCGGCGACTTCGGTGAGCACCGCCCACGAGGCGAACGCCATCGTGCACAGCCCGTGGGCGATGATGCCCGGCAACCCGGCGTCGCGGGCGACCTCCTCGTCGAGATGGATTGGCATGGGATCCCCGGAGGCGGGGGAGTAGCGGAAGGTTTGGTCGTCATCGACGTGCTGGGTGACCGTGGCGACCACGGGCTGCTCTCGTAAGTGCTCGTCGAACTTGTGACCGGGACTGAGCTCACCGACCGTGGTGCCGGCGTCGAAGTTGCGAATGAAACAGGTCACGTACTGCTCGTTGACCAGTTCGCCTGCCTCGGTGCGGCATTCGACGAAGATGGCGGCTCGGGTGCCGTTGTCTAGACCTTCGTAGCCGATCATCTTCGCTCGCGAGACCAGAATGTCACCGGGGCGGATGGCGCGGTGGAACCGGAAGTCCTGTTCTCCGTGCACGACCTTGGGGATCAATTCGATGGGCACCACGTCGATGGCGGGCATCAGCATCGCTTCGAATACCGGGACGATGGCGAACACCGGTGCGGCGACCTCGCCGCTGCGGTGGGTGGCGATGGGGTCGTTGGTGGCTTCGGCGTAGTCGATCAGCCGTTGCCGTTCGACGACGAAGCGTTCCTCCTCACACCAAATGTCCAATCCCGTGTCGTCAAAGGACAACTTCTTGCTAGCAGTCATGTGCCGGCGGCCTTAGGCGCTTGCCGACGCGAGCGCGTCGAGGTTGGTCAGGGTCGCGTCCAGCTGATTGGCGCCGTCCTTCTCCACCGCCTTGGCCAGGGCACCCTTGATCAGGGCGCCTTCGAAGTCACCGGAGACGGTAAAGCGGGCGCCCTCACCGGCGGGTTCGACGAGGAAGACGAATTGCGCCTTGACCCGTGGTGATCGTCCACTCGATCTTATTGGCCATGCCCAGCATCATGATCTTGGCGGTCAGCTGGGCCCCTTCGGTCAGCTCGGCCGGCGGGTCCTTGAGCCACTTCTCGTGGACGGTGAACCACTCGTCCCAGGTGGCGGGGTTCGACACCGTCGCCCACACGGCGTCCGGGCTGGCCGACAGATCCCTGCTTGCCTCGATGTGTCCCATGCGATGTCTCCTTCGGAAGATGATGCGTGCTGTTGAATGCGGTTGTGTCGGCGCGCGTTAACGGTCTGCGCGCTGGTAAGCGGTGACCACTGCTGCCCCGCCGAGACCGATGTTGTGCTGCAGTGCGGCGGTCACGCCGTCGACCTGACGCCTGTCGGCGGTGCCGCGCAGCTGCCAGGTCAATTCGCTGCATTGGGCCAGTCCAGTGGCCCCTAGGGGGTGGCCCTTGGAGATCAGTCCGCCGGAGGGATTGACCACCCAACGGCCGCCGTAGGTGGTGTCCCCGGCGTCGATGAGCTTGTGCGCCTCACCTTCTGCGCACAGCCCCAGCGCCTCGTAAAGCAGCAGTTCGTTAGCGCTGAAGCAGTCGTGCAGTTCGATGACTTGAAAGTCCTCGGGTCCTAACCCGGACTGCTCGTAGACGTTTCGCGCGGCGGTGACGTTCATGTGGTAGCCGATTAGAGACTTGCAGGATCCGTCGAAGCTGTTCTCGAAGTCGGTGGTCATCGACTGCCCGACGATCTCCACGGCCTGAGCCGCCAGCCCGTGGCGGTCGACGAAGTCTTCGCTGGCCAGAACGGCAGCACCGGAGCCATCAGAGGTCGGCGAGCATTGCAGCTTGGTCAGCGGGTCATAGATCATCCGGGCATCGAGGATGTCGTCGAGGGAGTATTCGTCCTGGAATTGGGAGTAGGGGTTGTTCACGGAGTGCTTGTGGTTCTTATAGCCGATCTTGGCGAAATGCTCTGCGGTGGAGCCATGTTGGGCCATGTGCTCGCGGCCGGCGGCGCCGAACATCCACGGCGCCGGCGGGAACAGAACCTCGGAGATCTCGGCCATCGCCATGATGTGCTTGTCCATGGGGTTGACCCGGTCATCGAACGTCGAGGCCAGTGATCCGGGCTGCATCTTCTCGAACCCGAGGGCGAGCACGCAGTCCGCCAGGCCGCCCCGGATGGATCGAGCGCCCAGGTAGAGCGCCGTCGACCCGGTCGAGCAGTTGTTGTTGACGTTGACGACCGGGATGCCGGTCATCCCCAGTTCGTAGACCGCGCGTTGTCCCGAGGTCGATTCGCCGTAGACGTAGCCGACGTAAGCCTCCTGGACCTCGCGATAGTCGATGCCGGCGTCGGTGAGGGCGTCGGTTCCCGCCTCGCGGGCCATGTCGGGGTAGTCCCAGTTCTCCCGACGGCCCGGCTTTTCGAACTTGGTCATTCCGACCCCGATGACGAACACCTTGCGTGACATGACTTCCTCTCCTGAACGGCTTCAAAAAACATACATACTGGAATGTATATTTTGCAAGTCACAAGCGTGGCCGCCCCGGACTGGGAGAAGTCGTGTAGGAGACAGCAGGGTCGATGTCGTATGTGAACGCGGCGGTCCGCGAGGGTTGGGGCCGTCGCGGCGGGCGGGAGTTGACTGGCGGGCTAGCTGGCTGTAGTTCGTGTCAAGTTCTGGGTTCAGGCGTGGTTCGTCGGCATCCGGGTTGCGGGTGCTGTTGAGGGTGCGGGTGTTGTCGGCGGTGATGGGCTGGGGATCGGGTGCGGGGCGCCCACGCTGATGTATGCGACCTCGTGGTTTGGGTCATCTGGCGTCGTTCGGGCTGCCGTGGAGGCGAAGGACCGGGTGCCAAGCTAGTCACGGCGTAACCCTTAGTGGGCCCGCCATAGCGGCGACGGCATCTGATCCGGCCCTTCGTCCCGTCCCTCGAGCTTGGCACTGCCGGTGGGTGGTGTGAAGGGTGTCGTCGTGTCCTTCCTCGACGGTGTCCGGGCTTGGGTGTCAGTGCCAGCGGGTCCGGTCGTAGCCGATGTGGTCGCGCACCAGTGCGTGGGCGATGCGGGTAGCGCGATGGGCCAGTGCGCAGGCGATGATTCCGCCATGCTTGCCGCGGGCCTTAAGGCCCAGGGCGTAGGCCTTGGCCGCCGGCTCGGTCAGCCACAGTCCTACGCCGAGATCGATCAGTGCGCGGCGCAGCGCGACGCTGCCTTCTCGGCTAATGGCCCCGTCTCGGCGTTTGTGAGCGGATTCGTACTGCATCGGGGAAAGCCCCGACGCGCGGTAGACCTGTCGCGGTCCCGGCCACCGGGTCGGATCGCCCAGGGCGGCAGCATAATTGGATACTCGCACCACACCCCAGCCCGGCACCGTGGTCAAGGTGGCATACGGGCTGCGCGGCAGCAGGGCGCTCAACGCGGTCTCGGCCGCCTGGATCTGCTCGTCGAGGTCAGCCAGCAAGTTCAGGTCGGCGGCCAGGATCTGGCGGGCGATCACCGCATCCCGGGTGGGTAGTGCCTCGCGTGCTACGGCGACCAGACGCTCGGCGACCGGGCGCCGCAGCTGCAGGTCTCGGGTCGCGGCGAAACGGATCAGTCGGTTGACTCCGAGTGCAGCCAACCGTGCGGGGTCACAGAATTCGGCGGCGACCAGCCGGCCGATCCTGGTGGCCAGCACGTCGGGCAGCGCCACGGTCAGTCCAGGAAACGCTCGATCGAGTTGACCGAGCAGCTGGTTTTTCGTCGCGGTCCGCGTGGCCACCCGTCGGTTCCGATGCGCCGCCCAGGCGCTCATTTCACCGATCACGACATCGTGATCGGCCACAGGATTCCCGTGCCCGACCAGCACGAGTTCGGCAATCGCCTCCACGTCGATGACGTCGGTCTTGACCCGCCGCCGGCCCTGCGCCCGGCGCTGCTCGGCGACATGGGCGGGATTGAGTTCGAGCACCTCCCACCCCGGCGGCCACCGATAGTCCAGCACTGGACGGTGATAGTGGCCCGCAGCCTCCACGCCGACCTTGACACGCCCCGATGCAGGAACCACGGCCATCACCCGAGCCGCCACCGCGGACAAGCCCGACCGGTTCATCGTGAACTCCAACGGACCAAGCAACCGATGGCGACTTGCATCGGTCACAGAAAACAGTGCCGAAGTCTTGCCGACATCAACGGCAACGACGATCGTCGACAACGTGACTGGAGCGGTTTGCACAGACACAACAACACCTCCGGGGGGTGTCAGGAAGAGGTCCACGTGCGCCAACACACGGACCCCGACAGGAATCAGTTACAGATCCCTTCCTGACACCTCCGGAGGCATTTGAGAAGGACCAACTCGATCTATATCAGCGGCGATCGTCGAGCAGTGGACGCATGGCCACGGCCAGGTAGACGCACGCCCGCTTCCAGCGGCGGTGCGCGCGGGTGTGACCGTGTTCGACGAATGCGCCCAACAAGATTCCTCGCAGTGCGTCCATGGCGGTGTATACGGCGTCGCGCAGTTGTTTACCCTCGGTCGAGGCGGGCCACAGCTGGGTCATGGCCGCCGCCAAGGTCTCGTTGACCAGCGGCTCGACCCGTTGCACGTGCTCGGCCAAGACCGGATCGGTGCGCGCTGCGACCCACAATTCAACGGTGGCGGTGAACATGGGGCCCTGGTGGGATTCCCACAGGAAGTTCAATACCGTGGTGACCGGATCGGCGGCCAGCCGCGCCACCGGTATCTCGCGCAGTACGGCCTCGGCGCGCTGCTGAGCCAGGTGCTCGATGGCGGCGACGACCAGGTCCTCCTTGGATCTGAAGTGGTGCACTTGGGCCCCGCGCGTCACACCGGCCATCGCCGCTACGCGTTGGGTGGTGGTGCCGGCGTAGCCGTAGGAGACCAGGCAGTCGATGGTGGCGTCGAGCAGGCGGGTCCGCATGGCTGCGCTGCGTTCGGCCTGCGTGCGTCGCGCGGGCCGCGGACCGCTTCGGGTGCCCGTGTTCCCCATTGGTCCTCCGCGAGAAAGTCGACGTCGTCGGTGTCGACGGTAACGCACATGCCGAGCTGCATGCTGGTCGAAGCGGACCCCGGCAGGACGGCAACACCCAGCGTGTCACGGTCGATGGAAGGCTTCTGAGGATGAAATCCGTTGTGCGGGTAAGTATTGCCGCTAATGGGCTTCACCGCGGCGGATGGCCGGCGATGAATGGATGCCGGCACCCGCCGGCTTCCTCCTCCGGTAAGCAAGTTCGGCCGCCGTTTCCCCTGCGCGCCATCACCATTGCTCGGACTCCCATTCTTGTGCCATGCGCTTCGCTGCATCGAGTGTCGGCGCCCGCTGAGGTTCCACGGCTCGGCTGAACCGGTTGTCGCGCTTGTCCGCCCGAAAATGGTGCGTTGGGTGGGTGCTGGGGGCGTTGATACTGGTGGTGTGTCGATTGATGCGCTGGTGAAGCAGGTGGATCAGGTGCTTGACCGCGCGCATGCGTTGTTCGGCCAACCAGGGCCCGCCGCCGGTCTGGCCGACCGGCACAGCGGTGTCTCCCTGGCCGGTGCGGCCGAGCTGGTGGCCCGCGCCCACCAGCGCATGTCGGGGTTGTCTGGTGTGCTGCCGGCGACCTATCACACGTTCGCCGCCGACGCCGGCGCCGGCCTGGGCAGCGTCTCGAACGCCGATAACCGCCTGGGCACCCAGATCCACGATGCGGTGCAAGCCGATTGGACCGGCCGGGCCGGTTCCGGCTCGGTGGTCAACGGCGCGGCCACCGACATCGCTACCTTGGCACCGGTCTCGCGCACCCCGGCCGGCCAACGCGCCCTGATCGCCACCCTGCGCGCACGGGTGGCCCAACAACAGAAGATCGTCAACGCACGTAAGGCTCAGGAGTGTTGTTGGCCGCCCAGGTTCGGTCGATGCTGTATGCGCGCCGCCGCGGCGGCCGGGGCGGGATGCCGATGGGTGGAAGCCCTTTGCCGGGCGGAGGATTCGGTGGCGGGGGTGCCTCGATGCCGGCCATGTCCGGTTCGTCTGGCCTGGGTCATATTGGTGGGCTCGGATCACGTAACCCACATGCCAGCCTCGTCGATTGGCGTCGGGCCAGCAACGTGACGGGAGAGCCGGGTGCCGGTGCGGCTCAGGCGGCATTGAGTAAGTTGGGCCGCCCGTACGCGTGGGGGGCTAAGGGGCCCAATTGTTTTGATTGTTCCGGGTTGATGCAGTGGGCGTGGCGCCAGGCCGGTGTGCAATTGGGCAACGACACGTATTCCCAGATCAAGCAGGGTGTGCCGGTGCCGCCGGGCCAGGTGCGGGCCGGGGACCTAATTTTCCCGCTCGACGCGTTCGGTGACGGCGGTCGAGGCGGTCCCGGGCATGTTCAGCTGGCGATTTCAGATCACCAGGTTGTGCATGCGCCCACCTCCGGCGATGTGGTCAGGATTGCCCCGATGCCGGGCCGCTACATCGCTCGTCGACCGGTACGCGCCGTGGGGGCGTGAGCGCTGAAATTGTGCAGGGCGGGCCAGTCAACCGGGTTAGGCTCGAATCATCCACGAAAGGACTGGCGGTGAACTCACGGTTAGAGCGAGAAGCCCAGCAGGTGTTGGGCATTGTCTCTCACGCGCAGCTCATTTTTGGCGGTGATGTGCCCCCTGCTGAGCCGCCGGCGTTCGCGCCTCGCCGTGATCTTGAGGACGATCTTGGCCTTGGCCGTTTTTGACGTCGGGGACGGGCGGTAATTCATGGGCACCAAGCACTTCGGAGACAACACCTCGTGGGGTGTCTGGAACCGCCAGGGTGGCGGCGAGGGGTGGTCGGAGCCGGGGTGGGCGATGCCTTCCGATCACAGCCGCTACATCAGCAAGCATGACCGGTATTGGGATCGGGTGTTGGACCATGCCCGGCAGGCCTATGGCGGCCCCAGCATTCACTACAGCACGGACAATGTGGGCGATGAGCGCCATCTGGTGTTCGGCGACGGAACACGATTGCCCGGTGATGACACGATTGTCTACCACGACGCCGGGAGTGGGCAGAACTGGGCTCAAAACGATGATGGCACAGTGTCTTTGGTGGACCCGGACGGAAAACAGGGTCCCGCGCTGGCGCCGGCGGGCTACCACAAGGTCAATGATCACTATGCGCCGGTGAACGCCAACGGTCAGCAGATCGGCCCGCAGCTGGGCGGTGTGCCCAGTAGCGACAACGGTTTCTACAACGATCCCAAGTCGGGATTGTTGACGCCGAAGAACACCAACGGTGACTACTACACGCTCGGCGCGGACGGCAAGAAGACGTTCTTCGACAAGAACGGTGCACCGATCAGCGAGGAGCAGTTCAATAACGCCCACAAGCCTCGCGACCCAGGGACTCGTCTCGGCGACGGCGGCCTGGCCACCGATGAGCAGGAGTCAGGCAACGCTGCTGACGCGGTCAAGAAGTTGCAGCAGGAGCTGAAGATTCGCTACACCAAAATCAGTGAGGCCGAGGAGAAACTGGCGGAGGTGCTGCTCAACGCGCACGCCACAACCAGCACCGGCCAGCAGAAGCTCAACGAGATTCAAAAGAGAATCATCGATGCGGTCAACAACCCGACCATGGCGATGGATACACCGGCCGGCGAGCGCGCCTTTCTGACGTTTCTGCGCAACCAGGTCGGCACGACCGATGATCTGCTCGCCAGCGGGGGCTTGAGCGCTGAAGATCAAAGCAAGGCCGCCCACGCGGTGGCCGCGCTGTATGCGGTCGACAGCGGTGCGGGAAACCCCACCGATTCACCAAACCCCGCTGATCCGAACCCGAGCCAACCCGCACCCAGTGCACCCGCTGGCCCTGCGCCGGTCCCCGGCGCCGCCGATCCCGGGCTGCCATCAGACATAGCCGACCCTGGGTTTTCCGACCTTGGCTTGTCGGACATGCTCGGTGGTGGTCCGTTGCGCAGCGATCCGTTGTCGTCGCTGGCCTCGATGCTGCCCGCGTTGGGCGGTGTGGGTGGCGCGGCCGGCAGCCCGCTGGATTCGTTGGGCGGGCTGGCCGGCGCGGCAAGCCCATTGGCGGGCTTGGCGTCAGGTGTGGGCGATCAGGCCCACCATGAGCGGCCCTCAGACACCACGGACAAGACCGACGACACGCCCGAGCAAGCCAAAGACAGCAAGGAATCCAAAGACGGCAAGGCCGACACCACGACACCGGCGGACGGGACGCAGACCACCGCGGGTCAGCAAGCCCAAAATGCGGCTAACTCCACCCCGGGGGATGCTCCCAACCCGGCTACTCCGCCGGCGACTCCGTCACCGACGGTCAAACTGCCCGACGGATCCACCGCGACGGCCCGCAATCCGCAGGCTGCACAAGCGATTCGGGACTATCTCAGCGGCAAAACCGTCGACGCGGCCCACCGCCAAAACAATATTCAACTGCCGCCGCTGGGCACACCGGTGACCAATCCGGTGGAGCCCAGTCATCTCACGTGCGGGGATCTGGCGATGTTCAAAGACCATTACGTGCCGATCTTGAGCTCGGTCAAGGCCTTCGTCAACGGGCAAGTGGTTCCACTGGAGTCGGTGTCCTCGAGCCCGGACTTTTTGGGTTGGATCGACCCCACGGCCGCGGCCCCCGCCACATCCCATAGCGGGCCAGCGGCAGCGCCCCAACCGCAGCCCGCTCTACCCCCGGTCGCCTCGACCCCGCCGACCGTGTCCGCGCCCCCGCTGGTGGCGCCGGAACCCCTGCCAACCGGCGGATTGTCCGATCTTCAACATCATCGGGAACCCACGCCGCAGCTCGCAGGTGAGGACCCCGGCCGATCGGTGTTCACCGCACCGGAGAGTTTGTCGGTCAAAACATGGCCGGATTCGACGCCCTCGGCGGCGAGCTGCGCATCGAGGTCGTGTCCCAACGTACTCACCCGCGCGTACCCGAGAATCGCTGTCACGCCACTACCGTCCCATTGCCCTCCGACATCGAGGATCTGAGACACGCGGTATGAGACAAGAACTGAGACGCAACGACCTGCGGTTATACGGCCCTTATGTGCACGCCTACACATGTCTCGTTTCTCTAGATTCGAGACTGCTGCTTGCTTGCCTGCTTTAGATTGCATTGCCTTGCGTGTTTCGCCGAGGAACAGCCCACGGATGATGAGATTTTCGTAACCCGAGATCTCGGGATCCATGCCGACACCGCGGTCGAAGATGGGCGCTACTTTGCCCTTCACCGCGGCCGTCCCGCGCGTCGGCTCATAGATGCCGGACAACAGCCGCAGCAGTGTCGACTTGCCAGCTCCGTTGTGGCCGACCAGGCCGAGTCGGTCGCCTACATTGAGCGAGAGTGTGACGTCGCGCAGCGCTTCGATCACGACGACGTTCGAGCTATTGCGGCCGATGGTACCGCCAGCCTTGCCGAGAACTGTGTGCTTGAAGGAGCGGGTTTTGGCGTCGAAGATCGGAAACTCGACCCACGCGTGGTTGACGTCGATTCGCACTGGCGCTCGAGACGATTTGGCATACGCACCAATCATGTTGGTTCCCTGGCGATTCTCAGCTGACTCCGACATCGTTCTCACCAACAACACTCAATAATCGTGACGCGCGAGGTTCGTTCCGCCTCGGCGGTCGTCACCGTCGACGGCGAGCAGTGCGGGGACCATCTCGCTGGTGACCAGTCCGTGTTCTTGGGTGAGTTCATCGATGATGTCGAAGCTTTGCGCGATGTTGTCCGGAGTATCGACGATGATCGTGGTGACCGGGACATGGCGGACAAGCTGGAATAGCCTGTCGCCGTGGGGCAGGTGGTTGCCGTGAAATCCCCAGATACCGCGCAACGCGGTAGCGCCTCGTGCGTGACCGGACTGGCGCAGACGGCGTATCAGGGCGCGGTGGATCGGAAGGCCGTCGTGACGTTGTGCTTCTGACGTGTAGACCATTATCTTTTGCCACATCGCCATACCGTGTTCGTCGACTCCAGGCAGAGCGTGCGGCCGTGAGAACAGTTGGCCGTCGCGTTTGCAAACCTGAAGTCTCTCAACGGTGATCAGCGGCCGCCGCATGAGCCCGGGGAGTTCGCGCAAGACGCGCGCCACTTGGCCGCCGGAATCGACGGCGACGATCATCATCGGCACGTCGACGTTACGCCCGAAGAATCGCGCGCGTTCCCGCTCGCCGCGCACGGTGCCGTCGACGCCGAGGAAGACCGATGCCCCGGCCAGCTCGCGCCGGTGCAGCAGATCCACGATCGCGTGGTAGGCAGGCTCGGCAAAGACCTTCTGCTTGCGGCCCACGTAGACGGTGAGCTTGGTCGCATCATGCTCCGGGTCGTCAAGACTGAGTCCGTCGTCGTCCTCCTGGAGGAGAAGCGCTCTCTCGAGGGTGATCAGGCCTCGCTCGGTCAAAGCGGTTTGCCAATCGAGCACTTCTTCTATCTTGTCGCGGGTGTCGACGGCGATCACCGCCACGGGTGGGTCCTCGGACAGGCTCAGCGAGGTGTCGGTGCGCAGGTGGTGGCGCAGCCCAAATCCTTCGATCCCGCGCAACATCACGCTTGTGGCGATCTGGTGCCGACCGTATAGGTCAAACAATGCCTCGGCGAGAAATTTGCCGTTGGCGCGTTGGCGTTCGCCGAAGTAGCTCGTCAGCTTGAGGCAATCGGTGGTCATATGTCTCCCTCGTCCCAGTGACCGGCTAGTCGCCCCCGCTGGTAGTGTTCGTCTCCGACGGCGGTGGGGCTCGCCACAACCGCGGCGGCCACAGTGATGGCTGTGGCCGTGCGCCAACGGTCCCTGACTGGCTTGAGCTCAGGAGACCCGTTATGTCTGTGACGTTTTCGGCCGTTTCGGCGATGGAGGTGCTGGATTCCCGCGGGCGCCCCACCATATCGGTGCGGATGGCGTTGTCCGATGGACGCGAGGTGGTCGCCGGTGTGCCGTCGGGGGCATCCACCGGCAGTAGGGAAGCAGCGGAACTGCGCGACGGTGACGCGACGCGATTCGGTGGTCGCGGGGTGAGCCAAGCGGTGTCGCACGTTGAAGGCGCGGTTGCCGACACGCTGGTCGGCCATGCGTTCGACACCCTGGAGCAGCTTGATGCGGAGCTGATCCGGCTTGACGGCACGTCGAACAAGTCGCGGCTGGGCGCCAATGCGATCGTTGGCGTGTCGATGGCGGCGGCGCGGGCGTTCGCGATCGAATCGCAGCGGCCGCTGTGGCGCTGGCTGGCCCCTTATGGCGTGACGCCGCGGTTGCCGGTGCCGCATTTCAACGTGATCAACGGCGGCGTGCACGCACCAAACCCACTGGAGTTTCAAGAGTTTATGATCGCTCCGGTGGGTGCGCCGTCGTTGCCTGAGGCGATTCGCGCGGGAGCGGAAGTTTATGCGCGGTTGCGCGCCGAGCTGCAAGCGCGCGAGTTGGGCACCGGTTTGGGTGATGAGGGGGGCTTCGCTCCTGATATCGCCTCTCCTGAGGAGGTGCTGGTGCTGCTGGTGGAGGCGATCACCGCGGCCGGCTACACGCCCGGGCGTTCCGGGGTGGCGATCGCGTTGGATCCCGCGGCCAGCGAATTCCATCGTGATGACCGCTATGAGGTTGGCGGAGAATCGCTTTCGAGTGGCGAATTGATCCAGCGGTATGCGCAGATGGTGCAGGAATTCCCGATCTGGAGCATCGAGGATGGTATGGGGGAAAACGACTACGACGGCTGGCGCGCATTGACCGAGCGGCTTGGCGAGCGCATTCAGTTGGTCGGCGACGACAACTTCGTTACCAATCCGGCGCTGATCGGCGCTGCGGTCGACGACGGAATCGCTAATGCGGCATTGATCAAGGTCAATCAGGTCGGCACGGTCAGCGAGACGTTGGAGGCGTTGCGGGTGTGTCGCGAGGCTGGTTATGGGGCGATGATTTCGCACCGCTCGGGCGAAACCTGTGACACCTTCATCGCCGATCTGGCCGTCGGGTCCGGTTGCGGGCAAATCAAATCCGGCGCCCCGGCGCGCGGCGAGCGTGTCGCGAAGTACAACCGGTTGGCTGAGATTACGGCAGACGCGCCCGACTGTGCGTTCGGTCTGCCGCCGCGCTGAGCGGCGTTGCGTGGGCGCGTTTTGCGCGTTCACGACCGGGACACCGCCATGATGACCGCCAGTACGGCGAGTACGGCGAGCAGCATGTACGCCATGTAGGCATCGAGGCGGCCCGATTGCATGCGCTTGGCGGTCCGAGCCACCGCGAGCAATGCCGCGATGGCCGGTCGGTACAGGTAACGGTCGATGATTTCGACCACCTCGACCCGGTAGGTCAGGACGGGTTGACCAATGGTCTGGGTGGACGGTTCGATTGGGGCGCCGCGTAATTCGGTTCGGGTCAATAGGACGTTGCCGAGCACGTTGCGCATGGGGTTGGCATAGGCGAAGGAGGTGTATCCGACGCCGCGGTGCACGCCCGGCGACGCTGAAGACCACGGCGTCACCCACCGGACTCGATCCAGGCGGCGCCCGGCCAGTCCGCTGGCCACCACAGCGATGAGTACCGCCATCGCGGGGAGCACGATCCACAGCCAACTCGGCGACAGCGCGGAGAAGTCGCTGAAGACCGGTTGCAGCACCCATGGTTTGGCGTTGGCGCCCCGTGCCTGGTCGCCGACGATCGGGGCCAGTCCGCGAGCGATGACGCGGATCTGTAGCGGCGCCAGCGCGGCCACGCCGAGGCAGCCGGTGATCAGCAGCGCGATCCCGATCCGCAACGATGTTTTGTGGTCCATGCGGGTGCCGGCCGGGTCGAATGCGGGTTCGTCGATGCGGGGCGGCCCGAACGCGGTCAGCGCGACCACTCGGACGAATGTCACGCCGGCCACGCCGACGGTGAGGGCGACGAGTACACCGGCGACGGCGGTGCACAATTGCATGGCCAGGCTGGACACCCGGAATTGCTGCATCAGCGATTGCAGGATGAACCATTCCGAGGCGAACCCGGCCGTCAGCGGCAACCCGGCCAAGGTGAGCGAGCCGATCACCAATCCAGCTCCCGCCCAGGGCAATCGGCGCACGATGCCGCCCAGGCGGTCCAAATTGGTGGTGCCCGTCGCGCCTTCGATCACCGATGCCGCGGTGAACAGCAGTGATTTGCCCATAGCGTGCGTAACGACTTGGGCGGTGGCAGCGACCAGGCCGGCGGCGGTCAGCAGCGGCATACCGGCGGCGGCGCCGACCAGGGCAGCGCCGAAGGCGGCGAGGATGAGCCCTGCGTTTTCCACGCTCGACCAGCCGATCAACATCGTGAGGTTCGGATGCACGGCGGCTTGCGCGATGCCGAAGATCGCACTCATTCCGGCCAGTACCAGCACCACGCACACCAGCCACAGCGGTGGGGCGCCGAGCAGCTGCAGGGTGCGCCACATGCCATAGAAGCCGACATTGACCGCTGCGCCGGCCATTACGGCGCGTGCCGGCCCAGGGGCGGCTGCGTAACCGCGCGGCAGCCACACGTGCCCGGGTAAAAGTCCGACCTTGATCGCGAACCCGGCCAACAGCAGCGCGTAGGCTGCCTGCCCTAGGGCGCTGTGTGCATCGACGCCGACGGCGTCGAGGGCGAAGGTGTGGGTGTGCGCGGCCAGCAGCAGGCCACCGAGCAGCAGTGCCGCGCCGCTGGCCTTGCCGAACACGACGGTGACGAAGGATGCGCGTGCCCGCCCCGGCCGGTCCCGGTCGAACCCCGTCAGCAGATAGAACGCGACGGTCAGGGCTTCCCACCCGAACAGCAAGACGAAAATGTTGTCGGCGGTGACGATGACCGCGACCGCGGCGATTGTCAGCGCCAGCGCGGCGGTCAATCGGCCCTGCCGAGCGCAAGCAAACGGGCTCGCAGCGCACAATGCTGGGACGGCCACCCCGCCCGCGATGATAAGGAACAGTCCCGACAGCGGGTCGACGTGCAGGGCCGCGGGACCCAGCCCGCCCAGGGCGCCCAGCGACAACCGCTCGTGGTGCCCGGCCAGCCCGCGCGCACCGGCCACGACGAAAGCCACAGCCGACGCGGTCACCGCAGCCGAGGCCGTCAGGTGCAGTCCGCGCCGCTTGCTGGTGGGCCATCCGGCGACCACGGCCAGGGCCGCAAGTGCTAGCCCGGCGGCGATCATGACGTCCTCCTTGAGGCGCCGGGGAGCCGGCCTAGTGCGAGCAGAATGCCGTGCAGCAGGCTGAAGGGAGAGGCGGGCGACCCGGGGATCCACACGTCGACGGGTAGCAGGTCGCCGATGCCGGTGCCGCCTGTGTAGCCGCCGCCGACCAGGCCGCCGCTGATTGCATCGGTGCCAACCGCGATCACCACGGTGGGCCGAGGCATGCCCTCAAGGGTGCGTCGTAGCGGTTCGGTCATGCCGACCGCGCCGACTCCCGTGACTAGCAGGATGTCCGCGTGGCGCGGGCTCGCGGTGAAGAAGATGCCTAGCCGATGCAGGTCGTACACAGGATTGAGGAGGGCTTGTACTTCCCATTCGTCGCTGCCGTCAGAACCGGCGTCGACGTGGCGCAGATGCACCGAACGGCGAAGCCGCCGTACCCGTTTGGCGAGCTCGGCCCGCACCCTATCGAGTGCCTCATCGGTTTCGGGAACAGGGGAGACCACAAGCGCATCACGCTGCAACCGCGAGGTGTCGGCGCCGGGCGCCCATCTGAACCAGTCCGGGGCGGTGGCGACGCAGCGTCCGCACAGGATGCACTTGCCCCGGTCCAGTTTGGGCATGTCGGCGACGGCGATCGCTGCGGTGGGACACCCAGCGGCGGCGTCCACGGCCTGGCGCAGCGGAACGCGATGGCCAACCCGGCGATCGTGGGACAGGACCTCGATCGCAGCGGGAAATTCGTCGAAATAGGTGTCAGAATGCTTCGGCCACCTTGTGGTGAGCAGGCCGTCTCGCAAACCGCGGAAAAACACCACCATCTACATCGCCACCCCGGCGTAACAGAGGCCAAAACTGGCCTCAATGAAGGGGAAATCGGTGAATACGTCACCGTGGAAGACGTCGTGGAAAAGCACCATGTTGTGCAGCGAGGGTGTGCGGGCAAAGCAGCGCCGGACTTGGCCGTCGCGCAGCTCTAGCCCGTAGAGGACCTCGCCTTGCGGTGATTCGGCCCATCCGGTGGCGAAGCCGTCGTGCGGGTCGACCGGTACCGTCAGATCCTCATCGACCGGTCCACTGAGCCGCTGGCAGGCATGTTCGATCAGGCCGACGGCGGCGTCCATCTCGGCCCACCGGACCCGCAGACGCGCCATCGCATCGCCATCCGCACTAACTGCGGGCTCGAACGCGGTCAATTCTGCATAGCCGTCATAGGGCCGATGGAGCCGGGCGTCGTCGTCGAATCCGGACCCGCGACCGACCGGTCCCAACGCTCCATGGGAGGCCGCCAGCTTTCCGTCCAGCCGACCGGTGCCGCGGATGCGGTCCAGGAACGACGGGCTCTCCATCAACGCACGCCGATCCGCGCGGATGCGATGCGCCAAAGCGTCAATAACGCCGTGGAGGGCCGGCGGACTCATCCGTGGTGACGCGGATACCCCACCGACGCACACCACCGAGCGACCAAACCTGTTGCCGCACAACTGCGATACAAGTCGCATGACCTGTTCTTTGTGCCAGCCGAAGCGGGCGTTACCGATGGCCAGGCCGGCGGCGTCACAGAGCCGCACGACCACGTCGAGGTGATTGGCGACGCGTTCGAGTTCTGCGTGGATGACACGGATGAGCCCGGCGCGTGGCGGGATTTCAACGTCGGCCAGGGTCTCTACTGCGTGGGCGAAAGCAAGAGCATGAGCGACGGAGGCGATGCCCTCGACGCGTTCGGCGATGAGAATCGCATCGTTGACGGCGAGGCCTTCGAACCGTTTGGCGATACCGCGGTGCTTGTAATGAGGACGAATATTGAAGTGCGGGATATCTTCTCCCGGCGTTTCGATGAGGAATTCGATCGACTCGTAGACGCCCGAGCGCACGGGTCCTAACGGCAGGGTGAACACGCCATGCCCGGTGACGTCGACCGGACCCTGCCGGTCGCTTGCCGGCACCTCGCCGCCGGGTTCGCGATGTCCGGGGCGTGGGTGCAGCTGGCCGGGCTCCCACGGTAGCAGCAGCGGATCCAACCGCGGGTGCCCGAGCGGTGTCACCCCGGACAAGTCGTGCAGGGCACGTTCGTACCAAAATGCCGCGGGGACATCGGGTGTCAGCGCCGAATAGGTCAAGGCGCCGTCGGCGCCGGGGGTTAGTACCGCGGATAGACAGTCGACACCGGTGCGGGTGACCAGAAGGGCACGCAGTTGTGCGTCCTCGTCTTTATGGGTGCAATACAATCCCCCGAAGCGTGCCCCGGCACCAAGGCGGGTTAGTACTTCGGCCCGCCATTCCGGAAGCGGCAGTCGAACTTCCATCGTGGCCGCGGTGGTCATTGGCTGACTCCCGCAACGTCCTTCGCTGCGTGCGTGAGCAGTTCGATCAGGTCACCCGGCGGGGCCAGCCCGAGCAGCAGCAGCGCCGCGATACCCATCACTACGGGGACCACCATCCAGGCGCTGGGCTCGCCGCGCTCCATGGCGGCGGCCGTCGCGGCACCAGGGCCCTCGGCGCGCGAGGGCGCGAACAGCATCCACGTGGTGGCGCCGGTGAGCCCGGCGAACGCGAGAGTGACCAGGCATACCAAGGCCACCGCAGCGGCGTTACGACGATCGGTCAGCCCTCCGGCGATGATCTGAAATTCGCTGCGAAACACCCCGAATGGCGGCATCGCGGCGAGCGCGAATACCGCCAACAGGAACATCGGCGCCGACCACGGCAGCCGCGACATTGCGCCGCGAATGCGGTGAAGTTCCTTGGTGCCGTATTTGCGCACGAGCACCCCCGCGCCCATGAACGCGTTGCCCTTGGCCGCGGCATGGGCCAACACGTGGAGCAGCACACCGGCCACGGCAAGCGGAACCCCGAAGCTCACCCCGATCGTCAAGATGCCCATGTGCTCAACGCTCGAGTAGGCAAGCAGCCGTTTGATGTCACGCTGTTCCAGCAGATACAGCGCCGCCAGCAGCAGGGAGGCCGCGCCGAATACCAGCAACACCAACTGCGGGAAGCGGGCGCCCAGCGGGATGATGGCGACCTGATAAAACCGCAGGATCGCGTAGAACGACACCGCCAGAAGCGATCCCGATAGCAGCGTCGAGACCGGGGTGGGGGCTTCGGCGTGCGCGTCGGGTAGCCAAGTGTGCACCGGAAACAGTCCGACCTTGGTGCCGAACCCGACAGCGGCCAGCACAAAGGCAAGCGCCACCGGAGTGTGTGGCATGTTCGCCGCGCCGCGCAGCAGCGGGTCGAACGCCAAGTCATAGGATTCGCCGAGCACGGTTGAACCGGCGTAGTACATGAAAATCGTTGCCAGCAGGGCGATGCCGAGTCCTGACGAAGCAATGAGAACGTATTTCCATGCCGCCTCGGTGGCGCCCTCAGTATCGTCCAGGGCCACCAGCAGCGCCGAGACGACGGTCGTGATCTCCACGGCGATCCACAGCAGCGCCAGCCCATTGACCAGCGGCGCGGCGAGCATCGACCATGCGAACGCATTGAGGCCGATGTAGAAGAGCCTGCTGTAGCGATCGAAGATGCGCCGGTCTTCGGCGCCTGCCGCGACCGAAGCGGCTTCGGCGGCCTGATAGCCGACAGTGTAAATGGCAGTCGTCATGTACAGAAAGGCGGTTGCCAACACGAAGACAACCGACAGCGCATCGGCGCGCAGGTAACGCAGTGCCGTCAATGTGTGATCGGTCGCGGGCGCGATGAGCGCCACCGCGAATGCAAAAGTGGCAAAGCCGGTCGCCACCGTCAGCGCTGCGGCAACTCGCCGTGGTACCACGACGCAGGCGAGGGTTGTCAGCGCGGGCGCCACGACCAGAAGCACGAGCAGCACAGACATTTCGCTAACCCCTCAACCGGTCCAGGGTTTCGGTGGACAGTGAGCGGGTGCGGCGGTGATGAGTGCGCATCAGCACGCCGAAGACCACGACCGCGACGAGCAGATCGAACAGGAACGCCACTTCGAGAATCAGAGGCATGCCTGCCGCGACCACGAGGCTGGCCAGCGAAACGCCGTTCTCCAGGGAGAAGAATCCGATGGCTTGGCTAACGACGTCTCGGCGCATGATCATCAGCACGAACGCGACCAGGACCACGGCCACCGAGAGGCTCAGCGCGGTTGTGGGTAGCACCGATGAGTGAATCCCGAGGATGCCGACGGAGAAAAACCCGAAGCCGGTGATACCGATGGCCACCAGCACCTGGTTGGCCACTCCAACTGCGCCGCTGCCGGCGATCTCCGCGCGTGCGTCGCGCAAGAGCGCCAGCACAACCAAGGGGACTACGACCACCTTAAGCAGTAAAGAAAGGACTGCCAGTGCATATAGTTCGGGAACATTGCGGCCGTAGGCAACGACCGCGGCCAGCACGCTCACCGCCAGGGATTGTCCCGCGTACAGGCGCACTTGGGAGCGCAGCAGCGTCGCGCGCAGCATCCCGAATTCGAGGAGCAGCACAACAACAGCGACCGTGTTAGCGATGCCGTCGAAGACGGTGGGCACGGTCTGGCTGGCCGCGAGCACGCTCATTAGCCACCTCCCAAATACAGCGTGAACACCGCAAGCACGGACAGCAGTAGGGCGGCCGAGACGAACTCGGTGATCTTGAACAACCGCAGCTTGGCGAAACTGTTGTCCAACACTGCGATCACGCATCCAAGCAGCGCCGCCTTGCCTAGTAGTGCCGGGACCGCCAACGCGACGTCAAGTGGACGTGTGGTCGATGCCATTCCCCAGGGGGCGACGAAGACGTTGAGGAGGATCACATACAGGACGAGCTGTTTGGCCGCCGACCCCCAGTGCAGCAGCGCGAGATCCGGGCCGGAATACTCGAACGGCCGGCCCGCTTCGATCATCCCGAATTCTGTAGTACCGGTGTGGGTTTCGACGGGGATGCGCCCAGTTTCGTAAAGGATCACCATGAACAGCGCCGCCGAGGCCAGCAGGTGCGCAGGTCGTACGATCTGGTCAGGACCACTGCGCACCGTCGCCCCGAGTACATAGGGTAGGTCCGTGGTGGTGATCAACGCGACGGTGAAGAACACCAGCAGCATTACTGGCTCGGTGATCGCGGCAAAGGTTTTGGCGCGGCTGGATGCCAATTGTGCGTAGGCATCACCGGTTTCGGCCGCTGCGACTGCGACGATGAAACTCGCGAACGCGAGAATGAGGCCGCCGCCGAGGATGTCGCCCATGTAGCCCAGCGGTAGCGGGTAGCTGGTCAGTACCGGAATGAGCATGGGTACCGTCAGATAGCACGCCAAGGAGACCACCGGCGCGAGCCGGAAGAACGGCCCCGCCCCGACCGGAGCAAGTGTTTCCTTCGAGAAAAACTTGGCCAGGTCGAAATATGGCTGCAGGATGTGCGGCCCACGTCTGCCCTGCAGCCTCGCCTCAAACCAGGCGATGAACCCGGTGATGACTGGTGCGCCGCCTACCACGGTCAGCACCTGCAGCACCTGCACGAACGGCAGCGGCAGACTCGTCATCGATCGCCCCAATCCGGGCGCCACATGTTGCCGAGGTAGCGGGCGTAACCGCCGCGGCGCAGGTCGGGGAGGAAGCCGGCGATCGGCGGGCGCAGGATGAGTGTCTTCAGTTCGTCCCATCGGACCCATGCGGGCTGACGGCCCGGTTCGCCCGCCAGCCGCGAAGCGGTGTCGAATTCTTCGGCGATGAAGACGATTTCGACGACGCGATGATGGTTGACGGGGTCATTGACCTCTAGGACCAGGGCGCACCTGTTTGGGAAGACGTCGAGACCCGTCTCTTCACGGGTTTCGCGCCGCGCGCATGATGCTAGCCCCTCGTGTGGGTGTGGGCGGCCGCCGGGCAGTACCCAATCACCGCGATCGGGACGCTGCACCAACAGGACAGCATCACCACGGACGACCGCTACTCCACAACGCAATTCAACCGGCGAATCTTCCACCGATGTCATCGAGCTGCCGCGCCCGGGCGCGTCCCAAAAGCAATAAAGGCCACCTGCGACTCCTTTGTTCGCAGGGGCCATCAGCCTTGTGGCGGTTCGGAAGTCACCTTCCGGGCGGGCACCATCGCCAGTCATTCAGTTGGTATCAGTTAATCAACAGTCCTTCAGCCGGTCAAGCAGACACCGTTGCGGCCGGCTGCTGAGGGCGCGCCGAGGGTGGCCCGCGTCGCTCCTTGGCGACCGGCATGGCTTGGCCGGTAGGCTGGCTCGCGGTGATGGATCTCCGCCGGGATGACGCTACGTGTCCGAACCGCCCAGACGGGTTGATGGCTCCTAACGAACGGAAGGAGAGCCATGCCTGCCGGCGGTATCGACCGGGTCTATTTGGCCCGGCATGGACGCACCGCACTCAACGCTGACGGACGATTACGCGGCCTATCCGACCCCCCGCTCGACGACGTTGGACACGCGGAGGCCACGGGGCTCGGCGCGGCGCTCGCTGCGTTTCGGCCGACGGTGGTTATCAGCAGCCCACTGCAGCGGGCGGTATCCACCGCAGAAGCGATCGGCGCCGCGGCACACGTCCGCGTCGAGGTCGATCAGCGGCTCAACGATCGCGACTATGGGCCGTGGACCGGTCAGCCACGCGCCGAGGTTGAACAACGGTTCGGCAGCGTCGATGCCGCACCTGGCGTCGAGCCCCCAGACGCGGTAGCTGCGCGCGCACTGGCGGCGTTCATCGAGTTGGCCGACGAATACCGCGATGGGCCGCTGGTCATGGTGTCTCATGACGCGTTCAACACCGCGCTCCTTCGAATGCTCGATCCCGCTCTGGAGGGCATCGAGCAGCGCACGGCCTGCTACAACCAGCTCAGCCGCAGCAGCGCAGGGTGGCGAGTCGATTTCTACGATCGCAAGCCCGAATGACCCGCGTGAGGTCCGACGAGCGTTGGTTGAC
Source organism: Mycobacterium sp. M23085 (assembly GCF_045343915.1). Taxonomy (NCBI): domain Bacteria; kingdom Bacillati; phylum Actinomycetota; class Actinomycetes; order Mycobacteriales; family Mycobacteriaceae; genus Mycobacterium; species Mycobacterium sp. M23085. Next base: position 3,250,767 of record NZ_CP174280.1, read on the forward strand.
GCCCGGTATCGGAGCCGTCGGGGCGGCGAGTTTCTTCTCCGACTCCGGCCACGAAATCACGACCGCGCTGCTGCCGACTTTCTTGACGAGCGCGCTGCACGGTTCCGCGGCGGCCCTGGGCGTGATTGACGGCTTCAGCGACGCGCTGGTCGGGGTGATGCAGCTCGTTGGCGGGCCGCTGGCCAATGATCCGCGCAAGCGAGCGCGCACCGCATCCGGTGGCTACCTCGGCACCGCTGTTGCCACGGGGGCCGTCGGACTGGCGGCTACGGTATGGCAGGCCGGGTTGTTGCGCGCGCTGGCATGGGTGTCGCGAGGACTGCGCTCACCCTCGCGCGACGCTCTGCTGGCGTCGCTGACCTCGACCGCCGCGCACGGCCGAGCATTTGGCCTCGAGCGTGCAGGCGACAACCTGGGCGCGGTAGCTGGGCCGCTGCTGGCGGCCGGCCTCGTGGCATGGGTGGGTGTGCGCCCGGCTCTGCTGCTGGCCGCGATCCCCGGCGTGTTTGCCGCCATCGCGATCTTTGTTGCGGCGCGCGAGGGCCGGCGGCACACCCGTGCTAACGGTGTAGCAGCGCGGCGCCGGCTCGATTTGGCGGCCTTGCGCGACGCCGGCATGCTTCGCGCTCTGGCGCCGGTGGCGCTTTTTGAGTTTGGCAACATCGCGACCACACTGCTGATCCTCCGTGGCACCCAGCTGCTGAGCACGCCATACCGATCGGTCACCGCGGCCACGTCGCTTGCGATCTTGATTTACGCCAGCCACAACGTGATCGCGACGCTTGCCTCGTTGGTCGCGGGCCGATGGTATGACCGTGCTGGGCCACGCACCGTCTTCGCCACCGGGGCCGCGGTGTACGTGATCGGGTACGGGCTCTTCGCTGCGGGCGCGCACAGCATATGGCTTCTTGTGGTGGCCTTCGGCGCCGCCGGGGCGGGCATCGGGCTGGCCGAACCCACCGAATCCGCGGTGGTGGCTCAACTGCTACCGGACCACCTGCGCGGCAGCGGATTCGGTCTCTTGGGCGTGGTGCAGGCGGGCGGTGATGTCATCGCTACCGTGGTTGCTGGGGTTTTGTACGCGGTAGTTTCCCCGGCGGCCGCATTCGCCTATGCGGCCGCGTGGATGTTCGTTGCGGTTCTGGCCTCGGGCATGCTGCGTCGGCCGGTTGATCATCGATTCGACTCTGAGTCAGCATGATCGCGGTAACTGGCACCGGCAGGTGCCTCCCGAACCCGATCAGGACTCTTGCGTGATGCGGAAACCGAACAATGCCACGCCATCACTATCAACGAACACGCCATCCGCAGCGACCACCTCTGCGCCCACCCTCGAGCAGTGCCGCGTGTCAACCATCAGATGGTCCACGGCAGCACTTCCACCGGCAGCCGCACGCGCGGCCTGGTAACTGTCGTAGACCGAGACGGTGCGTGAGCGCCCCGAGCAGGTGTCCGCGAAGGTCGTGACGGTGAGCACGTACATTCCGATCCCCAAATCCTCATGCATGACACCAAATTGGCTTACCCTGGTTGCGGTTCTTACTGTGCGCCGGCTGACGCACCGAACACGCGTCGGAACGAGTCGCCCCCGTAGCTAGTGGGTTCGGGCTCGGCGGGTGTCATCCGGAAGGTGCGCACGCCATCGGGGCGTCGCTCGGCGCGAAGGAACAAATACTCAGTGTCTTCGCGCCGGTACAGGCCGTGCGCGAGATCATACATGTGGGTCACGTACACCATCTTGACGCCACATTCGAGCATCGCGTCAATGATCCCACGGGCGATCTCGGCTCCCTCGCGTTCATTGGTGGACGCAAACGACTCATTGCACAGCAGCATCGACTGCCGCCCGACGACGTCGACGATCGCGCTCATCCGGGCCAGCTCCTCATCGAATTTGCCGTGCGTCATGGTGTCGTCTTCTTCGCGTTTGAAGTGGGTGAACACGCCGTTGACGACGTTCGCGCGCATCGATCGCGCTGTGACGAACATGCCCGCCTGTATCATCAGTTGCGCGGCGCCGACGCTACGCAGGAACGTCGACTTGCCGCCCTCGTTGGCACCGGTAACCACGATCAGGGAGGCGCCGTCGGCGTCAATGGCGTTACCGGACACGGGCTTTTCGGTAGCCAGGCAGAGACCAACATCGCGGAGATCACGGCATGTGAAGGTTCGTGTGCCGATGGGGGTCGGCTCCGGGAAGCAGGTCGGCACACCGGCTTTGGTGAGCCTGTCGTGCAGGTTCACACACCCCAGGTAGAACGCCAGCTCGGTGCGCAGCCGCCCGAAGAATCCTCGCACGTGGTCGGCGGATTGGGTGACTGTGTTGGCAATGTCGTTGAGAGCCTTGCCGGCCAAATCGGCCAGCGCCCGTGAGCCGGCCTCGTCGTGTGGATCGATTTCGAAACCATAGCCGGTTTGGTTTCCAGTGAGTTTGTCCCACCAGCCTCGTCGCGGCGGCACATGCAGCGTGTGATCGCGCCCCTTGTTGCCCGGCCCCAGTGTTGCCGAAAGCAGTGTGCCCCGTGGGAGGTTCAGCTCGGTGAGGTGATCGACGAGTTGCTGCAAATAGTCGTCGGTAAGGTGATCGGCGATCATTGTCGTCAGCTGGCGTAATCCGCCCGAACGAAATCGGTCTGCATGCTCGTCGCAGAGTCTGCGCAATTCTTTGAGGTTATCCACCAGCGGTCCCAGCAGCCGCACGGATCCGCTCAGGATTTGGCCGGGATCACGGAACACCAAACCGGCCAGGTACACCTTGCGCCGCACCTCGTCACCCTCGACAGCGATCGCGTACATGTGCTCGACAACATCGCGATTCGCCATGCAATCGGCAAGTATGTGCTGGCGATAGACGATGACGTCGGGGTCGGACACACTGAGCGGGACCACCTTCTTGGCGACCTCGAGCAGAAAAGAGTCGCCGCCCCCCATGGCCTTGTAGAGCCTCTGAAGCTCCAGATCATCCTCGGTGAGAAAGGTCAGCGTGTTGGGCAGCCGCGGTGACAAGTCAATGTCGCGTTCGGGGTGCAGCAATCGGACCTTCATTGGCCAATCCTCCGCACCAGCACATCGCGCGCGAGACCGTATTTGTCTGCCAGTGCAGCCGCGTGGGCGAGGCCGTCGGCCGGCCGTCGCGTGAATTTGAAAGTGCGCCTTGTGGGATCGTCGTATGCCACATCGGCGACCATGCTGATGCACGCTCGATGCAGGCTCGCGAGCTCGTCGAGGAAGGTGACGTAAACCGCCACGCAGTCGAGCGCGATAATCCGTTCGAGGACTTCGGCGCAGATCTGCAGGGAGTCATCCACGGTGGTGGACGCGAAGCTTTCGTTCATCACGATGATGGACGTGGGAGTGGCCCGTGACAGGATTTCGTGAATCCGCACCAGTTCGTTGTCGAGCTTGCCGTGCAGCGTGTCCAGGGTTTCCTCGCGCTCGAAGTGCGTGTAGATATCGTCGGGCAGCGTCAGTGCGGCCCCGCCGGCCGGCACGGGGCAACCGAGCGTCGCCAGATACGACAGCTGGCCGATCGTGCGTGCCAATGTGGTCTTGCCGCCCTGATTGGGTCCGGTAATCACAAAGACCCGCTCGGATCCTTCGAGGCGAAAGTCATTGCACACCAAAGTGTTACCGTTCTTTACTGCCTTCGCCGCTAGTGCGAGATCGAAGGCATCCTCGGCATATATCGAACCCGGATCATCGGTGATACTTGGATAGCTGAACCTCAACCCGGCATCAGTGAAGCGGCGAATGAATGCGAGGTAGGAAAGGTAGAAGTTCACCTCGCGGTCGAATCGTGCGATGGTGGCATCCAAGTAGGTCCGATGCTGAGTGCAGAATGCGTCGAGTTGCTTGAACTGCTCGGGATACAGCTTGGCAACGCACTGCAGGACCTGCTCTTCCACGTGGTTCATGTCGGGGAAATCCTTCATCCGCACGTGATAATCCTTGACCGTTTCGGAGGCGAACCGCTCGAACGTCGCGGCGATGTCGAGGCTGTAATCGGGTTGGCCGTCATAGCGATCGACGTGGACCTTCAACCCATCGATATGCACCACATAGCGGATCTTGCGCAATTCGGCTTGCATGTCGCCGATTTCGGCGACCAGCATCCGAAATCGACCACCATCCACGTAAGACGCGACATAATCGGCGAACTCACGTAGACCTTGCGACGACAGGGCGGTGCCCTCTAATTCGTCGCGCAGCCTGGCCACCGCGTCGCAAAATGCCTCGACTGCATCCACGAACCAGCCCTGCCGTTGCAATGGATGCCAGAGCCGCCCGGCCCGGTCGAGCCGTTGCCGCATGGTACGCATGCCCTGGACGAACGCTTCGATCGGCGCGCGTACGTCGTCACGCTCCACGTCCCGGAAGACGTCATGGCGGTAGATAACAGCCGAACTGTCGTGCAGCGGGAGGCAGAAGTAGCGATCGAGATGTTCGTCAGCGTTGCCCCGGACGACATCGTTGACAATCTGGTCCAGATACAGATCCGAGAAACACTCTGGCGCAGTGAGATCATCGATGCCCGCGCCAGCATCCGGGTGCATGAACAGGATGCTCTTAAATGAGGCCATTTTGCCGCTCACCTGCCTCTACCGTGCACGGTTCAACGGGTAGAAGCCATCAGCCGGGCGGCGGTCGAGGCGAGCTTCATCGCCTTTCACGATGCTAGCGTCGCCAGCCTCTAGCCGCCAACGTCGACGCCCGTCCTGATCGCCCAGCCTCTGGCTGGGTCCGGGTTGACCCCTACCTTCCCATCGGGGCGAATCCGCGCTAGCAGGGGGCCGCATCGACGAGCTAACCTGGGAAGAGCGCTGGCGGTGGGACTCGCCACCAATTGCGGCCCGCATGATTGGGCCCGCCGATGGTCCCTGGACGAAGAGCGATCCATGGGAGGCGGTCGGCGTGGTGTGGATCTATCAGCTAAAGCGCGCTCGGGTTGTGCGTGGCGAAAAAGTCATCTTTGACGACGTCACACTGTCGTTCCTGCCCGGGGCCAAGATCGGCGTCGTCGGCCCCAACGGCGCGGGGAAGTCGGCCCTGTTGCGGATGATGGGAGGCTGCGAGCGGCCATCGGACGGCGAGGCGCACCTGGCGCCGGACGTCACCGTGGGACTGTTGCCTCAGGAGCCAGTTCTCGACGACAGCAAGACTGTGCTTGAAAATGTGCGCGACGGCCTGGCCCACACCGCGGAGCTGCTGGCCCGTTACACCGAGATTTCTGCGCGTCTCGCCGAGGACGACAGCGACGACCTCATGGGCGAAATGGGTTCGCTGCAAGAGCAATTGGACCAGCGCGATGCTTGGGATCTCGATGCCCGACTCGAACAGGCGATGGACGCGCTTCGGTGCCCAGCCGCCGAAACCGACGTCCGCGAGCTCTCAGGCGGGGAACGGCGCCGGATTGCGTTGTGCCGCCTACTGTTACAGCGGCCAGACCTGCTGCTGCTCGACGAGCCCACCAACCATCTCGACGCCGAAAGCATAGCTTGGCTTGAACAACATCTCGCCGGATACCGCGGCACAATCGTCGCGGTCACCCACGACCGCTACTTCTTGGACAACGTCGCGCAATGGATCCTCGAACTCGACCGCGGCCGCGCCTACCCATATCAGGGCAACTACACCACCTACCTGGATACCAAAGCCGCGCGGTTGCAGCTAGAGGGGCGCAAGGACGCCAAGCGGCTGCGTCAGCTGCAATGCGAACTCGATTGGGTACGCGCCGGGGCGAAGGCCCGGCAGGCGAAAGGCGGTGCGCGGCTGCGCCGCTACGAACAGATGGCGGCAGACGCGGCGAAAACTCGCCACCTCGACTTCGACGAGATCCGGATTCCGCCGGGCCCTCGGCTGGGAAGTCTGGTTATCGAGGCCGACCACGTGAGCAAAAGCTTCGGCGATCGAGACCTATTCCGCGAGCTCTCTTTCTCTCTGCCGCGCAACGGAATCGTCGGCGTCATCGGCCCCAACGGGGTCGGCAAGACCACGCTGTTCCAGATGCTGGCCGGCAACGAGGAACCCGACGCGGGCACCATCAGAATCGGCGACACCGTGCGGATTGCCTACGTCGATCAGAATCGGGCGAACGTCGACCCCAACCGCACCGCGTGGGAAGTTGTCTCCGGCGGCGACGACGTGCTCCACATCGGGCCGGTGGAAGTGCCGTCACGTGCCTATGTCGCGGCTTTCGGCTTCAAGGGCCCAGAGCAGCAGAAACCAGCCCGTCTATTCTCGGGCGGCGAACGCAACCGACTCAACCTCGCACTGACTCTTAAGCAAGGCGGAAACGCCTTGCTACTCGACGAGCCAACGAACGACCTCGACACCGAAACACTGTCATCCCTCGAGAACGCGATCACCGAATTTCCCGGCTGCGTGTTCATCACCGCCCACGACCGCTGGTTCCTCGACCGCGTTGCCACCCACATCCTCGCCTGGGAGGGCACAGAAACCGCTCCCGCGCAATGGTATTGGTTCGAAGGCAACTTCGCCGCGTACGAAGAGAACAAGCTCACCAGGCTCGGCGCGGAAAGAGCTCGACCGCATCGAGTGAAATTTCGTCGCCTTAGCCGGGACTAGGAGAGTTACATGAGTTCACCGATACGTCGGATCCCGAACCTAGCCGGCCGTGACATCATGTTTTGGCTGCCGCCCGGTGGCGTCGACAACGGGGTATGGGCCAGCGCATGGGCGGAATTGGCCGATCTCGAACCAAGCGATATCGCAGCAGTGTTGCACCTGCTGACTGAGGCGGATGTCGGCGGCTACATCGCCGCCCCCGGCGGCGCGTCACGAACAGGGCGAGTGATTCACCGCTTGTGGGTCGACTCGCTGCAATATCACCGCGCCGAAGACGTTCTGATGTCGTACTTGAACGCGCGGCGTCGACGGCCAGGCGTAGATCGCCCCGAATGACGGTGATCACCGCAGGTTCCTGCCCCTGGTGGGTAAGCGCCAGTTGAGACAAGGCAAAGAGGACAACAAGCATGGATACGGTCGATTACCCGTCAGCAAGAGCGCTGACCCTATTCTCGGACAACGTGTTCAACTTCCGTACTGCAATGCAAGTAACATCCGACCAGATTTGCGCCGAAGTGCCCACCCCACTGGTCGGTGTCACGTGGGCAACGGAGTACATGCTGACGGTCGCGCCGATAGATGACGAAAGCTCGCCGACGCGACCCGAATGCAGCCCCTGCAGAAATGACCCAAATATGAGACAAAACGCAGATGACACGATGTGAGACGGCCGGCATCGCCGCATGCCGGGGGAGCGCGATATGACATCAGGCATGAGAACCTACACTGAGTGTAGGTTCCAGATTGAGTGTCATACTCTCAGTTGAGATGTCATACGGATGTCATACATGACACGAACTTGAGACGCCCCATCTAGCTGGCCGCCGGGGGCCTTCGGGTCCGACGAATATTCTGATGCATCGCTGGTTAAACGAAAGCGCCTGCGGCCAAAACAAGTGCCTTGATATCGAACTGCCTTTCAGGCTGGTCAAGCTAAGCTGACCCGGGAGTGCTTTATGACCTACACGTTCGATCCTGAAATCGCCGCCGTTGTTCCGCTCCTTCCCGAGATCGACGGTGACGATCCGGCGACTATGCGCGCATTTTTGTCAGAGGCGATTGCCCAGTTGTCGCAACCGGACACCACTGGCCTGCAGATCGAAGACCGTCAAATCCCCGGCTGCGAAGGTGATCCCGCGGTGCCCGTGCGTATCTACTGGCCGGACCAGCGCAGCGGCCCTGGCGCGGTTTACAGCGTCCATGGTGGCGGGTTCATCGCCGGTGATCTCGAGACCGAACATGCGCTCAACGTCAGGCTCGCCCAGGAACTGGGCGTCGTCGTGGTCGCCGTGGACTATCGACTTGCGCCCGAAACACCGTTTCCCGGGCCGCTGGAGGATGTTTATGCCGGTCTTGTCTGGACGGCGGAGCACGCTGACGAGCTAGCCGATTGACCCACAACGCATCGCCGTCCAGGGCACCAGCGCGGGCGGCGGGCTGTGCGCAGCGCTAGCGCTGCTGGCCCGTGACCGCGGCGGGCCGCATATCGCCTTTCAGTTCCTGTCGGTGCCCGAGCTCGATGACCGGCTCACCAGCACGAGCATGAAGGAGTACATCGACACGCCGCTCTGGAACCGCCCAAGGGCGGTGGTCAGCTGGGACTGCTACCTTGGCCCCGGCCGTGCCGGCACGGACGACGTCTCGATCTACGCCGCGCCAGCCCGGACGACGGACCTGACCGGTCTACCACCCGCGTACGTCTCGGTCATGCATTTCGACCCCCTTCGTGACGAAGGCATCGCTTACGCCCTGGGACTGGTCGCAGCTCAAGTCAACGTCGAATTGCATTTATTCCCTAGAACTTTCCATGGCTCAGTGCTCATCCAGCATGCGGTGATTTCGCAGCGCGAGCAAGCCGAGACAATCGCGGTGCTCAAGCAAGCCCTGACCGTGTGACGCTGGTGGTTTGGCGCCGTGTGGCTGGCTTTGTCGATCGCGTCTTCGTTTCAACAGGCGGCGTGCCGCGCGGAGGGCCGGCGCAATGAGCAGCATTGCCGGCATTGCGAGCATCAGTGCGGGGCCGCCGACATGGCTGCCCGTCATCATGACGAATCCGGCCATCGCGACGGCTACGAGTGGAAAGAAGAGAGCGGACGGCTTTGCGGCGCCTGGCAGTGCGCGCGGAAATCCTGTGGGCTGGGGTGCCAGCCTGCGACGGGCCGCGTCGACGGCGGGCACGAGGAGAATCAGCGCGGGCATCGCGAGCATTAATGCCGGACCGCCGACATAGCTGCCGAACACGATGACGGATCCCCATCCGGCAGCGGCTATGGCCGAAAAAATCACGACCTCGCCGAAAGGCTTTTCCGCGGCGCCTAATACCGCGGGCACCAATCCTCGTGTCGGGGGGATCCAGCGCTGAATGAAGAGTGCACTCATCGTGCCTTGGCGTTTGACGCGGCGTTGTGCGCCGACGAGGCGGTGGCGTGAGCGCCGAAAGATACGTGCGCGCAGGATCTTCGGGCCCAAGTACCGGCCGAGCCCGTAGCTGAGCGCGTCACCCAACACCGACCCGGCCACCGTGACCGCCAGGAGCGTCACGATCGACAAGCGGCCGCTGCCGGCGAGCACGATCACTGTCATCAGGATCGGTTCGGCCGCGATCACCAAGCCGAGTACCGGAATACCGGATGCGACGACGATCGCCGCCAGTACGACATACAGCCAGGGACCGGTTGGCAGATCGGGCAGATGGTTCAGCGGAAGCATGGGTGCCGCTCAATCGGCGACGGCATGGGTTCGGTTGCCTCCGTTGCGAAGTGGGTGTGTGGCGCGGCGCCGCGCCAACGGGTTCAGCGTGCGGTAGGGGTCGTTCGCGCGGATCTGGAGCAACTCGGCGAGCGCGGTTTCCAACGAGGTTTGAGTGGTCTGCTTGATGCTGGCGACCCAGTCATCGTGTGACACTCCGGCCGGTGTGGTGGTGTCGATGGGCGTGCCGAAGCGCAGATACATCCGTTGTGGGAGGGGGATCAGGGTAGGGCCAATCCCATGCATGAGCGGCATTGGCATGTCTTTGCGCCCGGTGATCTTTTCGCTCAGCGCCAGGCTGAGCCGTCCCCATGTGCTGTCGCGGGAGCAGAAGCTCTGATACATGTCGTCGCTGCCGACCAGACCCACGGGCACGATCGGGTAATCGTTGGCAATGGCCACCCGGGCGAACCCGGCTCGTCCCTGCCAATTCAGGGTGTGCTCCTCGCCCTTGAACTTGGCGATTTCACGCCCGCCGCCGGGAAAGACGAGGATGGTTTCGTTGTGCCGCATCAGTTCTCCAGCGTTTTCTGGTGAGCCGATGACAGCACCGTAGGCGGCCGCTAAGTCACCGAACGGGCCACGCATATTGCCCATTCCACGTTCGGCCAGCGGTCGCACCCGGGTTCCGATGGCTCGCCGGATGAAGTGGGATATCAGGAAAACCTCCATCCCACCCTGGGTGTGGTTGCCCACCAACAGGAATCGGCCGTCACGCGGCAACTCTTCGGTGCCCTCGACATACGGGCGGCAGAAATCGACGGCGGGCGCACCCCGGTCATTGACCGACTCGAGAACCCGTCGCAAGGTCTGCACACGCGCGGGCTGATTGACGATCTGTTCGGGCTTTACGGGGATGGTCATGGCTGGCGGGCCTCCTGACGTTCGACGACGCTGCTTTGCCCACACCCTACCGAACGAATTAGTTCGTTTGTTTATGATTGTGCTGTGAGAAATGCAACCGAGCTGCGTGGTGAGATTTTGGCCGCTGCTCGTGCCGAGTTCGCGCAGTACGGCTTGGCCGGCGCCCGGATCGACCGGATCGCGAAGGCCGCCAACGCCAGCAAGGAGCGTCTTTACGCCCATTTCGGCGACAAAGAGGCGCTGTTTCATCTGGTGGTGGCAGCCGACGGAGCCGAGTTCTTCCAAGCGCTGACGCTGCGGCCCGACGCGGTTCCGGAGTTCGTCGGCGACGTCTTCGATCTCGCTCGCCGGCGCCCCGAGCATTTGCGCATGATGACGTGGGCCCGCCTGGAGGGCTTGCTACTCGATGAGCCGCCGCCCAGCGGGCCCGAAATTCCCGGGCGCGAACTGCGCGCAATCGAGGAGGCCCAGGCCGCCGGTTACGTTGATGCGCGGTGGGAACCGATGGAGTTGCTGGTGATGCTGTTCGGGATTGGCATGGCCTGGGCGCATTGGCCGCGTCAGGCTGACCTCAGCGACGACACCGCCGTCGTCGCGGCGCGTCGGGCAGCGGCCATCGAGGCGGCCGCGAGAGTCGTCGCACCCCGTGGTGGTCCTCGATAGTCACCGCGTGTCTGTGGTGAGTTCGGCGTCCAGCATTTCCGGGGCCAACATGGGCCAGCTTGGATGGTTGTTGCTGCAGTTCTTCTAGACCAATCATCAGGTTTTGGTAGCAGCTCGGACACGCCAACGGTCCTGTGCCCGAGTCGATTCCGGTCCCGGGCTAGCAGCGACAGCAGAGAGCGACAGTGGGCCACTACGACGCGGCCGAGCGCAACGCTGCGGTCACGCCACCATCGATCAGAAGGTCGGTTCCTGTAACGAAGGACGACTCTGGCCCGAGCAGGAACGCGGCGGCCGCCGCGATGTCGTCGGGCGTGCCCAAGCGACTGGCGGAGGACGAGTCGACCATTGCGCGCATCCCATCACCCAGCGGGGAGTTCAGTTCCCGTTGTCCCATCGGCGTCGAGATGATTCCGGGACTGATCGAGTTGATCCGCGCGCCCCGACTACCCCATTCGGAGTGGGCGGCCACTACGCGAAGGTGATTGGCCTGTTTGGCGATTGCGTACGCCAAGCCCGGATCGGTGAGCCGCTCAGGACTGAGAAACGGAAGCGACAACAACTCGCCCGCCGGGGTGTGTGCCAGCACGTGTTGTTGGTCGGCAGGCAGTGGCGGGTAGAGATGTCCGGCCATCGATGCGATGACGACGCCTGCGCCGCCGGGGGCGATCACCGTGGCAAACTCGTCGAGCACGTGGGCGACGCCCAGGAGATCGACGGCCAGGATGGCGGCGGTGGGTGCTTGGGCGGGCGAGAGTCCCGCCGTGTGGGCGACTTGGGACACTGCGCCGAGTTCCCTTGCAGTGCTAGCCAAATCCCGTACCGAAGCCGCCGACGTGACATCGACGTTGCGCAGTTCGACGAGGTGTCCTTCTGCGGTCAGGCAGGCGGCCGCACGTTGCAGCGTCGCGGCATCGTTATCCCCAAGAACAACGGTTTTGCCAGGTCCGAGGCGACGGGCGATCGCTTGACCCATACCGCCCACGCCAATGACGACCAGCACGTCGCGTGTCATACGGACCACGCCTGGAGCTGGTCGGTGAGGTCACCGATCACCGATCCCGGCGGTCGGTGTGATGCACAGCCCGAGCGGCCGAAACGCGGCGCGGGCGCAGGTTGGACGGCGTCGTGGTAGCGCTTCAGTACACCACGGTCCTGAAGATGCGGATGGGCCAGCGCTTCGGTGAGGGTCAACACCGGTGTGACGCAGGCATCGGAGCCGTCGAAGCGTTCGGCCCAGTGGTCGCGCGGTTTGGTAGCGAAAGTATCGGCGAAAACGCTCCGCAGCCTCGGCCACGACGCCCGGTCGGCGCGGTGAGGTATCTGATCGGCATCCAGGCCGAGCCCGTCGAGAAGTGCGGTATAGAACGGGTCTTCGAGAGCGGCGACGGCGACGTGACGGCCGTCGGCGCAGCGATACACGGCATACCAGGGAGTGCCGCCGTCGACGATGTTGCTGCTGCGCTGCTCGTCCCACATACCCTGGTGTCGAAACGACCAAATGGTGTGGGCCAGTTGGCTGATGCCGTCGACGATGGCGGCGTCGATGACCTGCCCCCGCCCAGAAGTGTATCGTTCGTGCAGCGCGGCCAATATGCCCGCCACCAGGAACATCGATCCACCGCCAAAGTCGCCGAGCAGATTTAATGGTACGACGGGATCCTCGGCGGTGCCGATGGTCGAGAGGACTCCGGTTACGGCGAGGTAGTTCAAGTCGTGGCCGGCAGAGCGCGCCCAAGGCCCCTGCTGACCCCAGCCCGTCATGCGGGCATAAATCAGTTTGGGGTTGCGCGCCAGACATTCTGCGGGCCCCAGCCCAAGGCGTTCGGTCACCCCGGGCCGGAACCCCTCAATCAGCACGTCGGCGCGCTCGATCAGGTCAAGCGTCACGGCGACCTGAGCGGGGTCTTTGAGGTTGGCCGCGATCAGGGTGCGGTTGCGGAGTTGGGTGTCGTTGAACGCGTCGGCGGGCGAACCCGCGGCCGTGGGGCGGACCAACCGGATGACGTCAGCGCCCCAGTCGGCCAACAGCATTGCCGCATGCGGTGTAGGTCCTATGCCTGCGAGTTCGACGACGCGCACACCGGCCAACGGGCCGCTCATGGGCGGCCGGCGCCGGGAACGTCGACCGGTATCCGCAGAATGCGGCCGGTCGGTTGCTCAGCGGTGTCGGACTTGTGCCAGGCGTCGGTGACGCAGACGTAGAGGCTGCGGCGGTCGTACCCGCCCAACACACAGGCCAGCACGTACTGATCGAAGAGGTGCTCGTCGGTAATGGCACCATCCCGAACCCGAAATACTCGTTTGTTGATGGAGTCGGCGACCCAGCGGCCGCCCTGTTCGTCGAGGCAGATCCCGTCGGGCGCGCAGAACGGGACGGCCGCGGTGGCCGGCAGTGGCTCGTGGGCGCGGTCGGACAGCACACCGCCGCGAAGGGCGAACCGCGACAGCCGCGCGGCCCCGGATTCGGCGATCACGAGGGTGGTTTCGCTGTCGTCGACGGCGATGCCATTGGGCACGATCAGGTCGTCGGCCGCCGTGCCAATGGTGCCGTCGGGGTCCACCCGGATCACGACGGTGGGCTGCGGGTTGGGTTGGGGCGCGTCGAGGTCAAAGCCAAGCTGGGTGACGAAGGCGGTGCCGGCTGTGCTGACAATCATGTCGTTGATCTGGTGCGGTGCAAGCGGTTTCACGTCAGCATGCACGGTGGCGCGCCCGTTAGCGACCCGGTAGATGACGCGGTTGGCCATGCCGGCGACCAACAGGTCGCCGTTGGGCAGCCAGCCCAGGCCGGCGGGTTCCTCACCGTCGGGAAACCGGTGGACGGGGGAGACGTGGCCACCGTCGTCGATGCGGTAGACAGTGTCGCCGCGGATGTCGGAGAACCACAGGCGTTCCTTGTGCCAGCGGGGACATTCGGGCATGTGTAGCCCGTCGGCGACAATGTCGATGTTGGGGTTGAGTGAACTCATCAGCGTCGTGGCAGGTCTAGGACGAAGGTGGCGATCGTGTTGAGCTGGATTTCCAGGGTGCCGCCGCCGATCACCCAGGTCGGAATGTCGAGCTCGTGAAAGACTGGCTCACATTGTGTTTCGCTGAGCGCGCTGGCCGGGCCGATGAGATTCAACGCGGCCGCGGCGGCGTCGACATGCAGCATCGAGGCCGCCGCCTTGCCGATGCTGGTAGCCGGACCCGGGCTGTGACCTTGCAGTCGCCGCAGGGTTTCGCGCAGGTTCATGGCCGCGATTGCGGCACCGCGGGCGCTGAGGCGGCCCAGCGTGCGCAACGCATCGCCGCGTGACCCGGCGTAGCGCTCGTCGTTGATGATGCGGCGGATGCGTTGCTCGTTGCCGGTGTCGCGGTAGGTGCCGATGAACAACCGTTCCTGGGCAAGGGTGTCCAGTGTCAGCGCCCAGCCCTGGCCGGGTTCTCCGAGCAGCATCGCGTCGGGTACGAAAGCGTCGTTGAAGAAGACTTCGTTGAACTCAGCCTGGCCGTTGGCTTGTTTGATCGGCCGCACGTCCAACTGTGGATTGGTCATGTCGATCAGGAACATGCTCAGGCCGCGGTGCTTGGAATCCTCGGTTCCGGTGCGCGCCAGGCATAACCCCCAGTCGGCCAGGTGGGCTTGGGTGGTCCAGATTTTCTGACCGCTTAGCAGCCACCCGCCATCGGTTTTGGTGGCGCGCAATTTCAGCGAGGCGACATCGGAGCCGGCCTCGGGTTCACTGAACAGCTGACACCAGATCAGCTCCCCACGCAGGGTCGGGGCGGCCAACGCCTGAATTTGCTCCGGTGTGCCGTGTTTGAGCACCACCGGCAATACCCACTGGCCGATGGCCATGGACGGCTGCTCGAGGCCGCGGCGGTCGAACTCCTCCTGCACGATCAGCTGCTGCAGCGGGCTGGCGTCAAGCCCCCAGGGACGCGGCCAGGATGGGGCCACCAAACCGTGCTGCGCGAGCAGGGTGCGGCGCGGACCGGTGGCCACCGCGTCGTTGTCCCCCATTGGCGACGGGTGCGGATTTGACAGCGCGGCAGCCTGATCGAGGATCTCCGCCACCAACTTCTGGAACTCTGACTCCTCGTCGGGCAGGGTCAGGGTGAAATCTCGCGGCCCGTCGGCGGCGACCTCGCCGAGGCGCGTCTCCCATGACTCCACCGGTCCGGCCAGCCCTGCCAGCGTGATGGCTCGCCGCCAGTACAGGTGCACATCATGCTCCCAGGTGAAGCCGATGGCCCCGTGTAGCGCAAGACATTCCACCGTCGCGTGCACGACTCGGCCCAGCGCCATGATCGCCGCGCCCGCCACGGCGTGCCTGCGCTGCTCGGGAGCGTCAGCGAGCCCGCGTATGCCGTCCCACGCTGACGCGGTTGACAGCTCGCTGGTGATACGCAGCTGGGCCGCACGATGCTGCACGGCTTGAAAAGCACCGACGGGCCGCCCGAATTGGTTGCGTGATCTGACGAATGCGGTCGCCGCGTCAGAGCACCACGCGATGATGCCGGCGGCCTCAACGGCCATCATTGCCACCATGAGGTCAGCAGCCTGGCTGGAGTCGATGTCGTTCAGTCGAACCGCGTCGGTGACATCGACGTCACCGAACCGTACGACTGCCAGATCGCGGCCCAGATCAACACCATCGACGGTGTCGACGTCGATACCGGGGCTTCGGCGATCCACCACGAACCACAGCGGCTCAGCGTCAGGAGCACCGGGCTGAGCCGCGGCGACCAACAGCTCGGCCGATGCGGCCCCCAGTGTCGCCACGCTTCGGCCGTCCAGTCGCATCCGGCCCGCACGTTCAGTGACCGTCAGGGACGACTGCGGGACAAGCAGCGTGGCCGTAGCGCCGGCGGCGAGGCGCTTGAGGATGTCGGTAGTGGTGCCGTCGACGCCGGCGCTCGACACGACCGCACTGGCACATACCGTCGGCAAAAGGGGGCCCGGGAGCAGGGCCCGGCTGGCTTCCCCGACGACGACCGCGAGGTCCTCGATCGAGCCGCCTTGACCACCCACCTCCTCGGGCAGATGCACCGCGTGCAGCCCGAGGCTGGCCAACTCCAGCCAGTGGTCCGGGCGCTCACCGGCCTGGTGTTTGTCCCTGTCCTTGCGGGTGAATTCCCGTGACCCGTGGCGCTCGGCAAAAGCAGCGACCGTCTGTGCCAGGGTGGCCTGGTCATCATTGAGGGCGACAGGCATCGGAACTTCTGTAACTGATCATTGAGGGCTCCTTGATTAGGGTCGCTATTTTTGCTAGATATCCGTAGTCAGATACCTTGAAAATAAGCGCATCAGGCTGCGGAAGCTTGAGTCTTCCAGATGTATAATAAAGGTCTTGATGAAAAATACAAGGCGCCTATGATGAGGCGATGACTGCACCTCAGAGCAAGCTCAGGGCTGGCCGGCGTCCCAACCGGCGCGGGGAGTCGTCGCGTAAGCATGTCCTCGACGTGGCGCTGCGGCTGCTGGCCACGGGCGGGCCTGATGCGGTCAGCGTCAAATTGATCGCCAAAGAAGCAGACGCCACGTGGGGAACTGTTCAGTACCAGTTCGGTGACGCCGACGGATTGTGGGCCGCCACGATCCTGCACATTCTCGACACCGCAGGACCGCAGATCTGGGCTCGGCCCTCTGCCGGATCAGTCGACAGGCGAGTCGCCGAGATCATCGATCTGCTCTGGAATGCCTATGGCTCGCCGTACAACGCGGCCGTCGCGAATCTGCGCACCGCCTTGGCCAAAGACCGCGCCGAGCTCGAACGGAACTATCCCCGTACCGCCGAGGCGCTCGATGCGCTGGAAAACAACTGGCTCAAGCAGTTTCGGGAATTCTTCGATGGAATCACAGTCGACCCTCGCCACGCCCGCCAAGTCAGCGCGTTGCTTCCTGCGGCGCTGCAGGGCCTACACGCCGAGCGCGGTTTCGGCTCCCGCGTCGATATCGATGACGCCCTCGCCGGGCTTCGCGAGGCAATCACGCTGTACATGACCCCTGAGCCGAAACCGCGAAGGAGATAGACATTGGACAGTGGCGAAAACAGCCCGCTGGCCATCCCTACTCGCGAACTAACGGCGAAGTGCCGCGTCTGTTTCCTTTCATCATCGCGGCTTCCCGCTGCCGCTCAGCGATCACATCCTCAGCAATAGCCGCAAGGTGATAAAGCTGCTGGAAGGCAACCAGGCTCGGCGTAATCGTTGGCGATGGTCAGCAGCCCCTCGTCGCCAAAGACGGCCGTTGTACGCGGCAACGCTCCAGCGCTTCCAGACCAATAGCTGGCAGCGTTTACCTGCGCGTTTGCAACGTAGATTGATAAGCTCTAGCGACACGCCGAAGTTTTGTCAAAGTAGGCAGGCGTGTCTTGTCAATCTTCGTTGCATCTCGACATACAACAACAACAGCAGCAGCAGCTACTGTAGGTTCTCATCCAAGGTGGCGGAATTCCGATCTTTGTGACGGGAAAATGGCGGATCCGCCATAAAGATGGGAATCTGGTTAGCGCGCCTGAGCGTTAGCTCGCTTTGGACGTTTCCCACTCGAATCTCTGTTGTGCCCAGCTTGCATGCGAAGTGCGTTGTCCATCAACGCTATTTGTGGTTTCAACTGGGACTGGCGGTAGCGTCACATCAGCACGGCAAAGCCTACGGATACCAGCAGTTATCCAGGAGCGCTTCTTGCGATTCTCTGGTGGATAACGAAGGCCAGACCCGGAACCGTCCGACGTCGTCCATTGGCCTGAACCTGATCGGTTGATCTCGCGGACCGGTTCAGTTCACGGTCAATGCCGCGGTGCATCGGGCGGGTCATGTGTTCGCTGCCGACCGCGTGAACGCTGCCAGTAGTTGGCGATAGGCGTCTTCGGTTTCGTCTGAGGACAGCGGTGGGACATAGGGCGTGTGCAACATGACATGTCCGATAAGGCCTTCCCACTGCTGCAGCTGCGCCCGGCCTTCTTCCGGCGACCCGGCGATCGCGAACGTCTCAACCAACTTGTCATCGGTCACATCGCCGAGTGCGGCCGGCCCGCCCCGAGCGAGGGCCTGGCGCACGTCGTGGACTTCCTTTTGCAGACCGTGCGCCGCGACGATGCCGTCCTGTACCGGGTTGGCGACGAGTTGACCGACGTGGATCCGCGCCCGGCGGATTGCCTCATCGCGATCGGTTGATACCGAGCAGATGACCTGTGTGGCCGTAGTGAGTTCCTTGACGTCGCGGCCTGAGCGTGCCGCGCCTTCGGCAAGGTTCGGCAACACCACTTCGGAAACGTAATTACGCGAGTATCCGCCACCAACGAGGCCGTCGCCGAGTTCGCCGGCCAATTGGATCATCCTCGGATTCATCCCGCCTAGTAGCAGCGGTATGCGACGCTTCAACCCCCGGCTGCCTAGAGGGTTGAGAGGGGGAGTATTGAATCGGTAGAACTCACCGTCGAAGGCCGCTGGCGATTCGTCGGCCATGTAGTTCCAACACAATTTCAACGCTTGGACGTACTCCCGCATCCGGCTCACCGGGCGATCGATCGGAGCGCCGTGCAGGGTTGTCATCAGACCGGGTATGCCTGCTCCAAGGCCCAAAACCATTCTGCCACCGGACAAATCGTCGACATCGGCCGCAGCGTTGGCCAACTCGAACGGCGTCCGACTGAATGCAGTCGCCACCGCGGTGCCCAATTGAATGTGCTGCGTGCACATGGCGGCCGCTGCCAAAACGACCAATGGATTCTCGTAAAGTTCAAAGTCCCATACGGTGTCGAAGCCCGCATCCTCGGCTGCGCGAGCCATTTCGGGATACTTCCAAACCGGCTGAGTGCTCATAGGAATAGTGACGCCCAAGTGCATGAAACCTTTACCTCTCGTAGCCGCCGGATCGTACGCACGCGCCTCGCATCAGGAATAAGTCAGTTAAGGATGACTTAGCACGATGTAACGTGTCAAGGGCCCCGTAGTCGCTGTCGGCCAGCGACGTTGATGCAGTGTTTGCCATTTGGGCACACAGGGGATGGGCGATGGTTGCCCGCGCCCGTGCCGCTGCGGCGGTACCGGATTGGCAGTGCCCTTCCCGGTGATCACCAAGTACGCGACCAAGGCTTGCGCCGCCGCCACCCGACGATTCACCGTCGACACCCTGGCCGCCGACCCACTCGAAGATCAGAGACACATCAACCAGGCCCAAGTGTGAGGTTTTGTTGGTCGAGAAACCGCGCCAGGTTCACCGCACGAAGCCATATGCCCACCGCGTGGCAAACCTGAACCCGCAGCCGCTCAAATGGGCCAGGAACGCCCTGTCCGATCCAGTCGTCCCGGTCGATATCTACCGCCCGCTGGGCGTGGAGTCGGTGAGCTATTGGGTGCGAGGGGCCGACATCGACCATGGGTATGCGCCGGTAGTGTGCATCGCGGAGTCTTAGCGGATCAAAGAACTTGAGCAGGAAACCGAGAACCTAAGCGCTCCAAGGACATACTGAAACGAGCGGCGAGTTTATTGGGGGTGGAGCTCACATGATTCGCGGAAGGCGTACTTGCGCAATCTGCCATAGGTGGGCCACCTACCGTCACTGTGACGAAATGCGGGTGAACCTTCCACCAGGTGCCGCCAGCTGTTCGGGGCTGGTCTATAGAACGTCTCCACCTGAGAGACGGCACCTCAGCGTGGCCGCGCGGCGAAATGAGCGATTGCGGCCGCGAACTCGGCAGACTCCGCCCGACACCCTTGTAGGTGGGCTTCCAGTTCCAGAGCGGCATCCAGCCCGGCCAACACACCTTCGTTTACGGTTCGTTTGATCGAGGCGTACGCCTGGGTTGCTCCGCGAGAGAGCCGGTCGCACAGGGCGTGGGCTTCTTGGAGGAACGTCGCGTCGGGAAGTACCGAATCAACCAGGCCCCAGTCCATCGCGAGCCGTGCGGGAAGTCGCTCGGCGCCGAACATGAGGCGGTTGTATCTGCCGAAGCCAGCGCGAGCCGGCACTAGGCAAGAGGCACCGCCGTCGGGAACGAGCCCGACAGTGGTGAAGGGCGTCAGCAGGTAGCTCGATTCCGCGGCGAGGACCACGTCGCAAGCGAGCGCATAGGACACCGCAATTCCGACTGCCGGACCGTTTAAGGCGGCGACGACCGGCTTAGGCAGGTCCCTAATCTGCCGCACAGGTCGATTGAAACATTCCCGCAATGCCCTTTCGAGGTCGGGCGCTCCAGAATTGAGTTTAGGCCCCTCGAGGTCTTTAAGATCGGCTCCTGCGCTGAAAGCGCGCCCAGCTCCGGTAAGTAGCACACAATCGATGCCGGGGTCATTAGCGTGATCAAGTGCCGCGACCAATTCATTACCCAGCTGCACCGTTAGGGCGTTCAATGCGTCAGGACGCCGAAGCTCGATGGCAAGCACCTCGCCTTGTTGTCGGACGGCGATCGGCGCGTCCGCTAGGCCTGTCACGAGCACGCTCGCTCAAGCGCTTGATTGAAGCGGCCGGATCCGGTCAATGCGAGTCCTCCGTCGGCCACCAAAGTCGTCCCAGTCACGAAGGAGGCGAGGGGGGAGCAGAGGACGAGTGCCATGCTCGCGATCTCGTCGGTCGTACCAAAGCGGCCCAACGGCACCATGTCCGCCCACGCCTCCTCACCGACGTCCGCCGCTAAACGACGGACACCCTCGGTTCCGGCAATGGGCCCCGGCACGATTGAGTTGCACCGAATCCCATAACGCCCCCACTCAAGCGCCAGATTGCGCATGAGATTCTCGACACCCGCCTTCGCGGCGCCGGCATGCGCTTGATGGCTAAATGGGACGAAGGCCTGACCAGCGGAGACGAAGAGCAAACTTCCGCGGGTCGCTCGAAGCTGTTCGAATGCTCCGTTCGCCGCGTTGAACGTGCCGATGAGGTCAATGTCGACCACGGTACGGAACCCGTTTGGCGTCAGATCTTCTGCACGCACCATGAAGTTTCCGGCTGCACCGCACACGACGACGTCTGCTGGACCATGCTGATGTGCGGCGCTTTCGAGTGCCGCGCGGACCGCGCCGTCATTGCGGACATCGGCGACGAATCCAAGGGCTTGGCCGTCACCCGCTTGGGACAGTTCCGCGATAGCCGAACGCAACTTGTCTGCATCCCGCGCACAGATCGCGACTGCAGCACCATGTTCGGCGAAACTTCGGGCGATGGCCAAATTGATTCCGCTACTGCCGCCGGTCACAAAAACGCTTTTCCCGGCGAACATTTGGGGCGTGAGACACGTGGAAGACGTCATCGCGGACCACCGTCGACTGAGTCGCCGCCGCATGGTTCCAGTCGAGTAGCGGCGAATTGCATGCTCACGTTGCGCTCCAGCCTCCGTCGACAGTGAACTCGGTCCCAGTTGAATAACTCGACTCGTCGGAAACGAGGTGAAGTACCAATTGAGCCACTTCTATGGGATTCCCAATGCGACCCAGTGGGAGATTCGGCATTAGCTGGTCGATAATGGCCTTCTGGGCAGCAGCAAGAGGTGTGTCGATCACGCCAGGGTGAACTGAGTTGACTCGAATGCCTTCATGACCGAATTCCGCGGCCACCGCCTTGGTGAAGCCGCGAACGGCCCACTTGGACGCCGTGTACCCGGCGGCCCCTGCCATGCCGACCATGCCTGCCAACGAGGAGACGTTTACAACCGACCCGCCACCTGCGCGTCGCATGGAGGGCAAGGCTGCTTTAAAGCCAAGGAAGGTGCCCAATAAGTTGACGTCAAGGAGCCGGCGAAACTCCTGCTGGGGTACATGTTCCGTCGGGCCGTACGATGCGATGCCCGCGCTGTTCACCAAGGCGTTGATCGGGCCGAAGGCATCCTCGATGCGTAACACTGCGGCCTCCCATTGTTCCTCGCTAGTTACATCGAGGTTGAGGGCTATAGCGTT
This sequence comes from Mycobacterium sp. M23085, assembly GCF_045343915.1. NCBI lineage: Bacteria > Bacillati > Actinomycetota > Actinomycetes > Mycobacteriales > Mycobacteriaceae > Mycobacterium > Mycobacterium sp. M23085. Next base: position 3,272,512 of record NZ_CP174280.1, read on the forward strand.
GTTGCCGTTCTGGTCTGCGACTGCCTTCGCGTCCTCGAGCCGGACATCGGCGATAGCTACTCTGGCGCCTTCCTTGGCCAGGAGCCTCGCTGATTCTCCGCCGATGCCACCACCACCGCCGGAGATCAGAACCACCTTGTTATCGGCGCGACCCATCAGAACGTCCTATCTCTTTGTGCCAACGGAACTGCTGAGAAAAGGGCCGAATCTGCAATCGACGGCCGTGAAACCATCGAGATCGATCAAGAAGAAGTGGATCGTACTGCGGCGATCCGCGGTCTCGCAGTCGTTGCCAAGTCATACCGGCTCTCAAGTCAGCTTAGGATGACTTAGACTGTGGCGGTGTGTCAAGAGGGGACGAGAGTGAACGACGTACGTGCCTGTCGGCACCGATCAACTGGTCACCCCGACGGTCCGCTTCGCGCTCGGCATCACCGAGACCCCAGGACGAGGGGGACTTGTGCACTCGCGGATGTACGGTGATCTTGTTGCTGGCGACGACCATTATCCGGCGTGTCGTCGGTGCGTCCGATCGGCGGAGGAGCAGGCGTGAGCGCAGCCGACGACAACCAGCCGATGTCCCCTCGTCGTAGATTGCCCGCCGCTGAGCGTCGCAAGCGGATCTTGGCTGAGGCCCGTGCCGCGTTTCTCGAAACCGGCGGAGATTTAAAAGGCGTCTCCGTCCGCGCGATCGCCCAGCGGTGCGGGGTGGATCAGGCGCTGGTCTTTCGCCATTTCAAGACCAAAGAAGGCCTCTACCGAGAGGCGGTTTTGGCGCCCATCCAGGAAGTAGTCAATGGCCTAGTCGAGAACGCCGAGAAGGCGGCTCTTAGTGAATCTGAGAGTGAGCGCATTGAGCGCATCACCACGTTAACCCGCGACGTCGTGTTTGCGATGTGCTCGCTTCCCCCCGACGTGGTCCGAACCGTCGCGATGCTGTTCTTCGGCAAAACCTCAGACGCCGCAGAATTCTACAAGAGCACGTTGCAACCTACCTTTAGCGCGTTCGAAGCGATAGTGGTGAAGGAGCTGCCGCACTGGGAGCATCGTGCTTTCTCGGAATCTCTGAGCGTCCGCATGCTGGTGTCGACCTGCTTTTGGATTTCGGTGGAGGGCGAGGTCAGTGGATCGCCGCTGGACTGCGAACGGACGGCTGCGGAATTAACGAGCCTGATGTTGCACGGGATGGTTAAGCGCGAAGATCACGATTAAACCCAGGTCGAACCACTTTTCGGGCTAGACGCGGGCCTGTCCACCGTGCGCGCCGGTTCACGAACAGTGCATCGGTGCATCGATGGTGCTCAGCACAGCTCATCGTCTCGGTCACGTGGGCAGCAAAGTGTGAGGCTTGACACGCTGTACACCCAGAAGTCATCATTGCCTGACTTAACTAGTCATCTCACGCTGACTTAGCGGCGTCCCGCACGCGCTAGAGCACACGTCCTGCGTCCGAAAGGGATCCAACATGGTGTTTCAGCAAGCCGAGCACGGCCAGCGCCGAGAGGTCGACGCGGTCGTGCTCGGTGGTGGCATATCCGGGATTGCCGCCGTCATTCGGCTCCGCAAGGAGGTTGGACTGACGGACGTGGTGCTGATCGAGCGTGCCCAGCAGCTCGGCGGAACGTGGTATTTCAACACGTACCCGGGGGCCGCATGTGACATACCGTCGTCGCTCTACTCGTTCGAGTTCGCACCCAATCCCAATTGGTCCCGGGTGTTCGCGAAGCAAGGTGAGATTCTCGACTACATCCAGGACGTAGCAATGCGATTCGGTGTTTACGACCGAGCCATGCTCGGTACGGAAGTGACGCAGGCTCGTTGGGACGAATCGTCCCAACGATGGCTGGTCGACACGACCGCTGGCGATTTCTCTACGCCAATATTCGTGTTCGGAGTAGGAGCGCTCAACGAGCCGCTGATCCCCCAGGTTTCCGGTACTGAGAAGTTCGAAGGCACGCAATTCCACTCGGCCCGTTGGGATCACGATCACGACCTCACCGGAGAACGAGTCGCAGTCGTAGGCTCGGGAGCGTCCTCCATTCAATTGGTCCCGGCCATTCAGCCGCGCGTGAAGAAGTTGGTCTACCTTCAGCGAACCGCGGGCTGGGTGTGGCCCAAACCGGACTGGCGCACTACCAAGCTCGAGCGCGCAATCTACAGGCGCTTTCCGGTGACTCAGCGTCTGCTTCGCGCCGGCCAATTCCTCTTTGCCGACTCGCTCATCAGGGCCTACCTCAATGTGCGAATCGCTCGACTGCTCAATTTAATAGGCTGTCTGCATCTTCTCGTCGTCGTGCGAGACCGCAATTTACGCAGAATCCTTACGCCCACGCATGACACGGGTTGTAAGCGCATCATGATTGCCAATGACTATCTTCCGGCGGTCGCCAAGGACAACGTCGAAGTGGTTCCGCACGGGCTTCGGGAGGTTCGAGCGCACTCCGTTGTTACCGCCGATGGAAACGAACACGAGGTTGACACGATCATCTGGTCGACGGGATTTCACGCCGTGGACCCACCCTTCATCGATCACCTCTATGGCCGCGACGGGCGGTCGCTAGCCGAAGTCTGGCAGGGCAACCCAAGGGCTTACATGGGCGCGAGCATAAATGGCTTCCCTAACGCATTCATGATGTGGGGCCCAAACAGTGGCACTGGCTGCAACTTCGTGATGGTGGAAGCACAACTCAATTACGTCATTGGAGCTATCCAGGCCATGCGTCACGCGAAGGCCTCCAGCTTGGACATCAAGGCAAGTGTCGTCACTCGCTGGAAGGCCGAGATGAACGACAGAATGTCGGGCTCCACCTGGAGCCGTGGCGGCTGCCGGAGCTGGTACCAAGACGACGCTGGAGAAATCCACGCGATATACGGCGGCGACATGTATGGCTTTTTGAGACGAAGCCGAAAAGTTGAGGTCGACATGTTCACCGTGCAATACGACCCCTCCAGCAAGTACCCGGTCGCCGCCGCCGAGACCATGGGTTGAGGGTCGCTCCTCGAACTGATTCAAGGGTCAATGGAATCGCTGTAGACGGAAAGAGAGCACATGCACCGCGCCATCAATAGATTCTTCGCCTGGATTGGCGCCTTGGGTGTCATCCTGCTCTTCACCGGTACCTACCTCGCCGTCCTGTTTCCGTCCACCGCGCCGAGTAAGACGCACAGGAGGCGGCTGAGTTCGGTGGTGCGGAGGTCGTCGTGACGCAGACCTGCCTCTGGATGCCCGCCGGCTGTGACGGGCTGCCAATGACCCAGGCGCAAAATTGGGGGGGTTTCGACCGAGCGGCGGGCCGTCACGTTTCTCTCCTATCGGCACCAAGCACGTTCGTGGTCTCCGGATGGTAGAAGTCGCAAGCCGTCCCGCCACGTTGAGTCAGCCCGGCGGTCACAAGCAACCGCGGAAGTCTCCGTCCTTGCTGGCCACGGCAGGGCGGAAGGCGTCGGAGCTCGCCAAGGTGCCAGTCGCGGCCGCGGGTACCACCGGCCGCGGCGTCGGCCTCGCTGTCAACGTGCTTCGTTATGCCGTCGTTGACACCTTCACCCTTCGACTGCCGATCGAGGAATTCTTCTGGCAGGCCTGGGCACTGCTCAAGGTGACCGCGACGCCGGCAGTGCTGATGGCGATACCGATTGGCGGCATTGTCACGGTCGTGGTTTCCGGGCTGGTAGCCCAGGTGGGTGCGACGGCACTACTAGGCGCGGCGAGCGGGGTGGGCGTACTACGGCAGGGGGCGCCCGTCACCGCGGGTTTGCTGATGGGTGGTGCCGCGGCCTCGGCCATCGCGTCCGACTTTGGGGCGCGCGCCATCCGCGAAGAACTCGACGCCATGCGGGTGCTTGGCGTAGACCCGGTCCGACGTCTGGTGGTGCCGCGATTCCTGGCGTTGCTGCTAATTGCCCCCATCCTGACCTTGGTCATCATCGTGTCGGGCACGGCGTCTGCATTCCTTCTCTCTGTGCTGGTCAGTGGCGTGGCACCAGGAAGCTTTTGGAACTCGTTCGGAACGTTCGCCAAGATGATTGACGTTTACTTCGCGATGGGCAAGGGGCTCATCTTCGCCGCGATCGTGGCGGTCGTCTCGTCCATGCGAGGAATGGAAGCAAAGGGCGGTCCGCGAGGAGTGGCCGACGCCGTGAACGCGGCCGTCGTAATCAACGTCATTCTCATCCTTTTCGCGAACCTCACAATCACGCAGATATCGACGATGTTCTTCCCGACGGCGGTGGCGTGATGGCGGCTCCTTCCACCTTCAGCCGCGCGGGTACGGTCGCCGTGCAGACGGTTCAAGTGCCGCTGCGCGGATTAGGGCAGTGGACCCTGTTTATTGCTGAAGTGCTGTTCTACCTGCCGCTGACAGTCCGTAAGTACTCCCGGCAGACGCTTGCCGCGACGATCAGCATGGCGTGGGGCAGAGGATCGCTGATCGTCGACGGCGGCACGATCAGCGTCCTGCTCCTTCTTGGTATTGCGACCGGCGCCTCTTTGGGCATCGAGGCGCTCGCCGTATTGAACATCCTGGGCTTCGGGCCGCTGGCGGGCATCATTGGCGGCATCGGTGCCGTTCGCATTCTCGGACCCATTGTCGCCGGAATCGCGTTCATGGCGCAGGCGGGCACACGAATGACAGCCGAAATCGGGGCCATGCGCATCTCGGAGGAGATCGACGCCGTCGAAGCCATCGGTTTGCGGCCAATTCCATTCGTCGTGGGCACTCGCCTGATCGGCGCCTTGACGTGTGTGATACCCGGCTATCTGCTGACCCTCATGGGGGTGTTCTACACGATCGACCTGGTGGTGGTCGTCTTCAGTGGTGAACACGGAGGCACCTACAACCACTACTTCGTCATGTTCCTCAACCCGGTCGACCTCCTCTACTCGACGGTCAAGTTGAGCACGTACTGCGTCGCGGCGACGTTGATCCATTGCTATTACGGCTATTTCGCCTCGGGTGGCCCCGTCGGCGTCGGTATGGCGTCAGGTCGGGCCGTACGCGCGAGTCTGGTGGTGATCGTCGTGCTGGACTTCACGACCACCGTGCTGCTGTGGGGTCTCCGGCCCGAATTCATCTTCAAGGGATAGGGATCATTTCGTGCTAAGAGGATCGTCCAAACACCAGGAGCAAGTGCTATTGGCCATCGGCGGCGCCGTGGTGCTGTGCATTGCCCTGGCCGTTGGCTTTGCCGTCCTGGACCCATTCGGTGGACGGGCCAAGGGGCTGTTCTCGATTTCCATCACGACGCCGTACGTCGGACAAGGTGTAGAGGCGGGAACAGCGGTCGTCCTGCACGGCGTCAAGGTCGGCCAGGTCACCAGCGTCAAGACCACGGCCAGCGGTGAAGTGCAGCTCGACACGGACCTGGAGACTGAACCCACCCGGGGCCTGACGAACACAGTGCACATAGATTTTCGGCCCATCAACTACTTCGGCGTGCCAGGCGTCAACCTCGTCCCGAAACCCGGCGGCCAAGCCCTCCGCGATGGAAGCAAGATCACCCTGATGCCGACAGGAAACTTCACCCTGTCCGAACTGCTCAACCAGTTGGGCAACGTCACGGAAGCCGCTCTTACACCACAGCTGATTCAGGTCATCGATCGCGTAACCCGCTACACCGACGGACTCAACCCGTTGTTCGAAACGGCGGTGACGATTTCCCGAGCGGTCGAAGCCGTGCAGACGGACTCCACCGAAGACCAGGTGACCAAACTGTCGTCGGCTATCGCAGCCGTTCCGCCGTTCGCGGACGAGGCGATCATTGCCGGCAGGCGAATCATCGATTACAGCTATTACCCCGGACAGATCCGAGAACCAGCGGCGTCCGCCGGCCCAAGGTACGAGTATCCATTCCTGCAGAATGCGATTACCCCAAGCTTGGGTGACTTTTCAGAGGATTACTTCAAAGCGCATTTTCTTGACAGCTTGGACGCAGCGCAAAAGGGACTCTTCGCCGTCGTGGGTAAAGTCCTCAGCAGCCATGTCGATGACCTGCTTCCCTTGATTTCCGGAATTAAGGTAATTACGGACACCGGACCCGTGTTGTTGCGACCGGGGGACGTAGCCGAAAAACTCGCGGAATTGCGTTCCCGATTCGAGCGGCTCTATGCCGGCAATGGCGATCAGCATGCGATATCGGTCCGGGTCCTCCTGGACAGCCTGCCCGGCGTGGCTGCACCGATCGGACTCGTTACGGAGGGAACCCGATGAGTCTCAAAGCCGCGATGTGGCGGATCGGTGTAACCATCATCGTCTCCGTCGTGCTGTTCATCTTGCTGTCGAACACCATCGTCAATCCCGTGGATGTGAATACGCGGACATACCTCGCCGATTACACGGACGCATCCGGGCTTCATCCCGACGGCGACGTGCGCGTCCGGGGCGTTCGGGTGGGAAAGATCGAGTCAGTCGACCTCGCCCGAATCAATGGACAGAACCTCGCCCGGGTCAGGTTCACTCTGGATAACAAATACGGCATCGTAAGAGCTACAAGGCTCGCCATCAAGTTTCAAGCCCTGACCGGCGTCCGCTACATGGATGTCACGAACCCCGCTGAGGGATATCGCGGCGCTGACTTGGTGACGCAGATACCCACCGCGATGACCCAGCCCTCCTTCGACGTGACTGCACTTTTCAACGGTCTGCAGCCCGTGCTCGCCACGTTGAGTCCAGACGAGATCAACACCTTCACCGCCAACGCGGCATCGTTCTTGACCGGTGACGGAAGCGGATTGGCGCCCCTTCTGGACAGCATTCGCAGGCTGACTGAATTCGTGACGGACCGCCAACAGGTGATAGCAACGTTGATGAACAACCTGTCCGGCCTGGCCGAGGCCATCGGGGGCACGTCCGAGAAATTCATTCACCTCATCGACCTGGTAAACCAGCCGGTCGACGCCATCAACGGAATTTTGGACGAATTTCGCAAGGATGTCATTTATAGCAAGGACTTTCTCGATCCCGTTACACGCCTGCTCCACAATGCCGGCTTCAGAAATGGAATCAACGTGGACACCGCATTGGACCGTGCATTCAGCAATCTCGACAACTTCTTCGACGCATTCAAGTTGGTGCCCGTGATCAACGAAAACATCCCGCCACCAGGCGGCGACGGAACCGCGGTGGAGCCGTGTTCGCGCGGCAACTTTCAACTGCCGGAGACGATGGACGTATTGCTGAACGGACAACGGGTGGTCCTATGCAATCGCTGAAGTGGAACAGGGTGGCACACAGCCCGCTCGCCTGGGGGGTCACGGCGATGGTGTTCGCCGTCGTCGTAGGACTGGTGCTGACCTACGTCTACTACAACCCCCCGGGCAAGGATCAGATCGTGTCCTTTTACACCGACGATGCGGCGTCGATCCGCGTCGGAGACGAGGTGCGGATGGCCGGCATCAAAGTGGGAACGGTAAGGGGCCTATCGCTGGAGCCACATCAGGTATTGGTCAAGGCACGCATCGATGATCACGCCTTCGTCGGCGATCAGTCGCAAGTAGACGTTCGAATGCTCACTGTCGTCGGGGGATACTACGTCAATCTTGTGTCGATGGGTAACGCTCCACTGGGGCCAGAACCCATTCCGCTGTCACGCGTGACGATGCCGTACAGCCTCATCCGCACACTGACTGACACCACCAAGATCACCCAGAAGGTCAATACGGCGCCGGTCAACGAATCGCTCAATCAAATCTCTCAGGGCTTGACCGGAACGAATATCCAGGTCATCTCGTCCACCATCGACGCCGGCAACGCACTGATGTCGACGGTTGAACGGCAGCGAGGCCAAGTGACCAAGATCCTGAACTTGTCGGATGAATACATAAGGTCACTGTCAAATTATCGGGACAAATTCGAGCAACTCGTCAGAAAGGTCTCGATCTTGACTCAGACAATGGTCATCTACGACAAAGGGCTTTCCCAGACGGTCCAAGGACTGGCTGACGTCCTCCAGGCTTTGAAGCCCCTTGGTGATTTCTATGAAGGGCACCGTGTCGAATTCATCCAACGGGTGCGAGATTTCCTGAAAAGAGGTCGGTTGTTCGTCGAGCGTAACGGGGTGACGATTCGCGTCCTCAAGCGGACACAGAATCTGTTGGACCGTGTGTTGAACGCGCAGAACGCCGATCCGGGATTACTGGCGACGGACCTCTGCGTGCCGGTCCCGGGAAGCGCGTGCTGATGCTTGCACCGCTTTCGCGTCGATTCCGGCGAACGCTGCCGGCGTTCGTCGCCGTGGTGGCCGCGCTCTCAAACGCATCGTGTACGTCGCCCCCCAAATCGCAGGCCGTCGACTACTGTGCGGTCATGCCCGACAGCGTCGGGCTATACGTGGACAACCCGGTCACCCACCTGGGCTATCCGATCGGAAAGATCGCCGCCATCACACCATCCGCGCAGTCCGTCCGCGTCGACTTCACGATCGACGGCGGACGCCCGATCCCAGCGGACGCAAAGGCGGTCACCAGGTCGACCTCGATCCTTGCGGACAGGGCACTGGAACTGGTCGGCGATTATCAGGAAGGCCAACACCTGCCACCGGGGGGTTGCATTCCACTCGGTCGATCATTGACTCCGAAGAGTTTGTCCGAAGTCATCGGATCGTCGACCACCTTCCTCAACTCAATCAACCCGGCGGGATCGCAAAACATCGGTGACCTCGTACGGGGTGTCGACGAGGCGTCTCGCTCCCAAGGGCCAAACGCCAACAAGCTGCTGACCACCACCTCGTCGGTGGTGGAGTCGCCCGACCAGGCGATCGGTGACCTAGGCTCCATCACCCGCAACCTCAGGCAGCTGTCCACCATGCTTGTCGACGTCAATCCGACACTGAAGGGCGTGTTCGACGATGGAGCGCTCTCCGTCGCGCGAGAAGTTGACGACGGTTTAAAGGGCGCGACGGACCTGTTCGACGGGATCATCCCAGTCGTGGAAGCTGCAGCGGCCATTGAAAAGGAGCTCGGTCCGCAGATTCAACAGTTACTCGACGCGATTTCAGTGGTGGTCAGGAAGGCCAGTCCGCGCGCTCCCTTCTACGCGAGCCTGCTCAACGTGGCGCCCCGCGTGATCAACGGCCTGATAAACCTCGCCAACAACCATGACTTCACTCTTCACTACCGGCCGCCGTTGTATCGGATCCGTACGCCCGACGGCGTCCTCCAGTGCAACATCATGAATGCGTCCGTGCCGGGTAGCTGCGCGAACGTCAAGGGGACACCCTACGCGGTGGACGTGGCTCTCCTGCAGTACGTCCTGACGATGGCGGCCCACAAATGACACTTTGGTCCCGACTCGTCGCCGGAGCCATGGCCGCGGCCACGGCCACGGCCGTCTCGGTCTCGTCCTGCGCAGCGATCAGCGTCGACGCGCTACCACAGCCGGGCCCGTCCTATCACGACGGGTACGACCTTGTGATGCAGTTCCAAAGCGTGCTCAACCTGCCCGGAAGGGCGAAGGTAGTGCTTGACGGCGTGACTGTCGGAGTCGTGACCAAGGTGACCCTCACCGACCGTGACGTGGAGGTCACCGCGCGCATGAGGCGCGGTGTCGTCGTCCCGTCCGACATCCATGCGGTGTTGCAGCAGGCGACGGTGCTAGGCGACATCTACGTTGCGCTTGAGCGACCCACCGCCGGTACGACCCAGTCCCCGACACCGAGGTCCGTGCCCGCACCTGCGCTGACGCCGGGCGCGGCCATTCCCCTCGCTCAGACCACCTCCCCACCACAGCTAGAAGACACTGTTGCCAGCCTCGCGAACTTTGTCTCCAGTGGGTCGATTCAGCGGGCGCAAAACACTATCATCCGCCTCAACCGCGTGGTGCCGGCCAGCGACGAGGTACGAATTCTGACAGGTCGGGTCAAGACCGATCTGACGGCCCTTGCGGACAACATCGACAAGGTCGACGTCCTGCTCGACGGTGTGGCGAGGTCGGCTGCTGTAGTGAACAATCACATCCCGGAATTGCAGTATTTGTTCTCGCCGACGGGCCAACGCGGCTTCGAGCACCTCGTAGGTTGCTCGAACTACATAGCCACCATCTTCCCCGGTATCGGAAGCATCACTCTCGGCGGATACTGGCTGGTTCCGTTCCTGAACTCGCTGGCCAATTCCATTGGTGCGCTGCAGCAGTCAAAGGTGGCCGGTGAAGCGGAGATACCGAAATATCGGCGGATATTCACCGACTTGTTCCTCCCGGTCGACAAGTATCCGGCCATCAACATCACCTCGATCATCGGGCCTGACGGTCGCGAATTATCCGGCAACGTGCAAGAAGTGCTTCGGATTCTGGGGGCTACACCATGATCGCCATCACGAAGAAGGACGTCCTGTCGTATTTGGTCTTCGCAGTCCTCATCGCGATCGTCCTAGTTTATTTCGCGTCGCTGGGAGTCCGCATCAAGCCGCCCTCCAACCGAACCAATCTGTCCATGGAGGTCCCCGATGTCAACGGTCTGGTCGCCGACTCGAATGTGCTGCTGCGCGGCGTGCCCGTGGGCAAGGTGACCCATACCAAGACGGCCACCAACGCAGCATCCATCGACTTCTACGTCGACGCTCAATTCCAAATCCCGGTCAACACCGAAGTGCAGTTGCAGAACCTATCAGCGCTTGGCGAATCGTACATCGAGTTGTTGCCTCGCAGCGATGGCGGACCCATGCTCAAGGATCATCAGCGCATCTCCACGGATGCGGTTGTCCAGCCGCCGTCCATCTCCGAATTGGCGACGAGCGTCGTGCGAATACTCCACCAGATGGACCCTGATGCACTGAAACGCATCATCGGCGAGTCCGACGCCGCATTGCCAGATCCTGTCGCAGTGCTACCCAACCTGGCACGTGCGAGCACCCTGCTCAACAACATGCTCAAAGGATTGAACGGCCAGGGGCGAGAACTGCTGAGCAACTTTCAGGTACTGATCCGCAACTCCGGATGGGTCAACCCGGATCTCACCGCCATCACCCCCGAGGCGAAAGACTTTGGTGGACACTCGCAGGACTATTTCAAGCACCTGCCGATTCTGTTCAGTCGCGACCAGCCCGAGGGCCTCTACAATCTCAAGCACCTCGTCGACCGCGTTCAGACCCTCCTGGATAACAGCGGTGGCGACTTGAAGGTACTGGGCGAAGCGTTCCAACCGAAGCTCAACACCATCGCCGCGACCCTAATGAACTTCGACAGCGGACAGATTCTCGAGCACTTCCTTCAGCAGGTGCCAGCTGACGGGATGATCACGCTCCGCGTCAGGCCATGACCCGAACGGGCGCTAGCTTGCCTGGCCCGAAATTTATTACGAGAGAGGTTAAACAATGACCATCAACGGAACCGAAGTCCGTGAGAAGCGCCAATCCGACGACGGCGCCGCTACCCACGAGCCGGATGCGACCAAAGCGAAGCGGAAGCCATCCGAAGAGGTGGATGTGGACGCGTCCTCCGAAGGTGTGAAGTCCACACGCCGACAACGGTCGGTCTCCGTCAGCCTGCGGGACCTCATCCTGGGTGCGGTGATTCTGGCACTGGTAGCAGGGTCCGTCACGTTGGGTTGGCTGTACGCCGACGCGCGCCGCCAGCTCGACGCTCAAGCCGCGCAAACGACCGATAATGCGCACGCAGAGCGCATTGCGCTCGACTATGCCGTCAACGCCGCCACGATGGACTTCAAGGATCTTCAGGGTTGGAAGGTCAAACTCGTGGCCGGGACGAGCCCGGAACTCAGCAAGAAGCTCTCCGACGCGGGCACCTCCATGGAACAGGTTCTGGTGCCGCTGCAGTGGAGTTCGAGTGCGCAACCTCTGGTAGCCAAGGTGAGGTCGGCAACCGGCGGCGTCTACATCGTGGACAGTTTTGTCAGCGTTCGGACAAAGACCGTACAAGCACCAGAGGCGCTGCAATCGACGGCGACGTACAGCACAACGATCGACAGCAACCGCAATTGGCTGATCACCGACGTCGGCGGAATTGGTTCAGCGATGGGGCAGAAGTAGCAGCTGCACACGTCAGGAGGAATGGGCCATGACGGCCAGGAGAGACAGAATTCGACGCGGTGCCTGCGCCGTGGGCTGCACGGTGATGGTCGGGGCCATCGGCATCCTGACGGGGCCACCGGCTAGCGCCGATCCCAACGCCGAGGTCCCCCTTCCCGACCCGCCCTCAGACAGTGACCTGATCACGCCGTTGCCCGTCGTGACACCAACGGCGTCGACGTGGACCCCTAAGTTTCCGTTCCCCTACGATCAAACGAGGGACAGGGTCACAGACGCCGACATCACGGCGATGCGGGAGATGTGTCAGTGGTACAACGCTCAATACGCCACGCTCCGCTTTCAAATCGACAGACTGCAGACCAACCGAATCGATGACTACGGCAAGGATTTCGATTACACCCGGGACAACATCCAACAGCAGGTCGACATCGTTTCGGGAAACATCGGCCAGGCCGTCGACTTCTTGACACCGCGTGTTCAGTCCCTCACCCAGTCACAGAACACGTTCGGCGACCGCTACTTCCCCATTTACGAAGGCGAGGCCTTTTTCAAACTGTGGGAGCAGCTGTCCAACGTCAACAACGGGATCTTGGCGCATCAACCCGATTGGTTCACCGGGCCGTCGGTGCAAAAAGCGAAGCGTTGGGGCAGTGACATCCACCGCTCGCATGTGTGCGAAGGATGAAGCGCGTGTGCGAAGTGAAGGAGACGCCGACTCGGCCACCCAACTCGTTGGCCCGCCGCCACAGTCGGCGATACGCCCTATCGCGCCGCCACGCCCGACTCGGAATATGCTTGATCACAACAACTCTGACAATCCTGAGCACTGCCATGGCGCCCACGGCGATGGCGGATTCCACCGACAGCCTTCGGGCCGCCGTGGCAGCGGCGCGGGGAAGAGCATGCGGGCCGTTGCGGTCCGACCCAGTGATCGACCACGCTGCCGCAGAGATCAACGAGACTACCGATAGGTGGATCAACAACGCATCACGCGCCGAGCCCGAAACCGATGCGTTATCTCCACTGAAGGACCTCGGCTACAGCGGCCGCAAAGCAACGATCCTGTCGGGCGCCGCGACGACCGACAGCGACGCGATAAAGGCAACCATATTGCAAGGTTTCGCCAAGATACCGGACTGCTCATGGACAGATTTCGGTGTGAACGCGCTGTACAACGCCAAGAAGGACATGATCCTGACAACAGTTGTGCTGGCTGCGTAAGCGCGCCTAGTGCCAACTCGTCGCCCACACCTCACGGTCTGTCGCTGAAAGGAACCACGTGAAGCGAATTCAAACAACGGCGGTACCGATGATCGTTGTCCTCATCGCCTTGGTGTACCCACCGGTCGCGTGCGCCGAGGACACCGTCACCTACGACGTCTTCTCGGACTCGGTCGCACAGTTGGCAGGCGTCGAATACCGCGACACGTCGGGTAAGCACTTGCTGCAGGACGTGCCGTTGCCCTGGACTTTGACCGTCCCGGTGGTCAATGCAACGAGCCCCACGGGTGACGGCGCCGAACTGCGAGCCGATTGGCGACCCAACTTTCGGACGGCGGCAACCGTCGCCCGGGTCTTGCAAGGCCATTTCGTGACTGTTCGGATCACAAGGGAAAACCGCGTGCTCTGCGAGAGCATCCTCGATCTCGGAAACGCGACATGCTACGGGAATGTGCCGCACACAGCGGAAAACGAATCGTCGCCGGGCAACTTGCCGTGACCGCGCGGCCTGGAACTGCAGCCCGACAACTTGGCCACTTGCTGGCGGTGCCGGCGTGCGTAAGCGGACTAATACTCGTCACTCCGCCCGCGGCGCGCGCAGAGCCAAACGACGGTGCCCCGACGAGTCCCTACCCGTCGACCTACCTCATCCTCAATTACTATGACAAGGTGAAGTACGATGACTACTTTACCAATAGTGCTGGTGGCGTGTGGTTTTCGACCCCACTTGGACTCAACTGCGGCATCTGGGACCGGGGCAGCTTTGGTTGCACGGGCGATATCCGCGGTGCACCGTCGGGTACGACCAACATCGGGTGGGTGAACGGAAACATCGTCACACGCTACGACTGGCTGTTGGGCGTTCAGTTCCCCCCAGGAAAAGCCGAGCGAGATCTACCCCCGCGCAGCTTCATTGAATACAACGGGACCCGATGCGCCACCATGGCCGATACGAGCACCTTATGCGCGCATGGTCCCTACCGATTCTTCGTCACGCCGACCAAGACATGGCTAAGTCCGCCGTGATGAGTATTCCGCTGTACGAGGCCAACCCGTCAGATCACACTCCGAGGAGGTCCATTTGACCAATCGCAAGGATTTCACGGTCGGAGCATTAATGGCTGTGACCGTCAGTGTGACACTGCCTCCGCCAGCACATGCCGAGCCGCTAAAACCGTTGACCCCAGGCGAAGTTCAATACCTGAACCACGCCCACCAGGTTTACGCGGCAAGCCGCAACCCCACGGCGCTTCGCAGCGACGGCGAGCTGCTCATCGATGGCCGGTACGCCTGCGACAAGCGCGCCGCGGGGTACGTCGGGGTGGGGGCAACGTTCGTGGATCCAGTACTCAGCCAGCTAGCGTTCATCTACCTTTGCCCATAGTCAACACCCCCTTCACTCCTAGAGAACGGAAGCCTAATGAGGATGCGTGCGCTGGCGACTACCTTCGTCGCGATAGGAGTGACCCACGCGCTGCTGGGATCGCCGATGGCGCAGGCAGATGACGCCGACTTCGTGCGCGCCGCCAAGACTCTTGGTTTCGTTCAGCGTTCCGACAACCTGATCAGCACTGCGCAGTCTGCATGCTATTTTCTACTCCGCCATAGGGATCCTCAAGAGGTAGAAGCGCGCATCGTGCGGTACACGAGGATCGACCCACCGAGCCAGGCCCACCGATTCTTCGTTCTGGCCGTCAACACGTATTGCCCTCAGTACGCAGGAGTCGTTGGCCCCTGACTGCACCCACGCGCAGTGTGTCGCTATGCCGCTGGACGATTTCATTACCAAGATCGTCGACCTGTTCGAAGGCCAGCTCAACGCGCACGAAATACAGGTCGAGAGGTGAAGTTTCTGCGTTGCGGGGGAAGCGTGCGGCGATTAAAACAAGGTAGTGACGGCTCTGAATGGTTCGGACCCACACGGGGACTAACTTGTCGTCAGACAAAGGGCTCCGGCGAGTTTCCTGGCCGGGGTCGCCCGAAATGCCCCCCAACCATGCGGAACCGCTTGGCCGACCCGCAGCGCAGTGGGCTGGCAATCATCTGTGACTATCCCGGTCCACCGAGATGAAGCTCGATCCGTTATCTCGGCAATGCCTTCCTCGCGCCCGGCCTCAGCACGTGTCCGTGGCCATGAAAAAGTCCCCACTGGTGCCAAGTGGAGGTCCCCACTGGTGGCCAGATAAAAGTCCCCACCCCGTGTTCGTCGTGTCGACCAGGAACTGCGGGCCTCGATGGTGACGGTGAAGGCGCCAACCAATCGCCGCCACCACCGGGGAGTTCCATTGAAGTCTGCGAAGGACCGCATGGACATCATTTCTGCCTATCAACAACTCGGGACCTACCGAGCCGCCGCCGAGCAGTGCGGCACCACCCACAAGACCGTCAAGCGTGTCGTGGACAAGTTCGAGGCCGACCAGGCCGGCGATACGCCTGCACCGCGGGTTGGACGGGCCCACAACTACGACGCGGTGGCCGGGCTGGTCGCCGAACGCGTGGCCAAGTCCCAGGGCCGGATCTTGGCCAAACGGTTGCTGCCCATCGCGGCGGCCGCGGGTTATGAGGGCTCGGACCGCAACTTCCGGCGGCTGGTCGCTCAAGCGAAAGCGTTGTGGCGCAGCAACAATCACGTGGGTCGCCGTCCGGCGGTGTGGTCGCCGGGTGAGTATCTAGTCATCGACTGGGCCCAAGCAGCACCCGGATTGTTTTTGTTCTGCGCCGTGTTGGCGTTCTCGCGGTGGCGGTTCGTGCGGTTCGCCACCGATCAGCGGGCGTTCACCACGCTGGCGTTGATCGCCGAAACCTTGGCTGCGATCGGCGGGGTTCCAGCCCGGGTGCTGGCTGATCGGATGGCCTGCCTCAAAGGTGGTGTGGTCGCCGACGTGGTGGTCCCGACGCCGGACTACGTGCGGCTGGCCAGCCACTACGGGTTCGCTCCGGACTTTTGCCACGCCAATGATCCGCAGTCCAAGGGCATCGTGGAACATCTGTGCGGCTATGCCCAGCGCGATCTCGCGGTTCCGCTGCTGACAGAGGCCGCCATCGCCGGCACTGCGGTCAACGTGCGAGTCGCTAACACTGCTGCGGCAGCCTGGTGCACTGAGGTCAACGCCGCGGTGCACGCGGAGATCTGCGCCATCCCCGACGAGCGGCTAAGCGCCGAACGGGAACTGCTCCAACCATTGCCGTCGCTACGACTGCGGGTCGGGGCACCGTCGGTACTGCGCAAGGTCGATCGGCTGTCCTGTGTCCGCTACGGGTCGGCTCGGTACTCGGTGCCGACCCGGCTGATCGGCACCACCGTGGCAGTTGTCGTCGATCACGGCGCGGTCTGTCTGGTCGAGCCTTCGACGGGGATGATCGTGGCCGAACACGAGCTGGTCGCCCCCGGCGCTGCATCGATACTCGACACCCACTACGACGGACCCCGGCCAGCGCCGGACCGCGGACCTCGCCCGAAGACCAGCGTCGAGAAACAGTTCTGCGACCTCGGTGAAGACGCCGAGGCGTTCCTGGTCGGGGCCGCCGCGATCGGCAACACCCGGCTGGCATCGGAGTTGGAGATCCTGCTGGCGCTGGGCGCCGCCCACGGCACCGACGCCTTGGTCGCCGCGTTGCACCGGGCCGTCGCATTTCGGCGGTTCCGGGCCACCGATGTTCGTTCGATCCTGGCCGCCGGCACCGGAACACCCCAACCACGCCCAGCTGGGGATGCCCTTATCCTCGACCTGCCGGTCGCCCCGACTCGCTCGCTGGACGCCTACAAGATCGCTCCCGTCGCCGACGGCGAGGCGACGTCATGACAACAACGGCCAAAGAGATCAAACCCGTTGCACCACCGTCGCTCCCACAATTGGCTGCTGATCTGGATGCGGGGTTGCGCCGCCTCAAGCTCGCGGCGATCCGGCGCACCGCACCCGAAGTCCTGCTGACCGCCAAAACGCAACGCTGGACTCCCGAGGAAGTGCTACGCACCCTGGTCGAGACCGAACTGGCCGCCCGGGACGCCTCCAACATCGTCAACCGGCTCAAGGCCGCGGCGTTCCCCGTTCCCAAGATGTTGGAGTCGTTCGACGTGGCCGCCTCGTCGATCCAGCCCAGGGTGTTCGACTACTTATCGAGCCTGGAATGGATTCGTGCGCAACAGAATCTGGCGATAATCGAACCAGCTGGAACGGGCAAGTCGCACACCTTGATAGGACTCGGGACCGCCGCGATCCACGCCGGGCACAAGGTCCGCTACTTCACCGCCGCCGACCTCGTCGAAACCCTCTACCGCGGACTGGCCGACAACACAGTCGGCAAGATCATCGAATCTTTGCTCCGGGTCGACTTGATCATCCTCGACGAACTAGGCTTCGCACCCCTCGATGACACCGGCACCCAGCTGTTGTTCCGGCTCGTCGCCGGCGCCTACGAACGCCGCTCGCTGGCCATCGGCTCGCACTGGCCCTTCGAGCAATGGGGCCGGTTCCTGCCCGAGCAGACCACCGCGGTCAGCATCCTGGACCGCCTGCTGCACCACGCCACCGTCGTCATTACCGACGGTGACTCCTACCGGATGAAAGACGCCCAACACCGGAAGGAGCAGCCCTAACAACCAAGAATCACCGCACGGGAGTGGGGACTTTTATCCGGCCACCAGTGGCGACAAAGACTTGGCCATTGACAGCACGCCGCCCCAGATGGCTTTGTGCCAGCACAACCGTACGGTTCTAGGATTCGCCACGAAGATGAGAAAAACTCGTCGTCCACCATTTTGGTGAGAATTCTGCAACGCCCCAGTTCCAGACGCCCGCGTCCGCCACGAAGTTTGAGAACCTGATATGTCGGCGATCTTGTCAAGCGGCAGGTGAAAGCCGCCCCGACGAGTAGCCGGGGCGGCTTTCGTTTTGGCTGACCTGAGTTAACAGGGAGGTGGCGAGTTGATCGTGCCGGTCAAAGCGCGAGCAACCTACCTGGTGGTGGCGGCCAAATCGCCGGACATTGCTGGAGTACGTCGAAGCGTTCGCGAAGCTGATCGTCCAAAACAAGGCACGCGGGATGTGTCGCACTCAAAGTGCTGCCGCAGAAGCAAATTCAACGAAGCGGCCGGCCAGGTACGAATTCGTTGCCGAACCGCTTCCTCGGATGTGTACAAGTTAAACCGGGGGAAGTTGACCCTCCGCCACCGGAGAAGGCAGTGTTCGACAGCGCGATGTTCGGATGGCACCCCAGACTTGACCCAAACGCACGCGTGCGGCGGTTGTCCCCGTTGCCCGTGTTGACAGCCCGCCGCCTGCTGAGAGATGAGGTCAGCGCGGGTACCGCGCAACCGTACAGATCTAGGATCCGCCATGAATAGAGAAAATCCCGTCCGCCATCTTGGTGAGAATCCTGAGGAGCCGCAGGTGGAGACATCGCCATCCGCCAATTTGAGAACCATCCAGTCCGAGTCCGCCTCGACGGATCCGCGTCGGCGCGTCGACGCTATTGCCGGTGAAGATAGCTCGATGTCGCGGTTTTCCCGATGTGGTCCTGCGTGGCGTTGGCCGCGGCGTCGGGGTCATGGTTGGCAATCGCGTCCACGATGGCACGGTGCTCCGCAATGACCGCTGAGTGCCGTTGCGGTATGGCGAGCGCCTCGAAACCAATCAGCCACATCGCGCCGCGCAAGCTTGCCATCACGCCGTGGGAGCGTTCCAGGCCGACCATCTGGGGCATTAATAAGTGAAATTCTTCGTCAAGCGCAAGGAACGCCGCCTCCTCGCCTGCTTGGGATAATCGCTGCTGCCCATCGATA
The DNA here is from genome assembly GCF_045343915.1 of Mycobacterium sp. M23085. Classification (NCBI taxonomy): domain Bacteria; kingdom Bacillati; phylum Actinomycetota; class Actinomycetes; order Mycobacteriales; family Mycobacteriaceae; genus Mycobacterium; species Mycobacterium sp. M23085. The sequence goes on from NZ_CP174280.1 coordinate 3,291,492, forward strand.
ACCGCGGAAAGGCGGCGGACATCGTCTTCCGTGGCGATTGGCGCCAGGCGACGGGCGACATAAGGTTCCACGAGCAGCCGCAGATCGAAGATCTCTTGCCGCTCGGCATCGGTGAGCCGACGTATCTGAAAGCCTCGCTGTGACGCGATCTCGACTATCCCCTCCCGAGCGAGCGTAATTAACGCTTCGCGGACCGGAGTACGTGACATACCAAGGGATTCCGCGACCTCGTTTTCGGAGTACAGGGATCCCTGGCTTAACGATCCATCCCGAATCGCCTGCTGTATCAGCAGGTATGCCGTCTTGGCCAACGTGGGGGGGCGCAGGGCAGGAGGAAGTGCCGTCGGCTTTCGCACGGCTAATGATAGCAACTACTTGTGGCCCACCCACTAGTATACTAGTGTACCGACTGCAGGTTTTCCCAGTACACTGCTAGCAAAGGAGCCGCATGGTGTCCCTCTCCACAGATGACAAGATCGCCATACAGGAGCTTGCTCACCGCCAGCTCAACTACCTCGACACGCACGACGTCGACAGCTGGGCCGACTGTTGGATCCCCGATGGCAAGTTCATCGCCACCTACGGCGATTTCGAGGGCCATGAGGCGATCAAAGAATTCATTCGTGGCCACATCGCCGCGGGTAAAGAAGACGGTGCGCGCCATCTGTTAACCAACTATGTGATTGAGAGCGACGGCGACGACCGTGCCCGGGTGTCCAGCCTGGTCCTCAAGGTCCAGGTAGTGAAGCCGCCGTTCATCATCGCTTCGGGTGTCTACAACGACGTCGTGGTCCGAACGCCCGCTGGGTGGAAGTTTGAGTCCCGTCGGCTCGACGTCGACCCCGGTGCCTTCGCCGCTGCCGAGCAGGCCCAGGCGGCCGCGCGATGACAACCCTTAGCGCAGAGCGCTGGGGTGAATCCGGCCCCCTGGTGGTGCTCGTGCACGGCAGCCTTAGCTCTGCTGCCGCCGCATTCGCAGAACAGAAGGTGCTGGCGGACCGGTATCAGTTGGTCGCGCCGTACCGACGGGGCTACAGCCCCAGCCCTCCGACCGACAAGGTCGACCCTAGCCGTGACGCAGAGGACATCGTCGAATTGCTTGGCGACGGCGCACATTTGGTCGGCACGTCGATGGGCGGGGTGGTGGCGATGCGCGCGGCGGCCTTGGCGCCGCAAAAGGTGTGGTCGCTCACCGTCATCGAACCGCCTGCGCTACCCAACGCCGTCGGCCGGCCGGCGGCCGACAGACTCGCCGAGGACCTGCGGAAGTACTGGGCGAGCGACATCGACGCAGACCCCGCCACGTTCGTGCACGGATTCCTGAAAATCCTCAACTATGCAATGGACCTGCCATCGCCATTGCCGCCCCCATTCGCCGAAGCGGTGGCCAACCTCAAAACCGAACGGCCATGGGAAACCGGAGCCCCGCTTGACGAACTAGCCGCGACGCAGTTTCCCAAGCTCGTCGTAACTGGCGGCGGAACACCGGGTTTCGAGGCCGTGGCGGACGTGCTGGCAGAGCGCTTGCAGGCGAAAAGAGTCCTCTTCGAGGGCAGTCCGCACGCGGTGCAGCGGATCGGAGAGAAGTTCAACGCCGAGTTGGTGAACTTTCTCGCCTCGGCTGTTGATTTCGCGAGATGAACACGCGGCTCGTGCGGCGACTGTCCTGCTGTACCGAATCGGCTGGTCGTCGCCAACCACCTTGGGGATCGGCGAAGATCGCCGATCGGCCCGACCTGGCCCGGCACGTACCGCAGCCAGGCGCCGCCGAGCCGCCCTACAAGCTCCAGACCCTGATCATCGAGTGTCGCCGATGCACAACACACAACTATGTAGGTGAATCCTTTTGAGAATTGCGCTGGTTCAAGTCGCCAGTCCGGACGACGAACCCCTTGCCCACCGCCGCGAGCGCGTCCGCGAGCTCGTCGCCGGCATCGCATCCGACGTCGATTTGGTCGTGCTGCCCGAGCTTTGGGGGGTCGGATATAACCACTTCGACGCCTACGCAGCCAGCTCGGAGTCCATGCATGGCCCGACCGTGCAGACCTTCGCCACGATCGCCGCCGAACGGCGGTGCTACATCCATGTCGGCAGCATCGTGCGGCGCGCTCACGAGGAGTTGAGTAACACCGCGATCCTGCTGGACCAAACCGGGCAGGTCGCGCACCACTACAACAAAGTTCACGTGTTCGGGTACCAGTCGCGCGAGGCGGAGCTGCTTACCGCAGGTCGGCATCTGGGAGCCACCGCCACCGCATTCGGTCACATCGCCGCGACAACGTGCTATGACCTACGGTTTCCCGGGCTGTGGACCGAATTGGTCGCGGCAGGAGCACAGCTCGTTGTGGTGCCGGCCGCTTGGCCGGCCGCGCGACTGGACCACTGGACGCTGCTGACCGAGGCTCGCGCGCTCGACAATCAGGTCTACGTCATCGCGTGCAACGCCACCGGCACTCACGGCGGCGTGACATTGGCCGGTCGCAGCCGAATAGTCGACCCGTGGGGCGGTGTGGTGGCCGAGGCCGGCGATACCGAGGCCGTGCTGATCGCCGACATCGACCCGGGCCTGGTCGGTCGAACTCGCACCGCTTTTCCGGTGCTCGCCGATCGTCTCGCGGATTACGCCCCGTTGGTCAAAAGGACAGTCAACGCATGACTACAACCGAAACCGGCCGAATCGTGCTGCACCCGGTCGGCACGAACGTCCCGCTGGTGCTGTCCGACTATCGGTCGATAGTTGCCGGGTATACCGGGCGTGACGAGCAGCAGGTGCGACACCACATCGAGGAACTCGCCGCAATCGGCGTCTCACCGCCGCCGCAGGTGCCGATGTTCTACCGCATCCCCGGCACGGCGGTGACCACCGCCTCCTCGCTGCGAGTTGACGGCGACAACACTTCTGGCGAGATCGAGCCGGTGTTGATCCGTCACGACGGCCGCAATTACCTCGGCGTCGGCTCCGACCACACCGACCGCACGCTCGAGACGGTCGACGTCGGCGATTCGAAACGCGCATGCCCCAAGCCCATTGGTATCGACGTCGTCGAGATCGCTGACTGGTCAAGCTTCGACTGGGACAACTGCCGGGCCCGATGCTGGGTCGACGGTAACCTTTATCAGGACGGAACGCTCGCGGCGCTGCGCCGACCCGCGGCGCTGCTCGGCATCCTGTATAAGCAGCACCCTGATTTCGCTGTCGGCGACTTCGTCTGCCTTGCCGGCACGGTGCCGCTGAAGGACGGCGAATTCGTCGCCGGACGTCAATGGGAGCTCGAGCTGGTTTTGGCCGACGGGCGCGAGCTCCGTCACATCTACCTCATCGAGAAGGACAACTGACATGCGTACCGGAGCGGAATATTTGGCATCCCTCGACGACGGCCGGACGGTGATCGTCAATGGCGAGATCGCCGGTAACGTCGCCGAGCACCCGGCGTTCGCCCCCGTCGCTCGGACTATTGCAGAACTGTTCGACCTGGCCGCTGATCCGAACAGCGGCATGCAGTGCGCCATGCCCGAGACGGGTGAGGTGATCAATCGAGTGTTCTCGGTCCCTCGCTCGCGTGACGATCTCGTCCAGCGGCGCAAGGCAATCCAGACCTGGTCCGAGCACACACACGGCTGGGTCGGCCGCAGCCCAGACCACGTGGGCACATTCTTGGCTGCATTCTCCGCACACCCCGAGCTGTTCAACACCGACGCGCGCCAGTTGGGGGCCAATGTAAGCGCCTACTATCAGCGTCTGGTCAGCGAGAATCTGTACGTCTCGTACGCGATCATCCCACCGCAAGTCTCCCGCGCCACCACAGCGTCGGGTTGGGAGGGCGAGTACCTTCAAGCCGGCGTGGTCGAAGAGACCGCTGAAGGCCTGGTCATTCGCGGTTCGCAGATGCTGGCAACTGGGGCGTCGATTGCCGACGAGGTGTTCGTCTCGTGCATCAAGCCCCTCGGACCAGACGACAAAGATTTCGCCGTCGGCTTCGTCGTGCCGACGAACGCCGAAGGCCTGAAGCTCTACTGTCGTCGCCCCTACAGTCCGGCCGCGACCAGCTCCTTCGACTATCCACTTACCAGCCGCTTTGACGAGCCAGATGCGCTCGTGGTGTTCGACGATGTGCTCGTGCCATGGCATCGGGTCTTCGTCGACCGCGATACCGGCGGAGTCCGTCGCCAGTTCTTCGACACCGGCGCCCACGTCCTGGGCAACTGGCAGGCGCACATCCGGTTTGCGACCAAGCTCGAGTTCATCGCAGGGGTTGCCCGTCGCGTAACCCAAGTTAACGGCATCGACAAAATCCCTGGCGTGCAAGAGAAGCTGGGCGAACTAGCAGCATTGGTGTCCGGCGTTCAATCGGCAGTCCTCGCCGCCGAGTACACCGCCGAGCCCGATTCGGCCGGCATGTGGTTACCCGGTCGGTCCGCCCTCTACGGCAACATGGGGCTGCAGGCCGAGATCTATCCGCGCGTACTCGCTATCCTGCGCGACCTTGTTGGGGGCGGCGTCCTGCAACTACCCTCCAGCGTTGTCGATCTCGTTAGTCCGGTCTCCAAGGACGACATCGAGCGCTACATCCAGTCTCCCGGGGTTGCGGCCGAGGAACGTGTGAAGCTGTTCAAGCTCGCATGGGACATCGTCGGCTCTGAATTCGGCGGCCGGCATCAGCAATATGAAATGTTCTACGCGGGAGCGCCATTCGTGGTGAAGAGTGCCTACACGTTCCGTGCGTATGACTACGACACCGCGGTAAGCAAGGTCCAACAGTTCTTGGACTCCTACAAAGCCGAACCCAACTAACCATAAAAGACCAAGGAATCCACCATGGCAAAACCCGAACGCGAGTTCTTCCCCGTCACCGACACCGGATTCACCGTTTGTGCAGGAGGCAATCCGCTGATCACCGAGCGGATACTCGCCAAAGACCCCGAAACCGGCGTCGCGACCCGAATTTTGCGCTATGCACCCGGCGCCGATTCCTCGTCGATGGGCGTGCAGATTCACGACTTCTGGGAAGAGGTCTACATCCTAGAAGGCTCCTTCACCGACCTCACGCTGGGCAGAACGTTCACTGCCGGTGAATACGCTTGCCGCCCAGTCGGTATGCCACACGGACCCTGGCGCACCGACGAGGGCGTGCTCACCTTCGAAGTCCGCTACCACAGCAAGTAGGTCGTGCAATGCTCGTTCCCGTAACCCGCCCCGTGCACGGATCCGACATGCGGCGCGCAATGGGCCGGTTGACTACCGGTGTCGCCGTTGTCAGCGCCGGCACCGAGAACAATATATGTGGAATGACGATCGGCTCGCTGACGTCGATCAGCCTCGAGCCGCCCATTCTGATGATCTCTCTCACGCACGGGTCCCGAACAACCGACGCCGTCACGAACACCGGACGCTTCGCCATCTCAATTCTCGGCTCCCGGCAGGAAGCTGTTGCACGGCACTTCGCCACCCGCGGCGGCGCCCGCTTCGAGAACATCGATTGCGAGTACGGCTCGTATGGCCTGCCGATGATCAAAGGCGCACTGGTTCAGGGCGAATGCTCGATGCACAGCTCTTATGACATCGGAGATCACCGAGTGTTCTTCGGAGCGGTGGAAAACCTGCGGTACCGCGACGGCACAGGATTGACCTTCAATTGCGGCCGGTTCGGCGACTTCCACGACTTCGGGCACAACGAACTGCCCTGGTGGTATTGAGGACGACTGTTGATTTTCGAAGAACCAATGGATCTGCCCTTAAGGAGCACAAACAACAGGAATCCCTGACCAAACTTCTTCTCACCCCTGCATCAAGCATGCGAAATCACTGAGGCTCTCGTATAACGAGTCCTCAGTGCGATGCGCTGCGCCGAGCTGGGGGGCATTACCAACGCCTCAGTGGCCCTGAGTGATTCGAGGGGGCTATCGGGCGCCTTAAGGGTCCAAGGAGGACATTATTAGCACGTCAACACCACGGCCGACCGCGCCCCACTTCAACGGCTTAGTACGGAAATCGATACGCTCACTACCCTTTTGCATCTTACACGATGCTGAACGCTGGGGTAGCGAGCGCCCTGGCATCACACGGCCATGGAAGGCGGCTCCCATAGCCGGACCGCTTCGTCATCTGTCCAACGGTCGATCTCATGGATAACCTCAACTCGACCCGACCCTCGGTGAATATTTCGATTACCGAACCCAATACCCGTGTTTCGGACATTCCGGCAGACGATGGACGTTCAGTGCGCCCGGGTTGCATTGGGGTAGTCAGTGCCGAAAAGGCAACTCGCGCCCACCGCAGAGCGGTTGCCTTATTAGCCGCGGCCGCATTGCTCGTTTGGCCGGCGGTAACCACGCCCGCTGTGGCCAGCGCTGACGAGAGTCAATACGAGACCTTCTACACACCGCCGGATCCCCTGCCGGACTTGGCCGCTGGTGATCTTATCCGCTCCGAGCCGTCGCGGTTGGTGTTGGAGCCCTCCGGACAACTTGGTGCATACGTTGCCACGGGAACACGCATCATGTACCGGAGCAACGATATGCGTGGCAGACCAATCGCGGTGACCGGCACGTACTTCGAGCCCGACAACCCGTGGCCGGGGGCCGGCCCTCGGCCGCTCATCGCGTTCGCAACCAACGTGTACGGGATTGGCGATCAATGCGCACCGTCGCGGCTATTTAACCAAGGCATCCACTACAGCAGCGGCATCGACATAACTATGGGGTACGAAGAAGGATTCATCGCGACCATGGTGGCGCGTGGATTCGCCGTCGTGGTAACCGATTACGAAGGAGTGGGCACACCAGCACCCGCGACACCCTTCATCCGGCTACCCCAAGCGCAAGCGCTGATCGACGCCGCTCGAGCGGCGATGCAACTGCCCCAAACATCCTTAGATCCCCATGGACCGGTCGCATTTTGGGGATACGGCCAAGGCGGGGGAGCCTCTGCTGCAGCTGTCGAGCTGGCTCCCAGCTATGCCCCCACGATGCACGTTGTCGGAGCCTACGCGGGTGCGCCGCCAGCCGACCTCGCACTCATCCCGCCATTTATCGATGGCAGCCTTCTCGCCGGCGGGCTGGGACTACTGCTTAACGGCATCGGCGCCGCCTACCCCGAACTCGCGCCCGGCCTTGCCGGCGCGCTCAATGACAGGGGCATGAAACTTCTAGAGAAAACCCAGAACGATTGCGTAGGCGCGCTTGTGATGAGATTCGCCTTTCGCCACGTTCAGCCATATTTCACCAGCGACTACAACGAACTGATAAACTCAGAGCCGCTGAAAACCGTACTGGCAGATCAGCGGATCGGCGAATTACGGCCCAATGCGCCGGTATTCATTGATTCGAACCGTTACGATCCGTTCATCCCATGGGGTGGAGCTCACCAGCTGGCGCTTGACTGGTGCGCCAAGGGCGCTGACGTCGAGTTCTGGACCAACGAACAGCCGCCTTTCCTCAACAAGCTCGCGATCAACTACTTCCTGACCAACTACGTGGACGGAGAGCGTGGCATGCAGTGGATCGCGGATCGATTCAACGGTGCCCCGACGGCCCCGAACTGTGGAGCAATCTAACTAGGACCGGCCACAGTAAGGCTGCGGCGCGACGCAGTCCCGTGGCGAGCAAACCCCGCTGGTGCACGATTCGGCCTGTGCGGCCAGCTTGATAGCGCTTTGTCTGCGCCGCAGACAAAGCGATGTACACCGCAACCTCGACGGCGCGTCAACCAAGCCCGGCATGGTTGACATCGCAGCACTCGGGGCGGTGACACGCTGCGGTCGCCTGTCTTCCCAAGCGACGCTATCTGACAGTCCGGGGAGTTCATGGCTGGCGGGCTCGTGAGCGAGGGCGCGGGTCGTCCCGTCTTTAGTCCAAGCTGGTTCCATGCCCGGTCGCCGTCGTCCGATCCGCCACGAAGATGAGAAAAAGGCATCCGCCATTTGGTGAGAATTCTGCAACGCCGCAGTCCCAGACGCCCGCGTCCGCCACGAAGTTTGAGAACTTACACTCTGGCCTGGGGTAGGTTCTCATCGAACTCTGATCGACAGAATGGAACGGCAAAGTCTGGTCAAGAGGTTGGCGCACCCAAACGATCGGCGCGCTTCGCGGTCACCCTCACCGACAGTCCGCACTCACAAAAGCCTTGCGCCGCAACGCCTCAGTGACGGCATTGGTTTTCGGCCCATCCTCGACAATAAAGCGCGCGAAGGTCTTGGGTGCCCTCAAAGCTTGGTACGTGCTCTGGCTGAACGCGGAAAATATGGGCATCGTCAGGCTCCATGACCAAGCCGGGGCGCTGATGCGTTCGGCCATACCCCGCCTGGCGTCTGGGTCAGGAGGCAAGGAGCAGCGCGGTGGTGAGGAGCATGACCGCGGCGGTACCGCCGTGCACGCCGTAGGCGATGGATCTGGCTCCGCCGCTGCGTAAGACGATGGTGGCGTCGGCGATCGGGATGAGGGTGGCGGCCAGCACGACCCAGCCGACGAGGGGGGTGGCGTGGGCGAGCATCAGGATGATCACGAACAGTCCGGTGGTGATGTCGCGGATGCCCTTGACGCTCAAGTACTCCCGGACGCCACGTTGGTCGAGGTCGGGCAGCACACCGTAGCCGATGGCGGCGGTGCGCGGCGCGAGCAGGAATCGGGCGCCGATGACGATGATCGCGGCGGCGAGGGTGCCGGCCAGGATGTAGCCGACGGTCGTGGTGATGGTCATGTCAGGTGCTCGCTGTGAGTGGTGGGCTATCGGGTGGGCGAGAAGGTGGTGGGGTCCAGCAGTGTGGTCTGCACGTCGAGGATGTCGGCAACGTCGAAGCCGGCCATATCGGCGGCGGATTCGGGGCTGCCCATGATGCGGCGGGTGACCTCGTCGGGGTCGGTGTCGGGCGGGTATTCGATCAAGGCGATCAGCCGGTGAGTGTCTTCGCCGTGTTCGGTTCAGACTCCGTGGGCGGCGATGCCGAACGCGGCGCAGGTGGGCACGTGGCGGGCCCAGTGCACGTCGGCGTAGCGTCGCAGCGCCTCGGGTGAACGCAGGGTGTAGATCCGCAGTTGAAACATCGGTGGTGTGCTCCTTCGCGTTCGACAGCGGGGCGGGTCAGCAGTGGTGCCTTGGGTCAGGTCAGCAGGACCACGCAGGAGGCGGTCACGGCCAGGCCTTGCAGTGCGGCGCGCGGCCGTTAATGACCGCATCCCATTTGGACTGCAGTGCGCGGGCGTTCGGCAAGGTTCGGCCGGTCTCGACGGCGGCGGTCAGCTGCCGATTGATGGGCGCGCTGACCGTGATGTAGATCAGCAGCCAGATCAGCAGCGCAGCCGGTGCGGTGCCGGCGGCGGCCGCCTGCACCCCGCGCCCGGCCACGACCGCGGCGATCACGCTCACCGCGGCGGCCAGGATGCCGAGTACGCCGGGGATCGGCATGCGCCGGTCGCCGTAGCGATGCACGTGACCGGTCACGGTGACCAGGGTCTGGTCATCGACGCGGGCCAGGGCGGGGCGCAGCACCATCGCGCAGAACACGTCGGTGCCGTACACCACGCCTGCGCCGAGCACCGTGACCAGCGCGGCGACCCGGATAAGCAGATCGAGATCCATGACGCAGAATCCTTTCGGTTCGAGGTGCTAGCAACGCTAACCCCGCGTCGCAGCGACGTCAATAGCACCGCTATTCGTGATAGCAGCGCTATCATCGGAGCTATGAGTATCGAGGAACGGCGCGAGCGGGAGCGCACCGCGCGTCGCCAGTTGATCGTCGCGACCGCCCGCGCGCTGGCCGAGGCCGACGGGTGGGAAGCGGTGACCACACGGCGACTGTCCACCGAGATCGAATACAGCCAGCCCGTGCTTTACAAGCACTTCTCGGGCTTGCAGCAGATCGCCGACGCGGTCGCCCTGGACGGCTACGCCGAGATCACCGAAGCCATCGCTGCCGCCGGCGCCGCTGACGGGCCCGCCGAGACGGTCCTGACTGGGATCGCCTGGGCCTATTTGGGTTTCGCGCGGGAGAACCCGGCGGTCTACGACGCGATGTTCACCAGGGCGACCGCGCTGCGGTTCGCTCAGGAGGGCACACCCCCGCAGTTGTCGGCGGCGTTCGCGGCGCTGCGTCAGGCGATCGGCCGCGTCGCCAGCGGTCGCGACGTCGACGCGCTCACCGAGGTGTTCTGGGCGGCCTTGCACGGCATGGTCACCCTCGGCGCCACGGGCCGGCTCCCCGGAGATCGGGTGGGTGACCGGGTGCGCCTGTTGGTCGAGCAGTTCACCGGGCGGCCGCAGTCGGCGCATCAGGACGACGACCGCTGAGGGGCGGCATGTCTGGCGAGCGCGTGCTACGAAGTCGGCTGGGATGCGGTGGTGGTCAGCAGGTCTCGAAAGGGTGAGACGGTGTGGGGCGGCCAGAGGGCCTGGATCGGAGTTTGGAGGGCTTCGTTGAGATCGATGACGTTGACTTCACCACCGAGTGCTGGGCCGGCTGGCTCGGTGACGAACGCGACGCCGTCATTGTCCAGGACCGCCGTTACCGGTGACGTTCCTTGGATGCGATTGATGACGTAGCGCGGTTCGAAGCCGGCCCGCCGGCATGTGCTGATGATGAAGTCGGTGTAGAACGAGGTGCTCGGTGGCGCCCATAAAATGATCTGCTCGTGGCGTAGGTCGGTGAGGCTGACGGACTCGCGGTGACTCCGGCACCACCGCCGGCCCGTGCCGATTGGTGGCGTGAGGCGTGTTATCCGCGTAGGGAAAAGGCATCACGCATCGCGTCGACGGCTTCTTTGTCGCCGTCGAAGCGGACTCGACGCAGCGCGGACTTGCGGGTGGCGGCGTCGTCGCCGAGGCGGATGGTGACGAGGTCTGCGGCGGCTGCGGTGACAATAACGCCGGGTTCGCCGCGAGGGCTGGCGAGATGTCCGTCGGTGACCGCAAATTCGAAGCGGCGGCCGTCGATGTCGACGCGGTAGGTGGTGTTCATGTTGGCTGCGGCGGCCGGATTGAAGGCCAGCAGCAGGCCCGCGAGGAATCCGTTGAGCGGTGTGACGGCGCTGCTGTCCATGGGATCGAGCTTGTCCAGGCCGAAGAGGGCGACGGCCTGCACGATGGGAAGCACGCGCTGCCAGGCGGTGTCGGTGAGCGTGTACACGGTACGCCCGATCGGCGCTGGCAGGTCGGTACGGTCGATCAGCCCGGCGTCTTGGAGCTCTTTGAGGCGTTGTGCGAGCAGGTTGGTGGCGATGCCGGGCAGTTCGGCCCGCAGGTCGCTGTAGCGGCGGGGGCCGCCGATGAGTTCGCGCACGATGAGCAGTGTCCAGCGTTCGCCGATGATGTCCAGACCACGCGCAATGGGGCAGTTCTGGTTGTAGACCCTGGTCTTCACGACACCACTTTAACAAGCTCCGAACTGTTAATACATCAGTAGGTTGAGTTGTTTGTTCGATGAGTTTAATGTTATGCCTAGGCTTCGTGTTGTGCCGGCAGTCTAGATCGGTTTGAATGCGCCACCTTTTAACGACATCGCCAGCCGCTGACCAGCGCGATAGTCAGGCCTCGGGTACCGATCACATGTCACGTTGTCGACCTTCCGCCCCTGTCCCACCGGGGTGTCGTCCCCGCACGCATTGAGCCATCCCGGGCAGAAACTTGAGTTAGTTGTCTATACACTTTAATATCATGTTCTATGAGCACACGCCGCCCGGTTTTCCGTGATCACCCCGTCGCCGCCCTGGCCGTAATTTGTTTGAGCGTCTTTGTGATTAACGTCGACGCCACCATCGTCAACGTCGCCCTGCCGACATTGTCGAGCCGATTGCACGCCGATACCGCGCAGCTACAGTGGATCGTCGACGCCTACACCCTGGTGATGGCCGGACTGCTGCTCTCGGTCGGCAGCCTCAGTGACCGCTATGGCCGGTTGGGTTGGCTCAACGCCGGGCTCGCGTTGTTCGCGCTGACGTCAGCTGTGGCTGCACAAGCGCATTCGGCAGACCAGCTCATCGTCGCACGCGCCGCGATGGGCGTCGGTGCCGCGGTGATCTTTCCGACCACACTGGGTCTGATCACCAACATCTTCACCGAACCGGTGCCGCGGGCCAAGGCCATCGGGCTGTGGGCGGCCATGGTGGGCGTCGGGGTCGCGGTGGGGCCGATCAGCGGCGGCTGGCTGCTCGAACACTTTTGGCGCGGCTCGATCTTCATCGTGAACATTCCAATCGCGCTGCTGGCCATTCTCGGCGGCATCCTGTTCGTGCCCGCCTCGCGCGACCCGAACGCGCCCCGCGTCGACGTGCCCGGCCTGCTGCTGTCCGCGACCGGCATCACTACGCTGGTCTACAGCGTCATTCAGGCCCCCACCTGGGGCTGGACCAACACCCGCACTGTCATCGGATTCACGCTCGCCGCCGTCGTCCTCGTTGGCTTTGCTTTTTGGGAGCGGCGCAGCACCCATCCCATGCTGGATGTCTCGGTGTTCTACAACCGCCGCTTCTCCGGGGGCAGCCTGGCTGTGACGGCAAGTTTCCTCACGCTGTTCGGCTTCATCTTCGTGATCACCCAATATTTCCAATTCGTCAAGGACTACACCGCATTTCAAAGCGGCGCCCGCCTGTTGCCGGTGGCCATCTCGATCGCACTGACCAGCATCGTGGGACCCCGGCTCGTCGAGAAAATCGGCACCACCGCCTTAGCCGCCGGCGGACTCGCAATATTCGCCGCCGGGCTGGGGTGGTCCTCGACGGTCAATGCCGCAACCAACTATCCCGAAATGGTGATGCAAATGTTGCTCCTGGGCGGTGGCCTGGGCCTGACTATCGCGCCGGCCACCGAGGCCATCATGGGTTCACTGTCCACCGAGAAGGCCAGCATCGGCTCCGCGGTCAACGACACCACCCGCGAATTCGGCGGCACACTCGGCGTGGCCATCGCCGGCAGCGTCTTCGCCTCGATCTACAGCGCCCGCATCGCCTCGGCGACAAGCCTGGCCGGACTTCCCGCCGACCTGCATTCAACGATCGGCCGCTCAATGGCCGCGGCGCACAACGTCGTTGGTCATATGCCGCCCACACGCATCGTCGAGGTACGGTCCGCCGTCAACGGCGCTTTCCTCGACGGTTACCAAGTCGCCACCCTGGTGTGCGCCGCGATCGCGGTGGGGGCCGCCCTCGTCGTCGCGTGGCTGCTGCCCGCTCGGGCCGAGAAACCAACAGCCACCCAGCCGACCGCCGACCCGGCGGACGTCCTGTCGTGAGCCGCCAGACGGCGGTCCAGTCGTTTTCCGGCACCGCGGCTGTGACGAGCTTGTACACGTGGAACTGCGATGTACCAACGATCACCGATGCCAGGTCGGCGACACCTACTACGGCCCGCGAGCCGGTAACGGCGTCTAGGGCTGCGCCCTAAATCGACGACCCCGCAGGGTGACTCACCCACCGCCATAAGTTGTATCTACACCAAAAGGAGAATGTCATGAAACAATCCTTCGCGAAGAAGGTGGTGGTGATCACCGGCGCTTCCCAGGGAATCGGCAAGGCCATGGCCTTAGCCTTCGGCCGGCAGGGGGCTTCGGTGGTCCTGGCTGCGCGGTCAGCCGGCCCACTCGACGACGTCGCACAACAGCTCCGCCAGCTCGGCGCGGTCGCGCTTGCGGTGCCGACCGACGTGTCATCCCCGGAGGCCGTCAGCGCGCTGGTCACCAAGACCATGGACCGATTCGGCAGGATCGACGTGCTGATCAACAACGCCGGCATCGCCAAAGTCGGTGCGGCCGAATCACCGACGTTTGCCGATGACGTCCGAAAGACCATGCAGGCCAGCCTCTTCGGAGCAATCAACCTCACTCAGCTGGTGCTGCCAATCATGCGTCGACAGGGCTCGGGCACGGTGGTCAACATGTCCTCGGTCATGGGTCGAAAAGCCATCGCTCGCTTCGGCTCCTACGGATTGGTCATGCACGCGATGTCGGGATACTCCGACGCGTTACGTCAGGAACTGGCCGGCACCAACATCAAGGTTTCGGTGATTTATCCGGCGTTGACAGCCACGGCCCTGCTTGCAGAAGTCGACGAGGCCGAAATGCCCCCGGCCTTCCGTTACCTCACTCCGCTGTCGGTCGACGACGTCGCCCGTACCGTTGTCGGCGCCGTGCGCCGCGGCAAGCGCCGCGTCGTGATACCGAAGATCGTCACCGTGCTGCTCGTCACCGAAGCGATCTCGTCTCACCTCGGCGACCTCGTCATCAACGGGTTGGCCCGCTACCGCTGGTTCGGCCGAGCGATAGGCCTGAGCCGCGGAAAGACCTACCACCAGAGCATCTCCACCAGCAGCACCACCCTAGGGAAACGTCATATCCACATCGCCTGACTTCGCCCAGACTGCGGCCGACCTTTTTTAAAACGACCGCTAGTGACCGGGATTCAGGTCCCGGCCGCTCGGGCGCGCCCCGCCAAGCGCGCTGACGCGCGCCGCAACGAACAAGCCCTCCTCGACGCCGCAGCGGCGGTGTTCGTGCGCGCCGGGGTCGACGCTCCCGTGCGTGAGATCGCGGCTGAGGCCGGTGTTGGAATGGGCACTATCTACCGGCACTTTCCCAGCCGCGCCGATCTCGTCGTGGCGGTGTTTCGGCATCAACTCGATGCGCTGTCATCGCTGGACGCGATCGTCCCGGCCCTCGACGAAGACCCGTACGCAGCGTTGCGGTCGTGGGTTCATCGGTTCGCCGACTTCCTGGTCACCAAGCACGGGTTGGCCCGGGCACTGCGCTCGGACCAGGCCGGCTTCGAGGCTCTGCATGCCGAATTTCTGGAACGACTGTTACCCGTATGCGATCGACTGCTGAAAGCCGCTGCGGCGAGCGGTCTTCCGCGCGGCGACGTCCGGCCGCTAGACCTCTTGCACGCAGTGGGCAACCTGTGCATCGGCGTCGAGGCCGATCCCGAGTATGACGTTCATGGCGTGATCGATCTGCTCATCGCCGGCCTGGGGCAACCTTGATCGACTAGCGGGCAAGGGCCGGGTCCCGAATTTTGCTTCATGACTTGGATCGCCGATTCGGGCGCTGGAATCCGATCGTCAGCCCGACAACTCGCGTCTATCGGGTGAGACCAGTCCGATATCCGTTGCTGTTCGGCTGCGGTCGTCGCGCCCCGCCGACGGCTTGTACAGAACGCTCGGGGTTTTCAGGCCGTTCGACGCAACCGTAGAACGTCGCGGACCACACAACCTACGCGATCGGCGGCCTCAGCGGCCGATAACGCCGGGTTCAACAGGATCTGCAACTCTTCATCGGTGAAGGTCGGTTCGACGTTCCAGGGCGCCGCATCCCACCCGGCATCACTGAAGCCGGAAAATAGTTGATCCCGCATCGCTTATCCTCACGAAAGATGAAGTAGGAGTGACTATTCCGACGGCGAGGCGCAGGAGTATCAATTCCTGCTCTCGGGTTGGGCTCCATCGTCCTGCCGGAATAAACGCCTGCGCCGATCGTACCGACGCCACTCTCAAATCCGTCGGCTGTTCTGCCGGATGCGATATATCCTTGCCTATCAGTGTAAATCGGCTGATCCTGCTGAGTGTCATTCGTGTGAACTTCCTTCCCTCGCTCGCCTGCGCGGGCCACGCCATGGAGCTGCGTGCGCGTGCTCACCGACCATCCGGACACTCGACTCGACCACCTCACCGGGACCGGGGTCTGGGATGACGATGTCAACCACCTCGACGGGTTGCTTTGCGTTGCGGGAGATCACGCCGCGCGGTCTGAGACACCTTGTCCCTTGGGTTCTTCGTTACGAGGAGCTAACCGAATCAGTGGGTCCGAACGGCGGCTCAGGCGGCGATGAGCCGTATGGGTAGGTGTTGGTGGCGGTGGATGATGTTGTTGACCGCCCAGGTGGGCTCCGCGGTCGCTTCGATGCACTCAACATGGTCGAGCAGGGCTTTGAGCATGGCGGCGGTCTCCAACCGCGCCAGCCCTTGGCCGGCGCAGGCGTGGGCGCCGTTGCCGAATCCGATGTGGCGGCCGGCGTCGCGGGTGATGTCGAAGACGTCGGGGGCGTCCCATTCGTGTTCGTCGCGGTTGGCCGAGGCGTACATCACCAGCACGCGGGCGCCGGCGGGAATGTGCGTCCCGGCGATGGTGCTCTCGCGCAGGGCTTTGCGGGTGAAGGCGCGCAGCGGGGATTCGTAACGCATGACTTCGTTGACCGCGTTGGGGACCAGCGTGGGGTCATCCTTGAGCGCTGCCCATTGGTCGGGGTGAGTGGCGAACAGGTAGATGGCGTTGGAGATGGCGCTGATCGTGGTGTCCAGCGAGGGTGCGATGTAGTCGATGAGCAGGGGTGGCACCTCATCGACGGGTAGCTTGCCCTGGTCGGTGGCGGTAAGCAGTTCATCGTCCAGGCTGCCAGGTATCACGTTGCGGTGGCGCACGATACGGCGCGCGAAGCGCAGCATCTGCAGGCTGCGCGGTAGGGCCTTGATGGCCTGCCAGTTGGCGGGGCCGAGGATGTCGAAGGTTGCCGCGCCCCAGGGCAGGAGGTTCTCGCGCTGGTCGTGGGGCCAGCCGACCAGATCGGGGACGACCGCCAGCGGTAGCGCGGCGGCCAGGTCGGTGACCGCGTCCACAGCGTCGCGGCGCACTGCGGTCTCGACGATGGTGCGGGCCTGTGACTCGACGTTGTCGGTGAGGGTGCGCAGCGCGCGTGGCAGCAGGCGGTGAGCGACGAGTTTGCGGCGGCGGTCGTGGTCGTCGCCGTCGCTGTTGAGGGTGGTGCCGCGCGACATTCGGTTGGTCAAGGGGTTGGCGCCGACCCCGTGCCCGGAGAGGTAGAGGCTGTCGTCGCGCAGGGTGGCCTTGCATTCGGCGTAGCGAGGCAAGGCATAGAGGCGGTGGCGCGGTAGCCACACCACGGGCCCGAGGTGACGCAGGGCGCGGTAATGCGGGTATGGGTCGAGGATCGCGGATCTGCTGTAGATGTCGGGCCGGTAGACCGGCACATCCGTCCGATGGTGGAACAACAGTCTGCTTCCTATTGGTGGTGGGCGGTGTGAGTGGGCGCCGAGGGCTGTGGCGGGTGGTCCAGCAGGAACACCGGCAGGGCGAGGCATAGTGCGGTCAGGTCGCGGCCGGCGGTCATGACGGTGCGGTCGGGCCGGATGACGGCGGCCGTGACGTGGTGGCGGCTCAACCAGCGAGCGAGGTCGGTGCCCGGGGCGGCGTGCACCGTGCGCGCGCCGCGTGTGTCGACGATGCGTTGTTGCGCTGGCGTCAGCGCCGTCGTGGTGATTACGCCGAAACCCCAGCCCAACTCGTCGTCGAGACGATGCTGGTTGTCGATCATCGGGTTGGGGCACAGGCTTCCGGTGATGCGGCGGGTGGCCAGCGTGCGCTGCACCATGCTCGAGGAGCGCAGCGGCGGGGTTTCGGAGTCGACGATCTTGGCGCGCAGGCCGGGCGCGAGCCGTAGCCGGGGCAGCACGACGCGCCGAACCGCGGTGCCCAACCGGCCGCCGGCGGTCATGGCGCGCCCCATGTTGAGCGCCAGGGAGATCATGTAGCGGGCGTGGGGTGCGCGTTCGGTCTGGTAGCTGTCCAGCACGCTCGGCGGCAGATCTCCGTGGTGTACCCCGGCGATCTTCCACGCCAGGTTCGCCGCGTCACGCAGCCCCGCGCCCATCCCTTGGCCGATGAACGGAGGGGTCAGATGTGCGGCGTCGCCGAGCAGGAACACCGTCCCGGACCGCCAACGGTCGGCGATCTCGGCGCGGAAGGTGTACCCGGTAACCCGCATGAGCTGCAGGTCGGCGTCGCCGACATCTCTCGTCCAGGGCGCGATCAGTGGCCGTAGCGCCGCCAGGGTGGCGTAGTCGTCGACGGACTCGTCGTCTCGCAGCGGGAATTCCCAGCGGTAGCGGGCGTCACCGATCCGCATGTATGTGCCGGCGCGCTGGCCGTCGCAGACCTGGTGCACCCCATCCCACTGGCGCAGGTCGGCGGTGGTGGCGATGTCCACGACCAGCCAGCGTTGATCGAACTTGAGGTTGCGCATGGTGGCGCCGATCGCGCTGCGCACCATGCTGTTGGCGCCGTCGCAGCCCAGTAGGTAGTCGGCGGTGATCAGCGACCTGCGGCCGGTAATGCGGTCCGAAGTGGTGAGGCGCAGCCTGCCGGCTGGATCGGTGGCGAGCTCGAGGACTTCGGTGTCACCACGGAATCGGGCACGCGGGTAGTGGCCGAGATTGCGGCGCAGCAGCTCTTCAAATTCGGGTTGGTCGAACATGTTCGCCGCCGGAAACCCGTTGCGGGTCAGGGCGGTGTCGCGCTGGAATTCGGCCAGCACCGACAGGTCACGGTCGACCAGGCGCAGCCCGCGGGCCGGTCGGGAAATCGCGGCGAAGTCGGCGGCGACGCCAAGCCGAGCCAGGATGCGGTGGACCTCGTCGTCGAGGTGCACCGCGCGGGGCTGCGGATACACCTGCGGCCAACGGTCCAGGACCAGGGTGTCGACGCCGTATTGGGCGAGCAGGGTGGCCGCGGTGATGCCGGTCGGACCACCGCCCACCATGGCGACCGACACGTGCTCGCTGGCGGTGTCCGCCACGGGCTCGGTCATCGCGCCTCGATGGTGCACTCGATGGCGAACTCGGCCGGTGACTGGCAGGCAGGCCAGAGCGGGTCGTTACTCATGCGTGGCGCACCGCCAGGCGCTGTGTGCCCAAATCCAGGGTGCCGTCGTCGGTACCGATGGAGGCTTCCACGACATCGCCGTGCTGCAGGTACTTCGGATTCCGGGCTTGCCGCGCAAAGAACGCCTTCCACTTCAGTGCCGGGGGCAGCAAGTTGCCGATAAATTCGATCGGCTTCGGGGGCGCGCTGAGTGCGGTGCCGACCGGGGTGCCGGTGAGGATCAGGTCACCGGCCGCGAGGTCCTGGAAGCGGGTCAACGCTTGCAGCGCCGCCAGCGGACGGTAGAGCATGTCGCCTTCGACCACGGCGTTCTGGCGCTGTTCGCCGCTGACGCTCAAACGCAGCCGCAGGTCGCCGAAGCGGGCCAGCTCGGCGGCGTCAACAAGCACCAGGGCCGGCCCCACCGGGGTGAACGTCGGGTAGGACTTGGCTTCGTAGAACTGGGTTTGCGGAAGCTGGATATCGCGGGCGGAGACGTCGTTGGTGACGGTCAGGGCGGCGATGTAGTCGGCGAGGTTGGCGTCGGTGATGGTGGTGCCGACCGGGACGGCGCGCCCGATGATCAAGCCGATCTCGACTTCGTAGTCAAGCAGCCGCACGTGCGATGGCCGCACGATTTCCCCGAATGGTCCGGTGATCGACGCCGAGGATTTGCGGAAGAACGTCAGGGGCACGGTTTTGGGGTCCATACCGGCGTCTTTGACGTGGGATTCGAAGTTGGTCATCTGGGCCACCACCCGACACGGTGCGGTCACCGGCGACAGCAACTCCAGCTCATCGACCCCGACGGTCCCGTCGGTGGCCGCGGCGGCGTCGATGGCGGCCCGATCGGAAAGTAGCTCGGCCGTGGTGCTGGCGGTGGTGGT
This sequence comes from Mycobacterium sp. M23085, assembly GCF_045343915.1. Classification (NCBI taxonomy): domain Bacteria; kingdom Bacillati; phylum Actinomycetota; class Actinomycetes; order Mycobacteriales; family Mycobacteriaceae; genus Mycobacterium; species Mycobacterium sp. M23085. The sequence continues at coordinate 3,311,008 of NZ_CP174280.1, forward strand.
GATGGGGGCGGCGCCGGTGGGGGTGTGCACCCACCAGCCATCGGCGGTGCGCAGGACGGAAGTGGTCATGAGGTGGCTACTTTCAGCAGGCCGATGAGGCGATTGAAATCGAATTCGTTGTCGCTGCGTAGCGCGGACAGCATGGAGGTCACCTGGTGGCGCGCCGAGCGTGGACTGGTGTCGAGGAAGTCCCGCGTTGCCGGGGGTCCCCATTGGGCCAAGCCGGACGCGGTGAACGGGGCCCAGCCGGGTTCGAGGGTGTTGTCGAACATGTCGCCGTCGGTGAAGTGTTCGACCAGGAAGCCGTCGGGATCGCGCCAGTAGTCGAACACCTGGCTGCCCTGGATGTGGCGCCCGATGCCCCACGACCGGAAGTAGCCGCGCTCGCGCAGGTATTCGCCGCCGGCGGCCAGCGCGTCGAGGTCGACGACCTCGTACGCCGAGTGCACGTAGCGGTTGGCCGGCCCCAGCGTCAACGCCAGGGTGTGATGGTCGGCGGGCACGCTGCCCCGGTCGCAGCGGATGAAGCTCATCGTCGGGCCCCGGTCGCGTTGCCCGGGAAAGAACAAGAAATCGCTGACGATCATGCCGAAGGTGTCCAGGTACCAGTTCAACGTCTGCAGGTAGGTGGTCGACTGCAGCACCACGTGACCGAGACGCTGGACGCGCGCGGGCACTCGCGGTGGCCGGACGGTCGCATTGATCCGCTGGTCGACGAGACCGGTGTTGAACATTTGCGGGTGTTGAGTCGGCTGGGCGGGTAGTTCATGCAGGCCCGCGACCACCTTGACGGCCATCCCGCTGGGGTCGCGCAGCTGCACCGCCGTCCCGCCGATCGTTTCCGGCAGCCGGTAGACCGGTGCGCCGGTCTTGTCGGCCAGGCGCAGCACGTCGACCTCGCCGGCGGCGCGCAGGGCCAGCCCGGCGAAGCTGGTGCGGGGCCCGCGACGCAGGATCACGCACGGCGCGCCCGCTGACGTGCCGCGCAAGTGAAGGCACTGCGGTTCGCGCAGCGCGACGCCGAAGCCGAACGCGCAAGCGAAAGCCTCCGCGCGCACCAGGTCTGGTTTGTCGAACTCCAGCCAGGCGATGTCGGTGACCCGGATGATCGGGTCACGGGCCCGGCCGGGATGTTCACCGCGCCGCGCACCACCTTCGCTGTGCAGGTTCTTATGCCCGTCAGCCACGGGTGTCACCGTCTCCGGCACGCCGAACCACCTCCTTTTCTCGAATGACGAAATCGTCACACAAGACTGGATCCTCAGTCAAGGGGTTCTGATGAAACCGTCATTAGTGACGCAAGGCTGGTATCCTGCAGGTCATGGATGCGCCTGACCGTGACAACCACGAGCCGCCAGACGCCCCAATCAACCGGCTCCAACGCCGCAAAATGCGCACCCGCGCCGCGTTGATCCGCGCTGCCAAGGGGTTCATCGCCGAAGGCAGGCTCGCCGTGCCGGTCCTGGAGATCACCCAGGCCGCCGATGTGGGCATGGGGTCCTTTTACAACCACTTCGCCACCAAAGACGAACTGTTCGCGGCCGCCGTGACCGACGCCCTCGACGACCTCGGCGCGCTGCTCGACGGGTACACCGCCTCCATCGCCGATCCCGCTGAGGCCTTCGCGGCCAATTTCCGCCTCACCGGACGCCTGCTGCGCCACCGCCCTCTGGAAGCTTCGCTGCTGCGAGCCAACGGCAGCTCGCTGATCTTGTCCGACCGCGGCCTGTCCCCGCGCGCACTGCGCGACATCACCACCGCGATCGAGCAAGGCCGCTTCACCATCGCCGACCCCGAACTCGGCCTCGCCCTCGCCGGCGGGGCACTGTTCGGGTTGGGCACCCTGTTACACGAACGCCCCGACCGCGACGCCGAAGCCACCGTTGACGCGGCCACCGAAAACCTCCTGCGGCTGTTCGGCATGTCCGCTCAACAAGCGCACGAACTGTGCCAAAAACCGCTGCCTGGTTTGTCCTCGCTACACATATCGCCGATCGATTGGCCAAAACCGCTCATCGGGTGACATCTCGACGCTCGTCCCTGACAATCGCTGGGCTTCAAGTTGGCTTTCCGGGGGATAACATATCGATGGTTATGCTATAGAGTTGGTGTATGAGATATCCGGCAGACCAGAAAGCCAAGGCACGCGCCGCCTTGCTGCGGGCCGGGACGCGTTCGATGAAGGTCGCCGGTTTCAACGGGATCGGGGTGGACGGGCTCGCCGCCGCGGCGGACGTGACCTCCGGTGCGTTTTATTCGAACTTCGCCAGCAAGGAAGCGATGCTCGAGGCGATTATCGATGCGGCTGTCGGTGAGCCGTTCCTATCCGACACCGAGTCCGGCAGCAAGGCCGAGCGCCGGTCGAAACTCAAAAGCTTTGTTGCGGAATACCTCAGCGCCTACCATGTGGAAAATCCGGGAGACGGGTGTGTGATGCCGACCCTTAGCGCCGACGTGGCGCGGGCGGGAGCGTCCACTCGGGATGCGTACGAACACAAGATCACCGCGCTGGCGAGGCGGGTGGCCGAGGTGCTCGACGGCGCCGATCGCGAGCGCCGGGCGTGGAGCGTCGTCGCGCTGATGGTGGGGGCGGTGTCGATCTCGCGCGCGATGTCCGACCCCGCCGCGCAGGCAGAGGTACTCGACGCCGCGAGTGAGACCGCGGACAGGCTTCTTTCACCGGGCAAGCGACGCAAGTGACCGAAGGCGGCAACCGGGCTTCGAGTGCTCGGAACGCTGCCCTGGCAGGTTCGCGTATCGCGTGGCCTTCGTTTTGCGTTGTGACGGCCGGCAATTCGGGCGCGTTCGCGACTGCCATCGTGCACGACGACCATGCGGGAATCACCGAACACGCCACCCCCGACATCGTCTGGACCATCTAACCGAGGTACTCCGGTAGTCCTCGCGGCCCGCGCCACTGCGGATCCAGCTTTGGGCGCACATCGATGAACAACTCGTACGCCTTCGTGGTTTGAGCAGCCCGCGGCACGGTCGTTGCCGTCTTGAGGATAAGCACCGAGCAGAGGGCTGGCCATAGAATAGCGACCGTTATATATTGATCGTTATCTTAACGTCCCACGGAAGGAATAACGCATGGCAAGCCAGCAAGCGGTCGAGTTCGCCGACTTCCTCGCCGAGATCGGCAGGCGATCCTCGAATCCCGATTTCGGCCTGGAGACGATCCGTGACGTCACGGAGAACATCCATCTGGCGACGAAGGAACCCGACGGTGTGACCTACGCGGAAGTGGACGCCGGCGGGGTCGAGGCGTTGTGGTGCATCCCGGTCGACAGCGATCCCGAGTCGGTGCTGCTGCATACGCACATGGGCGGCAGCGTGCTGATGTCCATGCATTCGGACCGAAAGGCGGCGGCGCACATCGCGAAAGCTGCCGGCGTGCGGTCGTTGGTGTTCAACTTCCGGCGTTCCCCGGAGCACAAGTACCCGGCACAGGTCGAAGACGTGGATGCCGCCTACCGTTGGCTGCTCGACCAAGGCTACCGGCCCGACAAGATTGGCAGTGTCGGCCACTCGATCGGCGGCTATCTGGCGGTGGAACTCGCGCTGCGGCTGCGTGATCGGGGTGAGGCGCTGCCCGGCGCCGTGCTGTCCATCTCGCCCTGGACCGATGCCACGTTGTCGGGGGACTCCATCGAGATCAACGCCGAGCGGGACAAGCTGCTCACCCGCGGATTGCTTGAGCTTTTCCGGTCGTGCTGGCTCGACGGCACCGGTGTCGAATTCACCGATCCGCGAGTGCATCTGCTCGGGGCCGACCTGTCCGGGCTGCCACCGACCGCGGTGTATTACGGCGAATACGAGCTACTCGCGTCCGACGCCATCGCCTTCGCGCGGCGTGCGAAGGAGGCAGGCAATGACGTCCTCATCCGGCGGGTCGACGAAGGGCAGCACTCCTTCATCATGGGGGCGGGCCGCGTCGAGGAGGTCGACCGCGCGATCGCCGAAATGGGTCGCTGGCTGCGCTCCACACTCGGGCTCCAAACAGCGGTGGCCTGACAGATATGCAGCCGTTCGAAACCGAAGAGCCGGTGCAGGCGTACATCCGGTTCTCCGCCCCCCGCGAACCTCGCCGGCCTGCCGGCATTGTCGGTGCCCTGCGGCTTCACCGCCGCCGGCCTACCGATCGGCCTGCAAGTAGTTGGCAAGCCCTTCGCTGAAGCCACTGTGCTGCGCGTCGGCCACGCCTACCAATCCGCAGCTGATTGGCCATCGTGGCCCCCGCGGTTCGACCCGCGGGGAGTCCGCGCGGAAAGCGTTGCGGGCGAGCGGGTTACTATTCCGCCTTTTTCTGAGTGTCATTGAACCGCGCACCCTTTCCGGGCGTGACTCTAGGTATCAAACAACATACTCAGCTGACGATTCAGGAGACGCTGTGAACACTGTGTTGAAGCCGCGCTACGACGTCATCGTGTGTGGTGCTGGGTCATCGGGTTCGGTGGTCGCTGGCCGGTTGGCCGAAAACCCTGACATCCAGGTCTTACTTTTGGAGGCCGGCGGGAGCGACGAGGTCCCGAGCGTGACCGACGCAAGCCAATGGCCGTCTAACCTTGGCAGCGAACGCGATTGGGGATTCATCTCCGCGCCGGACCCGCGTCTCCATGGCCGCGCGATCGCGTTTTCGATGGGCAAAGTGCTCGGCGGCGGGTCCAGCGTCAACCTGATGATCTGGGCGCGAGGACACCGCAGCGACTGGGACCACTATGCTTCCGAATCCGGTGAGCCCGCATGGGAATACGAGTCAGTCCTCGATCTCTACCGGCAGATCGAGGACTGGCACGGCGTGGGCGAGCCGAATCATCGGGGCAGGGGCGGGCGGGTTTTCGTACAGCCGGCACCCGACGCCCATCCGCTCGCCGCGGCAACCCTTGAGGCGGCCAGGGCGATCGGAATCCCCACCTACCAGAGCCCCAACGGCCGCCTAATGGAGGAGACCCGCGGAGCCGCCATCGCCGATCTGCGCTGGCGTGACGGAAAACGCCTCTCGGTGTTTCGCACCTACACCGTTCCCTATCAGCAGCAGCCGAATCTGACGGTGGTCCCGCACGCACTGGTCACCCGTGTGATCTTCGACGGCAACCGGGCCGCCGGTGTCGAGGTCGTCCATGGCGGAACGGTGCATCGTGTAGCCGCCGACGCGGAGGTCGTACTGTCACTGGGCGCCATTCACACACCGAAGCTGCTGATGCAGTCCGGCATCGGAGACGAAAATGAATTGCGTCGAGTCGGTGTCACCGTTCGCCAGCACCTGCCCGGGGTCGGGCGTAACCTTCAGGACCACTTCGGGTTCGACTGTGTGTGGGAGTTTCCCGAGAACGTCCAGGGCAGTACGCAGGTGGGGGCAACATTGTTCTGGGAATCCGGGGCTGCCGATGTCGAGGGACCGGACCTGTTCGCATGTTCAGGGCCATTTCCGAAAGCTACTGCCGAAAACGCTGCGAAGTATGGCCTGCCGCATAACAGTTGGGTCCTGTTCGGCTCACCCACCCACCCCCACAGCCGCGGTCGGCTACGGTTGTCAGGGCCTGACCCGACCGACCCCATTCGGATCAAAGCCAATGCGCTCTCGGACCCCGGGGACTTCAAGACCGCCATCGCCTGCATCGAAACCCTGCGCGAGATCGGTAACTCCCCAGAGCTTCGACCTTTCGTCGCACGCGAGGTCATGCCGGGTGAATTGACGGGCGCCGAGTTGGAGACCTACTTGCGCGACGCGGTCACCACCTACTGGCACGAGTCGGGAACAGCGAAAATGGGCCGCGATCAAATGTCGGTGGTCGACGGACACCTCAAGGTCTACGGCATCGAAAACCTGCGCGTCGCCGACGCATCCATCATGCCCCGCATCAGCAGCGCCAACACCATGGCGCCCTGCGTCGTCATCGGCGAGCGCGCCGCACAATTCATCCGAGCCGCACACCGAATCTGACAGGCAGGCCCTAAACTGCCCCGAGCCGTGCTCAACGCGCTCACCGGTTAGCCGAGAAGCCAAACATCACATGCGAAGGAGCAGGCGCATGCTGGAAATGATCGATAAGGGACAAGCCAGCGACGCGCATCCACACCCTCTGCTCTTCGTCCACGGCGCCTGGCATGGCGGATGGTGTTGGAATGAACACTTTCTCGACTTTTTCGCCGGCCGAGGCTTCCGCGCCCTAGCGCTGAGCCTGCGGGGCCACGGCACTAGCCCGATTGAGAAATCGTTGCGCGCGTGCTCGATTTCAGACTTCCTTTCCGACCTGAGCTCGGTCGCACAGAATCTTCCAACACCCCCGGTGCTAGTCGGTCATTCCATTGGCGGCTTCCTGGTCCAAAAGTATCTGGAGACTCATGAAATTCCCGCCGCGGTGCTCATTGCCTCGGCGCCGCCGCGGGGACACCTGCGTTCCTTGATGCGGTCGATGCGCCGACATCCATGCCGCAGCACAAAATTTGCGCTTACCGGCAATCCCGCTCGGCTGTACGGGTCAACGGCCGGAGCCCGAGAACTCTTCTTCGGCAGCAAGGCTCCCGATTCTCTCGTCGAAGCGGTCACCACGCGGCTCCAACCGGAAAGCACACGCGCCATCTTCTTGGACATGGTGGCCGCTGACTTAGTCAACACCAGGAAGATCAGCACGCCGACCCTTGTCATCGGCGGAGAAAGCGACCAGGTCTATGCCGTCAGCGACATACGCCGAACCGCCAAGGCCTACAACACAGCACCCGTGTTCTTCCCAGATATGGGCCATGAGCTCATGTTGGAGCCAGGATGGGTCGCCGTCGCCAACACCCTTATGTCCTGGCTGGGCAAACAGCGACTATGACCCCCACGTCAGCGGTCCTCGGGGCCCACGAGGCAGTCCTAAGCGGCGGAAGCTGGGGATGACCTGGCGGCAAGAATTTTCCAGACGCTCTTGCCAAGGCGAACCATCCGAGCTATATAGAAATGTATGCCGCAAGGCATAGATAATCGATGTGCGCAGACAGACAGATGGGAGTGTTGGAGGTGACGACCATGTTGGTGCGTAGCGATCCGTTTCGTGACCTCGATCGCTTCACTCAGCAGGTTTCTGGTACCGCGGCGCGTCCGGCGGTGATGCCCATGGATGCCTGGCGCGACGGCGAGCAGTTCGTCGTCGAATTCGACTTGCCGGGAATCGATCAGCAGTCGCTGGACCTCGACATCGAGCGCAATGTGGTGACGGTGCGCGCGGAACGCCCCGATGTCGATCCAAGCCGGGAAATGCTGGCTACCGAACGAGCGCGGGGGGTGTTCAGTCGGCAACTGGTGCTCGGCGACAATCTCGACACCGACCACATCGACGCGTGCTACGACGCGGGTGTCTTGCGACTGCGTATTCCGGTGGCCGAAAAAGCCAAGCCACGCAAGATCGCGGTCAAGCGCGAGGACAGGCAGCACGCCGCCATCAGCGCGTGATCGGCCGGTCCGGTACTGCGGGAACGCGGGTTAGTTGAAGCAATGCGGCACCGGGGGCAGCGGTAGCGGGCTGGTCACCCGCGCTCCTGGACCAGTGCCGAAGTTGTCAGTGTTGATCGCCGAGGTCGACACAACGTGTGAGGGAAGGCAGGTGATGGCATCAGAACGAGGATGACCGGGCCAGTTCCGCCGGCCGGGCAACACCGTGGGCGCTACCTGAATCCTGACGCGGATGAGGCGCGCCACTGCCGCAGCCAGGCAACTCGTCTCGGGGCGGGCGGCCCGCACATAACCAGCCATGAGGGCATGGGAGCAAAGATATTGCTAGTTGCGCTATTTCGCCAGCGGACAAGGAAGGGGTAGCCGTGATAACACAAGCAATCCGGAATGGCGCTGCGCGCACAAACTGGGGTGCGCTGCGCGACTTTCGCCCGGTAGAGGCAGATCCTGCCGACTGGGCCGAACAGCAACAGTCGGTTCCGCTGCCCGAAGACGAATATCCCCATGCCGGGGGCGCCTACCGTATCTGGTAGGCGCGTCGGGTGTGTCTCGACACTGACCGCATTGGGAGTGCGCCGTTCACCGCAGTTGGCCATCTGATCATGCGGTGGATACCTGGTCATGTCACTGTGCTCACGTGCGAGCGGAACCGTCGGCCGGCCAGCCCCGCCTGGCCGGCCGGTTCCATACCTGGTGTGAGGCGTTCGTCGGGCGGCTGCCGTTCGGGCTCGGCGCTTTCGTCGCACCGACGTTTGTCGGCTTCTGTGTGATCAACGGCTTCACCTTCGGCCTCGATCTGACGCTCCTCACGGGTCTGCGTGGCGCCTTGGGCCTTCCGGTGCCGGTCGCTGTCACGGCCGCGTACGGATGCGCGTTCGCGCTCAGCTACCTACTCAATCGCATGCTCAATTTCCGGTCCCACGCACCCGTCGGACCGCAGGTGGTGGCCTATGTCGTGGTGGTGGTCGTCAACTACTTGGCGTTCATCCTCGGGTTGACCAGTGCCCTGACGGCCGTTGGGGTGCAATACCAGCTCTCGCGGCTGGCGGCGGGCGTCTGCGAAGCGGTGTACATGTACAGCGCGATGCGGTGGGTGGTCTTCCGCCGCTGAACTGTGAGCCGACCCGCGGTTGTTGGCCGAGGTGTAGCCCGCGCGTGATCTCTCCGCGACGGTGACAAAGGACGCTCGACACGTGACGGTAACAGCGGCCTTCGTCGCGCTCGCGACAGCTACGTGCATCGGCTACTACTTTGGCCGGCGTGCGGCTTCGACGCCGTCCAGCTGGAAGAAGCGCACGAGTCGAATCGCACTGGGCAAGCAGGCGATAAGCCTGCTCGCGATGATCACGGTGCGCCGGATCCAGCAGCGCTTCCGTGCCGAGCCGGCCTTCTCCGATTGGGCCTGCCGGCGCGGGGTGAGAGTGATTGCGCCACTATATGTTCGACGCGGTAGCTTGGTGCGGTTGCGCTCCTATTAGAGCGCACCAAGTTCAACTTTCGCGCAAAAGGACGGGACCCGGCATGGCTGCATTGCGGGACAAAGTGGCGTTGGTGACCGGAGCGTCGTCCGGTCTGGGTGCTGAAACGGCAAGGTTGTTCTCCCGTGAGGGCGCAACGGTTTTCGGCATCGGCCGCGATACCGCTCGCCTGCGCGACGTGTTCGCCGACGTCGAACGTGGCGGATTTGCGGCGGCGGACGTCGGTTCCGTGCAGGCTTGCCGGGACGCGGTCGAGCAGTGTGTCCGTGATTTCGGTGGTCTGGACGTCCTCGTCAACGTCGCCGGGCGCCACCAGATGCGCCGGACCGAGTCGATGACCGACGAAGACTGGGAACAAGACCTCGCGGTCAACCTCAACGGGCCGTTCTATCTGTGCCGGGCGGCGCTGCCACATCTGCTGGATCGCGGTGGGAACATCGTCAACGTCAGCTCCATCGCCGGAGTCGAGGGCCAAGCGTATTCGGCCGGCTACTGCGCCGCCAAACACGGCCTGGTCGGGCTCACCCGCGCGATGGCCGTGGAATACACCGCGGATCGGTTGCGCATCAATGCCGTATGCCCCGGAGGCATGCTCACCCCGCAGATCGAACAGTTCACCCCGCCGGAGGATCCCAACTACGACCTGATCATGCGCACAGCCTCACCACGCGGCATGATGCAGCCCCTTGATGTCGCCAACGTGATCGCCTTCCTGGCCAGCGATTCCGCGGCCGCCATCCATGGCGCGATCTACCGGGTCGACAACGGCAAGGGCGCCGGATAGCCGCTCGCTACCAGACCAGAGCGTCGAACATGAGCGCTGTGCCGGCGGCGGTGGACGCCTCGTACAGCGGCTCCCACCGCCCGAACGGCGCGGTGATCGACGCCCGGGCGGTGCGCCGTTCGCCGACGAAGCGGTAGGCCCAATACAGTGCGACGGCCGCGAACCCCGCCACTCCGATCCAGTTCGCGGTGGCGACCCAGGGGAATCCGGCCGACGCCGAGGACATGTCGTGCGACGGCAGCTTCATGCCAGGCATGTCCATGACGGCAGAATCCGGCCGCGCGTGGAGGTGTGCGGGCGTGCCCGGCACAGCGCCGCCCATCAGCGCGTACATCCACGCCATTGCCGCCATCATCGCCGCGTAGTAGCACGTTTTCAGTCGCTGACGAGATGCCGACGAGGCCCACACGGCGACGCACATAAACCAGATTCCAGCCAGAAGGAAGAAGGCCATCGGCCCGATCGCGGGCAGCTCGGACCCCACACGCCACACCATCAGAATCATCGCCACCGACATGGCCAGGTGCAGCAGGTCACTGACCCTGCACGTCCATCGGCCACGTTGTGCGACCGCAAGATACGTATACGCGGCAACACTCAGGCCGAACAGCACGGTGACGGCCCAGCGCAGCAGCGGGTCACCGATCAAGGCATGCACCACCGTGACCGATGGATCCCACGGCCCAAGCCGCGGCGGTGCATTGACGAACGTGCGCTGCACCCATGCCGCTACCGTACCCATATGGGGTATCTGATCCAACGGTAGTCGAGGGTGTCGTCGATGGTCGGGCAGCCAGTCCGCGTTCTCGCATGTCGTAACGGTTAAGGCACGTTTCGGTCACCCCCCGACATGTCGCGGGGCACCAACCTTCGCCTGGTTGACAATTCGGGGCATGACGCAATCGCGGGAGTCCGACGATGGCGCGTGAAATCTCGCGGCAGGCGTTTCTGCGAGGCGCCGTCGGTGCGCTGGCCACCGGCGCGGTTCTCGGCGCACCCCGAGTCGCTGCCGATCCGAAACCCACCGGCTGGGAGGGCCTGTCTTCGGCCCTAGGGGGCAAGGTGCTGCTGCCGGACAATCCCCAATACGCCGGGGCCAAACAAGTTTTCAACACCAACTACAACGGGCTGACACCGGCGGCGGTCGTCACCCCGACATCGGCGGCCGACGTGCAGAAGGCGATGGCATTCGCCGCCGCGCACAACCTCAAGGTCGCCCCACGCAGCGGCGGGCACTCTTATATCGGCGCGTCGACCGCCAACGGCGCCATGGTGCTCGACCTGCGCCAGCTGCCCGGGGACGCCAATTACGACGCCGCCACAGGCCAGGTGACCGTGACGCCGGCCACCAGTCTGTACACCGTGCACCGGACCTTGGCCGCGGCCGGCCGGGGCATCCCCACCGGCACCTGTCCGTCGGTCGGTGCCGCGGGGCATGCGCTGGGTGGTGGCATGGGAGCCCAATCCCGGCATGCCGGCCTGCTGTGTGACCAGTTGACGTCGGCGTCGGTGGTGCTGCCTAGCGGCCAGGCGGTCACCGCGTCCGCCGCCAGCAATCCGGACCTGTTCTGGGCACTGCGCGGCGGCGGTGGCGGCAACTTCGGCGTGACGACCTCGCTGACCTTCGCCACGTTCCCCACCAAGGACGTCGACGTGGTCAACCTCAACTTCCCGCCACAGTCGTTCGCGCAGGTCCTCGTCGGTTGGCAGAACTGGCTACGCACCGCCGACCGCAGCAGTTGGGCGCTGGCGGACGCCACCGTCGATGCGATGGGCGTGCATTGCCGGATCCTGGCGACCTGCCCGGCCGGGTCGGGTAACAGCGCCGCGGCCGCGATCACCCAAGCCGTGGGCCTGCAACCGTCGGGCACCGAGAACCACACCTTCAACTACCTGGACCTGGTCAATTATCTGGCCGTCGGGAATCTCAACCCGTCGCCGCTCGGGTATGTCGGCGGATCCGACGTCTTCACCACCGTCAACGCGGGCGTGGCACAGGGGATCGCCTCGGCGGTCAATGCCTTTCCCCGCGGCGCCGGCCGCATGCTGGCCATCATGCACGCTTTGGACGGCGCCCTCGCGACGGTGGCGCCGGGCGCCACCGCGTTTCCGTGGCGCCGGCAGTCGGCACTGGTGCAGTGGTATGTGGAAACGGGCGATCCCGCCGCCGCGACCACCTGGCTCAACACGGCACATCAAGCGGTGCAACAGTATTCGGTCGGCGGCTACGTGAACTACATCGAGGCCAACCAGCCGCCGTCCCGATATTTCGGCCCGAACCTGTCCCGGCTGAGCGCCGTACGGCAGAAATACGATCCCGGTCGCGTGATGTATTCGGGGCTGAACTACTAGCCGCCAAAGGACAGCGGACGCGGGCGCCGCGACTCTGATGGTTAGCCCGACTCGGCACTGGGTACTTGCAGTGTGTCTGTGGCGAGTTATAGGGGTTGGTGAATGGCAATCGAGCACGGTCGTGCACGCTGCCCACGGTGCATGGCGTGGGCGCAGTACCGGTTTCTAGAGCGCGATGACGACAGGCTCGAGTACCAGGTGCACTGCGATGCCTGTGGGAACCTGTACTCCGAGGTGACCGTCGCGTCACCGGCCGCCTGAGCGGCTCGCTCCACCGTCGTTGCGCCCAGACGCGGCGCGCTGACCTGCTACATTACGAAAATCGCTCCTGGTGTAAGGTCTGGACCGCGAGCCAAGACGCCCCACACCGGAACAGCGCCTCGTGCGCGCATACGCCGTGCAAAACGCGGTGAAAGGGGCGGCGTGAACGAAGTATTGGCGCGGGCCGGCATCTTCCAGGGGATTTCGCCCGATGCGGTCGACGCGTTGGCTCGCCACCTGCAACACATATCGTTCCCGCGCCGGCGCACCGTCTTCGTGGAAGGTGAGCCGGGTGACGACCTCTACGTCATCTTGTCGGGCGCGGTGAAGATCCGCCACCAAACAACAGATGGCCGCGAAACCGTCTTCGCGGTGCTGGGCCCCGGCGATGTTTTCGGTGAGTTGGCCCTGTTCGATCCCGGCCCGCGCACCTCGACGGTCATCACGCTGACCGAGGTGGAAGCCGTCCGGATGGACCGTCAGGCGTTGCGGACGTGGATCGCCGAACGCCCCGAAATCGCCGAACAGCTGCTGCGGGTGCTGGCACGCCGGCTCCGGCATACCAACAACGCCTTGTGTGACCTGATCTTCACCGATGTCCCCGCCCGGGTGGCCAAGCAAATCCTTGATCTGGCAATGCGATTCGGCAGCAGCAACGGGGGCTCGGTGCTGGTCGAACATCACCTCACGCAGAAGGAACTCGCGCAACTCGTGGGATCCTCGCGTGAAACCGTCAACAAGGCGCTGTCAGACTTCGCCCAACGCGGATGGATCCGGCAGCAAGGCAAGGCGCTCATCATCGACCAGCCCGCGAAACTCGCGCGCCGCGCAAGGGCTTAACGCCCCGGATGCATCAGGGGCACGGGGGCCGGCATCAGCACGACCGTCCAACCGTCTGGGTCAAGGAAGGCGGCCGCTCTGTTGCGCCCCCACCACGGATTGTCGAGGGCGACCTCCTCGGCGCCTGCGTCGCGGCACCTAAGCGCGACGGCTTGCTGCTCGGCCGCCGAGCTGAAGTAGAACACCAACAGGTTTTCCCGCGTCGGTGCGGTCCCGTCGATCCCGTCGCAATGGGCCACGAATTCGAGGTTGTATTGATCGCCCGGCAGGCCGAACATGACGACGGACCATTCGTCGTCATCCGTGAATACAGTTGGGGCAAACACAATACGTCCTGGTAAAACTCGACTATTCGCTCGAGCCGGCTGGTCGGACGCGCCACTCGCACCTGCACGGCCGGTAACTCCGCCGGCCACCTGCCGGCACTTGGCATCTCAACCATGTGGTCCCTTCCCGAACGCATAACCGAGGCCACGCCCTAGGTAATCGACCAAAATTCCAGCAGGGTCCGTAACGCCGCGACCAGGGGGAGCGGTTGGTCCAGCATGGGATGGTGGCCGGCCAGGGCCAACTCCACGAAGGGGCCACGCAGCTGAAGCAGGGATCGGATCCTTTCGGCCATCTCGGGTGGCACCAGTCCGGCTTCACAGCGCAAATACCCTACGCGACAACGCATCGCGGCCAGCATGGTCTCCAACGATTCCTCGTCGGCGGGCGTCGGGTCGAGAAACTCGCCGCCGAAGACCGCCGGGTCGAACTTCCAGATCCATCCTTCTTCGGTTTTGCGTACTGAGTCGCCCGCTATGTGCTGTCGCACGTACGGCAGGACCAACTCTTGCGAGGGAACGGCCGTAAAGCGGTCCAGGATCTCATCTCTCGTGCGGTACTGAGTATGTTTGTGCCTGCGCAGGCGCCCTTCCTCCGGCGCCCGCTCCCACAACGGCGAATCGATCACCAGCATGCTGTTGATCTGCGGGCTGTAGTGCATTGCGGCGGTGGATACGACCCAACCGCCCATGCTGTGGCCGACGATCGTCGGGCGTCCGGCGGGTCCGGCAGCTGCCGCGGCCGCCATCACTTCGGTTGCCCAGGTTCGCAGGTCGTAACCGACACGCGCTTCGCTGTCACCGTGCCCGGACAGATCCGGCGCGATCACCCGATGGGTGCGCGAAAAGAACGGCGCGATGTGATCCCACCAACCTGAGTGCGCGGCGCCGCCGTGCACGAGTACCACCGGAGGTTGGTGATCTGCGCCCCAAATGCGCAGGTGTATGCGGCACCCGTCGACGTCGATGTCACAGTGGTCTGGCTTTTGATCGAGTGCCGTGGTGAACCAGGATGGGGTGCTCGCCACCTGGCGCGAACGGGAAAACAGTGTCTCAACCTCCGTATGTCGCGGGTTCAAACGCGTTGTCTTGATCCAGCTTTCGCTGGTTGCCGTCATGGCTGGTCGCCGGGACGGAGAATGTGGAATTCACGAATTCGGCGCGGCGAGCCACACGGTGACGGTGACCTGACCTTTTTCGTCCTGCTTGGCGACGGCGTGCCCGGCGTGCTCCGTTCCGTCAAGCCGCACCGCGGGTGCGGCTCGTATCGGGTAGCGGCCGAGTTTGTTCAGACTCACGCGAGAAAGTATCGCAGCAAATTTCCAGCGAGTAGTCATCACGAATTCACCCTGTCGCCGACCGGACGGGCATGGAGGTAGCATCCCGACCAGATGCTCTGGCGGGACACCATGGGCGAGGAAGATGGTGCTGATGACTGCTCCTGTCGACCCGTCGGTGCCGCCGAGCGGTATGGGGTGCGTCGAATGCGATGAGGTCGGCGGATGGTGGGTGCATCTGCGGCGCTGCGCGGCATGCGGACACATCGGTTGCTGCGATGACTCGCTCTCTCGTCATGCGACCAGGCACTGGCAGCAGACCGGGCATCCGATTATCCGGTCGTTCGAGCCGGGCGAGGATTGGTTCTGGAACTACGAGGCCAACGACTACTACTAAGGCCCCCTGCTCGCACCTCCGCAGAGCCGTCCGGAGGACCAGTCGGTTCCCGGGCCACGCGGCCGGGTTCCACATAACTGGTTCGAGCTGCTCCGGCAACGAGACCGCTGACCAGGTTCTCCCCGTCCTGCTTTCGCGTGGCGGGTGCGTGGGGCCCGGATTAAGCTTCATATCCCGGCCCCGCGCGAAAGGCGTTCTCTTATGCGAGCGATCAGCCTCGGCCCGCGGTTGGTATGGCTCAACCCCAGCGCGTACGACGCCGTCGATCAGCTTGGCCGTCCCGTGCACCTCGAGCACGGTGGATGCCCGCAACCGATCCGATGGTGATCCGGTATCGAGAGCGTGCCGACGCCTGGCAACCATCGGCCTGGGCACCGCTTCGCAACCGCGTATACCGCGGCTTGTTCATCGCACAGCTGGCCTCCAATATCGGCACCTGGATGCAAAGTGTTGCCGCGCAATGGTTCCTGGTGGAAAAGCACAGCAGCGATGTCGTCGTGGCATTGGTCCAGACCGCGAGTCTCGGGCCGACGCTGCTGCTGGGTTTGTTCGCCGGCGTACTGGCCGACCTGTTCGATCGCCGGCGGTTGCTGTTCGTTCTGCAGTCGTATGCGGTGCTGGTGGCCTCAGCGTTAGCGATCTTGACCTACCTCGGCCGGATGACCCCGACGTCGCTGCTGTTGTTCACCGTAGCCATCGGTTGCGCGTCCGCCCTTGCCGGGCCGGCCTGGCAGGCGATCCAGCCGGAGGTCGTCCCGCGCGAGCAGATACCAGCAGCCTCGACCCTGGGCAGCGTCGCGGGCAATGCGGCCCGAGCGATTGGACCGGCTATCGGCGGCATTGTGGTGGCCTTGTCCGGTCCCGCGGCGGCCTTCGCGATCAACGCCATATCGTTCGCGGGAATCATTGTCGCCCTGGTGGCGTGGAAACGGCCAAAGCAATTCGCTCCGCTGGAGCGAGAGCATTTCGGCCACGCCATCCTGACCGGACTGTTCTTTGTCAACCACAGTCCCATCTTCCGCAGGATCCTCTTGCGCGCAGTTCTTTTCCTCTTCCCGGCGTCGGCCGTGCCGGCTCTGTTGCCGGTGGCCGCGGCACACCGATGGCACCTGGGTGCCGGCGGCTACGGGGTGGCGATGGCGGCGATCGGCCTGGGGGCCGTACTTTCGGTGGCGTTTGCCTCGCGGTTGCACCGGAGGGTGTCCGACAACGTGCTGCTCGCCGGCTCCGCGGCCGTGTACGGGTTGGCGCCACTGGCGGTGGCCTGGCTACCATTCGCTGCGGCCACCCCAATCTTGGTGCTGTCCGGCATGTCATGGCTGATCACCTTGACGACGCTGAACGCCGCGGCTCAACTTTCGTTGCCGCGCTGGGTGCGCGCTCGCGGCCTGGCGGTATATCTGCTTGTCGCGACGGGATCTCAGGCGATCGGCTCCTACGTCTGGGGTGCCGTCGCCACGCGGGCGGGACTGCAGACCGCGCTAATCGGGTCGGCGGTGGTGCTCGGCGTTGTCGCCCTCAGCGTGCTCGTCCTGCCGTTGTTGCCCTGCACCGGGACGCTGAGCGTCGATGTTTCCACTGCCTGGCCGTCGCCCACGCTCGTGTTCGAACCGTGCCCGCAGGACGGGCCGGTGCTGGTGACCGTTCGCTACCAGGTTCCGCCCGCCAACCTCCAGGACTTCACCGAAGCGATGCGCGCGGTCAGGCTGTCACGCCTGCGAACGGGCGGCCACAGCTGGCGGCTGTATCACAGTGTCGGACAACCGGATACGTTCCTCGAGAGGTTCACGGTGACGTCGTGGACCGAATTCGAGCGCCAGCGCACCGAACGCTGGCTGGAATACGACACCGATGGCGTCACCAAGGCGATCGGCTACACCGCCGACCATGCCCGGCAGCACGAGTACTTCCTCGCGCTCCGCTTGCGCCGATCGTCCGGGTCTCGGTCGCGGAGTCGCAAAACCAGTTGACCTGAAACGGACAACGGTCGGCGGCAGGAGATTTAAGCCACCGCTCGGCGAGGGCGCGGCATCGCCAGTGCGAACTGCGCTACCACCGGCCCAACCCGCCGTCAAGCCGCGGTGGGAATGCCGTGCATTTCGCTAGCCGGCTCCAGCGCGAAATCCGCGGAGGCTTGCTGTACAGTTCTCCACGACCGGCCTACGGAACTCGAGTTCCGTCTCTAAGTTCTGGTTCGCGGGTGGCGTTCGGCAGTTGTGCCCCGCCGCGCGCTTCCAGCGGCTGCGAAGTGTGAAGAAGGAGGCAGCGAATGGTCGGCATTCTGCGAAAAGCATGGATGCCCCTGCTTCTCGTCGTCGTGGTCGCCGTCGGTGCGTACGCCGTTGTGCGTATCCGCGACACGTTCGGCAGCCAAGGCGCCGTCACGAGCGGCGAGGGCGGCGGCGACAACACCAAACCGTTTCACCCGAAGCACATCACGTATGAAATAACCGGTGCCCCAAGCGGCACGGTGAATGCCAACTATCTCGACGAAAACGGACAGCCGCACCTCGTCGAAGCTGCGCCGCTGCCGTGGTCGTTCACCATCGTCACCACGCTGCCGTCGATGTCGGCCAATATCGTCGCTCAGGCCAGCACAGCGGTACACGCGCTTCGGTGCCGCGTCATCGTCGATGATCAGGTTCGCGACGACCGCAATACCAATGACTACCAACCGTTCATCTATTGCTTGGTGAAATCCGTATGAGCACACCGCATCTGCAGCCCAGGCTCCCGATCATTCCGCGTCTGATCCGAGTCCTCGCACTACCGATCACGTTGGCCTGGCTGTTCATCGCGGTCGCGTTGGGCGTGCTGTCGCCCTCCCTTGACGCCGTTGCGGACCAGCACTCGGTGCCCATGACTCCGCGCGATGCCCCGGCCTTCAAATCGATGATGCACATCGGTGACAAGTTCAACGAATTTCATACCGACTCGACGGCGATGGTGGTCCTGGAAGGACAGGACAAACTCGGTGACAGCGCGCACGACTTCTACAACCGCATCGTCAGCAAGTTGAAAGACGATCGCGCCCATGTGCAAAATGTCCAAGACTTCTGGGGCGACCCGCTAACCGCCGCCGGGTCGCAAAGCCCGGACGGCAAAGCGGCCTATGTGCAGGTCTTCCTCAATGGTGCGCAAGGCACAACGCCAAGCCACGAATCGGTCGCAGCCGTGCGCAAGATCGTCACCGACACACCCGCGCCACCGGGAGTCAAGGCCTATGTGGCCGGCACCACCGTGCTCAACGCCGATACCAGCGTCGTCGGCCACAAGAGCATGGCGACGATGGCGTTGGTTTCGATCGGTGTCATCTTCGTAATGCTCTTAGTGGTCTATCGGTCGATCGTCACTACCCTCCTCTGCCTGGTGGTGATCGGCATCGAACTCTTTGCGGCCCAGGGCGTTGCGGCCACCGCGGGTAATCTCAACATTATCGGTCTCACACCGTATGCGGTCAGCATGATCACCATGCTCAGCATCGCCGCGGGTACCGACTACGTCATCTTCCTGCTCGGCCGCTACCACGAGGCGCGCTCTATCGGACAGGACCGCGAGGAGGCCTTCTATACGGCGTATCACGGCGTGTCACACGTCATTCTGGGCTCGGGCCTGACCATAGCGGGCGCCTGCCTGTGCCTGACGGCGTGCCGATTGCCGTACTTCCAGACGATGGGATTGCCTTGCGCCATCGCGCTACTGGTGATCGTGTTCGCGGCACTGACCCTGGCGCCGGCGACACTGGCCGTCGGCTCTCGCTTCGGTTTGTTCGATCCGAAACGCCCTGTCGATGTGCGTGGTTGGCGCAAAGTGGGCACCGCCGTGGTGCGCTGGCCCAAGCCGATCATCGTCGTCACAGCCGCTATCGCGGTCATCGGATTCATCAGCCTGTTGACCTATGTGCCGAACTATGACGACCAGAAATTCACCCCCAAAGATATGCCCGCCAACGCCGCGATGACCGCGGCCGAACGGCACTTCTCGCAGGCGCGGATGAATCCGGAGTTGTTGATGGTCGAAGCCGATCATGATCTACGCGACCCGGCGGATATGCTGGTGATCGACCGAATTGCCAAGAGCGTGTTCCATCTTCGCGGTATCGAGCGGGTTCAGACGATCACCAGGCCTCTCGGTGCGCCGATTGAGCACAGCTCGATTCCGTTTCAGATCGCGATGCAGAACTCCGGCACATTGCAGACGGCCAAGTTCATGAACGACACGATGGCTAATATGCTCGAGCAGGCAGACGAGCTGGACAAGACGATTGCCGTGATGGAGCATATGTACGGCGTCATGAAAGAGCTTACGGCGACGACGCACAGCATGGTCGGCAGAACGCACGAGATGGTCGACACCACCAACGAATTGCGGGATCACATCGCCGATTTCGATGATTTCTTCCGGCCCATCAGGAGCTACTTCTACTGGGAAAAGCACTGTTTCGATATCCCGGTCTGCTGGTCGTTGCGGTCTCTCTTCGATGCCCTCGACGGGATCGACGAGCTTTCTGATCAACTCTCCGGGCTCACAGTGGATCTCGACCATTTGGATCGCCTGATGCCGCAGCTGCTCGCAGACTTCCCCAAGACCATCGACTCGATGAAGACGATGCGCAACTTCATGCTATCGACGCACAGCACGATGGCCGGCATCCAGGCCCATCAGCAGGAGGGGGCTGAGGGATCGACGCTGATGGGGCAATACTTCGACGAAGCCAAGAACGACGACTCGTTCTACTTGCCGCCGGAAGTCTTCAAGAACCCCGACTTCAAACGCGGGCTGAAGATGTTTGTCTCGCCCGACGGCACCGCCGTGCGGTTCATCATCACCCATCAGGGCGATCCCGCCTCGGTCGAGGGCATCAAGCACGTAGCGGGCGTCAAAGACGCGGTCGCTGACGCCATCAAGGGAACTCCGCTGGAGAGCTCGAAGCTGTATCTGGCCGGAACCGCGTCGATGTACAGCGACATGCAGGAAGGCGTCATCATCGACCTGCTGGTTGCCGGGATCTCCTGCCTGATTTTGATTTTCGCGATCATGTTGATCATTACCCGCAGCGTGGTCGCCGCGTTGGTCATCGTCGGCACCGTTGCCGCGTCGCTGGGCACCGCGTGCGGTCTGTCGGTGCTGCTGTGGCAGGACCTCATCGGACTCGGCGTCCAATGGATCGTGCTGCCGCTGTCGGTCGTGATCCTGCTCGCAGTGGGATCGGACTACAACCTGCTCCTGGTCTCTCGCCTCAAAGAAGAAATCCCCGCCGGCCTCAACACCGGAATCATCCGCGGCATGGGGGCCTCGGGCCGGGTCGTCACCGCGGCCGGGTTGGTGTTCGCATTCACGATGGCCTCAATGATCGTCAGTCAACTGCGCGTGATCGGAGAACTCGGCACCACGATCGGGTTGGGTTTGCTGGTCGACACCCTTATCGTGCGGTCGTTCATGACCCCCTCGATCGCCGCCGCACTCGGACACTGGTTCTGGTGGCCGATCAACACCTTCCGCATCAAGCGGAGTGCACCCATACCCGATGACGCACACACTGCGCCGATCCCACAACTGACCAAGGCGTGAAACTCAGCCGCCAGTCTGCCAAGCTGTCGTCAACGATGTCGTTGGATGACAGACCAGGACCCATGGCAGAACCGGAATCAAAACTTCGCCAGCGCACCGAGGGGCGGCTGGATCGATCCCGCGACCCCGCGATCCTTGACGCCGCGCTGGAGGCGCTGGCCGAGCACGGTTATGACGCGACGAACATGAACGACATCGCGGCGCGGGCCGGCGTCGGCAAGGCGGCAATCTACCGGCGGTGGTCATCCAAGGCCGCCTTGATGACCGACGCTCTCGTCTACTGGCGACCCGATCTTCTCACCGATGACGCTCCCGATACCGGCAGTCTGGCCGCCGACCTGGACGCCGTCGTTGAGCGCGCCGAGCGCAACGACAACTCCCTGATCACCAATGATCTTGTGCTGCGAGTCGCTTTGGAGGCTGCGCACGACCCCGAACTCGCCACCGCGTTGAATGATCTGATTCTGTTCAAGGGCAGGCGCATGCTGTCGGCCGTCTTGGCTCAAGCCGCAGACCGCGGCGAGATATCCCCCACCAGCGACTGGTCATTGGTTGCTGACCTGCTAACCGCAATGAGTTTGTTGCGTGTCATCAGCGGACAGAGCGTCGACGCCAAATTCGTCCGGCAAGTGATCGATACGCTGATTCTCCCCGCGGTGCAGGCACCGGATCCCAAGCGCGACGCGAAAAAGCGGTGATTTCGCTAGCCGAATCAGGTTGTGGCGGCTAACAAGTCACGTACAGCATTGTCGACCGTGCCAAGCAGGTCGGGGTCGATGCCAGTGCGGCCGCGCACCAGTATCGAGGCGCTGTTGGCAGACGGCAGTCCCTCGGCCGGGCTGAGCCCATCGGGGAACTTGCCGATCATCGGTAGCAATGCCACGCCGAGCCCCGATCGCACCGCCGCATAGAGGCCAGACAGATCACTGCACTCGGCGGCGATCTCATACTCGATGTGGTGGTTTTCCAGGATTGCGTAGGCCGGTTCGCGGAGGGTGCACGGCTCGGAAAAAATTACCAGCGGCAACGGGTCGCGCGGTGAGATCGTCAACGTGCGGGCTGAAACCCATTGCAATCGCACCAGTCCCGACGCGTTGGCGCGGTCCAGGCCCGCCCCGTCCAACATAATGGCCAGATCGACCAAACCGCGATCGATCGAGTCGGCCAGTGACACGTTGCGGTCGAGCCGAAAGCGCACCCGCAGGTCGGGGAGTCGCTCGCGCAACGCCCGGGACAGGCCGGCCAGCATCACGTCGGCGCCGTGTTCGGTGGCGCCGATGATCACGACCTTGTGTTCGGTGGCGCCCAGGTCGTTGAGCGCAGCGTCGTGTGCGGCCAATATCGTGCGGGCATGCCGCAGCGCCTTCTGGCCGACCTCGGTGAAGACCACCCCGCGTCCCGAGCGTTGGACGATCGGTTCGCCGACCACAGCTTCGATTCGACGCAGATGCTGGCTGACCGCGGACTGGCTCAGGTGCAGAGCAGCGGCGGCACGGTGGAAGCCGCCGCAGTCGGCGACGGCAACAAGGCTGCGCAGCGGCGCGATATCGAGCACTTGGGCCACCCCCGCACTCTATTCCGATCAGCTCGGCTAATCAATCTCCGGCCTCATTGCCCGGATCATTGCCTCTGGCTGGAGATCCGATAAGGCCACACGATCGATCCCGATCATCAATAATCGTTGGACTGCGTCAGTCGATCACGCGACCATGGGTGGCATGCCTTCGCCGCGCATGCCAGCGACCACCGCCACGGCAGTGACCTTTTTCTACGCGCTCGGATACCCCATCGGCACGCTGGCGGTAACGGCCATGACGCCGATGGCGGCCCTGGTGCTGCGGTTCAGTTTGGCCGCAACGATTCTCGTGATCTGGTCGATGCTGGCCAAGGCCCGCTGGCCGCGGGGAGCGCAGTTAGGCCACGTCCTGGTGACCGGTCTGCTGATTCAGGGCGTGCAGTTCTGCTGCCTGTACGAGGCCGTTGAGCTCGGGGCCCCGGCGGTGCTTTGCGCGGTGGTGATTGCGATGAATCCGGTGGCTACCGCCATCCTGGCGGCGCTGTTCCTGCGGGAAGCGCTCGGTCCGCTGCGGGTCGTCGCGCTGGTGCTCGGCGTCGTCGCGGTGCTGGCCGCCTGCTCGTACAGACTGATGAGCACGCAGGGCGCCGATCCGGTGATCGCGCTGCTCGTCGTTGCGCTGCTTGGCCTTTCGGCGGGTGGCATCTATCAACAACGATTCTGTAGCGGCGTTGACTTTCGTGTGACGAGTGCCATGCAGAATGCGGTTGGACTGATCCCCGCGTTGGCACTCGCGATCGTCACGCCGTTCACGGTGCACGACGGAGTCAAGGCGGTGATCGCGGTCAGTGGCATGGTGCTGTTGAATGCCACGCTGGCGGTGAGCCTGTACGTGCGTGCCATCAACACCCACGGCGCGACGGCGGTGGCGATGCTTTTCGCCGTCATTCCCGCGGTGGCCGGAGTGTTGTCGTGGATCATCCTGGGCCAACGTCCCGACGGGGGCATTGCGATCGGCCTGGTGCTGGGCGGCCTGGCGTGCGGGATCAATACCCGGGCATCAGGCCGGCGCCGAGCAACGAGCGGGACCATGCCGACCACCACGCTGCCGCAGGTCGTGCTGCAGGACGCACCGCGATGAGATCATGAGCGCCTGCTACGACGCGGCGCTGCCAATGGGCTTGTCCACCATCCGCTGGTCCGCCGCAACGCATCTGTGAGAATGCACCCTGCGGACTACTCAACGGGGGCGTGGTGAACTCTGACAGCGGGCGGCGTATCGGACGGGCAGCGGCGATGGCGGCGATTCTGATGTCGGCGGCCGCATTCACCGGCCCTGCGGTAGCCGGCGCCGACGCGCAATTGTGCAATCCGGCGAGCATCGATGCGAATCAAATGTGTCACTTCGATGCTTCAGGCCCCCTGTCGGACATCAGCATGGTATTTCCGGCCAACTATCCCGATGAGCAAACGATGATCGGCTATTTGACCAAGGTCAATGATGATTTTCTCAACGCCCGGGGATCGCAAAATACGTTGAAATCGCCGACTGCGCTGAAGGTTACCGGCACCCGATACAGCTCCGGTCCGCAGGCGACGGGTACCCAGTCGGTCGTCACTGAGATCTATCAGAACCTGGGCACCGCTCACCCACTGGTTTGGTACAAGTCCTTCAATTACAACCTGGCCAATCAGCAGCCGATCACCTTCGATGCATTGTTCCAACCGGGAACTCAACCGCTGCAGACCATCTTGCCGATCGTGCAAAAGACCCTGGCCGACCGATACCGTGCGACCGTGTCGATTCCGCCGGCCACCGGTCTGCAGGCGGCGAACTATCAGAGTTTCGCGATCACCAATGACGCGGTCGTGTTCTTCTTCGATCAGAACGCGTTGCAGCCGGCGATGGAGGCTACGCAAGTACCGGTGCCGCGCAGCGCGATCGCGACGATGATCAGTCCCGACATCGCGTAGCCGACCGCTATAGTGCTGCAACTGCGGGAGGCATCATGACACATGGCGACCAGCGAGCCGATGAGGACGCGATTCGTGCGCTCGTCGATCAGCAGGTAAAAGGTTGGGCCGCAGGCGATCCGGCATAATGCGCGGGTGAACACCAGTGTCGCCGTGCGAACGGACGAGGGCTGGCGGCTCGCCGCCTCGCAGAGCACCACCCACCGGGGGCTCGCCGAAGAAGTTCTGGCGAAATCATTTTCCTGAAATCGCCGCCCGACTAGCGTTGTGGGGTCATGAGGGTACGAATGGCATCACCGCAGGACGCAGCTGCGGTGGCGCAGATTTATCTGCCCTATGTGCGCGACACGGCGATTTCCTTCGAGGCGACGGCCCCGAATGCCGAAGAGATGCGGTCGAGGATCATCACGACGCTTGAACGCTTGCCCTGGCTGGTGGTCACCGATGACGAGCACGTCAAGGGGTTCGCCTACGCAAGCCCGCACCGGTCACGGGAGGCCTACCGCTGGTGCGTTGATGTGTCGCTTTACCTGGACGAATCGATACACCGCCAAGGGCACGGCCGTCGCATTTACACGGCATTGTTCAATGTGCTTGTCGCGCAGGGTTATGTCAACGTCTATGCGGGTATCGCGCTTCCCAATCCCGCCAGCGTGGGGTTGCACGAAGCGCTGGGTTTCACGCCGGTAGGCATCTTTCACGACGTGGGTTTCAAGCACCGAAGGTGGTGGGACGTCGGCTGGTGGCATCGCCGGTTGGTGGATCCGCCTCGCGCCCCGCGGGAGCCGCTGCCCTGGTCCCAGCTCGCCGACCATACCGTGAGTGCGGCGCTCGCCGCGTCGTCCGGGTAGCCGATCGCGCAACGGCTTTGGCTGTTTTCTAGGGTAAGGGATAATTCGTCAGTTGCATGCGCCAGAGTCACGAAGCGCGTTCGCCCAGTCGGTGGCCGAGACGATGTTCGCGTGGGTCACTCCTGACGGATCCTTTCTTTTGATGCTGTCGCTGATCCGCGACAACTGAAATGCCAAGTGGGTCATCGGTTCACCGCCGTATACCGGCGAGTACGGCCCGAGGTTGTCTGGCTGATTGGTGATGATCAGCGGCTTGACACGTGGCGCCAGAAAGGCCGTCGACTGGTCGATATTGGCGACCACAGCGTGAGCGTTGCCCTGCACACCCCCGACCGAATAGTCGTCGTGCTGGTCGCCGAGATAGCGGTTGAAGTCGTTGATCTGACCCATCAGCGGATCGAATTGCGACTTGAACCATTGGCAGGAGTCGGACATTCCGCCGATCATCTCCGGCGTTACCCGTGCCGTGAATGTGCTGTACGGCCAGATGTCGAACTTCGGTGACCAATCGCTGGGTGCCGGCGTGTACACCGGCAATGGCGGCGGGACCTGGCCGGGGTCGGCGGCGGCATAACCCGAGAGCGCGAATGCGGCGGCGAGTGCCGGCCCGGCAAACGCCAGGCCGCTACCTGCCATTCGCAATTTCGCTAGATCCATCCGCTCTGTCCCCACGGAATACGATATCCCGCGGCCACCGAATAGCGAATGACCAATCTGGTCGCCAAACGACCGTTGATGTCGCGGCCTTAGTGTGGGTCTTCTTACGAAGTCACGAGCCCCTGTCGCTAGCCAGCTAGGCGCCGGGGAGGAGCCCGACGGGACTTTCGTGCGGATTACCGCGTGCTCTCGTCGGGCAGGTCGTGCCGGGACTGGTGCAACCCGGGGGCGTCCGGATCGTCGTCCTGGTGCTCGAGCTGGTCCTGCAGCTTGCGCTGTTCCTCGGTCGCCTTGCGCGCGTCCTCGGGCGCCGGGGGAGGGTCGAAGTTGACTTGCTGATCCACCGAGATCTCCTCTGAAAGTCTGCACTGCCTCCACGCAGGGTCTCCCGAATGGCGGGCGTCGAAACACCGACCAATCCGTGGTGTGGATTGCGCTGCTCACGACGCCGGGGAATCCGTCGCGAGCGACGTCGATGGGGTCAGGTTGAACACGGCCCCTTCGGCGCGTCGTCAGCCGAGGTGTGCGGACAGTAACCAGGCGCCCACCGACTTGCGGCCGTTGTCCTCGTCGCGGATATCGGCGCCGGCGAAGGCGGCAAAGCCCGCCAGGAAATGCTCGGGCACGTTGGCGTGGATGCGGGCCGGCCGGATTTCGTCGATCACCCAGTATTTGGAAACCACCTCGCGCAGCTCGTCTTCGGTGACCGCGTTGACCGGTCCGTCGGCGGGCATCGCGGCGCGGTCGAAAACGAGCACGAAGTACGACGCCCCTGGCGCGGCGGCCCGCACGATCGACCGCTGATAGCCCTCGCGCAGCTCGACGGGCATCGAGTGGAAAAGGGTGCTGTCGACGATGGTTCCGAAGCGGCCGTCGTACCCGGTAAAGGCGCTGATGTCCGCGACTTCGAAGGTGGCGCTGGTCAGGCCTCGCCGGGCGGCTTTCTCGGTTGCCAACTTGATGGCGGTGGGGGACTGGTCCAGGCCGACCGTGGTGAAGCCGCGCTCGGCGAGGTACAGCGATACTGCTGCCTCGCCGCAACCGGCATCGAGCACGTCGCCGTGGAACTTGCCGTCCTCGATGAGGGCCGCGATCTCTGGCTGCGGCTCGCCGATGCTCCACGGCGGCCGGTTGCCCTCGCCCATTTCGGGAGCCTCGCCCCGGTAGGCGGATTCGAACATCTCTTGAGTCGGTTGCGTCATGACCTCATTTATATCAATCCGGCTGATATATGTCAACGAAACTGATACATGAGGCAGTGACCGTCACCTCGGTGAACGGTTGTCGAAGATCCTGGGCGCGCCGGCGGGTGCGGTCGGCGGGCACCCCTACCTGAGCGTCGCCGTCAGGTAGCCGGATGAGTCGCCGAACGAGGCCAATTCGTCGTTCGGTACCGCGAAGCCGTGTGCGTCGAAAGCCTGCTCGGTTGTCTGAATATCGATCTGCCAACCACGTGCGGCCAGGTATTCGGCGGCAGTGTTGCGCTCGCCGATGTAGAACAACTCGGCCAGATTGATGTTGGAGCCAATGCGCTGAGACCGCTCGGTCAGCTTCTGCGCCCAGTCCGAGGGGGCGTTGCGCAAGTCCATGTGTTCGGTGGCGATCCGGCTGCCCGGCGCGGAAACGGTGGCAATGGTGTCGAACAAACGGTCTTGCGCCTCGGGCGGCAGGTAAACCAGTAGCCCCTCGGCGCTCCACGCCGTCGGCATCCGCGCGTCGAAGCCGGCCGCCACGAGGGCCGCCGGCCAGTCGTCGCGCAGATCGACCGACACCGTGCGGCGCTCGGCGGTGGGTGTGGCGCCCAGATCCGCCAGCGTCCGCGTCTTGAATTCGATCACCTCGGGCTGGTCGATCTCGTACACCACGGTGCCCGCCGGCCAAGGCAGCCGGTAGGCCCTGGTGTCAAGACCGGACGCCAGAATGACCGCTTGCTGGATTCCCGATTCGGTCGCCTGCACGAAGAAGTCATCGAAGAACCGGGTGCGCACCGTGATCTGCTCCCGCACGGCCTGGCGGTTCAGCAGCGGATCGTCGCTGCGGTCGAGCTGGTTGTCGAGAAGCTTGACCAAGGCGCCGACGCCGACCGCGCGGACGAGTGGATCGGCCCACGGGTCGTGCAGCAGAGCGTCTGGCCCTTGCGAGGCGATCGCCCGCTGTGCGGCGACTGCTGTAGCGGTGGCTCCGACGCTGGACGCCAAATCCCACGTGTCGTTCTCGGTGCGGGCCACGCCCGTCTCCTCTCCTCGAACAAGTGCGCAATTAGTTAGCTTATTTAAGCGACGAGTCAACTGTACGCCTCCTCGCAGTGCCCACCGGTCCAAGCGACATCGGTGGGCGTGGGCCCAGACCCGGGGAATGGAGTAGCGGTGCCCGGGTGTTCGCTTGGGGTATGGCTGACGAAATCGAATTGAGCCCCAGGGGCTGGGTGCGCGACCAGACCGAACAGATCTTGAACCAAGGCACAACCGATGGAGTCCAGGTCTTCGACCGGCCCGTCGTTCTGCTGACCGTCACCGGGGCGAAATCCGGCAAACAACGCTACGTACCGCTGATGCGGGTCGAGAAGGATGGCCGCTACGTCATAGTCGCGTCGCACGGCGGCGCCCCGGAACATCCGGTTTGGTACTTCAACCTGAAGGCGAATCCCGCGGTGACGCTGCAAGATGGGGACAAGGTCGTCGCGCTGACGGCCCGCGAGCTCGAGGGTGCCGAACGCGAGGAGTGGTGGCAGCGGGCCGTCGAGGCCTTTCCGCCCTACGCGGAATACAAGACGAAGGCGGCGCGGCAGATCCCGGTTTTCATCTTGGAGTAACCGCTTTACCCTGCCGATCGGTCGCGACCCTGCCGATCGGTCGCGGTTCCCAAAAATTTGCATTCCATATGGGCCCGGTCCGTCCGGTTGACCCCCTGTGTGTGCCCACCTACTTTCGAACGCATAGGCCAGGCATGTGCCGCCGAACAACGACGTTCGTGGTAGTTGTAATCGCTTGCGCTACGCGGCTTTAAGCGTCTTTGGCCCACTGTGATCGGGCGAGTTTCGAAAGCCCACCGCCGACGACCATTGCAAGGGAGGGCCAGTGCCGCACGTGAAGGAGTCGGGACGTCAGGGCGCGGAGGATGCCGACCGGTCACGCAGCGACCGGATGCGTCAGGTCCTGCAATTCGATGTGCCGGCGTCGTTGGTGGTCTTCCTGGTCGCGCTTCCGTTGTCGCTCGGGATCGCGATCGCTTCGGACGCACCGGTTCTCGCCGGCCTTATTGCAGCGATTGTCGGGGGAGTCGTCGGCGGATGGTTCGGGGGCTCGCCGTTACAGGTCAGTGGCCCCGCGGCCGGACTGACCGTTGTTGTCGCAGACCTGGTATCTCAATTCGGCTGGGGCATAACATGTTTCATTACGGTGATCGCGGGGATCCTGCAGGTGTTGTTCGGATTCAGCCGGATTGCGCGAGCCGCACTGGCGATCTCACCGGTCGTGGTGCACGCGATGCTGGCCGGCATCGGGATAACGATTGCTCTGCAGCAAGTGCACGTGCTACTGGGCGGCGCTTCGAAAAGCTCGGCTTGGAGCAATGTCACCGGCCTACCAGCACAGATTCTGGGTGCGCACCGGCCGGGGCTTGCTCTAGGTCTACTGGTGATCGCGATTCTCGTTGCCTGGCGCTGGGTTCCGGCCCGGCTGGCGAAGGTCCCCGGCCCACTCGTTGCCATCGTCGTGGTCACCGCTGTTTCGGTCGTCTTCCCGTTCAATGTGTCCCGGATCGTGTTGGACGGCTCCGTCCTCGAGGCGCTACGGCTGCCGTCCCTGCCGCATGGAAATTGGGGAGCCGTCGCGATCGCCGTCATCACGGTCACCTTGATCACCAGCGTGCAGAGCTTGCTGACGGCGGTATCGATCGACCGCATACACAACGGCCCGCGAACTGATTTCAACCGCGAGCTGATCGGGCAGGGCGCGGCGAACATCGCGTCGGGTGCGATCGGCGGGCTTCCCATCGCGGGCGTCATCGTGCGCAGCGCGGCCAACGTGAATGCCGGCGCAAAGACGCGCGCATCGACGATCATGCATGGCATCTGGATATTGCTTTTCGCCGTACCATTCGCGGGACTCGTGGAGAAGATCCCCACGGCGGCGCTTGCCGGCCTTCTGATCGTCATCGGCATCGAGCTGCTCAAGCCCGCACACATCGAAACCGCCTTGCGCAACGGCGATCTCGCCGTCTACCTGGTGACCGTGGCAGGCGTCGTCTTCCTCAACCTGTTGCACGGCGTCATGATCGGACTCGCGCTGGCCGTCGCCGTGACCGGATGGCGGGTGGTGCGAGCCAGGATCGAGGCCGAGCCCGTCGGCGACGGCTGGCACGTCGTTGTCGAGGGCGCATGCACATTTCTGGCTCTGCCACGGCTGACCGGAGTCCTGGCGGCCGTGCCCGAACGTACGTCGGTCACCATTCACCTGCTTACGAACTATCTCGACCATGCGGCACACCAGGCGATCAGCGACTGGCAACGACGGCACTGCGCGACCGGCGGGCAGGTACAGGTTCGCAGTACCGTCGAACCGAGTGGATCTGACGCCCTGGCCACCAGTAGCGCCATGGAATCCGTTGGCGTGGCAGGGAAGTCATCGAAGGCCAACCGCCGTAACCGTAACGCGCACTTGAGCCTGGTCGAAGAGTTGTCGGCGGCGGGGGCCAAGTAACCGCCCGGCGCGTTACTTCAGGTCCGCGGCGACCTGCTCCAACGCGGCGAGGTGTTCGTCAACAGTGGCAAAGCCGCCCTTCATGGTGTTCACCGACAGATGGCTGGCGCCGGCGGCTTTCCATGCGGCGACGGTGGCGGCGAGCTTGTCACGATCTTCGGTCCAGCTGACCCGGCCTTCCATTCCGAGGCTCGCCGGATCACGACCCGCCGACTCGGCCGCCCGATTCACCTGCTCGAGCGCGTGGTCCAGACCGGGGCCGGGCTCCACCATCGGAAACCAGCCGTCGCCCAGCCGACCGGCACGTTCGTAGGCACGATCGGAAGCGGCGCCGAACCACACCGGTATCGGCCGCTGGGCGGGCAACGGGGCCAGGCCGGCCCCCGTCACGGTGTGGTACTTACCGTGGTAGGTGACCGAACGATCCGTCCACAGCCTGCGCATGACCTCGACCTGTTCCTCGGAGCGTTTGCCGCGGTTGGTGAACGATTCGCCGAGCGCCTCGTACTCGACCGCGTTCCAGCCCAAACCGATCCCGAGGCGAAAACGGCCCCCGGTGAGCAGATCCACTTCGGCGGCCTGCTTGGCCACCAGCACCGTTTGGCGCTGCGGCAAGATGATGACCCCGGTCACGAGTTCCAGCGAGGTAACCGCCGCCAGGTAGCCGAACATGACGAATGGCTCATGAAACGTCGAGTCGATGTCGTAGGGGCCCTGAAAACCTTGATGCACCCTCGGATCGGCGCCGACGACGTGGTCGTAGGCGAGGATGTGGGTGAACCCCAGCTCTTCGACGCGCTGACCGTACGCGCGCAGCACGGCGGGGTCCGAGCCAAGTTCGGTTTGTGGAAAGACGACTCCAATGCGCATTCGCTGTGCAACCACGTCGCGTCGGGTTTATTTCCCGCGCAACTGGAGATGCAGCACGACAACCCGCAGGGCCAGGTTTGGGGGGCGGTGTCGTCTTCTCACCTCTCGGCAAGTGGTCGCTCGAAGCGACGGTTCTGGTGTGGTACCCGGGGGAATGGCCGACACCGCCGAGCTGATCAACCACGGCAGTTGGTGCGATATTCCCCTGCCGGATGAGCGAGGCGGCGATTGGCTTCGGCGATGATGGAGTCGTGACGGTGAAGAAGCTCAGTGGGGTGTTGAGGGTCGGCGCGATGGAGCCGATGTTCGAAAAAGAGTTGGCTGCGCGGTACGAGATCGGGCACATGCCCGACGGTCCCGCGCGAAGCCAGTTCCTGGCCGCGCATGGCGCCGACGTGCGGGTGCTGGTGACGTCGGGATCGCCTGGCGTGGACGCCGCTACCATCGCGGCGCTGCCCAACCTGGAGGTCATCGTCAACAACGGTGACGGGGTGGACCTGATCGACTTGGGCGCTGCGAAGCGCCGCGGCATCGGTGTGAGCAACACCCCCGACGTGTTGTCGGACACAGTCGCCGACACCGCAGTGGGCCTGGTTTTGATGACACTGCGCCGATTCGGTGCCGCCGATCGCTACGTACGGGCCGGTCGATGGGCACGCGAAGGCGAATTTCCCTACGCCAGAGATGTCAGTGGCCTGCAGGTCGGCATCCTGGGCCTGGGCCGGATCGGTTCGGCGATCGCGACCAGGCTGCTCGGGTTCGACTGCGCCATCGCCTACCACAACCGCCACCGCGTCGAGGGTTCGCCATTCCGCTATGCAGAGTCGCCCGCGGAACTGGCCGAGTCGGTCGACGTGCTGGTCATCGCCACCACCGGCGACCGCAACGCGCGCCAACTGGTCGACCGCGCTGTCCTGCAAGCCTTGGGTCCCGAGGGCTACCTGATCAACATCGCGCGCGGCAGCGTGGTCGACCAGGACGCGCTGGTGGAACTGCTGGTCGCGGGAGAACTGGCGGGAGCCGGGCTGGACGTCTTCGCCGACGAGCCGCAGGTACCGGCCGAGTTGTTAGATCTGGACAACGTGGTGCTTTTTCCGCACATTGGCAGCGCTACCGCACGGACCCGTCGGGCCATGGCCTTGCTGGCGATCCGCAATCTGGACAGCTACCTCCGAACGGGCCAATTGGTCACGCCCGTCTTGCCGGCACGCCGCCCGCATCCGGCGCCATGACCTGGTGATTCTGGATGGCTACTCTTCTGTGGCCGAAGCGATATGCGCGGAAGGTTATTGCTCCAAGTGCATCTGGGTATGCGGTTTTCTATGAGTCCACTACCGCCGGAGACTGGAGCGCCGGTGCGGTTGACGCTGGCCGGCCCAGCCCGCCCCGATACGGTGGCGGAGTGGCGTCGTGCGCTGCAACGGTGGCTGCAGCACGAGGTGCACGCGCCGGAAGAAATTCGCGAAGACATTGTCTTGGGCGTCAATGAGGCCCTGGCGAATTGTGTTGAGCACGCATATCGCTCGCATCGCCAGGCCGGCGCGATGAAACTGCAGGCCAGCTACGACCCCGACGCCGAGTCCATCCGGGTGTGCGTCAGTGACCGCGGAAGTTGGCGGAAACCCTCGTCGAGGCATTCCAATGACCCCCGCGCATCGCGCGGCATCACGCTGATGCACGGCCTCGCCGACCACTGCACCATCCATGCCCGTCCCAATGGCACCAGCGTCTACCTGGATTACGCGACGGATGCGGCGCCTGTCGGTCACCAAGAACAGTGAAGCCTCCCGCCGCGGACTCAGGCGCTTGACCGCCCCGCGGGCGTAAACGCGACCGGCCGGCTCGCCGCCGGGCCGGCACTGTGCGTGTGGCACAGCTAACGCCTCGCGCCTCGGCGACACCGCCGAGAAATGGGTATAACCCCTTTTCTCCGGTCGTTTACTGCGAGGAATCATCATGAACCAGGCCATCCAACGACAGCTCGGCAAAACCGACAGTCCCATAGAGGACGAGCTCGAAGACGCCTTCAGCAGGATGCTGAGCGAGGGGACCCAGCGCCTGCACCGTAGCTGGCGCGGGGTGCTGGTCACCGGATTTTTCGGGGGCACCGAGGTGGCCCTCGGCGTGCTCGCGTACCTGGCCGTTCTGGACGCCACCCACCGCCCCCTGCTGGCCGGATTGGCATTCTCCATCGGGTTTTTGGCCCTGCTGCTGGGCCGCAGTGAGCTGTTCACCGAGGGCTTCATCATCCCGGTCGTGACGGTCGCGGCCAAGCGCGCCAGCCTTGCCCAGCTGCTCAAACTATGGGGCGGCACCATGTTCGCCAACCTCGTCGGCGGCTGGGTGATCATGTGGATGATCATGACCGGATTTCCCGAATTACATTCGCAGACAATCGAATCCGCGACCCACTTCGCCGCCGCGCCGCTGTCGGCGCAGAGTTTCTGTCTGGCCCTGCTCGGCGGAATGGTGATCACGCTGATGACGCGGATGCAACACGGCACCGACTCGGTGCCAGGCAAGATAGCCGCAGCCATAGCGGCGGCATTCCTGCTGGCCGGGTTGCGGTTGTTCCATTCAATCCTGGACTCGCTGCTGATCTTTGGCGCGCTCGTCACCGGGAGAGCCCCGTTCGGGTACCTCGATTGGCTGGGCTGGTTCGGCTACACCGTCGTTGGCAACCTGGTGGGCGGCTTACTGTTCGTGACGCTGCTGCGGTTGCTGCGCAGCAAGGACCGACTGGAAGAGGAGCGCGCCGAGGCCACCGACGCCGCCTGACCGATGGCCTGAGCACGCACCTCAGATGCCGGCGACGCGCTCCAAATCCTTCAGGGCCGCCTCGAGGTGGCCGAGCATCCGCTGCAGGTGCGGGACGCTGCGGCGGCATCCGACCAGACCGAAGTCGAGGTTGCCCGCGTTGTTGGTCACGGTGATGTTGACCGCCTGACCGTCAAGCGGAATCGACAGCGGATAGTTGCCATCCAATCGCGCCCCGCGCCAATACAATTGATCGGAATTACCGGTCGATACGTTCGAGATGACAATGTTGAACGGCGGGGAGGCCGCGGACAGGTATCCGGGGAGCAGACCGAAGAACAGCCCCCCGATGTTGAAGGCGGACAGTGCCAACTGCTGAACCGGCGGCAGCTGCCAGAACACCTCTTTGGTCTCACGGATGGACGCGCTGATTATCTCGAGGCGCTTCGCCGGGTCGTCGAGATCGGTTGCGAGATTGCACAAGAACGTCCCGACATTGTTCCCGCCGCTGTCGTCGTCGTCCTTGCGCAGATTCACCGGGACCATGGCGGTCAGTGGTGCGTCCGGCAGGGCGTTCTGATCGAGGAGGTAGGCGCGCAGGGCTCCGGCGGACATGGCGAGCACCACGTCGTTGACCGTCACCCCGGTGGCCGCCTTGACCGCCTTGATGCGCTCCAGCGAATACGATTGGGCCGCAACCCGTCTGGCGCCGCCGATCCGCACATTGAACATGGAGCGAGGTGCCCGGAACGGCAGGGTCAATTGCTGTTCGACCAGCGCCGCGCGCGCGAGCTTGAATGTCGACGGCGCCAAGGCGAACGCCGAACCCGCGGTGCGGCCGAGCCGGTCAAAGAGGGACTGCTGGTCTCGCCGGCCGCTGCGCTTGCGTGGACCCAGGCTCCACGGAACGCGCACCTCGTCGTCGTCGGGATCGGGCGTGAAGGCCCGTTGCACCAGGCGGAGCGCCGAGACGCCGTCCATGAGGGAGTGGTGATACTTCGTGTAGACCGCGTACCGCCCGTCCTGCAGGCCTTCGACGAGGTGCGCCTCCCACAGCGGACGGTGCCGGTCGAGCAAGCTGCCGTGCAGCCGCGACGCCAACTCGAGCAGGTCGCGGACTCGACCCGGTTCGGGAAGCGCGGACCGGCGAAGGTGGTAATCGAGCTCGACCTCCTTGTCGAAAGACCAGGCGACGTTGGTGAGGCCGCCGAGGAAGGCCGGATGCTTACGGAAGGACGGCTGCACGTCCGTGCACTCGAGCATCGCCTGATACGACTCCCGCACGAAGTGGGGACCGGCGTCCTCCGGAGGTTCGAACAGCTGCAGCGAGCCCACGTGCATCGGGTGTTCGCGTGATTCGCCGATCAGGAACAACGCGTCCGTCGGTGATATCGGTTCCATACTCGTCCCATTCCCTCCGCTGCGCCGTCCATCCAGCACACGCCCCTTTCGTATTAGCCACGGGAGGCGGTTGTTAATCGCGATCAGCATTCGGACTTCGCGCGGTATACGGCGCTTGTGTCGGCGGTCGTTTGGGTATTGACGCTCAAGGGGGTGCACATGCCGGCGGTTTCGGGTTGTCCGAAGCGGATGGAGTTCGGACCGTGCGGCGGGGTACGGCCGGACGGCCAGTGCGAGATGATCGCGCGTCCATGCGCGTTCGACGACGTGGTGCCGTGGTCGGGCCCTCGGCCCGCGCCCCGTCCCGCGCGTGCGCCGCGGGTGCTCACCGACTTCAGCGCCACTCCCTTCGATCCCGGCGACATCGCGGCCACGGCGAACGTCCTGGCACCCGGGTGTGACGCCGTCCTCGTCGGCGAGCATCAGAACAAGCCCGACTTCCCGCCCACCCTGATGGCGTCGCTGCTACTCGACGCCGGTGTGACGCCGTGGATCACGTTGTCGTGCCGCGACCGCAACCGTGTGGTCCTCGAGCAGGAGTTGCGGGGGCTGCGCAGCATCGATGTTGACACGGTGTTGTGCGTGACGGGCGACGGGCGCGGATACGACGTGCGTCCAGACGTCACGCAGACCTTCGATCTTGACGGGCCACGGCTGGTATCGCTGGCCGCGTCGGTCGGCATGGCCGCAGCGGTCCCCGAAACGCCCACCGCTCCGCCCGTGCACCGTAGACCGGCTCGGTTGGTCGAGAAGCAGCGAGCCGGGGCGAGCCTGGCCGTCCTGAATCACGTGCCATCCCCGGACATGGTCGCCGGCTTCGTGAAGACAGCGCGATCGGTCGGCTTGACGATCCCGGTGATCGCGGCGGTAGCGGTGTTCACCGACAGCACCTCGGCGGCCGTGCTGGAAGGCCTGCCCGGCCTTGAGCTCGATCCCGTTGTGAAGCAACAGGTTTTGACTGCGCCGGATCCGGTGACCGCCGGGATCGCGGCGGCGGTGCGTGAGGCTCGGGCGCTGCTGGCGATCGAGGGTGTCGAGGGTGTCAACATCTCGGGGCTGGCCTCGGCATCGGGTCCTCGCGTCGGCGCGCAGATCAAGGCGGAGGTCGGTCGTCGGGTCCGGGCGGAGGCGGCGTCGTGACTGCGCCGCCGACGGTGCAGTGTGCAGCGATCGGGAGGAGCACCGCCCATGACTGATGCGATGGAGGCCGAATTCGACACCGTCGCGGGATGGACCGCGCAGGTCGCAGTGGAACTCGGGCCGGACTATTACCTGCCCGCCGGGTGCCGGGGAAGCGGGAGTCCGGCGGCGCTCGACTGGCTCATCGAGCGGATGGAGCTGGCGCCGGATGCCACGCTGCTGGACTCCGGCGCCGGTGTCGGGGGTCCCGCGGCTTACGCCGCCCGGTCCGGCGCGGTGCGGCCCGTGCTTGTGGAGCCCGAAACGGGCGCTTGTCGCGCGGCGCGGAAGCTGTTCGGCTTTCCGGTGGTGTGCGCAACGGGTTCGGCCCTGCCGGTGCGGGACGCGAGTTTCGACGCCGCCTGGTCGTTGGGCGTGTTGTGCACGACGCCGGATCAACTCGCGCTGCTCACGGAACTTCACCGCGTCGTGCGACCGAGTGGGCGCATCGGGTTGCTGGTTTTCGTCGCACGCCGCGACGTACCGTCGAATTCATTGGAAGGCAATCACTTTCCAACGCCGAGCGGATTGCGCGAGATGTTTGCTCGGGCGGCACTTCATGTCGAGCAGTGGCTTGGCACCTCGGCCCTTCCGCCGATCGACGACACGTGGAACGAGCGTCTCGACACCGTGGAAAGCGTCCTTGGCGGTCGACACGGACACACAGAGGCGTGGCAGGTGGCCGAGCGTCAAAGCTCGACGATCGGGCGTCTGCTTGGGGATGGGACCCTGACCGGCGAATTGCTGGTGTTGCGTCGCGCTTGACGGATCCGGTCAAACCACATCGGTCGCGAAGCGGCCTCGAGGATCTCGTGGTCGAGCTGGAGAGCAGCGTCAGCGGCCGGTGGCCTGGAAGATGACCCGCCGCGCGATTTGGACCGCGTGGTCGGCGAAGCGTTCGTAGAAGCGGCCCAACAGGGTGGCGTCCACGGCGGCGGCGACCCCCTGCGTCCAATCGGGATCCATCAACACCGCCAGCAGCTGGTGGTGCAGCTCGTCCATCGCGTCGTCATCGTGGCGAATTTGGGCGGCCCCGCGCGGGTCTCGCGACACCAGCACCTGCCGCGCATCGAGGGCGAGTGCCCCGGCCGCCTCACCCATGGCGGCGATGTACGGCCGCACCTGGGCGGCAACCGCCGGATAGGGGTGACGGCGGCGGGCGATCTCGGCGATATGCACCGCCAGCTCGACCATCCGTCGCGCATCCGCGGCGATCCGGAGGGCGCTGACGACCGCGCGCAGATCGGTGGCCACCGGCGCCTGCAGCGCCAGCAGCGCGAACGCGGTTTCCTCGACTTGCTCGTCGAGAGCGACGATGCTCCGGTGGCCGGCAATGACGCATTCGGCCGTCATCAGGTCGGCTTCCAGCAACGCCTCGCTCGCCCGCCTGATCGCCTCGGCGGCCATCGCGCACATGTCCGCGAGCTGGCCGGTAAGCATCTCCAGCTGCTGGTGGAAACCGGTCCTCATGCTCAAGGGAGTAACCAGCCGCTGCCGAATAAACCCGACGGCACAAAGTCCTGGCGGGTCGGCAGCTAGCGGATGTCCTCGGCGAGTGCACGAGCCTCTCGCTCGGTCTCGACCGCAGGCCCGGAGCCGGGCAACGGCTTGCCGGCGACTTCGGGGGTGAACAGCAGCGTAATGGCCCCAACCGCGCCGCCGAAGATCAGCATGTAAGCCGGCACCATCACATTGCCGGTGGCGGAAACCAGCGCCTGGGCGATCAGCGGCGTGATACCGCCGACGAGTGAAATGGAGATGTTGTACGAAATCGCCAGCGCCCCGTAGCGCACGTTGGTGGGGAACAAGGCCGGCAGCATGGCCGGCCCGGTGCTGTCGAAGCACAGTTCCATCAGGCCGATCAACAGCACCCCGATGAAGATCACCGGATACACGCCGCCGAAGCGGATGAGCAGGAACGCCGGGATGGAGGCCACGATCAGTAGCGCGCAGCCCGTCCACATGATGGGTTTGACCCCGATGCGGTCGGACAAGCTGGCGACCAGGACCACGGTGACCATCAGGATCGCCAGGGTCGACACGATCATGACCAGGCCGGCGGTGTGCCCGACGCGGACGAAGAGGCGGAGATACGTCGGCAGGTACCCAGTCAGCATGAAGTCGGCGACCTGGGAAGTCAGCACCAGCGCCGCGCAGATCAGCATCGGACGCCACTGGGCCGCGACCGTGCGCAGAATTTGCTGCCGGCCCTGACCCGCGGACTCGGACCCGCCTTCGTTCGCGCTCTGGTAGGCGGAGGACTCTTTGAGCCGAAGCCGCAGGAACAGCGCGACGAGGCCAAAGGGCAAGCCCAACAACAACGGAATCCGCCAGCCGTACGCCAGCATGTCGTCGTCGGGCAGCCAGGTCTGCAAGCCCGTCACGAGCAACCCGGCCAGGACGAACCCGACCAGGTTGCCCATCGGCAAAAACCCGACCATCATGCCGCGTTTGTGGTCGGGGGCCTGCTCGACGAGATAGGTCATCGCGCCGACATACTCACCACCGGTCGAGAGGCCCTGAAAGATTCGGGCGACGACGAGCAGGATCGGCGCCCAGATGCCGATGGTGCTGTAGGTGGGCAACAGCCCGGTCATGGTGGTGCTCACCGTCATCATGAGGATGGTGACCACCAGCACCCGGTGACGTCCGATCCGGTCGCCCAGCGGGCCGAAAATGAACCCGCCGAGCGGGCGCACGACGAATGCCGCCGCGAGTGTGCCGAAGGTCGCGATCAGGTGTACGCCGCTGACGCTTTTGCCGGGATAGAACACCTGGGCGATGGTGGTGGCGATATAGCCATACACCCCGAAGTCGTACCACTCCATGAAGTTGCCGATCGCGGTGCCCATGATGGTCTGCCGCATCGCTGGATCGGCGACCCTGATGTCTTTACGTGCCCATTTCCTGCGGCGGCGTCCAGTACCCATCGACTGATGGCTTACCCGAAACAATCTCGCGACGAACCGGCGGGGTCGGGTAATCGCCCTCACCCAGAGGCCGCCGCGACGATCCCACCGGGCGGTGGGCGGGACGGGGCGGGTCCGAGAAATGCCAGCTAGGCCCGCCTCGTCAGCGCCCCGAGGGCTGCAGTGCGCGGCCACCGGAACCGAAGATGGTTATTCGCGTCACGTCCCCACGGTCCGCGCCGGCGTTCATTGGCCTTTCAGGCTGCCTATGCGCAGCGAGAAGTCGGTCCGTCGAGGCCGCGGCCGATCCTCGAACTGCTCGACGTAACGCCGGGGGTCACGATCGACGATCGGCAACCCCTCGGTGGTCGGATGCTCGGCCATGAACTCGCTGTATTGGCGCCCGAGCGCGTCCCGAAGCCCGACAGGCGCGTTGCGGCGAAAGTCCGACAGCCCTTCGCGTTCCTCCTCGGCCATGTGATCGTCGTTGGCCTGCCGGGTCCGCCCGACCGCTGCCCACCACTGCTCACTGCCGACCGCGGCGGCGTCGGCGGCGCGCACCCCGTCGCGAATGTCGTTGTGATCGCCGATC
This sequence comes from Mycobacterium sp. M23085, assembly GCF_045343915.1. Lineage (NCBI taxonomy): Bacteria > Bacillati > Actinomycetota > Actinomycetes > Mycobacteriales > Mycobacteriaceae > Mycobacterium > Mycobacterium sp. M23085. The sequence goes on from NZ_CP174280.1 coordinate 3,351,138, forward strand.
GCGTCGAGGGTCTCGCCTTCGGCGTCATCACCCCCGCGTTTGAGCAACTGGGGGTAGAAGATCTTTTCTTCGATGTAGGCGTGCACATCCAGCTTGTCGGCCAGCGGACGCCACGCTCGGCTGAGCGCGGCCTGGTCGTCGGGCCGCCCGGCTTGCAGGTCGTCCAGCCGCGCGAACTGTTCGCGAAACCACTCGTGGTCGGCAAGGATCAACATGGTGATGTCTGCCATCGGAGAGCCCGCCTCTCTGCACGCCGGTCAGCCCGGGGCTTACCCGATTTATCAGCTGAGGTAACAACGTGACGGGGGATCCGTCAACCGCGTGCCCCCGGGCTGGTGGCCTTGGGTCCCGTGGTGCTGGCCCGCCGTCGTCGGCATGGTGACCCTGAACAGGAACTCGCCGGGGCGCAGTTATCGGGGCGGATACACTAGGCCCGTCAGTCAGGCGATCAGCTTGGATCGCACCGGATAAACCAATAAGAATCAGTCAGAGGTTGTGCCTTGTCCGAAAAACCCGGCGATGCCGTCAGCTTGGAACCGCATTTCGAGGACGTACAAGCGCACTACGACCTGTCCGACGAGTTCTTCGCGCTCTTCCTGGACCCGACGCGGACCTATAGCTGCGCATATTTCGAGCGCGACGACATGACGCTGGAAGAGGCGCAGTACGCCAAGGTCGACCTGTCGCTGGGCAAGCTCGGGCTGCAACCCGGCATGACGTTGCTCGACATCGGCTGCGGGTGGGGCACCACCATCGTGCGCGGACTCGAGCGCTACGACGTCAACGTCGTCGGCCTCACGCTCAGCCGCAACCAGCAGGCACACGTCCAACGCCGTCTCGACAGCCATCCGTCGCAGCGGTCCAAGCGGGTGCTGCTGCAGGGCTGGGAGCAGTTCGACGAGAAGGTGGACCGGATCGTGTCGATCGGCGCCTTCGAGCACTTCGGGCGCGACCGGTACGACGAATTCTTCAAGACGGCCTACCAGGCGCTACCGGACGACGGCGTGATGATGCTGCACACCATCATCAAGCCCAGCGACGAGGAGTTCGCCGAGCGCGGGCTGCCCATCACCATGACCAAGCTGCGCTTCATGAAGTTCATCATGGACGAGATCTTCCCGGGCGGAGACCTGCCCCAGGCCAAGGGCGTGGTGGAGCACGCGGAGCGCGCCGGCTTCGGTGTGAAGCTGATCCAGCCGCTGCGCCTGCACTACGCCCGCACGCTGGACACCTGGTCGGCCGCGCTCGAGGCGCGTCGGGACGAGGCCATCGCGATTCAGTCCGAAGAGGTTTACGACCGGTACATGAAGTACCTGACCGGATGCGCGGATCTGTTCCGTGAGGGCTACACCGACGTCGCGCAGTTCACCCTGACCAAGGGCTGACCCACACCCGCGGGACGTGGGCTCAAACCGGTTGAGCCACAACCACCGAACGCGTGAGCGCTATCCGTGGCACGAGTTGGCCGCCGATGCGGGGACGCTCGACGACCTCCCGGCCTGCTGGCCGCGCCCGCGATCGCCCCTTGACAACGGCGCCCGCATGCGGATCTGGGTTTACCGCCCCAGATCCGCGGGTAATTTCCCGGCAACAACCTGATTCGGTGGGTGCCGGTGTCCTTCGGTGCAACGCCGCTGGAAGGACTGACCGTGAGTGCCAAACACCGCCTGCCGGAATCCCCCGAGCAAAGCCCTACGCCGACCGACGGTGGCCGGCGCCGTGGGTGGTCCGGTGCCGCGACGGTATGTGACATCGTCTCGGCTTCGCTGTTGTGTGCCGCCTGCCTGACCGCGTTGGTGCTCAACGGAGCCCATGCCGAGAAGCGCACCGTTGCTGCCAAACTCGAGCCGCCGACCATGTCACAACCGGTGAGTCAGGAAGGGACCGTGGTGGCCGTGTCGGCGGACTCGGTGACCATGCGCAGCGTCGACGGGCATGTTCAGACCTACCGGTTCACCCCGGACACCACCGTCGTCACCCGTGGCGCCCGCCAACCCATAGCCACCGCAGCGCATTTCGCGGTAAACGACAAGGTCGTGGTAGTGGGGACAATCGAGGGCGGTAGGGCACTGGCGACCGCCGTGGCCTACCGCGGTGCAGGGCATGGCGACGCCCCGCCGATGGATTACCCTGACGGCCAAGCGCTTTCATCCGGCGCCGCCTGAGCCCACCTCCGGATCCACGTCCGCCCGCTTGCCTCAGGCCGGGTGTCGCTGGCCGCCGGGGTGTGGTCTCGGCCTAATGTGGTAGCGACCCGGCCACAGGAGGCCCCATGAGCGAGCACGAAGCCAAGATGATCATCTTGTCGACCGACGACCTGGATGAGTCGATCCGGTTCTACACCGAGACCTTGGGCATGCCGTTGAAGTTTCGCGACGGCGCACACTTCGCGGCCCTCGATGCCGGCCCGGTCACCCTCGCGCTCGCGACCGCGGTCGACCACCCCATCCCGGGCCAGGTCGTCGTCGGCATCAAGACCGCGGACGTCGATGCCGCGGCGAAGGCCGTCGTCGCCGGTGGCGGTGGCATCGTGAAGGGGCCCTATGACGATGCCCATGAGCGGTGCGCCGTGGTCCATGACAACAAGGGCAACGGCTTGGTGTTCTACCATCCGTTGAGCCGGTAGCGGACCTTCGCCACCGAGAGTCTCGGCGCGCCTTTACTTTCCGGTACGCTCGCGGTGTTTGCAGCCCGGCCAGCAGCACGGCCGGCGCTTGCCCTCTTCCAGCTCTTCCCGGGTCCGGCGGATGCGGCGCTCGCGGGTGGCCTGCTGCTTGGCGTCCTCGACCCAACAGATGAACTCGTTTCGGGCCAGCGGCGTGATGTCCTTCCAGGCGGCAAGCGCGGTGGGGTTGCCGATCAGAGACTCGCGCAGGTCCGCGGGCAACTTGTGCACGACGCCGCCGGGCACGCCGCTCATCGGTCCGCCAGATGCGCGCTGCCGTCGTGTAAGTCGTCGCGGCGCAACGTCATCGGGGTGAGAGCCGGAACATCGCCGCCCGCGACCACCGCGCGGGTGATCGGGGTGAGCGCCTGGAACAGCGTCTCCACCTCGTCGTCGCTCAGCGCGTCCAGCGCGGACAGGGCCAGCGTGTCGGTCGTCAATTCGATGTGGTCCTTCAGTTCCCGTCCGGCCGCGGTCAGCGCTCCGTCGTCGTCGAGCAGGCCCCGCTCGGCGAGCCGTTGTTCATGCCGGCGCCAAGACGTCTCGTCGTAGTCGCGGGTACGGGCGATGTAGTCGCGAGAGACGTTGCCCGCCGCGGCATGCAAGACGTTGGATTCCCGTCCGGAGATGCCGGCCGCGGCCAGCACCGCCACGTGCGCGTCGCCACGATGTTCGCGTAGCAGCGTGGTGGCGTGCCACAGGGCGGACAGCGGGTCTTCCGGCCAGGGCAGCGCCAAATTCGCGGCGAACAGCGGCCGTCCATCGAGCGGCGCGAGGCGGGCGGCCCTGCCGGCCAATTCTGCTGCCACGCGGATGTTTTCACCCGAGTCCAGGCCGTAGCGGCGTAGCGCCGCCACCGCGGACTCCCGGCGAGCCTGCAATGCGGCCGGTGGGCCCGCGATCTCCCATGCTGCCGGCAGGGCCTTGGCGACCCGTTCGGGTGCGAAGTTGTAGAAAACCGCGGCGACCACCTCCCGCGGTGCCATACCCAGTGGTGCCGAGCGAGCCGCGAAATAGCCCATCCAAAAGCCTCGGTAACCCAGCGCGTCCAACGCCGCCCGCGCTTCTGGCGCGAAATACGTGACCGCATGCACCGGCTCGTAGCGATCGAAGAAGCGTCGGGCCAGCTCCGGTTGTCGTCGCATGCACGCAGTTAACCACCGGTACCGGCTGCGACCAAGCACGGACCTGCGGCGCGCAAACCACCTCAGCCTAGGCTCGAGCAGTGACCATCCCCTATGACCAGGCATTGCGTGCGCGGATCCGGAACAATCTGGCCGGCCACCGCCGCCGGGCGCTGATCGACCCGACCAAGCGGCACGCGGCCGTCGCGGTGGTACTGGTCGATTCCGAGGTGGGGGAGGACCGGGTCGATCCTGTGTCGGTGGACGAGTGGAATGCCGGGCGCCCGATGCCCGCATCCCATCTGGATGGCCGCATGGTCGACGTGTCCGGCGGCGCCGCGTTTTTGCTGTGCCGCAGGGCGTCTCGGCTCAGCTCGCATGCGGCGCAGTGGGCACTGCCGGGCGGCCGCCTCGATCCGGGCGAAACAGCGGTCGAGGCGGCGCTGCGGGAATTGCGCGAAGAAGTCGGCATCGAGCTACCCGATTCGGCCGTATTGGGAATGCTCGACGACTACCCCACCCGATCCGGCTACGTGATCACCCCGGTAGTGCTCTGGGCAGGGGGACGGCTCGAACTCCGTCCCGCGCCCGACGAGGTGGTGGCCGTTTACCGGGTGGGGTTACACCAACTCCAGCGGGCTGACTCGCCGCGGTTCGTCACCATCCCGGAGAGCACCCGGCCGGTCGTACAGATTCCGCTGGGCAACGACCTCATCCATGCACCGACCGGCGCTGTGCTGTTGCAGTTGCGCTGGCTGTGCCTGGAAGGGCGAGCCGACCCGGTCGACGACTTGGAACAACCGGTTTTTGCGTGGAAGTAGCTGTCCCGAGCCGCGCGGCCGGCGTTGCGAAATACCATGGCGCAGTGCAGGTTCAACGCGTAGTAAGTGGTCGTCAATGCCGTCCCGGCGCACAGAACAGCATGTTCGCCAGCTCGACCAGCGATGTGCCCGAGACGTCGAAGGCACCCGTGGGTTCGACGGACGGTTCCTGGCCGGGCCCGTATTCCTGCGGCCGCGCTACGAAACCGGTAGCGAGGCCGGACTTCTGGGCAGCCTCAAGGTCGGTGGGATGTGCCGCCACCAGCATCACTTCACCGGGTTCCAGCCCCAGCAGATGCGCGGGCGTTTGGTATGCACGCGGATCCGGCTTGTAGGCCTTGCCGACGTCGGAACCGAGCACCACATCCCACGGCAGGCCGGCGTACTTCGCCATATCGACCAGCAGTCCGGTGTTGCCGTTGGACAGCGGACCGACGATGACGTGTCGCTTCATGGTCGCGATGCCGTCGACGCTGTCCGGCCACGGCGGCAACCAGCGCCACGACCGGGCAAGCGCCTGCACCTCGTCGTCGGGCAGCAGTTCGGCAGCCACGCCGAACTTCTCGAACGTTGCCAGCAGATTCTCTTTGTGCAGAACGTCCAGCAATACGAATTCGCGACGGCCCGACAGAACCTCGGACATCGAGGGCCGGTACCGGCTGCGCCATTCCAGCGCGAACGCCGCAGGATCGACGGTGATGTGGTGGCGCTCGGCGAAATCTCCGACGGCGGCGGCGATCCCGGAACGCCAGTCAACGACCGTTCCGAAGGTATCGAACAAAACGGCACGCACTGTCCGGCCGGTCGAGGGTGAGCGGTAATCGGTCATTCCCCAGGCTAACGTCACGCTCGGCGGCGCAGCCACGCAGCGACACGTAATCTCGCCGATGAGGATTGCAACTTCAGGAGGGCGCGACGATGCCGGTTCGGGACACCCGCCGCCGATACGTGATCATCGGTGCCGGTGCCATCGGCGGCACCCTGGGCGGGCTGCTTGCGCGAGCGGGTGTCCCCGCCGTTTTGGTAGCCCGGGGGCGGCATGCCGAGGTGCTGGCGGCGGACGGTTTGACGCTGAGGACGCCCGACGGCACGTTTCGCACGCCGGTCACCGTCGCGTCGCGGCCCGAGCAGGTCCGACTGACCGAGGATGACGTGCTGGTGTTCACCACCAAGACACAGCAACTCGATGCGGCTCTGCAGGAGTGGGTGGACCGCCCGGTAGCCGGAACCGATGCGACCGCGGGCGAACTACTGCCGGCAATGACCGCGCTCAATGGCGTTGCCGCCGAGGAGAAAGCGCTGCGCTATTTCGCGCGGGTATTCGGCATCTGCGTGTGGTTGCCCGCCGTACACCTGGATCCCGGTGAGGTGATCGTGCGGTCATGGCCGGTGGCCGGCCAGTTCCATATCGCACGCTGGCCCGCAGCGGCCGGCAGCGCGGCGGACGGCGACCTGCTGGCCGGGGTCGCCGAGATCTGGAGCGCAGCGGGCATCCGGGTGCGTATCACGCCCGACGTCGCCGCCTGGAAATACAACAAACTACTGAGCAACCTGGGCAACGGGGTGGGGGCGCTGACCGCCGGGGCGACAGATGCCGACCGACTCCTCGCCGCGTTGCGTGCCGAGGGTGAAGACGTATTGCGCACTGCGGGAATCGAATTCATCTCTTTTGAGACCTCGAAGGAGGTGCGTGCGGACGGACCATCCATCCGTCCGGTGCCCGGATGGCAGAACGCGTCAAGCAACTCCACGTGGCAGTCGTTCACCCGCAACACCGGCAATGTGGAGACTGACTTCTTCAACGGCGAGATCGCCCGGATCGCGCACCGCAATGGCACCACGGCGCCATTGAATGCGGGGGTGGCGCGCGCGGTGCGGATGGCGGTGCGCGATGGCGTGGGCCCGGGGCGCTACTCGGCGGCGCAGTTAGAAGCGCTGCTTGGGTTGGACACGGGCGCTCGCGGGCCCACATAGCACCCGGTCCGCGGGCTCTGAACCGTCGCTGAGCCGTCCGGCGGGTGACGGTCGCTCCGCGGCGGCTGTCATGTGACGGACGCTCGTTGTTCGCCCTTTGGTCACCGGCGGGCGGGCTGGCTCTGCGAACCTTGACCAACGCTCGGGACGGACGTGTCTCGGCGCCTCGGGAAAGGGCCGCCATGACCGAACATTTGCGCGCTTACAACAGTCTTTGGCAGGTCCGCAGCGATTCCTGGTGCCGGCTGGAGGAGGCCGCCGACCGGCTGACCCGCCCGACCACCACCGGGGAGCTGAAAGACAAATGGGCGAACGCCTGCCAGGAGCTGCTGGCTCGGCTGAGCACGCTGGAGCCGTACTGGGCGTACCCCGGTGCACCCCAATTCGCGCGAGTGCAACGGCTTTTCGCCGCGGGCAGTTACGACAAGTTCGCGCAGCTGGTTGCCCAGATCAACCGCGCATTGACCACCGAATCCTATCGCTCGGGGGACGTGGACAACGCGGGCGCCGACGAGCTGGACATGTTCCCGTCCGATCCGCGCCAGCTCCTCGAACACCAGCCCGCGGCACAACGGGACCGGCCCTATTTCGAGGTGCTGGTCATCGAGAAGATGACCGAAGAGCAGGAACGGGCGCTGCGCAACGAGGTCCGTAAATGGCGCCGTCCCGACGACGAATTCGTCTACGAGCTCGTGGTGGTGGCCAGCGGCGACGAGGCCCTGATCGCGGCACGGCTGAACGTCAACCTGCAAGCGGTGGTCATCCGGCGGCGCTTTTCCCACCAGTCAACCCGGGACTTGTCGGCGCTGACGGAATTCGTCGACACCGCTGTCTCGGATGAGCTGAACGACCACCAATCGCCCGAAGAGCGGGCGCAGATCCTGGCGCTGTCGCTGGCCGAGTTGCGACCGGAGCTGGACCTCTACCTGATGACCGAGATCGAGGTCGAAGACATCGCCGGCCGGCTGGGCCAATACTTCCGCCGGGTCTTTCACGCCCGCGAAGGCATGCTCGAACTACACCTGTCCATCCTGCAGGGCGTGGCGGCGCGTTACCGTACACCGTTTTTCAGCGCACTCAAGCAGTACAGCCACCGGCCGACGGGTGTGTTTCACGCCCTGCCGATTTCGCAGGGCAAGTCGATCGTCAACTCGCACTGGATCAAGGACATGGTGGGTTTCTACGGCCTGGACGTGTTCATGGCCGAGACCTCGGCCACCTGCGGTGGTCTCGACTCGCTGCTCGAGCCGACCGGGCCCCTGCGCGAGGCGCAGCAGCTCGCGTCACAGGCCTACGGCTCGCGCCACACCTACTTCGTCACCAATGGAACGTCGACCGCCAACAAGATCGTCACTCAAGCGCTGGTGGCACCGGGCGACATCGTGCTGCTGGACCGCAATTGCCATCAGTCGCATCACTACGGGATGATGCTGGCCGGCGCGAATGTCGTGTATTTGGAGGCCTATCCGCTCAACGAGTACTCGATGTACGGGGCGGTGCCGTTGCGCGAGATCAAGTCGAAGTTGTTGGCGCTGCGCCGCGCCGGCAAGCTCGACCGGGTCAAGATGATGTCGCTGACGAACTGCACCTTCGACGGAATCGTCTACGACGTCGAGCGGGTCATGCAGGAGTGCCTGGCGATCAAACCCGATCTGGTCTTCTTGTGGGACGAGGCCTGGTTCGCGTTCGCGCGCTTTCACCCCGTCTATCGAACCCGTACCGCAATGGCGTCGGCGCGGGCGTTGCGTGAGCGATTGCAAGACCCCGACTACATCCGGCGCTACGAGGAACAACTGGCGGCCGAGGCCGCCGACCCGCCTTCGGACGACGACCTGCTGGACCGCCGGCTGATTGCCGATCCGGCACGAGCCCGGGTGCGCGTGTACGCCACCCAGTCGACGCACAAGACGTTGACCGCGTTGCGGCAGGGATCGATGATCCATGTCTTCGATCAGGATTTTGACCAGAAGGTGGCCGAGCCTTTCCACGAGGCCTACATGGCGCACACCTCGACGTCACCCAACTACCAGATCCTGGCGTCGTTGGATCTCGGCCGGCGGCAGGTGGCGCTGGAAGGCGTCGAACTTGTGCAGCGGCAGATCGAGAACGCGATGCAGCTGCGCGACGCCATCGACAACCATCCTCTGCTCAGCAAGTACATGCGATGCCTGCGCACCTCGGATTTGATCCCACAGGACTTCCGGCCGTCGGCCATCGCGCAGCCGCTGCGTTCGGGGCTGCGCAACATGATGGCCGCCTGGGATCAGGACGAGTTCGTGCTCGATCCGTCCCGGATCACGTTGTTCATCGGGCTCACCGGCTACGACGGCGACACCTTCAAGCGTCAGCAGCTGATGGACCGCTACGGAATTCAGATCAACAAGACGTCACGAAACAGCGTGTTGTTCATGACCAACATCGGCACCACCCGCAGCTCGGTCGCCTTTCTGGTGGAAGTGCTGGTGAACATCGCACGCGAGCTGGATCAGACCATCTCCGAGATGAGCCTGGGCGAGCGGGAGCACTTCGAGCGCGCCGTCTTCCGGCTCACCGAAATGGCCTTGCCGCTACCGGATTTCAGCGGATTCCATGCCGTATTCCGGGACCACGACGGAGCCGAACCGACGCCCGAAGGGGATGTGCGTCGCGGCTTCTACCTGTCCTACGAGGACACCAATTGCGAATACCTCACCGGCGATCAGATCGAGGAAAGGCTGGAAGCCGGTGCCGACGTCGTCTCGGCGACTTACGTGACGCCCTACCCGCCCGGATTTCCGGTCCTGGTCCCCGGGCAGGTGTTCAGTCGCGAGATCCTGCAATTCATGCGCGATCTGGACACCCCCGAAATCCATGGCTATCTCCCGGCTTTCGGCTACCGCGTGTACACGGAGAAGGCCATCGAAATGGCCGGCCGGTCGGGCGGACCGGCCTCCAACGGCCACCGCATCGCGCCGACAGGGGCCGAGTCGGTGTCATCGAAGGCGCCGAAGAAGAAGTCGGCCAAGCGCGATGGCCCGGACCGGGGCGGCAACCTCCCCGAGGTGGGCCACGACGAACTGCTGGGTCGGCAGCACCCCGGCGACGCGCTCAGCACGCCCGTCCCGCCCACCGGAAGCGATGTCCCTCAGGTGGGAGCGGACGAGCTCACCGGCCGGTAGCAGTCCGTCGACGCCGTGGACGCACCGCCCGCGCAGCGTCGGTCGACAGGCGACGTTCGACGATGGTCAGCGCGCGTTCGGCCCACCGGATGTTCTCCTCTTCGAACGAGATTCCGCGCATCAACGTCAGATAGGGGCCAACCCGTTCGGTCTGTGCCAGGTACTCGGCTTCACTGAGCCCGCCGAGCATCCGGCCCCGCAACCGTTCGTAACGCTGCACTTTGGCGGTCGCCCAGTGCAGCCGTTCGCGGATGAATTCGCGCACCGCACCGATGTCGCCGGCGTCGGCGGCCTGGACCTTGACCAGCAGTTCATCGCGGATGACCGACGGCTTCGGCGCCTTCGCCGTGAACTGCCGGATCGCGTCACGGCCGGCCTCGGTCAGCGAGAACATGCGCTTGTTGGGCCGGCGTTGCTGATGCACGACACGGGCCTGAATGAGGCCTTGTTCGGCGAGCCGGTCGAGTTCGCGATACAGCTGTTGGGGGGTGGCCGGCCAGAAGTTGGCGACCGACGCGTCGAAGTCTTTGGCCAGGTCGTATCCGGACGATTCACCCTCGAGGAGGGCGGCCAGCACCGCGTCACGCAGCGACATTCGTCGATGCTACAACGATGCGACTATTCAACAAAGTGACTAATCGCACTCTGGACATCCGTCGACGGCCGCCCTAGCGTCGAACCCACCTACTCAACTAGTTGACTATGCGAGGTCGCTGATGCACCCATTCCGCAAAGCCGTCGAAGAGCGCGACGAGGAGGGCATCCGGGCACTGCTCGCCGACACCGTGGTCTTCACCAGCCCGGTGGCGTTCAAGCCCTACGTCGGCAAGCCGATCACCGCCGCCATCCTGCGCGGCGTGTTACGAATCTTCGAAGATTTCCACTACATTCGCGAGATCCACGACCCCAGCGGCCGCGATCACGCCTTCATATTCGAGACCGGAATAGCCGGGGTGCCCGGGGTCAAGATCACCGGCTGCGACTTCCTGCACATCAACGACGACGGTCTCATCGACGACTTCATGGTGATGGTGCGGCCCCTGTCGGGCGCGACCGCGCTGTCCGAGGCGATGGGCGCCCAGTTTGATCGCATCCAACAGGAGGCGCTCGAATTGGCCAATCAATCCGGCACCGCGTAGAAGTAATGACCATGCGGATCGGATTGAGCATCAATTATGCGGGCGGGTTCAAGGACGTGGCCGCCGAAGTGGCCGACCTGGAACGCGCGGGGCTGGACATTGTTTTTGTCCCCGAGGCATATTCGTTCGACGCGGTGAGCGCGCTCGGCTACCTGGCCGCGAGCACCGAACGCGTCGGGCTGGCTTCGGGCATCCTGCAGCTCTACACCCGGACCCCCACCCTGACCGCGATGACCGCGGCCGGCCTGGACTACGTCTCCGGCGGACGGTTCACCCTCGGCCTGGGCGCCTCCGGCCCGCAGGTCATCGAAGGATTCCACGGCGTACCCTACGATGCCCCGATCGGCCGGACCCGCGAAGTAATCGACATCTGCCGCCAGGTGTGGCGGCGAGAGACCGTGCAACACCAGGGCAAGCACTACACAATCCCGCTGCCCGCCGACCAGGGCACCGGGCTGGGCAAGCCCCTCAAGCTCATCAATCAGCCTGTCCGAGAACGCATTCCGATTCTGGTGGCCGCGCTGGGACCCAAGAATGTCGAATTGGCAGCCGAAATCGCCGAGGGCTGGCAACCGATCTTCTTTCTGCCGGAGAAGGCGCAGGACGTGTGGGGTGACGCACTGGCCGCCGGTCGGGCCAACCGTGACCCCGACCTTGGTGAGCTCGACATCTATGCCGGCCCCGTCCTGGCGATCGGTGAAAACGTCGAGCCGCTAAGGGAATTCGTCAAGCCGCACCTGGCTCTCTACATCGGTGGGATGGGCGCCAAGGGCAAGAACTTCTACCACGCCCTGGCCACGAAATACGGCTACGGCCCGCAAGCCGACCGGATTCAAGAGCTCTACTTGGCCGGTGACAAAGACGGCGCCGCGAAGGTGGTGCCCGATGATCTGGTGCGAGACATCAACCTGATCGGTACCCGCGAGTTCGTCAAGGAACGCCTGGCCGCGTTCCGCGAGGCCGGGGTGACCACCCTCAACGTGGCGCCCATCGCCTCCACCACCGCAGAGCGGATCAAGCTGATCGAGACGCTGCGCGAACTGATTTGACGGCTGAACGCCTGAATCAGCTCTGCCGGTGGCTATCTCGTCGTAACCGCACCGCTCTGGCGATCGCGGTCACCAAGGCCAGCACCGCCATCACGGTAAGAATCAGCACCGAGGCCGCCGACCCGACGGTGGCCAGCACCAGCGGAAGCGCGAAGCCGACGTAGGTGATGACGTAGAACACTCCGGTCAGCGCGCCGCGCAGGTGCGGTGGCGCGGCGGCCTCCAGGTCGATCAATCCTTCGCGCAGACACAGGCCGGACGCGCAGCCGAGGACCAGCAACAACGGGAACCCGATGGCCGGGGTCAGGGCGGGCGGCGCCAGCGCGGCTGTCGCGTAGCCGACCGCGGCCAGCACCGCACCCGCGGTACCGGCCTGCGGCCCCCACCGAAGGGCGCGGGCCAGAACTTGAACGACACCGCTGACACCGTTGACGACCAAAGTTGCCGTGCCGGCGGCCATCGGGGCCGCGAGCGCGGTGTGCAACCGGGTCGGGATGGTGACGAATCCCAGTGTCGCCGAGGCATATACCCACGGCGCTAGCGGCATGGCCCAACTCAATGCTCGGCTGAATCCCCGCACCGCCGGTGCCGCCGGTCCCGGGTGGTACCAAGTCGCGGGGCGGGTCGCCGCGACGCGTCGGGCAGCGCCGACGACGGCGAACGTCGCCAGCACGACGACGCCGGCGGCGACACCGAAGGACACCTGGATGCCCGATGGTCCGGCCCACACGATGAACCCGCCGACGAATGGCCCGAGGGCGAAACCGGCCGTCAGCACCGCTCCGGCGGTCGCGGCACCGGCGGGACCGCGCATATCGGAAGCCCACGCCGTGCACGAGCTGATCGCAAGGCCGACACCGATCCCGACGATGAGGCGGCCCAGCAGCAAAGCGCCGGTGTGCTGGGAGAGCAACATCACCGCCGTACCCGTCAATGCGGCCGCCGCACCCGCCAACGCCACCGATCGGCGCCCCAGGGCGTCCGACGCGCGTCCGCCGACGAGCAACCCGGGCAGCAGCCCCAGTGCGTATATGCCGAAGACCGCGTCGAGCGTGGCCGTGCTGAGGTGTTCACGGTCACTGATCACGGGCATCAGCCCGACGAAGTGGTTGGCGACCCAGCCGGTGCCCAGCAGCAGCGCCAACACGCTGACAAACAACGCCTGGGTCGCCGCCGGATCGCCGGTTGACCTGGCCCCACAATTGTGGCCGGTGCGCACATTCGACGAGGTCACCAAGCTCCTCCCGTCCCGAATCCATGGTGCGTGCGCGGCCGACCGACGATGGTAGAACGCGGTGTCGCCGGGGCAGTTATTCCCGCTGGCAGCGATCCGCACCGTTGCGCCGCCGCGACTTCACCGGTTCGACGCCCGCCTGCAAACACCGCAAACCACCGGCCCGGACCTTGTTCGGGGTTTGAAATCAGGCGTTTTGGTGTACTGATACCACTACTCGCACCCAGGAAGGCAAATGATGAAGTACATTGCGGCAGCCGCGATCGCGGTCTGCGTCTTGCTGTCCAGCGCGTGTTCGGCCTCCCAGGTGATCAACACCGGTGGCGACACGAAGTGCAAAGATTTCACCACGCAGGACGAGAAGAAGCAGAACGACGAAGTCAGCAAGATGCTCAAAGACAAGAGCGGTACCGACCCGACCAATGTGGAGATTTCCGCGACCCGGCTCTCGGCGATGACGTACTGCCAGACGGTCGGCAAGCCGGACACCAAGATCTCCGAGGCACCGCACGGCTGACGGCGGCTGCCGACGGCGCGCAGCCGGTTCCCGGTCGGGAGCCGGCTGTCTGCGTCTTTGACCCATTACGATCGGTCGACCGACGTGCGGGCGTCGAGCCCGCGCTACCGCCCCGTCCGTAGGCGCGGGATTCGTTCGGGTGCAATGAGGCGCATTCGAATCATGAACAACGCAAACCTGGCGACCGGCCCGCGACGTTCCTAGGCTGCGCGGGTGACAACGACCAATCCTGCGCCGGCGCGCGTGTCACTGCGCGGTGTCAACCGCACGTTCGGAACGCACATCGTGCTGCGCGATGTCGACATCGAGATCGAGCCGGGTGAGGTCGTCGCGTTGCTTGGGGCGTCGGGCAGCGGCAAGTCCACCCTGCTGCGACTGATCGCCGGTCTGGACGGGCCCAACAGCGGACGCATCGAGGTTGATGGTCAGGCCGTCCGGGGCGTCGACCCGCGCTGCGCCGTGGTGTTCCAGGAGCCTCGACTGTTGCCCTGGCGGTCGTTGTCGGCCAACGTCGAATTCGGTCTGACACCGGGCACCGGGCGGGCGAAAGGGTCTGCGGCGGTGCAGCATTGGCTGGACGTCGTCGGTCTGACCAAATTTCGTGATCACTACCCGCGCCACGTGTCCGGTGGTATGGCGCAACGCGCCGGCCTGGCCCGGGCGCTGGCCCGGCGCCCCAGGGTTCTGCTGCTCGACGAGCCGCTGGCCGCGCTCGACGCACTGACCCGGCTGCGGATGCAGGACCTGCTCGACGAGGTGCAACAAGAGGCGGGCACCACCACCGTCTTGGTCACGCATGACGTGGACGAGGCGGTGATTCTCGCCGATCGGGTACTGGTGCTGCGCGCCGACGCGACCGGCGGCGCCGGCATCGCCGCCGAGTTCGACGTCGCGATCCCGAAACCACGCCACCGCGGTGACCCGCGTATCACCGCGCTGCGCGACCAGCTGTTGGAAGAACTCGGCGTCCCCCGACGCAGCAGTGGCAGCCTGCGGTCCGCTGCCGAGGAGGACACGAAAGCATGGTGAAAGGTCGCTACCTGACCCTCGTTTCGGCGGTTGCCGGTGTCATCGCGGTGTCCGGCTGCGGGTCGGACTCCGCGACATCGGCCTCCAAAGACATCCACCTGGATTACGCCTATTACAGCCCGCTGAGTCTGGTGGTGCGCGATCAGCACCTGCTGGAGAACCGCGGCTACCACGTCACGTGGGTGCTGTCGGCGGGCAGCAACAAGGCCAACGAGGGGCTGCGGTCGAAGGCACTGGACGTCGGATCCACCGCCGGCTCAGCCGCATTGGTCGCACGAGCCAACGGGTCGCCGATCAAGGCGGTCGACCTGTACGCCGGGGGCGAATGGACTGCTCTGGTGGTCACCAAGGACTCACCCATCCACTCGGTCGCCGACCTGAAAGGCAAGAAGGTCGCCGTCACCAAGGGCACCGACCCGTATTTCTTCCTGCTGCAATCGCTTGCGACAGTGGGTCTTTCGCCGAGCGACATCGAGATCGTCAACTTGCAGCACGCCGACGGCAAAACCGCCCTGGAGCGCGGCAACGTCGACGCCTGGTCCGGTTTGGACCCGTTCATCGCGGAAACCATCCAGCAGCAAGCCTCCCGCTTCATCTACCGCAACCCGAGCTTCAATACCTACGGCTTTCTGAATGCCCGCGAGGATTTCATCGCCAACCACCCGGAGTCTCTTCAGGCGGTGGTCGACAGCTACGAGGAGGCCCGAAAGTGGGCGAAGGCGCACCCAGACGAGTTGGCGGCACTGCTGGCCTCGCAGGCGAACATACCGTTGAGCGTGGCGCAGGAGGAGCTGACCCGGACGCTGGTGGACATCGACCCGGTGCCGGGGGATGCGCAGCGCGCGGTGCTGACCCGGGTGGAGCCGCTCGCGCTGGCCGACTCGGACATCAAATCCGACGACGCCGGCCGAAACGCGTTGAGCACGCTGATCGAGCCGAAGTACATCCAGCAAGCGCACTGACGCCGAAGTCCCGGCGGCTGGCGAAGCTACCGCGGGCGGCGGTGGGGCTGATCGTTCCGCTGCTGCTGCTGCTCATCTGGCAGCTGGCTACCTCGGTGACCGGGTTTTTCGCGCCCAGCCAGCTGCCGCCGCCCGGCGACGTGGTGTCCGCGCTGGACGGGCTGCTGCGGCACGGCGATCTGTGGACCCATCTGAAAGCCAGCGGTAGGCGGGTGCTGGTCGGCTACCTGACCGGTGCGGGCATCGCGCTCACGCTGGGTTCACTGGTCGGGCTGTCGGTCAACGTGCACAGGCTACTGGCTCCGACCCTCGCGGCGTTGCGCACCGTGCCGTCCTTGGCGTGGGTACCGTTGCTGCTCTTATGGTTTGGCATCGACGAGACGCCGAAGATCATGATGGTGGCCATCGGGGCGTTCTTTCCGGTCTATACGACGACGGCGTCGGCGCTGTCGCATATCGATCCCCACCTACTGGAGGTCGGGCGGGCCTACGGGCGCCAGGGTGCCTCGCTGTTGACCACGGTGATGCTGCCGGCCGCGGCTCCCGAGCTGGTGAACGGGCTGCGGCTGGGCTTGGCGAACGCGTGGCTTTTCGTGGTGGCCGCCGAGCTGATCGCGTCCTCGAAGGGACTCGGGTTCCTGCTCCTGGATAGTCAAAACACCGGTCGCACCGACGTGATGCTGTTGGCGATCGTGCTGTTGGCCGGTTTAGGCAAGCTCACCGACGGGGCCTTGGGCGCTGTGGAGACCCGTATCGTGCGGCGCCGCGGCTAAATTCAGCGATCCGGCGCAAGGCCCCGAATGGCGGGCCCGGTGCGAAGGACCGAAGGACGCGCCGGTGCCGTCGTCGCGCCACGCTTCACGTAGCGCCGGGTTACCCGCACAATAACGCGATGCGAGCAGTGCGGAAGAGCTGGAACATCGCGGCGCATATCGTGCTGGCGGTTGCACTCGCCGGGTGCGGCGGACTGTCCCACGGCAGTGATGCGCCGGCGGCAGGCGGTAGGTTCGCGGGCCCGATCGAGATCGGCAACGGCCGCCACCTATATCTCGAATGCCGCGGAAAGGGCGGGCCTACAGTCATTTTGGAGTCCGGCTACCACAACTCGTCGGATCCGTGGGATTATTCCGACGCCGCCGCGCCGGCAACAGGTCCGGCCGTGCTGCCCGCCCTGGCCGCCGACCACCGCGTCTGCGCCTACGACCGGCCCGGCACCCTGCGCTATCCGGATCCGCCCAGCATCAGCGACCGCAGTTCGCCGGTTGCGATGCCGCGCACCGCGCGCGACGTCGTCGGCGACTTGCATGCGCTACTGGCCGCCGCCCACCTTCCAGGGCCGTACGTCCTGGTCGGGCACTCGCTGGGCGGGCTGTTCATCAGGCTGTATGCCCAGACCTACCCCGATCAGGTGCGGGCACTGGCCTTCGTCGATGCCTTCCCGGTGGAAATACCGGGCCTGTTGGGACCGGACTGGCCGGCTTATCGCCAGGCATTGGACCGGCCGTTGCCCCAGTTCGCGAATTCTCCCTCGTTTGAGGAGATCGACATCGACAAGAGCGTCGCCCAGGTAGGCGCGGCCCCCGCCCTGCCGCCCGTCCCCACCGTCGTGCTGACCCGGACGGAACCGTTCGCGATTCCCGGCACCGTCTCACCCGAGCAGGGCGCCAACCTGGAACAGGTGTGGCGAGACGCCTCGGCGGATCTGATCGCGTTGCGACCGCAGACGCCGCACCTGATCGCGACCGGCAGCGACCACTTCATCCAAGTCCACCAGCCCGACTTGGTGGCGGCCGGCGTACGTCTGGTGATGCAGCGGTCACAACCGAGCCGCTGAGCGCCGCGCTGTCCGACGGATCGCGTGTCAGTTCCGTTCAGAAGAACGTTCCGGCGTGCGGCGGCTCGGGAACCGCGAACAGTTCATCGGCCACGTCCAGCGCCCCCGCTTCGTCGGCCCGGGCGAGACCGGCGGCGGTGAGACTACGCCAGCTCGTACCGCCCAGCAGCGCGGCACCCAATCCCTCGATCCCGACGCGGATGTCGGCGCGCCGCGTCGTCGGTTCGGCGCCGGCGCCGGAGATCAGGTAGCTCGCCGAATTGCGCTGCAACAACGGGTCGTTCACCGCGACGGTGACTGTCCCATCGCCGGCGTAGGATCGTGCGGCGAGCGCCCGCTCCACATCGATGACCCGCAGCCACGTTTCGTCGTGCACGGCGGTGACCTGCACGGCGCGGCGATCAGCGAACAGCCAGTGCAGCGTGTCGTCGACGGGCAGCATCCAAAACATCACTCGGTGAACGAGATCCAGGCCGAGCAGGAACCGCAGCAACCCGACGTAGGCGTCCGTGGTGGGCGCGAAGAAATCCTCGACCACGACGCTGCGCTGGTCGCTAATGAACCAGTTATCCGTATCGATGGGCCGGTAGCGGGCGAAGCCGGACTCAGCGCCAGGTTCGCCGTGCACGGCGACATACCAAGCGCCCGAAAAGGATTCGGTGCGCCGTCGTGCGCTCTCCCACCATACGCCGGGTCGGTCGATGGTGCCGGGGCGGGACGGGCGGTGGGCGTCATAGATGCGGGGCAAGATGTCCCAGACTTCGGCGGCGCCGAGCAATCGCACCGGACCACCTGACCCGACACCGGGGCGAAAAGCCGCCCGCGCGGTCGTAATCTCCACGCTCTGGAAGGAACTCGCCACCCCGTAGCCATACCGCTCGTAGATGGTGGCCTCCGATGCCCGCAAGGAAGCGACCACCTCGCCGCGCGCCGCGACATCGTTCAGCTGGTGCCGGATCAATTCGGTGGCGATGCCCCGTCGAGTGAACGACGGCAGCACTCCGATATGAGTCACCGCGGCATGGCTCACGGCGGCTCCGCCGGGAAGGGTCAGGGTGCTCGTCACGGCGTCCGCGGTGCCCACCAGCTGTTGATCGACGAAGGCGCCGACGGTGCGGCCGGGCTCGAGCAGCTTGGTGATCTGGCCGGGCGCCAGGTTCGTCATCGGCGGCAGACCCACCATTGCGGTGCGAAACAAGCCGGCCGCGGCGATGAGGTCGTCCTCGGTGTCGAGAACCCGGATCTCGGTGGTCATCCGGCCATCATGTCGCGCCGGGTGGACGCGGTCACCCGATGGGGGTGATCCCCCCGTTGGAGATCGTGAATCCGCGGCCCGAGTCCACGGTGCAGGTGACGCCGTCGGTCTGGGAGACGCAGGTGAAGGGACCGACGCCGGCGGTTTGGCCGTAGGCGAGCACCGGCGTCCCGATTCCCGCGTTGCCCAGACACGAGACACCCGTGCAGTTGGTGACGACCCCGGTCGTGGACAGGCGCACGGACGCCGGTGGCTCGTTGGTCTGGCAGTAGGTCTCATCGGGGATGCCGGCACCCCGCTGATAGTCGACTTCGCAACTGATATTGCGTGACGGCGACAGGAAGGCACACGCCGACGCCGTGCAGGCCGGCTTGTCCGCAAACGCCCGGGGCGGCGCCCCCGCGCAGCAGCCGACCATCACGAATCCGAGCACCGCGATGACCGCACGCTTCACGTCAGCCCCTAACGGTTGGTGTGCCGCAGAAGCTAGCAGACGCCGGTGGCTTGTGCGCCCGTTAACGGATGGGCAGGCCGGTCACCGCCCGGGAAATCACCAACCGCTGGATCTCGCTGGTGCCTTCGAAGATCGTGAAGATCTTTGCGTCGCGGTGCATCCGCTCGACGGGGTAGTCGCGGGTGTAGCCGTTGCCGCCCAGGATCTGGATGGCCTCGTCGGTGACGTAGACCGCGGTCTCGCTGGCCACCAGCTTGGCCATCGAGCCCTCCGCCGAGTCGAAGCTCTGGTTGTTGCGCGCCATCCAGCCGGCCCGCCACACCAGCATGCGGGCCGCGTCGATGCGGCTCTTCATGTCCGCCAGCTTGAACGCCACCGCCTGAAACTCACCGATCTTGCGGCCGAATTGCTCACGCTGGCAGGCGTATTCGAGGGCATACTCGTAGGCGGCCCGCGCCACGCCGACGGCCATCGCGCCGACGGTGGGCCGGGTACGCTCGAAGGTCTTCATCGCCGCCTGGCCACCCGTGGAGGCACCGGATTTGGCCCGGGCGATTCGCGCTTCGAACTTCTCCCGGCCGCCGAGGATGGCGTCCTCGGGCAGCCGGACGTTGTCGAGCACCACCTCGGCGGTGTGCGAAGCGCGGATCCCGTGCTTTTTGAACTTCTGTCCCTGCGCCAGGCCTTTGGTGTCCGGCCCGATGACGAAGCTGGCCTGGCCGCGGGTGCCGAGCTCCGGATGGACCGAGGCCACCACGATGTGCACGTTGGCGATGCCGCCGTTGGTGGCCCACGTCTTGGTGCCGTTGAGCACCCACTCGCCGGCGGCCTCGTCGTAGCGCGCACGGGTGCGGATGCCGCCGACGTCAGAACCCGCGTCGGGCTCCGATGAGCAGAAGGCACCCAGCTTGGGCTCGTCGGGCGTACCGAACATCTCGGGAAGCCAGCGCCCCAGCTGTTCGGGAGTCCCGTTGCCCGCCAACGCCGCCGCGGCCAAGCCGGTGCCCATGATGGACAGCGCGATGCCGGCGTCGCCCCAGAACATCTCCTCGAACGCGGTCAGCATCCCCAGCCCGGTTTCTTCGGCGGCCTGCTGCGCGAAGAAGTCGGGGGAGTACAGGCCGACCTTTGCAGCCTCCTGAATCACCGGCCACGGGGTTTCCTCCCGTTCGTCCCATTCGGCCGCGGCCGGACGGATGACGTCGGCCGCGAACTGGTGCACCCAGTCGCGAACTTCGATCACGTCTTCGCTGAGTTGCAGTGAAAAGGTCACAGCTGCTCTCCTGAATCATTGGTGTTCAACGGTTTTCGGGGGTTGGTGTACTGCGCGAGGACGCTGACGGTCTGGTTCACCCACGCCTCGAAGTACCGGTCTTCGTCGGTGTTGCCGGGTAGGCGACCGGTCAGCGCTTGCAACGTCGCCGCGTAGGACAGCGACCCGATCGCGACGGCCGCGGCCGCTTCGGGATCGGGAATGCTGGTGCGGCCCGACCGATTCGATGCGGCCAGTTCGTCGGCGAAGCGTTGATAGGCGTTGTCGGTGATCACCTGCCACGTCTTCTCATCGAGATCGCCGAGCTCGTCGGGCTCGCGCAGCATGACCTTGAGCAGATCCTCGCTCTGTTTGAGGTTGCTCCAGATCAACTGGCCGGCGATGCGCACCGCCCGCTCAACGCTGCCCGGCTGCCCGGCGTCGTATTCCTCGCGCGCGGCCACGATGCTGTCGATCCGGTGTGCGACCGCCGCCTCCAGCAGCTCGCGCTTGGAGCCGAAGTGCTTGTAGAGCGCGCCTGAGCCGGGCGCCAGACCCGACTCCCGCTGGATGTCGGCCACTGACGTCGCCGCGTAGCCCTTGGCGGCAAAGAGCCGCAGCGCTGCGGACAGCAACCGGTCACGTCCGGAGGCGAGCATGGTGAGAGAGTACTCACTCACCGAGGTCGGGGCAAAATCGGCCCGGTTTCGGCACGTGACGGAGGAGAAGGAAGGCGATGCGGCTAGCGTTAAATTCTTGCGAAACACCACTGCGCTTGATCGTGCCGGGCCGGTACTGCTGTGAGGGTTGTAGGCGGGTTGGTTGACCAGGTCCGCCTGGTCGGCCGCGCCCCCACCGTCAACCAGCGACCACTGAAGGAGCCTGACATTCGCGTCCTACCGCGTGTACAGCTGCCGATGCGAGTGCTGTCGCTGCGCACCATCGTCATCGTTGCCGCTCTATCGGTGATGACTCTGGTCGTCCTGCTGGGCACCTGGGTGTGGGTGGGCGTCACCAACGATCAGTACAGCCAGCTCGACCGCCGGCTTGATTCGGTCAGCAGCCTGGGCGACATCAGCAGCCTGCTCAACAACGCGGAGCACACGAGTCCGGACCGTCCCGCGCCGGACGGCAACTTGGTGCGTACCGCGCGGATCGGCGGGGCCACCGTGTCGGTGCCCAGCAGCATCGTGGTGCCCCAGCTGCCCGACGGCTACGCCAACACCACCATCAACGGGGTGAAGTACCGCGTCCGCACCTTCACCGCGGGTCCCGCATCCATCGCGCTGGCCGCGCCGCTGGCCGAAGCCCAGCACCGGATCAACGAGTTGCATCTGCGGGTGCTGTTGATCTGTGCCAGCGTGATCGGCGGCACCGTCGTGGTGGGCTGGGTGATCTCGCTGATCATGGTCAATCCGTTCCTGCTGTTGGCACAGCAGGCCCGGGCGATCAATGCGCAGTCGAGTCCCGACGAGGTGCAGGTGCGCGGCGTGCGGGAGGCCGTCGAGATCGCCGAAGCCGTCGAGGGAATGCTGGCCCGCATCGGTAAGGAGCAGCAGCGCACCAAGGCCGCCCTCGAGTCGGCACGCGACTTCGCCGCGGTCGCCTCCCACGAGCTGCGCACACCGTTGACCGCGATGCGCACCAACCTCGAGGTGCTGTCCACCCTGGACCTGCCGCCCGAGCAGCGTCACGAGGTCATCGGTGACGTCATTCGCACCCAGAGCCGCATCGAGGCCACCCTGACCGCGCTGGAGCGGCTGGCCCAGGGCGAACTGACCACCGTCGACGATTTCGTCCCTTTCGACATCACCGAACTGTTGGATCGTGCCGCTCACGACGCGCTGCGCATCTACCCCGATGTGGAAGTGTCGCTGGTGCCCTCGCCGACAGTGCTGATGATCGGGCTGCCCACGGGGCTTCGGCTGGTGATCGACAACGCGATCGCCAACGCCGTCAAGCACGGCAACGCCGGCAAGATCCTGCTCACCGTCGGCAGTTCCGGTGAGGGCGTGGAGATCGCGATCGACGACGACGGCACCGGCGTTCCCGAATCCGAACGCGCAACCGTCTTCGAACGCTTTGCCCGCGGCTCGACGGCCTCGCGCTCGGGTTCGGGGCTGGGCCTTGCGCTGGTCGCCCAGCAGGCCGAATTGCACGGCGGCACAGCGGCATTGCAGACCAGCCCGCTCGGCGGTACCCGGCTGCTGCTGCGGTTGGCCGGCGATGGGCGTGGCCCGGCGTAGCGGCCGGCCGCCAGCAAAACGGTAGGACGACGCCCCTGATGCCCCTCGTCGGCTTCACGCCGTTCTTCATGTCGACGACGAATTTGCCTATCGACCCGCCGAAAACAGGCCGGGCACTTAACTGTTCTTTTATCCAGCGGGTGAGTCGCATGAGTATTCACCGCCGCGCACCGGTCTACAACACCTGGCGTTTGTTGCGCGACGCCGATCATCGGTGCACGCGGTGCATGACCATGGCGTCAAAATCGGCGGCGCCGTCATGCCCGCGCCTCGCCATTTCCCGCAATATCCCCGCCACTATTACGCCACCTTTTGGTACGACCCGTTCGGCATCAAACTCGAAGCCGGATGCCATCACGACCGCGACCAGATGAAATGGCCAGGGTGTGATGACCTGACGGTGACCAAGGTGCATTTGTGACTTCCGGGTCATGAGTGGCGACTGAGGTTTATCACCGATTCCTTGTGGGAATCCAGCGTTTTCGGGCTTGGGCCAGCCCTGCTTAACCGAATTCCGGGGGCCTTGAGTGCGGCCAAAACTGTTGTGAATACAAGATCAGTCAAACCGCATTACACTAAGGCGCCAGGCACGTGGATTTGGGTGGAGCCTTCGGAGGGAAATCATGGGAGCTTTCACGTCGGTGCAGACAGAGGCGGTTCTGGCGTCGGCGGGCGCCGAGTCGGCCATCAGCGCAGAGACCCAGGCAGCAGCTTCGGCGGCCGCGCCAGTCCTGCTGGGAGTGCTGCCGATGGGCGGCGACCCCGACTCGGCCATGTTCGCGGCGGCGCTCAACGCCTGCGGCGGCAGCTACTTGGGCGTAGTCTCCGAGCACGCCGCCCAGCGTGGCCTGTTCGCCGGCACGCAGAGCATCGCCTCCAGCACTTACGTCGTCACGGAGCTCATGCGCAGCTTGACGATGGCAATCGGGGCTTAACAGCTAGCACGTTCTAAGGGGGAAGTACGCATGGCCGATCCGGGGTGGGCTGCGCGTACGCCTGAGGAAAACGACATGCTGCTCAAGGCGGGGGCCGGTGTCATCACTCACTTGGCTAACCAGGCAGCCTGGACCGCCTTGGCGGCCACCCATCACGGCTCCAGCATCGCGTCAACGATCAACACCGTTGCGACGTCGGCGAGCTGGACGGGCTCGGGATCGTTGGCCTCGGCGGCAAACGCGACCGCACTGAACGCGTCACTGCACGGATTGGCCGGCTGGGTCGACGTCAAGCCGGCGGTCGTCTCGACCGCGGTCTCGGCGTACCAAATGGCGTACGGCTCGATGCGCCCCGCCCCCGAATGCATCGCGAACCGCACCGAGACCGCGACCGATTACGGCATCAACCCACTGGTTCTCGGGGCGCTGACGCCACGAATCACGTCCCTGGAACTCGAGTACTTCGGCTCGATGTGGCCGAACAACTCCGCCGTCGGGGCCAGTTACGGCACCATCCTGACGGCCTTATCGCAAAGCCTGACCATTCCGCCGCCGGTCGCGACCATGGGCGCATCACCGGCCGCGCCCGCCCAGGCTGCAGCGGCGATTGGTGAGTCGGCGGCGGAGGAAGGGGCCGGCGACGGCATGCGCGCCGCCATGCAGGGCGCGCAGACGGGCACGCAAGGAGCCGGTCAGGCGGCCTCGGGCGGCCAGGACTTCATGAGTCAGGCCGGCTCGTTGATGCAGCCGGCGCAGCAGCTGATCGGAGCGGTCCCTCAGGTGATGCAGGCGCCCATGCAGATGATGCAGACTCCGATGCAGATGATGCACCCGCTGATGGGCATGTTCTCCAACCCCGGCGCCATGGGCATGGGCGGGGCCACGCCGGCGGTGTCGGCAGTCTCTGCCACCACCGGGCTTTCCGCAGCGGAGTCCGGTGCCGGCGGCGGAGCATCCATGGGCGGCGCAGGTATGCCCGCGACCAGTTTCACCCGCCCGGTCAGCGCCTTCGAGCCCGCCACCAGTGGCCGGCCGGTGGGGCTGCGACCGGCCGGGGCATTAGGCGCCGAGGCCATGCGACCGCAGACCACGACGATGGGTGGTGCCCCGATGGGCGGAATGCCGGTGGGGCACGGGGCGGGAGGCGATCGTGGCTCCCGTGACAAAGCCGACCAGCCGGCGACGGTGCGGGTGGTCGACGCTCGAGTGTGAAGCCAACCCCCCTGGTGAAAGGTGAATCGACAGGTCCAAATAGCCGCCATACACTTCGCTTCATGCCCTCACGGGGGGCGGCCCACCGGAGAAGGAGAATTCCGTGACAATCAAAGTAACACCGCAAATGCTTCGCGACGCTTCCAACGCTATCCAGGCGAATATGGAGCACGCGATCGGGATTGGCCAGGGATACGTCGCGAATCAGGAAAACGTGATGAACCCGTCCACTTGGTCTGGTTCTGCTGTGACGGCATCGCACGCAACGGCAATCGAGGTGCAAAACGACTTGAACAAAGTGTTGACCGGCGGCACGCGGCTGGCCGAAGGACTTTCGAAGGCGGCGGCACTGATGGAAGGCCACGAGGCGGATTCTTCGCACGCGTTTAGCGCGCTTTTCGGCGGCCACGGCTCGTAACCATCCACTCATTCGCAATTCCATTAACGGTCTTTTGAAAGGAACTCGACAATGTCCGACCCGATCACCTATAACCCGGGAGCCGTAGCCGACTTCGCCACCGACGTCGCCTCCCGCGCCGGCCAGCTGCAATCGATTTTCGACGACACCTCCAACCGCACGCACGCCCTGCAGGAATTCTTCGCCGGCCACGGTGCATCGGGCTTCTTCGAGGCGCAGGCGCAGATGCTGTCCGGGCTTCAGGGTCTTATCGACACCATCCGCCAGCACGGCGTGACCACCTCCCACGTGCTGGACAACGCAATCAGCACGGACCAGCACATCGCCGGTCTGTTCTGAGTTCCGCTCGACACCGAGACAAGCGGAGGTGGGGCAGCTGCGCCGAGCGTGTTTGCCCCACCTTTGGTGTCTCATCCACCGGTTGGGTAACTCATTGACTGAAGGCACGGCGACATGCTGACGACGACGGTCGATGGCTTATGGGTGTTGCAAGCGGTCACCGGTGTGGAGCAGACCTGTCCTGAGCTGGGGCTGCGGCCGATGTTGCCGCGTCTGGACACCCCAGAGCGCGCGAGGAGCCACCCGGCGGCCGCCGAATTGATGGCCGCCGGTGCGCTCGATGAGGCCGGCAACGTCGACCCGATGATTCGCGAGTGGCTGACGGTGCTGCTGCGACGAGACCTCGCACTGCTGGTGATGATCGGCGTCCCGGGTCGTGAGCCGACCCGGGCATCGATCTGCCGGTTCGCGACGTGGTGGGTCGTGTTGGAGCGCCACGGGGACCTGGTGCGTCTGTATCCCGCCGGCACGGCCGGCAACGAAGCCTCGGCCAGCGACCTTTTGGTCGGACAGGTCGAGCGGCTGTGCGGTGTAGCCGAGGCGGCGCCGCTGCGTCCGGTCACCCTGGATACCGAGCAGTTACTGAACTCGGTCCGCGACACTGCCAGCCTGCGGGCGTTTCTGCTCGAACAGCGGCTCGACGCCGACCAGCTGCAGATGGTCCTGGCGGCCGCCGACCCGGCGCGGTCCGCCCACGCGAACATCGTCGGGCTGCAGGCCGGGGTCGGGCCGGACGAGTTGGCGCGGGTAGCCGTAGGCGACTCGACGGTGTCCATCGTCGACACCCCCGCGGGCCGGATCTGCATCGAGAGCGTCACCTCGGGACAGCGTCAGTACCAGATTCTCTCGCCGGGCTCGCGCACCGACATCGGTGGAGCGATCCAACGCCTCATCCGGCGGTTGCCCGCCGGCGACGAGTGGCATTCGTATCGGCGAGTGGTGTGAGGTGTCGGGAACCGCGTCGAAACTAACTTAGATAACCAAAGTCTTGGAATAGCAACGCGTGTCGCACTTGAAAGGTTTCTGAACGGGTAAACGCGCTATCGCCAACCGTGTTAGCATCGCGTCGTGACGAGCCCTTGGAATGACCCGAATATGTCGGACGAAGGAGCGCTCAGACGGGGGGATCCGTCAGGGGGCACCAACTTCCCGGATTCGGTATCCGACACCATGCGTATTACCGATCTGGCCGCACCGCGGAAAATTCCACCGGGGTCGGGCTGGCGGAAATTCATTTACTCCATCTCGTTTCACAAAATAAATCCGGGTGAGTCGCCCCGGGAACGGCACTACCGGGATTTGCAAAATCGCATCCGACGGCACATCCGGCGGCAATACGTCATCACGGTCGTCTCCGGCAAGGGAGGGGTGGGCGTCACGACACTCGCCGCCTGCATCGGGGGCGTGTTCCGGGAATGCCGCCCGCAGAACGTGATTGCCATCGATGCCGTCCCGGGCTTCGGGACTCTGGCCGACCGCATCGACGAGTCCCCGCCCGGCGACTACACAGCCATCATCAACGACACCGATGTCCAGGGTTACGCCGACATTCGAGAACACTTGGGGCAGAACGTCATCGGGCTTGACGTGCTGGCCGGTAACCGTACCTCCGACCAGCCCAGGCCGTTGGTGCCCGCGATGTTCTCCGGGGTGCTGTCGCGGCTGCGGCGCACCCACACGGTGATGATCGTGGACACCTCTCCCGACCTCGAACACGAAGTGATGAAGCCGGTGCTGGAGAACACCGACACGCTCGTGTTCGTCTCCGGCATCACCGCGGACCGCTCACGTCCGGTGCTGCGGGCGGTGGATTATTTGCGTTCGCAGGGCTACCACGAGCTGGTCTCGCGCAGCACGGTGATTGTCAACCACACCGACCAGATCACCGACAAGGACGCGCTGGCTTACTTGACCGAGCGGTTCACCAAGGTCGGGGCGACGGTCGAAGTGCTGCCGTTCGATCCGCACCTCGCAAAAGGTGGCATCATCGATACGGTTCACGAGCTGAAAAAGAAGTCGCGATTGCGCCTTTTCGAAATCACCGCCGGGCTGGCGGACAAATATATTCCTGACGCTGAGCGGTCGATGCCGTGACAGCGCCGCATAAGGTCGCTTTCCCGGCGCGTTGTGCGGTCAACATTTCTTACGAGAAGCATCTGTGCTCCCAGGTATTCCCCGCCGGAATTCCGATGGAGGGATTCTTCGAGGGAATGGTCGAGCTGTTCGACGCCGACCTGAAGCGCAAAGGCTTTGACGGCATCGCCTTGCCGGCGGGCAGCTACGAACTGCACAAGATCAACGGCGTTCGGCTCGATATCAACAAAAGCCTCGACGAGCTGGGGGTCCAGGACGGCGACACCTTGGTGCTGGTGCCCCGGGTGGACGGCGAGTCGTTCGAACCGCAATACGAATCTTTGTCAACGGGGTTGGCGGCCATGGGCAAGTGGCTGGGCCGCGACGGTGGCGACCGGATGTTTGCCCCGGTGACGCCGCTGACGGCCGCGCACACGGCGGTCGCGGTGATCGCGATGGCGGTCGGCGTCATCGTGGCGCTGACCCTGCGGGCACGGACGTTCACCGACGGGCCCATCCCGGCCGCGGTGGCGGGAGCGGTCGGCGCCCTGCTCCTGGTCGCGACGCTGGTGGTGCGCAGCGGGTGGCAAGAGCGGCGCGACCTGTTCAGCGGGTTCGCGTGGCTGGCAGTGTTGTCGCTGGCGGCCGCCGGCGCCTGCGCACCCCCGGGACTACTTGGCGCGGCGCATGGACTGATCGGCGCCGTCATCGTGATCCTGGGTGCCATCGCCATCGGAGTGACCGCGCGAAACCGTTGGCAGACCGCAGTTGTCACCGCGGTGGTGACGGTTTGCGGGATCCTGGCGGCCGTCGCCGCCGTCCGCATGTTCCGGCCGGCTTCGGCCCAGGTGCTCGCGGTCTGCGTGCTGGTCGGATTGCTTGTCCTGGTCCGGATGACCCCCCTGATCGCGTTGTGGGTGGCGCGGGTCAGACCGCCGCATTTCGGCTCGATCACCGGCCGGGACCTGTTCGCGCGGCGCGAGGGGATGCCCGTCGACACGGTGTCTCCGGTCAGTGAGGACGAATCCGAGGACGAGGACAACGAACTGACCGACATCACCGCGCGTGGCGCCGCGATCGCCGCCTCGGCGCGTTTGGTCAACGCCGTCCAGGTGGGCATGTGTGTCGGGGTGTCGATCGTGCTGCCCGCGGCGGTATGGGGGGTGTTGACACCGGGACGCCCTTGGGCGTGGTTGGCGCTGGTGGTGGCCGGACTCGTGGCGGGCATCTTCCTGACCCAGGGGCGCGGATTCGCCGCCAAGTATCAGGCCATCGCCCTCGTGTGCGGGGCGTCCGCTGCGGTGTGCGCGGGAGTGGTCAAATACGCCGTCGCCGGGCCCAAAGACGCGATGAGCGGGCTGATGTGGCCCGCGGTGGCCGTGGCCACCTTCGCCGCATTGGGTTTGGCCGCCGCACTTTTGGTGCCGGCCATGAGGTTTCGGCCATTCATCCGGTTGACCGTGGAATGGGTGGAAGTGCTCGCATTCATCGTCTTGCTGCCAGCGGCGGCGGCCTTGGGAGGGCTCTTCACGTGGATTCGCCACTGAGAAAGGCCGCGGCGCTGTCCGCCGCTGTCGCACTGGTCGCGTTGTCTGTCAATATCCCTGCCGCACTTGCCGTTACACCGCCTTCGGTGGATCCGGGGATGGTGCCGCCGGACGGGCCACCACGATCTGACCAGCCGATGCGCCGCGCCAACAGCTGCTCGAGCCCGATCACCGTGAGAAACCCCGACGTGGCGCAACTGGCCCCGGGCTTCAACCTGCTCAACATCACGAAGGCCTGGCAATACAGCACCGGCAACGGTGTACCCGTGGCGGTCATCGACACCGGGGTGTCGCCGACCCCGCGATTACCGGTGGTACCCGGTGGTGACTACATCATGGGAGAGGACGGGCTGTCCGATTGCGACGCCCACGGCACGATCGTCGCCTCGATCATCGGCGCTGCGCCGCAAGGGATTTTGCCGATGCCACGGCCGATGCCGGCCACTCCGGCGTTCCCACCGCCGGCCGGTCCCCCGCCGGTCGCCGGTGCTCCGCCCCCGCCGGTCGAAGTTCCGCCGCCGGCGGCGCCCGCACCGCCGCCCCCGCCGGTGACGATCACCCAGGTCATCCCCCCGCCGCCCCCGCCCCCGCCGCCCCCGCCGCCGGAGGGAGGCGGCGCCACGGCCGCGTCCAACGGGCCGCCCGATCCGCAGACCGACGACGAACCCGCGGTGCCGCCGCTGCCGCCCGGAGCGCCCGACGGGGTGGTGGGGGTGGCCCCGCACGCGACCATCATCTCGATCCGGCAGTCCTCACGAGCCTTCGAGCCGGTAAACCCCCCGCCGGGAGACCCCTACTCCGACGAGAAGGTCAAGGCCGGCACGTTGAATTCGGTTGCGCGCGCGGTGGTTCACGCCGCGAACATGGGCGCGAAGGTGATCAACATTTCGGTCACCTCGTGCCTGCCCGCCGCGGCCCCGGCCGATCAACGGGCGCTTGGTGCGGCACTGTGGTACGCGTCCACCGCGAAGGACGCGGTGATCGTCGCGGCCGCCGGCAACGACGGGGAAGCCGGCTGTAACAACAACCCGACGTATGACCCGTTGGACCCGTCGGATCCCCGGGACTGGCATCAGGTCAAGATCGTTTCGGCGCCCTCGTGGTTTTCCGACTATGTCCTGTCGGTGGGTGCCGTCGACGCCAGCGGCGCCCCGCTCGACAAGAGCATGTCGGGACCCTGGGTCGGCGTGGCCGCACCCGGGACGCACATCATGGGCCTCTCACCGCAGGGCGGCGGCCCGGTCAACGCCTACCCGCCGTCGCGGCCGGGCGAGAAGAACATGCCGTTCTGGGGAACGAGTTTCTCAGCGGCTTACGTCAGCGGGGTCGCGGCGTTGGTGCGGGCGAAATTCCCCGACCTCAGCGCGCATCAGGTGATCAACCGGATCGTCCAGTCGGCGCACAATCCGCCTGCGGGCGTTGACAATAAAGTCGGGTACGGGTTGGTGGATCCGGTCGCCGCGCTGACCTTCAACATTCCGCCGGGCGAGCGGATGGCCCCCGGCGCGCAGAGCCGGGTCATCACACCGGCGCCGCCGCCCCCGCCACCCGACCACCGCGCCCGCAACATCGCCATCGGATTCTTGGGGACCGTGGCCGCCGGTGTGCTGGTGTTCGCGATCGCGGCGCGATTGCGCAGGGCACGATGAGGGCCGACCTGACGGGGTTCTCCAGCGGCAGCAACCGCCGGGTGGTCGGCATCTGGGTGGTGTTCGCCCTCGCGTTCGCCGGCTGGCTCGTCGGCGGGTATATCGGCGCCGCCGTTGCCGCGGTGGTGGGGGTCGCGCTGGTCTTCGTGCGCTGGTGGGGTCAGCCGGCGTGGTCATGGGCCGTGCTGTGGCGGCGCGGCCGGCGACCGATCGACTGGGCTCCGCCGGTCACCGTGGCCAACAACCGATCTGGTGGCGGCGTCCGCGTGCACGACGGCGTCGCCGTGGTCGCGGTGCAGTTGCTCGGCAAAGGGCACCGGGCGACCATGGTGACCGGCTCGGTGACCGTCGAGACCGAAAATGTGCTCGACATCGTCGAATTGGTGCCGATGCTGCACCAGGCCCTGGGCCTGCAGCTGGATTCTATCAGCGTCGTCACCATCGGCTCGCGGCACGGCACCATCGGGGACTTCCCTCGGGTGTACGACTCGGAGATCGGAACGCCGCCCTACGCGGGCCGGCGGGAGACGTGGCTGATCGTGCGGCTGGCGGTGATGGACAACACTCAGGCCCTGTTCTGGCGCACCACCGTCGGCGCCGCCGCCATTTCGGTTGCACAACGCATTGCGGGGTTGTTGCGCTGCCAAGGATTGCGCGCGAAGGTGGCCAACGCCACCGACCTCGTCGAGCTCGATCGCCGGCTTGGCGGGGACGCGGTGTCGGGCAGCGCGCAGCGATGGAAAGCCATCCGCGGGGAAGCGGGTTGGATGACCACCTATGCGTATCCGGCCGAGGCGATCACGTCGCGCAACCTGTCGCAGGCGTGGACCCTGCGGGCCGACGAGGTCATCCAGAACGTCACGGTCTTTCCGGACGCCCGATGCACCGCGACCGTCACCGTGCGCACGCCGACGCCCGCGCCCACACCGCCCAGCGTGATCCTGCGTCGGCTGAACGGTGAGCAGGCGGCCGCGGCGGCCGCGAACATGTGCGGTCCCCGTCCGCGGCTGCGTGGGCTGCGCCGCAGCCCGCTGCCCGCGCAACTGGTCACCGAAATCGGCCCGTCGGGCGTGCTGATCGGCAAGCTCAGCAACGGTGACCGGCTGCTGATGCCGGTCACCGACGCCGGTGAGCTGTCGCGGGTGTTCGTCGCCGCCGACGACCCGATCGCCAAACGGATCGTGATCCGCACCGCCGGTGCCGGCGAGCGGGTCTGCGTGCACACCCGCGACATGTCACGCTGGGCCAGCGTACGAATGCCGGAGATCAGTGTCGTCAGCAGCTCGCGCCCCGCACCCCGGACCACCGTGAGCGTGGTCGAGTATGCCCCGCGACGGGGCAACGGCTTCGGCGCGGCCGAAGGCGGCGCTATCGAGGCGGCGATCTCGCCGACTCCCCGACCGGCGACGGTGATCACCATCGCGCCCGCGGGAACCAGTCTCTCCGACGGACAGCGACACGGCTTCGAGGTGATCATCGAGCAGATCGGCCCGTCGGTGGTGAATGTCAGTGCAGCAGGACAGAATTGGCTTGTCGAAATGGACATGTTCCGCGCCGAGAACCGCTACGTCAGTCTCGAGCCGGTGAGCATGGCGGTCGGCACGTAGCGGGTCGGTAAGGCGAGTTTGAGGCACGGTGTGGTGAGCGCAGGTAGCGGTTGTGGTGACGTGCGATTCGGCTGACAGCGGCCGCCCGCAAATCCGCCGACCACACCCACGGTGCTCGGGATGGGGGACGTGATGGGTGACTTACAAACTGCCCGAAGGCATTTCGACCGTGCCATGGCGATCAAGAGTCAACAGGGCCGGGCGGCGGCGTTGCCTGAGTTCGTTGCTGCCACCGACGCCGACAAGTCGATGGCCGACGCGTGGCTGGGACGCATCGCGTGCGGTGACCACGACCTGGCCTCGTTGCGCCAGCTCTATGCCACCAGCGAATGGCTGCACCGCGAGACAACCCGCATCGGGCAGACGCTGGCGGCGGAGATCCAGCTGGGCCCCTACATCGGCATCACCGTCACTGATGCGTCGCAGGTCGGCCTGGCGTTGGCGTCCGCGTTGACGATTGCCGGGGAGTATGCCGAGGCCGACAGGCTGCTGGCCAACCGCGACCTGCTGGACTCGTGGACCAATTACCAGTGGCACCAGCTGGCCAGGACGTTTCTGATGTATCGCACACAACGCTGGCCGGACGTGTTGTTGACCGCCGCCGAGGAGCTGCCCCCGCAGGCCATCGTGATGTCGGCTGTGACAGCGTCGATTTGCGCGTTGGCCGCTCACGCCGCCGCCCACCTCGGGCAGGGCCGCGTTGCCTTGGACTGGTTGGACCGGGTCGACGTGATCGGGCACACCCAGGCGTCGTCACGCTTCGACGCCGACGTGTTGACGGCGTCGATCGGCCCTGCCGACATTCCGCTGCTCGTCGCCGATCTCGCTTACGTGCGGGGGATGGTGCACCGGCAGCTGCGCGAAGAGGACAAGGCCCAGGTCTGGCTTTCCAAGGCCACCATCAACGGCGTGCTGACCGAGGCGGCCAAGGAGGCACTGGCCGACCCGAACCTGCACCTGGTCGTGACGGACGAGGAAACCATCGCCAGCCGGACCGATCGGTGGGACGCCTCGTCGGCGAAGAGCCGCGACGAGCTTGACGACGATGCCGCCGCCGATCGGCGCGCCGAACTGTTGGCCGAGGGGCGCAAACTGTTGGCCAAACAGGTGGGACTCGCCGCGGTCAAAGAAGCCGTCGCTGCGCTGGAAGACCAACTCGAGGTGCGAATGATGCGCCTCGAGCATGGCCTGCCGGTGGAGGGGCAGACCAACCACATGCTGCTGGTCGGCCCGCCCGGTACCGGCAAGACCACGACCGCCGAAGCCCTGGGCAAAATCTACGCCGGCATGGGCATCGTGCGGCACCCCGAGATCCGGGAGGTGCGCCGCTCCGATTTCTGTGGCCACTTCATCGGCGAATCGGGGCCCAAGACCAACGAACTGATCGAAAAGTCGCTCGGGCGAATCATTTTCATGGATGAGTTCTATTCCCTGATCGAGCGCCATCAGGACGGCACACCCGACATGATCGGCATGGAGGCCGTCAACCAGCTCCTGGTCGCGCTGGAAGCACACCGGTTCGACTTCTGTTTCATCGGTGCGGGGTACGAAGACCAAGTGGATGCCTTCCTCACCGTGAACCCTGGTTTGGCAGGCCGGTTCAACCGCAAGCTGCGATTCGAGTCCTATTCGCCGGCAGAGATCGTCGAGATCGCGCACCGCTACGCCACGCCGCGTGCCAGCCTGCTCGACGACGGTGCGCGCGAGACGTTCCTGGACGCGGCCACCACCATCCGCAACTACACCACTCCTGGCGGCCGGCACGGCATCGACGCCATGCAGAACGGTAGGTTCGCCCGCAACGTCGTCGAACGCGCGGAGGGCTATCGGGACACCCGGGTGGTCGCACAAAAGCGTGCGGGCCAGCCGGTGACGGTAGAGGATCTGCAGATCATCACCGCGGGTGACATTCAAGCCGCCGTGCGCAGCGTGTGTTCGGACAACCGCGACATGGCGGCCATCGTCTGGTGATGGTTACGCCGGCTCGAAGCGGAAAACGGCGAGCCGGCCGGCCAGCGCTTCGAACTCGTCGGGCGTTCCGTCGCGCACCATTCCCGATCGTTTCGCAAAGGCCACACCGACCGGAACTTCGGTGGGGAACGCCCGCAGCACCGGCCGGGCCTCGCCGGCGGAGAGTTCGACGATCCGGACGGAGCGTGACCGTCGGCCCCGGCTGAGTGTGCCGATGCCCGCGGCCCGGGCGTTCGCCGCCCAGTCCGCGCCGGGATAGCCGGCCACCACGTAAAGGGCGCCCTGGAAGTTGAAGGGGGTCATCGGGGTGCTGCGTGGTTGACCCGACTTGCGGCCGGGCACGGTGAGCACCATGGCGGGCCCGGTCGGAATCCCGAGCCGTTGCACCGCCATCATGAATCTGTTCATGGGCTTGAGGTAGCGCGGGGGACGTGGTTCGGTCATCTCAGATTCCTACTTTCTCCTTGTCGAACAGGCCGCGGTTCTCGAAAACCCAGTGCGCGAACGAAATTGGCGGGCGGCCGAGGATCTTCTGCACGTCGTCGGTGACCAGGGCGGGGGCGTCGAGCGTCTGGGCGAGCATGGCGATGTACGCGTCGGCGAAGCCGGGTCCGAACCCCAGGTCGACAAACCGTTGGCGCACCGCGTCCGCGGGGATCTCGCGATACTGCAGCGGCCGGCCCAGGGCACCGGCGATCACCTCCACCAGCTCTGAGTTGGTGAATGCCTGCGGACCGGTCAGCGGGATCCGCTGTCCCACAAGCTCATCGGTGAGCAGCGCGCGGGCTGCGACGCTTGAGATGTCTGCCTCGACGATAGGCGCCGTCGATGCGGCCGCGTATGGCCCGGCCACTACGTTGCCGGCGCGGATCTGCGCGGCCCACATCCCGGCGAAGTTCGTCGCGAACACCGTGGGCCGCAGGCTCACCCACGACAGGCCGCCGTCGACGGCGAGGCGTTCGACCTCCCTGTTGCGATCGCCGCGGAACCGGGACGGTTGGCGGGTGACGTCGTCGTCGGCGTTGATCGCGGACAGCGCGACCAGCTTGGTGACTCCGGCGCGCCGGCATTGGGCCACCACCTCTTCCAACTGCCCGCCCAGCGCCCGCGAATTCAGGAACACCGCGGAGGCACCCGGCAGCGCGGCGGCGGTCGAATCGAATATCTCCACGCCCGGCGGGAATCCCGCGGTTCTCGGTTGGCGGGTGATCGCCCGAACGTGAGCTCCCGCGCCCAGCAGTTCGGTGACGAGTGGACGCCCGACATTGCCGGTCGCGCCGGTGACGACGATGGTCATGAAAAGATTCCTTCCGTGAACTTCTTGCACTGCTGAGACGACGGGGCAAAAAGTGGAAAAGTTACATCGCAGAACGTGTAACTTTCCGCCCCGGCAGATCGTCGAAGAGTCATGAACCAGTCGCCGTCGGCCAGCGATCAGGTCAGCGAGGCCTGGCGCAGGCACCGCCCCTATCTGGTCAACCTCGCCTATCAGATGCTGGGCGACGTCGGCGAGGCGGAAGACATTGCGCAGGAGGCATTCCTGCGCCTCTCACGTGCGGAACCGAACGAGATCGCGGACATCCGCGGCTGGCTGACCGTGGTGGCGAGCCGCCTCTGCCTGGACCAGGTCCGCTCGGCCCGCGCCCGTTACGAGCGCCCGGGCGACGTCACAGAGCAACCCGCGCCGCGCCTCTTCGACCCGGCCGACCGGATCACCCTCGATGACGAGGTACGCACCGCGCTGCTCGAGGTGCTGCGCAGGCTCAGCCCCGCCGAGCGGGTTGCCTTCGTGCTGCACGACGTCTTCGGTGTCCCCTTCGATTCGATCTCGCAGACCGTGGGCCGCCCGGTCGGCACCTGCCGGCAGCTGGCGCGGCGCGCGCGATCGAAATTCCTTGCCGCGCAACCGCAGACGGCCAACGTGGCGCCGGCCGAGCACCAGTTGGTCACCGAAAAGTTCATCACCGCATGCGCCAACGGCGACCTTCAAGGGTTGGCCGCCGTGCTGGACCCGACGGTCTGGGGCGTGGGCACGATCCTCGCGGATCCGGCACCGCCACCGCAGATCAACCACGGGCCAGATGCGGTGGCCACCAACCTGTTGCGCTATCTGTGGCCGGAGGTGACCTTGGTCAGCGGCCCGGCCGGGGCCCCGGTGCTGCTGGCCTTCAGCGAGCGCCGCCTGTTCGCCGTCATCGTGCTGACCATCCGCGGATCCAAGGTGGTGAAGATCGAGGCGATCGCCGATCCGTCGGCGCGGGCCTAGTTCTCACGTGTCCGCCGGGCGCTGGTCTTTCGCGCTGTCGGGACGCGCCGCGAAGTAGCCGGCGACGGTCGCGGTGATTTCGAGGAATTTGCGCCGGGTGGCCGGGGCCATCTCGTGACTCACGTCGATGACGCCGCCGGGCCGCAGGTGGGGGTCGAAAGGCACCTGGATGACCGGCCGGCCGTGATCGGTGAACTCGCGGGCGAGCAGCGCCCGGGTGCGTTTGTCGGCGTGACCGTCGGAGTCGTTGAGCACCACGATGCTGTGCCGCAGCAGCGTGGTTAAGCCCTGATCGGCCAGCCACTCCATGGTCCGCGCGGCGGCGGATGCACCGTCGGCCCAGGGCGAGGACACCACGATCAGCGCATCCAGGTCGCGCAGGACCTCCTGGGTGAGCGGCGCATCCATCGTCGAGCCGCAGTCGATGACCGAGATGGTGAAATGGCGGTCCAGCCGCAGCGCGGCCTCCCGGTAGATCGCCGGATCGGGCACCCGGCGCGGGCCCGACGCCGGTTCGCCGGCGAGCACGTGAAGACCCGCAGAGTTGCGGCCCAGCCGTGCCACCACATCGTCGAAAGACCGCAGGTTCTTGTCCGCGGTGAGCTCCCAGAACGAACCCGTCGACGCCGGATCGATGCGGCTGCTGAGCCGGCCGAAGGCGGTGTCGGCGTCGATCGCCACGACATGGTCCTGTCTGCGCAGCATGGCGAACAGCGAGCCGACGCTCGCGGCGACCGACGTCTTTCCCACACCGCCCTTGCC
This sequence comes from Mycobacterium sp. M23085, assembly GCF_045343915.1. Taxonomy (NCBI): domain Bacteria; kingdom Bacillati; phylum Actinomycetota; class Actinomycetes; order Mycobacteriales; family Mycobacteriaceae; genus Mycobacterium; species Mycobacterium sp. M23085. The sequence goes on from NZ_CP174280.1 coordinate 3,388,630, forward strand.
CAGCACGCCGACCTTGTAATTGCCGTAGAGGCGGGTCCGGATGGCGGCCTCGAATTGGGCCTCCTGCTGCTGGGCCGGCGACGGGCCCAGCTTGACCAGGCCGAAGGTGACCAGCCGCAGGACGCGTCGCCAACCGCGGTCGGGTAATTCACCGCCCTGTCGGGGACCCGGTTGCGGGCCGGTGGGCGACGCCTGCGGCGCCGCAGCAGCGGAACGGGTCGGCCGCTGGGGCGCCGGCCGGAACGTCGGCGGGGCGACCGGAGCCGATTGAGGGGGCGGCGACCAGCCCTGCGGCGGCGCCGAAGGCCGGGCCGGTGGGGGCGCGGGAGGAGCCGACGGCGGAAGCGGGGGAGCGGGCCGCTGGGCGGCTGGAGGGGCGGCGGACCGGGGTCCGTGGGGGGCGGGCTGGGACTGCTGCGGCGCGGGTCCGGACGGGCGTGCCGCCGGGGTGCCCGGCCGCTCGGGCTGCAGACGGTCCCGGAGGAATTCGTCGCGCTCGTTCATGGGCTCCTCGCGTGCCAGGCGGTCGATCGTCGCGCCGATGGACCGGCAGCACGAACGTGTTACGTGATAAGCGCCACGTCCGGCCTGCGACGCCGGGTGTGAGCGCTTCCCGTCTTAGTATCTCCTGCCAGGCCCCATCTGCGCACCGGCAAACTCCGGTGCGCGCGGTTCGGGCCGCCGCAACGTCGCTGGCTGGGGATTGAGCACGCCCGTACCCGCATCCAGCAACATCGACCAGCGCGCGGCAACGTCGGCTGGCAAACTCGCCGCGCGGGGCCGGGACCCCCCGGATCGGGTGCGGCTACGGAAGGAATTCGTGGCCCCGGGCAGGGGATTGGCACAAACGAAGATCAACGGCGGCAGCGAAAGTTACGACGCTGACCGGCGGGCGGTTAGACTTGACGAAGTTGGCATGTCAGGCGGGTATTGTCATATCGTTTTACGACTTGTCGAGACCGGTTCCAGGCCACCGTTCAAAGCTGCACGGGCATCCCTAACAGGATCATCTCCGCCTGGGGCACAGCCCATCGAGACAAGACCGACGGAGTTCTAGCCCGCAATCTCCGGGTGCGACCTCATCGGGGCCGCTGCTAACGGCCGCGCAGAACGTTCAGGTGAAGGGTCAGGTGCATATGACGCCCAAGCGCGTCGGGTTATACAACCCCGCGTTCGAGCACGACTCGTGCGGGGTTGCCATGGTCGTCGATATGCACGGCCGTCGTAGCCGCGACATTGTGGATAAGGCAATCACCGCGCTGTTGAACCTCGAACACCGGGGTGCCCAGGGTGCCGAGCCCCGCAGTGGTGACGGCGCCGGCATCATGCTTCAGGTCCCGGACGCCTTCCTGCGTGAGGTCGTGGACTTCGAGTTGCCGCCCGAGGGCAGCTACGCCACCGGCATCGCTTTCCTGCCGCAGTCGTCCAAGGACGCGGCGACGGCGTGCGCAGCGGTGGAGAAGATCGCCGAGGCCGAGGGCCTGACGGTGCTGGGCTGGCGCAACGTGCCCATCGACGACTCGTCGCTGGGCGCGTTGTCCCGAGACGCGATGCCCACCTTCCGGCAGGTGTTCATGGCAGGCGCGTCCGGTATGACGCTGGAGCGCCGCGCGTACGTGGTGCGTAAGCGTGCCGAGCACGAGCTGGGTAATAAGGGCCCGGGCCAGGACGGCCCCGGTCGCGAAACCGTGTACTTCCCAAGCCTTTCCGGCAAGACATTCGTCTACAAGGGCATGTTGACCACACCGCAGCTCAAGGCGTTTTACCTTGATCTGCAAGACGATCGGTTGACCAGCGCGCTGGGTATCGTGCACTCCCGGTTCTCCACCAACACCTTTCCGTCGTGGCCGCTGGCGCACCCGTTCCGCCGCGTCGCGCACAACGGCGAAATCAACACCGTTACCGGTAACGAAAACTGGATGCGCGCCCGCGAGGCGCTGATCAAGACCGACGTTTTCGGAACGGAAGCCGACGTCGAAAAGCTGTTCCCGATCTGTACGCCGGGGGCCTCCGACACCGCGCGCTTCGATGAGGCGCTCGAACTGCTCCATCTGGGCGGCCGCAGCCTGGCCCACGCGGTGTTGATGATGATCCCCGAGGCCTGGGAACGCAACGAGTCGATGGACCCCGCGCGGCGGGCGTTCTATCAGTACCACGCCTCGTTGATGGAGCCGTGGGACGGCCCCGCGTCGATCACCTTCTCCGACGGAACCATCATCGGCGCCGTGCTCGACCGTAATGGCTTGCGCCCGTCGCGAATCTGGGTCACCGAAGACGGCCTGGTGGTGATGGCCTCCGAGGCCGGTGTGCTGGACCTGGACCCGGCCAAGGTGGTCCGCCGGATGCGGCTGCAGCCCGGCCGGATGTTCCTGGTGGACACCGCGCAGGGCCGCATCGTCTCCGACGAGGAGATCAAGGCCGAGCTCGCCGCCGAGCACCCGTACCAGGAGTGGCTGGACAGGAACCTGGTGCCGCTCGACGACCTGCCGCAGGGCAACTACAAACGGATGCCGCACGACCGACTGGTCAAGCGCCAGCAGATCTTCGGCTACACCTACGAGGAACTCAACCTGTTGGTCGCGCCGATGGTGCGCAGCGGCGCCGAGCCGATCGGGTCGATGGGCACCGACACCCCGGTTGCGGTGCTCTCGCAGCGGCCCCGGATGCTCTACGACTACTTCCAGCAGCTCTTCGCGCAGGTGACCAACCCGCCGCTGGACGCCATTCGCGAAGAGGTGGTGACCAGTCTGCAAGGCACCACCGGCGGTGAGCGCGACCTGCTCACGCCCACCGAACGCTCCTGTCACCAGATCGCGCTGTCGCAGCCGATCCTGCGTAACCGCGAGCTGGCGAAGCTGGTCAACCTCGACCCGGAAGCCGAGGTCAACGGCCGCCCACATGGCATGCGTTCCAAGGTGATTCGCTGCCTGTACCCGGTCGCCGAGGGTGGCGCCGGACTGGCCGCCGCCCTCGAGGAGGTGCGCGCGCAGGCGTCGGCGGCGATCGCTGACGGCGCACGGGTGATCATCCTGTCCGACCGCGAATCCGACGAGCAGATGGCGCCCATTCCGTCGCTGCTCGCGGTGGCCGGGGTGCACCACCACCTGGTGCGCGACCGGACCCGCACGCACGTCGGGCTGGTGGTGGAAACCGGTGACGCCCGCGAGGTCCACCACATGGCCGCGCTGGTCGGCTTCGGTGCCGCGGCGATCAACCCGTACATGGTGTTCGAGTCGATCGAGGACATGCTCGATCGCGGCGTCATCGAAGGCATTGATCGCAAGACGGCGCTGAACAACTACATCAAGGCCGCCGGCAAGGGCGTGCTGAAAGTCATGTCCAAGATGGGCATTTCAACGCTGGCGTCCTACACCGGTGCCCAGTTGTTCCAGGCGGTGGGCATTTCCGAGGACGTGCTCAGCGAGTACTTCACCGGCCTGAGCTGTCCGATCGGCGGTATCACCCTGGACGACATCGCCGCCGACGTCGCCGCCCGGCACGCGCTGGCCTACCTGGACCGCCCGGACGAGCGGGCGCACCGCGAGCTCGAGGTGGGCGGGGAATACCAGTGGCGCCGGGAGGGCGAGTACCACCTGTTCAACCCCGAGACCGTCTTCAAGCTGCAGCATGCCACGCGCACCGGCCAGTACAAGGTGTTCAAGGACTACACCCGGCTGGTCGACGACCAGAGCGAGCGCATGGCATCGCTGCGCGGTCTGCTCAAGTTCCGGGCCGGCGTCAATCCGCCGATCCCCCTGGACGAGGTCGAGCCCGCCAGCGAAATCGTCAAACGCTTCTCCACCGGGGCAATGAGCTACGGCTCGATCTCCGCCGAGGCGCACGAGACGCTGGCCATCGCGATGAACCGGCTGGGCGGCCGGTCCAACAGCGGTGAGGGCGGCGAGGACGTCAAGCGGTTCGACCGCGATCCCAACGGCGATTGGCGGCGCAGCTCGATCAAGCAGGTCGCCTCCGGGCGGTTCGGCGTCACGTCGCACTACCTGACCAACTGCACCGACATCCAGATCAAAATGGCCCAAGGCGCGAAACCCGGTGAGGGCGGCCAGCTTCCGGGGCACAAGGTGTACCCGTGGGTGGCCGAGGTGCGCCACTCCACCCCCGGCGTCGGCCTCATTTCGCCGCCGCCGCACCACGACATCTACTCCATCGAGGATCTGGCGCAGCTGATCCACGACCTGAAGAACGCCAACCCGTCCGCGCGGGTGCACGTCAAGCTGGTCTCCGAGAACGGCGTCGGCACGGTCGCCGCCGGGGTGTCCAAGGCGCACGCCGACGTGGTGTTGATCTCCGGCCACGACGGCGGCACCGGTGCGACTCCGCTGACCTCGATGAAGCACGCCGGGGCTCCGTGGGAGCTGGGGCTGGCCGAAACGCAGCAGACGTTGCTGCTGAACGGGTTACGCGACCGGATCGTGGTCCAGGTCGACGGTCAGCTCAAGACGGGCCGCGACGTGATGATCGCGGCGCTGCTGGGCGGCGAGGAATTCGGCTTCGCCACCGCGCCGCTGGTGGTCTCCGGCTGCATCATGATGCGGGTCTGCCACCTGGACACCTGCCCGGTCGGGGTGGCCACCCAAAACCCGGTGCTGCGCGAACGCTTCACCGGCAAGCCCGAATTCGTGGAGAACTTCTTCATGTTCATCGCCGAAGAGGTCCGCGAATACATGGCGCAGTTGGGCTTCCGCACGCTCAACGAGGCCGTCGGCCAGGTCAAGTCCTTGGACATGACGCTGGCTCGAGCGCACTGGAAGGCGCACCGGCTGGATCTAACCCCGGTGTTGCACGAGCCGGAATCGGCGTTCATGAACCAGGACCTGTATTGCAGCTCACGCCAGGACCACGGCCTGGACAAGGCGCTGGACCAGCAGTTGATCGTGATGAGCCGCGAGGCGCTGGACTCCGGAAAGCCGGTGCGGTTCTCCACGACCATCAGCAACGTCAACCGCACGGTGGGCACCATGCTCGGCCACGAGGTCACCAAAGCCTATGGCGGACAAGGGTTGCCGGACGGAACCATCGACATCACCTTCGACGGGTCGGCGGGCAACAGCTTCGGTGCGTTCGTCCCCGCGGGCATCACGCTGCGGGTCTACGGTGACGCCAACGACTACGTGGGCAAGGGTTTGTCCGGTGGCCGGATCGTGGTCCGGCCGTCGGACGACGCGCCCCAGGACTACGTCGCCGAAGACAACATCATCGGCGGCAACGTGATCCTGTTCGGCGCGACCAGCGGCGAGGCGTACCTGCGTGGCGTCGTCGGCGAGCGGTTCGCCGTCCGTAACTCCGGGGCGCACGCCGTCGTCGAGGGCGTCGGGGACCACGGTTGCGAATACATGACCGGCGGCAAGGTTGTCGTGCTCGGTCGCACCGGCCGTAACTTCGCGGCGGGCATGTCCGGCGGCGTGGCCTACGTTTACGACCCGCAGGGCGAATTCCCCGGCAATCTCAACACAGAGATGGTCGAGCTCGAGAGCTTGGATGAAGATGACTACGAGTGGTTGCAGGGCATGATTCAGGCACACGTTGATGCCACCGATTCCGCTGTGGGCCAGCGCGTTCTGGGTGACTGGCCGCAACACCGGCGGCACTTCGCCAAGGTGATGCCGCGGGACTACAAGCGCGTGCTGCAGGCCATCGCCGAAGCGGAACGCGACGGTGTGGATGTCGACAATGCGATCATGGCGGCCGCGCATGGCTGATCCGAGCGGCTTCCTGAAATATCCGCGTCGGGAACTTCCGAAGCGTCGGCCTGTCCCGATTCGGTTGCGCGACTGGCGCGAGGTCTACGAAGAATTCGACAACGAGACCTTGCGCGAGCAAGCGACCCGTTGCATGGACTGCGGTATTCCGTTCTGCCACAACGGTTGCCCGCTGGGCAACCTGATTCCGGAGTGGAACGACCTGGTGCGCAGGGATCGGTGGCACGACGCCATCGAGCGGCTGCACGCCACCAACAACTTCCCCGACTTCACCGGGCGCCTGTGTCCCGCTCCCTGTGAGCCGGCCTGTGTGCTGGGCATCAACCAGGATCCGGTGACGATCAAGCAGATCGAGCTGGAGATCATCGACAAGGCCTTCGACGAGGGTTGGGTGCGGCCGTTGCCGCCGGAGGAGAAGACCGGGAAAAAGGTTGCCGTGGTCGGTTCCGGGCCGGCGGGTTTGGCCGCCGCCCAGCAGCTGACCCGTGCCGGCCACACCGTGACCGTCTTCGAGCGGGCCGATCGCGTCGGTGGGCTGCTGCGCTACGGCATCCCGGAATTCAAGATGGAAAAGCGCGTCCTGGACCGCCGGCTGGACCAGATGCGGGCCGAGGGAACGGAATTCCGGGCCGGGGTCAACGTCGGCGTCGACATCACCGCCGAGCAACTGCGCGCCGACTTCGACACCGTGGTGCTGGCCGGCGGCGCCACCGCGGCGCGCGACCTGCCGATTCCCGGCCGTGAACTGGACGGCATCCACCAGGCGATGGAGTACCTGCCGTGGGGCAACCGCGTGCAGCAGGGCGACGACGTGCTGGGTCCCGACGGGGAGCCGCCGATCACCGCCAAGGACAAGAAGGTCGTCATCATCGGTGGTGGGGACACCGGCGCCGACTGCCTGGGCACCGCGCACCGCCAGGGCGCGACGGTCATCCACCAGTTCGAGATCATGCCGCGCCCGCCGGAGACGCGGGCGCCGTCCACCCCGTGGCCGACCTACCCACTGATGTACCGGGTGTCCTCGGCGCACGAAGAGGGCGGCGAGCGGGTGTTCTCGGTCAACACCGAGGAATTCGTCGGCGAAGACGGTCATGTGACGGCCCTCAAGGCGCACGAGGTGACCATGGAAGACGGCAAGTTCGTCAAGGTCGAGGGGTCCGAGTTCGAGCTCGAGGCCGACCTGGTGTTGCTGGCGATGGGATTCGTCGGCCCCGAGAAGGAGGGCCTGCTCACCGACCTCGGGGTGAAGCTCACCGAACGCGGCAACGTGGCCCGCGGCGCCGATTTCGACACGTCGGTGCCGGGCATCTTCGTCGCCGGTGACATGGGTCGTGGCCAGTCGCTGATCGTCTGGGCGATAGCTGAGGGCAGGGCGGCCGCGGCCGCGGCGGACCGATTCCTGATGGGGTCGACCGCGCTACCGGCGCCGGTCAAGCCCACCGCCGTTCCGCTTCAGTAGTAACACCAGTCACACTAGAAACACGACCAGCCTCGCCCGGCGAGTCTCCCACTGTTTGCCAGACGGTAGGTGTCTAATAACCCGTTGTGAGCCCGCTCACATGGGGGTCACACCGGTTTCCCGGTTGAACGACCGATTGCAGGAGAGATTCTTGTGCATATTCACCCATTACCTCGGACACGGATGGGGCGAATCGCCTGGTCATGGTTGCGTCACCCGGTGAAAAGTCGTGAATTCCCCGCCAAGCATGAGCGTCTGGTGACCGCGCAGGACTTGCTGCTCTTCGGTGCGTGATCATCCGGCGGGCGCCCGCACTGGCGCGCCGCGGGTTTGCTCAGCGATGTCCGGCGGGATCTTCGCCGGGGCGATCCCGGATGTGGTCGGAAAACGCCGTCACCGATCCCATAGGCCGGAGTCGCGGATCGCCTCGGCGAGCGGTTCCAGCACGGCCGGGTCGTGCGGCGGGGGAAGGTAGACGATGCCCAGATCCAGGCCTTCGGCGGCCAGCCCGGCGGCGTCCTCGACGACCTTCCCGTAGTCGAGGTCCGGCTCCAAGCGCAAATGCGCCGAGAGCGTGATCTCCTTGGGGTCGCGGCCGATGTCCGCGCAGTGCGAGGCCAGGACGTCACGCTTGTGGGCGAACACGTCGGGCGGACCGCCCACGAAGTTCCAGTGCTGGGCGTAGCGGGCGGTGATCCGCAGCGTGCGCTTCTCCCCACTGCCGCCGATGCAGATCGGCGGGTGCGGGCGTTGCGGACCCTTGGGCTCGTTGCGGGCGCCCTTGAGCTGGTAGAACTTGCCGTCGAAGTCGGTGGTCTCCTGGCTGAGCAGGCTGGTCAGCACCTCGCACGCCTCCTCGAAGCGGTCGAAGCGTTCCTTGATGCTGCCCAGTTCGATGCCGTAGGCGCCGGATTCCTCCTCGTTCCAGCCGGCGCCGATGCCCAGCTCGAGCCGCCCGTTCGAAATGATGTCCACCGCGGCCGCCATGTTGGCCAGTACCGCCGGGTGCCGGTAGTGGATGCCGGTCACCAACGTGCCCACCCGCAGCCGCTTGGTGGCCTGGGCGAGCGCGGTCAGCGTCGTCCAGCCCTCCAGGCAGGGCCCGCTGCTGTCGGAGAAGATCGGGTAGAAGTGGTCGAAAGTCCAGCCGGACTCGTAGACCTCGATGTCATCGGCGGCTTGCCAGACGGCCAGCATCTGTGCCCAGGTGGTGTTCTGCGGGGAAGTCTTGAAAGCGAATCGCATGCCATCGACGTTAGCCGGTGTTTATGAAGGGCAACTAAACTCGAGCGCGCGGTGACCTGCTGCGCCCGGCTTCGCCGCGCTTGCAGTCACCGCGAAGGTTTGGCGGTGACCTGCGGCGCCCGGCTTCGCCGCGCTTGCAGTCCCGCGAAGGTTTGGCGGTGACCTGCTGCGCCCGGCTTCGCCGCGCTTGCAGTCCCGCGAAGGTTTGGCGGTGACCTGCTGCGCCCGGCTTCGCCGCGCTTGCAGTCACCGCGCGGGCACACTGGAGACATGGATCCGGTAGCGGCGTTACGGCAGATCGCCTACTACAAGGACCGAAGCCGTCACGACCCCCGGCGGGTGATGGCCTATCGCAACGCGGCCGACATCATTGAGGGTCTCGACGACGCGGCCCGGGAGCGACACGGGCAGGCCAAAAGTTGGCAGTCCTTGCCGGGCATCGGCCCCAAGACCGCCAAGGTCATCGACCAGGCCTGGTCCGGCCGCGAGCCCGACTTGCTGATCGAACTGCGTTCTACCGCCGAGGATCTCGGTGGCGGCGACATCCGTTCCGCGCTGCGCGGCGATCTGCATCTGCATTCCAACTGGTCTGACGGCTCGGCGCCGATCGAGGAGATGATGGCCGCGGCGGCGGCGCTGGGTCACGAGTACTGCGCGCTGACCGATCACTCGCCGCGGCTGACCATCGCCAACGGGCTGTCGCCGGAGCGGTTGCGCAAGCAGCTCGACACGATCGAGGGCTTGCGGGAGCAGTTCGCGCCGATGCGGATTCTGACCGGAATCGAGGTCGACATCCTCGACGATGGCAGTCTCGACCAGGAGACCGAGCTGCTGGAGCGCCTCGACGTCGTGGTGGCCAGCGTGCATTCCAAGCTGTCGATGGATGCCGCCGCGATGACCCGGCGCATGCTGCGCGCGGTGGCCAATCCGCACGCCGACGTGCTCGGCCACTGCACCGGCCGGCTGGTCTCGGGGAACCGCGGCATCCGGCCCGAATCCAAGTTCGACGCCGAGGCGGTGTTCACCGCCTGTCGCGATCACGGCACCGCGGTGGAGATCAACTCGCGGCCGGAGCGCCGCGATCCGCCGACCCGGCTGCTCAACCTGGCGCTGGAGATCGGGTGCGTGTTCAGCATCGACACCGACGCCCACGCTCCAGGTCAGCTGGACTTCCTCGGTTACGGCGCCCAGCGCGCGCTGGACGCGGGGGTGCCCGTCGACCGCATCGTCAACACCTGGCCGGCGGACAAGTTGCTGGAGTGGACGGGGACCAACTAGTCCGGCAGATGCGGCATCTCCACGCCCGGGTCGCGGCCCAGCAGCACCGCGGGCGTGAGCGCCGACTTGCCGTAGCGGCGGCGCACCCGGTCGATTGCCGCATCGATGTCGTCGCCCGGCATGCGGTGCTTCGGCTCGGCGAACGGCAGCATCAGCTGCTGCGAGCCGGTGCGGTCGATGCCCGACACCGCGAAGCCGACCAACGTCAGGCCGCGCTGCGCGATGATCGGCATCGCCGCGGCGACCAGTTGGCGCGCGGCGGCCAGCAGGGGCGCCGTGGACGACGTGGCCCACGGCAGCGTGTGCGATCGGGTGGCCCGGGTGAAGTCGTCGAAGCGCAGCCGCAGTACCACCGTGCGGCCGGTGCGGCCGGCGACGCGCATGCGGCCAGCGATGCGGTCGATCAGGTTGACCACCACGGCGTCGATTTCGTTGGCCGACATGGTGTTTCCGGCGCGTCCCAAGGACCGCTGTGCGCCGACGGACCGCCGACGCACCCCGGGGGTCACCCGTCGGCGGTCGATGTTGCGGGACAACGCATACAGCTGGCGGCCCATCGCAGCGCCCACCATGGAGCCCAGGGCGGACTCGCTGAGCTCGGCGACGTCGGCGACGGTCACGATGCCGTGCGCGCGCAGCTTCTCGGCGGTCACCGCGCCCACACCCCAGAGCCGGCGCACCGGCAGCGGCCGCAGAAAGGTCAGCTCCTGATCGGGCGGCACCAGCAGCAGTCCGTCGGGCTTGGCCTGCTGGCTGGCCACCTTGGCGAGGAATTTCGTGCGGGCGACGCCGACGGTGATCGGCAGCCCGACACGGTCGCGCACGTCGGCCCGCAGCCGCTCGGCGATCGCGACCGGCGTGCCGCTGACCCGGCGCAGCCCACCGACGTCGAGGAAGGCCTCGTCTACCGATAGCGCCTCGACGATCGGGGAGCAATCGCGGAACACCTCGAAGACGGCGTCACTGGCGCGTGAATAGGCGCTCATCCGCGGCGGCACCACCACGGCGTGCGGACACAGCCGTCGCGCCTGCGACCCGCCCATGGCGGTCCGCACGCCGTAAGCCTTGGCTTCGTAGCTCGCGGCCAGCACCACGCCGCCGCCCACGATCACCGGGCGGCCCCGCAGCGTCGGGTCGTCGCGCTGTTCGACGGACGCGTAGAAGGAATCGAGGTCCGCGTGCAGGATGGACGCATCGCATCGCACGAACATATGTTCGCATAAGGTGCCGACAGGCCGTGCTCAGCAGGCGTCGCCGTAGACGCTGCTGACCCAGATGTGCACCAGCGTGTCGAGCAATTGGTCGCTGGGCACGGACGGCCGCCCGTCGGCGAACGAGCTGAGCATGACCTTCTCGTTGAGCAGGTTCAGCGCCGCGGACAGGTGCCGGGCCGGCAGCGTCACCGGCGCGGCGCCGCGGGCGCGTTCGGCTTCGATCACGGTGGTGATGTGGTCCACCCACTTCTGCATGAACCGCGACCACAGGTCGTCGACGTCCTTATTGGTGCGCGCGGCGTCGGCGGCCAGTGACACCGCGCGATGCGCGCCGAAGGTTTCGACGAATACGTTAATCCCGATGCGCCACAACGCTTTCAGGTCGGCGGGCGGATTGGCGACCAAGGTCTCCAGTGCGGAGTCGGCCTCCATGATCACGCGTTCGAACAGCGTGAGCAGCACCGCGTCCTTGGACGGGAAGTAGAAGTAGAACGTCGGCCGGGACAGGCCGGCGCCCTTGGCCAGGTCGTCGACGGAGATGTCGGCGAGGGGGCGCTCCTGCAGCAGCTGCTCGGCGGTGGACAGGATGGCCAGTTCGCGGTCGTCGCCGGACGGGCGCGCCGAACGCCTGCCTCGGTGGGTGCGGGCGGAACCGACGGTAGTCACGGCCGCCACTTTACACGTTGTCGAAAGTCTCGACATGGTGTTGACTACCTCAACACGGCGTTGATAACGTTGCGGGCATGACTGAGCACCTTGACGTCCTCATCGTGGGCGCCGGAATCTCCGGCGTGAGCGCGGCCTGGCACCTGCAGCAACGCTGCCCGACGAAGAGCTACGCCATCCTCGAACGCCGCGCCGACCTGGGCGGAACCTGGGACTTGTTCAAGTACCCGGGCATCCGGTCGGACTCGGACATGTTCACCCTGGGCTTCCGGTTCAAGCCCTGGAGCTCGGCGAAGTCGATTGCCGACGGGGCCTCGATCAAGGCCTACATCAAGGAGACCGCGGTCGAGAACAAGATCGAGCCCAAGATCCGCTACCGCCACCGGATGGTGGCCGCCGACTGGTCCGACACCGACAACCGCTGGACAGTGACCGTCGAGACCGACGGGCGGCGCAGCGAGATCACCAGTTCATTCCTGTTCGCCTGCACCGGCTACTACAACTACGACGAGGGCTTCTCCCCGACCTTCCCGGGCTCCGACGACTTCGGGGGCACCATCGTCCATCCGCAGCACTGGCCGGAGGACCTCGACTACGCGGGCAAGCGAATCGTCGTCATCGGGTCCGGCGCCACCGCGATCACCCTGATTCCCGCCCTGGTGAATTCGGGTGCGGGTCACGTGACGATGCTGCAGCGTTCGCCGACCTACATCGGCTCGCTGCCGGGTGTCGATCCCTTCGCCGAGAAGGCCAACCGGCTGCTGCCCGAGCACCTCGCGCACATGGCCAACCGCTGGAAAGCCATAGCGTTCAGTACCTTCCAGTACCAGCTGTCCCGCAAAGCACCGGCTTACATGCGCAAGACGTTGATGACGATGGCGCAGCGGCGCCTGCCCGAGGGCTACGACGTCGAAAAGCATTTCGGCCCGCGTTACAACGTCTGGGACGAGCGGTTGTGCCTGGCCCCCGACGGCGACTTTTTCCGGACCATCCGGCACGGCAAGGCCGACGTCGTCACCGACACCATCGACCGGTTCACCAAGACCGGCATCAAGCTCACCTCGGGTGACGAACTGGCGGCCGACATCATCATCACCGCAACGGGATTGAACATGCAGCTGCTGGGCGGGGTGAACCCGACCCGCAACGGCGAGGACATCGAGCTGACTTCACTGATGACCTACAAGGGCCTGATGTTCTCCGGCATGCCGAACTTCGCCATCACCTTCGGCTACACCAACGCGTCCTGGACGCTGAAGGCCGACCTGGTCTCCGAGTTCGTCTGCCGGTTGCTGAATTACATGGACGCCAACGGGTTTGACTTCGTCGAGCCGCAGCATCCGGGCGACGACGTCGACGAGCTGCCGTTCATGGACTTCACTCCCGGCTACTTCCGGCGTTCGATGCACCTGCTGCCCAAGTCGGGATCACGGGCACCGTGGCGGCTCAAGCAGAACTACTTCTTCGACATGCGCACCATCCGGCGCGGCAAGGTCGACGACGATGGCCTGAAGTTCGCGAAAAAGCCTGCCCCGGTAGCGGTTTAACGGATCATTGGCCCGCGGCGACGACGACGATCCCGTCGTCGTCGCTGTAGGCGATCTCGCCCGGCACGAACGCCACCCCGCCCAGGGTTACCTCGACGTCGCGCTCGCCGGCACCGGTCTTGGTGCTCTTGCGGGGATTGGTGCCCAACGCCTTGATGCCGATGTCCATGCCCCGCAACATGGCCGAATCGCGCACCGCGCCGTTGACGATGAGCCCGGCCCAGCCGTTGGAGCGGGCCAACTCGGCGATGACATCGCCGACCAGCGCCGTGTGCAACGACCCGTCACCGTCGATGACCAAGACCCCGCCGCGGCCCGATTCCGAGAGAACCGATTTCAGCAGCGCGTTGTCTTGGAAGCACCGCACGGTGCTGATCGGCCCGGCGAATTCGGCCCGGCCGCCTAGCTGGCGGAATTGGACGTCGCAACTGCGTACGTCGGGACCGATACTGTCCACGAGGTCGGCCGTCGGCCGGAATGGCACCGTCACTTCTGACACGTTAGACGCTGCCGCTCAGTGGCGACGCAGTTGACGAATGAGCAGGATGGCCAGCAGGCTGACGGCCAGGGCCACGATCAGCGGCAGCGGAGACTGGCTCGCCGCCGGGCCCGCGACTGCGGGAGAGACCGGGTTGTTGGCTGCCTCGACGGTGGACTTCGCCTGTGCGGCAGCATCTTTGGCGGCAGCGGTCAAGTCGCCGTTGCTTTCGGCGCGCTGCTGCACGTCTACTGGCTGCTCGGGTGGCTGCGCGGCAGCGGGTTCGGCGCTTTTCGCCGGCAATTTCTTGGCGGGTGCTTTCTTGGCCGGGGCTTTCTTGGCGGGCGCCTTTTTCGCAGGTGCCTTTTTGGCCGGCGCTTTGGCGGTCTTCTTCACCGCCTTGGCGGGCGGTTTCTTCTCCGGCGGGGTGCCGGCGCCTTCGGGTGCGCTGTTCGTCGGGTCCTGCGGGTCTGCCATGCGGCCGCTCCTTTGAGCTTCCTCTGTCGTCGTTCCCCTAGCTCAGCGGGTTCAAGGTCCCATCATGCCAGGACGCCTCCCGGCGCCTCGGCCACCGGTCGCCGGCCACTGTTCTCACCGCCTGCCGCGCGTCGCCCACCAGGCGCCGCCGGCGACGAGGGCCACCGCGATCGCCACGAATGGCCAGATCGGGAGGGCGCCGCCGCCACCCGGGCCCGCCACGGCTGGACCGGGCGTGCCGGTGCCGGGCACGGTGAGCCGAAACGACCATGACCCGGAGACCACGTGGCCGTCGGCGGAGGTCACCCGGTAATTCACCGTGTACGTTCCGGCCGGCCCGAGGGGTCGCAGGCCGATACCGACCACCGCGCCCTGCACGGTGGGGTCCCCGGTAGACCACACGTTGCCGTCCGGCCCGACCACCGTCATGGCGGCGAACGTGGTTTGCAACTGCTCGTTGAAGGTGGCGCTGACCCGCGGCGGCCCGGACGCCAGCGCCGCATCGGCCGCGGGATCCGTGGAGACCCGGGTGGCGTGTGCGGCCGCGGCCGGCGCGGTCAGTGTGGCGATCACGAACATGACGCCGACGCAGACGCCAACCGCCAGGCGCCTCATGTTCGTCGGCGGATCAGTGCGATCGCGACGCCCGCGGCGGCGACCACCAGGGCAGCGCCCCCCAGCAGCCGCGCGGCGTTGTCGGCCACCGTCGACCTCGCGGGCGCGGCAGCGGGTGGCCCGTGGTTTTGGTGCGCGCCCGCCGGGCCGGTGGTGAGGGTGAGCGTGGGTACCGGGTGCTCGGGCTCGCTCCCGTCCGGCAGGGGTGGCTGGTCCCACTTCACGACGGTCCCGTCGGCGTAGGTCTGCGTGGCGGGAAAGCTCACGGTATCGGTATCGGGCAACTGCACCGCCAGCCGGAACAGCCCGAACTGGTCCGGGCCGATCCCGCCGGTGAGGTTGGCAGTCCACGTCACCGAGCGCACGGTGCCGGACGCGGTGTCACGGTCGAGCTTGGCCGTCCAGCCCGGCAGGCTCTCGGTGCGTGCCGACTTGACGTTCGGGAGCGTGACGGTCAGCGCGGTGGTGGGCGCCCCGGTGTTCGATTCGTTGGGCACCTGGAACGTGACGATCGCCATGGCCCCGCGCACCGCGTTGTCGCTGCTGGCGTGCACGTGCGCCCACGCCGCCGGGATCTGGGCCGCCGCCGCGAGATAGAGGGCGACGGCGACGGTGAGCGCGCTCAGGGTGCGCGAGATCCATTTGGTGAGGATTGACATGCCCGGCGCTGCCTTCCGTGCGGGTGCTCAGCTCAGCCCGAGACGGGCCATCAGGTCTGCCTCGATCCCGTCGAGCTGCGACGAAATTGCGGCGTGGGCCGCTCGGCGCCGGGCGGCCGGCATGTTCTCCGCCGCGGTGATCGCCGCGGACAGATCGGTGAGCCGTTCGGCGATGGCGGACACGAACTGCTTGGTCTCGGCGTCCTTGGGCTTGCGGTCCTGCACTATTCGCAGCGACTTTTCCGCCCCGGCGATGCGGGCCGACAGCTGGGCGCCATGGCCGGAGAATCGGCCGATCTGCGCCGGCGGAACGCCGAGCTGATCCGCGCGACGTTGATCGATCAGCGCACGGGCCGCGATGGCCGCCCGGTAGATGACCGGGGTGAGGATCGGCGCGAGCAGCCGAGACACCGTCAGCACCCGGCGGATTCGGGTCGGTGAGAAGATCTTGCCCTCGCGCGCGGCTTTGAGTTCGGCCTCGGCGACCTTCAATGCGTTGCGGTCGCGGTCGCGTTGCGCCCTGATCTGGGCGCGCAGCGCCTTGCTCTCCGCCCGCTGCGCGGATTTGGCGCGGCGAACCTCGTTTTTTGCGGCCAGTTTGGCCTCGAGCTTCGCGCGGGCCTTGATCGCGCGGGCTTCAGCGCGACGCGTCGCGCGGCTCTTTCGCTTGCGGAACAGGCCCATTCGCGGCCGCCTCCCCGGTGATCTCGCTGGCAATCGTTGTCTGGCGCTCTCGCGGTTGCGCGATCCGCTGAGCCAACCCTAATCGGAATCGGCGGGCGGCAGCCCTCCAGGGCAGGTCCGGTAGCCGGTGCCAGGCGGTGACCTCAGGCGTCTAAGTGTTCGGCGCGGCGCAACTCGTTGACCCGCTCCATGACCTCACGCTGCGCCTCGGGGGACAGCTCGGCCGTGCGCACCGCGATGCGGCGCACATTGTCGTCGCGCGTCGTGGCCAGCCACGACAGTTCCTTGTCGAGCTTCTCGTAGTACTCGTCGTCGGTGAAGTAGGCCGACTTGATCCGAAAGAAGTTGGCCAAGGCGTTCATGGTCGCCGTCGACGGGTTGGTGCGGTTGCCGGAACGCAACTGGGAGAGGTAGGGAGCCGACATCGTGATGCCCTCCGCCTTGAGCGCCGCGATGACCTCAGCGGAGGTGTGCGGCCCGCGGCCCGGCGGATACACCGTGTCAAACAGGCGGTTCAGGCGAGCAGCGAACGTCGTGCTCATAGGAAGGACCTCCACTGGGCTGTAGAAGTGAACTATTACCTAGGTGTATTTGCTGATCATGCTAGCGAGGCTTGATGACCGTCACCAAGTGCAAACCTCGAGGGAAGCGCGACGGGCATAGCTGACACCCAGAAACTCCCCACTCGACGAGCGTCTAACTGATTCGCTGAGGTGTCCACTAATTCTATGGAACTCACAGGTTATCCGCAGAATTCGGCACCCGTTCCGAAGTGGCGGGCGGATGACCAGCTGACGAGGACGCAAATATGCCGAGTCGTGCTGGGCGATCGCACCGCAACGGGTCGGCAATCCGGCACGATTTAGCACACCCTTTGCTGCCGAATGCGAAAGCGGTCTTGCGGACCGCCGCGCCGCCCGGCAGACGACTCCGGGACACCGGCGGGCGAGGCGTCGTTAACTTAGCCGGTAGGCGGTGGTTGCGTGCCGGTCGGGGTTACGGTTCTGCGGCGCCGCAGCATCTGCGCGACCGCGATTACGGCGGCGGCCACCGCCACGGCGACGGTCGCGGCGACGGCCGCGCAGCGCCAGCCCAAAGCGGCGTCGAGCAGCATCCACAGCCCGAACGTCAGGAACAGCAGGCCGGCCGCGGCGTGCAGCAATTTTTCCGGTAGGCGCTGATGCAGCAGCCGTCCGACGGCGATCGCCAAGCCATCGGCCAGCACCATGCCCAGCGTCGAGCCGACCCACACTCCGGCCCAATCGTGATCGCTGGCCAACGTCACCGTCGCCAGCGCGGTCTTGTCGCTCATCTCCGCGAGCGCGAACGACGACACAACGGTCAGGAACGCGAATCGCGGTTCGCGCGGCTGCGATTCGGTCTCGTCGGTGGCCGCGCCCTCACGCCATGCCCACACCGCAAACGCGAGGAAGGCGAGGGCCGACACGAACGCCAGCGGCCGGGCCGGCAGAGCAGCGCCCAGGAAGTGGCCGACGGTCACCGAAACGCCGTGCACGGTGAACGCGGCGAGCGCCACCCCGGCCAGCACCACCCATCACCGATAGCGCAGGGCGTAGGTCATGGTGATCAGTTGCGACCTGTCGCCGAGTTCGGCGACGAACACCACTCCCAGAGTCAACAGTGTGGCGGCGAGCATGTCGGGCGACCTTTCGACGCGTCGTCGACGACAAGTCGTCGAACCCCGGTCGAAGGTCTCGCCAACCGGGTGAACCGGTTCGTCGGCCGGCCTGTGCGCCAGTATGTCGACTCGACGATTGGGGGCTACTCCCCTCCGCTGACGGTCCCAGGCTAATGGCCCCATTGGGCACCCGCCAGCGGGGTGGTTAAGTTCGGTCAGCCGTATTTTCGGGATCCGAATCCCGAACTGTTTTCCGGCGTTTCGTTGCGTGTCGTTACGCGGCGAGCAGCATTGCCAATATCGCCGTATCAGGGTGGCTGATCGGATCCACACCGACGCGGCTCACCATCGAGGTGATGGTGCCGTCGGCTTCCGCCTCCACCCACGCCGCCCGATGCTCGAGTCCGAGATAGGGCAATCCGGGCAGCAATACACATCCCGACGCCGCCCCGGTGCATTCGGGCAGCGACGGCATAGTTTCTGAAGGCGGATGCAACATCAGGAGAGCCGGGGGCTGGTGGTCCGCGAAATAGCCTGGCTGGATGGCGGATTCACCGAAAACCGTGCCCTCGGCCAGCACGAGGCCGACAGTGCCCGGCTCGGGCTCGTCCGGCAATTCCTCGCGAGCGCCGAACACCGTTGTGGTGGAGAGCAATCCGGGTAACGACGCGACCCTGACCGCGACCATGAGCAGCTGCGCCCATTCTTTGGTCGAATCGGGCCACCGCCCGGAGATGACGAACCCTTTCAAGACACCACGGGAATGGAACGGGGAAACCCCGATAGGCTGATCCGACCCAGTTTCCATTTCGACCTCCGCGCGACGCCTCCGCTTGGAATAACCACACTGGTAAGTCCGAATAATTCAGCATGCCTGCGGTTTAGGCGCCGTGCAACACGACACGGTTAGTGGCGCAGACGTTCTCGGACAGTCGATTAGGCCTCAGACAAACGGCGGGGGCGCCGCGCAACCGCGCGACGCCCCCGCCGATCGAGAGAAAGTCAGCCAAAGATCAGGCCCTGGGTCTTCGAGGTCGCAGCCGCATAGCGCTCCTGGACGTCTGCCCAGTTGACGACATTCCAGAACGCCTTGGCAAAGTCGACCTTGACGTTTTTGTACTGCAGGTAGAAGGCGTGCTCCCACATGTCGAGCAGCAGTAGGGGAACGATGCCGAGCGGGAAGTTGGTCTGGTGGTCATACACCTGGAAGATCAGCAGCTTCTTGGCGAGCGTGTCCCAACCGAGCGCTGCCCACCCCGACCCCTGCACGGTGGTCGCGGCTGCGTGGAACTGCCCGCGGAACTTGTCGAATGATCCGAAGGCGTCATCGATCGCCGCGGCGAGTTCGCCGGTCGGCTTGTCGCCGCCGTCCGGCGACAAGTTCTTCCACCAGATGGTGTGGTTCACGTGACCGGCAAGATTGAACGCCAGATTCTTCTCGTAAAGCAGGATCGCCCCGAAGTCTTCCTTGGCCCGGGCCTCCTCGAGTTTCTCCAACGCGTCATTGGCGCCCTTGACATAAGTGGCGTGGTGCTTGTCGTGGTGTAGCTCGTTGATCTGGCCGGAGATGTGCGGTTCCAGCGCTCCATAATCCCAATCCAAATCGGGCAGGTTATATACGGCCACAGCATTCCTTTCTTCGATTATTCGTCCCGGCGCGCACTCTCGCGGGGCCGCCTCACGGCGGCCAGCCGTTATCAACCCTGCTCCACGACCGCGCGCTCCGCAAGAACGACCCTAGTGAGCCGGAACGCGGATACCCGCTCAGGGGCGATTCAAGACAAGACGATGAGCGCGAGCACCGCGAGCAACGCCAAAGCGATCAACCCGGCGCGCACCGCGGCGACGCTGTAGCTGTGATTCCACGCCGGCGAGCCGCAATACGACTTCGACGGGCCCGGTGACCCCGGACCGAACGACTGCGTGGCCATCAATCGCCTTTCACCCCCGGTCACCTCGCGTCAGTGAGGTGAGTCACAAACACTTTTCGCGAACGCGATCATAGCGCTTTGTGGCGAGCTTGAAAAATAACCCGCTGAGCTGCGGCTGGGCGACCGCTGCGGGAGCCGGCGGCGCGACGCGGCCGGACCATCATCACCGCCGCGCGACCGGCCGGCGGGTGCTTAGGTAGGCAATCCATTTCGCTCACCGTCCGCTTCCGGGCTGTCTATCGCATGCCAACAACCCCGCGGTGTTATCCACAAAGACACCGCGGTCTGCCGCCAGAGGCTGTAGTAATGGCCGTTGTACCCACTAATCGCATGTGGATAAACCTGTGGAAACTGTGGATAGCCTTTCGCGGCTCAGTCGGTTGCCGAGCCCGCTCGGGCGGCCCGTCGATCACGGACCCGCGCGGCCCGCGGCCGGCGTTCCTCGGCCCGCGTCCGGACGGCGTTAGTCTGGTCCGGTGATCCAGGTGTGCTCCCAGTGCGGCACGCGCTGGAACGTGCGTGACCGACAACGTGAATGGTGTCCTCGCTGCCGCGGGTCGCTGATGGCACCCGCGCCGGACGCCCCGCCACCCGACCCGCGCTGGGGCGCGCCGGGCGTGCCGTCGCCGTCTCGGCCCGCGAGCGCGCCGGCGTGGCAGCGCACACCGCCGCGATTGCCGCCGGGCTACCGCTGGATAGCGGTGCGGCCGGGCGCTGCGCCGCCGGCCCGACGCGGCCGCCGTCCCCTGGGGCCCACGCCGCGATACACCGTCATCCCCCGCTGGGGGTTGGCCGACCGCGTCGAGCAGGCGCCCGCAGCCGCCGAAGCACCCACACAGCCCGGGCCGTCGGCGGAGATCGTGCGCACTGCGTCATTCATCAGCGTGCTGGTGCTCAGCATCGCCGCCCTGGTCTACGTGGTGAGGTACGTGCTGCTGGTGATCAACCGGAACACCTTGCTGAACTCGTGGGTGGCCGTCGGAGCTGACTGGCTCGGCGTGCTCGCCAGCGTGGGCGCGGGGGCTGCGGTAATCGCCTCCGGCGTGTTGTTGATCCGCTGGATGATCGCGCGCCGCGCCGCCGTGTACGGCCATCACGGGCTGCCCGAGCAGCGCTCCACCCGGGCGCTCTGGGCCGGCTGCGTCGTGCCGCTGGCCAACCTGCTGTGGGCGCCGGTGTACGTGATCGAGCTGGCGCTGCTCGAAGAGCACTATGCCCGGCTGCGTCGCACCATCCTGCAGTGGTGGGGCGCGTGGGTGTGCAGCTACGTCGTGTCCATCGCGGCCATCGTGACCAGCTTCGCCACCGACGCCCAGGGCATTGCCAACAACACCGTCCTGATGATCTTCGGGTACCTGTTCGCGGCCACCACACTGGCCGCCGCCACCCGCGTCTTCGAGGGATTCCAGCGCAAACCCGTCGCCCGGCCCGCGCACCGCTGGGTGGCGGTTCCCGATGACCGTCCGGCACCGGCGTCGGCCGGCCCGGTTGAGTTGAAGGGGCAGGAACCGGCAGCATAGGGGTATGACGTGGGCCGACGAGGTGCTCGCCGGGCACCCTTATGTCGTCGCCCACCGCGGAGCGTCGGCCGCACGACCCGAACACACGCTGGCCGCCTACGACCTCGCGCTCAAAGAAGGCGCCGACGGCGTGGAATGCGACGTGCGATTGACCCGCGACGGCCATCTGGTGTGCGTGCACGATCGCCGGCTGGACCGGACCTCGACCGGGGCCGGCCTGGTCAGCACCATGACCCTGGCGGAACTGCGCGAGCTCGAGTACGGGGCGTGGCACGGCAGCTGGCGTGAAGACGGCGCACACGGCGACACCAGTTTGTTGACACTGGACGCGCTGGTGTCGCTGGTGCTGGATTGGCATCGGCCGGTGAAGCTGTTCATCGAAACCAAACATCCGGTGCGGTACGGATCATTGGTGGAAACCAAGCTGCTCGCGTCGCTGCATCGCTTCGGCATCGCCGCGCCCCCCTCGGCGGACCGGTCCCGCGCGGTGGTGATGTCGTTCTCCGCGTCGGCGGTCTGGCGGATCCGGCGCGCCGCGCCGCTGCTGCCCACGGTGCTGCTCGGCAAGACCGCGCGTTACCTCACCAGCGGCGCGCCTACGGCCATCGGCGCCACCGCCGTCGGGCCGTCACTGACGACGCTGAAGGAGTATCCCCAGCTCGCCGACCGCGCCATCGCTCAGGGCAGGGCGGTCTACTGCTGGAACGTCGACGACTACGAGGACATCGATTTCTGCCGCGATGTGGGGGTGGCCTGGCTCGCCACGCACCACCCGGGCCGCACCAAGGCGTGGCTGCAGGGTAGCGGCTAGGCGGACCGCTATTGCTGCTGTCTATTGCTGCTCGTCCGACGTGGCGGGTGGCACCGGCGCGTCGGACGCCAACGACTGAAACAACTGGGCGGCCGCATCGTGATCCCACACCACCACCGAGCCGGCGTCGCCGCTGGTGAACTCCCCGATCGGGACGGTCATAGTGGTGGTCGACCCGTGCAGCGCCCAGCCGAGCCGAGCCAGATCCCAGACGTGGTCACCGCGGTCGACGGTCAGGGCGTCGGCGGTCGCGCGCGGCACGGAGTACCAGCGCCAGGGGTTGAGCCACACCGCAGGGCTGGCGGCCCGGTGCAGCAGCGCGGCCACGAATTGCCGCTGATTGACCATCCGGTCCAGGTCGGCCCGTGGGGTGTCCCGCGACCTGACGTAGCCGAGCGCGTTCCGCCCGTTCAGGGTTTGGCAGCCGGCCGGCAGCTCGATGCCGGCCAACGGGTCGTCGAACGCCGTCTTCGGGCACACTGTTACGCCGCCGAGCGCGTCCACCAGCGCGGCGAACCCGCCGAAACCGATCTCGGCGTAATGATCGAGGCGCAACCCGGTGGCCCGCTCCACGGTCTGGATCAGCAGGGGGGCACCGCCCAGCGCGAACGCGGCGTTGATCTTGTCCTTGCCGTGACCCGGAATCGGCACATAGGAATCGCGCGGTATCGACACCATGGTCGTCGGCGTCCCGGAGCCGACACCGGGCACGTGAACCAGCAAAATCGTGTCGGTACGGCCGTTACCGATGTCGCCGCCGGTGGCCAGGTCTCGCTGCTGCTCGGCGCTCAGCCCTTGGCGGCTGTCCGACCCGACGATCAGCCAGTTGGTGCCCCGGCCGGTTGCGGGGCGGTCGGGGTAGTCGGTGAGCACCTGCTCGCGGTGCAGCTTGTCGTCGAACCAGACGGCGCCGGCGATGCTGCCCGCACCGATCAGCAGCACGCCCACCGCCAAGACCGTCATCACGATGCGGAGCCAGCGGAGCTTGCGTCGCTTCCGGGAGATGCGAGGCGGCCGGGGCGGCGCAATCCGGGGCGGCGGCGGAGCGACGGCGGGCGGGGGCGGTGGTCGTAGCAGCGGCTGGGTCTCCGCGGTCGGCGACGGCGGCGGGCCGCTCTGGCGGCGGATCACCTGCGGCGGTTCGGGGTGAGATGGTCCCGGGCGCGGTGGTGCGGGCGGGCTCCCGGGTGGAGGCCGCCGGCGCTGCGGTGAGCGGTCGCCGTTCACCCGGTTAACTTACGTGCCCGGCGGCGTGCCGCGCCGGTACGCCGCGATCTCGGCCAGGCCGTTTGCCGATTGCCCTACTCCTCCGCACCCCGCTGCGCGGGCTGCATCGTCGCAGGGGCTAGGCCGATTGCCCTACTCCTCCGCACCCCGCTGCGCGGGCCGCATCGTCGCAGGGCTAGGCCGATTGCCCTACTCCTCCGCACCCCGCTGCGCGGGCCGCATCGTCGTAGGGCTAGCCGCGCGCCCGAAGCCCGTTGATGAACGGGCAACCCATCAGCACCCGGATGGCCTGACTCAGGCCGGTCATGTCGTCGACCGGCTTGTGGAACGGCAGTCGGACGTCGTGATCGCGGCCGTCGCCTTCGATGCGGAACCGGACGCCGTAGCGGTCCAGCCCCAGGGGTCGCACATGCCCGCGCCGCAGGGGCGCCGGCAGCCTGGACACCAGTCGCGCCAGGACGTCGCTGTGGGCGGTGTCCAGATGCCGCAGCAGGCTGGACTCGAGCGCGCAGAACGGGTCGGGCCGGGCGTCCAGCAGATCGGGGACGCTGACCGGCTCGGCGCCGGTGGCGTCGGTGACGACCACCGAGGCGATCTCGAGCCGCAATAGCGTGTAGCGCGGTTCTTTACCGTCGGAGGCAGGGCACCGAGGGGTGTCGACGTCCAGCAGGACGGGATTCGGGCATTCGGCGGCGATCAGGTCCAGCGTGTCGAGTATCTCCGTCGGATGCACCTCCTGGAGCTGCCCGCGCACCCAGACCAGCGAGCGGACCGGTTCGCGCAGCGGCAGCGGCGCGTAATCGGTCAGCTCCAGCAGCGCCTGGGATCCCGCGATGGGGCGCGTCAACTCGCGCTCGCGTGCGACGGGAAGTGTCACCGCAACGGATCCGTCGTCCATCAGGTGATGCACCGGGGTGGGGACCGGGTTGTCGTGCTCGATGGCCAGCAGCGCGCCGCTGGCGCGGACGCAGGCGCTGCGAATCCGTTCGGCGGTGGTCGGGACGGGGCAGCTCATCGGTAACACCATTCTCATCCTCCGATTAGGTAAGCCTAAGTTAACCTATCGCCGGGTGGCGCCGCAAGCGTCGTCCGGGCTGCCCGCCGCTAGGGTTGGGACGTGGCCCGCATCGCTTACCTCGGTCCGGAGGGAACGTTCACCGAGGCAGCGCTACGGCAGATCACCGCCGCCGGTCTGGTCCCCGGCCTGAGCGAAGTTCAGCCCGCGCCCGTCGACAGCACCTCCGCGGCGCTGGACGCCGTCCGCGCCGGCGGCGCCGACTACGCCTGCGTCCCGATCGAGAACTCGATCGACGGTTCGGTGACGCCCACCCTGGACAGCCTGGCCATCGGCTCACGCCTGCAGGTGTTCGCCGAAACCACGCTGGACGTGGCGTTCAGCATCGTCGTCAAGCCCGGCCGCAGCGCCGCCGACGTTCGGACCCTGGCGGCCATCGGCGTGGCGGCGGCCCAGGTACGACAGTGGGTGGCCGCCAACCTGGCCGATGCCCAGTGGCGGCCCGCATACTCCAACGCCGACGCCGCCCAGCAAGTGGCCGAGGGACGCGTCGACGCCGCGGTGACCTCGCCGCTGGCCGCCACCCACTGGAAACTTGCCACCCTGGCCGAGGGGGTCGTCGACGAATCGAATGCCCGCACCCGCTTCCTGCTGGTCGGCCGGCCGGGGCCGCCGCCGGCCCGCACCGGCGCCGACCGCACCTCGGTGGTGCTGCGCATCGACAATGCGCCCGGCGCGCTGCTGGCCGCCCTCGCCGAATTTGCCGTCCGGGGCATCGACCTGACCCGCATCGAATCCCGGCCGACCCGCACCGGACTCGGCACCTACCGGTTCTTCGCCGACTGTGTGGGCCATATCGACGACGATGCCGTCGCCGAGGCACTCAAGGCACTGCACCGTCGTTGTGCTGATGTGCGATACCTGGGATCCTGGCCCACCGGCTCACCCGCCGGGGCGCTGCCGCCGTCGGCCGACGAGGGCGCGCGCTGGTTGGCGCAGCTGCGCGACGGGAAGCCGGACGAGCGGGGGTCACAGGGGTGAGCGGTCGGTTGATCCTGGTGCGACACGGCCAGTCCATTGGGAACGTCGAGCGCCGGCTCGACACCCGCCCGCCCGGGGCGGAGTTGACCCCGCTGGGCCGCGACCAGGCCCGCGCGTTCGCCCGCGGTTCGGGGCGGCCGGCGATGCTCGCGCATTCGGTCGCCACCCGGGCGTTGCAGACCGCGGCGGTGATCGGGGAGCAGCTCGAGATGGCGCCCGTCGAGGTCGCCGGTGTCCACGAGGTCCAGGTCGGGCGGCTGGAAAACCGTAACGACGACGACGCGGTCGCCGAGTTCAACGCGATCTATCAGCGATGGCACCACGGCGAGCTCGACGTCGCGCTTCCCGGCGGCGAAACCGGCAACGACGTGCTGGACCGTTACCTCCCGGCGCTGACCGAGCT
The DNA here is from genome assembly GCF_045343915.1 of Mycobacterium sp. M23085. NCBI lineage: Bacteria > Bacillati > Actinomycetota > Actinomycetes > Mycobacteriales > Mycobacteriaceae > Mycobacterium > Mycobacterium sp. M23085. The sequence continues at coordinate 3,414,259 of NZ_CP174280.1, forward strand.
GCGCCTGCGCTACCTCGACGACCACGACTTCCACGGCGACATCGTGGTGGTCAGCCACGGCGCGGCGATCCGGCTGGCCGCCGCGGTGCTGGCCGGCGTGGAAGCCGAGTTCGCGCTGGACAATCACCTGGACAACACCGAATCGGTGGCGCTGACCCCGATCACGGACGGGCGGTGGAGTTGCGTGCGGTGGGGAACCTTGACGCCGCCGTTCTACCCGGAGGAAGAGGCGACCCCGGTCGCGGACGCGGTTCGGTCAAGCACCGACCCGATGGGCTGACCTTTCGGTCAGACGGCCAGCGCGATCACCTCGGTGCACGCGCAGCCGACGGCGTCGCAGTCGATGATGAAGGCGTGCGGCAACAACTCAGGGCTGAAGCAACCCGGCTCCGTGCATTCCGACCGGTGCAGCGCATGGCGAATGATGGTGCCGTGACAGTGATCTAAGCCTGCCCGGCAGTCGCGGCAGTCAATGCTCATACGTGCGTTCATAGCACCCGGCGCGGACAAATCCGGGATGCCGCGCCCGGGAATCGGGCGGGCGTGCGGGGTTTCAGGCCCAGCCCAGTTCGTGCAACCGGTCGTCGTCGATGCCGAAGTGGTGAGCGATCTCGTGGATCACCGTGATGGCCACCTCCTCGATGACCTGCTCCTCGGATTCGCACACGTCCAGTAGCGCCGCGCGGTAGATGGTGATGGCATCCGGCAGCGAGCCGAAGTAGTCGGAGTCGCGTTCGGTCAGCGCCACCCCCTCGTACAAGCCGAGCAGCTCGGCGTCCTCGGGATGGCGATCCTCGACCAGGACCACGACGTTGTCCATGGCGGCGGCCAGCTCGGGCGGGATCAAATCGAGGGCGTCGGAGACCAGTTCGTCGAAGCGCTGCGGATCCATCCGCACGGGCACCCGCCTAGCCTCCCGGCGGTGGCTCGGCGGGTGGTGCCTCCGGTGCGGGGTTCGCCGCAGGCGGGGGTGGGGGCGGTGCCGGCGGCGGCTCCGGCGCCGGATTGGCCGGCGGGGCGCCGTTGTCCGCCGGTGGCGGCGCCTGCTGCTGCGGCGCCTGCTGGGGCTGCTGCTGCGGGGGCTGCTGGGGCTGGGGAGCCGGCTGCTGACCGGGCAGGTGCTGGTTGTTCGGCGGGATATCCGGCGCCGAGCCGGCCCCGGAGCTCGATTGGCTGGACGGCGGTTGGGCCGGGGGCTGAAGGGGAATCGGCGGCATGGTGAGCCGCTCCTCGGGAATGTCGGGCGGCGCCACCGGCGGCTGGCCGTTGATCAGCAGCTGGCCCTTGGCGCTGTTCAGCAGCGTGGCCCAGCCGCCGTTGCCCAGCGTGGCGCCGATGCTGCAGGCCACCTCGCGGCTGCCCGCCGTCCAACTGGCCAGCGGCACCGTCGGGTAGATCAGGGTCAGGGTCGTGGTGCGCAGCTTGACCGGCGCCAGATACGCGTCCGTCATCTTGGTGCACGAATCCTTGATGAAGCCGTCCTGGTCGGGCTCGGCGGGCAGGCCACCGGGGAACTTCTCGGCCAGGTTGACCGTGCCGGTCACCTCCATCGCGTGCGGCGCGGCGCAGTCGACCGGCGCATCGGTCGGCTGGTTGGTCGCGGAGTCGATACCCAGGCACGTCCCGGCCGGCCACACCTTCGATTGATCGACGTCGGCGACCTTGCCCTTGAACGGCTGCTGCTGGTTGTTCATCCCCGGCAGCTGCAGGCCGCACAGCATGCGGCGATCACCGGACTGGCGCCAGGCCCGGTCGCCGGGCCAGAGCAGGCTGACGGTGAACTTGCTGTTCGGATCGAACTTGGGACCGAGGTAATTGCGGACGGCGGCCTCGCACTGTTCCTGGGTGATCTGCTGGATGCGCGCGGGCGACGGGGGCGCGGCGTTGGGCCCGTACTCCGAGCCCGGGAACGTGCGCATGTCAATCGATTCGGCCACCTCGAACTTGTGGTCGTCCGCGCAGTTGACGATCCTCGCCGACTCCGGTGAGGTGTCCGGCCACATCAGACACTCGCCGGGGGAAGCCCGGTTGAAGGCGGCGTCGCTCTTGGTGCCGGTGCTGCGCACCGGGCTGCTGTCGAGGAACCGCCCCGACCCGGTGCCACCGACCGGGATCGCGGTGACCAGCCCGGCGATCAGCAGGCCGCCGAGCGCGGTGAGCAGCAGCGCGCGGCGGGTGGCCCGGGCCTGCAGGCTGCGCGGCCACAGGAAGGCTGACGGCTGCTGATCGGACGACTCATCGGTCGAGGCGACGGGCGACTCGACCACCCGGCCTTCCGAAAGTTCCTTCTCGGGCGCTTGCGACATCCGCTCCATTCTGACAGCAGCACCTGAGGCGCGTGACAAAAGTTACTGATGTGAGTCCTGCGCGCATACGCGGTGGATGCGCCGCCACTCGGCCGGACGCGGTGAAAGTAGTCTCAGGGCCGTGATCGACCTGAAGCTGCTCCGGGAAGACCCCGACGCCGTGCGCCGCTCCCAACGAAGCCGTGGCGAGGACCCGTCGCTGGTAGACGACCTGTTGGCGGCCGATGCCGCCCGCCGCGCCGCGATCTCGTCGGCCGACGGGCTGCGGGCCGAGCAGAAGGCGGCCAGCAAGAGCGTGGGCGCGGCCTCGCCCGAGGAGCGCCCGGCCAGGCTGGCGCGCGCGAAGGAACTGGCCGAGCAGGTGAAGGCCGCCGAAACCGCCCAGGCCGACGCGGAGAAGGCGTTCACCGCGGCGCACATGGCGATCTCCAACGTCGTCATCGACGGGGTTCCCGCCGGCGGGGAGGACGACTTCACTGTCCTCGACGTGGTCGGCGAACCCGCCGCGATCGACAACCCGAAGGACCACCTGGAGCTCGGCGAATCGCTCGGGCTCATCGACATGCAGCGCGGCGCCAAGGTGTCCGGGTCGCGGTTTTACTTCCTGACCGGCAAGGGCGCGCTGCTGCAGCTGGGCCTGTTGCAGCTGGCGCTTCGGCTCGCCGTCGAGAACGGGTTCGTCCCGATGATTCCGCCGGTGCTGGTGCGCCCGGAGGTGATGGCCGGCACCGGATTCCTGGGTGCACACGCCGACGAGGTGTACCGGGTCGAGGCCGACGATCTCTATCTGGTGGGCACCTCCGAGGTGCCGCTGGCCGGCTATCACTCCGGCGAGATCCTGGACCTGTCCGGCGGGCCGCTGCGGTACGCGGGATGGTCGACGTGCTTCCGCCGCGAGGCCGGCAGCTACGGCAAGGACACTCGCGGCATCATCCGGGTGCATCAGTTCGACAAGGTCGAGGGCTTCGTCTACTGCACGCCCGCCGAGGCCGAGGCCGAACACCAGCGGCTGCTGGGCTGGCAGCGCGAGATGCTGGCCCGCATCGAGGTGCCGTACCGGGTGATCGACGTCGCCGCCGGCGATCTCGGCTCCTCGGCCGCGCGCAAATTCGATTGTGAGGCTTGGATTCCCACCCAGGGCGCCTACCGCGAGCTGACGTCCACGTCGAACTGCACCACGTTCCAGGCCCGTCGGCTGGCCACCCGCTACCGCGACGAGGCGGGCAAACCGCAGACCGCCGCCACGCTCAACGGCACGCTGGGCACGACACGGTGGCTGGTGGCCATCCTGGAGAACCACCAGCAGCCCGACGGCAGCGTGCGGGTGCCCGAGGCGCTGGTCGGATTCGTCGGCGCCGAAGTGCTGGAGCCCGTCAGCTAGTGGCGGGCTGGGCGCAGCGGGTCGACACCGTTGCCTAGCGCGCCGGCCGGCCGGGCGTGTGCCCGAACGCTCGCCGGTAGCTGTCGATGAAGGCACTTGGTGTGGCCCAACCGCATTCGGCCGCCACCGACGTGACGTCGCGCCGATCGGCGAGCAGCACGAGGGCGTGCTGCAGCCGGACCTGGGTCCGCCATTGCGGGAACGTCATGGCCAACTCGTCACTGAACAGGCGGCTCAGCGTGCGCTGGCCGACCCCGACCCGGTCCCCGATTTGCCGCAGCGTCAACGACTCTCGCAGGTTCTCGGCGATCAAGGCGCAGGCGTGGCGCAGCCTGCCGTCGACGGGGGTGGGGATCCACAGCGGCTCCCGGACGCCGGTCGCTTGCAACTGATCGCGCAGCACGGCCAGCATCCGGTGATGCTCGTCGGTGTCGGTGCCGTCGGTTTGCGAACACGCGATGATCAGTTCCCGCATCAACGGATTGATCGCCAGCACGGTGGGCACCGCGGGGCCGCGGCGGTAGCGGCCCGGGTCCAGTGCGACACCGTGGAACTGCGTGACGCCGTGAAACCTGTGTTCATGCCAGCAGCCCGCCGGTATCCAGATGGCGCGATTCACCGGCGTGATCCACGTGCCCGCCGGGGTGGTCACCGACACCGCGCCGGATGACGGGTAGACGATCTGGTGCAGCGGATGCCGGTGCCGTTCGATTTGTGCGCCCGCCGCCAACGTCTGCGACGACGTCGCCGGCCCGTGGTGGCTGAATTCCGACATATCTAGGCAGGGTATCGGAAGCCCGCAGCCCGCGCGGTCGCTTAGCGTTTGCCCTGACTACAGAGAAAGGCGTGATCGCGATGGCGATGAATCTCCTACACCGACGCCGGTGCAGCTCAGCAGGCTGGGAGAAGGAGGTGGCCGACCAATTGTTGCCGTGGGCGCTGGAGGGCGTCGAATTGGGCACGCGCACTTTGGAAATCGGGCCCGGGTACGGCGCGACACTGCGCGCACTGCTCGATCGCACCGCGTCGCTCACCGCGGTCGAAGTGGACGACGCGATGGCCGCTCGCCTGCACCGCCGGTACGGCGAGCGGGCCCGCATCATGCACGGCGACGGCGGCGCCACGGGACTGCCCGCCGACCACTTCACGTCGGTGGTGTGCTTCACGATGCTGCACCACGTCCCCACCGTGCAGTTGCAGGACCGCCTCTTCGCCGAGGCGTTCCGGGTGCTGGAACCCGGCGGGGCTTTCGCCGGTAGTGACGGCGTCCCGTCGTGGGCGTTCCGGCTGCTGCACGTCGCCGACACCTACAACCCGATCGCGCCGACCGACCTCCCCGGGCGCCTGCGCGCCGCCGGATTCGTCGACATCCACACCGACGTCAGGGGCGGCCGGCAGCGGTGGCGGGCCGTCAAACCGGTCGGCTAGGCGTTGACCGTCGCGCGGTCGTGTTCGTGCCGGCGCTGGCGTTCCATGGTGGCGAAGTAGAACGCGAACGCGAACGCGAAGCTGGTGAACAGGCTGGACACGAAGTACAGCCACGGGTGGCGCAAGCCACGGCGGTAGCCGTCGACGATCGTAAAGATAGGCAGCAGAACAACATTGGCGATCGTGTAATCCTGGCTGGCCGAGCTGGCGGCGGGGTTGGTGAACATCAGCTTGATGTATTCGAGCCAGCTGCCGTGTTCACCCCACAACGGGTTGGTGGATCCGTGCGCGTACTCCTGCACGAAGGTGATGTTGAAGTACCAGCCGAGGGCGACCGACGCGATGCCGACGACGTAGTACACGACTTCCATCGGTGAAAACAGTGCGCCGGCGGCCGGCCGGGCGAAAACACCTTTGTTGGCCATGACGATCCAGCTGATGACCGCCAGTCCGAGTACCGCGTGAGTGAGTAGCGAGACCATGCGCGCAGTCTCACCCCCGCCGCGAAGTTTTGTCAACATTGACACAACGGCACCGTGGCGCGGCCGGAGTCTTGGTACCTTACTGACATGGTCCGGCCCGCCCAGACGGCGCGCAGCGAGCGCACGCGTGAAGCATTGCGCCAGGCCGCCCTGGTGCGGTTTTTGGCCCAGGGCGTGGAAGACACGTCGGCCGAACAGATCGCCGCCGACGCCGGCGTCTCGCTGCGGACGTTCTACCGCCACTTCAGCTCCAAGCACGATCTGCTGTTCGCCGACTACACCGGGCTGCACTGGTTTCGCGCCGCCCTGGACGCCCGACCGGCCGACGAAGCCATCATCGACTCGGTGCAGACGGCCATCTTCTCGTTCCCCTACGACGTCGACGCGGTCACCAAGATCGCCGCGCTGCGCCAGGACGAACTCGACCCCGGCCGCATCGTCCGCCACATCCGGGAAGTGCAGGCCGATTTCGCCGAAGCCATTGCGGCACAACTGCAACGGCGCGGCCGTGGCGCCGACGGGTCGGCGGAACGCACGGCCGACCAACAGGTGCGCACCGCGGTGACCGCGCGAAGCATCGCCGCCGCGGTGTTCGGCGCGATGGAGGTCTGGATGGTCGGCGAGAACCGGTCACTCGGCGAACTCGCCCGGCTGTGCCACGCCGCGCTGGAGACGCTGCGAGCCGGGATCACCGACTCCTGGGTGACGGCGGCGGCACGCCAAGTTTCGTCATAATTGACAAAACTTTGCCGTCGTGCGAGCCTCCATTCCGGAGGGCAGGACATGACTGATTACGACGCGATAGTTATCGGTGCGGGCCACAACGGGCTCACCGCCGCCGTGCTGCTGCAGAAGGCCGGACTGCGGACCGTGTGCCTGGATGCCAAGCTCTACGCCGGCGGCATGGCCTCCACCGTCGAGCTGTTCGACGGCTACCAGTTCGAGATCGCCGGGTCGGTGCTGTTCCCGACCTCGGCCGAGGTGGTCAGCGAGCTGGGGCTGGACACCATGCCGACCATCGATCTGGACGTGATGTCGGTTGCGGTGCGCGGTGTCGGCGATGACCCGCTGATCCAGTACAGCGACCCGATCAAGCTGTTCACCCACCTCAACGAGGTGCACGGGGCGGAGGCGGTGAACGGCATGGCGGGGCTGATGGGCTGGGCCCAGGCGCCCACCCGCGCGCTGGGCCGGTTCGAGGCCGGCATGCCGCCCAAGAGTATCGACGAGATGTATGCCTGTGCCACAAACGAATTCGAACGCTCAGCGATCGACGACATGCTGTTCGGCTCGGTCACCGACGTGTTGGACCGTTACCTGCCCGATCGCGAGAAGTTCGGCGCGATCCGCGGCTCGATGACGGTGCTGGCCGTCAACACCCTCTACCGCGGGCCATCCACACCGGGCAGCGCGGCCGCACTCGCGTTCGGCCTCGGCGTCCCCGACGGGGACACCATGCAGATGAAGAAGCTGCGCGGCGGCATCGGCGCACTCACCACGCACCTGCGCCAGGTGCTGGAGCGGCAGGGCGGCGAAGTCCGGTTGCGTACCAGGGTGACCGGGATCGCGGTCGCCGACGGACGGGTGACCGGGGTGCGCACCGAGGCGGGGGAGACGTTGAACGCCCCGATCGTGATCTCCGGCGTCGCGCCGGACGTCACCCTCAACGAGATGATCGATCCCGCCGCGCTACCCGCCGATATCCGGGAACGGTACGCACGCATCGATCACCGCGGCAGCTACCTGCAGATGCATTTCGCGCTGGACGAGGCCCCCGAGTTCGCCGCGCCCTACCAGGTGCTCAACGACCCGGCCATGCAGGCCTCGATCGGCCTGTTCTGCACGCCGGAGGAAGTCCAGCAGCAATGGGAGGACGCGCGGCGCGGCATCGTCCCGGCCGACCCGACGGTGGTGTTGCAGATCCCGTCGCAAAACGATCCGGACCTGGCGCCCGCGGGAAAGCATGCCGCGTCGGCGTTCGCGCTGTTCTTCCCGATCGAGGGCGAGGTGGATTACGGGCGGGCCAAGGCCGAAATGGGCCGGCGGGTGATCGACAAGATCACCAGGCTCGCCCCGAATTTCGAGCGCAGCATCATCCGGCACACCACCTTCACCCCCAAGCACATGGGCGTGATGTTCGGCGCCCCCGGTGGCGACTACTGCCATGGCCTGCTGAATGCCAACCAGATCGGCCCCAACCGGCCCGGCCCGCGGGGTTTCCTCGGTCAGCCGATCCCGATCGAAGGCCTGTATCTGGGCAGCGCGGGCTGCCACGGCGGCCCGGGCATCACCTTCATCCCCGGCTACAACGCCGCGCGCCAGGCGCTCACCGACCGCGCGGCCCCGTGAAGAAGCGGACCAATTCGCCTGTGCTCGAGTGGCGGGCGGCAGACGCAGCGGCCGGTCATTCGCGCAGTCGCGCGCGGGCTAGCCGCGCTGGCTGAGCAATTCGTCCAACAGGGCGGTGAACTCGTCGGGACGCGCCGGGGTGAACGCGGGGGAGGGCCGAGTGCCCGGCACGTCCAGCGTGATCAGCGTCGACTTGAATGGCCGGCCGATGTCCAGCGGCAGCCAGCGGCGAAAGTCCGAGCTGCCCCAGATCCGGAACCGCTGGGTGAAAAGACCCAGCTGTTCGGCTTTGTATCCCCGGATCGCGTCGAGCGCGATCACCTTCGATGTGCCTGAGGGAAAGTGATAGCGGCGCAACGTGATCGCCGCACGGTCCAGCTGGACCAGGCCGTCATCGTAGGATTCGTTCACGCCCGCGAACTCCGCAGTTGGTGGCCCTTCGCGGTCAGGCACCGACCGTCGTCCAGTCGCCACTGCCACCCATGCAGGTTGCAGGTCAATGTGTTTCCCTCGACCACACCGAATTTCGACAGGTCGGCCTTGAGGTGTGGGCAGCGCCGCTGAACCTCCCAGCCGTCCAGCGTGATTGAGGCCGAGTCGTCGTGGGTCTCGGCGAACCAGCCGTCGGCGTAAGCGATCCGCTCGTCGGTCAGGCACTTGAAGAATGTGTACAGGTATTCGTTGTAGCCGCCGACGCGCCAGGCCCTGAACCGGGTGGACAGGAAGATGGTGTTGACCCAGTCCGGCTCGCCGTCGCGCAGTACGGTGCGGACCAGTTCCGGTGCGATCGCGAATCCGTAGCGCACCTTTTCGTCCGGAATCCGTTCCCGCACAACCCGTTTCGGGAAGTCCAGGATCACGGCCTCCGGTCCGAGCACCAGTTCGACGGGGTAGCCGATCCCGTCGCAGATCTCGTCGCTTTGCGACATGATCGGCTCGAACAGGGCGCGCAGCGGTTCCAGCAGCGGCTCCCCGGTGGCCGGCGCCCAGCTCGCCCGCTGGGCGGCGATGACGGGCGCCATCCGCTCGGCGTAGTCGGCGATGTAATCGGCCTTGCCGGTGGTGAAAATGGCCTCGACCTGGTCGGTGGGCAGCGGGTGGGTCAGCGAATTCAGGGTGGAGCCGGTGAAGTCGGCGGTCGACCCGGGGATCATCAGCAGGCCGCCGTCGTTGCCGTGCCTGCGCATCTGGTCCAGGAACACCATCTGGTCGGGGAAGATGTTGGCCGGGTCCGCGTGGTCGTCGTTGAGGTCGCGTAGCTCGGGATCCAGGAAGCAGGGCGGGCCGGCGGATGGGACCACCCACGTCGCCCCCACCTGGGCCAGGTACTGGCGGGCGCGGTCCATCTGCCGTTGCCGCTTCTGGATGCCGAACGACTCCTTGGCCCGGGCCGGCATGTCGTAGACCATCGGGTACCAGATGGCCCCGGAGTACTGCAGCAGGTGCACATCGATGTGCCCGAACTCGGCCGCCAGCACGTCCAGATCCACCGGCCGGGCATCATTCATGTTGAAAACCGTTGTCTGGCCGTCGGATACCAACAGCGCCGAATCGCCGATCGGGCCGTCGGCAGGTGCGCGCAGGGCGATGATCATGACGTCGAGCTCGCCCTTGGGCCCGCTGATCCGGTGCCTGACCGAGTTGCTGGTCTCGAAGAACCGGTGAAAACCCAGTTTCTGCAACTCATTTCGCAGGTCGGGCACCGGGAAGTCCGGCAGCAACACCACCGCGTCCTTGTTGACGTGCTCGGCCAGGTTCTTGGCGTCGAAGTGGTCTTTGTGCAGGTGCGACACATAGAGGTAGTCGCAGTCGCCCAGGGCGTCCCAGTCCAGGGTGCTGTTGTCCGGAAACGGGAACCAGGACGCGAAGTACGCCGGATTGACCCACGGGTCGCACAGGACGCTGCCCGCTTGGGTCTGGATCAGAAATCCGGCGTGGCCGACGCTGGTGACCTGCACTGATACCTTCCTGAGGCCGAGGAGAGGACCTACGGAAGGCTCCTGCGGCCTCGGCCGGGTGAGACGGCTTTTCAGCCCCCGAGCTTAGCGCGCGCCAGACACCGTCGGCCCCGCACCGCCGTCCGCCGGTGGTCCGGTCGGCGACCCCGGGTACGCCCGTTCACCTGGGAATTCCGGCTGTCGGGGCGGCGCACGGTCGGGACTATTAGGCTGAAGTGCTGTGGAACCGGTTTACGGGACTGTCATTCAGCTCGCCCGCCTGGTGTGGCGCGTCCAGGGTCTGAAGATCACCATCGTGGGTGAGGAGAACCTGCCCAAAAGCGGTGGTGCGGTGATCGCGATCAACCACACCGGCTACCTGGACTTCACCTTCGCGGGATTGCCCGCCTACAAGCAGGGCCTGGGCCGCAAGGTGCGGTTCATGGCCAAGCAGGAGGTCTTCGACCACAAGTTCACCGGGCCGATCATGCGCAGCCTGCGGCACATCTCGGTGAACCGGCAGGACGGTGCCGCCTCGTTCGAGGCCGCCGTCCGGAACCTGAAGGACGGCGAGCTGGTGGGGGTCTACCCCGAAGCCACCATCAGCCGCAGCTTCGAGATCAAGGAATTCAAATCGGGGGCCGCGCGGATGGCCGTCGAGGCCGGGGTGCCGATCGTTCCGCACATCGTCTGGGGCGCCCAGCGGATCTGGACCAAGGATCACCCGAAGAAGCTGTGGCGTCCCAAGGTCCCGATCATGGTGTTGGTCGGCGAACCCATCGAGCCCACGCTGGGCATCGAGGAACTGAAAGGGCTGCTGCACTCGCGCATGCAGCATCTGCTGGAGCGGGCGCAGGAAATGTACGGACCGCACCCGGCCGGCGAGTTCTGGGTGCCGCATCGGCTGGGCGGAGGGGCTCCGTCCCTGGCGGAAGCGGCCCAACTGGAGGCCGAGGAGACGGCCGCCCGGGCAGCCCGCCGGGCCCGGTCCGCAGGGGCGCCGGAGTAGTGATCGATGGTGGAGCCGACCTTCCGCGCGTTGGAGCTGCTGGCTCAACTGGTGGTGAAGACGACCGGCACCCAGATCACCTACCGCGGTGAGGAGCAGATCCCAGAGCGCGGCGGCGCCGTGGTGGCGATCAACCACACCAGCTATGTCGACTTTCTGCCCGCCGCGCTGGCCGTCCACCGCCGGGGACGCCGCCTGCGGTTCATGATCAAAGCCGAGATGCAGCAGGTCAAGCCGGTCAATTTCCTGATCAAGCACACCCGCACCATCCCGGTGGACCGCGGCGCCGGGGCGGCCGCCTATGCGGTGGCGGTGCAGCGGCTTCGCGAAGGCGAACTGGTCGGGGTATATCCGGAAGCCACCATCAGCCGCAGCTTCGAACTCAAGGAATTCAAGACCGGCGCCGCCCGGATGGCCGTCGAAGCGGACGTCCCGATAGTGCCGGTGATCGTCTGGGGAGCGCAGCGCATCTGGACCAAAGATTACCCGCGCAATGTGGGTCGCGCGAAAATACCCATTACTGTGCAGATAGGCGCCCCGGTACGGGCGGGCGCAGACATCGCGCAGACCAACGCTGCCCTGCGTGACTCGATGACCACCTTGCTGCACCGGGCGCAACAGGACTACCCGGGCGAACCCGGGGCACATTGGATGCCGCACCGGCTGGGCGGCGGAGCGCCGACCCTGGCGGAGGCCGCTCGCATGGAGGCCACCGAGGCGGCGTCCCGCTCGGCCAAAAGGGCCGAGCGGCCGTCGCAGTAGGCGAAGGAGAAGATATGCCCGAGGGGTTCTACCGGTTAGCGGAGTGGATCGTCCCGCCGATGGTCGCGATGCAGGGGACCAAGTTCACCTACCAGGGGCTGGATAACATTCCGGCTCGCGGCGGCGCCCTGCTGGCCCAGAACCACACCAGCTACCTGGACTGGCTGCCGACGCTGATGGCCGTCCGTGAGCGCCACCGGCGGGCCTACTTCATGATCAAGGCGGAGATGGCCGACGTGAAGGCGGTCAACTACGTCATCAATCACGCCCGGCTGATCCCGGTGGATCGCAGGTCGGGACACGACGCCTACGACGTGGCCGTGCAGCGCATGCGCGAGGGCGAGCTGATCGGGATGCACCCCGAGGCCACCATCAGCCGCAGTTTTGAGCTGCGCGAGTTCAAGACCGGCGCGGCGCGCATGGCGCTGGACGCCCGAGTGCCGATCGTCCCGATCGTCGTGTGGGGCGCTCACCGGATCTGGCCCAAGGACCATCCCAAGAAGGTGTTTCGCAACAAGGTGCCGATCACCGTGGCGGCCGGGCAGCCGTTGCCGCCGCGGGGCACGCCCGAGGAACTCAACCTGCTGTTGCGCTCGGCGATGAACGACCTGCTGTACCGGGTGCAGGAGGAGTATCCGCATCCGAGAGACGAATTCTGGGTGCCGCGGCGGTTGGGTGGCAGCGCGCCCACCCAGGAGGATTCCCGGGCCCTGCGGCTGTCGGAGTTGCAGGAGCGGCTGCAGAAGTACGGAACCGACGGCGTGACGCGTCCCGGCCAGGAACAGAGCGGGCGGCATTGACCGGTTCGGCCAGCTGCCGGGACGGGCGGTATCGATGACCCTGCCGGCGCTCATCGCCTGCGACGTCGACGGGACCCTGTTCGACGACGACGAGAGGATCTCCCCGCGCACCCGCGACGCCGTCCGCGCCGCGGTGGCCGGCGGCGCGCAGTTCGTGGTGGCGACCGGCCGTCCGCCGCGCTGGATCCGGCCCGTCGTCGACGCGCTGGGTTTCGCGCCGGTCTCGGTGTGCGCCAACGGCGCCGTCATCTATGACGCCGCGAACGACCGAGTGGTATCCACCCGCACGCTGGCCGTCGACACCCTGGCCGAGCTGGCGGAGCTGGCCACCCGGGTCATCCCGGGCGCGGGACTGGCCGTCGAGCGCATCGGCGAAAGCGCCCACGACACGGCGACGCCCCAGTTCGTCAGCTCACCGGGTTACGAGCATGCCTGGCTGAACCCGGACAACACCGAGGTGTCGATCCAGGATCTGCTCAGCGCTCCGGCGATCAAGCTGCTCATTCGCCGAGCCGGGGCCCGCAGCGCCGACATGGCGGCCGAACTGGCCAAGCACGTCGGCATCGGGGGCGACATCACCTACTCCACCAACAACGGTCTGATCGAGATCGTGCCGCCGGGCACCAGCAAGGCCACCGGTATCGACGAGATCGCCCGGCCACTGAAGATCGCCCGCGAGGAGGTGGTGGCGTTCGGCGACATGCCCAACGACCTGCCGATGCTGCGGTGGGCGGGGCACGGCGTGGCGATGGGCAATGCCCATCCCGACGTGCAGGCGGCCGCCGACGAGGTGACCACCGCCAACAATGACGACGGGGTGGGCCGGGTGCTGGAACGCTGGTGGCTTTAGCGCTCGGTCACTTGGGGCCATCGGCTCTGCGCGGCTACGCGGGGTTTTCAGCCAGCGAAGCGGCCGATAGCGACGAAGGCCGCGAGCAGTAGGAGCATCGCGTTGACGGGCAAAGGTTGTCGCTCGTGGCGGGTCAGGTGCACGCGGAATGCGCCGATCTGCACAACGACCAGCCCCACCGCCGCGATCGGGGTCAAGACGGGGGCGATGCCGGTGGCTTGGGGCAGGATCAGCCCGAGCGCGCCGAGGATCTCGACCGCGCCGACGGCTTTCACTGCCGCGTCAGAATTGTCCTTCATCCAGTCGAGCCGGCCCGTCGCGACGAGCTGCTCGCGCGACCGAACGATCTTTAGTCCGCCCGCGGCGAGATAGACGACGGCGAGCAGGCCCTGCACGGTCCAAAGTGCGATGTCCACCGAATTCCCCAATCCTTACTATTTGTGCGTAGGCACATCCTGTGTGAGCGTTGGGGCTGCGACAAAGGGCACACCGATGTATGCATCCAGGAAGGCGGCCCCGGTATGACGCAAATCACACGGAAGGTCGCGCGGATCCCCGAAGGCGGAGCGGTCCGGGAGGTACTAGATCGCATCGGTGACAAGTGGAGTCTGTTGGTAATCGGCACGCTCCGCGGCGGGCCGCTGCGTTTCGGTGAGCTGGCGGAGACCGTGGCGGGCATCTCGCAGCGGATGCTCACCCTGACGCTCAAGCATCTTGTCGAGGACGGCCTGGTCCGCCGCACGGCCTACGCTGAGGTGCCGCCGCGGGTGGAGTACCAGCTGACCGAGCTGGGGCGGACGCTGTTACCGCTGGTGATGGCGCTCGCCGAGTGGGCCATGGCGCACCACGAGCAGATCAACGCCAACCGCACGTCTCAGATCAAGGACAAGTAAGCGCGTCTTCGAGCGCGAGACTGGCGTAGGCACCGGTCAACGCCGCCTTATGGCCAGCCCGCTTGCGTGGTGCGGAGAAGTTGCCCTAGGTGGGCATGGGGTGCGACGGCAGCGAGAAGTGCTCGGCCGGTACCGTTGGGCCGCTTGGGGCTTCGGTCGTCAGCGGAACAGGGATGCCGTCCAGGACCTCGGTGACGTTTCCGGTCAGGCGCTCGTAGTTCAGCGTGCCGTGCTGGAAGTTCTGCGTAATCTGTAGCGGCTCTTGGATTTCCGCGCTGGTCGGCAAGCCGAGCGGGCCGCGTTCGTAGCTCTGCGAGCCCCATGCGTCGTAGATGGCACCGGTGACCGGCTGGGCACCGGTCTCCGGTGACCAGTACATGGCGCCCCGGGCGAACGTGACGAAGCGGGCATCGCCTTCTGCGCTGTCTTCCGGCGAGGTCGGCGAGCCCAGCACGCTGTTCATCCCGCCGATCGCCTGCCAGTGGTCATAGATCGCACCGCCCTGCAGCGCCTTGAGCAGTTCTTCCGGCGGGTCGTTGACATGTGATGCGATATCGCGCATTTCGTCCATCAGCGCGTAGGCGGCGTTGCCCGGGCAATCGGTGTTGCCGACGTCGCGGTGGGTGAAGATGGTCGGCAGCGTCGCGATGGAGCCGGCCGGAAAAGTGGTGTAGTGGCTACCGGCCGACTCCAGCTGCACCGTGCCCTTGGGGTCGACGCCGTCCAGGCCCAGGCGCCAGCCGAGCAGCCGGCCCATGGTCCGGAGCTGGATCGGTGTGGGGGGCACGTCGTCGAAGTTGCCGATCATCGCCACCCCCCAGGTGTTGCGGTTGAATCCGCCGGTGTGGAAGGCCTCGACCGCCTTGGTGAGTCCGCCCGCGCTACCTTCGAATACCTGGCCGTACTTGTCGACCAAGGCGTTGTAGGCGATGTCGCACCAGCCCAGCGTCTTGCTGTGGTAGGTGTAAATGGCCTTGACGATGCCGGCCGATTCCAGCGGCGAATAGTCATTGCTGCCCGCCGTGTGGTGGACGACGGCGGCGCGAATCCCGTTGTCGTACTGCGGACTGCCGCAGCGCAGCGACTCGTCGGCGCCCCATTGCGCTCGGCTGATGATGGGGGGAGCCTGGCCGGGCATCAATACCCCGGCCGGTGGTGTCCAATGCGTTTCGGCTGGCGCTTGTGGTGGGGAGATGAGGACGGCCGAGATGTTCTGCCCGAAGGGTTGTTCCCTGGATGCCGGCTTATAGCCCAGATCGGGCTTCTCGCTCGGCGGCGGGGGCTGGGTCACCGTCGCGTCGAGTGGGCGGGTGACCGCGATCTGGACGGTCGTGGTGGTGCCGACGAACACCGGAT
The DNA here is from genome assembly GCF_045343915.1 of Mycobacterium sp. M23085. Lineage (NCBI taxonomy): Bacteria > Bacillati > Actinomycetota > Actinomycetes > Mycobacteriales > Mycobacteriaceae > Mycobacterium > Mycobacterium sp. M23085. The sequence goes on from NZ_CP174280.1 coordinate 3,429,812, forward strand.
CGGTGCCGCGGGGCCCCTCCGTCGCCACGCTGGGGCGGTCCGGCCCGGCAGAGTCGTCGCCGCCCTCTCGGCGTCCAGGGTCGGGTGCCGCGGTCTCATACTCGGTCTGATACCAGGGGCCCCACGACCCGTCTGGGCGCCGGGCGCGCACGCGGGTCGAGGTGCCGGCCAGGTCGCCGGTCAGGGCGACCAGGGAAAACGGGGTGTCTTGACTGATTTCGCGAACCGTGACGCCCGCGCCCAGCCCTACCAGCGGTTGCTCGACGAGCCGGGTGCTGCGCGACGGCGGCGGGCCGGCGTCGCCGGGATGGCGCGTGGAATCGGCCAGCCACGAGACGAGGACGACGGTCGCCGCCATGGCGGTGAGCAACATCGTTGGCGCACGACCGCGAGACACCAGCTGATGTTACGTGTGTTCCTAATGTTATCTATGGGACGACACGACCGGGGCGCCGGGCAATCTTCTCCCCCAAAAATCGACGGCACCGCAGATGATCCTGCGGTGCCGTCTTGTGGAGGGTTTGTAAAGGACTAGACCGGGGGCAGCGCCGGTACTGCTCCGGCGGCCGCCGGCAACGCACCGGCCGCACCCGCGGCGGCCGGAAGAGCACCCGGGAGGGCACCCGCGGCACCCGGCAGTGCACCCGCGGCACCCGGGAGGGCTGCGGCGGCACCCGGCAGGGCACCGGCCGCACCCGGCAGGGCACCCGCGGCGCCCGGGAGAGCGCCCGCGCCACCGTGCATGCCTTGTGTGATGGCCGGCATGACCAACCCCTTGAGCAGGTCGATCGCCTGGCCGGCACCCAGCTGGTTGGCGGCTTGCATCACGTCGTTGACCAGACCGCCGCTGGCACCACCGGTGCCCGAGCCGCCGCCCAGGCCGGTACCGCCGCCGATCGGCGAGGCGTTACCGAAGGTGGACGGATCGCCCAGGATCGGGTAGGTGCCCCCGGCGCCCGGGTCCAACCCGGCCCCGGAGTCGATCGGCACCTCGCTCGGCGACAGCGCCGGGCCACCCAGGCCCGGGGCGACTCCGGCCGGGCTGGTCAGCCCGGGGTTGGACAGCGCCGGGTTGAGCCCGGCGCCCGGGGTCGCGACACCACCACCGGGAGTGGTCGGCAACGCACCAGGCGCGGTGAGCCCGGGCGTCATGGGCGCCATGCCGGGGCTCGTCAGGCCGGGGCTGGTCAAGCCGGGGCTGGTCACGCCCGGATTGGTCAGGCCCGTCGTCCCAAGCCCGGGGGTGCCAAGCCCGGGGGTGCCGAGGCCGGGAGTGCCCAGGCCGGGACTGGCGAGACCAGGTGTGCCGGCCGCACCCCCGCTCAGGGCGGGCACGGGCGGCAGGTTGATCCCGAACTGCGACAGGCCCTGCGACAGCGCGCCCATCAGCTCACCGGGCAGATCGCTCATCACCGCGGCCTGCTTGAACTCGTGATGCTCGGGTGCCTTGTTGCCGGCGGTCGATTCGTAGACAAGGAAGTATGCGCAAGGACTCGCCACTGCCAGGGCGGCAACCGCGCTCATGGCTGTTGAGAGCTTGCGTCGGCGTCGGTTCGGCACGGAAGTCTCCTCTATCTGACTGTGTGTTGTGTCGGCGCGTCCCACCGCTCCTCACTGGCGGGATTCACACAAAGTCGATGGTACGAGTGGTGAACGTGTTACTAGAGTGGTGATATTGAATCGTGAGGCAATTGCGACCCCGACTGTGATCGCGGATCCCAGGCGCCGCAACGGCCGTCATCACAGGCCCGACGCCGCAGCATGGCCTCGCCAAATGGGTTAGGGCCACGCGGTCGGATACCCTAAGCAACCGATGACCGCTCGTTTCGATCTTTTCGTCGTCGGCTCTGGATTCTTCGGACTGACCATTGCCGAGCGCGTGGCTACCCAGCTCGGGAAGCGCGTCCTCGTCGTGGACCGCCGCCCGCACATCGGTGGCAACGCCTACTCAGAGGCCGAGCCGCACACCGGCATCGAGGTGCACAAGTATGGTGCCCACCTGTTCCACACCTCCAACAAGCGGGTCTGGGACTACGTACGGCAGTTCACCGACTTCACCGATTACCGGCACCGCGTTTTCGCGATGCACAACGGGCAGGCCTACCAGTTCCCGATGGGCTTGGGGCTGGTGTCGCAGTTCTTCGGCAAGTACTTCACCCCGGACGAGGCCCGCAAGCTCATCGCCGAGCAGGCCGCCGAGATCGACACGGCCGACGCGCAGAACCTCGAGGAGAAGGCGATCTCGCTGATCGGCCGACCGCTCTACGAGGCCTTCGTCAAGGGCTACACCGCCAAGCAGTGGCAGACCGACCCCAAGGAGCTGCCGGCCGCCAACATCACCCGGCTGCCGGTGCGCTACACCTTCGACAACCGTTACTTCAGCGACACCTACGAGGGCCTGCCGGTCGACGGCTACACCGCCTGGCTGCGCAACATGGCCGCCGACGACCGCATCGAGGTCAGGCTGGACACCGACTGGTTCGACGTGCGCGACCAGTTGCGCGCGGACAGTCCCGACGCGCCGGTCGTCTACACCGGGCCACTGGATCGCTACTTCGACTACGCCGAGGGCCGGCTGGGCTGGCGCACCCTCGACTTCGACCTGGAAGTGCTGCCCATCGGGGATTTCCAGGGCACCCCGGTGATGAACTACAACGACCCCGACGTGCCCTACACCCGCATCCACGAGTTCCGTCACTTCCACACCGAGCGCGACTATCCGGCCGACAAGACCGTGATCATGCGGGAGTACTCGCGCTTCGCCGAAGACGACGACGAGCCCTACTACCCGATCAACACCGAGGCCGACCGGGCCCTGTTGGCCGCCTATCGAGCGCGGGCCAAAGCCGAAACCGCGTCTTCCAAGGTGCTGTTCGGTGGCCGGCTGGGCACCTACCAGTACCTGGATATGCACATGGCCATCGCCAGCGCCTTGAACATGTATGACAACGTGCTCGCGCCGCACCTGCGGGACGGCACATCCCTGACGGAAGCCCAGAACAAAGAGGAAGGCGCGCGCTAATGACTGCCGTGAGCCTGCTGTCCCGGATCATCCTGCCGCGTCCCGGCGAGCCGCTCGACGTGCGCAAGCTGTATCTCGAGGAGTCGACGACCAACGCCCGGCGCGCGCACGCGACCAGCCGCACGTCGCTGGAGATCGGCAAAGAGTCCGAGGTGTCGTTCGCGACATACTTCAACGCGTTCCCGGCCAGCTACTGGCGGCGCTGGTCCATCTGTCAGTCGGTGGTGCTGCGGGTGGAGCTGACCGGAACCGGACGCGTCGACGTGTACCGGACGAAGGCCACCGGGGTGCGGATCTCGGTGGAAGGCCGCCAATTCGTCGGCACCGAGGAGCAACCGGCCATCGTCGAGATCGAGGTGGCGCTCAAGCCGTTCGAGGACGGCGGCTGGATCTGGTTCGACATCACCACCGACACCGCGGTCCACCTCATCAGCGGCGGCTGGTACGCCACCGAGCCCGCCCCGGGAACCGCCAACATCGCCGTCGGCATCCCCACGTTCAACCGCCCCGCCGACTGCGTCAACGCGCTGGCCGACCTCACCGCGGACCCGTTGGTGGACAAGGTGATTGGTGCCGTCATCGTCCCGGACCAGGGTGTGCGCAAGGTGCGCGACCACCCGGACTTCGCGGCGGCGGCCGCGGGACTGGGCGACCGGCTGTCCATCCACGACCAGCCCAACCTCGGCGGCTCCGGCGGCTACAGCCGGGTGATGTACGAGGCGCTGAAAAACACCGACTGCCAACAGATCCTGTTTATGGACGACGACATTCGCATCGAACCGGACACCATCCTGCGGGTGCTGGCGCTCAACCGGTTCGCCAAGACGCCGACGCTGATCGGCGGGCAGATGCTCAACCTGCAGGAGCCGTCGCACCTGCACATCATGGGCGAGGTGGTCAACCAGGCGAACTTCATGTGGACCGCCGCACCGCACGCCGAGTACGACCACAACTTCGCCGAATTTCCGTTGAACGACAAGAACGATCGGAGCGCTTTGCTGCACCGGCGCATCGACGTCGACTTCAACGGCTGGTGGACGTGCATGATCCCGCGCCAGGTCGCCGAAGAACTGGGACAGCCGCTGCCGCTGTTCATCAAGTGGGACGACGCCGAATACGGTCTGCGCGCCGGCGAGCACGGCTATCCGACGGTGACGCTGCCCGGCGCCGCGATCTGGCACATGGCCTGGAGCGACAAGGATGACGCGATCGACTGGCAGGCCTACTTCCACTTGCGCAACCGGTTAGTGGTGGCGGCACTGCACTGGGACGGCGACATCACCGGACTGGTCCGCAGCCACCTCAAGGCGACACTGAAACACCTTGCCTGCCTGGAGTATTCGACGGTCGCGATTCAGAACAGGGCCATCGACGACTTCCTCGCCGGCCCGGAGCACATCTTCTCGATCCTGGAATCGGGTCTGCCCGAAGTGCATCGGCTGCGCAAGGAGTACCCGGACGCCGTGGTGTTGCCGGCGGCCAGCGAATTGCCGGCGCCGTCGCACAAGACCAAGGCGATGAAGCCGCCGGTGAACCCGGTGTCGATCAGCTACCGGCTGGCCCGCGGCATCCTGCACAACATGACCAAGGCCGACACCGAATCCCATACCCGGCCCGAGTTCAACGTGCCGACCCAGGACGCGCGCTGGTTCCGGCTGTGCACGGTCGATGGCGTGACGGTCACCACGGCCGACGGCTGCGGCGTGGTCTACCGGCAGCGGGACCGGCGAAAGATGTTCTCGCTGTTGTTCGCATCGCTGCGCGGGCAGCGCCAGCTGCTGAACCGGTTCGACGAGATGCGGCGGGTGTACCGCGACGCGCTGCCCGTGTTGTCCAGCAAGCAGAAGTGGGAGACGGCGTTGCTTCCAGCAAGCGCGCGGTGCCCCCAGCCAGCTGCAGAACATGCCTGAGGCCGCTGCAGCAGAGCCGCCGGGCGGCGAGGTGGCCGCGCTGGTCGCCGTCCAGGCGGCATTGAGCGATCGTCCCGGGGTGCTGCCCGCGGCGCGCGCACTGTCGCACTTCGGTGAGCACAGCTTCGGCTGGGTGGCCGTCGCCGCGCTCGGAGCGGTGCTTTTTCCGAAGCGGCGCCTCGACTGGCTGGTGGCCGGGGCGGGGGCGTTCGCCGCACACGCAGCTGCCGTGATCGTCAAGCGGATCGTGCGCCGCAAGCGACCGCACGACCCCGCCGTCGCGGTGAACGTCGGCACCCCCAGCCAACTGAGTTTCCCATCCGCACATGCCACTTCGACCACCGCCGCGGCCATCCTGATGGGCAACACAACCGGACTGCCGCTGCCCGCGGTCCTGGTGCCGCCGATGGCGTTGTCTCGGATGCTGCTGGGAGTGCACTATCCCAGCGATGTGGCCTTCGGCATCGCCCTGGGTGCCGTCGTTGCGGCGATCGCGCGCCGCGCACGAGAGGTGTGGCTGGATGAGTGAGGACGTCGTGACCCGACCGCCGGGCAACCTGGTCAGCGGGGTGATCAAGGCGATCCGCCCCCGCCAGTGGGTGAAGAACGTGTTGGTCCTGGCCGCACCGGTGGCCGGGCTGGGCAGCGGCATCCGGTACGACTACGGACAGATGCTCAGCCACGTTGGGTATGCGTTCGTGGTGTTCAGCCTGGCGGCGTCGTCGATCTATCTGATCAACGATGTGCGTGATGTCGAGGCCGACCGCGAACACCCCACCAAGCGATTCCGCCCGATCGCGGCGGGCGTGGTGCCGGCGTGGCTGGCCTATGTCGTTGCGGTGCTGCTGGGCGTGGCCGCACTGGGCATTTCATGGACGGTGACGCCGAACCTGGCGCTGGTGATGGCCGTCTACCTCGGCATGCAGCTGGCGTACTGCTTCGGCCTCAAACACCAAGCGGTGCTTGACATTTGCATCGTGTCCTCGGCGTATCTGCTTCGCGCCATCGCGGGCGGTGTGGCAGCCGAGATCCCGCTCTCACAATGGTTTCTGCTCTCGGCGGCGTTCGCGTCGCTGTTCATGGTGGCCGGCAAGCGCTATGCGGAATTGCAGTTGGCCGAGCGCACCGGCGCGGCGATTCGCAAGTCGCTGGAGAGCTACACCAGCACGTACCTGCGATTTGTGTGGACGCTGTCGGCCACCGCGGTGGTGATGTGCTACGGCCTGTGGGCGTTCGAGCGCGGCCACCACTCGGGATCCTGGTACGCGGTCTCCATGGTCCCGTTTACCATCGCCATCCTGCGCTATGCGGTCGACGTGGACGGCGGGCTGGCCGGCGAACCCGAAGACATCGCGCTGCGCGACCGGGTGCTGCAGCTGTTGTTCCTGGCGTGGATCGCGACAGTCGGAGCCGCCGTTGCCTTCGGTTAGCCCCGAACTGCAGGCTCTCAAAGCGCGCATGATGCGCAGCCGGCCGGTGATCAGGCGGCCCGGCTGGCCGGTGTTTCCGTACACCACCATGGTGCGGGTCAGCCTCTATATCAGCGTGGCGGTGGTCGCCGTCCTGTTCGGCTGGGGGAGTTGGCAGCGGCGGTGGATCGCCGACGACGGGCTGATCGTGCTGCGCACGGTGCGCAATCTGCTCGCCGGCAACGGACCGGTGTTCAACCAGGGTGAACGGGTGGAGGCCAACACCTCCACGGCCTGGACCTACCTGATGTATGTCGGCAGCTGGGTCGGCGGCCCGCTGCGGATGGAATACGTGGCGCTCGCGCTCGCGCTGACGCTCTCGGTGGTGGGTGTCGCACTGCTGATGCTGGGTGCCGCGCGGCTGTATGCGCCGAGCTTGCGGGGCCGCAAGGCCGTCATGTTGCCCGCCGGCGCGCTGGTGTACATCGCGCTGCCCCCGGCGCGTGACTTCGCCACGTCCGGGCTGGAGAGCGGTTTGGCGCTGGCCTACCTCGGGCTGCTGTGGTGGATGATGGTGTGCTGGGCGCAGCCGGTGCGCAACCGCGCGGATAACAAGGTGTTCGCCGGCGCCCTGGCGTTCGTCGCCGGGTTCAGCGTGCTGGTCCGGCCGGAGCTGGCGCTCATGGGTGGACTGGCGCTGATCATGATGCTGGTCGCGGCGCGGACCTGGCGCCGCCGGGTGCTGGTCGTGGTGGCCGGGGGTTTCCTGCCGGTCGGCTACGAGATCTTCCGGATGGGTTACTACGGCCTGCTGGTGCCCGGTACCGCGCTGGCCAAGGACGCGGCCGGGGACAAGTGGTCCCAGGGCATGATCTACCTCTTCAACTTCGACGCGCCGTATGCGGTGTGGATCCCCCTGGTGCTTCTGGTGCCGCTGGGCGTGCTGCTGTTCGCCGCCCGCCGGCGGCCGTCGTTTCTGCGCCCCGCGCTGGCGCCCAAGTACGGGCGGCTGGCCCGCGCCGTGCACAGCCCGCCCGCGGTGGTGGCGTGGGTGATGGTCAGCGGACTGCTGCAGGCCCTGTACTGGATCCGGCAAGGCGGCGACTTCATGCATGCCCGGGTGTTGCTTGCCCCGCTGTTTTGCCTGTTGGCGCCCGTCGCCGTGATCCCGATCGCCGTGCCCGACGGCCAGGACTATTCGCGGGAGACCGGGAACTGGGTCGCCGGCGCGGCCGGCGCCTTGTGGCTGGGGCTGGCCGGATGGGCGCTATGGGCGGCGAATTCACCGGGGATGGGCGACGACGCCACCCACGTCACCTACTCCGGGATCGTTGACGAGCGCCGCTTCTACGCCCAGGCCACCGGCCACGCGCATCCGCTGACCGCCGCGGACTACCTGGGGTATCCGCGGATGGCGGCCATCTTGACCGCCCTCAACAACACTCCCGACGGGGCGCTGCTGCTGCCGTCGGGCAATTACATCCAATGGGACCTGGTGCCGCAGGCCCCGCCGGCGCCGGGCGACAAATCCCCGCAACGGCCCCAGCATGCGGTGTTTTTCACCAACCTCGGCATGGTGGGCATGAATGTCGGGCTCGACGTCAGGGTGATCGATCAGATCGGCTTGGCGAATCCGCTTGCGCAACACACCGAACGGCTCAAGCACGGCCGCATCGGGCACGACAAGAACCTCTTTCCCGATTGGGTGATCGCCGATGGCCCCTGGGTGAAGGTGCCGCCGGGAATCCCGGGCTATCTGGATCAGCAGTGGGTCGCGGAGGCCGTCTCGGCGCTGCAGTGCCCCGATACCAAGGCGGTGCTCAGCTCGGTGCGCGCCCCGATGACCCCGCACCGATTCCTGTCCAACCTGGTGAATTCCTTCCGGTTCACCGGGTACCGGATCGACCGTGTGCCGCGCTATGAACTCGCGCGGTGTGGGCTGCCGGTGCCGCCGGAGGCGCCGCCCCCGCCGCGTGAGTAAGCGTCGCGCAGAAGAAATTTCGGCACCCGCCGAACAAATCACACTGCGCCGGTCACGAAAAAATGGCAGCAACATCACTTTTGGCCTCTCACCAGGTGGCAATGGCCATCAAGCACATGTGAAATCGGTACCTTTTAAACACATGTTTTACTTGAAAAGCGCTGGGTACGAGGGCCGCTCGACGGTTGGCGGCCACGCCTCGATGCGACCGAATGGCACAACGTGTGGTTGACTACACGGGCACTCCTGCGCATTTGGGAACGCGCAGGTAGTTCGACCAATCAAGAAAGTGGCCGGTCGGTGAAATGCGCCGAGGCTGCAAGAAGGATGAGGAAGCAAGGATGACGCTTGTCGACAGATTGCGCGGCGCCGTGGCGGGTATGCCGCGCCGGCTCGTCGTGGCGGCCGCTGGTGCGGCGCTGCTCTCGGGCCTGATTGGCGCCGTCGGAGGCTCGGCGACCGCCGGGGCATTCTCGCGCCCGGGTCTGCCGGTGGAGTACCTGCAGGTGCCGTCCGCCGGAATGGGCCGCGACATCAAGGTCCAGTTCCAAAGCGGTGGCCCGAACTCGCCCGCGTTGTACCTGCTCGACGGTATGCGTGCGCAGGACGACTTCAACGGCTGGGACATCAACACCCCGGCGTTCGAGTGGTACAACCAGTCCGGTATCTCGACGGTCATGCCCGTCGGTGGCCAGTCCAGCTTCTACTCCGACTGGTACAAGCCCGCCTGCGGGAAGGCCGGCTGCGTCACCTACAAGTGGGAGACCTTCCTGACCAGCGAGCTGCCCGCTTACCTGGAGAGCCAGAAGCAGGTCAAGTCGACCGGCAGCGCCGTGGTCGGCCTGTCGATGGCCGGTTCGTCGGCGCTGATCCTGGCCGCCTACCACCCGCAGCAGTTCATCTACGCCGGTTCGCTGTCGGCGCTGCTGGACCCGTCGCAGGGCATGGGCCCGTCGCTGATCGGCCTGGCCATGGGCGACGCCGGTGGCTACAAGGCCGCCGACATGTGGGGTCCGAAGGACGACCCGGCCTGGGCGCGCAACGACCCCTCGCTGCAGGTCGGCAAGCTGGTCGCCAACAACACGCGGATCTGGGTGTACTGCGGTAACGGCAAGCCGTCCGACCTGGGTGGTGACAACCTGCCCGCGAAGTTCCTCGAGGGCTTCGTGCGGACCAGCAACCTGAAGTTCCAGGAGGCCTACAACGGGGCCGGTGGCCACAACGCGGTGTGGAACTTCGACGCCAACGGCACCCACGACTGGCCCTACTGGGGCGCGCAGCTGCAGGCGATGAAGCCTGATCTGCAGTCGGTGCTGGGCGCCACCCCGGGGGCGGGTCCGGCCACGGCCGCCGCCACTAACGCCGGCAACGGCCAGGGCACCTAACCACGCCAAGCAGTTACGACCAGCGGCGGGAACCCTTCGGGGTTCCCGCCGCTCGTCGTTAGCGGCGTGTGTGACGTGTTTCACTACCCGGCGCGCGGGGGAACTACGGCCCTGGCTAATGTGCTTGCAGCGACTACACGATGGAGGGTGCATATGACGGTCGTGCGGGGTATGTCGGCGCTTTTCCGGGTGTTCTGCGTAGCCGTGCTGGCCGTCGGGTTGGCCTTCACGCTGCAGACCGCCGCCACCCTCGGCAAAGCCAGGGCGGCGGGCTACGAAAGCCTGATGGTTCCGTCGGCGGCGATGGGCCGCGACATTCCGGTGGCCTTCATGGCCGGCGGCCCGCACGCGGTCTACCTGCTCGACGCCTTCAACGCGGCCCCCGACGTCAGCAACTGGGTCACCGCCGGTAACGCGATGAACACGCTGGCCGGTAAGGGCATCTCGGTGGTGGCCCCGGCCGGCGGCGCCTGGAGCATGTACACCAACTGGGAGCAGGACGGCAGCAAGCAGTGGGACACCTTCCTGTCCAGCGAGCTGCCCGACTGGCTGGCCGCCAACAAGGGCTTGGCGCCCGGTGGCCACGCCGCCGTCGGCGCCTCGCAGGGCGGCTATGCCGCGATGGCGCTGGCCTGCTTCCATCCCGACCGCTTCGGCTTCGCCGGCTCGCTGTCCGGGTTCCTCTACCCGTCGAGCACCAACTACAACGGCGCGATACTGGCCGGCCTCCAGCAGTTCGGCGGCGTCGACGGCAACGGCATGTGGGGCGCCCCGCAGCTGGGCCGGTGGAAGTGGCACGACCCCTACGTGCACGCCTCGCTGCTGGCGCAGAACAACACCCGCGTCTGGGTCTACAGCCCGACCAACATGGGCGGTGACGACGCCGCGATGATCGGCCAGGCCGGCGCGGCGATGGGCAGCTCGCGGGAGTTCTATCAGCAGTACCGCAGCAACGGCGGGCACAACGGCCACTTCGATTTCCCCGGCGGCGGCGACAACGGCTGGGGTTCGTGGTCGGGGCAGCTCGGCGCGATGTCGGGCGACATCGTCGGCGCCATCCGCTAGCGCCGATCGCAAGCGCGGTGAAGCCGGGCGCAGTGGGTCGGCGCCATCCGCTAGCGCCGATCGCAAGCGCGGTGAAGCCGGGCGCAGTGGGTCGGCGCCATCCGCTAGCGCCGATCACAAGCGCGGTGACTTCGGGCTAGCGCCGATCGCCAGCCCGACGGAGCCGGGCGCCCGAGCCGGTACCGTGTAGGAGGCGCAGCAGGGGTCGGGAGGACCGCCCAGCTGCGATCCACCGAGTCTGCTGGCAGGAGAACATGGCTACAAGCGCGCGGCGTAAACGGCAACGCACCCTCGCCTGGATCGCCGCACTGTCAGTCGCCGCCGTCGTCCTGTTGGGCATCCTGGCCGCGGTGACGCTGTTGCGCGGGCACCAATCGGAGCCCAGCGCGGTGCCGTCCGGAGTCCTGCCACCGCCGTCGACCACCACGCACCCGCACAAGCCGCGACCCGCGTCTCAGGATGCGTCGTGCCCCGACGTGCTGCTGGTCAACGTTCCCGGCACCTGGGAGTCCGCGGCGCAGGACGACCCCGCCAACCCCATCCAATTTCCCAACGCGCTGCTGCACAAAGTGACCGCTACCCTCACCCAGCAGTTCCCGTCGTCGCGGCTGCAGGCCTACACCACCCCGTACACCGCGCAGTTCCACAACCCGCTCAGCGGCGACACGCAGATGTCCTACAACGCCAGCCGGGCCGAGGGCACCCGCGCGACGGTGCAGGCGATGACCGACATGAACACCAAGTGCCCGCTGACCAGTTACGTGTTGATGGGCTTTTCGCAGGGCGCGGTGATCGCGGGTGACATCGCCAGCGACATCGGCAATGGCCGCGGACCCGTCGACGACGACTTGGTGTTGGGTGTGACATTGATCGCTGACGGTCGTCGCCAGATGGGGGTGGGCAACGACATCGGGCCCAACCCGCCGGGGCAGGGCGCCGAGGTCACGCTGCACGAGGTGCCCATCCTGTCCGGGATGGGGCTGACCATGACCGGTGCGCGTCCCGGCGGCTTTGGCGACCTCAACGGCAAGACCAATGAGATCTGCGCGCCGGGCGACCTGATCTGCGCCGCCCCGCAGGAGGCGTTCAGCATCGCCAACCTGCCGGCCACGCTGAACACCTTGGCCGGCGGTGCCGGTCAGCCGGTCCACGCCCTGTACGCGACGACGCAGTGCTGGAGCATCGACGGGGAACCGGCGACCGACTGGACGCTCAACTGGGCTCACGGTCTGATCGCGAATGCGCCACAACCGAAACACGGATGATCTCCGACGGTGGGACACAAGCCCTCAGGTGGCGGTCGCCGATGCCGATCAGCGGTACCTTGTGATTTGGTCTGCCGTAGGCAGCCCCGTAACATTAAGAGGAATTTAAGAGCTATCGGACCTTTGTCGCGCACGTGGGTCGGGGTCGATGCTGGCTGGGGCCGGCACATCGCCGCGTTGCCCAGGGGGTGCCGTGCGAGGTCCGGCGCGCGCGTAGACATGTACCGTCGGCCGAGCCGACTGAAGAACGAAGCCGTCGGCGGAGCCGACCTAGGAACAAAGAGTCGGCCGAGCCGACCGAACACAGGTGTGACAGGAGAGCGGCATGGTGTACCACAACCCGTTCATCGTGAATGGAAAAATCAAGTTCCCGGACAACACGAACTTGGTCAAGCACGTTGAGAAATGGGCCAGGGTTCGCGGCGATAAGCTCGCCTACCGCTTCCTGGACTTCTCCACCGAACGCGACGGCGTCGCCTGCGACATCTCCTGGTCGGAGTTCAGCGCCCGCAACCGCGCGGTGGCCGCCCGGCTGCAGCAAGTCACCCACCCCGACGATCGCGTCGCCGTGCTCTGTCCGCAGAACCTGGACTACCTGATCGCGCTCTTCGGCGCGCTGTACGCCGGCCGGATCGCGGTGCCGCTGTTCGACCCGAGCGAGCCGGGACACGTCGGCCGCCTGCACGCCGTGCTCGACGACTGCACCCCGTCGACGATCCTGACCACCACCGAGGCCGCCGAGGGCGTCCGCAAGTTCATCCGCGCCCGGTCGGCCAAGGAGCGCCCCCGCGTCATCGCCGTCGACGCGGTACCCAACGAGGTCGCCTCCACCTGGGAGCCGCCCGAGGCCGACGAGAACACCATCGCCTACCTGCAGTACACCTCCGGCTCCACCCGCACCCCGACCGGTGTGGCGATCACCCACCTGAACCTGCCCACCAACGTGCTGCAGGTGCTCAATGGGCTGGAAGGCAAGGAGGCCGACCGCGGCCTGTCCTGGCTGCCGTTCTTCCACGACATGGGGTTGATCACCGCGCTGCTGTCACCGGTGATCGGCCACAACTTCACCTTCATGACGCCGGCCGCCTTCGTGCGCCGGCCCGGCCGGTGGATCCGCGAGATGGCGCGCAAGCCCGAGGACGCCCCGGACTGCGAGGTCATCACCGTCGCGCCGAACTTCGCGTTCGAGCACGCCGCGGTGCGCGGTGTGCCCAAAGAGGGTGAGCCGCCGCTGGATCTGAGCAACGTCAAGGCGATCCTCAACGGCAGCGAGCCGGTGTCCCCGGCGTCGATGCGCAAGTTCTACGAGGCGTTCGCCCCCTATGGTCTGCGTGAGACCGCGATCAAGCCGTCCTACGGCCTGGCCGAGGCGACGCTGTTCGTCTCCACCACGCCGATGGACCAGGCCCCCACCGTCATCCACGTCGACCGCGACGAGCTGAACAAGCAGCGCTTCGTCGAGGTGCCCGCCGATTCGCCGAAGGCCGTTCCGCAGGTTTCGGCCGGCGTCATCGGCGTCGACGAGTGGGCCGTCATCGTCGACCCGGAGACCGCCAGCGAGCTGCCGGACGGTCAGATCGGCGAGATCTGGCTGCACGGCAACAACCTGGGCATCGGCTACTGGGGCAAGGAAGAAGAGACCAACGAGGTCTTCCGCAACATCCTCAAGTCGCGGATCAGCCAGTCGCACGCCGAGGGTGCCCCCGACGACGGCATGTGGGTCAAGACCGGCGACTACGGCACCTACCACGAGGGCCACCTCTACATCGCGGGCCGCATCAAGGACCTGGTCATCATCGACGGCCGCAACCACTACCCGCAGGACCTCGAGTACTCGGCGCAGGAAGCCAACAAGGCGCTGCGCACCGGTTACGTCGCCGCCTTCTCGGTGCCGGCCAACCAGCTGCCGAAGGAAGTGTTCGACAACCCGCACACCGGCATCAAGTACGACCCCGACGACACCTCCGAGCAGCTGGTGATCGTCGCCGAGCGCGCCGCCGGGTCGCACAAGCTGGACTACCAGCCCATCGCCGACGACATCCGGGCCGCGATCGCCGTGCGCCACGGCGTCACCGTCCGCGACCTGCTGCTGGTGCAGGCGGGCTCGATTCCGCGTACCTCCAGCGGCAAGATCGGGCACCGCGCCTGCCGCGCGGCCTACCTGGACGGCAGTCTGCGAAGCGGCGTCGGTTCCCCGACGGCCTTCGCCAGCTCCACCGACTGAATCTCTAAGGACCATGGCTGACACTGAGCACCCCGAAAACCAGACCCCGGGCCCTGACGGGGAGGTGCCCGCCACGCCACCCGCCAAGAAGACCGATTTGACCGTGCCCGAGATGCGCGAGTGGCTGCGCAACTGGGTGGGCCGGGCCGTCGGGAAATCGCCCGACGACATCGACGAGTCGGTGCCGATGGTCGAGCTGGGCCTGGCGTCGCGCGACGCCGTGGCCATGGCCGCCGACATCGAGGACCTGACCGGTGTCACCCTGTCCGTCGCGGTGGCCTTCCAGCACCCGACCATCGAGTCGCTGGCCACCCGCATCATCGAGGGTGAGCCCGAGGTGGCCGACGAGGAGCTCGACAGCGCCGACTGGACCCGCACCGGCCCGGCCGAGCGCGTCGACATCGCCATCGTGGGCCTGTCGACCCGGTTGCCCGGCGACATGAACTCCCCCGACGACACCTGGGCGGCGCTGATGGAGGGCCGCGACGCCATCACCGATCTGCCCGAGGGCCGCTGGTCGGAATTCCTCGAGGAACCGCGCATCGCCCAGCGCGTCGGCACCGCGCGCACCCGGGGCGGCTACCTCAAGGACATCAAGGGCTTCGACTCCGAGTTCTTCGCGGTCGCCAAGACCGAGGCCGACAACATCGACCCGCAGCAGCGGATGGCGCTGGAGCTCACCTGGGAGGCGCTCGAGCACGCCCGCATCCCGGCATCGAGCCTGCGCGGCGAGGCCGTCGGCGTGTACGTCGGCTTCTCCAACAACGACTACCAATTTCTGGCGGTGTCCGACCCCACGGTCGCGCACCCGTATGCGATCACCGGAACGGCCAGCTCCATCATCGCCAACCGGGTGTCCTACTTCTACGACTTCCGCGGCCCGTCGGTGGCGCTGGACACCGCCTGCTCGAGTTCGCTGGTCGCGACGCATCAGGCGGTGCAGGCGCTGCGTAACGGCGAGTGCGACGTGGCGATCGCCGGTGGCGTCAACGCGCTGCTGACCCCGTTGGTGACGCTCGGTTTCGACGAGATCGGCGCGGTGCTGGCCCCCGACGGCCGGATCAAGTCGTTCTCGTCGGACGCCGACGGCTACACCCGTTCCGAGGGTGGCGGCATGTTCGTGCTCAAGCGGGTTGACGACGCCCGCCGCGACGGCGACCAGATCCTGGCCGTCATCGCCGGCAGCGCGGTCAACCACGACGGCCGGTCCAACGGCCTGATCGCCCCCAACCAGGACGCCCAAACCGAGGTGTTGCGCCGGGCCTACAAGGACGCCGGGATCGATCCGCGAACCGTCGACTACATCGAGGCGCACGGCACCGGCACCGTCCTGGGTGACCCGATCGAGGCCGAGGCGCTGGGCCGGGTCGTCGGGCGCGGCCGGCCGGCCGACCGCCCGGCGTTGCTGGGCGCGGTGAAAACCAATGTGGGACACCTGGAGTCGGCCGCCGGTGCGGCGAGCCTGGCGAAGGTGGTGTTGGCGTTGCAGCACGACAAGCTGCCGCCGTCGATCAACTTCGCCGGCCCGAGTCCCTACATCGACTTCGACGGCATGCGCCTGAAAGTCGTTGACAGTGCCAGCGATTGGCCGCGCTACGGCGGCTACGCACTGGCCGGGGTGTCCAGTTTCGGCTTCGGTGGCGCCAACGCGCACCTGGTGGTGCGCGAGGTGCTGCCCCGCGACGTCGTAGAAAAAGACGCGCGCGAACCCGAACCGCAGCCCGCGGCCGGTGAGCCGGCCGCCGACGCGGCCGAGGCGCCCACCCTGGAAAGCCACTCGCTGCGGTTCGACGACTTCGGCAACATCATCCCCGACCCTTCCGAGGCGGCCGAGCCGGACTACGAGCTGCCGGGTGTCACCGACGAGGCGCTGCGCCTCAAGGCGATCGCGCTGGAAGAGCTTGCCGCACAAGAGGAATCGGAACCGACCAAGCCGCTGATCCCGCTCGCGGTGTCGGCGTTTTTGACGTCGCGCAAGAAGGCCGCGGCCGCCGAGCTCGCGGACTGGATGGAAAGCCCGGAAGGGCAGGCGTCGTCGCTGGAATCCATCGGTCGGTCGCTGTCGCGGCGCAACCACGGCCGCTCGCGTGCGGTGGTGCTGGCCCACGACCACGAAGAGGCCATCAAGGGCCTGCGCGCGATCGCCGAAGGCAAGCAGCGACCCAACGTGTTCAGCACCGACGGACCGGTGACCAGCGGCCCGGTGTGGGCGATGGCCGGCTTCGGTGCCCAGCACCGCAAGATGGGCAAGAGCCTGTATCTGCGCAACGAGGTCTTCGCCGAGTGGATCGAGAAGGTCGACGCGCTGATCCAGGACGAGCGCGGTTACTCGGTGCTCGAGCTGATCCTCGACGACTCGCACGAGTACGGCATCGAAACCAGCAACGTCGTCATCTTCGCGATCCAGATCGCGCTCGGCGAGCTGCTCAAACACCACGGCGCCAAACCCGCCGCGGTGATTGGCCAGTCGCTCGGTGAGCCCGCATCGGCGTACTTCGCCGGCGGCCTGTCGCTGGCCGACGCGGCCCGCGTGATCGCGTCCCGCTCGCACCTGATGGGCGAGGGCGAGGCGATGCTGTTCGGCGAGTACATCCGGTTCATGGCGCTCGTCGAGTACTCCGCCGACGAGCTCAAGACGGTGTTCGCCGACTTCCCGGGCCTGGAGGTGTGCGTCTACGCCGCGCCCAGCCAGTCCGTGATCGGTGGTCCGCCCGAGCAGATCGACGCGATCGTCGCCCGTGCCGAGGCCGAGGGCCGCTTCGCCCGCAAGCTGCAGACCAAGGGGGCTGGCCACACGTCGCAGATGGACCCGCTGCTCGGTGAGTTCGCCGCCGAGCTGCAGGGCATCCAGCCGCTGAGCCCGACCGTCGGCATCTTCTCCACGGTGCACGAGGGCAGCTACATCAAGCCCGGTGGCGAGCCGATCCACGATGTCGCCTACTGGGTCAAGGGGATGCGGCATTCGGTCTACTTCACCCACGGCGTGCGCAACGCCGTCGACAGCGGTTACACCACCTTCCTGGAGCTCGCGCCCAACCCCGTGGCGCTGATGCAGATCGGGCTGACCACCGCCGCCGCGGGTCTTCATGACGCGCAACTGATTCCGACGCTGGCCAAAAAGCAGGACGATGTCGAGTCGATGATCTCGGCGATGGCGCAGCTCTACGTGCACGGCCACGACCTGGACATCCGCACCCTGTTCAGCCGCGCCAAGGGGCCCGACGATTACGCGAACATTCCGCTGACGAAGTTCAAGCGCAAAGAGCACTGGCTGGACGTGCATTTCTCCGGCGACGGCTCGGTGATCATGCCGGGGACCCACGTCGCGTTGCCGGACGGGCGCCACGTCTGGGAGTACGCGCCGCGCAACGGCGAGACGGACCTGGCCGCACTGGTGAGATCGGCCGCGGCCCAGGTGCTTTCGGATGCCCAACTGGTGGCCTCCGAACAGCGCGCGGTGCCCGGCGCGGGCGCCCGGCTGGTCACCACGATGACCCGGCACCCCGGCGGCGCCTCGGTGCAGGTGCACGCCCGCATCGACGAGTCCTTCACCCTGGTCTACGACGCGCTGGTGTCGCGGGCCGGCCAGAGTGTGGCCGCGTTGCCGACCGCGGTGGGCGCCGGGGTGGCCATTGCCGCGCCGACCACGACCGCCGCGGTTGAGGCGCCCGAGGCGCCGGCCGAGGAGGCCGACGCCGAGACGCTGTCGGACAGCCTGACCAACCGCTACCTGCCGTCCAGCGTGGGCCGATGGACACCCGATTCCGGCGAGACCGTCGGCGAGCGGCTGGGCCTGATCGTCTCGGCCGCAATGGGTTACGAGCCCGAGGACCTGCCGTGGGAGGTGCCGCTGATCGAGCTCGGCCTGGACTCGCTGATGGCGGTGCGGATCAAGAACCGCGTCGAATACGACTTCGACCTGCCGCCCATCCAGTTGACCGCCGTGCGCGACGCCAATCTTTACGCCATCGAGAAGCTGATCGAGTACGCGATCGAGCACCGCGACGAGGTCCAGCAGCTGCACGAGCACCAGAAGACGTTGACGCCCGAGGAGATCGCCAAGGAGCAGGCCCAGCTGCTCAGCGGGGCAACGCCGACAACGGCCGCCGCACCCGCGCCGGACCCGCAGGCCGAGCCCGAGACTCAGCCGTCACCAACGCCGTCGGACGCGGCGATCCCGCCGCCACCGACGGATCCGTCCGGCCCGAAGGGCGCGGCGACCAACGGCGCCAAGCCGGATCTGGCCGGAGCGCTCAGCCAGGAGGCGGTGGCCAAGGCGCTGAATTCCGATGTGCCGCCGCGTGATGCCGCCGAGCGGGTCACCTTCGCCACCTGGGCGATCGTCACCGGCAAGTCGCCGGGCGGCATCTTCAACCCGCTGCCCAAGCTTGACGAGGACACCGCGGCCAAGATGGCGGAGCGGCTCTCCGAGCGCGCCGACGGCGCCGTCACCGCCGAGGACGTCCTGACGTCGGACACCATCGAGGCGCTGGCGGAGAAGGTCCGTCAGTACCTGGAGGCCGGGCAGATCGACGGCTTCGTCCGCACCCTGCGGGCGCGCCCCGAGGGCAGCGCCAAACCGGCGGTGTTCGTGTTCCACCCGGCCGGCGGTTCGACCGTGGTCTACGAGCCGCTGCTGAAACGATTGCCGGCGGACACCCCGATGTACGGGTTCGAGCGCGTGGAGGGCACCGTTCAGGAACGGGCCGCCCAGTACGTGCCGAAGCTGCTGGAGATGAACGCGGGCAAGCCGTTCATCCTGGCCGGATGGTCGCTGGGCGGCGCGCTGGCCTATGCCTGCGCGATCGGTTTGAAGCGGGCGGGTGAAGACGTGCGCTTCGTCGGGATGATCGACACGGTGCGCGCCGGCGAGGAGATCCCGCAGACGCAGGAGGAGACCCGCAAGCGCTGGGACCGGTACGCGAGGTTCGCCGAGCGGACCTTCAATGTGGAGATTCCCGCGATCCCCTACGAGCAGCTCGAAGAGCTCGACGACGAGGGGCAGGTCAAGTTCGTGCTGGACATCGTCCAGCAGAGCGGCGTGCAGATCCCGGGCGGCATCGTCGAGCACCAGCGGACGTCCTACCTGGACAACCGCGCCCTCGAAACCGTTCAGATCGAGCCGTACGACGGCCACGTGACCCTCTACATGGCCGATCGCTACCACGACGACGTCATCGAGTTCGAGCCGCGATACGCGATCCGCCAGCCCGACGGCGGCTGGGGTGAGTACGTGGCCGACCTCGAGGTGGTGCCGATCGGTGGCGAGCACATTCAGGCGATCGACGAACCGATCATCGGCAAGGTCGGTGCTCACCTCTCCGACGTGCTGCATAAGGTGGAGGCCGAAACCAGTCAGACGAGTGAGGTAGGCAAGTAGTGACGGAGATGGCGCCCGCCCCCATCCAGCACACCACCGCCGAGAAACTGGCGGAGCTGTACCGCCGCCTGGAACTGGCTAAAGAGCCCGGCGGTGAGAAGGCCGTCGCCAAGCGCGACAAGAAGGGCATCCCCAGCGCCCGCGCCCGCATCCACGCGCTGGTCGACCCGGGCACCTTCCTGGAGATCGGCGCGCTGGCCAAGACGCCGAACGACCCGAACGCGCTCTACGGCGACGGGTGCGTCACCGGGCACGGCATGATCGACGGCCGGCCGGTCGGGGTGTTCTCCCACGACCAGACCGTGTTCCAGGGCACGGTGGGCGAGATGTTCGGCCGCAAGGTTGCCCGGCTGATGGAGTGGTGCGCGATGGTCGGCTGTCCGATCATCGGCATTCAGGACTCGGGCGGCGCGCGGATCCAGGATGCCGTGACCTCGCTGGCGTGGTACGCCGAACTGGGCCGCCGCCACGAGGCGCTGTCCGGGCTGGTGCCGCAGATCTCCCTGATCTTCGGCAAATGCGCTGGGGGAGCGGTGTATTCGCCGATCCAGGACGACCTGCTGGTCTCGGTGCGCGATCAGGGCTACTTCTTCGTCACCGGGCCGGACGTGATCCGCGAGGTCACTGGCGAGGACGTCACCCTCGACGAGCTCGGTGGCTCCGACGCGCAGGCCCGCTACGGCAACATCCACCAGGTGGTGAACTCCGAGGCCGAGGCGTTCCAGTACGTGCGCGACTTCCTGTCGTTCCTGCCGTCGAGCGCCGTCAGCGAGCCGCCGATCATCAACCCCGGCCTGGAGCCCGAGACGACCCCGACCGATCTGGAGCTCGATTCGATCGTGCCGGATTCGGACAACATGGCCTACGACATGCACGAGATCCTGCTGCGGATCTTCGACGACGGCGACTTCCTCGAGGTGGCCGCGCAGCACGGGCCGGCCATCATCACCGGGTTCGCCCGCGTCGACGGGCGCCCGGTCGGCGTGATCGCCAACCAGCCCATGCACCTGTCCGGGTCGATCGACAACGAGGCCTCCGACAAGGCGGCGCGCTTCATCCGGTTCTGCGACGCGTTCAACACCCCACTCGTTTTCGTGGTGGACACGCCCGGCTTCCTGCCGGGCGCCGAGCAGGAGAAGAACGGCATCATCAAGCGCGGCGGCCGGTTCCTGTACTCGGTCGTCGAGGCCGACGTGCCGAAGGTGACCATCACGGTCCGCAAGTCCTACGGCGGCGCGTACGCCGTGATGGGGTCGCGGCAGTTGACCGCCGACTTCAACTTCGCCTGGCCGACCGCGCGCATCGCGGTGATCGGCGCCGAGGGGGCGGCGCAGCTGCTGATGAAGCGGTTCCCCGACCCCACCACGCCCGAGGCGCAGCAGATCAAGAAGGACTTCATCGAGGGCTACAACCTCAACATGGCGATCCCGTGGACCGCCGCAGAGCGCGGCTTCATCGACGCGGTCATCGACCCGCACGAGACCCGGCTGCTGCTGCGCAAGTCGCTGAAGCTGCTGCGGGAAAAGCAGCTGTGGTTCCGCACCGCCCGCAAGCACGGGTTGATCCCGGTCTAGGTTCGTCTGCTATCGCACGTGATATCAGGTGCGGCCGCTATCCCGTCGGCGTGCCCGATTGCCGGTTTGCTTTCGCGGGACCCAATCCGGCCCTTCCAAAACATCCGGGAGGAGCCAATACAGCACGGCGAAACTGATCGCCGCCAGCACGCCGTGCAACACGATGTCGCGCGCCTCGAAGCCGAGCGGGCCCGGCGCATGGTGTGCCGCGGCGACCGCGCCGATGATCACCAGGGCCGCGAACACCACCGTGCAGAGCGCGGTCGCGGCGATCGCCGCGTGCCGCTGGACGACCCCGATCACGGCGAGCGCACCGAGCCCCGCCAACAGCGCGCTGTGCCAAGGCGTCAACGCGAGCCACAGGACGGGGGCGCCGGTGGGCGGGGCGTGCGGATGGAATGCGGCGGAGACGAAGCCGGCAACACCCAGGCCGATCAGCAGCACGCCGTCGGCCAACAGGTACCACCGGCCGCTGCGGAAATGGCTCGGCTTTCGGCTGACCAGGCGCAGCCCGGACGTCGAACTACCCATGGGACCCCTGGTGATGGGCGACATTGCTCAGCCCTCCAGACCTGACCGACAGCCATGCATCTGGACGTAGGCGTACCCGCTCCGCCGGCCCGCCCGCGCTCTCCAGGAGATTCCCAGCGACGTCCCAGTTGGCCGGATGTCGGCCGGTGGAACCCCGCGGTCAGTCCTAGCCCGTGAACGCGCCGTCGACCAGCTCCTCGAAGCGCTCCAGCGCCTCGTCGGAGTCGTCGTCGATCCCGCGCAGCGCCCCGCGATCGGCGAGATGGCGCTGCGCGTAGAGCGACGCGACGAGCGCCTTGCGCTCGCCACCGCGCTCGGCCCGCTCCCAGGCCGCCTGCTCGATGAGCAACGCACCGGCATAGACGTCGCCCATGAACTGGGCCAGCGGGAACAGCCGCGCCTCGGCCACCTCCCTGTCGAGCTTGGTCCACGCGGTGATCGCCGTGTCCAGATCCTCGATCCGGCCGGCGACCAGCCGGGTGGCTTCACCGTCGTCGGCGACCGACACCGCGTCGCGCAGCCGCGCCAGGAGCGTCTCGTGTGCGCGCGTCTGCTCGATCCCCCGTCGTACATCCAGGCACAGGATGTTGTCCGGGCCCTCCCAGATGGTGTTCACCTGCGCGTCGCGCAGCAGCCGCGCCACCGGCCACGTCTCGATATAGCCGTTGCCACCGTGGATTTCGATCGCATCCGAGGCCGCGGTGATCCCCAGCCGGCACACCTTGAGCTTGGTCACCGGCACGGCGATGCGTTGCCGCATGCTGCGCGGCTGACGATGGTTGGTGGCCCCGGTGCCGTCGAATACCAGCGCCTGCGCGGCCTCGACGTCGACGATCAGTTCGGCGAGCTTGCGCCGCATCAGCGGCTTGTCGATGAGCGCACCGCCGAACGCCCGGCGTTGCCGGGCATAACACAGCGATTCAACGAGCGCGCGGCGGGCGTTACCCAGCCCGAACAGGGCGATGCCCAGCCGGGCGGCGTTGGTCAGCTCCATCATGCGTCCCAGCCCCTTGCCGTCTGACGGCCCCGCGGTGTCATCGGTGGGCTCGCCGGACAGCAGAAACGCTTCGGCGTCGACGAATTCGACCTCACCCGAGGCCACCGACCGGGTGCCCAGCTTGTCCTTCAGCCGCCGGACCCGCACCCCGTTGCGCGAGCCGTCCCGACGGGTGCGCAGCACCAGGAAGTTGGCGACGCCCCGCGAAGAGTCCGGTGCGCCTTCGGGTTTCGCCAGGACGACGAACGCCTCCCCGGCGCAGTTGGACGCGAACCACTTGAAGCCGTTCAACAACCACGCGTCCCCATCGCGGGTCGCGGTGGTCTCCAGCGCGCCCAGATCGGAGCCGCCGGTGCGTTCGGTCAGCAGCTGCGCCGTCTCGCCGGCCCACTCGCCGGAGGCGAATTTGGCCAGCACATGCTCGGCGACGTCGGGCGGCGCGTAGGCGGCCACCAGCGACTGGACCATGCCGCCGCCGGTGCCCAGCGCGCAGCCCATGCCGATATCGGCCTGGTTGAGCAGGTAGTTCGACGCGAACATGGGCAGCGACGAGCTCATCTTCGCCTCGCGCGCCTCCGTTCGCAGCGCCTGCTGGGCGTCTAGGACGGCCCGCTTGGACTGCGTGAACGAGGCCGGCATGACCACCTCGCTGATGTCGTGACCCCACCGGTCATAGCGGTGCAACTGCGGCGGGTTGCGATCCGTCTCTTCGGCCCACCGCGCCACCGGGCCGCCCATCAGCTCACCGATGCGCGTCAAGTGGCGTTCGGCCAGCTCCAGTTCGTCGGGCTTGAGGTAGTAGGCCATGGTGAACTGCAGCGTGGGATCGGTGAGGTACCAATTTAGCCCCACGGCCCCGCGGTAGTTCTCCGTCGCATAGCGCTGCGCCTTCTCGTCAGTGGAAAACGGCAGCCGGTCCACCGCCTCTACGGCGTAGTCGCTCATGGGTCAGACGGTACGCGCCGAGCGAATCGTCCCGCGGTAACGCGTAGCGGGCGGTCCGTAGGTGTGTCAGCTCGGCTGGGCGGTGAGGAAAATCAGCCGGAAATTGCCGACCTGCAGCACGTCACCGTGGGCCAGCACCGCGGCGTCGACGGCTGCGCGGTTGACGTAGGTGCCGTTGAGGCTGCCGAGATCGACGACGCGGAATTCACCGTTGTCGCCGTGGAATTCGGCATGCCTGCGGCTGACCGTGATGTCGTCGAGGAAGATGTCGCTGTCGGGATGCCGCCCGGCGGTCATCACCGGTTGGTTCAACACGAACTTCGCCCCGACGTTGGGGCCTCGCTTCACCACGAGCATCGCCGAGCCGCGGGCCAGGGTCGCCGCTTCGGCGGCCGCCGACGAGGTGTCGATTTCGTCGCGGATGTCGGCACGCAGTGCCGAACCGATGTCGCCGGTGGCTTCATCCGGCGCGATTGGTTGCTGGCTTGTCTCCCCGTATGGCGCCGACACCGCTCCCTTTCATCAGGTCCTCGTGGCTACCTCCATCGCAGCACGTGACGTGAGCGTCAAGATAGGGACCGAAGCCCCTGCTTGGGCTCCGCGGTCGTGTCAATCGGCGTGCCGGCGATGGCTATGCCCTCACCGGCACCACGAACTCGGACGTGTAGAACTCCGCCGGGTTCTGCGAGTTTGCATTCGGCCGTTCGATAATCACCCACACGCCGGTGGTGCCCGGCCGAATGGCGTCAGCAACGGTCGCCGTTGCGGTTCCCGCGCCGTCGGTGACCATGCCGGTAAAAGCGGTGCCCGGATCCCCGGGCCCACACGTCGACGAGGACGGACGGGGTTCTTCAATGAGGCCGACGTCGAAATGCGTGCCCGGTTCGGGGCCGTCGACCAGGTGCACCTCCGCGACGGCACGCGACCCACTGGTACGGACGACGGCCGAGGCGTCACCGAGCATCGGGCCGGGCACCTTGGGGGCGATGCTGACCTTGCTGAAATCGCAACGCCGCAGATAGTTGTCGAAAACGACGGTGGTACCGCCGCCTTCGGCGGTGGCGGTACCGATGGCGGCACTCGCCGCCGGAACGATCAGAACGGTCAGAACGGCCGTACAGCCGCCCAGGCGTGTCAGCGGGTGCATAGGGCCACCTATTCCGTCATGTGAAATGGATCACAGCGAAATCAGTATTGACCCGTAAATGGCGACACTAAACCTTTGACCGGTAATTACCTGACCGTAAATTCAGCGCACTATTCAACCGGTGAATAATGACGGCGCAAAGCCATTTCCGGGCGCCGCATTTGGGGACGCTACGGCTTGATGCGGATCGGCCCGGGCGACCACCATCCGGTGCGGGTGGCGGTGCCCAGGTCGAGCTGCGCCGGGTGCGCGTCGGCGATGGTGTCGAATTTGCGCAGCGACCCCCAGTCGCGGCCCCAGTCATGGGACAGGTACGTCGACATGACGTGGGCCCGCAGTAACAGGTCGGTGATGCCCAGCAGGCCGCCGTTGACGCCGTCCTGCCAGGTGTCGGTGTCCTGCTTCTTGGCGTTGTAGTCCGGGGTGATGCGGAACTCCGGGATCTCGGTGACTCCGTTGGAATGCAGCATCGGCTGCTGGCAGGGGAAGGCCAATCCGACCGCCCAGTCCATCAGCACCGGCCGCTTGGAACCGACGTATTCCTGCAACGAGCGCAGCTCCGGCACCCGCGGCGGGGTCAGCGCGACCCAGTCGTCCGGCGTCAGGGACAGGTCCTCGGCGACCACCCGCACCGCAACCGCGTCGGCGGGCATCTGGGAGCGCGCGAAGCGCAGGTTCCGCCACACCTTCGGCTGCTCGCCGTACAGGTCGTAGGGCACCAGGCGACCGGCCGGCTGCACCGAGCCGCCGGGACCGGGCCTGCCGAATTCCAGCTCCACGGTCTGCCCGTTGGTGTGGCCGTGCAGGATGCTGTTGCCGGCGATCGTGCCCGCGGCCGTGACCACCACCAGCGGGTGCCCGTCGTCGCGTTTGGGCAGCTGGTACCACGCCGAGGTCAGCCTGCTCTGCTGCTGCGCCCCGGTGGTGTAGCTGCCGGCCAGCGGCACCCGGTTGGGGTCGAGTCCATACGGCAGCGGCATCGTCGAGCCGTTGACGCCCGGGGTCTTCAGCTTGGTCGGCGCGTCCCAGTCGTAGTCGGTGCCGGGCTGCGGCACCTCCGTCTCCTTGACCGACTCGGCCAGGGTGCGATCCGGTACCCCGTTGGGCGTGAATCCGGTGGGGTTGACCCCACCCAACGGACCCAGCGGACCGTAATCGCCTGGCAGGGCGGCCATGAAGCCGGCATTGCTGTCCGGCTCGACGAGCACGTCGTCGGCCAGCCCGCAGCCGCCGCTGAACTCCCGCAGGTTGTCCCAGGCGTTGGAGTAGGTGGGGTACTGACGAACGATGCCGGCCACCATCGACGCGATGAACACCAGCGCCATGAAGCCGGCCGCGACGGGGATGGGCGCGGCGGTCAGCGCCCGCGCCAGCCGCCCTTCGCCGCGGTCCCTGGGTGCGAAGTGCAGGTAAGCCGCCCACAGCGCGACAATCACAAAGAGTGCGAAAAAGACTGTGCTCACGCTGATTCCGTGGAACCTCGGCATCACGTTGTTGAACGGGACACCGAAGCTCGACACGTACCACCAGCCGTTGGTGGTGGCGAAACACAGCGCCAGCACGAACAGCAGCGCCGCCACGAACGCCATTCGGTTGCGCGACCAGCGCAAGACCTCACGCGACACCAGCACCGTCGTCAGCGCGGCCATCGCCGCTCCCACCGCGGCGAACAACCCGAAGTGGTGCACCCACTTGGTGGGGGTGAACATCAGGAAGAACATGGTGCCGAAGATGACACCCATCAGCCGCCAGGCCGGCCCGCGTGCGACACCGGGAATTCGCTTGCGCCGCAACATGATAAAGACGGCGGTGAACAGACACAGCGCCGTGACCAGGAACCCGAAGCGGCGTGACAGCGAGCCGTCGACGGTGGGCAGGATCAGGTAGTAGTAGCGCAGGTTCTCGGTGTACCAGGCCTGGCTGGGGCCGATCGAGGTGCGAATCCTGGTGGCTTCCAACACCGTTGACAGCGTCTGATCGGCGAACACCACGGTCAGGATGACCGTGCCGGCGGCCAGCATCGGCGCCACCAGCGGCCAGGTGCCGACCAGCCGATGGCGTTTCACCAGGATCCGCAGGATCGGGCGGCCGCCGGCGACCAGCGCGGCCACGGCGATCAGCCCGGTCGGCTGTACCCCGAGGGTGAACGCGGCGGTGACGACGGCCAGCGCGGCGGGCGTCAGCCGGCTGTAGCGCATCGAGCGCTCGATCAGCACGTAGGTGATCAGCGACCCGACGGCGATGATCGGCTCGGGGCGCAGGCCGTTGTCGAACGGCATCCATGCCGTCAACAGCACCATGCCCGCCGCCCAGTTCGCCGCCTTGCTGCCGGCCACCGCGGGCCCCAGCCGGGGCAGCACCTCGCGCGAAAGCAGCAGCCAGCACACGATTCCGGCGAGCAGGTCCGGCAACCGCATCCACAGGCTGGCGTCGGTGACGTGCGTCATCAGCGCCAGCAGGTTGTAGTACCAGCCGAAGGGGTCCTCCGGGCTACCGAACCAGCGGAAGTAGTTCGACATGTAGCCGGCGCGGTCGGCGACTCGGGCCATGCCCAGGATGTAGCCGTCGTCCGACGAGTTCGCGCCGATCACGTGCCACAGCACGAAGCCGGAGATCACCGTGACGTCGGCCAGGGTGAACGTGCGCCAGTTCGCCGGAATGAGCCGGCGCATCCGGTGACCGTCCAGCTGATCGAGCCGCCACAAGGCGATGAGCGCGACGACGGTGGACACGATGGCCAGCACCATCGCGGCCAGCTTCAACGTCGTTGGGGTGGTGGAGAACCGGGTGTCGATGGTCGCCGAGAGCTTCAAACCCGCCGGGGCCGGGCCGCTCAGGTCGGTGAACACGCCGACGATCTGCGGCCGCAGGTTCGGATCGGGGAAGCCGCCGCCGAGCGGCTTGCCCGCCGGATCAGTCAGCCCGACGAAGGTGGCGAAGGCGCCCGCCTTCGTCGAGCTGATCTCGATGCGCTGACACTGTGGCGACTCCACCTGATCGCGGGCCGCGCTCGCGATCACCACGTTGCGGTCGGTGACGTCGACGCGCTTGCCGTTGACGACCACGAACAACGCGTTGAGGGCGGCGTCCTTGCCCTTCTTGGGCGCCGTACTGAGCACGACCCCGCCCTGCGGCGGCAGGGCGCGCACCACCGAGCACGGCACGGTTACCTTCACGTCGACCGGTGTGAGCGAAATCAGCGGCGCGGTGACGCTGCTCAGCTGGCCGTTCTGCGGCCAGTTCAGCGTCGCGGTGGTCTGCACGACGGGCAGCAGCGGCGTCGCGATCGACAGGATGAAACCGATCAGCCCGGCGATCGTCGCGACCCAGCGCGTCACCCGAACGTTCTGACGGACGGCCGCCTTGTCTTCGCGGTTCTCAATGGTCGCGACGCTCATGGCAGCGCCCGAATCGGTCCCTGCCGGCTCCAGCCGTGCACTGTCATCACACCCTGTTCGATTGCGGCGTCCGGCGCCTGATCAGCCGGCACCAATCGGAAGTACTGCTCCACGGATCCCCAGTCGCGATGCCAGTCGCCACGCAGGTACGTCGCGATCGTCGAGGTGCGCAGCATCGCCTGAGTGATCAGGAACGGACCCCCGTCCTCGCTGGCCTCCCACCCGTTCGACGACGCCGCCGTTTGTTTGTGATCGGGCAGGATGCGGTACTGCGGAAGCTCGGCAACGCCAAGGTGCTCGGAGAACGGATGCTGGCACGGGAAGTTGGCGGCTGTGGCGATGTCCATCAGCACGGGGGTTCGCGAACCCATCAGCTGTTGCAGGGTCTCGAGCACCGGGACCCGTGGCGGTGTGACCGCGAACCACTGATCCGAACTCAGGTTTGGGTCGTAGGCGACGATGCGCGCCACGTTCGCCTCCGGTGGCGCCCAGGTCAGCGGGAACCGCAGGTTGCGCCACGCCGGCTCCGGCCCGATGTCGATCGGATAGACCTCTGCCAACGGCTGGGTGGTGCCGTCGGGACGGGTGACGCCCCACTGCAGTTTCAGCTGTTGGCCGTAGGTGAAGGTGCCGTCCTCTTTGTACGACCAGATGGCGCCGGCCGCCGTCACCACCACGATCGGCCGGTCGCTGGTGCGCGGCGGCAGCTGGTACCAGGCCGAGGTGGCCGTCGCGGCCAGGGTGTTCTCGCCGTAGCTGCCCATCACCGGGGTGCGGGCCGGGTCCAGCCCGAACGGCAGCGCGGCATGCGACCCGTTCACGCCGACCGCGCCTCTGCCGCCGGCCGTGCCCGCGGAGTCAGTCATGGTGGCGTTGGGTTTGTTGGGTGACCCGGTGGAATTCACCACGCCCGGCTTGGTCACCACAGGGTACGACCTCAGGTCGTCGCCCACGCCGTCGGGTTTGAAGCCAACCGGGTTGACGCCGCCGAGCGGGCCATCGGGGCCGAAGGTCTGTCCGGGCACCGGCTGCAGCATGCCCGCGTTGGGGTCGGGCTCGACCAGCACGTCGTCGGCCATGGCGCAGCTGGTCTTCGACAGACTCGAACTGATCGCGGCGAGGTTCGCCTTGCCGGTGGTGTAGAGCGGATAGCGGAACACTGCGCCCTTGGTCAGCGAGGCGACCTCGCCGACGACCATGATGGTCGCGACCACCAGCAGCGGCGTCGACGCCAGCACCCGGTTGCGCCGGTTGTCCTTGACCTCGGTGTGCCCGGCGTAATCCATCCGGAAGTGCTGCCAGGCGGCCAGCAGGCCGGTCGCGATCGACAGGCTCAAAAATATCGTCGTCACCGGGTGGCTGGCGATGACGGGCTGGATGTCCCACCACGGCACGCCGTAGTTGCCGACGTAGAACCAGCCGTTGACGCCGGAAGTGGCCACCGCCAGGACGAACAGCAGGGCCGTGACGTACAGGGTCAGGTTGCGGCGGTTGTGCAGCCCGATCCGGGCCAGGGCGAACGCGGTCACCGCACCCAGCGCCCCGGCCAGCCCGGCGAACGCACCGAACTGGATCGCCCACTTGGTGGGGGTGAACGTCAGCAGCAGCAGACCGAAGGCGGTGGTGCCGATCAACCGCCAGGCAGGCCCGCTGGCCACGCCGGGGATCCGGCCGCGGCGCAGCAGGGTGACCAGCATGCCGAACATGCACAGCAGCAGCACCAGCACCGCGAATCGCCGGGCCATCGACCCGTCGGGGTTGGATTCCACCGTGAGGAAGTAGTAGCGCAGCCAGTCCTGGTACCAGGCGATGGTGGGGCCGACCTTGTACTTGATGCGCGCCGATTCGGCGACTGTGGCGAGCGTCTGACTGCGGAAGACCACCACCAGGATCAGCGACGCCGACGCCGCCAGCACGGCCAGCGGTGCCAGCAATCCGTCGGTCGCCCGGCGCCGCCGGATCGTCTGGGCGACGGCGCGTGCGCCGGTCAGCAGCGCGGCGACGGCGATCAGGCCCTGCGGTGCCAGCGTCGCGCTCAGCAACGCCACGATGATGGCCACCGCCGCCGGGGCCAACCGCCGCAGCGCGATCGCGCGTTCCACCAGCATCCAGGTGACCAGCACGCCGAGGGCGATCAGCGGTTCGGGCCGCAGCCCGTTGTTGAACGGCAGCCACGCCGCCACGAACACCGCGCCCGCGGTGAAGACCGCTACCCGGTTGGCGGCCAGGCCGCCGCGGCCCGGTCCGAGCCGGCGCAGCACCCAGTGGCTGATGATCAGCCAGCAGCCGATCGCGGCCAGCGTGGCGGGCAGCCGCATCCACACGCCGGCGGTGCTTACCGAGGCCATCTTGGCCAGCAGGCTCAGATACCAGTCGAAGGGAGCGTCCGTCGTGCCGAAGTAGCGGTAATAGTCGGCGATGTAACCGGCGCCGGGGGCGACGCGGGCGATGGTCAGGTTGTAGCCGTCGTCCGACGACGTGGCGCCGATGATGTGCCAGAACAGCAGGGTGGCGATCACCCCGGCGTCGGCGATCCACGTCGCGATGCCCACCCGCCGCCAGTTGGCCAGGTGCGTGCCCGGGCGGTACCTGGAGAGCCAGGCGATCGGCGAACGCCAGTTGAGCAGCGTGCTGCCGCCGCGGCTGCGCCGATCCAGCACCGCGAGCGCGATGATGGCCGTCAGCACGGCCAGGGCGCCCAGGACCATCACGATTTCCTTGAGGACGGTGGGCGCGGTGATGAAGCGGGTGTCGATGTCGATCCGGGCCGACAACCCCGGCCCCGCCGGCACTTTCAGGTCGGTGAAGACGCCGCCTACCTGGGGCTTCTTTTCGGGGGACAGGACCCCGGAGGCGCCCGGTATGCCGACGAAGTCGGCGCCCGTCGCGCCGGCGTTCGCCCAGACGTGCAGCCTGCTGCAGCCCCCGGCGGCCACGGCCGAGCGTTGCGCGACCGCGGCCACCGTGTCGCGGAACGCGACGACGACCACGTCCGTGTCGGCCCGCACGAACAGCCCGTTCTTCCCGGCGTCCATGCCGCCGGGCGGCAAGGTCGCGACCACCAGCCCGCCGCTGGCGGGCAGCGTGGCGATGTCCGGGCAGGGGATGGAGATGTCCAGCGCGCGGGGCGCTCCCGAGACCAGGGGCGCGGTGATCTGGCTGACGTGCCCGTCCGTGCTGCCCTGCGGCCACAGGACCGTTGCGGTGGTCTGCTTCACCGGAAGCAGCGGGACGGACAGGCACAGCAGCAGGCCCACAATTCCCGCGACGGCAGCCACCGACCGGGGAATCCGCTGCGATCGCTCTTTACCGTCGTGGGGCACGAGGCTCGATCGTAAGCGACGCTCCTTTGTCCGATGAGGACGCGGGGCCGCGCAGCGCCCGGCACCTGCTGGTCACGCCGTAATACCGGGCGCGAATCACAGCAAAACTCGCCTGCCGATTCAGCATTGGTTGCGGTTTTGCGTTCAAAATGGGGGGGCTGAGGCCTCGAGTGCGGCCCGCCGACCCCGGGAGGCTGACAGCGCGTGAAGAGCGCAGGTCTGGGATTTGGTGTCCTGGGACCGTTATCGATGACGGTCGAGGGCGCTCAGCTGCCGCTGGGCGCGCCGAAACAGCGCGCGGTGCTGGCCATGCTGCTGATCCACCGCAACCGGCCGGTGTCCGTCGACGCGTTGATCGATGCGGTGTGGGGTGAGGCTCCGGTGCCGGCGGCGCGCACCAGCATCCAGTCCTATATCTCCACGCTGCGCCGGCTGCTGCGAGGCGTGGTGGCCCACCCGACCGGGGTGCTCGCCAGCGCCGCGCCCGGTTATCAGCTGAATGTCGCCGACGCCGATTGCGACCTGGGCCGCTTCCGTGCCCACAAGGCGGCGGCAGTCCAGGCCGCCGCCGTGGGACGCTTCGAGGAGGCCAGCGGCCACTTCTCGGCGGCGCTGAGCGAATGGCGCGGACCGGTGCTCGACGACCTGCACAATTTCGCGTTCGTCGACGCGTTCGCCGGCATGCTGCTCGAGGAGCGGGTGGCAAGCCATACCGCGCGCGCCGAAGCCGAGATCGCCTGCGGTCGCGCCGATGGCGTCATCGGTGAGCTGGAGGCGCTCGTTGCACGGCATCCGTTTCGCGAGCCGCTGTGGGCGCAGCTGATCACCGCCTACTACGTCACCGAGCGCCAGTCGGATGCCCTGGGTGCGTATCGCCGGCTGAAGACGGCGCTGGCCGACGGGCTGGGCATCGATCCGGGCCCGACGGTGAATGCGCTGCAGCAGCGCATCCTGCGCCAGGAGCCGCTGGGCCCCGGTCAGCCCAAGCGGGCCGGCAAGCGGGCGGTGATGACCACCCACAAGCAGAGCACCCTCCGCTCGGAGTCGACGGGCGCATTGGTCGACGCTCCGGTGGTCGCCCGGCTACGCGACAAGAACGGGCGGCACTATCAGCTCAACGGAGTGACCACCCGGATCGGACGTCTCGACGACAATGAAATCGTCCTGGACGACACCGAGGTGAGCCGCCACCACGCCGTGATCATCGATACCGGCGCCGATTTCCTGATCACCGACATGAAGTCCACCAACGGTGTGCACGTGCGGGGCCGGCGGGTGCAGCGCAGCGCCACCCTGCAAGACGGTGATCGCATCCGGATCGGCAGCTCCGAGTTCATCTTCGAAATCCGCCCGGGCTGAATGCTAGTCGCGGACTCGCGCCGCCAGCGTGGCCAGCCCGGGGCCGTCCAGGTCGGCCAGCGCCGCCGGACGCCCGGTCATGGCCAGCAGGAGTGCCTCGCCGGGACCGGTCACCTCGGGCCCGTCGCCGTGCGTCCACTCGACATCGGTGGCGCGCAGCCGCAATCCCCTGATCCGGCGCCCCGCACCCAGCCTGGGATTGCTGGGCACCAGGGGAAGGATCCGCTCGAGTCGATCGGGCGGCACCACCCGCGGGCGGCCCAGCGAGCGGCGGATGTCCTGGTGATGGATGGCGCCATCGACGAGCGCGATCATACCGCCGAAACCCGCTGTCAGACCCCGTGGTTGAAGATGACCGCGCAGGAATTCCAGTAGCTGCTGCGGGGTCAGCGCCGCGAATTCGTCGACGCCGACCTGGTTGGCCCGCACCACCCAGCCCTTGCCGAATCGTCTCAGCAACCCCAGCGCGCCCAGCTCCTCGTAGCTGATCACATGCGCGACAACGTCTTTGACATTCCACCGGGTGCACAGGGTGGGTGCTTCCCAGTCCTGCGGAGTGAGGGTGGCAAGGAATTCCGCGAGGTCGCTCCGCTCGGCGCGGGCCATGGTCATCAGATCGGAGGTCATGGATCACCGTCGCTCAGCATGTCCAAGCTGCTCCCCGAACCCGGGGGCCGCGAACCGCAAATCTAGACCCATCAATATCGAGTCTCAAGGGTTGCGCCGCAGGTTAACTCGAGTCACAAGAATTTCGCAAGAATCTCTGAACCAGTTGGCAAGCCGTCTGTCGCAACCTGGTGTTGCCGGTCATCCAGATCGGCCCAGGAAACTAAGCGAATACGCACAGTACGGCAGATAGGAATCACCACCATGAAGCACAACATCGCCGGAGCGGACAGCCAGACCGACGTCAAGGCCAAGAAGGTTTCGAAGCTGCGCATCGCCGCGGGTGTCGGGTTGGGCGCCATCGGTTTGTCGATCGCCGGATCGCTGATGCCGGCCGTCGCCTCCGCGAGCCCGTACGTTCCGCACAGTGGACACTTGCACCCGGTGCGCCACTACGCCGCCAACTTCCTGAACCCGGGCTGGACCCTGACGCACCCGTTCAACGCCGCCCTGCCATGATCTGACGTCGGTATCCGCCCCGCTTTCGGCTGCTGCCGGAAGCGGGGCGGAATTCGTTGTGCGACTTAGTGTCTCAGCGGGGCCGGGCCCCACAGCCCGCTGCGCGTCGCCGTCCCCAGCAGTAGGTGGGCGGGTTTGGCGTCGGGATAGTAGGGCGACAGCCGTTGTAGCGAGCCCCAATCACGAGACCAGTCGTCCTTGAGATAGGTGGCCATCGTGGTCGCCTTGGTCAGCAGCTCGATGACGCCCAGCGGGCCGCCTCCGTTGTTGTCCATCACCGGTGAGTTGGCCTCGGCGCCGAATCGGTCGGGCAGGATGCGCCATTTCGGAGTCTCGTCGACGCCGTTTTGATGACCGAACGGTCGCTGGCAGGGGAAGGCCAGCCCGACGAGCCAGTCCAAGAACACCGGGTCGGCGGAGCCCACCACGTCCTGCAGCGTGCGCAGCCGCGGGATTCTCGGCGGCGTCAGCGCGATCCAGTGCTGCGGTGCCAGGTCTTCGTCGTCGGCGACCAACCGAATCTGCGTGGCGGAGTTCGGGATTGCCGACAGCGGCAGCCGCAGGTTGCGCCACGCCGGCGACGCGCCGACGTCCGCGAACTGGAACGAGCCGCCGGGGTGTCCGCCCGTCGCCTGGTCGTCGGTGGCCCACTGCACCTGGACCTCGCGGGGATCGAAGCGCCCGGCGGCACTCACCACCAGCAGGGGGCCGGCCTTGTCACGCGGGGGCAGTCGATACCAGCTGGACCGCAGGTGGGCCGGCACCTGGATGCCGGAGCGCCAGCTGCCCAGCACCGGTGTGCGCGCGGGGTCGAGGTTGAAGGGTAGTTGGGCCGACGAGCCGTTGATCCCGGGTGCGGGGGTGGTGCCGCCCTCGGTGCCGGCCTGGTTGCTGCCGGTCTTCTCTTCGTCGTTGACGAAGCTGCGGTCGCCCGGGCGTTCCATCACCGGGTCGGCGCGCACGTCGGCGGGAATCCCGTTGGCCGTGAAGGCTTCCGACAGTCCCGCGCCCAGGGCGTCGGCCACCGATGCGTTCACCGGCGTCAGCATCCCGGCGTTGGGGTCTTGCTCCACCAGCACGTCCTCGGCCAGTCCGCACGACTTCCCGGTCAGCGCCTGCAGGTTGGAGCGGCCGACCGACCACGCCGGATACTGGTCGGTCATCGCCAGGGTCAACGATGCCACCTCGAACACCACCAGCACCCACGTCGCAATTGCCAAGGGCGCCTGGATGATTCCGGCCGCTCGTGCCCCTAGCCGGGTCTTGGGCGGTCCGTGGAACCTGGCGGAGTCCGGGGCGACGAAGTGAAACCACGCCGCCAGCAGCAGCACCACTAGGGTCAACCCGAGCAGCGCGGTGGCGAAGGCGTAATGCCAGGCGGGGAACTCGTTCGACCACGGCACACCGAAATTGGATACGTACCACCAGCCGTTGACGCTGGCGAACGACAACGCCACCAGGAACAGCACCACCGCGGCGAACACCGTGCGGTTGCGCCGGGATCGCATCGCCGCAGCGGTCACCGCGACCGCGGCCAGCGCACCCAGCGGCCCGGCCAGTCCCGCGAACACCCCGAAGTGGTGGGTCCATTTGGTGGGCGTGAACATCATCGCCACGAAGGAGATGATGGTGATCCCGACGATGCGGCGGCTCGGCCCGGCGGCAGTGCCCGGAATGCGGCCCTTGCGCAACGACATCGCGACCGTGATCCCGAGCGCGAGGACCAGCGCCAGCACGGCGAAGCGGCGGGCGACCGACCCGTCCGGGCTGGCCATGAACAGCCGCTCGTAGCGGAGGTGTTCGTCGAACCAGCTGAGGCTGGGCCCGACGGCGCGCTTGAGCATGCTGGCCTGGATCTCACCGGCCAGGGTCTGGTCGCGGAAGATCAGGATGGCGGTGACGGTGACCGCGGCCAGCAGGGGCGCGATCAGCGGTAGCGCACCGAATCGTGCGGAGCGACGGTGCAGGATGGTCCGCAGCGGCCCGATTGCGACCAGCAGCGCGCCGATGGAGGCGATGCCTGTCGGCCCGGAGAACAGCGTCAGCGCGCCGATGATGCAGGCGATCGCAACCGGCAGCAGCCGGCTGGTGGCCACCGCGCGTTCCACCGAGCACCAGGTCAGCAGGATGCCCAGGGCGATGATGGGCTCGGGTCGCAGGCCGTTGTCCAGCGGCAGCCAGACGGCCAGGAACATGCCGGCCGCGGTCCAGGCCGCGGCGCGGTTCTGTTTGACGGCATGGCCCAGCCGCGGCATGACTTCGCGGCTGATCACCCACCAGCACGTCAGCGCCATCGCCAGGGTGGGCAACCGCATCCAGATGCTGGTGGTGCTGACGTGCGCCCACAGCGCCAGCAGGTCGTAGTACCAGCCGAACGGCGCCTCGGGCGTGCCGAACCAGCGGTAGTAGTTGGCCATGTAGCCGGCGTGCTCGGACACCCGGGCCATGGTCAGGATGTAACCGTCGTCGGAGGTGTTGGCGCCGACGAAGTGCCACCACACCAGGACGCCGATGACCAGGGCGTCCAGCCCACCGATCGACCACCAGCGGGCGGGCAGGAAGCGCCGGTGCCGGGTCCCGTCGGCGGTGTCGAGGATGTGCAACGCGATCAGGGCGGCGGCCGTCATTACCAGCCCGAGGATCATCGCGGCCATTTTCAGCGGGGTGGGGCTGCTGCTGTACCGGGTGTCGATGGTCGCCGAGAACTTCAGGCCGGACGGCGCCGGCCCGCTCAGATCGGTGAAGACGCCGACGATCTGCGGCCGGAAGTCGTAGCCGCTCTTCTCGCCGCGCAGCGGTGAGCCGGGATGCTCGGCGGTGGGGCCCTGGGTCAGCCCGACGAATTCGGCGGTGACCCGGTCGGCGTGCGCGGTGAAGGTCAACCGCTCGCAGGCCGGACTGAGCACCTGGCTCAACGGGGCGTCCACCACCGGGACGTTGCGCACCACCAGCACCAGGTCGTTGTTGGCCCGCACGATGAGCAGTCCCCGGTCGACGGCTTTCGGCGCCTGCTTGGGAACCGTCGACAACAGCACCGTCTTGCCGCCGGCCAGCCCGGCGGCGGCCTCGCACGGGACGGTGATGGTCAAATCGGTGGCGACGTAGCCGATCAGCGGCGCGTCGACACTGCTGAAGGTGCCGTTCTGCGGCCAGTTCAGTTGGGCGGTGGTCTGGTCGACCGGAAGCAACGGGGTGGCGATCGCCAGCAGCACGCCGAGCAACCCGGCGACGGAAGCAACCAGCCGGGCGATCCGGTGATTGGCTTCCCTGTCGTTCACGGAGCTAGATGGTAGTTCTTCGGGGGTACGGGGCCCCGTTTGAGGCGCGGTGTCGGTGCTCATCAGTGGTTACGTCCCGGGCTTGCGGATGGCCAGCACAAATGGGCCGACGGTTTGAACGACGAAACGCGGGTTGTCGAACAGCGACCCGCGCAGATCGACGGTGTAGCGCCGCACGTTGGGCTGGTTGGGGTAGACGTCCTGGGCCAGCCGCAGCGTGTAGTTGCCTCCGGCGCCGCGGCGCATCAGAAAAACCGTCGGCGCCGGCCAGGGGCAGCTGTCCAGGGCGTGGATCAACTCGTCGGCGGTCTTGAGGTTGGACCACTTGTTGATCTGCGCGGCCCGCAGGTCGAACTGCGCGAGCGGGTTGGCGTAGTGCGAGGTGAGGCTCTGAAATCCCCAGTAGGGGTAGAAGGACAGGAAGCTGTAGTCGGCGGTCAGCACGACGGTCTGGTCACGCGGCTTGCCGGTCACCTGCGTGATGGCGTGGTCGATGGTGGCGTAGAACTTTTCGGCGCTGGGCGGCCGTCGGTCCCCGCGCTGCCCGTGACCGTCGGTGTCGGTGTAGGCGATGGTCAGGTCGGGCCGCAGCACGTCGGGGATGTCCTGGCTGAACGCGATCGCGGCGGCCAGGCCCACCGCGGCGGCCACCGGGGCTATCGAGCTTTGCACGCCGCGACCCCAGCCGCGGTCGCGGCCCGCGGCGGCGACCGCCTGCGCGAGTTCGAGGAAGCCGAACGCCCCGGCGGCGACCAGCAGCACGCTCAAGGTCGGCTGCAGCCGGAACGACAACAGGGTGGTGCGTGCCAGCGTGGTCAGCATCGACAGCAGCGACCACAGGTAGATCGCCAGCACGCCGATGGCCAGGGCACCCGCCCGCGCCGACGATCGCGCCCGCAGCACCAGCCACAGCGTGCCGATCAGGCAGACCACACCCAACAGCGTGAACTGCAGCATCGGGAAGGTCAGTTCGGCGCCGTCGGCCGGCAGGTAGTGCATGGCGCTGCCGGAGTTGCTGATCGGGCTGTGCACCGCCCGCAGCAGGAACGGCAACCAGGTCGTGCAGGCGATCAGCACGGCGATGCCGGCGATGACGGCCAGCCGCCGCAGCGGATCGAGGGCGGCCCTGAGGCCGCCGGTCGTGCGGTCGCGTCGCCAGCGCACGCCGGCCAGCCACAGGGCCATCAGCCCCACGGTGAACGCGCTGAACCCGAACAGCAGCGTGTACCAGGTCGCCGTCCAGCCCAGGAAGATCCCGGCGGCGATCACCGCGCCCCAGCCCGGCCGGCCGGAGGCGTCCGGGCGATCCCCGGCCCGCAGCCCCGACCAGGTCAGCACCAGCATCGGCGGCAGCAGCATGGTGATCATCGCCGAGTAGGGCTCCGGAGAGGCGTAGGCCAGCGTGACCGCGGCCGTCGCGGTGGTCACGATCAGCGCGTATTCGAACCGGACCATCCGCCACCACAGCACCAGCGCCACCGCGACCGCGATGGTGATCGAGGTGATGGCCCACGGCTTGAAGATCTCCCAGGCCGGAGTGCCGCCGAGCGCCGCGGCGCGCCCGCCGATCCAGAACCAGCCCGGCGGGTAATACGGCGGTAGCCCGAGGTAGGTCATGTCGTGCAGGGCGGGGCTGTCCGCCAGCCGGGTCACGTATTCGGTGCGGAACTGCTGGTCGACGGAGATGCCGAACAAATAGAGCTTGGTCGCCCCCAGCGGCATGCCCAGCGTCACGACGGTGAACGCGGACACGAAGGCCACACCGGCCAGTCGGGTCAACAGCCGGCCGCGGGGGCGCGAGCAGCGCCGCCACACGACGCCGACGGCGACCAGCCCGGCCAGGCAACCGACCTGCCCGACGGTGGTCAGAGCGTGCAGTTGATTGGACGACGGGAACGCCGGCCACTGCACCCGGGAGATGGCGACCAGCGAGACCGCCGCGACGGCGACCGCGACCAGCACCGCTAAAGCCATCTGGCCGAGGGTGGCCAGCGCGTTACGCATGGTCAGATGGGAAGCTTGCGGAAGATGGGACGCGGGACGTGTCGCAACACCATCATCACATAACGGAATGCTGCTGGTGCCCAAACCAATTCCTTACCTTTGGCGGCCGCGGTCACCGCGAGGTTGGCGACGTACTCCTTGTCGACGGTCAGCGGCGCTTCCTTGACGTGCGCGCTCATCCGGGTCCGCACCTGGCCGGGCCGGATCACCAGGACACGAACCCCGTACTCGCGCAACGCTTCTCCGAGACCTAAGTAGAACCCGTCCAACCCGGCCTTGGTAGAGCCGTAGACGAAGTTGGACCGCCGCACCCGCTCGCCGGCGGCCGAGCTCATCGCGATGATCTGGCCGAAGCCCTGGGCGCGCATCTTCTCGCCCAGCAGGACGCCCACCGATACCGCTGCGGTGTAGTTGATTTCGGCGGCCAACACCGCTTTGTGCTGGTTCTGCCACAGCTCCTCGGCGTCGCCGAGGATGCCGAACGCGACGATGGCGACGTCGACGTCACCGTTGGCGAAGGCCGCCTCGATCATCTTCGGGTGGGTGTCGGGCTCGGTGGCTTCGAAATCGATCAGCTCGACCGCGCGCGCGCCGGCGGCCCGCATCTGCGTCACCGCGGCGTCGCGGCCAGGGTCGCTGGGCATGGCGGCCAATACAATCCGCGGATGCGCGTTCTGCAGGTAGCGTTCGCAGATCGCCAGGCCGATCTCGGAGGTGCCGCCGAGCAGCAGGATGGTCTGCGGATTACCTACGGCATCGAGCACCATTTAGAGCAGCTCCAAACGTCGGGCCATGTCGGAGGCGAAGACCCCCGTCGGATCTACCTTGCGTCGCACGGCGATCCATTCGTCGATGCGCGGGTACATGGCGTGGAAGGTTTCGGCGCTGACCCGGGAATCCTTGGCGGTGTAGACCCGGCCGCCGAATTCCAGCACGCGCCTGTCGAGTTCGTTGAGGAACTCGTTGATCCCCGGTTTGTTGGGGAAGTCCATGGCGACGTTCCAGCCGGCCATCGGGAAACTCAGCGGGGCTCGGTTGCCCGGCCCGAATAGTTTGAACACGTTCAGCGCCGAGTAGTGGCCGCTGGTCTGGATCCAGCGGATGATGGCCTTGAATTCGTCCATCGCGTCCGGCGGGACCAGGAACTGGTGTTGGGCGAAACCCCTTGGGCCATAAGCGTTATTCCAGCCGCTGACCAGGTCGAGCATGTGGTAGAACTGCGACAGGTTCTGGATCTTGCCGCTGTAGGTCCCGCCCAGCCGGTAGTACACCTCGCCGATCGCCATGAACGACAGCTTGTTCATCGCGCTGACCGGGAACACATCCGGCACCGTCAACAGCTGCGGCGCATCGAATTTCAGCGGGTTCTTGGCCAGCTTCTTCGGCAGCTGATCGAGCGTGGCCAGGCTGCCCCGGCTGACCGCGGCCCGGCCCAGCTTCGGCGGCGGGCTGATCAGGTCGAACCAGGCGCTGGAGTAAGTGTAGTTGGCCTCGCTGCCGTCGAGGTGAACGGCGACGGTTTCGTCGAGGTCCCTGGTGGCGACGCCGTCGGCGATGAAGTAGGCCGTCTCCGTGGGCGTCATGGCGATGGTGGCGCGCAGCACGATCCCGGTCAGGCCGTTGCCGCCGACGGTGGCCCAGAACAGCTCGGCATCGTCCCCGTCCGGGGTAATGGTGCGGACGGTGCCGTCGGCCATCAAGAGGTCCATCGACCGGACGTGGTTGCCGAAGCTGCCCGCGCTGTGGTGGTTCTTGCCGTGGATGTCGCAGGCGATCGCGCCGCCGACGGTGACCTGGCGCGTTCCCGGCAGCACCGGAACCCACAGCCCGAACGGCAGCGCCGCCTTCATCAACTGGTCCAGGCTGACGCCACCGTCGACGTCGACCAGCCTGGTGTCGGCGCTGATCGAGTGGATGCGGTTGAGCCCGGTCATGTCGATCACCAGGCCGCCGCCGTTTTGGGCGTTGTCACCGTAGGACCGGCCCAGCCCGCGGGCGATCACGCCGCGACTCTTGGGACCGCCCGAGTCGGCCACCCGGGCCACCGCCGTGGCGATCACCTCGGGATCACGGGTAGAGAGCACCTGAGCCACCGACGGCGCGGTGCGCCCGAAGCCCATCAGCTGGGCGGGCTTGGTCGGGGGATTGGTGCTCGACATCGTCAAAGAGGGTACCGCCTGGCCTGCTGACGATGCGGGACGCGGGCGTCCCGCTGAGGAGGCGGGCAATTCCAGCCTGGCCTGCTCAGCGGATGCGGAAGATTACGGCCCGCTGCACGACGAAGTTGATCACCGTCGCGGTGCCCTGCGCTATCACGAACGCGACGAGGGGCGCCCAGCCGCGGTAGTGCAGAAACGCCAGGCACAGGTGGTTGAGCCCGACCTGCACGGCGAACGTGATGGCGTAGAGGACCATGACCGCGACGAACCGGGCGGTGCTGGGGGTCGCCTGGAAGGTCCAGCGGCGGTTGATCAGGTACGCCGTGATGGTGCCGACGATGAAGCTGGTGGCCTTGGACAGGTCGACCTGGACACCCACCACCTTCCACAGCAGCAGGTAGAGCCCGAAGTCGACGATCCCGGCCAGGCCGCCGGTGACGACGAACCGGAGGACCTGCGTCGTCAGCCTCAGGTCCGGCCGCGCCGGGGAGTCTTCAGCCGCTGACTCGGGTAGTGGGGCAACCATCGAGGGGAGTCTAACGGGCAGGTGCGGCACTCCCCGGCAATCGCTAGCGGGGCAGCTT
Organism: Mycobacterium sp. M23085; assembly: GCF_045343915.1. Lineage (NCBI taxonomy): Bacteria > Bacillati > Actinomycetota > Actinomycetes > Mycobacteriales > Mycobacteriaceae > Mycobacterium > Mycobacterium sp. M23085. The sequence goes on from NZ_CP174280.1 coordinate 3,471,877, forward strand.
GACCGAGATCAACTCGACCTGGTTCTCGCCCTGCGGCGTCGAGTAGGTCACCGTGTCGCCGGGTTTGTGCCCGGCCAGGGCCTGGGCCAGGGGGCTGCGCGCCGTCAACGTCTCGGCCTCCCCGCCGACGGGTGTCTCCTCGACGATGGAGATCACGTGCATCGTGACGACTTCGCCGTCGGCGAACCGCAGTGTCACCTCGGTGCCGCCGGGCAGCGTCTCCGAGGCGTCGGCGTATGACGGTCCGTCCCGGAAGCGCCGGTCCAACTCGGTGATCCGGTCGGTGAGCACCACCAGCTCCTCGGCGCGCTGGATCGCCTCGGCCGCATCCCCGTGGTCGCCCACCATGCCGCGGTCGTTCTTGACCTCTGCCTCGAGCCGATCACGCCGCTGGCGTAGCCGGTCCAGCTCCGCTTCGAGGTTGTTTCGCGCGGCGTCCGCTGCTGATGGGACGTTTTTGCTCACTTCGGTGGACCTTTCGACCGGTTGCTCAGGTGGCGATCCAGTGTGACACCACGAGGAGGCCGCCGCCACCATCTGAAAAGGCGGCGGATCTACCGCATTCTCGTGCCGCCCGAGCCTCGGAAAAACACCGGCCGTGGGATAACCTCCGGGCTGCACCCAGTAGGGCACCCCGGCCCGGTATCAGCGCCTCGCGAACGCGGCCGGCGGGATGTATCCGGATGTCCACCGAACCGCTCACGAGGCGGCGGTTTCGATGTGGAGGGGCAGAAGCGGCGGGAAAATCGTTTGCAAGCAGCAGGCGCGGGTATACCCACGCGGTCCATAATGCATGTGGCGCAGGTCACACCACCGTGACGGGGAGGGATAACCGGTGGATTTCGGTCTGGTGCCACCGGAAATCAATTCTGGTCGCATGTATGCAGGTCCGGGACCCGGGCCGCTGCTGGGCGCGGCTGCGGCCTGGGACGTTCTGGCCGCCGAGTTGCACTCCACGGCAGCCTCCTACTCTTCTGCGATTTCGGGGCTGACCGCCGCGTGGCAGGGTCCGTCATCGGCCACGATGGCGACGGCGGCCGCGCCGTACATCGGGTGGCTGAGCACTACCGCTGCCCAGGCCGAGCAGACCGCCAACCAGGCCAGGGCGGCAGTCGCCGCATACGAAACCGCTTTTGCGGCAACGGTTCCCCCGCCCGTCATCGCGGCGAACCGCAGCCTGCTGATGTCGCTGATCGCGACCAACGTGTTCGGGCAGAACACGCCGGCCATCGCAGCGACCGAGGCGCAGTACTCCGAAATGTGGGCCCAGGACGCCGCCGCGATGTACGGCTATGCCGGTGCATCGGCGAGCGCCGCGCAGTTGGCTCCGTTCAGGCCGTCGCCGCGTACCACCGACCCATCCGGCACCCAGGCGCAGGCCGTTGCCGTCGCGCAAGCCGCCGGGTTAGCCAACGCCGCACAGGCGCAGACCTCCCCACCGATGGCTTCGGCGGTGCCCCAGACGCTGCAAAGCCTTGCGACGCCGGCAGCTGCCCCTGCGGCGGCTGATCCGCCCTCGATTTCATCGCTGGATGACCTCTTGGCTTTTGGGTTCGGGCCCTTCAATCCGATGCACATATATTCGCCTTTCGGCTCCATGTACGACCTCGGAGTCCAGTCCTTCCTCGCTCCCTTCAACAACTACAACATGCAAGTGGCGTACGCAGGCGCCCTCGCCCGGGCGGCATCCCCTATCGCCGAGGCTGTCCCCGCAATCAATGTGGCCCCCACGGGCGGAGCGGTATCGGCGGGCCTGGGTCACGCCGGGTTGGTCGGAGGGTTGTCGGTGCCGCAGGGCTGGGCCAGCGCCGCACCGGCGATGAGGCCGCTCGCCCTGGTACTGCCGCAGACCGGCCTCGATGCCCTGCCCGCGACGGCCGCGACTGAAGGCCAGGGAAGCTTGTTCAGCAATATGGCCCTGTCGGGTTTGGCGGGAAAAGCCACAGCCGGCACCGGGGGGACCGTTGCCCGCCAGATAGGCGGGGGCGCCATTTCGGGCGGGTCCGCCACCACCGCAACCATCATCGTGATCCCCGAAGACTGACCGCCGTTGCGGCGTGCGCCGCCCATCCGTCCACACCTACCAGCCAAAGGAGATGCAGATGTCATTCGCAGCCACTCCGGGCACCACCGAGAAGTCGTGTGCGGCGACCGGGTCCGCCGACGCGGTAGCAGCAGGCTGAAGATCATGGCAATGGATTTCGGGGTGTTGCCGCCGGAGATCAATTCCGGTCGTATGTATGCCGGTCCCGGGTCGGGTCCGATGCTGGCCGCCGCGGCGGCCTGGGACGGGCTGGCCGCCCAGCTGCGCGCGACGGCGGCGTCCTATTCGTCGGTGATCTCGGGGTTGACTGCCGGCTGGCTGGGTCCGTCATCGACGGCGATGGCGGCCGCGGCCGCACCGTACGCGGCGTGGATGAGCACCACCGCGGCGCAAGCCGAGCAGACCGCGGCCCAGGCCCGGGCGGCCGCCGCAGCCTACGAGACGGCGCTTGCGGGCACCGTGGCACCGCCGGTGATCGCGGCCAACCGCGCCGAGCTGGCACAGCTGGTCGCGACCAACGTTGTCGGGCAGAACACTCCGGCGATCGCCGCCGTCGAGGCGCAGTACGCGGACATGTGGGCCCAGGACGCCGCCACGATGTACGGCTATGCCGGCGAGTCCGCGAGCGCCGCACAGATGACGCCGTTCACCCCGGCGCCGCGGACCACCAACCCCGACGGACCGGCCGCCCAATCCGCCACGGCCGGCCAAACCGCCGGCACCAGCGCGCAGTCGATGTTGTCGCAGCTGACGTCACAGCCGCTGGCGGCGCCCTCGTCGCCGCAAGCCTTCGCGGCGCCCGCCGCGCCCGATCCGCCCACGACGGCGAGTTCACTGGCCAGCCTGAATACGACCCCGCTGGGGACGGCCCTGAGGCTGTATGAGTTTGTGAGCCCGGCGAGCCTGCCGGGCAGGAACGCATTGGTAACCAGCACCTTGGGTTTCGGGCTGCTGGCGCGGGGATTCAACACCGGCGAGGTCCCCGTTCCGATCGTGCCCGGGGTGCTGTATCCGCCGGTGGCGGGTCCGGTTGCGGCGGCGTCGGCGGTGGCCGCGGACGTGGGAAGCGCGGGCGTGGTTGGAGCGTTATCGGTGCCACTGAGCTGGGCTGCGGCCACCCCGGCGATCAGACTGGCCGCGACGGTGTTGCAGGGCGCCGGGCAGGCAGCCGTACCGATGGTTGCGGCGGAAAGTGGCAACTTGTTCAGCCAGATGGCGCTGGCGGGTCTGGCTGGTGGCGTTGCCGGCGGAGCCGCTGCCCGCGCTTCGGTGAAAACCCCTGCAAGAGAAGAGGGTTCCAGATCAGCCGACAGTGAAGACAGCGCGGGCGGCGGTAAGGAGAGCAAGACGTCGGAGAAACTTACGCGTGTCCTCGCGGAGATATCGGCAGACCCGGAGTCGGTGCAGCACTGGCATACCGATAAGACGCACCTCGACGGCCTTCTTGCGCAGCTGTCGACGAAACCGGGAGTCCACGCCGTTCACGTGTCTTCTCGCCAGCACCCGAATCCCACGCCGCCCCGGCCGCGGTGGGGCTGAGCCTTACAGGTGCGCCGCGGGATTTCGTCTGTCAAAACCGGCCGTGGGGTGGTGATCGCGCGGCGGCTCGACGGGCCCTAAAGCCGGCTACACCCAGTAGGGCACCCGGGCGCGGTACTGGCGCATCGCGAAGGCGGCCAGCAGCCAGCCGATGGCCGTCAGCACCAGCACCACGGCCCAGTGCCGCAGTTCCTGATGTGACCCGAGCAGCGGGGCGCGAACGATATCCAGGTAGTGCAGCAGCGGATTGAGTTCGACGATGTTCGACCATCGCCCGGCGCCCTGCTGACGCAGCGTGTCGTCGTTCCAGATGATCGGGGTCATGAAGAACAGCAACTGCACGATCGAAAAGAGCAGCGGGCCGATGTCGCGGTAGCGGGTCGCCAGGATGCCGAAACACAGTGACACCCAGATGCAATTGAGCACGATCAGCGCCAGCGCCGGGATCACCGAAAGATCCGCCCACGACCAGGATTTGGGGAAGATCATCGCGATGACGACATAGATGACGATGTTGTGCGCGAACAAGATCATCTGCCGCCACACCAGCCGGTAGACGTGCACGCTCAGCGGCGTCGGGAGCTGCTTGATCAGTCCCTCGTTGGCGACGAAGACGTCGGCGCCCTCCAGGATGGCGGCGTTGATCAGGTTCCAGATGATCAGTCCCAGCGTCACATACGGCAGATGCACCGAGAGCTCGAGATGGAACAGCTTGGAGTACAACCCGCCCATCGCGACGGCGGTGGTTCCGGTCGCGATGGTGATCCAGAACGGCCCCAGCACCGAGCGGCGGTAGCGTTGCTTGATGTCCTGCCAGCCCAGGTGCAGCCACAGTTCGTGCCGGCGGAAGCCGTCGACGAGATCGCCCCGGGCGCGGGTGAACGTCCGCGACTGTGCCGCCGCATCCAGGAAGGTCATCGGGATCCTCCAGCATCGTGCTTGCCGAACCGCTCGCGACGGCCCAAGCGCCGCAACCGGATCCATTCCAGCAGGCCGCGCGGGTCGCGACGGGTCACCAGGAAGAACCAGCCGAACCGCACCCACTCCTGCACCAGCAGCTTGCGCAGGCCGGGCTGTGACAGCAGGTAGCCGCGGTTGCGGTAGGTGTAGAACCGCTTGGTGTCGTTGTCGGGGTACTGGGTGTGCATCCGGCCGCCCAGAATGGGGCGGAATTCGTCGGATCCGCAAGGGTGCAAGTAGATCGTGTCCAGGCAGGTCCCGAACGGCAGACCGGATCGCACCAACCGTCGGTGCATCTCCACCTCGTCGCCGCGGATGAACAGCCGCAGATCCGGGACGCCGATCGCGTCCAGGGTGGCGGCCCGGAACAACGCGCCGTTGAACAGCGACGCGATCCCGGGCAGCAGGTCTTGGCCCGCCTCGGTACGCAATTCGCTTGCGCGCCTGCGCCATACCAGGCCGCGCCGCAGCGGGAAGGCCAGCCGTTCGGGGTCGTCGGAGTTGCAGACCATCGGCGATACCTCGGCCAGGCCGTGCTTTTCGGCGCAGCCCAGCAGGGTGGCCAGAACGTTCGAGTCCTGCGGGCGTCCGTCGTCGTCGGCCAGCCATACCCAGTCGGCGCCCTGCGCCAGGGCATGCAGCATACCCAGCGCGAAACCTCCTGCGCCGCCGAGGTTTCGGCGGGATCCCAGGTATGTGGTCGGAATCGGTTGGCCGGCAACCAGATCGCGGACCCGGCCGGAGCCCGGGCCTTCACCGGAAGCATCGTTGTCCACCACGATGAGGTGATCGGGCAGCCGGGTCTGGGTGGTCAGCACATCGAGCGACTTGGCCAGCTCGTCGGGGCGCCGGTGGGTGACGACGACGGCGACGACGGTTTCACTCATCCCCGGATGCTCTTTGGGCCAGGGGTGTCTCGACCCGACTCACTTGCTCGTTCTCCTCGAGCACCTCGCGGACGTGCCGGGCCGCGTCCTCCCCTTCGTAGGCACGCACCACGTCTTCGATGCCGCCGGACATGCGGATGGCGCCGTGATCGATCCACATCGCCGTCTTGCACAACCGCGCCAGGAATTCGTTGGAATGGCTGGCGAACACCAGGATTCCGGAGCGCTCCACCAGACTCTGCAACCGCGACTGCGCTTTCTTCAGGAAGTCGGCGTCCACCGCGCCGATGCCCTCGTCGAGCAGCAGGATCTCGGGGTCGATGCTGGTGACCACGCCCATCGCCAGCCGGACCCGCATGCCGGTGGAGTAGGTGCGCAGCGGCATCGACAGGTAGTCGCCCAGCTCGGTGAACTCGGCGATCTCATCGACCTTGGACAGCATCTGCTTTCGCGTCTGACCCAGGAACAGGCCGCGAATGATGATGTTCTCGTAGCCGGAGATCTCGGGGTCCATGCCGACGCCGAGGTCGAAGACCGGCGCGACCCGGCCGGTGACCGTGGCCCAGCCCCGGGTGGGTTCGTAGATGCCCGAAAGTAGGCGCAGCAGAGTCGATTTGCCCGCACCGTTGTGGCCCACCAGACCGACCCGGTCACCCAACTCGAGCGACATGGTGATGTCACGTAACGCTTCGACCACCACCACGTTGGAGCTGTTACGGCCGATCGTGCCGCCGGCCTTGCCCAAGAAGGCCTTCTTCAACGAGCGCGACTTGGCGTCGAAAATGGGAAATTCCACCCACGCGTCGTGCGTCTCGATGTGCGGACCGGACACCATCAACTACTCAAGTGCGCTTACAGGTACTGACCGTGCCCGGCCGCGCCGCCCGGCTTACCCATGCCGGGGGGAAGCGCGCCTTGGCGCATCTTTTCCAGCTGCGCCCGGGCGGCCATCTGCTGGGCGAACAGCGCGGTCTGAATGCCGTGGAACAGCCCCTCCAGCCAGCCGACCAGCTGTGCCTGAGCGATGCGTAATTCGGCGTCCGACGGCGCCGCGTCCCCGTTGAAGGGCAGGGTGAGGCGGTCCAGTTCCTCACGCAGTTCCGGTGCCAGGCCCTCTTCCAGTTCCCGGATGCTGGTCGCGTGAATCTCTCGCAGCCGGTTGCGGCTGGCCTCGTCCAGAGGTGCGGCCCGCACCTCTTCGAGCAATTGCTTGATCATGGTCCCGATGCGCATCACCTTGGCAGGCTGCTCGACCAGGTCGGTCAGGGAACGCTCGTCGTCGTCGTCGGCCATCGCCATCATCTGCGGGTCGACGCCGCCGATGATTTCGACGCCGTCGTCATCGTTGCGGGTACTCAACTCTTCACCATCCTTTGTTGACTATGACTGTGGCGTTGCGCCGTTTCCGCGCCATTCGTAAATCCGGGCACCGCCGTTGTCGTAGATCAACGCCCACGACTTTGACTTATCCAGTGACACTAGTCCTTCGGGAACGGCGAACCCCCGGACAGTCGGCGTGCTGGTATAGATGTACCGGATATTGAGCGCCTTAATCGCCTCGAGCACCCGCGGATCGGAATCGCCTTTGCGGGCCGAGGTCCAGAAGATATACCGGTTGGGGCCGGGGCCCATCTGCTGCGGGTAGTCATAGTGGGTCCACAGCGGGTGCAGGTCGGCAACGGCGTACATCCAGGCTGTGCCGTCGGTGTTGGCGTTGCCGATCACCGTGGTGTGCGCACCGGGCAGCGTCGCCAGGTATGCCATCGCCATCAGGTCGCGCTGATCGATGATGACGGAGTCGTACTTGTCACCCAGCAGGACCAGGTGTCGATAAAAGTAGTGGCGGGCGGTCAATACCGTCGCCGCCACCAGTAATAACGCTGTGGCCCCCGCCCAGACGGGTGCGGGGAGCCGTCTTCGCCGCTCGGTCACCCGCTTGATGGCGGCGACGACCGCCGTCACCACCACGAAGAGGGCCAGCCCCGCCATCGGCATCAACAGCAGCGTGATCGCGGCCGAGATCCGGCGAGGGTCCTTATAGAAGAATTCGCCGAACGCGCCGGCTATCGCGCCGACCGGGCCGCCGAGCGGTGTTCCCGCGTCGACGTCGACGACCACCAGCAGCAGCCAGACCGCCAGCGGCCACCAAATCCTCTTGTAGGCGAACATGGCGCCGCCGAGGATCGCCAGCGCCATGAGCCCGTACTGGTAGGGGAAGTCGTTGAGATGGCGCGAGTGCTGGAAGACGGCGTCGAAGAGCCCTCGTTTCTTGCTGAGGTGGGTGAGGAAAGAATGCCCGGCGATGATGTCTTCCTGCTGACGCACACTGATGAACTGCGGCAACAGGATCGCCGCGGTGCCCACCGCCACACCCGCGAGAGTCACGCCGTCGGCGACCCGGCCGCGCACCGGATGCCACAGCACATCCAGCAACCACCAGGCCACCAGAAAGAGTACGACGATGAAGCCGCCGGTCAGATGGACCGACATCACCCCCACGAAGGCCAGCACCGCCAATGGGATGCGGTCGCGGTGCCGCAGCGTCGAGGCGATCAAGACGAACGTCGGCACCACCACCCCGTAGGCCGCCAGGTTCGGCATCGCGGCGACGCCGAACTCGACGTAGGGCAGCGCCGTGAACGACACCGACAGGGCGGCGGTGGTGGCCGCCACCCCTGCGGTACGCCACTGATCCCAGGCGGGGCGCAGCAGCTGCCAGGCCAGCATCGCCGCGCTGCTGGGAAACAGCCAGACCGAGGCCGCGACCGAGCTCAACGTGTAACCGGTGGTGGGCGCCGCCCCGGTGAGCTGACAGAACACCGCTGTCAGGGCGTGGAACACCGACGGGTAGTACAGCGTCTGGTGGGTCTCGACGTTGCGCAGCTCGCCCATGTGGGTGGACGACGCCTGACCGGTGTCCAGGATGAACCGCACCTCGTTGGCGTGCCACACCGCGTCCCAGGTGCTCGGGATGGTCTGCCACCGGGTGGCCAGGCCGCGATAGGCCGCCCACATGATCAGCAGGGCGCCCAGCAGCACCCCGGCGGCGACCAGCACCGCCGGCCAGCGGCCGATGCCGCGGGCCTCGGCGTCGGTGTCGCGGTAGCGCCCCAGCAGCAGCTGCAGAACCGTCATCACCAGGCACACCACCACAAGCGTTGCGAGCGCCGTCCAACCGTTCCACGGGATTCCGACCGCACCGAACGGGATGATGGCTAGCGCGACCGTGCCGTAGGTCAGCGCCGGGCCGACCGCGACAGCGACCGGCCAAGACAGCTGACTGATACGTGCGATGATCGCCCCGGGCGCTATCAGCAAAAACAATGCAATGAGCGTTCCGCACCAGAGCCCCACTCGACTAGTATGGCTGGCCGGGTGCCCTGGCTCGGGAGGCCACCGACTGGCCGGAACGTCTGTGGCACCCGCTACCGTCACAGTTTCGCAGAAAAGCGGAAGCTCTAAGGTGGCCCACATGGCATATGACGTCGCCCGGGTGCGCGGACTGCACCCCTCGCTGGGTGACGGGTGGGTGCACTTCGACGCCCCCGCCGGGATGCTGATCCCCGATTCCGTCGCCACCACGGTCTCGACGGCCTTTCGCAGGTCCGGTCCCAGCACCGTGGGCGCGCACCCGTCGTCGCAGCGCAGTGCCGCCGTTCTGGAGGCGGCGCGCGCCGCGGTCGCCGATCTGTTCAACGTCGAACCCGCGGGTGTGGTGCTGGGCGCCGACCGGGCGATCCTGCTGTCGGCGCTCGCCGAGGCGTCGTCGTCGCGGGCCGGACTGGGCTACGAGGTCATCGTCAGCCGCCTGGACGACGAAGCCAACATCGCCCCGTGGCTGCGCGCGGCGCACCGGTACGGCGCCAAGGTCAAGTGGGCCGAGATCGACATCGAGACCGGTGAGCTCCCGACGTGGCAGTGGGAGGGCCTGATCGGCAAGTCGACCAGGCTGGCCGCCGTCGCCTCGGCCTCCGCGACACTGGGGACGGTCACCGACCTGCGTGCGATGACCAAGCTGATGCACGACGTCGGCGGCTTGGTGGTGGTCGACCATTCCGCCGCGGCGCCCTACCGGCTGCTCGACGCCAAGGAAACCGACGCCGACGTGGTGGCGGTGAACGCCGCGGCGTGGGGCGGTCCGCCGATCGGGGCGATCGTGTTCCGCGATCCGGCGCTGCTCAACACGTTCAGTTCCATCTCGCCGGACCCCAAGGCGGTCGGGCCCGCGCGCCTCGAGGTCGGCGCCCACCAGTTCGGTCTGCTGGCCGGGGTGGTGGCCAGCATCGAGTATCTGGCGTCGCTCGACGAGTCCGCCCGCGGCAGCCGGCGCGAGCGTCTGGCTGTGTCGATGCAGTCCGCCACGACGTATCTGAACCGGATCTACGACTACCTGATGGCGTCGTTGCGTTCGCTGCCGCTGGTGATGGTGATCGGCCGGCCGGAGGTGCGGATTCCGGTGGTCAGCTTCGCGTTGAACGGCGTCCCCGCCGAACGGGTCGTGCAGCGCCTGGCGGACAACGGGATCCTGGCCGTCACCAACGAAAGCTCCCGCGCGCTGGATGTGCTGGGCGTCAACGACGTTGGCGGTGCGGTCACCGTCGGCCTGGCGCATTATTCGACGACGGCCGAGGTCGACCAATTGGTGCGCGCGTTGGCGTCGCTGGGCTGAGGTCCCCAAACCCTTATCGCTTGTGCGCGCAGGGCGGGAATCCGGCCGATCGATGGCCGGGCCCCGGGCTAGACGGTCAGCACGACCTTTCCGTGCACCTCGCCCGCCGCCAGCTTGTGGTGGGCCTCGCCGGCCTGCTCGATGGGTATCCGCTCGCCGATGATCGGCCGCACCCGGCCGTCGGCGATCATCGGCCATACCTTGGCCGTCACGGCCTGCACGATCTCGCTCTTGCTGTTCGGTCCGCTGACCGGACGGCCCCGCAGCGTGGTGCCGATGACCCGTGCCCGCTTGGCCAGCAGCTTGCCGATGTTGAGCTCGCCCTTGACGCCGCCCTGCATGCCGATGATGACGAGCTGCCCGTCGCTGGCCAGGGCGTCGATGTTGCGGTCCAGGTAGGAGGCACCCATGATGTCGAAGACCACGTCGGCGCCGCCGTACTCCTGCAGCCGCGCGACGAAGTCGTCGTCGTGGTAGTTGATGGTGATCTCCGCCCCCAGGTCGCGGCAGGTCTGCAGCTTTTCCTCCGACCCGGCGGTGACCGCAACCCGGGCGCCCAGCGCGCGGGCGATCTGGATCGCATGGGTGCCGATGCCGCTGGCCCCACCGTGCATCAGCAGCAGCTGCCCTTCGCAGAGGTGCGCGGTCAGCACCAGGTTCGACCACACGGTGCAGGCCACCTCCGGCAACCCGGCCGCGTCGATCAGATCGACGCCGTCCGGAATCGGCAGCAGTTGGCCGGTGGGAACGGCGACGTACTCGGCGTATCCACCCCCGGCGAGCAGCGCGCAAACCTCCTGTCCGACAGACCATTCGGTGACACCGGAGCCGGTATCGGCGATGACGCCGGACACTTCCATGCCGATGATCTCGCTGGTTCCCGGCGGCGGGGGGTATTTGCCGGCGGCCTGCAGCAGGTCGGCGCGGTTCACGCCGGCGGCGGCGACCTTGACCAGTACCTCGCCCGGCCCGGCGGATACGTCCGGCACCTCCTGCCAGGACAGTTGCTCGGAGGATTCGGCGACGATGGCGCGCATGGTCGCCACGCTACCGAGTCCGGCTACCCTAAGCAGCGGTGGCGTGGCAGAGCGGCCTAATGCACTCGCCTTGAAAGCGAGAGACGGCTAACACCGTCCGGGGGTTCAAATCCCTCCGCCACCGCTCGTGTCAACCCTCAGGCGGGTGCGGCGGCGGGTAGCGCAGCAGCGCGCCGATCCCGTCGGCCGGTGCGATCCGCTCGTCGGTGCGCACCAGCGCTGCGTCGATCGAAACCGCGAACATGGGTAGGGCCTCGTCGGCCCGTAGCGTCTTCTCGGGAGCGGCGCCCTGCTCCGACAGCACGTTCTCGTTGGGCGCAACCGTCGTCAAGGCTTCGTCCGCGACCACGGTCGCGTCACCGATTTCGCCGATGATCAACGTGTCGACCGCGCCCAGGCGCAGCGCCCAGCACACCGCGTCCAGACCCTCGGCGGCCAGCCCGGATTGCCGGCCCAGCTCGGCGGTGAACCGCTCGGCTGCATCGTCGATCACACTCAGATGCCGGCGTAGGCACGCGGCTTCGATGGCGCGCTGCACTTCCTCGGCGTCATATCCGCTGTGGCGCGCTCCGACATGCAGCTGTTCGACGTGCTGGCTGATCCGCTCCGGCAGCGCGGCGAGCAAGTCGGAACGTGAGCGCACCTCACCCACCACGAAGATCAGCTCGATGTTCGCCTCGTCGGCGAGTTCGGTGGCGCGGTCGGCGACGGCGCGGATGTTCTTGCGGGCGGCTTCGTCGCTGCGCTGTTGCGGATCACCGTAGCCCGCGGACTCGGCCGCGGCGGCGTGGTGGACGGGGTAACCGCCGCCGTCGACGGTCTCCTTGTGCAGCGTGGAGCCGACCTTGCGGGTGATGTCCGCCCCGGTGTGGTCGACTTCCACCAGCAGATAGTCGGGGTGGTGAAAGCCGTATTCGACGATCGGCATGATGTACGGCAGGTCGGAGAAGCGGACGACTGCCTGCGCCGGTGGCCGCAAAAGGTGTTCATTGAGCAGTACACCTTCGGCGCCGGCCACCACAGCCCGCCCGCTGCGCCCGATCGGTGGATGCACGTCCAGCACGGCGCGCTCGATGTCCTCAGTGACAGCCTGGGGGGCGCCCCGACTTTCGAGGTCCTCCTTCAGTGCGCGCCACTTCAGTTCGAGCTGAGCGTCGGCGTCGTGGGTGTTGTGCGAGTCATCGAAGGAGACCGACGCGAATGGCCCTGATGCGTCGAGCAGCTTGCGGAAGCGGCCAGAGTCCATGCCTTTTCGGGTGCCCCGCCCGTCGGGACCCAAACCCTAGTAGCTGCGATCGCCTTCGCTGCTGTCGAAGAAGTGCCATTCGCCGTTTTCCTCGACTTCCATGCGCCAGCCCAGTTCGCTGCCCTCGACCGCCTCGTCTGCGAACCATGCGTGCGCCTTGTCGGCGCTTTCGATGTCCTTGGTCGCGACGACATCGCCCTTCGGATTGAGCACTCGGTAGGTAGCCATGCTGGCAGTGTTCCCACCGAAGCGGGGTGTCAACCGGCGGGGAACTCGGTGGCGATCTTGTCCATGAGGGCGGTGTAGCGCTTGGCCTCCGGATCGCGCCCGGGCTTGCCGCTGCTCACCACGCCCGCGGCCAGTCCGCGCGCCGGGTCTGCCCAGATCGCGATGTTGACCAGGCCGAGATTGCCGAACGCGTGCGGCGCGTTACGCCCGAACGGCCCCCACCGGTCGGTGCCGAGGATGTACCCGGTGCCCCAGCGGGCCGGCTGCAGGCCGACCGCGAAATCCGGTCGCAGCCTTCGGCATTCGGTTACCGCACCGTACATCGTCTCCGGGCTGATGACCCGCACGCCGTCGAGTTCGCCTCCGCGGCGCCATATCTCGGCGAACCGCGACATCTCCTGCGCGGTCGACACCGTGTTGGACGACGGAATGATGGTGGTCAGGAACATCGGCGAATTCGTGTACGGGATCATCTCGTGCACGGTTCCGCCGATCGCCTTGCGGAAGATCTGGGCCACCACCGGCGGCAGCGTTCGACCGGTGGCATGGCTGGGCGCCACCAGCGGGACGTCCTGCTTCGCGACGCCGAAGTTGGTCCAGCGGAAGTCGAGTGGGTCGAGGATCTCGGCGGCCAGGATCTCGCGAATCTCCTTGCCGGTGGCCGCGTAGACGATCTCGCGCACCAGCGGACCCCAGGTCAGCGCGTGGTACATGTGGAACAGCCCGGGACGGTAGAGGGGCCGCAGCTCGCCCAGCTTCTGCTGCGCGTATTCGTGGTCGTCGGCGCGGGTGACGTCGGGCCTGGGGCCGGTGGGGAACGGCAGCCCCGCGCTGTGTGTCATCACGTGCCGGATGGTGATCCGGTGCTTACCGTGACTGGTGAACGTGGGTATGTAGTCGCAGACCCGGTCGTCGAGCGAGAAGACGCCGCGCTCGACGAGCATGTGCACCACCGTGGCCGCGATCCCCTTGGCCGCCGAGTACACGCAGAACGGTGTGTCGGGCGTGACGGGGATCTTCTCCGCGTCGGGCGGATCGCTCGGGGCGTTGCCCCAGCCATGGCCGATCGCACGGTTGAGCACGATGCGGCCGTGCCGACGGATGCAAAGCTGGATGGCGGGGTGGAAGCCGGCGCGGTACCAGTGCCGGGCGGCCTGCCAGATCCGGTCGACGGCGGCGCTGTCGACTTCGGAATGGTCTTCGGCGCCGATCGCCGTCACGGCGTCCAGGTCGGCTGGGAGGCGGATCTTGCCGTCTGGTGTCGTCACCCCAGCGAGGGTACGTGGCGTGCGATCATTCGCCGGTGAACCGTGGCGGGCGCTTCTCGAACGTCGCCGAGATGCCCTCGGTCAAGTCCTTGGACGGCAGGAAGGCCGCGTTCCAGGCCGCGACGTAGCGCAGGCTCTCCGAGACCGCCGCACTGCGCTGTTGGTCGAGGACGTCCTTGACACCGTGCACGGTCAGCGGGGGATTGGCGGCGATCTCCGCGGCGGTGGCGTGCGCGGCGGCCAGCGTCGCCTCGGGGTCGTCGTACACGTCGTTGACCAGACCGATCTTCTCCGCGCGGGCCGCGTCGATGTCCTTGCCCGTCAGCGCCAGCTCACGCAGGTGTCCGTCGTTCAGGATCATCGGCAGGCGGGCCAGACTGCCGACGTCGGCGACGATGGCGAGCTTGACCTCACGCACCGAGAACTTGGCGTCGGCGCTGGCGTAGCGGATGTCCACGGCAGAGATCAGGTCGACGCCGCCGCCGATGCACCAGCCGTGCACCGCGGCGATGGTGGGGGTCCGGCAGTCGGCGACCGCACTGATCGCGGCTTGCATGCGCTTGACCTCGCGGTGGAACACCGCCCGCGGGCCGGCCAGCGCGTCGCCGGACAGCAGCGGGGTGAACGAACCGCCCATCGCCGGCACGTCCAGGCCGTAGCTGAAGTTTTTGCCCGAGCCGGTCAGGACGATTGCGCGCACCTCCGGGTCGGCGTCCAGCGCCGCGAACAGCTCCGGCATCTCCGACCAGAACGCCGGCCCCATCGCATTGCCCTTGCCCGGTCCGATCAGCGTCACCTGTGCGACGTGGTCTTTGGTCTCGACGGTGACGGATTCGTATGCTTGCGCCATATCGAGACCGTAGCGTGGCGAATATGGCTCCTGACTTGCGACCCGGACCGCATTCCCCGCCCACCGACGAGCTGCACAGCGCCGAAGACACCCTGGGAGTGCTGCAGCGGGTGCTGCACCCCATCGCGGCCGACGACCTGTCGCGGCGGACCCCGTGTACGGAATTCGACGTGTCGGAGCTGACGGGGCATCTGCTCACCGCGATCTCGGGTGTCGGCGGCATGGTCGGCGCAAAGATTCCGGAACGCGAGGAAGGCGACTCGGTGGAGCGCCAGGTGATCGCCGCGGCGCGGCCGGCGCTGGACGCCTGGCATCGCCACGGTCTGGACGGTTCGGTGCCGTTCGGCAAGGGGGAGATGCCCGCGAACAGGGCGTGCGGCATCCTGTCGATCGAATTCCTGGTTCACGCCTGGGATTACGCCGTCGCGGTGGGACACGACATCAACGCGCCCGAGCCGCTGTCCGAATACGTGCTGGGGCTGGCGCGCAAGATCATTACGCCGGAGTCACGCGGTCAAGCCGGATTCGCCGACCCGGTCGACGTCCCAGCCGACGCCGGCGCGCTCGAGCAGTTGGTCGCGTTCACCGGCCGCGACCCGGCGAGTGTGAAGCCACGGCGTTGAGTGTGCAGCCACGGCGTGTTCGTACGGGGCGACTTCAAGCGGTCGTTGCAACAGGTGGATTTTTTGACAGTAGTTCGTTGAGTGCTTCGGCTGGTGTTTTCCAGTCCAATGTTTGGCGGGGTCGGCCGTTGAGTTCGGCGGCGACGTTGTCGAGGATGCCCGGGCCGTGCAGGGACAGGTCGGTGCCTTTGGGGAAGTACTGGCGCAGCAGGCCGTTAGTGTTTTCGTTGCTGCCGCGTTGCCAGGGAGAGTGCGGGTCGCAGAAGTAGATGTCGGTGGCTTTGGCGATGGCGATGTGGTTGGCCATTTCGCTGCCCTGATCCCAGGTCAACGAGCGGCGCAGGTGCTCGGGCAGTTCCGTCATCTTTTCGACTATGGCGTTCTGCACGGCCAGGGCGCCGTGGTTGTCGGGCAGATACAGCAGCATCACAAACCGGGTGGAACGTTCCACGAGAGTGCCGATCGCCGAGCCGGATTCGGTGCTGCCCAGGATCAAGTCGCCTTCCCAGTGCCCGGGCACGGCGCGGTCGGCGACCTCGGGTGGGCGCTGGCTGATGTTGACCATGCCTGGGATGCGGCCACGGCGAGTGCCGGGCTGATGCTGGGGGCGGCGCAGTGCGCGTTTGGTGCGCAGGCACTGGTGTAACTCGCGGCGCAGCGCACCCCGCCCCTGTACGTAGATCGCCTGATAGATCGCCTCGTGTGACACCCACATCTCCGGATCGTCGGGAAAGTCACACCGCAACCGCCGCGCGATCTGCTGCGGGCTGTGGCGCAACCGCAATCGAGTCTGCACCTCCCGGCGCAACCGGACATCTGTACCGAGCTTGCCGGGTTTGGGCCGACGCGCCCGCTGCCCGGCCAACCGCTCAGCGGCCAGCGCGTCGTAGTGCACCGTGGCCGTGGTGCCGCTTTGGCGGGCCCCGAAGCGCTGCTTGCGCCGATACCCCGACTTGCGACCGTCATAGCGGTTGCGCACGGTACGGTCCAGCTCCCGCTTGATCGTCGACGCCGCCCGACCCAACCGCCGGCCGATCGAACGCAACGACTCGTTGCGGCCCACGCCGACCTGGATCTCCACTCGCTCACGCTGGGTTAGCCGTGGCCTGGGCCCCGCAGTGACTCGTTTGCTCAATCGTGGCTTCACACCTCCACGTTGAGCGACCCAACAACGCCCGGCGTGCTCCGACACGCCCACGACCGCAGCGGCTTCAGCAACACTGACACCAGCGCGAACCTGATCCCAAAACGCAGAAACCGTCGACGGCGGATACAAACGAGATCCCACAACACTCCTCACACAGACGATGTGTTGCATCGATCCCGGGAAACCGCCCGCCGTGTCGCCACCGCGGACGCACACCCGACGCCGTGAGCTCACACTCGAGCGCCCAGACCTACTCGCGTTCCAGGTAGAAGTAGTAATACTTGCCGTTATCCCGGACGCCCTTGCCGTTCATGATGCCCATCACGGCGTCGTCGTCGATCTTCTTGAAGTGATCGTGTACCGGTTGGCCGTCGTAAACCATGGTGGCGGTGACCTCTCCGCGAAAGTCCTCCAGCCAGAGGCTGGCCTCACCCTTGCCCATCTCCACGTTGGAGAACTTGTTGCCGTCGGCGTCCAAGCAGACCAGGGGCTGCACGTCACGGACCGACTTGAAGGTCTTGCCGTACCACCCGGCTTTTTCCAGTTGACCGTTCATCTTGTGGCCGGTCTGGAATTCGCCGCCCTTCCACTCGCCGAGCATGTCCTCGATCGTCGCCGGCTGAAGCTCCGCCCAGAAGTCGTCGAGCTCGGAATCCGCGATAGCGCCGCTGCGCTCTTTGAACTCGGTGAACTTCTTTCGCGCGACGTCCACGAGCGACTCCTTACGATTCGGTGCGGGCAATCCAATCGCGGGCAAAACGCAGGAACGCGTCATTTTCCTCCGGCGCACCGATGGTGACACGGACGCCTTCAGCCGCGAACGGCCGCACGACCAGGCGCGCCTCGGCGGCCTGCTCGGTGAAGTCCATGGTGCGCTCGCCCAGCGGTAGCCAGACGAAGTTGGCCTGTGACGGGGGCAGCTCGAAACCCGCCTCGCGTAGCGCGGTGCTGACGCGGGTGCGCTCGGCCACCAGCGTGTCGGTGCGCGCCATCAGCTCGTGCGAGGCCTCCAGCGACGCGATGGCTGCCGCCTGCGCGACGTTCGTCACCGCGAACGGCATGACGACCTTGTCCAGCGCGGTGATCAGGTCGGGATGGCCTACCGCGTAACCGACGCGCAGCCCCGCCAGCCCGTAGGCCTTCGAAAAGGTGCGCAGTACAACGACATTGCCACGGCTCAGGGCCAGTTCCAGGCTGTTGGGCAGCATGCCGTCGCGGATGTATTCGACATAGGCCTCGTCGATGGCGATCAGAACGTGCTGCGGTACGGCCTCGACGAAGCGCGTCAGTGCGTCCGGATCGACGACGGTGGACGTCGGATTGTTCGGGTTGCACACGAAAATGAGCCGGGTGCGGTCGGTGATCGCGGCGAGCATCGCGTCGAGGTCGTGGGTGTGGTCGGTCAGCGGCACCTTGACGGTGGTTGCGCCGGACACCTGGATGATGGGCAGGTAGCACTCGAAGCTGCGCCAGCCGATCATCACCTCGTCACCGGCCGCGGCGGTGATCTGAACCAGCTGCTGGCACAAGGTGACCGAACCGCTACCGACCGCGATCTGCTCGGGCGCGACATCGCAACCCAGGTGCATGGCCAGCGCGGCCTTCAGGTCCACGCTGGCGTTGTCCGGATAGCGGTTGACGACGGCAACCGCACGCTCGATGGCCGCGTGCACGCTGGGCAGCGGGCCGTGCACGGTTTCGTTGCTGGCCAGTTTGATGGAGCCCGGCACGTTCTTGCCGGGGACATACACTGGCAGTCCGGCCAGTTCGTTGCGCAGGCGGGCGGTCACTTCGACAGTTTATGTCGCGACTGTGTACAGTATGGCCGGTTCCGCGAGACCGGAAAGGGGTCGGTACCCTCAGAAAGTCCAAGGGAGGCGTGCCAGAGCGGCCGAATGGGGCTCACTGCTAATGAGTTGTCCCCCTCAAAGGGGACCGGAGGTTCAAATCCTCTCGCCTCCGCTAGATCCTTTAGCGGCAACACGGAATGACAACTGAAGAACAGGCGCCCGTAGCTCAACGGATAGAGCATCTGACTACGGATCAGAAGGTTAGGGGTTCGAATCCCTTCGGGCGCGCTTTGTGATTTGTATGACGTCGGGTGATGCTTGATGGGAGCCAACGGCCAGATCGGCGAGGAACTCACCCGCTATCTCCACGACAACATCACCGACGACATCCGGTGCCGCCTCCTGAAGTCGAGCAATCACAAAAGTACTGGGCTGCGGTCCGGGCGCAGCAGTGGCAGCTCCTGATCGACAGTCGGAGACGGGCGCGCTCACTAGCGGGGTTTGGCAAGCCGAAATGATTCGAATCGTTAAGACCCAGTTTCTTGTGGGCGCGGATTTTCGCCGATATTTTCCGCCCATGACAATCAGCATTGAGCAAATCGGTGGTGGCGCAGGCGGCGGTTTCCTGGGTGGCGGCGCCGGCGGCGGCTTCGTTGGTGGTGGCGCCGGTGGCGGCTTCTTGGGCGGTGGCGGGGCCGGCGGCTAAACCCCGGACTCACGCACCCGGTCCGGCGCAATGATCGGGCCGGGTGCCTCATTCGGCTCGGCGCCGGCTCGCAGGTCGAGCTGCATCCACGCGACGTCGTGCCAGCTGTCGTGCTTCCACTCGACGCGCCGGTATAGACCGGCATCGGCGAATCCGAACGACCGGTGGAAGGCGTTGCTGGCCTCATTGGGCTGGGTGATGCCGGCGAACGCCTGCCGATAGCCGCGCTCGGCGAGCCTGCGCAGCAGCTCGGTGTAGAGGGCGCGGCCCCCGCCGGTGCGGCGGTGGCTCACGTCGAGGTAGATCCCGACCTCGGTGGACCAGCGGTAGGTGGCAAGGCGATTGAAGGCGTGCCCGTGGGCGAAGCCGACCACCCGGTGATCGCGTTCCAGGACAAGCCATTCGTGGCTCACTTGGGCAGCGGCGATGCGCGCCGTCATCTCGTTTTCGGTCGGGGCTTCCAACTCCCAGCTGACCACCGTGTGCTCGACGTAGGGGCGGTAAATGGCGAGGCACGCAACGGCATCCGCCGCCGATGCCGGGCGGACCAGGCCGTCGCTCGAACGCACGTCGCCGCGCTAGGGACGCGGCTGGAACGGCCCCCGGCGGGGCGGTTCGGTCACCGTCTGCGTGACGGTGCTGGTTTCGGTGCTCGGTGAGACCGTGGTGGGCGGCTCAGTCGTCGTGCCGGTGTCGGTGCTCGGCGGCGGCGCCGTCTCGGTCACCGTCTCCGTCGGCGCCCCACCGCCGCCACCCTTGTGGTGCCGCGGCGCCCGCTCCGTCGTGGTCACCGGCGCCGTGGTGGACGGGACGGGCGTCGTCGTCGTTGCGGGGCTCGGCGCCGGCGAGCCGCTGGTGAGCTTGACCACCGCGAACACCACGGCACCCAGCAGGATCACCCCGATGGCGCCGGCCGCCACCAGCGCCGCCGGGCGCCGGTACCACGGCGTCGGGGGCTCCGGCGGTTGCGGCTCGGGCTCGTAATTCCCGCCGTACCGCGCGGCCGCGGTGGGCTCGGAGTAGAAATCCGGTTCCTCAGGATAAGGCGGCACGAGAGGGATGTTAGTCGGTCAGCCCTCGCTGGAGATGAGGCCCAGCGCCCGCTCGAACAGATGGACCGTGGCCGCGTGCAATTGGTCGCCGACCTCCTTCTCCGCCTTTCCCGCGCAGGCCCGGGCCAACGTTCCCTCGATCACGATCCCGAGCTTGAAGCAGGCCAGCACGGTGTACCAGGTGATGTGCGACAGGTCGCGGGCGGTGTTGGCGGCGTAGCGCTCCAAGAGCTCGTCGGTGCTGGCCAGTCCGGCCTGCCCGCCCAGGGCGTGGCTGAACACGCTGGAACCGTCGGGCTGACGCCAGGTGGCCAGCAGCCAGCCCAGATCCAGCAGCGGGTCACCGATCGTGCACATCTCCCAGTCGACGATCGCGACCACGTCGGGTCCGGTGCGGGAAAACATCACGTTGGCGGCGTGGTAGTCGCCGTGCATGATGCCCGGCGTCCAGTTGGCCGGCCGGTGCCGTTCCAGCCAGGACGACACCTCCTCGATGCCCGGGATATCGGGCCCGGGGTAGCCGTCGTACTCGTTGTAGGACTCCAACTCCGAGAGCCAGCGCGGCACCTGGCGTTCCAGGAAGCCCTCCGGCTTGCCGAAATCGGCGAGACCCACCGCGACGTGGTCGACGGCACCCAGCTTGGCCAGCGCGTCGGCCATCGACAAGCCCATGCCGTGGCGCACCGTGGCATCGCCGGCGTGCAGCGGCGGCAGGCCTCCGCCCGCATTGAAGCCGTCGACCGGGTCCATCAGGTAGAAGACGGCGTCGCCCAGCACGCCCGGGTCCTCGCAGGCGGCGACCAGGTGTGGGTGGGGTACGTCTGTACCGGCCAGTGCCGCAAGGACTTTCGTCTCGCGCAAGATCACGGTGTTGCTGCGTGGCCGCAAGTGCCGTGGCCCGCGCCGCAGCACGTAGGGCCGGCCGGCCCTGGTAAACCGCAGCATGACGTTCTGGGTTCCGCCGGTGACGCCGGAAACGTCCTGTAGCGGCCCATCGCCGAGTCCCTGCCCGGACATCCACTCCGCAACGGCTTCCAGATTCACGTGGTCCACTTCTCGGCCCTTCGGGTGCGGCGTGTGTCGGACGGTTTGCGCTCGGATCATGCCACCGTGGAACACGGAAGTGCCAGCAGCGTCGTCAACCCGGTCGGCGGACGGATCGGCGGCCCACTCCAAAAGCTGAATTTGCAAGTCCCAGTTGGCATCCGGTAGATCGGCGAGCAATTCGCCAAGAATCGGATGGCGTCCGTGCCGCGGGCGACGCCGGCCGGGCTGAGCGGCACGGCATCCTCGGCGTAGGCGACGGGGTGGGCGTCATGGCACTCCCTTGCAACCTGTGGACCGTCTGAGAAAAAGGCTGGGGCAGCGGCGACGGGCGGCACCCGGCGGCGGCGACTGGAAGAATAGTGTGCATAACTTACTTTCTGGGGAAGGGAACTGGCGATGCCGCGGACTGACAACGATTCCTGGGAAATCACGCAAAGCGTCGGCGCCACGGCGCTGGGTGTCGCCGCAGCTCGCGCGGCGGAAACCGAGAGCGAGAACCCGCTGATCAACGATCCGTTCGCACGCGTGTTCGTCGACGCGGCGGGCGAGGGAATGTGGAGCATCTATGCGGACCCGGCGCTGTTGGCCAAGGCCGGCGAGATCGAGCCGGATCTGCGTAACCGCCTTCAGCTGATGGTCGACTTCATGGCCACCCGGACAGCGTTCTTCGACGAGTTCTTCCTCGGCGCCGCGGACGCCGGCGTTCGGCAGGTAGTGATCCTGGCGGCCGGCCTGGACGCACGCAGCTGGCGGCTGCCGTGGCCCGACGGCACCGTCGTCTATGAACTCGACCAGCCCAAGGTGCTGGAATTCAAATCCAACACGTTGCGTGAGCACGGCGCCGAGCCCAGGGCGCAACTGGTGAACGTTCCGATCGATCTGCGCCAGGATTGGCCGAAAGCTTTGCAGGAGGCCGGATTTGACGCCTCCAAGCCGGCGGTCTGGTCGGCCGAGGGCTTGGTCCGCTACCTGCCTGCGCAGGCCCAGGACCTGCTGTTCGAGCGGATCGACTCGCTGAGCGTCGAGGGCAGTTGGCTGGCGTCCAACGTTCCCGACTCGGGTTTCACCGACCCCGACCGCGTGCAGCGCCAGCGCGACGACATGCGACGGATGCGGGCCGCGGCCGCGGAACTGGTCAACACCGAGGTCACCGACTTCGACGACCTCTGGTACCCCGAGGAGCGGACGCCCGTAGACGGCTGGCTGCGTGACCGCGGCTGGGACGTCACGACGGCGTCGTTCGCGGAGTTGATGGCGCGGTACGGCCGCAGCATTCCGCAGGGTGCTGAGGACTCGATGCCGCCCACCCTCTACGTGTCTGCGCGGCGCACAGCGCGCTGATCGCCCCGGCGCGGCCGGCCCCGAACTGCCGTTCTTGCAACGACTCTCGCTGCGGTAACGACTGAACCGGTGGTCGCCCGGTAGCCTGCCCGTTATGGCTGCTCGACGCGCCCGGGTCAGCGACGTGCATGAGATCGCCGCCGCGATGCCGCACGTTCAGCGCCTGGAGGGTCCCAAAGGCAATGCCATTTACCAGGTGGGCGGGAAGTCCTTCGTCTTCTTCCGCTCGCCTAGGCCCGACGCGACCGATCCCGACACCGGCGAGCGCTATGCGGACGTAATCATGCTCTGGGTGGAATCCGAGAGCGACAAGCTGGCGTTGATTTCCGATCCCGCGTCGCCGTTCTTCACCACGGACCACTTCGACGGTCACCCGTCGGTCCTGGTGCGCGCCAGTCGGCTGGCGGAAATCAGCAAAACCGAATTAGCTGAGCTGATCCAGGACGCCTGGCTGTCCCGGGCGTCGAAGAAGCGGGCCGCCACCTGGCTCGCAGAGCATGTCTGAGGCTTTATGCCCTACCGACAAGCCCTGCCGCATAACCCATTGCATGTTTAGACAGACGTCAAATGGGTAATGTCACGTCCACGAGAAAACTTCTTCTCGTCCACATTGGAGGTCACGATGCGTGGCAGCGGGATCATCGGGACGGTTGCGTTGGTGTGGTTGCTGATCGGAGTCTTCGCGGCGTGGCAGCGCGACTACTTCAAAAACGACAACTCATCTTGCGCCTCGGCGGGCACGGTTGCGGTCACCGTGATCGCTGGACCCTTGAATTACTTCGGTGCCAATCCAAAAGTCACGGATTGCCATCTGCCGCAACCAAGTTCAATGCAATCGATCAACCTCTAACCGCTCACTCAAAGGAATTCGACATGGTTATCTTAGGGATCATCCTGCTTATCCTTGGATATTTTTTCCACGTATCCATTTTGATCACGCTGGGCATCGTGCTGTTGGTCATCGGCGCGGTCCTGTGGATTCTCGGCTCGGTCGGCCGCCCGGTCGCCGGTCGCCGCTATTGGTATTAACGGCTTCGGCACAAGAACGGATCGCGCGACTGCTCAGCAGTCGCACGATCCGTTTCACAGGCCACGCAAAGCTTCGGCATAGCATTGGCTCAGTCCGCGGCGGATACTGGAACTTGTGACGCAGCCCCGAGCCTCCGTAGAGCGGGTTGTTATGTGTCGTGCAGACGGCAACCCCATTAACGTTTTAGTTGTAGACGACGAGTCCGTCCTGGCCGACATGGTGTCGATGGCGCTGAGGTACGAGGGCTGGAACATCTCCACCGCCGGTGACGGGGCGTCGGCCATCGCGACCGCGCGCCGGCAGCGGCCCGATGTGGTTGTTCTGGACGTGATGCTGCCCGACATGAGCGGCCTCGACGTCTTGCACAAACTTCGCGAAGAGAACCCGCAACTGCCCGTGTTGCTGCTGACGGCCAAGGACGCCGTCGAAGATCGCATCGCCGGGCTGACGGCCGGTGGCGACGACTATGTCACCAAGCCGTTCAGCATCGAAGAGGTCGTGCTGCGCCTACGGGCGCTGTTGCGCCGCACCGGGGTGACGACCGTGGACAGCGGCGCGCAATTGGTGGTGGGTGATCTGGTGCTCGACGAGGACAGCCATGAGGTCACCCGCGCGGGCGAGCCAATTGCGTTGACTTCTACCGAATTTGAGCTGTTGCGGTTCATGATGCGCAACGCCAAACGGGTGCTGAGCAAAGCCCAAATCCTGGACCGGGTGTGGAGTTACGACTTCGGCGGCCGGTCCAACATCGTCGAGCTGTACATTTCCTACCTGCGCAAGAAGATCGACAACGGCCGCGAACCGATGATCCACACGCTGCGCGGCGCGGGTTATGTCCTCAAGCCGGCCCGCTGAGAAGCGAAGGGCCTGGTCCCTTCGGCTGCGGTTGCTGGTCGGCCAGATCGTTGTGTTGGCCGTCGTGTGTGTCGGCATCACCGCGGCGACCGAACTGGCGCTGCTGCACCACCTGGTGGCCCAGCTCGACGGGCAACTGGCCGGCACCTCTTACCGCTCGGCGCTCATGTACCCCGAGCCGCCGCATTCGAGCTGGCGGCACCAGCACGTCTATCCCAGGCCGGGTCCCGGCCCGCGCTTCCTGGACGCCCCGGGCCAGCCGGCGGGCATGGTCGCCGCGGTGGTCAGCCACGGGAACACGGTCGACGCGGGCTACACGACCAGCAGCGGCGAACGGGCCGAGCTGACCCCGACCGCCCAGCAGCAGCTGTCCGGGATCGCCGGAGGCCGCAAGCCGGTCACCCTCAACCTCGACGGGCTGGGTCGCTACCGGGTAGTCGCGGCCCCGAGCCGAAACGGCGGGGACGTCATCGTCACCGGTCTGTCGATGTCCAACATCGACGCCACCCTGATGCGGATGCTGGTCATCTTCGGGATCGTCACGGTCATCGCGCTGGCCGCCGCGACCACGGCCGGTGTGATCATCATCAGGCGGGCGCTGGCCCCGTTGCGCCGCGTCGCGCAAACCGCGAGCGAGGTGGCCGGCTTGCCGCTGGCGCGTGGCGAGGTCGAATTACCCATGCGCGTGGGCGAATCCGACGCGAACCCCGCCACCGAGGTGGGACAACTCGGTGCGGCCCTCAACCAGATGCTGGACCACATCGCCGCCGCGCTGTCGGCGCGGCAGGCCAGCGAGACGCGGGTTCGCCAGTTCGTCGCCGATGCCAGCCACGAGTTACGCACACCGCTGGCGGCGATCCGCGGCTACACAGAACTGACCCAGCGGATGGGCGACGACCGCGAGGCGGTGGCGCAGGCGATGAGCCGGGTGGCCTCCGAGACCGAGCGGATGACGCGCCTCGTTGAGGACCTGCTGCTGCTGGCGCGGCTGGACTCCGGCCGCCCGCTGGAACGGGAACCGGTGGATCTGTCGCGGCTGGCGGTGGACGCGGTCAACGACGCTCACGTCGCCGGACCCGACCATCAATGGGAACTCGACCTGCCCGAAGAACCGGTGGTCGTCACCGGGGACGCGGCGCGGCTGCATCAGGTGTTGGCCAACCTGCTCGCCAACGCCCGCGTCCACACCGGGGCCGGCACCGTGGTGACGACGCGGCTGAGCACCGAGCCGTCGCACACCGTCCTGCAGGTGATCGACAACGGGCCCGGCATCCCGGCGGCGTTGCAATCCGAGGTCTTCGAACGGTTCGCCCGCGGCGACTCCTCGCGCTCTCGCAAGGGCGGCAGCACCGGACTGGGCCTGGCGATCGTCTCCGCGGTGGTCAAGGCGCACAACGGGACTATCGCGGTGGACAGCGCACCGGGACGGACCGAGTTCACGGTGCGGTTGCCACCCAACGGATGGCAACCGCCCGCGTCCAATTCCCAAGGCGCCCAAGGCGCCTCACCTGACTAGCTGCTGCAGGTCACATCGATTTCGAATGGTTTGTTGACTGGCTGCATCGGATTGGCCATGTCCACCCCGGTGGCTGTGCCGCTGATCTTGTAGGTGTTGCCGTCCTTGCTGGCGGAGGCATTGCCCTGGCCGGTGCCGGAGGTGTAGCCCAGGGTCACGCCGTTGACGTTGCCCAGCCCAACCGATTTCACCTGTGGCGGGTTGCCGTCGCTGAGCACGGCGGCGATGCCGGTCGCCGCGCCGCCGATCGCGATGTTGACGGTGCCGCCGGCGTTCGTGCACACGACCGAGCCGGTGACGTTCTGGTCTTTGCCGTCGATGGTGACCTTGGTACCGGAGGCTGCACCTGAGCTCGCCGACGCGCTGGTACCTGAGGTACTCGAGGAACTGCCTGGGGTCGACTTGTTGTTACTCGAACAGCCGGAAATGCCCGCGGCAAAAATTGCCGCACCGGCCACCGCCACCGTCAGTTGACGCTTCACCTGTTCTCCTTTGCCCAATAGTTGCGGTCCTCGGCATTGAGGGCCGTCTGGGCAGTATGCGGGTTAACTGGACGGGGATCCAGAACCCGAAGAAATTGTTGCTTTGTTCATTATTCAGTCGGCGGAAATTCCGTCGGAACCGCTTTCGTGATGGCGCATTAATGGCAAGGTATGACGGTGGACCACAAGCCTCCCAGCGCTGTCATCGAATTGGCCCATCGCGACCGCGGTCTGCCTTTTCATGATGAAACGGATTTTGCCGACGCCGACCGGGGGTTCATTGCCGCCCAGTCCCCGTGCGTGATCAAAGCGGCCGACGGACGGGTGGTGTGGGACAACGACGCCTACTCGTTCCTGGGCGGTCCCGCGCCGACGTCGGTCCATCCCAGCCTCTGGCGACAGTCGACCCTGGCCGCAAAGCAAGGCCTCTACGAAGTGGTGCCTGGCATCTACCAGGTTCGCGGCTTCGACATCTCGAACGTCACCTTCGTGGAATCCGACAACGGCATCATCGTCATCGATCCGTTGGTGTCCACCGAAGTCGCGGCGGCGGCACTGGCGCTGTATCGCACCCACCGCGGTGGCGAGCGCCGCGTCGTCGCGGTGATCTACACCCACAGCCACGTCGACCACTTCGGCGGCGTATTGGGTGTCATTTCGCAGGCGGACGTGGACGCCGGTGCGGTGGCGGTCCTGGCGCCCGAGGGTTTCGTCGAGCACGCGGTGCAGGAAAACGTCTATGCCGGACCGGCAATGACGCGCCGGGCGACGTACATGTACGGCGCCCAGCTGGCGCGGGGACCGATGGATCAGGTCGGCTGTGGGCTGGGCCAGGCGACCTCCACCGGCGAGGTCGCCGTCATCGTGCCGACGATCGACATTCGCACCACCGGTGAAACACACACCGTCGACGGCGTGGAGATCGAGTTCCAGATGGCGCCGGGTACCGAGGCGCCCGCCGAAATGCACTTCTATTTCCCGCGTTTCCGCGCCCTGTGTATGGCCGAGAATGCGACGCACAATCTGCACAATCTGCTGACCCTGCGCGGCGCGCTGGTGCGCGATCCGCACGCATGGTCCGGCTATCTCACCGAAGCGATTGACACGTTTGCCGATCGCGCCGATGTCGTGTTCGCATCGCACCACTGGCCGACCTGGGGCAGGGACAACATCGTCGCGTTCTTATCGTTGCAGCGCGACATGTACGCGTATCTGCACGATCAGACGCTGAGACTGCTCAACCAGGGCCACACCGGTGTCGAGATAGCCGAAATGTTCCAGATGCCACCGGCACTCGAACAGGCCTGGCACACGCACGGTTACTACGGGTCGGTGAGCCACAACGTCAAGGCGATATATCAGCGCTACATGGGTTGGTTTGACGGCAACCCCGCCCGGCTATGGCCTCATCCACCGGATGCGCTGGCGCCCCGGTATGTCGAGGCGATGGGCGGGATCGACCGCGTCGTCGACCTCGCCGGCAAGGCCTTCGAATCCGGAGACTTCCGCTGGGCCGCAACGCTGCTGGACCACGCGGTCTTCACCGACAGCGCGCATCCGGGTGCCCGCGCGTTGTACTCGGACACCCTCGAGCAGCTGGCCTACGGTGCCGAAAACGCGACCTGGCGCAACTTCTTCTTAAGCGGGGCAAAGGAATTGCGCGACGGCAACTTCGGCACCGCGGCCCAGGTGGCGTCCCCCACCATGATGTCGCAGCTCACGCCGGAGCAGATCTTCGACGGCCTGGCGATTCGCGTCAACGGGCCGCGCAGCTGGGATCTGGACATCGCAATCGACATCACCTTCGTCGATACCGCGGTCAACTATCGGCTGACCCTGCGCAACGGGGTGCTCGTGCGCCGCAAAGCGGCGCCCGATACCGCGACGGCCACCGTTACGATCAAGCTGGCCAACAAGGTTCGCCTGCTCGCCGTGACAATGGGCGATTTCAGCTCGCCTGGCTTTGAGCTCTCCGGTGATCAGACCGCGCTGCAGACCCTGCTGAGCGTGGTCGACGGCCCAGATCCGAATTTCAACATCGTCACGCCATGAGTGCGAGGGTCACGCGACGTCGATCACCACCTTGCCCAACACCTTGCGGTCGGCCACATGGCGCAACGCCGCGGCCGTCTCGGACAGCGGGAATCGCGCGCCGATGTACGGTCGCACCGTGCCGGCGGCGAACATCTGCGCCAGCTCGCGCAGGTCGCGCACGGCGTCGTCGGGCCGGTCCGTCATAAAGGTGCGAATCTCCATGCCCCGCACGCAGATGTCCTTGAGCAGAACGAGATTCAGGGGAATCGCCGGGATCGTGCCGGCCGCGTAGCCCAGCGTTACGAAGGTGCCGCCGCGCGCCAGCCCGCGCAGCGCCGGCTCGGAATACGGTCCTCCCACCGGGTCCAGGACGACGCGCGCACTGTCACCGGTGAGTTCGCGGATCCGCGTCTTGAGGTCCTCGCGGTCGTAGTCCACGGTCGCCTCGGCGCCGCGCTGCCGGCACAGCTCGAGCTTTTCCGCACTCGACGCCGCGGCCAGCACCCGGGCCTTCATCGCGACCGCCAGGTCGACGGCGGCCAGGCCCACGCCGCCCGCAGCCCCCAGCACGACGACCCAGTCACCCGGTGTTACCGCGGCGGTCGAGCGCAGCGCGTGATAGGCGGTGCGGTAGGTCACGCCGAAGGCCGCGGCCGAGGCGAAATCCGCATCGTCGGGCATGAGCTCGGCTTGGCTCGCGTCCAGCAGCGCCTGTTCGGCGAACGCCCCGAACGTGGTTCCAGAAACCCGTTGTCCTGGACGGAACGGCGCCCCGTCACCGGCCGCGATGACCTCGCCGGCGATCTCGTTGCCGGGTATGAACGGTGGCGGAATCTTGACCTGATACTTGCCGGCGATGAACAGCACGTCGGGGAAGTTGACCGCGGCGGCACGGACCCGCACCAGCAGTTGGCCGGGGGCCGCAACGGGGTCGGGCACGTCGTCGATCACCAGGTCCTCCGGTGTGCCATAGGAACGACAGACCACCGCGCGCATCAACTGGCCCCCAATCCACGTAAACAGAACCTCACCACGTGTGCGGTGTCGTCGGGGCCGGGCTCCTCGGCCGAGCCCACATAGCGGCGCATGGTTGACGCGGTGCAGCTGAAGACCGCCTCGACATCACGCTCGACGTCGGTACTGCCCAGTGCCGCAATGGGTTCCACCAGAAGTTCGCGGAGCGGCCGCATCATCTCCCGGTCGGCCACACGCCAACTGGTCCCGGCCGACATCTGACCGGCCGCCGCTCGGGTCATGCTGATCAGGTGCGGGTCGGCCACCTGGGCCAGCGTGCCCTCGATCCACCGCACGACCTTGTCGCGCGGATTGGCTTCCTTGGCCATCTGGTGCTCGAGGTACGAGACCACGATCGCCACCCCGCGTTCCATGACGGCCAGGATCAGATCGTCCTTGCCGGCGAAATAGCGGTAGAACGCCTTGTTCGACGAACCCGCCTCGGCGACGATGTCGCTGACCCGCGGTGGTTCGGGCGCGACGCGTTCCATGACGCGCACCGCGGCGGCCAGGATGCGTTCCACCTCCTCGGTGGCCTCCCGCTGGCGGTCATCCAGTGCCCGCTCGACCGCGGCGGTCACGCGGTTAGAGGTCAACGAGCTCACCGTATTTGGCGCGGGCGGCGGCGCGCCGCACGTCGAGCATCTCGCTGGGCCAGTCGCCTTCCTCGGCCTCGTAGTCCTTGAGCAGCATCCGGGCCAGGTTGACCTTGTGCGCCTCGGTCGGCCCGTCGGCCAGGCCCAGCGCGATGCCGCCCAGCAAGACGTTGACCAGCGGTAGCTGGTCGGTGAGGCCCAGCGCCCCGTGCACCTGAATGGCGCGCAGGGCAATCGATTTGAGCACCTGTGATGCCAGGATCTTGCAGGCGGCGATCTCGGCGCGTGCGGCACGCTCGTCGCCGTTGTCGATGAGCCACGCGGCGTGCAGGACGGTCAGCCGGAACGGAATCAGCTCGGTGTAGGAGTCGGCGACGAACTCCTGGACCAGTTGTTTGTCGGCCAGCAGACTGCCCTGGGTGAAGCGGCTTTTCGCGCGGCGCGACATGATCTCGACGGCGCGCTGCGCCATTCCGATGGAGCGCATCGCGTGATGCAGCCGCCCGCCGGCCAGCCGGGTCTGCAATATCAGAAAGCCTTGGCCGGGCTCGCCGAGCAACGCGTCGGCGGGCACTCGCACATCGTTGTAATGCACCAGGGAATGCCCCGGTTCATGCGGGTCGGCCCCGACCAGGTGGTGATTGGCTTCCAGGACCAGCCCCTCGGTGCCGGCCGGGATCAGGAACGTCGAGGCGCCGGTGTGGACCGGCACGTCGGGATCGGTGATCGCGACGACGATGAAGAATGAGGCGACGGCGGCGTTGGAGGAGAAGTACTTTCGCCCGGTGATGACCCACTCGTCGCCATCGCGGACGGCGCGGGTGGTAAAGACCCGCGGATCTGCGCCACCCTGCGGTTCGGTCATCGAGAAGCACGAGAAGATCTCCCCGGACAGTAGACCCGACAGATAGCGGTCCTTTTGTTCCTGGGTCCCGAACCGGGCGATGATCTCGGCGTTGCCGGTGTCAGGCGCCTGGGTTCCGAACACGATCGGCGCCCACGGGCTGCGGCCCAGGATCTCGTTGATCAGCGTCAGCTTGACCGCGCCGAATCCCTGGCCTCCCAATTCCGGCCCCAGATGCGGTGCCCACAAACCCTTGTCGCGCACCTGCTGCTTGAGCGGATCGACAATGCGGCGCCGCTCGTCGTTCAGCGGCAGGAACTCGCAGCCGGGGAACAGCACCTCGAGTGGTTGCACCTCGTCGCGAACGAACCCGCGGATCCACTCGAGCTTCTCCTCGAATTCCGGTTCGGTAGAAAAGTCCCAGGACATCTCGCTCAACCTCCTGCTCGTTAAGGGATTCCGCCGTCGGCCCGCAGGATCGAGCCGGTGGTGAAGCTGGACGCGTCGGACGCCAGGAACAGCGTCGCCCCGACGATTTCACGCGGGTCGCCGGCGCGCTGCAGCGAAAGATGCTTGAACGGATTCTGTTCGGCGGCCTCGAGATTCCAGGCCTTGCTCACGTCGGTGAGAAACGGCCCGGCCATCAGCGTGTTGACCCGCACCGCCGGCCCGAACGCCTTCGCCAACGCTTCGGTCATGGCGTTCAGCCCGGCCTTGGCCGCGGCGTAGGGGATGATGTCAGGCGTCGGTCGCAGCGAGCCGGCCGTGCTGACGTTGATCACCGAGCCGCGGCCGGCCGCCACCATGCGTTCACCCACCAACGCGGACAACCTGAATGGGCCCTTGAGGTTGAGATTCACCACGGCGTCGAACAACTTCTCTGTGACGTCGGTGAGCTTGTCGTACAACGGGGACATACCCGCGTTGTTGATCAGCGTGTCGACCTTGCCGAATCGTTCGTAGGTCGCCTCGACCAGACCGTCGAGCTGATCCCAGCGCCCCACGTGGACCTGATACGGCATGGCCGAGCGCCCGGTCTCGGCCTCGATCTCCTTGGCGGTGGACACGCAGTTGTCCATGTTACGGCTGGCGATCACCACGTCCGCGCCGCAACGGGCCGCGCCGAAAGCCATCTCACGCCCCAGTCCGCGGCTGCCCCCGGTGATCAGGATTACCCGGTCGGTGAGGTCGAAAAGCTGATCGGCGTAACCCATTTCATGACCCCGTGGTGGGTAGCGATCGAGACAACTCGGCCGCCGTCGCGATGAGCTGCAGAATCATCGGACCGAACGCGTCGGTGATTTTCGGGTCGACTCCTCCTTTTTGGCCTCCGGTCCTCACCCCCGCCGCATACGTCTTCTCCAGCACGATGCCCAGTTTCCAGTTGGCCAGCACCAGGTAGTAGTCGATGTTCTCGGTCGACAGCCCGCTGACCGTCTCGTAGTGGTCCAAAAGCTCGCTGCGCGTGGGCATCCCGCGCATGTCGAGATAAAAGCCGTCCTCGCGCGGCTTTTCACCGTCATAGCCCAGCAGGCACCACGCCAGATCGAGCAGCGGATCGCCGACGGTGGTCATCTCCCAGTCGACGATCGCGGCCAGGCGCGCCGGCTCGCCATGCGCGAACATCACATTGGCGAATTGATAGTCGCCGTGCATGATGCCGGCCCGGTATTTCGCCGGACGGTTGCGCCGCAGCCAGTCGGACGCCTCGTCCAGGCCCGGCAGCTCGCGGACCTGGTAGGCATCGAGAAACGCCAGCCAGCGATCGACCTGCCGCTCGTGGAATCCATCGGGGCGGCCGAAGCCTTCGAGTCCTTGTTTGCGCCAATCCACCCGGCCCAGCTTGGCGGCGCCGTCGACCAATTGGAAGGCCAGGCCGCGCCGGGCCTCGAGGTCGGTGTCGAACGGAGATTGCCACCCGCCATCCATCGGGCTCCACCCGTCGATCGCCTGCATGACGTAGAACGGCATCCCGAGAACGCCGCCGGTGTCGTCGGCCGCGATCAGCGCCGCGTGCGGGACGTCGGTGCCGGATAGCGCCCGCACCAGGCGGATCTCCCGCAGCAGCCCGTCGATGCGCGCCGCGTCGGCGCGGGCACCGGGCATCCGCAACACCATCCGGCGGCCGCCACGCTCGATCAGATAGAGCGTGTTCTGCGAACCGCCCTTCAGCTGGGTCAGCTGTGGCTCTTCGCCAGCACCGGGCGCACCGTTGGCATCCAGCCACCGGGCGAGCACGCCCGCGTCGAGTCCCGCTTCACCCACGTGAGCCACCGGCCAACCCTCCTACACATCAGAATCTCCATCCGGAGAATAGCATTCTCCGAGCTGGCCGCCTACGGCCATCAGCCCGGTTTGTGCGCGCTGAGCAGGAACCCCGGCGCCATGAAGTGGCCCTCGTCGTCATGGTCGAGGTGGGCCAGCGGACCATCGGGCGACCCGGTCGTGTCGTCTCTGCCGTACACCTTCGCCGCGCGAACGTCGTCGACCCGCCACATGGTCGCGACGGCGTCGTGCAACTCGGATTCACTGAACCCGGGCGGCCCCGGCCGGTCCGAATGAGCGTCGTCCAGTGCGCCGGCCGCGAAGGCCAGGATGTACAGCGACGCTCCTGGAGCGGCGGCCCGAAAGATCGACCACAGATAGTTTTGGCGCCGGTCGGGCGGCAGCGCGTGAAACAGCCCGCTGTCCAGGATGGTGGAGAAGCGGCCGTCATAGCCATCGAAGTCGGTGACGTCGGCCTGAGCGAACGTCGCCGTGGTGAGTCCGCGCTCGGCGGCCGCGGCGGTGGCGGCGGCGATCGCGGTCGCGCTGGCGTCCAGGCCGACAACCGTGTGGCCGAGTGCGGCAAGCGTCAGCGCAAGTGCGGCATGGCCACAACCGGAATCCAGCACCTCACTGCGCACCTTGCCTTCATCGATGAGCAGCGCCAGTTCCGGTTGCGGCCGGCCGATGCTCCACGGCGGGGGCGCCGGTTGCCGGTAGGTGGCGTCCCAATCCCTCTCCGGTTCGGTCATCCGTCCTCCTCGGCATCGAGCTCGCTGAGCTGGGTACAGCGATGTCATTGTGCACGCCCTGGGCGACGGGCAAGGGGCGATGAGAGACTTCGGACCGGCACAACCTTTCGACGAGACAGGACGAAACATGCAAGTGCTTCTGGTCCGGCACGCGCTGCCGCTGCGCAGCGAACACGGCCAAGGTTCCGATCCGGACCTGTCGGAGCAAGGGTTGGCCCAGATCGAGCGACTACCCAAGGCGCTCGCCAGGTTTCCGATCGCGCGAGTGGTGAGCAGTCCGCAGCGCCGAGCGATCCAGACCGCCGAACCGGTGGCAGCGGATCGCGGGCTGGCCGTCGAGATCGACGATCGCTTCGCCGAGTACGACCGCGACCTGCCGGTGTACATTCCCGTCGAGCAGATCCGGGCGGAGATGCCCGAAGAGTGGGCGCGCCTGGCCCAGGGACATCTGCCCAGCGCGGTCGACGAGGACGCATTCCGGGCCCGGGTGCGCGCCGCGGTCGACGACCTGGTCGCCGCCGGCGACCCCGACGACACGGTCGCGGTGTTCAGCCACGGCGGGGTCATCAACGTCCTCCTGCACGAAATCCTCGGCACCGCCCGGCTGCTGTCCTTTCCCGTCGACTACGCGTCGGTCACCCGGTTGTTGTTCTCCCGGTCCGGTCAGCCGACGGTCGCCGCGGTCAACACCACCGAACACGTCTGGGACCTGTTGCCGCGAAACCAAAGGCTGCTCGACGACGACGCGGGCCGCGGTGCGCGATGAGTGAAAGACCGGCAAATCGCAGGTGGTGCACCGGGTCGGGCGCGGCGGTGGTAGACAAGTCCGGTGACCTCAGCTGACCAACTCGAGGGGCTCGACCTGGCCTCGCTGGACTCCTACCTGCGCTCGCTCGGGATCGGGCGCGATGGCGAGTTGCGGGCGGACTTCATTTCCGGCGGGCGCTCCAATCTGACGTTCCGCGTCTACGACGACAGCACCAGTTGGCTGGTGCGCCGGCCACCGCTGCACGGGTTGACCCCGTCGGCGCACGACATGGCGCGCGAGTACCGCGTCGTTGCGGCGCTGCAGGACACACCGGTTCCGGTGGCGCGCACGATCGGGCTCTGCAACGACGACTCGGTGCTGGGCGCGCCCTTCCAGATCGTCGAATTCGTCGCCGGGCAGGTGGTGCGCCGTCGCGGTCAACTCGAATCGTTCAGTCACACCGTCATCGAAGGTTGTGTCGACTCGTTGATCCGGGTGCTGGTGGACCTCCACAATGTGGACCCGGACGCCGTCGGCTTGGCCGATTTCGGTAAGCCCAGCGGCTATCTGGAGCGCCAGGTGCGGCGATGGGGCTCGCAATGGTCGCTGGTGCGGTTGCCGGACGATCGGCGCGATGCCGACGTGGAGCGACTGCATGCCGGCCTGGGCGAGGCCATTCCGCAGCAGAGCCGCACGTCGATCGTGCACGGCGACTACCGGATCGATAACACGATTCTGGACGCCGACGACCCGACGAAGGTTCGTGCGGTCGTCGACTGGGAGCTCTCGACGCTGGGGGATCCGCTGTCCGACGCGGCCCTGATGTGCGTGTACCGCGACCCCGCCCTGGATTTGATCGTCAATGCGCAGGCCGCGTGGACGTCACCGCTGTTGCCGACGGCCGACGAACTGGCCGACCGGTATTCGCTGGTGGCCGGGATACCGCTGGCGCATTGGGAGTTCTACATGGCGCTGGCTTATTTCAAGCTCGCCATCATCGCCGCGGGCATCGACTTCCGCCGGCGGATGTCGGATCAGGCACGCGGCGTCGGCGACTCCGAGCACGCACCCGAGGTGGTGGCGCCGCTGATCTCCCGGGGTCTGGCCGAATTGGCCAAGCTGCCCGGCTAGCGGACGGCGGCCGCGTGCTGCCTTTTGGCCGCGCGGCGCAGTTGCAGGATTCGTGCGGTGCCGACCGCGACCGTGATCAGCCCGCCCACCACGGCCGCCAACAAGATCGCCACACCCTTGGGCTGGCTCCAGTGCCACCCCAAGAACTGGAAGTCCGTCGGCGTCGTGTTCTGGGTGATGAAGATCAGCAACAGGATCAGGATCACGAAGCCGCCGATCAGCGACGACCACAGCGCGCCGGCGCGGGTGAACCCGATGGCCGGTTCCTTGGCGGGTGCGCCGGTCGTGGCCGCGGGGGCGGGTTTCGGGGGCGGTTGCCCGGGCGAGGCAGGATTTTGGCTGCTCATACTGCCATCTTTGCCCTATCCGGAGCAGAATGAAACCGATTCGCCGCAACCAATCCTGGCGGGCGGCGCCGGTGCGATTGGGGCGTTAGGGTCGGCGGTATGACGGCAGCGCCGCGCCTGTGGAACGTGATGACACGGGCGGCAGCATTACTCATGGCGATGTCCGTCGTTGCGGCGTGCAGCAATTCCGATCCATTGGGAACGCAGGTCCGAAGCCGCAACTCCATCGTCGTCGGCTCCGGTGACTTCCCGGAATCGCAGATCATCGCCGAGATCTACGCACAAGCCTTGCAGGCCAACGGTTTTGAGGTGGGGAAGCGAATGGGCATCGGCAGCCGGGAGACGTATATCCCTGCGCTGAAAGACCATTCCATCGACCTGGTGCCGGAGTACATCGGCAATCTGTTGCTCTATTTTGCGCCGCAGTCCACCGCCACCACGCTCGACGCGGTCGAGCGCGAGCTCGACCAGCGCCTGCCCGGCGACCTGTCAATCACGACGCCCGCTCCGGCCACCGACACCGATACGGTCACCGTGACCGGGCAGACGGCGACCTACTGGAACTTGAAGGCAATCGGGGATCTGGCCGTCCATTCGGCCGACGTGCGATTCGGGGCGCCCGCGGCGTTCGCCACCCGGCCGGCCGGGCTGCCCGGGCTGCGGCAGAAGTACGGACTCGACATCAAGCCGGGCCACTTCGTGGCGATCGACGACGGCGGCGGCGCGGTCACGGTGCGTGCACTGATCGAAGGAAGGGTGAACGCCGCCAACATCTTCACCACGTCTCCGGCCATACCGCAGAACCATCTGGTGGTGCTCGACGACCCCGAGCACAATTTTCTGGCCGGAAACATTGTGCCGCTGGTCAATTCGCAGAAGCAGTCAGGCCGGCTCAAGGATGTGCTGGATGCGGTGTCGGCGAAGCTGACCACCTCGGGTGTCGCCGGACTCAACGCCGCGGTGTCGGGGAACTCGGGCATCGACCCCGACCAGGCGGCGCGAAACTGGGTCGGGGACAACGGCTTCAACCACCCGATCGGAGGATGACTTGATCATCTTCGATGATGTCAGCAAGGTCTTCGCCGACGGGACCACCGCCGTGCACCAGCTCAGCCTGGCCGTCCCCACCGGCAAGCTGACCGTGTTCGTCGGGTCCTCCGGAAGCGGCAAGACCACGGCGCTGCGCATGATCAACCGGATGATCGAGCCCACCTCGGGCACCATCACGATCGACGGCGTCGACGTGTCCAGCCACGACCCGGTGAAACTGCGCCTGGGCATCGGATACGTCATCCAGCACGCGGGGCTGATGCCCCACCAACGGGTAATCGACAATGTGGCAACCGTTCCCGTCCTGCGGGGTCAGCCACGCCGGGCCGCCCGCAAGGCCGCCTACGAGGTGCTCGAACGGGTTGGGCTGGACGCTCGACTCGCGACCCGCTATCCCGCGCAGCTCTCCGGTGGCGAGCAACAACGGGTCGGCGTGGCGCGCGCGCTGGCCGCCGACCCGCCGATCCTGCTGATGGACGAGCCGTTCTCCGCCGTCGACCCGGTGGTTCGCCACGACCTGCAAAACGAAATATTGCGGTTGCAGGGTGAATTGCACAAGACGATCGTCTTCGTCACGCACGACATCGATGAGGCGTTGCGGCTCGGTGAACGGGTGGCGGTGTTCAAGGGCGGTTCGCTACAGCAGTACGACGATCCCGCCCGGCTGCTGTCACGCCCGGCCAACGATTTCGTGTCCCGATTCATCGGTCTGGGGCGTGGTTATCGGTGGCTGCAACTCCTCGATGCCGATGGGCTGCCGTTGCACGACATCGAACGGATCTCTGCCGAGAAGCTCTCCGCGGCAGAGCTTTCCGACGGCTGGGCCGTCGTGGTCGACCACGCCGGAGTTCCGATCGGCTGGATCGACGACCGGGGACTGCGTCGGCACCGCGACGGTGCGGCGTTGTCCGACAGCATGAGCGGGGTCGGATCGTTGTTTCGGCCGCGGGGCAATCTGAGCCAGGCGCTGGACGCGGCGCTGTCCTCGCCGTCGGGCGTTGGTGTCGCCGTCGACGACGGTGGCAAGGTGATCGGCGGTGTGCTGGCCGCCGACGTGCTGGCCGCGGTGGACTCTCGACGGTTGGGCTCGGCGAAACCTCGGAGAACATAGCGATGCACTATCTGCTGACCCATCTCGACGACGCTTGGGGGCTGACCGTGGTGCACCTGCGGCTGTCGTTGGTGCCGGTGCTGATCGGGCTGGCGATCGCGCTGCCGCTGGGCATGCTGGTGCAACGCAAGCGATTTGCGCGTCGGCTGACGACGGCGGCGGCCAGCGTCGTGTTCACCATCCCGTCACTGGCTTTGTTCGTGGTGTTGCCGATGCTCATCGGGACTCGCATCCTCGACGAGGCCAACGTGATGGTCGCGTTGACGGCCTACACGGCCGCGCTGCTGGTGCGTGCGGTGCTCGAGGCGCTGGACGCGGTGCCCGCGCAGGTTCGCGACGCCGCCACCGCGGTCGGCTACTCGTCGATCAGACGGATGCTGAAAGTCGAACTGCCGCTTTCTGTTCCGGTGCTCATCGCCGGGCTTCGGGTGGTGGTGGTCACCAATATCGCGATGGTCTCCGTCGGTTCGGTCATCGGCATCGGTGGGCTGGGCAGTTGGTTCACCCAGGGGTACCAGACCAACAAGAGCGATCAGATCATGGCCGGCATCCTTGCGCTGTTCGTGCTGGCGGTGGTGATCGACGTGTTCATCGTGCTGGCCGGCCGGCTGGCGACACCGTGGGCATCCGCGACGCGCGGCGCCGGCCATCGCTCGGTCGTTGCGCCGGTGGTGGGCGGAGCGCGATGAACTTCGTAGCGCGGGCGGTCTCTTTTCTGCTGACCGCCGACAACTGGACGGGGCCGGTCGGGCTCGCGGCGCGCATCCTGGAGCACCTGGAGTACACCGCCCTGGCGGTGGGCGCCTCGGCGCTGATCGCGATTCCCGTCGGCCTGATCATCGGCCACACCGGGCGGGGCAGCCTGCTGGTGGTGGGAGCCGTCAACGGGTTGCGGGCGCTTCCGACGCTGGGGGTGCTGCTGTTCGGGACCCTGCTGTTCGGGCTGGGCCTGGGGCCGTCGCTGGTGGCGCTGATGCTGCTGGGGGTGCCGGCGTTGTTGGCCGGCACCTATGCGGGAATCGCCAATGTCGAGCCGACGGTCGTCGATGCCGCGAGGGCGATGGGCATGACCGAGGCGCAGGTGCTGCTGCGCGTGGAGGTGCCGAACGCGTTGCCGTTGATCCTGGGCGGGCTGCGCAACGCGACCCTGCAGGTGGTCGCCACCGCAACGGTGGCCGCCTACGCCAGCCTCGGCGGCCTGGGCAGGTACCTGATCGACGGGGTCAAAGAACGTGAGTTTCATCTCGCCCTGGTGGGGGCGCTGATGGTAGCGGCGTTGGCGCTGGTGCTCGACGGACTGCTGGCTCTGGCGGTATGGGTCGCGGTGCCGGGCACAGGGCGGATGCGGCGAACACACCGGGCACTTCCGCCGCGGTTGGCGGGCACGTCTTACGGTAGATGAGTGAACGCAGCCCCCTCTGAACCGTCTCGCCGCGTGTGGCAGGCGATGCTCACCTGGCGCGCACAGGATGCTCCTCGAATGGAATCGGTACGAGTCCAGGTGTCCGGCAACAGGATCAAGGCCAATGGCCGCATCATTGCCGCCGCCACCGACTCCCACCCGGCGTTCGGCGCTTACTACGACCTGCTGACTGATGAGGCCGGTGCCACCAAGCGGCTCGGGATGACCGTGACTCTGGCCGAGCGCGAGCGCGTCTTCTCCTTCGCCCGCGACGAAGAGAACATGTGGCTGGTCACCGACCATCAGGGCGAACGCCGCGCGGCCTACAACGGTGCTCTCGACGTCGACGTGGAGTTCAGCCCGTTCTTCAACGCGCTGCCTATCCGACGGCTCGGGTTGCACCAGCGAGCGGCCTCGGTCACGCTGCCCGTGGTCTATGTGAACGTGCCCGAGATGTCCATCACCGCGGACACCGTGAGCTACAGCAGCACCGGTAGCCCCGACGAGATCAAGTTGCGCTCGCCGATCGCCGACACCACCGTGAGCGTCGACGATGAAGGATTC
This sequence comes from Mycobacterium sp. M23085, assembly GCF_045343915.1. Lineage (NCBI taxonomy): Bacteria > Bacillati > Actinomycetota > Actinomycetes > Mycobacteriales > Mycobacteriaceae > Mycobacterium > Mycobacterium sp. M23085. Next base: position 3,512,052 of record NZ_CP174280.1, read on the forward strand.
ATCGTCGACTATCCAGGCTTGGCAGAGCGGATCTGATCACCCCGCCGGCGCGGCCCGCGGCGGCCAACTCCTGACGCCAGTTCTCCGCGCCGACGATGACGTGGAAGATGTCGGAGCGCGGGAAGCTGTCGTAACGCGTCCGCGCGGCATGGCCGGCCTCGGTGAGCTCGGCGACCGAATTATGGGCAGCCAGTGATTCGCGGGCGCGGGTCAGCAACTCGATGACGCGGTCGGCCGTCGGCACCAGTTGGTCGGAGTTGCTTTCGCACATCGCCCGGACCAGGTCCGGCGCGGTGGCCGCCACCCGGGTCCCGTCCCGGAAGGAGCCGGCGGCCAGCGCAAAGGCCAGCGGGACGTCGCCGGCGACGACGGCCAGCGCCTCGGCGAGCAGGTGCGGCAGATGCGAGATGGCCGCCGCCGCGGCGTCGTGTTCGTCGGAGCGGGCCGGCACCACCACCGCGCCGCAGTCCAGCGCCAAGGTCACCACCGTCGACCAGACCGCCGGGTCGACGTGATCGTCGACGCAAACCACCCACGGGGCCCCGGCGAACAACCCGGCATACCCGGCGGTCCAACCCGAATGGGCGGTGCCCGCCATCGGGTGGCCCCCGACGAAGCGTTCCCGCAGACCGGCCGCGACGACCTGGTCGAGCACCGCCTGTTTGACGCTGGTGACGTCGGTCAGCGGACACGCCGGGGCGGCGCCTTTGATGTGGGCGAGCATGCCCGCCATCGCCGGCATCGGCACGGCCAGCACGATCAAGGCCCTGGAGTCGGCGGCTCGCGACAAAGTCGCGGTCAGATCGGTGCTGGCGTCAAAGCCGTCGGCGGTCGCGGCCTGCGCGCCCTCTACCGAGCGGTTATAGCCGAACACCTCACGGCCGGCTTCCGTGGCGGCCCGCATGATCGAGCCACCGATCAGACCCAGCCCGAGCACGCAGACCGGTGTCTTGGTTCGAGTGCTCGCCACTTTTCAAGGTTGGCACATCCGGTCGGCTACGGCGGCGTCAGATCTGGTGGTGGCGGGAGCCATCTGGTCAGCGGCCTGGTCGGGGACTACCGTAAGCGGCCATGGGAGCACAACGGGCCTCTGCCCAAGGCCTGTCCGCGGACACGCCGGACGGGTTCGGCGTCGCGGTGGTGCGTGAAGAGGGGCAGTGGCGCTGTGCTCCGATGGCCCGTAAGTCGCTGCTGAGCCTGGCGGCCGCCGAGACGGAGCTGCGTGAATTGCGCAGTTCCGGGGCGGTTTTCGGGCTGCTGGATGTGGACGACGAATTCTTCGTCATCGTGCGGCCGGCGCCGTCGGGAACCCGGTTGTTGCTTTCGGACGCCACCGCCGCGCTGGACTACGACATCGCGGCGGAAGTGCTCGACAAGCTGGACGCCGACATCGATCCCGAAGACCTCGAGGACTCGGATCCCTTCGAGGAGGGCGACTTGGGCCTGCTGTCCGACATCGGGCTGCCCGAGGCGGTGCTCGGGGTGATCGTCGACGAGACCGATCTGTACGCCGACGAGCAGCTGGGCCGCATCGCCCGCGAGATGGGCTTCGCCGATCAGCTGTCGGCGGTGATCGACCGCCTCGGTCGGTGATCGCTGACGAAGACCTGATTCGGTCCGCGCTGTCGGCTGCCGCGACGGCGGGTCCTCGTGACGTGCCCATCGGTGCGGTGGTGATCAGCGCCGACGGGATCGAACTGGCCCGCGCGGTCAATGCCCGCGAGGCCCTGGGTGACCCGACGGCCCACGCCGAGATCTTGGCGCTGCGCGCGGCGGCCGGGGTACTCGGTGACGGGTGGCGGCTGCAGGGCGCCACGCTGGCGGTCACCGTCGAACCGTGCACCATGTGCGCGGGCGCGCTGGTGCTGTCGCGCATCGGTCGCTTGGTGTTCGGGGCCTGGGAGCCCAAGACGGGAGCGGTCGGATCGTTGTGGGATGTGGTTCGCGATCGGCGGCTCAATCACCGCCCTGAAGTGCGCGGTGGTGTGCTGGCGCAGGAGTGTGCCGCGCCACTGGAGGCCTTCTTCGCCCGCCAGCGATTGGGGTGACGGGCCCTCGGTTGGGTAAGCTGCTCGGCGGTGGCGTGTCCGAGCGGCCTAAGGAGCACGCCTCGAAAGCGTGTGACGGCTAAAACCGTCCGAGGGTTCAAATCCCTCCGCCACCGCCAAAACCTAGCTGCGCCATCACCCGCCCGGGCCGATTGGCGCCCGATGCTTGCGACCCACTAATTTTCCTGAGGTGAACTTTTCAGCTGCTGGTGTAGCCGCGCGGTGGATCGTCCCCTTCGTCACGGCTGCGGCCTTGGCCGGCCTGGGTCTGGTTGTCGACCCGATGCAGGTCCATTCCGCCCCGACGATGCGCTTGGTCGCCGACGGCGACCCGTTGGCCGGGGCGCCGTTCTATGTCAACCCGACGTCGGCCGCCATGCGCGCCGCGCAGAGCGCCGATCCACCCAGTCCCGAGCTGACCACCATCGCCAACACGCCGCAGGCGTACTGGATCGTCCCGGGCGGTTCGGCGGGCACGGTCGGAAAGTACGTCGGTGACGCGAACGCCGCCGGCGCCATCCCGGTCCTGGCGGTCTACGGCATCCCGCACCGCGACTGCGGCAGCTTCGCCGCGGGTGGCATGGCGTCGGCCGACGACTACCGGGGGTGGATCAACGGCATTGCGTCCGGTGTGGGCGCCTCGCGGGTGGCCATCATCGTCGAACCAGATGCGCTCGCCATGGCCGACTGCCTGTCGGGTGATGCGCGCCAGGAACGCTTCGACCTGGTTCGTTACGCCGTCGACACGTTCACCCGAGATCCGAACGCGGCCGTATACATCGATGCCGGTCACCTGCGCTGGCATAGCCCCGAGGACATGGCCGCCAGGCTCAACCAGGCCGGCGTCGGCCACGCCCGCGGCTTCAGCGTCAACACCGCGAACTTCTTCACCACCGAGGACGAAATCGGCTACGGCGAGGCCATTTCGGGGCTCACGAATGGTTCGCATTACGTGATCGACACGTCGCGCAACGGTGCCGGGCCGGCACCCGACTCCGAGCTCAACTGGTGCAATCCGAGCGGCCGGGCCCTGGGTACCCCGCCGACCGCGGCTACCGCGGGCGCGCACGCCGACGCCTACCTGTGGATCAAACGTCCCGGTGAGTCCGATGGAACATGCGGCAAAGGTGATCCGCCGGCGGGCAACTTCGTGAATCAGTACGCCATCGATCTGGTCCATAACGTCGGGCACTGATAGGCGCTCGCGCCTGAGTCCGCGAACGGGTTCTGGATTTCTCGCCCCTTGATGGTCGCAGGCCGGTAACATTTCGTTACCAAAAACAGATAAACCGAGCATGCGGGCACGAGGCAACATGACGAGGAAACTTCAGTTCTTCGCGGTCTTCTCGATCTGCACGGTGCTCATCACCGGTTCCAGCGCAGTCGCCGGTTTGGTCGCGCGCGCAGACGATGCGGCGACGGCGCTGTACAACGGCATCAACCGGCTTCGCCCGGGATGCGGGCCGATCAGCGACGACCCGCGCCTGACGGAAGCGGCGCAGCAGCACGCCGACGACATGCTGCGCAACGGGCTGAGCGGACACATCGGTTCGGATGGCTCGTCACCGCAGGCGCGAATCACCGCTGCGGGCTACAGAACCAGGTACTCCGGTGAGATCGTCTTCTGGGGCACCGGATCCGCTGCGACTCCCAAGGAAGCGCTCGACATGTGGATGCAGAGTCCGCCACACCGAGACATCATTTTGAACTGTGCATATAACGCGGGCGGCTTTGCCACCGCCTGGGACGGCAACAAGATGACCGCAGTCGGCGACTTCGCGGCGTCGTAAAGTCACTGCGGTACAGGCTGTTTTAGTGCCACGGCCGTGCGGGTCTTCTCAGGTCTGGCTACCGGCCAGCTTTCGCACCGTCAGCGCTTCGATGTCTTGGAACGGCCGTCCCTCGGGCCTGATCAGGTCATGGAACCACACCTTCGGGACCGAGGTGTAGGGGTGATCCCATGAGTCCCAAGGGAAATAGGTCTGGGTCTTGCCGGCGACCAGGCCCCAGTTGATCGCGCCGACGTTGTGGCGCTTGGCGACCGGCAGGATCGATTCAACGGTGCTGCCCTGGGGTCGCGCCATGTATTCCGTGCACAGGATGGGACGGCCCAGCGGGGTGAGCTCGTTGATCCGGTTCTCGAACCCGGCCGGCCCGGCGTAGGAGTGGAAGGTGATCACGTCGGCGTTGGCCAACTGAATGTCGCTTATCGCGCTGCGCCCCTGTGGCTGACCCCAATCCCCGCGCCACACACCGCTTGTCAGCGGCTGGCTGGGATCCACCGCCCGCGCCCAGCGAAAGACCTGGGGGAGCAGGTTGGTGACCAGTTGCTCCTTATCGCTTCGTTCGGTATTGCGGTATTGGCGCGCGGGATTGTCGGGCTCGTTCCACAGGTCCCAGCCCAAAACCCGGTTGTCGTTGCGAAATTGAGTCATCACCGCGGTGACGTAGTCGCGCATGACCGGGATGTACTTCGGGTCGCCGAGGCGCTCGGCGCCCGGGCTCTGCGCCCACCCCGAATTGTGCACGCCGGGTCTGGGCGCGCGCTGGCGTCCCGCTCGGGGCTGCGGATCCCAGCAGGAGTCAAAGAACACGAACAGTGGTTTGATGCGGTGGCGCGCCGCGATGTCGACGAATTGCCCAAGGCGCGTTTGGAAGCCGCGCTGATCGGCCGCCCAGAGCTGATCATGCAGGAACACCCGGGCGGTGTTGTGGCCGTAGAACTGCGCCCAGCCGAGCTCGGTGTCGATGCGCCGCGGGTCGAAGGTATCGGGCTGAAACATCTCGAGCTGGTTGATGGCGTTGGCCGGAATGTAGTTTGCTCCAACGAGCCAGCCCTGCGCTTGGTACCAACGGTTGGCGCGCTCGGGTGACCACCGGCCCGTTTCCTCCGCGGAGGCCCGGGGCATCCGGGCAACTGCGGCGCCCGCCGCCAGTAGCAGAGGGAGTTTCAGGGCCGTGCGTCGTTCCACGATGTGACGATAAGTTTTCGGGGCGATTTCCCCGGGATTTACTCAGCGCGTCGCGGCAGGTTCGTCAGCACCGTCATCGAGCGGCGACTTTCCGCCGTGATCGTGACCAATCCGTAACCACCGGCACCGGCGCGCCCCAGGCCGTTGCGCACCTGCCCAGGTTAAAATCTCGCGCCAAGGAGACGCCAAACATGTTGCCGGACAATCCAAAACGTTGTCCAGTCTCAAGCATCTAACGCAACTTGCGACCGTGGTTGTCTTTGACGCTGCCGGTGAAGATCAAGATCGCGTCGACGATGGCCCAGACGATGCTGCCGAGTAGGACCGGGAAACCCAGAAAACAGAACAGGCTGAACAAGACTCCGAACAGGCCGAGGCACAGCTGCGCCACCGCGATCTGAGTCGAGTCGATATAAAAGCGGCCGATGCCGAACACGCCGAGGAACAGCTGAAGCAAGCCGGCCGTGGTAGCAGACTTGTCCGACAGCGGCAGCCCACTAACCGGATCCCGGCCGAAGGGCGCCTGCGGGTCAACATAGCCGGCGTATCCCGGATACCCCGGATAGCCGGAGTGGCCGGGGTAAGCCTGTGGGGGCGGGTACCCCGGCGGTGGCGGCGGGGCGTACGGATTCGGCTGTGATCCGTAACCGGGCGGCGGCTGCCACCCCCAGGGCGGCTCATCGGGACGATTCTCGGGTGGGTTGGGCGGTGTCGACATCGATTCGAGTTAACACGTCCGCCGTCCGGGCGTCCACACCGGCGGCCGCCGGCACCAGCGTCGGAAAAACCTGACAGCGCAGTATGTGCGATTACTTATAACTTCGCCCCGAAGAGCGCAATACTGAGCGGGTGCCCGATCGAAATGTGTTAGGCGGTCCGCTGGAAGCGTGCGGCACAGACCCGCTGACCGGTTTCTACCGCGACGGTTGTTGCTCGACCGGCCCTCAGGACCTTGGCACACGATCTGCGCGGTGATGACCGCGGAGTTCTTGGAGCACCAGCGTTCCATCGGCAATGACCTGTTGACGCCGGTGCCCGAGTACCGGTTTCCCGGCCTGCTCCCGGGTGACCGCTGGTGCGTGACGGCGCTGAACTGGCTGCGCGCTCACCACGACGGGTGCGCCGCGCCGGTGGTGTTGGCTGCTACTCACGAGCGCACGCTCGAAGTGGTGCCACTGGAGGCGCTGCAAGAACACCAGGTGGACGTTCCGGACGATCTGGCCAACCTTTAGCGTCGGGCTCCGCCGGTGAGGTGGATGACCGATGTATCTCCACCGCGGCTAGCGTCTGTGTCATATTTCTCACCTGACGCGTCGAAGAGGGGTTCGGAGTGGGGTCTGCGGTTGACGACATCGACTTCGACGACTTGACCGCGCCGCAGCTGACCGACGTGCAGCGGCAGATTTTCGAATTCACCGAAGCCAGGCCCGTGAGCCTCGACATCGACCGGATGCTCGCGGAGGCCGTAGAGCAGACCGGCCTGGTAGCCGGGTCCGTTCACCTCGACGACAGCGACGGCTTCGGCGAACGCCTGCGCGCGCACGTCGCGGCGATCGAGGGCGACGAAGGCCTGCGCCAGCTCACCCGTGGCTCGCTGCGCCAACGAATTGTGCGCCTGCTACGCAACCGGTTGTCGCTTACCGAGCTCATCCGGCGGTATCCCGAGATCGAGTCCATCCCCATTGAGAGGCCATTCATCGTCGTCGGGATGCCGCGCTCCGGCACCACGCATCTGGTCAATCTCATTGCCTCCGACCCGCGCCGGCGCGCGTTGCCGTATTGGGAGAGCCAGGATCCCATCCCCGCGCTCGGGCAGGGCCCCGACATCTTCGGCGTCGATCCCCGGTACGCGCGCGCCAAATCGGAACACGATGCGCTCATGGCGAGCGCGCCCGTGGTGGCCGCCATGCACGACCGGTTCCCCGAGGCGATCGAGGAGGAAGTGGAGCTCCTCGACCTCGATCTGGCCTCGTACGTGCTGGAATGGCATGCGCGCGTGCCCGACTGGCGGGACTACTACCTGGGTCTCGATCAAGCCCGGCATTACGCCTACATGAAGAAAGTGCTGCAGGCGTTGACCTTTCTGCGCGGGCCGCGGACGTGGGTGCTCAAGAGTCCGCAGCACTGCGAACAGCTGGGCCCGCTGATCGCGACCTTCCCCGATGCCACGGTGGCTTTCACCCACCGAGATCCCGTCGCGGTGATCCAATCCGCGATCACCATGATGGCGTACTCGGATCGGTTGCGCCGTCGCAGCATTGACCCCCAATGGCTGCTGGAGTATTGGAGCGACCGCGTGCACCGGCTGCTCAGCGCATGTGTACGCGACCGCGAGCTGGTGGCGTCCGAACGCGGCATCGACATCAACTTTCATCAGCTCAACGGCAATGAAATGCCGGTGCTTGAACGGCTTTACCGATGCGCCGGCGTCGACTTACCGCCCAAGGTGCAGCAACGCTTCCAGCACTACCTGGATGGTAATCCGCGGGGCAAACACGGCCGGATCCGTTATGAACTGGAGCGGCACTTCGGCGCCTCCGCCGAGGACCTGCGCAGCCGTTTCGGCTTCTATTTCGACAAGTTCGACGTCCGTCCCGAATGAAGGAGTCACCTGCGATGTCCGAACCTGTCTACCGGACCAGGCCGGGTGCCGACGCGATGCGCCCGGCTTCGGCCGAGAAGGCCGAAGAGATCGCCACCGGACTGTGGTGCTCGCCCGGCTTGTCCAACTCGTATCTACTCACCACGACCGAGGGACGGGTGATCGTCAACACCGGCATGGGCTTCGAGGGGCCCGTGCATCGCGCCAACTTCGACGCCGTGGACTCGTCACCGGTGCGCTACGTCATCTTCACGCAGGGACACGTGGACCATGTCGGCGGCTTGGACAGCGTACGAGATCCCGAGACGGTCGTTGTCGCGCAGGCGAATTGGAAGTCCTGGCGAGACGACAACGACCGGCTGATCCCGTACCGGGCCAACCGCAGCGCCTTCGCCTTCAAAGACACCCTGGCCAACGGCATCCAGGCCATCCAGCGGCGCCTGGGAACCACCCGACTGGCCGGCCAGAGCGACGTCGACGTCGACATCGACTTCGAGGACACCCTCTGCTTGGAGGTCGGTGGCCGGCGCATGGAGTTGATTGCCGTGCCCGGCGGCGAGACCACCGACTCATTGGTGATCTGGCTGCCTGAAGAACGAATCTGTCTGTGCGGGAATACCTTCGGGCCGCTATTCGGACATGTTCCCAATCTCGTCACCATGCGCGGAGACAGGTATCGGGATGCGTTGACGGCCGTCGCGTCGGTGGAGCGGGTCCGCGGCCTGCAAGCCGACCTGCTGGTGACCGGACACTTCGAGCCGGTCAAGGGTGCCGATCGCATCAATGCGGAGTTGACCCGGTTGCGCGACGCCATCCAGCACATTCACGATCAGACCGTCGCCGGCATGAACGCCGGCAAAGACGTCCGCACCTTGATGCGGGAGATCACCCTGCCCGCGGAATGTGAAGTGGGCCAGGGCTATGGCAAAGTCGACTGGGATGTGCGGGCCGTCTGGGAGAACTACTCGGGCTGGTTCCACCACGAATCGACCACCGAGCTATACCCGGTCGGATTCGACTCCGTCGCCGCCGACGTGGTCGAGCTGGCCGGTGCCGATGCGTTGGTGGAGCGGGCCCGGGCGCATCTGGCGGCCGATCGTGCGCTGCAGGCCATCCACCTCGCCGAGCTTGTCCCGGCGGATCATCCGGGGGCTCGCGACGTGCTGCGGGAAGCCCATGAAAAGCTGCTGGCCAGCAGCACGAATTTCTGGGAAAGTGCTTGGCTCCGCAACCAGATAGCGAGGAACGCATGACGGCATGCGCACTACGGCCCGAGGACTTCTATCACACCGGGATCATCGTGCCCGACCTCGATGCGGCGATGGGGCGGCTGACCGCGCTGGCCGGCTATCGCTGGATCACCCCGGTGAGCTACACCCTGCCGTTCCGCACGACGAGCGGAACCCGCGAGGTGACTTCGACTTTCGTCTATTCGCTGCAGGCGCCGCACGTCGAGCTGATCAGGGAGGTACCGGGGACGGCCTGGACGGCGGCACCCGGCAACGCGGTTCACCACCTCGGTTACTGGACGGACGATCTTGCCGAGAGCGCGAAGATATTGGAAGACAACGGCTTCACCTTTGAGGCGACGGCGGACACCGCTGGACCAGCTTCGGAGCCGGATCTGGCACTGTTCGCCTACTACGTCGATGCCGTGGGAACCCGCATCGAGATCGTCGACCGTGCACTGTTCCCGGACTTTCCGGCGTTCCTGCAGGCGGCGGCAGGACCGGACGCGTCGTGAGGCGGGACGACCAATGCTCTTGACGGTGCTGCGCTTCAACTTCGCTTCGCCACAAGGGGATCCACGTACGCAAAGCAAGCTCCTGTCCGCGGCGCTCGAGCTCGGGCAGTGGGGCGAGGCCCATGGCATCACCTCCATCAGCGTCGACGAGCATCACGCGACCGGGCACGGTTGGAGCTGCAACCCGATCATGGCCGCGGCGATGTTCTTGGCCCGGACCTCGACACTGATCGCGAGCGTCGATTGCGCGCTGGGACCGCTGTGGAACCCGGTGCGGCTTGCCGAAGACATCGCGCTCGTCGACAACATGAGCCGCGGGCGCCTGCACACCACGGTCGGTCTGGGCTATCGAGCCGTCGAATACGACGCTCTAGGAGCCGATTTCGGAAGGCGCGGTGTGCTGATGGACGCCCTGCTCGAGCGGATGCTGGCCGTCTGGTCCGGTGGCGACCGCGAAAACGGAATCTGCACCGGCACCTGGACAAGGCCGCATCCGCCGCTGTACGTCGGCGGTGGCGCTCGCGCCACGGCGCGCCGCGCAGCCCGGTTCCGGCTGCCCCTCAGCCTGGCCGATTACCTGCCCGACATTGCCGATTACTACCGCGAGCTGTGCGCCGAGGCCGGCACGTCACCGTTCATCCTCATGCCGGGCCCGGTCAATCGCGGGATGATCTACCTGCACGAGGATCCGGACCGGGCATGGGCCGAACTGGGCGACCACATCCTCTGGGAGGCAGTCACTTACGGCCGGTGGTCGACCGACCAGCGCTCGCTGATGCACCTGCCCGGTGTCCAGACGGTGGACGAGGTCAGGGCATCGGGACGATATCGTTTCCTCACTCCCGGTCAGCTGATCGCGGAGGTGCGCGACGCGGACAATTTCGGCCCGCTCGTCATGCACCCGCTGGTCGGCGGCATGCCGGTCGACGAAGCGTGGAAGTCGGTCCAGTTGCTCACCGAGAAGGTCCTGCCCGCCCTCACCTGATCGCACCTAATTCAGAACTCCCGATTACGGGCCCGCATCGCGGGTATTTCAGCCGCAGCCAAGCGCAGAGGCGAAAGGGAGATCCGATGAACTCTGGGGCGAAGAAGACGATGGCGATAGCCGGTGGCACCGCCATGTTGGCGCTCGCGATCGGTTGGGGTGCGGGCACGACTGCTTCGGCCACCGCTCCCGAGGCCCCGGCGACGCCAACGTCGGTCAACCCGACTCCGTCACCCGCGCACCCCGCACCCCAGGTGCCGTACGGCGGCACCGGCGAAAGCCTCCCAGCCGGGGGTGGCGCCGGTGGCGGGGCTGGCGGCGGTGGCGGGGCCGGCGGCGGCGGGGGAGCCGGCGGCGGTGGTTGATCGGACCTGGCAACGGCGCTAACCGACGCCGCGTTGCTCCAGCCATTCTGCCAGCGAGCGTCCGGCGTCCAGCACATGGCGCTCGGCGATGGTGCGTGCCCGCTCGGCGTCTTTGTCACCCAGAGCGTCCAACAACTCCTGGTGTTCGTCGAGTGAGTGCTTCTCGTGCTCGGGGAACAAGGTGAGGAAGTTACTCGGCACCACTCGGGCGGCCTGCTTGATCTGATTCATCAGCCGCGGCGAGTGTGCAGCACGGTGGATCATCTGGTGGAAATGCCAGTTGGCCTGCCCGATGCTGTCGTCGCCGGACCGCGCGACGACATCGGCCGCGAGTCCGCGCAGCGTTTCGAGCTCTGGCGCCTCGATGCGCGCGGCGGCCCAGGCCGCGGCCTGGCCGGTCAACACACCAAGAATGGTGAAGCTGTCCAGGACGTCATCCGGGGTGATGCCCAGCACCGTCACACCGCTGCGCGGGGCGACCTGGACCAGTCCTTCGAATGACAGCTCCAGCAGCGCCTCGCGCACCGGCGTGCGGCTGGTCGCGAATTCCTCGGTGATGGCGTCGAGATCGATCCGCGATCCGGCGGGCAGCGCGCCGGTGAGTATGCGGTCGCGCAGTTCGCGGGCGGCGCGCTCGCGAACGGTTCCGGAAATGTCGATGCCCGCCACCGGCGCAGAATACCAAACGACAGATTTAGCATTTGATATCTGAAATATCAGATGTTACGTTTCAAAAATGCGCACCGACAAGATGGCCCTCGTCGCCTTCATGCAGGCCGGCAGCACTTCCGTCTACGCGGGCTCGTGGCGGCACCCGGCGACCGAACACCGCTATCTGGACGCGTCCTACTACGCCAAGATCGGCCGTCAGCTCGAAGAGGGCTGCTTCGACCTGATGTTCTTCGATGATCGCCTGGCGATGCCGGGGGTCTACGGCGGTTCGGTCGACGAAGCCGTCCGCTACGGCGCCCGCCCGGTCAAACTGGACCTCAGCGTGATCCTCGGGGTGCTCGCCCAAGCCACCTCGAAGATCGGGCTGGGCGCCACCTACTCGACGACGTATTACCAACCCTTCCACGTCGCGCGGACCTTCGCCTCGCTGGATCACCTTTCGGGCGGGCGCGCCGCCTGGAACGTAGTCACCTCGGTCAACGACAGCGAAGCGCAGAACTTCGGCGTCGACGCCCACCTCGGACACGACGAACGTTACGACCGCGCCGACGAATTCATGGATGTGGTGACCGGCCTGTGGGACACCTGGGAGGACGACGCCGTCCTGCACTACCGGGCAGCCGGACAGTACGCGGACCCCGCCAAGGTGCACGAGCTGGGCCACGTTGGCGAGTTCTTCTCGGCGCGCGGGCCGTTGACGGTGCCGCGCACGCCCCAGGGCCGCCCGGTCATAATCCAGGCGGGATCATCAGGACGGGGCCGCGAATTCGCCTCGCGCTGGGCCGAATTGATCTTCACCGGTGATCCGGGCATCGACGTTGCGCGCATTAACTACACGGACCAGAAGGACCGCATCGGCGACGCCGGTCGCGATCCTGCCGCGGTTCGCATCTGTCCGATGGCGTACGCCGTCGTCGGCGAGTCGGAGACCCACGCCAAGGAGCGCGAAGCAATGTTCCTCGATGATCTGGTTCATCCGATGGCATCCCTGACGCTCTTGTCTGAGCTGATGAATTACGACTTCGCGCAACACGATCTCGACGACCCGGTGACCGACGAACTGCTCGCCTCGGTCTCCGGCATCCGCGGGCTGGTGCAGAACCTGCGCACCCACATCGGTGGTGACACTGTCACATTGCGCGACCTCGCCAACCATCGCGCCACCTTGCTGCAGGGTCCGCGCTTCGTCGGCACCGGCCGGCAGGTCGCCGATCAGATGGCGGACTGGTTCGAAGCCGGAGCCTGCGATGGATTCGTGTTGGCCGCAACGCATCTGCCCGGGGCATTCGAAGATGTGGTGCGCATGGTGGTTCCAGAACTGCAACGCCGGGGGCTGTTCCGCGCCGAGTACGAGTCGTCGACGCTGCGCGGACACCTTGGCCTGCAACGCCCATTGAATCCGCAGGTGGCTGGCGGTGCCAATGCTTGACGGGCTGCGGGTACTCGACCTCGCCACCCTGGCCGCCGCGCCGCTGGTGGCGACCTATCTGGGCGAATTCGGGGCCGACGTGATCAAGGTCGAGGAACCAAGACACGGGGATCCGATCCGGGGTTGGGGCAATCAGCGCGACGGGGTCGGGCTGATGTGGAAGTCGTTGTCGCGCAATAAACGTTCGGTCACGCTGGACCTGCGCTGCGTCGAGGGTCAGGCGCTGGTGCGCCGACTGGTGCAGCACGCCGACGTCGTCATCATCAACACTCGTCCGCAGACCGTGCGCAAGTGGGGGCTCGACTACCAGAGCCTGCGCGCGGTCAACGACCGGATCGTGATGCTGCACATCACGGGTTACGGGCTGACCGGGCCGAAGAGCCAGCGCCCCGGGTTCGGCACGCTGGGGGAGGCGATGAGCGGATTCGCGCACATCACCGGCCAGGCCGGCGGCCCTCCCACGCTGCCGCCGTTCATGTTGGCCGACGGCGTCGCGTCGCTCAACGCCGCTTACGCGGTGATGATGGCGCTGTATCACCGCGACGTGCACGGTGGGCCGGGTCAGCTGATCGACGTGAACCTGATCGACCCGCTGGCCAGGCTGCTGGAACAGACGTTGTTGGGTTATGACCAGTTGGGCCTGGTGCCCGAGCGGTCCGGCAACAGGTGGGATATTTCGGCGCCGCGCAACACCTATCAGACGGCCGACGGACGGTGGCTGGCCATGTCCGGAAGCTCGCCGGCGCTGGCGTTGAGGGTTTTCCGGGCGATAGGGCGAGACGACCTGGCGCTGGACCCCGACTTCTCAGACCCTCAGCGTCGGCTGGCCAGGACTCGTGAGGTCGACGCCGTGGTCGCCGATTGGGTTGCCACAAAGACTCTTTCGGAGGCGATGGAGGTCTTTGACAATCACGAGGTGGCCGCGGCCCCGGTCTACGACATCGGCGACCTGGTGGCCGACGAACAGCTGGCACATCGTGAGGTGTTCATCTCCGTCGATGATGCGCAACTCGGGCCCGTGAAGGTGCAGGCTCCCGTTCCGCGCTTCTCAGCGGTCTCCGGCACGGTCAGCCACCTAGGGCCCCGCCTCGGCGAACACAACGCCGAAGTGTACGGCGAGCTACTCGGCCTGACTCTTAACGACATTGACGAACTGCGCGCCCGCGGCGTGCTGTGACAGAAAGATATCACCGGTGACAGATCTGCTCCGTCGTTCCGAACTCGCGGTGCCAGCGAGCAACGACAACATGTTCGAGAAGGGCGCCCGGTGCTGCGCCGACCTGGTGTTCCTCGATCTCGAGGACGCGGTGCCGGTGGCATTCAAGGACGAGTCGCGCGCCAAGGCGATCGCCGCGCTCAACGACATCGACTGGGGCCGCACCGCCCGCGCCATCCGGATCAACGGTCTGGACACCCAGTGGTGTCACGACGACGTCGTCGATGTGGTGACCAAGGCCGGTCGGAATCTCGACACAATCATCATTCCGAAGGCCCGGCGGGCCCGCGACGTGTGGTGGGTAGACGTGCTACTCACCCAGTTGGAGGCGAAACTGGGCCTGGACAAAGCCATTCGGCTCGAGGTTCTCATCGAAGAGGTGGAGGGCCTGGCCAACGTCGAGGAGATCGCGGCGTCCAGCCCTCGGCTGGACGCCCTGATCTTCGGCGTGGGGGACTTCTCGCTGTCGCAGGGCGCGCGAGTGGACACCAACTTCGTCCCGCTCGGCGAATATCCCGGCGAATTCTGGGCTTACGCGCGCAACAAGGTGATCGTGGCCGCGCGCATCGCCGGCGTCGACGCAATCGACGCACCGTACCCCGACTACCGGGACCTCAGGGGATACGAGCGCGACGCCCGGCGCGCATCGCTGCTCGGCTACACCGGCAAGTGGGCCATCCACCCCGACCAGGTGCCCGTCGCCAACGAAGTCTATGCCCCGACCGCCGACGAAATCGCCCGCGCCCAAGCCAATGTCGCCGCCTACCGGGAAGCCGAAGCCAACGGCCGCGGCGCCGTCGGGGTGAACGGCGTCCTGGTTGATGCGGCCCACGTGAAGCAAGCCGAGCAGACGCTGGCGCGCGCCGCTCTGATCACGAGCAGCCGCGCTCGCGATCACCGCTAATCGATCACCACCAAGAGGTCGCCACCTTCCACCTGGGCGGTCTGCGAAACCGCAATCCGTGCGACCTTGCCCGCCTTGGGGGTGGTGACGGCGGCTTCCATCTTCATCGCTTCGATCGTCGCGATGGTCTGGCCGGCTTCGACTTCCTCGCCGAGCTCGGTGGTCACCGTCACGACGCCGGCAAAGGGTGCGGCAATGTGGTCCGGGTTGGCGCGGTCGGCCTTCTCGGCGGCGGGCACGTCCGAGGCGATACTGCGGTCACGCACCACGACGGGACGCAGCTGCCCATTGAGGATGCACATCACGGTGCGCATGCCGCGTTCATCGGCATCGGAGACGGCCTCCAATCCGATCAACAGCTCCACACCGCGCTCCAGCTCGACGCGATGTTCGTCGCCGTGGCGCAACCCGTAGAAGAACTGGTTGGCGCTCAGCCGCGAGGTGTCACCGTATTGTTCGCGGTGGTCCTCGAGTTCCTTGGTGGGCCCGGGGAAGAGCAACCGATTCAGCGCCGCCTGCCGGTCGAGCCCCGGTGTGGCCAAAGCCTTTTCGTCTTCGGCTGTCAGCACCTGCTCCGGCTTCGCCGGGCCGCGGCCCTCCAGTGCCTTGGTGCGCAGCGGCTCGGGCCAGCCGCCCGGCGGGTCACCGAGCTCGCCGCGCAAAAAGCCGATCACCGAGTCCGGGATGTCATAGCGGGCGGGATCGTCGGCGAAGTCCTGCGCACTGACGCCCGCGCCCACCAGCGCCAGCGCCAGGTCGCCGACCACCTTGCTGGACGGTGTGACCTTGACCAGGTGCCCGAGAATGGCATCGGCTCCCGCGTAAGCGTTTTCGATGTCCTCGAACCGGTCTCCAAGCCCCAGCGCGATGGCCTGCTGGCGCAGGTTCGACAATTGGCCGCCGGGGATCTCGTGGTGATACACCCGCCCTGTGGGGGCGGGAAGCCCGGATTCGAACGGCGCGTACACCTTTCGGAGCGCCTCCCAATACGGCTCCAGGTCGCAGACCGCCGGCAGCGACAGCCCGGTGTCATACGCCGTGTTGGCCGCGGCGGCCACGATCGACGACAGCGCGGGCTGGCTGGTGGTGCCCGCGAGCGGGGCCGCGGCGCCGTCGACGGCGTCGGCGCCGGCGTGCCAGGCCGCTACGTAGGTGGCCAGTTGCCCGCCCGGGGTGTCGTGGGTATGCACGTGCACCGGCAGATCGAAGCGGGACTTGAGCGCCGAGACCAGCGTTGCCGCCGCCGGCACCCGCAGCAACCCGGCCATGTCCTTGATCGCCAGCACGTGTGCCCCGGCGTCGACGATCTGTTCGGCCAGCTTCAGGTAATAGTCAAGGGTGTACAGCTTTTCGGCCGGATCGCTGAGATCACCGGTGTAGGACATCGCCACCTCGGCGATCGCCGCCCCGGTTTCCCGCACGGCGTCGATGGCCGGCCGCATCGAGTCGACGTTGTTCAGCGCATCGAAGATCCGGAAGATGTCGATGCCGGTCGCCGTCGCCTCCTCGACGAACGCCGTGGTGACCGTCTCCGGGTAGGGCGTGTAGCCCACGGTATTGCGTCCGCGCAGCAGCATCTGCAGGCAGATGTTGGGCAGGGCCTCGCGCAGCGTGGCGAGCCGCTCCCACGGGTCCTCCTTCAGGAACCGCAGCGCCACATCGTAGGTCGCCCCGCCCCAGCATTCGATCGACAGCAGCTGCGGAGTCGTCCGGGCGATATAGGGCGCCACCTTGATCAACCCGCTGGTGCGGACCCGGGTGGCCAGCAGGGACTGGTGCGCGTCGCGGAAGGTGGTATCGGTAACCCCGACGCCCCGGGACTCGCGCAGCCAGGCCGCAAAACGCTCCGGCCCGAGTTCGGTCAACCGCTGCTTGGATCCCGCGGGCGGGTCCGCCGACAGGTCGATGTCGGGCAGCTTGTCATGCGGGTATACCGCCGATGGACGCTCACCGTGTGGCTTGTTGACGGTGACGTCGGCCAGGTAGTTGAGAATCTTGGTGCCGCGGTCGGCGGAGCTGCGCGCGGTGAGTAGCTGGGGGCGCTCCTCGATGAACGACGTCGTGATGCGGCCGGCCTGAAAGTCGGGATCGTCCAAAACCGCCTGCAGGAAAGGAATATTCGTCGAGACACCGCGGATCCGGAACTCCGCGACCGCCCGTCGCGCCCGGCGCACCGCCGTGGCGAAGTCGCGGCCCCGGCAGGTCAGCTTGATCAGCATCGAGTCGAAGTGCGCGCTGATGTCCGCACCCAGCGTGGTGCCGCCGTCCAACCGGATGCCCGCGCCGCCAGGGGTGCGGTATGCGGTGATCCGGCCGGTGTCGGGGCGGAAGCCGTTCGCCGGATCCTCGGTGGTGATCCGGCACTGCAGCGCCGCGCCGTGCGGCACGATCGAGTCTTGGCTCAAGCCAATGTCTTCCAAGCTCTGGCCGCCGGCGATCCGCAGCTGCGCCGACACCAGGTCGACGTCGGTGATCTCCTCGGTCACCGTGTGCTCCACCTGGATGCGGGGGTTCATCTCGATGAACACGTGGTTGCCGCGCTCGTCGAGCAGAAACTCCACGGTGCCCGCGCAGGCGTAATTAATGTGCCGCGCGAACGCCACCGCGTCGGCGCAGATCCTCATCCGCAGTTCAGGATCCAGGTTGGGGGCGGGCGCGATCTCGATGACCTTCTGGTGGCGGCGCTGCACGCTGCAGTCACGCTCGTAGAGGTGCATGACGTTGCCGTGGGTGTCGGCCAGGATCTGAACCTCGATGTGCCGCGGATTGATCACCGCCTGCTCGAGAAACACGGCGGCGTCCCCGAACGCGGATTCGGCCTCCCGGCTGGCCGCCTCGATCGCCTCGGGCAGCGACGCGGCGTCGGTCACCCGGCGCATCCCGCGTCCGCCGCCCCCGGCGACGGCCTTGACGAACAGCGGGAAGGTCATCGCCTCGGCGGCGGCCACCAGTTCGTCCACCGACGTCGACGGTGCCGAGGATGCCAGCACCGGAAGACCCGCTTCCCGCGCCGCCGCGATCGCCCGCGATTTGTTGCCCGTCAGCTCGAGCACCTCCGCGCTCGGGCCGACGAAGGTGATCCCAGCCGCCGCGCATGCCGCCGCCAGGTCCGGATTTTCGGACAGGAAGCCGTAGCCGGGGTAGATCGCATCCGCGCCGCACGCCTGGGCCGTCGCGACGATGTCGTCGACCGACAGGTAGGCGCGAACCGGGTGGCCCTCCTCGCCGATCTGATAGGACTCGTCGGCCTTCAGCCGATGCACGGAATTGCGGTCCTCGTAGGGGTAGATCGCGACCGTTCCGATTTCCAGCTCATAGGCCGCGCGGAACGCGCGGATCGCTATCTCTCCGCGATTGGCGACCAGTACCTTCGCAAACACGGTACTTACGATAGAGCGCGCTGCGGAGGTCCGACATACTCGCTCAGCGGACGGATCAACGCGTTGGACGCGGTCTGCTCGATGATGTGTGCCGTCCACCCGGTGATCCGGCTCATCACGAAGATCGGGGTGAAGACGCCGATGTCAAAGCCCATCAGGTAATAGGCCGGTCCGGTGGGGAAGTCCAGGTTGGGTTTGATGCCGTTGGCATCGGCCATGCCCTTCTCCAGTACTTCGTAGATGTCGAGCCACTTCTGGCCGTCCCGCGCCGCGGCGACGCGCTTGAGCGCCTCCTTCATGGTGGGCACCCGGGAGTCGCCATTTTTGTACACCCGATGGCCGAAGCCCATGATCTTGTCCTTGCGAGCCAGCTTGCCCCGCAGCCATTCCGCGGCCCGGTCGGCGCTGCCGATGTCGAGCATGTCGTGCATGACGGCCTCGTTGGCGCCGCCGTGCAGCGGGCCTTTCAGCGCGCCGATGGCCGCCGTGACCGCGCTGTAGATGTCGGACTGCGTGGAGGTGACCACCCGGGCTGCGAAGGTCGACGCGTTGAAGCTGTGCTCGGCATAGAGGACCATCGACTGCTCGAAGGCGTCCACCACTACCTGCTCGGGCACGTCGCCGAAGCACATGTGCAGGAAATTCTGGGCGTAGTTCATGTGGCTGTGCGGCGCGATCGGCTCCTTGCCATGCCGCCGTCGCATGTCGGCGGCGACGATGGTGGGCAGCACCGCGAACATCCGCAGCGCCTTGGCGTAGTTGGCCGCGGGGCTGCTGTCGTCCTCATCCGGGTCCTCGGCGCCCATGGTGCTGATGACGGTGCGCACCACGTCCATCGGGTGGCAGGTCTCGGGCAGCTTGGCCAACAACGACAGCTGAGATCGGTTCAGCCGGCGGGCCGCTCGTTCCCGCTGGGCGAAGAGCGCGAGCTGTTGGTCGTCGGGAAGCTCTCCATGCCATAGCAGGTAGGCAACCTGCTCGAAGCTGCAATGCGCCGCGAGGTCCTGCACGGCATAGCCGCGGTAGGTCAGCGAGTTGGTCTCCGGTACCACCTTGGAGATGGCGGTGGTGTCCACAACGACACCGGCCAGGCCTTTATAGATGCGGGGTCTGTTGTCTTCGACGGCGCTCATTGCACGACTCCTTGCAGGGCGAAGTTGTAGATGTCGGAATCGAATTGGTTGTAATCGGCGTAGCGCAGCAGCTGGTAGAGCCTGCTGCGGTGTTGCATGCGGTCCAACAGACCCGATTGGGTTCCCGCGTCGGCGATTTCGCGTAGGCCGGCCTCCACGGCGTGCATGGCCAGCCGCAGCGTGGTCACCGGGTAGATCACCACGTTGTAGCCGATGTCGGACAGCTGTTGGGCGGTCAAGAGCTCCGACTTGCCGAACTCGGTCATGTTCGCCAGCAACGGTGTATCCACGGCGGCGCGGAACTGCTCGAATTCCGTTGGCGTGTACAGGGCCTCGGTGAAAATAAGGTCGGCGCCCGCGTCGGCATACGCCTTCGCACGGTCGATCGCCGCGGGCACCCCCTCGATTCCGGCGGCATCGGTGCGGGCACAGACGATGAAGTTCGGGTCGCGGCGGGCCGCCACCGCGGCCCGCAGCCGTTTGATCATCTCGCTCACCGGCACCACGGCCTTGCCGTCGAGATGCCCGCACCGCTTGGGGTTCTCCTGGTCCTCCAAATGGCAGCCGGCCAGCCCGGCATCCTCCAGCACCGTTACGGTGCGCGCGGCGCTCATCGGTTCACCGAAACCGGTGTCGGCGTCGATCAGGGTGGGCAGGTCGGTAACCGAGGCGATCTGTGCGCCGCGACCGCTGACTTCGGACAGGGTGGTCAGGCCGATGTCGGGCAAGCCGAGGTCGGCCGACAGCACCGCGCCGGACACGTAAACGCCGTCGAAGCCGAGCTCGGCGACCAACTTGGCCACCAGCGGCGAGAACGCGCCCGGAAACCGTTGCAAGCGGCCGCTTTCCAGCGCAGCGCGGAAGTGCGCCCGCTTGGCCGCCGCGGGCGCGGTGCCGCCGATCAGTCCGCTCATCAGAAGATCCCGGGCGGGGTCGTGGCTGCGTCGGCCAGGACCAGTGGACCGACGGTGATGTTCAACGCGCCCAGCGCGCCTGGTTGCAGGCCGGGAAGGGCTTCGACCGCCGACAGGAAGCGTCGCCGCTCGGTGTCGCTGACGACACCCTCGGACAGCTCGGTGAACTTCCCGATGTACTGCTTGCGCTCAAATGGCCTGGCCCCCAGCGGATGCGCGTCGGCGACGGCGATCTCGTCGACGATGAGCTCACCGTTTTTGAGGGTGACCTCGGCGCGGGCGCCAAACGCCTTCTCGCCGGGATCCGAGGAGTGATAGCGCCGAGTCCATTCCGGATTTTCGACCGTGGAGATCTTGCGCCACAGCTCGATGGTGTCGGGACGGTGCGCCCGCTCCGGCGCGTAAGACCTTTCGTGGTGCCAGGTTCCGTCCTGTAGCGCCACCGCGAAGATGTACATCACCGAGTGATCCAGCGTTTCGCGGGAAGCATCCGGGTCGAATTTCTGCGGATCGCCCGATCCGGTGCCGATCACGTAGTGGGTGTGATGGCTGGTGTACAGCTCGATCGTTGCGATCTGGTCCAGATCGCCGATGCTGTTCCTCATCCGGCGGGCCAGGTCGATCAACGCCTGACTCTGGTATTCGGCCGAGTGCTCCTTGGTGTAGCTGTCCAGGATGGCGCGCTTGGGCTCGCCCGGCTCGGGCAGCGGCACCTGATACGTGTGTTCCGGACCCGACAGCAGCCAGGCGATCACCCCGTCCTCGCCCTCCCAGATGGGTGCGGGCGCACCCTCGCCGCGCATGGCCCGGTCGACGGCCTCGATGGCGACCTTGCCGGCCCAGGCGGGGGCGTACGCCTTCCAGCTGGAGATCAGGCCCTTGCGTGACTGCCGGGTGGACGTGGTCAGGTGCAGCGCCTGGCCGATCGCCTGGTAGATGGTCTCTTTGTCCAGGCGCAGCATGGTGCCCAGCCCGGCAGCCACCGACGGGCCGAGGTGCGCCACGTGGTCGATCTTGTGCTCGTGCAGGCAAATTCCCTTGACCAGATCGATCTGGACCTCGTAACCGGTTGCGATGCCCCGGATCAGGTCGGCACCGCCGATCCCGAGGTGCTGGGCGACGGCCACCAGCGGCGGGATGTTGTCGCCCGGGTGGGAGTATTCGGCTGCCAAGAAGGTGTCGTGGAAGTCCAGCTCGCGCACGGCGACGCCGTTGGCCCAGGCCGCCCATTCCGGGGAGTAGTCGCCCTGGATGCCGCAGACCTTGGCGCCCTTGAAGGAGTTGGGGTGGGCCTGGGCCTGAGCGCGGGCGGCGGCGACCGGGCGGCGGGTCACCGAGGCGGCCGACACCGCGGCGTTGTCGATGATCCGGTTGATCACCATCGCCTCGGTGTCCGCGGGCACGGCGACCGGGTCGGCCGCGACCTCGGCGATCTTCCAGGCCAGGTGCTCTACACGAGGGAAGTCGTCGGCGCTGCGCCGGGTTCGAACGTCATGGATCCGCATATGCCGCACAGTACGCACCGCCGGGTGGCGGGTAAATGCCCTGTAAGAGCGTAATCCTGTGTCCTTGTCGGCAGAATTTTGCGAATGTTGTGAAAGGAGCGGGCGTACCGTGTGACGGGTGGCGAAGACGTTCGCCGGAGCGCGGCTACGGCGACTACGCGAGGAGCAGGGGCTGACCCAGGTGGCACTGGCGCGCGTCCTGGGGTTGTCGACGAGCTACGTCAACCAGCTGGAGAACGATCAGCGCCCGATCACCGTTCCGGTGCTGCTGGCCCTTGCCGAGCGGTTCGACTTGCCGACCCACTACTTTGCTCCGGAATCCGACGCCCGCCTGGTGTCGGACCTGCGTGAAGTTCTGGCCGACACGTCCGCTACGTCCGGCCAAGTCGAGGAACTGGTCGCCCGCATGCCGGCCGTCGGGCAGACGCTGGTCAATCTGCACCGTCGGCTGCACGACACCACCGCCGAACTCGAAGCGCTGCACAGTCGCGCCAACGTGGAAACCCCGGACACGTCGGCGATGTCCCAACAGCCGATGCCTTTCGAAGAGGTCCGTGACTTTTTCTACGACCGCAAGAACTACATCGGCGAATTGGACGTCGCGGCCGAAGGCTTGTTCAACGAAAACCGGTTGCGCATCGGCGGTCTCGACGGCCAGTTGGCGGGGCTGCTTGCCGAGAAACTCGGTGTCGCGGTGGTGGTCGATGACGGCCAGGTGCTGGATCCCAACTCCAAACGGCTGTTTGCGCCCGAATCGAGAATCCTGTATCTGGCCCGATGGCTGTACCCGGGGCAGCGCGCCTTCCAGCTCGCCACGCAGATCGCCCTGCTGACCCAGGACAGGCTGATCACCGGCATCATCGCCGGCGACGATCAGCTCAGCGACGATGCTCGCGGCGTCGCCCGCATCGGCCTGGCCAACTATTTCGCCGGCGCGTTACTGTTGCCCTACCTGCGATTCCTCGAAGCCGCCGAGAGTGTCCGCTACGACATCGACCAGCTGGCAAGACGATTCGAGGTGGGCTTCGAAACCATCTGCCATCGGCTGTCCACCCTGCAACGCCCCAATGCCCGCGGCGTCCCGTTCATCTTCGTCCGCACCGACAGCGCCGGGAACATCTCGAAACGACAGTCCGCCACGGCATTTCACTTCTCCCGAGTCGGTGGGAACTGCCCGCTGTGGGTGGTGCACCACGCGTTTTCCCGGCCCGGCCAGTTCCTGACACAGGTCGCGCAGATGCCCGACGCGCGCACCTACTTCTGGATCGCCCGGACCACCACGACGGAGCCGAGCCGTTACCTCGGACCGGACAAGAGCTTCGCCATCGGTCTGGGCTGCGACGTCGCCCACGCCGAAAAACTCATCTACTCCGTCGGCATCGATCCGACCAACGCCGAATCGATCGTGCCGATCGGCGCCGGTTGCAAGATCTGCGACCGGCCGGCCTGTTCGCAACGCGCCTTCCCGTATCTCGGTCGCCCGGTATACGTCGACCCGCACAGCAGCACGGATCTGCCGTATCCGCCGGCGATTACGCCCTGAGTGCGGTCAGATCGGGTCGTCCGCCGAGGTGCTGCACCGTGGCGCCGGCGGCCGACGATGCCCGGCGGCCGGCCTCCCGCGGTGTGGCACCGTCACGCAGGGCGGCGATCAGACCGGCCACGAACGCGTCACCGGCTCCGGTCGGATCTATCACCTTCACCTTGGCGAATTCGAAAACCTCGCTGCCGCCGCGCCACGCCACGAGATCACCAACCCCGGGCACCGCGATCGCGGCCAGTTCCGGACCGCAGGCCAGCAGGTGCTCGGCCAGCTCGCGGGCCCGCTCCACCGTGGTGATTTCCCGGTCCGCAAGCAGCGACGCTTCGGTGGCATCGGCGCGGATCACGTCGACCGCTGCGAGGAGGTCCGCGCGAATCGACGGGTCCGGGACGCCATCGGCGACCACCCGCAGTCCCCGCTGCCGCCCGCGCCGCGCCGCCACCATGGCTGTGGCGGTCGGCTGCTGCAACTGAATCGACACGGTGTCGGCGGCCCCGAAAAGGGAAGCCGCCCGGTCGAGGTCCGCGACGACGACCAGCGAACTTTCCGGGACATCTTCCATGAGCATGCGTTCGGCTGGTCGGCCGACGACATCGATCAGAAGCGCCGTCGTGCCGCGGCGCGCGACACCGCCGATGTCGATGCCGTCGCGTTGCGCTTGCTGCAGCACCGCCGCGCCGGCGTGGTCGTCACCCACCACGCCGATGAGGGCGACCGGCACCCCCAGCTGTGCGAGGCCGACGGCCTGGTTGGCGCCCTTGCCGCCGAGTAACTCGTTGCGCTGCAAGACCGCGACGGAATAGTCGGTCGACGGCGGCCCGTCGGTACGCAGCACCAGGTCGCCCGCGATCTGACCGATCACCACAACGCTCATGAGTACACAGTGCCCACTTTTCGTTAGACGGACAATTGCCGCTGGCCCCACGCTGAACTGTTTCGATCCGTCGCAGGCGGAAACCCCTTGCGTCAGTGCTGGAATCCGATACCCAAACGGGAAGGCAAAGATGCGTGCGGCGGTTTTGGAGGCGGTGGGCGAGGTCCCCACAGTTCGAGACTTCGATGAGCCCGATCGCGGTTCCCCGGACGGCATCGTCGAGGTCGTCCTCGCCGGCTGCAACCCGGTGGACCTCGAGCTGGCCTCCGGAAAAATGGGCCAACCGGTCATTCCATCGGTGGTCGGCCGGGAGGGGATAGGCACGCTCGACGGCAAGCGGGTCTACTTCAACGCACCGCCGGCTCCGTTCGGTTCATGGGCGCAACGCTGTCCCGTCGATCCCGAGAAAACCGTTTCCGTGCCCGACGGCCTCGACGACGACGTGGCGGTGGCGTGCGGCATCGCAGGGCTGGCCGCGTGGTTGCCATTGACCCGGCACGCAGACGTGTCGCGTGGCCAGTCGGTTCTCATCCTCGGAGCTACCGGAGTGGTCGGCCGTATCGGCATACAGGTCGCCAGGCTGCTGGGCGCGGGACGCGTGATCGGTGCGGGCCGCAATCCCGACGCGCTTGAGCAGGCCCGCGCCCTGGGCGCGGACGCCACGGTGCAACTCGGCGGAGACGACGACGCGCGGGCGCTGCGCGCCGAGGCGGGCGACGGTTATGACGTGGTCCTCGACCTGGTCTACGGCAAGCCTTTTCTGGCCGCACTCGCCGCGACGGCCAACGGCGCGACGCTGATCACCGTCGGCGAGGGCGCCGGGCCGACTGCCGAGGTGCCGTTCCGCGCGTTGGCTGGCCGCACGCATGTCGGCCATCTCAACGACGCCATGGGGCCGGAGGCGATGCGCGCGGGCTATGAAGAGATCACCAAGCACGCCGCCGCCGGCCGTATCAGCGTTGAGACACAAAGGTATTCACTCGAAGACGCCGCCCAGGCGTGGCGCGCACAACAGTCCGGCCCGCATGTCAAGATCGCGGTGGTGCCATGACCGGACGATACCCACCGTTTTGGGATGCCCTGGCAGGGCGGATCGGCTTCGGGCATTGGGCGTTTCGGCGGCGAATGGGCTATCGGCGATAGTCGCGATGCCCAATCCGACGAGAGACAGCAAGCCCCGCTGAACGCCGTCGGCGCCGCTGATGTCGTCTCGGCCTTGACGAGACAGACGAGGTAGTGGTCCAGTGGGCCATGCACTGGACCGAAGACATGTCATGCCCAAGGTAGCGATCCTCGACGACTACGCCGGCGTGGCCTTGCAGGTCGCAGACTGGTCGCCGGTGCAACGGCGGGCCGAGGTAACCGTTTTCGATCGCCATCTTGGCGAGGACGAGGCGGCCGATGCGCTGCGGCCGTTTGATGCGGTGTGCACCATGCGAGAGCGGATGGCGTTTCCACGGGCCTTGATCGAGCGGCTGCCGCAGCTGAAGCTGATAACAATCGTCGGCAGCAGCCTGCCCAACCTGGACATGGCCGCGGCCACCGAACACGCGGTTCTGGTGGCGCAGTCGGATTTCACCCACCCCCGATTCAGGTCCATGCGCGACGCCACACCGGAACTCGCGTGGGGGCTGATGATCGCGACGGTGCGCAACCTCGCCGACGAGCATCGCAACATGCGCGAGGGCGGCTGGCAGCGCAGCGCGGGCATGACCTTGTCCGGCAAGACCCTGGGACTGCTCGGCCTGGGCAGGGTCGGCAGGCGCATGGCCGAATACGCCACGGCGTTCGGCATGGAAGTCATTGCGTGGAGCCAGAATCTCACCGCGGCGGCCGCCGCGGGCGTGGGCGCACGACGGGTCGAGAAGGCCGCGTTGTTCGAAGCCTCGGATGTGGTCTCCATCCATCTGGTGTTATCGGATCGCACCCGGGGACTGGTCGGTGAATCCGAGCTTGCGCTGATGAAGCCGCGCGCGTACCTGATCAACACCTCCCGCGGCCCGATCGTCGACGAGTCGGCACTGTTGGCGGCATTGGAGGCCGGCCGTATCGCCGGCGCCGGGCTGGACGTCTATGACGTCGAGCCGTTGCCGAGAGACCATCGGCTGCGGTCGCTTCCGAACGTGACCCTGTCCCCGCACCTGGGGTACGTCACCCGCGAAATGCTGGGTGCCTTCTACTCCGACACGGTGGAATCGGTGGTGGCCTGGCTGGACGGAAAGCCCATCAGGATCGCCAATCCCGAAGCGGCGCAGCGGGGTTGAAACCCGGTCATTTCCGCCTCCAGTGCGGACTTCTGACCGCCTCCAGCGCATCGGTGACGTAACGCTCCAGTGGCCGCGGCTTCCCGGACTGTCGCACCCATTGTTGGAAGGCGAAATCTGCTGCCGCGAATGCGAGTTGGACCAGCAGGCCCGGCCGGAGGTCGGCATCCGCAGTCACCCCCATCCGCTCCGCTATGAGCTTGGTAGCGCGCTCCTTATCGGCCGGCCGGTGAACCGTGACCTTGTCGAGCAGGTCGGGGACCACCAGCAGGGCTTCGCGCCATTCTTCGGTGTCGGCCTGCTCGAATGACCGCGTCCGCGTGATGATGGCGTTGATCAGCGCGGCATCGGGTGACTCGCCGGCGGGACGCCCCTCGAGCAGATTGACGATCGCGGCGCCGCCGTAGCGCACCGGCGCGAGGAGAAGCTCTTCCTTGCTCGGCACATGGCGAAAGAACGTGCGCGGGGAAACTCCGGCCGCCGTAGCGATTTCCTCGGTGGTCACCGCGTCGTACCCGCGCTCGACGAACAGCCGGAACGCCGCACGCCGGATATCGGCACGGATCTGTGCGCGCTGCCGGTCGCGGAGCGACACTGGTCTGGTGGGAAGGGTCATCGGAAGCAACCGATCCCACCGTCGACGTGAATGGTCTGCCCGGTGATGAACGTGGCGTCACTGCCGAGCAGGAACGCCACCAGCGCACCCACGTCGGTGCGGACATCGCCGATGCGCTTCATCGGCACCCGCGCCACGGCCTTGTCGTATTCCTTGGGCGCGAACGACTTCCAGAACTTGACACCGTCGGATTCGGCGAAGGGGCAGATGACGTTGACGCGAATGTTGTCGCGCCCCCACTCCAGCGCCGCCACCTTCGACAGCCCGCGGATGCCTTCCTTGGCGGCGGCATAGCCGCCCCACTTGGGCTCACCGCCGGTTCCCGTCCCCGAACCGAGGTTCACGATCGAACCACCGCCGGCCTCGACCATCAACGGGTACACGGCCTGCATCAGCAGAAAGGTGGCACGCGGGCCGACGTCGTAGCCGAGGGCCAGGTCTTCGATGGTGATGTCGACGAACGCCTTTGGCTCGTTGGTGGCGATGGCATTGTTGACCAGGCCGTCTACCGAGCCGAAGGCGTCCACCGCGGCCGCCGCGATCCGCTGTGCGCTGCCCGGATCCCGCAGGTCGGTGACGAGCTCTTCCACCCGCCCGAGCGCCTTCAGCTCGGCGGTGGTCCGGTGCAGGGCCTCGTCCTGGATGTCGACCAGCAGCACGCCCGCACCGCGTTCGAGCAGGGCGGTGGCGACGCCCTTACCCACGCCCTGGGCGGCGCCGGTGACGATCGCGACGTGCCCGCGCATCGAATCGGGGTGGCTGTAACTCATCGGGCTGGTTCCATCTGCGACTGCAGGCGGCGAGAGATGTCGTCGAGCCCGCTCGTCTCGGTCATGGGTTGCCCGCGGCGAGCCCCGGGGCCGGGCGGCCGGCGAACAACGGCAAGTCCAGGTAGGTCTTGATGCCCGGCTCGGCGGCGCACACGTCGGGGATGGCGTTGATGCAGTGGTTGGCGGTAACGACGACGCCCGGATTCTTCACCAAGCCTTCCGCGATGGTCTCCGGTTGCAGGCCCTTAAAGGTCAGGCTCACGTCGGGATCGCCGGTGATCTCCACCTCGAAGCGTTCACCCCGCCCGCCGAAATTCCAGGCGGGGTCCAGATTGTCCTCCCCCATCAACCAGTTGACCGCCGCGGTGATAACCGGCTCGCCGTCGACCAGTGCCTGCCAACGGAACCGGCGCGCCGCCACGGTGCCGGTCGTGATGGGGAACGGATCGTAGTCGATGTCCGCGGTCGCCACGGCTACGTCCTGGATGGTCCTGATGTTGGGATCGATTCGAAATCTCATGTGATCGGCGATCATCCGCACCGACTGCTTGAAGCCCGCTTCGAGCAGACCGGCCATCGGCCCTTGAGTGGCTTCTTCGGGGGTACCGCCGAAGCCCATGATGTGGCGCACCACGTCCGGTGCGTTATAGGTGCGGATGTCGGAGAACTCCTCGGCACGCACGTGGGTGATCGCCGACGACAGTGACGACACCATGAGCGGGAATCGCTCGGTGATGCCACCGGGGTGAATGCCTGAACCATGGAGCGTCACACCGCCTTCCATCGCGGCGTCGACGACGGCCTGGTGACGCTTGTTGTCCGGATCGGGGTACACCCAGCCCACCGGTGTGACGACGTTCTTGCCGGACCGCAGGATGGCGATGACTTCGTCGTCGTTGGGTATCAGCGGGCTGTACATGACGCAGTCGGCGTCCAGCGCCAGTACCTCGTCGATGCTGGTGGTGGCGGTGACGCCGAGGTCCGGTTTCCCGATGATCTGGCCGACATCGACACCTTTCTTGCTCGCGCTGTGTACCCAGCATCCAACGAGTTCCAGTTGGGGGTGATTGATGACGCACTCGATGGCGGCTTTGCCCACGCCCCCGGTGGCCCACTGGATGACACGGAGCTTGGATGGGCGACTCATCATTGACCTCCTGGACGGACAGTGCGGCCTTTACACGGCGGCGAATGAAATGGCAGGCTATGACTTGATGACAGTCACTGTCAACGATCGGGTGGTTTCCTGAAGACCGTCACCGATCGGCTGTGACGGCATCGGGGCCCCCAAAACTAAACCAGCGCAAGGAGATTCAGATGAGCGGTTTGGAGCCGACGCCCGAGCAGTTCGCGGCGCTCGCGGCGCGACCGGCTGATGCGCCGGTGGTGATGGTCAACCTGTTGAAGTTCAAAGCGGACGGCGGCCTGCAGAGCTACCTGCGGTACGGCCAAGAAGTGGTCCCGCACCTGCAACGGGTGGGCGCCAAGCTGCGCTATGCCGGGAAAGCGCCGTCGGTGGTGATCGGCGAAGGCGAAAAGCCTTGGTGGGACGCGATTCTCGTGGTCGAGTACCCAACCCCGCAGGCTTTCATCGACATGGTGACCACACAGGAGTACGCCAAGGTGCACGAGCATCGCGCCGCCGGCCTGGAACGCGGCGATTTGATCGCGACCTCGACATGGTCGATGGCATCCGAGTGACCTGACGCCGTCCGTCGGGGACGGGGCCGCCCGGCGTTGCCGCCATCCAGCTGCGGGCCCGGCGACGATCCGACCTCTCAATGGCTTTCCGGATCAGGCCGAAATGGGTGTAATGGGTGGATGGAACTGATAAAGCCCACCGACGCGATCTTTCTCCTGGGAGAATCTCGCGAACATCCCATGCATGTCGGAGGCTTGCAGTTGTTCGTGCCCCCGCCGGGCGCCGGTCGCGGCTTCGGTAGTCACCTCTACAAAAGCCTGGCCGCTCAGCGAGATTTCCAGCCCACGTTCCGCAAACACCCCGCGAGCTTCGTCGGCGGAATCGCCAACCTGGGCTGGTCGTACGACGACGACATCGATATCGACTACCACGTCCGGCGTTCGGCGCTGCCGGCCCCGAAACGGGTCCGCGAACTGCTCGAACTCACTTCGCGGTGGCACAGCAGCCTGCTGGATCGGCACCGCCCCCTGTGGGAGACACACATCGTTGAAGGTTTGAAAGACGGGCGGGTCGCGATCTACACCAAGGTTCATCACGCGCTGATCGACGGCGTCTCCGCGCAGAAGCTGATGCAGCGCGCACTGACCACCGACCCCGGCGACGTCGAGATCCGCGCCCCATGGAGCCTGCGCAAACCCAAGCGGAAATCCGGCCCGCCGAATCCATTGAGCTCAGTGGCACGGACGGTGGGTTCTCTTGCCGCGCTTGCCCCCTCGACACTCGGATTGGCGCGTGCGGCGCTGCTCGAGCAGCAGCTGACCCTGCCCTTCGGGGCGCCGAAGACCATGTTGAACGTCAAGATCGGCGGCGCTCGCCGTTGCGCCGCGCAGTCCTGGTCGCTGGACCGCATCAAAGGTGTGAAGAAGGCCGCAGGAGTCACGGTGAACGACGTGGTCTTGGCGATGTGTTCAGGCGCCCTGCGCTATTACCTGCTCGAACACGACGCGCTGCCCGAGACGCCGCTGATCGCCATGGTTCCGGTGAGCCTGCGTACCGAAGAGGAGGCCGACGCCGGCGGCAACCTGGTCGGCGCCATCCTGTGCAACCTCGCGACCCACACCGACGACCCCGCGCAGCGCCTGCTGACCATCAGCGAATCGATGCGTAGCAATAAGAAAGTGTTCTCACAGCTGCCGCGGTTTCAGGCACTGGCGCTGTCCGCCGTCAACACGTCAGCGTTGGCGTTGAACGCGGTCCCGGGCTGGGTGAGCTCGACGTCGCCCCCGTTCAACATCATCATTTCGAACGTGCCGGGACCGACCCAGCCGATCTATTACGGGGGTGCCCGCCTCGACGGCAACTACCCGCTGTCGATCGCGCTGGACGGCCAAGCGCTGAACATCACCCTGACCAACAACGCCGGCAATCTGGACTTCGGTCTGGTGGGATGCCGGCGCAGCGTGCCGCACCTGCAACGCCTGCTCGCACACCTGGAGTCCTCCCTCAAGGATCTGGAACGTGCTGTGGGAGAATAGGACTCGATGGCCGAACTGAGTGCGGGCGTGATGTTGTACCGAACCTGCGGCGGCGTCGTCGAGGTCTTGATCGCCCATCCGGGTGGACCGTTCTGGGCCCGAAAAGACGACGGCGCGTGGTCGATCCCGAAAGGGGAGTACACCGATGGGGAGGATCCCTGGGCGGCCGCGCAGCGGGAGTTTCGCGAGGAGCTGGGCCTGGCGGTGCCGGCCGGCCCCCGCCACGATCTCGGCCAGCTCAAGCAATCCGGTGGCAAGGTGGTGACGGCCTTCGCGGTGCGCGGCGACCTCGATATCACCGAGGCGCACAGCAACACTTTCGAATTGGAGTGGCCCAAAGGGTCGGGCACGCTGCGGGAGTTTCCCGAGGTTGATCGCGTGGGCTGGTTCGCGGTGGCGACCGCGCGCATCAAATTGCTGAAGGGCCAGCACGGCTTTCTCGATCGCTTGATGGCGGACCCGGGCCTGGTCGGACTGTCCGAAGGGACGTGACATGGAAACGCTGCGAACACCCGACGACCGGTTCGACGGTATACCCGACTTCCCTTACCCCCCAAGGTATTGCGACGTGCCGGACGGTGAAGGCGACGCGCTGCGAGTGGCCTGGGTCGAAGACGGCCCGGAAAGCGCCGATCCCGTCCTGATGCTGCACGGCGAACCGTCGTGGTCATATCTGTACCGCAAGATGATCCCGATACTGGCGGCCGCGGGTCATCGGGTCATCTGCCCGGACCTGGTTGGGTTCGGCCGTTCGGACAAGCCGACCCGCCGCGAAGACCACAGCTACGCCCGCCATGTCGAGTGGATGCGAGCGGTGGCCTTCGATGTCCTCGACCTTCGTAACGTCACTCTGGTGGGCCAGGACTGGGGAGGTCTGATCGGATTGCGGCTTGCCGCTGAGCATCCCGAACGCTTCAGCGGAGTGGTCGTCGCCAACACCGGGCTGCCCAACGGCGAGCAGCCCATGGCCGACGTCTGGTGGCGCTTCCGCGAAGCCATCACGTCGGGGCCGAGGCTGGACGTCGGCGCGTTCGTGCAGGGTGGTTGTCGCCGGCGGCTGAGCGAGTAGGAGCGCGCCGGCTATGACGCGCCGTTCCCGACCGACGACTACTGCGCCGGGCCGCGCGCCATGCCCGGCCTGGTGCCCACCTCACCGGATGATCCCGCCGCGACGGCCAACAAGACCGCGTGGGCCAATCTTTCCGCAAGCCCGACACCCATGCTGGTCGCCTTCAGCGACAGCGACCCGATCACCGGACCGATGGCCGCCATCTTCCAGCGCGAGATGCGCGGTGCACAGGGAATCGACCACCCGGTGATCCGCGGCGCCGGACATTTCTTGCAGGAGGACGCCGGAGCGGAACTGGCCGGTCACATCGTGGAGTTCTTGCGCCGCTGAGCGGGGCGCCGCTGGGCGGCGGGCACAATGTCAGGATGCCGACCGCACCTGCCGAGTCCACCAGACCCGACCAGTCGTTGGTACGGCTGTTGGACCCGGCGGTCCGCGCCGACCCCTACCCGCTGTTCGCGCAGTTTCGCGAACGCGGATCGTTCGCGGTGCCCGAGGGCAACCTCGCAGTGTTCTCGACCTACCGTGACTGCGACGACGCCCTGCGCCACCCGTCGTCGAGCAACGACCGGCTCAAGTCGACCGCCGCCCGCGCGCAAATCGAGGCGCAGACCCGACAGCTCATCGAAGCCGGCGCCGAGGCGCCACCACAAACCCCGCCGGGATTTTTGTTTCTGGACCCGCCGGATCACACCCGGCTGCGCAAGTTGGTCAGCAAGGCGTTCGCGCCGAAGGTGGTGAACGCGCTGCAACCCGACATCACCGCGCTGATCGACGGCTTGCTCGACCGGATCGCGGAAAAGGGGCAATTCGAAGTCGTCGAGGACCTCGCGTATCCACTGCCGGTGGCGGTCATCTGCCGGCTGCTCGGCGTACCGATCGAGGATGAGCCGCAATTCAGCCGGGTGTCAGCGCTGCTGGCGCAATCGCTGGACCCGTTCGTCGCCTTCACCGGAACGCCGTCGGACAACCTGAAAGAGCGGATGGACGCCGGAATGTGGTTGCGCGGTTACCTACACGGTCTGATCGACCGGCGACGCTCGCGGCCCGGCGACGATCTGATGTCCGGACTGATCGCGGTGGAGGAGTCAGGTGATCAGCTGAGCGCGGAGGAAATCGTCTCCACCTGTGTGCTGTTGTTGGTCGCCGGTCATGAGACCACGGTGAACCTGATCGGCAACGCGGTCCTGGCGATGCTGCGCCAGCCGTCGCAATGGGCCGCACTCGGGGCCGCCGCCAATCGTGCCCCGGCGGTCATCGAGGAGACGTTGCGCTACGACCCGCCGGTGCAGATGATCGCCCGAACTGCGGCCGACGACATGACAATCGGCGGCATCGACGTGCCCGCGGGCGACATCATGATGCTGCTGACAGCCGCTGCCCAGCGTGATCCCGCCGAATACGATCGACCGGACGTCTTCGACCCGGATCGGAAGGGCATGCGGCACTTAGGTTTCGGCCGCGGGGCACACTACTGCCTGGGCGCCCCGCTGGCCCGGCTGGAGGCCGGGGTGGCCCTGTCGGCGGTGACGGCGCGTTTCCCGAACGCCCGGTTGGACGGTGAGCCGCAGTACAAGACCAATGTCACGCTGCGCGGGCTGTCGCAGCTGATGATCTCGGTCTAACCGCGTTCCCAGGGCGGGGTTTCGCCCATCTTCTTGTAGTACTTGGCCAGGTGGCTCTTGATGCGGTCGACATCGGCCTCGGGCACGTCGATGCCGCCCCGCGCGCCGTCCATGATCGCGCCGGCCGCCATCACTCCGCGTGGCACGGCCTTGAGGTCGCCGTCGATGACATCGGCGATCAGCAGCTTGTAGGCCGTGAAGTTGTCCTTCTTGTCGCTGTCATACCAGACGTGCGCGTCGCGGTATTTCTCGTTCGGCCTGTCCTCTGCACCGGCCCATTTACGCACCCGCTTTTCGGCCGCGTCGCCGTCCCACTTGCGGTCACGATCGGCCAGCGGCAGATCTTGAAAGGCTGTGACTGACATGCTGGCCGCGTGCCCGCTTTGGGTCGGGGCCAAACGCGGCCAAACCGTCGGCTTACGCCTGCACAAGCGGTAGCGTCGGCGATGGCCCCAGCGGCGATGTGACGGGAGGCGACCATGAAGCGGTGCATCGTCGGAGGATCCGCCGCCCTACTGATGGCCGCACAGTTGATCGCCGCGGCGCCGCCGGCGGGCGCTGGCTGCCTGTATGGGGGTCCCGTGCTCAGTAAGTGCGACGGACCCGTCCAGCCGGACGGCACCTGGCAACGTTGCGTGGCAGTCACCCGCTTGGTTCCCAACGGCGCCAGTTCATACCTGGTGCCCGACAATCACTGCAATGTGATGGGTCCCGGCCAAAACCCGTCGGATTTCGCCTTCGCCGACCCACCCACGCACATCGACGGCTGAGCCGCCCCATCGTGGATGGGCGCCGTTCTAGCCCGCACCGAGCCCCGGCACGATCTCGCCGAGGCTGAACGTCACCGGTTGTTCGAGCTGGTCGTAGGTGCACGAGCGCGGCTCGCGGTCCGGACGCCACCGGTTGAACTGCGCGGTATGGCGAAACCTCCGGCCCTCCATGTGGTCGTAGCGGACCTCGACCACCCGCTCGGGCCGCAGCGGCACGAACGACAGATCCTTGCCGGCATTCCAGCGCGAGAATTCGTTCTTGCGAGGGGTCCGCTCGCCGGCTTCGTGCGCGGCCCAATTCCACGGGTGGTTCTCGAAATCTGTGACGAGCGGCTGTAGTTCGTCGAACAGCCGCCGCCGCTCGGCCATCGGGAACGCGCCGATCACGCCGACCGACGCGAGCTGACCATCATCGGAATAGAGCCCCAGCAGCAGCGAACCGATCGCCCCGGCCCCCGACTTGTGCACCCGATAGCCGGCGACCACGCAATCGGCGGTCCGCTCGTGCTTGATCTTGAACATGATCCGCTTGTCCGGCTGGTAGGTGATGTCCAGCGGCTTGGCAATGACGCCGTCGAGGCCGGCGCCCTCGAATTCGTCGAACCAGCGATGCGCGGTGTCCAGCTCGGTGGTCGCCGGCGTGATGTGGACCGAGGGTCCCGAGCCCGCCAAGGCATCGACCAGGGCGGCGCGCCGCTCGCTGAAGGGCCGTCGCGTGTAGTCGTCGTCGCCCAGGGCGAGCAGGTCGAACGCGATGAAGGACGCCGGCGTGGCCGCGGCGAGCATGCGTACCCGCGAGTCGGCCGGGTGGATGCGCTGTTGCAGCGCCTCGAAATCCAGCCCGTGGTCGGTGGCGATGACGATCTCGCCGTCGATCACGCAGCGCTTCGGCAGCTCGTCCCTGACAGCGGCGACCAGCTCCGGAAAATAGCGCGTCATCGGCCGTTCATTGCGGCTGCCCAGCTCGACCTGGTCGTGGTCGCGGAAACAGATCGACCTGAAGCCGTCCCACTTGGGCTCATACGACGCGTCGGGAGGTATTGAGCGAACCGACTTCGCCAGCATCGGCGACACCGGCGGCATGACAGGGAGGTCCATAGCCTGATTGTGCTGGAATCGGAGGTATGGCTGCTGCAGAAGAGCTCGACGTCGATGGCATTGCGGTGCGCCTGACCAATCCGGACAAGGTATATTTCCCCGAGCTGGGGTCGAAGGGCACCAAGCGGCACCTGGTGGACTATTACCGTGCCGTCGCGGGCGGGCCGATGCTCGACGCGCTCCGCGACCGGCCCACCCATCTGCAGCGGTTCCCGGACGGCGTCGACGGCGAGGAGATCTACCAGAAGCGGATCCCTGCGCATCACCCCGACTACCTGCAGACGTGCCGGGTGACCTTTCCGTCCGGGCGGACGGCCGACGCCCTGAAGGTCACCCACCCGGCGGCGGTGGTGTGGGCCGCACAGATGGGCACCGTCACCTTCCACCCGTGGCAGGTGCGCTGCCCGGACACCGACCATCCCGACGAACTGCGCATCGACCTGGATCCGCAGCCCGGTGTGGCGTTCGAGCAGGCGCGCACCGTCGCGGTCGACGTGCTGCGGCCATTACTCGACGAGCTCGGTCTGGTGGGATACCCGAAGACATCGGGCGGCCGCGGGATCCACGTTTTCCTCCGGATCGCGACCGACTGGGATTTCGTCGAGGTGCGCCGCGCCGGCATCGCCCTGGCTCGCGAGATCGAGCGCCGCGCGCCCGATGCCGTCACCACGTCCTGGTGGAAGGAACAACGCGGCGAGCGCATTTTCATCGACTTCAATCAGAACGCCCGGGACCGAACCATGGCGTCGGCATATTCGGTGCGGCGCACCCCGATCGCGACGGTATCGATGCCACTGACGTGGGAGGAGCTCGCCCGCGCGGAGCCGGACGACTACACCATGGCGACCGTGCCCGATCTGGTCAGGGATCGCAAAGACCCCTGGGGCGCAATGGATGATGCGGCGCAATCGATCGCTTCCTTGCTGCAGATGGCCGAGGCCGACGAAGAGCGCGGGCTCGGGGACATGCCGTATCCGCCGAACTATCCGAAAATGCCCGGCGAGCCCAAACGAGTTCAGCCGAGCAGGGATCGGGATCTCAAACAGGAAAAAGGCTAGCCGGAATCTGTTGAACGATTGGCGCCGGCGTCCTCGGCCGCGATCGGCGCGCGTTTAGCCCTCTCGCATAGATAAGCCACTGTGCCCAGGTAAGGAACCCCACGCTAATCACTCGGGATGCCCCGCGGAGTGATTCTGTTGCGCCGCAGGGGCTTAAGGCGATTTGTCACTGTGACAATGCGGGATTTGCAAACCCGAATCGTCGACCGGATTCAGTCACGGCACCTGCCGCTACGCGGCGCGTAGCGGCAGGTGGCCGTACTGGAACTTGCACCCAATGCCGTTGGGGGAGCACTCAATACGCCCGAATAGGGGCCTGCCAAGTAATGGGTGCGAGTAGTTGAGATCCTGCCGGTAACCCGGCAAGCCTTACCCTGTGCAGGTGAGGTCCGGTCCGCAGTCGATTGTTATCGGCGTCGTGCAGCCGGAAGCCGCGACGGCGGTGAAGGCGAGGACCAGACCAAGGATGACTTTGTATTTCAGACCAGACATGACCACTCCATTCGTAGCAGAAATGTTACGCCCGAGAGGGCAAATACTACCCGGTGAGTGTTCCGATGAGTATGGGAATGAATAATTTCGGCGAATACGTCACCTGGCGGGAAGGTCGGCGGGGGGCAACCGCCGGTTTTGAATTCAACTACCGCGTGAGTTGATCAAAATGCCCATGAAAATCGGGTCTTATTGTGCCGAAAGTCGGGTAATTGCCTGGGTCTGAGGCTTGGTCTTCGTCGAGTCGCGGGCACGGTGCAACGTGTTGTGCGCCGCTAAAGCCAACCGCCGGTATGCAATTCAGCTTCCGCATTAACTATGGGTATGGATCGACCCGCTTTGGTTAGGGAATGGCGGCGGTGCACCTGCCGGCGCGGCCGACAAAAGTAGGCTCGGTTGCTATGTCGATCGCAGCGCGGGTCTGTTCCGCGGTGCTCTCGTTGCTGCTATTAGCGATCTTCGGTGCAAGTGCGGCCGGTGCCGAGCCGGCCTCGCCCAAGACAAACCAATCCGGCGAAAGAATCGTCGGCTGGGACACGTACCGCCGGTTGGACCTCTTGCCTTATTTGCAGCCCGGTTCGCAGACCCTGCAGGTGTCGAGCTTTGATCGCAGCGGCGGCGATTTTGACATCTCCACCGGCAATCGCAACGGCAGTGGCGGCTGTCTGGCGCAGGGGGGCGCCGGCTGCGTCATCGCCGAGGATCACGGTGCCGGAGAACTCGATTCGATCTGGTTGACCCGCGACGGCGGCAACGTCCGCGCGCTCGGAAATGTCCGCATCGAACTGGATGGGCAGGCCGTCGTCGACACACCATTGCAATCGTTGGTCGACGGCAAATTGGGCGCCCCGTTCGTATGGCCGCTGGTGGCCAACGCGGCGCAGTCGCCGGGAGGCGATTACATCAAGGTGCCGATGCCCTATCGGCGGTCGATGCGGGTCAGCGTCGCATCCCATTTGGAGTATTACCACGTTGATTATCGGCAATTTCCCGACACCGACGGGGTGACCACGTTCTCACCGTCGGACCCCGCGCTCGATGTGCTGAACACGCTGGGGTCCGCGGGCACGATCGATCCCAAACCGGCGGCAGCCGATGCAACGCACAGCAATAGGGTCATCGACCTGGCCGCCGGCGCCGGACAAACCATCGCCGAATCGACCGGACCGGCCACCATCTCGGCGCTGCGGCTGCAGCTGCCCGAACCGGCGGCTCGACAGTTGACCGGATTGCGGCTGCAGGTCGAATTCGACGGCCGAACCACGGTCGACTCCCCACTGGGGGAATTCTTCGGCG
Source organism: Mycobacterium sp. M23085 (assembly GCF_045343915.1). Lineage (NCBI taxonomy): Bacteria > Bacillati > Actinomycetota > Actinomycetes > Mycobacteriales > Mycobacteriaceae > Mycobacterium > Mycobacterium sp. M23085. The sequence continues at coordinate 3,550,573 of NZ_CP174280.1, forward strand.
CCGGACTCGGCGCGAACCCGGTGCGATCGCTGATGTTCGCGGCCAGCACAGCACCCGATGGCTCGGTGGCGTTATCCGATTGGTGGCCCATGCCTTTCGCGCGCTCGGCGCGCGTCACACTGGTCAACGCGAGCTCCGACCCGGTGACCGGGATCGAGAGCGACGTAGCGACCGCCCCCGGCGCCCAGTGGGCGCCCGCGCTGAGCAGCGGCCGCGCCGGCTACTTCACCGCGCGCTCACACGCCGGGCCGACCACCCCCGGCCAGGACTGGGTTTTCGCCGAGGAACAGGGGCGCGGCAAATTCGTCGGTGTCAGTCACACCATTCATGGCTATCGGACGAAAACGGCGTTCAGTGACGATGCCCCTTACTTCCTCGAGGGCGCCGAGCGGGTCTACACCGACGGCGCGGCGTCTCCGCAGTGGTACGGCACCGGCACCGAAGACCTCTACGAGGGCGGCTGGTACTTCAAGAACGGCACCCACTTCAGCGACCCACTCAACGGTCAGCCCGATCAGCGCACGGCCGTCGGCGGATGCGCCGACTATTGCGTCGCCGCCTACCGGATCATGCTGGCCGACGCGATCGGCTATCACTCGGCGATCCGATTCGGCATCGAGCACGGCAAAAGGAACATGGTCCAACCCGACTACAGCTCAACCGCATTCCTCTATACCCAGCCGGACGCCGGCATCACCGCCGGCGACGACCTCAGCCCCACCGATCCCGTCAATCGAGTCCTGCACGGCTACACCGATTCCGACGCGACCGATCGACTACTGGTCAGCGAATACGAAGGCACTCAGGACACGCTGCCCGTCGTCGGCTCGGTGCGTGCCACCCAAGGCGCGATCACGTTTCACATGCAGATCGATCCGGACAACCACGGCATCCTGCTGCGCCGCACATCCGATCAAGCCACCGGCTTCCAATCGGCCGACGTCGCGGTCGACGGCGTGCTCACGGGGAACTGGCTGCAGCCACGCAGCAACACCGTTCACCGCTGGCTGGACGACACCTACCTGGTGCCACAGTCGGTCACCAACGGCAAGGCGCAGCTGACATTCACGTTGACGCCTACCGCCGATTCACCGCCGTGGACCGCCAGCCGCTACCACATCGACACACTGACGGGGCCCTCTGACTAGGGAGCGGTTGGTAATCAGCCCGACGAGCGCACCGGCGAACCCGCCGACCGGCGCCAGCAGCGAAGGCCCGGCGAGCAAGAGGTAGCCGAACGTGGCGCCGACCACCAGCAAGGCCTGGTGCAGCGGTGTCCAGACGGCTGGCGAGCGCATCCGTAAGGACAATCCGATGCCGAGCAGCAGCGCCACCACGTGCCCGACCGCGGTGAAGTCCGCCCCTGCGGCCGCCACCGCAGCGCTGCCCAACCACCAACCCGCCCAGGCCCCCCGCCAGCGCGCTGGGATCGCCGTCGTGAGCGCGCCGAGCACACAGACTGCGCCGTAACTGATCCCCACGTCACTGGCGCGGGCGACCGAGGCCGGCAGCATCCCCCTTTCCATGGCGGCGACCAGTCCGACCGCCACGATCAACGTGGCACCGATATGGCCGACGGCGAAGGTGACGAGCAAATGCCGTCCGCACCACATGAGTTCGCCCAAAGCCAGCAGGCAGACCAGGCCGGGCAGCCAGAAGAACAGATCGCCGCCGTCGTCGATGAACGCGCTCCCGATCAAGGTGCCCAGGTGCCCGCGCCCGAGGTTGTGAACGTTTGTGCTCATTCGGCTTACGGCGACCTCGTGCGCATGCGGTCCCAGCACCGAAAGGATGAGGTGGATGGTGAGCAAGATGACCGCGTAGCCGGCCGTGACCCGAATCGACCCCGCGCCGGGCATGGCGCGCAGCGGCGCCTGAGCCCAGCGCAGCGGCGCTTGGGTAGCGGCGAGTGGCATATTTCTACGGTGCCGGTCCGGCGCGCCGCGTGCCTCATTGTTAACGAAGCCTTCACACCCGTGCCGCGAAACTTCACGGAGTTCGACGGCGCCGTGACGACTCCTTAAAGAGAGGTGATCGAAAGAGAAGTGATCGCAGGGCTCGATGACGCGCCGCAACGCCGCTTTGTCAGGCGCCAACCGACCATCACCTCTCGACTGCTCCCATGATGAACGGGGCATCGTCGGGAGCCGCGTGGCGAGCGGTCAGCAGCGCCCTGGCCGCCCCGCCGATCGGAATGCGCAGCGGCAGTTGCGGTTTCTCGGCGGCATCGACCACCTCGGCCGCGACCTGATCGGGGGTGATCATTCCGGCGCGTGCCCCGCCACCCCGCAGGATCGCCGCGTAGGGATCGTCGGGGAGCGTGTAAGTGGTGACGTCGTCGAGCGCCCCGGAGCTCACCGCCCCAGGCTCCAGCAGCGCGGCCTGCACCCCGAACGGCGCGACCTCGATCGCCAGCGCCTCGACCAAAGCTTCCAGCGCCCACTTCGTCGCCGCGTATGCCGCGGCGGGCGGCAGCACGACGCGTCCGAGCACGCTGGACATGAACAACAGCTTCCCGTCGCCTCGGGACCTCATCTGCGGCAGCACCGCCTGAGCCACCCTGATCGCGCCGACGGTGTTGAGGTTGAGCAGTCGTTGCAGCTCGGCCGGCGGCGTGGCTTCCACGGCGGCGTAGACGATGACGCCGGCATTGGCGATGACGATGTCGATGTCGCCGGCGGCGTCGACGGCCGCGGTGACGCTGGCGTCGTCGGTGACATCGAGCGGCAGCCGCCGGGCGGCGTCGAGATCCGCCAGTGTGCGGGGATCACGGGCGGTGGCCACCACGCGGTGGCCGCGGGCGGCGAACTCGGTGGCGACGGCGCGGCCGATGCCGCGGTTGGCGCCGGTGATCAAAACGGAAGTCATGGCGTGCCGGTCCCTTCAGTCGTGCTTGCTGCTGCCGTTGTATTCAGCTGTGCGACTCGGCAATTCGAAGATCAACAGCGTGCTGCTCGCGGTCGCGACGAGCGCGCCGGATGCATCGGTGGCCTTCGCCTCGGTGAACCCGATGCGCGCACCGGCCTTGATCACCGTGCCAACCGCGGTCAGTGGACCGCTGGGGACGGTGACGGCTTTGAGGTAGTTGACCTTGATCTCGACCGACGTGTACCCGAAGCCCGCCGCGAGCGTGGTGTGCAAGGCGCAGCCGGTAACCGTGTCCAACAATGTGCACAGGGTGCCGCCGTGCACCGTTCCCAGCGGGTTGTACATGGACCCGTCGGGTGTGCAGGTGAAGGTGATGTGACCCTTGCGGACCTCGGTGACGCGCATCTGGACGAGCTCACCGATCGGTGGGGGCGGCAACTCGCCGCCGGACACCGCGCGCCAATACGCAAGGCCGGACATCGACGCGACGGTGGCCTGGGTGGTGATCGGGTCGCGCCAGGTGATCAGCCGCGACTGAGGCTCGCCCCATCCCGCTGCCTCGGACTCGCCGACGCGAGTGTCCGAATGGACCATGCCAAACCCCTCGGAGAAAACTGATCGGTTTACAATTTCAGGGCAAGGCTAGCAATCAAGGGTCCAGTTGTAAACCGAACGGTGTACGATGATGACCATGAGCGTAGCCGCACCACCCGCCCGTCCGGCCGGCGGGCGCGGCGCACGCGCACGCATCGAGCGCGCCGCGGGCCGGCTCTTCTACCGCAACGGCATTCACGCGACCGGGGTCGAACTCATCGCTCAAGAGGCCGGCGTTTCCAAGCGAACGCTTTACCAGCACTTCGCCAGCAAGAACGAGCTCGTCGATAACTACCTGCGAGACATCGAGACCCGCGGCGGCGCACCCACCGAACGGCGCCTCGCCGACGTCGACCTTCCCGCCCGCGAGCGCCTGTTGGCTATCTTCGACCTACCTCCGTCAGACATCGTGCGCGGCTGCCCTTTTCACAACGCCGCCGTGGAATCAGCCGGATCGCTGCCGACGACGGACGACATCGTGCGCACCCACAAGCGGACGTTCATTGACCGTCTCATCGGTGTCGCGCGCGAGGCCGGTGCCGCCGACCCCCATCTGCTCGGTCAGCAGCTGGCCGTGCTGTTCGAGGGCGCCACCGCGATGGCGACGTCGCTTAATGACACCGCGCCCGTGGTGCATGCGCGCGCCGCCGCGGCAACGCTGATCGAGGCGGCCCTGAGGTCTTGACGGACTCGTCCTGCAGCTGCTAGACATGGCCTGCGCCGCACTTTTGGGCGATCGCCCAAATTCGTCGAGTGGAGGGTGCTGTGTGCCGGATGGACGGCAAGGTCGCCTTGGTGACGGATGCGGACGTCGTGCTGTTTCTGGCCCCGACGAGGCCCGGTGCACCACCGGAGGGTTGCGCTGGCGGTCGTGGCCAACAGCTGTCTGAAGTAAGGAAGCATCGATGACGGTCACCAACGATACCGACGTCTACTACGACCCCTACGACGTCAACATCAATGCCAACCCCTATCCGATCTACGCGCGGCTGCGCGATGAGGCGCCGATCTACTACAACAGGCGTTACGACTTCTGGGCCCTATCAAGGTATTCCGACGTGGAGCACGGCCTGGCCGACTGGGAGACCTTCTCCAACCGGCGAAGCGACATCCTCGAGCTCGTCCAATCCCAATTCGACATGCCCGGCGGCGTGATGATGTTCCAGGATCCGCCGGAACACTCCAGGCTGCGCGGATTGATGTCGCGGGTCTTCACCCCCCGCCGGATGGCCGCCCTGGAGGATCAGATTCGGCAATACTGTGTGCGATGTCTGGACCCGCTCGTCGGCTCCGGGGGCTTCGACATCATCGCCGAACTCGCGTCGATGATGCCGATGCGCGTGATCGGGATGCTGCTGGGAATCCCCGAATCCGAACAGATCTCGGTTCGCGACGCCAATGACGCCAACCTGCGCACCAATCCGGGGGCGCCGCTGAAGGTCGCCGATGCCGACGCTATCGCCGATGGCCGGATCTACGCCGACTACGTCGAGTGGCGCTCCCGGAACCCGTCGGACGACCTGATGACGACGCTGCTCAACGTCGAATTCGACGACGAGGACGGGGTGCGCCGCAAGCTGACCCGCAAAGAGGTGCTGCACTACACGCAGGTGGTCGCCGGGGCGGGCAACGAGACCACCGGCAGGCTGATCGGCTGGCTGGCCAAGGTGCTCGCCGAGCATCCCGACCAGCGCCGCGCGGTCCATGAGGACCGGTCACTGTTGACCCGGGCCATTGACGAGACGTTGCGATTCGAACCCACCGGTCCACACGTCGCACGGTGGATGACAAAGGATTTCGACTGCTACGGCACGACGGTGCCGGCCGGCAGCGCCATGCTGCTGCTGTTCGGCGCCGCCAATCGCGATCACCGCCGCTACACCGATCCGGACACCTACAACATCCGGCGCGACAACATCTCGCACATCACGTTCGGCAAAGGCGTGCACTACTGCCTGGGCGCCAACCTGGCCCGCCTCGAGGGCCGCGTGGCGCTGGACGAGATCCTCAACCGGTGGCCCGAATGGGAGATCGATTATGACACGGCGCAATTGGCGTCGACGTCGACCGTGCGTGGCTGGGAGCGGCTGCGCGTGGTGTTGCCCTGAGCGGCCGCGTCAGGTCCTGCGGCGCTTCTTCGGGGCGGGCATCTCGAATCGGTTCAGGAAGCGGTTGACCAACGCGACCGCCTCGTCGTGCCCACCATGGGTGCCGAGTCCCTGCTCGAGGATCAGGGTGCGCCCTATCGAGGCGATGACCACCGCGAGGGCCGCGGGCGGGAACTCGTCCGGATCGAGCTCGTGTTCGCGCACGATGAAGTTCAGCGCGGTGGTCTGCTGTTCGCGCCAGCGCTCCGACCACGCTGAAAGCTCGGACCGAATCTCCTTGCGGTGGTTGGCAAGTGCCATGAATTCCAGCAGCAGCCTGGTGTCTTTGGGCTCGATGAGTGTCGCCCAGAAGGCGTGCAGCGGTCGGTCGGAGGCCAACGCCTTCTGCTGGCGCTCCAGGTAGCTAGCGGCCCCGCGGCGAAAGACGGCCAGATACAACTCATCCATCGTCGGGAAGTAGTAGTGCACCAGCGCGGGTTTGACCCCGGCCTTGGCCGCGATCCGGCGCGACGTGGCGGCGGCGTAACCCTCCTCGAGCATGATCTGACTGGTCGCCGCCACCAGCATGTCGCGAGTGTTCGAATCACGCGGCTTGGCTCGGTGCGATGCGGTCACAGTGTGGTCTTATCACAGAAACTGTCAGCTATCCGGTTTGGGCGACCGCCCAAGCCAGATAGCTGACATGCTCGCACCTCGACGGTGAGCTAATCCATTTCAGTCCGCCACGTGACGACCGGGCGACTGCCGGTCAAGTTTAAGTCTCTTAAATATCGGGGATAGTGACGGGGCGATCCATCCACAGCTAAGGAACACCGGTGGCCCCCAGCTTCAAGGACGTTATCCAGTCCAAGTACTTGCTGTTGACGACATTCACCAAGGACGGGCGTCCGAAGCCCACTCCGGTCTGGGGCGTGCCCGACGGCGACGACAAACTGTTGGTGATCACCGACGACGGGTCGTGGAAAACCAAGCGCATCAACAACACTCCCCGGGTGACGATCGCCAAGAGCGCGGCGCTGGGCAAGCCCAAGGGCGAAGAGGTCGAAGCCGTCGCCCGGGTGCTGCCGAAATCCGAGACGCGACGCGTCTACAACGCAGTCCTCAAGCGGTACTGGTACCACGCGCCGTGGTTCTACCTGCACTCGATCGTGCGCGGCGGCATAGACAAGCTCCACGTCGGACTGGAGATCAAACCCGCCGGCTGAGGCGGCCCGCGGTCAGCCGCCTTCGCTGCGAATGGCCTCGAAGGTGTCCGCCACGGTCTCTTTGGGGTCCCGATAGGTGATGCCGAGTTCGCGCTCGCTCGGAGAATCGTCGGACGCCGGCATCTGCGTGTAGTACTGCATTCCGGCCCAAGTGAATGGCGTCTCGAAGGGCAGGAAACGGTTCGCCCGATCCAGCACCGCGCCCGCCACCCGCAGCGCGGTGTCCGGGATCGGGACGGCGACCATCGGTGTCCCGGCGACCTCGCCGAGCAGGTTCGCCAAGTCGGCCGCGGGCACCCGATGACCGCCGGCGGTGTAGCGGCGCGGTCCGCGCCCCGGCTCGAGCAACGCCGCGTGCAGCGCGGCCAGGTCGCGGACGTCGACGATCAGCCACGCGGCGCTGCGCCCGGGAATCGCGTGCATCTGTACGGCCGCCCGCACGCCTTCGCCGGCCTCACCGAACTGGTCGCCGACCGGCGGACCGAGCACCATGCCCGGATAGGTGATGTTGACCGGCGCACCCGCATCCTGCAGGCCCCGGGCGTAAATCTCGACCTGCGCCTTGGACGTTCCGTATCCATCCGCACCGCCCACCACCGGCAGGTCTGCCGTCAGCGTCTCCAGGTCCGGGTGGAACAGCGCGGTGAAGCTGGACACGTGGACGATGGGGTCCAGCCCCAGTTCGACGGACTGGCCCAGGACGTTCTGAGCGCCCTGCATGTTGGTGGCCAGCATCTGAGGCGTCTGGCGCGGGTCGGTGGCGACCAGCGCGGCGCTGTGTACCACCGCGTCGCATCCCTGTAACGCCTCGCGTACCGCCACCCGGTCGGTGATGTCGGCGACGGCGAAATCCGAAACGTCGACGCCCAGCCGGGCGACGGTGGTCTTCAGCTTGTCCGGGTTTCGGACCAGGAACCGCACGGAGTGCCCCGCGTCGGAGATTGCCTTGGCGGTCCAGCCGCCGACGAATCCAGTACCGCCCGTGATCAGAACCCGCATCGGCTCATTCTGCAAGACCGCCGAATTCTAGAGACGACTGGAGGCGAAGTCGGCGGCCCGGTTTGTCATTCCGTTGACCGGATACGACGTGTGGGCGGCGAAGTTGGTGTCGTCGCCGTTGCCGCAGACCGGGTCGCCCTTCGCGCACAACTCGAGCGTCTTGGACTGATACAACGGTCCGATGGTCAGCGGTGGTGCGTTGTACTTCTGCAGAAACTGGCCCGACGGCGTTCCGAACAGCGTCACGGCGGCGACGTGCGTGGCGACGTCGGGCGGCATCGGCGGCGGCACGGCGGACGCGGGCACGCCCGGGGGCACGGCGGCCGAGGTGGTGTAGCCGGCCACCGCGGCGCCCTGCGAATAGCCGCCGAGCACCTCTTTGGTATTCGGGCAGTTTGCCGCCATCGACTCGATGTGCGAACTGGCGTCCCGGATACCGTCGATGACGGTCGCGGGGAAGTCAGGATTCGAAAAGTCAGTGCTGGCAGGGTAATTCACCGGGTAGACGGCCAGTGACCGGCCGCCGATCCGCGCGCGCAAGGCATCGATGAAGGGCTGACCGATCCCGCCGACGCCGGGCGGTTCGCCGGATCCTCGGGCAAACACCACCTCGACGTCGGGACACGGCTCGGCCGCCGCGGCCGGAACGGGCGCGCTGGACACCAGCGAGCCGGCCACCGCCGCGGCGCAGAGCGCGAGAGCCCACCGTCGGCCCGCGCACTCGACGGCCGACGCCTTGCGACCGCGCATTACTTTTTGAAGGCGTCTTTCACCTTTTCACCGGCGTCCTTCAGGCTGGACTTGGCTTGATCCGCCCTGCCCTCGTCCCTGGTGTCGTGGTCTCCGGTCGCCTTGCCGACGGCCTCCTTGGCCCGGCCACCGAGGTCTTCGATCTTGTTCTTCAGCTTGTCTTCGTTACTCATGCCGCTGTGGCTACCCGGCAGGTGCAGCCATCCAAACCCCCTGGCCTGTCATCATGGACATGTGAGCACCGCAATAGTGGTGGCAGTGGTGGCGGGGTTGATGCTGCTCGGCATCGGCATGGTGGTCAATCAACTGCTGCGGCTGAGGCGCTATCTGAGGGACTCGCCCACCGCACAACCCCCCGCCATAAAACCCGAGCCCCCGGAGGATTCCGGCCGATAGCTTCCGGCGTTGCTGCGCCCCAGCTTCCGACATGGAATCCGTTGCGGGCGTTGCCCGTTCGCTGCACACGCCGCCGAGGCCGTCGCGGCCGCAAAAGTGACGGAGCGCGCGCTCACCGATCAGTGCTGACATGCGCGTTGCCGCGCGGCAGTGTCAGCGGAAGATCGGCATAGGTGGCGATGCCCGGCGCCGCGGCGACAACGGCGGCGATCCCGTTGATGGCGGGTACCGCCGTCATGATGTGGCCGAGGTCCATGAATTCCTCGAGCGTGGTGGCTTCGAAGTATGGCGGCGGCAGGAAGCCGACTTTGGTGGTGACCGTCGGTTGGCCGTCGACCTGGATGACCCAGCCGTCCTGGTCGATCTGCCAATCGGGTTCGAGTGTCTGTCCCTTCTTCCACCGGACGTTGAGGTCGATGAGCGTCTTGCCGTTGACGATCCCTTGCCAGCTGATGTAGGTGCCCGCGACGTGTCCCGCGGGAATGGTCCAGGAGGCCATCACGAGATCCTCGGTGGTCTGGGCGAACTCAGCGACGCAGCGCACCTCGTCGAGCTCGACGCCCAGCGCGTCGCCCACCAGCCGGACGGCCTCGCCGAAAATGGCCGTGCCCTTGGCCGCCATCGCCGGCAGGTCCGGGTGATCGATCGGCTGACCGAAGCCGACCGGCCTCTCGGTCTCCGGGGAGTCATAGAAGGTGGTGTCGGCGGCCTCGTTGACGGTGACCTTGTCGATCCGGTTGCAGACCATGGCCGACACGATGGCCAACAGTTCGGCGAAGCCCGGGCTCACACCCGACCCGAAGATGGTGGATCCGCCCTTCTCGCAAGCCTCCAGGATGCGGTCGCGGCCGTCGCCGAGGTTGTGCCCGGTGATGAACGACGCCGTGGTCACCACGTTGACGCCCGCGGACAGGATGCGGACCAGTTCGTCGACGTTGATCCACATCGGGTTGTAGACGACGCAGTCCGGCTTGAGCGCCAGCAGCTCGTCGATGTCGTTGGTGGCCGTGACGCCGACCGGCGAAATCCCGACGAGTTCACCGGCGTCGCGCCCGGCCTTCTCCGGCGACCAGGCGTAGCAGCCCACCAATTCCAGAGTGGGGTTGGTGACGATCGATTTCAGCGAACACTTGCCGACGTTCCCGGTGTTCCACTGGACGACGCGATATCTGTTTGGCACTCGCTCAGCATAGGGAATGATCAGGGTTCTTAGTAGGCCTAATAGGCAGATTCAGAGGCCAAGATTCGCACCGGCCGACACCAGATCCACCACCCGCGAATCATCGAAGCGGACACGACGACGCCGGCCCGCACAGCGGGGCGATCGAAGCCCGGGCCGGTAGGCTGCGTCGATGTCGGAGCCGGCAGCGGGAGGACCGAGATGCTCAGCGTGAAGTGGCTGGAAAAGCCGGAGGCCCATGACTTTCCGGCGGCAGCGGACTATCTCACCATGCTTGCGGACGGGCAGACCGTGAAGAAGGTGTTGAAGAAGCTGAAGTCTGGAACGGTGACGCACAGAAAAGCCAAAGACATCCTACGGGCCGCGCAGCTGAGCCTGCTGCCGACAGACAACCCCCACGTCGCGGCCGACCTGACGAAGATCGAGAAGGGCCTGCCGCTGTCACCCATCCTGCTGGTGCGCGGTGACTTCATGACCGGGGTTTCGTTGCAGATCGCCGACGGCTACCACCGCGTCTGCGCCAGCTATCACACCGACGAGAACACCGACATTCCGGTGGTCCTCGCGGCCGTCAGCCGCTGATCGGAGGAATGACGTGATCGACATCGACACCGTGGGAACCGTGCAGGTGCTGACCCTGTCGTCGGGCCCGGTCAACGCGCAGGATGTCGAGCTGCTCGAAGGGCTGGCGTCGACGGTGCGCGAGCTGGCACGTTCGGACGGCGGCGCGCTGGTCATCACCGGCGCCGGGCGCGCCTTCAGCGCCGGCGTCGACCTCAACCGCGTGGTGCAGGGCGGCGCCGGTTACACCGATCGGCTGGTCCCCGCCCTGTCCGGGGCGTTCGAGGCGATGTTCAGCTACCCGGGGCCAACCGTGGCCGCGATCAACGGCGCCGCCATCGCGGGCGGCTGTGTGCTCGCGTGCGCCTGCGACCGTCGCCTGATCAGCCCCGAGGCACCGATCGGCGCTGTCGAGGTGCGCGTGGGGGTACCGTTCCCGGTCGCCGCGTTGGAGGTCATGCGCTACGCCTGCGGGGCGCACGCCGACGAGGTGTTGCTGGGCGGCCGCAACTATCGGGGCGCGGAAGCCGTGGCACGCGGACTGGCCCACCGCGTCGTCGACCACGAGCTCATCGAGGTGGCCGTGGCGGAGGCGTCGGACCTGGGCAGCATTCCGGCCGACGCCTACCGGCAGACGAAGACCCAGTTGCACGCCCCGACGATGGCGCGGATCCATGAGGCCCGCGGCGTCGACGACGAAGTTGGCCGGATGTGGGGCAGTGACGACACGCTGCGACGCATCGCCGACTACGTGGAGCGGCTGCGGCGCCGCTGACTAGTCTTCGTCGGTGTTTTCGTCCAAGGCCACGCCGGCCCGAGTGCGCCTGCGCATCCGATGCGATCCCTTGCCGGTCGGGCGGCGGTTGCGCAGCCTGGCCTTCGACTCGTCATCCTCGTCGGCCTTCTCGGCGGTGTCCTCGACGGTTGCCGCCTCGGTCGTCGGCTCCGCTGCGGCCTCAGGTTCGGTGGCTTCGGCGGTTTCGGCCGTGACGTCGCCGGGCGCCGGCGCCGGCTCGGCCTGCTCGGGTTCCTCGGTCTCGTCGGCTGCGGCGGCGGTCTCCGCCTCGTCCGTCTCGTCCTCGGTTTCTTCGGCTTCGGCCTCGTCACCCTCCTTGCGCCGCACGCGGCGCTTCTTGGGCTTCTTCGCCTTGATCGGCTTGGGCGGCGGCGGGGGCAGTTCTGCGACGAAGGCGAGGTAGAAGGCGAAAATGCCGAGCAACGCGATCGCTGCCGCGGCGCCGTAGATCCCGAACAACCACCGTCCGGCGGCGTCCAGGCTCAACCAGATCTCGCTGATCGCCGTCCCGATGATCAGCACCCCGGCCAGCACGTGGGCCACGATCGACCAGACCCTGAGGGACAGGGCCAGCTGCGGCGTCCCCAACTCGGGCTTGCGGGTGCGCAGCAGGGTGAACACCACCGGCAGCGCCGCGAGCGCGACGAGCGCACCCGTCACAATGCGCAGCGCCGTCCCCAACGTGTGCGCGGTATCGCCCATCAGCTCAGGCCAGCGGGGCAGCACGAAAAGGAAGTAGAGGACGCCGGCAGCGATCGAGAATGACGCGTGCCACGGGATGGCGACCTTGCGCCCCATACCCCTCCTCGTGCTGGTGATCCAGGCCAGCCTAAAGCCGGCCGACCCGAATCCATATCAATTCGTGCATGTCCGCTTGGCGGATCAATGGCGGAGGATGCGGGATTTGAACCCGCGAGGGCTGTTAACCCAACCCGCGTTCCAGGCGAGCGCCATAGGCCACTAGGCGAATCCTCCGTGGCCATGGTAACCGAGGGCCGGAGGGCCCCCGCCAGTTGCTCGTCGTCGGCTCCGCGGCAGGTATTAGACTCGTCGCTGGACCCCGCGCGGCGTCTATCCTGTGAACTCCCCCAGGGCCGGAAGGCAGCAAGGGTCAATGGGCTCTGTCGGGTGCGCGGGGTCCCCTACTGTGCATCATGAGTGGCGACCCACCGCGCCCGGCTAAGCCGCGCTTGCGATCGCCACTAATGCCGATCAGCGAAAGGGTTCACGGTGTCGCTGGAGTCTCTCACCCCCGCCGAGCTCGCGGCCGCGAACGCTCGTCACCGGCAGGATTACGCGGACCTGCAGGCGAAAAAGCTCGCCCTCGACCTGACCCGCGGCAAACCGGCTCCCGCCCAGCTGGACCTGTCCAACCAGCTGCTGAGCCTGCCCGGCGACGACTACCGCGACAGCGAGGGCACCGACACCCGCAACTACGGCGGCCTGCACGGCCTGCCCGAGCTGCGGGCCATCTTCGGGCAGCTGCTCGGCATCCCGGTGCAGAACCTGATCGCGGGCAACAACTCCAGCCTGGAGCTGATGCACGACCTGGTCGCCTTCTCGATGTTGTACGGCGGCGTGGACTCGCAGCGGCCCTGGAAGGACGAACCGAGCGTCAAGTTCCTCTGCCCGGTCCCCGGCTACGACCGCCACTTCGCCATCACCGAGACGATGGGCATCGAGATGATTCCCGTCCCGATGCTGTCCGACGGGCCCGACGTCGACCTGATCGAAGAGCTGGTGGCCGCCGACCCGGCCATCAAGGGCATGTGGACGGTGCCGGTGTTCGGCAACCCCACCGGGGTCACCTACTCCTGGGACAACGTCCTGCGGCTCGTCCAGATGCGGACCGCGGCACCCGACTTCCGGCTGTTCTGGGACAACGCGTATGCGGTACACACCCTGACGCACGACTTCATCCGGCAGGTCGACGTGCTCGGGCTGGCCTCCGCGGCCGGCAATCCGCATCGGCCCTACGTGTTCGCGTCCACCTCGAAGATCACCTTCGCCGGCGGCGGTGTCAGCTTCCTGGGTGGCTCGCTGGGCAACATCGCCTGGTACCTGCAATATGCGGGGAAGAAATCGATCGGACCGGACAAGGTCAACCAGCTGCGGCACCTGCGCTTCTTCCGCGACGCCGACGGGGTGCGGCTGCACATGCTGAAGCACCAGCAGATCCTGGCGCCGAAGTTCGCGCTGGCCGCCGAGATCCTGGATCAGCGGCTCAGCGAGTCCAAGATCGCGTCGTGGACCGACCCCAAGGGCGGCTACTTCATCAGCCTCGACGTGCTGCCCGGCACGGCCAAGCGGACCGTCGCGCTGGCCAAGGACGCCGGTATCGCGGTGACCGAGGCGGGCGCGTCGTTCCCGTACCGGAAGGATCCCAAGGACACCAACATCCGGATCGCGCCGACCTTCCCGTCGCTGCCGGAACTGCGCGACGCGGTCGACGGCCTGGCCACCTGCGCGTTGCTGGCAGCGTCGGAGCACCTGCTCAACCCCGGTGTCGTCACCGGCGCGTCGAGCGCGCGCTGAGCGCGGACGCCTGTCCGGCCGTCGTCGCCGGTCGCCGGTAGCCTGCTGACCGTGGCCCTCTACCGCAAGTACCGTCCGGCAACCTTCGCCGAAGTGGTGGGACAGGAGCACGTCACCGAACCGCTGTCGGTCGCCCTGGACGCCGGCCGGATCAACCACGCGTACCTGTTCTCGGGCCCGCGCGGCTGCGGTAAGACCTCCTCGGCGCGCATCCTGGCCCGATCGCTGAACTGCGCCCAGGGTCCGACGGCCACACCGTGCGGAGTCTGCGACTCGTGTCAGGCGCTGGCGCCCAACGCCCCCGGCAGCATTGACGTGGTCGAACTCGACGCGGCCAGCCACGGCGGTGTGGACGACACCCGCGAGCTGCGCGACCGCGCGTTCTACGCGCCGGCACAGTCCCGCTACCGGGTGTTCATCGTCGACGAGGCGCACATGGTGACCACGGCGGGTTTCAACGCGCTGCTCAAGATCGTGGAGGAGCCGCCCGAGCACCTCATCTTCATCTTCGCCACCACCGAACCGGAGAAGGTCCTGCCGACGATCCGCTCGCGCACCCACCACTATCCGTTCCGGTTGTTGCCGCCGAAGACGATGCGGTCGTTGATCGGGCGGATCTGCGAGCAGGAGGGTGTTGCCGTCGACGACGCCGTCTACCCGCTGGTGATCCGCGCCGGAGGCGGCTCGCCCCGCGACACACTGTCGGTGCTCGACCAACTGGTGGCCGGCGCCGAAGGCGCCCACGTCACCTACCAGCGGGCATTGGGCCTGCTGGGCGCCACCGACATGGCGCTGATCGACGACGCCGTGGACGCCCTCGCCGCCGCCGATGCCGCGGCGCTGTTCGGTGCCGTGGAGTCGGTGATCGATGCCGGCCACGACCCACGGCGCTTCGCCACCGATCTGCTCGAGCGGTTCCGCGACCTGATCCTGCTGCAGGCCGTCCCGGATGCGGCCGGGCGCGGCGTGGTGGACGCACCCGAGGACGTGCTGGAGCGGATGCGTGACCAAGCGACCCGGATCGGGCCGGCGACCCTGACCCGCTACGCCGAGGTGGTGCAGGCGGGCCTGGGCGAGATGCGCGGTGCGACGGCGCCGCGTCTGCTGCTGGAGGTCGTGTGTGCGCGCCTGCTGCTGCCCTCGGCCAGCGACACCGAGTCGGCGCTGCTGCAACGCGTCGAGCGGATCGAGACCCGGCTGGACATGTCCATTCCCGCCTCCGAAGCCCCCGCCGCGGCGCCGCGCAGCGCGCCGGCGCCGGCCGAACCCGAGCCGCCCGTCCGGTTCACCCGGCCGTCCGCGGCGGCCGCCGCCAAGCCCGAACCGCGGCCCGCGCCCGAGCCGGCCCCGGCACCCGAACCGGTCGCGGCGCCCGCGCCCCAACCGGCTGCGCCTCCCGCGCCGGCGCCCGCAGCCGAATCAGCTTCTGCGCCGGGCGAACTCAACACCGCCGCGGTACGCAGCATGTGGCCGACGGTGCGCGAAAAGGTGCGGCAGCGCAGCCGCACCACCGAGGTGATGCTGGCCGGGGCGACCGTGCGGGCGATCGAGGGCAACACGTTGGTGCTGAGCCATGAATCGGCGCCGCTGGCCAAGCGGCTGTGCGAACAGCGCAACGCCGACGTCATCGCCGAAGCGCTCAAAGACGCGCTGGGCGTCAACTGGCGGGTGCGGTGCGAGGCCGCCGCACCGGCGGCGGCCGCGACACCCCCTCCCGCCGCCGGCGGAGCGGGCCCGGTGCCACCCACCGTGGCCGAGCCCGCACCCGACGCGGATTCCGCGCGCCGCGACGAAGAGGAACACATGCTCGCCGAGGCGGTGCGGGACGAGCCGTCGGCGCCGCGCCGCGACCCCGAAGAGGTCGCGCTCGAACTGCTGCAGAACGAGCTGGGCGCCCGCCGCATCGACAACGGCTAGGGCGACCGTCGGCTAGTGGCGACCGTCGGCTAGTGCGTCAGGGCGTCCACCACGGCCGCAGCGGCAGGTCGTCGTCGCCCCGCGCGTCGACATTGACCGCCAGCACGTGATGGAGCTGAAGGTTGTTCTGCTCGAACGCAACCCGGGACGCCGCCATGTACAAGCCCCAAACCTTGGCGGTCGGCAAACCGACCTCGGCGACGGCCACCTCCCAGTGCTCGACCAGGTTGCGGCACCAGTCGCGCAGCGTCATCGCGTAGTGATGGCGGAAGTTCTCCGCGTGCAGCACCTCGAAGCCGGCGTCCTGGATGGCGCTGGTGATGCGGCCCGAGCCGGTCAGCTCGCCGTCCGGGAAGACGTAGCGATCCGTGAACCCGCCGGCGAACGAGGTGGAGGTGTTGTCGTGGCGGGTGATGCAGTGGTTGAGCAGCAGACCGCCGGTGCGCAGCCTCGATTTCAGGAACCCGAAGTAGGCGGGGTAATTCTTGACGCCGATGTGTTCGGTCAGCCCGATCGAGGAGACGGCGTCGAACCGCGCCTCGCCGACGTCGCGGTAGTCGGAGTGCCGGACCTCGGCCAGCTCGGCCAGCCCCTCGTCGGCGATCGCCCGCTGCGCCCACTTCGCCTGCTCGGCCGACAAGGTGGCGCCGATCGCCCGGACGCCGCGGCGCGCGGCGTACCGCACCATGCCGCCCCAGCCGCAGCCGACGTCGAGCAGCCGATCGCCCGGCTGTAGCCGCAACTTTTCGAAGACCAGCCGATACTTGTTCTGCTGCGCGTCTTCCAGCGTCGCCTCGGCGTCGGGATACACCGCGCAGGTGTAGGTCATCGACGGACCCAGCACCAATTCGTAGAAGGTGTTGGAGACGTCGTAGTGGTGGTGGATGGCCTCGGCGTCGCGGGTCTTGGTGTGCATCAGCCCGTCGGCGACCCGGCGCCACCGGGGGCGGGTCTCCTGCGGTGGTGGTGGCACCGGCACCAACCGCTCGATGCCCAACGAACGGACGACGTTGGCCAGCACCCGTGCCGGCGGCCGCTTGAATTGCACCCGGTCGGTCAGCGTCTTCAGCAGCTGGTACGGATCTCCCGGATGCACGCCGTAGGCCTGCAGGTCACCCGCCACGTAGGCGCGGGCCAGGCCGAGTTCGCCGGGCGCGGTGGCCAGGTAGGTGGCGCCGCGGGGGGTGCGGAGATCCAGGCCCAGTTCGGCGTCTTCGCTTCCGGCGGTGCTGCCGTCGTACGCGGTGAACTTCAGCGGATGGTTACCGGTCGCGGCGAAGACCTCCAGGATCTCGGCCATGCTCAGTTTGCCGGTGGGTGAGCGGTGGGGTTCTTTGGTCTCCCGAATTGAGTTCATCGCCGTTGCACCGCTTTCGCGTAGAGGTCGAGTAAACGAGAATCGGGGTCATAGGTTTTTTTGACGGTGTTGTAGGCCTCGCCGCCGTACAACTCGTCGAAGTCCTCGCGGGAGTAGAACGAGTCCGAATACAACGACTTGTGGCCGTCGAACTCGCCCACCTTGGCTTCGATCATCCGATTGGTGGCGCCCTCGGTCGGGCCGGCCGGCACCGACGACCAGAAGCCCACGTTGACGTAGGTGTGATCCGGTCGCATCGGGTACAGCGGCCAGCCTTGGTGGTCACGTAGACGCAACGGGCACAACCAGATTGGCGTGATGGGCACGTTTTCCAGGAACCACTCCAAAAAGTCGCAGGTCCGTTCGACCGGCACCTCGACGTCTTGCACCACCCGCTCACGAAGCGGGCGGCCCGGCGAGCGAATACTGCGGGTCTCGATGCGGTCGGACAGCCCGAAGCGGCGGTCCAGGGAGATCAGTTTCGAGTAGACGCTGCTGCGCCGGTAACGGCGCGGCCACCACCGTCGCAGTCGCGGGTTCTGCACGCCGAATGCGCGTGAGCACCAGAACCAGTCGGTGTCCCAGCGCCAGAAGTAGTCATTCATGGTCAGCCGGTCGTCCTTGGTGGCTTCCACGCCCGGGGTGTCGTGCCGGATGGACTGGTAGTAGATGTTGTTGCCGGTGTAGTCGCTGACCGGGCCCGGAGTGGTGGTCCGCCGGCCCACGCACAGGTAGCTTTCGTCGGCGCTGAAGACCACTCCGTCGAGGTAGTCGACCGGCGTCCCGCCCTGCCCACCGGTGTCGATGATGCGTTCCATGGCCGCGACCAAGTCGGGCAGCGAGCGGAATCGAACGTGCCGCAACGCCACGAACGGCGCGACGGGTTCCAGCTCGATTCGAAGCCGAGTTGAATAGCCAAGCGTCCCATAGGAATTCGGGAAGGCGCGGAACAGGTCGGCGTGCTGGGTGCGTGAGGCGGTGAGCAAATCGCCAGCGCCGGTGAGGATGTCCATCTCCAGCACCGATTCATGCGGCAGGCCGTTGCGGAACGACGCCGACTCGATGCCCAGTCCGCTGACCGCGCCACCGAGGGTGATGGTCTTCAGCTGCGGGACGACCAGCGGCGAAAGGCCGTACGGCAGCGTCGCGGCCACCAGGTCCGCGTATGTGCACATGCCGGCCACGTCGGCGGTGCGGGTTTCGGGATCCACACTCAGAACGCCGGTCAGCCCGGACGTGTCCAGACCGGGCGCATCGCGTTTGGTGCGGGCGCGGAACAGATTTGACGTCGGCTTGGCCAGCCGGACGGCCGATGTCGCCGGGATGGATCGATAACTTGCCAACATCCGGTCAACGCCGGACTTGTGGGCCGCGAGTGCAGATCCAAGGACAGGCACCACATATACCCTAGTCTTCGACAACAACCCGTGCACCCGTGGAAAAGGGTGGCACCGGGGAAATCATCGTGAGGAGGGGTCGCCTTGGGACAGGTGAGCGCAGAGAGCACCATCCTGGTCAACGCGGAGCCCGCGGCAACCCTTGCCGCGGTCGCGGACTATCAGACCGTCCGTCCGAAAATCCTGTCCCCGCAGTACAGCGACTACCAGGTGCTGCAGGGTGGGCAGGGGCAGGGCACCGTCGCCAAGTGGAGGCTGCAAGCCACCAAATCGCGGGTGCGCGACGTGCAGGTCAACGTCGATGTGGCCGGGCACACCGTTATCGAGAAGGACGCGAACTCGTCCATGGTGACCAACTGGACGGTCGCTCCCGCCGGGCCCGGCTCCAGCGTGACCGTGAAGACCACCTGGACGGGTGCGGGCGGTGTGAAGGGCTTCTTCGAGAAAACCTTTGCGCCGTTGGGGCTGAAGAGGATTCAGGGCGAGGTGCTGGCCAACCTGAAGAAGGAACTGGAGAGCTGAGCTAGCGCGCCTGGCCCTGCGAGGCCAGGAAACCCGCGACCCCGCGGACCATTGCGTCGGCATATTTCTGCCGGCCCTCGGCGGACTCCAACAGCGCCGAGTCCGCGGGATTCTTCATGTTGCCGCACTCGACCAGAATCGCCGGGTACTGGGCCAGGTTCAGGCCGGCCAGATCCGAGCGGCCATACAGACCGTTCTGGCCGATGTAGTTGGCCGGCGGGATGCCCGCGGCCTGCATCTGGTCGCGCATGATCCGGGCGTACTGCACCGACGGGCCCGCCTGCACCTGGTTGAGCGGCGGGGCCGAGTAGTTGACGTGGAACCCGCGGCCCGACGGCGGGCCGCCATCGGCGTGAATGGACAGGATCGCGTTGGGCCGCAGCGCGTTGGCCGCGTTTGCGCGCGCATCGACGCACGGTGCCAGCCCGGTATCGTCGCCGCGTGACATGGCGGTCCGGACCCCCAGCGCGTTCAGCTCGGCACGGACCCGCAGCGCGGTGTCCCAGTTGAACGTGTGCTCCATGTAGCCGGTGTTGGTCGCGGTCCCGCTGGTCTGGCAGTCCTTGGTGCCGCCGCGCCCGGTGGGCACCTGGCGGTTGATGGAGGCGTCATTGGAGCCGTTGTGGCCCGGATCGATGAAGACCACCATGCCGGCGATGCTGGAAGGGGCAGCCACTGCGTTCGGGATGATGATGGCCGACGCAGCAACGATCATGCAGATGATCGTCCTGATGCCGACACGCCTGCTCAGTCGTAGGTCCACGGCGCAAAGCTAACGCCGCGCGGTCTACGCTGGGTGTTCCGAATCGCCGGAGACTCACGAGCGAAACCAACTCGAGACCAAGATGCGAGGGGATTGTCATGCAACCCGGAGGCGATATGTCGGCGCTGCTGGCCCAGGCGCAGCAGATGCAGCAGAAGCTCATGGAGGCGCAGCAACAACTGGCGAACGCCGAGGTGCATGGTCAGGCCGGTGGGGGCTTGGTCAGCGTCATCGTCAAGGGCAGCGGCGAGGTGGTCGCGGTGAAGATCGATCCCTCCGTCGTCGACCCGTCGGACGTCGAGACCCTGCAGGACCTGATCGTCGGCGCCATGGGAGACGCGTCCAAGCAGGTCACCCGGATGGCCCAGGAGCGGCTGGGGTCGCTGGCCGGTGGCTTCGGCCCGCCGCCGGGGCAACCGCCCGCGCCGGCACAGGGGCTCTAGGCTCCGCCACCGACATGTTCGAAGGACCCGTCCAGGATTTGATCGACGAGCTCGGCAAGCTGCCGGGCATCGGGCCCAAAAGCGCCCAGCGCATCGCCTTCCACCTGTTGTCGGTGGAACCGCCGGATATCGACCGGCTGACCGCGGTGCTGGCGAAGGTCCGTGACGGGGTGCGGTTCTGCGCGGTGTGCGGCAACGTCTCCGACAACGAGCGGTGCCGGATCTGCGCGGATCCCCGCCGGGACGGGTCGCAGGTGTGCGTCGTTGAGGAGCCCAAGGACGTCCAGGCCGTCGAGCGCACCCGCGAATTCCGCGGCCGCTATCACGTGCTGGGCGGAGCGCTCGATCCGTTGTCCGGTGTGGGGCCCGATCAGCTGCGCATCCGTGAGCTACTGAGCCGGATCGGGGAGCGGGTCGACGACGTCGACATCACCGAGGTGATCATCGCCACCGATCCCAACACCGAGGGCGAGGCGACGGCCACCTACCTGGTGCGGATGCTGCGCGACATCCCGGGCCTGACCGTGACGCGGATCGCGTCGGGGCTGCCGATGGGCGGTGACCTGGAGTTCGCCGACGAACTGACGCTCGGTCGTGCGCTGGCCGGGCGACGGGCCATGGTCTGAGCCGGCGGCCCTCACGCCTTGATCAGTTGAAACGACCTGGTAGATGTCCTGACCGGCTCTCCGCCGCAGGCGTCCGACGTGGTCTGGCCCTCGCCCGCGAGTGACACGGCGTCGAAGCTGTAGTTGACGGTCGCCGGGGCCGAGGCGCCGTTCGGGCACGGTACCTGCGCCACGCCGCTGTGCGTCCACCGCCCGTTGGCGAGGTCGAACTCCCAGCTGATGACGAACGTCCCGCCGTCTTGCGAGGTCGCCAGCGTGCAGTCCGAGCCGCAGGGTGCGAAAAGCCAGGCGGTCGGCTTGTCGCTGTCCGCGTACAGCACGTTGTACCGGCCGATCGGGACTTCCGGGTTGGCCCGCGCCGGTGTCGACGACGCGACGAACGCCGCCGCGGCGAACAGTGCGGTACAGGCGATCTTCGCCGGCTGGCCCCCCACGTCAGCGTGCCGCCAGCCGTTCGCGGCGCAGCAAGTCCACCTCGGGCATCGGCAGCGGCGCCAGCTCCCCGACCACCTTGCCCAGCAGAAGGTCAGCCAGTTGCGGATTACGGGCCAGGCACGGCCCGTGCATATAGGTCGCGATCACGCTGCCCTGCACCGCGCCGTCGAAGCCGTCGCCGGGGGGATCGGACCGGTTGCCCGTGCCCTTGACCACCGCGCCCAGCGGCGACGCCGCCGGTCCCAGCGCGGTGCCGCCGCGGTGGTTCTCGAAACCGGTGAGCCGCTCGGTCAGGCCCGCCAGCAGCGGCTTGGTCGCCAGCTCGCCGATGGTGCGCGCCCGCTGCGGCGACGTCGTCGCGTCCAGCATGCCCACACCGTCGACGCGTTCCCCGGCCGACGTCTCATACCAGTGCCCGAGCACCTGCACGGCCGCACAGATCGCCAGAACCGGAGCGCCCCGTTCCGCGGCCCGCTGCAAGCCCGGGTGTTTGATCAGGTGCCGGGTGGCCAGCCGCTGCGCGTAGTCCTCGGCCCCGCCCAGCGTGTAGAGGTCCAACGACTCGGGCACCGGGTCGGCCAGCGTGATCTCGACGATCTCGGCGGCGATGCCGCGCAGCCGGAGTCGCTGCCGCAACACCAGCGCGTTGCCGCCGTCGCCGTAGGTGCCCATCACGTCGGGCAGCACCAGCCCGATCCGCACCACCGAATCAGCCATGGCGCGCCAACGCTCGCTGCAGCTGAAGGAATGCGGTGTAGTTGGCGACCACCTCCACCCGACCGGGCGGGCACGACGCGATCGCGTCGACGGTGTCGTGCACCAGGGTGTGCTCGACGCCCGCGTACCCGAGACGCACCGCCAGGTCGGTGCCGCGCTCCCCGGCGGCCACCACTATCCCTTTGCAGGCCTCCCCTACATGCTCGAAGCGCACATCCCACAGCCACGACAGGTCCTCCCCGTCGGGTACCTGGCCGTTGACCGAGATGACCACCCCGGCGGCGTGCTTGTCCACCATCGACAGCGCCTCCTGCCAGCCGGCCGGGTTCTTGGCCAGCAGGATGCGCACCTGGTGCGCACCGACCCGGACGGTCCGATACCGCCCCGCGACCTCGTCGACCGCCGAGACCGCCGCCACCGCCGCCGCGGGGCCCGCGCCCAACGCGACCGCGGCCGCGACGGCCTGGGCGGCGTTGCCCCGGTTGACCGCGCCGGGCAGGGCCAGCCGCATCGGCAGGGCCAGGCCGTCGGGCCCGTAGAGGGTGTGGTCGTCGAACCACCATTGCGGGCTGGGCCGCTTGAAGTCCGCACCGGTGGAATACCAGTGCCCCTTGTCGCGGACGATGACCTCGCCGGTGCGCGGGCAGCTGACCGAGTCGTTCGACCACGAACCGCCCGCGGCCACCCACACCACGTTCGGGCTGTCGTAGGCCGCCGACGTCATCAGCACGTCGTCGCAGTTGGCCACGACGACCGCCTGAGGGTGGCGGGCCAGGCCGGCGCGCAGGGTCCGCTCGATGACGTTGATCTCGCCGACCCGGTCCAGTTGGTCGCGCGACAGGTTGAGCAGCACCACGACACCGGGTTCGACGGCGTCGGAAACGTGCGGGACGTGCATTTCGTCGACTTCCAGGGCCGCCAGCGGCGCGTCGCGGTTGGCGGCCAGCGCCGCGACCAGGCCGGCATCCATGTTGGCGCCCTCGGCGTTGGTGGCCACCGCACCCAGCGTGCCTAAAGCCGCCGCCGTCATCCGGGTGGTGGTGGATTTGCCGTTGGTGCCGGTGACGATGACGGTGCGCCGGCCGGAGCCGAGTTGCCGGAGGACCGAGCGGTCCAGCGTCATGGCGATCAGGCCGCCGATCATCGCGCCGGCCCCGCGTCCGGTCACCCGTGACGCCCACCGCGCGCTCGCTCCCGCGGCGAGGGCCAGACGGGCACGGGTGGTGATCACCCGGGAAGTTTAAAGGTGTGCGGCCCGACACGGCGCGCGGCGACCGGATGATGTCGGTCCGCCATGCCATCCTCAGTGCATGAGCGGGGTGACCTGGGGTCGGCCGGCCACCGAGCCGGACGCGGGCTGGGCCGTCGTCGATGTCGAGACCTCCGGCTTCCGGCCGGGTCAGGCACGGATCATCAGCGTGGCTGCGCTCGGCCTGGATGCCGACGGCAACGTCGAACACTCGGTGGTGAGCCTGCTCAACCCCGGCGTGGATCCGGGTCCCACCCACGTGCACGGCCTGACCGCCGCCATGCTGGAAGACCAGCCCCGGTTCGTCGACATCGTCGGCGACGTGGCCGAGGTGCTGCGCGGCCGCACCTTGGTGGCCCACAACGTGGCGTTCGACTACGCGTTTTTGGCCGCCGAGGCCGAATTGGCCGAGGCCGAACTGCCCGTCGACAGCGTCATGTGCACGGTGGAGCTGGCCAGGCGGTTGGATCTCGGCCTCGACAACTTGCGGTTGGAGACGCTGGCGGCGCATTGGGGCGTCACGCAGGAGCGCCCGCACGACGCCTTCGACGACGCGATGGTGCTGACCGGCGTGCTGGCCTCGGCGCTCAAGCTGGCCCGCGCGGGCGATATCTGGCTGCCGGTACACCCGGTGACCCGGCGCCGCTGGCCCAACGGCCGGGTGACGCACGACGAGCTGCGGCCGCTGAAGGTGCTGGCCTCCCGGATGCCCTGCCCGTACCTGAACCCGGGCCCCTACGTCGGCGGCCGGCCGCTGGTGCAGGGCATGCGGGTGGCGCTGGCCGCCGAGGTCGGGCGCACCCACGAGGAACTCGTGGAGCGGATCTTGCACGCGGGGCTGGCCTACACCGATGCCGTCGACCGGGAAACCTCGCTGGTGGTCTGCAACGATCCCGCCCCCGAGCAGGGCAAGGGCTATCTCGCCCGGCAACTGGGGGTGCCGGTGATCTCCGACGCGCAGTTCATGGACTGCTGCGTCGGCGCCGTGCTCGGGGGCACCAGCATGGACGAATTCACCGACGCCAGCGCGCTGGACCAGCAGCTCGCGCTGTTCTGATCGGGCACCTCGGCCGAGCAGCTCCCAGGAAAGAGCCAGCGGGCGGTCGGGAACCTGACAGTTTCGGATTGTTAGTATTTGCTTGGCCGGGCGACGCATCCTGCGCGCGGTCCTCTCAGGGAAACGATCGAAAAACTGCGGCGGGCACCGCAACGCGGGCATCGTCGATCGCACCAGTGAGGAACCTTTGTGACGGGTGGACGGTTAGCGGATTTTGCTGTCGATCGGCGGGTTTTGCTGATCAGCGGGGTCGCGCTCTTCATCGGTGCCCTGTCGGCCCTAGTGGCCTGGTGCTTACTCAAGCTGATCGGGCTGGTCACTAATCTTGTTTTCTACCAACGCGTTTCGGATGCTCTGGTGGCACCCGCCCAAAACCATCATCCGTGGTGGCTGATACTGGGTGCGCCGGTCGCCGGAGGTCTGGTGATCGGTCTGATGGCTCGGTACGGGTCGGATCAGGTTCGTGGGCACGGCATGCCCGAGACGATCGAGGTGATTCTTACCGGCAGCAGCCGTGTCGAGCCCAAAGTTGCTGTCCTGAAACCACTTTCGGCGGCAATCAGCATTGGTACCGGTGGTCCGTTCGGCGCGGAGGGGCCGATCGTCATGACCGGGGGCGCGATGGGTTCGGTTGTCGCGCAATTCCTGCACCTGACCGCGGATGAACGAAAGATCCTGCTCGCCTCCGGTGCCGCGGGTGGCATCGCCGCCACCTTCAACGCCCCGCTGGCGTCCATCGTTCTGGCAGTTGAGTTGCTACTCTTCGAGTTTCGGCCGCGAAGCCTAATCCCGGTGGCCAGCGCCGTCGCCGTGGCCACCGTGGTGCGCATGTTCGTTCTGGGTGCCGGGCCCGTCTTCCCGGTCGGTGTGCGGATTCCCGAAATCCACTGGTCCATAGACGTGTTGGCTGTGGTCATCGGAATAGCCGGCGCCGTGGTGGCCATCGGAGCGTCGCACCTTGTTTTCTGGGTCGAGAATGCGTTTCCACGTCTGCCCATCCATTGGATGTGGTGGCCGGCGATCGGCGGTCTGATCATCGGTGTGGGTGGTCTGATCGAACCGCGCGCTCTCGGCGTCGGCTACAACGTGATCGATACGATTCTCACCGGGCAGGCCGGTCTATCGCTGATAGTCGGCATTCTCGTGGTGAAGACCGCGATCTGGGCGCTGTCACTTGGCTCGGGAACGTCGGGAGGTGTCTTCGCTCCGGTGTTCATGATCGGCAGTGCACTCGGAGCCTTTGTCGGACACTGGTTTCCACACGTGTTCCCCGGATTCTGGGCGATGTTGGGCTTGGCCGCCGTGGTCTGCGGCCTCATGCGGGCACCCTTCGCGGCCATCATGTTCACCCTCGAGCTCACCCGAGCCTGGCCCGCGATGCTCCCGGTGATCATCGCCACGATCGCCGCCTACCTGGTATCCGTGCTGTTGCTGTCGCGCTCGGTGCTCACCGAGAAGATCACGCGGACCGGAATGCATCTGACTCGCGATTACACCACCGATCCGTTGGAGGCATTCCTGGTCGCCGAAGTGATGCGTACCGGACCCGCACCCAAACCGGGAGGCGGTGCCGTCAGCACGCAGGCCACCCTGCGGCACGCCGCCAATCTTTTCGCCGAAACCGAAGGTCTGCCGCTGCAGGTGGTATCGCCGGACGGCTCCGACCAGGGCCACCTGCTGCTCAAGGATCTGCTGACCGCTCACCTGCACGATTTCAATGAAGAAACCGAGCGGACCCGGCACCTGATTCCATATTTTCCCAAGCCACCGCGCAGTGCCGTTCTGCGCTGGGCCCGCACTCGTGCCGCACGCGGCGACCGCGCGAGTTGAGCGCCTGCTCGCGGTCGCAGGACGGGTGTGATCAGGCGCGCGACGCTCGGTTGACCGCCGACACCACGGCCCGCAGCGATGCCGTCGTGATCGACGGAGCAATGCCCACACCCCACACGGTCCGGCCACCCACCGGGCCTGCTGGGTGCCGACCCGCTTCGCCCGGCAGCGCCGCGCTCGCGATCGACACCGAAGCCTCGACGTAGGCGGCCGCCTGCGCATCGTCACCGGCGCTCATCGCGTGTTCGGAGTAGTCGAGCACGGCGACGTCGAAGCCGACGCCGCCCAGCGCGTCGACGAACGCGGCGAGCGGGCCGTTGCCGGTGCCGGTGATCTCCGTCTCGGTCCCCTTGATCTTCACGGTGGCGATGACGGTGGTGCTGCCCTCGTCGTCCTCCGGGGCCTCGACCCGCTGTTTGATCCGCTCCAGCGGCAGGATCGGCGCCAGGTACTCCTCGGCGAACGCGTCCCACATCGCCTTGGGACTGACCTCGCCGCCTTCCCCTTCGCTGATCTTCTGCACCACCTGGGAGAACTCGATCTGCAGCCGTCGCGGCAGGGCCAGGCCGTGATCGGCCTTCATGATGTAGGCCACCCCGCCCTTGCCGGACTGGGAGTTGACCCGGATCACCGCCTCGTAGGTGCGCCCGACGTCCTTGGGGTCGATCGGCAGATACGGCACCTGCCACAGCATGTCCTCGACGTCGGTGTTCGCGGCGTCGGCGTCGACCTTCATCTGGTCCAGGCCCTTGTTGATGGCGTCCTGATGGCTGCCGGAGAACGCGGTGTACACCAGGTCCCCGCCGTAGGGGTGACGCTCGTGCACCGGCAACTGGTTGCAGTACTCGACCGTGCGGCGGATCTCGTCGATGTTGGAGAAGTCGATCTGCGGGTCCACGCCGCGGGAGAACAGGTTCAGCCCCAGCGTCACCAGGCAGACGTTGCCGGTGCGCTCGCCGTTGCCGAACAGGCAGCCCTCGATGCGGTCGGCGCCGGCCTGGTAGCCCAATTCCGCTGCGGCGACAGCGGTTCCGCGGTCGTTGTGCGGATGCAAGCTCAAGATCACCGATTCCCGGTTGGCCAGGTGGCGGCTCATCCATTCGATCGAGTCGGCGTAGACGTTGGGAGTGGCCATCTCCACCGTGGCGGGCAGATTGAAGATGATCGGGTTCTCCGGCGTCGGCGCAATGATTTCGCCGACGGCATCGCACACCTGCCTGGCGTACTCCAGCTCGGTGCCGGTGTAGGACTCCGGCGAATACTCGAACCGCCACCGGGTGCCCGGGTGCTTGGCGGCTTCCTCGACGCACTTGCGCGCGCCGTCGGTCGCGATGGCTTGCACGGCGGCCCGGTCCGCCCGAAAAACGACGCGGCGCTGCAGGATTGACGTCGAGTTGTAGAAGTGCACGATGGCCTGCGGCGCACCGTGGCACGCCTCGAAGGTGCGCTCGATCAGTTCCGGCCGGCATTGGGTCAGCACCTGGATGGTGACGTCGTCGGGAATGGCGCCGTCGGTGATGATCTCGCGGACGAAGTCGAAGTCGGTTTGGCTGGCCGACGGGAATCCGACTTCGATTTCCTTGTAACCCATGCGAACCAGCAGGTCGAACATGCGGCGCTTGCGTGCCGGGCTCATGGGGTCGATCAGCGCCTGGTTGCCGTCTCGCAGATCCACCGCGCACCACAGCGGCGCATGAGCGATGACGCGGTCGGGCCAGGTGCGGTCGGGCAGCCGGATGGGCTCGACCTCTTCAGCGAAGGGCCGGTACCGGTTGACCGGCATCGACGAGCCCCGCTGCGGGTTCCAAGTGGGCTGACTGGGGCGCGGTGGGGCCGCCGGCTGGACGATGGTGCGTGCCGAGCTGAACGCGTCGGGATTGGAAGTCACGGTGATTGCTCCGGGGGTCTTAGAAGGGGAACTTCAGACCGGCGCATCGCGAACACCCGCGACGGGAAGCCGGTCTGGATCAGACCCCGTCGCGGCGTCCGAGGAGGAGCACCCGCTGCACGTCCTGCACTTTACCGCTTTAGGCGCCGCGGTAAAAATGCCGCCGAGGCCGTCACGAATCCGCAGGCCAGGAAACCAGGTATTGCGACGTAAATCACCACACGGTGGCACGTATTCTGTTGTGGACTCATCCCCGAAATTGAAGTACGCAGAGCCGGAGAGGCAGGAAAAGCGTGGCGCTCGTCGTGCAGAAGTACGGCGGATCCTCAGTGGCGAACGCCGACCGGATCCGGCGGGTAGCCGAGCGCATCGTCGCTACCAAGAAGCAAGGCAACGACGTCGTCGTTGTCGTCTCCGCGATGGGCGACACCACCGACGACCTGATGGATCTGGCCCAACAGGTGTGCCCGGCGCCGCCGCCGCGGGAACTCGACATGCTGCTGACCGCCGGTGAGCGGATCTCGAACGCCTTGGTGGCGATGGCGATCGAATCACTGGGGGCCCAGGCGCGCTCGTTCACCGGATCGCAGGCCGGGGTGATCACCACCGGCACGCACGGCAACGCCAAGATCATCGACGTCACGCCGGGACGGCTGCAGACCGCGCTCGACGAGGGACGCATCGTGCTGGTGGCTGGATTCCAGGGTGTCAGCCAGGACACCCGGGACGTCACCACGCTGGGCCGCGGCGGTTCGGACACCACCGCGGTGGCCCTGGCCGCGGCGCTGAGCGCCGACGTCTGCGAGATCTACACCGACGTCGACGGCATCTTCAGCGCCGACCCGAGGATCGTGCACAACGCCCGCAAGCTGAACACGGTCACTTTCGAGGAGATGCTCGAGATGGCGGCCTGCGGCGCCAAGGTTTTGATGCTGCGCTGCGTGGAATATGCGCGCCGCTACAACATTCCGGTGCACGTCCGGTCCTCGTATTCGGAGAACCCCGGCACCGTCGTCGTCGGATCGATCAAGGACATAGCCATGGAAGACCCCATCCTGACCGGAGTCGCGCACGACCGCAGCGAGGCCAAGGTCACCGTTGTCGGCATTCCGGACATTCCCGGATATGCGGCCCGCGTCTTCCGGGCGCTCGCCGACGCCGACGTGAACATCGACATGGTGTTGCAGAACGTCTCCAAGGTCGAGGACGGCAAGACCGACATCACCTTCACCTGTTCACGTGACAGCGGGCCCACCGCGGTGGCCAAGCTGGACGCGCTCAAGGACGAGATCGGGTTCAGCCAGCTGCTCTACGACGACCACGTCGGCAAGGTGTCGCTGATCGGGGCCGGCATGCGCAGCCACCCCGGCGTCACCGCCACCTTCTGTGAGGCCCTGGCCGAGGTGGGCGTGAACATCGAGCTGATCTCCACCTCCGAGATTCGCATCTCTGTGCTGTGCCGCGACACCGAACTAGACAAGGCCGTCGTGGCGTTGCATGAAGCGTTCGGGCTCGGCGGCGAGGAGTCGGCGACGGTGTATGCGGGGACGGGCAGATAAATGGTTGCCATCGGCGTTGTGGGCGCCACCGGCCAGGTCGGCCAGGTGATGCGCAGGTTGCTGGACGAGCGGGACTTCCCCGCGGCATCGGTGCGGTTTTTCGCGTCGTCACGCTCGCAGGGCCGCAAGCTGGAGTTCCGCGGCCAGGAGATCGAGGTCGAAGACGCGGCGACGGCGGACCCGAGCGGGCTGGACATCGCGTTGTTCTCCGCCGGGAAGACGATGTCGCTGGTGCAGGCGCCGCGCTTCGCCGCGGCCGGGGTGACGGTGATCGACAACTCGTCGGCCTGGCGCAAGGACCCGGATGTGCCGCTGGTGGTGTCGGAGGTGAACTTCGACCGGGACGTTCGGGGCGCCGGTTCCCTACCGAAGGGCATCATCGCCAACCCGAACTGCACCACCATGGCCGCGATGCCGGTGCTCAAGGTGCTGCACGAGGAGGCCGGTCTGCAACGGCTGGTGGTGTCCAGCTATCAGGCGGTCTCCGGCAGCGGGATCGCCGGGGTGGAGGAGCTGGCCACCCAGGCCCGCGCGGTGATCGACGGCGCCGAGCAGCTGGTGCACGACGGCAACGCGGTGCAGTTCCCGGCGCCCACGACCTACGTGGCGCCGATCGCCTTCAACGTGGTGCCGCTGGCCGGCTCCCTGGTGGACGACGGCACCGGTGAGACCGACGAGGACCAGAAGCTGCGCCACGAGAGCCGCAAGATTCTCGGCATCCCCGACCTGGCCGTCAGCGGCACCTGTGTGCGGGTGCCGGTGTTCACCGGCCACTCGCTGTCGATCAACGCCGAATTCGCCCGGCCGCTGTCACCCGAGCGGGCCCGCGAGCTGCTCGACGGTGCACCCGGCGTCAAGGTGGTCGACGTGCCGACCCCCTTGGCGGCCGCCGGTGTCGACGAGTCCCTGGTCGGCCGGATCCGGCGCGATCCCGGGGTGCCCGAGGGGCGTGGTCTGGCCTTGTTCATCTCCGGTGACAACCTGCGCAAGGGGGCGGCGCTGAACACCATCCAGATCGCCGAGCTGCTGGCCGCCCAGCTGTGAATCCGCGGGTGGGCTCGTTGAGCTCAGCCCGCACTCGCCTGGTCGCGCGGTGCTCACTGTTCGCCGTGATGTGTTTGGTTCTGCCGCACTGGATTTCCAGCGTTGCACACGCAGACCCGGCGGCGCCTGCCCCCGAGCCGGTGCTGCCGCCGCTGGCGCCCGGTCAGGTGCTGCGGATCGGCCCCACCGCGGGAACCGGCACGCCGACCGGCGACTACGGCATCGGCGCGACCGATCTGTGTGAGTTCGTCGAGTTCCCCGCCGAGTTGCTCCAAGTGTGCGGCGACAGCTTCGCCGGACAAGGCGTCGGGTTCGGCGGGTGGTACGCGCCGGTGGCGTTGCGCGTCGACACCTCGTCCGTCGACGACCCCGGCGGGGTGCGCTACACCGGGGTGACCGGCATCAGCAATCCGCTGCTGGCCGACCCGGCCCCGCCGGGAGCCTCCCAGCTGCCCGCCGGCGTGGTGCAGATCAACCGCCGCAACTACTTGATGGTGACGACCACCAAAAACCTCGAGCCGCAGACCTCCCGCCTGGTGGCCGCCGAACCGGCGCGCGCGGGCTGGCAGACGATCCCGGGATCCAAGCGGCCCGCGTCGTACCAGGGCGGCTCGCAGACGCAGATCAGCGGCTACTACGACCCGATACCCACCCCGGACTCTCCGAGCGGCTGGGTGTACATCGTCGCCGACAGTTTCACCCGCCGAGACCCGGTACTGCTGTACCGGGCCACCCCGCAGGCGTTCACCGACCGGTCGCGGTGGCAGGGCTGGGCGGCCGGCCCGCAAGGGGGCTGGGGAAAGCCGCCGACCCCACTGTGGCCGGACGCGGTGGGCGAGATGTGCATCCGGCAGATCGACGGCAAGACGGTGTTGTCCTACTTCAATGCCGTCACCGGCAACATGGAGGTCCGGGTGGCCGACGACCCGACATCGCTGGGCGCCGCGCCGGTCACCACCGTGGTGCAGCACGACGAGTGGCCGGACCCGGCGGAGAGCCTGCCGCCGCCCTACGACAACCGGCTCGCGCAGCCGTATGGCGGCTACATCTCGCCCGGTTCGACGCTCGACGAGTTACGGATCTTCGTGAGCCAGTGGGACACCCGTGCCCGGGTTGCCGCCCCGTACCGGGTGATCCAGTTCGCGGTCAATCCGCTGCGGCCCGAGTAACGTCGGCGCGGTTCGCGCACTTCGGTTCGCCTGATTGCAGGTGGGCTTGCACCGCTGGGGCGGAGCGCGCTTTTCACCCGCTGAGCGGGGGTTTTGGTTCACAGCTGCTACATAAGCAGCGCATAGCCGCCACTACTGTTAACGGCTTCATCATTTGTCTCATGAGTGAAACTTCTGAAACCCCCACTGTGCGGCACTCCACCGCAACTGCACCGGTCGCCGCCGAAGCGGCGGCGGCCTACCGGGCCCCGCGGGTCTTCCAACTCGCCGCGTGGGTCGCCATCGTCGCCGGGATCGTGTTCATCGTCGCGGTCATCTTCTTCACCGGCTTCATCCTTGGCCACCGCGGCGGCCACCACGGCCACCACCACAAGCACCACCACGCGATGGTTCACCACCGCGGTCCTGGTGGACCCGGCAGCTTCGGCGGCCCGGGCGCACCGGGTGGCCAGGGCGGTCAGGGTGGACAGACCGGTCCGGGAGCCACCACCGCTCCTCCGGCCACCTCGGGCGTACGGCCCAGTGGCATGGCCCCGGGTCAGCTCCCGCCGTCGGTGTTCCACTCCGCGGCCACCGCGCACGGCGCACCGGGACAGGCCCCGAGCGTCATCGTGTTGACCAACTGAAAAACCCATACCAACCAGTGGCCCGGCGCTCCCCGCGAGCGCCGGGCCACCTGTCTGTTGCGATCACCGGCGTCTCACCACCGCGTCTCGATTCACCACAATTTTGTCGCCCAGACCTGTTAGGGACCAGGCATCCGGGGCAATATGGCAAGGCATGAGCGAGACACCCGAACCACCAGTTGAGCCAACCGCTGAGTCGACCCCGGCCGCACCCGTGACCGCGCCACCGCCGCCACCCCCGCACCGCGTGCAGCCGCCGCGGCTCTACACGGCGGCGGCCTGGGTGGTGATCGTCGCGGGCATCGTCTTCATCCTCTCCTCGGTGTTCTTCGTCGGCGCCTTCATCTGGAAGCACCAGCACCACTGCCAGTACCACCACGGCATGTTCCACCCGGGCGGGCCCGGCGGCCCCGGACCGGGCAACGGACCGTGGGGCGGCCCCGGCGGGCCCGGGCCGGGCAACGGCCCCGGGCAATACGGACCCGGCGGCTACGGCCCGTGGTACGGCGGACCCGGTGGCCCGGGCGGGCCCGGCAACGGGCCATGGGGATACGGGCCCAGTGGTCCCGGCTTGATCGTCCCGATGCCCCCCGGCGGCCCGGGTGGTCCCGGCGGACCGGTCGGCGGCCCGGGTGCCGGCGGGCCAGGGCAAGCGCCGGGTGCCAACCCACCCCCCGCGCCCGGACCGCGCCCATAACAGCGCGCTTCACATCACGCCTTAAGTCGAGCCGGAATGGGTATCAGCCCGTAGTGGGCAACCCACCCGTTGCCCGGATTTCTTGACCAGAGCGAAATGAGGGGAATACTCGAGTGCAGGCCGGGAGATCCGGGACGTGCACCGCTGTACTGAAAATGCTTGATGCTCAAGCGGATTCGGTGCTGCGGCGTGCGACCTCGGGTAGTGCCGGCTTTCAGCCCGGTGACGAGGAGAGAGCGTAATGACGGAGCGTTTCACCACCAACGATGCCGGTATCGCTGCGCCGAGCGACGATCAGTCGCTGACGATCGGCCCGGACGGGCCGATTCTGCTGCAGGACCACTACCTGATTGAACAGATGGCGATGTTCAATCGGGAACGCATCCCGGAGCGCCAGCCACACGCCAAAGGCGGTGGCGCATTTGGCCATTTCGAAGTGACCAACGACGTCAGCCAGTACACCAGGGCCGCGGTGTTCCAGCCCGGCACCAAGACCGACATGCTGGCAAGGTTTTCCACCGTTGCCGGCGAGCGGGGCAGCCCAGACACCTGGCGCGACCCGCGCGGCTTCGCGCTGAAGTTCTACACCAGCGAAGGCAATTTCGATCTGGTCGGCAACAACACCCCGGTGTTCTTCATGCGCGACCCGTTGAAGTTCCAACATTTCATCCGCTCCCAGAAGCGGCTGCAGGCAAGCAATGTGCGCGACCACAACATGCAGTGGGATTTCTGGACGCTGTCACCGGAGTCGGCGCACCAGGTGACCTGGCTGATGGGTGACCGGGGGATCCCCAAGTCGTGGCGGCACATGAACGGGTACAGCAGCCACACCTACAGCTGGATCAACGCCGCCGGCGAGATCTTCTGGGTGAAGTACCACTTCAAGACGGATCAGGGTGTCGATTTCCTGACCCAGGAAGACGGGGATCGGCTGGCCGGTGAGGACGGCGACTACCACCAGCGCGACCTGTATGAGGCGATCGAGCGCGGCGAATACCCGAGCTGGACGCTCAAGATGCAGATCATGCCGTATGAGGAGGCCAGGAACTACCGGTTCAACCCGTTCGATCTCACGAAGGTGTGGCCGCACAGCGATTACCCGCTGATCGACGTCGGCAAGATGACGCTGAACCGCAACGTCACCGACTACCACACCGAGATCGAGCAGGCGGCCTTCGAGCCGAATAACACCGTGCCCGGCACCGGGCTGAGCCCGGACAAAATGTTGCAGGCGCGCGGGTTCTCCTACTCCGACGCGCACCGCGCCCGGCTCGGAACCAACTACCGGCAGATCCCGGTCAACACGCCCAAGGTCGAGGTGAACAGCTATTCCAAAGACGGGGCCATGCGGGTGAAGAACGTCTCCGACCCTGTGTATGCGCCCAATTCCTACGGTGGGCCGCACGCCGACCCGGCACGCGCCGCCGAGATCCGTTGGCATGCCGACGGTGACATGGTCCGCGCGGCGTACACGCTGCACGCCGAGGACGACGACTGGGGCCAGGCCGGCACCATGGTCCGCGAAGTTCTCGACGATGCGGCCAGGGAACGTTTGGCGCACAACATCATTGGCCACGTCTCTCAGGGTGTTAAGGAGCCGGTGCTGTCCCGGGTGTTCGAATATTGGCGCAATGTCGACCCCGACCTCGGCAAGAAGGTCGAGGAAGGCGTTCGGGGCAACGGGGGCTGACCGCACGTCTGCGCGCCTGGCATGATCGCTGCATGACCACGCGGGTTACGCAAGTTGCCGAGATCCGCGGGGCCGCGATGGCCCTCGGCATCGCTGTGGCGGGCGCGGTCGCAATGCCGGTCGCGGCCGCGCACCCGTCGGAGCCGGGCGTGGTGAACTACGCCGTCCTGGGCAAGGGGTCGGTCGGCAACATCGTCGGTGGGCCGATGGGGTGGGAAGCGGTGTCGACCCAGCCCGGCCAGGGTGACTGGGTGGACCTGCCGGCGTGCAACAACTGGGCCGACATCGGTCTGCCCGAGGTGTACAACGACCCCGATCTGGCGTCGTTCAACAGTGCCCTGACCCAGACGTCCGCCACGGACCAGACGCACCTGGTCAAACAGGCCGTCGGGGTGTTCGCGACCAACGACGCCGCGGGCCGGGCCTTTCATCGGGTGGTGGATCGAACGGTCGGCTGCTCGGGACAGACCACCGCGCTCCACCTCGACAACGGCAGCACGCAGGTGTGGTCGTTCGACGGTGGGCCGGCCGGCCCGGCCGACGAGAACTGGACCAAGCAGGAGGCGGGCACCGACCGGCGGTGCTTCAATCAAACCAGGCTGCGCGAAAACGTGTTGTTGCAGGCGAAAGTGTGCCAATCGGGCAACGCCGGGCCCGCGGTCAACGTGCTAGCTGGGGCGATGCAGAACGCGCTGGGTCAATAATCGGCCGATTGGGTAACCGTCTTTCCCGTGCACCCCACGAGCGGAGAAAGGAATATGTCGGAGGCTTCTGATAGATGAAGCCCTAGACGAAGTAGTGCCGATTATCGTTCGATTAGCTGCGCAGGGAAGCGGTCCGCAGGTGCACGTTCAGGCCTGCCCGGGCCCGAAGGGATCGTGATATGACGTTCGCGCCGATCACTGCCGCGGCTTCGCCGTCGGAATCGCGGGTGGCCGGTGCCGACCCGGAGCTGAACGTCGCCGAGCTCGCCGATTCGGCGGCCGTCGCGCAATACATCGCCGAGGGATGTCTGGTGGACGCCCCGCTGGGGCGGGTGGGTCTGGAGTTGGAGGCCCATTGCCACGACCCGGCCGACCCCGGCCGCCGACCCGGCTGGAGCGAAATCACCGCGGTGCTCGACGCGCTCCCCCCGCTGCCCGGGGGCAGCAGCATCACCGTGGAACCCGGCGGGGCCGTCGAACTGTCCGGGCCGCCGGCCGACGGGGTGGTGCCCGCCATTGAGGCCATGCGCCGGGATCAGGCCGAGCTTCGGCCGGCGTTTGCCGAGGCCGGGCTGGGCCTGGTCTTCCTCGGCGCCGACCCGTTGCGGCCGCCTAAACG
Source organism: Mycobacterium sp. M23085 (assembly GCF_045343915.1). Classification (NCBI taxonomy): domain Bacteria; kingdom Bacillati; phylum Actinomycetota; class Actinomycetes; order Mycobacteriales; family Mycobacteriaceae; genus Mycobacterium; species Mycobacterium sp. M23085. Next base: position 3,586,874 of record NZ_CP174280.1, read on the forward strand.
CATCAACCCCGGCGCCCGTTACCGCGCGATGGAACAGTTCTTCGCGACCAGCCATTCCGGGGAAGCGGGCGCGGCGATGATGACCTCGACCGCATCGATCCAGGTGAACGTGGACGCCGGGCCGCGGGAGGGTTGGGCCGCGCGGGTGCGGCTGGCACATGCGTTGGGGCCCACCATGATCGCGATCACGGCCAACTCGCCGATGCTGGTCGGCGACTTCACCGGCTGGGTGTCGAGCCGGCAGCGGGTGTGGGGCCGGATGGATTCGGCACGCTGCGGGCCCATCCTGGGCGCCAGCGGCGACGACCCGGGCACCGACTGGGCACGGTATGCGCTCAAGGCGCCGGTAATGCTGGTGCACGATCCAGACGCCGAGGCGGTCACCCATTGGGTGCCCTTTGCCGACTGGGTGGACGGCCGACAGCTGCTCGGGGAGCGTCGGCCCAGCGTCGCCGATCTCGAATACCACCTCACCACGTTGTTCCCGCCGGTGCGGCCCAGGCAGTGGCTGGAGATCCGCTATCTGGACAGCGTGCCGGACGCGTTGTGGCCGGCCGTCGCGTTCACCCTGGCGGTCCTGCTCGATGACCCGGCCGCCGCCGACGTCGCGGCGGAGGCGGTCGAGCCGGTGGCCACCGCCTGGGACACCGCGGCACGGGTGGGGCTGCGGGACCGTCGGCTGTATGCGGCGGCCAACGCGTGCGTGTCCATTGCCGCCGCGAAGGCGCCGGCCGAAGTCAGCGATTCGATGCAGCGGTTGGTCCGCCTGGTCGACCAGGGACGCTGTCCCGGCGACGACTTCGCCGACCAGGTGATTCAGCACGGTCTGGCGGCTGCGCTTTCCCAGGCGGCCCAATGCCCGCAAGGGGAGCGGTGACCTTTCCTGATGATTCCGACCCGCGTCGCGCGGCACCGCCGCGCTTGCGGTCGTCACCGCCCGATGATTCCGACCCGCGTCGCCCGGCTGCGCCGCGCTTGCGGTCGTTATGCCGGGAGGCGATCGCCGACGACTTGGCGCGGACGCGGACGCGGACATTGCGTCTCGTCGAGTTCGACGACGCCGAACTGTGTAGGCAGTACGACCCCTTGATGAGCCCGTTGGTGTGGGATCTGGCGCACATCGGTCAGCAGGAAGAGCTGTGGCTGTTGCGAGGTGGAGATCCCGCGCGGCCCGGAATGTTGGCGCCGGCGGTCGAGGGGCTCTACGACGCCTTCGTGCATTCCCGCGCCAGCCGGGTGGACCTGCCGCTGCTGTCACCGGACCAGGCGCGGGCATACTGCCGGACCGTGCGGTCCGCGGTGCTCGACACCCTTGACGTGCTGCCCGACGATCCCGCCGGCGACGAGGCCGCCTTCGTGTACGCGATGGTGGTCAGCCACGAAAACCAGCACGACGAGACGATGCTGCAGGCCTTGAACTTACGCAGCGGCGCGCCGCTGTTGCGGGACGCGCCGGGGCTGCCGTCCGGTCGAGCCGGTCTGGCCGGGACGTCGGTGCTGGTGCCCGGCGGTGAGTTCGTGCTCGGTGTGGACGCCGCCAGCGAGCCGTCCTCGTTGGACAACGAGCGCCCCGCGCACGTCGTCGGCTTACCCGCGTTCCGGATCGGGCGGGTTCCGGTCACCAACGGCGAATGGCGGCACTTCGTCGACGACGGCGGCTACGACCAGCCGCGTTGGTGGTCCGAGCGCGGCTGGCAGCACCGCCAGGGCGCGGGCCTGAGCGCGCCGCAGTTCTGGAGCTCCGACGGCGCGACCCGCACCCGGTTCGGCCACGTCGAGTACATCCCGCCCGACGAACCCGTCCAGCACGTCAGCTATTTCGAGGCCGAGGCCTACGCGGCCTGGGCCGGTGCGCGGCTGCCCACCGAGATGGAATGGGAGAAGGCCTGCACCTGGGATCCGGCCACGAACACGAGGCGCCGGTACCCCTGGGGAGAGCGCAAACCGGACGACACGCTGGCCAACCTGGGCGGCACGGCGCTGCGGCCGGCGCCCGTCGGCGCCTACCCCGGCGGTGCTTCGGCGTGCGGGGCCGAGCAGATGCTCGGCGACGTCTGGGAGTGGACCACCTCCCCGCTGCGGCCCTGGCCGGGGTTCGTCCCGATGCTCTACGAGCGCTATTCCCAACCCTTCTTCGACGGCGATTACCGGGTGCTGCGCGGCGGCTCGTGGGCCGTGGAGCCGGGCATCATCCGGCCGAGTTTCCGCAATTGGGATCACCCGTACCGGCGCCAGATCTTCTCCGGTGTCCGGTTGGCGTGGGACGTCTCCGACGCCGGGGATCCCGCCTGATGTGCCGCCACCTGGGCTGGCTGGGGACCGACGTCACGGTCTCCTCGCTGGTGCTGGACCCGCCGTTCGGGCTGCGGGTGCAGTCCTATGCTCCGCGCCGCCAGAAGCACTGCCTGCTCAACGCCGACGGTTGGGGCGTCGGGTTTTTCGACAGCTCACCGACGGGCTCGGTGCCGCGCCGCTGGCGCAGCCAGGCGCCGCTGTGGGGCGATGTGTCGTTCGATTCCATCGCACCCGGGCTGCGCAGCCACTGCGTGGTGGCCGCGGTGCGTTCGGCCACCGTCGGCATGCCGATCGAGGCCAGTGCGTGTGCGCCGTTCACCGATGGACAATGGTTGTTGTCGCACAACGGAATCGTCGACCGGGCCGTGTTGCCGGCGACGCCGCGCGCCGAATCGGTTTGTGACAGCGCGATGCTGGCGGCCACCATCTTCGAGCGCGGCCTCGACACCTTGGCGCACACCATCGCCGAGATAGCAGCGGCCGACCCCAACGCCCGGCTGAACATATTGGCCGCCAACGGCTCTCGCATGCTGGCGACGGCGTGGGGGGACACGCTGTCCATTCTGCGCCGCCCGGACGGTGTGGTGCTGGCCAGCGAGCCCTATGACAACGACTCCGACTGGGAGGACGTGCCAAACCGTCATCTTGTCGAAGTCACCGCGGATGGTGTCACGCTGACGCCACTGGACCAGTCGAGAGGATCTTGATGACGCTGTCGCTGTCGAACCACCTGGCCGCCGACTCCGCGTACCACGCGTTGCGCCGCGACGTGCTGGACGGCCTGCAGAAGACACCGAAATCCTTGCCGCCCAAATGGTTCTACGACTCCGTGGGCAGCGATCTGTTCGACCAGATCACCCGGTTACCCGAGTACTATCCGACCCGCGCCGAGGCCGAGATCTTGCGCGCCCGCGCGGGCGAGGTCGCATCGGCCAGCGAGGCCGACACCCTGGTGGAACTGGGCAGCGGCACCTCGGAGAAGACGCGCGTGTTGCTCGACGCACTGCGCGCCCGGCATTCGTTGCGCAGGTTCGTCCCGTTCGACGTCGACGCCAGCATCCTGTCCACCGCCGCCGCGGCCATCCAGCGGGAATACCACGGTGTCGAAATCAAGGCCGTCTGCGGCGATTTCGAAGAGCACCTGACCGAGATTCCCGAAGGCGGCCGGCGACTGTTCGTGTTCTTGGGGTCAACCATCGGCAATCTGACGCCCGGGCCGCGCGCGCGGTTCCTCGCCGCACTGTCCGCGCAGATGCGGCCCGGCGACAGCTTGCTGCTGGGCACGGACCTGGTCAAGGACACCGAGCGGCTGGTGCGCGCGTATGACGACGCCGCCGGGGTGACGGCCGCGTTCAATCGCAACGTGCTGGCGGTGGTGAACCGGGAACTCGACGCCGACTTCGATGTCGACGCCTATCGGCACGTGGCCCGGTGGAACGCGGCGGAAGAACGCATCGAGATGTGGCTGCGCTCGGACCGGCGCCAGCGGGTGCGGGTCGCCTCGCTCGGGCTGACCGTCGACTTCGAGGCGGGCGAGGAGATGCTCACCGAGGTGTCATGCAAGTTCCGCTCCGACAAGGTGACTGGCGAATTGGCCGCCGCGGGATTGCGCCGCACCCGGTGGTGGACCGACGAGGCGGGCGACTTCGGGTTGTCGTTGGCCGTCAAGTGACCGGGGGACTCGCGCTGGCCGAACAATGGCGGTCGGCCCGCCCGCCGATGGCTGGGCTGCACCTGGACAACGCTGCCTGTTCACGGCAGAGCCTCGCGGTGATCGAGGCCACCGCGCAGCACGCCCGCAACGAGTCCGAGCTCGGGGGCTACGTCGCGGCGGACGCGGCCACCCCGGTGCTCGACGCCGGGCGCGTTGCGTTCGCCGCGCTGACCGGGATGCCGGATGCCGAGGTGGTTTTCACCACCGGCTCGCTGAATTCGCTGGACCTGCTGCTGGGCAGCTGGCCGGCAGAGCGCCGAACGGTGGCCTGCCTGCCGGGCGAATACGGGCCGAACCTGGCGATGATGGCCGCGCACGGATTCGACCGGCAGCTGCTGCCGACCCTGGAAGACGGCCGGGTCGCGCTGGACGACGCGGCGCTGGCCTTACAGACCGACCCGCCGGACTTGGTGCACCTGACCGCGGTGGCCAGCCACTGCGGTGTGGTGCAACCGGTTTCGATGATCGCCCGGCTCTGCCGCGAGTTGGGGCTGCCGCTGGTCGTCGATGCGGCCCAGGCGCTGGGCCAGGTGGACTGCGCGGTGGATGCCGACGTGACGTATTCCTCGTCGCGCAAGTGGATCGCCGGTCCGCGCGGTGTCGGGATGCTCGGGGTGCGCCGGGAGCTGATGGAAAGCCTGCGCCCACGGTTGGCCGCGCCGGACTGGGCCAGCACCGACGGTTCGCCGACGGTGGCCCAACAGCTGGAATTCGGCGAGGCCAATGTCGCTGCGCGGGTAGGATTTTCGCTGGCGCTGGGCGAACACCTGGCGTACGGGCCGCAGGCGGTGTACGCACGGCTGGCTGAGGTGGGCGGCCTGAGCCGTACGGTGCTGGCCGATGTGGCCGGCTGGACGGTGGTCGAAGAGGTCGAAGAACCCAGTGTCATCACCACTTTGGTGCCCAACGACGGCGCGGATCCGCAGGCGGTGCGGGCCTGGTTGCTCGCCGAGCGACGGATCCTGGTCACGTTCGCCGGCGTGCAGCGTGCGCCGCTGGAGCTGACCGAACCGGTGCTGCGGATTTCGCCGCATGTGGACATCACGGCTGATGACCTGGAGACGTTCGCCGAGGCGCTCATCGCCGCCACCGCGGCGACCGCGACCGGCTAGCGGGCGTTGTGCGCCGTCACCAGGTAGGCCGGATCTCGTCGATCTTCCGGTACTGCCCACCGGACCCGCGGTCAGGAATCCCAGGTGTGCACCGGCTCGTTGGCGTGCATGTGGTCGCAGTACCGGCGCAGCATCTCGGCCAGCGCCGCGGCCCTGCTCATGCCGCCGTCTTGCAGTGCCCGCACGGTGGACACCTGCCAGCTGGCGCCGTTGCGTCCGGTTCGGGCCCGGCCCTCGATGACCCCGAGGAACCGGTCACGCACCGCGGTGTCGACCCCCCAGCGGCGCAATCCTTCGTCGGCGATCGGCAGCAGCTTGTCGAGCACCAGTTCGCGTGCGCTCACCTCGCCCACCCCGGGCCAGCGCTGCCGGGCGTCGATGCCGTAGCGCGCCGCGTCCAGGAAATTGGCCTCTGCCACGGCGAAATCCATGCTGTTCCACAGCGGGTCGTCGGCTTCGGACAGACTGCGCAGCAGGCCGTAGAAGAAGGCCGAGTTCGCCAGCATGTCGATGACGGTCGGCCCGGCCGGCAACACCCGGTTCTCCAGGCGCAGGTGGGGGCGGCCGTCGACCACGTCGTACACCGGACGGTTCCACCGGTAGACGGTCCCGTTGTGCAGGCGCAGTTCGGAGAGCTGCGGGATGCGCCCGGCGGCCAGTTCGGCGGCCGGGTCCTCGTCGGATACCTCGGGCAGCAGGGACGGAAAATAGCGGATGTTTTCCCGGTACAGGTCGAGGACCGAGCCGATCCACCGCTCGCCGAACCACACTCGTGGGCGCACGCCTTGAGCTTTCAGCTCCTCGGGCCGGGTGTCGGTGGACTGGGCGAACAGCTCGATACGGGTTTCCGCCCACAGCAGGTGCCCGAAGAAGAACGGCGAGTTGGCGCCCAGCGCCAACTGCGGGCCGGCCACTATCTGCGCCGCGTTCCAGTTCGCGGCGAACGTCTCCGGCGCCAGCTGCAGATGCAATTGCATGCTGGTGCAGGCGGATTCGGGCGCGATGGTGGCCGTGTGCCAGCTCAAGGGTTCGGGGCCGGAGATGTCGATCGGAATGTCCTCGCCGCGGGCGGTGAAGATCGAGTCGTTCAGGGCGGCGTATCGCGTCGACTCGCTCATCCACCCGTGGTCGAGGTGTTGGGGCATCAGCGTGGGCAGGATACCGATCATGACGATGTGCGCGCCGCCGGCGGCGCCGGCCTTGGTCTCGGCCTCGTTGAGGCTGGCCCGCACCTCGGCCTCGAGGTCCAGCGCGGTGTGTCCGGGCAGCGCGTGCGGCGGGACGTTGAATTCGATGTTGTAGGCGCCCAATTCGGTCTGATACGCCGGATCGCCGATGGCGTCGAGCACGTGGCGATTGGACATGGCCGGCTGGTAGCCCGCGTCGACGAGGTTGCACTCGATCTCCATGCCGGTCAGCGACTGCTCGGCATCGAAGCACGACTGGGCGAGCATCGTCTCGAGGACGTCCAGGCACAGTTGTACCTTGCGCCGGTATTCCCGCCGATGTGCGCTGTCGTACGTGGTGCGCTTGACCTCTTCGCCCACAACGCAGATGCAACAGGGTTACCGCCGGTAACGCAAGCTCTCACGAATCGCAGTTCGGGCCTCGGCGGCCGGGCGGGTAGACCATGATGGACTTTTGCCGCAAACGTGTCCGAGCTCACGGGTGGAGGAGAGCAGTTGGCCGGGTTCGCCGAATTCGTCGCCGCCATCGACCAGGGGACCACCAGCACCCGCTGCATGATCTTCGATCACCAGGGTGCCGAAGTGGCTCGCCATCAACTCGAGCATGAACAGATCCTGCCCCGGGCCGGTTGGGTGGAGCACGACCCGGTCGAGATCTGGGAGCGCACCTCCTCCGTGCTGACCTCGGTGTTGAACCGGGCCAATCTGAGCCCGAACGACATTGCCGCACTGGGTATAACGAATCAGCGCGAAACGACGCTGGTGTGGAACCGCAAGACCGGTCGCCCCTATTACAACGCGATCGTGTGGCAAGACACCCGCACCGACCGGATCGCGTCGGCGCTGGAGCGTGACGGTCGCGGCGACGTGATCCGCCGTAAGGCCGGTCTGCCCCCGGCCACCTACTTCTCCGGTGCCAAGCTGCAATGGATTCTGGAGAACGTCGACGGGGTGCGCGAGGCGGCCGAAAGCGGCGACGCGTTGTTCGGCACCCCGGACACCTGGGTGCTGTGGAACCTCACTGGAGGGCCCCGGGGCGGCGTCCACGCCACCGATGTGACCAACGCCAGCCGGACCATGCTGATGAACCTGGAGACCCTGGACTGGGACGACGAGCTGTTGTCGTTGTTCTCCATCCCGCGGGCGATGCTGCCCCAGATCGGGCCGTCGTCGTCGCCGCGGCCCTACGGTGTGACGTCGGAGACCGGGCCGCTGGGCGGCGAGGTAGCGATCACCGGGATGCTCGGTGATCAGCACGCCGCGATGGTGGGCCAGGTGTGCCTGTCCGAGGGGGAGGCCAAAAACACCTATGGCACCGGGAATTTCCTGCTGCTCAACACCGGCGAGACGATCGTGCGGTCCGACAACGGACTGCTGACCACCGTCTGCTATCAGTTCGGCGACGCCAAACCCGTGTACGCGCTTGAGGGTTCGATCGCAGTGACCGGCGCGGCGGTGCAGTGGCTGCGCGATCAGCTGGGCATCATCAGCGGTGCCGCCCAAAGCGAATCGCTGGCGCGCCAGGTCGACGACAACGGCGGGGTCTATTTCGTTCCCGCGTTTTCCGGCTTGTTTGCGCCCTACTGGCGATCCGATGCGCGCGGCGCGATCGTCGGCCTGTCGCGGTTCAACACGAATGCGCATCTGGCGCGCGCGACGCTGGAGGCGATCTGCTACCAAAGCCGCGACGTGGTGGACGCCATGGCAGCGGATTCCGGTGTGCGCCTTGAGGTTTTGAAGGTCGACGGCGGCATCACCGGTAATCATCTGTGCATGCAGATTCAGGCCGATGTGCTGGGCGTGGACGTGGTGCGCCCGGTGGTCGCCGAGACCACCGCGCTGGGCGCCGCCTACGCGGCCGGTCTGGCGGTGGGGTTCTGGGCCGATCCGGCCGACCTGCGCGCCAACTGGCAGGAGGGTAAGCGCTGGACGCCGCAGTGGGACGACGAGCAGCGCGCCGCGGGTTACGCGGGCTGGCGCAAAGCCGTGCAGCGGACCCTGGATTGGGTCGACATCACGTGACGTCACCCGATCCAGGGCCCGCGTGGGCGGCTAGTCTTCGCCAAGAATGCCGTAGATCTCGCGGCGCGCATTGTTGAGGATGTCAACGATGCGCTGCTGCTGCTCGGCGGACGCGGCGTGGGCGGACTGCCCCACCGCGCCGAACAACTGGCCTACGGCCGCCCGCAGATTCATGTGACCCGGGTCGGCGCCTTCGGTGATCTCGTCCCACGGCGGGGTCTCGATCTTTTCGGCCGCCGCGCGGCCCTGTTCGGTCAGCTCGAAAAGTTTTTTGCTGCCCTCGGTTTCGCTCGCGGTAATCAGGCCTTCGTCGTCGAGCAGTTGCAGGGTCGGGTACACCGAACCAGGGCTCGGCTTCCACAGTCCGTTACTGCGCTCGGCGATCTGCTGGATCATTTCGTAGCCGTGCATCGGCCGCTCGGCCAGCAGCGTCAGGATGGCCGCTCGCACGTCGCCGCGCTTGCCACGGCCCGGGCCGCCGCGGCGCCATCCGCCGCGCCGGCCACCGGGCCCGAAGCCGAAGCCCGGGCCAAAGCCTGGACCGAAGCCCGGGCCGAAACCGGGTCCGAAGCCGAGCGGGCCGTCGTGGCCGCCGGCGTGCTCGCGTAGATGCTCGCGAAAGTCCCGCCGGGCCTGGCGCCGGGCCTCGTGCAGGGCGCGCCGGTCCATGGGGCCGGGGCCCACGCCGAATCCGAAACCGGGCCGGCCGGCGAAGGGTCCTTCGGGGGGAGTGAATGGGTTGCTCATTGCTATGTCCTTACGTTCGTGGTCGCGCACCGGTCGTGCGCTACGAAGCATCACGATATATCGGGAACTAACGTGATGCAACGGGACATGTTGGAGTGGCTCGGCGTAAATCGCCTGACCTGCGGAAACTGAACGTCAGCGGTCTTGGCTGCGGTCGGCGCCCCGGTTTGCATGCGCCGAGCCGCGGGTAGGCACTACCGAGATGGACGCTGACGACAACCTGAAGGTCGATAGCGGCGGCGCTGGCGCGGCCGCATTCGGGCGACCCAACGGTGCCCGGCGTCGCAACACCTGGCGATGGGTCAATTGGGGGCTGGCGCTGGCGATGGTGCCCGCCGCCGCGATCGTGATGCTGTTCGCGCTCGGTGCCGTGATGAGCACCGACGGCTGCAGCGATCGCAACTGTCCCAACCTGGGCCACGGCGGGATCGATTTCGGTGTCGCGTTCTACGGCGCACCAGCGGTCGCCGTCGTCGTCATCATCATTTCGTTCTTCACCGCCAAACACCGCGGCGGCATCGCGGTTCCGTTGGCCGGATGGGTGCTGCTGATCGCCGACGTCGCCCTGATGGCGGCGAGTGTGGCCGGTTAGTGAGGCAGTGAGAAGCCCTCCGGCGTGCCGGGGTCTCTCGAACCGGGCCGGGCCGATTGTGGGTCCGGCCATCCGGCCGATTGCTGCGGCGGCTGCGGTGCCGTACCGGGCGGCGGGCCGGGCCAGCCGCGGGGCCCCGGGTATGGACTGCCGGGCGGTGGCCACGGCGCCGGCCCCACCGGCCCCACCGGCCCCGTGGCGGGCATGGCGGGGCGCAGCCGGGCCAGTTCACGGCGGTGTCGCTCGGCGAGGACCGCGGCCAGCACCAGTTCCGGCGGGGCGCCGGGCGGCGGGGGCGGCGCGATGCGGGCCACCACGTCACTAGCGATGCGGTATGCCATCTGCATCCGCAACTGGCGATCGAGCTGCGTTGCCCTGGACAGGAATTGGCGCGCCACCTCGGCTTGACTGGCCGACAGCCCGGACAACTGCAGCGAGGATGCCCACCACGCCAAGGAGGGCGGCATCATGGGCGGGGGGCCCAGTCGGGGCCCGCGTTCGTTGACCACCACCGTGCCGGCGAAGATGTCGCCGATCCGTTTGGCCTTGGGAGACAGGATGCTGCAGATGACGGCCGGGCTGCCGAACAGCATCCAGATTTCCACCAGCGCTGCGAGAGCACGAAACAGCGCCTGGCGGAAGCGTTCTGGGCCGCCGTCGTCGGACACCACACGCAGACCCATCGCGATCTTGCCCACCGAGCGTCCCCGCGTTGCCGTTTCCATAACCAGGGGATAGCCCACAATCACCAGCACCGTGAATATCAGCAGGATCGCGTTGGTCAGTGCGGTATCGAACTGAGTCAGGGTGGCGGCCCACAACATCAGGCCGAGCAGGTAGCCGATGACCATAACCACGATGTCGATCAGCGCGCTCACCGTCCGCACCGGCAGCTGAGCGATCTGCACGTCGAGCACCACGGCGTCCCCGGTCACCACCTCCGACATAACTTCGAACGGTACAGGCTGGGGGCAGCTGGCCGTCCCCCCTTTGCCGCGCCGGCGCTGCGATTAGGCTGCCGAGGGTGGATGTCGATGCATTCGTGCTGGCCCATCGCCCTACCTGGGACCGCCTGGACCGATTGATCGGGAGGCGCCGGTCGCTGTCCGGTGCGGAGATCGACGAACTCGTCGAGCTCTACCAGCGGGTCGCCACCCACCTGTCGATGCTGCGCTCGGCGTCGTCGGATTCCGTGCTGATCGGCCGGCTCTCCAGCCTGGTGGCGCGGGCCCGTTCCGCCGTGACCGCTGCCCATGCGCCGCTGAGCAGTGCGTTCACCCGGTTCTGGACGGTGTCGTTCCCGGTGGTGGCCTACCGAACCTGGCGGTGGTGGCTGGCCACCGCGGCGGCGTTCTTCGCCGTGGTGGTAATCGTCGCGCTGTGGGTCGCCGGCAGTCCCGATGTTCAGTCCGCACTCGGAACACCCGGCGACATCCAGCAATTGGTCAACCACGATGTGGAGTCGTACTACAGCGAACATCCAGCTGCGGCGTTCGCGCTGCAAATCTGGGTGAACAATTCCTGGGTTTCTGCGCAATGCATCGCACTGTCCGTGTTGTTGGGCATACCGATTCCCTTCGTGCTGTTCCAGAATGCCGCCAACCTGGGCATCATCGCCGGCCTGATGTTCCCGGCCGGCAAGGGCGCCCTGCTCTTGGGTTTGCTTGTCCCGCACGGGCTGCTGGAGCTCACGGCGGTATTCCTCTCGGGCGCAACGGGAATGCGGCTGGGCTGGTCGGTGATCTCGCCCGGCGACCGGCCCCGGGGCCAGGTGCTCGCCGAACAGGGCCGCGCCGTCGTCTCGGTCGTCGTGGGTCTCGTTGCGGTGCTGCTGGTCTCGGGGCTGATCGAAGCGCTGGTGACACCGTCACCGTTGCCGACGTTCGTGCGGGTCGGCATCGGCGTCATCGCCGAGGCGGCGTTCTTGTCCTACATCGTCTACTTCGGCCGCCGCGGGGTGAAGGCCGGGGAGAGCGGTGACATGGCAGAGGCGCCGGACTACGTTCCGACCCGCTGAGCGCCCGTCGCCGAGTGCTACAGACGCCCGGTCGCCTTCATCGCCAGATAGTGATCGGCAAGGGCGGGCGCGAGTTCGGCGGGCGGGGCGTCGACGACTTCCACTCCGCTGCGGCGCAACCGGTTAGCGATCGCGCCGCGTTCGTTGCGGGATCGTTCGGCGGCCGCCGCGTCGTACACCGCCGCGGCATCCGAACGCCCGGCGGCCATTTGGTCGACGCGCGGATCGGAGACCGCGGCCAGCAGCAGGTGGTGTTTGGCCGACAGCTGCGGCAGCACGGGCAGCAGACCCTCGTCCAGCGCGGCGGCGTTGAGGTCGGTCAGCAGCACCACCAGCGACCGCTGGCGGGCGCGCCGGGCAATGGCAGAAGCCGTTGCCCGCCAATCGGATTCGACAAGCGTCGGTTGCAGCGGTGCCATCGCGTCGACCAGCTGGGCAAGCAGTTCGGTGCGCGAGGCGCCGAACACACCGGCCCGGCTGACCTGGTCGTGGGCGAGGAAGTCGACATGGTCCCCGGCCCGCGACGCCAGGGCCGCCAAGAGCAGCGCGGCGTCCATCGACCAGTCTAGCCGCGGCCAGCCCGCGGGATCGGATGCGCCCGCTGACGATGCGGCCCGCGCAGCGGGGTGAGGAGGAGGCGGGCAATCCGCTGCGGCCGGATCGACGCCGACCCGCCCCGCGGCCGTCCGGCCGGTGTCGAGCACGATCAGCACCCGCCGGTCGCGTTCGGGCCGCCAGGTGCGCACCACCACGTCGGCGCGACGCGCGGTGGCGCGCCAATCGATCGAGCGCACGTCGTCACCGACGACATACTCTCGCAGCGAATCGAATTCGGTTCCCTGACCGCGCACCAGCGTGGGTAGCAGGCCGTCGATCTCGCGTAGTTTGGCCAGCCGCGACGGCAGGTGCTTGCGGGCCAGAAATGGGGGCAGCACCCGCAGCTGCCCCGGCACCGGTCGCGAACCCTGCCGTCCCGCCAGGCCCAGCGGGCCGATCGATCGGGCGGTCACCACCGTCGCTCGCTGGTCGCCGCGGCGAACCGGCTGTAGCCGAGACTGGACGTGCTGGTCTTGCCCGGCGGGGATGTCGACGGGATGGGTGCGCGGCTGCGCCTGGGCGCTGGGCGGCCAGGCGTCGCGGAGCTGGCCGCGAAACCGGCGCGCACCGTCGTTGTGGATTGACAGCCCGCACTCCACTTGCTGTCCGAGCCGGGCCGAGCGATCCGGGGAACGCACGTAGCGCAGCTGGGTGGTGCTGGCCGCCAGCCCGACGTCGAGCATCACCGCGAGCGCCAGCGCTAGCAGCAGGACGACGAAAGTCGTTGCCGGCCAAGGCGACAGCGCGATGGGCAGGACGCAGATCAGCGCGACCAGCCCGGTGCGACCGGTCAGGACCACTAGCGGGGCACCGGAACCGACGCGAGAATCCCGTCGAGCACACCGTCGGGTGTGGCCCCTTCGAGTTCGGCCTCGGGCCGCAGCATCACCCGGTGCCGCAGCGTCGGGCGGGCCATGGCCTTCACGTCGTCGGGCGTGACGTAGTTGCGCCCGGACAGCCAGGACCAGGAGCGCGCGGTGGCCAGCAGGGCGGTCGCGCCGCGGGGCGACACACCCAGTTGCAGCGCGGGGGAGGACCGGGTGGCCCCGACGATGTCGACGATGTAGCCCAGCACCTCGTCGGCAACCAGCACGTTGTGCACGGCGTCGCGGCCGGCCGCCAGGTCGGAGGGCCCGGCCACCGGCTTGATCGCCGACAGATCGCGCGGATCGAAGCCGTGGGCGTGCCGGTGCAGGATGGCGATTTCGGCGTCCCGCGGCGGCAGCCCCACGTTCAGTTTGAGCAAGAAGCGGTCCAGCTGGGCCTCGGGCAACTGATAGGTGCCCTCGTATTCGACCGGATTCTGGGTTGCGGCCACGATGAAGGGGTCGGGCAGCGGCTGCGGCTCGCCGTCGATGCTGACCTGACGCTCTTCCATCGCCTCGAGCAGCGCGGCCTGGGTCTTGGGTGGGGTGCGGTTGATCTCGTCGGCCAGCAGCAGGTTGGTGAAGACCGGGCCGGGACGGAACACGAACGCGGCGGTGCGCGCGTCGTACACCAGCGAACCCGTCACGTCGCCGGGCATCAGGTCGGGGGTGAACTGCACCCGCTTGAACTCCAACTGCAGCGCCGCGGCCAGCGCCCGGACCAGTAGAGTCTTCGCCACTCCCGGAACGCCTTCCAGCAGCACATGGCCGCGGCACAGCAGGGCGATCACCAGGCCGCTGACCACGCCCTCCTGTCCGACGACGGCCTTGGCGAGCTCGCCGCGCAATGCCAGCAGCGCCTCACGGGCCGACTCGGCGGTGGGCGACTGAGCGGTAGTGGATTGGGTCACGGGTGTGCGACCTGCCTTTCGATTTCGTCGAGCGCACGGGCAAGTTGTAACAGGTCGTTGTCGGTCGCCGGGGGCGGGCCGAACAGATGGTAGGAGACGAACGCCGGATCGGATCCGGTGCGCTGGGCCGCCGTCGTCACCACCGCCGCCGGCGTGGCGCCCGCACCCAGGCCGAGCCGCGGCAACAGCCGCGCCACGGTGGCGTTGCGCAACGCGGCGGCCGCGCGATCGCGTGCCCGTCGGGACCGGTACAGCCGGCCGCGGCCCTCGACGGTCTCCGACGCTCGCACCACCACGGGTAGCTCCTCGGCCACCAGTGGTCCGGGCCGACGGCCCTGCCACACGGCAACCAGCAGCACCACCAGTGCCAGTTGCCCGACGATCCAGATCACGTTGGGCGGAATCAGCTGGAAAAGCGTTGCCTTGGAGAATGATTCGCCCTCGACATGGTGTGGCGCATACCAGATGAGGCGGGGCCGGTCGCCCGCGAGGTTCATCGCCAGGGCGGCGTTCCCCGCCTGTAACAGGCTGCCGTTGGTCATGAATTCGGCGCTGCCGACGGCCGTGATGGTGCGTCCGTCGTTGCGAAAGCGGATCAGCGCGCCGTCGTAGCAGCGGGTCATGGCGCGGCCGTCTTTGGACTCGTAGGTGTTGCTCGCCCCGAACCGGACGGGTCCGGCGCGAACGGCTTCGCGCAGGGTGCAATTCGGGTCGAGGTCAAATCCGTTGGCCCCGGAGACCCGTACACCGGGCAGAAACGCCCCGCGGGTCCGCGTGGTCGGTTCCACCAACAGCAGGTCCGAACGGACGTCGGCCAACCGGTCCAGCACCGTGTCGGTGAGGTATTGGCTCTGGGCGACCAGGATCACCGCGTCGGGCCGCGCCGCCTCTTCCACGTCGGCGATGTCGTTGGCCACCACCACGTCGACCCCGGCGCCGCGCAGCAACTCCACCAGCGCGTGGCCACCGTCGGAACCGGTCGACGCCGGGTCCATCCGGGCACCGGGTCGGGGTGCGCTCAGGTACGCGCCGACGCCGGCGATGACGGCGAGCACCACCAAGGTGACGAACACCCAGCGCCAGGAGCGCCTGCGCTTCGGCGTGCTGTCGGGACCGGCCTCGGCAATCGTTGCCATCAGCGCACCTGCGCCCATGACTCGTGCCCGGTGGGCCGCCCGGCCTCGATCGGGCCGCCGGGCCAGCGGGACCGCAGATGGTCGTCCAGTTCGGCGATCATCTGGTAGGCGGCCTGGGTTCCGGGTTGTTCGCCGTAGGTGACGTCGTTGAAAGCCGTTGCGGCTTGCGTTAATTCGTCGGCCAGATGCGGCAACGCGACCCCGGCATCGCGGGCCAGCTCGTTGGCCGTCCGGCCGGGGGCCGGTGTCAGCACCCCGGTCTCTTCGAGCTGGCGGGCGACGGCGCGCAGCCGGTGACGAATCGCCGCCGCCCAATCGCCCTCGGCCGCAAGGTTTTCGGCGGTCGCGCGATGCTGAGCGGCGGTCAGCTGGGCGGCTTCGAACAACGAGTAGTCACCGCCGCGGCGGGCGCGCATGGTGCGCCGCACGAGGTAGATGCCGACGATCACCGCGGTGGCGAGCAGGATGAAAAGCACTGTCGCCGTGAGCCAGCCGCCCGGTAGTGAGGAAGTCTTCTGCAACAGCCGGTAGATCAGGTCGTTGAGCCAGTCGACGAACTGTTCCCGCGCGGAGCCCTTGGCATAGATCGGTTTGTTGAGCTCGTCCTGCGCGGCCCGGTGCGCGGCATCGCGGTCGATGTCGATGGAAGGCATCCGCAGTGAGTCCTCGCTCGGCCCCTACAGGGGCCGGGTCAGCCAGAGGTTGTCGGTGGACGCGGCAGCGTACGGCCCCTGGGCGGCTCCGCTCTGCAGCACCAGGTCGAACGCCTCGGCGCGCATCCGGCGGTCGGTGTAGAGCAGGACGATGACGCCCGCGTTGAAGGGTGCGGTGATGATCTCGCCGATCGCGGCGCCCACCGAGAGAATGGCGGTGCTCACCAGGAACGCCGTGCCGGAGGAGGTGATCTGCAAGAACTGGCCGGCGATGCTGAACGGCACCGCGACGGCGTTGGCCACGACGGAGGTCACGAGGAACGCGAGCACCCGGATACCCAGCACGCGCCAGAAGCCGTTGCGCACCAGCTTGAACGACCGGGTGATCGCATCCGTGACCGGCAGCCGCTCCAGCACGATCAGCACCGGGGCGAACAACACCACCGTGTACAGGAACACCAGCAGCGCGAGGACGGCCAGCAGCAGCGGGATGCCCAACACCACGGCCGCCGCGGCGCTACCGATCGCGGCCAGCACCCCGATGATCACCGCGACCAACCCGGCAAGGGCCGCCACCACGACGGCCTCCAGTAGCGCCAGCCCGAGTAGGGCCGGCAGTCGCCCGCGGATCTTGGCCCACGTTTCCCCGATGGTGATGGGTGATCCGAACACCGCCCGCCCGACGATCACGGTGAGCATCCCGGAGAGCAGCATGCCCCCCAGCCAGCCGACCAGGATGCCGCCGCCGATCGACAGCGACCAGGCGCCCAGTACCCCGGAGCTCAGCTCGCCGGGCCGATCGCTGGCGAGCTTGTCGGCCGCGGCCAGCGGGCCGAAGAACGCGACCTTGGTGAGGATCTGCATGATCACCACGACGATGGCGGTCAGGCCGAGCGTCGCTTTCGGGTTCGCCCGGACGTAGCCGACGGCGCCGTTGAAGATGTCGCCGAGGGTCAGCGGCCGTAGCGGGATGATCCCGGGTTTGACGGCGGCATAGCCCGGCGAAGCGCCGAAGGACGGCGCCCCGTAGCCAGGCCCCGGGCCATATCCGGATGGCGGCCCATAACCGGGTGGCGGCGCGTAGCCCGCCGGGGGCCGGTAACCGGGCGGGGGACCATAGCCGGGCGGCGGGCCGTAGGCCGGTGCTGGGCCGTAGGCCGGTGGCGGGCCATACGCCGCGGGTGGACCGTATTGAGGTTGTGGACCGTATGCCGGTGGCGGACCAGCCGGATAACCAGGCGGCGGCGCGCTCACCGAGTGCAGCGGCCCGTCAAACCAGCCCTGCAGCCGGGCCCGTCGTTCGTCATGGGCTCCATCCTGTCGGCGACCGGGGCATTGCACAACGTTGACCCCCCGCCCGGCGCGTAGCGTCTCAGTCATGGCGGAACTCAAATCCCGGCTCCGGACGGACCTGACGGCGGCGATGAAGGCCCAGGACAAGTTGCGAACTGCCACGCTGCGCATGCTGTTGGCGGCGATCCAGACCGAGGAGGTTTCCGGTAAGGAGGCCAGAGACCTCACCGACGAGGAAGTCATCAAGGTGCTGGCCAAAGAATCCCGCAAGCGGAGCGAATCCGCGGAGATCTACACCCAGAACGGGCGCGGAGAGCTCGCCGCCAACGAGCACGCCGAGGGCCGGATCATCGACGAATACCTGCCCACCCCGCTCACCGAGGCCGAGGTGGCCGACGTGGCCGACACCGCGATCGCGCAGGTCGCCGAGGAAATCGGCGAGCGGCCGGGAATGAAGCAGATGGGCCTGGTGATGAAGGCCGCCACCGCGATCGCCGCGGGCAAGGCCGACGGTGCCCGCCTGTCGGCCGCCGTCAAAGAGCGGCTGTAACCACCCGGGTGCCGTCGTCGCCGCGGCGCGTGACACGCCGGGCATCGAGCTGCTCCAGCAACGGCACCGCGACCCGCCGGGTGGTGCCCAGCGCGCGGCGCGCCTCGCTGACGGTGAACGGCTGCGGCAGCGCCGCCAGCAGGCCGGCGGCGCGGTCCAGGGCGTCGGGTCCCAGCACCACCCCGTCGGCGATCCGGGTCAGCCGCCCGGCCCGCACCGCAGCGGCCAACTCACGCGGGCCCAGCTTCAGCTCGGTCAGCTCGTCGGCCTCGGGCGCCCGGAACGGCTCGGCGGCCAGCCACTCCTCGACCTCGCGCACGGCCTTGTCGACGCGGGGCGGCAGCCCCGCACCGGGCGGGCGGACCAACCCGTCGACCACCTCCAGACCCGTGCCCTCCAGCAGCTTGGGCATCAGTTCGGCGGCGGGCAGGCCGACCTGCTGACGCAGCGTCTCCAGCGGCATGCCCGCGGCGACGTCGTGATCGCCCGCCCAGCGCCGCACCGCCGCTGCGGCGTCCCCGCGCCGCACCGCCCACCATTGCGGGTCCACCACCCAGTCGCCGACCGGCTGCCCGCGCGGGCGCACACCCATGGCGCGCAGGTCCGCCGCGCGCGCGAAGTCGGGCGCTCGGGCCTCGCCGGTCGCCAGCTCGTCGGCGCGCGCCCGCGCCGCGCCGCGCCGGCGCAATGCGGGCGGGCGGACGTCGAGCACCTCGATTCCCGCCGCGATCCGGTGCTGGCCGGGGTCGCGGAGCAACCCGATGTCTCCCACCCGCAGCGGCAGCGGCCTGGCCAGCCGCAGCCGCGCGGCGGCGGCCCCCAGGCGGCGCACCTGCACCGGCACGGCCGCCGACCCGATGTGCAGCACGAGCTGGCGGTGCAGCGTGTCGGCCGTTCGCAGGGCGACGTCGATCTCCGCGGTGTCCAGCCACGCCCCCGGCGTGCGCACGGTGTCGCCGCGGGCAATGTCGTGCCGGTCAACGCCGCGCAGATTCAGCGCCACCCGGGACACCGGGCCCACCGCGTCCGCGACGCGCCCCAACGACTGCAGCCCGCGGACGCTGACCCGCCGCCCGGCGTGCTCGAGCTCGTCGCCCACCCGCACCGTGCCGGCGGCCAGCGTGCCGGTGACCACGGTGCCCGCACCCCGGACGGTGAAGCTGCGGTCGACCCAGAGCCGCACGTCGGCGTCGGGGTCCGGCGCGGGCAGCCGATCGGTCAGCGCGACAAGTTCGGCTCGCACCCGGTCGAGGTCGGTTCCGATCGCGACCGGGATGTCGGCGAGGGACGTGGCGGCAAGCCGTTCCGACGCCTGCGCGACGGCCGGGCCCGGATCGGCGAGGTCGGCCTTGCTGATCACCAGCAGCCCGTGGCGGACGCCGAGCGCGTCGAGCGCCGCCAGATGTTCCTCCGACTGCGGCATCCAGCCCTCGGTGGCGGCCACCACGAACACCACCGCGGGCACCGCACCCACACCGGCCAGCATGTTGGCCACGAACCGTTCGTGGCCCGGCACGTCGACGAACGCGAGCTGACGTCCGTCCAGCTCGGTCCACGCGAAGCCCAGATCGATGGTCAGGCCGCGGCGCTGTTCTTCGGCCAGCCGATCCGGCCACATGCCGGTAATCCGTTGCAGCAGAGTCGATTTGCCGTGATCGACGTGCCCCGCGGTGGCTAGGACGAACACGCCCGTACCGCCGCGGCCAGCAGCTCGTCGTCCTCGGGCGGCACCGTGCGCAGGTCCAGCAGGCACCGGCCGCCCTCCAGCCGGCCCACCACGGGCGGGCTGCCGAGGCGCAGCGCGGCGGCGTAGGACTCGGGCAGGCTCACCGCGGCGCTGGGCAGTTCGACGCCGGGCGCCCCGCCGCCGCCGACGGCCGCGACGCAGTCCACCACCACGGCCCCGGGCAGCGCGGCGGCCAGCGACTCGGCCCGGGCGCGCAGCCGCTCGACGTCGGCGCCCAGCGCCTGCGCCACCGGCGGGGGCGGCCCCAGCAGGGTCGCCTCCAGCGCGGCCAGCGTCAGCTTGTCCACCCGCAGGGCGCGCGCCGCCGGATGGCGGCGGATCCGCTCGATCAGCTCGGCGTGGCCGAACAGCAACCCGGCCTGCGGCCCACCCAGCAGTTTGTCCCCGCTCGCGGTGACCAGGTCGGCGCCGTCGGCCAGCATCGACGTCGCGTCCGGCTCGACGGGCAGCACCGGATGCGGCGACAACAGGCCGGACCCGATGTCGACCACCAGCGGGACGCCGAGCCCGCGCACTTCCGGCGCCAGGGCGGCGACGTCGACCGCCGAGGTGAACCCGCTGACCTGGAAGTTGGACGGATGCACCTTCAGCACGAAGCCGGTCTGCGGCCCCAGCGCCTCGGTGTAATCGCGCAGGCCGGTGCGGTTGGTGGTGCCGACCTCACGCAGCCGCGATCCGGTGGATTCCAGTAGTTCGGGGATGCGAAACCCATCACCGATTTCGACGAGTTCGCCGCGGCTGAGCACGATCTCCTTGCCGGGGGCCAGCGTCATGGCGGTCAACAGCAGCGCGGCCGCGTTGTTGTTGACGACGTGCACGCCGCCGGCGGTGGGCACCGCGCCCGCCAGCGCAGCCAGCGCGCCCCGGCCGCGGCGCGCGCGCCGGCCCGTCGCCAAATCGAACTCGACATCGGTGGTGCCGCCGGCGGCGACCACCGCATCCAGCGCGGCTAGCGACAGCGGGGCGCGGCCCAGATTGGTGTGCACCACCACACCGGTGGCGTTGATGACTGGCCGCAGGCTCGATGCGGTGGCGGGAAGGGCGGCGACGGCGTGCTCGGCGACCTGCTCGGGGGTGATTTCTCCGGCCCGCGCCCGCTGCTGGGCCGCGGTGATCACCGACTTCACCAGGCTGCGACCCAGCACCCGCTGCGCCGCGGCCAGTCGCGGGTCGGCGAGCAGCGTGTCGGTGCCGGGCACCCGTCGGCGCGGATCGCTCATGCCGGGCCCGCAAGAACATGGCGGAGGCGGACGGGAATTGAACCCGCCAACGACAGCGACTGCCGTTCGACGGTTTTGAAGACCGCGCCGGTCACCAGACCGGACACGCCTCCCTCAGCCATGGCGCCAATTGTGGCAGCCCACGCGGCGCGGGCACCATGGACGCCGTGACGTACCGACTGACTCAATACGCCCACGGTGGCGGCTGCGCATGCAAAATCCCGCCGGGGGAGCTGGAGGAGGTGGTGCGGGGGCTGGGCTCCAACCCGCCGCGCGACGCGGTCGGGGAGCTGCTGGTGGGCCTGGACAACGGCGACGACGCGGCGGTGGTCCGCATCCAGAACGGTACGGCGCTGATCGCGACGACGGACTTCTTCACCCCGGTGGTCGACGACGCCTACGACTGGGGCCGCATCGCGGCCACCAACGCGCTGTCCGACGTCTACGCGATGGGCGGGCGTCCGGTGGTCGCGGTGAACCTGCTGGGCTGGCCGCGCGAGGTGTTGCCGTTCGAGCTGGCCGCCGAGACGCTGCGCGGCGGACTGGACGTGTGTGGCGCGGCCGGCTGCCACCTGGCCGGCGGGCACAGTGTCGATGACCCCGAACCCAAGTACGGACTGGCCGTCACCGGCGTCGCCGACCCGAACCGCTTGCTGCGCAACGACTCCGGTAAGCCGGGAACGCCGCTGTCACTGACCAAGCCGCTCGGGGTCGGCGTGCTGAACAACAGGCACAAGGTCACCGGGGAGCGCTTCGAGGAGGCGGTCGCCGTGATGACCACCCTCAACGCCGACGCCGCCGCCGCGGCGCTGGCGGCCGGCGTCGAATGTGCCACGGACGTCACCGGTTTCGGGCTGCTCGGGCATCTGCACAAGCTGGCCCGGGCCAGTGGCGTGACGGCGGTGATCGACTCGGCGGCGGTGCCGTACCTGGACGGCGCGCGCGACGCGCTGGCGGCCGGCTACCTGTCCGGCGGCACCC
This sequence comes from Mycobacterium sp. M23085, assembly GCF_045343915.1. Taxonomy (NCBI): domain Bacteria; kingdom Bacillati; phylum Actinomycetota; class Actinomycetes; order Mycobacteriales; family Mycobacteriaceae; genus Mycobacterium; species Mycobacterium sp. M23085. Next base: position 3,608,514 of record NZ_CP174280.1, read on the forward strand.
GGCGAAACCTCGACTGGGTGGCGCCGCATATCGACCTGTCCGCCGTGGGCGACGATGACGCCCTGTTGCTCGCCGACGCGCAGACCTCCGGCGGGCTGCTGATCGCCGGGGAGATTCCGGGAGCGCCCGTCATCGGCGAGCTGGTGCCGCGCGGCGAGCACACCATTGTCGTGCGCTGAGCCTTGCGATCGCCAGAGGGATGCACGGGGCGACCCGCAGCGCCCGGCTGCGCCGCGCTTGCGATCGCCCAGGAGGCATGGCATGGCGACCCGCAGCGCCCGGCTACGCCGCGCTTGCGATCGCCACTGGAGACATGGCATGGCGACCCGCAGCGCCCGGCTACGCCGCGCTTGCGATCGCCATTAGGGTGAAGACATGGCCCTACGCAAAGTGTTTCTGGAATGGCCCGTCCTGCGCCAGTTGCGCTCGACAGACAAGCTCGGTCGCGGCTCGGCGGTGACCTCCAAGCACACCCGCGCCGTCACGCCGCGCACCACCACGGCCGACCGCGTCGTGCAGAGCATCTGCCCCTACTGCGCCGTCGGCTGTGGGCAGCGGGTGTACGTCAAGGACGAGCGGGTCGTCGCGATCGAGGGTGACCCCGATTCGCCGATCTCGCGAGGACGGCTGTGCCCCAAAGGTTCTGCCAGTGAGCAGCTGGTGAATTCACCCGGCCGGCAATTGCAGGTGCTGTACCGGCCGCCCCGGGCGACCGAATGGCAACCGCTGGAGCTGGACACCGCGATCGACATGATTGCGGACCGTTTCGTGGAATCACGCCGAAACAGCTGGCAGGACATCGACAAGAAGGGCAACCTGCTGCGGCGCACCATGGGGATCGCCGCGCTCGGCGGTGCCACGCTGGACAACGAAGAGAACTATCTCATCAAGAAACTCTTCACCGCCGCAGGCGCCATTCAGATCGAGAACCAAGCTCGTATTTGACACAGCGCCACGGTTCCCGGTCTGGGAGCCTCCTTCGGGCGCGGCGGCGCCACCCAATCACTGCAAGACATGGCCAATGCGGACTGCATTGTCATCCAGGGCTCGAACATGGCCGAGTGCCATCCGGTCGGCTTCCAGTGGGTGGAAGAGGCCAGGGCCCGCGGCGCGCGGGTGATCCACGTCGACCCGCGCTTCACCCGTACCTCGGCGGTCTCCGACCGGCACATCCCGATCCGCGCGGGTTCGGACGTGGTACTGCTCGGCGCCCTGATCAACCACATTCTGTCCAATGACCTGTGGTTCAAGGAGTACGTCGTCGCGTACACCAACGCAGCCACCCTGATCAACGAAAAGTTCAGGGACACCGAGGATCTCGGCGGCCTGTTCTCCGGGTTCGACCCCGAAACCGGCCAGTACGACACGTCGAGCTGGGCCTACGACGAGAACGGCCAGCTCGAATCCCCAGGCGGGGGCCACACGCACGGCGCCACCGCCGCCGCAAGCGCAGCCGGAGACGAACACGGCAGCGGCGGCCCGCCGCTGGCGCACGCCAAGGTGAAGCGCGACGAAACCCTGCAACACCCCCGGACGGTCTTCCAGATCCTCAAACGCCACTACGCCCGCTACACCCCGGAGATGGTCAAGGATGTCTGCGGCATCAGCCGCGAGGATTTCGACTACCTGGCCCAATCCATCGTGGAGAACTCCGGGCGCGAGCGCACCACCTGCTTCGCCTATGCCGTCGGCTGGACCCAGCACACCCTGGGCTCCCAATTCATCCGCACCGCAACGATTCTGCAACTGCTGATGGGCAACGTCGGCAGACCCGGCAGCGGCATCATGGCGCTGCGCGGCCACGCCACCATCCAGGGCTCCACCGACATCCCCACGCTGTTCAACCTGCTCCCCGGGTACCTGCCGATGGCCAAGGCGGGCATGCACGACACCCTCGCCGACTACCTCGACAAGGTCGCATCCAAGAAGCAGAAAGGCTTCTGGGCCAACGCCGATGCCTACACCATCAGCCTGCTCAAGGCGTGGTGGGGGGATGCGGCCACCGCGGACAACGACTGGGCCTACGACTACCTGCCGCGGCTGTCCGGCCCCCATGGCACCCATCAGACGGTGATGGGCATGCTGGACGACGAGGTGGAGGGCTACTTCCTGCTCGGGCAGAACCCCGCGGTCGGCTCGGCCCACGGCCGGCTGCAGCGCCTGGGCATGTCGCACCTCAAGTGGCTGGTGGTCCGTGACCTCAACCTCATCGAATCGGCCACCTGGTGGAAGGACGGCCCGGAGATCGCCTCGGGCGAACTCAAGACCGAGGACATCGAGACCGAGGTGTTCTTCCTGCCCGCCGCGACACATGTCGAGAAGGCGGGATCGTTCACCCAGACCCAGCGACTTGTGCAATGGCGGCACAAGGCCGTCGAGCCGCCCGGCCAGTGCCAGAGCGAACTGCAGTTCTTCTTCGAGCTGGGCAAGCGGATCCGGCAACGGCTGGCCGGCTCGACCGACGAGCGCGACCGCCCGCTGCTGGACCTCACATGGAACTACCCGACCGACGAGCACGGCGAGCCCGACGGCGAGGCGGTGCTGGCCGAGGTCAACGGGTATCGGGTCGGCGACGGTGGTCCATTGACGTCCTACACCGAGCTGCGCGCCGACGGGTCGACCGCCGCCGGCTGCTGGATCTACACCGGGGTGTATGCCAACGCCATCAACCAGGCCGCCCGCCGGGTGCCGCACGGGGGCGAGTCGCCGGCGCAACTCGAATGGGGCTGGGCGTGGCCGGCGGACCGGCGGGTGCTCTACAACCGGGCGTCGGCCGACCCCGAGGGCAAGCCGTGGAGCGAACGCAAGAAATACGTCTGGTGGGACTCGGACGAAAAGCGCTGGGTGGGCTATGACGTACCGGACTTCGTGGCCGACCGGGCGCCCGGCAGCCGGCCCGACCCCGACCTCGGCGGGCCCGACGCGCTGGCCGGGGACGACCCGTTCATCATGCAGGCCGACGGCAAGGGCTGGCTGTTCGCGCCCACCGGCTTGGTCGACGGACCGCTGCCCACGCATTACGAGCCGCAGGAGTCGCCGGTCACCAACGCGCTCTACCCGCAGCAGCGCAACCCGGCGCGAATCACCTTCCCGCGCAAGGACAATCTCGGCGCACCGAGCGCCGGTGATCCCGGCGCCGAGGTCTACCCGTATGTCTTCACGACCTACCGGCTCACCGAGCACCACACCGCCGGTGGTATGAGCCGGTGGCTGCCTTACCTGTCGGAGCTGCAGCCGGAGATGTTCTGCGAGGTGTCCCCGGAACTGGCCGCCGAACGCGGCCTCGAGCCGTACGGGTGGGCCACCCTGATCTCGCCGCGCGCCGCGATCGAAGCCCGGGTGCTGGTCACCCGACGGGTCAGCCCCCTGATCATCAACGGCCACACCGTGCATCAGATCGGCCTGCCCTACCACTGGGGCGTCGGCAGCGACGCGGTGGTCAGCGGGGACGCGGCCAACGACCTGCTGGGCGTGACGCTCGATCCCAACGTGCAGATCCAGGAGTCCAAGGCCGGGTCGTGTGACATCCGCCCGGGCCGCCGTCCCCAGGGCGAGGAACTGCTGCGCCTGATCGCGGAATACCAGTCCCGCTCCGGCGCCACCACCGAGACCGACAATGTACGCATCGACGATGCGGTCTGGGACATCGTCGGACCGCAGGACACGAGGAGGGCCGATGGGTCAGCTGATCGGACCGACTGACCCGGCCGCCGATGCCGGTTGGGCGGATCGCAAGCCGCGCAAGGGTTTTTTCACCGACACCTCGATCTGCATCGGCTGCAAGGCCTGCGAGGTCGCCTGCAAGGAGTGGAACCGCAACCCGCGCGACGGCGACCTCGAGCTGCTGGGGTCGTCGTACGACAACACCGGGGCACTGGGCGCCAGTACCTGGCGGCACGTGGCCTTCATCGAACAGGGTCGTGACCGCATCGAAGAGGCACGCGAATCCGGCCGCGCGCTGATCGATCTCGGTATGCCGGCCATCCCCGGCGCTGCGAAACCCGTTGAAAAAGAGCCTGTTTCGCAACCGCTACATACCCCGGAGTTCCGCTGGCTGATGTCGTCGGACGTGTGCAAGCACTGCACGCACGCGGGCTGCCTGGACGTCTGCCCGACCGGGGCGCTGTTCCGCACCGAGTTCGGCACCGTGGTGGTGCAGGACGACGTCTGCAACGGCTGCGGGACGTGCGTGGCGGGATGCCCGTTCGGGGTGGTCGAACGGCGCAGCGACGGCACATACGCGACGCCGGTGGAACGGCCCGGCCGGCCGAAAGAGGAATTCGTCACCGGTGTGGCCCAGAAGTGCACGCTGTGCTACGACCGCCTGGTCGAGGACCAGGTGCCGGCATGCGCCAAGACCTGCCCGACGACGTCGATCAAATTCGGCAATCACGACGAGCTGGTGACCGAAGCGCGCGAGCGGGTCGCCCAGTTGCACGCCGAGGGGCGTACCGAGGCAAGGCTTTACGGCGCCAACGAGCACGATGGCGTCGGTGGGACGGGGTCGGTGTTCCTGTTGCTCGACGAACCGGAGGTCTACGGCCTGCCGCCCGACCCGCGGGTATGCACGGCCGACCTGAAGACCATGTTCAAGCGCGCGAGCATGGCCGCGGCCGGCATGGTGGGCGCGGCCGCGTTTGCTTTCTGGAGTAGCCGATGAGTACCTCCGAATTCGACAGCTTCCGACCGCCGGAACCCAACGGCGGCAGGCGCCGGAAGGGCAAACGCGCGGGCCGGCGCGGCGGCGGCGACGGCTCCCGCGAGATGCCGATGGTCCCCGACGCCGAATTCACCTCGTACTACGGGCGTCCGGTGGTCAAGCCCGCGCCGTGGGGACACGAGGTGGCGGCGTATTTGTTCCTCGGCGGTGTCGCCGGTGGGTCCGGTCTGTTGGCGGCCGGTGCCCAACTCACCGGCCGAAACACGTTGCGCCGTAACACCCGGCTGTCCGCTCTGATCGCGGTGGGCCTGGGTGCCGTTGCCCTGGTGAAGGATTTGGGCCGGCCCGAGCGTTTCGTCAACATGTTGCGGACGGTCAAGCTGACCTCGCCGATGAGCATCGGTTCGTGGATTCTGAGCTTCTTTTCCGCCGGCATCGGGGTGGCCGCGGCCGCCGAGGTCGACCGGATGACCGGCGAGCGAATCCCGTTGGGCCCGTTGCGGCCCGTCCTGCGCGCCGTAGAGGGGCCGGCCGGACTGGAAGCCGCCGTCTTCGCGGCGCCGCTGGCCGTCTACACCGCGGTGCTGCTCACCGACACCGCGACCCCGACGTGGAACGCGGCGTATCGAGACCTGCCGTTCGTGTTCGTCAGCTCGGCGGGCCTGGCCGCATCGGGGTTGGCCATGATCACCACCGGAGTCGACGAGGCCGGGCCCGCCCGCAAGCTGGCGGTCATCGGCGCGATCGGCGACCTGATCTCCGCCCGGGTCACCGAGCATCGGATGGACCCGGTGACGCGGGAACCGCTGCACCACGGCACACCCGGCCGGTTACTGGCGGCCAGCGAATGGCTTGCGGCCGCAGGCGGTTTGGGCGCGCTACTGAGCGGGCGCCACCGCGGCGTGGCGGTGTTGTCCGGTCTGGCCTTGCTGACCGCGTCGGCGATGCTGAGGTTCGGGTTCTTCGAGGCCGGCCAGGAATCGACCCGCGATCCCCGTTACACGATCGAGCCGCAGAAGCGCAGGCTGGCCGCCCGCCGGGCGGCCGGCGTCACCGGGGACTCGATCACCACCGCGGACTGAATGCACTCCTGTCGTTTGCGCCTTGGACGGCCGGGTACCCGTCAGGCATGACGAATTTTGGCTACACTTTGATGACCGAGCAGAGTGGACCCAAAGACCTTGTCCGGTATGCGGTTTCGGCCGAGGAACGCGGTTTCGACTTTCACGTGTGCAGCGACCACTTCTCGCCGTGGCTCACCTCACAAGGGCATGCGCCGAACGCGTGGGCGGTGCTGGGCGCGGTGGCACAGGCCACCGAACGGGTCGACCTCTACACCTACGTGACCTGCCCGACGATGCGGTATCACCCCGCGATCGTCGCTCAGCAGGCCGCCACCGTGCAGATCCTGTCCGACGGCCGGTTCACCCTGGGTCTGGGTAGCGGTGAGAACCTGAACGAACATGTCGTCGGCAAAGGATGGCCGACCGTCTCGCGCCGCCAAGACATGCTGCGCGAGGCGATCAAGATAATCCGCGAGCTGTTCGGTGGGCACTTGGTGGACTTCACCGGCGAATATTTCCAGGTTGATTCGGCACGACTGTGGGACGTGCCCGACGTTCCGGTCGGCATCGGGGTGGCCATCGGCGGCACCAAGGCCGTCGACAAGTTCGCCAAGCTGGCCGATCACCTCATCGCGACGGAACCCGAGCAGGAACTCGTCGACGCCTGGCACGGCGCCCGCCAAGCCGCCAATCTCGCCGGCGGCGGACGGGTGGTCGGCCAGATACCGGTGTCCTGGGATCCCGACCGCGACACCGCGGTCCAACGTGCGCACGACCAGTTCCGCTGGTTTGCCGGCGGCTGGAAGGTCAACGCCGACCTGCCGACGCCGGCCGGCTTCGCCGGGGCCACCCAGTACGTACGGCCCGAAGACGTCGCCGAGACCATTCCCTGCGGTCCTGACCTCGACGCGATCGTCGAGGCCGTGCGGCCCTACTGGGAAGCCGGGTTCACCGATATAGCGCTCGTGCAGATCGGCGGGGAGACCCAGGAAAGGTTCCTCGCCGAAGCCGCTGAGCCTTTGCTGGCGGCCCTGCGCAAGGCAGCAAACTGATCGCGGGTTTGACCGCTTGTCACCCGGGTATCCGGGTCGCAGTTGCGTGCAGCCTGTCAACGCTCGTCGGGACCCCGGTAGAGCTGGGACGTGAATGGGTGTCCCGGCGAGTGTTGACCCCAGCAAACGCTGCCGCGCAGCCGGCTCGCAGGTATCCGCAATCCGGCAAAGCGGGGGAGTGAACGATCAGCGATCAATCCGGTGACACCACAACCACACTCGTCAAGGCGCTCAGCGGTGCCAGTTTCGGCCTGGGGGTGAGCGAACTGGTAGCGCCGGGAAAGGTTGCTGCCCTCGCAGGAGTGGACGACACCAGCCGATCTCGGCGGGTGATCCGTGCACTCGGCGGGCGCGAATGCGGCCACGGCGCGGCGCTGCTGGCTGGGCCGGCCAAGCTGGTGTGGACCCGGGTGGCCGGCGACGTCTTGGACATGGCGTTGCTGATCGCCGGCGTCATCGCACGCGGCCCGGGACGGCGGCGTCAGGGCGTCATCTCGGCCGCACTCCTTTCCGGCATCGCCGGACTCGACCTCTACACGGCGTTGCGAACCACCGGGGCTCGACGGGACGCCCCGCAGCTGAGAGCTCTTTGATCCGACCGAAATCGGTGACCGAAGAAGGGATGCGTAGATGTCAAACGAATTGCAGGGCAAGACAATAGCGATTCTCGCCGCGGACGGCGTGGAAAAGGTGGAGCTCGAGCAGCCGCGTTCGGCGCTGCAAGAAGCCGGCGCCCAGGTGCAGTTGCTGTCCCTGAAGGACGGCGAAATCCAGGCGCGCAACCACGATCTCGAACCGGCCGGGACTTTCGCCGTCGATCGGAAGGTATCCGAGGCGTCGGTGGGCGAGTTCGACGGTCTGGTGCTGCCGGGCGGCACCGTGAACCCGGACAAGCTGCGCCTCGACAGTTCCGCGGTGTCCTTCGTGCGCGATTTCGTCAAATCGGGCAAGCCGGTAGCGGCCATTTGTCATGGCCCCTGGACGCTGGTCGAAGCCGGTGTGGCAGCGGGCCGGACGCTGACGTCCTACCCCAGTATCCGCACCGATCTGCGCAACGCCGGCGCCCACGTCGTCGACGAGGAGGTCGTCGTCGACGGCAATCTGATCTCCAGCCGCTCGCCGTCGGATCTCAAGGCGTTCTGCGCGACCATCGTCAAGCAATTCGCGCACGCGACGACCGGTTAGCCGCAAACACTTTTCGGCTGGTCCGTTTGAATGCGGCGGTTTGCGGGCATTATCCCGCAAGCCGCGTTGAGCGGCATCCATGTAGGGTTCTCGAAAGGCCAACAGTGACAACCACGTATCCCGAGCCCGCTGTCACGCCCGCTCTCAACGTGTATCAGCCGCAAGAGGACTCCAGACTACTGGTAGACGTGATGCATGACACCGGCCTGATCCCGGGACGACGCGTCCTCGATCTGTGCACGGGCAGCGGGTTCGTCGCGATCGCGGCCGCCGCGATGGGATGCGCCGCCGCTACGGCCTTCGACATCTGCCCGCAGGCGGTGCGTTGCGCCCGGGAGAACGCGACGGTCGCCGGCGTCGAGGTCGACGTCCGCGAAGCATCGTGGATCGCGGCAGCGGATTGCGCACCGTTTGACGTCGTGGTGTCAAACCCGCCCTATGTGCCCACACCGCCCGGTGCCGAGATGGAAGAGATCTGCCCGACGGCCGGACCGTCGTGGGCGTGGAACGCCGGCGTCGACGGCCGGATGATCCTCGATCCGCTGTGCGAGTCGGCGCCAAAGCTGCTGCGCGACGGTGGTTCCCTGCTGTTGGTGCATTCGGCTCTCGCCGGCGTTCAACAGTCGCTGGACTCGCTGAAGTGGGCTGGCATGGACGCGAAAGTGATTGCGTCCAAATGGATACCGTTCGGCCCGGTAATGAACTCGCGGGCGAAGTGGCTCGAGGAGGTCGGCCTGATCCCGCGCGGACGGCGCGAAGAGGAGCTGATCGTGATCCGTGCGGAGAAGCGATGACCGCAACCCGGGTGCAGGTGGTACCCAACGGGCCGGTGCTGGTGTCGGGGCCGGTGCGGATCGAGATGCCCAGCGGCGAGGTCGTCGAGTCGGACCGCTTCATGGTGGCGATCTGCACCTGCCGCCGAAGCGAGCGCTACCCGCTGTGTGACACCAGCCACCGCCGGTGCCGGCGCCTCAAGGCGTCGGAACGCTCGTCTGCTCCAGCGGGCTCCGCAACGACGTCCGATTCTGCTGCCACGCCGTCATAATCCGTTCCGCCAAGCGGTCTTCGACCGCGGCGTGGGCACGGATGCCGAAAACGATATCGCGCTCCAGTCGCGGATCCCGGGCGACGAGATCGCCCACCACATCGTTGCGCACGACGTGTTCGTGCACCGCGTCCGCCTCGACGTGCTCGCTGTAGAACTCGATGCAGGCCGCCGGTGCCTGCAGCCGCCGCAGGGCCTTGACCATGCGTTTTGACCCCGGCGGTGAGGTGATCTCCGTCGAGGCGAAATGCCCGATCGCCGCGCCGCGCAACGACCGGTGCAGCCCGAACAGCGACATGAGGTTGACCACCGCCAGGGCCTCGCCGGGCACCGCGTCGATGTAACCCCAATACGTCGCATCCAGGCCGGCCGCCGCCAGCAGATCGGCGAACAGCTGCTGGTGCAGCCGCGGGCCCCGCCCGGCGCCGTACTCGTCGAATTCGATTGCCACGAAGGCCGCTTTGGCCGCACCCGTCAGGCGTGGGATGGCAAAGGCGTGCGGATCACCCTCTTTGAGGTGGTACAGGGAGCGATGCACGAAGTATTCGCACATCTGCTGCCACGTTCCGGTGTCACGCAGGTAGTACGACGGGCCGGTGCCGTCGACGGCTTCCACGGTGAGCGCTTCCATTTCGGCCGCCGCCGTCTGGTCGGGGTCGATGTGCCCGACGTCGCGGCGCACCCCGGCCAGAAACACCCGTTCCAATTCGGCGCGCAGCCCCAGCAGTGCGGGATTCCATTCCCATGCGGGGTCGACGCCGGCAAGGCCGCGATAGTGCAGCTCGTAGCACATGGACAGGGCCAGTTGCAGATCCAGTCCGTAAGGATCGGAATCGCGCACGGAGGCGCCGATGCGGGTCAGGTGGTCAACCGAAAGTGGACCGGCCAGCGCGCAACGTACGGCCGTCGACAGCGGCCCGTGCGCCGCGGGCAGGACAGGTTCGGTCAAGGTCGATGCGCGGGTCACGCCGATGTCTACCCGCTGTGCGGGACGGGCAAACGGCACCCCGGCACTGCAGATGGCCGTCAACGCGCCTCAGCCGGCCGTTGCGGGCAGCCGGAAGGTGATGTCGGCCGTGGTGCCGGTGGCGGTGGTGTCGAGCTCCATCGAGTCGCTGAGCAGCTTCATCAGCGGCAAGCCGCGGCCGCCGTTGCCCGGGAAGCTCGCCGGCGTCTTCCACGATCCGTAATCGGTGATCCTGGTGCGCACTTCCTGGTCGGTGAGCGTGACGTCGAGCAACATGCGTCCGGCGGCGAATCCACGGTAAGCGTGTTCGACGCAGTTGGTGCACGCCTCGTTGATGACCAGCACGATGTCGGCGACTCGGTCCTCCGGTACACCGGCGGCGTGCAGCCAGTCCGCCAGCCGATGCCGGATGAGTACCAGTTGGTCAGCGGTGGCGCTGGTTTCAATCCGCAAGGGCGTCTGCTGATGCCGGTAGATCACCATCGCGACGTCGTCGTCATACCACCCCGCCGGGGCCAGTTCGCGAAGCACCACGTCGGCGACGGTATCCAGCGGTAACGTCATGGTCTGCGCCAGAACATCTGCCGCACGGGCGATTCCGTCGTCAATCGACTCGCGTTTACGTTCGACCAGCCCGTCGGTGAACAACATCAGCGTCGAGCCGGGCGGCAGCACCTGGGTGGTTTGCGGGCGCGGATGGTTGCGCCGGACCGCCAGTGGCACCGATGCGGCATCCGTCAAAAGGGTCGTGACGCCGGGCTGCGGGCCGGCCAGTACGGCAGGCATGTGGCCGGCGTTGCTGTACTGCAGCACACCGGTTTCGGTGTTCAGAATAGCCAGGAAGACCGTCGTGCAGTACGCGTTCGGAATGAGCGATGCGGCCGAGTCGAGTTGGTCGAGCAGCACCGCGGGCTCGGCGCCATTGATAAGCAGTGCCCGCGCGGAGCTGCGCAGCTGCCCCATGATCGCTGCCGCCGGCAGGCCGCGGCCCACGCAGTCCCCGACGACTATGCCGATGTGGTGCTCACCGATCGGTAGCACGTCATACCAGTCACCGCCGATCTCCAAGGGCGGCACCGCGGGTTCGTAGCGGACGGCGAAGCCCGGCGGCGGCTGTACCGGTGGCAGCATGGCGCGCTGCAACGTCAGCGAGGTCTCGCGTGCGCTCTCGAACTGGCGCACATGCTGCATCGCCAGACTCAGGTGGCCGATCAACACGGTGACCAGCAGCCGATCCTCCCCACTGACCCAGCGAGGCGTGCGCAGTTCCAGCCACAACGCCAGGTCCCCGGTGCCGGAGAGCACCGCGACCATTCCCTGAGCCTTCCCCGGATTGCCAGGTACCTCAACCGTTTTCGCCGTCAGCGGCAGTTGGTGGCGGGCGTCTTGGAAGGTGTTGCGCAACCACGGGTCCAGCTCCCGCCATGACGAGGCCGAGGGTTCGCCCGCCATTTGGACCGTCGGGTCGCCGTCGCCGCTGGGCCACGACACCGCGATCACCCGTTGCATATCGATCGCCGCGCTGCACTCGTCGAGCGTGATGGACAGCAGCTCGTCCACGCTCTTGGCCACCGCGACGGCGGTAGCCAGCCGCAGCACCGCGCTTTCCCGGGCCGCGAAGGCACGCTCGGCGGTGACGTCGCGGATGGTTCCGACGTAGGCGTCTCGATCGCTGCCGCTTTCCTTGACCTCGTTGATGCTCACCTTCACCCATGCCAGGTGCCCGTCGGCGTGGCGAATCGGTGTTTCGTAGTCGGCCCTGCCGTGGGTCAGCACCACCGATATCTGGTCGGCCGCCGTCTTCGTGTCGACCAGCCAGGGGTGCGGCCACTTGTACGGCAGACCCTCGCTGGAGAATCCGAGGATCTCGACAAAGGCATCGTTCACCTCGACCACCGAACCCTCGTGATCGGCGACGAAAAAGCCTTCCTGCAGCGAATTCACCAGTGCGGTACGGAATTTGTCGCGGTCGGCCAGTCCCTCGGCGCGGGCGCGCTGTTCCGCGTAGCGTCTGTTGCCGTCGATGAAGCCGCGCGTCGCGACGTCAAGTGGCACCAGCAGCTGCAGTAGGAACTCCAGCGCGATCGGCGCGTCGATGCGCACATCCTGCGAAATCTCGAACACCAGCCGGACGTGGTGCTCGACGATCTCGAGGAGGCTGATTTGTTCCTGCAGCGCCCTGCGGCCCAGCTCATTGCCGATCGACAGGCTGGCCTCGTCGTGGGAATCCAGGTAGCCGCGTAAAGCGGCCTCGTACTGATCGTAAAAGTCGTTGTCGTTCAAGTCGTTACACCCCTGTGCCGCGCCGCCAGCACCATCGCATCGTCGGTCTCCTTCGCGTCCTTACCCAGGAGTCCTTCGGCGATCGCCACAGCGGTGGCGGAGAAGTCGATGTGGTCCAGGTAATCTTCGACAATTCCGTCGGTACTCATCACGATCAGATCACCGGGTCGGATCGAAACAACTTGCGCCGGCTTGATTTCCGGTATGCGGTAGCCGACGATGCCTCCGGTCAGCCGGGCGCTGGACCGGATCTGGACGCCGGTTGGTACCTTGGTCAGCAGATCTGCGGTGACGTTGCCGACGCCGGTCCAGGTGAGCGTGTTGGTCTCAAAATCCACTCGCGCCAACGTAATTGCGACCCCCCGGGTGCCGACCAGCACACGATGGCAGAGCTGGATCAACACCTCGAGCCGCTCGGAACTGGCGCGCGTGACCGCATCGACGGCGCGCAGCGCGGCCTCGGCCGCGGCCGGCCCGTGACCGAGGCCGTCGACCACCCCGAACAGCGCGGCCCGACCGTCGATATCGACGGCGATACCCCTGTCACCGGAGGTGTACTCGCTGGGCAAAGGCCGTCCCGCCCTTGCCCACTCGATAGGTCCGAACCGACCGTTCTTATGCACGGGGCGGGACCCATTTCCACATTTCGATGACGGTGCCCTGACCGAGAGTGGACTCGACGACCAGCCTGTCCATCAGGCGGCGGGCACCCGGCAACCCCAAGCCCAGCCCGCGCCCGGTGGTGTAACCGTCTTCCATCGCCCGTTCGATGTCGGCGATGCCGGGACCCTGGTCCTCGGCGCGGACCACCAGGGCCTTACGGCCTTCCCGGTCGGCGATCGCGACCCGAACCGCGCCGCGGCCGGCGTAGCTGGTGATGTTCCGTGCGACCTCGGAGATCGCGGTGGCGATCATTGTGACATCCGTGAGGGAGAATCCCAGGTCAAGTGCGAGTTGGTGGCCGGCTTTGCGCGCTTCGACTATGTCGTCTGAGTTGTCGATGGCGACGACGATATCAGCCGCCACCGTCGAGTCCGATCGTTGACTTCCCAACTCCGCCTTGACGATTCAGAAGCGCGATGCCCTCTTCAAGGTCCAGTGCGGTGTTCATGTCGTCGAACGCCAGACCAAGCTGGACCATCGCGAAGGCCACCTCCGGCTGCAATCCGACGATCACGGTGTCCGCGCCGCGCAGCCGGGTCATGTGCGCGATCGTGCGCAGCGAGCGGGCGGCGAAGGAATCCATCACATCGATGGCGGTGACGTCGACGATGATGCCCTGCGCGCGGAACTGGCTGACCCGTTCCATCAGGTCGTAACGCAGCCGTTCGGCGTCGGAGTCGGTGAGAGCGGCCTGTACCGACGCGATGAGAATCGAGCCCTGCTTCAGGATCGGTACTGGCATGAGGTGCTCGTGTCGATGGTGGTTAGCCGGTCTGCTCGCCGGTGCGCGTTACCTCGTAACCCAGCAGGCGTTCGGCTTCCTCGATGCCGCCCTGCAGGTCGCCGACGGCGTTCATCTTCGACAGGTCCAGCCCGATCGTGACCAGCGTCAGCGCAATTTCGGAGGACAGCCCGGTGATGATCACGCTGGCGCCCATCAACCCCGACGCGTCGACCGTCTGCACCAGGTGATTGGCCACGGTCGAGTCGATGGTCGGCACACCGGTGATGTCGATGACCACCACTTTGGCGCGGTTTGCGCGGATGGCCCGCAGCAGCTGTTCGGTGACCTGGCGGGCGCGCTGGCTGTCCAACACGCCGATGATCGGCAGGATCAGAAGCTGCTCACGCACCTGCAGCACCGGCGTCGACAGCTCGCGGATGGCCTCCTGCTGCTGGCGGATGATGCGCTCGCGTTCCTGCACGAAGCTGACGCCTACGGTATTGGCGATGCGGTTGGCCGCCGGTTCGTAGGCGTCCAGGACGCGGTTGAGCATCTCGAACTCGGTCTGGTACTTCTCGAACAGGGAGCGGGCCAGCACGTCACGCAGCAGCAAGACGATGCCAAGCACCTCGTCGGTCTCGACGCCTCGGGGAATGATGCGTTCGGACAGGTCACGCGCGTAGGCCTGCAGCGCCTCCACGCTACCGGTCTCGAGCACCTCGACGTAGTTGTCATAGACGGCCGTGGCCTCGGAGAACAGCTCCTCCGGGGTCATCGCGGTGAGCAGCTCGGCTTCGGTGATGCGGCGGGCCCATTCCTCGCGCAGAACGGTTCTATTCTGCCGCAGATGCTGAACTAGCTGGGGAAGGAGCCCCTCACTGGAAACGGCGACGGTCTGGGCTGCGGTGCCGGTACTGTTGAAATCCGACGGCGAATCTGACATCTGGCCTCCCGAGTGCCACGTCGCGCCCTGCGGTCTGCAGTTCCCTTTGCGAGACTAGCCTGGGTTGTCGCGGGGCACCTGTAGAGGGCATATTCTTCTCGCAGTTCGTAACGGCAGGCTAGGGTTGAACCACGCCACGGCCCAGGACAAAGGATTGCCATTGTCAGCTCCTGATTCGATTACCACGTTGGTTGAGGACCACGACGGGGTGTCCGTGGTCAGTGTCAGCGGCGAAATCGATTTGGTCACGGCTCCCGCCCTGGAACAGGCCATCAGCGCGGTCGTCGCGGATGGCCCGACTGCACTGGTCATAGATCTCTCCGCGGTGGAGTTTCTCGGTTCGGTGGGGTTGAAGATCCTGGCGGCGACCTACGAGAAACTGGGCAACCAGACCGGCTTCGGCGTGGTCGCACGCGGTCCGGCCACCCGCCGGCCGATCCACCTGACCGGTCTGGACAAGACCTTCCCGCTGTACCCGACGCTCGACGATGCGTTGAACGGGGTGCGGGACGGCAAGCTCAGCGGCTAGCGATCGACCCTGCGGCACCGTACGGCCGCGCCCTGGTGCCCATCGCTTATGCGACAACATGTTTGGCGCGCATGCGGCAATCCCGAACTCTTCGAAGAACGCCGCCGCCCATTGAATTCACTGGATTCGAATAACGAATGGCTTTCTCGGCGGCGCGTGCGTCCGAAGCGGTGTCCACCGGCAGTCCAGGTGCGATGATCAGGACCATGGACGTCGACCATCCGCAAGACGACCAGCGCTGGGATCGCCACGCCCGAGGCGAAACCGAAGTTCAACGGCTGGACCGCAATTGGAACAGCCTGCTGCAGGAATTGCGGGTGGTCCAGACCGGGGTGCAGCTGCTGACCGGGTTCCTGCTGACCCTGCCGTTCCAACAGCGCTTCGACGTGTTGGGGCCGCACATGCGCGTCGTCTATCTGGCCACCGTGGTGTGCGCGGTGGGCGCGACGGTCTTGCTGATCGCCCCGGTCGCCATGCACCGGATCCTGTTTAGGCGGCATCGGCTACAAGTCCTCGTATCGGCCGCACACCGGTGCGCCTTCGCCGGGCTGGGCCTGCTCGGGCTGGCGCTGATCGGCCTGACCACGATCATTTTCGCCGCGGTGGCCGGGCGGAACGTGGGCCTCATCGCCGGGGCGTGTGCGCTGCCGCTGTTCACCTTCTTTTGGTGGATGCTGCCGCTCGTACTGCGGACGCACGGCGAGTGACGCGAAACTCGTCGTCAGCGGTCCGCGAGCGCCGCGATTCGGGTGGAGTCCAGGTGCTCGAGCAGGTCCCGTGGGTCGGCAAAGACGGGGTCGGCGCCCGCCTCCCGCAGCTCCGCACGGGCGATGCCACCGCTGCACAGCCCGATGCAGGGCAATCCCGCGCCGGCCGCGGCTTCCGCGTCCCACACGGCGTCGCCGACGAACACGGCGTGTTCGGCGTCCACTCCGGCGCGGTCCAGAGCCACCTGCACGATGCCGGGTTCGGGCTTGGCGGTGTCGACGTCGCGGGACGACGTCGTCTCGGATATGACGTCGTCGCAGTCGAGCACCTTGCGCAGGATCTCCAGTTCGTCTTCGGGAGCCGAACTGGCCAGCACCACCTGTAAGCCCAGCTCGGCGACCCGGTGCAGCAGCCCGCGGGCACCAGGCAAAGGTTGCAGCAGCGGTGTGACCTCCCGGTAGTACTCGCTGTGCCTGTCGCTGAGCCGCTCCCGCACGTCGGCCGGGGCGTCATCGGAGAGCTTGCGCACCAGCCGGGAACCGTCCATGCCGATGCAGCGATGGATTTGCCAGGATGGCACCACCAGGCCTTCGGCGTTGAACGCGCGCTGCCAGGCATGGACGTGCAGGTAATTGGAATCCACCAGGGTTCCGTCGACGTCGAACAAGACGGCAGGAGTGCCGCCACCCGCTGTCAGGGCAGGCTCCCGGCATCGGTACGAGGGCGCGCGCCCACGTGCGGTCGTGAAGTCATCTGCGCGGCATACCCATGTCTGACCTGGCTGACACAGTTCGTGGTGTCGTTTTGTCGGCGAGGCCGCGGGTACCCGCGGTAGTGATCCGCGGCATCGGAGTTCCCTGCGCCCGTCAGGGGAGGCGACCGTAGTTGTTTTTCCACGATGATCGCTGGCACACAATAGTTCTCGACGAGGAATGACGTTGGAATACCGCAGTAACGCCCCAGTTGACCACGCCCGCACCACTCGGCAGCACGCCGGCGAATCCCTCAAGAACGGCGCCAACGCCCCGGGCCTGGCCGGTTCGGGCGTCGCAATGCTCGCCCTGACCGTGGGGTTGTTCGCGGTGGCCGCCGGTCATCTGCTGCCCGGCGCTATCGCCCTGATCGTGGCCGTCGTTGTGGGCGCCGTCAGTGTCGCCTGGCTGTTGCGCGCCCATCGCAAGGTCCGCGATGCCGAAGTGCGCTGGCACGCCGCGCATTCCGACCAGCCCGCGCCACCGCCAACCAGCTGAACCGGCGCCACCAGCAAACACCCTTCCGGCTGCCGGGGCGCGCGGGCTGCCGCGAGTAGGTACCGGGCGGGGGCATTACCGCCGGCCATTTCCCGGTTCCCGCAACTTTTTCCGGCCACGCCGGTGTAGCGCCGCCCTGAACGGGGTACTGCCTGCGCCACGGGTGGGTACAGGAAAGTGCGTCAACCCGTTCCACAGCAGGGAAGGAACACCGATGGCGACCACCACTGACTACGACGCACGCCGTGTATCCGAGGCCGACAGCCAGGAGAAATCCTCGCTTCGCGAGCTGGCGCCGACCCTGCAGGGTCCTGCCATCGCCGTGGTCGACGAGGATCCCAACGATGTGCACTTCTTCGAGCTGCCGGGCGCCGATCTGTCCGGGGAGGAGCTGTCGGTGACGGTGATTCCCCAGCGGGCCGACGAGTTCACCTGCTCGAGCTGCTTTCTGGTGCAGCACCGCAGCCGGATGCGGTCCTCCAGCTCCGGCCTTCCGGTGTGCGCCGACTGCGCCTGATACCGGTTCGGCCCAGCCAACCTCGGGCCGGGCGATGCGCCTGGCGTGCGCCGGTGCCGTCGTGAACCCGCGCTGGATTGCGCTGGTTTGTCAGTGGCATCCATTAGGTTCATCGGACAAATGGAGAAGATACTCGGGTCGCTCCTCCTGCTGGGCTTAGCGCTCCCTTGGTATTTCACGCAGCGGGCGACCGGCAGCCTGCCGGCGGGATGCCTCGCCGGACTCGGTGGGCTGGCCGTCGCGGTGGCATTGTTGTGGTGGCTGTCAGTACAGCGGGACCGCTACCAGGCCGACGCGCACCGTCGACGCGACATCCGATTGGCGAAATCCGGGCTGCGGGTCATCGACAGGATGTCGGGGGTGGAGTTCGAGGAATTTGTTGCGGCGCAGCTTCGCGTCGCGGGCTATAGCGTCACCCCGACCGCCGGCAGCGGCGACTACGGCGTGGATCTGATCGCCAAGAAGGACGGCGCGCGCATGGCCGTCCAATGCAAGAGGCTCGCGAAGGCCGTCGGTGTGGCCGCGGTCCAGCAGGTGGTGGCCGGGGCGCGGCATCACGGCTGTAACCGAACGCTCGTCGTGACCAACCAGACCTTCACCAAGGCGGCCCGCCAATTGGCCGGTACCCACCATTGCCGCCTGGTGGGCCGTTCCCAGTTGCAGAGCTGGACGCGGGTTCAGCCCGTCGCGGTGCGGGGGCCGCGGCGCACGCATGGTGTCGCACCGCAGGCCAGGCAACTGGAACGGGAAGCATAGCGAGATGTATTGGGCCGCAGCGTGTTCGGCTCGGCCCGGTGTCGTCACCGCCTGGTAGCGTCCTCGATGACCCGACGCGCGATGTCGCGCAGCGGGGTGTTCGTGCTTTGCGACAGTTTGGTCAAGGTGTTGAAGGCCGTCTGGTCGTCGAGGTCGTAGCGTTCGATGAGAATGCCTTTGGCCTGTCCGATCATGTCGCGGGTGCTCAGGGCTTCCCGGAACTGCTGGGTGCGCACGGCGTTGCTCCACGCCAGGGCGCCCAGCGTGGCGAAGATGGCGGCAATCCGGCGGGAGTCTTCGGAGAAGGACTGCGGGCGTCTGGCGTAGAAGTTCAGCGCACCCATGCTCAGCTCGTCGGCGAACATGGGCAGCGACAGCACGCTGCGAATCGGTGTGTGCGCGAGCGCGTCGGCCCGATACTTCGGCCAGCGCGCGTCGGCTTCGAGGTCGTCGATGGCGACGACCTTTCGGGTCCACGCGGCATGGACGCAGGGTCCTTCGAGGTGGCGCTGCTGAAACTCGTCGAGCAACCGGGCGCTGTCGTGGGTGACCGACGGCGTGCTGATCTCGTTCTGCCGGCTGGTGACGGTGATTCCGGCCTCCTCAGCGCCGGGCACCCAGCGCGCGGCCGCGCTGGTCAGGTCATCCAGCACCCGGGGAAAGTCGTCGGCGTCCGCCGAGTAGATGGCCCGCAAAACGTCGGTGATCAGGCTGAGATCGTCAAGATTGGTCACTGAGTGTCGCCCTCATGCTTCGAGACCGGTGGCAGGCATCAACCCGTACCGTTCAGAAGCCTGCGGTCTCGCAAGGCGATCACTTAGAGGTTGTGACGGCGACGAATGTCAATGCTGTTTGCTCAGCATTACGGTGAGAGCCACTATAACGGCCGGGTTTCGGAGGGTGGCGGCCGATACCGCCTCCGGCACAACTGTTCCGACGGCGGGGGTGAGCGGCAGCGCTCGATCCGGCTTGCGTGGGCGGGGTCAGGTGGTAGCGTCCGGCTCAGCGGCTGACTTTGGAGCGACGATGGTGGCAACCGAAGACGTGTGGAGCAAACCCGCGGCCCTGGCCATCCCCAAGGAAGGCTACTTCCAGCTCGAACGCGGCCGGTACGGGCCGCTGTATCCGCATACGCCGGCCTGCTACGGCTTTTCCATCATCGCCAAGGTCAAGGAAGGCCGCGAGGAAGCCGTTCGCACCTACGGCAAACAGATCGAGGAAGCGGTGAAGGCAAACCCGGAGGTGCTGGCACCGCTGCGGCTGCACTATCTGCGCTGGCAGCTCTTCGACGTCGGGTCTGGGCTGCACTTCCAGTACCAGGGCATCTTCGACACCGACTTCGACAAATACACCGAGGATGCGGTGCAGTTGTTCAGCCAGACCGGGATCACCACCGTCTTCACCAACCTCGAGGGGTTCCCCGAGGACTGGCGAGAGAACCCGGAGGCCTTCGTCAAGTTCGTTCGCGAGCATCAGTGCCCCAGTTTTCTGGAATACGGGGAGTACCCGTATGTCACGGCCGACGAGATCAAGAAGGCGCTGCGGCTGAAGGCCGCGTTCGGCACCATGCTCGATCAGATGCAGTGACGCGCCCACCGGAGCGCGCAGATGCTTGAGCTCGACGACATCCAGCACATCCTGCTGACCCGTACCCCGGCACTGACCGGGCGCTACGAGTTCCTTGCGTTCGACGATGCGCCAGCCGGCCGGGCGTGGCTGTCCGAACTGATCGACGTGGTGCAGTCCGCCGCGTCGGTGCGAGACACCATGGACGACGCCAGGCGCTGGGTCACCCTGGGTTTCACCTGGAACGGTCTTCGGGCGCTCGGTGTGCCGGCGGAGGCGCTCGCGACCTTCCCGGAAGAGTTCCGGCAGGGCATGGCCGCCCGGGCCGACATCCTCGGCGACACCGGACGAAACCACCCCGACAACTGGGTCGGGGGACTGGCGGGCGACGACCTGCACGCGATCGCGATCCTGTTCGCCCGTGACGACGCCGAACACGCCCGCGCCACCCGGGCCCACGACGACCTGGTGCAGCGGTGTGACGGCGTGCGCCGGTTGTCGTACCTGGATCTGAATGCGACGCCCCCGTTCAACTACGCCCACGACCATTTCGGTTTTCGGGATCGGTTGTCGCAGCCGGTGATCGAGGGATCAGGCGAGCAACCCACGCCCGGCTCGGGCGCTCCGCTGAAGGCCGGCGAGTTCATCCTCGGCTATCCGGACGAGGTCGGCCCGGTGGCCAATTCGCCCCAGCCGGATGTGCTCTCGCGCAACGGGACCTATGCCGCGTACCGGCGACTGCACGAGCACGTGGCGTTGTTCCGTGACTACATCCGTTCACAGGCCCGCACGCCCGACGACGAGGAGCTGCTGGCCGCGAAATTCATGGGCCGCTGGCGCAGCGGCGCTCCCTTGGTGCTCGCCCCGGACGCCGATGATCCGGAGCTGGGCGCGGACCCGATGCGCAACAACGACTTCAACTACAAGGAGATGGATCCGCTCGGCTACGCGTGTCCCCTGGGCGCCCATGCCCGGCGGCTCAACCCGCGGGACACCGCGCACAACGTGAACCGGCGAAGGATGATCCGCCGCGGAGCCACCTACGGTCCGGCGCTTCCCGACGGCGCCCCCGACGACGGAGCGGACCGTGGCATCGCCGCATTCATCATCTGCGCGAGCCTGATCCGGCAGTTCGAATTCGCGCAGAACGTCTGGATCAACGACCGCACTTTCCACGAACTCGGCAACGAGCACGACCCGATCTGCGGAAAACAAGACGGCACAATGGAATTCAAAATACCGAAGCGGCCGATCCGCCGAGTTCTCAAAGGCCTGCCAGCGTTCACGACGCTGACCGGTGGGGCGTACTTCTTCCTGCCGGGCATCAACGCCATGCGATACCTCGCGGCGCTCGACTGACAACCCGGGAGCCACCATGAGCGCCTTGCCCGCCGCACGCACCTACAACCAGACCCACGTGGCGCGACCGCGTACGGGCGGACGACGCATCAGCATCTACTGGACGTGGAGCTATCCGTGGGAATGTCAGCGCGATATTGCCGCATTGGACAACCGGTTTTCGACCATGACCGAAGTGCGCCGCGCGGCGTGGCCAAACTATGAGGGGCCCGACTGGGATGAGGCGCACTTTTTGCAGGGGATCGCCGGCACCCTGGAGCTGTTCCACCGCTCGACGCTGGCATTCCAGCGGCTGGCGGCCGACGTCACCGGCCATCCGGTCGCGGTGTTCCAGCGCATCGACCAGGCCGGATACCAGCAGTTGATCGACGAACGGATATTGGCCGACGCCGACACCCTGATGGTGTTCGGGCTCGACCATCTCGTCGGCCAAGACGAGGCGCGGCCCGAAGAGATCGCCGCGCTGCGCGACTGGCTGAAACGCGAGGGCACGTGCCTGCTGCTGGCGCCGCACCACGACGTCGGCTTCACCGACGACCCGGCGCAGCGCCAGGTCGAGTACCTGCACCACGGGGATCCGCTGGTGCCACGACAGCAGCGGTTCACCGCCTACCTGCGCTCACTGATGAGGGGGCTCGACATTCCCGTGCACAACACGTGGGGGTTGCGTCCGGCCCTGGTCGAGGGGACCGACGAGATCGCGCCGCTGACCGCCTTCCGCGATCTGGACGCGCTGGGCCTGCTGAACGACGTCACAACGCTGAACTTTCACCCGCACCTGCCGCACTACGAGCTCACCGCTGCCGAAAGCGACCTGCTGCGCGTGCTTGGCAGGCAACGCGTGGACCCGAAACGGCCTCATCCCTTTACCGCGGCGGGCAACAGCGAGTTCAACGCACTGATCTGGATGCCGCCGGCCGGCGGCCGGTCCGGTGACATCGTGCTCGTCGACTCCACCAACTTCACCACGCTGTTCGGCGGGACGGACAGCCTGAAGAACTTCTGGCATAACCTGGCGACGATGAAGTGAGGGAGTTCGCGGCGCCATCCCCTTGAGGGCTGACGCCCGGCGTCGCCGCGAACTTCCGCAACCTGGGTCGGGGTGGCGGGATTCGAACCCACGGCCTCTTCGTCCCGAACGAAGCGCGCTACCAAGCTGCGCCACACCCCGCTTGAAGCCTCGACAGCCTATCGCACCGGGCCATCGGGTGGCCAAACCGCGGTGGGGCAGGTCACTTCCAGGAGCAGGATCGCTCGAACTCGACCAGCGCCTCCGCCGGTCCCGCCGGGTCAAGTCCCTGCGCCGTCACCCACTCGTCGCTGAAATAGGTGTCGCGATAGCGGTCGCCGCTATCGGCGAGCAGCGTGACCACCGAACCGCTGCGGCCCTCGGCGACCATCTCGGCGAGTAGGCCGAACGCACCCCACAGGTTGGTGCCCGTCGACGGCCCCACCCGGCGGCCCAGCACGGCGCTCGCATGCCGCGCGGCCGCGATCGACGCCGCGTCCGGGACGGACACCATCCGGTCGACCACGCCGGGCAGGAACGACGGCTCCACCCGCGGCCGGCCGATGCCCTCGATGCGCGACGAGGCGGCCATCACGATGTCGTCGCGGTCCCCGGCGTAGGCGGGAAAGAACGCGGAGTTCTCCGGGTCAACGACACACAACCGGGTGGCGTGCCGCCGGTAGCGGATGTAGCGGCCGATCGTGGCGCTGGTTCCGCCGGTGCCGGCCCCGACCACGATCCAGTCCGGGACGGGATATCGCTCGTCGCGCATCTGCTCGAAGATCGACTCGGCGATGTTGTTGTTTCCCCGCCAGTCGGTGGCGCGTTCGGCGTTGGTGAACTGGTCCAGGTAGTGCCCGCCGGTCTCCCGCGCGACCCGCTCGGCCTCGGCGTAGACCTCGCTGGAGCTCTGCACGAAATGGCAACGCCCGCCGTGGGCTTCGATCAGCGCCACCTTCGACGTGCTCGTCGCCGCGGGCATCACCGCGACGAACGGCAGGCCCAGCAGCGCCGCGAAATAGGCCTCCGACACCGCCGTCGAACCCGACGACGCCTCGACCACCGTGGTGCCCTCGTCGATCCAGCCGTTGCACAGCGCGTAGAGGAACAACGACCGGGCCAACCGGTGCTTGAGGCTGCCGGTGATGTGTGTCGTCTCGTCTTTGAGGTAGAGCGCGACGTCTGCCTCCGTGCCCCAGGCCGAGGGCAGCGGGTAGCGCAGCAGGTGGGTGTCGGCGCTGCGCCGGGCGTCGGCTTGGATCAGCCGGATTGCGTTGTCCGTCCAGCAGCGTGAGCGACTGCGGACCGCGATCCGGGTCTGGTCGGTCAACGCACGGATGCTGTTGGCTGCGAACGGCTCAGGTCGCTGGCCGCGTCGCGGTCGCCCATCGGGGTGGCGATCAACGTCAGCAGGGTGGCCTCCGGCCGGCAGCAGAATCGCACCGGCGCGAACGGCGAGGTGCCCATCCCGGCGGAGACGTGCAACTGCATGTTCGCGCCCCAGCGGGACGGTCCCTTCGCGCGGGAGCGGTCGAGACCGCAGTTGGTCACCAGCGCGCCGTAGAACGGCAGGCACACCTGACCGCCGTGGGTGTGTCCGGCCATCACCAGCTGATAGCCGTCGGCGGCGAACCGGTCCAGCACCCGCGGTTCGGGTGAATGGGTCAGTCCCAGCCGCAGATTCGCGGCCGGACTGGCCGGACCGGCAATGGTTTCGTAGCGGTCGCGGTCGATGTGCGGGTCGTCCACGCCCGCGGCGGCGACGTGCAGACCGGCCACCTCGAACTCGCGCCGGGTGTGGGTGAGGTCGAGCCAGCCGCGCTCGGTGAACGCCGCCCGCAGGTCCTGCCAGGGCAGCGGTTCCCCGCGAACCCGATGGGACGGATTGGTCACGTAGTTCAGCGGGTTCTTCAGCCGCGGGCCGAAGTAGTCGTTGCTGCCGAACACGAAGACGCCCGGTCGCGACAGCAAATCGCCCAGGGCCTGGATGACCGACGGCACCGCCTTGGGGTGGGCCAGGTTGTCGCCGGTGTTGACCACCAGATCCGGTTCCCAGCCCGCCAGTTCGCGCAGCCACGCCTGTTTGCGGCGCTGACCGGGCGTCATGTGGAGGTCACTGATATGCAGCACCCGCAACGGAGTCGAGCCCGGGGTCAGCACGGGCATGGTGATCTCGCGCAGGACGAACGCGTTGCGTTCGATGACCGCGGCATAACCGAGGCCGGCGACGCTGGAACCGAGCGCGGCGGCGCCGGCACGTATCAGCACGGGCAAAACATCAGCCATGCTGGCAGCCTACTGCCGGTCGGGGACGGGCAGCATATCTCTTGTGTCACGACGCCTTACGGGGGCGGCTGACCGGGTGCCGGAGGCGGTGGCGCCAGCAGCGGGATGGTGATCGGTGGCAGGCCCGGAATCTCGACGACCTGCGAGCCGACCGGAGGTGGCGCGCCTTCCGGTGGCGGCGGCGGAGCGGGCGGGATGCCGTTGCTGACCTGGATGGTGACGATCGAGCCCGGAATCGTTGCGCCGCTGGGTGTCGTGCCGACCACCTCACCCTGCTTTGCGCTGCTGTTGACGAAGTTGTTCTGGTCGGCGACCTGGAAGCCTGCCTCCTTGATGCGCTGGCGTGCCGCGTCGATATCCAGGCCCGCGACGCTGGGCACCCGGGATCCGGGTGCCCCGTCGACGTAGCGGGGGTCGGTGGGCGGCAACTGCACCGGCCCGAAGTTGGTGGCGATCGGCTTCATCGCGGTGAACCACGTGCGGGCCGGTTCGTTACCGCCGTACAGGTCGCCCTCGCTGCAGTGGCGCAGCGGGGAGGAGCACAGGTCGGTTGGGGTGGTGGAGTCGTCGTAGATGTAGTTGGCCGCCGCGTAGTGGTTGGTGAAGCCCACGAAGCCCGATGAGCGGTGCGCCTCGGTGGTGCCCGTCTTGCCGGACACCGGCAGGTCCCAGCCCGCCGCACTGGCCGAACCGGCCGCGGTGCCGCCGCCCAGGGCGTCCTTGCTCATCGCGTTGGCCAGCGTGTTCGCCAGCCCCTCGGGCACCACCTGATCGCAGGTCTCGGTCGTCACCGCGACCTCGTTGCCCTTGCGGTCGACCAGCTTGTCGATCGGGTTGGGCGGGCACCAGGTGCCGCCCGAGGCGAGGGTGGCCGCGACGTTGGACAGCTCCAGCGCGTTCACCTCGATCGGGCCCAGCGTGAACGAGCCGATGTTCTGCCGCTTGACGAAGTCGGCCAGGCTCTCGTTGCTGTCCGGGTTGTAGTCGCGCGCGGTGCCCGGGTCGGCGTAGGACCGAAGCCCCAGTTTGATCGCCATGTCCACCGTGCGCGTCACCCCGACCTGCTGGATCAGCTTGGCGAATGCGGTGTTGGGCGAGGTGGCCAGCGCGTCGGTGACGTTCATCGACCCGCGGTAATTGCCGGCGTTGACCACGCACCAGTTGTCCTTGGGGCAGCCCTTGGCGCCACCGCTACCCATGCCCTTGGCCTGGAACCGGCCGGGCACCTCAAGGGTGGCGTTGATGCCCATTCCCATATCCAGGGCCGCGGCCGTGGTGAAGATCTTGAACACGGATCCCGCGCCGTCGCCGACCAGTGAGAAAGGTTGCGGACGCATGGTTTGACCGGCGTCGACGTCGAGCCCGTAGGTGCGGTTGCTGGCCATGGCCATCACCTTGTGCGACGTCTTGCCGGGCTGGATCACGCTCATCACGCTCGAGATGCCGGGCAGTGTCGGGCTGGCGAACTTGTCGATCGCCGACTTGACCGGGATCTGCACGTCCGGGTCCAGCGTCGTCTTGATCAGGTAGCCGCCCCGGGCCACCTGTTCCTTGCTGATGCCGGCCCGGGAGAGGTATTCCTGCACGTAGTCGCAGAAGAAGGCGCGATCGCCCGCCGCGATGCAGCCGCGGGGCAGCTCGTTGGGCTGCGGCAGGATGCCCAGCGGCGTGGCCTTGGCGGCGCGCAGCGCGTCGGCCTCCTGCGGGATGTTCTCGATCATGGTGTCCAGCACCAGGTTTCGCCGCGCCAGCGCCCCATCGGGGTTGATGTAGGGGTTGAGCGCACTGGTCGACTGCACCATGCCCGCCAGCAGCGCCGCCTGCTGCCAGTTCAGGTCGGAGGCGTTGATGCCGAAGTAGGTCTGGGCGGCGTCCTGCACGCCGAACGAGCCGTTGCCGAACGAGACCAGGTTCAGATAGCGGGTCAGAATCTCCGGCTTGGTGAAGGTCTTGTCCAGCGTCAGCGCCATGCGGATCTCGCGCAGCTTGCGGGCCGGCGTGGTCTCCACCGCCGCGCGCTTCTCGGCGTCGGTTTTCGCGGTGACCAGCAGCTGGTAGTTCTTGATGTACTGCTGCTCGATAGTCGAACCGCCGCGGGTGTCGACGTCGCCGCGGGCGTAGCCGGCCAGCCCCGTCAGGGTGCCTTTCCAGTCCACCCCGTTGTGTTCGGCGAACCGTTTGTCCTCGATGGAGACGATCGCCAGCTTCATCGTGTTGGCGATTTTGTCGCTGGGCACCTCGAACCGGCGCTGCGAATACAGCCACGCGATGGTGTTGCCCTTGGCGTCGACCATCGTCGAGACGGCCGGCACCTCACCCTCGAGCAGCTGAGCGGAGCCGTTGGCCACCACTTCCGAGGCCCGATTGGACACCAGTCCCACTCCGCCGGCGAAGGGGAACAGCAGAGCCGTGGCGACGACGCTGGCCAACAAACAGAGCCCCGCGAGCTTGAGGATGGTGAGCGCGGCCGGGGGGCGGTCAGACATGGCTACTACAGTAGCGGCCCCCAGTCACGCCGCCACGCTGCGAGTTCACCAAAAAATCGGGTCATCTCGGGGGCAGGCGCGGTGGACGCGAATTTGCACTTGCGTCAGCGGTCAGACCGCACCAGAGTGTGCAAGATCACTTCTTCGCGGATCGTTTGGTACGAGACGGCACGCCCGTCCCAAAAAAAGCGTTATCGGACTGTTGCGCAATTGCCACCTGACCACCTAACTTAGACACACGGTGAGATTCAGGTAACACCGAAGTACACAGTGTGGCGTAGATCGCGAGACTGGATCTGCACCCAAGGAGGGCGGCCGTGACGGGCGGCCGGTAGGGAAGGGAACAGTTCGTGTCACCAATACGGCCGGCGGCGCGTAGGACAAACATTGCAGCCGCACAAGGGGTACTCCGCAGTGTCGATGCCGAAGATCGGATCGCGTGGGTCTCGAAGGCGCTATGCCGGACCACCGATCCCGACGAACTGTTTGTCCGCGGAGCCGCCCAGCGTAAGGCGGCAGTGATCTGCCGGCACTGCCCGGTGATGCAGGAGTGCGGGGCAGACGCGCTGGACAACAAGGTCGAGTTCGGGGTGTGGGGCGGCATGACCGAGCGGCAACGCCGCGCCCTGCTCAAGCAGCACCCCGAGGTGGTTTCCTGGGCGGACTTCTTCGACAAGAGGCGGACCCGCAGCGTCGGCTGACCCTCCGCCGGCCGCTGATGCGCCGCGCCATCAATTGGTGGACGGGCTGACGGCCCGCCGCTCGTCATTACGATTCTGTTACGACGGCCTGGGCCAGATGGGCCGGTTCCTCAGCGGGCCGTTGCCCGGCCCGCATCGTCACCGACGAACCAGATGGGCCGGTTCCTCAGCGGGCCGTTGCCCGGCCCGCATCGTCACCGACGAACCAGATGGGCCGGTTCCTCAGCGGGCCGTTGCCCGGCCCGCATCGTCACCGACCGAAGTGATCTGATCGGCAAGCGCGCGCAGCGCCTCCAAATCCGAAACGTCAAACGGCAGTGACGGAACGCCGATGACCGGCACGTGCGGATTGGCTCCGGTGAACCGGGACAGCAATCTGATCTCCCGCTTGGCGGTCTGCGCCCGGTCGGCATGAATCCGCAAGACCGCCGAGGCTAGCGACGCGGCTTCGGAATCGCCGTCGTGGTCCAGCATCTCGCTGCCGTCGATCGCCCGCTCGGCCGGCAGGGAGCACAACGGCGGATGCGTGCGGTTCAAGACCAGCCCGGCCAGCGGCATGCCCTCCTGCGACAGCCGGTCGACGAAGAAGGCGGCCTCGCGCAGCGCGTCCGGCTCGGCCGCCGACACCACAACGAACTGTGTCCCACGCCTTTTCAGCAGCGCGTAGGTGCGATCGGCCTTCTCGCGGAAGCCGCCGAATGTGGCGTCCAGCGACTGGACGAACGCGGCGGCGTCACCGAGCATCTGCGAACCCAGGATGGTGGACATCGCCTTCATCGCCAAACCCATTGCGCCGGTGACCAACCGACCGATGCCTCGGCCCGGGGCGAGCAGCAGCCGCCAGAGCCGGCTGTCCATGAAGCTGCCCAGCCGCTTCGGCGCGTCCAGGAAGTCCAGGGCGTTGCGCGACGGCGGCGTGTCGACGACCACCAGGTCCCAGCGATCCTCGGCCAGCAGCTGGCCGAGCTTCTCCATCGCCATGTACTCCTGCGTGCCGGCAAGCGAACTGGCGACGGTTTGATAGAACTGGTTGTCCAAAATCGCTTGTGCGCGACCGGGATCGGAATACTGCATCACCATCTCGTCGAAGGTGCGACGCATGTCGAGCATCATCGCGTGCAGCTCGCCGGGAACCTCCGCCCCCAGGGGGACGCGTTGCGGCGTGTTACCGAGGTCGCTGACACCGAGCGCCTGGGCCAGTCGCCTGGCCGGATCGATCGTCAAAACACAGACGTTCCGCCCGTATTCGGCGGCGCGCAGTGCGATCGCGGCCGCGGTGGTGGTCTTGCCCACCCCACCGGCGCCACAGCACACCACCACGCGGTTGGTTGTGTCGGCCAGGATGGCCGCCATATCAAGCTGTTTAGGTGTCGTACTCATCGGACCCCCTGCTGTGCAAGCGATTCCGACAACTCGTAAAGGCTACCCAGGTCGACCCCGTCGGAAATGGTCGGCAATTCCAGTCGCGCCACCTTCAACGCGTCGAGCTGTTGTGCGATCTCGGCGCGCGTAGCCACTACGGTGGCATGCTCGATGGTCTCCGTCAGCAGTCCCGCGAAATCCTGGTCGGCCAAGGTGATTCCGGCCTGTGCCAATCCGGCCCGCACCGAGTCCGCGTCGACGTCTCCCTCGGCGGCCTTCGCCAGATCGGCCGGCTGCAGGTAGGAGGGGATGTTGCGGTTCACGATCACACTGCCGATCGGCAGCTGCATTTGCGCCAGCTCCTCGATGGCTTCCAGCGTCTCCTGGACCGGCAGCGCCTCCAGCAGGGTGACCAAGTGAATGGCCGTCTGCTCGGAGTGCAGTAACTTCACCACGCCCTCGGCTTGCGAATGCACCGGGCCGCCCTTGGCCAAATCGGACACCGCCTTGGTGACGTCCAGGAAGCGCGCGATGCGTCCGGTCGGCGGGGCGTCGACGACGATCGCGTCATAAACCGGCAGCCGATTCTTGTCGAGGCGGATCACCGTCTCTTTGATCTTGCCGGTCAGCAGCACGTCACGCAGGCCCGGCGCGATCGTCGTCGCGAACTCGATCGCCCCGATGCGGCGCATCGCGCGGCCCGCAATGCCCAGGTTGTAGAACATGTCGAGGTATTCCAGGAAAGCGGCCTCGATGTCGATGGCCAGCGCGTTGACCTGACCGCCACGTTCGGCGGTCGCGATCTTCACCTCCTGATAGGGCAGGGGCGGCACATCGAAGAGTTGCGCAATCCCTTGGCGGCCCTCGACTTCCACGAGCAAGACCTTGCGGCCTCCGGCGGCCAGGGTCAGCGCCAGCGCGGCCGCGATCGTCGACTTACCCGTGCCGCCCTTGCCGGTCACAAAATGTAACCGCGCCTTGGTCAAGCGCGCCGGCCAGCCGACGGCAGCTCCGCCGCTCGATGTGGTCACCTTCGCATGCTAGCCCGACCGGCCGCTGGGCTGGCCGGAGCGGTTCACCTCCGACCGATAAGCTCGCGGCATGAGCCAACCGACCGCATGGGAGTACGTCACGGTTCCGCTGCTGACGCATGCCACCAAGCAGATTCTCGACCAGTGGGGTGCCGACGGCTGGGAGCTGGTGTCGGTGCTGCAGGGTCCGACCGGCGAGCAGCACGTCGCGTACCTGAAGCGCCCCAAGTAACGGGATCGGTCGGATGAGTACTTCGGACCGGCTCGGCCAACTCGGCCTCGCGCTTCCGGAGGTGGTTGCGCCGCTGGCGTCCTATGTACCGGCGGTGCGCACCGGCAACCTGATCTACACCGCGGGCCAGCTCCCCATGCAGGACGGGAAGCTGTTGGCCACCGGCAAGGTCGGGGCCCGCGTCAGCCCGGACGAGGGTAAGGCGTTGGCGCGGACCTGTGCGCTCAACGCGCTGGCGGCCATCGACTCGCTGGTGGGTATCGATGCGGTGACCCGGGTGGTCAAAGTGGTCGGATTCGTCGCCTCGGCCCCCGGCTTCAACGGCCAGCCGAGCGTCATCAACGGGGCCTCCGAGTTGCTCGGCGACGTGTTCGGCGAGCGGGGCGCGCATGCCCGGTCGGCGGTCGGCGTCTCCGAGCTGCCACTGGATGCCCCGGTGGAAGTGGAGCTGATCGTCGAGGTCGGGTGACGCCCGTGACCCAGGCTGCCGAGTCGCTGACCCATCCCGCGTACGCCAAGTTGCGGGCGGTCACCGAGACCGCGTCGGTCCTGCTGGCCGATAACCCCGGCCTGCTGACGCTCGAGGGCACCAACACCTGGGTGCTGCGCTGCCCGCGCAGCGACGAGTTGGTCATCGTGGACCCCGGACCCGACGACGACGAGCACATCGCCCGGGTTGCCGCGCTGGGCCGTATCGCCCTGGTCCTGATCAGCCACCGGCACGGCGACCACACCGACGGCATCGACAAGCTGGTCGAGCTGACCGGCGCGACGGTGCGTTCGGCGGGCAGCGGGTTTCTGCGCGGCCTTGGCGGCGAGCTGACCGACGGCGAGGTGATCGATGCCGCCGGCCTCAAGATCAAGGTCATGGCGACCCCCGGCCACACTGCCGATTCGCTTTCTTTTCTGCTCGACGACGCCGTGTTGACGGCCGACACCGTCCTGGGCCGCGGCACCGCGGTCCTCGATAAGGAGGACGGCAGCCTGACCGACTACCTGGAATCGCTGCGCCGGCTGCGTGGCCTGGGCCGACGGGCGGTGTTGCCGGGGCACGGCCCCGACCTGACCGATCTGGAGAGCGTCGCGCAGGGGTACCTCGAGCACCGGCGGGAGCGGCTGGATCAGGTGCGTTCGGCGCTGCGGCAGCTGGGCGAGGACGCCAGCGCCCGCCGGATCGTCGAACACGTGTATGTCGATGTCGACGAGAAGCTCTGGGATGCCGCCGAGTGGTCGGTGCAGGTGCAGCTGAATCACCTGCGCGCGGAGTCATCAACGTAGTCCCGCGCTTCGCGCGCGCTTACCTCGCTCGCGGTCTGATTGCTCGCTCGGTTGCGCCCGCGCTTCGCGCGCGCTTACCTCGCTCGGCGCGCGAGCCGCTCGGAGTCCGAGATCAGCACGCTCTTGCCCTCCAGGCGGATCCAGCCGCGGTGGGCGAAGTCGGCCAGCGCCTTGTTCACCGTCTCCCGGGAAGCCCCGACCAGCTGCGCGATCTCTTCCTGCGTCAGGTCGTGGGTGACCCGCATGGCGCCGCCCTCTTGGGTGCCGAACCGCTGGGCGAGCTGCAGCAGCTGCTTGGCCACTCGGCCGGGCACGTCGGTGAAGATGAGGTCGGCCAGGTTGTTGTTGGTGCGGCGCAGGCGTCGTGCCAGCACCCGCAACAACTGTTCGGCAATCTCGGGACGATCGGCGATCCACGCGCGCAGCGCGTCGCGGTCCATCGACACCGCACGCACCTCGGTGATGGTGGTGGCGCTGGACGTCCGGGGGCCGGGGTCGAAGATCGACAATTCGCCGAACATGTCCGACGGCCCCATGATCGTCAGCAGGTTCTCGCGGCCATCCGGCGAGCGGCGACCGATCTTTACCTTCCCCGAGACAATGATGTACAGCCGATCGCCGGGTTCTCCCTCAGCGAAGACCGTGTGTCCACGGGGGAAGTCGACGGGTTGCAGCTGCTTCGTCAGTGCTGTGACTGCGCCGGGTTCAACCCCCTGGAAGATTCCTGCCCTTGCCAGGATCTCGTCCACGTTGCCTCTTCAACTTTCCCAAAAAATTTAATGTGATACGGGCAGGCTAACCCCTTGCTCGCGTGACGAGTCTAGAGGAACGCCATTGTGTCCAACGTGCCAACGCTACACACGATTGGCGTGTCGAGGTGCCCTAAACTGCGGATTGACAGGCGAATGGCCGCGTATTCGAGTCGGCAAAGTCATCTCATCGCGGTCGACGAATCCGACGGCAAACGACGGCGCGGCGTGCCGCGGTCCGCTGCCCTGGCCGTTGGCCGCGGCCTGGGCCAGCTGGGCAAGCTCGCGCCGATGCAGGTATTCCAGGGCCTCCGGCATGCCCTCGGACGCCAGCGTGTGTACATCCACGCCGCCGGCAAGCTCGAGGAACTCGCCGACATCGGCCGCCGCCAAGGCATCCGGGGCGAGCTCGGACTCGAGCCGCCCAAGACCCAGCGCCGCCAGCATCAGCAGCGCCGGAACACCGGCCACCAGCAACCACGACACACCGAAGAGTAAACATCGCCTTGAATCAACACGGGGTCTCGGCGAGATCACGAAATCAGTACTCTGTCGTAGGTGACAGCGGCTAAGTCGTCCGGGCGTTCGAAATCGACTCAGGCCCCGCCCGGCGGCGTCGACGCCGGACGGGCGTCCGGGGAAACCCGAGTGGGCCTGGTGCGCCGGGCGCGGCGGATGAATCGAACGCTGGCACAGGCATTTCCGGACGCACACTGCGAGCTGGATTTCACCACGCCGCTGGAATTGACGGTCGCCACCATTCTTTCGGCGCAGAGCACCGATAAACGCGTCAACCTGACGACGCCGGCGCTGTTCAAGCGATATCCGTCGGCGCTGGATTATGCGCAAGCCGACCGCGCCGAATTGGAAAACCTGATCCGGCCGACCGGTTTTTTCCGCAACAAGGCCTCCTCGCTGATCGGCCTGGGGCAGGCCCTGGTGGAACGGTTCGACGGCGAGGTGCCGTCGACCATGGCCGAACTGGTCACCCTGCCGGGGGTCGGACGCAAGACGGCCAACGTCATCCTGGGAAACGCCTTCGGCATCCCGGGCATCACGGTCGACACCCATTTCGCCCGGCTGGTGCACAGGTGGCGCTGGACCTCGGACAAGGATCCGGTCAAGATCGAGCACTCGGTCGGTGAGCTCATCGACCGAAGTGAGTGGACCATGCTGAGCCACCGGGTGATCTTCCACGGCCGCCGGGTCTGCCATGCGCGCAAACCGGCATGCGGTGTCTGCCTGATCGCCAAAGACTGCCCCTCCTTCGGCCTGGGCCCCACCGAAGCGGCGTTGGCCGCGCCCCTGGTGAAGGGCCCGGAAACCGAGCACCTGCTCGCCCTGGCCGGGCTGTAGGCCGGTCTTCGGACCGCCGCGCACAGGGACCGCATGCCGACGCTGACCCGGAAGGCCCGCTGGCACATCGCAATTCTGGCGGTGGTGGTGGCGCTGATCGCGGCGCTGGTCGCCCAGCTGCGCGATGACTCCGCCTCAACATCGACCCCCGCCGGTGATCAGCCGGTGGCCGACCGGGAACACCGCGACGCCGACACACCCGCCGCGTTGTCGGGCCCCCGGCAGCGCGCCGACCTGCCGCCGTGCCCGGGCGCCGGAACCGGTGACGGCCCGGAGGCGCTGCGCGGTGTGACGGCCGACTGCGCCGCCGACGGTTCCCTGGTCGACGTTGCCCGCGCGCTGGCCGGGCGCCGGGTGGTCCTCAACCTGTGGGCATATTGGTGCGCGCCGTGCGCGGCCGAACTGCCCGCGATGGCCGAGTATCAACGTCGGGCCGGTTCGGACGTGACGGTGGTGACGGTGCATCAAGACGAGAACGAGACGGCGGCACTGCTGCGGCTGGCCGAGCTCGGTGTGCGGCTGCCGACCCTGCAGGACGGCCGGCGCCGGGTCGCCGCCGCGCTGCGGGTGGTAAATGTGATGCCCGCGACGGTGGTCCTCCGGCCGGACGGTAGCGTTGCCCAGACGCTGCCACGAGCGTTCAACACTGCCGATGAGATCGCGGCTGCGATCGGCAACGACAGGGGATAAGCGGAAAAATTGAACCGACTGGAGGGGCCGTGAGTGCTGGGGGTTCGCCCCTGCGGAATGGGGACCCCGCCCCCGCGCGCGGAGCCGTTTCGCTGAGGCCTGACGCCTGCCCATCCTGGCTGCGTCCGCTGGTCGACCACGTCGATGACGTTCCCGATGCGGCCCGGCGCCGCCTGCCGGCCGACGTGCTGGCGATGATCACCTCCAAGGCCGCGTCGGCGGTGGCGACGCTGCGCGGTGCGAGCCGCGAAGCCGCTGTCCTGGTGCTGTTCTCCGGTCCGGAATCCGGTCCGCCCGATGGCGGTTTTCCCGACGACGCCGACCTGCTGGTCACCGTGCGGGCGTCGACCCTGCGCCACCACGCCGGCCAGGCGGCGTTCCCCGGCGGCGCCTCCGATCCGACCGACGACGGTCCGGTGCACACCGCCCTGCGCGAGGCCCACGAGGAAACCGGCATCGACGTCAACAGGCTGTACCCCCTGGCCACGATGGAAAAGATGTTCATCGCGCCGTCGCAGTTCCACGTCGTCCCCGTGCTGGCCTACTCGCCGGATCCGGGCCCGGTGGCCGTTGTGAACGAGGCCGAAACGGCGATCGTGGCGCGAGTTCCGTTGCGCGCCTTTGTCAACCCGGAGAACCGGCTGATGGTGTACCGCGGCGATCTCGGCCGCCGGTGGGCCGGACCGGCGTTTCTGCTCAACGAGATGCTGGTCTGGGGATTCACTGGCCAGGTGATTTCTGCGCTGCTCGACGTGGCCGGCTGGGCCCAGCCCTGGGACACCAGCGACGAGCGGGAGTTGGACGCGGCGATGGCGCTGGTCGGCGACGGGGGTCGGTCTCGATGAATTCCATGACGCCGTCGCAGTGGCTGGATGTCGCCGTCCTCGCGGTCGCCTTCATCGCGGCCATCTCGGGCTGGCGGTCGGGGGCGTTGGGCTCGTTGCTCTCGTTCGTGGGCGTGCTGTTGGGCGCGATCGCGGGGGTGCTGCTGGCGCCTCACCTGGTCAGTCACATCGCCGCCCCCCGCGCGAAATTGTTTGCCGCGCTGTTCTTGATCCTCGCGCTGGTCGTCATCGGCGAGGTCGCCGGTGTGGTGCTGGGACGCGCCGTGCGCGGCGCTATCCGCAGTCGTTTGATCCGGACGGTCGACTCGGTCATCGGGGTGGCGGTGCAGCTGGTCGTGGTGCTGACCGCGGCGTGGTTGTTGGCGACGCCGCTGACCCAGTCCAAGGATCAGCCGGAACTGGCCGCCGCGGTGCGCGGTTCGCGAGTGTTGGCTCAGGTCAACGACGTAGCGCCGCCCTGGCTCAAGACGGTGCCCAAGCGGCTGTCCGCGTTGCTGAACACCTCCGGTCTGCCCGCGGTGCTGGAGCCGTTCAGCCGCACCCCGGTCATTCCCGTCGCCTCACCCGATCCCGAGCTGGCCGGCAACCCGGTGGTGCAGGCCACCGCGCCCAGCGTGGTCAAGGTGCGCAGCCTGGCCCCCAGCTGCCAGAAAGTGTTGGAGGGCAGCGGATTCGTGATCGCACCCGACCGGGTGATGACCAATGCGCACGTGGTGGCCGGGTCCAACAGCGTCCAGATCTACGCCAGCGGCAATCCGCTGGACGCCACCGTGGTGTCCTACGATCCGGCGGTCGACATCGCGATTCTGGCCGTCCCCAACTTGCCGCCGCCCCCACTGGCTTTCGCCCAGGGCGAAGCGAAAACCGGTGCCAGTGTCGTGGTCCTCGGGTATCCCGGAGGCGGGAATTTCACCGCGACCCCGGCCAGGATTCGTGAGCTGATCAAGCTCAGCGGACCCGACATCTACCGGGACCCGGCCCCGGTCACCCGCGACGTCTACACCATCAGAGCCAGTGTGGAACAAGGCAATTCGGGTGGGCCGTTGATCGACCTGGACGGTCACGTGCTCGGTGTGGTCTTCGGCGCGGCGGTCGACGACCCCGACACCGGGTTCGTGTTGACCGCCGACGAGGTGGCCAGTCAGCTGTCCCGCATCGGTGACACCCAAGTGGTGGGCACCGGCTCCTGCGTCGGCTGAGCCGCGGCAGTTACCTCGCTCGGGTCAGGTGCACCTGCTCGAGGAATCTCGTCAGGTACCGGTTGATTTCCTCGGGCGCCTCTTCGTGGCCGAAATGCCCTGCGCCCGCGACAGATACGTAACGTCCCTGCGGCGCGTAGCGCTGCGTACGGTCGACTGGATCGGCCAGCACGTAGGGATCCGCCTCGCCACGCAGGTGCAACAGCGGCACGCTGAGCTGCTGGCGCATCGCTTTCATGAAGCGTCGTCCTTCGTCGCGCAGCTGGCTGCGCGCGGCCCAGCGCTGATATTCCAGCGCGCTGTGTGCGGCGGCCGGAATCTGAATCGCCGTCCGCAGATGGCCGATGGTTTCGGAAAAATCTTCGGAGGCAACCCATTTGGCGCAGCTACGATTTCGGACCAGGCGCTCGATCTCCGCGGCGTTGTCCCGGGTCAACACCCGCTCGGGCCACACCGGGATTTGGTATTGCAGCAGCGTCGGCAAAAGCGCATAAGCCTGGTCTCGTCGTGTCAACGTGGATCGCCGCAACGCCGCCGGGTGCGGTGAACTGATCAGCGCGATCGCCGACACCAGCCGCGGATGCAACAGGGCGGTGGCCCAGCAGGCCAGCCCACCGTCGGCGTGGCCCACCAAGGTCGCCGACGAGTGCCCCAGCGCCCGGATGAGTCCGGCGGTGTCGCCGGCCATCGTCCAGCCGTCGTAGCCGCGGGGCGGCTTGTCGCTGCCGCCGTAGCCCCGCAGGTCGACGGCTACCACCCGCGCGCCGCGCAGTCCGCGCAGTTGATGACGCCAGGACCACCAGAACGATCCGAACCCGTGCAGCAGCATCACCAGGGGGCGAGCCGTCGCGGGCGGGCCGTCCGCGCCGGGCAGGGCCTCGACGACGTGGAAGCGGATGCCGTTGGCGTGTACATCGAAGTGGCGCCACGGCCCCTCGATGCGGGTTACCGACGGATCCGGCGGCGCCATCTACCAGCCCGAGGGATCGCCGGCAGCGCCGTCTCCGGCCTTCGCGTGCCTGCCGTGGGGATCCGGGAGTTGTTTGGCACCGGGGGCCTTGTCGTGGCCCGGCGTGAGCGCGCTGCGCGTCTCCTTGACCGACTCGATGGTCTCGCGGGGTCCGCGGATCCGGCGCACCTTGAGGAAGCCGAGCAGGGCCAGCACGGCGCCGACCACGACCATGATCCCGAACACGATCAGGTACGCCACCCAGCGCCACAGCCAGGTGTCCAGCAGTTCGGCGACGAAGAAGAAGAAAAAGAAGGTGGAGTAAAACAGCACCACCAGCGCGGCGATGAAGAAGACGCTGCCGGTGAGACCCTTTTTGACGTCCCGGGTAATTTCGGCGCGGGCCAGTTCGACTTCGGCGCGCACCAGCGTGGAGACCTGGGTGGTCGCCTCCTTGATGAGATCACCGATCGACGGTTCGGCGGGTTTGGCGTGCGGGTCGGTCAACGGAATCGTGGTCAGGGTGCTGGGCACACCGTTCTTGCCATCGGCTTTGCTCACAGACCGTCCTCTTTCGTCGTCGCCCTGCTCGGTACGTCGCGGTTCATGTTGCCATGTGACGCCTGGACAGGAGAAGCGAGACGAGGCCAGCCGAGCGCCCAGTGGCCAGATCGGTTCGGCCAGAAGGCGGTCGACGGCGTCGCCGGGCCGACGCGCTTGCTTCGGGGCGAACATCACATCTTGGCCGATTACACTCGGCCAAGCCGGTCCCGATCTCCGGCCTACCGATAGGAGTGAGGCTGTGCGGAGGGCGCACCGATGCTTCTTGGTGGCTATGGTCACTCTGCTCGTGGCCGCGCTGTGTTCGTGTGCCCGCGCCGCCGCCGCCGACGTCCGCATCCCGATCGGTGGCGGAGCGGGCATCGTCATCAACGGCGACACCATGTGCACCCTGACCACCATCGGCGGCGATGCCGCCGGCGAGCTGATCGGCTTCACCTCCGCGCACTGCGGCGGCCCGGGAGCGCAGGTCAGCGCCGAGGGGGCGGAAAACGCGGGCGTCTTGGGCACCATGGTGGCGGGTAACGACAACCTCGACTACGCGGTGATCAAGTTCGATCCGGCCAAGGTGACCCCGGTGGCCAACTTCAACGGCTTCTTGATCAGCGGCATCGGGCCCGACCCCGCGTTCGGCGAGATCGCCTGCAAACAGGGCCGCACCACCGGTAATTCGTGCGGTGTCACCTGGGGGCAGGGTCAGGCGCCGGGCACCATCGTCATGCAGGTGTGTGGCCAACCGGGCGACTCGGGCGCCCCGGTCACCGTCAACAATCAGTTGGTCGGAATGATCCATGGAGCGTTCAGCGACAACCTGCCGACCTGCATCATCAAGTACATTCCGCTGCACACGCCGGCCGTGGTCCAGTCGTTCAACGCGATCCTGGCCGACATCAACACCAAACACCGGCCTGGCGCGGGGTTCAGCCCGTTGCCGGGCTGAGCGGCAGCGGCTACTTCGCCGCCTTGATCGCGTCGAAGACGCCGGGATCCAGCAGCGTCGAAGTGTCACCCAATTCGCGGTTTTCGGCGATGTCGCGTAACAGCCGGCGCATGATCTTGCCGCTGCGCGTCTTCGGTAGTTCGGGCACCACGTGGACCTCGCGCGGGCGGGCGATGGGTGAGATCTCCCGGGCCACCTCGGCGCGCAACTCGTCGACGATCCCGTCGTGCACTTGGTAATCGGCACACAGCACGACGAACGCGCAGATGGCCTGGCCGGTGGTCGCGTCGGTCGCTCCGACTACCGCCGCCTCGGCCACCGACTCGTGCCCGACCAGCGCCGACTCCACCTCGGCGGTGGAGAGCCGGTGTCCTGACACATTCATCACGTCGTCGATGCGGCCCACCACCCAGATGGCGCCATCGCGGTCGTAATAGGCGCTGTCGCCGGCGAAATACCAGCCCTGCTCGCCGAATCGGGACCAGTAGGTCTCCACGTATCGCTCGGGATCGCCCCAGATGCCGCGCAGCATCGACGGCCACGGCTGGTCCAGCACCAGGTAGCCGGTGACGTGCTCGCCGTGGTGGACGCCCGGCACCAGCTGCTCGCCGTGGTCGTCGACGATTTTGGCCGAGATGCCCGGCAGCGGCCGCATCGCCGAACCCGGTTTGGCCGCAGCGACTCCGGGCAGCGGAGAGATCATCGTGCCGCCTGTCTCGGTCTGCCACCAGGTGTCGACGATGGGAAGACGGTCGGCGCCGATCACCTTGCGGTACCAGCGCCACGCTTCGGGGTTGATCGGTTCGCCCACCGAACCCAGCAGCCGCAGACTGGACAGGTCGTGCGCGTCGGGGATCTCGCGCCCCCACTTCATGAACGTGCGAATCAGCGTGGGGGCGGTGTAATAGATTGTCACACCGTACTTTTCGATGATCTCGAAATGCCGGTGCTGGGTGGGCGAATCGGGCGTGCCCTCATAGAGGACTTCGGTGGCCCCGTTGGCCAGCGGACCGTACACGCCGTAGGTGTGTCCGGTGACCCAGCCGATGTCGGCGGTGCACCAGAAGATGTCGGTCTCGGGCTTGATGTCGAACACGTAGTAGTGGGTGTAGGCGGCGTGCGTCAGGTAGCCGCCGCTGGTGTGCACGATGCCCTTGGGCTTGCCGGTGGTTCCCGAGGTGTACAGCAGGAACAGCGGCTGCTCCGCGCCGAAGGGCTCCGGGGTGTGCTCGGCGGACGCGGCGTCGACGACGTCGTGCCACCACAGATCGCGGTCGTCGTTCCAAGACACGTCAATTCCGGTGCGCCGCACCACAAGCACGTGCTCGACGGGGCTGTCGGCGTCCTTGACGGCCTCGTCGGCCGCATCCTTCAACGGTGCCGGCTTGCCCCGGCGGAACTGGCCGTCGCTGGTGATGAGCAGCTTGGCCTGGGCGTCGGCGATCCGGGCCTGCAACGCCTTTGCGGTGAAGCCGGCGAACACCACGCTGTGCATGAGGCCCAGCCGCGCGCAGGCCAGCATCGCGACCACCGCTTCGGGAATCAGCGGCAGGTAGATCGCCACCCGGTCGCCGGCAACCAGACCCAGCTCGGTCAGCGCGTTGGCGGCCTTACATACCTCCGCTTGCAGATCGGAGTAGGTCAGGCTGCGGCTCTCGCCGACCGGCTCGCCCTCCCAATGAATGGCGACCCGATCCCCGTGCCCGGCCTCCACGTGGCGGTCCACGCAGTTGTAGGCCACGTTGAGCTCGCCGTCGGCGAACCACTTGGCGAACGGCGCCTCGGACCAATCCAGCACCTCGGTGAACGGCGTCGCCCACGACAGCCGATTGGCCTGCTCGGCCCAGAAGGCCAGCCGGTCCCGCTCGGCTTCGCGGTACAGTTCCTCCCCGGCGTTGGCCTGCTCGACGAATTGCGCCGGCGGCGGATACGACGACGGGCCTGCGGTATGGCTGGCGGTCACTGGCTTCTCTCCTGTGTCGAGACTGCGCCGTGCGGAGGCCTTGCGCTCTTGGCCGACTGCGAGCCTAGCCCGGTGACGCGCAGCTGTGCGAGTGGTAACCGCGGCGCGAATCCGGGGTCAAGCTGCGCCTTGATGCCGGATAATCACGCGTGTGCCGGGTCATGGGCGGGGCATCCGCCGACTCATCCCCAGCGTTGCCGCGGCCGCAGCGAATTATGCAGCGTCCGTCACGCTCGGATGGCCCGCGGCGGCCATGCCCACCGACAACGCCGACGCGCCGACGCCCTGCTGGTCGGACCAGATCGCCGTAACCGCCGCGCCCGCCGGAGCCGCCGTGGGGCATCGCGCGCTGACCCTGGTGTTCAGCCTGGCCGGCGGCGCCGACCCCTGCACCCTGACCGGATACGCCGGGGTCGACTCGGGCGCGGGTGGCCCGTTGATCCATGCCCAGCCCACCCCGCGCGGATACCTGGGCGGCCTGCCGCCCGACGTCAATGTGCCGCCCACCGTCATCCTGTCCATATCGACCCAGGGGCAAGCCATCGTCGAGGGCATCGCGGTCGGCGCCGAGGGCGAGTCGTGCCCCACCTACACCGACCTGGTCATCAATCCGCCGGACACCACCCAGGCGGTGACGGTGGCGGCCACCATCCAAGCCTGCGCGCTACAGGTCCACCCGATCACCGCGGTCTGAGCCGCGTCAATCGGCTCTGACCAGGCGGTAGGCCCGCGCCGGCGCCGGTCGGGGCACTGCACCGGCGCGCGGCTTCAGGCCCTAGGGTCGGGTGTCATGCGTCGGATGCGTGGCCCGGTGGCCTTGCGGGCCACGATGGCGGCCGCGATGCTGACGATCGCCGCGGCGGCCGGCTGCGGTGGCGGCGTGCTGAGCCCGGACCTGGTGGTGGTCAACGGCGGGGAACCGCCGAACCCCCTGATTCCCACCGGCACCAACGACAGCCAGGGCGGCCGGATCCTCGATCGTCTCTTCGCCGGGCTGATGTCCTACGACGCCGCAGGCAATCCGTCTCCGGAGGTCGCCCAGTCGGTCGATACCACCGACAACGTCAACTACCGGATCATCCTCAAACCAGGTTGGACGTTCACCGACGGCTCGCCGGTGACGGCCCATTCCTTCGTCGACGCATGGAACTATGGGGCGCTGAGCACCAATGCCCAACTGCAGCAAAGCTTTTTCAGCCCCATCGACGGGTATGACGCGGTCGCCGGGCTGAGCGGCGACGGCAAGCCGACGGCCACCACCATGTCCGGCCTACGAGTGATCAACGACCGGGAATTCACCGTCCGGCTGAAGGCTCCCACCATCGACTTCACACTTCGACTAGGGCACAGCGCGTTCTATCCCTTGCCGCAGGCGGCTTTTCGGGACATGGCTGCCTTCGGGCAGCACCCGATCGGCGACGGGCCCTACCAACTCGCCGACGGTCCCGACGGACCCGCGTGGGAGCACAACGTCCGAA
Organism: Mycobacterium sp. M23085; assembly: GCF_045343915.1. Lineage (NCBI taxonomy): Bacteria > Bacillati > Actinomycetota > Actinomycetes > Mycobacteriales > Mycobacteriaceae > Mycobacterium > Mycobacterium sp. M23085. Next base: position 3,650,900 of record NZ_CP174280.1, read on the forward strand.
TCGACTTGCGGCCCAACCCCGATTACCACGGCAATCGCAAGCCACACAACAAGGGGCTGAGGTTCGAGTTCTACGCAAACCTGGACACCGCCTATGCCGATCTGCTGTCCGGCAATCTCGATGTGCTGGACACGATTCCGTCCAGCGCGCTGACGATCTACCAGCGCGACCTGGGCGGCAACACCGCCAGCGGGCCCGTCGCCGTCAGCCAGTCGCTCGACACGCCGCTGCGGCTGCCGCACTTCGGCGGTGAGGAAGGCCGGCTGCGCCGGTTGGCGTTGTCGGCGGCCATCAACCGTCCGCAGATCTGTCGGCAGATCTTCAACAACACCCGCAGCCCGGCCCGCGACTTCACCGCCAGCTCGTTGCCGGGATTCGATCCAAACATCCCGGGCAGCGACGCGCTGGACTTCAACCCGCAACGGGCACAACAACTCTGGGCAGAAGCCAACGCGATCTCGCCGTGGACCGGACGGTACGCCATCGCCTACAACGCAGACAGCGGCCATCAGGAGTGGGTGGACGCGGTGGCCAACAGCATCAAGAACGTGCTGGGCATCGACGCCGTCGGTTCGCCGCAGCCCACCTTCGCCGGGTTTCGTACCCAGATCACCAACCGCACCATCGACACCGCGTTCCGGGCCGGCTGGATCGGCGACTATCCGTCGATGATCGAGTTCCTCGCTCCGTTGTACGCCACCGGTGCCGGATCTAACGACGTCGGGTACTCCAGCCGTGAGTTCGACGCCGGCTTGGCCGCCGCCGAGGCGGCTCCCGACCTACGGCAGGCCGACGTGCTGGTTAACGTCGCGCAGCGAATCCTGTTGCACGACATGCCCGCCGTGCCGCTGTGGTACTACATTGCCGTGGTGGGATGGTCACCAGAGGTCAGTGCAGTCAAGGTCACCTGGAACGGGCTGCCCGACTACGAGAACCTGGTCAAAGGCTAGGACATGGGCTGGTACATCGCGCGGCGGATCGTGGTCATGGTGCCCGTCTTCCTGGGCGCCACGTTGCTGATCTACGGCATGGTCTTCCTGCTGCCCGGCGACCCACTGGCCGCCATCGCCGGGGACCGGCCGCTGACTCCGGCCGTGGCCGCCGCGCTGCGGGCGCGCTACCACCTCGACGATCCGTTTATGCTGCAGTATCTGCGCTACCTCGGCGGCGTCGTGCGCGGCGACCTGGGCCGCGCCTATTCCGGTCTGCCGGTCAGTGCCGTTCTGGCGCATGCGTTTCCGGTCACGATCCGGCTGGCGTTGATCGCCTTGGTGGTGGAGGCGGTGTTCGGCATCGGGTTCGGGGTGATTTCCGGGTTGCGCCAGGGGGGACTCTTCGATGCCACGGTGCTGATCGCCGGGCTGATCATCATCGCGATCCCGATCTTCGTGCTGGGCTTTCTGGCTCAGTTCCTGTTCGGGGTCAAACTGGGCATCGCGCCGGTCACCGTGGGTGAGCGGGCGACATTCGCACGCCTGCTGCTTCCCGGAATCGTCTTGGGCTCAGTGTCATTCGCCTACATCGTCCGGTTGACCCGGTCGGCGGTGGCCGCCAATGCGCACGCCGATTACGTGCGCACCGCCACCGCCAAGGGATTGTCACGGCCCCGGGTGGTGACCGTGCACATCCTGCGCAACTCGCTGATCCCGGTGGTGACCTTCCTGGGCGCGGACCTGGGTGCGCTGATGGGCGGGGCCATTGTGACCGAGGGCATCTTCAACATCCACGGCGTCGGCGGCGTGCTCTACCAGGCCGTCACCCGGCAGGAAGCCCCGACCGTGGTGTCGATCGTGACCGTGCTGGTGCTGATCTACCTGATCACCAATTTGATGGTGGATCTGCTCTACGCGGCCCTGGACCCGAGGATCCGCTATGGCTGAGCACTCGGGCTTCTGGGCTGAAACCTGGCGAAAGCTGCACCGCCGTCCGAAGTTCGTCGTCGCCGCCGCGCTGATCGCCCTCATTCTGCTTGTCGCACTGTTTCCCGCGTTGTTCACCCACGCCGACCCCAGCTATGCGGATCCAAGCCAAAGCTTGCGCAGCCCTTCGGCGGCGCACTGGTTCGGCACCGACCTACAGGGCCACGACATCTACGCGCGCACCATCTATGGGGCGCGGGCCTCGGTGACGGTCGGGCTGGGCGCCACGCTGCTGGTGTTCGTCCTCGGCGGTGCGTTGGGCGCATTCGCCGGCTTTTACGGGGGCTGGATCGATGCGGTGGTCTCCCGGCTCACCGACGTGTTCTTCGGCCTGCCGCTGCTGCTGGCCGCCATCGTCCTCATGCAGGTTCTGCACCATCGAACCGTGTGGACGGTGATCGCCATCCTGGCCCTGTTCGGCTGGCCGCAGATAGCCAGGATCGCTCGCGGCGCCGTGCTGGAGGTGCGTGGCGCCGACTATGTGCTGGCGTCTAAGGCGTTGGGGATGAGCAGGTTTCAAACGCTGCTCCGGCACGCCCTGCCCAACGCGGTGGGGCCGGTGATCGCGATGTCCACCATCGCGCTGGGGGCCTTCATCGTCACCGAGGCCACGTTGTCCTACCTCGGTGTCGGCCTGCCGAGCTCGGTGGTGTCCTGGGGCGGCGACATCAACCTCGCCCAGACGCGGCTGCGCGCCGGATCGCCCATCCTGTTTTATCCCGCCGGCGCATTGGCGGTGACGGTGCTGGCCTTCATGATGATGGGCGACGCGCTGCGCGACGCTCTGGATCCGGCCTCGCGGGCCAGGCGCGCATGAATACCGGGGCAACGTCACTGTTGACGGTCGAAGGCCTGGAGGTCAGGTTCGGCGACCACGCCCCCGCGGTGGCCGGAGTGGATCTGAGCGTGCAACGCGGCCAGACGGTCGCTGTGGTCGGCGAGTCGGGATCCGGGAAATCCACCACCGCCGCCGCCATCCTCGGGCTCCTACCCCCGGGAGGCCGAATCACGGCCGGCCGCATCACCTTTGACGGCCTCGACATCACCGCGGCGGACCGCCGGCTGCTGCGATCGATCCGGGGCCGTCGCATCGGCTACGTGCCTCAAGATCCGATGACCAACCTCAACCCAGTCTGGAAGGTCGGCTTTCAGATCCGGGAAGCGTTGCGGGCCAACACCGATGGCCGCCAGGCCCGACGACGGGCGATGGAGCTGCTCAGCCAGGCCGGCATGCCGGATCCGGCGAGGCAGGCCGGTAAGTATCCGCACCAATTGTCGGGCGGTATGTGCCAGCGCGCGCTGATCGCCATCGGGTTGGCGGGTCGTCCGCAGCTGCTGATCGCCGACGAACCGACGTCAGCCTTGGACGTCACGGTGCAACGGCAGGTGCTCGACCACCTGCAGGGGCTCACCGCCGAACTCGGCACCGCGCTGCTGTTGATCACGCACGATCTGGCGCTGGCCGCCGAACGGGCGGAGCGCGTCGTCGTCGTCCACCGTGGCGCCGTGGTCGAATCCGGTGCCGCGCCGACCATTCTGCGCGATCCGCAACACGAGTACACCCAGCGGTTGGTGGCGGCGGCTCCGTCACTGACGCGCCGGAGCCGGCCGCCGGGCACTCCGACCGACGACATCCTGGTCGCCTCGGAGCTCACCAAGGTGTACCGGGATTCGCACGGCGCACCGTGGCGGCGCGGCGAGTTTTGCGCCGTCGATGCGGTGTCGTTCCGGCTGCAGCGGGCCCGCACCCTGGCCATCGTCGGTGAATCCGGCTCCGGAAAGTCGACGGTGGCCCGCATGGTGCTAGGCCTGCTCCAACCCAGCTCGGGCACAGTCGTTTTCGACGGAATGCGGATCTCCGACGCGGCGGACCGGGACTCGATGATGACCTTTCGCCGGCGCGTGCAGCCGGTCTTCCAGAACCCCTACAGCAGCCTGGACCCCATGTACTCGGTGTTTCGTGCGATCGAGGAACCGTTGCGGATCCATCGCGTCGGAGACCGCCGACACCGCGAGAAAGCCGTGCGCGAACTCGTCGACCAGGTGGCGCTGCCCTCGTCGGTGCTCAGCAGGTTGCCGCGCGAGCTGTCGGGCGGCCAACGCCAGCGGGTCGCGATCGCACGGGCGCTGGCGCTGCGGCCCGAGGTGCTGGTGTGCGACGAGGCCGTGTCGGCACTTGACGTCCTGGTCCAGGCGCAGATCCTCGACCTGCTCGCGCAGCTGCAGACCGAACTGGGCTTGGCCTACCTGTTCATCAGCCATGACCTGGCGGTGGTCCGGCAGATCGCCGACGACGTCCTGGTGATGCGGTCGGGTCGGGTGGTGGAACACGCGCCCACCGAGCGCCTTTTCACCGACCCCGGGCACGAATACACCCGGCGGTTGCTGGACGCCATCCCGCACGCACCGGAATCCGACGGGGATAGGTTGTGACGTTGTGACAGCTGATCCGCTGGCCCCCCTGATGGAACTGCCCGGCGTCGCCGAGGCCAGTGACCGCGCCCGCGAGGCGCTCGGGCGTGCCCACCGCCACCGCGCCAACCTGCGGGGCTGGCCCGTGACCGCCGCCGAGGCGGCGCTGCGGGCGGCGCGCGCTTCCTCGGTGCTGGACGGTGGACCGGTTCGGCTGGAGGATCTGGCCGATGCCGGGCAGATCAGTGATCCGGTCTTCGCCGGGGCGCTTCGGGTGGCCCAGGCGCTCGAAGGCGGCGAAGGCCCGGTCATCGCCATCTGGCGACGGGCACCGCTGCAGGCGCTCGCCCGGCTGCATGTGCTGGCCGCCGCGGAACAGGTCGACGAGGAGCGGCTGGGGCGCCCGCGCGCCGGTGACGGCGTGGGGCCGCGACTGGAGTTGTTGGCCGACCTGGTGAACGGCCGCACCCAGGTGCCGGCGCCGGTGCTTGCCGCCGTCGCGCACGGCGAACTGCTGACGCTGAAGCCGTTCGGCAGCTCCGACGGTGTGGTGGCCCGCGCGGTGTCGAGGTTGGTGACCATCGCCAGCGGGCTGGACCCGCACGGGCTCGGTGTGCCCGAGGTCAGTTGGATGCGCCAGCCCGCCGCGTATCGCGACGCCGCGCAGGGCTTCGCCAGCGGCACACCGGAGGGCGTGGGGGCCTGGCTGGTGCTGTGTTGCCGTGCGCTGAAAGCCGGTGCGCAGGAGGCTGTGTCGATCGCCGACTCAATGTCGAACCGATAGCTGAAGCCGAGCCGGAGGCCCGGAAAACGGCACCCGCAAAAAGCCCGGAAAAATGTAGAGCGGGCGACGTTCCGAATGTTCGGTCCGCCGCCCGCTAGCACGGGACTCGGTTACCAAGCGTGCATCTCGGGGTTGCGTGGGTTGGCCTCGGCGATCTCACGACGCTTATGGTTGCAACCCCACCCAAAGGGTCGTCGACACCGTCCGCATTTTCGTAATTTCGCAGGCCCGCAACACTTCTGCCATCTTCGCGGCTATGACTCCGCGTGGGTGCCGAGCACCGTGCTGGGCGCCCGGGTCGGGAGAACGAACCTTCTCTTCCGGATCGATCTAGGCCTCACCGGGCTTCCGTGGTTTCCTTTGTACTACTAGACCCCGGGCGCAGCAAGGCCCAATTGCGAACAGCGCCGAATCGTTTTGGGATAGCCCGTTTATCGAGTTTGCTGTTGGTGCCGCTGGGCTCAGAACGCGTACCGGCGCAACAGCGAATACGTGACCGCGCCGGCGGCCAGCGCACTGATGCCCACCGCGGCAGTCGTGGCGATCGCGGCACCGGATGGCGCCGGGATGCGGTCGCGCAAGGACACCGGCCTGGAGAACGACATCACCGGCCAGCCGCGTTCCACTGCTTCCCGGCGCAGCCCGCGGTCGGGATTGACCACGCTGGGGTGGCCGACCGACTCGAGCATCGGCAGATCGGTGATCGAGTCGGAGTAGGCGTAGCAATGTTCCAGCGGGTAGCCCTCCCGCGCGGCCAGTTCCCGGATTGCCTGCACCTTGCCCTCGCCGTAGCAGTAGAACGCGATCTCGCCGGTGTACCGACCGTCCTCGACGACCATCCGCGTCGCCATCGCGTGGGTGGCACCGAGGGCCCGGGCGATGGGGGCGACGATTTCCTCCCCGGAGGCCGACACCACCACGACGTCCCGCCCGCACAACTTGTGGGCCGCGATCAGATCGGCGGCTTCGGCGAACACCAGCGGAGTCACGATGTCGTGCAGCGTCTCGTTGACGATCGACTTGACCTGTTCGACGTCCCAGCCGGTGCACATATTGGTCATGTGGGCACGCATTCGATCCATCTGGTCATGATCAGCACCGGAGAGCAGATAGATGAACTGCGCGTAGCTGGACTTGAGCACCGCCCGGCGGTTGAGCAGGCCCTGGTTGAAAAATGGTTTGCTGAACGCCAGGGTGCTGGATTTGGCGATGATCGTCTTGTCCAGGTCGAAGAAGGCCGCCGTGCGGGCGTGGGGGGCCGTGGTTGCCGGTGATTGCTCCGAGGCCGACTGCTCCGCGGTTGGGTCGAAGACGGTCACCGACCCAGCATAGGTCGATGGTCGCGCGAGGCGGTGATCCCGCACCGGAAATGGCCGCTCAGGGCTTCGGGGAGCCGCAGGAGCAGTGTTTACGCGGCTCAAGCTGTTTTTTCAGAAAACGAGCCTTGCGTTACTCCGGCTTGTCATGTGTATAGTAAGCATTACTCGGCCCTGAGCCGAGGGTGTATCAGCCCGACCCCCCGGGGCTGATGCACGACGACCCTCGCCTCCTCCCCCCCTGGCGGGGGTCGTCCCTTTTCTACGGTCAGTTTTCCCCGCTGCACGGCGTCGGGCTCCGCTTTCGGTGCGTTGCGGGACAGTTTGTCCGTCGTCGCTGGCGGCGCGCTCCGCGGCGCCTTTGTGCACACTCGCGTCTCTATCCACAAATCCGCATTTGGGACTGTTGTGCCAAGGTCGCGGCCCCGCACAGTGGTGTGGTGGTCAGCAGTTCCGGAGTTGATGTGACGGGTTCCGCGGGTGTGCTGGCGGTGTTGGCGGAGCCCGACCTGCGCGCCGAGTTGGACAGGGTGGCGGCCGCCGCCGGTGTCCGCGTGGTGCATGCCGGAGACGCGGCTCCGGTGAGCCGCAAGAGTTGGGTGGCGGCCGCGGCCGTCGTGCTGGACGCGCGGGCGGCGGCTCGCTGCGGGCGGTGGGCGCTGCCGCGCCGCGATCATGTGACCGTGCTGACGATGGCCGAACCGGAGATGACGACGTGGGCCGCCGCCGTCGAAGTCGGCGCCGAGCGTGTGTTGCGGCTGCCCGAGGAAGAAGGAGAGTTGGTCGGCGCGCTCGCCGAAGCCGCCGAGTCGTCGCGCGACGACGGGTCGCGCGGTCACGCGGTCGCGGTCGTCGGGGGCTGCGGCGGGGCGGGTGCCTCCCTGCTCTGCGTCGCGCTGGCGCAGGCCGCCACCGACGCATTGCTGGTGGACCTCGACCCGTGGGGTGGTGGTCTGGACTTGTTGCTGGGTGGCGAAACCGCCCCGGGGTTGCGCTGGCCGGACCTGGCGTTGCGGGGCGGCCGGCTGAACTGGTCGGCCGTCCGCGACGCGCTGCCCCGGCACCGCGGAGTCAGTGTGCTGAGCGGCACGCGACGCGGCTACGAGCTGGCCGCCGGGCCGGTGCACGCCGTCATCGACGCCGGCCGGCGCGGGGCGGTCACCGTGATCTGCGACCTTCCCCGTCGTTTCACCGACGCGTCCCAAGCCGCGCTGAGCGCGGCCGACCTGGTCGTCGTCGTCAGCCGCTGTGACGTGCGCGCCTGCGCCGCGACAGGGGCGCTGGCCCCGGTCCTGGCGTCCATCAATCCCAACATCGGCCTGGTGGTGCGGGGCCCGTCGCCCGGGGGATTGCGGGCGGCCGAGATCGCCGAGATCGTGGGCCTGCCGTTGTTGGCCGCGATCAAAGCGCAGCCGCAACTCGGCGCGCAGGTCGACCGCGGGGGCCTGCGGCTGGGGCGACGTTCGGCGCTCGCGGTGGCGGCTCGTCAAGTGCTCGGCCTGCTACCACCCGCAGGGAGGCGGCGGCGGGCGGGGCGGAACGGCAAGGCGGCGTGAGCGGTTCGCTGATCGAACGTGTCCGTGAGCGGCTGGCCGGGGAGGCCAGCGCGGCGGGAGCCCCGCTGGACGCTTCGGTGGTGGCCGCCGCGATCCGGGCCGAGTCCGGTGGGATGCTCGGCGACACCGAGGTGCTGGCCAATCTCCGTGTGTTGCAGACCGAGCTCACCGGAGCCGGCATTCTGCAACCGCTGCTCTGCGCGGACGGCACGACCGACGTCTTGGTCACCGCGCCGGATGCGGTGTGGGTTGACGACGGTACCGCATTGCGGCGCACCGATGTTCGCTTCCCCGACGAGGCGGCGGTGCGGCGATTGGCGCAACGGTTGGCGCTGGCCGCCGGCCGCCGGCTGGACGACGCGCAGCCCTGGGTCGACGGCGAGCTGACCGGCATCGGTGCCGGCGGGTTCGCGGTGCGGCTGCACGCGGTGTTGCCGCCGGTGGCGGCCGCGGGCACCTGCCTGTCGCTCCGCGTGCTGCGGCCCGCCAGCCAGGATTTGGCGGCCCTGATCGCCGCAGGGGCGATCGACCCGGCGGCCGCGGCGCTGGTCACCGACATCATCGACGCCCGGTTGGCGTTCCTGGTCAGCGGTGGCACCGGTGCCGGCAAGACGACACTGCTCGCCGCGATGCTGGGCGCCGTACCGGCGACCGAACGGATCGTCTGCGTCGAGGATGCCGCAGAGCTTGCGCCGCGGCATCCGCATCTGGTGAAGCTGGTCGCCCGCTGCGCCAACATCGAAGGCGTCGGCGAAGTTCCGGTACGTCAACTGGTCCGGCAGGCCTTGCGAATGCGGCCCGACCGCATCGTGGTCGGCGAGGTGAGGGGCGCCGAGGTGGTCGACCTGCTGGCCGCGCTGAACACCGGACACGACGGCGGCGCGGGCACCGTGCACGCCAACAGCCCCGGGGAGGTCCCCGCCCGCCTGGAGGCTTTGGGCGCGCTCGGTGGCCTGGACCGGGCAGCGCTGCACAGCCAACTCGCGGCCGCCGTGCAGGTGTTGCTGCACGTTGCGCGCGACCGCACCGGCCGGCGCCGGCTCACCGAAATCGCTGCGCTGCAACATGATCAAGGGCGGGTGCGCGCGGTCACCGTGTGGCATGCGGATCGGGGGATGACGGACGCCGCCGCGCAGTTGCGGCGCTTGCTGCAGAGCCGGATGCCGGCGTGAACGGACCGCTGGCCGGCGCCCTGCTGTTGTCGCTGGCGCTCATCTTCGTTGGGCCCTCGCCGCGACGACGACTCTCGGCGTCACCACGCCGGCGACTCCCGAACATCGGGCTTCGCGAGGCGAGTTGGGTCGTCGCGGGCATCGGCGGAGCCGCGGTCATCGTGCTGCCGCTGACAACCGTCCTGTGCGTCGCGATCGTGGGCGCGACCGCAAGTCTGCGTTATCGACGCCGTCGCCGCATCCGGCGGGCCGCAGCTGAGGGCCACGCGCTTGGATCGGCACTCGAGGTGCTTGTCGGTGAGTTGCGGGCCGGCTCGCATCCGGTACACGCATTCGGCGTCGCCGCCGACGACGCCGAGGGCGCGGTCGCGGTGTCGCTGCGTTCGGTGGCGGCGCGGGCCCGGCTGGGTGCCGACGTCGCGGTCGGCCTGGCCGCCGCGGCGCGCGGCTCGGCTCTGCCCGTGCATTGGGAGCGGCTCGCGCTGTGCTGGCGGCTGGCCAGCGACAACGGGTTGGGAATAGCCACCCTGATGCGCGCCGCCCAGCGCGATATCGCTGAGCGGCAACGGTTCTCGGACCGCGTGGCCGCGAGCATGGCCGGCCCGCGTGCCACCGCGGTGATACTGGCCGCGTTGCCGGCGCTCGGCGTGCTGCTGGGCCAACTCATCGGGGCCCGGCCACTGGGCTTCTTGCTGGGCGGGCACGGGGGTGGGTGGCTGTTGCTTATCGGGTCGACGCTGGCCTGCGTCGGTCTGCTGTGGTCGGACCGCATCGCCGATCGGGTGGCGTCGTGAACCTCGCGGCGGTGCTGCTGGCGGTGGCGCTGTGGATCGGGCCCGGCCCCGCACTGGTGCGCAGCCGCGCCGGGACGCCGTGGCGGGGTGGTCGACTGCCGCGAGGGACGGCGCCGTCACGCGGCCCCGATCCGCTCGCGGTGGCCTCCTGCCTGGACGTGCTGGCCGTCTGCCTGGGGGCGGGCATGGCTGTCTCGACGGCCGCGGCCGCCGCCGCCCCGTCCGCGCCGCGGAATCTGGCCAGGGTGCTGCGCCGCGCGGCCGACCTGCTCGCGCTCGGGGCGGACCCCGCTGTCGCGTGGTCCATTCCGTCCGGCTCGCCGAACGCGGCCGACCCGCAGATCGATGCGCTGCTGCGGTTGGCCCGGCGTTCGGCATCCTCGGGCGCGGCGCTGGCCGGAGGCGTCACCGAGTTGGCGCAGGAGTGTCGGCACGACGCCGCGCACGCGGCGACCGCCGCCGCCGAGCGGGCCGGCGTCCTGATCGCCGGCCCGTTGGGCCTGTGCTTCCTGCCGGCGTTCGTATGCCTGGGCATCGTCCCGGTGGTGGCCGGCTTGGCCGGTGATGTCCTGCAGTCGGGCCTGCTGTGAAACGAAAGGAAGTCCTTAATGCTCAAGATGTTTCGCCAATTCTCCGCACGCATCGTCGCGTTGGCGGCCGACGAGTCGGGCATGTCGACGGTCGAGTACGCGATCGGCACCCTCGCGGCGGCCGCCTTCGGCGCGGTGCTCTACACCGTCGTCACCGGCGATTCGATCGTCTCGGCGCTGACCAACATCATCGGCCGTGCGCTCAACACCAAGGTGTAGCCGACAGTGCCGGCGCCAGCACCGTTGAGGCGGCACTGGGCATCGCCGCGCTCGTGGTGGTGCTGGTGCTGTGCCTGGCCGGGGTCACCGCGGTATCGATGCAAGTGCGCTGCGTCGATGCCGCCCGCGAGGCCGCCCGGCTGGCGGCCCGCGGCGACGAACGCTCCGCGGTGGCCGCCGCGCGCCGGCTCGCGCCCGGAGGCGCACGAATCGACCTGCGCCGCGACGGCGACTTCCTGGTGGCCTCCGTCGTCGCGCATTCGAAGGTATTGCCCACCATCGACATTGCCGCCACAGCGGTCTCGGCGGCCGAGCCGTCACGATGATCGGGGCTCGGCCACGCTGGTCGCGGCATGGATGATCGTGCTGCTGCTGACGGTGACCGGATCCGGCGCCTACCTGGGCTCGGCCGTGGTGGCACGGCACCGCGCCCAGGCGGGCGCCGACCTGGCCGCCCTGGCGGGCGCGGCGCGGCTGGCTTCCGGAGCGGATGCGGCCTGCGCCAGAGCCGCGGGCGTGGCCCGCCGGATGCGCGTCGACGACATCGGTTGCGCGGTGGACGGTCTCGATGTCGTCGTCACGGCACGGGTGTCGGTCGCCTTCGGCGGCGCGGCCCGCGCCGCCGCGCGGGCGGGGCCGGTGACCCGCGAATCCGGCTAGGGCGCGGCATCGGGGCTCGGCGACAACCCCGCGGTGGCCAGTTCCTCGTCGGTGGGTAGGCGCAGCGAGACCAGGCCGGCGTACGTATCCGGTTCCAGTTCCACCCGATTGGCGGTGACATGCACCGGCACCCAATCCCCGTTGTGCCCGGGCATCCGCAACACCCGACTGGTGGCGCCACCGCTGAATTCCCTTGTCATGGTGGACATCAGATCCTGGTCGTCGGGGTGAACCCGGGGCTTGCCAGTTTCACTGCTGCGCCAGTCGTAGAAGGTGCACGGCTCATCCAGCCACTTCAGCAGCGACCAGGTGTTGAGGTCGATCAGTGCGCGGTGCACCCCGGCCTGGGCCAGACCGCTGAGGATGCGCCGCGCGAGATCGTCGGTCGAGACCTCCGGACCCTTCAGTTCGGACTGCCAGTTCATTGCCCGCGCCACCAAGTGCTCCCGGCCGTCGGGTCCGGGTTCCAGAATCGTGCGTGCGACAAAACCTATCCGGATCGCCCCTCCCCGCCAGTCGGTGAGATCCCAGGTGCTGCAGAGGGTTTGGTCGGGCTTGGCCTTGACGGCCATGGCCAGCACCTTGGCTTCGTTCGGATTGAGCTCACGCGACGGGAGGTCCTCGGCGAAGGCCCTGCCGAAGGTGACTTCGACCTCGGGATTCTTTCCGCTGTTGATCAGCGATTCGCGGGTGTCGGTGGCGACGCCCAGGGTCAGGTCCCACTTCAGCGGCCCCGGGATCGGTCGCTCGGGCGGTTCGATGTCGGCGGGACCGGTCCAGACATGCACGCCGTGGATGAAACCGTCGGACATCACCACCGGTTCGGTGCGGATGATCCGGTCGCGCTTGGTCGTGATGCTGGTCATGGCCTGTCCTGCCTGCACCGACTCGGCGATCGCCGTGCGAACCGCGGCAAGGTAGGGACTGCGGCGCAGGAATGTGGTGATCGGGACGAGGTTCTTGAGCTGTCGGCCCTGCGCCACCACGGTGGGATCACCCCCGAGTGTCTCCACGAGCAACCAGTCGTGGGCCATGCGGCTGATTTTACGGGGACGGGACGGGTGTAGGGGAGTGCGGGCGGGCTCGTCGGGTGTCGCGTTCGCAATAATCGACGCGATCACGGGCGCCGCAGCGCTTGCGGTGCCGCCGGGGCCTTGGTACCTTCCTGCTGCGCCGGCAGCGTCGGGGTTGTGGACGGCGCGCACCTATTCGTTTTGCGTCCAATGCGACAGCACGCCGGCATTTCTTGAGCAGCAGGGAATGCGTTCTCGGCTGGTAAGGCAAACCCAGGGGTCGACCGTCGAGGGGTCGGTCGTCATCCGCGGGGTTTGCACTGCCGTGGCCCCTGCGCCAATTCCGCGAGTACCAGCTTCAGCACCTGCACCGCGCCCGCCTTGTCAAGCGGGTCGTTGCCGTTGCCGCACTTGGGGGACTGCACGCACGACGGGCAGCCCCGCGGGCACTCGCATGCTTCGATGGCGGCCGCTGTCGCACCAAGCCAGGTGCGGGCCTGGCGAAAGCCCCGCTCGGCGAAACCCGCGCCGCCCGGATAGCCGTCGTAGACGAAGACGCTGGGCAGGCCAAGGGGATCCGGTCCGACGGCGGTGGACAGTCCGCCGATGTCGCCGCGGTCGCAGCTGGCCACCAGCGGCAGCAGTCCGATCGCCGCGTGTTCGGCGGCATGCAGCGCCCCGGGTATCCGCGTCGCTTCAATGCCCTTGCGCTGCAATGCATCTTCGGTAACGGTGTACATCGCCGCCATGGTGGCCAGGGTGTGTTCCGGCATGTCCAATTCGATGAAGTCGATCACCTCCCCGGACAGCCTGCGGCGCAGATACCCCACCACCTGATGGGTGACCCTGACCGGAACCAGGCCCAGCGTGACCGGCCCGAACGTCAGGCGCTCACCGCTACCGGTGACGGCGATATCGGTGATCTCGCGCGCGAACGTCGCATAACCAGGGTCCTCGGCGTGCACGAACGCGATGCCTGCCTCCGTGTCCAGCGAGTCCACCACGTAGCTGTCGCCTTGATGGAGGTACACCGCGCCGGGGTGGACGGTTGCCGGTGCCTGTCCGGCGCCGGCGCTGCCGAGCAGCCTTCCGGTGTCGGCCTCGACGATGACGATCTGGCCGCCCACCGAGCCCCGGATGTCCACGGCGGCATGCGGTTCCAGGCCGGGCACCGGGAAGTACTTCCCGCTGCGCCGCCGCAGCAGCCCGTCATCGACCAGGCCGTCCGCCACCTCGGTGGCGTCCAGACCGCGCACCTCGGACTCGTCCAGTGGCAGTTCGGTTGCCGCGCACAGCAGTTGCGGGCCCAGGATGTAGGGGTTGGCCGGGTCGATCACCACCCGCTCGACCGGCTTGTCCAGCAGTGCGGCGGGGTTGTGCACCAGGTACGTGTCCAGCGGATCGTCCCGGGCGATCAGCACCACCAGCGCGCCCTGGCCGCGCCGCCCGGACCGGCCGGCCTGCTGCCAGAAGGAGGCGACCGTGCCCGGGAAACCGGCGAGCACCACCGCGTCCAACCCGGCGATGTCTACGCCCAGTTCCAGCGCGTTGGTGGTGGCCAGGCCCCGTAACCGGCCCTCGGCCAGCGCCCGTTCCAGCGCGGTGCGGTCCTCGGCGAGGTATCCGGCCCGATACGACGCAACGGCTCGCGACAGCTCCGGAGCGATGTCGTCCAACCTCGCCTGGGCCCCCAGCGCGGTCAATTCCGCGGCGCGGCGCGACCGCACGAACGTCAGCGTCTGAGCGCCCTCGGCGATCAGGTCGGCCATCACGCGCGCCGCCTCGGCACCGGCGGAGCGGCGCACCGGCGCGCCGTTCTCACCGGTCAGGTCGGCGCGCAGCGCGGGTTCCCACAACGCCACGGTCCGGGCGCCCTGTGGTGAACCGTCCTCGGTGACCTCCTCGACCGGCAGGCCGATCAGTTCGGCGGCCGTCGCGCCGGGCGAATCCGTTGTGGCGCTGGCGAAGATCACCGTCGGTGACGACGAATAGCGAGCGCACAGCCGCAGCAGGCGGCGCAGCACCATCGCCACGTTGGACCCGAAAACCCCGCGATAGTAATGACATTCGTCGACGATCACGAATCGCAGACCACGCAACAGAACGGCCCAGCGGGCGTGGTTACGCAGGATCGACAAATGGATCATGTCGGGGTTGGAGAACAACCACCGCGAACGTTCCCGCGCGAAGCGGCGGACCTCGTCCGGGCTGTCGCCGTCGTATGCGGTGGGTGCGACGTCACGCAACCGGGGAATCGCCGCGGTGAGCGCGTGCGCGGCCCGTAATTGGTCGTGGCCCAACGCTTTGGTCGGTGACAGGTACAGCACCCGGGCCCGCGGATCGGTCGCCAGCGCGTTGAGCACCGGAAGCTGATAGGCCAGTGACTTGCCCGACGCGGTACCGGTGCTGAGCACCACGTGACGGCCCGCGTACGCCAGGTCCGCGGCCGCGAACTGATGCGACCACGGTGATGTGATGCCGCGGTCGGCGAACGCGCTGACCACGTCGGGCTCGGCCCAGGCCGGCCAATCGTGCGGCCGGCCGCCGCGCGGCGGCAGTTCGGCGACGTGGCGCAGCGGATGCTCGTCTGACGCGGTTCCGGCGAGTGCGGCGGCAAGCAGGTCACTGCCGAAACTCGCCATCTCACTCCCTCCGCAATCCGTTGTGAAGTCGGCCCTGGAATCGGCCTTCGAATCGGCGGACGACACAAGTCTGTCGCCGACGCGATGAACATGGTTGACTATTTGCGGTCGCAGCTTCTGTGTTCGTGTCAAACTTTCGCAGGATCGACGTTGCGGCCGCGGTTCCTGCGAGGTTAATCGGTCGGGTGAAGTTCCGGCGACTCAGCGAGGTATGGCGGTCGTACCAGGCCCGGGGCATCGAAAGGCGATGCCTCGCACCCAGAAGAAAAGGAAAGATCGAGAGATGCCACAGGGAACTGTGAAGTGGTTCAACGCGGAGAAGGGCTTCGGGTTCATCGCCCCCGAAGACGGTTCCGCAGACGTGTTTGTCCACTACACGGAGATCCAGGGTTCGGGCTTCCGCACCCTCGAAGAGAACCAGAAGGTCGAGTTTGAGATCGGCCACAGCCCTAAGGGCCCCCAGGCCACCGGAGTCCGCTCCGTCTAAGACAGAGCAGACCTGAACGGATAACCCCCCGTGCAGACCCGCCCGACGGGTCCCAGCCGGGGGGTTTCCTCTTTTACCGCCGCGACCAGGTAGGCGCGCGCGTCGTCGCGGGGCGCCGCGCCGGTTGCCTCAAGACGCGGATGGCCCCCCTGGCCTACTGTCGGTGGCGTGAGCCAGCTTTCCTTCTTTACAGCGGAGTCGGTGCCGCCCGCGGTCGCCGACCTTTCCGGGGTGCTGGCTGCGTCCGGGCAGATCGTCACCGTCGGTGCCACCGGCGAAAGCCACGTTGCGGGTGCCCGGCTCTCGGTAGTGGTGGATCAGTCGTGGCGCGCCTCGGCGCTGGCCGAGATGATCCGGGAGGCGGGCTTGGAGGCCGAGATCGGCCGGACCGACGAGGACACCCCGTTGGTGCGTACGGCGGTGGACCCCTCACTGAGCACACTGGCCGCCGAATGGACGCGCGGTGCGGTCAAGACGGTGCCGCCGCGCTGGCTGCCCGGCCCGCGCGAGCTGCGGGCGTGGACGCTGGCGGCGGGAAACCCCGAGGGCGAGCATTACCTGCTGGCGCTGGATCCGCACGCGCCGGACACCCACTCGCCGCTGGCGTCGGCTTTGATGCGCGTGGGGATCGCGCCAACCCTGATCGGTACCCGCGGTGGCCGGCCGGCGCTGCGGATCAGCGGCCGCCGTCGGCTATCGCGCCTGGTAGAGAACATCGGGGAACCGCCGGACGGCGCCGAGGCGTTATCCCGCTGGCCGCGCGTCTAGCCTGGACATCACGCCCGAGTTTGCGTCCTTTTCGCGGATGTCAGTTTGCGCAGGCCCGCCCAAGGGTGCGAAATTGTCAGGTGCCGCAGGGCGAAGGAACGGCCGCGTAGCTGGATTTCACCGGAATTTTCGATGCCGACCTGTCATTCTTCCTGCAGGTGGTCTCGCAGGGGGGACCAATCAGGGATGGAGCGTAAGGGCAGTTGGCTGACCCGAAACTAAAAGACACCGGCAGCGGGAATGGCACCCGCCGGCGACTCGTGATAGTCGAGTCGCCCACCAAGGCGCGCAAGCTGGCCGGCTACCTGGGCTCGCGGTACATCGTCGAATCGTCGCGCGGTCACATCCGCGACCTGCCCCGGGCCGCCGCCGACGTGCCGGCGAAGTTCAAGTCGGAGCCCTGGGCCCGCCTCGGGGTCAACGTCGACGCGGACTTCGAACCGCTGTACATCATCAGCCCCGAGAAGAAGAGCACGGTCACCGAACTCAAGGGTCTGCTCAAGGAAGTCGACGAGCTCTATCTGGCCACGGATGGTGACCGCGAGGGCGAGGCCATCGCCTGGCATCTGCTGGAAACCCTCAAGCCGAACATTCCGGTCAAGAGGATGGTGTTCCACGAGATCACCGAACCGGCGATTTTGGAGGCCGCCGAACACCCCCGCGACCTGGACATCGACCTGGTCGACGCGCAGGAAACCCGGCGCATCCTGGACCGGCTGTACGGCTACGAGGTCAGCCCGGTGCTATGGAAGAAGGTCGCGCCCAAGCTGTCGGCGGGCCGGGTCCAGTCCGTGGCCACCCGGATCATCGTGCAGCGCGAACGCGACCGCATGGCGTTTCGCAGCGCGTCCTACTGGGACATCGTGGCCCAGCTCGACGCGAGCGTGTCCGATCCACAGGCCTCGCCGCCCACCTTCACCGCCCGCCTGACCGGCGTCGACGGACAGCGGGTGGCCGCCGGCCGTGACTTCGACTCGCTCGGTCAGCTGCGCAAGGCCGACGAGGTGATCGTTCTCGACGAGGCGAGCGCGACGCAGCTGGCCGCCGGTCTGCGCGGCGCCCAGCTCAACGTCGCGTCGGTGGAGGAAAAGCCCTACACCCGCCGCCCCTACGCGCCGTTCATGACCTCGACGCTGCAGCAGGAGGCCGGCCGCAAGTTGCGGTTCTCTTCCGAGCGCACGATGAGCATCGCCCAGCGGCTCTACGAAAACGGCTACATCACCTATATGCGTACCGACTCCACCACGCTGTCGGAGTCGGCGATCAACGCCGCCCGCACCCAGGCCCGCCAGCTCTACGGCGCCGAATACGTGTCGCCGTCGCCGCGCCAGTACACCCGCAAGGTCAAAAACGCCCAGGAGGCCCACGAGGCGATCCGCCCCGCGGGTGAGACGTTCGCGACGCCGGATGCGGTGCGCCGCGAACTCGACGGCGACGAATTCCGCATCTACGAGCTGATCTGGCAGCGCACGGTGGCCTCGCAGATGGCCGACGCCCGCGGCACCACGCTGAGCCTGCGCATCAACGGCCAATCGGGCGGACGTGAGGTCGTCTTCTCGGCCAGCGGACGCACCATCACCTTCGCGGGCTTCTTGAAGGCCTACGTGGAGACGGTGGACGAACTGGCCGGCGGGGAGGCGGACGACGCCGAGAGCCGGCTGCCGCAGTTGACCCAGGGTCAGCGGCTGGACGCCGTCGAACTCACCCCCGATGGCCACGCCACCAACCCTCCGGCGCGCTACACCGAGGCGTCGCTGGTCAAGGCGCTCGAAGAGCTGGGCATCGGCCGGCCGTCGACGTATTCGTCGATCATCAAGACCATTCAGGACCGCGGCTACGTGCACAAGAAGGGCAGCGCGCTGGTGCCCTCGTGGGTGGCGTTTGCCGTAACCGGTTTGCTGGAACAGCATTTCGGCCGCCTCGTCGACTACGACTTCACCGCCGCAATGGAAGACGAGCTCGACGCGATCGCCTCGGGGCAGGAACGACGCACCGACTGGCTGAACAACTTCTACTTCGGCGGCGAGCACGGGGTGGCCGACTCGGTGGCCCGCTCGGGTGGCCTGAAGAAACTCGTCGGCGTCAACCTGGAGGGCATCGACGCCCGAGAAGTCAACTCCATCAGGCTCTTTGACGACGAGCAGGGCCGGCCGGTCTACGTCCGGGTGGGCAAGAACGGGCCCTACCTGGAACGCATGGTGACCGGCGATGACGGCGAGCCCAAGCCGCAGCGGGCCAACCTCAACGACTCGCTGACCCCCGACGAGCTGACGCTGGAGGTGGCCGAGCAGCTGTTCGCCACGCCGCAGGAGGGCCGGGTGCTGGGGGTGGACCCGGAGACGGGCCACGAGATCGTCGCCAAGGACGGCCGTTACGGGCCATACGTTTCCGAGATCCTGCCGGAGCCGCCACCCGACGATGACGGCAGCGGCGCGCCCGCGAAGAAGGGCAAGAAGCCCACCGGTCCCAAGCCTCGCACCGGTTCGCTGCTGCGCAGCATGGACTTGCAGACCGTCACGCTCGAGGATGCGCTGCGGCTGCTCTCGTTGCCGCGGGTGGTCGGTGTCGACCCGGCCACCGGTGAGGAGATCACGGCGCAGAACGGCCGCTACGGCCCATACCTCAAGCGCGGCACCGATTCTCGTTCGCTGGCGTCCGAGGAGCAGATGTTCGACATCACACTCGAGGAAGCGCTGAAGATCTACGCCGAGCCCAAACGCCGCGGCAGGCAGGGCGCCGCCGCGCCGCCGCTGCGCGAGCTGGGCAACGATCCGGCGACGGGCAAGCCGATGGTGATCAAGGACGGCCGGTTCGGTCCGTACGTCACCGACGGCGAGACGAATGCCAGCCTGCGCAAGGGCGATGACGTGGCGTCGATCACCGACGAGCGGGCCGCCGAGCTGCTGGCCGATCGCCGGGCTCGCGGCCCGGCGAAGCGTCCCGCCAAGAAGGCCACCCGCAAGGCGCCGGCCAAGAAGGCCGCCGCCAAAAAGACTGCCAAGCGGGGTTAGTAGCCGGGTCCGATGGTCTCGCCGGACATCTCTTCGGCGCGAGCGTGACTGGGCTCGGAGTCGGTGGTTCCGGCCAGGTTCAGGGGGCGCGCCAGCTGGGTGGGCGCCCGACGGCCGCGCAGCTCGACCACCTCGCCGACATCCCAGCACAGGGCCTCGGCGTCCAGCGCGCCGCTGACCGCGATCGCCGACGCGAGCACGTGGCCGGGCTCCAATTTGGCGAGCTCGGTCAGCCGGGCGGCCTCGTTGACCGGGTCGCCGATCACCGTGTACTCGAAGCGGGCCTGCGCGCCGATGTGGCCGGCGATGGCCCGCCCGGACGACACCCCGATGCCGAACTCCGCCGAACCGATCACCGGCAGCAGCGCGTCGTGCAATTCGCGGGCCGCGGCCAGCGCTCCGCCGGGCGAGTCGGGGTGTTCGATCGGCGCGCCGAAAATGGCCAGTGCGGCGTCGCCCTGGAACTTGTTGACGAAACCGCCATGCTTGCCAACGGTTTCCACCACCACCCGGAAGAACTCGTTGAGCAGGTGGACGACTTCGGCCGGTGGCCGGGTCGAGGCCAGCTGGGTGGAGCCGACCAGGTCCACGAACAGCACCGCGACGTCGCGCTCCTGGCCACCCAGCTCGGTGCCGCGCTCCAGCGCCCGGCGGGCGACGTCCTCACCGACGTAGCGGCCGAACAGGTCACGCAGCCGCTGCCGCTCGGACAGGTCGCGCACCATGTCGTTGAAGCCCGCCTGCAGCAGGCCGAGTTCGCTGGCGTCGTAGATCTGCATGTGCGCGTTGTAGTTTCCGCGCTGCACCTCCGAGAGTGCCCAGCGCAGCTGGCGCAGCGGATCGGCGATCGACATGGCCACCAGCAGCGTGCTGACCAACCCGATGCCCAGCGCCGCCAGCGCCAGCAACAGGATTGGGGTGAACAACTTCTCCGGCGTGGCATGCAGCAGCGAGGTCTTGTCGGCCACCACGGCCAGCACGATCGCCAGCACCGGCACCGCGGTGGACAGCATCCAGGTCAGGATCTGCCGCAGGATGACGCCGGGCGCCTTGACGTTTTCGGGCACCCCGCTGCGTAGGGCGGCCACCGCCACCGGCCGCAGCACCCGTTCGGACTGCAGGTAGCCGATGATCGAGGTGGCGGCGGCGCCGAGCCCGGTGGACACCGCCACCACGGGCGCAGCGAAGCGGGCCACCGACCAGCTGGCGATGATGAACACCACGCTGCCGATGGCCCAGGCCACGATGCTGATCAAGGTGCGGTAGAACGGCATTCGCAGCGCGCGGCTGCGGGCCAGTTCGGTGGCTGCCGGGTCGGCCTCGGCGAGCATGTTGTCGCGGCGCTGCCACCGGAACACCGGCAAGAGCAGCCGCAGTGTCACGGCCAAACCGGTGAGGAAGACGACGACCAGTGCGGTGGCGAAGATGGCCAGGTTCAGCGCCGGAAGGTCCTGCAGCTGGATGCGGTCCTCGGGCGGCAGCGCGTAGCGAAGGAAGCCGAGCACGAACAGGGCGCCGATGATGTCGGCCTGCAGCATGCTGAGCGAGAACAGCGGCCACGGCGTGCGCATCACCCAGCGGACGAATGCGCTGATCCGCCCCGGTAGTGCCGCCGCCGTTGTCACTAACCCACCGTATCGGTCACCGGTGACCTCTCGGAAACTTAATGAGGATCTCGGCAAGTCGCCCGGGCGCCCCGGCCGCGTCGAAAATAACGGAACGGTCGCGGTACGGTGTCCGTTCGGTATCTGTCGGCACCGCCACTATTGTTACCGCTGATGTCCGGGGTGTTTACGCGGCTGGTAGGCCAGGACGCGGTGACGGCCGAGCTGCTGGCCGCCGCCAGAGCCGCGCGTGGTGACTCAGGCCACAGCGGCGCCGGCGCCGGGACTATGACACATGCGTGGCTGATCACCGGCCCGCCCGGCTCGGGACGTTCGGTGGCGGCGTTGTGCTTCGCGGCCGCGTTGCAGTGCACGTCCGACGGCGAGCCGGGCTGCGGCCGCTGCCACGCCTGCACGACGACCATGGCCGGTACCCACGCCGACGTGCGACGCGTCATTCCGGAAGGCCTGTCCATCGGCGTCGACGAGATGCGGGCGATCGTGCAGATCGCGTCGCGGCGCCCGGCCACCGGTCACCGGCAGATCGTGGTGATCGAAGACGCCGATCGGCTGACCGAGGGCGCCGCCAACGCGCTGCTGAAGGTGGTCGAGGAACCGCCGCCGTCGACGGTGTTCCTGCTGTGCGCGCCGTCGGTGGATCCCGAGGACATCGCCATCACGCTGCGTTCCCGGTGCCGGCACGTGGCGCTGGTGACGCCGTCGACCGAGGCGATCGCGCGGGTCTTGGTCGACAGCGACGGCCTGACTCCCGACACGGCGAGCTGGGCGGCGTCGGTCAGCGGTGGCCACGTGGGCCGGGCCCGCCGGCTGGCCACCGACCCCGAGGCCCGGGTGCGCCGGGAGCGGTCGCTGACACTGGTGCGCGACGCCGCGACCCCGTCGCGCGCCTACGCCGCCGCCGAGGAACTGGTCGCCGCGGCTGAAGCCGAGGCCGTCGTGCTGACCGCGGACCGCGCCGAGGCCGAGACCGAGGAGTTGCGCACGGCCCTGGGCGCCGGCGGCACCGGTAAGGGCACCGCCGGCGCGATGCGCGGTGCGGCGGGGGCGATGAAGGACCTTGAGCGACGGCAGAAGTCGCGGCAGACCCGCGCCTCGCGTGATGCGCTGGACCGCGCGCTGATCGACCTGGCGACCTACTTCCGGGACGCGCTGATGACCGCCGCCAACGCCGGGTTGGTGAGGGCCAACCACCCTGATATGGCCGATCGGGTCGCGGCGCTGGCCGCCCACGCGCCGCCCGAGCGGCTGCTGCGTTGCATCGAAGCGGTGCTCGAGTGCCGCGAGGCGCTGGCGATCAACGTCAAGCCCAAGTTCGCCGTCGACGCCATGGTCGCCACCATCGGCCAGGAACTGCGCGACTGATTGCGGGCGGCTTGGGAGTGCCTGCCCTTCTGCCGTAGACTCGTGCCGCCCGGCGTGCGGGTATGCCGCCTTAGCTCAGTCGGTAGAGCGATTCACTCGTAATGAATAGGTCGGGGGTTCGATTCCCCCAGGCGGCTCCACAGTTTCAGGCATTTTCAGGCCGGCGCGACGAACCCCACCGGGCCCGACGCGATGCACAATGCCAGCGCGGTGGTGTTGGCGCGCACGGTGATCGCGTCCCCGGCGCCCGGCAGCCGGGCGAAGACTCGGTTGAGTCCGGGACGCACCGGCACCTTGACCTCGGGGCCCTGCGTCATCTTCAACATCATCGAGCCGTCGCTGTTGGCCAGGTAGTTCAATTCGACGGTCCAGTCGGCGGGCAGCAGTGGGCCGTCGAGGACCATGCGGGCCGGCTTGTCCGGTTGGGCGAAGTAGCCGCACCGCGGCATCGGGCCGGGCGTGATGGTCCGGATCCAGGTGACCCGCGCCCTGATCAGCCGGCCCGAGCTGTCGAACATGCGCAATCGCGTTGTCGCGGGCGCGAATTCGGGCCTATCGCGCAGCAGGGCGAACAGGTGGCTGGCCAAGTTCTCCGGTGCGGCCACCCGTTGCAGCACGAACGGATCGACCTCCTGATCCAACAGTGGCGCGTCCGAGGCGGCGTGCGCGGCGGCCAGGGCCGCCCGGGCGTTCTGCAGATAGGGCTGGGCGGGGTTGTCGCGCCAGCGGGTCAGGAACGTGGCCGTCGAGTACAGGCTGCTGGCCGTGAACAGCACCGCCAAAGTCGCGGCCACCGCGGTGCGTCGCGGGGAGGCGTCGAGCCAGCGCGGTCCGGCCCGCCGGTTGGGGGCGCTCAACGCCACGGCGGCCAGCAGCGCCAGCACCACGACCAGGTCCGGCAGGTAGCGCAGCGTCTGGGCGAGTTCCAGCGCGGTCTGCTTCGACGACCGCATCAGATAGATCGGCACCTGGCAGGCCACGGCGTAGCCGACGGCGATCAGCCACACCGGCCCGATGCGCTCCTTGCGCAGCAGCGACGCCGCCACGATCGCGGCCAGCACCAGCCAGCCCAGCGCCATCACCGACGGCGGCGGCGTCGCCCAGGGGGAGGCCGGCGCCCACCGGTCCCAGTGCCACGGCCCGCCGGCCAGCCCGGGCACGATGCCGTGCGTGATCGAGCGCATCAGCAGCCGCCACGTCATCGACAGGTCCGAACTCCACCGGCGCTGGTTGACCACCGCCAGGTACAGCGCGATCCAGGCCGCGGTGAGGGCCAGGGCGGCGATCCACAGTCGCAGGCCGGCCCGCCACACCGTCGCCAGCGCCGACTTCGGGCTCCGATCGCCGGTCACGTGGCACAGCAGCGCTGCCACCGCGAACGCGACGAACGGGATCACCGCCGCCTTCTCGAAGAACAGCAGCCCGCCGAGGTAGACCAACACCCCGGTCACCGCGTACCGCTGTTTGCCGGTGCGTACCAGCAGGACCGCGTCGGCGCACACCCAGGCCAGCGCGGCCAGCATCGGCAGCGAGTTCAGCGCCGCAGCCCACCACGCGAATCCGGGCACGGCCAGCGGGGTGAACAACGCGAACGTGAACGGGATCAGCAGCACCGGGCGCCAGCCCAGGATGACGTACAGCGCGCGCAACAACGCCAGCGACGCCAGCAGTTGCAGCGCCAGCAGGCTGACCGCCGGCCAGGTCCAGTTCAGCGGCGCCAGCCGGATGATGGTGCCGGCGAGCAGAAATGCGCCGGGCATGACGTGCCCGTCGTGGTCGTCGAACAGATACGACGGCGCCAGCAGGTTGTGGGTGCCGGCCTTGCCGATGAGGATCAGGTCGTCCCAGTAGAAGTAGCCGCCGAACGCCAGCACCGCGCGCACCGCCAGCTGCACCGCGATGAGCGCGCCGGCCGCGGTCGCTATGTATGGTGGGCCGGTGCGTGCACTGGTTACCGGGGCAGCCGGATTCATCGGCTCGACGCTAGTCGACCGTCTGTTAGCCGACGGTCATGCGGTGGTGGGGCTGGACAACTTCGCCTCCGGCCGCGCGACCAACCTCGAGCATCTGGCCGACAACCCGGCTTACGCCTTCGTCGAGGCGGACATCGTGACCTCCGACCTGGAGGCCATCCTCGACGAGCACCGCCCGGAGGTGGTGTTTCACTTGGCGGCCCAGATCGACGTGCGGCACTCGGTGGCCGACCCGCAATTCGACGCCTCGGTCAACGTGATCGGCACGGTGCGCCTGGCCGAGGCGGCCCGCCGGGCGCAGGTCCGCAAGATCGTGCACACCTCCTCGGGCGGATCCATTTACGGCACCCCACCGCGGTACCCCACTCCCGAGACCGTGCCGGCCGATCCGGCGTCGCCGTATGCCGCGGGCAAGGTGGCGGGCGAGATCTACCTGAACACCTTCCGCCACCTGTACGGGCTGGACTGCTCGCACATCGCCCCGGCGAATGTCTATGGCCCCCGCCAGGATCCGCACGGCGAGGCCGGCGTGGTGGCGATCTTCGCGCAGGCGCTGCTGTCGGGTAAGCCCACCAAGGTTTTCGGGGACGGCAGCAACACCCGCGACTACGTCTACGTCGACGACGTCGTGGACGCCTTCGTCAAGGCGGCCGGGGACGCCGGCGGCGGGCAGCGCTTCAACGTCGGCACCGGCATCGAAACCTCGGACCGCCAACTGCATTCGGCGGTGGCGGCCGCGGTCGGGGGACCCGACGACCCGGAATTCGCGCCGCCGCGGCTCGGCGACCTCAAGCGCTCCTGCCTCGACATCGACGCGGCCGCAAAGGTTTTGGGCTGGAAGCCCAAGGTTAAGCTATCCGACGGGGTGGCCCGCACGGTGGAATTCTTCCGGCAAAGCCGGGCCGGCTAACCCGCTTCGGGCACCTGCGCGGCGTCCAACGCCACCGCTCGCGCCAGCCGCGCATAGCGCAGCTCCAAGTCCTTGAACCGCATGTAGGTGCTGAGCGTGGTGAAGCAGAACGCCATGATCAACGCGTAGAGCATCAGGTCGGTGCCGCGGCGCACCCCGAACCAGTGCGCCACCACCGTGGTGTCATCGGGCCGCAGCACCGCGTAGATGCCGGCCAGCACGAACACCACATAGCCGACCTTGACCCACGCCCGGGACCGCGCGTTGCGGCGCGAGCGCAGCAGGTAGACCAGCAGCGCGACGATCGATCCGATCAGCAGCACCTGAATCCAGTTCATCTTCCAACCCTTTTCATCTCGGGAGCCGCCCTCGCAGGAACCCGTCGAAAATGATG
Organism: Mycobacterium sp. M23085; assembly: GCF_045343915.1. NCBI lineage: Bacteria > Bacillati > Actinomycetota > Actinomycetes > Mycobacteriales > Mycobacteriaceae > Mycobacterium > Mycobacterium sp. M23085. Next base: position 3,676,507 of record NZ_CP174280.1, read on the forward strand.
TTGACGCCGTTGAGCAGGGGCTGCCCCTTCGACCTCGAGTATTCGGTGTAGAGCACTTCGATCGGTTCTTCAGCGACGCGCCAATGGTTTTCGTCGATCAACGTGATGAACTCGTTGGCGTGGCTCATGCCGCTCATGGTGATGTCCAACCCGTCGGCGACCTTCTTGTTGAACACCCGCAACCCGTTGTTGGTGTCGGTCAGCCCGAGCCGGCGGCCGCGGCGGCTCAGCCGCGCGGCGGTCCGCAACACGATCCGTTTGACCAACGGCGGCCGGGCCCCCTGCTGGGTGCCGAACCGGGTACCGATGACGACGTCGACGTCACCCGCGCGCAGCCGGTCGACCATGGTCGCCAGGTCCTTGACCCGGTGTTGACCGTCGGCGTCGAACGTGGCGAAGAGCTCGGCCCCCGGCTGCCTGCGGGCGTACTCCACGCCGGTCTGGATGGCCGCACCCTGCCCGAGATTGATCGGATGCCGGACCAGGTGAGCTCCGGCATGCAGGGCGATCTCACCGGTGTCGTCGGTGCTGCCGTCGTCCACGCAGACGACATGGTCGAATACCGAGCGCACATCGGCGACCACCTCGCCGATGACAGCGGCTTCGTTGAAGGCGGGAATGACGACCCAGACGACCGAATAATGCGTTGCAGTACCCATCTAAGCCCACAAGGTACACGCTGGTGCAGGTCATATCAGCCGGTAGAGCGCGTGGCGCGGGACAGCGCCGCCAGATGGACGCCGATCCCCACCGCCGGCCCGCACAGCAACCCGACCACGGTGCGGGTCTGTAGGGACAACGGCAGCAACAGCAGCAGTCCCGAGGCGACCGTGGCGCTCACCCAGCCCAGTGAATAGGCGCGGTGCAACGCGGCGGCCACCGTCGCCGCCCCGGTCAGCGTCAGCATGGCGATCGCCACCGCGGCCGCGGTCAGCCACGCCAGCAGCGCGCTGCTGGCGTGATACTGCGGCCCGAAGGCGACCCGCAACAGCCACGGGCCCACCACGCCCGCGGCCAACACCCCTACCGCGCCGATCGCCCCGACGATCGCCGCCGGGGCGAGCAGCGCCCGGAGGCGGTCGCTGCGCTCGTCGACAAAATGCGCAATCAGGTTGCCCTGCATGGCCGTCAGCGGCACCAGCAGCGGCGCGCGGGTCAGCGTGACGGCCAGGATGATCACCCCACCCTGCGCGCCGAGCTCGGCGCTGGTCAGCTTCAAGAGCACCGGAAACCCCATCACCAGGATGGCGCTGGCGCCCGCCGCGGTGATCGAATGCGCCGCGCCGCGCAGAAATGTCGCGGTGCCCCCGGGGGTCAGCAGGCGGGCGGTGGCCCTGGTCGCGGGCGAGGCCACCAGCAGGATCAGCCAGGCGATCGCGCCCGCCACCGTCGCCCACAGGAAACCGACCAGGCGCCATCCCAGCGCCACGGTGGCCGCGGCCACCATCACCCGGATGACGGCGTCGGTGACCATCAACGCGCCGTAGCGGGTCCACTGGTTGGTGCCGGCCAGCATGCCCAGCAGGGTGGCGTGCACGCAGAACCCGGCCAGCCCGACGGACAGCAGTGCCACCGACAGCAGCCGCGCGTCGACGAACACCCGCCCGCTCCACAGCGGCGAGCTGCCGGCGATCAGGACGGCGGCGGCCACCCCGACCAGCATGGCGACGCGCATCGGGTGGGTGCGGGGTTCGCCGGGCACCGGTAACGCGGCCAGGTCGCTGATATACGGAGTCGAGCGGACTTCCCGGGTGGTTTCCTGCAGCAGCCCGTTGGCCGCGCCGGTGACCAGTCCGAAAGCCCCCCAGAACACCCCGAATATCGAGAAACCGCTCGGCGCCAGGTCACGAGCGGCCAGATAGATCACCGCGTAACCGCACAGCGCCGTCACTGCGGTGGCGGTGCCGACCCGGGCCATGCTGCCGCGCGCCACCGGCCCCTGTGAGGCACTGATCTCGGTCATCGGGACGGCGGCGCGCTCGGCCGACTACCCCGATCTATCGCCACAATTTGAAAATTCTATGCGGCCCGCGGCGAATGCCCGCCGCGACGATCCGGTTCGCTAGTGTGGGCGGCTGTCGGGGGAAGGATCCATGTCCGCTTTGCGCACCTTCGGGATTTCGCTGGTGGTCACCGCGGCGGCCCTGGGCCTCGGATACGCCTACGGCGGCTTCAAGGGTCTTTACCTGCTGCTGGTGCTGGCCGCTCTCGAGGTGTCGTTGTCGTTCGACAACGCCATCATCAACGCCTCGGTCCTGAAACGGATGAGCCGCTTCTGGCAGCGGATGTTCCTGACCATCGGGATCCTCGTCGCGGTGTTCGGCATGCGACTGCTCTTCCCGCTGCTCATCGTCTGGGCGACCGCGGGGCTCGACCCGGTGCGCGCGATGGAGCTGGCCCTGCATCCACCGCCGCACGGCGCGCTGGAGTTTCCCGACGGGTCGCCCAGCTACGAAAAGCTGGTCATCGCCGCCCACCCGCAGATCGCCGGGTTCGGTGGAATCTTCCTCTTGATGCTGTTCCTGGATTTCGTCTTTTTTGACCGAGACATCAAGTGGCTCAAGTGGATTGAAATCCCCTTCGCACGCATCGGGCGGCTCGGGCAGGTGTCGCTGGTGGTCACCGGTGTGGTGCTGGTGCTGGTGGGCACCCGGTTGACGCACTCGGGTGACGAGGCGGCCACGGTGCTGACCGCCGGCCTGCTGGGCATGGTCACCTACCTGGTGGTCAACGGATTGAGCCGGGCGTTTCGGCCGTCCGACACCGACGCCGGTGCGCCCGGTGCGGCGACCGGTTGGGCCGGTCTGGCCTTGTTCGGGTACCTCGAAGTGCTCGACGCCGCCTTCTCCTTCGATGGCGTCACCGGCGCGTTCGCCATCACCTCCGACCCCGTCGTCATCGCGCTGGGGCTGGGGCTGGTCGGCTCGATGTTCGTCCGGTCGATCACCATCTATTTGGTCCGGCAGGAGGCGTTGGGCCGGTACGTGTACTTGGAACACGGCGCACATTGGGCGATCGGGGCGCTGGCCGTCATCATGCTGGCCTCCGTCGAGCCGCGCTTCGAGGTGCCCGAGGCGGTCACCGCCTCGGTCGGCGTGGTGTTCATCGCGGCGTCGCTGGGCTGGAGCATCCTGCGCAATCGCCGCGTCGCTCGCGCCGGGGCGTGACCGGCCTTCGCTAGGCCTGGATGGCGGCGACCCGCTTCACCCGGCTGCGCCGCGCTCGCGATCGCCGCTAGGCCTCGATCTGCCCCGCGATGCGCTGTTCGATGGCGGCCCGGGCGGGGGCGGGAAGTGCGATCAGGCCGTCCAGCTCTTTGGTCGCCCGCGCATAGGCGTTCTGGCGTTCCTCACGCGTCGCCGCGTCGTCGTTGGCCAGGTGCAGCAGGTTCGCCGCGCGCGCCAGCCGCTGCTGGTCGTCGGCCGAGAAGTCGCTGCGCCGCCGCCGGATCGCCTCGGTCTCGGCGATCTCGAACGCGCTCAGGTACTCGTGCACGGCATCGCGATAGTCCAGCAGCGCATCCCGGTTGCCCACCAGAGCGTCGGGCGGTTCCGGCCGCAGCAAATCGGCGCGCCGCTTCGCCTTGTGGAACGCGATGGTGAGCGGGTCGCGCATGTTGGTCATCAGCGGGAAGTCCAACAGCTTCGCGATGTCGACCTCGTAGTCGAACCACCGGGCGTCGGTACGGTCGTGCGCGGCAACGAGCTTGGCGAGTTCGCGCCGGTCGGCCTGCTCGTTGGTCCGCCCGCGCCCGGCCGCCTCGGCCACCGCGATCTTGGCCTGCTGCTTCAACCGGTACCGCTCCATCCGGCGCTCGGCTCGCCGCTCGTTCGCGGCGCCGATGGCCCGCAGTGCGCCGCCGATCACACCGCCCAGCGGAAAAACCAGCCACCAGAAGTTGGCGGCGAAATGCAGCGCCGGGGTCACATCGCCAGGATGCCACCGAGAATCCCGCCGCGGCGCCGGCGCGGTTACGCCGACAGCATCAATGCGCCGTCAGCGGGCGCCGGGGTGGTTCAGTGTCCTTCGGCCTTGAACCGCTCGATCGAGCGCTGGATCTCCGCCTCGGCCTCCTCGCGGCCAACCCAGTCCGCGGCCTTGACGAACTTGCCCGGTTCCAGGTCCTTGTAGTGCACGAAGAAGTGCTTGATCACGTCCAGCTCGAATTCCGGAACGTCGCCGATGTCCTGGATGTGCTCCCAGCGGTGGTCGCCGGCCGGGACGCACAGCACCTTGTCGTCGCCGCCCTTCTCGTCGGTCATCCGGAACATGCCCACCGGGCGAGCCTCCACGATCACGCCGGGAAACACCGACTGCGGCAGCAACACCATCGCGTCCAGCGGGTCACCGTCTTCGCCGAGGGTGTCCTCGATGAAGCCGTAGTCGGTCGGGTAGGCCATCGCGGTGTACAGGTAGCGGTCCAGACGTAGCCGTCCAGTCTCGTGGTCGACCTCGTACTTGTTCCGCTGGCCCTTTTGGATCTCGATGGTCACGTCGAATTCCACCGCGTCGGCTCCTTGTCTGTTAAGCAGGCGTCTGTTGAGGAAGGGTCTGGTCGGGAAGGTGTCTGATCGGGCAGGCCAATTTTGCTCTGCTACACCCTAGTCGAGCGCATCGGCGCCGATTCGGCAGAATGGGTTCAGACAGTCAGGAGAGTGATGGCCCGTACTCGCTGGCAAAAATCCACCCCAGTGCTCATCGGGTTGGGCGTGCTGGTGTTTGTCGCCGCCGTCGTGGTCGCGGCGACGTTCTTCACCACGGCCGGGCACGGCGCCAACAGCGCGCATGCCCCGATACCGCCCCCGCACGCGCCGACGGTGAAGCCGGGGATGGTCCCGGTGAGCGACACCGCCGAGCTACCCAGCGGACCGGGAGTCAGCGCGATGCTGGCACCGGTGGCCGGCGATCCCAACCTGGGCCGGCTGGGCGGACGGGTCACCGACGCCATCACCGGTAAAGAGTTGTGGCAGGTGGCCGACGACATGCCGCTGGTGCCGGCGTCCACCAACAAGGTGCTCACGGCGGCGGCCGCCTTGCTGACGCTGGATCGTCAGGCCCGGATCAGCACCCGCGTGGTGGCCGGCAGCCAGAACGCCCAGGGCCCCGTCGTGTTGGTAGGTGCGGGCGATCCCGCGCTGTCGGCGGCGCCGCCGGGCGTGGACACCTGGTATCGGGGGTCGGCGCGGCTCAGCGACCTCGTCGAACAGATCCGCCGCAGCGGCGTGACGCCGACCGCGGTGCAGGTCGACACCTCGGCGTTCAGCGGGCCGACGATGGCGCAGGGCTGGGACCTCGCCGACGTCGACAACGGCGACATCGCGCCGATCGAGTCTGTGATGATCGATGCCGGCCGCATCCAGCCATCGACGGTCAACTCGAGGCGGTCCCGGACCCCGGCCCTGGATGCCGGCCGGGAGCTGGCCAAGGCGCTGGGTCTGGACCCGAACGCCGTGACGATCGCCAACGCGCCGTCGGGCGCTCGGCAGCTGGCGGTCGTGCAGTCGGCGCCGCTGGTCCAGCGGTTGTCCGAGATGATGGACCACTCCGACAACGTGCTGGCCGAAAGCATCGCCCGCGAGGTGGCGGCCGCGATCAATCGGCCGCGCAGCTTCGCCGGCGCCGCCGACGCGGTGACCAACCGGCTGACCACCGCCCACGTCGACACCACGGGCGTGGCGCTGCTGGATTCCAGTGGGCTCTCGGTCGACGACCGGCTGACGGCCAAGACGCTCGACGGCGTGCTGCAGGCCGCGGCGGGGCCCGACCAGCCGTCGCTGCGGGCGTTGCTGGATCTGCTGCCGATCGCCGCCGGCAGCGGCACGTTGGCCGATCGCTTCACCGACGCCTCCACCGCCCAGGGCCCCGCGGGCTGGTTGCGGGCCAAAACCGGCTCGCTGACCGCCATCAACGCGCTGGCCGGCGTGCTCACCGACCGCAGCGGCCGGGTGCTCACCTTCGCGTTCATCTCCAACAACGCCGGCCCGAACGGCCGCAACGTGATGGACGCGCTGGCGACCCGGTTGTGGTCCTGCGGGTGCTCATGACGCCGGCGCCGGATCTGACGCTGGGTACCGCCGTCGACTGGCGGTTCGCGGCCACGGTCGGCCGGCGGCTGGCCCGGCCGGGTCCGCCGTCCAGCGACTACACCCGCCGCCAGGTGGTCGACGAACTCGCCGGCGCGTCCGTCAAAGCCGAACCGTTGGTCCGCGAGGTCACCGGCCTGGTCACCGACGGCTTTGACAAGGGCCAGGTGCCGCCCGCCCGCATCGTCGACCGCCCCGACTGGATCGCCGCCGCCACCGAGTCGATGCGGGTGATGATGAACGGCGCCGAGAAGCCGCGCGGGTTTCTCACCGGTCGGGTCACCGGCGCACAGACGGGTGCCGTCCTGGCCTACGTGTCGTCGGGGATTCTCGGCCAATACGACCCGTTCGCCGCCACCAACGGGTCCAGGACCGGCTGCCTGCTGCTGGTGTATCCCAACGTCATCGCCGTCGAGCGGCAGCTCCGGATCGAGCCGTCCGACTTCCGGCTGTGGGTGTGCCTGCACGAGGTCACCCATCGAGTGCAGTTCACCGCCAACCCGTGGTTGCCCGACTACATGTCGCAGGCGCTGGGCGTGCTGACCCGTGACGCCGGTGAGGATCTGGGGCAGGTGATCGGCCGGCTCGCCGACTACGTCCGCAACCGGGGCGACGGGAACGCGGCTTCCGATGCCAACTCGTCGGGGATCCTCGGGCTGGTGCGCGCGGTGCAGTCCGAACCGCAGCGGCAGGCGCTCGACCAGCTGCTGGTGCTGGGCACCCTGCTGGAGGGCCATGCCGACCACGTCATGGACGCCGTCGGCCCGATGGCGGTGCCGTCGGTGGCCACCATCCGCCGCCGGTTCGACGAGCGCCGCCACCGCAAGCAGCCGCCGCTGCAGCGTCTGCTGCGCGCACTGCTCGGGCTTGATGCCAAGCTCAGCCAGTACACCCGCGGCAAGGCGTTCGTCGACCACGTCGTCGGCCAGGTGGGGATGGCGCGGTTCAACGCCATCTGGACGGGCCCCGAGACGCTGCCGCTGCCCACCGAGATCGAAGAACCCCGGCGATGGATCGACAGGGTGCTGTAGGCCGGTTGCGCGCGGCTGTCGAGGCGTTCGGCAAGACCCACCTCGCCACCGTCGACCAGTGGTGTGTGGCGCTGTCCGGTGGCCCCGATTCCCTGGCGCTCACCGCGGTCGCGGCCCAGCTGCGGCCCACCACGGCGGTGGTCGTCGACCACGGCCTGCAACCCGGTTCCGCGGCCGTCGCCGACACCGCCCGGGCGCAGGCCATCTCGTTGGGATGCGTTGGCGCCCAAGTGGTCCGGGTGCAGGTGGGCAACCAGGGTGGTCCCGAGGCGGCGGCCCGCGCGGCCCGCTACGCCGCGCTGAGCGCCTCCCACAGCGGCCCGGTGCTGTTGGGTCACACCCTCGACGACCAGGCTGAGACGGTGTTGCTGGGGCTGGGCCGCGGGTCCGGGGTGCGCTCGATTGCCGGGATGCGTCCCTACGACCCGCCGTGGTGCCGGCCGTTGTTGGAGGTGCGACGCGCCGTCACGCACGCCGCCTGCCGGGAGCTGGGGCTGACCCCCTGGCAGGACCCGCACAACGATGATCGCCGGTTCACCCGGTCCCGGCTGCGCAACGAGGTACTGCCGCTGCTCGAGGACGTGCTCGGCGGCGGTGTGGCCGAGGCGCTGGCCCGCACCGCGACGGCGTTGCGAGAGGACTCCGAGTTGATCGACGCGCTGGCCGCGCGGGCGCTGTCCGACGCCACGACGGACGCCGGCCTGCACGTGCGGGCTTTGGCGACGCTGGCTGCCCCGGTGCGGCGCCGGGTGATCCGCGCCTGGCTGTTGGCAGGTGGCGCAACCAACCTGACCGACAAGCAGATTCGCGGGGTCGACGCCCTGGTCACCGGGTGGCACGGGCAGGGCGGGGTGGCCGTGGGGTCATCGGTGCCGGATCAACGATTGTTCGCGGGCCGCCGCGACGGCGTGCTGACGCTGTGGCGCGAGCCGGTCGGCAAAGCCATCCATTAGCCGCAATATCGGGGCTGCCGTTGGTTATTCGCCCGTCGTCGTGGCACTCTGTGGGCGTGGCCCAGATCTCCTCGGCGATCACCCCAACCCAGCCCGCGGAGCTGTACCCGGGGGATATCAAGTCTGTCCTGCTGACGTCGGCGCAAATTCAGGCGCGAATCGCCGAACTCGGCCGCGAGATCGGGGACAACTACCGCGACGCCGCCGCCGAGACGGGACAGGACCTGCTGCTGATCACCGTGCTCAAGGGCGCTGTGATCTTCGTCACCGATCTGGCCCGCGCGATCCCGCTGCCCACCCAGTTCGAATTCATGGCCGTCAGTTCGTACGGGTCATCGACGTCCTCGTCGGGTGTGGTGCGGATCCTCAAGGACCTGGACCGCGATATCGAGGGCCGCGACGTGTTGATCGTGGAGGACGTCGTGGACTCGGGCCTGACGCTGTCCTGGCTGCTGCGCAACCTCAAAACGCGGCATCCGCGTTCGTTGCGGGTGTGCACGCTGCTGCGCAAACCCGACGCGCAGGGCGCTCACGTCGACATCGCCTACGTGGGCTTCGACATTCCCAACGACTTCGTCGTCGGCTACGGCCTCGATTACGACGAGCGCTACCGGGACCTGTCCTACATCGGCACCCTGGACCCCAGGGTCTACCAGCAGTAGCCCGTGGTCCCGCCTCGTCGGGCTCAGTCCAGCTCCCAAACCGCGGTCACCGAGAAGTTCACCGTCTGCTGCCCGGGCTCCAGCGGCACCATCGACGGCATGGCCCGCGGCGCCCCGGCCGGAGGCGGGGTGGTGCCGGTGGCCTCGGAGATGGACAGCACGCGGCCCAGCCGGAGCCCGGACAGCTGGGCGTACTGGTCGGCGCGGCTCTTGGCGTCGTTGAATGCGCGCGACCGGGCGTCCTTCACCAGCTGCGAGTCGTCGGCGATGGAATAGCGGACGGATTTGATCCGGGTGGCGTCACCGCCGGTGTCCACGATGAGGGCCAGCAGGCGCGACGCCGCATCCGTCGGGTGGATCTTGACCGCGATGGCGTTGGTGGCGCGGTAGGCGGTGATGGCCGCGGTGCCGCTGGGTGCCGGGTTGTTGTATTCCGGCGACAGCGTGACCTCGGTGGTGCTGATGTCCTTGCGGTCGATGCCGGCTTTGGTCAGTGCGTCGACGACCGCCTGTTGACGATCGTTGGTCTGGTTCATCGCGGTGGTGACGTCGGGTGCACTGAATTCGATGCCGACGTCGGCGGTCAGGGTGTCCGGCACGCCTTGCACCTGCCCGGTGCCCACCACCGTGACCTGGCGGGGGTTGACCCCGGGCTGCGGTGGGTTGTGCTTATCGCACGCCGAGATTGCGGCGATCATCAGGCCGGCCGCGGCCGCCGCGATCGATCGGCGGGTCAACTCAGAGACGGTCGTTGCGATCGGCATGCCTGGCACCCTAGCCGCTGGGCCGCCGTCGGTGGGATCGGATTTCGTCCCAGCGCGCCGCAACGTTGTCGATGTGGTGACCGGCGCCAGCGGCTTCGGTCAGATCGCAAATGCGAATGATGAGGCGCGACAGTCCGTTTGACACGATAGCCATCACGATCAGCAGCCCGATTATCAGCGCCGGCGGCAGGGTGTTCTAGAACGGCGGGTCGTCCGGCAGGGGCTGCAGGGCCGGACCCGTCGGGCGCCAATCCGCCGGCAACTCCTCCGGTTCTCGAGGATCGTTCACCCAGGTGCAGAATGGGCTGGTGCTCGGTGCGCCCTTGAACAGGAAAAGCATGTCGCGCATGTGATTCCGGAACTTACGCGATGCGATTTCTTCCTGGCGCGCCTGCTCCAGCCGCGTCCGGGCCTCGTTGATCGGCCGCTGCTCGCGGTTGTGGCTGCGGGCTCGGGTGATTCGCGCACTTCGCTGCCGTGACCTGGTTCGCCGCTGTGGGACGGGAGCCGCGCATGGCGGGCGGTGCGGCTGTGGGAACAGGTCCGCGCCGGCGGGCGAGGTGCGATAGGTCCGTCCACTCGGCGACGTCCACACTACGGCGCCGTCGCTGAGTTGTTCGTCTCGCCATCCTCCGAAGGTCTTCAGCCGATGATGTTGACGGCAAAGGCATTTGAGGTTGTCCGCGGTGGTGCGCCCACCCGCCGCCGGATTCTGGTGGTTGAACGGAACCGTGTGGTCGAGGTCGCAGAGCACCGCCGGCCGGCTACATCCGGGGAAGCGACAGGTGAGGTCGCGGCACCGGACGGCGCGTTCCAATGCCGCCGTTGGCTGGTACCGCAGAGCATCGACCGGACTGGTGACCGGATCTGCCACGAGCACCGATGCGGCCGTGGCCAATTGGCGCACCTGCTCGGCATCGATGACGCCATAGCCTTCCAGATAGCCGGGCTCGGTCCCGTTGGCATGGACGGTCTGTTCGCTGGCCACGACGTTGATAACGACGCGCGCCCCAGCCCGATCACCGACGGGATCGTGGCCATCAGCGCGTGCCGGGCACTCACCTTGTGCACAGGCGCAACTCAATTCACGACCGTCAGCCAGCGCGGCCAACGCATCGGCTCGTCGCTGATCCATTGTTCGCGGGTCCGCGGGGCACACCTGCTTGGCGAGTTGCGACAAGCGTCGGTCGAAGGCCATCGCGGCGGCGGCCGCGACCGAGCCGTGAATCTCTGCCATCCCGTCGGCCGCGGCGCTGATCGCGACGTAACGCTCGTCCTCGGCGGCGAGGCGACGCTCGCGTGCGGCATCGGGATCGGTGGCTCGCACGGCGGCGTCGACGGCGTTGACGATGCGCTGCCTGGACCAGCCGTGCCAGTTGCCGATGCGGTCGGCGAGCGAGTGGTCAAGCTCGGCGATGAGCTTTTCATCGGTCACCAGATCCGTGCGACCGATTATCAATCGCACTGTGCGCCAATCCGTTCGGCCCGCTGTCAGCAGGGCCGCGATCTTGGGCAGCCTGACGTCGAGCGCCTCCGCATAGGACACCAGGTAGCTGGCGCCCATGGGGGAGAGGTTCATCGCGGCGGCAATCTCGGCGGCGGTCTGCTCGAAGCCGTCGATTTCCGCGTACTCCCGTTCCGGACGTTCAGCGGTCGCCACGCGGTGCCGCAGCAACGCGGCCACCGCTGCCAGCCGGCGGGCCACCAGAGTCGATTCCTCGCGGTGCGTCGACTCGATCAGCCCCAGCAGGGCGGAGGGCTCGGGCGGTAACTCGAACATACGTTCGATTATAGCGAGCTCCACTGACATTGATAGGGCCGACCCGACAAACCTCAGGGCGTGATCAGAATCTTGCAGTGCCGTTCGGGGTCGGACAGGTCGTCGAATGCCGCACCGACCGCGTCGAGCCCCACCTCGCCGGTGATCAGCGGGCTGACGTCGATGTGGCCTTCGGCCAGCGCCCGCAGCGACTCGCCGAATTCGTTGGGGGTGTAAGCGAGGACGAATTGCACATTGATCTCTTTGGCGATCGCGAAGAACGGATGCACGGTGTCGGGTTGCATGCACACGCCGGCGACCACCAGGCGGGTGCCGGGCCGCGCCCGCAGCAGCACGTCGTCGATGACGCCGGGCACGCCGACTGCCTCGAAGACCACCGCGGGCTTGACGGTGTCGAAGGGCGAGCCCTGCGCCGGGTCCAGCGCCTGGTGGGCTCCCATCGCGGTGGCCAGCTCCCGCCGCTTGGGCGAAAAGTCAGACGCCACAATGGTTTCAACGCCTTTCGCTCGCAGACTGGCGACGATGGCGATTCCGATCGGGCCGCAACCGAGCACCAGCGCCGTCTCTCCGGGCGCGATATTGGACTTGTTGACCGCGTGCAGTCCCACCGCCATGGGCTCGGTGAGGGATGCGCGTTTGGCGTCCAGGCCGTTGGGGACGGGCAGCAACAGCGGCGCCGACAACAGCATCCGTTCGGCGTAACCGCCGATGGTGTGGTTGCTGTACACGATCGGCTCGACGCCCTTGGCGGACAACAGCACCGGCAACGAGGTGACCAGAGTGCCCGGTGGATGGGTCTCGGTATCCGGCCCGGCTTCAAGTATCTCGGCGCTGAACTCGTGACCCATGAAGACGTCGTGGTTCAGGTCGACTTGCATGGCGCCAGATCCGCCGGCCACCCGATCGCTCATCTCCAGCACCTGCGCGCCGTGCGCGGCGAAGTGCAGGTCGGAGCCGCAGATTCCGCAGGCGCACACGCCCACCAGCACCTGGCCGGCTTCGGGTATCGGGTCGGGTACGTCGTCCCGGTAGACCATGCGGCCGTCCCGCAATACCGCTGCGCGCATCAGTGCACCGCGTCTTTCTGCTCGTCGACGTGCTCGCTGATGGCCTTGACGACGGCCTCGCCGGCCCGGCCGATCAGCTGGTCGCGCTTGCCCCTGGCCCAGTCATGCGACGAGCGCGAAGCTTCGAGTTGTCGTTTGAAGTGTGGAATCACTTTGCGGGCCATCAGGTCGTAGCTGTGGTACGTCGCTTGCGGCGAGGCCCAGTCGTGGCCGAGCATCAGCAGGGTGCCGAAGCCGCCGGAGCGGTCGAGCAGGTCCTCGATGTGGGCGATGGCGTCCTCAGGCGTGCCGATGCAGCAGTTTCCTTTCGCCGCATAGTCGGCGACGAACTCGTGCGGCGTCTGGGTGCCTTCCACGCTGTTGGCCAGCGGCACAAATCCGGCGGCGCCAAAGTAATTCGCGAAATCCTGCAACCCGTAGGTGCAATCGTCGATCGCCTGTTCACGGCTGTCCGCGATGTGCATGATGCTCAGGACGCGCCAGTCGGCGCGGTCCGGCTCGTCCCGGCCGACCTTCTCGGCTTGTTCGCGAACCACGTCCCAGGTGGTTTCCAGCGCCGCGTAGCCCCCGGGCACTGACATCGACAGCGACAGTAGCGAGGTGCCGAGCGCGCCGGCCAACCGTGGGCCCGACGGGGAAATCATTGCCGCCGTGGAGATTTCGGGATACGGCCAGGTGTAGGGCCGGATGTGCAACTGCGCGTCTCGCAGGGTGAACCAGTCGGAGTGCCGGTCGATGCGCTCGGTGGGCGCGGCGCGAAACAGCGCCAGGATCGCCTCGAGCGACTCCTGCATCATCCGGCGCTGCTCGATGGGGTCGATGCCCATCATGTAGGCGTCCGAGGGCAGCGCGCCCGGCCCGGCGCCGAACATCACCCGCCCGCGGGTCAGGTGGTCGAGCAGCACCCAGCGGTCGGCCACCATGAGCGGATGGTGGTAGGGCAGCGATACCACGCCGGTGCCCAGCCGGATGTGTTTGGTTCGCTCGGCCGCCGCCGCGATGAACACCTCCGGGCAGGCGATCAGCTCATAGCCACCGGAGTGGTGTTCGCCGAACCACGCCTCGTCGAATCCGAGCCGGTCCAGCGCGACGACGCGTTCCATGTCGTATTCCAATGCCACCGTTGGGGATTGGCCGACGGGATGAAACGGGGTGACGAAGACACCGAAACGCAGGGGCGCGCTCATCGCAGATCCAATCCGTTGAGAAATTCCAGTAAGGCCGCATTCACCTCGTCGGGTCGCTCCTGCTGTAGCCAATGTCCGGCGCCGTCGATCATCACCTGTTGGTACGGGCCGGAGATCGCGTCGGAGGCCCGGTCGGTGCGGGTGAACGACAACACGGGATCGGCAGTCCCGCCGATGAACAAGCACGGGACCGAGATCTTCGCGCCGTCCAGTTCCGGGGTGGTCTCCCAGTTGCGGTCGAAATTGCGATACCAGTTCAGGCCGCCGGTGAAGCCGGTGCGGCTGAACTCGGCGATGTAGTGATCGAGCTCGTCCTGGGTTATCCAGTCCGGCAGTCCGTCCGGCTCGGGCAACCGATCGACAAAACCTTCCGGCCCGGGGGTGGCCATCCGAACCAGCGCATCCTTGCCGTCGGTTCGCAGGCTGCCCATCATGCGTCGCATCACCCGGGCGGGATCGGCGTTCAATTCGGCGTCGGCGACACCGGGCTCCTGGAAGTACAGGATGTAGAAGAAGTTCTCGCCGAACATCTTGCGCCACGCCTTCGTCGGCGCCACGTGCGGGCGTGGCGTCACCGGCACGCTCAGCGCGGCGACGGCCGCCACCCGGTCCGGGTGCAGCAGTGGGGCATTCCACACCACGGCGGCACCCCAGTCGTGCCCGACCCACACGGCGCGCGGCGCGCCGACGTCGTCGAGCAGGCCGACCAGGTCGGCGGTCAACTGATGAATGTCGTAGTCGTCCACGGCGTCCGGACGATCCGAACCGCCGTAGCCGCGCTGATCGGGCGCCAGCACGTGGTAGCCCGCGTCGGCGAGGACGGATATCTGGTGGCGCCAGGAGTAGGCCAGCTCCGGGAAGCCATGCGCCAGGAGCACCACGGGCGCCCCGCGGTCGCCCGCTTCGAGCACCCGTAATCGCACACCATTGGTCTCTACTAACCGTTCGGTCGGGGGCACCGTCCCACCAAAGCACAACGGTTGCTGGCTGAGAAGGCCCCGACCGGTCCGGCTTAGCCGAATAGCGGCACCGATGGGTCGAAAGCCGGGAATACTCGGCTCGATGCGACTGGACCATGTGGTGCTCTGGACGAAAAACCCGCCGATCGCGATGGACTTCTACACCCGCGTCGTCGGGCTCGAGCCCGTCCGGTTCGACGAATTCGAGGCAGGCGACGCGCCGTTCCCCAGCGTGCGGGTCTGCGCGGATTCCATCATCGACTTGATGCCGGCCGAAAGCGTCTCGGCCACCGAGACTCTGACCCGCGTCGAGGGCAGCGCCGGGCACCCGGTCAATCATGTCTGCCTGGCACTGCCCAAGGCCGAATACGACGCGTTGGACCGGCGGCTGCAGGCCGAAGGCGTAAATACCAGCGCGCGGCTGAACCGCAGCTTCGGCGCGCGGGGGTGGGCGCCGCAGGGGTACTACTTCGCTGATCCGGACGGCAATGTGATTGAGGCCCGGTATTACGAGTAGTCGGGAACTGCCCGTCGTTAACTGAGAAGGACGGCGGCGACCTGGGGGCACCTCCCGCTTGCGGGAGGACTGCGCCCCGGCTCTGCCGGAGCTGGCGATCGCCGCCGGGCACGATGGCGGCGACCCGCTGCGCCCCGGCTCTGCCGGAGCTGGCGATCGCCGCCGGGCACGATGGCGGCGACCCGCTGCGCCCCGGCTCTGCCGGAGCTGGCGATCGCCGCCGGGCACGATGGCGGCGACCCGCTGCGCCCCGGCTCTGCCGGAGCTGGCGATCGCCGCTAGCGGTAGCCTGGACTTTTCCAGCTGCGTGTATATCGGGGAAGGACCTGGCCGACAAGGCCGATGATTGATGAACCGGAAAAACGTTATTCGCACCATCACGGCAATTGCTGTCGTGGTGCTGCTCGGTTGGTCGTTCTTCTACTTCAGCGACGACACCCGCGGCTATAAGCCGGTCGACACGTCCGTGGCGATGTCCCAGATCAACGGCGACAACGTCAAAAGCGCACAAATCGACGACCGGGAACAGCAACTGCGATTGACCCTGAAAAAGGGCAATGGGGACACCGACAATTCCGACAAGGTCATCACCAAGTTTCCCAGCGGCTACGCGGTGGACCTGTTCAATGCGCTGAGCGCCAAGAACGCGAAGGTCAGCACCGTCGTCAACCAGGGCAGCATCCTGGGCGAGCTGCTGGTCTACGTCCTGCCGCTGCTGCTGCTGGTGGGGCTGTTCGTGATGTTCTCCCGCATGCAGGGCGGCGCCCGGATGGGCTTCGGGTTCGGCAAGTCACGCGCCAAGCAGCTTTCCAAGGACATGCCCAAGACCACGTTCGCCGACGTCGCCGGCGTCGACGAGGCGGTCGAGGAGCTTTACGAGATCAAGGACTTCCTGCAAAACCCCGGCCGCTACCAGGCCCTGGGCGCCAAGATCCCCAAGGGCGTGCTGCTGTACGGGCCGCCGGGCACCGGTAAGACGCTGCTGGCCCGCGCGGTCGCCGGAGAGGCGGGAGTTCCGTTCTTCACGATTTCGGGCTCCGACTTCGTCGAGATGTTCGTCGGTGTCGGAGCCTCCCGGGTGCGCGACCTGTTCGAACAGGCCAAGCAGAACAACCCGTGCATCATCTTCGTCGACGAGATCGACGCGGTGGGCCGCCAACGCGGCGCGGGCCTGGGCGGCGGCCACGACGAGCGCGAGCAGACGCTGAACCAGCTGCTGGTGGAAATGGACGGCTTCGACCCGCGCGCCGGCGTCATCCTGATCGCGGCCACCAACCGGCCGGACATCCTGGACCCGGCGCTGCTGCGCCCGGGCCGCTTCGACCGCCAGATCCCGGTGTCCAACCCGGACCTGGCGGGCCGCAAAGCGGTGCTGGAAGTGCACTCCAAGGGCAAGCCGATCGGCCCGGACGCCGACCTCGCCGGACTGGCCAAGCGGACCGTCGGGATGACGGGTGCCGACCTGGCCAACGTCATCAACGAGGCGGCGCTGCTGACCGCCCGCGAGAACGGCACCGTTATCACCAGCGCCGCGCTGGAGGAGGCGGTCGACCGGGTGATCGGCGGGCCGCGCCGCAAGGGCCGGATCATCAGCGAGCAGGAAAAGAAGATCACCGCCTACCACGAGGGCGGGCACACCCTGGCGGCCTGGGCGATGCCCGATATCGAGCCGATATACAAGGTGACGATCCTGGCCCGGGGCCGGACCGGCGGGCACGCGGTGGCGGTACCCGAGGAAGACAAGGGCCTGCGGACCCGCTCGGAGATGATCGCGCAGTTGGTGTTCGCCATGGGTGGACGCGCCGCCGAAGAGCTGGTCTTCCGGGAGCCGACGACCGGCGCGGTGTCCGACATCGAGCAGGCGACCAAGATCGCGCGCGCGATGGTCACCGAATTCGGCATGAGCTCCAAACTCGGTGCCGTCAAATACGGTTCGGAACACGGCGACCCGTTCTTGGGCCGCACCATGGGAACGCAGGCGGACTATTCACACGAGGTCGCGCGCGATATCGACGACGAGATCCGCAAGCTGATCGAGGCCGCCCACACCGAAGCGTGGGAGATCCTCACCGAATACCGCGACATACTTGACATCCTGGCCGGCCAGCTGCTGGAAAAGGAAACCCTGCACCGGGCCGAGCTGGAGAGCATCTTCTCCGGCGTAGAAAAGCGGCCCCGGCTCACCATGTTCGACGACTTCGGCGGCCGCATCCCGTCGGACAAACCGCCGATCAAGACGCCCGGCGAGTTGGCCATCGAGCGCGGCGAGCCCTGGCCGCCGCCCACCCCCGAGCCGGCCTTCAAGGCGGCCATCGCGCGGGCCAGCGAAGCCGCCCGGGTGGAGGCTGATCGAAACGCCAACGGCGGCAACGGTTCTCATGGTGGGCAAGGCAGCGGTAACCGTCAGGGCGAGCCGCAGGGGCCTACCCAACCCGACTACGGCGCCCCGGCCGGCTGGCGTGCGCCGGGATGGCCACCGCAGCAGCAACAGCCCACTTACTGGCATCCGCCCGCGCATTCGGGGCAGCAGCCCTACTGGCAGCAACCGGCCCGCGGTTACCCCGGCCCGCAGGGCTACCCCGGACAGCAGGGTCACCCGGGTGGTCAGCAAAGTTATCCCGGTCACCAGGGCGGCGCGGGTCACCCCGGTCAGGCGCGCCCCGCCTACCCGCCGTACCCGCCGTATCCGCCGCCCGGCCAACCCGCCCCGGAGGGTGCCTCGCCCGAGCGGCAGGATGACGACGTGAGCCGGTCCAACCCGCCGGCCCACGGCTGAGCAAACGGAGGATTCGATGGCCATAAACGGTTCGGGGCCGGATACTGCGACGCCCACGACGCGGGTGTTCGATCAGGACCGCGCCGAGGCCGCGGTCCGTGAGCTGCTGCACGCGATCGGCGAAGACCCCGACCGGGACGGCCTGCGGGAAACGCCGGCGCGCGTCGCCCGCGCCTATCGCGAGATGTTCGCCGGGCTCTACACCGATCCCGACAGCGTGTTGAACACCATGTTCGACGAGGATCACGACGAGCTGGTGCTCGTCAAGGAAATCCCGTTGTACTCCACGTGCGAGCACCACTTGGTGGCGTTCCACGGGGTGGCCCATGTCGGCTACATCCCGGGCAACGACGGCAGGGTCACCGGCCTGTCGAAGATCGCGCGGCTGGTCGACCTGTACTCGAAGCGACCCCAGGTACAAGAGCGACTCACCAGCCAGATCGCCGACGCGCTGGTGAAAAAGCTCAATCCGCGCGGCGTGATCGTCGTGGTCGAGGCCGAGCATCTGTGCATGGCGATGCGCGGGGTCCGCAAGCCCGGCGCGGTGACCACCACCTCGGCGGTGCGCGGTCTGTTCAAAACCAACGCAGCTTCTCGAGCCGAAGCGCTCGACCTGATCCTGCGTAAGTGAGCCTGGCGCCTGTGCAGGTAATGGGAGTTCTGAACGTCACTGACGATTCGTTCTCCGACGGCGGCCGCTATCTGGACCCCGACAAGGCCGTCGCGCAGGGTTTGGCCCTGGTCGCCGACGGCGCCGACATCATTGACGTCGGGGGAGAGTCGACCCGGCCCGGCGCCACCCGGATCGATCCGCGCGTCGAAACGTCTCGAGTCATCCCCGTCATCAAAGACCTTGCGGCACAGGGCGTTACCGTCAGCATCGACACCATGCACGCCGATGTCGCGCGGGCGGCGCTGTGCGCCGGAGCGCGGATCGTCAACGACGTGTCCGGCGGCCGCGTCGATCCCGCGATGGCGCCGCTGCTGGCCGACGCGAAGGTGCCCTGGGTGCTGATGCATTGGCGATCGGTATCGGCCGAGCGGCCGCACGCCGCGCCGCAGTACCACGACGTGGTCGCCGAGGTGCGTGACGAGCTGCTGGCCAGCGTGGACGCCGCGGTGTCCGCCGGTGTCGACCCCGGTCAGCTGATGATCGATCCCGGATTGGGTTTCGCCAAGACGGGACAACACAATTGGGCCCTGCTGCATGCCCTGCCGCAGTTGGTCGCCACCGGCATCCCGGTGCTCCTGGGTGCATCGCGCAAACGGTTCCTCGGTACGTTGTTAGCCGGGCCCGACGGTTCCCCGCGTCCGCCCGATGGGCGTGAGACCGCCACCGCGGTGGTTTCCGCGCTGGCCGCATTACACGGGGCCTGGGGGGTGCGGGTGCACGACGTGCGGGCCACGGTCGATGCGGTCAAGGTCGTAGCGGCCTGGACCGACGGGTCGCACACTGAACTGGCTGGAGACAATGGCTGATCGAATCGAATTGCGCGGGTTGAAGGTTCGCGGTCAACACGGAGTTTTCGACCACGAGCGCGCCAACGGTCAGGACTTCGTCGTCGACATCACCGTGTGGATCGACCTGGCCGGCGCGGCGGCCAGCGACGAACTTGCCGACACCTACGACTACGCCGCGCTGGCCCGATTGGCGGCCGACGTGGTGGCCGGGCCCGCCCGCAATCTGATCGAAACCGTCGGAGCCCAGATCGCCGACCAGGTGATGGACGACCAGCGCGTGCACGCCGTCGAGGTGGTGGTGCACAAGCCCCAGGCTCCGATCCCCCAGCAGTTCGCCGACGTCGCGGTGGTGGTGCGCCGCTCGCGCCGCGGCGGCCGCGGTTCGGTGGTCCCGGCAGGCGGGACGCTATGACACGTGACGACGGCGCCGGCTCGGCCGGCGGAGAGCGGCTGCCATGACCAGAGTGGTGCTGTCCATCGGTTCCAACCTGGGCGACCGGCTGGCGCGGCTGCAGTCGGTCGTCGACGGGCTGGGGGACAAGGTGCTCGCCGTGTCACCGGTGTACGAGACCGACCCTTGGGGCCGGGTGGACCAGGCGCCGTTCCTCAACGCGGTGCTGATCGCCGACGACCCGGCCTGCGACGGGCAGGGCTGGCTGCGCCGGGCGCAGGAGTTCGAGCGGGAGGCGGGCCGGGTGCGCGGCGAGCGCTGGGGCCCGCGCACCCTCGACGTCGACCTGATCGCCTGCTACGGACCCACCGAGCTGATCTCCCGGGAGAACAACCTGACGTTGCCGCACCCGCTGGCCCACCTACGGGCGTTCGTGCTCATCCCGTGGCTGGATATCGACCCGGACGCGCGGCTGACGCTGGCCGACGGGCCGCAACCGGTTGCCGCCCTGCTCGGCCAGCTGGAGGCGGCCGACCGGGACGGCGTGCGGCCGACCGGACTGACGCTTCGGCCGAACGGGAAGCCGCCGGGCGATCGGGAGCCGACGGCCTGATGGGACCCACCCGCAAGCGTGACCTGACCGTCGCGGTGGTCGGCGCCGCGGTGGTCGGGTACCTGCTGGTCAAGGGCCTTTACCGGTGGTTTCCGCCGATCACGGTGTGGACCGGGCTGTCGCTGCTGGCGGTGGCGGTCGTCGAGGCGCTGTGGGCGCGGTACGTGCGCGCCCGGATCAGCGAGGGCGAAATCGGATCCGGCCCGGGTTGGCTGCACCCGCTGGCGGTGGCGCGCAGCCTGATGGTCGCCAAGGCCTCGGCCTGGGTGGGCGCGACGATGCTGGGCTGGTGGGTTGGCATCCTGGTGTACTTCCTGCCGCGCAAGTCGTGGTTGCGTGCCGCCGCCGAGGACACCTCGGGGACTGTGGTGGCGGCCGTCAGCGCGCTGGCGCTGCTGGTTGCCGCGCTGTGGCTGCAACATTGCTGCAAGTCGCCGCAGGATCCGACTGAGCACGGCGAGGGTGCGGAAAGCTAGCCCGCCCGCCGGGATTGCCGCAGGGCGGGGGCGGTCGGCTCTCGCGCCCCAGCCGGCAACCCTCGCGAGAATCGCCGGAGCCGCGCGACACGCGGATTGACCTCGCACAGGTACTCTCAGGCCATGACCGTTCTGTCCCGCGGCGCCCGGATGCGGCGCGGCGGCCGCAGGCCGGGATGGGTGCTCTTGACCGCGTTGCTGGTCCTCGCGATTGGGGCCAGTTCCGCACTGGTTTTCACCAATCGGGTGGAACTTCTCAAGCTCGCTGTAATCCTGGCGCTGTGGGCCGCAGTCGCCGGCGCCTTCGTTTCCGTGCTGTATCGCCGCCAGAGTGATGCCGACCAGTCCCGGGTCCGCGACCTCAAGCTCGTCTACGACCTGCAGCTGGACCGGGAGATCTCGGCCCGGCGTGAGTACGAACTGACCGTGGAGTCGCAGCTGCGTCGCGAGCTGGCCTCCGAGCTGCGCGCCCAGGCCGCCGACGACCTGGCCGAGTTGCGCGCGGAGCTCTCCGCCCTGCGAACCAGCCTGGAAATCCTGTTCGACACCGACCTCGCGCACCGCCCGGCCCTCGGCGGCACCCCCGAGGCCGAGCCGCAACCGGAGCGCGCGTACAGCGAGTGGGAGCGCAACGGCGAAACCCCGCGCGGCACCCCCGTCGATTGGGTGTCCAGCGACCGGCTGACCTCGGTGCCGCAAGACGGCGCCGGCCGCGCCGACGACGCCATCATCGACGTGCCCGAAGAGCCGCTGATCCCGCCGCGCCAGCAGCCGCCTCCCCGGCGGGAGCGGGACCGCTACCAGTACGAACCGGGACCGGATCCGGCGTACGCCGAACAACCGTCCTACGCCGAGGAGTCTCCCTACCCGGCGCAGCCTCGATTCGAGCCCCGTCAGCAACCGCCGCCCGCGCCGACGACACAGTTCCAACCGGAGCCCCGGCCGGAACCCGAAGCCCAGCCCGAACCAGAGCCCGCGCCGGAACCGCAACGACCCCAGGCGCACTGGCCTGGCCAGGGTTGGCAGCCGGCCGCCGCGAATGGCCTGTGGTTGCCGCCCGGCACCCCGGGCAGCAATTGGACCGGCGCCGATTCCCCGGCGGATTCGGCCGGTGGACGGCGACGCGCCCGGCATTCCGGCGCCGACGAAGCCTGGAATGGCCAGCCCGTTGAGCCGGTGCCGCCGCCGTACGACGACTCGGGGCGCCGGGCGCGGTCGCGCCACTCGGCGGAGTACCGCGACTACGGGGCGCGGAGCTTCTCGCCCGCCGACGAGCCGCCGGACGGACCTGCGCCGGCCGCGGCGACGCCCCCACCCCCGCCACCGGCCCCGCCGGTGCACCCGGGCCCGTCCGCCGGCGCGCCCCCGCCGCCACGCCTGGCTCCGCCGCCGGCACCGGAGCAAGCGCCTCGGCACGGCGGTGACCCGCAGCAAGACGCCGCCGACAGCACCACGGAAGGCACCTCCACCGGCGCTCAGTCGGTGGCCGATCTGCTGGCTCGCCTACAGGTGCAGCCCTCCGAGGGCGGCCGGCGACGTCGCCGCGAAGACTGAGCTGGGAGCTTGCTCACATTGGGTAACGCCTGGTAATCGACTACAGTCGTAGTGACCGAACGGTACCCACCAGGTGGGACCGGAACGAAACAAGATATCTGTGAGGTCGTCTGCGATGGGGCAGTTCGACGGTTTGCGCCCCGCTCGGCTCAAGGTGGGAATCATCTCGGCCGGCCGGGTCGGCACCGCCCTCGGTGTCGCGCTGGAGCGCGCGGACCATGTGGTGGTGGCGTGCAGTGCCATCTCCCATGCGTCGCGGCAGCGCGCTCAGCGCCGGTTGCCCGACACGCCGGTGGCGACGCCGCCGGATGTGGCGGCCGGTGCCGAGCTGCTGCTGCTCGCGGTTCCCGACAGCGAACTTGCCGGCCTGGTTTCCGGGTTGGCCGCGACGTCGGCGGTGCGGCCCGGAACCATCGTGGTCCATACGTCCGGCGCCAACGGGATCGGCATTCTCGAGCCGCTGGCCCGGGACGGCTGTATCCCGCTGGCGATCCACCCGGCCATGACGTTCACCGGCTCCGACGAAGACATCAGCCGGCTGGCGGATTCCTGCTTCGGCGTCACCGCCGCCGACGAGATCGGATACGCGATCGGGCAGTCGCTGGTTTTGGAGATGGGCGGCGAACCGTTCTGCGTCGCCGAGGACGCCCGGGTGCTGTACCACGCCGCGCTGGCCCACGCCGGCAACCACATCGTGACCGTGCTCGCCGACGCGCTCGACGCGCTGCGTGCCGCGCTGCGCGGCAGCGAACTGCTCGGTCAACAGTCCGTCGACGACCAGCCGGGTGGCATCGCCGAACGCATCATCGGGCCGCTGGCCAGGGCCGCGCTGGAGAACACTCTGCAACGCGGGCAGGCCGCGCTGACCGGTCCGGTCGCGCGCGGCGACGCGGCCGCGGTCGCGGCGCATCTCGCCGCGCTGAATCGGGTCGGGCCGGAGGTGGCGCAGGCCTACCGGGTGAACGCTCTGCGGACAGCCCAGCGCGCGCACGCCCCCAAGGACGTCGTGGAGGTGCTGGCGCCATGAGACCCGGCAGGCCACCGGCCTTCACGGGGGGCGAACTCAACGTCTACTCCGCGCCGCGCGATGTCGCCGACGTCAGCCGCGCCCTGCGCCACACCGGGCGCCGGGTGATGTTGGTGCCCACCATGGGCGCGCTGCATGACGGGCACCTGGCGCTGGTGCGGGCGGCCAAACGGGTGCCCGGCGCGGTGGTTGTGGTGTCGATCTTCGTCAACCCGCTGCAGTTCGGCGCCGGCGAGGACCTGGACGCCTACCCCCGGACCCTCGACGAGGACGTCGCACTGCTGCGCTCCGAAGGCGTCGAGATCGTCTTCACCCCGACGGCCGCCGCGATGTATCCCGATGGTCTGCGCACCACCGTGCAACCGGGCCCGCTGGCCGCCGAGCTGGAGGGCGCTGTCCGGCCGACTCATTTCGCCGGCATGCTCACCGTCGTGTGCAAGCTGCTGCAGATCGTGCGACCCGACCGGATCTTCTTCGGCGAGAAGGACTATCAGCAGCTGGTGATGGTCCGCCAGATGGTTGCCGACCTCAACATCGACGTCCAGGTGATCGGGGTGCCCACCGTCCGGGAACCCGACGGCCTGGCGATGTCGTCGCGCAACCGCTACCTGGACCCCACGCAACGCGAACTGGCCGTGACACTTTCGGCGGCGCTGACGGCCGGCGCGCACGCCGCGCACCACGGCGCCGCGGCCGCGCTGGCGGCAGCCGGCGCGGTGCTCGACGCCGTGCCCGACCTGACCGTCGACTACCTCGAGCTGCGCGACGCCGGGCTGGGCCCGGCGCCCGCCCACGGTTCGGCCCGGCTGCTGGTGGCGGCCCGGCTGGGCACCACCAGGCTGCTGGACAACATCGAGATGCAGATCGAAACACCCGCCGGCACCGCTGGGCCGGACGGTCACGAATACGCCCAATCACCTTGGAGGAATTGATGTTACGGACGATGCTCAGGTCGAAGATCCACCGGGCCACCGTCACGCAGGCCGACCTGCACTACGTCGGCTCGGTGACCATCGACGCCGATCTGATGGACGCCGCGGATCTGCTCGAGGGCGAACAGGTCACCATCGTCGACATCGACAACGGCGCCCGGCTGGTCACCTACGCGATCACCGGGGAACGTGGTAGCGGTGTGATCGGAATCAACGGTGCGGCGGCGCATCTCGTTCACCCCGGTGACCTGGTGATCCTGATCGCCTACGGCACCATGGAAGAGGCGGAGGCGCGGTCGTACCAGCCGCGCATCGTCTTCGTTGACGCGGGCAACAAGCCGGTCGACCTCGGCCACGACCCGGCATTCGTGCCCTTGGACATATCCGACGCAGCCGAGTTACTGGATCCCCGGATCGTTGCGCGGTAGCCGTGCTGCTGGCGATCGACGTCCGTAACACCCACACCGTCGTCGGGCTGATATCGGGCTCCAAAGAGCACGCAAACGTCGTGCAGCAATGGCGGATTCGCACCGAAGCGGAAATCACCGCCGACGAATTGGCGCTGACCATCGACGGTCTGATCGGCGACGACTCCGAACGGCTCACCGGCGCCGCGGCGTTGTCCACCGTGCCCTCGGTGCTGCACGAGGTGCGGCTGATGCTCGACCAGTACTGGCCAAAGGTGCCCCACGTGCTGATCGAGCCGGGGGTGCGCACCGGCATCCCGCTACTCGTCGACAATCCCAAGGAAGTCGGCGCCGACCGAATCGTGAACTGCCTGGCGGCTTTCCACCGGTTCAACAGCCCCGCCATCGTCATCGACTTCGGATCGTCGATCTGCGTGGACGTGGTGTCGGCCAAGGGTGAATTCCTCGGCGGCGCCATCGCGCCCGGATTGCAGGTGTCCTCCGACGCCGCGGCGGCCCGCTCGGCCGCCCTGCGCCGGGTGGAACTCACCCGACCCCGTTCGGTGGTCGGCAAGAACACCGTCGAATGCATGCAGGCGGGCGCGGTGTTCGGTTTCGCCGGGTTGGTCGACGGCCTGGTCGGGCGCATCCGCGAGGACGTGGACGGCTTCGCCGGCGACGACGTCGCGATCATCGCGACCGGCCACACCGCGCCGCTGCTGCTGCCCGAGCTGCAGACCGTCAGCCACTACGATCAGCACCTGACCCTGCACGGACTACGGCTGATCTTCGAACGCAACCGCGACGCCCAGCGCGGCCGGCTGAAGCCGGCGCGCTGACGCACCGGCGTCACACCGCAGCGCAGGCAAAGCCGTCGGCGCGGCTTCAAAGGCCAGTCCTTTAAGCTGGCACGTCGTGAGTGCCGACGATCTGGATATTCCCGAGCAGTACCGAATTCGCCGCGATAAGCGCGCTCGGCTGCTCGCCGAGGGGCACGACCCCTACCCGGTCGCCGTCGAACGCACCCACACGCTGGCCCAGGTCCGCGCCGCCCACGCCGACCTGCCCGTGGATACCGCCACCGACGACGTCGTCGGTGTGGCGGGCCGGGTGATCTTTGCCCGCAACTCGGGCAAGCTCTGCTTCGCCACGCTCCAGGAGGGTGACGGCACCACCCTGCAGGTGATGATCAGCCTCGACAAGGTCGGCCGGCAATCCCTCGACGCGTGGAAGGCCGACGTCGACCTCGGTGACATCGTGTACGTGCACGGCAACGTGATCAGCTCGCGGCGCGGCGAATTGTCCGTGCTCGCCGACTCCTGGCAGATGGCGTCGAAGTCGTTGCGTCCGCTGCCCGTCGCGCACAAGGAGATGAGCGAAGAGGCGCGGGTCCGGCAGCGCTACGTCGACCTGATCGTGCGCCCGCAGGCACGCACGGTGGCGCGGCAGCGGATCGCCGTCATCCGTGCGATACGCAACGCGTTGGAACGCCGCGGGTTTTCCGAAGTCGAAACCCCAATGTTGCAGACGCTGGCCGGTGGCGCGGCCGCGCGGCCGTTCATCACGCATTCCAATGCGCTGGACATCGATCTCTACTTGAGGATCGCGCCGGAACTGTTCCTCAAGCGCTGCGTCGTTGGTGGGTTCGACCGGGTTTTCGAACTAAATCGCGTGTTCCGAAACGAAGGTGCGGATTCCACCCATTCGCCGGAATTCTCCATGTTGGAGACCTACCAGGCGTACGGAACGTATGACGATTCGGCAGTAGTGACACGTGAGCTTATTCAAGAGGTAGCGGATGAGGCGATCGGAACCCGACAACTGCAGCTGCCAGACGGCAGTGTCTACGACATAGACGGAGAATGGGCTTCCGTTCAAATGTACCCCTCCCTGTCGGCGGCACTCGGTGAAGAGATCACGCCTGAGACATCTGTCGAACGACTGCTCAGAATCGCCGATCGGCTGGGCGTCGAGATTCCCGCCGACCGCGGCTACGGACACGGAAAGATTGTCGAGGAACTGTGGGAGCACACCGTGGGCAATACGCTCGTCGCTCCCACGTTCGTGAGGGACTTCCCGGTTGAGACAACACCTTTGACGCGTCAGCACCGCAGTATCCCAGGCGTGACCGAGAAGTGGGACTTGTATGTGCGCGGGATCGAACTGGCCACCGGGTATTCCGAATTGAACGATCCCGTCGTGCAGCGCGAAAGATTTGCGGCTCAGGCCCGCGCGGCCGCCGCCGGCGATGACGAAGCCATGGTGCTGGACGAGGATTTCCTTGCCGCACTCGAGTATGCGATGCCGCCATGTACCGGAACGGGAATGGGTATCGACCGGTTGTTGATGACATTGACTGGACTGTCAATTCGAGAGACAGTTTTGTTCCCGATTGTTCGGCCGCAGTCGTAGTTGAAAGTTTCCCCTGTGCGGCTTCCGTACAGATTGAGTATGCTTCGTTGTTATGGCACATTGGTGACCCGGGGAGGCCGATCCGATCTGCTCAGTAACCGCTCAGGATGAAATGCGAGGGTAAGCCAATGGCAAAAAAAGTGACCGTCACCTTGGTCGATGATTTCGACGGTGCCGGCGCGGCCGACGAAACGGTGGAATTTGGGCTTGACGGGGTCACCTACGAGATTGATCTTTCGTCTAAGAATGCCGCGAAACTGCGCGGGGATCTGAAGCAATGGGTGGAGGCCGGCCGCCGCGTCGGCGGTCGCCGGCGTGGGCGTTCCGGCTCGGGACGCGGCCGTGGCGCGATCGATCGTGAGCAGAGCGCAGCCATCCGCGAGTGGGCGCGCCGGAACGGGCACAACGTGTCGACGCGTGGCCGCATCCCGGCCGACGTTATCGACGCCTTCCACGCGGCCACCTAGCCGTCCTCAAACCGGCGCCCGGGCTGCAAAGCCGGGGCGCCGGTTTGTCGTTTCGCTGGGCGCGAAACAATCGTCGGGCGGTTGAGGAAACGAAATGGAGCTTCGCAGCGTTTCTTCAGTTACGGCGAGCAACGCCGCAGGCAGTCGCGGGTGAGATTGGCCCCGGAAAGACTGGCCGAGCCGGCCGCGAAGAAGCACGGCAAGGTTAGGCCCGCTGGCAAGCCGACCATTACAGTGGAGACAGGTACGCGATTCCGGCCAACAGGGAACCGGCTTGGTTTCTAGCGGGGCCGCCAACAGGTTTGTACCGATGTGAGGGAGAGCAGGTAACCCGATGTTTGAAAGATTTACCGACCGAGCACGGCGGGTCGTCGTCCTGGCGCAAGAAGAGGCCCGGATGCTCAACCACAACTACATCGGCACCGAGCACATCCTGCTGGGTTTGATTCACGAGGGTGAAGGCGTCGCGGCGAAGTCGCTGGAGTCGCTGGGCATCTCGCTCGAGGGTGTTCGCAGCCAGGTCGAGGAGATCATCGGCCAGGGCCAGCAGGCCCCGTCCGGGCACATTCCGTTCACGCCGCGCGCCAAGAAGGTTCTGGAGCTGAGCCTGCGCGAGGCGCTGCAGCTCGGCCACAACTACATCGGCACCGAGCACATTTTGCTGGGCCTGATCCGCGAGGGTGAGGGCGTGGCCGCGCAGGTGCTGGTGAAGCTGGGCGCCGAGCTGACCCGGGTGCGCCAGCAAGTGATCCAGTTGCTGAGCGGTTACCAGGGCAAGGAGGCCGCGGAGGCCGGCACCGGTGGCCGCGGGGGCGAATCCGGCAGTCCGTCCACGTCGCTGGTCCTCGACCAGTTCGGCCGCAACCTGACGGCCGCCGCGATGGAAGGCAAGCTGGACCCGGTCATCGGCCGCGAGAAGGAAATCGAGCGGGTGATGCAGGTGCTGAGCCGGCGCACCAAGAACAACCCGGTGCTGATCGGCGAGCCCGGCGTCGGCAAGACCGCCGTCGTCGAGGGGCTGGCGCAGGCCATCGTGCACGGCCAGGTTCCCGAGACGCTGAAGGACAAGCAGCTCTACACCTTGGACCTGGGTTCGCTGGTGGCGGGCAGCCGCTACCGCGGTGATTTCGAGGAGCGCCTGAAGAAGGTGCTCAAGGAGATCAACACCCGCGGCGACATCATCCTGTTCATCGACGAGCTGCACACCCTGGTGGGTGCCGGCGCCGCCGAGGGCGCGATCGATGCGGCGAGCATCCTCAAGCCGAAGCTGGCGCGCGGCGAGCTGCAGACCATCGGTGCCACCACGCTCGACGAGTACCGCAAGTACATCGAGAAGGACGCCGCGCTGGAACGCCGCTTCCAGCCGGTGCAGGTGGGTGAGCCGACGGTGGAGCACACCATCGAGATCCTCAAGGGTCTGCGCGACCGTTACGAGGCGCACCACCGGGTGTCGATCACCGACGGCGCGATGGTGGCCGCGGCCACCCTGGCCGACCGCTACATCAACGACCGCTTCCTGCCCGATAAGGCGATCGACCTGATCGACGAGGCCGGCGCCAGGATGCGAATCCGCCGGATGACTGCGCCGCCAGACCTGCGTGAATTCGACGAGAAGATCGCCGAGGCGCGCCGGGAGAAGGAATCGGCGATCGACGCCCAGGACTTCGAGAAGGCGGCCAGCCTGCGCGACCGCGAGAAGCAACTGGTGGGCCAGCGTGCCGAGCGGGAAAAGCAGTGGCGCTCAGGCGACCTCGATGTGGTCGCCGAGGTCGACGACGAGCAGATCGCCGAGGTGCTGGGTAACTGGACCGGTATCCCGGTGTTCAAGCTCACCGAGGCCGAGACCACCCGGCTGCTGCGCATGGAGGACGAGCTGCACAAGCGGATCATCGGCCAGGAGGACGCCGTCAGGGCGGTCTCGAAGGCGATCCGCCGCACCCGGGCCGGGCTGAAAGACCCCAAGCGCCCGTCGGGTTCGTTCATTTTCGCCGGCCCGTCCGGTGTCGGTAAGACCGAGCTGTCCAAGGCGCTGGCCAACTTCCTGTTCGGCGACGACGACGCGCTCATCCAGATCGACATGGGTGAGTTCCACGACCGGTTCACCGCGTCGCGGCTGTTCGGCGCCCCACCGGGATACGTCGGCTATGAAGAGGGTGGCCAGCTCACCGAGAAGGTGCGGCGCAAGCCGTTCTCGGTGGTGCTGTTCGACGAGATCGAGAAGGCCCACCAGGAGATCTACAACAGCCTGTTGCAGGTCCTGGAGGACGGTCGGCTCACC
Source organism: Mycobacterium sp. M23085 (assembly GCF_045343915.1). Taxonomy (NCBI): domain Bacteria; kingdom Bacillati; phylum Actinomycetota; class Actinomycetes; order Mycobacteriales; family Mycobacteriaceae; genus Mycobacterium; species Mycobacterium sp. M23085. Next base: position 3,706,304 of record NZ_CP174280.1, read on the forward strand.
GACGGTCAGGGCCGCACGGTCGACTTCAAGAACACCGTGCTGATCTTCACCTCGAACCTCGGCACCGGCGACATCTCGAAGCCGGTGGGCCTGGGCTTCACCCAGGGTGGCGGTGAGAACAACTACGAGCGGATGAAGCAGAAGGTCAACGACGAGCTGAAGAAGCATTTCCGCCCGGAGTTCCTCAACCGCATCGACGACATCATCGTCTTCCACCAGCTGACTCGCGACGAGATCATCCGGATGGTCGACCTGATGATCAACCGCGTCGCCACCCAGCTCAAAACCAAGGACATGGCCCTCGAGCTGACGGACAAGGCCAAGGCACTATTGGCCAAGCGCGGCTTCGACCCCGTGCTGGGTGCGCGTCCGCTGCGGCGCACCATTCAGCGTGAGATCGAGGACCAGCTTTCGGAGAAGATCCTCTTCGAGGAGGTCGGTCCCGGTCAGGTCGTCACGGTCGACGTGGCCAACTGGGACGGCGAAAGCGCCGGTGACGACGCGACGTTCACGTTCACCGGAACCCGCAAGCCGCCGGCCGAGCCGGACCTGGCCAAAGCCGGAGCGCACAGCGCCGGCGACCAGGGGCCGGACGCACAGTAGCGAACCAACAGAAAACGGGCGGTCAGTTCCAGTCGGGGCTGACCGCCCGTTTTCGTTGCGCTGATCGGGGCGACCGATCACCGTTTGCTCGGCCAACCGCGGGGTTTAGACTGACCGTTGTCATCGACGTGTAACGGAATCTGGTGAGAATCCAGAACGGTCGCGCCACTGTCTAAAGTCAGACCCGAGACTCGTCATACCCAGCGGGGACGCGTTATCCCCAGAAGGAGTCGATTGTGTCCCACCCGCAGCTCACCGGCAGCCGCACCCGATTGGTTGATCTGTCCGCGGCACGCACCGCGCTCTGGTTGGCGGCGACCGTCTTCCTCGCGTTGCTGGCGCTGTACTTCGTCGGCGTCGACCAGGGGGCGGTCTCGCTGTTCGGCAGCGACTCGCACGTACACGAGTTCGTGCACGACGCACGGCACCTCCTCGGCTTCCCCTGCCACTGACCCGGTCCCGTGGAGAAACGCCTAATCGCGGGCGGTCTTCTGGCGGGCGCTGTCGGCTCGGTGCTGGCGTTTGTTTTCGCCCGCCTGTGCGCCGAGCCCGTCATCGGCCGCGCGATCGCTTTTGAGGACGGCCGCACCGACGCCGAGAATGCGCACGGCGTGCACGAGCACGGCGCCGAGCTGTTCAGCCGCGGCGTGCAGTCGGGCCCCGGGCTGGGGTTCGGTGTGCTGATCTTCGGTCTCGCCATGGGCGCGCTGTTCGCCGTACTGTTCAGCGTCGTCTACGCGCGAATGGAAATCAGCCGGCCGCAAGCGCTTTCGCTGGTCTTGGCGGCCGGTGCATTCGGCGCCGTATACGTGGTGCCGTTCGTGAAATATCCGCCGAACCCGCCGGCGGTTGGGCAGGCCGACACGATCGGGACGCGCACCGGCTGGTACCTGGTGATGGTGCTGGTGTCGGTGGTGCTGGCAATCGGCGCGGTATGGCTGGCCGGGCGCCTCGCCGCCCGGTTCGGCGCGTGGAACGCCAAATTGCTTGCGGCGGCAGCCTATCTGGTGGCGGTCGTCGTGGTGGCGCTGCTGCTGCCGACCGTGGACGAGACACCCGAGCCGCTTCGTGATGCCGGAGGCACGATCGTCTATCCGGGATTTCCCGCCGACGTCCTCTACGAGTTCAGGCTGCTGTCCCTGGCCACGCAGCTGGTGCTGTGGGCTGGCATCGGCCTGGTGTTCGCGACCATCAGCGGGCGGCTGCTCGGGGAGCGGGCGCCGGGCGGGCAGGCGTCGAGCATCGCGGCGTGACCGACGTCGTCCGGCTTACCATGCTCTCGCATGGCATGACGGATGCCGTGGCGGACGGCCGTTTTCCCGCCGACGAACCGCTGAACGCGATCGGGCGTCGCCAGGTCGAGGAGGCCGACGGTGTCGCCGGTGCCGCGCAGCGTGCGCTTTGCGGACCCGAACAGCGCGCCCGGCAGACCGCGGAACTGCTTGGCCTGCAAGCCCAAACCGAGCCGCGGCTGGCCGACCTCGATTGCGGACGGTGGCGCGGCCAAGCACTCGCGGCGCTGACGCCCGGCGAACTCGAGGCGTGGCTGAGCCAGCCGGGCGCCGCGCCGCACGGCGGTGAGTCGATCACCGATCTCATCCACCGGGTGGCGCGGTGGCTGGAATCGTTGACCGCCAACCCATTACGCACGGTGGCGGTGACGCACCCGGCGGTGATCCGCGCGGCGATCGTGGCGGCGCTGGACGTCGCCCCGGCCTCGTTTTGGCGGGTCGACGTGCAGCCGGTCGGCCGCGTCGTGATGCATTTCCGGGGCGGCCGCTGGACGCTGCGCGTGTGAGGCTCAGTGCGGGGCGATCAGCGCGAAGGCCTGTTTGGCGATCTTCAGCATCCAGCCGGTCACCGTCGGCCCGTGATCGCGCGGCCAGGTCAGCTGAAAGCTCACCACCCATGATTGCCCCGTCTTGTCCACGGCGTACCAACTGAACGTCAGATCGCCCGGTAGGCCACCGGCTTTCGCGCCGATATACGGCCAGACGCTGTGGTCGAGCTGGATACCCGCGACCGCGGACAGGATGTCGCGCACCGGTGCGGCCTTGCCGACGGCGTCGGCCTGCAGCGCCGCGTGAACCCGGCAGATGTCCTCGGCGTTGCCGTACCACTCCGCGCCATAGGAGGACGCCGGCGAGTGCGCCCGCATCGGATCCGGGTCATAGGGCGTCGAATTCGCCCGCTCGAGCAACTGCCCGCGGACTTGCGGTGACCCGTGCTCCCATTGCTCGCGCAGGTCGGGCCTGCCCCAGCCCACCGAGAACAACTCGTACATGGTGGGGAACGGCGTCATGCTGGCCGGGTCGTGATGGCCGGCGGTGGCCAGCGCTTCCTCGATGGCATGCGTGCCCATCCTGCCGATCAGCAAGTCGGTGGCCATGTTGTCACTGGTGGCGATCATCTTCTCGGCTGCGGTGCGCACCGAAACATGCGCCCCGGCCGGCAATGCCAGGCCTGACGAGCCGACGGCCCGGCTCTTCTCGGTGACCGTCAGCTGGTCGTCCCAAGACACCGTGCCGTCCTTGATCGCGCCCGCCAGCGCATGCAACACGTACAGCTTGAAAATGGATGCCAGCGGCAAGGATTGGCGGGTGTTGGTGCCCGCCACCGGGTCGCAATGCCCGTCGTTGACCTTGGCGACCTGATACGAGTAGCGCGCACCGGTCTTGCTCAACACCGCGTCGATGTCATGCCACGAGTTGATCGTGGGCGCCTGGGTGTCGAGGTCGAAATGATCGACATAGCCGCCGTCGTCGGTGTGAATCCGAATGTCTTGGCGCGCACCGTAGGACGAGGTGAGGTGCAGGGTCGCCACGCTCGCGCCGAGGTCGACCCCGTTGAGCGTGAACGGACGGTCCCACCACAGCGCCTCCATGGTGGTCTCCACCGACTCGACCTTGTCGGGTGCGGCGAGGGTCCCGACGCCGACCGGCCCGATGGGCCAGTCCGAGTTGAGCATGTCCAACGTCTGCTGAGCCCGGATTCCGGGCGGGGTCCGGATGTCGATCTGGCGTCCCGGATTCGCCGCGTTGGCCTGCGGGGAGGGGTTGGGGGCGCAACCGGGCGCCAATGTCACTACCAAAGCGGCGGCCGCGCTCAGCGTCAATGCGCGGCGCCAGGCCGGGAGCCCGCTAGCCACCCTGCTTGTTGCCGGCAACGTCCATCACAACCTCGAATTCCAGCAGCGAGGCCCCGGTCGCCACCGGCTTGGCCCGCTCACCGGAATGCGCTTCGATGGCCGGCCCCTGCGCCCATGCCTGGAATGCCTCCTCGGACTCCCACTGAGTGACCACGAAGTAGCGGTTTTCACCCTTGATCGGGCGGAGCAGCTGAAAGCCCAGGAAGCCGGGCTGGTTGTCGACGGCGTGCGCCCTGTGGGCGAACCGCTTCTCCAGCTCCGGGCCGGCGTCGGCGGGTACTTCGATGGCGTTGATCTTCACCACTGGCGACATGCCGCTAGGCTACCCCGACCATCCGCGTGCTCAAGCCCAGGGCGGTACCCGCAAGATGGTGCTATGCCCAGCCATCTGCTGACCTGCCATGGGGGAGACGGCGAGCCACTGGTGCTGGTGCACGGCCTGATGGGGCGCGGCACCACCTGGCCGCGGCAGCTGCCCTGGCTGACCCGGCTGGGCACCGTCTACACCTACGACGCGTTGTGGCACCGGGGCCGCGACGTCGACGACCCGCACCCGATCAGCACCGAACGGTTCGTGGCCGATCTGGCGGACGCAGTGCGCACGCTGGCGGTGCCGGTCCGGATGGTCGGACACTCGATGGGCGCCCTGCACTCATGGTGTCTGGCCGCGGAGCGTCCGGATCTGGTTTCGGCGCTGGTGGTCGAGGACATGGCGCCGGACTTCCGCGGCCGCACCACCGGGCCGTGGGAACCGTGGCTACACGCGCTTCCAGTCGAATTCTCCTCGGCCGAACAGGTTTTCGCCGAATTCGGGCCCGTCGCGGGCCAATATTTCCTGGAGGCCTTCGACCGCACCGAAACCGGTTGGCGGCTGCACGGTCACACCGCGCGCTGGATCGAGATCGCCGCGGAGTGGGGCACCCGGGACTACTGGGCGCAGTGGCGCGCGGTGCGCGCCCCCGCGCTGCTCATCGAGGCCGGCAATTCGGTCACACCGCAGGGTCAGATGCAGGAGATGGCTGAAATAGGCCACGACACAGCGTATTTGAAAGCTCCGGAAGCCGGTCACCTGATTCACGACGACGCGCCGAGCTTGTACCGCGAGGCGGTCGAGTCGTTTCTGGCCCAACTACCGCCAGCCCGGTGACGATACCCGGCATCCAGGCTCACGACAGCTAGGCACCGAACTCCGGCGCGCGATTCGCCTTTGTTCTCGCTCGGTTCCCGGCCGCTCCCCGGCGCAGCGCAGCTACACCGATACCAGCCCAAGGGTGCCGTCGATGATGTCGCGTTACGGCCGGTGCTCGCGGCGCAGGCACGGCCCATTGTCTTGCGAGGTCCATCCGAATGCCGGTTACTCGTACCTCGAGGCTCATGTGTGCGGACACCGCGGTCGCGCAAACTACTTCGGGACGGTGGTCCTCGCCGCCCAGCACGACGACTTGTCAGGAGCGCACAATGACGACACAGGTCGGCCTTGAAAAGAAAGAGCGCGATTTTCTCGTGCAATGCGTCGGCGACGCACACCAGATGCTGGATCGTCTCTCGGGCGTGGACCCGAATGGTCCCGCCCTGGTGTGGCTGGCCGAACAGTTCCTGCAGTTGCGTCGGGGCGATTGCCCGCCTGCCCACGCGATGACCTTGTGATCTCGGCCGGATCCCGAGTCGGCCCCACGGCGCCCGGGCGCCGTGACCGTAGTCATTGCTCGAATCATCAGGAGGTATACCGATGACCCATCCATCAGGTGTGCCGGCGTTCGAACGGTTCTTTCGCTCGGTCGCCGGCATCAAGATCGGCAAGAACGACGTGCGGCGCTTCCAGGAGTTCGTTGACGAGCAGATCGATGACATCGCCATCGCCGCACGGGACTCGGCGAAGTGGAATGGACGCGACGTGATCGTGCCGCAGGACCTACCGATCACCAAAGGCGTCCAGGAGCGGATGCGCGAGTTCGACAAGCTCGACGAGGCCGAGGAGATCCGCGAGTTGTTGCGCCAGGCGGTGCGGCGACCACCCGCGGATGTCACATTCGATGAGGACACTGAAAGGCTGCTGCCCGAGCTGTTCGGCGGGCTGAGTATCGCGCTGGCCCGGTCGTTTCGAGTGCTGGATTCGACGCTGGAAACCCCGTCGACCCAGCAGTGGGACCAGGTCTTCACGCTCTTCCGGTTGATGTTTTAAGCCGGTCTCGGCTTAACCGTGTGGTCGAGCGCACAGACCTCGCGCCGTTGGCACCCATCGGAGGGGTCCACCAGGGGGAGTATTCGCCTACCTGCCAGCGGGCATGGAGTGCCGTGGCTACTCCTCACCGGCCAGCGCGAACCGGCCGTCGCGCGTCTGCGTCACCAAGCCGTCGGCCAGTAGCGAGTACAGCGCGCGGTCGCGCTGCGCCGTATCGGCCAGCCATGCCACATCCAGGTCGGCGCGAGTCACCGGAGAAGCGTTGGCGCGCAGCACATCCATCAACCGGCCGCGGACCTGACGGTCGGTTCCGGCGTAGGTCTGGACGCGACGGGCCGGGCCCTGCGCGGGCGGATAGCCGGCCTGCCGCCACGCGCACCGGCCCAGCGGGCACAGCCCACAGCGCGGCGCCCGCGCCGTACACACCGTCGCGCCCAGTTCCATCAGCGCGACGGAAAACTTCGGCGCCGTCCCGTCGGCGGGCAGCAGCGCCGACACGTCGGCGTGGTCGCGCGCCGCGGACGGAGCGCCGGCGTCGGCCAGGCCGTGCACCACGCGCGTCACCACCCGGCGCACGTTGGTGTCCACCACCGGCACCGTCTGGCCGTAGGCGAAGCAGGCGATTGCGCGGGCGGTGTAGCTGCCGACGCCGGGCAGCGTCAGCAGGGTGTCGACGTCGCGGGGAACTTCGTCGCCGTGATCGCGCGCGATCACGATCGCGCACTCGTGTAATCGCATGGCCCGCCGCGGATAACCCAGCTTGCCCCAGGCGCGCAGCACGTCGGCGGTACTGGCCGCAGCCGTGGTCGACGCGGTGGGCCAGCGCTGCACCCAGTCGGTCCAGATCGGCAGCACCCGGGAGACCGGCGTCTGCTGCAACATGAATTCGCTGACCAGGATCTGCCAGGCGCTCACCCCGGGCTGCCGCCACGGCAGATCGCGACTCGACCGGTCGTACCAATCGAGAAGTTCGCTTGCGCAGACGGTCATCCGGTCGTGCGGCATGATGTGTGCCATGCCCAACACCAGTCCGGTAACAGCGTGGAAAACACTCAAAGAGGGTAACGAGCGATTCGTCGCAGGCCGTCCCGAGCATCCCCATCAAAGTGTCGAGCGCCGAGCGAGTTTGGCGTTGGGCCAGCAGCCGATCGCGGCGGTGTTCGGCTGCGCGGACAGCCGGGTGGCCGCCGAGCTCCTCTTCGACCAAGGGCTGGGTGACATCTTCGTGGTGCGCACCGCCGGTCAGGCGATCGACGCGGCGGTATTGGGCTCCATCGAGTACGCGGTGGCGGTGCTCAACGTTCCGCTCGTCGTCGTCGTCGGCCACTCCGGCTGCGGTGCGGTCAAGGCGGCCGTGGGAGCGATCGATGACGGCGCGGTACCCGGCGGCTTCGTGCGCGATGTGGTGGAACGCGTCGCCCCGTCGATCCTGGTGGGCCGTCGCGACGGCTTGAGCAGCGTCGACGAGTTCGAGAAGCGGCACGTCGGTGAAACCGTCGCGCAGCTCGCGTCCCGGTCGACGATCATCGCCGAGCGGTTGGCCGCGGGCACCCTGGCGATCGCCGGCGTCACCTATCAGCTCGCCGACGGGCGGGCCGAATTGACCGACCACGCGGGCGACCTGGGCGAGTAACAGCGGCGAATACGGCCCGGCAGGCCCGGGTACCCGCGCGCTACTACACGGCGGTTGCCCAGCAAACCCGGCGACACGCCGAGGCGGGTCAGCCGAATCGATGTGACCTGGGCTTACGCTGCGAACGTGCTCGATCTGGAACCGCGTGGCCCGCTACCCACCGAGATCTATTGGCGGCGCCGAGGCCTGGCCATTGGTATCGCGGTCGTCGTGATCGGGATTGTGGCCGCCATCGTCATCGCCTTCATGGGGCATAACGCGGGCGCCAAGCCCGCCAATGCCGACAAACCCGCTGCCGCTCAGAACAAACCGGGATCGCCTGCGCCGCAGGCACCCCCACCGGCCGGACCCGAGGGCCCCGCTCCGGTGGTGCCCCCGGCGCAGGGGCAAAATCCCGAGACGCCCACCCCCACCGCGGCGGTGCAGCCGCCGCCGGTGCTGAAGGAGGGCGACGACTGCCCGGACTCGACGCTGGCAGTCAAGGGTCTGACCAACGCGCCGCAGTACTTCATCGGTGATCAGCCCAAGTTCACCATGGTCGTCACCAACATCGGGCTGGTGGCCTGCAAGCGCGACGTCGGCGCCGCGGTGCTGGCGGCCTACGTCTACTCGCTGGACAACAAGCGACTGTGGTCGAATCTGGACTGCGCGCCGTCCAACGAGACGCTGATCAAGACCTTCACCCCGGGCGAGCAGGTGACCACCGCGGTGACCTGGACGGGGATGGGCTCGGCGCCGCACTGCCCGCTGCCGCGCCCGGCCATCGGCCCGGGCACCTACAACCTCGTCGTGCAACTGGGCAACCTGCGCTCGTTGCCGGTTCCGTTCATCATGAACCAGCCGCCACCGCCGCCGGGTCCGGTGCCCGGACCGGGGCAGCCGGGCGCCGTGCCGCAGCCGGAGGCGCCGCCAATGCCCCCGCCGCCGGCCGGCTGAGGCCAGCGCACATCAGCTCACCTAGCTCAATGAGTCGGTGATCGTCGACTCGGCCAGCTGGGACAGTCCTTCCCGCACGTGCCGGGCCCACATCGCGCCGATGCCGTCGACCGATTGCAGGTCGGTGGCGCTGGCCGCCAGCACGTTCTGCAGCGTCCCGAACGAACGGACCAGTAGGTCGGCGTGGGCGAACTGCAGCCGCGGAATGCCGGCCAGCGCCCGGTAGCCGCGCGGACTGACCGCCGAATCCTGCGCCTCGGTGGTCGTCGGATAGCCGAAAACCTTTGCCAGGATGGTGAAGTCAAGCAGTTCGGTATCCGACAGCGCATCCAGCTCGTCCAGCGTGGCCGTCATCTGTACCTCCGACAACGGCTCCGGGCTGGCGTGATAGTCGCGCACGATCAATTCGCGGGCGTTGTCATTGTCGCCCAGCAGCTCGTCGAGCTGCAGCCGCAGTTGGCGCCCGTCGGTGCCGAGTTCGACCACGTCGTTGTCGATCACCTGGCCGATCCGCCGGACCAGCTCGAGGCGTTGCACCACCGTCATGACGTCGCGCAGGGTGACGAAGTCCTCGATCTCGGCGCGCGACAGCTGCCTGCTGACCTCGTCGAGCCGGGTCTTGTAACGCTCCAGGGTGGCGATGGCCTGGTTGGCCCGCGATAGGATGGTCGCCGAGTCGGCCACCACGTGGCGCTCCCCGCCCACGTAGACGGTGACGATGTTCATCGAGTGGCTCACCGAGATCACCGGGTATCCGGTCTGGATTGCGGCCCGCTCGGCGGAGCGGTGCCGGGTTCCCGACTCGTCGGTGGAGATGGACGGGTCCGGGACCAGTTGCACGTTGGCCCGCACGATGCGGCTGCCGTCCGTGGACAGCACGACGGCGCCGTCCATTTTCGCCAGCTCGCGTAGCCGGGTGGGTGCGTAGCGCACATCCAGGGCGAAACCGCCGTCGCAGATGGCCTCGACGGCCTCGTCGTTGCCGAGCACGATCAGCGCGCCGGTACGGCCACGCAGGATGCGTTCCAGGCCGTCGCGCAGCCCGGTGCCCGGAGCCAGGCGGGCGACAGTTTCACGCAGCGTCGGACGAGTCACAACGTGTCATTCTTCAGGCCCAACGCGCCGTCCGTCCAGCCAGCGCACGTTTGCGGGCTTGCGGCCGCGGTGGTCGGCGATGTCGATCATGTGCTGCAGCGCCGCCACGATGGTGGGTGCCCGCAGCGCCCGCATCCCGTTCGGCACGATCTCGCGCCGGGGATCGTCCCCGTCCGGGATGAGCGCGATGCTGAAGCCCTGGCGTGCGGCCTCGGACAGGCGCCGCTCCATGCCGCTGACCCGCCGTAGGTCCCCGGCCAGCCCCACCTCGCCGATCATCACCGCCGTGGTGGGCAGCGGCAGGTCGGCCAGCGCCGAGGCCAGCGCGACCGCGACGGCCAGGTCCGACGACGGATCGGTCAGCCGCATGCCGCCCACGGTGGACAGGTAGATGTCGTTGATAGACACCGGCAGCTTGGCGTGCTTGTCCAGCACCGCGGTGATCATCGCCGCCCGGGAATGGTCGATGCCGCTGACCGCGCGCCGCGGTGAACCGCCGGCAGGGGTGGCCAACAGGGCCTGCACCTCGCCGATCAGCGGCCGTTTCCCGTCGAGCGTCACGGTGATCGCGGTGCCCGGAACCGGGGCCGGACGCTGATCCAGGAACAGGTTCGACGGGTCGGCGACGCCCTCGATCCCGTTGTCGTGCAACAGGAAACACCCGACCTCGTCGGCCGCCCCGAATCGGTTCTTGATCCCGCGGACCATGCGCAGCGAGCCGTTGCGGTCGCCTTCGAAGTGCAGCACCACGTCGACGAGGTGCTCCAGGGAGCGCGGCCCGGCGATGGCCCCGTCCTTGGTGACGTGCCCGACCAGGATCAGCGCGACTCCGTTGGTTTTGGCGGCGGCGGTCAGCGCGGAGGTCACCGCGCGCACCTGCGTGACCCCGCCGGCCACCCCGTCGGCCTCGGTGGTGGACATGGTCTGCACCGAGTCCACGATCACCAGCGCGGGCCGCACCGTGGCGATGTGCTCGAGCACGGTGTGCAGGTCGGATTCGGCGGCCAGATAGAGCTCGTCGCTGCCGCAGCCGATGCGGTCCGCGCGCAGCCGGATCTGGCCCGCGGACTCCTCGCCGGAGACGTACAGTGCGCGGCGGCCGGATCCCGCCCAGCGGTGTGCCACCTCGAGCAGCAGCGTCGACTTACCCACCCCGGGATCGCCGGCCAGCAGTGTGACCGAGCCGGGCACCACGCCGCCACCGAGCACCCGGTCGAGTTCGCCTACCCCCGTCGTGCGGTGCCGGCTCGCGCTCGGCTCGATGGACGTGATGGGCACGGCCGGTGACGCCGTGGCCAGGCCGCCGCGACGGCCGGCGACCGCGCTGAGAACTGGGACCTCGTCGACGGTGCCCCAGGTGCCGCACTCCATGCAGCGGCCGACCCACTTCGCGGTGACATGCCGGCATTCCGAACAGCGGTATTGCGAGCGCGCAGTTGCCACGTCATGACGGTAGCGAGCCCCTACGACAAGCCCGAGTCACGACAGGCGGTTACCCCGCTTGGTTTTGCTGAGGCGCCAACCCGGCCGAAATCGGCACCGCGACGCTGCCCTGGCCGGCCTTTTCGAAGCTGAAGGTGAAGTTGTAGGTGAGGCCGTTGGAGATCGGCTTGGCCAGGTTGACGGTCGCCTTGGCCGCGGCGGTGTTGGACCCGACCGGGCCCGGCGCCACCTTCTGCCCCTCTGGCGTGCCGATGAACAGCGACCCGCCGGCCGGCAGCCGGGTGTCGCCGCTGACCGTCACCGTGCCGATGTCGGTGGTGATGCCGACCAGCCGGTCGGCGGAGGTCGGGGAGAGGTTGACGGCCACCAGCACCAGGTCCACGCTCCGGCCCGGCTGCAGGTAATCGCCGGTTTGGTAGGCCTGGATCCTGATGTCGCGCAGGGCGACGTTGTTGAACGTGACCTTGTTGCCGTTGACGGCCGGCTCCTGCACCGCCATCTGCGACACCTGACCGGCTCCGCAACCGCTGAGCAGAGCGGCCAGCACGGCCGTCACCCCGGCGACGGCGAGCGCGGGAAGGCCGAGGCGGATCTTGAAGCGGTTCACTCTCTCAGGCCTCCTGCTGAGCCGGTTCGACTGATGCAACTATGCACAGTAGTAGGGACGCCCCGCGCGCGATAGCGCGGGGCGCCAGACCAGCGCAGGAGCGCCGGTACGTGCCCCTGACCGACCCCTGACGGACCACTGACGGACCACTGACGGACCACCGCAGGGCCACGTCGTCGACGTTGGTAATGTGCTGCACTGCACGACTTGCTCCCCATGTCAACCCCTAATCTGCGCGTGTTGTGCCCCTGACCTGCATCGTTGCTTCGCGCGTAGTTAGGCGGCCGTGTTAGGATGAAGTAACGAAAGGGGCTCGAATCAGATGATCTTCAAGGTCGGCGACACCGTTGTATACCCGCATCACGGTGCTGCGTTAGTCGAGGCGATCGAAACCCGGACGATCAAAGGGGAACAGAAAGAATATCTCGTCCTGAAGGTGGCGCAGGGTGACCTGACGGTTCGAGTTCCCGCCGAGAACGCTGAGTATGTGGGTGTCCGCGACGTGGTCGGACAAGAAGGTCTGGACAAGGTTTTCCAGGTGCTGCGCGCCCCGCACACCGAAGAGCCGACGAACTGGTCGCGCCGCTACAAGGCGAATCTCGAAAAGCTTGCTTCCGGCGACGTCAACAAGGTGGCCGAGGTAGTCCGCGACCTGTGGCGTCGCGATCAGGAGCGCGGTCTGTCGGCCGGCGAGAAGCGGATGCTGGCCAAGGCCCGTCAGATCCTGGTCGGTGAGTTGGCGCTGGCCGAGAGCACCGACGACGCCAAGGCGGAGACCATCCTCGACGAGGTTCTGGCCGCCGCTTCCTGAAGGCCCTGACACTTCGGTGGCCCCGGAGACGGGCACCTCAGGCAAAGTAGTCGCAGTCGTCCCCGCCGCAGGGTCGGGGCAGCGACTGGCCGCAGGAATTCCCAAGGCATTTTGTTTGGTTGACGGCCGCACGCTGCTGCAGCGCGCCGTCGCCGGCTTGCTGGACTCCGGGGTTGTCGACCAAGTCGTGGTCGCGGTTCCCGCCGGGCGCATCGACGAGGCCAACCAGGTTCTGGATGGCCACGTCGGCGCCGGGCGAACCACCGTCGTCGCCGGCGGGCCCGACCGCACCGAATCCGTCAAGCTGGCCCTGGCGGCCCTCCCGTTGGCGGCGCCCGAGTTCGTGCTGGTTCACGACGCCGCCCGGGCGCTCACGCCGCCGGCGCTGGTCACCCGCGTGGTGGCGGCGCTGCGGGCCGGTCACGACGCCGTGGTGCCCGGGCTGCGCCTGCATGACACGATCAAGGCCGTGGACGCCAACGGCGTGGTGCTGGGGACACCCGAGCGCGCCGGTTTGCGCGCCGTGCAGACGCCGCAGGGCTTCGCCACCGACCTGCTGCTGCGCGCCTACGGGGCCTATCAGGCCGGTGGTGGCGCCGGTTTCACCGACGACGCGTCGCTGGTCGAGCACGTCGGCGGCCGGGTACAGGTGGTCGACGGCGACCCGCTGGCATTCAAGATCACCACCCAGCTCGACTTGTTGCTGGCCGAGACCGTGGTGCGCCGATGACCGCGCTGCCGAGGGTCGGCCTGGGCGTCGACGTGCACCCCATCGAACTCGGACGGCCGTGCTGGCTGCTGGGTCTGCTTTTCGACGACGCCGATGGCTGTGCGGGCCATTCCGACGGCGACGTGGGGGCGCACGCGCTGTGCGATGCGGTGCTGTCGGCGGCCGGGCTGGGCGACGTGGGTGCGGTGTTCGGGGTCGACGATCCGCGCTGGAAAGGCGTCAGTGGCGCCGACATGCTGCGCCACGTCGCGGACCTGGCTTCGCGGCAAGGCTTCCGGGTCGGCAACGCCGCCGTGCAGGTCATCGGGAACAGGCCCAAAGTCGGTCCACGTCGCGACGAGGCACAGCGGCTGCTGTCCGAATTGCTGGGTGCGCCGGTCTCGGTGGCGGCCACGACGACCGACGGGTTAGGGCTGACCGGACGCGGTGAGGGCATCGCCGCCATCGCCACCGCGCTGGTGATCGCCACCGGGTAAGCCCGCGCACCGCCGGGCGCCGGAGAACTACCCGGTAAGCTGGCACGTCGTGACCGATGACGCCCGTTTGCGGCTACACGACACGGCAACCGGCGCCGTGCGTGACTTCATTCCGCTGCGCGAGGGTCACGTCTCCATCTACCTGTGTGGCGCCACCGTCCAGGGGTTGCCACACATCGGCCATGTCCGCAGCGGGGTGGCCTTCGACATCCTGCGCCGGTGGCTGATCGCGCGCGGCTGCGACGTCGCGTTCATCCGCAACGTCACCGACATCGACGACAAGATTCTCAACAAGGCCGCCGCGGCGGGCAGGCCATGGTGGGAATGGGCGGCCACCTATGAGCGCGCCTTTTCCGCCGCCTACGACGCCCTGGACGTGCTGCCGCCGTCGGCCGAACCGCGAGCCACCGGGCACATCCCCCAGATGATCGAATTGATGGACAGGCTGATCGAAACCGATCACGCCTACGCCGCCGGCGGTGATGTCTACTTCGATGTGCTCAGCTATCCCGAATACGGGCAGCTGTCCGGGCACCGGATCGACGACGTCCATCAGGGCGAGGGCGTGGCCACCTGCAAACGCGATCAGCGGGACTTCACCCTGTGGAAGGCCGCCAAGCCCGGCGAGCCGTCCTGGCCCACCCCGTGGGGCCGCGGACGCCCGGGCTGGCACCTGGAATGCTCCGCCATGGCCCGCACCTATCTGGGGCCCGAATTCGACATCCATTGCGGCGGAATGGATTTGGTTTTCCCGCACCACGAGAACGAGATCGCCCAGAGCCGCGCCGCCGGCGACCGATTCGCCCGCTACTGGCTGCACAACGGCTGGGTGACGATGGGCGGCGAGAAGATGAGCAAGTCGCTGGGCAACGTGCTGGCCGTACCGGCGCTGCTGCAGCGGGTGCGCGCCGCCGAACTGCGCTACTACCTGGGCAGCGCCCATTACCGGTCGATGCTGGAATTCTCCGACAACGCCCTGCAGGACGCCGTGAAAGCCTATGTCGGCGTTGAGGAGTTTCTGCACCGCGTTCGGGTGCGGGTCGGCGGCGTCGAACCCGGGCAATGGACCCCGCGGTTCGCCGAAGCCCTCAACGACGACCTGGCGGTGCCGGCCGCGCTGGCCGAAGTGCATCACGCCCGGGCCGAAGGCAACCGGGCGCTGGACTCCGGCGATCACGAAGGCGCACTGCAACATGCGCGCGCGATCCGCGCGATGATGGGCATCCTGGGTTGCGACCCACTGGACGAACGCTGGGAGACCCGCGACGAAACGTCGGCGGCGCTGGCCGCCGTCGACGTGCTGGTCCAGGCGGAGCTGGAGAATCGGCAGAAGGCGCGCGAGCAACGCAACTGGGCGCTCGCCGACGAGATCCGCGACCGGCTCAAGTACGCCGGCATCGAGGTCACCGATACCGCCGACGGACCGCAGTGGGAGCTGTCGGCCCATGAAGACAAGCGCGACAAGTAGATGGCCGGCAACTCGCGTCGCCGTGGGGCGATCCGCAAGGAGGGCACCAAAAAGGGCCCAACCGTAGGTTCGGGCGGCCAGCGCCGCCGCGGCCTGGAAGGCCGCGGCCCCACCCCGCCCGCGCACCTGCGTCCCAACCATCCGGCAGCCAAGCGCGCCAAGGCCCAGAGCCGCCGGCCGGCGCGGGGGCGGACCGACGAAGTCGAGACGGTGCTGGGCCGCAACCCGGTACTGGAATGCCTGCGCGCCGGGGTGCCGGCCACCGCGCTCTACGTGGCGCTGGGCACCGAGGCCGACGAACGGCTCACCGAATCCGTCACCCGGGCAGCAGATTCGGGCATCTCCATCCTCGAGGTGCCGCGTACCGATCTGGACCGGATGACCAGCAACCACCTGCATCAGGGAATCGCCCTGCAGGTGCCGCCCTACGACTACGCCCACCCCGACGATCTGGTGGCCGCCGCGCTTGCCTCGCCGCCGGCGTTGCTGGTGGCCCTGGACAACATCTCCGACCCCCGCAACCTGGGCGCCATCGTCCGTTCGGTGGCGGCGTTCGGCGGCCACGGGGTGCTGATCCCGCAGCGGCGGTCCGCCTCGGTGACGGCGGTGGCGTGGCGCACCAGCGCCGGGGCCGCGGCCCGCATCCCGGTGGCGCGCGCCACCAATCTGACTCGGACACTGGCCGATTGGGCCGGCCGCGGGTTGCGGGTGATGGGGCTGGACGCAGACGGTGACACCACGCTCGACGACATCGACGGCACCGATCCGCTGGTGGTCGTCGTCGGCTCGGAAGGTAAGGGGCTGTCGCGGTTGGTGCGGCAGAACTGCGACGAAGTCGTGTCCATCCCGATGGCCGGCAACACCGAATCGCTGAACGCGTCGGTGGCCGCCGGGGTGGTGCTCGCCGAAATCACGCGCCAGCGCAGGAGATAACTCCGATGCCCGGCCGGCCCGCGCGTCTTCTTGCCGTGCTGGTGGTGGTGCTGCTGGCCGTCGCGCTGTGGCCGGTTGTCGCTGCTGGCGCCCAGGCCGGCGACTTCGATTTGCAGGCCCACCGCGGGGGACGCGGAGAGACCACCGAGGAATCGCTGCGCGCTTTCGCCAAGTCGCTCGAATTAGGCGTCAGCACTCTGGAACTCGACATCGTGCTGACCAAGGACCGACAACCGCTGGTGTGGCATGACCCGGTGATCCAGGCCGACAAGTGCGCCGACACCGCTCCCGCGGTCGTTGGTGACCCGCAATACCCGTACGTCGGCAAGCTCGTGCACGAGCTCACCCTGGCGCAGGTCGACACCTTGGACTGTGGGCGCCCGCTGGATGACTTCCCCCGGGCCGAAGTGGTGCGGGGCAACAGGATTGCGACGCTGCCGCAGGTATTTGCGCTCGCCGACTCCTACCGCGCCGATGCGATCCGCTACAACATCGAAACCAAGGTGGAGGCCGACCGGCCCGGCGCGTCGGCCGAACCGCAAGAGTTCGTCGACGTGATACTGGCCGCGGTCAGGTCGGCGGGCAAGGTCGACCGGGTGGAGATTCAGAGCTTCGACTGGCGCACCCTGCCGATGGTGCGCAGCGCCGAGCCGGCAATCCCGTTGGTGGCCCTGTATGACGAGCACACCTGGGCACCGGACTCGCCCTGGCTGGCCGGCGAGAGCCCGGCACTCATCGGCGATCCGCTGGTCGGCGCGCGGTTAGTGGGCGCCGGCATCGTGTCACCCGACTACCGGCTGGTCGGCGGCGGGCCGTACGTCGACCGAGCGCATGCACTGGGGCTCAAGGTGATTCCGTGGACCGTCGACGACGCCGCCGCCATGCGTCAGCAGATCGGCTTCGGCGTCGACGGCATCATCACCGACTATCCGACGCTGGCGCGCGCCGTGCTCGCCGAACTGGCGATGCCGTTGCCGACGGCCTACCGGCGCGGCTAGCGGGACACGCTGCCGGCCAGGTCGCCGTCCCCGCGAGCCGGCTGCGCGGCGCCGTGTCGCGCCCGGCGACGGTGGGCCAGGGCGGCCCGCCACATCATGCCCGGGCCCAGCAGCCGCGAAGCGGGATCGATGAGCCCGGTGACCCTGAGGAACCGATCGACCGCGACGGGATCGTATTCGGTCGCGGTGAGTATGCGATCGACGTAGGCGTTGAGCCCCCGGGTGAGCAGCGTTGGCGTGCCCTCGATTTCGGGGAGGCACAGATCGGGGTTGGCCGACAGCTCCCACGCCTGACGGATCGGTACCGCGGCGGCCCGGAAGAATCGCCGCGCCAAATCCTGTGTGCCGTCGGCCAAGCAGTCGCGCAGCGCCACTCCCTCGAGCGCGGCGACCGTCATGCCCTGGCCGTAGATCGGATTGAAGCTGCAGATCGCGTCGCCGATGACCAGCAGGCCTTCGGGAAAGCGCCGGATCTTGTCGTAGCGGCGCCACCGGCTGGACGGCTGACAGTGCCGGGTGGGCTCACCGACAGGTTCGGCGGCTCGGACGGCGGCCAGCAGATGAGCCGGTGCACAGTCCTCGACGAACTCGCACATCGACGTCAGGTCCGGCCGCGGCCCGTGGCCCGCTATGCCATAGACGGTGAGCATCCAGGTGTCGTTCTCCGAGCGCAGCATGCCCAGCCCGCGCGGACGGCCCGGCACTGCTCCGACGAGGAAGCCGGATTCGTGCAGCGCGCCGGGTGTCATGCGCAGGCGTTGGCTCACGTAGGTCAGGTGCACCGGTACCTGAATCTCGGGCGGACGCTGGTAGCCCAGGGCGTTCAGCCACGCCGGGGTGCGGGCGCCGCGGCCGGTGGCATCGAGCACCAGGTCCGCGTGCAGCGTGACGTCGTGGCGGGTGCAACGGTCGACCAGCCGGGCGCCGGTCACGCGGCGGCGGTCAGGTGTCGTGGCCAGGTCCACGATGTCGTGTTCGTCCAGCAGCGTGATGTTGGGGATGCGGCGCAGTTGCGCACGGACGTGTTCCTCGAGGAACGGTCGGGTGGCCAGGTAAGCGGCGAAGGAGGGGGCGCCGCCCGAGCGCACCATCAGATGCTCGCCCATGCGGTAGTACAGCTGCGAGAGGTCACTGCCATCGAAATGGTGTGCGCCGTCGATGACCATCGTGTCGAGGACGCCGGGGAACAACTGCTCGAGGACGACAGCGCCGCGCGGCAGCAGGGCATGCAGGTGGCGGCCGTGCGGCACGCCCCGGCGAGCGGCGGCGGTTTCGGGCGGGAGGTCGGGCAGCGGGTCGCGTTCCACCACCGTGACAGTGTCGAAGAACTCGCTGAGCGCGCGCGCGGCCACCAGACCGGCCATGCTCGCTCCCAATACCAATGCGTGATTACCGATCTGTGCCATAGCCCACCGCCTGTGCTGAGCGCATATCCGACAGAAACCATGCTCTTGACCCGATCGGGGGGCCGACAGCGTAGTCGACTACGCCATTGCCACCCGCGGCGACCACAGGCGAGACCCCGAACGCCGACAAAGCAACCCGGAAAGCGCGCGCGCACCGTTATAGTCGCCGAGTGATCGGCGCCGAGCCGCAGGCCGGACGCGACAGCGAACTGGGAATGATCCGCCGCGCACTGGGCGCGGGCGGCAACCACGTGGGCGTGGTGATCGCCGGAGCCGCCGGCGTGGGCAAGACCTGGCTCGCCCATGAGGTGCTGCGGCGCGCCGAAACGGCGGGGGAGCGGACCACGTGGATCGTGGGCACCGACTCGGCGCAGGCGCTGCCGCTGGGAGCGTTCATCGGTGTGATGACCGAGGCCATGAATGCGGCGCAGTCGAATCCTTTAACCGACGTGCGACGGGTGATCAATTCGTTTGTCGCACAACAGCGTCAGCGCCGCGTGCTGGTAGGGGTGGACGACGCGCACCTGCTGGACGGCCTGTCTGCGCTCGTCGTGCACCAGTTGGCGCAATCGGGTGGGGTCCGGCTTGTGGTCACCGTCCGTACCGGCAGTGACGAACCGGACGCGGTGACGGCGCTGTGGAAAGACGGGCTGTTGGCAAGGTTTGATCTCAAACCGTTTTCGGCAACGGCGACACGCGAGGTCATCGAGAGCAAACTGGGTGGTCCGGTCGAGGCGCGCAGCGCGATGCGGTTCCAGAAGCTGACCGGCGGTAACGCGCTGTTCCTGCGGCAGCTGCTGGCCGATCAGGTGGCCGCCGGGCGGATGCGGAAAACCGCCGGGGTGTGGATGTGGGACGGCGGCGTTGCGGTCTCGGCGAGCCTGTCCGACATAGTGGGCCGCCAAATGGGTGGGCTCAGCCCGGAAATCGCGTTGGTGATCGACACGCTGTCGCAGTGCGAGCCGCTGCCGGTGGCGGTGCTGTGCGATTTGGCCCGGCGCGCCGACCTGGCGGCAGCCGAGCGGATGGGCCTGGTGAATGTCGAACGCACCGGCGCCGGGTTGATGGCCAGGCTTGCCCACCCGCTGTTCGGGGAGCTGCGCCGCGCGAGCGCCGGCGAGCTGTATCTGTCGGAAATCCGGGGCAGGCTGGCGGCGCGGCTGGGCGTCGACGGCGACGCCGACGTGCAGGCCACCGTGCGCCGCGCCCTGCTACGTCTCGAGTCCGACCTCGATCCCGATCCCGCGCTGTACCTGGAATCGGCACGGCATGCGATGACCCTGCTGGACCTGGATCTGGCCGACCGGTTCGCCACCGCCGCCGCGCAAGCCGGTGCGCCCGGGGCGGCGGGGGTGCGGGCGATGAACCTGGCGCTGCTCGGGCGGGGCGAGCCGGCCGAGTCGGCGCTGCGCGCGATGGCCGATGACGACGAGCCCGACGGCCACCACTGGGCGACCGTGCGGGCGGCCAACCTGATGTGGAATCTGTTCAACCCCGCAGACGCGGCGACGATCCTCGACCGTCTTGCCTCGTCGAATTCAGAGACGCCGGGCCAGCGGGCGGAGCGGTTGGCGGTGCAGGCGTGCCTGGATGCGGCAGCGGCGCGCTGTGAGCGCGCGGCCGACAACGCGCGAGCTGCCCTGGCTTTCCCCGAGCTCCCGGGCTTCCACGCGATGATGGCCTCGCTCGCGTTGATCATGGCGATGGGGGCGCTGGGTCAGGTCGACGAGCTCGCCGGGGTGGCCGAGCAGACGCTACGGCGGGCGACGACGTCGTTTCAGGCTTCACACATGCGGTTCTGGTTCGGCGCCGTCTACGGGCGCGCCTGCCGGTTGACCGGTCGAATCGATGAATTCGTCAGCACGGCAAGACAATTGGCCGATTCGTCCCGCGACATTCCGGGTCTGGCGTATGCGAACCTGGCCCTCCTCTCGGGCAACGCCGAGCTGGCTCGCGGCGCCGTCGCCGAGGCGGCCAGGCTGGTGCACGAGGCCGTGGCCGGTGTGCAAACACACTATGTGACAACGGGTTTGCGCCCGGCGAGCTATTTCGCGTTGGCCGAGGCGCACGCCAAGCTCGGGCAGGCCGGCGAGGCGAACGACGCGGTCGACGCGGCGCGGTCATGCGTGCCGGCCGATTTTTTGTTCATGCATACCGGCCTGTCGCTGGCCGACGGGTGGGCGATGGCCGCGAGCGGCCGGTTGGGCGAGGCCGTGGCATGCGTGGCGGAGGCGGCGCGGCTTGCCCGCGACCGGGTCCAGCCCACGCACGAGCTGGCGTGTATCCAGGCGGCGGCGCAATGGGGCGATGCCTCGCAGGCGGCCCGGGCGCGAGAGCTGGCCGAGGCGCTGCGACTGCCGCTGGCCGACGCCGTCGCATCGCACGCGGAGGCGCTGTCGGCCTGCAACGGTGAGGGCCTGCTGGCGGCGTCGGCGGCGTACCGGGGCATAGGCGATCGGGTCGCGGCCGCCGACGCGGCGGCGCAGGCTGCGGTGATGTTCGACCAACGCCAACACCATCGCCGCGGGCTCTACGCCGCGGCGCTGGCCAGGGAACTGGCCGATGAGTGCGGTGGCTTGCACACCCCGGCGCTGCACACCCCGACGGGCCTGAAGCTGTCCGGCCGCCAGCGCGCTGTCGTCGACCTGGTGGCGGCCGGTCTGTCCAACCGCGAGATCGCCGAGAAGCTGGTGATGTCGGTGCGCACCGTGGAGGGCCACGTGTACCGGGCCTGCCAGCGGGTGGGGGCGCAGTCGCGCGAGGAGCTGGCGTCGATCATCCGATCGGGCCCCTGCGGCTCCGCCGCGCCCTAGAGACCCAACAGCCGCGCCGAGCCCCACAGCGCGAGCACCGCCACCGTCAGCGAGGCGGGCACCGTGCACACGCCGAGCCGGGTGTACTCGACCACCCCGGCGTCGACGTCGTGCTGGCGTAACACGCGCCGCCACAACAGGTTCGACAGCGAACCGACGTAGGTCAGGTTGGGGCCGATGTTCACCCCGATCAGCACCGCCAGAACCGCCACCGGCCCACTCGGCACGACCAGCGGCAGCAGCACCAGCGTGGCGGGCAGGTTGTTGACGACGTTGGCCAGGGCGGCGGCTATCGCGGCGATGGCCAGCAACGCGGGCAGCCCCGAACCCGACGGCAGCACCGCCTTCATCGCCCGGTCCATCCCGTTGAGCATGACCGCCTGCACCACGACGCCCAGCGCCAGCACGAACACCAGGAACGACACGTTGACCGAGCGCGCGATGTCGGCCACCGAGGTGTGTCGATGACGCAGGCTGCGCACGGCCAGCACCGCGGCGCCGCACAGTGCCACCCAGGCCGGCGCGATCCCCACCGACTGGGCCACCGCGAACCCGGCGAGCGTCAGCGCGACGACCACCAACACGAACACCGGCGGCCGCGGCGGTGCGCCCGATTCCTTCGGATCCGGCTGCACCCGAAGGTCGCCGGCGAAGAACCATCGGAAGATCAGGTAGAGGACGGCCACAGCGCCCACCCACGGCGCCGCCATCACCAGCGTGAACTTGGTGAACGAGATGTTCGCGGTGTGGAAGGCCAGCAGGTTGGTCAGGTTGGACACCGGCAGCAACAGCGAGGCGCCGTTGGCCAGGTGTGCGGTGGCGTAGGCGTACGGCCGCACCCGGGTGCGCTGTCGCCGGACGGCGGCCAGCACCACCGGCGTCAGCAACACCACGGCGGCGTCCAGGCTGAGCACCGCGGTGATCGCCGAGGCGATGACGAACACCCGCCGCAACAGGCCGCCCGACCCGACCCGCCCCCGCGTGATCGCCGCGCCCGCGGCCTCGAACAGGCCTTCGTCGTCGCACAGCTTGGCCAGCACCAGCACCGCACCCAGGAATGCCACCACCCCGGACAGGTCGGCGATCTGTTGGCCCGCCTGGTGAACCGAGATCGCGCCGACCGCAATCAGGATCAGGGCCGCCGGGACCGCGGCCAGCGCCTCGGGCCAGCCTCCGGGGCGCACGACCGCGAAGGCCAGGACCACAGCCAGCAGCAGCAACGCAAGCGTCAGGGCCAACGTCTAGCGCTTCACTTCCA
Organism: Mycobacterium sp. M23085; assembly: GCF_045343915.1. Taxonomy (NCBI): domain Bacteria; kingdom Bacillati; phylum Actinomycetota; class Actinomycetes; order Mycobacteriales; family Mycobacteriaceae; genus Mycobacterium; species Mycobacterium sp. M23085. The sequence goes on from NZ_CP174280.1 coordinate 3,728,844, forward strand.
TGGGTCTTCGCCCCGCCACACCGTGGGCAGGTGCACCGCGACACCGTCCTGTGCGGCCAGCTCGTCGAGGACGCCGACCGAGACGTCCAGGTCATCGACCGCGTAGGGCAAGGCGCGCAACGGTTTTGTCAGCGGGCGGAAGAAGTCGTCCCAGTGAATGAGGATCACCCGGCGCGCCCCCACCGCGCGCACGGTCTCGGTCCAGTAGTCGATCATGTATGACCGCGGCTGCAGACCCAGCTGCCCGACGGATAGGTACACGGCGTCGGCGCGGTGGCCGGCCAGGGCGCCCTTGACGAAACCGGCGCTGCCCTGGATCAGCAGCCGCCGGCCGGTGGGCCGGTGGTGGACCAGCGTCGACCAGGACTCCCCGCATCGGTAGGCCGACGCCTTCACCGGCGGGGTCACCGGTTCGTCGATGACGCCGGGAAAACGGTCGGGCGGGCAGTGGTGCGATTCGATCAGGGTCACGTCGTAGGCGCCCAACTGAATCGGTTCGCCGTCGACCGCGACGACGATCCGGTTCTCCGGCAGCCCGTACCCACGTCCGACATTGGCCGCGGACCGCCCGCCGACCAGCTGCGCGCCGGTGCGGTCGGCGACCAGCGCGGAGTCCAGCACGTGGTCGATGTGCGTGTGCACCGGAATGACCGCCGCCAGCCGCGAGACCTTGGCCCTGGCCAGGCATCCGTCGACGCGGGGCGGCGACGGCGCCACCTTTCCGGCGGCGACCTTGGCCAGGCTGGGCCGGGAGAAGTAGCCATCGGTCATCAACGCCGACGAGCCGTCGTCGATCAGCAATGTCGCCACGCCCATCCAGGTCACCGAGGGCGTGCCGGGACCGGCGGCGGGCGCGTCGAACCGGTCCGCATACCGCGCGATGTCTGGGCGGCCGAGTTTCAGCCGCATCAGCAGAAGGCCTTGATCTCGACGCCGGCCGTCTCGAGGCGTTCGCGAACGGCGGTGGCGATCTGTACGGCTCCCGGTGAATCGCCGTGCACGCAAACCGATTCCGCTTTCAGCGTGAGCGGGGTGCTGTCGATCGCGGTGACCTGCCCCGAGGTGACGAGGGTCGCCACCCGGTCGGCGATCGCCGCCGGGTCGTGCAGCACCGCGCCTGGCTCCCGACGGGACACCAGCCGGCCGTCCGGCCGGTAGGCTCGGTCGGCGAAAGCCTCTGCGACCGTGCGCAAATCGCGGCGGACGGCCTCGTCGAAAAACGCCGAGCCCGACATGCCCAGCACCGGCAGTCCGGCATCCACCAACCGCACCGCCTCGGCCACGGCGGCGGCCTGCTCGGTGTGGGTGACGATCGTGTTGTAGAGCGCGCCATGCGGTTTCACGTAGCACACCGCCGAGCCGGCCGCGTGTGCCATGGCCTGCAGCGCGCCGATCTGATACATCACGTCGGCGACCAGGTCCTCGGCGGCGACGTCGATGAAGCGCCTGCCGAACCCGGCCAGGTCGCGGTAGCTCACCTGGGCCCCGATGCGGACCCCGCGCCGGGCGGCCGACCGGCATACCCGCAGCAGGCCCGCGGGGTCGCCGGCATGGAAACCGCAGGCCACGTTGGCGCTGCTGACGATGTCGAGCATGGCGTCGTCGTCACCTAGGCGCCAGACGCCGAAGCCTTCGCCCAGATCGGCGTTGAGGTCGATGCCGGCCACTCGCTCAGCTTATGGGAGCGCCCGGGCGCCGGCCGAGGCGAGGAGGTGGTGCACGCCCGGCTACTGCCTGGCGACCCTGGCGGCGATCCGCTGGGCGAGGTCGACGGCCGACCCGCCGGGCAGGAAGGAGCCGCAGGTGGCGACGTCGATGACGACGTTGTTGCGCGCGGTCAGCGCCCGCTGGCAGGTCCAGCCGTTGCTGTCTTCCTGGATTTCGGAGGTGCTCAGCGTGCCGTCGACCTTATGCGCCTCGCCCACCGTCCACACGATTTCGGGCTTGTCCGGGGGATGTTCGGAAAACTTGCGGTTGGCGCAGCCGAACCACCGTCGCACCGAGGTGTCGTAGAACGTGTCGGCCTTGCGCGCGGAGGGATAGGCGATCACGGCCTGGATGGCGGAATCGTTGCGGACACTCGGGTCATCGAAGTTGTCGTCGAGGCGTTGTCCGCGCATCGCGGTCCAGCCGGTGTCGGCGTAGACGGCTTCCTGGGCCGGGCCGTCCATCGCCAGGCAGCTCGTGTCGCTGAACGTCGGGCTCCAGTCCCACATCGCCTGCGTGCCATAGCGCAGCCGCATCCCGGCCGTGAGCAAGGAATTGATCTCGCCCACGTCGAGCAGCAGGCCGTCCAGGGACGCGGCCGCCACCGGAGGCTGGGGGAGCGGGCCGGCGTGGTCCGCGGGCGACGCGCTGCCGCCGACGACGGTGGTGCAGCCGGTCGCCAGGGCGGACACCGCCGCCTGCATCAGGAACGCGATCCGCCGGCGCACCATTGCCTTCCGGACGTTGGGGCCAATCTGTGCCCCAGTTTAGGCGGCGAACCCGCCCCGGCGACCGATCAACCAGCGGACCAGATGAATCAGAAACCGGAAGCTGGTACGCGCGCGCCGCGATCCGCTGTAGCCTCACCGAACGTGAGTCCCACACCGCGCCGGCGTGCGACTCTGGCGTCGTTGGCCGACGAACTCAACGTTTCGCGCACGACGATCTCGAATGCCTTCAACCGGCCCGACCAGCTCTCCCCGGATCTGCGTGAGCGCGTGCTCGCGACGGCCAAGCGGTTGGGTTACGCCGGCCCCGACCCGGTGGCCCGATCGTTGCGCACCCGCAAGGCCGGCGCGGTCGGTCTGGTGATGGCCGAACCTATGACCTACTTCTTCAGCGACCCAGCCGCGCGGGACTTCGTCACCGGGGTGGCGCAGTCATGCGAGGCGCAGGGGCAGGGGCTGCTGCTGGTGGCCGTCGGGCCCAGCCGCAGCCTCAAAGACGGCACGGCCGCCGTGCTCTCGGCGAGTGTGGACGGCTTCGTGGTCTATTCGGTGTGCCACGAGGATCCCTACCTGCAGGTGGTGCTGCAGCGCCGGCTGCCGGTCGTGGTGGTCGACCAGCCCAAGGACCTGGCCGGCGTGTCCCGGTTGGGCATCGATGACCGCGCCGCGATGCGCGAGCTCGCCGGCTACGTGCTGGGCCTGGGACATCGCGAGATCGGGCTGCTGACCATGCGGCTGGGCCGGGACCGGCGACAGGGCCTGGTGGGCACCGACCGGCTGCGCTCGCCCGCCTTCGACGTGCAACGCGAACGCATCATCGGCGTGTGGGAGGCGATGACGGCCGCCGGCGTCGACCCGGATTCCCTGACCGTGGTGGAAAGCTACGAGCATCTGCCCGAGTCGGGCGGCGCGGCCGCCAAGGCGGCCCTGGAGGCCAATCCGCGGATCACAGCGCTCATGTGCACCGCGGACATCCTGGCCCTGTCCGCGATGGATTACCTGCGGGCACATGGCATTTACGTGCCCGGTCAGATGACCGTCACCGGATTCGACGGTGTACCCGACGCCATCAACCGCGGCCTGACCACGGTGTCGCAATCGAGCCTGCAGAAGGGTCGCCGGGCCGGCGAGCTGTTGTTGAAACCGCCGCGATCGGGGCTGCCGTCCGTCGAACTCTTGGACACCGAGCTCATCCGGGGCCGCACCGCCGGACCGCCGGCCTGAGCCGGTTGGAGGCTAGGTCTGTTCGGTGTCGCCGATCAACAGCCGCACGGCCAGGTCCAGCCGCTTGCTGACGTCGGTGGCCGACGCCCGCCGGGTGAGCCACGCCAGCAGGTTCGACAGCCAGACGTCCGAGATCACCCGGGCGATGTGGTACTGGTCCTCGGTCGGTTCGCCGTCGGCCATCGCCCGCGCGAACATCGAGTCGATGAGTTTCTCGACCTGGTCGACCTCGCTGGCCGCCGACGCGTCGGCGAACACGTAGGCGCGGGTCATCGCCTCGGTCAGCAGGGGATTGCGCTGCATCGCGCGGTTGAGCTTGCCCACCATGAAGTTGAGCCGCTGAAACGGCGTGCCCCCGGTCATCGCCGAACGGTCCGTTTTGGCGTCGATGCGGCTGAACTCGCGGCCCAGCGCCGACACCAGCAGGTGCACCTTCGACGGGAAATAGCGGTACAGCGTCCCCACCGCGACATCGGCGCGATCCGCCACCGCGCGCATCTGAACTGCCTCGTAGCCGCCCTTGGACGCGATGGCCATGGTGGCATCGAGGATGCGCTTGCGGCGTTCGCGCTGCGCCTCCGACCCCAGTTCGGATTCCGCCAGTACCGCCACGTTCATGACCTCGCGGGGCTGCGAGTCAGAAACGCGCCTCGAATGTGCGTTGGCTGGCATGTGACGGTTTGCTCCTGTTCCCGGCGGTTCGTTAGCAAACGATACGCATTCTGCGTGTGAATTTCCCACCTCCGTACCGCCGCGGACAAGCGCTGTGCTGCTGTAATGACGTTCGACTTGACGGTCGAACACTGGCACTATTAGAACACGTTCTAGTCTGCGGAGAGCGCGTTGCGTGCGAACACGCGATGGAGAGGTACCCGCTTGGCGGGCAGATCGCACAATCAGGACAAGGGGTGCGACCCTTGTCACGTCGAGTCAAGGACGTGGAGGTCCTCAGGGTGGTAGCGACCGTCACCGACGAGCAGTTTGCCGCGCGCGCCCTGGTGCGCGACTGGGCCCGCAATTCGACGTCCGGCCCGGGCGGCACCGCGGCGATCCGCGACGTGGAGCAGGGTGAGGCCGACGCCTGGCGGCCGGTGTTCTCCCGGCTGGCCGACCTCGGGATCTTCGGCGTCGCGATCCCGGAGCAGCTCGGCGGCGCGGACGGGAGCATCGAAGACCTGTGCGCGATGGTCGAGGAAGCGGCGAAAGCGCTGGTCCCCGGGCCGGTGGCGACCACCGCGCTGGCCACGCTGGTTGTCTCTGATCCCGAGCTGCTGGGCGCCCTCGCCTCCGGCGAACGCTTCGCCGGCCTGGCGCTGGAAGGCGACATCGCGTTCGACGGCGCGACGTCGAAGGCGTCGGGCACGCTGCCGTTCGCGCTGGGCGTCGCGGACGGAGCCGTGCTGTTGGCGCCGGCCGGCGGGAAGTGGCTGCTGATCGACACCGGCGGCGAGGGCGTGCAGATCGAGCCGCTGCAGGCCAGCGACTTCTCCCGGCCGCTGGCCCGCGTGGTGCTGAACGCGGCGCCGGCCGAAGTGGTGTCGGACACCCGCGCCCGCGTCGAGGAGCTGGCCGCCACGATCCTGGCGGCCGAAGCGGCCGGCATCACCCGTTGGTCACTGCAGACCGCCGTCGACTACGCCAAGGTCCGCGAGCAGTTCGGCAAGCCGATCGGCAGCTTCCAGGCCATCAAGCACATCTGCGCCGAAATGCTGTGCCGAGCCGAGCAGGCCGAGGTCGCGGCCGCCGATGCCGCGCGCGCCGCCGCCGAGGACGACGAAGCCCAGTTCTCCATCGCCGCGGCCCTGGCCGCGAGCACCGGCATCGCCGCCGTGAAGGCGAACGTCAAGGACTGCATCCAGGTGCTCGGCGGCATCGGCTGCACCTGGGAGCACGACGCGCATCTGTACCTGCGCCGGGCTCATGCCATCGGCCGGTTCCTGGGTGGCGCCGAGACGTGGTTGCGTCGCATCACCGCGCTGACCCAGGCCGGTGTGCGGCGCCGGCTGGGGATCGACCTCACCGAGGTCGAGGACCAGCGGGCGGAGATCGCCGCCGCCGTCGCTCAGATCGCCGAACTGCCCGAGGAGAAGCGGCAGGCGGCCCTGGCCGAGGCGGGCCTGCAGGCGCCGCACTGGCCGCCGCCCTACGGGCGCGGCGCCGGGCCGGCCGAGCAGCTGTTGATCGATCAGGAACTCGCGGCGGCCGGTGTCACCCGGCCCGACCTGGTGATCGGCTGGTGGGCGGCCCCGACCATCCTCGAGCACGGCACCCCCGAGCAAGTCGAACGCTTCGTGCCGGGCACCACGCGCGGCGAATTCCTGTGGTGTCAGCTGTTTTCCGAGCCGGGGGCCGGCTCGGACCTGGCCTCGCTGCGCACCAAAGCGGTTCGCACCGACGGCGGCTGGAACCTGACCGGGCAGAAGGTGTGGACGTCGGCCGCGCAGAAGGCGAAGTGGGGCGTGTGCCTGGCCCGCACCGATCCGGATGCGCCGAAACACAAAGGCATCACCTATTTTTTGGTGGAAATGAGCTCACCGGGCATCGAGATCCGTCCACTGCGTGAGATCACCGGTGACTCGTTGTTCAACGAGGTGTTCCTGGACAACGTGTTCGTGCCCGACGAGCTGGTCGTCGGCGAGGTGAACGACGGTTGGCGACTGGCCCGCACCACGTTGGCCAACGAGCGGGTCGCGATGGCAAATGGAACGGCGCTGGGCAATCCGATGGAGGAGTTGCTCGAGGTGCTTGCCGAGCTCGACCTCGATGCCGCGGAGCAAGATCGGTTGGGGCGGTTGATCGTCACCGCGCAGACCGGTGCGCTGCTGGACCAGCGGATCGCCCAGCTGGCCGTCGGCGGCCAAGACCCCGGGGCGCAGTCCAGCGTGCGCAAGCTCATCGGCGTGCGCTACCGGCAGGCCCTGGCCGAATTCACCATGGACGTGTCCGAGGGCGGCGGCCTGGTGCACAACCAGGCGGTGTTCGATTTCCTCAACACCCGCTGTCTCACCATCGCCGGCGGCACCGAACAGATCCTGCTCACCGTCGCCGCGGAGCGGCTGCTCGGGCTGCCGCGCTAGCCGAGATCTGCTGCGGCGGCCCGTAATTCGGTCGGTGCGCGAGGGCATTGCTGGATGGATCGGCCTATTCAGCGGCGCGGTAAGTCATGGGCGATTCGCTGGGTCAGACTTTGCAGTGCCCGTTCGGCTCGGTCGAGCACACGCAGCCGCAACGGTAGTTTCCGGTGATTTCGTTCGGCGACAGTTCGGCGCCATTGGTCTTGAGGTTCTGTCAGTGTTGGGCGATCGTCTCCGGTCGCGGTCTCGGATTCGTAGCTGCAGTACTGCCCGGTCGTGGCAGAGGAATGTTCGAGCCGGTGTGGTGCGAGAAGGTAGCGCAGCGGTGCCGGGACGCCGCGTCCGCCGGGGTGGGCGACAAGACTTACGAACTGAGCAAGTAGGGCAGCGCTCACGCTGGCGGACAGAGCGGCAACGTTCTGACTGGCCGGAGCCGTCCTTCCACTAGCGGCGACGTAGTTAGGATCATCGAGTAGGCCCTGCTTGTCGAGGCTGAGCTCGCCGAGATCGAGTTGGCCCAAGCAGACCATGCACGGGCGGCCGGGTACAAGGGAATGCGCGCGCCAAATCCCACTACGCATCCGACCATCTGCAAAAGTGTCGAGCGCGATTCCGCCGTCGATGACTGGGATCAGATCAGCGTAGGCCGTCAGGTTCAGAACCGCCCGCGGCCATGGCCGGTCAACGCAGGAAAAGATGACATCGTAGTCAAGCGCGGAACGCAGGCCATCAGGATCGCTGACACTGCTCTCATGCATGATCGGTCTGAAACCGTCCGCGGTGGCACCCGAGGTCATGAGCCGTTCAGCGACAGCGACTTTCGCACGACCTATGGCGGCGTCAAGCCGCGTCGCGCCGATCATTCGATCCAAATTGATGGGTTCGACCGCATCGAAATCCATAACGCCGACTTCGAGCAGTCCAGTCGCGGCTAGACGCTGCGCGACATCAAGTCCGACGCTGCCGACGCCGACGACCAAGACCCGCAAGCGAGCGATCGAAGCCTGCGCTTTGTCCCCCCACGCCGACACGGTGCGCAGTTGCGATCGGGTCGGCTCCGGCACCGGCCGCTGAACGTCATTCCAGGTCACTACCAGCTTGTCGGATACGGACCGCACGGACTCGACCCAGGTGGGGCGTGTGCGTTCGAACCAGAACCGGGCCGACCACCGAACATCGCCTCCAGCCAGAGTCATGCCGACCAGGGGCATCTTCGTGTAGGCGCGGGCAACGCGTTCGTACTCGGCCTCAGTCTCGTGGTCGGTCCGGCTTAGGCCTTGCCATCCGCGACCGCCGGGATGGGAGTGCAGCAGTACTAGTCCTTCATCTCGACTACGGGCATCAGCGGCCGCGCGTAGCACATATGCACTGGTGAAAGATGCGGTTCCGTGCAGCAACCGCTCGCCGTCTAGGGGCAAGATCACGGTCTTCAGCACGGCCGTGGTCCGCTTGACCCCCGTGGACATCACGTACGTCGCGGCAAGCACATCCTCTTGGCCGTCGTCACGGTTCAAGTGCTTGCACATCGCCGCGTGCACCGCGCCGGTCATAGCCACCGAGTACCGCACGAAATCGTCTCCTGGAGCATCGGGGCCGCTTGCTCGAAGTCGAGCACGGCCTAGGCGGGTGTAACTGCCATTGACAGCAGGCCGCGCACGTGACGCAACCATGCCGTCGCCGGTGGGATCGACATGTCGGTGAAGGCGAACTGACGCGAGTGCCGTCGCCACCCGGGAGGGCAGTCCGTGGTGTCGCAGTTGGTGGCGTCGAATTCAACAGTGTCTGGCAAGTGCACCCAGTGTGGTGGCACTAGGGGCCAGTTCTGTACTTCGACCAGGCTGACACCGGTCTCGATCAACTGTCCGGCCAATGCGCCACCGACGGCGAGCACCTCGTACATCAAGCGACCAGGCTCGGCGCGTACGGGCGCCCCGGCGGCGGTCATTTCGTCGGCGAAGCGGCGCGCTGCCGAACCGGGCGGCGGCAGTTCAGTCACGCGACCGGTCCGGTGTGCTTAGCAGTGACGAACTCGTCATCATCATGGATGGTCACCATCTGATCCCCCACGAACGTCTCCGGCCCACCGGCACCATTGACCCGAGCCAAGTCGTATTTAGCCGGGTCAACCCCGGCCAGCTCCAGCAGCGCCGTAGCAGTCTGCTGGTCGTCCCAGGTGGTGTGCTGTTCGCCGTCAATGCTGAAGTGGACCTTGCGGCGCGCGCGGAATCGTTCGCCGTCGTGAAGATCGACGATCTGCTTGTCCTTGATGTGGACTTCGGCGCCGTCCTTGTCGATAAGGAACAGGTCATAGTTCTTCGGGTCGCGGCCAGCGAGGCGTAGCAACGATGCGGCTTCTTGGTAAGCGTCAGGGGTGGAGTAATCGACGTCATCGATGGTGATGTGCAGTGCGGCCATAGTCGGCCTCCTGTCCGTTCGAACACGTGTCGGCACTTCCGATCGGCGGTGCCAGCGGTATCTTTGGTGTAACTGGTAGCCGATCCTACACGATATTCCTGTTACCTAGGAGGTAATAAATCTTTCTGGCTTGGCTGTCCGCTGACTTGCGCCGCATCTGCATGACACGCGACTTGCTGATTCGGGTGTCCCCCGCTTCGGCCGATGCTGTGCGGCTGCTGCTTTCGGTTGTGGGACATGCCCCCGATCTGCGCTCGGTCGCCCGGTTGCGCAGTATGGAAGTCCTACCAGGCGACCCAGCGCTAGGGCGCGTCGTGGTTGAGCACAAGGAGGTAGTTATGCATGCCGCAGTTTTGACCAAGGGTGGCCAATTACTTCAGGGCGGCGAGGAGTTTTGGGCCGCGGCTTCGACGGAGTCTGCGCTTCGCGTGGACGATCTCTATACCGACGGTGCCAGCCTCCTCCGAGACGTCGGCTGATGTCGGGGTCAGGTTCCGACCCTGCAGTCACCTATGTGGCCGGCAGGTTCGAGCCGGATTGGGCCGTTCCGCCCGGCTCACTGATAAAAGCTGAGTTAGATGCACTTGAATACTCACAATCCGACGTAGCTGCACGGGCCAATATCAGTACTAAGCACTTCAATCAATTGCTTAACGGACACGTACCGTTGTCGCCTGAGATTGCAGTGTCACTAGAGCGCGTGCTCGGCATTGCCGCTGAGATAACTCTCAAGATGGACGCAACATGGCAAGCGGAGAAAGTTAGACGAACGTCAGCGACCACATTGGCAGGACTAGATCGATGGTTTAGCAGGTTCCCTCAGAACGTACTCAGAGATCACAGGGTTGTCGACTTCACAAAAGGAATGGCGGAACGAGTCGACGAACTTTTGCGCTTTTTCAGAGTTGCGGACGAAAAGGCATTCGACCGAATATGGCTAGCGCCGCAGGTCAATTATCGTCGCAGTCAGAAATTCACCGTCGACCCCTACGCCACGGCGCTGTGGCGCCGACTTTCTGAGGTTCAAGCCGAGAAGTTGGCGACCACTTCGGAAGAGTACGATCCAGCCGCCTTGCGTGTCGTCGCACAGCGCTTACCAGCGTTGAGCCGCTTGGAAGTCGGCCGAGGGTTCCGTGCTGCGCGGGACATGCTGTCGAGTGCCGGAGTATTGCTAGTTTTTGTCCCAGAGATCGCAGAAACTCGAATATCGGGTGCCACATGGTGGTTAACGCCATCGCACCCCATTATCGCTTTAAGTGGCAGGTATAAATTCGTGGACATCTTTTGGTTCACAATGATTCATGAAATTGCGCACGTGTTACTACACCCTAAGCGAGCGACATTCATGCATTTTGATCGCGCGAGGACTGTCGTTGACAATCACGATCAACAAGAGACGGCAGCTGATGCATTTGCTGCGGATATTTTCCTCTCCGACCGACAACGCTGTGAATTAGTACTGTTGACGACGAAAGCTGATATTGAGCGATTTGCCAATAAGACGAATTTGTCTGTTGGCGTCGTTGCAGGCCAGTATGGTCACTACACGGGTAATTGGTCCCGTTTCGGGAAGCTGCGCGAATCCGTGGATTTGGCTGCGGCAATCCTCGGACGGAATCCGCGAGCACGTGTCTAGCGGGGTCAGGAGAACGTGGTGACCGCGCAGGTGCTCGGCGACGTGATGTTGACACCGGAGTAGACCACCTGGATGTGGCTGCAGGCGATGACGTTGTTGTCCGTCTTGGGCTGGCCGGTCTGCCAATCGGTGGAGTCGATGCGCCCGTGCGTCTGGTACTTCTCCGGCGGGCCCTCGCCCATGTAGATGGTGGTGATCTCGTCAGAACCCATCGACTTCATCACCCGCTCGTACTGGCCGTCGGCGTGCGCGTCCAGGTATGCCAGCCGGTTCGAGGACCGGATCTCGGTGGTCTGCCGGGCCCAGAGGCCGGGCGGGAAGCCGGTCACCCCGTCGGGAGTCAGCATGTCCGCCCCGGCGGTGAAGTCGCAGTGGCCGTCGGCTTTGAAGCAATTGAGGATGACGCGCGTCTCCAATTGATTGGGTCCGTCCAGCGGGAACAGCGTGGTGGCGGTGTTGCTCGCCGCGGCGCACACCGCGTTGGGCAACAACATGGGTAGCACCGCGACGACTGCGAATCCCGATACCAGCCGCATCATCGATGCTCCCCTTTTCTCTGACCCCAGGCTGAACCTAACCCCGGCGACTATTCGTCGTAGGTGACTTCTACCGAATCAGATTCCGGGTGCGATTGACAGGCCAGGATCAGGCCCTCGTCCAGATCCTGCTGCTCGAGCACGTCGTTGACCTCCATGCTCACGTTGCCCTTGCGTAAGGTGCACGCACACGCGCCGCAGTGACCCTCGCGGCAGGAGAAGGGCGCATCGAGGCCCTTGGCCAGCAGCACGTCGAGCAGCTTGGCGTTGCGCGGCCACGACACGGTGTGGGTTTCACCGTCCAGCTCGACCACCGCGGTCGCCGGCGGTTCGTCACCCTCGGCGGTGTCGGAGATCTTCACCGCCGCGAACGGGTCGGAGTCCAACGACTTGAACACCTCGATATGTATCTGCGGCGCAGGCACTTTCAGCGTCTCCAGGGCTTGTCTCGCCGAATCCATGAAAGCGCCAGGACCGCAGATGTAGACGGGCCGATCCGTGTAGGGAGCGGCCAGTTTCGCCAGGGCGGGCACGCTGGGCAGGCCCTGCAGCGATTCCAGCCAGTGCAGCACGGTGAGCCGGTCGGGATATTTGGCGGACAGCTCGCGCAGCGCGTCGGAGAAGATCACCGACTTCTCGTCACGGTTGGCGTAGACCAGCGTCACCTGCCCGCTGCCCTCGGCCAGCGCCGACTTGCAGATCGACATGATCGGGGTGATGCCGCTGCCCGCGGCCATCAGCAGGAAGTCGTCGCCCAGCGTTTTGGGGACGAAGTTGCCCGACGGGGCCAACACATGGATCCGCATGCCCGCCTTGGCGTGGTCGCACAGCCAATTGGACGCGTAACCGTCCGCGGTTCGTTTGACCGTGACCGTGAGCGCGTCGTCGGTGAACGGCGAGCTGCACAACGAATAGCAGCGGGCCACCGAACCGGTGCGCTCGCTGGGAATGCGCAGCGTCAGGAACTGGCCCGGCGCGTACCGCAGCCGCTCGGGCGGGATGTCGGGGTCGCCGGCATCGTCTGGTACCGCGAACACCAGCGAGCGCGCATCGTCGGTCTCGGCGATGACCTCGGCGACCTGCAGCTCCAGGACGTGGTCACCCAACGGTTCGTCGGGTGCTTGGTCCAGATCCGCCTCGGTCAAGGCCCGTCCCTTCCTCTCGATGCAACTAGAACATGTTATAGAAACGTGGATTCGTATCGCTACCAGCCGCAGGAATACCCTGCTCGACACAAATCGGAACGTGTTCTAGTCTCTGGTGTAAGTCCGCTGAGTAAGTCTGGCGCAGGAGGCAAACGTACGTGACGTCCATTCAACAGCGTGATGCGCAGTCCGTTTTGGCTGGCATCGATGATCTGCTCCCGCAGATTCGGGAACGCGCTCAGGCGACGGAAGATCTTCGGCGACTGCCCGACGAGACCGTTCAGGACCTCCAGGATGTGGGCTTCTTCACGCTGTTGCAGCCCGAGCAGTGGGGCGGGTTGCAGTGCGATCCGACGCTGTTCTACGAGGCGGTGCGGCGGCTGGCCAGCGCGTGCGGCTCCACCGGCTGGGTGAGCTCGATCATCGGTGTGCACAACTGGCACCTGGCGCTGTTCGACCAGCAGGCGCAGGAAGAGGTCTGGGGCGAGGATCCCAAGACCAGGGTCTCGTCGTCGTATGCACCGATGGGTGCGGGCGTGGTGACCGATGGCGGTTACCTGGTGAACGGCGCCTGGAACTGGTCCTCGGGTTGTGACCACGCCACGTGGGCGTTCCTCGGCGGTCCGGTGATCAAGGACGGCCGCCCGGTCGACTTCGGCTCTTTCCTGATCCCGCGCAGCGAGTACCGCATCGACGACGTGTGGCACGTCGTCGGGTTGCGCGGCACCGGCAGCAACACCGTCGTCGTCAAGGACGTGTTCGTGCCGCGGCACCGCTTCCTGTCCTACAAAGCGATGAACGACGGTACCGCCGGCGGATACCGGACCAACACCGCCGCGGTGTACAAGATGCCTTGGGGCACAATGCATCCCACCACGATCTCGGCCCCGATCGTGGGCATGGCCTACGGCGCGTACGACGCGCACGTCGAGCACCAGGGCAAGCGGGTGCGCGCCGCGTTCGCCGGCGAGAAGGCCAAGGACGATCCGTTCGCCAAGGTCCGCATCGCCGAGGCGGCCAGCGACATCGACGCGGCCTGGCGCCAGCTGAGCGGCAACGTCGCCGACGAGTACGCGCTGCTGTCGGCCGGCAAGGAGATCCCGTTCGACCTGCGTGCCCGCGCTCGCCGCGACCAGGTCCGCGCCACCGGCCGTGCGATCGCCTCCATCGACCGGCTGTTCGAGGCATCCGGCGCCACCGCGCTGGGCAATGACCAACCGGTGCAACGGTTTTGGCGAGACGCGCACGCCGGACGGGTGCACGCGGCCAACGACCCCGAGCGGGCCTACCAGATCTTCGGGAACAACGAGTTCGGGTTGCCGCCCGGCGACACCATGGTCTAGGCATGACCGCAACCGAGGAACTCACGTTCGAGTCCACCTCGCGCTTCACCGAGGTCGACGTCGACGGACCGCTGAAGTTGCACTACCACGAGGCCGGGGTGGGCAACGAGCAGACGGTGGTGCTGCTGCACGGCGGCGGCCCGGGCGCGGCGAGTTGGACGAACTTCTCCCGCAACATCCCGGTGCTGGCCGAGCGGTTTCACGTGCTGGCCGTCGACCAACCCGGCTACGGCCACTCCGACAAGCGCGCCGAGCACGGCCAGTTCAACCACTACGCGGCGCGCGCGCTCAAGGGCCTGTTCGACCAGTTGGGCCTCGGACGCGTTCCGCTGGTCGGGAATTCGCTGGGTGGCGGCACCGCGGTGCGGTTCGCCCTCGACTACCCGGACCGGGCCGGGCGCCTGGTGCTGATGGGGCCGGGTGGCGTGAGCGTCAACCTGTTCGCCCCCGACCCGACCGAGGGCGTCAAACGGCTGGGCAAGTTCTCCGCCGAGCCCACCCGCGAAAACCTGGAGGCGTTCCTGCGGGTGATGGTCTACGACCAGAAACTGATCACCGACGAACTGATCGACCAGCGTTTCGAGTTGGCCAGCACGCCCGAATCGCTGACGGCGACCCGCGCGATGGGAATGTCGTTCGCCGGAGCCGATTTCGAGCTCGGGATGATGTGGCGCGAGGTGCACCGGCTGCGTCAGCCGGTGCTGCTGATCTGGGGCCGCGAGGATCGGGTCAACCCACTGGACGGCGCCTTGGTCGCACTGAAAACCATTCCGCGCGCACAGCTGCACGTTTTCGGGCAATGTGGGCACTGGGCGCAGGTGGAGAAGTTCGACGAGTTCAACAAGCTCACCATCGATTTCCTGGGAGGTGCGCGATGAGCATCCGCTCGCTGGGCTATCTGCGTATCGAGGCCACCGACATGGCGGCCTGGCGCGACTACGGCCTGAAGGTCCTCGGCATGGTCGAGGGCAAGGGCGCTACCGAGGGTGCGCTGTATCTGCGGATGGACGATTTCCCCGCCCGCCTGGTGATCGTGCCCGGGGAGCAGGACCGGCTCATCGAAGCCGGTTGGGAGTGCGCGAATGCGGCTGGGCTGCAAGAGATTCGCAACCGGCTCGATGTCGAGGGCACTCCCTACAAGGAGGCTACCGCCGCCGAACTGGCCGATCGCCGGGTCGACGAGATGATCCGGTTTTCCGATCCGTCCGGCAACTGCCTGGAGGTTTTCCACGGCGCCGCGCTGGAACACCGCCGCGTGGTCAGCCCGTACGGGCACAAGTTCGTCACCGCCGAGCAGGGCCTGGGGCACGTGGTGCTGACCACCCGCGACGACGAAGAGACGTTGCACTTCTACCGGGATGTGCTGGGCTTCAAGTTGCGTGACTCGATGCGGCTGCCGCCGCAGGTGGTCGGCCGGCCCGCCGACGGGCCGCCGGCCTGGCTGCGCTTCCTGGGCTGCAACCCGCGCCACCACAGCCTGGCCTTCATGCCCGGACAGACCCCCAGCGGCATCGTGCACCTGATGGTCGAGGTGGAGGAAGCCGACGACGTGGGCCTGTGCCTGGACCGGGCGCTGCGCCGCAAGGTGCCGATGTCAGCGACCCTGGGCCGCCACGTCAACGACCTGATGCTGTCCTTCTACATGAAGACGCCCAGCGGATTCGACATCGAATTCGGTTGCGAGGGAAGGCAAGTCGCCGACGACGATTGGATCGCCCGGGAAAGCACGGCGATCAGCCTGTGGGGCCACGACTTCAGCGTCGGCTTCAAGGGGTAATTTCGAAGTCATGACTGCCGCGCCGATCGACCCGCGCACGTTCCGCAGCGTGCTCGGCCAGTTCTGCACCGGGATCACCATCATCACCACCGTGCACGACGACGTTCCGGTCGGCTTCGCTTGCCAGTCCTTCGCGGCGCTGTCGCTGGACCCGCCGCTGGTGCTGTTCTGTCCCACCAAGGTGTCGCGGTCGTGGAAGGCCATCGAAGCCAGTGGCCGATTCTGTGTCAACATGCTGACCGAACAGCAGAAGCACATCTGCGCCCGGTTCGGCTCCAAGGAGCCCGACAAGTTCGCCGGGATCGACTGGCACCCTTCCGCGCTCGGTTCGCCCATCATCGACGGTTCGCTGGCCTACATCGACTGCACGGTGGCTTCCGCGCACGACGGCGGCGATCACTTCGTGGTTTTCGGTGCGGTGCAAGCTCTTTCGGAGGCACCGAAGATCAAGCCGCGGCCGCTGCTGTTCTATCGCGGCGAATACACCGGCATCGAGCCGGACAAGACGACGCCGGCGCAATGGCGCGACGACCTGGAAGCTTTCCTGACCACCACCACCCAGGACACCTGGCTATAGCGATCTTCTACCTGGGCGCGGCGCGATGACCGCCGCCCTCGCGGTCATTGCCCGACAGGTTAACCGTGGGCGAGTTGTCCGGCATCGGCTGCTCCTGGCTCCACGCGGCGTCGCGGTCCGCGCCCTCCTCGCCGACGGCTGAGTCCTTCTCCGCCTTCACCCTCGGGTCCAGGCTGTCCGCCCGCTGCAACTGCTCGTCGAGTTGTTCGCGCGAGGACGTCACTTCGCTCTGATGCGCCGACGCTCGATCCTGCAGCCGGGCGGCTTCGGCCGCCTTGGCCTCGGCTTCCGCTTGTGCAGCACGGGCTTTCGCTGCCGTCTCCGCGGCCAGCGCCGCGCGGCGCTCCACCTTGGCGGTCTCCACTTTGGCTTGTTCGCGAATCCTCTCGGCTTCCCGTGCGCGGCGGCGCCTGCTCGCGGTGCGGGCGGCGATGACGAGCGCGACGATCACGAGAACGGCCACGACTGCGGCAATGATGATCCATACGGTGTTCATGACGGGCTCCAGTTATCGGTATTGGCAGCGCTAAGGCCCCAATCTGGCGGGTTGCCCTATTCGACAGGAACCAAACTACCGATGCCGAGGCCCGCTGCGTCGGGCGATCACCGCGGGCCAGAATGGTGTCATGACGCTGGATCTGAGCGCGTACTTCGACCGCATCGGTTACCGCGGTGCCGCCGAGCCGACCCTCGAGGTGCTGCAGGATCTGATGACCGCGCACACCGGTTCGATCCCGTTCGAGAACCTCGACCCGTTGATGGGCGTGCCGGTCGACGACCTGAGTCCGGAGGCGTTGACCGACAAGCTGGTCCGGCGGCGCCGCGGCGGCTACTGCTACGAGCAGAACGGGCTGATGGGGTACGTGCTGACCGAGATCGGGTTCCGGGTGCGGCGGTTGGCCGGCCGGGTGGTCTGGATGCTGCCGCCCGACAGGCCGGTGGGCGCCCAGACGCACACCGTGCTGGCGGTGACGTTCCCCGGTTCACAGGGTCCGTTCCTGGTCGACGTCGGCTTTGGTGGCCAGACGCTGACCTCTCCGATCCGCTTACAAATTGGCAACGCCCAGCAGACCACCCATGAGCCGTACCGGCTGAACGACCGCGGCGACGGCCTGGTCCTGCAAGCCCTGGTCCGGGACGAGTGGCAACCGCTGTACATCTTCGGCACCCAGACCGTGCCGCCGATCGATCTCAGGGTGGGCAGCTGGTATGTGTCGACGCATCCGACGTCGATGTTCGTGACCGGCCTGATGGTCGCGAAGACCACCGGCGACGCCCGCTACAACCTGGCCGGCCGGGACCTGACCATCCACCGCAGCGACGGCAGCGAGAAGATCCGGCTGGACGACGCGGCCGCGGTCGTCGATGTGCTGGGTGAACGGTTCGGCATCGACGTGTCGGGTATCGGCGACCGTGCTGCGCTCGAGGCGCGCATCGCGCAGGTGCTCGACGACGCCTAGGCGCCCGGCCGGCTTTCGCTAGCGGGCCGACAGCCAAGGGCCGAGCCGGCGCAGCGCCTCCTCGATGTCGTTCGTCGGCCCCGCGAAGGACAGCCGCACGTAGGAATTCCCGCGCGCGGTGTCGAAGTCGATGCCCGGTGCGATCGCAACGCCGGTCTCTTCCAACAGCTTTGAACAGAACCCGATCGAGTTGTCGGTGAATTCAGAGACGTCGGCATATACGTAAAAGGCGCCGTCGGTAGGGGCCAGGCGCTCGACACCGATGCTGCGCAGCCCGTCCAGCACCAGTGAGCGATTGGCCGCGTAGTGGTGCAGGTGACCGTCCGCTTCGGCGGTGGCCTCCGGGGTGAAGGCCGCCACCGCGGCCAGTTGTGACAGCACCGGCGGGCAGATGGTGAAATTCCCGGTGAGGCAGTCCACCGCGCGGCGTAACTCGGCCGGCACCAGCAGCCAACCCAGCCGCCAGCCCGTCATCGCGTAGTACTTCGAAAAGCTGTTGACCACTACGGCATTTCGTGACGTCTGCCACGCGCAGCTGGTCTGCGGCGCTCCGTCGTAGACCAGGCCGTGGTAGACCTCGTCGCTGATCAGCCGCGCCCCGGACGCATCGCACCAGGAGGCGATGGCGGCCAGCTCCGCGGGCTCGATGACCGTGCCCGTCGGGTTGGCCGGGCTCGCCACGATGACGCCCTGCACCGGGGGGTCGAGCTCGGCGAGCATCTGCGCGGTCGGCTGGAAGCGGGTCTGCGGTCCGCAGGGGATCTCCACCACCTCACAGCCCAACGCCGACAAGATGTTTCGGTAGCACGGGTAGCCGGGGCTGGCCAGCGCCACCCGATCGCCGACGTCGAAGCAGGCCAGGAAGGTCAGCAGGAAGCCACCCGAGGAGCCGGTGGTGATCACCACCGCGTCGGCTTCGACGTCGAGCCCGTGTTGGCGCTGGTAGTCCGCCGCGATCGCGGCGCGCAGCTCTGGGATGCCCAACGACACCGAGTAACCCAGTTCGTTGGAATGGACGGCGGCGGCCGCGGCCGCTCGCACCGGCTCGGGCGCCCCCACGCTGGGCTGGCCCGCCGACAGGTTGACCAGGTCGCCGTGGCTGCGCTGGCGTTCCGCGGCGGCCAGCCAGACATCCATCACATAGAAGGGTGGGATGCCGGCGCGCAGCGAGACACGGTCGGTCACGGCGTCTTGAGTACCTCGGATTCCAGCCGCCTAAGCAGTTCTTGCGGCGGATCCAGCAGGTGCCCGCTGCCGTGCGCACGCTTGAAGTACAGGTGCATGTCGTGTTCCCACGTGATCGCGATGCCCCCGTGTAGCTGGATGCCCTCGGCGGCCACGGTGTTCAGCGCCTCGGTGGCGGCCAGGCGGGCGGCGGCGGCGTTGGTGGGGGTGGGGTTTTCGCACGCCTCGGCGACGACGGCCTTGGCCGCGGCGACGGTGACGTACTCCTCGGCCATCCGGTGCTTGAGGGCCTGGAAGCTGCCGATCGGCCGGCCGAACTGCACCCGGTCCTTGGTGTATTCGACGGTCAGTTCCAGGCAGCGTTCGGCCGCGCCGATCTGCTCGGCGGCCAGCAGGACGGCCGCCTGGTCCGCCAATCCCGGGTCGGACCCGATCGGCTCGGTCTGCTCCGCTTCGACCCGTGCCAGGCGCCGGGTCGGGTCCATGGTGGTGACGGGCTGGGCGGCGAAGCGGGTCCACCTGTTCAGCCGGCCGTCCTCGACGGCGACCACCACATCGGCGATATCGCCGTTCACCACATAATCGGCATCGAGCACCAGCGCACCGATCGAGGCGCCCTCGGCGAGGCGTTCCAGCGTTGCGGCGTCCGGCTCGGGCGCGCTCAGCAGCGCCAGCTCGGCCAGCGTGGTGCCCAGCAGCGGGGAGGGCACCAGGGCGCGGCCGAGCTCCTGCAAAACGACTGCGGCATCGGCCAATTCGCCGCCGGCGCCACCCAACTCCTCGGGTATCACCAGGGCCGCGGCGCCGACCTGCTCGCACAGCAGTTGCCAGAGTGATTGGTCGTATCCGCGGTCGGATTCCATGGCCGTGCGCACGGCGGCCGGGCCGGCGTGCTTGGCGACCAAAGCGGCGACGGTCTCGCGGAGTAGCTCGCGTTCCTCAGTCATGGGCGCCGCTCCTCTCCCCCGCAAGCGGGAGGTGCCCCCACATCGCTTGTGCTCCGCATCGTCGCGGCGCGCGTCATGGTCATAGCGCCTCCAGCACTCGCCGCCGATGGTCCGCCGGCGTCCCCCAGGCCGACCGCAATGCCTGCACCCGCAGCAGCAACAGCGACAGGTCGTGCTCCTGGGTGAAACCGATTGCGCCGTGGGTCTGCAACGCCGACCGCGCCGCCAACAGCCCCGCCTCGGAGGCGGCCGCCTTGGCCGCGCTGACATCGCGCGGGTCCATCGTCAGCGCCGCGCCGTACACCAGCGGCCGGGCCAGTTCGATGGCGATGTGCACGTCGGCAAGCTTGTGCTTGATCGCCTGATACGAGCCGATCACACGGCCGAACTGGGTGCGTTGCTTGGCGTAGTCGACGGCGCCGTCGCGCAGCGCTTCGGCCGCACCGATCAGCTGGGCCGCGGTGGCCAATGCACCGAACTCGTAGGCGCGCTTGATGTCCGCGCGCCACGCCTGGCCGGTGGCGGTCACGTCGAAGAGTTTCCGGCTGGGGTCGACGGACTCGTGGACCTCACCGGGCGTTGCTTCGGTAACGCCGTCGCCGCTGGCCAGCAATACCAGCCCGGCCGCTTCGGCGTCCACCGCGCGCGGTGTCTGCGGCGGCAGCGCGACGGTGGCGATCAGCTCACCGGAGGCCAACCCGGCGCATCGGTCGGCTCGATCTCCAGAGGCGAGCAAAACCGGTGCCACAGCGATGGATTCGGCCACCGGACCCGGTACGCACCAACGCCCGAGCCGCTCGATGGCGACGACCAGGTCGACCGGATGGGCCTCGAGGCCGTCGAACTTCTCCGGCACGGCCAGGGCGGTGACGCCCAGGTTGGCCAGCTGCTCCCACACCTTGCGGCCCGGTGCGGTATCGCCCGCGGACCACGCGCGCACCGCGCCGGGCAGGTCCGCCGCGCCCAGTGCCGCGTCGATGCTGGCCGCGAAGTCGCGCTGCTGTTCGTCTAGCGCAAATTTCACTTCTTGCCCCCGGACTTCTCGCGCGGCAGGCCCAGCAGCCGCTCGGAGATGATGTTGCGCTGGATCTCGTTGGTACCGGCGTAGATCGGTCCGCCCAACGCGAACAGCAGACCCTCGGTCCACCGGCCGGCGAGCTCTCCGTCGGCGGCGAGGAGGTCGAGCGCGGTCTGGTGCAATTCGACGTCGAGGTCAGACCAGAACACCTTGGTCACCGACGATTCGGCACCCAGCTCGCCGCCGAGGGCCAGCCGGGTCACCGTGCCGAAGGTCTGCAGCCGATAGGCCTGCGCTTTGATCCAGCCGTCGGCGACCCGGTCGGCGAATGCGTCGGGTGAGCCAATGTCCTTCCACAGCTGCACCACCCGCTCGGCGGTGGCCAGGAAGCGGGCCGGGCTGCGCAGCGACATGCCGCGCTCGTTGCTCGACGTGCTCATGGCCGCGCGCCAGCCCTGGTGCGGGGCGCCGATGACGTCCTCGTCGGGCACGAAGACGTCGTCGAGGAAGATCTCGCCGAAGCCGGTGTCACCGCCGAGCTGCACGATGGGCCGCACCGTGACGCCCTTGGCCTTCAGGTCGAACATGAAGTACGTCAGCCCGTTGTGTCGCTCGGCGTCGGGGTCGGAGCGAAACAGCCCAAAACCCCGCTCCGCGAACGGCGCTCGCGAGCTCCAAATCTTCTGGCCGTTGAGCAGCCAGCCGCCTTCGGTCTGAGTGGCGGTGGACCGCAGCGACGCCAGGTCGCTGCCGGATTCGGGCTCCGACCACGCCTGCGCCCAGATCTCTTCGCCGCTCGCCATTTTCGGCAGGATGCGCATCCGCTGCTCCTCGGTGCCGTGCGCGAACAGCGTCGGCGCCAGCATCGAGGTGCCGTTGGCGCTGGCTCGGCCCGGCGCCCCGGCCCGGAAGTACTCTTCCTCGAACACCACCCAGTGCAGCAGTGGCGCGTCGCGGCCACCGTACTTGCGGGGCCAGTTGATCACCGAGAGGCCGGCGTCGAACAGTACGCGGTCCCAATGCCGATGCTGGGCAAAGCCTTCAGCGTTGTCGTATGACTTGGTCGGGATCGCATCGGCGTTGGCCGAAAGGAATTCCCGCACCTCCGCCTGGAAGGCCAGGGTTTCTTCGTCGAGTTCCAGATCCATCAGCCTTGCTCTCGCAGTTGTGGTTTGACCACCTTGCCGCCGGCATTGCGCGGCAACGCGTCGACGAACCGCACCGATCTCGGTGCCTTGAAGTTCGCCAAATGCTCACGGGTGTAAGCGATCACAGATTGCTCGTCGAGTTGGGCACCGGGCCGGGTAACCAGATACGCGCGTCCGACTTCGCCGAGCCGCTCGTCGGGAACTCCGATCACCGCGACGTCGGCCACGCCCTCCATCCGCGCCAGCACTTGCTCGACCTCCGCGGGGTAGACGTTGAATCCACCGCAGATGTACATGTCTTTCAGCCGATCGGTGATGCGCAGGTTACCGGCGGCGTCGACGGTGCCGATGTCACCGGTGTGCAGCCACCCGTCGGCGTCGATCGCGGCCGCGGTGGCCTCCGGGTCTTCCAGATAGCCCAGCATCACGTTGGGTCCGCGCAGCAACACCTCGCCCGATTCCCCGGGTGCCGCTGCGTCGATGCGCAATTCGAAGTCGGCGAACGGTCTTCCGCAGGTGGTGGCGACGGTGACGGCGTCGTCGTCGGCGCGGCACATGGTGCCCATGCCGTTGGCCTCGGTCAGCCCGTAGGCGGTGAGCACGATGTCGATGTCGAGCTCGGATTGCATGCGCTCGACCAGCACGACGGGCACGGTCGCGGCGCCGGTGACGGCGAACCGCAGCGAGCTCAGGTCGTAGTCCTTGCGTGCCGGATGATCCAGCAGCGTCTGGTAAATCGTGGGCGGTCCGGGCAGCACGGTGATGCGGTGCCGCTCGATGGCTTGCAGCGCGCGCAGCGGGTCGAAGGTCAGGTGCGGGATCAGCGTCGCGCCGGTCTGCAGGCAGGCCAGGATGCCGGCCTTGTAGCCGAAATTGTGGAAGAACGGGTTGATGCACAGATAGCGGTCGTCACTGGTGATCTTGCCGTTGGCCGCCCAGGCCGCCGACGCCGACAGCGACTGACGGTGGGCGCACAACACGCCTTTGCTGCGGCCGGTGGTACCGGACGTGAAGAGAATGTCGCTCACGTCATCGGGTTCGACGGCGGATGCGCGAGCGGCGACCGCGCCGAGGTCGGTGCCGCGGGCGACGAATTCGTCCCAGGTTCCGTCGTCAGCGTCGATCGGGATCCGCACGACGTGCCGCAGCGCGGGCAGTGCGGCACGGTCCAGGTCGGCAAGCCGGTCGTTGCCCAGGAACCGGCCCATCCCGAACAACACCGGCGCGCCGGTTCGGGCCAGAATGTCGCTGGCCTCGGCGGCGGTGTAGCGGGTGTTCAGTGGCACCATCGCCGCCCCGGCGTGGTGGACCGCCAGGCAGGCCACCACCCAGTGCCAGGTGTTCGGCGACCAGATGGCCACCCGGTCACCCGCCTGCACACCGAGGTCGATGAGGGCGGCGGCGGCCCGGTGCACCTCGTCGCGCAGGGCGGCGGCCGTGAACGACCGCTCGTCGGTGATCAGCGCGTCGTGATCGGGGAGCCGGTCGGCGAAACGATCCAGCGCCGCGGGCACCGTGCGCGGATCGTTGGTCATCAATGCTCCTAGCGAGTTCCGTCCGCGAAGCGCAGCCACCGACGGCCTAACAAAGCAAGTGCTTGGTAGGTTAGCCTACAGGGCATGCAGGACGTCGAGGAGTTCCGGGCGGAGGTCCGGCAGTGGCTCGCCGACAATCTGGTCGGCGAATTCGCGGCTCTCAAGGGCCTCGGCGGGCCCGGACGCGAGCACGAGGCGTTCGAAGAGCGCCGGGCATGGAATCAGCACCTGGCCAAGGCCGGGCTGACCTGCCTGGGCTGGCCGGTCGAGCACGGCGGCCGGGGGCTGTCCACCGCGCACCGGGTCGCCTTCTACGAGGAGTACGCCAAGGCCGACGCCCCGGACAAGGTCAACCACTTCGGCGAGGAGCTGCTCGGCCCCACGCTGATCGCCTTCGGCACACCCGAGCAGCAGCAGCGTTTCTTACCCAAGATCCTCGACGTCACCGAGCTGTGGTGCCAGGGCTACTCGGAGCCCGGCGCCGGCAGCGACCTGGCCAACGTGGCGACCACGGCGGAGCTCGACGGCGACGAGTGGGTGATCAACGGCCAGAAGGTGTGGACATCGTTGGCGCACTGGGCGCAGTGGTGCTTCGTGGTCGCGCGCACCGAGAAGGGCTCCAAGCGCCACGCCGGGCTGTCGTATCTGCTGGTGCCGCTGGATCAGCCGGGCGTGCAAGTCCGCCCGATCATCCAGCTGACCGGTGACTCGGAATTCAACGAGGTGTTCTTCGACGACGCCCGCACCGAGGCTCACCTGGTGGTCGGCGAGCCCGGCGACGGCTGGCGGGTCGCGATGGGGACCCTGACCTTCGAGCGCGGCGTGTCGACGCTGGGACAGCAGATCCGTTACGCCCGTGAGCTTTCCAACCTGGCCGAGCTCGCCCAGCGCACCGGCGCCGCCGACGACCCGTCCATCCGCGAGCGGCTCACCCGGGCGTGGACCGGGCTGCGCGCGATGCGCAGCTACGCGCTGGCCACCATGGACGTCGAGCAACCCGGCCAGGACAACGTGTCGAAGCTGTTGTGGGCCAACTGGCATCGTGATCTGGGTGAGCTGGCCATGGACGTCATCGGCAAGCCGGGACTGGTGCTGGCCGACGGAGAGTTCGACGAGTGGCAGCGGCTGTTCTTGTTCAGCCGCGCCGACACCATCTACGGCGGATCCAACGAGATCCAGCGCAACATCATCGCCGAGCGGGTGCTCGGCCTACCTCGAGAGGTAAAGGGATGAGCCTGTCCGAAGCCCCGAAAGAGATTGCCGGACACGGACTTCTGCAGGGCAAGGTGGTGGTGGTGACGGCGGCCGCCGGCACCGGCATCGGCGCGTCGACGGCGCGACGGGCGCTGGCCGAGGGAGCCGACGTGGTGATCTCCGATCACCACGAGCGCCGGCTGGGGGAGACCGCTGACGAGCTGGCCGCGCTGGGACAGGGCCGGGTCGAAAGCGTGCTGTGCGACGTGACGTCGACGGCGCAGATTGATGCGCTGTTCGCGTCGGCCACCGCGCGGATGGGACGCATCGACGTTTTGGTGAACAACGCCGGGCTGGGCGGGCAGACGCCGGTGGTCGACATGACCGACGAGGAATGGGACCGCGTCCTGGACGTGACCCTCACGTCGGTGTTTCGCGCCACCCGCGCGGCGCTGCGCTACTTCCGCGACGCGCCGCACGGCGGGGTGATCGTCAACAATGCCAGCGTCCTCGGCTGGCGGGCCCAGCACTCGCAGTCGCACTATGCCGCCGCCAAGGCCGGCGTGATGGCGTTGACCCGTTGCAGCGCAATCGAAGCCGCCGAATACGACGTGCGGATCAATGCGGTGTCGCCGAGCATCGCGCGGCACAAGTTTCTGGAGAAGACGTCGTCGTCGGAGCTGCTCGACCGGCTGTCGGCCGGCGAAGCCTTCGGGCGCGCCGCCGAGCCGTGGGAGGTGGCGGCCACCATCGCCTTCCTCGCCAGCGACTACTCCAGCTACCTCACCGGCGAAGTCATCTCGGTATCCAGCCAGCACCCGTGAGGGTGCCCGGGGACGGGAAACCGGCCTCGGTGGCCAAGCAAGCGCTTGGTTGATACTCTGGTCGGGTGGACCGAATGCCCGGTCAGGCCAACAGCCGGCGAGACGAGCTCTTGGAGCTCGCCGCGACGATGTTCGCCGAGCGCGGGTTGCGCGCCACCACCGTGCGCGATATCGCCGACAGCGCCGGCATCCTGTCCGGCAGTCTGTATCACCACTTCTCTTCCAAAGAGGAGATGGTCGACGAGGTCTTGCGCAGTTTCCTGGACTGGTTGTTCGCACGCTACCGCGAGATCGTAGACAGCGAGGCCAACCCCCTGGAGCGGCTCAAAGGATTGTTCATGGCCTCGTTCGAGGCGATCGAGCACCGGCATGCCCAAGTGGTCATCTACCAGGACGAGGCCCAGCGGCTGCTGTCCCAGCCCCGGTTCGCCTACATCGAGGACATGAACCGGCAGCAGCGCAAGATGTGGCTCGAGTTGCTCAACCAGGGCGTCGAGCAGGGCTATTTTCGCCCCGACCTCGACGTCGACCTGATCTACCGCTTCATTCGGGACACCACCTGGGTGTCGGTGCGCTGGTATCAGCCGGGCGGGCCGCTCACCGCCGAACAAGTCGGTCAGCAATACCTCGCCATCGTTCTTGGCGGGATCACCAACGAAGGAGTCTGAAATGGCTGAGGCGTACGTCATCGACGCTGTGCGTACCGCGGTCGGCAAGCGCGGCGGATCGCTGGCCGGGATTCACCCGGTGGATCTCGGCGCCCTGGGATGGCGCGGGCTGCTCGACCGGGTCGACGTCGATCCCGCCGCCGTTGACGACGTGATCGCCGGCTGCGTCGATGCCATCGGTGCGCAGGCGGGCAACATCGCCCGGCTCTCGTGGCTGGCCGCCGGCTATCCCGAAGAGGTCCCCGGCGTCACGGTCGATCGGCAGTGCGGCTCCAGCCAGCAGGCTATTTCCTTTGGCGCACAGGCGGTTCTGTCCGGCACGGCCGACCTGATCGTCGCCGGTGGCGTGCAGAACATGAGCCAGATCCCGATCTCGTCGGCCATGACGGTGGGCGAGCAGTTCGGATTCACCTCGCCCACCAACGAGTCCAAGCAGTGGCTGCACCGCTACGGCGATCAGGAGATCTCGCAGTTCCGCGGATCCGAGCTGATCGCCGAGAAGTGGAACCTGTCGCGCGAGGAGATGGAGCGCTACGCGCTGACCAGTCACGAGCGCGCGTTCGCGGCCATCCGCGGCGGCCACTTCGACAACGAGATCATCACCGTCGAAACGGAATCCGGGCCGTTCCGGGTGGACGAGGGTCCGCGCGAGTCGTCGCTGGAAAAGATGGCCGGGCTCAAGCCGCTGGTCGAGGGCGGCCGGCTGACGGCGGCCATGGCCAGCCAGATCTCCGACGGCGCCAGCGCGGTGCTGCTGGCGTCCGAAAAGGCGGTCAAGGAACACAATTTGACGCCGCGGGCCCGCATCCACCACATCAGCGCCCGCGCCGCCGACCCGGTCTTCATGCTGACCGGGCCCATCCCGGCCACCCGCTACGCGCTGGACAAGGCCGGGCTGTCCATCGACGACATCGACACCGTCGAGATCAATGAGGCGTTCGCGCCGGTGGTGTTGGCGTGGCTCAAGGAGATCAAGGCGGTCCCGGAGAAGGTCAACCCCAACGGCGGCGCGATCGCGCTCGGTCACCCGCTGGGCGCCACCGGGGCCAAGTTGTTCACCACCATGCTCAACGAGCTGGAGCGCATCGGTGGTCGCTACGGCCTGCAGACGATGTGCGAGGGCGGCGGCACGGCGAACGTCACGATCATCGAGCGGTTGTAACCCGCTGCGCCGACTGGTCTTTCGACGCGACACTTAAACCACGCACACGACGCGCCGTGAATGGTGTGCGTGGTTTAAGTCTCGAGGCACGGCGCACGCGTCTCATCTTCCGCCCAGGGGTGATCGCGGACTTCAGTTTGGCCGCCGTTCCGCAGCCGGGGAATCCCCGCCCGCCGCTGGTGCGTGTCCGTTCCAAACTGGCCATTGCGAACTAGGCGTTGAGTCCTGCAGCCTGACCGCATTGCGGCTTATCGCGTCGCCACCACCAGTCCGATGCTGCCCAGCGCGAGCAGCCAGCTCGTGAAGCTGCCGACCAGGAAGTACTCGGTCACCTCGTCGATCCCGACGCCGCCGTTGCGGTCGGTCTGGGCGTTCAATTCCGGAAACCGGATGATGCCCTTGGCCGCCACGACGGCGCTGGCCGCGGCCACCTGTCCGCCGACGCCGAGGCTCAGGATCAGCAGGCGTTCCAGCGGTCCGAGCAGCCGACCACCCTTCAGCCGGTCCGACGGCTGCGGCTCACCGGCCGGGCGCACCGCGCCCACCGAGCCAAGGACCAAGCGCACCAGCTGATTTGCGGTGGCGAACTGCACCACAACCACGCCGGCGAGCATCAGCAGCCGGGTGGGTGTGACATGGCCGACCGGCAGGTGTGCCCAGGCCGACCACCGCCCGACGACGCCGTTGACGGGCGAGGACCAGCCGGACAACACCGCCAGCAGCGCCAGCGCGGCGCCGAACACGGCCAACGGTGCACCCTGGGCGGTGCCGCTACGCTCGCTCCGCGCGCACAGCCATTCCCAGGCGACGACGGCCGCGGCCGCCAACGTGAGTAATGCAATGTCACCGGCATGCCACAGCGCCCCGAGCGCCGCGCATGCCAGCAGGACGACCGGTCCGATCAACAGCGGCGGCCAGACGGCGCGGCTCGCTCGCCGGCAGAGGTCGGCCACCCCGAGTGCGATGAGCAGTACCGCGATGGCGCTCACGGCAGACTCCGAAGATATTGGCTGGCAAGGATAATCAGGTCCAGGCCGTCGCGGTTCGCGCGCTGCGATACCGCCGACGGGCTGATGCCCTCATCGGCGGCGAGCTCCTTTTTGGTCCGGCCTGCCATCAGTCCCCGCACAATCCGTAACGATCTCTCATCGAGCGATCCAAGCAGATGGTCCCGACAGATCAGGGCCGCGTTGATCGCGGCGGTGTCGCTGCGAGTCTCGGTTTCCGCCCGGAACGTCGTGCGTACCAGCGTGAAGCCCGGCTGCCGCTGAGCCGCCGCGGTCTGCTGGATGGCCTCTCGCGCGGTCCACCAGCCCGGCCCGTCCTGGATTCCGGCGTCGGCATCGAGGACGGTGATCGCGCCCCAGCCGATGCCGAACCGGACGTCGATTTCGGGGCCGACCGCCAGCCGCAGCGACAGGGCTGCATCGATCGCTGCTCCCACGGTCGGGTAGCTGCCCTGAAACTCGTCGCCAACGGTGAACGCCGGCGGGTCGACTGCGTCCCGGGCGACCTGCCGCAGCGCGCTCGCCAGGACCCGGTGCAGCTCGGAGCGGTCGGCGGCGCGCCGGGACCCCACGACGTCCCCGATGAGTGTCGCGCGTGGTGAAGTGTCCCGCTTCATCCCGACCATTTGAAGATTATAGCTTAATTATGCGGAGATTTAGCTAGTAGCTTCACCGGCGCGGTCCCGGGGTTAAGGCCCCTCGATCAGCCCGGATGCGGCCTGCAGGTGCTTGACGGCGTCGCGCACGATCGACTCGATCAGCTCGGCGCACGACGGCAGGTCCTCGAGAATGCCGGCCACCTGCCCGGAAGCCAGCACGCCGGCTTCGGTGTTGCCGTCAACCAGGCCGGCTTTCAACAGCATTGGGGTGTTGGCCGCCATCACCACCTGCGACCAGGTCAACTCCTTGCCGCGGCGCATCGCCAGGCCGTCGCTGATCATCGACCGCCAGGTCATCTGCGACATGTGCTTGAACTTGGCCGCATTGCGCACCGCCGCGGTGAGTCCGCGTACCGGCGAACCGCCTTCCAGCTTTTCGACCAGACCGGTGCGCAGCACCCGGTGCGGCATGCCGTCGACACGCGTGGTGACGACGGTGCCGTCCAGCGCCGCTTCCAGGTAGCGGCGTTTCACCGCGTCGGGCACCGTCGAATCCGAGGTGAGCAGGAAGCGGGTGCCCATCGCGACGCCGGCGGCGCCGTAGCTCAACGCGGCCGCCAGGCCGCGACCGTCGAAGAAGCCGCCCGCCGCGATCACCGGAATGCCGCTGCCCTGCACTGCGTCCAGCACCGAGGGCAGCAGCAAGGTGGTGGCGACCGGGCCGGTGTGCCCGCCGCCCTCGCCGCCCTGCACGATCATCGCGTCGGCGCCCCAGCTCGCCACCTTGCGCGCGTGTTTGGCCGCGCCGATCGACGGAATGACCACCGCGCCGGCCTCTTTGAGGCGGGCGATCAGTTCCTGCTTGGGCGCCAGGGCGAAGGAGGCGACTCTGACGCCTTCGCGGATCATCAACTCGACGCGGTCACCGGCGTCGGCGGCGTCGGCGCGCATGTTCACCCCGAACGGCTTGTCGGTGGCGGCCTTGACCTTCTTGATGGCCGTCGCCAGCTCGTCCAGCGTCATGGTGGCCGAGGCCAGGATGCCCAGCCCGCCGGCGTTGGCGGTGGCCGCGACCAGCCGCGCGCCGGCCACCCAGCCCATGCCGGTCTGGACCACCGGGTGCTCGACACCGACCAGCTCGGTCAGCGGCGTGCGTAACTTCATCGCCACCGCCGACGATGCAGTGGTGATACGCCCCCAGGAGCGGGAGGTGCTCCCAACCGCTTGCGGGGATGAGGAGGCGAAATCATCATGATCGGATCTCTCTGTCGCGCAATGCCTTTGGATCGATGACCTCACGGATCAGGTGCAGCTCGTCATCGGTGGGCAGTCGGGTCTCCGCGGCGCCGTCCAGGCCGTCGATGTCGAACGACGTGTTCTCGGCGACGTCGTCGGGCGAGACGCCGGGATGCAGGGACACCGCCCGCATGGTGCGGTCCGGTCCGCCGAAGTCGAACACGCCGAGGTTGGACACCACCCGGTAGGTGTTGGCGAAGCGGAAGGCCGGGTTGTCGGCATCGACGTTGTCCCAGCCGATTCCGCAGACGACGTCGACCTTCTCGCAGAACACCCGTTTGGAGTGGTTGCCCACCCAGTAGCTGGTCGCGTGGTTGATGGCATTGCCGGGCGCGCCGCGGACGCCGAACATCTGACGTTTGGGTTGCTGCAGCGGACCGAACGCCGAGATGTTCTGATTGCCAAAGCGGTCAACCTGATTGGCGCCCATCACCACGTGACGCCGGCCCCAGGCCAGGGTTTCGAAGACCCGGCCGAACGGCATCCAGCCCTCGACGGGAGCGGACGCGCCCAGGGCCGGCGTCTCGGCCAGCAGCTGCGCCTCTCCGTCGGTCAACAGGATGTCCGGTGAAAAGGTCAACCGGGCCAGTCGTGCGCCCACCGAGGCCATGTTCGTCATCGGGCTGACCATGATTTCGCCGGCATCCCGGAACAATTCGGCGCAGGCGACCGCGCAGATCTCGGGTCGAGTGATCACATCGCCGCTCATGAAGAGGCCTCCTCTTGGAAAGCGCGCACGGCCGCCTGGTAGTCCTCTTCGCTGCCCGACAAAAAGGTCTGCACGAACTGCTGCCAACCCTCGTCGGTGGCGGCCGCTTCGGCGTAGTGCCGCTGGAATTTCTCGTCACGGCCGTAATCCGGTGCGGCGGTGGTGAAGTGGGCGCCCCCGGGTGCCTCGACCACGCCGTCGACCATCATCCGGTTCACCAGCAGCGCCTGCGGGGGGACCGCCTTGACCAACTCCTGGGTGGACACGACGCGCTCCACCGACAGGAAGCGCTGCTCGGCGGCCATCAGAAACAGGTCGTCGAAGTACGGGTCGATCCCGGTGTAGGCCGCATTGCCTTGCGCGTCGGCGAGATTGAGGTGCGCGAACGCGGCGTCGAGGCGCAGCGCCGGCATCGCGATCAGGGTCTCGTGCCCGCCGCCGGGCGTGGGATAGGGGCTGGTCACCGTCTGTAGCTCGCCCTGCCAGAAGTCGGGCACCGAGCTGCCCAGCCCGGCCCGAATCGGCAGGAATGGCAGGCGTTGTGCGGCGGCCTGCAGACCGCAGCGCAGCATGCCTTCGTCCATCTCGCGGGCTTCGATAGCGCCGTGGGTGCGGGCTTTGGCGAACCAGGGGTCGTAGAACGGCGGCGAGTCCAGCGAGACGAATCCGTAGTAGACCCGCTTGACCTTGCCGGCCGAGCACAGCAGCCCCAGGTCCGGCCCACCGTAGGTGACCACGGTCAGGTCGGTGATGTCGGTGCGCAGCAGCGCACGCACGAACGCCATCGGCTTGCGCCGTGATCCCCAGCCGCCGATACCGATCGTCATGCCGCTGCGCAACTGCGCGACGGCCTCATCGACGGTGGTTCTCTTGTCGCTCAAGACTTCTCACCCTTCGTCGTGCCGGCGAACGCGTCGCGGTGCTCGTCGGACACCCCGGCGAGGTTGAGTTCGAACGTAAAGCCTTGCTCCATGCGGTAACTGGAGTTGACCCGCTGCACGTCGATCAGGTTCAGCGCCTCCTTGGCCGCCCGGATGACGCGGGTGTCCTTGGCGGCGATGTCGCGGGCGACCCGCAGGGCGGCCTCGTCGAGCTCGTCGCGCGGCACCACCTCGTGCACCGAACCGAAGTGGTGCAACGTCGCGGCGTCGACGGTGGCCGCGGTGAAGAACAGCCGCCGCATCAGGTGCTGCGGAACCAGTCGCGACAGGTGTGTCGCCGCGCCCAGCGCGCCGCGTTCCACTTCCGGCAGCCCGAAGGTGGCGTCGTCGGAGGCCACGATGACGTCGGAGTTGCCGACCAGGCCGATGCCGCCGCCGACGCAGAATCCGTTGACGGCGGCGACGACGGGCACCGCACACTCGTAGACAGCGCGGAATGCGGCGAAGCAGCCGCGGTTCGCGTCGATCAGCGCGGTGAATCCCTCGGTGCGCTGCATCTCCTTGATATCGACCCCGGCGTTGAAGCCGCGGCCCTCGGCGCGCAGGATCACCACGTGGGTGTTGGGGTCTTGGCCGGCCGCGGTGATGGCATCGGCAAGTTCGAACCAGCCGCGCGACGGGATGGCATTGACGGGCGGGAAGTCGACGGTGACCGCGACGATGCCCGGTTCGGTGATGGTGGATGTGATGGGCAAGGCGCCACTTCCTTGTGGGGTAACTACCTAAGCAAGCACTTGCTTGGTACGCTAGCACAGTGACTCGCGCCGAAGCAGGCCCCCCAGGTTTGGAAGCCATCAACTTGGGGCTGGCCGGGCGGGTGGTTCTCGTCACCGGCGGTGTGCGTGGGGTCGGCGCCGGCATCAGCGCCGTTTTCGCCCGGCAGGGCGCCACCGTCGTCACCTGCGCGCGACGAGCGGTCGAGAGATTGCCCTACGAATTTCACTCCTGCGACGTCCGCGACGACGGCGCCGTCAAGGCATTGATCGACACCATCGTGGACCGGCACGGGTGCCTCGACGTCGTCGTCAACAATGCCGGGGGATCGCCCTACGTGCCGACCGCGGAGTCCAGCGCCAAGTTCAACCGCAAGATCATCGAGCTCAATCTGATTGGTGCGCTGTCGGTTTCGCAGCACGCGAACGCCCACATGCAAAGCCAGCAGCACGGCGGGTCGATCATCAACATCTGCAGCCTCAGCGGCCGCCGCCCCTCTCCCGGAACGGGCGCCTACGGCGCGGCCAAGGCCGGCCTGGAAAGCCTCACCCAGACCCTGGCGGTGGAATGGGGCCCGAAGGTCCGGGTGAACGCCTGCGTGGTCGGCATGGTGGAGACCGAGCAGTCCGAACTGTTCTATGGGGATGCCGACTCGATAGCCGCGATCTCGAAGAATGTGCCGCTCGGCCGGCTGGCGCAGCCTGCCGATATTGGTTGGGCCGCAGCCTTTCTGGCTTCCGACGCGGCGTCCTATATCAGCGGGGCCTCGTTGGAGGTGCACGGCGGCGGCGAGCCTCCGCACTATCTGGCCACCACGAACGCGAGCGCGATCAAGTAGAGGAGACAAGAACTATGGGAGTGGTTGACGGCCGGGTCGTCATCGTCACCGGAGCGGGCGGCGGTATCGGTCGCGCGCATGCGTTGGCCTTCGCAGAAGAAGGCGCGCGGGTGGTGGTCAACGACATCGGGGTCGGCCTGGACGGTTCGCCGGCCGGCGGCGGCAGCGCCGCGCAGAGCGTCGTCGACGAAATCACCGCCGCCGGTGGCGAAGCCATCGCGGACGGCTCCAACATCGCGGATTGGGACCAGGCGGCGAGCCTGATCCAGACCGCCGTCGAAAACTTTGGGGGCCTGGACGTTTTGGTGAACAATGCCGGCATCGTGCGGGACAGGATGATCGCCAACACCAGCGAAGAGGAGTTCGACGCCGTCATCGCCGTGCATCTCAAGGGACACTTCGCCACGATGCGCCACGCCGCGTCGTATTGGCGTGGGCTGTCCAAAGAGGGCAAAACCGTCGACGCACGGATCATCAACACAAGTTCGGGCGCCGGCCTGCAAGGCAGCGTCGGGCAGGGCAATTACAGCGCCGCCAAGGCGGGCATCGCGGCGTTGACTTTGGTGGCCGCCGCCGAGATGGGACGCTACGGTGTCACCGTCAACGCCATCGCGCCCTCGGCCCGCACCCGGATGACCGAGACGGTCTTCGCCGAAATGATGGCGACGCAAGATCAGGACTTTGACGCCATGGCCCCGGAAAACATTGCGCCGCTGGTGGTTTGGCTGGGCAGCGCCGAATCACGCGACGTCACCGGCAAGGTGTTCGAAGTCGAGGGCGGCAAGATCCGGGTCGCCGAGGGCTGGGCGCACGGGCCCGAGATCGACAAGGGCGCGAGGTGGGATCCCGCCGAATTGGGCCGCGTCGTCGCCGATCTGCTCGCCAAGGCGCGCCGGCCGGTCCCGGTGTATGGCGCCTAGCGAGGGTCGCAGATCACGACCGGGATGACGCGATCCGTCCAGGCCCGGTAGTCGTCGAACGAGGGATACATGGCGTCCAACTTGGGCCAGTACTCGGCGCGTTCCGCCTCGGTGGCGTCGCGGGCCTGCAGCTGCAGCACCTCATCTTTGATTTGAACGGAGACTTCGGGATTGGCTTTGAGGTTCAGGTACCACTGCGGGTGTTTGTCGCTGCCGCCCCTCGAGGCGACCAGGATCACCCGGTTGCCCTCGCGCAGGTAGAGCAGCGGGCTCACCCGGGGTTCGCCGCTCTTGCGGCCCGTGGTGGTGAGCAGAGCGACCGGGGCCTTCTGGAAGGTGTCGCCGAATCTTCCGTTGCTGCGTTGGTAGATCCACGCGTTGACCTTGGCCATCCACTTGATGAAGAAGCTGACCCAGGGTGAGTTCAGGGCACGTGGCTTCGGTTTCGGCATGGGAGTTCCTCTGTGCTCGGTCTGGCCTGCTGTTCGCACCCGTCGTCACCGGCGGTGCTGGATGAGCGGTTGGAAGCGAACCTTGATGTGGTGGATTTCGGCCTTCCCGGTTGGGCTTTCGGCCGGAATGACGAAGGTCTCGGTGACGCGCGCGGCCAGCCGCCGGCCGCCGAACGCCGCCTTGGTCAGCACCTGGTACACCGCGTGCACCTCGTCACCGTCGATGCGGTAGTCCGGTGGCGTGGTGTCGGCGAGCAACCGGTACTGCAGTCCCCGATTGAGGCTGCGCCGCAGATGGTTTCCGGAGAAACCGTTCTTGATGCCCTGCTCGATGCGGGTGCACCCGCGCGCGAACGGGACGCTGTCACCGTCGTGACTGACCAACGCATCAATGTAGGACTGGGCCGCGGCGATGCGGCTGTCGTCGGAGACGGTCACCGGGAAGCTGAAACGGTCGAGCGCTAGATGCGCTCGATGATGGTGCCGGTCGACAGGGCGCCGCCCGCGCACATGGTGATCAGCGCGGTGGTCTGATCGGAGCGTTCCAGCTCGTGCAGCGCGGTGGTGATCAGCCGGCTGCCGGTGCTGCCGACGGGGTGGCCCAGCGCGATAGCCCCGCCGTTGACGTTGACCTTGGCCATGTCCGGGTCGTGCACCCGCGCCCAGGACAGCACCACTGAAGCGAATGCCTCGTTGATCTCGGTGATGTCGATGTCGCCCATCTTCATCCCGGCCTTTTCCAGCACCTTCGCCGTCGACTGCACCGGCCCGTCCAGGTGGTAGTACGGCTCCGCGCCGACCAGCGCCTGGCTGACGATTCGGGCGCGTGGCCGCAGGCCCAGCGCCTTGGCCTTGTCCTCGTCCATCCACAGCACGGCCGCGGCGCCGTCGGAAATCTGCGACGACGTTCCCGCCGTGTGGATTCCGCCCTCCAGCACCGGCTTCAACGCGGAGAGTCCCGACAGCGTGGTGTCGCGCAGGCCCTGGTCACGGCTGATGGTGACGCGCTCGGACGTCGGCTGCTTGTTCTCGTCCAGCGCCGGGGCCTCGATCGGGGAGATCTCGCGGTCGAAGCGGCCTTCTTCCCAGGCCTGCTTCGCCTTGGTCTGGGACGCCAGGCCGAACTCGTCGATCTCCTCACGAGTGATGCCGCGCCGCTTGGCGATCCGCTCGGCCGCGGTGAACTGGTCGGGCAGATCGATGTCCCACGACGCCGGTCGCAGGATGGTCCGGTCCGGACCGGCGTTCGCGCCGAGCCCGACGCGGCTCATGGCCTCGATTCCACACGCGATGCCGATGTCGATGGCACCCGCCGCGATCAGGCCGGCGACCAGGCCGTTGGCCTGCTGACCGCTGCCGCACTGACAGTCCACCGTCATGGCGCCGACGTGCTCCGGCAGCCCGGCGACGAGCCAGCTGACCCGGGTGATGTTGTTGGACTGCTCGCCGTACTGGGTGACGCAGCCACCGACGATCTGTTCGACGTCGCCGGCGTCGATGCCGGCCTTCTCCACAAGAGCCTTCTGCGTGGCGCCCAGCAACTCGGTGGCGTGCAGACCGGACAGCCAGCCGTTTCGCTTGCCGATGGGGCTACGAGTGGCTTCAACGATGACAGGGTTACCCATTCCGTCAGGCTAGAACACGTTTCATTACTCTGACAAGCGAGGATGGTGACCTGCCTTTTATCTGCGCAGGAGGCGTGTTTTACTGGCACTAGAACACGTTGCAATTAGTGTTGTTAAAAGGAGCGCACCGTACATGGCACCCCCCAACATTCCCGCTGACTTCGACTTTCTGGACCCGGACGTCAACCTCGCCGGGTTGCCCGTCGAGGAACTCGCCCAGCTGCGTCAGGCAGAGCCGATCCACTGGGTCGACATCCCGAACGGGGCCGGCGGGTTCGAGGACCACGGATATTGGCTTGTCACCAAGCACGCCGACGTCAAGGAGGTGTCGAAGCGCAGCGATATCTTCTCGAGCTGGATGAACGGCGCCATCCCCACCTGGCCGCCGGAGATGAAGCGCGAGCAGGTCGAGCTGCAGCGCAGCGTCATGCTCAACATGGACGCGCCGCACCACACCCGGCTGCGCAAGATCATCTCCCGTGGGTTCACGCCGCGGGCGATCGGACGGCTGGAAGCCGAACTGGCCGAGCGCGCGCAGAACATCGCTGCGACCGCCGCCAAAGAGGGCAGCGGCGACTTCGTCGAACAGGTCTCGTGCGAGCTGCCCCTGCAGGCCATCGCTGGTCTGCTCGGCGTTCCGCAGGAGGATCGCGACAAACTCTTCCGCTGGTCCAACGAGATGACCGGCGGCACCGACCCCGAGTACGCGCACGTCGACCCCGCGCAGTCGTCGATGGAGCTGATCACCTACGCGATGGCGATGGCCGAGGAGCGGGGCAAGAACCCCACCGACGACATCGTCACCACGCTCGTCCAGGCCGACATCGACGGTGAGAAACTCTCCGATGACGAGTTCGGTTTCTTCGTGGTCATGCTGGCCGTCGCGGGCAACGAGACCACGCGGAACTCGATCACCCACGGCATGATCGCGATGGCGAACAACCCCGATCAATGGGAGCTGTTCAAGAAGGAGCGCCCAGCGACCACAGCCGACGAGATCATCCGTTGGGCCACTCCGGTTTCGGCGTTCCAGCGCACCGCCATTGAGGACACCGAGTT
Organism: Mycobacterium sp. M23085; assembly: GCF_045343915.1. Lineage (NCBI taxonomy): Bacteria > Bacillati > Actinomycetota > Actinomycetes > Mycobacteriales > Mycobacteriaceae > Mycobacterium > Mycobacterium sp. M23085. The sequence continues at coordinate 3,766,307 of NZ_CP174280.1, forward strand.
GAGTGGCGTGCAGATCAAGAAGGGCCAGCGGGTGGTGATGTCGTACCGGTCGGCCAACTTCGACGAAGAGGTCTTCGACGCCCCGCACAGCTTCAACATCCTGCGCGACCCGAACCCGCACGTCGGCTTCGGCGGCACCGGAGCCCACTACTGCATCGGCGCGAACCTGGCCCGCATGACGATCAACCTGATCTTCAACGCGGTCGCCGATCACATGCCGGATCTCAGGCCGATCGGTGAACCCGAGCGGTTGCGGTCGGGCTGGCTCAACGGCATCAAGCACTGGCAGGTCGACTACGCCGGCAAGCCGGCGGTGACGTCCTGATGGATTTCGACCTCACCGCGACGCAACAGGCCGTAGCCGATGTGGTGACGTCGGTAGCCGACCGCGAATTGACTTGGGACGCATTGGTCAACGGCGGTGTGACGGCACTGCCGGTGCCCGAACGTCTGGGCGGCGACGGCGTCGGTCTGCTCGAGGTTGCCACCGTGCTGACCGAGGTCGGTCGCCACGGCGCCATCACGCCGGCCCTGGCCACGCTGGGCTTCGGCGTGCTGCCGCTGCTCGACCTGGCCTCCGACGAGCAGCAGGACCGATTTCTGGCCGGAGTCGCCAAGGGTGCCGTCCTGACCGCCGCGCTCAACGAGCCGGGTACCGCCCTGCCCGACCGGCCCTCGACCACGTTCGCCAACGGGCGGTTGTCGGGTACCAAGGTGGGCGTTGGCTATGCCGGACAAGCGGATTGGCTCATCGTCACCGCCGATAGCGCTGTCGTCGTGGTGTCGGCGAAGGCCAACGGGGTCGACTTGGTTCAAACCCCGACCTCGAACGACTCCGAGGAGTACACCGTCACGTTCGCCGACGTCGCGGTCGACGACTCCGACGTTCTGACCGGCGCGACGGCGCCCCGGGTCAACCAGTTGGCGCTGGCCGCCATCGGCGCCTACGCCGACGGGCTGGTGGCGGGGGCGTTGCGCCTGACCGCCGACTACGTGGCCAACCGCAAGCAGTTCGGCAAGCCGCTGTCGACGTTCCAGACCGTGGCGGCCCAGCTGGCCGAGGTCTACATCGCCTCGCGCACCATCGATTTGGTGGCGAAGTCGGTAGCCTGGGGGCTGGCGGAAAGGGGCGGATCCGCCCCTCAAGTACAAGACGACCTGGATATCCTCGGTTACTGGATCACCTCGCAGGCGCCGCCGGCGATGCAGATCTGCCATCATCTGCACGGCGGGATGGGAATGGACATCACCTATCCGATGCACCGGTACTACTCCACGATCAAGGACCTGTCCAGGTTGTTGGGCGGTCCTTCTCATCGTCTCGACCTGGTGGGAGCGCAATGTTCATAGACCTGACCCCGGAGCAGCGCCAGCTGCAAGCCGAACTGCGGGAGTACTTTTCGAACTTGATCTCGTCGGACGAGATGAAGGCCATGGAGCAGGACCGTCACAACGAGGCCTACCGTGCGGTGATCCGCCGGATGGGCCGGGACGGCAAGCTCGGCGTCGGGTGGCCAAAGGAATTCGGCGGCTTGGGTTTCGGCCCGATCGAGCAGTCGATCTTCGTCAACGAGGCGCACCGTGCCGACGTGCCGCTGCCCGCGGTGACGTTGCAGACGGTCGGCCCGGTGCTGCAGCAGTTCGGCAGCGATGCGCAGAAGAAGAAGTTTCTACCCGCCATCCTGGCCGGCGAGGTTCACTTCGCGATCGGCTACACCGAGCCCGAGGCGGGCACCGACCTGGCCTCCCTGCGCACCACCGCGGTCCGGCATGGCGATGAATACATCGTCAACGGGCAGAAGATCTTCACCACCGGTGCCCACGACGCGGACTACATCTGGTTGGCCTGCCGCACCGACCCGGAAGCCGTGAAGCACAAGGGCATTTCGATCCTGATCGTCGACACCAAGGATCCGGGTTACTCCTGGACGCCGATCATCCTGTCCGACGGTGCTCACCACACCAATGCCACCTACTACAACGACGTACGGGTACCCGCCGACATGCTGGTCGGCGAGGAGAACGGCGGATGGCGGCTGATCACCACCCAGCTCAACAACGAACGGGTCATGCTGGGTCCAGCCGGCCGCACCGCGGGCATCTACGACCGGGTGCACGCGTGGGCGTCCAAGCCGGGCAGCGACGGCGTCACGCCGATCGACCACCAGGACGTCAAGCGGGCGCTCGGTGAGATCCACGCGATGTGGCGGATCAACGAGTTGTTGAACTGGCAGGTGGCCGCCGCGGGTGAGGACATCAACGTGGCCGATGCGGCGTCGACCAAAGTGTTTGGCACGGAGCGCATCCAGTACATCGGCCGGCTCGCCGAGGAGATCGTCGGCAAGTACGGCAACCCCGCCGACTCGGACACCGCCGACCTGCTCAACTGGCTGGACTCGCAGACCAAGCGCAACCTGGTGATCACCTTCGGCGGGGGAGTGAACGAAGTGATGCGCGAGATGATCGCCGCATCCGGGCTCAACGTCCCGAGGGTGCCTCGATGACCGACATTCAGGACGCCATCGCGGAAATCACGGCCACCGTCGTCGCCAAGCCGCGAGACGCCCGGGATCCGGTGAACCAGCCGACGATCAACAACTGGGTCGAGGCGCTCGGCGACCGCAACCCGATTTACGTGGACGAGGCCGCCGCCAAGGCCGCCGGTCACCCCGGAATTGTCGCCCCGCCGGCCATGATTCAGGTATGGACCATGTTCGGCCTGGGTGGCGAACGCCCGACCGACGACCCCATGGGTCCGATCATGCAGCTGTTCGACGAGGCCGGTTACATAGGTGTGGTCGCGACCAACTGCGAGCAGACCTACCACCGGTATCTGCAGCCCGGTGAGCAGGTCACCGTCACCTCCGAGATGCGCGACGTGGTGGGCCCCAAGCAGACCGGGCTCGGCGAGGGCTGGTTCATCAACCAGCACATCACCTGGCGGGTCGGTGACGAGGACGTCGCCGAGATGGCCTGGCGCATCCTGAAATTCCGGCCCCGCGAGGAGTCCGGCGCCGCCGGCTCCGTCCCACAGGACCTGGACGCCGACGCCATGATGCGTCCCGCGGTGTCTCGTGACACCGCGTTCTTCTGGGAGGGCGTCAAGGCGCACGAACTGCGCATTCAGCGCCTCGCCGACGGCACCCTGCAACACCCGCCGGTGCCGGCCGTGTGGGAGGACAAGGCCGCGCCCATCGACTACGCGGTGGCCAGCGGCCGCGGCACCGTCTTCAGCTTCGTGGTGCACCACGCGCCGAAGGTGCCAGGCCGCACCCTGCCGTTCGTGATCGCACTGATCGAGCTCGAAGAGGGCGTTCGGATGCTCGGCGAGCTTCGCAACGTCGACCACGCCGAGATCAAGATCGGGATGGCGGTCCGCGCAACCTATATCGACTTCCCGGCCGGCGAGTCCGGCCCGGAGTGGAGCCTCTACGCCTGGGAGCCTGACGCATGAGTGCACCCGTTGTTGAAGTGGGCACCACCCTGCCCGAACTGAAACTGCACGGCACGCCGACGTTCATCATCTCGACGGCGTTGGCCACCAGAGACTTTCAGGATGTGCACCATGACCGGGACCTGGCCCAGGCCAAAGGTTCCAAGGACATCTTCGTCAACATCCTCACCGACACCGGCCTGGTGCAGCGCTACGTCACCGACTGGGCCGGTCCGACGGCGCTGATCAAGTCGATCGGGCTGCGGCTCGGCGTGCCGTGGTACGCCTACGACACGGTCACCTTCTCCGGTGAGGTGACCGCCATCGACGACGGCCTGATCACGCTGAAGGTGTTCGGGCGCAACAGCCTTGGCGACCACGTCATCGCGAACGTGACGCTCACGATCGGGGGTGCCTGATGTTGTCGGGTAAGGCTGCGATCGTCGGTATCGGCGCCACCGACTTCTCCAAGGACTCCGGCCGCAGCGAGCTGCGGCTGGCCGCCGAGGCGGTTCTGGATGCGTTGGACGACGCCGGGCTGAGCCCGTCCGACGTCGACGGCCTGACCACCTTCACGATGGACACCAACAACGAGACCGCCGTCGCGCGGGCCTGCGGCATCGGTGACCTGAAGTTCTTCTCGCAGATCGGGTACGGCGGCGGTGCCGCGTGCGCGACCGTTCAGCAGGCGGCGATCGCCGTGGCCACCGGGGTGGCCGACGTCGTCGTCGCGTACCGGGCGTTCAACGAGCGCTCGGGCATGCGGTTCGGTCAGGTGCAGACCCGGCTGGCGGGAAACGCCGGCGTGCAGGCCGATTCGACGGCGGCCGACAATTCCTTCTCCTACCCGCACGGGCTCTCCACGCCGGCCGCGCAGGTAGCGATGATCGCCCAGCGTTACATGCATCTGTCCGGCGCGACCAGCCGGGACTTCGGCGCGATCTCGGTGGCCGACCGCAAGCATGCGGCCAAGAACCCCAAGGCGTACTTCTACGAGAAGCCGATAACCATTGAGGATCATCAGAATTCGCGGTGGATCGCCGAACCGCTGCGGCTGCTGGACTGCTGCCAGGAAACCGACGGCGCGGTCGCGATCGTGGTGACGTCGCCGGAGCGCGCGAAGGATCTCAAGCAGCGGCCGGCGATCATCGAGGCGGCCGCGCAGGGCTCCAGCCCCGACCAGTACACGATGGTCAGCTACTACCGGCCGGAGCTCGGTCTGCCCGAGATGGGCGTGGTGGGCCGGCAGCTGTGGCAGCAGTCGGGGTTGAAGCCGACCGACATCCAGACCGCCGTGCTGTACGACCACTTCACGCCGTTCACGCTGATTCAGTTGGAAGAGTTGGGATTCTGCGGTAAGGGCGAGGCCAAGGACTTCATCGCGAACGGTGCCATCGAGATCGGTGGGCGGTTGCCGATCAATACCCACGGTGGCCAACTCGGCGAGGCCTACATCCACGGCATGAACGGCATCGCCGAGGGGGTGCGGCAGCTGCGGGGCACCTCGGTCAACCCGGTGCCCGACGTCGAGCACGTCCTGGTCACCGCCGGTACCGGCGTGCCCACCTCCGGCCTGATCCTCGGCTAGGGGCCGGGGCGCGGGCTAGGGGTCCCTCTCCCGCCGAGCGCTCCTCTCCCGCCGAGCGCCCGGCCAGCCGGGCCGTCGCGGCTCAACGCCCCGCTAACCGGGCACTCGACCACTGAAGTGACGTGTGCTGTGCGCCATGCGACGCTGCGGCGATGGGTGAGCCTTTTGTCGGGAGCGAAGCCATTGCGAGTGGATTGCTGACCAAGAGTCAACTGGAAACGCGCTTCATTCGGCTGTTCCGCGGCGTTTACATTGACCGCGACGCTGAGCTCACTGCCGCGGTGCGCGCGAAGGCTGGCTGGTTATGGACGGGCCGTCGGGGAATTGTGGCGGGCTTCTCTGCGGCTGCGATGCACGGAAGCAGCTGGGTCGACGACCGAAGAGCGGTGGAGTTGATCCACAACAACCATCATTGCCCGGCTGGGGTGCAGCTGCATAGAGACACCGTCGAGGCGGACGAAGTCGAAATGCTCGGCGGCGTCGCGGTTACATCGCCGACGAGGACAGCGCTGGACTTCGGTTGCTGGTATCCGATGACGACTGCTGTGGCGGGAATCGATGCGCTGGCCGCGGCGACGGAAATCAAAGCCGCTGATCTCGAGCTGCTCGCTCGCCGGTACGCGGGACGGCGCGGCATCGCGCAAGCACGCCGAGCCGCGGGACTATTCGACGCCGGGGCGCAGTCGCCGAAGGAGTCGTGGCTTCGCGTCGTGCTGATCGAGTCCGGCCTGCCGCGGCCGCAAACCCAGATTGAGGTGCTCGACGAGTTCGGCGGTGTCTTCGCGTACCTGGACATGGGTTGGGAAGACGTGAAAATCGCCGTGGAGTACGACGGTGAGCAGCATCGAAACAGCCGCCAGCAGTACACCTGGGACATACGCCGACGGGAACTGCTGGAACGTCGCGGCTGGATCCTCGTGCGAGTGGTCGCTGGTGATCGGCCGGGCGACATCGTCCGCAGGGTTCGCGCCGCGCGTGCTGGCCGACGCCCCGGCTAGCGGGGCGCTCGAACGCGTAGGCCCGGCGAGCCGGGCGCTCGGCGACCGAGAGACGCCAAACCCTCTAGGCGGGTACCAGTTCGACGCCGGACAAGACGACGGCGTTGTCGCGCGAGGGCGAGACGACGCTGGCCAGGAAGCGGCCGTTCTCCTTCCAGATGCCCACCTTGAGTGTTTCGCCGGGGAAGGCCACCCCGGCGAAACGCGCGCCGTAGGCCGCCACCGCTGCGGCATCACCATCGAGCAGCGCATCGGTGATCGCCTTGCACGTCATGCCGTAGGTGCACAGCCCGTGCAGGATGGGCTGGGAAAAGCCTGCGGCGGCGGCGAATCCGGGATCGGAGTGCAGCGGGTTGCGGTCGCCGCACAGCCGGTAGAGCAACGCCTGCTGCGGCAGAATCGGCATGTCGAGCTCGAGGTCGGGAGCCCGGTCCGGTGCGCCGTCTGACGTCGAGGGACCACGCTCGCCGCCGAATCCACCTTCACCGCGGGCGAAGATCGACCGTCGCTGCGTCCACAACAGCGTGCCGTCCGGCGCTGTCACCGTCGTCTCGCTCCAGATCACCGCGGCCTTGCCCTTGTCCCAGATGTCCGTGAACCGGGTGACCGCCTTGGCCGAGCCAGACGGCGGCAGCGGCGCCGGCGCCTCGACCCGCTCGCTGGCATGCAGCACCTTGCCTAGCTCGATGTCGATGCCGGGGAACTTGACCGTCGGCGGTTTCGTGGCATGGAAGGTGGCGGCCACGTTGCCGAACGTCGGCAGCACCTGCGGGGTGTCGTCGATCAGGTAGCGCAACTCGCGCGGGTCCATCGGATCGGTCCCCGCACCCAGCCCCAAGTGATAGAGCTGCACATCACTACTGGCCCAAGAGAATTCGATGGGATCCAGCTCGGCATTCAGCGCGACTTCCACATCGATTGGCATGTCAGTTACCCCCCGCTATATGCAACGCCGCAAGGTAGCCGAACGTCATGGCCGGACCGATGGTGCCACCCGGACCGGGATACGTGTGGCCCATCACCGGAGCGCTGACGTTGCCCGCGGCGTAAAGGCCTTCGATGATACTGCCGTCGTCGCGCAGGGCCCGGCCATGGATATCGGTGCGGATGCCGCCCTTGGTGCCCAGGTCACCGGGCACCATCTTGGCCGCGTAATACGGCGCGTGACTGATCTCGCCGAGATTGGGGTTCGGCTTGTTGGTCGGGTCGCCGTAGTACCTGTCGTAGGCGCTCTCACCGCGATGGAAGTCGGCGTCGACGCCGGAGCGGGCGAAGCCGTTGAAACGTTCCACGGTCGCGGTGAATTCACCGACCGGAAGGCCGGCCTGCTGCGCCAGCTCGGCCAGCGTGTCGGCCTGGATGATGACGCCGGACTCCAGCCACTTGCGCGGAATACGTTGCCCGGGCTGCAGTCCCGCGAAGATATAGCGGTCCCGGTACTGCTGGTCGAACACCAGCCACGCGGGGATGTTCTCGCCCGGCCCCGGACCCTGACCGTATTCGCCGCCGTACATGTGGTGGCAGGCTTCGACATAGGGCATCGACTCGTTCATGAACCGCTTGCCCGACATGTTGACGATGATCGACCCCGGCGAATTGCGCTCGGACAACGCGAACCAGGGTGCACCCACCAGCGGGACGGTCGGCCCCCACCAGGCGTCCTCCATGAGATCCAATGCGGCGCCGAGCTTTTCACCCGCCAGGATCCCGTCACCGGTGTTGGCCACCGCACCGACGGTCCACTCGGTGGTGATCGGTGCGCGCTGGTATTTCACCCGCATCTGCTCGTTGTGTTCGAACCCACCCGACGCCAGGATCACGCCCCGCCTGGCCCGGATCAGCTGGGGCTCACCCGATTCGGCATCGCCGGCCCCGCGCACGTAGACACCGCGCACCACACCGTCTTCGACGTAGAGGTCGGTGAGCGCCGTGTTGAGCACCACCGGAACCCCGGCCCGCTGCAGCCCGATGCGCAGCGGACCGATCAGCGCCCGGCCCATGCCGACGAGGTTCTTGCCGGTCGCTTTGGCCCACATGGTGCGTGCGCCGACCTTCAGGCTGCGCAGCACGCCGCGCGGGTGACGCTTCAGCTGGTTCAGCCGCACGTAATCCTGTTGCATCACCACGACGTTGAGCGGGACCTTGCCATAAGCAGGTTCGAGCCCGGCTTCGTCGGCGCCGAGCTTGCGGGCGTTGAACGGCTTCGGCTCGATCGATCGGCCCTCGGCGCGGCCACCCGGCGACTCGGGGTAATAGTCGGAATACTTCGGTACCCAGCACATTTTCAGCGGGGTGTGCTTCAGCACAAATGACAGCATCTCGGGGCCGCGCTCGAGGTAGGTGTCGATGCGTTCCGGCTCGACCACGTCGCCGACGATCCCGTGCAGATAGGTGCGCGCAGCCTCGGCTGTATCGCGGACCCCGTCACGCTTGAGGATCTCGTTGTTCGGGATCCAAACGCCGCCGCCTGAGCGGGCGGTCGAGCCACCGTAGTGCGGGGCCTTTTCGATGACGATGGTGGAAAGACCCCGGTGAGCTGTGGTAAGGGCGGCCACCATGCCGGCTCCGCCGCTCCCGACCACGACGACGTCGTACTCCTGCGCTGACATGTAGAACACGTTATAGAATTGCCCAGGGCGGCCGCTACTTGCCCGGTCGACCGTACGAGGAGATTTGGAGAAATGCTCAGTGTTGCCACGCGCGACGAGCTGGCTGCCGACTTGGCGCAAGCCGAGCGGAGCCGCGAGCCGATCGCCCCGCTTACCGCGGCCTATCCGGACATCGACGTCGTCGACGCCTACGAGATCCAGCTGATCAACATCCGCCAGAGAGTCGCGGAAGGGGCCCGGGTGCTGGGCCACAAGGTGGGGCTGTCGTCGAAAGCGATCCAGCAAATGATGGGCGTCGACGAGCCGGACTACGGACACCTGCTCGATGAGATGCAGCTGTTCGAAGACGTCCCGGTCAAGGCGAACCGCTACCTGTATCCGCGGGTGGAGGTCGAAGTCGGCTTCGTCCTGAACGCGGACCTGCCGGGAGCCGGCTGCACCGAGGACGACGTGCTGGCGGCGACCGAGGCGCTGGTGCCGTCGATCGAGTTGATCGACACCCGGATCACCGACTGGAAGATCGAGCTGTGCGACACCATCGCCGACAACGCGTCGTCGGCAGGTTTCGTGCTCGGTGAGGCGCGGGTTTCCCCGCGTGACATCGACGTCAAGGGGATCGACGCGGTGCTGCGCTGCAACGGTGAGATCGTCGCCGAAGGTCGTACCGACGCGGTGCTGGGCAACCCGGTCACCGCGGTGGCCTGGCTGGCCCGCAAGGTGGACGGCTTCGGCGTGCGCCTGCGCAAGGGCGACGTAGTGCTGCCCGGATCGTGCACGCGAGCGATCGACGCACACCCCGGTGACAACTTCGTCGCCGACTTCGCGGGCCTCGGTTCGGTGCGTTTGTCGTTCGAATAAGCTCGAATTAAATCGTCTAACTTAAATCTCAAACGCTTCGAAAAGGAGCATCATGCCGACTAAGGCGACTGTGGCCATTGTCGGGTCGGGGAACATCAGCACTGACCTGCTCTACAAGCTGTTGCGATCAGACTGGCTGGAACCGCGCTGGATGGTCGGCATCGACCCGGAGAGCGAGGGCCTGGCCCGGGCCCGCAAGCTGGGTCTGGAGACGACCCATGAGGGAGTGGACTGGCTGTTGGCGCAGTCGGAAAAGCCCGACCTGGTGTTCGAGGCGACCAGCGCCTACGTGCACCGCGACGCCGCGCCCAAGTATGAGGCCGCCGGGATCCGGGCCATCGACCTGACGCCGGCCGCGGTGGGTCCCGCGGTGATCCCGCCGGCCAACCTGCGTCAGCACCTGGACGCGCCGAACGTCAACATGATCACCTGCGGCGGACAGGCCACCATCCCGATCGTCTATGCGGTATCACGCGCCGTCGCCGAGCTCGGCGGCGTGCCGTATGCCGAGATCGTCGCGTCGGTCGCCTCGCTGTCGGCCGGCCCCGGCACCCGGGCCAACATCGACGAGTTCACCAAGACCACCAGCCGGGGTGTGGAGACGATCGGTGGCGCCAAGCGCGGCAAGGCGATCATCATCCTGAACCCGGCCGACCCGCCGATGATCATGCGCGACACCATCTTCTGCGCCATCCCGGAGGACGCCGACCGGGACGCCATCGCCAAGTCCATCCACGACGTGGTGGCCGAGGTGCAGACCTATGTGCCCGGTTACCGGCTGCTCAACGAGCCCCAATTCGACGACCCGTCGCTCAACTCCGGCGGCCAGGCGTTGGTCACCACGTTCGTCGAAGTGGAGGGTGCGGGCGACTACCTGCCGCCTTACGCTGGAAATCTCGACATCATGACCGCCGCGGCCACGAAAGTCGGCGAGGAGATCGCCAAGGAGTCCTTGAGCGCGACGGCCGGAGGAGCGCAATCGTGAGTCTCGCCAACGACGATGCAGTGGGGGCACCCCCAGCCGCGCAGCGGCGAGGGGGACGCAGGGATGAGGAGGAGTGGCGCCATGACTTCTGACATCTTCTTCAACCCGGTCTGGGACGTCCGGCTGACCGACACCTCGCTGCGGGACGGTTCCCACCACAAACGCCACCAGTTCACCACCGACGAGGTCGGGGCCATCGTGGCCGCCCTGGATGCCGCGGGAGTGCCGGTCATCGAGGTCACCCACGGCGACGGCCTGGGCGGGTCCAGCTTCAACTACGGGTTCTCCAAGACGCCCGAGCAGGAGCTGATCAAGCTGGCCGCCGAGACGGCCAAGGAGGCCAAGATCGCCTTCTTGATGCTGCCCGGCGTCGGCACCAAGGAAGACATCAAAGAGGCCCAGAACAACGGCGGCTCGATCTGCCGGATCGCCACCCACTGCACCGAGGCGGACGTGTCGATCCAGCATTTCGGCCTGGCCCGCGAGCTCGGCCTGGAAACCGTCGGGTTTTTGATGATGAGCCACACGATTTCGCCCGAGAAGCTGGCCGCGCAGGCCCGGATCATGGCCGACGCGGGCTGCCAGTGCGTCTATGTGGTCGATTCGGCCGGGGCGCTGGTGCTCGAGGGCGTGCGTGACCGGGTCGCGGCGCTGGTGGCCGAATTGGGGTCGGACGCTCAAGTGGGTTTCCATGGCCACGAGAACCTCGGGCTCGGGGTGGCCAACAGTGTCGAGGCGGTCCGGGCGGGGGCCAAGCAGATCGACGGGTCGTGTCGCCGGTTCGGCGCCGGGGCCGGCAACGCTCCCGTCGAGGCGCTGATCGGGGTGTTCGACAAGATCGGCGTGAAGACCGGTATCGACTTCTTCGACATCGCCGACGCGGCCGAAGAGGTGGTCGCCCCCGCCATGCCCGCCGAGTGCCTGCTCGACCGCAACGCCCTGATCATGGGCTATTCCGGGGTGTATTCGAGCTTCCTCAAGCACGCCATCCGCCAGTCCGAGCGCTACGGTGTGCCCGCGCACCAGCTGTTGCACCGCGCCGGCCAGCGCAAACTCATCGGCGGCCAGGAAGACCAGCTCATCGACATCGCGCTGGAGATCAAGCGTGAGCAAGAAAGCGGCGCCGCGACAACGCTCTGACCTCGCCGCTCGCCGACGGCACACACAGGCGCCGCATAGCTACCGCGAGTAACCTGGCGGTCATGAGCACATCCAAGACAGTCGGCGCCCGTCGCCGCGGGCTGTACGGCCTGCTCGCCGGGGGATTGATGACCGCTACCGCCGCAACGGTGATCGCTTTGCCCGTGGCAGGCATAGCGAACGCGGATCCGCAATGCAATCAAGACGTGGGATCATCCATCAACTCGTACTTGCAGCGGCATCCCGACCTCCACCAGCAACTGCAAGCCAAGGCGTCGGCTGACGGCGGTAACGGCAACGTGATCGACTACCTCAATCGTCATCCCGACGTCCGCCAGCACCTGATCGACCTGTCTCACTCTTGCCCGCCCTAGTGAGTCGGCGTCGTCCTTGAACGCCGTGGCCGACGCGCGGGAACGTTCGCCATTGACGAAAAAGTAGAACACGTTCTAGCGTCTAGGCGTGTTCTCTGATTCCCTCACCAAAGCGATCGCAGAGGCCGAGCAGTTGGTGGCCGGCGCACCGTTCATCGAGACCGAGGCCGACCTGCTCGAAGGGTTGCAGTATTTGGCCGGCTGTATCTCGGGCTGCATCCATCTGGCCGTCGACTACGACCGCGACCATCCCTTCCTGCAGTCGGGCACCGGGCCGTTCACCAAGATGGGCCTGGACAACCCCGACACGCTTTACTTCGGTACCCGGGTGCACGCCAACCACGACTACGTCGTCACGGGCAGGCGCGGAACCACCACCGACCTGAGTTTTCAGCTACTCGGCGGCGAGTACACGGACGACTTCGTGCCCGTCAGCCAGGCCGCGTTCGACGATCGCGAGCTCGAGATCGCGTCCGACGGCAGCTTCGAGTGGCGGGTGCGACCGACCAGCCCCGGACAGTTGGTGATCCGCGAGGTGTACGGCGACTGGTCGGCGCAGCGCGGCACGCTGGCGATCTCCCGGCTCGACACGGCAGGCACCGCGCCGCCGCCGTTGACCCGTGAGCTCATCGAAAAGCGTTACGCCACAGCCGGAAAGCAACTTGTCCAGCGAGTGAAGACCTGGCTGCAATTCCCGCAATGGTTCTATCTCGACCTGCCGGTGAACACCATGGTGCCGCCGCGGCTGACTCCGGGCGGACTGTCCACGCAGTACTCGTCGGTCGGGCACTTCGACCTGCGCCCGGATCAGGCGATGGTCATCACCATCCCGGTCTCCGATGCGCCCTACCTCGGTTTCCAGCTGGGCAGCCTCTGGTACATCTCCCTGGACTACATCAACCACCAGACCTCGCTGAACAACACTCAGGCCCAGGCGGATCCGGACGGCAAGGTCCGCATCGTGGTTGCCGAGCAGAACCCGGGAGTGACCAACTGGGCGGAGACGGTCGGCCACCGGCGAGGCTTCCTGCAGTTCCGCTGGCAGCGGGTGTCGCGTCAGCTCACCGACGCCGACGGTCCGACGGTCGAGGTGGTCGACATTGACAAGGTTCCGGCCGCGTTGCCGTACTTCGACCACAACAAAATTTCAGAGGACGACTGGCGCGCCCGTATTGCGCTGCGCCACCAACAGATTCAGGCAAGGATGCTGGGATGACGAAGTTGCTCGACGGCAAGGTGGTGGTGATCAGCGGCGTCGGCCCGGGCCTGGGTACCACGCTGGCGCACCGGTGCACGCGAGAAGGCGCCGACCTGGTGCTGGCAGCCCGCACGCAGGAACGACTGGACGACGTCGCCAAGCAGATCGCCGACCTCGGAGGCCGTGCCACAACGGTGCGCGCCGACATCACCGAGGACGACCAGGTGACTAACCTGGTGGATGCCACCATGGAGGCCTACGGCAAGGTCGACGTACTGATCAACAATGCGTTCCGGGTGCCGTCGCTGAAACCGTTCTCTGGCACCAGCTTTCAGCATATCCGCGACGCGATCGAACTCAGCGCGCTCGGGGCACTGAGGCTCATCCAGGGGTTCACGCCGGCGTTGGCCGAGTCGAAGGGCTCGATCGTCAACGTCAACTCCATGGTGCTGCGGCACTCGCAGGCGAAGTACGGCGCCTACAAGATGGCCAAGTCCGCGCTGCTGTCCATGTCGCATTCGCTGGCCACCGAGTTGGGCGAGCAGGGGATTCGAGTCAATTCCGTTGCGCCCGGCTATATCTGGGGCGAAACGCTGCAGGGCTACTTCAACCACCAGGCCGGCAAGTACGGCACCACGGCCGAGCAGATCTACCAGGCCACCGCGGCCGGCTCCGACCTTAAGCGGCTGCCGACCGAGGACGAGGTGGCCTCGGCGATTCTGTTCATGGCCAGCGACCTGTCCAGCGGCATCACCGGGCAGACCCTGGACGTCAATTGCGGGGAGTACCACACCTGATGGCGGAACGTACCGATGTCGGCACCGTTGACGACCTGAAGGCGTCGGCCAGCATGATGATTGGGCTCGACGATTTCGGTAGCAACGACGACAACTACCTCGAAGCGCTGGAAGTGCTGCTTGACTCCTACCGGCGCGACGCCGACTTGACGCCATTGGGCAGCAAGATGAATCGGTTCTTCCTACGCGGTGCGCTGGTCGCCAGGCTGCTTTCCGAAGCTGCCTGGAAGCAATACCCTCAGCACGCCGACGTCGTCATCGAGCGGCCGATCTTCGTCACCGGACTGGTGCGCACCGGCACCACCGCCCTGCACCGGCTGCTGGGCGCCGATCCAGCGCACCAGGGCCTGCATCTGTGGCTGGCCGAATTCCCGCAGCCGCGTCCGCCTCGTGAAACCTGGGATTCCAACCCGTATTACAGCCAGCTGAACGCGCAGTTCAACAAGCACCATGCCGAAAATCCGGATTACACGGGTCTGCATTTCATGGCGGCGTACGAGCTGGAGGAGTGCTGGCAGCTGCTGCGGCAGTCGCTGCATTCGGCGTCCTACGAAACCCTGGCGCACCTGCCCACCTACTCGCAGTGGCTGTCCCGGCAGGACTGGACGCCGTCGTATCGGCGGCACCGCCGCAACCTTCAGCTGATCGGGCTGAACGACGCCGACAAGCGGTGGGTGCTGAAGAACCCCAGCCACCTGTTCGCGTTGGACGCGTTGATGGCGACCTATCCCGACGCGTTGGTGATCCAGACCCATCGTCCGGTCGAGACCATCATGGCCTCGATGTGCTCACTGGCGCAGCACACCGCCGAGGGATGGTCAACGTCCTTCACCGGCGCCCAGATCGGTGCTGACGCAATGGAAACCTGGTCGCGAGGGCTGGAGCGGTTCAACACCGCCAGGGCCAAATACAGCCCGGCGCAGTTCTATGACGTCGACTACAAGGAATTGATCGCCGACCCGTTGGGCACGGTCGCAGATATCTACCGGCACTTCGGTATCACGCTGACCGACGAGGCCAAAGCGGCCATGGAAAAGACCCACGCCGAAAGCCAGTCCGGCGCCCGGGCGCCCAAACACACCTACTCGCTGGCCGACTACGGCCTCAGCACCGAGATGGTCAAGGAGCGGTTCGCCGGCCTGTAATCACAGGGGCTTCTGGGGTTGGCGGGCACAATACCCATGCCGCCGAGCGAAGGGCGCGGGGCAGGGCGCTGGGCCCGAGGCCCGACGGTCGCTCAGTCGTCGTCCGGGTCGTCGTCGAGGTAGCCCTCGGCGACCGCATGCTCAATGCTGTCAGCGAGTTTGGGGCACGACCGGGTGCGCGCGGTATCACCCCCGGCCTGACGTACCTCGGTGAAGTGTGCGCAGCGCTGCCACGCTTCGGTGTTCCATTGCACGGCGGTGTGTCCCGGCCCGAGCCTGCGGACGGTGACCCGCACATGGCAGAACCGGCAGTCCACCGGCAGCAGGCCCGAGTTGAGATAACGCTCGCGGTCGGCGCGGCTGGCTTCGGCGACGGCCGCGGCGCGCTGCGGATCGTTGACGAAATCGCTTGACTTCGACCAGGATCCACCCTTGCGTTCCGAGCCGGACGGCTGCTCGTCGTGGTCGTGATGATCGCCATGCAGCAACAACATCGACCGCGCGAGCTGATCGACGTCGGGTACCGCCGGCTGGTCGTCGCCCATGAACGCTAGTGTTGCTCGGCGGGCACGTCGTCGGTAGCCGTCTCGTCCGCCTCGGAGTCCTTGGCCTTGAGGTTCTGTTCGACCTCGGAGTTCCAGTACTCGTTGGCGCGGGTGGTGTCCACCTCGATTTCGAAGCGTTCCACCATCTCCGGCTCGATGTCGGCGACATCGACGTAGAACTGCTGGTACCAACGACGCAGCTGGTAGACCGCGCCATCCTCTTCGACCAGCAGCGGATTGTCGATGCGGGTCTTGTGCTTCCAGATCTCGACGTCCTGCAGGAAGCCCTTGCTGACGCCCTCGGTGAAGACCTTCGACAGCTTGTCGGTCATCTTTTCGTCCATGCCCTTGGGCTTTTCGACGATGACGCCCCACTGCAGCACGAACGAGTTCTGAGTCACCGGGTAGTGGCAGTTGATCAGGATCGACTCGGCCTTGTACCCGCCGTAGCTGTTGTGCAGCCAGTTGATCATGAACGACGGCCCGAAGTAGGACGCCTCCGAATCCAGATGCGCCTCGCCGTATGACGTGCCGAGGTCGTTGACGTCGGGCCGGCCCACGTTGTGCAGGTACTGCGACGCGATGTGGCCCTCGAAGACGTTCTTGAAGTACGTCGGCAACCCGAAATGGATGTAGAAGAAGTGCGCCATGTCGGTGACGTTGTCGATGATGTCGCGGCAGTTGGACCCCTCGATGAGGATGCGGTTCCACCGCCACTCCGTCCACTCGTCGCTGTGGGATTCCGGGATGTCCGGAATGCGCACGGCGGGATCCGGCGGGTTTTGCTCGTGGTCGTGCCAGACGAACAGCAGGCCGCCGCGCACGTCGGTCGTCCACGACCGGGTGCGCGCCGTCTTGGGTGTGCGCTTGGCGTAGGGGACCAGCTTGCAGCGGCCGTCACCGCCCCAGCGCCAGTCGTGGAACGGGCAGGCGATCTCGTCGCCCTTGATGGTGCCTTCCGACAAGTCCCCGCCCATGTGGCGGCAGTACCCGTCCAGGACCTTGATGTCACCCTGCGAGTCGGCGAACACCACCAGCTTGGTGCCGAACGCCTCGATCGAATGCGGCTTACCGTCCTGGAACTCCTTTGCAACACCCAGGCAGTGCCAGCCGCGGGCGTATCTGGTCGGCAAGGCGCCGGGATCGATTTCCCGGATGCCGACCGCCTTGGTGTCGGTACTCACCTGTTACCTCCAACTCGCTGGGCCCTCTAACTAGAACACGTTACAGTTTTGCGCCGGGGGCGCGCAACGACGGCGCGCCTGGCTGGGGTTTTCCGCGACCTATGCGCACTGGGGTATATGTAAACGATGCCGCTGTTTGCGTTCGAGGGCCGTGCACCACGGGTCGATCCCACCGCTTTCGTGGCCCCGACGGCCACTCTGATCGGCGACGTCGTGGTGGAGGCGGGGGCCTCGGTCTGGTTCAACGCCGTATTGCGGGGCGACTACGGGCCCATCGTGGTGCGCGAAGGCGCCAACGTCCAAGACGGGTCGGTTCTGCACGCGCCGCCCGGTATTCCGGTCGACATCGGTCCCGGCGCGACGGTCGCGCATCTGTGTGTCATTCATGGGGTCCACGTCGGGCAGGAGGCGCTGATCGCCAACCACGCCACCGTGCTGGACGGCGCGGTGATCGGCGCGCGCAGCCTGGTCGCCGCGCATTCACTGGTGACGGCCGGCACCCAGATCCCGGCCGGAATGCTGGCCGTCGGCGCGCCGGCCCAGATCAGGGGACCGGTCGCCGGGACCGGCGCCGAAATGTGGGTGAAGGTGAACCCGCAGGCCTACCGCGAGCTTGCCCAGCGACACCTGGCCGGGCTGGAACCGCTCTAGACCTTGCGTGTGTTGGCCGCCGCGCGCTCCATCTCCCAGTACGCACGCAGGGCCACCATCTTGCCCTCGGTGTTGACCCGGTAGGTGAAGACGCCCTCGGCGGTCGTCTGGTACTCGCCCGTGGTGATGAGGATGTGCCCGACGTTGGCTTCCTCGTTGCCACACTGATAGGTGTCGCGGAAGAAGAACTCGATCTTCGTGGTCGGCGCGATGGCCTTGTCCCAGAAGGCCGAGATCGCATCCCGGCCACGGTGTCCCAGGCCTTCGGGGTCGAACACCGAGGGACCGATCGGGTCCTCGACGATGGCGTCGTCGGCGAACACCGCCAGCCACGCGTCCTTGTCCCGGGCCGCCACCGCCTCGCGGGAGCGGCGGCCGGCCTCGTGCGCGGGATGCTCAGTCAACGGCGCCGCTCTCCCCCGCAAGCGGGTGGTACCCCCACCTCATCGCTGCGTCCCCCGCAAGCGGGAGGTGCCCCCACTGCATCGTCGTCGGCGCAGTCACGCATCGACCTTCTGGGCCGCGGGCTTGTCAGCCCCCACCACCCACATCGAGTAGTACTGCGAGCCACCGCCGTAGGCATGCCCCAACGCCTTTCGTGCGTTGGGCACCTGGTGGTCACCACCCTTGCCCATCACCTGGATGGCCGCCTCGGCGAAGCGAATCAGGCCGGAGGCGCCGATCGGGTTCGACGACAGCACGCCGCCCGACGGGTTCACCGGTAACCGGCCGCCGATCTTGGTTTCGCCGGCTTCGGTGAGTTTCCAGCCTTCGCCCTCGGCGGCAAAGCCGAGGTTTTCCAACCACATCGGTTCGAACCAGGAGAACGGCACATAGATCTCCGCGGCGTCGATCTCATCGATCGGGCTCTCGATGCCGGCGGCCCTCCACAGCGCCGCGGCCGCGTCGCGGCCGGCCTGCGGGCTGACCTGGTCGCGCCCGGAGAACTGCAGCGGCTCGGTGCGCAACGCGGTGGCGTGAATCCAGGCCACCGGATGTCCTTGCGCCAGTCGGGCTTCGGCGGCCTCTTCGTTGCCGATCACGACGGCGGCGGCGCCGTCGGACGACGGGCAGGTTTCGTCGTAACGGATCGGGTCCCACAGCATCGGCGACGACATCACCTTCTCCACCGTGATGTCTGGCTGTTGCAGGTGTGCCAGCGGGTTCTTGCTGCCGTTGAGCCGGTCCTTGACCGCGACGATGGCACCGATGTTCAGCGGCGCACCGGACCGGCGGATGTAGGAACGCACGTGTGGGGCGAAGTATCCACCCGCACCGGCACCCACCGGCTTGATGAAGGGGATCGGAATCGACAACGCCCACATGGCGTTTGATTCCGACTGCTTCTCCCACGCCATCGCGAGCACGCGGCGGTACTTGCCGGACTGCACCAGGCTGGCGGCCACCACCCCGGTGGACCCGCCCACCGATCCGGCGGTGTGCACCCGGATCATCGGCTTGCCCGTAGCGCCCATGGCGTCGGCCATGAACAGCTCGGGCATCATGACGCCTTCGAAGAAGTCCGGCGCCTTGCCGACCACGACCGCGTCGATGTCGTCGAAGGTGCTGCCGGAATCGGCCAGCGCCCGATCGATTGCCTCGCGCACCAGGCCGTTCATCGAAACGTCTTGGCGTTTGGCGACGTACTTTGTCTGTCCGGTACCTAGTACCGCAGCAACGTTTGGCCCTGCACCGGCCATCAGTTCTTTCCTTCCATCACCGCGACCAGGTTCTGCTGTAACGCAGGCCCGCTGGTGGCGTGCGCCAGCACCCGCTCGGCCGAACCGTTCCAGATGTGTTGTGCCGCAAAGCCGATGCGTTCGAGTCCGGCGACGAACATGGGGTTGGCCGCCAGCGCTCCGCCGGACGGGTTGACCTTGGTTGGTCCCGGGATCCGAATGGCTTCCGCGATGATCAGATGCTGGTGGGTGAAGGGCGCGCAGATTTCGGCCACATCGAGGTTGTCCGTCCGGCCGCCGGTGGCCACCCGGGCCGCGGCCTGGGTCGACGGGGACTCGGTGAGGTCACGCGCGCCCAGCGACGGGGTTTCGATGCGGTGCTCGATTCCCGTTATCCACGCCGGGTTTTCGCGAAGCTCGCGCGCCCGGTCGCCGGCCGCCAGCACGATGGCCGCGGCCCCGTCGGTGATCGGAGCGATGTCGTGACGCCGCAACGGATCGGCGACGAACGGCCGCTCCAGCAATTCGGCGACGCTGATGGACCCCTCCACGTTGTCCACCCGGCGGGCGTTGGCAAAGGAGTCGAAGGCCACCCGGGCCATCTGCTCCTGGGTCCACTTGCCGGAGTCGAGCCCGATGCGCGCCTGCAGTCCGGCCATCGAGATGGAATCGGGCCACAACGGCGCGACGGTGTAGGGGTCCGTCTGCCGCGACAGGATCTGACGCAGGATGCCGGCCGAGGACTTGCCGAAGCCGTACACCAACGCGGTGTCGACCTCGCCGGTCAGAATTTTGATGTAGGCCTCATAAAGTGCCCAGGCCGCGTCCATCTCGACGTGCGATTCGTTGATCGGCGGGACGGCACCGATGGAGTCGATCGCGGAGATGAATGAAAATGCCCGGCCGGCAAGATAATCGGATGATCCCGAACACCAGAAGCCGATGTCGGTCCTTTCGATGCCCAGCTCCTCGTACAGCTGGGCGAAGCACGGGATCAACATCTCGACACCGTTGGTGGTGCCGTCGGTGCGGCGGACGTGGGGGGCGTGGGCAAAGCCGACGACCGCAACGTTGCGAGCGCTCATGTGCAGGTAAGCCCTTTACAGGTGGTGCTTGTAGGTGTCGTAGTCGGCGTCGGGTTCCCCGGTCGGCCGGAAGTACTCGATGTTGTCGATGCCAAATCCCCACTCCTCGCGAGGTTTCCACACCGCCTCGACGCGCATGCCCATCCGGACCTCGTGGGCGTCGATGTCGGCGACCAGATGCAGGAACGGGATGTCGGCCCCGTCGAGCAGCACGTAGGCCGCCACATAGGGCGGCTTGATGCGCTGACCCTGGAACGGGATGTTGATGATCGCGAACGTCGTGACGGTGCCCTTGTCCGGCAACTCGACGAACTCGGTGGTCGGCTGGCCGGTGGCCGGGTCGGCGCCATGCGGCGGGAAATAGACCTTGCCGTTCTCGCCCGTCTTCGCACCGAGCAGCTTGCCCTGCGCGATGGCGCGCAGGTAGGCGCTCTCCTCGTGCGAGGCGCTGTGCTGGATGGTCAGCGAGACCGGCGTGACGATCATGGTCACCGGGTCTTTGTCGCCGTCGGACCGCTCGGTCACCGTTTCGGCGTCCTCGCCGAGTGCGAAATACGCGATGTCGGTGATGGCGCCCACCGGCTCGTCGACCCAGTGCACATGGACCCGGGTGCCGGTCTTGATGGCCTTCGGGTCGCCCGCGTCCACGGCGTGGATCAGCGGGGTGTCGGCGCCGTCCAATTTGATCAGCGCCCAGGCGAACGGCCGGTCCAGTGGCTGGCCCTCCAGCGGTTCGGGCTGCCACGTCCACGAGACCACGGTGCCGACGCTGGACACCGGTACCATCTCGCCCAGCGGCTCGTAGGTGACCGGGTCATATTCCGGCGGCGGCACATGCACCCGGCCATCCGATCCGCGCACGCCCAGGACGTGACGGTCACGCAGTGCGGTGAAGAACTTGCTCAGCGTGGGACCGACCGAACGGGTGTAGTCGAAGGCCAACGTCAGTGGTGCGGCGAGTGGTGGCTCAGGGTGATCCATCAGGGGCGGGCTACTCGAGCTGGCTGTCACGCCATCGAGTAGAACAGGTTCTAAGAACGGATTCAACATCGGGTCCACCACGGAAGGGCAACGAGAATGAAGCTGGGATTGCAGCTGGGATATTGGGGCGCTCAGCCGCCGCAGAACCACGGCGAGCTCGTCGCCGCGGCCGAGGACGCCGGCTACGACGCCGTCTTCACCGCCGAGGCCTGGGGCTCGGACGCCTACACACCGCTGGCCTGGCTGGGGTCCTCGACGTCCCGGGTTCGGCTGGGCACCTCGGTGGTCCAGCTGTCCGCCCGCACCCCGACCGCCTGCGCCATGGCGGCTTTGACGCTGGACCATCTGTCCGGCGGCCGGCACGTCCTCGGCCTCGGCGTCTCCGGTCCGCAGGTGGTCGAGGGCTGGTACGGCCAGTCGTTCCCCAAGCCGCTGGCCCGCACCCGTGAATACATCGACATCATCCGGCAGGTGTGGGCGCGCGAGGCGCCGGTGACCAGTGCCGGGCCGCACTACCCGCTGCCGCTGACCGGTGAGCGCGCAACGGGTCTGGGCAAGCCGCTCAAGCCCATCACTCATCCGCTGCGGGCAGACATCCCGATCATGCTGGGCGCCGAGGGGCCGAAGAACGTCGCGCTGGCCGCCGAGATCTGTGACGGCTGGCTGCCGATCTTCTACACGCCGCGCATGGCCGACACCTACAACGAGTGGCTGGACGAGGGGTTCGCCCGGCCGGGCGCCCGCCGCAGCCGCGAGGACTTCGAGATCTGCGCGACCGCCAACATCGTCATCACCGAGGACCGCGGCGCCGCCTTCGCGGCCATGAAGCCCTACATCGCGCTCTACATGGGCGGAATGGGTGCCGAAGACACCAATTTCCACGCCGACGTCTACCGCCGGATGGGCTACTCCGAGGTTGTCGACGACGTGACAAAGCTGTTCCGCAGCAACCAGAAGGACAAGGCCGCGGAAATCATCCCCGACGAGGTGATCGACGACGCCGCGATCGTCGGCGACCTGGACTACGTGCGTAAGCAGATCAAGGCCTGGGAGGCCGCCGGAGTCACCATGATGGTGGTCTCCGGCCGCAGTACGGAGCAGGTCCGCGAGCTGGCGACGCTGATCTGAGGTCCGCCCACGGCAAAATAGAACGCGTTCTAATTTCCTTGCCAGGGACTTAGAACGCGTTCTAGATTGTCCGGATGGCACGGGCGACGACGACGCAGTGCGCCGCGCGATATGGGGGAGAGCCGGGCAGTCGCTGCCGGGCCGGCCGGTCAGCCGAGCGGGTGCGCGTCGCCGAAAGTCATCTCGACGTGGCCGACCGATCCAGCGACCATCGCCCGCTTCGGCAGCCCCAGCGACGCCAACTCCCTGGCGTAGGCGTGATCGCCCAGGCGCAACGCCGCCCCGCCGGGCCGGCCACGCAGCCCGCGCACCCGCATCTCCCAGGGCACTTCCCGGGTGGTGCCGTCGGCGAAGGTGTAGGTCTTGAGCACCTGCGGCCGCGAGGTGAACATCGAGGGCACCGGCAATCCGCGGGCGAAGTCGATGCCGGCGATGTGTGTGCCGTCGGCGCTGACGTCGAATCCGAACCGGCCCTGCTCGCGAACGGTGAAGTCCGCCATGATCTTCGGGAATCCCCAGATCGAGCGGCCGGCTTCCAGCGTGAAACTCTGGTCGACGGGCAGATGGTGGATGAACGCGGCCGCATCACCGAGCGCCCGCAACCCGCGCGCCGTCGAGCCGGGCGGATTGACCATGACCGCGGTGCCGAATTCGTGGTACTGCCCCAAGTCGCCGTCGATATAACGCGCCAGCATCAGGTTCACCACCGCCCGGCCGGGGCGGTGCTGGCATACTTGCAGGCCGCTGTAGTCGATAAGGCGTTGCGCCGCTTGCGCATTCACCGAGAACATCGCGGTGTGCACGTCCGCTTTTCGTATCCGCACCGGCATGGTGAGGACTGTCCCTGCAACTACGTGTTGTGACTCGGCCATGCCGGTTACTGTAATCCGCTCGTCAATATTTGGAGGCTGTAGATGAGTTCGACCATCCCGGAAGCAATCTCGAACATCGACCTGGCAGACGGTAATTTCTACGCAGACCGGCACACCTCGCGCGAGGCCTATCGCTGGATGCGCGCCAACCAGCCGGTGTTTCGTGATCGCAACGGCCTGGCCGGCGCCACCACCTATCAAGCCATCCTCGACGCCGAGCGCAATCCGGAACTCTTCTCCAGCACGGGCGGCATCCGCCCCGATCAGCCGGGCATGCCCTACATGATCGACATGGACGATCCCGCGCATCTGTTGCGGCGCAAGCTGGTCAACGCCGGCTTCACCCGCAAGCGGGTGAAGGAGAAGGAACCGTCCATCGCCACGCTGTGCGACACCCTGATCGACGCGGTGTGCGAGCGCGGCGAGTGCGACTTCGTCCGCGACATCGCCGCCCCATTGCCTATGGCGGTGATCGGCGACATGCTGGGCGTGTTGCCCTCCGAACGCAGCATGCTGTTGAAGTGGTCCGACGACCTGGTGTGCGGGCTGAGCTCGCACATCGACCCGGAATCGGCCGAATTCCGAACCGTTATGCAGGCTTTCGCCGCCTACACCGCCTTCACCATGGACATCATCGCCAAGCGGCGAACCGAGCCCACCGACGACCTGTTCTCCATCCTGGTGAACGCCGAGGTGGAGGGGCAGCGGATGTCCGACGACGAGATCGTGATGGAGACGCTGCTCATCCTCATCGGCGGCGACGAAACCACCAGGCACACCTTGAGTGGAGGGACAGAGCAGCTGGTGCGTCACCGCGATCAGTGGGATGCCCTGGTGCGCGACCCTTCGTTGCTGCCCGGCGCCATCGAGGAGATGCTGCGCTGGACGTCGCCGGTGAAGAACATGTGCAGAACTCTCACTGCAGATACGGACTTTCACGGCACCTCGCTGCGTGAGGGCGAGAAGATCATGCTGCTGTTCGAGTCGGGCAACTTCGACGAGTCGGTGTTCGACGAGCCGGACAAGTTCGACATCCGGCGGAACCCCAACAGCCACATGGCTTTCGGCTTTGGTACGCACTTCTGCCTGGGCAACCAGCTGGCCAGACTGGAGTTGTCGATGATGACCGAGCGGGTGCTCAAGCGGCTGCCGGATCTCAGGCTGGCCGACGACGACTCCACCCTGCCGCTGCGGCCGGCGAACTTCGTCAGCGGCCTGGAATCGATGCCGGTGGTGTTCACCCCGAGTGCGCCGCTGCTGAGCTGAATTCGGGTCGTTCGCTCGCGGAAGGGGAGTGGACCGGGAGGCGGGGCGCCGACCCCGCACCCGGCGCGCGGCTAACGGTTTTTGAAGTTGGGCTTGCGCTTCTCGGCGAACGCCCGGGGGCCTTCCTTGGAGTCCTCGGAGAGGAACACCGGGATGCCGTTGGCGGTGTCGGGCTTGAAGGCCTCTTCCTCGTGCATCCCCTCGGTCTCGCGGATCGTCTTGAGGATCGCCTGCACGGCCAACGGCCCGTTGTTCTCGATGACCTCGGCGATCTCGAGCGCCTTGGTCAGCGCCTGCCCGTCGGGCACGACGTGACCGATCAGGCCGATCTCCTTGGCCTCGGCGGCGGTGATGTGCCGCCCGGTCAGCAACAGGTCGCACGCCACGGTGTAGGGGATCTGGCGGACCAGCCGGACGGCGGATCCGCCCATCGGGTACAGGCTCCACTTGGCCTCGGAGATGCCGAATTTGGCGCTCTCACCGGCCACCCGGATGTCGGTGCCCTGCAGGATCTCGGTGCCCCCGGCGATGGCCGGGCCCTCGACGGCGGCGATCAGCGGCTTCTTCAGCCGCCGGCCCTTGAGCAACGCATCGATTCGCGACGGGTCGTAGCTGCCGTCCTTGAACGACTCGCCGGGCGGCTTCTGGGTTGCCGCTTTGAGGTCCATGCCCGCGCAGAAGTAGCCACCGGCGCCGGTCAGGATGCAGCAGCGGATGTCTTCGTCGTTGTCGACGCGGTCCCAGGCCTGGACCATGATTTCCATCATTTCCGTGCTCAAGGCGTTGCGGCGGTGCGGGCGATTCATGGTCACGATGAGGGTGTGACCACGTTGTTCCACCAGCGCGTCCGGTCCGGTATCCCCGTTTTCGGTGTTTGCTGGGGTTCCGGCATTCTCCACGGTCACGGCTACCGCCTTTCCCTCGACAATGGGCACGAGCTTGCCACGAAATGTAACACGTTCTAATTTGGTGGCCGTGGCCTTGAATATTGCCGACCTTGCAGAGCACGCCATCGACGCTGTGCCCGACCGTGTCGCCCTGATCTGCGGCGACGAGAAGTTGACCTATGCCGAGTTAGAGGAGAAGGCCAACCGCCTTGCCCACTATCTGATGGAGCAGGGGGTGAAGAAGGACGACAAGGTCGGACTGTACTGCCGCAATCGCATCGAGATCGTCATCGCGATGCTCGGCATCGTCAAAGCGGGCGCCATCCTGGTGAACATCAACTACCGCTATGTCGAGGGCGAGCTGCGCTACCTGTTCGACAATTCCGACATGGTCGCGCTGGTGCACGAGCGCCAGTACTCCGACCGGGTGGCCAACGTGCTGCCGGACACCCCCGACGTCAAGACGATCCTGGTCGTCGAGGACGGCAGCGACAACGACTTCACCCGCTACGGCGGCGTCGAGTTCTACTCCGCGATCGCGCAGAGCTCGCCCGAGCGCGACTTCGGCCCGCGCAGCGCCGACGACATCTACCTGCTCTACACCGGCGGCACCACCGGCTTTCCGAAGGGCGTCATGTGGCGTCACGAGGACATCTACCGGGTGCTGTTCGGCGGAACTGACTTTGCCACAGGCGAATTCGTCGAGGACGAGTACGACCTGGCCAAGGCCGCCGCTGCCAACCCGCCGATGATCCGCCACCCGATTCCGCCGATGATCCACGGCGCCACCCAGTCGGCCACCTGGATGTCGATCTTCTCGGGCCAAACCACGGTGCTGGCACCGGAATTCAACGCCGACGAGGTGTGGCGCACGATCCACAAACACAAGGTGAACCTGCTGTTCTTCACCGGCGACGCGATGGCACGTCCCCTGCTCGACGCGCTGCTGGCAGCGCAGAAAAGCGCAGAAGGGGAAGCATACGACCTGTCGTCGCTGTTCCTGCTCGCCTCCACCGCGGCGCTGTTCTCGCCGAGCATCAAAGAGAAGTTCCTCGAACTGCTGCCCAACCGGGTCATCACCGACTCCATCGGCTCCTCGGAGACCGGGTTCGGCGGAACCAGCATCGTCGCCAAGGACGCGCCGCACGCCGGTGGCCCACGGGTGACGATCGACCACCGCACGGTCGTCCTCGACGAGGAGGGCAACGAGGTCAAGCCCGGCTCCGGGGTGCGCGGCTTCATCGCCAAGAAGGGCAACATCCCGGTCGGTTACTACAAGGACGAGAAGAAGACCGCCGAGACGTTCAAGACCTTCAACGGCGTGCGCTACGCCATCCCCGGCGACTATGCCACGGTCGAGGAGGACGGCACTGTCACGATGCTGGGCCGCGGCTCGGTGTCGATCAACAGCGGCGGCGAGAAGATCTACCCCGAGGAGGTCGAGGCCGCGCTCAAGGGCCACCCCGACGTCTTCGACGCGCTGGTGGTCGGCGTGCCCGATCCCCGGTACGGGCAACACGTCGCCGCCGTCGTACAGCCCCGGGCGGGCGCCCGGCCCACGCTGACCGAGCTGGACAGCTTCGTGCGCTCCGAGATCGCGGGCTACAAAGTGCCGCGCAGCCTGTGGCTGGTCGACGAGGTCAAGCGGTCGCCGGCCGGTAAGCCCGACTACCGCTGGGCCAAGGAGCAGACCGAGGCCCGCCCGGCCGACGACGTACACGCCGCACACGCCACCGCGTGATGTGTTTTCAGCGCTAGGCCCCCGCGCGGTGTGACCGACTTCGTCAAGCGCCGTTCTGGTGCGCCCGACGGTTTCTTCGCCTGGGAAGCCGCGGGGCTGCAATGGCTTTCCGCCGCCGCCGGCGGCGTGCCCTGTGCGCGGGTCGTCTCCGTCGACGACGCGAGCCTGACGCTGCGGCGCCTGGAATCGGTGAGCCCGACCCCCGAGGCCGCGCGCACCTTCGGCGGCCGGCTGGCCGCCACGCACGACGCCGGCGGCCAGGCTTTCGGCGCGGGACCGGACGGCTGGGGCGGGCCCGGCTTTTTCGGACCGCTGTCGCAGCCCTTGCCGATGTCGCTGCGCCGGCACCGTAGCTGGGGCGAGTTCTACGCCGAGGAACGGCTGCGGCCGATGGCCGACCTCGCCGCCCCGTGACTTGACGCGGCCACCCGCGGCGCCGTCGAATCCGTCGCGGCCCGTTGCCATGCGGGCGATTTCGACGACGACGACCGGCCGGCCCGGCTACACGGCGATTTGTGGAGCGGGAACGTGATGTGGACTCCCGACGGTGTGGTGCTCATCGACCCGGCCGCGCACGCCGGCCACCGCGAGACCGACCTGGCGATGCTCGCGCTGTTCGGCTGTCCGCACTACGACGCCGTGATCGACGGCTACCAGCGGGTCCGACCGCTACGGCCCGGTTGGCGCGAACGCACCGGCCTGCACCAGCTCTTCCCGCTGCTGGCGCACGTCGTGCTGTTCGGCGGCGGGTACGCGCAACAGACCCACGCCTGCGCCCGCGCGGCGCTGACCATCTGAGCGCGGCGGGCAGCCGGCCCCGGTCTAGAGTCCAATCGCATGGCGATCGATGTCTGGATGCAGCATCCGACCGCGCGGTTCCTGCGCAGCGACATGCTTGCCTCCCTGCGGCGGTGGACGGGCGAGACCATCCCCGATACCGACATCCCGATCGAGACGACCCTGGCGTCGATGGATGCCGCCGGCGTCGAATTTGGTGTGCTCAGCGCCTGGCGCGGGCCGGGTGGAGCGGACCTGGTCTCCAACGACGAGGTGGCGCAATGGGTTGCCGCACACCCGAATCGGCTCGCCGGCCTGGCCACCGTGGACCTCGACCGCCCGATGGACGCCGTCCGGGAGCTGCGGCGCCGGATCGCCGACGGAGGATTCGTCGGACTGCGGGTGGTGCCGTGGTTGTGGAACGCCCCGCCCACCGATCGCCGCTACTACCCGCTGTTCGCCCAGTGCGTGGAATCCGGCGTGCCGTTCTGCACCCAGGTCGGCCATACCGGCCCATTGCGCCCGTCGGAGACCGGCCGACCGATTCCGTACATCGACCAGGTGGCGCTCGACTTCCCGGAACTGGTGATCGTCTGCGGCCACGTCGGCTACCCGTGGACCGAGGAAATGGTCGCGGTGGCCCGCAAGCACGAAAACGTCTACATCGACACCTCGGCGTACACCATCAAGCGGTTGCCGGACGAACTCGTCAGGTTCATGAAGACCGGCACCGGGCAGCGAAAGGTGTTGTTCGGCACCAATTATCCGATGATCACCCACGAGCACGCGCTGACGGGAATGGACGAACTCGGGCTGTCCGATGACGGTCGCCGAGATTTCCTGCGCGGCAACGCCGAACGAGTTTTCCGACTGGAGGCAATGAAGTGAACGGTGCGCAGGCCTTGATCAACACCCTGGTCGACGGCGGCGTCGACGTGTGCTTCGCCAACCCGGGCACCTCGGAGATGCACTTCGTCGCCGCGCTGGACGCCGTCCCGCGGATGCGTGGCGTGCTGGCGCTGTTCGAGGGGGTCGCCACCGGCGCGGCCGACGGTTATGCCCGCATCGCCGATCGCCCGGCCGCGGTGCTGCTGCATTTGGGCCCCGGGCTGGGCAACGGACTGGCCAACCTGCACAATGCCCGTCGCGCGCGGGTGCCGATGGTGGTGGTCGTCGGCGACCACGCCACGTATCACAAAAAGTACGACGCCCCACTGGAATCCGACATCGACGCGCTCGCCGGCAGCGTCTCGGGCTGGGTGCGGCGCACCAGTGACGCCGCCCAGGTTTCGGCCGATGCGGTCGAGGGGATCGCGGCCAGCCGGTCGGGATCGCAGATCTCGACGCTGATCTTGCCCGCCGACGTGTCCTGGTCCGATGGTGCTCAGCTGTTCTCCAACCTGGAGGCGCAGCCGACGGGCGCCGACCCGCTGCTGGCGCCGGAGGTGCTCGAGGTGCTTCGTTCCGGCGAGCCGACGGTGATCATGGTGGGCGGCGACGCCACCCGCCGTGCGGGGCTGGCGGCGGCGACCCGCATCGCGGCGGCCACGGGCGCCCGCGTGTTGTGCGAAACCTTCCCGACCCGGCTGGAGCGCGGCGCCGGTGTGCCCGCGGTCGAGCGGCTCGCCTATTTCGCCGAGGCCGCCACGGCCCAGCTGGACGGCGCCAAGCACCTGGTGCTGGCCGGCGCCAAATCGCCGGTGTCGTTCTTCGCCTACCCCGGCATGCCCAGCGATCTGGTACCGGCCGGCTGCGAGGTGCACGTGCTCGCCGAATACAGCGGTGCGGCAGACGCTTTGATCGCCGTGGCCGATCAGGTGGCGCCCGGCACCGAGGCGCCGTTGGCGGCCGCATCGCGTCCCCAGCTGCCGACGGGCAAGCTGACCTCCGCGTCGGCCGCCGACGTGATCGGGGCGTTGTTGCCCGAAGAGGCCATCGTTGTCGACGAGTCGAACACCTCCGGTGTGTTGCTTGCGGGCGCGACCGCCGGGGCGCCGGCACACGACTGGCTGACCCTGACCGGCGGGGCGATCGGCTACGGCATCCCGGCAGCGGTGGGCGCCGCGGTGGCCGCCCCGCATCGTCCGGTGCTGTGTCTGGAATCCGATGGCTCGGCGATGTACACGATTTCGGGATTGTGGACCCAGGCCCGGGAGAATCTCAACGTGACCACCGTGCTGTACAACAACAGCGCCTACGACATCCTGCGGATCGAACTGCAACGCGTCGGCGCCGGGTCCGCGCCCGGGCCCGAAGCGCTGGCGCTACTCGATCTATCAGACCCCACAATGGATTTCGTGAAGATCAGCGAGGGCATGGGAGTGCCCGCGCGCCGCGTCACCACCGCCGAGGAATTGGCCGATGCGCTGCGTGCCGCCTTCGCCGAACCCGGCCCGCATCTGATCGACGCCGTGGTGCCGTCAATAACGGGCTAGGGTCGGGAGCCGGCTCAGCAGCCAGTCCGCCATCGTATTGGCCACGTCGACGCCCGTCTCGAACGCGCCGTCGTCGGCGTCCGCCGCCAGCGCCACGCCCCATTCACCGGACGGCGTCGGAACAATGCCGAACTGGCGGACCAGGTATCCACCATGCACACCTGGACCCCAACCGCCTTTCGCGGCAAGGCCTTTGGCGGCCAGCCCCCACTGATCACCGGTGACCAGGCGTTGCATCAGGTCGATCACTTCGGCGGCGTCGGGGATCGTCGACAGCTCTGCGGCGAACCGCGCCTGGCGCTGCAGGCTCCATTGGGTTTGACCGAAAGCGGTGAAGCCACGGCGAAGTCGGCGTGATTCGACCACGGTCGCGGTATCACCGCCCTCGGCCACCACGACCTGAACCCGGCGCGCCGCATCCACCGGCTCGCCCAGTTGCGACCAAAGCTGTTCGGAGGCGCGATTGTCGGATTCGGTGATGGCCTTCACGACCAGATCGCGCGCGCCCAGCCAATCGTTGCGCAGCGCCGCTATCGCCAGGGGCACCTTGATGGTCGACCAGGCGACGCCCGACCACCAGCTGCCCAGGGAGAACGTTCTGTCCGGCCGGGCGATCGCGACGCCGATGTTCGCCGGCACCGCGGCGGAAAGCTGTTCGAAGCTCGCTTCCAGCGCGAGCTCCAGAGGCCGTGCGGTCATGTGCCGGCTCGGCAATCGGCGCGGCTGACGGTGACGCAGGGGTGGGCGACCGGCGCATCCACCATCGCGTCTCCTTGTCCTTGCGGCGTGTTCATTGCGGTTTCCGCGCTCAACTACTACGTGTGCCGGCCCGGAATCGTCAGCCCGACGGCGGCGGGAGCGGCGGCAGCGGGGGCCCTGGCTCCTGCGGGGGAGGAGCTTCCCACGGTTCGGGATCCGGTGTCGGCGGTGACCACACCAGCGGCGGCGGCGGCGGTGGTAGCGGCGGCGGTGGGGGCGGCTCCGCCATGGCGAAACCGGCGCCCAGCCCTAGCGCAGCGCCACCCAGCGAGCCACCCAGCATCACGCCGGCGATCACTTTGCGGATTTTCATCAAGCGCTGAGTTTACTGCCATGACGGCGCATCCGGCGGCAACGCCCGCCGCGGGCCGCTAACGCCGGATCTTCCAGACCGGGTCGCCGCAGTCGACACCCTGCGCGGCCAACTGTCGCTTCAACACCTTGAAGGTCACCGTCCGCGGGAGTTCGGCGGTGATCCGCACATACGACGGCCACTGCTTCGGCCCCAGATCCGGCTGCTCGGCCAGGAACGCGCGGAACTTCTCGTCCTCGAACTCCGCGCCGGGCGCCAACACCAACGCCGCCATCACCTGGTCGCCGACTATCGGGTCCGGCACCGGGTACACCGCGACCTCGGTGACGTCTGGGTGGCGCAGCAGCACCCGCTCGATCGGGGCCGCGCCGAGGTTTTCACCGTCGACCCGCATCCAATCACCCAGCCGCCCAGCGAAGTACGCATAGCCGGCGTCGTCGCGGTAGGCGAGATCCCCGCTGTGGTACACGCCGCCGGCCATTCGCTCGGCCTCGGCCGACTCGTCGTTGTAGTAGCCCTCGAAGCGCCCCGGTCCCGCGGCGTTGACCAACTCGCCGACCACGCCCGGCGGGCAGGAGGTGCCGGTGTCGGGGTCGATGATGTCGATGCCCTCGGGAAGAGGACCCAGCGAACCCGCCGGCGTATCGGGCGTGCGCGCGATGGCCACGCCGCCCTCGGTGGAACCGAACCCGTCCTGCACGACGCACCCGAATCTGCGCCCGAAGCGCTCGAGGTCGTCGGGCACGCCCTCGTTGCCATACACCGCCCGCAACGGGTTATCCGCATCGTCGGGCCGCTCCGGCGTGGCGAGCACATACGACAGTGGCTTGCCCACGTAGTTCGCGTAGGTGGCGCCGTAGCGACGCACGTCGACGATGAAGTTCGAGGCGGAGAACTTGCGCCGCAACGCCATCGAGCCCGCACAGGCAGCCGCCACCGCCCAGCCGACCAGCACCGCGTTGGAATGGAACAGGGGCATCGACACGTAGCAGACGTCGTCGCTGCCGAGGCCGAAGCGCTGTGACATCGTCACCCCCGCGATCGCGACCTTGCCGTGGCTGCACTTGACCGCTTTGGGCTCGCCGCTGGTGCCCGACGTGAAGATCAACATGAACAGGTCCGCGGGCGAGGCGGCCCGAAAACAGACCTGCGCGTCGCGATGCGCGGCGACCTCGCCGGCCCACTCGGGGGAGTCGGCGTTCACATGCTCGATATCGCCCAGCGTTTCAGACGATTTCGAGTCGGCCAGCACCAATTGGCAATCGGCCCGGGCGATGTCGCGTTGCAACGCCTCGCCGCGCCGCACCGGGTTGAGCCCCACCGGCACGATGCCCGACATGCCCGCGGCCACCAGCATCGCCGAGAAGAAGGGGGTGTTCTCCAGCAGCACACCGACATGCGGCGGCCGGCTGGGGTCAAGCCGCGCACGCAACGCCGCGGCGATGGCGGCGCCATGCTGCAGGTGATCGCGCCAGCTGGTGAACGAGTCCTCGAAGTAGATACCCCGATCGTCGATCTCGGCCAGCGGCTCCAGCAGCTTGGTGACCGTCAGGTCATCGGTGAGTTCCATCGCGCCTAAGCGGGCGTCTCGGCCAGCTCCCGGCCGATCCGGCGCAGCTGTCCGGTGGCACCGCCCAGGGCGAACTCGGTCTGCTTGGCGGCCAAAAAGTAGCGGTGCGCGGGGTGATCGGTGTCGACACCGACACCGCCGTGCACGTGCACGATGGTGTGAGCCACCCGGTGGCCGGCGTCGGCCGCCCAGAAGGCCGCGCTGGCGACGTCGATCTCGGCCGGGATGTCTTCCGAGACGCGCCAGGCCGCCTGCGTGAGCGTGAGCCGCAGCCCCTTGACGTCGATGTAGCCGTCGGCCAGTCGCTGCGACACCGCCTGGAAGCTGCCGATTGGGCGGTCGAACTGCTCGCGCTCGCGCGCGTATTCGGCCGTCATCTGCAGGCCCCGCTCGAGCACGCCGAGCTGAAAAGCGCTGCGGCCCAAGGTGCCCAGCGTGCCGAGCCATGTCACGACCTCGGCGCCGCCCACTTTGCGGCCTTCGTCCACCTCGGTACCCTCCAGCGCGAGATGTCCGACGCTGCCCAGGGCGGTGGTTTCCAGTGCGGTCACCGTGACGCCGGGATCATCGGCGGCGACCAGGAAAACCGCGGTGCCGGAATCGGTTTCGGCGGGAACCAGGAACGCGTCGGCCACCGGGCCGAAGCCGACCTGGGTGCGGGTTCCGGTCAGCCGGTACCCGGCGTCGGCGCCGGTCGCCTGCACCGGGCCGTCGCCCATCTCGCCGTCGAGGGCGACGGCGAGCGTCTTCTCGCCGTTGACCGCGGGCACGCCCCAGCTTTGTTGCAGCTCCTCGGAGCCGAACCGGGCCAGCGCCCCCGCGCCCAGCATCACCGACTCCAGGTAGGGCACCGCGGCCAGCTGGTGTCCCAGCGCAACCAGGATCGCCACCTGCTCGAGCGCCCCGAAGCCGTCGCCGCCCAGCGACGAAGCCGATGCGCTGGACAGGATGCCGGCGTCGATCAGCTTTCGCCACAGGTCGCGGTCGAACCGTTGATCGAGCCCGTCGAGCTCACGCTGGTGTTCGGGGGTGCATACCGAGTCCACGATGGTGTCGACCAGCTTGCCGAGGTCGTTCGCCGCTTCGGTGGTGGTGAAATCCATGACGTCCGTCCTTCTATTACGTAGCGGCTCAGCGGTGCTTAACGGTTTCTAGGCAGGCCGAGGGCGACCATGCCGATGATGTCGCGCTGCACTTCGTTGGTGCCGCCGCCGAAGGTCAGGATCAGGCAGGCCCGATGCATGCGCTCGACCCGGCTTGAAAGCTTCGAGCCCGGCGAATTCTGGCGCACCGTCGCGGCGGTACCCAGCACCTCCATCAGCAGCCGGTAGGCCTCGGTGGCCAGCTCGGTGCCGTACACCTTGGCCGCCGACGCATCGGCGGGCGACAGGTCTTCGCTTGCCGCCGAGGCCAGTTCCCAGTTGATCAGCTTGAGCACTTCGGCCTTGGCGTGCACCCGGGCCAGGTTGATCTGCACCCACTCGGAATCGATCAGCCGGGCGCCGCCCGCGTCCTTGGTGTTCTGCGCCCATTCGCGAACCTCGCGCAGGGCCAGAAAGATCGGTTGCGGCGAGACCAGCGCGACCCGCTCGTGGTTGAGCTGGTTGGTCACCAGCTTCCAGCCGCCGTTCTCCTCGCCGATCAGGTTGGTCACCGGGACGCGCACGTCGGAGTAATAGGTGGCGCTGGTGTCCACCCCGGCCATCGTGTGCACCGGCGTCCAGGAGAACCCTTCGGCGGTCGTCGGCACGGTCAGCATCGAGATGCCGCGGTGCTTCTTGGCCTCGGGGTTGGTGCGCACCGCCAGCCACACCCAGTCCGCATAGGCGATCAGGCTGGTCCACATCTTTTGTCCGTTGATGACGTAGTCGTCACCGTCGCGCACCGCGGTGGTGCGCAGGTTGGCCAGGTCGGTGCCGGCACCTGGCTCCGAATAGCCGATGGAGAAGTGCAGCTCACCGGCCGCGATCTTGGGCAGGAAGAACTTCTTCTGTTCCTCGGTGCCGAACGCCATGATGGTCGGCGCGACGCTGTTGATGGTCAGGAACGGCACCGGCACGCCGGCGATGGCGGCCTCGTCGGTGAAGATCAGCGAGTCCATCAGGGAGCGGTCCTGGCCGCCGTACTCCTTGGGCCAGTTCAGCGTGAGCCACCCGTCCTTGCCCATCTGCGCGACGGTGTCGCGGTACGCGGTGCCCGTCCCGACCTCGCCCTCGGTCGAGGTCAGCGCCTCCCGGCGCTCGGGGGTCATCAGCTGGGTGAAGTACGACCGCAGCTCGCGACGCAGCTCCTCTTGTTCCGGGGTGTAACTGATACGCATTTCGGCCGTCCTCGAAGTTAACGACGTTCGGAGTAACAACCCTCGTCACAGGCTGCAGCTCGACCAACGGCTACCCGTTCGCCTCCCCGGTTGTAACACGTTCTAGTCTGGGAATCCAGCGACCGTTTCCCCAGAGGTATCGGGGTCCTATGGTGGACTTACCTATTGAAGAGGCAAGTCCTGCAGTGAAGGCCAGGTTCAAGGAGGATGCTGTGCGGGTGATCGTGGACCGTGACCGGTGCGAAGGTAACGCAGTGTGCTTGGGAATTGCCCCAGATATCTTCGACCTCGACGACGAGGACTACGCCGTGGTGAAGCTCGACCCCATTCCCGCCGATCAGGAGCAACTGGCCGAGCAGGCGATCGCCGAATGCCCGCGTGCGGCACTCCTGCGCGGCGACTAATCCGAGCCCAGAACGCGTAAGCCGAAACTAGAGGTATTCATAAATTGACTAGCAGCACGAACGCGACCGATCTGTCCGGGAAGGTCGCGGTGGTCACCGGTGCGGCCGCGGGCCTGGGACGCGCCGAGGCGCTCGGCCTCGCCCGCCAGGGCGCCACCGTCGTCGTCAACGACATCGCCGCGGCATTGAACGCCTCCGACGTCATCGACGAAATCAACTCCG
This sequence comes from Mycobacterium sp. M23085, assembly GCF_045343915.1. Classification (NCBI taxonomy): domain Bacteria; kingdom Bacillati; phylum Actinomycetota; class Actinomycetes; order Mycobacteriales; family Mycobacteriaceae; genus Mycobacterium; species Mycobacterium sp. M23085. The sequence continues at coordinate 3,802,251 of NZ_CP174280.1, forward strand.
CCGGCTCCAAGGCCGTCGCGGTGGCCGGTGACGTCAGCGAACGCTCGACCGCCGACGAACTCGTTGCTCAGGCCGACGCGCTGGGTGGGCTCGACATCGTGGTCAACAACGCCGGGATCACGCGCGACCGGATGCTGTTCAACATGTCCGACGAGGAGTGGGATCTGGTCATCGCCGTGCACCTGCGCGGGCACTTCCTGCTGACCCGCAACGCGGCGGCCTACTGGCGGTCGGCGGCCAAGGAGGCGGGCGGCCAGATTTTCGGGCGGATCGTCAACACCGCGTCGGAGGCCGGCCTGGTCGGTCCGGTGGGGCAGGCGAACTACGGCGCCGCCAAGGCGGGCATCATCTCCCTCACCCTGACGGCCGCCCGGGCGCTGGGCCGCTACGGCGTGTGCGCCAACGCCATCTGTCCCCGCGCGCGCACCGCGATGACCGCCGACGTCTTCGGCGACGCACCCGAGGTGGAAGCGGGCGGCATCGACCCGCTGTCGCCCGAGCATGTGGTCAATCTGGTGCAGTTCCTGTCGTCGCCCGCGGCGGCCGAGGTGAACGGTCAGGTCTTCATCGTCTACGGTCCACAGGTGACATTGGTCGCCGCGCCGACCGCGGAGCGGAAATTCAGCGCCGAGGGCCCCGCCTGGGACCCTGCCCAGCTGAGTTCGACGCTGCAGAATTACTTTGCTGGCCGTGACCCTGAGCACAATTTCGCCGCGGGCGCGCTGATGGAGCAATAGCGGTAAAACGCTGGTTGATCGGGGGGAATCACCGGGTAGAACGTGTGTCAGTTTTACACCTGACAAGTGCTTCTGACCTGGTGAATTAACGGTTCGGATAAGGAAGTGCTGTTCATTGACATGGTGAACTTGTTCTGAGTTAATATGATCCGGCTCACACCGAGCCCCGTGCGACCGCAGACGACGCAAAGGCCACACATAGACTTCGCCGAGACCAGACCGAGGGGGGAACCGCGTTGAGGGAACAGCTCGCAGTTCCCGCCCGCGCCGTCGGCGGATTTTTCGAAATGATGCTGGACACCGGCCGCGCGGCTTTCCGCCGGCCGTTTCAAATTGGTGAGTTTCTCGACCAGACGTGGATGATCGCGCGCGTGTCGCTGGTCCCCACACTGCTGGTGTCCATCCCATTCACGGTCCTGGTCGCCTTCACCCTCAACATCCTGTTGCGCGAGATCGGCGCGGCCGACCTGTCCGGTGCCGGTACGGCGTTCGGCACCATCACCCAGCTGGGTCCGGTGGTGACCGTGCTCGTCGTGGCCGGCGCCGGTGCAACCGCGATCTGTGCCGACCTCGGCGCCCGCACCATTCGCGAAGAGATCGACGCCATGCGGGTGCTCGGCATCGACCCGATCCAGCGGCTGGTGGTGCCCCGCGTGCTGGCTTCCACTGTGGTGGCGCTGCTGCTCAACGGATTGGTGTGCGCCATCGGGCTCTCCGGTGGCTACGTCTTCTCGGTCTTTTTGCAGGGCGTCAACCCCGGCGCCTTCATCAACGGCCTGACCGTGCTGACCGGGCTGCGCGAACTGGTGTTGGCCGAAGTCAAAGCACTGCTGTTCGGCGTGATGGCCGGCATGGTCGGCTGCTACCGCGGCCTGACCGTCAAGGGAGGGCCCAAAGGCGTCGGCAACGCGGTCAACGAAACCGTGGTCTACGCCTTCATCTGTCTATTCGTGATCAACGTGGTGATGACCGCCGTCGGCGTGCGGATCTCGGCGAAGTGATGGGACGAGTGAGCACGCGATGAGTTACGACGCCACGCTGCGGTTTCGTCGACTCTTCACCCGGCTGCAAGAGCCGGTTGACGACTTCGGCGAGCAGGCATTGTTCTACGGGCAGACCATGCGGTACGTCCCCAACGCGCTCACCCGCTACCGCAAGGAGACCATCCGGCTGATCGCCGAGATGACCATGGGCGCGGGAGCGCTCGTCATGATCGGCGGCACGGTCGGGGTGGCGGCCTTCCTGACCCTGGCCTCCGGCGGTGTCATCGCCGTGCAGGGGTATTCGTCGCTGGGCAACATCGGCATCGAGGCGCTGACGGGGTTCCTGTCGGCATTCCTGAACGTCCGGGTCGTCGCGCCGGTGATCGCCGGCATCGCGCTGGCGGCCACCATCGGCGCCGGCGCCACCGCTCAACTGGGAGCCATGCGGGTGTCCGAGGAGATCGACGCCGTCGAATGCATGGCGGTGCACTCGGTGTCCTACCTGGTGTCGACCCGCCTGATCGCCGGCCTGATCGCGATCATCCCGCTGTACTCGCTGTCGGTGTTGGCCGCGTTCTTCGCCGCCCGCTTCACCACGGTGTACATCAACGGTCAGTCGAAGGGCCTCTACGACCACTACTTCAACACATTCCTTATCCCGTCGGACCTGTTGTGGTCATTCCTGCAGGCCATCGTGATGTCCATCGCGGTCATGCTCATCCATACCTATTACGGCTACAACGCCCACGGCGGTCCGGTCGGCGTCGGCATCGCGGTCGGCCAGGCCGTGCGGACTTCGCTGATCGTCGTGGTCGTCATCACGTTGTTCATCTCGCTCGCGGTATATGGGGCGTCCGGTAACTTCAACCTCTCCGGATAAGAGGACCGCTTAACAGGGACATGGCAGAAACAGACTCGCGACGCACAACCGTCAGACTGGCAGCAGCAGTGCTTGCCAGCCTGCTGGTGGCTTTCGCTGTGCTGACCTACCTTTCCTACACAGCGGCCTTCGCGTCCATCGACACCGTCACGGTCTCGGCGCCCCGGGCCGGACTGGTGATGGAGGAGGGCGCCAAGGTCAAATACCGGGGCATCCAGATCGGCAAGGTCGAGACCATCGACTACTCCGGTGACCAGGCGCGGCTGACGCTGGGCATCAACAGCGACGACCTGCATTTCATCCCGTCCAACGCCACGGTGCACATCGCGGGTAACACCATCTTCGGCGCTAAGGCGGTGGAATTCATTCCCCCGCAAGCGCCCTCGCCGACGTCTTTGCGTCCGGATGCGCACGTTGCGGCCTCGTCGGTGCAGCTGGAAGTCAACACCTTGTTCCAGTCGTTGATGGATCTGCTGCACAAGATCGACCCCGTCGAACTGAACGGAACGCTGAGCGCGTTCGCCGAAGGCCTGCGCGGTCACGGCGACGACTTGGGCGGCATCCTGTCGGGCTTGAATACACTGACGCGCCAGGCAAACCCGAAACTGCCCGCGTTGCAGGAGGACTTCCGAAAAACCGCAGTGGTGGCCAACACCTACGCCGACGCCGCCCCCGACCTGACCACCGTGATCGACAACCTGCCGACGATCAACAAGACCGTCGTGGACCAGCAGAACAATCTCAACGACACACTGTTGGCCACCATCGGCCTGTCGAACAACGCGTACGACACGTTGGCGCCGGCCGAGCAGGACTTCATCGACACCATCAACCGGCTACGGGCCCCGCTCAAGGTGGCCGCCGACTACTCCCCGGAACTGGGCTGCCTGTTCGCCGGAATCGAGCGCGGCATCAAGGAATTCGCCCCGCTGATCGGCGTTCGCAAGGCGGGCCTGTTCACCTCGTCGAGCTTCGTGCTGGGCGCGCCGGCGTACACCTATCCGGAATCGCTGCCCATCGTCAACGCCTCCGGCGGCCCGAACTGCCGCGGACTGCCCGACATCCCGACCAAGCAGACCGGCGGATCGTTCTACCGGTCGAAATTCCTGGTGACCGATAACGCCAACATCCCGTACGAGCCATTCACCGAACTGCAATTCGACGCACCCTCCACGCTGCAGTTCTTGTTCCACGGCGCCTTCGCGGAACGGGATGACTTCTGATGGCCGGCTCGGGACTGCCGTCGCACCGCGAGATGATGATCAAGGTCAGCATCTTCGCGGTGGCCATGCTGCTGGTATCGGCGGGGCTGGTGGTGGTGTTCGGCGACTTCCGCTTCGGGCCCGAAAGCACTTACCACGCAACGTTTACCAACGTGTCACGGCTCAAGTCCGGCCAGAAGGTGCGCATCGCCGGTGTCCCGGTCGGCGCGGTGTCGGGCGTCAAGCTCAACCCCGACAACACCATCGACGTGAAGTTCGGCGTGGACAAGCGCTACACGCTCTATTCGTCCACGCGCGCGGTGATCCGCTACGAAAACCTGGTCGGCGACCGGTTCCTGGAGATCACGTCGGGCCCCGGGGAGCTGCGGAAGCTACCGCCCGGCGCGACGATCAACAGTCAACACACTCAGCCCGCACTGGATCTCGACGCGCTGCTGGGCGGACTGCGACCGGTGCTCAAAGGTCTTGACGCCGACAAGGTCAACACCATCAGCAGCGCGGTCATCCAGTTGCTGCAGGGTCAGGGCGGGGCTTTGTCGAACGTGCTGGCCGACACCAGCGCGTTCTCCTCGGCGCTGGGCCAGCGCGACCAGCTCATCGGCGACGTGATCAACAACCTCAACACGGTGCTGACGACCGTGGACCAGCGCAGCGCACAATTCTCGGCCAGCGTCGATCAGCTGCAACAATTGATCACCGGGCTGGCTCAGCACAAGGACGACATCGCCGGTGCCATCCCACCGCTGGCGTCGACGACGACGGATCTCACTGAGCTGCTGAAGAATTCGCGCCGCCCGCTGCAGGGCATCCTGGAGAACACCCGGCCGCTGGCCACCGAACTGGACAACCGTAAGGCCGAGGTGAACAACGATGTCGAGCAGCTGGGCGAGGACTACCTGCGGCTGTCCGCCCTCGGCGCCTACGGATCGTTCTTCAACATCTACTTCTGCTCCGTGACGATCAAAATCAACGGCCCGGCCGGTAGCGACATACTGCTGCCGCTTGGTGGCCAGGTGGACCCCAGCAAGGGGAGGTGCGCTTTTGTCAAGTGACGCTAGGCGTGAGCGCGATCCATTGCGCACCGGCATCTTCGGCGTGGTGCTGGTGGTGTGCGTCGTGCTCATTGCGTTCGGCTACTCTGGATTACCGTTCTGGCCGCAGGGCAAGATCTATGACGCCTACTTCACCGACGCCGGGGGCATCAACCCCGGCAACGCCGTTTATGTTTCGGGTTTCAAGGTCGGCAAGGTGACCTCGGTCGGTCTGGCCGGCGACAGCGCCAAGATCAGCTTCAGCGTCGACCGTCACGTCGCCGTCGGTGACCAGTCGCTGGCCGCGATCCGCACCGACACCATCCTCGGTGAGCGCTCCGTCTCGGTGACCCCGGCCGGCGGCGGCAAGGCAACCACCATCCCGCTCAGCCGCACGACGACGCCGTACACGCTGGCCGGCGCCCTCGAGGATCTGGGCCAGAACGCCAACAACCTGGACAAGCCGCAATTCGAGAAGGCGCTGAACGTCCTGACCGACACACTGCACGACGCCAACCCGCAGCTGCGCGGTGCGCTGGACGGCGTGACGTCGCTGTCGCGCACGCTGGACCGCCGCGACGAGGCGCTGCAAAGCTTGCTGGCACACGCGAAGTCGGTCACCGGTGTCTTGTCGCAGCGCGCCGACCAGGTCAACAAACTGGTCGACGACGGGAACGAGTTGTTCGCCGCCCTCGACGAACGGCGCAGCGCCCTGTCTGAGCTGATCTCGGGGATCCAGGACCTGTCCACGCAGATCTCGGGCTTCGTCGCCGACAACCGCAAGGAATTCGGTCCGGCGCTGAACAAGCTCAACGACGTGCTGTCCAACCTCAACGAGCGCCGCGACTACATCACCGAGGCCCTCAAGCGACTGCCCACCTACGCCACCGAGCTCGGCGAGGTGGTCGGGTCCGGCCCCGGATTCAATGTCAACGTCTACGGCGTGATCCCCGCGCCGCTGCTTGCCACCATGTTCGACTTCTTCTATCAGCCCGGCAAGCTGCCTGCCAGCCTCGCCGATTACCTGCGCGGCCTGATTCAGGAGCGCTGGATCATCAGGCCGAAGTCACCATGATCCGGCGGATCACCGGCAGCCGGGGGCTGCGCTACGCCACCATCATCGCGCTGGTCGCGGTGCTGGTGGGTGGTGTGTATGTGCTTTCGTCGCAAGCGAATAACCGTAAGATCGTCGGCTATTTCACCTCCGCGGTCGGCCTGTATCCCGGTGACCAGGTGCGCATCCTCGGTGTCCCGGTCGGCACCATCGACTCGATCGACCCGCGGCCGTCCGACGTGAAGATCACCATGTCGGTAAGCAAGGACGTGAAGATCCCGAAGGACGCCAAGGCCATCATCATGTCGCCAAACCTGGTGGCGGCCCGGTTTATTCAGCTGACACCGGCCTACACCGGTGGCCCGGTGATGGCCGACGGCGCCAGCATCGGCCTTGGGCACACCGCGGTCCCGGTGGAATGGGACGAGGTCAAGGAGTCGCTGACCCAGCTGGCAGTGCAACTGGGCCCGACAGCCGGATCAATGCAGGGACCGTTGGGCGCGGCGATCAACCAGGCCGCCGACACCTTCGACGGCAAGGGCCAGTCGTTCCACAACGCCTTGCGTGAGCTCTCGCAAGCCGCTGGGCGGCTGGGGGATTCGCGCGGAGACATCTTCGGCACGGTGAAAAACCTGCAGGTCCTGGTCAACGCGCTGTCGTCCAGCAACGAGCAGATCGTCCAGTTCGCCGGGAACGTCGCCTCGGTGTCGCAGGTGCTCGCCGACAGCTCGCGTCACCTCGACACCACGCTGGGCACGCTGAACAAAGCGCTGTCGGACATTCGGGGGTTCCTGCACGAGAACAACTCCACGATCGTCGATACGGTCAACAACCTCAACGATTTCGCGAAGACGCTGAGCGACCAGAGCGACAACATCGAGCAGGTGCTGCACGTAGCGGGTCCGGGTATCGCCAACTTCTACAACATCTATGACCCCGCCCAGGGCACGCTCAACGGCCTGCTGTCGATCCCGGAGTTCGCCAACCCCGTGCAGTTCATCTGTGGTGGATCGTTTGAAACCGCCGGCGGGCCGCGGGCGCCGGACTACTTCAAGCGCGCCGAACTCTGCCGTGAGCGGCTGGGACCGGTGCTGCGCCGGCTCACCGTGAACTACCCGCCGCTGATGTTCCACCCGCTCAACACGATTACGGCGTACAAGGGTCAGATCATCTACGACACCCCGGAGACGCAGGCCAAGTCCGCCACCCCGGTACCGCAGCTGACCTGGATCCCGGCCAAGGGTGCTCAGACGCCGCCCGCCACCCAGAATCCGGCGGATCTGCAGGCCCTGCTGGTCCCGACGGCCCCGCAGGCCGCCCCCGCGCCCGGCCAACCGGCGCCCGCGGGCGCCGCTCCTGCCCCCGGTCCCGCTCCCGGAAGCGCGTTCGGTCCGCTGCCTGGTCCGCCCCCGGGCCAGGCACCCAGCGGTCCCGCGGCCGACCTGGGCGGTGGCGGATGAACCGAATGTGGCTGCGCGCCGGTGGATTGGCGACCGGCAGCGTGCTGCTGGCCGGCTGCCAATTCAGCGGGTTGAACTCACTGGCGATGCCCGGCACCGCCGGTCACGGCAGCGGCGCCTACTCGATCACCGTCGAACTACCCGACGTGGCGACCCTGCCGCAGAACTCGCCGGTCATGGTGGACGACGTCACCGTCGGCAGCGTCGCCGGCATCTCGGCCGAACAGCGGTCCGACGGATCCTTCTACGCGGCAGTGAAATTGGCGCTCGACAAAAACGTCGTGCTGCCCGCAAACTCGACGGCGACGGTCGCGCAGACCTCGCTGCTCGGCTCGATGCACATCGATCTGGCCCGCCCGAAGGACAAGCCGGCCGTCGGCAAGCTGAAGGACGGCTCGAAGATCGCGGAGGCCAACACCGGTCGCTATCCGACCACCGAAGAGGTGCTTTCGGCGCTCGGTGTGGTGGTGAACAAGGGCAACGTCGGCGCTCTGGAAGAGATCACCGACGAGACCTACCGGGCGGTCGCCGGCCGCGAGGACCAGTTCGTCGACCTGATCCCCCGGCTCGCGGAACTGACCTCGGGGCTCAACCGTCAGGTCAACGACATCATCGATGCCGTCGACGGATTGAACCGATTCTCGGCGAGCCTGGCGCACGACAAGGACAACCTGGGCCGGGCGCTGGACACGCTGCCCGAGGCGATTCGCGTGCTCAACAAGAACCGCGGCCACATCGTCGAGGCCTTCGGCGCGCTACACAAACTGGCGAACGTCACCTCGAACATCCTGGCCAAAACCAAGGTGGACTTCGCCGCAGACATGAAGGATCTGTATTCGGTCGTCAAAGCGCTCAACGACAACCGGAGGAACTTCGTCACCTCGCTGCAGCTGTTGCTGACGTTCCCGTTCCCCAACTTCGGTATCAAGCAGGCGGTCCGCGGCGACTACCTCAACGTGTTCACCACCTTCGACCTCACCCTGCGCCGCCTTGGTGAAACGTTCTTCACCACAGCGTATTTCGACCCGAACATGGCCCACATGAACGAGATCCTCAATCCGCCGGACTTCTTGACCGGTGAACTGGCCAACCTGTCCGGGCAGGCCGCGGACCCGTTCAAGATTCCGCCCGGCACGGCGTCGGGACAGTAGGGGGCGGGCGCAGATGCACGACAGACTCACCAAGATCCAGCTGGCGATCTTCGCGGTGATCACGGCCATCACCCTGACCGTGATGGCGATCTTTTACCTGCGGCTGCCGGCGACATTCGGCATCGGAACCTACGGCGTGAGCGCCGATTTCGTTGCCGGCGGCGGTCTGTACAAGAACGCCAACGTCACCTACCGCGGCGTTGCCGTCGGCCGCGTCGAGTCGGTGGGCCTGAGCCCCAACGGCGTCATCGCCGACATGCGGCTGAACAGCGGCACCGCCATCCCGTCCAACGTGACCGCCACCGTCAAAAGCGTGTCGGCCGTCGGCGAGCAGTACATCGACCTGGTGCCGCCGAGCTCACCGGCGACGACCAAGCTGCGCAACGGATCTCGCATCCAGCGGCAGAACACCCGGATCGGCCAGGACGTGGCCGACCTGCTGAAGCGCTCGGAGACCTTGGTCAACAGCCTGGGTGATACCCGGCTGCGGGAGCTGCTGCACGAGACGTTCATCGCGGCCAACGGCTCCGGCCCCGAGCTGGCCAGGCTCTTCGAGTCCGCCCGGCTGCTGGTGGACGAGGCCAACGCCAACTATCCGCAAGTCTCGCAGTTGATCGATCAGGCCGGCCCGTTCCTGCAGGCCCAGATTCGCGCCGGCGGTGACATCAAGTCGCTGTCCGACGGGCTGGCGCGCTTCACCTCCGAGGTGCGTCAGGCCGACCCGCAGCTTCGCGACACCCTGGCGACCGCTCCGGGCGCCACCGACGAGGCCAGCACCGCGTTCTCCGGTATCCGTCCCTCGTTCCCGGCCCTGGCCGCCAGCCTGGCCAACCTCGGCCGGGTCGGCGTGATCTACCACAAGTCGATTGAGCAGCTGCTGGTCGTCTTGCCGGCGCTGTTCGCCGCGATCACCACCGCCGCGGGTGGCGGGCCGCAAGACGAAGGCGCCAAGCTCGACTTCAAGCTGGACCTCAATGACCCGCCGCCATGCGCCGTCGGCTTCCTGCCGCCGCCGTTGATGCGCACACCGGCCGACCAGACGGTGCGCGAACTCCCGAAGGACATGTACTGCAAGACCGCGCAAAACGATCCCAGCACCGTGCGCGGCGCCCGCAACTACCCATGCCAGGAGTTCCCCGGCAAGCGCGCCCCGACGATTCAGCTGTGCCGCGATCCGAAGGGCTACGTGCCGATCGGCCGTAATCCGTGGCGCGGCCCGCCGGTGCCGTACGACACCCCGGTCACCAATGGCCTGAACGTGTTGCCGCCCAACAAGTTCCCGTATATTCCGCCCGGCGCCGAGCCCGATCCGGGTACGCCAATCGTCGGGCCCCCGCCGCCGGGGGTGGCGCCCGGTCCGGGACCGTTGCCGAACAAGCAGCCGGCCTTCGACCCGCCGCCGCCCAACGACAACGGGCCGCCACCACCGTTCACGTCGTGGCAGCCCCCCGGGGTGCCCCCGGTGCCGCCCCAGCTGCCGTATCCGAAGTGGCTACCCCCGCCACCGGCGCCGGAGGGCATCAGCCCGCCGCCGGCCGGTCCGGGACCGGAGAAGCCGTGGGGTCCGCCGCCCGGCGGGCAGCCGCAGGCCAGCGGGCCGCCGACTTACGCGACCTACGACGAAAAGACCGGCGCGTTTGTCGATCCGGCCGGTGGCACTGGTATCTTCGCGGCCGGCGCCACCGGTACCTCCGGCGCCGAGAACTGGGTGGACCTCATGCTTGATCCAAGGCCGATGTAATGGACCCTGCCGTGGCAGACGAACCGAAGACCACGCCGCGGGTTCGTCGACGAGCTTCGCGTGCGGCGGGCCCGGCCAAGGGTGAGCCGGCCCGGGACGCCACCGTCCGGACCGAGGTCCCCGCTCCGCCCAAGCCGCCCGCGAAACCCGCCAAGACCTTCAAGTCCATCAAGCCGCCGCCACGACGGCAGCCGCACCGCACCCTGGTGGCATGGATCTCGTTCGCGGCGGCCCTGCTGGCGGTCGGCGTGCTGACCGCTGGGGTGGTGACACTGCTGATCCAGCAGCGTCACGCCACCGCGGCGCAGGCGCGCGATCAGCGTTTCGTCGACACCGCCACTCAGACGGTGGTCAACATGTTCAGCTACAAGCAGGACAACATCGACGAGAGCGTGAACCGCTTCGTCAACGGCACCAGCGGCCCGCTGCGCGGCATGCTCGGCGCCAACAACAACGTCGAGAACCTCAAGGGCCTGTTCCGCTCCACCAATGCGACGTCGGAGGCCGTCATCAACGGCGCCGCGCTGGAAGGCATTGACGCCGTTACCGATAACGCGTCGGTGCTGGTTTCGGTGCGCGTCACGGTCGCAGACATCGACGGCGTCAACAAGCCCTCCATGCCCTACCGCCTGCGCGTCATCGTGCACGAAGACGACGCCGGAAAGATGACCGGCTACGACCTGAAATATCCAGACGGGGGTAATTGATGCGATGGCGGCGTTGGCTGCTGGTCGTCGCGGGTTACCTCCTGGCGGTGACGTTCGTCGGCTTGTCCGCGGTGGCCGGTTGGATGTACTGGGACCGGGTGCAGACCCGTGGCGAGCAGGCAGCGCGTTCGGTGCTGCCGGGCCTGGCGGCTAAGGAAATTCCCGAAGTCTTCGCGTACGACTACCAAACCGTCGAGCGCAGCCTGTCGGCGGCGTACCCGTTGTTGACCCCGGACTATCGCGCGGAGTTCCAGAAGAGCGCCAACAACCAGATCATCCCCGAGGCCAAGAAGCGCGAAGTGGTGGTGCAGGCCAATGTCGTTGGCGTGGGGGTGATGTCGGCAAAACGGGAATCAGCATCGGTGATGGTCTTCATGAACCGGACCGTGACGGACAAGTCACGCCAGCCGCTGTACGACGGCAGCCGGTTGCGGGTCGACTTCAAGAAAGTCGGCAAGCAGTGGCTGATCGCCTACATCACGCCGATCTAGTCTTACCGGTCGACGTCAGTAGCACATCGCAATCCCGTTGCAGTACAACGGGTAACGATTGATCGGGCTGGGCGGCGGACCGATCAGCGCCAGCGAGAACGGCTCCTTCTTCATGCCCGGCTGCAAGCCGCACACGGCGCCATGCAGCGTGGTGTGGGTGCCGCTCATCGTCTCGTCGCTGAACGCGTAGGTCTCGGTGGAGGGTCCCGTACCACCGCCCGGGCATGCCACGCCATCAGCCTTGTCGACCTTGAAAGTCCATAGCATGCTGGACATCCGGGCCCGGCCGCTGAAGTTCTGCAGCTTGTCCGCGGCGCTGATCTGCTCGGGCGTCGAACTCACGATGTTCAGCGCGCAGTTCATCGCGAACACGATCGGGTCGGAATAGTCGTTCATGTTCCGGGTGCCCGAGGGCTGATCGCACAGCGCCGAGATTGTCCAGGTCACCCCGGACACGCCGGCCTCGTTGAAGTTGTAGGTGCCGTCCGCCGGTGGTCCGAGCGCCTTGGCGGGTTCACCCGATTGCAGCGCGATTCCCACCGCGACTGCGGTGCAGATACCGGCACCCGCGGCCATCCCGTGACGGAGCTTCATGCGACTTTTCCCTCCACGCCGTTTTGAGTATCACAGCGTTTGGGCGCCAACACCATGGGGTCTTGCGCAACCGCGCTAATCGCCGTTACCGGGTCGGGGTTCGGCGAGCGCATCGAGGAACGACCTCGCCCAGCGGTCGACGTCGTGAGCGAGAACCTGGCGGCGCAGTGACCGCATCCGACGCCGTCCGTCTTCGACGGATTGGTTCAGCGCGGCCTCGATTGCGTCTTTGACCCCGTCGAGGTCGTGCGGGTTGACCAGATACGCCTGCCGGAGTTCGGCGGCGGCGCCGGTGAATTCGGACAGGACGAGCGCACCGCCGAGATCGCTGCGGCACGCGACGTACTCCTTGGCGACCAGGTTCATCCCGTCGCGCAGCGGGGTGACCAGCATGACGTCGGCGGCCACGAAGAACGCGATGAGCTCGTCGCGGGGGACCGGCCTGTGCAGGTAGTGCACCACCGGATGCCCGACTTCGCCGTACTCGCCGTTGATGTGGCCCACCTGGCGTTCGATGTCATTGCGCAGCTGCTGATAACTGTCCACGCGTTCGCGGCTCGGTGTCGCCAGTTGAACCAGCACCGTGTCGTCGCGTTTGGCGCGCCCTTCCGCGAGCAGCTCCGAAAAGGCTTTCAGCCGAACGTCGATGCCCTTGGTGTAGTCGAGACGGTCGACGCCGAGCAGCACCTTGCGAGGGTTGCCCAGCTCGGCGCGGATCTCGCGGGCGCGACGCTTGATGTCGCGGTGCCGGGCCGCCTGGTCGAGGGAGCTGGAATCGATGGAGATGGGGAAGGCGCCCACCCGAACCACGCGGGAGTCGAGCTCCACCTCCCCATAGCGTGACCGCACACCGACCGCCCCGCGGGAGGTGTTGGCGCCGATCAGCCGTCGGGCCAGGAACAGGAAGTTCTGCGCGCCGCCCGCCAGATGGAACCCGACCAGGTCGGCGCCCAGCAGGCCCTCGATGATCTCGGTCCGCCACGGCATCTGCATGAACAGCTCGACCGGCGGGAAGGGGATGTGCAGGAAAAACCCGATGGTCAGGTCGGGCCGCAGTTCGCGCAGCATCGCAGGCACCAGCTGCAGCTGATAGTCCTGCACCCAGACCGTCGCGCCTTTGGCGGCGGCACGGGAGGTGGCTTCGGCGAAGCGGCGGTTGACGTCGACGTAGCGTTCCCACCATTCGCGGTGGTAGAGCGGTTTGACGATCACGTCGTGGTACAGCGGCCACAGCGTGGCGTTGGAGAAACCCTCGTAGTATTCGGCGACGTCGTCGGCGCTCAGCTTGACCGGCCGAAGCTCCAGGTCATCCTGGACGATGGGTTCGTCATCGTGGTCGGTGTCCTCGTCGACCGTCCCGGGCCAGCCGACCCACGCCCCCCGCCGGCGGCGCAGCAGCGGCTCGAGGGCCGTGACCAGTCCGCCGGGGCTGCGTTTCCACGCGGTGGTGCCGTCGGGCAGCCGTTCCTGGTCCACGGGCAGCCGGTTGGCGACCACGACGAAGTCAGAATTCCCGTATTTGGCTGCCTTGGAGCTGCGCGCTGACCCGGGAGACATTTACACGTCGAGCTTCGCCGGCCCAATACCCAGCATGGACAGGAACACCCGGCACTCGTCGGCGTCGGTGGCGTACGCCGCGACGACGCGCCTGGCCTGGCTCGCAGTGCTGTCGGCCACCGGCTCGACGTCGCCGATTTCGCCAGGATCAGATTTTGTAGGCATAACTTAACTGTAGGCGACGGTTCTGACCGGTCGCAGCCGTCTCACCAGCTAACGGGCTCTACCCGCAGTCATGGCTGGTTTGCAGGGTTTCGCCGCGCCGCTCGCGAAGACACGATCGACCATCGCCGCGGTGATGCAGGATAAGCAGGTGGTCGATCAGGTCGCCGATGACGACGTGGTGTTCGGGTTCGTCGATGTCGTGGTGGAACGGCACGGGGTGCGGGCTCTGGACGGGCTGACCGTCGCCATCCCGGCGCACGGTGTGACGGCGGTATTCGGGCCGTCCGGGTCGGGCAAATCGACGCTGCTTCGGCTGTGTAACCGGCTGGAGCTGCCGACCAGCGGGCGGGTGTCTTTCTATGGTGCGGACATCGCCGGGCTGGACCCGCTGCCGCTGCGGCGCCGGGTGGGCATGTGCTTCCAGCGTCCGACGCCGTTTCCGGGCACGGTCGCCGACAACCTGCGGGCCGCCGATCCCGACGCGTCCGAGGCACGGATGCGGGAAACGCTGGCCCGGGTGGCGCTGACCGGCTCGTGGTTGGACCGCGACGTGGCGGGGCTCTCGGGAGGCGAAGCGCAACGTGTGTGCCTGGCCCGCACCTTGATGGCGCGGCCCGAGGTGCTGCTGCTGGACGAACCCACCTCCGCCGTCGACACCGAGGCGGCCGAGGTCATCGAGCGCGCGGTGCGCGAACTGGCCGCTGACGGCATTCCCGCCCTGTGGGTCACCCATAACGCGGCCCAGGTGGAACGGGCCGCCGACCGGGTATTGCGGCTGAAGTGCGGCCGCAGCCTGGGGCTGGGCCCGGTCGCGTCCAAGCCCGGCGACGGCTCGGTGGCGTGATGACCGATCAGGTCGGCTGGGTCGGGCTGGCGATGTCGCTGATCCTGGTGGCCTTCGCGGCCGGGATCTCGTTGTGGCGGCGGTTGGGGCTGGAGCGCCAGCTGTTGTGGGCCGCGGCCCGCGCTCTGGTCCAACTGCTGCTGGTGGGCGGTGCGCTGACGCTGCTGTTCGAGCCGGGCCGGTCGCTGTGGTGGTCGTGGGCGTGGGTCGCCTTGATGGTGGCCTACGCCGGCGATGTCGCCCGCCGCAGGGCGCCGGAGGTGCCGCAGTTCGCGCCGCTGGCCGTGGCCGCGTTCGCCGGCGCGGCGGTGGTGACGCTGGGGGTGATCTTCGGCTTGCGGGTGTTCCCGCTGCAGGGGCGCACTCTGGTGCCGGTCGCCGGGATGATGATCGGCAACTCGATGACCGCCATGGTGTTGGTGGCCCGGCGATTGGTCGACGAGCTGCGCGACAAGCGCGACGAGGTCGAAGCCCGCCTCGCCCTCGGACAACCGTCGGGACAGGCCGCGTCGCCGTACCTGCGAATCGCCTTGCGGTCGGCGATATCTCCGCAGATCGAAACGACCAAGGCCACCGGACTGGTGTTCCTGCCCGGCGCCATGACCGGCCTGATTCTCGCCGGAGTGCCGCCGTTGCAGGCCGTGCTGGTGCAGGCCGTGGTGATGTTCTTGATCCTGGGTTCGGTCGCGGCCACCACCGTGGTCGTCGCGATGGGCATCGTCCGCCTGGTGTTCACCCGCGATCATCGGCTGCTGCCGCTGAGTCGGCGGCCCGAGACCGGTAACTGAGAACGCAGGGGCCGGTAGGGCCGGGCCGCCGTCACCCCAGCGCGGGCCCGCTTACACACTCGCCGTAATCTGTAAAGAAGGCGAATTCAACGACGAACGAGGTGGGCGGAATGACAGTCTCCGAGCAAGCCGACGCCGGGGCGGCCGACGCCAAGTCCCCGGAGTTGGTGGCCTATGAAACCCTCGACGAGGGCCGTATCGCCCGGATTTGGCTGAACCGCCCCGAAGCCCACAATGCGCAGAGTCGCGGCCTGCTGGTTCAGCTTGACGAGGCGTTCGGCCGGGCCGAGGCCGACGACACGGTGCGCGTGGTCATTCTCGCGGCGCGCGGCAGGAACTTCTCCGCGGGCCATGACCTGGGCTCCGAGCAGGCCCTGGCGGAGCGGGCCCCCGGACCGGGGCAGCATCCGACCTTTCGCTCACACGGCGCGACGTACGAGCCGATCATGGAGAAGCTGTACCACCAGGAGTGGCACTTCTTCTTTGAAAACACTTGCCGCTGGCGCGATCTGCGCAAGATCACGATCGCCCAGGTGCAGGGCAACGCGATTTCGGCCGGCCTGATGCTGATCTGGGCGTGCGACCTGATCGTCGCGGCCGACAACGCGAAGTTCAGCGATGTGGTCGCGGTACGGCTGGGTATGCCAGGCGTCGAATACTATGCTCACCCTTGGGAATTCGGGCCACGCAAGGCCAAAGAGCTGCTGCTGACCGGGGATTCGCTGGACGCCGATGAGGCGTATCGGCTGGGCATGGTGTCCAAGGTTTTTGCCGTCGACGAATTAGAGGAAAAGACACTCGAATTCGCGCGCCGCATCGCCGAGCGGCCCACGATGGCCTCGCTGCTCATCAAGGATTCGGTCAACGCCGCGTCCGACGCGATGGGTTACACCGAGGCGCTGCGGCACGCGTTCCACGTGCATCTGTTGGGGCATGCCCACTGGGCGGCGTTCAACGAGAACCGGTGGCCGGTCGGCCAGCCTCCGCACGTCGAGGATTGGCGTGACGCGAAACCGACCAAGGTGGCGCGCCGCGACACGCCGTAGCGCCGCGCCGCGCCGGGCCTAACGAGACCGGGGGTAGCGATATTCGCCTCGAGGGAACATGCTTCTATAGCTAGAACTTGTTCCAGTTTGAGAGGGCATCGCGTGCAGCTATCTTTCGAAGACCGGACCTACCTGATCACCGGCGGTGGCAGCGGAATCGGCAAGGGTGTAGCCGCGGGCCTGGTTGCGGCCGGGGCCTCCGTCATGATCGTCGGGCGCAATCCGGACCGGCTGGCCGGCGCCGTCGAGGAAATCGAGCCGCTGGCCGCCAGTGCCGGTAGAGGCGGCGCGATCCGCTATGAGCCCACCGACGTCACCAATGAGGACGAAGTGGCCCGTGCGGTCGACGCCGCTGCGGCGTGGCACGGCCGGCTCAACGGTGCGGTGCACTGCGCGGGTGGCTCGTTGACCGTCGGGCCGATCACCCATACCGACTCGGAGGCGTGGCGAAACACGGTCGACCTCAACATCAACGGGACCATGTACGTACTCAAGCACGTGGGGCGGGAGCTGGTGCGTGGCGGCGGCGGCTCGTTCATCGGGATCTCCTCGATCGCGGCCAGCAACACCCACCGCTGGTTCGGGCCGTACGGCGTCACCAAGTCGGCCATCGACCACATGATGATGCTGGCGGCCGACGAACTGGGGGAGTCCTGGGTGCGGGTCAACAGCATCCGCCCGGGCCTGATTCGCACCGATCTTGTTGACGCAAGCGTGATTCAGTCCCCGGAGATCAGCGCGGACTACGCGCTGTGCACGCCGCTGCCCCGGGTGGGTGAGGTAGAGGACGTGGCGAACCTGGCCATGTTCCTGCTCAGTGATGCGGCCGCCTGGATCACCGGGCAGTGCATCAACGTCGACGGCGGCCACATCCTGCGCCGCGGCCCGGACTACTCCTCGATGATGGTGCAGATGTTCGGCCAGGACGCACTGCGCGGAGTGGTCTGAACCGGGAGAACCAGATGAAAAGACTTGAGGGCAAGAGGATCCTGGTTACCGGCGCAGCGTCCGGGATCGGCCAGGCCACCGCGTTGCGGTTGCTGAGCGAGGGCGCCGCCGTCGTGGCCGCCGACGTCTCGACCGACGGTCTGCGCATCACCCAGGCGAGCGCCGACGAGGCGGCGACGGGTCAGCGGCTCACCACCATCGCGATCGACGTCGGCAACGAGGACTCGGTGATCGACGGTGTGAGTGCGGCCGTCGAGCAGCTGGGCGGGCTGGATTCGCTGGTCAACGCGGCGGGCATCCTGCGGGCCTGGCATACCCACGAGACCACCCTCGAGCAGTGGAATCAGATCATCGCCGTGAACTTGACCGGCACCTTCCTGGTGGTCCGGGAAGCGTTGCCGGCGCTGCTGGCGAACGCCCGCAGCGCGATCGTGAACTTCAGCTCGACCTCGGCGTCGTTCGCCCATCCGTACATGGCGGCCTACGCCGCCAGCAAGGGCGGCATCCAGGCTTTCACGCATTCCCTGGCGCTGGAATACGCCAAGGACGGTCTACGCGCGGCGTGCGTCGCCCCGGGCAGCATCAAGTCCGGGATCACCGATGCCACCGGCGGATACATTCCCAAAGACGCCGACTGGTCGCTGTTCCCCCGGTTGATGCCGATCCTGCCGACCACCGCGGAATCCAGCGGTGCGGGAATGGCCGAACCCAACGCGGTCGCCGGCGTGATCGCCATGCTGGTGTCCGACGACGGGGCCTGGATCACCGGCACCGAGATCCGGATGGACGGCGGCACGCACGCCTGATAGCGGCGACCCGTCCCCCGCAAGCGGGAGGTGCCCCCAGCGCCCGGCTTCGCCGCGCTTGCGATCGCCGCACGCCTGATGGCGGCGACCCGGCCCCCGCAAGCGGGAGGTGCCCCCAGCGCCCGGCTTCGCCGCGCTTGCGATCGCCGCACGCCTAGTCAGTTGACGCAGGGCACTCCGCCGCCGTCGATCGGCTTCCCCTGATCGGGCGTCGGATAGGTGGTCGTGGTGCCGTTGTAGTAGTAGCTCTTGGCCTTGGTCGACGTCGTGCTTGTGCTGGAGCTGGTGCTGGTGGTGTCGTCCATCTGGGTCTCGTCGGGGGCGGGCATCGAGAAGTTGGTGTCGACGGTGAGCCGGATGTGTCCGGCGGCGACGCTGGGGCTGGGCTGCTTGGGTGCATCCACACCGAGCAGGTTGGCCAGGTTCTGCGCATCGGTCTGCGCGCCGGCGCCGTACTCCACCGTGGTGGTGGTCGGGTCGCCGGACTCGCGGTCGCGGACCTGGCCCGGGGTATAGCCCTTCTTCTTCAGCGTGCGTGACACCTCACTGGCCAGACCGCTCATGCTGCCGGCGTTGACCACGTCGACGACCGTGGACGGGTCGGGCTTCGCGGCGGTGGTGGCCGGCGCGGTCGTCGGGGTGTCGGAGCCGATCGCCGCTGCAACCTCAGCCTTGATCGCGGCCGGGTCGACGATGTTGACGTCCTGGCCGTCGATGTTGTCGTAGCGCACCACCGGCAGCGTCCGGAACTCGACGTTGCCCCCGGCCAGCCCGCCGAGCCGTTGGATCATGTCGTCGTTCCAGCCCGCCGACAGCACCACGTCCTTGCGCGCCACCGCCATCAGGTTCTTGAGCTTGTCGATGTTGGTGAAGGTGCCCGAGGCCTGCAGCTCCTGCATGACCGACGAGATGAACGCCTGCTGCCGGTGGGTGCGGTCCAGGTCCCCATTCTCCAGGCCGTGCCGCTGCCTGACGAACGACAGCGCCTCGGACGCGTCCAGCCGCTGCCGGCCGGCCGGGAAGTCGGCTCCGGAATACGAGTCGTAGACGGGGTGATTCAGGCAGACGTCGACGCCGCCGAGCGTCTGGGCCAGGTCATAGAACCCGGCCAGATTGACCTCGGCGAAGTAGTCGATGGGGACGCCGGTCAGGTTTCGCACCGCGCGCAGCGTCGCCGCCCGGCCGGCTTCACGGCCCTTGGTCTCGAGTTCTTTCTGAGTGCTGTTGCCCTGGTTGGCCAGCTTCTGGGCGACGTACTGCTTGGTCAGCCCGTACGCCTCTTTGATCTTGATGTGGTTGTATCCGGGGACCCCGGTGAAGGGCACCCAGTCGTCACGGGGGATCGAGAAGGCGACGACCTTATTGTCAGCGCTGACGTGCACCAGGATCATCGTGTTGGTGTTGTAGCCACCGTCGTCGGAGTCGCCGGCGTGCAGATGCTTCAGGATCGAGTAGGGCAGGTCGTTGCCGTCCTGGTCTTTACGCGAGTCCAGCCCGATCAGCAGGATGTTCATGTTGTCGCCGCTGGACCGCGGATCGTCGGGCTGCAGCGCATTCGACACGGTGATGCCGCCCAGCGCACCGTGCGCCACGTAATACCCGGCCCCGGTCAGCCCCACCGCCGCTACGGAGACGAGCGCGCCCAGGGTGCGCGTCAGCCCCTTACGGAAACGGGAGGGTTGACGGACGGCTCGATGACGGCGATGGGCGCCGCCCGAGCGGGCCATCACAAACCTCTGCCCACGCCCAGCACATCACCGGGCACCGCAACGGTGCTTTGCGGCGATGTCGCTTCAAGCATGACGACAAGTATGCGTTAGCTTGCTGTGAAGCCCCCAATCGAGAGCACCCGTCACACGGTCCTTGCGGGCGCGTCCGTCGGGCCGATTACGCGCGATTCGTGGCTGCTACACCCGTCCTACCAGCATGTTCTGTCCGGACGTGGCCGCGACGGTCTCCGCGGGGTCTCGAGCCGGCCACATCGTCGCGCCAATCGAGCCGAACTCGTTATCGATTGGAGACGACCCGGCGGCCGGTTGCCGCATCACCCTGGCCAGCAAACCGCCACTGGCGGCTATCGGCTCTGACCACGTCCTCTCCCGAGGTGTAGAAGAGGGGGATGTTGCTGCCGATGACGATCTCGGCCAGGTAGACCCCGACCGGCTCGACCTCGAAGTAGTAGTGGATGTTGCCGGCGTTGTCCAGCGCCGACGCGCACGACAAGCCCGGCGCTCCGCATCGTTGTTTGACCGGTGCCGCGAACACGGCTAGCAGTACGGCGACGGCAACGCTGACGATCAGCGGGACCCTGGGCGCCGCCGCCCTCGGTTGCGCCGAATTGACCACGGTTGGAGTGTAGGCGGCGTGTCCAGCGGTTTACCCGCGCCGCGCAGTAGGGTTTTTCAGCTGTGGCCATCGCGAACCCGCACGACACGCCCCCGGCGCATACCCGAGTCGAGGTACTCGGCAACATCGGACCCAACTGGTTCGCCTCGGTGATGGGCACCGGCATCGTTGCGACCGCGGGGGCCGCCCTGCCCGTCCACGTGGTGGGGCTGCGGGCATTCGCGCAAGTGGTTTGGGTGATCGCGGCCGCGCTGCTGGTGGTGCTGATCGCGGTGGTCGGCGGCCATTGGCTGCGTCATCCGACCGTGGCACGCACCCACGCGCGCAATCCGCAGATGGCTCACTTCTACGGCGCGGCGCCGATGGCGCTGATGACGGTCGGCGCGGGAGCCGCACTGGTCGGCCGGGATTTGCTCGGTGAGCGCCTTGCCGTCGACCTGGACTGGGTGCTGTGGACTGCCGGCACCCTCGGTGGGCTGTTCACCGCCGTCAGCATTCCGTTCCTGATGTTCACCCAGTACGACGTCGAGCCCGACGCCGCGTTCGGTGGATGGCTGATGCCGGTCGTTCCCCCGATGGTGACCGCGGCGACGGGGGCGCTGCTGCTTCCTCATATGGCGGCGGGCACCGGGCGCACGACAATGCTGTACGGCTGTTACGCGATGTTCGGGTTGTCGTTGGCGGCCTCGCTGAACATCATCGCGATGATCTGGAGCCGGCTGACCCTGTACGGCACCTCGGGTTCGACGCGGGTGCCGACGCTGTGGATCGTGTTGGGTCCCCTGGGCCAATCCATCACGGCTGCAGGCCTTTTGGGGGCTAACGCGACGCTGGCCGTCGACCCCGGGCTGGCCGAGGCGCTGAATGCGTTCGCGATCCTGTTCGGGGTGCCGGTGTGGGGCTTCGCGGTGTTGTGGATCGCGCTCGCCACCGCGTTGACGGTTCGCACGCTGCGCCGGGGAATGCCCTTCGCCCTGACGTGGTGGAGCCTGACCTTCCCGGTCGGAACCTTCGTCACCGGGACCTCCCAGCTCGCCGGTCACACCCAGCTGCCCGCCTTCAAGGTGGCGGCGGCCATCGCGTACGCGGGTCTGCTGTTCACCTGGCTGCTGGTGACGGCCCGCACCACGCGGGGCAGCGTGCGCGGCAATCTGCTCAAGGTGGCGCCCAGCGCCGCGCCGATCAAGGCGCACAAGGACTCGGCACCCGCCTAGCGTTTGGGAGCCCGGGTGCGGCGGGTACGCGGCCATGAGCCGAGTAAAGGACTGAGCATGATCGACACACGCCTCAGGCCGTTTTCGGCGAAGCGGCCGGAGAGTTCGGAGCCGCGGCCGGGCACGCCCAGCGAGACGCCGGAGCGGCTCACGCCCACGGAAACGCCTGAACGGCTCACGCCGGCAGAACCGCCCGAGCGCGTGACGCCGTCGGAACCGCCGGAGCGTCAGGCGCCGGAATAGAGACGACAGGATCGGAGCAGATATGCGCGCCGAAGAAGGCGACGAAAACGTCAAGGACTACGCGAACGAGGGCCGTGAGACCCTCGGCCGCATCAAGGCTTCACAGCACGCCGGCGGACGCCTCGCCGACATCGCCCGGCGCTTCGCCAGCCGGTGGCGGGGCCGCCGTGGTACCGACGACACCGGGCACCCCGGGTAACCCCTGCAGCCACAGGCTAATTCGCCGCGGGTGCGGGGTGCCGGTGGGCCCATGGGCGCGCCTCTTCGAGTTGCGCGGCCAGCTTCAGTAGTTCGCCGTCCGCGCCCAGCGCTCCGACGAACTGCACACCCAGCGGGAGACCGGAATCCGTCCAGTGCAGCGGCACACTGATCGCTGGGCGGCCGGTGAGGTTGGCGAGCTGCGTGTAGGGCACCCAGCCCAGGCTGTCCTGAATGAGGTTGTCCAGGATTCCGCTGAGTCCCATCAATTTTCCGCCGCGCGCCTTGCTGACCAGCCTGGCCACTCGCTGCAACGCGGCCGGTGTCGCGGTGGCGCCGATCGCCAGGGGAGGGGTGGCCAGGGTAGGGGTCAAAAAGAAGTCGTAGCTGTCGTGAAACGCGGCCAGCGACTGAATGTAGTTGTTGCGGTTCTCCAGCGCGGACATGACGGGCAGCACACCACCGGATCGGCCGAGTTCGGCAATGGCCAGGGTATCGGCCTCAAAGTCGCTGTCACGGGCGCCGGTTCGCTGTTTGATGTCGGCGACTTGCTGGTGTAGCTGGGCGAACCAGATGGTCAAGAAGTCACGCCCCAGCGCGGCGTCGTCGTAGGGCGGCGCAACCTCCTCGACCTGGTGGCCTAACTCGCGAAGCAGCGCCGCGGTGCTTTCCACCGCGGCGACGGCCTCGCGGTCGGGACGAGCGTTGATGGCCGATCGTGCCGAGTATCCGATGTTCAGGGTTCCCGGGCGGTGTCTGATCTGTTCGCCAAAGGGCTTGTCGGGCAATGCGACTCGGTAGCCGGCGCGCGGGTCGGGCCCAATGATCGCGTCGAGCAGCGCCGCGCTGTCGCGTACGGTGCGCGACACTACTCCCTGGGTCGCCATGCCCAACATCAGTTCACCGGTCTGCGGGCCATAGGGTGCCAGTCCCCGGCCGGGCTTGAGGCCGACCAGCCCGTTGCACGCGGCGGGGATGCGGATCGACCCGCCGCCGTCGTTGGCGCCCGCGGCGGGAACGATGCCCGCCGCCACCGCCGCCCCGGATCCGCCCGACGAGCCGCCGGGCGTGTGTCCGGTGTTCCACGGGTTGCGTGCCGGACCCCAGTAGTCGGACTCGGTGACGCCCTTGGCCCCGAACTCCGGGGTGTTGGTCTTCCCGAAGATCACCAGGCCCGCGTCGAGGAACCGCTGGGTGACCAGGGCATGCCGGTCGGCCACGTCGTGGGCCAGCGAGCGGGACCCGCACGAGGTGGCAAAGCCGCGGTATTCCTGGCCGAGGTCTTTCAACAGGAACGGCACGCCGGCGAACGGCCCGCTCAAGTTCGGGTCGGCGGCTCGCCGGTCGGCGACGTCGTCGAGGCGGCAGACGATGGCGTTCAGCCGCGGATTCACCGCGTCCGCTCGCTGGCGCGCCAATGCGAGAAGCTCCGCCGGGGTGACCTCTTTTCGTTCGACCAGCTCGGCCAGCGCGGTTGCATCCAGCGCCATGTACTCGTCAAGACGCATGCGTTCTCCTTCGCTCCAGTCCGATAGCGCGCCGGTGCGGCCAACGCCCTACATCTCTTGATGACGCCGCTGCGCCCGTTGACGTTAAGCCAACGCGAGCTTTCCGCGGGGGCGCCTTAGTATCACCTGATGCCCACGGCAGCTGAACCGTTTACGATCCAGGGCCCCGGCGGGGTGCAGATCGTCGCTGACCGCCTGGGGGATCCACAGGCGCGCGCCGTGGTGTTCCTGCACGGCGGCGGACAGACCCGCCGATCCTGGGGCAAGGCGGCCGCGGCCGTCGCCGCGCGGGGGTGGCAGGCCGTCACCGTCGACCTGCGCGGCCACGGCGAATCGGACTGGTCCGGCGACGGCGACTACCGCGTCGTCAGTTTCGCCGCCGACGTTCAAGAAGTGCTGCGCACGCTGCCCCCGCAGCCGGTGCTGGTCGGCGCCTCCCTGGGCGGTTTCACGTCGATGCTGCTCGCCGGGGAGCTGTCCCCGGGCATCGCCAGTGCGGTCGTGCTGGTGGACATCGTGCCCAACATGGATCAGTCCGGGGCGAACCGGATCCATGCGTTCATGGCAGACCGGGTGGAGTCGGGCTTCAGCTCACTCGATGAAGTCGCCGATGCGATCGCCGAGTACAACCCGCACCGGCCGCGACCAACCGATCTGGAAGGCCTGACCACCAACCTGCGTCGCCGCGGCGATCGCTGGTACTGGCATTGGGATCCGCAATTCATCAGCGGCACTGCGGCATTCCCCCCTTTTGAGGTCACCGACCCCGACCGCATGCACGCCGCTGTCGAGGCGATTTTGCGCGGCGGTGTGCCCATCCTGCTGGTTCGCGGGCAGATGAGCGACCTGGTCAGCCAGGAGCGCGCCGACGAATTCCTCGCGCGTTTCCCGCAGGTCGAGTTCACCGATGTCCGCGGCGCCGGCCACATGGTGGCCGGTGACCGCAACGACATCTTTGCGGATGCTGTGCTGGACTTCCTCGCCCGGCACGTCGACGCCGGGTGAACCGCATGCACGGAACAGACTGGTGTCCAGCTCATTTCAGGTCAGCAGCGCTGCTACTATCTGCCGGGCGCAAGCGGAGGAGGACGGTGTGACCATACCGTGGTTGCGGGGGCTCGGGCTGTTGGGAGCCGTGATGGTGGCCGCGACGGCGGTGGCGAAATCCGCTCTGGCAGCGCCGCCCCCGGCTCTGCCGGCGCCGCCGCCCTCGCCGGGTATCGGAGTCGATCACGAATCAGGCAGGTGCACAGCCGGATTCGCCGCGCAAGGTGCCGACGGCAGCTACTACCTGATGACCAGCGGGCACTGCGACGCCCATGACGGCACCGAATGGACGTACGGCAATGACGCCCCGCTCGGCAGAATCTCCGCCAGCGAGCACGACGGCGACAAGCGAGACGCCGCGATCATCCGCCTGGAGCCGAGTGTCGGGATGCCGGTGGGCGACGTCGGCGGCAGGTATCAAGTTCGGGATGTGTTGAGCCGCCAGCAGATTCAGGCCGGCATGCCGTTCTGCAAGATCGGCGCGGTGACCGGCGAGACGTGTGGTGTCATCAAAAGCATCAATGGCGACGTGGTCGAAGCCAGCGTGTTCAGCCTGGACGGCGACAGCGGCAGTCCCGGCTTCGTGATGAACCCTGACGGCACGGTGAGCGCGGTCGGTCTACTGATGTCATCGCCCGACGGCGATGACTACACGACCTACTTCATGCTCATCAATCCACTGCTGGGCAAGTGGGGCCTTCATGTGCTTCCGTGAGACCCCACGGGCCGCTGACCAGTGGTACGTAACGTAGCGTTTGCAATTCTCAGGTATCGGGTATCAGCTGCAACGGCCGTAACGCGTCGGCCGCAGGGGCCAGGTAGTTCACTGTGTTGACGCGGCCAACGTAAAGAGGCAGCGGAACCAGCGACACGAAGGGAAGCAGTAGTGAAGCGTGGGATCGTGGTCGGCGTAGCCGGGGTGGCCGTGGTGGTCGCGGCCAGCGCCGGATGTTCGAGCAACAAATCGAGTACCGGGTCGTCCGGCTCGCCGTCGTCTTCGGCGGCGGCAGCGGCGGGGCCGGTGCTCACCGTCGACGGGCAGAATCAGAACATCAGCGGGCAGGTAACCTGCACCACCGCGGGTGACAACATCACCATCGGCATCGGTGACCCGACCAACGGCCTCGGCGCCGTGGTCAGCAATGGCAACCCGCCGCTGGTGCACTCCGTCGGCCTGGGCACCGTCAACGGCGTCGCACTCGGCTTCTCCGACGCCGCGCCGAACCAAAGCGGCAACGCCGGGGCCGCGGTCAACGGCAAGGACTGGGCGATCAAGGGCACCGCTACCGGTACCGACTTGAGCAACCCGCAGCAACCACAGCAGGTAACCAAGCCATTCGAGTTGGATGTCACCTGCCCGTAGTGCAGGCCGATAATTCCCAAGAGGGGACGCAGCTATGTCTATGAAACGTGCCGTGAGCGCCGCCGCGTTGGCCGCGGGCCTGAGTATCTCCGCAGCGACGCTGAACGCCGGGTCGGCCTACTCCGCCCCGCTGGACCCACCGCCCCCGTGCCCGAACTGCCACGGCGGCGGTGGCGGCGGCGGGGGCAACCCGGGCGGTCCGGGCGGCGGGCCCGGCGCGCAGCCGGGGGGCGCCCCGGGCGGCCAGCAGGGCGGCGGAAACGCTCCGCCGCAGGGTGGGCACAACAGCCCGCCGGCGCAAAACAACCCGCCGGCGCAAAACAACCCGCCGGCGCAGAACAACCCGCCGGCGCAGAACAACCCGCCGCAGGGTGGACAGCACAACGCGCCGCAGGGCGGCGAGAACAACCCGCCGCCCAATGAGCACGGTCAGAACCCGCCCCAGGGTGGGCAGAACAACGCGCCCAATGAGCACGGCCAGAACCCGCAACAGGGTGGGCAGAACAACGCGCCCAATGAGCATGGCCAGAACCCGCAACAGGGTGGGCAGAACAACGCGCCCAATGAGCATGGCCAGAACCCGCAACAGGGTGGGCAGAACAACGCGCCGGCGAACCAGAACCCGCCGCCGAACAACAGGCAGCGGTACCAGGCGCTGAACCCACCGGCCACGCAGCCGCCGCACCCGCCGTACATTCCGCGCCACGACGTGGTCACCGCCAACGCACAGATCGGCGGCCCCGCCGGCCCGAACGTCCAATTCAGCATCCCCGGCCGCGGTGCGCCGCCGCCGCCGCGCGAGCGTGGCTACGGCTGGAACGACGGTCCGCCTCCGCACCACCCGCCGCCCGGCTGGGAGGGCCCGCCGCCTCCGGGGGGCTGGGACGGTCCGCCGCCTCCGGGAGGCTGGAACCGGCCGTGGGGTGGGCCGCCGCGTGATGTGGCGGCGGCGCGGGCCGACTTCGGACCCTTCAACTACAACACCTTTACCGCCATCCCGGTCTTCAACTGGCAGTACGGGGGTTGGGGTTACTGGTTCTTCGGAGTGTGGGTGCCGCTTTACTGATCGTTGATCGAGTGTCAGCGGGCGTAGCCATTGATCGGCGCGCCCGCTGACGCGTTCCTCGGGGTGTCTCCGTCCTGCGCCGGTGGCGCCGCCATGGCAGGCTCCGGGAATGGACGTGAGAGAGAACGTTCGCCGGGCCATCGACGTGATGACGGCTTGGTCGTCCGACGGCGGCCCTGACTTCATCTGGAGCCGGCTGGTCGAGAACGTGCTCGACGAGCCCGACGGCGACCTGATGCTGTTGATGGGCTTCGTCAATCTCGCGGGAGAGCTCGGGATCAGGCTCGAGCAGGCCACCGGTCAAGACGTGCGCTCACACCTGCAGGACATCGCCCGCAAGTACGTCTGATCGCGTCCCCGCGGCTACTGGGGGTGGGCGGCCACGTATTCGGCGGCCGGAATCGGCGACGCCTCGTTGTAGCCGATGGGCAGCAAAACGTCGCCGGCCGTCGTCAGGCAGTAGACGTCCCACCGGTAGTACGCGGCGAACGTCGCGGGATCGGAAGCGATCAGCGCTGCGTATTGGTCCACCGCACGCACATATTCGCCGGCGTGGTTGTAGGCGTAGATGGCGTGATCATGATCGTTGGCGAAGCCGTTGGCGGCCAGGTAGCGGCCCGCCGCCAGGATGCTGTCGTGGGGTGAGTGGATGTCGCCGCCCTGGCCGTAGCCGGCGAACGTCGATGGCAGGAACTGCATCGGGCCTTGAGCGCCGGCGGTGCTCGCGCCGACGATGCTGCCGAAGCGGCTTTCGATGAAGTTGATCGCGGCCAGGTAATTCCAGCTGACGCCGGAGTCCGCTTCCGCCTGGTGGTAGTAGCTCATCAGTTCGTCGGCCGGCGCCGGCGGCTCGATGCGCCATGCCGGCAGGGTCGCTCGCACCGGGGTCAAGGCGGTGAGTTGGCGACGGGCGTCGACGTTGCGGTCGTAGACGTCGGTCAGTTCCGGGGGGATGTGCGGGCGCGTGGTGACGTCCCATTCGGGGTGGCGTCCGATGGCGCGGTAAGCCGCCTGCTCGCGATGCGCCGCCGCCGTCAGCGCGGGCTCGGCCGTCCCCGGATTCCGCAGCGCTCGCTCATCGGCGACGAGGTCGTCGGCCAGCTGCGCGGGGTCCGCCGCCAGGCGAGGCTGCGCACCTCCGGGCGTCCCCGCATCGGCGGGCACCATCCGTGCCGGTGGCGCGGCGACGCGTGCGGATGTGGTCGCGCTGGTGGTCGTCGGGTGCGACGCCGAACAACCGGCGAGCGCCAACACGATCGCGCCGACGACGAGCGGCGCGGTGCGCCGGTTAGGGCTCACGATGATCACGTCCGTCCACTGCCTCGAATGCGCACGGCGCCGGTTGGTTGGCTCACCGCGAGTCTGTCGCATCGGAGCCTCCTACATCAATGCCGTGACGGCCTTTTGTTCACCGGGAGTTGTGACAATCGCGACGGGCTCTCAAACTGATTGATATGCGCGACCGCGAGAAGATCGACTCCGAATTGCGGCTCATCGCGCTGCGGCGCCAAGCGATCCGCGAGCAGGGCGGTCAGCCGTCGTCGTGGGAGGCCGACGCACTGCTCGACGAACTCTTGGCCCACAGTGTCGGGGCGGCGCAGCCCGACGCGTTCCCAGACTGGGAAACCGAGGTTCTTGCCGCCGCCCCGTTGCGCGACACGAAAACCCGCGCCATCGCGTCTCGGCGCCGTAAGGTCGCCGCGCTGCGCCGCTTGGGTCTGTTCGCGGCGCTACCGCTGTCTCTGGTAGGCATCGTTTCCGCGGTGGTGGTGATGTTCGCGCTGCACCGCCAGGATTCGTCGGCACCGCCGGAGGACAGCCCGCCGTCGGCAGCGCCCTCCACCCCGTTGCCGCCGAAGGCGTCCGCTCCGGCGGTCAACGTCGCCGACGCGACGTTCGTCGCCGCGTTGAAGCAGGAAGGCGTGCCGGTTCCCAGCCAGGAATACGTGGCGAACCAAGGGCACGCGGTCTGCGACTTCCTGGCGCACCAACCGAATTTCGCCGACGCGGTCGGGTTCGTGCAACGAACGTCGATCTGGGATGCGGATCAGAGCGCGAAGGTCACCGCGGGCGCCATCGTCTCCTACTGCCCGCAGTCTCGGCCCACAGGTCCTGACCCGATGCAGCCGGACTATCAGAAGTCTCTGTCCGACCTGCAGGACATCGAACGGAACCTGCAGGGCATTCAGGGCAAGCTGCACGACATCCAAGGTGGTCTGGACGGCATCCCGGGCCATCCGTAGGACCGCGGAACCCGGGCCTTCTGAAACCCACGCGTCCGACCGAACCGCCGGGCGTTTCGCAGCGGCTACCAGTTGCCATCTGACGCGATACGGTGGCCCCCATGGCGGAGCCGGGCTCGAGGAAGCCGCGCGTCCCGCGTGCCCAGAACGCACTCGGCGAGTTTCTCCGGGCGCGCCGCCGGCTCGTCACACCTGAAGATGCCGGCATCCCCAGCACCGGCCGGCGGCGGGCCCCGGGCCTGCGCCGCGAAGAGCTGGCGATGCTGGCCGGCGTCAGTTCGCCCTACTACATCCGCCTCGAGCAGGGCCACGATCGGCACCCGTCGGCGCAGGTCCTCGACGCGCTGGGCCAGGCGCTGCGTCTCGACGAAGAGACATTCGCCTACCTCAAGCGCCTCGCCGGGCAGGTCCCGACCGAGAGCCGCCCGCCCGGCGAGGAAGCCGTGCGAAGCACGGTGGCGCAGCTTGTGTCCGGCCTGCAGGACGTGGCCGCCCTCGTCATCGGCCGCTACCGGGATGTGCTGGTGGCCAATCGGCTCGCGCAGGTGCTGCACGACGCCTACACGCCCGGAGAGAATCTATTACGGTTTCTGTTCCTCGACCCCCGTGCGCGCGAACGCGTCATCGATTGGGAACAGCTTGCGCGGCAAGCGGTTTCGACGTTGCGCGCGGACTCCGGCACCGACATCGGAGACACACATTTAGGCCAGCTCGTCGATGAGCTCTCCGGCCAGAGCCCGCAGTTTCGCGACCTGTGGAACCGCCACGACGCCACCTCCTTCACCACCGGTCAGTTGCGCTTCAACAACCCCGTCGTCGGGCCCATCACCTTGAATTTCGAGTCCTTCCCGGTCGCGGGGGTTGTTGGGCAATCGCTGGGAATCGCCTTCCCCACCCCGGGCGGGGCCGACGAGCGCAAGCTGAAGCGGCTCAAGACGCTCGCCAACACGCAACCCGCTTTATAGCCACATACCGATTCAGGTGATCGGCGACGGCCGCCGGCGCGCATGGAGGCTGACCCTCGCAGGGATACCCCTACCGCGGTGTGGCAAGGCCACCGCGAGACGCCTAGCGTCAGATTTGTCCCGATCGCACCGTTGAGCGAAAGGAAATACCTTGTCCACCAACTCATCTGACTTCGGCACCTTCGGCCGGTTCGTGGAGACCCCGGTCGCGCAGATGTCTCCGGAGATGAAGAAGGCATACGACTTCACGATGCAACTGCGCGGCTTGGTTCCGGGCCCACACAAGATCTGGCTCGCCAATCCCAAGCTGTCGCAGACGATTGTGGGAACCGGCGCGTACTTCCAAACCGATTCCACGCTGACCAAGGCGGAGATCGAGATCGCCACCAATGTTATCAACGGACGCTGGCTGGCGGCCTACGCCAACTACGAGCACGAATGGATCGCCGAAGACCTCGGTGGGCTGGCCCCCGAGAAGGTGCAGCGGCTGATCGCGGGTCTGCCGACATCCTTCGACGACCCGCGCCAGCAGGTCATCTACGAACTCGCGTCGACGTTGGCTCAGCCCCGCGTCGTACCCACCGGGCTCTTTCACCGAGCACAACGGCTGCTCGGCGACGCGGGCATCGTCGACGTGACCGTCCTGATGGGCTGGTTCACCGCCGTGTCCCTGACGCTGATGGCCTACGACGTCCCCGCGAACGCGGTCGGACTCGACCAATAACAACCGCACCCAGCCGAAAGCGAGGTGCCGCATGCCCATGACCCCTGTTCCTGCCGTCACGTTGACCCCGGTTGCGTATTTTCCGGAAAAGTACTTCCTGGAAAACCTGGCCGTGCGTGCCGACGGTTCGGTGCTGATCACCGCGGTGCTGCAAAAGGAGCTGTGGTGCGTTCCCAACCCCGACCTGGGCGCCGACGTTCCTCCGGTGCTGGTGCACACCTTCGAGCATCCAGTCGCCGGCATCGTGGAGGCCGAGGCCGACGTGTTCATCGTCAGTCTCACCGAGGGCTACACCACCCACGAATCTCGTTTGGCGCGAATCGATCTCACCGGTTGGACGCCCGGCGAGCCGGTGCGACCGGAGATCATCTACACCTTTGATGACCGGGTGCGCGCGCTCAATGGCAGCTGCCTGCTCGGCCCGCGGGTCATGCTGGCCGCCGATTGCTTCGGCGGCTTCATCTGGCGTATCGATCTGGGGCCGGGCGCGCGAAGTGCCACCGCCCGCATCTGGCTCGAGGACGACACCATGGCCGACGATCCGGACAGCGAAGTCGCCCCGCCGCCACAACCCGGCGTCAATGGTGTGCGCTTCGGGCCGAAGTCCGGCTACCTGTACTACACGTCGACCGCGCAGAAAGTGTTTATGCGGGCGCCGGTCCACCCGGTGACGCTCGACCCTGCGGGCGGCGCCGAGTTCGTCGCCGCCGTCGACAACGCCGACGACTTCTGCATCGACGAAGCGGCCGGGTTCGCCTATGTCACCCGCCACCGAGCCAACACTTTCGACCGGGTTCCGCTGCAGCCACGCCACGGCAGCGAGGTCCGCCACCTCGCCGGCGACCCGTTCGACGACGCCCTGGTCGGCCCGTCCAGCGCCGCCTGGGGCCGCCGGGCCGGCGAAGCTGGGCGGGTTATCTACGTGACCACCGACGGCGGCACGACCGCGCCGCCCGACGGGGTGGTGCGTCACGCCGCGCTGCTGCGGGTCGAGATACTGCCGCAATCACACAGCCAGATGTCATGAGCCGCCACAGCGAAATCATCACCGCCGGGGCCGGATCGATCGAAACCTACGTTGACGGCACCGGACCCACCGTCGTGCTGATCCCGTCGTACGGCCGCGACGGCGGCGATGATTGTGGACATTGATCGTTATTGGGCGGCCGGTACGGCGCCGATCTTCGAGATCATCGCCGCGCTCGACCCGTTCCATCAAAAAGATGAGTGGACGGAGCTGCGCACCCGGTTGGGCGCCCGGGTTGCCTCGACGGTCATCAAGGACGCCAGCCACGCGCTGTTTCCTGAGCAGCCCGCCGCGGTCGCCGCCGCGGTGATCGGCTACCTGCGCACGTTGCCCCGAACGTGAGGAGCTCAATCATTGCCGGTCAGTTGGAATCAACCGGGTGTTGCACCGGTTGCAGGCCTTAACTGGAACCGATTTGGACACAAGGGGGTTCGCCGTCATGCGGGTGTACCGCTTCGTCAGCTTCGACGGGCTGGAGGGTCTGCAATTGCAGGACGAACCGGTCCCGTCGTCGCAACGAGGGGAATTGCTGCTGAAGATCCGGGCGGTCTCGTTGAATTACCGAGACATCGCCATCCCGTTGGGCCGCTACGTTCGCGACAGCAAGGTCGGCCTGGTGCCCTGTAGCGACGCAGCCGCGGAAGTTGTTGAGGTCGGCGAGGGCGTTGACGACTACCGCAGGGGAGACCGCGTCGTCGGCGCGTTTCATCCCCGCTGGTTCGGCGGCCCGCTGCCAGCCACCGCGAACACCGAAAGTTACGGCAACGGCCAGGATGGTTGGCTCGCCGAATACAAAGTGATCTCGCGAGAATCCGTGGTTCCGGTGCCGGCGTCGGTGACTGACGAGCAGGCCGCCACACTGCCCTGCGCCGGTGTCACCGCGTGGAACGCGCTCGGCGGCCCGGCGCCGATCCGGGCCGGACAAACTGTGTTGACCCTGGGCTCCGGCGGAGTATCGATCTTTGCGTTGCAGTTGGCAAAGCTCCTCGGCGCCCGGGTCATCGCGACCACGTCGAGCGCCGAGAAGGCCGAGTCCCTTTCTGCTCTGGGCGCCGATGAGGTGATCAACTACCGGACGAACCCCGACTGGGGTGAGCGGGTGCGCGATTTGACCGACGGCCGCGGCGTCGACCGCGTCATCGAGGTCGGGGGTCCAGCCACTATCAACCAGTCGCTGCGGGCGGTCGCCGCGGGCGGAGAGGTGTCCCTGATCGGGTTTCTCAGTGAAGACAATCCCGGCATCGACTACTTCCTGCTGAAGGGCGCCGATGCGACAACTCGGTCCATCACCGTCGGCGACAGGACCGATCTGCAGGACCTCGTGCGCGCTGTCGCGACCTCCGGCCTGCAGCCGGTCATTGACGATGTCTTTGATTTTTCCGAGGCGCGGGCGGCGTTCGAGCGGCTACGTGAAGGACAACACATCGGCAAGATCGTCATCCGAATCGACTGAGCGTTGACACCCGTGCCGGCGAAGGTTTTCAGCCCCGTTCTTGACGATCCCTCAGTCAGTGGTGTGGACGAGTAGCACGTCGGTCTTGGACCTGTGTAAGACCTTGCCGGGCACCGAGCCAAGCCACTTGTCGCTGCGCGTGCCGAGTCCCACGTCGCCAACCACTAACAGGTCGGCGTTCACGTCCTTGGCGAGGTGGAAGAGCGCGTGTACCGGATCACCCCGAATCGGTCGCGCCTCAATATCTTTGGCCCCAGCCGCCTTGGCTCGGTACTGGGCCTCCCGCAGGATCGCATAGACGGGGGCCATTCCGTGCACCTTGTAGTCCCCCTCGCCTCCGAGGATGACCTCGGCGCGGCCATCAAGCACACGATCTGGCCGGGCCGGTGTTCCCCACCCTCCCTTTTCTCCCTTTCCCAGGTAAGACAAGTGCGCCATCGCGATGATCAATTTCGCATTATTTTCTGCGGCAAACGCGGCTGCGTGGTCCACCGCACGAAACGACGTGTCTGAGCCATCAGTGCCGACCACCACGGTCTGATAGGCAGTCATATTTTTCCTCCAGCCATTGTTTCCAGCCCCCGAGTCAATTCGACAGCACGTCTCCGAGGATGCGGCCCGCTTCCCGCCCGGATGGCCGCCCGGGCAAGCTCTGCGGTGACCGCGTCGCCCATGAGTGCACGGGTAGGCCGCTTACAAGTCCGGGATCGTCTGGCTGACGTAAATCTCCCAGGTGAAGATCTGGCCAGCCTCGAGCATGGTGTAGATCATCGCGGAGCCGATTCATGGCGCCTTCTCGGACAGAAGGAATTTTTGATATATGCGCCGCGGACGCTCACGTCCTGCCGGGGCTTAGACCCGATTCCGGACGCCTACGTCTCGCCGAATCGAGGTGCCACTAGTGCGATTGATGGTACGCGGGCATGGCCAGGGTGCGAAAGGGCCAAGGGCCCCGCGACGACACACAGTGCGACGTCGTACAGCACCAAACACTGTCAGGCATCACCCGACATAGATCCGTTAAGCATCAGCCAAAGTCACACACGAAAGTGGGAGCCCCCTGTCAGGATTGAACTGACGACCGCTCGCTTACAAGGCGGCCCAGCCCATATCCGCCGCTATTCGTGTGTGTTCGCCGTATTGGCGAAAATAGCTTCTGACCAGGCCAGAGACATCCGTGCACGTTCACGGGTGTCCGCCGATATTGCCAAGGTGTTTAGCGCGACTTGTGACATCGTCGTGACACCGAGAGCCTGGCGCTGCGAGTCGCGGTGCTCCGCTCAACGAGACAAGACTTCCCGCAAAATGCGGAAGGCCCCGGCGGCTGCGCAAACAGCCCCGGGGATTGGCCGAACTGGAATGGAGTTCGACACCATGTGTATCGCACCGCCTACACCCGGCTGGCGTGACCTGGCCGAACAGCTCACGCCGAAACAGATCGAATGGCTGACCAAGTTCGAAGACGGCGGCAGGCCGCCGGAGGAACTGCTGAACACCGCGCAGAAATTGGCGAGCGCCCGATGGGAACGCCAAGACATCAACGCAAGGGTCACCGCAGCATTGGAGAGCACCGGCCTCGAAGAGGGCTGCCGCGCGCACTACCTTCGCATGACTGAAACGATGATCGGCGTTATGGGCTTGCAAGCCCTGACGACCGCCGAGCTAGTAGCCCTCAACGGTTTACTCGTCCCGGCGCATAGCCGGTTCCTGACCGCCGCGCGCGTGGAAGGCCGCAGACGACGCGGAGAACCCCGTCGCGGCCGCGGAACCGATCCTCCTCCGTCTGCGTCCTAGCAACTGATCGGGCCGCCCCTCGCTCTCCCGGGGTGGCCCGATTCCGTCGAAACGCGAATGCGTTATTACACGCTGAGCGTGTAGCCGGAGATGAAATTCGACACGCTTAGCGAGTAGCCGCAGGTTACGCATACTTGTGAATATCACGCTTCCTCGTGAATGACACGATGCATTGCACTATTTTGACCCTTGTGACATTTTGACCACTTGTGACATTTTGAAAGTTCCTCTGTACGAGCGGGTTTCGATGTCGTACGCTCTCGCGTTATGACCGTGGAATCGACACACGCATCACGAAAATTGGGGCGATGAAATGCACCGGCAGAGTTACGTTTTGCCGCAGCCGTGGAATGAATCTATCGATGGCTGGCTTACTTGGCTGATGGCCAAGGGCACGAGCGCACAGACTCGTCGCATACGCCGCGCGCATATCCGATCAATGGCGCGCCGGCTCGGAGCGGCGTCCCCGGCTGCGGTCTCGGAAACGGATCTTGTGCGTGTCGTCGGAGCAGCCGGTACCAACGAATACCGCCGCAGCCTTGGTGCTAGCTTTCGGTCGTTCTTTGGCTGGTGTGCGTCCACGGGCTGCTGCCCGCTCGATGTGGCCGCTGGTCTGCCGAAGGTGAGCGCCCCGTGCGCGGCGCCCAAGCCCGCGACCGACGAGATATGGAAACAGATCCTGGCGACCGCCGACAAACGCACCCTGCTGATGGCCCGTTTGGCGTGCGAGGCCGGCCTGCGGCGCGCGGAAGTGGCCAAGGTTCACTCCGATGATGTGATCGACGATGCCGACGGGCCGCAGCTCATTGTGCATGGCAAGGGCGGCAAACAGCGTGCCGTTCCCCTGTCTGCGGAATTGGCTGCGACACTGACTGCCGAATTCACTTCCCGCAGCCGCTTCCTGTTTCCAGGCCAGATCGACGGGCATGTAAGCCCCGACTATGTCGGGCGCCTCGTTAGTAAAGCGATGCCCCAGGGATGGTCGATGCACAAACTTCGGCACCGCTTCGCAACCCGAGGCTTCCTGGGCACGGGGAATCTGCGGGCGGTGCAGGAGGCGTTGGGTCATACGTCGGTTGCGACGACGCAGCGCTATACCGCTGTGGCGCAACGTGACCTACGCGCGGTGTCTGAGGCTGCGGCATGGCCTATTCAGCCGAAGGTTTTTACCCAGGCCGTAATAAAGACCGATCCCAATCCGAACGCTATCGGCGAGCCGGTGGTGCAAAACGTGCCACTTGAGCTGTCTGGAAACCGGACACCTGACGCCGAATCTGATGCGCTCGCAGAAGAACTGATCGTTGAGGACGACA
The DNA here is from genome assembly GCF_045343915.1 of Mycobacterium sp. M23085. NCBI lineage: Bacteria > Bacillati > Actinomycetota > Actinomycetes > Mycobacteriales > Mycobacteriaceae > Mycobacterium > Mycobacterium sp. M23085. The sequence continues at coordinate 3,838,961 of NZ_CP174280.1, forward strand.
TCGAAGAAGACGACGCTTACGTGCAGATGGCGGAGGCGGACGCCAAGTATGTTCCGAATCGCTCTGTGTCTGACCACACCCAAGGCAACCCGTACCCGGTGGACAGCAGCGGTATTGGCCTGGCCGAGGCGGACATCTTCGACTCCGTGATGGATCGGACAGAGGAGCGGGAACTGGACGGAGGTGTTCGAAATGGAGCTGTCGCTGGCCACAATCTCGACACCAGATCTGGCGTCGCCGGTTGCGACGTCAGCTTTGAAGCTGTGATCTCGGCGTGGGACAGAGTCGCCCGCTGCGAGATGCCCACCCACCAAGGCGACCCGTGCCGGCGTCCAGCGAACTGGCGCTTAAATCTTCACGGCTGCGAGCAAGCGCTGATGTGCGGGCGGCACAAATCCAGTTGGGTGCGTGCCGCCCTGCGGGCAGCCCCGCGGTTTTGCTGCGGACTATGTGAGCGAGAGTTCGACCGACTCGACGACGCATGCTCCATCACACGGCTATGAACTCGATTCAGGGACAGCCGCCCATATCCAAGTTTGTCGGCGAACTCCCGGACAGCACTGATGGCATCTGCGCACAATACGAAGGTCAGCTAACCCGTAGTGAATGGCGCTGCTCTATGACCTCCCACGATGACGAAAGCGCACCCACACGCGCTGGCAACGCCCCGTCCGACGAGACCGTGATCGTGCCGTCGCCCGAAGCGACCGAATTAGACCACCAGATTGCGGCGCGCGAGCTGGCGTGGTCAGTCGACAGTGGCGAGGACGTGTACACCGAGGGTTACTCGTGGGGGCGGGCTGCTGAACGCGCCAGCATCATCGTCCTCGGCGCTGCGGCGGTCGCTGTCGTAATCGGTCTCGTGACGTGGCTGGCGATCTTCCTGCACGACCAGGCCAAGCCGACGAAAGTCACGGAAGCCACACGACCGGCCACGATCGTTCCGGCGGCACTGCCGACGGTCACCGCTGCGGCCCCATCGACGGTGACCGTGACGCCCCCAGCGCCGGCGACGGTCACCGTGCAGGCTGCTCCCCCACCAGCCCCTGCAGTGAAACCGGCTCCGGTACTGCCGCCCCCTGGTGGCACCGACGTCTTCACCATCTGTCCAGACGGGCACGAAGGCGTCGTCGGCGGCCACACCACCTGTGCCTTCGCCGCCAACGTTCGCCAAATCTTCTACGCGTCAGGCATGGCCACTAATTTCACTGCGTTCTCCCCGGTGACTGGTGACGGTTACGAAATGACCTGCGTCGGAAGGTATCCCGCGTATTTCAGCGACGGCTCGACGAAGGTATCCACGCGCTGCTACGGCGGCGACAACGCAGAAGTAGTCATCTGGTGACCCGCATTTCACAACCGTTGCAGGCGCCGAGCGCGCGGGACGCAGCCACGATAGCCGCGTGCTTACTCGGTGGTCATGCTCCGACTTATGGGTATTTGTGCAACACCACCATGGGGCAGCAGCAACTGCTCAACCCATGCGGGCGAAGGGAACTGGCCGATGCCGCCCCTGCGCTTCCACGGGGCCGTACGATCGACACGACCTAAGAAGGGGCGATGAATGGGTGGCATTACTGTGATGGTCGGGTCGGGCCCGGTGGGCACGGCGCTGCATCGGATGCGGCTGCGGCGCAACCCGATTGCCATCGCTGATGGATGCCCGAAGATCGAGCCCGAGCTGGTCGACCGGATCGCCGACGCCTACCGGTCGGCTCCCGGCCAACACCTCGGGGAGTCGATGTGGGAGGGAATCAATGCGCGTAAACGCGACGTTCACGACGCGCTCCTGGAAGGAGGGAATCGTCTTCAGGATGTCCTGCTTGATCCCGGGTGTACGGACTTCTTCTACGGGTTCGATGACTTGTTCGCCGCTCGCGTCAGACGGCCGCCGCTGTCGCGGTGGCGGCTTGCCGCGCAACTGACGCGCCAACTCATTGCCCTGGCCCACGCCGTCGGGTCGGTTCCCGTGCCTAACCCGGAATATGGGGTCGCCGCCGTCCTGCCGCCGGCCAACGGCGATGACTTGCTCGATCACGTCGAGCGAGTGCTAGGGCCCATTGATTTCCCCACGCCGTTCCCTGCGGAGCGCGGAATCGCCACGCGTCGCGGAATCGCCTCGTACCGTGCACTGCACGCGCTCTTTCAGGCGTGGCGGACCAAAAACCTCGCGTCCCTCTACGGTGGACGAGTTCTCGAAATCGGCGGCGGCCTCGGCCGCAGCGCCTACTATTCCCACCGCTTCGGCGTCGACTCGTACACGATCGTCGACATCCCGCTGACGGGGGCCGCGCAGGCGGCGTTCCTCGGCCAAACCCTCAGCCCAGATCAAGTCACACTCTCCGGGGAAACACCCCAAACTGGGGCGGTGCGGCTGCTGCGGCCCGACCAGCTCCCCGACATCGGGCCAGTGGACATCGTCGTCAATGCCGACGGCCTCACCGAACTCGATGAAGCGACAGCCCAGGATTACGCCGACTTCATCGCCGACCATGCGCGGGCGTTTCTATCCCTGAACCATGAGGCAAACCCATACCGGGTGCGCGACCTCAAGCTGCCCGGGATGGCGTGCGTGTACCGGGCTCCGCATTGCATGCGGCCCGGCTACGTTGAAGAACTCTACGTCCGCACCTGACCACTTTCTTGGAGTGATTCCGCTGCACGATTGCCGGTTTGCTGAGAGATTCTGCGGACAGTTGTCCACGGACCAGTAATTTCAACGGGATCGCCGCCTTGGAACCCCCCGACGACAACCAAAAAGTGTTCTCGCCGCAGGATGCGCAAGCTTGGTCGAAATAAGCTTCTGACCTGCTGTTTCAGACTGATCCATCGGGGCCAATCCCATAACTTTTTGGGGCGTACGTAAAAAAAGTCGACGGGCAGGCGGTCGCTTCGGCATACCCCCACCCCGTATTTTTCGAGGGGAGGGGGTACAAAGGGTGGTACATAGTTTGCTGAGGGGTCATGGCCACCTCATGACAAGTCGCCCGAGGTCGGGTTGCTGTTGTGTTGTTCTGCGGCCGGTGAGAGCTGGTCGTAGGTGGTCGCGGCTACCATCGCCGCGCTCGGTGTTGCAGGGTCCGTGCAGTAGGCGGTCGGCCAGGGCGGTGGGGCCGGCGATGGCGCGGGGGATGCTGTGGTCGCCGGAGAGCCCTTGGGATAGGTACATGGGCTCGCCACACCACCAGCACGGAGTTCCCTCGACGTGCACGCTTTTGAGGTGCGCGACCTGCTGCTTGTGCCGGTGGCCGAGCCCGCGCTGGGTGGTGGTGCGGCGGTGCGTTCCCGGCATTGCTCAGCGCGTGGGTGGGTCGCCGGACTGATTTAGGTCCTGCGCCATGACCCCTCTGCGGGCCGTTCCGGCATCCCGTTCGGACGTTGAAGACTGCCGCTGGCGGCGTCGCCGAACCACCCCAGCCAGCGGCCGATGAACTCCGACAGGTCGGAGCGGTCTAGCACGGTGATGGGCCATGCGAGCGCACGGTTGGCCATCACTGGCTCGAACGCTACGTGGTTGCCTGCTGCCGAGCCTGCAAACGGCTCCATCGTGGGATGGCTATACGGGCCGTCCCAAAATGCCAGCTCGTACCACTCGAATAGATTTTCTTCCTTGGCATCGCAGAACCAGAGCGAATGGCTGCGACCGGCCCAGCCGTCTCGGGTCTGCTGTGGCCGTGTGACGGCTATGACCGATTCTGCGATGACCGTGAACGGCGTGGTCCACTTCGACGGGCTCGGCTGTGGTTGGTCAAGGCCGATTTGGGCGCCGTTCAACGTGGCGACGAAGAGCTTTCCCTCCGTTTGGCGAAAGCTTCTCGCCGGTGCCGGGCCCGACTCGATCGTCGCGGCCGGCGCGATGTCTTGGATGTTGTCGACCAGTTGGCGCCGTACCCGGTCAAACATCTGGGTCGCGGTGTCGTACAAGCGCTGTCGCCACTGCTGGCGTTGCTGCTCTGACGATGCCTCCGCATGTTCAGTCGCTTGGGTCTGGATCACGGCGCGATTCGCTTGCGCGAGTTTGTCCAAGCCGGCGGTTGCGGTTGTCGGTTGCGCCGCCCTGGCCAGACGTCGGACGATCGCCGACGGTGTCGGCCTGGCCTCGGGGGGCTTGAAGAGGCACTCTTCGACGAGGTCTCGCAGTCCGGATGGGCCGACCGTCAGCGACGGTGCCTGCTCGTTCAAATGCTGGTTTCGATAATCCGCGCCGTCCGGGCCTGGAAACGGCAACTGGCCAGCCAGAAGCTCGTATCCCACGACCCCGAACGCGTACACGTCGGCGGCCGACGTGGCGTGCTCCGATCGCCATTGCTCCGGCGCGGCGTACGGGTACGACATCATGAACTTGCGGGTATCCGGCGAGGTCGTCGCCTCGGCGTAGCGGGAAATCCCGAAATCAGCCAGACACCATTTGCCGTCCAGGAGCAAGATGTTCTTCGGCTTGATGTCCCTGTGCACGAGATCGTTGGAGATCGCGTCGAGCGCGGTCGCCACGTCGACGAGGACCGCGATCACTTCGTCGACAGCTAACCGAGCGTGGTCCTTCAGGTGATCCGCCAAGTTGGTCTCTGCCCGCGGCATAACTAGCACCAAGTCGTCGCCATGCTCGCCGTGATCGAGCACCGGAACCACGTTGGCGTATCCCGCGGCGTTGATGGCAGCACCGATTAGCAGTTCGCGGTCGGCGCCCGGGTCCTTCTCGACCAGCTTTGCGACCGCTTCGGCGCCTCGGTCGCCGTGGACGATGTACAGATAGCCGAAGCCACCTTTGCCGCCCGGCAGCGGCCCTTCGATTGTCCACTTGCCTTTCGTTAGCGCCAGTTCTGTTCCGGGCGGCAGTTCGGTTCCACGAGGCACCACTCACCTATACCCGACCCGCCTCACACGCCAACCCGGCGGGCGTGTCGTCCGCGCCAGGCGAGGGTGACTATATCCGCGCCAGGCTTGGCGTGGCGCTGTCGGAGCGTTCCTGGAATGTGGGCCACTGCCCACTGCCTCGACCGGCGGGTACTTCGGCCCCGGCAGTCCGTCAGAATTCTCTTATCCCAACACGGCCCATCCGCCGCCGAGTCGGACATACCCTGAACGGCGTGGAAAATCCCCGCCTCGAGGTGATGAGAGGTCGCTGGTGACCCTCTCGGAGGAGCAGTGGCAACACCACATTGAATTCGTCGAACGAGCGCTTGCTGGCCAAGAGCCCACCACGACGCGGTTCGCGGACGAGCTCGGGCTTTGGGAGGAAGAACGGGCTAACGCGCAGCAGGGGCTCATCGACGAGCTATGGGATGGAGCTCGCGATGTTCCCCGTGGGCGTAACGCGGTTATTGCCGGCGGCATGGCCGGCGCCGGAAAAACGACAGTGCTCGATGGACCAGCGGGACTCACTCGTTCCGAGTATCTAATCGTCAACCCCGACGACATCAAGTTAGCGATGGCCGCTCGCGGAATGATCCCGGAAATCGATGGGTTGTCTCCGATGGAGGCTTCGCCGATCGTCCACGATGAAGCCAGCGAACTGGCCTACACCCTTGCCGCGATGGCCTACGAAGAGCAAATCAACTTGCTATGGGACATAACCATGGGCGACACCAAAAAGGTGAGGTTGCGCATCGAATGGTTGCGAGACGCAGAGTACGCGGCCATCGACGCAGTCTTCGTCGACGTTCCTATCCAGACCGGCGCCGAACGAGCGATGAAAAGATACCGGGAAGACCAGGAGGCGTACGCGAAGGGCGAAGCCACCGACTTGCACCAGCTCTACGGCGGCCGATATGTCCCGGCAAGTGTGTTTGCCGACAGCCAACCGCTGCTGGCGCGATATTCGTCCCGTAATCATGAGGTGTTTTGCCAGGTCAGAGACGATTTCCATTCGACAGTCGAGTATGACAATTCGGGTACGGAGGCGATACTTCGCCGCGTCACAGGGACGCGGTGGGCTCAGTCGGCGTAAGGTGAGGTTGCATGGATACGGTGCGAGGGCTAATGGCGCTGTTGAAGGCCGATCAGGTCACTTTGGATGAGGTGACCGAAAGTTTGCGTGCGATCTCCTCCGCATCGCGACCACTCGTGCCTACCATTGCACAGTCTTACCGCCGCGCCGAGGAAGTGCCCGGCGACAACGACAAGTTTTGGATCGACGTCGCCTACCGGCAACACGTCATCAAGTACCACGACTACAAACAGCTAGTCCACGCCCTCGCCGAAGATCCAGGCCGCGCCGTGGCCGGTGGCCCTGCGCCTGCCGGCTCTACTCGCGGTTCCTGGAGTGGACGCCTACGCCCCGCAGCGCGTCGGGCCGCCGAGTCTCGTCGCCGCGCCTGAGAATCTTCATCATCGCGGGGCCATAAAATCCTGACGGCACACGCTCCATCACGGCCCCGCGTCAAACTGTTTCTCGAGTGTGCCAGCGAGCACTTCCTGCAGCAGGCGGATGAGCGTGCTGACCCCGTCGCTGCTGAAACCGAGGGTTGTGGTCGCTCCGCCGACAGCTTCGAATGCGACTGAATAGAGGGCGATTTGGGTGCCATTGTCGTCGAGGACGAGGTCACTTCGGACGTCACAGCGTTGTATTAGCGGGGGCACTGAGATGATCTCTGACATGTGGGAGGTCCTTCTACGGAATCAGAGGGACGGCGATGGCGGTGGTGCTGGAGCCGCTGTTGGGTGCGGTCGCGGAGAAGGTGACAGACGCTGCGCCGGCGGCGTCACCGATAACGAGCGCCTCATTGGAGCCGGATGAGGCGATGTTGGAGCGCTGGGTTTGGCTGTATGCGCTGAAGCTGCCTGAGCCGGCGGTCCCGTTGGTGAACGCCTGCACCACCTTGTTGAGGGCCGCCGCGGAGACGGTCTGGGTTACGGATGACCCCGAGGGGGTGGAGGCGGTTTGCACGGTGCCGAAGCTGGACACATTGCTGTAAGAGACGGAGTTGAACGCTGTCACGTCAGTGGCTCCTCCCGACACCGTGACGGAGACGGTTTGCGTTCCGGTGGGGGGGTTGATGAGTCCGAACAGCCACAGTCCGACCCCGCTGACAAGCCCGGTGTTTCCCAGCGCCGTGAGGGTGGTGCTGCCGATCTGGGCTGACACCGTGGGGGTTCCGGAGCTGCTGTAAATCGAGACGAGCACCACGATGGCGGTCGCCGACGCGCCGAGGGTGTGCGATTCGGTGGTGGTTGCAGCGCCCCCATGAGTCGCGCCAGCGCCGACGGCGTCATACGTGACAGGGTTCAGCGCGGAAACGCTGGGGGTCAGCATGTGTGCCGTACCGGGCATGGCTGGCGCGGTTGTGCTCACCCCTACGGTCGGCGCCAATGCTGCTGCCGTGGCGTTCAGCAGCGGTGCCGAAATTAGCGTCAGCACCAAGGTGGTCGGCGCGAACGGTTGAGCGTTCCCGGTCATGAGTGGGACTGGGATCGGCGGGAAAAGCATTGCCGCAACTGCGTTCATCGTCGGCGCGGCAATAATGGCACCCTCGAGGATCGTCGGCTGCGGCATGGCGCAGGCGGCGAGCATCGTGGGTGCCGTGAGGGCCTGGTCGAGCGACAGCGACGGGCCCAGCATCCCCGCGCTCGCCTGCGCCGACGGGGCCGACACCACCTCAGTGGGCGGCCACAGGCTGTACGCCTGCTCATACCAGGTCAGCTGGCAGTTTCCGAGGATGACCGTGTCCCCGGCTGCGACCTGGACGGCCGGTTTCAGCGGCAGGGTGAACAGGCAGATCGCCGACGAGTCGAATCCCGACCAGAGGCTGACCGCGGCGAGCGTGTCCGGTGTGGTGATCGCCCAGGTGGGGACCCCGCCGGCCAGCGAGGTGGTGCCTTCGCCGGCCGAGGTGAACGTCATCTCCTCGCGCGACCCGACCGCCGACACGTTGCTGGTGCCTTGCGGCCCCGGGTCGCCATCATGCAACTGCACACAGGTGATCGGGACGGTCGGCTGCGCGCCGTTGAGGGAGCTGAGAAGCAGGTCCGCGAACGCAGGCGTTATACCGTACTGGACTGTCACTGTGCTCATCGTCTTCAGCGGTTTCAGAAGGGAATCGTTAGGTAGTTCATACTGCCGTCGGCGCCGAAATGTTGCTCGTGCCAGGCGCGTTCGGCTTGTTTGAAGAGGCCGGAAAAGGGCTGGGCGCGGATCTGTCCCGGGGTGTCGCTCATGCCGGCCAACAGCTGCTGCGTTGCCATCGCGTCTGCGTGGCGCTGACCGTCCATCACTCTCCCCTTACTTTGTGAGGTCTCACCGGCCGCCCGCGCTGGGGGCAGCATCGACGCCCCCAGTCGCAGAGCGGCCGGTGGCCAGCGCCCGTATCGCGCGCATCGGGATGCGCGCCGTCGTGGGATACGGGCGAGTGGATTGGGTGTCCCGGACAGCGGGCGGATAGTTGCGCGCTCACCGCGCGATGACCTCTTCGAACGCCTCGCCGTCGTCGGCCCGTCGAGTCAGCGCCGCCTTGCGTAGGCGAACGGCAGCGGCGACGGCTTCGTTGCTAAACCTCCGACCGGCGTCCCGCAGCGCAGCGCGCGCCGTAGGCGCCCCGGCCTTAAGTTCGACGCCTAAATCGTTCAGAGCGGCGACGCACTCGGCAATGGTCACGGACGCGGGAAGCTCCACCACGTCGGCGCTGTCCTCGATGCGCTCGACGAGCCCATGACTCAGAAAATGTTGCGCCTGTTGGTCGCTCAGCCATCCGAGCAGCGAGCCCTGGTAGCAGTGGTGCAGGCGTCCTGCCTGGTCCTTAGCGATCACTAGTGGCGCGGTGACTCGAAACTTGGGCTTCCACTCACCGGCAATGCCCATCGGCAAGTTCGTGGGTGTCAACGTGGTCATGCTTCTGCTCCTTGGAATCCAATGCCTTCTAACTGCCGGGCAGGTAGTTAGGGTTTTCCTTCCACCCTTCGCCCTCGACATAGATTGAGACGTCGTTCGGACCAGGCTGGTACCAGACATCGCCTTTAGGTGGACGTTCCGTACCCGGGTAAAACCGCGGACCTAGTCGGCGCAACATCGCATCTTGGCGTTGCTTCTCGGTCCACTGCTCCGGAGGCGTTCCTTTCGAGATGCGAACTGGTGGTGGGACTTGGGGTATCGGCACGCCGAGCATGTCGACGACCGGGGTGCCTGAGGCTGATGGCGGCTGATAGGACGCCGCTACCGTCCGCGGTGCCGGGGTGGAGGTGACTGCTGGATTGATACCCAACCGGCCTACCACCCGATCATGGATTTGCTCGAGCTCCGGGTCGATGACGATCCGCTCATCGGGACGCAGCCCCGGCGCCAAAGACGCTAGAAGCACCCGGTTCGCCGCGCGGTCGGAGGCAAGATAGCGAACCCACTTTTCGCGGGAGTCATTGGTAATTCGGCCGTCGTTGAAAGCCGCGTTCACCAGCCGGCGATCTTCAGCGCGCAACCGCTGCTCCTCCGCGCTGGCAGCCTCGACAGCCTTCCGCCGAGCCATCGCAACCTCCATCTCCGCGGCGATGGCCGCATCACTAGCATCGGCCGGCAGGCCGAGGAGCCTCGTGACCTCGGACCGTGGGACTTGGATTTCCTCTGCCACTGTTACGCCTTCTTTCGTTCGCCTAGCCGGTCTTTCAATCTGTCAAGCGATGACGTGGTAACCATCAACTGCCGACCGACCTTGCGGCTTGCGAGGTTTCCTCTCCGGATATGCCAGCGCACAGCATCAGCCGAAATCCCAAGTTCGGCACTGGCCTCGGCTGTACCCACGCACGCGTCATAACCTGAAATTACGATTTCCGCCGTTGCTAGTCTCTCTTGCTCGCGCTGACGCGAGTCATCAATGGCAGCAACCGCTTCGGCGAGAGCCTTCTGTGTCTCAATCAACAGCGCGGGAACGCCCGGGTGTCCGGGCTGCCGCGTGAACTCGATGTGCTTCCCCAGCCAGCGAACGATACAGCGGGCTAAATCGGGGTGGATCTGGATCGTGTTGACCGGGCGCACCGCGGAGCGGACGCTGGCTTGAATATCGTCTGCTGTGGTCATCCCGCACCCGCTGCACCGGCTTCGACCGTGTCGGCCTTGATTGCATCTACTGCGGCGATCAACTCGCTTGCGAAGGCAACGGCCTCTGTGGGTGTGGCGGTGAAGCGAATCCCCGCGAGCTGAATCTGCACGCGGCCCCTCCACCCCCACGCCGCGAAACCCACGTTGTCACGAGGCTTGAGCTTCACGACTGGCCCTCCACAAGCGAGCGGGCTGCGGCCTCAGCTTGGCGCCGAGCGCGTTTTTGAGCGATTTCATCACGCTTCGACGGCACCGGATGAGGCATGTCCTGAATCTGCGTCAAGACAGCGGACAGCCGAGCGGACAGCGCCGCCAAATCCCGCTTAGACCGGCATTCGTCGATCTCGCGGGCCAAACGATCGCGAAGCGCGACCAATGTAGCTGACGAGTCGCCTGACCTGGCCGCTGATTCAACCGAATTATCCTGCACAACAGAAGTATTCGTGCCATCAGTAACGCTTTTATCAGTCATCGGACTACCTCCAAAAGTGTGGAATTGGCGACGGGGGGAGGGACATGACCCAAGGGCGGTCGCCTTGACCCACCCCCCGTCTCAAGAAAAACAGGGGGGTGGGCACCTCGGCGGTTGTCACTTCGCGTCCCCTGGTTGTCCGAGCGGCCGGGTGGCCAGGTCGTAGGCGGCGATGGCCGCACGTAGTACTTCGATGTCGTCGCGGGCGAGCCCGTATGGGCCGCACTCGATGTGCATGCCGCTCGCTTGGTCGTGAACGAGTCGGACGGGAATCGAGGTCCAATAGTCTGTCTCCTCGAGGTATGCATCGACGGCGCCGAGGGTCTCGATGACGAAACGGCCAAATTCGTTATTGGCGTGTAAGCGTGGCGCGTCGAGTACGGGAAAGTCGAAGTTGCTCATGGTTTCTCCTTCGTGGTGGTGATTGGTCGACGGATGATCAGCCCACGTCCGTCGCAATGTGCCCAGAGTTGGTTGGGGCCGACGATGGTGGTGGCGCCGCAGGGGCACTCAACTGATGCGGTGGTCACGCGGACACCGCTTTCGGTCTGCCACGGCGCGCGGTACGGACCTGGCCGGCAACAACGCCGGACGGCCACTTTCGGGGCGGCAGCGAGGCCAGCCAGGATGTGCAGGCCAGCAGCGCTGGACACGTTTGGCAGAGGCTTTGCGCGTACTCGACGAGATCGGGGTCGTCGGTTTCGTCGAATACTTGGCTTTGACCGCGGCAGCGCGCGCCGGTCAATTCGGGGATGCTGCCGAGTGCATCGAATAAGCCGCTGCTGTTCACAGTTCGGCCCGCTGTCCAGTCAGAATCGCTACAAGGTCGGCGACAGTGCACGTAACCCACTGGGCCATGGGATCTCCAACGCCGCGGCGCTTGTGGACGACCAGGCCGACGAGCGCGTCGTCGTTGCCGGCCTCGAGGTGTGCTTCGGCAGTCCAGCCCGGAAGGTCCACGCGGCCGCAGTCTTTGACTTCAATGACCACCCGCTGGCCGTGAAGGCGAATGCCGCCGATGTCTCCTCGGTCTCGCGCACCGTTTCGGGTGCGACGTTCGATCCGGTCATCGTCGAGTGCTGCGGCTAGCGCTCTGGCGATGGTGGTTTCGAAGCGAGTGCCGGCGGCCTTGGCTGATTTTCGGGTGCGGCCCATGATCAGTGCTGCCTTCTGACGAACTGGGACGGGTGCTTGTTACTCGTGTACGTCGTCAGTTCAGTTCGTTCTATAAACGAACTGACGAACTGACGAACTGGATTCGTGACTTCGTTGACGAACTGGCGACGAGGTCTGACGAGCTGACGAACTGGGCTCATTTCAACGACAATCCTTCTGTCTCGAGTTCACAGGATTTGTGGCGCGATTCGCCGGTGGTGACTGGGAAGCCGCAGTCAGCGCACGGGTGCTTGATGCGGTGCAATTGCGAGTTACGCGGGCCTGGCATCACTTCGACTAGGCCGCGTTCGACGGATGCCCTGATGGCTCCGCGGACGGCCTTTTGCTTGTGGTCACTGAACCGGAGGTCGCCTTCGATGTGGTTCTTGCTCAGCCCATCGTCTTCACCGCTCTTGGCCAATGCCGCGAGTAGTTGAATGACCGCCGGGAACGCGGCTTCTGACTCAGCGTCGCCACGAGAGCCACCGACGTAGGTAAGGCGATGTGAGTCGACGTCGTACGTCAATCTGCCCTCGCGCACATCGACGCCACGCCCGTAGGCCGAGAAGTACCGACTGGATGCTGGGTCCTCGTTCTCACGCACGATCTTCCACAGCACGTCGGGCCAGTCGAGAAGCCGCGAGTCCCCACGAGATCGCTCGTTGCTATGGCCCATGTGGTGAACGATGGTTGAGTCACCGATCCCTGCCTGGCTGAGCAATTCGTCGTATGCCAGCAGGAATTGGCCAGTATCTCGGCTCTCGTCAAGCCCGCACGCGTCCAGGACGGGACGCAGGCAGTCGAGGATCAAGTAGTCGCAGGCGTGGTCACGTAGCCGGCGCACCCATTGGTCGCGGACATGATCGTCCAGGATGTTGAACGAGGCGACTAGCCCGCGCAGCGCTATGACTTCAGCGATCGCGGTGGTGTTGCGAATATTCTGCGCGCGAAGCCACTCCCGCAGCATGTCCTCATCGAGCTCGTCGTCGATCACGACGAGGTGCCTCGCTGGGGCATTGACCGTGAAGTTGTTCAAGAATGGGTCGCCGTCAGTCAGGGCCCGGGCCTGGTTGGCAATAAGGCTTGTCTTGCCCGCTTTGAACTGCGCGGCGAGCAGAACGCGCGCATTGGCTGGGGCCAAGCTTTCAATCCGATACCTGATCGGGTTAACGGGCTGATTGATCCAGTCTGCAAACGGTTTGACTGGCGGAGGCGCAAGGGCAGGCCGGTCTTCGGCGTTGAGGCACCGGCGCGCGTCCCGGCGGGCTCGGAGTTTACGAACTTCGTCTAAGACTGCGAGTTCGTGCAGGTCGACCGGCTCGCCATTGTTGCCAATGATGATGTTGTCGAGGTTTGCCGCGGTCACACTGCACCTCTCAACGAAGGCACGTCGCGGGGCCCTACCCGTTCCCATGCTGACCGCAATGTGGCGCGGATCTCGCTCTGCTGCAGGCCGATTGCGGCAGCGATCCGTGTCAGTTCGGTGTGCACCGCCGTCTGGCTCGCGTGGCCGCCTTTGACGAACTCGTAGACGTTGCAAGCAACCCGGAGCAGCGTGTCGTTCCGAGAACCCTCGCGGGACGAAGCGAGCCGCTGCAGCTCTGCACCGATTGCGGCCCTGACATAGGTGGGGTTTCCACCGGGAGGCGCCGCATCGATCCGTCCTGGGCCTGGATTCGCTTCTTGCGTTTCGGCCGATGCTTTGATGCGCCGGCTGTTCTCGAGGAAGTTGCCTGTCCAGTTGAAGTCGCCCCAATTGGTGGGAGCCTGGTTCGAACTTGCACTGACGTTGGAGCTCGTGTGGGGGCACAAGATGACCGGCCCGCAGTGCGGGCAGTTGATATCCGGCTCTATATTCACGCGACCCCCCGCCGCGGTAAGCGCGACGAACCGCGACGCCGGCGAATCTCGTTGCCGATACCAGACCAGTCGGCGGCCGCCGAGATCGCCCTACTGGCCTCAGCGTGGGCCGCCTGGGCTACCTCTTTGCGGAGGACGTGGTGTTCTCCATCGACTGCAAGAGCGAGCAGTTTTCGAGGGTCGCCGTCAGACATCGCACACCACTCGGGTGCGCCGGCCCACGGCAACGGTCCGGCGTTGGCTTGGGCAAGCACGGCTTCGAGATAGCGATGCACTTCAGGCCAGGAGACCTGCTGTGAACCAATGATCGTCATCCGACGCCACCTACCCGAGCACGGCAGCGCGGGCCGCGGTGAGCGGCCACGGAGACGGGCGCAGCAAGCCAGTGTCCGCAGTCAAGGCATCGCACTGCGATCCGATAGCCGCGCTCGGCAGCAGCGGCGAGGACAGCCCCGTCCTGGAGGTCCTCGGTGTTCAGCGCTGTGTAGCCGTCTTGTCGTCGATATGCCTTAGAATCGACGGTGGTGGCGTGGTGGCCATTGATGTGATTGGTTGAGGGTCGGTCCTGGTGGTTCGGGGTTCGGCCCTTGACTTCTTTTGGTGGGCTCATGCCGTTGCCGCTTCAGTGAGGCGATCCACATAGGCCACAAGGGATTCCGCGGTGATGAAACCGCGTCGTCCGATGTTCACCTTCTTGAGTTCGCCGCGTTTAACGAGCTCATAAAGCGTGGTGTGGCCGATGCCGCCGAGCTCCAACCGGGCGTCTGGTATCGATACCAGGCGACGTGTCATGCCGCTCATTGATCCTCCGCTGCTATTCCGTCATTTCCGCTTGTGTGTCAGCGGTCTATTGACATCTTCAGATGCAGTGGCATACTCACGCTAGTGACAATGGCAAGGTTTTAATGGCATAGATGTGAGGGTGGAGCGGCGTCGACGAAAGAACGAGGTGAGCGGACTCGGCAGATCCGAACACAGGAAAAGCGCGCTGTGGATGAGGTTTCCAACTATGTGATCGCGGGAGCGTTGGCCGAAATCCGCGGCGACGTGGAGGATGGCCGGCCAGTAATCGGCCCTGACATGCCGTTTGTAATAGACCTGCCGTTTGGCAAAGCGAACTACGTCTTCAACAGTCTGGTGCCGATCGGATCAGACGGCGTCTTCATTCCTGGCGAAGTCGACGTCGACTTCTCACGCGACCGTAGTGCACCGATCCGAAAGCTGAAAATTACAGTCCGGCAAGGTATTCCAGAGTGTACGGAGATCCATCTCGTCGCGAGGTCGGACGGTCGAGGATTGCGGCCGTCCGACCTGGAAGCCATAGATCTTTCAAACTGGATCGAAGACATCCTGTCCGAATGCACATATCGGTTGACGCAAGACGGCTTTCGCAGCGTTTCGGGTGAGCGAAGCGGTCGCAAGGCGATTGAACACGCCCGGAAGGCCGGCCGGCGCAAGGTCACGCAGGAGCTGCTCCGAAAGACGGCAGAGGTGTACCGGGAAAACATTGCAACAAGGCCATTAGAGGCGGTCCGCGACGAGTTTGACGTCTCCTACCGGACGGCGGCCCGCTACGTCGAGTTATGCCGCAGTGACGGCCTGCTCCCGAAGACGCACAAGGGCATGCGAAAGGCGTGAGGCCATGAGTCGGCAGCAGTTACCACCTCAGATCAAGAAGGTTGACATAGGCGACCGTAAGACGGGGAAGCGTGTTGTGCGCTACCAGCTCACAGTTGATGCCGGTCAGGCCGCGGACGGGAGGCGCCGCCAGGTGCGACGGCGTTACGCGTCCGAACGCGAAGCGCGCAAGGCGCTGGCAGAAATCACCGGCGGCGCCATTGATGGCACGTTCGTCGCTCGCTCGGTTCTCACGATCGAGAAGGCGTGCCGGGACTGGCTCGCTGGAATGCACGATATCGAGCCAACGACACGTGCCGCTTACACGCACGCCCTGAAGCCGCTGCGCGATCGTCATGGCGAGATGCCGGTGCAGCAACTCACCAAGTCCCATCTCGACCGACTCGTTACTGACCTGGTTGACGGATCGTTCCCCGATCAGAAGAGACCGTGGACTGCCAACTCGATTAACCCGATGCTGAACCTCATCTCACGTGTGCTCGCCGATCTGGTCAGACAAGGCGCGCTGGCGCGCGATGTCGCTGCGTTGGTCAAGCGGCTGAGGCGGCCGGAGGCGAAGTTGAAGACCTTCGATGAGAAGGAGGTCCGCCAGTTGCTTAAGCACGTCGAGAACAATCGACTTGGCCATGCATGGCACCTCGCCCTGGCTGGTTTGAGGCGGGGAGAGATCAGCGGGTTGCGTTGGTCAGACGTGGAGCTCAATCCCGATGGCGACGCTGGAACGCTGACCGTCGCGCATAACCGGGTGTCGGTCGGCGGCAAAATCCATGACAAGAATCCAAAGACTGAGCGGTCGGCGCGGACGCTCCCGTTGACGCCGGCACTGGCGAAGGCGCTCAAGCGAGCCAAAGCCGTCCAGGCCGCGGAGCGGCTGCAGCTTGGTCCCCATTACGTAGGAGAGGGGGACCACGTCGTCGTTGATGACGCGGGTCGTCCGTACCATCCGGACACCTTGAGCGACTTCTGGCGTGAACTTTGCGGGGAGGCCAAGGTGCGGCAGATCCGCCTCCACGACGCGCGCCATTCCTGCGCCAGCATCATGCACGCACAGGCCGTGCCGATTGCAGTCATCTCAGCATGGCTCGGTCACGCTGACCCGGCATTCACTATGCGGACCTATGTGCACGCTCAGAACGACGCCTTGCAGGCGGCGGCGGCCACTTTGCAGAAGGTTGTGACACTGTCGTGACACTGAGCGATCTTCGAACACGCTTGCGCTGCGGCCTCATGGAAGTCATCGCAGGTGAACACCATGATTTGGCTGAGCCCCCTGTCAGGATTGAACTGACGACCGCTCGCTTACAAGGCGAGTGCTCTACCACTGAGCTAAGGAGGCGGGGTTGAACGGACCCAGCCTAATCGGTCAGTTGTCGGTGTCGATCACGCGTGTTGAGCGCACCGCCCGCGACGAGGGGCGCCGGCGCCCGGGCAGCGGAATTCGGTCGGCGATGTTGCTCAGTGGGTTGACCACCATGGTGAGCGCGATGACGGCGTCCTGCAGCGTGGCGATGGCGGGCTCGAGCGC
Organism: Mycobacterium sp. M23085; assembly: GCF_045343915.1. Taxonomy (NCBI): domain Bacteria; kingdom Bacillati; phylum Actinomycetota; class Actinomycetes; order Mycobacteriales; family Mycobacteriaceae; genus Mycobacterium; species Mycobacterium sp. M23085. The sequence continues at coordinate 3,855,632 of NZ_CP174280.1, forward strand.
CTCCATCCCGGGCGTCAGCCGGGCGAGGGTGTCGGCGACGTCGGCGAGCTGATCCAGCGGGCCGTTCTTCGCCGTCAGCTTGTCGACCAGGCCGCCCTCGGCGAGCAACCGGTCGGCCAGCCCGTCCTCGGCCAGCAGCCGCTCGATCAGACCGTCCTCGGCGACCAGCTGATCGGCCAGCCCGCCGGGCTGCAGCGTGCGGTGCAGGGCGCCGCCCTCGGCCGTGAGCCGGTCCAGCAGGCCGCCCTCGGCCGTCAGCATGTCGACCACCCCGCCGGGGCGCAGCAAGCGGTCGATCGGGCCGTCCGCCGCGATGGCCCGGCCCAGCGGGGCGTCGTCGTCGAGCAGCCTGGCCAGCCGGTTGGCCCGGACGATCGCGTCGTCGATGCCGAGCATGGAGGTCATCGCGCTGGTGCCGGCGGTTCCGCCCTCACCCAGAGCCCGTTTCGCCACGCCGACGGCCGCGCTCGCGACGCTCAGGCTCACATCCGCGGCGGCCAGCCCCACCCGGGCGGGCGCGGTCGCGGCCGACGCGATGTTTCTGGCGAGGCTCATGGTCCCGAGTGTATTCGCGACGCAGGCCGGCAAGGGCGCTACGTCCAAGGCAATGCGACGATTCCTGGCAGACTACTATCAGTTGGTTGGCACTGAGCTTTCAGGAAGTGCACAACCGTCACATAGCAAACGTTCAAGTAAGGGACATGAACATCAGATGACATCGGCAACCCCCACTGACAGCAAACCGGAGGCTCGCGTCCTCGTGGTCGACGACGAAGCCAACATCGTCGAGCTGCTCTCGGTGAGTCTCAAGTTCCAGGGGTTCGAGGTTCATACGGCAACCAACGGCGCCCAGGCCCTGGATCGGGCGCGCGAGGCGCGTCCCGACGCGGTGATCCTCGACGTGATGATGCCGGGCATGGACGGTTTCGGGGTGTTGCGGCGACTGCGCGCCGACGGTATCGACGCCCCCGCACTGTTTCTGACCGCCCGGGATTCCCTGCAGGACAAGATCGCCGGCCTGACGCTGGGCGGGGACGACTACGTGACGAAGCCGTTCAGCCTCGAAGAGGTGGTCGCCCGGCTGCGGGTCATCCTTCGCCGCGCAGGCAAGGGCGGGGCCGAACCGCGTAGCGCGCGGCTCACTTTCGCCGACATCGAGCTCGACGAGGAAACCCACGAAGTGTGGAAGGCCGGTCAGCCGGTGTCGCTGTCGCCGACCGAATTCACCCTGTTGCGTTACTTTGTGATCAATGCGGGCACGGTGTTGAGCAAACCGAAGATCCTCGACCACGTGTGGCGCTACGACTTCGGAGGTGACGTCAATGTCGTCGAGTCCTACGTGTCGTATCTGCGCCGCAAGATCGACACCGGGGAAAAGCGGCTGCTGCACACCCTGCGCGGAGTGGGTTACGTGCTGCGGGAACCGCGCTGAGCCGGCGCGTGGCCGGCACCGGTAGCGAAGAAGGGGTAGATGGGAACCAAGCCTCGACGTGAATTGCCCCTCCGGATAGGGCTCGTCGCCGCCACCCTGGCCCTGGTCGCCTGCGGTCTCGCCGTGTCCGGCATCGCGGTGACGTCGATCCTGCGGCACAGCCTGGTCAGCCGCATCGACTCCACACTGCTCGACGCGTCCCGCGGCTGGGCACAGAATCCGCGGCGCCAGTCGCCGCCGCCCTACGAGGGCCCCGATCCGGGCCGGCCGCCGTCGAAGTTCTACGTGCGCGGTGTCGGCACCAACGGCACCCCGTTCACCGCCATCAATGACCGCAACGCCGAACCGGCGCTACCGCCCGACAACGACGTGGGCCCCAACCCGACGACGCTGCCCTCGGTGAACGGCTCGGACATCCAGTGGCGGGCCGTCTCGGTGCACGGCCCGCACGGACTGACCACGGTCGCGATCGACCTGTCCGACGTTCAGCACACGGTCAGCTCGCTGGTCTGGTTGCAGGTGGGCATCGGGGCGGCGGTGCTGGCCGTCGTGGGGATCGCCAGCTTCGCGGTGGTGCAGCGCAGCCTGCGGCCGCTGACCGAGGTTGAACACACCGCCGCCGACATCGCCGCGGGCCAGCTGGATCGGCGTGTGCCAGAACGGGATCCGCGGACCGAGGTGGGCCGGTTGTCCCAGGCGCTCAACGGAATGCTGACGCAGATTCAGCAGGCGCTGGCGTCCTCGGAGTCTTCCGCGGAGAAGGCCCGCAGCTCCGAGGAGCGGATGCGGCGGTTCATCACCGACGCCAGCCACGAACTGCGCACGCCGCTGACGACCATCCGCGGCTTCGCCGAGCTGTACCGCCAGGGTGCCGCCCGCGACGTCGCGATGCTGCTGTCGCGGATCGAAAGCGAGGCCTCCCGGATGGGCCTACTGGTCGACGACCTGCTGCTGCTGGCCCGCCTCGATGTGCAACGACCGCTCGAGCACCATCGGGTGGACCTGCTGGCGCTGGCCAGCGACGCCGTCCATGACGGGCAGGCGATGGCCCCCAACCGCACCATCACCATGGAGGTGCTCGACGGGCCGGGCACCCCCGAGGTGCTCGGTGACGAAGCACGGATCCGGCAGGTGCTGAGCAACCTCGTCGCCAACGCCGTGCAGCACACCCCGGAACGCGCCGATGTCACCGTGCGGGTCGGCACCGACGGCAACGATGCGGTGCTCGAAGTAGCGGACAAGGGCCCCGGCATGAACCAGGAGGACGCGTCCCGCGTCTTCGAGCGGTTCTATCGCACCGACTCGTCGCGGGCGCGGGCCAGCGGCGGCACCGGACTGGGGCTGTCCATCGTCGAGTCATTGGTGCGCGCGCACGGCGGTGCCGTCAGCGTGACCACCGCGCCGGGTGAGGGCTGCCGCTTCCGGGTGACGCTGCCGCGCATCAGTGACGTGTCCGCGCCGGAGCCGGTTCACGTCAACTGAGCCAGCGCCGCCTTGATCTTGGCCTGGGCCTCGTCCAGCGATTCCGCCGACGGGTTGCGGTCGACGTTGGCGAAGCCGAAGTCGCTGAGGCTGCGGGTGGGGAACACGTGCACGTGCAGGTGCGGCACCTCGAGCCCGGCAATGATCAGGCCGGACCGCTCGGTTCTGAAGGCCTTGCTCACCGCCTTGCCGATCAACTGGCTCACGGACATGACCCGGGCGAAGGCCGCGCCGTCGACGTCCTGCCAGTTGTCGATCTCGGCGCGCGGCACGACGAGCGTGTGGCCCTGGGTCATCGGCTCGATCGTCAGGAACGCGACGACGTCGTCGTCCTCGTAGACGAAGCGGCCGGGGAGTTCACGGTTGATGATCTTGGTGAAGATCGACGCCATGTGCACAGCATAGGTGCGCCGACTTTATCGCCCGTGGCTCACCCTTCCTGGCCGAACTGCATCATCTCGAGATTCCAGTAGCCGCGCATGTTCGTGATCAGCCCCGCGTCGTTGACCTTGTAGGTGAACACGCCTCGCACCGAGCTGGTCAAGCCGCCCTCGAACTTGCTGTTGAGCACCAGAATGTGGGCGATCTCGTCGGGCGAACTCGAGGGGAAGGTCTCCTCGCAGGTGATCGAGAGCTGGTTTGCGGCGATGTTGGTGTCGAAGAACGCCCCGACGGCCTCCTTGCCGCGGACGCCGGCGCCGTCGGGGTTGGTGACGGACTTGCCGATCGGGTCCTCGATGACGACGTCGTCGGACATCAGCGCCAGCCAGCCCTCCCGGTCGTGCGCCTGCACGCACCGCCACGACGACTGCGACGCGGCCAGGGCCGGGGACGCCTGGGACTCTTGGGCTTTCGTGGTTTCGGTCATTTCACTCCACGGACGCGGCTGATCGGCGGCTAGCGGTCGGCGTCGGTAAAGCGGATAACGCCGCGAATGTTCTTGCCGTCCAACATGTCCTGGTAGCCGTCGTTGATCTGCTCCAGCTTGTACTGGCGGGTGATCATGTCGTCCAGGTTCAGCTTGCCGGCCTTGTACATCGACAGCAGCTGCGGAATGTCGTACTGCGGGTTGCCGCCGCCGAAGATGGTGCCCTGCAAGTTCTTCTGCATCAGGGTCAGCATCGCCAGGTTCAGGTTGACGTTGGTGTCCAGCAGGCTGCCGATGGCGGTCAGCACGCAGGTGCCGCCCTTTTGGGTGATGTTCAGGTAGTTGTCGACGTCGGCGCCCTGCAGCTCGCCCACGGTGACCACGACCTTGTGCGCCATCAGGCCGTAGGTGACCTCGGCGATGCCCGCCATCGCGGCCATGATGTCGGGGTACACGTGGGTGGCGCCGAATTTCAGTGCCTGGTCCCGTTTCCACTCCACCGGGTCGATCGCGAAGACGTAGCGGGCGCCGGCGTTGACGGCTCCCTGCAGCGCCGCCATGCCGACCCCGCCGACGCCGACGATGGCGACGTCCTGGCCCGGGCGGATGTCAGCGGTGCGGACCGACGAACCGTAGCCGGTGGTGACGCCGCAGCCGACCAGCGCGGCCACCTCGAACGGCACCGACGGGTCGATCTTCACCACCGAGCTGCGGTGCACGACCATGTACGGGGAGAACGTGCCCAGCAGTGTCATCGGGTAGACGTTCTGGCCCTTGGCCTGGATGCGGAAGGTGCCGTCGGACACCGCGGCGCCGCCGAGCAGACCGGCGCCCAGGTCGCACAGGTTGCGCATGCCCGCCTGACAGGTGGGACACTGACCACACGACGGGATGAAGGACAGCACGACGTGGTCACCCGGGGCGATGTCTTCGACGCCCGGACCGACCTCGGTGACAATGCCGGCGCCCTCATGCCCGCCGAGCACCGGGAAGCCGGCCATAGGTATGCCGCCGGTAACTAGATGGTGATCCGAATGGCACATCCCGGCCGCTTCCATCTGGATCTTGACCTCGTGCGCCTGCGGGTCGCCGATCTCGATTTCCTCGATGGACCAGGGCTGGTTGAACTCCCAGATCAGTGCGCCTTTTGTTTTCATGAAGGACCTCCATCAGCATGCCCTGACCCGAGTGTCGGTGAAAGGGGCCGGCCGGTGCCGGACGGCAAGTTAGAACGTGTTCTCATTCGCAGACCATTATGACCTTCGTCACCGGGCTGTAAAGAGGGGGGGACCACCAACCGGTCGGGAGGTCACCAGATGGGGACGGGGGCCTCGCCAAGCGGGTAGTAGCCGGGCAGCTTTTCGCCGGCGATGCTGCGCTCGATCCGCTTCTGCATGCCCTCGCTCAGGTCCCCGGATTCGATGAGCTTGCCGAACATGTACGCGACGTGACCGAAGTCGAAGAAGTCGCGTTGCCACTCGATCTGCTGTTCGGCGTTGAGCCGGAACCAGCTGCCGCCGATGCCGTAGATCTCGTCCCGGGTGCCGTCGGTCTTGTTGACGATCTGCTTCCAAAAGCCGACGATCTCGCCCTGCTTCTCGTCGATGAGCACCTTCTGATACTCATACACCCAGTTCTCCAGGCCCTCCATCTCCAAGCCCAGGGCGATGTCACGGATTTCGTCGACCCCTACGCACATCACGTCTTCCTTGGGGCCGATGTTCCAGCCGTACGTGGCGTCTTGGGCGTAGAAGTCCGCCAACGGTCGCCAGTCACCGGCCTTCTCGCAGTCCTTATTGACCTGCAGCCAACGGTCGACCCATGCCTCGAGTTCTTCACGCGAGTGTGACGCCATCGTCAATCTTCTTTCTCTTTGAGGAAAAGTGCTTGCGTTGGGCACATATCGACCGCGCGCTCGACTTCGTCGCGGGCGTCTTCGGGTGGTTCGGGGTCGAGGATCTCCACCTTGCCCCGCTTGGGCACCCGGAAGTAATCCGGCGCCTCCAACTCGCACATGGCGTGGCCCTGACACAAATCCAGATCCGCCTCGATCCTGAATCCGCCCATCGGAGTAGCTCCTTACGCGCTGCGCTTGCGATACCGGACCTTGGCCGGCCGGGCCAGCTGCACCACCATCTTGGAGTGGTCATTGTGATAGCTGTCCGCCGGCTGCGCCATCTCGAATTCATACTCGCGCAACAGGACCGAGAAGATCGCCTTGATCTGCATCTGGGCGAACGCAGCGCCGACGCAGCGGTGCCGGCCCGCGCCGAACGGGATCCAGGTCCACCGGTTGACGATGTCGGCCTGCTCGGGCTTGTTGTAGCGGTCTGGCTTGAACGCGTCCGGGTCGGGGAAGTCCTCGGGGATCCGGTTCGAAATCGCCGGCGATGCCGCGACGAAGTCACCGTCGTGAATCGGGAAGCCCTCGACCTCGAACTCGCCCTTGGCCACCCGCATCAGGATGATCAGCGGGGGGTGCAGCCGCAGGGTCTCCTTGACCACGTTGTCCAGCTTCGGGATCGACCGCAGCGCATGAAAACTCACCTCTTGCCCGTCGGCGTAGAGCTCGTCGAGCTCGGCCAGCACCTCGGCGTAGACGTCCGTGTGGCGGATCAGCTCGATCAGTGTCCACGCAGAGGTCCCGGAACTGGTGTGGTGCCCCGCGAACATCAGCGAGATGAACATTCCGGTGACCTCGTCGGCCGAGAAGCGCGGCTTGCCCTCCTCGTCCTTGATCGACACCAGCACGTCGAGCATGTCCCGGTCCGCCTTGTCCTTCGGCGGGTTGGCCAGCCGCTCGTTCATGATCTCCTGCACCAGCGCAACGAGTTTCACGCGGGCCTCGTCGCGGCGCCTGAAGCTCTCGATCGGCAGGTAGGGGTCGACGTAGCACAGCGGGTCGGTGCCGCGCTCCAGCTCGTGGTAGTACTCGGCGAACCGGTGGTCGAGCTGGTTGCGGAACTTGACGCCGATCAGGCAGGCCGTCGAGGTATAAATGGTCAGCTCGGAGAAGAAGTCGAGCAGCTCGATCTCGCCCTTGTCGCCCCAGTCGGCGATCATCCCCTTGACCTGAGCCTCGATGGTCGCGGCATGGCCCTTCATCTGCTCGCCGCGCAGCGCCGAGTTGTGCAGCATCTCCTTGCGCCGCTCCGGGCTGGCGTCGAACACCACGCCCTTGCCGAAGATCGGCGCCATGAACGGATACGCCGCGGCCTGGTCCAGGTCCTCGTCGGCGGAGCGAAAGAAGAATTCATTGGCCTGGGCGCCGGACAGCAGGATGACGTGTTTGTCGACCAGCTGGAACCAGCCGACGTCGCCGCATTCCTCCCGGACGCGCTTCATCAAACCGATTGGGTCGGTGCGGAATTCCTCGAGGTGACCGTGCTCTTCCTCGCCGCCGGAAACCCGGGGCACGACGGCGGTGTTCGCCGTGGTTGCGTCAGCCATGTCCTGGCATCCCTTCTTCGCCGAGCGCGAGCTTTTGGCGATCTTTGTTGTCGGCCAGCGGTGCTTCGGGCTGAAGCTCCATGTTCGCGATGAAGCCACCGCGCGGCGTCTCGGCGACGAAGGTGATGGCCCGCGCCAGATCCGCCGCGCGCAGGAAGTAGTCGTGTCGGGCCTGACCCCATTTGGCCCAGTCCTCCAGGGCGGGTCCGATCTTCTCGGCGGGCAGGCTCCAGCCCATCGACGTCTTGGTCGGGCCGGGATGCACAATCGAGGCCCGCACGCCGGTGCCCTCAAGCTCCATCTGGAAGTTGGTCACCATCGCGACAAGCGCGGCCTTGGCCGCGCCGTAGGCGCCCATGTGTGGACGCTGGCGCAGGGCCACGTCGGAACCCACGAAGATCAGGTCGCCGCGCTGCCGGTCGAGCATGCCCGGCAGCACCGCAGCGGCCAGCCGGTTCGCGCCGACCAGATGGATCTGCAGCTGTGACTCGAACTCGTCGGTGGTGATCTCGGCAAGCTTGCCGAAATAGGTGTCACCGGCGCCGGCCACCAGTACCTCGATTTCGCCGAGCGCCTCGGTCGACTGTGCGACAAACGATTTCACCGAGTTCGGGTCGGTGACGTCCAGGTGGAATCCGACCGCCTCACCGCCCTCGGCATTGATCTTGCCGACGATGTCGTTGAGCTTCTCCACCCGGCGGGCGCCCAGCGCGACCGGGAAACCGTGCGCCGCGAGTTCGATGGCGGTTGCCTCTCCGATGCCGGAGGAAGCGCCGGCCACGATGGCGGGCCGGCGTTCGGGCAAGGGTGCAAAGCGGGGCATTCAGCGGACCTCCACGGTCATTGGTAGGTGAGCGAATCCGCGGACATTGCTCGAGTGGACGCGGACGGCGTTGGCCTCGTCCACCTGGTATCCGCGGATTCGCTTGAACAACTCGGTGAGCGCGACCCGGGCTTCCATCCGCGCCAGATGCGCGCCCAGGCAGAAGTGTGCGCCGCTACCGAAACTCAACAGTTTGGGCCCGATGTCGCGCCCGATCAGGTAGTCGTCGGGATTGTCGAAGACCCGCTCGTCGCGATGCCCGGACCCGGGGAGTAGCAGCAGGACGTCGCCCTCGGGAATGGTGGTGTCGTAGAGGGTGAGCTCGCCGGACACGGTGCGGGCCAGGATCTGACTGGATGTGTCGTAGCGCAGGGTCTCCTCGACCCACAGTGGCACCCGCGACGGGTCCTCGTACACCGGCGTCAGCTGATCCGGATTCTTGTGACCCCAAAAGGCGGCGTTGGCAAGCAGTTTGGTGGTGGTCTCGTTGCCGGCGATCACCATCAGGAACATGAAGCCGAGCACTTCGTCGTCGGTGAGCCGGTCGCCGTCGATCTCGGCCTCCAACAGCGCCGAGGTGAGATCGTCGGTCAGCTTTTCGCGCCGCTCGGCCACCATCTCCTGGTAGTAGACGATCAGGTTGAGGGAGGCCTCGACCGCCTCGGGTGGCACGTCGGTGACGCCTTCCTCGCGGTGCATCACCCCGTCGGCCCAGGCCCGCACCTGATCCCGATCCGGCTCGGGCACGCCCATCAGCTCGGAGATGACGTCCATCGGCAGCTTGCCGGCGAACTCGTCGACGTAGTCGACCGCGCCGTCCTCGGCCTTGTCGAGCATGGTGTCGAGATGCTGCACCGCGATCTCGGTGACGCGTGGCTCGAGTTCGCGAATCCGTCTCGGGGTGAAGCCTTTTGAGACCAGCGTCCGCAGCCGCAGGTGAGCTGGATCGTCCATCGCCAGGAAGGACATCGTCTTGCTGGCGTGTGGGCCGCGTGACGCCGGGTCCAGCGAGACGCCGTACTTGTTGGAAAGCGTTGTGCTGTTGCGGAATCCCAGCAGCACGTCCTGGTGCCGCGACAATGCCCAGAACTTCAGCTCGTCGTTGCGATACAGCGGAGCCTCGTCGCGCAGCCGCTTGTAGTAGGGGTACGGATCTTCGTGGAAGTCGTAGTCGTAGGGGTCGAGGACCAACTCGTGGTCGCCCACATGGACGGTCATTTAGCTTTTCGTCTCCTGGTTTGTCCGCCCGGGCAGGATCAGGCTCACTACATAGGCCAATTGGTCGGCGATCTGGTGGTAGGTGAACTGGCCGCTGGCGGCCTGCACCAATGCGCCGAAGAACATCATCTCGAGCGCGGCCACCGTGTTCGGGTCGGCGCCGGGCCCGATGGCCGCCGCGATGCGGCGGTGGATCTCGGCCCCGATGCGGTCGCGCACGGCACCCACCGCCGGGTCCGTGCCGCCGCCGAGCAGTGCCGTCGTGCATGCGGCGCCGACCTCGGGCTCGTCGGCGACCACCAGCGCCAGGTGACGCAACACCTTGTCCACCCGGACCGGCATCGGGTCGTTGACGTCGGTGAAGAACGGAACTTGGCGCACCAAGTCCAAATAGACCTCGGCGATCAGGTGGTTCTTCGACGAGAAGTAGGTGTACGCGGTGGCCGGGGCCACTTTGGCGCGGGCGGCGACCGCGCGCACCGTCAGGTCGGCGTACGACTTCTCCCGCAGCGTCTCGATGCCGGCCACCAGCACCTTGCGAAACGTCTCCTCCTGGCGACGATTGCGCTCCGGCTGACCGGTCCGGCGGCCGCCGTCTGAAGTGATTGTCACCAGTGCGTCGCTGGACACATGTCCAAGCTAATCGATCAAAACGGGGCGAAGCAAGCCTGTCCGGCAAATATCCAGCTGACGCCGCATTTTCCGGCGTAGTTCCGGCGCCGTCCGGGTTCGGCCCTTGCCGCGGCGATGCCCTGGCGGCTATGGTTCGAGCGGACAATATCGGACAACTGTCCACTAGGTTGGCGTGCCGGGTGAACCGCGCACAGACGGGAGCGGGACATGGCCTTGTTGGCCGACGGCGTGAGTGAACTCTTCATCGACGGCAAGCTGTCGGCCGGTAGCGCCGGGAACTTCCCGACGGTGAACCCGGCCACCGAGGAGGTGCTGGGCGTCGCCGCCAACGCCGACGCCACCGACATGGACCGCGCCATCGACGCCGCGCGACGCGCCTTCGACGAGACGGACTGGTCCCGCAACACCGGGCTGCGGGTGCGGTGCATCCGGCAGCTGCGCGACGCGATGCGCGACCACATCGAAGAACTGCGCGACATCACCATCGCCGAGGTCGGCGCCCCGCGGATGCTCACCTCGGCCGCCCAGTTGGAGGGACCGGTCGGCGACTTGAGCTTCGCGGCTGACACCGCCGAGTCCTACGAGTGGAACCAAGACCTCGGGCAGGCATCGCCGATGGGCATCCCGACCCGGCGCACGATCGCGCGCGAAGCCGTCGGGGTCGTCGGTGCCATCACCCCGTGGAACTTCCCGCACCAGATCAACCTCGCCAAACTGGGCCCCGCGCTGGCGGCCGGCAACACCGTGGTGCTCAAGCCCGCACCGGACACGCCCTGGTGCGCGGCCGTGCTCGGGGAAATCATCGCCGAACACACCGACTTCCCTCCCGGCGTCGTCAACATCGTCACATCCAACGACCATCGACTCGGCGCGCTGTTATCCAAAGACCCTCGGGTGGACATGGTTTCGTTCACCGGATCGACCGCGACCGGCCGCAGTGTGATGGCCGATGCCGCCGCCACCATCAAGCGGGTGTTCCTGGAGCTGGGCGGCAAGTCGGCGTTCGTCGTCCTCGATGACGCCGACCTGGGCGGGGCATGCTCGATGTCGGCGTTCACCGCGGCCATGCACGCCGGGCAGGGCTGCGCCATCACGACCCGGCTGGTGGTGCCGCGGGACCGCTACGACGAGGCCGTCGCCATCGCCGCGGGCACCATGGCCTCGATCAAGCCCGGCGACCCCGACGACTCCGGAACCGTGTGCGGGCCGGTGATTTCCGCCCGGCAGCGGGAGCGCGTGCAGAGCTACCTCGATCTGGCGATCGCCGAGGGCGGGACGTTCGCCTGTGGCGGTGGCCGCCCGGCTGACCGGGACCGCGGCTTCTTCATCGAGCCCACCGTGATCGCCGGCCTGACCAATGACGCGCGGCCCGCCCGCGAGGAGATCTTCGGGCCGGTGCTGACCGTGATCGCCTACGACGGCGAGGACGACGCACTGCGCATCGCCAACGACTCGCCATATGGTCTGTCGGGCACCGTGTTCGGTGCCGACCCCGACCGCGCGGCCAACTTCGCCTCCCGGATGCGGGTGGGCACCGTCAACGTCAACGGTGGTGTCTGGTACTCCGCCGACGCGCCGTTCGGCGGATACAAGCAGTCCGGGAACGGACGAGAAATGGGCGTGGCCGGCTTCGAGGAGTACCTGGAAGTCAAAACCATTGCCACCGCCGTGCAGTGACCGCGCCACAAAGGCGACCGAGAGGAAAACATGCGATTCGAGAATAAGGTCGGCATCGTCACCGGGTCAGGTGGCGGCATCGGGCAGGCGTACGCGCAGGCGCTGGCCCGCGAGGGCGCGGCGGTGGTGATCGCCGACATCAACGCCGAGGCTGCCGAGGCGGTCGCCAAGCAGATCGTTGCCGACGGCGGAACCGCCATCAGCGTTCCGGTCGACGTGTCCGACCCCGCCTCGGCCAAGGAGATGGCCGACCGCACGCTGGCCGAATTCGGCGGCATCGACTACCTGGTCAACAACGCCGCGATCTTCGGCGGCATGAAGCTGGACTTCCTGCTCACCATCGACCCGGAGTACTACCGCAGGTTCATGAGCGTCAACATGGACGGAGCGCTGTGGTGCACGCGTGCGGTGTACAAGAAGATGGCCAAGCGCGGCGGCGGAGCGATCGTCAACCAATCATCCACCGCCGCATGGGTTTACGCGAACTATTACGGCCTGGCCAAGGTCGGGCTCAACGGCCTGACCCAGCAGCTGTCCCGTGAGCTGGGTGGCCAGAAGATCCGGATCAACGCCATCGCTCCCGGCCCCATCGACACCGAGGCCAACCGGACCTCTACCCCCAAAGAGATTGTCGACGACATCGTCAAGGGGCTGCCGTTGTCGCGGATGGGGACGCCGGAGGATCTGGTCGGCATGTGCCTGTTCCTGCTTTCCGACGAGGCGTCCTGGATCACCGGGCAGATCTTCAATGTTGACGGCGGGCAGATAATCCGATCATGACCGACGAATTGAAGCTCGGCTACATCGGGCTGGGCAACATGGGTGCGCCCATGGCCACGAAGATGACCGAATGGCCTGGCGGCATAACGGTTTACGATATCCGTACCGAGGCGATGACCCCGCTGATCGAAAAGGGAGCCGGCGTGGCCGACAGCGTCGCCGACGTCGCCGCGGCCGACATCGTCCATGTCACTGTGCTCAACGACGCCCAGGTGCGTGAGGTGGTCGGTGAGCTGGCGGCGCACGCCAAGCCCGGGACCGTCATCGCGATCCACTCGACCATCAGCGACACCACCGCGGTCGAATTCGCGGCCGAGCTCAAGCCGCAAGGCATCCACATCGTCGACGCGCCCGTGAGCGGCGGGGCCGCGGCGGCGGCGAAGGGCGAGCTCGCCACCATGGTGGGCGCCGAGCGTGAGGTCTACGAGAAGATCAAGCCGGCGTTCAAACACTGGGCGGCGGTGGTCGTCCACGCCGGCGAGCCGGGCGCGGGTACCCGAATGAAGTTGGCCCGCAACATGTTGACGTTCACCTCGTACGCGGCGGCATGCGAGGCCATGAAGCTGGCCGAGGCCGCGGGGCTGGATCTGCAGACCCTGGGCCGGGTGGTCCGCCACACCGACGCGCTCACCGGCGGTCCGGGCGCGATCATGGTGCGCGACAACATGAAAGACATTGAGCCGGACAACTTCCTGTACGAGCCTTTCCTGCACACTCGCGGGCTCGGCGAGAAGGACCTGAGCCTGGCGCTTTCCCTCGGCGAGACGGTCTCGGTCGAGCTGCCGCTGGCCCAGTTGGCCTACCAACGGCTGGCCGCCGGCCTCGGGGTGCCACACAAGAAGGAAGAGGCGTAATGGACGAACTGCGCAGCAAGGGCCTCGCGAAGATGAACGAGGTCTATGGCTGGGAGATGCCCAACATCGAGGGCGACGCGTACTTCGACCTGACCGTCGACCACCTGTTCGGCAGCATCTGGACGCGGCCGGGATTGTCGATGCGCGACAAGCGGATCATGACGCTGACGGCGGTGACCGCGATCGGAAACCGCGACCTGGCCGAAATCCAGATCAACGCGGCGCTTCTCAACGGCGAGCTCACCGAGACCGAGCTGAAGGAGATGGCCGTCTTCCTCACCCACTACCTGGGCTTTCCGCTCGGGTCGGCGCTCAACGGCGCGGTCGATGCCGTCGTCGCCAAGCGCAAGAAGGCCGCGGCAAAGGGTTCCGGTGAGGACAAGAAGGCCAACGTGGACGCCGCGCTGAAGATGCACTCGGGCGAGTAAGCCACCAGACTCAGTACGGCTGAACGCCTTCGGGCATCACGTACTCAGAGATCGGCCCGGCGCTGCCGTTGATCGTCGTGCCCCCGTTGATGATGCCAGGAGCCATCTCCAGCATATTGTGCGGGAACCCGAACCGCGGCTTGGTCAGCTCGTCGAGCCGGGCCAGCTCGTCGGCGCTCAGATCCACGTCGACGGCCCGGACGTTGTCCTCGAGCTGGGAGAGCCGGCGGGCCCCGATGATGACGGACGAGACGGCCTGCTGCGCGCGCACCCAGGCCAGCGCGACGCTGGCGACGTTGGTCTCGTGTGCCTTCGCGATGACCTCGAGCTCGTCGATCACGGTGTAGGTCTTCTCATTGAGGAAGGCGTCGACCATGGCGCCGCGGTCGGCGGTGTGCCGGCCGCTGTTGGCCCGGGTGTACTTGCCGCTCAGCACGCCACTCTTCAACGGTGACCATGGCGTGATGCCCAGGCCAAATTCCGACGCCATCGGCACGAGATCCTGTTCGATGGCGCGCTCCAGCAGCGAGTACTCGACCTGCAGCCCGACGAACGCCGACCAGCCGCGGAAACCGGCGATCAGGTTGGCCTGGGCGATCTTCCACGCCGGGGTGTCCGAGACGCCGATGTAGCGCACCTTGCCGGCGCGGACCAGGTCCTCGAGTGCCGCCATGGTTTCCTCGATGGGCGTATTCGCGTCCCAGATGTGCAACCAGTACAGGTCGATGTAGTCGGTTTGCAAGCGGCGCAACGAGTTTTCGCAGGCGTTGACCAGCGATTTACGGCCCGAGCCGCCGCCGTTGGGATCACCCGGATACAGGTTGCCGCTGAACTTGGTGGCAATCGCCAACCGGTCGCGACGGGCGGAGTGGCGCCCGACGTGGTCGCCGATAATCTTCTCGGAGTGGCTACGCGTGTAGAAGTTGGCGGTATCGATGAAGTTGCCGCCGAGCTCGATGTATCGATCGATAATCTGTTGGGACTCTTCCACACTGGTGCCCCAGCCGAGGTCTTCGCCGAACGTCATCGCGCCCAGGCACAGCGGGCTGACGCGCAAACCGGATCGTCCGAGTGTCACGTATTGATCCAGCGGCATGAGGTCCACTCCCTGGTAGGTTGTTCGACTATGAGGTTGTTCATATCAAAACTAGTTCATTCCTGAACGATCTGGCAAGTCGATGTCTGCAGTGGATGCGGCCAAGATCTGGTCACTCAACTACCGGGTGCTGCTGTCGGTCATCTCGTGCGCCGAGGCCGACATCTGCGCGCTCGGCCTCGAGTCCAAGGAGCTGTTCCTGCTCGCCGAGATCGACGAGCACCCCTATCCGGCCGAGCTGGCCGCGGCGTTGAGCATGCCCAAGGCGACGGTGACGCTGTATTTGAAGCGGCTCGAGGCCGCGGGGTTCGTGCGCCGCGAGATAGACCCGGCCGATTTGCGTCGCCACCGGCTGCTGCTCACCCCGGCCGGGCGCCAAGCAGCCCGCAAGGGGCTGTCGTTGCTCTCCGACGAGTTCGACAAGCGCCTCGGCCGCCTCACCGCCGCGCAGCGCAACGAACTCAAGGGACTGCTGGAGAAAATCCTCTGAATCGTCGGGACGGTGGGCGTCGGCCCGTCGGCGGGGCTAGTCTGACGTGTCGTGCGCGTCCTGGTAATTGGTTCCGGTGCCCGTGAGCATGCTCTGCTGTTGGCGCTCCGCAAAGATCCGCAGGTGACGGGGCTGGCGATCGCGCCGGGCAACGCGGGCACCGCTCGGCTGGCCGAGCAGCACGACGTCGACATCACCTCGGCGGACGACGTCGTCGCCCTGGCCCGCGAGGTCCGCGCCGACCTGGTGATCATCGGTCCCGAGGTGCCGCTGGTCCTCGGGGTGGCCGACGCGGTCCGCGCGGCCGGCATCGTCTGTTTCGGCCCCAGCAAGGACGCCGCCCGCATCGAGGGCTCAAAGGCTTTTGCCAAGGAGGTCATGGCCGCGGCCGGGGTGCGGACCGCGACCAGTGAAATCGTCGATACCCCGGCGCATTTAGACGCCGCCCTGGACCGGTTCGGCCCCCCGGTGGGGGATGCGGCCTGGGTGGTCAAGGACGACCGCCTGGCGGCCGGCAAGGGCGTGGTGGTGACCGCGGATCGCGGTGTCGCCCGCGCGCACGCCGCCGGGCTGCTCGAGGCCGGCCACCCGGTGCTGTTGGAGTCCTACCTGGACGGCCCGGAGGTGTCGCTGTTCTGCGTCGTCGACGGCGAAACCGTGGTGCCGCTGCTGCCCGCGCAGGACTTCAAGCGGGTCGGCGATGGCGACAGCGGACCCAATACCGGCGGTATGGGTGCCTACGCGCCCGTCCCGTGGCTTCCGGACGAGGTGTATCGCGACGTGGTCAGCAACATCGTCGAACCCGTTGCGGCCGAGATGGTTGCGCGTGGCAGCTCGTTCAGCGGACTGTTGTACGCCGGACTCGCGATCACCGCTAACGGGCCCGCGGTGGTCGAATTCAACTGCCGCTTCGGCGATCCCGAGACCCAGGCGGTGCTGGCGCTGCTGGAATCGCCACTCGGTCAGCTGTTGTACGCCGCCGGTAGCGGCACACTGTCCGACTTCGGCGAGCTGCGCTGGCACGACGGTGCCGCCGTGACGGTGGTGGTCGCGGCGGAGAGCTATCCCGGACGCCCCCGGGTAGGAGACGTCATCGTCGGCTCGGAGGCCGACGGGGTGTTGCACGCCGGAACGGCGCGGCGCGAGGACGGTGAGATCGTCTCGTCGGGCGGCCGGGTGCTTTCGGTGGTGGGCACGGGCGCCGATCTGACGGCCGCGCGCGCCAATGCCTACCAGGTCGTGCGATCAATTCGGCTGCCGGGCAGCCATTTCCGCAGGGACATCGCCGAATTGGCGGCCGACGGGAAGATCCGAGTCTAGAAGCGTCTAGAAGCGTCTAGAACGCGGCGGCCTGTCCGTCCCGGCGCGGATCGCTGGCCGCGAAGTAGCCGTCCTCGAGGCGCCAGATCGCCTGGCAGCTGCCGAATTGGTTGTAGTCGTCGACGGCAACCAGATCGTGTCCGCGCCGGCGCAATTCGTCCAGTGTTGTGTCCGGGAAGCCCTTTTCGCAGCTGACCTGCATACCCTCGACCCACCGGAACCGCGGGCCGTCGCACGCCGCCTGCGGGTTCTGCCCGTGGTCGGCGATGCGCACCATCATTTGCACGTGACCCTGGGGCTGCATCATCCCGCCCATCACACCGAAGCTCATCACCGGTGCGCCGTCTTTGGTCACGAACGCCGGGATGATGGTGTGGTAGGGACGCTTGTTCGGGGCCACGGTATTCGGATGCCCTTGAGAAGCAACGAAGTTCGCGCCCCTGTTCTGCAGCGAGATCCCGGTGCCCGGCACCACCACGCCCGAGCCGAATCCCAGGTAGTTCGACTGGATCATCGACACCATCATCCCCGCGGCGTCGGCCGCGGTCAGGTAGACGGTTCCGCCTGACGGGGCTCCCGCGGATGCCGGCTTGGCCCGCGCGCGGTCGATCAGCCCCGCGCGCTGCCTGAGGTACTCCGCGTCCAACAGGCGTTCCGGGCCCAGCGGCATGTGCTCGATGTCGGCCACGTAGGCCTGGGCGTCGGCGAACGCCAGCTTCACCGCTTCGATCTGCAGGTGCACGCTGTCGGCGGAATCCGCTGGCAGCGAGGCCATGTCGAAATGCTGCAGGATACCCAGGGCGATCAGCGCGACGATGCCCTGACCGTTGGGCGGGATCTCGTGCACCGTGTATCCGCGGTAGCCGCCGTCGACCGTGCCCACCCAGTCGGCACGGTGAGCCGCCAGGTCGCCGGCCCGCATGGCCCCGCCGTTGCCCAGCGCATGCGCTTCCAGCCTGGTGGCCAGCTCTCCACGGTAGAACGCCTCACCCTTGGTGGCGGCGATCGTCTCGAGCGTCGCGGCATGATCCGGCAAGCTGAATCGTTCGCCCGGTTTCGGCGCCCGGCCGCCGGGCAGGAACGCCTGGGCGAAACCGGGCTGGCTTGCAAAGAGCGGGACCTGCGCCGACCATTGCTCCGCGACTGTCGGCGATACCGGAAAGCCATTGCGGCCGTAAGCTATTGCCGGCTCGAAGAGCCGCTCGAACGGCAGCTTGCCGAACTTGGCATGCAGCTCGGTCCACGCCGACACCGCGCCGGGCACGGTCACCGAATTCCAGCCCAGCACCGGAACGCCCTTGCCGCCGAAGTATTCTGGCGTCCAGGCCGCGGGCGAGCGGCCCGAGGCGTTGAGGCCATGCAGTTGCCTGCCGTCCCACACGATGGCGAACGCGTCCGAACCGATGCCATTGGACACCGGCTCCACGATTGTCAGGGTGATGGCCGTGGCGATAGCCGCGTCCACCGCGCTGCCGCCCTGCGCGAGCATCCGCAGCCCCGCCTGGGCGGCGAGCGGTTGCGAGGTGCACACAACGTTTTCCGCCAAGATGGGCTTGCGTGGCCAGGCGTACGGGAAGGTCCAGTCGAAAGGTCCGGTCACCTCCGCGAGCGTAACTCGTTACGCCGTCAGCAGCGGTGCCATCCAGGTCAGCTCGGCGGGTAGCTGCGAGCTCCAGAAGGCCCCGTCGTGTCCACCGGGTGAGAAGCCGCCGGCCGGCGGATTGGGCAGTTGCGCGATGAACTGCTTTGTCGCGGCGTAAAACGGATCGCTGTCGCCGCAATCGATCCGGATCGGGATCGAGGCCAGGGCGGGCATGCCGAACACCGAGTTCGCCGCGAAGTCGTCCGGGCCGTCGAAGGCGCCCGGTGCGGCCGCCCCCGAGGACATCCACAGCGCCGGGCTCACCGCGCAGATCGCCGCGGTGCGGGCCGGTCCCAGCCGGCCGCCCAGCAATAAGGCGCCATAGCCGCCCATCGACCAGCCCAAGAACGCCACCCGTGAGGTGTCCAGATTCTGGTTGCCCAGCATCGGGATCAGCTCGTCGAGCACCATGGCACCGCTGTCCTCACCGGAAGACCGCTTGTGCCAATAGCCGCCGCCGCCGTCGACGGCGACCACCGCGAACGGTGGCAGCCCGGCATCGACGGCCTGTGCCAGGCCGTGTTCGACGCCGCCGGCCATCACGGTGGACGCGTCACTGCCCTTGCCGTGCAGCGCGATCACCGGTCGCAGCGGCTTCGTCTGGCCGGGTGGACGGGCGATGGCCCAGTTGGTGCTCATCCCGCCGCGCGCCGCGGAAACGAAGGAACCGGTCACCATGGTGGGCGCGGGCGCCGCCGGCGGAGCCGGATCGCGGGGCGGGTTGGGCGCCGGCGCGAGCGGCATCTGGGTGCCGACCGCCGATACCGGCGTGGCGCGAGACGTGCGGGGCTCTAACAGGATGTCGAGCCCGTAGGCGCCCACCGCGCCCAGAGCCGCGCTGGCGCCGAGGCCGAACAGGGTGCGTCGGCTCAAGTCGGGCATGCGGGCCATTATGCCCGGGCCGTTTGGCCGAAATGGCAATGCAGTACCACTTTGGCTGGCACGATGGCTACTCGTGACTGCAGCGGTTACTCCAAAAGGAGAACGCCGGCGGTATGCCCTCGTCAGCGCCGCCGCCGAGCTGCTGTCCGAGGGTGGCTTCGAAGCGGTGCGGCACCGGGCGGTTGCGCGGCGGGCCGGCTTGCCGCTGGCGTCCACCACTTATTACTTCTCATCTCTGGACGATCTGATCGCACGCGCCGTCGAACACATCGCCATGATCGAGGTGGCGCAGTTGCGGTCGCGGGTCAGCGCCATGTCGCGGCGCCGCCGGGGACCGGAGACCATCGCCGAGGTGCTGGCAGATCTGCTCGTGGGCGACGTATCCGGGCCGGGCCTGACCGAACAGCTGATCTCGCGCTACGAGCGGCACATCGCCTGCACGCGACTGCCCGCGCTACGCGAGACCATGCGCCGCAGCCTGCGCCAGCGCGCCGAGGCGGTGGCCGAGGCCATCGAGCGCTCGGGCCGTTCCGTGCACATCGACCTGGTGTGCACGTTGATCTGCGCGGTCGATGGTTCGGTGGTGTCGGCCCTGGTGGAGGGTCGGGATCCGCGCGCGGCGGCGCAGGGCGCGGTGGTCGACCTGATCGAGGTACTCGCGCCCATCGATCAGCGGCCCGTGCAGATCTGACCGACCGCTACCCGTGGCTCGGATCCGCCGGCAGCGACGGCGTCACGATGTAGCCGGTGTCCAGGTCACCGTAGATCGTCACGTCCGCCGGGCTGCGCTGCGCGTACAACGCCACGTAAGCGCAGACCACGGCGTCGACCGGGTCCTCCGCCCGGCGCAGCTCACTTTTGCGCTGCGCGGTAACGACGGCCCGGCGCAGCGCGACCCAGCCGTCGTGCCCGGCTACCCGCAGCGGCACCGGGGCCTGCGCCAGCCGTTCGACGCCGTCCATCAGCAGCAACAGCTCGGATCGGAGCCGGTCGACGGTGCGCCCGGGCTTCGCCTTGTATTTCAGCGTCCGTTCCAGCCGGAACAGTGCGACCGTCGCCGCGTGGGGGTAGACCTCGATGGCGCGCCGGGCGGCCGGCGATCGCGGGTCGACACTCAGGCCCAGCGCCGCGGCCAGCCGGCCTGCCCGCGGGCCGTCGGCGAATTCGGGTCTTCCGGTGTTGCAGGGGTGCGTGCCGGCCTCATACCTGCGGAAATCGCGGTTCAGGGCGGTCTCGGCGGGACGCTGGCCGGTCGGATTGTTCACCACCAGCGGTGCGTCGAAGGCGACCAGGCAATCGCCTTGCACATAGGGGTGCAGCGCGGCCAGGATCTGGTCATCGTCGCGGACCGCACACACGTTCAGCAGGGCGCCGCCGGCGTCGACCACGGCGACACCGGTCGGGTTGCGAGCGGCCCAGGCGAGGTCGACGCCGGCGAAGTACATCCGCATAGGCTATGGCCGCGACCGTAAGCTGTGTGTTCGTGAGGACCAAGTGAGCATTCCGAATGTGCTGGCCACCCGGTACGCCAGTGCCGAGATGGTCGCGATCTGGTCGCCGCAGGCCAAGGTCGTTGCCGAGCGACGGCTATGGCTGGCGGTGCTGCGCGCGCAGGCGGAACTGGGTGTTGCGGTGCCCGCGGACGCCATCGCCGACTACGAGCGGGTGTTCGAGGACGTCGACCTGGCGTCGATTGCGGACCGCGAGCGGGCGCTGCGCCACGACGTCAAGGCGCGCATCGAGGAATTCAACGACCTCGCCGGTCACGAACACGTGCACAAGGGCATGACCAGTCGCGATCTGACCGAAAACGTGGAGCAGCTGCAGATCCGGCGCTCACTGGAACTGGTCTTCGGTCACGGCGTCGCGGTGGCCGCGCGGCTCGCCGAGCGGGCGGTGGCCTACCGCGATCTGGTGATGGCCGGACGCAGCCACAACGTCGCCGCGCAGGCCACCACGCTGGGCAAGAGGTTCGCGTCGGCGGCCCAGGAAACGCTGATCGCGTTGACTCGGCTGCGCGAGCTGATCGACCGTTATCCGTTGCGCGGCATCAAGGGCCCGATGGGCACCGCGCAGGACATGCTCGACCTGCTGGACGGCGACGCGGCGAAGCTGACCGAGCTCGAACGTCGTGTCGCTGAATTCCTTGGTTTCGCAACGGTTTTGACCAGTGTCGGGCAGGTGTATCCCCGGTCGCTGGACCACGACGTGGTTTCGGCGCTGGTGCAGTTGGGCGCCGGGCCGTCGTCGCTGGCCCACACCATCCGGCTGATGGCCGGGCACGAACTGGTCACCGAGGGGTTCGCGCCCGGCCAGGTCGGCTCGTCGGCCATGCCGCACAAGATGAACACCCGCAGCTGCGAACGGGTCAACGGGCTGCAGGTGGTGCTGCGCGGCTACGCCTCGATGACCGCCGAGCTGGCGGGTGCGCAATGGAACGAGGGTGACGTGTTCTGCTCGGTGGTGCGCCGAGTGGCGTTGCCGGACAGCTTCTTTGCCATCGACGGGCAGATCGAGACGTTCCTCACGGTGCTCGACGAATTCGGCGCCTATCCGGCGGTCATCAGCCGCGAGCTGGACCGCTACCTGCCGTTCCTGGCCACCACCAAGGTGTTGATCGCCGCGGTGCGCGCCGGCATGGGCCGCGAGGCCGCGCACCACGTGATCCGCGAACACGCGGTCGCGACCGCGCTGGCCATGCGCGAACACGGAGCCGAGCCCGATCTGCTGGAGCGGCTGGCCGCCGACGAGCGGCTGCCGCTCGACCGGGCGGCGCTGGACGCCGCGCTTTCCGACAAGAAGGCGTTCACCGGCGCCGCCGGTGACCAGGTGGACGAGGTGGCGGCGCAGGTGGACGCGCTGGTGAACCGCTACCCGGAAGCGGCCAAGTACGCCCCGGGTGCAATCCTGTGACACTGGCCGGCGCGCTCGCGGAGATCGACTTCACCGATCTGGACAACTTCGCTGACGGGTTCCCGCACGACCTGTTCGCGATCCATCGTCGCGAGGCGCCGGTGTACTGGCACTCACCGACCGACAATACCCCGGACGGTGAGGGGTTCTGGTCGGTGGCAACGTACGCGGAAACGCTTGAGGTGCTCAAGGATCCGCTGACGTATTCATCGGTCACCGGTGGCTCGCGCCCGTACGGCGGCACGCTGCTGCAGGATCTGGCGATCGCCGGTCAGGTGCTCAACATGATGGACGATCCACGGCATTCGCAGATTCGGCGGCTGGTCAGCTCCGGGCTGACGCCGCGGATGATCTCCGCTGTCGAGGACGACCTGCGGGCCAGGGCGCGCCGGCTGCTGGATGCCGTGGTGCCCGGCGAGCCGTTCGACTTTCTGGTCGACATCGCCGCGGAGCTGCCGATGCAGATGATCTGCATCCTGCTGGGAGTCCCTGAATCCGAACGGCATTGGTTGTTCGAGGCCATCGAGCCGCAATTCGACTTCGGCGGTTCGCGCAAGGCGGCACTGTCGCAGCTGTCGGTCTCCGAAAGAGACGCAGCGGCCGGGTCGCGGATGTATGAGTACGGGCAGCAGTTGATCGCGTCCAAGCGGGAAAACCCCACCGACGACATGCTGTCGGTGGTGGCGAACGCGACGCTCGACGACGCCGACGCATCGGCGCTGTCCGATCTCGAGCTGTACCTCTTCTTCAGCCTGTTGTTCAGCGCCGGTGCGGAGACCACCCGCAACGCGGTCGCGGGCGGTCTGCTGGCGCTGGCCCACCATCCGCACCAATTGCGTTCCCTGCGTGACGATTTGGACGCGCTGCCCACGGCGGTCGAGGAGATGGTGCGCTGGACGTCGCCGTCGCCCTCCAAGCGCCGCACCGCCACCCGCGACGTCACGCTGGGCGGGCAGTCGATCGAGGCGGGGCAGAAGATACAAATCTGGGAAGGTTCGGCGAATCGCGACGCCGGCGTGTTCGAGAACGCCGACGAATTCAATATCGCCCGAAAGCCCAACCCGCATATGGGATTCGGCCAGGGTGTGCACTATTGCCTAGGGGCCAATCTGGCCCGGCTGGAGCTACGGGTGTTGTTCGAAGAGCTGCTGTCGCGATTCGGCGGGGTGCAGGTCGTCCGGCCGGTCGAATGGGCCCGCAGCAATCGGCACACCGGCATTCGGCACCTCGTCGTCGAGCTCCGCGAAGAATCGTGAGGATCAGCGACACCATGGGTGTCATCGCCACACTCAGGTGGCTGCTGGTTGTCTTGGCGGTCCTGCTAACCGCCGCGAATCGCGATGCCGGCCGACCGTAGTTCGAGTGCGGCCAGGGCCCCGATGGTGGCCGGATCCTCGCGGCGCCACCCACCGACCGGGTCCGCGCTGACGGCGATCAACTTCCGCGGCGGCCGGTTGGTGAGCGCGCGCAGCGCAAGCAATTGCGCACCGGCCGGGGTGGCGGCCAACGCGGTCACCGTCAACTTGCGCCGAAAGAACCGAAGCCGCAGAAAAAACCAGGGCAGCACCGCGATGAGGATGGGGACCGCGATGACGGCCATCGCGAGCAACACGGCCAGCCAGCTCGCCGCGCTGTCCAGGTCATGGCCCGCACCCGCGATATCCAGCGCGGCATGGCTGGCGGAGTTGAGCGGCTTGCTGACGGTGTCGCCCACCACCGGGATGTGCTGGGCGCTGTGCCCGGCCGAGGCGAGGTTGCCGGCGATGCCGTTCGCGCCGCTCTCGACTTGCCGGCCGGCGTCGGCGATGGTGGCGATGGCGTCGTAGACGGCCAGCCCGACGAGCAGCCAGAGCACCGTCCACACGACGACGGCGAAGTCGCTGAACAGCTGGGCAGCCAGCCGGCCGGGCCTGGTGGAGTAGGGCAGAAACCGCGGTGTCATAGCCCCGATCCCAGCACAAAGCCGGTTTGCAGGTGCCCGATAGGCTGACCGGATGCCCGCACTGTCCGACTACCAGCATCTGGCCAGCGGCAAGGTCCGTGAGCTGTATCGCGTCGACGACGAGCACCTGCTGCTCGTCGCCACCGACCGGATCTCGGCGTACGACTTCGTCCTGGACAGCACCATCCCGGACAAGGGCCGCATCCTCACCGCGATGAGCGTCTTCTTCTTCGGCCTCGTCGACGCCCCCAACCATTTGGCCGGGCCGCCGGACGATCCACGCATTCCCGACGAGGTCCTGGGTCGTGCGCTGGTGGTGCGCGAGCTGGACATGCTTCCGGTGGAATGTGTGGCACGCGGTTACCTGACCGGCTCGGGATTGCTGGACTACCAGGCGACCGGAACGGTCTGCGGCATCGCTCTGCCGCCGGGACTGGTCGAAGCCAGCAGGTTCGCCGAACCGCTGTTCACCCCCGCGACGAAAGCCGCACTGGGCGACCACGACGAAAACATCCCCTTCACGCGGGTGATTGAGATGGTCGGGGCCGTCCCCGCCAACCAACTGCGCGACCGCACGTTACAGATCTACGTGCAGGCCGCCGAACACGCGCTCCAGAAAGGAATCATCATCGCGGACACCAAGTTTGAGTTCGGCACCGATCGCGACGGCAACCTGCTGCTGGCCGACGAGATCTTCACGCCGGATTCGTCGCGGTACTGGCCGGCCGAGGAGTACCAGGTCGGTGTCGTGCAGAACAGCTTCGACAAGCAGTTCGTCCGTAATTGGCTGACCGGCCCCGAGTCCGGCTGGGACCGCCACGGCTCGCAGCCCCCGCCGCCGCTACCCCAGCACATCATCCAGGCCACCCGCGACCGCTATATCGATGCCTACGAACGCATTTCCGGCCTGAGCTTCGACGACTGGATCGGCCCCAGGGCATGACCGAAACGCACCTGGACGGGCCCGTCCCACCTGTCGCAAAGCGGGTGGAGAGCCGGCGTGAGCATCATGGCGACGTCTTCATCGACCCATACGAATGGCTGCGCGAAAAGAGCAACCCAGAGGTCATCGCCTACCTCGAGGCGGAAAACGCCTACGCCGATCAGATGACCGCCCATCTGGAACCGCTGCGGCAGCAAATCTTCGACGAGATCAAGGCACGCACCAAGGAGACGGATCTGTCGGTACCCACCCGGCGGGGCGAGTGGTGGTACTACGCGCGCACCTACGAAGGCAAGCAGTACCGCGTCCAATGCCGTTGTCCGATCAGTGCGGCCGACGACTGGGACCCGCCGACTCTGGACGAGAGCACCGCGATCCCGGGCGAGCAGATCCTGCTCGATTCCAATGCCGAAGCGCAGGGTCACGAGTTCTTCTCGCTGGGCGCCGCGACGGTGAGCCTGGACGGAAACCTGCTGGCCTACTCGGTCGATGTTCTCGGCGATGAGCGATACACATTGCGGTTCAAGGATTTACGCACCAATGAGCTGTATCCCGACGAGATCGCCGATATCGCGGCGGGTGCGACCTGGGCCGCCGACAACCGCACCGTGTACTACCTGACCCTGGACGACGCCCACCGTCCCGACAAAGTGTGGCGATATCAGGTGGGCTCCGGAGCGGAGCCGGAGCTGGTCTACCACGAGGCAGACGAAAAGTTCTGGCTTGGCGTGGGCCTCACCCGCAGCGAGGCCTATGTCTTCATCGCGTCCGGATCGTCGATCACCTCCGAATACCGCTATGCCGACGCCGCCGATCCGCAGGCACAGTTCACCGTGGTGCTGCCGCGCCGCGAGGGCGTCGAGTACGCGATCGAGCACGCGGTCATCGGCGGGCAGGACCGGTTCTTGATCCTGCACAACGATGGCGCGATCAACTTCACTCTCACCGAGGCGCCGGTCAGCGATCCGACGCAACAGCGCACCCTGATCCCACACCGCGACGACGTCCGGCTCGATGCGGTGGATGCTTTCGCCGGCCTTCTGGTGGTCAGCTACCGGCGCGAGGCGCTGCCCCGGATGCAGCTGTGGCCGATCAACGCCGACGGCACTTATGCACAGCCCGAAGAGATTTCGTTCGACTCCGAGCTGATGACCGCCGGTCCGGCCGGTAACCCCAACTGGGACGCACCCAAGCTGCGGATCAGGGCGGGATCGCTGGTCACGCCGGCACGGGTCTACGACATCGACCTCGCCACCGGCGAACGAACCTTGCTGCGCGAGCAGCCCGTGCTCGGCGATTACCGGCCCGACGACTATGTGGAGCGGCGTGACTGGGCCACCGCCGACGACGGCACCCGCATCCCGGTGTCCATCGTGCACCGCGCCGATATCGAATTCCCGGCACCCGCACTGCTTTACGGATATGGCGCCTACGAGCTGTGCACCGACCCGAGCTTCTCCATCGCCCGGTTGTCGCTGCTGGACCGTGGCATGGTGTTCGCGATCGCCCACGTGCGTGGCGGCGGTGAGATGGGCCGGCTGTGGTACGAGCACGGCAAGCTCTTGGAGAAGAAGAACACCTTCACCGACTTCGTGGCGGTGGCGCGGCATCTGGTGGATTCGGCGGTCACCCGGCCGCGTCAGCTGGTGGCGTTGGGGGGCAGCGCCGGCGGGTTGCTGATGGGTGCGGTGGCCAACCTGGCGCCGGAGCTCTTCGCCGGCATTCTCGCGCAGGTCCCGTTCGTCGACCCGTTGACCACCATCTTGGATCCCTCGTTGCCGCTGACCGTCACCGAGTGGGACGAATGGGGAAATCCCGTGGCGGACAAGGATGTTTACGACTACATGAAGTCCTACTCGCCGTATGAGAACGTCGAGGCCAAGAAGTATCCGGCGATTTTGGCGATGACGTCGCTGAACGACACGAGGGTCTACTACGTTGAGCCGGCCAAGTGGGTTGCGGCGCTGCGCCACGCCAACGGTGACGGCAGCCAGGTCCTGTTGAAGACCCAGATGAACGCCGGGCACGGTGGGGTCAGCGGCCGCTACAAAGGCTGGGAGGAAGCCGCCTTCCAATACGCATGGCTGTTAGCCGCCGCAGCGGGCGGCCACGAAGGCGGCCGCCAAACCGACCGGGCCGATCCGCAGCCGTAGCCGGGTCCGGGCTTCCGGGACCCGTTGACACTGCGGCTGCCCGGGGTGATCGAGCTAGTCGGCGGCCGGCTGGGGCGGCGGCTTCTTCGGCAGAAACGATGCCGGGATGATGGTGAACGCCACCAGGATGACGGCCAGCACGAACACCGCCGCGTAGGCGTGCGCCAGGTGGTGTGACACGTGGCTGGCCACGTCGGGGGGCCCCGGCCGCACCCCGGCCATCTCGTTCGCCGCCATCAGGGCCTCGTTGCGGTTGAACTGATTGGTCAGGATCACCGCCATGAGCGACGCCCCGATCGACCCGCTAATCTGCTGGTTCACACTGATCAGCG
The DNA here is from genome assembly GCF_045343915.1 of Mycobacterium sp. M23085. Lineage (NCBI taxonomy): Bacteria > Bacillati > Actinomycetota > Actinomycetes > Mycobacteriales > Mycobacteriaceae > Mycobacterium > Mycobacterium sp. M23085. Next base: position 3,882,990 of record NZ_CP174280.1, read on the forward strand.
TCGTACCGCGGGCGACCTGATGCGGGGCCAGCGCCTGCATGAGCGCCGCGGAGAGCGGCGTGGTGGTCAGACCGATACCCAGGCCCATGATCGCGAGCCCGGTCACCAGGACCGGGGCGTAGGCGGCCTGCCTGGCCACCCCGTAGGTGAAGACTCCCAGGCCCACCGTCAGGAGCGACAGCCCGATCAACACGATGTTGCCGGGGCCGCGCCTGTCCATGAAGGCTCCGCCGAGCGGCATGGTCAGCACCGCGCCGATTCCGATCGGCAGCATGTGCAAACCGGCCTGCATCGGGGTCTGGTGGCCGACGATCTGGAAGAAACTGGGCACCAGCAGCCCGGTTCCGACCGAGGCGGCCGCGAACACCAGCAGCGTCACATTGACCTGGGTGACCACCGGGTTCCGGAACAGGCGCAGGTCGATCAGCGGGTGGTCGGTGCGATACCAGGCGTGCAGGATGAACCCGGCGATCAGACCCAGGCCGATGAGGGCCGGCGCCAACACGTAGCGGTCGGCGACCGCGTGCCGCCCCGGGATGGAACACACCCCGCACAGGAAGATCGCCACGCCGGGCGACAGCAGCAGCGCGCCGGTGATGTCCAGGGCCTCCGACGGGGCCGAGCGATCCTTGGGGAACAGGACCGCCGCGAGCGCGAAGGCGGTCAGCCCGATCGGCAGGTTGATCAGGAAGATCCACTTCCAGCCGTAGGCACCGATCAGCCAGCCACCCAGGATGGGCCCGCCGATGGGACCGAGCAGAATCGGGATTCCGCCCACCGCCATCAGGCGGCCGACCCGCTTCGGTCCTGCCTGGCGGGTCAGGATCACGAAGCTCAGCGGTAGCAACATCCCGCCGCCGACTCCCTGAACTACCCGGAACACGATGAGCAGCAATATGTTCGGCGCAATCGCGCACAGCAGCGATCCCAGCGTGAAAATCAGGACCGAGCCCATGAAGAGGCGTTTGGTGCCGAACCGATCCGCGGCCCATCCGGTGATCGGGATCACGGTGGCGAACGCGAGCATGTAGCCGGCTACCGTCCACGAGACGATCGCCTGGGTGGATCCGAACTGCGCGATGAAGGTGCGCTGTGCGACGGCGACGACGGTGCTGTCCAGCACCGCCATGATGCAGGCCAGCCCACACACCCCGGCGATCCGGAACAGCGCCGCATCCAGCTTTTCCGGGTAGTCGACGGAGCGCACCGACGATCCCGCTGCGGTGGGCAACGGCACACTGAGAGCTGCGGAGCGGGTCTTCTGCATGGCGCCGCTGAGCATATCCACAGGGTTGCCCCGGCAGAAGGGTTTTTACTCGTATCCGCTTATCGCCACGCGTGTAATTCGTACCGCGGAGATCGCGCCTCGGATCCTCGCCCAACCAGCAAACGGGCTGGTCGCGTCGGTTACCCGGGCGACTGGATCATTCGCCGGCCGTTTCGCTGGCCGGCTTTTTGGGCAAGAACCATGCCGGAATGAACGTGCACACCACCAGCACTACGGCAATCACGAATACCGCGGTATAGGCGTGTGAAAGGTCGTGCACCACATTGCTTGAAAAGCCCGGCGCGAGCGTCTGCCGCGGTATCGCGGACTGGTCGACCGGCACCCCGTCGACGGCCGCCTTCTGACGCAGGGCGGCGAGCTTGTTTGCCGCCACGATGTCAGGGCTCCGATTGAACTGGTTGGTCAGGATCATCGACATCAGCGCGGTGCCCATCGAGCCGCCCACCTGGTGGCTGACGCTCATCAGCGTCGTTCCCCGGGCGATCTGATGGGGCGCCAGCGCCTGCACCGAGGCGACCGACAGCGGCATCATCGTGCAACCCATGCCCAGCCCCATGATGGCCAGCCCCACCAGCAGCGTGGGTAGATAGTGGGCCTGGGTGGCCACGCCGTAGGCGAAGGCGCTCAGGCCGGCGGTGATCAGCGCGATCCCGACCAGCACGATCTTGCCCGGGCCCTGCCTGTCCACCAGCGGTCCGGTCAGCCGCATGGTCAGCATGGCGCCCAGCCCCTGAGGGATCATGTGCACGCCCGCCTGCATCGGCGTTTGGTGCAGCACCTGCTGGAAATAGCTCGGTAGCAGCAGCCCGGCGCCGAAGAATGCGCCGGCGAAGACCAGCATCGTCACGTTGGCGTGGGTGAGTACGGGATTGCGGAACAGCCGCAGATCTATCAGCGGATGGTCGGCGTGATGCCACGCGTGCGCGACGAAGCCCGCGATCAATGCCAGCCCGATCGCCGCCGGTACCACCACGTGGCGGTCGGCGACGGTGCCGCGCCCCGGGATGGAGGACACCGCGAACAGGAACATCGCCAGGCCTGGCGAGAGCAGCAGCACACCGACGGCGTCGAAGGTCTCCGACCGCGCCGGATGATCCCTGGGAAAGATGATGGCGGCCAGGGCGATGGTGAGGAGCCCGATCGGCACGTTGATCAGAAAGATCCACCGCCAGCTCGAGGTGCCGATCAGCCAGCCGCCCAGAATCGGCCCGCCGATCGGGGCGAGCAGCATCGGTATGCTCAGGATCGACATCAGGCGTCCGAGCCGGCCCGGACCCGCTTCGCGGGTCAAGATCATGAATCCCAAGGGCAGCAGCATGCCGCCGCCGATTCCCTGCAGCACGCGAAAGACGATGAGCTGCAGGATGTTTGCGGCAATCGCGCACAGCAACGAACCCAGTATGAAGGCCACCACCGAACCCATGAAGAGTCGTTTGGTGCCGAACCGGTCGGCGGCCCATCCGGTAATCGGGATCACGGTCGCCAGGGCGAGGGTGTAGCCGGTCATCGTCCAGGCCACGACGGCCTGCGAGGACGCGAACTGGTCGATGAAGGTGCGCTGCGCGACGCTGACGACCGTGACATCCAGGATCGCCATTACCGTGGCCAGGATGCACACACCCGAGATCCGCAACAGCGCGGCGTCGAGCTTGTCCGGGTATTCCCGTTCCTCGACACCCGGCTGCCCGGTTCGGGCGTGGGGCGGCGGCGTTTTGGCCGCTGCGTACGAGGCCTCATCCATGGCGTTGCTTAGCATATCGAACTGATCGCATCGGCTGACGCTCGCGGCGGTCGTGGTCTGCGCAGGCCTCGAAATCACTTAACGCGCTCCGGCGAGGGCATATACGCCTGCTGTCTGCGTGTCCTTCACCATTCCGACACTTGGGATCGGCAAACTGCTGGTGTGTCTGGAAAATTGATCGTCTCGGTCTCGGGGATCGGCGAACGCACGCTGCCCGACGTCGAGGCGTTCTGCGCACAAATGGATGCCCGCAAGGTGCCGGTGTCGCTACTGGTGGCGCCGCGCCTGTCCGGCGATTACCGGCTCGACCACGACCCGGGCACCGTCGAATGGCTGACCGGCCGCCGGGCCGGCGGTGACGCCATCGTGCTGCACGGCTACGACGATGCGGCCACCAAGAAGCGCCGCGGCGAATTCGCGATCCTGCGGGCCCACGAGGCCAATCTGCGATTGATGGCCGCCGACCGGGTGCTCGAGCACCTGGGGCTGCGCACCCGACTGTTCGCGGCGCCCGGCTGGGTGGTGTCGCCCGGCGTTGTTAAAGCATTGCCGGACAATGGATTCCGCTTGCTGGCCGATTTGCATGGGATCACCGACCTGGTCCGCCACACCACCGTCCGCGCGCGCGTCCTCGGCATCGGCGAAGGTTTCCTGACCGAGCCGTGGTGGTGCCGGATGGTGGTGCTGTCCGCCGAACGGATCGCTCGGCGCGGCGGTGTCGTGCGGGTCGCGGTCGCGGCTCGCCACCTTCGGAAACCGGGACCGCTGCAGGCCATGATGGACGCGGTCGACCTCGCGTTGATGCACGGCTGCACACCCGCCGTGTATCGCTGGCAGCCGCCCAGGGCCGTGCTCGACGCTGCCTGACGAAGCGACTGCCTGACCAGCTCGCCGGGGCATTACCCTGGTCCGACATGAGCGATTCTTCGGTTGCGGGGTTCGATGCTGATGCCATCGTCGTCGGGGCGGGCCTGGCCGGCCTGGTCGCCGCCTGCGAACTGGTGGATCGCGGTTTGCGGGTACTCATCCTGGATCAGGAGAACAGCGCCAACCTCGGCGGGCAGGCCTTCTGGTCTTTCGGCGGCCTGTTCTTCGTCGACAGCCCCGAGCAGCGCCGGTTGGGTATCCGCGACAGCCACGAACTCGCGCTGCAGGACTGGCTGGGCACGGCGGCCTTTGACCGTCCCGAGGACTATTGGCCCCGGCAATGGGCGCACGCCTACGTCGATTTCGCGGCGGGGGAGAAACGCAGTTGGCTGCGGGCCCGGGGGCTCAAGCTTTTCCCGCTGGTTGGCTGGGCGGAGCGCGGTGGTTATGACGCACAGGGGCACGGCAATTCGGTTCCCCGCTTCCACATCACCTGGGGTACCGGGCCCGCGCTGGTCGAGATCTTCGCCCGTCAATTGCGCGACCGCTCATCGGTGCGGTTCGCGCATCGTCACCAGGTCGACGAGCTGATCGTCGAGGGCGCGGCGGTGACCGGTGTCCGTGGCACGGTATTGGAGCCGTCGGCCACGCCGAGGGGAGTTGCTTCGTCGCGAAAACCGATCGGGCAGTTTGAGTTTCGTGCCGATGCGGTGATCGTGACCAGCGGCGGCATCGGCGCCAATCACGACCTGGTGCGCAAGAATTGGCCGAAGCGCATGGGCCGCGTCCCCGAGCAACTGCTGAGCGGGGTGCCGGCCCATGTCGACGGCCGGATGATCGCCATTTCGCAGCGGGCCGGCGCGCGGGTGATCAATCCCGACCGGATGTGGCACTACACCGAGGGCATCACCAACTACGACCCGATCTGGCCGCTGCACGGGATCCGGATCATTCCGGGCCCGTCGTCGCTGTGGCTGGACGCGAACGGCAAGCGGTTGCCCGTCCCGCTCTATCCCGGTTTCGACACGCTGGGCACGTTGGAGTACATCACCAAATCGGGTTTCGACTACACCTGGTTTGTGTTGAACGCCAAGATCATCGAGAAGGAGTTCGCACTCTCCGGCCAGGAGCAGAACCCCGATTTGACCGGACAGAGCGTCCGCGAGCTGGTGCGAAACCGGGCGCGCTCCGGGCCGCCGGGGCCGGTGCAGGCTTTCGTCGACAGGGGTGTGGACTTCGTCAGCGCGGATTCGTTGCGCGACTTGGTCAGTGCGATGAACAAGCTGCCCGACGTGCAGCCGCTGGACTACGCCACGGTGGAGGCCGAGGTCACCGCCCGGGATCGGGAGGTGGCCAACAAGTTCAGTAAGGACGGGCAGATCACGGCGATCCACGGCGCCCGCAACTATCTGGGCGACCGGCTGGGCCGGGTGGTGGCGCCGCACCGGCTGACCGACCCGAAGGCCGGACCGATGATCGCGGTCAAGCTGCATATCCTGACCAGAAAGACGTTGGGCGGCATCGAAACCGACCTCTCCGCACGGGTGCTGAAGGCCGACGGCACGCCGCTGACCGGTCTGTACGCCGCCGGGGAGGTAGCCGGCTTCGGCGGCGGCGGCGTGCACGGCTACCGCGCGCTGGAGGGCACGTTCCTGGGCGGCTGCATCTTCTCTGGCCGCGCCGCCGGCCGCGGCGCAGCCGACGACATCACCTAGCCGGGGCGGACGCGACAGCCACGCCGGCTAGAACGTGACGGCGTCTTCTTCGGGCAGCACCTGAAAGTCGGTGCTGGTCATCTCGGTGAGCCGGCCGTAGTAGATGCCCCGCGCATCCGGGGCGATGATCCCCTGGTGAATGGGAACGGCACGCTCGGGAGCCACCGCCCGCAGGTAGTCGACCGCCTCGGACACCTTCATCCACGGCGCGGCCGCCGGCGTGGCCAACACGTCCACCGGCTCGTCCGGCACAAAGAGCGCGTCACCGGGATGCATCAACCGGGCGCGATGGCCGGCATCGCCCACCAGAAACGAAATGTTCTCTATCACAGGGATTTCCGGGTGAATGACCGCATGCTTACCGCCGAGGGCGCGAACCGTCAGTTCACCGATGTGCAGCTCGTCGCCGACATGGACCTCGCGGCAGGGCGCGCCGAGTTGAGCGGTGGTCTGCGGGTCCGCGTACAACGCCGCATCCGGGTTCCCCTCGAGCAACGCCGGCAGCCGTTTGGCGTCGACATGGTCGGGATGCTGATGGGTGATCAAGATGGCGGTCAAGCCGGTGATTCCCTCGAAACCGTGCGCGAAGCTACCGGGGTCGAAGAGAATCCGGGTGTGATCAAACTCGGCAAGTAGGCACGAATGGCCGAAATGCGTCAGTTGCATATCTACGATTGTGCCTTGATGCACAAGCTGCCGATGCGCGTGATCCTGGCCTGGGTGCTGGTCGCCGGCAGTTTTGTCGTTGCCCTGGTCGTGGTCATTCCCGCCCACGCCGAGCCGGAGACCTGCCCGGCCGTGTGCGACCGGATCCCGAACACCGCGTGGATCGATCCGCACGCTGTGCCGCTGGACACCGTGTATCACTGGCCGGCGCTGGCGGGTCAGGCCGTGCAGACGACCGGTTCGGCGCCCGGCCCGCGGTTCCGGTTCGAGGAGCTGTGCGCCGCGCCGGCGGTACCCCAGGACCCCCGCGACTCGGCCGTCGCGGCGCGCTCGACCGTGCAGCACCCCGACGGGCAGTGGCAACTGCAGGTCCAGGTGCTGCATTGGCGCGGTGACACCGCCCGCGGTGGGGCCGTCGCGACCACGGCCTTCGGCAATGCCGTCAGCGCCCTGCGGGCCTGCCAGCAGCGCGCACCGCTGGAGTCACCGTCGCTGACCAGCGACGGAGCGGATCGGATGGCCGCCGTGATCAGCGGCCCGGTGGTAATGCACACTTACCTGTTCGCCCACCCGGCCAGCAGCACGATCAGCGAGGTCACGCTGTGGTCGACGGCACCGCCGCAGGCGGCATGGCCGGCGATGGCGGACGATCCGGTGCTCAATGCCATGAGCGCACCCCTCTGCGAGGCCTACATTGCCTCGTGCCCGTAGCCCCGAGCCGCGTTTTCGCCGGTAGAGTGGCGCCGGAAACGCCAACTGAGGAGGAGCGCCGGTGGCCCGGGTGATCGTAAGCGTGATGCCCAAAGCGGAGATTCTCGACCCGCAAGGTCAAGCAATTGTGGGTGCGCTGGGCCGCCTCGGACATTCGGGAATCTCAGAGGTGCGGCAAGGCAAGCGGTTTGAGCTCGAAGTGGACGACAGTGTCGACGATTCGGCGCTCGCCGAGATCGCGGAATCGTTGCTGGCGAATACCGTGATCGAAGACTGGACGATCAGCCGGGAGAAGCAGTGACCGCACGCATCGGAATCATCACCTTTCCCGGCACGCTCGACGACGTGGACGCAGCCCGCGCGGCGCGCCGGGTCGGTGCCGAGGCGGTCAACCTGTGGCACGCCGACGCCGACCTGAAGAGCGTTGATGCCGTGGTGGTGCCCGGCGGCTTCTCCTACGGTGACTACCTGCGGGCCGGTGCGATCGCCAGGTTCGCCCCGGTGATGACCGAGGTGGTCCAGGCCGCCCGGCGCGGCATGCCAGTGTTGGGCATTTGCAACGGTTTTCAGGTGCTCTGCGAGGCAGGGCTGTTACCCGGTGCGCTGACTCGCAACGTGGGTCTGCACTTCATCTGTCGCGACGTGTGGCTGCGAGTGGCCTCGACGTCGACGGCGTGGACGTCTCGGTTCGAGCCTGACGCGGATCTGTTGGTGCCGCTGAAATCCGGCGAGGGACGCTACGTGGCGCCCGCCGAGGTGATGGAGGAGCTCGAGGGTGAGGGTCGGGTGGTGTTCCGGTATCACGAGAACGTCAACGGCTCGATGCACGACATCGCCGGGGTCAGCTCGGCAAACGGCCGCGTGGTGGGCCTGATGCCGCATCCCGAGCACGCTATCGAAGCGCTGACCGGGCCGTCCGATGACGGCCTGGGCCTGTTCTATTCGGTGCTGGACGGCGTGCTCGCCGGCTGAGCGGAAACACCTGCGGCGCTGCGTAATTCGGCGAAGGATGCGGCGATGGCGTCCGTCGCCTCGTGTGGGTCGGTGAAGGTCTTGTCGTCGGTGAGCACCGCGACGCCGAGTCGGTCCACGTAACTCCACACGGTGATGTTGACCGGGGCGCCGGGTGACAACACGCCGGTGGAATAGATCTCGGTGACGGCCGCGCCGCCGAAGTGGCCGCGCTCGCGCGGCCCCACCACGCTGGAAACCGCGACGTTCATCAGCTTGTTCGGCGCATCGCGCTTGCCCAGCCACCGAAATGCGCCGGGGGCGAAGGCGGCCGGAAGATAGGCCATCATCTTCCCGTACAGCTCCGGCCCGAGGACTTCGTGGTCCTCTTTGGCGATCTTGGTGGCCAGCGCCACCAATCGAGCCCGTTCCATCGGGTCGGCGACATGGACCGGCAGCGAGATCATCAACCCGCTGATCTCATTGCCGGTGATTCGGTCCGACTTGTCGGTCGCCGTCGGCACCGAGGCGATGATCGGCCGTTCGGCCGCGCCGTCATACGCCAGCAACAGTGTCCGCAACCCGCCCGTCGCCATCGCCAACACCACGTCGTTCACCGTGACGCCCAACGCCTTTGCGGTCGCCTTGACGTCCGGCAGCGACAACGACGTGCTGGCGAACCAGCGCCGCGGCGACACGACATGGTTGAGGAAGGTCGCCGGAGCGTCGAACGCCTCGGCCAGGTCGGGGTGATTTCCGCGCTCCCGGGACCGGCGGCGGACGCGCATCATTCCGACGGCCGCGTCCCTGATCAGCCCGGGCAGTTCGCCGATCTGCCGGACATGATCGCGTGCCGCCGCACGCACCAGGTCGGCGTTGGACATTGTCAGGCCGGCTTCGTCGTTGTCGCGCTCGTCGACGCGCCCATCGCGCAGATCCATCGCGCGGGCCAGCAGGTTGACCGACGCGACACCGTCGGCCAGCGCGTGGTGGACCTTGCCGATCAAGGCGAAGCGGCCCCCGGACAGCCCTTCGGCGAAGTGAAACTCCCACAGTGGCCGGCTGCGGTCCAGGGGAGTGGACGCCACCTCGCCGATCACTCGATCGAGCTCGCGCCGGCCCCCCGGTGCGGGCACCTGCACCCGCCGCAGGTGATAGTCGAGGTCGACCTCGCAATTCTCCTGCCACATGGGGTGGTGCAAGTGCCAGGGAATGTCAACGAGCTTGTAGCGCAACGGTTCTAGCAGATGGAGCCGACGACGCACATGGCGGCAGAACACCTCGAAACCAAACTCGCCGTCGAAGTCGGTCGGGTCGATGATGGCCACCTTCAACGTGTGCGTGTGCAGGTTGGGCGTCTCGCTGTAGAGCAGCATCGCGTCCATGCCGTTGAGTCTTTTCACACGCCACCTCCAGCGGCCCCGGATGCCGTCAGCCCAGGATCGGGAGCCGGCGCTGAGCGGCGAGCCGCTTCAGCGCGGCTTCCATGACACTGCGTACGTGCGCGTCGACCTGGTCGACGTCGGGGTCGTCGCCGAACCGGGCGGTGACGTCGATAGGCTCGAGAACCTCGGTGACGACCTTTGCCGGCAGGGGCACGTTGGGCGGGAAGATGACGCTCAGCCCGAAGGGGAACCCGATACTGATCGGCAGAATGTCCATCCGTGCCTTCGTGAGGCCCAGCTTGCGGGCCAGCCAGTTGCCCCTGGTCAGGAAGAGCTGGGTCTCCTGGGCGCCGATGGATACGGTCGGCACGATGGGCACCCCGGCTTCGATGGCGGTCCGCACATAGCCGGTGCGGCCGTTGAAGTCGATCGTGTTCGCGCTGAAGGTCGGCCGGTAGGAGTCGTAGTCGCCGCCGGGGAATACGAGCACCACCGCGCCGGAATGCAAGGCGGCGGCGGCGTTTTCCCGGCTGGCCTCGATGACCCCGAGACGGCGCAGCCAACCGTCCAACGGCCCGATGAACAGACCGTAGTGACCCAACGTGTAGACCGGGCGGTCGTAGCCGAACCTGTTGTAGAAGGCGGGCGAGAAGATCAGCACGTCCGGGGTCAGCATGCCGCCGGAGTGGTTGGACACCACCAGGGCGCCGCCGGAGGCCGGGACGTTGTCGATATTTCGCACCTCGGCCCGGTAATACCGTTTAATCGCCGGACCGAGCAGTCTGGTGACCTGCTCGGTGAAGGCCGGATCCCATTTGGCGGTTTCCTGGTTGTCCGCCGCGTCCACACCGCTGCCCGTCATGGCTCCCCGCTGTTCGTTCGCTGCGCTTTGCTAGTTGTTGCCGGTGTGACGCCGATCTCAAACCTGGCCCCGAGCGACATATGCTACTCTCTTTTTAAGAGAATGGCATATTCGTTTGCTAGTGCAAACGTGCGGCGGGGGATCATGTCCGAAAAGGTGCTGGTTACCGGGGCGTTCGGTCTCGTCGGTTCGCAAACGGTGCGCCGGCTGGTTGCCGACGGGCATAGCGTCGTCGCGACTGACCTGGGTACCGCCGCTCAGCGCAAAGCCGCGCGGGCGCTGCCGGCCGGTGCCGAGGCGCACTGGGCGGATCTGACCGACCCGGGTCAGGTGGACCGGCTGCTTGCCGAGACGTCGCCGTCGGCGATCGTCCACCTGGCCGCGGTGATCCCGCCGACGATCTATCGCCAGCCCGCGTTGGGGCGCCGGGTCAACGTCGACGCGACCGTCGACTTGTTGCGGGCGGCGCGGTCACGCCCGCATCCGGTGCGGTTCGTCCAGGCGTCGAGCAACGCCGTGTACGGCGCGCGCAACCCCCACCGGCACCACGAGCTGTTACGCCCCGACTCCCCGATCAACCCGGCCGATCTGTACGGTGCGCACAAGGCCGAAGCCGAACAGCACCTGCGGTCCTCGGATCTCGAGTGGGTCATCCTGCGCCTGGCCGGGGTGATCAGCGTCGAGCCGGACGCGATGCCGTTCAGCGTCGATGCGTTGTTCTTCGAAAGCGCGCTGCCTACCGATGGCCGCATTCACACCGTCGATGTCCGCGACGTCGCGCGCGCGTTCGCCGCTGCGGTCACCGCCGACGTCGCTGGTGAGACGCTGCTGATCGCCGGCGACGAGTCGCACCTGCTCCGCCAGGGGGAGGTCGGCAAGGCGCTCGCCGCCGCGCGCGGCCTGGTTGACGTCTTGCCCGGCGGGCGGCCCGGTGATCCGGACAGCGACGACGACTGGTTTGTCACGGACTGGATGGATACCGTTCGTGCCCAGCAGGCTCTGCGATTCCAACGCCACTCGTGGCCGGACATGCTCGCCGAGATGCGAGCCGCCGCCAGCTGGCGGCGCTACCCGATGCGGCTGATCTCGCCACTGGCGCGCCGGTTCCTCAAAAGCCGTGCGGCCTATCGGGACACGCCCGGACGTTACGCCGATCCGTGGGGGGCGATCCGAGCCAGGCTGGGCGAGCCGCGACCGGACTCACCGGTTGGCAGATAGCCCGCGGGGCCGTCAGCCGGCATCGCGCAGCAAGGGTCGTTCCGTGGAAGGCAATTCGGCGGTGGGGCTCAGCTCATCGAAGAGTTCGGTGGCGTCCGCGAGGGTCCGGTCGACGGAAGATGCGAAATCGTTGAAGGAGACGTCCTTCCGGATCCACTGCGACTTGCGGGCCACCACCCCGATGCGCTGCGGGTCGGACGAACCGTGCACGATCGCGGTGACTTGGCGGTCAAGACGGTTCCACCTGTCGCAGAAGTACGTCAGCCAGGAGCGGTCGGCCGCCGGGAAATAGCATCCGGGAGCGATGCGGATAATCAGCACGTCGTCGTGCGCGGGAGAGATCTCGAAGTGAGCATGCAAGCGCCGCGGAGCGTTGGTGACGAAGAAGTATTCGCTGTCGTGGTGGCCGCGGAAATATCGCCGCCCGCGGGTGCGCAGGTAACGTTCAACCAGGTTCGCGCACAGCTGCTCATTCGTCATGAGTTTGATGGTGCGGCCTATGGCTTGGGGAATGCTTGGAGCCGAGCGAAGCGGAGCCGAAGAATCTGGTGAGAATTCGCTGAGCGTGCGCCCCCTTGCGGGCGACCCCGACGACCCGATTACTCTGGCACCGAATGCATTTCGCGCATTTCGTAGTCCGGTGAACGGGCTGGTGGCGGGTTGCGCGGGTCAGGAGGACCGAAGGTGGCGCTCACCGTGGAACGGTTCGACCACATTGTCCTGAATTGTCGCGACGTCGAGGCCACCGCCGCGTGGTACGAGCGGGTGCTGGGCATGCGGCGCGAGACGTTCGGGCCGTCGCAGCGAACGGCGTTGCGCTTCGGGGATCAGAAGATCAACCTGCGACCTGTCGGCGCCTTGGCCGGCGATCCCGATTGGTTCACCGGGGCGGTCGAGGCCGCCGGTTCCGAAGACCTGTGCTTCATCACCCGCGCCAGTCCGGATGACGTTCGCGCCCACCTCGCGGCGTGTGGCGTGGACGTGATCGCGGGGCCGGTGACCAAGATGGGCGCGCTGGGCGAGATGACCTCGCACTACTGCCGGGACATCGACGGGAACCTGATCGAGATCGCCGTTTACTGAGGATCGGTCAGCGGATACAGAGCTGGAAGGTTGATCACGATGGCCTCTTGGCTGCTGCGGGCGATCACCACCTCGGCGGTGGTGTCGGGATCGGGGTTCTCCTCCCGGTGCGGCAGGTACGGCGGGATGAAGACGTAATCGCCGGGCGCGGCGGCGATGCGCACCTCTCCGGTCCCGTCATGAAACACGAACTCCGGATTGCCGCTTCGTACATAGATGGCGGTTTCCGAGTCACCGTGATGGTGATTGTCCGAAGCCGATTGCGGCGACGCGTGCGTCTCGCCCATCCACAGCTTCTCCGCGCCGACCGAGCTGCCGGACAGGGCGGCGAAGCGTCGTAACCCCTCCGATTGTGCTGTGTCGGAGCTGATCTCCGACGCCTTGATGTGGCGCACCCGGTTGCGCGCGGCGGGCGCCGCCGTGTCGTCGAAGTCTGGATGGAATCCGTCTGTGGTGGCCATGGGTCAAGTATCGTCCGAGGCTTCCCGATACGCTTCGAGCAATCTGAGCCACAGCTCGCTGATAGTGGGAAAGCACGGCACGGCGTGCCACAACCGGTCGACGGGCACCTGCCCGGCGATGGCAACGGTGGCCGAGTGCAGCAGTTCGGTCACACCGGGGCCGACCATGGTGACACCGAGCAGGTGGCCCCGGTCCTGGTCGACCACCATGCGCGCGCGGCCCATGTAGCCGTCGGCATAAAGCTTGGCCCCCGTCACGACGTCGCCGATCTCGATGTCGACCGTACGGACGCGGTGTCCGGCGTGCTGGGCTTGTTGAGCCGTCAGTCCGACGGCGGCGGCTTCGGGGTCGGTGAAGAAGGCTTGCGGTACCGCGTGATGGTCCGCGGTCGTCGCATGCGCGCCCCACGATTTGGTGTCCAACGGTTTTCCCGCCGCGCGTGCTCCGATCGCCGCACCGGCGATGCGGCCCTGATACTTGCCTTGGTGGGTGAGCAGCGCCCGGTGATTGACGTCACCCGCCGCGTAGAGCCAGCCGTCTTCGAGCGCGCCGCGTACCAGGCATGTGTCGTCCACCTCGAGCCAGTTGCCCGGCGTCAATCCGACTGTTTCCAGGCCGATGTCGTCGGTCAGCGGTGCGCGGCCCGTGGCGAAAAGTACCTCGCTGACCGACAACTCGGTGCCGTCGTCCAGGTCGAGTAGCACGTGGGAATCGTTTGGGCGGCGCAGCGCTCGAACCGATACCCCCACCCGCACGTCGACGCCCGCTTCAATGAGCCCGTGCTTGATGAATTCACCCACAAAGGGCTCCATCCGGGGCAGCAGTCCCCGTCCGCGCGCCAGCAGTGTCACTCGCGCGCCCAAACCCTGCCACGCGGTGGCCATTTCGACACCCACGCCGCCGGCGCCCACCACGGCCAGCCGCTCCGGGACCGCACTGCTATCGGTGGCTTGCCGATTGGTCCATGGCCTCGCCTCGGCCATGCCGGGCAGATCGGGCAATGCTGAGCGACTTCCGGTGCAGATGACCACCGCATGCCGTGCGGTCAAGGTCACCTGCTCGCCGTCGCTTTTGGTGACGACCACTCGGCGCGGGCCGTCCAACCGCCCATGCCCCCGGATCAGGGTCGCGCCGATCCCGTCGACCCAATCGGCCTGGCCGCTGTCGTCCCAGTCGCTGACGTAGCGGTTGCGGCGGCCGAACACACCGTGGGCGTTGATGGACCCGGTGACCGCATCCCGCGCACCGTCGACGCGGCGGGCATCGGAAAGCGCGATCACCGGGCGCAGCAACGCTTTACTGGGCACGCACGCCCAATACGAGCATTCGCCGCCCACGAGCTCACGCTCGACCAGGGCGACACCCAGTCCCGCGGCGCGGGCGCGCTCGGCCGTGTTTTGGCCGACCGGTCCGGCACCGAGCACCACGACGTCGACGTTTCTTTCACCGGCTGATGCCATGGCGGTTGATCCTTTCGCTTGGTGGCCACGGCGCTGAGGGCGCGCGCTGTGTTTTCATCGGAGCTTGATGAGCTGCTCGGCGAGCCCGCACAGATCCCTGGCGACGATGTTCGGCTGCGGCAGCCCGTCGACCGGCAGCAGGGCGTTGCCGCGCCGGGTGATCAGAGCCCCACTGAATCCGACGTTCTGCGCTCCGATGGTGTCCCAGACGTGGGCGGCGACCATCATGCAGTCCGCCGGAGCCACCCCGAGCGTCTCGCACGCGTATCGATAGACGGCCGGTGCAGGCTTGAAGACGCTGCGGGCGTCGACGCTGAGCTGGTGTTCGAAAAAGCCCGCCAGCCCGGAGTTTTGCAGTGCCGTGGGGCCATCCGGATTGGGTGGGGAGTTGCTCAGGGTCGCCAGCCGAAACCCGTTGTCCCGCAGCGCGGCAAGGCCATCGGCGGCGTCGGGGTGGGCCGGCATGGTGAGCAGCGCCGCCCTCAGGCGCGCCGTGTCGCCGTCGGAGACGTCCACCTGGTGGATGTCGCCCAGCATGCGCAGGATGCCCTGGCCCAGCACCGGGAAGGGCACGTAGTTGCCGGCCAGGGTGACGGTCATCGAGTACATGACGAGCTGCGCGAACCATTCGCGCAGCATCTGCTCGTCACCGAAAAGTTCGCCGAAAAGCGGTGCGAGGGAATCGATATCGAGCAACGTTTCGTTGACGTCGAAGACGAGGACGGACGGTGTTGCCATGGCTAGTGCTCGTCATTGTTTCGTTGGGGAATGTCCGGTCGTAGATACCCCACGAGGCACAACACAATCAGCACCATCGCGGCCACCGGCCACCGCAGGGCGACCAGCGCCGCCGTCACGAACACCCCGAGGGTGATGAACGACCTCATCTGCAGCAGCTTTCGCATCCGCGCTGAGACGTCTTCGTGGCTGGGTCGATCGACCGCCTCCCAACACAGGGCGAGGTAGGTGATGTTGACCAGGACGAAGACCGCGGCGTAGAGCGACACCGGCGCTGCGGCCAGCCTGCTGTCGGCGATCCACTCGGTGGTGAAGGGGATCAACGACACCGAGAACAGGTGCGCGAAGTTCGACCACACCAACCGCGGCGTCGCAACCTGGGCGTAGTTGAACAGGTGATGATGGTTGACCCAGACGATCGCGATGAACAGATAGCTGACCACATAGCTCAACCCGGTGGGCCACAGCGGCAGCAGGGCACGAAACCCGTGCGCGCCAGGCGGCCTGAGCTCCAGCACCAGGATCGTGATGAGCACGGCGAACACGCCGTCCGAGAACCCCCGCACCCGCTCGGGGCTGGTGTCGCGTGCCGCCACGCTAGCTCCTTCCCAGCACCTCATCGGTGTCGAGCCCACGATCCACGCCGTGCGGAATGACAGTCTGCCCCGGTTCCAGCTGGAGTTGCTTGCCGTCGAGGTACACGTCGATTTTGTCCGGTTCGAAGGACACCAGGTTGCGCACCCGCGCGACTTCGGTCCAAGCGTCGACATAGGACCACGCCGCGCGCTGATGGCCGCCGATGTCGTAGTAGGAGCATATTCCCTTGTAGGGGCAAAACGTCTGGATAGCAACGAGTTTGAGAGCCGACGCGTCGACGTCCTCCCGCGGGACATACCATCTGGGCGCAAAGCCGGATTCGTACAGCGCCAGCGGGCGATGTGTATCGGCAATCACCCGCTCACCGTCTCGGACCGCGAGATGCCGTGCAGTAGAACGTATGTCGATGCGATGGTAAGCGTCCGCGGCGTGTCCGACGATCCGTTCCTCTTCTTCGTAGAATGCGTCCATGGCACGCCACGCAAACGCCACCCTGCCGTCCAGCACCGCTGCATGGGCCGGCGGGCTGGTGTGTTCCCAGGCGCCGTGGTTGGTCTCGCGTTCTGGTGCCTTGACGGTGAACCACTGTGTGGCCCCGAGGTCGCGGTGCTGGGTCACCCGATCCTCGGCGAGCAACGTCTTCTCGTCAATGTCGCCTCGGGGGAAGTAGGCGACCGGATAGCGGCCCGGTTCGTGTAAGAGGATCACATCCTCGCTGTCGGCGATCCACCGATCCGCGAAGCGGACCCGCATCCGGCGACGCAACGGCTCGGCGAACAGTAGCCGCGGTGGCATCGGCTGTTCGGTGAGGAAGTGTCCAAGCGATCCGGCCGCGAGCGGGCCTTGTTGCCATGCCAGACCCATGATGTGGCCTCCCCTTTCGGATTCCCCTGCGCGGGTGGGTGGTGCGCGGAGGTGCATCACTGCATGACGACGACGAGTTTTCCCGGGGCTTCGCCCGTCTCGGCGACGCGGTGCGCTTCGCGGATGTCGTCGAACGAGAACACCCGTGCCGGTGCCGCGTGGAGCGTGCCATCGGCAATCTGCTGGGCGATTTCACCGAATGGCACATCGGATACCGGGAATCCGGGATTGCCGAACACGGGGCTGGCGAAGAAGCTGAAGCTCACGCCGCTGGCCATTCGCGCGAGCGGGTTGAAGTCGCCGATAGGTGCCAGGCCCCCCAGCCATCCGGCCAGGCAGGCGGTGCCGCCGCGGCGCAGCATGTCCAGGGAGTCGAGGATGGTGCTGTTGCCGACCAGGTCGAGGACGGCGTCGATGCGGTTGGCTTCGGCGATGTGGGCGGCGAGGTCGCCCCGCTCCACCTCGACACGGGTGGCGCCCAGCTCTTCGAGCATGCCGAAGCGTTCACGGCTGCGTGCGGTGGCGATGACCGTCGCGCCGGTGATCACCGCCATCTTCAGTGCAGCCTGACCCAAGGCCGACGTCGCGCCGCGGATCACCAATGTTTGTCCCGCGGTCAACTTCAGGTTGCGGTACAGGCACGTCCACGCCGTCGCATAGGTTTCCGGCAGCGCCGCCAGCTGCGACCACGGCAAATCGGATTCGATCAGCGCGACGTTGGCGGCGCGGACACGGGTGTATTCGGCGTAGCTACCGTTGATGGTGCGCCCGAGACCGCCCATCAGCGCCACGACCTTGGCCCCGACCGGGAATTCGCCTCCCGGACACGAGTCGACGACGCCCACACATTCGATCCCGCTGACCTCGGCCGCCTCCGCCCATTCCCCGCGGCGCATGTGGATCTCGGCGTGATTGATGCCAAAACCCTTGACCGCGATCACGACTTCGCCGTCTTTGGGCAGCGGCTTGGGGATGTCGGTGTAAACCAGGCTGTCCAGACCACCGAACTTCTCCAAGACGATCGCCCGCATGGTCGGACCGCCGGATTGCTCGCGAACGACCGCCGGTGCGCTCGGCAATCGGGGTGATTCGATTGTGGACATCCTGTCTCCTCAATCGCTGACAGGGGTATCGCTGGACGCAGCCGAACCGTGGCAACGAGCTAAGTGCAACCGCAATATTTTGGGCCGCATGACCCATTATTATGGGCGGGCCTACCCACTGTGTCCAGTGGAACACGGCGATCAGGCTTTGCGCCGACCACGAGGCGGCGCGGATCGCCGATTGCGGGGCGGCGGTCGAGTTCTGAAGGAGCGCACGTAGTCGACGGCGGCATTGACGGCGGCCCGCAACGGTTCCGGATCGCCCGTGACATGGGTGAGCATCGCGCCGCCCTGGTGTGCGGTGACCAGCGACACCGCCAGGTGCCGCGGGTCGGCGTCGGGGCGCAGCTCGCCGCGCTCGCGCATCGACTCGAGGCCGGACCGAAACAGCTCAATCCATTGGTCGTATCCGGCGGCGAGGTCGTCGTGTATTTCGCGGTCGGCCTCGATCAGCTCGCCGGCCAACGACCCATACACACAACCCCCGACCAGGTACACGGCGTCGATGTCGGACACGCAGGCATCGGCCCACGCCTGCAGGGCGTCGAAGCTGTCGAGTTGCGCGAATTGTGGCTGAGTGTGGAAGGCCCGCACGTCATTACGGCGCGCCTCGACGACGTGCCTGGTCAGGTCGCGCTTGTCGGTGAAGTAGTGCGAGATCTGGGATCCGCCCACCCCGGCGGTGCGCCTTACCTGGTCGACGCTCGTGTTGGCGACGCCCCGCTCGAACATCAGCCGGGCGGCGACCTCGATGATCCGCGCGCGCGTCGCCAGTCCCTTGCGGGTGAACCGCGGTGCCGGCCGGTCAGTCACGTCGTCACCTCCGACGGCCTCAGCCTGCTCGTCGCGCCGGCCGGCGTCCCCGCGACCGGCGCGTTGGGCGGGGCACTCGTTCGGCGCTGTCGGTGGCGAACAGGCGCAGGTAGTTCACCGCGAAGCGGATCGCGTCGGCGTGCGGCCACTCCTGTTGATAGGTGAAGGTCAGCACGCCACCTCCCTGGTGCGCGGCTACGATGACGAGGGCGAGCCGGCGCGGATCGGCATCGCGAACAAGCAGCCCGGCATCCTTCATCTGCTGAATTGCCTGCTCTAACAACTCGATCCACTGGCGGTAACCGGCGGCCAGCGCGTCGCGGGTGGTGTCGTCGGTCTTCGCCAGCTGGGCGGTGAGTGCGTGATAGGTGGGAGTGCCGAAATAGCCGATGCGCCGCAGGTAGCGCATGTTGAGGTCGATCCATCGCTCGAAGTCGTCGAACGAACTCAGGTCCCGAAGCGTGGGCTGGCGGTGAAAGTCCAGGACCACGCCGATCTGGCGCCGGATCACCGCGCGGATCAGCGCCGCCTTGTCGGCGAAATAGTGGGCGAGCTGTGAGCCGCTGACCGACGCCGCGCGGCGCACGTTGTCCATGTTGGACGCGGACAGTCCCTCGGTGACGATCAGCTGGGCAGCTGCCTGCACGATCCGGTCGCGGGTGGCCCGCCCCTTGACGGTCAACCGTTGTTCGTCGTGAACATCGGGATGGGCCATCGCGCCAGGCTAACCCGGGAGCGCCCCCATTTTTGGGATCTCCAGCCCATACATCAGGTCAGGCCGCGACTCGTTCGGCGAGGAAGCCCCGGATCAGCCGGGCGACCTCGTCGCCCGCGGACTCCAGGAGGAAGTGGCCGCCGTCGAGCAGATGGATCTCGGCATCGGGGAGGTCGTCGGCGAACGCCTCGGCGCCGGCCGGGCCGAAGATCTCGTCGCCGCGGCCCCACACTGCGAGCAGCGGCACCCGGCTGGCGCGGAAGTATTCGTGCAGGCGGGGATACAGGGGAACGTTGGTGGCGTAATCGCGAAACAGTTGCAGCTGCACCAGGTCGTTACCGGGCCGGGAGAGCAATGCGTAGTCGTGATGCCAGGATTCGGGATCGACCAGGGTCTCGTCGGCCACGCCGGTGACGTACTGCCAGCGGGTGGCGTCGAGGGTGAGGAACTGCCGCACCGGCGCCTCGGTGGCCGGCGTCTGCTCCTGTTGGTACGCCTGCACGACCTTCCAGAAGCTCTCGACGAATCCCGCGTCATAGCCGTTGCCGTTCTGGCTGATGATCGCTGTAATGGCGGCCGGGTCGCGCAGCGCAAGCCGCCAGCCGATCGGTGCGCCGTAGTCATGGACGTACATGGCGTAGCTGTCGACGCCCAGCGTCCCCAGCAGGCCCGCCGTGAGGTCGGTCAGCGCGTCGAATGTGTAGTCGAACTCGCCGACGGGTGGAGCGTCGGACAGCCCGAAACCGAGGTGATCCGGCGCAACGACGTGGTACTGGTCTGCGAGGGCCGGAATCAGGTGGCGGAACATGTACGAGCTGGTGGGAAACCCGTGCAGGAGAACCACCGCGGGGGCGGCGGGGTCCCCGGCCTCCCGGTAGAAGAGCCGATGGCCGTCGATGGTGGCGTATCGGTGATGAACGGCAGGCATGGCATTCCTCCTGACTCAATGCATTTCAGCATCGTGCGCCGCGGTGACGTCCGATGGAGGTGCGCGGAGCACAGAGTGCAGATTTATGGGTTGTACGACCCAGTATGCACGGAATAGGCATCGCGCAATAGTCCGCGAAACAGACATGTTGCCGAGCGCGCCGGGCTGCCATATTCTGGGCGGACGATCCCAGTTGATGGCTCGCTCGATGCGGGCCAGTTCGAGGTGACGCAGTGGGCAGGCTCGTTTCGGTGAACGTGGGCTTGCCCAAACACGTGCACTGGCGGGATAAAGTCATCTACACCGGGATCTGGAAGACCCCCGTCAAGGGACCGGTCATGGTGCGCCGGCTGAACATCGAGGGCGACGGCCAGGGCGATCTGGCCGGGCATGGTGGCGAGCAACGCGCCGTCATGGTGTATCAGAGCGAGTCCTACACCTTCTGGAAGACCTACCTGGGTCGCGACGACCTGCAACCCGGACACTTCGGCGAGAACTTCACCGTCACCGGGCTTGCCGACGACGACGTGTGCATCGGGGATCGCTATCGGATCGGCGACGCCGAGTTCGAGGTCACCCAGCCGCGTGTCACCTGCTTCCGGGTCGGCGTTCGCCTCGACGAGCCCGACATGCCCAATCTGCTTGTCTCTCAGCATCGCCCGGGCTTTTACTTCCGGGTGATCACCGAGGGCCACGTGCGGGCCGGCGACGACATCGTGCGCACCCGCCGTGGCCGCCACGAACTCACCGTCGCCGACGTCGACGCCCTGCTCTACCTGCCCGACCGCAGCGTCGAAACTCTGCGCAGGGCCGTCGACGTTCCGGCGCTCAGCCCGGGCTGGCAACAGTCTTTTCACGACCTGCTGGCCGAACGCGACGGCACCGCATCCGAAATGGCACCAGACCAACCGGGATGGGAAGGATTCCGCGACTTACGCGTCACCGAAACCCGCCGAGAGAGTTCGCAAGTGCTCTCGATCAGGCTCGAGACCGACGACCGGAGCCCACTGCCGTCGGCCCGTCCGGGCCAATACCTGACGGTCAAGGTCACGGGTGCCGGCAAGCCCGCGCCGTTGCGCAGTTACTCCCTGTCCGATGATTCCACGGCCGGCTCCTACCGGATCAGCGTCAAGCGCGAGGATCACGGTGTGGTGAGCCGCTGGCTGCACGCCCACATCCAGCCGGGGTCGGTGCTAGCGGCGGCCGCCCCGCGCGGCGACTTCTACCTCGCCGATGACACCGGCCCGGTCGTCCTGTTCTCCGCCGGCATCGGGGCGACGCCGGTCCTGGCGATGCTGCACGCGTTGTCGGCGGCGGCGAGTCGCCGCGACATCTGGTGGCTGCACACCACGCGTAATCGCGAATCCCAGTCCTTCGCAGACGAAGTCACGGCGCTCATCGCGTCGCTGCCACACGCCGAGCAGCGCGTCTTCTACACCGCAACGCAGGGCCGGCTGGGCGGGGACTCCATTGCGGCATTGGGCCTGCCCACACATGCCACCGTGTACCTGTGCGGTCCAACACAATTCATGGCCGATATGCGTAACCACTTGACCGCCATCGGATTCGACCCCGCCCGCATCCACAGCGAGCTGTTCGGCGCGCTGCCGGTGATCAACCCGGGCATCGTCGAGGGCGCGGAGCGCAAACCGCCGCACCGGCCGGTCGGCCCGCCGGGCATCGGCCCCGCGGTCACCTTCGCGCGCAGCGGATTAACGGTCGACTGGTCACCACGCTATCGGAGCATCCTCGACCTGGCCGAGGCCTGCGACGTCCCCACCCGCTTTTCCTGCCGAAGCGGAGTGTGTCACATCTGCGTTACCGGAGTTGTCGCGGGCACAGCGGCTTACCTTCAGCAGCCGCTGGATCCGCCCGGTGACGGGTCGGTCCTCATCTGCTCGGCTGCCCCGGAAACCGATGTGGTGCTAGACCTTTAGGTCGTCACGCGGCAATCGCCCGCTGGCCCCCGGTGGCGTGCAGAATGGCGCCGTTCACATAGCTGGACTCCGGCGAGGCGAGAAACACTACGGCGCTTGCGATTTCGCTCGCGTCGGCCACACGCCGGAGCGTGGTGATCGCCGCGATCGTGTCGAGCACACCGGGAAGCGCGTTGGCCCCGGGCGTGTCGGTCGGCCCCGCGGCCACCGCGTTCACCCGCACGCCCGACTCGCCGAATTCATCGGCCCAGACACGCGTCAGCTGATCCACGCCGGCTTTGGTGGCCCCGTAGATACCCGCCCCGCGCGTCGCTACCGACGCGGCCAGCGTGCTCACGTTGACCACTGCGCCGTGGCCCCGGGCGGCCATGCCCGGCACCAGTTGCTGTACCAGGATGTACGGTGCCCGCAGGTTGACGTTCACGTGTTCGTCGAAGGTCGCGTCGTCGGTGTCCGCCGTGGGGCCGAACGCGTAGATTCCGGCATTGTTGATCAGGATGTCCACCGGTCCCGCCTCGGCGGCCAACCGCCGGACGTCGTCGGCGATGTTGAGGTCGGCGGCGACGAAACGCGCCTTCCCACCTGCGTTCTCAATGTCACGAACGGTTTTGGCGCCGCGTTCGGCGTTGCGGCCCTGCACCACTACCTCGGCCCCGCGAGCGGCGAGCTGCAGTGCTATTTCCCGGCCGATCCCTGATGTCGCGCCGGTCACCAATGCGGTCGAGCCGGCCAATGTCGTTGCCATCGAAACCCTGCCTCCAAGAGAGAAGTTCGTTTTCTCCCCGGGTAAGCAGTGGCTCGCCGGTAATTATTCCTACGGGCTGAGCGGGACGGACGCCTCGGCCGTGTAGCACAGGAAGGTCAACGTCTCCTGAAGGTAGAGCTGCACGGTGTCCGCGTCATGGCTGGTGTACCCGATCGACACGTCGGTGCCGAGCTGCAGATCGAAGTCGCCGCCGCGGGTGGTCAGCACGAACGCGCCGTCGATGGCCGGCGCCCAGATGATGTCCCCGGGGACCAGGCGGTCGATGTGCTCGAGGATCGGATAGCCGTGTTCGGTCGTCTCGCTGACCCTCGTGTACACGTCGGCGGACAGCAGCACCGAGTAGGGGCCGTCGACACCGGCCAGCCGCAGTTCGGAGATCGCCTGGGTGATCACGTCGGGAATCTCACGCGGATCGGCCGGCAAGGTCAGCGACTTGTTCGAGCTGGCCGACCGGATGCCCTCGATGGACGCCGCGGCGTAACCTTCGAAAATGGCCCGGTCTTCGACGAAGGCCAGCTTCTTGGCGGCTTCCTTGACCGGGTCCCAGTCGGAGTCGTTGGCGCCGCGCTCGACGTTGTCGATCTCGTAACGTGACAGGGTGAACGGAACCCGCAGTCGGACAAGGGGTTTGCTTTCCCGCAGATGAGCCTCCACGCCGTCGGTGGGTGAGGCAACGTTGGCGAGTCGGCCGGTGCTCACCGCGGCGGTGACCGGGCCGCCGGGCTCGCTGACGTCGACGACCCGACGACCGGCTATGTGGCGTTTGAAGGTCCGCGTCGCCTCCAATTCGATGTCTTTCCAAGCGGCTTCGGTGACCGGTGCCAGGTCGCGGTAGAGGTTGTTCATGAGGTGGTTCCTTTCAGGCTGCCGATCGAAAGTGAGCCGTTCTGTGCAACAGGCGTTTCCGCCGCCGGCGCTGCGGGCAGAGGCGGTGGATCGTCCAAGAAGTCGAGGGTGGGGGAGAAGAACAAGCCGCCGGTGACGGCCGTGGAGAAGTCGAGGATGCGGTCGGTGTTGCCGGGCGGATCCCCGAGAAACATGTTGCGCAACATCTGCTCGGTGACTCTCGGTGTACGCGAATAGCCGATGAAGTACGTGCCGTATTCGCTCTTGGCGAGCTCGCCGAACGGCATGTTGTGCCGCACGATCTTCAGTTCGGTGCCGTCGTCGTCGGTGATCACGTTGAGGGCGATGTGGGCGTCGGCCGGCTTGGCGTCGTCGTCGAGCTCGATGTCGTCCAGCTTGGTGCGTCCGATCACGCGCTCCTGCTCGGTGACCGAGATCGCATTCCACGCCGACATGTCGTGCAGGTACTTCTGCACGTGCACGTAACAAGAGCCGGCGAAGTCGGGGTCCTCGTCGCCTACCGCGGTGGCACTGACGGCCAGCGCGCCGTCCGGGTTCTCGGTGCCGTCAACGAATCCCAGCAAGTCACGGTTGTCGAAGTAGCGGAAACCGTGCACCTCGTCGACCACGGTGACCGCACCGGACATCGATTTGAGGATCCGGTCGGCCAGCTCGAAGCACACATCCAAGCTCTCGGCCCTGATGTGGAACAACAAGTCCCCGGGGGTGGCGGGAGCGGTGTGCCGCGGTCCCCTCAACTCGGGGAAGCGATGCAGTTCGGCGGGGCGCGGTCCGGAGAACAGTCGATCCCAGGCGTCGGAGCCGATCGAGGCGATCACCGACAACCGCTTCTGTGGTTCGCGGAAGCCGATCGCGCGCACCAGCCCGGGTATCTCGGGCAGCGCGTCGTGCACCGTCGCCTCCCCGCCGTCGTCGATGGTCACCACCAGGAAGATCGCCGCGGGGGTCAGCGGCGCCAGGATGGGTTGCGGCTGGACGGGGGGCACTCTGAGGACCCTAGCGTGGCGACGGCGAGCGCCGGAAGCGGCGCGAGTAAGGAGCGCGCAATCCAGCCCCGCGTGGCGACGGCGAGCGCCGGAAGCGGCGCGAGTAAGGAGCGCGCAATCCAGCCCCGCGTGAACCGCATGACGGCGGACAGCGATGATGTTCAGCATGTCCGGCGGGCCTCGAAACCATGCGAAGTCCTCAGCGAATGCGCAGGGACTCTGCGATTTCATCGACGCCTCTCCGTCGCCGTTTCACGTTTGCGCCACGGTGGCCGCTCGGCTGGTCGCTGCCGGATACACCGAACTGCGCGAGGCTAAACCCTGGCCGTCCGAGCCGGGGCGCTACTTCACTGTGCGGACGGGCTCGCTGGTCGCCTGGAATTCGGAAGGGGCCGACGGGCCGTTCCGTATTGTCGGTGCGCACACCGACAGTCCCAATCTGAGGGTCAAGCAGCATCCCGACCGGGTGGTCGCCGGCTGGCGGGTGGTGGCGCTGGAACCTTTTGGGGGTGCGTGGCTCAACTCGTGGCTGGACCGCGATCTGGGAATCAGTGGGCGCCTATCGGTTCGGGCGGACGATGAAGACGGTGGCATCGCGCACCGGCTGGTGCGCATCGACGAGCCGATCCTCCGGGTGCCGCAGCTGGCCATCCATCTGGCCGAGGACCGCAAGTCGCTGACGCTGGATCCGCAGCGGCACGTCAACGCGGTATGGGGCGTCGGGGAGACGGCGCGATCATTCGTCGATTACGTCGCGGAGCGCGCCGGAGTGGCGGCGGCCGACGTGCTGGCCGCCGACTTGATGACCCACGACCTGACTCCCGCCACCGTGGTCGGCGCCGACGCCGACCTGCTGAGTGCGCCGCGGCTGGACAACCAGGCCAGTTGCTATGCGGGGCTGGAGGCGCTGCTGGCCGTGCCACGGGCCGGCGCCTATCTGCCGGTACTGGTGCTCTTCGATCACGAAGAGGTCGGGTCGTCGTCCGACCACGGCGCGCAATCCGATCTGCTGTCAACGGTGCTGGAGCGGATCGTGCTGGCGGCGGGCGGTAGCCGCGAGGACTATCTGCGCCGGCTGCCGGTCTCGTTGCTGGCCTCGGCGGACATGGCGCACGCCACCCACCCCAACTACCCGGAGCGGCACGAGCCCGGTCACCCGATCGCGGTCAACGCCGGGCCGGTGCTCAAGGTGCATCCGAACCTGCGCTACGCCACCGACGGCCGCACCGCCGCGGCGTTCGAGCTGGCTTGCCGGCAGGCCGGGGTGACATTGCAGCGCTACGAACACCGGGCCGACCTGCCCTGCGGATCGACGATCGGACCGTTGACCTCGGCGCGGACCGGCATTCCGACCGTGGACGTCGGCGCCGCGCAGCTGGCGATGCACTCCGCACGCGAGTTGATGGGCGCACACGACGTGGCCGGCTACTCCGCGGCGATGCGCGCGTTCCTTTCCGCCGGCTAGGCGCATAGGGTCTGCCGGTATGGCGCTCAACGTGGAGATGCTGACCTTCGACTGCGACAACCCGGTGAAGCTGGCCGGCTGGTGGGCCGAACAGTTCGGCGGGACGACACACGAGGTGCTCGCCGACGAGTTCACCGCGGTGGCCTTCCCGGAAGGGTTGCGGCTCGGATTCCAGAAGGTGCCCGACCCGACGCCCGGGAAGAACCGTTTGCACCTCGATCTATGTGCGGCCGACGTTGACGCCGAGGCGTCTCGGCTGACGGCGCCCGGAGCGGGCGAGGTCGGCCGGCACCAGTTCGGCGACAGCTTCCGCTGGGTGGTGCTGGCCGACCCCGAGGGCAACGTGTTCTGCGTGGTGCGTCAGCAGCCGTAGCTCAGTCTCGGCCCACAAAAACCGGGTCGTAGCGGATGACGTTCTCCACGACGATCCCGTCACGGGTGCGAACCCGGTCGAGGCCCCGGATCTGGAAAGGTCCGTCCGGGCCGGTGCCGTGACCCACATAGTGCAAGAACACCAGTTTCTCGTTCTCGGCGGCGCCGGGAACCGTCGCGCTGTCCACCACCTCAAGCCGCAAATCCGGTGCGGCGTCCAGCAATTCGGCTATCTTCGCCGTGTACGGCTCGATGCCTCGGACTGGCTCGGGGTCGCCCGGCCAGTAGCCGACGATGTCGTCGGCCAGGATGTCGAAACCGCGCGACATGGTTGGCGCCGCCCAATACGCGGCGAACACCTCGGCGCTGAACTTCGGCGCGGATTGGATGTCGGTCATGGTGCCTCCTTGCGTCGGGCGCTTCGGTCGAGCGCGTCGCAGCAAGCGTGTCTGGACGGCACGGGGCAAGACAATTACCTGCGAGGTCATCGCCGCCGCCGCCCGGGCCTGGTTACCGTTGCCTGGTGAGCCATGCGGCGGTTGGTGCCTTGTTGCGCGAATGGCGGATGCGGCGGCGCCTGAGTCAGCTGGATCTCTCACTGAGTGTCGGCGTCTCGGCGCGGCACCTCAGTTTCATCGAGACGGGACGCTCGCGCCCCAGTCCGGAAATGGTGCTCACCCTCGCCGACGGACTCGACATACCGCTGCGGGAACGCAACACGCTGCTGCTCGCCGCCGGTTTCGCGCCGCGTTACCAATCGCGCCCGCTCGAGGATCCCGCACTCTCCCCGGCTCGCGACGCGGTGCAACGCCTGCTCGATGCGCATGACCCCTACCCGGGCATCCTCATCGACCGGTGCTGGAACATCATGGGCACCAACGCCGCAGCCTCCGCGCTGACCGCCGGCCTGCCCGAGGAGCTGCTGGGTCCGCCGGCCAACGTCTACCGGCTGTGCCTGCACCCCGACGGCCTGGCCGGACGAACCCTGAATTTCCCGGACTGGGCGGGCTACCTGCTGCACCAGTTGCGGCGCACCGTCGCGCTCACCGGCGACCCGGGATTGGCGGCGCTCGACAAGGAGGTACGCGACTACCCGGGGGTGGCGGCGGCGGCCGAAGCCCGCCGCACGTCCCCGGATAGCGCCTCGCTGCTCATTCCGTTCGTCCTCGACGTCGGCGGGGGGCGACGGTTGTCGATGTTCACGACGCTGACGACGTTCGGGACGCCGCTGGAGGTCACCCTCGCCGAACTGGCCGTCGAATTGTTCTACCCGGCCGACGCCGAAAGCGCGGATCTGCTGCGCGGCGGATAGGTCCCGCCTTGCCTGATGGGGCAGCGAAAGCGCCTGCACGCCGGCCCGCCCTAGACTGTCTGGCGTGACTGTCTCCGGGACGAGTGCGCGCACCCAGGCCATCGACACCGTCGAGCACGCCGCCACCACTCCCGACGAACCGCAACCTTTCGCCGAGCTGGGCCTCAAAGACGACGAGTACCAGCGCATCCGCGAGATCCTCGGTCGCCGGCCCACCGACACCGAGCTGGCGATGTACTCGGTGATGTGGAGCGAGCACTGCTCCTACAAGTCGTCCAAGGTGCACCTGCGCTACTTCGGCGCGACGACCACCGACGAAATGCGCGCCGGCATGCTGGCCGGCATCGGCGAGAACGCCGGCGTCGTCGACATCGGCGACGGCTGGGCCGTCACCTTCAAAGTCGAGTCGCACAACCACCCCTCCTACGTCGAGCCCTACCAGGGTGCGGCCACCGGCGTCGGCGGCATCGTCCGCGACATCATGGCGATGGGCGCGCGACCGGTGGCCGTGATGGACCAGCTGCGGTTCGGCGCGGCCGACGCGCCGGACACCCGACGCGTGCTCGACGGCGTGGTGCGCGGCATCGGCGGCTACGGCAACTCGTTGGGCCTGCCCAACATCGGCGGCGAGACCGTCTTCGACGCGTGTTACGCCGGCAACCCGCTGGTGAACGCCATGTGCGTCGGTGTGCTGCGCCAGGAGGACCTGCACCTGGCCTTCGCCTCCGGCACCGGCAACAAGATCATCCTGTTCGGTGCCCGCACCGGACTGGACGGCATCGGCGGGGTGTCGGTACTGGCGTCCGACACCTTCGACAGCGAGGGGTCGCGCAAGAAGCTGCCCTCGGTTCAGGTCGGCGACCCGTTCATGGAGAAGGTGCTCATCGAGTGCTGTCTCGAGTTGTACGCCGGGCACCTGGTGGTCGGCATCCAGGACCTGGGTGGTGCTGGATTGTCTTGCGCCACTTCGGAATTGGCGTCGGCCGGCGACGGCGGAATGGCGATCCAGCTCGAGACCGTGCCGCTGCGCACCGCGCAGATGACGCCCGCGGAGATCCTGTGCAGCGAGTCCCAGGAGCGGATGTGCGCCGTGGTCACCCCGGACAACGTCGACGCCTTCTTGGCGGTATGCCGCAAATGGGACGTGCTGGCCACGGTGATCGGCGAGGTGACCGACGGCGACCGGTTGCGGATCACCTGGCACGGCCAGACGGTCGTCGACGTCCCGCCGCGCACCGTCGCCCACGAAGGCCCGGTCTACCAGCGTCCCGTCGCCCGCCCCGACACTCAGGACGCCCTCAACGCAGACAGTTCGGCGCGGCTGCCACGACCGGCCACCGGTGACGAACTACGCGCCACTTTGCTTGCCCTGCTGGGCAGTCCGCACCTGTGTAGCCGCGCGTTCATCACCGAGCAGTACGACCGCTACGTGCGGGGCAACACCGTGCTGGCCGAGCACGCCGACGGCGGCGTGCTGCGCGTCGACGAGACCACCGGCCGCGGCATCGCCCTGTCAACCGACGCCTCCGGCCGCTACACGAAGCTCGATCCCTACGCCGGTGCCCAGCTCGCCCTGGCCGAGGCCTACCGCAACGTCGCCGTCACCGGGGCGGCCCCCGTCGCGGTGACCAATTGCCTGAATTTCGGCTCCCCCGAGGACCCCGGAGTGATGTGGCAGTTCTCCCAGGCGGTTCGCGGCCTGGCGGATGGCTGTGTGGCGCTGGGCATTCCGGTGACGGGCGGCAACGTCAGCTTCTACAACCAAACCGGTTCTGCGGCGATCCTGCCCACCCCGGTGGTAGGGGTGCTCGGCGTCATCGATGACGTCGGCCGGCGCATTCCCACCGGCCTGGGCACCGAACCCGGGGAGACCCTGATGCTGCTGGGGGAGACCCGCGACGAGTTCGACGGTTCGATCTGGGCGCAGGTGACCGCCGACCATCTGGGCGGGCTACCGCCCCGAGTCGACCTGGCCCGCGAAAAGCTGCTCGCCGAGGTGCTGCGTTCGGCATCGCGCGACGGCCTGGTGTCCGCGGCGCACGACCTGTCCGAAGGCGGCCTCGCGCAGGCCGTCGTCGAAGCCGCGCTGGCCGGTGAAACCGGTTGTCGCATAGTGCTTCCCGAGGACGTCGATCCGTTTGTGGCGTTGTTCTCCGAGTCGGCGGGCCGAGTGTTGGTGGCCGTGCCCCGCACCGAGGAAAGCCGGTTCCGTTCGATGTGCGAGGCGCGCGGACTGCCGGCGGTGCGCATCGGCGTCGTCGACCAAGCCTCCGACGCGGTGGAGGTCCAGGGCCTGTTCACGGTTTCCCTGGCCGAACTGCGGGAGACCTCCGAGACGGTGCTGCCGCGGCTCTTCGGGTGAGTGCTCGCAGCGAATCCTGATGTCCGCCAGGCCTTTCCGTCAGGCTGGTGCGTTGTCGTTGGCCGCCGCTCTGGTCGGCTGGAGTTTCGTCGGTCCGCGGTTGCCGGCCCGGTGGCGGACGGTGGTGCAGGCCGGCGTGGGCGGCCTGTCGGTGTTGATAACCCGTGCGCCCTTAGGGCTGGGCCCGTCCCGGTTACCGGCCGGCCTGCGGCTGGGGTCGCTGGCCGCGATCTCGACCGCGGGTGCCGTCGCCGCCACGACCCTGCTGACGCCGGTGCGCCGATCGATGGCCGACCGCGAGCCGCCCGCGGCGGCGGCGGACTGGCTGCTGCTGCGCATACCGGTAGGCACCGTGTGGTCGGAGGAGTCCACCTACCGCGGGGCGCTGGCCGCCGCCGGACGCGCTGCGTTCGGCGAAAGCGGTGGACGGTTGTTGCAGGCCAGCGCTTTTGGCCTGTCGCACATCGCCGATGCGCGCGCCACGGGTGAGCCGGTGGCCCCCACCGTGCTGGCCACCGGAATCGCGGGCTGGCTCTTCGGTTGGCTGGCCGACCGTTCCGGCAGCCTGGCCGCACCCATGCTGGCGCACCTGGCCATCAACGAAGCCGGGGCGATCGCCGTGCTGGCGCTGAACCCGTCCAACCGCTGACCGCGATCACGGATTGATGGTGTAGTCGCCGAGTTGGCGGCCCCACACGAAATCGACCGCGAGCGGCGAGCCGACGTCGAAGTGGTTGTAGGGCGCCATGCTGGCGCCGGTGTCCATCACCAGGAACGGAGCGGGCCACAGTTCTCGGGTGATCTTCTGCCAGCAGCCCGCTCGTCCGCCGGGGCCGCCCCTGGCGTTGGTGCGTGGCAGGTTTTCCGGCCAGATGTAAGGGTTGGGGGCGCCCGCGATGGCGCCGGAGGCGTGGGCGCCCAGCGAGTACCCGTTATCGCCCAGCGCGTTGTGGATTCTCGGCGCGACTTCATCGAAATTGTGGATGGTGCAGTAGATTTCCGGGCTGTACTCGTCCAACAGTTGGCTGCTGGGAACCAGGTCGGCGGCGCCCCGGACGAAGAACGGCCCGCTGCGGCCGAAGACGGCGGCGCCGGCGTCGCCCAATCCGGCGGCCGCCAGCAGCGCGGCGTCCAGATCGCGCTGCTGGGAGTCCAGGGTGCGCGCGGTGGTCACCGCGTGGTCGAGCGCGTCCCACAGGTCGGGTGATGCCTGCGCATAGATGTCACCCAGGGCCGCCAGCCGCCGAATGTCGGTGCGCAGGGCCGGCATTCGGGGGTTCAGGTCATCGAGGACGGCGTTGCCGTTGACCAGCGAAGCGCCGAACTTCTCGCCCAGCCCGGTCAGTGCCTGCGCGGCCGCGCCGAGCGTGAGGTTCACCTTGACCGGATCGATTTTCTCCGCGATCGAGGCGACCGTCTCGAAGAGCGTGTTGAACTCGGTGGTCACCGACGTCGCATCGATCACCATTGCCGGCGTGATGGATTGCGGCGCAGGGATGTTCGGCGCGACGAGCGCCACGTATTTGTTGCCGAACACCGTGGTGGCCTTGACGGCGGCCACCACATTGGCCGGAATCTGCCTGACGTATTTCGGGGTGATGCCCAGGACGATCTGGGCGGCCGGCTTGCCGTCATGCGTCGTCTCCGAAATGCTCGCCACCCGGCCGATCTGCACCCCGTTGTAGGTGACCTTGGAGCCGGGATCCATCACCAGACCCGCCCGCGGAGCCACCATCGTCAACTTCGTGTTCGGCGTGAGCTCGCCCCGAAATTGCAGATAAAGAAGCAACCCGATCAATCCCGTGACCACGATCGTCACCAGGCCGGCGATCGTGTACCGCGGCCGCGCCCTTGGCCGACGGGGCTCCATGATTTTGAGACCCTAGGGTATGCCCGCCCGCGACAAAGCCGATCCGGCGAAGACTCGGCAGGCCGTGTTGGCCGTGGCGGACTGGCTGCGTGACGAATCCCATCCGGCGCCCGACCGGCAGGAATTGGCGACGGCCGTGCGGCTGACCGCCCGCACCCTGGCCGCCGTGGCGCCCGGGCGCAGCGTGGAGCTGCGCATCCCGCCGTTCGTCGCGGTGCAGTGCATCGCCGGACCCACCCACACCCGGGGCACGCCGCCCAACGTGGTGGAAACCGAACCGCGGACCTGGCTGCTGCTGGCCACCGGCAAGCTGTCCTTCGCCGACGCTCGGCGCACCGGTGCCCTGCGCCTTTCCGGCGCGCGAGCCGGTGAGATTGAACACTGCCTGCCCCTGTTCGATGTCAGCGAAACATAAGCCTGAACTGCAGGTTTAGGCATGTGCCGGGCGAATTCATCGGCCAACACGCCCGGCGGATTCGTCGGCGCGTCCCCGGTGCCCGTAGACTCCGTTACGTCACCAACCGTTCCCCGGGGAGCTGCCTAATCGTGACCGTCCACGAACCCGAAGAGGACTTCAACGCGCCCCGTGAAGAATGCGGTGTATTCGGGGTCTGGGCCCCGGGCGAGGACGTCGCCAAACTCACCTATTACGGCTTGTACGCGCTACAGCATCGCGGCCAGGAAGCCGCCGGCATCGCGGTCGCCGACGGATCCCAGGTGCTGGTCTTCAAGGACCTCGGCCTGGTCAGCCAGGTATTCGACGAGCAGACGCTGGGCGCCATGCAGGGCCACGTCGCCATCGGCCACTGCCGCTATTCGACCACCGGCGACACCACCTGGGAGAACGCCCAGCCGGTGTTTCGCAACACCGCGGCCGGCACCGGGGTCGCGTTGGGACACAACGGGAACCTGGTCAACACCGCCGAGCTCGCCGCCCGCGCCCGCGACGAGGGGCTGATCGCCAAGCGGGCCCCGGCGCCGGCGACGACGGACTCCGACATCTTGGGCGCGCTGCTGGCCCACGGCGCGGCGGACGCCACCCTGGAGCAGGCGGCGCTGGACCTGCTGCCGACCGTGCGCGGCGCCTTCTGCCTGACCTTCATGGACGAGAACACCCTGTACGCGTGCCGCGATCCGCATGGCGTCCGGCCCCTTTCGCTCGGGCGGCTGGACCGCGGCTGGGTGGTGGCCTCCGAGACGGCGGCGCTCGACATCGTCGGCGCCTCGTTCGTGCGTGATATCGAACCGGGCGAGCTGCTGGCGATCGACGCCGACGGCGTCCGCTCCACGCGGTTCGCCAACCCCACCCCGAAGGGCTGCGTCTTCGAGTACGTCTACCTGGCGCGTCCGGACAGCACCATCGCCGGCCGGTCGGTGCATGCGACCCGGGTGGACATCGGCCGCCGGTTGGCCCGTGAGCGTCCCGTCGACGCCGACCTGGTGATCGGTGTCCCCGAGTCGGGCACCCCCGCCGCCGTCGGATACGCGCAGGAATCGGGCATCCCCTACGGGCAGGGGTTGATGAAGAACGCCTACGTCGGGCGCACCTTCATCCAGCCCTCGCAGACCATCCGCCAGCTCGGTATCCGGCTGAAGCTCAACCCGCTTCGCGAGGTG
This sequence comes from Mycobacterium sp. M23085, assembly GCF_045343915.1. NCBI lineage: Bacteria > Bacillati > Actinomycetota > Actinomycetes > Mycobacteriales > Mycobacteriaceae > Mycobacterium > Mycobacterium sp. M23085. The sequence continues at coordinate 3,916,711 of NZ_CP174280.1, forward strand.
ATCCGGGGTAAGCGACTGATCGTCGTCGACGACTCGATCGTGCGCGGCAACACCCAGCGCGCGCTGCTGCGGATGCTGCGCGAGGCAGGCGCCGTCGAAGTGCACGTGCGGATCGCCTCGCCCCCGGTCAAATGGCCCTGCTTCTACGGCATCGACTTCCCGTCGCCGGCCGAACTGATCGCCAACGCGGTCGAAGACAAGAAGGAGATGCTCGAGGCGGTCCGGCACGCCATCGGCGCCGACTCACTGGGCTACATCTCGCTGCGCGGCCTGATCGCCGCCTCCGAGCAGCCCGCGTCGCGGCTGTGCACCGCCTGCTTCGACGGCCAGTACCCGATCGAACTGCCCGGGGAGACCGCGTTGGGCAAGAACGTTATCGAGCACATGCTCGCCAACGCCGCCCGCGGCGCCGGCCTCGACGATCTCGCGGCCGCCGAAGTGCCGGTCGTGCGCTGAGGGAACTCGGTTGCACGGCGACTTCAAGCGGTCGTTGCAACAGGTGGATTTTTTGACAGTAGTTCGTTGAGTGCTTCGGCTGGTGTTTTCCAGTCCAATGTTTGGCGGGGTCGGCCGTTGAGTTCGGCGGCGACGTTGTCGAGGATGCCCGGGCCGTGCAGGGACAGGTCGGTGCCTTTGGGGAAGTACTGGCGCAGCAGGCCGTTAGTGTTTTCGTTGCTGCCGCGTTGCCAGGGAGAGTGCGGGTCGCAGAAGTAGATGTCGATGTCGGTGGCTTTGGCGATGGCGATGTGGTTGGCCATTTCGCTGCCCTGATCCCAGGTCAACGAGCGGCGCAGGTGCTCGGGCAGTTCCGTCATCTTTTCGACTATGGCGTTCTGCACGGCCAGGGCGCCGTGGTTGTCGGGCAGATACAGCAGCATCACAAACCGGGTGGAACGTTCCACGAGAGTGCCGATCGCCGAGCCGGATTCGGTGCTGCCCAGGATCAAGTCGCCTTCCCAGTGCCCGGGCACGGCGCGGTCGGCGACCTCGGGTGGGCGCTGGCTGATGTTGACCATGCCTGGGATGCGGCCACGGCGAGTGCCGGGCTGATGCTGGGGGCGGCGCAGTGCGCGTTTGGTGCGCAGGCACTGGTGTAACTCGCGGCGCAGCGCACCCCGCCCCTGTACGTAGATCGCCTGATAGATCGCCTCGTGTGACACCCACATCTCCGGATCGTCGGGAAAGTCACACCGCAACCGCCGCGCGATCTGCTGCGGGCTGTGGCGCAACCGCAATCGAGTCTGCACCTCCCGGCGCAACCGGACATCTGTACCGAGCTTGCCGGGTTTGGGCCGACGCGCCCGCTGCCCGGCCAACCGCTCAGCGGCCAGCGCGTCGTAGTGCACCGTGGCCGTGGTGCCGCTTTGGCGGGCCCCGAAGCGCTGCTTGCGCCGATACCCCGACTTGCGACCGTCATAGCGGTTGCGCACGGTACGGTCCAGCTCCCGCTTGATCGTCGACGCCGCCCGACCCAACCGCCGGCCGATCGAACGCAACGACTCGTTGCGGCCCACGCCGACCTGGATCTCCACTCGCTCACGCTGGGTTAGCCGTGGCCTGGGCCCCGCAGTGACTCGTTTGCTCAATCGTGGCTTCACACCTCCACGTTGAGCGACCCAACAACACCCGGCGTGCTCCGACACGCCCACGACCGCAGCGGCTTCAGCAACACTGACACCAGCGCGAACCTGATCCCAAAACGCAGAAACCGTCGACGGCGGATACAAACGAGATCCCACAACACTCCTCACACAGACGATGTGTTGCATCGATCCCTGGAAACCGCCCACCCCTACAGCGACGTTTAATACCGGCCGTCAACGCCGCCCGGTAGCCTTTATCGCGATGACGGATCCCGGAAAGAACCCCGGACGCCACCAAGGCAGTCACGGCATCACCTACGCGTCGGCCGGGGTGGACATTGAAGCCGGCGATCGCGCCGTCGAATTGTTCAAGCCGCTGGCCACCAAAGCCACCCGACCCGAGGTGCGGGGCGGCCTGGGCGGCTTCGCCGGCCTGTTCGCGCTACGCGGTGACTACCGCGAACCGCTGCTCGCGGCGTCCACGGACGGCGTCGGCACCAAGCTGGCGGTCGCGCAGGCGATGGACAAGCACGACACCGTCGGGCTGGACCTGGTCGCGATGGTCGTCGACGACCTGGTGGTGTGCGGCGCCGAGCCGCTGTTCCTGCAGGACTACATCGCGGTCGGCCGCACGGTGCCGGAACGCTTGAGCGCCATCGTCAGCGGCATCGCCGAAGGGTGTGTGCGGGCCGGCTGCGCGCTGCTGGGCGGCGAGACGGCCGAACACCCCGGCTTGATGGAACCCGACCACTACGACATCTCGGCCACCGGCATCGGCGTCGTGGAGGCCGACGACGTGCTGGGCCCCGACCGCGTCAAACCCGGCGACGTCATCATCGCGATGGGGTCGTCCGGCCTGCATTCCAACGGATATTCGCTAGCGCGCGCGGTGCTCCTGGAGATCGACCGGATGAACCTCGAGGGCTATGTGGAGGAATTCGGCCGCACCCTCGGTGAAGAGCTCCTCGAACCCACCCGCATCTACGCCAAGGACTGCCTGGCGCTCGCGGCCGAAACCCACGTCCGCACCTTCTGCCACGTCACCGGCGGTGGACTGGCCGGCAACCTGCAACGCGTCATTCCGCAGGGACTTGTCGCCGAGATGGACCGCGGCACCTGGACCCCCGCGCCGGTGTTCGCCATGATCGCCCAGCGCGGCCGGGTGACACGCGAAGAGATGGAAAAGACGTTCAACATGGGCGTCGGCATGATCGCCATCGTCGCTCCCGAAGACACCGACCGCGCCCTGGCCATCCTGACCGCGCGGCACCTGGACTGCTGGGTGTTGGGCACCGTCGGCAAAGGCGGAAAAGAGGGCCCGCGGGCCAAGATGGTCGGTCAGCACCCGAGGTTTTAGAAAGCTCGGATTTTTCGCGGAACTAACGCGGCGCCGGCGTGCTTACGCATCGGCGCCGGCGCGGGGTTCTAACGCCGCCAGCTGTCTTGATCGTCCCAGGGTTCGTCGGATCCGTCGCTGTCCAGGTCGCTGGACTCGTCCGAACCCGTCCCGGACAGCTCTTGCTGAAGCCGCTGGAAGTCGGTCTGCGGAGAACTGTATTTGAGTTCTCGAGCAACCTTGGTCTGCTTTGCCTTAGCCCGGCCGCGGCCCATGGGGGAACCCCCTCGCGCAATAACGGAGCGGCCTAACAAGTAGGCGGCTCCGATCTCCTGGTGTCGTATTGTCCTGCCAACAGTTTACCGTGCCCCGCCACCGGGCGTTGGCGCCCCCTGCTTGCTGTGGCGGACGTTACCGTTCATTATCCCGTACCGCCCCGCAACCGTTCAACAGCTAACCGCCCGGCGCCGATCTGTTCGGTTGGAGGCAGGGAATCGACATCGATCACCGCAGCCACCGCGGCTTCCGGTCCGGTCGCCAATTCCGTGTCGGCGGGCAGGCCGCGCTTGAGCAGCGCCAGCGCGATCGGTCCCAGATCCACGTGGTCGACGACCGTGCCGAGGCGACCGACCGTACGGCCGCCCGCCAGCACCGGATCACCGGTCGAGGGGCGATCCACCGACCCGTCGAGGTGCAGCAGCACCAGCATCCGGGGTGGCCTGCCCAGGTTGTGCACCCGCGCGACGGTTTCCTGCCCGCGATAGCAGCCCTTGTCCAGGTGGACGGCCCCGGCGCCGGGGCCACCGATCCACCCGACCTCGTGCGGAATCGTGCGCTCATCGGTGTCGACGCCGAGGCGGGGCCGCACGGCCGCGACCCGATGAGCTTCATAGGCCCACACCCCGCCGGGCCGTACCCCGGCCCGCGCCAACCGATTTCGCCAGTCGTCGACCGCGGCGCGCGGAACCAGCAGGTCCAGCTCGATGGGACCGCCCGGGGTGCCGGGCATGCGCCGCACGAAGCCCTCACCCGCCGGCACCGCGGTCAGCTCGGCGGGCAGCGCGGCCACCCCGAGCGCATCGAGAACCGGCTGGTCCGTCAGCTTCGGGCCGAGCAACGACAGCGCGGCCAGATCCGCTCCGGCCGGGGTGACCTCGGACCAGAACACCATCTTGCGCAGGTAGGCCAGCAGCGGCTCGGCCCGCCACGGTTCGGTGTCGAGGTAGGTGGTGCCGGCCAGCTCGGTCTGGATCCAGTGATCCTCGACGCGGCCCTGGCCGTCCAGGCTGAGGTTCTGCGTGCTGGCGCCGTCGGGGAGATCGCTGACGAATTGCGTCGAAATGCTGTGCAACCAGGTCTGCCGGTCGTTGCCGGTCAGGGTGAGCACGCCGCGGTGCGAGCGGTCGACCACAATCGCTTCGGTTTCCGCGGCACGCTGCTCGCCCAGCGGATCGCCGTAATGCCAGACGGCGCCGGCGTCAGGTCCGGTCTCGGGTGCGGGAACAGCGCGGGTCACGAGTCAACTCTAACGACCGGCGCACGCCGGCGGCCCGGCGTCGCCGCGCTCACCGTCGCGGGACGCGGGACATTGGATAGGCTTCTCGACCATGGCCGGCCAGACGGGTGTGATCGTCACGCTGGACGGCGAACTGCATTCGCCGGACGCGCCCCTGCTGCACGCCGACGACCTGGCGGCGGTCCGCGGCGACGGCGTCTTCGAGACGCTGTTGGTCCGCGACGGCAGAGCCTGCCTGATCGAGTCGCATCTGCAGCGGCTGACCCAGTCGGCCGCGTTGACCGATCTGCCCGAACCGGAGCTGCCGCGGTGGCGAAGCGCGATCGAGGCAGCCACCAGGCAGTGGTGCGCCGCCGGCGCCGACGAGGGCGCGATGCGGTTGATCTACAGCCGCGGGCGCGAGGGCGGTTCGGCGCCGACGGCATTCGTCATGGTCAGCGCCGTTCCACAACGGGTGACGGCGGTCCGGCGGGGCGGGCTGGCGGCGATCACGCTCGATCGCGGGCTACCCGCCGCCGGGGTCGACGCGATGCCGTGGCTGCTGGCCGGCGCCAAGACCCTGTCCTACGCGGTCAACATGGCGGCCCTGCGCCATGCCGCCCGCCGGGACGCCGGCGACGTGATCTTCGTCAGCACCGACGGCTACATCCTGGAGGGCCCGCGCTCGACGGTGGTGATCGCCACCGCCGCCGAGACGCCGGACGGTCACCCGTGCCTGCTGACACCTCCGCCGTGGTATCCGATCCTGCGCGGCACCACCCAGCAGGCCCTGTTCGAGGTGGCCCGGGACAAGGGCTATGACTGCGACTACCGGGCGCTTCGTGTCGCGGATCTGACTGCTGCGCAAGGTGTTTGGCTGATCTCCAGCATGACGTTGGCGGCCCGCGTGCACACCCTCGATGGTCGCCCCCTGCGTCCGTCACCGATGGCGGCGGAATTCGCCGAACTGGTCGACGCCGCCATCGTCAGCGATCGCTGAGCGCTGAATTCTGTTGTCGGCTGGCTCATTCGCCGGTACGGTCGGTCGTACACAAGGAAGGAGGTGGTCCGCGAAATTGATAGCTTCATGGACATGTGAGGTGGCTGCGCGCTAGCAGCACCTGCCTGCGACGAGCTGGCGTCATGCGTGCGCTAGCGAATCCCACGCAGTCACCCGGCCCCCGAGCTTCCGGTTTTGTCCAACCAGGAATACGGCTCGGGGGCCGCTCCATGTCTGGACTCCGAGGTCGCGAGGCTAGGGCCTGTGGCTAGCCCGCGAACCGGGACAGCCGCGCCGAAAGGTGCGGCACCAGACCGCCGTCGGCGTCCACCCGCTCCTCGACGTAGGCCAGGTCGCCGCCTTCGACGATGCCGTAGAGGCGCTTGGCCCCGCCGACCAGCACACCCGACCTGCTGCGGGCCAGCGCGTCGGTGACCAGCTCCCAGGACGACTGGTTCAGCGGGCGGCCGTAGAACAGTTCGACGTAGCCCGCCGAATGGGCCAACAACAGTTCGATCGCGTGGGATTCGCCGGGGTCGTCGGGATCGGTGACGAAACGCCAGAAACCCGTCTCCCGCAGGCCGCGTTCTTCGTATTCGCCCGTCTCGCTCAGCCGCCACGAGCGGGCTTCCCAATTCAGGTAGTCGCCACCGTCGTGCGAGACCACGATCTGCTGGCCGAACCGGTAGTCGCCATCGTGTCCCCGGCCTTCGCCTTCGCCCCGCCAGACGCCGACCAGCGGCAGCAGCGCCAGCAAGTCGTCGCTCAGGTTGGCGCCTTCGCGCAGGTTCGCGGTGTCGGCGGGCAGGGGCAGGTCGTCGTAGGAGGGGATGTTGCGGCCGGCGGTCAGCTTGGCGCGCTCGGCGGCTGCGGCCACCGCCCTGTCGCCCGAGCCGGCGGCACGCAACGGTTCGTCGCCGACGGGGTTCACGACTCGTCGGTGATGAGCCGATAGAGGGTGTACAGGGCGAACCATGAAATCACCACGACCGCCACCACCAGCATGATCTCGAAGAACAGCACCACGGGAACAAGTCTATTCGTCCCGCGGCGACGCCGTCGGGCGCGGCTGGCGGGTCAGGCGATCTTGACGTCGACCTCGTGGATGCCCGCACCGGACGGCGCCACCACCGCGTCGCCGTTGCCGACCTTCGACAGCGCGCGCAGGGTCCAGGATCCCGGTGCGGCGAAGAACCGGAAGTCGCCGGTGGCCGACGCCACCACCTCGGCGGTGAACTCGTCCGAGGAGTCCAGCAGGCGGACGAACGCGCCGCCCACCGCCTGACCCTCGCCGTCCACGACGCGGCCGGTGATCACTGTTTCCTTCTCCAGGTCGACGCTGGCAGGCAACGTCAGTCCTTGCTTCGGTGCAGAGCACATATCAGCTTCCCAACTCGATCGGGGCACCCACCAGGGAGCCGTATTCCGTCCAACTGCCGTCGTAGTTCTTCACATTCCGATGCCCGAGCAATTCATAAAGAACGAACCACGTGTGCGACGACCGCTCGCCGATGCGGCAATAGGCGATCGTTTCCTTCTCTCCGTCCAGGCCGGCGGCGGCGTAGAGCTTGGCCAGCTCATCGTCCGACTTGAAGGTGCCGTCCTCGTTGGCGGCCTTGCTCCACGGCACGTTGATGGCGCCGGGGATGTGACCGGGCCGCTGGCTCTGCTCCTGCGGCAGATGCGCGGGCGCCAGGATCTTGCCGGAGAACTCGTCGGGGGAGCGCACGTCGACCAGGTTCTTGACGTTGATGGCCGCGATCACATCGTCGCGGAACGCCCGGATGCTGTTGTCCGGCGCTGCCGCCGTGTACGACGTCGCCGCCCTGCTGACGGTGTCGCTGGACAACGCGCGGCCGTCGAGCTCCCACTTCTTGCGGCCGCCGTCGAGCAGCTTGACCTTGTCGTGGCCGTACAGCTTGAAATACCAGTAGGCGTACGCGGCGAACCAGTTGTTGTTTCCGCCGTAGAGGATCACGGTGTCGTCATTGGAGATGCCCCGCTCGCTGAGCAGTTTGGAGAACTGCTGGGCGTCGACGAAGTCGCGTTTGACCGGGTCCTGCAAATCGGAGCGCCAGTCCAGCTTGATCGCGCCCGGGATGTGGCCGGCGTCGTACGCGCTGGTGTCTTCGTCGACTTCGACGAAGACGACGCCCGAGGCGTCGAGATTGCTCTCAGCCCAGTCGGTGGAGACCAGGACGTCGGAGCGTGCCATGAAGTGGATCCTTTCAATCGCTTTTGTTACAGCAGGTCAGGTTGGACGGGCATGCCGTCGGAAACGGGCCACCAGCGGGTAGAGCTGGCAGCCCAGGCAGATGCCGAAGGCCGCGTTGAGGAACGCGGCCGCCAGAGCGGCCGCGGTGGCGATGACGCCGACCGGGACGGCGCCCGCGGCGAACCCGGCGGTTCCCAGCACGGCAAAGATCAGGCCGACGAGCTGGGCGAACTTCAGCGGCGCGGTCGGTTCCCGATCCTGCACCGGGCTCAGTCGGGGCGCGACCACGGCGGCGAAGATCCGCCCGTAGGGATGCCTGCGCGGCCCGCCCACCGCGCCGATCGCGAAGATGACGGCCTGGACGGCCAGGATCACCGCGGCGGCCGTCGCACTCACCGCCGACACGACGAGCGCCACCACCAAGACTGCGGTGGTGACCCAAGCGGCGAATCGCGGGCCACGCACGTCGACCAGGTCAGGCTGCGTGATGGTGTTGCTGCTCGGCAAGGTACTACTCCTCGATACCCCTATTGCTGACGGAAACGACGAATGGAGACGCGCCTCGGTGTTGGATCCCGGGCCGCTCCGAGTGCTACGCGAACGCGCGGCTACTCAGCAGCAACAGCAACAACAACAGCCCGCGGTGCGGCACAGGTCAACTGTGCGGCGCTGGGTGAGCATGGGCTCGAGGCGGGCTGACACGTCGGTCAGCTTACCCAATGACCCCCTGGTCAGGCCAACAGCGGTTTCAGCGCGGACCGCAGGTCGGCGGTGGTCGGCACTCCCGACGTCCGAAAGCGCTGCCGGCCGTCGGCGTCGAAGATCAGCGTGGTGGGCAGGGACAGAACCGAATATCGCCGCGCGGTCTGCGGATTGGCGTCCAGGTCGACCTCGACGTGCGCGACATTCCCCAGGTCGTCGCAGACCTGCTGCACCACCCGGCGAACCCGATCGCACGGACCGCACCACGGGGCGCTGAAATGCACCACGGTCGGGCCGCTGCGGGACAGCCCCAGGGCCTCGATGTCGGCGTCGGTGTCCTGATCCGGCCGGGGACCGATTTCCCGGATGCGCCCGGAGCGCCGGGTCAACAGCCACCCGGCAAGGGCTGCCGCGGCGAGCACGGCGACGGTCACGACGACGATGGTCATCTGCGCCGCTCTCCCCCGCAAGCGGGTGGGGGTACCACCAGCCGCGTAGCGGCGAGGGGGCGTGCCCCCACTGCATCGTCGTCGGCGCGGGTCATGACTGCTTAAACCCCTCGAGGGTCACGGTTACTCCGCGGGTGATGCCCTCGATGATGACGTCGGATCCCCGGGCCCCCTCGGTGGTCGGCGCGACACCGAACGGCAGCCGCTGATTGGGCAGCCGCCCGCTGAATGCGTGCAGCACGGCGTCGCGCTTGTCCGGCGGCACGGTCTGGTTGGCGGTGTCCGACCCGGTGAGCACGCCGGTCGGCGTGAACACCAGCGTCGCCGGGTCGTCCGGGGCGATGGAGAGGTCGACCGAGACGCTGACCCTGCGATCGAAGCCCGCCGATTTGGGTGTCCCGGTGAACACCAGCCCGTGGCTGTCCGATATGCCCGACGCGGTAACACCGCCGGTGGAGGTGTTGGTTTCCTTGGCCGGTGCCTCGACCATCAGGTCGCTGATGCCCATGAACCGGCCCAGGTGCGTCGAGTCGACGATGATGCGGCTCTCCAGCTTGCCCACCGCGAGCTTGGCGTCCGGACTGATCAGCCACGACGCCTGGGTGAGGTCCACCGAATACATCGTGGCTTCCAGGGTGGCCCGGCCCGTCATCGCGTGGCTGACGGCGTTGGCCTTGATCTCCACCTGGCTGTAGTTGCCCCGCAGCGCCTGCGGAATGAAAGGAAACGCCACGATGGCCACGAACGGGTCGGTGCCCAGCTTGGCCGCTTTACGGACGCTGGACGACAGCCGGTATTCGGCATAGATGCTGGTCCCGTAGTCGAAGCCGACCGCGCCGAGGGCGATCACCGCAACCAGGATCGCCGTCGCGGTCAGAGCGATCAGCACCTTGCGCACCCGCATATTGTGGCCCAATGCCGCGGAGCGGGTCACCGCCGGATAGGTCGTGCCGAGGCTCACACCGGCTCCTCCGCCACGCGAAAAAGCCAGGTGACACGTTATCGTTAGATGACCTGGTAACAAACGCTTAATGGCGTCGTGAAATTGGGAGATGCCGTTCCCCCGACCTGGAGGGGCTAGTTGGAGCTACTACTGCTGACCTCGGAGCTTCATCCCGACCCGGTCCTGCCGTCGTTGTCCCTGCTTCCGCATAGCGTCCGGACGGCGCCATCGGAACCCTCTTCGTTGCTCGAGGCCGGGACCGCGGACGCCGTGATCGTCGATGCCCGCACCGACTTGTCGTCGGCGCGCGGACTGTGCCGCCTGTTGAGCACGGCGGGCCGGTCGGTTCCGGTGCTGGCGGTGGTGAGCGAGGGCGGCCTGGTGGCCGTCAGCTCGGACTGGGGCCTGGACGAAATACTGCTGCCCACCACCGGCCCCGCGGAGGTCGACGCGCGGCTGCGGCTGGTGGTCGGCCGCCGCGGCGGACTCGCGGACCAGGAGAGCGCCGGCAAGGTCAGCCTGGGCGAGTTGGTGATCGACGAAGGCACCTACACGGCTCGGCTGCGGGGCCGCCCGCTGGATCTCACCTACAAAGAATTCGAGTTGCTGAAATACCTGGCTCAGCACGCCGGGCGGGTGTTCACCCGCGCGCAGCTGCTGCACGAGGTGTGGGGATACGACTTCTTCGGCGGCACCCGCACGGTCGACGTGCACGTGCGCCGCCTGCGGGCCAAACTCGGTCCCGAGTACGAGGCGCTGATCGGCACGGTACGCAACGTGGGCTACAAGGCCGTCCGCCCGGCGCGGGGCCGCACCCCGGTCGCCGAGCCCGACGACGCCGACGGCGCGGAATCCGAATCCGAAACCGAATCGCAGGACGCCCAAGATCCGTTGGTCGATCCGTTGCACACGCAGTGACGTCGCCTGACTGGCGCCGGACGCTGACCCTCGAAGAGCAGCAGGGCGTGCGCGAACTTGTCGCTGCGGCAACCGAATCCGACGGAGTCGCGCCGGTTGGCGAGCAGGTACTGCGCGAGCTGGGGCACGGCCGTACCGAGCATCTGCTCATCACGGAAACGACCTTGGGGGCCACCACGTCCGCCAACGCGATCGTCGGATACCTCAACTTGAGCCCGCCGCGCGACGGGCAGACCGGGATGGCTGAGCTGGTGGTGCACCCGCGGGCGCGTCGGCGCGGTGTCGGGACCATGCTGGCGCGCGCGGCGTTAGCCAAAACCGGTGCAGGCAACCGGTTTTGGGCGCACGGCACGCTTGAGCCGGCCCGCGCGACCGCATCCGCGCTGGGCCTGGCCCCGGTGCGGGAGCTGATCCAGATGCGACGCTCGCTGCGCGGTCTGCCCGACACGGTGCCGCCGGTGCCCGGGGTGACGATCCGCACGTATGCGGGCGCCGCCGACGACGCCGAGCTGCTGCGGGTCAACAATGCAGCGTTCGCCTACCATCCCGAACAGGGTGGTTGGACGGAGGTCGAGCTGGCGGAGCGCCGCAACGAACCTTGGTTCGACCCGGCGGGCCTGTTCCTCGCTTTCGCCGACGCCGGCAGTGATCGGCCCGGCGCGCTGCTCGGATTCCACTGGACCAAGGTGCACCTCGATCGGCCCGGGCTCGGCGAGGTGTACGTCGTGGGCGTCGACCCCGCTGCGCAGGGCCGCGGCCTGGGGCAGGCGTTGACCGCCGTCGGCATCGACTGGCTGGGGCGGCGGCTGGCCGACGCCGCCGACCCGACCGTGCTGCTCTACGTGGAATCGGACAACGTCGCCGCGGTGCGCACCTACCAGCGCCTGGGCTTCACCACCTACAGCGTCGACACCGCATACGCGGTCGTTCCCGCGGCCAACTGACCGCTCCTACAAGCCGCATCTACCCAGATCGTTAATCTGGGTCCTGGCCGCCAAGACGGTGCAGTGGGCTGCGTCGGCGCATGTTGCGCCGCCACCTGGCCACCTCACATCACAGACGGGCAGCGGCGCCGACATGCGTCCGGAACGGGTCAGGAAAGCGAGATCGGTGAGGTTGCACAGGCACGGCAGGGCGCTGGCCGCCACCGCGTTGGTGGCGGTGCTCGGGGCTGGGGCGCTGACCGCCTGCGGTAGCGACGAAAACCCCCGCGGCGCCCCCGCGCCCAGCTCCGGCATCACCGGAACGGCGGGCTGCGGCGGCAAGGACAAGCTGACTGCGGAGGGCTCGACCGCTCAGCAAAACGCGATCACCGTCTTCAACCAGGTGTGGGGCCAGTACTGCCCGGGCAAGGCACTGGCCTATAACCCGACCGGGTCGGGCGCCGGCCGCGAGCAGTTCATCGCCGGCCATGTCGATTTCGCGGGTGCGGACTCTCCGTTGCTCGCCGACCAGATCGGCCCCGCCACCAAGCGCTGCGACGGGAACCCGGCGTGGGACCTGCCGCTGGTGTTCGGCCCCATCGGGATGGTCTACAACCTGCCCGGCAATCCGCCGCTGGTGGTCAACAGTGACGCACTGGCCAAGATCTTCACCGGCAGGATCACCGCCTGGAACGACCCGATCCTGGCCGCCCTGAATCCGGGTACGGCGCTGCCCGACACCAAGATCACGCCGATCTACCGGACCGACTCGTCGGGCACCACCGACAACGTCCAGAAGTATCTGACCGCGGCCGCTCCGCAGAGCTGGTCGAAAGGGGTCGGCACGGAGTTTCAGGGCGGCGTCGGCGAGGGCGCCGCGAAGTCGGCAGGCGTCGTACAGGCGGTGCGGGCCACCCCGGGTGCCGTCGGTTACGTCGAGAAGGGCTTCGCCGACCAGGCCGGCATGCCCTACGCCAAAATAGCTACCCGCGGTGGTGTGATTCCGCTGACCGACGACACGGCCGGAAACGCCGTGAATGCAGCCAAATTCCTGGCCGAGGGTGATGACCTGGTGCTTGACCTCAACGCCATGTACAGCTCCGAGGAGCCGGGCGTATACCCGTTGGTGCTGGTCAGTTATGAGATCGTGTGCTCGAAGGGTTACGACGCCCAGACGTCCGCGGCGGTGAAATCGTTCCTGGCCATATCCGCCGGCAGCGCGCAGGGCGAACTTGCCAAGGCGGGCTACGTCCCGCTGCCCGCTAGGGTCAGGGAACGACTGGTTACGGCTATCGATGCGATGCAGTAAGTGAGTGAATCGGGTTTCAAGGAGCGCAGCAGAACTGTGACGGGATCACAGTGACGGGGTTGTCGGGACCAAATCCCATCGACGCGGGTTCGGGTGCGGTTGTCGCCGCGCCGTTCCCGGAGAAGCAGGCCCTGCCCACCAGCCCCTGGGGGGAGGGGCGGCCCCATGTGGCGGACCGGATCTTCCGCTGGCTCGCGCGGTCGTCGGGCGTGTTCATCGTCGTGGTCATCGCCGCGATCGCCGCGTTCCTGCTCGGACGCGCGATACCGGCGCTGCACCGTAATCAGGAGAACTTCTTCAGCTACGGCGGTGTATGGGTCACTACGGACACCTCGGCGATGCATTTCGGCATCGCCAGCCTGGTGCCGGTCACCCTGTTCGTGTCGCTGTTCGCGTTGATTCTGGCGATGCCGGTCGCGCTGGGCGTGGCCATCTTCATCACCCAGTACGCGCCGCGGCGGGTCGCCACTCCGCTGGCCTACTCGGTCGATCTGCTGGCCGCGGTGCCGTCGATCATCTACGGGGCGTGGGGTTTGTACGTGTTGGCGCCGCAGCTGCTGCCCGTCGCCACCTGGCTCAATCGTTCCCTGGGCTGGTGTTTTCTGTTCGCTAGCGGCGATGCGTCGCCCGCCGGCGGCGGCACCATCTTCACCGGCGGCATCGTCCTGGCGGTGATGATCCTGCCGATCATCACCGCGGTCACGCGCGAAGTGTTCGTACAGACACCGCAGGATCAGATCGAGGCGATGCTGGCCCTCGGCGCCACGCGTTGGGAAGTGGTCAAGACGGTCACGCTGCCGTTCGGGCGGTCCGGCTACATCAGCGGCTCGATGCTGGGGCTGGGCCGCGCCCTCGGAGAGACGGTGGCGCTGCTGATCATCCTGCGGGGCACCCAGTCAGCGTTCGGCTGGTCGCTGTTCGATGGCGGCTCCACCTTCGCGACCAAGATCGCCGGAGCCGCGGCCGAATTCGATGACCGGTACAAGGCCGGCGCCTACATCGCCGCGGGACTGACGCTTTTCGTGCTCACCTTCCTGGTCGACGCCCTGGCGCGAGGCACCGTCGCCGGGGCGGGGCGAAAGGGAGCCCGATGACCTCGATGCTGGACCGCCCGCTCAAGCCGCGGACGTTCTCGCCGGTCAGCTGGCGCCGTCGCATGTCGAATTATGTTGCGACACTGCTAGTTTCAGTGTCGTTGCTGGTCGCGGTGACCCCGTTGGTGATGGTGTTGTGGTCGGTGGTCGTCAAGGGCTTCAAAGCGGTTACGTCAACGGTATGGTGGTGGCACTCGCAAGCCGGGATGACGGCGTTCGTGACCGGGGGTGGCGCCTACCACGCGCTGGTCGGCACAGTGCTGCAGGGACTGGTATGCGCCCTCATCTCGGTTCCGCTCGGGCTGATGGTGGCGATCTATCTGGTCGAGTACGGCGGCGGCACGGCGCTGGGCAGATTGGCCTCGTTCATGGTCGACATCCTCAGCGGTGTGCCGTCAATTGTGGCGGCGCTGTTCATCTATGCGTTGTGCGTGGCCACGCTGGGCCTTCCCCGGTCGGAGTTCGCGGTGTCGCTGGCGCTGGTCTTGCTGATGCTGCCGGTGATCGTGCGCGCCACCGAGGAGATGCTGCGGATCGTCCCGGTGGATCTTCGCGAGGCCAGCTACGCGCTGGGCATCACCAAGTGGAAAACCATTGCCCGGGTGGTCATCCCCACCGGGCTGTCCGGCATCGTCACCGGGATACTGCTGGCGATGGCCAGAGTGATGGGGGAGACGGCGCCGCTGCTGATCCTGGTCGGTTACGCGCAATCGATGAACTTCAATATCTTCAGCGGGTTCATGGGGACGTTGCCCGGCATGATGTTCAACCAGACGACGGCCGGCGCCGGCCTCAACCCCATCCCCACGGAGCGGTTGTGGGGTGCGGCACTAACCCTCATCCTGGTGATCGCCACCATCAACATCGCGGCCCGGGTCATAGCGAAATTCATGGGCGTCGGGAAGTCATAGGCAGGAGCACTAAGTGGCCAAACGGTTGGACCTCAAGGGCGTCAACATCTACTACGGATCGTTTCACGCGGTCGCGGATGTGACGCTATCGGTTCTGCCCCGCAGCGTGACGGCGTTCATCGGCCCGTCGGGCTGCGGCAAAACGACGGTGTTGCGCACGCTCAACCGGATGCACGAGGTGGTGCCCGGCGGGCGGGTCGAGGGCAGCGTGCTGCTCGACGACGAAGACATCTATGGCGCCGGCGTCGACCCGGTCGGCGTGCGCCGGGCCATCGGGATGGTATTTCAGCGGCCGAACCCGTTCCCCGCCATGTCAATCCGTGACAATGTGGTGGCCGGCCTGAAGTTGCAGGGCGTGCGCAATCGCAAGGTTCTCGATGAGACGGCCGAGTATTCGCTGCGCGGGGCCAACCTGTGGGATGAGGTCAAGAACCGGCTGGACAGGCCCGGCGGCGGACTGTCCGGCGGGCAACAGCAGCGCCTGTGCATCGCCCGGGCCATCGCCGTGCAGCCCGATGTGCTGCTGATGGATGAGCCGTGTTCGGCGCTCGACCCGATCTCGACGATGGCCATCGAGGAGTTGATCAGCGAACTCAAGCAGGACTACACCATCGTCATCGTCACCCACAACATGCAGCAGGCGGCCCGGGTCAGCGACTACACGGCGTTTTTCAACCTGGAAGCGGTCGGGAAACCGGGGCGGTTGATCGAAGTCGACGACACCGAGAAGATCTTCTCCAACCCGAGCCAGAAGGCGACCGAGGACTACATCTCCGGCCGCTTCGGCTAGCCCGACGCCACGCGAAGCGCTTAGTGCGAGGCGGGTTTCGCGTCTTCGTCGGGCAGCCGGCCGGTGGCCTGGAAGATGACCCGCCGGGCCACCTCGACGGCGTGGTCGGCGAATCGCTCGTAGAACCGGCCCAGCAACGTCACGTCGACTGCCGCGGCGACGCCGTGCTTCCATTCGCGGTCCATCAGCACCGAGAACAGATGCCGGTGCAAATCGTCCATGGCGTCGTCTTCTTCGCGAATCCGGGCGGCCTTCTCCGGGTCGCGCGACAACACCACCTCTTGGGCGCTGTTGCCCAATTCGACTGCGATGCTGCCCATTTCGGCGAAATAGCCATTGACCTCTTCGGGCAGCGCGTGTTGAGGATGGCGGCGACGGGCGATCTTGGCGACGTGCAGCGCCAGCGCACCCATCCGGTCGATGTCGGCCACCATCTGAATGGCACTCACAATGGCCCGCAGATCGCCGGCGACCGGTGCCTGTAATGCCAGCAGCACAAAGGCGCTTTCTTCGGCCTGCGCGCTCAGCGCGGCGATGGCTTCGTGATCGGAGATGACTTGTTCGGCCAGCACCAAGTCGGCCTGCAGCAGCGCCTGGGTGGCCCGCTCCATGGCGATTCCTGCCAAGCCGCACATCTCGCCGAGGCGCTCGGACAACTCCGCGAGCTGCTCGTGGTAGGCGGTTCGCATGCACCAAGCGTACGGTCTCGGCGCGCGAAACGGGCGGCGGAGCGCCGTCGAAAGTGGTTACTCGCAGGTGGTGTCGGCCGCGTTGGTGACGGTGAGGTCCTCGGGCAGCTTGGCCGGTGCATTGCTCGAACCGCGTTCGATTTGCAGGCTCAGCGATGAGCCGCTGGGCGAAGGAGAGCTCACCGACTTGAAGTCGGGGCCCAAGACGACCTGCACAACCTGCCCGTAGCCGGAAACCCGCTGCACTTTCGCGTTGGCGAACGACGAGGCGACGGTTGCGGCGGCCTCTTCGTTGCCCGGCGAGAACAGCACCGTCGTCGTGTTCACCGAACTCGGGTAGTCGTCGGGTGACATCACGTTGAAGCCGTCGCGCTTGAGCTGGCTGGTCGCGGTGGCCGCCAGGCCGCTTTGCGTGGTCGCGTTGGAAACCCGCACCGTCACACCGCTGGGTGAGGTCGTGGTGATCTGCTCGTGTTGCGCTTCGGGCGCCGGTGCGGGCGACTTCTTGGTCGTCGGCGCCCTCGACGGCCCCGTGGTCGGCGACGCGCTCAAATTCTGTGCGTTCTGGTCGTTTTCCTCGGGCAGCGGATCGTCGTTGATGATGGCGTCGAAGAGCGCCCGCATATCGGCCATCCGTGGCGGCTCGTCGCCGTTCTGGTCGGTCACACCGGTCGGCACGGTCACGAACGTGACGTGCCCGGCCGCCATGCCCTGCAACGACTGGCCCAGCTGGACGAGGTCCTTGGACTTCACGTTGTCGACGACGGTGTTGGCGATGATCATGTTGACCACGTTGTTGAGCTTGTTGAGGTCGAGCAGGGTGTCCTCGGAGATCAGCGACCGCAGCAGCGACGACACGAACAGCTGCTGGCGCTTGATCCGGCCGTAGTCGCCGTTGACTTCGGTGGTGACCTGGCGGGCTCGCACGTAGTTTAAGGCGGTGGCGCCGTCGAGGACTTGGCGTCCGCCGTGCTCTAGGACGGTGCCGAGCTCGTAGTCGTGCAGCGGGGTGCTCGAGCACACCTCGACGCCGCCGAGGGCGTCGACCATTTTCGCGAAGCCGGAGAAATCGACGGCGATGAAGTGGTTGATGCTCAAGCCGGAAAGTTTCTGGATTTCCTTCACCAGGCATTTGGGGCCGCCGAAGGCGAAGGCGGAGTTCAGTTTGGTCTCGGTGTAGACCATCTTCGGACCGTAGGTCTTGGTCTTCGGGTCGTAGAGGGGCCCGTACTTGCCGGTGTCGGAGTTCCACGCTTCGCATTGCATCGGGGTGATGGCCAGGTCGCGGGGAAACGACACGGCCACCACACGTTTGCGGTTGGCCGGAATGTTGACCAGCATCACCGAGTCCGACCGTTCTCCGTCGGCGTCGTCGGTGGTGCCGGCACCCATGTTGGCGTTGTCACCCGAGCGCGAGTCGAGGCCGACGATCAAGAAGTCCTCGTCGCCGTACTGCCCGCCCGGGTCGCGGATGTCGCTGGAGTTGCGGTCCAGCGCGCTGACGTTGTTGAGCCGCGCGTTCTTCGACGCGCTCCATTGCCATGCCGCGCCGGTCATGGCCAGGGCCAGCACGGCGGCCAGGGCAGCCGTCGACCGCGCGGCCACCAGCAGCGGTCGGCGGCGCCGGCGTTCGGGTTCTTCGGCGCGGGTGCCTTGCGCCAGGTCGTCGGGGCGCCCGTCGTTCGGGTCGTCGTCGGTCGGATAGTCGTTGGTCGGATAGTCGGCGGCCTCGAGGGCCCGGAGCTCGGCGACCGCGTCCAGGGAGTAGGCCAGGTCGTCGATCACCTGCGTTTGTTGCAGCTCGATCGGCAGGCCCGGCTCGGCGTCGAACGGCTCGACCTCCGGATCCTCCTCCGGAGCCGCACGATGGTGGACGGGCCGGCTGGGGGCACCGATCTTGGCGATCAGGTCGGCGACGCTGATGCCGCCGCCGGTGTGGGACCCGCCCTGTTCGGGTTCGTCCTCAGGTGGCGCGACGGGCTCGATCTCGACGTCGGGCTGCCACCGGTGGAGGTTGTCGCCGGCCGGGGGTTCGAAGAACCGCTCCCAGGGAGCGGCGCCCAACGGCGTCGGTTCCGGCGCGATGGGGCGGGCGTGCGCCCCGCCCGGGCCGTGCCTACCGTTACGAGTGGCGTCGCTCTCGGCGTCACTCATGTCGTACCGGCCTCCGAAGCTCTGCTGCAGACGTCAGCGTGTCCGTGCGTAATGTCAGCGCAGCGCCGCGATGCGGGCGCTGCGGCTGGTGCCAACCACTTCCTGTTGCAGCCGGTACAGCGGCACCAATATCCATCCGCCAACCAAGCCATGCAACAAAGCCCACATCGTACTGAGTTATTGGTCCAGACGCGATTTGGAGTCGTCGACTCAGCCCCCGGAGTGCATAACGTCGGCGCCGGCGGGCACTGTGCAGTCATCCGGGTCGGTCAGCCAACCTTCCGGCAGCACCACCCGGGCCGGTGAACCCTGCCGGCCGCGGGGGCCCGCCGCCTCGTCCGGGAACGGCACCGCGCCATCCAGCCGGTCGAGTAGCGAGTCCAGCTCGTCGAGCGTCTTGACCATCGCCAGCGCCCGGCGCAGCTCGGATCCGGCCGGAAAGCCGTGCAGGTACCAGCCGATGTGCTTGCGGATGTCGCGCATGCCCTTGTCCTCGCCGAAGTGCGCGGCCAGCAGCTGCCCGTGCCGCCGGACGATGTCGGCGACCTCGCCCAGCGTCGGCGGCGTGGGCGCGGGGCTGCCGGTGAACGCGGCCGACAGCTCGGCGAACAGCCAGGGCCGGCCCAGGCAGCCGCGGCCGATGACGACGCCGTCGCAGCCGGTCTTCGCCATCATCGCCAGGGCGTCGCTGGCGTCATAGATGTCGCCGTTGCCCAGGACCGGGATGGTCGTCACGTGCTGCTTGAGCGCGCCGATCTGGTCCCAGTCGGCGGTGCCGGAGTAGCGCTGCGCCGCCGTGCGGGCGTGCAACGCGACCGCGGCGGCGCCCTCGGCCTCGGCGATGCGGCCGGCGTCGAGGTGGGTGTGGTGCTCGTCGTCGATGCCGATGCGGAACTTGACGGTCACCGGTATCGGGGTGCCCTCGGTGCCACGCACCGCCGCGGCGACGATCTGACCGAACAGCCGCCGCTTGTACGGCAGCGCCGATCCGCCGCCGCGCTTGGTCACCTTGGGCACCGGGCAGCCGAAGTTCATGTCGATGTGGTCGGCCAGGCCTTCGTCGGCGATCATCTTCGCGGCCGCGTACGTGGTGGCGGGGTCGACGGTGTAGAGCTGCAGCGACCGCGGCGACTCGTCGGGGGCGAATGTGGTCATGTGCATGGTTGCCGGATGACGCTCGACGAGCGCTCGCGCCGTGACCATCTCGCAGACGTAGAGCCCGCTGACGGTACCGACCGTGGCTTGCTCCAGTTCGCGGCACAGCGTCCGGAACGCGACGTTTGTCACCCCCGCCATCGGCGCCAACACCACCGGGCTGGCGAGCTCGATGGAACCGATGCGCACCGCTTGGTTACCGCCGGCTCATGGTCAGCGTGCCCGCGGTCTGGTGCAGCTCAAATGCGGTGGTCCGCTTGCCGGTGCGGGCTTCCCGGTCGAGCTGACGCTGCTTGGAGACCTCGAACTTCTCGCAGGTCTGCTCGAGCTCCTTGATCAGCACGCCCAGGTCGTCGCGCATCGCGGCGGCTTCGCCGGTGAAGTCTTCGCGCTCGAAGATGCGCCATTTCTTCAACACCGGCATGACCACGTCGTCGAGGTGAATGCGCGGGTCGTACACGCCGCCCACGGCGATGACGACGGCCTTGCGGCGGAACTCGGGGACCTGGTAGCCGGGCATCTGAAAGTTGCGCAGCACCTTGTGCAGCGACCTCATCGCCTGATTCGGCGAAGCCTCGAAGCCGGCTTCGCTGACATCCCGGTAGAAGATCATGTGCAGGTTCTCGTCGGCCGAGATCTTGGCCAGCAGCTGATCGGCGATCGTCTCGTTGCAGGCCTTGCCGGTGTTGCGGTGCGAAATCCGGGTGGCCAGCTCCTGGAACGTCACGTAGATGACCGAGTCGAACAGGCTCTCGGCGAACAGGTCGGCCCGAACCTGGTGGTTCTGGCCGGGGCTGAAGCCGCGGTTCACCACCTCGATGCGCAGCTTCTCCAGCTCGACCGGGTCGACGGCGCGGGTCACCACCAGGTAGTCGCGCAGCGCGATGCCGTGCCGGTTCTCCTCGGCGGTCCACCGGTTGACCCACTGGCCCCAGGCGCCGTCCAGGCCGAAGTTCATCGCGATCTCGCGGTGATACGACGGCAGGTTGTCCTCCGTCATCAGGTTCTGCACCATCGCTACCTGGGCGACGTCGGAGAGCTTGGACTGGCCGGGCTCCCAGTCCTGCCCACCGAGCGCGTAGAAGTTCTTTCCGTCCGACCACGGGATGTAGTCGTGCGGGTTCCAGTCCTTGTGCATACTCTCGTGCCGGTTCAGGTATTTCTCGACGAACGGCTCGAGTTCGTGCAGCAGCTGTAGGTTTGTCAGCTCGGCTGACATACGTCCTCCAGTTATCTGTGTCGATGGGTAGCAGTCAATATATCTGTGTACTTCAGTAGCATCAAGTTTCTCGCCCGGCGCGCCAGGTGACGTTTTGATGCCGGTATCGCGGTTGAGAGGTCTAGCTGTACGGCTTGCCGATGCGGCGAGATTGGAAACGCACTCGCTACTGCGAGTTGCCGAGTTCGCCGGCGGAGACGTAGGGCGCGGCGGTGATGTAGAGCATGTTGATGCAGTAATCGATGAACTGTTTGCGAGTGGCGCCCAGCTGTCCGTGCAGATAGGCGGTGAACAGGCTGGACAGCCCGCCCACCAGGCTGGTGGCGATCATCTTCTGCAGGACGGCATCGCCGATCCGGGACAGCTTGCGCTGCAAGAGATCGATGAAATTGGGCATCCACTCCGCGCCGGAGCGGGTCAGAACCGGCTCCACCGCCGGCGCCAGCAACAGCACGCGTCCCCGGACCGGGTCGTCGACCATCAGCTCGACGAAGCGCTCGACGGCTTCCCGCGGGGTCGTCGCCGACGTCAGGGTGGTCATGGCGCGCGTGCAGACATCGTCATAGACCGCGCGCACGAAGTCGTCACGGTCGGCGAAGCTTTCGTAGAAATAGCGTTCGGTCAGCGCGGCCGCACGGCAGACCGCGCGCACGGTCAGGGCCGGGCCGCCGGGGCTGCCGAGTAACTGCACGCCGGCGCCGATGAGGTTGTCACGGCGAAGCGCGAGGCGACTCTCCAGCGGGACGCCGGTCCAGCGTCCCCGTCGTTGACCCGTCTGCACATCGCTCCTAAGCTCTGAGTTGACAACGGTTGTAGTCAAAATTTCACGATACCTACAGGGATCCGATAGTGACTCAAGATACGTCCGCATCGCGCCCGCTGACCAGCGACGTCGCGGCCGGCTGTCCAGTCTCACCGGCGGGGTACGACGCGCCGCCGGCGCCGCTGGGGCCCGACTCCCTGACCTGGCGATATTTCGGGGACTGGCGGGGCATGCTGCAGGGACCGTGGGCGGGTTCGATGCAGAACATGCACCCGCAGTTGGGCGCGGCGGTCATCGATCACTCCACCTTCTTCCGCGAGCGCTGGCCGCGGCTGCTGCGTTCGCTGTACCCCATCGGGGGAGTCGTGTTCGACGGGGACCGCGCCCCAACCACCGGTGCCGAGGTCCGCGACTACCACACCGATATCAAGGGGGTCGACGAACAGGGCCGGCGCTACCACGCGTTGAACCCCGACGTCTTCTACTGGGCGCACTCCACCTTCTTTATGGGCACCATCCATGTGGCCGAACGATTCTGCGGGGGCATCACCGAGGAGCAGAAGCGGCAGCTGTTCGACGAACACGTCGAGTGGTACCGGATGTACGGCATGAGCATGCGGCCGGTGCCGGCTTCCTGGGAGGAATTCCAGGTCTATTGGGACCACATGTGCCGCAACGTGCTGGAGAACAACTGGGCGGCCCGGGCCGTACTCGATCTGAGCGAACTGCCGAAACCGCCTTTCGCGCAATGGATTCCGGATCCGCTCTGGGCGGCGCAACGCAAACTGCTGGCGCCGTTCTTCGTCTGGGTGACGGTCGGCCTCTATGACCCGCCGGTGCGGGAGCTGATGGGCTACCGCTGGTCAGGCCGCGACGAATGGCTGCACCGGCGCTTCGGCGACCTCGTTCGCGGGGTGTTCGCCCTGGTGCCCAGCCGATTCCGCAAGCATCCGCGGGCCCGGGCCGGCTTGGACCGCGCCAGCGGGCGGATCCCGCTGGATACGCCACTGGTGCAAACCCCGGCGCGCAACCTGCCGCCCGAAGACGAACGCGGCAACCCCAAGCATTACTGCCCGATAGTGTCCTGAACCAGCCGGGCGCCGGTCGCGTTACGCGTGGGCGTGACCGTGAACTTCTTCCAGGCCCGCCTGATGCACGTGCTGATGGCTGTGTTCGGTCCCGTCGGCATGCGCATGCGAGTGTTCGTGCTCGACGTGGTCGTGCTCGTGGGTGGTGTGCGGATGAGCGTGCGTCACATCGCCGTGCTGATGCTGGTGCGCGTGCGGCTCATCGTGGGTGTGCTGTTCGCTCATGGGTGTTCTCTCCTTCGTGAAATTCCTTGTGGCTGTTCATCGCTCAGCGGCCGGAGCTGCGCCGCCGATTCGGCGGACGGGACGAGTCGGCGACGGCCTTGAGCCCGCGGTCGCCGCGGTGGTGACCGGGCATCCCGGGGCCGGCGTGCTCGGCGTTGAAGACCGCATCGGTGACGAGCTGGCGGACGTGGTCGTTTTCCAGGCTGTAGAAAATCGTCGTGCCCTCCCGGCGGGTGCGGACCAGGCGTGCCATCCGCAACTTCGCGAGGTGCTGGGAAACCGACGGAGCCGGCTTGCCCACGTGCTCGGCGAGTTCGTTCACCGACATCTCGTGATCGGTCAACGACCAGAGCACCTGCACACGCGTGGCATCGGCCAGCATCCGGAACACCTCGACCACCAGGTTGGCCTGGTCGTCAGGCAGCCGGCCTCTGCCATTATCTGCATGCATACGCAAATATTAGTCCGCGGCCGGTTCTGCTGCCAAGGGCGCGATTCAGGCCGACGGGACGACCGTCGACCGGGGGCCGCCGTTGCGCTCGTTCCAGAGCCGGTAGACCTCCACGGCGTCATCTCTGGGCTGGTAACGCATCGGCAGGCGACGCTGGTCCCATTCCTTCGCGAATTCGTCGTAGAACGTGGACAACTCGAAGTACTTGCGGTCATCGACGTAGTACTGCCCGTAGGCGTCCCGGGTGGTCAGGAACACGACTTCCTTGGGTGAGCAGTAGTACAGCGAGCCCAGGCACATCGGGCATGGATGGGCCAGCACATAGATGGTGGCGTCGACGAGATGCTCGGTGCCCAGCTTCCTGCAGCCCTCGCGGATCGCCAGGATTTCCGCGTGGGCGGTGGGGTCGTTGGTCTGGGCCACCTTGTTGGCGCTCTCGGCCAGCACCACCCCGTCCTGGACGATCACCGTCGCGAACGGGCGGCCACCCTCCGTCACGTTTCGGCGGGCCAGGTCGATCGTCCGCTGGGCGAAATCGGTCACGGGTCCTCCGGACGTAGAACGGGAGTAGATAGCTCGGAGGGTAGTCTCGCCGGCCGGTACGCGACCCTGTGCTACTAACTAGATTGTCTATGTTTTTTCTGGACCCGGTTAAGGGGGCACCATGGCACGCGCCGAACGTGATCGTTGGAACCTGGCGACGAGTGTCGGGGCGACGGCGACGATGGTTGCCGCGCAGCGGGCACTGTCGTCGGACGCGAAGTTGATCGACGACCCGTACGCCGCGCCACTGGTGCGTGCGGTCGGGATCGACGTCTACGTCCGGCTGGTGAACGGCGAGATCGCGGCCGGCGGAAACACCGAGTTCGATCCGCAGCGGATGGCGCAGGGGATGGCCTGCCGAACCCGGTTCTACGACCAATTCTTCCTGGATGCGACCCGCGGCGGCATCGGCCAGGCGGTGATCCTCGCGTCGGGCCTCGATTCCCGCGCCTACCGGCTGCCCTGGCCGGCGGGCACGGTCGTCTACGAGGTCGACATGCCGGAGGTGATCGAATTCAAGACCCTGACGCTGCGCGACCTGGGAGCCGAGCCGACCGCCGAGCGGCGCACCGTCGCCATCGATCTGCGGGAGGATTGGGCGTCGGCGCTGCGGGCGGCCGGATTCGATCCGCAGGCCCCCTCGGCATGGAGCGCCGAGGGTCTGCTGGTCTACCTGCCCGACGAAGCACAGGACGCGCTGTTCGACAACATCACGACGCTGAGTGCCCCCGGCAGCCGCCTCGCCTTTGAATTCGTGCCTGACACTGCCGTTTTCACCGACCCCCGGTGGCGCGCCCACCACGACCGGATGAGCGAACTCGGGTTCGAGATCGACTTCAACGATCTCGTCTACCACGGCCGACGCAGCCACATCGTCGATCACCTGAGCCAGCGCGGCTGGCAGACCAGCTCCCAGACCATTGCGCAGCTGTATGCGGCCAATGGGTTCGCCTACGCCGACGACGACGTCGCGGCGGCCTTCGCCGATATCACCTACAGCAGCGCGGTGCTCGGGCGATGAGCCGTCGTTCCGGCGTGCACAGCCAAGGCCGTGCGCGTTGTGGTGCCCCCACTAGGACTCGAACCTAGGACCTGCGGATTAAAAGTCCGTAGCTCTACCAACTGAGCTATAGGGGCCGCGGAGATTCAGGATACTTGGACCGAAAACGAGGCTCGTTTGAGGATTGGGCACACCGTGACCTAAGCTGACTTGGCTCCCAACGAAACCACGTTGCGAGTACCCCGGAGTGATTCGGTTCTGGCCCCCATCGTCTAGTGGCCTAGGACGCCGCCCTTTCACGGCGGTAGCACGGGTTCGAATCCCGTTGGGGGTACGCGACGCGGTGACGCGGAGCAGCAGCAAGGCCCTGTGGCGCAGTTGGTTAGCGCGCCGCCCTGTCACGGCGGAGGTCGCGGGTTCGAGTCCCGTCAGGGTCGCCAAGCGCGGCGAGGCACTCGCTGCCTTCCGGCCAGGTAGCTCAGTCGGTACGAGCGTCCGCCTGAAAAGCGGAAGGTCGGCGGTTCGATCCCGCCCCTGGCCACCAAGATCTGTCAGTTCTCGGCGCAGCGGCGTCAAACCAGGTAAGGCGCAATCAGAGTGGTGGCACCCAACACCACCAGCCCGATCAGGAACGCGACGATCGTGAAGCCCATCACCTGACGGACATTGAGTTTCGCGATAGCGAGTAGGGGCAGCAGCCAGAACGGCTGAATCATGTTCGCGACCCCTTCGCCGACGGCGACCGCCATGGACATCAACCCGAGGTAGGCCGGCGAGGTCTGGCCGACCGCGCGCGCCGAGTCGACCGCGATCGGGCCCTGCACGGCCCAGTGGCCGCCGCCGGACGGCACGAACAAGCTGATGATCAACGAGCCGATGAAGGTCAGGAACGGCAGCGTGTACTGCGTCGCGCCGCTCACCAGCCCATGGGCCAGCAGCGTCTGCAGGGGCACGGCCTTGCCGCCTGCGTGCGAGGGCGCGTAGCCGAGCAGAGCGACCAGGCCACCGTAGAGCGGGTACTGCAGCAGCAGCGGGCCAGAAACCTTCGCGGCGCCGGTGAATGCCCGGATGAACCGGATCGGCGTACGGTGCAGCAGCGCACTGGTGATCGTGAACAACATGATCATCGACGAGATGTTCAGCGCAAAGCCGCTGAGGCAGAAGTAGCCGATGCCGGCGGCGAACACGAGGACATTGAGAATCCACTGGTTTTCCAGCCATTCGGCGAACGATCGGTTGCCGTCGGCCTTGGCCTCGGACGGGTCCTCGTCCTCGAACACCGCCGGATCGGGCATGAGGCTCTGCGTTGGCTGCATGCGCCAGATGGCAAGCGCGAGCAACACCAGCACGACGATCACCGACAGCCAGCTGTAGGGCTCGAAGATCGTCAGCTTGAGCGGCACCGTGGCGCCAGTCATCTTGTGGATCACGTTGATTGGGCTGCCGTCGTCCGTGTTCGCCAGGGCGATCGACGACGACAGTCCCTGCGTCCACACGATGAACCCCATGAACGCCGCCGCGATGAGGTAGCCGAAATGGGTGTCGGTGAACCGCTTCGCGACCTGGCGGGCGATCAGCGCACCCGCGACCAGCCCGAGTCCCCAATTCAGCAGGGACAGTGCGGCGCTGACGCCAAAACACAGCAGGGCTCCCTGCACCTGGTTTCGCGGCTTGCCCGCGATGTAGACGATGGCCCGCTTCAGGACCGCGCCTCGGCGAGCGTGTAACCGGTCACCAGGATCAATACCATCTGGAAGGCGAAAGTGAAGATGTTCTGTGATCCCCACAAGCCCCCGTACCACGCCTTGAGCATCCCGCTCGCCGAGGCGCCCTTCACCAGCGTGGCCACCAGCGCGGCGACGATGACGGTGAGGATGACCGCGAACAGGTAGGGGTCGGGCATCAGCCGTTCGACATACCGGACACACAGCGCGGTGAAAGCCTGGATGATGCCGCGGTGCCCGGGTTTACGTTCTTCTTCTGACGCGCCTGGCCGTTCGGGCTCGGGGGCCTCAGTGGCGGCCTTGGGTTCTTCGCTCGTCGTCATCGACCTGCTTCGCGTCCTCTGATCGCTACCACTGCGGATTCGGCGGGATCTCTAACGCCCTAGGGGTTCGCGTTCGAAGCGCGTCCACCGCCATCGCCCAGCGGCCACAGTTAGTAGATCGACCCCTTTGGTTGTGTGATCGGCTCGCGTCACACCGCGCGCCTGGCTGATCCTAGTGGACCTTGCCGAGGGCCGCTTCCTTTGCAATCTCTGCGTCATCGACGGCTCGCCCAGTATCGATTACCGCTGCGATCTACGCTAGTCGCGGCCAGATCGACCACCGTCGCTGATTACGGCGTTGCGGTGAACTCGATGTGTAGTGCTTCCAGCCCGCGCAGGATGTAAAGCGGCACGTATTCGAAACGACGATTTCCCGGCGGCCCGTGCTGTGCTGCATCGAGCCGAATGTCCTTGAGCCTGTCCAAGATCCGCTCGATCGACACCCGGCCCTCAATGCGGGCCAGCGGGCCCCCGGGGCAACTATGTGCTCCGCGGGCGAACGCCACATTCTGGCGTGCGTTCGGCCGTTCCACCCGCAGTTCGGCCGGACACTCGAAGTGCCGCGGATCCCGATTGGCGGCGCCGAGCAGCAGCATCACCGTTGTGCCGGCAGGCAATTCCACGCCGCCGAGCGTCGTAGCAACTCGGGTCAACCGGAAATCGCTTTTGATCGGGCTTTCCAGCCTTAGCATCTCCTCGACGAAATTGGGGATGCGATCTCGGTTGCGGCGCAACGTGTCCTGCAATTCCGGATCCTCGGCCAGGACACGCAGCGTGCTGGACAACAGCCGGGCCGTCGTCTCGTGGCCGGCGATGAACAAGAACGTCGCGATCCGCACCAGGTCCACCACCTCGGGCAGCGTGCCATCGGCAAACCGCTGGGTAGCCATCTCGGTCAGGATGTCCTGCGCGGGCTGATCACGCCGGTCGCTGATGTAGGTGCTGAACCACTTGTCCAGATAGGCAAGGGGATTCATGTTAACCGAACCGTCATCGTGACGCTGGGCCCACGACGGATCCTCGGCGGGCCCCTGTCCGGCCAACAGTTCGCGGAACATCGAATGGTCTGCCTCGGGCACGCCGAGCAGGTTCGCGATCACCAGCAGCGGGAAGGGCTGAGCATAGGCGGAGGCGAATTCGCAATGTTCGTCGGCGATGAACTCGTCGATCAGTTGATCGGCGAGACACCACATGAACTCCTCATTCTCCTTGAGCCGCTTGGGAGTGAACAGTCCGTTGAGCAGTGCGCGGTGCTCACTATGTCGCGGCGGGTCGAATGAGACGAGGTGCTCGCTCATCGGGAACTGGTCACGGTGGACGTCGATCTGTTCCGAAATATCGTCGTCGGTGACGTCGAACGGCAGCGGAAAGGGGCCCAGGGAGGAATTCACCGCTGAGAAGGTCGCGCTGTCGCGATATACCTGAGTCAGCTCGTCGTATCCGGTGACCGCGACCATCCTGCCGCGCCGTAGGTGGGCAACCGGACACTGATCACGCAGATATTCGTAGTACGGGTAGGGATCGGCGACCAGCCCGGGATCGCTGAAGAAGTCAACCTCGGCGAAGTCCGTCATCCGGCGACGCTAACATCGCTTACAAATACTGTAAAGTCTGTAAACTATGGACGACGTTGTCGCGGACGACCCGATGCGCGAACGGATCCTGCAGGCCGCTTTTAAGGTGCTCTGCCGCCATGGCTACGGCAAGCTGAGCCTCACTGATGTGGCGGCCGAGGCGGGGATTTCGCGCCCCACCTTGTACAAGTCCTTCTCGTCCAAAGACGACCTGCTGGCCGCCTTCAGTGGGTTCGAATTGCGTTTACTGGGTGAGGAATTGGCACGCTCAACCGACGGGCGGACCGGCCGCGGCAGGGTTGACGCGCTGCTGCAGTTCCTGGTCGGCTTCTACGGCTCGTACCAGATGCGCGGCCTCGTTGAGATCGAACCGAACCTGGTGCTCGATCAGATGAGCAGGGCGATGCCCGAGCTGGTCGCCCTGGTCGCGCCGGCGCTGGAAGGGCAGGTCTCGGACCCGGAAGCGGTGGCGATGGCGCTGGTACGGCTATCCATTTGTCACTATCTAGTTCCCGGCTACGACCAGGGCCGGTTGCTTGACCAACTTCGACTCGTGGCGGGCGTACGGTAGCCGGCCATGGGACGAGTCGACGGGAAGGTTGTACTGGTCACCGGCGGCGCGCGCGGCATGGGTGCCGTGCATGCGCAGACGCTGGTATCCGAGGGTGCGCAGGTGGTGATCGGCGATGTCCTTGAGGAGGACGGCCGTGCAGTTGCTGAAAAGTTAGGTGAATCAGCCCGTTTCGAGGCTCTCGATGTTACGGATCCGGACGGGTGGCAGAGGGCGATCGATGCCGCGCTGAACACATTCGGTCGCCTCGACGCGCTGGTCAACAACGCTGGGATCGTCAAAGTGGGACCGCTGCGCGGTTCCTCGGTGTCCGATTGGCAACGGGTCCTCGACGTCAACCTGACCGGAGCCTATCTCGGCATGCGGGCCGCGGTCGAACCGATGATCGCCGGCGGCGGAGGATCGATCGTCAACATCTCGTCTGTGGAGGGACTGGCCGGCAGCGCACACCTGCATAGCTACGTGGCCGCCAAGTTCGGCTTGCGCGGCATCACCAAATCGGCCGCAGTCGAGCTTGCCCGGTACAACATCCGGGTCAACTCCATTCACCCCGGACTGGTGCTTACACCGCTGAGCGAGGGTGTTACCGACGACTTCATGCGACCCATTCCGCTGCGCCGAGGCGCCGCACCCGCCGAGGTCTCCACCTTTGTCGTGCTCCTGGTCAGCGACGAGTCGGCGTACGCCACCGGAGCGGAGTTCGTCGTCGACGGCGGACTGACCAGTTATGTACCCGTGAAAATTTAAACTACCCGCAACCGGATTGGCCCTGTGCCGCAAGGCCTTTCACTTTCCTGGTAATGCGGGGCCTGACGTCCGTCGCGATGACTGCCGTGCCTCACGACCGGCTAGAGACCGGAAGGACGTCCGCATTGTTGTTGTGCGGCGCGCAGGATCGAGTCCGCGACTATGAACGCGGGTTTGGCGCGGTCAGCAACATCAATGGGCAGGTTTGCGGCGCGGCGCAGCACCATCAGTGCCAACGCGCTGTGTGTCGCGTACGAGACGATCAGCAGGTTAGCGCAAGCGTGCGCGCCGGTGACGGTGATGATGTGCTGACGTTTGCCTTCCCAGCCCGGCCAGTTGAGGTCGGGTGGTCGTTGCAGCGATGACCAATTCACGTTGATGGAGGCGACGTCTCCGAGTAACGGAGTCAGGACCGCAACAAGCTCGGGCATTTCGTTGGTGATGCGGTCTGCGCGCGGCCACCAGGCGCCGTCGATATCGCGGCCGAGCTCGCGGGCCACCGATAGCCGGATGGGAGTCGCTTGGCGTCGGGTCCTGACCGCATAGCTCATCGGGGGTACCGCAGCTCGCAGTTGGCGCACCTGATCACGGTGGCGCGGTCTTCCGCAGAAGCCGTCGGAGTTTTCCGGTGTTGGGGGATAGCCGGGGCTGCATAACCCATGGCAGGTTCCTTCGCGCTCAGCGTCGTCGGCCCACGGACGTGGGATAGACGGAGGAATCCTATTGCCGGTGGTGTCGTCCGCGCCGACAGCGCACGACCACCCTGACAACGAACGGCTCGCTTTCGACGCTACGCCTCCAGCGATCCACTCGAGTGGTGGGGTGGCCGGCGACAGAGCCTAAGCCCGGTACGGGTTGCCTGACCGCGCCGGAGGAATCGCGCACCGCCAGATGAGGCTTGCCATGGGTGCCGCCGCAAATCCCTTGCGGTGCAGGGGATGCGGCGCCAACGCTCGGCGTCTGTCTTGTGCAGCGCGACTACGGGTAGGGTGGTGGCAACCGCGAGAACGGATTACATGGCAATAGAGAACTGGTGCGACGCGGCCGAGATCCATCCGTCGCAGGTCCGGGTGGGTGACGTCATCGGCACGCGGCATCCCACCGAATTGCGTCTGACGGTCAAGATGATCAGTGGTCCGCAGAGCGGTCCGCGGCAGTGGACTTTTTTCAGCCGGGACGGCAATGGCCAGCAGCGCACCAGCACATTCGGAGAAGACGAATTGGTTCGCAGGTACGCCAAAGCATCGTGACGTCCGAGAACTCGAACGCCGATCAGGAACGTTGTGTTGCAGAACCTTGAGCGTCGGGGTCGGGCCGATCCGAAAACGTGGGGTTCTCGACCGGTTTCGCGGAGGTTTCGCCCGAAGCGACGTATTTAGGCGCTTCGGGGTGGGAAAACAGGTTCGACTGGTCCATGGGCTGTCCTTCCGAATGAAGAGTTCGGCCGATAGGCGCTGGCGTCGGGGCGACGAGCGAATCGCACGGCGATCTCATTCGTAATTTCGTTCGCGATTGGCGATGACCGCTAGAACGCGGTTCATCTTCACTGTACAGGTCCCCAACGCCATGCAAGTCGTAGGCGGTGAGGTGGCGTCCTGTGCTGCATCTGTGCCGAACATACCGACTGCTGCTCAGCCGGGTCGCTGGGGTTGCGCCGGCCACGGTCGTGACCACCGTACGTGCAGCTTGCAACGCGGAGCACGCAGCGCCACAACAGGTTTCAAAATCCGGTCGGCTTCGTGCTACTCTCAACCCGCATGGGTGTGTTTGGTACACCCGCATTCGAATGAGAGAAGTAAGTAAATGGCACAGGGAACTGTGAAATGGTTCAACGGTGAAAAGGGCTTCGGCTTCATCACCCCTGACGACGGCGCGAAGGACCTCTTCGTCCACTACTCCGAGATCCAGGGAAGCGGCTATCGCTCGCTCGACGAAAACCAGCGTGTTCAGTTCGAGGTTGAGCAAGGAGCCAAAGGACCCCAGGCAGTAGGAGTCACTGCCGTCTAAGAAACTCACATACGTCACGGTGGGCTGGTGCGGTTGCTTCGCACCAGCCCATTGGTGTTTCGGACCCACACCACCGCGAGCAAAGGTTTCTTCCGCAGGCGACACATCACCGGGAAATTGACCCGATAGCCGCCGACCACCGGGATGATGGAGGCGTGCGTCTCGCTTGGGTGTCGCGGTTGGCCGTCGCGGTGGTGCTCGTCTCGGTGCGCTGGGCTGTCACCGCGCACGCCGACCCCGACGTACCGCCGGTCAGCGACGCCGCGCGAGCGGCCGGGTTCGTGGACATCCGGACTGTGGTTCCCGACGCGATACTGGACCTGCGGTACGCGACGACGAACAACTTCACCCACACTCAGCTGTATCCGTCCGACGCCAGATGCCTTGTGCACCAGTCGATGGCGCCCGGCCTGGCCGCCGCCGCCGGCGCGTTGCGCCCGCAGGGCCACCTGCTGGTGTTCTGGGACTGCTATCGGCCCCACGACGTGCAGGTCAAGATGTTCAACCTGGTCCCCAACCCTGCGTGGGTGGCACGCCCGGGCCCGTATGCGCACAGCCACGAGTCGGGGCGCTCGGTCGACGTGACCTTCACAACGACGCAGCAGCCGTGCTCGTCCGGGCTGCACGCGAGCGGCCTGTGCCTGGCCGACATGGGCACCGACTTCGATGACTTCACTACTCGGGCAACGGCTTTCAACACCGAGGGCATCAGCCCCGACGCGGTGGCGAACCGAGCCGCGCTGCGGGACGCCATGAACTATGGCGGGTTGAAGGTGTATTCGGGGGAGTGGTGGCATTTCGACGGCCCGGGAGCCGGAATCGACCAACCGATTCTCAACGTGCCCGTCGACTAGTGATGTCTCATAATATGAGATAAAAATTTCATAATGTGATCGCGGGGCGTAGTCTGCCAGACGAGACACGGCAGGCAAGGAGCCTCAGTGAACGACAACCATCGAGCGACCTACACGCACGGACACCACGAGTCGGTGTTGCGCTCTCATCAGCGCCGCACCGCCGCGGACTCCGCGGCATATCTGCTGCCCTACCTGCAGCCGGGGCTCTCCGTGCTCGACGTCGGATGCGGACCCGGCACCATCACCGCAGACCTGGCCGCCGTCGTCGCGCCCGGATCGGTCACCGCGGTCGACCAGGTCGCCGAGGTGCTCGATGTTGCCCGCGCTGAAGTCGAGCGACGGAAACTGTCCAACGTCTCGTTCGCGACCGCCGACGTGCACAACCTCGACTTTCCCGACCGCATGTTCGACGTCGTCCACGCGCATCAGGTGTTACAGCACGTCGCCGATCCTGTTGCCGCTCTGCGGGAGATGCGGCGGGTGTGCGCGCCGGGCGGCATCGTGGCGGCCCGCGACGCCGACTACTCGGGATTCATCTGGTATCCCGAGCTACCGGCGCTCGACCTGTGGCGAGACCTCTACCACCGCGTCGCGCGCGCCAATCGCGGCGAGCCGGATGCCGGCCGGCGACTGCTGTCGTGGGCGCAGCAGGCGGGATTCGACGACATCGCGCCCACGGGCAGCCTGTGGTGCTACGCCACGCCCGCGGCCCGCGACTGGTGGGGCGGGATGTGGGCCGACCGGATCCTGCACTCCGCGATCGCCCGCGACCTGGTGAATCTCGAGCTGGCGACCACCGCGCAGCTCGACGAGATCTCTTCCGCCTGGCTGGAATGGGCCGAAACCCCGGACGGCTGGATCGCCATCCCGCACGGCGAGGTCATCTGCCGCGCTTAATCCCTCAATCCAAAAACAGGTCCGGAATCGGTTGGTCGCCGCCGCCGTAGCGGGACAGGTCCTCGGCAGGCGAACCGCTGGCCGCTAAGTGTTCTTTTACCTGGTCAATGTGCGGTATTGGCATTCTCTTTTTTTGCAAGTACGTTATTCACCGATGGATAATACGGCCCACACTCCGTCTGGTATCCCGCTGCAGCCCGTATACGGCCCGGCGGACGTAGGCGCGGAGCCTCCGCCGCCGGGGGAGTTCCCCTTCACCCGGGGAAACTTCGCGTCCGGGTATCGCGGCAAGCTCTGGACCTTCCGCCAGTACTCGGGATTCGGCACCGCCGAGGAATCCAACCGCCGTTACCGCTACCTGCTGGAGCAAGGCGGGACCGGGTTGTCGGTGGCGCTCGACCTGCCCACCCAATGCGGTTACGACTCCGACGACCCCGAATTCGGCGAGGAGGTCGGCCGGGTCGGCGTTGCGGTGGACACCCTGGCCGACTTCGAGATCCTGTTCGACGGCATCCCGTTGGACAAACTCAGCACGAGCATGACGATCAACGGCACGGCGGCGATCCTGCTCGCGTTCTACGTCGCCGCCGCCGAGAAGAAGGGCATCCCGCGGGCCAAGCTCACCGGGACCATCCAGAACGACATCCTCAAGGAGTACGCCTCGCGCGGTACCTGGATCTGGCCGCCGGAGCCCTCGTTGCGACTGATCGCCGACACCATCGAGTTCTGTGCGGCCGAGGTTCCCCGGTTCAACGCGATTTCGGTGGCCGGAGCGCACTTCCGCGATGCCGGAGCCAACGCGGTGCAGGAGATGGCGTTCACCCTGGCCGACGGCGTGACGTATTGCGACACCGTGGTGGAGCGCGGCCGCATGACGATCGACCAGTTCGCACCGCAGATCTCGTTCTTCTTCTACACCCACGGCGACTTCTTCGAGGAGATCGCCAAATACCGTGCGGGACGCCGGCGTTGGGCGACCATCGTGCGGGAGCGCTACGGGGCGAAAACGGCGAAGGCGGCAATGTTCCGCTTCGGCTGCGTCTGCGGTGGCGCGTCGCTGTACGCGCCGCAGGCCCACAACAACATCGTCCGGGTGGCCTACGAGGCGATGGCCGCGGTGCTGGGCGGTGTGCAGTCGATGTTCACGGCGGCCTGGGACGAACCGTTCGCGCTGCCCACCGAGGAGACCACCACGCTGGCGCTGCGCACCCAGCAGATCCTGGCGCACGAGACCGGGGTGGCCAGCGTCGCCGACCCGCTGGGCGGCTCGTACTTCGTGGAGGCGCTGACCGATGCGACCGAGGAACGCATCATCGACATCATGTCCGACCTCGAGCGGCATGGCGGAATGGTGCAGGCCATCGAGGACGGCTACCTGCAGGGCCTGATCGCCGACGAGGCCTTCAACCTGCATCAGGAGGTCGAAGCCGGCACCCGGCCCGTCGTCGGGGTCAACCGCTTCGTGACGGAGGAGCCGGCACACGATGTCGACACTTACGAACTCGACGCCGAGGGACGCGATCTGCAACTCAAGCGGCTGTCCAAGATCAAGACCGAAAGAGATTCGGCCGCAGTAAAATCCACGTTGGCTGCGCTGTCGAAGTCAGCCGAGGGAGACGACAATCTGATGCACAAGCTGATCGACTGCGCCAACGCCTACTGCACGGTCGGGGAAATGGTTTCCGCGCTCAAGGCGGTGTGGGGCGAATTCCAGCAACCGGTGGTGTTCTAGATGGCCGTGCGCGTCCTCGTCGCCAAGCCCGGCCTGGACGGGCACGATCGCGGCGCCAAGATCGTCGCCCGCACCCTGCGTGACGCCGGGTTCGAGGTCATCTATACCGGCATCCGCCAGCGCATCGAGGACATTGCCTCGATCGCCGTCCAAGAGGACGTGGCGGTGGTGGGGTTGAGCATCCTGTCGGGTGCGCATCTGGCCCTCACCGCGCGCACCGTGGAGGCGCTGCGCGCCGCCGATGCCGCCGACATCGCCGTCGTCGTCGGGGGCACCATCCCGGCTGCCGATGTGCCCAAGCTGCTCTCCGCCGGCGCCGCAGCGGTATTCCCCACCGGGACACCGCTGGAGGACCTGGTGCGCGACATCCGCGCACTGACCGGCACGGCTGACATCGGACCGAAGGTACCCGTCACGGAGGAACCATGCGCGTCGGAGTAATGATCGGCGCCGAGCGTGGTGACATGGCCCGCAAGGTGGACAAGCTGGCCTCCGATATCGAATGGGCCGAATCCGCGGGCCTGGACACCGCATGGATGCCGCAGGTGCCCAACGACTTCGACTGCCTGACCATGGTGTCGCTGATGGCCGCCCACAGCTCGCGCATCGAGCTGGGCACCGCCGTGGTGCCGCTGCAGGCCCAGCACCCCATTGCCCTTGCCCGCCAGGCCCTCTCGACGCACGCGGTGGCCGCCGGACGGCTGGCGCTGGGTGTCGGGCCGTCGCACCACTGGATCATCCGGGACATGCTCGGCTTGCCGTACGAGAAGCCGGCCGCCTACACCCGCGACTACCTGCAGGTGCTCAATGCCGCCATCGCCGGGCCGGGATCGGTTGACGTCGAGAACGATTCGTTCACGGTGCACAATCCGTTGGCGATCGGGGCCGATACTCCGATGCCGGTGCTCGTCGCCGCACTGGGGCCGGTGATGCTGCAGATCGCCGGTGAACTCGCCGACGGCACCGTGCTGTGGATGGCCGACGAGCGCGCGATCGGGGACCACATCGCGCCGAAGATCACCAAGGCCGCTGCGGACGCCGGACGACCCGCACCGCGGATCGTCGCGGGAATCCCGGTATGCCTGTGTGCGCCTGGGCAGGTCGACGAGGCCAAGGAGCGCGCCAACCGC
Organism: Mycobacterium sp. M23085; assembly: GCF_045343915.1. Classification (NCBI taxonomy): domain Bacteria; kingdom Bacillati; phylum Actinomycetota; class Actinomycetes; order Mycobacteriales; family Mycobacteriaceae; genus Mycobacterium; species Mycobacterium sp. M23085. The sequence goes on from NZ_CP174280.1 coordinate 3,953,228, forward strand.
ATCCTGGGCGAGGCCGAAGTGTCGCCGAACTACCAGCGCCTGCTCGAGCGCGGCGATGCCCGTGACGTCGGCGACCTGTGCGCGGCCGGCGACTCGGAACAGATTCTGTCGCGATTCCGCTCCTTCGCCGACGCCGGTGTGACGGATCTGTCGGTGCGGCTGCTGCCGATCGGCGACAACCGCGACGAACTGATCGCCTCCAAGCGCCGAACCCGAGAAATGATCTCCTCACTCGCCGCGGAATTGCGTTGACCGCAAGCAACACCGGGCCGCTGGCCGGGATACGCATCCTCGAGGTGGGCACCATGCTGGCCGGTCCGTATGCGACCATGCTGCTCGCCGATCTCGGCGCCGAGGTCACCAAGATCGAACCGGCCGGTGGCGAGATCTCCCGCACCGTCGGTGCCACCTACTTCGCCAGCCTCAACCGCAACAAAGCCAGCATCACCCTGGAGCTGAATTCCGATGCGGGACAACAGCGGTTGGGTGAGCTGGTCGCCGAATCGCACGCTCTGCTGGTGAACCTGAAGCCGTCGGCGATCCGCCGGCTGGGCCTGACCTACGACGAGTTGCGCCGGCACAACGAGCGGATCGTCTGCGTGGCGATCACCGGATTCGGACTCTACGGCGGCGACGACCCGGCGTTCGACTACGTGGTGCAGGCGGGCGTCGGCACCGCTGCCTTGACCGGTGACCCGGACGGGCCGCCGACGCTGCCCGGCTACTCCTCGGCCGACAACTCCACCGGAATGACCGCTGCGCTGGGGCTATTGGCGAAGATCATCTCCGGCACCGGCGGCCAGGTGGATGTGTCGCTGCGCGACGTCATGCTCTCCCAGCTGAACTACCATGCGTCGGCCTATCTCAACAGTGGCATCGAGCCGCAGCGGCGCCCCTACGGCGCCCACTCCTATTATGTTCCGGCTCAGCTCTTTCCGACCGCCGACGGATATCTGGCGCTGTTCATCACGCACGACGGATTCTGGAAGTCATTCGCCGCCGAAGCGGGAATCGGAGGCTTTGAAACGATGGCCGAGCGAGTCGCCCGCTGCGACGAAGTGCTGGCGGTCGTCACCGCGATGCTGGCCACCGACAGCGCCGCCGGCTGGGAACGACGACTGCGCCCGCTCGGAGTTCCGGCAGCCGCCGTCAGGACGCTGCCCGAGGCGCTCGAGGCCACTCCGGAAGTGATTGTCACAGCGGGTGAATTCCGTTTGGTGGGAAGCCCGATCCACGTCTCCGGCTATCAGCCCGAGTATCGGCCCCCGCCAAGGTTGCCCGGGTAGCTGGCCTGCCGGGTTCCGTTGCGTGACAGCGACGCCACGATCGGCGTCAGGCAGCCGGCCCGGTGAGGTGAGCCTCGGCGAGCTTCCGGAATGCCGTCACCAGCCGGCCGCGGTCCCCGGCCCGTGTCGCCAGCACGACATGACTGGGCTCTACGTTTTCCAAAGGGACCGTGGTGATGTCGGGCCGTAAGCTGTTGCCGTGGACGCCGGCCGTGATCGCGACGGCCTGGCCGGAGGCGATGAGCTCGAACTTATCCTCGAGCGCTTCGATGAACGGCCCGTCTGGTGCTCGACGCCCATCGGGCCGCGGATCGATGCGCCAGAAGGCACTCCACGCCGGGTCCGAATGACGCACCTGCGGCATGGGTTCGTCGGCGATGTCGTCGAGGGTGACCGATTTCCGGCCCGCCAGGCGATGGTCGATGGGTATCGCCAGCATCCGCGGTTCGTCGTACAGGATCGTCACGTGCAAGCCTTCAGTCGGAAACGGTAGGCGGGTAACCACCGCGTCCACCCGATGGCCGAGCAACGCATCGAGTGCCCGATCCCAATCCAAATGCGTGACTTGGACATCGGCTTCGGGATGCTCGCGCCGCATCTCTCGCACCGCGGGCGTGACGATCATTCCCATCGTGTAGCCGATGGTGATGCGGGTGGGCTGCGCGGCCGCCCGCGCCTGCGCCGCGGCTTGGGCGGCCGAACGTAGCAGCGCCTTGGCTCGGGGCAGGAACACCTCGCCCGCCTCCGTGAGCCGGGTGCCCTGCGGGGTGCGGTCGAACAAGCGGACGCCGAGTTGCTGTTCGAGCCGGCGAATCTGGCGGCTCAACGATGGCTGCGCGACGCGCAGCACTGCGGCGGCCCGGCCGAAGTGTCGGTGCTCGGCCACCACGACGAAGTACCCCACCAGCCGCAGGTCCAGATCCACTACCGGCGATGCCGACTCCGTCATGCGCTCAGTGTAATCGTGCGCTGACCCGTCGCAGACCCAGAAATAGGCTTGACATGCCGTGATGCCTGAATCGCATCGCGTCATATGAAACAGGACTTGGACACGGCTTCCACCCGGTCATTGACTTGATCGCATACCTCCCAGGCGACCAGAAGGAAAATTCCATGCACGTTTTCGTCACGGGCGCGACCGGTCACATCGGTTCCGCCGTCGTCACCGAACTCCTCGACGCTGGACATCAAGTCACCGGTTTGGCGCGGTCGGATGCGGGCGCCGCGGCCCTGCGGGCCGTGGGAGCAATACCCCGCCGCGGCGATCTCGACGACCTCAACGGCCTGCGGGATGCGGCGGCGGCGGCCGACGGCGTCATTCACCTCGCCTTCAAACACGACTTCGACGACTTCGCCGGCGCGGCAGAGACCGATCTGCGTGCGGTAACGGCAATGGGGGAGGCGCTTGTCGGCTCCGATCGGCCGTTTGTCAGCACGTCGGGGACGCTCCTGCTTGCCATGTTGGGACGGGATCTCGCGACCGAACAGGACGTGGTGCCCGGCGGCCCGCGCGTCGACTCCGAGAATGCGGTGATCGCGCTGGCCGACCGCGGGGTGCGGTCGTCGGTCATCCGGCTGTCCCCGTTGGTGCATAGCGACCTCGACCACCACGGCTTCGCCCACCACCTGATCAACACCGCCCGCGAGACCGGCAAGTCCGGCTACATCGGCGACGGCTCCAACCGTTGGCCGGGCATCCACACACTCGACGCCGCGCACCTGTACCGGCTTGCGCTCGAAAAGGCGCCCGCCGGAACGCGTTTGCACGGGGTGGCCGACGAGGGGGTGCCGTTCCGCGACATCGCCGCGGTGATCGGCCGGCATCTCGATGTGCCGACCGTCAGCATTCCCGCCGAAGAGGCCGGTCACTTCGGCTTCCTCGCGCTGTTCGCGTCGTTGGACAACCCGACGTCGAACGCGCTGACGCGAAAGGTGCTGGACTGGCGGCCGCAGCGGCCGGGGCTACTCGAGGATCTCAACGCCGGCCATTACTTCGCCGAGTGAGCGGAACCGTGACTGACTCGGTGATCGCCGCGGCACGCCAGGCGCTTGGGCCGGTTGGCGTGTGCCTGCCCGTCTCATTCACCAGCGCGCCGTCCACCGACCTGCAACGCGTGGCGGTGGGACGGTTGGAACGCGCCGGATACCGTGCCGTGTGGACCAACGAGGTCATCGGCAAGGACGCCCTGGTGCAGCTCGCGTTACTGTTGGCCGCCACCGACCGGATAACCTTCGGCACGTGCATCGCCAACGTCTGGGCCCGGCCGGCCCAGACCATGCACGCCGCGGCAGCCCAACTGGCCCAGGCTTATCCGGGCAGAATCGTGCTCGGGTTAGGCGTCGGCTATCCGGAGCAGGCGGCCAGCGTCGGCCGCGAATACGGCAGCCCGGTGGTCACCATGCGTGACTATCTGCAGGCAATGGACGGCCCGACGTGGCCGCCGGCGCCGGACACGGCTTATGTCCGCGTCGTCGCCGCCAACGGCCCGAAAATGCTTGCGCTGGCGGAAAAGTTCGCCGACGGGGCATTTCCCGCCGGGCTGCCTCCCGAGTTCACCGCCCGGGCCCGTCGATCGCTCGGACCGGACAAGCTCCTGGCCGTTGGCCTGTCCCTCGCGCGCGGCAGCCAGGCCGCGCGCGAGTCGGTGTCGGCCAGGCTCGGCGCGCCGTCTTATGCGTCGAGGCTGGTGGAGCTGGGGTACTCGGTCGGTGACATCGACGAGGTGACCGATCGTCTGGTCAATGCGCTTGTCGCGCATGGGGATCCGGCGAACATCGCGGCCAAGGTGAGCGAGCATCTGGCGGCGGGTGCGGATCATGTCGTGCTGCTTCCGCCAATTGGTGGTGAATTCGGCGCCGGTATTGACCAATTCGAAGAGCTGGCTCCGGCGTTGGCGGAATCAGCCCGCTAGCCCGTCACGTTCGGCGTCAAGAGGAGAGCTTCGCCAGCTGTTTTTCCTGATAGCGGCGGGCCCACTCGGCGCGCGACCGGATCGACACGTCCACGTCAATTCCCTTGGCGCGCAGCGCTTTGACGGTCGCCTGCTCGCGGGGGGTCCGGGCGAACGGGTCCCAGCCGAAGAACCGGCAGGCGTTGCCCCAGGTGATCTTGTCGATGTCGGAGTCGTCGGCGCCGGCGGCGTTGAGTTCGGCCAGTACCTGCTCGGGCGCGTCCGGCCAGAAGCAGTCCGAGTGGGGGTAGTCGCACTCCCAGGCGATGATGTCGATGCCGATCTCGTGGCGCAGCTTCAGCGACGTCTTGTCGGTGACGTAACAGGCCAGCGAGTGTTCCCGGAAGACATCACTGGGCAGTTTGTCGCCGAAGTCGCGGCGCAGCCACTTCTGGTTGGTGTAATGGCGGTCGCTGCGGTCCAGGTAGAACGGAATCCAGCCGATACCGCCTTCGGAGAAGGCGAATTTCAGATCGGGATAGTTCCGCATGGCGGGGCCCCACAACAGATCCTGGGCGCACATCGCCGAGACCTGGGTGGCCAGAATGATCATGTGTCGATCGGCGCGTTGGGTGCCATGCTGATCGCCCCGAAGCCGGTGCCGATGTGCAGACACATCACCACGTTCTCCTCGGACAGCGTGCGGAACACCGGACCCCAGTAGTTCTCGTCGTGGTAGCTCGGAAGTCCTTCCAGGTGCGGCAATTCCGGCATGGTGACCGCTCGGCAGCCCTTCGCGGCAACGCGGCGGATCTCCGCGCACATACCCTCGGGGGTCCAAGTCGGCAGGATGGCGATGGGAATGAAGCGGTCCGGGTAGGCTCCGGCCCATTCGTCGATGTGCCAGTCGTTGTACGCCGACACCATCACCAAGGTGACGTCTTCACGCGTCATGTTGAGGTGCCGGGCCGAAAAGCCGGTGAACGTCGGGAAACACATCGACGCGAGGATGCCGTTGCGGTCCATGTCGCGGACGCGTTCGTGGACGTCGTAGACGCCGGGGCGCATTTCCGCAAAGCCGGCGGGATCGCGGCCCCACTCCTCGGCCGGCCAGGACACCACCGCGTTGAGGCCGCTCACGCCCTGCGGCCTGCCCTGGTACATCCACTGGTCCACGCCCTTGTCGTCGGTGACGACGACGGGTGCCTCGTCCCTGTATTTGGCGGGCACGTGCCGCAGGAACATGTCCGGCGGTTCGACCACATGGTCGTCAATGCTCACCAAGATCAGGTCGTCGACATTCATCAAGCAGTCCTCTCCGGCGTCCCGACTCGGGCCGAACTCGGTTGGCCGCCGTACTCCGTGGTGGTTTCGAGCAGTCGTGGAATCGGCGCCGGGTCCAGTTGCAGCGCGTCCGACATGTGCAGCTGCCCGGCATTGGCGAGCATGTTGTCCAGGATCGCCTGCAGGTCGTCGCCCTCGATCTCGTAAATGGCGACGTAGGGTCCGTCGGCCGCAACGGGTCGCAGGCGGCGCGCGGATACGAATCCATCCAGCGCCACCAGTTCACCCAGGTGCACCTCGTCGTACCAGGTGTTGTACTCCTGTTCGCGCTCGGGCGAGCTGGGTCGGCTCTCCACCAGGATGATGCCCTTGGCCATCGTCGCCACCTCTCTGGCTGCTACTCGTAGCGCACCGTGACCGAGTCCGTATCCGGAACGCCCTGGCACGTCAGAATGTAGCCCTCGGCGACCTCGTCGGGTTCCAGAGCGTCGTTGACCCGCATGGTGGCATGGCCCTCTTCGAGCCGGGCCATGCAGGTACCGCAGTTGCCGGCCTCGCAGCTGAACGGCGGTTCCAGCCCGGCCCGCCGCGCGGTCTCCAGCAGAGTCTCGCCGGGAACTATGGGCACCGAGACCTTTTTGCGGTCGAGATGAATCGTCACCGTGCCGGCGCTGGAGCCGTTTGTTGCCGGATCTGTCACCCGTGAGGTCTCCTCGATGATCCGGGTGACCGTCACTGCGACCGCCCCCTCTCCCGTATTTGCATTCTTCAGTATAGAGAATACTATTCTCACGAAGCGATAGCATCTTCTCAATACTGTATGGATGTCGGGTCAGCCCGGTCTGTCAGGGAAGGACGGGACGTGACCGAGCCGGCGGCGCTCGTGTTCGAGGAACGGCGATTCAGCGCGCCCGAACTCGACGCGTTGGCCGACGGGTGGGCCGCGACCCTGGCAAAAGACGGTGTCCGCGCCGGCCAGCGCGTCGCCGTCATGGCCTCCAATCGGCCGGAGTTCCTCGCCGTGGTACTCGCGATCTGGCGACTGGCCGCCACCGCGGTGCTCATCAGCCCCGCGTGGAAGCGCGATGAAGTCGACCACGCGCTGGGGCTGACCGACCCCGGGCACGCCGTCGGGGACCACCCGGTGCTGGCCGGTCTGATGCCGATGCTGCACCTGGACGAGTCGGTCCCGCCCGCGGCGCCGATGGCCGGTTCACCGCCGCCCACGAACGACGCGGCGCTGGTGTTCAGTTCCGGCACCACCGGCCTGCCGAAGGCCGTGCGGCACACCCACGCGTCGCTGGATGAAGCGGTGCGGCACTGGCGCAATGCGTTGCAACTGACGCGCCACGACCGGATCCAGGTTGCGACGCCGCCGTCACACATTCTCGGATTGTTGAACCTGCTGACCGCGTGGCAGACCGGTGTCTGCGTGCGGCTGCATCCACGTTTCGACATCGACCAGGTGCTGCGGCACATCGAAAGTGACCGCATCACCGTGGAAATGGCGGTCGCGCCGATCGCGTTGGCCATCGCCTCGCATCCCGACCTCGAGTCCTACGACCTGTCGTCGCTGCGTTACATCATGTGGGGGGCCACACCGGTTACCGCCCACGTCGCGGAGACGGTGACCCGGCGCACCGGAGTGCGCTGGCTTCCGGCCTACGGGACCACCGAATTGCCTGTCCTAACCTGCAATCCGATCGAGAGTCCGCGGCTGGATACTGTCGGACGGGCGGTGCCCGGTGTGGACCTGCGGATCGTTTCCCTCGAGACGAGCGAGCCGGCCGGGCCGGGCGAGGTCGGTGAGATTCAGGCCCGCTCGGCGTCGCTGATGGCCGGATACCTTCCGGCCGAAGCGACCGACGGGGTGATCCACGACGGGTGGTACCGCACCGGCGATGTCGGCTGGCTGGACACCGGCGGTTGGCTGCGAATCACCGACCGCCTCAAAGAGATGATCAAGGTGCGCGGCTTCCAGGTCGCGCCCGCCGAAATCGAGACGGTGTTGCAGGCTCATCCCGCCGTCAAAGACTGCGCGGTGTTCGGGGTTCCCGACGGCCTCAACGGTGAAGCCGTGGTCGCCGCCGTCGCGACATCCGCACCCGTCGATGCGGCCCACCTGACCGCCATGGTGGACGAAAGACTGGCGTCATACAAACGTTTGAGCCGGGTGGTGTTCGTCCCCGACATTCCTCGCCTGCCTTCCGGCAAGGTGCTACGCCGAGTGCTGAGGGAGCGCTATGGATGTACGTCTGACAGCTGAACAACAGCAATTACGCGACGCCGCCGCCAAGCTGGCCGACGATCTGGGGCCGGCGGCGGTGCAGGATCTCGACGACCAGACTCGAATTGCCCGGCTGGACAAGCAGATCGAGAACACCGGCTGGCGGTCGTTGCGTTCCGATGGGGCTACCGGTGTGGAAGTGGCCATCGTGGCCGAGGAATTCGGCCGTCGACTGGTCGACACGCCGTTCCTCGGGCCCGTGCTCGCCGACGATCTCGGACGGCACGTCGGCGCCGACGTCTCGGCGACGACGGTGGCCGTCGACGAACGGGTGATCGATGCGCGCGGCGCCGCGCGCGCCCTGTCGCTGTCCGGTGGCACCGTCGTCGCCGCCGAGGTGCGGATCTCGCCGCAGAGCGTCGATCTGACCCGGGCCGACGCGACGCTCGGGGGAGCACCGGAGAGGCTGGGCGACGTGTCCGCCGAGGTTGCCGGGCAATGGCGGGCCCTCGCACTGGTCGCCACGACGGCGGACCTGGTGGGCGTCGCGCGGGGTGCCCACGCCGTCGCGTGTGACTACGCCAAGATCCGTGAACAATATGGCAAGCAGATCGGCTCGTACCAGGCCATCGCCCACTTGCTGGCCGAAAGCCTTGCGCTGATTGAAGGTTCGATCAGCGTGTTGCGGCACGCCGCGTGGGCCGTCGATGAACTTGCGCCCGCCGAGGCCATTCGGGCCGCCCAAATCGCAAAGGTCTACTGCGCGCGCGCCACGCGCACCGTCTGCGAGACCGCCATCCAGGTGCACGGCGGTATCGGCAACACCTGGGACTGCGTGGCGCACGTCTACCTGCGCCGCGCCCTCACATCGACCGAGCTGTGGCCGGTCGCGCTGAAGGAGATCGACCTTGGACTTTCGTGACTCACCCGACGAAGCCGCCTTCCGGGACCGGCTGCGCACATGGCTTGCCGCACACGCCAAGGAGTTTTCCGGCTCGGGCGACGAATATTGGGTGCGGATGGCCGATTGGCACCGCGCCCTATACGAGAACGGCTTTTTCGGCCTGTCCTGGCCACGCGAGTGGGGCGGCCAGGACCTGGCGCCGGTGTATGACGTCATCGTGGATGAGGAGCTGGTGCGGGCCGGTGCGCCGCCGCGCCCCAGCGTCGGCTACCTGGTCTACGGGATCGGCGCGCACGGGAGCGACGAGCTGCGAAAGCGCTTCCTGCCCGGCATCATCAATGGCACCGAGCGCTGGTGCCAGGGATTCAGCGAACCGGGCGCCGGTTCGGATCTGGCGTCGCTGACCACCACCGCTCGCCTCCAAGGCGACAACTACGTGGTGAACGGGCACAAGATCTGGACCAGCTACTCCGACGTGGCGGACCGGTGTCTGTTGCTGGCGCGCACCGACCCCGAGGCCAAGCGCCACCGCGGCCTGTCCGCGTTCATCCTGGACATGAAACAGCCTGGTGTGCAACAGCGCCCGCTGCAGATGATCAACGGCGTCACCAACGAGTTCGGTCAGGTGTTCTTCGATGACGCCACCGTGCCGGCGGACCGGATGGTCGGAGCTCCCGGCGATGGCTGGGCCGTGGCCATGACGGTCGTCGGGCACGAACGCGAGCCGTCCACGCTCGGCTACGCGGCCCGCTACGGCAAGCTCGTTCGAGAGTTGTTGTCACGCAACGAGGGTGAGGTACCCGAGGAGCTGGCGTGGGCCGCGGTCCAGTCGGACATGCTGACCCATCACGTGCGGCGGCGGCTGTCCGAACAGCTCGACGGGGTGTCACACGGCTCGGAAGGATCGCTGGACAAGCTGTTGATGACGTGGGTGGAACAATCCGTTGGGCATGCGGCCCTGGCGGTCGCGGGAACGCGCGATCCCGACCTGCTCAGCGCCTACCTGTACAGCCGGGCGCAAAGCGTGATGGGCGGAACGTCACAGATACAGAAGAACATCATCGCTTCACGAATCTTGGGGTTGTAGGAGTGATCGCGAACGCGGGCGAAGCCCGGGTGAAGCGGGTCACGACCGTTGTAGGAGTGATCGCGAACGCGGGCGAAGCCCGGGTGAAGCGGGTCACGACCGTTGTAGGAGTGATCGCGAACGCGGGCGAAGCCCGGGTGAAGCGGGTCACGACCGTTGTAGGAGTGATCGCGAACGCGGGCGAAGCCCGGGTGAAGCGGGTCACGACCGTTGTAGGAGTGATCGCGAACGCGGGCGAAGCCCGGGTGAAGCGGGTCACGACCGTTGTAGGAGTGATCGCGACCATCGAAGGAGTCTGACGTGTACGACATGCCTACCGAAATCGACGTGCAGGCCGACGGTGCCCTGCGCATCATCACGCTCAATCGGCCGGATTCGCTCAACTCGGTCAACGACAACCTGCACGTCGGACTCGCGCGGCTGTGGCAGCGACTGACCGACGACCCGACGGCCCGTGCCGCGGTGATCACCGGTGCCGGCCGGGCGTTTTCGGCCGGCGGTGATTTCACGTATCTCGAGGAGCTGGCGAACGACGCGGCGCTGCGGGCCAAAACCATCCGGGACGGGCGCGAGATCGTGCTGGGGATGGCCCGCTGCCGAATTCCGGTGGTGGCGGCGGTCAACGGCCCCGCCGTCGGGCTGGGCTGCAGCCTGGTGGCGCTCAGCGACATCGTCTACATCGCCGAAAGCGCCTATCTGGCCGACCCGCACGTACAGGTGGGGCTGGTGGCCGCCGACGGTGGGCCGCTGACCTGGCCGCTGCACATCAGCCTGCTGCTGGCAAAGGAATTCGCCCTCACCGGCACCCGCATCAGCGCGCAGCGGGCCGTCGAACTCGGCTTGGCCAATCATATTGCGGAGGATCCGGTTGCCGAGGCGATCGCCAGCGCCAAGAAGATTTTGGAGCTGCCCCAGCAGGCGGTGGAGAGCACCAAGCGGGTGCTCAACATTCATCTGGAGCGGGCCGTGCTCGCCAGTCTGGACTATGCGCTGTCGGCCGAGAGCCAGTCGTTCCTGACCGAGGACTTCCGGGCCAACGTGGCGAAGTTCAACGCAGCCAAGAAAAACTGACAGTGCTGCTACCCGACGGCCTCAGGCGTCGTGCCGGCGCAGGAAGTCACGCATCACCGCATCGAACTTGTCCGGCTCCTCGATGAACGGCATGTGAGCGCTGGACTCGAACAACTCGAACCGCGAGTTCGGTATCCGCTGGTGCATCTCCCACATATGTTCGGGCACACATTCGTCGTACTTGCCCGCGAGCACCAGTGTCGGCACGGCGATCTCGTGGAGCCGGTCGACCACATCCCAGTTCCGGATCGTCCCGACGATGTGAAAGTCGCTGGGGCCGAACATGGTTTCGAAGACTTCGGCGCCCATGTTGCGGAAGGCATCCTCGAGCTCGCGCGGCCAGGGGCGCACGCGGCACAGGTAGGTCTCGTTCCAGGTCCGGATGGCGGCCTGATACTCCGGCGCGTGCGTGCTGCCGGCGGCCTCGTGCCGGTCGATGGCGGCTTGGGTGGCCAGATCAAGCTCGGACTTCAAGCCCGCCACCATGTTCGCGAATTCCGGGATGGATGCGATGCTGTTGGAAATGGTCAGGCTGGCGGCGCCGGCGGGCGCCGTGTCGAGCATGTACTGCTGGGCCAACATCCCACCCCAGGAGTTGCCGAAGAGGTGGAAGCGATCCAATCCCAGGCCTCGCACCACGGCATCCACCTCGGCCACCGAGCGGTCCATCGTCCAAAGGTCGCGGTTGGGCGGGCACTTGGAGTTTCCGCAACCGAGCTGGTCCCAGAAGATCACCTCGCGCTCGGTAGCCAACCGCCCCAACGACCGCAAGTAGTTGTGCGGTAACCCCGGGCCGCCGTGAATGACGAGCAGGGGAAGCCCCGCGCCGCCACCGCTCCGCTTGAACCAGACCTGGCCGCCCGGGACCGCGACGATTCCCTCAGTCATTCACCCACCATCGCAAATCAGCGTGGTTTCCGCAGTTCTGCCGCCGCCTGCCATCAGCAGGCCGCCTCGTAGCCTGCTGTCGGAGCAGCGCCGGTGCTGGCAGGATTCCCGATGGAGCGGTGAGCGAACCGCCCGCTCCGACGGGCGCAACAATCCGTCGTGGCAGCCGACGCAACTGCGGCCTAACCTGGAGGTACGGCAATGACGAGTGTCGACAATCCGATTCCCGCGCAAGATCTTTCAGGAATCGTCGGACACCGCTTCATCTACACCTACGCCAACGGTTGGCAGTACGAAATGTACGTCAAGAACGCCACCACCATCGACTACCGTATTCACTCCGGACATGTCGGGGGACGTTGGGTCAAGGGCCAGGAGGTCAACCTCGTCCAACTCGACGATGACAGTTTCAAACTATCGTGGTGCGAACCCACGGGCACCTGCGTGGCCGTCAATGTCCTGCCCGCCAAACGCCGGGTCCACGGAGTCATCTTCTTTCCGCAATGGATCCGGATGCACGGTGAGCGCACGGTCTGCTTCCAGAACCAACACCTGGATGAGATGCGGGCCTACCGGGACCAAGGGCCGACCTACCCGATTTACGAAGTCCCGGAGTTCGCCTACATCACCCTGTTCGAATACGTCGGTGTCGACGACGAGAGCATCATCGACACCGGTCCCGAACACCTCCCTCCCGGGTGGTCGGACCGGACGAACTAGCGGCACTTCCACCTCTGGGTCACCGCCGACGCGCGCTTGTTGCGACTCATGCTCTCCCAATGAGAGAATATGATTCTCATGAATGCGTGGATGGCTCTCGGCGTTCCGCGCCCGCCGGTCGAACTGGAGAAGGCTCGTGTCTGAAGCTGTCATCGTGTCCGCCCTGCGCACCCCCATCGGCACCGCCCGCAAGGGGACACTGCGCGACACCAGCGCGTTCGATCTGGCGCAGCATGTCGTCAGCGAAGCGGCGAAGGACCTGGATCCGGCCCAGGTCGACGATGTGATCCTGGGTGAAGGCCTCTACGGGGGCGGTGTGATCGCCCGGCACGCGGCCATCATGGCCGGGCTGTCCCACGTCCCCGGTCTGGCCAACAACCGGCACTGCGCTGCAGGCCAGGCGGCTGTGCAGAGCGCGGCGGCCAGCGTGCGCGCCGGGATGGACGAGCTGATCATCGCCGGCGGCGTGAATGCGGCGTCGACGTCGCCGCGCTCCCGTATCCAGGTGGACGGCGAGTGGATCGACTGGTTCCCCCCGACCCACCCGGACCGGCCCGACGCGCCGAACATGGACATGTCGATCACGGTGGGCTGGAACGCCGCGGTCAAGGCCGGCGTGAGTCGCGAGGAGATGGACGCTTGGGCGCTGCGGTCACACCGCAACGCCGTCGCCGCGATCGACGAGGGCCGCTTCAAGGAGGAGATCGTCCCGATCGAGACGCCGCATGGCCTGTTCTCGGTCGACGAGCACCCGCGTCGCGACACCACCATGGAGAAGCTGGCCGCGCTCAAGCCGCTGCACCCCGAGATCGAGGGCTTTTCGATCACCGCCGGTAACGCGTGCGGTGCCAACGACGGTGCGGCCGCGTTGGTCATCGCCAGCGATCGGCTGGGGTCGCCTGCGCTGGCCACCATCCGGTCCTGGGCGTCCGTCGGCGTCGACCCGGCGATCACTGGCTTGGCCCCCGTCGAGGCCATCCCGAAAGCCCTTAAGCGGGCTGGTCTTTCGACATCCGACGTGGACCTGTTCGAGATCAACGAAGCCTTCGCGGCGATGTGCGTGGCCACCATCAAGATGCTCGAGCTCGACCCCGACAAGGTCAACGTCAGCGGTAGCGGCTGCTCGCTGGGGCATCCGGTCGCGGCAACCGGAGCCCGCATGTTGGTCACCCTGGTGCACGAATTACGCCGCCGCGGCGGTGGTATCGGCGTCGCGGCGATGTGCGCGGGCGGCGGAATGGGCTCGGCGACGATGATCGAGGTCGCGGCTCCATAATGCGTACATGATCATCGCTGATCTGATTGCCCGCGCGCGCAACGGATCTCCCCGGGCGGTCGGTCGGTTGCTCAGCCTTATCGAGGGCGAGCAGCGCGACCAGGTTTTGGCGGCTCTCGGACCCCCGCCGCAGGGAATGGGTCCGGTCGTCGGCATCACCGGACCGCCAGGCGCGGGGAAGTCGACGACGGTGGCCGCGCTCGTCAGCGCCTACCGTGAGCGCGGCTGCCGGGTTGCGGTGCTGGCGGTGGACCCGTCGTCCCCGTTCAGTGGCGGTGCGCTGCTTGGTGATCGAATCCGAATGGCCGCGCATATCAACGACTCCGGCGTGCTGATCCGTTCGGTAGCCACCCGTGGGCATCTGGGCGGCTTGGCGGCGGCGGTTCCGGCGGCCATCCGGCTGCTCGGCGCGATCGGTTACGACGTGGTCCTGCTGGAGACGGTCGGGGTGGGACAGTCCGAGATCGAGATCGCCGCCGTCGCCGACCCGACCGTCGTCATTCTCAACCCCGGCGCGGGGGACGCGGTTCAGGCGGCCAAGGCAGGTGTGCTGGAAGTCGCCGACATCGTGGCGGTCAATAAGGCGGACCGGGACGGTGCTGAACAGACCGTTCGGGATCTGCGGGCCGAAACCAGCGCCCCCATCGTTTCGCTGGTCGCCGCGCGGGGTGAGGGCATCGAAGACCTGATGGCCGCCATCGAGGACCATCGCCGCACCGACAGTCGTGCCCGCCGGCTGGCCCGCGCCCGAGCGCAGATTCTGTCGCTGGCGCAAACCCGGCTGCGGGCCCGTCCCGATCTCCACCGGCTGGCCGAGGCGGTCGTCGACGGTGACCAGGACCCCTACACGGCCGCCGATCAGCTGATCGCACCGCCGCCGCAGACGGACTGACCGACGCGGGCGTCCCCCGATTGGGGGACACCCGCATTCATCACCATTGCGGCCCGATCGGCGGAGGTGCCAGCCGGGTAATCGCCCTACTTTGAGCTTGTGTCCAACGCGCCGGCACCTCAGCCAACGAGTAGGAGATCCCGCACATGACTCACACACCCGAGACTTCGTCAGCGCTGGTCGGTGACGACCGGTTGGAGCTGTATCGCCGAATGTGGGTTTTGCGACTGCTCGACATGGCCTTGGAGGAGCTGCGCGTCGACGGTTTGATTGCTGATAGCGCGCGCGTGGAATTCGGGCAGGAGGCGGTGGCCACAGGCACGGTCGCGGCGCTGCGGCCGGGCGATCTGGTCAACGCCGCCACCCCGCAGTTCCGGCACGCTCAGCAGGTCGGGCTGGCCCTCCCGCTGGGCCCGGCCATCGCCGAAATGATCGGGCCCAGGCGCCGGGCCGGCGCCGGGGCCGCCGACTGGAAACGCTCACTGGCCAACGAGACGGCTCTGTGCCAATCGACCCTGTTTGCGCTGGGTGACGCCAACACCCAGCGACTGACCGGGGAGGGCAAAGTCAGTGTGTGTGCCATCGGTGGCCGCGACACGCACTCGGTCGAGTTCGCAACGGCCGCAAAGATCGCCGTGCAATGGCGGCTACCGGTGGTGTTCGTCGTGGAAAACATCCGCGGCGCATCCAACGCCCGCCGGCACGCATACCAAACCGACGCGATGCCCATGCTTCCGGTCGACGGCAGGGACGTTGTCGCGGTGGCCGACGCGGTCGCCGAGGCGGTGTACCTGGCGAGCGCCGGCGACGGCCCGGCCCTGGTGGAGGCGATCACCTACCACACGAATCACCCCGCTGCCGTTGACCCGTTGGTCTTCGCGCGCCGGCAACTGGTCGCCGCCGGCAGCGAGGGGGTCTACGAGGTGGAAAGCGGGGCACGCCATCTGGTGGCTGAGGCGGTGGCTTCGGCAAAAGCATTGGCGCGGGCGCAGGGGAATCCGGCCGTGCCAGACTCGAAGCCCTGGTCGGCCGCTAGCTGAGCAGGCCTTGTCGCATTGCCTCGGCGACGGCGGACGCGCGATCGCTGACGCCGAGTTTCTCGTAGAGGCGTTGCACATGGGTTTTGACCGTCGACGGGGCCACAAAGAGCTCACCCGCGATCGCAGGGATGCTTTGACCACGGGCGATCCTATTGAGCACCTCACGCTCGCGCGCGCTCAGCACCGGCGCCGACGGCTCCGCACGCTGCCGGATCTCGGCGGCAAGGCCACCGATGAGCGCGGGCGCCACCACGTCGCGGCCCTGCGCGCACTCGAGCACGGCCTTGACGATCTCGCTGCGCGTCGAATCCTTCAGCACGAACCCGGCCGCGCCCTGCTGCAGAGCCTGGTACACGATCGCCGACTCGTCGTGCGCCGAGATCAGCAACACCCGGGTGGCCAGCCCCTGCGTGCGCACCGCCGCCGCCACCTGGGCGCCGTCCATCCCGGGCATCCGGTAGTCGAGCAGTGCGACGTCCGGTACGTGCGACTTGATCAATTCCAGTGCCGCAGAGCCGTCTTCCGCCTCAGCGACGACGTCGACCGAACCGCTCGACGAAAGCGCGCGCACCACGCCCTCACGAAAAAGCGGGTGATCGTCACCGACAACCACCCGCACCAGTTCGGGGGTAGCCGCGCCGACCATGGCGACGAGTGTAGCGGCTTGCCCGACAGCGCCGTTCGCATTCACCGGGCGGCACGATGAAACATTTTCCAGTCTGCTTCGGGCTCGCAGACGCGGATGAGTACGGTTATCGCGTGTCGGTAGCCGGTGACGCAGAACTGGAACGGGTGCGCACGGTTCACCAGTTGCGCTCCTACCGCATCGGCTCGGTGCTGCGGATCGGTGTGGTCGGCCTCATGGCCGCGGCCATGATCATCGGCACCAGTCGGTCGGAGTGGCCGCAGGAAAGCGTGCTGATCCTGCTCTACGCACTGGTCGCCCTCTGCGCTTTCGGATTGGCTTTCGCGCCGTTCCGTCGATGGCTCGGGATGGGACGGCTGGTCGCGATCGGCCGGCTCGAGCCCTTCGCGTTCACCGTCATCGACATCATCGCGTTGACCGTCTTCCAGCTGTTGTCCACCAATGGGATATATCCGCTGCTGATCATGGCGATGTTGCCGGTGCTGTTGGGACTTGACGTCTCGTCGCGCCGGGCGGCGGTGGTGCTGATCTTCTCAATGCTCGGGTTCGCCATTGCCGTGCTGCAAGATCCGGTGATGTCGAGCGCGGTCCGGTTGCCAGAGGCGGGATTTCGGTTCCTGCTCTATGCATTTCTGTGTTGCGCGGCCTTCCTGGTGGTCCGCATCGAGGAGCGGCATACCCGTTCGGTGGCCGGACTGAGCGCCCTGCGAGAGGAACTGCTGGCCCAAACGATGAACGCCTCGGATGAGGCGGCGCGCCGGATCTCGGAATTCATTCACGACGGACCCCTGCAGGACATCCTGGCGGTGCGCCAAGAGCTCGTCGAATTGGATGCGGAGTTCGACGGTGACCAGCGCGTCGGCCGGGCGTTGGCCGGGCTGCAGCTGGCCTCGGAACGACTGCGGCAGGCCACTTTCGAGCTACATCCGGCGGTTCTCGAGCAGGTCGGGCTGGGCGCCGCGGTGCAGCAACTCGCGGAGTTCACCGCACGTCGTAGCGGCATCGACGTCACCACCGACATCGATTATTCGGCGCGCAGCGACATCGATCCCGTCGTGTTCGGCGTGGTGCGTGAGTTGTTGTCCAATGTCGTGCGGCATGCTGCGGCCCGGCATGCGACGGTCATGCTCGGGATCAGCGACCAGACCTGCGTCTTGCACGTGCTCGACGATGGCGTGGGCGTCAGCCAGGAGACGGTGGCGCGCCGCCTGGCGGAGGGACACATCGGCCTGGCGTCGCACCGCGCCCGCGTGGAGGCCGCCGGGGGAGCCTTGACGTTTCTCGACGCCGCGGTGGGCACCCATGTCTGCGTCGAAATGCCGTTGAAGAATTAGCGACCGACGCGTTGGAAGACTGCACGAGCCATGTGGAGTGCCGTCGGCCTGGTTTCCGTCATCGCGTCTGGCGCGTCCGATTCCGCCAGTACGTACCCGGCTACTGCAAATCGACGGACTTGCCGGTGGCGGCCGCGTAGCCCGCACGGTAGCCGAAAACCATTGCCGGGCCGAGGGTTCCGCCGGCGCCGCCGTAGGCGCGCCCGGTCACGCCGCCCATCGCATTGCCCGCCGCGAACAGACCCGGTATCGGCTCGCCGCCGACATGCAGAACGCGGGCATCGTGATCGGTGCGCGGTCCCCCTTTGGTGCCCATCGCACCGACGCTCACCGGCACCGCGTAGAACGGCGCGGTGTCGATCGGGCCCAGCGTCTTACCGGCCGGTGTGGTCGCACTGTCGTCACCCCAGTAACCGTCGTAGGCACTGGACCCCCGGCCGAAGTCGGGATCCGCGCCGGCGGCCACATGGCGGTTCCAATTTTCGACGGTGCGGGTCAGGCCGTCGGGGTCGATACCGGTCTTGGCGGCCAACTCGGTGAGGTCGGCCGACTCGCAGAACCAGTCCGGGACGGGTTGTCCCGGTTCGACACCAAGAAATCCATACCGCTGCAGGTGAATCGAATCGAACACCATCCATCCGCGATCGTTGACGTAGCCGCCGCGAGGATCCAGGTAATGGAAGGCGCCCGCCATCGAGTTGTAATCGCACGCCTCGTTGACGAAGCGCCGGCCGGCCGAGTTGACGATGATGCTGCGCGGCCGCGTTCTCTCCAGCCGCACGCTGCGGCTGCGCGGCCTGCCCTCGATGGTGTCGCCCGGGATCTGCACGATCGGCACCCACCACGCTTCACCCATGTTGGCCAGGTCGGCGCCGTGCTCCATCGCCATGCGCAGACCGTCACCGGTGTTGTTGGGCGGTGACACCGCCCCGTGCATGGGCCCGCGCAGAAAGGCTTGTGTCCGAGCCGAATCCCACTCGAAGCCGCCGGTTCCCAGGATGACCCCGTGCCGGGCACGAACACTGATCGTCCGGTCAACCAGGGCGAGGCGCACCCCGGTGACTTCTCCGTTTTCGGCGATGAGTCGCTCTGCCCGGGTGCCGGTATGCGGGGTGACGCCGGCATCCAGCAGGCCTTTGAGCAGCCCGGCGATCAGCGCGGTGCCCGCCACACACAGATGGCTGGTTCGTTCGTCGATCGCGGCGTGCAGGCGCGCCCTGGTCTCGGCATCAAAACCGACGTTGGACCAGTCGGCCGGGAAAGACGTGATCCGCGTAGCCCATTCGCCGAGTTGAGCAAGATCGAAAGGGGCCGCGCTCAGCGACCTGCCACCGGCCGGCCGCCCTCCCGGTAACTCGGGACGGTAGTCGGGAAAGCCGGTCGCGATCTCGAACTGAAGACCGCTGTGTGCCTCGATGAAGTCGAGCATCGTCGGGCCGGTGCGCACGAACGTCTCGACCAACTCGTCGTCCATCGAACCGAGCGACTGGGCCCGCAGGTACTGCAACGCGTCTGCGGTTGTCAATTCCCCTTCGGGAGAACGGTTATGGGCGGGGATCCACACGATGCCACCGGACACGGCGGTTGTCCCGCCGACGGTCGCGGCTTTTTCGTAGACCTCCACCGAGGCGCCCGTGACGGCCGCGGTCAGCGCGGCGGTGAGGCCGGCGCCGCCACTGCCGAGCACGACGACGTCGACTTCGTGGTCCCATGCCATGGACTGGTGTCCCTTCAGCTCAGTAGCTCCGACAACTGCTTGGCGGCCTTGATGACCGCATCTTTGCCGCGCATCACCATGTCTTCTCGGTGTGAGATGACGTTGATGCAGGTCGGCGGGGACGGCGCCGGGCGGTGAACCCCGACGGCCAGGCCGTAGGTATTCGGTTCGATCTCACCGTAGGTCGTCACCCAACCACGTTCGCGCGCACGCGAAACCAGCTCGCGTTCGCCCGGGCGCGGCGGCATGCACGCGAGCAAGGCGATCCCGGCCGCGCCGCGATCCAGCGGGTATCGGCTGCCTTCGTGGAACGACAGCTGGTAGGCGACATGGCTGGGCACGATCACCGCGATCGCCACCTGCTGGTCGCCTTCTGCGATGAGCAGGGACACGGTCGTGCCGAGCTCGTCGGCCAGCGCGCGCAGCGTCGGCAGGCTGACCTGGCGCACGTTGCGATCGAAGGAAGCGCCGAGCACGGCCAGGCCCGCTGCCGGCCGGTACCGGCCGTCCTCCCCCTTGGCCACCAGCCGGAATTCGGCCAACGTCGTCAGCAATCGATACGCGATGGTGCGGTGCACTCCCACCTGGTCGGCGAGCTGTTGCACCGTCAGCCCAGCGGGTGAGTCGGCCACCATCTGTAACGCGGTCAGGCCCCTGGCCAGCGTCTGTGAACCGGTACCGGACCCCGTCACAGCCTTGACAGACCTTGCCGCGAGAGCGAAGCTCTATATATAACGCACATGACTGTGCGATATTAGCACACAACATAGGTCGAAAACGAGAACGAGATTTTCCCGATTTGGAGGCCGGACAGCACCGTGGCGGAGTTCGAGAGCATCTGGAGCGATCTCCAGGGCGTCGCGTTTGAGCAGGGCTACCTGAACGCCGGAGGAATACGGACCCGGTACCTGCGCGCCGGTGATCCGGGCAAGCCGGTGCTGGTGCTGCTGCACGGATCCGGCGGCCACGCCGAGGCTTACGTGCGTAACCTCGGCGCGCACGCCGAGCATTTCTGGACCTGGTCGATCGACATGCTGGGCCACGGGTACACCGACAAGCCCGGTCATCCACTGGAAATCGCCCATTACGTCGAGCATCTGATGGCGGTGCTGCGCACCATCGGCGCGGACCGCGCCTACCTCAGCGGCGAATCGCTCGGCGGCTGGGTGGCCGCCCGCACCGCGATCGACCATCCCGATGTGGTTGAGCGGCTGGTGCTCAACACCGCCGGCGGTTCGCAGGCCGATCCCGTGGTGATGCAACGGATCATCACCTTGTCGATGGCGGCCGCCGAGGACCCGACCTGGGAAACGGTGCAAGCGCGCATCAAATGGCTGATGGCAGACAAGTCGAAGGGTTACGACGATCTGGTTGCCAGCCGCCAACGGGTATATCGCCAACCGGGATTCGTCTCCGCGATGAGCGACATCATGGCGTTGCAGGATCCGGAGATCCGCGCTCGCAACATCCTGGGCCCGGACGACTACGGGTCGATCATCGCCCCGACGCTGGTGCTGTGGACCAGTGACGACCCCACCGCCGACGTGACGGAGGGACGTCGCATGGCCTCGATGATTCCGGGCGCGCGCTTCGAGGTGATGCCCGGCTGCGGTCATTGGCCGCAATACGAAGACGCCAAGACCTTCAACCAGTTGCACCTCGACTTCCTGCTGGGCCGGTGATGGTCGCACCGGGGCAGCAGGTACCTGACATCGAGACCGACGTGCTCGTGGTGGGCGCGGGCCCGGTCGGCCTGACCCTGGCCAACATCCTTGGCCTGCAAGGCATCCGCACGGTGGTGGTCGACGAGCGGGACAACCTCATCGACTACCCCCGCGGCGTCGGCCTGGACGACGAAGCGCTGCGCACCTTCCAGTCGATCGGGCTTGCCGACCGCGTGCTACCGCACACCGTGCCCAACCAGATCCTGCGCTTCGTCGACGCCAAGCGCCGAGTGCTCGCCGAAATGGCCCCACCGGACGCGCGTTTCGGGTGGCCGAAACGAAACGGGTTTGTGCAACCACTCGTCGACGCCGAACTGCTGGCTGGGCTGGACCGATTCGAGCACGTCCAGGTGTGGTGGGGACGGCCGATGACGGCGTGCCGTGAAGGCGGCGACGGGGTGACCGTCGAACTCGGTGGGGTCGCCGACAACGACGGTGACGCCGCACGGGTGCGGGCACGCTATGTGGTCGGGTGCGACGGCGGCCGCAGCATGACCCGCCGGGTGATGGGCGTGTCGTTCGACGGGACGACGTCGTCGACCCGGTGGCTGGTGGTTGACATCGCCAACGACCCGCTCGGGCACCCGAACAGTGAGGTCGGCGCCGACCCCGAACGCCCGTACGCCTCGATCTCGATCGCTCACGGAATTCGCCGGTTCGAGTTCATGATTCACGCCGACGAGACCGATGAGCAGGCCGAAGATCCCGCCTTCCTGACCCAGATGCTGGCCCGCATGGTGCCCCACCCCGACCGGGTCGACGTGATCCGGCGCCGGGTGTATACCCATCATTCGCGGATCGCCGGCGCGTTCCGCCGCGGCCGGCTGCTGCTGGCCGGCGACGCCGCCCACCTGATGCCGGTGTGGCAGGGGCAGGGGTACAACAGCGGCATCCGTGACGCGGCGAACCTGGGCTGGAAGCTCGCCGCGGTGGTGAGCGGCCGGGCCGACGACAAGCTGCTGGACACCTATGACGTGGAGCGCCGCAAGCACGCCCGCGCGATGATCGACCTGTCCACCATGGTGGGCCGGGTGATCTCGCCGACCAATCGCCGGCTGGCGACCGCGCGGGATCTCCTGGTGCGCTCGGCGTCAATTGTGCCGTCGCTCAAGCGGTACGTGCTGGAAATGCGGTTCAAGCCGATGCCGCGCTACGAGCACGGCGCTGTCGTGCACGCCGCGCCGGGCCGCACCGATTCGCCGGTGGGAACGCTGTTCATCCAGCCACGTGTGGACACCCGAGACCAGCAGAACGTATTGCTCGACGACGTGCTCGGTACCTGGTTCGCCGTGCTCTGCTGGAACAACAACCCCCGCAAAATTCTCGGCGATGCAGCGTTCGCAAACTGGAAAGCATTGGGCGCCAAGTTTTTTGCGTTGCGCCCGGTAACTCAGCTGCACTGGACCGGACACGACGACCCTGATGTTGTGGTCGTCGGCGATCGGCACGGTGACCTCAAATCCTGGTTCGATACCCACTGCGACTCGGTGCTGTTCCTGCGCCCCGACCGGTGCATCGCGGGTGCCTGCATCGCTCAGCGCGCACCCGACCTGAGCGCCGCGCTCCTTGACGCACTCACGCTCACGCCGCAAGGGGGTGATCTGCAAAGTGGCACTGGCTCTGTGCTGTATGTCGCACAGCCCGCTCCTGAATCTTCCGGGGCCGTCGCGGGATCTGCTTGACGACATCGAAGGCGCGATCACCAAGGCGCGAGGTTTCGTCGAAGAGTACGACCCCGAACTGGTCGTCAGCTTTTCGCCGGATCACTACAACGGCTTCTTCTACAAGGTGATGCCGCCCTTCTGCATCGGCACCAGCGCCCGCGGAGTGGGCGACTACGGCACCCATGCCGGCCCGCTGAATGTGCCGGAAGCGCTTGCGACCGACTGCGCGAAGGCGGTCCTCGACGCGGGCGTAGACATCGCGATCTCGGCCAGCATGGACGTCGACCACGGCACGGTCCAGCCGCTGGAAAAGCTTTTCGGTGACGCCACCGCGCGCCAGGTGATACCGATCTTCGTCAACGCCATCGGCGTGCCATTGGGCCCGATGCATCGCTGCCGCGCGCTCGGCAGGGCCGTCGGCGGCTATCTGGCCACCCTGGACAAGCGGGTTCTGCTGCTGGGGTCCGGTGGGCTTTCGCACAGCCCGCCGGTACCTACCCTGGCGACCGCGGCTGCGCCGGTACTGGAGCGGATCGTGCATGGCCGGCCGATGACACCCGAGCAGCGGCAGGCCCGGCAGGACGCGGTCATCGACGCGGCCAAAAGCTTCGCCGCCGGCGACAGCGAGCTGCAGGCGCTGAACCCGACGTGGGATCACCGATTCCTGGAAATCATCGACGGAGGACGGCTGAGCGAATTGGACGGGTGGTCGAATTCGTTTGTCTCCCATGAGGGCGGCAGCTCCGCACACGAGATCCGCACCTGGGTAGCGGCATTCGCGGCACTGCAAGCGGTGGGGCCCTACAAAACCACCGGGCGATACTACCAGCCCGCACCGGAGCTGATCGCCGGTTTCGCCATCAGAACGGCGCTGCCGAAATGACGACGGCAGTGGATGGTTTCGATCACGTCGTCGACGTGCTCATCGTCGGGTCCGGTGGTGGCGGCATGACGGCCGCGCTGGGCGCGCAGGCCGCCGGTCTCGACGTGTTGGTGATCGAAAAGTCTTCCTACTTCGGGGGTTCCACCGCCTTGTCCGGTGGCGGCATCTGGGTGCCCGGGGCTCCCGCTCAGCGCCGGGAGGGCTATGTGCCCTCGCCCGACGCCGTCGTGGGCTACCTCAAACAGATCACCGAAGGACTGGTCAGCGAGGCGCGGCTACGGCAGTACGTCGAGAGCGCGCCGCAGATGCTCCAGTTCCTGGAGCAGCTGTCCGGATGGTTCGAATTCGTCTGGAAGCCCGGCTACGCCGACTACTACCCGGAGCTGCCCGGCGGTTCCGAGCTGGGCAGCACGATCAACGTGCCCGCCATCGACTTGCGCAAGTTGGGTCCCGACGAGCAGAAGCTGCTGGCGCCCCTGGCGCTGGCCCCAAAGGGAATCTGGTTGGGGCCCAAGGACCTGCGCACGTTCTACGGGATCAGGCAATCGTGGGCCGGCAAAGGCGTGCTGCTCAAGTTGGTCATGCGGATGGTCCGGGCGAGGGTGTTCGGCGAGCGGATGGCCGCGATCGGCCAGTCGCTGGCGGCCCGGCTCCGGTTGGCGCTTCGCGAGCGCGGCATCCCGCTCTGGCTGGACTCGCCGATGGTGCAGCTGCTGACCGACCCCGACGGGTCGGTCACCGGCGCGGTGGTGGAACGCGAGGGCAATGCGCAGACCATCGGCGCACGGCTGGGCGTCATCCTGGCATGCGGCGGATTCGACCACGACCTCGCCTGGCGGAAAGAACTTTTGCCCGAGGTGGACCAGGATTGGAGCTTCGGCAATCCCGCGGCCATGGGCGACGGCATCCGCGCCGGCCAAAAGGTCGGCGCCGCAACGGACCTGCTCGACGAGGCCTGGTGGTTCCCGGCGATCCAATGGCCGGACGGCCGCATGCAATTCATGCTGAATGAGCGGATGATGCCGGCGCAGTTCATCGTCAACGGTGCGGGCGAGCGGTTCATCAACGAGGCGGCCCCCTATATGGACTTCGGTCACGCGATGATCGAGGGCCAGAGGTCGGGCGTCACCCACATCCCTTGCTGGCTGATCACCGACCACCGATCGTTCAACCGCTACGTTGTCGCGGGACACCTGCCGATACCCAAGATCCCGGGAGCGCCGGTGCCCACCGGCCGCAAGATGCCACCGGCCTGGCTCGAATCGGGCGTGGTCAAGGCGGCCATGACGTGGGACGAGATGGCCGCCAAGATCGGCGTTCCCGCCGACCGGCTCGCCGAAACCGCCAGTCGCTTCAACGCACTCGCCCGCACGGGTCACGACGACGATTTCAACCGCGGCGACAGCGTGTACGACAACTACTACGGCGACCACACCCTGCCGAATCCGAACTTGTATCCGCTTGGTGATCCGCCGTACTACGCCTTCCGGATCGTGCTCGGGGACCTCGGGACCTCGGGCGGCCTGGTGACCGACGAACACGCCCGCGTGCTGCGGCCCGATGGCACCGTCGTGCCGGGACTGTACGCGGTGGGCAACACCTCCGCCCCGGTGATGGGCCGCAGCTACGCGGGTGCCGGTGCCACCATCGGCCCCGCCATGACCTTCGGCTATGTCGCGGCGAAACACCTTGCAGCCCAGGCAGCCAACCGAGCCATTAATACTCATAGGAGGTAACGATGAAAATCTCACTGTTCTACGAATTCGCTCTGCCGAGGCCCTGGGCGCCCGATGACGAACACGTCTTGCTGCAGGACTGTCTCAATGAGGTCGAGGCCGCCGACAAAGCGGGCTTTTCCACCGTGTGGCTGACCGAGCACCACTTCCTCGAGGAGTACTGCCACTCGACGGCACCGGAGATCTTCTTGGCGGCGGCCAGCCAGCGGACCAAGAACATTCGCTTGGGGTTCGGCATCATGCACCTGCCGCCGGTGGTCAATCACCCAGCCCGGGTGGCCGAGCGGATCGCCACCCTCGACCTGCTCTCCAACGGCCGTGTCGAATTCGGCACCGGGGAATCGTCGTCGGTCGGTGAACTCGGCGGCTTCAACATCGACCCCGCCGACAAGCGGGCGCAGTGGCAGGAATCCCTGGAGGTCTCGATCCGCTGCATGATCGAGGAGCCGTTCACCGGCTTCAACGGCGAACACGTCCAGATGCCGGCGCGCAATGTCGTCCCCAAGCCGCTGCAGAAGCCGCATCCGCCGGTCTGGGTCGCCTGCACCCGGCCGGCCAGCGTGCAGATGGCCGCCCAAAAGGCGATCGGCGCTTTGAGTTTCGCCTACACCGGGCCCGGGCCGCTGACCGAGCGGGTCAACGGCTACTACAAGGAGTTCGAGGAGAACGGCGTACCGGTCACTCCCCGGATCAACCCGAACATCCTGGCCATCGGTGGCGACCTGTCCATGATGGTGGCCAAGACCGACGAGCAGGCGTTGCAGCGGCTCGGACAGGGCGGTGGCTTCTTCTCGTTCGGAATCATGCACTACTACATGACAGGGGTGCACACGCCGGGGCGGACCGGGGTGTGGCAGCGGTATCTCGAAGAGGTGGAAAAGGATCCGACGTTGGCGTACGGGCCCGGCCGGGGCGCCATCGGCTCTCCAGCCACCGTGCGCGAGTTCCTGCGCGGCTACGAGGAAAGTGGCGTCGACGAGATCATCTTGCTGCTCAACCCGCGCAGCCACGAGGGCACCATGGAATCCATCGAACTGATGGGCAAAGAGGTGCTCCCCGAATTCATCGAGCGGGACGCAAAGGCCGTGGCGGAAAAGGCGAAGCGGCTGGAACCGGTCATCGAAAAGGTGGAGTCGCGGCGGCCGGAATCGACCGCACCGCAATTCGACGAGGATTACTCGTTCGGTGGACTCCCGACTGGTCGCGGCGGTAAATTCACCGCCAGCGAGATTCCCGAGGCCATGGCGGAGATCAATGAAGGCCGTGTGCAGGCGGCGCAGCGCGCAAAGGAACAGCAGAAGTAGTGCCGGACGGCATCTGAGTCGGGAGGATTTCGAGGCGAGCCTTGGGAGAGATCGACGAGCTGTTTCGCTATGACGGCCGCCGTGCCGTGGTGACCGGATGTGCTTCCGGCATCGGCGAACACGTGGTACGTCAGCTCACCGAGCTGGGCGCCGAAGTCATCGGGTTGGACAAACAGCGACCGGCCTTCGCGATCGACGAGTTCCATCAGGTCGACCTGGCCGATCAGACATCGATCGAATCGGCGGTCAACGCGGTGACCGGTCGGGTCGACGCGCTGTTCAACGTTGCGGGAGTGTCCTCCGGGGTCGGCGACCCGCAACTGGTCGTGACCATCAACTTCTTGGGAATGCGCCACGCCACTGAGGCGCTGATTGCGAAGATGGCCGCGGGGTCGTCCATCGTCAGCGTGTCCTCGCTCGCGGCGGCCGCGTATCGCGAGCATCTGCGGGAGGTGGCGCCGCTGCTGCATACCGCGACGATGCAAGAGGGTATCGACTGGTGCGCCGAACATCCCGAGGCGCTGGGCACCGGTTATCAGCTGTCCAAGGAAGCGATCATCCTCTACACCATGCGCAACGCCACACCGCTCGGTGCGCGGGGGATCCGCATCAACTGCACCGGTCCCGGGGTCACCGAGACGCCGATCCTGGACCAATTACGCACGGCCTACGGACAAGGGTTTTTGGACGACATTCCCAAGCCGCTGGGCCGCGTCTCCGGACCCGCCGAGCAAGCCTCCGTGCTGTTGTTCCTGAATAGCGATGCCGCCAGCTATATTTCGGGTCAGGTGTTGTGGGTCGACGGCGGAAACGTGGGCGCCGCGATCGCGCGCGAACTCGAGGAAGGGCGGGCTGCGTGGCCAGTGTGACCGACTTTCGCCGGGTCGCCCGCGAGGTCAGCAACTGGGGCCGGTGGGGTGACGACGACGAACTCGGCACGCTGAACTTCATCACCGAGGAGAAGATCGCCCAGGCCGCGAGCCTGGTCCGGCACGGCAAGGTCTTCCCGCTCGGCGTGGACTTCGGCTCGTCAGGACCGCAGGGCGCCTTCGGTTTTCGGCACAATCCGATTCACGTGATGACGGTCGACGGCGGCGACGCCAGCACGTTGGCTCAGTACGGGCCGGATTGGGACCGCAATCCGACCGCGGCGCAGATGGGACCGTACTTCGTCGACAACCTGTTCCGATTCAACGATGACATGATCATCATGCCGTTGCAGGCCGCCACCCAGTGGGATGCGCTGTCGCACGTCTATTACGACGACCAGCTCTACAACGGGATCCCGGCCGGCTCGGTAACCAGCCTGGGAGCCCGCCGCCTCGGCATCGAGAAGGTGGACGGAAAGGGCATCACCTCGCGGGGTGTGCTGCTGGATGTGGTCCGCCATCGCGGCGTCGATGTCTTTCTGGAGCACGGAAACCCGATCACCCCGGAAGAGTTGGACGATGTCGTCCGCGCACAGGGCGTGAGGGTCGGGCGCGGCGACATCCTGCTCATCAAAACCGGCTGGTGGACGCGGTATCTGCAGACCGGAAACAAGACCGAGAGGTATTCCGGCCTGGACTGGCGATGCGCGCAGTGGCTACACGATCACGAGATCGCCGCGGTCGCATCCGACAACCTCCAAGTCGAAGATCCGGTATCCGGGGTCGACGGCGTCTTCCTGCCGTTCCATCTGCTGACCCTGCGCGACATGGGGCTGATGCTCGGCGAATACTGGGACCTGACCGCTTTGGCGGCCGATTGCGCCGCCGACGGCGTGTACGAGTTTCAGCTCATCGCACCACCCCTGAGATTCGTTGGGGCGGTGGGTTCACCGGTGAATCCGATCGCGATCAAATGATGCTGCGCAAAACCATATCGGTTGACGGGCTGGCCACCAGTTATCTGGAAGCGGGCGAGGGTGAGCCGGTGGTGTTGCTGCACGGGGGTGAATTCGGCGCCGGCGCTGAGCTCGGCTGGGAACGCAACATCGATGCGCTCGCGGCGCGGTACCGGGTTCTGGCGCCGGACCAGTTGGGATTCGGGGAGTCCGCCAAGGTCATCGATTTCGTCGACGGCCGCGGCATGCGGATCCGGCATGTGGCGCGGTTTTGTGAGCTGCTCGGCGTGGACTCTGCGCACTTCGTGGGTAATTCGATGGGCGCCATCAACCTGCTCACCGACGCCACCTCGGGCACACCGGTGCTACCGGTGCGCAGCTTGGTGATCATCTGCGGCGGCGGAGAGATTCAGCAGAACGAGCATTTCGAGGCTCTGCAGAACTACGACGCGACGCTGCCCGCGATGCGCCGGATCGTCCACGCGCTGTTCTTCGACTCCGGCTATCCCGACGACAACGACTACGTGCGCCGTCGCTACGAGTCGAGCACCGCGCCGGGAGCCTGGGAAGCCATCGCGGCGGCCAGATTCCGCCGCCCCGGCGCCACGCCGTCCGCGACGCCCTCTACCACCCGAGCCTACGAACGCATCGGCGTGCCAACGCTTCTCGTCGAGGGGGCGGGCGATAAGCTCCTTCCGGCCGGCTGGGCCGCCGAGATCGCCAAGCAGATAGACGGGGCCCGTTCGGTCGTGGTCGACGAGGCCGGACACTGCCCCCAGATCGAGCAGTCCTCCGTGGTCAATGGATTACTGCTGGATTTCCTGGCGGCGCTCTGAACGTCAGAAGACGTAATCCAGGCGGGTCATCATTCCGGCGACCTGGTGATAGGTGTTGTGGCAGTGCATCATCCAGGTGCCCGGATTGTCCGCGACGAGGACGGCGGCCAGCTTCTGCTTGGGCAGCACCATGACGGTGTCCTTGCGCGCGCCTGGGCTGCCGTCGGCCCTGATCACCTGGAACGTGTGCCCGTGCAAGTGAATCGGGTGGTACATCATCGTGGTGTTGTCGAACGTGATGGTGGGCCGTTGTCCCTGCCGGACATGCAGCGGATTCGTCTTGTCGTAGGGCTCGCCGTTGATCGTCCAGTTGTACTGCATCATGTTGCCGCCGAGGACCACTGGCAGGTCGAGGCCGGGATCGGGACGTCCTAGGTTGACCGGTGTTGTGGCCGTGAACATCTCGACGGTGCCCACTAGCTTGGTCAGTTCGCCCGGCTGGAATTGCGGGTCCGGGGCGCTGCCCGAAGCCGTGGACAGCAGCGCGCGCGCCAGGCCGTTCTTGCCTTCGGCGACCGCGACGAGCGGGAAGACGCCGTCCGCGGCGGTCACCGCGACGTCGTAGCGTTCCGCCATGCCGATCAGCAGGGCGTCGACCTGGGCGGGGACCACCGGGTAGCCGTCGGTGTGGGTCACCGTCATCGTGTGACCGGCGAGTGCGACCCGGAAGGTGGTGTCGGAGGCGGTATTGATGAAGCGGATGCGGATGCGCTGGCCGGGCTTGGCATCAAAGGTGGTGGGCGAACCGGGGATTCGCCCGTTGATCAGGTAGTACGGGTAGGCGATATCCCCGGCGTCACCACCGAGCAGGTCGCTGGTGCCGACGCCGGTCGCCGGAGATGGCGCTGCCGCGCTCGTCGAGGTTGTCGGGGTGGTCGACGTCGTCTCGCTTGTCTCGCTCGTCTCGCTCGTCGTGGTGGGCGATGTCTCGGTCGTCGTCGAGGTGGTCGTTTCGGGTGTGTTCTGCGGGGGCTTGTTGGGGTTACTCAGTTCGCTGTAGAGCTGCTGAGGACTCTTTCCGACGCCGTCCGTCCAATCATCCAGGACGACGATCCATTCAGCGTCGTAGTTGCCCTCGGTCGGGTCGTCGACGATGACGGGAAGGTACAGACCGGTGTCCTCGTCCACGCCGGTG
Organism: Mycobacterium sp. M23085; assembly: GCF_045343915.1. Taxonomy (NCBI): domain Bacteria; kingdom Bacillati; phylum Actinomycetota; class Actinomycetes; order Mycobacteriales; family Mycobacteriaceae; genus Mycobacterium; species Mycobacterium sp. M23085. The sequence continues at coordinate 3,983,598 of NZ_CP174280.1, forward strand.
TGCGGGTGGGCCCAGTACGTGCCCGAATTGGGTACGGAGAATCGGTAGGTGAAGTCATGGCCGGCCGCGATGTCGGGTGTGGCCGGCTCGGCGCCGTCCATGTCGTTGCGCAAGGCGATGCCGTGCCAATGCACCGACGTCGGATGGTCGAGCCGGTTCGACACGGTCACCACGACCTCGTCGCCGATGTTGGCACGGATCACCGGGCCCGGGATGCTGTTGCCGAAGGCCAGCGTGCGGACGACCGGCCCGCCCAGGTCGACCTGAACCAGCTGGGGTGTGAGTTCGGCGGTGACGGTGCGGCCGCTATGCGGCCGGGCGGCCTCGGCTTCGGCGATGGCAGCGGTCATCCGGGCATTGCCGGTCGACTCCGGTTTGGATTGGCCGCACGCCGTCAGCGCCAATCCGCCGACGATGCCCGCGGTGATGAAACCGCGCCTGCTGAGCCGTGTTCGGTCGAAGGGGACACCGCTGGTGGGTTGCACGGTCAATCGGTGCTCCTCGTCCTTGGCTCGCCCCAACGTTCTCGTGCTTGGATGCTAGGCGGAGCGCAACCGCGAGCGCTAGACCCGCCGATGATTGCGCGAAGGCGTACTGCCGAGCGCGGTGATCATACGCAATCACTTCAATGTGATTCCGCGTAAACGCATCTGGGGCCCGTGGGCGATACTCGATGTCGCCACTCGCCCACTTCTGGCCCTACTGGGCGACGCTCGCCGCCTGCGCGGCCATCCAATCGCCGAATGTGGTGGGGTAGACGGCCACGTCTTCGTCCTCGGTGGGAACGATGCTGCGGTCGTCGAGAACCGCACCGTAATAGCGGGCAGCGTCATCGGTGATCACAGTGCGCGCATCACCCGTGGCCGCAAACCGCGTGCGGATGAAGTCGTCCATCCCACGCTTTTCGGGACCGGCGATGTTGATCACCGCGTTGACCGGTGCACCCGTGGCCGCGCGGGTGACGGCCAGGGCCACATCCGCGGCGGCAATCGGCTGGAACGCCCCGTGCGGGGCGCGGACGGTGTCACCATCGGCGAACGAATCAGCAATGCCGTCAACGAATTCGAAGAACTGCGTCGCGCGCACGATCGAATACGGCTGTCCCGATTCCACGATCGCTTTTCCTGCGCGACCTTGGCTCGCATGTAGCCACTTTCGGCCGCCCGGTCGGCTCCCACGATCGACACCGCGACGTGATGCTGCACGCCCGCGGACCGCTCCGCGTCGAGCAGGTTTCGGGTGGAGGTGGTGAAGAAGTTCAGCACGTCGTCGTCGGCCCAGGACGGCGAGTTGGACACGTCCACCACGGTGTGGACTCCAGCGACGGCCTCGGCAACGCCTTCCCCGGTCACGGAGTTGACACCGGTGCGCGGGGAGGCCGGGACCGCTTCGTGTCCCAACTCGGTGAGCCTGGCGACGACCTGTGATCCGATCAGCCCGCTGCCGCCGATTACCAACACCTTCATGATGGCGCCTTTCAGTTCCCCGAATGAGCCTGGCCATCTCAGCATGGCCCAGCCGCCGACGCGCCGGAAGCCCGGACGGCCCGCTGTCATACCGATTCACCGGACTACGCCTGTCGCAGGCGTTAAAGCAGTTGCTTGACTTAATGTGGCATGCGCCGATTAACTCGTCGTGTGGTTAACGAATTGGACGGCAAGGTCGCCGTGGTCACCGGCGCGGCTTCCGGCATCGGCCGGGGTCTCGCGGAGCGGTTTGTGGCCGAGGGCGCGCAGGTCGTCATCGCCGACGTCGACACCGACCGCGGGGAGGCGCTGGTGACGTCGCTCGGTGCCAACGCCGTCTTCCGGCGGACCGACGTCTCCGATCCCGAACAGGTGGGAGCACTGGTGTCCGGCGCCGTCGAGAAGTTCGGCGGCCTGCACGTCATGGTGAACAACGCCGGGATCTCCAGCCCGCTGCGCAAGCTGCTCGACGACGACCTCGCCGATTTTCACCGCGTGATGGGGGTCAACGTGCTGGGTGTGATGGCGGGTACCCGAGATGCCGCGCGGCACATGGCCGAACACGGGGGCGGCTCGATCATCAACATCACCTCGATCGGCGGCATCCAGGCCGGCGGCGGCGTGATGATCTATCGCGCCTCGAAAGCGGCCGTCATCCAATTCACCAAGGCCGCGGCAATCGAGTTGGCGCACCACGAGATTCGGGTCAACGCCATTGCGCCCGGCAATATACCGACGCCGATCCTGGGGAAGTCGGGGACGGGCATGGACCCCGAACAGCTGAAGCGGTTCGAAGCGCGTATCCGCGAGACGATGCGGGAGGATCGGCCGCTGAAGCGCGAGGGCACCCCCGATGACGTCGCCGAAGCCGCGCTCTATTTCGCCACCGACCGCTCGCGTTATGTCACCGGGACGGTGCTGCCGGTCGACGGCGGCACGGTGGCGGGCAAGCCGATGCGATCCGGAAAACACAACTGATATCGCCGAACGGCCGCCGGCGGCGAACGCCGGCACTCCATATTTAAATCAATCACTTGACTTAAACCGGGGCAGGGGGTTGACTGATCCAATGACCACCGCCGGCCGGACCGTTCGCACCGAGCGGGCCAGTTCCACCCAAGAGGCGATCCTGGTGGCGGCCGAGCGCCTGTACGCCGAACACGGCATGTTCGCGGTGTCCAACCGGCAGGTCAGCGAGGCCGCCGGCCAGGGCAACAACGCGGCCGTCGGTTACCACTTCGGCACCAAGGCCGACCTGGTGCGGGCGATCGAGCAGAAGCACCGCGGTCCCGTCGAGCAGCTACGCGAACAGATGGTGACCGAGTTGCTCGACACGGGTGGTTCCAGCGAAATGCGCAACTGGGTGGCCTGTTTGGTGCGCCCGCTCACCGATCACCTGGAGGAGCTCGGAAACCCGACCTGGTACGCGCGTTTCGCGGCCCAGGCGATGACCGACCCCGCCTACTACAACATCATCGTCAGGGGCGCACTCAGCTCCCGGTCGCTGGTCCAGGTCGTCGAGGGCATCAACCGCTGCCTGCCCGAGCTGCCGCCCGAAGTGCACTTCGAACGCAACATCATGGCCCGAAACCTGTTGATGCACACCTGCGCTGATCGTGAACGCGCGCTTGCCGCAGGCGCGGTGACGTCTCATCGTTCCTGGCGGGCCGCGGCATCCGGGCTCATCGATGCGATCGTGGGCCTGTGGCTGGCGCCCGTGACGGCGTACGAGTGAAGGGTTCGCAGATGAAAGTGACTGTCGACCAGAATCTTTGCGCCTCTTCGGGAAACTGCGTGATGAATGCGCCCGAAGTGTTCGACCAGCGCGACGACGACGGCGTCGTCGTCCTCCTCAACCCCAACCCATCGCCCGAGCAGGCCGATGGCGCTCGGCGGGCGGCGGCGGCCTGCCCGGCCCTCGCCATCCACATCGAGGAATGACAACATGTCAGACACACTGACGGGCACCGCACCGGCGCAGACCTCCGATATCCCGGACTATCCGATGGCCAGGGAACCGCGCTGCCCGTTCGCCCCACCACCGGACGTCATGGCACTGGCCGAAGCCAGGCCGCTGTCTCGGGTCCGGATCTGGGACGGCAGCACACCGTGGCTCATCACCGGCTACGAGCAAGTGCGCGAGCTCTTTTCGGACTCACGGGTCAGCGTCGACGACCGGCAGCCCGGATTCCCGCACTGGAACGAAGGCATGCTGTCCACGGTGCACAAGCGCCCGCGGTCGGTCTTCACCGCCGACGGTGAGGAGCACACCCGATTCCGGCGCATGTTGTCGAAACCCTTCACGTTCAAGCGCGTCGAAAATCTGCGCCCGACCATCCAGCGGATCACCGACGAACACATCGACGCGATACTCGCCGGACCGCAGCCCGCCGACCTCGTCACCGCGCTGGCATTGCCGGTGCCCTCGCTGGTGATCAGCCAGCTGCTCGGCGTTCCCTACGAAGACGCCGACATGTTCCAGCACCACGCCAACGTCGGCCTCGCGCGATACGCCACCGGTGCAGACACCGTCAAAGGCGCGATGAGCCTGAACAAATACCTCGCCCAGCTGGTCGAAGCCAAGATGGAGAATCCGGCCGAGGACGCGGTTTCCGACCTCGCCGAACGGGTCAAGGCCGGCGAGCTCAGCGTGAAAGAGGCCGCCCAGCTGGGCACCGGCCTGCTGATCGCCGGGCACGAGACCACCTCCAACATGATCGGGCTCGGCGTGCTCGCCCTGCTGGAACACCCCGACCAGCTGGCCGTCATCCGCGATGCCGAAGATCCAAAAGTCATCGCCAGCGCGGTGGAGGAGCTGTTGCGCTATCTCAGCATCATTCAAAACGGCCAGCGCCGCGTCGCGCTCGAAGACATTCACATCGCCGGTGAGACGATCCGTGCCGGGGAGGGCATCATCATCGATCTGGCCCCGGCCAACTGGGATTCGGACGCGTTCGCCGAACCGGACCGGCTGTACCTGCATCGCTCGGGCGCCGACCGCAACGTCGCCTTCGGCTACGGGCGTCATCAGTGCGTAGGACAGCAGCTCGCCCGCGCCGAGCTGCAGATCGTCTTCCACACCCTGGCCCGGCGCATTCCCACGCTAGCGCTTGCCATTCCGATCGAGGAGGTTCCGTTCAAGGACGACCGACTCGCCTACGGCGTCTACGAGCTGCCGGTGACCTGGTAGCCCAGCTCGCTAGTTAGCAAAACTGCGGATCCGAACGGAGGGTCAATGATGACGACTCAAACAAGCACGCTTTACCCGCCCGGAGGTTATGGCGCTCCCAAGGATCGGCGTGGCCACGCCGCGGGCAGCGACGTCGGTTTGCCGCCGGGGACCGTGGTCTTCTCGGCGGACAACCACATCTCGCTCGCGGACGACATCTTCTATCAACGCTTTCCGGACGACCTGAAGGATAAGGCGCCGCGGATCTGGTATGAGGACGGTGCCTACCAAGTCGGACGCAAGGGACAGTCGTTCCTGCCGGGTGACTTCAGCGCCGTGTTGATGCAGTACGACGACCTGCCCGGCGCCGCGAGCACCAACATCGAGGCCCGGATCCAGGAACTGCACGACGACGGCGTCGATAAGGAGCTGGCGTTTCCCAACGCGGTGCTGGCGCTGTTTCACTATCCGGACAAACAGCTGCGCGAGCTGGCGTTCCGCATCTACAACGAATACATCGCCGAGTTGCAGGAGCGCTCGAACGGCCACTTCTACGGCGCCGGGCTGATCAACTGGTGGGACCCGCAGGGCACCAGGAAGACTTTGGACGAATTGAAGTCGTTGGGGCTCAAGACCTTCCTGCTGCCGCTCAACCCCGGCAAGGATGACGACGGCAACATCATCGACTACGGCAGCACCGCAATGAAGCCGGTCTGGGATGAGATCGAGGCCGCCGGTCTTCCGGTGACCCACCACATCGGGGAGACGCCGCCGAAGACCCCATGCCAGTTCAACAGCGTGGTGGTCGGCATGATGATCAACATCGACGGCTTCCGCGAGCAGTTCGCCAAGTACCTCTTCACCGGAATTCTCGATGATCATCCCGGGCTGCGAATCGGCTGGTTCGAAGGCGGGATCGCCTGGGTACCTTGGGCGTTGCAGGACGCCGAGCACCTGATGGGGTCATACCAGCACATGTTCAACCGGGCCCTCGAGCACGAACCGCGCTATTACTGGGACACCCACATGAGCGCGTCGTTCATGGTCGACCCGCTGGGCCTGCAGCTGATCGACCAGATCGGGGTGGACAAGGTGATGTGGTCCAGCGACTATCCGCACAACGAAAGCACCTACGGCTACTCGGAGAAGTCCCTGAAAGCCGTTGTCGACGCGGTGGGCCCGGAGAACGGGGTGAAGATCGTCAGTGACAACATCACGAAATTCCTGGGTCTGCAGTGACGACGTTCGCGCAACCGGGCACCAACACCGGTAACCGGCTGGTGATCCCCGAAACAGCCGACCTGGGCCGCCTGCGCCGCGAGACCGGCACCCGGCTGCGCTCGGCAATGAGCGAACGCGGTGTCGACGCGATGATCCTGCTGGGCAACAACGCGGTGGTCTATGCCACCGGCGCCAGCTGGCCACTCGGTGACGCCGGATTGTCCTACGTGGAACGGCCGGTCGCCGTGGTGCTCGCCGACGACGAGTGGCCGCACCTGTTCCTGCCCTTCCGTGAGGGCGCCTCGCACGAGTCGGACCTGCCCGCCGATCACTTGCACGGACCCGTCTATCTCGAATTCGACGAGGGCGTAGGGCATTTCGCGCGGCTGCTGGCCGACCTGATTCCGGCCAAAGCGGTAGTGGCGGTTGACGAGCTCACCGGCGCCATGTCGCGCGCCGCGAAGCTGCTGTTCCCGGGCGGTGCGCCCGTTGACGCCGCGGCCATCGTCGGCGCCGCTAAGTCGGTGAAGACGCCGGACGAGCTGTCCTGCATGCGCACCGCGATCCGCATCACCGACGAGGCGATGGTCGAGGTGCAGAAGCGCCTGGCCCCCGGCGTACGTCAGATCGATTTGTCGGCAATCTTTTTGCGCCGCGCCTTCGAGCTCGGTGCCACGGCCAGCATGCTCGAGCCGATCTGGCAGGTGATGCCGCCGAGCAAGGCGGAGGGAGTGTGGACCACGCACGGCGATCTGGCGTTGCCGCTGCTGACCACCGAGCGCGAATTGGCCGAGGGTGATGTGCTGTGGACCGACGCCAGCATCACCTATCAGGGCTACTGCTCCGACTTCGGGCGCACCTGGATCGTCGGACGGGACCCGTCGCCGCGGCAACAGGCACAGTTCGACAAATGGTTCGAGATCATGAGCGCAGTTCTGGGTGTCGCCAAGGCCGGAGCCACGGCGGCGGATCTGGGCCGGGCTGCCATCAAGGCCAACGGCGGCACCCGGCCGTGGCTGCCGCACTTCTACCTCGGCCACGGCATCGGTGTCAACGCCGCCGAAATGCCAATGATCGGAACCGATCTCGGGCAAGAGTTCGATGAGAACTTCGTCCTTCAAGCAGGGATGGTGCTGGTGTTGGAACCCGTGGTGTGGGAGGACGGCACCGGCGGCTACCGCAGCGAAGAGGTCCTGGTGATTACCGAGGAAGGCTGGATCCGCTTGACCGACTACCCCTACGACCCGTATGGCTCCCATGTCAGTTGACGTTTGCCCTGACGAACGCACGCTGCGTTCGGGTCGCCGCGAGCGAGCGCTGGCCCAGATGGCGGCACACGATCTCGACATCCTGGTCCTGGGCCGGCAAGCCAATGTCCGTTACGTCACCGGGGCACCGCAACTATGGGTCGCGGGCACCCGACCGTTCGGCCCGACCTGCGTGCTGGTGCGCGAGACCGGCGCCGTGTACCTCCTGAGCACCTGGGACGAGGGTGTTCCCGAGGACATCCCCCACGAGAACCTCTACGGCATCTCGTGGAACCCGATGAACACGATGTCCGCCCTGCAGCGTATCGACGGGGCGGCGACCGCGCGACGCGTCGGAACCGACGCGCTTTCACCGGTTTTCGCACAACTCCTGCCGACAGCCTTCCCGAATGCGGAGCTGGTCGACGGCGAGCTTGCCATGCGGGCCGCGCGCCGCATCAAGACGGACGAGGAGATCGCCGCGCTGCGGGAGGCCGTTGCGGTGGCCGAGTCGGCGCTGGCGGCCGCGATCTCCGAATTGCGGCCGGGGGTCACCGAGCAGGCGCTGGCCGGCGTGTTGCTGGAGGCATCGGCGGCTGGTGGGGTGAGCACCCCGTCGAATCAAGATGTCGCATGGGTGACTTCGCGCACGCACCCCTGGCGGCGCGCCGACGGTGATGGCCGTATTCAGGACGGCGATCTGGTGGCGTTCTCCGCCGGAGTGTTGGCGGGAGGCTACGTCGGCGAGGTGGGCCGGACCTGGCCCGCCGATGACCGGCACGCGGCCGGCGGCGCGGCTGCCCTGCACGGGCGCTGGGAACGTCTGTGGGACAAGCTGATCGCCGCCTGCCGGCCCGGCGCGGGCGCGAGCGAACTGCTCAGCGCCTACCGGGCCGCGGGCGAGCCCGACCCGCCGATGCCGGTGGCCCGCGGTCTGGGCATGGGGTTTGACCCACCCGTCGTCTCCAAACACCTGCCCGCGACCGCGACCGACGAACGTCTCGAGCCGGGAATGGTGCTGGCCGTCACGGGATACGTGTGGCAAGAAGGAGTCGGCGCGGTATTCGGGCGAGAAGCGGTGCTGATCACCGCGGACGGCGCCGAGGTGCTTACCGCGAGCCCGTTCTGGCAGCCCTAGCCATGCCGGGTCCCTCCGAACCGGCGGCCGAAGAGATCATCCGGTACCACAAAGACGCCAGGACGCGGATCGCAACGATCACGTTCGACCGGCCGGACTATCTCAACGCGCCGACGATCGCCGCACGCCTGCGCTATGCGGACCTGTTGCACCAAGCCGGCGTTGACGACGACGTCAAGGTTCTGGTGGTCCGCGGCGCCGGCGACGACGTTGGTTCGGGCGCGGACCTGACCGAGGTGATGCGGGTACGTGACGCGGCGGACCAGGGCCCGCGGCTCGCCGAGTACCGGATCGGCGCCGACGAGGTTCGATATCCGCCGCAGGGTTCGTTTCGCAACGGCGCCGCCCTGGGGCAGTGGTACGCCAACCCGAACTCGGGCATTCGCGGCCTGCAGGACTTCAAGAAGATCAGCATTCTCGAGGCCAAGGGCTACTGCTACGGCTGGCATTTCTACCAGGCCGCGGACGCCGATCTGGTCATCTCCAGCGACGACGCCCTGTTTGGGCATCCGTCGTTCCGCTACTACGGCTGGGGTCCCCGCATGTGGTGGTGGGCACAGACCATGGGCATCCGCAAGTTTCAGGAAATGGTGTTCACCGGAAGGGCTTTCACCGCCGCCGAGATGTATGACTGCAACTTCCTCAACAGCGTGGTACCGCGGGGCGAACTCGAGGCGGAGGTGGAGAAATACGCGCTGGCCTGCGCCAGTAACCGCCCCACCGACACGGTGTTCATGCAGAAGATCTTCTTCGAGATCATGAAGCAGTTCCAGGGTGAATACCTGGGCAGCATGCTCAGCGGCGTCTTCGAGTCGATGGGCTCCCACGTCCGCCCGGATGTCGGTGACGAGCTGATGCTCGATGACGCGATGAAGCGGGGTCTGGGTGATGCGGTCAAGGACAACGATGACAAGTTTCCCGCCGAATGGCGGCTGAGCAAGAAAGCCCGGAAGAAGGCGCCCGCCGGCAAGGGCGGCAAAGCGAAGAGAAAGAAACAGTGACGCAGCCGCGCGTCGAACCGCCACTGGGCGGCTATAGGGTCATCGACCTCTCCACCGGCCTCGGCGGGGCCTACTGCAGCAAGTTGCTGGCCGACGGCGGCGCCGACGTCGTGAAAGTCGAACCACCGCAGGGTGATCCGCTGCGCCGGTGGTCGGCATCGGGCGCCGCCCTCTCGGCCGGCGCTGACGGCGCCCTGTTCAGCTTCCTGGCCGGGGCGAAACACAGCGTCGTCGCCGATCCCAACAGCGACGCCGACATCGAGCTGGTGAACCGGCTGCTGGCAGCCGCGGACGCGGTGGTGTGGTCGGCCGGATCGAATTTGGCCGAGCACCCGGACTTCACGCCGCACGCCATCCACGGCCGCCACCCGCATCTCACCGTCACCTCGATCACGCCGTTCGGGTTGGACGGTCCCTGGCGAGACCGGGCGGCGACCGAGTTCACCCTGCAGGCTTGGTCGGGCGGGATCGTCGGGCTCGGCCGCGGCGAGCAGGAACGCCCGCCCGTTTTCGTCGGCGGTCAGGTCGGCGAGTACCTGGCCGGCGTCTACGCCAGTGTGGCCACCTTGGCCTCCCGCTGGCGCCGAATCGACGGCGGCGCGGGCGAACTGCTGGACCTGTCGATGCTCGAGACCCAGATTCTGTGCCTCACCTATCACCCGGTCTCCTACTTCGAGGTGCTCGGACGGCCGTGGCGGGACATGCGGCGGCCGACGATTCCCGGGGTGGCGCAGGCCAAGGACGGCCTGGTGGATCTCGGCTGCGGGACCGCGCAGCAGTGGTTCGACCTATGCGCGATGGTGGGCCACCCAGAGTGGATCGACGAGGAATCACCGCTGTCCATCACCGAGCAGGCCAACATCCACGCCGAGGAGATCTTCGCGTGGGTGGCCGGCACCCCGGTCGACGAAATCCGGGAACTCGCCTCGGCTTTCCGCATCCCCAACGCGCCGGTCGCCAACGGCGCCAACGTGACGTCTTTCGATCAGTTCGTAAAGCGCGATTCATTTGTGCGCAATCCGCGCGACGGCTTCCAGCAGCCGAGTCATCCGTATCGGATGCGGCCCGCACAATTACGCCCGCCGCAGCCGGCGCCGCGGCTCGGCGAACACACCGAGCACTACCGCGCGGCGGACCTGCCGGCGCGGCCGGCGCCAACGGGGGTGGCGAAAGGGTTGCCGCTCAAGGGTATTCGAGTGCTGGACATGACGACGTTCTGGGCGGGCCCATGCTGTACCCACGCGCTGGCCTTGCTCGGGGCCGAGGTCATCCATGTTGAATCCAACCGCCGCCCGGATGGCACTCGGATGATCGCCGGCATACCGATCACCGAGGACCAGTGGTGGGAGAAGTCGCCGATTTTCGAGGCGCTCAACACCAACAAGAAGGGCCTGACCCTGGACCTGCAGAGTCCGCGCGGCCGGGAATTGCTGCGTGAGCTCATTGCGACGTGCGATGTGATCGTGGAGAACTTCACGCCACGAGTGCTGGACCAGATCGGCCTGGATTTCGCTACCGTGCAATCCATCCGGACCGACACCGTGCTGGTGCGGATGCCCGGCTTCGGCCTCGAAGGCCCGTGGCGCGACAACCCGGCGTTCGCCTACGTCATCGAAGCCGCGTCTGGCGTGAGTTGGCTCACCGGCTACCCGGATCGCACGCCGTATGACCCCTACTCGATCGGCGATCCCAATGCGGGTGTGCACGCACTCAACGCGATACTGCTCGCGCTCGAGCACCGGCGCCGCACCGGCGAAGGCGTGTTCGTCGAGGCGGCAATGGTCGACGCCGCGCTGAGCATCGCCGCCGAGCAGGTGATCGAGTACACGGCCTACGGGTCCCTGCTTCAGCGCGCCGGCAACCGCGGGCCGACCGCCGCGCCGCAGAACCTCTACCTCAGCGCCGACATCGACGAATTCGGCCGGCTCGACAGCTGGGTGGCCATCGCGGTGGCCACCGACGACCAGTGGGACAGGCTGGGCCGTGCCCTCGGATCGCCCTCCTGGGCAACCGATCCCGAGCTCTCGACCGAGGCCGGCCGGCGCACGCACCAGGATGCCATCGATGAGCGGCTCGCTGCCTGGTGCCAGCAGCGCAGCCGCGACGAAATCGTCGCGATCCTGTGGGACGCCGGCGTGCCGGTGGCCAAAGTCATGCAGCCGCACCGTCAGCCCGAGCTGGAACAGTTGGCGTTCCGGGATTTCTTCGAAACAGTCGATCATCCGGTTAATGGTCCGGCTAGGCTCAGCACCGTGCCGATAAGGTTCTCCGCCGGACCGCACAAATTCCACACCGAGCATGCGCCGCTGCTGGGCCAGCACAACCGTGAACTGCTCTCGGGGCTGGGCTTGTCCGAATCGCAGATCGCCGGCCTGGAAGCCGACGGCGTGATCGGCAGCGCGCCGGCCATGCGCGCGAGGGGCTGATCGGCCATGGCCATCGATCCCTCGAATATTCTGCTCACCGACCGCGTCGCGGTGGTGACCGGTGGGGGAGCGGGCATCGGGCGCGGCATCGCGGCCGGGCTGGCGGCATTCGGTGCCCGGGTGGCGATCTGGGAGCGCGACCCGCAGACCTGCGTGCAGGCAGCCGAATCCATCGGCGCTCTGGGGATTGTCACCGACGTCCGGGACAGCGAGCAGGTCGATGCCGCGCAGCAGCGGACCACCACCGAACTCGGCATGCCCACCATCCTGGTCAACAATGCCGGCGGTGTGTTCTCGTCACCGCTGCTGGAGACCAGCGAAAACGGTTGGGACGCATTGTATAAGGCGAACCTGCGGCACGTGCTGCTCTGCACCCAGCGGGTGGCCCGGCAGTTGGCAACCGCCGGCGTCGGCGGCAGCATCATCTCGGTGACGTCCATCGAGGGAGTGCGCGCCGCGCCCGGCTACGCGGCCTACGCGGCGGCCAAGGCCGGCGTCATCAACTACACCAAAACCGCGGCGCTGGAGTTGGCGTCTTACGGCATCCGGGTCAACGCGATAGCGCCCGACATCACCCTCACCGAAGGACTGGCCGCGCTCAACGGCGACGCCGCAACGACAGCCATGGGCAATATCGTGCCGCTGGGACGTCCCGGCCACGTCGACGAAATCGCCGGCACCGCAGTCTTTCTGGCTTCCGACATGTCGCTCTATCTCACCGGTCAGACGCTACATGTCGACGGCGGCACCCACGCCGCGGGCGGCTGGTATCACGACCCGCAGACCGGGGCCTATCGGCTGGGCCCGTCCGGTTAGTGTTTCCACCCTTCGGCGGCCTGGTCGTCGAAGGTGCGATCGATGCGCTCAAACCTGCGCCTGACCGAGGCCCGGGCCGCCTCGTGCGGCAGGATGTACAAGCGGTTGGCCACAATCGCGTCAGCGGTGAGCCGCGCCACGTCCTCTACCGACACGGTGTCGTCCTGCGTCGGAGGGAGCGCTCCGAATCCACTCGTCAGGTCCGGCGCCGCGGCGAGCCCGTCATCCGCACCGCGAATTCGTTCCGAGTTCGCCACCAATCCCGTCTCGATGACCATCGGGCAGAGCACCGAGACGCCGATGCCGTTGTCCTTGAGCTCGCGAGCCAGCGTCTCAGCCAGTCCGACGACGCCATACTTGGCAACGCCGTATGCCCCGAGACCGGCGTTGGGCACCAGCCCGGCAAAGGAGGCGGTGAAGGCGATGTGGCCGCCCTTGTCCTGCTCGATCAACCTCGGCACGAACGACTCGACGGCATGGATCGAACCCCACAGGTCGATGTCGATCACCCAGCGCCAGTCCTCGTGGGTCATCGCCGCGAGCGGACCGGCGACAACAATGCCGGCGTTGCTGAACACGATGTCGACCTGACCGAGTAGGCGAAACGCCTCATCGGCGAGGTGAACCATCTGGTCGAGGTGCCGCACGTCGCATGTGACCCCGTGCGCGTCGAACCCCTGGGCTTGCAGGTGCGCCACGGCGCGCCGCAGCGCGGACTCATCGACGTCGGCCAGCACCAGGCGGGCGCCGCGGCGGCCGAACTCGGTGGCGGTGGCCAACCCGATGCCGCTCGCCCCGCCGGTGATGACTGCGCCGCGACCTTGGAATCCGTCCATGGATTCCGAGGGTATTACCCCACGCGACGGACCGTGTGAGAGACATCATGTCGGTAGCGCGCTAATTATTAGGGCACTATGTAAGTATGGCCGCGCCGACCGCACGCGAGATCGACCCCCTCGCCCTCGAACACCAGGTGTGCTTCGCGCTGGCGACGACCAATCGGGCGGTCTTGGCGGTGTACCGGCCCCTGTTGGAGCCGCTCGGCCTGACTCATCCGCAATACCTGGTGATGCTGGCACTGTGGGATCACCGCAAGACCCCTGCGGCCGAACAGTTCCCGTTGTCGGTCAAGCAGATCGCCACCGCGTTGCAAATGGATTCCGCCACGCTGTCGCCCATGCTCAAGCGGTTGGAGGGGCAGGGGCTGATCACCCGTGCCAAGAATGCGGCCGATGAGCGCACCACCGACGTGATGCTCACCGAACGCGGAATCGCTCTGCGGGAGCGGGCAGTTGGAATACCGCCCGCCGTCGTGGCCCGCCTGGGGGTCGAGCTGGCCGAACTCGAGAACCTGCATCAGGTCCTCACCCGCATCAATGCCGCCGCCGTGGCGGCCGGCGCATTGCAATCCTGACATCACCCGGAGGACCCACCATGACCGACGCGAAACCCAATCTCTGGCAGCGGATCGGCTATTCCTACGGTCGGCGACTGCCCGACTCGATGCGCACCTGGGTGGCGCGCGATCTTGCCGGGGAGGGAGCCGTCCGCCGGCACATGATCAGGTGGGCGATACCGCCCCTGCTGGTCCTTGCGCCGTTCTGGCTGTTGCCCGCCTCGCTGTACGTGCACACCGAGATGACGGCGCCGCTCTACATCTGGGCGCTGCTGATAACCCTTGCCCTGAACAAGGTCTGGCGCCGCCACCGGCTGGCGGTCCACGGACTGGACCCGAACCTGGTCGACGTGATCGCCCGCCGCAAACAGGCACGGATGCACGAGGACTATGCCCGCCGCTACGGGCCGCGACCCGAATCTGCCGAATGGCAGTCCAACAGCAGCCCCTTCTAGGGGCTACTTCAGGCAGCTGCCCGCATCGATGGGCAGGGTAACGCCGGTGATGTAGCGGGCTTCGTCCGAGGCGAAGAACAGCACCGCGTTGCTGATGTCGATGGGCTCCACCCACGGGATCGGCAGCGTGTGGAACAGCTGGCAGATCGGCGCCATGTCGTCGGGGCCCGGGTTTTCCAGGTCCGGGCGGAACATCTTGAAGGTGCCTTCGTTGTGCAGCATCGGCGTCTTGACGTGGGTCGGGTGCACCGAGTTGACGCGAATCATGTGCTGTCCCAGTTCGACTCCGAAGGCGCGCATCAGCCCGACGACGCCGTGCTTGGCCGCGACGTAGTGGCCGGTGTGGGGATAGGCCTTGAGCCCGCCCACCGAGCTGGTCAGGATGATCGAACCGCCGTTACCGCCGGCGATCAGATGCGGCACACCGGCTTTGACGGTTTTCCATACCCCGGCCAGGTTGATGTCGATCATCTCGGTCCAGTCTTCTTCACTGGTTTTGTCCAAAGTTTCGCCGCCGTTGCCGATTCCGGCGTTGGCCACGATGATGTCGAGCCGGCCGAGTTGCTCGACGCCGTTGTCCACCGCCGCCTTGAGTGCGTCAAAGTCGCGCACATCGACTTCGGCCGTGAAGATCCGGCGGTTGTGCCCCTTGACCAGGTCGGCCGTCTCCGCGAGGTCTTCGGGTGTCGACGCCGGGATCGCGGTGTCCAGCACGCCCTCGCGAATCGGCTTGCAGATGTCGACAGCGATGATGTCGGCACCCTCCTGGGCCAACCGCACCGCATGGCTGCGGCCCTGACCGCGTGCCGCTCCGGTGACGAAAGCGACTTTGCCCTCAACACGTCCGGTCATGGCTACCTCAACTCCTGACTTGATCTGATCGGCATGCCGCAGCGCAGAGCAACCGCGTTCGCGGTCTGCGGACCTTGCCGCCCCTAAACTCTGTCATTGCGCCGTCACGGGTGTCAATGACGAATCCGTTTTGGCTATTTGTGGTTCTAGTTATTAGAGAATCGCATTCTCATCGGCAAACGGCGTTCGCTATGGCTCGTCGTGAGATGGGGTGGAGCGAGGCGGGCTCGGTGGCTAGGCGACGAATCCGCGTGAGCAGAAATCCCACACCTCTTCGGCGGTGATGGGATGGGTGGTCGCCTCGTCGGGCCCGCCGCTGGATTGCGCGATGAACATGACCGTTTGCATGGTCATGGCGGCCACCCGCTTGGGATTGATGGTGCTGCGCAACACGCCGGCGTCGTGGGCCGCTTCCATTAGTTCCGTCAGCAAGGCAAGCAGCGGTGCATGGGCGACTTTGACCTCGGCCGGATGCGTCACCAGCAACCTGGGAGCAAAGTCGGTGAACAGCGGACGCTTGGCCGTCGGATCCGGGCGCGACGCTTCGTACAGAAGCTGAACGGCGACCTGTAGCCGTTCCAGCGGATCGGTGTGGCTCTCGGTGGCCGCGCGGATCTGGTCGGCCGATCGGCTCAGGGCGTCCTCGAAGAGCGCCAGCAACAACTCGTGCTTGCCGTCGAACTGCAGGTAGAAGCTGCGCAGCGACTGGCGGGAGCGGTCCACGACCTCCTGCACGGTAAAGTCCGTGCTGCCCTTTTCGATGATGATGGCCTGGGCCGCGTCGAGGAAGCGCTGAACACGCTGAGCCGCGCGCAGTTTCGCCGTCTTGATGGACCGCTCGACGGCACGCTGCTTCCAGGCCGGCTCTTCGCTCGGATTGGTCACGGCCGGCTCAGGCGATTGCCGCGAGGGGAGAACATGGTTGGACTCTACCGGAGAACGCCGTGACATCGCTGCGCTCGACCCCCTCACGGATCACGTGTCGGAGATTGTAACTTTCTTACCGCGAGAATACTATTCTCTTAGACGTGTGTATGGAAGCATAATCGCAAGAGCGAACCCCGTCGTCGGCGGAAACCTCGATCTACCGGCGGCCCGGGGTGCTCAGGACCACCCCGGGAAGTGCTGTGCAACTGACGTTTGACGCCGACGTGGAGGCATTTCGAGCCGAATTCGTGGCTTTCCTGGACGCGCACCTGCCTTCCGAGGCGGAGGCGTTGGTGCGGCCCCGGTCGAGTTCGGACATCCCGGAGTGGGCCCGCCGATGGCAGCGCCTGCTGTTTGACAGCGGATGGCTGCAGCCGGGCAACCCGCCGGAGTTCGGCGGGCGCAACGCCACCCTGTTGCAGCAATACGTGTACCAAGAGGAGCTGTCGCGACGGCGCATCTATCAGAGTTTCAACCCGCAGGGTGTCGGCATCATCGCCGCGTCATTGCTGTCGTTCGGCACGCCCGAACAAAAGCAGCGCTGGGCGATACCGATCCTGCGCGCGGAGATCACCGCGTCGCTGGGGATGAGCGAGCCCGGCGCGGGCTCGGACCTTGCGTCGCTGAAGACGCGCGCAGTGCTTGACGGCGACCACTTCGTCGTCAACGGGCAGAAGGTGTGGACGTCGGGCGCCCATCACGCCGATGTGTTGCTCACGTTCGTGCGCACCGACCCAGACGCGCCAAAACACAAGGGCATCAGTGCTTTACTGATTCCGACCGACACCCCCGGTGTGGTCCGCCGCCCGTTCGCCTCGGTGGGCGACATCGAAGACGTCGACTTCAACGAGGTCTTCTTCACCGACGCACGGGTGCCGGCGGAGAACTTGGTGGGCGAGGTCAACGCGGGCTGGCGCGTCGCGACGGGTTCGCTGGGCCACGAACGCGCGATGCTGTGGCTGGATTACGCGGACATGTTGCACGCGTTGAGCGTCGAGTCCCGCCCTTCCGGGCCGGTGCAGCGGGACCGCTACGCGACGCTGGTGATGGACTTCTTTGCGATGCGGCTGCTGGGGTCGGCGACGCTGGCCAAAGCCGCGCGCGGCGAGGAGGACGTCCCCGCTCAGTCGGTGCTCAAGCTGCTCGGCTCGGAGGCGATGCAACGCGCCAGTGAGGACGCCCTCAACG
Source organism: Mycobacterium sp. M23085 (assembly GCF_045343915.1). Lineage (NCBI taxonomy): Bacteria > Bacillati > Actinomycetota > Actinomycetes > Mycobacteriales > Mycobacteriaceae > Mycobacterium > Mycobacterium sp. M23085. The sequence goes on from NZ_CP174280.1 coordinate 4,000,900, forward strand.
CCAAAGACGGCGACGGACTGGCATTGCGTGCGCTCACGGCGCCGTTCGCACCGCTCAACCTGGACAGCCACTACGGCAGCTGGTTCGACCGCTACACCCGGACCTTCGCCGCCACCATCGCCGGCGGTACCTCGGAGATCCAGCGCAACATCATCGCTGAACGCGTTCTCGGGCTGCCGCGCAATTGATCTGGGCCTCAGTGGTTCCGGGCGTCCAGCTGCGCGTAGTAGCCGATGGCGACGAGACCCGCCGCTATCGCGATGGCGCCTAAGACCATTCCGGCCGCCGCGGCGCGGGGATTGTTCGCCTCCCCGCGGGCAACCCGTCGCCGGGCGACGTCGCCGGTCACCACGGCCGCGATGCCAAAGGGCACGCCGAGCAGCAACCAGCAGGTGAGGAGTCCGACCAGGCCCAGCAGTACCGAGGCCACGCCGAACTGGTTCTGGGGTGCGTCGGGGTGACTCATTGCGTCCCAACCTCCTGGGGCTGACGGCCGGCGCCGGTTGGCCGCCGCGCCCAGTCTGCTCCGAGCTGCGGCCACGGGACAAGGAATAGGGCGTACGGCTGTCGCAGTGGCGGAGCGTTTCACGATCCAGGGTGCTGCCCGCGCGGGGCCCGACCGCTACAGCTGCGCGAGCCGTGGCGCAGATCCGGCCGCCACCACGGCTTTTCCGGCTTGACGGGTCAGCTCTCGGGAGCTGCCCAGCAAACCGTCGAGAATCAGCGACCGCTTGATGTGGTGGTGCAGCGGATGCTCGGCGGTGAAGCCGATGCCGCCGAGCACCTGCTGGCAGTGCCGAGCCGAGGTCAGCGCGGCCTGACCGGCCGCGGCCTTGGCCAGCAGGGAAGCCAGTCCCTGCGGGTCGTCGCATTCCATCGCGGCCTGCAGTGCGGCCTCGGCGCCCTCGATCGCGACGAGCGTCTCGGCCAGCCGGTGCCGGATCGCCTGAAACGAGCTGATGTGACGGCCGAACTGAACGCGGTCCACGGCGTGCTGACGGGCCAGTGACAGCATGGCGCGGCTGGTGCCGACCAGCCACCACCCCAGGGCTCGCCACCCCGCGTGCAGGGCGGCTGATGGCAAGGGATCATCGTGCGGCACAGAATGTATCGGCAGCAGTTCGTCGATCGCCGAGTCGGCATGGTCGTGGCGCTCCCACAGCACCCAGGAGCCGCCGGTGAAGGGCAGCGCACGCGTGCCGCCGGCCGCGTCACCCGCCGCGCACCGCACCACGTCGTTGAGCACTGGCGCGTGCGCGCCGGTCTCACCGAGCAGCTTGAACACCAGAGGGATTGCGAAATCGGGCATTTCGTCGAGCATGTCGCGCCAGCCGAGGTCGGTCAGCGCCGCGTCCAGCTTGGCCCCGGAGGCGGCGCTCATCGTCGTCCGCAGCGATTCCGCCAGCAGGCGCAGCGATCCAGCGTCTGACTCGGTGTCTGCCGAAGGCGCCACGGTTCACTCCTTCCCGAGGTCGAGTAGCCGGCGGGCGATGATGTTGCGCTGAATCTCTGCGGTGCCGCCGTAGATGGTCGCGGCGCGTGAGTACAGGTATTCCGAACGCCACGGTGTGTCTTCGAGCTCGAGCGTCCCGGGCAACACATCGCGGACCGTGTCGTAGAGCCGCTGTTCCGCGGAGGCCAGCAGCACCTTGTCGATGGAGGTGTCAGGTCCCAGTCGCTCCCCGTCGCGCATCCGGTGCTGAGTGGCACGCGACCGGCAGCGCAGCGTATGCAGCGCGAGATAAGCTGCGCCGAGCGCGGTTTCGTCGGGGTGGCCGGCTTCGGTTGCCGTGCTGATCAGATCGTCGAAACGTGAATAGAGGTAGGCGATTCGCTGCCAGAAGCAGGCGGAACGCTCAAAGGGCAGCAGGTCCATCGCCAGTCGCCAACCATCACCGGGCTTCCCCAGCATCCGGCTGGCCGGCACCACCACGTCGTCGTAGTACACCTCGCAGAATTCGTCCACGCCGTGCATCGTCCGCAGCGGACGGATGGTGATGCCCGGCGTGTCGAGGTCGACGAAGAACGCGGTGATCCCGTCGTGTCCGGGAGCGGTGCGGGTGAGCAGAACGCACCGGGTGGAGAACTGCGCGAAACTGGTCCACACCTTTTGCCCGTTGACGATCCAGTTATCGCCGTCCTGGACCGCCCGGGTCGTCAGCGATGCCAGATCGCTGCCCGACCCCGGCTCGGAAAAGCCTTGACACCATTGCTCTTCGCCGCTGAGCAGGCGCGGCACCATTTCTTTGGCCAGCTCTGCCGGCGCGTAGTCGATCATCGTGGGCGCGAGCACCTCGAGCATCGAATAAGGCCCGGGTTCGGCCAGGCGGCGGCCCACCACCTCTTCGCCGACGATCGCGCGGAGCACCGCGGGGCCGCCCAGTCCGCCCACCTCGACCGGCCAGCCGAACCGCATCCAGTCGGCGTCGTAGAGCGCACGGCTGACCCGGGCGAACTGCCGCATGTGTCCCTGCAGCGAGTGATCGGGACCCGGGGTCAGATCGTTGTCGTCGAGCCACGCGCGCAGGTCGGCCCGGAACTGCTCGACATTCACTTCGATTGGTCGGCTCCTTAGGTCGCTGCCTGGGCCGCAGAGTCACCGGCGGGACGCCCGATGGCGTGCGGGCGTCCGGAATCGTGCACACCGCTGCGGCGGATGAAGGTCATGGCGCGGGTCTTCAGCCGCCACCCATCGCCGGTTCGCACGTAGGTGTCGCGGTAGTAACCGATCCGCATGTCGTGGGTGGCGTGGTCGATGAAGCACAGCGGCTGGGTACCGCTGGCCGCATTCCCGTCCAACTCGACCACCGCGGTTCCGGTGAGAAACAAGCCCTTTGGGGCCGCGGCCACCAATTCCGGGAATCGGCTCAGGCTGTAGGTTTCGCCGAAGGCGCTGTAGGTGCCGTCGGGCGTGAAGACGGCGACCAGGCCCTCGATGTCTTCTTGCGTGATGGTCACCGCGTAGCGCGCGAGCAGCTGCTGGATCTCGACCAGGTCGTCAGTTCTTGTTGGCATAGACCTTGCCGCCTTTCATCACGAAGCTGACGTGTTGGGTAACGGTGATGTCGTCCAACGGGTTTCCGGGTACCGCGATGATGTCGGCGAGCTGGCCCGTCGCGAGGCGCCCCCGGTCGGTCGAGTCGATGAGCTCGGCCGCGGTGATGGTCGCCGCCCGTAGCACCGCCAGCGGTGGCATCCCCCACTCGACCAGGGTGACGAGCTCGTCGGCGTTGCGGCCATGCGGTATCGCCGGCGCATCCGTGCCGACCGCAATCTTCACCCCGGCCTCGTAGGCGGCCTTGATCGATGTTTCCGCCCTCGGAAACATCTCGGCGGCCTTGTCCTGCAAAGCCTTAGGGGCACGAGACACGTCCATCGCCTGGGCGAGCCTGCGCGTGGTCACCAGGAACCGGTCGTTGTCGACCAGCATCTGGATGGCCTCGTCGTCCATCAGGAAGCCGTGCTCGATGCAGTCGATCCCGCATGCGACCGCGTGCTTGACCGCTTCCGCGCCGTGCGTATGTGCGGCGACACGCAGCCCGCGCCGGTGCGCCTCGTCGACGATCGCGCGCAGTTCTTCGTCCGAATAATGTTGCGCCCCAGCCTCACCGGTCAACGACATGACGCCGCCGGAAACACACACCTTGATCAACTCGGCGCCGTGCTTGATCTGGTATCGCACCGCTTTGCGGATCTCGTCGATTCCGTTGGCGATGCCCTCTTCGACCGTGAGCTCGAGTGCGCCTGGCATGAAGGCGGCGAACATCGTCGGGTCCAGGTGGCCGCCGGTGGGCGTGATGGCGTGGCCGGCCGGGACGATTCGGGGCCCCTCGATCCACCCCGCATCGATGGCTTTGGCAAGGGCGACGTCGAGCAGGTAGCCGCCCGTCTTGACGAACAGGCCCAGGTTGCGCACGGTGGTGAAACCGGCGCGCAGTGTGCGCCGGGCGTTGCCGACCGCGCGCAGCACCCGCGTCGGCGGGTCATCCTGCACCTGGGACAGCCCGGGCGTCTCCCCGCGGCCGCCCATCAGGAGGTTGACCTCCATGTCCATCAGGCCCGGCAACAGAATCTGGTCGCCGAGATCGATGATGTCGCCTTCGGGGTCGCCCCCGACGCCGACGATCCGATCGTCCTCGACCTTCAGGATGCCGGGGCGAAGGATCTCACCGGCGTCGATGTCGAGCAGCCCCGCGGCCTTGAGGGTCAGCACCGGTCAAATCACCGGTTCCCGGATTACTTCCACCCACGCCGCGCCGCTGTCCGGCACCCGCGGTTGTTTCCACGCCTCGATCGGGAAGGACACCATGACCAGTGACTGCATCATGTGCATCAACGTCTTGGCGTCATCCGGCAGGTCGTCCAACGGGAACTTATCGCAGTATGCGATGACATCGTTCAGCTTGGGGAAGGCGACGTCGTAGAACGCCTGCATCTCGGCCATCGTCGAGGCCAGCCGCTTGGCATAGCGCTCGGGCTCGGTGGCCAGATCCCAATCCAAAAACGGCTCCAGAGCTGCGAATTCAGACGGTAACGGCATTGCGCTGGTGCTCCTTCTCCCATTTCGCGACGTAGTCGCTCGTGGTCTTGTGCAGATGACGGATCAAGACTTCCTGGTCGCACAGCAAGAACTCCTTGACCGCCCGGGTGCCGATCATGGTCTGCGTCGCCTCCAGGGTGTTGGCGTCCTGCAGCGCGTACTCCTTGAACGTCACCGCGGCCAACTCCTGGGCCAGGCGCTCCCGCGCGTTGCGCGGCGGCACGAAATACAGCGACGATTCGAAGATGTGCTTGTCCACCGCGGTCGGCCAGTAGTGGTAGGTCAGGTACCAGCCCGGCTCCCAGATCAGCAGCATGAAGTTCGGGTAGAAGAGCCACGAGTCGATGCCCCACTGCGGCACCCGCTTCACGTTGACACCCGGCGGCAGCTCGAGATTCTGAATGATCTCCGGTTTGTCCCACGGGCCGAACAACCCGCTGCGCAGCACCTGGTCCATCGGCTTGACCATGCTCATGTCCGGGGGCGGTGCCTGGCCACCCCAGGTCGACTGCAGGTTGTGCGGGCCGGCCAGCTCGTAGTGCAGGGCCTCGTAGCCGAATTTCTGGATCTTGGCGGCTTCTTCCTTGGTGTATTGGCCCTGGTGCAGGATCGGCGCGTGGTAGAACTCGACGAACGCGTCGATGAACAGCTTCCAGTTGCTGCCGACCTCGGCCCGGTAGGAGTAGGTCTCGGTCATCTCGCCGAAGGGGTAGCCCTCGATGCTCTTGGCCAGCGGCCCGAGGTAATCGGTGAGCGGCGCCGCGTTGTCGTCGAAGTTGATGAAGATGAAGCCCTCCCACACCTCGCAACGGACGGCCGCCAGGCCGAAGTTGCTCTTGTCCAGGTGGAAGAATTCCTCTTCCTGCTGGACGAAGGTCAGGTCACCGTCGAGGCTGTAGCGCCAGGCGTGGTACTTGCAGGTGAACTGCCGGCAGGTGCCGGACGTCTCCTGGTTGGGAAAGTCGTTCCACACCAGCTTGTTTCCGCGATGCCGGCAGACGTTGTGGTACGCCTTGACGGATCCGTCCCTGGTCTTGGTGATGATCACCGACGTGCCCTTGCCGGCCGCGGGCAGTTCCCTGGTGAAGTAGCTGCCGGTGCGGGGGAGTCGCTCAACCCGCCCAACGTTCAGCCAAGTCCTCTTGAAGACCGCCTCGCGCTCGGCCTCGAAGAACGCCGGGTCGATCGAGTCGGTGTAATCGACCGGCGCGGTGCCCAATTCGTAATTTTCTGTCCAGCTGCCGACGGCTGGCTTGGGGAAGTGCGGCAATTTCTTGCTCCTCTTGTCAGTGCTGTTCGGCGTGTTCGGGCTCGATGCCGAAAGTGTTGAAGGCCATGGCCAGCAGGGCGTAACAGCCGACCGTGAAGACGAAATCCATGCGTTGCTGGTCGTTGAGGCGCTCGCCCAGCGCCGCCCACGTCTGGTCGGACAGCTCGGACTTCTCGTCGAGCTCGTCGACCCCGGTGATCACCGCTTGGTCCAACGTGTCGGTGGCCGCACCACGCCGCACCGCGGCGATCTGGTCGTCGGTGATGCCCTCGTCCTTGGCCATGCGCACGTGATGCGACCACTCGTAGGCGCATTGCCGCCGATGCGCCACCCGCAGGATGGCCAGCTCGCGGATGCGCGGCGGCAGGGTGGACGACATCAACAGGTGGACGTTGAACCGAAGGAACGCCTTGGCCAGCGCCGGATGGTGAGCCAGCGTGGAAAGCGCGTTGTTGGTGTCCGCTCCGCGCATCGCCGAGAGAGCTTGCCGGGTCGCCTCGTCCCATTGGTCCGCGGGGAGCGGCTGCAAGCGCATTAGCAGTACCCTCTCGGTGAAAGAGAATCATATTCTCATTTGCAACTAACAGACTGGCACGAAACGCGCGTCGGGTCAATGCCGGGGTCCCCCCGGGCCGCCGGCCCGCGTACCCGGCCCCGCGCCGGCCCAAAACTCCGCCGGGTCCGCAGGGCGATGCGTCACGCCGCGTTCTACCTACGGCATTGCCCCTTGGGGCCGGGAAATTCGCCGGTCATCCCGGCGCTGGTCACACGGCCGTAGCCGCACCCGGCAACCGATGGATGTTGATTCTCGTCTGGCGAGAAGATAGTTTTCATTTCAGTGATCTTGGCACGGGACAGCGATTCGCCGAGGCTCTGACCGATCCGGTGGATCCGATGGAAGGGACGGCCATGAACAAAGAAGACATGATCCTGATCAGCGTTGACGACCACACCGTCGAGCCGCCGGACATGTTCAAAAACCACCTGTCGAAGAAGTATCAGGACGATGCGCCGCGGCTGGTGCACAACGCCGATGGCTCGGACATGTGGAAGTTCCGCGACACGGTCATCCCCAACGTCGCCCTCAACGCGGTGGCCGGCCGGCCCAAGGAGGAGTACGGCATCGAGCCGACGGGGCTCGACGAGATCCGGCCTGGTTGTTACAACGTCGACGAGCGCGTCAAGGACATGAACGCCGGCGGCATCCTGGCCTCGATCTGTTTCCCGTCTTTCCCCGGCTTCGCCGGGCGGCTGTTCGCCACCGACGACAACGACTTCTCGATCGCGCTGGTGCAGGCCTACAACGATTGGCACATCGAGGAGTGGTGCGGCGCCTACCCGGCGCGGTTCATCCCGATGGCGATCCCGGTGATCTGGGATGCCGAGGCCTGCGCGGCCGAAGTGCGCCGGGTGTCGAAGAAGGGTGTGCACGCGCTGACCTTCACCGAAAACCCCGCCGCGATGGGCTATCCCAGCTTCCACGACGAGTACTGGAACCCGCTGTGGAAAGCCTTGGTGGACACCGACACCGTGATGAACGTGCATATCGGTTCGTCCGGGCGGTTGGCCATCACCGCGCCGGATGCGCCGATGGACGTGATGATCACGCTGCAGCCGATGAACATCGTGCAGGCGGCCGCGGACCTGCTCTGGTCGCGGCCCATCAAGGAGTACCCGGACCTCAAGATCGCGCTCTCCGAGGGCGGAACCGGCTGGATTCCCTACTTCCTGGAGCGCGCCGACCGCACCTTCGAGATGCACTCCGCCTGGACGCACCAGGACTTCAAGGGCAAGCTGCCCAGCGAGGTTTTCCGCGAGCACTTCCTGACCTGCTTCATCAGCGACAAGGTCGGCGTGGCGCTGCGCAACATGATCGGCATCGACAACATCTGCTGGGAAGCCGACTACCCGCACAGCGACTCGATGTGGCCGGGTGCGCCCGAAGAGCTGTGGGACGTATTGTGCCTCAACAATGTTCCCGACGACGAGACCAACAAGATGACTTACGAGAACGCCATGCGGTGGTACTCGTTCGACCCGTTCACGCACATCTCGCGCGAGCAGGCGACCGTCGGTGCGCTGCGCAAGGCCGCCGAAGGGCACGACGTGTCCATTAAAGCGCAGGGCCACGACAAGGACAGTCGAGGCGGCTCGTCCTTTGCGGACTTCGCGGCCAATGCGAAAGCCCTTACCGGCAACAAGGACTGAGACAGCACCGCATCGCTTTGCGCGCCGGTGCACGAACGAGCTAAGGAGATCGAGCAGTGCCCGGCGCTGGAATGAACTTTGAGCTGACCGATGACCAGGAACTGATCCGTCGGTCCGTCGCGGAGCTGGCGCGGAAATTCGACGACCAGTACTGGATGGAAAAGGACCAGGCGCACGAGTTCCCGACCGAGTTCTACCGCGCCATCGCCGATGGCGGCTGGCTGGGAATGACCATCCCGACTCAATACGGCGGTCACGGTCTCGGCATCACCGAAGCGACCATTCTGCTCGAGGAGGTCGCCAAGTCCGGCGGCGCCATGAACGCCGCCAGCTCGATCCACCTGTCCATCTTCGGCATGCAGCCGGTCGTGGTGCACGGTTCCGATGAACTCAAAGCCCGCACGTTGCCCGCCGTCGCGACCGGTGAGGTACACGTCTGCTTCGGGGTCACGGAACCCGGTGCCGGGCTTGACACTTCGCGCATCACCACGTTCGCCAAGCGGGACGGCGATCGCTACATCGTCAACGGTCGGAAGGTCTGGATCTCCAAGGCGATGGAATCCGACAAGATCCTGTTGCTCACCAGGACGCAGAGCTACGACGAGGTCACCAAGAAGACCGACGGGATGACGCTGTTCCTCACCGACCTCGATCGAAGCCGCGTCGATATCCGCCCGATCCGCAAGATGGGCCGCAACGCCGTCAGCTCCAACGAATTATTCATCGACAATCTCGAGGTGCCGGTCGAGGACCGAATCGGCGAAGAGGGCAAGGGTTTTCAGTACATCCTCGACGGTCTCAACCCGGAGCGGATGCTGATCGCGGCCGAGGCGCTGGGCATCGGCCGGGTGGCGCTGGACAAGGCGGTGAAGTACGGCAACGAGCGTGAGGTCTTCGGCCGGCCCATCGGCATGAACCAGGGATTGCAGTTTCCGCTGGCCGATTCACTGGCGCGCCTGGATGCGGCCGAACTCATGTTGCGCAAGGCCACCTGGCTTTACGACAACGGCAAACCCTGTGGCCGCGAGGCGAATACGGCCAAGTATCTGTGCGCCGACGCCGGCTTCACCGCCGCGGATCGGGCGCTGCAAACGCACGGCGGCATGGGCTACGCCGAGGAATACCACATCACGCGGTACTTCCGCGAGGCCCGGCTGATGAAGATCGCCCCGGTCAGCCAGGAGATGATTCTGAACTTCCTGGGAGCCAACGTGCTGAAGTTGCCGAGAAGCTACTGATGGCCACTGCCGATGGGTGGCGGCTTTGCGATCTGATGCTCGTTCGGCGCCGATGACCACAACCGATGGGCCCGTGCTGCTCTCGGAAGACCGCGACGGGGTGCGCACCCTCACGCTCAACCGGCCCCGCCGCAAGAATGCGATCAATCCGGAGCTGTGGCTCGCCCTGCGCGACGCGCTCGACGCCGCGGGCCACGATCCGGGCGTGCGCGCCCTGGTGATCACCGGCTCCGGGGGGAGTTTCTGCTCCGGCGCGGACATCTCGGCTCCCGAGGATATTCATCCGAAGTACAAGCTACAGCGGTTGACCGACGTGGCGCTGGCCCTGCATGAGCTGTCGGTCCCCACGATCGCCAAGGTGACCGGCGTGGCCGTCGGCGCGGGCTGGAACCTGGCGTTGGGCTGCGACCTGGTGGTGGCCACGCCGGAATCGACGTTCTGCCAGATCTTTTCGAAGCGTGGCCTGTCGATCGACCTCGGCGGCTCCTGGCTGTTGCCTAAAATTGTTGGCCTGCAACAAGCCAAGCGACTGGCGCTGCTGGCGGACACGATAGATGCCGAGGAGGCGTGCGCCCTCAACCTGGTGACCTGGGTGGTGTCGGCCGCGGAAATCGACGCCTTCGTCATGGATCTCGCCAACCGGTTGGCGGCCGGTCCGCCGATCGCGCTGGCCCACACCAAGGCGTTGCTTAACGAGGGCGCCGACCGCACCCTGCGTGACGCGCTGGCCAACGAGGCCCGCGCGCAGGGAGTCAACTTCGCAACAGCCGACACCGCCGCGACCTATGCCGCTTTCGCGCAGCGGCGGGAGCCATCGTTTACGGGTCGGTGGGCCCTGTCAAAATCTGAAGTGAATTCGGGCGAGAAGCAGTCGGAGTAGAAATATGCGTGAAACAGTCATTGTCGAGGCCGTGCGTACACCGGTGGGGAAACGCAACGGTGCGCTGTCCGACATGCATGCCGCCGACCTATCCGCCGTCGTGCTGACCGAACTCGTCGAACGCACCGGCATCGGTCCCGAGATCATCGACGATGTGGTCTGGGGCTGCGTGTCGCAGGTGGGCGACCAGTCCAGCAACATCGGTCGCTACGCGGTCCTGGCCGCCGGTTGGCCCGAGACCATTCCCGGGACCACCGTCAACCGCGCCTGCGGGTCCAGCCAGCAGGCGCTGGACTTCGCCGTGCAGGCGGTGATGTCCGGCCAGCAGGATGTCGTCGTGGCCGGCGGCGTCGAGGTGATGAGCCGCGTTCCGCTCGGTTCGGCCCGGGCCACCGGCATGCCCTACGGCCCGAAAGTCCTTGCCCGCTATGACGATTTTTCCTTCAATCAGGGCCTGTCGGCGGAGATGATCGCCAAGAAGTGGGGCTTCTCTCGCACCCGACTCGACGAATTCTCCGTCGAATCCCACGAGCGTGCCGCCGCGGCCCAGGACGGCGGCGCGTTCACCGACCAGCTCGTGCCGGTGTTCGTCGAGGGGGCCGACAACAACGTCGTCACCGCCGACGAGGGCGTGCGGCGCGGCAGCAGTGTGGAAAAGCTCGGAACGCTCAAGCCGGCCTTCGCCGAAGACGGCGTGATCCACGCGGGTAACTCCTCACAGATTTCCGACGGCGCCGCCGCGCTGCTGGTGATGACCGCCGAGATGGCTGTCGAGTTGGGCTTGACACCGATCGTGCGGTACCTGGCGGGCGCGGTGACCGGGGCGGATCCGGTGCTGATGCTCACCGGTCCCATCCCGGCGACCGAGAAGGTGCTCAAGAAGGCCGGCGTCGCGCTGTCGGATGTGGGTGTCTTCGAGGTCAACGAGGCCTTCGCGCCGGTGCCGCTGGCGTGGCTGGCGGAGACCGGCGCGGACCCGGCCCGGATGAATCCGTTGGGCGGCGCCATCGCGCTGGGACACCCGCTGGGCGCCTCCGGTGCGGTGCTGATGACACGCATGGCGCACCACATGCGCGCCAACGGCATTCGTTATGGGCTGCAGACCATGTGTGAGGGTGGCGGCACCGCCAACGCCACGCTGGTGGAACTGGTGGACTGACGTCGGCCTGACTGCCCGGGCGCGGATCAGCGCCGCACAGAAATCCCGGCGACGTGACCCTTGTCACAGCGGCCGAACTAACCTACTGTGTGTTCACTAGGTTGGTTTTTCCGACGTCCGTCCCATGGTTGAGGAGGTTTAGTGTCCGTCGCGCGGCGATACGACACCCTTCTCGCCAAGGGGGAGGACCGCAAGCAGCGGATTCTCGACGTCGCGCAACGGCTGCTCACCCGCAACGGCTGGCGCAGCACGACACTCGCCCAGATCGCCGGGGAAGCCGGCGTCACCCCCGCGGGGCTGCTGCACCACTTCGAATCGAAAGACCAGCTGCTGCACGCCGTGCTCGATGCCCGCGACCTCGACGACGACACCCACGCCGACCGGACCGGCGACCTGTTCGACCAGATCGCCGCGGTCGCGGACCGCTTTCACCGGGCCCCCGAACTGGTGGGCACGTTCACCGTGCTGCTGGTGGAGAACATCCTTCCCGAGGCTCCGTTGCACGACCGCATGCTGGCCCGGCACCGGGCCGCGACCGACATCGTCGCCGATCTGATCCGCCGCGGTCAGGCCGACGGTCGGTATCGCGATGACATAGACCCCGCCGTCAAGGCAATAGAAATCCTCGCCTTCGTCCACGGAATGGAAACGACATGGTTACTCGACCCTTCGATACCGCTAGCCGAGGCATTCAAGCAGTACGCCGAGACACTGGCGCGGGATTTCGCGCCCCCGACGAAGCCGGAGGTGGCATGAGGTACCGGCTCGACGTGGTCACGGCCACCGTCATCGACGTGGTGAGGTTCGCCGGCGGCTGGATCTTCGACCGGGCGATGGCGGGTTGGGACGTCACCGTCCTCGTGGCCGACCACCCCGACGATCGGCCGCTGCAGATCATCGGCGCCCAGGTGCTCGACCTCGAGGATGCGCTGGCGTCGGTGCACTCGCGGCCCCGCCCGCAGGCGTTGGCCGCCGCAGCGGACCTTTTTGGCTGCGATGCGCGGGTGCGCCAAGGCGTGCTGCAGGCCCTCGATCACGGCGTCACCGAGGTGACGCTGTGGGGGGAGAGCTGGCCGTCCGAACTCGACGACAGCGTCGGCCTGGTGCAACACCAGCTGAGCCGGGCCGCGCAGACGTTCAAGGCCCAAGCCCTGGCCGCCGCGGCTGCGCCGGGCGTCTCGATCGGCCACGCGGAGACCTTCCGGAGCGGGCTGCTGGCGTGGCCGTCGGTCGCCGCTGACCTGGTCCCCGCCAGTTAGCCGGCGCGTCGGGCGGCAGCGGCCGGTGCCGCCGGCCTGGCCGTCGCGCGTTTTTAGTGTCTGGGCGGGGACCGTCGTTGACGACCACCACCGCGTATGAAAATGTAATACTCATCCGCGAGAGGCACGTTCTCACTAATCGAGATTGAAGGAGCAGGAGATGCCGAACGAATTCTCCGAGTTGGACTTCTTCCGCGGCAGCGAGCTCATCGAGGACCCGTACCCGTATTACGAGGCGCTGCGCGAGCGCTGCCCCGTGACGCGGGAGAGCCATCACAACGTCACAATGATCACCGGCTGGGACGAGGCGTGCGCGGTGCTCAACGACGCCGAGACGTGGTCGTCGTGCATCTCGGTGACCGGCCCGTTTCCCGGCTTTCCGGTCCCACTCGAGGGCGACGACGTCACCGATCTGATTGAAAAGCATCGCCACGAGCTGCCCTTCAGCGATCAGCTGCCCACTCTCGACCCGCCCACCCACACCAACCACCGCTCGTTGCTGATGCGGCTGATCACCCCGAAGCGCCTCAAGGAGAACGAGGACGCCATGTGGGTGCTGGCCGACCAGGCCCTCGACACCTTCCTGGCGCCCGGGCGCGGCGACTTCATCAAGGGCTTCGCCAGCCCGTTCACACTACTGGTCATCGCGGATCTGCTGGGCGTGCCGATGGAAGACCGCGACAAATTCGTGAAGGGCATCCGCGAGCACTCGGGTGGCGGCGTCGGGGGGACCGGGAAGGAAGCCCTGGCGCACAGCCCGCTCGAGTTCCTCTACGGCCTGTTCTCCGACTACGTCATCGACCGCCGCCGCGAGCCTCGCGATGACGTGCTGACCGGGCTGGCCACCGCCACCTACCCCGACGGCTCGGTCCCCGAAGTCGAGGACGTGGCGCGCGTCGCCAGCAACGTCTTCTCCGCGGGCCAGGAGACCACCGTCCGGCTGCTCGGCGCTGCCCTGCAGACGCTGGCAGAGCGGCCCGACATCCAGGCACAATTGCGCAAGGACCGCAGCCTCATCCCCAACTTCATCGAAGAGTCGCTGCGCCACGAGAGCCCGGTCAAGGGTGACTTCCGGATGAACCGAGTGCCCGCCAACGTCGGTGGCGTCGACCTGCCCGCCGGCAGCACCGTGATGATCGTGCAGGCCGCCGCCAACCGTGACCCGCGCCGGTTCGAAGAACCCGCCACCTTCGATCCCGCCCGCAAGAACGCGCGCCAGCACATCGCGTTCGGGCGCGGTATCCACAGCTGCCCGGGCGCGCCGCTGGCGCGCGCCGAAACGCGGGTGGCTATCGAACGGCTGCTCGACCGCACGACGGACATCAGGATCGACGAGAACGTGCACGGCCCGGCGAATGACCGCCGCTACCAATACGTTCCGACGTACATCCTGCGTGGCCTGACCGAATTGCACCTGGAGTTCACGCTGGCATGAAGGTATGGGTAGACGACCAGCGTTGTCGCGGTCACGGCGTGTGTCTGACGTTGTGCCCGGACGTGTTCAGCCTGACCGACGACGGTTACGCCGAGGCCATAGATTCCGACGTACCAACGGAATTGGAGGCGGCAGCTCAGGAGGCGATCCAATGCTGTCCCGAGCAGGCGATCAGCGAGAAGTAACCAACTACACGGGCGAGTAGGGAGATTTTCAGTGGCTAAGGGCTATGTCATCCTGACCGAGGCGATCAAGGATCCGGAAGGCATGAAGGCGTACGCCCAGGCCGCCGGATCGGCGATGAGCGGTGCCACCATCCTTGCGGTGGACACCGCACCCAAAGTCATTGAAGGCGACTGGCACGGCGACCAGACCGTGGTACTGGAATTCGAGTCGGTCGATGCGGCGCGGGCGTGGTATGAGTCCGAGGGCTACCAAAAAGCGGCGAAGCTGCGCCAGGCCGCGGCCGACTGCAACGCGGTCATCCTGTCCGGATTCTGATCGCTACTCCCCGACGATGGAGATCGCCTGCCGGGGACATTGACGGACGGCCTCGCGCACGTCGGCCTCGTTCTCCGGGGTGACTTCTTGCTGGTGGACGGTCAGCATGTCGTCGTCGCCGAGCTCGAAAATGTCGGGATTGATGCCCATGCAGACGCCGTTGCTCTCGCACAGTCCCCAATCGACTTCGATCTTCTTGGTCACCGTGACCCCCTTACCGAAGCACCTTGACGGGCACGTTCTTCCAGCCCGCGACGTTTTGCATGCTGACCCGTTTGCACCCCGCCCAGTCCACTTCGTAGCGCGGCATGAAGTCGAGCAGCCTCTCCAGCGCGATTCGGCTTTCCAGGCGGGCCAGCGCGGCGCCCAGGCAGCTGTGAATCCCGTATCCGAGCCCCAGGTGCTGCGCCTCGGTCTGGTCACGTTCGATGTCGAAGGTGTCGGCGTCGGTGAAGGCCTCCGGGTCGCGGTTCGCCGCGGCGCCGCAGAGGAATACCGGTTTGCCCGCCGGGATCACGCCACCGCTGACGTGAGCCTCTTTCAGCGTGTAGCGGACGTTGTACTGCACCGGTCCCTCGTAGCGCAGTAACTCTTCGACCGCCCCGGGGATCTTGTCGCGGTCCTCCTGCAGCTTCTGCCACTGGTCGGGGTGCTTGGCGAAGATGACCGCCGCGTTGCCCATCAGTTTGGTGACGGTCTCGGCGCCCGCACCGCCCAGAAGCGTTGCGAACCCGCAGATCTCGATGTCGTCGAGCTTGCGCAACTCGCCGTTTTCGCCGGGGATCTCGGCCGCGATCAGCCGGCTGATCATGTCGTCCTGCGGCTCCTGGCGCCGCTCCTGGACGAGGCTGAAGTAGTACATCGCCGTGTCGATGTTGGCCTGCATGCCCGCTTCGCTGATCTCGATCTGCCCCGGCTCGTGATGCAGGCTGGTGTCAATCCAGTGGCGAACCTGCTGGCGGTACTCCTCCGGCACCCCGGCCATCCGGGTGATGACTTCCACCGGGAACGGTCCGGAGAAGTCCTGCACGACGTCGAAGTTGTCGGGGTCAGCGGCGCCCAGGTACTTGTCGATCACTTCGACGATCGTCTCGCGCTGGGATTGAATGGCCCGGGGAGTGAACGCCTTGTTGAGCAGGCTGCGCATGTGGCGGTGTTCGGGCGGATCCATGAAGATGATGGACTTCTGCTCGGGGGCGACGCCCCGGCGCACCATCGCCAGGTCACAGCCGCGCGCCGACGAATACGTCTCGAAGTCCTTGAACGCGGCCGACACGTCTTCATGGCGGGTCAGCGCGTAGAAGTCCTCTTTTTCGTCGTAATACAGGGGCGCGTCCTCGCGCATCCGCCGATAGATGTCGAACGGATTGTTGAAGTAGTCCTCGGAGTAGGGGTCGAAGACAACCTTCGGTTTGGTCACTGAATCCTCCTCAGCGGCGAGGTCGGGCTGAACCTTTACAGCGGAGTCCCTGACTGTAACGGTAACGGTAATACCTTCGTGACGAACCGGAAAGACCAAAACGCTGGCATTTCAAACCTTCCTGGCGGCGGCCGTCTCGGATGTGAAGGCCTCGAAGACGCCATCCAGTAGGCCTGGACGCCGTGACCGGCCGCTATCAGACGGCCCAGCATGGGGCGGCCCATCCGTCCCACGCCGGTGAATCCGACTCTCACCGGGGGTGTTCCATCAGGGTCAGCGCCGCGTCGGCCGCGTCGAGCACGGCGCCGCCGGCTGCCCCGACCTGGTCGGCGAGGTCGACCACCAGCCGGACATCCTTCTGCAGCAGCCCGCCCGCAACACCGGCCAGCCGATCCAGCCCGCCTATGCCGCCGAGGGCAGTGAGGGCGAAACTGTTTCCGCTGCTGCGGGAGACCACCTCGGTGAGCCGGTCCGGCTCGACGCCGAGCGTCTGGGCCAGCGACAGGGCGGTGGCCGCCGTGGCCAGGTTGGCGGTGAACAACAAGTTGTTGAGCAGTTTGGTGGTCTGTCCGGAACCCAGTTCGCCGAGGTGAACGACCGGATCGGCGAAGGTTTCGAAGACCGGGCGGCAGCGCTCCACAGCGTCGGTGTCGCCGCCGACCATCACCAACAGGCGACGCTCGGCCGCCGCGCCTCCGCCTCCGCTCACCGGTGCGTCGATGACGGAAACACCGTGCCGGGCGGCCTTTTGCGCGAGGTCTCGGCAGGTATTCGGGTGCACCGTGCTGTGCACGGCGATGATGCCGCCGGGCTTCATCGCCGACAGCAGTCCGTTGTCGCCGCCGGCGAGTTCGTCGATGTCGGCATCGCCCACCACGCAGAGGCAGACCAGATCACTGGCGGCGGCGAGTTCGGCCGGAGAGTCGGCGATTTTCGCCGGAGTGTCGGAGAACGCCTCGAGTGCCTCCGGCCTGCGCGCCCACAGCGTGGTGGGGTAGCCACCCTCGGCGATCCGCCGCGCCATGGGACCGCCCTGGCTGCCCAAACCGATGAATCCCACGTGCATCAGCCGGCCTCCTCGTCCGCCGAGCGTGACGCTGCAGTCACGTGCGGGGTCGAAAGTGACTGGGGCGTCACACTCGAGTAGCCGTCTGGGCGTGAGGCCGACTCAGCCACGCATTCCTGTACGAACTCGAGGACTTTCGAATGGTAGTCGGGCGCGGCGTGTCCGAGGCTGATGTTGTGGCCGGCGTCCGGTTGCCGATGCACGACGAATCGTGGTGCCGCAGCGAACAGCGCGCTGATCTCGGCCAGCGCCGCATCGTCGGTCTGCCAGACCTTTTCGTGCTCGGCGATGCTGAAGTGCACCGGGACGCGCACGGCGGGCGCGAGTTCCGGGAAGGTCTTTCGCGCCCACTCCGAGACCATCTGGTCCTCGTAAGACGGGGCAGATGGCGACACCGTGGCGCCGCCGAGGACCTCGGGCGGGTAGAGCTCCTCTGGGCTCCACAGCAATTCGCGCATGCCCGCCGGGCGGCGTTCGCGGGTAGCCGTTTTCAGTATTTCCCTGGCCGCCGGATGGTAGTGCCGGCCGGTGCCCGCGAGCTCGATGCCGAGCAGGTCGGCACCTCGCGCGTCGGCGGCCATCCGCATTGTCAATTCGCAGCCGCCCGAATGGGCCCACACGAATATGCCTGCGCCACGGGGGCGTTCGCCGAGAATGCGATCGACGGCACCGTAAGCCAGGTTGACGCGCTGCTCACCGGAGACCATCGCGTCGGGATAGGGGGCCGAGCTGCCGTAGCCGGGTCGGTCGAGGGCCACCACGGTGAATCCGGCTGACGCGCCGGTCCGGGCGAGCGAATACGACGGATGACCGGGGCAGTCGAAATAGATTGCGGTGGTTCCGCCGCCGTGAATCGCCACGATCACCGCCTTGGGGTCTTCGGCTTCGGTGACCAATGCCGACATCGGTACCCCGTCGACGATTACCAGCCTGGGACGCGGCGTGCTCATCCGTCGGCCCGCAGCAGGAGCACGCCACTGGGAGTGAGGCCGCCACTGCTGACCACACCGACGCGGGCGTCGGCGACCTGACGGTCACCGGCCTCACCGCGCAGCTGGGTGATCGCCTCGTGCAGCAGGCCCATGCCGTGCGTGCGGCCGTGCGAAAGTTGGCCGCCGTGGGTGTTGAGCGGCAACAGGCCGTCGCGCGCAATGTTCTTGCCGCCGTCCAGGAATTCCTTGGCCTCGCCGATCCCGCAGAAACCCAGCGCCTCGATCCAGGACAGGCAGTTGAAGGAGAAGCCGTCGTAGAGCTGGGCGACGTCGACGTCGGCGGGCCGCAGCGAGGTGCGCGTCCACACGTGCGCCGCCTGGCCCAGCACCTGTGGCTCGTGGGTGAGGGTGCTCTGGTCCCAGTCGAGTCGCTCGATGATCTGCGTGCCCACCGCTTCCACCAGCACCGGCGGCTTGGCCAGGTCGCGGGCGGCGTCGACGGCCGAGACGATGACGGCGATGGCGCCGTCGCACGGCACGTCGCAGTCGTACAGCCCGAACGGCGTGGTGATGGGCCGCGCGTTCAGGTAGTCGTCCATCGTCATCGGCGTCCGGTAGATGGCGGTCGGGTTGAGTTCGGCGTTGGCGCGCTGGTTCAACGCGATCCAGCCCAGCGTTTCCTTGGTGGTGCCGTAGCGGTGGAAGTGCCGCTGCGCGTTCATGGCCAACGTGTGTGCCGCCGACGTTGCGCCGAATGGCATCTGCCAGCCCGACATTCGGCCCATCGACGGGGTGATCTTGCCCTGCTTCATCAGCTCGCCGTGGGTGGCTTCCCACACCGTCCGGAAGCACAGCACGTGCCGCGCGAGCCCGCCGGCGATCGCCAGCATCGCGGCGATCACGGAGCCACCCGGGCCGAACGTTTCCATCGCGCCGTTGTGCCACGTGGGCCGGATGCCCAATGCGGCCTCCAGGGCGGAGGTGCCCCCCTCGCCCATTCCCGCCACGTTGAGAGCGCCGGGGTAGGTGGACAGCCCGTCGATGTCGGCATAGGTCAGGCCGGCGTCAGCGATGGCCGCCTCGCAGGCCTGCACCGTCAGCGCCAGCGGCGGCCGCATCAGCCGGCGGCCGATCGGC
Source organism: Mycobacterium sp. M23085 (assembly GCF_045343915.1). NCBI lineage: Bacteria > Bacillati > Actinomycetota > Actinomycetes > Mycobacteriales > Mycobacteriaceae > Mycobacterium > Mycobacterium sp. M23085. The sequence continues at coordinate 4,019,945 of NZ_CP174280.1, forward strand.
GATGCGCCGATCCCGGTCAGCGCGACCTTGTCCTCGAACTTCTCGGCGGTGAGCATGGGTCGGACGTGCTCGCCGAACCGCTCCGGCGCGATCTCGTCGGCCGGCAGGGGAGCGGGCTGCCCGTCGGCGCTCGGCCGAAACAGCGGAAACCACACGTCCTCGACGTGCTCGAAGACGACCTCGACCTGCTGGCCGAGTTCGAGCTGATCGGGTTCGCACTCGACGATATTGGTGGTCAGCCGAACCCGGGAATCCTCGGCGACAGCCACCTGCGCGATCACGTAGGGTGCCGGCAACCCGGGCAGACTGAATCGCTCATTGATGGTGAACCCGGCGAGCGTCGCCTTCCCCGAGACAACCCGCACGCCCACATCGCGCGAGCGGCAGTAGCGGCAGACCGGAGCGGGCGGATGGATCAGCGATTCACAGGCCTGGCATTCCTGCAATCGCAGCTTCCCGTCGGCGCCCGAGGTCCAGAAGAATTCGTTCTCCGGCGTGACCTGGGGCAATGGGCGGCCCGGTGCTGCTGACACGTCACCTCCGGGGATCGTGCGGCCGGCTGGTAGGGCCGTTATGCAAATTGGAGAATTACGTTATCACCTGACGTAGACTCGATCCAGACGCGTCGGGAGCGCTCATGACGGCTCTCAGACGAGGGGGCGCCGGTCGTCAGTACGGCACCCAGGTGCCGTCGAAATAGGTACCCCATTGGTGAAAGCCGGCATTCCACATCGGTTCGTTCGGTGACCACCATGGCCGCGGCGGTGGTGGCGGCGGCACATCCTGTGCGACGAATGGCGGTGCGTATGGCGGCGGAGGTGTGTACCAATCCGGAATCGCCGGCGGCGGTTTGCACTCCATGGTCGTCGGATTGAACGACATGTTGGGGTCGCAGTCCGCCGAGCTGATTCCCGGCGTCGCGATCACCGCGAGTGCCGTCGCTACGAACGCGACCGCTACGACGGCGGTCAGGCGACGAATAAACCACTTCATGGTGGGCCTCCCGTTGGGGCCATCCCTGCTTTGGCTGGTGCCAGCTTATGTCTTTGCCACCGCCACGACCAGATGAAACATTGGCAGCGAGGCAACCCGATCTCGGCGCTTCGTCGCATTTCCTCTCGGTCGGGAGTTATGCTCGCGAGCGCGGTATCAAGTACTTAACATTCGGAGGGCCGGTGCTCGACGCAGCGAAGATATTGATCACCGGCGCGACGGGCAAGATCGCGTTTCCCATCGCGCGCGCCCTGGCGGCGGCGGGAAACGAGGTATGGGGCGCCGCCCGCCTGAAAGATCCCGCGGACCGGCAAAAACTTGTGGACGCCGGAATCAGACCCGTGGCGCTGGATGTCAGTGCCGGCGACTTCTCCGGTCTGCCGGACGATTTCACCCACGTCTTCCATGCGGCCGTGGACCCCGGCACGGACGACTGGAGCCGTTGCCTTGAAACAAACGCACAGGCATCCGGCGAATTGCTCTATCATTGCCGCGCCGCAAGGGGTTTCGTCTTCTGTTCTACCGGCTCGATCTACGCGTACCAGGGCCGGCGACCGCTGGTCGAAACCGATCCGCCGGGAGCGCCGTTACGGGCGAACTACAGCTTCTCCAAGGTCGCCGCCGAAGCGGTGTGTACCTGGATCGCCAAGCACTGCCAGGTTCCGCTCACGATCATCCGCATCTGTTCGACCTACGGCCCCGAGGGCGGGACGCCCGCCGACCGCCTCGATGCGATGTTGGCGGGCAAGCCGATTCGGCTTCATCCGGACAAGCCGAACAACTACAACCCGATCTACGAAGACGACTACGTGGCGCTGGGCATCCGCGCGATGGAAGTCGCCGCGGTGCCGCCCGTCGTGGTGAACTGGGCCGGCAGCGAGACCGTCAGCGTCGAGGAGTACTGCGCGTTCATGGGTGAGTTGGTCGGTGTCGAGCCGATTTTCGAGTACACGCCCCAGGCGCACACCCCGTTGTGGCCGGACGTCACCCACATGCACGATGTGCTCGGCCGCACTGAAGTGCCTTGGCGGGAGGGCTTCCGGCGTATGGTCGCGGCCCGCCATCCCGAAATCACGCTGTCCGAGCACGATTCGACGAGAGCTTGAGGGCCAACATTATGCACCTTCCCGGCACGCCATCGGATGAGGTGGCGGATGTTCTCGCCACCGGCAATGGCGAGATCACCACCCTGTTCGTCTCCATGGCGATCCGGCACCCCGACGGGAAGGACGCCGACTACCTGCGCTGGCACAGCCTGGATCACCGCCCGGAGCAACACCGGCTGGGCGCCGTGCGCGCGTCACTGCGCCTGGTATCCACGCCGGCCTGCCGCTCAGCACGCGCGCTGAGCGACGGGCCGTTGGACGCGGTCGACCACGTGATGACCTACTTCTTCACCGACACGGCCGGACTCAAGGCTTTCAACGAACTGTCAACGGCATTGGGGAACGCCGGGCGCAAACTCCCGCTGCTGCCGCCGGTGGAACGCGGCGTGTACGAGGTGCTACGCAAGGCGGCGGCGCCGCGGGTCAGGGTCGGGTCGGACGTGCTGCCCTGGGTGCCGGTGCGTGGCGCGTTCGTCATCGTCGAGCGGGGACCCCGGGCCTCGCCGGACCCGCTGGCGGAGGTCGATGGTGTCGCCGGTGTGTGGTCGGCGTTGTCGCGCCGGGTCGACGCCGGCCTGGCCAGTGCTCGGGAGAACCAGACGATCACCTACTGCTTCCTCGACGAGGATCCGATCGCCACCGCGCAGCGCCTGCAACCGGCGCTCGAGGCACGTTGGGCCGAGTCGGATATCGAACCCGTGTTCGCCGCACCATTTTTCGCGGTCGTTCCGTACGAGTGGGATCGCTATGTGCCATAGGAAAGGGGTCGGGTGCGCATCGGCTTGATGGTTGGTTCCGATAAGGAGCGCTCGCGCGCCGATCGGCTTGCCGGGTTGATCCACGATGCCGTTGCGGCCGAAAGCGACGGCTTCACCGCGTTTTGGATGCCGCAGGTCCCCGGCTACCTCGACGCGATGACCTCGGTGGCCCTGATCGGGCGGGCCACCGACGGCATCGAGATCGGAACAGCGGTCGTTCCGATTCAGACCCGCCATCCGATGATCATGGCGCAACAGGCATTGACCACCCAGGTGGTGTGCGGCGGGCGGTTCACGCTGGGCATCGGGCCCTCGCATCACTGGATCGTCAACTCGCAACTGGGTTTGCCCTACGATCGCCCGGCGCGCTTGATGGCTGACTACCTCGACGTGCTCGGTGCGGCCTTCGCGGGGCCGGGGACCGTCGACGTCGACAACGAAAACTATTGCGTCCATTCGCCGGTAGATGTGACGGACGTGTTCGAAGTTCCGGTACTGCTGTCAGCGCTCGGTCCGGCGATGCTGCGACTCGCGGGTGAGCGGGCCGGTGGGACCGTGCTGTGGATGGCGGACGAGCGGGCAATCGGCGACCACGTCGTTCCGCGTATCACCGCGGCCGCCGAGCGGGCCGGGCGGCGCGCGCCGAGGATCGTCGCCGGTGTTCCCGTGGCGCTCTGCTCGAACAGCGAGGTAGACGATGCTCGCGGCTACGCCAATGAGGTGCTCGGGCACGCGGAATTCTCGCCGAACTATGTGCGGCTGCTTCAGCACGGCGACGCCGAAGACGTCGGCGACACCATGGCGGCCGGCGACGAGACAGCCGTCCTGGATCGGCTGAACCGATACCGTGACGCGGGCGTCACCGACTTGGCGGTGCGCGTCGTGCCGTGGGGCGAAGACATCGGCGAGCGGACCGAATCGCGACGTCGAACTCAGCAGTTCCTGTCGTCCCTGTGTCCAACGTTGTGAGCGCCCGCCTTCAGGTCAGCGCGGTGGCAGGCCGAGGACACGCTGGGCGATGATGTTGCGCTGAATCTCCGACGTGCCGCCCGCGATTGTGCCCGCATAGCTGCTGATGTAACGCGCGAACCAGCTGGCGGTGAAAAGATCGGGGGCGTAAGGGTTGTACGGAGCCGTGAGCGTTTTGTCGGGTAATCCGTCGACTCCGGCCGCGTCCAGCGCGTGCCGCAGCGCGCTCTGTTCGGCCTCGGAACCGAAAACCTTCAGCACGGACAACGCTGCCACGTCTACTTCACCGCGGGCCGCTCGTCCCAGCGCAGCCGATCCGAGCAGCCGCAGCGCGTAATAGTCCATCACGATGGTGGCGTAGTGGTCCGCGTTCACCTCGTCCGCCGGCCGGTAGTCCTCGAGCAGTTGCTCGAGCCGGTTGGCGAAGGCCATCCACATCAGGGTGCGCTCGTGGCCGAGCGAGCCGTTGGCGACCTGCCATCCGCCGTGCAGCGGGCCGACCAGATTGTCCGCGGGCACCCGGACATCGTTGAAGAGCACCTCGTTGAAGTCCAGCTCGTCGCGGTCGTAGACCGAGGGGAACGGACGACGCACCACCCCGGGGGTGTCGGTCGGGATCAGTAGCGCGCTGATTCCCTTGTGTCGTGCAGCGTTTGGGTCCGTGCGAACGAAAGTCAGGATGACGTCCGCGTCGTGGGCGCCGGAAGTCCATACCTTCTGGCCGTTGACCACGAACTCATTGCCGGCCAACTCTGCCCTCGTCCGCAGGCCGGCCAGATCGGAACCGGCTCCGGGTTCACTCATGCCCAGCGAGGCGGTCTTTTCGGCTCGCAGGATCGGGACGGCCCAACGCCGCTTCTGCTCCTCGGTGCCGAAGGACAGCAGCGAGGCCGCGATGATGCCCACGCCCTGTGGATTGAAGCAGTGATAGATCCGGCGCCGCGACAGCTCCTCGCGATGGACGAACTGCTGCAGGATGTTTGCGTTGCGGCCGCCGAATTCCGGTGGGTTGCCCGGCAGTAACCAGCCGTGGTCGAACTGAAGCCGCTGCCAGCGGCGCGACCATTCGGGTACGTGCGAGGTGGACGTGGGGCGCTCCGCGGCCTGAGCGTGCGTCGGGAGATGCTCGGTGAGAAAGCTGACGAACTCGGCGCGGAACGCTTCTACCTCGTCATCGAAGGTCAGCTGCACGGCACTACTTTTCCGGGTGAGCGCGGCTCAGCGCGTGAAGCCCCACTCCGCCTCGTTCTCTTCGGTTTTCAGATGCTCGGCCGGATCATCGGTGTCGGCGAGTGGCGGCTGAGAAGCGCGGGAAGCGCGCTGACCGATTTCGGTGATGGCGTGCACCGGGCAGTCGAGCAGCGCCCGCATCACCGCGTCGCGATCCTGCTCCGCCACCGTGCCGTCCCCGATGAGCGACGCGTACCCCCAGTCGTCCAGCGAGAAGTATCCCGGCGCGTGCTTGGCGCAGATGCCGAAGCCGTCGCAGATGGTGCGGTCCAGACGGATTTTCATGCTTGCCTCACAGGTTCCGCCTGGTAGGGACGGTCGGCGCGGAACACGGCGCGCGCGCAGTCCGGGCAGCTGCCGCCGAGATGCGCACCGACTTCGTCCGGGAACTGATCGAGCAGGCTGGCGGCGACGTTGGTGGCGGCATCCAGCGTCGCGCACGCACCGCGCCCGCGCAGCAGCACCGACCAGCGGCGCAACCGCTCGACATCTTCTGTCGTCGCGGCTCCGTCGCGCAGCGCTCCGGCGGCCGCGGCCATCGCCGCCGTCCCGTTGAAGCAGGACCCGCATTGCCCCGCGTTTTCGCGGTCGAAGTATGCGAGCACCGACGCCGCCACCGCCACGGGACAGTCGTCGGTGATGACCGAAATGGCACCGCAGCCCAGACCGCTGCCGACGCGGCGCATCGTCTCGTGGTCCAGGGTCGTCTCCAGCACCGAGCGGTTGAGCAGGCCGGCGAAGTAGCCGCCCATCAACGCTCCCCGCACGCTATCGGCCGAAACACCATGCAAGGCAAGCATTTCGGTGAACGCCAAGCCGTGGGGGAGTTCGTAGAGGGCCGGCGGCTTACCGGCCCCGGTGATGGTGGCCAGGAAGGTTCCCGGCGACACCGCGGTGCCCTGCGACCGGAACTCCGCCGAGCCGTGGCCCTGCAGGTACGGCAGGTTCGCCAACGTCTCGACATTGCTCACCAACGTGGGCCGGTCGTCGACTCCCGCCTCGAAGGGCCGCGGCGGTTTGTCCGTGGGCTTGGCAGGGCCGCCGTTGATCGCCCGAACCGCGGCGGTCTCCTCCCCCGCGACGTAGCCCGGCCGCACCGCGAGCAGCTCGATCGTGACGCCGAGCGCGTGGGGATCCAGCTCGTCCAGTGCGGCTTCGATGCTGTGCGCCGATTCCGGGTCGGACAGGTAGATGTATGCGCGCTCAGCGGCAACGATGGTGGCGGCGAGCCGCAGTCCGTCCACGACCAGGTGCGGGCGATGGCGCAGCAGCCAGCGGTCCTTCACCGAAGCCGGTTCTCCCTCTTCGCCATTCGCGACGACGACGGGGGCGCCCAGCAGACGTCCGTTGTCACGCACCGTCCGCAGCTTCACCGCAAGGGGAAACGCCGCGCCGCCGCGCCCGACCAGGCCGCTGGATTCGATTTCGCTGAGGAATTCGTCGGCGTCGGCAAGCGGGCGGTAACCGCCGAGCTTCCGATAGGCCGCCAGGTCTTCCCGGGCGCTGCCGGTTTGCTCAGTCAGCAGCCGCGGTGGGCACCCGGGGAAGGCCGCCGTGGTGATGGTTGTGGACTCCGTGGTGCTCACAGCTGGCCCGCGATCGTCTTAGTTAGGCTTGCGCACATGCGAACCGCGGTGGTGCGTGTCAACGTCGACCCGGACGGCGCGCTTACGCCCGCACAGCTACGTGAGGGCATGGCGGCTCTCCTGGAGTCGGTGGCCGAGTCCGGCGCCGAGGTGGTCGAGAACGACCTTGCCTCCATGCCCGCCGGCCGCCGCGAGGTTGCGCTGCTCATCGCGGCCGAGGACGGCGAGACGGCCAAGGACACCGCAATCGGCCTGTGCGCCAGAGCGTTCGGCGCCGCACCCGTTCCGGGTGTGATCACGTTTGTCAGCCGGGGGACCGACGACGATGCGCAGGGAGTGTTGTCTGCGTTCGGGCTGACCGGTGAGATCGAGCGCACGCCCGGCGACGACGGATTCGACATCGTCCTCGTGACGCTGCGCGAGTCCGACCTCGAACGGGTTCCGGAAAGCCGCGTGCACACGGCGCTGGAGGCCTCGCTCAATTGTGAGGTCCGCATTCGCACCAGGTAGGAATCTGAACGACGGAGCGCCATTACGTGCCCAGGAATTCAAGAATCGCGGGTGCCGCCTGCACCCAGGTGTCGAACATGTTGAAGTGTTGCACCCGGCCCGCGGCGCGGTCTTCGGACGCGCGTTCCCACGCGTCCTCGGGCCACGGCGGATCGATCAGCTTCGATCCCTTGATCAGGCAGCTTACTTCCAGCGACGTCCGCTTCGGGTGGTCCATGTCGTTCTCGCCGCCGCGAATGATTAAGGTGGGGACCTTGATTCGGTCGAACATCTCGTCCTCGACGCCCGGAATCGTCTGTCCCGGCTTGGAGACGAAGGCGTTCAGCCAGCGCAGCATCACCTTGAGGAACTCGTCGGAGTCGAAATCGAGGAACCGCTGCTTGTTGTTCGGATTCTCCTCGATGCGCTCACGCCACTCGGCCACCTTCATCACGCCGTCCATGCCGGTGCCGCGCACCGCGAGGATGCTGGGAATGATGTAGAAGGAGCCGAGCACGAAGGTGCCGTAGATGCCGCCGACGATGTTCCACACCACGAGCTTGGTGACCATTTCGGGGTAGAGCATCGTGGTCAGCATGGAATCCCTTGCCCCGCCGGAACCTCCGGCCAGGATGCAGCGCTCGAAGCCCAGGCCGGTCACCAGCTTGTGCAGTGTCTCGGCGCGCATGTGCGACTCGCTCTGCCCGTAGAACTGCACATCGGAGGCTCCACAGTTGGGCCGGTCCCACAGCAACACGCGATAGCCACCCGCGGCCAGGGCGTCGGCCAGCGGGCGCAGGCCGGGGATCTCCTTGCTGAACCTGCCGCCCGGCGTCAGGGCGATGAGATCGCCGGAGTCACTGAGGATTTCGTAGACAACGTTTCCCCCGTTGATCTCGATAGAAGGCACCGATTCTCCTGTAGCTAGGCCTGAACCAACACGTCGTTGCCGACGACGCGCACCGGGTAGGTGCGGATACTCCATTCGGGCTTGACCGCGGTGGTGCCGGTCGCCAGCTCGAAACCCCATTGGTGCCAGGGGCAGTAGATGTATTCCAGGTCGCGCACCATGACGGAGTCACCCGGTGCGGTCTCGTCGACGATGGTGCGGCCCCGTGCTCGTCCCGAACACAGCGGGCCGCCTTGGTGGGGACAGTAGTTCGCGATGGCGTAGAACGTGCCGTTGACGTTGTAGACGCCGACGCCGTGCCGTCCGATCGGTACCAATTTATGTGTGCCCGGCGGGATTTCGTCCACGGTTGCGACGACATGCTCGCGGCCCTGGGCAAGACGTGGCTCGGGCCGTTTGGTTTCTTCCGTCAACTCAGAGCACCCGGGTCTGACCCTCGAGGACCGGAACGGTCTCGGGCAGGTGATAGGTGGCGATGCCGTTCTTGTACATGACGGCGTCGCGGGCGTGCTTGGGCAGGTGCTTGACCAGCCAGCGGGGGTCGTCGAACGTCCAGTGCGGGTAGTCCGAGGAGAACAACAGGATCTTTTCGCACTCCATCCATTCCAGCGCTCGGGTCAGTTCGGTCTTGTCTTCCGGGTAGTCCAGCGGCTGAGTGGTGAACTTGATGTGGTCCTTGACGTACTCGGACGGCTTGCGTTTGATGTCGACCCACAATTTGCGCGCGTCGTAGATCGCGTCCATGCGCCACATCAGCGGCAGGATCCAGCTGAACGCGTGCTCTACGAACACGATCCGCAGCGTCGGGAACCGGTCGAAGACACCGTCGAAGATCAGGCTCATCACCTGATTGGCCGCCAGCAGGGAGTAGGTCACCATGAAGTCGTGGTTGTAGCTGGGGAATCCCACCGGCGGGATCGGCAGCTCATCGAACTGGCTGCGCGACAGGTGGCAGCTCACGGTGATGTCGTGCTTGGTGGCGGCCGCCCAGATCGGGTCGTACTTCGGGTGGCCCCAGGACGGGCGCGGCTCGGCCTTGATCAGAATCTGCGCCATGTAGGGATGACCGGCCCAGCGCTCGATCTCGCGTACCGACTCTTCCGGCTCCTCGATGGCGATGCAGATCGAACCGCGCCACCGCTCGTGCCAGTTGTTGTGGCCGTCCAGCCAGTGATTGGCCTGCCAGTCGTTCAACGCGGCCGACATCGCATGCTGCGCTTCGGAAATGCGCGCCGGGTAGGCCGCCGGCTCCAGGATCGCGATGTCGGAGCCTGCTTCCATGATGAGCTGGCGGAACGCCAAATCCGGGTCGCTGCAGGGGAACTCGCCGTTGGCGGGGAACGAGTCCACCCGCATCGCGTAGGAGTGTGCGTAGTCCGGCGCGTCGTAGTAGATCTGCTCACCCACGGAGCGGGTGAGGAAGTACTTGCTGCGCCACGGCTCGGGGATGTACGGCAGTAGCTCTCCGCGCTTGGGGGCCGGGTGGACATCCGAGTCGACGCAGCGGACGGCTATGCGCTCGGTAGCGGGAACCCGCTCCTGCGAATGGGTCAACGTCATCTGACTCTCCTCAGTCTTTCGCGATGCTTCTACTGTGCGCCCACCCCGGCGGGAATGTCTATGCCGTAGAGCTGCGCCGCGTTGCGCCAGCACAGCTTGTCGCGCTGCTCGGCGGACAACGCGCTGGGCAGCTTCGTGACATCGCCGCACTGCCAGTGGGGATAGCTCGAACCGAACATCACCATGTCGTCTTTGCCGGTGAAGCCGAACCATTCGCCGGCGAATTCGACGTCGCCGGGGCCGTCGAGACTGCCCTGAACGAAGAACACGTGACCGGGCAGGTAATCGCTGGGAATTCGCGGCGCCCACGGCGTCTGCTCGAGGTGGGGCCGGCCGAACGTGTCCATCCGCCAGATGAACGGCGTGATGAAATCGGCGGCGCCGTCGCCCCATACGAACTTGAGGCCGTCGAACCGCTCGAACACTCCCTCGGCGATCATGTTCATCAGGTGATACACGTAGTTCAGCGCCATGAAGCTGACGTACTGCTCGTAGGTCCGGGTGTTCCCGTTCGGCGTCGGCGGAAACGCGATGCCCGAGCCGACTTCGATGTGCGCGGCGACGGGAAGCCCGGCGTCGACGGCGGCCTCCCAGATGGGCCAGAACTGCGGCTTGCCATAGAGTTCGCGGGATTGCAGCGGGACGCCGATTTGAACCACCCGCGGATGCGCCCGCCACTTCTCGATCTCGCGCAGCGCGCCGGGGATGTCATCGGGGTTGACCCGGATGGTGCCGCGGAACCGGTCGCCGAACTGGCTGGACTCCAGCCAGTTCGACACCATCATCTCGTTGTGCGCGGCGTGCAGCGCGCTGCCCAGGTGTCGGTCCGGCATGATCCCGCGCGCCATCGGATGCAGGACGGCCACATCGACGCCGCGTTTCGAAAACAGTTCATTGGCAACGAAATCCGGATCCGACCCCGGGTACTGGCGGTCGGGGCCCTCGGTGTTGGGCGCGTACTCACCGCCGGGCGCGCCGTACCAGTCCATCTCGTAGTCGGGGAAGCCGCGGCTCTTGAACGGCTCGCGCAGCGTCTTCCGCAGCGCTTTGTTGGACGGGAAGAAGATGTGCACGCTCGCGTCGATCAACGGTGTGCTGGTTCCGTCAGCGTGCGTGATCACGAGAGCCACCCTTCGGCTCCGGCCGCCGAAGCCGGCCGTGCGAGGTCATCTGATAGCCAATCTAACATTTTGTTCAACGGTCCATCAATGGGTTTCCGGTAAGCATTTCGTTTAATCATCGTCCCTGGTAACGGGACGTTTTGCGGCCTTCCAGGCAAGTCGGGTTCTTCTTTGCGGATAATACCATTCTCCGGTTGCCGACGAATACGATCCGCGCCGTGCGTTACCGCGACGGCCGGTCCCGGATGGGTTGGTCCGAAGACCCGCCCGCCAGGCGGCAGGCCATCGGAAAGCCCATGTTTCCCAGCCCGATGAACCCGACCCGCACGGCGTGCCCTAGCCCCGGTCCAACTCGGTGAACGCCTCATTCGCGATCCGGAAGCTGTCGACGGCGGCAGGCACGCCGGCGTAGACGGCCACCTGCAGGAAGACCTCGCGGATCTCCTCGCGGGTGACACCATTGGTCAGCGCCGCCTTGACGTGCGTGCGCAATTCGTTGGGCCGGTTGAGCACCGAGATCATCGCCAGGTTGAGCATGCTGCGGGTCTTGCGCGGCAGCTCCTCGCGGCCCCACACGGCACCCCAGCAGTACTCGGTGACGAGATCCTGCAGGGGCCCGGTGAAGTCGTCCGCCCCGGCCAATGCGCGGTTGACGTATTCCTCGCCCAACACCTCGGAGCGGATTTGCAGCCCCCGCTGATAGGTTTCGCGATCCAATGTTTCCTCCTCGGTTCGAACAGCGGCCCTCGCTGGCGCCGCCGCGGTTCGGCTTGCCTGAGCGCAGTCTTGCACCGTGGCCGCACCGCGGGGGTCTACAGTCGACATTCACATGGGCCTGCCCGGCGGTGTCCTCGTTCCCGTTGGGCATGCCACCGCAACATAACTGTCGCCCAATTCGCCTGCAGCGGTTGGCTATAGGAGCTGGAGGCGCATGCGCGGCGGCCCGGACGTTTAGGAGAAGCAGTGACCGGAGCAAGCGCGGACATCTGGGAAGTGATGTCGACGGCCCGCACCATCCGGCGCTTCACCGACGAGCCGGTCGACGATGTGACCCTGGCGCGCTGCCTCGAGGCGGCCAGGTGGGCACCCTCCGGAGCCAACGCGCAGGGCTGGCGTTTCGTGGTATTGCGGTCGCCCGAGCAGCGGGCCGTGGTGGCCAAGGCCGCCGCCCACGCGCTGCAGGTGATCGAGCCGGTCTACGGCATGAGCCGTCCCGCCGCCGACGACAACAGCCGCCGCGCCCGCACCTACCGTGCGACGTACGAGTTGCACGACCGCGCCGGTGAATTCACCTCGGTGCTGTTCGCCCAGGTGCACTACCCGACCGCGTCGGAACTGCTGCTCGGCGGTTCGATCTTTCCCGCCATGCAGAACTTTCTGCTCGCCGCCCGCGCCCAGGGGCTGGGCGCCTGCCTGACCAGCTGGGCCTCGTACGGCGGTGAACAGTTGCTCAGGGACGCCGTCGGCGTACCTGAGGGCTGGATGATCGCCGGCCACGTGGTGGTCGGGTGGCCCAAGGGCAATCACGGGCCGCTGCGCCGCCGCCCGCTCGCCGAGTTCGTCAACCTCGACCGCTGGGACAACCCCGCCGGCGGCCTGGTCGACGGTGCTCGAGCCCCCGCCTAGCAGGGCGCTCGAAGCGTTTGGCCCGGGGAACCGGGCGCTCGGCGGGGTGGGAGTTTGATATCCCATGCCCGAATTCAGAGATTATTACTTCCGGAACCGAGAATGTTATTCTCGCCTGACAGTCACGACGAGAGGCGGCGCGGATGCTGTTGGAGTTCGATGCTGATCAGCGACTGTGGCAGGACACCGTGCGCGACGCCGTCGCGAAGCAGTGCCCGCCGTCGCTCGTGCGCAGCGTGGCCGAAGGGGGCGTCGACCCCAGTCCGCTGTGGAAGTCGTACGTAGACCAGGGCTGGACCGAACTCAGCGATGCGGACAGCGCCGTCGAGCTGGCCATCGTGCTCGAAGAGCTCGGCCGCGCCACCGATCCCACCCCATTCCTGGCGACGATGAGCCAGTTCGCACCGCTCGCCGCGGACCGCTTCGACCCGCACCAATCAGGCACCGCGGTCTATGGCGGGGTGATCGCGCACCGCGACGCCGAGGGCTGGGTGCTGGACGGCACGGCGCGCCACGTGCTTGACGGCGATCGCGCGGACCGGTTGGCCGTGGTGACCGACGCGGGGGTATTCCTCGTCGAGCCCGGTCAGGTGTCGGCCCGACGTACGGCGGTGTTCGACCCGGTGCTGCACGTCGCCGACCTGTCGTTCGCGGAGGTTCGGGTGCCCGACAGCGAGCGGCTGAGCGTCGACGCTGAGCGCGCCCACCATTTCGCGCTGACCGGGATGGCGATCACCATGGTCGGCGCCTGCCAACGCATTCTCGACCTGGTGCTCGAGCACGTCAGCAGCCGCCAGCAGTTCGGCGTGGCGATCGGTTCGTTCCAGGCCGTGCAGCACAAGGCCGCCGACATGCATGTCGCCGTGCAACGGGCGCGCGCGCTGGCGTATTTCGCCGCGTTGACGATCGCGGCCGACGATCCCCGCCGCCGGCTGGCGGCCGCGATGGCCAAGGCATCGGCGGGGGAGTGCCAGTCGCTGGTGTTCCGGCACGGTCTACAGCTGCACGGCGCAATGGGATTCACGTGGGAGAACGACCTGCAGTTCGCGCTGAAACGGGCCAAGGCGGGTGAGCTGATGCTCGGCGGCGCGGCCGAGCACCGGGCGCGGATCGCGGAGGAATACCGTGCAGCTGACTTTTGATCCCGACGTCGAGCAGTTCCGCGCCGAGTTCTCGGCGTTTCTCAACGAAAACCTCCCTCCCACAAGCGAAACCCTTGAGCGTCCCCGGTCGGTCTCGCACATGCCGCAGTGGGCGCGCGACTGGCAGCGGCTGTTGTTCGACAACGGCTGGTTGCTGCCCAGCCAGCCGCCGGAATTCGGGGGCCGCAACGCGACGGTCATTCAGCAGTTCGTCTACCTCGAGGAACTCAGCCGCCGCCGGATCTACCACAGCTTCAACCCGCAGGGCGTGAACATCGTTGCGGCGTCGCTGTTGTCGTTCGGCAGCGACGAGCAGAAGCGGCGCTGGGCGGTGCCGATCCTGCGGGCCGAGATCACCGCGTCGCTCGGGATGAGCGAACCTAGCGCGGGCTCCGACCTGGCCTCGCTACGCACCCGCGCGGTACTCGACGGTGATCACTTCATGGTCAACGGCCAAAAGGTGTGGACCTCGGGCGCCCACGATGCCGACGTCTTATTGACGTTCGTCCGCACCAACCCAGATGCGCCGAAGCACAAGGGGATTAGCGCGCTCATCATCCCCACCGATACTCCAGGCCTGGTGCGCCGACCGTTCCCGTCGATCTGCGGTGTCGATGATCTGGATTTCAACGAGGTGTTCTTTACCGACGTGCGGGTGCCGGCCGATAACCTGGTCGGCGAGCTCGACCAGGGTTGGCGGGTGGCCAACGGATCGCTGGGACACGAACGCACCATGATGTGGCTGGGTTTCGCCGATCGCCTGGAGAACATGATCGATGACTTCCATCCCACTACCGAGGTGGAGCGCGACCAATACGCCAGCACGATCATGGACAGACAGGCGCTGCGCCTACTGGGTTCGGCGGCCCTGGCCCGCGCCGCCCGCGGCGAGGATGACGTGGCCGCGATCTCGGTACTCAAGCTGCTGGGATCCGAGGCGGAGTTGCGTGGCATGGAACTGGCTTTGACGTCCGCGGGATCCGCCGGGCTCATCCACCCGGGACAAACCGGACCGTACGCGCACATGAACCTGGACCACTACTTCGCCAGCTGGTTCGAGCGCTACGCCCGCAGCTTCTCCGGGACCATCGCCGGTGGCACCTCCGAGATCCAGCGCAACATCATCGCCCAGCGGGTGCTCGGCCTTCCGCGCGGCTAGCGCGGTCAGAGGGCTTGCGCAGACACGCTGCTGGGCAAGGTAATCCGGTTCACACCGGGAGTGCCCAGCTGTCCGGCCAGCCACGGCAGCGCGGTGGCGAAGACCGTGCCGGCGGTCGGCCAGTCGTGCTTTCCGGGCTGAGCGACCACCGCGCAGTCGATGCCGTTCGCCCGGCCGAGCTGGCACAGGGAGGCGGCGGCTGCGGCCTGGTTGCCCGGGTCGGAGTCCGCACCGCGGCTTGCGGCAGACAGCGCGGCGCTGTCGACAATCTTGATATCGCGCCGCGGCGTCGGCGAACCGCCGGAGGTGATCGCGAACCAACCGGACACTCCGGTGTAGCGGCCATGCCGCTTGATCACTGTGGTCGGGTCGAATTTCGCCCACGCGTCGGCGTCGCCGCCGAACAGGGTGGCGATGGTTTGCGCCTTGGTTCCGGTGTTGGGGGTCAGGTCGCCCTCGATGTCGACGAACGAGCTGAACATGTCGGGGTGCATGACGGTCAGGTCCACTGCGGTCGTCCCGCCCATCGACCAGCCGACGACGCCCCAGCGAGACGGGTCGGGGCTGACGCCGAAGTTCGAAATCATGTAGGGCACAACGTCTTTAGTCAGGTGGTCGGCGGCGTTGCCACGGCTTCCGTTGACGCCTTCGGTGTCGTTGTCGAACGCCCCGCTCGGGTCCACGAATACCAGCACCGGTGCGTTGCCGTCGTGGGCGGCCGCGAAGGCGTCGACGCTGTCCACCGCGCTGCCGGCGCGCACCCAGTCGGCGGGTGTGTTGACCATGCCGCCGATCATCATCACCGTCGGCAGCTGCGGCGGCGGGTAGCTCGCAAACCATGCCGGCGGCAGGTAGACGAGTTCTTCGCGGTGCGTGAAATGCGACGCGTCGTCGGGAGTCTGTACCGAGACCAGGCTGCCGCGCGGCGGCTTGGCGCCCTTCGCCGCCAGCGCGATCACGGCGGCCTTGTCGGTCTGGCCGGGCAGTCGAGTGGAGGTGATCTGGTCCCAGGCGCTCTGCACGGTCTGGAAGTAGCCGACCCATTGGTTGAGCACCAGCAGCGAGCAGAGCAGGCATAGCGGCACGGCCAGGACCGATAGTCCACGTCGCCACCAACGCGCGTCGCGCCAGCCCAGGATCAGCACAGCGATGGCCGTGCCGACCAACGCGATCCACACGTACAGCGCCTGCGGTGCCGATTTGGAGGCGCCGTCGGCGATGAGGGCGTACGCGCCGAGGGCCGTCATGACTCCGGCGACGGCGGCCACCGGCAACGCCAACAGGCGCCAACGACGCGAGCGCCATCCGGCGGCGAGCCCCAGCGCGATCGGCGTGACGATCTGGGCCGTGATCGGCACCCAACCGTGCACCAGAGATATGTGATTGCCCATAAGCGACATAGCGATTCCTCCTCTCAGCTGCCAGCGATCCAGCTGCGTGAAAAAAGGATCGAATGCCGACCTCGGCGAATCCTTGGTGGATTCTTGGGTGCGCGGGGGAGGGCCGCAACGTCGGATGTACAGCCACGGCGGCGGGCGTCGGGGCGGTTTCCAGGGATCGATGCAACACATCGTCTGTGTGAGGAGTGTTGTGGGATCTCGTTTGTATCCGCCGTCGACGGTTTCTGCGTTTTGGGATCGGGTTCGCGCTGGTGTCAGTGTTGCTGAAGCCGCTGCGGTCGTGGGCGTGTCGGAGCATGCCGGGCGGTGTTGGGTCGCTCAACGTGGAGGTGTGAAGCCACGATTGAGCAAACGAGTCACCGCGGGGCCCAGGCCACGGCTAACCCAGCGTGAGCGAGTGGAGATCCAGGTCGGCGTGGGCCGCAACGAGTCGTTGCGTTCGATCGGCCGGCGGTTGGGTCGGGCGGCGTCGACGATCAAGCGGGAGCTGGACCGTACCGTGCGCAACCGCTATGACGGTCGCAAGTCGGGGTATCGGCGCAAGCAGCGCTTCGGGGCCCGCCAAAGCGGCACCACGGCCACGGTGCACTACGACGCGCTGGCCGCTGAGCGGTTGGCCGGGCAGCGGGCGCGTCGGCCCAAACCCGGCAAGCTCGGTACAGATGTCCGGTTGCGCCGGGAGGTGCAGACTCGATTGCGGTTGCGCCACAGCCCCCAGCAGATCGCGCGGCGGTTGCGGTGTGACTTTCCCGACGATCCGGAGATGTGGGTGTCACACGAGGCGATCTATCAGGCCATCTACGTACAGGGGCGGGGTGCGCTGCGCCGCGAGTTACACCAGTGCCTGCGCACCAAACGCGCACTGCGCCGCCCCCAACATCAGCCCGGCACTCGCCGTGGCCGCATCCCAGGCATGGTCAACATCAGCCAGCGCCCACCCGAGGTCGCCGACCGCGCCGTGCCCGGGCACTGGGAAGGCGACTTGATCCTGGGCAGCACCGAATCCGGCTCGGCGATCGGCACTCTCGTGGAACGTTCCACCCGGTTTGTGATGCTGCTGTATCTGCCCGACAACCACGGCGCCCTGGCCGTGCAGAACGCCATAGTCGAAAAGATGACGGAACTGCCCGAGCACCTGCGCCGCTCGTTGACCTGGGATCAGGGCAGCGAAATGGCCAACCACATCGCCATCGCCAAAGCCACCGACATCTACTTCTGCGACCCGCACTCTCCCTGGCAACGCGGCAGCAACGAAAACACCAACGGCCTGCTGCGCCAGTACTTCCCCAAAGGCACCGACCTGTCCCTGCACGGCCCGGGCATCCTCGACAACGTCGCCGCCGAACTCAACGGCCGACCCCGCCAAACATTGGACTGGAAAACACCAGCCGAAGCACTCAACGAACTACTGTCAAAAAATCCACCTGTTGCAACGACCGCTTGAAGTCGCCCGGCGTGTCGTCGACCTCAGCGCACAATCAAAGCCCGGGCGTCACACTCGACGGTCGAACAGCTGAGACGACCTAGACCGGGTCGAATTTCGTGATCAACCAGGCCCCGTTGACCCGGGTCAAGCTCACCAGCACGCTGCTGGAGGCCATCGCGGGGTCCGGGTTGTCCTTGCTCGTGGTGCTCTGGTCGACCAGCACCAGCACGACGGCCGAATTCGGATGCAATTCCTGTACCGCGGCCCCCAGCACCCGGGCGTTGGTCTTCAACGACTTCTCTTTGGCTGCCGGAGCCACGATCTGTTCGGTGAACTGGTTGTAGTACGACAAGAAGTCGCCGGACAGGTGAGTCTTGGCGGCGGCGAAATCTTTGTCGAGCGACTCGGGCGAATAGGACAGCAACGCGACCGTTCCGTCGGACGCCGCATTGGCGACCGCGCTTGCGACGCTTGCGTCGGTCTGTTTATCCGGCCGGTACTGCTTGAAGTACAGCCACGTCGCCGCGCCGGCGGAAAGCAGCAGCAGCACGATCAGAACCAAGGGAAAGACTTTCACCTTGCGCCGGGCACGTGCAGCGCCGCGTTCGTGGCGGTCGGTTTGTCCGGCGGAGTCGTCGGCGGTGTCGATGCTGGGGCTGTCGCCGCTCACGGAATGAACTCCACGTTGGACATCTTGTATTGCCCGCCGTCGTCTTTGACGGTCACCTTGAGCCGCCAGTTGCGTGGTGCGTCTTTGGCGCCGGCGGCGTTGGTGACGTGCGATGTGGCCGCGACGAGCACCAACGCGTAATCGCCGTTTATGGATTGCACGGCCGCCGCATTCACGGTTCCTTGGGTGACCACTTTGGACTGCTCCACAACGGTCGTGAAATCTTTTGAACGCGCCTGGAAGTCGTCCCGGAACTGACCCGTCGAGCTGTCGATCACCCGTTGGACGTCTTCCTTGGCCTTATTGAAGTCCATGGAGATCAGGTTGACGACACCTTGTCTGGCTCCGGCGATGAAGTTCGCGGCGCGCTGGTTGCGCTCGACGGTTTCGTGACGGTTCCACATCATGTATCCGCTGGCCGCGACGAAGGCACAGATGAGGAGGATGACGGCGGCTTTCCATGCCACGGACCACGAGGGCAACCGCAGGCGTCGCCGAGAACGGGCCGGCTTGGATTCCGATTCTGCGTCTTCGGGGGTTCCGTCGGAGACTTCTTCCTCTGTCGCATCCTCGTCGACAACGGTGTCGGTCTCCGGGTCGGCGCTCTCCGGCTCGGTGCCTCCCGCCTCGTCGGTCTCCGGCTCGCCGGTGACGGTGGCGTCCTCGTCGGCGTCCGAGGCTTCTTCGGCGGCCTCGGTCGTGGCCTCCGCCTCAGCCTGGGCCAGCGCCTCACGCCGGAGCCGGGCGGCACGGGCGCGGGCGCGCGCCGCGGCGGCCAGCGCCTCGGCTTCGGCGGCCTCGGCCTCGGCTTCCTCGAGCAATGCCTCCGCCTCGGCTTTCGAAGTGGCCGAACCTTGCGGCGCTTTCTTGGCCTCAGCCATCGTGCTTACTGACTCCTGTACGTCTCACGCGGCTACCATCGCACGAGCGAGAACGGGTAACTGTTGCTGGCCCCGGGTCCACCACCGCAGCCCGTGTCGAACGTCGAGTCGACCTGACCCCCCAGCGTCACCGCATCCCACGAGTAGACGTCGTGCGAGGGAAAGAACTGGACCACGCAGCGAACACCGAAGGGATCATCAACGGCCAAGGTGTAGCGGCCATTGGACAGATGTGCGTCTGCCCGCCAGGGCGCCGCTTGCCCGTTGGGCTGCGGAGTTGCGTACACCTGCAAGCATCCCGGCGCTGGCTGGGTGCACGGATTGATCGACCATATCCAGCTGTGGCCGGGATCCCGGTTCGTGTCCACCCGGTAGTTGGAGTACAGCATGTCCGCGTGGGCACTTGGCGCGACAGTCAGCGCGGCCATGGCGAACGCAAGGCTCGCTGCGAAAGTCTTCACCGATGCGTCTCCCTCCTGCGCACGTGCTGGCCTGAATATAAGGCGCTGCCACGCTGAACAGGCCTACTCGGAAAAATTGCGGCAGTCAACGACGGGTTTGTCCAGCCGTCCTAGTCGATGACGGCGGCTTCCTTGCGTTCGGTGATCGGCCTCGCGAGTTCTTGCTCATCGCAGATGCGTTGCAGCTTCTCCAGCGTCTCATCCAAGCCCGCTCCGACCTTGCGACCGGGCGTGAAGGTGGCCGGTAACTTACGCATGCCCTGGATGACGCCGATGGTCTCGTAGTGGACGGTGCCCTCCGGGTCGCACTTGTAGTCGGGCATCCGGTCGAGGACCGCGGTCAGCATCGATTTGAATACGGTGCGCGCCACGTTCGATCCGATGCAGCGGTGGACGCCCAACCCGAAGCTGAAGTGCCGGTTGCCTTTACGGTCGAGGATGATCTGGTCCGGGTCGTGGAAGACCGATGGGTCGCGGTTGGCCATCGCCCACGAAATCCACAGCCGCTCACCCTCTTTGAACTGCGTGCCATCGAGTTCGACATCGTCGGAGAACGTCCGGCCATCGCCGGGCGCCGGGGTGAAGTAGCGCAGGAACTCTTCGGTCGCGGGATCGAGCAACGTCTTGCGCTCGTTGCTGAGCAACTGTCGTTGATCGGGGTGCTCCGAAAGCCATTCCAGCGAGTGGGCGGTCAGGGCGGTCGTGGTGTCGAAGCCGCCGCCGATGACCAAGCCCAGATTGCCGAGGATCTCCAGATCAGGGGCGGGCTCGCCGTCGATCCGCATCTGCAGCAGCGCATTCACGATGCCGGGCCGCGGGTTTTCGCGAATCTCGAGCATGTTGTTGACCATGTCGAGCCCCATCTCGCGGTGCATCGCGGTGACGCGCTCGATGTCGGGAGAGTGCTCGGGCGTGTACACGGCGGCGTGCACCGGCTCGCTGTAAATGTTCCACTTCTTCAGCGGGATGCCCAGCATCGCCAACGTGAAGACGGCGGGCACGATGTTGGCCAGGTCATCGACGAAGTCGATGTGACCGGATTCGATCTTCTCGTCGAGGCAGGCGCGCGTCACGTCGTCGATGAACGGTTCCCAGCGCTTGATCGCCGCCGGTGACAGGTACGGGTTGAGCACCGTCCGGTACGTGCGGTGTTCGGGGTCGTCCATCTCCAGGATGCCGCCGCGCACCGCGCTGACCCGGCTGGCGGTGGGGATCGAAATGCCTTTGTAGCCGCGGCGTTCCCCATGGATGTCGTGATCGTTGGACACGGCGGGGCAGCGGGCCAGCTCGAAGACCTCGTGGCTGCCGGCAGCGACCCAGTGCCCGCCGTAGGTGTCCGTCCAGGCCATCGGGCACTTGGCGTGCATCTCTTCGGTGATCGCCTTGAACTTCGACCGGTACTCCGCGGAATGCCGGTCGAAGTGGTACCGGTTCTTCTTGCGGTCGCTGTCATTGACGACGTCGTCGACGCTCAACGCTATGTCTCCCTACGTGTTTCGCTGGCTAAGGCTCAGGCGTCGTCGGTGATCATGATGGCCTGCTCGGGGCAGGACTGCGCGGCTTCACGCACCTGGTCCTCACGATCCGCGGGCACCACCTCGTCGATCGCCGACGAACTGCCGTCGATGTCGCTGAGCTGAAACGATTCCGGAGCGATCATCGCGCACAGGGTGTGGCCCTGGCACCGTTCTGAATCCACCCAGACCTTCATGGGCTGTCTCCTCTCACACTGGTTGCCGGGCACCGCTGACGAATCGCCACCGCTCAGGTGTTTCGACCGCCGTTGACGCCCAAGATCTGACCGGTGATGTACCCGGCTTCCTCGGACACCAGAAACGCGCATGCCGCCGCGATGTCCTCGGGCGTGCCCATCCGGCGCACCGGGGTCCGTGCGATGGTCTCCTCGATGTCGCCGAGGTAGCCGTTCTTCTCGGCCGCGCGCAACATCGGGGTGTCGATGAAGCCCGGCGGCACCGCGTTCACCGTGATGCCCTTGGGCCCGTACTCAAGTGCGAGCGACTTCGTCAGTCCGTTGACCGCCGACTTGGCCGCGACGTAGTGACTCATATAAGGAGCGCCCGAATGCGTGCTCGACGACGAGATGTTGACGATGCGGCCCCACCCAGCCTCGACCATGTCGGGCAGTACCGCCTGGACGGTATGGAAGACGCCGTTGAGGTTGACGTCGATCACCCGCTGCCAGTCCTCGAAGCTGATGTTGTTGAACTTCTTGAACCCGTCGAGCCCGGCGGCGTTGACCAGAACCGTCACCGGTCCGAGCTGGGCGCGGATATCCAGAAGCGCCGCATCCAGCTGCGACCGGTCGGTCACGTCGGCGGTGAAAGCGAAGTCGCCATCCGAGGGACGCAGATCAATAGAGGCGACGTTCAAACCGTCGGCGCGCAGGCGTTGCACGACGGCGAGGCCGATGCCGGATCCGCCACCGGTGACTACCGCAGTCTTCATGTTGAGGCCTCTGCTCCGAAGGGGGCCGTTTCAGTCACAAAGAATCTCCCTTACAATTATGAGAACCTTACTCTCCGCGCGGAGCGCCGTGCAACATGCGCCTAACACCGCCTCCGGCCTGCGCGGAAAGACCCTGGCCGACAGGTTACGGCCTGATGCGTGCCTGGTCAGCTGGCCGATCGCATTCCTGAGACTTTCTTGAATTATCGAAACTCGAATGTAAGATTCGCCGGGGAAGAGAATGAAATTATCGTGACCGCCACCACACTAGGGAGTACGGAATGCCTGCCCAGGACACGGCAGAGTCCGCCACCGGATCCGCAGTGACCACCGTGGATGCCGCGTCTGAGTCCCACGTTGACCACCATCTTCTGATCGATGGCCGGCTGGTCAGCGCCGATAAGACATTCCCCTCGGTCAATCCCGCGACGGGTGCGGTCATCGGGTACGCGCCCGACGCCGGCGGCGCCGAGGCGCAAACCGCGATCGAGGCGGCCCGGCGTGCGTTCGACACCACCAGCTGGCCCACCGATGTCGAGTTGCGGATCCGCTGCCTCGACCAGTTGCACCAGGCGCTCCTCGAGCACGCGGACGAGTTGCGTGAACTCACCATCGCCGAAGTCGGCGCCACCCGCGCGCTGACCCAGGGCGCTCAGCTCGACGAGCCGATCGGCATCGTGCGCTTCTATGCGGATCTGCTGCGCACCTATGAGTTCTCCGAAGACCTCGGCGTACGAGAAGCGCGGGGCATGCGCCACCACCGCTGGGTGGAGAAGGAAGCCGCCGGCGTGGTCGGCGCCATCATCGCCTACAACTACCCCAACCAGCTCGCACTGGCGAAGCTTGCCCCTGCGCTGGCCGCCGGCTGCACCGTCGTGCTCAAGGGCGCACCGGACACGCCGCTGGTCACGCTGGCGCTCGGCGAGCTGATCGCCAACCACACCGACATCCCCGCCGGCGTGGTGAACGTGCTCAGTTCGTCGGACCCCGCGTCGGGAGTCGCGCTGACAACCAGCCCGGACGTCGACGTCATCACCTTCACCGGATCGACCGCGGTCGGACGCAAGATCATGGCCGCCGCGAGCGACACCGTCAAGCGCGTCTTCCTGGAGCTGGGCGGCAAGTCGGCGGCGATCATGCTCGACGACGCCGACTTCGCCAACGCGGCGCTGTTCG
Organism: Mycobacterium sp. M23085; assembly: GCF_045343915.1. NCBI lineage: Bacteria > Bacillati > Actinomycetota > Actinomycetes > Mycobacteriales > Mycobacteriaceae > Mycobacterium > Mycobacterium sp. M23085. The sequence goes on from NZ_CP174280.1 coordinate 4,043,074, forward strand.
CGGCCTTCAGCATGGTCACCCACGCCGGGCAGGGTTGTGCGCTCACGTCCCGGCTGTTGGTGCCCAGGTCGCACCACGACGAAATCGTCGACCTGATCGCGCAGAACTTCGCCAAGGTGCGACACGGCGATCCTGCCGACCCGACAACTTATATGGGGCCGTTGATCAACGAGCGGCAGCGGGAAAAGGTCGACGGCATGGTGCAGCGCGCAGTGGCAGCCGGCACCACCCTGGTCACCGGCGGCAAGCGATTGGATCCCGGCTACTTTTATGCGCCGACGCTGCTGACCAACGTCGACCCCGACAGCGAGATCGCGCAGGACGAGGTCTTCGGGCCGGTGCTCGTGGTGATCGCGTTCGACGATGACGACGATGCCGTGCGCATCGCCAACAACTCCATTTATGGCCTGGCCGGTGCGGTGTTCAGTCGCGACCAGGACCGGGCGCTCGCCGTGGCGCGCCGCATCAGGGCCGGATCCTTCTCCATCAACGGCGGCAATTACTTCGGCGCCGATACTCCGTTCGGCGGTTTCAAGCAGTCCGGCGTGGGCCGCGAGATGGGCGCGGCCGGGCTCGAAGAGTTTTTGGAGAGCAAGACCTTTGCCGTGCCAGCCGTCTCAGTGAAAGGGGCCGGCGCATGAGGCCGCTCGAAGGCATCCGCGTCCTGGAAGTCGCCATGTACGGGTTCGTTCCGTCGGCGGGTGCGGTGCTTGCCGAATGGGGCGCCGACGTGATCAAGGTCGAGCACGCGGTGACCGGCGATCCCCAGCGCGGGCTGCGGCAGACCGGGATGCTGCGCGTCGAGGGCGATCCCAACCCCAACATCGAGCACGCCAACCGCGGCAAGCGCAGCATCGGGCTGGACATGTCGGTGCCCGAGGGCAAGGAAGTGCTCTACGAGCTGGCCCGTCGCGCTGATGTCTTCCTGACCAGCTTCCTGCCCGACCACCGGCGGAAGTTCGGCATCGACGTCGACGACATCCGGGCGGTGAACCCGAAGATCGTCTACGCGCGGGGGAGCGCGCTCGGCCCGCGCGGCGAAGAGTCGACCAAGGGCGGCTACGACATGACCGCCTTCTGGTGTCGGGCCGGAACCGCCGCCACCATCACCCCCGCCGGCATGCCGGGCATGATCGCGCCGCCCGGACCGGCGTACGGCGACACCATCTCGGGCACCAACCTCGCCGGAGGCATCGCGGCGGCTCTGCTCAAGCGGGAACGCACCGGCGAGCCGTCCGTCGTCGACGTGTCGCTGCTGGGTAGCGGGCTGTGGTCGATGGGGCACACGGTCGCGTTGACAAAGCATTTGGGCCAACGAATGGAAGCGCCGCCGCCAGGCGTGCACGGCGCACCCAACAACCCACTGGTCGGCCTGTATACGACATCCGACGGCCGCTACATCTCCTTTGTGATGATGCAGCCCACCAAGTTCTGGGCCGACGTATGCAGGCACGTCGACCTGCCGGAGTTGGCCGAAGACCCGCGGTTTGCCACCGTGGAGGACATCGCCGCCAACACGGCGGATGCGGTGGAGCTGCTGACCAAGGCCATCGCCACCCGCACGCTGGCCGAGTGGAGCGCGCGTTTCGCCACGCTCTCCGGGCCCTGGGCGCCCGTGCAGGACACCCTGCAGGCGGCCGACGACGCGCAGATCCGCTCGAACGAGTACATGGTCAAGGCGGGCGAACTCGAGCTGGTGGCCAACCCGGTACAGTTCGACGTCGCAGCGCCACAGACCGGGCCGGCCCCCGGATTCGCCGAGCAGACCGACGAGATCCTGATGGAGCTGGGCCTCGACTGGGACCGGATCATCGAACTCAAGACGGCCGGCGCCGTCACCTAGAACCCGGAGCCGCCTGCAATGCTTCAGTCCACCAACAGAAGTGACGCTGCCTGTGTCCGTTCTGTGGTTACCGGCTGTCCGATAACGGTTCTGCGTTTTTTGCTCCACCTGGACTCGGCATGAGTCATAATCGCCGGACGCTTCAAGACATGGAGTCCCTCGTTTTGCGGCGCCATCTCACGCGACGGAACGGAGGTCTGTGGTGAGCGGACTCGCAGCTGTCGCATCGCAGACGGACGCCGGAACATGGCTGCACGTTGAGCATTTCGCCCCCGTCAGCGCGCCTTCACAGCCGTCAATTCTGACGAATGTACCGCACTCGTTGCGTCACAACAAGACTGTCGGTCTCGTAGCTTGGGAAGGGGCTGCCGCCGATGGCAACCAAGGGAGCTGACCACTGGTCGACGGGATTGCCCGCGCTCAGGCTCAAGTTCGACCTCTCGGGGCCGATGCAGGCCGTCGGAGCCTTGTTCGCGATGTCGGCCGATGCGGTCAGGTACCTGTTCCGCCGGCCGTTCCAGTGGCGGGAGTTCCTGGAGCAATCCTGGTTTGTCGCGCGGGTGTCGCTGGCTCCCACCTTGTTGGTGGCGATCCCGTTCACCGTCCTGGTCAGCTTCACGCTCAACATCCTGCTGCGTGAACTGGGCGCGGCGGATCTATCCGGTGCCGGTGCCGCGTTCGGTGCGGTTACCCAGCTCGGACCGCTGGTCACGGTTTTGATCGTGGCGGGCGCGGGGGCCACGGCGATGTGCGCGGACTTGGGGGCGCGAACGATCCGCGAGGAAATCGACGCGATGGAGGTGCTGGGCATCAACCCGGTGCAACGGTTGGTCACGCCGCGCATGCTGGCGTCCGGATTGGTCGCCTTTCTGCTCAACAGCCTGGTGGTCATCATCGGCGTCCTTGGCGGTTACGTCTTTTCGGTGTTCGTGCAAGACGTCAATCCCGGCGCGTTTGCCGCGGGTATCACCTTGCTCACCGGCGTGCCCGAGGTGATCATTTCGTGCATCAAGGCAGCACTTTTCGGCCTCATTGCCGGCTTGGTCGCGTGCTATCGGGGCCTGTCGATCACCGGCGGTGGCGCCAAGGCTGTCGGCAACGCGGTGAACGAAACCGTGGTCTATGCCTTCATGTCGCTGTTCGTCGTCAACGTGGTCGTCACCGCCATCGGCATCAAGATGACGGCGAAGTAGGGCAACTATGGCGCTACGGGCTACATACCCGCGGTTGACCCGCCAACTCGAGCGGCCGGTCGCCCTGCTGGGGCGGATCGGTGACCACACCCAGTTCTACGGCAAGGCGCTCGCCGGGGTGCCATTCGCGGCCAAGCATTACACGCGCGAAGTCGTTCGATTGATCGCCGAGATCAGCATGGGCGCCGGCACTTTGGCGATGATCGGCGGAACGGTTGTGATCGTCGGCTTCCTGACGCTGGCGGCGGGCGGAACCCTGGCTATTCAGGGTTACACCTCGCTGGGCAACATCGGCATCGAGGCGCTGACGGGCTTTCTGTCCGCGTTCATCAACGTGCGGATCGCCGCGCCGGTGGTCGCCGGGATCGGCCTGGCGGCCACCTTCGGCGCCGGTGTGACCGCCCAGCTGGGTGCCATGCGGATCAACGAAGAAGTCGACGCGTTGGAGAGCATGGCCATTCGGCCGGTCGCCTATCTGGTGAGCACCCGAATCCTGGCGGGAATGATGGCCATCACGCCGCTGTACAGCATCGCCGTGATCCTGTCGTTCGTGGCCAGTCAGTTCACCACGACATTCCTGCTCGGGCAGTCCCAGGGTCTGTACCAGCACTACTTCAACACGTTCCTGAATCCGATCGACCTGTTGTGGTCGTTCCTGCAGGCCATCCTGATGGCGCTGACCATCCTGCTGATCCACACCTACTACGGCTATTTCGCCTCGGGCGGGCCGGCCGGTGTGGGCAACGCGACCGGCAACGCGGTGCGCACCTCGCTCATCGTCGTGGTGTCCGTGACGCTGTTGGTCTCGCTTTCTATTTACGGCACGAACGGCAACTTCAACCTGTCCGGTTAGCAGAGGAGGTGAAACAGCAATGACCCAGAATGTGCCAGCGGGCCGCGGCGCCGTCGCAGGCCGGCCTGCGCGCGCCGGCCACGGCCGGGCGCCGGCCGAACGGAATTACCTGCCGCCGCTGCTCGGACTGGCCACCGTCGTCATCATCGGCGTGATTTTCGCCGTGGCGGTGGGGCTGTTTCAGGGCTCCTTCACCGAAACCGTGCCGGTGACCGTGATCTCGCAACGAGCCGGCTTGGTCATGAACCCCGACGCCAAGGTCAAGTTGCGCGGCGTGCAGGTCGGCAAGGTCGCCTCCATCCAATCGCTGCCCAACGGCGAGGCGGCCATTCACTTGGCGATGGACCCATCGCAGTTGCACTTCATTCCTGGCAACGTGCTCGTCAATATCGCCTCATCGACGGTCTTCGGCGCGAAGTCCGTCGAGCTGGTAGAACCTGATCATCCCTCCGCCCAGCGGCTGCACAGCGGCCAGACGCTGCAGGGCCAGCACGTCATGGTCGAAATCAACACGGTGTTCCAGCAACTCGTGTCGGTGCTGTCACACATCGACCCGCCGAAGCTCAACGAGTCGTTGGGCGCACTGGCACAGGCGTTCAGTGGGCGGGGACCGCAACTTGGTCAGTCGCTGAGCGACCTGGATTCGTTCCTGGCCAGGCTGGAGCCGAGCCTTCCCGCATTTCGTCATGACCTGACGGTGTTACCGGCGGTGTCCAACGCCTACGCCGACGCGGCTCCGGACCTGATCAAGACCGCCGCCAACGCGACCCGGATCAGCAAGACACTTGTCGATGAGCAGCACAACCTGGATGCGTTACTGATCAGCGCGATCGGCTTGGCCGACATCGGCAACGACGTCTTGTCGACGAACCGTCAACCGCTGACGAACGTGTTGCATCTGCTGGTGCCGACGACCGATCTGACCAATGAGTACGCCCCGGCGCTCAACTGCGCTTTCGCCGGACTCGTCCAGATATCGCACGGGGCGCCGTTGTCGGAACCGAGCATCAACATCTCGGCGAGCCTCACCTGGGGCGCGGAGCGTTACCGGTACCCGACGAACCTGCCCAAGGTTGCGGCGACGGGCGGCCCGCAGTGTGTGGGTCTGCCGAAACTGCCGTTCAATACGGCCCCGCCGCAATTGATTACCGATATCGGCGCCGACCCGGTGAGCTACGGAAACCCGCAGCTGCTGATCAACTCCGATCTCCTCAAACAGCTGTTGTACGGGCCGATCGCGGGACCGCCACGTAACTCCGCGCAGATCGGAGAACCCGGATGAGGACGCGCGCCACGTTGGTCAAGTTCACGATCTTCGCGGTCGTGATGGCGATGCTGACCGCCTTCCTGTTCTTCATCTTCGGCCAGTACCGGACCGGTGCGACGACCAGCTATTCGGCGGTGTTCACCGACGTGTCGCGTCTCAAGCCGGGCCAGTCGGTGCGGGTCGCCGGCATCCGGGTGGGCACGGTCAATGGTGTTTCGCTGCAGCCGGACAAGAAAGTTGTGGTGACATTCGACGCCGACCGCAACGTCGTCCTCACCGAGGGCAGCAGGGCGGCGGTCCGCTACCTCAACCTGGTGGGCGATCGCTACCTCGAACTCGTCGATGGTCCGGGCTCGCCCAAGCGGCTGCCGGCCGGCGGTCAGATTCCGGTCAGCCGCACCGCGCCGGCGCTTGACCTCGATCTGCTGCTCGGCGGACTCAAACCCGTCACCCAGGGCTTGAATGCGCGCGACGTCAACGCCCTGACGTCCGGGTTGTTGCAGGTCTTCCAGGGTCAGGGCGGGACGCTCGAGTCGCTGTTCGCCAAGACGACGTCGTTTTCAAATGCCTTGGCCGACAACGATCAAACCGTGCAGCAACTGATCGACAACCTCAACATCGTGATCGGCACGATCGCCAAGGACGGTAAACAGTTCTCCGGCGCCATCGACCGCCTCGAGCAGCTTGTCAGCGGCCTGTCGGGTGACCGCGACACCATCGGATCCGCCATTGACGCCCTGGACAAGGGAACCGCCTCGCTCGCGGATCTGCTGGCCGAGGCCCGCCCGCCGCTGTCCGGCACCATAGCTCAGTTGAATCGGCTGGCGCCGATACTCGATGGCGATAAGGACCGCCTCGACGCCGCCCTGCAAAAGGCACCGCAGAACTATCGCAAGCTGGTCCGGCTCGGCGTGAATGGCGCCACCATCCCGTATTACCTCTGCCAGTTCGGCATCCGCGGCACAGACCTTTCGGGTAAGACCGTGCGCGCCAACATCTATCGGTCAGATGCAGGAAGGTGCACGGAACCCTGATGCTCAAGTACCGCGGAGCTCAGCTCGTCAAGCCCGGACTCATCGGCGTCGTTCTGGCGGTGATGGTCATCCTGGTCGGCCTGTCGCCCGACCGATTCATCCAGTGGGCGACGATGGTCCGCTACCAGGCGCTGTTTACCGAGGCAGGCGGTCTGGCGACGGGCAACCCCGTGATTGTGTCCGGGATAAAGGTCGGCTCGGTGTCGGATGTGAAGCTGCGCCACGGCGATGCGCTGGTGACGTTCGCGATGAAGGGCAACATCCTGCTCGGGTCGGAGACATCTGCGCACATCCGCACCGGCACGCTGCTGGGCGAGCGGATGCTGACCGTGGAGTCCGCGGGCAGCGGCACGATGCACCCGATGGCGCTGATCCCGGTATCGCGAACCTCCTCGCCGTACTCGCTCACCGAAGCGGTCAGCGACCTGACATCTGACACGGCCGGCACCAACACCACGGCGCTGAATCAGTCGTTGGACACGCTGGCGGCAACGCTCGACCAGATTGCACCCCAAATGGGGCCGGCCTTCGACGCGCTCACCCGCCTATCGCGAACCCTCAACAGTCGCAACAAGAACCTGGGCGAGTTGTTCAAGAGTGCCGGCGACGTCACCGGCATACTCTCCGAACGGAGCATGCAGGTCAACAAGCTCATCCTCAACTCCGACTCCCTACTGCAAGTGCTGGTCGCACGCCGGCAAGAGATCGTGGACCTGCTGGCCAACACGTCCGCGGTGGCCAAGCAGCTGACCGCGTTGGTGCACGACAACGAAAGCACTTTGGCGCCAACGCTGGAGCGGCTGAACAGGGTCCTGGGGGTCCTGGAGAAAAACCGCGACAACATCGGCAAAGCGCTGCCGGGTCTCGCCAAATTCGAGATCACGGTCGGTGAGGCCATCTCCGGCATGTACGCCTATCAGGCGTTCGCCCCGAACTTCCTTATCCCGCAACTCTTCCAGGAGTTGATCGACTACCTCTGGGGCTTCCGCACCTTCGACACGTCTAAGGGTCCGGGCTTCCCGTCGCCGGTACCCCGGGCGCTGACCCCCTGGCCGTACAACTCCATTCCACAATGCCCTGGCTGCACGTTGGGTGGACGGATCGGAGGATCACAGTGACCTCTCGGATCTCCCGGATGCCGCGCAAGCGGCTGGCGGCCGTGACGGCGGTTGCCTTGGTCGGGCTGATCGTTGCCGGCACCGCCGTGGTCGTCCGTAACACGTTCTTCGGCCCACGAACGATTACCGCCTATTTCACCACCGCCACCGCGATCTACCCCCATGACGAGGTGCGGGTTTCGGGTGTCAAGGTCGGCAACATCAAATCCATTCAGCCGCAGGGCACCCAGGCCAAGATAGTCCTCTCGGTCGACCATGGGGTGCCCATTCCGGCGGACGCGAAGGCGGTTATCGTCGCCCCGAATCTGGTGGCGTCCCGGTACGTCCAACTCACGCCGGCCTATCGCGACAGCGGGCCGGTCATGCGCGACGGGGCGGTCATACCAGTCGAACGCACCGCAGTGCCGGTCGAGTGGGACGAGGTCAAAACCCAGTTGATGCGGCTGGCAACGGATTTGGGACCCAAGAGTGGGGTATCGGGCACATCGGTGGGCCGGTTCATCGACAGCGCCGCCAACGCGCTGGACGGCAATGGCGACAAGCTTCGCCAAACACTCGGCCAACTGTCAGGCGTTGGGCGGATCCTCGCCAACGGCAGCGGCAACATCGTCGACATCATCAAAAACCTGCAGACCTTCGTCGGCGCGCTGCGCGACAGTAACGTCCAGATCGAGCAGTTCAACGGTCGCCTGGCCACGCTCACCAGCGTGGTCAACGACAGCAAATCCGACCTGGACGCGGCGCTGACCGATCTGTCGACGGCGGTCGGGGAGGTACGGCGGTTCATCGCCGGAACTCGCAACCAGACCAGCGAGCAGATCGCCCGATTGGCCGATGTCACACAGAACCTGGTCGATCACCACATGGCCCTGGAAAACATTCTGCACACCTCGCCGAACGCGTTCGGCAACTTCTTCAACGACTACAACGCCGACACCGGAACCATCGTGGGGGGGTTCGGACTGATGAATATGGCGAATCCCACGTGGGGAGGTCAGGTTCTGCTGTCGGTGCCGGGTTGCACGCAGATCGGCGCCATCGAGAACATCACCGCGGTCGAATCGGGCAAGCTGTGCTCCCTGTTCCTCGGACCCGGATTGCGGCAGACCAGCTGGAACAACTCGCCAATTCCCCTAAACCCGTTCATACAGAAGTCGGTTGACCCGTCCAAGGTTCTCTACACCGAACCCCGCCTGGCGCCCGGCGGCGAGGGCCCGAAACCCGGCCCGCCGGAGACCCCGCCCGCCGTGTCGGCCTACACCGGCCTGCCGGGTGATCCGGTGGGACCGCCGGGGGCGGTGCCGCCGGAGCGGATACCGGGCGCGGCGATGCCGCTGCCACCGCCACCGTCGACACCGGCGCCCCCACCGCCGGCGCCGACCGTGTCCGGCATGCTGCTGCCAGACGAAGGGCCACAACAATGATTGCCCGGGTTGCCGCTAAGCGGGTGTTCGCCGTCGGCTGTTGTGTGGTGGTGACGGCGACGGGATGCGCCTTCCACGGCCTGAATTCACTACCGCTGCCCGGTGCGGTCGGGCGCGGCCCGGGGGCCAACATCTACCACGTCGAACTCCCGAATGTCGGTACGATGGAGTCGAATTCACCGGTGATGGTCGACGACGTCGTCGTCGGCAGTGTGGGTGCGATGCGGGTGCAGGGCTGGCACGCCGACGTCGAGATCTCGGTCAAGCGTGATGTGGTGGTCCCGGCCAACGTGGTGGCGACCGTTGGTCAGACCAGCCTGCTGGGCTCGATGCATGTGGAGCTCAATACGCCGCTGGGCCAGCAGGGAATCGGGCGGCTGCAGCCGGGCGCCACCATTCCGCTCAGCCGGTCATCGGCCTACCCGTCGACCGAGCAGACGCTGTCGTCGCTGGGCGCGGTGGTCAATGGCGGTGGATTGGGACAGATCGGGGAGGTCATTCACAATTTCTCGGCTGCCCTGTCCGGGCACGAGGGCGCGGTGCGTGATCTGATTACCCGGCTGGACACGTTCGTGGGAACTCTGGACGACCAGCGGGACAACATCGTTGCCTCGATCCAGGCGCTGAATCGGCTGTCGGCCACGTTCGCCGACCAACGCGACGTAATCACCCAGGCGATCAACAAGATTCCGCCCGCGCTGGAGGTGTTGATCAAGGAGCGGCCGCGTCTGACGGCCGCCCTGGATCACCTTCGTGTGTTCAGCAACACCGCCACCCGGCTGGTCAACGACTCCCAGGCCGACCTGGTCACGAACCTTAAAAACCTGGAGCCGACCATCAAAGCGCTCGCCGACGTCGGGCCCGACTTCGGCGCGGCCATCGCGGCGTCGTTCGTGTTCCCGTTCACTCAGAACTTCGTCGACCGAGCGGTCCGAGGCGATTTCTTCAACCTGCATTTCGATTTCGACATCACGATTCCACGGCTCAAGAAGGGCTTGTTCTTAGGCACCCACTGGGGGCAGCTGGATATGCCCGTGCCACCGGTGCCCGGGGACCCGTATCGGATGAATTACACACTTGATCCGCTGCATAATCCGCTGAGGCCGCCGTGGGTCGACCCCAACGCGTTGCCGCTGCCCCCACCACCGGCGGGTGCAGTGCCGGGCCAGGGTTCGCCACCGGGGAATTATGGACCCCCGCCGGGCCCCCCGCCGAATGCGGCCCCGTTGCCCGGGCCGCCGCCGAATGCGGCACCGTTGCCTGGGCCGCCGCCGAATGCGGCACCGTTGCCTGGGCCGCCGCCTGGCGCGGCCCCGGTGCCCGACGCGGGTCTCGGTCAGGCGCCGGCGCCCGCAGACGCACCTGGAACGGGAGCCGGTGGATAGATGCTGACGCGCTTCGTTCGTATCCAGCTCGCGGTTTTCGCGATCGCCGGAACCATTGGGGTAATCGCAATGGTCCTCTTCTACATCCAAGCGCCGACGTTGCTGGGCATCGGCCGGATGACGGTGACACTGGAGCTGCCGGCCACCGGCGGCCTGTACCGGTTTTCCAACGTGACCTATCGGGGGGTTCAGCTCGGCAAGGTCACCGCCGTGGGTTTGACGCCGACCGGCGCGAAAGCGACGCTGTCGCTGAGCACTTCACCCAAGGTGCCCGCGGACCTGACAGCGTCGGTGCTCAGTGTCTCCGCGGTGGGTGAACAGTACGTGGACCTGCGGCCCAAAACCGACTCGCCGCCCTATCTGCATGACGGCTCGGTTATCACGGTGCGGGACACGACGATTCCGCAGCCGGTCGGCCCGATGCTCGAGCAGGTCAATGCCTTGGTCCAGAGCATCCCCAAGACCAAGCTCGGCCAATTGCTCGACGAGTCCTTTCAGGGCTTCAACGGTTCCGGTTACGACTTGGGGTCACTGCTCGATTCCTCGAAGACGCTGTCCCGCGACGCCAACGGTGTCGTCGATCGCACCCGAGCCCTCACCGAAGACACCGGGCCGCTGCTGGACACCCAGGCGCGCACCACGGATTCGATCAGAACATGGGCGCGCAGCTTCGCCGGCATCTCGGATACGTTGGTGAACAACGATTCTCACTTCCGCACCATCCTGCAGACGGGCCCTGACGCGGCGAACGAAGCATCCCGGCTTCTGGAACAAATCAAACCGACGCTGCCGGTGTTGCTTGCCAACCTGACCACCATCGGGCAGATCGGCGTCACCTACCATCCGTCGATCGAGCAGTTACTCGTGTTGTTGCCGTCGGGGGTTGCGATCGAGGAGGCCGCTCAGGGTGAAAACCATCCCGACGGTAGGGCTTACGGCGACTTCGCCGCCACCGTCGACGATCCGCCTATTTGCACGGTCGGCTTCATGCCGCCCAACACCTGGCGATCCCCGGACGACCTCACCGACATCGACACACCGGACGGGTTGTATTGCAAACTTCCGCAGGATTCACCCATCGGGGTTCGCGGTGCCCGCAACTATCCGTGCATGGGTCACCCGGGTAAGCGCGCGCCGACCGTCGAAATCTGCAACAGCGACAAGCCGTACATGCCGCTGGCGATGCGCCAGCACACCCTCGGTCCCTATCCGCTGGACCCGAATCTGATAGCCCAGGGTGTCCCGCCCGATGACCGGATCACTACCAACGACAGGATTTTCGGCCCGGTCGAGGGAACGCCGCTGCCGCCGGGCGCGGTGCCGCGCGGCGCCCCTGCGGGCCCGCGCGGAGAAAATCCGCCACCGGGCACGGTCGGAGCCGCCGTTCCGCCGTTGCCGTCGTCGGGCCCGTCGCTACCGATGTCGAGAATGTCGGCGGACCTGCCGCCCATTGCGCCACTCGACGTCCCCGTGGCGGGAGAACTTCCGCCGCCGCCCGCCGCGCCGCCGGCACTGCCGTTAGCCCCGCTAGTTCCTCCCGATTCCGCGCCGGCCGACCCCGCCCCCGCCGACAAACCGGCCGGCGGCCAAGGTCCTCAGGCTGCGCCAAGTTCGTTCGGAGCCAACGCATCCAAGCCCGAGCCCTCGGTCGTGGTGGCAAAGTACGATCCGCGCACCGGCCGGTATGTCGGTCCGGACGGGAAGCTGTACCAGCAGTCGGATCTCGTTGCTCCGAAAGCGCCTAAGACGTGGAAGGACATGCTTCCCACCTGACTTCGCCGTCAGCCGAAGCGGCCCGAGAGGCCGGTCAATGCAGCTACGACTGTCCGGTCAGGAGAGCTGGTCGAGGCGCAACGGCATCGTGATATCAAGCCACTGGTTTTGCCCGCAGGCACCGCTTGGGCCGACCGTCTTGTCCTTGCCCGAGAAGACCTGCGATCCGATCTGGAACCCACCGTTGTCGTTCACCGGGTAGAAGAAGAAGGTCTGCTGGCCGGGGAACGCGGTGCCGTCCTGGCACCGCTCCCAGTTCGGCACTTCGCGCCTCACCTTCCACATCTCCCCGTCGTTCATGTACAGGGCCGCGGTCCAGCCCTGGTCGCTCGTCACCGAGCCGTGGCAGGCCAGGGTCGTGTCGCACGTCGAACTGATGGTCCATGTTTGGTAAACCGTCGGTTCGCCGAAGTACTGATCATTTCTTTGGGCCCAATCGCCAATGGACGTGGCGCGGAAAGTCCCGTTGATGGCGACGTCTTCCTTGGTTATCGCCTGGGCTGGGGATGCAGTGCTCAAACCGACGAATGCGGTGGCGGCCAATAGCGTTGCGGTGGTGAGTGTTTTGACTGAACGCATCAGGTGCTCCTCGAAGCGCGAAATCCGACAGTGCCTACGGCACCTTTTCGCCGTCGGTTGCGGCTTTCCCGAGCGATGACGTTACACTGCTGCGGGTCGCCTGGTAATGGTTAAGACAAGATCTGCCGCGCTCATCCGGACGGGTCGAATTTTGCGATCAGCCAGGAACCGTTGACTTTTGTCAGCGTGACCAAGACGCTGCTCTGCGTATTCTCGGGATCTTTCTTTTGCACGCTTTTGGTGGTCTGGTCGACGAAAACCAGCACGACGGCGGAATCGGGATGCAATTCCGAGACCGCGGCTCGAATCACTTTGGCCGTCGCCGTCAGTCGGCCCTTCTGTGCCACCGGCGCGACGACCTCGTCGCTGAATTTGCTGTAGTAGGCCAGCATGTCGCCGGTGAGATGCGATCTCGCGTTGTCGAAATCGCGGTTCAAATGGTCATAGGAATACGACAACACGGCCACGGCACCATCTGACGCCGCCTGAATTGCCCGGCGCGCCGCCGCGTCGCCGACCTGCTGATCCGGCCGGTACAGGGTGAAGTACACGCCGGCAGCGACCCCCACGGCGGCAATAACCAACGTTGTCGCGACGATCGAACGCCACCTTGCCAAATACGGTTGGGCCCGCCGCCGAATCGCTGCCAGCCGGCGCAACCGGGTCGGCTCCCCGCTGGCGGGTGGCCGCCCATTCTCGTCGTCGGGTGAAGTCTGGGCGCCGTCGGTCGCCATTTCGGTGCCGTCCAGCGACGAGCCATGTTCGACAGTCATCGCAGGAAATCAACTTTCGACATCTTGAGCCGGCCGCCGTCGCGGTTCATGTTGACGCTCAGCCGAAACAAGGCCGGTGGCGGTTTGGCGTTATCCGGCCCAATGGGATCGGTTTTCGCCGCCACCAGCACGACTCCCGCATTGTCGCTCAACGACTGGACGGCGACCGCTTCGATGGTGACCTTGGTGCCGACCTTGGTCTCCTCGGCCTTCTTGACCATCAGGATCGACAGCACCGATAGCTGGTCCTTCTGGTCGCCCGTGGAGGCATCGATGGTGCGCTGAACGTCTTCCTTGGCATGATCGGGATCAATCGACATGAAAGCCGTGATCCCTTGCCGGGCAGCTGCACTGAACTCCGCGGCGAGTTGGCGATTGTGCACCGCGACATGGTGCTGCCACAGCATGTAACCGGTCGCGGCGACAGAGGCCGAGAAGAGCACGGAGCCGACGCCGGCCGCTACTGTTTTCCGCTTTGGACGCCGCAGCCACCGTGGCCGTCCCGGACGCCGGAGCCGCAGCCGTTTCCGGGCCTTTGCCGGGCGCTGCTCGACATCTTCGGAGTCGTCATCCGCGCCCCCGCTTTCGGCGGCCCGGCGCAGCTTTGACAGGCGTGCCCGAGCCGCCTCGGCGCGCGCTTCGGCCTGGGCAACTTCATCTTCTGGGTCGGCTTCCGGGAGGGGCGCTACGGCCTTCGACTCGACCCCCGGTTGGACGGGACCGGCCACGGCCGCCGCATCATCAGATGGGTCGGCGTCAGGCCTCTCCGGATCGTGCACGGAGAAGCAGCTTATCACTTTGACCTGGGCTCAACTCCGCAGAGGACGGCGGCTGTGGTGGCCTTTACATGCGGAAATGCCCGCCCCCGGGAAGCGGGGCGGAGTGGTGTTCGGATGGCCCGGCGCCGACCGCCATTCGGTTCAGGTGATCTTCTCCAACCAGGAGAATTTTCCTTTCCGATGTGGCAGAGTAATCGGGTGCGATCCATCGTGGCCCTGGTTGCCGCGTTGCTCGGCGCCGGTGTGGTGGCGGCGCCGCCAGCATCGGCCGGACCGACCGTCTGCGACTACCCCGCGTGCACCCCGGGCATCATGCCGCATCAGGTTCTCGGTGCGCCCTGTGACAACACCACCTACTACGCCTTCGGCGTCGCCGACGGTTACGTTTCATTCGCCTCGGAGCCCGGCCGGCTGATGTTCTGCGGCTCGCCGAGGCGATACCAGCCTCGGTGGTTCCGCTCACCGCCGATGGCCGGGGTCAAGGACGAAAACTCCGATTGCCAGAACTATCTGAACTACGTCGCGCAGGCGCCTGATGGTCTGTTCCTGATCTGTATTGCTCACGACGGCATATCGAGCTGGGTTCGCGCCGACACGTAGCCGCATCGCTTTCAGTCGCGGGATTTTCGAGGCAGTCCGAGCAGGCGCCGGCTCAAGTCGGTAACCCGATCGAGCAGGGTCTCGTCGTCGATGTCGGCCACCAGTGGATGCATGACCGCGGTGCTGAGCGCGCCGGAGAACATGGCCGCCTCGATCCGCCCGTCCAGTCCCGCATCGCTCAACAGCACCCGGTACAGCCGGTCCATGAAAAGCTGAAACGGCTTGTGCTCGGCCAGCAGCCGGACCACGACGGGATCGAATTGCAACGTGCGCACCAACCGGCGATCGCGAACGGCCATCTCAACCACACGCACCAACAAGGCATCTCGTGCTTGCGGCCCGTCGTCGTATGCCTCGGCCTCCTCGAGGGCCGGCTCGAGCCGGCCCAGTTCGCGCTCGGTCACGGCGATGACGATCTGCTCTTTGGTCCGAAATTGGTGGTAGACAGCAGCTTTCGTGATACCGACGGCGTCGGCGATCATCTGCAGCGACGTACCGCTGACGCCGTGGGTGGCGATCAACTCCAACGCGGCATCGAGTACCCGTGTCCGGGCCGGACTGTGCTCGACGAGCCAGAATTGCTCGTCGGTGTCCGGCTGCCGTGCTGTTCCCACGCACCGAGACTAGACGACGCTCTTGACCGTGGCTAGCCGATCGGCTAGCTTCGCTCACTAGCCACATTTCGGCAGCGATCTCGTGCGGCGAAGGAGTTCTGATGTCCGACGGCGGCGGCAACGATGCAGGCGGTAGCCAATCGGCGCGAACCGCGTCTCGGCGGACCGATGGCGAGCTGATTCTGCTCTGGACGTTGCCGGTGGCGCTGATCCTGTGGATCGCCGCTTTCCTCCTGTTCCCGGGATTCAACCCGCCGATGTCACCCACCATGCCGGCGGAGCAGGTGGCTGCCTTCTACCGCGATCCGGCGCATATCCCGGAAATCCGTTCCAGCATGATCCTGTTCAACTGGTTCGGGGTATGCCTCGTGCCGATCCTGGCCCTGATCGTGCTGCAGATCCGCCGCATGGCGCATCGAACGCCGATCTTCTCCTACGCTATGCTCGGCTGCGCGGCCGGCGGTCCGACACTGTTTCTCGTCGCCGATGTCTGCTGGCTGCTGGCCGCCTTCCGGCCGGAGCGCAGCCCCGAGCTGACTCAGCTGCTCAATGACCTGGCCTGGATCACCTTCACCATCCTGGTTCCATTTCTCATCGGGCAGTGCGTAATCTTGGCCCTGGCAATCTTTTTCGATGACGCGTCGCGCCCGGTGTTCAACCGTTGGGTCGCCTACTTCAATCTTCTGGTGGGGGCTGCGCTGGTGCCGGCGTCATTCGTCGGCGTCTCGTTGACCGGTCCGCTGGCCTGGGACGGCCTGCTGTCGTTCTGGGTGAAAAATGTCGCCATCGCCATCTGGATCGTCGTGATGGGCGTCGTCTTGGGGCAAGCCGTGTATCGCGAGCGTGCCGAGAACCTCGAAAGCCCAGCGGAATTGGCTACCGCGTGAGTGCGGTGAGCACCCCGCCGACGTCCTTGGCAACGCCGCCCACCGGTCCGCTGCATAGCCGAATCGGTTGGCATCTGAAGCGCGACCCCAAGCGAGAACTGTGGCTGGCGTGGACGGTGCTCATGGTGTTCTACGGCCTGTTCTTCCCGATGTTCTTCATCGTGGCCCAAGTCCAGCCCCCACCGGAGCCCACCTGGGACCTCGCGACGCAGGGCCACTGGTTCGCCGAACGCCACCTCGGCATACCCATCGGCTTCGGGGTCATCTTCGCCATCAGCGGCATGACCACGGTCAACAATGCCCTCATCGCGTATTCCATGCGGCGCATGTCGGTCAGCCGCGCGTTCGGCTACTCGTATCTCGTCATCTACTCGCTCGCCGCAGTTCCCGGCATGCTGCTGCTCAACATCGCCCTGATCGTCGGCACGCTGCGACCCGACCGCGACCCCCAGCTGATCGGATGGCTGTATGACTTCGCCTTCCTGTCATTCGACGGCACCATGGGAGTGTTCCTGATTGGTTCACTGATCTGGATGGTGGCTATCCTGCTCGACAAGAATCGGGTATTCCCCAAGTGGTTCGGCTATCTCAACCTGTGCAATGCCCTGACCGAGGTGGTCGTGGCGCCCTGCTGGATCTTCCGGCGCGGCGTGTTCGCGTGGGACGGCGAAATCGCCTGGTGGCTGGACATGGTCGTGTTCGGCATCTACCAGGTCACGTTCATCGTCATGCTGTTTCAGATGATCCGCCGCGAAGACTTCGGGACCGGGGAGCTGCCGGACCTGCCGCGGAAGAAGGCGGTGGCGCGGTGACCGACGTAGCCGACAGGCGCGGACGCGTCAGGGCCGTGCCGGGCCAGCCCGACATGTGGGCCTTCGTACTGTTCGAAACCCTGGTGTTCACCGGCTATTTCGGCTTCTACCTGTTTTCCCGGGGCCGCAATCCCGAGCTTTTCCTGCACTCGCAGGCTCACCTCGACCTGCGCGTCGGGGTCTTCAACACCTTGGTGCTGCTGCTCAGCTCATGGTCGGTGGCGCGGTGTGTTCAATCGGCTCGTGCCGGCGCCTACCGAGCGGCCCTGCGGGATGTCTTCATCACGGCGGCATTCGCCATGGTGTTCCTGTTCTTCAAGGTGTTCGAGTGGGTCCGGCTGGTCCAAGCCGGAAATGGCATAGAGCGCAACGACTTCTTCATGTTCTATTTCTTCCTCACCGGGATCCACTTCGTCCACCTGCTGATCGGCTTCGTCGTCCTCGGCGTCGTCGTCTACCAACTCCGGAGTCCGGCGCGGCGCTCCCAGGAAATCATCGAGACCTGCGCAACGTATTGGCACACCGTTGATTTCCTCTGGGTGCTCATTTTTGCGCTGCTCTACGTGGTGAGGTGATCGGAATCAGATTCAACAAGAGATTGCTGTTCGTCTGGACTATCTTGGCCGCGTTGACGCTGGCCTATCTGTGGATAGACCACGCCGCCGACGGGGCGCTGAAAGCCAGCGCCGTGGTCACGTCGAGCGTCATCGTCATCGCACTGGTCAAGGTGCGCATCATCTTTCGCGAATTCATGGAGGTGCGAGACGCCCCCGTCCTGCTCTGCCGACTGACCGACGCGTGGGTGGTGTTGATCGCCGTGGTCTTGCTCGGCTGTTACTTCGCCGGGATGCAGGTGCGGTAGCGCTCGCCAGTGAAAATCCCTACGCCACCGGCGCGACCGCGTCCGCGGTGGTGAATCTCAGGTGCAGTTCGCTCAGGCCGCGGAGGATATACGTCGGCTCGTAGGTGTAGCGGCGCTCCGCGGCGGGCCCGTGATGGGCTTCGTTGATCTCGATGTGTGGCATCCGGTCCAGGATCCGCTCGATCGATACGCGGCCCTCGACCCGGGCGAGCGGGCCGCCGGGGCAGGAGTGCACGCCACGGGCGAACGCCATGTGTTCGCGCACATTCTTGCGGCGCAGGTCGAACTCGTGCGGGTTCTCGAATCGGCGTGGGTCGCGGTTGGCCGCACCCGGCAGGATCATCACGACGGTGCCGGCGGGGATGTCCACCCCGCCGATGGTGGTTGCCTTGCGGGCCAGCCGGGAGTCGCTCTTGACAGGGCTGTCCATCCGAAGTGATTCCTCGATGAACCCGGGGATCAGGCTGCGGTCCTCACGCAACTGTTGCTGGATGTCTGGCCGGTCACCGATTACCTGCAGCGCGGCGCTGAGCAGTTTCGCCGTGGTCTCCTGACCCGCGGCGAAGAGGAATGTCGCCGAGCGGACCACCTCGATCACCGGGGGCGTCGATCCGTCCGGGTACTTGGCTTCCGCCAGGAAGGTCAGCACGTCGGCGCGCGGCTCGCGCCGCCGATCCTCGATGTAGGTACAGAACTTGTCGTCGAGCCACTCGAGGGGGTTGATGCCCACCGACTCGTGGTCCAGGGCGCCCACCCGCGCCTCGGGGCGATCGGCACCCAGGACCTTACGGAACTCCTTGTGATCCTCTTCCGGCACGCCGAGCAGGTCGGCGATCACCAGGGTGGCGAACGGCTTGGAATATTCGGCGATGAACTCGCACTCACCGGTGCCGAGGAACTCGTCGAGCTGACGATCGGCCAGGCGCCACATGAACTCCTCGTTCTGCTTCAGCCGGCTGGGGGTCAGCAGTTTGGCGAGCACCGATCGGGCCTTGGTGTGTTCCGGCGGATCCATGGTGACCATGTGCTCGTTCATCGGGAAGGAGCTGCGGTGCGCATCGATCTGCGGGCTGATGTCGTCGCCTTCGGGCGTGAACGGGAGCGGTGGGAAGGGTCCGCCCAGGGCGACGATGTTGGAGAAGGTGTCCGGGTCCTTATAGACCTCGCAGGCTTCGTCGTAGCCGGTAACCGCGACCACGCCGTAGTGCGGCAGGCGCAGCACCGGGTTCTGGCTGCGCAGGTGGTCGAAGTAAGGGTGCGGGTCTGGGACCAGTGACGGATCGGTGAAGAAGTCGATCGAGTCGAAGGTGCTCATCGGATTACGTCTCCCTGGGCTGGGTTGACCGGTGTAGTCGGCGGCAATCGGTAGCGCCGCCCGATCTCGAGAACCGAAAATATGCTGAGCACCTGCTTAGCATGGCGGTAATGTCAGGGTCAAGGTCGGCGCGCCGCGCCACGATACGATCCGTGTGGTCGGCACGGGATGGCACAGAGTACGGAGCAGGCACATGACATCGGCCCGCAGAATCGGGGCGCCGGACGCGAAAAACCGCGTCTTGTTGCTCGATGCCGCCGAACAGTTGATGCTCGAAGAGGGCTACGCCGCGGTGACGTCGCGGCGACTGGCGAACAAGGCCGGGCTGAAGCCTCAACTGGTGCACTACTACTTCCGCACCATGGAAGAGCTTTTCCTGGAAGTCTTTCGGCGCCGGGCCGAAGAGGCGCTCGAGGCGCACGCGCAAATGCTGAAGTCGCCACAGCCGCTGTGGGCGCTGTGGCGATTCGGCACCGATCCAGCGTTCACGCGAATCTCCATGGAATTCATGGCACTGGCCAATCATCGCAAGGACATGCGGGCCGAAATCGCTTATTACGCCGAGCGTTTCCGCGAAGAGCAGCGCCAAGCGGTGGCGACGGCGCTGGAGCGCTACGGCTCCAGAATTCAAGACGAGGGCCAGGACATCGACATTCCTCCGGTGGTGTGGACGGTGCTGATGAGCAGCCTGTCGCGCTTTCTGGTGCTCGAGCAGGCAATCGGTATGTCCGCCGGTCATGCCGAGACGGTGGAGTTGGTCGAAAACTATTTGCGCCGCCTGGAAGGCGAACCGCAGCCGATCGAGGGCGTGCCGGAGACCTGGCTGGTTCACCAGTTCCGCAGGGAACAGAGCACGCCTTTAGGGCCGTCCTTGGATACGACGACGGCGCCGTCGACCGCCAGATCACAGTGAAGTCCCGGCGTGCCGGGCTCGGTGCCCGTGCTCGCCACCACCATCGCGTAATGGTCGGGGTCCGACATGTCCAGATCGAAGCCCCACGGCTTGCCCGGGGCCAGGTCGACGTCGACGTGTGGTGTGAACGAGTAGGGGTTGTGGCTGTAGTCGGAGAACTTTTCGGGCTGATGGTCCAGGTAATAGATGCTGGTGTAAATCGGATTCTGCGCGCTGACGGTGTATCTGACGTGATGCATGACCGGGTCGGCATGCGCCGGCCCGTTTCCCACCAGCAGACCCGCTGTCGCCAACAGCGAAGCCAACGACACGACGGAGCCGACGCCCATCATTGTCTTCATCGTGGTCATGACGCTCCTCCGGCTGCCGGGCGCGGCTTGGCGTTGCGGTTCATCACCCGTTCTGCGGCCTGCCAGTGCGGGTCGGCAACCCATAACCGTGCGAAGGATGCTATCGCCTCCTCGGCGGAAACTCCGCGGATTACCCGCTTTATCGCGGCCGCGGGCTGGCGTGCCAGCGACCGTGCGACGGCTCGCCACCCCTGGTCAGGCGAGTCGAACACGCCGCGGGGCACTACTTGATCCACCAAGCCGATGCGTTCGGCATCGGCCGCGGTGAGGGCGGTTCCCGAGCCGGCCAACAGCAGCGCCCTGCTCTTTCCGACCAGCGTGGCGAGCCGCTCGGCTCCGCCCCAGGCCGGCATGATCTCCAGCTGCACCTGGTTGAAGGCGATCTTGACATCGTCGGCGGCCACTCGGATGTCGGCGGCGACCGCGACTTCGGCGCCGCCGCCGAACGCGTGGCCGTTGAGCGCGGCGATGACCGGGGCGGGGAAGTCCGCCAGCTGATCGCAGATGGACCGCATCCGCCGGGCCATGGCCGCGGCGGCCTCCTCGGTCCGCAGCGCGCTCAATTCTTTGAGGTCACCACCGGAGACGAAAGCCTTGTCCCCGGCGCCCTTGATCACCAGCGCCCGCGCATCCGCCGCCGCATCGAGCGCCTTCTCCAGCTGGTCCATGGTGTCCAGACCGATGGCGTTGCGCGCGTGCGGACGGTCGATGGTGACCACCGCCAAGCCGTCGTCGATCTCCAGGTCCACCATCTGTTATCGCTCCTCGACAACAACCCGATATTGGCATTCTCTTTTGGCGAGAATAACATCATCGCTGCAGGCCCAAGAACTTTCGTCAACGAGGATGGAGGTGACCCGATGCGGAATCGGATCGTGGCCGCTACCGCAGTCCTGGCCATTGCTTTGGTCAGCGCATGCACGTCGCGCCCGCCAGCCCAAATCGCCAGCACGGCATCGGTCACCGTGAACGGCAACAACCGGAATTTCCACATCGTGAAGTGCGGCCAGCGGGACTGGACTCGGACGATCGAGATCGGCGGCGATTTTGCCGGCGCCAAGCTCATCGTCGACGAGAGCGCGCAACCCGCGACGGTCGAGTCGGTGCGTATCCAAAACCTGGGTGGCTTCACCGGCATGTACTCGCGGGGTGATGGCGGCAGCGCAGACATGAGCATGACGGGCGACAAGTTCACCGTCTCCGGCACCGCCAACGGTTACCGAACCGACAAGCCTGGTGAACCGGCCGACGCCACCTACAAGATCTTCGTGTCGTGCTGATCCCGTCGAACCGGTGGTTCGACGGAACCGCGTTGCGATTTGGCGGCTGTAGAGAATAGTATTCTCACAAATCAAGAAGGAGGATTTCATGGGCCAGTTGTCGCATCGGGAAGACGTCCCGTTTCCGATCTTTGACGCCGACAATCACCTGTACGAGCCGCCGGAGGCGCTGACCAAGTTCCTGCCCAAGGAGTACAAGGACTTCATCCAGTACGTGCAGATCAACGGGCGGACGAAGATCGCCATCCGCGGCCACATCAGCAACTACATCCCCAACCCGACTTTCGAGGTCGTCGCCCGGCCGGGTGCCTGGGAGGAGTACTTCAAGTACGGCAACCCGGACGGGAAGAGCAAGCGCGAACTGTTCGGCGAGCCGATGCGCGCGATCCCGGCGTTCTTCGAGCCCGGCCCGCGCCTGGAGAAGATGAACGAGCTGGGTCTGGACCGCACGCTGATGTTCCCGACACTGGCCAGCCTCCTCGAGGAACGGCTGCGCGACGACCCGGTCGCCGTCCACGTGCTGATCCACGCGCTGAACGAGTGGCTGGACGAGGTCTGGGGGTTCAACTACCAGAACCGGATCTTCACCACCCCGGTCATCACCCTGCCGATCGTCGAGAAGGCGATTGAGGAACTGGAGTGGGCCGTCAAGCGCGGCGCCCGCGCCATCCTGGTCCGCCCCGCGCCGGTCCCCGGGTTCCGCGGTCCGCGGTCGTTCGCGGTGCCCGAATTCGACCCGTTCTGGGAGCGGGTCGTCGAGCACGACGTACTGGTCGGCATGCACTCCAGCGACAGTGGCTATTCGCGGTACACCTCCGAGTGGGACGGCGCCGAACAAGAGATGCTGCCCTTCCAAACCAATGCGATGGGCATCCTCAACGAATGGCGGCCGATCCAGGACGCGGTGGGCTCCTGGGTGATTCACGGCGCGCTGTACCGCCACCCGAAGCTGAAGGTCGCGATCGTCGAGGCCGGTTCGAAGTGGATGACCCCGTTGCTGGA
Source organism: Mycobacterium sp. M23085 (assembly GCF_045343915.1). Classification (NCBI taxonomy): domain Bacteria; kingdom Bacillati; phylum Actinomycetota; class Actinomycetes; order Mycobacteriales; family Mycobacteriaceae; genus Mycobacterium; species Mycobacterium sp. M23085. The sequence goes on from NZ_CP174280.1 coordinate 4,065,730, forward strand.
CGGCCTGGCCGAGGTCTTCCGGAAGGCGCCGGAAGTTTTTCCGAGCGACCCCGTCGAGATGGTCAAGAACCGGATCCACGTCAGCCCGTTCTTCGAGGACGGAATCGACGATCTGGTCAACCTCGTCGGCGTGGACCAGGTGCTGTACGGCTCGGACTGGCCGCACCCGGAGGGACTGGCGGAGCCGACGTTCTACGTCAACGCGCTGTCGCACCTGTCCGTTGAGGACCAGGCAAAGATCATGGGCGGCAACCTCGGTCGACTCGTCACGGTGTGACGCACCGGCCAGTACCGGCATGGCAGACCATCCCCGAGATGGTCTTGAGCGCGGCGGACCGGTTCGGCGACGCGGAAGCGGTCGTCGACGGTCCGCTGCGCTTGACTTTCAAGCAGGTGGTCGAGCGAATCCGCTGCGCCGCAGGCGCTTTCGCTGAACTCGGCGTCGAAAAGGGTGACCGGGTCGCGATCTGGGCACCCAATTCGGCCGAGTGGATCGTCGCCGCGTTCGGGTTGCTCACCGCCGGTGGTGTGCTCATCCCGGTCAACACCCGGTTCAAAACCCAAGAAGCCGGCGACATCATCGTCCGCAGCAGGGTGAAGGCCGTCCTGGTCCAAAAGGGCTTCCTGGACCAGGATTACACCGCGCCGGCGGGAGTGCCCGTCATCGACCTGAAGTCCGACTTCCTGTCCAGCGGTTCACCGTTCGAGCGGTCGGTGAGCGGCACCGACACCTCCGACATCATCTTCACCTCCGGCACGACCGGGCGCCCCAAGGGGGCGATGCTGAGTCACGGCCAAACGCTGCGCATGTATGAGGAGTGGGCGACGCTTGCGGACCTGCGCGAGGGCGATCGCTATTTGCAGATCAACCCGTACTTTCACACGTTCGGCCTGAAGGCGGGTCTGATTACGTCATTCCTGCGCGGTGCCACCATGCTGCCGGTCCCGGTGTTCGACGTCGACACGGTGGTGGATCTCATTGAACGCGAACGCATCACGATGCTCCCCGGCCCCCCGACGCTGTATCACTCGTTGCTGACGGTGCAGGACAAGTCCCGGCTGTCGTCACTGCGTGCGGGTGTCACCGGCGCCGCGGACATCCCCGTCGAACTGGTCCGTCGCATCCATGACGAACTGCCGTTCCAAACGTTGATGACGGGTTACGGGCTCACCGAGGCCGGCAACGTCACGCTTTCGCTGCCGGGCGATTCCTTCGAGGATGTCGCCACCACCGCGGGCGTGCCGTGCGCGGGGGTCGAGGTGCGCATCGCCGATGACGGCGAGGTACTGGTCCGCGGCTACGGAGTCATGAAGGGGTATCTGGACGAACCGGAGGCCACCGCACAAGCGATCGATGACGACCGCTGGCTGCACACCGGAGATCTGGGGAACTTCACCGAGGCCGGACGGCTACGCATCGTCGGCCGCAAAAAGGACATGTTCATCGTCGGCGGCTTCAACGCCTACCCGGCCGAGATCGAAGGGTTCCTGCTCAACCACCCTGCCGTCGCGCAGGCGGCCGTCATCGGCGTCCCCGACGACCGGATGGGCCAGGTCGGCAAAGCCTTCGTGGTCCGCAAAGGCGACGTCAGCGCCGACGAATTGATCGGCTGGTGTCGCGAACGCATGGCCGGATTCAAGGTGCCGCGCACGGTAGAGTTCCTCAATTCACTTCCACTCAACGCGACGGGGAAAGTGATGAAAGACCAACTCCGATGAACAACGGTGATATCCACTCGATGGTGATCGCGTCGGACTACCGCGTCCCCGATCCCACCCGGGTATGGCCGCTGCTGGAACGGAATAGGGCCGCCCTGGCCGATATCGGCGCGCACCACGTGCTGGTCTACACCTCCACCCACGACCACGGCCGGGTACTGGTGATGATCGGCGTCCACAGCCGTGAGCCGATCGTGGAGCTGTTGCGGTCCCGCGTCTTCTTCGATTGGTTCGACGAGGCCGGCGTGGAAGACATCCCCGCGGTCTTCGCCGGCGAAATCGTCGACAGGTTCATCGCGCAGCCACCGAAGACCCCGGCCGCACCCGGCGTCGTGGTGGCCGCCGTCGCCTCGGTCAACGACGTTTCAACCTTGACCAGCCAAGTGTCTTCGGCCATGGACAGATTCGCTGCGGCCGGTGTTCAAAAGACTTGGGTATTCCGGGCTTTCGACGACGATCATGAGGTGCTGATCATGTCGGAGCTGCCGGACGAAGCAAGCGCGCGGCGATGGATTGACCATCCCGACGCAGCGGCTGAATGGCTGTCCGGTGCCGGAGTGGGGGCCTACCCCCCGATATTCGTCGGCCGCTTCACCAACATGATGCGCATCGAGGCGGACTGAGGACTCGCCGGTGTTCGTGTGCCTGTGTAACGGAGTCACCAGTCAAACCGTGACCGAGGCGGTGCAATGCGGGGCGTCGACCACGAAACAAGTCGCCCAGGCGTGCGGAGCCGGCGCCGACTGCGGACGTTGTCGGCGGACGGTGCAGGCCATCCTGCGATCCGCCAGTCCGGAGCGAACGCCGAACTCGCGCTAGAGCTTCAGCGGCGCGGGCTGCCGTCCGGTGAGGTCGGTTGGACGAGGTCGACGAGCAGGTTGGGGATTTCGAGCCGCGGCAACATCACCTCCACGAACACCATGCGGTCCTGGTGCTCCGCGGCGGCGGTCAGGGCATCGTCGAGTTCGCCGTAGGTCTGGACCCGGAACGCCAGGTGGTCGGTGACCCCGAGTGCGCGGGGCACGTCGGTCCACTTCCAACTGACGATGTCGTTGTACGGCGCGGTCTCGCCGTGGATCGCCCGTTCGATGGTGTAGCCGTCGTTGTTGACCACCACGATGACGGGCGACAGGCCCTCGCGTGAGAAGGTGCCCAGCTCCTGCACGGTCAATTGCGCGGCGCCGTCCCCGATGAGCAACACCGTCCTGCGGTCCGGATGTGCCACCGCCGCCCCAACCGCGGCGGGCAACGTGTAACCGATTGAGCCCCATAGTGGTTGACCGATGAAGGTCACGCCCTGTGGCAGCCGGTGGTCGGCCATGCCGTAGAAGGAGGTGCCCTGGTCTGCAAGCACCACGTTGCCCGGTGTCAGGGCCACACATAGGCGGTCCCACAACATCTTCTGGGTGAGCGGTTGGTCACGCGGTGGTGGCGGCGGTAGGGGCTGCGCCGGCGGCGACACCACCGGCGGCGAGGAGGTTCTGCGCCCGGCCAGGATCGTGGCCAGCGCCTCGAGCGCGGCGCCCATTTCCAACGGCGCGAAGACTTCTCCGGCCACACTGCTCTGATATTGGCCGACATCGATGGTGCGGGCCGGGTCGATGCGCTGGCTGAAGAAGCCGCTGACCATGTCGGTGAACACCACTCCGGCGGTGACCAAGACCGGCGCCTCTTCGATCGCGGCGCGCACCGCCGGCGCGCTGGCCGATCCGGCGTAGATGCCCAGGAAGTTGGGCGAACTCTCGTCGAGCAGGCTCTTCCCCCACATCAAGGTGGCGTGCGGCACCACGTCGGCGGACAGCAGCGCCTCGAGCTCCTTGATCGCCTGCAGCCGGTGCACCAGCAGGTCGGCGAGCACGGTGAGCTGGTGGTCCCCGATCAGTGCGGTCGCGGCCTCGACGAACATCGCCAGCGCGCGGGGACTGGTGCCGCCGGTGTAGCGGGGCAGCGGCGCTCCCGGCGGCTCGGTCGGGAAGCGGGCCACGTCGGTGGACAGCAGAATGTATCCGGGGCGTTTCTGCTCGCGCACCTCGGACAGCACCCGGTCGATCTCGCGGCGGGCCGTCGCGGGCATGAGATTGGCTTGGGCGCAGGTGATTTCGCGGCTTATCCGGAGGAAGTGCTCGAAGTCCCCGTCGCCGAGCGAATGGTGCAGGGCCCGGCGGGTGCCCTGGGCGTCCTTGGACGGTCCGCCGACAATGTGCACGACGGGTACCTGCTCGGCGTAACTGCCCGCGACGGCGTTGGCCGCGGAGAGCTCGCCGACGCCGAAAGTCGTTACCAACGCTGACATTCCGCGCAACCGCCCGTACCCGTCGGCGGCATAACCGGCGTTCAGCTCGTTGGCACTGCCGACCCAGCGGATGCTGGGGTGGGCGACGATGTGGTCGAGGAATTCCAGGTTGTAATCGCCGGGAACGCCGAAGATCTCCGAGACGCCGAGCTCGGCCAGACGGTCCAACAAGTAGTCACCGACGGTATATGCGGGATCGGTCGCGGCATCAGTCACAGCCACGACGGTACGCTCGGTCGAATCCGTTCCGGGTGAGACGCCAGGCCAGTATCGTGCGGGCCATGGCACTCAAAGAATCCCGCGAGATCGTCATCGAAGCGAGTCCGGAGGAAATCCTGGACGTCATCGCCGACTTCGAAGCGATGCCCGAATGGTCGGAGCCGCATCAAAGTGCGCAGATCCTCGACACCGGTGATGACGGACGGCCCCGCCAAGTGAAGATGAAGGTCAAGGTCGCCGGAATCACCGACGAACAGGTGGTCGCCTACACGTGGGGCGACAACCTGGTGAGCTGGAAGCTGGTCAGCTCTTCGCAGCAGAAGGCGCAGGACGGGAAGTACACGCTGGTGCCGCAAGGCAACGAGACCCTGGTCAAGTTCGAGCTTCTCGCGGACCCGAACGTGCCGCTGCCCGGATTCGTGCTCAAGCGTGCCGTGAAGGGAACGATCGATTCGGCGACCAAGGCGCTGCGCGACCGGGTGCTCAAGGTGAAGAAGGGTAAGTAGCGGCCGTGAGCGGGCCGCTTGCCGGGGTGCGAGTCGTCGAACTCGGCGGCATCGGACCGGGGCCGCACGCGGGAATGTTGCTCGCCGATCTGGGTGCGGACGTGGTGCGGGTGCGCCGCCCCGGCCACCAAACAGGCGGCTTGGCCATGCCGGCCGAGGACCGCGACCTGCTGCACCGGGGCAAGCGAATCGTCGACCTGGACGTCAAGACGCAGCGCAATGTGCTGCTGGAGCTGGCCGGCAAGGCCGATGTGCTGCTGGACTGCTTTCGACCCGGCACCTGCGAGCGCCTCGGCATCGGACCGGACGACTGTGCGGCGGTCAATCCGCGGCTGATCTACGCGCGGATGACCGGCTGGGGACAGGACGGGCCACTGGCGCTGAGCGCCGGTCACGACATCAATTACCTGTCGCAGACCGGTGCGCTGTCGGCGTTGGGCTACGCTGACCGGCCACCGATGCCGCCGCTGAACCTGGTCGCCGACTTCGGTGGCGGCTCGATGCTGGTGGTGATCGGCATCGCGGCCGCCCTCTACGAACGGGAACGTTCGGGCCTGGGGCAGGTGATCGACGCGGCGATGGTCGACGGGGTCAGCCTGCTGGCCCAAATGATGTGGACGATGAAGTCCACTGGCGCACTGCGGGACCGACGCGAATCGTTTCTGCTCGACGGCGGCGCCCCCTTCTACGGCTGCTATGAGACCGCCGACGGAAAATACGTCGCCGTCGGCGCCATCGAGCCACAGTTTTTCGCGGCGCTGCTCGATGGGCTGGGCCTGTCGAGCGGCGACCTGCCCGCCCAACACGACAAGACTTCCTATCCGCGGATGCGGGAGGTCTTCGCCCGTCGATTCGCCAGCCGGACCCGCGACGAATGGGCGCAGACCTTCGCCGGCACCGATGCCTGCGTCACCCCGGTACTGACCTGGAGCGAGGCCGCCGTCGATGAGCACCTGCGGGCGCGGTCCACGGTGATCACCGCCCACGGCGCCGACCAGGCCGCGCCCGCCCCGCGTTTTTCGCGGACTCCGCCCGGGCCTGTCGGACGGCCACCGGCCGCGACCACGCCGCTCGACGAAATCGACTGGTAGATAACTGTTTACGGCGATCCGGTCCGCGTCGGTGGCGGGGTTGCTAAGTTGATCACCAGTGGCCGTCAAAGCATCACGGGAATTCGTCGTCAACGCGCCGCCTGAAGTGGTCATGGAAGCGCTGACAGATGTCGGCGTCCTGTCATCGTGGTCGCCGCTGCACAAACACATCGAAGTGATGGACCGGTATCCCGACGGCCGGCCGCACCACGTCAAAACCACCATCAAGATTCTCGGGCTGGTCGACAAAGAGGTCCTGGAATACCACTGGGGCCCCGATTGGGTCGTCTACGACGCCAAGGGAACCTCCCAGCAGCATGGGCAGCACGTCGAGTACACCCTCAAACCCGAAGGGGTTGACCAGACTCGGGTGCGCTTCGACGTCACCGTCGAGCCCGGCCGGCCCGTGCCCGCGTTCATCGTGCGGCGGGCGGCCGAGAGCGTCCTCGACTCGTCGATGAAGGGGCTGTGCGCCCTGATCCAGGGTGGAGGCAATCCGGACAAGGCAACGTAATCCCGGTTTTTCGGCTCGCCGGGGCAGCGCGATTGCTAATTTGGTAGCTGGTGGCCATACGCGCATCGTCTGAGATTGTCATTGAGGCGCCCCCGGATGTGATCATGGAGGCGCTGGCCGACATGGACGCCGTGCCCTCGTGGTCTCCGTTGCACAAGCGGGTCGAAGTCGTCGACAGATATCCCGACGGCCTGCCGCACCACGTGAAGATGACGATCAGGGTGAGCGGCATCGCGGATACCGAGATGGTCGAATACCACTGGGGTCCGGACTGGATGGTCTGGGATGCGCAGAAGACCGCCCAGCAGCACGCTCAGCATGGCGAATACAACCTGGAGCGTGAGGGCGACGACAAGACCCGGGTGCGGTTCACCCTCACGATCGAGCTCAGAGCGCCGCTGCCCGGGTTCTGGGTGCGCTCGGCCGGAAACAAAATCCTGCACGCCGCGCTGGAGGGCCTGCGCAAGCGGGTGATGGGGGCCGTCGGCTAACCGGCCGGCCCGTTCTTCAGGGCGGCCAGTCGCTTGATCGCTTCGTCGAGGGTGTCGTCACGTTTGCAGAAGGTGAAGCGCACCAAGTGATTCCACACGTCGGCCGGTCCCTGCGTAGCGGCAGGGTCGCAGAAGGCCGACATCGGGATCGCGGCCACGCCAGCCTTTTCCGGTAAAGCCGCGCAGAACGCGCCGCTGTCGTCGTAACCCAGCGGGCGCGGATCGGCGCACAGGAAGTAGGTGCCCGCGCTGTCGTGCACCTCGAACCCGACGTCGATCAGCCCGGCGGCCAGTCGATCGCGTCGGGCCTGCAAAGTGGCGCGCAGGCCGGCCACCCACGCGTCCTCGGTCTCCAGTGCCAAGGCCACCGCCGGCTGAAACGGCGCGCCGCCGACATAGCTCAGATACTGTTTGGCCGCGCGCACTCCGGCGATGAGATGCGCCGGGCCGCAAGCCCATCCGATCTTCCAGCCGGTGCAGTTGAACATCTTGGCGGCGCTCGAGATGGTGATCGTCCGTTCGGCCATGCCGTCGAAACCGGCCAGCGGCAGATGCCGCCTGCCGGCAGGGGCGGAGTACACCAGGTGCTCGTACACCTCATCGGTGATCACCAACAGGTCGGCCGCGATCGCGACCTCGGCGATTGCGGCCAACTCGTCGGCACTGAGCACCATGCCGGTCGGGTTGTGCGGCGAGTTGACGATCAGCGCGCGGGTCCGTGGCGTCACCGCCCGGCGCAGGGCCTCGGCGTCCAGGGCGAAACCGCGGCCATCGGGGACCAGCGGCACGGCCACCCGCTGCGCGGAGGCCATCGCCACCACCGGCGAGTAGGAGTCGTAGAAGGGCTCGATGAGCAGAACCTCGGAGCCGGGTTCGACGAGCCCGATCACCGCCGAGGCGATGGCCTCCGTCGCGCCGACCGTCACCAGCACCTCGGTGTCGGGGTCATAGGCGATGCCGTAACGGCGCTGCCGCTGGGCGGCGATGGCGTGCCGCAGCGGGGCGATGCCGATGCCCGGTGGGTATTGGTTGACGCCCCCGGCGATGGCCTCCTGGGCGGCCTTCAGCATCGCCGGGGGTCCGTCCTCGTCCGGGAACCCCTGGCCGAGGTTGACCGCTCCGATCCGCGCGGCCAGCGCCGACATCTCGGCGAACACCGTGGTCGCGTAGGGGCGCAGTCGCGACACCGTCATGGTGGTCGAGCTTAGGCGGGGGCAGTCCGACCCGGCACAATGCATTAGCGGCGAGGGTGAAGTCATCTTCACGCCCGACGTCGAGCAGCAAGATAGGTGCACGTTCGGGGGCGGTTGGCGGCCATGCCCCGTCCGCAGGGGCTGCGGCCATGCCCCAAGCGCCGCGTGATGGCCGTCACCAGGCGCCCCTGAGCTGGGCCGTCTTGGTCAACCAACAGGTTGGCCGGGGGCCCTGTTAGGGTGGTGCGGAACCTAGTCTTGAAGACGGTTTGAACCCTATTCGGAGAGCAGGAAGTCGTCATGTCCGAAGAAGCTTTTATCTACGAGGCCATCCGCACCCCGCGGGGCAAGCAGCGCAACGGTTCGCTGAACGAGGTGAAGCCGCTCAACCTGGTCGTCGGCCTGGTTGACGAGCTCCGCCGGCGGTTCCCCGACCTGGACGAGAACCTGATCAGCGACATGATCCTGGGCGTCGTGTCCCCGGTCGGTGACCAGGGCGGTGACATCGCCCGCACCGCGGTGCTGGCGGCCGGCCTGCCCGAGACCACCGGCGGCGTGCAGCTCAACCGGTTCTGCGCCTCGGGCCTCGAGGCCGTCAACACCGCCGCGCAGAAGGTCCGGTCCGGCTGGGACGACCTGGTGCTGGCCGGCGGTGTCGAGTCGATGAGCCGCGTCCCGATGGGCTCCGACGGCGGCGCCTGGGCGACCGACCCCGAGACCAATTACCAGATCGGCTTCGTCCCGCAGGGCATCGGCGCCGACCTGATCGCGACGATCGAGGGCTTCTCCCGCGAGGACGTCGATCGCTACGCGCTGCGCTCGCAGGAGAAGGCGGCGGCGGCATGGTCGGGCGGCTACTTCGCCAAGTCGGTCGTGCCGGTGCGCGACCAGAACGGCCTGGTCATCCTCGACCACGACGAGCACATGCGGCCCGACACCACGCTGGAGGGCCTCGGCAAGCTGAAGACCGCGTTTGACGGCATCGGCGAGATGGGCGGCTTCGACGACGTGGCGCTGACCAAGTACCACTACGTCGAGAAGATCAACCACGTCCACACCGGCGGCAACAGCTCGGGCATCGTCGACGGCGCCGCGCTGGTGCTGGTCGGCTCGGAAGCCGCGGGCAAGTCGCAGGGCCTGACCCCCCGGGCCCGCATTGTGGCGACCGCCACCAGTGGCTCGGACCCGGTCATCATGCTGACCGGCCCGACCCCGGCGACGCAGAAGGTGCTCGACCGCGCCGGCATGACGATCGACGACATCGACCTGTTCGAGCTCAACGAGGCGTTCGCGTCGGTGGTGCTGAAGTTCCAAAAGGATCTGCACATCCCGGACGAGAAGCTCAACGTCAACGGTGGCGCCATCGCGATGGGCCACCCGCTGGGCGCCACCGGCGCCATGATCACCGGCACCATGGTCGACGAGCTGGAGCGCCGCAACGCGCGTCGCGCCCTGATCACGCTGTGCATCGGCGGCGGCATGGGTGTCGCCACCATCATCGAGAGGGTTTAAGGCCATGGCAGAGAACACCATTCAGTGGGATAAAGATGCCGACGGCATCGTCACCCTGACCTTGGACGACCCCACCGGGTCGGCCAATGTGATGAACGAGCACTACAGCGAGTCCATGCACAACGCTGTGGAACGCCTTGTGGCTGAGAAGGATTCGATCACCGGCGTGGTCATCACCAGCGCGAAGAAGACCTTCTTCGCCGGCGGTGACCTCAAGGCCATGATCAACCTCGGCCCGGAGAACGCCGGCGAGGCGTTCGACACCGTCGAGAGCGTCAAGCGTGACCTGCGCGCGCTGGAGACCCTGGGCAAGCCGGTGGTGGCCGCCATCAACGGCGCCGCGCTCGGCGGCGGCCTGGAGATCGCGCTGGCGTGTCACCACCGCATAGCCGCGGACGTCAAGGGCCTCGTCGTCGGCCTGCCCGAGGTGACGCTGGGCCTGCTGCCCGGCGGGGGCGGTGTTACCCGCACCGTGCGGATGTTCGGCATTCAGAACGCCTTCATGAACATCCTGTCGCAGGGCACCCGGTTCAAGGCTGACAAGGCCAAGGAGATCGGCCTGGTCGACGAGCTCGTCGGCTCGGTCGAGGAGCTGGTCCCCGCCGCCAAGGCGTGGATCAAGGCCAATCCCGATTCGCACGAACAGCCCTGGGACAAAAAGGGTTACAAGATGCCGGGCGGCACCCCGTCCAGCCCCGCGCTGGCCGGCATCCTGCCGTCGTTCCCGGCGCTGCTGAAGAAGCAGCTCAAGGGCGCACCCATGCCCGCGCCGCGCGCCATCCTGGACGCGGCCGTCGAGGGCGCGCAGGTGGACTTCGACACGGCCAGCCGCATCGAGAGCCGCTACTTCACCCAGCTGGTCACCGGCCAGGTCGCCAAGAACATGATCCAGGCGTTCTTCTTCGACCTGCAGCACATCAACGGCGGCGGGTCGCGGCCCGACGGCATCGAGCCGGTCAAGATCAACAAGATCGGTGTGCTGGGCGCGGGGATGATGGGCGCCGGTATCGCCTACGTGTCGGCCAAGGCCGGTTTCGAGGTGGTGCTCAAGGACGTCAGCCTGGAGGCCGCCGAGAAGGGCAAGGGTTACTCGGAAAAGCTTGAGGCCAAAGCGCTTCAGCGTGGCAAGACCACCGAGGAGAAGAGCAAGGCACTACTCGACCGCATCACACCGGCCGCCGACCCCGAGGCCTTCAAGGGCGTCGACTTCGTGATCGAGGCGGTCTTTGAGAACCAGGAACTCAAGCACAAGGTGTTCCAGGAGATCGAGGACATCGTCGAGCCCAACGCGCTGCTCGGGTCCAACACCTCGACGCTGCCGATCACCGGTCTGGCGACCGGCGTGAAGCGCCAAGAGGACTTCATCGGGATCCACTTCTTCTCGCCGGTCGACAAGATGCCGCTGGTGGAAATCATCAAGGGCGAGAAGACTTCTGACGAGGCGCTGGCCCGCGTGTTCGACTACACCCTGGCCATCGGCAAGACCCCGATCGTGGTCAACGACAGCCGCGGCTTCTTCACCAGCCGGGTCATCGGCACCTTCGTCAACGAGGCGTTGGCGATGCTCGGTGAGGGCGTGGAGCCGGCCAGCATCGAGCACGCCGGTTCGCAGGCCGGCTACCCGGCGCCGCCGCTGCAGCTGTCCGACGAGCTCAACCTGGAGCTGATGCACAAGATCGCGACGGCCACCCGCAAGGGCGTCGAGGACGCGGGCGGCACCTACGAGCCGCACCCGGCCGAGGCCGTCGTCGAGAAGATGATCGAGCTCGGCCGGCCGTCGCGGCTCAAGGGCGCCGGTTTCTACGAGTACGTCGACGGCAAGCGGACCCGGCTGTGGCCGGGTCTGCGCGAGACGTTCAAGTCCGGTAGCGCGGAAATCCCGTTGCAGGACATGATCGATCGCATGTTGTTCGCCGAGGCGCTGGAAACGCAGAAGTGCCTGGACGAGGGCGTGCTGACGTCGACCGCCGACGCCAACATCGGGTCCATCATGGGCATCGGCTTCCCGCCGTACACCGGCGGTAGCGCGCAGTTCATCGTCGGTTACCAGGGTGCGGGTGGTATCGGCAAGGAAGCCTTCGTGGCCCGGGCCAAGGAACTGGCCGCCAAGTACGGCGACCGCTTCCTACCGCCGGCCTCGCTGAGCTGACCCTGCAACACGCGGGCGCGAAAGCCCCCGAAACAACGAGGTTTCGGGGGCTGAAGCGTTTTGTCGCCAAAGTCTAACGGCGCCTTTGGAACAGGTAGTACCAGGCCGGTGTCTTCTCGGCCCGGTCCAGCTCGCGTTCGGCACCGGCCGACAACAGCGTCCAGCTCTGCGCGAAGCGGCGTTCCATCTCGGCGCGATCGACTCCGCGTACCCCGACCCGGCCGCCCGGCACGAACGCGACGATCAGCAGCCGCGCGTCGGGCGCCGCCAGGGCGCTGATCTCCCGGACGTAGTCATCGCGATCCGCGTCGCTCATGTTGTGCAGGCAGCCGTTGTCGACGATCAGTTCGAAGTTGGCGCCGATGCCGGCCCGGCTCAGCTGCGTGACGTCGGCCTGGACGAAGTCGACCGCGGCGCCGGCCGCGCCGGCCTTGGCCCGCGCACGCTCCAGCGGCTTGGCCACAAAGTCGACCGCGGTGACTTTCCAGCCGTGTTGGGCCAGATAGATGGAGCAATCTCCGGTACCGCACCCGACTTCCAGGGCCGATCCCGCCGGCAGGGCGGCGGCGTCGCGGGTTCCCTCGACCAGATCGCGCACGCTCTGCGCGAGCGGATGGCCATCCCACGGGGTGAAACCGATGCGGTAAAAGATCCGAAACAGCGTCTGTTTGGAAGCCATAGCCCACCCTAGGCCCGAGCGCCCCGGCAGGTCACCCCTGTGTGGTGGCGGCCGCGATGCGGCGCCATTCCTCCCGCGGGAAGGCGCGGGGATCGGCGAGCAGCACCTGGACGCAGACGTGGTCGGCGCCCGCGGAACGATGCTCGGCGACGCGACGGATGACGGCCTCTTCGTCACCCCACGCGATGATCGCGTTGAACAGCCGATCGCTCACCTGTGACAGGTCGTCTTCGGAGAAGCCACTGCGCAGCAGGTTGTTGGCGTAGTTGGGCAGCGCCAGATACGCGCGAAGCCAATCGGTTCCGATCTGGCGTGCCTCGTCTGCGTCCTCGGTCAGGATCACCGTCTGTTCCGGCAGCAGCAGCGGCCCTCGACCCAGAGTCGAACGCGCGGAAGCCGTGTGCTCGGGTGTGACAAGGTACGGGTGCGCACCGCCGGCACGGCTCGCGGCCAGCGCCAGCATCTTCGGGCCGAGCGCCGCAAGCACCCGGCGCTCGGCGGGAACCGGCCGCGGCGCGGCATCCAAGCCGTCCAGGAAAGCCGCCGTCGCGGCCAGGGGCTTGCGGTATCGCCCCGGGTGGCCGGCATCGATCAAGGGGGCGTGGCTGACGCCGATTCCGAGCAAGAAGCGGTCGCCGTGCTCGGCGGTCAGGGTCGCGTAGGAATCGGCCACGTCGCCGGGCGAATGCATCCACAGGTTCAGGATTCCCGTGGCGACCACGGTCCGCTTGGTTGCGCCGAGTAGATGACCGACCGCGTCGAACACCGGGCCGCCGACGTCGGGTATCCACAGCGCCGGAAAGCCCAGTTCGTCGAGTTCGGCTGCGGCTTCGGCAGATTCGGCCGGGTCACCGTAGCGCAGCTGGCTGCTCCAGATTCCGACACCGGTCAGTTCCATGTGCAGCCTTCCCGTTGTGGCGCGCGGTGCTCGGGCCGCGGCTCTACAGGACATGCTGTCAGACGTCTGTTCCGGTGTATTCGGGCACCGGCATCGAATCGTGCATCCGGACGCCCTTGGTGTTGAGCTTCGCCAGCGCTCGGGACAGGGACCCCGGCATCACCGAAACCAGCTGGGCTCCACGGGTTAACGCCCACACTCCAATGCGTGAATCGGGGATGATGCTTTTAGCGGCACCGCGGGCGAAAGTGCGGCTGCGACGCACCGGTTCGTGCATCCGCAGTTCGTAGGCGGCGAAGGCGCGCAGGTGGTCGCCGCCCGCCTCGGCGAGTTCTCCGGCCAGCACGTAGGCGCCGAGCACGGCGAGGCTGGTGCTACCGCCCACCGCGGGTCCCGGGCAGTAACCGGCGTCGCCGACCAGGGTGACCCGGCGTCGCGACCACCGATCGGTGCGCAGTTGGGTGATCGAGTCGAAGTAAAAGGTGGGCGTGCGTTCAAGTTCGTCGAGCCAGGCGTCCACCTGATCGTGCATCCCGGCGAACGCTTCGTTCAGTAATTCCTTCTGCCGCAACGTATCGCGATGGTCGTAGTCCAACTCCGTTTTGCTGCGAAACATGAACACCGCGCGGGCGTCGTCCAGGTGATCCGCCGTGTAGATCCCGGCGAAACGGCCGGTGCCTACGTGGGCCACCATCTCGCCGGACTCGATCAGTGCCTTGGGTGCCGACACCACCGACAGGTACCCCCCGAGAAAGCGGGTCAACTCGGCGTCCTCGCCGAATGTCAGGCGCCGCACATGAGAGTGCAGCCCGTCGGCGCCCACGATGACGTCGTAGGTGCGCGCCGGGTTGTGCTCGAACGTCACGGTGCCGTCGTGCTCGATCGCGGTGATCGAGTCGCCGAACAGGTACTCCACGTCGTCGCGGGCGGCGTCGTAGTAGATCTCGCTCAGGTCGTCGCGCATGATTTCCACGTGCCGGTCGGAGGTTGCGGCGTAGATCTTGGTGAGGTCGATCCGAGTGGCTTTGGCCCGGCCTTCTCGGTACATCGTCAGCCGGTCCGTCCCGGTGGCCAGCGCCTCGATGCGCGGCAGGACACCCATCTTCGACGAGATTTCCATTGCGGGACGGAACAAGTCGACGGCGTGGCCACCGGTTTTGCGCAGCGTCGGGGCGCGCTCCACGACGGTGACCTCGAAGCCGTACCGGGTCAGCCAGTACGCCAGGACCGGGCCCGCGATGCTGGCGCCGGAAATGAGTATCCGCATGATCGCCTCCCGACTTACTCAGCGTTCGGTAAGCATATGAGCTGCGCGAGAAGTCGGTCGCGGCCGCGCTCGACGCGCTGGGTATCTGAGCCGGTAACTTCCGCCAGGACGTGGCCGCGTCCGGCGGTGCCGCGGCCCTCGGCCTGGCTGACGATATCGCTGCCGGGCTAAAGTCCTTTGCTATGCGCTTTGGTCTCTTCATTCCGCAAGGCTGGCGAATGGATCTGGTCGGCATCGAACCCGAGAAGCACTGGGCGGTGATGCGTGACCTGGCTGACTACGCCGACAAAGGCAGCTGGGACTCGCTGTGGGTCTACGACCATTTCCACACCGTCCCGGTGCCGACCGCCGAAGCCACCCACGAGGCGTGGTCGCTGATGGCCGCCTACGCGGCCACCACGTCGCGGATCAAACTCGGCCAGATGTGCACGGCGATGAGCTACCGCAATCCGGTCTACCTCGCCAAGGTCGCCGCGACGGCCGACATCATCTCCGGCGGCCGGATTCAGATGGGCATCGGCGGCGGCTGGTACGAACACGAATGGCGCGCTTACGGTTACGGATTCCCGTCGGCGGGCGTGCGATTGGGCCGGCTCGACGAAGGCGTGCAGATCATGCGCGACGCCTGGCGCGACGGCAAGGTGAGCTTCGACGGTAAGCACTACCAGGCCGACGGAGCGATTGTGTCTCCTAAGCCGCTGCAGGACAACGGGATTCCACTCTGGATCGCCGGTGGCGGTGAGAAGGTTACCCTGCGTATCGCCGCCAAATACGCGAACTACACCAACTTCACGCCCGAGGCGGCGGCCTTCGCCCACAAGTCGGAGGTGCTGGCCGAGCACTGCCGGGACGTGGGCACCGACTTCGATGCCATCGTGCGTTCGGTCAACGTCAATGCGATCGTCGGCGCGTCGGAGGCCGACGTCAAAGACCGGTTGCAACGCGTCCGCGACCGGATGGTCGGCTATGTGGGTGAGGCTTCCGCGGATGCGATGATCGCCGGCACCAGCGGTCCCGACTCCGCGACGGGCACACCCGAGCAAGTCATCGAGCGGCTCACCAGGATCCGTGACCTCGGATGCGAATACGCCATCTGCTATTTCCCCGAGGCCGCCTACGACCGTTCCGGGATCGAACTGTTTGAGCGCGAGGTCATTCCCGCGCTGAGCTGAGCGGCCTCCGCCGGGGCCGGTGGGACCGTTGCAGCGAGCGATCCCCGAACAGGAACCACCTGGCCCACGAGGGTCAGATATCGGACGTGACGTACCTCGTCTTGGCCGGAGGCGCGGCGAGCAGCGGAGGGAGCTGCGTCAGCTTGCCTTCGCCGGCGCGAAACGCCCGATAGGCCTCGTCGTGTTCGACCGTCTCCCACAGTTCGTAGATGAGCCAGTGCGCTTCGTCGTCCTCGTCGACAAGCACGTCGGTGCGCAGATTGCCGTCGAATGCCCGGGTGTCCTGCAGTGCCCGGCCCATCAACTCGCGCCCCGCGGCGACCTCGTCGGGCTTAAACCTGAGCTCCAGTATCACCGTGACCGTCATTGCGCCAACCTATCTCCTTGCGCGCAGCCCGCTGGGCCCTGCGGCTGATGAGAATGGGATTTCCACTTTTCGGAAAGCTGTTATACGGTTCAGTGAGCAATATTCTGATGGCGGATTGTGGACGTCCTGGAGGATCCCTCGATGCAGAAAGCACTTGCGCCCGAGATCTCTACCTGGCCCGATGACGACCCGCAGCTGATCGGCAGCCGATGCGGCAGTTGTGCGGCCACCACCTTCCCGGTGCAGCAGTGGTGCCCGCGCTGCAGCGCCGGCGAGATGTCCGAGGTGCTGTTGCCGCGCCGCGGGACGCTGGTGGCGTGGACCACCCAGGGCTTCCCGCCCGGAGCCCCCTATGCCGGCCCGACCGGCAAGGACTTCGTGCCGTTCGGTGTGGGCCTGGTTCAGCTCGGTGACGTCATCCGCGTCGAGGGGCGGTTGACCGAGAACGACCCGGCCAAGCTGCAGTTCGGTCAGGAAGTTGAACTCACCATGGTGCCGCTCAACACCGACGACGAGGGCGCCGAGATCATGACTTTCGCATTCCAGCCGGTCTGAGCGACCCGTGGCGAACGCGACGGCGGCGCAGCCCGGCTGAGCGGGTCGCCACCATCTATCCAGGAGGATTCGAGATGACCAACGACGTCGCCATCATCGGCGTGGGCCTGCACCCGTTCGGCCGGTTCGAGAAGACCGCGATGCAGATGGGCGCCGAGGCCGTCCAGCTCGCACTCAAAGACGCGGGCGTGGAGTGGAAGGACATCCAGTTCGGCTTCGGTGGCAGTTACGAGGTCTCCAACCCCGACGCGGTCACGCGGCTGGTCGGGCTGACCGGCATCACGTTCACCAACGTGTTCAACGCCTGCGCCACCGCGGCCAGCGCCATTCAGCAGACCGCCGACACCATCCGGCTGGGCAAGTACGACATCGGCATCGCCATCGGGCTCGACAAGCACCCGCGCGGCGCGTTCACCGATGACCCCGCCAAGCTGGCGCTGCCCCAGTGGTACGCCAACAACGGCCAATTCGTCACCACCAAGTTCTTCGGGATGAAGGCCAACAAGTACATCCACGACCACAACATCTCGCAGGATACGCTGGCGCGGGTGGCCAACAAGAACTTCCGCAACGGTGCGCTGAACCCGAATGCCTTCCGGCGCAAGGAGATCTCCGTCGAGGAGATCCTCGCCTCGCCCGCGCTCAACTACCCGTTGACCCAGTACATGTTCTGTGCGCCCGACGAGGGCGCCGCCGCGGTCATCATGTGTCGCGCCGACATGGCCGAGAAATTCACCAACAAGCCGGTCTACGTGCGCGCCTGTGAGATTCGGACCCGGCGCTTCGGCGCCTACGAGGTGCACGCCACCTCGGCGCCCCTGGACGAGGATGCGTCACCGACGGTGTATGCCGCCAAGGCGGCGTACGAGGCGGCCGGTATCGGCCCGGAGGACGTCGACGTCGCCCAGCTGCAGGACACCGACGCCGGCGCCGAGGTGATCCACATGGCCGAGACCGGGTTGTGCGCGGACGGCGAGCAGGAGAAGCTGCTGGCCGACGGCGCCACCGAGATTCACGGCTCGATGCCGGTCAACACCGACGGCGGGTTGATCGCCAACGGCGAGCCGATCGGCGCGTCGGGGTTGCGGCAGATGCACGAACTGGTGCGGCAGCTGCGCGGCGAGGCAGGGGAGCGTCAGGTGCCCGGCAATCCGCGCGTCGGGCTGGCCCAGGTGTACGGCGCGCCCGGCACCGCGTCGGCGACCATCCTGTCGCTCTAATCGCCTGAGCCGCAGGCTAAATTGCTGGACCCAACAGGTCGTCCGCGTCGCGGATGATGTACCCGTAGCCCTGCTCGGCCAAGAAGCGCTGCCGGTGCGCGGCGTACTCGGCGTCCAGGCTGTCGCGTGCCACCACGGAATAAAAGATGGCGCCCCCGCCGTCGTGCTTGGGCCGCAGCAGCCGGCCCAGCCGTTGCGCCTCCTCTTGGCGTGATCCGAACGTTCCTGAAACCTGCACCGCCACAGAGGCTTCCGGCAGGTCGATGGAGAAGTTCGCGACTTTGGACACCACCAGGGTGGACAACTCGCCGCGCCGGAACGCGTCGAAGAGCTCTTCGCGTTCCTTGGTCCGGGTGGACCCCTGGATCACCGGGGCGTTCAGCTCGGCCCCGAGCTCGTCGAGCTGATCGAGGTAGGCGCCGATCACCAGGGTCTGCTCACCGGGATGCTTCGCCAAGATCGATTTGACCACAGCGATTTTGGTGTGCACCGTCGAGCACAGCTTGTAGCGGTCTTCGGGTTCGGCGGTGGCGTAGAGCATCCGCTCGTTGTCGGTCATGGTGACCCGCACCTCGACGCACTCGGCCGGCGCGATCCACCCCTGCGCCTCGATGTCCTTCCACGGCGCGTCATAGCGCTTCGGACCGATCAGCGAGAACACGTCGCCCTCGCGCCCGTCCTCGCGGACCAGGGTGGCGGTCAGGCCCAGCCGCCGCTTGGACTGCAGATCGGCGGTCATCCGGAACACCGGCGCCGGCAACAGGTGCACCTCGTCGTAGATGATCAACCCCCAGTCCCGGCTGTCGAAGAGCTCCAGGTGCCGATACTCGCCCTTGGTGCGGCGAGTGATCATCTGATACGTCGAGATGGTCACCGGCCGGATCTCCTTGCGCTCGCCGGAGTACTCGCCGATCTCGTCCTCGGTGAGCGACGTGCGTGCGATCAGCTCGCGCTTCCATTGCCGCGCCGCGACGATGTTGGTGACCAGAATCAGCGTTGTCGCACCGGCTTTGGCCATGGCGGCCGCGCCCACCAGCGTCTTACCGGCGCCGCACGGAAGCACCACCACGCCGGAGCCGCCGGACCAGAACGAGTCGGTGGCCATCTGCTGATAGTCGCGCAGGTGCCAGCCGTCCTGGGCCAGGCTGATGGGATGCGCTTCACCGTCCACGTAACCGGCGAGATCCTCGGCGGGCCAACCGATCTTGAGCAGCATCTGCTTGACACGGCCGCGCTCGCTGGGGTGGACGATGACGGTGTCGTCGTCGATGCGGGCGCCGAGCATCGGGGCGATCTTCTTGTTGCGCAACACCTCTTCGAGCACCGCGCGATCCAGGCTCACCAGTGTCAGGCCGTGCGCGGGGTTCTTCACCAGTTGCAGGCGGCCGTAACGGGCCATGGTGTCGACGATGTCGACCAGCAGCGGCTGGGGCACCGCGTAGCGCGAGAAACTGACCAGGGCGTCGACCACCTGTTCGGCGTCGTGACCGGCGGCGCGGGCGTTCCACAGCGCCAGCGGCGTGATGCGGTAGGTGTGCACGTGTTCCGGTGCGCGCTCCAGCTCGGCGAATGGCGCGATGGCGGCACGCGCCGCGCCGGCCTGGTCGTGGTCCACCTCGAGCAGCACCGTCTTATCCGACTGCACGATCAACGGTCCGTCAGACATAGTCAGCGCTACTCCTCCTCAGCTGTGTTCACGCCGGCGGGCATGCCAACCATTATCGGTCGGTGGCCGACACGACCGACGTGATGCGGTGGATGGCGAAGTCACGCAGCCGCCCCGACGCGGAGTCGAAGGCGACCAGCTGACCGCCCTTGACGGTGATGGGCGACACCACCCGCTGGGTGGCCACACCCGCCGCATCCAGATAACCGATCACCAGGGAGTCTTGTTCCTTGGCGGCGCGCTGCAGCTGCGACATGGTGACCGCGGGGTCGACGCGGATATTGCCGAACGGTGCGGCCGTCACCTTGCGCAGCACCGCCACCACCGCGTGCAGGCTTTCGCTGTTGGGACGCCGGACCGGGCGATACGGCCGGCGTTGCTGCGGCGTGGCCACCCGGGCGCCGCGCGGACGCACGTCGACAATGGCGCCGGAGGAATCCTCGGCCGCCGGGGCGAAACCCGCGGCCCGCAACGCGACGAGCACCTCGGCGATGGGTGCCGGCGACACGGCGACCGTCGGCGCCAGCGCCCGCAACTGCACTTCTTCGGTCGCCGGTGCGGCCACGGCCTGGGCCAGCAGTGCGGGGTCCTCGCAGCGCACGAACGATGCGGCCATACCGATCCGCAGCTGACCGTGCCGGCGCGCAACGTCATCAATCAGATAGGTAAGCCCTTGCGGCACCGGGGTTTTCGAGTGGTTGGCGAACAGGGAATGCATCCAGTCGCGGGTCTTGCCGACGTCGAGCGCATGCCGGATGGACTGTTCGCTGACGCGGTACACCATCGCGGTGCCGGCCGATTCCACGGTGGCAACGACGGCGAGCTGGTCGGCCAGGTCGCGTTCCAACGGCCCGGGCACGACGACGGTCAGGTCGGCCTGCACCAGGAAATGGTCGACCGGTTTGGGCAGTGCCCGGTTCATCGCCTCGATCGCGGCCTGCGGATCGCCGTCGTCGTCCAGTAGTACGCGGCCGGGTGTGCTGATCGCGCCACGGCCCACCATGCCCAGGGCGGTGCTTTCGGCGAGCAGATCCCCGACGGGCCCCGGCTGCAACCGCTTGGCCCAGCGCGGTCGCCGCCAGATCAGCGCCGTGGAGGCTGTCTCCGCGTTGACGCCGGCGCCGGGGGGAAGTTCGGACAGCATGCCGAGCAGCAGCCGGCGATCCAGCGGTGCGGCCGTGGAGTACAGCCCGTCGGTGAGGGCCCCATAGGGCTTGCCGTCGGGGCCGCGGCCGCCGATCAGCGCCGGCCGACCCGGAAGGTCGAGCCAGCTGCTCGCCAGCAGCTGCCAGCGCTCGGCGGCCGACATCGCGGCGTACCGGTCGGTGGCGACGGTCGGTGCCCAG
The DNA here is from genome assembly GCF_045343915.1 of Mycobacterium sp. M23085. NCBI lineage: Bacteria > Bacillati > Actinomycetota > Actinomycetes > Mycobacteriales > Mycobacteriaceae > Mycobacterium > Mycobacterium sp. M23085. The sequence goes on from NZ_CP174280.1 coordinate 4,086,587, forward strand.
TACGGCGCCTCGCCGGTGATCGGCTCGGGGTCGGGCATGCCGCTGGCGATCAATCCGGCCGCGGCCGCGACTTCCAGGATCAAACCCAGCCGCGGCTCCTCGATGCCGGTCACCTTGCTCAGGCGCTTGACGTCACGGATGCCCAGCCCCCCGCTGCGCAGCTCTGAAACCGGTGCGGTGGACAGGGTTTCCAGTAGAACGTCGACCTCGTGCAGCAAATCGATGACGGCGCCGGCGGCCGCCGCGTCGGCGTCATCGGGCGTGGTGGTCGACACCACCGGGTCGGGTGCGGTCAGCTGCATGGGGCCGGGCTGCTCGCCACGCAGCACCTGCCCAACATGGCGGGGCAGGATCACCGTCTCGGCGTCGATGCGCCGCAGCAGTCCCATGGCCAGCAGCTGGGGCACCGGCCGGTCGGCGGGCGCGCCGGGGGCGGCGTCACGCGTGCGGCCCATCGGGGAGCCTTCGAGAAGTTTTTCCAACACGTCGAGCTGCGCCGGGTTGAGGTCGTCGATCAGGGCGGCGATCTCCTCGGCGCCGCGTGCGGTGTCCTCGAGGATGACCTGTCCCGGGTGCCACGGCATGCCCGTCGCGGCGTCGGCGGCCACCCGCAGCGCGGTCTCGCCCCAGACCAGGGCGCGTTGCCGGAGGTCGTCCACGGCGTCGAGGACGTCGCTTTCGGGGGCGCGGTCATCGATCAGTGCCAGCAGCTTCGCGGTCGGCACCGGTTCCGCGTCAGCCTGCAGCACCAGCAGCGCGTCCAGCACGGCCAGCCGCAGGAAGTCCAGGTCGTCGGTGCCGGCCTTGATCGACTGGCGGGCCTGGGCGCGCGCGGCCAGTGCGGCGATGCTGCCGGGCGGGGGCTGGGCGAGGTCCGGCCGCAATTCCAACAGTCGGATCAGCCGCTCATCGGATAACTCGGCCAGCCACGACCCCAGCGGGATATCCGGGGTGTTGTCGGTCATTGCTGACCAGCGTAAAGCAGGTCGCGGGTACCCAGCAGACGTCGACGACCCCGCCCTGCGCCGGGACGGTCACCAGCGGCGGTGTCGGCCACGCCGCTGCCAACCCCGGTCTTGCAGCACCTGCGGTGGGGCCACCTGTAAGAATGGACCTCGTGGCTGACACTGCTGAGGGCAAAGCCCGCAAGACCAAGTACGTCGACAACGGCTGGCCGACGACGGACCCCGACGACCATGCGGTCAGTGAACTCGTGACCGATCGCACGGGCGCACTGTCCCCCTTCGGCGAGCTGGTGTTCCCGCTGCCCCCCACCGATCTGCCCTACGTGCATCCGGTCACCGTCGTCAATCGGTAGGTAGGCCGCCAGATGGCCAGGGCCGCTGAGCCCCCGAAAGCCACGGCGAGCGCGGCGTCGGGAGACTCCGGCTCCGTCGCCTTATCGCACCTGGACGATCACGGGGCGGCGCACATGGTCGACGTCAGTGCGAAGGTGGCGACCAAGCGGACCGCGGTCGCCGCGGGCGTCCTGCACACGTCGGCGCAAGTGGTGGGACTGATCTCGACCGGCGGCCTGCCCAAGGGCGATGCGCTGGCCACCGCGCGGATCGCCGGCATTCAGGCCGCGAAGCGCACCAGCGACCTCATCCCGCTTTGTCATCAACTTGCCCTCACGGGGGTCGACATCGACTTCGCCGTGGGCGAGTCTGAGATCGAGATCATCGCAACGGTGCGAAGCACCGACCGCACGGGGGTGGAGATGGAAGCGCTGACGGCCGTCAGCGTCGCGGGCCTGACGCTCTACGACATGATCAAGGCGGTAGACCCGGCCGCACGGATCGACAACATTCGAGTGCTGCGCAAGGAAGGCGGCAAAACCGGAAGGTGGGCGCGCCCATGAGCACCCGTTCAGCCCGCGTCATCGTCGCCTCGACCCGCGCGTCGTCGGGGGTGTACGACGACCGGTGCGGCCCGATCATCGCGGAATGGCTGGCAGAGCGCGGCTTTTCGGCCGTGCAGCCCGAGGTGGTCGCCGACGGGCGGCCGGTCGGTGACGCGCTGCGCGCCGCGATCGACGCGGATGTCGACGTCATCATCACCTCCGGAGGCACCGGCATCTCGCCCAGCGACAGCACACCGGACCAGACCGTGGCCGTCGTCGACTACATGATTCCTGGGCTGGCGGAAGCGATCCGGCAGTCGGGCCTGCCGAAGGTGCCGACGTCGGTGCTGTCGCGGGGGGTGTGCGGTGTGGCCGGCCAGACGCTGATCGTCAACCTGCCGGGTTCACCCGGCGGGGTGCGCGACGGCCTCGGCGTGCTCGCCGATGTGCTGGACCATGCGCTCGATCAGCTCGCCGGCGAAGATCACCAGCGATGACGCTCGTCGTGCGCGCCGCGATGACCGAGCACCCGATTTCACTGGCTGAGCACGAAGAGTTGGTGGGCCATCAGTCGGCCGGGGCCATCGTCGGGTTCGTCGGCATGATCCGCGACCATGACGGCGGACGTCGGGTGGTCCGACTGGAGTACTCCGCGCACCCGTCGGCCGACCAGGTCATCGCCGAGGTGGTGGCCGAGGTGGCCGAGCAGGCCAGCGGGCTGCGCGCCGTCGCCGCCAGCCACCGGATCGGCGCCCTGTGCATCGGAGAGGCGGCGCTGGTCGCGGCCGTCGCCGCCGACCACCGGCAGGCGGCATTCGCCACCTGCGCGCACCTGGTCGACACCATCAAGGCGCGGCTACCGGTGTGGAAACACCAATTCTTTGCCGACGGAACCGAAGAGTGGGTGGGCTCGGCCTGACACTTGGATCGTGGTCAGCTGCCGAATGGCGCGCCGTGCCCGACACGCCCCGAACAGGAGGGTTTTCGGGGCGTGCGGGGGGTGTGGCGGCGGTCAGGCGTTAGGCGACGGCTGAGCGAGCGCGTCCAGCGCGTCGTTGCCCTGAACGTCCTGGGCCCGGATGGCGTCCCACAGCTGCTGGGTGTAGCCCGCGTCGGCGGCGTGCTGCGGCATGCTCGCCGGGACGAAACCGTGAAAGTCCGTGTCCACAACCGGCGGTGTGTCCGCCGGGGGTGCGGGCGGCATCGCGTCGGCGGGCGGCGGCACGTCGGCCGGGGGCGCCGGAGGCAGGTCCGCGGGTGGTGCGGGCGGGACGGCGTCGGCCGGGGGAGCGGGCGGCAGGTCCGCCGGTGGTGGCGGGGGAGCGTCCGGTGGTGCCGGCTGGTCGAACGAGGCCAGTTGCACCGGCGCGGGCGGGTCCGCGGGCGGCGGGGGCGGAGGGGGAGCGTCCGGCGGGGGCGCGTCCGCCGGCGGGGCGAGCGGCGCCGGGGCGCCGTTGACGCCGGGTCCGTCCAGGGCTGCCGGCGCGGGAACGTCGCGCTGGGTGGGACCGGACAGCGGGCCACCGCACACCGGCCAGGCGCCGCGCCCCTGGGTGGCGAGCACCCGCTCGGCGACGGCGATCTGCTGCTCCCTGGTGGCGAGCTCGGCCGACGGGGCGTACTGGCCACCACCGTGCGAGGCCCAGGTGCTGGCGCTGAACTGCACACCGCCGTGGTAGCCGTTGCCGGTGTTGATGGCCCAGTTGCCACCCGATTCGCAATGGGCTACCTGATCCCATTCGCCATCGGTGGCCGCGGCCGCTTGGCCGGCGAGGGCGATGCTGCCGCCACCAAGGACCGCGCCGGTGACGGCGATCTTGGCGACGCTGATGTTTGAACTGCTGGGCTTACGGTGACGTCCAGTCATACGCGCCGAGGTATTCCTCTCTCGTCACGCGCCTGCGAGGTCAGCTGTCGGGTTCGGGTTGGAGAGGCCACCCGGCCGACGTTGTCGTCACGACGACGTCGGCTTCACCCCTAGGAGCCGCGAGCGGCCCCAGTCCGATCACAGTGGACCGGTGGGTCCCCCGTCTCCATCCATGTGGTTCGGTGGCCCCCCGCCTATTGGATGGAGCTCGGCGCGATAGGGAGGGGAGGTCCGCCAATCGGGATGGCTGGCGAGCCTTCGGAGACGGTAACGGATGCTGTTGGTCTCGTCACGTCTTGCGAAACCCGGCGTTTCCCTCTCGGCCATCCGCGAAAACCGCAGGAACACATGGTGTTTGCGCAGGTCATGGGAGGTGATATCGGAGCGTGACCGCGCCGTTATGAATCCGTTACGTGAGATAACTCACAGTTTCAGCCGCCAGAAAACGGCGGCAACACATCGATCGTGTCACCGGACTGCAACGGCGCGGTCTCGTCGCGGACGGCGATCCCGTCGCGCAGGTACGAGCACCGGGTCAGCACGGCGGCCAGGTGAGACCCCTGTGCGGCCAGCCGCTCCACCAGTTCGCCGACCGTGGTCCCGGAGCGCAGCATCACCGTCTCCGACTCGACACCCGCGGCCGCGCGCGCGGCCGCGAAATAGCGCACCGTCACCTGGATTCCGCCGGCTTGGACAGGGGTCTGTCCCGTGGGGCTAGCCACCGATCGCGCTCATCGGCCGGACAGGCTGGATGAAGTTCGGGTCGTTGATGCCGTGGCCGGCGGGCTTGCCCCACATCGCGGCGCGCCACGCCGCCTCGATCGCTTCGTCGGGCGCGCCGTTGCGCAGCAGCACGCGCAGGTCGGTCTCCTGTTCGGCGAACAGGCAGCTGCGGATCTGGCCGTCGGCGGTCAGCCGGGTGCGGTCACACGCGCCGCAGAAGGCGTGCGACACCGATGCGATGACGCCTAACTTGCCGCTCGGTGTGCCCGGGCCGGTGTCGACCAGCCAAAGTTCGGCGGGGGCCGATCCGCGCGGCGCCGGGTCGGGCCGCAGCCGGAAGTGCGGGCGCAGCGCCGCCAGCACATCGTCGGCGCTCAGCGCCGCGTCCCGCCGCCATTGGTGTCCGGCGTCCAGTGGCATCTGCTCGATGACGCGCAGCTGGTAGCCGTGCTCGAGGCAGAACCGCAACAGGCCGACCACGTCCTCGCGGCCGGTAGCGGGGTCGAGGACGGCGTTCACCTTCACCGGCGTCAGGCCGGCCTGCTGGGCGCCGGCCAGGCCGGCCAGCACGTCGGCGAGCCGGTCACGGCGGGTGATGGCCGCGAAGTTGTGCCGATCCACGCTGTCCAGCGACACGTTGACACGGTTCAGGCCCGCCGCGGCGAGCCCGGCGGCGCGCCGCGCCAGCCCGACACCGTTGGTGGTCAGCGAGATCTCGGGGCGCGGCCGCAGCGCGGCGGCCGCGGCGACCACCTCCTCGAGGTGGCGCGCCAGCAGCGGTTCGCCGCCGGTGAACCGCACGCTGGTCACCCCCAGCCGGGTGACCGCGATGCGCATCAGCCTGGCCAGCTCGCCGGCAGTGAGCAGCTGCTCGCCCGGCAGCCAGTTCAGGCCCTCCGCCGGCATGCAATAACTGCACCGCAGATTGCAGCGGTCGGTCAGCGAGACCCGCAGGTCGGTGGCGATCCGCCCGTAGGTGTCCACCAGCGGGCCGGTGGCCGGCGCAGCGGTGGCAACGGCCGGGCCGTCATCGCGGCTCCGGACCGACGGGAGGCCCAGCGTCGTCACGGTCATGCGGCCACCGGCGAGGCGTAGTGGGGCGGCGAGCTGACCGGAACGATCTGCTTGCCCAGCGGCATCAATGACACCGGAATCAGTTTGAGATTGGCCAACGCCAGCGGAATGCCGACGATCGTGAGCGCCATCGCCGCGGCGCTCACCAGATGGCCGATCGCCAGCCACACCCCGAACAGCACCACCCAGATGACGTTCCCGATCAGGGCGCCGGACCCCGCGGTCGGCTTGTCCACGATGGTGCGGCCGAACGGCCACAGCGCGTAGGAGGCGATGCGCAGCGACGCGAAGCCAAACGGAATGGTGATGATGAGCAGGAAGCTGATGAGCGCCGCAGCCAGATACCCGACGGCCATCCACAGGCCGCCGAAGACCAGCCAGATAACGTTCAGGATGGTGCGCATATCTCCTCCGCGGGTACTACCAAGCGTACCGAGTACCCGATGACGGGGGTGCTCGTTACCCCGGCATCCGAGTAGGATCAAACTCCTAACACGGCGTCCTGCGCAGGCGGGACGCTTATTGTGTTTCCTATTTCGATTGATTCGCTAGACAAGCAGGTGAGACCAGTGCCGACGGGCAAGGTGAAGTGGTACGACGCTGACAAGGGGTTCGGCTTCCTGTCGCAAGAGGACGGCGAAGACGTGTACGTCCGCTCCTCGGCGTTGCCCGCCGGGGTCGAGGGACTCAAGGCGGGCCAGCGTGTGGAGTTCGGCATCGCCTCCGGACGGCGCGGCCCGCAAGCGTTGAGCCTCAAGCTGATTGAGCCGCCGCCCAGCCTGACCAAGGCACGTCGCGACGCGCCCGCCGAGCATAAGCACAGCCCCGATGAGCTGCACGGCATGGTCGAGGACATGATCACGCTGCTGGAAAGCACCGTGCAGCCCGAGTTGCGCAAGGGACGCTACCCGGACCGCAAGACCGCCCGCCGGGTTTCCGAAGTGGTCAAGGCGGTGGCCCGGGAACTCGACGCCTGACCCTGCCTTCGGCTGACGGCGACGCGGGGCGTCGGTCGTGCCTGCCCGGGCTCACTTCCGTTGGGCGATTCGGTGGTGGCGAGCCGTGGATGGCGGGTACTCACACCCCATTACGGCCGTCTAGCAAGGAGGCTGCAATGGCGCAGCAAGCCCAGGTCACCGAAGAGCAGGCGAGAGCTCTCGCCGAGGAGTCACGCGAAAGCGGTTGGGACAAGCCGTCCTTCGCGAAAGAGCTATTTCTCGGCCGGTTCCCGCTGGAGTTGATCCACCCGTTCCCCACACCCTCTGACGCCGACGAGGCCCGCACCCGGACGTTCCTCGACCGGCTGCGGCAGTTTCTGGACACCATCGATGGCAGCGTCATCGAACGCGACGCGCAAATTCCCGACGAATACGTGAAAGGCCTTGCCGACCTGGGCTGCTTCGGGATGAAGATCCCGTCCGAATACGGCGGCCTGGGCATGTCGCAAGTTGCGTACAACCGCGCGCTGATGATGGTTTCGAGCGTTCATCCCAGCCTCGGTGCACTGCTGTCGGCCCACCAGTCGATCGGGGTCCCCGAGCCGCTCAAACTCGCCGGGACCCCGGAGCAGAAGCAGAAGTTCTTGCCCCGCTGCGCTGCCGGGGCCATATCGGCGTTCTTGCTCACCGAACCCGATGTGGGATCCGATCCCGCCCGGCTGGCCTCGACGGCCACCCCGGTCGACGACGGACAGGCTTACGAACTCGACGGCGTGAAGTTGTGGACCACCAACGGCGTGGTCGCCGAACTGCTGGTGGTCATGGCCCGGGTGCCGAAAAGCCAAGGGCACCGCGGCGGAATCAGCGCCTTCGTCGTTGAGGCCGATTCACCCGGAATTACCGTGGAGCGGCGCAACAAATTCATGGGACTGCGCGGCATCGAGAACGGCGTGACCCGGCTGCACAAGGTTCGTGTCCCGCGCGAAAACCTGATCGGCTCCGAAGGCGACGGGCTGAAGATCGCGCTCACAACGCTCAATGCCGGGCGGCTGTCCATACCTGCCAGCGCCACCGGATCGTCCAAGTGGGCGTTGAAGATTGCGCGCGAATGGTCCGGCGAGCGGGTGCAGTGGGGCAAACCGCTGGCCGAGCACGAAGCGGTGGCCGGCAAGCTGTCGTTCATCGCCGCGACCGTGTACGCGCTCGACGCGGTGCTCGAGCTGTCCGCCCAGATGGCCGACGAAGGCCGCAACGACATCCGGATCGAAGCGGCGCTGGCCAAGCTGTGGTCCAGCGAGATGGCCTGCCTCATCGCCGATGAAGTCATGCAGATTCGGGGCGGGCGGGGCTATGAGACGGCCGAGTCGCTGGCCGCTCGCGGCGAACGCGCCGTACCCGTGGAGCAGACGCTGCGTGACCTACGGATCAACCGCATCTTCGAAGGTTCCAGCGAGATCATGAGGCTGCTCATCGCTCGGGAGGCGGTCGATGCGCACCTCGCCGCGGCCGGCGACCTTGCCAAGCCTGACGCCGGTTTGCGGCAGAAGGCCGCCGCGGCGGTCGGTGCAAGCGGGTTCTACGCTAAGTGGTTGCCGCAGTTAGCTTTCGGGCAAGGTCAGCGGCCGCGCGCTTACCACGAGTTCGGTACGTTGGCGTCGCACCTACGGTTCATCGAGCGCTCTAGCCGCAAGCTGGCCCGCAACACCTTCTACGGGATGGCGCGTTGGCAGGCCAAGTTGGAGCAACGGCAGGGTTTCCTCGGGCGCGTCGTCGACCTCGGCGCCGAGTTGTTCGCGATGTCGGCGGCCTGCGTGCGGGCGGAGGCTCAACGTTCCGCCGATCCGGCGGTCGGCCAGCAGGCTTACCAGTTGGCCGAAACGTTCTGCCGGCAGGCGGCGTTGCGGGTGCAGGCGCTCTTCCACGCCTTGTGGGAAAACACCGACGGCAGCGACGTTCAGCTCACCCGCAACTTGCTGCAGGGGCGATACCTGTGGCTGGAGGACGGCATCATCGACCAGTCCGAGGGCACTGGGCCGTGGATCGCTCATTGGGAAGAGGGCGCCTCGACGGAGGCCAATTTGGCCCGACGGTTTCTCTCGACCTGAGCCGGCGGTCGAAAACTCCGACTCGTTCACGGCGGATCCCGACGATCGCTCGGCAGCGAGTCGGTCGTTGAGCAACTATGGAGGATATGGCTTCCTATGTTGCTCCGGCGGGCGAGTTCACCCGCGACACCGACTACATCACCACCCGGATCACTGCCGACGGGCGTGACGGCTATCCGGTCGAGCCCGGGCGGTATCGGCTGATCGTCGCCCGCGCGTGCCCCTGGGCGAACCGCGCGATCATCGTGCGCCGCTTGCTGGGTCTGGAAAGCGTTCTCTCCATTGGCTTTTGCGGCCCCACCCACGACGAGCGCAGTTGGACGTTCGATCTCGATCCGGGTGGCGTCGACCCGGTGCTGAAAATTCCGCGGCTACAAGACGCCTACTTCAAGCGATTCCCCGACTACCCCAAAGGCATCACGGTCCCGGCGATCGTCGACGTCGGAACCGGAGCGGTGGTCACCAACGACTTCGCGCAGATGACGCTGGATCTGTCGACGGAGTGGTCGGCATATCACCGCGAGGGGGCACCCGAGCTGTATCCCGAGCAGCTGCGCGCGGAGATCGACGAGGTGAGCGAGAGGGTCTACACCGAGATCAACAACGGCGTGTACCGCTGCGGGTTCGCCGGTTCGCAGCAAGCCTATGAAGCGGCCTACGACCGGTTGTTCACCGCGCTGGATTGGGTGAGTGAACGGCTGAGCGCGCAGCGATTTCTGGTGGGTGACACCATCACCGAGGCCGACGTGCGGTTGTTCACCACCCTGGCCCGCTTCGACCCGGTGTACCACGGGCATTTCAAATGCAATCGCAGCAAATTGAGCGAAATGCCGGTGCTGTGGGCCTACGCGCGCGATCTGTTCCAAACACCGGGGTTCGGTGACACCGTCGACTTCGTCCAGATCAAGCAGCACTACTACATCGTGCACGCCGACATCAACCCCACCCGGATCGTGCCCAAGGGGCCGGACCTGGCCAATTGGCTATCCCCGCACGGACGAGAAAGCCTGGGGGGCAAGCCCTTCGGGACGGGGACACCTCCCGGTCCGCCGGTCGAAGGCGAACGCGTGCCCGCCGGCCACGGAGCCTAGTTTTTGGCGGCGAACGTCGAGTTATTGCGCGAATTCTGGACGTTTGGACGCAACAAGTCGACGCTGGGCGCAGCGCGGGGGCTAGTACACCAGCCGCACCGACCATTCCGCGTGCGGCACGTCGCGGAGTTCGCCCGCAGGATCCACCGCCAACGTCAGCAGCTGCACGACGATTCCGGCCAAGCGCCCGCGGTGCGGGTCGACCGAGGGGATCGTCACGGCGAACCGGGTGCCCGGCCGGAAGATAGTGCCGGTGGTGTTGGTGGGGTCGTCGTAAACCTGCAACAGCCGCCAGGGTGCCCGGTAAATGGCATCGGGCACCGAGAGCTGAATCGGATAACGCTCACTGACCTTCAGCTCGCCCTGGTTGTGCGGCGTCTCGCAGTCCTCGAGGTTGAGCACATTGCAGTACAGGTAGGGCCCCACCCGGGTGAGGTGGCCGTGCGAATACGCGCTGATTTCGGGGTGCTGCGGTCCGGAGCGGCCCACCAGCAGCCAGGTGCCGACGCCGGCGCCGATACACAGCACAGCCACCACGCAGGCGAGCAGCACGGCCACGCCCCGCTTGCTTCCGGGTTTCACTCGGCAACCACCGCCGCGGCACCGACTCCGCGGCGCTTGCCTTCCTGCTCGACCATGATTGGCCTATTTCCTCCCAGGCCGGGAATCAGTGAGTTGCCGCGGAAGCTGACCAGGGTCTGCGCCAGGCCCAGGATGAGCAGCGCAGTGACCGCGGTAAAACCGACCCACAACTCGGTGTACACCAACACCCCCACCGCGCCGCCGAGGACCCAGGCCAACTGCAGTGTCGACTCCGAGCGGCCGAACCCCGATGCGCGGGATTCCTCCGGCAGGTCGTTTTGCAGCGACGCGTCCAAAGACGCCTTCGCGATGGCGCTGGCGCCCGACGTGACCAGGGTGGCGATCACGGCCAGCATCAGGTTGCCGGCCACCGAGGCGGCCAGTGCGACGGCGCTCACCGCCACCGTGCAGCGCACCACCAACGCGGCGGGCCGGCCCAGCTTCAGGCGTGCGCTGGTGAAGTTGCCGACGAAGTTGCCGATCCCGGCCGCGGCGCCGATCATGCCGAGCATGGCGATCTGGGCCCAGCCGTTGGCCTGATGGGCCTTGGCGACGAACGCGGGATACAGGAACAGGAAGCCGACCATGACCTTGATGGTGCAGTTACCCCACAGCGAGGTGATGATGTTGCGGCCCAGCGGCTGTCGAAGCGCCCCGCTGACCTCCTTGTGCCAGCTGCGTCGCAGCGGTTCGCTGTCCTGGCGATAGCTCAGGGTGGCGGGAACCTCACCGGCGGTCACCTCGACCCAGCGCGGTATCCGCATGGACAGCATGGCGCCGGCGATCGTCACCGCGATCACCACCAACAGCGCGCCGGGCAGCTTGAACAGGTGGGTGCACACGAACTCGACGCCACCGGCGATCGCACCGCCGACGATGGTGCCGCCCAGCAGACCGAACATCGTCAGCCGGGCGTTCACCCGCACCAGGTCGATCGTCGGCGGCATCACCCGCGGTGTCACCGCGCTGCGCAGCACGCTGAACGACTTGGAGAACACCATCATCGCCAGCGCGCACGGATAGAGCACCCAGGACGGGAAACTGCCGCTGGCGCCGTCGTAGTTCATCACCAGCAGCACCGCCAGCGCGGTGCGCAAGGCGAACGAGGCGGCCAGGGCGGCGCGGCGGCCGTGCTGCAGCCGATCCAGCGCCGGACCGATCAGCGGCGCGATCACCGCGAACGGCGCGATGGTGATCAACAGGTACAGCGCGACCCGGCCCTTGCTCTCGCCGGTGGCCGCGGCGAAGAACAACGTGTTGGCCAGCGCGACGGCCATCGCGGCGTCCACCGCGGAGTTGGCCACCACTGGCCACGTCAGCGCGGTCAGGCCGGACTTGTCCGCGCCGTCGGCCGTGGCGGCGCGCTGCACCATCCAGTACATCCGCGAACCCATCTCCCGGCTGCGCAGCGCCGCCGCGCGGGTGACGGTGATCCGCTCGCCGGCGGCCGGTCCCCGAGGGGCCGCGCCACTATGGGGCTCCGGCTCCGGCTGGTGGCCCAGCGGGGGTAGGTAGCGGTTGGCGCTCGGCATCGATGGGCGACGGCCGCGCCGGTCGGCGGCCCCGCCGGCGGGGTAGTTCGCCGCACCCGGATGTTGTGCGGCAGCAGCATTGCGGGGCCGGCGGCCCGGCTGAGAGGCCATCCGACCCGGATCGTTTTGCCGCCGTCCAGACACGTCCCGATTCTCCCCTATGTCGACTCGATGCGTCTGCAGGTAACGGGGCGTGGCTCGTCAACCTAGTATTGGAAACGCAATGCAGAAAGAAGACAGCGTGACCCGACCAATCCAGGAGCCCACCGTGGACTACGCCCCGGCAACCGTGGCCGACTGGCCCGAGGGGCTGACGACGGTGCTCGTGGGCGCGGCAGACCAGGCCAGGGCCGCGGTCGTGGAGTTCAGCGGGCCGGAGATGGTCGGCGACTATCTGGGCGTCGGCTACGAAGACCCGAACACCGCCACTCACCGGTTCCTGGCGCATCTGCCCGGTTACCAGGGATGGCAATGGGCGGTCGTCGTGGCCGCCTATCCCGGCGCCGAGCACGCCACCATCAGCGAGGTGGTGCTCGTGCCGGGGCCGACGGCATTGCTGGCCCCCGAATGGGTGCCGTGGGAGCAACGGGTCCGGCCCGGGGACCTCAGCCCCGGTGACCTGCTGGCGCCCGCCGCCGACGATCCACGGCTGGTTCCCGGCTACACCGCCAGCGGGGACCCCGAGGTCGACGAGACCGCCGCGGAAATCGGGCTGGGCCGGCGTTGGGTGATGAGCGCCGAGGGCCGCGCGGAGGCGGCCGAACGTTGGCGCACCGGCGACTACGGCCCCGACTCCTCGATGGCGCGGTCCACCAAGCGGGTGTGCCGCGACTGCGGCTTCTTCCTGCCGCTGTCGGGATCCCTGGGCGCGCTGTTCGGGGTGTGCGGCAACGAATTGTCGGCCGACGGGCACATCGTCGACAAGCTGTACGGCTGCGGTGCGCACTCGGACACTCCGGCCCCGGCGGGCACCGGCTCGCCCGCTTACCAGCCGTACGACGATGGGCTGCTGGACGTCACTCAAGCGCCGGTCGAGCCGTCCGCGCCGCCGTCGGAGTCCTCGGAGGCCCCAGAAGTGCAGCCGGAGAGCGAGGCCGCGGAGCCCCAGCCCGACGCACCGATTGAGACGGCGGAAGTTGAAGCCGAAGCCGTCACCGAGACGGCGGAAGTCGAAGCCGAAGCCGTCACCGAGACGGCGGAAGTCGAAGCCGAAGCCGTCACCGAGACGGCGGAAGTCGAAGCCGAAGCCGTCACCGAGCCGCCGGAGTCAGCACAGCAGCCGCAGGCCGAGACGCCCGACTAGCCTGTTTCGGCGGCGGCCTTGATGCGTGCCAGCGAGGCGTTCATGCCGTCGAGCAATTCCTTCTCGAAGTTGGCGGTCCCGCCGAAGAGTGCATTCACCGACAGGTTCGAGAATGCGGTGACGCCGTTTTCGGCGTGCCGGCTTTCGATCAGCCGGGTGCCTTCGCCGTCGGGCTCGAGTTCGTAACTCCAGATGGTGTTGTTGGTGTCGACCCGGAACGCGAGCTTGCGGTCCGGGACGATCTCGACGACCGTGCACGTGGTCGGCCAGAACATCCGCTTGCGGCGGTTGAGGTTGAGCGTCCGGGTGCCCTGACGCACGGGGCCGAAGGGCTTCATCCACCGACACTGCGGACTCCACTGCGGCATTCGCCGCAGGTCGGAAATCAATCCCCACACAGTGGCCACCGGCGCGTTGATGTCGACGTGCGCTTGCAACAGCGGGGCTACCATCGCTCCTCCAGGTCTACGAATCACTTGTGGTCGAGATAATTCTCCAGCCCGACCTGAGCACCGCGTGCGCCGCGACGGGCCCCGGCGAGCTGCAGCAAGAAGATGCTGGTGCCGAGGACCCCGACGCCCAGACCGGCCAGCGCCACCGGGCGCCAGCCCTGCAGGGCGGGTACCAGGAAAGCGGCGGCCACCGCGATCAGCCAACCCAACGCACCGAGCGCGATGAACGGCCACACGTGCAGCAGCGCGGACGGCAGCGGCGGTGCGGTGCGGTCGTGACCGGGTTCGGCGGGCATCGCGATCAACATAGCCCGTCGCCGGTGCCCACCGCGGCACAACCAGCTACCGACAGCGGGTGATCGTCGGAGCAAAGCGGGACGCACCGGCAGACAAGCGCATCGATGAAAGACCCGGAGCTTAGCGAAAGGGATCGACACCACGTCGTTAACCGGTTCGTGTCCCGGGCTCTCAGGCTTCCGTGTAACCTCGCGCCATGCCTGACAGCGATGCGCGGCTCGCCAGCGACCTGTCACTGGCTGTTATGCGGCTGGCCCGCCAACTGCGTTTTCGCAACCCGTCGTCGCCGGTGTCGTTGTCCCAGCTGTCGGCGCTGGCCATGCTCACCAATGAAGGCCCGATGACACCCGGTGCCCTGGCGATTCGAGAACGGGTCCGGCCGCCGTCGATGACCCGGGTGATCGCGTCGCTGGCCGAGATGGGCCTGGTGGACCGCACGCCGCACCCGGTCGATGGACGGCAGGTGCTCGTCTCGGTCTCCGAGTCCGGCGCCGAGCTGGTCAAGGCCAACCGGCGAGCCCGCCAGGAGTGGCTGGCCAAACGGCTGGCGACGCTGGACAGCGAACAACGCGACACCCTGCGCCACGCTGCCGATCTGATGCTGGCGCTGGTCGACGAAGGCCCGTGAGCCGGCGGACCGAAGCCCTGAATGTCCAGGACGTTGATGATCCCGACGATCCGAGGCTCGACGATTTCCGCGATCTGAACAGCGTCGACCGTCGTCCCGATCTGCCGTCGGGCAAGGGCCTGGTGATCGCCGAGGGCGTGCTGGTGGTGCAACGCATGCTCGCGTCACGCTTCGCTCCGCATGCCCTGCTGGGCACCGATCGCCGGCTTGCCGAGTTGGAGGCCGACCTGACCGGCAGTGCCGTGCCGTTCTACCGAACCTCCGCCGACGTCATGGCCCAAGTGGTCGGCTTCCACCTCAACCGTGGCGTGCTGGCCGCTGCCCGGCGGGTGCCCGAACCCAGCGTCGACGAGGTGATCGCCCGGGCCCGCACCGTCGCGGTGCTCGAGGGGGTCAACGACCACGAGAATCTGGGTTCGATCTTCCGCAATGCGGCGGGCCTGGGTGTCGACGCGGTGGTCTTCGGCAGCGGCTGTGCCGATCCGCTGTATCGCCGCGCGGTCCGGGTGTCGATGGGTCACGCACTGCTGGTGCCGTACGCGCGCGCAACGTGTTGGCCGGCCGAGTTTCAAACGTTGCAGGACAACAGGTTTCGGATTCTGGCGATGACTCCGCAAGGGACTGCGTGCGCGTTACCGGACGCGATGGCGGCCGTGCGCGACGAACGCGTCGCGGTGTTGGTGGGTGCCGAGGGGCCGGGGCTGACCCCGGCCGCCCTGCGGTTGAGCGACGTGCGGGTGCGCATCCCGATGTCGCGGGGCACCGACTCGCTCAACGTCGCGACGGCGGCGGCGCTGGCGTTCTACGAGCGGGCCCGCTCGACGGCGAGAGGTGGCGATGGACAGTCAGACTAAGCTCCGGCTGATGCGAGAGGAGCCCGTTCCCTGGGCGACTGGTCTGACGGTGACCGCATTCGTTGCGGCGGTCACCGCGGCCGCGATCGTGGTGCTCAGTCTGGGACTGGTTCGGGTCAACGCGCTGCTGGCCGTCGCGCTCAATGTCGTGGCGGCCGGGGGACTGGCGCCGACCTTGTGGGGGTGGCGGCGGACCCCGGTGCTGCGCTGGTTCGTGCTCGGCGCCGGAGTGGGCGTGGTGGCGGCGTGGACGGTGTTACTCGCGTTGACGGCCGCGGGCCGGGGTTAGTGGTGATCGCGAGCGCGGCGGAGCCGGGCGCTGCGGGTCGCCACCATCGGGTTAGTGGTGATCGCGAGCGCGGCGGAGCCGGGCGCTGCGGGTCGCCACCATCGGGTTAGTGGTGATCGCGAGCGCGGCGGAGCCGCCACTATCGGGGAACTAGCGCTGGCCGCCCGAGCGGACCCCCAGCAACACGTCTTCCCACGCGGGGATGACCGGCTTGCCGCGGCGGGTGTGCACGGGCTTTTCGTCCGGCTCGGCGACCGGCGGTGCTTCCGCGGCGGGCGGCTTCGCGGGCTCTTCGAAGTCGACATGAGCGACCCTGGCCACCGGCCGCAGCGGACGTTCGAAATTCGGGTCGATCAGCGCGCTGGCCGCGTCATCGATCGCGGTGACCGTTCCGCCGTGGGCCCCCGGTGAGAAGCAGAAATGCGCGAGGTTGTCCGAACGGCCGACCTTCCACGCGAGTTGCACCGTCCAGCGGTTGTCTTCGTTGCGCCAGGCGTCCCAGCTGAGCTTGTCATGGCTGAGGCCCCGGGTCACCAGCGCGGCGCTGACCGTCTCCAAGAGGGTCAGCACGGCGGGGCCATCGGCCAGCATCGGATGGGCGGCGGTTGCCAGCTCCGCGGCGCGGAACCGTTCCAATAGCACCGGGTGAGCAAAGCGACGGATCCGTGACACCTCCGAGCCGGACGCCGCGGCGACCTGCTCGACTGAGGCGCCCGCCCGGATCTTCGCCTGAATTTCTTTGGGGCTCAGCATGTTGGTGACTTCAATCTCGAGCTGCGGTTGCTCTGAGGACAGGGCTGCGTCGCGCAGCAGGGCTCGCAGGCGGTCGTCGGCCGGCAGCTTGAACTGCTCCGCGGGATCGCCACCTTCGCAGATGACATGTTTGCTGTCGGCGTCCAGCCCAACCACTTTGAGTTCCCGCATGGTTATCTCCTCGCAGGCTCCGTGCAGGTCAGCGACGGACCCGTCACGTGCGCACTTTAGTCCAGCAACCGCCCGTCACGTGTGCTGACACGCTGTGCGGTTGCGCGCTGATTGCCAGTCGGTTACAAGCGCTCGACGACCCAGTCGATGCATTGGGTGAGTGCGCTGACGTCATCTGGATCCACCGCCGGGAACATTCCCACCCGTAGCTGGTTGCGGCCGAGTTTGCGGTACGGCTCGGTGTCGACGACGCCGTTCGCCCGCAGGATCTTCGCCACGGCCGCGGCATCGACGTCGTCGGCGAAGTCGATGGTGCCCACCACCTGTGAGCGCAGCTTCGGGTCGGTGACGAACGGCGTGGTGTAGGGCCGCTCCTCGGCCCAGGCGTACAGCCGGCCCGACGAGTCAGCGGTTCGTTTGACGGCCCAGTCCAGCCCGCCGTTGCCCAGCAGCCAGTCGACCTGCTCGGCCATCAGCGCCAGGGTGCCGATCGCCGGGGTGTTGTAGGTCTGGTCTTTCAGGCTGTTCTCCACCGCGATGGGCAGCGACAAGAAGTCGGGCACCCAGCGGCCGGAGGCGGCGACGGATTCGACCCGGGCCAGCGCGGCCGGGCTCATGAAGGCCAGCCACAGGCCGCCGTCGCTGGCGAAATTCTTCTGCGGGGAGAAGTAGTAGGCATCCGTCGCGGCGATGTCGACCGGCAGCCCGCCGGCGCCGGAGGTCGCGTCGATGACGATCAGCGCATCGCCGGAATCGGCCGGCCGGCTGATGGGCACCGCCACGCCGGTGGACGTCTCGTTGTGCGCCCAGGCGATCACGTCCACCGAGGGGTCGCTCTGCGGCTCGGGTGCGCTGCCGGCGTCCGCCTTGATGACGACGGGATCACCGACGAAGGGGTTCTTGGCGACCGCCGAGGCGAACTTGGAGCTGAACTCGCCGAACGACAGGTGCAACGATCGCTTGTCGATCAGGCCGAAGGCCGCGGCATCCCAGAACGCGGTGGCGCCGCCGTTGCCCAAAATGACCTCGTAACCCTCGGGCACGTTGAACAGATCGGCGAGGCCGGACCGCAGCCGGCCCACCAGATTCTTCACCGGCGCCTGCCGGTGCGAGGTGCCGAACAACGGGGCGGCGGTCGTGGTCAGCGCCTGGAGTTGCTCGGGCCGGACCTTCGACGGGCCACACCCGAAGCGGCCGTCGCGGGGTTTGATGTCAGCGGGGATCTCGAGCTGGTCAGCCATGCTCATCAGGGTAGTGAGCCGACCTGAAGGGTCGGTGCGGCGGCCCGCTCACGGGCCGCCGTCGCTGGGGCAAAAGGCCTGCTCGGAACGTCCCGGCGTTTGGCCGTGTGTGATCTGGGGCATAAAAATCCGATGACCGCCGGTCAGGTCACAGTGCCCGGCAGGGGTCTGGAAAATATCCGGTACCTGCGGTACTGTCTGGACATAGCACGTCCAAATGTAAACCTCGTTGGGGAGGCCTGGATATGGCTAGGACGCGATTAGTCCGGCGTTGGCGAAGCAACATGGAAGTGCGCGACGACGCCGAATACGTCAACATGCTTGCCACACTGTCCGAGGGGTCGGTGCGGCGTAACTTCAATCCGTACACCGACATCGACTGGGATTCGCCAGAATTCGCTGTCACGGAAAACGATCCGCGGTGGATTTTGCCGACGACCGACCCGCTGGGCCGTCATCCCTGGTATCTGGCCCAGTCCGACGAGCGCAAGATCAAGATCGGGATGTGGCGCCAGGCCAACGTGGCCAAGGTGGGTCTGCACTTCGAATCCATCCTGATCCGGGGCCTGATGAACTACACGTTCTGGGTGCCCAATGGATCGCCGGAATACCGGTATTGCCTGCACGAGTCGGTTGAAGAGTGCAACCACACCATGATGTTCCAGGAGATGGTCAACCGCATCGGCGCCGACGTGCCGGGCATGCCGCGGGTGCTCAAGTGGCTTTCACCGCTGGTTCCGCTGGTGGCCGGCCCGCTGCCGGTGGCGTTCTTCATCGGCGTCCTGGCCGGCGAGGAGCCCATTGACCACACGCAGAAAAACGTTCTGCGCGAAGGTAAGTCGCTGCACCCCATCATGGAACGGGTGATGGCGATCCACGTGGCCGAGGAAGCCCGGCACATCTCGTTCGCCCACGAGTTCCTGCGCAAGCGGGTGCCGGAATTGACCAAACGGCAGCGGTTCTGGACCGCGCTGTACCTGCCGCTGACCATGAAGGTGCTGTGTCGCGCGATCGTGGTGCCGCCCAAGGCGTTCTGGCGCGAATTCGACATCCCGCGTGACGTCAAGAAAGAACTCTTCTTCCGGTCGCCGGAATCGCGGAAGTGGCTCAGCGACATGTTTGGTGACGTGCGGATGCTGGCGTACGACACCGGCCTGATGGAAACGCGGTCGGCGCGGTTGATGTGGCGGCTGTGCAAGATCAACGGCAAGCCGTCGCGTTACCGCAGCGAGCCGCAGCGCCAGCACCTGGCCGCCGTCCCGGCCGCCTAGCCACTGCGAGTTCGTTTATGCCGCACGTTATTACCCAGTCGTGCTGTAACGACGGGTCCTGTGTTTTCGCATGCCCGGTGAACTGCATTCACCCCACACCCGATGAGCCCGGCTTTGCCACCTCCGAGATGCTCTACATCGATCCGGTGGCGTGCGTGGACTGTGGTGCCTGCGTGAGCGCCTGCCCCGTGGGCGCGATCGCGCCCGACACTCGGCTGGATTCCAAGCAGCTGCCGTTCATCGAGATCAACGCGTCGTTCTACCCGGACAGGCCGAAGGACCAGAAGCTGCCGCCGACGTCGAAGCTGGCACCGGTGATCCCGGCCGCCGAGGTGCACGCCCGCCGCAGGCCGCTAACGGTGGCCATCGTCGGATCGGGACCCGCGGCGATGTATGCCGCCGACGAACTGCTGACTCAGCAGGGTGTCTGCGTCAATGTCTTCGAGAAGCTGCCAACTCCATACGGTTTGGTGCGGGCGGGAGTGGCGCCCGATCACCAGAACACCAAGCGGGTCACCCGGCTTTTCGACAAGGTCGCCGGTGATCGCCGGTTCCGGTTCTATCTCAATGTCGAGGTCGGCAAGCAGCTCAGCCACGCCGAGCTGCTGGCTCACCACCACGCCGTGCTGTACGCCGTCGGTGCACCCGACGACCGTCGGCTGGACATCGAGGGCATGGGCTTGCCGGGCACGGGAACAGCGACCGAATTGGTCGCATGGATCAATGGGCACCCCGACTTCGCTGATCTGCCAGTGGATCTCAGCCACGAGCGGGTGGTGATCGTGGGCAACGGCAACGTCGCCCTGGATGTCGCCCGGCTGCTCACCGCGGATCCCGACGATCTGGCCCGCACCGACATCGCCGATCACGCGCTGGCCGCCTTCCGAGGCTCGGCAGTGCGCGAGGTGGTGGTCGCCGCCCGGCGTGGCCCCGCCCACTCGGCGTTCACGCTGCCCGAGCTGATCGGGCTCACCGGCAGCTCCGAAGTTGTGCTCAGCGCGGCGGACCATCAGCTGGCGGCAGCCGACCTCACGACCGCTTCGGACCCGTTGACCAGGCGCAAGCTGGAGATCTTGAGCACGCTCGCCGACGATTCGACACCGTCGGACCGTCCCAGGATCAGGCTGGCGTATCGGCTCACCCCGAACCGGGTGCTGGGGGACCAACGCGCCACCGGCATCGAGTTCTCGGTCACCCGGACCGACGAGACACGCCTGCTGGAAACGGGCCTGGTGCTGACGTCGATTGGCTACCGCGGCAAGCCTATTCGCGATCTGCCCTTTGACGAATCGTCGGCCGTCGTGCCGAACGACGGGGGTCGCGTCGTCGACCCTGCCTCCGGTGAACCGGTGCCGGGCGCGTATGTGGCGGGCTGGATCAAACGGGGGCCCAGCGGATTCATCGGCACCAACAAGTCCTGCTCGTTCGAGACCGTGCAGTCCCTGGTCGCCGATTTCAATGCCGGCAAGCTGACCGATCCGGTGGCCAAACCCGAGGCGCTGGCCGGCCTGGTGCGCGATCGTCAGCCCGACGCGATCGACGCGGCCGGGTGGCGCGCGATCGACGCGGCCGAGATAGCGCGCGGCAGCGATGACGGCCGGCCCCGCAACAAGTTCACCGACGTATCGGCCATGCTCGCGGCCGCTGCCGCCGCGCAGCCGGCACCGCCGCAACGACGCCGGCTGCTGGATCGGCTGCTTGGCTAGGGCCAATGGTGGCGACCCGCAGCGCCCGGCTTCGCCGCGCTCGCGACCGCCACTAACCGGCGCCCTGGCCGGACATCGCCGCCGAGATCTCTTCCATGCTGACCTCGCGGACCGGCTGCCCTAGCGACCAGTGATGGCCGAACGGGTCGGCGACCATGCCATAGCGGTCGCCCCAGAACTGGTCGTCGAGGGGAGTCACCACGGTGGCGCCGGCATCCAGCGCCCGCTGGAAGCTGGCGTCGACGTCGGGGACCGTCAGGTGGATCGTGACGGGGGTGCCGCCCAGCGACGTCGGCGTCATCGACTTGCCGCCACACACCTCCGGGAAGTCGTCGTTGAGCATCACCGTGAAGCCGTTGATGCGCACCGCGGCGTGCACCAGTTTGCCGTCGGGACGCGGCACCCGCCCGATCTCCTGGGCCCCAAAAGCTTTGACGTAGAAGTCGATCGCCGCTGCGGCATCGTCGACCACCAGGTGCGGGGACAGTGCGGGTTGGATGTTGATCGCCATGCTGGTTCTCCTTGCTGTCGATTCCCTCTCCTGCCCAGCGTGGGCAGGTCCACGACTTATGACTGCGTCAGCGACGAAAACTCATCGCGACGGCAACCATTGAATCGCCGGGTACCGACAACCGGAGCGGCTCAGGCGTTGGTGAGACTGCGGTCCCAGCCCTCGACGGATTCCGGGCTGCGCGGGCCGGGGCCCACGTAGATGGCCGACGGCCGGACCAGCTTGCCCAGCCGCTTCTGCTCGAGGCTGTGTGCGCACCATCCGGCGGTGCGGCCGCAGGTGAACATCGCCGGCATCATGGTGGCCGGTACTCGCGCGAAGTCCAGTATCACCGCGGCCCAGAACTCGACGTTGGTCTCGATCGCCCGGTCCGGACGGCGCTCGCGCAGCTCGGCCAGGGCGGCCTGCTCCAGTGCGACGGCGACCTCGTGGCGCGGCGCGCCCAGCCGCTCGGCGGTGGCGCGCAGCACCCGGGCCCGCGGGTCCTCCGCGCGGTAGACCCGGTGGCCGAAGCCCATCAGTTTGTCGCCGCTGTCCAGAATCTTCTTCACCAGACCACGCGCGTCGCCGGTGCGCTCGACCTCTTCGATCATCGGCAGCACCCGGGCCGGCGCCCCGCCGTGCAGCGGGCCGCTCATCGCCCCGATCGCCCCGGACAACGCCGCCGCCACGTCTGCGCCGGTCGATGCGATCACCCGGGCGGTGAACGTCGAGGCGTTCATGCCGTGCTCGGCGGCCGAGACCCAGTAGGCGTCAATCGCTTCGACGTGCCGCGGGTCCGGCTCGCCCTGCCAGCGCGTCATGAAACGGGCGGTGACCGTGTCGCACTCGTCGATGATCCGTTGCGGGACCG
Source organism: Mycobacterium sp. M23085 (assembly GCF_045343915.1). Taxonomy (NCBI): domain Bacteria; kingdom Bacillati; phylum Actinomycetota; class Actinomycetes; order Mycobacteriales; family Mycobacteriaceae; genus Mycobacterium; species Mycobacterium sp. M23085. The sequence continues at coordinate 4,108,671 of NZ_CP174280.1, forward strand.
CGGGCTGATAGATGCCGCGAGCGGACTGCGCGACGTAGGACAGCGCCATCACCGATGCCCGGGCCAGCTGGTCGCGCGCGACGCTGTCCTCGGTGTCCAGCAGCGGCTTGTAGCCCCAGATCGGGGCCAGCATCGCCAGGCCCGCCTGCACGTCGACGCGGACGTCGCCGGTGTGGATGGGCAGCGGGAACGGTTCGGCGGGCGGCAGCCCACGGCCGAACTTGCCGTCGACCAGCAGCGCCCACACGTCGCCGAACGTGACCTGCTGAGTCACCAGGTCTTCGATGTCGACACCGCGATAGCGCAGCGCACCGCCGTCTTTATCCGGTTCGGCAATTTCGGTGGTGAAGGCGACCACGCCCTCGAGGCCGGGGACAAAGTCTTCGGGTACCACAGTCATGCCGAGATTCTCGCACCCCAGGATCGGGTTGATGCTACCGGCCGGTAGCAAGCGCCGGTAGCGTTGACGCGATGGCAGGACCAGATCAAGAGCACCTGCAAAGAATGCGTGTGGAGTACGGGTCAGTGGAAAAAGACGGCAGTCCAGATCTCGACGCGGATTGGCTGCGCGACGGCTGGGTTTCGTTGCTGCGCAGATGGATCGATGACGCCGAGCGCTTGGGTGTGGCCGAACCCAACGCCTTCGTGCTGGCCACGGTCACCGCCGACGGCAGGCCGGCGAGCCGATCGGTGCTGTGCAAGAGCGTGGACGAGACCGGGATCACTTTCTTCACCAACTATGACTCGGCTAAGGCCGACGATCTGGCGGCGACGCCGTACGCGTCGGCGACGTTTCCCTGGTACCAGCTCGGCCGTCAGGTGCACGTTCGAGGGCCGGTGCGCAAAGTCACCGCACAGGCAACCCAGGACTACTGGTCTAAGCGGCCACGCGGTTCGCAGCTCGGCGCCTGGGCGTCGCACCAATCGCAACCGATCGCGTCACGAGCGGCCCTGCTCGACCAGCTCGACGAGGTAACCGCCCGCTTCGCCGACCGCGAGCAGGTTCCGGTCCCCCCGGGTTGGGGCGGCTATCTCATTGCCGCCGAACTCGTCGAGTTCTGGCAGGGCCGGGAAAACCGCTTGCACAACCGCATCCGCATAACCGGAGATCGGGTGGAGCGCCTGCAGCCCTGACCGCTGATGCTGCACGTCGCACGGCGGCGTGACGGGATCGATTGCTGGCGTGACCAGCGGACTCGACCCCGGGCAGGCGCCCCATCTTCATAACGACTACCTTTTGCAGTAAGTACCAAGTCAGCAGCCTTATCAGCCAGAGCGCAAAGGGGTTCTCGTGGCAGACACCGACGACACCGCCACTTTGAAGTACCCGGGCGGCGAGACCGACCTGGAGATCGTCCACGCCACCGAGGGCGCTGACGGCATTGCGCTGGGCTCGCTGTTGTCCAAGACCGGCTACACCACGTTCGACAACGGCTTCGTCAACACCGCGGCGTGCAAGAGCTCCATCACCTACATCGACGGCGACGCCGGCATCCTGCGCTATCGCGGCATCCCGATCGAGCAGCTCGCCGAGAAGTCGACTTTCATCGAGGTGAGCTACCTGTTGATCTACGGCGAACTGCCCAGCAAGGAGCAGCTGGCCGACTTTACCAAGCGGATCCAGCTGCACACCATGCTGCACGAGGATCTGAAGCGATTCTTCGACGGCTTCCCACGCAACGCCCACCCGATGCCGGTGCTGTCCAGCGCCGTCAACGCGCTGTCGGCCTACTACCCCGATTCGCTCGATCCGATGGACACCGAGGACGTCGAGCTGTCGACGATCCGGTTGCTGGCCAAGCTGCCGACCATCGCGGCCTACGCCTACAAGAAGTCGGTCGGCCAGCCCTTCCTCTACCCGGACAACTCGCTGTCGCTGGTGGAGAACTTCCTGCGGATGACGTTCGGGCTGCCCGCGGAGCCCTACGAGGCGGACCCCGAAATCGTTCGGGCGCTGGACATGCTGCTCATCCTGCACGCCGACCACGAACAGAACTGTTCGACGTCCACGGTCCGGCTGGTGGGGTCCTCGCAGGCCAACCTGTTCACCTCCATCTCCGGCGGCATCAACGCGCTGTGGGGCCCGCTGCACGGCGGCGCCAACCAGGCGGTGCTCGAGATGCTCGAGAAGATCCGCCAAAGCGACGACGACGTCAGCGAATTCGTGCGCAAGGTCAAGAACCGCGAAGCCGGCGTGAAGTTGATGGGCTTCGGTCACCGCGTGTACAAGAACTACGACCCGCGCGCCCGCATCGTCAAGGAGCAGGCCGACAAGATCCTGGCCAAGCTCGGCGGCGACGACGACCTGCTGGACATCGCCAAGCAACTCGAAGAGGCCGCGCTCACCGACGACTACTTCATCGAGCGCAAGCTCTACCCGAACGTCGACTTCTACACCGGCCTTATCTATCGGGCGCTGGGTTTCCCGACCCGGATGTTCACCGTCCTGTTCGCGCTGGGGCGGCTGCCCGGGTGGATCGCGCACTGGCGTGAGATGCACGACGAGGGCGACAGCAAGATCGGCCGCCCGCGCCAGATCTACACCGGCTACACCGAGCGCGACTACGTCACCATCGACGCACGCAAGTAACCGGATCCGCCCGGGGGCGGCAACCATCCGCTAGTCGAGCGACGCCAGCACCGCCATCGCGGCGTTGTGCCCGCCGATGCCCGACACCGCCCCGCCGCGGCGAGCGCCGGAGCCGCACAGCATGATCCGTTCGTGCGCGGTGGCCACGCCCCACTGCCGCGCCGGGGTGTCCAGCGGGTCGTCGTCTTCGGCGAACGGCCACGACAACCCGCCGTGGAAGATGTTGCCCGCGGTCATCGCCAGGGTGCGGTGCAAGTCCAGCGTGGTCGTCGTCTCGATGCAGGGCCGGCCGTGCGCGTCGCTCATCAGTAAGTCTTGAATCGGTTCGGCCAGAACCGAATTCATCGACGCCAGTACGGCGTCGGCCAGTCGGTCGCGCAGGGCGCCCGAGTAGTTGCCGTCGAACAGCGAGTGCGGGGTGTGCAAACCGAACACCGTCATCGTGTGGGCGCCCGCATCGCGTAGGCCGGGCGACAGGATGCTCGGGTCGGCCAGCGAGTGGCAATAGGCCTCGCAGGGCAGCGGATTCGGGATCTGCCCGGCCGCTGCCCGCGAATACGCCGCGTCCAGCTGGGTCCAGGTTTCGTTGACGTGGAAGGTCCCGGCGAACGCGTGCTCGGGACTGAGGTTCTGGTCGCGCAGCCGGGGCAGCTGCCGCAACACCATGTTGACCTTGACCTGCGCGCCCTGGGCCGAGGCCGCGGGTCGCTCGCCGAGCAGCCCGGCCAGGGCCGTCGGTGTGATCCCGGCCAGGACGAACCGGGCCCGGATGAGGTGGTCTTCGTCGCCGCTGCGATAGCGCACTTCGCCGGTGGGTTCGACAGCGTAAACCTCTGCGCCGGTGATGATTTCGGCGCCGTGGCGGACGGCAGCCGCCGCCAGGGCCGTGGTCACCGCGCCCATGCCGCCGATCGGGACGTCCCAGTCTCCGCTGCCGCCGCCGAGCACGTGATACAGGAAGCAGACGTTCTGCGTCAGCGATAGGTCGTCGAGTCGGGCGAACGTGCCGATCAGCGCGTCGGTCGCGATCACCCCGCGCACCACGTCGTTGCGCACCGCGTCGGCGATGGCGTGGCCGATCGGTTCCTCGATGACGGCGCGCCATGCGGCCGCCGCGCGACGGTCGCCACCGTCCACCACGTGCCGGCGGGCGCCGTCGCGGGTGCGCAGCGGTTCGAGCATCGTCGGCCAGAGTCGTTCGGTCACCAGCCGGCAGCGTTGGTAGAACTCGGCGAACCCCTGCTCATCCCCGGCCGCCCCGATGGCGGCGAAGGTGTCGTTGGGCGACCCGATCAGCAATCCGCTGCGCCCACCGGTCGCGGGGTCGGGTGTGTACGACGAATACGGCCGCCGGGCCAACCGCACGTCGGCTCCCAGCTCCTCGACGATGCGGGCGGGCAGCAGGCTGACCAGATAGGAGTAGCGAGACACCCGAACGCCGACTCCGTCGAAGGCCTGCGCCGAGACGGCGGCGCCGCCGGTGTGGTCCAGCCGTTCCAGCAGGCGCACTCGTAGTCCGGCACGGGCCAGATAGGCGGCCGCGACGAGGCCGTTGTGGCCGCCCCCGATGACGACGGCGTCGACTTCGGTCGCGTGATCGCTCAGCTCAGGTAGCCCTCGACCTCGTCGGGCGGGCGCACCTCCGCTTCTCGCGGGTCGCCGCCGGTCTCGCGTAGCGCCCGGCGCTGCCGCAGCAGGTCCCAGCACTGGTCGAGTTCGATCTCCACCCGCCGGAGGCGCGCCTGCTCTTCCGACGTGTCGATGTCGCCGCGCTGCAGTTGGGCCCGCAGCGCTTTCTCCTCGGCGACCAGGTCACGGATGACTGCCAGAGTGTCGTTGTCGGTCGGTTTTCTGCCGTTGGCCATCGCTCCAGTGTGCCCGACTCGGGAGAAGTGAATCGGTAGGCTGCATATCGCCGGGCAAGCGGACCACGCGGGCGGGCGGGTGAGGGAGGGCCGTCGTGAGCATCAAACGGCTCGGTGTGCCCTGGCTGATCGCCATGGTGATCATCCCGCTGCTGATCGCCGCGATCGGCTATGAAATGTCGGCACGCTCCCCGTCCGGTCGCGGGTCGTCGGCATCGTCGACCGGCGCTGGTGCGCCGAAGCTTTCGTTGGCGGCGTTTGCGATGGTGCGCAACGGCAACAGCGTCACCCTGTCCGGCGAGTTTCCCGACGAGTCCGCCAAGGGCGCGTTGCTGAAGGTGCTCAAGGGCGCACTGCCCGCCGGCGTCGACATCGTTGACCAGATCGGCGTCAATCCCGCCGTAGACGCACTCGATTTCGGCAAGGCCAAGCCCGTATTCGCCGACAGCGCGTCGATCGCCGATTTCGCGTTCACGGTCGCGGGCGACACCATCACGCTGGCGGGGACCGCGGCCTCGCCGGATCAGAAGAACAGCATCGACGCCGACGTCAAGCGCATCTGGTCCCACCTGAATGTCGTTGACAATCTTGCCGTTAGCGCACCAACGGCGTCGCCGTCGCCCACCGCCGCCGCGCCGTGTGACAACCTGCAGTCGGCGATCAACACGCTGACCGATGGTGCACTCACCTTCGACACGAACATCGGCAACCTGACCGCCTCCGATGAGCAGCTCCTGACGCGCGTCGCCGACAAACTCAAGGCCTGTCCGAACGCGCACGCGGCCATCAACGGCTACGCCGACAACACCGGAAACACCAGCCTGAACGTTCCGCTGAGCGAGGAACGCGCGCAAGCCGTCGCGCAGTTCCTGCAGGCCCACGGCGTGCCCGGTGACCGCCTGAGCACCAACGGGTTCGGCTCGGCCAACCCGGTCGCCCCCAACGGCACGGACGACGGTCGCGCCCAGAATCGCCGCGTCGAAATCGTGGTCAGTTAGGAAGATTCGGTGGACTTCGTCATCCAATGGTTGTGGTATCTCCTCGCTTTCGTCGCGGGTTCGGCCGTCGCCTGGGGGATTGCCGCACTGCTCAATCGCCCGGGAAAGGGACCGGGGCGATGAACCACGTGCACTGGTGGCTGTTCGGCTTGTCCTTCGGCCTGGGATTGGTGCTGACGCTGACCCTGACCATCGGATCCGCCAAAAGCCAAGCGCCGGTAAAGAAGTCGCCGAACAAGCCGGCGACCCCCGAACCCGCCACGACCACGATCCCGGTCACCGAGAAGCGCACCACGAGGATCCCGGTCACCGAACGGCGCACCACCAAAATCCCGGTCGCCAAAGAGTCGCCGACCACCAAGATGCCGGTGTCACCGCGTGCGCCGTATGGTCCCGGCTCCGCCGACGCGGACCCCGACGGCGGCGGCCCGGCCGGATACCTGGTCAAAGCCCGTGCCGACGGCAGGGTGTACTTCACGCCCGACGACGCCACCTATGACTCGACCACCGCCCAGCTCTGGTTCACCGACGAGAAGTCCGCGCAACAAGCCGGTTTCACGCCCTGGCGGGACAGCCCCCGGCGGCCATAGAGCGCTAGCTGGGAGCCGGGAGTCGCAGCACCAGCCGCGCCCCACCCAGTGGGCTGTTCTCCAGTCCCGCCGTCCCGCCGTGCAGCTGAGCCTGCTGGGCAACCAGGGCCAGCCCCAGGCCCGACCCGGAATGGGAGGCCGTCGATCCGCGGGAGAACCGGTCGAACACCACCTCGCGCTCATCCTCGGGCACGCCGCGGCCGTTGTCGTCGATGGCGATCTCCACGCCGGCGCGCGAGCTGACCGCCGACAGCTGGACCTTGGTGGCGCCGCCGTGTTTGACGGCATTGGCGATCGCATTGTCGACGGTCAGGCGCAGCCCGGCCGGCATCCCGACGATGATGCAGGTGGGCGACGGCACCAGCGAGACGTCGACCCCGGGATAGATTCGGGCGGCGTCGTGGGCGGCGCGGTCGAGCAGCTCGGTGATGTCGACGGGCACGTGATCGTCGGCCGTCGACAGTTCGCCCTGGGCCAACCGTTCGAGGGCGGTCAACGTGCCCTCGATCCGCGACTGGGTGCGGATCACGTCGCTCAGCACCTCTTTGCGCTGTTCGTCGGGCATGTCCAGGGTGGCCAGCACTTCGAGGTTGGTGCGCATCGCGGTCAGCGGGGTGCGCAGTTCGTGCGAGGACACGGCGGCGAAATCGCGGGCCGACGCGAGCGCGTCCTTGGTCCGGTCTTGCTCGGTCCAGATGCGCTGCAGCATTCCCCGCATGGCTTCGGCGATCTCGACGGCCTCGCTGGCGCCGCGCACCGCCACCTGCGGCCTTTCATCGGCGTCGATCGAGCGGGCTTGCTGGGCCAGCCTTTTGAACGGTCGCACCGCGAAAGCCGCCAGGAGCCAAGCGAACACGGCCGCCGCGCCGATCGAAAGCGCGCAGATCAGGATCACCCGGCGATGCAGGTTGTTGGTCTGGGCGATCGTATCGTCATAGGTCGCACCCACCGCCACCATCGCCGGCTGCGGTGTGCGGACCTCCAGGGTCCGCACCCGATAGCGCACCCCGTTGATGTAAGTGTCGGCGTAGCCCACATCCAGCGGCGGCAGCGTGACGTCCGAGTTGGACTTGACCTGGCCATCGCGCCGGACCGTGATGACGGTGTCCTGATCGTTGGGGGTCCGCGGGATGTCGTCGAGTCCCCGCGGCAGGAAGGGGATGGCGAAACCCGCCGCCTCGTCCAGGCGGCGATCCAGGCGTTCCTTCCAGGCGCTGGTGATGCCGAACCACACGACCGCTCCGGCGATGACCACCACGATCGCGGTGCCGATGGCCGTCGCGACGGCGACCCTGGCCCGTAGCGACGGCGTACGGGTCAGGCTCCGGGACAGGAAGTTCATGGCCGGTCGACCTGCTTACTGCATGCGCAGTACGAATCCCACTCCGCGCACGGTGTGCAGCAGCCGGGGGCCACCGTTCGCCTCCAACTTGCGGCGCAGGTATCCGATGAACACGTCGACGACGTTGGTGTCGGCGGCGAAGTCGTAACCCCACACCAGCTCGAGCAGTTGCGCGCGGGACAACACCGCCGTCTTGTGCTCGGCCAGCACCGCGAGCAGGTCGAATTCCCGCTTGGTCAGGTCGACGTCGACGCCGTTGACCCGGGCACGCCGGCCGGGGATGTCGACCTCCAGCGGGCCCACCGTGATGGTTTCCGAGGAGGAGGTGGCGGTGGCGCCGCGGCGACGCAGCAGCGCCTTGACCCGCGCGACCAGCTCGGCCAGCACGAAGGGCTTGACCAGGTAGTCGTCGGCGCCGGCCTCCAGGCCGGCCACCCGATCGTCGACCGAGCTGCGGGCGGACAGCACGCAGACCGGGACGTCGTTGTCCATGGCGCGCAGCGCCGTGACGACGCTGACGCCGTCCAGCACGGGCATGTTGATGTCGAGCACGATCGCATCCGGGCGCGTCTCGGTGGCGCTGCGCAACGCCTCGGCGCCGTCGACCGCCGTCGACACTTCGAACCCGGACAGCCGCAGACCGCGTTCGAGCGACGCGAGTACATCTGAATCGTCGTCGACGACCAAGACCCGCGGCGAGCTAGCTCCAGTGTCCATGCCGCCCATTTTGCCTGACTGTCGACTATGGCTGTGGGAGGCGACACCGCTGTATTGCCCGGCGGCCTGTCGCCCGCCACCGACCGTGGCCTCGCCGCGGACCGGTCTCAGGGCAACCCGATGTTGCGGTAGCGCCGCAACCGGGCGGCCAGCCGCTCGCCGGCGGGGAGCTCACGCAGCGCGTGCACCTCGGCGGCGATCGCGCGCGACAAGCGCTGCGCGAACTCGACCGGCTCGTCGGCGGCATCCGGGTGCTCGGGCACGATCACGTCGACAATTCCGGACTTCAGCAGATCGACCGATCGGATGCCTTGCGCCGCAGCAAGTTCCGGGGCGTGATCGGTGTCGCGGAAGACGATCGCGCTGGCGCCCTCCGGCGGCAGCGGAGCCAGCCAGCCGTGCAACGCCGCCAGCACCCGATCCGCGGGCACCATCGCCAGCGCCGGGCCGCCGCTGCCCTGGCCCAGCAGCACCGACACCGTCGGGGTATCCAGCGTCACCAGCTCGGCCAGGCACTGCGCGATCTGCCCGGCCAGCCCACCTTGTTCGGCTTCGGCCGACAGTGCCGGCCCGGCCGTGTCGATCACCAGTACCAGCGGCAGCCGCAGCTCGGCGGCCAGCGCCATGCCGCGCCGCGCCTCGCGCAGCGAGGCGGGCCCCACCAAACCACCCGTCAGCCGTTGCTGGCCCAGCACCACCACGGGCTGGCCGGCGAATCGGGCCAGCGCCAACAGCGTGGTCGCGGCCTCTCCCTGGCCGGTCCCGGATAGCAGCACCCGATCCGTGGCGCCGTGCCGCAGCAACAGCCCCACCCCGGGCCGGTCGGGCCGTCGCGAGGCCACCACCGAGTCCCACGCCGCGACGTCCGGCGTCGGTTCGCGGGGCAGCGGCGCGGGCAGCGGCCCGGGCGCATCGGCGAGGACGGTCATGGCGCGGTCCAGCAGCCGGCGCAGCTCATCGAGCCGGACGACGCCGTCGATCACGCCGTGCCGGTGTAGGTTTTCCGCGGTCTGCACGCCCTCGGGAAAGGGTTCGCCGTAGAGGAGCTGGTACACCCGGGGGCCGAGGAAGCCGATCAACGCGCCCGGCTCGGCGACCGTCACATGGCCCAACGAACCCCACGACGCGAACACCCCGCCGGTGGTCGGGTTGCGCAGATAGACCAGGTAGGGCAGGTGCGCCTGTTTGTGCAGCCGGACGGCCGCGGCGATCTTCACCATCTGCAGAAACGCGACCGTGCCCTCTTGCATGCGGGTGCCGCCCGAGCTCGGCGAGGCCAGCAGCGGCAATCCCTCGGCCGTCGCGCGCTGCACCGCGGCGGTGATCCGCTCGGCCGCGGCGACCCCGATCGACCCGCCCAGGAAGCCGAACTCGCAGACCACCACCGCGACCCGCCGCCCGAAGACGCGCCCCTCGCCGGTCAGCACCGCTTCGTCCAGACCCGTCGCGGCCCGGGCGTCGGCCAGTTCTTGGGCGTAGGACGAGCTGACCGGCACGGTGAGCGGCTCGCTGTCCCAGCGGCGGAAGGAATTTTCGTCCAGCACCGCATCGCGTAGTTGACCAGCCGTGATACGACCCACGAGACGAGGCTATATAGGGTGGCTGCCATGATCGGTGTTACCCAGGACGAAGCCGTTATGACCATCGAGTTGCAGCGTCCCGAGCGCCGCAACGCGTTGAACTCCCAGCTGGTCGAGGAGCTGCGCGAGGCCGTGCTGAAGGCGGGCGACGGCTCCACCCGCGCGATCGTTCTGACGGGTCAGGGCACGGTGTTCTGCGCCGGCGCCGACCTCAGCGGTGACGCCTTCGCCGCCGACTACCCCGACCGTCTCATCGAGCTGCACAAAGTGCTCGATGCCACGTTGATCCCGGTGATCGGCGCCATCAATGGTCCGGCCATCGGTGCCGGCCTGCAGCTGGCCATGCAGTGCGATCTGCGGGTCGTCGCACCCGAGGCGTTCTTCCAGTTCCCGACCTCGAAATATGGCCTGGCCCTTGACAACTGGAGCATCCGGCGACTGTCCTCGCTGGTCGGCCACGGCCGGGCCCGGGCGATGCTGCTCGCGGCGGAGAAGCTGAGCGCCGACGTGGCGCTGCAAACCGGAATGGCCAACCGCATCGGGACGCTCGCCGACGCGCAGGCCTGGGCGGCCGAGATCGCCGGGCTGGCACCCCTGGCGATCCAGCACGCCAAGCGGGTGCTCAACGACGACGGGGCCATCGAAGAGGCCGACCCCGTGCACAAGGAACTCTTCGACAAAGCCTGGAGCAGCCAGGACGTCATCGAAGCCCAGGTCGCCAGGATCGAGAAGCGGCCACCGAAGTTCCAGGGGGCCTGACACACATGCGGGGGACGCTACGGTTGGTCGCCGGTACGGCGTCGCTGGCGGCCGGAGGTTGGCTGGTGCGGGCGTTGCACGGCGCCCCGGACGCGCTCGGCGCGCACCCCGCCTCGATCGCGGCGGTGGCGGCCGGGTCGCCGCACTACCGCGACGGCGTCTTCGTCAACCTCGAGCCCGCGTCCGAAATCAAGATGGACCGCGAGCAGTTGCAACTCATCGCATGGGAGCTGATCGGGAACCGCGGCGGAAGCCGGCCGAAGGGGCCGATCCCGCTCGCGTCGCCCGGGATTCTCGACGCCGACCCGAGCCGGCTGGCCGTCAGCTGGTTCGGCCATTCCACGGCGCTGCTGGAGATCGACGGTTACCGGGTGCTCACCGATCCGGTGTGGAGTGACCGGTGTTCGCCGTCGGACGTCGTCGGCCCGCAGCGGCTGCATCCGCCGCCGATCCAACTCGAGGCCCTGCCGGCCGTGGACGCGGTGGTGATCAGCCATGACCATTACGACCACCTCGACATCGACACGGTCAGGGCGCTGGCCCGCACTCAGCGGGCCCCATTCTTCGTTCCGCTCGGCATCGGGGCCCACCTGCGCAGGTGGGGGATACCCGAGCACCGCATCGTCGAGCTCGACTGGCATCAGAGCGCCAAGGTCGACGAGCTCACCGTGGTGTGCGTGCCGGCCCGGCACTTCTCGGGTCGCTTCCTGGACCGCAATACCACGCTGTGGGCGTCGTGGGCGTTCGTCGGCCCGACGCATCGCGCGTACTTCGGCGGCGACACCGGCTACACCAAGAGCTTCGAGCAGATCGGCGCCGATCACGGGCCGTTCGATGTGACCCTGCTACCCATCGGGGCCTACAACACGGCGTGGCCCGACGTGCACATGAATCCCGAGGAGGCGGTGCGGGCGCACCTGGACGTCACCGACGGTGGACTGCTGGTGCCGATCCATTGGGGTACTTTCCGGTTGGCCCCGCACCCGTGGGCCGAACCGGTTGAGCGACTGCTCGCCGCGGCCGCGCCCGAGCGGGTGAGCGTGGCGGTGCCGCAGCCCGGTCAGCGCATCGACCCGGCGAAATTGGCGGAATCCCACCCCTGGTGGCAGCTGTAGATTCACGCGGCGCGCATCGTCACCGCGCTAGGGTTCGCGCATGACCAAACGCGCGGCCGCGGCCGCCATGGCCGCGGCGCTGCTCGGGTTGACGGGATGCGGCTCCGACCAGCCGACGGCCGGTCCGCCGTCCACCCGGTCCGACGCCCCGCCCAACCAGGTCTCCGGCGTGGCGATCCCCGCCGGCCGCATCGACGAGGCCGTCGCCAAGGTGGACGGTCTGGTCAACGAGCTGATGAAGAGCACCGGCATCCCGGGCATGGCCGTAGCCGTCGTCCATGCTGGAAAGGTGTTGTACGCCAAAGGCTTCGGCGTCAAGGATGTGAGCAAGGGGCAAGGCCGGGAGAACAAGGTTGACGCCGACACCATCTTCCAGTTGGCCTCGGTGTCCAAATCGGTGGGCGCGACGGTGATCGCGCACGAGGTCAGCGACAAGGTCGTCGCGTGGGATATGCCCGTCGCCGCCAAGCTGCCGTGGTTCACGCTGAGCGATCCCTACGTCAGCAGCCACGTGACCGTCGGCGACCTGTATTCTCATCGCTCCGGCCTGCCCGACCACGCCGGTGACAAACTCGAAGACCTGGGCTACGACCGGCGGCAGACGCTGGAGCGCCTCAAGTATCTGCCGCTGGATCCGTTCCGAATCAGCTACGCCTACACCAACTATGGGGTCACCGTCGGCGCCGAGACGGTGGCCGCCGCGGCGGGCAGATCATGGGAGGATCTGTCCGACGAGGTGCTCTACCGCCCGCTGGGAATGACGTCGACCAGTTCCCGGTTCGCCGACTTCCTCGCCCGCCCCAACCATGCGGTCAACCACATCAAGATCGACGACAACTGGCAGGCCCGTTTCCAGCGCGACCCGGATCCCCAGTCGCCCGCGGGCGGCGTGAGTTCGTCGGTGAACGACATGGCGCGTTGGCTGTTGATGTTGCTGGGCAACGGAACTTACAACGGCCGGCGGATCAGCTCGCCGGAAGCCCTGCTGCCCGCCATCAGTCCACAGATGGTGTCGGCGCCCGCGAAATCGCCCCAGGCCCGCACCGGGTTTTACGGATACGGCTTCAACTCCTCGGTAGATTCCTCGGGACGCACCGAGTACAGCCATTCCGGCGCTTTCGATTTGGGCGCGGCGACCAACTTCGTGGTGCTGCCGTCGGAGGATCTGGGCATCATCGCGCTGACCAACGCCGCGCCATACGGGATCCCGGAAACACTGACCGCCGAATTCATGGACCTCGTCCAATACGGGCAGATCCGCGAGGATTGGGGGTCGCTGTACAAGAAGGCGATCGGCTGGCTGAACAACCCGCTGGGATCGCTGGTCGGCAAGCAGCCCCCGGCCCACCCCGCGCCGGCCCGACCGCTCAGCGACTACGCCGGCAGCTACGCCAGCGACTACTGGGGCCCGGCCGTCGTCACCGAACACGACGGCGCACTGCAGCTGGCGATGGGGCCGAAAAATCGGACGGTCACCCTCACCCACTGGGACGGTGACACCTTCACCTTCGCATTGACCGACGAAAACGCCCCACCCGGAACGGTTTCCAAGGCCAGCTTTGCGGGCAACGCACTGAACCTGGAGTACTACGACTCGAACAAGCTGGGAATCTTCACGCGATGACTCTTGCTCCCACATCCGGTCTGACCGACGCCGAAGTCGCGCAACGGGTCGCCGACGGCAGGAGCAACGCGGTACGTGAACGCGCCACGCGCAGCATCGCCGATATCGTCCGCGCCAATGTATTCACCCGGATCAACGCGATCCTCGGGGTGCTGTTGCTGATCGTGCTGGCGACCGGCTCGGTGATCAACGGCATGTTCGGGCTGTTGATCATCGCCAACAGTGTCGTCGGCATGGTCCAGGAAATCCGGGCCAAGCAGACGCTGGACAAGCTCGCCATTGTGGGGCAGGCGAAACCCCTGGTGCGCAGGCAATCCGGGACCAGGGCGGTGCCGCCCGGCCAGGTGGTGCTCGACGACATCATCGAGCTTGGTCCCGGCGATCAGGTCTTCGTCGACGGCGAAATCGTCGAAGAGGTGAACCTGGAAGTCGACGAGTCGCTGCTGACCGGCGAGGCGGACCCGATCGGCAAGGCCGTCGGCGACCAGGTGATGTCGGGCAGTTTCGTGGTCGCGGGCAGCGGCGCATATCGCGCCACCAAGGTCGGGCCAGACGCCTACGCGACCAAGCTCGCCGAGGAGGCCAGCAAGTTCACCCTGGTGAAATCCGAACTGCGCAACGGCATTAACCGCATCCTGCAGTTCATCACCTACCTGTTGGTGCCGGCCGGCCTGCTGACCATCTACACCCAGCTGTTCACCACCCACGCGGGCTGGCGGCAGGCGGTGCTGCGCACGGTCGGCGCACTGGTGCCCATGGTCCCCGAAGGGCTGGTGTTGCTCACATCGGTCGCGTTCGCGGTCGGGGTCGTGCGGCTCGGTCAGCGCCGGTGCCTGGTGCAGGAGCTGCCCGCCATCGAGGGACTCGCGCGCGTCGACGTGGTCTGCGCCGACAAGACGGGCACGCTGACCGAAAGCGGCATGCGGGTCGCGACGGTGGACGAACTCGACCGGTCGGGCGAGCGGGATCGGATCGCCGACGTGCTGGCCGCATTGGCCGCCGCCGATCCGCGACCCAACGCGAGCATGCGGGCCATCGCCGAGGCCTTTCCTGAACCGCCCGGCTGGACCGTCACGGCGACAGCCCCTTTCAAGTCGGCCACCAAGTGGAGCGGCGTCTCGTTTCAGGATCACGGCAACTGGGTGATGGGGGCGCCGGACGTCTTGCTCGAGCCCGCGTCGGCGGCGGCAAGGCAGGCGGAGCGGATCGGGGCGCAGGGGTTGCGGGTCTTGCTGGTCGGCGCCGGTGACGTCGCCGTCGATCACCCGAACGCGCCGGGTCGTGTCACTCCGGTCGCGCTGGTGGTCCTCGAGCAGAGGGTGCGTCCGGACGCCCGCGATACACTGGATTACTTTGCCGATCAAGGTGTTTCGGTCAAAGTCGTCTCCGGTGACAACGCCGTCTCGGTCGGCGCCGTCGCCGGCAGGCTCGGCCTTCGGGGCGACACGATGGACGCGCGTCAATTGCCCTCGGAACCCGCACAGTTGGCCGACGCGCTGGACACCCACACCACCTTCGGCCGGGTGCGGCCGGACCAGAAACGCGCCATGGTGCAGGCGCTGCAATCGCGCGGGCACACCGTCGCGATGACCGGCGACGGCGTCAACGACGTGCTGGCGCTCAAGGATGCCGACATCGGGGTCGCGATGGGAGCCGGCAGTCCGGCGGCGCGCGCCGTCGCGCAGATCGTGCTGCTGGACAACAGATTCGCGACGCTGCCCTACGTCGTCGGTGAGGGCCGTCGGGTGATCGGCAACATCGAGCGCGTCGCCAACCTGTTCTTGACCAAAACGGTGTACTCGGTGCTGCTGGCGTTGCTGGTGGGCATCGAATGCCTGCTCGCCAAACCGCTGAAAGCCGACCCGCTGCTGTATCCCTTCCAACCCATCCACGTCACCATCGCGGCCTGGTTCACCATCGGCATACCGTCGTTCATCCTGTCGCTGGCGCCCAACAACGAACGCGCCCATCCGGGTTTCGTGCGCCGAGTGCTCTCGTCCGCGCTGCCGTCCGGGCTGATCGTCGGCGCCGCGACGTTCGCCTCCTATCTGCTCGCCTACCACGGTCGTCACGCCAGTTTTGCCCAACAGGACCAGGCGTCCACCGCGGCCCTGATCACGTTGCTGATGACGGCGCTGTGGGTGCTGGCGGTGGTGGCCCGCCCCTACGAGTGGTGGCGGGTGGCGCTGGTGATCGCTTCCGGGCTGGCGTATGTGGTGATTTTCAGCCTGCCGCTGGCGCGCAAGGAGTTCCTGCTCGATCCGTCCAATGTCGCGGTGACCTCGACCGCGGTGGGCGTCGGTGTGCTGGGCGCGGCCGGTGTCGAGGCCACCTGGTGGATCCGGGCCAAAATGCTGGGTGTGCAGCCGCGGTTGTGGCGCTGAGCGCCCCGAACTCAGCCGCAGCGGGTCGTCACGGGCCAAGTACGATGCCGGGAAAAGGAGGGGCGTATGGGTTTCCTGGACAAGGCAAAGGATCTGTTGTCGCAGAACGCCGATAAGGTCGAGACGGCGATCGACAAGGCCGGCGAGTTCGTCGACCAGAAGACGCAGGGCAAGTACACCGACACCATCCACCAGGTGCAGGAGCAGGCCAAAAAGGCCGCCGGCACCGCGGACCACGACGACCAGCAGAACTGAGTCATGGCGAAGCTTTCCGGATCCATCGATGTCCCGCTGCCACCCGAGGTGGCCTGGCAGCACGCCTCGGACCTGTCCCGGTACAAGGACTGGTTGACCATTCACCGGGTGTGGCGCAGCACCTTGCCCGACGAGATCGAAAAGGGCACCGTCGTCGAGTCGATCGTCGAGGTCAAGGGCATGTACAACCGGATCAAGTGGACGGTGGTGCGCTACAAGCCGCCCGAGGGCATGACGCTCAACGGTGACGGCGTCGGCGGGGTCAAGGTGAAGCTGATGGCCAAGGTCGCCCCGAAGGACGACGGCTCCACCGTCAGCTTCGACGTTCACCTGGGCGGCCCGGCGTTGTTCGGTCCCATCGGCATGGTGGTGGCCGCCGCCCTGCGCGGCGACATCAACCAGTCGCTGGAGAACTTCGTCACGGTGTTCACCCGAGCGGACCCCAGCACGAACGGAGATGGTGGGGCTCACCGCTGATCGCCGGCGTAGCGGCCCCCGTACGGCGAGCCTCACGCTCGCTCCCGCGGGCGGCTCTTTGCGTCCGTTAATCTCGCTACCATGACTCGCCGACTGCGCTCCGGTTGGCTGGTGGCATTTTTCGCCGTGGTGGTGTCGGCCAGCGCATGGCTGCCGTGGTTGCGGACGACAGTGAACGGCGGGGGCTGGGCCAACGCCATCGGCGGCGCTCACGGCAATCTGGAACTGCCCCCTGGTTTCGGCGCCGGCCAGCTCATCGTGCTGTTGGCCTCGACGCTGCTGGTGGCGGGCGCGATGATGGGTCGTGGTCTGTCGGTGAGGCTCGCTTCGATTGCCGCGCTGCTGATTTCGTCACTGATCACGGCGCTGACGATGTGGTACTACAAGCTCAACGTCAACCCGCCGGTGTCGGCCGAATACGGACTGTACGTCGGCGCGGGCGCCGCGGTCGGCGCGGTGGCGTGCTCGCTGGTGGCCGTCGTCGCCGCCCTGGCTTCCGGTCGGTCCGGCCGCTGAACCGTCAGGTCGACGGGAACTCGTGCGTTCCCGAGGCGCCGCTGACATCGGGTTCGTTGACGCCGAACACGAAGGGCGCGAACACGATTTCGCGTCCATCCGGGTCGCGGAAGGTGACCGCACCCGTGGCCGCCCAGTAGGGGTGCTGGTCGACGGGTTTCACGCCCGCCTCCCGCAGCCGCGCGAGGGCGGCGTGTTGGGTCTCTTGGTTGGGGAAATACAGACACAGCTGTTCGTGCTGATCCACCGAGACGTCCTCGACGGCCTCCACGATCTCCATGGTGAGGTTCCAGCTGGGCAGTCCGAAGATGGCGCCGTTGCTTCCGTAGCTGTCCCCGAACGTCTCGTAGAGCGGCAGCCCCACCAGATCGCGGTAGAACTGCACGGTTTCGGTGAAGTGCGCGGAGCGGCGCGCGAAACGGATGGCGCCGATCGGCGCCAGCCGCAGCGGCCAGTGCGTGTGGTGGTGCTTCGGGGCGCTCATCACAGTCCGATCGCACCGGCGGCGGAGTCGGCGGTGGCCCAGCGTCGCAATTGAGCACCGGCTGCCCATGTCGAGTGGGTACCGCTGGAAATGCGTTCGGGTAGTTGAAGTTTGTACACCGGGCCGTCGCCGACTCGGGCAGCGTCGAGGACCAGGCAGTAGGAGGCGTCGGTATTCATGTCGGTGGTGAGGGTGACCAGGTAGCCGTCGTCCTCACCGGTGGCTCCCACGCGCGGGGCCATGGCGGTCTCGCTGCCGTAGACACCGTCACCGAACGAGAACCCCTGTTCGGTTCCGGTGCGCAAGTCGTGTTTGACCAGGCCGTCGAACAAGAACCAGCCCGGCTTGCCGGTGGCGGCATAGGTGTAGCGGTAGTCGTCGCCGGCATGCTCGGGATTGATGGTGCCGAACTCGGTGATGGACTCCGAGAGCCGCTCTTCTCGCACCGCGCCGGTGACCAGGTTGAAGCGCCACCGGTGCAGCCGGGCCTGCAGGCGGTCCAGGGCGAGGAAGCGAAACAGCTTCTCCCACTTGGTTCCCCCGGTATCGAGTGGGGACGGGTCTTCTTCGAAGAAGCCGTCGAGCACGATTTCGTCGCCGTCCTCGTAGGCGTTGGTGAAGTGCAGCACGAACGTGGGGTCGGCCTCGAACCAGCGAATGTCACCGGTGTCGCCGCGGCGCGGGATCACCGCGAAGCGCGACGGGATGTCGGGATAGAAGCGCGGCAGGTGTACGTCGTGCTCGAGCAGCTGTGGATCCCAGAACAGCGGGAAATCGTTGAGGATGGCGTAGTTCTCGGTGAACGCCATGTCGTGGGGCAGCCGCGGTCCGGGTAGCGGGATGTCGACATAGTGCACCAGCGCGTTGCGGTCGTCGACCACGCCGTAATGCATGTAGGGCTCTCGCTTGCTGTAGTTGAAGAACAGCAGTTCGCCGGTTTTGTTGTCTACCTTGGGATGTGCGGACACCCCCCAATCGGCCGGGAAGCCGCCGCTCCACGACTCCTTGCCGAGCGTGGCGGCCGAATAGGGGTCGATTCGGTACAGGTCCCCGCACTGGTAGAAGCTGGTCAGCGCGACGCCGCGGTGAACGATGACGTCGGTGCTCGATGCGTCCTTCATCTTGGTGCGCGCGCCCCACCCTTGCTCGCGCCGGGCCAGTTGAACGGGCTCGGCCAGACCCGGCCACAGCGGCTCGCCCGCATCGTTCTCGGCCAGGAAACCGTCGGTACGGATAAACCGGTTGCGGTAGAAAGCCTTTCCGTCGCGGAAGCCGACCACGTGCACCATCCCGTCACCGTCGAACGGGTGATAGGTCTTCAGCGCCGGATGCAGCGGATTCTCGGTATTGCGCAGGTATACGCCGTCCAGATCGCGCGGGATGTCACCCTCGACGGCGACGAGGTCGTCGGCGTCCCACTCGGTGGTTTGGGGCCGCCACGGCCCGGTGCGGTACGGGTGGTCGTCGTCTTCGGGAAGGGTGGACAGGAACTTGCCGACGATCTCAACATTCATGGTCACACGCCTTCGCCCGACCCATACATACGCCGACGGTACTCCCGCACGGCGGCGTTGTTGAGCCCTATCGGCGAGGGGCGCCGCCGCCGCAAGGCGGTGAATGGCTTCGAAAAAGGGCGGCCCCGTCGGCTCTCGGGCTGAACCGACGGGACCTAGGCGGGCACGAAGGCCGGCCGACGTGCTCGCCTCTGTTGGATCATTGCCACCGAGCGGGGTGGACAAACATGCTGACCCAATCTGTTTGAGTGTGACACGGCTTTCGCGTTACGCCGTGCGAATCGCAAATCTTGTTGCTCGCGTGTGCAACAAAGCGTTCGAGGGTTCCGCTGGCGCCAGGCTGAGCTGCGGCAAGGTGGTGCGCCCGTACCGAACGAGGATCGGCGGCTCGCGCCCTCCTCGGTGGTGTCTCCGGCTGCCGCCAGCAAAGTCGGTGTCGCTTCCTCCCGGACCTTGCCACCCCCGCGCCGCTGCGACGGAACCGGGTGATGGGATGCCCACTTCGGAGCGACAAGCCCGGCTTCGGGGGAACGCTCGCCCTTGCGCTGGTTGGGCGGTTCCGGGGTCCATCCTGACACCGTGTCGAAAGCCGGGCGGCCGGGTGTGGTCGCGGCTGCGGCAAATCTGGCAACGCGTTCCAGCTGCTGATATAGCCGTGGAGCTAATCGTCCGAAGGGTGCGTGGTGGACGGGGATCGCTGCGTTGCGACACGGTCACGGATGGATACCTATCAGCTCATCACTGATCACATTTGCCCCGCAGATCACTATCGTCACATCTGCCAGCTGAAGGACGTCAACGCGGTGTCCTACCCCTCGAAAGGTGCTACATGTCGGCGTTTCTGCGAAGTGTGTCGCTATCGATGGCGTCGGCGGCCGCTATCGGATTCGTCCTCGTGGTGGGACCGGCGCCAGTTGCAAACGCCACACCGTGCGGGGCGCCAGAGGCCAACGTTGATCCGCCCGCCGCACCGCCGGCCATGCCCGCGCCCCAGCCGGTCGTCCAACCGCCCACCGGGCGCAGGCCCACCCACACGAATGACCAGGCGCCGCTCCCCAGGCTGGGTCCGCTGATCTCGTCGTTGCTCAAGCCATCCGCTCCCGGCCGTCAGTACTCCGCGCCGGCGCATCCGCGAGCCGAGGGGCCGACGCCCGGAACCGACCCATCTGCACCGATGTACCCGCAAGCCGCGGTGCTGCCGCCCGGACCCAATCCGCCCGCGCCCGGGGTCCCGGTCCCGCCCAATGCCAACCAGCTGCGCCCGAACGCCGCGCCGATGCCGCAGCCGCAGCCCGAACCCGGGCCGCCGCCCCCGTCGATCGCGGGCGCTCCGACGTCACTGGTCGACTGGGTGACCGGACCGAACGGCCCCAACAAGACCCTGCAACGGTTCAGCATCTCCGGTACCGACCTCGGGATCGCCTGGGATAACGGGGATCCCGCCAACCGTCAGGTCCTGATGGCCTTCGGTGACACCTTCGGCTACTGCAAGGTGCATGGCCAGCAGTGGCGGTACAACACCCTGTTCCGCAGCAACGATCACGATCTGTCCAAGGGGATTCACATCGCCGACGGTGTGCCCAACGACCGGTACTCCGGCTCGCCGGTGTGGGCGCCCGGACTTTCCAAGCAGGTCGTCAACACCATTCACAAGGCGGCGCACGAGACGGGCATCATTCCGACCGCGGCGATGTCCATGGGCAGGACCCAGTACATGAGCTACATGTCCATCCGGCAGTGGGGCCGGGACGGCGAATGGTCCACGAACTACTCGGCGATCGCCCGGTCCACCGACAACGGCCAGAACTGGGGGATCTTCCCGACCACCATTCGCACGGCCTCGCCGGATGCCATTCCGGGGGCGGGCTTTACGCCGGGAAATGAGAACTTCCAGATGGGCGCGTTCCTGAAGGGGAACGACGGTTACCTCTACCAGTTCGGCACCCCGTCGGGACGTGGCGGCGCGGCATTTTTGTCGCGCGTCCCACCGAATCAATTGCCCGACTTGACCAAGTACCAGTACTGGAACGGCGACAACGGCGGCCACTGGGTCGCAAACAATCCGGGCGCGGCGACGCCGATCTTCCCGGGGCCGGTCGGCGAAATGTCGGCCCAGTACAACACTTATCTCAAGCAATACCTGGTGCTCTACACCGACGGCGGAAGCAACGACGTCGTGGCCCGGACCGCACCGACGCCGCAAGGGCCGTGGAGTCCCGAGCAACCGCTGGTGTCCTCGTTCCAAATGCCCGGCGGTATCTATGCGCCGATGATCCATCCGTGGTCGTCGGGACGAGACCTGTACTTCAACTTGTCGTTGTGGTCGGCATACGACGTGATGCTGATGCACACCGTGCTGCCGTAAGCCGTTGCCATCGAACAACGATGGCCTGAAGAGAGGAGGCGACGATGATCGCCTTGAAATATCACGACAATTGTTGCGGCCTCGCCGATCCGCTCACTCCTCTCGCGGCGGCGGCCTTGCCCGACGATGTGCCGGTGTCGTCGGCAGCAGAGCTTTCCCCGCGGCAAGACGTGGACGGTGCGGACGCTCACACGGTGTTCGACGGCCACCGTCCGGACTTCTGGACCGCGGGCAGGCCGGGGCTCCGGGACATCGAGGTATGCATCGAAGGCACCCGCGCCGACGGCGCGATCAGCCTGGGCCTTGTGGTCAACGGCCTCGATTGCAGTGGTGTCCCGATCGACCAGGCGCTTTCGCTCGCAGACGCCCGGGGGGATGCGGGCGTCTGCGGCGTTAGTTGCCGGGGAAGTGGACACCTCAAAGCGAGTTAGCCAGCAGCTGAGGGCTTTTCGCGGCTACGGCGGCGGCGGAAACCACTGCTTGCCGTCCGTTGTCCATCCGCACGGTAGCCAGTTCCAGTGCGCCGGCGGATTGGGGTCGAAGCTCAGGCACTTCGGTGCATAGAAGGAGGGCGCCGGAGGAGGAGGCGGTGGGGCCTGGTTCCCGGCGCGGGCGACAGCCCCGCTGAGCAGCACGGCCCCAACGGCCATCAGTGTCGCGACTAACTTCCGCATCGCAGGCCCGGCAGGTCTTATGCCTTGACGAAGCGACGGGCGCTACGTTTGTTTCCTCACACCCACGGTATAGATGCTAGACCTCATTCTCCTGCTTTTGTGGGAGATGGATCCGTCCCGATCCTGGGCCGACAAATCCAAGGCCACACCGCCGCCGGCTACCTGGGAATGACGACGCGTCGCGGGTGAAACGGTGCCTACGCCGCGCGATGCCCGGCGTTGCGACGCATGCACCACGTGGTCGCCATGGTCGCGGCGGCCAGCGCGAGGACCAACACGATCACGACGTCTCCCAAAGCGAGCAGCAGGATAACGCTCGCGATGACCCACAGCGTCTCGGCCACGGGAAAGCGGACATCCGAGCGTCGGCGAAGGATGGTCTGGCGCATGTCAGCCTCGCTAAATGAGGGCCACCGTCTGAACCAATGACTGCACTGTGCAACAGCTGGGCGGCACAAAGGCTGCCGCTGCCGGAGTCGAGGTGACTGAAGTCACCACCGCTTATGCCAGCCGGATCCGAAAATGCCACATCGCCTTTACCGGCGGTACCAACGTTGGTTACCTTTGGTTCTTGTCAGCCGTTGACGCACAATGGGTTCGACATCGCAGCCATGTCAACCTCAGCCAGTGGACATCGCCGTCTGGGGTTTAGCTTCGCACTTGGCAGATTTTCAGGAGATTCTTGGGAAATTGCTATGTTGCCTCTCAGCAGATGGCAAGCGACGGGGTGGACGATCATTTCATGCACGACTCCTCTTATCTCGTCGCAGTCCACCCCGTGGAAAACCCTGCCGCGTATTTGAAATGTGGTCACTGCCAACGACTGACCACCAAGGCAACTGCCGTCATCCGGCAGTTGCCCGGGATTGATGTGGTGTTATGCCACGACTGCCAATTCGAGCGGATCGCAACAGGGCTGCTCGTGGCTTGCACGAAAGTTGAAGAGGGCAACCCGAGCGCGGTCGCCTAGGACTCGAAGCACCTGCCACCGATCCTCTTCGTCGAAGTGCGTGCCGCCGGACTGAAGACGTCGGCGTGCCGACCGGAGACCGAGAACGAATCGACCGGTCCTACCGCTGGGTTCCTCTCAGTCTCGTAGCGGGCCAACCGGGCGTGCAGCGTGGCGCTGACATTCCGACTTGCGAAATCGCAACCCATCGCTGATCAGGTCTGAACCTCCCTCATCCGCGGAGTGTCAAGGATCAACCGAAGTAACTGTCAAGCATCACCCGACGTCATACATACAAACAGTGCCCCCGGCAGGATTCGAACCTGCGACACCGGCTTTAGGAGAGCCGTGCTCTATCCCCTGAGCTACGGGGGCGGACGGGCCTGAGCTTACCGGCAGGCCGGCCGGTTAAGCGCCACGGCGGTCAGCGCAGTTCGGCGATCACCTTCGCGAAGTTGTCGATGTGGTTGTCCTGCACGGTAAAGGACGACACGCCGTACTTTTCCCGGTATGCGAGCAACGTGTCGGCGATCTCGCGGGGGGAGCCGCTCAGTACCGAGGGTTGGGACAGGATCTCCTCGTCGGACAGGTCCGGCGAATAAGCGCGGGTCAGCTTGAGGTCGGGTTCGGTCTCGCCGTCGCGCGGCATCGCCGTGATCGCCAGGTTCAGCTCGAGTGAGTCGAACCGGTCTCCCGCGGCCTTGCGGACAAAATCGACGCGCTCGGCGAACGGATCCTCGACGGCGCGCACCTTGGAGCCGGTCAGCCCGATGATGTCGGCGTTGCGGGCCGCGATGGTCAGCACCCGGTCACCATTGCCGGCGATGATGAGCGGCGTTGACGGGTGGTGCTCCTTCAGATACTTGGTCATGTGTTCGAGGTAGTCGACCCGGGCGCCGGCGCTGGGATACGGGATCTCCGCGGCTTCGAATTCCTCGCGGACGTAGCCGGTGCCAAGCCCGATCTCCAGGCGGCCGTCGCTGAGCAGATCCAGGGCTTGCATGTCGCGGCTGAGCAGGGCCGGCTTGTAGAACGCCGAATTGAGCACGTACATGCTCAGCCGCAGCGTGGTGGTGACCATTGCGACCGCGGTCAGCGTCGGGAATGGTGCCGCGGCCCCCAGATGGTCGGGCACACAAAGAATGTCGAAGCCGGCGTCCTCGGCGCGCTTGGCCTTGTCCAGCAGCGCCTCGCGCGACTTGAAGAACCGCATGCTCATTCCAAAGCGAAAGTCCTTGGCCACCAACAATCTCCGTTCACCGATCCGACATTGACCAATTACGGGCCGCCTCTGCCAGCCCCTGAATCAGGGCGCTCGTGACCGACGACAAACCGTCCTCACCCGGCAGCGGGCTGCGCGGGCTGATTCCCCTGACCCGCGCCGAGAGCTCCAGCTGGGTTCCACCGTCGCGCACCCGGTTCACCGGGTTGCGCGGGTGCAGGCCGCGCAATTCCGGCGGGATGTCGTCGAGGTCGGTGATCACCTGATAGCCGGTCAGCTGGATGTGCCGGGCCAGGTGAGAGGCCAGCGCCCGGTTACCGCCGCCCGCGAGCAGCTGGGTGCTGCGACCGTCGCGGCCATACCCGTGCAGCGACACCGCGACGTCCACGTGGTCGAGGAACGCGGCGAGCCGTGGCGACTGGGCCGGGTCGAACAGCACCGACGCCAGATGGTGCGGGTAGCGATCCGGATGGTGCACCACATACACCGATGCGCCGGCGGCCTCGGCGGCGCGCTCGGCGATCACATCGGTCATCTCTTCCAGCCCGCCGCCGTGGATCGCGAAAAACCCGAAACGCGAACGTATTTGGCTGCTCTCGGCCACCCCGGGCTCGTTCAGCAATGCCGAAAGTGACTGTGGCCCAGGCCCGGACGCCGACGACGATTTCGGGCGGGGCCAGCCGGCGGGGTCCCAGCGGCGCAGGAAGTCGACCCAGCGTTGCGGCAACCCGTGCTGCGTGGCGCCGTCGATGATCTTCGGCAGGTAGCCCGGGCGGGGTGGGCCCGGCGTCACCCGGTGGTCTATGTACACCCAGGCCGGTCGCGGCCCGTCGTCGGTGTGCACGGTCATCTCGTCGCGCCGGTAGCGCACCGGCACCCCCTCGGCGCTGTCCAACGTCGCCAAGTCGCCGTCGGAGATCTGCCAGACCACCCCGTACACCTGGTTACCGGCGAGCGGTTCGACGGTGGCCACGCCGCGCTGGTTGATCAGCCAGTCGTGATCGGCCAGCACCGCCGGGCGCGGATGCGCGGCGTCGGGGCAGCGGTGCGCCATCTGCTTCACGCATAGGTTCGATCCGTATGCGAAATAGAGGTGCCGGCGGCCCGGCATTCAGCCGGTCACCGTCAGCCAGATGAGCACCACGTTAAGCAGAGTAATCAATACGCCGACGGCCCAGCCAAGGATCGTCGTGATGCGGTGATTGGCGTCCCCACCCATCAACCCGCGATCGCCGGTAAGCCTGATCAAAGGCAGCACCGCAAATGGTATTCCGAACGACAGCACCACCTGCGACAGCACCAACGCGCGGGTGGGATCGAATCCCACCGCCAGGATCACCAGGGCGGGCACCAACGTGATCACCCGGCGCACCACCATGGGAATTGATCGGTGCAGCAGTCCCTGCATGATCATGGCGCCGGCGTAGGCGCCCACCGACGACGACGCCAGGCCCGACGCGAGCAGCCCGACCGCGAACAGCACCGCGATGGTGGCGCCCAGCGTGTTGTGGATCGCGGAGTAGGCGCCCTCGATGGAGGCGCTCACGTCGCGGTGTTGCAGGTTGACCGCGGCGATCAGCAGCATCGCGGCGTTGACCGTGCCGGCCACCGTCATCGCCAGCACGACATCCCAGCGGGTCACGCGCAGCAGCAGGCGCCGATGAGGTCCCTCCTCGGGATGCCCGTGCCGGTCCAGGACCAGCCCCGAGTGCATGTACACCGCGTGCGGCATCACGGTGGCGCCCAGGATGGCGGCGGCCAGCAACACGCTTTCGGTGCCGCTGAACCTGGGCACCAACCCCCCGATTACCTCCTCCGGCGGCGCCGTCTTGACGAAGAAGCTCGCCGCGAACCCGATCGCGATGACCAGCAGCAAGCCGGTGATGACCCGCTCGAAGATGATCTGCCCGCGCCGGTCCTGGATCCCCAGCAGCAGCAACGCCACCAGGCCGGTGATCAGCCCGCCGGCCAGCAGCGGCAGATTGAACAGGATGTGCAGGGCGATGGCCCCGCCGACGACTTCGGCCGCGTCGGTCGCGATCGCGACGAGCTCGGCCTGAGCCCAGTAGATCAAGCGCGCCGGGCGGCCCATCCGCTTGCCGATCATCGCGGGCAAGGAGCGTCCGGTGACCAGTCCCAGCTTCGCGGACAGATACTGGACCAGGCCCGCCAGCACGTTGGCCGCCACGATGACCCACAGCAAGAGGTAGCCGTACTGCGAGCCGGCGCTGACGTTCGCCGCGACGTTGCCGGGGTCGACGTAGGCGATTGCGGCGACGAATGCGGGCCCGAGCAAATACCAGTTGCCCTTGAGTGAGCCCTGGGTGCGCTGCCCCAACGTGGCGACCTCGATTCACTTCACCGAATAAGAAAGTGAGGTTAGTCGAACATCTCGGCGCGGTCCCCAGCGGCTACGGTGTTTCGCCCCGCGCCTCACTGTGGGCGGTACAGCCCCTTCCCGGTGACCAGCGGCAGGTCCAGGGTGGTCACGATGCCCGGCCGGGCGGCCACCACCGCGGGGATCGCGTTGACGACGCGCATCGCGGTGGCCACCAGGCCGGCGTGGTTGTGATCGCCCTTGCGGCTGCTCAGGCAGACGTCCATGGCGTAGCACGGTTCGCCGGTGATCTCGATGCGGTAGGAACCGCCCTCCTGGGCGGGCTGCGGCCAGTCCGGGCACAGGTCCTCGCGCAGCCGGGTGACGTGTTCGAGGACAACGACGGGTTCGCCGTTGACCTTGCCGAACACCTCAAAGCGCAACGCCGCGGCGGTGCCCTTGGCGATATG
Organism: Mycobacterium sp. M23085; assembly: GCF_045343915.1. NCBI lineage: Bacteria > Bacillati > Actinomycetota > Actinomycetes > Mycobacteriales > Mycobacteriaceae > Mycobacterium > Mycobacterium sp. M23085. Next base: position 4,135,478 of record NZ_CP174280.1, read on the forward strand.
ACCCGACGCGATGTCGAAATCCTCGGGGGCGGGTACGCGGATGTAGTCCTGGGTCACCTCATCGAGCGAAATACCCAGGCCCGCAGCCATTTGGCGGATCACCGATCCCCACGCCAGGCTGAGCACGCCGGGCTGCAGCAGCATGGGAAGGTCGTCCAGCGGCTTACCGAAGCCCATCACGTCGAACATGACGGCGGCACTGTCATAGGTGGCGTAGTCGACGATCTCCATGCATCGAATCTGCTGGATGCTCTGGCACGTGCCTGCCAGCGCCAGCGGCAGCAGGTCGTTGGCGAAGCCGGGATCGATACCGTTGACGTACAGGCTCGAATTACCTTCGCGCGCTGCGTCTTCCAGGGGTTTGATGAGCTCCTCGGGGATGACCTGCCACGGATACTGCAGAAAGACCGGACCACTGCCCACGATGTTGATTCCGGCCGCCAGGACGCGCCGGTAGTCCTCGAGCGCCTCGGGCAACCGGTTGTCGGCCAGTGCGTTGTACACCGCACATTGCGGCCCGGTGGCGAGCACGGCATCCAGGTCGGTGCTGACGAGCACACCCGTCGACTCGGTGAGTCCGGCAAGCTCCGCCGCGTCCTTGCCGGCCTTCGCGTCAGAGGACACCCAGACGCCTTTCAGGTCGAACTCCGGGTTGGTGATCAGCGCCCGCAGGGCGTGGATACCGACGTTGCCGGTGCCCAATTGGACGACGGGAATGGGCATGACGGGCTCCTCAGCGGTCGGGGGTCACAGGTCCGGGACGGGGATGTCGAGGTTGGGGAAGGTGAGACCGCCGTCGACCTCGAGGGTCTTACCGGTCAGGAAGTTGCCGGCCGGAGAGGCCAAATAGACTGCGGCAGCAGCGATGTCGACGGGATCGCCGAGGCGGCGCATCGGTGTGGCCTTCTCCATCGGCGCGCGCAGCTCGTCGTTGGAGGCGACGACGTCCAGGGCGGAGGTCAGGATCGATCCCGGTGCGATCGCGTTGACCCGGATGCGAGGGCACAGGTCCAGGGCGGTCAGCCGGGTGTAGTGCGACAGGGCGGCCTTGGCGGTGCCGTAGGCGGCGAAACCACGCCCGGCCAGCCGGCCCATGGTCGAGGTGATGTTGATGATGCTGCCGCCCTCGGAGTGCTCCAGCATCAACGGCACCGCCGCCAGCGTCAGCGCGTGCGCCGTGGCGACGTTGAAGGTGAAGGCGTCCTTCAGATCCTTCGTCGAGGTGGTCAGCAGCGTGTTGGGCATGGTCCCGCCGACGTTGTTGACGACGATGTCTAGTTTCCCGAACGCCTCGACGGCCTTGCCGGCCAGCTCGGCGGTGGACTCGGGATGCGCGAGGTCGGCGGCGACGACGTGGGCCCGCCGTCCGACGGCGCGGACCTGTTCGGCGACGGCGTCTAGTTGGGACTGCGTGCGCGAGGCGATGAGAACATCCGCACCTGCTTCGGCGAAGGCCAGCGCGATGGCCGCCCCCAGGCCCCGGCCCGCACCGGTGATGACGGCGACTTTGTCGTCGAGACGGAACCTGTCAAGGATCATGGCGGCCTCTCTTCTTTTCGGTGTCAGCCGACACGGTAGCAAGTCGCGCCGCCTCGGATCGGACATTTCTGGAACAGGTTCTACTTTTGCACACGGGCGGGGCGATGCAGCTTGTCGTACAGGTTGGCCGGCGTGTGGCGCCGGAATACCGCCATTCGCCTGCCCTGGGGCGACGATCATGTCTGGTCTTCGTCGTGCGGAACTGACTTGCGGCGCAACCGGTTTGGTGTGGCCGGCGGTAACGGCCTTCCGGCAGAGCGCCATTCGCGACGGACAGAACGGCTTGGCGGACTATATCCCAGTGCCCGCGTCATTGCGGTCCCGGCCGGCGGAGTCCGTCAACGCCATCTCGTGATGCGCGCGCCGCGACAGGACAACCGAGGCGGTTCCTTTGCTGCCACACGCGCCGGAACCCGGCAGCGTTCGGCTACCGTCGACGTCGCCGCCGGGAGCCAGCCGTTCAACGGCGGGCGCCGAACAATTTGCTCAACGTTTACCTTGTTACTGTTAGCTTCGTGGCTGCGAGACGGGCTGGTCGGGGCGCAGAGCCATTGGCCGGCGGCGATCCTGTTTCATCCCTACCGTAAGGAAGCGAATTGAAACTCAACCGATTTGGCGCCGTGCTGAGTGTCCTGAGCGCCGGCGCGCTGGCGTTGTCGGCATGTGGAAGCGATAACAACGGGTCCGGCGCGAGTGCGCCCAGCGGCTCCTCGTCGGCCAAGGTCAGCTGCGGCGGGAAGAAGGCCCTCAAGGCCAGCGGCTCGACGGCCCAAGCCAACGCGATGACCCGGTTCGTCAACGCGTTCGAGCAGGCCTGCCCCGGTCAGACGCTGAACTACACCGCCAACGGATCCGGTGCGGGAATCAGTGAATTCAATGGTAAGCAAACCGATTTCGGTGGTTCGGATTCGCCGCTGGCGGCCAACGAATACGCCGCGGCGCAACAACGTTGCGGTTCGCCGGCGCTCAATCTGCCGGTGGTGTTCGGCCCCATCGCCATCACCTACAACGTCACGGGTCTCAATTCACTGAGCCTGGACGGCCCCACCGCCGCCAAGATCTTCAACGGCGCGATCACGACGTGGAATGACCCCGCGATCCAGGCGTTGAACCCGGGCGTCACGTTGCCCGCCGAGCCGATTCACGTCGTCTTCCGCAACGACGAGTCCGGCACCACGGACAATTTTCAGAAGTACCTCGATGCCGCCTCCAACGGCGCGTGGGGCAAGGGCGCCGGCAAGACGTTCAAGGGCGGTGTCGGCGAGGGCGCCAAGGGCAACGACGGCACCTCGGCGGCGATCAAGGCGACCGAGGGATCGGTGACCTACAACGAATGGTCGTTCGCTCAGGCGCAGAAACTGAACATGGCCAAGATCGTCACCTCGGCAGGCCCGGACGCGGTGTCGATCAGTACCGACTCGGTGGGTAAGACGATCGCCGGGGCCAAGATCGCCGGCCAGGGTAACGACCTGGTGCTCGACACGCTCTCCTTCTACAAGCCAACCCAGCCCGGTTCCTACCCGATCGTGTTGGCCACCTACGAGATTGTGTGCTCGAAGTACCCCGACGCCGAGGTCGGTACGGCGGTGAAGGCCTTCCTGCAGAGCACCGTCGGCGCCGGGCAGAATGGCCTGGCCGACAACGGCTACATCCCGATCCCCGACGCGTTCAAGTCGAGACTGTCTACTTCCATCAACGCCATCACCTAACCTGAGGTGGTCGTGACACGAGGAACAGCAATCAGCCCGTCGACCACGGAAAAACCCGCACTCACGACGCTGAGTGCGCACGTGGGGCGACGGGCTGATCGCCTGTTCAAGTTGGTGGCCGCCGCGGCCGGTTCGACGATCGTGGTCGCCATCGTGCTGATCGCGGTCTTCCTGTTGCTGCGCGCCGTCCCGTCGTTGCGCGCCAACCACGCGAACTTCTTCACCAGCGCCATGTTCAACACCAGCGACTCGGGGAAGCTCGCGTTCGGTATCCGCGACCTGCTCATGGTCACGGTGCTCAGTTCGCTCAGCGCGTTGGTGCTGGCCGTTCCCGTCGCTGTCGGCATTGCCGTGTTCCTCACCCAGTACGCGCCGAAGCGGCTGGCGCGCCCGTTCGGCGCGGTGGTGGATCTGCTGGCCGCGGTGCCGTCGATCATCTTCGGACTGTGGGGCATTTTCGTGCTCGCACCCCAGATCGAGCCGGTGGCCGCCTTTCTCAACCGCCACCTGGGCTGGTTTTTCCTGTTCAAGCAGGGCAACGTCTCGCTCGCCGGCGGCGGCACCATCTTCACCGCCGGCGTCGTGCTCTCGGTGATGATCCTGCCGATCGTCACCTCCGTCTCGCGCGAAGTGTTTCGGCAGACCCCGCACATCCAGATGGAGGCGGCGCAGGCGCTGGGCGCCACCAAATGGGAGGTGGTGCGGATGACCGTGCTGCCGTTCGGCCGCAGCGGTGTCATCGCGGCGTCGATGCTGGGGTTGGGCCGCGCGCTGGGCGAGACGGTGGCGGTGCTGATCATCCTGCGTTCGGCCGCCCGCCCGGGTAACTGGTCGCTGTTCGACGGCGGCTACACGTTCGCCTCGAAGATCGCGTCGGCGGCAGCGGAGTTCAGCGCGCCGTTGCCCACGGGCGCTTACATCTCGGCGGGATTCGCGCTGTTTGTCCTGACGTTCGTCGTCAACGCGCTGGCCCGTGCGATCGCCGGCGGCAAGGTCAACGGATGACAAGCGATGAAAAGGAACGGCGCGTATGAGCCGCGCCGGTGACGATGCAGTGGGGGCACCACCCGCTTGCGGGGGACGAAGCGATGAGAAGGAACGGCGCTTATGAGCGTTGAAGCGCTGGACCGGCCGGTCAAGGTCGAGGTATTCCGGCCGCTGAGTTTCCGGCGCCGGATCACCAACAACGCCGCGACGGTGTTTTTCCTCGGGTCGTTCGGCGTCGCGCTGGTGCCGCTGTTCTGGGTGTTGTCGATCGTGGTCGAGCGCGGCTGGTATGCGGTGACGCGGCCGGGGTGGTGGACCCACTCGCTGCACGGCGTGCTGCCGGAACAGTTCGCCGGCGGCGTCTACCACGCGCTCTACGGCACGTTGGTGCAGGCCGGCGTCGCCGCGGCCCTGGCCGTGCCGTTGGGGTTGATGACCGCGGTATTCCTGGTGGAATACGGGTCCGGACGGCTGGTGCGGCTGACCACATTCATGGTGGACGTGCTCGCCGGTGTGCCCTCGATCGTGGCGGCCCTGTTCGTCTTCAGCCTGTGGATCGCCACCCTGGGCTTCCAGCAGAGTTCGTTCGCGGTGTCGTTGGCCCTGGTCCTGCTGATGTTGCCGGTGGTGGTGCGCTCCGCCGAGGAGATGCTCAGGTTGGTGCCCGACGACCTGCGCGAGGCCAGTTACGCGCTCGGCGTGTCCAAGTGGAAGACCATCGTGCGCATCGTCTTCCCGATCGCGACACCCGGCATCGTGTCCGGGATCTTGTTGTCCGTCGCGCGGGTGATCGGCGAAACCGCGCCGGTGCTGGTGCTGGTCGGCTACAGCCGTTCGATCAACGTCGACATCTTCCACGGCAACATGGCCTCGCTGCCGTTGTTGATCTACACCGAGCTCACCAATCCCGAACACGCCGGCTTCCTGCGCATCTGGGGTGCGGCGCTTGCCCTGATCATCATCGTCGCCGTGATCAACATCGTCGCGGCGCTGACCCGCTTCCTGGCAACCCGCAGACGCTGACCCGGGTCAGGATTTCGAGGACGCCTTCGACGCGGCCTTTTTGGCCGGCGCCTTCTTGGCGGCCGTCTTCTTGGCGGGCGCCTTTTTCGCCGCGGCCTTCTTCGCGGGTGCCTTGCCGTTACCCGAGCGCGCCTTCACGCTGGCCTCCAGCTTGGCGAGCAGATCGGAGACGTCCTCGGTCTCGTCCAGCTCCTTCGGCTTCTCCTCTGTGGTAAACGCTTCGCCGCCTTCGAGTTTGGCCTCCACCAGCTCTTGTAGCTGCTCCTGGTAGGTGTCGTGGTAGCGGTCGGGATTGAAGTCTTCGGCCATCGACTCCACCACCTGACCGGCCATTTTGAGTTCGGCCGGCTTGATGTCGACCTTCTTGTCCAGGATAGGGAAGTCCGGGTCGCGGATCTCGTCGGGCCACAGCAAGGTATGAATGACCATCACGTCGCGTTTGCCGAAGTCCTTGACGCGCAACGCCGCCAGTCGAGTCTTGTTGCGCAGCGTGAAATGGACGATCGCCATCCGGTCGGTCTCGGCCAGCGTCTTGGCAAGTAGCACATAGGATTTCGACGACTTGGAGTCCGGCTCCAGGAAGTAGCTGCGGTCGAACAGCATCGGGTCCACCTCGCTGGCCGGCACGAACTCCAGCACCTCGATCTCGCGGCTGCGTTCCTCGGGCAAGGTGGCGATGTCGTCGTCGGTGATGATGACCATTTGGCCGTCATCGGATTCGTAGGCCCGGGCGATGTCACGGTATTCGACGACTTCGCCGTCCACCTCGCACACGCGTTGGTAGCGGATGCGGCCGTTGTCCTTGGCGTGCACCTGGTGGAACTTGATGTCATGGTCCTGGGTGGCGCTGTACACCTTGACCGGGACATTCACCAGCCCGAACGCGATGGAACCCTTCCAGATGGAGCGCATGCAAGTCAGTATGCCCGTAGGGCCGGTGGCAAAACAGCACGACAGGGCTACGACCTGGGATTGTCCGCCCCGGCCGGTCGACGCACCGGGGTGCGCCTAGCGCCGCGAAGCCGCGTCCAGCGCAGCCCGATCCGGCAGGTCCGCTCCCGCGCGGGCGATGGTGAGCGCCGCGGACAGGCTCGCCGCCTCGAGCGCCGTCGTCAGCGCGTCCAGGTCGATCGCGTGCAACTCGGCACGTCGGTCGCCGCCCAACGATCCCAAACCCCATAGGGCGTCGAGCAGACCGGCCATGAAGGAGTCGCCGGCGCCGACGGTGTCGACGACGCGCACCGCGCGGGTCGGCACCCGGGCGACCCCTGCCGCGCAAAAAGCCACCGCGCCCCGGTCGGCCATCGTCACCGCCACGATGGCGGGGCCCAGCCGCAGCCACGTCTGGGCGATCCGCTCGGGCGGGCGAGTGGGGTCGATCCAGCGCAGGTCTTCCTCGCTGACCTTGACGATGTCGCTGCGCTCGATGAGGTGCTCGACGCGCGCCACGGCCAGGTCCCGGTCGGCGATCAGCGACGGCCGCACGTTGGGGTCGAAGGTGACGGTGGCCGAGACGCGATAGGTATCGATCAGCGCCGCGACCGCCAGGCAGCCCGGATCCTGCACGGCCGCAATCGATCCGGTATGGACGAAAAGCGGCGGGGCGACCGGCGGCGTTCCGGAAAGCCGCCAGTCCAGATCGAAGGCGTAGGCGGCCGACCCGTCCGCCGCGATGGTTGACCGCGCAGTAGCCGTGCGCTCCGCCGTTCGGCCTTCCGAAACCAGTTGCACCCCTGCGGCTTCGACATAGTCGACGATGCGCCGGCCGTACGCGTCGTCGGCGATCGAGGTCAGGAAATCGACCTCACGGCCCAGCCGGCCAAGCCCGACGGCGACGTTGAGCGGACTGCCCCCGACATGCTCGTCGTTGTCGACGATGTCGATCAGCGACTCGCCGATCACCAGCCCGCGGCTCATCGCACCAACGCCTCCAGCGTGGCGCGAGCTCCCTTGTGGTGCAACGAGTCCAGCGCCCAGCAGTATGCCTGGACGAAGCGCGGCTGGTGCGCCAGATCGCCGAACACCCCGGCGATTTCGATGAACGCGGTGGGATTCTCGTACTGCGAGCGCGCGATCGGGATCAGCGAATCCGCGAGCTGATCCACCACCTCGTACGGCTTACCCCATTCGTCGGTGCCCTCGGCGTAGCGGGCCCAGCTCGCCACCACCGCCGCCGCCACTCGGACCGGGCCGTCGCTGGCGAGGTTGTCACAGATCACCGGGATCAGCCATTTCGGGATGCGGTCAGAGGTGTAGGCACACAACCGGGGCACGGTGTCGCGCACGCCCGGGTTGGAGAACCGCTCGACCAGCGTGCGGGTGTAGTCGTGCAGGTCGATACCGGGCACCGGTGGCAGGGTTGGGATGGCCTCGGATTCGAAGTAGGCGAGCAGGAATTCGGCGAACAGCGGATCGCTCGCGGCCTCGTGGACGAACTTGAAGCCGCACAGATGCGCGAAGTAGGCCAGGCATTGATGCCCGGCGTTGAGCAGCCGCAGCTTCATCAACTCGTACGGGGCGACATCGTCGACCAGCAGGACGCCCGCCTGTTCCAGCGGTGGCCTGCCGTCGGCGAAATCGTCTTCGAGCACCCAGGCGGTGAATGGCTCCGCCACCACCGGCCACCGGTCGTTGATGCCGAAGTCGCGCCGCACTTCCGCCGCCATCTGCAGGGTGGTGGCCGGCGTGATCCGGTCGACCATCGAACTCGGGAACCGGGCGCTCTCATCGATCCACCGCGCCAGCGCCGGATCGCGGCTTTCGGCGTTCGCGAGGACGGCTCGCCGGGCGATCTCGCCGTTGTTCTCGATGTTGTCGCACGACACGATCGTCGGCGCGGCGATCCCACGCCCGCGACGCCGGTCCAGGGCCTCAACGATCAACGCGAATGCGGGCCCGTCCGGGTCGCGATAACCGCCCTCGGTGATGGTCAGCGAAATGATCCGGGTGGACGGCGCGGCCAGCACCTCCAGCGCCGACTCGGAATCGTCAGGGGCGTAACGGTAGTCGATGATCGAGCCGATCACATGGGCGTCGCGGCTGCCGTCGGGATTTTCCAAAATCAGTGTGTAGAGCCCGTCCTGACCGTCAAGAACGTCGCGCATGGTCCAGTCGGCCGGCATCACGCCCACACCGCAGATGCCCCATTCCCGCGCCAGACCCTGCTGTAGCAGCAGGTTGAGGTACGCGGCCTGATGCGCGCGATGGAAGTGTCCGGCACCGATGTGGGCGATGCCGACGGTCACGCTGCTGCGGTCGTATTTGGGTGCATCGATCGGCAGCATCGCCAGCGCCGCATTGTTCAGATTGATTCCGCCAGCCTCCATTGGCCAACTCCTCCCCGGGTCAGCGCCCGGATTGTCACCGGGCTCGGGAACCTCCAGCCGGCATGGCCGACGGCAACAGCATATCGGCGAGAGCGCGCCACGAATCGGTGATCGCGACCGCGCCGGCATTGATCAATTCCTCACGGCGGCAATCCCGTTCGTCAGGCAGCACGAACATCAGGTTGCCGACGGTGGCATAGCCGGCAGCGACCGCGGATGTCACGCCGGCCACCGAGTCTTCGATGGCCAGCCCTTGCTCGGCCGCCACGCCCAGCACCTGGCCGCAATGCAGGTACACCGCCGGGTCGGGTTTGCTTGTCGGCACCGGCAGAGAATCCTCCGCGCTGAAAGTCACCGCCTCCGATATCAGCGCATCCAGACCGGTGGCGGTGAAGCAGGCCCGCAGGCGCTTGGTGGCGCTGGAGCTCACGGCCGCGAGCGCGTAGCGCGCCGCGAGGCTGCGCAACGGCTCGAGCACCTCCGGGTCGGGGGTCAGGGTGTTCGCCAGATGAGCGGTGACCCGCTCGCGTTCCTCGAGCACCCACCGCTCGAGTTCGTCGGCGGACAACGCGTCGCCGCTCGCAAGGTCACCGGCCGAAGCGACCACCGCTGCGGGACGGCCCTGGACCAACGCCTCTTCGAGCGGCACTTCGCACTGCACCGCCAGGTCGAGAGCCGTGTTACGGAAGTTCTTGCCGACGGCCCGCTTCCGTAATTCCTCGGAGCTGAGCGGCGCGGTCACCCCGAACCTGGCCAGGAAACGGTTGGTCACCTCGGTCGAAGCGTCGAACGCCGGCCGTTCCGATCCGAACAGGTTGTCGTCGGCGTCACACAGCAAGGTGGTGATCGGCGCCGGGTCGAAGGCGCGTATCAGGGTCAGCTCGCCGGTCATCGCGACACCAACTCCCGCTCGTCGTTGCGCAGCGCGTCGCGCAGGGTGGGCGCCACGCCGCGCCGGTCGATATCGGAGATCATGGCGCCCAGCCGCTGGGAAAAACCGGGAACCGTGCGGATCTCCGCGAACATCTCATGCCCCAGCAGTGGATCTGGGTTGCTGTGTGCCATGTTGGCCAACCTAGCCACCGGTATCGCCTGCGAGTCTTCCAGCCGCAGCTTGCGCCCGTTCAGGTCGTGACCGCGCATGTAGCGGGCCCATCCTGCGACGGCCAACATCAGCAGCGTGTGCGGCCTACCCTGCGCGATCGCCTCCTGCAGGGAGGGCAGCACGAACGTCGCGATCTTGCTCGTTCCCCGTCGGGCCAACCGAGACAGCTGGTCAGTCATTCGGGGGTTGCTGAGCCGATCGAGCAAGGTGCTCCGGTATTCGGGTGTGTTCATTCCGGGGACCGGGGGCAGCAGCGGCTGAATCTCGTCGCGCAGCAACTTCTCGACGTAATCGACGATGATGCTGTCCCGCATCGCTTCGTCGGTGCGCTGGTAGCCGGCCAAGATCGCCAAACACGCGAGCGCGATGTGGGTTCCGTTGAGCAGACGGGTCTTGATCAGCTTGTGGTCGCTGACATCGGCGACGAATTCGGCACCGACCTCGTCGAGCGGCGGGCGCCCGTTGCTGAACGAATCCTCGATCACCCATTGGCGATGCGGCTCGGTCACCACCGGCCATTTGTCGGCCACGCCGAACGTCTGCTCAACGAATTTGCGTTCCGATTTCGTGGTTTGCGGGGTGATGCGGTCGACCATGGTCGATGGGAACGCGACATGCGTGTCGATCCAGCGGGCGAGCGCGGGATCCTTCAACGCGGCGAACGACACCAGCGCGGTTCTCGCGGGCTGTGTGTCGCCGGGAACGTTGTCGCAGCACAGCACGGTGAACGGCGCCAAACCGGCGCGGCGACGCCGGTCGAGAGCTTCGGCCAGGTATCCCCAGGCGGTGGCATAGCTGTCCGAGGCGACCAGGTCGGCGCGCACGTCGGGATTGTCGGCGTCGAACTCGTCGGTGACCGGATTCAGGAAGTATCCGTTGTCGGTGATTGTCAGGCTGACGATGCGGGTCTCGGGATCTGCCAGGGCGGCACGAACGGCCGCGCTGTCGTTCGGTGCGTAGTGGACCGCGCCGATCGAGCCGACCACGCGAGCGGTTTGGCGGTCATGGCCGCGCTGTACCACCGTGTACAGCCCGTCTTGGGCCGACAGCAGATGTTTGACGTCGGGGGAATGCAGGCTGACGCTGGTCACTCCCCAACGTCCCGAAACGCCCGTGCGGGCCAGGTCGTCGAAGTAGACGGCCTGGTGTGCGCGGTGGAAGTTGCCCGCGCCGATGTGGACGACTCCGCGGCCCAGGGCCGAGCGGTCGTAGGTCGGGACGTCGACCCGTCGTGAATGCAGTCGCAGGGTCGCGTCGCTGAGTGGGACGCCGCTGTTTCGACGCCAGGGGGAGGGGATTACGTCAAACATTGTGTGTCTGTGCCCCGGTCTGTACGGAGGTATACGCCTCCGTTAGTCATGTCACAAAAAAAATCGACTGTGACACGATTAGTGGTGGTCAAAACGGTTAACACGCGCGAAACGCGTAGGTTGACAACATGGCACCGCGGGTGAAACTGACCAACGCCGAGAAGGTGCTGTACCCCGCGACCGGGACCACGAAGAGTGACATCTTCGACTACTACACCCGCATCGCCGAGGTGATGATCCCGCACATCGCCGGGCGGCCGGCCACCCGCAAGCGCTGGCCCAACGGGGTTGAGCAGGAATCGTTTTTCGAGAAACAATTGGCCGCATCGGCGCCCGACTGGTTGCCGCGCGCCAGCGTGACCCATCGATCCGGGACGACGACGTATCCGATCATCGACAGTGTCGACGGGCTGGCCTGGATCGCCCAACAGGCCGCGCTGGAGGTCCACGTACCGCAGTGGCGCTTCGTCGCCCAGTGGACGCGGAGCCGGGCCGAAGAACTGAAACCCGGCCCGGCGACTCGCCTGGTGTTCGATCTCGACCCCGGCGAAGGCGTCACGATGGCCCAGCTGGCCGAGGTGGCCCGTGCGGTCCGCGAACTGATCACCGGAATCGGGCTGACCACGTTTCCCCTCACCAGCGGCAGCAAGGGCCTGCACCTCTACACGCCGCTGCAGGAGCCGGTGAGCAGTAAGGGCGCCACGGTGCTGGCCAAACGTGTTGCGCAACAACTGGAAAAGACGATGCCGACACTGGTGACGTCGACCATGACCAAGAGCCTGCGGGCCGGAAAGATTTTTCTGGACTGGAGTCAGAACAACGGTGCCAAAACCACCATCGCGCCGTATTCGCTGCGCGGACGCGAACAACCCACCGTCGCGGCGCCGCGTACCTGGGAGGAACTCGACGATCCGTCGCTGCGTCAGCTTCGCTACGACGAGGTGCTGGACCGGGTTGCCCGCGACGGCGATCTGCTGGCACCGCTGGACGAAGATGCGCCGCTGCCGGATCGCCTGAGTAAATACCGCAGCATGCGCGACGCGTCGAAGACCCCCGAGCCAGTGCCTGCGACGAAACCCGCTGTCGGAAAAGGCAATAGCTTCGTCATCCAAGAGCACCACGCCCGTCGGCTGCATTACGATTTCCGGCTGGAGCGAGACGGGGTGCTGGTGTCGTGGGCGGTGCCGAAGAACCTGCCCGACACGACCTCGGTCAACCACCTGGCCGTCCACACCGAGGACCATCCACTGGAATACGGCGGGTTCGAGGGCATCATCCCCAAAGGGGAGTACGGCGCGGGGAAGGTGGTCATCTGGGACTCGGGAACGTACGAGGCCGAAAAGTTCAACGACTCCACCGAAAAAGGGGAAGTCATCGTCAACCTGCACGGCAACAGGATCTCCGGACGTTATGCACTGATTCAAACCGACGGTGACCAGTGGCTGGCACACCGGATGAAAGACCAGAAGGTCTTCGAGTTCGACACAATCGCCCCCATGCTGGCCACCCATGGTTCGGTGACGGCGTTGAACGAAAACCAATGGGCGTTCGAAGGCAAATGGGACGGCTATCGTTTGTTGATCGAGGCCGACCACGGCGCCATCCGGATACGGTCACGACGCGGCCGCGAAGTCACTCAGGAGTATCGCGAACTGCGTTCGCTGGCAGAAGCTTTCGCTGAGCACCATGTGGTCCTCGACGGTGAGGCCGTCGTCCTGGACTCCTCCGGTGTGCCCAACTTCCATCAGATGCAGAACCGGGGCCGAGGCTCGCGCGTCGAATTCTGGGCATTCGACGTGCTCTACCTCGACGGCCGATCGCTGCTGCGGGCCAGCTACTCAGACCGGCGTAAGGTACTGGAAATGCTCGGCGCCGGAAGCGGTCTCATCGTTCCAGAGCTGCTGCCCGGAAACGGCGCGCAGGCGCTGGAGCACTCCGGCAAGCGCGGCTGGGAGGGGGTGATCGCCAAGCGGCGCGACTCCACCTACCAGCCCGGCCGGCGCTCGTCGTCCTGGATCAAGGACAAGCACTGGAACACCCAGGAAGTCGTGATCGGTGGCTGGAAGGCCGGGGAGGGCGGGCGCAGCAGCGGCATCGGCTCACTGTTGATGGGCATCCCCACCGCCGACGGTCTGCACTTCGCCGGGCGCGTCGGCACCGGGTTCACCGAACGCGACCTGGCCAGCCTGAAGAAGACGCTGGCGCCCCTGCACACCGACAAATCCCCGTTCCACCCACCGCTGCCCCGCAGCGAAGCCCGTGGTGTGACGTATGTCGAGCCGGTTCTGGTCGGGGAGGTGCGCTACAGCGAGTGGACCCCGGACGATCGGTTGCGCCAATCAAGTTGGCGCGGGCTACGGCCGGACAAGGAGGCGAGCGAGGTGGTGCGCGAGTGAAATGGGTTACCTACCAAGGAGATGACGGCGAGCGCGTCGGGGTCCTGACTGGCGACACCATCTATGCGATGCCGCCCGGCGTGACGATGCTCGACCTCATCGCGCGTGGCTCTGAGGGGTTGCGGCAAGCTGGGGAGGAGGTGCAGCGCTCCCCGGCGGCGACGGCACCGCTTGCGGGCGTGCGACTACAGGCGCCCATCCCGCGTCCGCCGTCGATCCGGGATTCCCTGTGCTTCCTCGACCACATGCGCAACTGCCAGGCCGCGCTGGGTGCCGGACGGGTGCTCGCCGACACCTGGTATCGCATTCCCGCGTTTTACTTCGCCTGCCCCTCAACCGTTTTGGGTCCCTACGATGATGCCCCGACGGCACCCGGAAGTGCTTGGCAGGACTTCGAATTGGAGATCGCGGCGGTGATCGGCACGGGCGGAAAGGATCTCACCGTCGAGCAGGCCGAACAGGCGATCATCGGCTACACCATCTTCAACGACTGGTCCGCGCGTGACCTGCAGCAGTTGGAAAGTCAACTGGGAATCGGACAGGCCAAGGGCAAGGACAGCGGCGTCACCCTGGGCCCCTACCTGGTGACCCCCGACGAGCTCGAGCCGCACCGCCACCCCTCCGATCCTGGCAAGCTGGACCTGCAGGTCACCGCCCTGGTCAACGACACCGTGATCGGTACGGGATCGACGGCCCAAATGGACTGGTCCTTCGGCGAAGTCATCTCGTACGCCTCGCGAGGGGTCACCCTCAATCCCGGCGACGTCATCGGCTCGGGCACGGTGCCCACCTGCACGCTGGTCGAGCATCTCAATCCCGCTGCGCTGGAATCATTTCCCGGCTGGTTGCACGACGGCGACGTCGTCACGCTCCGCGTCCAGGGGCTGGGGGAGACGCGGCAAACCGTCCGTGCGAGCGGTGCGCCACACCCGTTGGCGGCGCGGCCCAATCCGGACGCCGCGCCGGCCGCGCCGCGAGTCAACCGGGCGCCGGCCAGGGTGCCTTACACCCGCGGGCTGCATCGGGTCGGCGACCGGGTGTGGGCGTGGACGCTGCCGGACGGGGGCTACGGGTGGAGCAATGCCGGGCTGATCGCCGGCGAAGGCGCCTCCCTGCTGGTGGACACCCTGTTCGACTTGGCACTCACCCGCGAGATGCTCACCGCGATGCGGCCCGTCACCGAGTCGGCGCCGATCACCGACGCGGTGATCACCCACTCCAACGGTGACCACACGCATGGCAACCAACTGCTCGACGCGTCGGTGCGGATCATCGCCGCGCACGGCACCGCAGCGGAGATCCAGCACGGGATGGCGCCCGAGATGCTGGCCATGGCGCAAACCGCCAACCTCGGGCCGGTGGCAACCCCGTACACACGAGAACGCTTCGGGCACTTCGACTTCAGCAACATCACGCTGCGCAACGCCGACCAGACCTTCGAGCGCAACCTGCGCGTCGAGGTAGGCGGGCGGGCAATCGACGTGCTGAATCTGGGCCCCGCGCACACCGCCGCGGACTCGGTGGTGCACGTGCCCGACGCGGGGGTGCTGTTCGGCGGCGACCTGCTGTTCATCGGCTGCACGCCCATCGTGTGGGCGGGTCCGATCGCCAACTGGGTCGCGGCGTGCGACGCGATGATCGCGCTGGACGCACCGACGGTGGTACCCGGCCACGGACCGGTCACCGACCCGGACGGAATCCGTGCGGTGCGTGGCTATCTCGTGCACGTCGCCGAGCATGCCGAGGCCGCGTACCGCCGGGGCCTGTCGTGGGCCGAGGCCGCCGACACCATCGATCTCGGCGAGTACGCCGCTTGGCTGGACGCCGAGCGCGTCGTCGTCAACGTCTATCAGCGATACCGCGAACTCGACCCGCACACACCGCAATTGGCGGTGATGGCCCTGCTGGTGATGCAGGCCGAATGGCTGGCCAAGCGGGCCGCGTAACGACTACGCCTTCGACCGCTGCCGGCGCACCGGCTAGGGCCGCACCGCCCGGACGAAGGTGATCGTGGTGGCGGGGACCTGATGTTCGGCGGCCCCCAGTTCTGGAAGGCCGGCGGCGGAAAACAGGTCGGTGAGCCGGAATGTGGTGGTATCCCACCCGTTTGCCGCCAGGTGCGCGGCGACGTCGGTGTGCTCGCCCGGGTAGGCCAAGCCGGCGATGTCGAGATCGAGCCCCTGCCGTCGCCAGCCCTCGGTCATGAGCCGGGCCTGTTCCTGTCCCTCGGGCGTCGCCGCTGCCACGGTCCCGAAATCGGCGGCGAACCGGCTGCCCTCGCTGGACAACGGAATGATGGCGTCCAGCAACCGAACTTCGGCCTCGGGCGGAAGGAATCCGATCAGCACTCCCTCGGCGAGCCACGCCGTCGGCTGATTCGGGTCGAAGCCCGCCGACTGCAATGCCGCCGGCCAGTCCTGGCGCAAATCGACACCCACGGTGCGCAATTCGGCGGTCGGGGCCGCGCCGATCTCGGCCAGCGTCGCGGTCTTGAACGCGATCACCTCGGGTTGATCGATCTCGTACACCGTGGTGCCGGCCGGCCACCGCAGCCGGTAGGCCCGTGAATCCAGGCCCGAGGCCACGATCACCACCTGGCGCAATCCGGCCTGCCCGGCCGCGGCGAAATAGTCGTCGTAGAACCGGGCCCGGGCGGCGAAGGTGTCCACCATCCGGGAGAATCCGACGCCCTCCTCCAGGTCTTGTGAATCGAGCTCGCCGGCCGCCAGCTTGGTGAACACGTCCAGCCCGACGGCGCGCACCAGCGGCTCGGCGAACTCGTCGGTGATGACCGGTTGCGGGCGTTTGGTGGCGGCTGCGCGGGCCGCGGCGACCATGGTGGCGGTGGCGCCCACGCTGTTGGCCAGGTCCCAGCTGTCGCCCTCGGTTCGTGCCATGGCTGCTCCTTCGATGTGGTGGCAGAACCACGGTATGCCTCATCGGTAAACACCGCCGTCGCCTACGGTTCCCCTATGCCTGCAGTGACCCTGGAACCGCTCGAAGACGACATCGCCTGCATCACCCTGAACCGGCCCGAGCGCCTCAACGCCATCGACGGGTCGTTGATCGACGGCGTCCACGAGGCGCTGGACGTGCTCGACAAGGGGGACTACCGGGTGGCGATCCTGACCGGTGCCGGGCGCGGATTTTGCGCCGGGGCCGATCTGAGCGGCACCGGGCAGCCGTGGACGCAGAACAAACCGACCACTCCCGCGTTCAAGGTCAATTACGACGCCCAGGTCCGGTTGGCCAACCTGTACACCCGGATCTACGAGATGGACCTTCCGGTGATCGGCGCCATCAACGGTGTCGCCGTCGGGGGTGGTCTGGCGTTCTCATTGGTCTGCGACATCCGGGTCGCTTCCGAGCGGGCCCGGTTCGGTTCAGTGTTCATCAAGGCGGGGTTCTCGTCGATGGACATGGGCACCAGCTACCTGCTGCCGAAGATCGTCGGCGCCGGGGTGGCGCGCGAACTTATGCTCACCGGTCGCATCATCGACGCGGCCGAGGCCTACCGGATCAAGCTGGTGCACGAGGTCGTCGCCCCCGATGAGCTGATGCCGGCCGCGCTCAAGTTGGCCCGCTCGATCGCCGAGAACAACGCATATGGCGTGTGGCAGACCAAGATCGGGCTCAACGCCGCACTGGACGCGCCCAGCCTGCGCCATGCCATCGAGATCGAGAACCGCACCCAGATCCTCAGCGGCTTCACGAACAATCCGGTCGAGGCCGCCATGGCGCACCGCGAAAAACGCGCCCCGAAATGGGATGTGCTGTAACGGCTAGACTTTCGCGATCACGTTCTCGGCGAACATCTCCAGGTTGCGGATCTTGCTGTCCAGCGGCTCGGTGTCTTTGCCCTTGATGTAGGGGATGCGGAAGCCGACGATGACGTCGGTGACGCCCTTGTCCTCCAGCCGCTTGATGCCGTCCGCGGTGTAGGCGTCGGCCGAGATGACGTGGATCTCGAACGGCCCGGTCTTGCCCGCTTCTTCGCGGAACTTCTTGAGCTTGGTCAGCAGGTGGTCGAGTTCCTCCGGGTCACCGCCACCGTGCATCCAGCCGTCCAGGCGTGCCGCGCGCCGCAGCGCCGCGTCGGCGTGCCCGCCGATCAGGATCGGGACGGGCTTGGTGGGGGCCGGCGTCATCTTGGTCTTGGGGATGTCGTAGAACTCGCCGTGGAACTCGAAGTAGTCGCCGGTGGTGAGGCCCTGGATGATTTCGATGCATTCGTCCATCCGCTTGCCGCGCCTGGCGAACGGGACACCCAGCAACTCGTAGTCCTCGGGCCACGGGCTGGTGCCGACTCCGAAGCCCACCCGGTTGTCGGTCATCGCCGCCAGCGACCCAATCTGCTTGGCCACCAACGCGGGTGGCCGGATCGGCAGCTTGAGCACGAAGAAGTTGAACCGCAGCTTGGTGGTCACCGCGCCCAATGCCGAAGTCAGCACGAAGGTTTCGATGAACTCCTTGCCGTCCAGGAACTCACGGTTGCCGTCCGGGGTGTAGGGATACTTCGAGTCCGATTCGAAGGGGTAGGCGATGCTGTCGGCGATCGTCATGGCGTCGTAGCCGGCCGCCTCGGCTGCCTTGGCCAGCGGGATGTAGTACCTAAAGTCCGTCATCGCCTCTGCGTAGGTAAACCGCACGTCATCTGCCTTCCTGAAGGGGTCGTCACCTCGACATTAGAACGTGTTCTAGTTTCAGCACAACCGGCAGATGGGCGCGGCGAGCCGGGGCGTCGACTACCGCGGTTTTCGACTACAGCTGGTTCTCCGGGCCGATGATCGCCCACACCGTCTTGCCCGACGAAGTGGGCGTGCTGCCCCACGCGCGCGACAGCGCCTCGACGATCGCCAGACCGGACACGTCGATGCCGTTCTTCGGCGACGGCAGTCGCACCGCGGGCGTGTTGCTCGCATCCGACACCGCGATGGTCGCGGTGGTGCCTTGCGCTTCGATCCGTACCACCGGAACGCTGGCGGTGTGCTCCAGCACGTTCTCCACGAATACGTTGACCACCACCAGAGCCACCGGAATGAGCTTGGACTGCGACCAGGTGGTGAGCCATTCGCGGACCAGGCGCCGCGACTCGCGCAAGCTGGTCAGGTCGGCGGGCAGCTGAACATCCGCGCGCCGCACCGGACGACGGCTGCTCTGGCCGAGCGCCTTCAGCGCGGCTTTCTCGCTCGAATAAATCGGCATGAAGTGGGTGACACCGCTGCTGGTGATCGCTTCGCGGGTCGCCCGGTTGGTACAGACCAACGCGATCGGAATATGGGCGGCGCTGCCGACCTGCCAATACGCGCCCATGAAGGCGGTCCATGCCGCTTCGGGGGGTACCTTGAGCCCGGAGACGTCGACGATCACGGCGGCGGCGTCCTGCAGCGTGGCCTTGAGGATGCGTTCGCGAAGTGCGGTCGAGTGGGCGGCGTCAAGCTCACCGTCAACGGTCAGAACGGCAACCGAGTCATCCGTCCGCATCGCAACGGCCACAGGGCTCATCCCAGCTCGGTCCTGGCATCCGATTCCATTTCCCGCTCCTCGCATTCTGCCGGGCCGATTGCTTGAGTATCCGCTGTCAGCGGCAAAAGTCTACTCGCGAGGCGGCGTACTCAATACGGTTGTAAACCGCGGGGTGCGATGGGATGCGCGAAAATCCACGCGGCAATCTACGCAACGAAAGCACTATGCACCCCCTCCCGCACCCGTCGGGAAATCGATCCACCACCCCGACGCGCCCGCGGAGTCCAAGACCCAGCATGCGTTTCCATCCGGTTACCACACGGTGACTGCCGCCAAACTTTCTGGTATGTCCGAAACAACCGGCTGCTAACCGGCGCGACGGCACCGCGTATCAGCGGGCGAGGCGGTGCAGATATCGGCTCACCGGGTGGTCAGTGCGAAGGGGGGAGCGCCCACCCCGGCGACCGAGTGCGTCCCCCACGGTGTTTGTTCGACGATGCGTGCCGGCGCGCTGCGCTCACCGACCGTCAGCGTGCCGGTGCGCGCCTGAGTGAAAATGTCGCCCGACAACGGTTCCGACGGGGACCCAAATACCGTTCCCTGCCAGTGGTAGTGGCCGTCGATCGGGTCCAGATGTCCCATCAGCCGGACCCGCACCGAATGCCTGGCGCCCGCGATCTCCAGGGTGGCGGCTCCGTCGTAGGTGTCTTCGCCGGCGGGTGCGCTGGCCGAGAGATCGAAGGCGGATGCCACCGGAGGCGGCTGGGCGAGTCGCAGTTGGGCTCGCTCGTTGAACACCTGCTGGCTGCTGGCACGCACCTCGATGCGGCCACTGCCGGTGCGCTTCATGACGTTCAGGCACTCGGCGACGTAGCGCGCCTGGGTGTCCGGATCGGGTCCGGTGATGAAGAAGTAATTCGGGAACCCGCGGATCGCCACCCCGCAGAACGGCTCCATGCCGTCGTGCCACGCCCGGCGGATACTCAGCCCGGCCGCACCCACCAATGTCTGGTCGGTGACGTCCTCGGGGATGAAGAATCCGGTGCCGTAGACGATGGCGTCGACGCGCTGGTCGGCACCGTCGAGGGTGCGCACCCCCGAGGCGGTCACCGCCTCGATCGCCGACCCGGCGATTGCGGCCTGAGCCCGAGCCCGCGTGGTGGGAGTGCGGCGGCGCAGCCAGCGTGTGGCGCGGGCGGACCACGCCGGGATGTCGGTCACAACGCGACGCGGTGCATGGGCGAACACGGTGACCGATGCCGCCGCCTGGGTCAGCCGCGCGAGGTGATGGGCCGCCGCGGCATCGGTGCCGACCACCGCGATGTCCTTGCCGGACGGATCGAATCCGCAATCCCACGCCGCCGCGTGAAACGATGCACCGCCGAACTCGTCGCGCCCGGGGATGCGGGGCAGCCAGGGCCGCTGGAGCGGACGGTCAGCCGCGACGACGACATCGGCCCGGATCTGCTCGCCACCCGCCGTGGTCAACAGCCAGGTAGCGGAGTCGTCGTCAAAGCGCGCGGCCCGGACGGGCCGCTCCAGCATCATCAGATCGGTGAAACCGGCTGCCTGCAAAGCGGTTTGGGCGCTCTGCGCGCGGGTGCCCGCCCCGGCGACGGCAATGCGGCAGCGGCGCTCGGCGTGGTCCCGCGGCCGCGTCACAGAAACCTGCTGCGCTTCCAGCCGCGCCGCGCGATCGAGCCCATCAGGCCGACCTCGGTCAGGAATGCCGCCAGTGGAGCGAAGCCGGCGACCTGTATGTCGCGCCGATGCGGACTGGTGCGCGCGACCTGCCGGGCCCGCTGGGGGTCGAGTCCCGCTCGCGCATAAGGGACGGGATTGCTGAACAGGTAGTTGAAGAAGTAGCCGCCCAGGCCGTTGATGTTGGCCATGAACCAGCGGTTGAACCGGGGCATCTCGGCGACGCGCTTGCGGGCGCCGTCGCGCGCGAACTGAATGTGGCGGGCCTCTTCGGTGACATGAATTCGCATGAGGCGCTGGATGATTGGCTGCAGTTCCGGATCGTCCATCATCTGCCGCTGCAGCGAGTCGAATATTTCCTCACCGATCAGGGCGGCCACCCAGAGCATCGACCCGCGCTGAAACGCCAACGGCAGCGCGTTGATGATCATCCGGTGAAACAGCCTGGGCCGCACTGGTTTGGCGCCGATACGTTCGATCGCCTTCCCGAACATCACCATGTGCCGGGTCTCGTCGCCCAGTTCGGTCAATTTGTAGTGCGTCGACCTGCTGGTCGGGTCCTCGTGCAGGATCGTGCGCAGCAGTGCCTGGTTGAGCATGTTCTCGAACCAGATTCCGGCCGACAGCGTGTTGACCAATTCCTGCCGGGACAGCTCGATTTGTTGTTCGCGGGACATCTCGTCCCACATGGCCGTGCCGTAGAGCGACACCAGCCGCGGCGGCAGATAGAACTTGTCCGGATCCAGCGGTGCGTCCCAATCGATGTCGACGACGGGTTCGTAAGACTTCTTGACCGAGCCCTTCAGTAACCGGTCCGAGAACTCCTCACGACTCGGCCCTGTCGGCTTCACCGCTGAGGTCATGCGCCGCTCCCTTCATTGGGTGCTTCAGACGGTACCCATGGTACTGGGTACTTATGGTCCCGGCTAGACGCTGGAGGTTGCGATTCGGCAGTCTGACGAGCAACGAGCATCGGGAGGCGACGTAGTGGGCCGGCACATTCACGTCATCGGCATCGGGGCCGGCGATCCCGACTACCTGACCGTGCAGGCGATCGAGGCGCTCAACGACACCCAGGTGTTCTTCGCGATGGACAAGGGCGAGCAGAAGAGTGACCTGGTGGCGCTGCGCCGGGAGATCTGCGACCGCTTCATCCGTGAGCCGGGCTACCGCTTCGTCCAGCTGCCCGACCCCAAGCGGTCAGTTGATGCCGACTACCGCGACGCCGTCGCCAATTGGCATGCCGCCCGCGCGCAGATTTGGGCCGACGCCATCTCTGCCGAACTCGGTCCGCATGGTGTCGGCGGGTTTTTGGCCTGGGGCGATCCGTCGCTCTACGACAGCACCTTGCGCATCCTCGACGCGGTGGCCGCGCGGGTCGACTTCACGTTCGACGTCATTCCGGGCATCACCGCCGTGCAGGCGCTGACCGCGCGGCACCGCATCCCACTCAACGAGGTCGGCGAACCCGTTCTGCTCACCACCGGCAGGCAGATGCGCAACCACGGGCCGGCGGCTGGATCCGCCGTCGTGATGCTCGATGCAGACTGCGCCTTCCGGCTCTGCCCGCCCGACACGCGAATCTGGTGGGGCGCCTACCTCGGCACCGACGACGAATTGCTCATCGCGGGGACGGTCGGCGAGGTGGGATCCCGCATCGTTTCGCTACGAGCCGAAGCCCGCGCCCGGCACGGCTGGATCATGGACACCTATTTGCTGCGACCGGCACACTGAAACGGTGCCCGAACTACCCGAGATCGAAGCGCTGGTCGACCATCTGCGACGCCATGCCGTCGGCCTGCCGATCGGCCGGGTCGACATCGCCGCCCTGTCCGTGCTCAAGACCTTCGACCCGCCGATCAGCGCGCTGCACGGCAAGACCGTAGCCGGGGCCCAGCGGTGGGGAAAGTACCTCGGGCTGCGCGCGGACAACCTCTTCCTGATCGCTCACCTGTCGCGGGCGGGCTGGTTGAGGTGGTCCGACAAGCTGGCCGCGGCGCCGCTGCGGCCCGGCAAGGGTCCGATCGCGCTGCGGGTGCACCTGGGCACCCCCGGTGAGGCGCCCGGCTTCGACCTCACCGAAGCCGGCACCCAGAAGCGGCTGGCGGTGTGGCTGGTCGACGACCCGGCGCAGGTCCCGGGGATCGCCGCGCTCGGGCCGGACGCGCTGGACCTGGACGCAGACGCGCTGGCAGATCTGTTGGCCGGCAACACCGGGCGGATCAAGACGGTCATCACCGACCAGAAGGTGATCGCCGGCATCGGCAACGCCTACAGCGACGAGATCCTGCACGTCGCGCGCATCTCGCCGTTCGCCACCGCCGGCAAGCTGTCCGACGCGCAACTCGCCGCGCTGCACGACGCGATGGTCTCCGTGCTCAGCGATGCGGTGAGCCGCTCCGTCGGCCAGGGCGCGGCCACCCTCAAGGGCGAGAAGCGGTCCGGATTGCGGGTGCACGCCCGCACCGGGCTGCCCTGCCCGATATGCGGGGACACCGTGCGCGAAGTGTCATTCGCCGACAAGTCCTTCCAGTACTGCCCCACGTGCCAGACCGGCGGCAAGATCTTGGCCGACCGGCGGATGTCGCGTTTGCTGAAGTAGTCGACCGACCGACACTTGACACCTGTCGGTATGCTGCCGCGATGACTCGCCAGAAGATCCTCATCACCGGTGCCAGCTCCGGCCTGGGCGCCGGCATGGCGCGCGCGTTCGCCGCCAAGGGCCGCGACCTTGCGCTGTGCGCGCGTCGCACCGACCGGCTCGACGAGCTGAAAGGCGAGCTGTCGCAGAAGTATCCGGGTATCAAGATCGCGGTTGCCGCGCTGGACGTCAACGACCACGAGGCCGTCCCGAAGGTGTTCGCCGAACTGAGTGACGAGTTGGGCGGCATCGACCGCATCGTCGTCAACGCCGGCATCGGCAAGGGCGCAAAGCTGGGCTCCGGCAAGCTGTGGGCCAACAAGGCAACCATCGAGACCAACCTGGTCTCGGCGCTGGTGCAGATCGAGACGGCGCTGGAGATGTTCAACAAGAACGGTTCGGGCCACCTGGTATTGATCTCGTCGGTGCTCGGCAACAAGGGCGTACCCGGGGTCAAGGCGGCCTACGCGGCGAGCAAGGCCGGGGTGAGCTCATTAGGCGAATCGCTGCGCGCCGAATACGCCAAGGGCCCCGTCAAGGTTTCGGTCATCGAGCCGGGCTACATCGAATCGGAGATGACGGCCAAGTCCAACAGCACGATGCTGATGGTGGACAACGAGACTGGGGTCAACGCGCTCGTCGCCGCCATGGAACGCGAGGTCGGGCGGGCCGCGGTGCCGTGGTGGCCGTGGGCGCCGCTGGTGCAGTTGATGCGGGTGCTGCCGCCGCAACTGACCAAGATGTTCGCCTGAGCACCCGTCAGCTGGTCCGCCCGCGTTGGCTGCGATAGCGGCGCACCAAAGCGTCGGTGGAGCTGTCCGACTGCGGTGCCGGCGATTCATCCGCGGTGATCACCGGGATCAGCGCCTTGGCCTGGGTTTTGCCCAGCTCCACGCCCCACTGGTCGAACGAGTCGATGCCCCAGATCACACCTTCGGTGAAGACCTGGTGTTCATACAGCGCGATCAGCTGGCCCAGCACCGACGGGGTGAGCCGGTTGGCCAGGATCGAGGTCGACGGCCGGTTACCGGGCATCACCTTGTGCGGCACGATGTCGGCCGGCGTGCCCTCGGCGGCGATTTCTTCGGCGGTCTTGCCGAAGGCGAGCACCTGGGTCTGGGCGAAGAAGTTGCTCATCAGCAGGTCGTGCATGCTGCCGCCGCCTTCGGCGGTGGGCAGGTCGTCGGTGGGTTGGCTGAAGCCGATGAAGTCGGCCGGCACCAGCCGGGTGCCCTGATGCAGCAACTGGTAGAAGGCGTGCTGTCCGTTGGTTCCCGGTTCGCCCCAAAAGATTTCACCGGTGTCCGTGGTGACCGGGCTGCCATCCAGGCGGGTCGACTTGCCGTTGGATTCCATGGTCAGCTGTTGCAGATAGGCCGGAAAACGTGCGAGGTCGTTGGAGTACGGCAGCACGGCGCGCGATTGCGCGCCCATGAAGTTGGAGTACCACACGCCGATAAGTCCAAGCAGCACAGGCGCGTTGGATTTCAGCGGCGCGGTTTTGAAATGCCGGTCGACGAGGTGGAATCCGGACAGGAAGTCCGCGAACGCTTCTCGGCCGATCACGGCCATCACCGACAGTCCGATCGCCGAGTCGACCGAGTAGCGGCCACCGACCCAGTCCCAGAAACCGAACATGTTCTCGGTGTTGATGCCGAAGTCATCGACGAGGCGTTTGTTGGTGGAGACGGCGACGAAGTGCTGGGATACCGCGGCGTCACCGAGCGCGCCGGTGATCCAGCGGCGCGCGGCGGTGGCGTTGGTCAGGGTCTCCAGCGTCGAGAAGGTTTTCGACGCGATGATGAAAAGCGTTGTGGCCGGGTCTAGGTCCGCCAGGGTGGCGGTGAGGTCGGCCGGGTCGACGTTGGAGACGAATCGCGCCGAGATCCCCCCATCCGCATAGTGCCGCAGCGCTTTGTACGCCATCGCCGGTCCGAGGTCCGATCCGCCGATGCCGATGTTGACCACCGTGGTGATTCGTTTTCCGGTGGCCCCCGTCCATTCACCGCTGCGCAACCGGTCGGTGAAGTCGCCCATGGCGTCGAGCACCGAATGCACTTCCTGGACGACGTTTTCGCCGTCGACGACCAGTTCGGCGTCCCGGGGCAGCCGCAGCGCGGTGTGCAGCACCGCGCGATCCTCCGAGGTGTTGATGTGCACGCCGGCGAACATCTGGTCGCGGCGCTCTTCGAGGTTGGCCGTGCGCGCCAGATCGACCAAGAGCCGCAGCGTTTCTCGCGTGATCCGGTGCTTGCTGTAATCGATGTAAAGGTCGCCGACGGAGACGGTCAGCTCGCGGCCGCGATCGGGGTCGTCGTCGAAGAACTGGCGCAGATGGGTTTCGCCGATTTGGTCATGATGCCTGCGCAGGGCGTCCCACGCCGGGGTGGCGGTGATGTCGGGGATGGTGTGCACGGAGGTCACTGGCGTCGCTCCTCTTCATCGCTTTGCTCTGCATCGTCGCCGACGCGGGTCATGCTTCGACCCTATGGGCTGTGACGTGACGGAGCCAGGTGTAGCGGCCGGCGGTAGGGGCTTGCGATGAACCGCCGAGGTCAGTGCCCCAGCCGGCCCCTGCCCAGACGCAACAGCAGTATCGCCAGGTCCTTGCCCTCGGGGCCGAGCTCGCTGTAGCGCTCGATGACTTTCATTTCGCGGCTGTGGACCAGCCGCGTACCACCGGATGCCATCCGGGCTTTGCCGATCGCCTGTGACACCTCGGTGCGCCGCTGCACCGCGGCGAGGATCGCGGCATCGAGCCGGTCGATCTCCTGGCGCAACTCGTCGATGTCGGTGACCTCGTCGGTCTGGACGGTCTCGGTGTTCATTTCTGCTGACTCCGCGTTTTCGTCGTGCTGTGGGGGTTCTGGTCTCATGCAGTATCGGGCCTCACAAAAGACGAGCCCCGAGTGCCGACAGCGGACCACGGGGCTCTGCGGAAGCAGTTAGGCCACGGGCACCGGGAACCGGTACCCGTAGGAAAATCGGCGGCGCCACTCCCTGATCGGGGAGCGTCGCTGACACTGCACGTTGAGCACGAATCGAGTGTGCCACTAACAACGGTTAACGCGCAAAAAACGATACTTAAGCTGCGCTTTGTGGACTTGGGTGCAATTGCGCCGCCGAGCGAAATCCGGTCCGCAAGCGGCGTTGCGACACGCCGAATTCTCGGGGATCCGCGTGCCGCCGCCGCGGCGGTTCGGGCCACTAGCCTGGGTCTGACGCCAGGGCGCTGCGGCGTCGGTGGGCGGCGGTAAGTTTGGACTGACATGAGTGTGCACGCAACAGATACCAAGCCGGCCTCGGAAGCAGACCGACTGCTCGAGGGCCTCAATCCGCAACAGCGCCAAGCGGTGGTGCATCAGGGTTCCCCACTGCTGATCGTCGCGGGCGCGGGTTCGGGAAAGACGGCGGTGTTGACCCGCCGTATCGCGTACCTGATCGCGGAACGCGGGGTCGGAGTAGGCCAGGTATTGGCCATCACCTTCACCAACAAGGCCGCCGCCGAGATGCGCGAACGGGTGGTGCGGCTGGTGGGCAACCGGGCGCGCGCTATGTGGGTGTCCACCTTCCACTCGACCTGCGTGCGCATCCTGCGCAATCAGGCCTCTCTGATCGAGGGGCTGAACTCGAACTTCTCCATCTACGACGCCGACGACTCACGGCGCCTGCTGCAGATGATCGGGCGCGACATGGGGCTCGACATCAAGCGCTACTCGCCGCGGCTGCTGGCCAACGCCATCTCCAACCTGAAGAACGAGCTGATCGACCCCGCAGGCGCGGTGGCCAACCTGACCGATGAATCCGACGAGTTGTCCCGCACGGTGGCCTCCGTTTACGGCGAGTACCAGCGCCGGCTGCGGGCGGCCAATGCGCTGGACTTCGACGACCTGATCGGAGAAACCGTGGCGGTGCTACGGGCCTTCCCGCAGATCGCCCAGCACTACCGGCGCCGGTTCCGCCATGTCCTCGTCGACGAGTACCAGGACACCAACCACGCGCAGTACGTGCTGGTGCGCGAACTGGCCGGCCGCGGCGGTTCAGCGAGGCTCACCGGAGCCAGCGGAGCCGAGGCGAGGCTGGGACCGCCGAATCAGCCCGGCAGCGACGAGCTGTCCGATGAAGTGCCGCCCGCGGAGTTGTGCGTGGTCGGCGACGCCGACCAGTCGATCTATGCGTTCCGCGGCGCCACCATCCGCAACATCGAGGATTTCGAACGCGACTACCCGGACGCGACAACCATTCTGCTGGAACAGAATTACCGCTCGACGCAGAACATCCTGTCCGCGGCCAACTCGGTGATCGCCCGCAACTCCGGGCGCCGGGACAAGCGACTGTGGACCGCGGAGGGTGCCGGCGAGCTGATCGTCGGCTATGTCGCCGACAACGAGCACGACGAGGCCCGGTTCGTCGCCGAGGAGATCGACGCGCTCGCGGAGAAGGGCGAGATCACCTATAACGAAGTCGCCGTCTTCTACCGCACCAACAACTCGTCGCGGTCATTCGAAGAGGTGTTCATCCGAGCCGGAATTCCCTACAAAGTCGTTGGCGGAGTGCGCTTCTACGAGCGCAAGGAGATTCGCGACATCGTCGCCTATCTGCGGGTGCTGGACAACCCGGGGGATGCGGTCAGCATGCGGCGCATCCTCAACACCCCGCGCCGGGGCATCGGCGATCGTGCCGAGGCGTGCGTGGCGGTGTACGCCGAGAACACCGGTGCCAGTTTCGCCGACGCGCTGGTGGCCGCGGCCGAAGGCAAAGTGCCGATGCTGAATTCGCGTGCCGAGAAGGCGATCGCCGGTTTCGTCGAGCTGCTGGACGAGCTGCGCGGCCGGCTGGACGACGATCTCGGCGATCTGGTCGAGTCGGTGCTCGAACGCACCAGATACCGCAGGGAACTGGAATCCTCCACCGATCCCCAAGAACTGGCGCGCTTGGACAACCTCAACGAACTCGTCAGCGTGGCACACGAATTCAGCACCGACCGGGCCAACGCGGCGGCGTTGGGCGAGTCCCTGCAAACGCCCGAAGACGAAGATGTCCCGGACACCGGCGTGCTGGCGGAGTTCTTGGAACGGGTGTCGCTGGTCTCCGACAGCGACGAAATCCCCGAGGACGGCGCCGGCATGGTCACCCTGATGACGCTGCACACCGCCAAGGGCCTCGAATTTCCGGTGGTGTTCGTCACCGGCTGGGAAGACGGGATGTTCCCCCACATGCGGTCGTTGGACGACCCGGTCGAACTCTCCGAGGAGCGGCGGCTGGCCTACGTCGGGATCACCCGGGCCCGTCAGCGGCTCTACGTGAGCCGGGCCATCGTCCGGTCCTCTTGGGGACAGCCCATGCTCAACCCGGAATCACGCTTCCTACAAGAGATTCCGCAGGAACTCATCGAGTGGCGGCGCACGGCGCCGGCGCCGTCGTTGAGCGCGCCGGTGAGCGGCGCCGGTCGATTCGGTACGCCGCGGGCGGCCCCGACGCGGTCCGGGATGAGCAAGCGCCCGCTATTGGTGCTCGAACCCGGCGACCGGGTGACGCACGACAAGTACGGGCTCGGCCGGGTCGAGGAGGTGTCCGGCGTCGGCGAATCGGCCATGTCGCTGATCGACTTCGGCAGCGCGGGACGGGTAAAGCTGATGCACAACCACGCCCCGATCAGCAAGCTCTGACCGGCTGCGTCGGCGGAGGTCAGGCTTCCAGCCAGCGTTTGGTCTGCGGCAGCAGCACCAGCACCACCGTGGCGATCGGCAATAACGGCAGCAGGTGCACCACCCACGCGACCCGGGCCCCGGCGATGAACACACCGAGGTAGGTCAGGACGGCGACCAGCGCGCCGGCCATCAGCAGGTAGCGGCTGATCGATCGGCGCTGCAGCAGCAGGATGACGCCCGACACCGTGGTTCCCGCGAACACCAGGGCCAGAAACGCCACCGCGATGCAGAACAGGCGGTCGGTTCGCCACCACCCGGCGATCAGGTCGGTGGCCACCACCGACGTGGCCCAGCCGCTGACGATGCTCACCGCGCAGGCGGCGATGGCCGTGCGATCGGACGGCTCGAGGGCCGGCACTCCGGCATATCCGGTGCGACCCGCGCGAGAACCGGCCCGGTAGGGCGGCGCCTGCGGGGCGAAGTGGGTGGTCGGGGTGTCCGGCGTGGTCGGAATGGGCCCGGTCGGCGCACGCCGGATGATCCGTGTCCGTGATTCGGAGGGCGATTCATGTTCGCGCGCAGGCTCGGGCGGACGAGGACCGGAAGGTTGTTCGTTCGGCGCGGTCACCTTAACCAGCGTAGTTGCCGACCATAAGACCCCGCTTAGCGAGCCACGGCACCGGGTCGATTCGTTCGGTGCCGCCCTGCAGCACCTCGAAATGCAGGTGCGGGCCGGTGGAGTTGCCGCGGTTGCCCATGGTGGCGATCTGATCGCCGGCCATCACCCGCTCGCCGACGCTGACCAGCGAGGTGTTGATGTGGCCGTAGAGCGTGACCGTGCCGTCGGCGTGGCGCAGCTTGACCAGCATCCCGTATCCGCTGGCCGGACCGGAGTCGATGACGACGCCGTCGGACACCGCATAGATCGGTGTCCCGATCGAGTTGGCCAGGTCGATACCCGCATGCAGCACGCCCCAGCGGTAGCCGAAGTTCGAGGTGAAGATCCCTTTGGTCGGCATGACGTAGAGGGGCTGCGACAACCGCGCCTCGCGCTGAGCGCGATCGTTGGCGAAGGCAACGCCCTTGGCGAGCTCCTGGTTGTGCAGGGCGGCGGTGGCCGCCGGCGCCGCGGCGATCACCTGCGGGCCGCGGACGGTGTTGCTGCCCGCCCCGCCGGTGAGAGCCGACGCGTTGGCGGTCAGCACGGCGTCGGTCTTCGGCGTGTCGGCGTGGCTGGTGGCGGTGTGGGCGGCCGCGGCGGCGGCGCCGGCGGCCATCGCCGAGATCAGCAGGCGGCCCCGGGCGGCGCTGGTCGGTTCTTTGCGGTGCTGCCCGCCGCGGCGTGCTACGCCGACGACGTCGGTGGTGTGCGAGCGATCGAGACGCCGCTCGCTACGCGGTTCGGCGGTAATCCGCGGCAGCACCTCGGTGACGGGCGCAGCCAGCCAGGCCGGGTGTACGTCGTCGGCCTCGTTCAGGTCGTCGAGTTCGGGCGCCAGCAGCACCTGCGCTTCGTAATCGAACGGCGAGTCGGTGCTGAAGTCGAGGTCGCCGAGGTCGCCGGCGTCGTCGCTGAAATCCAAGTCGTCGAAATCGAAACCGTCGAGCGGCAGGATTTCCGTGACTTCGGTGCGATGCGGCGCTTCGCTCAACCGGGCGCCTGCCGCGCGACCTACCCTCACGACGCCTTCAGTTACGGCAGAAGGCCGGGCAAAACGGTGCTGGGACAACCTGAAATGTCCTCGTATCGTGACCATAACGTTATCTGGACCCTAGGAAGGTATCCGCTAACGCGCGGGGCTGGCAACCTCGTTGGAAAATCCGGGCGGAATTGTGATTTGGATCACGCGGAAGGTCCACCCTTTGCCCGTGAGCTGTGCCACATCGGCGGACGCGACGGTAATCGCCGTTCGAAGGGTGGATACAGTTCGTCCGTGCGAGTCGCCGAGCGCGGCACCGCCCACCAAGAGGCCTAGTTGTTGAGTCGAGCGAAGACAGAGAGTCCATGGACCTTTTCGAGTATCAAGCAAAAGAATTGTTCGCCAAGCACAACGTACCGACTACGCCGGGACGCGTGACCGACACCGCCGAGGGCGCCCGCGAGATCGCCACCGAGATCGGCCGTCCGGTGATGGTCAAAGCGCAGGTGAAGGTCGGCGGGCGCGGCAAGGCGGGCGGCGTCAAGTACGCGGCGACGCCCGACGACGCCTACGAGCACGCCAAGAACATCCTCGGTCTCGACATCAAGGGACACGTCGTGAAGAAGCTGCTGGTCGCCGAGGCCAGCGACATCGCCGAGGAGTACTACATCTCCTTCCTGCTCGACCGCGCCAACCGCACCTACCTGGCCATGTGCTCGGTCGAGGGCGGCATGGAGATCGAGGAGGTGGCCGCCACCAAGCCCGAGCGGCTGGCCAAGGTGCCGGTGGACGCCGTCAAGGGCGTCGACCTGGCAACCGCGCGTTCCATCGCCGAGCAGGGCCACCTGCCCGCCGAGGTGCTGGACGCCGCCGCGATCACCATCAACAAGCTGTGGGAGGTGTTCGTCGCCGAGGACGCCACGCTGGTTGAGGTCAACCCGTTGGTGCGCGACCCGCAAGACCGGATTCTGGCGCTGGATGGCAAGGTCACGCTCGACGCCAACGCCGACTTCCGCCACCCCGAGCACGCCGAGTTCGAGGACCGCGACGCGACGGACCCGCTGGAACTCAAGGCCAAGGAACACGACCTCAACTACGTCAAGCTCGACGGGGCCGTCGGCATCATCGGCAACGGTGCGGGACTGGTGATGTCGACGCTGGACGTCGTCGCCTACGCCGGCGAGAAGCACGGCGGCGTCAAGCCGGCCAACTTCCTCGACATCGGCGGCGGCGCGTCCGCCGAGGTGATGGCCGCGGGCCTGGACGTCATCCTGAACGACAAACAGGTCAAGAGCGTCTTCGTGAATGTGTTCGGCGGCATCACCTCCTGCGACGCCGTCGCCAACGGAATCGTGACCGCCCTGAACATGCTCGGTGACGAGGCCAACAAGCCGCTGGTGGTGCGGCTTGACGGCAACAACGTCGACGAGGGCCGCCGCATTCTGGCCCAGGCCAACCACCCGCTGGTGATCCAGGCCGAGACGATGGATGCCGGCGCCGACAAAGCCGCCGAGCTGGCGAACAAGTCTTAAGGAGAGATGACCCATGTCTATATTCCTGAACGCAGATTCCAAGGTCATCGTCCAGGGCATCACCGGCGGTGAGGGCACCAAGCACACCGCGCTCATGCTCAAAGCCGGCACCCAGGTGGTGGGTGGCGTGAACGCGCGCAAGGCCGGCACCACGGTGTCGCACGTGGACGCGAAAGGCAAGGACGTCGAGCTGCCGGTCTTCGGCACCGTCGCCGAGGCGATGAAGGAGACCGGCGCCAACGTGTCGGTCGTGTTCGTGCCGCCGAAATTCGCCAAGGACGCGATCATCGAGGCAATCGACGCCGAGATCCCGCTGCTGGTGGTCATCACCGAGGGAATCCCGGTGCAGGACAGCGCCTATGCGTGGGCCTACAACGTCGGCAAGGGGCAGAAGACGCGGATCATCGGTCCCAACTGTCCAGGCATCATCACCCCGGGGGAGGCGCTGGCCGGCATCACCCCGGCGAACATCAGTGGTCCCGGCCCGGTCGGCCTGGTGTCCAAGTCGGGCACCCTGACCTACCAGATGATGTACGAGCTGCGTGATTTCGGCTTCTCCACCTCGATCGGCATCGGCGGTGACCCCGTCATCGGGACCACCCACATCGACGCCATCGAGGCCTTCGAGAAGGACCCCGACACCAAGCTCATCGTGATGATCGGTGAGATCGGCGGCGACGCCGAGGAGCGCGCGGCCGACTACATCAAGGCCAACGTGTCCAAGCCGGTCGTCGGCTACGTCGCGGGATTCACCGCGCCGGAGGGCAAGACGATGGGCCACGCGGGCGCCATCGTGTCCGGATCGTCGGGCACCGCGGCCGCCAAGAAGGAGGCCCTGGAGGCGGCCGGCGTCAAGGTCGGCAAGACGCCGTCGGAGACCGCCGCGCTGGCCCGGGAGATCCTGCAGAGCCTGTAGGCCGCCATCGAACGGGCGGTGACGGGCCTCGGATTTGGCCGGGGCCCGGCCCGCGGTAGATAGTGGGTCTATGAATCTCGACCCGAACACCCCCGTCATCGTCGGGGTGGGCCAGTTCACCGAGCGCATCGAAGACTCCGGTTACCGCGGGATGTCGTCGGTGGAACTGGCGACGGTCGCGGCGCAGGCCGCGCTGCACGACTCGGGGGCCGACGCCACCGCCGTCGCCGCGGCCATCGACACCGTCGCCGCGATCCGGCAGTTCGAGCTCTCCGGGCGCACGCCCGCGCCGATGGGCAAGTCCAACAACTACCCCCGGTCGGTGGCTCAGCGCCTCGGTGCCGCACCGGCCCGCGCGATCCTCGAGCCCATCGGCGGCCAGGGCCCCCAGCACCTGGTCACCGAGTTCGCCGGCGCCATCGCCGCGGGCGAGGCCGAGGTCGTGATGATCTTCGGCTCCGAAAACACTTCCAGCATCCGGTATTACGCCGACCGGGAGAAGCCGGACCATTCCGAGACGGTCGAGGGATCACTGGAGGACCGGGGCTTCGGCTACGACGGTCTGTTCGACGACTACACCATCGCCCACGGCCTGATCGGAGCACCGGCACAGTACGGGCTGCTGGAGAACGCGCGCCGGGCCCGGCTGGGCCTGAGCGTCGCCGACTACCGGCGCCGGATGGGTGAGCTGTTCGCCCCGTTCAGCAAAGTGGCGGCGAAGAACCCGTTCGCGTCCTCACCCGTGGAGCGCAGCGTCGACGAGCTCATCACCGTGACCGCGGCCAACCGGATGATCTGCGATCCGTACCCCAGGCTGCTGGTGGCCCGGGACCAGGTGAACCAGGGTGCGGCCGCGCTGATGATGTCGGTGGCCGCCGCCCGCCGCCTCGGCGTGCCCGAGGAGCGCTGGGTGTACCTGCACGGCCACGCCGACATGGTGGACCAGCCGCTGCTGGACCGCGTCGACCTGACCTACAACTCGGCCTCGGTGCTGGCGGTCGCAGAAGCGCTGGCCGGCGCGGGTGTCGGCATCGACGACGTGTCGACCTTCGACCTCTACAGCTGTTTCCCGGTGCCGGTGTTCAACTTCTGCGACGGCACGGGTCTGGCCACCGACGATCCGCGCGGGCTGACGCTCACCGGCGGCCTGCCGTACTTCGGCGGACCGGGCAACAACTACTCCCTGCACGGCATCGCCGAGACCGTCAGCGAAATGCGGGATCTTCCAGGGCAATTCGGCCTGGTCGCCGCCAACGGCGGGATCATGAGCAAGTACTCGGTCGGGGTGTATTCGACCACGCCGGTGAACTGGAAGCCCGACAACAGCGCCGCGCTGCGCGCCGAGGTCGCCGCCCGACCCAGGGTGCCGGTGACCGTCAAGGCCGCCGGTCCGGCGACCATCGAGACCTACACCGTCCGTTACGACTGGCCGGTGCGCACCGGCATCATCATCGGCCGCCTCGACGACGACGGCAGCCGCTTCCTGGCTCTGACCGAGGACCCCGATCTGGTCGGTCTGCTCAGCGACGGCGACGCGCTCGGGGCTTCGATCGTGGTTCGTCCGACGGAAAAGGACAACCGGGCCGCGCTGGCCTGACGCGCGCCGAGCGACAAGGGTCGCGGCGTCAGACCAGGGCGGCCAACTTGCCGGCCAGCCGCTCGACGTAGGCGGCGACCTCGTCCTCGGACTTGTCCGGCAGCCCGAACAGCACCTCGGTCACCCCGAGCTCGGCCCACTTGGCCAGCTTCTCCGGCACCGGCTTGAAGTCCAGCGCCACGATCTGGGGGGCCCCGTCGCGCCCGGCCGCAGCCCAGGTGTCCTGCAGCAGCTGCACCGGCTCGTCGATGTGGA
This sequence comes from Mycobacterium sp. M23085, assembly GCF_045343915.1. Lineage (NCBI taxonomy): Bacteria > Bacillati > Actinomycetota > Actinomycetes > Mycobacteriales > Mycobacteriaceae > Mycobacterium > Mycobacterium sp. M23085. The sequence continues at coordinate 4,170,272 of NZ_CP174280.1, forward strand.
AGTCGCGCGGGGTGGTGATCCAGCCGTCGGCGCTGCGGGCGATCCACTTGAAGTTCTTCTCGGTGCCGGCGGCGCCGACCAGCACCGGGATGTGCGCTTGCACCGGCTTGGGCCAGGCCCAGCTCGGGCCGAACTTCACGAACTCGCCGTCGTACTGGGCTTCTTCCTCGGTCCACAGCGCCCGCATCGCCTCGAGGTACTCGCGCAGCATGGTGCGCCGCCGGCCCGGCGGCACGTTGTGGTCGGCGAGTTCGTCGGTGTTCCAGCCGAACCCCACGCCCAGGCTGACCCGTCCGCCGGACAGGTGGTCAAGGGTGGCAATACTTTTCGCCAGGGTGATCGGGTCGTGCTCGACCGGCAGGGCCACCGCGGTGGACAGCCGCACCCGCGAGGTGACCGCGCACGCCGCGCCCAGACTCACCCACGGGTCTAGTGTCCGCATGTAGCGATCGTCGGGCAGCGATTCGTCGCCCGTCGTGGGGTGAGCCGCCTCGCGCTTCACCGGGATGTGGGTGTGTTCTGGCACGTAGAAGGTCTGAAAGCCGTGGTCGTCGGCGAGCTTCGCGGCCTTCGCCGGAGAGATGCCGCGATCGCTGGTGAAAAGCACAAGCCCGTAATCCATGCAGAGAATTAGAACGTGTTCTACCTCTGCTGGGCAAGCCGTTGTGACACGGACCGTCTCGCTAGGGACTCGCGGCGCCCTCTCGCGGGGCCCACCGCCCAAGCCGATGGCATCGGCACGGGTTGCCGCACGTGCGCTAGCGTGGGTGATCGACCGCGTCGCTAACGCAGCGAGGCGCCTGGAAGCACAGCGTTGCACTGCAACCGTGGCGACCGCCAGGCAGTTCAAGGCACTGGAAGCAACAGGAGGAGCCATGACCTACTCTCCCGGAAGCCCGGGCTATCCATCGGCGCAACCCGGCGGCGGCTATGCGGGCGCCACACCGTCCTTCGCCAAAGACGACGACGGAACGAGCAAGTTACCGTCCTACCTGAACATCGCGGTGGTGGTGCTGGGTCTGGCCGCGTACCTCCTGAACTTCGGCCCCACCTTCACCATCGGCGCCGACCTCGGCCCGGGCATCGGTGGGCGCGCCGGGGACGCGGGCACCGCGGTCGTGGTTGCCGTCCTGGCCGCGCTGCTCGCCGGGCTCGGCCTGCTGCCGAAGACCAAGACCTATCCGGGAATCGTCGCGGTGATCGCGGTTCTGGGTGCGCTGCTGGCCATCACCGAGACGATCAACCTGCCCGCCGGTTTCGCCATCGGCTGGGCGATGTGGCCGCTGGTCGCGGCCGTCGTGCTCCAGGCGATCGCCGCGGTCGTCGTGCTCCTGCTGGACTCCGGTGTGATCACGGCGCCGCAGCCGCGGCCCAAGTACGACCCGTACGCGCAGTACGGCCAGTACGGCCAGTACGGCCAGTACGGTCAGCAGCACTACTACGGCCAGCAGCCGGCCGCCCAGCAGCACGGGGGCCAGCAGCAGTCGCCCCAGGGATACGGCTCGCAGTACGGCGGCTATTCGCCGAGCGGGGCGCCGGCCCAGAGTGGCGCGCATACCGGGGGTTTCGGCGCTCAGCCTTCGCCGCAGTCGGGTTCCCAGCCGTCCGCACAGCAACACGGCCCGTCCACGCCGCCCACCGGCTTCCCCAGCTTCAGCCCACCGCCGAACGCCGGCGGATCGGATGCCGGCTCGGCGACGGGAAACTTCTCCGAGCAGGGTGGGGCCCAGCAGTTCGGCCAGGAGCAGCAGCAGTCGCCGCCGTCACCGTCTGGGCCAGCGCCCGCCTGACCGTGCGCTGTCGCGCCTAGTCGGGGACGTGCCCCAGAGTGACACGGGTGGAGGACAACCGGGCAGCGGGCGCTCGCCAGGCGCGTGACCTAGTCAGGGTCGCGTTCGCCCCGGCGGTGGTGGCGCTGGTCATCATCGCCGCGGTCACGCTGATCCAGTTGTTGATCGCCAACAGCGACATGACCGGCGCGCTGGGCGCCATCGCCAGCATGTGGCTGGGCGTGCACCAGGTGCCGGTCTCCATCGGCGGCCGCGAACTCGGTGTGATGCCGCTGCTGCCGGTCCTTTTGATGATCTGGGCGACCGCGCGTAGCACGGCGCGTGCCACCACGTCCCACTCGTCGTGGCTCGTGGTGCGCTGGGTTGTCGCCTCGGCGCTGGGCGGACCGCTGTTGATGACGGCGATCGCGCTGGCGGTCATCCACGACGCGTCGTCGGTGATCACCGAGCTGCAAACACCCAGCGCGCTGCGCGCCTTCCTCAGCGTGCTCGTCGTGCACGCCGCCGGTGCCGCCATCGGTGTGTGGTCCCGGGTGGGATCCCGCGCGCTTGCGGCCGCGTCGCTGCCGTTCTGGCTGGGCGATTCCGTGCGCGCCGCGTCCGCCGGCCTGCTGGCGCTGCTTGGGTTGTCCGGCCTGGTGACGGCGGGGTCACTGGTCGTGCACTGGTCGACCATGCAGGAGCTCTACAGCATCACCGATTCCATCTTCGGCGAGTTCAGTCTCACCCTGTTGGCAATTCTATACGCGCCCAACGTGATTGTCGGCACCGCGGCGATGGCCGTCGGGTCCAGCGCGCACATCGGGTTCGCGACCTTCAGTTCCTTCACCGTATTCGGCGGTGATATCCCGGCCTTACCGGTGCTGGCCGCGGTCCCCAGGCCTCCGTTGGGTCCGGTCTGGGTGGCGCTGCTCATCATCGGTGCGTCGTCCGGGGTGGCGGTCGGTCAGCAATGCGCGCGGCGCCCGCTGCCGCTGCTGGCGGCCGCGGTCAAGCTGCTGGTCGCCGCGGTTACCGGGGCGCTGGCGATGTCCTTGCTCGCGTACGGTGGCAGCGGGCAGCTGGGCAACTTCGGCCACGTGGGCGTCGACCAGGGCGCGTTGCTCGTCGGTGTCTTCTTCTGGTTCGCGGTGGTCGGCGGGGTCACCGTGGTGATGTCCGGCGGCATCATGCGTCGTCCCCGACGGCTCAAGCCCCGGCCCGCGCCGGCCGCTGCCGCCGCGGAGCCCGCGGACTTCGCCGGCGTATTCGACGACGATCGGCCGCTCGTCGAGGAGGACGAAGTCCCGGGGCAGCCGGCAGACGGGGAGCCGGCCGCTGCGACCGACCCGGGCGACCTGCCTTCCGGCCACGTGCCGTTGGACGACGTGCCTTCGGACGGCTCCGCCGAACCCGACGCGCCGGCCGCGGACGACCAGCCGGCCCACGGCGAAGGCGAGCGCGGCAGCGCGACCGAGCCAGAATCGGGGGATTAGACCTGCGGCAGCCTGATCACCGGAGCGACAAGGTCGCCAGTAGGCTCGCCGATGTGGTCGAACCGCTCCATGTGCCCCCGAACGCGCCGGCACGGGTGGTGGTACTGGCGTCGGGCACCGGGTCGCTGCTGAAGTCCCTGTTGACGTCGGCCGTCGCGGACTACCCCGCCCGGGTGGTCGCCGTCGGCGCCGACCGCGCCTGCCCGGCCACCGAGATCGCCGCGGCCGCGGGCGTGCCGTCCTTCACCGTCCGGCTGGGCGACCACCCCGACCGTGACGCCTGGGACGCGGCCATCACCGAGGCCACCGCCGCCCACTCGCCCGACCTGGTGGTCTCCGCAGGTTTCATGAAAATCCTTGGGCCGCAATTCCTTTCGTGGTTCTATGGTCGCGTCGTCAACACCCATCCCGCGCTGCTGCCGGCCTTCCCCGGCGCGCACGGCGTCGCCGACGCGTTGGCCTACGGTGTGAAGGTCACAGGCTGTACGGTGCACCTGGTGGACGCCGGGACGGACACCGGGCCGATTCTGGCTCAGGAATCCGTTCCGGTGCTCGACAGCGACACCGAAGAGACTCTGCACGAACGCATCAAAGTCACCGAACGCAAGCTACTGGTAGACGTGGTGGCCGCGATCGCAACAGGCGGCCTGACCCTGGTCGGGAGAAAAGCGACGATCGGACGAAAGGCGACCAACCGATGAGCACCGACGACTGGCGCGAAGACGCCAAACGCCCGATCCGGCGCGCCTTGATCAGCGTGTACGACAAGACCGGGCTGGTCGACCTCGCGCAGGGCCTGGCGGGCGCGGGCGTCGAGATCGTCTCGACCGGATCCACGGCGAAGGTCATTGCCGACAAAGGCATTCCGGTGACCCGGGTCGAGGAGCTGACCGGGTTTCCCGAGGTGCTCGACGGCCGGGTCAAGACACTGCATCCGCGCGTGCACGCGGGCCTGCTGGCGGACCTTCGCAAACCCGAGCACGCCGCTGCGCTCGAGGAACTGGGCATTGCGGCGTTCGAACTCGTCGTCGTCAACCTGTATCCGTTCACCGAGACCGTCGACTCCGGGGCAAGCATCGACGAATGCGTCGAACAGATCGACATCGGCGGCCCGTCGATGGTGCGGGCCGCGGCCAAAAACCATCCCAGCGTGGCAGTGATCACCGACCCTCGGGGCTACGACGGCGTGCTCGCCGCGGTACGCGGCGGCGGCTTTACCCTCGCCGAGCGCAAAAAGCTTGCGTCGCTGGCATTTCAGCACACCGCCGAATACGACATTGCGGTCGCGAGCTGGATGGAATCGACGCTGGCTCCCGAACACCCGCCGACGACGTTCCCGAAATGGCTGGGCCGCAGCTGGCGCCGCTCGGCAATGCTGCGCTACGGCGAGAACCCGCATCAGCAGGCGGCGCTGTACGGCGATCCGGGTGCGTGGCCGGGCCTGGCGCAGGCTGAGCAGCTGCACGGAAAAGAGATGTCCTACAACAACTTCACCGACGCGGACGCGGCCTGGCGGGCGGCCTTCGATCACGAGCAGATTTGCGTGGCAATCATCAAGCACGCCAATCCATGTGGGATCGCCATCTCGTCGGCATCGGTGGCCGACGCGCACCGCAAGGCGCATGAATGCGATCCGCTCAGCGCGTTCGGTGGGGTCATCGCGGCCAACACCGAGGTCAGCCTGGAGATGGCCGAATACGTCAGCACCATCTTCACCGAGGTCATCGTCGCCCCCGCCTACGAGCCGGCCGCGCTGGAGGTGTTGACCCGGAAGAAGAACATTCGGGTGCTGGTGTGTTCGGAACCGCTGAGCGGCGGCACCGAGCTGCGGCCGATCAGCGGAGGACTGCTGGTGCAGCAGCGCGACGAACTGGACGCCCACGGCGACAACCCGGCGAACTGGACCCTGGCCACCGGCTCACCCGCCGATCCGGCGACGCTGGCCGACCTGGTGTTCGCCTGGCGCACGTGTCGCGCCGTGAAATCGAACGCGATCGTGATCGCCGGCGGCGGCGCCACCATCGGCGTCGGCATGGGCCAGGTGAACCGGGTCGATGCCGCGCGGCTGGCCGTCGAACGGGGCGGCGATCGGGTGCGCGGCGCGGTCGCGGCCTCGGATGCGTTCTTCCCGTTCCCCGACGGGCTCGAGACGCTGACCGGCGCCGGCGTGAAGGCGATCGTGCACCCGGGCGGATCGGTGCGCGACGACGAGGTGACCGCGGCGGCCGCCAACGCCGGCATCACCCTGTATCTCACCGGGGCGCGTCACTTCGCGCATTAGCCGAGGTGCGCGCGGTCGACGTCGGTGTCAATAAGCGTGTAGTGAACGCCCTTGGCATGACTCGGGTGAGCGCGCGTCGTAGCGTGGAGTGGTGACATCACCGAGCAACCTGCCCCGCACCGTCGGCGAACTGCGTGCCGCCGGGCATCGCGAACGGGGAGTCAAGCAGGAAATCCGCGAAAATCTGCTCGCCCGCCTGGCCGAAGGCGGAGATGGTGAAGCCATCTGGCCGGGCATTCTGGGATTCGACGACACCGTCTTGCCCCAGCTGGAGCGGGCCTTGATCGCGGGCCACGACTTCGTTCTGCTCGGTGAACGCGGCCAGGGCAAAACCCGGCTGCTGCGCGCGCTGACCGGATTACTCGACGAGTGGACGCCGGTGATCTCCGGGGCCGAACTGGGTGAGCACCCCTACTCGCCGATCACCCCGGAATCCATCCGCAAGGCCGCCACCCTGGGCGAGGACCTGCCCATCGAATGGAAGCACCGCAGCGAGCGCTATACCGAAAAGCTCGCCACCCCGGACACCAGCGTCGCCGATCTGGTCGGTGACATCGACCCGATCAAGGTCGCCGAGGGTCGCAGCCTCGGGGACCCGGAGACCATCGCGTACGGACTGATTCCGCGCGCGCACCGCGGCATCGTCGCGGTCAACGAACTGCCCGACCTCGCCGAGCGCATCCAGGTGTCGATGCTGAACGTGATGGAGGAACGCGACATCCAGGTCCGCGGGTACACGCTGCGGTTGCCGCTGGACGTGTTGGTGGTCGCCAGCGCCAACCCCGAGGACTACACCAACCGGGGACGCATCATCACCCCGCTCAAAGACCGGTTCGGCGCGGAGATCCGGACCCACTACCCGTTGGAGCTCGACGCCGAAGTCGGCGTGATCGCCCAAGAAGCGCACCTGTCGGCCCAGGTGCCCGAATACCTGATGCAGGTCATCGCCCGGTTCGCGCGCTACCTGCGCGAGTCCAACTCGGTCGACCAACGCTCCGGGGTGTCGGCGCGGTTCGCGATCGCCGCCGCCGAGACCGTCGCCGCGGCCGCGCGGCACCGCGGCGCCGTGCTGGGGGAGACCGACCCGGTGGCCCGGGTGGTCGACCTGGGCACCGTGATCGACGTGCTGCGCGGCAAGCTGGAATTCGAATCCGGCGAGGAAGGCCGCGAACAGGCCGTGCTCGAACACCTGCTGCGCCGGGCCACCGCGGACACCGCGTCGCGGGTGCTGGGCGGCATCGACGTCGGTTCGCTGGTTGCCGCGGTCGAGGGCGGTTCGGCGGTGACGACGGGTGAGCGGGTGTCGGCCAAGAACGTGCTGGCCGCGGTTCCGAGCCTGCCGGTGGTCGACAAGATCGCGGCCAAGGTCGGTGCGCAGTCCGAAGGCGAACGCGCCGCGGCGCTGGAGCTGGCGCTCGAAGCCCTGTATCTGGCCAAGCGCATCGACAAGGTATCCGGGGAGGGTCAAACCGTCTATGGCTAGGTTTGATGGTGACGACCCGCAGCGCCCGGCTTCGCCGCGCTTGCGATCGTCACGAGGGCACTCCTCGCGCTACTCGGCGTACACCGGCGGGCCCGACCCGCTGGCCCCGCCGGTGGATCTGCGCGAGGCGCTCGAGCAGATCGGCCAGGACGTCATGGCCGGCACCTCGCCGCGCCGTGCCCTGTCCGAGCTACTACGCCGCGGCACCAAGAACATGCCCGGCGCGGACCGGCTCGCCGCCGAGGCCAACCGCCGACGACGGGATTTGTTGCGACGCAACAACCTAGACGGAACCCTGCAAGAGATCAAAAAACTCCTGGACGAGGCCGTGCTGGCCGAACGCAAGGAGCTGGCCCGCGCCCTGGACGACGACGCCCGCTTCGGCGAACTGCAGCTGGACGCGCTGCCGTCGTCGCCGGCCAAGGCCGTCCAGGAGCTGTCCGACTACAACTGGCGCAGCGGTGAGGCGCGCCAAAAGTACGACCAGATCAAAGATCTGCTCGGCCGCGAGCTGCTGGATCAGCGCTTCGCCGGCATGAAGCAGGCGCTGGAGGGTGCCACCGACGAGGATCGTCAGCGGGTCAACGACATGGTCAACGACCTCAACGACCTGCTGGACAAGCACGCCCGCGGCGAGGACACCCAGCAAGACTTCGACGACTTCATGGACTCCCACGGCGAGTTCTTCCCGGAGAACCCGCGCAACGTTGATGAGTTGCTGGACTCCCTGGCCAAGCGCGCCGCCGCCGCGCAGCGGTTCCGTAACAGCCTGAGCGCCGAGCAGCAAGCGGAGCTGGATGCCTTGGCGCAGCAGGCTTTTGGCTCGCCATCGCTGATGCAGGCGCTGAGCCGGCTCGACGCGCACCTGCAGGCGGCGCGGCCGGGCGAGGACTGGAGCGGGTCCGAGCAGTTCTCCGGCGACAACCCGTTCGGGATGGGTGAAGGCACCCAGGCGCTGTCCGACATCGCCGAACTGGAGCAGCTGGCCGAGCAGCTGTCGCAGAGCTATCCGGGCGCCACCATGGACGATGTCGACCTGGACGCGCTGGCGCGTCAGCTCGGTGACGATGCGGCCGTCGACGCGCGAACGCTTGCCGAATTGGAACGCGCGCTGGTCAATCAGGGCTTTTTGGACCGCGGCTCCGACGGCCAGTGGCGGCTGTCGCCGAAGGCCATGCGTCGACTCGGCGAGACCGCGTTACGCGATGTGGCACAACAACTCTCCGGTCGCCGCGGCGAGCGCGACCACCGCCGCGCGGGAGCGGCCGGTGAGCTCACCGGCGCCACCCGGCCCTGGCAGTTCGGCGACACCGAGCCGTGGAACATCCCCCGCACTTTGACCAATGCCGTTCTGCGGCAGTCGGGAACCGCCACCCTGGACGGCCCGGACCGGCGGTTGAAGATCACCGTCGACGATGTCGAGGTCTCCGAGACCGAGACGCGCACCCAGGCCGCTGTCGCGCTGCTGGTCGATACGTCGTTCTCCATGGTGATGGAGAACCGCTGGCTGCCCATGAAGCAGACGGCGCTGGCGCTCAACCATCTGGTGTGCACCCGGTTTCGTTCGGACGCGTTGCAGATCATCGCTTTTGGCCGATACGCACGGACCGTGACCGCTGCCGAGCTCACCGGCCTGGAGGGCGTGTACGAGCAGGGCACCAACCTGCATCACGCGCTGGCGCTGGCCGGTCGCCACCTCCGCCGCCATCCCAACGCGCAGCCCGTGGTGCTGGTGGTGACCGACGGGGAGCCGACCGCACACCTGGAGGACTTCGACGGCGACGGCACCACCGTGTTCTTCGACTACCCACCGCATCCGCGGACCATCGCCCACACCGTGCGCGGCTTCGACGAGATGGCGCGGCTGGGCGCCCAGATCACCATCTTCCGGTTGGGCAGCGACCCGGGCCTGGCCCGGTTCATCGACCAGGTCGCCCGGCGCGTCGCGGGACGGGTGGTGGTGCCCGATCTGGATGGACTGGGAGCGGCCGTCGTCGGCGACTACCTGCGGTCGCGCCGCCGTTAACCGGCGCGCCGGCTTGGCAACGCCGGTGCAGGATTGGTGTTTTCTCGACCGGGTACAGAAACGTGGAGAAGGAGGAGACGCATGAGCCAGGTTCCAACGATCGAACTCAACGACGGTGTGCGCATTCCGCAGCTGGGCTTCGGGGTATTCCAGATCAAGCCCGACGAGACCGCGGCGGCGGTGAAGACCGCGCTCGAGATCGGCTACCGCCACATCGACACGGCCGAGATGTACGGCAACGAAAAGGAAGTGGGGCAAGGCATCCGCGACGCCGGCCTGGATCGCGGCGAGGTCTTTGTCACCAGCAAGCTGAACAACGGATCTCACCAGCCCGACGACGCGCGCCGCGCCTTCGACGAGACCTTGAAGAAGCTGGATTCCGACTACGTCGACTTGTTCCTCATTCACTGGCCGCTGCCCACCCTCTACGACGGCGACTTCGTCTCGACGTGGAAAGTCTTGGAAGAGTTCGCCCGGGATGGACGGGCCCGCAGCATCGGGGTCTCGAATTTCCAAGTGGCACATCTGGAACGGCTGGCCAACGAAACCGAGACCGTCCCGTCCGTCAACCAGATCGAGTTGCACCCATACTTCGGCAACGACGAGGTCCGAGCCTACGACCGTGAGCATGGCATCGCCACCGAGGCGTGGGCGCCCATCGCGCAGGGCAAGGTGCTCGGTGATCCGGTGATCAACCGGATCGCCGAGGCGCGCGGCAGGACCGCGGCACAGGTGGTGCTGCGCTGGCACATTCAGCGGGGTGACATCGTCTTCCCGAAATCGGTGACACCCGAACGGGTCAAAGAAAATTTCCAGCTGTTCGATTTCGAGCTGGACGACTCCGGCATGGACGCCATCTCGGCGCTGAACAAGGGTGAGTCGGGACGCAACGGCCCCAACCCCGACACGTTCGACTACGTGCCCGATTAAGGGGTTTCTGCTAGCCGCGTGGCCGACGGGCTTTGCGGATGATGCCGACGGCACCCCACAGCGAGAAGCCGTGAATGTGCACCGTCGGCGCGCCCGGCGCGCCCTTGCCGGGGACGGCGCGGTCGAAGTTGCCCATCACGCCGCGGCCGTGCACCTCAACATTGACCTCCGGCGGCAGCAAAATGTTTTGCACACCCATGATCGACATCGCGTGGATGTCGACCTCGGTCGAGGTGAAGTCGGCGTAGCGCAGATCGACCACCCCGCTGCCCCACAGGGTGAAGGTGGTGAGCTTCTTCGGGACGTTCCATCGGCCGCGCCGCTCGAAGCCGCTCATCAACGCCAGCAGTAGCGTCGACGGCGCCGGATTGGGCTTGCCGCCGCGGCGCGGGCTGATCGGCGTTCCCGGTAGGTCGGCCCGCAGCCGATCCAGTTCCTCATACGTTGTCGCCGCGTAAGCCCTGGTCAGGCGGTCCTCATAATCGTTCAGCTGCAGCCGGCCCTGCTCGGCCGCATACGCGAGCAGCTGCGCAATCTGGATGCGATCAGTATCAGCTGCGCGCGACGGCTCGCCGCGTGTGTCCTCCGCATCCCGTTGCGTTGAGTTGCTCATCACCCACGAGCCTACGACGTCCCGGTTTTGCTGCAAGAGGATTGGCTAAACTGCAACCTTGCGCCGGCCCGCGCCGCGCCGCCGACCGTCCGGCCTGGCCCATTGTTTGACATCTGGCTAACTTCTCGGTGGCTAACTCACCCAATAGGGCGACCGCTTCTCCAGGAACGCCAGCATGCCTTCGCGGGCTTCGTCGGACACGAAGAGGCGGGCCGATTCCTCGGCGAGCCGTTCGGCGTCGCGGTCGAACCCGTCCAGCACCGCGGCCGTGGTCAGTGCCTTGGACGCCGCGAGGCCCTGCGGCGAGCCGCGGCCGATGTCGGCCACCAGTTTGTCGACCGCGGTCTCGACGTCCTCGGCGGCCTCGGTGATCAGTCCGATCTCGGCCGCCCGGCCGGCGTCGAACGTCTCGCCGGTCAGGTAATAGCGCGCCGCGGCCCGCGCCGACAGTTTCGGCAGCAGCGTCAACGAGATGATCGCCGGGGCGACCCCGATCCGGGCCTCGGTCAGGGCGAAGGTGCTGCCCGGACCCGCGATCGCGATATCACAGGCACCCACCAGACCGAATCCACCCGCCCGGACGTGCCCGTTGATCGCGGCGATCACCGGCAGCGGCGAGGAGACGATGGCCCGCATCAAGGCGGCCATCTCCCGGGCCCGGGCGACGGCCATGTCATAAGGTGACGGCGGCGGTGACCCCCCCGGCCCGGCTGCACCGCCCGCCTCACTCAAATCCGCACCGGCACAGAAGGTTCGACCGGTGTGGCCCAGGACCACCACTCGCACCGCCGGATCCGCCGAGGCGTCGCGCAGTCCCTGATGCAGCTGGTCGACCAGCGTGGTGGACAACGCGTTGCGGTTGTCCGGTGAGTTCAGTGTCAGCCGCGCATACGGCCCGCCCGTGCCGGCCGGCCCGGCGTATTCGACAAGCGTGTCCATCAGTAGCTTCGCGGCAGGCCCAGCGATGTCTGCGCGACGAAGTTGAGCACCATCTCGCGGCTGACCGGGGCGATGCGGCCCAGCCTGGCCGAGGCGAGCATCGCGGCCACGCCGTACTCCTTGGTCAGCCCGTTGCCGCCCATCGACTGCACCGCCTGGTCCACCGACCGCGTGGCAGCCTCCGCCGCCGCGTATTTGGCCATGTTCGCGGCCTCGGCCGCGCCCATGTCGTTGCCGGAATCGTAGAGTGTGGCGGCCTTCTGCAGCATCAGCTTGGCCAGCTCTACCTCGATGTGGCACTGCGCCAAGGGGTGTGACAGACCCTGGTGCGAGCCGATGGGCGTGCCCCACACCTGCCGGGTCTTGACGTAGTCGGCGGCCTTGTTCAGGGCGAACCGTCCCATCCCCACGGAGCTCGCCGCGCCCATGATGCGTTCCGGGTTGAGCCCGGCGAAAAGCTGTGCGATGGCGGCGTCTTCGGCGCCGACGAGCGCGTCGCTGGGCAACCGGACGTCGTCGAGGAAGACCTGGAACTGGCGTTCGGGACTGATCAATTCCATTTCGATCGGCGTATAGGTGAAGCCGGGCGCGTCGGTGGGCACCACGAACAGCGCGGGGCGCAGCTTGCCGGTCTTGGCCTCCTCAGTGCGGGCCACCACCAGCACCGCCTGCGCCTGGTCGATGCCGGAGATGTAGACCTTCTGACCCTTGAGGATCCAGTCGCTGCCGTCTCGGCGGGCGGTGGTGGTGATCTTGTGCGAGTTGGAGCCGGCGTCCGGCTCGGTGATGGCGAACGCCATCGTCAGGGTGCCGTCGGCGATACCGGGAATCCAGCGCTTCTTCTGCTCCTCGGTGCCGAACTTGCTGATGATGGTTCCGTTGATGGCCGGCGAGACGACCATCAGCAGCAGCGCGCTACCGGCGGCCGCCATCTCCTCCATGACCAGTGACAGCTCGTACATGCCGGCGCCGCCACCGCCGTACTCCTCGGGCAGGTTCACCCCCAGGAAGCCCAGTTTGCCTGCCTCGTACCATAATTCGTCGGTGTGCTCGTGGGCGCGGGCCTTGCGCAGGTAGTACTCGCTGCCGTAGTTGGCTGCCCACGCGGCCACCGACTTGCGTAGCGCCTGACGCTCTTCGCTTTCGATGAAGCTGGTGTCGGTCACGCTGGATCTCCTTCTGATTGCGGCGCTTCCACTCTTGCCAGCACAGCGCCAACTTCGACTTGCTGACCGGTCTTGACGTTGAGTTCTGCGAGCACCCCGTGGACCGGGGCGGCGATGGTGTGTTCCATCTTCATCGCCTCCAGCCAAATCAGTGGCTGGCCGGCGGCGACGGTGTCGCCGATCGCTGCGCCCAGCCGGATGACGCTGCCGGGCATCGGGGCGACCAGGGAGCCCTTTTCGAGGGTCGACCCGGGCTCGGGGAAACGCGGCAATGCGATCAGGTGTACCGGTCCGCGCGCGGAATCGATGTAGACGTCGGAATCGCCCGCATCGTAGCGCCGCACCGAAAAGCTGTGCTCGACACCGTCGACCCGCAGCACGACGTCATGTGCCGTGGCCGATACCAGCTGCACCGAGGGGTCGTCGGGGAGCGCCAAACCAGTTCTGCTGAACCGGTATTGGACCCTATGCTGGTCACCCCGGTCGTCGCGGTAGTCCTTGACCTGGTGGCCCGAGGCCAGGTTGCGCCATCCGCTGGGAACGGCGCTCAACACCGCGGCGCGGGCGCGGTTGTGTGCGGCGTCGGCGAGTGCGGCCGCGATGGCCGACAGGCGCACCACCGCGGCGTCGCCCAGCGGCGCCGCCAACCGCGCCAGGTCGTGAGTGTCGAAAAACGCGGTGTCGGTGGCACCGTCGAGGAACGCCGGATGGCGCAGCACGTTCACCAACAGATCGCGGTTGGTGCGCACCCCATGCACGCGGGCGCGGGCCAGCGCGTCGGCGAGAACCAGTGCCGCCTGACGGCGCGTCGGGGCGTAGGAGATGACCTTGGCCAGCATCGGGTCATAGTGGATCGAAACGGTGAACCCGTCGACGATTCCCGAGTCCAGCCGGATCCCGGTCCGCTGCCCGAGCGAGCCGAATTCGGTCCGGACCGACGGCACGTCGAACGCGTGCACAAGGCCGGCCTGCGGCTGCCAGTTCTTGGCGGGGTCCTCGGCGTAGAGCCGGGCCTCGACCGAATGTCCTTGGGCGGCAGGCGGTTGCGCGTCCAGGTGGGCGCCGTCGGCGACGGCAAGCTGCAGCTCGACGAGGTCGAGTCCGGTGGTCTCCTCGGTGACCGGGTGTTCGACCTGCAGGCGGGTGTTCATTTCCAGGAAGTAGAACTCGCCGTCGTCGTCGGCCAGGAACTCCACCGTCCCGGCCCCGGTGTACCCGATGGCTTCGGCGGCCAGCCGGGCCGCGTCGAACAGCTTGGCGCGCATGCCCGGTGTGCGCTCCACCAACGGCGAGGGGGCCTCCTCGATGATCTTCTGATGGCGGCGCTGGATCGAGCATTCGCGTTCGCCGACCGCCCACACGGTGCCGTGCGTGTCGGCCATGACCTGGACCTCGATGTGGTGTCCGGTGGGCAGATAGCGTTCGCAGAACACGGTCGGGTCGCCGAAGGCGGACTGCGCTTCCCGGCTCGCGGCGGCGACTTCGTCTGCCAGAGCGGACAACTCGCGGACCACCCGCATTCCGCGGCCGCCGCCGCCCGCGGATGCCTTGACCAGCACCGGCAGCTGCGCCTCGGTGACGGTCTCGGGGTCGAGCTCGTCGAGCACGGGCACCCCGGCCGCGGCCATCAGCTTCTTGGACTCGATCTTGGAGCCCATCGCGCGCACGGCAGCCACCGGCGGGCCGACCCACGTCAGGCCCGCGTCCCCGACGGCCGCCGCGAAGTCGGCGTTTTCCGAGAGGAATCCGTAACCGGGGTGTATCGCGTCGGCGCCCGCGGCGCGGGCGGCGGCGATGACGGCCTCGGTGTTGAGGTAGTCGTTGGTGTTGTCCAGCCGCACCCGGGCGTCGGCCTCGGCGACGTGCGGCGAGCCCGCGTCCGGCTCGGTGTAGACGGCAACGGTGCCCAGGCCGAGCCGACGGCAGGTGGCGAACACCCGCCGGGCGATCTCACCGCGGTTGGCGACCAGAACTCGAGTGATCATGGGGCTCACATCCGGAAGACGCCGAAGTTCGACGTCCCCTTGATCGGGCCATTGGCGATGGCGGACAGGCAGATTCCCAAGACGGTGCGGGTATCTCGTGGATCGATCACCCCGTCGTCGTAGAGCATCCCGGACAGCACCAGCGGCAGCGACTCGGCTTCGATCTGGCCCTCGACCGCGGCCCGCATCGCCGCGTCGGCCTCCTCGTCGACCTGCTGGCCACGCGCCTCGGCGGCGGCGCGCGCCACGATCGACAACACGCCCGAGAGTTGGGCGCCGCCCATCACCGCGGACTTGGAGGTCGGCCAGGCGAAGAGGAAACGCGGATCGTAGGCGCGGCCGCACATACCGTAGTGGCCCGCGCCGTAGGACGCACCGATCAACAGCGAGATGTGCGGGACGGTCGAATTGGACACGGCGTTGATCATCATCGAGCCGTGCTTGATCATGCCGCCCTCTTCATAGTCCTTACCCACCATGTAGCCGGTGGTGTTGTGCAAGAACAGCAGTGGCGTGTTGGAGCGGTTGGCCAGCTGGATGAACTGGGTGGCTTTTTGGGATTCCTCGCTGAACAGCACGCCGCGCGCGTTGGCCAGGATGCCGATCGGGTAGCCGTGTAGTTGCGCCCAGCCCGTCACCAACGAGGACCCGTACAGCGGCTTGAATTCGTCGAATTCGGAGCCGTCGACGATGCGGGCGATCACTTCCCGGGGATCGAACGGGATGCGCAGATCCGCGGGCACGATGCCGATGAGCTCCTCGGGATCGAACAGCGGCGCGGTGACCGGCTTGGGCTTCGGCCCCTGCTTGACCCAGTTCAACCGGGCAACGACCCGACGACCGATCCGGATCGCGTCGAGTTCGTCGACGGCGAAGTAATCGGCCAAACCCGAGACCCGGGCATGCATTTCGGCACCGCCGAGCGATTCGTCGTCGGACTCCTCGCCGGTGGCCATCTTCACCAGCGGGGGACCCGCCAGGAAGACCTTGGACCGTTCCTTGATCATCACCACGTGGTCGGACATGCCGGGAACGTAGGCCCCACCCGCGGTGGAATTGCCGAACACCAATGCGATGGTGGGGATTCCGGCCGCCGAGAGGCGGGTCAGGTCGCGGAACATCCGTCCGCCGGGAATGAAGATCTCCTTCTGCGTGGGCAGGTCCGCGCCGCCGGATTCCACCAGGGAGATCACCGGTAGCCGGTTTTCGAAGGCGATCTGGTTGGCCCGCAGGATCTTCTTCAGGGTCCACGGGTTGCTGGTGCCGCCTTTGACCGTCGGGTCGTTGGCGACGATCATGCATTCGACGCCTTCCACCACGCCGATGCCGGTGACCGTGCTGGCGCCGACCTTGAAGGCGCTGCCCCAGGCCGCCAGCGGGCTGAGCTCCAGGAACGGCGAATCCTGGTCGACCAGCAGCTCGATGCGTTCGCGCGCGGTCAGCTTGCCGCGATCATGATGGCGCGCAACGTATTTGGCCCCGCCGCCGGCCAGCGCGTTGGCCAGCTCGGCGTCGATCTCTTCGAGTTTGTTCATCGCCGCCGACGCCGCGTCGGTGAAGGCGGTGGCCTCGGCGTCGAGGGTGGACTTCAAGACGGTCACGATTGGTACCCCAGCAGTTTGGCGGACAGGGCGGTGAGAATTTCGGTGGTTCCTCCGCCGATGCCGAGGATCCTCATGTCGCGGTACTGGCGTTCGACCTCGGATTCGGCCATGTAACCCATGCCGCCGAACAGCTGAACGGCTTGGTTGGCCACCCATTCGCCGGCCTCGACGGCGGTATTCTTGGCGAAACACACCTGCGGAATCAGGTTCGTCTCACCGGCGAGCTGCCGCTCCACCACGCTGCGCGAGTAGACCCGGGCGACGTCGATCCGGCGGGCCATCTCGGCCAGCGTGTTCTGCACCGACTGCCGCGATATCAGCGGGCGACCGAACGTCTCACGGTCGCGACACCACTGCACCGTCAGGTCCAGGCAGCGCTGCGCGCTCGAATAGGCCTGTGCGGCAAGGCCGATCCGCTCGGCGACGAAGGCCTGTGCGATCTGGGCGAACCCGGTGTTCTCGGCGCCGACCAGGTTGGCCACCGGCACGCGGACGTCGGTGTAGGACAGCTCGGCGGTGTCCGAGGACCGCCAGCCCATCTTGTCCAGCTTGCGGCTCACCTCGAAGCCGGGCGTGCCCTTCTCGACGACCAGCAGCGAAACCCCGCCGGCGCCAGGGCCTCCGGTGCGCACCGCGGTGACCACGAAGTCCGCGCGGACACCCGAGGTGATGTAGGTCTTGGCGCCGTTGACGACATAGTGGTCACCGTGGCGGACCGCCGAGGTCCGCAGATGTCCGACGTCGGAACCGCCGCCGGGTTCGGTGATGGCCAGCGAACCGATCATCTCGCCCGCCAGCGTCGGGCGGACGAACTGCTCGATCAGCCGCTGATCGCCCGACGCGATCATGTGCGGCACCGCGATGCCGCAGGTGAACAGCGACGCGAACACACCGCCCGGCGCTCCGGCCTGATGCATCTCCTCGCAGATGATCACCGCGTCGGCTCCGTCGCCGCCGCCACCGCCGACCGATTCGGGGAAGCCCGCACCCAGCAGCCCGGCGGCCCCGGCGCTGCGGTGCAACTCGCGCGGCAGGTCGCCGGTGCGCTCCCACTCGTCGACGTGCGGCAGGATCTCGCGTTCTGCGAACGAGCGCACCGTCTTTCGCAACTGCTCGCGCTCGGGCGTGGTCCAAAGATTCACAGCAGACTCTCCGGGATGTCGAGGTAGCGGCCGCGGAGCCATTCGCCCAGCCCCTTGGCCTGGGGATCGAAACGAGCCTGGTAGGCGACGCCCTGGCCGAGGATGCCGTCGATGACGAAGTTGACCGCCCGCAGGTTCGGCAGCAGGTGGCGGGTGACGTCGAGGTGCGCCGCCTCGGGCAGCAGCTCCTTGAGCAGCTCGACGGTCAACGTGTTGGCCAGCCATCGCCATTGCTCGTCGGTGCGCACCCAGACGCCGACATTGGCCGAGCCGCCCTTGTCGCCGCTGCGCGCCCCGGCGATGCGGCCCAGCGGCGCGCGGCGGGTCGGTCCGGCCGGCGGCGGGTCGGGCAGCGATGGCTCAGCGGCCGGGGTTAGCTCCAAAGTCTCGGTGGCGCAGGGGATCTCAACCCGGGTGCCGTCGGCGTGAACCGCAACATGCGGTACCTGCTCGGCGGCGACGTAGCCCGGGCTGAACACGCCGTAGACCTGGCCGTCGCCCGGCGGGGCGGTCACGTGGAATCCCGGATAGCTGGCCAACGCCAATTCGACCGCCGCCGAGGAGAACTGGCGCCCGACGTTGGCGGGATCGGGGTCACGCACGACACAGTGCAGCAGGGCGCTGGCGGCTTCTTCGGTGTCGGCATCGGGATGGTCGGTGCGGGCCAGCGACCACTGCAGTTCGGCGGGCTTGACGGTGAGCGCGGTGTCGAGCTGCCGGCGCACCAACTCGGCCTTGGCCTCGATGTCCAGGCCGGTCAACACGAAGGTCATCGAGTTACGGAACCCGCCGATGCTGTTCATCGACACCTTGTAGGTGGGCGGCGGGGCTTCGCCGCGCACCCCGCTGATGCGCACCCGGTCCGGGCCGTCGGGCGACAACTCGACGGTGTCCATCCGGGCGGTGACGTCGGGGTTGGCGTAACGCGCCCCGGTGATCTCGTAGAGCAGCTGGGCGGTGACGGTGTCGACGCTGACCAGGCCGCCGGTGCCCGGGTGTTTGGTGATCACCGAGGATCCGTCGGCGCTGACCTCGGCCAAGGGGAAGCCGGCGTGGGTGAGGTCGGCGATCTCGGTGAAAAACGAGAAGTTGCCGCCGGTGGCCTGCACCCCGCATTCGATGACGTGACCGGCGACCACCGCGCCGGCGAGCCGGTCGTAGTCGGTGCGGCCCCAGCCGAAGTGCGCTGCGGCCGCCCCGACGATCACCGAGGCGTCGGTGACGCGGCCGGTGACGACCACGTCGGCGCCGTCGTTCAGGCAGTCGACGATTCCCCAGGCGCCCAGGTACGCGTTGGCGGTCAGCGGGGTGCCCAGCCCGAGCTCGGCGGCGCGCGGCAACAGGTCGTCACCCTCCACATGTGCGACGCGGGCGTCGATGCCCAGGCGTTCGGCCAGCGCGCGTATCGCGTCGGCCAGGCCGGCCGGGTTGAGGCCGCCGGCGTTGGCGACGATGCGGACCCCGCGGTCGCCGGCCTCGCCCAGGCAGTCCTCGAGCTGCGTCAGGAAGGTCTTCGCGTAGCCGCGGTCGGGATGCTTCATCCGGTCGCGCCCCAGGATCAGCATGGTGAGTTCGGCCAGGTAGTCGCCGGTGAGGTAGTCGACGTCACCGCCGGCGAGCACCTCGCGCATCGCCGACAGCCGGTCGCCGTAGAAGCCCGAGCAGTTCGCAATCCGGACGGCGCCGGAGGCAGAGGCCATGCCGTTCTCCCTTCCCGGACCCACCGACGAGTGACCAACCAACCGGTAGGTTATCCGCTACCGCCGGTGTCGAGTCAAGGACGCCGGCTGGCCTTCTGAGACGAGATTGCCACTATGGTCGTGAAAACCGGGCGGATCACAGCCGTCACGGCAATCTCGGCATCGCGGCGCCCATTTTGGCGACAAGCGGACCAGCGACTATCCTGATATGCGATCGTCGCCCGCCCGATCGGCTTACTTACTTACTTACTTACAAGCCACGCCGCGCGACATGCCGAACTGCAAGTCCCACGTCGATTTACCGAAGCAACACGAGGAGTTGGGCCCGACCATGGCCGTACCCAAGCGCAGAATGTCGCGCGCGAACACCCGTAGCCGGCGCGCGCAGTGGAAGGCCGAGAAGACCGAACTCGTCGGTGTGACGGTCGCAGGTCAGCGGCACAAGGTGCCCCGCCGGCTGCTCAAGGCCGCCCGCCTGGGCCTGATCGACCTCGACCGCCGCTAGCCCGATGGCGGCGGCCCGCCGCGCCCGGCTTCGCCGCGCTTGCGACCGCCGCTAGCCCGATGGCGGCGGCCCGCCGCGCCCGGCTTCGCCGCGCTTGCGACCGCCGCTAGCCCGATGGCGGCGGCCCGCCGCGCCCGGCGTCGCCGCGCTTGCGACCGCCGCAGCGAGCGCCGCACGGCGCGCCTCTCAGGTCAGTCTCAGGCGGTGGGACGAAACTAGGGGCCGTGCGAATACTGGTCGTCGACGACGATCGCGCGGTGCGTGAGTCGCTGCGCAGGTCATTGTCCTTCAACGGTTACTCCGTCGAGTTGGCCCATGACGGGGTCGAAGCCCTCGAACTGATCGCGAGCGATCGCCCCGACGCGCTGGTCCTGGATGTGATGATGCCGCGCCTGGACGGCCTCGAGGTGTGCCGTCAGCTCCGCAGCACCGGTGACGACCTACCGATCCTGGTGCTCACCGCCCGCGATTCGGTCTCGGAGCGGGTCGCCGGGCTGGACGCCGGCGCCGACGACTACCTGCCGAAGCCGTTCGCCCTGGAAGAGCTGTTGGCCCGGATGCGCGCCCTGCTGCGCCGGACCAAGCCGGAGGATGACGCGGAATCGGTGGCGATGACGTTCTCCGACCTGACGCTGGACCCGATCACCCGCGAGGTCACCCGCGGACAGCGACGGATCAGCCTGACCCGCACCGAATTCGCCCTGCTGGAGATGCTGATCGCCAATCCGCGCCGGGTGCTCACCCGCAGCCGTATCCTCGAGGAGGTCTGGGGATTCGACTTTCCCACCTCGGGCAACGCGCTGGAGGTCTATGTGGGCTATTTGCGGCGCAAAACCGAAGCCGACGGCGAGCCGCGGCTGATCCACACCGTGCGCGGCGTCGGTTACGTCCTTCGGGAGACACCCCCGTGACGATGCGGGTTCTCCGATGATCCGGTTCCACCGGCCTCAACGTCCACCGCTGCGCCCAGCGCTGCGCGCCACGCCCTCCTTGTCGTTGCGGTGGCGGGTGATGCTGCTGGCGATGTCGATGGTCGCCATGGTCGTCGTGCTGATGGCCTTCGCCGTCTACGCCGTGATCTCGGCCGCGCTGTACAGCGACATCGACAACCAGCTGCAGAGCCGGGCGCAACTGTTGATCGCCAGCGGCTCCCTGGCCGCCGACCCGGGCAAGGCCATCGAAGGAACGGCCTATTCCGACGTCAACGCGATGCTGGTGAACCCGGGCCACGCGATCTACACCGCGCAGCAGCCGGGGCAGACGCTGCCGGTCGGTGCGCCGGAGAAGGCGGTCATCCACGGTGACCTGTTCATGTCCCGGCGCACCGCCGGTGAGCAGCGGATCCTCGCCGTGCACCTGCAGAACGGCACCTCGTTGCTGATCTCCAAGAGCCTCAAGCCCACCGAAGCGGTGATGAACAGGCTGCGCTGGGTGCTGCTGATCGTCGGCGGCGTCGGTGTGGCGGTCGCCGCGGTGGCGGGCGGCATGGTGACCAGAGCCGGGCTGCGCCCGGTGGCACGCCTGACCGAAGCGGCCGAGCGGGTGGCGCGCACCGATGACCTGAGACCCATCCCCGTGTTCGGCAGCGACGAATTGGCCAGGCTCACCGAGTCGTTCAACCTGATGCTGCGCGCGCTCGCCGAGTCCCGGGAGCGGCAGGCCCGGCTGGTCACCGACGCCGGGCATGAACTGCGCACCCCGTTGACGTCGCTGCGGACCAACGTCGAGTTGCTGATGGCCGCGATGGAACCGGGGGCGCCGCGGCTGCCCGAGCAGGAGATGGTCGACCTGCGCACCGACGTCATCGCCCAGATCGAGGAATTGTCAACGCTGGTAGGCGATTTGGTGGACCTGACCCGCGACGACGCAGGCCAGGTGGTGCACGAGCCCGTCGACATGTCCGAGGTCATCGATCGCAGCTTGGAGCGAGTCAGGCGGCGGCGCAACGACATTCACTTCGACGTCGACGTAACGCCGTGGCAGATGTACGGCGACGCCGCCGGGCTGTCGCGTGCGGTGCTGAACCTGCTGGACAACGCCGCGAAGTGGAGCCCGCCCGGCGGGCATGTCGGTGTCACGATGCGCCAGCTCGACCCGTCGCACGCGGAGCTGGTGATCGCCGACCACGGCCCCGGTATCCCGCCCCAGGAGCGCAACCTGGTGTTCGAGCGGTTCTACCGCTCGATGACGGCGCGGGCCATGCCGGGCTCCGGACTCGGCCTGGCGATCGTCAAGAAGGTGGTGCTCAACCACGGGGGACTGCTGCGGGTCGAGGACACCGTCCCGGGCGGCCAGCCCCCCGGTACCTCCTTCTATGTGTTGCTGCCCGGCCGGCCGCTGCCCGCCTCGGCGTACTCCGAGGCTGCGGCCGACTCCGCAACCGGCCAGCTAGACGAGGCGACGGGCCCCGCCGACGCGGCGGCAGGCGATGAGGCGAACTCTCGGGAATCGGCGAACGTTATCTCAGTGGACTCTCAGTCCGCGCGGGCAAGGTAGGTCTGCGGCTACTGTTGAACCCAGCCGTCGACTTGCCGAAACACTGAGATAGAGGAAGAGCGACTTAGCGACATGACGAATGACCCGAGGTATTCGCCACCGCCGCAGCAGCCGGGATACCCTCCCGCGCCGAATCAGCCTGCGCCCACCCCCGGCCATGGGGGGCCCTCCGGCTATGCCCCGGGACAACAGCAGCCGTACAACCAGCAATATGACTGGCGCTATCGGTCGCAGCCCTCGTCGTCGCCGACGACGCAGTTCCGCTCGCCCTACGAGCCCTTCAGCAGCACCGGGCCGGGCCGGATCCCTGGGGGAACCGGCGTAGGCCAGATGCCGGGAGGCGCCGGCAGCGGTCCGGTTCCCGGCATGCTGCCCGGAATGCCCGTCCCGCCCGAACCCCAAAAGCGTTCTCGCACAGGCTTGATGGTCGTCGGTGCGGTGGCCATCGCGGTGGTGTCGGCCGGTATCGGCGGTGCCGCGGCCACAGCGGTCGAGCTCGGCACGCACACGACGGGCAACGGCGCCGGGCGGATCATCGGGGCGGCGCCCAGCGTCCCGGCCGCGAACATGCCGCCCGGCAGCGTCGAAGGGGTCGCCTCCAAGGTGGTGCCCAGCGTGGTGATGCTGGAGACCGACATCGGGCGGCAGTCCGAAGAGGGTTCGGGCATCATCTTGTCCGCCGACGGGCTCATCCTCACCAACAACCACGTGATCGCGGCCGCGGCCGGCCCGCCCAAGGGGCCCGCCGGCCCTCCCGGAGCTCCGCCCGAGGCTCCATTGCCGCCCGGCGGTCCGGGTGGGCCCGGCGGCGCCGGCGCCGGCGCGACGCCCAAGACGACGGTGACCTTCTCTGACGGTCGTACCGCACCGTTCACGGTGGTCGGCGCGGACCCCACCAGCGATATCGCCGTGATTCGGGTGCAGGGCGTCTCCGGGCTCACGCCCATCTCGCTGGGCTCCTCGTCGGACCTTCGCGTCGGTCAGCCGGTCGTCGCGATCGGATCGCCGTTGGGGTTGTCGGGCACGGTGACCACCGGCATCGTCAGCGCGCTGAACCGGCCGGTGTCCACCACCGGTGAGTCGGGCAACCAGAACACGGTGCTGGACGCGATTCAGACCGACGCCGCGATCAACCCCGGTAACTCCGGGGGCGCGCTGGTCAACATGAACGGCCAGCTGGTGGGCGTCAACTCGGCCATCGCCACCCTGGGCGCCGACTCGCCGGACGCCCAGAGCGGCTCGATCGGCCTGGGCTTCGCGATTCCGGTCGATCAGGCCAAGCGCATCGCCGATGAGCTGATCGCCACCGGCAAGGCCTCCCACGCCTCGCTCGGCGTACAGGTGACCAACGACAAGGGCACCCCGGGCGCCAAGGTCGTCGACGTCGTCGCGGGCGGTGCCGCGGCATCCGCCGGTGTCCCCAAGAACGTGGTCGTCACCAAGGTCGACGACCGGCCGATCAACAGCGCCGACGCGTTGGTCGCTGCCGTGCGGTCCAAAGCGCCCGGCGACAAGATCTCGCTGACGTTCCAGGATCCCGCTGGTGGCGGCAGCCGCACATTACCGGTCACTTTGGGGAAGGCGGATCAGTAGTGAGAGTGGACGAACCCTCGGCGACGGGATTGTCTGAGCTCGGATATACGGTTGCACCCATGGAAACGGGTGCGGAACTGGTAGTTGGCCGGGCATTGGTTGTGGTGGTCGACGATCGCACCGCTCACGGCGACGAGGACCACAGTGGTCCGCTGGTGACGGAGCTGCTGACCGAGGCCGGATTCGTCGTCGACGGTGTGGTCGCGGTCGCCGCTGACGAGATCGAGATCCGCAACGCGCTGAACACCGCGGTGATCGGCGGAGTGGATCTGGTCGTCTCGGTCGGCGGCACGGGCGTCACCCCGCGCGACGTCACCCCGGAGGCCACCCGCGAGATCCTCGACCGCGAAATCCTCGGGATCGCAGAGGCTATCCGCGGCTCGGGGCTGTCGGCGGGAATCATCGATGCCGCATTGTCGCGCGGTCTGGCCGGGGTGTCCGGCAGCACGCTGGTGGTCAACCTGGCGGGCTCCCGTTACGCGGTGCGCGACGGGATGGCGACGCTGAACCCGTTGGCGGCCCAGATCATCGGGCAGTTGTCCAGCCTGGAGATTTAAGCCTCGCGGCTAGGCGTGGTCCCAGTCCAGCCGGCGACATCGGCGTGAGTTATTTCGATTCGGCTTCCGCGCGGGGTCCGTGCTCCGGCGGGGGCGTGGTGCTGACGCTGCCGTGCCTGCCCGGCGATTCGCCGTTGGTCTGGGCGAGCAGGTCGCGGATCTCCTTGAGCAGGACGACCTGCGCGTCGTCGGCCGGCTCGACTTCACCGCGCTTGCGCAAAGTGGTGTAGGGCAGCACGACCAGGAAATAGACCACCGCGGCGATGATCACGAAGTTGATCGCCGCGGAAAGCACGTTGTTCAGGTCGATTGTCTGACCGCCGCCGATACTGATCCGCAAGATGCCGATATCGGACTTCTGATTGACGCCGATCCGGTTGATTAACGGTTTGATGATGCTGTCGGTGAACTGCGTGACAAGCGCGGTGAACGCGGTACCGATGACCACCGCGGTGGACAGGTCGATGATGTTGCCCCGCGACAGAAACTCCTTGAACCCTTTGAGCATTGGATGGCCTTTCTGGGAACTGGACAGAGTTTGCTGTCGACTCGGCAGGCCAACAACGGCCAGGCACTCAGTGCAGGGTGAGCGTCACGGTCTGACCCAGGGCCGACCCTGCCACCGTGTTCGCCACACGAGCCGGCAGCGCAACTAACACTACGCGGTCGCTGTCGGCGGCCTGAATTTTTTCTTTGGCCGACACCAGCACCACCACGGCGTCGGTGGCCACCACTTTGGGGGCGGCGTGGGTGCTGTCCGGCGCGGTGCCGGCCGGCGCGGCCAGCACGTCGACCACATCACCGACCCGTACCAGGTCGATCAGAGCGCCGTCGGCCAGGTGGAGCGGCACGATGCGGGCGCCCGGCTCCACCTTGGACCCGACGGCGGCCTCCGCCAGTCGGCTGCCCAGTAACCGGACGTCGGTGAGCACCTCGCCGCGCCGGGCCGGACCGGCCAGTGTCCAACCCACCACCGCTTCCAGCTCTGCTCGCGCCCCGTCGGGAACCGTTGCGGCCAAACGCTTTTCGAGACGAACGTCGGCGGGGGTCAACGGGGCACCGGGGCGCAGATCGTGGTCGGCAACCACGACCTGTGCATAGTCACCCGTGGGGTTGGAGCGCAGCGTCGCGACCCCGGCCAGCAGAACCAACCCGCCCGCGGCGATGCGGCGAGCCAGCACGGTGCGAGTCCAATCCGGGCGCAACCACAGCGACAGGCGGCTGAATGGGCTTGGGTTCAGCGATGATTCGCCCACGCAGCAACGGTAGGCGCGAGCCGGCGCGCGGGATGCCGGCCGGCGAGCCCGCTGTGGATAACTTTCAGTTGGTCGCGGCGGCGGAGGCGGTCGAGCTGCTGCTCGACTTGTCGCTGGAGCTGGAGCCGGACTTCTCGGTCGAGCCGGAGCCGGACTTGTCGCTGGAGCTGGAACCGTTCGATCCCGAGTCGCTCGACGAGGAGCCGTTGCTCGAACTCGACGACTTCTTGCCGGACTCGCGGCTGTCGGTGCGGTAGAAGCCGCTGCCCTTGAACACCACGCCGACGGAGTTGAAGCGCTTGCGCAGCCGCCCGGAGCAGCGTTTGCACGTGGTCAACGCGTCGTCGGTGAAGGCCTGCACGATGTCGAAGCGATCGTCGCACTCGGTGCACTGATAGCTGTAAGTCGGCACAAAAACCTCCGGATGATCGCAAACCTGATTAGCACTCTAGCGTCTCAAGTGCTAGAACCGCCACGTGACATGACTCATTCCCGCTATATCAGCGACCGACGAGATCGATCAATCCCTGTCGCGGGGTGAGCGCGTGGGTCATGGCGATGTCGTGCGGATCGGCCGGTACTTCGTCGAGTACTTCCGCGTCGCGAACGATCGCGATCAGCAGCGCATTCGGGTCGCGGCCGCCCAGCGAGCGGTCGTAGAAGCCGCGGCCCCGGCCCAGTCGCACACCGCGGCGGTCCACCGCCAGCGCCGGCACCAGCACCACGCCGGCTTGCGCCAGGGCCGACGCCGGCAGCCACGGTTGCGACGGCTCGAGCAGCCCCCACCGCCCGGTGGTCAGCGTGCCGGGCCGGTATTCGCCCCAGGACAGCGGCAGCGGGATGTTGTCGGCGGTGGTGCGCGCAACCGGCAACAGCACCCGCCCGGCGCGGCGCAGCAACATGTCCAACATCTCCACGGACCCGGGCTCGGTGCCCACCGGCACGTAGGCGCAGACGGTGCTGCCGCTGGTCACAACGCCTTCCAGCGCTTCCAGCCGCTCGCAGAGCTGCTGCGCCTCGGCGGCGCGAACGTCGTCGGCAACGTGTCGGCGGGCGGCGAGCAGCTGGTCGCGCAACGCGGCTTTGCTGGTGGTCGCCATGCGTCAACCATGACAGCCGGGTCTTTGCCCGCGCCACATCCACTCGGCTAGGGAATGCGGGTTATCGTGTGAACAATGTCAAGCCCAAACGTGGTGGTGCCACGCACTGCGGTCGTGCCCGCCGCGGGTCTCGGTACCCGCTTCTTGCCGGCGACCAAAACGGTCCCCAAGGAGCTGTTGCCGGTTGTCGATACGCCGGGCATCGAGCTGGTGGCCGCCGAGGCGGCCGAGGCAGGTGCCGAGCGCCTGGTGATCATCACCTCGGAGGGCAAGGACGGCGTCGTCGCGCACTTCGTCGAAGATCTGGTGCTGGAAAGCACGCTGGAGGAGCGCGGCAAGACGGCAATGCTGGACAAGGTCCGGCGCGCGCCGCAGCTGATCAAGGTCGAGTCCGTGGTGCAGAGCGAGCCGCTGGGCCTGGGACACGCGATCGGCTGCGTGGAGTCCCGGCTGGCCGACGACGAGGACGCCGTCGCGGTGTTGCTGCCCGACGACCTGGTGCTGCCCACCGGCGTGCTGGGCACGATGTCGAAGGTGCGGGCGCACTACGGCGGCACGGTGTTGTGCGCCATCGAGGTGACGCCCGAAGAGGTAAGCGCATACGGCGTTTTCGACGTCGAGCCGATTCCAGACGACGACAATCCGGACGTGCTCAAGGTCAACGGCATGGTGGAGAAGCCGAGGGCCGAGGACGCCCCGTCGCTGTTCGCCGCCGCCGGCCGATACGTGCTCGACCGCGCGATCTTCGATGCGTTGCGCCGCATCGAGCGTGGGGCCGGTGGGGAGGTGCAGCTCACCGACGGGATCGCGTTGCTGATCGCGGAGGGCCACCCGGTGCACGTGGTGGTGCATCGCGGATCTCGACACGACTTGGGAAATCCTGGCGGCTACCTCAAGGCTGCGGTTGACTTTGCATTGGATCGTGACGACTACGGCCCGGATTTGCGGCAGTGGTTGGTGGCGCGATTAGGCCTGGCCGAGCAGTAGCCGGGCGGTAACCCGGCTGGCGGACGACGGCGGGCCGGCGAACGCCTAGCGGTCCCGGGCGGGGATGCCCCGCCTGCGCAGTGAGCGGGTCGCCCTACCCGCGACTCGACGGCAGAGAGGCGCGCTGTGCGTTCGGTGGAAGAGCAGCAGGCCCGGATCACGGCGGCCGCCGTGGCCCCGCGGCCGATACGAGTGGCGATCGCCGAGGCGCAGGGTTTGATGTGCGCCGAGGAAGTGGTCACCGAACGCCCGATGCCCGGCTTCGACCAGGCCGCGATCGATGGCTACGCGGTGCGCAGCGTCGACGTGCTCGGTGTCGGCGAGGTGGGCAGCGAGGGTCTGCCGGGGCCGTTCGAGGACTCGGATGAAAGCGACGGCCGCGAGGGCCTGGTGCTGCCGGTGATGGGCATGGTCGAGGCCGGGTCGCGCACTCCCAGCCGGTTGCAGCCGCGCCAGGCCGTGCGCGTGCAGACTGGGGCGCCGCTGCCGACGCTGGCCGACGCGGTCCTGCCGTTGCGCTGGACGGACGGCGGTACGCAGCGGGTCCGGATCCTGCGGGGCGCCCCGTCGGGCGCCTACGTGCGCCGAGCCGGCGACGACGTCCAGCCCGGCGATGTGGCGGTGCGCTCCGGGGCCGTCATCGGTGCGGCGCAGGTCGGGCTGCTGGCCGCGGTCGGCCGCGAAAGGGTGCTGGTCCACCCACGGCCGCGGGTGACGATCATGGCGCTGGGCGGCGAACTGGTCGACATCTCGCGCACCCCGGGCAACGGCCAGGTCTACGACGTCAACTCCTATGCGCTGGCGGCCGCCGCCCGCGACGCCGGTGCGGAGGTCAACCGCATCGGGATCGTCAGCGGTGGTCCCCGGGAGTTGCGCGAGATCGTCGAGGGCCAGATCAACCGCGCCGAGGTGATCGTCGTCGCCGGGGCCGTCGGGGGCGCCGCGGCCGAGGCGGTGCGTCAGGTGCTCTCCGAGCTCGGCGAGATAGAGGTCGTGCGCGTCGCCATGCATCCGGGATCCATCCAGGGATTCGGGCAGCTGGGCCGCGAGGGCGTCCCGACCTTCCTGCTGCCGGCGAACCCGGTCAGCGCGCTGGTGGTGTTCGAGGTGATGGTCCGGCCGCTGATCCGGTTGTCGCTGGGCAAGCGTCAGCCGATGCGTCGCATCGTGCAGGCGCGCACGCTGTCGCCCATCACGTCGGTGGCCGGGCGCAAGGGCTTCTTGCGTGGCCAGCTGATGCGCGATCAGGAGAGCGGCGAGTATCTGGTGCAGGCGCTCGGCGGCGGCCCGGGCGCGTCGTCGCACCTGCTGGCCACCCTCGCCGAGGCGAACTGTCTGGTGGTGGTGCCCAGCGGCGCCGAGCAGATTCGCACCGGGGAGATCGTCGACGTCGCCTTCCTGGCCCAGCGCGGCTGAGCGAAACGACTGCACTGATGGTAAACCTGTTGCGCTCCAATTCTTCCCGTCATCCAGGGTGGCCCATGAGGGTTGGGCCCCTGCGGGTTCCGGCCGGCGTCGTCCGGCTGCGGGCGGTGCGGTTGCGTGACGGCGCGCAGTGGAGCCGGATCCGGCTGACCGATCGTGCGCATCTGGAACCGTGGGAGCCCAGCGCCGAGGGCGACTGGACGGCCCGGCATGCGGTGGCGGCTTGGCCGGCGCTGTGTTCGGGTCTGCGCGCGGAGGCGCGGCAGGGCCGGATGCTGCCCTACGTCATCGAACTCGACGGCCGGTTCTGCGGACAGCTGACCATCGGCAATGTCACCCACGGCGCGTTGCGGTCGGCGTGGATCGGCTACTGGGTGCCGCGGTCGGCCACCGGCGGCGGGGTCGCCACCGCGGCGTTAGCACTCGGGCTGGATCACTGCTTCGGCCCGGTCATGTTGCATCGGGTGGAGGCCACCGTGCGCCCGGAAAACGCCGCCAGCCGCGCCGTGTTGGCGAAGGTGGGCTTCCGCCAGGAAGGCCTGCTGCAGCGCTACCTGGAAGTCGACCGGGCGTGGCGGGACCACCTGCTGATGGCCATCACCGTCGAAGAGGTCAACGGATCGGTGGCATCGACGCTGGTCCGCGCGGGTAACGCCAGCTGGGCCTGACCGCTTCTCCTATCGGGGGTTCTGTGGACCCTTTTTGTCCGCCTCGGCGACCCACGCGCGAGTCCAAACCGTTGCCGATCTGGGACTAGCGCGACACGAGTGACTCATGGTGCTTGTGAGAGGCAAATTACAGGTGTGTAATTGTCCTGTTCAGTACGACCCGGCCGCGCTGGCCACCAATGGGCCTCGCGGGGGACGGACACCGAAGAGAGCAGGTCATCATGCCAAGCATCCCGCAGTCGCTGTTGTGGATATCGCTCGTGGTGCTATGGCTGTTCGTCTTGGTGCCGATGCTCGTCAGCAAGCGCGATGCGGTGCGGCGCACCAGCGACGTGGCTCTGGCGACCCGGGTGCTCAACGGCGGGGGCAACTCCCGGCTGATCAAGCGCAGCGGTCCGGCCGCCGGGCATCGCAGCGACCCCAACTGGACACCGCCGCAAGAGGATGCCGATGCCGATGCCGATGCCGACCTCGACGAGAAGCGCGACTTCTCCGAGGATGAAGACCGCGAATCCGACGACACCGACACCGACGAGCTGAGCCGCCGGCGCCCCGTCGTGATGCGGATGGCCGTCGCCGAGCCCACCGAGCCCGACTACCTCGACGTCGATGTCGTCGAGGATTCCCACGTACTTCCGGTCGGCGGCAGCGGTGCTGCGGCCGAGGCGGAGACGGCCGACATCGAGCCCGTCGAAGACGACGAGCCGGACACCGAGGCCGTCGCCCAACGCGAGGGCGAGGACGAGGACAGCTACGAGTACGTCGAGGACTCGTCCGGATTGGAGCCCGCGGCCGAAGGCGACGACGCCGAGGAGGAGGCGCCGGCACCCCTGCCGCGCAACGCCTCCCGGCGGCGCCGGTTCGACAACAAGACCGCCGCGGCGGTCAGCGCCCGCAAGTACGCCTTCCGCAAGAAGGTCCTGATGGTGATGGCGGTCGTCCTGGTCGGCTCGGCCACCGCGGCGTTCGAGATCTCGCCCACCGCCTGGTGGGTGTGCGGCACCGCCACCGCGATCACCCTGATGTACCTGGGCTACCTGCGGCGCCAGACGCGCATCGAGGAAAGGGTGCGCCACCGCAGGATGAAGCGGATGGCGCGGGCGCGCCTCGGCGTGGAGAACGCCTACGACCGCGACTACGACGTGGTCCCGTCGCGGCTGCGGCGGCCCGGCGCGGTGGTCCTGGAGATCGACGACGAGGACCCCGTGTTCGAGCATCTGGACTACGCGATGGCGATGCGGACCTTCGGTTGGCCCAGGGACTTGCCGCGCGCCGTCGGCGAATAGTGCGCGCGGTTCGGCGGTTGCCGCCGCGACTGGTAGCCTGCTAGCGGTCAGGGGCTATGGCGCAGTTGGTAGCGCGACTCGTTCGCATCGAGTAGGTCAGGGGTTCGATTCCCCTTAGCTCCACAAAGTTTGAGCAGGTCAGGCGGTGCACCGACCCGCTAGGGATACTTCCGCGTGCGCAGTAGCTCGCATGGCGTCGTCGAGACGCATCGCAGCCCTGTCGAGGTCTTCGTCGCTGCACGGCCTCTACCTTCGCCCGCGCGCTGACGGCGGGACTGGCTGGCCTGTGGCGTAGACCGTGCGGTGTGGTCGGTAACGCGCCCGCCAATCGGAGTTCCTCGGCACACCAGCTCGTGAGCGGTCGAGACCAGAACGCCGACGAGTAGCTAGCGGCAGCAGTTCGGGTCGAGCACTGTGCAGAGCGCGACTAATGCGTCGTGTCGCGGTCGGTGATACACATTCATCCCGCGTCGTTCGGACTCGACCAGACCTGCACGGCGCAACTGGGACAGATGATGACTCACTGTCGATTCGTTGATCCCGACCGCCGACGCCAAGTCGCAATTGCATACCTCGCCCGCATCTGAACTGAACAGCAATGACACCAGCTTCACCCGCACCGGATCGGCCAAGGCCTTGAGCCGCAAAGCAATTGCCAAGGCTGCATCGTCATCGACGGGACCGGCGGCGACCGGTGAACAGCACACTGGCGCGGACATGTCCACCACCGGCAACGCTTTGGGCATGCGACCATCCTGCCACAAAGGTTGACATATATCGAAGAGGTGGCATCATCGGTCAGGCCAGTAGTTCGACATAAGCCACAGAGGTAAGGCGAACCGTCATGTCCCGCGTCCAACTCGCACTCAACGTCGAGGATCTCGACGAGGCGATCACGTTCTACACCAAGCTGTTCAACACCACCCCCGCCAAAGTCAAACCGGGCTACGCGAACTTCGCGGTCACCGAACCACCTTTGAAGCTCGTCCTCATCGAAAACCACGGCCACGGCGGAACTCTCAACCATCTGGGCGTCGAGGTCGACTCCAGCGATGCCGTCCACTCCGAGATCGCGCGCCTAACCGCCGAAGGGTTATTCACCGACGAGGAAATCGGAACCACCTGCTGCTTCGCCGCACAGGACAAGGTGTGGGTGACCGGACCCGCTGGCGAGAAGTGGGAGGTGTACACCGTCCTCGCGGACTCGGAGTCCTTCGGCACTGCCTCCGCGGCACTGGTCAACGCGGCCGGCACCATCAGTGCCTGCTGCACCGCGGCGACCACCGACAACGCAACGGGCGGAACGTGAGCCTACGCACAGAACGCGACACGCCGCCTGCGGTCGTGGAGAAGCTGTCGCGGCTCGACCAACTCCTGCCGGTGTGGATCGGCCTCGCGATGGCAGCCGGTCTATTGCTCGGACGACTCATCCCAGGACTTAACACCGTCCTGAATCACGTTCAGATTGACGGCATCTCGCTGCCCATCGCCATCGGCCTACTGGTGATGATGTACCCGGTTCTTGCCAAGGTCCGCTACGACCGGCTGAACACCGTGACAGGCGACCGCAAGCTGCTCGCAAGCTCACTCATCCTGAACTGGCTAGTCGGCCCCGCGCTGATGTTCACCCTGGCGTGGCTGCTGCTGCCAGACCTCCCCGATTACCGCACCGGACTAATCATCGTCGGTCTAGCTCGCTGCATCGCCATGGTCATCATCTGGAACGACCTAGCCCGTGGCGACCGCGAAGCCGCAGCACTCCTGGTCGCACTCAACTCGATCTTCCAGGTCATCATGTTCGCCGCGCTCGGCTGGTTCTACCTCGCGGTCCTACCCCGCCAACTCGGCCTACCGCAGAGCACGATCGGCACCTCGCCCTGGCAGATTGCCAAATCCGTACTTGTCTTCCTCGGCATCCCTCTACTCGCCGGATATCTCACCCGACGCTTTGGCGAGAATGCCAAAGGGCGCGACTGGTACGAGTCCACGTTCCTGCCCAGAATTGGGCCGTGGGCGCTCTATGGTCTGCTGTTCACCATCGTCATTCTCTTTGCGCTGCAAGGGCATCAGCTCACCAGTCGGCCTTTCGACGTACTGCGCATCGCGATCCCGCTACTGGCCTACTTCGCCCTCATGTGGGGCGGAGGCTACCTCCTGGGAGCAATCCTCGGCCTCGGATACCAACGCACCACCACGTTGGCTTTCACCGCTGCCGGCAACAACTTCGAATTGGCCATCGCGGTCTCCATCGCGACTTATGGCGCCACCTCAGGACAAGCACTTGCCGGCGTCGTCGGCCCCCTCATCGAAGTTCCGGTCCTCGTAGCCCTGGTCTATGTGTCGCTGGCCTTACGAGGACGATTCGCTGCCGCCGCGAGAGGCCCGCATGATGCCGAACCATAAGCCCGCCGTGCTGTTCCTGTGCACGCACAACGCGGGCCGGTCCCAGATGGCCATGGGATTCTTCAAACACCTCGCAGGCGACCACGCCATGGTCTATTCCGGCGGGTCCGAACCCGCTGCCGAAGTCAATGCCGCCGCCGTCGCAGCCATGGCAGAAAAGGGCATCGACATCGCCGACGAACAACCGAAGCAGTGGAGCGTGGACATGCTCGAAGCCGCGGACGTGGTGGTCGCCATGGGCTGTGGTGATTCCTGTCCGGTGCTGCCGGGACGCCGCTACGAGGAGTGGGTGCTGCCCGACCCAGCGGAACAGTCCGTTGCCGCGGTCAGACCGATCCGTGACGAGATCGAACAGCGGGTACGCACGTTGCTCAGCCAGCTTGGGGTTTCCGGGGGGTAGGGGGTGACCCCTGGTTCGGGTAGCGGGTTGTTCGGCATAGCTCCCCGCGCGGACGCCTCGTACCCGGGCTGCCCGGTGCTCCCGTTCGACCGGGGTCCAAACGGTTCGCTCGTGAGCGTCTGATTCCCCGGGCGATCAGCGCGACAATCCCTCCGGCATGAGAGCGATCAACGCAACCTTGAGGACCAGCAACACCACCAATCAGCCACGAGGGGGCGGCTACGCCGGTATCGCTCGCCCCGTGGAGCATCCAGGGTCATCGACGCCGTGGTGTGACCAGCAATCGCTGCTACGACCATCCCGGACGAGCAAACGAGGTCTCGACCGGTGACGCTACGGCGTGTCGCGGTTTCTCCGCCAGTTGGTTCTGAGACCGTTGAACATAACCCGCGATGGAACGCAAGGAGGCGGCGTGAGCCCGACTCACATTTTCTTCGCGTCAGCTGTGGTCGTCATGCTGGTAGTCGGAATCGCGGCCATGTTCGTCGAAAAGCTGTTCCACCCAGAAGCGACCCTGGCGATTGTGTTGACGGTGATTACCGTCGCGGGCTGGGTCTGGCGGATGCCACGAGGGTGGTACACGATTTCGCAAATCGCTTGGCGCTACCGGTTGAAGACTTATCAGGTCTGCGAGGTCGCGGACAACCTCGGTATAAGGGCCGTCAACCGTGGCGCACTGGTCCCTCCCTCGCAGCGGAAGAAGATGCATCCAGAACTGATGCGTCTGAAGAAGCGTAGGGCGGTGCGCGAGCCAAGGGCCCCGAAAGACACCCGATTGGTCTACGAACCCTCAGCCGCGCAGTCTGACTTCCTGGGGGAGGCCGAGCGCCTGCAGTTCTCCGGTGAGGAGCTACTGCGACATCTACGTCCGAGCATTACTCATTACGTGGAAGGCGTCGAGGACGAGGCAGTCTGACGAAATCAGCTGGTGCCCTTGGCACCTCCCTAGCTCCGCGAGGGCGGTGCTCTAAATTCTCTGAGTGATTCGCGGCGACGATGCCGTGGCTTGGGGCAAGTAGCCCGGCGCGTGGGCGGAACTCAGCGCTCGGCGGCGGCATGTGCCCGCACCGACGGCGCGATCCAGTCCTCGAGGAACCGTCGCAGCTCCCGTCCGGTGCGCGGTGGACGGCCCGGATCCACGATCAACGACTGCACGGTGCGCAGCATGATCTCGACCAGTTCGTCGAGCCTGCGCTCGGCGAATCCCGCTGCGACCCAATCGACGTCGAATCGCTGCAGGATCGACCTGCCGAACGAAATGGCGATGTCCGACGTGACGCCCGCGGTGAACGCGCTGGCCTTGCCGGGCTGTAATACCAGGCTGAGGTACTTGTCGTGTGCGAGTTGCTCAAACGTGTAGGCGATGCCCTCGACCACCGCTTCGGTCGGGTCGGTGATCGAACCAAAGTGCGCCGCAAGCCGATCCAAGAACCCGTCCACCGAGGACAGTGCCGTCGCGCCCAGCAGCGCCTCATGGCTCGGGAAGTACCGGTAGATCGTCTGCCGCGTGACGCCGAGCGTTGATGCCACCTCGGACACACTCACGGTCCCGTGCGCGTCGATGGCGCTGCGTGTCGCGCTCAGGATGCGCGCGACCGCTTCATCGTCGTCGGCCGGGATGTCACCCGACCAGCCGTGCCGGCGCATTGCGTGATCGTCGCACACACCGGCCGCCGACCTTGACGATACAAATGATAGTGAGTGTATGGTCCGAAGGATCGACGCGAAGGAGACCAGGGTGACGACGATCGACAAGCCGGTAAGCGGCAACGACGAGACGCTGACGCTGCGGGGCCTGCGTCACGCCCTGGACAAGACGACCGACCTGGCCGAGCGCGAATTGCGGGTGCCGCTGCATTACTACCGCGACCCCAAGATCACCGAGATCGAGGAATCACAGATTTTGCGCCGGGTGCCGCTGGCCATCGTCCCGTCGGCGCAGCTGCCGAGCAAAAACGACTACGTCGTGCGCTCGGTGCTGGGCGACTCGCTCCTGGTCACCCGCGACCGCGCCGGCACCAGCCACGTCTTGCTGAACTATTGCCGGCACCGCGGCGCGATGCCGGCCTGCGGCTCGGGCAACGCCTCGCGGTTCGTCTGCCCGTATCACGCCTGGACGTACCGCAACACCGGTGAACTGTTCGCCGTCCCGGGCAAGTCCGGCTTCGCCTCGATGGACACCAAGGACTACGGCCTAGTGGAGCTGCCCTCCGAGGAGCGGCACGGATTCATCTGGGCGGTGCTGACCGCCGAGGCGACCATCGACCTCGACGCCCACCTCGGGGACTTCGCCACCGAACTGGCGCTATGGAACTACGAGTCGTACGGCTACCACACGCAGCGCGAATTCACATCCGAGGTGTCCTGGAAGGGCGCTCTGGAAGCCTTCGCTGAGGGATACCACTTCCCGTACGTGCACGGCGAGAGCCTGATTGGGCAAAACACTTTGGCCAACACCATGGTTTACGACGAGTTCGGCCGGCACCACCGCATCGGGTTTCCGTTCACCTGGATCACCGACGCCCACACCGACCCCACCGCTTCGCTGGATCCAGTGGCGAACATGGGGGTGATCTATTGGGTGTTTCCGAACCTCATCCTGGCCAACAGCCCGGTGGGGGTGGAGATCATCGACATGCTGCCCGCCGGTGCGCCGACCCGCTGCACGGTCCGGCACAGCTGGATGGGCCGCATCCCGGCCACCAACGATGAGATGAGAGCCGCCTACGACACGGTCTTCGAAGGCGTGCACGCGGCCGTGCGCGACGAAGACTTCGCCATGCTGCCCCAGTGTGGCGAGGGCGTCCGGCACGGCCAGCACGACCACATGATCATCGGCCGCAACGAGATCGCCGTCCAGCACATGGTCAAGGTGTTCGCGCAAGAACTGGGCGTGGCGCTGGCCTGAACAGCCTTACCGCCTACGTTGGGTAGCCGAGAGCCGGTACGGGTACTGATCCTCTGAAACCATGACGGAGAGGATCTGATGGCGAACCGCGACCGTGACTCCACCGACGAGCTGTTGCAAGCACTTCTGTTGACCTACGGGCCGTGTGGACAGGAGGACGCGGTTCGCGCCGTCATCGCCCGCGAACTGCAACCCCTCGTGGACGACATGTGGACCGACGACGCCGGCAACCTGATCGGCTATGTCGCGGCCAACCCTTCGGCCGGTGATGCCGGCGCACCCAACCACCGTCACCGCACCGAGTCCATTCCCGGCACCGCGACACGGGTGATGGCGCACATGGACGAACTGTCGATGATCGTCAAACGGGTGGAACCCGATGGCACACTGCACCTGACGCAGCTGGGCACGATGTATCCGGGCAACTTCGGGTTGGGTCCGGTCGTCGTGCTGGGCGACAACGAATCCCTCACCGCCGTACTGACTCTCGGCTCCGAGCACACCACCAAGGAAAGCTCGCGAATCTGGGAGACCAAGCCCGATCAGGGCGACCGTGCCCTGGACTGGGATCACGTCTATGTCTTCACCGGCCGCAGCGTCGACGAGCTGACCGCCGCGGGAGTGCACGCCGGCACCCGGGTGTGTGTCGACGCCAGCAAGAGATCGATGGTCGAGATCGGCGACTACGTCGGCGGCTACTTCCTCGACGACCGTGCCGCGGTGGCTGCGCTGCTGAATGCCGCACGCCTGCTGCGGGACTGCCAACAGCGGCCCGCGGACGACGTCTATCTGGTCTTCACCACCAACGAAGAGATCGGCGGCGTGGGAGGCAGCTACGCCAGCGCCACCCTGCCCGGCGACCTGACCCTGGCCCTGGAAGTCGGCCCCACCGAACGTGAATACACCACCAGCGTCACCGGGGGTCCGATCATCGGTTACAGCGACGCGCTGTGCGTGTACGACAAGGAGGTCGCCGACCGGCTGCTGAAAATCGCGACCGACCGCGAGCTGTCGCCGCAGCCTGCCGCCCTGGGCGCTTTCGAATCCGACGCGTCACACTCCAAGGCGAACGGGTTGACCGCGCGCGCAGGTCTGCTGTGCCTGCCCACGCTGAGCACCCACGGCTATGAGGTCATCGCTCGCCGCGCGATCGACGACATGGCCGCGATCGTCGTCGATTTCGTGCTGCAGCCCAGTCAAAAGATCGGCTGAAACCCGGCGACCGTGCTGGTCAGCCTGTTAGGCTGGCGGCGCCTCGGGTCGCCAAACGATGGGATTAGCACGTGGCGGGTGTGATCTCTGAAGAATCGCTGCTGAAGCGCGCGCCGGTCAGCTGACCACGCGAAAGCGAATCTCCATGACACGCCCACGAATTCGCGCGCGAGCGCCACTGCGGATCTCGTTCGCCGGCGGCGGCACCGACGTCCCGCCGTTCCCGGCGACCGAGGGCGGTTGTGTGCTGTCGGCGACCATCGATCGCTACGCGCAGGGATCGCTCGCGCCGCGCAGCGATAGGCGGGTCAGCATCGAATCGGTGGACTTCAAGACCACGCATGAGATGACGCTGGACAGCGAGATCCTTTACGACGGCAGCCTGGATCTGATCAAGGCGGCGGTGCGCAGGTTTGGCCGCGACGGCACGGATGGCTACGACCTGGTACTGCGTTCCAGCGCTCCGCCGGGCTCAGGGCTGGGCTCGTCGTCCACGATGATGGTCGCCCTCACCGGCCTGCTCGCCGAGCACTACCGGGTGCCGATGGGCGAGTACGAGACCGCTCAGCTGGCGTGCGCCATCGAACGAGAGGACCTGGGCATCGCGGGCGGCCTGCAGGACATGTACGCCGCGACGTTCGGGGGATTCAACTTCATCGAGTTCACCGACCGGGTGATCGTCAATCCCTTACGGATCCGCGACGAAACCGCCTTCGAACTCGAGCTCAGCCTGCTGCTGTGCTACACGGGCATCACCCGCGACTCCGCCCGGGTCATTGAGGACCAGACCCGCCGCGCCACAACGGGTTCCGGTGACACCCTGGCGGGATTGCGGGCTCAGAAAGATCTTGCGGTCGCGATGAAGGCCGCGCTGCTGACCGGGAAGCTGAACGATTTCGGCGCGCTGCTCGGCGAAGCGTGGAGCCAGAAGAAGCGCATGTCGCCCTACGTCACCAACGAGCGCATCGACGACCTTTATGACCTCGCCCGGAAAAACGGGGCGCTGGGCGGCAAGCTCACCGGAGCCGGTGGTGGTGGATACATCCTGCTGTTCTGCGATTTCGCCAAGAAGCACCGCCTGATCGAAGCACTCGAGGGTGCCGGGGCCGTCGTCACCGAATTCGCCTTCGAGAGCAAGGGATTGACAACGTGGCAGGCATAACCGAGTCCGATGTCGTCAAACCGAGCGTGGAGCTGGTGCAGCGGCGGCTGGCCGAAACCATCGCGGTCAAGCAACAAATGCAGCGAGGCGACTGCGCGGCGCAGACCGTTGAGGTGGCCCGGGTGATCATCGGCTCGTTGCGCGCCGGCGGAAAGGTGATCTTCTTCGGCAACGGTGGATCCGCGCAAGACGCCGGACACCTGGCCGCCGAACTCATGGGCCGCTTCGCTTTTGACCGTCCCGGTCTGGCGGCGATCAGCCTTCCGGATGCCACCGCGGCGATCACGGCGATCGGCAACGACTACTCCTACGACGAGGTGTTCGCCCGGCAGGTCCTCGCCGCCGGGCGTCCCGGCGACGTGGTGATCGGGCTGACCACCTCGGGTAACTCTCCCAACGTCGTTCGCGCGCTCGAAGCCGGCGGCCAGGCGGGCATGACCACCGTGACCCTCACCGGTGCACGCGGTGGCAAGGTGGTCGACGTCGCCGACATCTGCATCCAGGTGCCCAGCCACGACACCGGGCGGATTCAGGAGGCGTGCCTGCACCTGGGTCACTCCATCTGCGAAATGGTCGAAGCGGCACTGTTTCCCAGGCCCTCCTGACAATGAGGATGGCCGCGCCCGACCTGCGTAAGGTGCGCACCGTGTTCTTGGACCGCGACGGCACCATCAACGTCAAGGCCGCCGCGGGTGAGTACATCCGATCACCGGCCGAGTTGGTGCTGTTGCCCGGCGCGGCCAGGGCGGTGGCCGCGCTCAACGCCGCGGGCCTGCGGACCGTGCTGGTCACCAACCAGCGCTGGCTCTCGGAAAAGGCCGCGGAACCAGCACATTTCACGGCAATCCAGCGGCGACTGCACGAACTGCTGGCGGGTGAGGGCGCCCGGATCGATGCCGTCTATCACTGTCCGCACGCGGCGAACAGTTGCGACTGCCGCAAGCCGCTTGCCGGCATGTTGGTGCGTGCCGCGCGCGAGCACGATTTCGATCTAACCGAGTCGGTCATCATCGGCGACGGTGACACCGACGTGACGGCCGGCAGGGCGGCCGGAACGGTGACCGTCCTGCTCCGCCCGGGTGGCCAGGCGTCCGTCGATGCGGACTTTGTGGTCAACGACCTGGCCGCCGCGGTCGAGCTGATTTTGGGCGCCCGAGCCGGCTGACTCTTGCTGCTCAGCGGACCTCGACGGGCGGCGCGCAACGCGGCGGCTCGACCCGCATCCTTGCCGGAGCCACGACCCTGCTCATAACCTGGGCAACATCCGACCGCAGCCAGGTTCTTCGGGCTGGCGCGGTAGACGACGGCAAGCAGGCGGGCAGGTCATGGCATTACCGCGACGGGCTGAGCGGCGTCGTGGTGCTGCGGGCGGCGGTCTATAGCGGTGGCCGGCCTGACCGGCGCCAGGGTGGACGAGCTGGCGACGATGGACATCTTCCAGGGATGTCCCGCCGAAGACCTCGCCCCGTTGGCGGGCCGCCTGCAGCCGCTGCGCGCCCCGGCCGGCCAGGTGCTGATGCGGCAGGGGGAGCAGGCCGTCTCGTTTCTGCTGATCTCCTCGGGTACCGCCGAGATCAAACACGTCGGCGACGACGGAGTCGTGATCGTCCAGCACGCGTCCCCGGGCATGATCGTCGGCGAGATCGCCCTGCTGCGTGACATCCCCCGTACCGCGACGGTGACCACCGCCGAACCGCTGACCGGGTGGATCGGCGACACCAGCGCCTTCGCCAGCATGGTGCAGATCCCGGGCATCACGCCGCGGCTGCTGCGCACGGTGCGCCAGCGTCTCGCCGCGTTCATCACGCCGATCCCGATCCGGGTTCGCGACGGCACGCTGCTCCTGCTGCGCCCGGTGCTCCCCGGCGACAGTGAGCGCACCGTGCACGGACACATCTACTTCTCCAGCGACACGCTGTATCGGCGCTTCATGACCCCGCGACTGCCCAGCCCGGCGTTGATGCACTACCTGTCGGAGGTCGACTACGTCGACCACTTCGTGTGGGTGGTCACCGACGGCAGCGACCCGGTGGCCGACGCGCGCTTCGTGCGCGACGCAAACGACCCGACGGTCGCCGAGATCGCCTTCACCGTCGCCGACGCCTATCAGGGCCGCGGTATCGGCACCTTTTTGATCAGCGCACTGGCCATAGCCGCAGAGGTCGACGGCATCGAAAGATTCTCAGTGCGAATGCTTTCCGACAATGGGCCGATGCGCGCGATCATGGACCGCTACGGCGCCGTCTGGCAGCGCGAAGACGTCGGCGTCATCACCACCGTGATTGACGTGCCCCACCCGCGGCACCTGCCGTTCCGGCGTGACGAGGCCGAGCAGATCAAGCGCGTGGCCCGCCAGGTGATCGAGGCCGTCGGCTGAAACCGGCGTACTGCTCCAACCGCGGCCAGTCTCCGGTGTGACAGCCCCGATACTGGCGTGGGGGAGACGGTACGGCGGTCTCCTGTGCTATCAACTCCTCATGCGCCCGTTCGGGATTGGCCCGGCGGTGACTACCGCGCTCACGTTGGCCGTCGCCGGATGCGCCCATTCACCGGCGCCCAAACCACCGCCCGCCCCGGCAAAATCCCCGACGAGCAACACCGCTGCCGTGACTCCCACCAACATCAAACGAGTCGTTCGCGACCTGCCGCCCGGCTACGAGGTCACCACCGGAATTCCCAGCTTCGCCTCGCCACGGGTGATCTGGAGCCTGGGCGACGACCTGCAGGCCAGGCCGGCCAACTGCGGGACGCTGGCCGACCCCGGCAACGGGCGCGACCAGTCGGCGCAGGGCGTGTCGGGATCGGGGGGCGGCGGCATCGTCGACGCGATCGTGGTGGCTTTGCCGGGGCCGGTGGACTTCCCGGGCGACCTGCTCGCCGCGTGTTCCCAGTGGTCGGAGACCGCCGCGCGGGCCGTGGCGCACGTCCACCTCATCGACCCGCCGCACATCGACGGTGTCGAGACCGTCGGCATGGTGGCCGACGTCAAATCGTCCGTGGAGTCGGGCACCGAAATAGATTCGCGCATTTACACATTCATCGCGTACCTGGGCAACTACTACGCGTTCACCACGCTGACCACCGATCCGGGTTCAGCGCTTCCGGGGCTACCACCGCAATTCGCCGCGGATCTGCTCGCCAAAACGGTGTCCACGTTGCGCAGCTGAGCTACCCGCTTGGGTAGATTGGCCACGATGTCCAAGATGTTGCTCGCGGTCGCGGCGGTCTGCGTCCTGGCCGGCTGCTCATCGTCCACTCACCCGGCGAAGGTCGACATCAACAAGATCGTCGACGTGAAGTCCAGTTTCGGACCCGATTTCAAGGTCAGCGACATCAGCGAACGGGGGATCGATCCCAAGCTGCTGGCCGGCCGCAAACTGCCCGACGGGTTGAGGTTCGACCCTGCGAACTGCGCGAAAGTGGCGGCCGGGCCGGACATGCCGGCCGACCTGCAGGGCAACATGTCCGCGGTCACCGCCGAGGGCCGCGGCAATCGATTCGTGGTGATCGCGTTGGAGACCTCAAAAGCGTTGCCGTTCAACGATCCCGGGAAGGACTGCAGCAAGGTGACCTTCACCGGGCCACAGATGCGGGGCGGTATCCAGGTGGTCGAGGTGCCGCAGATCGAGAGCACCCGCACGCTGGGCGTCCACCGTGTCATGCAGGCGCTGACGCCGGGCGGTCCACGCACCGGCGAGCTGTACGACTATTCGGCCGCATTCGGCGACTATCAGGTGATCGTCATCGCCAACCCGCTGGTGATGCCCAATCAGCCCGTCGCTCCCGTTGACACCCAGCGGGCGCGCGACCTGCTGGTCAAAGCGGTGTCCGCGGTGCGTACCTGACGGTTAACGCACCCCGCGCGGCCGGAATTGAATGCTCACCCGGGGGCCGACGGATGCCGTCGTCTTGGGCACCGAGTGCTCCCAGGTGCGTTGGCACGACCCACCCATCACCAGCAGATCCCCGTGCGCCTGCGGCAACCGCAGCGACGGGCCGCCGCCGCGGCGGCGCATCGCGAACGAGCGGGTGGCGCCCAGGCTGACGATCGCCACCATGGTGTCCTCGGAACTGCTGCGGCCGATGGTGTCGCCGTGCCAGGCCACACTGTCCGAGCCGTCGCGATAGCAGCACAAACCGACCGTGGTGAACGGCTCACCGAGCTCGCCGGCGTAGATGTCGTTGAGCCGGCGCCGTAGCCGGGCCAGCTCCGGATGCGGGGCCTCGTCGACCGTGAGGTCGTGAAAGCTCACCAGGCGCGGCACGTCAACCACCCGGTCGTACATCTGCCGGCGCTCCTCGCGCCACGGCACCGTCGACAGCAAGGCCTCCAGCAGGTCATCGGCGTCGGTGAGCCAGCCCGCGCGGATCTCGATGAACGCGCCGTCACCGAGCTGTCTGCGCTCGGTGTGCTGGAACAGGGAGCCTTGGACCGCGATCTCCACGCCACCGAGTTTATCGCACATTCGTTCGATGGCGTTTGGGCGCGCTATGGATGTGTGCGGAGTCCGCGCGCCCCGACGCCGCTACGGTTGAGCTGTGGGTGTTGTGGAGCTGGGCACCAATTCCGAGGTCGGCGCGCTGCGGGTGGTCATCCTGCACCGCCCCGGCGCCGAGCTGCTCCGGCTCAATCCCCGCAATGTGGACCAGCTGCTGTTCGACGGCCTGCCGTGGGTCGCCCGCGCGCAGGAGGAGCACGACCAGTTCTCCGCGCTGTTGCGGTCGCGCGGCATCGAGGTGCTGCTGTTGTCGGA
This sequence comes from Mycobacterium sp. M23085, assembly GCF_045343915.1. Lineage (NCBI taxonomy): Bacteria > Bacillati > Actinomycetota > Actinomycetes > Mycobacteriales > Mycobacteriaceae > Mycobacterium > Mycobacterium sp. M23085. The sequence goes on from NZ_CP174280.1 coordinate 4,214,118, forward strand.
CCTGCTCACCGAGGCGCTGACGCACAGCGGGGCCGCGCGGATGCAGGGCGTCGCGGCCGCCGTCGACGCGCGACGGCTCGGAGTGCCGCTGGCGCAACAACTTTCGGCGTACCTGCGGGGGCTCGAGCCGGCCCGGCTGGCCCAGGTGCTGATGGCCGGCATGACGTTCAACGAATTGCCGTCGGACACCCGCACCGACGTGTCGCTGGTGCTGCGCATGCACCACGGCGGCGATTTCGTCATCGACCCGCTGCCCAACCTGGTGTTCACCCGCGACGCGTCGATCTGGATCGGTCAGCGGGTGGTCATCCCGACGCTGGCGCTGCGCGCCCGCATCCGCGAGGCGTCGCTGACCGATCTCATCTACGCCCACCACCCGCGGTTCACCGGCGTGCGGCGCGCCTACGAGTCGCGCACCGCCCCCGTCGAGGGCGGTGACGTGCTGCTGCTGGCGCCCGGCGTGGTCGCGGTCGGGGTCGGGGAGCGGACCACTCCCGCGGGTGCGGAAGCGCTGGCCCGCAGCCTGTTTGACGACGACCTGGCGAACACGGTGCTCGCGGTTCCGATCGCGCAGCGGCGCGCCCAGATGCACCTGGACACGGTGTGCACGATGGTCGACACCGACAAGGTGGTGATGTACGCCAACATCGTCGACTCGTTGTCGGCCTTCACCATTCAGCGAACACCCGACGGAGTTTCGATCAGCGACGAGACCCCGTTCCTGGAAGCCGCGGCCAAGGCGATGGAAATCGACGAGCTGCGGGTCATCGATACCGGACTGGACCCCGTCGTCGCCGAACGCGAGCAATGGGACGACGGCAACAACACGCTGGCGCTGGCGCCCGGCGTGGTGGTCGCCTACGAGCGCAACGTGCAGACCAACACTCGCCTGCAGGACGCCGGCATCGAGGTGCTGACCATCGCCGGGTCCGAACTGGGCACCGGCCGTGGCGGGCCCCGGTGCATGTCGTGTCCGGTCGCCCGCGACCCGCTGTAGTCGAACGCCGAGATTGCCGCCACAGTCGCGTTTCGGGCGCGAAGCGCAGCCCTCACGGCAATCTCGACACAGAACGGCGCGCCAGCGCCTCGCGCGCGCGTTGAACGATGAGGTTGGGCCGGTCCTCTTTGATGACCCTGATCACGTGCCAGCCGAGCCGGCTCACCATCTCGGCTCGCCGGATGTCTTTCACGTATTGGCTTCGGTCGGTGCGATGTTGTTCGCCGTCGTACTCGACTGCCACCATCGGCTGTTCCCAACCCATATCCAGATAAGCCACGAGCCGGCCATCGGTAACCCGGATCTGCGTAACGGGCCGGGGCAGAGCGGCGTCGACGAGGACGAGCCGCAACCAGCTCTCTTTGGGCGATTGCGACCCGGCGTCCATGAGCGACAGGGCTGTTCGGCATTGGCGCACACCCCTGGCTCCTTTATGGTGGGCGATCAACGGAGTCACCTCGGCGGCCGTGACACCGGTCGCGGCGGACAACGCGTCGAGGTGGGTCACGGCCAGGGCGCGCGGTAGGTGCCGACCAAGATCAAACGCGGTGCGCGCCCGATTGGTGACGGGCAGGCCGTCCAGTTCAACGACGTCGGTAGCACTGATCCGTTCACGGCGAACGATAATCCCGGGCGGTGGATGGTTGAACGGCCCGATGATCTCGACCGGAGTGAACTCGTCGATCCACCTCGCCCCATGGAGTGCCGCCGCGGCGCGACCCGCGATGACGCCCCGGCGGCCGGACCACAACCACGCGCCGTGGATGTTGTCTAGCAATGACCTCGACGCGGCCTTCGGCAGGTAGACGTTTTGATGGATACGCCGGTAATTCCAACGCAATTGACCGCGCGTCATCGCGCCACGGGCTATCGCTTCGCTACCGAGGAAGATCCTCGCCACGCGCTCATCATGAGCTGTGGCACCGCTATCCCGTCCACATTGCCGCCATGGCTGTGGACAACGCGCGTTGTACAACCCTCACGGCAATCTCGGCGAACAGAACTAGCGCCAGCTGGGCAGCCAGATCTCCATGTTCCAGGTCTGCTGCGAAATCGGCAGGCCGGTGAGCACCGGGAACAACCACGCGAAGTTGGTCACCACTAAGGCCACGTAACAGCACACGGCGATCAACCCCAGCGTGCGCCGCTCCGAGTTCGCCTGCAGCCGCAGCCGCCGGGGCGGTGCACCGGGGGTGTAGAGAACGTCGCCGCAGATCAGCGCGATGGCCATCACCAAAAACGGCGCCATGGTGGCCGCGTAGAAGAAGTACATCTGCCGATCGATGTCGGCGAACCAGGGCAGCCAGCCGGCGCAATAGCCGACCAGCACCGCGGCGTAACGCCAGTCACGGCGAACCAGCGTGCGCCACAACGCGAAAACCAGCACCGGCACCGCCAGCCACCACATCGCCGGGGTGCCCACCAGCATCTCGGCCTTGACGCACGATTGCGCGCCGCAGCCGGCGACATTCTGCTCGTCGATGGCATAGAGCACGGGCCGCAGCGACATCGGCCAACTCCACGGTTTCGATTCCCAGGGGTGGTAGTTGCCGGCGGAATTCGTCAAGCCCGCATGGAATTGGAACGCCTTGGCCGTGTAGTGCCACAGCGATCGGATGGCGTCGGGCAGCGGCAGCACCGAATGCGGGCCGATCGTCTGGCCCACCTCATGCCGGTCGATGGCGGTCTCGGAGGCGAACCACGGTGCGTAGCTGGCCAGATACACCAGCACCGGGATGACGGCCAACGCATACACGGTCGGGGCGAGGTCGCGCCGCAAGGTCCCCAGCCAGGGTCGGGTGACCTGGTACTGACGCCGCGCGGCCACGTCGAACGCCAGCGACATGGCACCGAAGAACAGCACGAAATACAGGCCGGACCACTTTGTGCCGCAGGCCAATCCGAGCAGGATGCCGGCGCCGAAGCGCCACCACCGCACGCCCAGCCGCGGGCCCCACACCGTGTCGGCGGTGCGGCCTTCCAACAGCGCGATGTGCATCCGTTGCCGAACCTCGTCGCGGTCGACGATCAGCGCGCCGAACGCCGCGACCACGAAGAACGTCAGGATGCCGTCGAGCAAGGCCGTGCGCCCGGCGACAAAGCTGACGCCGTCGCAGATCACCAGCACCCCGGCGATGGCGCCGACCAACGTCGAGCGGCTGATCCGCCGGACGATCCGCATCACCAGGGCTACCATGATCACGCTCAGCAACGCGCCGGTGAACCGCCAGCCGATGCCGCTGTAGCCGAAGATCGCCTCGCCCAGGGCGATCAGTTGCTTGCCCACCGGCGGGTGCACGACCAGGCCGAACCCGGGATTGTCTTCCACGCCGTGGTTGTGCAGCACCTGCCAGGCCTGCGGCGCATAGTGCTTCTCGTCGAAGACCGGGGTGCCGCCATCGGTTGGTGAGCCCAGGTTCAGGAACCGGGTCACCGCCGCCACCAGCGTGATCACGCCGGTCACCACCCAGCCGCGGATCTGATCTGTCGGGCCGAAATCCGCCACCGGCACCAGCGGCCCGGGGCTTACGACGGGCACCACGCGCTCCTGGTCGGCGGCCTCCTCGGTCAAGGCGGATTCGCGGGGCGGGGCGGTCATCACGTCGATCGTAGGCTGTCCGTCATGACCACCGGCCGCCTGTTGCTGGGCGCGACCCCCTTGGGCCAGCCGTCGGATGCCTCCCCCCGGCTGCTGGACGCGCTGGCCCGAGCCGATGTGGTGGCCGCCGAGGACACCCGGCGGGTGCGCACCTTGGCCAAGTCCCTCGATGTACGGATCAGCGGTCGGGTGATCAGCATGTTCGACCAGGTCGAAAACGCGCGGGCGGAGTCGGTGATCGAGGCGATCCGCGGTGGCGCGACCGTGCTGGTGGTCAGCGACGCCGGGATGCCGCTGATCAGCGACCCCGGCTACCGGCTGGTGACGGCCTGCGTCGAGGCCGGCCTGCCGGTGGGATGCCTGCCGGGGCCGTCGGCGGTGACGACCGCGCTGGCCCTGTCCGGTCTACCGGCCGAGAGGTTCTGCTTCGAGGGATTCGCGCCGCGCAAGAAGGCGGCGCGGCGCACCTGGCTGGACTCGCTGGCCGACGAACGGCGGACCTGTGTGTTCTTCGAATCGCCGCGCCGGTTGTCCGCCTGCCTGCAGGATGCGGTCGAGCGGCTCGGCGGTGCCCGCCGGGCGGCCGTCTGCCGGGAGCTGACCAAGGTGCACGAGGAAGTGGTGCGCGGGTCGCTCGACGAGCTGGCGGTGTGGGCGGCCGACGGTGTGCTCGGCGAGATCACCGTCGTGCTGGAAGGCGCCACCCCGAGCGCCGACCTGCCGTCGCTGGTCGCCGAGGTTGAGGAACTGGTCGCGGCCGGCACCCGGGTCAAGGACGCCTGCGGTGAGGTGGCGGCCGACCATCCGGGGGTGCGTTCGCGCCAGCTCTACGACGCGGTGCTGCAGTCCCGCCGCCGTCAGGTCTAGCGGCGGTCGCAAGCGCGGCGAAGCCGGGAGCAGCGGGCCGCCGCCGTCAGGTCTAGCGGCGGTCGCAAGCGCGGCGAAGCCGGGAGCAGCGGGCCGCCGCCGTCAGGACTAGCCGGCCGGGCTCGCGGCGGCGGCGGACGGCAGCCCGACGATCGGGGATGCCTTGTGCAGGCACTCGGCCCATTCGGCGTCCGGGTCGGAATCGGCGGTGATCCCGCCGCCGACGCCCAGCACCGCGCCGCCCGTCGCATCGAACTCGACGGTGCGGATCGCGACATTCAGTTCGCAGCCGGCCACGGGTGAGGCCAATCCAACTGTGCCGCAATATATTCCACGACGATCCGGCTCCCATTGCGAGAGCAGCTGGCGGGCACGGTGTTTAGGCGTTCCGGTGACCGAGGCCGGCGGGAAGGTGGCGTCCAGCAGCGCCGACGTCGGCAACTCCGCGGCGACCCGCGCGGACACCGTCGACACCAGGTGCCACACGCCCGGTGCCCGCCGTACCACCAGCAGCTCGGGCACGGTCACCGTGCCGACGATCGCCACCCGGCCGAGATCGTTGCGCACCAGGTCGACGATCATGATGTTCTCGGCGACCTCTTTGGCCGACGCGCGCAGCGCCGACGGCCAGGCATCCAGCGGCAAGGTGCCCTTGATCGGGCTGGACGTGACGACCGCGCCCCGCCGCCGCAGGAAGAGCTCCGGGGACAGCGACGCGACGGCGCCCCACGCGCCGGCGACGTAGGCCGCCCGGGCCGGGGAGGTGCGCGCGACGCCGTCGACGAAGAAGTCCAGCGGACTGCCGGTGACCCTCCCGGTGAACTGCGTGCACACGCAGGCCTGGTAGACCTCGCCGGCGCGGATGGCTTCCAGGCAGGCCAGCACCCCGTCCCGATGTGCCGCACGGTCGGCGTTGTCCCAATCGATGTGGCATTCGCGCGGCGTGGCCGTCGGTGCGGCGAGCGCGGCGGCCAGCCACGCCGGCATCGGCGCGCCGGAGAGGCTCTCGTACCACCACTGGCCGTCGCGGTCGCGGCGCAGCACGCAGTCGGTCCAGCCGCCGGCGGCCTCGGGAATCCGGTTGGGTTGCCCGTCGGCGCCGGGGTCGGGATACGACAGGTAACCGATCCAGCCGCCCCCCACCGCACGCGGCTCGAGGGTCCGCGACGCCTGAACCGCGAACACGTCGTCGGCGTGCACCGGGCGCACCGACAGGCTCGGCGCGATCACCGCCAGCGCGCCGAACCACTCGCCGGTCAGCGCGGCCGGCGGCGGGAGTCCGAGCCGGCAGGTGGCCTCACCCACGGCGCGCAGCACCTGGGGGGCGGCGCCAAGATCGCCGAGCCGGTCGATTCGCACAGCCCTAGCTTGACAGAGCGGCGGCGTTTCGCACCCGCGGTGCCTGGCGCTGGTCGGATGGTGGAGCCCCGCGGTGCCCGCGGGGCTCAGCCGCGGCTGACGTCGCGCACGGTGGCCAGGGCGGCAAGCTTCTGCGGGTTGCGCATCACGTAGAAGTTGGTGATCTTGTCCTCGGCGATCTCCAGCGTGATCACGCCTTCGAGCTGTTCGCCGAGGTAGAGCAACACCGCCGGGGCGCTGTTGCAGGTCACCATGTCCACCCGCATCGTGCCGAGCGCCGCGGCCCGGCGCATCAGGCCGGCGATCGCGCGGGCCACCTTTTCGGCGCCGACCACCGGCCGGCGGGCGGCGCTCACCATTCCGCCGCTGTCGGCCGTCCAGGTGGCATCCGGGGCGAGCATCGTCATCAGCGCCTCGACGTCACCGCCGGCCGCCGTGGCCAGAAACTGCGCCGTGATCGCGGCGTTGCGCTCCGGGTCTTTCGCGTCGAATCGCCTCCGCCGGGCCCGCACGTGCTCGCGGGCCCGGTGGGCCACCTGTCGCACGGTCGACGCTGGCCTGCCCACCGCGTCGGCGATCTCGCCGTACTCGAAACCGAACACCTCGCGCAGCACGAACACGGCCCGCTCGTCGGGACTCAACGTCTCCAGCAACACCAGCATCGCCATCGAAATGGACTCGGCCAGAACGACGTCGGCCGAGGGATCCTGGTCGTCGAGCAGCAGCGGCTCGGGCAGCCACGGCCCCACGTAATCCTCGCGCCGGCGAGCACCGGCCCGCAGCGAGTTCAGCGCCTGGCGGGTGACCAGCTGGGCCAGATACGACTTGGTGTCGCGCACCGTCGCCAAGTCGACCGCCGCCCACCGCAGATAGCTGTCCTGCAGCACGTCGTCGGCCTCGGTCGCCGAGCCCAGCATCTGGTAGGCGATGGTGAACAGCAGCGGCCGCAGCAGGGTGAACCGTTCGGCGTGCTCGCTGCCGGTCGGGGCTTGCGTCATCGCGAGGCGACCTGCTCGTCGGCCGGTGCCTGCGCGGGCCGGTTGCCACCCTTGAGCCACAGATACGAACCGGGCTTGGCGGCCTCCCGCCGGATCGCCCATAGCGTGCCCTTGCAGATCGCCTCCTTGAGCGAAGCAGCTGGCCGGCCGCCGAGGAACAGGTTCACCGGGGTGTCATCGGTGCGGGAGAACTGCACCGTGGCGTGCGTGCGGCCCAGGCTGATGCACTGCCCGACGAACGCCTGGCTCAGCGCCGCCGGGGTGTCGCCGGTGATGCGGGCGAGCACGGTGTTGGCGGCCTGGGCACCCATCGGGCCGGCGGCCTGGCAGCTCATCCGCAGCGGCCGGCCGGACGGCGCGGCCGCGTCACCCGCGGCGACCACGCGCTCGTCGTCGATGCTGGTGAGTGTCTCGTCGGTGAGCAGCCGGCCGATCGGGTCGGTGTGCAGCCCGCTGCGCGCGGCCAGATCCGGGACGGCGAATCCCGCCGTCCAGATGGTCGCCGCGCTGGGCAGCACCACGCCGTCGGTGAGCACCACCTCATCCCAGCGCACCTCGGCCACCGCCACGGACTCCAGCACATCAACACCCAGCCGGCGCAGCCGCTTGGCCACCGAGCGTCGGCCCCGCTTGCTCAGCGACGGACCGAGCACCGGGCCGCAGACCAGGGTCACCGGGCGTCCGCCCTCGGCAAGCTCGGCGGCCGTCTCGATACCGGTCAACCCGCCACCGACCACGGTGATGGGCGCGGGCAGCGGCAGATCGATGAGCGCATAGTGCAGCCGCTGCGCGCTTTCCAGGTCGGCGACCGAATGCGCGAATTCCGCGCAGCCGGGCACCGTCGAAGCGGTGGCGCCCGTGCTGCCCACCGCGTAGATCAAATAGTCGTAGTGCAGCTCCGCGCCCGAGGCGAGCAGGACCCGCCGGCCGGCGGTCTCGATGCGCTCGACGGCGTCGACGACCAATTGGATTCCCGCACCGAGCAGCGTCGCGTAATCGGCTGTCGCCGTGCCGGTATCGGCAACCAGCTGGTGCAGCCGGATTCGCTCGACGAAGACCGGTCGCGGATTCACGACGGTGATGTCGATGTCCGGGCGCTGGCGCAGATGGTTGGCCGCCAGGGTTCCGGCGTATCCGGCGCCGACAACGACGACATGCGTTTTTGCGGGGGTCACCTCGGTCATGGCTGTCTCCTTTTTGCTGAGGATCTGTGCCTTGAGACACCGCAGAACCGCCGAGCGTGACAAGCTTGCCCGCAATTGTGACCCGTCTCACTGCCGGCGGGCCGGCGGCGCGGGCCGATTGGTGCCTGCACCCCCGCTGAGCTGGGACGACGTTATGCCGCAACGCGCGTGATACGCTGCGCTACGCCAATTCGTGGCCTGCCCCGAACCGGATGACGCACCACTCAACGCGCGAATATGGGGCCACTTCAGTCGCATCGGTGTGTGTTGGGAGAAGCAACCTTGACGACGATCGCCTTGACTGGGCACGGCGCCGCACCGGCGCCGTCGCGCCGGCCGCGCAAGCCGTTGTCGTCGGGCGCTGTCTGACGCCGGTGACCATGAGGTGCTCATTGAGGAAACGTGCGCTGGCCGTTGTCGTGTGCGCGACGACAGTGCTCAGCGGCTGCGGCGGTAAGAGCGATCCCGGACCGCTGTCGGCTATGGTCAGCCCGGCCATCCCGCCCACTGCGCAGGAGATACCCAACCCGCTGCGCGGCCAGTACGAGGAAATGCTGAATCCTCTTTTCCCGCAGGGTAATCCGTCTCAGCAGCGTTACTCGGCCTGGCCCGCGTCCTACGATGCCAGTTTGCGTGTCTCGTGGCGGCAATTGCAGCCGGTCGATCCGCGCACGTTGCCTCCGGACGCACCCGATGACCGCAAGTTCGATTTCAGCGCCATCGATGATGCGCTGGCCAAGCTCGGCGCCCGCAACATGCGCCTGGTCCTTGGCGTGTACGTCTACAAGTCCTGCTGCAACGACTCCTACGCCGATAACACCAACATCGCGATTCCGGATTGGCTGCGCCCATCGGCGGCCAGCTATCCCGCGCCGCCGAACGGTTCGGCCCCGGGCGTCACCCAGGTGGTGCCGAACTTCAACGACCCCGACTACCTCAACGGCGTCAGCCAGCTGCTGGCCGCGCTCGGCCGCCGCTACGACGGCGATGAGCGGCTGTCCGTGTTCGAGTTCTCCGGGTACGGGGACTTCGGCCAGAACCAGCTCGGGTATCTGCGTGATTCGCTGAGCGCGCCGGGCCCCACCCCCGACGACAGCACGACGAAGCTCGGCTATTACAGCCAGTTCCGCGACCAGACCATCACCAAGGCCTCCATCGCGCAGCTGGTCGCGGCCAACGTCAACGCTTTCCCGCACATCCAGCTGGTGGTGGCTCCGCAGAACCCGGAGATCGTCCGCCAACTGTTCGCCGACGACGTCACCAAGAGGTTGGCCGCACCGGTCGGGATCCGTGCCGACTGCCTCGGGGTGCAGGCCCCGTTGCCGGAATGGGCCGAGTCCACCGACTCGCAGTACGTGAGGTCCAACGACGCGGTCGTCAACGCGATCAAACAGCGGCTGATGACGGCGCTGGTGATCAGCCAGTGGTGCCGATTGCCGGGTGGAGCCGATGCCCGGTCCTACTACGAGAAGGGCCTGCACGACGTCATCCGGTACCACGTGTCGATGACGTCGAGCGCCGAATTCCCGGACCGCGATGCGACGTCGGCGATGGACCCCAAGCTGTTTCAGCTGTGGAGCCAGGCCAATACCTCTGCCGGCTACCGGTATTCGGTCGAGGCCGAGCCGGGATCGCAATCGATCCAGGGCAAGGTGGCGACGATCTCGGTCGACTGGACCAACTACGGCTCGGCGGCGGCCACCGAGCGGTGGGTGCCCGGGTACAAGCTGGTGGACTTCTCCGGGGCGGTGGTGCGCAGCCTGCCGGCGGCGGTCAATCTCAAGAAGCTGGTCCACGACGAGTCCAGCTTGTCCCGTGTGGAGCCGGTCGCCGAGTCGGCCACCGAGTCGGTGCATGTGGACGTCACCGGTCTGGCGCCCGGTCACTACACGCTGCGCGCGTCCGTCGAATGGCAACAGCACATCCCGGGTGCGTCGCATGTGGTGAACTACGCCCCGATGGCCCTGGCCCGGGACGGCCGCGACGGTTCCGGGCTGTACCCGATTGCCACACTTGACATTCCGAGCGACGCGGCCTCAGCAAACGGTCAGTGATGCATTGCGTCGCGACGCCGACCGGTCCCGTGTGGTAAGTCCTGAGCGACGGGGCAGTGCGTGATACCGTTTCCAGACGGATTTCGGCCGCGCCACAGCGCGGTTTGAAGTTCGATCAGCAAAGAACGCAGCGAACTATCGGACCTTTTCGTGGGTATTCGGAAAGCGTCGCCGAGTGTGCCCGTAACGGAGGACCCGTGCCGCGCAGCCTGGACCTGGTGGTCACCTCCGTCGCCACCCAGTTGATGGAGGCCACGGCGTCGACTGCGACCCAGGTCAGCGAAAAGGTTCTCGCGCAGCTCGTCGAGCAGTTCGATGTGGACGCCAGCTTCCTGCGTCACCACGAGCAGGACGCCTCGGCTTCGGTGTTGGTGGCCGAGTGGCCACGGCGAGCCGACGCGGCTGATCCGGATCTGGTGGCAGATCTCGACCTGGATGGCGCCGACTCGGTGCTCGCCCAGTGCGAGCGCGACAGGAAGCCGGTGGTGACCTGGCCGGATCAGCCCAACGGCTGGATCCGCCGCTCGCTGAACCAGGGCAAGCCCTCGCTGGCCGTCGCGCCGCTGGTGTCCGGCGATGCGACCACCGGTGTGCTCGGCTTCGTCAAGTTCGGCGCCCGCAAGTGGAGACAAGAGGAAATCAATACGCTCGAGGCGGTCGCCGCGCTGTTCGCTCAGCTGCAGGCCCGCATCGCCGCCGAGGAACGGCTTCGCCATCTCGCCGAACACGACGACCTGACCGGCGTCTACAACCGTCGGGCGCTGGTCGCGCACCTGACCGAGCGGCTGGTGGCCGGAAGGCCCGGGCCCGTCGCGGTCTTTTACCTCGACCTCGACCGGCTCAAACCGATCAACGATTATCTCGGCCACTCCGCGGGCGACTGGTTCATCAGAATGTTCGCCCAACGCCTCGAGGAGTGCGCGGGAAGCCAGAGCATGATCGCCCGGCTGGGTGGCGACGAGTTCGTGGTCATCCCGCACCAGCCGATGTCATCGGAGGACGCCGAGGCGTTCGCGCGTCGCCTGTCGGCGATGCTGTGCGACCGCCTGACCATCGGCGGCCACGTGATCAGCCGGACCGTCAGCATCGGGCTGGCGGTGGGCGCGCCCGGCACCGATAACTGTGCCGATCTGCTCCGGCGCGCCGACGAGGCCGTACTGACCGCCAAGCGTGCCGGCGGTAACCAGATCGCGGTGTCCACGGATGACATGTCGTTGAAACGGGCCTTCCGCAACGACATCGAGCTGCACCTGCAGGGCGACATCGAAAGCGAAGGCCTGCTCCTGCACTACCTGCCCGAGGTCGACCTGTGGACCGGCGCGATCGTCGGCGCCGAGGCGCTGGTGCGCTGGCGGCATCCCGTCTGGGGACTGCTGTTGCCCGACGCGTTCATCGGTGTCGCCGAATCGACCAACCTGGCCGCGGAGTTGGGCCGATGGGTGATGCGCAGCGCCTGCGCCGAGTTCAGCGGGTGGCGGGCCAACGGGGTGGGGGAGGGCGCCATGCTGCGCATCAACGTGTCGCCCATTCAGCTGATCAGCCGTGGTTTCGTGGAAAGTGTCGCCGACACCATCGGCGAGTTCGGCATCGATGCCGAGTCGGTGTGCCTGGAGATCACCGAACGTGCGGTGGTACATGACATCGACACCACGCGAAAGACCTTGACGGAGCTCAAGGAAGTGGGCGTGCAGATCGCCATCGACGACTTCGGCACCGGTTACGCCGTTCTGTCGCACCTGAAATCCCTTCCGGTCGACATGCTCAAGATCGATGCCGGGTTCGTGCGCGACGTGGGCACCAACGCCGGCGACCTGGCCATCGTCCGCGCGATCATCGGTCTGGCCGAAGCCTTCGGCCTGGAGGTGGTCGCCGAAGGTGTCGAGACACCCTCTGCCGCACTGACTTTGATGCAACACGGCTGTCACCGGGCGCAGGGCTTCCTGTTGTCGCGTCCCATCGCCGGCGACGGGATGGAAGCGTTGCTGTCGGCGCGCTGGATGCCGATGCCGTTCCTGACCGATCGCCAGTCATCGTCGCTGGGTTCGCTCTAGCGGCCCCCGCGGCGCTATCGCCGCTCAGGCATTCTCCGGCAAGAAGATGAAGTTGTTGACGTAGACGCCGCGGCCGGCCCAACCATCTTGCGGGCTGCCGACGTTGGCCGGATCCTGATGCCGGGCCGGGTCGAACTCGGCGATCGGCCGCCTGACGCCGCCGAGATCGAAGTAACCGGCGTAGCCGAGTCCATTCAGCAGCCCGGTGATCTCGGTGACCGCATTGGCGTGATGGCGTTCCTCGGCCTCCACCACGATCGCGGGGCGGTGGCGCGTGAGTGTCTCTGTGGCGCCGTGCAACACGGCGATCTCATGGCCTTCGACGTCGATCTTGATCAGGCCGACGTCCGCCAACCGCAGATCGTCGAGGCGTCTCACCGGCACGTCGATGCTCTCAATCTCGCCGTCATTCACATCACCCAGGGCGTTGCCGGCCTCGATGGTGCTGCGGCCCGGCTCGGCTGCGACCACCCGCATGGTCATCGTTCCGGGTTCATCAGACAGGGCCACCGCCGCCACTTGCACCGCGGCGCCGACCGCCTCGAACATCGATGCCAGATTGCGGGCCTGGGCCGGCCGCGGTTCGACTGCGATCACGGATCGCGACGACGCCAGCATGGCGATGGTGAACTCGCCGAGATCGGCTCCGACATCCACGGAGATCCGGTGCGGATCGCACAGCGATGCAACCAGCTGTATGTCCGGGCGGGATTGCCCCAGGCGTTGCAGGATGCGGAATTTCCGCCGCCAGAACCGGCGCGGGGCGAGTTTCCTGGCCGCAGGTGCCAGCCGACGTTTGACCGAGCCTGCGACAGCCATCTTCGGTGATCTCCTGCCCGATTTGCGGAGCCATCAGCTTAGTCGACGCCGGCCGCACCAGGAGGTGGTTGCGGACAGTCACCCGGATTTGCCGGTGTGGCCCGGGTGTGGCCTATAGCCTGTTGTCACCCTTGACATCCCGCACCACCAGGCGACGTCAACCAAACGGGTAACGCCGGTAGTCGAAACGCGAACCACCAGAGAGGTAGCAGTCGATGCGTTTGATGGAGACGGTGCATGCCGGCGACGTGGTTTAGCGACAGCAACATGGTCCGGACAATTCGACGACCCCACGTTGTCATCGTCGGCGTGTGCTTGGCGCTGGTGCTGAGCGGTTGTAGTCGTGGCGATGACCCGTCGCCGCTGACCATCATTGGCAGCCCGGCCATCCCGTTGTCCGTGCAGGACGTATCGAACCCGCTGCGCGGTCAATATGAAGATCTCTTGCAACCGCTGTTCCCGCAAGGCAATCGCGCGCAGCATCGCTATCCGGCGTGGCCGGCGTCGTTTGACGCCAGCCTGCGTGTTCCGTGGCGACAGTTGCAGCCGACCGACCCGAGCACCCTGCCGCCGGACGCTCCCGACGATCGCAAGTTCGATTTCAGCGTGATCGATGACGCGCTGGCAAAACTGGCCAGTCGCAACATGCGGCTGACCCTTCGCGTGGTCGCGTACAACTCGTGTTGCGACAACACCTATGCGAACAACACGAATATCGCCGTGCCGGACTGGATGCGCTTCGCATCCACCAATTACACCGGCCCGCAACGCTATTGGTGGACTCCCGGAGTGACCCAGGTCGTCCCGAACTGGAATGACCCGAACTATCTGAACGCTTTCAGTCAGCTGTTGGGCGCGCTGGGCCGCCGCTACGACGGCGACGAGCGGCTCAGCGTTTTCGAGTTCTCCGGTTACGGAGATTTCAGCGAGAATCACATCTCGTATCTGCGCGACACGCTGGGTGCGCCGGGACCTGCACCTGACGAGAGCGTCGCCAAACTCGGGTATTACAGCCAGTTTCGCGACCAGAGCATCACCAAAGCCGCCATCGAGCAGTTGGTCGCGGCGACCGTAACCGCCTTTCCGCACACACAATTGGTGACGACGGCGCTGAATCCAGAAATTGTTCGTCAACTGCTCGCCGACGATGTCACGAAGAAACTGTCCGCACCGGTGGGCATCCGTGCGGACTGCCTCGGGGTCCAGCCGCCACTGCCGGCGTGGGCGGAAAAGGATGGCTCGCACTATGTGCAGTCGAAGGATCCACTGGTGGGTGCGTTGCGCAACCGGATGGCCTCGGCCCTGGTGATCACCGAATGGTGTCAGTTGCCCGGCGGGACCGATCCGCGGACCTATTACGAAAAGGGCCTGGACGACGTCGTCAAGTACCACGTGTCGATGACGTCCAGTTTCAACTTCCCGGCGGTGGATTCCACCACCCCGATGGATCCCGCGCTATACCTGCTGTGGGCGCAAGCCAACGTCGTCGCCGGATACCGCTATTCGGTCGAGGCGGGGCCGGGCTCGCAGTCGGCGAGCGATGGAACGGCCACGCTGACGGTTACCTGGACGAATTCCGGCGCCGCCGCTGCGACCGAGAATTGGGTGCCGGGCTATCGGCTGGTCGATTTCTCCGGAACGGTGGTCCGTTCCATTCCAGCGACGGTGGCGCTGAAGTCGCTGACCCAAGGGCAACTCGGAGACGGCGCCCATAAAGAACCCGTGCCAACCTCGTTCACCGAGTCCATTCACCTCGACCTGGCGGGCTTGGCGCCCGGGCACTACACGCTATGCGCGGCGGTCGAGTGGCAACAGCACAAGCCGGGCGCCTCGCATGTGGTGAACTATCCGCCCATGCGGTTGGCCCGCGACGGGCGTGACGGTGCCGGATGCTATCCGCTTGCGACGCTTGGCCTGACGCGCGATGCGCTGACTCGCGTCGCTTGACGATGGGTGGCACCGACCAAGTCAGCGGTCAACGTCGCAAGCACCGCCCGGGCGGCAGTGCTCAAATTCCACCAAAGCCCGCCCGATAATGCTGCATAATCTGCAGTGGGTTTGCGCGGCCGGTGCTAGGAAATCTCAATGACGCTATTCGCGCCGAATGCTTTTGGGAAAGGTTATTAGCCGATGGATTTCCGTACCTTCGTCCGGATTCTCGGCGCACACTGGAAACTCGCGCTGACGGCCCTGCTGGCCTGTACGGTCGGGGCCGCGTTCGTCACGGCGTTGCAGACGAAGCACTACCAGTCGTCGGCCACGGTCCTCATTTCGTTTTCCGGTGCGACCGACCTCAATGAGGTTTACAGCGGCACGGAAGCCGCACAAGAGCGATTGTCCTCGTACGCCCAAATCGCCGGCGGACACATCGTTACCGAGCGCGCAATCCGCCAGCTGCAACTTCCGCTCAGCACCGACGATGTGCTGAGTCAAACCCAGGTGAAATACACCCCGAAGTCACTGCTCTTCACGATCAGTGTCAAGGATACCGATCCGGCGCGCGCTGCCGCGCTGGCAGGAGCCATGGCCAACCAGTTCAGCGCGATCCTTCCGACGCTCGGTCCGACGCCGACGCCGAATACCTTGGGCGCGCCGCCAACAGCCGGTCCACGCCCCGAGGCGGTTGAGGCAAGCCCGCCGACGGGGCCGTCGTCCGGCCCGCCGGCGGAGGTGCCGGGGGCGGGGCCAACGGGCAAACCGTGGCCCAAGGCCCAGGCAACCATGATCGAGCCGCCCCGGGTGCCGCGGGTGCCGGTATCGCCCGTGCCGCTGCGGAACATGCTGATCGGGTTCATCGCCGGTGTGCTGCTTGCCATCGCGGTGGCATTGACCCGTGAGGCCGGCGATCGCACCGTGCGTACCCGCACGAAGCTGGAAGAACTCACGGGCCTGCCCACTTTGGCCGAACTGCCTGGAAAGCGCGGCGGCACTCCGCGGTTCGGCACCGACGTGGCTTTCGACGACGCGGTACGGGGCATGCGCACCCGACTGCTCAGGGCGATGGGGCCCGATGCCCACCGAGTGCTGGTGGTGGGGCCGTTCGGCGGCGAAGGAACGACGACGACGGCGCTGAACCTGGCGCTCGCGCTGGCCGAAATGGGCGAAGACGCGCTGTTGGTCGAAGGTGACAGTCGCCGGCACGTGATCGCCGGTCTGCTGCGGGTCGACTCGGGGGAGGGCCTGGCCAACGTGCTGGCCAACCCCGACTCCGCCGGCGAGGCGGTGAAGCCGACACCGATTTCCAAGCTGTTCATTCTCGCGTCTCGATCGGCTCGCCGCGAAAGTTTGCCTCCCAGCGCATATCTGCCGGAAGTGACCGACCGAGTGCTGCGCGAATTGTCGTCCCGATTCGATCGAATCGTGGTCGACGGGCCGCCGGTGCTTGCGACGGCAGATGCCGGCCTGCTGGCCGGCGCCGTCCAAGCCACGGTGTTGGTGGCGCGGGCCAAGCGCACCAGCGCCGACGAACTCAAGGACGCGCTGACCGCACTGCGTGCGGCCGGTGCCAACGTCGTCGGCACCGTGCTGACCGACGCCCGTCAGTCGCTGCACATCAGGGCCGCGGACCGCGCCTACCGGTCGAAGGTCAGCAGGCCGGCGTGATCCCCTACCTGCGGGCTCGGCATCGCTTGGCATTGGATGGAGCTGTGCTGGCGATGTTCGTGCTCGGGTGCTTCGTGTTCGGCGTGCTCTCGGTGCGGCGAACCACCGAGGGAGTGCTGTTGACCGCCGCATTGTTCTGCGTGGTGGTGTACTGGGTGAAACCCGAAGGGATGGTGGGGGTCACGCTGTTCGGGGCGTTCGCGGCGCTCCCAGAAGGTCTGCACGTCGGCAAAGTCTTTGGCCCGCTGACGATTTACGCTTACCACCTGGCGGCGCTGCTTGCGATCGGTTTCCTGTACCGGTCCGCGAAACCGCGGTCCTCCGATTTCCTATTACCGGGAATCATGGTGCTGATGGTGATGTGGTCCACCTTCACCGGATTCGCGACCGGACACCCCGACCTGGTCGTGGTGCGTGAATCGACCACCATGATCGAAATGACCATCGGCTTCGTGCTCGCGTTGTTCGTCGTCTACAGCGGTTACGTCAAATTCTCGATCCGGGTGATGATCGCGATCCTGTGGTTTTCGGCAGGCATGGCAATCGTGAGCTCCCTGTTCGCCATCCGGCTGGCCGGGCGCGCAGAGAGTCTGGAAGGAACCACCGGCGCCGGCCAGGCGGTGCGTATCATTCTGTCCACCCAGACGCCGGCCACCGCCACCTTGTCCGCCCTGGTGGCCGCCCCGATCATCGGGCGAGTCAGGCCCGCAATGTATCTCGCGCTGGGCCCGCCGGCGCTGAGCATTTCGTTGCTGTCCTTCTCTCGCAACACGTTGATCTCCATGGGAGTGGCCGCGGGCGTAGCTTTGCTCGGCAGCTTGAGCTGGGCTGCGGTGCGACGCACGATCGCCACCGCCACGGCCGGCCTGGCCGTCATCGCGGTTTCGGTGCCGGCGTCGCTGTTTTTGTTGAGCGGCACCAAAACCGGGGCGTGGCTGGGCGATCAGTTCGTCGCGTTCAATCAGCGGGTGCTGGGCGGGGTGACGTCAAGCGCACTCGCCGTGGACGATTCGGCGCTGGAACGGCTGCGGGAAATCAACCTCCTCAAGGAGACCATCGCCCGCGCCCCGGTGTTCGGTCATGGCCTGGGCTACGTGTACCAGCCGCCGACCGGGGACGACGAGTTCCACCTGTACCTCTATCCCGCGTACTCCCACAACTTCTACCTCTGGTGGTTGGCCAAGGCCGGAGCGGTGGGCATGGCGGTGTTCGCGCTGTTCGCGCTCACGCCGGTGATCCTGGCGCTGCGATGTGCACCGGCGGCGGCGAAAATCAGTGCGGCGGTTGCCGCAGGGCTGCTGGCGATCTCCGCGGTTTGGCCGTTGCCGGAGATGCCGATGGACGCTCTGGGCCTGGGCATGGCGCTGGGAACGGCGATGGGGTACGCCGGGCTGCGGCGCCGAAGCGGTGACGGCGATCACGGCGACGTCAACCCCGCCCCGGCACCGGCCGCCGCGCCCGGCCCGACCCCCAATGCCACTGTCGGCATGGCCGCTTCCGCGTAGCAGAGGTTGGCCACGATGCTCGCGGTGACACACGTAGGGCCCGACATGTACAGCGTCGGGGGGACGCAATCGGTCATCCGGGTCATCCACGACAACCAGATCGGCGCCGACGACATCCGCGTGCTTTCCACGTGGAACGGCCGCCACCACCTGAGGAACCTGTTTCTCACGGCCCGCGCGGCGGTGGCGCTGGCGCGGCTCGCTCGCCGGGCCATCGTGCACTTTCATATCTCGAACGGCGGAGCATGGCTGCGCGAGGGACCGTTGCTTCGACTGGCCAACGCTCGGGGGCTACGGGTAATCGTCACGCTGCACGGTTCGGACTTTCCCCACTTCGCCAGATCACACCCTCGGTTCGTAGCCGCCACGTTGAAGAATGCGGATCATGTGATCCTGCTGTCGGAGGAAGCGCGCGCCGTCGTCGCCGAGCTGGCTCCCGCGGTGCTAACTACCGTGGTGGCGAACCCGATCGTGATCGATCGCGATGCGCCCGCGGCCGGATCGACGCCACCGGTGGTGCTGTTCGCCGGCACCATCGGTTACCGGAAAGGTGTGCACCGGCTCGTCGCGGCGTGGCAGCAGCTTCTCACCGAGGGTATCGAAGGGCGTTGCCGCATCGTCGGTCCCATCGACGACTACGTTCCGCCGCCGACGGAGCGGCTGACCGTCGAAGACCCGGTACACCCGGGCGCGGTCCGGGAGTTGATCCGGTCGGTGCGAGTGGTCACCCTCCCGTCGTTCGCCGAAGGCATGCCGATGATTCTGACCGAGGCGCTTGCCAGCGCACGGCCGTTCGTGGCGACCCCGGTCGGGGGTACGGCAGCGATCGCACCGGACCCGAGCATGCTCGTTCCCGTTGACGACGCGTCCGCACTGGCGGCGGCGATCCGCAGGTATTTGAACGATCCCGACCTGGCCGAGCGGGATGGGCTGCGGGGCCAGGAGCATGTTGCGGCGACCCGCAGCCCCGAAGTCATCGATGCTCGGCTCCGCCAGATTTACCAGGGCGGCGGCGTTGCGGCGCGTTGAACTGGACGGGGCGCAATTGTCGTTCAGCGCAATCGGTTTCGGGTGCGGGTCGCTGATGCAGTTGCCTTCCCGCAAGGAGCGCATGGCGGTGCTGGCCGCCGCACTTGCCGGCGGCATCACCCATTTCGACACCGCTCGGATGTACGGCCTGGGCAGGGCGGAGGCCGAGCTGGGTGTATTCTTGCGCACCGTCGAGCGTGACACCGTAACTGTCGCAACCAAGTTCGGCATCGACGTGGGCGGCGCGGCGCGCCGGCTCGCCCGATTCCAAAGTCCGGCACGAGCTTTGCTCCGAAAAGCGCCCGCACTCCGCAATACCGTCAAGCGGCGGCAGGCACCCTCGGCGAGCCCGCGGCTGTACGACAAGGCCGTCGCGGCGCGCAGCCTCGACCAGAGCCTTACGGCGCTCGGCCTCGACTATGTCGACATCCTGTTCGTTCACGCTCCGCGATCGCAGGACACGGTCGCCCACGACGAACTCCACGATTTCTTCGAACACGCCCGCCGGCAGGGCAAGATTCGCGCCTGGGGTGTCTCCCAAGACGAGGATCTCGACGCCGACTTTGCCCGCGCCTTCGCGCCCGGCGGGGTGAGTCAGCTTCGCAGCGATCTCCTCACTCCGGCACCCCGAACCGCTGACCTGGCCTTCGGGGTGCTCCGCGGGCCGTACCGAAAACTCTTGGGAGCGTTGCACACCGACCCGGCGTTGGCACGGCGCTGGCGTGAGACCCTGCAGACCGATCCCCTTGCCGTCGGCGTGCTGTCCAGGCTCATCATCGCGTCGTCGTTCGCCGCGACGGGTTGCCGAGCCATTCTGTACAGCACCACCCAGCCACAACGGGCCGCCGAAGCCGCGTTGGCCGTCTCGTCACCGCCGGACGCGGAGACCGTGACCCGATTCCTCGCTCTTGCCAAGGAGTTTCGAGACGGGAACGCCGCGTGATCCGCGGCGTGGCGGACTTCTCGCCCGGCATGAGAATCCAGACCGACGTCGTCATCGTCGGGGCCGGTCCGATCGGCATCGCCACCGCGCTCGAACTCGCGGGGGCGGGCGTGCAGGTGGCGCTCATCGAAAGCGGCCTCGAAGGCCCGGAACGAGCGGCGCAGCGGCTGTCGGCTTTCGATTCCCGCCAGGACGACTACTTCCATTCCCGCAGTGAGCTCACCGTCCGCCGGCAGGTCGGAGGAACCTCGGCGCTGTGGGGTGGGCGCTGCGTCAAATTTGACCCCATCGATTTCGAGGAGCGGCCCATCACCGCTGCGGCGCCGTGGCCCATCGGGCATGACGACATCACCCCGTATCTGCAACGCGCCTGCGATTGGGCCGTGTGCGGCCGGGCGGCATTCAACGCGCGCGAAATCCCCGAAATCGCGCACCGCGACATGGTCGACGGGCTTCCCGACGGCCAGGTGCGTAGCACAGACCTCGAGCGGTGGGCCCTGCCAACACGTTTCGGTCGCCACTACCGCGCGGCATTGAGGCGCACGTCCGGCCTCACCCTGTGGACCGGCCTCACCTGCACCGAGATCGTGACGTCCCCGACCGGTGACCGCGTTGATCATCTTCTGGTCAAGACGCTTGACGGCCGGCAGGGCAAGGTGGTCGCGGCCGACTACATCGTCGCGACCGGCGGTTTGGAGGCGACCCGGCTGCTGCTGGCGTCCGACCGCCATCACCCCGGGGGGCTGGGGAATGCGGGCGGGCACCTGGGCCGGTGGTACATGGCTCACGTCGAGGGCCGGGTGGCGCGGGTGCAATTCACCACAGACCGGGTCCGCTACGCCTACGAACGGGACAACGACGGTGTGTACGTTCGACGGCGTTTCACCTTCGATCCGGCGCTGCTGCGCGAAGCCGGGATGCCCAACGCCGCGGTCTGGTTGGTGAATCCGCCGATCAGCGACGCCGGTCATGGCAGCGGGATTCTGTCGGGGGTTTATCTGACTCTCGTCTCCCCGCTGGGCCGGTTCCTGCTCGCCGGGGCCATTCGTGAGGCGCACACCAAGACGGAGGGATCGCCGCGGATTACGGCGCACCTGCGCAATATCGTGCGAGACCTGATCCCGTCAGTCCGGTTCGCGGTCGCGTTCTGCTATGCCCGGTTTCTTCGGCGGGGCAGGAAGGCGCCGGGCTTTTTCGTCAAGAGCGCCGACAATCGCTACCTGCTCCAGTACCACGGCGAGCATCTTCCGCATTGGGAGAGCCGCGTCGAGCTGACCGACGAGCGGGACGCCTTGGGCATGAGACGAATTCGTACCCACATGCACTTCTCCGAGGACGATTACCGCAGCGTGCGCAGGGCCATCGGCGCGATCGACGAGCACCTGCGCCGCCACGGCGTGGGTCATGTGGAATGGCTGACTGACGACGTCGAGGGCGCGGTGCGTGCGTTCATGGCCGAGCGCACCGGCTTCCACCAGGCGGGAACCACCAGGATGTCGAAGTCACCACAGGACGGTGTGGTGGACCCGCAGCTACAGGTGCACGGCGTGCGCGGCCTGTATGTGGCGAGCACGTCGGTGCTGCCGACCTCCAGTCAAGCCAACCCGACCCTCGTCGGGATCGCCTTGGGGGTACGGCTTGCCCGGCGCCTCGCAGTCGCTCGAAAGACTTGCAGTCCGGCCGCATTCGGCAAGCCCGCGAACAAACACTGACCAGGCGCGACGCGGGAATCAGGTCACCGGCTGCCAGAAGTCGTCGATGAGGGACTTCGTCTGCCGGATGTTGGCGCGGCTGGACGCACCGAACACGATCGACTGGATCTGCGGTTGCCCGCAGACGTACTCGATCGCCTCGCGGGGCGGGATCGCACCCGAGGCCAGCACAGACATCGCGATCAGCCGGCACTGCCGTTCGCGCACGGTTCTCTCGTAAAGTTCTATCCCCCCGCACATCCGGAAGCCGATCTTGTTGAAGTTGGCGCATACGATCGGGTTCTCGATGCCTTGCCTATCGAGTGCATCGAGGAGCCTGGGCAGGTTCATCGTGATAAAGCCCGGCTCGGCGTTGTACTTGAGCCGGATGTAATCGGAGAACAGCCGAAAGGCCTCGTCCATCCCGAGCCCGAGAAGCAAGTCGGTGACCACATTTTGGACGAATATGACGGGCGTCGACATTCCGGAGAACATCTTCATCTCGGCGTCGACCAGCAGCTGCATCAGGGGTCCGATGTCCTTACCGGCGATCGCGACGCCGCCCTTGACCATCGACCTGACCGCCCCGTCGTCCGGCAGGAACCTTCGGATCGCGTCGACAATGCCGAACTCGGTCACCGCATTCGCATATTTGTGCGCGTAGGGCATGCACGGGTAGAAGACATAGTCGGGATATTCAGTCCGGTTGGCGCGGAAGTGATCACAGATTTCGCCAACCCGGTCGTGGGTGGTGCAGACGAACGTGCGGATGCCTTCCCGATAGGCGTCATCCAGCGTCGCGAGCACAGCGGGGAGATGCTGGAAACGTATCGCCTGGGCCCGTGCCTTTTCCTCGGACATGTGATTGACGCCGAAGAACTGGTTGTCCCCGAACAGCACACGGTCCATCGTCACGACGCCTTCGAAGTGGCAAGTTTCTTGATACGCGCCACGATCTCCCGCCGGAATGCGCCGCGCGGAGATCCATTCGCCGCACCCCGCGGCGGCGGAGCGGAGACCATGGTGCCCCCGTGCCCGGTGATCATGTCGACCACTCGATCGACGTCGAGCGCCGAGCGGAACGTGTTTTCCCCGTCCACCCGGTTCTGTTTCACGCTGTCGGCGAAATAGTCGATCTGCTCCGAATACTCCTCGCCGCGAAGGTAATACCAAACCTGCTTGGTGAGGTCGGTGGTGTACCGGATTGTCCAGCCCTTCGCCAACTCGGGGAGCTGGGGATGTGGCTCACGAAGGTAGATCTGGCACTCCTGTCGGTCGGCGGTGATGCGGCCATTGGTTCCCCATACCGATACCTTCGTCGACATCTTGCGGAAACTTTCGTCGCTCCAATTCACGCACAGCTGGCCGGTCGAACCGTCGGGATAGCGCATGGTGCAGTAGACCTCGTCGTCGACATCGCGCGAGAAGACGCTGTGCCGGATGACCCCGTCCACCGATCGGGGTCGCACGCCGGCCACAAAGTTCATCAGATCGATGGCGTGGCAAGCGTAGTCGTAAAGCGCGCCACCGCCCTCGGCCTTCACCCCGCGCCAGGTGCTTCCCTTCTCGCAAAGGACGACCGGGCCGTATGCTTCCGCGCGCACATGGTGGACGCGCCCCAGCGCGCCGGCCGCAACGATCCGCGCCGCCTCTTGGAAAGAACCGATGAAGCGGCAGTGATAGCCGACCTGGGTAACGAGCCGACTCGTCTCGGCCAGGGTCACCAGGCGTTCGCCGTCATCCACATCGAGGACGAACGGCTTCTCGCAGAAGACGTGTGCCCCGGCCCGCAACGCCTTTTCGACAATGGGCGCGTGCAGCCTGGACGGGACGGCGACGACAACCGCTTCGGCTTTGGTGGCCGCCAGCATTCGATCAAAATCGTCGTAGCAGTTCAGGCCGGTGTATTTGGAGAGAACATTTCGCACATAGCCGGCCGAATCACAGATGCCCACCACGTCGAGGTCCGGGTGCGTGCGCAGGATCGCAAGATGTGACAGCCCCATCTTTCCCAGGCCGACCAGGGCCGTCCGAATCATCTTCTGCGTCCCTCACTTAAGTCTTGAGTACGCCCGTCAAGACCGGCGTGCGGGGGCCCATCATTGTGTTCGAGCAAACTAGAAGCACGTTAGCACCGGAATATCGCGTATTTTGATGATCGCGTCGATCTCGTGTAAGCCGAATTCGACCGGTAAATCCAAGAACGCTATGCGGCGTGACCGGTTTCATTACCATGAACCTGCCTTGCTCGATGCACCGAAGGGAGAATCCGTTGGTGCGGCAGACCGTAATCTCGAGCGCCTCGAGGTGAGGGACGACATGGGCCGCCTGCTGCTCATCGCGTCCTCCGGTGGGCATATCTACGAGATGTTCTGCCTGCGCGAGTTCTGGCAGGGCAAGGATCGGTACTGGGTCAGTTTCGGGACCGCCGATGCCCGCTATCTGTTACAGGACGAGAAGCAGGTTTACTGGGCGGCACACCCCACGGTCCGCAACGTGCCAAACCTGTTGCGCAACTTGGTCCTGGCGGTCCGGCTGCTGATCCGCCACCGCCCCACCATGATTTTGACCACCGGTTCCGGCGTGGCCGCCCCGTTCCTGTGGCTGGCATGGCTGCTGCGGATTCCGACTGTGTTCGTCGAGTCGATCACCCGCATCACCGAGCTCTCCCTCACCGCCCGGATGGTGAAGCCCTTCGCCTCCCACTTCTTGGTGCAATGGCCCGAGTTGGTCGATCGGATGCCTGGCACGGAGTACCACGGGAGAATCGTGTGATCTTCGTGATCATGGGTATGGAGGTACATCCTTTCGACCGGCTGGCCCGCGCGGTCGACGAGCTGGCCCGCACGGGCGAGATGGGGGAGGACTTCTTCGTCCAACTCGGAACATGCCGATACCAGCCGCTGCACGCCCGGTTTGAGCGCTTCTTGTCCTTCGGGGATGTGTGTGAGCAGATCCGCCGCGCATCCGTTGCCGTCACCCACGCCGGCGCCGGATCGGCCTTGGTCTGCATCGAGCAGGGCAAGCACCCGGTACTGGTGCCGCGTCGCTCGTCGTGCGGAGAGCACGTCGACGAGCACCAGCTGCCGTTCGCGGAGAAGCTGGCGGCGGCCGGGCTGGCGACCGTCGTCAACGAAATGCGGGAGTTGCCGGCGGCCATCGCGGCGACGCGGTCTCGGTCGGCTCCCGCCGACGCGCTGGGCCGGGCCCGAGAACTGACCGGGTGGCTGGAAGCCTACTGGCGCTCCCTTACCTGCGCATCCGGCCGCCACGCCGACGGGCCAGCACCCCGTCGATGACCTCCAGAAAGCGCTGCGCGACAAGGTCGACGGCGCAGCGCTGGGCGTAGTGGCGTGCCGCGGCGGCGCCCTGCTCCGCTGCGGTGACCGGGTCGGCCAGCATGTCGAAGGCGGCGGCGAGTCCGGCGACGTCGTCGATGCCCACCGGGGCGCACCCCGGCGGCTGGTACTCGGGCAGGCCACCGGCGGTGGACACAATCGGCATCACTCCCAGCTGCATCGAGAGCGCTTGAACGCCGCTTTGCGAAGCCCGCCGGTAGTGTGCGACAGAACCTTTCGCGGTGGACAGCGCCGGGATGACATCGGCGTAGCGGAAACTGCCGTCGCGCCACCGGGTGTGTTTGGGCATGCCCCCGACGTCCAGTGACCCGCCCCCGATCAGCACCAGGTTGTCACCACGCCACCCGCCGCCCCGCACATGTCGCTGCCAGGCCTCCAACACGACGCCGAGGTTCTTGTACGGGTTGAGCCGGCCGAACATCACGAAGTCATGGCGGCCCTGCGCTCCGACGAACGGTGGAACCCGGTCCAGGTCAAGGTCACTGGCCAGTGGCACGACATGCACGGGCGTGTCGGCGACGTCGCGGCGCGCGATGACGGCGGTCGCGACGTAGTCGCTGTAGGTGATGGTGGCCGCCGAACGGGCCCCCCACCGGTCGAACACCGCACGTTCGTAGGCGGGCGTCAATTCGTCGGGGTCGTGCGGACGGTCGTCGTGGACCACCTGAATGCGTGGCGCGCTCCCGGCCAGCACGATCCACCGCGGATCGCGCACGATCTCGGCGATCACCACGTCGGGCTGATAGCGGCGAATTCGCCGCCAGGCCTTGAGCGTCGGGACCCAGGTTGCCGCCGTTTTGAACCGCGGGTCGAGCACCAGCTCGTAATCGCGGGCGGCGTCCGACTCCGGGTGCTGGTCGGAGGTCACCAGCAGCACGTCGGCCCCATGCCGGATCAGCGCCTCGGCCTGCACGCGCACCGCCGGGCGTGTCCACGGCGAAAGCCACAGCACCCGAGTCGCGTTCACATCACCGCTCCGATCGCGTCGAGGTAGGCATCGGTCATCGCCCCGACCGTATAGTGCTTCCGCATCCGCTCATGGCCACGACGGCCCACCATCGGCAGCGCGGCGGGCTCGGCCAGGATCCGGCACAGCTGTTCTCGCCATCCCGACACCGACACGGACTCGACGAGGAAACCGGCCCTGCCGAAATCCAGCATCTCCGGGACCGCGCAAATCGCGGACGCCGCGACCGGCACCGCCCGGGCCATCGCCTCGAGAATCACCAGCGGGAACGCTTCCGAGCGGCTGGGAACGCACAGCAGGTCCGCGTCTTTCAGGGCGGGGCCGGGGCCGGCCGACCATCCGCACCACTGCACCCGATCGCGCAACCTTGCCGGCGTAGTACCCTGCAACCGCTCCCGGTCCGGGCCGTCACCGAAAATCGATAGCCGCCAGGGTAATTCGGCAAGCCCGCCCAGAGCCTCGATCAGCAGATGTGGGTTCTTGTGCTCGACGATGCGCGAGAGCATAACCAAGTGCACCGGCTCGCCCGAGGGGCGAACGCGAGGAGACGGTTCGCTGGTCTCGGCGACGCCATTGGGGGCGACGAATCGCTGTCCCCAAAGCCGGTGCTGGGCGGCCAGCATATCCCAATGCCGTTGCGCCAAGACGATGAAACCGTCTGCGCGGCGCATGGCGGCGGTCAAAGGCCGCGAGTAGATGGGCCGGTCCTCCTCGGGCGGAACATGCGGAGCGACCAACCAGCGTCGGTCCTTTCCCGCCGCACGCCACAGCGTGCCGAATCCGACCTCGGTGTTGGTGTCGCCGGTGATGAGCACCGCCGGGCCCTTGGCAATGTCGACCGCCGGCGCCCACCACGGCTGGCGAACCACGCGCACGGTGTCCGGAATTTCGGCGAGCAATGGACCGAACCGCTGCACGCAGACGATCGTGACCGAGTAGCCGCGCCGATCCAATTCCGTTGCCAACAGCGCTTTTTGCCGCTCAGCGCCGCCGTAAACCAAGCGGTTGGTGGCGATGACGATCGATGGCCGGTCTATCAGTCGCCCGGCGCGGTTCGACGGTCGAAGTTTTCCCAGTGCGGTGGTGCACGCCAGATATAGGTCCGCGTGGTGAACGCTGTGTTGATGTTCGAGCAAGAGCGCGGTGTCGGCCCGTGCTACGTCGCGGTCACGATAGTCGGCCGCGACCTTCCCGGCGATCGGCGCGCGTTGGGCGCCGAGCTCGTCGGCCAGCAGAATGCGCCAGCCCGCCATCCGGGCACGCGCCTGCCAGTCGGCGGCTTCGGCGTGAAAGAACTCTTCGTCAAAGCCGCCGACGCTATTCCACGCCAGGCGGTTGATCGCCAGGCAACCACCACCCACATCGCCGTCGATACCTTCCGTTTCGGAAGGTTGTCTGGCATAGAGGCGGGAGATCGGGCCGCCGCGCCGCGACTCCGAAGCGCCGGCCGCCGTGCTGAGTTCCCGGATCAACGTCCGGCGCCGCGACGCGACATCCCACGGCTTGCGGCCCGGCGCCGTGTCGTCTCGCACCATCGGCGACACGGCTGCCACCTGCGACTGGCGGAGCAGCTTTCGGGTGCGGGGCAACCGTCCCAACAGCCGTGTATCGGAAGTGAGCAGCAGCAGGTCGGCATCGCTCGGCGCGTGTTCGGCCAGGGCGTTGAATGCCGCGGCGGAGCCGACGCCGGGGGGTCCCGACACCCAATGCACCGCAGGAAATTTCGTTGCCAGTTCCGCAGATCCGTAGACATAGACAGGTAGCCCAGGCAGGTGCTGGGCGACACTGTCCAGGCACGTTTCGAGCCGACCGCGGTCTTCACCCGTCACAATCAGTACCGCCAGCGGCCGCACGACGGGCAGCGTGGCCGCGCCGCCGACCGGGCGCTTCAGGTATGCCCGGTCCGTGTCACGAGTCATGGCGTCAACTGCTTCTCGCGGAGCGTGGCCAGCGTCGACCGGGTGATCGGGCCGAACACCGCACTGGTGGCCAGGTACACCACGGCGGCAGCGGCCAGCACTAAAATGACATGGTGGCCCGAGAGCAGCAGTGTCACAACGACACTCGCGCCGGTGGGAATGAGCAACCGCAGCACGAATATTACCGGCGTACGGTAGCCGCACCGACGGCGCAGCCACCAGCTGGACACCACCATGTTGAACAACTCCGTGCACACCAGCGCCACACCGGGCCCGACGGCGCCCAATCGTGCCGCCAGTGCCAGGTTGAGCCCGACGTTGAGTGCGAGCGTCGCGACCGTCAACCACAGCAGGACCTGTTGGTAGTGGGCGGCAACCAGACCTTGGCCGAGGGTGCCACCGACGAACCGCAGCGCGGCCGCGACGAACAGCAGCGCCAGTGCCGGTGTCCCGCGCGCGACGAACGCCTTGTCGCCGAACAACGCGATCAACGGACCGGCCAGCAGCACGCCGACCACGGCGACCGGGACCGCCGCGAAGTACATCAATTCCACACTGCGGCGCAGGAAATGGGCGAAGGCCGCGACGTCGCGCGAGAACAGCTCGGTGGCCGTCGCCAGCGTCGCCTTGTGGAAGATCAACGACACCACGATCGTGTTGAAGGCGATGGTCAGGGCCAGGCCGTACACGCCCACCTCGGAGTGCGTGCTTAACAGGGACAGAATCACGCCGTCGGCGCGGGTGTACAGGATCCCGACCACCATGAATCCGATCAGCGGCAGGGTCTCCCGCAACAGATCGGCGGACTCCCGCGCGGCGAAGATCGGACGCACCGAAATGTGCCGCATCGCCGCCGCGCCTTGAATCAACAGTTGCACCGCGGGCGGGATGAGTTGTGCGACAGCGAACCAGATGACGTCGGCGCGCGCAGTCACCAGGCAAGCAACCATCGTCAGTGTGGCTACCCGGGCGGTGACGTCGGAGACGGCGACCGCGGAAAACCGGACGGTGGCCAAAAACACCGGTTCGAAACGCGTCACCACGGTCTGCATCAGCAGACCGCCCGACAGCACTACGAGCATCACCCGCACGTCGGCATCGCTGTAGACGAGCAAGCCCGAGCCGGCCGCCAGTGCCGCCAGCGGGACGCAGTAGACCAGGGCCATGCCACTGTTGACGCGCACCAGGCGCTCCAGGTCGCCCCGGCCGGCGGTCACCCGGCGCACGATCACGGTGGCGAATCCGAGGTCGGCGAAACTGGTCCACATCCCGATGAACGCGGCCGCGACGGTGAGCAGACCATAGCGCCCCGGGCCCAGATAGCGAGCGGTCATGGCTACCGAGACCACCGAGGCGAGCATTCCCAGTGCCCGGCAGATCAACTGGATCGAGAACGCGTGAGCCATCCGCGTGAGCGGCACCGAGGTCACCAGCGCATCAGGTGCCGTCGGCTCGGTCATGGCTCGCGAGCCTAGTAGGCTCCGTGGCTCGTAAGGACCGCTTTCACCGTCTTGGCGACAATCACCAGATCACCTGACATCGACCAGTTGTCGACGTAGGACTGATCCAGCCGCACCGACTCTTCCCAGGACAGGTCCGAGCGGCCGCTCACTTGCCACAACCCGCTGACCCCCGGCTTGACCAGTAACCGCCGCTTCACGTTGCTTTCGTAGTTGTCGACCTCGCGGCGTAACGGAGGCCGCGGCCCCACGACGCTCATGTCTCCCTTGAGGACGTTGATGAACTGGGGCAGTTCGTCGATGCTGTACCGGCGAAGAATCTTGCCGACGGGGGTGACCCGGGGGTCTTCGCGCATCTTGAACAGCATGCCGCCGGCGCCCTCGTTGAGCGACAGCAGCTGCTCGAGCTGGCTGTCCGCCCCGTCGGTCATGGTGCGGAACTTCAGCATCGTGAAGGGCTTTCCGTCGACGCCGATGCGTTCGGACGGGTAGAAGACGGGTCCCTTGCTGGTCAGCTTGATGGCGATGGCAGCCGCGATCAGAAGCGGTGCGGTGGCGACCAATGCCACCAGTGAGAACAGGAAGTCGAAAGCCTGCTTCTGAAAGCGGTGTGCCCCTTCATATTGTGGCTTGTCCACGTGCAACAAAGGCAGCCCTGCGGTGAGGCGCAGCGTCAAGCGTGCCGCGGTCACGTCCATCACGCCCGGAGACACCACCAGGTCGACGTCCATCGTCTCGAGCTGCCACATCAGCTCCCTGATCCCGTGCATCCCAAAGTGATCCGTCTGTGTCAGCGCTACGGTGTCCGCGCCGCAGCTGGCGATCGCGGTGGCGGCGTGGGTTTGGTCGCCCAGGATCGGGATCTCGCGGCCTGCGATCGTCAGCGTGTTGCCGCGGGCCGGCCCGTAGCCGGGGATGCAGACACCGACCACGACGCAGCCGGCCTGGGGATTGCGGCCCAGCTCATGCGCGAGGTGCGTAACCGCCTGGCGGTCCCCGATCGCCAAAACCCGGTTCTGGCACCGGCCTTCCGCGCGCTTGCGGTTGACGTGCTTGCGCCACGCGCTGCGGCTGCCGAGCAGCGCCAGGGTCCCGACGGGAAGCGCGATGGCCAGGTAACCGCGCGCCAAGTCGACCTTGGCCAGCAACGTCACCATCGCGATGATTCCGAATGTCCAGAAGGACGCGGTGCCGATCCGGCGGTACTCCTCGATCCCGGCGCCGATGACTCGCGTTGAGCGCGCTTGGAATACCGCGAGGGCCGACATCCACAGCGCCGCGAACAGGAAGGAGAACAGCGTCATCATCGGGTCCGAATAACCCGACGTGTTCGCGATCTCGCCGAACCGAACGTACTGAGCAAGCAAGACCGAGGCGCAGACGATCACCGAGTCGCTGATTCGCAGGTACTGCGAATATTGATCCTGCCAGCGCCGTAAGACGTTGCCACCAGCCGAAGGCGCCGGACCTGCGGCTACCGGGGAACCACCGGTGTCGCCGCGATGCGGCGCGGTCAGGTCGACCGGCCAGGGCCTCAGCGGCCGACGGTTGGGCTCCATGACATACGCCGGGTTGCGAACCATTACCGACTGCCGCACGATGCCACCTGCTCCACTGGAACCAATCTGGGTTGACGCGTGGGCCAGCTCGCGTCCTGCTCGGAGATGACCGTGACCGGAATCGGCCACGAGATGCCGAATTCGGGGTCGTCCCAACGAATTCCCTGTTCGTCGTTCATCGCGGATGCCCCGCTGACCTGGTAGCTGACTTCGGTGCCGTCGATCTGCGTCTGAAAGCCGTGGGCAACGTAGGGCGGCAGGTACAGCGTGCGGTGGTCGTCGGCGCTCAATTCGACCATCACGTGGTCGCCATAGGTCAGCGAGTCGGGCCGGACGTCGACCGCAACGGCGGCGATGGCACCGCGGGTGCAGCGGACGAGCTTGGCCTCGGCATGTGGCGGCACCCGACGGTACAGACCACGCACGGTGCCCCGGGTGTGGCTGAAGACGGTATTCGTCTGCGTGACATCGAAATTCAGTCCGTGATTAGCGAAGTCCCTGGCGCAGAACGTCCGTGAGGAAAACCCGCGGTGGTCGCGGAGGAGTTCGAGATCGATGATCGTCACCCCGGCGACCTTGGTGGGCGTGTACTTCACTTACCACTCCTTCTCGTATACCGGGTTCGGACAAAACCGTTGCGCGCAGGCGGTGGCTTACCCATATCCGGCAGCCGGTGGCCGGGTCATCACGGTGGGGATAACGCCGTATCGGGGTCCGAGCGATTTGCCCGACGCGGCCGCCAGCCGGGGCAGCGAGCCCATCACGCTGGGCGGCACATTCGCGCCGGCGAGGTTGATGGCGGGCAACGCCGAAACGGCGCTGTTGGCGGCCGGGATGACGCTTGTCCAGCTCGCCGGCACCGCCAGCGGTCCCAGCGAGGCGGCGCTGCCGAGGCTGCCGAACACACCAGATCCCAGCGAACCGAGCGCTCCCGCGCCGGAACTGGCCGCACTCGCGGCTCCCGTGGCAGCGGCGGCTGCTCCGCTGGTCGCTGCGTTCGCCAGGCCCTGCGCGGTCTGGGCCATGCCGAGGATGGAGGACATCCCGTACAGCGGGGTCGCGGCTGCCGAGAAGGCGCTGGGAATGGCGCCGGGTATGCCCGACGCGAGGCCCGTCATGATTGACGACGAGCTGGAGTTCGTGGCCGTGGTGGTGCCGCTGACGGTCTCGGTGAGCGCGGAGGCCCCGGAGGTCATCGGTGAGGAAAGCTGGTGCAGTGCGGTGGGCACGTTGGACACCACGTGCGCGAGGTTCGCCTGCTCACTCTGCGAGGTGACCTGACCGACCACCGCGGCCTGCTGGGCCATCCCGCTCTCGTTGGTGACATGTGGCGCCGGGCTGAACTGTGTCACCGAGCACGCGGCGGCCGAGCCGGCCGCGTACTCATACATCGCCGCGGCGTCCTGCGCCCACATCTCGCCGTACTCGGCTTCGGTGGCCGCGATCGCCGCCGCGTTCTGACCGAAGAAGTTGGTCGCGACCAGCATCGCCAGCTGCGCCCGGTTGGCAGCGACGGCCGGTGGGGGGACGGTCATCGCGAAGGCGGCTTCGTAAACCTCGACGGCGAGCCTGGCCTGACCGGCCGATTCCGCGGCCCGCGCGGCTGCCCCGGCCGTCCACGCCATGTACGGGGCGAAGGCGGAAGCCATCGCCAGCGACGACGGACCCATCCAGCGCTGGGTGGTCAAACCCGCGATCACCGTGCGGTAGCAGCTCGAGGCGGCATGCAGTTCGGCCGCCAGGCCGTCCCAGGCCACGGCGGCGGCGATCAGCGACAGTGGCCCGGGACCGGCGTACATCCTGGTGGAGTTGATCTCCGGCGGAAGCGCTCCGAAATCGATCATTTCAGGCCCGGGCCGTCAGGCGGGCCGAGGCGGCGATGACGGCGGGGGAGGTGCAGACGACCGTCGATTCATCGAAGAATCGCAGGTCAGCCGAGGCCAGTCGCTCGGGTGAGGCCTGTGACCAGCTGTTCGTCGCGACGAACGACATGTGCTTCCCCTTATGCGGTGCAGACGGTCGAGACGATGTTGAGGTCGATTGCAAACTGACGATATGACAATAGCGTACAAAACATACCAATAGTTTGACAAGCACGTGTTATCTAGACCTCAGGTATTAACGCACGCGTCAACCAGTACAGCCGTATGACTGCTAACCTCTGGAGTGAACGAGATGTCTCGAGCGACGCGGGTGCGTGTTCGCTCCAACCCCTGCAGAACCGAGGTAGCTGTGCCCTGCTCGAGCAAGGCGTTTGTCGACGTGACGGCGGGCGGAATGGCCTGCGACGTCAGCCTCGGCCGGGACATTGGAATCAAAAGGCGCGCCGCGGGGAATCCGAGTTCTCGATTGCGATGACGACCCATTCGACCGATGGACGAGCAGATGCGACCCGGCAGCAGATACTGCGGGCCGCGTCCCATCAGTTCGCCCGACGCCCATACCACGACGTCGGCCTCGACGACATCCTCGCCGAGGCCGAACTGACCAAGGGCGCGATGTACTTCCATTTCAAGTCGAAGCACGCGTTGGCGGTCGCGATCATCGACGGCCAGACCGAGGCCGGCACCGAAGCCGTGCAAGACCTGCTGTCGCGGGGTCTTTCGGGCCTCGAAACCCTGATCGACTTCTCGTACTTGATCGCGATCAAGGACATCAAAACCGATATCGTCAGGTCGGGCCTGAACCTGATGGAGTCGGTCGGCCTGGCCAACGGGCTCCAGGAGAAATTGTTCGACCAGTGGATCAAGGCCCTGGCCAGGGTTGCAGAGCAGGCCAAAGCCGAGGGCGACATCAATGACGCGTGCGACCCGCACGACCTCGGCCGCTTGATGGTCTCGCTGCATATGGGCCTGCGGAAAACCAGCAATCTGGACGAACCCGAACGGTTCCTGCGCGACCTGGAGCAGTGCTGGTTACTGCTGCTGACCGGGGTGCTGCAGCCGGACCGCACCGAGTACTTCCGCCAGTTCCTCAGGCGGCGTGCGGCGCTCGCCATCAACACCAGTTCCGCGGATGCCGACTAGCGGGGGCTGCGCTGCCGCGTCGAAAGGTCGGACCACTGCGATGTCGGCTGCTACTGTTGGCCGTCTTGCGGGCAATGTGAAGTTAGATGAGCACCCTGCGCATCCGATGAGACTCCGGAGGTGCGTGCACAATGGCGCGCCAGGTTCGGTCTGAGGCCACGCGTCGCAAAATTCTCGACGCCGCGATCGAGGTGTTCGGCGACGTCGGGTACGCCGCCGCTGGATGGAGCACCATCATCGAGCGGACCGGAATGACCAAGGGTGCCCTCTATCACCACTTTGATTCCAAAGAATCGTTGGCGTCGAACATCATCGAAGAAGGCTCCGACACACTTCTCAGCGCTTTCCGCAATGTGTGCGGGGCGTCGTCACCGGGGCTGGAGAACCTGCTGCACGGCACATTCACGATCGTCGAGGTGTTGAGCTCGGACAAAATGGCCCGCGCGGCCGCGCAATTGGCCTCGGCTTTAAGCGGATTCAACGAAGCGGCCTCGCGCTTCTACGCGAACCTGATGTTGGAGACGGCGCAAGAGGCCCGACGCGCGGTCAAGGAGTGCGACCTGCGTACCGAAATCGACCCTGACGTGCTCAGCGCTTCGATCATCGGCACCATTTTCGGGGCGCGGTTGGTGACTAACGCCATATCCAGCCACGGCAGAATCGGCGACATCATCGGCGACCCCACCGCGCGCCTGCATCAGATATGGAACCTGCTGCTTCCCGGCGTTGTCTCGGAAGCGTCGCTGCCCTACTTTCGGCAATTCCTGCGGCGCGAAGAAATGCGTCATACCGCGGCCAGGGCCGCCCGCGAAGAGGCGGCGGCGGAATCGGAAGCCGATTAGATCCGGCCAGAGCCGTTGCCCGGGCGCCGCAGGATTTCGAAAAGGTGTTGTTAGATACCTTTTCGGGGTTGCCACGACGGCAATTCCGTTATTGGGGTTGAAGCGCTTTCGACAATGCATACTGTTCCGGTGATGTACCGGAAAACTCTCGGTCGAGTAATTGCGCTGGCCGGTGTCGTCGGATTCTTGGTGATGAGTGCTCCGGCATCATGGGGTGCGCCGGCCGACCCGGCGCCATCGGCGGATTCCACGACGACCCTCTCACTGCTTGACGTCGGGTCTGCCGCCACCCTGGAATTCTGGGGCCTGACAAGCAGCCAGCAACTGACCGTGCCGGTGCTGCGGGGGCTGACCCCCACCGTTCTGAATGCGACGGTCGAACTGCCCGTCAACCTGCGGTCGGGTTTGATCACCGTGACGCAGGGCGAGCGCACGCTGGCCAGGCTGAACCTGCCCACCGCCGATCAGACACCGATCGCCATCCCGTTGGCCGGCGCGGAAGTGACCGATAACTGGCTGACGGTAACCGTGCACGCATACCTGGTTCCGCTGGACGGATATTGCCTATACCAGGAAAGCCCGCTGCGTTTGACCAATGGAACGGTCACCTACACCGGTGTCGAACTGCCGCCCACCACGGTGGCGCATTTCCTGCCGCCGGTGCTGCGCAAGCTGACCATCTATCTACCGCAATCGCCGTCGACGGCCGAGTCCGACACGGCAATTCAATTCGCCGCCTCCGCGGCCGCGCACTACGGCAAACAGGTTCCCGACATTGTGGTGGTCCCACTGCAGGAAGGCCAGACCGCGCCCCCGGGCCCGCCGCAATCGTTGGAACGCCAGGTCGTCATCAAAGAGGGCCCGGACAACGGGCTTTCACTGCAAGGCTCCTCCGGCGTGCCGTGGCTGCTGGTTTCGGGACCGCTGAACCGAACCGACGATTCGGAGACAGCCGTGTTGTTCAGCGACGTGTCGGAACTTGCCCTGTCGTCCAAGGCGGCGCTGGATTCACCCAAGCCCAAAGTGCAATTACCCGGCAATGCCGCCTCGCTACGCGAGCTCGGGCAGCCCTTCGCCAACTCGACGTCCCTGCAACCACGGGTATCGATCGGAGTGGACCAGACCAGATTTGGCAGATCCATTCACTCGGTGCGGGTGCATCTGCAGGGGTCGTACACCCCGACGTCAAACAATGGCGTCGGCCAGTTCGCGGTAACGGTCGGCTCGGAGACCATCGACCATTGGCCGACCGATGGTCATGGCACCATCGACCACTGGGTCGACGTGCCGGACCGGCTGCTGCAGCGCTACACCAACATTGAGTTGGTGCTCGATGTGGCGAGCAATGTCGGACACTGCGGCGACTTCTACACCGCCGGGCCCGGGAACCAGCTCCTCACGCTGAACATCAACGGCGACAGCGCGGTTGAAAGCAGCCCCGCCGCGCCGCCGGTGCCCGATGGCTTTCAATCGGTGCCCCAGACCCTGATGCCTCGCGTCCAGGTGGGCATCGCCGAGCACTCGTTCATCGACACCGTACGCGCGCTCGACATCATGGTCGGTTTGCAGCGCATCAGTTCGATTCCGATCGACACCACGGTCACCAGCGTCAAACAAGCGATCGATTCCTCGAACCCCGCGCTACTGATCTCCGCCGACGGATGGAACCAGTCCGACGTGGTATTGCCGGTGACCGCGGGACCCAGCGGCCCGATCACCGTCAGCGCCGTCGGGTCCGGTGACAAGCCGGCCAAGCTCACGCTGGACCCGGTGCTGCGATTCGCCTCCCTCCAAACGGTTTTCCACCGCGGCAGGTCGTTGCTGATCGCGACGTCCAACGGAGCGCCCGGACAGCTCGACGAGCTGATCCGGTGGCTCAAGAGCGACGACAACAAGCACTGGCAGCGGCTCAAGGGTGTCGCGGTGGTGTCGGTGCCCGGGCAAGAACCGGTGACCGTCGACCATCCGCCGTTGGTCGCGGGTGCATCCGCCGCGGGTTCGGGAGGCCATTCAGACCTCGACTGGCTGTGGTGGTTCGGCGCCGGCTGGGGCGCCGTGGCCATCGTTGGCGCCGGGGTGATCCTGTGGCGCGTCAGACGCGAATCATGGCGGCGCCGATAGCGTTCGGCACTTGCGCGAGACAGGGGCACGCTGATGCGGCCGGCCATCAAGAGCGTCGCGGCCGGACTGCTCTGTGCCGCCGCGGTTCCGGCGTTGACGCGACGACGCCACCGCGGCGCGCTGGCCATCGTCATGTTCCACGGCGTCGAAGACCAACCGCTGTCGCCACCGTGCTGGCATGTCAACGGTGCGGCACTGTATCGCCGCCAATTGGAGTACGTGGCCGAGCACTTCAACGTCCTTCCGCTGGAGGTGGCGCTGGCTAACCTTGCCGCCGGGACGTTGCCGCCGCGCGCGCTGGCGATCACGTTCGATGACGGCACCCGAAACCTCCTGACCCACGCGCTGCCGGTGCTGCGCGACCTGAATTTGCCCGCGGCGGTGTTCCTCGCGACGGGCCCGATAGGCACCGCCGAAACCCTGTGGCCCGACCGGCTGTGGCTCGCGATCGCCCGCAGCAACGCCACCGAAATAGATTTGTCGGCACTGGGATTGGGCAGCCGCTCGCTTGACGGCAGCACCAGCCGTGGCAGGGTCTACGTGGCGGCCGTCGAGGCATTGAAGAACGTTGCCGACGCGGAACGTATCGCGGTGCTGGACGACATCTTGGGCGCGCTCGGGCAGCGCGGCGACGGCGACGCCGGCCCGTTCCGGATGCTCACTTGGGACGAGGCGCGCGAACTTGCCGGCGATCCGCTGATGACGCTGTATCCGCACACGGTGACCCATCCCATCCTCGCCCGGTGCGGCGACGACAAGGTCGAGC
The DNA here is from genome assembly GCF_045343915.1 of Mycobacterium sp. M23085. NCBI lineage: Bacteria > Bacillati > Actinomycetota > Actinomycetes > Mycobacteriales > Mycobacteriaceae > Mycobacterium > Mycobacterium sp. M23085. The sequence goes on from NZ_CP174280.1 coordinate 4,251,836, forward strand.
GGGAGATCGCCGATTCCTGCGCAGCCCTCGAACGTGAAATCGGCCGGACGCCAACCGTATTCGCCTACCCCAACGGCCGGCCACAGGATTTCGATTCCCGAGCCAAGGATGCGTTGCGTCGACGCGGGGTGCGCTGGGCGTTGTCCACCGCCCCGGGGTTCGCCGATCGTCGCTGCGACCCGCTGGCACTGCCGCGGTTGGCGGTGGGCAGCAATGCCTCGTTCGATTACTTCCGGCTCACGGTGTCCGGCGGCCTGCCGCGGCGGCGCAAGACGGTCGCCGGCTGACCCGCTGAGCCGGGTACAGCTAGCGCGCTTCTTCCCAGAGCTGTTCGGTCAGATCCTGGAACGCCGCAAGGGCGAACTGGTCGTCCGCCCGCCGCACGGCGGACTTGCTCATCATCGCGCGCACCACCGAACCGTCCTTGTGCGCGAGCTCGACGACCATGTTCGCCAGAGCGTGCACGGTCGCCAACAGTGAATCCGACGCCGGCGCCTGATGGAAGATCTGTTCGAATCGCAGTGACAAGGCCTCGTCTGGCTCGTAGCCCATCATGTCGGCAAATGCGGTGTTGGCGAACAAGATACTGCCGTCATCGCCGATGGCGAGCACCGGAACCGGGATCCGCTCCAGCACGACCAGGGCGGGCAGCTCCTTCAAGGTCGTCATCGGCGATTGGCTCTGGTGGCTGTTCTGGCGTCGTTCCACACCGAAGATTATGGTCTACGCCAGAAGATATGTTGAGTACTTCACTCTAATGCGGCACCGAAGTATTCGTGTTAACACGCGGGTTACTCCACTTCACGCTTTCGGCTCACTTTACGTCCGCGGCGGACGCTCTGCCTGGTCGGCGCGCGACGCGTTCTGCTCACTCAACTCCGGTGCGGGGTGCTCTGCCCGGTCGGCAGCACTACCTTCTGCTCACTCGACGTCGGAAACCGGCTGATAGCGGGGGAACACACCCGCCGGGACGGGCAGCGCCGTCCCGGGTGCCAGGCGGGTGCCGACGGCGGCGAAGGTTCGTTGATCGGGGGCCTGCCCGAGCAGGTCCAGCAGCTTGCCGGCCGACTCGGGCATCACGGGCTGGATCAGCAGCGCGGCGATGCGGACGGTTTCGCAGGTGACGTACAAAACGGTGCGGAATCGGTCCTGATCGGCCTCGGACTCGCTCTTACGCAGGACCCACGGCTGCTGTGCCGAGAAGTATTTGTTGGCCTCGCCGAGCATCAGCCAGATCGCTTCCAGGGCCAGATGCATCGCCTGCGAGTCGAAACTTGCCCGCACGCGTTCCAGCAGACCGTCGGCCGCCGCGAGCAACTCGGAGTCGGCGGCGACCAGTTCGCCGGGTTCGGGAACCACCCCGTCGAGGTTCTTGGCGATCATCGACAGCGACCGCTGCGCCAGGTTGCCCAACTCGTTGGCCAGATCGGAATTGATCCGGGTGACGATGGCGTCTTCGCTGAAACTGCCGTCCTGTCCGAACGGAACTTCCCGCAACAAGAAATAGCGCACCTGGTCCACGCCGAACGTGTCGATCAGGTTTACCGGGTCGACGACGTTGCCCACCGACTTGCTCATCTTCTCGCCGCGGTTGAGCAAAAACCCGTGCGCAAAAACCCTGCGCGGCAACTCGATTCCGGCCGACATCAAAAACGCCGGCCAGTACACGGTGTGGAACCGGATGATGTCCTTGCCGATCATGTGCAAGTCGGCCGGCCAGTAGCGCCGGAACTGCTCGGATTCGGTGTCGGGGTAGCCGACCCCGGTCAGGTAGTTGGTCAGCGCGTCGACCCAGACGTACATCACGTGGTCGGGATGCTCGGGCACCTGCACGCCCCAGTCGAACGAGGTGCGCGAGACGGACAGATCGCGCAGCCCGCCCGAGACGAAGCTGACCACCTCGTTGCGCCGCGCGTCGGGGGCGATGAAGTCCGGGTTCGCCGCGTAGTGGGCCAGCAGCTTGTCGGCGTAGGCGGACAGCCGGAAGAAGTACGTCTGCTCCTCCGTCCAGGTCACCGGGGCGCCGGTTTCGGTGGCCAACCGGGTCCCGTCATCGAGGAGTTCGGTCTCCGATTCGACGAAGAACCGTTCGTCGCGCACCGAATACCAGCCCGAGTAGGTGTCCAGGTAGATGTCGCCGGCCGCCGACATCCGGCGCCAGATCTCCTTGGACGCCTCGTGGTGGTCGGGATCGGTGGTGCGGATGAACCGGTCGAAGGAGATGTTCAACCGCTCCTGCAGCCGCTGGAACACGTCGGAGTTGCGCCGGGCCAGCTCGGGCGTCGGGATGCCCTCGGCCGCCGCGGTTTCGACCATCTTGAGGCCGTGCTCGTCGGTGCCGGTCAGAAACCGCACATCGAATCCATCGAGCCGCTTGAACCGGGCGATCGCGTCGGTCGCGATGTACTCGTACGCGTGGCCGATATGCGGATCGCCGTTGGGGTAGGTGATCGCGGTGGTGACGTAATAGGGCCTCATCGCCCTCAACCTTATTTGTGGGCCCCATAATGTGTGCGCGTGAGTTCCAATCGTCAGCCGCCCCCGGCGCCCGAGCCGTTGCGCCCACTCGTCGACGCGCACACCCATCTGGATGCGTGCGGTGCCGCCGACGCCGAGGACGTGCGGGCGATCGTGGACCGCGCCGCGGCGGTCGGAGTGCGCGCGGTCGTCACGATCGCCGACGACCTGGGGTCGGCACGCTGGGTCACGCGCGCCGCCGAGTGGGACGCGCGGGTCTATGCCGCGGTCGCATTGCATCCGACGCGCGCCAACGCGCTCGACGACGCCGCCCGCACCGAAATCGAGCGACTCGTGGCCCATCCCAGGGTGGTGGCCGTCGGCGAGACCGGCCTGGACCTGTTTTGGCCCGGCCGCCTGGACGGCTGCGCCGAGCCGGCCGTGCAGCGGGAGGCGTTCGCCTGGCACATCGACCTGGCAAAGCGGTGCGGCAAACCGCTGATGATCCACAACCGGGACGCCGACTCCGAGGTGCTCGACGTGCTGGCGGCCGAGGGCGCCCCGGACGCCGTGATCTTCCACTGCTTTTCCTCGGATGCGGCCATGGCCCGCCGCTGCGTGGACGCCGGATGGCTGCTGAGCCTGTCCGGCACCGCGAGTTTCCGCAATGCGCATAACCTGCGCGAAGCCATCCCGTCGATACCGCTGGAGCAGTTGCTGGTGGAGACCGACGCGCCATTCTTGACGCCACACCCCTATCGGGGGACGGCGAATGAGCCGTATTGCCTTCCTTATACTGTTCGGGCGATCGCCGAACTGGTGGATCGTCGCCCAGAAGAGCTGGCCGAGATAACAACTCGCAACGCTGCGCGGGTGTACGGATTGGTCACAGTGTGACGTCAACGACCAGGCGATTCTTATAACATCGCCGCGTTGGAGTTGCCGTACGTTGACCGGTTCGTTACCGTCTTGTGATCGAACGGTAGGGCCTGCGGGCCCTTAATTTGTGACTTGCTGCCGAATGAGTGGGTTGTTGAGGGTTGGGTAACGCGCGTTGAGTGTATTGACAAAACTTCATCAGAATCCTTCGCCACTGTTGCGTCTCGTAGTCGGAGGACTGTTGGTAGTCCTGGCATTCGCGGGCGGATATGCGGTCTCGGTGTGCAAGACGGTGACGCTGACCGTCGACGGGGTCGCCATGCGGGTGACCACCATGAAGTCCCGGGTCATCGACGTCGTCCAGGAGAACGGTTTCGTCATCGACGAGCGCGACGACCTGTATCCCGCCGGTGACGTAGCGATTCATGACGCCGGCAAGATCGTGTTGCGGCGCAGCCGCCCCCTGCAGATCTCGCTGGATGGTCATGACACCAAGCAGGTGTGGACCACCGCGTCCACCGTCGACGAAGCGCTGGCCCAGCTGGCGATGACCGACACCGCCCCGGCGGCGGCCAACCGCGCCAGCCGCGTTCCGCTCGCCGGGATGGCGCTGCCCGTCGTGAGCGCCAAGACCGTCCGCATCAACGATGGCGGCGCGATCCGCAACGTGCACCTGGCGGCGCCGAATGTGGCCGGCCTGTTGAGCGCCGCCGGCGCCCCGCTGCTCGACAGCGATCAGGTGACGCCCCCCGCGACGGCGCCGATCGTCGACGGGATGGAAGTCCAGGTGACCCGGAACCGGATTCATCAGGTGACCGAGCGCATCCCGCTGCCGCCCAGTGCCCGTCGTATCGAGGATCCGGGCATGAACATGAGCCGCCAGGTCGTCGAGGATCCGGGCAGCCCGGGCACGCAGGACGTCACCTTCTCGGTGGCGACCGTCAACGGCGTCGAGACCGGCCGGCTGCCGATCGCCAACACGGTGATCGTCCCCGCCCGTGACTCGGTGGTCCGGATCGGCACCAAGCCCGGCACCGAAGTGCCTCCGGTCACCGACGGCTCCATCTGGGATGCGATCGCGGGCTGTGAGGCCGGCGGAAACTGGGCTATCAACACCGGTAATGGGTATTACGGCGGTGTGCAGTTCGACCAGGGCACGTGGGAGCGAAACGGCGGGTTGCGGTTCGCCGCCCGCGCCGACCTCGCCACCCGCGAGGAGCAGATCACCGTTGCCGAGGTGACCCGTGAGCGCCAGGGTTGGGGTGCGTGGCCAGTCTGCAGTGGAAGAGCTGGTGCGCGCTGACCATCCGGCTGCTCGGGCGTACCGAGATCAGGCGGCTGGCCAAAGAACTTGATTTTCGGCCACGGAAATCCCTGGGCCAAAACTTCGTCCACGACGCCAATACGGTGCGCCGGATAGTTGCGACCTCCGGGGTGAGCCGCGCTGACCACGTCCTTGAAGTCGGGCCCGGTCTGGGGTCGCTCACCCTGGCATTGCTGGATCGCGGCTCCGCCGTCACCGCCGTCGAAATCGACCCGGTATTGGCCGAGCGGCTGCCCCAAACCGTCGCCGAGCACTCCAACAGCGAGGCCCAACGCCTCACGGTGGTCAACCACGACGTCCTGACCCTGCGCCGCGACGAACTCGCCGTGCAGCCGACCGCCCTGGTCGCCAACCTGCCCTACAACGTCGCCGTGCCGGCGCTGTTGCACCTGCTCGCCGAGTTCCCGTCCATTCGAACCGTGACCGTCATGGTGCAGGCCGAGGTCGCCGAGCGACTGGCCGCCGAGCCGGGTGGCAAGGAGTACGGCGTGCCCAGCGTCAAGGTGCGCTTCTACGGTCAGGTTCGCCGTTGCGGCATGGTGTCGCCGACCGTCTTCTGGCCGATTCCCCGGGTCTATTCGGGGCTGGTCCGCATCGACCGGTACGCGACCTCGCCCTGGCCCACCGACGAGGCCTTCCGCCACCAGGTGTTCGAACTGATCGACATCGCGTTCGGGCAGCGGCGCAAGACCTGTCGCAACGCGTTTGTGGACTGGGCGGGTTCGGGCAACGAGTCGGCGGATCGGCTGTTGGCCGCCAGCATCGACCCCGCCCGCCGCGGTGAGACGCTGTCGATCGACGACTTCGTCCGGTTGTTGCAGCGATCCGCCGATCGGCCGCACGGCACCGCCGAGGCGGCCGCGCGGACCGCCGAGCAAGGAGCGTCTGCCGGCTGACGGCGGGCCGCCACAGCGCCGATGCGTGTGGTTGGCTCCCAGCAGCGATAGTCTGCTGCGGTGTCAGCGTCTGACGGCAATACCGCCGCCCAGTGGGTTCCCACCGGCTCGGTCACCGTTCGGGTGCCCGGAAAAGTGAACCTCTACCTGGCGGTCGGTGACCGCCGCGAGGACGGCTACCACGAGCTGAACACCATCTTTCAGGCCGTTTCGCTGCTCGACGAGGTGACTGTCCGCAATGCCGACGTGCTCTCGCTCGAGATCGTCGGCGAGGGCGCCGAGAAGCTGCCCACCGACGAACGCAACCTGGCCTGGCAGGCCGCCGAGCTGATGGCCGAACACGTCGGCCGGGCGCCGGACGTGTCGATCATGATCGACAAATCCATTCCGGTGGCCGGCGGCATGGCGGGTGGCAGCGCCGACGCGGCGGCCGTGCTGGTCGGGATGAACTCGTTGTGGGAACTCAACGTGCCCCGCCGCGACCTGCGCATGCTGGCCGCCCGGTTGGGCAGTGATGTGCCGTTCGCGCTGCACGGCGGAACCGCGCTGGGCACCGGTCGCGGCGAGGAGTTGGCGACGGTGTTGTCCCGCAACACCTTCCACTGGGTATTGGCGTTCGCCGACAGCGAGCTGCTGACGCCGGCGGTGTTCACCGAATTGGACCGGCTGCGCGAGGCGGGCGATCCGCCCCGGCTGCCCGCTCCGGGGCCGGTGCTGGCCGCCCTGGCCGCCGGGGATGCCGAGCAGTTGGCGCCGCTGTTGGGCAACGAGATGCAGGCGGCCGCGGTGAGTTTGCGCCCCGCCCTGCGGCGGACGCTGCGCGCCGGTGTCCAGGCCGGCGCGCTGGCGGGCATCGTCTCCGGTTCGGGCCCCACGTGTGCGTTCCTGTGTTCGTCGGCCGCCGCTGCGGTCGACGTCGGCGCGGAGGTGTCGGGGGCGGGTGTCTGCCGCACGGTGCGGGTCGCCAGCGGGCCGGTGGTGGGCGCGCGCGTGGTCCCCGCACCCACCGAGGTGTGAAAATTTTCCCAATTTGCGCATTAGTTTTGCGCGTCCCTAAGAGGAGCTTAAGATAATGCGCGGTGACGGGAAGCGTTGAGCAAGATCACTTGAATTCATCGTCCGCCGGGCGTCCGGGCGGGCGATCGAATCGGGCCCGGCAAGGCTTCTCGGGCCTGTTTCGTGCGCATCGAGTGGCCGAGCGGCGCCGGCTTGCGGCGGGCTCGGACACATCATCGATCCGAGACCTAACCGCCGCCCAACTGTGTTTGCGTGCTTGCGGCGAAGTGTTACCCGACGGCGGAACATGAGATTCCGGGCGTTGCGACGAGGGCTGGAACCGAGGAGGGGTTTGTGAGCAGGTTTACCGAGAAGATGTACCGCAATGCCCGGTCCGCGACGACGGGCATGGTCACCGGTGAACCTCACGAACCGGTTCGCCACACCTGGGGCGAGGTCCACGAGCGCGCGCGCCGCATCGCGGGTGGCCTGGCCGCCGCGGGCATCGGGCATGGCGACGCCGTCGGTGTGCTCGCCGGGTATCCGGTGGAGATCGCGCCGACGGCGCAGGGTCTGTGGATGCGCGGGGCCAGCCTGACCATGTTGCACCAGCCCACGCCGCGCACGGACCTGGCCGTCTGGGCCGAGGACACCATGAACGTCATCGGCATGATCGAGGCGAAGGCCGTCGTCGTCTCCGAGCCGTTTCTGGTGGCCATCCCGGTGCTGGAGGAGAAGGGCATCAAGGTCGTCACCGTGGCCGACCTGTTGGCCGCGGAGCCCATCGAACCCGTCGAGGTCGGCGAGGATGCGCTCGCGTTGATGCAGCTGACCAGCGGCTCGACCGGATCTCCCAAGGCCGTCCAGATCACCCACCGCAACATCTACTCCAACGCCGAGGCGATGTTCATCGGCGCCCAGTACGACGTCACCAAGGACGTCATGGTCAGCTGGCTGCCCTGCTTCCACGACATGGGCATGGTCGGCTTCCTCACCATCCCCATGTATTTCGGTGCGGAGCTGGTCAAGGTCACCCCGATGGACTTCCTGCGCGACACGCTGCTGTGGGCCAAGCTCATCGACAAGTACAAGGGCACTATGACCGCGGCGCCCAACTTCGCCTATGCGCTGCTGGCCAAGCGGCTGCGCCGCAACGCCAAGCCCGGTGACTTCGACCTGTCCACCCTGCGCTTCGCGCTCTCGGGTGCCGAGCCCGTCGAACCCGCCGACGTCGAGGACCTGCTGGACGCCGGCAAGCCGTTCGGCCTGCGGCCCTCGGCGATCCTGCCCGCCTACGGCATGGCCGAGACGACGCTGGCCGTGTCGTTCTCTGAGTGCAACGCCGGCCTGGTCGTCGACGAGGTGGACGCGGACCTGCTGGCCGCGCTGCGCCGCGCGGTGCCGGCCACCAAGGGCAACACCCGCAGGCTGGCCACGCTCGGTCCGCTGCTGCGCGACCTCGAGGCGCGCATCATCGACGAGAACGGCGACGTGATGCCGCCCCGCGGCGTCGGTGTCATCGAGCTGCGCGGCGAGTCGCTGACGCCCGGCTACCTCACCATGGGCGGCTTCATCTCGGCCCAGGACGAGAACGGCTGGTATGACACCGGCGACCTCGGTTACCTGACCGAAGAAGGCCACGTGGTGGTCTGCGGCCGCGTCAAGGACGTGATCATCATGGCGGGCCGCAACATCTATCCCACCGACATCGAGCGCGCCGCCTGCCGCGTCGAAGGGGTGCGGCCCGGCTGCGCCGTGGCGGTGCGGCTGGACGCCGGACACTCCCGCGAGACGTTCGCCGTGGCCGTGGAGTCCAACGCCTTCCAGGACCAGGCCGAGGTGCGTCGCATCGAGCACCAGGTCGCCCGGGAGGTGGTGGCCGAGGTCGACGTGCGGCCGCGCAACGTGGTGGTGCTCGGTCCGGGGACCATCCCGAAGACGCCGTCGGGCAAGTTGCGGCGCTCGACCTCCGTCAGCCTGGTCACCTAGTCCGGGGTTGGCCCTACCAGGCGTGGACTCGGTTCTGCGCGGGCTCCAGGCCGAGTTCGATCAGTAGCTCGGTCGCATCCGCGGCCTGCTCACAGATGGTGGGAACCTCGGCGCGCTCGGCGGCGGTGAAGCTTTCCAGCACGAACGCCGCCGGGTCCTTGCGTCCCGGTGGCCGACCGATTCCGATGCGAACCCGCTGAAAGTCCTTGCTGCCCAGAGCATTAGCGATCGATCGTAGACCGTTGTGGCCGCCTTCGCCGCCACCGATCTTCAACCGGATACGGCCGAAGTCCAGGTCGAGGTCGTCGTGGATGACGACGATGTCGCCCGGTGGCACCGAGTAGAACTTCGCCAACGGCCCGACCTGACGGCCGGATTCGTTCATATAGCAGCGCGGCTTGGCCACCACCACCGAGTGCCCGGCGAGCCGGCCGCTGACAATCTCGGCGCCGGAACGCTTGTGCGCCTTGAACTTCGAACCCATCCGCGCCGCGAGCAGGTCGGCGACCATGAACCCGATGTTGTGCCGGGTCCGGGCGTAGTTGTCTCCGGGATTGCCCAGGCCGACGACCAACAACGGCTCGGCCACGTTGTGATCCGGTTACTCGGACTCGGTTTCGGCGGCCGCTTCTTCGCCGGCCTCGCCCTCTGCTTCGCCTTCGGCCGCCGCGGCTTCCTCGGTGACCTCGCCCGCGCCCTCCTCGGCGAGTTCCTCGGCCGTCGGCGCGGTAACCACGTTGACCACCAACGTCTCCGGGTCGGAGATCAGGTTGACGCCGTCGGGCAGGGGAATCTGTCCGGCGGAGAACTGGGTGCCGGGCTCGGCGCCCTCAACCGACACCGTCAGCTGCTCGGGAATCGACAGGGCGTCGGCCTCGATCTCGATGGCGCTGGCGTCCTGGGTCACCAGGGTGCCCGGCACGGCCTCGCCCTCGATGACGACGCGGACCTCGACGACGACCTTCTCGCCGCGGCGCACGACGAGCAGGTCGGCGTGCTGAATGGTGCGGCGGATGGGGTGGATGTCCAGCGACTTGGTCAGCGCCAGCTGCTCCTTGCCCTCGATGTCGAGGGTCAGCACCGCGTTGGTGCCCGCGTGCCGGAGCACCGCGGCGAAGTCGTGCCCGGGGAGTTCCAGGTGCTGGGGGTCGGTTCCGTGGCCGTAGAGGACGGCCGGAATCTTGCCGTCGCGCCGCGCGCGCCGGGACGCACCCTTGCCGGTCTCGGCGCGGACCGCGACCTTCAACTGGTTGAGTGCTTGCTTGGCCATCTTGTCGCTCCTGTGTGCTCGCCTGTGTTTCGGGGCACGGCCGGGGTCGCGACGATTCGTCGGTCTCCGTCGATAACGGTGCTGGCCAGCCAGCCACCCTCGCCGTGACGCCCGGCCAGGTTAGCGCATCTGCACCTCAGAGGGGAAATTCGGTGGCAGGTGGGACCGATGAGCTCAGAGCGGGAACTTCGTTTTCGTCAGCTGCTCGGACAACGACCACAGCGCCGCGGCGGTGGCCGTGTCGCGGGCACGCCGGCTGCGCGCGACCGGTTGGGTGCGGCCCAACTGACCGAAGCGGGGGCCGACAAAGGTGTCGCCGGGCAGATCCTGGGACGCCGCGTACAGGGTTTGCCGGGCGCCGAAATCGGCGTTGGTGGCGACCAGCCGGGTGACTGCCGACATCAGCGTGTCGCCCAGCTTGCGGCCGGAGGCGCCCTGCAGGTTGGTGTGCGAGTAGCCGGGGTGGGCGGCGAGCGCGCGCAGCGGCGAACCGGCAGCGGTGAGGCGGCGCTGCAGCTCGCTGGTGAACAGCAGGTTGGCGAGCTTGGACTGGCTGTAGGCCAACCACGGCGAGTAGCGCCGCTGCTGCCAGTGCAGGTCGTCGAGGTTGATGCTGCCGGGCCAGTGCGCCATCGACGAGACCGTCACCACCCGATCGGTCAGCTTGGGCAGCAACAGGTTCGTCAGCGCGAAGTGACCGAGATGGTTGGTGCCGATCTGGGTCTCGAAGCCGTCGACCGTCAGCGCGAAGGGGGCGGCCATGATGCCGGCGTTGTTGATCAGCACGTCGGCCTTGCTCACCCCGTCGGCGAACCGGCGCACCGACGACAAGTCCTGCAGGTCGAGTTCTCGCACCTCGACCTGGCCGGCCATCTGACGGGCCGCCGTCTCGCCCTTGCGGATGTTGCGGACGGCCATGATGATGGTGGCCCCTCGTCGGGCCAGCTCGCGGGCGGTCACGGCGCCCAACCCACTGTTGGCACCGGTGATGATGACGGTTCGTTCGGCGAACGAGGGTAGATCTGCGGCGGTCCAGCCAGTCATGGCTGACAACACTAATCGCGCAGCGCGCGAGACCGCCTAGTGCCCGACGTCGAATTCCAGCGGCAGGGTGACGGGGCCGGTGATCCCGCTGATCGCCTTCCACGGGGCCGGGCCGGTTCGGCGGGGGTTGGGCATGCGTCGGGTGAGCACCCGCAGCGCTTCGGCCAGTTCGAGGCGCGCGAGGTGGGCGCCGAGGCAGTAGTGCACGCCGCCGCCGAAGGTGAGTACCGCCGGAGGGTCCTCTCGGGTGATGTCGAGGCGGCCGGGCGAGTCGTAGACGCCGGCGTCGCGGTTGGCCGAGGCGGTGTTGGCCAGCACGAAGGTGCCGGCGGGGATGCGGACTCCGGCCAGTTCAACATCTTCGGCGGCACGCCGCACGGCACCGAAAACAATTGGGTAACAACGCATCAGCTCGTGCACCGCCTGGGTTGCCAGCTCGGGGCGTTGGGAAAGCAATGCCCACTGGTCGGGGTGGTCGGCCAGCGCCTGCACCGCGGCGGCGAGCTGGTTGCGGGTGGTGTCGGTACCGGCGGCCAGCAGGGTCGCGCACAGCATGAGCAGTTCGTCGTGGCTCAGTCGGTCACCGTCCTCTTCGCTTCGGATCAGCTCGGAGATCAGGTCGTCGGACAGCGATGCGCGCCGCCGCGCGATCAGCTCTTCCAGGTAGGCGTCCAGGTGATCCCAGGCGGCCAAGATCGCCGGCCCGTCCTCGGCGACGTTCCAATCGAAGATCTTCTTGAGGTCATCGGTCCAGTCACTGAACAGGTCCCAGTCCTCGGGCGGCGCGCCCAGCAAGGCGCAGATGACCGGCGTGGGGTAACGGCGGGCGATATCGCATACGACGTCGCAGCGGCCCACGGCCGTGAGCGGCTCCACCAAGCCATTGATGACCTCGACGACCAGCCCGCGCAGCCGTTGCGCCCCGCGCGGCGCGAACGCCTTCGACACCAGCCGGCGCAGCCGATGATGCGCAGCGCCGTCGAGCCCGAGGATATTGCTGATCGCCCTGTGCCACAGCGGGCCGGAGGTGATGCCCTGCAGGTCGAGTCCCAGCCCGTGCGCGGTGACGAACCTGCTGTCGCGCAATACGGTTCGGACCAGCTCGTAGCTCAAGACTTCCGGCCCGTGCGGACCCATCGCGATCGGCGACAGCTCGCGGGCGGCGCCGATGATGCGGTGCGCCTCGTCGGGATCGGTGAGGTGGTCGTAGGCGATGACGGGCAGGCCGGCTTCGAAAACGCTTGGGTGGGTGGTCGTCTGAGCGATTGTCATCGGGTCTCCTCGGTCGGTTTGAGTCGACTATCCGGCGCAGCGCGGACAAGACCATCCGCCACTACGCGGATTTCTGTGCGCGCGGGGGTCGTAGATCCGCATGCACCGATGGCGGATCTGCGCGTTCTGGCCGATGTTTACCTTCAACCGGAAGGCGATGCTGACTACCATGAGCCAAGGTGCAGAGAATCCAGCGCTAACCTGGAGCGATTTTGGCGTGAGCGATTTGCTGCCAACCGGGACGGTGACGTTGCTGCTGGCAGATGTCGAGGGCTCGACGCGGTTGTGGGAGACGCAACCCGCGGAAATGACCGACGCACTGGTCCGGCTGAACAAAACCGTCAACCAGTGCGTCGCGGCGCACGACGGCGTGCGCCCGCTCGAACAAGGCGAGGGCGACAGCTTTGTGGCCGCCTTCGCCCGGGCGTCCGATGCGGTGGCGTGCGCGCTGGACTTGCAGCGGGCGCCGCTCGCCCCGATCCGGCTGCGCATCGGCATCCATACCGGCGAGATTCAGCTGCGCGACGACGCCAACTACGCGGGCCCGACGATCAACCGGACCGCGCGGCTGCGCGACTTGGCCCACGGTGGGCAAACGGTGTTGTCGGGCGCCGCTGAATCGTTGGTAGTGGATCGGTTACCCGACTATGTGTGGTTGGCCGAACTGGGCAGCTACCCACTGCGGGACCTGCCGCGTCCCGAGCGTGTGGTGCAGATGTGCCACCCGGATCTGCTCAACGAATTTCCGCCACTTCGGGTGCGGACCGTGGCCGCCGCGCAGAACCTTCCCGCTCGGTTGACGAGTTTTGTTGGGCGCCAAGCTCAAATGGCCGAGTTGCGAGAGATCATCGCCGCGAATCGGCTGGTGACGTTGACGGGTGCCGGCGGGGCCGGTAAGACCCGGCTTGCCGTCGAGATCGCCGCGCGGCTGACCGACGAGTTCGCCGACGGGGTGTGGTATGTGGATCTGGCGCCGGTCACCGTCGCGGCCGTGGCGCCGGTGACCGTCGCCCGAACCCTGGGTCTGCCCGATCAGCCGGGACGCTCAACGATGGAGCTGCTGACCCGGTTCATCGGTGCGAAGACGATGCTGTTGGTGTTCGACAATTGTGAGCATCTGCTGGATGCCTGCGGTGCCATGGTGATTGAGTTGCTGGAAGGCTGCCAGCAGTTGACGATTCTGGCCACCAGCCGTGAGCCGTTGGGCTTACCCGGTGAACTGAGCTGGCGCGTACCGTCCTTGTCGCTCACCGATGACGCGATCGAGTTGTTCACCGACCGTGCCCGCCGGGCCCGGCCGAATTTCGTTGTCGGCGAGGGCAATACCGCGCTAGTGGAGGAGATCTGTCGGCGCCTCGATGGGATGCCGCTGGCGATAGAGCTTGCCGCGGCGCGGGTTCGGGCGCTGTCGCTGGCCCAGATCGTCGACAGCCTGCATGACCGGTTCCGGTTGCTCACCGGGGGTGCGCGCACCGCGGTGCGTCGCCAGCAGACGCTGCGAGCGTCGGTGGATTGGTCGCATGCTCTGCTGACCGAGCCCGAGCAGGTGTTGTTCCGCCGGCTGGCGGCGTTCGCCGGGGGGTTCGACCTCGATGCTGCCCAGGCGGTCGGGTCCAGCAGCGAAGTGGAGCACTATCAGCTACTGGACCAACTCAGCTTGCTGGTGGACAAATCCTTGGTGGTTGCCGAGGACAGCGGCGAGGGAATGCGATACCGGTTGTTGGAGACCGTGCGCCAATACGCCCAAGAAAAGCTCGGCGAGTCGGGCGAGGCCGACACGGTGCGCACCCGCCACCGCGACTACTACGCCGCCAAAGTCGCCGAGCTGGAATCGCGCGGCCACGCCCGCGACGATGAGCTGCTGGCGTGGGCACAAGCCGAGATCGAAAATCTGCGCGCCGCTTTCGCGTGGAGCCTGGAGAACTCCGACCCGGCGACAGGCCTGCAGCTCATCGAGTCCCTGCGGCCGTTGTGGTTACGAGGCGGCCGGGTGAAGGAAGCACTGGTCGGCCTGGAGGCCATTTTGGCCGGCGAGGATCGCTCGCCGATGGCACCGGCGGTGTGGGTGGCCGCGGTGGCCCAACAAGCGGTCCTCTCGGCATGGATCGGCGCTCCGATGGACCCGGCTCGGGCAGAGCAGGCCCTGACCGTCGCTCGTCAGCTCGACGACCCGGCACTGATCACCCGGGCCCTCATCGCCCGCGGGAGGCTGGTGTACTTCGGCGCCGAGGAGGCCCGGTGCTATTTCGCCGAGGCGATTGATCTCGCGCGCGCGACCTCCGACCGGTGGAGCCTGTGCCAAATCTTCAGCTATCAAGCGGCCATCGCCTGCATGGGGGGCGAACCGATCGCGGGATGCGCGGCCGCCGCAGAGGGACGTGACCTCGCCGACGCGCTCGGCGATCGGTTTTTCTCCCGGCACTGTCGAGCATGGCTGTCGGTGGCGCTGACGATGCGGGGAGACATCGAGGGGGGCGGCCGAGTCAGCCGTGCACTGGTCGACGAGGCGGAGGCGGCCGGAGACCTCATGATGCAGGTCTATGGCCATGTGGCTTGCGGCACGGTGCACGTGTTCCAGGGTGACGTGGCCGCCGCATACCAGGAGGCGCAATCGGCCCTCACCGCCGCCGAGGCGATCGGCGGGTTCCTGGAGGACGCGGTGTATGCGCTGTTCGCCAACACCGCCATGGCAGCCGGTGACGCAGCGGCGGCACTGCGGGCGGCCGAAAACGCCTGGCAGCACACCAATCCCCAGCGCGTATTCTTCACCAGACTGGTCACCCCGATGAATGAGGCCGCGCTGTCCTGCGGTGATCTGGCAGTCGCGCGCCGTTGGGCCGACGACACCCTGGCCGTGGTGTCTGGCTGGTACCGCATGAGGGCGCTGACCGTGTCCGCGTTCCTCGCTATCGCGCAGAACGATCCCGAACGGGCCTTGCGCGACGCTCACGACGCCCTCGCATTGGCCGTCCGCACCCAGGGGTACCTGCGGGTTTGCGACGTCCTGGAATGCCTGGCCCGCATCGCTGCCGACGCTGGCAACCATCCGTATGCGGCGCGTCTGCTGGGTGCGGCGGTGGGGATCCGACAGCGCATGGGGCACGCCCGCCTGCCGATGTACCAGGCCGGTTACGATGCGGTGCTGACTGCGGTACGAGAAGCACTGGGGCAGAACGACTTTGATATCGCTTGGGCCGAGGGCGCGGCACTGTCCACCGAGGAGGCGATCGCATACGCGCAACGCGGCCGCGGCGAGCGCAAACGCCCCGCCAGCGGTTGGCAGTCGCTGACCCCGATGGAAAACGATGTGGCGCGGCTGGTGGTGGAAGGACTGGCCAATAAGGAGATCGGTGCGCGGCTGTTCATCTCACCGCGCACCGTGCAGACGCACCTGACGCACGTCTACGCCAAGCTCGGCCTGACGTCGCGCGTTCAGCTCGTACAGGAGGCCGGTCGGCACGCCTGAATCACTTTGCCGCGACCACGAATCCGTGAATGATCGTGTCGATGTCCGGTGACTGTGCGGCAGCCTGATTGGCGAAGCCGGTGATGGTCAGCTGCACCAGATAACGCTGGTGGGCGGGCGGTGATCCGGTCGCAATGACTATGCGGTTCCAGCTGTGCAGCCGCATGCCGCCTTCGAGGTCGTAGCTGCCCTGGATCATCGACGAGGGAAAGCCGTTGTAGGGCGCGCCCGAGGCGTCCAGCTGCTTGAAGTTCTCGAACAGTTGCGCATCGTCGTTGCCGTGCTTGATCACCTGGGCCGGGTCGAAGTCGCCGTTGAGCTTGAACACCACCAGCCGCGCGGTGGGGAACTTGCCGCCCTGGGAGATGATCAGCGTTTGCGGACTGATGTTCGGGCTGGTGAACTGCGACCAGCCCGGCGGTGTCGGTATCGACACCGTCAGGTCGGGCAGGGATCCCGGTGCCACCGGCTGTCCGGTCACTCCGATGCTTTGTAGATACTGCGACAGTGGGACGGGTTTGTCCGCCGCCTTCGTGGTGGTTGTCGTCGGAGTGGTCGACAAGATCGATTGATAGTCAGGCGGTTTCGGTGCACAGCCGCCCACGCAGAACGCCGCCGTCGCGGCGGCGGCCACGAGGCGGCCGAGCCGATTCACAGAATCTCGCGGACCGCGTCGATCGGGCGGGCCAGCCGAGTGCCCTTCGGCGTGACGACGAAGGGTCGTTCGATGAGGATGGGGTGTTCGACCATGGCGTCGAGCAGCCGGTCATCACTGGCGTCCGCGAGGTTGAGCTCTCCATACAGGGACTCGCGCTTGCGGACCGCGGTGCGCACGTCGATACCCGCATCGCGGATCAGCTTCACCAGCTCGTCGCGCGACGGCGGGGTCTTCAGATATTGGACGACCGTGGGCTCAATACCACTGTCGCGCAACAAGTCCAGTGTCTTACGGGAGGTGCTGCATTTGGGGTTGTGATAGATGACGGAATCGGCCATCTAGGCGTCTCCATCGAAAAGTCCGGTGACCGAACCGTTTTCGAAGACCGCGCGGATGGTGCTGGCCAGCAGTGGGGCGATGGACAGGACCGTCAGCTGCGGGAAACGCTTCTCCTCGCCGATCGGAAGGGTGTTCGTCACGATCACTTCCCGGGCGCCGCAGGCGGCCAACTTCTCGGCGGCCGGGTCGGAGAGCACACCGTGGGTGGCCGCGATGATCACGTCGCCGGCACCCTCGTCGCGCAGCAGCTTCACCGCGCCCGCGATGGTGCCACCGGTGTCGATCATGTCGTCGATCAGCACGCAGGTGCGTCCGGCCACCTCGCCGACGACGCGGTTGGACACCACCTGGTTGGGCACCCGCGGGTCGCGGGTCTTGTGGATGAAGGCCAGCGGGACGCCGCCCAGCGCGTCGGCCCACTTCTCGGCGATGCGCACCCGCCCCGAGTCGGGTGAGACGACCACCATGTTGCCGTCGGGGTAGTTGTCCCGGATGTAGCCGGTCAGCAGGTTCTGCCCGCGCATGTGGTCGACGGGTCCGTCGAAGAAGCCCTGGATCTGGTCGGTGTGCAGGTCGACGGTGACGATCCGGTCCGCGCCCGCGGTCTTGAGCAGGTCGGCGACCAGCCGAGCAGAGATCGGCTCGCGGCCGCGGTGCTTCTTGTCCTGCCGGGCATACGGGTAGAACGGCATGACCGCGGTGATCCGCTTGGCGCTGCCCCGCTTGAGCGCGTCGATCATGATCAGCTGTTCCATCAGCCAGCGGTTAACCGGCGCCGGGGCCGACTGCAGGACGAAGGCGTCGCAGCCGCGCACCGATTCGTGGAACCGCACGAAGATCTCACCGTTGGCGAACTCCCGCGCGGTCTGCGCGGTGACGTGGACGTCGAGCTCTTTGGCCACCTGCTCGGCCAGCTCGGGATGCGCACGGCCGGAGAAGAGCATCAAGTTTTTGCGGTTATCGGTCCAGTCGTGGCTCAACGCACTGCCCTCGCCAAATCGGGGTGGGGGATGGAAGGCCCCATCGTACGAAGCGAATCGTACGGAAAGGTGGCCGGGTTGCCAGCTAGCAAATTCACGGTGTCGGTTCGGCGTCTGCGGAGGGGCCGGCCTTGGAGACCTGGGGGGCGCTCTGAGCTGCGGCTTTCTGGGCGGCCTCGGCCGCTTGAGCGGCCGCGCTGCCGGGGCGTTTGCGGTGCACCCAGCCCTCGATGTTGCGCTGCGGACCGGCGGACACCGCCAGTGTGCCGGGCGGGACGTCGTTGCGGACCACCGTGCCCGCGCCGGTGTAGGCACCGTCGCCGACGGTCACCGGCGCCACGAACATGGTGTCCGAGCCGGTGCGCACGTGCGAGCCGATGGTGGTCCGCCGCTTGGATTCGCCGTCGTAGTTGACGAACACGCTGGACGCCCCGATATTGCTGTGTTCACCGATGTCGGCGTCCCCGACATAGGTCAGGTGCGGCACTTTGGAGCCTTTGCCGATAGTGGCGTTCTTGGTCTCGACGAAGGCTCCGAGCTTGCCGTCATCACCCAGCACCGTGCCGGGCCGCAGGTAGGTGAACGGCCCGACGGTCGCGCCGGCACCGATCGACGACGCGGTGCCGTGAGTGCGCACCACCGAGGCGCCGTCGCCGACGCTGACGTCGGTCAGGGTGGTGTCCGGGCCGACGACGCAGTGACTGCCGACCTGAGTGCGGCCGAGCAGCTGCGTCCCCGGCTGGACGACGGTGTCGCGGCCGATGCTGACGTCGACGTCGATCCAGGTGGTGGCGGGGTCGACGATGGTGACGCCGGCCAGCTGGTGGGCCGCGATGAGGCGGCGATTGAGTTCGGCGCCCAGCTGCGCGAGCTGGACGCGGTTGTTGACGCCGGCCACCAGCGCGCTGTCGTCGACATGGCGGGCGTGGATGGCCAGGCCGTCGCCGCGCAGGATGGCGATGACGTCGGTCAGGTAGAGCTCCTGCTGGGCGTTGTCGGAGCTCAACCGGTTCAGCGCCGAGCGCAGCGCCGCGATGTCGAAGGCGTAGACGCCGGCGTTGACCTCACGGATCTCGCGTTGCGAGGACGTGGCGTCGGCGTGTTCCACGATCGCCATGACCTCGTTGTCCTGGGTGCGCAGGATCCGGCCGTAGCCGCTGGGGTCGTTCACCGTGGTGGTCAGCACCGTGACCGCGGCCCCCTGACGCGACCCCGCCGCGGTGTGGGCGGCGATCAGGTCGGCCAGCGTGTCGGCGTCGAGCAGCGGGGTGTCGCCCGAAGTGACGACCACGACCCCGGCGTAGTCGGGCGGCAGTGCGGACAGGCCGCACAGCACGGCGTCGCCGGTGCCGCGCGGCCGGTCCTGCAGCGCCACGACGATGGGACGTCCCAGCGCGTCGGCCCAGTCGGCAACCAGCGGTGCGATCCGCTCGTGGTCGTGGCCGAGAACGACGGCCAGGTGCTGCGGCGCCACCTTGGCGACCGCATGCAGCAGATGGGACAACATGCTGCGCCCGCCGATGGTGTGCAGGACTTTCGGGGTGTCCGACCGCATCCGGGTGCCGGGTCCGGCCGCCAGCACCAGGACCGCGGTATCACCAGGAGACGACATCAACCCTCCTCTTCGGGTTTGTCCCGCGCGGGCTGCGCGCGGAAGCGCCGACACGCCGTCAAGCGTGTCACTTCGGCTGCGGTGAAGGCAAAAAACGATGGGATATCGCAACTGGCAATTGAAGCTCCGTCGCCAGGACTCGAACCTGAACTATCTGAACCAAAATCAGAGGTGCTGCCGATTACACCACGACGGATCGCTGACCCACGGCGAGCGGCGGGCTGAGACCGACCGCGCCAAGAAGACTTTAGTCCGACGTCGATGCGGGCCGCTTGTCGGCTGTGGACCGATACGCTGATTGACGTGGCCGTGCTGGATCGTGACCCGGACAAGGTAGAGAAGGAAGCGCGGGCGCCGCGTGCGCGGATGACCGGCACCGAGCGTCGCCAACAGCTCGTCGGCATCGCCCGCACGCTGTTCGCCGAACGCGGCTACGAGGGCACCTCGATCGAGGAGATCGCGCTGCGCGCCAACGTGTCCAAGCCGGTCGTCTACGAGCATTTCGGCGGCAAGGAAGGCTTGTACGCCGTCGTCGTCGACCGCGAGATGTCGGCGCTGCTGGACGGCATCACGTCGTCGCTGACCAACAACCGGTCCCGGGTGCGGGTCGAACGGGTCGCGCTGGCGCTGCTCACCTACGTCGAAGAGCGCACCGACGGCTTCCGGATCATGATCCGCGACTCGCCGGCCGCGATCAGCTCGGGCACCTACTCCAGCCTGCTCAACGACGCCGTCAACCAGGTCAGTTCCATCCTGGCCGGCGACTTCTCCCGTCGCGGCCTGGATCCCGGGCTGGCGCCGCTGTACGCGCAGGCGCTCGTCGGCTCGGTGTCGATGACGGCGCAATGGTGGCTGGACACCCGCGAGCCCAAGAAGGAAGTGGTGGCCGCGCACCTGGTGAACCTGATGTGGAACGGGCTGACCCACCTGGAGGCCGACCCCCGCCTGCGGGACGAGTAGCCGGCGCGGCTCGCGAGCGTAAGCGCACTGCGATTTTCGGCGGGATTTTCCGCAGTGCGCTTACGCTCGGCGGCCGACGCGGCGCGGGTCACCCGCGGTCGCGGGCCAGCAGGTCGGCGACCGTCTCCCGGCGAACCAGTTCGCGGGCCCGTCCATCCTTGACCGCCACCAGCGCGGGGCGGCCGACCATGTTGTAGTTCGACGCCATACTGTGGTGGTAGGCGCCGGTGCAGGCCACGGCCAGCAGGTCGCCGGGGTGCAGGTCCGCGGGAAGGTCGATGTCGCGGGCGATCTCGTCGCCCGCCTCGCAATGCCGGCCGACCACCGTGACCCGCTGCTTGAGTCCCATCGAATGCCGGTTGGCCAGCGCGGCCGTGTAGCGGGCGCCATACAGCGACACCCGCGGGTTATCGCTCATGCCGCCGTCGACCGCGACGAAGGTGCGCCCACCCGGCTGGGTTTTGATCGAGCACACCCGGTACACCGTCACGCCGGCCCGGCCGCAAATGGCCCGCCCGGGTTCCACCACGATCTGCGGCCGCGGGAAATGCTCAGCGGCACAGGCCTCATCGAGTGCGTCCTCGATGACGTCGGCCAGCTGGTCGAGGTCCAGCTCGCGATCGCCGGGGACATACGGGATGGCATGGCCGCCGCCGATGTTCAGCTCGGTGAGGATGACGCCGTGCCGGGAGCGGATGTCGGCCATCGCGGCGATCATCCGGCGGATCGCCTCCCCGTACAGGGCGGGGTCGGTGACCTGCGAACCGATATGGCAGTGCAGGCCGACCAGATCGAGGATGGGATGCGACAGCACCCGCTGGGCGGCGACGTCGGCCCGGTCGCCGTGCAGCGTGAATCCGAACTTCTGGTCGCTGACACCGGTGGTGACGGCGCGATGGCCGTGGATGTCGATGTCGGGGGTGACCCGGATGAGCACCTGTTGCCGGCGTTGCGCCAGGCCGGCGAGGTAGGCGATTTCGATGCCGGAGTCCAGCACGATGCGTCCCACGCCGACGCGCACCGCTTCGCGCAGCTCGTCCGGCGATTTCGCGTTGCCGTGCATGACGATGCGCGCCGGGTCGACTCCACCGGCAAGGGCGACGGCCAGCTCGCCGCTGGAGCAGACGTCGACGCCGAGGCCCTCTTCGCGGGCCCAGCGGGCCACCGCGGTGCTCAGTAGCGACTTTCCGGCGTAAACGACGTCGACGCCGCGCAGCGTGCGGCGGTAGCGGCGGGCGCGATGGCGGAAGTCGGTCTCGTCGATCACGTAGGCCGGGGTGTGAAACTCGTCGGCGATATCGGCCAGTGGTACTCCGCCGACGCACAGCCTGCCCTCCTCGTCGGGATGCGCGGTCACTGGCCAGATCGCGGGATCGAAACGCGGGGGAGCCGCCTGACCCAGAGACGGCAAGATGTCCAGCAATGTCATGAATTCAACGTGCGCCCGCGGGTAATCCGGTGGTGCTTTTCTTACGATCCCTTGACGGCGGCGAGCTCGATCTTGACGTGGTTCGGTGTGTCCGGCCCTGTCACGGAGGGCCCCTAGAATGGAATTCATCATGACCGCACCGGGGGCTGCTCGCCCAGAAACCCCGATCGCGGGGCTCGTTGAATTGGCGCTCACCGCGCCGACCTTCCAGCAGCTGATCGACAGCGCGGCCGCTTCGCCGGCCGAGTTGAGCCTGGTGGGTCCAGCCAGCGCACGGCTCTTCGTGGCCAGTGCGCTGGCGCGGTTGGGTCCTCTGCTGGTAGTCACCGCGACCGGGCGCGAAGCCGACGACTTGACCGCTGAATTGCGCGGCGTCTTCGGCGATGCCGTCGCGGTCTTCCCGTCCTGGGAGACGCTGCCGCACGAGCGACTTTCGCCCGGCGTGGACACCGTCGGCGCCCGTTTGACGGTGCTGCGCCGGTTGGCCCATCCCGACGACGCACGGCTGGGTCCGCCCCTGCAGGTGGTGGTGACCGCGGTCCGCTCGCTGCTGCAGCCGATGACGCCGCAGTTGGGGCTCGTGGAGCCGGTCACGTTGAGCGTCGGTGCGGAAATCGAGTTCGAGGGCGTCATCACCCGGCTCGCCGAGTTGGCCTACACCCGGGTCGACATGGTCGGCCGGCGCGGCGAATTCGCCGTGCGCGGCGGGATTCTCGACGTCTTCCCGCCGACCGCCGAGCACCCGGTGCGCATCGAGTTCTGGGGCGACGAGGTCAGCGAGATGCGGATGTTCTCGGTCGCCGATCAGCGTTCGATCCCGGAGATCGAGGTCGACACCGTGATCGCGGTCGCCTGTCGTGAACTGTTGCTCACCGATGAGGTGCGGGAGCGGGCCGCCGAGCTGGCCGCCCGGCACCGCAGCACCGAGCCCGCCATCACCGGCAGTGTCACCGACATGCTGGCCAAGATCGGCGAGGGCATCACGGTCGACGGCATGGAGGCGCTGCTGCCGGTGCTTCGGCCCGGCGAGCACGTGCTGCTGACCGATCAATTGGCGGAGGGCACACCGGTCTTGCTGTGTGACCCGGAAAAGGTCCGCACCCGGGCCGCCGACCTGATCAAAACCGGCAGCGAATTTCTCGAAGCGTCGTGGTCGGTCGCCGCGTTGGGTACCGACGCCCCGGTCGACGTCGCGCAGTTCGGCGGATCGGGATTCGCCGAACTCGACGAGGTGCGGGCCGCGGCGGTGGGCGCCGGGCACCCGTGGTGGACGCTGAGCCAGCTGTCCGACGAGTCGGCCGTGGAACTCGATATCCGGGCGGCCCCGTCGGCCCGGGGGCATCAGCACGACATCGACGGCATCTTCGCGATGCTGCGCGCGCACGTCAGCACCGGTGGCTACGCCGTCGTCGTCGCGCCCGGCGCCGGCACCGCGCATCGCGTGGTGGAACGGCTGGCCGAATGCGACACCCCTGCGGCCATGCTCGAATCGGGTGCCACACCCAAGGCCGGCGTGGTCGGTGTGCTCAAGGGGCCGCTGCACGACGGCGTCATCATCCCCGGCGCCACGCTGGTGGTGATCACCGAGACCGACCTGACCGGCAGCCGGGTGACGGCCGTCGAGGGCAAGCGCCTTGCCGCCAAGCGGCGCAACACCGTCGATCCGCTGGCGCTGACCGCCGGCGATCTGGTGGTGCACGATCAGCACGGCATCGGCCGGTTCGTGGAGATGGTCGAGCGCACCGTCGGCGGTGCCCGCCGCGAGTACCTGGTGCTCGAATACGCCTCGAGCAAGCGCGGCGGCGGTTCCGACAAGCTGTATGTGCCGATGGATTCGCTGGATCAGCTGTCGCGGTACGTCGGCGGGCAGGCGCCCGCGCTGAGCAAGCTGGGCGGCAGTGACTGGACCAACACCAAGACCAAGGCCCGCCGCGCGGTGCGGGAGATCGCCGGCGAGCTCGTCGCGCTGTACGCCAAGCGGCAGGCCAGCCCCGGGCACGCGTTCGGGCCGGACACCCCCTGGCAGGCCGAGATGGAAGATGCGTTCGGCTACACCGAGACCGTTGACCAGCTCACCGCGATCACCGAGGTCAAGTCCGACATGGAAAAGCCCATCCCGATGGACCGGGTGATCTGCGGCGACGTCGGCTACGGCAAGACCGAGATCGCGGTGCGGGCGGCGTTCAAGGCGATCCAGGACGGCAAACAGGTGGCCGTGCTGGTGCCCACCACGTTGCTGGCCGACCAGCATCTGCAGACCTTCACCGACCGGATGGCCGGGTTCCCGGTGACCGTCAAAGGCCTGTCCCGGTTCACCGATCCGGCGGAATCCAAGGCCGTGGTCGAGGGCATGGCCGACGGATCGGTGGACGTGGTGATCGGCACGCACCGGCTGCTGCAGACCGGGGTGCGCTGGAAGGACCTCGGCCTGGTGGTGGTCGACGAGGAGCAGCGGTTCGGTGTCGAGCACAAGGAGCACATCAAGTCGCTGCGCACCCACGTCGACGTGCTGACCATGAGCGCCACCCCTATCCCGCGGACGCTGGAGATGAGCCTGGCCGGCATCCGCGAGATGTCGACGATCCTGACACCGCCCGAAGAGCGGTATCCGGTGCTGACCTACGTCGGCCCGCACGACGACAAGCAGGTGGCGGCCGCCCTGCGCCGCGAGCTGCTGCGCGACGGGCAGGTGTTCTACGTGCACAACCGGGTCAGCTCGATCGACCGGACGGCGGCCCGGATCCGGGAGTTGGTGCCCGAGGCGCGGGTGGCCGTGGCGCACGGGCAGATGCCCGAGGAACGGCTGGAACGCACGGTGCAAGGATTCTGGAACCGCGAATACGACATCCTGGTGTGCACCACGATCGTGGAGACCGGGCTGGACATCTCCAACGCCAACACGCTGATCGTCGAGCGCGCCGACACCTTCGGCCTGTCCCAGCTGCACCAGCTACGCGGCCGCGTCGGCCGCAGCCGTGAGCGCGGCTACGCCTACTTCCTGTATCCGCCGCACTCGCCGCTGACCGAGACGGCCTACGACAGGCTGGCCACCATCGCGCAGAACAACGAGCTGGGCGCGGGTATGGCCGTCGCGATGAAAGACCTCGAAATCCGCGGCGCCGGCAACGTGCTCGGCGTCGAGCAGTCCGGGCACGTCGCCGGGGTCGGCTTCGACCTGTATGTCCGGTTGGTGGGCGAGGCGGTGGAGGCCTACCGGGCGGCCGCCGACGGCCAGACCGTCACGACCGCCGAGGAGCCCAAGGACGTGCGGATCGACCTGCCGGTCGATGCGCACCTGCCGCCGGACTACATCGCCAGCGACCGGCTGCGGCTGGAGGGCTACCGGCGGCTGGCCGCCGCGGCCTCCGACGGCGAGATCGACGCGGTCGTCGAGGAGCTCATCGACCGGTACGGGGCGCTGCCCGAACCGGCCCTGCGGCTGGTGGCGGTGGCGCGACTGCGGCTGTTGTGCCGCACCGCCGGCATCACCGAGGTGTCGGCGCCGTCGGCGTCGACCGTGCGGATCTCGCCGATGACGCTGCCGGATTCGGCTCAGGTGCGGCTCAAGCGGATGTATCCGGCCGCGAGCTACCGCGCCACGACGTCCACCGTGCAGGTTCCCATCCCGCGGGACGGCGGGGTGGGCGCGCCGCGGCTGCGCGATGTCGAGCTGGTGCAGATGGTGGCCAACCTGGTGACGGCACTGCAGGGCAAACCGCAGACAGACATTGGTATAACCAGTGAACTACCTGCGTCGATGGCAAGTGAGGAGCGGCAGGCGTGATCCCCGCCCGCGACGATGCAGTGGGGGTAGGCCCCCTCGCCGCGGTGCGGCTGGGGGTGGCCCCACCCGCTTGCGGGGGACGACGCGATGAAGAGGAGGGGCGCCCGTGATCGTCGTCTTGTTCGACCCCCGCCGTCCCTCGCTGGTGCCCGTCGAGGCCATCGAGCACCTGTCCGGCGAGGTGCAATACACCGAAGAGATGCCCGTCGCGGTGCCCTGGTCACTGCCCGCGGCGCGCCCGGTGCACTCCGGCGAGGACGCCCCGGTGCTGCTGTCGTCGGACCCCGACCACCCCGCCGTCGTCGCCCGGTTGGCGGCCGGCGCCCGGCTGATCTCGGCGCCCGACACGCCGCGCGGTGAACGGCTGGTCGATGCGGTGGCGATGATGGACAAGCTGCGCACCGCCGGGCCGTGGGAGAGCGAGCAAACCCACGACTCGCTGCGCAGATTCTTGCTGGAGGAGACCTACGAGCTGCTGGACGCGGTCGGTAGCGGCAACGCCGACCAGTTGCGCGAAGAGCTCGGCGACGTGCTGCTGCAGGTGCTGTTCCACGCGCGCATCGCCGAGGACGCTGCGCAGTCCCCCTTCACCATCGACGACGTCGCCGCCACCCTGATGCGCAAGCTCGGCAATCGGGTACCGGGAGTGCTTGCCGGGCAATCCATTTCGCTCGAAGAGCAGTTGGCCCAGTGGGAAGAGCGGAAGGCCGCCGAGAAGCCGCGGAAATCGGTGATGGACGATGTGCACACCGGGCAACCCGCATTGGCGCTGGCCCAGAAGGTCATTGCGCGCGCGGGCAAGGCCGGCCTGCCGCCCGATCTGATCCCCGAGGCGATCACCTCGGTGTCGGTGTCGGCCGACGTCGATGCCGAAAGTGCGCTGCGCTCCGCCGTTCTGGACTTCGTGGAAACGGTTCGCGAAGTGGAGCGGTCGATCTCGGCCGCACGCCGCGGCACCGGGGTTCCCGAGGAGTTCGACGTCGCGCCGCTCGGCGAGATCTCCGCGGACGAGTGGCGCGAGCACTGGCCGGCCGGGGCGCCGGCGGTCCACGACCGGCCGCGCGATCCGGAGCCCGAGACCGACGGCGAGGCCGGCCCGATCGCCGACTTGGTCGAAGCGGAATCCGCCGCCAACGTCGCCGCCGACGACGCCTGACCGGCCCGCAGCGCCGGAACGGCGGCACTGCCGCGCCGGAACGGCGGCACTGCCGCGCGTTATTTCCCACTTTTGGGCTCCGACGCGAGCGATTGCCGGAATGTTTGCCCGATTTGTCGTGTGTCGCTCGGTAATATCGCCGATGAGGTTGCGAATCCCCGTGGTCGGCCTAGGTCTGACCGCGCTAGCCGAAGCGACCTTCAGCTAACCAGGGATTAGCTGAAACCGACGATATGTCGGTGCGCCGAGGCCCGAGGCAACCGGGTAGTTCCCGAACACATGGGACGATGGTGTGGCGGAAGTTGGTGCAGGCGAGTTTAGGGGAGCTCAGGAAAGCATGGTGTCGCCGAGGCGTTGGATGCGCGCGGCCGCCGTGATCGGCGCGACCGCGATCGTTCTGGCCTCCAGTTGTACCTGGCAGCTCAGCCTGTTCATCCCCGACGGCGTGCCGCCACCGGCCGGGGATCCGGTGCCGCCGGTCAACACTCATGCCAGCGGTCGGCCCGCGGATCAGTTACGGGAATGGGCGCAGCAACGGGCACCGGGTTTGGAGATCCCGGTGATCGCGCTCGAGGCCTACGCCTACGCGGCCCGGGTCGCCGAAGTCGAGAACCCCAAATGCCACATCGCGTGGACCACCCTGGCGGGCATCGGACAGGTCGAGAGCCATCACGGCACCTACCGCGGCGCCCGGTTGGCCCCCAACGGCGATGTGAGCCCCCCGATCCGGGGTGTCCGCCTGGACGGCAGCGGCGGCACGCTGCGCATCGTCGACACGGAAGAGGACGTCACGGACGAGGACGGTGTGACGCGCGCCATGGGGCCGATGCAGTTCATCCCGGAGACGTGGCGGCTCTATGGTGTCGACGCTCACAACGACGGCCGCGTCAGCCCCGACAACATCGACGACGCCGCGCTCGCCGCCGCCGGTTATCTGTGTTGGCGTGGAAAGGATCTCGCAACCCCACGCGGCTGGATCACCGCACTGCGCGCCTACAACAACTCCGGCGTCTACGCCCGGGCGGTCCGGGATTGGGCGACCGCCTACGCGAAAGGCCACCCGCTGTAGCAGGATGTATCGCTGACCGGCGAAAGCACGCACCGGCGAAGACGCAAGGAGAACTCAGTGCCGATTATCGAGCAGGTCGGGGCCCGCGAGATCCTCGATTCCCGCGGTAACCCGACAGTCGAGGTCGAGATAGCCCTGATCGACGGAACGTTTGCCCGCGCGGCGGTGCCGTCCGGCGCGTCGACGGGCGAGCACGAGGCCGTCGAGCTTCGCGACGGGGGCGAGCGCTACGGTGGCAAGGGCGTGCAGAAGGCGGTGCAGGCCGTGCTGGACGAGATCGGTCCGGCGGTGATCGGCCTGAACGCCGACGATCAGCGGCTGGTGGACCAGGCGCTGCTTGATCTGGACGGCACCCCCGACAAGTCCAGGCTGGGCGGCAACGCGATCCTGGGCGTGTCCCTGGCCGTCGCCAAGGCCGCCGCCGATTCCGCCGCACTGCCGCTGTTCCGCTACCTCGGCGGCCCGAACGCCCACATCCTGCCGGTGCCGATGATGAACATCCTCAACGGCGGCGCGCACGCCGACACCGCCGTCGACATCCAGGAGTTCATGGTCGCGCCGATCGGAGCGCCCAGCTTCGCCGAGGCGTTGCGCTGGGGCGCCGAGGTGTATCACGCGCTGAAGTCGGTGCTCAAGAAGGAGGGCCTGAGCACGGGCCTGGGCGACGAGGGCGGCTTCGCCCCCGACGTGGCGGGGACCACCGCGGCGTTGGATCTGATCAGCCGGGCCATCGAGTCGGCCGGTTTCAAGCCCGGCGCCGACGTGGCGCTGGCCCTGGACGCGGCGGCCACCGAGTTCTTCACCGAGGGAAGCGGTTACAAGTTCGAGGGCGCCACGCGCACCGCCGAGCAGATGGCGGACTTCTACGCCGGCTTGCTGGGCTCGTACCCGCTGGTGTCCATCGAAGACCCGCTGTCCGAAGACGATTGGGACGGCTGGGCGACTTTGACCGCGTCGATCGGTGACCGGGTCCAGCTGGTCGGCGACGACATCTTCGTCACCAACCCGGAGCGCCTGGAAGAGGGTATCGACAAGGGTGTGGCAAACGCCTTGCTGGTCAAGGTGAATCAGATCGGCACGCTGACCGAGACGCTGGACGCCGTCGCGCTCGCCCACCACAGTGGCTATCGGACGATGATGAGTCATCGCAGCGGCGAGACCGAGGACACCACGATCGCCGACCTGGCGGTCGCCGTCGGCAGCGGTCAGATCAAGACGGGCGCACCGGCCCGCAGCGAACGCGTCGCCAAGTACAACCAGCTGCTGCGGATCGAAGAGGCGCTCGGTGACGCCGCCCGCTACGCCGGCGACCTGGCCTTCCCGCGATACGCTGTGGAGTCGAAATAGCTTGACGCTCAACGGCTGACATGGCTGACGCGCAACGGCCCGATTCGAAACGGCGCTCCCCGGCATCGCGTCCGGGGAAGGCCGGCGATTCGGGCCGGGGCCGTCGCACGGCCAAGCCGTCCGCCAAGCCGTCTTCGCGAACGTCTCCCACGGCGAACCAGCCCGGCCGGACCACCACCCGAACGCAGCACGAGCATGTCGTCGAGCCCATCACCCGTCAAGCCGCCGAATCGGTTGAGCAGCGCTCCGAGCAACGGCTGGGGTTCACCGCCCGCCGCGCCGCGGTGCTGGCGGCGGTGATCTGCGTGCTGACGTTGACCATCGCCGGACCGGTGCGCACCTACTTCGCTCAGCGCACCGAGATGAATCAGCTGGCCGCCAGCGAGGCGGCGCTGCGCCGCCAGGTCGCGGAGTTAGAACAGCAGAAGGCCAAACTCGCTGACCCGGCCTACATTGCGGCGCAGGCCCGCGAGCGGCTCGGCTTCGTCAAGCCCGGAGACATCCCGTTCCAGGTGCAGCTGCCACCGTCGGCGGCCGAGCCCACGCAGCCCGGGTCCCCGTCGGCGAAGCCCGCCAACGGCGACCCGTGGTACACGTCGCTGTGGCACACCATTGCCGACGCCCCGCACCTGCCGCCGGCCAATTCGCCGGTGCCCCCGCCCCCTCCGGCCGAACCGGGATCACCCGGTCCGGCGCCCGCACCGAACCCCGCGGGTCCCGGTGGCTGATCGTGCCGACCTGGAAGCGGTGGCGCGCCAGCTCGGGCGCGAGCCGCGCGGGGTACTCGAGATCGCCTACCGTTGTCCCAATGGTGAGCCCGGCGTGGTGAAGACAGCACCGAAACTGCCTGACGGCACTCCGTTTCCCACGTTGTACTACCTGACCCATCCGGCGCTGACGGCAGCCGCCAGCAGACTGGAGACCACGGGACTGATGCGCGAGATGACCGAGCGGCTAAACCAGGACCAGGCATTGGCGGCCGCGTACCGGCGTGCCCACGAGTCCTACCTGGCCGAACGCGACGCGATCGAACCGTTGGGGACCACGTTCTCCGGCGGCGGAATGCCCGACCGCGTCAAGTGTCTGCACGTGCTGATCGCCCATTCGCTGGCCAAGGGTCCCGGCGTGAACCCGTTCGGCGACGAGGCACTGGCTATCCTGGCCGACGAGCCCGCCATGTCCGGCATTCTGGTGGCCGGCCAATGGTGAACGGCAGGCTCGCGGGAATCGACTGCGGTACCAACTCGATCCGGTTGCTGATCGCCGACTTCGACGGTGGCCGGCTACGCGATGTGCACCGGGAGACGCGGATCGTGCGGCTGGGCCAAGGTGTGGACGCCACCGGTGAATTCGCGGCGGAAGCGATAGCCCGTACCCGCGCGGCGCTCACCGATTACGCGGCGTTGATCAAAGAGCACGGTGCACGGCGGGTGCGGATGGTGGCGACATCGGCCGCCCGCGATGTCGCCAACCGCGATGCCTTTTTTGCGATGACCGCCGACGTGTTGGGTGCGGTGTCGCCTGGGGCGGTGGCGGAGGTGATCACCGGCGCCGAAGAGGCCGAGCTCTCGTTCCGCGGCGCGGTCGGTGAATTGGACAGTGCTGCAGGTCCTTTCGTCGTCGTTGACCTCGGTGGTGGCTCCACCGAAATAGTATTCGGCGGTGATGCGGTGGTGGCGAGTCACTCGGCCGACATCGGCTGCGTGCGGCTGACCGAACGCTGCTTGCACTCGGACCCGCCGACGCCCGAGGAGGTCGCCGCGGCGCGCCAGGTGGTGCGCGAACGGCTCGAGGTCGCGTTCGGCGTGGTGCCTGTCGAGGGGGCGAAGACCTGGGTCGGGTTGGCCGGGACGATGACGACGCTGTCCGCGCTGGCCCACAACTTGACGGCCTATGACCCTGCGGCCATTCATCTTTCGCGCGTCGCCGGAGACGATCTGCTGGCGGTGTGCGAACGGCTGATCGGCATGACCCGCGCCGAGCGCGCGGCCCTGCCGCCGATGCATGAGGGTCGAGCCGACGTGATCGGCGGGGGCGCGATCGTGGTCGAGGAGTTGGCGCGCGAGTTGCGCGCCCGTGCCGGCATCGACGAGCTGACGGTCAGCGAGCACGACATCCTGGACGGCATCGTGTTGTCCATCGCCGGTTGAGTGTGCGTCCAGGGCTTTGCGTGTGCTGTGAGGGCGGAGATTTCACCAAATTCACGCCATGAGCGCACGCTCGACGGCCCGCTCCGCGAGGCTCACGCCTCGAACCGGTACCCCATGCCCGACTCGGTCAGCAGGTGTTTGGGATGCGACGGGTCGTTCTCGAGTTTGCGGCGCAGCTGCGCGAGATACACACGCAGGTAATGCGTTTCGGTGGCGTACGCCGGGCCCCACACCTCTTTGAGGAGTTCCTCGCGGCCGACCAGCTTGCCGCGGTTGCGGACCAGGACCTCGAGCATTCCCCACTCGGTCGGGGTGAGGTGGACTTCGGCGCCGTTCCTGGTGACCTTCTTGGCGGCCAGGTCGACGGTGAACGATTCGGTCTCGATGACCGGTTGCTCCAGTTCGGACGCGGCGGTGTTGCGGCGCACCGCCGCACGCAGCCGGGCCAAGAACTCGTCCATCCCAAAGGGTTTGGTCACATAGTCGTCGGCACCGGCGTCCAGCGCCTCGACTTTGTCCGACGAGTCGGTGCGTGCCGACAACACGATCACCGGCGCGGTGAGCCACCCGCGCAGGCCGGCCAGCACATCGATGCCGGAGATGTCAGGCAGGCCGAGGTCGAGGATCACCACGTCGGGCTTGTGCTCGGCGGCCGCGCGCAACGCGCCGGCCCCGCTGGACGCGGTGATCACCTCGTAGCCCCGTACGGTCAGGTTGATGCGCAGCGCACGCAGGATCTGCGGTTCGTCGTCGATCACCAAAACCCGCGTCATACCGTGTCCATCGCCTGCGGCGCAGCCATATCCACGATCACGGTCAGCCCGCCTCCCGGGGTGTCGGTCGCCGCAATTGTCCCGCCCATCGCTTCGACGAAGCCGCGCGCCACCGACATTCCCAGGCCGACGCCGATGGTGTTGTCCTGATCGCCGAGTCGCTGAAACGCCCCGAAGATCTGTTCCTCGGCGCCGTGCGGGATCCCGGGGCCCTCGTCGATCACGTTGATCAGCACGCGATCACCCACCCGCCCGGCGTTGACGCGGACCACGCAGTCGGGCGCGTAGCGCAGCGCGTTGTCGATCAGGTTGGCCAGCACGCGTTCCAGCAGCCCGGCGTCGGCCATCACCATCGCGTCAGCCACGTCGACCTTGACCCGGTCGATGGCGGACCGGAAGAAACCGGTAGCACCCTTGCCGATGCTGACCAGAGCCCGCTGCACGGCCTCCTCCAGATACACCCGGCGTAGATCCGGGTGGATCACCCCGGCGGCCAACCGCGATGAGTCGAGCAGGTTTCCGACCAGCGCGGTCAGCTGATCGATCGACTCCTCGATGGTGGCCAGCAATTCGGCGGTGTCGGCGGGGGAGAAGGCGACGTCCTCGGCGCGCAGGCTGGAGACGGCGACCTTGGCCGCCGCCAGCGGGGTACGCAGGTCGTGGCTGACCGCCGACAGCAGGGAGCGTCGCAGTTCGTCGGCCCGGACGATCGCCTCGGCACGGCTGGCCTCCTCGGCCAGCTCGCGCTGCCGGATCAGCCCCACGGCCTGCTTGGCCACCGCGCTGAGCACCCGCCGGTCACGCGCGGAGAGCTTTCTGCCCGCCAGCAGCATCCAGAACTCATCGTCGCCGACCTCGATCGCGGTGTCGGCGGAATCGATGGTGACACAGGGATCGCGGCCCACACAGGCGACGACGTCACTCTTCTTGCCGCTGGTGCGCGCCTCCTCACCGGGCTCTCGCAGCATGCTGACCGCCCGCTGCGCGTACGTCTCTCGCACTCGTTCGAGCAGCGTTTCCAGATCGGCGCCGCGCAGCACCGAACCCGCGAACAGGGTGAGCAGCTCCGCCTCCTGCGAAGCGCGGCGGGCTTCCCGGGTGCGTTTGGCCGCGAAGTCGACCAGCACCGCCACGGCGACCGCGATGAGCAGCAGCACCAATTCGGTAATGGCGCTGTTGGGTTCGGCGATGGTGAAGCTGTGCCGCGGTGCGATCAGGAAATAGTTCAGCAACAGCCCGGACAGCACCGCCGAAAGTGCCGCGGGCGCAATACCTCCCAACAGCCCGACCAGTAGCACCCCGACGAAGAACAGCGCGCTCTCACCACCGGTATCCAGATACGGGTCGAGCGTCGTCACGGTGATCGCGCAGATGACCGACGGCACGATGAAAGCCGCCAGCCACGACGCCACCCGCCGCTCGCGGGGCGCGAGCGATGCCGCGCGGAAGCCGCGTTTGGATTCCTCGTGGGTCACCAGATGCACGTCGATCTTTGCGGACCGCTCGACGACCGTCGCGCCGATCCCCTCCTCGAAGATACGCGCCCACCGCGACCGCCGGGAGGTGCCGATCACCAGCTGGGTGGCGTTCATCTCGCGGGCGAAATCGAGTAGGGCCGTGGGCACATCGTCGCCGACCACGGTGTGCAGGGACGCGTCCAGGCTGCTCGCCAACTCTCGAATCTTGGCCATCCGGGACTCCGACAGGCCGGCCAGTCCGTCACCGCGGATGACGTGCACCACCATCAACTCGGCGCTGGACTTCGAGGCGATCCGGGATGCCCGGCGCACCAGCGTCTCCGATTCCGGGCCACCGGTGACCGCCACCACGACTCGTTCGCGGGCCTCCCACATGTCGGTGATCTTGTTCTCCGCGCGATATTTCGCCAGCGCGGTATCGACCTGGTCGGCCAGCCATAGCAGCGCCAATTCCCTTAATGCGGTGAGGTTTCCACGGCGGAAGTAATTCGACAGCGCCGCATCGATCCGCTCCGGCGTGTAGACGTTCCCGTGAGAAAGCCTGCGGCGCAGTGCCTCCGGCGTGATGTCGATGAGTTCGACCTGTGCGGCCTGCCGCACGACCGAGTCGGGTATGGTCTCTTTCTGTTCGATGCCGGTGATCTGGGCGACGACGTCGTTGAGGCTTTCCAGGTGTTGCACGTTGACCGTGGAGATCACGGTGATTCCGGCGTCGAGCAGTTCCTCGACATCCTGCCAGCGCTTGGCGTTCTTGCTACCCGGTGTGTTGGTGTGAGCGAGTTCGTCGACGAGGACGACCTGAGGTCGGCGCTCCAGCACCGCAGGCACGTCGAGTTCGGCGAAGGTGCCGCCGCGGTATTCGATGTAGCGCGGTGGAATGAACTCGATGCCCTCAAGCAGCTCAGCGGTTTTCGATCGGCCGTGAGTTTCGACGACGCCCGCCACCACATCGGTCCCGCGCTCCAGCCGGCGATGCGCCTCACCGAGCATCGCGTAGGTCTTGCCGACGCCCGGAGCAGCGCCGAGGTAGATACGCAACTCGCCGCGTTTAGGGGGGTGATCGATGACGCCCACGTCAACCATCATCCCTCCTTGAAGCTAGCCCGTAACCGGATACCGGCGATCGAGTTGCAGGTTCAGTTGCAACACGTTGACGCACGGTTCCCCGAAAACCCCAAGGGTGCGCCCGCTTGTGTACTGGGCTACCAGCGCACGAATCTGATCCGCGCTGACGTGCCGGGCTTTGGCCACCCGGGCGACCTGGATGTCGGCGTAGGCCGGTGAGATATTCGGGTCCAGGCCGCTGCCGCTGGCGGTGACGGCGTCGGTGGGCACGGCAGGGGCGGCGGGCGCGGCGCCGCGGATCGGCACGATCTGGCCGATCGTGTAGTCCTCGCCGTACTTGGCGCATTCGACCCGCACACCCTCGTAGAGGGTCAGGAACGGGGCCGACGTCGTCTGGCAAGGCTCGTTGACGCTGACCACGCGGCTGGGGTGGATGACATTGCCGCGGGCGTCGCGGGGTCCGATCACCGACAGCACTGCACCGACGCCGCCGCCGGTGCAGAACGGACGTGACCCGTCGACACCTTCGAGCTCGCCCACCGCGGCGCTGCGCGAGCACACCGTGGTCAGCAGGCTCGGCTTGAAGCCCGCGTCGGAGGCGGACTTGCCGGCCGCCAGCTGCGCGGGGTCGGCGGGTGTGTCGACGATGCTTTCCGGCCCGAGGTTGCTCGCACTCGACGACAGCGGGTCATAGCCGTTGCCGGCCGCCGACGGGCGACTTTGGAAGTATCGCGGCAAGGGGTTGCCGTCCTTGTCGGTGAACAGCTGACCGATCAGCCGGCTGCCGACCGGCTTGCCGTTGGCGGTCAGGATCGACCCCTCGGCCTTATCGTGCAGTCCGGGCAGTTGCGCGACCAGCCAGATGAACAGGGGGTAGGCCAGACCGGTGATCACGGTCAGCACCAGCAACGCGCGGAAGGCCGCCCAGTGCATGCGGACGAAATTCGAGAACTTCATGTCAGGACATCCCTGGGACGAATTGGATGATCAGGTCGATTGCCTTGATCCCGATGAACGGGGCGACGATGCCGCCGAGGCCGTAGATGTAGAGATTGCGGCTCAACAGCTTTGATGCGCTGCTCGGCGTGTAGCGCACACCGCGCAGCGACAGCGGGATCAGCGCCACGATGACCACCGCGTTGAAGATCACCGCCGACAGGATCGCCGACTGCGGGCTGTGCAGCCGCATGATGTTGATCATGTCCAGCCCGGGGAACAGCGCGACGAACATCGCCGGGATGATCGCGAAGTATTTCGCGATGTCGTTGGCGATCGAGAAGGTGGTCAGCGCTCCGCGGGTGATGAGAAGCTGCTTGCCGATCTCGACGATCTCGATGAGCTTGGTGGGGTCGGAGTCCAGGTCGACCATGTTGCCGGCCTCTTTGGCGGCCGACGTTCCCGTGTTCATCGCCACGCCCACGTCGGCCTGAGCCAGCGCCGGAGCATCGTTGGTGCCGTCGCCGGTCATCGCGACCAGCTTGCCGCCCTCCTGCTCACGCTTGATCAGGGCGAGCTTGTCCTCGGGTGTGGCCTCGGCGAGGAAGTCGTCGACCCCGGCCTCGTCGGCAATCGCCTTGGCGGTCAACGGGTTATCGCCGGTGATCATCACCGTCCGGATGCCCATCTTGCGCATCTCGTCGAAGCGTTCGCGCATGCCCTGCTTGACGACGTCCTTGAGGTGGACGACACCGAGCACCACCGCCTCGTCGTTCACGGACTCCCCGACGACCAGCGGGGTGCCGCCGGCGGCGGAAATGCCGTCGACGATCTCGCCGAGCTGATGCGGAACCTTCCCGCCTTGCCCGCGAACCCATTCCGCGACCGAGCTGGCCGCACCCTTGCGCAGCAGGTGCCCGTTGAGGTCGACACCCGACATCCGGGTGGTGGCGGAGAAGGCCACCCATTGGGCCTGGGAGAGTTCGCCCGGTGTGCGCGCGCGCAGCCCGAAATGCCGCTTGGCATATACGACGATCGAGCGTCCTTCGGGTGTCTCGTCGGCGAGGCTGGACAGCTGCGCGGCGTCGGCCAGTTGCTCGTTGGTGACTCCATCGAGGGGGACGAAGGCCGTGGCCTGCCGGTTGCCCAGGGTGATGGTGCCCGTCTTGTCCAGCAGCAGCGTGTTGACGTCGCCCGCGGCCTCCACCGCCCGCCCGGACATGGCCAGCACGTTGCGTTGCACCAGCCGGTCCATGCCGGCGATGCCGATGGCTGAGAGCAGTGCGCCGATGGTGGTCGGGATCAGGCACACCAGCAGCGCCACCATGACGATTCCGGTGACGCCGTTTGTGTTGAGCGCCTGCGTGTCTGGGACCCCGGGATTGTTCATTTTCGAGTAGATCGCCAGCGGCTGCAGGGTGGCGACGGCGAAAACGAAGATGATCGTCAACGCGGCCAGCAGGATGTTCAGCGCGATCTCGTTGGGCGTCTTCTGCCGGTTGGCACCTTCGACGAGCGCGATCATCCGGTCGATAAAGCTTTCCCCGGGCTTCTGGGTGATCTGCACGATGATCCGATCGCTCAGCACGGTGGTGCCGCCGGTGACCGCCGAGCGGTCACCACCGGACTCGCGGATCACCGGCGCCGACTCACCCGTGATCGCCGATTCATCAACGGAGGCAATGCCTTCCACCACGTCCCCGTCACCCGGTATGACCTGCCCGGCCTCGACTACGACGACGTCACCTTGTTGCAGCAATGGTGCCGCGATTTCCTCCTCGACCGCCGGGCCGCCGGGCTGGTAATCCTTGAGCCGTCGTGCCAGGGTGTGGCTTTTGGCCCGGCGCAGCGTCTCTGCCTGGGCCTTGCCCCGGCCTTCGGCCACCGCCTCGGCGAGGTTCGCGAACAGCACGGTCAGCCAGAGCCAGGCCACAGTCAGCCACGCGAACCATGTCGGGTTGATGATCGCCAGCACGGTGCTCCAGGCGGCGCCGATTTCGACGATGAACATCACCGGGTTGCGCCACAGGGTGCGCGGGTCGAGCTTGCGCAACGCGTCCGGGGTGGACTTCCACAGCATCTTCGGGTCGAGCAGGCCACCCTGAACCCGTTTCGGGCCGGCGTGGTCCGCTGGCTGCGTCTGCTCAGCCGGATCGATGGCGGTTGCGGTCATCAGTGGATTCCTTCAGCGAGAGGGCCGAGGGCGAGCATCGGCAGGAAGGTGAGGGCGACGAGGATCACGGTGACGCCGGCGACCATGCCGACGAACTGCGGCCGGTGAGTTGGCAACGTGCCTGCCGATTCCGGCGTCATGCCCTGCTTGGCGAGCGAGCCGGCGAGGGCGAGCACCAGCACCATCGGCAGGAATCGGCCGAAGACCATGGCCAGCCCCAGGGCGGTGTTGTACCAGTTGGTATTGACGCTGATCCCGGCGAAGGCGGACCCGTTGTTGTTGGCGGCGGAGGTGAACGCGTACAGCACTTCCGACAGCCCGTGCGGGCCGGTGTTCAGCATGCCGGCGCGCTCGCCGGGCAGCGCCATCGCGATCGCGGTGCCCATCAGCACGATCAGCGGGGTCACCAGGAAATAGCTTGCGGCAAGCTTGATTTCGCGGGGGTTGATCTTCTTGCCAAGGTATTCGGGCGTGCGTCCCACCATCAGCCCGGCGACGAAGACGGTAATCACCGCCAGGATCAGCATGCCGTAGAGGCCCGAGCCGGTGCCGCCCGGCGCGACCTCGCCGAGCTGCATGTTGAACATCGTGATCATCCCGCCCAGGCTCGTGTACGAGTCGTGGAACGAGTCGACGGCACCGGTGGAGGTGAGCGTCGTCGAGTCGGCGAACACCGCCGAGTCGGCGACGCCGAACCGCTGCTCGACGCCCTCCATGGCAGACCCAATGGCGGTCGGGACCGTGCCGTGGTGCTGCAGCTGGAACCACATCATGAACGACACGCTGATCAGGTAGAGGCTCGCCATGACCGATGCGATCGCATAGCCCTGCTTAGTGCTGCCCACCATGCGCCCAAACGTGCGTGGCAGCGAGAAGCTGATGGCCAGCAGCAGGAAAATCTCAATCCAGTTGGTCCACGCCGTCGGGTTCTCAAACGGGTGCGCTGAGTTCGCGTTGTAGAACCCGCCGCCGTTGGTGCCGAACTCCTTGATGACCTCCTGGCTGGCCACCGGGCCGCCGGTGACTGTCTGCTGGGCGCCGCCAAGGGTGGTGACGACCTGGTCGTGCAGGTGGAAGTTCTGGATCACGCCTCCGGCGATCAACACGATCGCACCGACGATCGCGACGGGCAGCAGGATGCGCAGCACGGTGCGCACCAGGTCGACCCAGAAGTTGCCCAGATTGCCGGTGCGCTTGCGGGCAAAGCCGCGCACCAGCGCTATCGCCACCGCCATGCCGACGGCGGCCGAGACGAAGTTCTGCACCGCCAAACCGGCCATCTGCACCAGATGCCCCTGCGTCGATTCGCCGGAATATGCCTGCCAGTTGGTGTTGGTGACGAAGCTGACCGCGCTGTTCCACGCCAGACCAGGGGTCATTTGCGTGGCCGGGTCATGCAGGTGCAGCGGCAGCT
Source organism: Mycobacterium sp. M23085 (assembly GCF_045343915.1). Lineage (NCBI taxonomy): Bacteria > Bacillati > Actinomycetota > Actinomycetes > Mycobacteriales > Mycobacteriaceae > Mycobacterium > Mycobacterium sp. M23085. Next base: position 4,290,752 of record NZ_CP174280.1, read on the forward strand.
TGCCCTGCACGAGCTGGAATGCGAACAGGAACAGGATGCTGATCGAGCTGAACGCCAGGACGCTTCGGGCGTACGCGCCCCACGTCTGCTCCGAGCGCGAATCGACGCCGATGAGCCGGTAGATCACCCGCTCGGCGGAGGAGTCCTTGTCCGATGTGTAGACCCGATACATGTAGTCCCCGAAGGGCACATGTACCGCCACGAGTGCGACGACGAGAACGGCGAGGAAGATCAGCCCCGCAGTTGTCGTGCTCACTAGAACTTCTCCGGGAACAGCAGGGCGCCCGCCAGGTACAGCGCGAGAACGACGGAAAGTACCAAGCCGACGGAATTTTCGTAGTTCACAACCGCTCGACCAACTTCTGGACCAGGCCGAGTGCGGCGAACACCGCCACGGTCAGCACGAGATACACCAGCACGCCCATCATTTCTCCGTCCCGCGCCAATCAGTGCATACGAAAGAGACCTCGGCGAGCCGGCCACACCGCGGTCTCGCCAGCCAAGATCAGCTTGAAAGTATCGGGACGTCATCCGCCGGGGCGCCCGGTTGACGGTTTCCTAACGGGCGCGCAGTGCACCTTTACGGTTTCTTAACGCCCCCTACGGCGGCATCCGGCCGGCGCCGGCCCGGCCACGGCTACGGTCAGGACCGAGAGGCCGGCGGCGTCCGCAATAACGTGATGCGACAACGACATTCACGCACCGTGCGAGCTAACGCGGTGGTTGTTCGGCGACCGAGATCAACGGCAGCCGTACCCGGAAAACCGTGCTGCCCTTGGTGGATTCGGCGGTGACCGAACCATGATGGGCCTTGACGATCGAACTGACGATGGCCAGCCCCAGGCCATTGCCCGAGCCGTTGGATCTCGACCGGTCGGCCCGAACGAACCGCTCGAACAACTTGGGCAGCAGCTCCGCGTCGATGCCCGGACCGTCGTCGGCGACGGTCAATTCCGCGTAAGGCGGCTCGGGACCCTCGCGGCTGCAGGTGATTCCGGTTGTCACCGTCACCCCCGGCGGGGTGTGTACGTGGGCATTGCTGAGCAGATTGCTGACCAGCTGATGCAGCCGGGCATGATCGCCCCGCACCCATACCGGCCCGTCCGGCAGGTCTTTGACCCAGTGGTGCGTCGGGGCCGCCACGGTCGCGTCATTGACCGCGTTGCTGACCACCTCTGCCAGGTCGACGTCCTCGGATTGCAGGTCTTGCCCTTCGCCCAGGCGGGATAGCAGGAGCAACTCGTCGACGAGCAGAGCCATCCGCCGGGCTTCGGATTCGATTCGGGCCAGCGCGTACTCGGTGGTGGGCGGCAGCGCCGAGCTGTCCTGACGGGTGAGTTCGGCATAGCCCTGAATGGCGGCCAGGGGGGTGCGCAATTCGTGGCTGGCATCGGTGATGAATTGGCGCATCCGCAGATCAGAGTCGACCCGATGCGCCAGCGCGCTATCGACGTTGTCCAGCAAGCGGTTCAGCGTGTGCCCGACGATCCCGACCTCGTTGTGCGGGTCGGTGTCCTGCGGCGGTACCCGGACGCTGATCCGGTGGTCGTCGCCGGTCAGCGGCATGGCGGCGACACCGGCGGCGATCGCCGCGAGCCGGCGCAGCGGACGAAGCGTGTAGCCGACCACCCACCCGGTGAGCCCGGCAGTGAGGACCAACGCCGCCGCGGTGAGCACGATGGTGGTGAGCTGTTTGCGGGCGATGATCCGGTCGGCGAGGTTCTGCGACACCCCGACCACGAGGACGTCGGACCCGACGATGGTGCTGTCCACGCGGTGAGGTCCCAGCCGGCCGAGCATTTCGGTGCGCGGCGGTCCGTCACTCCACGACTGGGCTTGCAGGTCGCGGACGACGTCGGCCGGCGCGGGTTTCGGTTCGTCCTCGGAGAAAACCGCCGAGCCGATCACGGTGCCGTCGTGCAGCACGGCGATCAGGTTTCCCGGCGTCTGCCCGGTGAACTCCAGCATCGCCTGGGCGATCGGCGGGGTGCCGGGATGCGGCGAAGCATGTTCGCCGTTGCGGTATTTGGTGTACTGGTGGCTCAACGCGTCCAGGGACTCGGCGACGTCCGCGTCGCTCATGGCGTTGACATAGCCACGCAGGCTCAGCACCGAGACGATGCCGACCGTCACCAGCACCACGCTGACCACGGCCAGCACCCCCAACAGCAGCTGGCGGCGTAACGAATGGGGAAACCACCGGGGAAAGCCCCCGGAGGTGGTGCCGCGGTGTTGCGTCATTCCGCCGGCCGCAGCATGTACCCCACGCCGCGGACGGTATGAATCATCGGTTCCCGCCCGGAATCGATCTTCTTTCTCAGGTATGAGATGTAGAGATCCACGATGCTGGTGCGTCCGGCGAAGTCGTAATTCCAGACACGGTCCAGGATCTCGGTGCGGCTCAGCGCGCGCCGGGGATTGCGCATCAGGAAGCGCAGCAGTTCGAATTCGGTGGAGGACAGCGATATCGGGTCGCCATCACGGGTGACTTCCCGGCTGGCGCTGTCTACCTTGAGGTCACCGACTTTGAGGGTTTCGGCGGTCGGTGTGGGCTGCTGGCCGGACCGGCGCAGCAACCCGCGCAACCGGGCGACCAGTTCCTCGAGACTGAACGGCTTGGTCATGTAGTCGTCGGCACCCGCGGTCAGGCCGGTGACCCGGTCCATCACCGAGTCGCGCGCGGTGAGGAACAACGTGGGCGTGTAGGCGTCGGATTGGCGGACACGTTCCAGGATTCGCAACCCGTCCACGTCGGGAAGCATGATGTCGAGGACGAGGACATCGGGGCTGACCCGGTCGAACTTGGCCAAGGCCTCCCGTCCGTTGTGGGCGATGTCGACCACCCAGCCTTCGTAGTGAAGCGCCATCTTCACCAGATTGGTCAGCGCCGGCTCGTCATCGACCAGCAAAACCCTGATGGGTGATCCGTCGGCACGATAGATCCTGGGCAGCTGTCCCAGGATGGCTTGGCGTGGGCGCTGCGCGCCTGAGTATCCCGGCATTGCGGTCATGTTCCTACATTGTGGCAAGCCACACACGGAACTGTCACGGAGTTCATAGAATTCTCAAATGTAGCTTTGTCGGCCAGCAGACATCCGACGCGGCTCAAATATGTGTTCTCTATGTGCGGCGTGTGTCGGCTTGAGATGACCTGTCATGCGAAAAATACTGGACTGCAGAGTCGTTGGTTTGACGGTAGCGATCCGGTGCACGGTCGATGTCGCCAAATCAACGGTGGCTAAACACATTTCACCTAACGAGCGCTGCGGTGCAGCGAAGCCGTCGGATGTTGACACGTATGCACGCCGGCGGGGGAAGACGGTGTCCCGATCTTCATAACGTTCAAGTTACGTGGTGTACGAATACTGGTTGATTGACCTGCATTTCGTGGTGCACAGCGGTTGCGCGAAATCCCGAACACTGTTCGACACGCCGAGCCGGATCCGCGCCGCCGCCCCGACGCACGCGACGGCGGCCACCGCCGATGCGGCACATCGTTTCCGCGGGGACGCGCCCGGGTGCCGGGCCGCGGCGGGTCATCACCGTTCGGCCCACCCAGCAAACTTCAGTAGAAAGCAGGCAAGCCATGGATTTCGGCGCACTGCCGCCGGAAGTCAACTCCGGTCGGATGTATGTGGGCCCCGGCCCCGGGACGCTGCTGTCCGCTGCGGCGGCCTGGGACGCACTGGCCGCCGAGCTGAGCGCCGCCGCCGGTGGCTATGAGTCGGTGATCGCCACCTTGACCAGCGAGTGGTTGGGCCCGACGTCGATGTCGATGGCGGCCGCGGTCGCGCCGTACGTGTTGTGGCTGCGGGCCACCGCCGAGCAATGTGAGCAGTCGGGCCTGCAGGCCGCGGCCGCCACGGCCGCGTACGAAACCGCCTACGTGATGACGGTGCCGCCGCCGCTCATCGCGGCCAACCGAGCTCAGCTGATGGCGCTGATCGCGACCAATTTCCTCGGACAGAACACCCCCGCGATCATGGCCACCGAGGCGCAGTACGGCGAGATGTGGGCCCAGGATGCCGCCGCGATGTACGGCTATGCGGCCAGCTCGGCTACCGCCTCGACCTTCAGCGCCTTCACGCCGCCACCGCAGACGACGAATCCGGGCGGCATGACCGGCCAGGCCGGCGCGGTCGCGCAGGCGACCGCGACTCAGGCCGGCGGCCACGTCCAGACGGCCTCGGCGCACGCGATGTCCTCGGTGCCGCAAACGCTGCAAGGCCTCTCCGCGCCGGGCTCATCGACGGGTACGGCTTTGTCGCCGGCCGCGGTGGGCACCGGGGCCTCGCTCGGGTCGACCGGAGCCTCCGCCCCGATCAGCGCGCTGTCCGGCTTGTCCGGCACGAGCAAAAGTGCCACCAAGGGCGCGAGCACCGGGGTGGCAGCCGTGCAGGGCGTCGGCTCCGCCCTCGGCGGTGCGGCGGGGTCCGGTCAGGCGGCCGGCCTGGCGTCGGACGCTATCGGCCTGGGTTCCGATTTTGCCGGCCTGGGCGCCGATGGGGCCGGATTGGGCGGCGACGGCGCCGGGGTCGCCATGGACGTGTACGGCGTCGGACTCGACATGGAGGGGGCGGGTTCGATCATCGACGCCGAAGGCGGCGCGGCGCCGGGCGTGGGGAACCTGGGCGGCATGGGCGCGCTGGGCAGCTTTGGGCAACTGGGAGGACTCGGCACGGCCACGTCGGCGAGTGTCGGTCAGGCGTCGTCGCTCGGCACGCTGTCGGTGCCGCCGACGTGGGCCGAGACGGTGTCGTCGGTTGCGCCGTTGCCGGCCTTCGACGCTCCCGCTCCGGGACCGCTGGGCGCGGCGGCGTCACCGGCAACCACTTCCGGTGTCTCCAAGCTCCCGCTGGGTGCGATGGTCGGCCGTGAGTCCGACGGCGCGGTGCACCGAATCGGCTTACGCCCCTCGCTGTTTCCGCGTTCACCGGCGGCCGGATAGCCGAGGCCTGCAGTGAAGGGGGGCTTGCGCCGTTGCCGCACAAGCCCATTCGTCAATAAACAGGGGCCGCACACCATGTGGTGTGCGGCCCCTGTTGTCGAGGTGAGGTGTCAGGCCCAGCTGGACCCGACGGCGCTGTCGGTGCTGGCCATGTTGCTGCCCGCGGACTGAACCTTCTGTCCGTGAGAGTTGGCCTGCTCGTAGATGACCTGGAAGTTGCGACCCAACTGGGTGATGAACTCCTGGCATGCCACCGAACCCGCACCGCCCCAGAAGTCGCCGGCAGCAAGCACATCGCGAACGATGGACTGGTGCTCAGCCTCCAAGGACGCGGCCTGGGCGCGGATCAACGCGCCGTGGGCATCCACGTCGCCGAACTGGTAATTGATGCTCATTTACTTAGCTCCTTAAAAGTGTTGGACGACAGCCGTTTTGATTGCTAGCTGCTGAGGATTTGCTGCGAGGCCTGCTCTTGCTGCTCGTAGTTGTTCGCGTCGCGAATCAGTCCGTCGCGCACTCCGTGGAGCATGTTGACGATGTTGCGGAAGGCCTGGTTGACCTGACCCATGGTGTCGTACGAGGTGGCCTGGGCCTGACCGCTCCAGCCCGAGCCGGCGATGTTCATCGACGACGCCCACATCTTGCGAGCCTCGTCCTCAACGGTCTGAGCGTGCACCTCGAAGCGGCCCGCCATCGCCCGCATCTCGTGCGGGTCGGTCATAAAACGTGTTGCCATGTCGACTATCTCCTATCTCGAAGCTTCAGTTCGCCGAAGTCTTAACAGTAGTAATTGATGTTGCGGTGGCCGCTTTGTAAACAGGTTACGGCCTGCCGGTAAATTGCTCGCCTCAAATGGGTGACGTGTACCCCCTTTTTCCCATATCAGCAGACCCGCTCAGACGACAACCTGTTTGGGCATGACGATCGGCTTGAAGCCGTACCGCGGCCCGCTGCCGTAGGCGCCGGCGCCCTTTGCTGCCGCCGCCATCCCCGGCATGCCGGGCAACGCGGTGACGGGTTCGGCTTCGGAGGCGACGGTCCAACCCGAGCCCTCGAGCGGGGCGGCCGCCGAAGCCAACTGCGTCGCCGGTGCGGCCGCAGACCACGTGGACGGCACCGACAGACGGCCGACCGTGGACGCCTCGCCGACGCTCGCCGACGCAGCGGCACCTAATCCGCCCATCGGCGCCACAGAGCCCACCATGGTGCCTTCCGTGATGCCGGCGACGCCATCGGGTGCCACGTCGCCGACCGCGATGGCCGGCACGGCGCCCAGGGTGTGGCCCAGGGACACCGCCGTCGGGATGGTGTTCATGACGAACCAGGCCGCGGTGTTAACGGCACCATTGATGCCGTTTTCCACGAAACCAGTGCCAAGCAAGTCGTTGAGCGCGTCCAGGATCGACGTGTGCGTCGTGGTGCTGGCTGTTGACTCAACGGCGTCGGACGTGCTTTGCAAGGCGGAATTCGCGGTGGAACTGCTGGTGCCGACTGCCTGGGCGGAGGAATCGGTGTTCGAGGACAGCGGCGTCACCGGCTGAAGGGCCGAGGACGCCGCCGACGACGCCTGATAGGTGGCATACATCGTGGAGTCCTGGACCCACATCTCGGCGTATTGCGCCTCAGTGGCTGCGATGGCGGCCGAGTTGACGCCCAGGAAGTTGGTCGCGACCAGCGTCGAAAGCAGCGTCCTGTTGGCAGTGATCGTCGCGGGGGGCACCGTCGCCGCATACGCCGCCTCGTACGCGGCCGCCGACGCGGTGGCCTGAGCACCGGCCTGCTCGAGAGCCGCCGCGGTCTGGTGCAGGTAGGCCACAATCGGCTGGGCCGCAGCCGATGCCGCGGCCGACCCGCCACCCGTCCAGGAGCCGGTGGTCAACGTCGACATGATCGATTCCCACTGGGTTGCGGTCGTACTGACCTCGGCGGCCAGGTTGGCGTATGCCGTTGCGGCGGCCATCATCGGCCCGGATCCCGAGCCCGCGTACATGAGTCCCGAGATGATTTCCGGTGGTGAACCTTCAAGCATTTCTATCCCGTTCCTTTTCTTAGTTCGAATTCGCGGTACGTTGAGTGGTTGTGACGGCGCCGGCTGCCTAGATGGCCTTCGGCTTTGGCATGACGATTGGCTTAACGCCGTAGCGCGGCGCGCCGAAGCCGGCGGAACTGCGCGCGCCCGCTGCCATTCCGGGCATGCCGGGGACGACCGTGCCAACGCCGGCCTGCGGTGCGGCCGCGGTCCAACCCACCGTCTGGACCGGAGTGACTGCGCTGGCCACCGGCGCCACGCCAGCCCAACTGGGCGGCACCGCCAGGCTGCTGACCATCGTCGCCGAGCCCATCGAGGCCACCGGCATCCCGCCCATGCCGACCATCCCGCCGGCCGCTGCCCCAGTCGCGCCCAGCCCCGGCGAGGCGGCGACGTCCGCGGCCAGCCCGGCGCCGGCGGCGTCAGCGGACGTGTCGAGCAGACCACCGCCTGCCAGTCCGAGCAGGTCGGAAGCGGCCGAGGCCCAGTTACCGCCACCGATGTTCAAGATGTTCGAGAAGCTGCTGGAAAGCCCCGTGGCGCTGTTGTTGCCCAGGAAGTTGGCCAAGTCTTCGATCAAGTCCCCGATAGTGCTACCACCGGTGGAGCTGGAGCTACTGCTCGCATTCGACACCGCGCTCGAAATGGTGTTCGCCGCCGCGTTCGTGCTCTCGGTGTCGCCGTAGCTATTGGAACTGACTCCGAGGTTGGCTGCGTACTGCTGCAGCTGGGTTTGCGCCTGGGCGGCGAGCGTTTGGTACTGGGTGCCGTACGCCGAGAAGAGTGCTGCTTGCTGGATCGATACCGGGTCGGAGGCGGCGGGCGAGACGACAGTGGTCGCCGACGCGGCGCCCGCGTTCTGTGCTTCCAGATTGCTGTTGACTGACGTCAACTGCCCCTGGGCGGCGAGCAAATCTGCAAGCAGTGTCTTTACGAACGACATCTATTGCTCCTTGGGTTCTAAAATGCCGATCCCCATGCGGTGAGTCGGCCTGTGTGTTCACGTCACGTCGCCTGTGCGTAGGCAAAGGCTAAACGACTCACTGGCCCCACGTTCCCGTCGGAAAGGCACACGTGACAGCCGTTTACGGCTTCTTAACGCCGAGTGTCATAGTTTTAACAAGCTTCCGTCGGTGGACACCGCGACGTCACCTCAACGCCGGGGCCGTCCGCGGATACTGCGTGCGACGCGCGGATATTAGTCGACTGCCGTTTGCGCCGCACATTAGACATCTGGCTAATTGCGGACGGGTGGCCGCGCCCGCGGGTGATTGCCCGCGCCGGGCCTGCGGTGGCCCGATCGGCGAGAAGAGGCGGAGCCAAAAGCCTCAGCGCCCGTTGGAGTTCGACGGCGCGGAAAGTCGCGGTCGCGCTCGCTTGACCCGGATCACGGGTCCGGCGACGCTCGGCCGGGACAGCTGTCGCGCAAACGGGGCACGGCATGATCATCCCGGAGCGCCAGTGGCTGCTCCCGGCGTCAGGCAGCAAACCCCCGAGCGGCTAGAAACTTGCTCTGAAACTCGGAGCAGTAAGCGCCCGTCGCAGCACCCGATTGTGGTGCCACCGCCGCTGCTGGCGACGCTACAATTTGGCGCGGTTTTGCGGGCAGTACGCCGCAACCGCGGCGCCAACGATGATGTTGGCGCCGCCGCTGCTCAACCCGAGCGACTTCTTCACATCGCCGATGGTCTGGGACGCCGTGTCCCCGCCGTCGAAGTCCGTACATACGGCATGCCCCACATTGATCATCGACTGATCGGCGCCATCCGCCCAGCTCAGGCCGCGTAACCGCAGAGTTTGCAGGTACTGGTCATCCGCCGGGTCGGCGCTCGCCATCGGCGCGACGGCGATGCTGATCAAACCGGCCACCGCGACAGCCACCGGGCCGGCCAACCGTGCCGCGTTCTTCACTCGTCGACTCCTCCGTGGCGATGCCTGGGTGCAGAAGCCGAATCATAATTGTCTTCGGCAATTCTGTCTCGATGGCTCACCAGCGGATTCACGCCGCTCAGACAGCGGAGGAGCTTGTGCCGAAGTGACCGAGGATCCGAGCGCTGACGGTGTCTCCCGCCAATACGATCGGTGGGAATATCCGCCCCCGGTGGCCGATCTCGCGGCGTGGAGCGAAACGCACTGGGACTGGTTCGATCCGTTCTGGTGCCACAGGGTGTTGTGGCCGGACCGGGAGTACAAGCCGGACCTCGACATCCTGATCGCGGGTTGCGGCACCTTTCAGGCCGCCCTGTTCGCCTTCAAGAACCGCGGCGCCAAGGTGGTGGGGATCGACGTCAGCGGCAGTGCCCTGAATCACCAGAGGCGGCTGAAGGACAAGCACGGGCTACAGAATTTGGAGCTGCGCCTGCTGTCAATCGAAGAGGTGTCCGCGCTCGGGCGCGACTTCGACCTCATCGTCTCCAGCGGCGTCCTGCACCACATGGCCGATCCGCTGGCCGGGCTGACGGCGCTGGGCCAGTGCCTGCGCAGCGACGGCGTCCTCGCGGTGATGCTCTACGCGAAGTACGGCCGGATCGGCGTCGAAATGCTCGAGTCGGTGTTTCGCGACCTCCGGCTGTCGCAGGACGAGGCCTCGGTCCAGTTGGTAAAAGAGGCGATCGCGGTGCTACCGGCGGACCATCCGGTGCGCAGCTATCTGAAAGCCGCGCGAGACCTCGTCTCCGACGGTGCCCTGGTCGACACGTTCCTGCACAGTCGTGCGCGAAGCTACACCGTTGCGGAATGCCTGGACCTGGTCGCCGCGGCCGGACTCGCATTCCAGGGATGGTTTCACAAGACGCCCTACTACTCGCACGACATGCTTACGCCGGTGAGCGGGTTCCAATCGGCGTTGAATCAATTGCCCGACGCCGAACTGTGGTCGGTGATGGAACGCCTGCAGCCGGCCAACGCCACCCACTTCTTCCTGGCCTGCCGCCCGGAACGTCCCAAGGACCAGTACACGGTCGATTTCGCGGCACCGGCTTCGTTCGATTACGTACCGCTGCTGCGCACGGCGTGCATGTTGTCCGGCGACGAAATCCGTTGGCCGGGCGGCAAGCAGAAACTCACCCCGGCCCAGCTGCCCTTCGTCCAACACGTCGACGGCCGCCGCACCATCGCGGACATCATCGAATGTGTGGCACGCGCCGGTGACGTGCCCGACGAACAGAGGGCCCTGCTGCAAGATTTCGGGCACAAGCTATTCAGGAACCTGTGGCGGCTGGACTTTTTGGCCATGGCGCTCAAAGGCCCTACCGGATAGCTGGCCCACCGTCGGCTACATTCGCCACCGGGCCCCCATAGCCCAATTGGCAGAGGCAGCGGACTTAAAATCCGTCAAGTGTCGGTTCGAGTCCGACTGGGGGCACAGCACTTCGATCCGACGCCGCGCGTTAGTCCGTGACACGCGGACCAATACTTTGGGCCTGCCGCTGACGGCGCCGCAGACCGTCGTCCATACACTGACCCAGCATGGGCATGCTGTTCGGCCTCGCGCCGTGGATCGTGTATTGGGTACTCGTCGGTAATGTTCCGTTCCCCGCGGCCGTGCTGGTCGCGCTGGTGATCGCCGCCACCAGCCTGGGCCTGGGGGGTGCGATGGGCAGGAAGTGGCAGTTCTTTGACTTTGCCTCCGTCGCAGTGCTTTTGGTGGTCGCCGTGCTGGCCTTCGCGCTCAGCGAATCATTCCTCGAGCGGTGGATACTGCCGCTGAGCAACGCCGGCCTCTTCCTGGTGACACTGATCGGGGTGCTGATCGGCAAGCCGTTCGTGACCGAGTTCGTCGCGGCAGAACAGGCTCCCGACGTCGTCAGAACCGAGCTGTTCGGCCGCGTCGTCAAGATCCTCAGCTGGCTGTGGGTCGCGACGTTCGCCGCGATGACGGTGTCGTCGCTGATCCCGTCGATCCTGGAACGTCCCGAAGGCCCCGCCGGGACCACCACCGCCTTGATGCTGGACACGAAGACGCCGCTGTCCTTCCTGTGCTACTGGATCGTTCCGTTCGGCCTGCTGGGGCTGGCGGCGGTGGCCTCCCGGCTGTTGCCCGACCGGATGCTGGTCGGCATCGACGACGTCGCGCGGGAAACCTCGTTTGTCGCCTATGACGAAGCCACCATCGACGAGCTGTACTTCCTGGCCACCGAACACGCCAATCGCGAGGTCGGCCCGGGCAAGGAGGCCTATGCCGTCAAGGTCGGCGGGATGGGAACCCCGTTGACCGGGGACGAGTCCCGCAAGTCGTGGCCCTCGACGTACAAGGTGCGCGACAAGCGGCGCTGAACGCGCACCGCGGTTCGGCTACGTTGGTTCTCGGCGGAACGGCCCCGGACCTGCCGCAGCGCTTCGCATCCGGGTGACCCACAACGGGAATGCCGCCGGAGCGGAGAAAAGGAGTCGTGATGAACGCACCCAGCGCTGACGCCATCCGCGCAGAAACCATTACCATCGCCGGGCACGGCGGCGATGAGATCGAGGCCTACCACGCCGTGCCGCTCGCGCAGGGCTCACGAGGCGGCGTGGTGTGGATTCACCACATGCCCGGATACGACCGGGAAACCAAGGAATTCGTCCGCCGGCTCGCCGTGAACGGCTACAACACCGTGGCGCCCAACCTGTACTCGCGGGAAGCCCCGGGTGCCGCGCCCGACGACGCGGCCGCGGCGGCGCGGGCGTGGGGTGCCCGACGAACGATTGGTCGGCGACGTCGCGGGCGCGGTCGAGCGGCTGCGCACGTTGCCCGGTGCCAACGGCAAGTTCGGTGTCATCGGGCATTGTTCGGGCGGACGGCACGCCTTTCTGGCGGCGTGCTCGCTGCCGCTCGATGCGGCGGTGGACTGCTACGGCGCCTTCATCGTCGAGGATCCGCCCGAGGGGATGCCCAAGGCCATCAAGCCGATCCTGGACCTGGCCCCCAATCTGAGCTGCCCGCTGCTGGGCCTGTTCGGACTCGACGACCGGTTTCCGGCGCCGCCCGCGGTGGCCACGCTGGATGCCGAGCTCACCAAGCTGGACAAGCCGCACGAGTTCCACTCCTACGCGGGAGCCGGCCATTCCTTCTTCTCCGTCGACCGGCCGGCATACCGGCCGGAGGCCGCGGTGGCCGGCTGGCAGCGCATCGACGAGTTTTTCGCCACCTACCTGAAAGGCTAGGCATCTTCTCAGTGTCAGGGTGAGGTTGCCGCTTGTTGCGGTGGTTGGATCCTGATCACTTGGTGTCTGGCTCGTAGGCTCAGTGCCGCCCTTGGGGTTGGCGTGCATCCGTTTTGTCGGCATCAGGTGTGAAGGACCGGCCGGCGTGACTTGATAGGAGCGTGGCATCGCCCCCGACTGAGATGTGTCCGCCGACCGGCCCAACCGTCACCTCACAGTGAAGGAGGCAACCTCCATGGTTGTTGTTGGAGCCGATGTCCACAAGCGCACCCACACGTTTGTCGCTGTGGACGGGGTTGGGCGCAAGCTCGGTGAGAAGGTCGTTGCGGCGACCAGCGTCGGGCATGCCGAGGCAGTGATGTGGGCTCGGGAACGCTTCGGGCCCGACGTGGTGTGGGCGATCGAGGACTGCCGGCATTTGTCGGCGCGGCTGGAGCGCGACTTGCTCACGGCCGGTCAGCAGGTGGTGCGGGTGCCGCCGAAGTTGATGGCTCAGGTGCGGGCCTCAGCGCGCACGCGGGGTAAATCCGATCCGATCGATGCGCTGGCGGTCGCGCGGGCATTCCTGCGTGAACCCGATCTTCCGGTCGCGTCGCATGACGAGGCCTCACGCGAGCTCAAACTCCTGGTTGATCGGCGTGAAGATCTTGTCGCGCAACGCACTTCGACGATCAATCGCCTGTTGTGGCGGGTGCATGAACTTGATCCCGAACGCGCCCCCAAGCCACGCTCGCTGGATCTGGCCAAGCACCGTCGACTCCTGGGTCAGTGGCTGACAACCCAGCACGGGCTGGTCGCCGAGTTGGCCCGCGATGAGCTGGCCGACATCACCTGGCTCACCGAGACGATCAACACGTTGGCCAAACGAATTGGTGATCGTGTGCGCATCATGGCACCGGTGTTGTTGGCGATGCCAGGCTGTGGAGAGTTGACTGCAGCCAAACTTGTCGGCGAGGCCGCGGGCGTGACCCGGTTCAAAACTGAGGCCGCCTTCGCCCGCCATGCCGGGGTGGCCCCGATTCCGGTGTGGTCAGGAAACACCGCCGGGCGGGTCCGCATGACCCGTTCGGGCAATCGCCAACTCAACGCCGCACTGCACCGTATCGCCGTGACCCAGATCCGCCTTGCCGGTCTTGGACAGGCCTACTTTCGCAAACGCCTCGAGGCCGGCGACTCCAGGACCGAAGCGCTGCGCTGCCTGAAACGCCGCCTAGCTCGCGTGGTGTTCCACCACCTCCATACCGACTATCAAAACCGAATCCAGCCTTGCCAAACGGCAGCGGCTTGACATAGGGAGAAACCGATGTGCACTTATCTCACCGAGCATGTCGAGATCGACGGCAGCGCCAAGGGCGCGACGGGATGGTTCGGCGCCAACCGCGCCACGGTGTATGTCGACCACCCCGTCCATGCGCCCTACGGCCACACCGTCAACATCGACGTGATCAACCCGCACCTCGGCCCGTCGGCGCGGGTGGCCCTGGAATTGACCGAGGAGAGCGCGCTCGCGCTGGCCGACGCCATCCGCACGGCCATCGGGCACGCGCCGGCCGGACTGGCCTCCAAGGACCAGTAGGTCACCGATGACCGCCGAAACCGGTTACCCGCGGATGGCCGCCGAGCGCGGCAGGATCGAACCCGCCCCGCGGCGGGTCCGTGGTTATCTCGGCGATGCGCTGGTGTTCGATACCACCGCCGCCCGATACGTGTGGGAAGTGCCGTACTACCCGCAGTACTACATCCCGCTCGACGATGTCCGTTCCGAGTTCCTGCGCGACGAAAACCATTCCCAGAAGGTGCAATTCGGACCGTCGCGGCTGTACTCGCTGGTGGGGGACGGCCAGACGCATGCGTCGGCCGCGCGGCTCTTCGGCGGCGACGGCCCGCTGGCCGGTACCGTGCGGTTTGAGTGGAATCCGTTGCGCTGGTTCGAAGAAGATGAGCCGATCTACGGCCACCCGCGCAACCCGTATTCGCGCGTCGACGCCCTGCGCTCGCACCGGCACGTCCGGGTCGAACTCGACGGAATTCTTTTGGCGGACACCGCAACTCCCGTGTTGCTGTTCGAGACCGGTTTGCCGACAAGGTATTACATCGACCCTACCGATGTCGCGTTCGCGCATCTGGAACCCAGCGCGACGCAGACGTTGTGCCCGTACAAGGGGGTAACGTCGGGCTATTGGTCGGTGCGGGTCGGTGACACCGTACGCGAGGACCTGGCGTGGACCTACCACTATCCGCTCCCGGCGGTCGGTCAGGTGGCCGGTCTCATCGCGTTCTACAACGAGAAGGTCGACATCACTGTCGACGGGGTCAGGCTGGCGCGACCGCAGACGCAGTTCAGCTAGCCGCGTTGCAATCCGAAATACATTCTTAAAGTCGTGCTCATACAGACGAAACATTGCCATTCGACGCTTCACCCGTCTACGGCGTCACTTCGCACCGCAGCTGATTCTCAAAGGCCTGCCGGCCCGAATTGGGGTGTGTCTGAACCATGTTGCCTTATCCAGATTGGGTAAATCCCGGAGACAACGCCTGGCAGTTGGTGGCGGCGACTCTGGTCGGCCTGATGAGCATTCCAGGCATCGCCGTCCTATACGGCGGAATCGTGCAGAGAAAGTGGGCCGTCAACACCATGCTGATGGCCTTCACCGGGTTCTCTCTGGTGCTGGTCGTGTGGGTGCTCTGGGGTTTCAAGATGGGCTTCGGCGAACCGCTGAAACTCGGACCGGGCATCCTGCAGTCGGCGGTCGGGAAACCCAGGACCATCCTGAGTAGCAACAACCAGCAGATCGCCTACATCCCGCTGCTGGACGGCACCATGCCGTCTTTCCGCTTCTCGGAGACCACGCTCGCGTACTTCCAATTCGTGTTCGCCGCCATCACTCCGCTCCTTTTTCTCGGCAGCGTGATCGGGCGAATGAGCTTCAAGGTCTGGCTGATCTTCGTGCCGCTGTGGTCGACGTTCGCCTACTCGGTGAATGCGTTTCTGTTGTGGGGCGGCGGCTGGTGGTCGCATGCGGGCGCCCTGGATTACAGCGGCGGCTACGTGATTCACCTCGCCGCCGGGACTTCCGGGTTCGTCGCCGCCGCGGTGATAGGTCCGAGGCTGGCCCGCGACCGGGAACGCGCGGTGCCGAACAACCTGCCCCTGGCCGCGGTCGGTGCCGGCGTTCTGTGGTTGGGTTGGAACGGATTCAACGGCGGTGACCCATACTTTTCCGGCGCCGACGCGTCACTGGCGGTGCTCAACACCAACCTCGCCACCGCAGTCGCATTGCTCACCTGGGTGATCTGGGACCTTGTCGGGAGCAAGCAGCGCAAACCCACATTCCTGGGCGCTGTGAACGGGATGATCAGCGGCCTGGTCGCCATCACGCCGGCGGCCGGCTTTGTCAACAGCTTCGGTGCGATGATCATCGGCGCCGTCGCCTCGTCCCTGGTATGGATGTCGTGGAATTGGCTCGGTACGACAAGGCTTTTCCAAAAGGTGGACGACACGCTGGGTGTGTTTCACACGCACGGTGTGGCGGGTTTGGCCGGTGGGTTGCTGGTCGGTGTGCTCGCCGATCCGCACATCGTCGAATACCTGGGCGGCAGCGCGGGACAGGACGTGACCTTCGCCGGTTGGCTGTACGGTCACCATCCCAAACAGATACTGATCCAGGCCGGTGCTGCCGGTACGGTCATCGTCTGGGATGCCCTCGTCACGTTCGTCATCCTGAAAGTTCTTGGCCTCTTTATGAAATTGCGGTTGCCCGACGAGGTACTGGAAACCGGCGACCTCGGTGCCCACGACGAAGAGGCTTACCCCGACGAAACACTCGTCACCGGTCGGCGGATCGAGCCGCTATCCGTATCGCGCAGTGCCGCGGACGTCTCCGAACCCGTTGCGCCGGTTGACGATTGAGAACGCGAAGATGTCATGAAGCTGATTACCGCGATCGTCCAGCCCTACGCCCTCGATGACGTCAGGCATGCCGTGGAATCCGCCGGTGTGCTGGGTTTGACCGTCACCGAAGTCCAGGGGTATGGCAGGCAGCGGGGGCATACCGAGGTCTACCGCGGGGCCGAATATGCGGTCGATTTCGTGCCGAAAGTCCGGGTCGAGGTACTGATCGACGAGGAATTCGTCGACCGGGTCACAGGAGCGATCATCGGCGCGGCTCACACCGGGAAGATCGGCGATGGCAAGGTGTGGGTGTCGCCGGTGGAAGCGCTTGTCCGCATCCGGACCGGGGAACGTGGCCACAACGCGCTGTGATCCAGGGCATTCCGTGTGCGACACGGCCGCATCCCGGCGTCACGGCCCCGGGCAACCCGCCCCCGAGGTGTGATGTATCCCTCGTCGGCGGCAAAACCTGAGAATTCCTTACTGCCTGCGCCGATAGCGCGCTCCCGTGGGCCGTTAGCGGCGAAAGCGAAAGCCGCCGGAAGCGCGTTTGCCCGCCTTTCGCTACGGGTAAGCGACTGCGATACAGCGGGATTGGAAGTCTGAGCAGAACCTGAGTGCGCGAAGTGACGTAGCTAACGTCGAGCATCTCGAACTGCGATGAGGCGAATTTTGGCCAGTAGACTACCGAAAACCAATCTCGTCAGCGCTTTTCGGTGCTGAAAGCCGGCGGATCCGTCAGGCCAACTCGTCGCATGCGTATCGGCGGCTTCGCCACTCGACGACTAGAGCGTGTCTGACAAATCGGTATCGGTGCGGCATCGCCTGGCGAGACGTGCCCGCGGTGTTTGGACGATGGCAGTCGATTTGGACTGGCATCGGCGGATGAGCGGCGAGGGCACCCGGGACGTGGTGCTATCTCGGTTGCTGGCCGCCGCTGAGGAGGGCGGAATCATCGATTGGGCGGTGGCGGTGGATTCCACGATCGCTCGTGCGAACCAACGCGCCACGAACGTCACCCGCCACACGGGGGGGGCTGGGTCGAATTACACGAATCTGACGAGCGAGCCGCCTGACCACGGCATTGGCCGCTCCCGCGGCCGGTTGACCAGCAAAATCCACCATCTCGTCGAAGGCCGCGGACGGCCCTTGGTGGTGCTCGTCAGCCCCGGTCAAGCCCACGACGGACCGGTCTTCGAGCATTTGCTCGCGCACTTGCAAGTAGACCGCCGCCGCGGTGGCCGGCCACGTACTCGCCCCGATCGCATCCGCGCCGACAAGGCCTACTCCAGCCGAGCAACACGCGCTCGGCTACGCCGACGCGGCATCGGCGCGGTCATTCCCGAACCGTCTGACCAGATCGCCCACCGTAAACGGCGGGGTGCACGTGGCGGCCGGCCACCCGCGTTCGACGCCGAGGATTACAAGGGCCGCAATGTCGTTGAACGGAAATTCAACGTCGTCAAGCAGTGGCGCGGGCTGGCCACCCGCTATGACAAACTCGCCCTCGTCTACCGCGGCGCAGCGGTCCTGCGCGCCATCACGCTCTGGCTACCGCATTTGTCAGACACGCCCTAGTCGAACGCTCCATCACTGCCGATAACCTGATCGATGAGCTGAACCGGGTAGCCAGGCTACAGTGCTGCTCCGAAGTGACTTCCATCCAGGCCAGCGCCGGCCGCGTTGGCGGCCGGACCTGTCCCCGCTTCTGGAAGGAAGCCCGCCGCCATGACCATCGTTGCGCATGCCCACCCGTTCGTCATCGGAGTGGACACCCACGCCCGCACTCACACCCTGGCCGTCTTGGTCGCTGCAACAGGCGAACTGGTCGGCACTGAGCAGTTCCCTGCCACCGCTGCGGGCATGGACCGGGCTGTGGCCTGGGCCGCGCGCCACCGATGGCGAGATGGCTTCCTTGTGGGTCATTGAAGGCGTCGCCACCTACGGAGCCCAGTTGGCCTCGACAGCGAAGCGAGCCGGCTTCGAGGTCGTGGAGGCGGGTCGGATGGACGCGCGGACACGTCGGGGCACCGGAAAGTCCGACCCCTTCGATGCCCGCAGGATCGCAGCCTCGGTCTTGTCCCTTGAGCCAGAGCAGCTGCGCCGGTCGCGAAGCGATGACGGTATCCGGGCTGCATTGCGGGTTTTGGTCACTGCTCGCGCACATATGACCACCGAACGCACGGCGACTATTAACGCGCTCACCGCCTTGCTACGGACAGCCGCCCTCGGTATCGACGCCCGCAAGCCGTTGACTGCCAGCCAGATTGGGGAGATCGCTCGCTGGCGCACCCGCGTCGAAGACATTGCTACGAGCACCGCGCGCGCCGAGGCAATCCGGATGGCCAAGCGCGTGGTCGATCTCAACGACCAACTCGCGGCCAACCAGGCGCAGATGACCAATCTCCTCCACGCCAGCAAAGCGGCTGCATTGCTAAATAAAACCGGCATCGGCCCAGTCACTGCCGCGGTCGTCTACACGGCTGGTCGCATGCCGGCCGGGTCCGTTCCGAGGCAGCGTTCGCAGCCTTGGCCGGCGTCAACCCGATACCGGCCTCCTCGGGGAACACCATCCGCCACCGACTCGACCGCGGCGGAGACAGGCGACTCAACCGTGCCCTGCACATGGCCGTTATCATCCGAATGACTCAAGACCCTGAAACCCGGGCCTACGTCGATTGGCGCCGCGCAGAAGGACGCACCACCAAGGAAATCCGGCGCTGCCTCAAACGCTACCTAGCCCGTCAGCTCTACCGGACCCTCGAAAGGTTCCACGCCAACCACGACGTCCACCCGCAGGCCGCTTGACAACATATAGAAGAGTCCACCGCCGGCATTCGTCACTGGGCTACCAGACCCCGGCCCGCTACGCTGCCACCTGTACCCGCCAATGAACGACTCTCGGCCGCCGTGGACCAGTTCACGGGGTCCGCTCAAGCGTGGTTTTTCAGGTTCGTTTCAGGAACGTGCTGACAATACAAGGGATGAACAACTCCCCTCGCGGGGCGCGGCCCCCGGAAAAACCTATGGCGCGGGTCCTGGTGGTGGAGGATGTCCGGGCTATCCGCGACATGGTCAGCGAGGCGTTGACTGGCGTCGGATACCTGACGGCTTCGCGGCCCGACGGGTCTCAGCTAGAGGATGTGCTCGACGGGTTTCGGCCCGACCTCGTCGTCCTGGATGTAATGATGCCCGGCCGCGACGGCTTCGAGTTAATTAACGTCGTCCGCGACTGGGGCCCTGCTGGAATTGTGCTACTCACCGCTCGCGATGGGCTGCCTGATCGGTTGCGGGGCCTCGACAGTGGCGCGGACGACTACGTGGTGAAACCATTCGAAATGGCCGAGCTGATCTCCCGCGTGGCTGCGGTGCTGCGCCGCCGCGGACAGCTGCCAGCAGTCGTCCAATACGGCGATCTCACGTTGGACTTCGACGCCGCGATCGCGGTGCGTGCTGGATCACAACTGGACGTGACTGCTACCGAGCTTCGTCTGCTCGCGTTTCTGGCCGAACAGCGTGGCCGCATCGTCAGTACCAACCAGATCCTCAATGCGCTATGGGGCCACGACGCCTACGACGTGAACCTAGTTCACGTTCACATCAATAAGCTGCGCCGCAAACTTGAGGCTCACGGGCCCCGTATCCTCCACACTGTGCGCGGCATTGGGTACCGGCTACAGCCACTTCGCTCGTGAGCGACTCGGCGCCGCCGTATACGGCCACACCCTCGCTACGTCGGCGGGTGGCTCTCATGGTCCTTGGGCTGCTGACAATCCTGTTGGTGGCGCTTGGTTTCATGATCGATGTACTGGTGCGCGTGCAAACTCGCCACGACGTCCAGGACAGATTGGCGAGCGCTGTTGCCCGCGCCGACGTGTTGGCCGCAGCACATACTCCTCCAGATCAGCTGGTATCAGTGCTTGGTGGTGGCGGGATCCGCGCGTTGCTTGTCGCGCCAGACGGCACTACCCACGGCGACACCGCCATTCGTCTCGACACGACCCCCGGACCCACCGTGCTCCCTCCGCCACCCCTACCGCCGCCGGGCTGGCCACCCCTTCCCCCGATACCGCCAGGATGGCCGCCGCCGCCACCACCCGGACCAACGAATGGGACCGCCACTGTTGTGGTGCACCCGCTACAGCCCGGTGGCCGGGTGATTTTGGTCGCTGATACCACGCAGACCACGGCGTTGATCCGACGCCTGCGCGAAATCATGGCCGCCGGGGCCCTGATCACCGTGGCCGTGGCGGCGCTACTGCTTAGCCTGGCCACCCACGGGGCTTTGCGGCCGTTGGATCGGCTAACCGACCTGGCCCGATCCATCACGACCGGCGACCGGGGTCAGCGACTACGACCCGATCGCTCAGATACCGAGCTCGGACGTGCAGCCGCGGCTTTCGACGGCATGCTGGACGCGTTGGAAGCCTCCGAACAACGCACGCGCCAATTCCTCGCCGATGCCGCCCACGAGTTACGCACACCCATCACCGGTATCCGCGCCGCGGCCGAGCAAATTCTCAGCGCTGCCGCTGAACACGGCGACGACGCGGACGCGAACAACCAGTATCGGCGAGCGGCGTTGCTGCTCGATGAGTCTCGACGTGCAGGTCGATTAGTCGCCGACATGCTTGACCTCAGCCGCATCGACGCCGGTGTGGCACTTGATTTCTCCGACACTGACCTCGTCGAAATTGCCGATGCTGAACGAGAACGAGCAGCACTCCTCTCACCAGCGATCACTGTCACCCGTACCGGGGAGCCGCGCGTGCCTATCCGCGCCGACCAAATCCGGATCACACAAATCGTGTCGAATGTTGTTGACAATGCCCGGCGCCACACGCCGCCTGGCGGGCACATCGTCATCGATGTACGCGCCACCCACCAGGTCAATCCAGCCGGCAACACCGACCCTGTCGCCCAGTTAACGGTCACTGATTCGGGATTGGGGGTCCCGGATTCTGACCGCGAGCGGATCTTTGACCGACTTGTCCGTTTGGATACCGCCCGCGACCGCGACCATGGCGGTGCTGGGCTTGGCCTACCCATCGCCCGCGCGCTAGCACACGCCCACCATGGAGACTTGGTCTGCATACCGCATCAACCTGGAGCACGCTTCCAGCTCACCCTGCCTGCACCCCAGCGCGCCATATCGAAGCCTTGATGTAGTTGGAGGCTAGGCCCGGACGCGACGGCGCGACTTCGGCCATCCTGATGGAGATTCTGCTAGTTGAGCGGCCGACGGGCGATTTCACATCGCAGACGTCGTAGACGCGGTGTCCCCCGCGCAGCGGCTGACTCGGCTCGATAGCCAGTCTGCATCCCTCCAAAAACGTTGAGGGTGTACGACTCCTCTTGTGGTAGTGAGTGGCTGCCTCGAGCGACAAAGCTCGAGGCAGCCACTCTGTCAGTGCGGTTCTGCGCCCCCTGTCGTTAGAAGCCCGGCGGTGGCGCACCCGGCGGTGGTGGCCCCCCCGGTCCAGGGTGTGGTGCGGGCGGCCCCAGCGGTCCACCCGGCCCGGGTGGCCCTAGGGGTCCACCCGGACCGGGCGGTGGGAGCCCCGGCTGCCCTGGGCCCGGTGGCGGCGGCGGGGGATCGGCATTGGCGACGGCAGCACCAAAGCCAACAGCCACGCCGAGTGCACCGGCTAGTAGCGAACCAGTGATAGCCTGCTTAATCTTCATACTTGACTTGTTTCTCCTATCTGTTTCCTTGCTCCTGTTATAGCCCGTCGTGAGACGCGGATGGAATTAGGGCCCGGCCCCTGCAAGGCAGGCGCGGTGATGACCACGGTGGCGCGCGAGACGGCGTCGATTGGCGGCTGCCACGTTGCTCCCGCGGGCAGCTTCCTGAGGCACAGTGCCCCGAATCGCCCTGGATGATCGCTATGCGTGCGACTCGCGGCGCCATTACTGTTGCCCGGACGCCGGCGGCGGCCCGCTAGGCGGCGGCGCGACGGGCGCGCCACCGGGGCGCTGCGCTGGCAGGTGGCCTGTTGGTTGGGGCCCGAAGGCTGGCGGTGGCTGAGGAGGGGGCGCGAGGGGAGTACCCCATCCGCCGGGCGGTACCGTCCATGCCGGGGACGATGGCCATCCTGGTGGAGGTGATGGCACATACCAGGGCACCGGTTGGGGTCGGTTAGCCCACGGACCAATTAGGAGTGCGGCTGTCAGGATCACACCGACGATCAATCCGATGATGCCGGCGCTGACCGCGACACCGAGAGGGTGGCGCCGTAGGACAGATGCTTCGGGTGCCGCTGCGGCGGATCGTGTCGGTGCGGCTTCGCCTGCCTCAATGGCAGCGGAGGGTATAGCGCCCGAACACAGCTGCTGGCGCTTCAGCTCGCCAAGTGTGCTCAAGGATGGTTCTTCATCGGCCACGGCATCTCCCTAGGTGTGAACCGCTGGGACGCCAGCGACGATATGAACCGAATCTGAATCCAGCCTGAAGGCTTTGGGAAGCGGACGCAGACTGCCTACTCGCGCTAGGGACAACCGTGTACAGACCGGCCCGAGCACCAAACATTTAGCCGCGGATAAGGCCGGCTGGCCGGGTCGGGCGGCGAAACCGTTCGTGCCTTTAATCTGCCGCCACCGCATGTCGGCTTGATCGCAGATAGACTGTCTGTCGGACGATCCAGACGGGGGGTACGGCCTATATCGGCCCCTTATCCGGATGAGGGAGGGCGGCTAGGCTCGCGTGCTTGGCCGCCCTACTTGCCTGTGGATGAAGCCTGCCGAAGCTCGGTGCGCAGCTCAGCCCCCACGGGCGCGCCGCCTGACAAAGGTATTTGCTCCCCTTGCGGCGCGGCAACCAAAGTTAACGGACGTCGCGTGGATGGCTGCATGTTGTAGCGCCCATGGGATGCCGTAGGCGCTTGATCGGGTTGCCATAAGGCTCACTGCACAACGAGAAAACGGGTTCTCCCCACCCGTTTTGGGGGTCATCTGCACGGCCGCTGAAATGAAACAATTGATGAATCCGCGCCGCTCGGCCGCAGTCTTCAGGTCAAGTTCAGGTCCGGTTCCTAGCATCTTGCACGTCGAAAAGTTGGTGGCACGAGAAGAGCCTTATGAACGAGATGCAACCAGTGCACGGCGCACCGGCGGCGAAACATCTGCGAGTATCCGCGCAACCCCGCGGGGCGAGCAGCAACCAAAACCATCTCCATAAAGACAGCAGCGAGCGCATAGGTGAACTGATGAGCCCCGTCGTCGCCTGGCCGCGGGCTTCGGAGCGCCCGGTCGCATTATTCGTCCTGGGTATGGGCCGGTCTGGAACGTCGGCGCTCACGCGGGTGATCTCCCTGTGCGGTGCCGCGCTCCCGGCCCGGCTGTTAGGTCCTGACGCGAGCAATCCGACGGGCCTCTGGGAGCCACGCGACGCCATGGATATCAACGAAGAAATCCTCTACCGGCGACACAGCGGTTGGGCCGATCCCACGCTGCGCATCAGCGAGGGCCCGTTCACTCCTGATGAGAAAGAAGCTTCCATTACCGCGATCGAGGCGTTTCTTGCCACACTGCCGGCCGCGCCACTGGTGGTCATCAAAGAGCCGAGGATATCCCTGCTGTTCGACGTGTGGTTAGAAGCCGCGCGTCGAGCCGGCCTCGACGTCGCGGTTGTGATCGCGGTGCGTCACCCGCAGGAAGTCATCAAGTCCCTCGCGACGCGGGATCGAGCCTCACAGGAGCTTGCCAGCGCCTTATGGCTGAAATACAGTTTGCTGGCCGAACGGCAAACGCGCGGCCTGCCACGTGTTTTCGTCGACTACGCCAACTTCCTCCAGGATTGGCGACGGGAGATAGCGCGGATTTCTACTGCGCTCGCAATTGATCTTGATACCCCAAATGAGCTCGCGATCAAGGAGTTCCTCAACCCCGACCTACACCGTCAGCAAACCAACGATTCGGTGACAGACCGATTCGGCTCCGACTGGATCTCCCGAACCTACGAAGCCTTACACGCGGCCGCCCATGACCACACCTTGGACGAGAAGACCCTGGATTACGTGTTCGACCTGTACAGGCTCAGCGAGCGCGACTTCCGCACGGCGCTCCACGATTACAACGCACACTTCAGTCTGAACACCGTCTTGCTGAGGACCGTATTCCGACCATCCATCGCGAAAAGGCTCCGCGCGGTCGTCGCACTGGCGACTCGCCTCGGGATGGACCCCTATCAGCGGCGATACAAGAAGCAAGAACGCGGTCGCGCCCGATCAGTACGGAGCAACGCTCGGTAATCTTGTGTGATGGGCGCAAACGCCTCTGGGCATTGGCAATGACGCGCACGGTTCCGGTGTGCGGTGGCGTGTTGCCCTCTGACTTGTAGGCCTCCAACGCGGTGACCGGGGCGAAGGATTTCGGCCCGCACCGATCTCGCGTCGAAATACGCAGGCCATCAGCAGCGTTCGGCGAAGCGCTGGATGTATTTGGAAGCCTCTGATGAGCATACGCGCCAATAATTCGCGGGTGCCGCCCACGAACTCCGAGCGGCCATCACTGGTATTCGCGCCGCCGCCGAAAGTCTTGGGGCTGCAGCGCAAGACGCCCGATGGTTCGTCGATGGGAGGCCACCGGCGTTAGGTCCGAAAGCCAGCCGTAGTTCTGGCTCTTCGCCCATCAGCTAATCGTTGACATTATCGCGCATGTCGGGGGTCGCTTGAGACAGGAGCAGTGTCCGTGGCCATGAAAAAGTACCCACTGGTGGCCAAGTAGAGGTATCCAGTTTTGGCCAGGTAAAAGTATCCACTCCGTGTTCGTCGTGTCGATCAGGAACTGCGGGCCCCGCGGTGGTGACGGTGAAGGCGCCAACCAAACGCCGCCACCACCGGGGAGTTCCATTGAAGTCTGCGAGGGACCGTATGGACATCATTTCTGCCTATCAACAGCTCGGGTCTTACCGAGCCGCCGCCGAGCAGTGCGGCACGACCCACCGG
This sequence comes from Mycobacterium sp. M23085, assembly GCF_045343915.1. NCBI lineage: Bacteria > Bacillati > Actinomycetota > Actinomycetes > Mycobacteriales > Mycobacteriaceae > Mycobacterium > Mycobacterium sp. M23085. The sequence goes on from NZ_CP174280.1 coordinate 4,315,711, forward strand.
ACCGTCAAGAAGGTCGTGGACAAGTTCGAAGCCGACCAGGCCGGCGACCGGCCAGCACCACGAGTTCAGCGAGCGCATAACTACGATGCGGTGGCTGACCTGGTCACCGAACGGATCGAGAAGTCCCACGGACGGATTTCGGCCAAGCGGCTGCTACCGATCGCGGTGGCCGCTGGTTACACTGGTTCTGACCGCAACTTCCGGCGGCTTGTCGCTGACGCAAAAGCGTTCTGGCGCAGTCAGAATCATCGCGGTCGCCGTCCGGCAGTATGGTCACCGGGCGAGTATTTGGTCATCGACTGGGCCCAGGCGGCACCAGGATTGGTTCTGTTCTGCGGGGTGCTGGCGTTCTCCCGGTGGCGTTTCGTCCGCTTCGCCACCGACCAACGAGCGGCGACCACGTTGGCGTTGATCGCCGAGGCTCTGGCCGCGATCGACGGCGTGCCGGCGCGGGTGCTGGCCGACCGGATGGCCTGCCTCAAAGGTGGTGTGGTCGCCAATGTGGTTGTCCCTACGCCGGATTACGTGCGTTGCTTCGCATTACGGGTTCGCGCCGTACTTCTGCCATGCCCATGACCCAGAATCCAAGGGCATCGTGGAGCACTTGTGCGGGTATGCCCAACGTGACCTCGCGGTGCCGCTATTGACTGCGGCCGCCGTCGCAGGCACCGTGGTGGATGTGCGGGCCGCCAACATGGCTGCTGGCACCTGGTGCGCAGAGGTCAACTCGCCGACGCATGCGGAGATCCAGGCCGTTCCCGATGAGCGGTTGATCGTCGAACGTGATGTGCTGCAGCCCCTCCCATCGCTGCGACTGCAGATCGGAGCGCCGTCGGTACTGCGCAAGGTCGATCGGCTGTCCTGTGTGCGTTACGGGTCGGCCCGCTACTCGGTACCGACCCGCCTGATCGGGACCACCGTGGCCATCGTGGTCGATCACGGCGCGGTCTGCCTGGTCGAACCCTGCACCGGGATGATCGTGGCCGAACACGAACTCATCCCCCGGCAGCGCCTCGATCCTCGACGCCCACTATGACGGTCCCCGCCCAGCACCGAGCCGGGGGCCGCGCCCCAAAACCAGCATTGAGAAGCAGTTCTGCGATCTCGGCGCCGACGCCGAGGCGTTTCTCGTCGGGGCAGCAGCGATCGGCAACACCCGGCTCGGATCGGAGTTGGAGGTCCTGCTCGCCCTCGGTGCCGCGCATGGCACCGACGCCCTGATCGCGGCCTTGCACCGGGCGGTGGCGTTCCGGCGGTTCCGGGCCACCGATGTTCGTTCGATCCTGGCTGCTGGCGCCGGAACACCCCAACCACGCCCAGCCGGGAACGCCCTGATCCTGGACTTGCCGGTCGCCCCGACCCGCTCGCTGGAGGCCTACAGGGTCGCTCCCGTCGCCGACGGCGAGGCGACGTCATGACAACAACGGCCAAAGAGATCAAATCCGTTGCACCACCGTCGCTCCCACAATTGGCTGCTGATCTGGATGCGGGGTTGCGCCGCCTCAAACTCGCGGCGATCCGGCGCACCGCACCCGAAGTCCTGCTGACCGCCAAAACGCAACGCTGGACACCCGAGGAAGTGCTACGCACCCTGGTCGAGACCGAACTGGCCGCCCGGGACGCCTCCAACATCGTCAACCGGCTCAAGGCCGCGGCGTTCCCCGTTCCCAAGATGTTGGAGTCGTTCGACGTGGCCGCCTCGTCGATCCAGCCCAAGGTGTTCGACTACTTATCGAGCCTGGAATGGATTCGTGCGCAACAGAATCTAGCGATCATCGAGCCCGCAGGCACCGGCAAGTCCCACACCCTGATCGGGCTGGGGACGGCCGCGATCCACGCCGGGCACAAGGTCCGCTACTTCACCGCCGCCGACCTCGTCGAAACCCTTTACCGCGGCCTGGCCGACAACACCGTCGGCAAGATCATCGAATCTTTGCTCCGGGTCGATTTGATCATCCTCGACGAACTAGGCTTCGCCCCCCTCGATGACACCGGCACCCAGCTGTTGTTCCGGCTCGTCGCCGGCGCCTACGAGCGCCGCTCCCTGGCCATCGGCTCGCACTGGCCCTTCGAACAATGGGGGCGGTTCCTGCCCGAGCAGACCACCGCCGTCAGCATCCTGGACCGCCTGCTGCACCACGCCACCGTCATCATCACCGACGGCGACTCCTACCGCATGAAAGACGCCCACCACCGGAAGGAGAACCCCAAGCCAACCTAGAACTACCGTACGGAGTGGATACTTTCATCTGGCCACCAGCGGATACTTCAACCTGGCCATTGAAAGCAGTAGGTGGCATGACACGAACTTACAGTTGCAGCACTTCAAACATTGCATATCGTACGGGCGGAGGAAGAGATGGGGGATAGTGAATGCTTCGCGCCGTTATGGGTGCGCGCTGATGTCGTACCCGATCTACGTCGTGCCCGAGTTCGCCACCATCACCTTCATCGACCACGTCGGCATCGACGACGAGTCGCCTATATCGGTGGCCCCCGAATCAGCTGCCCCCGGGCTGGGCCGAACGCACCAACTAACACCGGGGCAATTAACTCCCGGTCGGCCTAAACATACCCCAGCTGCGTCAGCATCCGCAGAGGCCTCGTTGAGACGCCGTCGGTTGGGCGGTAGGCGGCTTCGGCTACCGCCGCTGGGGGATACGATGGCCAAATCGCTTTGATGTCTTCGTCATACGCTAGCTGTGGGCTGATCAGATGCTCGCGAAGGTTGTGTGCGTGCCGTAGCTGCTGGCCTACGAAATCGGGTACCTGAAACCTGTAATGGACGCCCATCGTGTGAGCGGCGATGCATCGGGCCAGCAGTTGGGCGTAGCCCCCCGCATCGGTGGTGATGCTTGGAGTGTCGAAGTCATTCGTCATTTCGGTTCTGCGTCTTGCCGACACTGGGCGAGCTTGGCAATGCCCCCGCTGTTTGGCCGCGTACCGCTGGGCCTGGGCCGTCTCGGATGCAGTGAAGCCCTCGATGTCGCAGGCGTTCGAGGAACGCGGACGAGCAAAGTACTCATCGAGTGCCACCACCGGGGGGAGGGGGCCGGCGGTGCGGGCCCCGTGTGGGCGAAGCTGTCAGAGATTACCTCGAGACTTAAACGGTTGGAGCCCTTGAGGAATGCGTCGAGCCGCCGTCAAGGTCGAGGCCAGCAACCCAACCCTGACCCGCGCGCCGCCGACCGTCGCGCTGCGATCACCGCGATCCGCACCGACGCTGCGGCGAGGTGACCTCCCGCCAGGTGCGGTACTCCGACGGGGTCATTTCCCGGCCCCACGCGTCGGTGATTGGCACGTTTCGCTCCAGATAGTCTGCTTCTGTGGCCTTCCATGCCTTGATGTAGAGGTAAAACGGGATCGCCGGGTGGATGTGATGGACTAAGTGATAGTTCTGATACATCAACACCGGGCACAGAACCCGCTCGCCGCCAACCCGAACGCGGGTGGCCCGGTATCGGTCGGTCTGTGCTGTGCCAAGGCTGTGATGAGGCAGCCAGTCAAACCACCAGGCGAGAATGACCATGCCAATCCGCTGTGGGATGAAATAGATGAGCACCATTTCGCGCCCGTAGCCCAGACTCACGATGGTGGCGACGAAGGCAACGGCCACAGTGAAGTATATGGCGAATCCCAGCGCCTCTTTGCGCGGGCGCCGGCGCAGGCGCGCTAGGTAAAAGCGGCAGTACCAGGCGTCGATTGTTAACCAGCGCAACGGAAGCTGCCAACTTGGACCGGTGGAACTCCACGTGTCCGGATCGTCGTGGATGCTCTCGTTGGTGTAGCGGTGGTGCGCGAGATGCGTGCACGCAAGCATAGGAAATGTTCCGAACAATGAGACGAACGGCATCGACAAGCGGCCGAAGACCTGGTTGATCCACTTTGGTCGGCCGACGGTGTGGTGAATCGATTCGTGCAACACGGTGAACATTGAAAATGTCACAAGACCCTGAACGATGATGGTAACTACCAACCACCAACGACTCACTCCACAGACAACCGCTGCCGTCGCCGCCGACCACGCGACGAACGATCCGAGCCAGACCAGCACAGTCGGCACCGCGATGGTGGGCCGCGCGAACCGAGGAGCTGGGATGCCTCGCGGGATTGCGGCCACCGTGCCGTCGCCCTGTGATTTTTGCTCTGTGGCGGCAGGCAGTTCGACTGTTGTCATCACGACCTCCCCCTAGGAATACGACGCTGACGCAGTGCATGGAAAACCAAGCGGCACCCCCTGTTTTGCCTTAGCCGATAACACGTTATCGAGTGATAACTCTTGCTGATTGGGACTGCCCCGGGTTCAGTTGACTCGCGGGGTGTGATTTTCAAGCCGCGGTTGCGACTGGTGTGTGGAGCAGTTCGAACTCTATCGGGGTGAGCCTGCCGAGTGCGCGTTGCCGGCGGCGTCGGTGGTAGGTCCGCTCAATCCACGACACGATCGCAAGGCGCAGTTCGGCTCGGGTGGTCCAGCGTCGCCGGTCGAGCACGTTGCGTTGGAGAAGGGCGAAGAACGACTCCATGGCAGCGTTGTCCCCGCACGCACCGACGCGACCCATCGATCCGTGTAATCCGTTGTGTGACAGTGCGCGGACGAAGTTGCGCGAGCGAAATTGACTACCCCTGTCCGAATGAACGACCGTCGCGGCAGGCGAACGCAGCGCCACGGCGTGATCCAGGGCTGCCACCGCCAGCGAGGACTTCATCCGCGAGTCCATCGAGTAACCCACGATCCGGTTGGAATAGACATCTTTGATGGCGCAGAGGTAGAGCTTGCCTTCATCGGTGCGATGTTCGGTGATGTCGGCCAGCCAGACCTGGTTGGCGGACTGGGCGCTGAACTGACGCTGCACGAGGTCGTCGTGGACCGGTGGCCCCGATCGACGGTTCAGTCCTCGCTTCTTGGCGAAAATCGACCAGATGCGCTCTTGGGAACATAACCGTGCGACACGGTTCTCGCTGGCGGAGATCCCGCGCCCGGGAAGTTCGTCGGCGATGAATCGGTAGCCGAATGCGGGGTCGTCGGCATGGATGTCGCGGGCGGCGTTGATCAGGTGCGCATCATCCCAATCTCGCTGTGATACAGGTGCTTTGCGCCATTTGTAGAACGCCTGGGTGGAGAATCCCAGGACCCGGCAGGTCACCGTGACGGGCACGCCGTCATCGGCAAGGTCGAGGACCAGCGGGTAGATCATTTTGGGTTGGCATCCCGGGACAGGTAGCCGACCGCGCGACGCATCACTTCAGCCTCCTGCTCGAGGAGCTTGATCCGCTTATGCGCCTCGCGCAGCTGCGCCGACACATCACCAGAGGCCGCCGCAGACCCCGGCCGGTTGGCACCGTCCTCGCGGTCGGCGATCTTGAGCCAGCGATGCAGGCAGGCCTCCGAGATCCCGAAATCCTGCGCGATCTGGCGCAACGGCGCCTCACCCTTGCGGGCCACGGCGATGACATCGGCTCGGAACTCAGCGGGAAACGGCTTCGGCACGAGATTGATCCTTCCAGCAAGGACGAATCCTCACAGGTCAGGAGTCAACCAAACCGGGGGCAGTCCCATTTTCGCCATGAGTAAATCAACGGATGAAGACGGCTGTGCCAGCGCGCCTTGCGCTTAGCCGTTTGTGATTCGCGCAGAGGCTTGCGCACAGGGGCGACTGCCCTAGCTCAAGCCTAATTTGGCCCCTCCAGCTGTGTGGGAACTGCATGTCGCACGATGATTGCCTAATTGCACCGGAATGTTGACCAGCGCGGAGCCGACGGCGGGGACCTAATCTGCTCACGCACAGGCGAGGTGCACGGTTCCAGCGCAGCCTGCCGCTGTGCCCCAGCACGCCGTCCGCCATCCGCGGTCGATAAATGCCTGCTGTGCCTGTCGGTCGCCGAGCTGAATTCTTTATGCCTTGCAGGCTGAGCAATGACGCGGTCTGTGTGGGGCGCCGGACATAGAAGCCTAAACGGCGAAGGCTCGCCGTCATCCGGCTGATGGTGGGCGGGTGAGCACGCGTTGCTTAAAGCCATATTTATGGGTGAAGCCCGCCGTGGCGCGACGTGCCGCCCCAGAGCTCGTGGGCATTCCGCTCAGTATGGCGTTTGATCCGCCCTGTGGCCCGACGGCATGGTTGACGGCCGCGATGGGAGCAGGCGAGTCTTGCAGTGTGCCCGCCGCAGTGCTCCAACTGGTCGGCACCGACAAACCCCCGATCCTCCCAGCGGATGCCACGTTCGCCGACACCTCGCCACTTCCGAGGTTGCCTAGACCTAAGTGCGCGAATTGTGGCGTCGGAAACCAAGCGCCCCCGGCACCGGCGGTTGTGCCGCCTGGGCCCGTTGTCAGTTGTTGCCCGATTGACATTCCGAAACTGCTCAAACCATCTGAAAAGTAAGCCAGTCCGGTGGTTTGTTTGAGAATCGTGCTGTAGTTCGACGAACTGAGCCCCAGCAGCGATTCGAGTGACGACAAGGTCGACGACGAGGACGACGAGGACGACGAGGACGATGTGGTGGATGTGGATGACGACGACACAGTCGAATTGGTCGATGAAGTAGTTGACGACGAGACTTCTTGCACCGCTTGCGATGTGGTGGATGTCGCGGTCAGCTGGGCAGTTGTGGAAGCGGTGGTTTGCGCTGAGCTGCCCGCTTGAGTGCTGCTGGCTTGGGTGACCGCCGCGGACTGGTCAGCTGCGCCGTCGGAGTTGGTGGTATCCGGAGGTGACGTGAACGGGGACAATTGCGAAGCGGTGGCCGACGACGCGGCGTAGCTGTACATGGCCGCGGCATCTTGAGCCCACATTTCCATGTACTGCGCCTCGGTGGCCTCGATCGCTGGCGTGTTCTGTCCCAGGAAATTAGTCGCGATGAGCGTCGCCAACTGCACGCGATTGGAGGCGATCACCGGCGGGGGCACCGTCAACGTGAAGGCGGCCTCGTAGGCGGCGGCGGCGGCTCGGGCTTGGTTGGCCGTTTCCTCAGCTTGAGTGGTTGCCGCGCCCAGCCACGCCATGAATGGGGCTACCCCTGACACCATTGAGGTCGACGCCGGGCCGAGCCAGGGGCCACCGGTCAGTTCCGAGATGATCGAAGCGTATCCGCTTGCAGCGATATCCAGTTCTGCCGCTACTTCATCCCAGGCTGCGGCCGCGGCCATGATCGGCGCCGATCCCGGGCCCGCATACATGCGGGCGGAGTTGATTTCCGGCGGTAATGCTCCGAAGTCCATGGCGTTGCTAACCGCCTAGAGGGGGACGGGCCATGACGGTGGGTCGGACTCCGTATCGGGGTCCACGGGCACCAGCGTCGGCCCCGCTGCCTGCAAAGGGCATGCCGCCCAAGACATTTCCGTATCCGTTGGCCTCGGGAGTGGCGCTGACGGTGCTAACCGGTATGGCGTGGGTGATCGCCGGCGAGGCACCGGTTCCCGCCCATACGGGAGGCACCGACAACGGCCCCACCGCGGTGGCATTGCCCAAGGAAGCCGCTACGTGCGCGCCGCCACCCAGCATGCCGCCCAGCCCACCGAGACCAGGCAGAGCTTTGGCCGCACTGGCGGCCGCGCCACCGATCAGCCCCAAGGTCTTGGCCATCTGCACACCGCTGTTGGCCATACCAACGCTGAAGTACGGCAGGCCCTCGGTGTTATAGAACAAACCCGCGAAAGGGCTGTAGCCGTTTATCAGCGCGCCGAGGCTGGTGGGCAGGCTGGTCTGACCTGTTAACAGGTACCAAATTTCGGTGAGCAGGCTCGAGGATGAGCTACTCGACGAACTTGACGCACTGCTCGACGTTGCGTTCGTCGAGTTGCTCGATGTGCTACTCGACGATGCTGCCGAGGATCCCGACGACGCGAGGCTTTGCAAGGTGCTAGGCACCTGCGACAACGTGGATTGCGAGTTACCTGCCGAAGTGCCTGTCGCCGAGGAGACCGCAGCGCTTTGGGTAGCTTGGGCGCTCGAGTTGGTGATCTGTGGCGCATCGGTAAAACTCGTGACCTTGGTCGCGGATGCGGATTGCCCTGCGTACGAATACATAGCGCTGGCGCTCTGAGCCCACATGTTGCCGTACTCGGCCTCATTGGCTGCGATGGCAGCGCTGTTCTGCCCCAACACATTGGTGGACACCAGCTGCGTCAACTCAGCGCGGTTCGCCGCAATCACCGGGGGAGGCGTCACCGAAGAGAGTGCGGTTTCATAAGCCGCCGCAGCCGCACTGGCTTGGGTAGCGGCCTCTTCGGCCTGGGATGCGGTGGTGCTCATCCATTCCACATAGGGGCTGACCGCGGATTCCATCGCCGCTGAGGAGGATCCTAGCCATTCCTCGCTGGACAACTGTGTCACAATATTTTGATAGTCCAGTGCCGCTGAATTCAGCTCGGAGGCAAGGGTATTCCATGCGGAGGCTGCTGAGGTCAGCGATGTCGACCCCGGACCGGAATACAGGCGCGCGGAGTTGATTTCTGGCGCTAGTGAACCGTAATCCACCATTGTGATCCCTTAACTGGCCTCGGCCTCGGCGGCCGTTATGGTTGCCGCTTCGGTGGCGACGGCTGCTCCCAAGAGTCGTGCAAGAACGTCCAGCGCGACGGAGGCTTGGCCGTATATCGCCTGGCACTGTTCTGCGTGAGCGCTGAAACGTGCTGCCGTCAAGGCAGATATGACGTCGCCGCCAGGAGGTATCACAGCCGCTATTGGTGCCGCCTGAGCCGCGTAATGGGCAGCCAGCGTGGCATTGATCTTCTGCAGTTCATTCACTGTCGCCACCACCGCATCTGTCTGTGTGGTCTCAAAAGACATCGCGTCCTCCCTCGATTGTCACCGATGCCGGGAACCGTAAGAGTCGAATCTGAAACCAAACTGAATATCGCTCTGCGGCAGCGCATTTTCACCTGTTGTTTCCCCAATGGCCTAGCCGACGATCAAAAATCGCGATGAAAAAAAGGTCATTACCAGCCGTTCGTCATGGAGGCCGCGCGCTCGCGACGGCTGTGCGCAACTGGATCGAATGTCCCCAGCGGTAGAGGCATCGCCTGTTCACCGGTTATCGGCGTCGTTGATGTGGGGCCTGTGCGGGCAAGTTGATGCACTGCCACACAACGGTTTTACGTGCCCGCAGCTCGTCGGACGAAGTGCCCATGTTCGATGTGCAGCTGCTTGCAGTCCGCCCCCCGGTTGCCAACGTTGCCGAAAATTGTTTTCGTGCAATTCGGTTGACTATCGAGAGCCTGGGTGCAACTATTACCGGCGCAAGCACCTCGCTAGGTGAGGCGTCGGCACGGACAAAGGCCACTGACCCCGAACGTCGAAAGACGCCCCCGGTCAGGACAGCTCTTCCCGGGTCAAGGGTTGAGCCCAAGTGGCTTTCGTACTCATGGACGAATACGCCGTGCAGTGCCAAAGCTCTGACGAGAGGGGTGCCACGGTCTGCCACTTACCGCCGGCCGTTTCATCTCGCTGCGCTCTCAACCGGCGGCCCGTGCGCCAGACGCTTAGGAGGTGAGGCGGAATGAGTCCATCTGATAGACCCTGTCCGGGACCGACAACTCTTTCGCTTCGATCGGGCTCCCGGTCTGGCTAGCGATCTGAATCGACCTGTGCTGCTGCGAGTTCCGACGCGCAATATCTTCTTTGCGTGTGTGTCCATCGTGTTGCGCCGTGACGCTCCAGATCTAAGTTCACCGTGCGCTACTTAAGGAGGAATCGAATGCTTTGTGCGATGGGACACCCGCACACACCCACCACGGCGGAAAAACGCTACGGCGATGTCGTTGCAACCCGAGGCCACCATGGGCACGACCTCGTGGCGACCGGCGGTGCCGGTTCGCACCCGGCGGCCCACACCGCTGATATCTCTCGGACCTGTTGAGAATCACGATGATTGACTACGGCTCGCTGCCACCAGAAATCAATTCGACTCGCATGTACGCCGGTGCCGGCTCGGCTTCGCTGATTACTGCTGCGAGCACCTGGGAGGGCTTGAGCGATGACTTGCGTGCCCAGGCGACGTCCTATAGCTCCATCGTTTCGGGATTGAGCACCGATCAATGGCGCGGTGCCGCATCGACGTCGATGGCGAGCGCCGCGGCAAGCTACGTGGCGTGGATGACCAGCACTGCAGCACAGGCCGAGGAAGCAGCCAACCAGGCCAGGGCTGCCGCCGCAGCCTATGAAGTTGCCTTTTCGCTGACGGTTCCCCCTGCGATCGTCGCGGACAACCGTGCCCTGCTGGCATCGTTGGTTGCCACCAATGTGCTAGGACAAAACACTGCGGCGATAGCGGCCACTGAGGCCGACTACGCCGAAATGTGGGCCCAGGATTCCTCAGCGATGTATTCCTACGCGGGATCGTCGGCGGCGGCCACTCAACTGACTCCATTTGCCCAGCCGGGACAGAACACCAATTCCGCCGGTTTGGCGAACCAGGCCCGGGCGGTCAGCCAAGCGACAGCCACCTCGACGGAATCCGACAGCCAGGCAACACTGTCGCGCGTGGTCTCCTCAGTGCCAAATACGTTGCAAAGCATGGCGTCTCCTGGCTCGTCGACGTCATCAACTTCGTCCAGCTCGGCGACATCATCCGTGGCTTCCGTTGCCTCGTCCTCGTCCTCGTCCTCGTCGTCGTCCTCGTCGTCGTCTTCGTCTTCGTCTTCGTCTTCATCGTCATCCCTGCTGTCGGATCTTTGGGACGATTGGGGACCCGACGCCAACATCTGGAACACCATTTTCTCCTCCGGATTCTTCATGCCCGGCAACTACCTAGGAACGGCCGCTGACTTCATGAGCCAAAGCCAACAGGGCGCCGGGGCCGCGGCGGCTGCGAACGATGTTCTCGGCGCCCCGGGTCCGGGCACGTTGGTCGGTGCGTCCGGATGGAGCGGGTCCGATAACCATGCCGGACAGATCTCGGCGGCGTTCGGTCGAGCGGCCTATCTGGGGCCGTTGTCGGTGCCGCCGAGCGTGACAAGTGCGGACTCCCCGGGGATTCACCTCGCATCGGCGGTAGCGGCCGACCCGGTCAACACCGCGCCGGCGGTCACGTCGGGACTTCCGGGAATGCCAGGGATGCCGATCACCAATGTGCCCGCGAACAGTCTGACGAGCAAGCCTCCGAAGTATGGCTTTCGGCCTTACGTGGTCACCCGGCCGCCAGCCGCCGGCTAGGTGTCGTGACCCGGGAGGTTGTTGACGGCGTGCCTGCTTGAAAGTGGGAGGACCTCCTGACGGAGTGGATGTGTCTGGCATTCACCCGTAGGAGGTCCTCGTGTCTCACGCTAACGCCCGTACCAATGTGTTCGCTCGTCGGCTGATCGTTGAGCGTGTCGCCGCCGGGTGGCCGGCCGCGCATGTGGCTGAGCAACTGGGGATTTCGCGGGCAACGGTGTACAAGTGGTTGCGCCGATATGCCCAGGGCGGCAATGCCGCGCTGGCCGACCGTTCGTCACGGCCGATCCGGATGCCCGACCGCACGAGCCATCGGGTCGAGCAGAAGGTGCTCGCCGCCCGCCGACGACGTAGGCGCGGCGCTGTGGTGCTTGCCGCCGAACTCGATCTGAACCCCTCGACAGTCGGGCGGATCCTGGCGCGCCACCAGATGCCGCATCTGAGTGCCATCGACCCGATCACCGGCGAGGCGGTGCGCTGCTCTCGGCGCAGCCCCAACCGCTACGAACACCCCACGCCGGGGGCCATGGTTCATGTCGACGTCAAAAAGCTCGGCCGCATCCCCTCCGGCGGTGGCTGGCGGCTGCACGGCCGCGACGCCGCGGTCTCAGTTACCCACCGGCACAAGAAGACCAAGATCGGCTACGACTACGTCCACACCGCCATCGATGACTACACCCGGCTGGCCTACAGCGAAGTGCTCTGCGACGAGAAGGACCCGACGTGCGCTGGGTTTCTCCACCGAGCACTGGCCTGGTTCGCCGCCCAAGGCGTGCGCGTGCGTCGGTTACTGACCGACAACGCGTTGGTCTACCGACACGGCACCGACTGGGGCTGGGTTTGTTCGGCCTGGCAGCTCAAACGCCGATTCAGCAAGCCCGGATAACCCTGGACCAACGGCAAAGCAGAACGCTTCAACCGGACCCTGCTCAACGAATGGGCCTACGCCCGCCCCTGGACCAACAACACCCTGCGCAGACGCGGTCTTGACCAATTCCTTCGCCGCTACAACACTCGACGAGGCCACTCCGCCCCCGGCGGACGACCACCAATCAGCCGACTCGCCGCCTGACAACAACGTGTCAGGTCACGACAGCTAAGAGCTGCCGCATGGTCGCGACGTGCCCATTGAGAATCTGGCGGGTCCCGGCGAAACGTTCAGGCTGAGTTCAGATTCGGTGCTTACCCTCGCCACCATCGCAGCGGCTCAAACCACTGAAGGGCGTACCGAACGACATGCAACCACCACGCGACCCATCCGCGACGATCAGCAGACGCACGTACGCCACGCTCGCGGCGTTCCGTAGTGACCCCATGACCCCGGTGGCTATGAGCTCGATGCCCGGCAGTGGCGCGGAGCCGCAAGGCTATTCGGCAGCACAGTGGTGCGCATGACCACACCTGAACGAATGGGGAGAGAACGCCCTCCGGTCGCTCTATTCGTGCTGGGGATGGGCCGATCCGGGACTTCTGCGCTGACTCGGCTTCTCTCGTTGTGCGGTGCCGCCCTGCCGCCGGGGATGTTGGGTGCCGACGCCACCAACCCACGCGGCTATTGGGAGCCGCGCGAATCTCTGCTTCTCAACGGAGCAATCCTGTATCGGCACGGCAGCGCTTGGTTCGATCCGACACTGCGTGTTTTGGAGGACGGCCGGTTTGACGCACAAGAAAAGGCTGTCTGCATGGCCGAGATTAATGCGTTTCTTCAAAAGATCCCAGCCGCGCCACTGGTGGTCATCAAGGACCTAAATATAGTTGTATTGTCCGGCATGTGGTTTGAGGCCGCACGTCAGGCCGGATTTGATGTCGCGACCGTGATCGCGGTGCGGCACCCGCAAGAAGTGATCGCCTCACTCGCCAGGGCAATGCGAAGCTCGCCGGAGCTTGCCGCCGCACTATGGCTGAAGGGAAATCTCCTGGCGGAAAGGCACACGCGCGGCGTGCCCCGCGTCTTCGTCGACTACGCAAACCTACTCGAGGACTGGCGCCGTGAAGTGGCGCGCATCTCCGAGGGTCTGGCGATTGATCTCAGCGCGCGGGATGACACCGTGATCGACGAATTTCTCAGACCAGATCTTCATCGTCAGCGACACGGCGGCCAGGTGACTGACCCCTTCGGGGGAGACTGGGTGTGGACGGCCTACAATACTTTGCGCGCGGCCGCCCGAGACGAGCCCTGCGATGAGTCCGTGTTAGATCGCATCTTTGCGCAGTATCGGGCAAGCGAATACGGCTTCCGTACGGCGTTGGATGACTTCCGCAGCAACTACAACAGCCCATCCTTTCGCCTTCTCCGCCCAGCGATCATGAAGCCCATTCTCGAGGTGGTCGCGATGGCCCATCGACGCAGGGGAACCTGGGCCTAGTGGACAGCTAAATCGATCGATACGCCCAGCCCCCGTAACCCTTTGGGGATCTGTTCACAGTGCGAGCGTCTGGCTACAACTTAGCTTGGCTGCTCCGCTGACGGTCGATGCCATCTGTACATGTGCTCCGGAGAGGTCGAGCAGGTTAGCGGTAGCCCGTCAACGTATGGCTCGGCTTAGCGGCCTCCTTAACCGCGTTTCGGCGCGGCAACACAACGAGCAAACGCCCCCCGCCGGGTGACCGGTGCCGTTCTAACGTCTGACATCGGCATATTCCACCCACGTTCTGGCCCCGAAATGTCTTCAGATCTGCTTCAGGTTCGCTTCCTACCATCGCAAATACATGCATCGGGGCGAATAGGCGGGAGGGCGCATGGGCCGATTACCGGTCGTTACAGGGCAAATCCGGCTAATGCCCTGGCGGTCATCCGTGCACGGCGTTGTAGTCTTCGCCGCCGCCGACTTCGGATGCGCCCCGAGCTGTAGTCGGGTCGGAGGGGTGAGTTACCTGTCACGCAACGGTATTCCGCCGTTGCGGAGGATTCGTTATCGGGGGCCCGTGGCCAGGCCGCCGTGGGGCCGCACGCACGGGTCGATGGACCCCCTTGCTGCGCTCATGGCGGGGGTGGTGGTCCATGCGCGCAACGTCACGAGCGCAGTGCCTACCAGGTGAGGCGATACCGAATCCTGCGTCCGCCGACCACGCACAGCCGGCGCAAAGCGTCTCGCCGTGCCAGACGGCACTGGACGATGCGGAGCCCGCGGAGACGTACTCTGCCCAGCCAAGCCTGCGCGCGGCGATCTCGCGCACCTTCGATCATCGATTCACGGTGCGCTGGACTAATCTCGGGTTCGCAGTTCTGTTGGCGTCGACGGCGGTGCTGTACGTATGGGACCTCGGCGCCAGCGGATGGGCCAACAGCTTCTACGCCGCGGCGGTGCAGGCTGGCATGCACAACTGGACGGCATTCCTGTTCGGTTCCACCGATGCGGCCAATTCGATCACGGTCGATAAGCCGCCCGGTGCGCTGTGGGTGATGGGTATCTCGGCGCGGATCTTCGGGCTCAGCTCGTGGAGCATCCTTGTGCCCCAGGCTCTCGAGGGGGTCACTGCAGTGGGCGTGCTCTACGCCTCGGTCCGCCGTACCGCCGGTCCATCCGCTGGATTGCTCGCCGGCAGCGTGCTTGCGCTTACTCCGGTGGCCGCGTTGATCTTTCGGTTCAACAACCCAGATGCTCTGTTGGTGCTAGCGGGCGTAACCGCGGCCTATGCGACCCAGCGAGCGCTGGACCGCGGCGCCTCAGTCTGGTGGACGGTGCTGGCAGGGGCAGCCGTGGGGCTTGGCTTCCTGGCCAAGACGCTGCAGGTGGCACTGATACTGCCCGCATTGGGAGCGGCGTTTCTCGTCGCCGCGGGTTACCCACTGGCCGCACGCATCCGCAGACTGGGTATTGCGACGGCGACACTCATGGTATCCGGGGGTTGGTATCTGCTGCTGGTGGAACTATGGCCTTCTTCCTCGCGGCCCTATATCGGTGGCTCGCAGCACAATTCAATTATCGAACTAAGTCTTGGTTACAACGGGATCGGTCGGCTCACCGGAAACGAGACAGGTGGGCTGGGCAACATGGACGGCGACGTCGGGTGGGCGCGTCTATTCGGCGCACAGATGGGCACCCACATCGCCTGGCTGCTGCCTGCGGCAGCCATCGCCATCGTCGCCGGATTGTGTATCACCTGGCGTACACCCCGCACGGATCCCACCAGGGCCGCGCTACTGCTCTGGGGCTTATGGTTATTCGTGACCGCGGGCGTCTTCAGTTATGCCGGCGGCATATTACATCCGTACTACACGGTGGCGCTGGCGCCCGCGCTGGCCGGCGGCGGAACGATCGGCACGGTACTGCTCTGGCGGCGCCGCAGCGACCTTCGAGCGGCCGCTACCCTCGCCAGTATGGTGGCCATTACCGGCGCCTTGGGATATGAACTGCTACAACAAGACCTGAGCTTCCAGCATTGGTTGACCACATTCCTGGTGGGCGGTGCCATCGCGTGCACGCCGTCGTTGACGGTTATCAGGCAGCTGCCGAAGTGGGCGGGTGGGGTTGTCGCGAGTGCGGCTCTGGCGGTGGCCCTAGCAGGACCGACCGCCTATACGCTCGCCACTGCGGCGACGCCACACTGCGGCGCGATTCCGTCGGTGGGCCCGGCAGTTGGTCCGAACCATCCGCTGGAACCGGGTCCGCGCCTTCCGCCGGTGGGCCGTTCAGTGATGGGCTTCCTTGTTGCTCCGCAGCCTGATCCGGCGCTGAGGGCAACGTTGCGTGTGCGTGCCGACGCCTTTACCTGGGCGGCTGCCGTGGTGGGTTCCAACAGCGCGGCGGGTTACCAGCTAGCCGCGGAAGTACCGGTGATGGCGATCGGCGGATTCAATGGAACCGATCCCACGCCAACGCTGGATCAATTCAAAACCTATGTGGCGCAGGCACGTATCCACTGGTTTATCGACAGCTACATCCCGAAACCGCTGTCCGGAGATGTGTCGGGAAGAAGTGATGAGGCGACACAGATCGCGCAATGGGTCGACGGAAACTTTCTGCCCCAGAACATCAGTGGAGTCACGGTCTACGACCTGTTTAAGCGGCAACATAGCTGATACACAGAAAGCACACATTCCCGGCTTACCCTCACCGATGAGTATTAAGCCATGACGATCATGAAACCGCCTAGAGCTCAACGGAATACCGCTCCTCTCATGGCTGCCGGTCAGGGGATCCCGGTCGTCGAAATTGTGATTCCCGTATACAACGAGCAAGGCGGCCTTGCCAATTCGATCCACCGCCTTCACGAGTATCTGAACGATGAGTTTCCATTCACGTTTCGTATAACCATCGCCGACAACGCGAGTGTCGATGCCACGCCGGCGATTGCGGCGGAGTTAGCCGACGAGCTGATGGAGGTTCGGGTGGTGAGGTTGGAGAAGAAGGGCCGCGGGCGCGCACTGCATGCGGTGTGGTCCATTTCGGATGCTCGGGTGCTCGCGTACATGGATGTCGACTTGTCTACCGACCTGGCCGCCCTGGCGCCGCTGGTGGCGCCGCTGGTATCCGGGCACTCTGACTTGGCGATTGGTACCCGGCTCGCACGCGGATCACGGGTGGTGCGTGGAGCCAAGCGGGAGATCATTTCACGTTGCTACAACTTGATATTGCGGTCGGCACTGTCGGCGCAATTCAGCGACGCGCAGTGCGGATTCAAAGCCATCAGAGCCGATGTCGCCGACCGGCTGTTGCCACATGTTGTTGACACCGGCTGGTTCTTCGACACCGAACTGCTGGTATTGGCCGAGCGGAGCGGACTGCGGATCCACGAGGTGCCAGTGGATTGGGTCGACGATCCGGACAGCCGGGTTGATATCGTCGCGACCGCGCTGGCCGACCTGAAGGGTATCGTGCGTTTGATCAAGGGATTTGGCAACGGCGAAATCCCGGTACAAGCCATCGGTGCCCAGTTTGGCGATCGGGCGAACGCCCCGAGGTCGCTACTCAACCAGTGCGTGCGCTTCGCGACGATCGGCATGTTTTCGACGCTAACGTATCTGCTGCTGTTCCTTTTGCTGCGTCCGATGGGTGCTCAAGGTGCCAACCTGGTTGCCTTGCTGCTCACGGCAATTGCCAACACGGCAGCCAACCGACACTTTACCTTCGGGGTCCGCGGCGCTCGTCGCGTGGTGAAGCATCATTTCGAGGGATTGGTCGTGTTCGGCATCGGACTTGGCCTCACCAGTGGATCGTTGGCGGTGCTGCACACGCTGGGCGAAGCGGCCCACGACGTGGAGCTGTTGGTTCTGGTCACGGCCAACCTGGTGGCGACGGTGCTGCGCTTCATACTGTTGCGCGGCTGGGTATTCCACCCACGCCGAGCCGGCCGATCCTCAACGGGGGTGTGAAGTGACCGCCGTAGACAATGTCGCGGCAGCGACTGTCTCGGAAGCTGAGAGGCTGTCCCATCCTCGGTGGGCGCGGCCCGCGGTGCTTGTGTTGCTCGCAGTGAGCGCCTTGGTCTACCTGTGGGGCCTCCATGCCGCGGGGTGGGCCAACGATTACTATGCAGCTGCCGTTGAGGCCGGCACACAGAACTGGACGGCGATGCTGTTCGGTTCCCTGGATCCCGGCAATGCGATCACCGTCGACAAGCCACCCGCCGCGCTTTGGGTGATGGCGCTATCGGGCCGAGTCTTTGGATTCAGCACGTTATCGATGCTGGTGCCGCAGGCCTTGATGGGCGTGGCCTCAGTCGGCTTGCTCTACGCCGCGGTGCGCCGGGTCAGTGGTCCGGCTGCGGGCCTCATCTCCGGTGCGGTGCTGGCCGCAACCCCCGTTGCTGCTTTGATGTTTCGCTTCAACAATCCCGACGCGTTGCTGGTGCTTTTGCTGGTCGCATCTGCCTATTGCGTGGTTCGCGCTCTGTATGCGAGTCAGACACGCTGGATCGCGCTTGCCGGCGTTCTGATCGGATTCGCGTTCTTGGCCAAGCTACTGCAGGCCTTGCTGGTTACCCCGGCCCTGGCTTTGGTAGTGATCGTCGCACTACCCGGCGGCGTGTGGGTACGGATGCGAATCCTGGTGATCGGGGTGGTCACGACTGTCGTTTCAGCCGGCTGGTTCTTAGTACTCGGCACCCTGTGGCCGGCGAGATCTCGCCCCTACATCGGCGGCTCGACCAACAACAGCCTGTTGCAGCTGGCGCTGGGCTACAACGGTTTAGGTCGTGTGTTTGGCGGCGATGGCAATCCCGGTGGTGCCGGGGGGTTCGGGCCGCCTGGTGCCTCAGTCATGTTCGGTGGTCAGGCCGGCGTTACCAGGTTGTTCGGTGAGTCCATGGGTAACGAGATTTCTTGGCTACTGCCCGCGGCGCTAGTAGGCATGCTGGCAGGACTGTGGTCCACCCGCCACGCTCCACGAACCAGCCCATACCGCGTTGCGCTACTGCTATGGGGCGGCTGGATGATGGTCACCGCAACGGTTTTCAGCTTGATGAAGGGCATCATTCACCCGTACTACACCGTCGCCCTGGCCCCGGCTATCGCCGCACTAGTCGGAATGGCGGTCACCGATCTATGGCGCGACCGGGTCAGCCTGTGGCCGCGTATTGCGTTGGCTCTCATGCTGAGCGCCACGGCGGTATGGAATTTTATTCTACTCGGACGCGCTTCGGACTGGCTGCCTTGGCTGCGCTGGGTCATACTAATCGCCGCCATTGCGCTATCGGCAGTATTGGCAATCAGGCTGCAACGCCTCAGCCGAGCTGCAGCTACAGCGTTGGCCGCGACCGGACTAGTGCTGGGGCTGGCCAGCACGACAGCCTCGACCGTCGACACGGTGGTAGCCAGCGGCCATTCCGGCCCGATCCCGACTTCCAGTCCGCACTCGAGCACGATGAACTTCGGACCTGGCGGTCCCGGCGGTCCTGGCGCGCCGGGCGGACCGTTGTCCCGTGCCGCTGACAATGCCCAGTTGAAGTCGATGATCACCGCCGCGCACAACCATTGGGCCGCAGCCACTGTGGGGTCGCCGACCGCAGCCGATTTGGAGCTGGCCACCGGTACATCGGTGATGTCCGTCGGTGGGTTCACCGGGAGCGACCCGGCGCCAACCCTGCAGCAATTTCAGGGCTATGTCGCCCAGCACCAGATCCGATATTTCATTGTGTCCAATGGTCCCGCTGACGGGCCAAAGCCCGATGGAACTCCGACCACATCGACCCAGATCACCAACTGGGTGCAGCACACCTTCTCCGCCCGCGACATCGGCGGCATCCAGGTGTACGACCTGGCCGCACAACACTAACGGGAATCGCAGGCCAGATCGCGAACGCCGTCAGTGTTGACGCGGGGATTAGCGGCGCGGCCAAACAGATAGAGGTACCTAGCGCGTCGTTTCGCACGTTGACAATTTGGTTGGTCAACTCGAGCTGAAGGCACGGCGGTGGCGCAAATTTTTCAGGTTAAGTTCAGATTCGCTTCCTACGGTCATGCGGGATCCTTACAGTTCGTTGTACTGCGGAAGGTGCCCATGCCGACCGACCAGCAAGCAATGGTGAGCCAAGCATTGGTAAGCACAGTCGGGCCAATACGAAATGCCGAGTCAGAGATGCTGTTTCACACCGGGAGCGCCGGGAACCAAAGACTACGAGGACTACTCCAGCGATGCGCCCTTCCGGCAAGGCTGCGAATGAAAGTGTCGGATGTGGTGGGCCGACGTCGGCTGCAGTATTACGCCAGGCATCAGGATCTTTGGGAGTTGGCTGGGCGTTGGCAATCGCGCGCCGCAGATCTCGAGTATTGGGGGGATAAAAACACTGCTGACCAGCTGCGGCGTTGTGTCGCCGAACTGGCCGACGTTGCCTCCCAGTGGAAGTGACCGAGCCGGCAGAGCGGTTTGACTTTCGGCCCTCCGCTGAGCCGGATGCTTCGAGCGCGGTCGTTTCCGCGCTCAGACGACGGTCTGCTTGGGCATGACGACCGGCTTGAAGCCGTACCGGGGTCCGGCGCCGTGTGCGCCGACACCTTTGGCCGCTGCGGCCGCCCCCGGCATGCCCGGCATCGCGGTAACCGGCTGGGCCGCCTCGGAGGCGACCGTCCAGCCCGACCCTCCGAGGGGAGTGTTGGCAGCAGCCAACGTGGTAGCCGGCGCGGTCGAAGACCAGCTAACCGGCACCGACAACCCGCCGATCGCGGACGCCTCTCCGAGGCTCACCGAGGCCGCTGCACCCAAACCGGTTGGCGCCACAGCATTGACCATGGTGCCGCCTTCGATTACGCCTGCGACGGGCTCCACGTCACTGACCGCGGCGGCCGGCGCGGCGGCTGAAAGCGTGTGACCCAGCGACACCGCGGTGGGGATGGTGTCTATGACGAACCAGGCCGCGGTGTTCACGGCTCCGTTGACGCCGTTTTCCACGAAACCGGTTCCCAACAAGTCGTTCAGCGCGTCCAAAAGCGAGGTGCCCGAGCTCGAACTGCTGCTACTCACCGAATCACCTACCGAGGAAAGCGAATTGGACAAGTTAGACAGCGTTGTGTTCAGGCTTGACGTGGTCGAGTTACCGGCCGCGGCTGAAGAGACCCCGGAGGCTTGGACTCCCGCCGCGCCGGCGTTGGTCGTCTCCGTCGGCGACGTGAGAGGCGACACCTGCGACGAGGCCGACGATGTAGCGGCGTATGTGTACATCGCGGTCGCATCTTGGGCCCACATTTCGGCGTATTGCGCCTCGGTGGCCGCCATTGCCGCTGTTGATGCCCAAGAAATTGGTGGCCACCAGCGTCGCTAGCTGTTCTGACCACAGACGTTAGGGACGGCGTGGCGTGGTGACATAGCGAAGACCTCCGAGTGAAGTGCGAGCTGTCAAGGAACGCACCACTCACTTCGGAGGTCTTCGTGTCCCACCGTAATGCCCCCTTGTCAGAAACCGGTCGACTAAGGCTGGCCCGTTGTGTTGTCGAAGACGGTTGGCCGCTGCGCCGGGCCGCCGAGCGGTTCCAGGTGTCGCCCACCACGGCGGCCCGCTGGGCCCACCGTTATCGCAACCACGGCTTAGCGGGGATGGTTGATCGCAGCTCACGGCCGCACCGCAGCCCGAATCGCACGCCTGCACGCATCGAGCGGCGGATCATCAAAATTCGCGTCCTGCGACGCTGGGGACCCGCGCGTATTGGTTACCTGCTGGGCATTCACCCCTCGACCGTGCACCGCGTGTTGACCCGCTACGGATTGGCCAAACTGCGCTGGCTGGATCGCCCGACTGGGCGTGTCATTCGTCGTATCGAATCCGTCAAGCCCGGTGATTTGGTCCATGTCGATGTCAAGAAACTGGGCAAGATCCCGGCCGGCGGTGGCTGGCGGATGCTGGGCCGCACCGTCGGCAACCGCAACGCTCAGGCCGACAAGAGTTCGGGGCTATCGAGTAAGCACCGTCATCCCTTGCGTGGGCACCATTTCCTGCATACCGCCTTAGACGGGCACTCACGGCTCGTCTACAGCGAGATCTTGACCGACGAACGCAAAGACACCGCCGCCGCGTTTTGGACACGCGCTAACAGCTGGTTCAACCAATGCGGCATCACTGTTCGACAAGTGCTGACAGACAACGGTTCCTGCTACCGATCCCACGCATTCCGCGATGCCCTAGATGACATCGAGCACCGCAGGACCCGCCCCTATCGCCCTCAAACCAACGGCAAAGTGGAGAGATTCCACCGGACCTTGGCTGACGAATGGGCCTATGCCCGCCTCTACACCAGCGACACCGAACGCTGCGAACAGTTCCCCATCTGGCTACACACCTACAATCACCACCGCGGCCACACTGCACTCGGCGGCCAACCACCCGCCACCCGCGTACCTAACCTGTCAGGTCAGAACAGCTAGCTGAGTGCGGTTGGCGGCGACCTGCGTTGGCGGCACCGTGGCCGCAGAGGCCGCTTCGTAGGCCGCCGCCGAGGCGGTGGCCTGAGGGACCGCCTCTTGGAGCTGCGCGGAGGTGGTGCTCAACCAAGAGATGTATGGCTCGGCCGAAGCGGCCATCGCTGTCGAGGACGGCCCTAGCCATTCAGAGCCGGTCAGCTGAGAGATCACAGATTGGTAGGAGTTTGCCGTAGAACTCAACTCTGAGCTCAAACTGCTGAACGTTGTAGCCGCGGCCAACAACGGCCCGGAGCCTGCGCCGGCATACATGCGTGCGGAGTTGACCTCCGGAGGTAGGGCTCCCCATTCAGGCATTTGTTCCATCCTTCGTCCACTAACGTGACTGATTGTCTTCGGTTCGGATTGTGAGCGCCGTTCTCGAGCGGGTGCTAGACGACTGGTTTCTTGGGCATGACAAGGGGTTTGAAGCCGTAGCGGGGTGCGCCAAAACCGGCGTTGGCGCGTCCGGGCAGTCCCGGCATTCCCGGCACGATAGTGCCCGCGTGGGCTGACGGCGCAGTTGCGGTCCAGCCGGCGGTTTCGGCGATGCTGACCGAGCTAGAGCCGACGACCACAGCAAAGGCGGTGCCAGCGTGAACGATGTGAACGGCCCTACGGCCGCGCACGACGATCGAGACGGGCGGGTCTTCCAGCTCGACACCACCTCGGTGGTGCAGGTGCCGGTGCACCACGGTCCGATCAGCGACATCGCCGTCAGCCCCGACGGGCGCCGCCTGGTTGCCACGAACTACGGCCGGGACATGGTTTCGGTCATCGACGCCCACACGTGCCGTGTCTCGAGCACCATCACCGGGCTGGCTGAACCTTTCTCGGTCACGATGAGCGGCGCGGACTCAAACTATGCCTACGTCAGCACCGCGAGCGCCGGTTGCGATGCCATCGAGGTCATCGACGTCGTCACGAACTGGCGTATCGCCACGCATCGCCTCGCGAACAGCGTCAGTGACCTGACGGTAAGCCCGGACGGCAGGCACCTGTACGCCAGCCGGAATGCGGTGCGTCGCGCCGACGTGACGGCGCTGGACACCACCACCGGTGAACTCGAGGTCATCGATTTGGCGACCGCGCCGGGCGACACCACCGAATGCGTGCGGGTCAGCGCGGACGGGCGTCGGTTGTACATCGGGATGAATTCCCCGTCCGGCGGCAGCCTCGCCATCGTCGAGACCCGGACAAGGTCCGACGATCGGCGGATCGGCGGCCGGTCGCGCATCGTCGGCGTCGTCGACCTCGGCCTGCCCCTGCGCGATGTGGCGCTGAGCACTGACGGCGGCACGGCGTACGTGGCGAGCTGCGACCCGGTCGCGGGCGCGGTACTCGACGTGGTCGACACCCGACTGAACAAGATCGTCGGCACCCACAAGGTCCCGGAGATCACCGGCCCGCTCACCCGGATGACGCTCAGCCGCGACGGCGTGCGGGCCTACCTGGTCAGCGACGATCGCATCACCGTGCTGAGCACGCACCAACTGGACGCCGTCGGCGAGGTCCACGTGTCCAAGCAGCCGTCGTGCGTGCTGGAAAGCCCCGACGGCACCCATCTCTACGTCGCCGACTACTCCGGCGTTCTCAGCGCGGCGCGGATCGCCTCGCCCGCACCGTCGCAGACCCGCGGCGGCGTCAGCGGCCGCGACCTGTCGGCCGCCGGCTGGCTGCCCGATCTGCCGGAGTGGGAGCCGGCCCTAGCCTAGCCCGCCTGGGTCGGGTGGGCGCCCAAAGCTGCCCCGGGCGAACGGGATCCACGCAACCGACGGTCAGTGTGGTCGGGGATCGACACTCTCGCCGAATTCGGGCTTAGGGTGGAGACGGCCGACGGCACAGGCGGTGCTGCTCCGAGACTAAGGCGGTTGATCAGTGGACGGCACGATGCAGGACTATCCGTTGACCATCACCGCGATCATGCGGCACGGCTGCACCGTGCACGGAGAACGCACCGTAACGACCGCCACCGGGGACGGCTACCGGCGCACGACCTACCGGGAGCTGGGTCGCGAGGCCGCGCAGCTGGCGAATGGCCTGCGCCGGCTCGGTGTCACCGGTTACCAGCGGGTGGGCACGTTCATGTGGAACAACGCCGAGCATCTCACCGCATACCTCGCGTTGCCGTCGATGGGTGCGGTCCTGCACACCCTGAACATCCGGCTGTTCCCCGAGCAGATCGCCTTCGTCGCCAACGAAGCCGAAGACCAGGTGGTGCTGGTCGACGCCTCGCTGGTCAAACTGCTCGCACCCGTGCTCCCCGAGCTCGAGACCGTGCACACCGTGATCGTGGTCGGCGACGACATCGGGTCGCTGCAGGGATCGGGTAAGACCGTGCTGCGCTACGCCGACGTCCTCGACGGCGAGCCCACCGAGTTCGACTGGCCGCGCATCGACGAGAACTCCGCGGCCGCGATGTGCTACACCAGCGGAACCACCGGCAACCCGAAAGGCGTGGTGTACAGCCACCGTTCGTCGTTCCTGCACACCATGGGCGCGTGCACCGCCAACGGCATCGGGGTCGGGGCCACCGACAGTGTGCTGCCCATCGTGCCGATGTTCCACGCCAACGCATGGGGGCTGCCGTACGCGGCGCTGATGGCCGGCGCCGACCTGGTGCTGCCCGATTGCCACCTCGACCCCCGGTCGCTGGTCAGCATGATCGAGGACCTGAAGCCCACCGTCACGGGCGCGGTGCCGACGATCTGGAACGGCGTCCTGCACCACCTCGAGGACGACCCCGACCACGACATGTCGTCGCTGCGGTTGGTGGTGTGCGGCGGCTCGGCGGTCCCGGTATCGCTGATGCGCACCTTCGAGGAGAAACACGACGTTCAGATCCGGCAGCTGTGGGGCATGACGGAGACGTCGCCGCTGGCGACCATGGCGTGGCCCCCACCGGGCACCCCGGAGGACCAGCACTGGGCGTTCCGCGGGACGCAGGGCCAGCCGGTCTGCGGGGTGGAGATGCGCATCGTCGACGACGACGGACAGGTGCTGCCCAACGACGGTAAGGCCGTCGGCGAGGTCGAGGTCCGCGGACCGTGGATCGCCGGCTCCTACTACCTGGGCCGCGACCAATCGAAATTCGACTCCGGCTGGCTGCGCACCGGCGACGTGGGCCGCATCGACGAGCGCGGGTTCGTCACCCTGACCGACCGCGCCAAGGACGTCATCAAATCCGGTGGGGAATGGATCTCCTCGGTCGAGCTGGAGAACTTGTTGATCGGGCACCCGGACGTGGTCGAGGCCGCGGTGGTCGGTGTCCCCGACGAGCGCTGGGAAGAACGGCCGCTCGCGGTGATCGTGGCCAAAGACGGCGCGTCGGTCAATGCCGAACAGTTGCGAAACTTCCTCGCCGACAAGGTTGTTCGATGGTGGCTGCCCGAACGATGGACCTTCATCGACGAGATCCCGCGCACCAGCGTCGGCAAGTACGACAAGAAAACCATCCGGTCGCGATACGCCGAAGACGGGTACCAGGTGGTCGAGGTCCGCTGAGCTGAAAGGCGTTACACCAGTGGCACATTCACTCGTCGTCGATCAATCCGTGGTCACCCCGGTCGCGGTCCGGGACGCCTTTCACCGGACGCTGCCGATTCCGCTTCCGACCCTTTTTCACCGCTGGTACGGGCCGTTCCCGCCGATCAAGGAAGTGCGCGAGCAGACCGGCGCCTGGGACTCGGCCGGCCAAACCCGGGTCGTGCAGCTGGCCGGCGGGGCCACCATGCGCGAGGAACTGACCAGCGTCGACCCGCCGCGGTCGTTCGGCTACCGGCTTTCGGAGGTCACCGGCCCGATGGCGCTGCTGGTCGACCACGTCCTCGGCGAATGGATCTTCGCCCCGGCCGCGGGAGGCACCGAGATCACCTGGCGCTGGGATATCCGCGCGCGCTCGGCGCTGACGGCCTGGGCCCTGCCGGTGCTGGGCAGGATGTGGCAGGGCTACGCGCGCCGGGCGCTGCACGACCTATCGGCCGTGCTGACGGACTGACCCGCGAGCGCTAGCGTCAGAACCCATGTGCCGACTCTTTGGCCTGCACGCCGGGACGCACGCGTGCACGGCGACCTTCTGGCTGCTGGACGCCCCGGACAGCTTGGCCCAACAGAGCAGGAGGAATCCGGACGGCACCGGCCTGGGCATCTTCGACGAACACGGCCAGCCACACGTGTACAAGGAACCGATCGCGGCCTGGCAGGACGCCAAATTCGCGACCGAGGCGCACCGGATGACCGGCACGACCGTCATCGCCCACGTCCGCTACGCGACCACCGGATCGCTCGACATCCGCAACACCCACCCGTTCCTGCAGGACGGGCGGATCTTCGCGCACAACGGCGTCCTCGAGGAATTGGACGTCATCGACGAGCGGCTGCGTGAGGTCGGCACCGACGATCTGGTGTTGGGCGACACCGACTCCGAGCGGGTGTTCGCATTGATCACCGCCGCGATCCGGGCGCGCGACGGCGACATCACGGCCGGCCTCACCGACGCCATGCAGTGGCTGGCCGAGCACGCGGCGATCTACGCGGTCAACGTGTTGCTGAGCACCGCCACCGACATGTGGGCGTTGCGTTACCCGCAGACCCACGAGCTTTACGTGCTGGACCGATCCGGTGATGCAGGCGCGGGCGACGCCGACTTCGACTTGCATACCTTGCGGATTCACGCGCGCTCCGACCATCTGCGCACCCGGCCGTCGGTGGTGTTCGCCACCGAACGCATGGACGGCGACACCCGTTGGCGCCTGCTGGAGCCGGGGGAGCTGATCCACGTCGACGCCGGCCTGCAGGTCAGCCGCAGCCTGATATTGCCCGACCCGCCCAAGCATCTGCTGCGCCGTGAGGATCTGAGCGTGCCGGTGGAGAACTCACAGCACGCGCTGCCGAGCACTCGACGGTCGGCCTGACGCCGTTTGGCAGAGTTGGTGAGCGTGACAACCAAACGTGCCCTGGTACTGGCCGGTGGGGGAATCGCGGGAATCGCCTGGGAGACAGGTGTTCTGCGGGGCATCGCCGACGAGTCGCCGGCGGTGGCCCGGCTATTGGCCGAGTCGGATGTGCTGGTCGGAACCTCGGCGGGCTCGGCCGTCGCCGCGCAGCTGGGCAGCGGCCACAGCCTGGACGAGCTGTTCGACCGGCAGGTCGCCGAGTCGTCGGCCGAGATCGATTCCGGCGTCGACGTCGAGACCATCACCGAGCTGTTCTTGGCGGCCCTGGCGGAGCCGTACGAGGAGACGCTGGACAAGACCCGGCAACAGATGCAGCGCATCGGCGCCGTGGCGTTGGCCACCGACACGGTTCCCGCGCCGGTGCGCCGCGACGTCATCGCGCGGCGGTTGCCCTCGCACCAGTGGCCGGACCGGGAGCTACGCCTCACCGCGATCGACGTCGCCACCGGCGAATTGACCGTTTTCGACCGCGACTCCGGCGTCGACCTGGTCGATGCCGTCGCGGCCAGCTGTGCGGTGCCCGGGGCGTGGCCACCGGTGACCATCGCCGGACGTCACTACATGGACGGTGGGGTCGCCAGCTCGGTCAACCTCGCGGTGGCCGCCGACTGCGCGACGGCGGTGGTGCTGGTGCCGTCGGGCGTGGATGCGCCGTCGCCGTTCGGCGCCGGGCCGGCCGCCGAGGTCTCGGCGTTTCCCGGCGCCGCGTTCGCCGTCTTCGCCGACGCCGATTCGCTGGCCGCCTTCGGGCCCAACGCGCTGGATCCCGGCTGTCGTATCCCGTCGGCCCTGGCCGGACGCGAGCAGGGCCGCCGTGAAGCCCCGAACCTCGCCCGCTTCCTGGGGGTGTGAGAACTGTTGCCGCGCAAGCGAATTGAGCTCCGCTCAGCGCTCGATAGCGGGCGGGACGGGTTGGTCGTCCTCGACTTCCAGCGCGCCCAGCGCCGCGTCCGCCAGCGCGCGGCCGGCGGCGATCACCTCTACCGCGCGGTGGAATTCCAGGGCCCGGCACGTCGATCGCGGGACCTCGATGTGCAGGTCGGGCGGGTAGACCGCCAGGGTGTGGCGTGCCAGCGCGGCCTGGGCGATGTCGATGGTCCGGTTCATCACCTCGAAGCTGCCCAGTTTCGGCACGTCCGGTCCCACGCCGGCCAGTTCACCTGCCTCGTCGGCCGCGGGCGGCTCGTCGTCCGGGGCGTCCGACCAGCTGTCCGACTCACCGGCCGGCCCGCCCAATCGGCTCAGCACCGCGCGCGCCGTCGGCCGATCCAGCAGCGACCGGGCGGCGGCCGTGTCGAGCAGCGCGGAGGTACTGCGCACCATGCGGGTCAGCCACTCGACGGTGGCACCCGGCTCCGGCTCGCGATTGTTGATCGCCTCGCTGCCGGACAGACTCACTGCGATGGTCAGGTCGGCGTTCACCGCGGCGAGCGGGGCCAACGGCAGCGGATCCAGGATGCCGCCGTCGGCCAGCAGCCGCCCGTCGACCGCATGCGGCGCGATCACACCGGGGATCGCGATGGACGCGCGGATCGCCTCGTCGAGCGGGCCGCGCTGAAACCACACCGACTTGCCCGCCAGCAGGTCGGTCGCCACCGCGGTGTAGGGGACGGGCAACTCTTCGATGGCGACCGGGCCGAGGATGTCGCGCACCGCGTCCAGGATCTTGCCGGCCCGCATCACACCGGCCGCGCTGATGGACGGGTCCAGCAGCCGCAGGATGGTGCGCTGGGTCAGCGACTTCGCCCAATCGGCGAACTCGCCGAGCCGCCCGGCCGCCTGCAGGCCGCCGACTAGCGCGCCCATCGACGAGCCGGAGACACCGACGATGTCGTAACCGCGCGCTTCCAGGGCCTCGATCACCCCGATATGGGCATAGCCGCGGGCGCCGCCGCTGCCGAGCGCGAGTGCCACCCGGGTCGGTTCTGATCGACGCGGAACTTCGTCAGGCACCGCTCCATTTTGCGCGGCGGGGACCCGTCAGCGCGCGCCGCGGGCACTTTTTTCACCCGTGATCCCAATTACGGGCCGAGGCGAATCCCCGGCCGCGGCGCTACCCGCATTCGTTGTTCGCGGCCGCCCGCGCGGCGACGATCACGGCGGCCTGGCGGGCCGGCGTCAACTTCGACCACGGGGCGTTCCAGCTGCCCGCGGTGCCCACCGGGGAGGCCTGAACCATCGACAGATACGGCTCGAACAGCGAGGTACCGGTTGGGGGCTGGGCGTCCATCCACTCTTTCGCGGCGTGACAGGCCTGGTAGTACTCCTCTTCGGTGGAGTCCGCTGGGACATCGACCCTGGTCGTCACGCCGCCGGGGGACAGCCCAACGGAGCCCGCAGCTGCCGACCCCGGGCCGTTCCGGCTGCCGGATTGCCGCGGCGACGGCGACGAGGGCGTACCGCTGTGGGCGCCGTGCCCGCACGCCGTGGCCGCCAGCATGGCGGCCGCGGCAACAACCGCGCCCCATCGCCGGGACCGATCACCGCACCAGCGCACGGTCTCAATCTATGCAACACTGGCGGCCGTGATGGAGCGCTTTGGATTTTGCGAGTGTTGTCGGCCGTAACACGCCGCCGCTTGTCCCGTCCGTTTTCGCCTTGGAGCCTCCACCGTGTCTTTGCCCCTTGCCGGGCCTGCGCCCGTCGCCACCGCGGCCGTCCGCCGCCCGCGAGCCCTCTCCGCCCCGTCCGCCGGCCCGACCCGGCTGAGAGTGCCTGATCTGCTTTACGCCACCGATCAGGCCGCCGACGATGTGCTGAGCGGGCGCCGCGACCACCTGTTGCCCCGGGGCGGCATACCCGACTCGCGGCGCTGGTTCACCCGCATCCACGGCGACGAAGAACTCGACGTCTGGCTGATCAGCTGGGTGCCCGGCCAGCCGACCGAGCTGCATGACCACGGCGGGTCGCTGGGCGCGTTGACCGTCATTTCCGGATCACTGAACGAATATCGTTGGGACGGAAAGGCGTTGCGGCGCCGTCGGCTCGACGCCGGCGATCAGGCCGGATTCCCGTTGGGCTGGGTGCATGACGTGGTGTGGGCGCCGCGGCCGGTCACGGCGCCGGTGTCGTTGCCCGTCACGGGGGCGCCGAGCGCCGTCGCGGCGCCTGGGCAGCCGACGCTGAGCGTGCACGCCTACTCGCCGCCCCTGACCGCGATGTCCTACTACGAGATCACCGACCGCATGACGTTGCGCCGCGAGCGCACCGAACTGACCGACCAGCCGGAAGGATCTCTATGAGCCGCATCGACGTCGTGTTGAGATCCGCCCGGCGCCGGTATCGCCGCCTGCCTGCCGTCGAAGTGCCCGATGCGCTCCGCCGGGGCGCGGTGCTGGTCGACATCCGGCCCCAGGCCCAACGTTTTCGCGAAGGCGAGGTGCCCGGAGCACTGGTCATCGAACGCAACGTGCTGGAGTGGCGCTGCGATCCCACCAGCGAGGCCAAGCTGCCCGAGGCCGTCGGCGACGACGTCGAATGGGTGATCCTGTGTTCGGAGGGCTACACGTCCAGCCTGGCGGCGGCCGCGCTGCTGGACATCGGCCTGCACCGCGCGACCGACGTCATCGGCGGCTATCACGCGCTGGCCGGCGCCGGCGTGCTGAGCGAGCTGGCCGGGGGCCGCGTGGATGCGGGATTCGCCGACACCGCTCGCCGCTGGATCTAGCTCTTCTCGTCGGCGTGCAGCAGCGGACGCAGCTTCGCCGTCTTGTCCTGCGTCCAGCCGGGCGGCGACAGCACGGCCGCCCAGCCGTCGGCCACGTCGGCGACGTAACGGTGGCCATGGCCGTCCGGTACGTCCACCGCCACGGCCATGTCGGCGGACACCTGCAGGAAGGTGACCACGGGGATCCAGCGCGTCTGCGGCAACACGTCATAGCCGCGCGGTTCGCGCAGCCAGTCGGGCCGGCTGAACAACAGGTCCGGCGTCCACCAGGCGATCGGATCCGACGCGTGCTGCAGGTACACCACCCGCGGGTGATCCCACGGCGCGGCGGGACGCGCCAAATCCTTTGCGCGAGCGACGAATCGGACATAACGACCGTCCTGGTAGATCGGTAACCACTCGGGGGATCCCTTGTCACGCGTCGCCGTCAGATCGGTCCAGATGGTGTTTTTGAAGGTCGGTCCGCTGAACAACGCCCCGTCGGTGCGCGCCAGCACGTTGTTCAGGCTGAGAAACGGCGCCTCGCCCCCGAACGACCCCAGGCTCTCGCCGAACACGACGAGCTTGGGCCGACTGCCCTCGGGCATCTGGCGGATCAGCTTGTCGACGGCCTCGAAGAGCGCCTGTCCGGCGTGCCGGGCGTTCTCCTTGTCCACCAGGAACGACAGCCAGCTCGGCAGGAACGAATACTGCATGCTCACGATCGCGGTGTTGCCGTTGTACATGTACTCCAGCGCCGAGGCCTCCGCCTCGTTGATCCAGCCGGTGCCGGTGGTGGTGCCCACCGCGACGACAGCGCGCTGCAGCCCGCCGGTGCGCTGCAACTCCTGTGCCGCCACCTCGGCGGCCGCGGTGATCCCCTGGGATGACTCCAATCCCGCGTAGGCCCGGATCGGCTCGGTGGCGGGCGCTCCGTTGAAGGCGCCGAGTTGCTGCACGGTCGGACCGCCCCCGACGAAGATGCGGCCCTCGCGGCCCAGCGATTCCCACGACACCAGCGACTGCGGGCCGCCCGATCGCAGCGGGGTTTTCGGGGGAGCGGTGTCGGGATTCATCTCTTCGTTGGCCGAGGCGAAGGTGTGGTTCATGGTGCGCATCGCAAACTTGAGCACGACACCGTTGAGCAGGGTGATGGTCAGGACCACGAGTGCGACGACCACGATGGTTGCCGAGAGCCGAAACGGCGCGATCCGGTCTACCTGACCGACCAGGACTCTGACCAACCAGCGGGTGAACTGGCCCAGCTCGACCACCGCGAACAACACCACCAGCGACAGCACCCCGGCCAGCGGGTAGTCATACCACTCCAGATGTGGCACGCCCATCAGGTCGCGCACGTCGTCTTGCCACACGTGGAACCAGATCGCCATGAGGACTTGGCCCACCACGCCGACCGGAATCAACACCTTCCATGCCCAGCGTGGCGGCGGCGGGCTGTGATCCTTCTCGCGCATGAACCGCACCAGCCAGACTAAAAAGACGCCCAGTCCATAGCCGATGGCGCCGGAGAGTCCGCTGACCAGCCCCTGGAACAAGGGCCCGCGCGGCAGCAGCGAGGGAGTCAGCGACAGCCAGATGAAGATCAGGCCGAACGTGGTGCCGGTGAACGTGTAATGCCGTACCCACCAAGGCTTTTCAGTCCATGGCAGGGTGGGCGCCGCGCGCTTGGATCGCGGTTCGGAGGCGACGTCCGGCTCGGCGGCGGACTCCTCGGCGTCGTCCGCCGGGGGATGACCTGTCTCGGCGTGTGTCGCGGAAACCGGTTCGCTCATGCAAGCGTCCTAGCGGTGGGTGAAGTTCGGCGGACGCTTCTCGACGAAGGCCGCCATCCCTTCGGACTGATCCTGGGTCGCGAAAGTCGAGTGAAACAGCCTGCGCTCGTAGAGAAGTCCCTCGGCCAGGGTGGATTCGAACGCGCGGTTGACGGCCTCCTTGGCCATCCTGGCGGCCGAGCGCGACATCTGCGAAATGGTGGTCGCGACGGCCTTGGCCTCGGTCAGCAGGTCGTCGGCCGGCACCACGCGGGAAACCAGGCCGCTGCGCTCGGCTTCTTCGGCGCCGATGGTGCGGCCGGTCAGGATGAGGTCCATGGCCTTGGCCTTGCCGATCGCGCGGGTCAGCCGTTGCGAGCCGCCCATGCCCGGCAGCACGCCGAGCTTGATCTCGGGCTGGCCGAATTTTGCTGTGTCGGCGGCGATCAGCACATCGCACATCATCGCGAGCTCGCAGCCGCCGCCCAATGCGTGCCCGGCCACCGCGGCGATCGTCGGGGTGCGGACCGCGGCGAGCTTGCTCCACGGGGCGAAGAAGTCGGCGCCGAAGGCGTCGGCGAACGTCAGCTCGGCCATCTCCTTGATGTCGGCCCCGGCGGCGAACGCCTTGGCCGAGCCGGTGATGATGATGGCTCCGATGCCCGGATCGTCATCGAAATCCGCTGCGGCACTGGTGACTTCGTTCATCACCTGAGTGTTCAGCGCGTTCAGGGCCTTCGGCCGGTTCAGGGTGATGATGCCGACGCGCTCATCGCGCTCGACGAGGATGGTCTCGTAGTTTTCGGGGGCCGGATCCGTCATCCACATCGCCTTTCTAGAAACTCAAGTCGTCGTCGACCGGGGCGAAATACGCTTCGACGTCGGCCTCGGTCACTTCGGACAGCCGCGCAGGCGACCACTTTGGATTGCGATCTTTGTCGATCAGCTGTGCGCGGATGCCCTCCACCAGATCATGCGAGCGCAGCGACGCCGATGACACCCGATAGTCCTGCACCAGAACGTCTTTCAGCGTCGGAATCTTGGCGGCGCGGCGCACCGCCGCCAGCGTCACCGACAACGCGATCGGGGAGCGGGTGGCGATCAGGTCGGCGGCGTCTTGGGCAGGGCGCGCGTCGCGCTCCCGCAGCGCGCCGACGATGTCCTCGACGGTGTCACCGCCATAGCATTCGTCGATCCACTCACGTTGCGCTGCAAGCTCACTGGGCGGCGGTTCGACTGCGTACTTGGCGAGAGCGGCCTCGATGTTGTCGGTGACCACCGCACGGCGGAACGCCTCGACGTCGCCGTGCGGAACGTAGTGGTCGGCGAAACCCATGGCGATGGCGTCGGCCCCGGAGAACGGCGCCCCGGTCAGTGCGGCATGCAGACCCAACCCGCCGGGAGCGCGAGACAGCAGATAAACGCCGCCGACGTCGGGGATGAAGCCGATGCCGACCTCGGGCATGGCGATCTTGGAAGTATCGGTGACCACCCGGGTGTTCGCGTGCGCGCTGACCCCGACGCCACCGCCCATCACGATGCCGTCCATCAACGCCACGTACGGCTTGGAGAACTCGGCGATCTGCGCGTTGAGCAGATACTCGTCGCGCCAGAAGCGTCGCGCCTCGACCCCGTCCTTGCGCGCGCTGTGATAGATCGAGACCACGTCGCCGCCCGCGCACAGCCCGCGTTCACCGGCGCCGGACAGCACCACCGCACGCACCGCGTCATCGCCCGCCCAGTCAGCCAGGACCGCGGTCAGCGCGTCCACCATCCGCTGATTCAGCGAGTTGATCGCTTTGGGCCGGTTGAGCGTGATCAACCCGACGCTTCCCTCGACTTCGGTCAAAACCTCATCGGCTTCGTCGGTCACGCCCTCGCCTCCCATCACCAGTCCAGCCTCGAGGAAGAAATCTAGATCGTCACGACCGGCGCGGTACCCGCGGGTAAGGGTTATCTTTAACGCGACGACAACGGCGGAGGCCATTTACCCGGGAAAACGCCCAGGTCCGCTGGGAACCAGGATCTACCGCCGATCGTTGAGATTGTGTTCGCACAGCTCGAAGCCAATTAGAGAGGATCCGACGGTGCGGGAGACAAGCAATCCGGTATTTCGTTCGCTGCCTAAGGGGAGGGGCGGATACGCGCAATTCGGCACGGGCGCGCCCCCGATGCAGGGGTATGGGGCCAATCCCTATGCGGCTCCGTACGCGGCCCCGTACCAGGAGGCCAAAGCTTCGCGTCCGCTGACCATCGACGACGTCGTCACCAAGACCGGCATCACGCTGGCCGTGCTGGCGGTCTCCGCAGTGGTGTCCTACTTCCTGGTCGCCCGTGACGTGGCGCTGGCGATGCCGCTGGCCCTGGTCGGCGGGCTGGGCGGCCTGGTGCTGGTGCTGGTGGCCACCTTCGGCCGCAAGCAGGACAACCCGGGCATCGTGTTGAGCTACGCCGTGCTCGAGGGTCTGGTCCTGGGCGCCATCTCGTTCGTCTTCGCCAACTTCTCGGTGTCGAATGCCAACGCCGGGGCGCTCATCGGTGAGGCGGTGCTGGGCACCTTCGGGGTGTTCTTCGGCATGCTCGTCGTCTACAAGACCGGGGCCATCCGAGTGACGCCCAAGTTCACTCGCATGCTGGTCGCCGCGATGTTCGGCGTGCTGGCCCTGATGCTCGGCAACTTCGTGTTGGCGATGTTCCACGTCAACGGCGGCACCGGCCTGGGCCTGCGCAGCGGCGGCACGGTGGCGATCATCTTCTCGCTGGTGTGCATCGCGATTGCGGCGTTCAGCTTCCTGATCGACTTCGATGCGGCCGACCAGATGGTCCGCGCCGGCGCGCCGGAGAAGGCGGCATGGGGCATCGCGCTCGGCCTGACCGTGACGCTGGTCTGGCTGTACATCGAGATCCTGCGTCTGCTGAGTTATCTGCAGAACGACTAGCTCTGCCCACAGAGAAAACCGGCACGTCCCAAGGGCGTGCCGGTTTTTTCGTGTGCGCCTGAGGGGCGCTGGCCGAAGGACCTAGCTCAGCCGCTCGATCACCATCGCCATGCCCTGGCCGCCGCCGACGCACATGGTCTCCAGACCGAACGTCTTGTCGTGCGTCTGCAGGTTGTTGAGCAGCGTGGTGGTGATGCGTGCGCCGGTCATGCCGAACGGGTGGCCCAGCGCGATCGCCCCGCCGGACACGTTCAGCTTGTCTTCGTCGATGCCCAGCTCGCGCGCAGAGCCCAGCACCTGGACCGCGAACGCCTCGTTGATCTCGAACAGGTCGATGTCGCTGACCGACAGCTTGGCGCGCGCCAGCGCCTTCTTGGTTGCCTCGATCGGGCCCAGGCCCATGATCTCCGGGGACAAGCCGCTGACCCCGGTGGACACGATGCGCGCCAGCGGCGTCAGCCCCAGTTCCTTGGCCTTCGCGTCGCTGGTGATCACCACCGCGGCGGCACCGTCGTTGAGCGGACACGCGTTGCCCGCGGTCACCGTGCCGTTGGGCCGGAACACCGGCTTGAGCTGGCTGATCTTCTCGTAGGTGGTGCCGGGGCGCGGGCCGTCGTCGGTGCTCACGGTGGTGCCGTCGGGCAGTGTCACCGGGGTGATCTCACGCTCGAAGAAGCCGCTCTTGATCGCCTCCTCGGCGCGGTTCTGGCTGCGGACGCCCCAGTGGTCCTGGTCCTCGCGACTGATACCGGTCAGCAGCGCGACGTTTTCCGCCGTCTGGCCCATCGCGATGTAGACGTCGGGGATGTTGTCGTCGGCGCGGGGGTCGTGCCATTCCTCGGCGCCTTCGGCCGCGGCGGCCGACCGCTCCTGGGCCTCGGCGAACAGCGAGTTCTTGGTGTCCGGCCACGAGTCGGCGCTGCCCTTGACGAAGCGGGACACGGTCTCGACACCCGCCGAGATGAAGGCGTCGCCCTCACCGGCCTTGATCGCGTGGAAGGCCATCCGGGACGTCTGCAGCGACGACGAGCAGTACCGGTTGACGGTGGTGCCCGGCAGGAAGTCGTAGCCGAGCTCGACGGCGATGACCCGAGCCAGGTTGAACCCGGACTCGCCGGCGGGCTGGCCGCACCCCAGGATCAGGTCGTCGATCTGGTGCGGGTTGAGGGCGGGCACCTTGTCGAGCGCGGCGCGCACGATCTGCACCGTCAGGTCGTCGGGGCGCATGTTGACCAGCGACCCCTTCATCGCGCGGCCGATCGGCGAGCGAGCAGTTGAGACAATGACGGCTTCAGGCATGGTGGTTCCCTTCAGATCCCTGCAGATCCCACAGATGGGGCTGGCTCGCTTCACCTTCGGGCGGTAGGTCCACCTCGACGGGCGAGAACAAATCTAGTCGCTGCCCACCTCGGGGCACGAGGACGGGGCAGGTCCGGGCGCCGGACGCCGCCACAGCCGCGACATCACGCTGCTGCGGGTGTGCCGCTGGCCGAGCACCGGCGTCGCCGCCGGCACCGGCGAACTCGCCGGCGGCCGCTCCACCTCCTCACCCAGCGCATCGCAGAGGGCGAGCAGTAGAGCGTCGGCGGCGAGCGCATAGGCGGGTGCCGAAGGGTGATAGCCGTCGGCGGAGAACATGGCGTCGGGGGTGGCGCGGAATTGCGGCGCCATCAGCTGCGCCAACGGCACCGGCACACCACCGGCCGACCGGACCGCCGCGGTCTGGGCGCGGGCCAGCTGCAGGCAACGCTCGTGCGCCAACGACCGCAGCGGCTGCGGAATGGCGCTGATGAACCCGAGATCGGGGCAGGTGCCGACGATGACGACGGCGCCGCGGGCGCGCAACTTGCGCACGGTCAGCCCCAGCCGCTGCGCCGATTGGCTGATGCCGTTGAGGGCGGTGACGTCGTTGGCGCCGACCATGATCACCGCGATGTCCGGCGGCGGGCCGGCCACGAACATCGCGTCCACCTGACCGCACACGCCCTTGGAGGTGGCGCCCACAATCGCTTTGGTGCTCAACCGGATTCGCTTGCCGGTCTGCTCGGCCAGGCCCCGGGCAATGCGTACTCCCGGCACTTCGTCGGCGCTCATGCAGCCGTATCCGGCCGCGGTCGAGTCACCGAAGATCATCAGATGCTGGTCGACCGCCATGCCGCGGTGCCAGCGTTCCACCGGGCCGCCGCCGCGCACGTACACGCCGTCCGCGCGGGGCGGGATGTCCCATGACTTGGGGATGATGGTGCGCGCGTGGGTGGCCTGGCCGACCAACAGACTGCGTGCCCCCAGATAGGCCGTTCCTGTTGAGGCGAGCGCACCCGCTGTGGCCAGGGCGATGGCCGAACGACGTGGCACCCGCATGGTCACGGAATCAAGTTTAGAGCGGCTTCGGGGTTTGCGCGGGCGGCTGGAAAACGAAGTGATCACGGTGCGAAGCAAAACTGGTATCGAATCAGCTATTTCATACGTTGTACTAAGCAACGCCTGTCAAGCTGAAGACAAGGGGTTGGCTGAGCGCCTTGGCAAACGCCTGAACTAGACGCGCGGTCGCCTCGTCCCATGCTGTATCGCACTACAACGTTGTAGGAAGTGTTGAGCATGACTGCACCTAGCAAGGAATCGGGGTCCTCGACAACTACCGTCCGGCCCCATGACGTCCTCCGAGCGCGTCGAGCCCAGGCGCGCAAATTCGCCATCAGCGACGGCGCACCCGTCGAGGTCCTGGAGTCCGGGCCCAGCGTCGCCGCGCGACTGGCGAACCTCACGTCGCGGCTGACCATCCGGCCGATTCTTTCCGTCGGCAGCCGCGTCCCCAACTTGCCGTGGCCCTGGGGTCTGATCGACCTCACGGCCCGGGTGCTGATCCCGGCGTCGGCCACCGTCCGCGAGACCGTGAAGCTGCCGCACGCGGCGGCGCAGCTGGTCCGCGCACCCGGAGTGCTGCCCGCCGACGGCAGCCGCCGCGTGATCGTCTACCTGCACGGCGGCGCGTTTCTGACGTGTGGGGCGAACTCCCACGGCCGGCTCGTGGAAGCCCTCTCCAAGTTCGCCGACTCGCCCATCCTGGTGGTCAATTACCGCCTGCTGCCCAAGAATTCGGTGGGGATGGCGCTCGACGACTGCCACGACGCCTACCGCTGGCTGCGGCAGCGCGGATACCAACCCGACCAGATCGTGCTGGCCGGCGACTCCGCCGGCGGCTACCTGGCGCTCACGTTGGCCCAACGCCTGCAGGAGGAGGGCGAGGATCCCGCGGCGCTGGTCGCGATCTCGCCCCTGTTGCAGCTGGCCAAGGAACCCAAGCAGGCCCATCCCAACATCGAGACCGACGCGATGTTCACCGCCGGGGCGTTCGACGCGCTCGCCGAACTGGTGGCCTCCGCCGCCGCGAAGAACATCGTCGACGGGAAGCCCGAGGAGATCTACGAGCCGCTCGAGCACATCAAGCCGGGCCTGCCGCGCACGCTGATCCACGTGTCGGGCTCCGAGGTGCTGCTGCACGACGCGCGGCTGGCGGCGAGCAGGCTGGCCGCGGTGGGCGTGCCCGCCGAGGTGCGGGTGTGGCCCGGACAGGTCCACGACTTCCAACTGGCCGCGCCGATGGTGCCCGAGGCCCTGCGCTCGCTGCGGCAGATCGGCGACTACATCCGCGAGGCGACCGGGTAACCGTGCAGCTGGGCGGAGAGCAATTGTGCGCCGGGGGAAACCGCCTGAGACGATGAACGCATGCGGATCGCGCAGCACATCAGTGACCTCATCGGCGGCACCCCGCTGGTGCGGCTGAACTCCGTCGTCCCCGCCGGCGCCGGCCTCGTGGCGGCCAAGGTCGAATACCTCAATCCCGGTGGCAGCTCGAAGGACCGCATCGCGGTGAAGATGATCGACGCCGCCGAAGCCAGCGGACAGCTGCGGCCCGGCGGCACCATCGTCGAACCCACCTCGGGCAACACCGGCGTCGGGTTGGCCCTGGTCGCCCAGAAACGCGGCTACAAGTGCGTGTTCGTCTGCCCGGACAAGGTCAGCGAG
This sequence comes from Mycobacterium sp. M23085, assembly GCF_045343915.1. Lineage (NCBI taxonomy): Bacteria > Bacillati > Actinomycetota > Actinomycetes > Mycobacteriales > Mycobacteriaceae > Mycobacterium > Mycobacterium sp. M23085. The sequence continues at coordinate 4,355,031 of NZ_CP174280.1, forward strand.
GACAAACGCAACGTGCTGATGGCCTACGGCGCCGAGGTCGTCGTCTGCCCGACGGCCGTACCGCCCGGGCACCCGGACAGCTACTACAGCGTCTCGGATCGGCTGGTCACCGAGATCGACGGCGCCTGGAAGCCCGACCAGTACGCCAATCCGGAAGGCCCGGCCAGCCACTACGCCACCACCGGCCCGGAGATCTGGGCCGACACCGATGGCAAGGTCACCCACTTCGTCGCCGGCATCGGCACCGGCGGAACGATCACCGGGGCGGGCCGCTACCTCAAAGAGGTGTCCGGCGGGGCGGTGCGCATCGTGGGCGCGGATCCGGAGGGCTCGGTGTATTCCGGGGGCACCGGCCGGCCCTACCTGGTGGAGGGCGTCGGCGAGGACTTCTGGCCGGCGGCCTACGACCCGACGGTCCCCGACGAGATCATCGCGGTTTCCGACGCCGACTCCTTCGACATGACCCGGCGGTTGGCCCGCGAGGAAGCGATGCTGGTCGGCGGCTCGTGCGGGATGGCGGTGGTCGCCGCGCTCAAGGTCGCCGAGCAGGCCGGCCCCGACTCGGTCGTGGTGGTGCTGCTGCCCGACGGCGGGCGGGGCTACATGTCGAAGATCTTCAACGACGCGTGGATGTCGTCGTACGGGTTCCTGCGCAGCCGCCTCGACGGCTCGACCGAACAGTCCAGGGTCGGCGACGTGCTGCGCCGTAAATCCGGTGAACTGCCTGACTTGGTGCACACTCACCCGTCCGAAACGGTGCGCGACGCGATCGGCATCTTGCGCGAATACGGGGTGTCCCAGATGCCGGTGGTCGGCGCCGAGCCGCCGGTGATGGCGGGGGAGGTGGCCGGCAGCGTATCGGAGCGCGAGCTGCTGTCGGCCGTCTTCGAGGGCCGGGCGAAGTTGGCCGACGCCGTCGCGCAGCACATGAGCCCGCCGCTGCCGATGATCGGCGCCGGCGAGTTGGTCAGCGCGGCCGGCAAGGCGCTGCGCGACTGGGACGCGTTGATGGTGGTCGAGGGAGGCAAGCCGGTGGGCGTGATCACCCGCTATGACCTGCTGGGTTTCCTCTCCGACGGGCCTCGGGGGCTGTCCGTGCGCCGGTAGTCCGCGGTGCTGCACCCGACCGCGGGCGCGCGCCGCGCGTCTCGCCCGGCTAGCGACGCGCTCGGGTACTGTTTCGGCCTAGTTCGGCTGGACCCGAGTGGAAGGTTGCCCATGACCGATCAACCGCCGCCCGGCGGCGCCTACCCCCCACCTCCCTCGTCGCCCGGGCCCACCGGTGGTGAGCAGCCGCCGTCGAGCGGACAGCAGGTGCCGCCGCCTCAGACGCCCCCCGGCGGGTCCTATCCGCCGCCCCCACCGCCGCCCGGCGGGTCCTATCCGCCGCCCCCGCCGTCGGCCGGTGGGTATGCGCCGCCGCCACCCGGGCCGGCGATCCGCACGCTGCCGACCGAGGAATACACGCCGTGGCTGACCCGTGCGCTGGCGTTCGTCATCGACATCCTCCCGTACGTCGTCGTGCACGGCATCGGCACCGCGATCCTGGTCGCCACGCAGCAGACCGCCTGCATCACCGACGTCACCCAGTACGCCGTCAACCAGTACTGCGCCACCCAGAACTCGACCGTCGGCATGGTGGCGCAGTGGCTGGCGTCGATAATCGGGCTGTTCTATCTGATCTGGAATTACGGCTACCGGCAGGGCACCACCGGATCGAGCGTCGGCAAATCGGTGCTCAAGTTCAAAGTGGTCAGCGAGGTCACCGGCCAACCCATCGGCTTCGGGATGTCGGTGGTGCGGTCGCTGGCGCACTTCGTCGACGCGATCATCTGCTTCATCGGTTTCCTTTTCCCGCTGTGGGATTCGAAGCGTCAGACGCTGGCGGACAAGATCATGACGACGGTGTGCCTGCCGATCGACGGCGCCGAGAGGCCGGCCGTCACCTAGGCTGATCGTCGATGAGCGACGACGCGCACCACGAGTTCACCGGGCTGGCCACCAAGGCGATTCACGCCGGCTATCGGCCGGACCCGGCGACCGGCGCGGTGAACGCCCCGATCTACGCCAGCAGCACCTTCGCCCAGGACGGTGTCGGCGCGCTGCGCGGCGGGTTCGAATACGCGCGCACCGGCAACCCGACCCGGACAGCGCTGGAAGCGGCGCTGGCCGCCGTCGAAGAGGGCGCCTACGGGCGAGCCTTCGGTTCCGGCATGGCCGCCACCGACTGTGCGCTGCGGGCGGTGCTGCGGCCCGGGGACCACGTGGTCATCCCCAACGATGCCTACGGCGGTACCTTCCGGCTGATCGACAAGGTCTTCACCCAGTGGAACGTCGAGTACACGCCGGTGGCGCTGCATCAGCTGGACGCCGTTGCCGCCGCGATCACGCCGCGAACCCGGTTGATCTGGGCGGAAACCCCCACCAATCCGCTGCTTTCCATCGCCGACATCGCCGCCCTGGCCGAGCTGGGCCAGCGGAGCTCGGCAAAGGTGTTGGTGGACAACACTTTTGCGTCCCCTGCGCTGCAGCGGCCGTTGACGCTGGGCGCCGACATCGTGCTGCACTCCACCACCAAATACATTGGCGGGCACTCCGATGTCGTCGGCGGTGCCCTGGTCACCAACGACCGGGAGCTGGACGACGCGTTCGCCTTTCTGCAGAACGGGGCCGGTGCGGTGCCAGGCCCGTTCGATGCCTACCTGACGATGCGCGGCCTCAAGACGCTGGTGCTACGCATGCAGCGGCACAGCGAAAACGCTTCGGCCGTAGCGGATTTCCTCGCCGGGCATCCCGCGGTGAGTACGGTGCTGTACCCCGGTCTGCCGTCACACCCCGGGCATGAGATCGCCGCCCGGCAGATGAGCGGTTTCGGCGGCATGGTGTCGGTCCGGATGCGCGGCGGCCGCCAGGCCGCCCGAGATCTGTGTGCCAGAACCAAGGTGTTCATCCTGGCCGAATCGCTGGGCGGGGTCGAGTCGTTGATCGAGCACCCCAGCGCCATGACGCACGCCTCGACGGCGGGTTCGCAGTTGGAAGTCCCCGACGATCTGGTCCGCCTGTCGGTCGGCATCGAAGACATCGCCGACCTGTTGGCCGATCTGGGTCAGGCCCTGCGGTAAACCCGCTCAGGAGTGGTAGGGCTCCGCGCTGACCAGCGTGACCTCAACGGTGTTGCCGTTGGGCACCACGTAGCTGCGGGTCTCGCCTTCCTTGGCGTCGATCAGGGCGCCGCCCAGCGGTGAGTTGGGCGAGTACACCTCGAGCTTGCCGTCGTTGACGCCCTCCTGGCGGGTGGCGATCAAGAAGGTCTCGGTGTCGGACTTGTCGCCGTTGTAGTAGACCTTCACCACCGAGCCGGGCAGCGCGATGCCGGACTGCTTGGGCGCCTCGCCGACCTTCGCGTTGTTGAGCAGATCCTGCAGCTGGCGGATGCGGGCCTCCTGCTGACCCTGCTCTTCGCGGGCGGCGTGGTAGCCGCCGTTCTCGCGCAGATCACCCTCCTCGCGGCGGTCATTGATCTCCGCTGCGATGACCGGACGATTCGCGATCAGCTGATCGAGCTCGGCCTTGAGCCGGTCGTAGGACTCCTGGGTAAGCCAGGTCACGGAAGTGTCCGTCATCTCGTCGTGCTCCTCGTATGTTGTTCCGCGAGTCCGCGTTGAGTCCTGTCAGCTCCGCCGCCCCGGAGTGTGCGGGTGCCTCCCCGTGTGCCGCCGCTGCCGTTTTGCTCACGGCCGCTAATGCAGCAACACGGTCCCAACCGGAACCGTGCATTCATCCATGTTACCACCGCGCTAACAGTTGATGACTCCATATTCGCAGTTCGACGTGGATTGGTACGTGGACGGGAGGTCACGCCGGGCGCAGGTAGGCGGGCACATCGGTGCCGCAGCCATAGATGTCGGCCACCACCGGCGGTTCGAAAGATTTCACGGTCGTGGTCACCTGAACGGTGGCCGCGTGCGACGGCGGGACCAGCAGCTCTCGCCGGCCGGTCTCGCTGCCGTCCTGCGAGCGGACCCGCACGATGCAGTCCACCGGCCGCGACGGATCCGAGCGCGTCACACTGATCGTTATCGACGCCGTCTGGTCATCGATCACCCGATAGCCGGTCGTCGTCCCCTTGACGTCGCTGGTGCCGAACCGGTGATAACCGATCACGGCGATGCCGAGCCCGGCCACCACCACCAGCGCGCCCAGCGTGACGATCACCCACCGCCGGGGGATGCGCGACAGTCCGGAGCGCCCGTAGCGGGCTTCCGGACGAGTCATCGGGGTTTCGGTCATAGCTGGTTATGCATGTTATGCCTGGTCGTCGGGCGTGCGGCACCGGCCGGCGGCATGCAACGAACTCGGAACTGGAATTATAGGGTCAGACCGGGCGACCACCAGAGGTGACAAGGGAGCACGTGAGCGAATTGCGGTTGATGGCGGTGCACGCCCACCCCGACGACGAGTCCAGCAAGGGCGCGGCCACGCTGGCCCGCTACGCCGACGAAGGCCACCGAGTGCTGGTGGTGACGTTGACCGGCGGTGAGCGCGGCGACATCCTCAACCCGGCGATGGACCTGCCCGAGGTGCACGGACACATCGCCGAAATCCGCCGGGACGAGATGGCCAAGGCCGCCGAGATCCTGGGCGTGGAACACACCTGGCTGGGATTCGTCGACTCCGGGTTACCCCAGGGTGACCCGCCGCCGCCGTTGCCCGAGGGCTGCTTCGCGCTGGTGCCGCTGGAGGAATCGGTCGAGGCGCTGGTGCGCGTGGTCCGTGAGTTCCGCCCGCACGTGATGACCACGTACGACGAAACCGGCGGCTATCCCCATCCCGATCACATTCGCTGCCACCAGGTTTCGGTCGGCGCGTTCGAGGCCGCCGGCGATTACCGGCTTTTCCCCGACGCCGGCGAACCGTGGACGGTGTCCAAGCTCTACTACAACCACGGTTTCCTGCGCGCCCGGATGCAGTTGCTGCACGACGAAGCCATCAAGCACGGACAAGAACCTCCGTTCAAGAAGTGGCTCGAGCACTGGCCCGCCAAACACGATCCGTTCGAGTCCCGCGTCACCACCCGGGTCGAGTGCTCGGCCTACTTCAGCCAGCGCGACGACGCGCTGCGGGCGCACACCACCCAGATCGACCCCGACCACGACTTCTTCGCCGCCCCCATCGCATGGCAGCAACGGCTTTGGCCCACCGAGGAATTCGAGTTGGCGCGGTCTCGGGTCCCGGTCCAACTGCCCGAGGACGACCTGTTCGCCGGGATCGAGAGCGACGAGTGAATCACCTATTGGTGGCCGTCACCGCCGCCGGCTGGCAAGCCGACGGCCCGCCACACCACACCGGCCCCGATTTCGGCAAAGCCAGCCCGGTCGGGCTGCTGATCGTCGTATTGCTCTTGATCAGCACGCTGTTTTTGCTGCGTTCGATGAACCGGCAGCTGAAGAAGGTGCCGGATTCGTTTGATCCCAAGCACCCCGAACCGGACCAGGCCGCCGATGAGGGTACCGACGCCGTTGGCCCGGACGAGGCGGACGGCTCGCCGCGAGCCCCGGGGCCCGGCGATGAGTCCGGCTGACCCCGCTTCGACGAATACCCTTGGGCTGGCGACCAGTCCGTATCTGCGGCAGCACGCCGACAATCCGGTGCATTGGCAGCAGTGGACCCCCGAGGCGCTGGCCGATGCCGCTGGCCGCGACGTGCCTATCCTGCTCTCCGTCGGCTACGCCGCCTGCCACTGGTGCCACGTCATGGCCCACGAATCGTTTGAAGACGACGAAGTGGCCGCCGCGATGAACGCCGGATTCGTCTGCATCAAGGTCGACCGTGAGGAACGCCCGGACATCGACGCGGTGTACATGAACGCCACGGTCGCCCTCAACGGTCACGGTGGTTGGCCGATGACCTGTTTCCTCACGCCGGACGGGCGTCCCTTCTTCTGCGGCACCTACTATCCGAAAGAAGGCTTCCTGCAGCTCCTTTCGGCGGTGTCCGACACCTGGCGGGAGCGCCGTGGTGAGGTGGAGGAGGCCTCCGACCGGATCGCCGGTGAGCTGCGCAAGATGGCTTCGGCTCTTCCCGGTGGCGGTCCGTCGGTGTCGCCGGAGTTGTGTGACCACGCCGTCGCCGCGCTGCTGACGGAACGCGATGCGGTGCACGGCGGGTTCGGCGGTGCGCCCAAATTCCCGCCGTCGGCGCTGCTCGAGGCGCTGCTGCGGCACTTCGAGCGCACCGGCTCGCCGGCGGCGCTTGCGGCGGTTGCGCACACCGGCAACGCGATGGCGCGCGGCGGCATCTACGACCAGCTGGGCGGCGGCTTCGCCCGGTACAGCGTCGACAACGCTTGGGTGGTACCGCATTTCGAGAAGATGCTCTACGACAACGCGTTGCTGCTGCGAGCCTACGCGCACTGGGCCCGGCGCACGGGTGACCCGCTGGCGCGCCGTATCACCGCCCAGACCGCCCGGTTCCTGCTCGTCGACCTGGCCGACGGTGCCATGTTCACCTCGTCGCTGGCCGCCGACGCCGATGGCCGCGAGGGCTCGACCTACGTGTGGACGCCGGCGCAGCTCAACGAAGTACTCGGACCCGACGATGGCGCTTGGGCGGCAAGCGTTTTCGCGGTCACCCACAGCGGCACCTTCGAGCACGGCAGCTCGGTGCTGCAGCTGCCGGCCGATCCCGAGGATTTCCAGCGGCTGGAACGCGTGCGGTCCGCGCTGCTGTTCGCCCGCCTCACCCGGATCCAGCCCGGGCGCGACGATAAGGTCGTCACGTCGTGGAACGGTCTGGCGATCACCGCGTTGGCCGAGGCCGGCGTGGCGCTGGACGAGCCCGAATTGATCGAGGCCGCACGGCGCTGCGCGCGGGCCCTGCTGGATCTACATGTCGTGGATGGCCGGCTGCGACGCGCCAGTCTGGGCGGTGTGGTCGGTGACAGCGCCGCCATCCTCGAGGACCACGCGATGCTGGCCACCGGGCTGCTCGCCTTGTATCAGCTCACCGCCGAGTCGGCCTGGCTGACGACGGCAACCGATCTGCTGGACACCGCCCTGGCGCATTTCGCCGATCCGCAACAACCGGGCCGCTGGTTCGACACCGCCGACGATGCCGAGCAGTTGGTGCTCCGGCCGGCCGACCCGTTGGACGGCGCGACGCCGTCGGGAGCGTCCTCGATCACCGAGGCGCTGCTGACCGCCGCACATCTGGTCGACGGTGACCGCGCCGAGCGGTATCTGCGGGCGGCGGCCGAATCGCTCGGTGCGCACTCGGTGCTGCTGGAACGCGCGCCGCGATCGGCCGGGCAGTGGCTGGCCGTCGCGGAGGCGGCGGTGCGCGGCCCGGTGCAGATCGCGGTCGCCTGCGACCCGTCGGCCTCGGCGCTGCTGGCCGACGCGCGACGGTTGGCACCCGGCGGGGCGATCGTCGTGGGCGGGGAGGTGAATTCGTCGCCACTGCTGGCCGGCCGGCCCCGGGTGGGCGGCGCCGACGCTGCCTACGTGTGCCGCGGCCGGGTCTGTGACCTGCCGGTGACCAGCGCAGCCGAACTCGCCGCCGCCCTAGGTGTTTCCCGCCACTGATCCCGATGGTGGTGACCCGCCGCGCCCGGCTACGCCGCGCTGGCGATCACCACTGATCCCGATGGTGGTGACTCGCCGCGCCCGGCTACGCGATCACCACCGCGCGGGGATACTCTGCGTCCCATGCCGAATGCCGCCAAGACCGAGGCGATCAGAAGCACGGTCAACCGCTACATCGAACTGGTCGCCAAGGGCGGCGCCGATGATCTGGTCGAGTTGTACGCCGATGACGCCACCGTCGAGGATCCGGTCGGTGGCGAGGTGCACATCGGCCGGCGGGCGATCCACGGCTTCTATTCCGCGATCGACGGACTTCAGCGCGAGTGCGAACTGGTGACGCTGCGCGTCGCCGGCAACGAGGCCGCCTTCCAGTTCCGGCTGACCGTGACCGCGGGCGAGCACCGGATGGTGATCGAGCCGATCGACGTCATGGTCTTCGACAGCGGCGGCAAGATCGCCTCGATGAAGGCGTACTGGTCACCCGAGGACGACGTCACCCCGTCCTAGCGGGGCGACCGGGCGGCCTCAGCCGCCCGCCAGCCAGGCGTGGTTGCCGGCGTAGAAGACGGCGAACCACATGGCGATGTAGTGCAGGATCGCCGCGATCGCGGTGAAGGCGTGGAAGAACTCGTGATAACCGAACGTCCTCGGCCACAGGTCGGGCCAGCGCAGCCCGTAGAAGATGCCGCCGACGCTGTAGAACACGCCGCCCACCGCCAACAGGACCATCGCGGCGACGCCGGCCTGGTGCAGGATCGTGGGGGCGAACCAGACGGCCACCCAGCCCAGCAGCAGGTAGAGCGGCACCCCGACCCAGCGCGGCGCCGTCGGCCAACACATCTTCAACGTGATGCCGGCCGCCGCCCCACCCCACACGATGCATTGCACCAGGACTCCGGTGTTCTGCGGCATGACCAGCCGCGCGAACGGGGTGTAGCTGCCGGCGATGAACACGAAGATCATCGAATGGTCGAGCCGCTTCATCCGGCTGCGTGCGACGTCTGATTTCCACTGCACCCGGTGATAGGTGGCGCTCACCGCGAACATCGCCACCGTCGCCGCGGCGTAGACCAGCGTCGAGTGGCCGGCGCGGGGCGAGGCGACCGCCCACGACACCGACACCAGGGTGGCGCCGGTGATGATGGCCAGCCACGCCGAGACGAAGTGAATCCAGCCGCGCATCCGGGGCTTGCCCAAAAACTGGGCGGCGCCCTCGACGAGCTGTTCGACGGTGTTGCCCGGAACGATCGACTCGGGTTCGGGTTCCGGGTTGGGGACGGTGCTGGTCTGGCTGCTCATGTCTGCTGTGTCCTCGCAATATGGGATGCCAGTGGGAAAGCCGCCGGAGGCTGCTCCAGATCCACAGTAGCCAGGGATGGTTACGGCACAGTCTCGACTCTCAGCCGACCGGGCCGAATTGAGAACCGAGGAATAAATCACCGCTGGCAGTAGGGTGGATGTTCGTGGAAATTATCCCGCCGCGCCTCAAAGAGCCGCTGTATCGCGTCTACGAGTTGCGGCTGAGGCAGGGTCTGGCCGCCTCGAAGTCCCAGCTGCCCCGGCATATCGCCGTGTTGTGCGACGGGAACCGGCGGTGGGCCCGCGACGCGGGTTACGAGGACGTCAGCTACGGCTACCGGATGGGTGCGTCCAAGATCGCCGAGATGCTGCGCTGGTGTCAGGAAGCCGGCGTCGAAATGACCACGGTGTACCTGCTGTCCACCGAGAACCTGCAACGCGATCCCGACGAGCTGGCCGGGCTGATCGAGATCATCACCGACGTCGTCGAGGAGATCTGCGCGCCTGCCAACCGCTGGAGCGTGCGCACGGTGGGGGACCTGGAACTGCTGGGCGACGAGCCGGCCCGCCGGTTGCGCGATGCCGTCGAGTCCACACCCGCCGTCGCGCCTTTTCACGTCAACGTGGCGGTCGGCTACGGCGGCCGGCAGGAGATCGTCGGCGCGGTGCGCGCGTTGCTGAACAAGCAACTCGCCAACGGCGCCACCGCCGAGGAGCTCGTCGACGCGGTGACCGTCGATGCCATCTCCGAGAACCTCTACACCTCCGGGCAACCCGACCCCGACCTGGTGATCCGCACCTCGGGCGAGCAACGGCTATCCGGGTTTCTGCTGTGGCAGAGCGCGTATTCGGAGATGTGGTTCTGCGAGACGCATTGGCCGGCCTTTCGCCACGTCGACTTCTTGCGCGCCCTGCGCGACTACAGCCGGCGGGATCGCCGGCACGGCAAATAGGCCTTAAGCGGCGGGTCGCCTGCGTGCCACACTAAGGGCATGGCTGCGCTGTCGGCGGTGGTGTTCACGCTGAGCGCCTGGCTGGGCCTCTATCTGGCGGCGCGCGATCCGCGCAAACCCGTTCTCGCGCTGGCGGCCATCGGGCTGTGTGGGTTCTCGCTCGTGGTGGGGTTGGACGCGGTACGGACCGCCAGCCCGGCGTATGCCCAGCTGTTGAGCCGGGTTGAGATCTATCTGGCGGCCATCCCCGGCGTGGCGTGGTTCGCGGTGCTCGTCGAGCTGTCCCGTCCCAGCGACGGCTGGCGGGCGCGCACCCGCGAGGTGTTGCTGGTGGCCGGGGTCGCCGCGCTGACTCTGTTCGGGGCGGCCCTGGCAGGCAGCGTCGACGGGCCGCTGCGGCTGGGCCACTGGCTGATGTTTGCGGTGATCTCGGTGTCGACGCTCGGCGCGGGGGCCGTCGCGTTGCGCCGCCCGCGGCGGCCGCGGCCGGCCGTCGGGCTCGCGATCACCGCCACCCTGTTCTTCGCGCTGAGCAACGCGATTCTGATCATTCCGCTTGGCCTGGTGCCCAGCTGGGTCGCGCTGGCGTCGACGAGTTGCGACGTCCTCGGGCTCGGGGTCGCCGTCGCCCTGTGGGACGCGTTCGACGAGGGCCACGCGCTGCGCGCCGACATGCTCCGCTCGTTCGCCGGCTCGGTGGCGGTGGCGGTGCCGTTCGGCGGCCAGGCACTGATCGGGCTGGCGGTGACCCGCGACGATCCCGGCGCGCAGACCGCGCTGACCGTGCTGCTGTTCACCAGCCTGTCGATCGCGGTCGCCGTGCAGGTGCTCGCCGATCCGCTGGCCGGGGTGCTCGACCGGCTGGCATTCGCGAGATCGCCGGCGCTGCGGGCGGATCGGGCCGCGCTGCGGCACACCGGCGCGGCGCTGCCGCTGCGGCAGGAGCACCCGCTCGCGGGCGTCGACGACGACACCTTCGCCAGGCTCACCAGGCGGGCCCTGGGCCACTACGGCGACCTGAGCAAGCTGGTCGCCAGCCCGCTGACCGCATTGCCGGTGATCGACGAACGGCTGGCCGCCCGGGGAGCCCCCGACCATCCGATCGAGCGGGCCAACGAGCTCAAGGCCGTGCTGGCCGACGGCATAGCGCGGCTGAGGCCGCGCGACGGCGGCGACTTCGGTACCACCGAAGAGTGGCGGTATTACAACTCGCTGTATTTCCCCTACGTCGTCGGGGTGCGCGCGTACGCGCAGAACGCCACCGCGTCGGGTCTGGATCCGACCGCGCGGCAGGCCTGGCAATGGTTCGTCACCGAGGTTCCCCAGCGCTCGCTGCATAACTGGCAGAACGCCGCCGCCCGGCTGATCGCCGCCGATCTTCGTGGCCGGGTCCCGGTTCCCAGCGACTAGAACGGGTACTTCAGTCACCGCGGTCGCCCGACGGCACAGCGCTGTGTCCGTGCCGCTGTGACTCGTGGGCCGCCGACCTGCACCGGCGCGTGTCAAATGTTTACCCGCGGATGGGAATAGCCGGGTGAACCACCTCGTCTTTGTATCCGTGGCAGTAATTGGCAGCGCCACGAGTCGATATGGCAGTGCACTGGCGGCACGCTCAAAGCTGTTCGACCCAACCCGCCATCGCGAGGAGTAAGCGCATGAGCTCGATCACCGGTGTTTCCAGCATCCCGACCCGGCCCCTCTATGACTCCACGGACTCGCTGTTGCGTTTTGCCGTGCGTGCCGACGCGACCCTGACGGGGTTGTGCGGTCTGACCATCGCCTTCCTGGCCGACCCGATTTCCTCGCTGACCGGCCTGACGTCGTTCCAGGAATACGTGGGAGGCGTCTTCCTTGTGCTCTACGGCCTGCTGGTGTTCAGCCTCGGGGCGGTGCCGGATCTTCGCCGCGTCGGTATCAGCGTCCTGGCGGCCAACCTCGTTTTCGTGCTGGGCTCGTTCGCGGCGGCGGCAGCGCTGCCGCTGACCGGTACCGGAGTCGCGTTGACGCTGGCCACCGGCGCCGGCGCGGCGGCGTTCGGGGGGCTGCAATACCTGGGGCTGCGTCGCCTCGCGGCCTGATCTGCCGGGCGGCTGCGGAGCCTCAGAGCTTCCGCAGCCGCAGCCGGTTGATCGAGTGGTCGGCGTCTTTGCGCAACACCAGGGTGGCGCGTGGCCGAGTGGGCAGGATGTTCTCGACCAGATTGGGGCGGTTGATCGAGCGCCAGATCTCGCGAGCGGCGGCGACCGCCTTCGTGTCGTTGAGCGCCGAGTAGTGGTGGAAGTGCGATTCGGGATCCGCGAAGGCGGTGCTGCGCATGGCCAGGAACCGCGACACATACCACTGCTCGATGTCTTCGATTCGGGCGTCGACGTAGATGCCGAAGTCGAACAGGTCCGACACCATCAGGGTCGGACCTGTCTGCAGAACGTTGAGGCCCTCCAGGATCAAGATGTCGGGGTGCCGGACCACGTGTTTGGCCCCGGGGATGATGTCGTATTTGAGGTGCGAGTACACCGGCGCGCACGCGTAGTCCGAACCGGATTTCACCGAGGTCACGAACCGCATCAACGCCCGGCGGTTGTAGCTTTCGGGAAACCCCTTGCGGTGCATCAGGTTTCGCCGTTCCAACTCGGCGTTGGGGTACAGGAATCCGTCGGTGGTGACCAGGTCCACCCGCGGGTGGTGATCCCAGCGGGCCAGCAGGGCCTGCAGCACGCGGGCGGTCGTCGACTTGCCGACCGCCACGCTGCCGGCCACCCCGATGATGAACGGCACCGGCCGGTCCGGGTTTTGGTGGGGCTCGCCGAGGAATTCGGCGGTGGCGGCGAACAATCGCTGGCGCGCCGCGACCTGCAGGTGGATGAGTCGGGCCAGCGGCAGGTAGACCTCTTCGACTTCGAGCAGGTCGATTTGCTCACCCAAACCGCGCAGGCCGACGAGCTCTTCCTCGGTGAGGGCCAGCGGCGTCGACATACGAAGCGCACGCCATTGCTTTCGGTCGAACTCCACATAAGGGCTCGGCTCGCTAAGCCGCGGCATAGTGCCAGTGTTGCAGGAGCGCCGCAAAGCCCGACGGCTGGGCTGGCGAATACTCGGCGCTGGATAGACTGGCGGCCGTGACTGCTGCACCTGATGCCCGCCCCGCTGACCCCTACACGGCGTCCGTCATGGCCGCTTCGCTGTCCGAGGTCGACCCGGACATCGCCGAGCTGCTCGGCAAGGAACTCGGCCGGCAACGCGACACGCTCGAGATGATCGCTTCGGAGAATTTCGTGCCGCGCGCGGTGCTGCAGGCGCAGGGCAGCGTGCTGACCAACAAGTACGCCGAGGGGTTGCCCGGGCGCCGTTACTACGGCGGCTGTGAGTACGTCGACGTCGTGGAAAACATCGCCCGTGACCGGGCCAAGGCGCTGTTCGGCGCCGACTTCGCCAATGTGCAGCCGCATTCGGGTGCCCAGGCCAACGCCGCGGTGCTGCACGCGCTGATGTCGCCGGGGGAGCGGCTGCTGGGCCTGGACCTGGCCAACGGTGGTCACCTGACGCACGGCATGAAGCTGAACTTCTCCGGCAAGCTCTACGAGAACGGTTTCTACGGCGTAGACCCGACCACACATCTGGTCGACATGGACGCGGTGCGCACCCAGGCGCTGGAATTCCGCCCGAAGGTGATCATTGCCGGCTGGTCGGCCTATCCGCGGATCCTCGACTTCGCGGCGTTCCGGTCGATCGCCGACGAGGTCGGCGCAAAGCTCTGGGTGGACATGGCCCACTTCGCGGGACTCGTCGCTGCCGGGCTGCATCCCTCTCCGGTGCCGCACGCCGACATCGTGTCGACCACCATTCACAAGACTCTGGGCGGCGGCCGGTCGGGCATGATCCTGGGCAAGCAGGAGTACGCCAAGGCCGTCAACTCCGCGGTGTTCCCCGGCCAGCAGGGTGGCCCGCTCATGCACGTGATCGCGGGCAAGGCCGTCGCGCTGAAGATCGCCGGCACCCCCGAATTCGTCGAGCGGCAGCAGCGCACCCTGTCCGGCGCGCGCATCCTGGCCGATCGGCTGCTGGCCGCCGATGTCGCGAAGGCCGGCGTGTCGGTGGTCAGCGGCGGCACCGACGTGCACCTGGTGCTGGTGGACCTGCGTAACTCCCCGCTGGACGGCCAGGCCGCCGAGGACCTGCTGCACGAGGTCGGCATCACCGTCAACCGCAACGCCGTGCCCAATGACCCGCGCCCGCCGATGATCACGTCGGGGCTGCGAATCGGGACGCCCGCCCTGGCCACCCGGGGCTTCGGCGACGCCGAATTCAGCGAGGTCGCCGACGTGATCGCCACCGCGCTGGCGGCCGGCAGTTCGGCCGACGTGGCGGGACTGCGCCAGCGGGTGACGCGACTGGCCCAAGAGTTTCCGCTGTACGAGGGCCTCGAAGACTGGGCGCTGGTCGGCCGTTAGCCCGAGGGCAGCGGCTGTTGAGGACCAAAGTCACCAGTTGCCGCGACACGACCCGGTCGATTTCATGAACCTGTGTACGCGGGTTACAGTTATCTCATGGCCGAAAGACCTGTCGCTAACGCACTGACCCTGGAACTCGAGCCGGTCGTCGAAGCAAACGTCGACCGCCATCTGTCCACCGAAGAACTCTGGTTCGCGCACGACTACGTGCCGTTCGACCGTGGGGAGAACTTCGCCTTCCTCGGTGGGCGCGACTGGGACCCGTCGTCGATGACGCTGCCGAGGCCGCTGACGGACGCCTGCGAGATCATGCTGCTGCTCAAGGACAACCTCGCCGCACACCACCGCGAGCTGGTCGAGCACTTCATTTTGGAGGACTACTGGGGCCGCTGGCTGGGCCGGTGGACCGCCGAGGAACACCTGCACGCCATCGCGCTGCGCGAGTACCTGGTGGTGACCCGCGAGGTCGACCCCACGGCCAACGAAGAGGCCCGCGTCCAGTACGTCATGAAGGGCTACCGCGCCGACACCTACTCGCAGGTGGAGATCCTGGTGCACCTGGCGCTGGTCGAACGCACCCACGCCGTGTTCTGCGAAAACCTGGCCGCCCAGCTCGAGGAGCCCATCCTGGCCGGTCTCATCGACCGGATCGCCCGGGATGAACGGCGCCACGAGATCTTCTTCTCCAACCTCGTCGAACACTGCCTCGGGTACACCCGGGACGAGACCATCGCGGCGATCGCCGCCCGCGCGGCCGACCTGAAGGTGCCCGGCGCCGACATCGACGCGTATCAGGACAAAGTGCAGAACGTCGAGAAGGCAGGCATTTTCGGTCCGGAGCAGCTGCGTCAGGCGATTTCGGACCGCATCACCGCATGGGGGCTTGCGGACCAGCCTGAACTGCGGCAATTCATCGTCGGCTAGGCCGGCCGTTCCCGCCTCACGACATCGGCCACCCACCGAAGGTGGTCGCGGCTCGCAACGTCGGCGCGCCTGCGCAGCGCGCATGCGGCCACCGGAGTAGCGTCGTTCTCGATGGTCAGCGTCATGCTCTGCTGCCAGGGCGGCACCTCCCGTCGCAACAACGGAAGGACCGGCCCCGGTCCTGGTGCTGCGGTTCCCGTCGACATGCCTGCGCGGGTCCGCGCGGGCTCATCCCGCTCGAGGAGCGCTACGTGACCGAAATCCGGACCTACGTGATCGACACTTCGGTGCTGCTGTCCGACCCCTGGGCGTGCAGCCGGTTCGCCGAACACGAGGTGGTTGTTCCGTTGGTGGTGATCAGTGAGCTGGAGGCTAAACGCCACCACCACGAGCTGGGATGGTTCGCCCGCCAGTCGCTGCGACTGTTCGACGACCTGCGGCTCATGCACGGACGGCTGGATCAGCCCATACCCGTTGGAACACAAGGTGGTTCGCTACACGTCGAGCTCAACCACACGGATCCGTCGGTGCTGCCGGCCGGTTTCCGCAGCGACAGCAACGACTCACGAATCCTGAGCTGTGCCGCCAACCTCGCCGCCGAAGGCAAGCGAGTTACGTTGGTGAGCAAGGATATTCCGCTTCGGGTCAAGGCCGCCGCGGTGGGCCTGGCCGCCGACGAATATCACGCGCAGGACGTGGTGGCGTCGGGGTGGTCGGGGATGCGCGAGATCGAGACCGCCACCGAGGACATCGACGCGCTGTTCGCCGACGGCGAGATCGATCTGATGGAAGCGCGAGACCTGCCCTGCCACACCGGTGTTCGGCTGCTCGGCGGGAGCTCTCATGCGCTGGGCCGGGTCAACGCGGACAAACGCGTCCAGCTGGTTCGCGGCGACCGCGAGGTGTTCGGACTGCGCGGGCGGTCCGCCGAACAGCGGGTAGCGCTCGACCTGCTGCTCGACGAGTCGGTGGGCATCGTGTCGCTGGGCGGCAAGGCCGGCACCGGCAAGTCGGCGCTCGCGCTGTGCGCCGGCCTGGAGGCGGTGCTGGAGCGGCGCACCCAGCGCAAGGTAGTGGTCTTTCGGCCGCTCTACGCCGTGGGCGGGCAGGAGCTGGGGTACCTACCCGGTAGCGAGAGCGAAAAGATGGGCCCGTGGGCCCAGGCCGTCTTCGACACCCTCGAGGGACTGGCCAGCCCGGCGGTGCTGGAGGAAGTGCTCTCCCGCGGCATGCTCGAAGTGCTGCCGCTGACCCACATCCGCGGCCGCTCGCTCCACGACTCGTTCGTCATCGTCGACGAGGCACAGTCGCTGGAGCGCAACGTGCTGCTGACCGTGCTGTCCAGGCTGGGCACCGGGTCACGGGTGGTGTTGACGCACGACATCGCGCAGCGCGACAACTTGCGGGTGGGCCGCCATGACGGGGTCGCGGCGGTGATCGAGAAGCTCAAGGGCCATCCGCTGTTCGCCCACATCACCCTGCTGCGCAGCGAGCGATCGCCGATCGCCGCCCTGGTCACCGAGATGCTCGAGGAGATCGCCGGCCCCCAGTGAGGGCGCCTGACCAGCGTGGTCGATGTCCGGCGGGCATCCCTTCGATAAACTCGCACGGTGGCGAAACGACCCGACACCCAGGCCTGGCGCTACTGGCGCACGGTTGTCGGTGTGGCGGCGGCGGTCGCGGTGCTGGTGATCGGCGGACTCACCGGTCACGTGACGCGTGCCGACGACCTCAGTTGCTCGGTGATCAAGTGCGTCGCGTTCACCTTCGACGACGGGCCGGGGCCGTTCGATGAGCGGCTGCTGCAAATCCTGAAGCAGAACGACGCCAAGGCCACGTTCTTCCTGATCGGCAACAAGGTGGCGGCCAACCCGGCGGGGGCCAAGCGCATCGCCGACGCGGGGATGGAAATCGGCAGCCACACCTGGGAACACCCCAACATGACCACGATCCCGCGCGACGACATCGCCGCCCAGTTCTCCAAGGCCAACGACGCGATCACCGCCGCAACCGGTCGCACCCCCACCCTGTATCGACCCGCGGGTGGGCTGTCCGACCCGGTGGTGCGCCAGACCGCCGGCCAGTTCGGCCTGGCCGAAATCCTCTGGGATGTCATCCCTTTCGATTGGGCGAACGACTCGAACACGGCGGCGACCCGGTACATGTTGATGACCTACATCAAGCCTGGCTCGGTGGTGTTGTTCCATAACACGTACTCGAGCACCGTCGATCTGGTGTATCAGTTCATCCCGGTGCTCAAGGCCAACGGTTACCGGCTGGTGACGGTCAGTGACCTGCTGGGACCGCGGGCCCCCGGCAGCAGTTACGGCAGCCGGGAGAACGGTCCGCCGGTCAACGGCCTGCACGACATCCCACCCGGTGACATTCCCACGCTGCCGAACACGCCCTCGCCGAAACCGATGCCCAACTTCCCGATCACCGACATCCCAGGACAGAACTCCGGCGGGCCGAACAACGGTGCGTAGAGCAAATTCCGGACCACGCGCGGCTACCTTTGTAGGGTGATCAGCGTGGGCTGGCTTCGGGATCGGCTTCCGTCACCATGGCGCAGCCCGGCGCGGCAGTCCGCCACGGGGCAACCAAAGTCCTTTCGACGGTGGTTGTTTCAATACGGGTTCGAGCTGAGCCTGTCTTACCTGCTGGCCGCCGTCGAAGCGGCGGCGATCCTGATTCCATTGCGGGGCCACACTTCCGTCGGCGCCGACGCTGATTTCGCGCGACAGAACACGGCGCCGGTCGTGCTGCTCGTCATGCTGGGCATCGTCAGCGTCGCGGTGGCCGGCGCTGTCAGCCTGGCTCCCACCGTGCGCTGGTACGTCGCGGGTGACAAACCCACCCCGCAGCAATGCGATGCCGTGATGAAGCTGGCCGGGCGCCAGTCGGCGATTCTGGTGATGTCATGGGCCTTGACCGGTGGGATCTTCATCCTGCTGAATCTGAGTGGCGGACTGCGGCTTTTGCTGCCCATCGCGCTCGGCGTGCTGCTCGGCGGGTCGGCGGCCGCCGGCACCGGGATGCTGCTCGCGCAACGGACCCTGCGGCCCATCATGCGTGCCGCCACGCTGGGCGCCGAGCCGCGACTGGCGGTGCCGAGCGTGTACGCGCGGCTGGTTCTGCTGTGGTTTCTGTGTAGCGCGTTCCCCATCGCCGTCATTGCGACGCTGGTCGTTCTGCGCTCGTACGGGTGGCTGATCGAGAAGTCTGCCTCGTTGGACGTGCCGATTCTGGTGGTGTCGCTGGCGGCGCTGGTGCTGGGACTGCCCACGATGATCTTGACCTCGCGGTCCATCTCGGATCCGGTCGGCGAGGTCGTCGACGCGATGGCCGAGGTCGAGCACGGCCGCATGCAGACCTACGTCGGTGCCTACGAGCGATCCCAGATCGGGCGTCTGCAAACCGGATTCAATCGAATGGTGGCCGGGCTGGCCGAACGGGACCGGTTGCGTGACCTGTTCGGACGCCATGTCGGAACCGACGTCGCACAGCGCGCTCTCAACGAGGGAGCATCGCTCTCAGGAGACGTGGTCGAAGCGGCGGTGCTCTTCATCGACCTGGTGGGGTCCACCCAACTCGCGGAAAACCGCCCGCCGCAAGAGGTCGCGGAGGTGCTCAACGACTTCTTCCGGATCGTCGTGCGCGCCGTGGACGAACACCACGGTCTGGTCAACAAATTCGCCGGCGACGCCGCGCTGGCCGTCTTCGGGGCGCCGTTGCCGACCAGCGAGCCGGCGTCGTCGGCGTTGGCGACCGCACGTACGCTCGGCTCCCAACTGCGGCGGCTGCCGGTCGATTTCGGCATCGGCGTCTCGGCGGGGCGGGTGTTCGCCGGCAACGTCGGCGCCGAAAACCGGTATGAGTACACGGTGATCGGCGACGCCGTCAACGAAGCCGCGCGGCTGGCCGACCTCGCCAAGACCTCCGACCGGCGAATCCTGTGCTCGGCGGGCGCCATCGATGCCGCGGGCGAGGCCGAGCGCGCGCAGTGGGCCGAGTGCTACTCGACGGTGCTGCGCGGCCGGTCCGAGGCCACCCACGTCTCGGCGCCGGCGGGCCCGGCTGGTTGACCGGGCCAACCCGCGTCAGGACTTCGAAACCTTCAGCGCGGAAATGATTTTGCCGACCAGGGCCGCCGAAGCGGCGTCACCGATGGGTGTGCTGCCGATGAAGACGGTGACCGGCTTGGTGTCCACGGCGATGATGGTGACGGAGTCACCCTTGACGTTGCGACTGGGGTCGGCGATCGTGACGTCGGCGTCGACACGGACCGCCTTGGTGCCGTCGACGGTGATCGACGACGACTTCGTCGGCCCGAGCGTGGGCTGCGCGTTGGCGTAACCGGGGCCGGCGACGATGCATTGCATCAACTTCGTGGCTTGGGCCGTGAGGTCCATGCTGGCAACGAAATTGGTGACAGCGACCTCGGCCGTCATCATCCACTGATTGGCCCCGGGCACGTCCTGGGCGACACCCAGCCCGCCGATCAGGTTAGGCCCCTGGTCGTCGGAGAACACCGTCCATCCGCCCGGCGCCGCACTGGCCGGGAACGAAAGCTTGCCCGCGGCGATCGAGTCGGTCCGGGGCATCTCGCCGCCGGACACGTTCGGCGTGCAGTCCGTCGCGTTCTGCGCGGAGTTCTTCGGCGGCGAGGCCGAGGTGCTCGTCGTCGAGGGTGCGGCGGCCGGCTTGTTGCCGTGGCCGCCCCGCATCACCAGCAGCGTCACCACCAGCGCGATGACCACCAGGACGACCAGGCCGGCGACGATCAGCCAGGGCAGCTTGGAGCCGGGCCCACGCGGCGGCGGTCCCGGCGGGTAGGGCGCGCCCGGGCCGCCAGGCGGAAAGTGCTGTCCCGGTTGCGGATACTGCTGGTTCGGGTAGGGATAGCTACCGGGCGGGTAGGGGTACGCGTTCGGCGGCGGGTACCCGTACGGGCCACCCGGCGGATAGGGTCCTGGACCACCCTGCGGGGAAGGACCCGGACCGCCCTGCGGGTAGGGGCCAGGGCCGCCCTGCGGCTGGCCGCCCCAATTCGGTTCCTGCCCATACGGATTGCTTCCGTAGGGCCCCTGACCGTAGGGACCGCCGGGAGGAGCCGTCATGGAAAACCACCCTTACTCTCGTCGATCACCGCCGTCACCCCCTGACAGCCGGCTCAGTCTTCGGGCTTGACCTTGGCCATCGCCAGCACATCGAGCCGCCGGTCGAGTTCCTCGATCGACAACTTGTCGCCGATCAGGCCGCGATCGATCACCGTCTGGCGAATCGTTTTGCGCTCCTTGAGCGCTTGTTTGGCCACCGCGGCGGCCTCCTCGTAGCCGATCACCGAGTTCAGCGGCGTCACGATGGACGGCGACGATTCGGCCAGCTCCCGCAGGCGCTCGACGTTGGCCCGCAGCCCGACGATGCAGCGCTCCGCGAACAACCGGGACACATTGGTCAGCAGTTTGAAGGACTCCAGGACGTTGCGGGCCATCATCGGGATGTAGACGTTGAGCTCGAAGGCGCCGTTCGCGCCGCCCCACGCGACGGCGGCATCGTTACCGATCACCTGCGCGGCGACCTGCGTAACGGCCTCGGGGAGAACGGGATTCACCTTGCCGGGCATGATCGAGCTGCCCGGCTGCAGGTCCGGCAGCTGAATTTCGGCCAGGCCGGTCAGCGGCCCGGAGCCCATCCAGCGCACGTCGTTGGCGATCTTGGTCAGCGACACCGCGATGGTCCGCAGCGCGCCGGAAGCCTCGACCAGTCCGTCACGCGCCGCCTGCGCCTCGAATGAATTTACCGCCGTGCGCAATTCGCTCAGACCGGTGGAAGCCACCAGTGTCTCGACCACCTTGGCGCCGAAGTCGTCGGGAGCGTTCAGCCCGGTGCCGACCGCGGTCCCGCCGATCGCCAGCTCGCCCAGCCGCGGCAGCGTGGCCCGGACCCGCTCGATGCCCGCCTCGATCTGACGCGCGTACCCGCTGAACTCCTGGCCCAGCGTCACGGGAACGGCGTCCATCAGGTGGGTGCGGCCGGACTTCACCACCGTGCGCCATTCGCGCGCCTTGCCGTCTAACGCCTCGTGCAGCACCTCCAGCGCCGGGATGAGGTGGCGCACCGCCGCCTCGGTCGCGGCGATGTGGGTGGCGGACGGGAAGGTGTCGTTGGACGACTGCGACATGTTGACATCGTCATTGGGGTGCACCGTGACACCGTTGCGGGCGGCGATGCTGGCGATCACCTCGTTGGTGTTCATGTTGGAGCTGGTGCCCGAGCCGGTCTGGAAGACGTCGATGGGGAACTGGTCGTCGTGTTGGCCGTCGGCGATCTCGGCGGCCGCGGCGATGATCGCGTCGGCCTTCTCCGGCGCCAGCAAGCCGAGGTCCTTGTTGACCTGCGCGCAGGCGCCCTTCAGCAAGCCCAGCGCGCGGATCTGGGTGCGCTCCAGGCCGCGGCCCGAGATCGGGAAGTTCTCGACCGCGCGCTGAGTTTGCGCGCGCCACAAGGCTTTTGCGGGTACGCGTACCTCGCCCATGGTGTCGTGCTCGATGCGGTACTCGGTGTCTTCGACGTTTTCAGCGCCCATGAAGTGGCTTCCTCGTTCTTCGATCGGTGGTCAGGGCAGGGGATAGGCGGCGGAACTATCGCCGGTGAAGTCGATGGCGGAGTACTCGTTGAGTTTCGAAAGCCGGTGGTAGGCCTCGATCATCCGGACGGTTCCCGACTTCGAGCGCATCACGATCGACTGCGTGGTGCAGCCGCCCGGGTAGTACTGCACCCCCTTGAGGAGGTCACCACTGGTGACCCCGGTGGCGCAGAAGAACACGTTCTCGCCCGACACCAGGTCCTCGGTCGTCAGCACCTGGTCGAGGTCGTAGCCGGCGTCGATGGCCTTCTGGCGTTCGTCGTCGTCGGTGGGAGCCAGCTGCGCCTGGATCGCGCCGCCCATGCAGCGGATCGCGGCGGCGGCGATGATGCCTTCCGGTGTGCCGCCGATCCCGGCCAGCATGTCGGTGCCCGAGTGCGGCCGGCAGGCCGAGATCGCGCCGGCGACGTCGCCGTCGGTGATCAGCCGGATGCGGGCGCCGGTGGCGCGGACGTCGTGGATCAGCTGGGCGTGCCGCGGCCGGTCCAGGATGCAGACGGTCATGTCGCGCACCGACAGCGCCTTGACCTTGGCGACGGCCTTGATGTTCTCGGCGATCGGGGCGGTGATGTCGAGCACGTGCGCCGCCTCGGGCCCGACGGCGACCTTGTTCATGTAGAACACCGCCGACGGGTCGAACATCGCCCCGCGGTCTGCCACCGCCAGCACCGAGATGGCGTTCGGCATGCCCTTGCTCATCAGGGTGGTGCCGTCGATCGGGTCGACCGCGAAGTCGCACTCCGCGCCGTCGCCGTTGCCGACCTCCTCGCCGTTGTAGAGCATCGGCGCGTGGTCCTTCTCGCCCTCGCCGATGACGACGACGCCGCGCATCGACACCGTGTTGACCAGCTCGCGCATCGCGTCGACGGCGGCCCCGTCGCCGCCCTCTTTGTCGCCGCGGCCGACCCAGCGACCTGCGGCCATGGCACCGGCCTCGGTGACGCGTACCAGTTCCAAAGCCAGGTTGCGGTCGGGAGCCTCACGGCGCGATCGCCCTTGCGCTGCGGCTCGGCCGGCGGCGGCGGTCGAGCGGTCGCCCTCAACTGTCATGGTTGTTGATTGTCCCAGAGGCGGATCGGTCCGCTGGAACTGGGATACTTGGGGGATGACGGAGGAGCCGCCGCTGAATGCCCAGCTTGGCAGGAGCGAAGCCGCCGCGCCGTCGCCCCAGGCCGGACCGGCGCCCAGGCCGGCGAAACCCCGGCTGCTGCAGGACGGACGGGACATGTTCTGGTCCCTGATTCCGCTTGTCTTCGGGTGCGTCGTGCTGGCAGGCATGCTGGGCATGTGCTCGTTTCAGGTCGGCAGCCACCAGGGTTCCGTGCCGTCCTATGACGCCGGGGCGGCCCTGCGCGCGGACGCCGCTGCGCTCGGCTTCCCCGTCCGGCAACCCCGGCTGCCCGCCGGCTGGCAGGCCAACTCCGGTCATCGCGGTGGTATCCAGGGCGGGCGCACAGACCCCGCGAGCGGTCAACGGGTGAACGCACCTGTCTCGGTGGTCGGCTTCATCAGCCCGACCGGGATGTATCTGAGCCTGACCCAGAGCAACGCCGACGAGGACAAGCTCGTCAATTCGATCCATCCGTCGGCCTACCCGACCGGAACGGTCGACGTCGACGGAACCAACTGGGTGGTCTATCAGGGTTCCGGCCAGGACGGCGCGGACGCCGAACCGATATGGACGACCCGGCTCAGCGGGCCGGGCGGTACCACCCAAATTGCGATAACCGGCGCCGGGAACACCGATCAATTCCGTACGCTGGCGTCGGCGACGCAATCGCAACCGCCTTTGCCAAGCCGCTAGCTCACCCGCGCGAGCAAAGGGATCCCGTCGACGTGACTGCACCACAGGCTGATCTGTCCGGATGGTCGGCGGCACCGTTCAGCGGAGGCGGATACACCCATGACGTCTACCGCAAAGGCAGCGGCCCCGGGGTGGTGCTGATCCCCGAGCTGCCCGGAATCCATCCCGGAGTGCTCGCGCTCGGTAATCACTTGGTGGACAACGGCTTCACCGTCGCCATGCCGTCACTGTTCGGCGAACCGGGCAAGGCCAAAACGGCCGGTTACATCATCAGCTCCATTGGCCGGGCTTGTGTAGCACGGGAATTCGCGGCACTCGCACTGAACAAGCAGCGGCCGGTGTCGCTGTTTCTGCGTGCCTTGGCCCGCGATCTGAACGCCTCGACGCCGGGCAGGGGCGTCGGCGTGATCGGCCAATGCTTCACCGGTGGGTTCGCTTTGGCCGCGGCGGTCGACGACAGCGTGCTGGCGCCGGTGTTGTCACAGCCGTCGGTTCCGTTCCCGCTGGGCGCCGCGCGGCGCCGGGACCCGGGGCTGAGCGAGTCCGAGCTGGCCACCGTGGCCGACCGATGCGCCAACGACGGCCTGTGCGCCATGGGCCTGCGGTTCAGCGAGGACAAGACGGCGCCCGCCGAGCGGTTCGCGACGCTCAAGGAGCGGCTCGGCGACGCCTTCGAGGTGATCGACATCGACTCGGGCCCCGGCAATCAGCACGGCTTCGGCAAGAGGGCGCACTCGGTGATCACCGACGAGGTCCGCGAAGTCGACGGCCACCCCGCCTACGAGGCCCGCAAGCGGGTGGTCGAGTTCCTCACCCAGCGCCTCTTTTAGTCGTTCAGGAGATTTCGCACGCGCATGGCAATCGACGATCTGGTGGTCGAAACCAACTCCGGCCCGGTCCGGGGCATCGAAGAGGACGGCGTCAAGGCGTGGAAGGGCGTTCGGTACGCGGCCGCCCCGGTGGGCGAGCTGCGTTTCCGCGCGCCCCAGCCGCCCGCGCGGAGCACCGAGGTCACCGACGCCACCGCATTCGGCCCGGCCTGCCCACAACCTGTATTTCCCAACATGCCATTGGATCTGGGTGCGCCGCAGGGCGAAGACTGCTTGCGGCTCAACATCTGGGCGTCTTCTGACACCCACCCCGGCGACGCCAAACCCGTGATGGTCTGGTTGCACGGCGGCGCCTACGTCCTGGGATCGAGCAGCCAGACCCTCTACAACGGCCGCAGGCTGGTCTGCCACGGCGACGTCATCGTGGTGACAGTCAACTATCGGCTCGGGGCGCTCGGCTTTCTCGACCTGTCGTCGTTCGACTCCGGTGGGCGTTATTTCGACTCGAACGTCGGGCTGCGCGACGCGCTCGCGGCGCTGGAGTGGGTGCGGGACAACATCGCCGCCTTCGGTGGTGATCCGCGGCGGGTCACGCTGTTCGGCGAGTCCGCCGGGGCCGGGATGGTCACCACGCTGCTGGCCAGCCCGGCGGCCGAGGGTCTGTTCGCAGGGGCGATCGCACAGAGCTCGCCGGCCACTTCGGTATACGACCGCGAACGTGCCGGCCGGGTGGCCCGGGCGTTCCTCGACCGGCTGGAAGTCACCCCGGCCGAATCCCGGCGGCTTATCGACATCCCGATGGCGGCGATCCTGACCGCGACGCAACAGGTGTTCGACGAAGTGCCGGTGCGTAACCCGGGAACGCTGGCGTTCGTCCCGATCGTGGATGGCGATGTGCTGAGCGACTATCCGGTCAAGCTTGCCCAAGAGGGCCGCTCACATCCGGTGCCGTTGATCATCGGCACCAACAAGCACGAGGCGGCGCTCTTCCGGTTGATGCGCTCCCCGCTGATGCCGATCACGCCGAGCGCGATCACGTCGATGTTCAACCAGATCGCCGCCGAACAACCCGATCTGCAGTTGCCCTCCGAGGAGGAGATCGGCACGGCGTATTCGCGATTGCGGCGCGGCGCAAGGAGTTTGAGCATCGCGACCGACGTCGGTTTCCGGATGCCGTCGGTGTGGCTCGCCGAGGGGCACGCCCGCGTGGCGCCGGTGTATCTGTATCGGTTCGATTACGCCACGCCGTTGTTGAAGCTGCTGATGGTCGGAGCCGCTCATGCCACCGAATTGCCGTTCGTCTGGGGCAATCTCGGCGCACCGAAGGATCCCACGCTGAAGCTGGGCGGCACCAAGGCCGCCAAGGCGGTGTCCAAGCGGGTGCGCACCCGATGGATAAACTTCGCCGCGCACGCCACACCCGCGGGGCCAGCCGGCGCGCCAGAGTGGACACCCTATGCGGAGACCGACCGTTCCTGCTTGGTCATCGGCCGCAGCGACACCGTCGCACACGACATCGACGCCAACATCCGTGCGGCCTGGGGCAGCTCGATGGTGAGTTTCCGCTAGGCGGATGCCTTGCCCGCCAGGGCTTGTCGCTTCATCTGGTCGAACATGTCGACGTAGTACGACAGGCATTCCGCCAGCGCCTGCTCGGTGTTGAACAAGGGTTGGTAGCCGAGATCGCGGGACGCCTTGGCGATCGAGAAGAAGTTGTCCAGGTACAGCCGCTCGACGGCCAGCGGCTCGAGCAGCGGCGCCGGGATGCCGAACCGGAAATGCAGCCGCTGCCAGCCCGTCATCGCCGCGCGCACGACGGGCCCGTTGACCCGGACCCGGGGCCACTTCACCCCGCAGGCCTCGACCACCGGCCTGGCGAACTCGAACATGTTGATCGGCTCGGCATCGTTGATGAAATACGCCTGGCCGGGCGCGGTGCCGCCCGGCGTCAGGTGTTCGGCCGCCAAGATGAAACCGTGAATCAGGTTGTGTACGTAGGAGTTATCCAGCCGGGCCGATTTGCGGCCGATCAGCACCTTGACGTGGCCGGCGATCACGCTCTCGAATAGCTTGCGGAACATCGTCTGATCACCACGGCCCCAGATGCCGCTGGGCCGAACCGCGCACGTCAATAGGCCGTCAACACCGTTCTGGCCCAAGACGAATCGCTCGGCGAGCACCTTGGTCTCGGTGTAGAGGTCGTTGAACCGGTTGGTGTAGGGCAGGGTCTCGTCACCGCCGGCGATGTTCTGGCCACCCATGACCACGCTGTTGGACGAGGTGTAGACGAAGCGTTGCACCCCGGCCGCCTGCCCGGCGCGCACCAGATTCTCGGTGCCGCCGACGTTGACCCCGAAGCTGCGTTGCCGGTACTCCTCGGTCACCGACGCGCCGCCCATCAGGTCGATGATCGCCGCGGTGTGAAAGACGGTATCGATGCCGTCGACCGCTTGGGCGCACGCGGCGGTGTCGGTGATGTCACCCTGCAGCACCTCCAGTCGCGGATGCGGCGGCAGCGGTGAGGGCGCGCGGTCGAAGGAGCGGACCTGATGTCCGCGGTCGAGCAAGGTGGACACCAGGTTGGCGCCCACGAATCCGGAGCCCCCGGTGACGAGGACGCGGCCGAGTTCGGCCGTCAGCGATGCATCACCCATGGCCGAGAGCATAACTGAAACGTGTTTCAGTTTGGAAAAAAGTTTTCAACCAAGTCCTCCGGGTTCCCGAACTTCAGCCATCCTCGGCCTCGCCCGCTGCGAGCGCATCTTCGATTCTCTTGCGCGCGCCAGCTAAGTGCTCTTCGCAACGTTTAGCCAGCTGTTCGCCCCTTTCCCAGAGTTTCAGCGACTCATCCAGGTCCAAGCCGCCTTGTTCCAACGCCCGCACGACTTCGATCAATTCGTCGCGGCACGCTTCATAGGCCAGGTGACTAATGGGTGTAATGGATCCGCCCTCTTTCGGGGTGGTGGAGCCGCTCTCGTCACTTTTTTCAGGCGCCATCAGTCGGTCCTTCGCTCACCGCGGCCACCGCGCCGTCGGCCACCCGTACCCGCAGCCGCGTGCCCGCCGGTGCGTCGGCGACCGAACGGAGCACCCGGCTCGTCGGCCCGATGGCTTGCACGGTGGTTTGCACGATGGCGTAACCGCGGGCCAGGGTGGCCGCCGGCCCCAATGTCGACAGCCGCGCGCTGAGGTGCCCGATGCGTTCGGTTTCGCCGGCAGCCAGCCGGGTGATGTCCCGGCGGATCGCCGCCCGGGCGCGGTGGACCTCCTCGGCGCGCGCGGTCAGCGCCGCCAGCGGCTCGGCCAGCACCGGGCGGCTGCGTATCTGGGCCAGCGCCCGTTGCTCGCGAGACACCCAGTTGCGCAACGCCTGCGCGCTGCGCCGGCGCAGGTCGTCGATCAGCCGTTGCTCGGCGGCGGTGTCGGGCACCACCTTCTTCGCCGCGTCGGTCGGAGTGGCCGCACGCAGGTCGGCGACCAGATCACACAGCGGGTTGTCGGGTTCATGCCCGACCGCACTGATCACCGGGGTGCGGCACGCCGCGATGGCGCGGCACAGCGTCTCATCGGAGAACGGCAGCAGGTCCTCCACGCTGCCGCCGCCGCGGGCGATCACGATGACGTCGACCCCGGCGTCGCGATCGAGTTCGCCCAGCGCCTCGACGATCTGGGCGACCGCGTTGGGTCCCTGGACCGCGGTGTTGCGCACCGCGAATCGGACCCCGGGCCAGCGTGCCGCGGCCACGGTCGTCACATCGCGTTCGGCGGCGCTGGCCCGGCCGGTGATCAATCCGATCATGTTGGGCAAGAAGGGGATCGGCCGCTTAAGCCGCGGGTCGAAGAGCCCCTCGGCGTCCAGCAGCCGGCGCAGCCGGTCGATGCGGGCCAGCAGCTCGCCCACCCCGACCGCGCGAATCTCGGTGAGCCGCAACGAGAATGTGCCCCGGCCGGTGTAGAAAGACGGCTTGCCGCGCACCACCACCTGCGTGCCTTCGGCCAGCTTCACCGGGGCGTTCAGCACCAGATCGCGCGGGCACGTCACGGTCAGCGACATGTCGGCGGCCGGGTCACGCAGCACCATGAACACGGTTTTGGAGTCCTGCCGCATCGAAATCTGGGCAAGTTGGCCCTCGACCCACACGGTGCCCAGCTTGTCGATCCAGCCCGCGACCCGGATGGCCACCGCGCGCACCGGAAATGGATTCTCGGCGGAGTTGGGTTCGGAGGTAACGGCCGGGGTCACTTCGCGTTCGCGCGGGTGATCCTGTTGGCGAGCAGCGTCTGGAACGGCGCACGGCCCTTGGTGGCCTGCTCGTAGGCCAGCAGGGCTTCGAGTTCGTCCACACTCAGCGATTGCAGACGGGCCCGCAGCTGGGCCAGGGTCAGCGACGAGTAGTCCAGTTCGCTGACCACCGCCGGCTGGGGAACAGATGCGTTGCCGGCCGGTTTCTTCGATTGCCGGGCGGCGTTGGTCAGCGCACTGGCGTCTTCGTGCGCGTCGGCCACCGAGTACAGCGCGAACCGGCCCTCCGCCCGGCGTTCGCCCTCACCGCCGTCTTGCGCCGCGCCCTGACCTCGGTCGTTCGCGTCGGTCAGGTCCTCGTCGAAGGTCGCCCATTCCGGCTTCTCGTCCTTGGGCGGGAAGATCGATTCGAGGGTGCTGTCGCCCTTGATGGCCAGCTCGGCCAGGTTTTGCTGGAAGCGCATCACGATGTGGGCCGCCTGGCTGGCCAGCGTCATCGGGTACATGAGGATGGTTTTCGGCAGCCTGATGGTCTCTTCGACAGCGACTGTTGCCGCGCCGACCAGCAGCCGAACGCCATACGGTGCAGTGCCCATGGGTCCAAGATTGCCCTAAGCGGCGGCTAAGTCCAAGCCCACCGGCGTGAGCTGGCAAGCCCGTGTCGGCAGTAAGTACCCTGGACGACATGCCGCCGACTATCGATATGGGGATTCCCGGCTTTGTGGGAGGACCAGTGCGATCGGTACCCGGCGACCCAGTGCGTAAGCGAGTCCTCCTGGCCGAACCGCGGGGTTACTGCGCGGGCGTGGACAGGGCCGTGGAGACCGTGGAGCGAGCGCTGGAAAAGCATGGTCCCCCGGTTTATGTGCGCCATGAGATCGTGCACAACCGCCACGTCGTCAGCACCCTGGAAAAGGCCGGCGCGGTGTTCGTGGAGGAGACCGACGAGGTCCCCGAGGGCGCCATCGTGGTGTTCTCCGCCCATGGCGTCGCGCCCACGGTGCACGCCGCGGCCGCCGACCGGAACCTGCACACCATCGACGCCACCTGCCCGCTGGTGACCAAGGTGCACAACGAAGCCAGGCGATTCGCGCGCAACGACTACGACATCCTGCTCATCGGCCACGAGGGCCACGAGGAGGTCGTCGGCACCGCCGGGGAGGCGCCCGACCACGTGCAGCTGGTCGACGGGGTCGCCGCGGTGGACAACGTATCGGTGCGCGACGAGGACAAGGTGGTGTGGCTCTCGCAGACCACGCTGTCGGTCGACGAGACCATGGAGATCGTCGAGCGGCTGCGGCAGCGGTTCCCGAAACTGCAGGATCCACCCAGCGACGACATTTGCTATGCGACCCAGAACCGCCAGGTCGCCGTCAAGGCGATGGCTCCGGAGTGTGACCTGGTGATCGTCGTCGGGTCCCGCAACTCCTCGAACTCGGTGCGGCTGGTCGAGGTGGCGCTGGGTGGCGGGGCCGCCGCCGCGCACCTGGTCGACTGGGCCGACGACATTGACCCGGCATGGCTGGAAGGCGTCACCACGGTGGGCGTCACCTCGGGAGCGTCGGTTCCCGAGGTCCTGGTGGAAGGCGTGCTGGCGCGCCTCGCCGAGTGCGGCTATGACGTGGTGCAGCCGGTCACGACGGCGCAGGAGACCCTGGTGTTCGCGCTGCCCCGCGAGATCCGGTCAGTTCGCTGAGCGACCGCTGCGGCATTCGATGGTGGCGACCCGCTGCGGCCGGCCACGCCCTGTAGTGGCGACCCGCTGCGCCCGGCCACGGCCGCGCTTGCGATCGCCACGGCCGCGCTTGCGATCACCACTAGACGTCGTACTCCCACGATTCCGCGGGCGGGCGTCCGTGGGTGCGTCCGGGTGTCCGCGAGCGGGTGCGGCGCTCGGTGTGCGGCTCGCGTGGCGGGTCCGCGGCGCCGGCACCGCGGTAGCGGACCTGCGAGATCGGGTGATGCGTCCCGCCGGAGCCGTTTGACGGGGGCCGTCGGCGTCTCGGTTCATATGAGGGCTCGTAGGGCTCGCGGCTTTCGTAGCGGCTCTCATACCGGCTCGCGGAACTTGGGCCGCTCGGCGGCTCGTACCTGTCCCCGTAGGACTCGAAGCCGTCGAAACGGCTGCTTCGTGGGGTCGGCCGCTCGTAGGGACTGCGCCGGGTGCGGGGCTCGCGACGGGGTTCTCGCGGCGTTTGGCTCCGCGAATCGGGGTCGGCGTCCGGCCGGGGCCGGCGGCGCGATCGCCGAGGCGGCTCGACGGTGTCATAGTCGCGGGCCGACGCCGCGCTGCGGCGAGTGCTGCGCCTC
Source organism: Mycobacterium sp. M23085 (assembly GCF_045343915.1). Lineage (NCBI taxonomy): Bacteria > Bacillati > Actinomycetota > Actinomycetes > Mycobacteriales > Mycobacteriaceae > Mycobacterium > Mycobacterium sp. M23085. The sequence continues at coordinate 4,386,074 of NZ_CP174280.1, forward strand.
GGGCGCTCGGTCCGCTCGGGACGCTCGACCGGCTCGGACCCATCGCCCAGCGGCTCGCGCGAGTGCCGGGAGCGGGTTCGGGCCGAACGCGTCGAGGAGCGGGAGCGGGCGCTGCGCGTCGTGCTGCGGGTCCTCGACGAAGAGGCCGACCTGCGGCCGCGACGGGACTCGGCGCTGTCGTCGGCGTCCTCCGCGTCGGCGCCGGGGTGTAGCAACGCCTGCGCTTTGGCGACGATGCCGTTGAAGAAGGACTTGACGTCGACGTTCGTGGCTGCGGCGGGGCCCTCAGACGCCTTTGCCGGTGCGCTCGCCCGGTAAGCGTTTCCGAAGTACCAGCGGGCCAGCCCGATCACCAGCACGCCACCCGCGGTGCCCAGCATCAGCGGGAAGCGTTCGATCAGCGGATAGCCGCAGTTGATCAGCAGGTCTTTGAGGCGGCCGACCTTGGCGTCGTGGAACAGCCAGTAGGCGCCGGGGACCGCTCCGAACAGGATCAGGGGCGGCTGGATGATCGTGGTGAAGATGCCGTCCTGGCGCACCGCCAGCACCGCCGCTACACAGCCGGCTATATAGAAGCCGGCGAAGACGTGGGTCAGTTCCTTGTGACCAGCGTCGATTCCGTAGCCGATAGCAGTCGCGGTGACGGCGATGAGCAGCGCTGCATACCAGGGGACACCTGGGATATTTGGGTGGATCGAACGGTGAGCATTGTCCACCGTCGAACTGTCCCGCTGTGCTGACACATGTAGACCGTACCGGGAATGGGCCGAAAGGCCCGTAAATACCTCGTAGCGATCCTGGGCGTGCCATGCCGTCGTGCACGAACGGTGGTGACCGATGGTCCCCGGCGCTCGTCGCCGCCAAGGCACCTAGACTTGGTTCTCCGTGAGCCTGAGCCTGGGAATTGTGGGGCTGCCCAACGTCGGCAAGTCGACCTTGTTCAACGCGCTGACCCGGAACAACGTGGTGGCGGCCAACTATCCGTTCGCGACGATCGAGCCCAACGAGGGCGTGGTCCCGCTGCCCGATCCCCGGCTGGACAAGCTGGCCGAGATGTTCGATTCCGAGAAGATCGTGCCGGCACCGGTGACGTTCGTCGACATCGCCGGAATCGTCAAGGGTGCCTCCGAGGGCGCCGGGCTGGGCAACAAGTTCCTGGCCAACATCCGCGAGTGTGACGCGATCTGTCAGGTGGTGCGGGTGTTCGCCGACGACGACGTCGTGCACGTCGACGGCAAGGTCGATCCGCGCTCCGACATCGAGGTGATCGAAACGGAGCTGATCCTCGCCGACATGCAGACACTGGAGAAGGCCCTGCCGCGGCTGGAGAAGGAAGCCCGCAACAACAAGGAGCGCAAGCCGGTGCACGAGGCGGCCGTCGCCGCGGAGGCCGAGCTGGACTCCGGCAAGACGCTGTTTGCATCCGGTGTAGACACCTCATTGCTGCGCGAATTGAATCTGATGACCACCAAGCCGTTTCTCTATGTGTTCAACGCCGATGAATCCGTACTGACCGACGATGCCCGCAAAGCCGAGCTGCGCGCGATGGTCGCGCCCGCCGACGCGGTGTTCCTCGACGCGAAGATCGAAGCAGAACTGCAAGAGCTGGACGACGAGTCGGCCGCTGAGTTGCTGGAGTCCATCGGGCAAACCGAGCGTGGGCTAGATGCGTTGGCGCGGTCGGGTTTTCACACCCTCAAGCTGCAGACCTACTTGACGGCGGGCCCAAAAGAGGCGCGCGCGTGGGTGATTCACCAGGGCGATACCGCGCCGAAGGCCGCCGGGGTCATTCACACCGACTTCGAAAAGGGCTTCATCAAAGCCGAGATCGTCTCGTACGACGACCTGATCGCCGCGGGCTCGATGGCGGCGGCCAAGGCGGCCGGCAAGGTCCGGATGGAGGGCAAGGACTATGTCATGGCCGACGGTGACGTGGTCGAGTTCCGGTTCCAGACAACGTCAGGTGGTAAGGCGGCCGGGCGGTAGTCTCACGAGGCATCGACGATGGGGCGGCGGCATGGGACGGACGGATACGGCGTCGAGGGTGATCCAAGCTCCGCTTGCGCGTGTCTTTGCTGCACTTGTTGATCCAGAAGCACTTGTCCGATGGCTTCCCCCTTCGGGGATGACGGGGCGATTCGACTATTTCGATGGTCGCGCCGGCGGGTCCTATCGAATGGTCTTGACGTACGACCGGGCACCAGCAGCGGGCGGCAAATCCGATCAGAATTCTGATGTGACCGAGGGCCGCTTCATCGACATCGCACCCGATGAACGCGTCGTTCAAGTTGTCGACTTCAGATCGGACGACCCTTCATTCAGAGGAACGATGACCATGACGTGGTCGGTGGCCGCGACGGACGGTGGGACACGAGTCGATATGCGTGCCGACAACGTGCCACCCGGGATCTCGGCAGAGGACCATGAGGAGGGAATGGCCTCGTCGCTCGCCAACCTCGCGGTCTACATGGCTGAACGAGGGAGCCGGCCCGGGCGCTGACTGACGGCGACGAGGTCGAGTTCCGGTTTGGATCAACGTCTACATCGAAAGCCAAGGCATAGGCCCTTCCGGCTGGACAGCTGTCCAGTTATCGTGACCTCACGCTGATGGAAGGGAGATGGGGCAGAGATGAGCAAGGTTCCGAGCCGGGAGGCTCGCTTAGCGCACGCGTCCAAGCACGCCGATCTGTGGAATGCGGGCAAGAAGGACGAGTGGGTGGCGTCATGGCGCACCATCTGTCCCGGCGAGGTCCGCATGTTCGACCCGGTCGGCACCGAGGAGAAACACGGGTTCGCCGCCGCCACGTCGGATGCCTTCGACATGTTTCAGTCGATCCTCAGGATCAAGATGATCACGGTTCAGGTCAATGGGAACGAGATGGCGTGGGTGTGCGAGAACCACTTCGGCACCGAACCGAACGTCGGCGTTGCATACAGCATCGAGACCTTCGCCTGGGACGACGACGGAAACCTGCTCATCAAGACCTACTATCCGATGCCGGAATCGGTTGGTGGCGACGCTGACCCGTATGCCCATCTGCTGGAAGGACAGCAGTAGTCCGCGGGCCGACGGCGACGTGGTGGAGTTCCGGTTCAACGTCTAGAGGGCGAAGGCTGCTGCTCACTAGAACCCGCCGGCTAGGCCGATGACCCCATTCAGGAACATGGAGATATGGGACGAACGGATTCGGCCTCGTTGGTGATTGACGCCCCGCTGCGTCGGGTGTACGCCGCACTGGTGGAACCGCAGGCGCTCCTCGAGTGGCTTCCGCCGCACGGGATGTCAGGTCAGTTCGAACACTTTGACGTCCGCCCAGGCGGCTCCTACCGGATGAGGCTGACGTACGCCGACGCGCCCGAGTCGGGCGGCAAGTCGAACGCCGACTCAGATGTCGTTGATGTTCGATTCGTCGAGATCGTGCCCGATGAACGTGTCGTTCAGGCCGTCGAATTCGAATCCGATGACACGTCGTTTGCCGGAACGATGACCATGACGTGGTCGGTTACCGCAGTGAGCGTCGGCAGCACCCGTGTTGAGATCCGAGCCGATGACGTCCCAGCCGGCATCTCCCGTGCAGACCACATTGATGGACTTCGATCGTCTTTGACGAATCTTGCGGCGTATTTGACTGGCGCGCGGGTCGATCCAGACTGACCGCGACGTTGTCGAGTTCCGCCACGGAGCATGTCGACTTCGGCTAAGTGGCTACTGCCGACTGAGGCTCATCACGTACACGTCGAGAGCCTCGATGCGTCCCTCGTCGTTGAACCCGTATGCCGTCACCGTATTGGCGACGTGGGTGAAACCGTCGATTGTGTTTCGCTCCTGGAGTTCGAGGCCGGTCCCTGCGCGGTGCGCGAGCGTCAGATCGCCGAGGTGCCACCGTCGACGGCCAACTCCACCCCATTTACGTAGCTAGAGTCGTCGGAGGCCAGGAACAGCGCCACCGTGGCAATCTCTTCGGGGCGGCCCATCGTTCCTCGCGGAATCAGGGATTCGAACTGCCGTTTTGTCTCAGCGTCGAACATCTGCTCCTGGATTGGTGTAGCGACCTGCCCCCGGGCTGAGCACGTTCACACGGATCTGCCGGTCCTTCAGTTCGTTGAGCCAGGTGCGGGCGAACGAGCGCAAGGCAGCCTTGCTCGCCGAGTACACGCTGTAGTCGGGCCAGCCCTTCACCGAGGCGATGGACCCTGTCATGAAGATGGACCCGCCATCGTTGAACAGTGGCAGCGCCTTTTGCACCGTGAAGAGGGTGGCGCGGGTATTCAGACCGAAGACGGTGTCGAAGTCCTCCTCGGTGATCTCACCGAGCTTGCGCGCTTCCCCTCCCGTTCCGGCGCTGGCGAAGAGCACGTCGATGCTGCCCTTCTCCCGCTTCACCGTGTCAAACAACCGATCCAAGTCATCGAGGTTGGCCGCGTCGCCCTGCACGGCGGTGACGTTGTGGCCGATCAAGGCGACGGCCTCGTCCAGCGCCTGCTCCCGCCGGCCCGTGATGAAGACGTACGCTCCCTCGTCGACGAACAGCTTCGCGCTGGCGAGTGCCAGACCGCTCGATCCGCCCGTGATCACCGCAACCTTGCCGTCAAGCTTTCCCACATCCCCTCCTCGCTGGCATTAGGTATACCGATCTGTGTATCTAAGCTAACGGACCATGTGACTACACACCAGCTAAGTACACTTAGCGTTACCCTGAACGACGTGACCGAGCTGGAAAAAGGTCCGTCGGGCCGGCGACGAGGCCGGGGCGCGCGCGAGCGCATCCTCGGCGCGGCGCAGCAGCTGTTTCGTGAGCGGGGCATCAACAACACCGGAATGGATCTGCTCTGCGCCGCGGCGCAGGTGTCCAAGCGCACCGCCTACCAGCACTTCGGCAGCAAGGACGAGCTGATCGCCGAGTATCTACGACGTCACGACGTCAACACCATGCCCGAGGTCTTCGAACGCGCCGACCTAACCCCCCGCGAACGCCTGCTCGCGGTATTCGAGAAGCCTGCGTTCACCCACGGCCCGATGCCCCTATGCCCGTTCATCGCCGCCGCCGTGGAGATTTCCGATCCGAAGCATCCCGCGCGCGTGCGGGCTCGCGAGTACAAGACCTCCGTCGCCGCCCGCCTGAGCGAGACCGCCCGCGAGGCCGGTGCCGCCGATCCGGTCCTGCTCGGTGCGCAACTGGCGCTGTTGCTCGATGGCGCCTCGGTTCGGACCAGGGCCTTGGGCACGGACGCCTTCCCGACCGCTGCCGGCATCGCGGCCGCTCTGATCGAGCGCGCCATTCCCTCGCCCGCGCCGACGCCGCCACCATCAGGTAGCTGCCCCAGTGAAGACGGCGTCTAGTAGCGCATTGTTATATGTCTCCGACAGCTCGCATCTCGTAGGGACATGCAGGCGGTGGTGAATGGGTCCGCGCTACGTAGCGTTGCTTGAGCGAGCATTGTTCGTCGGACGAGGAAGGATGGCATGAGCGTCGATCACCTCAGGGAGAACCTGCACGGCAAAGTCGCGATCGTGACCGGCGCTGCCAGCGGCATCGGTGCGGCTATCACCCGACAATTGATCGAATACGGCGTCTCGGTGATCGCCGAAGACATCAACCCCGCGATCGCGGACCTCTACGCCGACACCGACATGGCGGTGCCACTCGTCGGTGATGTCGCGCAGGAACAAACGGCGCACGACGCGGTCGAGTTGGCCGGTCGCCGCTTCGGGCAGCTCGACATCCTGATCAACAACGCGGGCACCATCATTAACAAGCCGGTCATCGAAACGACCCTGGAAGACTGGAATCACATCCTGGGAACCAACGTCACCGGGGCGTTTCTGCACACCCGGGAGGCGATGCGCGCAATGATCCCCCGTCAGAGCGGCGCCATCGTCAATATCGGTTCGTACGCTTGCTTTCAAAGCTTCAAGACGATTTCTGCCTACGCCGCATCCAAAGGAGCCCTCGCGCAGCTGACCCGCACCGCCGCCCTGGAGGCAATCGATGACGGCATCCGAATCAACGCCCTCGGCGTCGGTGATGTCGTCACCAACATCCTGGGCAATCCCGAAAACCTGGTCGAGCACGGGAAAGGCGCACCCATCCAACGCGCCGCGGATCCCACTGAAATAGCCCACGTCGCAACCTTTTTGGCCTCCGACCTGGCGAGTTATGCGGTGGGCGCCGTCTGGATGATCGACGGGGGCATGAGCGTCGCCGTTCCAAACTGATCCGCTGCGCTCAGCTAAGCGGGCCGTCAGCGCGATTCGCGGTCATGTCGAGTTCGCGGTGTTGGACCACGACACCTCGATCGCAATCTACGACGCGTCGTTCGGCTGGCTTCGCCACAGCAGCTTCTCGTCTCCGCACATGGAATACCGGTCGACCTAGTACATGACGCGAAACGTCAACCCGCACAGCTACATCGGGATCCAGCCCGCCCGCAGTGGCACGAAGCTGACGCACACCGATCAAGCGGTCGGCATCAACCACGTCGCCCTTTGGGTGCCGAAAGTGCCTACGCCCCGACAACTCTGGTCCTTCTATCGCGACATTCGCGCCTTCGCCAGGAGTTGTCGGAGGCTGCGTTTAGCATTCGTGCCTGATCCGCAGCTGACCTGGAGGGCTATCCATGAAGTTCATTTCCACCCGCATCATCACGGCCGACGTCAGGCGTACGGTCGCTTTCTACGAGATGGTCACCGGGGTTTCCGCGATCTGGGGCAACGAGCTGTTCGCCGAGATCCCGACGCCGGTCGGCACTCTGGCGATCGGCAGCGACCAGACCGTCCCGCTGTTCGGCGCCGGGTCCGCCGAACCCGCGGCCAACCGCAGCGCCATCCTGGAGTTCATCGTCGAGGACGTGGACGCCGAGTATGAGCGGCTCCGCGAGCGGGTGGGCGAGGTCGTGGCGACGCCGACCACGATGCCCTGGGGAAATCGCGCTCTGCTGTTCCGGGATCCGGACGGAAACCTGGTCAACCTGTTCACCCCGGTGACAGACCAGGCGCGGGCCAAGTTCGCAGTGTGATGCGGGGATCGACCACGAATCCGAATTACTACTTGCCCGGATTCCCGCCGGGGGAAAGTCTTAGGAGATGGCGACTGTAAAGCGTGCGGTTTGGCGGTCTGCGAGCGCGGTGGTGAGCGTCGCGTGGGCGCTGGCGGCTCTGGGACTGGTCGGCGGCACCGTCGCTCAGGCGGCCCCAGCGCCGTCACCGACCGGTCACTGGTGCCCAGGTGACCCCTGGAACCCGACGTGGGGCAACGTCCTGGACTGGGATTGGCATCAATGCCACGACTGGCAACGTCCGGGGGGCCCGACCGCCCCGGCGGGATGGGGGCCCTGGGGCCCTCCGCCGGCGTGGGCGCCGCCGCAGCCGCCCCAACCGGCCTGGGCCCCCGGGGCGCAGATGATGTGGAATCCGACCGGAGCCGGCAACTGGGGAATCTGGAACAACGGAATTTGGACTCCCCTGTGATAGCTCGCTGATTGTCACGAACCGGCCGGCGATAGGCGGCCCGTGGGCGGGTCGAACAGCCGGCCGCCCAGCGTTAGGGTGAGCTGTGGCCGCCGATGATCGTGCCGAGCCGCCCGCGGAGTTGGAACGGCGGGCTCACTCGCTCGACGAGCGCGAAGAGGCCCTCGTCCAGCGTGAGGCCGAACTCCACCGCCGCGAATTCCAGGCGGGCAGACGAGACCGCGTCGCCGACCAACGCGAGCAAACAGCGGACGACCGCGAGCGGCTGGCAGACGAACGAGAGCAGCGTGCGGACGAACGCGAGGGCACGGCTATGGAGCGCGAACGCGAGCGACTGCGACGCGTCGAGGAACGCTCCAAGCGCGTGCGAGCCCGCGCGAACCGGGAGCAAGCCGACGTCGACCGGGAGACGGCGGAAACCGAACGAGGCCGCGGCAACGGCTAGCCGAGATCCGCAGATACCTCTCGCGGTTACCGGCACCGGGCGCGCAGATATTTGCTGCAAAAACTATACCGTTGAATAACGAGTTCGCTCGAGTGCGGCGTACGTCATTGTCCGATTACTGGATGATCTGCGCCACAGATTTTGGTTCAGAATAAACGTTATTGCTAGCCTCGCTGCCCATGGTCGTTATTGCAACATTGATGTCGCTGATCGGTCAGGTCTCCGGCACGCCCTATATTCCGGGTGGAGATTCACCCGCCGGCACGGATTGTTCGGGACTTGCTTCGTGGATTGCGAATGCAGCAACTGACAGGCCCGTCTTCGGGGATCGCTTCAACACCGGAAACGAAGAGGGTGCATTGTTGGCGCGCGGCTTCCAGTACGGGACGGCCCCCAACGCCTTGGTCATCGGCTGGAATGGCGGCCACACCGCGGTGACGCTGCCGGACGGAACCTCGGTATCCAGCGGTGAGCGCGGCGGCGTACACCTGGGCGGTCCTGGCGCCTACCAGGCCGGATTTACGCATCACATGTTCCTCCCGATGGCACCGGATGGTGGCGCCCCGCCACCGCCCGACGCTCCGCCCCCGCCGCCCGCGCCTGACGCTCCGCCGCCCCCTCCTGACGCTCCGCCCCCGCCGCCCGCGCCGGACGCTCCGCCTCCTCCGCCGGCCGTTTTGATCGACGCCCCGGCGCCCCCGGCGCCGCCTCCGCCGGCTCCCTGATTTACCATTATTCGGCGCCGCGGGAATTGCGAACTAATAACAATTGGAACGCAAATAGGCACCGACAATAAATCGATATTTTCGTGTCGTACGCGTCAGCGAGCTGACCGTGGGATGGAAAAGTGAAGTACGTCGGCTGAAGGCTGGGTTGTGAGCTGCGCCACTGACGGCGAACGGTGAGGTGCGGCAACAGTGTGCTCATGCGTCATGTGTGACGCATGGGCACACTTTGCTGTAACTATTACTTAAGGAAATTATGTTCGGCGCTTCGCCGCCGGGGCCGGCGCCGTGCCACCCGCGAGCCCGATAGGCTGGCGCTGCCCGACGGAGATCGGGCCGTGCGTAACCGGAAAGCAGCGAACCTAGGCGGGGCCGCAATGATCTTCATCGTCGTCAAGTTCGAGACCAAACCCGAGTGGACCGACCGCTGGCCGGAACTCGTCGCAGAGTTCACCGCGGCGACTCGGGCCGAGGACGGCAATCTCTGGTTCGAGTGGTCACGCAGCCTGGACAACCCGGCGGAGTACGTTCTGGTGGAGGCGTTCCGCGACGATGAGGCGGGCGGTGTCCACGTCAACAGTGACCACTTCAAGCGCTTCATCCAACAAGCTCCGCAGGCGCTGAAGTCGACGCCCAAGATCATCAACCAGACCATCGATGCCACCGGCTGGTCGGAGATGGGCGAGATCGCGGTCGAGTAATCCTCGACTAGCCGACCGCGATCTCGATCTCGTCGCCCAAGGCGTAACCCGGCGCGAGCGGAAGTTTGTCACCGCTCCAGAACGAGCCGGGGTCGAAGTAGTTGGAGAACTTCTCGGTGGTGAGCAGTCCTATCTCCTCGTAGGTGATGGCCACCGTTTCCGCACAGTAGGCCACCTCCAAGCCGAGCCGCTGGCGCTCCTTGCGTCGCTGCGTCGATTCCCGAATTTTCTTGTCCACGAACGGGATTCCGCGCACCCAGTCGTAGGCGTTGGGGAGCCGGCCACGCAGCCACCGTCCCGTCAAGCGCATGGTGGTGGGAAACGGGGTGCCGTCCATACGGGCGATCACCCGCAACAGCTTGTTCTCCTGCTCCCGGGTGGCCGGCGGAGTCAGCTGGCGTAGCCAGCAACGCTGGTGGTAGCGCTGCGACCACTGCAAGACCGATTGGGCGAGGTCGTTGAGTTGCACGCCACGATGATTCGTCCCAGTCCACAGGTCGACGAGCTTGTCACCGAGTTCGGCGTGCCAGATCAACGGCGGCAAGTCGTCGATGGCCACCGTCATGCCGACGTGGTTCACCGGGCTGTTCGTCAGCGTCTGGATGGCACGGTCGGGTCCCGAGCCGCCGCGAAACAGCCAAAGGTCGCCGGTGCGGGTCTGTTCGAGCGCCTGGTCCAAGGTGAGCATCTGCCTGTAAGCCCCTTCGCCGCCGCGGCTTTCACCGCTGTCGTCGCCAATAGGAGCCCGGCGGTACGTCACGCACGATGCGTTGCCGAACGTTGCGGGCACCCCAGTCAATCACAACCGGGCCACACCGACCCGGCCGCGCATAGCCTGGTGTCATGCGCAATGTGTGGAAATGGGTGGGATTGGCCGGTGCCGCCGGTGTCGTCGCCGGGGGCGCGCTGGTCGTCCGCGACCAACGCAAACGCCGCGCGTACACCGCGGACGAGGTCCGCGAGCGACTGCATCAGCGACTGGCTGAATACAACGGGGACGGGGCTCAGTCAGGCTCGGTATCAGCCGGAGGCTCAACGGCGAACAGTCGGTAGCTGCCCGAAAAGCCTTTCAGCTCAACGTCGCGGCCGTCATCGAACCGGATGCCGTCGGAATCGCAAAGCGCGTCTCGCACCGTCTGGCTCACCAGAATCTGACCGCCCACCGCTTGCGCGGCGACCCGTGCCGCCATTGCCACGTTGCGGCCGAACAAATCATCTCCGCGGCGCACCGAGCGACCCATGTGAATGCCGATCCGGACGCGAATCTCCTCGCGCCGCTTGCGCTTTGCGTCTCGGCGCAACGCGCGCTGCAGGTCGATGCCGCACCACACGGCTTCCTCGGCGCGTGCGAAGGCGATCATGAATCCGTCGCCCTGACTCTTTACCACATGACCGGACCGTCGCCGCACCAGGTCTGAGACCAGCTTGTCGTGCGAACTGATCAGCTTGACCCACGCCCGGTCCCCGATCCGCTCGTTGAGTGCGGTGGACTCCTCGATGTCGGAGAACAAAATCACCACCCGGCCGTCCGGGGTGACGCGGGCAAGGTCGGGTCGCTCGACCTCCGCCCAGTCGGCGAGGTCCTCGATGCTGCTGCGCACGGCGGCACCGAAACCCTCTTTGCGCATCAGGTTGGCGGTATTCCACACCCTTTTGACGGCCTCGCGACCGCCCGACAGCAGCTGATTGCGCGCGTCGGTCCGGTGGCGCAGCTCGTCGAGCTCCTGCCGACTGCGCACCAGTAGCCGCCACAGCACCAGCAGCGCGACACCTTCGATCACGGCAATCCCGGCCAGGATATAGACCGTGACGTGCAGCGCGTCAGCCATGCCGACCATCCTTTCAAGACTGCGGTCCACTCAGGTTGTCGGCCCTACCGGCAATGTCTAGTGTTGATTCCGCCAGCCGCGGGTAGTGATCTCAAGGGAGCCGACCAGGTGACTTTCGGGAGGAGCGGTTTTGGCCGGGGACGACAGTAACTCATCTGACCTGCTGGTGATTTTCGGAATCACCGGTGATTTGGCGCGCAAGATGACGTTCCGGGCGTTGTACCGGCTCGAGCGCCGCAACATGCTGAGTCACCCGATCGTGGGTGTGGCCAGTGACGACATCACCGTCGAGCAACTGCGGGATCGGGCGCGCGACGCCATCAAGGCGTCGGGGGAGTCATTCGACGACGCGGTGTTCGGCCGGCTCGCCGATCGACTGTCCTACTTGCACGGCGACGTCACCGACGCCGGTCTCTACAAGGAGCTCGCCAAGAAGATTCCTTCAGACTCTCATCCGCTCTACTACCTGGAGATGCCGCCGGACCTGTTCGCGCCCATCGTGGAGAACCTGGCGAAAGCCGACCTGCTCGAGCGGGCCCGGGTGGCGGTGGAGAAGCCGTTCGGCCACGACCTGGAGTCGGCGCGCGACCTCAACGAGCGGTTGCGCGCGGTGCTCGACGAAGACCAAATCCTGCGCGTGGACCACTTTTTGGGCAAACAACCCGTCGAAGAGCTGCAATACCTGCGGTTCGCGAACCAAGGGCTGGCCAAGCTGTGGGACCGCGACAGCATCTCCGAGATCCACATCACCATGGCCGAGGACTTCGGCATCGAGGACCGGGGCAAGTTCTATGACGCGGTAGGCACCCTTCGCGACGTCGTGCAAAACCACCTGCTGCAGGTGCTTGCCCTGGTGGCCATGGAACCTCCGGTCGGCCCGAGCGCCGACGACCTGAACGACAAGAAGGCCGAGGTTTTCCGGGCGATGCCGGCGCTGGATCCACAGCGTTGCGTCCGCGGGCAGTACCGCGGTTACACCGACGTGGCCGGTGTGGCAAAGGATTCCACCACCGAGACCTATATCGCGCTGCGCACCGAGATCGACAACTGGCGCTGGGCGGGAGTGCCGATCTTTTTGCGCGCCGGAAAAGCGTTGCCGGAGAAGGTGACCGAGGTCCGGATGTTCCTGCACCATGTTCCCGGGTTTTCGTTCCTGCCCAACCGCCGCCCGCCCCAGTGCAACCAGATCGTGCTGCGCATCGATCCTGATCCCGGGATGCGGCTGCAGTTGTCCGCTCAGGTCGGCGATTCGTGGCAGGATGTCAACTTGGACTCGTCGTTCGCCGAGGATCTCGGCGAACCGGTCCGGCCCTACGAGCGGTTGCTCTACGCCGCGTTCAACGGCGATCGCCAGTTGTTCGCCCGCGAAGATGCCATCGAAGAGACGTGGCGGATCGTGCAGCCCGTGCTGGACAAGCCGGGCCGCATTCACCTTTACGACCAGGGCTCGTGGGGACCCGAGGCCGCACAGGCGCTGCCGCGCGGCCACCACAGCTGGCACGAGCCGTGGCTGCCGCGTAGCAAGCCCACCGAACAGTAAGGAGACTGGCACGATGCAGCTTGGGATGATCGGCCTCGGCCGGATGGGGGCGAACATCGTCCGCCGGGTAGTCGCGGACGGGCACGAATGCGTTGTCTACGACCACAACCCCGATGCGGTCAAGGCGATGGCCGGTGAGGACAAGATCACCGGGGTGTCCTCACTGCAGGAGCTCGCCGAGAAGCTGACTGCGCCGCGGCTGGTCTGGGTGATGGTCCCGGCCGGGACCATCACCACGGGGGTGATCGACGAGCTGGCCAAAACGCTCGACTCCGGGGACATCGTCATCGACGGCGGCAACTCCTACTACCGCGACGACATTCGCCACGCGGAAACGCTGTCGGAGAAAGGCATTCACTTACTCGACTGTGGCACCAGCGGCGGCGTGTGGGGTCGGGAACGCGGCTATTGCCTGATGATCGGCGGCGACGACGAGGCTTTCCTGCACGCCGAGCCGATCTTCGCCAGCGTCGCACCGGGCGTGGATGCCGCGGCCCGCACGCCCGGTCGCGATGGCGAGGTCGCTCGGTCGGAGCAGGGCTATCTTCACTGCGGACCGTCCGGTGCCGGGCACTTCGTGAAAATGGTGCACAACGGAATCGAGTACGGCATGATGGCCTCGCTCGCCGAAGGGCTGAACATCTTGCGCAATGCCGACATCGGCAAGCACGTGCAAGAGGGTGACGCCGAAACCGCGCCGCTGGAGCACCCCGAGTTCTATCAGTATGACTTCGACATCCCGGAGGTCGCCGAGGTGTGGCGGCGCGGCAGCGTCATCGGCTCTTGGCTCCTGGACCTGACCGCGATCGCGCTGCACGACTCACCCGATCTCAAGGAATTCTCCGGACGGGTCTCCGACTCCGGCGAGGGCCGGTGGACCGCCATCGCGGCGATCGACGAGGGCGTCCCCTCGCCGGTGCTGACGACCGCGCTGCAGTCCCGCTTCGCCTCGCGTTCGCTGGACGACTTCGCCAACAAGGCGCTCTCGGCGATGCGCAAGCAGTTCGGCGGGCACGCGGAGAAGCCGGCGAACTAGCTGGCTGTAGTTCGTGTCAAGTTCTGGGTTCAGTCGTGGTTCGTCGGCATCCGGGTTGCGGGTGCTGTTGAGGGTGCGGGTGTTGTCGGCGGTGATGGGCTGGGGATCGGGTGCGGGGCGCCCACGCTGATGTATGCGACCTCGTGGTGTGGGTCATCTGGCGTCGTTCGGGCTGCCGTGGAGGCGAAGGACCGGGTGCCAAGCTAGTCACGGCGTAACCCTTAGTGGGCCCGCCATAGCGGCGACGGCATCTGATCCGGCCCTTCGTCCCGTCCCTCGAGCTTGGCACTGCCGGTGGATGGTGTGAAGGGTGTCGTCGTGTCCTTCCTCGACGGTGTCCGGGCTTGGGTGTCAGTGCCAGCGGGTCCGGTCGTAGCCGATGTGGTCGCGCACCAGTGCGTGGGCGATGCGGGTAGCGCGATGGGCCAGTGCGCAGGCGATGATTCCGCCATGCTTGCCGCGGGCCTTAAGGCCCAGGGCGTAGGCCTTGGCCGCCGGCTCGGTCAGCCACAGTCCTACGCCGAGATCGATCAGTGCGCGGCGCAGCGCGACGCTGCCTTCTCGGCTAATGGCCCCGTCTCGGCGTTTGTGAGCGGATTCGTACTGCATCGGGGAAAGCCCCGACGCGCGGTAGACCTGTCGCGGTCCCGGCCACCGGGTCGGATCGCCCAGGGCAGCAGCATAATTGGATACTCGCACCACACCCCAGCCCGGCACCGTGGTCAAGGTGGCATACGGGCTGCGCGGCAGCAGGGCGCTCAACGCGGTCTCGGCCGCCTGGATCTGCTCGTCGAGGTCGGCCAGCAAGTTCAGGTCGGCGGCCAGGATCTGGCGGGCGATCACCGCATCCCGGGTGGGTAGTGCCTCGCGTGCTACGGCGACCAGACGCTCGGCGACCGGGCGCCGCAGCTGCAGGTCTCGGGTCGCGGCGAAACGGATCAGTCGGTTGACTCCGAGTGCAGCCAACCGTGCGGGGTCACAGAATTCGGCGGCGACCAGCCGGCCGATCCTGGTGGCCAGCACGTCGGGCAGCGCCACGGTCAGTCCAGGAAACGCTCGATCGAGTTGACCGAGCAGCTGGTTTTTCGTCGCGGTCCGCGTGGCCACCCGTCGGTTCCGATGCGCCGCCCAGGCGCTCATTTCACCGATCACGACATCGTGATCGGCCACAGGATTCCCGTGCCCGACCAGCACGAGTTCGGCAATCGCCTCCACGTCGATGACGTCGGTCTTGACCCGCCGCCGGCCCTGCGCCCGGCGCTGCTCGGCGACATGGGCGGGATTGAGTTCCAGCACCTCCCACCCCGGCGGCCACCGATAGTCCAGCACTGGACGGTGATAGTGGCCCGCAGCCTCCACGCCGACCTTGACACGCCCCGATGCAGGAACCACGGCCATCACCCGAGCCGCCACCGCGGACAAGCCCGACCGGTTCATCGTGAACTCCAACGGACCAAGCAACCGATGGCGACTTGCATCGGTCACAGAAAACAGTGCCGAAGTCTTGCCGACATCCACGGCAACGACGATCGTCGACAACGTGACTGGAGCGGTTTGCACAGACACAACAACACCTCCGGGGGGTGTCAGGAAGAGGTCCACGTGCGCCAACACACGGACCCCGACAGGAATCAGTTACAGATCCCTTCCTGACACCTCCGGAGGCATTTGAGAAGGACCAACTCGATCTATATCAGCGGCGGTTGACGAACGCGACCACCGCGTCGCTGAACGCGTCGTTGTCGTCGCCGGCCGCGGTGTGCCCGGCGTTGGACAGCTCGACGAACTCGGCGCGCGGCACGGTTGCCAGGAAGTGCCGAACGCCCTCGGGGCTGACCACGTCGGACAGCTTGCCGCGGATCAGCAAGACGGGAATCGTCAGGTGCTTGGCGGCCTGCTCGAAGCTCTCGGTGCGCAGTTCGGGATCGTCGCCGGGCTTCGTCATGAAGGCGGGGTCCCAGTGCCAATACCAGCGGCCGTCGCGCAGGCGCAGGTTCTTTTTCAGCCCCTCGGGGCTGCGCGGCTTGCTCCGGTAGGGCAGGTAGGCGGCGACGGCGTCGGCGGCCTGCTCCAGTGAGTCGAAGCCGTCGAGGCCGCTGAACATGAAGTCGCGGATGCGGGCGCTGCCGCCCTTTTCGAATCGCGGGACCACGTCGACGAGCACCAACCGGGTCACCCTTGCGGGACCGGCCCGGTGCGCGGCGAGGATGCCGGTCAGTCCGCCCATGCTGGCCCCGATGATCGTCACGGGCCGGCCGATCTCGTCCAGCACCCGCATGACGTCGGCCGTCAGCGTCTCGATCTCGTAGTCGGCGTCGGGGGAGCGTGCGCTGTCGCCGTGTCCCCGCGAGTCCAGCGCCACCACGTGCAGCCCCTCATCGGCCAGCCTCTGACCGGTGTTCTTCCAGGAGAAACGGTTCTGGCCGCCACCGTGCAGCATCAGGATGCTCGGTCGCCCGGCGCCGTCGGAGCCGCGATTCCATTCGTCGGCGACCAGGGTGATCCCGTCGGCGCCGACGAACTCAACCGTCTCGGGACTGCTGCTGACGGTACTCATGCGATCTGACGTTACATAGGCCGGTTAAGCACCGTTACGTGGGTGGACGACGCGGTGAGTTTTCGTCGGTGCAGGGGTCTACCAATGGCAGACCAACCAGACCTCAAGGAGGGCCCGCACATGCCATCGATCACCCCGTCGTTGTGGTTCGACGACAATCTGGAGGAGGCCGCCAGGTTCTACACCTCGGTGTTTCCCAACTCCCACGTCGAAGGCTTCAACCAGACCACCGAGGCCGGACCGGGTGAGCCCGGCACCGTCCTGTCCGGCAGCTTCGTGTTGGACGGCACCCGGTTCATCGGGATCAACGGCGGTCCGCACTTCCGGTTCACCGAAGCGGTGTCCTTCACGATCCACTGCAAAGACCAGGACGAGGTCGACTACTACTGGGACCGGCTTACCGACGGCGGCGAGGAGTCGCAATGCGGCTGGCTCAAAGACCGCTACGGATTGAGCTGGCAAGTCGTCCCGGACCGGCTCTATGAACTGATCAGCGATCCCGATCGCACGCGGGCAGCGGCGGCCACCAACGCGATGTACGGCATGCGCAAGATCATCATCGACGAGCTGGAACGGGCCGCCGCGCTGCAACGATGAAAAGTACTGATACAGCAGCGATTTGGCACCGTACCGACCACGGTCGGTGCGTGCTGAGGCCACACAGGTTAGGTTGATCCCTGCGGAGACGTCGAGCAGGGAGTGAACATGGCTGAACCAGGCTGGGTCGACGTGACCGGCCCCGCGGGCTCCCTCAAGGCCCTCACCTGGGGGCCGCCAGACGGCCCCATCGCGTTGTGCCTGCATGGTTTCCCCGACACGCCCTACGGCTGGCGCAAGGTCGCTCCCCGGCTCGCGGAGGCGGGGTGGCGGGTGGTCGCGCCGTTCATGCGCGGATACGCGCCGTCGTCGATCCCGGTCGACGGCAGTTATCAGGTAGGCGCGCTGATGGACGACGCCCTGCGGGTGCGCGCGGCCGCCGGTGGCACCGATCGGGACGTGATCATCGGCCACGACTGGGGCGCGATCGCCGGCACCGGCCTGGCCGCCATGCCCGACAGCCCGTTCACCAAGGCGGTGATCATGTCGGTGCCGCCGTCGGCGGCGTTCCGGCGGCGCGGCGGTGGCGCGGCCGAGCGAGGCCGACTGGCCGCCCATCTGGCGCGCCAGGTTTTCCGCAGTTGGTACATCATGTACTTCCAATTGCCTTGGCTGCCCGAACGTTCGGCCTCATGGGTGTTGCCGCTGCTGTGGCGGCGGTGGTCACCGGGTTATCGCGCCGATGAGGATTTGCGTCACGTCGACGCCGCGATCGGGGCACCGGAGAGCTGGCGCGCGGCGCTGGGACCCTACCGCGCCACCATTCGCAACACCTCGCCGTCGGCGCGATATGCCGAATTGAACCGGTTGTGGACCAAAGAACCGGTGCTGCCGTGCCTGTACTTGCACGGCCGCGACGACGGTTGCATGACACCGGCTTTCGCGCAGTGGGCCGAGAAGGTGCTGCCGGCGGGCAGCGAGGTCGGCATCGTCGAACACGCCGGCCATTTCCTGCAGCTCGAGCAGCCCGACAAGGTCGCCGACCTGGTGCTCGGGTTCATCGGCTCACCCGGCTGACGCCGTGGCTCGGGCCGTGCCGGGGCAGCGGATGGCTGCCGTCGACGCGCAGTTCTACTGGATGTCGGCCAAGATTCCCAGCGACGAGTTCCTGCTCTACGCGTTCGACGGTGAGCCCGCCGATTACTCGCGTGCCGTCGAGCAAGTCCGCTTGCGGGCCAACGCCGAGCCGGCGCTGACGATGCGGGTGCGCGACCGAGGCCGGTTTCGCTATCCGCGGTGGGTACCGGTGTCCGTCACGCCCGACCAGGTGGTCCGCCACAGCCTCGCCGACCACAGCTGGGACGGCGTCCTGGCGTCCGTCGCCGGTCTCGCCGACGACCAGCTGGACGTTCGCCGGATGGCTTGGCGGCTGCACGTTTTCACCCCGGTGCGCGGGATCCCCGGCGTCACCGGGTCCGGCACGGTGGCGGTGCTGCAGGTCGCGCACGCGCTGGCCGACGGCGCCCGCTCCGCGGCGATGGCAGCCTGGTTGTTCGGCCGGCCGGACCCGGTGCCCGAGGCGCCCAAACCGTCGCCGGGCTTCCTGCCCTGGCGGGCCGTGCAAGCGGCGCGCGCCCATCGCCTGCTGGAGCGCGACATCCGCGCGGGGCTGCTGACCGGCGGGGCGGGGTCGCGTCCGCCGTTGCCGACGAATGCGCGGCCGGAGGGGGCCCGCGCGGTGCGGACGTTGGTGCGGCACCGCTCGCAGCTGCCCGGGCCCACGATCACCGTGGGCGTGCTGGGTTCGGTATCGCAGGCCCTGTCGAATCTTCTTGACGGACAATGCGATTCGCTGGGCGCCGAGGTTCCGATGGCCAAACCCGGTGCGCCGCAGGCCAACAATCACTTCGGCAATATCGTGGTGGGGCTGTACCCCGGGCTCGGGCCGCAAGCCCGGGCCGAGCGGATCGCGGCCGACCTGGCCAACGGCCGGCGCCGCTTCGAGCACCCGGCCACCCGGGCCGCCGACCGTGCGTTCGCGGCGGTGCCGGCCGGGCTGCTGCGTTGGGGCATCGGGCAGTTCGATGTCCAACAGCGCGCGACGCGGGTGTCCGGCAATACCGTGGTGTCCAGCGTCAACCGCGGGGCGGCCGATCTGAGCTTCGGCGGCGCCCGGGTGGTGCTGACGTCGGGATACCCGGCGCTGTCACCGATGATGGGGCTGACGCACGGGGTGCACGGCATCGGCGACACCGTCGCGATCAGTGTGCACGCGGCGGCTTCGGCCGTGCCCGACGTCGATGCCTATCTGGCGCTACTAGACGCGGCGCTCTAGCTATTGCGCATCGCCGGATCTGGCCGCTTCTTCGCGGGTCAGACCGACGGCGCCGATGAGCTCTTCGTGTAGCTCGAACCACACCGTGTGGTAGGAGTCGATCAACGGCCGGGTCAGCCAGGTCGTCTCCCCGGCCCTCACTTTGTCCAGCGCCGCAGCCAGTTTCGTCGCATAGGCGCAAAGCCTCGGCAGTTGTGCGGAGGCGGCCTCGATGATCGGCATCGCGCGGGCGTGCACGTCGTCGAGGCGGGCCAGCACCGCGGCATCGTAGTCGGCGTCGTCGTGGGCGTTGGGGGCGCCGCCCGGGCCGCCCTTGAGCTGCCAATCCGTCACCAGACGTTTGAAATCGGCGTTGACGGCCCGGAAATTGTCGTAGGCGGCGGCCATCGCTTGTGAATTGATGCCCTCGCGCTCTTCGGCGAGCAGCCTCGCGAGCCGATCGCTGCCGGCGGGGGTTATCCGCAACGTCGGGCCTTCGGTCAGCAGTCCCGCCGCGGAAAGGTGCTCGATGGTGGAGGCGATGTCGTCAAGGTGCGCACCCAGCGTCGCGGCCAGGTCGGCGGGGGTCACCCGGCCCTTGAGCCGAACCCCTTGCAGCGCCGCCAATTCGGTCATGACGCGGCTCTTGGCGCCAGCCGCAGCGCGGTCAGCATCACTAGCAACGGGGTCGCCGACACCACGTCGGCATGCCCGCTGTCCAGCGCGGCGCGCACCGCGGCCTCCGAGCTGTCGTCCAGCCGCACGTGGTCACCCGCGGCATGGGCACGCAGCGGGCTGATCCGCCGCGCGATGTCGGCGAGTTCGCGCAGTTCCGGCGTGTCGTCTTCGGACCACGCGGACAGGCTCAGATCACCTTCGCGCACTTCCCCTTCGGCGCCGTCGACGGTGATCTGCTTGCCGGCCAGCGCGGCCGCGACGCCGTGGCCGCAGCCCACCACGGCCACCCGGCCCAGTTCGCGACTGACCACGGCCGCATGGCTGGAGGCGCCCCCGACCTCTGTGACGATGCCCTGCGCGGCCAGCATGCCCGACACGTCTTCGGGCCGGGTGTGGTCGCGCACCAGAATCACCCGCTCGCCGCGCTCGGCGGCGCGCAGCGCCTCGTCGACGTCGGTGTAGGCCTTGCCCGCGGCCACGCCCGGACACGCCGGCACGCCTTTGGCCAACAGCGGCGCTGCCAAACGTGTTTCGGGCTGCAGTGCCGGTTGCAGAAGGGTCTGGACGTGCGCCGGGGTGACCCGCCGCAATGTCTCCGCGTCATCGATGAGTCCCTCGTGTCGCAGCTGCAGCGCCGTGCGCACCGCCGCCTGCGCCGAGCGCTCCGCCGCCCGCGTCTGCAACAACCACAGCCTGCCGTCTTCGACGGTGAACTCGATCTCCTGGATGTCGGAGTCCAGCCGCTCCAACCTGCGGCCGGCATCGATCAGCTCGTCGTAGACCATCGGCTGCTCGTCACGCAGCGCCACGATCGGCTCGACGTCGACCGATCCCGACACCACGTCGTCGCCCTGGCCGCCGGGCAGCCATTCGCCGAACGGTTCGTTGTCGCCGGTGATCGGGTTGCGGGAAAAGAACGCCCCGGCACCGGAATTGGGGCCATGATTGCCGAACACCATCGCCTGCACCACCACCGCGGTGCCGTGCCGATCGTCAATCCCGTAGTGGGCGCGGTAGGCGACCGCCCGCGGCGAATTCCACGAGGAGAACACCGCTTCGATGCCGGCGCGCAACTGCGCATACGGGTCGGACGGCACGGATTCGGCGTCGCCGACGATGCGTCGATACATGTCCGAGAACCGCCGGCGGGTGTCGTGGGCGAAAGCCTGGCCACCGGCCGCCGCCAGCGCGTGTTCGACGTCGTCGTTGATACCGAGATCGAGGATGGTGTCCATCATGCCCGGCATGGACTGGGTGGCTCCGGAGCGCACGCTGACCAACAGGGGATGCGGGCCCCGCCCAAACGTGCGCGAGGTCTGTGCCTCCAGCCAGCGCATCCGGTCGAGCACCTCGTCCCAGACGGCGTCCATGGTCGCCGCGGGGTCGGCGAGATACCGCAGACCCACCGCGGTGGTGATGCAGAATGCCGGCGGCACCGGCAGGTGGTGCCGGCGCATCACCTCGATGCCGTGGCCCTTGTTGCCCAGCAGCTCCCTCGGGTGGCTCGATGTGCCGTCCAGCAACACCACGGGGTGCTCGATAGGCGCAGACCCACGGCCGCTTGACGCATTGCGGTGGGCGCCGCTACCTCGTGCGGTGCCAGCCGTGGTGCACCCCCTTGGTGGTGTGGCTACTGATGGGCCGACGTCGGAACGCCCGCTATGTTCCCACACAGAGCAGCGGATTAAGCGATGTAGCTGCTCGGCGGCTCTTGTGGTGCCACCCGGCCCATGATCTAGGTTTACAGTTATGACTTCATATGACACGTTCCATGACGTCGGAGTACTGATCCTGCGGCTGGTGTTGGGCGTGACGTTGGCCGCGCATGGCTACAACAAGTTCTTCGGCGGTGGCCGCATCCCCGGCACCGCGCGCTGGTTCGAGAGCATCGGCATGAAGCCCGGTAAGTTCCACGCCACCGTGGCGGCGACCACGGAAATGGCCGCCGGCCTGGGCCTGGCCGCCGGATTTCTGACCCCGATCCCTGCGGCGGGCTTCGTCTCACTGATGCTGGTCGCGGCCTGGACGGTGCACCGCGCCAACGGCTTCTTCATCGTCCAGGAGGGCTGGGAGTACAACCTGGTGCTGGCGGTCAGCGCCGTCTGCGTGGCCACACTAGGCGCGGGCAAGTTCAGCCTGGACCACCTGGTGTTCGGGAAAAACTGGTTCGACGGCTGGCAGGGCCTGGTGATCTCGGCGGGGCTCGGCTTGGCCGGCGCCATCGGCCAGCTGGCGATCTTCTACCGCCCGCCGGCTAAGCAAGCCGGTTAGTTACGGGTCGTCGTCGTCCTCGCCCGCCAGCAGCTCTTCGGGGTGGTGGTAGGTGTTGGTGCGGGGTTGGCCGCGGTCGAGGTGTGGCGGCGGGAGCCATTCGGTGTCGCCGTTGACGCGTTGTCGAGTGGTCCAGCCCTTCTCGAGGAGCCGGTGGTGGGGGCCGCAGGCCAAGGTGAGCTGGTCGATGTCGGTGCAGTGGGTCGTGGCCCAGTCTTGGACGTGGTGGACCTCGCAGTAGTAACCCGACACGTCGCAACCGGGATGCGAACACCCACGGTCCTTGGCGTACAAGACAATTCGCTGGCCAGGCGAAGCCAGGCGCTTGGTGTGGTAGAGCGCCAGGGCCTTGCCCTTGTCGAAGATGGCCAGATATTGATGGGCGTGGCGGGCCAGGCGGATCACGTCGGACATGGGCAGCAGGGTGCCGCCGCCGGTCAGGCCCGTCCCGGCGGCGGCTTCGAGCTCGGCCAGGGTGGTGGTCACGATGATGGACGCCGGTAATCCGTTGTGCTGACCGAGGTCTCCGCTGGCCAGCAGCGCGCGCAGCGCGGCGTTGAGCCCGTCGTGGTTGCGCTGGGCGGTACTGCGGCTGTCGCGCTGCACCGCCTCTTCGGGCGGGGCGCCGTCCAGGGTCGGGGTGTCATCCTCGGGGTTGCACATGCCGGGGGCGGCCAGCTTGGCCAGCACCGCCTCCCAGCTGGCCCTGGCTTCCGGTGTCAACCATCCGCTCAGGCGGGTCATGCCGTCGGGTTGCTGGGTGCCCAGCACCAGCCCGCGCATCCGCGCCCGGTCGGCGTCGGTATAGGTGCCGTCGGGGTTGAGGCAGTCCATCAGGCGCTTGGCCAGCTTGGCGAGCTGATCGGAGCGAAATTCGGTGGCCTTGGCCGCCAGCTGTTGTTCGGCGTGCACACACGTCTTGAGATCGACCGAGGCGGGCAACTCGCGGAAAAACCGCCGGATCACCGCCACATGATCGGCACCGATGGCCCCGGCGCGCTGGGCCGCCGCGGTCGCGGGCAACACCGGCGCCAACGGCTGGCCGGTCAACGCCCGGCGCGGCCCCAGCTCGGCCGCCTCGGCGATACGCCGGCCGGCCTCGGCCCGGGTCAGGTGCAGCCGCTCGGCCAGCGCCCAGCACAACGTGCCGCCCAACTCGCTTGAATCCGCTTGCTCGCCGAGCTGATTGATCAGCTGATGACCGGGCGCCTGCAGCTGGCGTGTCACGCATTCGAGTTTCGCCAAGATTCTCCAGCGTTCCGGATTGGTCAATACCGCATAGCCATGCTCCTGAAACCGAGAGACCACAGCACATAACGCATCCACGTCGGCCTGAATCTGCTCCCGGTCGCACACCGTCATGCGTGCCACCCGAACGGGCTGGTCAGCTCATACCTCAGTGCCTTCAACCGGCCCATCAGGAACGCATAGCGCTCCAGGGTCGCCAGCAGCTCTGACGGCGTCAGCAAGTCGAAGCGCAACGAGAAGAAACGGCTGTGCATCGCCTCGAGCTCGTCCAGCCGATCTATCGAAAACATGTTCGAATACTAGCGCCGGCTGCCGACATTGATTCTGTTAAGCCGGTTCGGGTGAGGATGGTCTTGCCCGCTCGCTGCTGGTGATGACCCTCGCACCGACTGATGCCCTGCTGGGTTGTCTTCCAATTGATCTGTCTCACCAGCGACGAGCGGGCAAGCACCACCACGAGAGCCCCAGTGCGGCGGGCATGACCTAATCAGGAGCCTGGCAGTTCCCTCGTCAATGTCTTGTCTGCCCGCCCCACCGGGGTGTCACCCACCGCACGGTTCATTGCACAGAGAGGACACCAACCATCGTGACATCCCCACGCCGGGTCGTCATCGGCGTCGATACTCATCTCGACACCATTCACCTCGCGGCCATCACCGACACCGGTCAACTGCTTGGCGATGCCGAGTTTCGCACCAACCCGACCGGTTACTACGTCGCCCGGCGCTGGGCGCAAAGCTTTGGAGAGGTGTTCATCGCCGGCGTCGAGGGCACGAGCAGCTATGGGGCTGGGTTCACCCAAGCATTGCAGGTCAACGGGATTCACGTTGTCGAGGTCAACCGACCCGACCGCTCTACCCGGCGTCGCCAGGGTAAATCCGACCCACTGGACGCCTACAGCGCCGCTCGCGCCGTGCTGGCCGGCCACGGCCTGGCCGTGCCCAAAGACCCCAACACCGGCGCACTCAAAGCCCTGCTGATCGCCCGCCGCGGCGCAGTTAAGGCCCGCACCGCGGCCATTCAGCAGATCAAAGACCTCCTCGTCACCGCGCCAGCAGAGCTGCGGGAGCGCTACCGCCGCTACGCCACCACCCTGCGCCTAGTCGAGGCCTTGGCCCGGTCCCAGCCGTGCACCCACGACGACCCCATCACCGCCGGGGCGGTGCTGATCGCCTGCAAAGCCCTGGCCCAGCGCATCGAGTTCCTCGACCACCAAATCGGTGAGCTGACCACCCAACTCGACACCTTGACCCGCGCTTTGAACCCTGCGCTGCGAGCCGCCTTTGGCGTCGGCCCCGACACCGCCGCACAGCTGCTCATCACGGCCGGAACCAACACCGACCGCCTGCGCTCAGAAGCCGCCTTCGCCCGCCTGGCCGGTGTCGCACCGATCCCGGCTTCCTCAGGAAAAATCACCCGCCATCGGCTCTCGCGCGGTGGGGACCGCGCCGCCAACAACGCCCTGCACCGCATCGCACTGGTCCGCTGGTCTCACGACGAACGCACCCGCGACTACGCCGCCCGCCAACTCGCCGCCGGACGATCCAAAAAAGACGTCCTGCGACTACTCAAACGCGCCATCGCCCGCGAGATGTTCAAACACCTCACCGCACCCTGCCCCATCGATGACTACAGCGATCTCAGACCAGCACGGCAAGCCCGCAACATCACCCTGACCAGCGCCGCACACCACCTCGGCGTCTGGCCCACCGTCATCTCACGACTCGAACGAGGAGTCCAACGCCACGACACCCTCGCCGCCAACTACCGCCACTGGCTCAACACCCACCACATCGACGCCGCTTGACGTCGTAACACAGATAGGAGCATCAAGATACGCCCCGGTGAAACCACTGAAACAAAAGTGGCACAAGTGATTTGAGCACGAAGGGTGGGGTGCGAGGAGTGCCACGCCAGGCGCAAGTGATTCGGGCGCGACGGTGCGCGCGACGGGCACGGCGCAACGGGCGCGGTGATTCGCCTACGCGACCGCCACGGTCTCGGCTTCGATCACCTCGGCCGCGGCGCGCTCGCCGGAGCGGATCGCACCATCGATCCACCCGCACATGACGGCCGAGCTTTCGGTACCCGCCCAGTGGATGCGGCCACAGGGCTCGCGGAGGGTATAGCCGTATTCGGTCAGCACGCCGGTGGGGGCGTGGCCGATCATGCCGCCGCCGGAATAGCGGTCCACGGTCCAGTTCTGCTCATGAAATTCCTGCGGCGCGTTGGCCTTGCTGCCGAACCGGTCGACGAGCTCGCCGACGATTACCGCCCTGCGCTCGGCCTCCTCGAGTTTCGTCAGCCGCCGCGCCGCGCGGCCCTCGGTGATCACGCACATGATGCCCGGGTCCCCGGTGTCGGTGTAGGCGTCGATGGTCAGTGTGGCCGGGGACCCCGGCGAGGCCGACTGGCCGGAGAACCCGTCGGCACGCCAGAACGGCTCGTCATAGATGAGCGAGGTCTTGATGACTGCGCCGCTCGGCATGCGCTGGTGCAGAAATGCCCGGTCCACCGGAAGCATCGGCTCGTACTCAATCGAGGTGGCGATCGCCAGCGGGATCGTGACGATGACTCGGCGCGCCCGCACCGTCAGATCGGCCGCGCTGATTGTCACACCGTCGGCATCCTGACTGATCTGCTGGACCGGCTGCGAAAGCCACAGTGCATCACCGAGTTCCGCCACCATCGGACGATGGACGGCGCCCATCCCACCAACCGGGCGGGCATCCTGAGAGCCGCCCTTGCCCGAAATCGCGAACGTGAGCCCGCCCGCGGAGGCCGTCTGCACCAATCCCCACAGCAACGACGTCTCCGACGCCGCCGAGGTGTACAGCCCGGCGAAGGCCATGTCAAGCATCTCGGCGGCCTCCGCGGAGAGGGAATTCTTTTCGATCCACTGCCCGATGCTGATGCGGTCCCACTCGTGGGCCTTCTTCGCCGCCCACGGCGCTTCGCGGGGAATCGCTTTGCACATCTTCTCGATGGCGGCCAAGCCGAGCCCGAGGTTGGCGACCGCCCAGGGGCTCACGGTCCACGGGATCGTGCCGCCGTAGCGGTGCTTCTTGCCGCCGACGATCATCATCGCGTCACCGTCGTTGTGTTGTTTGTACTCCGGCACGCCGAACTCGTTCATCAGCGCATAAATCCGGTCCTGGCCCGGACCGATCCACGCGCCGCCGCGATCGATCCACGTACCGTCGGCCCGCGTCTCGGTGAAGGTGCGACCACCGACCCGATCACGCGCCTCCAGCAAGGCCACCGAATGACCCGCTCGGGTGAGCCGCAAGGCGGCCGTCAAACCGGCGAATCCCGCTCCGACCACGCAATAGTCGACCTCGGACACGGCTGGCTCCTCAACGTCGCCCACCCCAGCAGCAAACTACACCGGTCGGGCGACGGCGGTGGCCGGTTAACGCAGATTTCCGCGGGCGTTCGCGTTGCCGGCCGGCCTGGCTGCCGGCAGTGGGGCGCGTCGAGTGGCTGAAACCCCTTGGCGCACAAGCCAGCCAGACGGCAAACCGTTACGCGGGCCCGCCGTACTGCCAGACCAGGGCGGGCGGACCGGTGGTGGTCGGGTTACACCACATCGGTCGGTCGTTGACGTCCCGGGTGGTGGAGTGCAACACCGTGCACTGGTCACCGGGCGAGGGCGGATCGGCACGGCCTTCGCCGGCCGACACGATTGCGCAGGCTGCGGAAACCATTGCCAGTACGAGGGACCGCCGAGGCCTACTCATGATCGATATCCCCTTAACCGCACGCCGACCCGCGTTCAACGGTATCTGCGCGAAAGCCGCGGGCAAAAGTTTCTTGCTCGTGGTTGCAGCACGGAGCCCTAGAACACGTTCTAGTCTGTGAAACCATGGGATTTCTGAAGCCCGAGCTGCCGCAGCTCGACATGGCCGAATGGAGCAAAGGCACCCGTAGCGACAAGATCCGGCCGATGGCCAAGCACTGGGCCGAGGTGGGCTTCGGCACGCCGGTGGTGCTGCATCTGTTCTATGTCGCCAAAATCCTGCTCTACATCCTGGGCGCGTGGCTGTTCGCGTCGGCCACCAACGGCCTGGGCGGGTTCACCCACGTCGCGTCGTGGTGGTCGGAGCCGATCGTGTTCGAGAAGGTCGTGCTCTACACCATGCTCTTCGAGGTGATCGGGCTGGGATGCGGCTTCGGGCCGCTGAACAACCGGTTCTTCCCGCCGATGGGCTCGATCCTGTACTGGATGCGCTTCGGCACCATCCGGCTGCCACCGTGGCCGGATCGGGTTCCGCTCACCAAGGGCACCAAGCGCAAACCGGTCGACGTCGCGCTGTACGCGCTCTTCCTGCTGGTGACGTTTGCGGCGCTGTTCGCCGACGGGACCGGACCGATACCCGAATTGGGGACCACCATCGGACTGCTGCCCGCCTGGAAGATCGTGCTGATCCTGCTGCTGCTGGCGGTGGTCGGCCTGCGCGACAAGGTGATCTTCCTGGCCGCCCGGGGCGAGGTCTACGCGACTATGGCGGTGACGTTCCTGTTCGCCCCACCCGACATGATCGTCGGGTCCAAGGTGGTGTTTTTGGTGATCTGGATGGGCGCGGCCACATCCAAGCTCAACAAACACTTCCCGTTCGTCATCTCGACGATGATGTCCAACAACCCGCTGGTGCGGCCCCGCTGGCTGAAAAGACGGTTCTTCGAGAATTTTCCGGACGATCTTCGGCCCGGACGGCTGTCACGTTGGCTGGCGCACCTGAGCACCGCCATCGAGATGTTGGTGCCACTACCGCTTTTCTTCTGTCACGGTGGGTGGCCCGTCACGATCGCCGCCATCGTGATGGTCTGTTTCCATCTGGGGATCCTGGTATCGATCCCGATGGGCGTGCCGCTGGAGTGGAACGTCTTCATGATCTTCGGGGTGTTGTCGTTGTTCGTCGCGCACACCCACATCGGGCTGCGCGACCTGCGGCATCCGGTGGTGGTGGCGGTCCTGTTCGTCGTCATCGCGGGGATCGTCGTGTTGGGCAACATGTTTCCGCGCAAGATCTCGTTCCTGCCGGGGATGCGTTACTACGCCGGCAACTGGGACACGACGCTGTGGTGCATCAAGGGATCAGCCAACGACAAGATCAGCAGGGGCATCGTGGCGATCGCCAGCATGCCGCAGGCCCAGCTGGAGCGGTTCTATGGCAGCCCCGAGGCGGCCCAGATCCCGATCTACATGGGATACGCGTTCCGCGGCTTCAACACTCACGGTCGCGCATTGTTCACGCTGGCGCACCGCGCGATGGCGGGGCAGAACGAGGACGACTACGTCATCACCGACGGCGAGCGGATCTGCAGCACCGCCATCGGCTGGAATTTCGGCGACGGCCACATGCACAACGAGCAGTTGATCGCCGCCCTGCAGGAGCGCTGCCACTTCGAGCCGGGCGAGGTCCGGGTGGTTCTGCTTGACGCACAACCGATTCACAAGCAGACGCAGGAGTACCGGCTGGTCGATGCGGCGACCGGTGAGTTCGAGCGCGGCATCGTCCGGGTCGCCGATATGGTCGTCCGCCAGCCGTGGGCCGACGATGTTCCGGTGCAACTGCTTTCGGAGTCAGAACAGTAGGCCGCGAGCGTAACCACACTGCGAAATGTTGCTCCGAAAATCGCAGTGTGGTTACGCTCGCGAAACCCTCAGACGCCGGCGCGCACTTCCTGTGCGGCGGCAACCATGTTCTTCAGCGACGCGCTCACCTCTTCGGGGTTGCGGGTCTTCAAACCGCAGTCGGGGTTGACCCACAGTCGCTCGGCCGGCACCGCGCGCAGCGCCGCGCGCAGCGACTCCGCCATCTCACCGGTACTCGGCACCCGCGGCGAGTGGATGTCGTAAACGCCCGGACCGACGCTGTTGGAGAAGCCGATCGAGTTCAGATCGTCCAGCACCTCCATGTGCGAGCGCGCAGCCTCGATGGACGTCACGTCGGCGTCCAGGTCGGCGATGGCGCCGATCACCTCACCGAATTCCGAGTAGCACAGGTGAGTGTGGATCTGCGTTGAGTCCGCGACGCCTGAGGTAGCCAAGCGGAAAGACCCTACGGCCCAACGCAAGTAATCCTCCTGATCGGCCCGGCGCAGCGGCAGCAGCTCACGCAGCGCGGGCTCGTCGACCTGGATGACCGCAATCCCGGCAGCCTGCAGGTCCACGGTTTCGTCGCGGATGGCCAGCGCCACCTGATTGGCGGTGTCGGCCAGCGGCTGGTCGTCCCGAACGAACGACCACGCCAGGATCGTCACCGGCCCGGTCAGCATGCCCTTGACCGGCTTGTCGGTCAGCGACTGCGCATACTTGGCCCACTCCACCGTCATCGGGTGCCGGCGGATCACGTCGCCGAAGAGCACCGGCGGGCGCACGCAGCGGCTGCCGTAGGACTGCACCCAGCCGTTCTTGGTGGCGAAGAAGCCGTCCAGCTGCTCGGCGAAGTACTGCACCATGTCGTTGCGCTCCGGCTCACCGTGGACCAGCACGTCAATCCCGAGGCTCTCTTGCAACTTGATGACGTCCGCGATCTCTTGCTTCATCCGCTTCTCGTACTCACCCTCGTCGATCTCGCCGGCGACCAGTGCGGCGCGCGCCTTGCGGATTTCGACGGTCTGCGGGAAAGACCCGATGGTGGTGGTTGGCAGCGGCGGCAGATGCAGCCGCGCCTCCTGGCTGGCGCGGCGTCGGGCCGCGTCACCCCGGTGCGTACCCGACGCGACGATCGCGTCGATGCGTGCCCGCAGATCGTCGTTGTGCAGGCGTGGGTCGCTCTTGCGGGACGCCGCCGCGGCGTTTGATGCCGCGATCTCATCGGCGACCGCGTCGCGACCCTCGTTCAAGGCGCGGGCGAGCGTCACCACCTCGGCGACCTTCTCCTGCCCGAACGCCAGCCAGCTGCGCAGCGCATCGTCCAGGCCCGTCTCGGGCTCCAGCGAGTAGGGCACGTGCAGGGTGGAGCAGGACGTCGAAACCGCGACGTGGGCCGCCGAACCCTGCAGCGTCACCAGCTTGCTCAGCGCTGCCTCGAGGTCGGTGCGCCAGATGTTGCGCCCGTCGACCACACCGGCCACCAGGATCTTGTTGCCGAGCTCGGGTACCGCCGCGACCGCGGTGTCGGCACCGTAAACCAGGTCGACGCCGACCGCCTCGACGGGCGTGCGGGCCAGGGCGCCCAACGAATCGCCGGGGTCACCGAAGTAGGTGGCCACGTAGATCGCGGGACGGTTGCTCACCGAACCCAGCTTGTTGTAGACCGCCTCGGCCAACGCCGGCGCGTCGGGGGAGATGTCGGTGACCAGCGCGGGCTCGTCGATCTGCACCCATTGCGCGCCGTGGTCGGCCAGCAACGACAGCAATTCGGAATAGATCGGCACCAGCTCCTGCAGCCGCTCGATCGGCGCGCCGCCACCGTTGACAGCCTTGCTCAGCAACAGGAAGGTAACCGGCCCGATGACCACGGGCCGCGCCGGAATTCCTTGTTCCAGAGCTTCTTTCAGCTCGGAGAGCACCTTGTCCGGGTTCAGCGTGAACTTCGTCGCGGCCTCGATCTCGGGAACGATGTAGTGGTAGTTGGTGTCGAACCACTTGGTCATCTCCAGCGGCGCGACGTCCTTATTACCGCGTGCCGCGGCGAAGTAGCGGTCCAGGTCGTCGGGGACCTGCGCGGCCCGGGACGGCAACGCGCCCAACATGACCGCGGTGTCGAGCACCTGGTCGTAGTAGGAGAAGGTGTTCACCGGTACCGAGTCGAGACCGGCGTCAGCCAGATTCTTCCAGGTGTCGCGGCGCAGGGTGACCGCGACGTCTTCGAGTTCCGCGCGGCTGGTACGTCCTTTCCAGTAGCCCTCGGTGGCGCGCTTGAGTTCGCGCTTCGGGCCGATGCGTGGCGAGCCGACAACCGTTGCGGTGAATGCTTGAGGGGTCACGATATTCGTCCTTCAATCAGCGTGATGGTCACCGCCGGTGGACGTGCAGCTGATCCGTTAGCGGCGTGTACCCAGATACCACCGCAACGGCTGCAGCCTAACGCCCATTCCTCGAGGCGATGAGCCGCCGGACGCGGCGCGCCCGGCACAGCTGGCAGGTCTCCGGACTCGCAGGCGTGCACCGGCTGGTGCTCCGCCCGGCCGACGATGCGGCCCGAAAACGGGCCGCTGAGGAGCCGGGCAGGTTTACTAGTGGCCGTCGCTTCCCAGTCTTGCGACCAGTGCTTGCCAAAAACTCTGACGGCGGTCGTTCCTGCATACCGTTGCGGGACAGTCCCGGATTCTCACCGGGTTCCCTCTTACGAAGCGTCACTAACATTGCCTCGCTCGATGCCCGCGCCGCGGTTGCGGCGCAAGCAGACCAGCTGCAAGGCGTAGCTTAGTCAACCGCGCGATGACGATGAGTTTCGGCCCGGTTCCCCGGATTCCCGGATTACGAAGCCTCTTTGGACACCACCGGTAGCGATGATGTCACCGGGGGGCTACGTCATCGATTCGGTCGTCAGCGAAGACCTCAGAAATAACGGCGGACGAGTGCTTGGGTCGGACAGCCTCTTCCAGAAGATCGGCGGCGCTGGCAACGCTCTGGGCGGGCGTGGTCATCTGTGCCGCGACCTCACGGGCTCGACGCATACATTCCGGAGTGAGGATGCAACGCAGGTCCGCGACCAGTGATGCCAGGGTGCTTTCCGAAAAAGCCCGACCGCGGCCCACTTCCAGCCGTTCGACCGTCGCCGCCCACAGCGGTTGATCATGGACCATGAACCAGAGGATCAACGTGGGCACTCCGGCCCGCAGACCGGCAGCCGTGGTGCCTGAACCACCGTGGTGGACCACCGCGCGACAGGTCGGAAAGATGGCCGTGTGATTCACCGCATCCACGACCTTGACGTGCTCGTCATGGGGGACGCCGGCGAAATCACTCCAGCCGGCGCAGACCAACGCCCGCTCGCCCAACTGCGCGCAGGCAGCGCTGATCGTGGCGATCATCTCAGCCGGAGATTCGATCGACATGCTGCCAAACCCGAAGTAGATAGGCGGGGTGCCCGCAGCAATCCAGGCCAAAGCCTCGTCGTCGGCATCCGTCGACGACTCCAGTGTCAGCGCGCCGATGAAGGGCCATCGCCCACGCTGTTCCGCCCACTCCGTTGCGACTTCGGGGAAACAGAGCCCGTCGTAGGCATGGAGTTCCAGCGCTTCAGAGGATCCTGTTGTCTCTGGCAGACCCACCGCCCGGCGTAGGGCGTCTTCAGCGCCCTTGGTGGTGTGGCCGAGTATGCCACCCAAGCGGGGCGGTTCTTGGGGGAAGAAGGTCAGCACGGCCAGCGGAATGTCGTGATACTCCGCGACGATGGCGGCGCGGCCCTGCCCGGCTTTGTTCACGACCAGCAGGTCGGCCCCTGTTGCCAGCGCCATCAGCGTGGTGCACCACTCCGCCCAGGCGCGGGCGACATGCTCCATCATTTCGGTCATCACATCCGGTGGAATCCCGCCGTCCGCGTTGCGAATGAAATCCCCGTAGCCCGGCCACGGCGTGCTCTCCCACGCAACCACGTCAAGCCCCGCCGACTCCACGAAGGCACACATGTGAGGCGGCACAGCCATGCACACGTCGTGACCTCGGCGCAGCAGTTCCCGCCCGATGGCGGCGGCAGGTTCGATGTCGCCACGAGTTCCATGGACCGCGAGCAGAACTTTCATCACAACCTGACTTCGAGGTGATGTCGACTGAGACGTGATGTCATTGAACGGCCTCAGACTAGCTCGTGACGTCGGCGTCAGCCCGACTCAACGCCATAGGCCAGCTGCGCTGTGAAACGTACTCGGCTGCCTGCCGCGCTCAGCCCGACAGTGCCTGGGCGATAGGGACGTCGCCGTTGTTGAATTCGATCGTCCGCCGGATGGTGGCATCTTCTGCCAGTGCGGCCGCGATGACGAGTGCGACGTCCGCACGCGAGACTTCGCGCATTTCCCCGTCGATCTCGATTCGTCCGGTCGCGGGCTCGAAGGTGAGCCGGCTGGGTCCGAGCACCGTCCAGTCCAGGTCGCTGGCGCGCAGGTGGGCGTCCGCCGCCGCCTTGGACTCCGCGTAGGCGAAGAACGGATCATCTTGCGGCACACCATGATCCGGGCCTGCGCCGAAGTAGGACACCATGACGAACCGCTTGACGCCCGCCTGCCCGGCAGCGTCGATGATTCGGATAGCGGCGTCCCGGTCGACTGCATAGGTCCGCTCCGGATTGCCACCCCCCGCCCCCGCGGAGAAGACGACCGCGTCGTGCCCGGTCACCAAATCGGCCAGCGCGTCGGTGTCGAGCCGCTCGATGTCGGCCACCACCGGCTTGGCGCCGGTGGCAGCGACATCGTCGGATTGATCGGGATTGCGGAAGACCGAGCTCACCTCGTCGCCGCGTTCGCTCAGAATCCGGGAGAGCTGCAGTGCGACCTTGCCGTGCCCGCCGAAGACAATGATGCGTGCCATGCCTTCGACGGTAGCGCGGTCAGAGCTTGACCTTCCCCATGATCAGGTCGATCAGGGGCTTGCCCGGCGCGTAGGAGCCGGTGATCGACGCCATCGTGTGCCCTGTGTCCACCAGCAGGGTGACGCCGCTGACGCCGGAGGCGGCCTCGCTGTTGAGGAATGCCATCACGTCGCCCATCTGCTCGGGCGTGTGGACCTTGGAGCCGGTTTCGTCGCGGTAGTCCTGCGCGAAGGACAACCACAGGTCCGCATTGGCCTGGGCCAGCGGGGTGTCGGTCGGGCCCGGGCAGATCGCGTTGATGCGAATGCCTTTCTTCAGCAGCGGGTAGCCCTGGTTGGCCACATAGGTGTTGATGATCTTCTTGCTGGTGCCGTAGTGAATGATGCCCTCGGCCTCGTGCGCCTCCGACCACGCCACGGCCGCCGCATAGTCCGGGGTGGCCAGGAATTCATTGATCAGGTCCAGGTCGTTCTCCCAGCCCATGCCGGCGACCGAGGAGATGAAGCAGATTGCCGAGCCGTTGGGCAGCTGGTTCTTTTCCAGCAGCCGGTCGATGAGGTGGCGGTGGCCGATGAAGTTGATCTTCAACAGGTCGGTCGTGCCGTCGGCCACCCCGGCGGCCGAGAACAACGCGTGGATGGGCCCGCCGATCTGCTCGAGCGCGGCGTCGATCGAGGCGGGGTCGCGCAGGTCGACGTGCACGGACTGCGCAACGTCGTAGTCCACCGGCGCGTAATCCAGCACGATGACCTCAGCACCGAGTTCCGCGGCCGACTTGGCCGCCGCCGCGCCCATTCCGGTCGCGCCGCCGACAACAAGGGCGCGCTTTCCGTCGTAGCGCAAGCGATCGACAATAGACATGGAAATCTCCTTCTCATTAACCGCCAACGCGATTCTACGTGCCCAACTGTATGGGTAACAGTTATTTGGTTCAATACCGGGGCGGCTGATTGAGGTTTACTTGCCGCGGACGGCGACGCCCCGCAGGACGGTGTCGCGGGCGTGCACCAGGCTCGCACGGGTGCCGATGTCTTGAAGGATGTTCTCCGGTATCCACTGCAGCCCGATGACGCAGCGGGCCAACATCGCGGTGGACGGTGCGTCGACGCTTATTTCGCCCGACCGGATGCCCTCGGATAGAAGCGTTTTCATCTGCCGCAGCCGCGCGGCATAGAGCCAGCCCGGGTTGGGCGTGTCCGGTGGCGATTGGCGCATCCAGGCCAGCTGGATCCTGAACTCGTCGGAAAACCGATCGAGCGCGTTGACGTTGACCCAGCTCAACGCATCCAACTTTTCGATCGGTGTGGCATCAGAGCGCAGGACGCTGACCCAGCCCGCCTCGACCTTCCTGCCGAAGGATTCCATGATCGATGCGAGGAGTTCGTCCTTAGATCCGATCACGCGATACACCGTTCCGGTGCCAAGGCCGGCCGCCGAGGCGATGTCCCTGATGGTGGTGACTTCGTATCCTTTGCGGCCGAATTCGGCCCGTGCGATCGCGCGCACCGCCGCCGCCTTATCGCTCGGGTCCGCATCGCTGTCGTCCGACCATGTCGCGATGACGTCACTGGCGGCGGTGAACGCTTTCGACCGGTCTAGCGCCGAGTCGGTAGGGGGCCGAGTTGCCAAGCCGTGCAAGATGATTTGGCACAGCAGTCGGGCCACCTGGTCTGCGGCGGATTTGTGGCGCATGACATCGAGCCCGACCTGCAGCATGGTCTGGCATATCCGGTCGGCCAGCGTGGGCAGGTCGATATCGGGTTTGATGTAACCGCTCCACCGGGCGGCACGCAGCGTCTGCAGCATCGCCTCCTGGATCGCGACAGGCCGTTGCCGCGTCAGCTCGATCAGTTCAGGATCCGTACTCGGCCCCTCATAGAACGACATCTGCAACGCGGCGCGGTGCTCGACGGCGCAGTCGGCGATCGCCGAGCCGAGCGCGATGATCTGTTCGGCGATCGGGCGTGAGTCGGGTTCGTCCAGTCTCGCCTGTGCGGCCCGGCCGATGCGCTCCAGGTCGTCCTGGTAACGGCGGATCAACTCGACCAGGATGGCCTCTTTGGACTCGAAATGGTGATACAGGCTGCCGGGAAGAATGCCTGCGGCATCGGCGATCTCCTGCAGCGACGTCCGCAACCCCGAGGAGGCGATCAATGACGCGGCGGTGGCCAGAATCTCGGCGCGGCGCGTCGGAGAATCAGCTGAGCTGCTGGCCCGCGGCGACCTGGCCTTCGCCATGATTAGCGGTGTGCAAATCGGGACGACTGCGGGCTGGCGAACATTCGCATTCGTCCTTCCTTGCCGAACCAATTCTTTGTTGAAGGTTATCAAACCCGGCGCGATGAATGCCCTGCACAAAACCATGCCTGGGCATTCGACCCGTGCGCGGCCATCACCGGCGACCTCTGTTGGCAAGGCGCGCACCGAGTTCGGTGAGATACCGGTCGGGACCGCCGAGGAAAGCGCTCCAGCTCAGCAGGCGTTTGAGATAGAGGTGGGCATCGTGCTCCCAGGTGTAGCCGATCCCACCGAACACCTGGATCGCGGTGTCGGCCACGGTGGCCAGTCGCCCCGCGAACGCCTTCACCCGCATCGCGGCAAGATGGCGCTCCTCGCCGGATTGGCCGTCGGCTCCCGGGAACGCGTCGCTGGCCCACAGCGCGTGGATCACACCGCTGCGGGCCAGCTCGACCGTCTCGAACATGTCCACGCACAGGTGCTGGATGGCCTGGAAGGAGCCGATCGGCTGGCCGAATTGTGTTCTGCTTTTCGCGTATTCGACGGCGAGGCCCATGATGGCGCGGGCGGCGCCGAGCGCGTCGGCCGCGGTGGCGATCAGCACGTCGTCGATCACCGCCGCCAGGTGGTCCGCGGGCGCCGAGGCCAGTCGCTGCGTGGGTACGGCGTCGAACGTGACGCGGAACTGCTTGCGGGTCTGGTCGATGCCGTGCTCGGGCGCGACCGACAACCCGGACGAGCCGGCCCGCACCGCGAAAAGCGCGCTGCCGTCGTCGTCTTCGGCGACCACGAGCAGAACATCGGCGGCCGCGGCGTCGGGCACCGCGGCGATCTCGCCGCGCAGCACGATCGCGTCATCGCGTCGGCTCGCGGCGATCGAGGCGTTCGGCGAATCGGGGAAGCAGACGGTGGCCACCGTGGTGCCGTCGGCGATGCCGCGCAACAACTTCGGTGCGATGTCGTTATCCCCGAGCCGGGTCAGCACCCGCGCGGCGGCCACCGCGGTCGACAACCACGGCCCCGGATGCAGCGCGGCGCCCAGCTCTTCGGCGACGATGCCGGCCTCGACCATCGTCATGCCGGCGCCGCCGTACTCCTCCGGCACCAGCAGGCCGGTGGTTCCGAGATCGGCGAGACCGCGCCAGACCGCCTCGTCCGTTCCGGCCGGATCATCGAGCAGCACGCGCACATGCTGCGAAATCGGTGCCTTCTCAGCGAGGAAGCGCCGTGTGGTGTCGCGCAGCGCCACCTGTTCGTCGGTGAGTTCGAGGTTCATTTGCGCGGCAGCCCCAGCACTCGTTGCGCGGTGATGTTCTTGTTGATCTGCGTGGTACCGCCCGCGATGGTCAGGGACCGCGACGTCAGGCGGTAGTTCGCCCACGGCGCACCGGCACCCCGGGTGCCGAGAGCGTCGAAGGCCAGTGCGGCGAGGTCCTGTCCGATCTCGCCCCACACGGTCTTGGCGAGGCTGGCGGACCCCAACGCTACGATTTCTGGGCCGCCGTGCAGCGTCGCCGAGATCGAACGCTGACACAGGACCTCGAGATACTTGATGCGAACCGCGATTTCGCCGAGGCGCCGCAGCGTCACCGGATCGTCCAGCGCGCCGGTGCCGGCCGCGGCGAGATCGTTGACCAGCTCCTCGAGCCGCACCTGCATCTCCGCGTACAGCCTGGCGGCCCCGGCGCGCTCGTGGCTGAGCGTGGTGGTGGCCACCTGCCAGCCCGCGTTGAGCGGACCGAGCAACGCGTCCGCGGGAACCCGCACGTTGTGGAAGAAGACCTCGGCGAAGTCGGCGTCACCGTTGAGCGTGACCAGCGGGCGGACCTCGATGCCCGGCAGCGTCATGTCGACGATCAGGCAGGAGATCCCCTTGTGCTTGGGCGCCTCGGGATCGGTGCGCACGTAGAGCTGACACCAGTCGGCCCGGTGCCCCAGCGAGGTCCAGATCTTCTGGCCGTTGACGACGAAGTCTCCATCTTCAGAGCCGTCTCGCACGGCGCGGGTGCGCAGCGCCGCGAGATCGGACCCCGCTTCGGGCTCCGACATGCCCTGGCACCAGATGTCGTCGGCGCGCATCATGCGGGGGAGCAGCGTGATCTTCTGCGACTCGGTGCCGTATTGCATGATGGCCGGGGCGATGTTGTTGAGCCCAATCACGTTGAGCGGCATCGGAGCTCGGGCGCGCGTGGTCTCTTCGGTGTAGACCAGCTGCTCGAGCACCGTTGCGCCGCGCCCACCGTATTCGGGTGGCCACGACACCGCGGCCCATCCCGCGTCGGCCATTGTCGCGTTCCACGCGCGCAACATCTCGAACCCGGCGTCGTCGCGGCCGGTGGGCCGGCGTGCCGCCACCAGCTCGTCGGTCAGGTTCTGCGAGAGCCAGTCACGCAGCTCGCTGCGGAACCGTTCAACTTCCGTCGGGTATGAAAAGTCCACGTTCCTCTGTCTTCAGCGTCGTAATGCCCTGACCAAGCCGGACTCTACGGTTGGGCGGATATCTGGTCAACGATGTCGGCGGGCATGCGCGACGCCGTGAGTGGCCGGTCGTATGAGGCGTCCGTCCTGTCGTGGCGGGGCGTGCGGGTTCCGGGCACCATGGCGATGGCTTCGTCGGTGAGCAGCGATTGCGATTCGTTGATGAACTCCACCAGGCAGACGCGATCGACGATGGCCCAACGCCCGTCGCGCCGCTCCAGGCGATCCACGTAACGACCGCCGGAGACCGTCATGTGGTTCGCCGGTTCACGGTCGGTCCCGACGAACAGGTAGTAGGTCTCGGCGTGGGCCTCGTCGCCGTCGATGTCGGCGGTGTGGTTCAGCAGATAGTGCTGATATCGCGTCTGGCTGCCGTGATACGCGAGCGCCCAGTCGATGAAATCGTCTACCTGGCCGACGAATCCGACGTGGTCGTCGACGGCGCCGTCGTGGTAGGCGGACCGCAGCAATGCCCGATCCTGCCGGTCGATTCCGCGCGCGTAGCGCTGCATGCAGTCGTAGATCTCCGCGCGGTCGGTGAGATGCCGGACCTGGTCGCGCAATTCGCCGTCCACGTTCAGCTCCCTCGGGGTTCGGGGAATGCGACCTCAGCGTTGCCCGGCATCGGGCTGACGCCACGCCGCTCACACACTTCCAGCACCTCGTCGACGATCGACGCGGGCACGATGAACTTCTCCGTCGACGAAATCCGCTCGAGATGCGCCTCGATGTCCTCGGCGGTGGGCCGGCTTTCGGCGTCGGCGAGCCAGCCTTCGGTGAGGCCGACGAACACCCGCGCGTAGCGGCCGGCGGCCGCGGAATAGTTGCGGTGGGTGAACGTGCAGGCGGTGCTGGCCAGAAACGTCACCAGCGGCACCACAAGCTCGGGCCGGATGGCTCGCATGAAGCCCGATTCGGCGAGGAACTTCTCGTCGCCGACGGTCTCGGTGACCATCCGCGAGAACCCGGTCGGCATAACGGAATTGGCCAATATGCCGTGCGCTTCGCCTTCGATGGCGATGACGTTCGTCAACCCGACCAACCCGGCCTTGGCCGCCGCGTAGTGCGCCTCCATCGGCTGGCCGAAGATCCCGGCGGAGGACGAGATGAACACGAATCGTCCGCCGTCGTTGTTCTTCATCACGCGATACGCGGGCTGGGACAGGTGAAAGCCGCCGTCGAGATGTACGCGCAGCATCCGCGTCCAGTCGTCGTGCGCGAGGTCCTCGAAGGGCACGCTGCCGAAGATGCCGGCGTTGCTGACGACGGCGTCGAGGCGCCCGAAGGTGTCCACGGCCGCATCGATGATCGCCTGGCCGCCGGCCGGGTTGTCCACGGAGTCGTATGAGGCGATCGCCCGACCGCCGGCCTGCCTGATCTCGTCGACCACCTCGTCGGCGACGCCTCTGTCGGAACCGTCGCCGCGCATCGAGCCGCCGAGATCGTTGACCACCACGGCGGCGCCGCGGCGCGCCAGGTCCAGCGCGTACAGCCGACCGAGTCCCCGACCGGCCCCGGTCACCACCGCCACCTGGCCGGTGAAGTCAATCATCGTGTGCTCCTGATTCATTGACTGCTGTGCAGCCGGACTTTACGGTGGAACAGATATTTGGTCAACAATACTGGAGGTTGAGGGTGGTGGACGGCGACGGTGCCGACCGACTGCAGGCCCTGGGCATGCTCGCCTCCGCGCTCGCGGGCCGGGCCGTCGCGGTCGCCGGGTTGCCACCGGGTGAACCGGCATGGACCGACGGCCAGATCATCTACGTCGATGGCGCCGCGGGCCTGCTCGCGCAACTGAACGCCGTAGCCGTGCAGGCGTCGATGATCGCCGCCGGCAGCCTGGAACCCGATGTGGTGGGCGCGATGGTTCGCCGCCGCAGGCTGACCAAGCGTTATCTCTCGGTCGAAGGCCACCGCGCACTGGTCGCCAACGCCCCTTTGCTACCAAGTGTTCTGGCGTCGCTGGGTGACCGTGCTATCGCGGCTCGCAGCGACTCACCTGAGGAGTCGCTCGCCATTGCCGCCGCACGGGTGACGCTCGAGGACCCGGCACCGGACTTCGGCGTCATCCGCGCGGCGAAGGTGGTAGCCGCCTGCGCCCGGACGGCGAAACAAGACGAAGAGGCGAAGCCGGAGCATATGCCGCGGCGCCACGGCGCAACGGAACTCGAGGAGCTCGACGACGGCGAGGTGGACGACTCCGATGACCCGGACCTGTTCACCAGCCCCGTCGGCGGGGGTGGATTCATCGGCAAATGGCTGAAGAAGATGCTGTCCTCCGCGCGCAAGACCGGCAGTGGCGGCGGCCCGCCTGGCGT
Source organism: Mycobacterium sp. M23085 (assembly GCF_045343915.1). Taxonomy (NCBI): domain Bacteria; kingdom Bacillati; phylum Actinomycetota; class Actinomycetes; order Mycobacteriales; family Mycobacteriaceae; genus Mycobacterium; species Mycobacterium sp. M23085. Next base: position 4,426,941 of record NZ_CP174280.1, read on the forward strand.
GGACAACCCGACCCACCGCACGAAATCCGGCAAGCGCGGTGTCTACGCCGTCGCGTCGCTGGCGTCGACCTCCGGTGACGACGACGCGGACGCCGAGCACGATGCGCAAACCGCCGCGGACGGTGTGCGGTATCCGGAATGGGACGTCGCGCGCAAGAGTTACCGTCCGGCATGGTGCACGGTGCGTGAGGTCGAGCCGCAGATCAAGGCCACCTCTTTCGGGGCGGCCTGGCCACTCGACGACGCCATCGGCGTGCGGCGGCCGCTGTCGCGGCTCGGTATGGGCCTGCACCGTCGGCACCGGCAGTCGCAGGGCGACGACATCGACATCGACGCGGCCGTCGAGGCTCGGGTCGAGGTGCGGGCCGGATCGGTGCCCGACGAGGCCGTGTACCTCGACAGCCTGCGGCGCCGTCGCGACCTGTCGGTGTTGCTGCTGCTCGATGTGTCCGGCTCGTCGGGCGAACCCGGAACGGTCGGGCGCACGGTGCACGAACAACAGCGGGCGGCGGTGGCCAACCTGACCGTGGCGTTGCACGATCTGGGTGACCGCGTCGCGCTGTACGCGTATTACTCGCAGGGCCGTCGCGCGGTGAGCATGGTGCCGGTGAAGCGGTTCGACGACCAGCTGAACGCCCAGGTGATCCGGCGGCTCAACAGCCTGGAACCGGGCGCGTATTCACGCCTGGGCGCGGCGATCCGGCACGGTTCGGCGACCCTGGAGGCGCGCGGCGGTACGTCACGACGGCTGTTGGTGGTGCTCTCCGATGGACTGGCCTACGACCACGGATACGAGCGGGCTTACGGTGCCGCCGACGCGCGCCGCGCGCTGACCGAGGCCCGCCGCCGGGGAACCGGCTGCGTGTGCCTGACGATCGGCGCGGGAACCGACGTGTCGTCGTTGCGCCGGGTGTTCGGCAGTACCGCGCACGCCACCATCGCGCGCCCCGAACAGCTCGCCGGCGTGATCGGACCGTTGTTCCGATCCGCCCTGCGTTCGGCGGAGGTTCGTCGCAGGATATCGGTGATGCCAAGTCCCAGAACACAGTTGGCGCGCGACCACGTCAACACCGCCCGTCAGAGCACTTGAAAACAAAGATCTGTTCCGGTTAGGCTCCAATCGGCGGGCAGAAGGGAAGCTATGGCCAACGAGTCCGGGCTTGCATACTTCAACGGCGGTCCGTCCGAAGCGGACGGGAAGGAAGAAGTGCGGCCCTACTACCAAGCGGTCGGCGGCGAAGAGGCCGTTTTCAAGGCGGCCTACCGCCAGGGCCTCGCGCTGGTCCTGAAGGGTCCGACCGGGTGCGGAAAGACCCGATTCGTCGAGGCGATGGCGTACGACCTGGGCCGGCCGCTGATCACCGTCGCCTGCCATGACGACCTCACCACCGCGGACCTGGTCGGCCGGTATCTGCTGCGCGGCGACGAGACCGTGTGGGTGGACGGCCCGCTGACCCATGCGGTGCGCGAGGGAGCGATCTGCTACCTCGACGAGGTGGTGGAGGCCCGGCAGGACACCACGGTGGTGCTGCATCCGCTTGCCGATCACCGGCGACAGCTGCCGATCGAGCGACTCGGCGTCACGCTGGACGCGGCGCCCGGATTCGGCCTGGTCGTCTCCTACAACCCCGGCTATCAGAGCGTGTTGAAGGACCTCAAGGATTCGACACGGCAGCGGATGGTGGCAATCGAATTCGATTTCCCCGCAGCCGATATCGAAGAGGGCATCGTCGCGCACGAGGCCGGCGTGGACGGGTCCACCGCGGCGGAGCTGGTCCGTTTCGGGCAGGCCATCCGCCGGCTGGAGACCGGCGGGCTGCGTGAGGTCGCGTCGACGCGGGTGCTGATCGCCGCCGGCAGGCTGGTCGCCGAGGGCCTGAGCATGCGTGAGGCGGCCCGTGCCGCGATCGCCGGCCCGCTGACCGACGATGTCGCGGTGGGCAAGGCGCTGGGCGAAATGATCGAAATTTACCTGGCGCCGGACGGGTCCGGCGGCTCCGATGATTGACGCTGCATACCGGCCCCGCTAGGGTCTGAACAAATATTAGGTTTTTGATCGGCGCGCGAAAATCTAGACAGCTGGGAGGTCGGATGTCCTACGAGAGCAGCGCAGAGCCGATCAAGGTCGGCTATCTGATGGACTTCAAGCTCCCCCCGGGATTCCCCGAGGAGCTGTTCGCTTCCTTCACCCAGACGTTCGACCTGATCTTCGAAGAGGCGGTCGCCCAGGGCCTGATGGACCGGCCCGTGCAGATGATCTATCGAGAGGTGGAGGGCCTGCCCAAGGGTTCGGTCAAGGCGGTGATCGATGCGTATGGCGAACTGGTCGACGAGGGCTGCCTCGTCGTCTTCGGTCCGAACATCACCGACAACTGCGTGCCGTTACGAGAAGCGATCGAGGAACGGTTCAAGGTGCCCGCGATCAGCGTGACCGGCACCGACGACTGGCTGGGCGAGTGGACGTTCTCCTTCCCTCAGGGATCGATGACCGACGAGCCGATCTTTCTGGCGGACCTCATCGCCAAACGCCGACTCGCCGAGATCGGGGTTCTGGTCGAGCAGAGCCTGATTGGCGAGAGCTACCTGAAAAACCTCCGAAGTGCGTGCCGGCGCAAAGGCATTCGCATCGTCGCCGAGGTGTCGATCGCCCAGACGGCCCAGGACATCAACGCCGCGGTCCAAACGCTTCATGAGGCGAAGGCTGAGGCGATCGTGCATCTGGGGTTCGGATTCGGAATCGTCTTCATCAATCCCGCGCTCGAGGCCCTCGGTTGGGATCCGCCCCGCTTCACCACCACCGCGTGGCAGAACGCCTGGGTCAACCCGATCATGTGGAACGCGTTCATGGGCTGGACCGGTGTCGACCAGTACGACGAGGCGAACCGGATCGGCCAGGACTTCCTCGACCGCTACGCCAAGAAGTACAACGGCAGTCGCCCCGAATTCTGCGTGACTGTAGTGAACCGCGACGTCGCCGCGACGCTGGTGCGCGCGTTCACCGACGCCCATCCGCTCAGTCCCCGTGGGGTCAAGGAGGCGCTGGAGCGGGTCAAGATGATGCCCGCGGCCTCGGGTGCCCCCGGCACCCGGGTGTCGTTCGGCAAGTGGACGCGCCGCGCATGGATGGGTGCCGGCTATCTGGTGGCGCGCACCCTCGACGCTGACGGTGTCAACTCGCACCTCGTCGATCGCTTCGGAGAGGAAGGCTGACCCGATGATTTCCAGGGAACAGCCCATATCGCCCGCCGCGCCGGAGGAACCGGCCGCCGCGCAGCGAAATGGCAAGCGCGGCTGGGGCGGTTGGATCGCCGGCGCCGCGCTGGCCGCCTTCGCGCTGTTCTTCATCGCCAATTCCCGCGTTGCTCTGGATCCTCGCGTCGCCAACCCGAACGTGCAGGGCCGGCCGCGCCCGGTGAGATTCACGTTCGGACTCGACTACATCACCTTTCTGGACTGGGCCACCGTCGTGGCGTTGATCGTCCTGTTGGTGGTCTTCATCCGGGGCTGGCGCCGCAATCCCGGCAGTCCGGTGATGTTGATGTTCTTGTGTACCACGCTGATCGTGTGGCAGGACCCGATCATGAACTGGTCGCCGTTCGCGGTCTACAACCCCGATCTCGTGCACTGGCCGGAATCCTGGCCGTTGGTGTCGTTGTCGCCGACGGTCGAACCGTTCGTGGTCTTCGGTTACGTGATGTTCTACTTCGGTCCCTACTTCCCGGCGGTCTGGTTGCTGCGCAAGCTGCAGGCAAAGTACGGGCCCACAAGTTATGTGTCGCGGCATCCCCTGATCAGCCTGGGGCTGATCACCCTGGTGATCGGGTTCGTTTTCGATGCCTTCCTGGAAAACATCCTGATCCATTGGGGCATGTACATCTACTCGCAGGTGATCCCATGGGGATCGGTGTTCACTGGCACCACCTTCCAGTTCCCGCTGATCTGGGAGTCGTTCTCGGTGTGCTTCGTGATGGTGCCCGCCGCGATCCTCTGCTACCGGGACGACACCGGTAAGTCGGTGGCGGAAAAGCTTGCCGCAAAAGCGAAGTTGTTCCCGTCGCGACCGGTGCTGGGCACGTTCCTGGTGATGTTCGTCATCATCAACGTGTCCTACTTCGCCTACGGTGGCTGGTTCTGGGCCATCAAGGTCAGCCATGCCGCCACCTCGGTGGCGTGCCCGTGGCCGTATCCTGAGGCGAAAGTGTATGACCCCCAAGGGTATTACGAGAAGGCGGGCGCTCAGGGGCCGTACTCGGTCGGCATCTGGTCCACTTGGGCGAGCGGGGAGCCCAACGGGCGGCCCCACGTCGATCCTCCGCCGCCCGGTGAGGGTGCGTGCGCTGTCCAGGATCACAAGGCGGCCCAGCATGGCTGAGCCGCGCGCGGTCGTCATCACCGGCGCGTCCCGCGGACTGGGCTTCGCCTCGGCGGTGCGGATGTACCGGGAGGGGTGGCGCGTGGTCGCGGCCATGCGCACCCCCGACGAGGGAATGCCGCTGCTGCGCGCGGCTACCGGTGCCGCCATCGACGACGAACGGCTGATCGGCACTCAACTCGACCTGACCGACAGCGCGTCGATCGCCGCGGCGGCCAAGACAATCGAAGAAGCCGTGGGAGCACCGTACGCACTTGTGCACAACGCCGGTATCTCCGCCGCCGGAATGGTGGAGGAGACCGACATGGCGTTGTGGCAGCGCATGCTGGCCACCAGCGTCCTGGGCCCCGTCACGCTCACCCAGGCCCTGCTGCCGTCGATGCGGGCGGCGGGCCAGGGCAGAATCGTCCTGGTGTCCAGCGCGGCCGGGGTGCGCGGCCAGCCCGCCACCGCGCCGTACTCGGCGGCCAAGGGGGCGCTGGAGCGCTGGGGGGAATCGATGGCGTGCGAGATCGCGCCGTTCGGTCTCGGCGTCACCGTTCTGGTGGCCGGCACGTATGACACCGAGATCATCACCGACGCCGGCACCATCGATGACCGCAACTTCGGCGGCCCATACGCCCGGCTACACACCACCATGAACAGTCGCGGGCGCTTCGCGATGAAATTGGCGCGGCCACCCGAGCGGTTCACCGACGGCCTGCTCAAGGCGATCGATGACCGGGGGGCATTCCGCCGCCGTGGCATCGGTCCGGACGCATCGATGCTGTTGGTGGCCAACAGGATCCTGCCGGCATCGGGCATGCACCACCTGTCGCGGATCGTGCTGGGCATACCGCGGCAGGGGTCGATGCGCGATGGAGCGTGGCCGTTGACGACAAGTCAAAAGGCGATGGTCTTCGTCGCCCGTGTTCTTCCGCAGCCGGTACTGCAGCGCTTGGCCGCGGTAGCCGGGCGGTTCTCGTCGCAGAAAGATGCGGCACCGCAAGGGGATTAAAGGGGCAATCATGGAACAACTTTTCGACGACCTAGCGGATTTCGGCGCCTTCGACGACGCGATATCCGGTGACGTGCGTGACCCGTACACCGAATTGGCGCGGCTGCGCCATGAAGAACCGGTGCAGCGACTCGAGACGTCGGGCGCGCTTCCGCACGAGGAAGGGCTGCCGATGTTCATCGTGTATCGCCACGAGGACATCCAGCAGATGCTGCGCGACAACGAGACGTTTTCGTCGTCGGCCGTCATCGCGGCGTTCGGGCCCGTGCTGGGTGAAGGCGTGATGCTCGGAATGGACGAGCCGATCCACGGCCGGCTGCGTTCATTGGTATCAAAGGCGTTCTCGCAGAAGTCATTGGCGCGCTGGCAAGACGAGTTGGTCGGCCGCGTGGCGAACAGTCTGATCGACAACTTTGCGCCCAACGGCAAGGCGGATCTGGTCAAGGAATTCACCTTCGACTACCCGAGCCAGATCATCGCGGGCCTGCTGGGCTTGCCGGAAAAGGATTACCCTCAGTTCCAGCGCTGGTCGATCTCGCTGCTGAGCTGGCTGATGAACCCCGAGCGCGGGCTCGCAGCGTCGGCCGCGCTGTGCGAATACTTCGAGCCGATCCTCGAAGCGCGTCGTCTCGAGCCCAAGGATGACCTGATCAGTGCGCTGGGCGCCGCCGAGATCGACGGCGAGAAGCTGACCAACGAGGAAATCTTCTCGTTCCTGCGACTGCTGCTGCCCGCCGGCGTGGAGACGACGTACCGCTCGCTGGGCAGCCTGTTGCTCGGGCTGCTGTCGAACCCCGACCAGCTCGACGCAATCCGGGCTGACCGTTCGTTGATCCCGCAGGCGATCGAAGAGGGGGTGCGCTGGGAACCTCCGCTGCTGACCATCACCCGGGTGGCCACCCGCGACACCGAACTCGGCGGCGTCAAGATTCCCGCCGGTGCGACGGTCATGCCGATGCTGGGGTCGGCGAATCGGCAGGAAGACCGCTACGAAGACCCTGACACCTTCGACATTTTCCGGCCGGCCAAGGCGAACCTGGGCTGGGGTCACGGCGTCCACGTCTGCCTGGGCATGCACCTGGCACGGCTGGAAATGCGCACCGCGATCAACCTGCTGCTGGACCGGCTGCCGAACCTTCGGCTGGACCCCGACGCGGACGACCCGCATATCCGCGGTCAGGTCTTCAGGTCACCGACGTCGGTTCCGGTGCTGTTCGACCCCCAATAACCAGCGCTGCAGCGGTTGCAGCTTGCCAATCGGCTAGTTTCGGGCAAGGCTCTCCGTAGCCCCTCAACGACCCGGAAGAGAGTGACAGATATGACTGAGGCTGTAAAGGTCCGCTTCGAGCCGAAGATGATGATCGACGGCAAGCTCGTTGACGGGCAGGCCGGCACCTTCACGAACATCAATCCGGCGACCGAGGAGCCGCTCGGCGAGGTCGCCGACGCCTCGAAGGAGGACATGCACCGGGCCATCGACGCCGCCCGGCGCGCCTTCGACGAGACCGACTGGTCGACCAACAAGGAGCTGCGCAAGCGCTGCCTGCTGCAGCTGCACGAGGCGATCGAATCCGAGATCGACGAGCTGCGCGAGGAGCTGATCCTCGAGGTCGGCTCGCCCCGGGCCATCACCTTCGGGCCGCAGCTGGACGCGCCGCTGGAGGACGGGCTGAAGTACCCCGCGCGGCTGATCGACGAGTACGCGTGGGAAACCGACCTCGGTGACAAGGTGATCAGCCTGACCGGCACCCTGACCACCCGCAAGGTCTGGCGGGAACCGGTGGGCGTGGTCGGCGCGATCGTGCCGTGGAACTTCCCATTCGAGGTCACGCTCAACAAGCTCGGCCAGGCGTTGGGCACCGGCAACACCGTGGTGCTCAAGCCCGCGCCCAACACGCCGTTCAACGCGACCCGGCTCGGTCGGCTGATCGCCGAAAAGACCGACATCCCGGCCGGCGTCGTCAACGTCGTCACCGCCTCCGATCACTTTGTCGGCGAAGAGCTCACGCTGTCGCCCAAGGTCGATCTGATTTCGTTCACCGGCTCCACGGTGGTCGGTAAGCGGATCATGGAGAAGGGCGCCGCGACGATGAAGCGGCTGTTCTTAGAGCTCGGCGGCAAGTCGGCCACCATCGTGCTGGAGGACGCCGACTTCGCGACGGCGTGCATGGTCGGCATCGCGCCGTGCATGCACGCCGGGCAGGGCTGCGCCAACCCCACCCGGCTGTTGCTGCCACGGTCCCGCTACGACGAGGGCGTCGAGATCCTTAAGAACATCTACGAGAACGTCACGTGCGGCGACCCGCAGGATCCCGCGACGCTGTGCGGCCCGGTGATCTCGCAACGTCAGCTCGAGCGGGTGACGGGCTACATCAAGAAGGGCGTCGAGGAAGGTGCCACCGCGCTGGTCGGCGGTCCGGACGCGCCGACCGGCTTCGACAAGGGATATTACGTCCGCCCTACACTTTTCACCAACGTCGACAACAAGATGACAATCGCGCAGGAAGAAATCTTCGGTCCGGTGCTGTCGGTCATCCCGTTCGAAGACGAGGAGGACGCGATCCGGATCGCCAACGACAGCGTGTACGGGTTGGCCGGCAACGTGTTTGCGGGTTCGCTCGAGCGCGCGCTGTCGGTGACCCGCCGGATCAGGGCCGGCTTCATGGGCGTCAACGGCGGTGCCCCGTACGGTGCCGACACACCGTTCGGTGGCTACAAGGAAAGCGGTGTGGGACGCCAGAACGGTGTCGCCGGGTTCGACCAGTACACCGAGATCAAGTCGGTCGCCTACCCCGCCGGCTAAGAATCACCCTTCGACGAGATTGCCGTCAGGGTCGCGGTTTTGGCAACGATCACGGCCATGGCGGCATTCTTGACGCGCTAACCGGGTGGCAGTGATGCATGATGTGGACCGCGAGTTTGTCTTCGCCGCCGTGGGCGACGAGCGGCATCGAATCGCGGACCTGCTGGACGGGTTGGACGCCGCGCAGTTGGCGACGCCGAGCCTGTGCGCGGCATGGGATGTCAAGACAGTCGCGGCTCATGCGATCAGTACCGCTACCGACGGCACCCTCACATTCCTGTGGCTCGCCCTGCGCCGTGGGAGCATGGCTCGCGCGATCGACGAATTGGCCCGCCGTCGTGCCCAATTGCCGGCCGCCGAGATCGTAGCCGGCTTGCGTCAGTGTGCGGATCGCCGGATCGATCCGCCGCTATTTGGTCCGCTGGACCCGCTCGCGGATATTTTGGTGCACAGCGGCGACATCAGGATCCCTCTCGGGTTGCCCTTCCAACCCGACCCAAAGCGAACGGCGTTGGCCATGGACTTCCTCACCGGCTGGTGGCCGTTCGGGTTTGTACCACTTGGCCTGTTGCGTGGGATTAGCTTGCACGCCAATGACATTGGTAGCCAATGGGGCAATGGCGCAGAAATTCGAGGGCCGGTGGCTGCCCTGATGATGACCGTTGCCGGCCGCACCGCACTGGCGCACACGCTCGACGGGCCGGGCCTGCCACGACTTATTCAGCGACTATCCGGATAGAGCGGCGTTGAGGTCGCGCTGCTGCTAACCCGGCGGCAGTGGGCGTTTGAGTGTGCAGACGATGCTCCACTCGAAATAGTGGTCACCGCCCTTGTCGTATTCCTTGAATCGGTGGGCCACTTGGGTGCGTTGCACCGAGGAGCCCACGATTTCCCAGCCCTGCTCGCCGTAGGTCATCGTGAGGCGGTTCGCCTGTTCCAAGACCGTTTCCAGCGACTCGTGGGTGTGCGAGAGGAAGATGCTTTCCCATCGTTGGGGGTACCACGTGCCGTCTGACGCCAGCCACCAACCGGGCCCGGGTGCAGGAGTGCTCACATTCGGGGACCATATGCGCCCTCGACCCAACGGAAATGAACTGCGAGTGACGGACGCGGTACACACCGCCGAAGAACTGGCGTCACAGCGCTGATGGTGCGGTAGGTCCCGCGCCCAGCGGGAGATCGCGCGGACGCATCCGGGATCGCAAGCTTGACCTAATATTTGTTCAGCAATAGATTGGCAAAGAGAGGTTACGTCGCCCGGGCTGACGTTGGTGGGGGCGGCGGTTACCTGGATGCCTAGGAGTTCTGTTGAGCGAATTCGAATCGGTTGATTTCTTCACTGACGTGTCCCTGATTCCGGACCCGTACCCGTACTTCGATCATCTGCGCGCGCGCTGCCCGGTGCTGCCGCGACCCGACCAGGGCGTCGTGGCGGTAACAGGGCACCCAGAGGCGCTCGCCGTCTACAAAGATCCGGCGTTCTCGTCGTGTGTCTCGGTCGCCGGGCCGTTTTCGGGGTTGCCGTTCGAGCCCGAGGGTGACGACATCGGCAGCCTGATCGAACAACATCGCTCGCAGATCCCGATGAGCGAACACATCGTGACGCAGGATCCACCGGAGCATGCCCGGACGCGGGGCCTGCTCAGCCGCCTGCTGACACCCAAGCGGCTCAAGGAAAATGAAGATTTCATGTGGGGGCTCGCCGATCAACAGATCGACGAGTTCCTGTCCCACGGGACTTGTGAATTCCTCGACGACTACGCGCGGCCGTTCTCCGGGTTGGTGATCGCCGACCTCCTGGGAGTTCCCGTCGAGGATCACGAAGAGTTTCGGGATGTGTTCTCGGGCAAGTTCTCCGGTGGGGTCGAGGACGATTCAGTAACGCGCGCGCACAATCCGCTGGAATACCTCGACGACAAGTTCACCACTCACATCACCGAACGCCGCCGCCAGCCACGCGAAGATGTGCTGACCGAGCTGGCCCAGGCGAAGTACCCCGACGGCTCGACTCCCGAAGTCATCGACGTGGTCCGGCTGGCGACGTTCCTGTTCGCCGCCGGGCAGGAAACCACGACCAAGCTGCTCAGCTTCGGGGTCCGCGCGCTCGCCGAGAACCCGGAGTTGCAGAAGCTGCTCCGCGAAGACCGCAGCCGGATACCGAATTTCATCGAAGAGACGCTGCGCATGGAGAGTCCTGTCAAGTGCCACTTCCGGATGGCCCGCACGACGACCACGATCGGTGACACCGACATCCCGGCGGGCAGCACGGTGATGCTGCTGCCCGGCGCGAGCAACCGGGACGCACGAAAGTTCGAGCAGCCCGACGAGTTCCGCATCGACCGGCCGAACGTGCGCGAACATGTGGCCTTCGGGCGCGGCAACCACTCCTGCCCGGGCGCGCCGTTGGCCCGCGCGGAGGGGCGAATCTCGCTGAACCGCATACTCGACCGGATGGCGGACATCGCCATCAGGGAGGCCGAGCACGGGCCGCCCGACGCCCGCCGCTACACCTACGACCCGACGTGGCAGATGCGGGGCCTGAGTGAGTTGCACCTCGAATTCACGCCGATTTCGTGAGCGACCGCGGCATCGGCGGGTGGGACGCCGGGTTCACCCAGCGCTTGGTGGGGGCGGCAGAACCTTTGGCGCGGGCCTGGTTTCGTTTCGACGTGCGCGGGCTCGAATCGTTGCCGTCCGACGGTGGTGCCCTGATCGTCGGCAACCACTCGGGCGGCATGCTCACGCCGGACGTGCTGATCTTCGCCGCGGCCTTCTACCGCAGGTTCGGCTACCGGCGCCCGCTGTACACCCTCGGGCACGACGGGATGTTCGTCGGGCCGATGTCGGGCTGGCTGGGCCGCCTCGGGGTCATTCGCGCCACCCAGAAAAACACCGCGCAAGCGCTGCGGTCCGGCGGTGTGGTGCTGGTGTTTCCGGGCGGGATCTACGACGCCTACCGACCGACGCTGGCGGAGAACGTCATCGACTTCAACGGCCGGACCGGATACATCAGGTCGGCGATCGACGCACACGTGCCGATCGTGCCGATCGTCTCCATCGGTGGGCAGGAAAGCCAGTTGTTCCTCACGCGTGGAACATTTCTGGCGAAGCGGTTGGGCCTGTCGCGGTGGCGGTCCGACATCCTGCCCGTCACCTGGGGCCTACCCTTCGGGCTGAGCATCATCGTCCCGCCCAACCTACCGCTGCCGACCAAGATCGTCAGCCAAGTCCTGGAGCCGATCGACGTCGCCGCGCAATTCGGCAACACGCCAGAGGTCACGGACGTCGACGCATACGTGCGTTCGGCCATGCAGGACGCCCTGGACGAGCTGGCTCGCGAGCGACGCTTTCCCGTTCTCGGATAGCGCGGCGGCGCTCACGGTTTGAGCGTGACCGGTGGCATCGCGCTCCGCACGGCGGCCACGTCATCGGATAACCCTGCCGCGGTTCGTATTTCGCAGAACGCGCTGACCATGGCGTCGGTGAGCTCATGGGTGTCGCCGAGGGTGCGGTCGTCGGCGATCACCGATATGTTGAGCTGATCGACGTAGCTCCACACCGTGATGTTGAGCCCACAGGCGGTGATCAGCGGGCCCGCGGAATAGATCTCGCTGATCGGGGCACCGGCCAAACGGCCACGCTCGCGCGGTCCCACCACGTTGGAAATCGGGATGTTGAACAACCTGTTGCCGGTGTTCCGCCGGGCCAGCCATCTGAACGCCGGCGGGGCCGCGGCCCCCGGTAGGTAGCTGATCAATCTGCCATACAGTTCCGGGCCGAACAGCTCGTTGTTCTCCTTGGCGATCGTCGTTGCCATGGACGTCAGCCGCACCCGCTGCAGCGGATCGTCGATGTGGGTGGGGAGCGACACCGCCATGCCGCCGAGTTCGTTGCCGCTGATCCGCTCCGGGGACCTGTCCGTGGTGGCCGGGACCGAGGCGACCAGGGGCCGGTCTGCGCAGCCGTCGTAGCGCAAGAGCAGTTCGCGCAATGCACCCGCCGCGATCGCCATCACCATGTCGTTGATGGTGATCTGCAGCTGTTTGCCGGTCTGTTTGACCTGAGCCAATGACAGGGTCGCGGTGGCGAAAGTCCTTGCCGGAGAGACTTTGTGGTTGATGAATGTCGGCGGTGCGTGCAGCATCCTGGCGAGGTCGGGCTGCTCGCCGCGCTGCCGGGCGCGCCGCCGCAGCCGACGCGCCCCGGCGAGCGCCTCGGCGATCACCCCGGGTAAGGCGGCGGCCTGCCGGGCGTGATCCGCGGCGGCGGCGCGCAGCAGCTGCGCCGTCGAGGGCGGGGTGCACGTCGTGTCGTTGTCACGCTCGTCCTGCACCGGGCCGGTCGCGTCCATGAGTCTGGCCAGCAGATTGGCGGAGGCGACGCCGTCGGCCAAGGCGTGGTGCATCTTGCCGATGACCGCGAATTTGTGGTCGGCCAGGCCTTCGGCGAAATAGAACTCCCACAACGGACGGTCGCGATCCAGCGGGATGCCGGCAATCTGCCCGATCACCTCGTCGAGCTCTCGGCGGCCGCCGGGGGCGGGCACCTGGACGCGCCGCACATGGTAGTCGAGGTCGACCTCGCAATTCTGCAGCCACATCGGATGGTGCAATCGCCATGGGATGTCGATCAGCTTGTAGCGCAGCGGCTCCAGCCGATGCAGTCGTCGGCGTAGCGTTTGCCGAAAAAGGTCGAAGGTGAACTCGCCGCCGTAGTCGGCGGCGTCGACGATCGCCACCTTCAAGGTGTGCGTGTGCAGGCTCGGCGTCTCGCTATACAACAGCATCGCGTCCATACCGTTGAGCCGCTTCACGCGATCATTATTGCCCTGCGCGGCCAGCGATGAGAACAAAATTCTGGTTCGCAGGGCAGTGCCGAGCGTCGGCGTGCGTGGATTGTCCGGGGTGCACCCGGCGGATCTGTCCGCCCAGGTGCTCAACGGCCTGGTCGACGATGTCATCTGGGGCTGCGTGATGCAGGCCGGCGAACAGGCGCTCGACATCGGCCGCACCGCGCTGCTGACCGCCGGCTGGCCTGGCTGCACCGCCCACATCCTCCGGCGTGCCGGCAACACCCGCGACCGATAGGTCACCCACAGAAGTTGCGGCATGCCTCAAACGCCTTGCTCTCGACCTGGTGGGACCACATCGGGCTCGCATTGCTGCACCACCGGGTGGAAGCCCGATCGGAGGCACGGGTGTCACCATGGCGATCTGGTGTGCGACGAGCCGGCGATCCGCCCCGGTGCCGGCGCCGACACGCTGGGGAGGCTGAACATGAAGACCATCCGCTCGACCGTTCTTCCCTCCGGGGAGGAGATCGCCGCGCTGGGCCAGGGCACCTGGCACTTCGCGGAACGTCCCGCGCGAAGAGCCGACGAGATCGCCTCGATCCGGCTCGGACTCGACCTCGGCATGACCGTGGTCGACACCGCCGAGATGTACGCCGACGGCGCATCAGAGGAACTGGTAGGAGAGGCGATCGCCGGGCGACGCGACGAGGTCTTCCTGGTGGACAAGGTCTTGCCGCAGCACGCCACCCGGGACGGTACTGTGCGAGCCTGCAAGGCCAGCCTGGCCCGACTCCACACCGACCGCATCGATCTCTACCTGCTGCACTGGCGGGGCAACGTCCCGCTCGCCGAGACGGTCGAGGGTTTCATGGACCTGATGGCCGCGGGGCTGATCCGCTACTGGGGCGTGAGCAACCTCGACGGCGACGACATGGTCGAGCTAATGGGGTTGCCCGGCGGTGAGCAGGTGCAGACAGACCAGATCCTGTACAACCTCTCGCGCCGCGGACCGGAGTACGACCTCATCCCGTGGCTGTCCGAGCGCGCGATCCCGATCATGGCCTACTCGCCGATCGAGCAAGGTCGCGTGCTTGGACACCCGGCGCTGGACGAGGTGGCCCGGCGGCACGGTGTGACGCCGGCGCAAATCGCGCTGGCCTGGGTGCTGCGCCACGACGGCGTCAACGCCATCCCGCGCTCTGGCACGCCCGCGCATGTTCGGCAGAACGCCGCCAGCGCTGAGATCCACTTGGCGCCAGAGGATTTGAGTGTGCTCGACGAGGCCTTCCCGCCGCCGATCCGACCGCGCCCACTCGAGACGCTCTGACTGCGTGGCCCCGTGCGGGCTCAGCCGTGGCAGCAACAGCGTGCCGGTCATCTCCCGAGGGCCTGAGCAGCGGCCGCCGATCGCCGCGCAGGCGGCTCGCTTGCAATGGGCGGCACGGTATTTGACCACAGTCGGACCCGCTTCAGCCGCCTGAAGAGAAAACAAATACCTGGTCCGAGCGAGCCCTCCGCTCGGCCGCGCATTCGCGTGGCCTACCCCGCCGCCCCACCTCCCAACGCGTTGGTTGACAATCGGTGGCAAGGCCCACTGAAGACATCGAGTCTGAAGCCCAGCAGTCAAAGGAGACACAACATGGCTGAAGCCGTCATCGTCGAGGCAGTGCGATCCCCGATCGGGAAGCGCAACGGCGGATTGTCCGGGGTGCACCCGGCGGATCTGTCCGCACAGGTGCTCAACGGCCTGGTCGACAAGGCCGGCGTCGACCCGGGGTTGGTCGACGATGTCATCTGGGGCTGCGTGATGCAGGCCGGCGAACAGGCGCTCGACATCGGCCGCACCGCGCTGCTGACCGCCGGCTGGCCTGAGACGGTGCCGGGCGTGACCGTGGACCGCCAGTGCGGATCCAGCCAGCAGTCCATTCACTTCGCCGCCGCCGGCGTCATTGCCGGACACTACGACGTCGTCGTCGCCGGCGGTGTCGAGTCGATGTCGCGGACCCCGATGGGCGCATCGCTGGCCAACGGCGGGCGCCCATACCCGCAAGCCTTCTTGGACCGCTACGAAGGCCAGATTCCCAACCAGGGCATCGGCGCGGAGATGATCGCCGAGCAGTGGGGGTTCGACCGCACCACGCTCGACCAGTTCTCCCTCGACTCGCACGAAAAGGCCGCTGCCGCACAGGATTCCGGCGCCTTCGATGACCAGATCGTGGGCATTAAGGACCAGGACGGCAACGTGGTGCTCAAGGACGAGGGAATCCGCCGCGGCACGCCGATGGAGAAGATGGCCTCGCTGAAGCCGGCGTTCAAGGAAGACGGCGTGATTCACGCCGGCAACTCATCGCAGATCTCCGACGGCTCGGCGGCGATCCTGTTCATGTCCGCCGAAAAGGCCAAGGAACTCGGGCTCAAGCCGATCGCCAAGGTGCACACCGCGACCCTGGCCGGGGCCGACCCGGTGATCATGCTGACCGCGCCCATCCCGGCGACCCAGAAGGTGCTGAAGAAGTCCGGACTGTCCATCGGCGACATCGGCGTCTACGAGGTCAACGAGGCGTTCGCCCCGGTTCCGCTGGCCTGGCTCAAGGACATCGGCGCCGACGAGACGAAGCTCAACCCCAACGGCGGTGCCATCGCGCTGGGCCACCCGCTCGGCGGATCCGGTGCCCGGATCATGACCACCCTGCTGTATCACATGCGGGACAAGGGAATTCAGTACGGCCTGCAGACCATGTGCGAGGGCGGCGGCCAGGCCAACGCCACCATCGTGGAACTGCTGTGACCGAAGCGCCGGGCGCCCTGGCCGAGCGCCGGGGCAACGTGATGGTGATAACCATCAACCGGCCGGAGGCCCGCAACGCGGTAAACGCCGCCGTCAGCATCGGCCTCGGGGACGCACTCGAAGCGGCGCAGCACGACCCCGAGGTGCGGGCGGTGGTGGTCACCGGTGCCGGCGACAAGTCGTTCTGCGCCGGGGCCGACCTCAAGGCAATCGCGCGGCGGGAGAACCTCTATCACCCGGACCACCCCGAGTGGGGCTTTGCCGGATATGTCCATCACTTCATCGACAAGCCCACGATCGCGGCGGTGAACGGCACCGCTCTGGGCGGCGGCACCGAGCTGGCGCTGGCCAGCGACCTGGTGGTGGCCGATGAACGAGCGCAGTTCGGCCTGCCGGAGGTCAAGCGGGGGCTGATCGCCGCCGCCGGTGGGGTGTTCCGCATCGTCGAGCAGCTACCCCGCAAGGTGGCGATGCGGCTGCTGCTGACCGGCGAACCGCTCACTGCGGCCGCCGCCTGCGAATGGGGGCTGATCAACGAGGTCGTCGCCCAGGGCTCGGTGCTGGACGCCGCGCTGGCGCTGGCCCAACGGATCACCGTCAACGCGCCGCTGTCGGTTCAGGCCAGCAAGCGGATCGCCTACGGCGTCGACGACGGCGTCGTCGTCGGTGACGAACCCGGTTGGCCGCGCACCATCCGCGAGATGAAGGCCTTGCTCAGGTCCGAGGATGCCAAGGAGGGACCGCTGGCGTTCGCCGAGAAGCGGGAGCCGGTCTGGAAGGCGCGCTAGCGCCAACAAATCAGTGCGATCGCGAGCGCGGCGTGGCCGGGCGAAGCGGGTCGCACCATCGAAATCAGCCCGCCAGGACGTTGACCCCGCGGTCGAACACCCCGGGTAGCAGCGTGCACGTCGGCACGATGGCGCGCCGCACCGCCCGTGGCGTGCTGGCCAGCACCAACCCGCGGGTCAGCAGCCGGTAATCGCGGGTGATCCGGTGCCACGCCCGCTCGTATGATGCCGGCGTCTCGTTGACGATGGCGTCGACGGCGGCGGCGGCCTGCTTGAGCGCCAGGCTGATGCCCTCGCCGGTGAGCGCGTCCTCGTAACCGGCCGCGTCCCCGACCAGCAGCACGCGTCCCGCGACCCGGCGCGAGACCACCTGCCGCAGCGGGCCGCAGCCGCGTGGCTGTCCGGCTGCGCCCCGCAGCTGGCGGCTCAGCCGCGGGAACCAGGCCAGGTTGGGCCGGCCGCGCGACAGGATCGCCACACCGATCAGATCGGGCTCCACCGGCGTCACGTACGCCTCACCCCAGCGCGACCAATAGACCTCGACGAAGTCCGACCATGCCGGCACCCGGTAGTGCCACCGCACGCCGTAGCGCCGCGGTGTTCCCGCCGCCGCCGTGATTCCGGCGGCGCGCCGGACCTGCGAATGCAATCCGTCGGCCGCCACCAACCATTTCGCGCGCACACCGGCGGCCGAGACGCCGTGGGCGTCTTGCGCGACGCTGGTCACCCGCGTGCGGATCCAGTCGGTGTCTTGCTCTTTGGCCCGCGCGGCCAGCGCCGCGTGCAACGTGGTGCGACGCACGCCGCGCCCCGGCCCGTTGCGAAAACGCGCCTGGGCCTGCCGTTGTTCACTCAGGTAGGCAATCCCGTGAAACGGCATCCCGACGGGATCCACGCCCAGCGAGGTCAGTTCGGCCAGCCCGCCGGGCATCAACCCCTCGCCGCAGGCCTTATCGATGGGGCCGTCCCGCGGCTCGGCGACGATCACCGAAAGTCCTTGCCGGCGTGCATGTAACGCCGTGGCCAGCCCGCCCGGGCCGCCACCGGCGATCAGCAGGTCCGCGTCGTAGTCGCTCACGTGTACCCCAACGCGGAGTTCTCCACCCGCAGGCGCACCCGCAGCAAGGCGGCGTTGGCCAGCGTGAAGACGGCCGCGGTCAGCCAGGCCGTATGCACCAACGGCAACGCCACCCCCTCAGCCACCACTGCAACATAGTTCGGATGGTGCAGCCAGCGGTAGGGGCCCTGACGCACCAACGGCGTCTGCGGCAGGACGATCACCCGGGTGTTCCACCGCCGGCCCAGCGTCGCGATGCACCACCAGCGCAACGCCTGGCTGGCCAGCACCACTGCCAGCATCGGCCAGCCCAGCCATGCGATGAACGGCCGGTGCAGCGCCCACGGCTCGACGAGGCAGCCGACCAACAAACCGGTGTGGATGATCACCATCACCGGATAGTGCGCTCGACCAAACTCCTTGGCGCCCTTTGTAAACGACCAGCTCGCGTTGCGGGTGGACACCACCAGCTCCACGACGCGCTCGAGCCCGACTATCAGCACCAGCAGGTAATACATGGCTACAGTCTTTACCAGCGCTACCAGGCCAGCAGTACCAGCTCGGAACAGAAAGCCGGGCCCATCGCGATCATCAGGCCGATCGCCCCCGGTGCAGGCGGATCGGCCATATTGGCCGCGAGCACGTCGAACAACGAGAGCGACGACAGATTTCCGTTCTCGCGCAACGACTTCCGCGTGTGGTCGAGAGCGCCCGGGGGAAGTTTCAGGACGCTCTCGACGTTCTCGATCACCCGCGGGCCGCCCGGGTGGCATACCCAGGTGGTCACATCGCGCGGGGCCAGTCCGTGGTCGGCGAGGAATTCGCGGACGTCGTCGCCCAGGTATTTCTGGGCGATGGTGCAGACGTCGGCGGACAGCACGACCCGGAAGCCGTCGCCGCCGATCTTCCAGCTCGTGACCTCCTCGGTGTCGGGATAGCTGCGACTGCGCGTCGCCAGCACTCGGGGGCCGGTGTGTTCCCGGCCGGTCCGGTGGGCGCCTTCGGTGATCACCGCGGCCGCGCCGTCGCCGAACAGGCTGGTGGCCACGGCACTGGCGACCGACGTGTCTTGACGCTGCACGGTCAGCGAGCACAGTTCCACCGCGAGCAGCGCGGCCGTCTGATCGGGGAACGCACGCAGGTAGTCGTGCATGCGCGCCACGCCGGCCGCGGCGGCCACAGAGTCGAGGCCGAACAGCGGCACGCGTTTGAGGTCCGGCCGCAGCCCGACCCGCGTCGCCAGCCGGGCATCCAGCGTCGGCGCGGCCAGCCCGGCCACGGGCGTCGAAAACACGATGTCGAGCTCGGATGGTTTGACCTTGGCCTCCTCTAGCGCGGCCCGCAGCGCCTGCTCGCCCAGCTCGAGCGCGACCTCGAGGTAGGCGTCGTCGGCCGCGGTGCAGCCGCGCAGCCCGCGGTAGCGGGGCGGCCGCATCGCGGTATCGCGCAAATCGACCGCACTGTCGCGCGCGAGACGCTGAAAGTCCGGACCGGCCACGTCGGTCAGGGCGCGGATGGCTGCGGTTTGGGTATAGCGGTGGGGTGGAAACTTCACCGCAACGCTGGCAATGGACGGATTTCTCACCGCAATGTTTGTCGAGACCGCCGTCGCGCCGGCGAAATCACCGCTTTCCCCAAGGTCCATGTAGGGGTGACGATGCCGCCGCGCCGTCGGTTCACCTGCCCGCCGCGCGGCCGGGCCGCTAGGGTCGGGGTATGCGGGCTCTGGTCACCGGTGCCACCGGTTATGTCGGATCACGCCTGGTTACCGCGCTGCTGTCCGATCAGCACCAGGTCGCGGCGGCGACCCGAAACCCGGCGCGCCTCAAGCGTTTCGGCTGGTTCGACGACGTCACACCGGTGAAATTGGACGCCGCGGACCCGGCGTCACTGGCCTCCGCGTTCGCCGGTTGCGGTCCGGTTGACGTGGCGTATTACCTGGTGCATGCGATCGGCCAGCCCGGCTTCCGCGACGCCGACAAGGCGGCGGCGGCGAACTTCGCGGCGGCGGCCCGCGACGCCGGGGTGCGGCGCATCATCTACCTGGGCGGCTTCGTGCCCGCCGGCGAAGACCTGTCCGAGCACTTGAGCAGCCGGGCCGAGGTGGCCGAGGCGCTCACCATCCCGGACGGCCCCGAGCTGGTGTGGCTGGGCGCGGCGATCATCATCGGCGCCGGCTCGACGTCGTTCGAGATGATGCGCTACGTCGGCGACCGTTTCCCGCTGATCCCGATCCCGAGCTGGATGGACAACCCGATCGACCCGATCTCCGTCCGCGACGTGCTGCACTATCTGGTGGCCGCCGCCGATCGTGACCGGGTGCCCGCCGGGGCGTACGACATCGCCGGCCCGGACACCACGACCTATCGGGAACTGCTCAAGGCGTACGCGCGCGTCTCCGGCCGCTGGCACACCGGACTGCCGGTGGGCAGGATCGACACCTCGCTGGCGTCGCTGATCACGGGCGTGGCGTTGCCGGTGCCGCCGGGGCTGGCGGGTGATCTGGTCGAATCGCTGGACCACCCGATGGTGGCATCCGTCAGCGGCCTGCGCGATCGGGTGCCCGACCCGCCCGGCGGCCTGCTGGGCATCGACGAGTCCATCGCCCTGGCGTTGGCCGGCCAGTCCACTGACCGGCCGCGTCCCGTCAACGCCCTGGCCGACCCGCACCACCTGGCGAACACCGATCCCACCTGGGCCGGCGGCGACGCGCTGCGCATCCGCCGACTCGCTCGGCGGGTCACCCCCTCCATCGTGCGGCCGACCCTGGGGCTGGTGAACAGGGTCCCCGGACCGGTGGCCGGAGCGGTACGCACCGGCCTCGACATCCTGATCGCCCTGACCCCGAAGGTGCACCCTGCATGACCCAGTCGATGAGTCCGTACCACACCGGCGTCTTCACCGAGCTGCGCCGCGCGGCCACCAATGTCGCTGTGCCGCACAATGAATCGCCCGCCATCGTGCGGCGTCGGCGCGTCATCGTCGCGATCACGCTGGTGATCGGCGCGGCCGTGCTCGGGTACTCGCTGCGGCGCCATCCGGGGGAGTCCAGTTTCTACTGGCTGACCCTGGTGCTCGCCGCGGTATGGACCGCAGGAGGGCTGATCTCCGGTCCGCTGCACCTGGGCGGCATCTGCTGGCGGGGCCGTAACCAGCGGCCGGTCATCACCGGGACGACGATCGGTCTGCTGCTCGGTGCGGTCTTCGTCGTGGGTGGACTGATCGTCCGGCAGATCACGCCCGTGGCGGAATTGATCACCCGGGTGCTGCTCTACGCCCACCACGGGTGGTATCCGGTGATCGTGGCGATCACGCTTGCCAACGGCGTTGCCGAGGAAGTGTTCTTTCGCGGCGCGCTCTACACCGCGCTGGGCCGCTATCACCCGGTCGTGATCTCGACGATCGTCTACACGTGCGCGACGCTGGCCAGTGGCAACCCGATGCTCGGCTTCGCCGCGATCATCCTAGGGACGGTGTGCGCGTTCGAGCGCCGGGCCACCGGCGGTGTGCTGGCGCCGATGCTCACCCATTTGGTCTGGGGCCTCATCATGGTTCTCGTGCTGCCCCCGATGTTCGGGGTCTGACGCCGGCTATCGGGCCGAACCGACGACCTCGCTGGCCAGCGACCGCAGCGCGGCGGTGCGGACCGGCCGCGCGAAGAACCAGTACACCCGCCCCGGAATGCCCCTCGGCACAAAGGCAGACCGCTGGGTATAGCGGGCGCCCCCACCGTCTTGCCGAGTGACCGCAATTTCGAGCCATTCCCGCCCCGGCGCTCGCCTGGTGGAGCGCAGCAACAGGGTGCCCGCGGTGCGCTCCTCGACCGTCCACCCGGCGGCCCGCGAGCTCACGGCATCCTCCGCCGCCTTCCAGACGGTCTCGGGTTCGGCCGCAACTGCGGTGGTGTGCACGTCGGTGTAGGCGATTTCGCCCGCCCAGTCCGGGTCCGTGGGCAGTGCCGCGGCCGGTTCGGACCGCAACGACGACCAGGTGGGTTCGGGGACGCCACGCGCGGCGCGCGCCAGCGCGAGTTCGACGGACCGGCGGTAGCCGATCAGTCCGTCCGGCGGCGGTTGGATGATGCCGTCGATGTCCGAATTGCGCATCACCGCATCGCATTCCAGCGATTCGATCAGCGGACGCGCCAGGCCGGGTGGAATCGGCGTCACGGTCCCGACCCATAGGCTGGCGATCGTCGGGGTCAGGAACGGCAGCACAATGAGGTAGCGCTTGCCCAGGCCCGCCACGTCGGCGTAGATCCGCATCATGTCGCCGTACTCCAACACGTCGGGCCCGCCGATGTCCCAGGTGCGCGACGCCGGGACCGGGGCCTTCGAAGGAGAAGCCGCGGCGGCCAGGTAGTAGAGCACGTCGCGCACCGCGATCGGCTGAATCTTGTTGTGCACCCATTTCGGCGTGGTCATCACCGGCAACCGGTCGGTGAGGTGCCGGATCATCTCGAATGACGCCGACCCCGAGCCGATGACCACCCCCGCCTGCAACACCACCGTCTCGATGCCGGAGTCGATCAGCGTGTCCCCGACGGCCTTGCGGGACGCGAGATGCGGCGAGAGATCACTGTTTTCGGGATGCAGCCCACTCAGATACACCAGCCGCCGCACGCCGGCGCGTCGCGCGGCTGTGACGACGTTGCCGGCGGCGCGGATTTCCTCGGCGGCGAAATCCTTCGAGGTGCCCATCGAGTGGACGAGGTAGTAGACGACCTCGATGCCGTCGAACGCGGCGATCAGCGAGTCGGCGTCGCCGAGGTCACCGCGCGCCACCTCCGCCTGCTGCCGCCACGGCACCTGCGCCAGCTTCTCGGGGTCGCGCGCCAACGCCCGAACGTGATGGCCCTGGTCGAGCAGTCGGGGCACCAGGCGCCCGCCGATGTAGCCGGTCGCTCCGGTCACCAGGCACCGCACTTGTTCGGGCATCGATCCTCCGTCGTTCGTCAGGGAGTCTGACGAGGAGGATTACCGCATCGACGGGTGATTAAGCGTTGCGGCCGATCACCGCAACGCCTTTCAGCGATCGGTGAAGTTGGCGGCGCGCCGTTGCTGGAAGGCCGTGGCGCCCTCGGCGAAGTCGGGGGATTTCAACAGCACCGACTGTCCGTCGAACTCATGCTGCAGGGCCGCGTCCAATTCGGTCAGGGTGGCCGCGTTGATCGCCAGCTTGGTCTTGGCGAAGGCCACCGTCGGCCCGGCCAGCAGCCGTGCGATCACCTTGTCCACCTCGGCATCGAACTCGCCGGCCGGGTAGACCGCGGTGACCAGGCCCCACGACAACGCCTCCGCGGCCGTCAGCCGTTCCGGAAGCAGCGCCATCTGCATGGCCCGGATCCGGCCGATCGCGGCGGCCACCAACGCCGACGCGCCGCCGTCCGGCATCAACCCGATCTTGGTGAAGGCGAGCATGAAAAACGCGCTCTCCGAAGCCAATACGACGTCACAAGCCAGGGCGATGGAGACGCCGACCCCGGCCGCGGGCCCCTGAACCACGGCGACCACCGGGTGCGGCAGCGCGGCGATCGCGCGCACCAGCCGGTTGATCTCGAGGATGATCTGGTCCGGCGGGACGCCACCGTCGGAGACGTCGTCGGCGCTGATGCCCGCACCGGAGCAGAAGCCGCGTCCGGCGCCACCGAGCCGCACCACCTTGACCTCGGGGTCGGTGGCCGCGTACTCCATCGCGTCCGCGATACCGGTGATCACCGGAATGGACAGCGAATTCAGGCTGTCGGGCCGGTTGATGGTCACCGACAACACACCGTCGGACAGTGCGACGTCAAGGCCTGCGACTGGGGCGAGGGTGGTGATCGCGGATGAAGTCATGGGCTCACCATAAGTGACCGGGGTGCGCGGCCGTCCGGCGCGGCTGCGAAGATGTCGAACGACCGGTTGTTTGGTGGCGAACGGTCGAGGCGTCAGAGCGGACGAAAGGTCGGTGGATCGTGGCTGGACCGTTGAGTGGACTGCGCGTTGTCGAGCTGGCCGGCATCGGCCCCGGCCCGCACGCCGCGATGATTTTGGGGGATCTGGGCGCCGACGTGGTGCGCATCGATCGCCCGGCCAAAACCCCCGGGGGCGCCGGGGGCGTCGCGAAAGACGCCATGATGCGCAACCGGCGGGTGGTGGCCGCCGATCTCAAGTCCGACGAAGGGCGCGGCCTGGTCCTCCGGCTGATCGCCAAGGCCGACGTGCTGATCGAGGGCTACCGTCCCGGCGTCACCGAGCGGCTCGGCCTGGGTCCGGAGGACTGCGCCAAGGTCAACGACCGGCTGGTCTACGCCCGGATGACCGGCTGGGGCCAGACCGGTCCGCGCAGCCAGCAGGCGGGCCACGACATCAACTACATCTCGCTGAACGGCATCCTGCACTCCATCGGCCGGGCGAACGAGCGGCCGGTCCCGCCGCTGAACCTGGTCGGCGACTTCGGTGGCGGGTCGATGTTCTTGCTGCTCGGCATCCTGTCCGCGCTGTGGGAGCGGCAAACCTCCGGCAAGGGTCAGGTCGTCGACGCTGCGATGGTGGACGGTTCCAGCGTGCTGGTGCAGATGATGTGGCAGATGCGGGCCTCGGGAATGTGGACCGACGCCCGCGGCACCAACCTGCTCGACGGCGGCGCGCCCTATTACGACACCTACGAATGCGCCGACGGGCGTTATGTCGCGGTCGGTGCCATCGAGCCGCAGTTCTACGCCGCCATGCTGACCGGACTCGGTTTGGACGGCGCCGACCTGCCCGGCCAGAACGACGTCAGCCGCTGGCCCGAACTGCGGGCTCTGTTGACCGAGAGGTTCGCGAGTCAGGACCGCGACCACTGGGCCAAGGTGTTCGCGGACTCGGACGCGTGCGTGACGCCGGTGCTGGCGTTCGGCGAGGTGCAGAGCGAGCCGCACATCACCGAGCGGAACACGTTCTACGAAGTCGACGGCGGCCTGCAGCCGCTGCCGGCGCCGCGCTTCTCCCGCACCGCGCCCGAGACACCGCGCCCCGCGGCGCCGGTGACCGACGCGGAGACCGTACTGAGGGACTGGGTATAGTCCCAACCAACCAGTTGGCTGGACTCGAGTGGATCAGGAAGGACTCGGATGGAGATCAAGGACGCAGTTGCCGTTGTCACCGGGGGAGCGTCAGGCCTGGGCCTGGCCACCACCAAGCGACTGCTCGATCGCGGCGCCCAGGTGGTGGTCATCGACCTGCGCGGCGAGGAAGCGGTCCGCGAGCTGGGCGATCGGGCCCGCTTCGTCGAGGCCGACGTCACCGACGAGGCCGCCGTCGGCAAGGCGCTCGATGCCGCGGAGTCGATGGGCACCCTGCGCATCAACGTCAACTGCGCCGGCATCGGCAACGCCATCAAGACGCTGTCCAAGGACGGGCCCTTCCCGCTGGACGGCTTCAAGAAGGTCATCGGGGTGAACCTGATCGGCACCTTCAACGTGTTGCGGCTGGCCGCCGAGCGGATCGCCAAGACCGAACCCATCGGCCCCGAAACAAGCCCAGAGCGTGGCGTCATCATCAACACCGCCTCGGTCGCCGCGTTCGAGGGCCAGATCGGTCAGGCCGCCTACTCGGCGTCCAAGGGCGGCGTGGTCGGCATGACGCTGCCGATCGCGCGCGACCTGTCGCGCGAGCTCATCCGTGTGGTGACCATCGCGCCGGGATTGTTCAAGACCCCGCTGCTGGGTTCGCTGCCCGAGGAGGCCCAGAAGTCACTGGGCAAGCAGGTGCCGCACCCGGCCCGGCTGGGTGATCCCGACGAGTACGGCGCCCTGGCCGTCCACATCGTGGAGAACCCGATGCTCAACGGCGAGGTCATCCGCCTGGACGGCGCCATTCGCATGGCGCCTCGCTGAACCGCGCCACCGTCGGATAAAGCGAAAGCCCCCCGCATCGCCGGGGGGCTTTCGTGATAACCAGGTTCAACGGTTACTTGCGGAACCATCGACTGACGTTGGGTTCGGCCATTAACAAACGCGCGAGCATGCTCATGGTCAGCCTCAGCTCGCCGCTTGCAGTTCTTCGAACTGCTCCGAGGTCTCGCCTTCGACCAGCACGTCGCCGTGGTAGAGGGCTTCGAAGTCAACTTTGATGACGTCGGCACTTGTGTCGTCGATCCACATGACACTGAGCGTATGGGCCACCATTAAGGAATCTTTGAGTCACGATTCGGAAAACCTTGGCAATTTACCGGCAAGTAGGTTGACCGGCGCTCGCCCGGCGATTTAGGCCGTGAGCTGCTTAATTACGACATATTTTTCTGGCCGGACTCTTAGTGTCGATGCGGTTTAAAACCCGGCGTTGAACGCTGGGGCGGTCTCTTACGTGCTTACAGAGAACACTGTTCGACGCGTGCCAACTAGCGTTTGTTACGTTGTCGCGGATCAGTCAGCGGCCAGCGCAACGGGGCACCGGCAGCGGAAGGGCTCGACATGCTGCAAAAAATCGCCCGAGTCGCGATCAGGGCGCCCCGCCGCATCATCGCGACCGGCGTCCTGGTTTTCGTCGCCGCCGCCATCTTCGGCGTCCCCGTCGCCAAAAGCCTGTCGCCTGGCGGTTTCCAAGACCCGGACTCCGAGTCGGCGCACGCCATCGGCGTGCTGAGCGACAAGTTCGGGCAGAGCGGTCAGCAGGTGCTCATCCTGGTGACCGCTCCGGGCGGCACCAACAGCGAACAGGCCCGCAAGGTGGGCACCGAACTCGTCGATCAGCTGCGGAAGTCCCCGCTGGTCTACAACGTGTCCTCGCCGTGGACCGCGCAGCCCCCGGCGGCGGCCGATTTGGTGAGCCGCGACGGCAAGTCCGGGCTCGTCTTGGTCAACCTCAAGGGCGGCGAGAACTATGCGCAGAGCAACGCCCAGACCTTGGCCGACCAGTTCATCCATGACCGCGACGGCGTCACCGTCCGCGCCGGCGGCGCTGCGATGCAGTACGCGCAGATCAACACCCAGAACCAGGCCGACCTGCTGGTGATGGAGCTGATCGCGCTCCCGCTGAGCTTCCTGGTGCTGATCTGGGTGTTCGGCGGGCTGCTGGCGGCGGCGCTGCCGATGGCGCTGGGCGCCCTGGCCGTCGTCGGGTCGATGACGGTGTTGCGCCTCATCACCTTCACCACTGAAGTCTCGATCTTCGCCCTCAACCTGAGCACCGCGCTCGGCCTGGCCCTGGCCATCGACTACACCCTGCTGATCGTCAGCCGCTACCGCGACGAGTTGGCCGAGGGCCACGACCGTGACGAAGCGCTCATCCGGACCATGGCCACCTCCGGGCGAACCGTGCTGTTCTCCGCGGTCACCGTGGCGTTGTCGATGTCGGCGACGGTGGCATTTCCGATGTACTTCCTCAAATCGTTCGCCTACGCCGGCGTGGCAACCGTCGCCTTCGTGGCGGCCGCCTCGATCGTGATCACCCCGGCCGCGATCGTGCTGCTCGGCCCCCGGCTGGACGCCCTGAACGTGCGCCGGCTGATGCGCCGCACGCTGCGCCGTCCCGAACCGGTGCACAAGCCCGTCCAACAGATGTTCTGGTATCGGTCCACCAGGTTCGTGATGCGGCGCTGGGCACCGGTCGGCCTGACCGTCGTCGCGCTGCTGCTGCTGCTCGGGTATCCGTTCCTCCGCGTGACGTGGGGCTTTCCCGACGACCGGGTGCTGCCGCGGTCGGCGTCGGCGCATCAGGTCGGTGACCAGCTGCGCAACGATTTCGCGCACGACTCGGCGACGTCGGTGCCCATCGTCATCCCCGATGCCACCGGGCTGAAGCCGGCGGACTTCGACCACTACGCCGCCGATTTGTCGCGGGTTGCCGACGTGTCGGCGGTGGCGGCCCCCGGCGGCACCTTCGCGTCCGGCAACCGGGTGGGACCACCGGCCGGGCCCACCGGGGTGAACGACGGCAGCGCGTTCCTGACCGTCAGCAGCACGGCGCCGCTGTTCTCCTCGGCGAACGACACCCAACTCAAGCGCTTGCACGAGGTGCCCGGGCCCGCGGGTCGCTCCGTCGAGATGGGCGGGGTGGCGCAGGTCAACCGCGACAGCGTCGATGCCGTCACTGACCGGTTGCCGCTGGTCCTCGGGTTGATGGCGGCCATCACCTTCGTGTTGCTGTTCCTGCTGACCGGCAGCGTGCTGCTGCCGGCCAAGGCTCTGGCCTGCAACTTCCTGTCGTTGACCGCGGCGTTCGGCGCTTTGGTGTGGATCTTCCAGGACGGACACCTGGGTGCGCTCGGGACGACGCCCAGCGGCACGCTGGTGGCCAACATGCCGGTGCTGCTGTTCTGCATCGCCTTCGGGCTGTCCATGGACTATGAGGTGTTCCTGCTCTCCAGGATCCGCGAGTACTGGCTGGCGTCCGGCGCCGCCCGACCGGCAAAGCCGACCGCGAAGCAGGCCCACGCCGCCAACGACGAAAGCGTGGCGCTGGGCGTCGCCCGCACCGGCCGGGTGATCACCGCGGCCGCGTTGGTGATGTCGATGTCGTTCGCCGCGTTGATCGCCGCCCACGTCTCGTTCATGCGGATGTTCGGCCTCGGCCTGACCCTCGCCGTGTTCGCCGACGCCACCCTGGTGCGAATGGTGGTCGTCCCGGCGTTCATGCACGTGATGGGCCGATGGAATTGGTGGGCGCCAAAACCCTTGGCGTGGCTGCACGACCGGTTCGGCATCAGCGAGGGTGGCACCGAAGAAACCGTCGGATACCTCGACCCGACCGTGGAACCCGTCGAGCTTCCCGGGCCGGCGGTCGCCGAGCCCGTGCCCAATGCCGGTTGACGCCGATCGGTTCGTCGCTGAGAACCTATCGTGGGGCTCAATGGATTCGGAAAGGTTCGCAACGGTATGACAACGGTGGTCGACAACCCCTTCTTCGCGCGCATCTGGCCGGTCGTCGCCACGCATGAAGCCGAGGCGATCCGGGCCTTGCGCCAGGAGAACCTGGCCGGGCTGTCCGGCCGGGTGCTGGAAGTCGGCGCGGGCATCGGCACAAACTTTCCCTACTACCCGGACTCCGTCGATGAGGTGATCGCGGTGGAGCCCGAACCGCGGCTGGCGGCCCAGGCCCGCGCCGCGGCCGCGGCGGTGCCCATTCACATCGTCGTGACCGGCGAGACGGCCGAGACGTTCCGCGGCGGGGAGGCGTTCGACGCGGTGGTGTGCTCGCTGGTGTTGTGCTCGGTGCGTGACCCCGGCGGCGTGTTGCGGCGCCTGCATTCGTTGCTGCGGCCGGGCGGCGAGCTGCGCTACCTCGAGCACATCGCCAGTGCCGGTGCGCGGGGCCGCTTTCAGCGGTTCGCCGATGCGACGTTGTGGCCGCGGCTGTTCGGCAACTGCCACACCCACCGTGACACCGAACGCTCGATCGTCGAGGCCGGGTTCGAGATCGACGCCTCCCGGCGCGAATTCACGCTGCCGGCGTGGGCGCCGATGCCGGTCTCGGAACTGCTTCTCGGTCGCGCCCGCCGGGCCTGACCGGCCGGACCGTCAGTTCAGCAGGGCGGGTAGCCGCTGCAGCAGGCCGGGCAGCGCCTGGCTTGCCGTCTCCCGCATGCTGACCGTCGCGCAGGCCGACAACGGGGTGACCTCGGGATTGACCTCGATGACGGCGGTGCCGCGGGACAGCGCCAGCTCGGCCAGCCCGGCCGCCGGATACACGATCGCCGAGGTTCCGACCACCACCATCACATCGGCCGCCTCGGTCGCCTCGACGGCGCGCTGCCACGGCTCGTCGGGCAGCTGTTCACCGAACCACACGATGTCGGGCCGGATCAGGCCGCCGCACTGGCACACCGGGGGCTCCACCTCCAGCGCCGGTTCGGCCATTTCGGGCAGCGCATCAGAGTAGCGCAGACCACAACGCGCGCAACGGAATTCGAACAGGCTGCCGTGCAAATGGTGAACCGACCGGCTGCCTGCGCGCTCGTGCAGATCGTCCACGTTCTGGGTGATGACGCTGACCTGGGCGTCGTCTTGCCAGGCGGCGATGGCGCGATGACCCGCGTTCGGTTGTACGTCGGCGACCAGGTAGTGGCGCCACAGATACCAGCCCCAGACCCGCTGCGGGTTGTCGCGCCAGCCCTGGGTGCTGGACAACTCGTAGGGGTCGAAGCGGGCCCACAACCCGTTTTTGTCGTCGCGGAAGGTCGGCACGCCGCTCTCCGCGGAAATACCCGCACCGCTGAGCACCGCTACTCGCATTCCACCAAGATAGCCGCGGGAGGGGGATACTGAACGGGTGGAGCTGGGTGACTGGTTGAAGGTCGACATGAAGGCGGGAAAGCCGTTGTTCGACCAGCTTCGGACGCAGGTCATCGACGGGGTTCGGGAGGGCGCGCTGCCGCCCGGCACCCGGTTGCCCACCGTGCGGGATCTGGCCGGCCAGCTCGGCGTCGCCGTGAACACCGTCGCGCGCGCCTATCGCGAGCTGGAAAGCTCCGCCATCATCGAAACCCGCGGGCGTTTCGGCACTTTCGTCGCCCGCTACGACCCGACCGATGCTGCCATGGCGGCCGCGGCGCGCGAGTACGTGCGGGTTGCGCGCGGACTCGGGTTGGACAAGGCCGATGCGGTGCGCTACATCGAAGCGGTGCCCGACGAATGAGGAATGTCCTGCGAGCGTCGAAAACCCTTGGCGCACCGACGGTCTGGTAGCCGCAGTCAGCGCAACACCTTGTTCAGCGTGCGCAGGTTGCGTGTCGTGGTCGACGACTTGTACCGCGGCTTGCCCATCGTCTTGCCGATGCTGCTATTTAGCGTGCTGCCCTTGGGGACCTGCCAATAGATCACACCGTCACCGCGGCGGATCTTCTCGTCGGGACCCGCGTCCTTGTCCAGCGCGGCGAGCTCGTCCAGGACCGCCTTATCGGCGACGAACGTGACGTAGGAGTGATAGCCGTCGACCTCACGCTCGAACGGGTAGGCATCGACTACGGCGCGCACGGTATCGACGTCATAGGCGAGCACCCACGCGTCGTAGCCGAACCGGTCGCGCAACACTCTCTCGGCCTTCTTGCGCACCGACGCCACGCCGTCGGCCGACTCCAGCAGCACGTTGCCGGTCGCCAGGATGGTCCGGACCCCGGTGAACCCCGCCTCGGTCAGCGCCGCCGCCACCTCGGCCATCTTGAGGTTGACGCCCCCGACGTTGACGCCACGCAGAAACGCCGCGTACTTGGTCATGCCCCGATTCCACCAGGCCGGTCGCGCGACAGCCATCCCGGGCCACCCGGCCCCGCGCGACGTAGGCTTTCGTCATGGGACGCCAAGTCTTCGACGACAAATTGCTGGCCTTGATCAGTGGACATTCCCTCGGGGTGCTGGCCACCATCAAGCGCGACGGGCGGCCGCAGCTGTCGAACGTGAGCTATCACTTCGACCCGCGCACCGTGGCGATCCAGGTGTCGATCACCGAGCCGCGCGCCAAGACCCGCAACCTGCGTCGAGACCCGCGGGCCTCCATCCTGGTCGACGCCGACGACGGCTGGTCCTACGCGGTGGCCGAGGGCACCGCCGAGTTGACGCCGCCGGCGGCCGCGCCCGACGACGACACCGTCGAGGCGCTGATTGCGTTGTACCGCAACATCGCCGGAGAGCACCCGGATTGGGACGAATACCGGCAGGCGATGGTCACCGACCGGCGAGTGCTGCTGACGCTGCCGATCTCGCATTTGTACGGCATGCCGCCCGGGATGCGGTAGCCGCGGCGCCTAGGCGAACCGTTTCGGCAAACTCGGGCTAGGCTGCCCCTATGGCTGAATCGAATGCCCGCCAGGGTTCGAAGTCGTCGGAGTCTTCAGGGGCCGCCGGGTCGCCCGGCTCGGACGACGACACCAAGCGCAAGTTCCGCGAAGCCCTGGACCGCAAGATGTCGAAATCTTCCAGCGGTTCCGACCATAAGGACGGTGCCGGCAAGCAATCGCGGGCGCACGGCGCGGTGGGAAACCGGCGGGAGTTCCGCCGCAAGAGCGGCTGACGGCCGCTCGTCCGCATCGAAAGGTGTTGTGCGCCAGTCGCGGGCGAGCATCAGTGCCAGTTTGGCCTAGTCCACCACCACGCCACGATAACGCGGTCATCGCTGGTGAGTAGTCTTGCCACCAACGGCTCCCCGGCCCCAGAGTCCTGCGCGGAAGGAAGATCGTTGACGGTGAAAATTTGCCTCGCTCAAGATCCTGAGGCCGACGAGCTGCTGGACCAGAGTCCGTTGGCGTTGCTCATCGGGATGGTGCTGGATCAGCAGGTCCCCTTCGAGACGGCGTTCGCCGGACCGAAGAAGATCGCGGACCGGATGGGCAGCCTCGATGCCGCCGAAATCGCGGAGTACGACCCGGATAAGTTCGCCGCGTTGTGCTCGCAAAGACCTGCAATACATCGCTTTCCGGGGTCAATGGCCAAGCGCATCCAAACGCTGGCGCAGATCATCGTGGACCGTTACGACGGCGACGCGGCCGGATTGTGGACTGCCGGCGATCCCGATGGGAGCGAGCTGCTGCGGCGGATCAAGGGCTTGCCCGGATTCGGGGACGTGAAAGCGCGGATCTTTTTGGCGCTGCTGGGCAAGCAGTACGGCGTGACGCCGAAGGGCTGGCGCGCCGCGGCGGGGGAGTTCGGGAAGGCCGGTTCGCACATATCCGTCGCCGACATCGTCGACGCCCAATCGATGGGGAAAGTGCGCGCGTACAAGAAGCAGATGAAAGCGGCGGCCAAAGCGGCGAAGTAGCAAGTCCACAGAAGGGAAGGGCGACAAGGTGAAGACACACATAACGTGTCCGTGCGGCGAAGCCATCGTCGGCAAGGATGAGGACGAGCTGGTCGAGTTGACCCAAGCTCACCTCGCCAGCGATCATCCTGGCCTCGAGTACGACCGCGACGCCATCTTGTTCATGGCGTACTAGCTGGACTGCTTAACGCGAACGCGCGTGCCCCCGGCCGGGGACACGCGCGTCAGGGCCGTGAGACGGCGGCGGCGCCGGTCTGCTACGGCACCACCGTCGAGCCGATCGTGGGCATGAACTGGCACTGCTTTTCCTTGGTGGTGACCTGCCCGAAGATCGTCGACATGATGCTGCCCGAGCCGGTGTCGGCGATCGCGCTCAGCGTCGTCGGCCCCTCCGGGTTGATGTCCGAACGCGGCGTGAGCGCGACGGTCCCCGACTTGCCGGTGGTCAGATTCACCCAGGTGACGTTCAGCGGCAGCTTCTGCACCTCGGCGGGTCCCGGTGTGCCGACCGCGGTGAACACGTAGGCGGTCTGGCCCGGCCCCGGTCCCGGGGCTGGGATCTTGGCCGGCCCCGCCACCGACAGCGCCGTGGCGATGGCGCTGGTGCCGTCCGCCAGGCAGTTGGTGCCGATGGACGGGTACATGAAGTCCTGCGTGGGAGGCGAGTCAGGGCCGAACCCCGGAGCCGCCGCCGCAGGGGCGGCGTCCGGTGCCGGTGCGGGCGCGGGTGCCGGTGCGGGTGCGGCCTCCGGTGCGGGCGGGGCCGCCGGTGGTGCGGCGGCCGGTGCCGGCGGGGCCGCCGGTGGTGCTGCGGCCGGCGCCGGTGGTGCCGGGACTGGCGCGGCGACAGGCACGTTGGCCGGTTGGGCGGGCGGTGCGGCGGGTGCCGCAGCGGGTGCGGGACCGGCCGCGTGAGCCGGGTCGACACCGGCCGGCAGGTGCGCCTCGGGCGCCGGGGCCGCAGCGGGTGCCGGGGCATTGATGGGTGCCGGGGCCGCAGCGGGCGCGGCCTCGGGGGCCGGGCCGGCCGCGTGAGCCGGGTCGATGCCGGCGGGCAGGTGAGCCTGCAAACCGGGTTCTACCCCGGCCGCGGGCACGTGTTGCACCGGCGCGCCGGGCTCGGCGACAAATTGATTGACAGCCGCGGCAACGTTTTTGGACTCGTTGGGCGTGCTCGGGTTGTGGGCGAAAGCCTGCGCTGCGGCCATCAGCAGCTGCGTCGCCTGCTGAGGGTCGGCGGCCGCTTGCTGGATGAGCGGGCTCAGCTGCGACAAGGCAGGCAGACCCGGCAGCGCTTGGGCCGCATTCGGTTGCGGTATCGGCTGCGGCGCCGCCGGGTCGGCTGCCGCGCTCGGGCAGAGCCCGAACGCGACAGCCGATGCCGTGACGACAGCGGCCAAACCTTTGGACAGATTCCAAGTGGTTGCCACGGTGTCCTCCGGTTCTCGGTAGTGAATTAGTCGGTTACGAAACTGATCAGGGCAGGGCGGCCAGCAGCGGCGCTGCCGGTCCGGCGGGGCTAACCGCCGGTGCGGGTGCCGCTGGTGCCGCGGGCGCGCCCGGAGCCTGACCCGAAGCGAGCGCCGGCAGATCCTGCGGGAGCGTCACTTTCGGAGGCACACTGACCGGCAGGCCGGCCGGCATCGCCGGCATGTTGACCTGCGCCTGCGGAATCTGCGGCGCGGGCGGGGTGGCCGGTGCCGCCGGAGACGACAGCCCCGGGATCGCCGGCAGGCCCGGGATCGATGGCGCGGCCGGAGCGGCGGGACCCGCAGCGGCCGGCTGCGCACCCGTCAGGCCCTGGATCATCCCCGGAATGCCGCCCGTCGCCGTCGACGGCGCGGCCGGGGTGGCCGACTGCGCCAGCCCCGGAAGGAAGGGGTTGGCCGCCTGGGCAGGCGCCTGGGCGGCGGGGCTCGTCGGCGCGGTCAGTCCGGGAATCGACGGAAGACCCGCCGCCGGAGCCGCCGGGGTTGCCGGCGAAGTGGCCGCCGGGACACCCGGGAAACTGATGCCCGGAGTGGCCGGGGCCGCCGGCGGCGTGGCGCCGAGTGCGGTCGCGAGGTTCTGCAGGATTTGCGGTGCGTTGGCCGCCGAGCTGATCAGCTGCTGCGGAATGTTCGGTACGGCCGGGGCCGGCATGGGGTCGGCATGGGCGATCCCGCCCGTCAATAGCGCTGCGGACGAACCGACCACGACGGCGGCTGCTCGCATGTAAGTCCAGATGGTTGGCATGACTCTCCCTGATTGATCGATTGCAGGTCCGGCGCTGAAGTTACTTTGATGCAGATGGGACTCAAGTGACACGTGTGGCATTTATGAACTCGTTACTGATACGAGTGGGACCGGTGACCGAACGCGTGAAATAACCACTCCTAGGACAGATGTGGGGACCGACGGCGCGCTGGCGGGTACCTCGCTCGCTAAAGTCGGGCGGATAAACACCACCTCGGCCGCCGCTCCGGCGGCACCCCGTACCCAGCGGTTGGCGAGCCTTCTTCAGGTGGCCGCGCCGATGCTGCTCATCGCGAGCATCGCCGCGCGGCTGGCCTGGACGTATTTGGCGCCCAACGGCGCGAACTTCGTCGATTTGCACGTCTACCTCGGCGGTTCCGCCGCGATCGACCACCCCGGCACCCTGTACAGCTACGTCTACGCCGACCAGACGCCGGACTTCCCGCTGCCGTTCACCTACCCGCCGTTCGCGGCGGTCGTGTTCTACCCGCTGCACCTGCTGCCGTTCGGCCTGGTGGCCTTCGTTTGGCAGATCGCGACCATGGCCGCGTTGTACGGCGCGATCCGGCTCAGCCAGCGCCTGATGGGCGTCGCGGCCGGCGCCGCCGGTCGGCGCGTCGCGATGTTGTGGACGGCGGTAGCCATCTGGATCGAGCCGCTGCGCAGCACTTTCGACTACGGCCAAGTCAACGTGTTGCTGATGACGGCGGTGCTGTGGGCGGTGTACAGCACGCGGTGGTGGCTGTCGGGATTGCTGGTCGGCGTGGCGGCGGGAATCAAGCTCACCCCCGCGATCTCCGGCGTCTATCTGGTCGGCGCCCGCCGGTGGGCTGCAGCGGCGTTCTCGGCGGTCGTTTTCGTTGCCACCGTGGGGATTTCGGTGTTGGTCGTCGGTGACCAGACGCGTTACTACTTCGCCGACCTGCTGGGTGACGCCCACCGGGTGGGCCCCATCGCCACCTCGTTCAATCAGTCATGGCGCGGCGGCCTTTCGCGGATCTTGGGCCACGACGTCGGATTCGGCCCGCTGTTGGTGGCCGCCGTCGCTGTCACCGCGGTGCTGGCCGTGCTGGCGTGGCGCGCCCTGGACGCCGCCGACCGGCTGGGCAGGCTTGTGGTGGTGGAGCTGTTCGGGCTGCTGCTCTCACCGATCTCCTGGACCCATCACTGGGTATGGCTGGTGCCGCTGATGATCTGGGCGATCCACGGCCCGGTGCGCGAGTGGCGCGGGGCGGGCATCGTCGGCTGGGGCTGGCTGGCCCTCACCGCGATCGGCGTGCCGTGGTTGCTCAGCTTCGCTCAACCGACCATCTGGCAGATCAGCCGGCCGTGGTACCTGGCCTGGGCCGGACTGATTTACATCGTGGCGGCGGTGGCGACGTTGATCTGGATCGCGGCCGCCGGCAGCCGGGAGACCGAACAGACGGGCCCGGCCGCGGTCTAGCCGTCGACGATGCCGTTGATATCGCGGGCCATCTCGATGTCGTTTTTGGTGATGCCGCCCTCGGAGTGTGTGACCAGAGCGAAAGTCACTGTCCGCCAACGAATATCGATGTCCGGGTGGTGGTCCTTGCTCTCCGCGTGTTCGCCCACCCGGCGCACGGCATCGATGCCGGCGAGAAAACTGGGAAATTTGATCGAGCGGCGCAGGGCGCCTTCGGCGCGCTCCCAACCGTTGAGATCGGGCAGTGCGGCGTCTACTTGCTCATCCGTTAACACAGCCATCCCCCGACGGTATACCGTCACCGGCCCCGCCGTGGGGATGAATACGCAGCAGATCAAGTGGGGCTACACGCCGTATATGGACCTGCCCCGACGGGGGTCACTTACGAGGCAACAGCGGGACCTGGCGTCTGACTTTTTTGATCGAGCTGCACCACGACGCTTGGCTCCAGCGCGTTGTTTCGTCCTTGGTATGCCGACTCGAGGATCGCCGGAACCCGGTGGAGGTCGCGAGCCACGCCCATCAGTTCTTCCAGGATCATGATGCGTTGCTGATTCGCCTCGGCCAGCGTCCTGCGGGCCTGCTCATCGGATTGACGCGCCCTCTGTTTTGCCTCGGCGAGCAGTTGATCGCGCTCCTGCTGGGCATCCTGCCACGCCTTATCGATCAACGACCGGGATTCAGCGCGCATCCTGGCGAGTTCTGTGTCGAACTCTTTCCTGGTTGCCGCGCACTCCGCCTCCAGCGCTTGTCGCTGCGCCGCGATGTCGGCCAGCAACTCCCGATGCTCTCGTTGGGCGGTCTCGGTCTCGGCCTCGGCCTCGGCGACCAGCGCTGCTACCTCGGCGCGCGCCTCGGCCTGCATCTGGGAAATCTCATCGAGCGCACGCCGCAGCAACTTTGCCATCCGATGGTGCATCGCGTAGGGCGACGGCGAGGTGTCAGAGAGGAGGGCGACCTCATCCGCGAGGCACGCGACCTCAATCCGCAGCGCGGCCGCTTCATCGCCGGATTGGTTGCGCTGGGCCCTCAGGTTCTGAACTTCGTCGATCAGGAACTGTTGCTTGGCGAGCAGCACCTGGATGTGGGCATCGACCGCAGCCGTGTCATAGCCCCTGAAGGTGCGGCGGAATGTCTTTGCGGGCTCGATGGTCATTGCCAACCCCCCATTCTGAGGAAGTGCCTGTTAGAGATGGTGACCAACTAGCGTCGAGTATCCCACGGTGACGCTCAGATCGTAAGAGAGCCGGTGTGCCGCAAGCGAATTCGATCCACATCGCCACGCTTAGCTGCCATTTGCGTTGAATCTGCTACCGCCGAGCTACGGCGTCGTACCCAGCTGGGTGCCGCCGACGGTATACCGTCACTGGCCATGCCGACCCAGATCGTCGTCGCGGGCGCCCTTATCTGCGACTCCAAGGTCTTGGTGGCACAACGCGCCCGTCCGCCCGAGTTGGCCGGCCGCTGGGAACTGCCCGGTGGCAAGGTCGCGCCCGGGGAAACGGAGCGCGACGCGCTGGCGCGCGAGTTGTCCGAGGAGTTGGGGCTGGCGGTCGGCGACATCGCGGTGGGTGACCGCCTGGGCGCCGACATCGCGGTGGACGGCCGGTTCACGCTGCGGGCCTACCGCGTACGCCTGATCCGCGGCGAACCCGACGCCCGCGATCACCGCGCCCTGCGCTGGATCACGGCGGCCGAGCTGGACGACCTGGACTGGGTGCCAGCCGATCGTGGCTGGTTAGGGGCGCTGAGCCGGGCCCTTTGACGGCTGGTGCGCGTGTTCGGCGCCCCGGTCGTCTACCTGTTCAGGCCCTATATCGTGCATCGCAGCCGCGAGGCCGCGGGCAAGGGCGAACTCGTCGGTACGGCACCGCGCCGACGGGGCTGGTAGCGGCCGGCGAGGGGCGTCCGGTTACCAGCCGGTTCGCTATCCGGGGCCCCCGCTGCCACAATCACCGACGTGCTATTTCGCAACGTCGCCATCGTCGCCCACGTCGACCACGGAAAGACCACCCTGGTCGACGCCATGCTGCGGCAGTCGGGTGCGCTGCATCACCGGGGTGACGACGCCGTCGAGCGCCTGATGGACTCCGGGGACCTGGAGAAAGAAAAGGGCATCACGATCCTGGCCAAGAACACGGCCGTGCATCGCAAGAATGCCGACGGAACGACGACCGTCATCAACGTCATCGACACCCCGGGCCACGCCGACTTCGGCGGAGAGGTGGAGCGCGGGCTGTCCATGGTCGACGGGGTGCTGCTGCTGGTCGACGCTTCCGAGGGGCCGCTGCCGCAGACCCGGTTCGTGCTGCGCAAGGCCCTGGCCGCCCACCTTCCGGTGATCCTGGTCGTCAACAAGACGGACCGGCCGGACGCCCGGATCTCCGAGGTCGTCTCGGAGAGTCACGACCTGCTGCTCGACGTCGCCTCCGACCTCGACGAGGAAGCGCAGAAGGCCGCCGAGGCAGCCCTCGATCTGCCGACGCTGTACGCCTCGGGACGAGCGGGCATCGCCAGTACAAAGGAACCGGCCAACGGCGAGAATCCCGAGGGCGACAACCTCGATCCGCTGTTCGACGTTCTGCTCGAGCACATCCCGCCGCCGCAGGGCGATCCCGAGGCACCGCTGCAGGCGCTGGTCACCAACCTCGACGCCTCGGCCTTCCTCGGACGGCTCGCGCTGATCCGCATCTACAAGGGCCGGATCCGCAAGGGCCAGCAGGTGGCCTGGATGCGCGAGGTGGACGGGCATCCCGTCATCACGAACGCGAAGATCACCGAACTGCTGGTGACCGAGGGTGTGGAACGCACGCCCACCGACGAGGCCATCGCCGGGGACATCGTCGCTGTCGCGGGCATTCCGGAGATCATGATCGGTGACACGCTGGCCGATCCGGACCACGCCCACGCGCTGCCGCGCATCACCGTCGACGAACCCGCCATCTCGGTGACCATCGGCACCAACACCTCGCCGCTGGCGGGCAAGGTGAAAGGTCACAAGTTGACCGCTCGCATGGTGAAGTCGCGGCTCGACGCCGAACTCGTCGGCAACGTCTCGATCAAGGTCGTCGATATCGACCGGCCCGACGCCTGGGAGGTGCAGGGCCGCGGCGAGCTGGCGCTGGCGGTGCTCGTCGAGCAGATGCGCCGGGAGGGCTTCGAGCTCACGGTCGGCAAGCCGCAGGTGGTCACGCAGACGATCGACGGCAAGCTGCACGAGCCGTTCGAGGCGATGACCATCGACTGCCCCGACGAGTTCGTCGGCGCGATCACCCAGCTGATGGCCGCCCGCAAGGGCCGCATGGAAGAGATGACCAACCACGCGGCGGGCTGGGTCCGGATGGACTTCATCGTGCCCAGCCGCGGCCTGATCGGCTTCCGTACCGAATTCCTCACCCTGACCCGCGGCACCGGCATCGCCAACGCCGTGTTCGACGGCTATCGGCCGTGGGCGGGCGAGATCCGGGCGCGCCACACCGGCTCGCTGGTGTCCGACCGGGCGGGCGTCATCACACCGTTCGCCATGATCCAGCTCGCCGACCGCGGCCAGTTCTTCGTCGAGCCCGGCCAGGACACCTACGAGGGTCAGGTCGTCGGAATCAACCCGCGCGCTGAGGATCTCGACATCAACGTCACCCGCGAGAAGAAGCTGACCAACATGCGGTCCTCGACCGCCGATGTCATCGAAACGTTGGCCAGGCCGCTCGAGCTCGATCTCGAGCAGGCCATGGAATTCTGCGCGCAAGACGAATGCGTCGAGGTGACCCCGGAGATCGTGCGGGTGCGCAAGGTCGAGCTCGACGCCACCGCCCGGGCCCGCAGCCGATCGCGCGCCAAGGCCCGGGGTTAACGCCGCGTGGTCGGACGGGCTGCTGTGCGGCTGCTCGATAACCTGATCAGCGTGCCGAGACGAGTCCGCCGTTGGTTCATGGTGCTGAGCGGGCTGGTCGCATTGGTCGGACTCGTGGTTTCGGCCTGTACCGTCAACCCGCCGCCGGCGCCGCAAAGCACCGACACGCCGCACAACTCGGTGCCGCCGCCGCCGCGGGTCAGCGAGATCATCATGGGCATCGACTCGATCGGCGCCGGCTTCAATCCGCACCTGCTGTCCGACCTGTCCCCGGTGAACGCGGCGATCAGCGCGCTGGTGTTGCCCAGCGCCTTTCGGCCGGTCCCCGACCCCAACACGCCGACCGGCTCGCGCTGGGAGATGGACCCGACCCTGCTGGTGTCGGCCGAGGTGTCCAACCAGAACCCGTTCACGGTGACGTACAAGATTCGGCCCGAGGCGCAGTGGACCGACAACGCGCCCATCGCCGCCGACGACTTCTGGTACCTGTGGCACCAGATGGTCAGCCAGCCCGGGGTGGTGGACCCGGCCGGGTACGACCTCGTCACCGGAGTGCAGTCCTTGGAAGGGGGCAAGCAGGCGGTGGTCACCTTCGCCGAACCGTATCCGGCGTGGAAAGAGTTGTTCAGCAACATCCTTCCGGCGCACATCGTCAAGGACGTGCCCGGCGGCTTCGCGGCCGGCCTGGCCCGGGCGCTCCCGGTCACCGGCGGGCAGTTCCGCGTGGAGAGCATCGACCCGCAGCGTGACGAGATCCTGGTGGCGCGCAACGACCGCTACTGGGGCCCACCGGCCAAACCCGGGCTCATTCTCTTCCGCCGCGCCGGTGCGCCCGCCGCGCTGGCCGATTCGGTGCGCAACGGCGACACCCAGGTGGCGCAGGTGCACGGCGGTTCGGCGGCCTTCGCGCAGCTGTCCGCCATTCCCGACGTCCGGACCGCCCGGATCGTCACGCCGCGGGTCATGCAGCTCACGCTGCGCGCCACCGAGGCCAAACTGGCTGACACGCAAGTCCGTAAGGCGATCTTGGGGCTGCTCGATGTCGACCTGCTGGCCGCCGTCGGAGCGGGCAGCGACAACACGGTCACCCTGGATCAGGCCCAGATCCGGGCGCCGAGCGACCCCGGCTACGAGCCGACCGCGCCACCGGCGATGACGACGCCGGCGGCGCTGGCATTGCTGGAGGGGGCCGGATACAAGGTCGAGCCCAACGCTTCGGCTTCCGGGGCCCCGCCGGTCCCGACGCCGAACACCGGGCCCCCCGAGGTCATCCGCGGCCGGATAAGCAAGGACGGCCAACAGCTTTCGCTGGTCATCGGGGTGGCGGCAAACGACCCGACCGCGGTCGCGGTGGCCAATACCGCCGCCGACAGATTGCGCAACGTCGGCATCGCCGCGACCGTGCTGGCGCTGGACCCGGTGACCCTCTACCACGACGCGCTGAACGACAACCGCGTGGACGCGATCGTCGGCTGGCATCAGGCGGGCGGAAACCTGGCCACCCGGCTGGCCTCCCGGTACGGTTGTCGCGCACTGGAATCCACCCAGGTTCCGATTTCCAACGCGGCGGCGCCCGCGCCCTCCACCACCGCCGGTGCCGCGCCGTCCACCGGGCGCGCCACCGCGTCGACGACACCGACCACGACGCCGCCGCCCAGCCGCCCCGCCGATCCCAATGCGCTGGTGCAGGCGCCGTCGAACCTGACCGGGATCTGCGATCGCAGCATCCAGTCCAACATCGACGCCGCCCTCAACGGCACCAAGAACATCAACGACGTGATCACCGCGGTCGAACCGCGACTGTGGAACATGTCCACCGTGCTGCCGATCTTGCAGGACACCACGATCGTCGCGGCGGGGCCGAGCGTGCAGAACGTCAGCTTGTCCGGTGCGGTTCCGGTCGGCATCGTCGGCGACGCCGGACAGTGGATCAAAACCGGGCCGTAGCCCGCGTCGTCAGTCGGCGGGCCGCGCTGCCCGCGGCGGAATCACGGTGTCGACGATCAGCGCCAGCTCGCGCCGGTTCGGCGGCGACCCGTTCAGCAGGAAGTGCTGGTTGATCAGCGCCGACCCGACGCGGGCGGTGAGCGGCGTGACGACCTTTGCGTCGAGGTCGCCGTCTTCGATGGCGGCCTGCAGGATCGCTTCCACGATCTGCAGGCGCGGCCGCACCACCGCGTCGGCGAAGATGGCCCGCATCTCGGGTTCGTGCAACAGCTGATGGATGACCTCCAGACCGGGGAAGCCGGTCTTTCCGGCCAGCAGGTCACGCTGGGCGGTGAACATCGCCAGCAGGTTCTCTCTGGCCGAACGGCCGGACCGCAGCTCGGGCAGCGGCGGCAGCGCGTACACCAAAGCGGCGTGCACCAGCTCGCATTTGGTATCCCAGCGTCGGTACAGCGCGGCCTTGCCGGTGTGGGCCCGCGCCGCGATTCCCTCCATGGTGAGGCCGCCGTAACCGACTTCGGTCAGCTCGGCCAGAGTGGCCTCGTAGAGCGCGCGTTCGAGGACTTCGCCGCGCCGGCGGCTTCGGCTGCCGGCGCGGTTTGCGTCCGTGAGCTGGGGCACCCCTCGATAGTAGCCGGGTGCGTTCCTATCTGCCGCCTATCGGCGGGTAGCCGCCGGGCTGCCGAAAGCGGCGCCGCTGACGGTAGGGTGCCGTCCATGCCTGAGACGCCGCGGCTGCTGTTCGTGCACGCGCACCCCGACGACGAAAGCCTCGGCACCGGCGCCACCATCGCCCACTACGCCGCCCGCGGGGCGGATGTTCGCGTCGTCACCTGCACGCTGGGCGAGGAGGGCGAGGTGATCGGCGATCGTTGGGCCGGACTCGCAGTCGATCGCGCCGACCAACTCGGCGGTTACCGGATCGGCGAATTGACCGCCGCGCTGCGGGCGCTGGGCATCGGCGAACCGCACTATCTCGGTGGCGCCGGCCGGTGGCGCGATTCGGGCATGCGCGGCACTCCCCGGCGGCACCGGCAACGGTTCATCGACGCCGACGA
Source organism: Mycobacterium sp. M23085 (assembly GCF_045343915.1). NCBI lineage: Bacteria > Bacillati > Actinomycetota > Actinomycetes > Mycobacteriales > Mycobacteriaceae > Mycobacterium > Mycobacterium sp. M23085. The sequence continues at coordinate 4,469,786 of NZ_CP174280.1, forward strand.
GCGCGAGGCCGTCGGCGCGCTGGTGGCCGTCATTCGGGAGCAGCGCCCGCACGTCGTCGTGACCTACGACCCGGACGGCGGCTACGGCCACCCCGATCATGTGCACGCGCACCGGGTGACGGCGGCCGCCGTGGCCGCGGCCGGCCCGGGAGCCAAAGCCGCCGAATACCCAGGCGAGCCGTGGGACGTACCGAAGTTCTACTGGTCGGTCTTCGCGGCGACCGCATTCGAGGCGGCGATGGACGCGCTGACGCCCGAGGATCTGCGGCCCGAATGGTCGGTCCCGCCGAAAGAGGAGTTCTCCTTCGGGTACGCCGATGCCGACATCGACGCCGTCGTCGAGACCGGCCCGCAGGCCTGGGCCGCCAAGCGGGCGGCGCTCGCAGCGCACGCCACCCAGGTGGTCGTCGGGCCGACCGGCCGGGCCTGCGCACTGTCCAACAACGCGGCGATACCGATAGTGGGGCAAGAGCACTACGTCCTGGCGGCCGGAGCCGCGGGGGAGCGCGACGGGCGCGGCTGGGAAACGGACCTGCTCGCAGGGCTTGATCTTCCGTCGGCCCGGACGCGGTAAGCTGCCAACCAGGCAGCCACGGAAGGAATTCGCATGGACCCCGACCTGGACCCTAATCTGCAGCACTGGCAGGACCGGCTGGACAGCTTCCAGTGGGTTATCGGCTCCATCATGTCCAACATCGACAGCGTCCCGACCTGACCGAAACCAAGCCACGCGTCGCCTCCGTCGACGACAGCGGCGCAACCGATCCGGCGATCCGTTTCGTCGTGTTGGCCCTTTTGGCGGTCGACGGGGTGCTCTCCGCACTCGCCGGAGCTCTGCTGTTGCCTCTGTACATCGGGACGGTTCCGTTTCCCATCAGCGGACTGATTTCCGGACTGGTCAACGCGGCGCTGGTGTGGGCCGCAGGTCGCTGGACCCGCTCGCCGCGGCTGGCCGCGTTGCCGTTATGGACCTGGCTGCTGACGGTGGCGGTGATCAGCATGGGCGGCCCGGCCGACGACGTCATTCTGGGGGGCCGCGGCCTGATGGCCTACGGGGCCTTGTTGCTGCTGGTTCTGGGGGTCGCACCGCCCGTGTGGGTGCTATGGCGGCGCGGTCAGGGCGCCTGACGTTCGGCCGGGAGTCGCCCGCTCACCGACGCGGGTGTGCCGCTACTGTTGACTGTTGCCCAGACCGGACCCGCCACCGGGTGCCACGATTTCACATGTTGGGACCCACGGATGAAATTCGATCGTCGGGAAGTTACACAAAAGTGCTGTTGACTCCGGGCGAGGAGCCTACCGCTCTGCCAGACCCTGTGATTCCGGGCAAGGCCTCGGGTGAGGTCAGTGCCTCGGCGCTGCGGCGGGTATTGCGACGGGCTCGAGATGGCGTGGCGCTGAACATCGACGAGGCGGCGGTCGCGATGACCGCGCGGGGCGCCGACCTGGCGGATCTGTGCGCCAGCGCGGCGCGGGTGCGCGACGCGGGTCTGCAGTCGGCCGGTCGCCGCGGCCCGGGTGGCGGGCTACCGATCACCTACTCGCGCAAGGTTTTCATTCCGGTCACCCACCTGTGCCGGGACAGCTGCCATTACTGCACCTTCGTCACCGTCCCGGGCAAGCTGCGCGCCCAGGGCGCCGGCATGTACCTCGAGCCCGACGAGATTCTGGACATCGCCCGCCGCGGTGCGGAACTCGGTTGCAAGGAAGCGCTTTTCACCCTCGGTGACCGTCCCGAGGATCGGTGGCCGGAGGCGCGTGAGTGGCTGGAGGCGCGTGGCTATGACTCGACGCTGTCCTACCTGCGGGCGATGGCGATCCGGGTGCTCGAAGAGACGGGGCTGTTGCCGCACCTGAACCCCGGTGTGATGACTTGGGCGGAGCTGGCCCGGCTCAAGCCGGTGGCGCCGTCGATGGGCATGATGCTCGAGACGACATCGCGGCGGCTGTTCGAAACGAAAGGGCTTGCGCACTATGGCAGCCCGGACAAAGATCCGGCCGTCCGCCTGCGCACTCTGACCGACGCGGGCCGGTTGTCGATTCCGTTCACTACCGGCCTGCTGGTCGGCATCGGCGAGACCCTCGCCGAGCGGGCCGACACCTTGCACGCTATTCGCAAGTCGCACAAGGAATTCGGTCACGTGCAGGAAGTGATCGTGCAGAACTTCCGGGCCAAGGAACACACCGCGATGGCCGCGGTCCCCGACGCCGGCATCGAGGATTACCTGGCGACTGTGGCGGTGGCGCGGCTGGTGCTCGGACCCGGGATGCGCATTCAGGCGCCACCCAACCTGGTGTCGCGCGACGAGTGCCTGGCGCTGATCGGTGCCGGGGTCGACGACTGGGGAGGGGTGTCACCGTTGACCCCCGACCACGTCAACCCGGAGCGGCCGTGGCCGGCCCTGGACGATCTGGCCGCCGTCACCGCCGAAGCCGGCTACGAGCTGGTCCAGCGGCTGACTGCGCAGCCCAAATACGTGCAGGCGGGCTCGGCCTGGATCGACCCGCGGGTGTCCGGACATGTGACGGCATTGGCCGATCCGGCTACCGGACTGGCTCGCGACGTCAACCCCGTGGGGATGCCGTGGCAGGAGCCCGACGACGTCGGTTCGTCGGGCCGGGTGGACCTCAACGCGGCGATCGACAGCGAGGGCCGCAACACCGAAACCCGCAGCGACATCGACAGTGCCTTCGGCGACTGGGAATCGATCCGCGCCCACGTCCACGAACTGGCCGCCCAGGGCGCCAAAGCGCCAGAGCGTCTGGACACCGACGTGCTCGCCGCGCTGCGCTCCGCCGAACGTGACCCCGCCGGCTGCTCCGACAGCGAATACCTGTCGCTGGCGACCGCCGACGGTCCGGCACTGGAAGCCGTTGCCGCGCTGGCCGATACGCTGCGCCGCGAGACCGTCGGCGACGACGTGACCTTCGTGGTGAACCGCAACATCAACTTCACCAACATCTGCTACACCGGGTGCCGGTTCTGCGCGTTCGCGCAGCGCAAAGGCGACGCCGACGCGTACTCGCTGTCCACCGAGGAGGTCGCCGACCGTGCGTGGGAGGCGCACGTGCAAGGCGCCACCGAGGTGTGCATGCAGGGTGGCATCGACCCCGAGCTGCCGGTCACCGGCTATGCCGATCTGGTGCGGGCCGTTAAAGCGCGGGTGCCGTCCATGCACGTGCACGCGTTCTCCCCGATGGAGATCGCCAACGGAGTGACCAAGAGCGGCTTGAGCATTCGCGAGTGGCTGATCAGCCTGCGCGAAGCGGGCCTGGACACCATCCCCGGCACCGCCGCCGAGATCCTGGACGACGAGGTGCGCTGGGTGCTGACCAAGGGCAAGCTGCCGACGTCGTTGTGGATCGAAATCGTCAGCACCGCACACGAAGTGGGGCTGCGGTCGTCGTCGACCATGATGTACGGCCACGTCGACAACCCGCGGCACTGGGTGGGTCACCTCAACGTGCTGCGTGACATCCAGGACCGCACCGGCGGCTTCACCGAATTCGTGCCACTGCCGTTCGTGCACCAGAGTTCGCCGCTGTATCTGGCCGGCGCGTCGCGTCCGGGGCCCACCCATCGCGATAACCGTGCGGTGCACGCGCTTGCGCGAATCATGTTGCACGGCCGCATTTCCCAGATCCAGACCAGCTGGGTCAAGCTGGGTGTCGAACGCACGCAGGTGATGCTCAACGGCGGCGCCAACGATCTGGGCGGCACGCTGATGGAGGAGACCATCTCGCGGATGGCCGGCTCCGAACACGGCTCGGCCAAGACGGTGGCCGAGCTGATCGCGATCGCCGAAGGCATCGGTCGTCCGGCGCGGCAACGCACCACCGACTACACGACGCTGGCCGCGTAGTTCGCTTTTTTGTCACAGGCGGCGGGTACGCCGTGAAGCGACGAATCGACGACGCCGTCCTGGCCGCCAACTCGGATCAGATCACCATCGACATTGCCGAGGCGGACGGCCCGGCCACCCTGGAAACCGACGCGGCCGCGCGCGTGCTGCTGCTCTGGGGGCGTAGGCCCGCTGATCCAGCACGCATTCGCGGCCGCGTCGGGCCAGAAACCTAAGGCGCGTGCGCCGCCTGCTCGGCGGCTACTGAACCGCTTCCTGCGAAGCGATCGGCTCAGTAGTTGTTACAGGTGACGGCGACCTGGTTGATGTCGTCGTAGTACTTCTGCGCCGACGGCATGGCCTGGATTTGCTGGGCCATCTGCTGGCGCTTCGGCGGCGGTGCGGCCAAGAAGTTGCGGATGTAGGACTGCGCCACCGGCGACGAGTTCAGCTGCTGGGCAGCCGCCGGGTCCGTCGCGTTCAGCGCCGCGATGACCTGCCCGTAGTTGCAGGTGGTGTTGATGATCGCGTCCGCAGGATCAGCCGATGCGACCCCGCCCGCGGCGGTCAACGCCACCGCCGCGCCGCCTACCGCAACGCTCAATTTGCTCAACGACAGCCTCATGTGTGGACACCTTCCCCAGTTAATGCACCGCTATTCCGGCGAGAACGTCTGCCCAGCGGTTGCCGTCTTTCGTGTTGAGATTACCAGGCTCCGCGAGCGCGCTCGCACCGCAACAGCTATCGAGTGGCACCGCCGAGGCGTTACTCTTTGCAGGTCAGCGCCCTGTCTGTGGTGTTCGCCCTGGGCGAAACCTCACCCGGTCACAGGGCCCGAGACTGCCGGTCTTAAATCTGTGCGCCGACGGGCGTGCCAAATGGTTGACCTGTATCTGCAACGTCTAGTATCAGTAACCGAGAGCTTCACCGGAAGCGCCGGACGCGCCGGTGCGAGCTGAGCAGCAGCCCGACATTTCAGCCCTAGTACATGGAGGAGACGTCTGTGACGTACACGATCGCCGAACCCTGTGTCGACATCAAGGACAAAGCCTGTATCGAGGAGTGCCCGGTCGACTGCATTTATGAAGGCGCTCGGATGCTCTACATCCACCCCGACGAATGCGTCGATTGTGGGGCGTGCGAGCCGGTGTGCCCCGTCGAAGCCATCTACTACGAAGACGATGTGCCGGATCAGTGGAGCCAGTACACGCAGATCAACGCCGACTTCTTCGCCGAGCTGGGATCGCCCGGCGGTGCGGCCAAGGTCGGCTTGACCGAGAACGACCCGCAAGTGGTCAAGGATCTGCCACCACAGGGCGAAGGCGACTGAGCGACCCGGTGCCACACCAGCTCAAAAAGCACCGGTCGACGGTGTCGGCGTCCTTGCCGGAGTTCCCCTGGGACACTCTGGCTGACGCGAAGGCGCAGGCCAGCGCCCATCCGGGCGGAATCGTCGACCTCTCCGTCGGCACCCCGGTCGACCCGGTCGCCCCGGTGATCCAGGCGGCGCTGGCCGCCGCCGCCTCGGCGTCGGGATATCCCGTCACCGCGGGCACCGCCAGGCTGCGTCAATCGGCGGTCGCGGCGCTGGACCGCCGGTTCGGCATCACCGGGCTGACCGAGGCGGCCGTGCTGCCGGTGATCGGCAGCAAGGAGCTGATCGCCTGGCTGCCCACGCTGCTGGGCCTGGGCCCGGCTGACGTGATCGTGGTGCCCGAGCTGGCGTATCCGACCTATGACGTCGGGGCCCGGCTGGCGGGGGCGCGGGTGCTGCGCGCGGATTCGCTCGCCCAACTGGGCCCGCAATCACCGTCGCTGTACTACCTGAATTCGCCGAGCAACCCGACCGGACGCGTGCTGGGCGCCGAGCACCTGCGCAAGGTGGTCGGCTGGGCCCGCGACAGGGGCTGCGTGGTGGCCTCCGACGAGTGCTACCTGGGGCTGGGCTGGGATGACCGGCCGCTGTCGATCCTGCACCCGTCGGTGTGCGACGGGGACCATACCGGGCTGATCGCCATCCACTCTCTGTCTAAGAGCTCGTCGCTGGCCGGGTACCGGGCCGGTTTCGTCGCCGGAGACCCCGAGCTGGTCGCCGAGCTGCTGGCGGTGCGCAAGCACGCCGGCATGATGGTGCCCACGCCGGTGCAGGCCGCCATGGTGGCCGCCCTGGACGACGACGCCCACGAGCTGGCCCAGCGGCAACGCTACGAACGGCGCCGCGCAGCCCTACTGCCCGCGCTGCGTTCGGCGGGCTTTGTCGTCGACCATTCCGAGGCCGGCCTCTATCTGTGGGCCACCCGTGGCGAGCCATGCCACGACAGCGTCGCCTGGCTGGCCCAGCGCGGCATCTTGGTGGCGCCGGGTGATTTCTACGGTCCGCGCGGTGCGCAGCACGTGCGAGTGGCGCTCACCGCCGGCGACGAGCGGATCGCCGCCGCCGTGCAGCGGCTCGCCTGACCCGGCACGCCCCGCCCGCCCGCGCCCGAAACGGGCGAGCGTGCACAATGCATCACAGGCGTCTCAGGTTCTCGACTTCGGGTAAGGACGGTGCTCGTGACCAGTTCGGCCAGCAAGGTGCGCATCCCGCTTTCGCTAGGGGACTTAGCCAAGCGGGTTTTCCTGGGGAAGCCGCTGATCACCGAGGACATCGCTTCCGAGAAGTTATCGAATCCGGTTGCGTTGGGCGCGCTTTCGCCCGACGCGGTCTCTTCTGTCGCGTATGGTCCCGAGCAGATCCTGATCGAACTGTTGCCCCACGCCGGGCTGGCCGCATTCCTGCTCCTGCTGCCCATCACCGGTGTCATTCTGCTGATCCTGGTGCTGGTGGCCGCCTCGTATCGGCAGGTGGTCATGGCCTACACCCGGGCCGGTGGCTCATACATCGTCGCGCGCGACAATTTCGGGCCCCGGGTGGCTCAGATCGCTGCCGCGGCCCTGTTGATCGACTATGTGGTCACCGTCGCCGTGCAGTCGGCGGCGGGCACCGTCGCGGTGGTCTCGGCGATTCCCGCGCTGGGCCCGTACAGCCTCGAGCTCACCGTCGCCGTCGTGCTGCTCATCTGCTACGCCAACCTGCGCGGGCTGAAAGAAGCGGGACTGCCGTTCGCGGTGGCGACCTATTCCTTCATTGTCATGGTCGGCCTGACCATCGTGATCGGCGTCGTCCGCGCCGTCCTGGGAAAGCTGCCGATTTACGATCCCGCACAGATGGCCGGGACGGTGCCGGTGCACCAGGGCAACGGGTTGGTGATGGGCGCCACGATCTTGGTGCTGCTGCGTGCGTTCGCCAACGGCGGTTCGTCGCTGACCGGGGTCGAAGCCATCTCCAACACCGTCGACTACTTCCGAAAGCCGCAGGGCCGCAACGCGCGTCGGGTGCTGACCGCGATGGCCACCATTCTGGGCCTGCTGCTGGCCGGTGTCGCCTACCTGGCCCACGTCACCCACGCCACGCCGTATCTGACGGAGTATCCGTCGGTCCTGTCGCAGATCGGCCGGGCCGTCTTCGGCAACGGCGCGGTGGGCGATGTCTGCTACGTTCTGGTCCAGGCGGCGACGGCCGCGATCCTGTTCACCGGCGCGAACACCAGCTTCAACGGCTTTCCGGCGCTGGCCAGTTTCGTTGCCGAAGACCGCTTTTTGCCCAGGCAGCTGACCAAACGCGGCCATCGCCTGGTGTTTTCGAACGGCATCATCACGCTGACGGCGCTCTCGGTCGCATTGCTGGTGACCACCGGCGGCTCGGTGAACGCGCTGGTGCCGTTCTACGCGATCGGCGTGTTCACCGGCTTCTCGATGGCCGGCTACGGGATGACCAAACACCATCTGACGCATCGGGAACCGGGCTGGCGGCGCCGGCTGGCGATCAACCTGTCCGCGGCGATCCTGTCGACGATCGTGGTGGGCATCTTCGCGGTGGCGAAGTTCACCGAGGGTGCTTGGCTTGTGGTCGTCGTGTTCCCACTGTTGGTGTTCATGTTGACCCGGCTCAACCGCGAATACCGCGCCGAGGCAGCCATTCTCGAGATGTTCCGCACCGACCGCCCGGAACTGGTGAAGTACGCGCGGCACCGGGTGTTCGTGTTGATCGACTCCGTCGACCTGGCGGTGATCGAGGCATTGCGCTACGGCAGGGGCTTGCGGGCCGACGAGCTGATCGCGGTGCATTTCATGGTCGACCCGGCCCACGCGGCGCTGCTGCGAAAGCGTTGGGACCACTTCGAACTCGACACCCCGCTGCGGATTGTGGATTGCCCGGACCGCCGGATCAGCCGGGCCGCGCAGCTGCTGGTCGTCAAGGCCCGTGATGAGCACCCGCGCACCAATGTGACGGTGCTGCTGCCGCGGCGGACGTTCGGCCCACTGTTGGGTCGGCTGCTGCACGACCGCACCGCCGACAAAATTTCGCGAGCAGTCAGCCTCATCCCCGACGCCGCGGCGACGATCGTGCCCTACGACGTCGAAACGCGGATCAGGGAGGCCTACCCCGACACCGTCGAGCAGCGGATCGCGCAGGCGATCGAAAAGCTCGAGGCGTGGGTGTCCCAGGGCGAGGACCAGAAGGTCGACGCCTACGAACACCCGCAGGGATCGCGATCGGTGGTCAGGGTGGCCGGCCTGATCTCGGGACAGCGTGCCAGCGTCGAAGGCCGGGTCAGCGAGGTCGAAGACATCACGACCCGCGGCCGGACCTACCGGCGAATCGTCATCGGAGACCACACCGGCGAAATGACCGTCACCTTCCGTCCCGGCCACGGGGGCGACGACATCCAGCCGGGTCAGGTACTGCGGATCACCGGGAAGGCTCGCCAGACCGGCACCCGGGAGATATCGATGGTCGATCCGGATTATCAAATCATCGAGGATCCCACGGAGGAAGCCGAGTCCGAAGGCTCCGAACAATCCAGCGAGAAATAGCCTCGCGCCGACGCGGCCCGCGCGGTGGTCGAACAGTTGGGGCGTTGCGGCTTGGGCGTGTGGTCGTCCCGCAACGAAAAACTAGCGTAAGTTGACCATCTTTACTTGTGGACTGGTTCTGGTCCGGATTCGTTGATAAACAATATGGTGAAGACGCGTGACCAGGATCGATGCGGCGAGTTACCGCGCCGAAGCCCGGTGTCGGGTGCAGATTTGTGGGCGCGTCCATGCGCGGCTGAAACGTTGTGAACAGGAGCTGGCAATGTCGAACAACATCACCTGGCACGAACATCACATAAGCCGCGCCGAGCGCGAGAAGCTCAATGGCCACAAGGGTTGCGTCATCTGGTTCACCGGGCTGAGCGGCAGCGGCAAGAGCACCGTGGCCAACGTCGTCGAACAGAAGCTTTACCAGCGGGGAATCCGCAGCTACTTGCTGGACGGGGACAACGTCCGCTATGGCCTCAATGCCGGTCCGGATCTTCTCGAGGAACGCCACGGACCCGAGTTCGCGAAGCGGTTCGGCCTGGGATTTTCCGCGCAGGATCGGGAGGAGAACATCCGTCGCATCGGGGCGGTCGCGAAGCTGTTCTGCGAGTCCGGCACCATCGTGCTGACGGCGTTCATCAGCCCCTACGTTCGCGATCGGGACGCTATCCGGGCGACCCTGGGCGACGGCGATTTCCAGGAGATCTTCATCGACACCCCGATCGAGATTTGTGAGCAGCGTGATCCGAAGGGGCTGTACAAGAAAGCGCGGGCCGGCGAGATCAAGGGGTTCACCGGAATCGACGACCCCTACGAAGCGCCGGCGCAGCCCGAGCTGCGGCTCGAGGGCGGCAATAAGGACGCCGACACGCTGGCCGAGGAAGTGATCGCCCACCTCGAGCGGGTCGGCGTCATCTCGGTCTGGGGCCGGCGGGAGACCTAGCGGTACGGGTCCGGCGGCGGCATGAGAAGCCGTTCACCGCACGGGTAACCGCTGATTACGCGAAACGAGGTCACTTTCATGAGCTACCAAGGTCATAACGGGAAGCCGATCGTGGAACGGGTGTCCACACAAAATGCGGCGAGTCAGATCGAGGGGCTACCGCGCATCCCGATCTCGAAAGCCACCGCGCACGAGGTGATCAGCCTGTCCTACGGCTTCTTCACCCCGCTGACGGGGTTCATGGGCCGACGTGAAGTGGATGGCACGCTGGACAAGTTTCAGCTGCCCGACGGCACGCTATGGAGCATCCCGATCGTGTTCGACCTCTCCGCGGAGGACGTCGAGAGGTTCGGGGTGAAGGAGGGCGAAAGTGTCGTCCTCGAATATCTCGACGCCCCGATGGCGCTCTTCGAGGTGTCCGAGATCTACGAATACGACTTGGCACGGATGGCCGAAAAGACTTACGGCACGACCGATCTTCGGCACCCGGGCGTCAAGAAGACCTTGGCTTACGCGAACCGCTTCATCGGCGGTGACATCACGCTCATCAACGAGCCGGTGTTCAATGAACCCTTCAAGAGCTTCTGGCTCACGCCGAAGCAGCATAAGGACGTGCTGGCGAAAAAGGACTGGAAGCGGGCCGTCGCTCACCAGACTCGCAATGTTCCGCATACCGGCCACGAGGCCTTGATGAAGCAGGCCTGGCTGGCGGCGAACGAGGATCAGCCCGTCGACCAGCTCAACACGGGCGTGCTGGTCAATGCCATCATCGGACAAAAGCGCGTCGGCGACTACATCGACGAGGCAATCCTTTTGGCGCAGAACGAGTTGCGAACCAGTGGGTACTTCCGCGAGGAGGTGCACCTGGTGTCGTTCACGTTGTGGGACATGCGCTACGCCGGGCCCCGGGAGGCCATCTTCCATGCGATCCTGCGGACAAACCTCGGCTGCACGCATCACATGTTCGGTCGTGACCACGCCGGGGTGGGTGATTTCTACCACCCCTACGATTCCCAGAACATCCTCAAGCAATACCGGAGCGAGCTGGGCATCAAGCCGGTATTCCTGCGCGAGAACTGGTACTGCCCGGTATGCCAGGAGGTCACCAACTCGGCCCTGTGCGGTCATGACGATCAAGCACAAAGCTTCAGCGGCAGCCTGATTCGAAGCATCTTGACCGACGAGGTCAAGCCAACCCAAAAGGTGATGCGGCACGAGGTGTTCGAAGTCGTGATGGACAGCGCGGCCAAGTACGGTCAGGGTTCGCCGTTCGTCACCGAGGAGTATCTCAAGGACAGGCTGCCGGTCTTTACGCTGAACCAACTGGAGAACTCATGAGCATCGGCGACAGGAACATCAAGGTCAACGTCTGGATCAACGAGGAACGCTTGGAAGCGCTGGCGAATGCCGGGATGGCGGACCTGGCGAACGAGGCGTTCGCCGGTATGAAGCTACTGGAGATCTACGCCACCGAGGAGCAGAAAGACACTCTGCTGCAGCGCTTTCCGGGGGCGAAGTACGACTCGGCCACCACCCGATCGATCGAGCTGCTGCCCAAGCAGGCCAAGGACAGGTTGCTCGAGTTGTCCATCAAGATGCACTCCACCGGCCCCGACGTGGTCGGTCGCTTCCTCGAGGAAGCCGAGACGGCGAATAGCCAGTAAGGCCAGGCGTCCAGCCGGGTGAACGGGCGGCCGCAGATGCGGGCAAGGTTGCCGCCGCTGGATTTTCGCGTATACCGGCCGCTGCGGCGGGAAAGCCGGCACGTCAATGACTTTCCAGCACCCGTAACCCCAGTGAAAACAGCAGCCGCACCTCGGGATCGGCCAGCGACGTCGACATCAAGTTCTCGATCCGTCGCACCCGGTAGCGAACCGTATTCGGATGCACCCGCAACGATTGCGCGGCCGCGGCGATGTCGCCGAAGGCGTCCAGATAGGTCCGTAGCGTCTTCGCCAGCACCGGATCGTCGTCGCGCAGTGCCACGATCCGCGGATCGATCAATCGTTCGTCGCTGCCGACCAGGGTCACGATTTCGTCGAGCAGCACCGTGGTGCGCGCTTCGGCCAGCGACGTCACCTGTCCGAACGAAATGGGATGCCGCACAGCGCTATTCAGCACCCGGTCCACCTCGGTGCGCGCCGATGCGACCCCGGCGAGTCCCGCGACCGGCGCGGCGATTGCCGCCCGCAGCTGCACGCCGAGTTCGGCGCGGATGGCGCCGATGGTGCCGCGCACCCAGGAGGCGACCGACCGGCTGCGGGTCTGGGGGAGAAGCACATACGTTCTCGCGCCGTTCGAGGCGACCTGCGCGTCAGATCGAAATGCGCTGGCGCTCAACGCAATCACGTCGGCGAGCCGGCCGTGACGTGGTGCACCGTCGGCCGCGTCCCAACCGATCAGGGCCGCGTCGCCGTCGGCGGCGAGACCGAGTTCGCGGGCGACCGCGGCAGCGTCGACGTGCGCAAGGGTTTCCGCGTCGGCGAGGCCGAGGAGTTGCTGAACCCGGCGGGCATGCGTGGACGGCCGGGCCGCCAGCCGCGACATGATGCGGGCGGCCAGCACGGCGGCGCCGCGCAACATCTCCTCGGCGTCGTCGGCCAGCGGTTGGGAACCTTGCTGCACCCAGATGGTTCCGGCGAACACCGGCGGTCGGCGCGCATCGGGTGCGGGCTGGTGGACACCGACGGCCAGTCGCGGACGCAGCCCCAATTCCGGCCGTTCGGCCACGCGGACCACCTCGCCGCCGGACCGCAGCGCGTCGAAGATGCCCCACTGGCCGATCCACTCGAGATGCTCGGGCGGGCCCGCCCTGCCCAGGATGGAAAGACGGCGCAGTTCGTCGGCCTCGTCGTTGGAGGCCGAGTAGGCCAAGACGTGCGATTGCGCGTTTTCGATGCTGACCATGCCGTGGATGCGGTCGGCGAGCGATTGTGCCAAGCCGAACAGGTCGGTGCCCGAGTCGTCCATCGCATCGGCACGATCGCCGTGGTGCTCCAGGACATGGTTCACCAGCTGATAGAGCCGCTCCCAGCGAGCGCGCGGGTCCACGCCCACCACCGCGGAGCCGGCCGCGACGGCCGTGGTCACGAGGGCATCCGACGGCGCTTTGGCGAAGACGGCGACCGGCACGCGTTCGCGCGCCTGCTTGTTCATCCAGCGCACTGCCTCGTCGTCGGCCACGCCCAGCAGGAAGAAGACGTCGGCGGAGCCCGCCGCGGCCGCCAGCCCGAGCCGCACGTCGTCGGAGTCGATCAGTGCCGCCGACCCGACCGGCAGGTCCAGGCCCCGGGGCGCGTCGACCAGGCTGACCAGGGTCGCGTCCAGGGCCAGCAGTAACTGCCCCAGCCCCACGCCGGCCATGTTGTCCGATTCTACTATGGGTACGGGCTCATCTTGTCCGATCAGCTAATTCCCTGCGCCGCGGTCGGGCGGACCCTTGCAGCATGGACGCGATAACCCAGGTCCCGATGCCGGCCAACGAGCCGGTCCACGACTACGCACCGCACTCCCCGGAACGCGCCCGACTGCTCGGCGAGCTGGCCGCGCTGCGCGATCACCCCCGCGAGCTGCCGCATGTCATCGGCGGTGCCCATCGGATGGGCGACGGTGAGCGCGTCGACGTCGTCCAGCCGCACCGGCACGCCGCGAAGCTGGGCACCTTGACCAACGCCGGGCACGCGGACGCGACGGCGGCGATCGAGGCCGCGATGGCCGCGAAAAGCGCCTGGGCGGAGCTGCCGTTCGATGAGCGGGCGGCGGTGTTCCTGCGTGCCGCCGACCTGCTGGCCGGGCCGTGGCGGGAGAGGATCGCCGCCGCGACGATGCTCGGTCAATCCAAGTCGGTCTATCAGGCCGAGATCGACTCGCCCTGTGAACAGATCGACTTCTGGCGATTCAACGTGGCGTTCGCGCGCCAGATCCTGGCGCAGCAGCCGATCAGCGGACCCGGCGAGTGGAACCGCAGCGAATACCGCCCACTGGACGGCTTCGTGTACGCCATCACGCCGTTCAACTTCACCTCCATTGCCGGCAACCTGCCGACCGCACCGGCCCTGATGGGCAACACCGTGGTGTGGAAGCCGTCGATCACCCAGACATTGTCGGCCTATCTGACCATGCGGCTGCTCGAGGAGGCGGGACTGCCGCCGGGGGTGATCAACCTGGTCACCGGTGACGGCCTTGCGGTTTCCGATGTGGCACTGGCCGATCCGCGGCTGGCCGGCATCCACTTCACCGGGTCGACGGCCACCTTCCAGCAGCTGTGGCAGCGGGTGGGCGCCAATATCGGGCGCTACCAAAGCTATCCGCGGCTGGTCGGCGAGACCGGCGGCAAAGACTTCGTCGTCGCCCATGCCTCGGCCCGGCCGGACGTGTTGTGCACCGCGCTGATCCGCGGCGCGTTCGACTACCAGGGGCAGAAATGCTCGGCGGCGTCGCGGGCCTTCATCGCCCGGTCGGTGTGGCGACGCATGGGTGACGACTTCCTGGGCAAGACCGCCGCGCTGCGCTACGGCGACGTCGCCGATCTGACCAACTATGGCGGAGCGCTGATCGACCGGCGCGCCTTCATCAAGAACGTCGACGCCATCGAGCGGGCCAAGGGTGCGCCGCACGTCACCATCGCCGTCGGCGGCGAATACGACGACAGCGAAGGCTATTTCGTGCGGCCGACGGTGCTGCTGTCCGACGACCCGACCGACGAGTCGTTCGCCACGGAATACTTCGGCCCGCTGCTGTCGGTGCACGTGTACCCCGACGACGACTACGAGCGCATCCTCGACGTCGTCGATACCGGGTCTCGATACGCACTCACCGGCGCCATCGTCGCCGACGACCGCGACGCCGTGCTCACCGCCCAGCACCGGCTGCGCTTCGCGGCCGGGAACTTCTACATCAACGACAAGCCGACCGGCGCGGTCGTCGGCCGCCAGCCGTTCGGGGGATCGCGTGGCTCGGGCACCAACGACAAGGCCGGATCGATGCTGAACATGTTGCGCTGGACGTCGGCTCGCACCATCAAGGAGACCTTCATCCCGGCAACCGACCACACTTATCCGCACATGGGTGCCGACTGATGGCCGGGCTGTTCGCCGCCACCCTGCGCCCGGCGATCATGGCCGCGAGCCGCCGCGAGGGCTTGCGCCGCACCGCCGAGCGGCTGCCGGTGACCCGTAAAGTTGTGCACCGGTTCGTGCCCGGCGAAACGATCGATTCCGTGCTGAACAGCGTGGCGGCCCTTCGTGATTCGGGCCGCTTCGTCAGCGTCGACTACCTGGGCGAGGACGTCGTTGACGTCGACGACGCCGATGCTGCCGTGCGGACCTACCTGGACCTGATCGACACGTTGGCTGGAGACGGCAGCGCGGGCGAAACGGTCCGACCGCTGGAAGTCTCGGTCAAGCTGTCGGCGCTGGGGCAGTCGCTGGACCGCGACGGGCACAAGATCGCACGGGAGAACGTGTGGTCGATTTGCGCCGCCGCGCAGCGTGCCGGGGTATGGGTGACCGTGGACGCCGAGGACCACGCCACCACCGACTCGACGCTGCAGATCGTGCGCGACCTGCGAGCCGAATTCCCATGGCTTGGGCTTGTTTTGCAGGCATATCTGCGGCGCACGCTGGATGACTGCGAGGAATTCGCCGCCTCCGGCGCCCGGGTCAGGCTGTGCAAGGGGGCCTACGACGAACCCGGGTCGCTGGCCTACCGCGAGCCGACCGAGGTCACCGACTCATACCTGGCTTGCCTGCGGGCGTTGATGGCCGGGTCCGGCTACCCGATGGTGGCCTCCCATGACCCGGAGATCATCGGGGCGGTTCCCGAGCTGGTGCGCGAGTCAGGCCGTCGCAGCGACGAATTCGAATACCAGATGCTCTATGGAATTCGCGACGACGAGCAGCGGCGCCTTGCCGAGACCGGCAACCAGGTCCGGGTATACGTCCCATTCGGCACCCAGTGGTACGGCTACTTCATGCGGCGGCTGGCCGAGCGGCCCGCCAACCTGACGTTTTTCCTGCGGGCACTGGCGCAGCGCGGTCACTGAACGCCGTCACTGTGCGCTCAACGCCGTCGCGGTCGGTCGCTGGCGAAGCCGCGCACCACGTGGGCGCGAACGAATTCCGCAGCCACGTCGGGGTTGTCCATGTCCAGCGTCGAGGACGGCGTGCTGAAGAGCGAGAACAGGATACGCGCGAACCACTCACCGGCGGCCTCGATGTCGAGGTCCTTGCGCACCTCACCCGTGAGCCTGGCGGCGGACAGGTAGGGGGCGAAGAACTCGACGCATTCGCGCAGCAGCACGGCGGCGTCCTTGGTCAGCAGCAGGCTGATCGCGTCCTCGTCGAAGTACTTCTCGGACGAGATGACCCGTCGCGCCTGAGTGACGAAAACCGCTGCCGAGCAGAGCTTTTCCTCCAGGCTGGCGCCGCGCTCCATCGCCTTGGTCATCTCCCGGTAGAACCGTTCGGAGGCGTGTTCGGCGCACGCCTCGACGATCGAGGCCTTGTCGGAGAAGTATTCGTAGATGGTGCTGCGCGATACGCCGGCCCGCTTGGCGATGTCGACGATGGTTGCCTTGTGCAATCCCTGACTGCCGAAACACGCGAACGCGGACTCCACGATGAGCTCGCGGGTGGGGGTCTCCTGGGCCGGCTGAGTCGTCATGGAATCAAAGCCCCCCGCGGGACCAGCCCGGCGTCGGCCGACGCGAACGCGGCGTTGACGTCGGCCAGACGAAACGGCTTGGGCATCAGCCGCTCGAAGGGAAAACTGGTGCGCTGCAGGAACGAAAGACCGGTGGCCAGGGCAACTGGGTCATACAGCATCACGCCGCGCACCGACTTGTTGCCGTAGACCAGTGCGCTCGGGTCGAGCTCGAAGGTGCGTCCCATCCCGACGTTGCCGACCTCGAGCAGCGTCCCTCCGTTGTTGAGGAACCCGATCCCCTCCGGAATGACGCCCGGCACCCCCACAACCTCGAGCACCCAGTCCGCACCGATGCCGCCGGTCTGTTCGCGCACCCGTTCGGTGACCTCGGCGGCCGAGATCCAGCTGGCGTCGATGCAGTGGGTGGCCCCGAAATTGGCGGCGACGTCCAGTCGTTCGGCGATCTTGTCGATGACGATGACCGCCGCGGCACCCGCCGTTCGCGCGACGGCGGCGGCGTTGATGCCCAGCCCGCCCGCGCCCTGAATGACGACGGTGTCCCCGAGCCGCACGTCGCGCAATGCGAAAAGCACCTGGGCCAGCGCGCAGTTCAGCGGGGCGACGGCCTCGTCGGGCAGGTCGGCGGGAACCTTATACAACGGCTGCCGGCGGCTGGTGTAGTAGTACTCGCCGTAGGCCGCGACGAAGTGCGGCGGCTGATCGTGGGTGCGGTATTCGCCGGCCATCAGGTTCTGGCATGCGTACGACCGACCCCGCGCGCACGCGTGACAACTGCCGCAGAACCAGAAGTACGGCGCCACCACCCGATCGCCGACGGCCAGCGGCTTCCCGGTCGCGTCGGTGGTCAGGCCCTCGCCGAGTTCGGCGATCTCGCCGACCATTTCGTGACCCATGGCGAACGGGCACGGCAGGGGCAGCTCGCCGCGGAAGATGTGCAAGTCGGACCCGCAGATGCCGGCCATCCGCAGCCGCAGCGCCGCGGTCCCCGGCGCCGGTGTGGTCAACGGGAATTCGGCCAGCTCGATGGGCCCGCCGTGGGCGGTCAGGAGCGCGAGCCTGGGCATGACGTCCCCTCAGCCGGCCGGCGCGAGTATCAGACCACTGGTGGGCACGCCGGTTCCGGACGTGACCAGCACGTGCTCGACGTTGTCGACCTGGTTGTGCGAGGTGCCGCGCACCTGGCGCACCCCCTCGGTGATGCCGTTCATGCCGTGGATGTAGGCCTCGCCGAGCAGGCCGCCGTTCGTGTTGATCGGGAGCTCGCCACCGAGCGACAGCCGCTCGATGGTGGCGAAGTCCTTGGCCTCGCCGCGCCCGCAGAATCCGAGTTCCTCGAGCTGGGCGAACACGAACGGCGTGAAATGGTCGTAGATGAAGGCGGTTTGAATGTCTTGCGGTTTCAGGCCCGAATCGCGCCACAGCCGCCGGGCAACCACACCCATCTCCGGTAGCCCGGTGATGTCGTCGCGGTAGTAGCTCGTCATCATCTCGCCGTTGTGGGCGGCGCCCTGGGCCGCCGCGGTGATGATGGCCGGCGGCTGGCGCAGGTCGCGCGCGCGTTCGGCGCTGGTGATGACCAGCGCGACGCCCCCGTCGCTCTCCTGACAGCAATCCAGCAGCCGCAGCACGGGTTCGACGATCCAGCGTGAATTCTGGTGGTCTTCCAGGGTGATCGGGCGCTGGTAGAACCAGGCATCGGGGTTGGTCGCGGCATGTTTACGATCGACGACGGCGATCCTGCCGAAGTCCTCGTTGGTGACGCCGTACGTCGACATGTAGCGCTGGGCGTGCACCGCGACCCAGGCTGCCGGCGTGAGCAGTCCGAATGGTGCGTAATGCGCCATGAATAACGGTGTTTCGGCCATGCTGCGGCCGCTGCCACCGAACCGGAAGCCGGACCGCTCGTTGAAGGCCCGCCAGCACACCACCACATCGGCGACGCCGGTGGCCACGGCCATCGCCGCGTGCACGACGGTGCCGGCGGCCGCACCGCCGCCGTGGTGCACGCGGGAGAAGAAGCTCAGGTCGCCGATGCCGACATTGCGGGCGATGTCGATCTCGTCGCTGGAGTCCATAGTGAAGGTGACCATGCCGTCGACGTCACTGGGCGCCAGGCCGGCGTCGTCGAGTGCGGCGCTGACGGCCTCGCACGCCAATTGCAGCTCGCTGCGCCCGGATTCCTTCGAGAACTCCGTCTGGCCGATCCCGACAATGGCCGCGGCGCCGGACAGTGTCCGGCTCATGCTTGGGATCCGTCGAGCAGGCTGAGCACCGCGGTGCCCGAGACGTGGTCTCCCAGGCTGTTCGCGCCCGCGAAGGTGACCTCGACGAAGTTCTCACCATCCGAGCCCTCGGTCTTGCCGGTGACGCGGCCGGTGAACCGCAGTGGGTCGTCGGGGAAGCACGGCACCCCGAGGCGGATGGACAGCTTCTTCACCATCGCTTCGGGTCCGGCCCAGTCGGTGAGGAAGCGCACGCAGTAGCCGTTGGTGGTCAAGATGTTCATGAACAGGTTGGGCGAGCCCTGCTGCTTGGCGTAGTCGCGGTCGTGATGCACCGGCATGAAGTCCCGGGTGGCGATCGCGCCGGCGACGATCATCGTTGTGGTGATCGGGATTTCAAGCGGGGTGACCTCGTCGCCCTCCGCGATTTCTTGCCATCGGATGGTGGTGGTACGGCCGGTGGTGGTCGTCATGCGGGTCCTTCCGAGTACGTTGCGCCGAGTTGGGCCAGCTGCGCCGAAGCCGGACCGAGGGTCAGCTCGTTGTGCTTGGCCCACAGGAAATAGCGGTGCAGGGGATAGCTGACGTCGATGCCGATGCCGCCGTGGACATGCTGGGCGGTGGCGGCGACACGGGCGCCGGCGTCGGCGGCCCAGAACTTCGCGATGCGCGCCGCCCGGTCGGCCGGACGTTCGTGCGTGACCAGCCAGGCCGCCTGCCAGGTGGTCCACCGGATCGCCTCGACGTCGATGAACGCGTCGGCCATGCGCTGCTGCACTGCCTGGAAGCTGCCGATCGGGCGACCGAATTGTTCGCGGCCCGTGGTGTATTCGGCGGCGATGCGCAGCGCGCGCTCGACGACGCCGAGCTGGATCGCGCACAGCGCCACCAGGGCGCGGGTGTGGAGCGACTCGACCAGCCCGTCACCGGTAATCACATCCGTCGCGGAAACGGTTGCGCCGTCCAGGAATACGTCCGCATGTGGCTCGCGGTTGGTGGTGGGTACCGGGCGGACCTCGACGCCGGGGGCGTCGGCGGCCAGCAGGAACAGGCCCACGTCGCCGTCGTCGGTGACGGCGGGAATCAGCACCGTGTCGGCGAGTTGCGCCGCCGGCACCAACTCCTTGGCGCCGTCGAGGCGCCAGTTCGGGCCGTCGCGGCGTGCGGTGGTGATCGGGCTCGCCGGGTCCGAGCGGCCCGGTTCGGCCAATCCCGTTGTCAGGATCCGGGATCCCGTGACTACGCCCGGCAGGAAGCGCTGTTGCTGTTCGTGGCTGCCGTGCCGCGAGATCGGGTCGGCGCCCAGCACCAGCGCGGCGAAGGCGGGCACCGGTGCGACGCTGTAGCCGACCTCGGAAAGCAGCACCCCGAGCTCTACGAAGCCACCACCGTTGCCGCCCACGGACTCCGGCAGCGCGATGCCCAGCAGGTCGGCGGCGGCCAGCTCTTTCCAAAGCGCGGCGTCGTAACGGACGTCGCCGGCTTCGAGCTCGGTCAGCCGTTCCGGCGTGGCGCGACGCTCGAACAGATCGCGGGCAAGCTTGGCGATCGTCTCCTGCTCATCGGTAAACGAGAAGTCCATGATTCAAGCGCTCGGCCGGAACTGGTGCAGCACCAGGTCGTTATCGAATGTCTGGTAGTACACCTGGACCGGCATTCCCGGTGTCACGTCGGCAGGGTCGATGCCGGTCAGGTTCGACACCAGGCGCACCCCCTCCTCGAGTTCCACCAGGACGACGATGTAGGGGTATTCGAAGAACGGAAACTTGGGCTCGTGTGGCATCACGTAGCTGTAGACGGTGCCGCGCCCCGAGGACTCGATCGCCTCCCACTGCAGCGACCGGCAGTGCGGGCACATCGGGCGGGGCGGGTGGCGCAACTGCCCACAGCCGCCGCAGCGCTGGATCAGGAGTTTGTTCTCCCGCAACCCATTCCAGAAGAAGTCGGTGTCCGGCGTGATCGCCGGCGCCAGGCGGGCCGCCATCAGCTTGCCGGCCTGAACCGCAGCACGCGGAACCGTTGCCGGCCCAGCACCTCGCCGTGCTGGTCGGTGTAGGTCGTCAGCCAGGTGAGGAAGAAGCCGGTGCCCAGCGCGGTCTGCTTTTCGTCGGAGACGGATTCGTAGACCGTCGTCGCACTGATCACGTCGCCCAGCCGCGGGTACCGCTCGATCTCGAACTCCGAATTCGTCGCCACCGTACTGGTGTAGCCGGCCTCATCGAGGAAGGCCGTTGGATTGCTCTGGATCTCGATCGGCGCCCCACCCCGCTCGCCGATACCCTCCAGCTTCGGCGACGGCATCGTCCACGTCTGCAGCATCACCGGCGGTGACACGATGCCGCCGAACCGCGACGACTCGGCGAACTCGGGGTCGATGTAGACGGGGTTCATGTCGGCCATCGCGTACGCCCAGTGCCGGATCATCGGCTGGTTCACCGGGTCCGGTGCCAGTGAGGGCTTTCCGGTGCCGCCGGTGGGCTGGCCGACCAGGGCCCGCACCTTGGCGCTGACGGTTTCTGAGTCGGTCACTTGGTTTCGTCCTCCTGACTATTTCGCGGCCCGCAGGTCGCGCGGTGCCCGCGGCATGCCCAACCCGGCCATGGCGATGATGTCACGTTGGATTTCGTTGGCTCCGCCGCCAAAGGTATTGATGACGGCCTGCCGGTAGGCGGACTCCAGCGCGCCGCGCAGCGGCGCGTCGGCACCGCGCCGCACCCCGTTGCCGTCGAGTACCTCGAGTAGCTCCCGGGCGACCGCTCCGGTGAGCTCGGTGCCGAACACCTTCGCCGCCGATGCCTCGCCCATGCTGAGCACGCCCTGCGTCATCGCTGCGTTCACTCGCAGGTTGACGAGTTTGTATGCGGCGACTTGGGCTTCGACCCGTGCCAGGGCCTGCTGCACCCAGGGCTGGTCGATGACGCGGCCTCCGTCGAGCTTGGTGCTGACGGCCCAGTCCAACGTCTTCTCGAGGAGCGGCTCGAGCGCACCGAGATTGCCCAGCGCGGCGCGTTCGAAATTCAACTGCGTGGTGATCAGCTGCCAGCCCTGGTTCTCCGCGCCCACCAGCGCGCTGACCGGCACCCGGACGTCGTCGTAGAACGTGTAGAACGTCGAGATGCCGGGCATGGTGTGCAGCGGCTGCCAGGAAAAGCCGGGCGATGAGGTCGGCACGATGAGGACGGAAATGCCCTTGTGTTTCTTGGCATCCGGATCGGTGCGCACGGCCAGCCAGATGTAGTCGGCGTAGGCGGCGCCGCTGGTGAACATCTTCTGGCCGTTGATCACGTACTCGTCGCCGACCCGTTCGGCGGTCGTGCGCACCGAGGCCAGGTCGCTGCCCGCGCCCGGCTCGGAGTAGCCGATGGCGAACTCCACGGTGCCGTCCAGGATCGCCGGCAGAAACCGCTGCTTCTGCTCCTCGGTGCCGAAGTGCATCAGCGTCGGCCCGACGGTGTTGAGCGTCACCAGTGGGATGGGCGCGCTGACCCGGCGCGCCTCCTCAGCGAAGATGAACTGCTCGACCGCCGAAAACCCTTGACCGCCATACTCTTTGGGCCATCCCACGCCCAATAGATTGGCCGCGGCCAGGGCGCGGACGCATTCGCGCACAGCGGGGCCGCCCTCCATCCGCTCGCTGACCGCGGCGATGCGTTCGGGCGTCATCACGGTTTCCAGCGACGCGCGCATCTCGGCGCGCAGCTTCTCCTGCTCAGGCGTGTATTCGAAATCCATCGGCTCAGCCCCCCATCCGCACCGGCATGCGTTTCACGCCGGGCACCATGGTGGCCCGCATCCTGTCCACCTCGCCCACCAGTTTTATGCCGGGAAAGCGGCGCAGCAGCTCATCGAAGAACACCGTCGCCTCCAGGCGCGCCAATTGTGCACCGATGCAGGAATGTTCGCCGCAGCCGAAGGCGATGTGCGGGTTCGGATGGCGGGTCACGTCGAACTCCTCGGAGTCGGGCCCGAATACGTCCTCGTCCCGGTTGGCCGACCCGTACAGCATCACCACCACCTCGCCGGCCTTGATGCGCCGGCCGCGGATCTCGACGTCGGCGGTCGCGGTGCGGGCCATGTGTACCACGGGACTGTTCCACCGCAGCATCTCCTCGACGGCGAGCGGAATTCGCGCAGGGTCTTCGGCGAGAATGCGACATTGGTCGGGATGCGCGATCAGCGCCAGCGTTCCGAACGCGATGAGATTGCGGGTGGTTTCGTTGCCGGCCACCAGCAGCAGGAAGGCGAAGTTGAGCAGGTCCTCATCGGTCAGCCGCTGGTCGTCGATCTCGGCCCCGGCCAGCACCGACAGCAGGTCGTCGCACGGTCGCGCGCGGCGGGCGGCGATCAGCTTGCGGAAGTACTCGTAGAGTTGACCGGCCGCCACCAACGGGTCGAGCTCGATGTCCGGATCGGCCGTACCGGTGGCCGCGTCCGACCAAGCCCGGAACTGCTCCCAGTCGTCGGGTGGGGCGCCGATCAATTCGGCGATCATCCGGGTGGGCAACGGCGCGGCGATCTCCTCCGCGAATTCATGCACCGAGCCGGGCTCGATGCCGTCCAGAATGCCTGTGACGATCTCGCGGATCTTCGGCTCCAGCACGGCCACCCGACGCTTGGTGAATCCGGAGTTGATCAGCTTGCGCATCTGCCGGTGCCGGGGCGGGTCGGTGAAGATCAGACTGCCCTGTTGCACCGGGTTGGGCATATGCGGGTCGGGGATCGTGATGCCCTTCGTCGACGAGAACAGCGCCGGGTTGCTGGACACGAACCGGATGTCCTCGTACTTCAACAGGGCCCAGAAGTTCGTGACGTCGTTCCAGCACACCGGCTCCGTCGCGCGCAGTTCCCGGTAGGCGGGATAGGGGTCGCCGGCGTAGAAGTCGGGGGAGTGCAGCGGGAAGCTTGGCGAGCGCAGCGGCGGATGAGTCTGCACGGCTAGCCCCTTCCGCAGGCACCCGGTCCGACAGATTGGCGCAATCTGTCTTGCGGTCTGTGTCTACTCCGCGCCGCGACACGCTGTCAATAGGACACCAAATTATTGGAATAACTCGGATTTCATCGAACAGGTGATTGACGAGGGGCACGTGTGGGTGTACACCAAGTGATCAGATGACCGGAGGAAGCAGATGGCCGATTCGCCCGCTCTTGTCCAGACCTACCAGCTCTACATCGACGGCGATTGGGTTGAGCCGCAGGACGGCCGCTATGACGACGTCTCCCCGTCCACCGAGGCCGTCATCGCCACCGCGCCCGACGCGACCGTCACCCAGGTGAGCGACGCGATCGCGGCGGCGCGCCGCGCCTTCGACAGCGGGCCGTGGGGCACGATGTCGGCCGAGCAGCGCGCCGGCTGCCTGAATCAGCTGGGCGAGGCGCTGACCAAGCACGCCGACGACTTCTTCGCGCTGTCCCAGGCGGAGTGGGGCTGCATCGCCAACGAGCGCATCATGCAGATCGACGGCGCCGGGTTCATGTCCATGCATGCCGCCCAGCTCGCCACCCAGCTGGTCGACCAGGAGGTCACCGGCATCAGCGCCGGGACCACGGTGCTGCGGCACGCGCCGCTGGGCGTCGTGTCGGTGCTGACGCCGTGGAACTTCCCGCACTGCCTCAACGTCATGAAGCTGAATCACGCTCTGGCCGCGGGAAATACGGTCGTGCTGAAGCCCTCTCCGCTCACACCGCTGGCCGGGCTGGCGCTGGCGCGGCTCATCGACGAGCACACCGACATCCCGCCCGGGGTGGTCAACGTCGTCACGCCATCGAGTGTCGAGGCGGCCAAATTGCTGACCACCGACCCGCGCATCGACATGGTGAGCTTCACCGGCAGCTCGGTGGTCGGACGCCAGGTCATGTCTGCCGCCGGGGACACGATGAAGCGAATCCTGTTGGAACTGGGTGGCAAGTCGGCCAGCATCGTCCTCGACGACGCCCAAGTCACCGACGAAATGCTGCAACAGATGCTGTTCGAATCCTGTTCGCTGCACGCCGGACAGGCCTGCATTCTGCACAGCCGCCTGCTGTTGCCCGACTCGCTGCACGACGACATCGTCGATCGGCTCGCAGCATTGGCCCGCCAGGTGAAGGTGGGCGATCCGACCGATCCCGAGGTGCAGATGGGTCCGCTGATCAGTGCGGCGCAACGCGACCGGGTCGAGGCGCACGTCGCCGGCGCCCTGAATGACGGAGCGAAGCTGGTTACCGGGGGAGGCCGGCCAGCCGGTTTGGATGTCGGGTTCTACGTCGAACCGACGATACTGTCCGAGGTGGAGCCGAATTCGACTATCGCACAAGAGGAAGTGTTCGGCCCGGTGCTGACCGTGCTGCGCTACCGCGACGACGACGACGCGGTCGCCATCGCGAACAACTCGCAGTATGGGCTTTCCGGTGCGGTCTGGGGTGGCGACGTCGACCGCGCCCTGGGCGTGGCGCGCCGCATCCGCACCGGCCAGATCGCCGTCAACGGCATCAGTCCCGCCGGCGCGCCGTTCGGTGGCTTCAAGCTCAGCGGGCTGGGCCGCGAGGGCGGTGGGATCGGCGGGCTACACCAATACATGGAACCGATGGCCATCGGGGTTCCCGCGTGAGTGGACCCCTCGCGGGGCTGCACGTCGTCGAAATAGCCAGTGAGATCGCGGGTCCCTACGCCGCAAAGCTTCTGGTCGACCTGGGCGCCGAAGTCATCAAGATCGAGCCGCCCGCCGGAGACCCGCTGCGGCGCTGGGGACCGTTCCCGGCGGGCGTCGTCGACCCGGATCGGTCCGGCTTGTTCGAGTACCTCAACGCTGGGAAAAGCATTGCTGCCCTTCATTTCTCGGTCGCAGATGACCTTGCGACCGCGCGCGAGCTGATCGCCGGGGCGCATCTGCTGGTGGAGGATCTCGCGCCGGGAATGCTGCAAGGATGGGGACTCGGGATCGACGACCTGCAGCGGCTGAACCCAGAACTGGTGCTGTTAAGCATTTCCGCGTTCGGTCAGTCCGGCCCGTTCGGTCACCGGCCGAGCACACCGTTGACCCTGCAGGCGGCATCGGGCTGGATCAGCTCGAGGGATCCCGAACGGCCGCCCGTTCAGGTCGGCGCCCGGATCGCCGAGTACGTCTCGGGCGCCTACGGTGCGCTGGGCGCGCTGACCGCGCTGCGACTGCGGTCGGCCGGCAGCGTCACCGAAGTGGATGTCTCGCAGCTGGAATCGTTGCTGTCGACGCTGCCCTATCCGATGTTGATGGCGCAGCGGATGCGGCGGCTCGGCCTGCCCGCCAACCTGCGATCGGCGCCCATGCTGGGCATCGTCCGGGCCGCCGACGGCTGGGTGGGCGTCAACTGTTTGACGGGTCAGCACTGGCTCGACGCCTGCGCGATGCTCGGCCTGCCCGAGTTCGGCGAACATCAGATCGCCATCATGATGGGTGGCCCGGAGCGCGACGATTTCTTCGCCAAGGCCGAGCCGGTGCTGGCCGGTCAGACCGTCGCCGAGATCGTGGAACTGGCTCAGGCCCTGCGTATTCCGGCCGCTCCAGTCAACGACGGCGAAACTGTGCTCGACTGCCCGCAGTATGCCGCGCGGGGTTTCTTCATCGGAAGCGGGTCACTTCGGCGTCCCGGACCGCCGTTCAGGCTGTCCAAAACACCCGTGCCGCAGCACTATCCGGCCCGCCGCTGCGGAAAGCGAGCCGCCAAGTGGGCCGGCGACGGCCAATCGCTGCAGCGGTCGACGGGGCCGCTGCCCTTCACCGGGCTGCGGGTGCTCGACCTCACCACGTTCTGGGCAGGCGCCTATCTGACCTGCTACCTCGGGGCATTCGGCGCCGACATCGTCAAAGTCGAGTCGATCCAGCGGCCCGACGGCCACCGCTATTCGGGCGCGCTCGCCTACGAGGGTGACGACTGGTACGAGCGCAGCCCCATCTGGCAAGGCACCAACCTCAACAAGCGCGACCTCACGCTCGACCTCACGTCGCCGCGGGGCCTCGACATCGCTCGGCGGCTGGCCGCGCAGGCCGACGTCGTGGTGGAGAACTTCTCGCCGCGAGTGGTCGAGCGGTTCGGCCTGGACTACGACTCGTTGGTGGCGGTCAAGCCCGACCTGATCGTGGTGCGGATGCCGGGGTATGGCCTGCGGGGCCCGTGGCGCGACTACGTCGGCTGGGCGCTCAACTTCGAACAGGTTTCGGGCATGTCGGCGGCCACCGGATACGCCGACGGCCCGCCGTGCAACCCGCAGGGGCCCGCCGATCCGATCGTCGGCGTGCACGCCGGGGTGGCCCTGCTGGCCGCGCTCGAGCACCGCGACCGCACCGGCGCCGGCCAACTCATCGAGATCGCCCAGATCGAGGTCGCCGCCGCGGTCACCGCCGAACCGGTGCTGGAGTACTCGATGAACGGTGTCGTGCGCCCGCGGGAGGGCAATCGCCGGCGGGGCTACCTGCAAGGCGTCTACCCGACCAGCGAGGACGACGTGTGGGTGGCGCTGTCCATGCCCGAGCAGCCGATCGACCACGAGCTGTTCGACACGCTCGTCGCCGCCTGGACCCGCACGCGCACCGCCGCGGCGATCGTGGAAACCCTGCACGCACAGGGGATCGCGGCCGAGCGAGTGATCACCGGAGACCAGATGTATGACCCGGAGCTGATCGGGGGCCAGCTCGATGCGCGAGGCTACTACCAGGAACTCGAACACCGGATCACCGGGCCGCACCGCTACCCGGGCTGGCCGTTTCGCATCACGCCCGGACCGCGGCATCACCACCGCACCGCCCCGCCCACGCTCGGCCAGCACAACGACGAGGTCCTGCGCGAGCTGGGACTGCCCGAGGAGGAGGTGGCCGACCTGCGGCAGCGGCGGATCATCGGTGAGCGGGTGCTCAACGCCTGACCGCCCTTGGTGAACCGCGCCGGACATGCCAAGCTGCTTGACATGGTCATCGAGATCGCCCGCCCCAAACTCGAAGGAAACATCGCCGTCGGCGAGGACCGCCAAATCGGCTTCGCCGAGTTCGGTGATCCGCAGGGCCGGGCGTTCTTCTGGCTGCACGGCACCCCCGGCGCCCGTCGCCAGATTCCCACCGAGGCCCGCCTGTACGCCGAAAACCACAAGATCCGGCTGATCGGCCTGGACCGGCCGGGGATCGGCTCGTCGACGCCGCACCGCTACCAGAACATCCGGGCGTTCGGCGACGACCTGCGCACGATCGCGGACACGCTGGGCATCGACAGGATGGCCGTCATCGGCCTGTCCGGCGGCGGGCCGTACGCGCTCGCGTCCGCGGCGGTGCTGCCGGACCGGGTCGTCGCACTCGGCGTGCTCGGTGGCGTCGCGCCCTTCATCGGCGACGAGGGCATCACCAGCGGGCTGATGAATCTGGGCAAGCGGTTGGCGCCCCTGCTGCGGCTCGGCGGCGACCCGCTGCGGATCGGCGCGAGCCTGGTGATCCGGTCGATCCGACCGGTCGCGAACACCGGGCTGCTTCTGTACGCCGCCGTGTCACCGGAGGCCGACCGGCGCCTGCTGACTAGGCCTGAGTTCGCCGCCATGTTCCTCGACGACCTGCTCAACGGCAGCCGCAAACAGCTGGCGGCCCCGTTCAACGACATCATCCTGTTCACCCAGGACTGGGGATTCCGGCTCGACGAGGTCAAGGTGCCGGTGCGCTGGTGGCACGGCGACAGCGACCACATCGTGCCGTTCGCGCACGGCGAGCACGTCGTGTCCCTGCTGCCCGACTGTGAGCTCATCGTGCTTCCCGGCGAGAGCCACCTCGGCGGCCTGGGCCGCGGCGAGGAGATTCTGTCCACCCTTACCAAGATCTGGGACGAGCAGGGCTGACCCTCTGCGCGGCCGGGTAGCCTGCTGACGTGCTGCTGGCGTCCCTGAATCCGTCGGACCTCACCTCCAAAGATGTAGCCGACGCGGTGCGTATCGACGGCACCGCGCTCAGCCGCAGCGACCTCGTCGGCGCCGCGACGTCGGCGGCCGAACGGGTGGGCGGCGCCGGCCGCGTCGCCATCCTGGCCGCCCCGACCGCCGCGACGGTGCTGGCCGTCACCGGGTGCCTGATCGCCGGGGTGCCCTTCGTCCCGGTGCCCGCCGACGTCGGTGCGGCCGAGCGCCGTCACATGCTCACCGATTCCGGGGTGCGGGCCTGGCTCGGGCGAGTGCCTGACGAGCCCGAAGGACTACCGCACATCCCGGTGCGGCTGCACGCCCGGTCCTGGCACCGATACCCCGAGCCGTCGCCGGACGCCACCGCGATGATCATCTACACGTCGGGGACCACCGGGCTGCCCAAAGGTGTGGTGTTGAGCCGACGGGCGATCGCGGCGGACCTCGACGCCCTCGCGGACGCCTGGCAATGGACGGCCGACGACGTCTTGGTGCACGGGCTGCCGCTGTTTCACGTGCACGGCCTGGTGCTGGGCCTGCTCGGCTCGCTGCGGATCGGGAACCGCTTCGTCCACACCGGAAAGCCGACGCCGGCGGGCTACGCCCAGGCGGGGACCGACCACGGCGGCACGCTGTTTTTCGGCGTGCCGACGGTGTGGTCGCGGGTGGTGGCCGACGAGGCGGCCGCCCGGGCGCTGCGTCCGGCGCGGCTACTGGTCTCGGGAAGCGCGCCGCTGCCGGTCCCGGTGTTCGACCGGCTGGCCGGGCTCACCGGACACCAGCCCATCGAACGCTATGGCGCGTCGGAATCGCTGATCACGTTGTCCACCCGCGCCGACGGCGAGCGCCGCCCGGGGTGGGTGGGGCTGCCGCTGTCCGGTGTGGCGACCCGGGTGCTCGACGACGACGGCGGGCCGGTGCCGCGGGACAGCGAGACCGTCGGCAAACTGCAGGTGCGCGGGCCAATGATGTTCGACGGCTACCTGAACCGGCCGGAAGCCACCGCCGAGGCTTTCGACGCCGACGGCTGGTATCGCACCGGTGACGTCGCGGTGATCGACGGCGACGGCATGCACCGCATCGTCGGGCGAGAGTCGGTCGACCTGATCAAGTCCGGCGGTTACCGCATCGGTGCGGGCGAGATCGAAACCGTACTGCTCGGGCACCCGGGCGTCCAAGAGGCGGCGGTGGTCGGGATGCCGGACCCGGACCTGGGGCAGCGCATCGTCGCGTTCGTCGTCGGATCGGCCGACGGCGACGCGCTGATCGACTATGTCGCCCAGCAGCTGTCGGTGCACAAGCGGCCGCGGGAGGTGCGCATCGTGGACGGCTTGCCGCGCAACGCCATGGGCAAGGTGCTCAAAAAGCAACTCCTGACCGACGGCTGAGTGGCCGCTCGACCGGGTGAGGCCCTGGTCGGCGGGCCGGCGAGACACGCAGCAAGTTGCCAGCTACAGCGGCGAGCGTCGCCGCCGAGCTTCCCTTACCGTCGTAACCGTGCATCGATGTAGCCGGACGGCGAACGGCCGCCATGGGTGAGCCCATCGGATCCGGGGGCACCCCTGTCCCAGCCCCGCGTACCCCCATGCGCCGGATTGCGGCCGCCTGTCTGGTGGGTTCGGCCATCGAGTTCTATGACTTCCTGATCTACGGGACCGCGGCCGCGCTGGTGTTTCCCGCGGTGTTCTTTCCCCACCTCAGCCCGACGGTGGCCACCATCGCCTCGATGGCGACGTTCGCGACGGCGTTCCTGTCGCGTCCCTTGGGCGCGGCCGTCTTCGGCTACTTCGGGGACCGGCTGGGCCGCAAAAAAACGCTGGTCGCCACGCTGCTGGTCATGGGCACATCGACCGTCAGCGTGGGCCTGGTCCCCGACACGGCGACGATCGGCGTCGCGGCACCCTTGATCCTCATCGTCCTACGGTTGCTGCAAGGCTTCGCCGTCGGCGGAGAATGGGCCGGCTCCGTGCTGTTGAGCGCCGAGTACGCGCCCCCCGACAAACGCGGCTGGTACGGCATGTTCACCTCGCTGGGCGGCGGCACCGCGGGCATCCTCGCCAGCCTGACCTTCCTCGCCGTCAGCCTCACCGTGGGTGAGAGCAGCCCGGCCTTCCTCGAATGGGGATGGCGGGTGCCCTTCCTGATCAGCAGCGGGCTGATCGCCATCGCCCTCTACGTGCGGCTCAACATCGACGAGACACCGCTGTTCGTGGAGGAGAAGGCCCGCAATCTGGTGCCCAAAGCCCCGCTGGCGGAGCTGGTGCGGCTGCAGCGGCGCGAGATCGTGTTGGTCGCGGGCTGCTTCCTGGGCGGCATGGGCTTCGTCTACCTCGGCAACACCTTCCTGGTCATGTACGCCCACTCCCACCTGGGCTACTCGCGCAGCTTCATCTGGGGGATCGGCGCCCTCGGCGGACTCACCAGCATCGCGTTTGTCTCGTTCGGGGCCTGGTTGTCCGATCGGATCGGGCGCCGCCGGGTGATGCTGGGCGGCCTGGCGGCGTGCCTGCCGTGGGCATTCGTGGTCATCCCGCTGATGGACACCGGCAACCGCGTCCTGTACGCGGTCGCCGTCCTCGGTATGTTCGCCTGCGCGGCGGTGGCCAACGGCCCCACCGGGGCCTTCGTTCCCGAGCTGTTCGCCACGCGCTACCGCTACAGCGGCGCGGCGGTGGCGATGAACCTGGCCGGCATCCTCGGCGCCGCCGTGCCGCCACTGTTGGCCGGCACGTTGCTGGCGACCTACGGCAGCTGGGCGATCGGGCTGATGATGGCCACCCTCGTCGCGGCCAGCTTCGTGTCGGTCTCGCTGCTGCCCGAGACCAGGGGAACCACGCTGAGCGCCACCCCGACCGCCGACAAGGTCGCCGCCGGCCTATAGCTGCGCCCTCAGTTGGCGTGCAGATCCTCGTTCAGCGCGATGCCCTGACCGCCGCGGGCCACCACTTCCACCGCCCCGCTCACCGAATTGCGGCGGAACAGCAGGTTGTTGCCGCCGGACAGCTCCAGGGCCTTCATCGTTTTACCCTCGGGCGTAACGACTTTGGTGCCGGCGGTGACGTACAGGCCCGCTTCGACGACGCAGTCGTCGCCCAACGAGATGCCCAGGCCCGCGTTGGCGCCGAGCAGGCAGCGCTTGCCGATCGAGATCACCTCGGTGCCGCCGCCGGACAGCGTGCCCATGATCGAGGCGCCACCACCGATGTCGGAGCCGTCGCCGACCACCACCCCGGCGGAGATCCGTCCCTCCACCATGGACGCCCCCAGGGTGCCGGCGTTGTAGTTGACGAAGCCCTCGTGCATCACCGTCGTGCCCGGCGCCAGGTGGGCGCCGAGGCGCACCCGGTCGGCGTCGGCGATGCGCACCCCGGCGGGTAGGACGTAGTCGACCATGCGCGGGAACTTGTCGACGCCGTAGACCGTCACCGGTCCGTGGCGGCGCAGCCGGGCGCGGACCGCCTCGAAACCCGCGACGGCGCAGGGTCCGCGATTAGTCCAAACCACATTGGTCAACACACCGAACAAGCCGCCGGCGTTCAGTCCGTGCGGCGCCACCAGTCGGTGCGACAGCAGATGCAGCCGCAGGTAGGCGTCGTAGGCGTCGGCGGCCACGTCGTCCAGCGAGCCGATCACCGTGCGAACGGCGACGGTCTCGGTGCCGCGGTCGTCGTCGCGGCCGATCAGCGCGACCAGTTCCGCGGGAACGTCGGACAGCGCCAGCCGCGACGTCGCGCTGGTGCCCGACTCGGTCAGTTCCGGTGCGGGAAACCACGTGTCGAGGATCGATCCGTCGGCGGCCAGCGTTGCCAGCCCGATACCTGCAGCTCCAGTCACGGCGGACAGGTTACTTCGTGGGCGGCGCCGCGGTCCGCCCGCCCTGCTGGGGGCCAAGAATCGGGATGCCGCCCGGTGTTCAAAAACCCACGCGGGCAAGGCCATTCGGCACGGCAAGGCACGTCGTGCATTCCTGGGCGGCCGGCCCCGTCGGTTCTAGCAGGTCAGGCGTGGATAGCGCCGTTTCGGGTACGCGGCCTGCGGGGGTCCCGCGAGTCGTTCTGGCCTCGCCGCGGGGTTTGTTGTCGCCGGTCCGTAGTGGCCGCTGATTGCCCGAGGAGAAAACACATGTCCTTTGTCACCACACGGCCCGAGGCGCTGCTGGCTGCAGCCAGCACGCTCGAAGGGCTCGGCTCGTCGATGGCCGCCCAGGATGCCGCCGCCGCGGCGCCCACCACGACCATCGCTCCCGCGGCCGCCGACGAGGTGTCCGCTCTGCAGGCCGCGCAATTCTCGGCCTACGGTGCCTGGTACCAGCAGGTCAGCGGCCAGGCGCGCGCGATTCACCAGGGCATGGTGAACAACCTGAACAGCAACGCCGGTTCCTACGGAACGACGGAAGCCGCGAACCAGGTAAGCACCAGAGCCACGGCGCTGCAGCAGTTCGCACCGGCCGCCGCGTCCGCCGCGGCCGCCGACCCACCGCCCGGGGATACCTCCCTCGGCACCACTATCGAGTGGACACAGAACGTCGGTGCTGCCGCGTCGGACTTCATCACCTTGGGTGAGGGACAATTCGCGCCCGTCTCCGGCGCGTCCGGGATCCCGAATTTCGTGCCCCCAAGTCTCAGCTCAGCGACTGCGAGTGCTTCCGCGGCGCCGGCCCCCGCGGCCGTCGGTGCGGCGCCCATGCTGGCGAGCATGGGCAGGGGGCCCTCGATCGGCGCGTTGTCGGTGCCACCCAGTTGGGCGGCAAGTGGTGTCCCGGCGGTCAACACCACCCCGGCGCAGTTGGTGGGCGCGGGGATCACCAGCGCCGCGCCCCAGAACGCCACGGTGAACACCATTCCGGGCGGCGTGCCGTCACTGGCCACCAGCGGCCGCGGCGGCTACGGCCTCGGTGCCCCGCGCTACGGCGTCAAGCCGACCGTGATGCCCAAGCCGGCCATCTAACCCCGAACAGCCGCACAGAACAGGAGTGAGGCAATGACTTTCGACTTCGGAGCACTTCCGCCAGAGATCAACTCCATCCGCATGTACACCGGCGCGGGCGCCGGTCCGATGATGGCCGCCGCGGCGGCATTCACCAGCCTGGCCGACGAATTGAGTACCACAGCGTCGGCCAGCCAGTCGGCGATTTCGAACCTGACCGGCGAGGAATGGATGGGTCCCTCGTCGGTCGCGATGGTTACCGCCGCCGAGCCGTATGTGCTGTGGATGCACACCACCGCCGGGCAGCTACAACAGGCGGCGGCCCAGGCCATGGCGTCGGCGGCTGCCTACGAGGCGGCCTTCGCAATGACCGTGCCGCCGCCAGTGGTCGCGGCCAACCGGGCTCAGCTGGCAGCCCTGGTCGCGACCAACGTGCTGGGCCAGAACACCCCGGCCATCGTCGCCACCGAGGCGCAGTACGGCGAGATGTGGGCCCAGGACGCCGCCGCGATGTATGGCTACGCCGCGTCATCCGCCGCCGCGGCCCGGCTGAGCCCGTTGACGTCACCGGCGCCGACCAACAGCCCGGGTGGGCTGGGCGTGCAGACCGCGGCCACGGCCGCGCAGACGAGTGGGTTGCGCGGGGTCGTCTCCAACGTGCCCAACGCCGTGCAGTCGTTCGCCGCGCCGGCCGCCGCACCGGACCCGCCGGGCCTGCCGGGCCTGAGCACGCTGGACAGCATTCTGGGGGACCCGGTGGTGAACCAGACCGGCAACGCCGTTTTCGACGTGGGGTCGTGGAACATCTTCAACACCATCGTGTCCAACATCCTCTACAACCACACGCTCGACACGGCGGCGTCCGCTGGGGCCGCCGCCAGCGGTGTGGAAGGCGCCGTCGGTGGTGGTGCCCTGGTGAGCGCCGCGGCCCCGGTCAGCACCGCGGGCGTAGCTACCGCACCGGTGCTGGCCAGCATGGGCGCGGCTGCCCCGGTCGGCGGGTTGTCGACGCCCGCCGCGTGGTCGGCGGCCACGCCACGGGTCCCCGCGGAAACCGTCGCGGGCACCGGCTGGACCGCACCGGCCGAAGAGACGCAGACGACGTGGGCGTCCGGAATGCCGGCCGTCGCCTCGGCGGGGCGGGGTGGCGGCTACGGCATGGGACCGCGGTACGGCGTGAAACCCAAGGTGATGCCCACGCGGTTGCTCGTCTAGTTGACCCGCGGCGCCCGGCTCCGCCGCGCTTGCGATCACCACTGACCCGATGGTGGCGACCCGCGGCGCCCGGCTCCGCCGCGCTTGCGATCACCACTAACCTGAGACCGTGCTGGACTTACGCGGGGACCCGATCGCGCTCACCGCGGCGCTGGTTGACATCCCCAGCGAATCCAGGGACGAAGCGCGGCTGGCCGACGAGGTCGAGGCCGCGCTGCGGGCCCAGACGTCGGGGTTCGAGATCATTCGCAACGGCAACGCCGTGCTGGCGCGCACACACCACCAGCGGCCGTCGCGGGTGCTGCTGGCCGGACACCTGGACACCGTGCCGGTGGCCGGAAACCTGCCCAGCCGCCGCGACGGCGGCGACCTGTACGGCTGCGGCACGGCGGACATGAAATCTGGGGACGCGGTTTTTCTGCATCTCGCCGCCACCGTGCCCGAACCAGTACACGATCTCACGCTGGTGATGTACGACTGCGAGGAAATCGACGCCGCGGCAAACGGATTGGGCCGCATCGAACGCGAGCTGCCTGACTGGCTGGCCGCGGACGTGGCCATTCTGGGTGAGCCCACCGGCGGCTACATCGAAGCCGGCTGCCAGGGCACCCTGCGCGTGGTGGTCAGTGCCACCGGCACCCGGGCGCACTCGGCGCGATCCTGGTTGGGCGACAATGCGATTCACAAACTCGGCGCCGTGCTGGAGCGGCTCGCGGCGTATCATGCACGCAGCGTCGACATCGACGGCTGCGTCTACCGCGAGGGCCTGTCGGCCGTGCGCATCGACGGTGGGGTCGCGGGCAACGTCATTCCCGACGCGGCCGCGGTGACGGTCAACTTCCGCTTCGCCCCCGACCGGTCGGTGCCCGACGCGCTGCAACACGTGCACGACGTGCTCGCCGGGCTCGACGTGCACATCGACCAGACCGATGCGGCGGCGGGCGCGCTGCCCGGCCTGTCCCAACCCGCCGCCAAGGCCCTGGTCGAGGCGGCCGGCGGCAACGTCCGCGCCAAGTACGGCTGGACCGACGTGGCACGGTTTGCCGCGCTGGGCATCCCGGCGGTCAACTTCGGGCCCGGTGATCCCAACCTCGCGCACAAGCGCGACGAACGGGTCGCGGTCGCCGACATCACCGCCGCCGTAGACGTGTTGCGCGGCTACCTGAACGGCTAGTGGTCTGGCTGGTGATCGTTGGGTTACGGGTCCTCGTCGTCGCCGTCGCGTAGCAGTTTTTCCGGGTGGTGAAAGGTGTTGGTGCGGGGCCGGCCGCGGTCGAGGTGTTCGGGCGGTTGCCATTCGGTGTCGGCTCGGGTGTTTTTGCGGGTGGTCCAGCCGCCGGGTTGCAGGAGGCGGTGGTGGGGGCCGCAGGCGAAGGTGAGGTCGTTGACGTCGGTGGTGTGGCACTTGCTGTAGTCGGTGACGTGATGGACTTCGCAGTAGTAGCCGGGCACGGTGCAGCCAGGGGCGCTACAACCACGGTCCTTGCCGTACAACACGATTCGCTGCCCTGGTGAGGCCAGGCGCTTGGTGTGGTATAGCGCCAGCGCTTTGCCTTGGTCGAAGATCGCCAAATAGTGACGGGCGTGGCGGGCTAGGCGGATCACGTCGCTCATTGGCAGGAGGGTGCCACCGCCGGTCAAGCCGCGCCCGGCGGCGGCTTCCAGCTCGGCCAGGGTCGTGGTGACGACGATGGAGGCCGGTAAGCCGTTGTGCTGACCCAGGTTGCCGGACGCCAACAATGCCCGCAATGCCGCGTTGAGTCCGTCATGGTTGCGTTGGCTCGCCGAGCGTGGGTCAGTCTCGACGGCTTGCTGGGTGGGTGTGCCGTCGACGCAGGGCGTGTCGTCGAGGGGGTTGCACATGCCCGGCGCGGCGAGTTTGGCTAGGACGGCTTCCAAGGTGGCACGGGCTTCGGGCGTTAGCCAGCCGCGCAGCGCCGACATGCCGTCGGCCTGTTGGTTGCCCAGCGTCAGGCCGCGACGGCGGGCCCGGTCCTCGTCGCGGTAGGTGCCGTCGGGGTTGAGGCAGTCGGCGAGGGTGGCGGCCAGCTTGTCGAGTTGTTCTGGCCGAAACCGGCTGCCCTCCTTGACTAACCGGGCTTCGGCCTGCTCGCGGCTCGCGGCGTCCACCCAGCCGGGCAGCTGGTGGTAGAACTTGCGGATCACCGCCACCTGGCCAGGCCCCAGTGCGCCGTCGCGTTGGGCGGCGGCGGTGGCGGGCAGCAGCGGTGGCAGCGGTTCGCCGGTCAGGCCGTGCCGTGATCCTAGATCGCGGGCTTCCTTGATGCGCCGGGAGGCTTCGGTGCGGCTGATCAGCGTCGCCTCGGTGAGCGCGTGGGTTAACGTACCGCCGAGTTCGGCGGAGGGTGCTTGGCGGGCAAGGGAATCGATCAGCGGATGCTCGACAGCGGGCAACCGGCGACGTACCGTTTCGCAGCGTTCCAACACCGCCAACTGCTCGCGTGCGGCCAACGCATCGCAGTCATACCCGACCAGTTCGTCGAGGGCAGCGTCGATGGTGTCAAACGCCGCCGACAAGGCCTCCCGATCTACGCTCACACCCTGAAACTATCGGAGGTCACCGACAAGAAACGCCACTGTGTGACCACTGAAACCACTGTTACACAAGGGATTACGAAGCTCGAGGGCGCCCCGATTGCGGAGTCCCAGGGCGCCGCGAATAGCCACTGCCCCAGCTAGGCCGTCCCCGCCCCGCACCGCTGCGCCTGCGCGGCGGCGTCGGCGGCGGCCGCGTGCATGCCGATTGATGTCAGCCCCTCTGACACCGCCCGCAGCCCCGAGGCATCACCGGCAGCCAGCGCACGGGCATGGGACAGCGCGATTCTTCCTGCCATGCAGTCGATCTCGGCGCAGAGTCGGGCCAAGGGCTCGGCAGCGCGGGTATCGCCCAGCCGCACAGCCTCGTGCCAGACCCGCATCGCCACACCCCGCTGCCCACCGCGCTCGGCCGTCCGGGCGGCGTCGCGCGCCGCGGCCACCGCGCCATGGGTGTCGCGCACCAGAGCCAGCCGCCACGCCCGCGCCACGCCGAGCTCGGGCGCGAACAACGCCGACTTGGTGCCGTGCCGGGATTCGGCACGGCTCAGCGCCTTTGCCGCGGCGGTGGTGTCGCCCTGCTGGGCCAGCGCGGTGGCCAGCAGCGTCAGCGACAGCGGCCCCCACGAGTACCCGGTGCGCTCCAAGGTGGCGGCGGCTGGAGTCAATAATGTTGCCGCAGAGGCGAATTCACCAGCGGCGATCAGCGCATGCGCCAGCAACACCTCGCCGATGGCGCGGCCGGGCTGTTGCAGCTCGGCGAAATCGGTGAACTGCTGAGCGAGCCGGCGGGCCTGGTCGAGCCGCCCGGCCATCAACAGCGCGGTGGTCTGACCCAGCCCGATGGTGAAGCGCAGCAGCCCGGGATGTTCGGCGGCCAAGGCGCGCTGCGCCAGCGGCTCGACGTCATCGAACCGGCCCTCGCGGGCCGCGCACAACGCGGCCGCACTGGCCGCCCAGGCCACCGCCTGGTCGTCGGCCGCCGGCGATGCGAGGACGTCGCCGGCGACCTTGACGGCGTGCCGGACATTGCCCGCGTTCATCGCGAACGTCGCGCTGAGCGCGTCGAGGGTGGTCCGCGGTCCGGTATCGGTAACCCTGTTGCGCACGGTCCGCAGGAACGCGGTGGCGCGCTCCGGTTCGCTGAGCATCCAGAACTGGTTCGCCGCCCGCAGCAGCGCCCAGTCCATCAGCGCCGTTTCGGTCAGAGCGGTGGAGTCGACGTCGGCGAGCACCGAATCGGCCTCGCAGCCGCGGCCCTGCCACGCCAGTGCGTGTGCCAGCGCGAGCCGCGCCGCCAGCCCGCCGGACCGCTGCAGCGCCGACCGGGCCAGCCGTTCTCCGAGCGCCAGGTCGCCCAGCCGCAGCGCCTGCTGAGCGGCGGCGGCGACGTCGGCGACTTTCGGGGGAGTGTCGCTGTCCAGCGCCAGCAACACCAGCCGCAACCGGTCACTGAGGTGCTCGGACGGCCGCTGCGACAGCAGCTTGACCAGTTCGGTGCGTCGTTGCCGGGCGTCGCCGGGATCGAGCGTGGCCCGCGTCCGGTCGGCGAACAGCGGGTGCGCCGTATAGACGACCGGGTCCTCGGAGGACCCACCCCGCGCCCGGGTCTCCGCGGCACCCCACGTCACCGCGTCGGCCACTGCGCCGTCACCGGCGAGCACGGTCAGGTCGGCCGCCGACAGCGGCTCCGCGAGGGCGAGATATTCCAGCGCCGTGCGCGCCGCCGCGGGCAGCTCGGCGAGGAAGTCGTCGAGCTGCGCGGGCGTGTTGACCCCGCCGGGCGGCTCGATGTCTATCCGGGTGAGCAGCCCGTCGCGCCACAGCGCGGCGATGGCCTCCGGAGCGGGGTCCGCACGCGCGGTGACGATGAGCCGTCCCCCGCCCTCGCGCGCCAGCTGGTAGACCAGCGTGGCCGACAGCACGTCGAGGTGTTGGGCATCGTCGACGACGAGCAGCAAGTCGTCGCCGCCCAGCGATGAGCGGGCGGCGCGCAACAGCGCTGCCGGCTTGCCGAGGTCGGCGATCTCGACCAGATGGCTGAACGCCCCGAACGGCACCGCGCGTTCGGTCGGGGTGCCGGTGACCCAGCGGACGAGCGCGTTCGGGTGCCGATCGGCGAAACGCTCGGCGGCCAACCGGGCCAGAGTGGATTTGCCGACACCGTCGGGTCCCAGCACCACCGCTCCGCGCGCCCCCTCGGCCAACGCCGCATCCAGCCGCTCTGCGGCCGTCGCATGTTGGGGGACGTTCCATCGAATCGGCACCGCCGAATTTTATGGTGCGAGACCCCGGCGGCACGGCGAAAGCCCCAGATATGACGGGGCATCCGAGGTTGGTCTACCTTGGCGGATATGCCCGGCCGACGCGATTCATCAGCCGAGTGGTCGGTGTGCGTGTACTGCGCGTCCGGTCCGCAGCACCCCGAATTGCTCGGCGTTGCTGCGGAACTCGGGGAGGCGATCGCCGAGCGCGGCTGGACGCTGGTGTGGGGCGGGGGCCGGGTGTCGGCGATGGGCGCGGTGGCGAGCGCGGCGCGCGCCCGCGGCGGCCGGACCGTCGGCGTCATCCCCAAGGTGCTGATGCGCCGCGAGATTGCCGACACGGACGCCGACGAGCTGATCGTCAGCGACACCATGCACGAGCGCAAGCAGCTCATGGAGGACCGCGCCGACGCGTTCGTGGTGCTGCCGGGTGGTCTCGGCACCCTCGACGAGTTGCTTGACACCTGGACGACGGCATTCCTCGGCCTGCACGACAAACCCATCGTGTTGCTGGATCCGTTCGGTCACTACGAAGGGCTGTGGACGTGGTTGTGTGGATTGCTGGACAGCGGTTACGTCTCGCAGCTGGCGATGGACCGGTTGGTGCTGGTGGACAAGGTGGCAGCGGCGCTGGAAGCGTGTGCACCCGGCTGAGCCGCCGCCGGGTGTGCCATCCCTACTAGGCTGTCCGCCGAGCCTGACTTTGGGAAACGAATTGAGGGGATCACGTGTCCGATCGTGACGGGGCAGCGCGCGCGGCGGTCAAACTGACCGACATCGCATTTCGGGCGCCGGCCGTGCTGGCCGACCTGCCGGTGATCGTGCGCGGCGCGAGGACCGGGCTGTTGGCCCAGCCGGGTTCGAAGAAATCGATCGGCACGGTGTTCCAGGAGCGGGCCGCCCGCTACGGTGACCGGATTTTCCTGCGGATGGGCGATCAGAAACTGAGCTACCGCGACGCCAACGCCGCCGCCAACAGGTACGCCGCCGTGCTGGCCGCGCGCGGTGTCGGCCAGGGTGACGTCGTCGCGATCATGCTGCGCAACTCGCCCCACACGGTGCTGGCCATGCTGGCCGCGGTCAAGTGCGGCGCCGTGGCCGGCATGCTCAACTACCACCAACGCGGCGAGGTGCTCGCGCACAGCCTTGGCCTGCTGGACGCGAAGGTGCTCATCGCCGAGGCCGATCTGGTCAGCGCCGTGGCCGAGTGTGGCGGCTCGGGCAGCACCGAGACGTTGACGGTCGAGGACCTGGAGCGGTTCGCGGTGAGCGCGCCGGCCACCAATCCCGCCTCGGCGTCGGCCGTGCACGCCAGGGACACGGCGTTTTACATCTTCACCTCGGGCACAACGGGATTCCCCAAGGCCAGCGTTATGACGCACCTGCGGTGGCTCAAGGCGCTCGCGGCGTTCGGCGGCATCGGCTTGCGGCTCAAGAGCTCCGACACCCTCTACTGCTGCCTGCCGCTGTATCACAACAACGCGCTGACGGTGGCGCTGTCGTCGGT
The DNA here is from genome assembly GCF_045343915.1 of Mycobacterium sp. M23085. Taxonomy (NCBI): domain Bacteria; kingdom Bacillati; phylum Actinomycetota; class Actinomycetes; order Mycobacteriales; family Mycobacteriaceae; genus Mycobacterium; species Mycobacterium sp. M23085. The sequence goes on from NZ_CP174280.1 coordinate 4,510,715, forward strand.
GATCAACTCGGGGGCGACGCTGGCGCTGGGCAAGTCGTTCTCGGCGTCGAAGTTCTGGGACGACGTGATCGCCAACGAGGCCACCGCGTTCATCTACATCGGCGAGGTGTGCCGGTACCTGCTCAACCAGCCGCCCAAGCCGACCGACCGCGCGCACAAGGTACGGGTGATCGCCGGCAATGGTCTGCGACCGGAGATCTGGGACGAGTTCACCAAGCGGTTCGGCATCGCCCGGGTCTGCGAGTTCTACGCCTCCAGCGAGGGCAACGCCGCGTTCATCAACGTTTTCAACGTGCCCCGCTCCACCGGCGTCTTCCCGATGCCGCTGGCCTACGTCGAGTACGACCCCGACACCGGCGCCCCGCTGCGCGACGACAACGGGCGGGTCCGTCGCGCGCCGGCCGGCGAGCCCGGTTTGTTGCTCAGCCCGGTCAACCGGCTGCAGCCCTTCGACGGCTACACCGATAAGGAGTCGAGCGAAAAGAAGTTGGTGCGCAACGCCTTTCGTGAGGGCGACTGCTGGTTCAACACCGGCGACGTGATGAGCCCGCAGGGCATGGGCCACGCCGCGTTCGTCGACCGGCTCGGCGACACCTTCCGGTGGAAGGGCGAGAACGTCGCGACCACGCAGGTCGAGGCGGCGCTGGCATCCGACGACTCCGTCGAGGACTGCACGGTCTTCGGCGTCGAGGTTCCGCGCACCGGCGGGCGCGCCGGGATGGCCGCGGTCAAACTGCGCGACGGCGCCGAGTTCGACGGGAAGTCGTTGGCCCGCGCCGTGTACGACCAACTCCCCGTCTACGCGCTGCCACTGTTCGTGCGGGTGGTCGAGTCCATCGAGCAGACCACCACCTTCAAGAGCCGCAAGGTGGAGCTGCGTGAGCAGGCCTACGGCCCCGACGTGAAGGACCCGCTGTTCGTGCTGGCCGGACGAGACGAAGGCTACGTGCCGTACTACGACGAGTACCCGGGCGAGGTAGCCGAGGGCAAACGCCCCCAGGGCTGAGTGTGCGCTGATGGCGCTCGGTGTGCGCTGATGGCGACGACACGCCGCGACATCGCGCCCGGGCTGCACACCCGATCGTCGATCCCCGGGCCGCACCCCGCACGGTGACCGGGCACCATATAGGTGTGCAGTCAACGTGGTGTGGCCGCCCGGTTGCGGGCGATCGCGCGCTGATCATGGCGATCATCAATCGCACCCCGGACTCGTTCTACGACCGGGGTGCGACCTTCAGTGACGAGGCTGCCAGGGCGGCCGTCCATCGGGCCGTGGCCGACGGTGCCGACGTCATCGACGTCGGCGGTGTCAAGGCCGGCCCCGGTGAAGAAGTCGACGCCGACACCGAGATCGCCCGGCTGGTGCCGTTCATCGAGTGGCTGCGCGACGCCTACCCCGACCAGTTGATCAGCGCCGATACCTGGCGCTCCGAGGTCGCCAAGGTGGCCTGCGCGGCTGGTGCGGACCTGATCAACGACACCTGGGGCGGCGTCGACCCGGCGTTGCCCGAGGTGGCCGCCGAGTTCGGCGCGGGCCTGGTGTGTTCGCACACCGGCAACGCGTCGCCGCGCACCCGCCCGTTCCGGGTGAACTACGGAACCACCACCCGCGGCGTGGTCGACGACGTCATCGCCCAGGTCACCACGGCCGCCGCGCGGGCGGTGGACTGCGGGGTGGCCCGCGACCGGGTGTTGATCGACCCGACGCACGACTTCGGCAAGAACACGTTCCACGGGCTGCTGTTGTTGCGCCACGTCGGCGATCTTGTTAACACCGGGTGGCCGGTGCTCATGGCTTTGAGCAACAAGGACTTCGTCGGGGAGACTCTGGGGGTGGAATTGACCGAGCGGCTCGAGGGAACGTTGGCGGCCACCGCGCTGGCGGCCGCTGCCGGTGTCCGGATGTTTCGCGTTCACGAGGTCGCGGCCACCCGCCGGGTGCTGGAAATGGTGGCCTCGATCCAGGGGACGCGGCCGCCGACGCGCACGGTCAGGGGGCTGGCATGACGACATCTGACCTGGTCAACGCGAATCTCTCCGACGACCGGATGTTGGCTGCGCGCCCGGGTGACGCCTGGTTCGCCGACGGCAGGTGGAGCCGGCCGAGCTGGACGATCGCCGAGCTCGAGGCCGCGAAGGCGGGGCGGACCATCTCGGTGGTGCTGCCGGCCCTGAACGAGGAAGAAACCATCGAATCGGTGATCGAGAGCATCTCACCGCTGGTCGATGGGCTGGTCGACGAGCTGATCGTGCTGGACTCCGGCTCCACCGATGACACCGAAATTCGCGCGGTCGCGGCGGGCGCCCGCGTGGTCAGTCGTGAGCAGGCGTTGCCCGAGGTGCCGATACGACCCGGCAAGGGCGAAGCACTGTGGCGCTCGCTGGCGGCCACCAGCGGCGACATCGTGGTGTTCGTCGACTCCGACCTGATCGATCCGCACCCGATGTTCGTGCCGTGGCTGGTCGCTCCGCTGCTCACCGCCGACCGCATTCATCTGGTGAAAAGCTTCTATCGGCGTCCGCTCCGGGGCAGCGAGCTCGCCGATGCCGGCGATGTGGACACCGACGCGAGTGCCACCGGCGGTGGGCGGGTGACCGAGCTGGTGGCCCGGCCGTTGCTTGCGGCGCTACGCCCCGAACTGGGCTGCATGGTCCAACCGCTCGGCGGCGAATACGCGGCCACCCGCGAGCTGCTGACCTCGGTGCCGTTCGCCCCGGGCTACGGCGTGGAGATCGGCCTGCTGGTGGACACCTACGACCGGCTGGGGCTGGACGCGATCGCCCAGGCCAACCTGGGGGTCCGCGCGCACCGCAACCGGCCGCTGGCCGAGCTGGGCGTGATGAGCCGGCAGGTCATCGCGACCCTGCTGTCCCGCTGCGGGATCCCCGACTCCGGCGTCGGGCTGACCCAGTTCGTGGCCGATGCCCCCACGGGCTCCGACTTTCAGGGCTACACGCGGCGCACCTCGGCGGTGTCGCTGGCGGACCGGCCGCCGATGCAGGCGATCCGGCCGCGCTAGTCGGTGGTGGCGCTGACCGTCACCGCGTCGGTGGCATAGGGCAGTATCGATCACGTGGCGTTGGTGTTGCTGTACCTGGTAGTCCTGGTGCTGGTGGCGATCGTCCTGTTCGGCGCGGCCAGCCTGTTGTTCGGTCGGGGCGAGCACCTGCCGCCCCTGCCGCGGGGGACTACGGCCACGGTGCTGCCCGCCTTCGGAGTGACCGGCTCCGACGTCGACGCCGTCAAGTTCACCCAGGTGCTGCGCGGTTACAAGACCAGCGAGGTGGACTGGGTGCTGGATCGGCTCGCGCGCGAGCTCGAGGCGCTGCGTGGCCAGCTGGCCGCCGTGCACGCCACTTCGGCCGCCGGGCAGGAGATCGGGGGCCAACCCGGGGAACCGGACGACGGCGAGGACCGTCAGGAATCGGTGTGAGCGAAGACGAACTGGTTCGCTGTTGTTGGGCGACCGTGCGACCCGGCCCGGATTTCGAGCTCTACCGCGACTACCACGACCGCGAATGGGGCCGCCCGGTGCACGACGGGGTCGCGTTGTTCGAGCGGATGAGTCTGGAGGCCTTTCAAAGCGGCCTGTCGTGGCTGATCATCCTGCGGAAACGCGAGAATTTCCGGCGCGTGTTCGCCCGATTCGACATCGCCAAGGTCGCCGAGTACACCGAGGACGACGTGCGGCGGCTGATGGCGGATCCGGGAATCGTCCGCAACCGCGCCAAGATTGAATCGACGATCGCCAACGCGCGTGCCGCTGCTGAACTGGGAACTCCGGCGGACCTGGCGGACCTGCTGTGGTCGTTTGCGCCGTCCCCGCGGTCCCGGCCGGCTGACCCGTCCCAAATCCCCTCGGCCAGTGACGAATCAAAGGCCATGGCGCGCGAACTCAAGCGGCGCGGGTTCCGTTTTGTCGGTCCGACCACCGCCTATGCGCTGATGCAGGCGACCGGGATGGTCGACGACCACCTTCGCGATTGCTGGGTGCCCGCAACAGCCCGCTGAGCACACACAAGTGGGTCTTTGTACAAGTGGTGACCTGGATAGGGAACAATGGAGGGGTGATAAAGCAGTTCGATGCCGGGCATGGCATGAAGTTCGCTGGCGGGGCATGCTCGGCGCCGACCAGGTCCGCACGGGCGGGCCAGCTCGAACCTGGAGGGAGCACTCGATGGCGGCGATGAAGCCCCGGACCGGAGACGGTCCTCTGGAAGCAACCAAGGAGGGGCGCGGCATCGTGATGCGAGTACCACTGGAGGGAGGCGGTCGACTGGTCGTCGAGCTGACGCCCGACGAAGCCGCTGCCCTCGGTGACGAACTCAAGGGCGTCACGAGCTCCAGCTAGGGCTTGCCGCCGAACCGATGTCGGCGGCGCTAGGCACCCACCTTCCGATAGATCTCCAGGGTCTGCTCGGCGACGTGGGCCCAAGAAAACTCTTCGACGCAGCGCTGGCGTCCCGCCTTGCCGTAGCGCTGCGCTTTTTCGCGGTCGGCGATCAACTCGTTGACCGCTTCGGCCAATCCGGCCTGATACCCCGGCCCGTCAGCAGGATCGTAATGCACCAGCGTGCCGGTGACGCCGTCGGCGACCACCTCCGGGATCCCGCCGACATCGGAGGCCACCACCGCGGTCGAGCAGGCCATCGCCTCCAGATTCACGATGCCCAGCGGCTCGTACACCGACGGGCATACGAAAACCAACGCCGCCGAAAGGATCTCGCGTAGCTCCCCGATGGGCAGCATTTCCTGGATCCAAAACACCCCGGTGCGGCTGCGGGACAGGGCGGCCACGGCGTCGCGGATCTCCTCGGCAATCTCCGGGGTATCGGGGGCGCCGGCGCACAACACCACCTGAGCCTCCGGGCTGAACCGGTGGGCGGCGGCCACCAGGTGAGCCAGGCCCTTCTGCCGCGTGATCCGGCCCACGAACGCCACGATGGGCCGGTCGGGGTTGACGCCGAGTTCGGTCAGCATCGATCCGGTTTGCACCGGCCCGGCGGGGTACCAGACGTCGGTGTCGACGCCGTTGCGGATGACGTGCACGGCGCTGGGATCCAGCGCGGGGTAGACACGCAGGACGTCCTCGCGCATCGCCGAGCTGACCGCGATGACGGCGTCCGCGGCCAGCACCGCGGTCTGCTCCACCCAGCTGGAGATCCGGTAGCCCCCACCGAGTTGCTCGGCCTTCCACGGGCGCAGCGGCTCCAGCGAATGCGCGGTCAACACGTGCGGGACGCCGTAAAGCAGCGCGGCCAGATGCCCGGCCATGCCGGAATACCAGGTGTGCGAATGCACCACGCTGGCCTCCGCCGCCGCGTTGGCCATCATCAGGTCGGCGGACAAGGTCGACATCGCCGGGTTGGCGCCCCGCAGTCGCGGATCTGGCTCATGGACGTGGGCGCCCGGGCGCGGTGCGCCCATGCAATGCACGTCGACCGCGCACAGCCTGCGCAACTGGGCGACGAGCTCCGTGACGTGTACGCCCGCTCCGCCGTAGACCTCTGGTGGGTATTCGCGCGTCATCATTGCCACCCGCATACCCGAACGGTAGTTCGGCGCCGGGCCTCGCCGCGAATCGGGTTCGCCACACCGCAGGGTCGGTCTCGGCGGCGGCCGCTGCCAAATACCTTGACGGACAGCCGCACAGAACGTTGTCAATCACCCGATCCCCCTGGCAGCCCTTCGCAACGGCCGATAGGTTTGAAGCATGAGGGAAGCGCCACACGTGCTGGGCATCGTCCTGGCCGGCGGTGAGGGCAAGCGGCTGTACCCGCTGACCGCGGACCGTGCCAAGCCCGCAGTTCCCTTCGGCGGCGCCTACCGATTGATCGACTTCGTCCTGTCGAACCTTGTCAACGCCCGATATTTGCGCATCTGTGTTCTCACCCAGTACAAGTCGCATTCACTGGACCGTCATATCTCGCAGAACTGGCGGTTGTCCGGCCTGGCCGGCGAGTACATCACCCCGGTACCGGCGCAGCAGCGACTGGGCCCGCGCTGGTACACCGGCTCGGCCGACGCGATCTACCAGTCGCTCAACCTGATCTATGACGAAGACCCCGACTACATCGTGGTTTTCGGTGCCGACCACGTGTACCGGATGGACCCCGAACAGATGGTCCGGTTCCACATCGACAGCGGTGCCGGCGCGACGGTGGCCGGCATCCGGGTGCCCCGCAGCGAAGCCACCGCGTTCGGCTGCATCGACTCCGACGAGTCGGGCCGCATCCGCAATTTCGTGGAGAAGCCTCTGGATCCGCCGGGGACCCCCGACGACCCGGAGCAGACGTTCGTGTCGATGGGCAATTACATCTTCACCACGAAGGTGCTGATCGACGCGATCCGGGCGGACGCCGACGACGACCATTCCGATCACGACATGGGCGGGGACATCATCCCGCGACTGGTCGACGACGGGATGGCCGCGGTGTACGACTTCAGCGACAACGAGGTGCCCGGCGCCACCGATCGTGACCGGGCGTACTGGCGTGACGTGGGAACGCTGGACGCGTTCTACGACGCGCACATGGACCTGGTGTCGGTGCATCCGGTGTTCAACCTGTACAACAAGCGCTGGCCGATCCGTGGTGAGTCGGAGAATTTGGCGCCGGCCAAGTTCGTCAACGGCGGTTCCGCGCAGGAGTCGGTGGTGGGCGCGGGCAGCATCATCTCGGCGGCCTCGGTGCGCAACTCGGTGCTGTCGTCCAACGTGGTGGTCGACGACGGCGCGATCGTGGAGGGCAGCGTGATCATGCCCGGGGCCCGGGTCGGGCGCGGCGCGGTGGTCCGCCACGCGATCCTGGACAAGAACGTCGTCGTCGGGCCGGGCGAGATGGTGGGCGTGGACCTGGAAAGGGACCGCGAGCGCTTCGCGATCAGTGCCGGCGGCGTGGTCGCTGTGGGCAAGGGCGTCTGGATCTAGCGCGACGACGATGCGGTCCGGCGGACCGCTGAGGAGTCGCGCCGTCGGATCTAGCGCGGCGACGATGCGGTCCGGCGGCGGGACCGCTGAGGAGTCGTGCCGTTGGATCTAGCGCGGGATCTCCGGAACCAGCAGGTGCGCCTCGCGCTGTGGGCCCCAGTGCAAGGCGATGCGACCGCGTGGCGAACTTTTGTACCATGCCGGAAACTGGCCGGTGAGTGGGTTTCTCGGCGACAACCAGCGCCCGGCGACCACCAGCCGCAACTGCTCCCCGGCGCGGAACAGCGTGGCCGACGGGCCCAGCTCCACCTCGACCGCGGCCAGCTCGCCGGCCGACAGCGGTCGCGGATCGGTGCCGGTGATTACGGGTTCGGCCGACCGGGACAGCTCGGCACCCCGGGCCCGCAGTGCAACTCGTTGCCACCCGCTGGTCACCCGATCGCGGCCGTAGCCATACGACCCCTCGAAGCCGACGAACCGCCCCCTGAACCGGCCGCAGCGCCATTTCTCCACACCCACGAACAAGTTCGCGTCGTCACAGCCGCTCAACTCGACCCACAACCGGGCCACCATGTGGCCGGTCAGCTCGATGTCCTCGGGCGCGGTCCAGGTGAATGATGCTGCGCCGGAACGTGTTCGGAACGCAATGCGCCCAGGAGTCGCATGCTGTTCCGACGTCAGAGTGCCAGCTTCACCCAGATACAATGGGCGCCAACGTGTTCGGCTCAGCGGCCATTCGGTTTCTTCGCGCACCGCGGTGACGGTGTCGCGGTCCTCGCGTACTTCCAGGCGCACACTGCGCGAGGGCGGGACGCCGTCCAACACATCGCGGAAAAACTTCAGCTGCTCGGCCAGCGCCCCTTCGGAGTAGAAGGTCGTCCACTTGCCGCCGCGGTGGGTGTACAGCCGGGTGCCTCCCAGGCGGTCAGGGTGGAAAAGGTCACCGGTTGCGGCTGACGAATCATGCGGTATTGCATCGAGAACGTCGTCTTGTTGCCGCGCCGGGTGGGCAGGTCGTCCTTGCCGTACGGGTGAATGCTCAGGATGACCGGTCGGGGTGTTTGGGGGTCGCTACCTTCGCGAAAGACGTTGATTCGCAAGATCGTTCCGTCGCGTGTGGTTACGGCGACGTCACGCTCGACATGCAGACCGGCGGGTGGGTCGGTGACCGTGACGGGGGGTTTGGCGACGCCGCGAATCCGGTTCAGTGCATACCGCAGCGCACCGGGGCGCCGCCACGGGCGATCGAGGGCCGATGGCCAACTGTGACGCACGCCCATACCCTAGGCGGCGTGCTCGGTGGCTACCACAGGTAAGGCACCAACCGGTAGCGCACCCGTTGGCCGTATTCGCGGTATCCGGGCAGTTCCCGGTTGAGCAGCTTTTCTTCGTCGAGGATGCGCAGCGTGAGTGCCACGACGCCCAAGACGACGAAGAGCAGTCCCCAGTAAGAGCCGAGCGCCAGCGGGATACCGATCATCATGATCACGTTGCCGACGTACATCGGGTGGCGCACGAATCCGTAGAGCCCCTCGGACACGACCGTCTGGCCGCTTTCCACCGTGACCGTAGCGGCGGCATAGCTGTTCTGGACGATCACCAGCATCGCGATGCCGAGACCCGTCGCCACCAGCACGTCGCCCAGCACCGACAGCCAGGGAGGCACCGACGACCAGCCGAACCGGTGATCGAACGCGCTGAACACCATGGTCGCGAACAGGACCAGGAATGAGCCGGTGATGATGAACTTCTGGGCCCTGCGGGGTTCCGCCCGCGGACCCGCACGCATGCGGCGCTGCAGCGCCGCGGGATTGGCGCGGGCCAAATAGACGGCGGGGACGATGGTCGCCACCGTGAACACGGCGATGAAGAGCCACGCCTGCCAGTAGTGCAGCGTGCCGGCCGGCAGCAGCAGGATCAACATCCACGAGAGAACGCCCCCGAGGGATGTCACCGTTATCCTGATCCCGGTTTTCATCGCGTTCCTAGCAGCGCAGATCGCGGCGCCGAAAAGCCATGGCACCCAGAACGACTAACCCTACGTCCGTGGCCAGTAGCCATAACAGTGGTACGACGGTGAAATCTGAGCCAATCCGCGGAATGTGTGCGAACGGTTCCAAGTCGAGCAACCACTGCGAAACACCGGCCAACGACCCGATCAGGTACAAGGCGACGAAGCCGGTCAACACACCCCAGGCCACCGGCGTCAGGCGTGGCGCAACGCCGAACAGGCAGACCGTCACGGCCGACAACAGCCACACAGCGGGTAGTTGAACGGCCGCGCTGGCAACGACCATCGGCAGCTTGCCGCCGACATCGCCGGCCGCGACGCCGTATACGACACCGGCGGTCAATCCGCTGGCCAGCAACGCCAACGCCGATCCCGCCAGTGCGATCACCAAATGACTTGCCAGCCAACGGGTTCGCGAGACCGCGCCGGCCAGCACCGTCTCGGCTCGCTGGCCCGCCTCTTCCTGGTGCAGCCGCAACGTGAGTGAGACGGCGAACGCCGAGGCCACCATGCCCATCATGGCGAACGCGACGGCGATGAAGGCCTCCTCCAGCGCGGTGGTGCCGCCCATCCGGGCGACGATGTCACGCGCCACACCGGTGTCGCCCAGCTCGTCGCCGATACCGCGCACCACGCTGCCGATCAGCAGGCCATACAGGCACAGCCCCACTGTCCACAGCAGCAGCGCGGCCCGGTCCAGCCGCCACGTCAACCCGAACGCGTTGCCCAGCGCCGGCGCGGCGTTGGCGGGCCCCGGTCGCTCCGCGATGAGCCCGGCGCCGACGTCGCGGCCGGCGAGCAGCCGATACGCGAGCACGATCAACACGGCCGTCGTCACCAGGTGCAGCGCCAGCACCCACCAGCGGTCACCGGCATACGGTTTGACCTGCAACGACCACCCGAGCGGAGACAGCCACGACAGTGTGCCGTCACCGGCGTCGCCGACGGCACGCAGGGTGAACGCGGCGCCCAGTACGGCGAACGCGGCGCCGCGGGCGAAGCGGGCGCTCGTCGACAACTGTGCGGCCACCGCGGCGACGGCGGTGAACACCAGCCCGGAGCAGGCCAGCGCCGTCCCGAACGCCAGTGACCCGGCGGCTGGGACGTCGGTGCTCAACAGTCCGGCCGTGCCGATCGCGCCGGTGGCAATCGACGCCCCGGACGCCAACAGCAGCGCAGCGCTCAGGCTGGCGTAGCGGCCGATCGCGGTGGAGTCCACCAGTTCGGTCCGCCCATTCTCCTCGTCGGCGCGGGTATGCCGGATGACCGTGAGGATGACGGCCACCGCGATCAATACGTGGAACATTCCGGCCTTCCAAATGCCAACGGCGCCAAGGCTGTCGTTGTACACCTGACCGTAGAGGGCGCGCTGGGCCGGACTGGCCATGATGGAGGCCGCGAACCCGGCGCGGGCCGAGGGGGTGGGATAGACCTTTTGGATACTGCCGACGTACACGGTGGCCAGCGGTACCGACAGCAGCAGCACCCATAGCGGCATCGAGACGCGGTCGCGTCGCAGGTACAGGCGCAGCATCGAGATCGTTCCGGAGAAGCCCGAACTACGAAGGGACGCAGGCGATGCCGACGGGGATGGCCGATTCAATGTGGTCGCGCTCATGACAGCGACACCTTCGCTTCGTCGCGTCCGTGCCGACCGTCGCCGCCCGAGGTGTCGTAGTGGCGCAGGAACAGCTCCTCGAGGGTCGGCGGCTGGCTGACCAGACTGCGCACCCCGGCGTCACCGAGTACGCGGATGAGTTCACCCAGGCTTTCACTGTCGACCTGGGCGTGCAGCGTGTTGCCCTCGACGCTGACGTCCTCGACACCTTTGATGCGCCTGAGATCACCAGGGTCACCGGTCATCTCGGCCGTGATCGAGGTGCGGCTGAGGTGCCGCATGGAGCTCAGCGAGCCGCTTTCGATGGTCTTGCCGGCGCGGATGATGGTCACCCGCTCGCACAGCGCTTCCGTTTCGGCCAGGATGTGGCTGGACAACAGCACCGTCGTGCCGCGGTCGCGGGCCTGCGCCACGCACTGTTGAAACACATTCTCCATCAACGGGTCCAGTCCGCTGCTCGGCTCATCGAGGAGCAGCAGCCGGGCGTGCGACGAGAACGCCGAAATCAGCGAGACCTTCTGGCGGTTGCCCTTGGAATACGTGCGCGCCTTCTTGTGCGGGTCCAGGTCGAAGCGCTCGATCAGCTCGGCGCGGCGCTTTGTGTCGATACCGCCCCGCATGCGGGCCAGCAGATCGATGATCTCCCCGCCGGTCAGCGAGGGCCACAGCGTCACATCGCCTGGTACGTAGGCGAGCTGGCGATGCAGCGCGACGGCCTGGGTCCACGGGTCGCCGCCGAGCAGCCGCACGCTGCCGCCGTCGGCCTTCACCAAGCCCAGCAGGATGCGGATCGTGGTCGACTTCCCGGCGCCGTTGGGCCCGAGGAAACCGTGAACTTCGCCTTCCCGCACCGTGAGGTCCAGACCGTCCAGCGCCCGGACCGCACCGAAATTTTTCGTCAGGCCGCGGATCTCGATCGGCGCGACGCCGGTGGTGTTTTCAGTGGGCATCCGATTCTCCTTGATCTTCAGCGGCCAGAAATGCGTCGTACATGGTCCGGTCGGTCAGCAGCCCCTCGGTGTAGACCTCGAGCGCGGGCAACACCATGTCGCGCGAGTAGTCGCGCAGCACCGCACGCAGATCCGTTGGCGTTTCGTGCATTTGGATGTAGAGCAGGAAGCCGCCACCGCCGGTGATGGCCAGATATCTGGCCCTGGCCTTGGGGTCGCGGCTGGGCTTGATCGTCCCGGCGCGCACGCCCTCTTCCATGTATTCCTCGGCGTTGTCAATCATCCTGCGCCACAGCATGTTTGCCAGGTCGCCACCGGTCTGCATGCTGCGCACCAGGTATGCCATCAGCGGTGCGTATTCCTCGATCTCGGCCATCTTGGCGAACCAGGTGGCCGGGTCGTTGGATTGCAGCGCCTCGGACTTGCTCCCGCGGATCGTCTCGGCGATGTAGTCCTCGCAGGCTTTGCGCAGGCCATCCTTGGAGCCGAAGTGGTGGATGACCAGTGCGGCGCTCACGCCGGCGGCTTCGGCGATGGTGCGCAGCCCCACGCCGAACCCGTGCTCGCCGAATTGTTCGATCGCCGCATCTCGGATGCGGGCGGCGGCCGTCAGGTCGGCTGAACGCATGTTCAGTACGCTAAACGTGCGTTCAACCCGGCGTCAATGATGATGCGCGTCAAGAATTCGTAAAGGTGGGGGCGACCCCGGAACGGGGACGGTCAACGCCAAAGCCGACAGGAAGTTGCGGCCGCCCTGATCAGTCGCGCACGGCGGCCAGAATGCCGTCGCCGAGCGGCACCAGCGCCGGGGTGAGCCGTTCGTCCTCGGCGATCAGGCGCGCCGCCTCTCGCACCGCGACCACCTCGGCGTCACGGGCGGCCGGATCGCCGGCTCGCCCGCCCAGCGCGGCGCGGTGCACCACGATCACGCCACCGGGGCGCAGCAGCCGCACACCCTCGACGACGTAATCCGGTTGATCGATCGGGTCGGCGTCGATGAACACCAGGTCGTACGACTCGTCGGCGAGCCGGGTGAGCACCTCCTGGGCGCGGCCACCGATCAGCCGGGTACGCGACGGACCGATGCCGGCTTCGGTGAACGCCTGCTTGGCCAGCCGCAAATACTCGGGCTCGATGTCGATCGTCGTCAAGACGCCGTCGTCACTCATGCCGGACAACAACCACAGCCCGCTGACCCCGGCACCGGTGCCCACCTCGGCGATGGCCTTGCCGCCGCTCAGCTTGGTCAGCAGGCTCAGCAACGCACCGACCGCCGGCGTCACCGCGCCCGCACCGATGTCCACGGCCCGCTCGCGGGCGGCCGCCAGCAGCGCGTCTTCCGATATTGAGCTTTCGGCGTGCGCGAACAGCGATTCGGCCCGGCTGGGCGCTGCCGGGCCGGGGGCTTCTGCGTCGGTGCCGTCCATGCCCGCAGCGTATTCCACTTCGGCGCGCAGTCCGACAGGCGCGCCTGAACCCGCTTCCGGTGACACGCCCAACGGTCCCGGTGCGTTTAAGGTCACTCCGCGGTGGATATCTCCTGCGCAGCGCAGGTAACGATACGGTTTCTCAGGGTCAGCTCAGATTGTTCATATACCGCACATACTCCGGTACGCGACGGTAGCCCTATGGATCGCGGAGGGCGTTGGACCGGGAATACCGAATGGGAACTACCTGTTGCCGCCAGTGATGAGGTGCCATTACTTGGCACGCCGGATTCGGAGGACTTGATCATCAGCACGCTTCTCAGCCCATCCAGCATGTCTCATGCGCAGGAGCTCCCCGCCGACGGGTGGGTGGAGCCGTCCGACGCGCTGCAAGGGACCGCGGTTTTCGACGCGACCGGAGACAAGGCGGCCATGCCGTCCTGGGACGAGTTGGTGCGTCAGCACGCCGACCGGGTGTACCGGCTGGCTTACCGGCTGTCCGGCAACCAACACGACGCAGAGGACCTCACCCAGGAGACCTTCATCCGGGTCTTCCGGTCGGTGCAGAACTACCAGCCGGGAACGTTCGAAGGGTGGTTGCACCGCATCACCACCAACCTGTTCCTCGACATGGTGCGCCGGCGCTCGCGCATCCGGATGGAGGCGCTGCCGGAGGATTACGAGCGGGTGCCCGCCGATGAGCCCAACCCCGAGCAGATCTACCACGACTCGCGGCTGGGGCCCGACCTGCAGGCCGCGCTCGACTCGCTGCCGCCGGAATTCCGTGCCGCCGTCGTACTGTGCGACATCGAAGGTCTGTCCTACGAGGAGATCGGCGCCACCTTGGGCGTCAAGCTGGGCACCGTACGCAGCCGCATCCACCGCGGGCGCCAGGCCTTGCGGGATTACCTCGCCGCGCACCCCGACCAGGACGCGGTGCGCGCCCAGTCGGCATAACTCCGGGCGCGCTCTCTAACGTTCGGGCCGCTATTCAGCCGCTTTGCGGCCTTGGGGCCCGTATTGCGCACCCGCTCGCGCTACATTCGAATTAAGGTGGCAATAAGAATTGAGTCGCGAGGAGCTGGTGATGCCCGATCGAGGACATGTGTTCCGCCGCGCGTTCTCCTGGCTCCCCACGCAGTTCGCCTCCCAAAGTGAGGCGCCCGTCGGCGCGCCGCGCCAGTTCGGTTCCACCGAGCACCTGTCCGTCGAAGCGATCGCGGCGTTCGTCGACGGCGAGTTGCGGATGAACGCGCATTTGCGGGCCGCGCATCATCTCTCGCTGTGCGCCCAGTGCGCGGCCGAGGTCGAGGACCAGAGCAGGGCGCGCGCTGCGCTGCGCGATTCACGCCCCATCCGTATTCCCAGCACGCTGCTCGGCATGCTCGCCGACATTCCCTACGAGTCGCCCGAGGACTCCGCGCAAACTTCCGACCGCTTCGCGGACGGTGACGGGCGCGAGCGGCGCAAGCGCCGGTAGCGTGCCGCTTTCGTACCGATATCCCCGCGATCGGTCCGCGCGCGGCGCCGTCCAGTCACCCCACACGCGCGTTCATGCCGACCGGCGGCGCGCCATGGATACTAGGGTGGACACGGACAACGCCGGTGCCGCGTATTTCGCCCGGTAAAGGCCTGTCTCGAGCGCTCAAGTAGAGGATCCAAAGGGACAACGTGACCTCCGACCAAGCAAAAGACAGCGGCAACCGATTAGCGCCGCGCCCCATCTCGCGGCCGCCGGTCGACCCCGCGTCGACTCGCGAGTTCGGTCGTCCCGAGGGGATGCGCGGGTCGTTCGTGGCCGAACGGGTCCGTCCGCAAAAGTACCGGGACCAGGCCGAATTCCGGCCGAGTGACCGACGGGCCGACCCCGTTCTGGAGGAGGCCTTCCACCGGCCCGACGGCAGCCCCGACTCGTTGCAGCGCCACCCGGTGGACGCCAACGCGCTGGCTGCCGAGAGAAACGGCGCCGAGCCCGACGAGCACGACGATCCCTGGCGGGACCCCGCGGCCCCGGCGGCGTTGGGCACACCGGCGGTGGCGCCGTCGCGGTCCGGGACCGCGCTGGGCTACGGCGGCAAGCTGGGCGTGCGCGATGTGCTGTTCGGCGGCAAGGTGTCCTACCTGGCGTTGCTGGTCCTGCTGCTGATCGCGTTGGTCATCGGCGCGCTCGGCGGAGTGATCGGTCGCAAGACGGCCGAGGTCGCCGAGGCGTTCACCACCTCGAAGGTGACGCTGGCGACCAATGGCAACGGCGAAGGCCCGGCCGGTCGCTTCGCCAAGGTGGCGGCCGCGACGGCGGGCGCCGTGGTGACCATCGAGTCCAAGAGCGACCAAGAAGGCATGCAGGGCTCTGGGGTGGTCATCGACGGCCGCGGCTACATCGTCACCAACAACCACGTCATCTCCGAGGCGGCGAACAACCCCAGCCAGTTCAAGACGACCGTGGTGTTCAACGACGGCAAAGAGGTGCCGGCGAACCTGGTCGGCCGCGACCCCAAGACCGACCTCGCCGTGCTGAAGGTGGACAACGTCGACAACCTGTCGGTGGCACGTCTCGGCGATTCCGACAAGGTGCGGGTGGGTGACGAGGTGTTGGCCGCGGGTGCGCCGCTGGGACTGCGCAGCACCGTGACGCACGGCATCATCAGCGCGCTGCACCGACCGGTGCCGCTGTCGGGGGAGGGCTCCGACACCGACACGGTGATCGATGCGCTGCAGACCGACGCCTCGATCAACCACGGAAACTCCGGCGGTCCGCTGATCGGCATGGATTCCCAGGTGATCGGCATCGACACCGCGGGTAAGTCGTTGTCCGACAGCGCAAGTGGGCTGGGCTTCGCGATCCCGATCAACGAGGCCAAGGAAGTCGCCCAGACGCTGATCAAGGACGGCAAGATCGTGCACCCGACGCTCGGGGTCAGCGCCCGCTCGGTGAGCAACGCGATCGCGTCCGGCGCCCAGGTGGCCAACGTGAAGGCGGGCAGCCCCGCGCAAAAGGGCGGAATCCTGGAGAACGACGTCGTCGTCAAGGTCGGTAACCGCAAGGTCGCCGACGCCGACGAGTTCGTCGTCGCGGTGCGGCAGTTGACCATCGGCCAGGACTCCCCGGTCGAGGTCGTCCGCGACGGCCGGCACGTCACGCTGACCGTCAAACCCGATCCCGACAGCTGATGTTCGGCAGCCTGAGCTGGGAGCACATGCTCGTCCTCGTGGTGGTCGGGCTGGTGGTCCTCGGGCCGGAGCGGCTGCCGGGCGCCATCCGGTGGGCATCGAACGCCTTGCGGCAGGCGCGTGACTACCTCAGCGGTGTCACCAGCCAGCTGCGCGAGGACCTCGGACCCGAGTTCGACGAGTTGCGCGTTCCGCTCAGCGAACTGCAGAAGTTACGGGGCATGACACCGCGCGCGGCGCTGACCAAGCATCTGCTGGACGGCGACGACTCCTTCTTGACCGGGAGTTTCGACAAACCGGTGATCGGGTCGCCCCCGCAGCCCCCGCCGCCGGCGCCGCCCGCGACGAACGGACAGGCGCTGGCCGCCGAACGGCAGACCGGCGGCCATACGCCGTTCGACACCGACGCGACCTGAGCGCCGTCCAGCGCCGACAGCGCCGATAGCGCCGCGGCTGTCTTAGCGCCGGGTCGGGTCGAGCCCGAGCGACACGCCGGCAAGTCCGCGCTTGCGCGACGACAAGCTGTCGGCCACCCCGCGCAGCGCCTTGCCGACCGGTGAATCGGGTGCGCTCAATACCAGCGGCGTGCCGGAATCGCCGGCGGCCACCAACTCGGGATCCAGCGGGATCTGCCCCAGCAGTGGCACGTCGGCGCCGACCGCCCGGGACAGCCGCTCGGCCACCTGCTGGCCGCCGCCCTCGCCGAACACCTGCAGCGTGGAGCCGTCGGGCAGGGTGAGGCCGGACATGTTCTCCACGACGCCGACGACGCGCTGGCGGGTCTGCAGCGCGATGCTGCCGGCCCGCTCGGCGACCTCGGCCGCGGCCAGCTGCGGTGTCGTCACCACCAGGATCTCCGCGCTGGGGATCAGCTGCGCCACCGAGATGGCGATGTCACCGGTGCCCGGCGGCAGGTCGAGCAGCAGCACGTCCAGGTCGCCCCAGTAGACGTCGGCCAGGAACTGCTGCAGCGCCCGGTGCAGCATCGGCCCGCGCCACACCACCGGGGTGTTGCCCTCGGTGAACTGCGCGATGGAGATGACCCGTACGTCGTGCGCGATGGGCGGCAGGATCATCGACTCGACCTGGGTGGGCCGGTCGGTGGTGCCCATCATCCGCGGGATGGAGTGACCGTGGATATCGGCGTCCAGCACGCCCACCGACAGGCCGCGGGCCGCCATCGCCGCCGCCAGGTTGACGGTGACGGTGGACTTGCCGACCCCGCCCTTCCCGGACGCGACGGCGTACACCCGGGTCAGCGAATTGGGCTGTGCGAACGGGATGACGGGCTCGCGGGCGTCGCCACGCAGCTGCTTGCGCAACTCGGTGCGCTGCTCGTCGTTCATCACGTCCAGGGTGACCTTGACAGCGCCGGTGCCGGGCACGTCGGAGACCGCCTGGCTGACGCGGTCGCTGATCTCGGTTTTCTTCGGGCAGCTCGCGGTGGTCAGGTAGATCGCGACATGCACCGCCCCATCGGGCTCGGTGTCGATGCTCTTGACCATCCCGAGTTCGGTGATCGGACGCCGCAGTTCGGGGTCGATCACCTTGCCCAGGGCGGTGCGGATAGCCGCGCTCAGGTCGGCTGCTGAATCAGAAGAGTCATGGCGGGACATCACCGCCGAGTGTAGGCGTGCGTGACGATGGTGTTTGGCGGCGACCCGGTGGGCGGGTCAGCTAGCCGGACCCGGCCCCGGGCTGCTTCGGCTTGGGTGCGCCGGGCGCCGCGCCCGACGGGCCGGCGGGCTTGGGCGCCGGTGCGGCCGGCGCAGGTCCGGCGGCCGGAGTTGCCGCAGCAGGCGGCGCAGGCGCCGCGGCCGGGGGCGCTGGCGGTGGGCCGGCGTCCGGCGGTGGCGCACCGAACGGCGGCTGTGGCGCGAACGGCGGCTGGGGCGGCGCACCGAACGGCGGCTGTGGCGCGAACGGCGGCTGGGGCGGCGCACCGAACGGTGGCTGCCCCGCGGGCGGTGTGGCCTGCGAGCTGATGCAGATCACCGTGCAACCGGGCATCTGGGCCGGCGCCTGCTGGGGCGTGGGCGTCATCCACGGGAACATCGGCGGGGGACTGACCATCGCCGGGCTGCTCAAGTCGATCAACGGAACGCGCGCCAGCGGGTCGTCCAGCGGCAGGCCGTTGATGTTCATCGGCAAGTTCGGGCCGAGCCCTTCCGGGTGCTCGAGGTGTGCGTCACCCAGCGGCGGCGGCGGTCCCGTCATCGGCGGCAGGTCGACCGGGACGACACCGGTCGCGTAGGCCGCCGCCCAGCCCAGCACGTTCTGTGCGTAGGGCATCGAGTTGTTGTAGCGCAGGATCGCGGTCAGCACCTGCGACTGATCACGCAGGTTCAGTCCGCCGCTGCACAGGTACCGGGCGGCCGCCAGGGTGGCGTCGAAGATGTTCTGCGGGTCCGCCACCCCGTCGCCCTTGCCGTCGGACGCGTAGCGCGCCCAGGTGCCGGGCAGGAACTGCATCGGTCCCATCGCGCGGGCGTAGGTGACGCGGTTGCCGGCGCTGCTTTGAATGATCGTTTCGTTGCCGGGCAGCGTGCCGTCCAGTGACGGGCCGTAGATCGGGGTGATGGCGGTGCCGCGGGCGTCGACCGCTCCGCCGCCCGCGTGACCCGATTCGATGCGTCCGATTCCGGCCAACAGGTTCCAGCTGACGCCGCAGCCGGGGGCCGCGACGGCCATCTTCTGCTCCGCGTTGCGGTAGGCGGCCAATGCGATGCTCGGAATGCCCAGCGCGCCAGGCGCATTCACGATCATTGCCGGCGGAGGCGCAGACAGCGCGGGCTCGGCGACGTGAAAGACGGTGGGGCTGCGGTCGATCGCCACGACGGCGGGCCCGGTGAGGTCGGGGAAGGTCGGCGAAACCGCGGCGACCGGGGTGACGGCGGCATGCACCGGCGGCATTCGTACCGGAAGCGAGGGAGCCGCCGCGCTGACCGCCCCCGCGAAGACCAGTGGTGCAATCATTGCTACGCCGAAAATCGGCTTGCGCGTGTTCCGAAGTGATCGCTGCCGCTCAGTCGCGGCGGCGGGGCTCTCACCCCGGCTTCCCCCAATGCGCACTCGACCGTCCTAGATATGTGAGCTGGGTCCACTTTCTGTTAGCTCGGTGAACCAGATCACCATACATAACCCTTGTGACACGAGTGGCGCAATGGCCCAAATGGTTCTCACCTGGATTTATTAGCCGTACGCTCCAGGCCGTCACCGCCCTGAACCGGGTCGGCATCCGCACTTCCGGGCAGCAGATTGCTCAACAGTTCGCGCAGGTCATCGAGCTCATGGCGCAGATATTCGCGCGTCACGCCCTCGCCGACGGCCAGCCGCAGTGCCGCCAGTTCGCGCGCCAGGTACTCGGTGTCGGCTTTGGTTTCGGCGGCGCGACGACGGTCGTGCTCCAGGGCGACTCGGTCCCGGTTCTCCTGGCGGTTCTGCGCCAACAGGATCAACGGGGCGGCGTAGGCGGCCTGAGTCGAGAAAGCAAGGTTCAGCAAGATGAACGGGTAGGGGTCGAAGCGCGCCGTGACCGCGATCAGGTTGAACGCGATCCACACCACCACCACGACCGTCTGGATCAGCAGATAGCGGCCGGTGCCGAAGAAACGCGCGATCGATTCGGTGATCTGCCCGACGGCTTCGGGATCCAGCCGCGGCGAATACCTGCGCGACGTCCGCGGCGTGTACAGGCCACGCGGGGCCGAGGTTTTGCTCACTCGGATCCTTCCAGTCCGTTGACCCGCCCGGCGACGTCGACCTCCTGCATGTCCACCCGCCAGTCATGCGGCAGCAGATGATCGAGCAGGTCGTCCACCGTTACCGCGCCGAGCAGATGGTTCTGGTCGTCGACGACCGGTCCGCACACCAGGTTGTATGCGGCCAGATAGCGGGTGACCGCGCCAAGCGGGGTCTCCGGCGTCAGGGTCAGCAGGTCACTGTCGACGATCCCACCGACCAGGGCCGACGGCGGCTCGCGGAGCAGTCGTTGCAAGGGAACGCAGCCCAGGTAGCGCCCGGTGGGGGTGGACGTCGGCGGGCGCGCGACGAACACCATGGACGACAGCGCGGTGGTGAGCTCGGGGTCGCGAACCCGGGCCAGCGCCTCGGCGACCGACGTGTCGGGAGTCAGCACCACGGGGTCCGACGTCATCAAGCCGCCGGCGGTGTCGGGGGAGTGGGCGAGCAGCCGGCGCACCGGCTCGGAGTCATCGGGGTCCATCCGGGTCAGCAGCATCTCGGCGTCGGTCGGATTCAGCACACCGAGCAGATCGGCGGCGTCGTCGGGATCCATCTCTTCGAGCACGTCGGCGGAGCGTTCGGTGCCCAGTTGTGACAGCACGTCGGCCTGGTCCAATTCGGGCAGCTCCTGCAAAACGTCGGCCAGTCGGTCGTCGTCGAGCGCCTTGAGCACCTCGTAGCGCCGCTTAACCGGCAGCCCGCGGATGGCATCCGCCACGTCGACCGCCCTGCGGCCCTCGAACTGGTCCAGCAGTTGGGTGACTCCCTGGCCGGGCAACGCCAGCGCCGACGGGGTCAGGCCCTGGACGTTGTGCCAGTCGACGACGTGCACGGGGCCGCGCCGTCCCAGCCGTTTCGGCACGCGGACGGCGACCCGGCTCACCATCCAGTCCCGAGTCCGGGTCTGTTCGATTCCCAGGTCCGTGACGACCACGTCGAGGCCCGCCAGTTCCGGCAGATCGGGGTCGTTCACCTTGACTTGCGTGTCGAGCACCTGACCGATCGCCAGCACCTCGCCGGGCCGCTGGACGAAATGGCGTAGGGACACATTGCCGGTGCTCAGCGTGACGGCGTTGGGCTCGATGGACGCGACCCGCAGGATCGGGATGAAAATGCTGCGTCGCGTCGCCAGGTCGACCACCAGCCCCAGCACGCGCGGTTGCTGACGCACGATGCTGATGCTGACCACGACGTCGCGGACTCGCCCGACGGATTCGCCGAGCGGCCCCAGCACCAACATCCGCGATAGTCGCGCGACGTACACCCTGTTGACCGATCCCATGGAAGTAGAGCCTAGGCAGCCGTCGGTCCGATGGCTGACAACCCTGGCCCGGACGTCGCGGGGTCGGATGCGTGACGACCCGCTAATACACGTGCAGCTTGAAGAGGAGGACCACCAAAACCACCAGCAGAGTGGCGATTCCGATGACGATGCCGGCGACCGCCATGCCGAAGCCATCCTGACGGGTGCGCCTGATCTGATCCAGCGCGATCACGCCCAGCACCATCGCCACGATCGAACTGACCGGCAACAACAAGCCCGCGAAGGACGCGATGAGCGAGGCGATTGCCAGCCTGTTCGTCCCCGCGGGCGGCGGTCCGGCGGGTCCATAGCCGCCCTGGTAATCGGGCATCGGGTAGTAACCGGCCGGATAGGTGGGGGGCCCGTACGGGGGTGGGCCGCCATAGGGCGGCGGCGGATAGGCCGGGCCGCCATAGGGGGGCGGCGGGTAGGGCGGCGGCGGATAGGCCGGTCCGCCATAGGGGGGCGGCGGGTAGGGCGGCGGCGGATAGGCCGGTCCGCCATAGCCGGGCGGCTGCTCGTATCCGGGCGGCGGACCGGCGGGCGGGGGGAACCCGGATCCGTATTCGGGGGAGTAACCCGGCGGGGGATACGACGGCGGCACCGATTCGGCTGCCGGCGGCGCCTCGGGCGGCTCCCACGGCGCAGACGCATCCGGCTGCTCACCGGCTCCGCCGCCGGCGGTGGGCGAGTCAGCCTTATCGTCGTGGGCGCCCTCGCCGAAGCCGCCCCCGGGAGCTGTCATGGTGTTCAACCTAACCCATGCGCAGGTGGCGGGGGCTGCCACGAATCGCCGCCCGGCCACCCGGAGATACGGCGACCGTTCCGGCTGTCGAGAGAACGAAGCCTCGATTCCTCGTGCCGCCGGGGCCGCGGGGAGATCGGAGATCGGTGTTTTCGCAGGTGACGCGATGCCGGTGGATAGGGTGGGGAGGCCCTGAGGTGAAACGACGGCCGAGGCGGAGGACAATGAGCGGCGATGACTAATCCTTTCCAGCCTGGACAGGTCCCCGGCGCGACGCCGCCGGGCGGCGCGGGACGCCGCGGGTCGCCCGGGCTACCGACGCCGCCGCGCGGCTGGCCGGTCGGGTCCTATCCCACCTACGCCGAGGCGCAGCGCGCCGTCGACTACCTGTCCGACCAGCAGTTCCCGGTGCAGCAGGTGACCATCGTCGGTGTCGACCTGATGCAGGTGGAGCGGGTCACCGGCCGACTGACATGGCCCAAGGTGCTGGGCGGCGGTGTGCTCAGCGGCGCGTGGCTCGGACTGTTCATCGGGTTGGTGCTGGGCTTTTTCAGCCCCAATCCGTGGGGGGCCCTGGCCACAGGTCTGGTCGCCGGTGTCTTCTTCGGACTGATCACTTCCGCGGTTCCCTATTCGATGGCCCGTGGCACAAGGGATTTCAGCTCGACCATGCAACTGGTAGCCGGGCGCTACGACGTGCTGTGTGATCCGCAAAACGCAGAAAAGGCACGGGACCTGTTGGCGCGCTTGGCTATCTGAGGCCCGCGAGAGGTGTGAATCAGTGGTGAGTCGTCGCGGGCGCGTGCACCGGATGGGCGTGATCGCGCTGGCGACGGCGATCGTCGCGGCGGCGTCATCCGCCTGCGGTTCCGCAAGCCGCGGGTTGGTCATCAGCTTTTATACGACCGCCGCCGATGGCGCGACGTTCACCGCTGTCGCGCAGGACTGCACGAAGCAATTCAACGGCCGCTTCGCCATCCGGCAGATCAGTTTGCCCCGGGCCCCCGGCGAGCAGCGTTTGCAGTTGGCCCGCCGGCTGACCGGTCACGACCGCACGCTGGACGTGATGTCGCTGGACGTGGTGTGGACGGCCGAGTTCGCCGAGGCGGGCTGGGCGTTGCCGTTGTCTGACGATCCCGAGGGACAAGCGGAGGCCGACGCCACGATGGACACATTGCCGGGCCCGCTGTCGACGGCGCGCTGGCACGGCAAGTTGTTTGGCGCACCCGTCACCACGAACACCGAATTACTCTGGTATCGAGCCGATTTGGTGAGCCAGCCGCCGCGAACGTGGGACGGCATGGTCTCCGAGGCCACCCGATTGCACGACGCGGGGCAGCCCAGCTGGGTCGGCGTGCAGGCCAACGAGGGCGAAGGTCTGGTCGTCTGGTTCAACACGCTGCTGGTGAGCGGGGGCGGTCAGGTGCTCTCCGAGGGTGGCCGCCGCGTCACGCTCACCGACACGCCTGCGCACCGGGCGGCCACCGTCAATGCGCTGCGCATCCTCAAGTCGGTGGCCGTTGCGCCCGGTGCCGATCCGTCGATCAGCCGTACCGATGAGAGCACCGCGCGGTTGGCGATCGAACAAGGCCGGGCCGCGCTCGCCGTCAACTGGCCATACGCACTGGCGTCCATGCTGGAGAACGCGGTCAAAGGCGGGGTGCCCTTCCTGCCGCTCAACCGGAATCCGAAGCTGGCCGGCAGCATCAACAACGCGGGGACGTTCGTGCCCGATGACGAGCAATTCCGTATCGCGTACCAAGCCAGCCAGAAGGTTCTCGGGTTCGCGCCGTATCCCGGTGTGGCGCCGGGCCGTCCGGCCAAGGTGACGATCGGTGGGGCGAACCTGGCGGTGGCCAGCACCACCCGTCACCGTGCCGAAGCCTTCGAAGCCATCCGCTGCCTGCGAAATCTGGCGCACCAGAAGTACGTCTCGATCGAAGGCGGCCTGCCCCCGGTACGCGTCTCGCTGTATTCCGATCCGCAGTTCCAGGGCAAATATCCGATGTACACCATCATTCGCCGCCAGCTCACCGACGCGGCGGTGCGTCCGGCAACGCCGGTCTATCAGGGTGTGTCCATCCGGCTCGCCGCGACGCTGAGCCCCATCTCCCGGATCGATCCCGAGCGGACGGCCGACGAGCTCAGCACCCAGGTGCAAAAGGCGATCGACGGGAAAGGGCTGCTGCCGTGACGCCCGCTGTTGGCGAAACCCGCGCCGCGCGAACGTCTTCGGTGGTACCGCGGCTGCGCGGACGCCCGTCCGAACAGCGGTTGGCGCTTCTTCTGGTCGCGCCGGCCGCGATCCTGATGCTGGCGGTGACGGTCTATCCGATCGGCTACGCCGTGTGGTTGAGCCTGCAGCGCAATAACTTTGCCGTCCCCAATGACACCGCGTTCGTCGGCCTGAACAACTACGTGACCGTCCTGACCGACCGCTATTGGTGGACCGCGCTGGTGGCCACGCTGGGCATCACGGTGGTCTCGGTGTCCCTCGAATTCGTCCTGGGCCTGACGCTGGCGCTGGTGATGCACCGCACCCTGATCGGCAAGGGTCTGGTACGCACCGCGGTGCTGATCCCTTACGGCATTGTCACCGTGGTCGCGTCGTACAGCTGGTATTACGCGTGGACGCCGGGCACCGGCTACTTGGCCGACCTGCTGCCGCAGGGCAGCGCGCCGCTGACCCAACAGATCCCGTCGCTGGCGATCGTCGTGCTCGCCGAGGTTTGGAAAACCACCCCGTTCATGTCGCTGCTGCTGCTGGCCGGCTTGTCGCTGGTTCCCGAGGATCTGCTGAAGGCCGCCCAAGTCGACGGCGCGGGCGCGTGGCGGCGGCTGACCAGGGTGACCCTGCCGATCATCAAGCCGGCGGTGGTGGTCGCCTTGTTGTTCCGCACCCTGGACGCGTTTCGCATCTTCGACAACATCTACGTGATCACCAACGGCGCCAACAACACCGGATCAGTGTCGATGCTGGGATACGACAACTTGTTCAAGGGTTTCAACGTCGGGCTCGGCTCGGCGATCAGCGTGCTGATCTTCGTCTGTGGGGGCTTGATCGCGTGGGTGTTCATCAAGGTGTTCGGCGCGGCGGCCCCCGGGGGTGACGCCGATGGCCGCTAAGGGGACGGGGGTATCGACGGGCGCGCGGCGCACCGCGATCTGGGCCGTCATCGACACCCTGGTGGTGGTGTATGCGCTTCTTCCGGTGCTGTGGATCTTCAGTTTGTCGCTGAAGCCGAGCTCGACGGTCAGGGACGGCAAGCTGATTCCTTCGTCGGTCTCACTGGACAACTATCGCGGCATCTTCCACGGTGACTTCTTCAGTTCGGCGCTGATCAACTCCGTCGGGATCGGGGCGATCACCACCGCGATCGCCGTGGTGCTCGGCGCCATGGCGGCGTATGCGGTTGCCCGGCTGGACTTCCCGGGCAAGCGGTTGCTGGTCGGGACCACCTTGTTGATCACCATGTTCCCCGCGATCTCGCTGGTGACGCCGTTGTTCAACATCGAACGCTTCACCGGTCTGTTCGACACCTGGCCCGGCCTGATTCTGCCCTACATCACCTTCGCGCTGCCGCTGGCGATCTACACGCTGTCGGCCTTCTTCCGGGAGATACCTTGGGATCTGGAGAAGGCGGCCAAAATGGACGGCGCGACACCCGCTCAGGCGTTCCGCAAGGTGATCGTGCCGCTGGCGGCGCCGGGCGTGGTGACGGCGGCGATCCTGGTGTTCATCTTCGCCTGGAACGACCTGCTGCTGGCGTTGACGCTGACGGCCACCAAAGCGGCCATCACCGCCCCGGTGGCGATCGTGAACTTCAGCGGCAGTTCGCAGTTCGAGGAGCCGACGGGATCGATCGCGGCCGGCGCCGTCGTCATCACGGTGCCCATCATCGTATTTGTTTTAATCTTTCAACGACGAATCGTCGCCGGATTGACCTCTGGCGCGGTGAAGGGATAACTCGATGGCCGAGATTGTGCTGGACCATGTCAGCAAGAGTTACCCGGACGGCGCGACGGCGGTGCACGACCTCAACCTCACCATCGCCGACGGCGAGTTCCTGATCCTGGTGGGACCTTCGGGCTGCGGCAAGACCACGACGCTGAACATGATTGCCGGGCTTGAGGACATCTCGTCCGGCGAGCTGCGCATCGGTGGCGAACGGGTGAACGAGAAGGCGCCCAAAGACCGCGACATCGCGATGGTATTCCAGTCCTATGCGCTGTACCCGCACATGACGGTGCGGCAGAACATCGCCTTTCCGTTGACGCTGGCCAAGATGGCGAAGCCCGAAATCGCCCAGAAGGTCGAGGAGACCGCGAAAACCCTTGACCTGACCGAACTTCTGGACCGCAAGCCGTCGCAGCTGTCCGGCGGGCAGCGTCAGCGGGTAGCGATGGGCCGCGCCATCGTGCGCCATCCCAAGGCGTTTCTGATGGACGAGCCACTGTCGAACCTGGACGCCAAGTTACGGGTCCAGATGCGCGGGGAGATCGCCAGGCTGCAGAAGAGGTTGGGCACCACGACGGTCTACGTCACGCACGACCAGACCGAGGCCATGACGCTGGGTGACCGCGTGGTGGTGATGCACTCCGGTGTGGCCCAGCAGATCGGCACACCGGACGAGCTGTACGAGCATCCGGCCAACCTGTTCGTGGCCGGTTTCATCGGCTCGCCGGCGATGAATTTCTTCCCCGCCACGCTGACCCCCGACGGGCTCAAGCTGC
Source organism: Mycobacterium sp. M23085 (assembly GCF_045343915.1). Taxonomy (NCBI): domain Bacteria; kingdom Bacillati; phylum Actinomycetota; class Actinomycetes; order Mycobacteriales; family Mycobacteriaceae; genus Mycobacterium; species Mycobacterium sp. M23085. Next base: position 4,537,347 of record NZ_CP174280.1, read on the forward strand.
CGTTCGGCGAAGTGATGCTGACACCGCAAGTCCAAGAGGTGATCGCCCGGCATCCGGAGCCTGCGAACGTCATCGTCGGCGTGCGGCCCGAGCATCTGTCCGATGCCGCACTGATCGACGGTTACCAGCGCATCAGGGCGCTGACTTTCGAGGTGAAGGTCGACTTGGTGGAGTCGCTGGGTGCGGACAAGTACGTCTACTTCTCCACCGCGGCATGGGCCGCGCACTCGGCTCAGCTGGACGAGCTGGCCGCGGAGTCCGACGCCCATGAAAACCAGTTCGTGGCAAGGGTTCCCGCCGACTCGAAGGCGGCGATCGGGCAGCCGATCGAGTTGGCGTTCGACACCACCAAGCTGGTGGTCTTCGATGCGGATTCCGGCGCGAACCTGACCATCGCGCCGTCTGGGGCGCCGTGACACAGGGTTTGGATCAGGTGCGCGCGCACCTGCAGGCTCACTTCCCCGACGTCGAGCCCGATGCGGCGAGCGTGACATTTCTGGGCACCGAGACCATCGAGGTGCTGCGTTTCCGGGACCCGGAGGGCACGGTGAACTATGTCACGCTGGGCTGCTCGCGCCACCCGATGACCGACCCAACGCACGACATCGCCGATCCGTTGCGCGGTCCGCGCGCCGAAGTCGTGCTGCGGCTGCGCGATCCCGGTCCGGTCTCCGGCGTCGCCCGCAGCCTGGCGATCCTGGCGGCGGCTCCGGCCGTCGACGGTGTGGTGTTGTGTCCCGACGCGCTGGTCGATCTCGGCTCGCCGCTGTGGACGTCCCCGTCGGCTCGGGTGGCGTTCACCGCAGTATTATTGGGCCACAGCGAGATTCGCGATCTGCCGCTGGATCCGCCGCGCGAGCCCGTGCAGTTCCTGTCGGCAACCCCCATCACCGCCACGGAAGCGGCGTGGGTGCGGCTCAAGGGTGCCGAGGCGATGCGTCAGGCTTGGGACAACGACGGCGTCGACGTGCTGGATCCGAATCGCCCCGCCGCACAGCCTAATTGAGCTGACAGCGCGGACGGGCTACAGCCAGTTGTTGTGCCGGAACTGGAAATACAGGCCCACGCAGGCGACGGCCATCACGGCCATGATGCCCGGGTAGCCCCACGTCCAGTCGAGCTCGGGCATGAAATGGAAGTTCATTCCGTAGATGGCGGCGACCATGGTGGGCACCGCCAAAATGCCGGCCCAGGCCGCCATCTTGCGCATGTCGTTGTTCTGCTGCATGCCAACCCGGGCCAGCGCCGCCTGGATCAGCGAGTTGAGCATGTCGTCGTAACTGGCGATCTGGTCGGCGGCCTCGGAGTGGTGGTCGGCGACGTCGCGCAGGTAGCGCCGCACCTCCTTGGAGATCACGTCCTTGTTGTCCATCTGGATGCGATGGAACGCGGCGGACAGCGGGTTGACGCATCGGCGCAGTTCGACCACCTCACGTTTGAGCAGATAGATCGGTTCGACGTCGATCTTCCTGCCCGGGGCGAATGCCAGCCCCTCGATGCTGTCGATGTCGGACAGCATCAGACTGCTCACCTCGAGGTAGTGGTCCACCACATGGTCGGCGATCGCGTGCAGCACCGCGTAGGGGCCCAACTGCATCTGCTCGGGATCGGCGTCCATCCGCTTGCGCACATCGGACAGTCCGCCGTGTTCGCCATGGCGGACCGTGACCACGAAATCCTTGCCGACAAAGACCATGATCTCGCCGGTCTCGACGATCTCGCGGGCCAGCACCACCGACTCGTGCGGCACGTAATTGACGGTCTTGAGGACCAGGAACAGGGTGTCGTCGTAGCGCTCCACCTTGGGCCGCTGATGTGCGCACACGGCGTCCTCCACGGCCAGCGGGTGCAGCCCGAACACGTCGGCAACTTCCTGCATCTCGGACTGGTTGGGTTCGCGCAGGCCGACCCAGACGAATGCGTCGTGGCTCAGCGCTTCGAGCTCGCGCACTTTTTCCAGGGCGGCCGCATAGCCCAGCTTGCCGGGCAACCGGTGGCCGGCGGCGTAGACGGCGCAGTCGACCAATGTCTGCTTGGGCCGGTCCGGCGCGGTGCTCGGCTTGGGCTGCGGCTCGTGCGCAAGGGGGCGAAGCGCTTCCGGCAGTGCATCAAATCCTTGGAACATGTCCACCTCCCACCATGCGCGGGTCCGACCGGGCGGTGGTCCATGGTACGCGTCCAGGCTGTTCAAAGGGCGACGATCAGGTGTCGGAAAGCCCAGGTAGCGGACCGGAGATCGGCTGCGGAGAAGAGTGCGCTAGTTTCGAGCCGAACCCGAATCTGCACGAACTTCTCCACAAGGAGTAAATCGACGTGAGCGCAAGTCCTCTCAAGGTCGCCGTCACCGGCGCCGCCGGCCAGATCGGCTACAGCCTGTTGTTCCGCTTGGCCAGTGGCTCGTTGCTGGGCCCCGACCGCCCCATCGAGCTGCGTCTCCTTGAGATCGAGCCCGCGCTCAAGGCGCTGGAGGGCGTCGTCATGGAGCTGGAGGACTGCGCGTTCCCGCTGCTGTCCGGCGTGCAGATCGGCGCGGATGCCAACAAGATCTTCGACGGCGTCAACCTGGCGCTGCTCGTCGGCGCGCGGCCGCGCGGCCCGGGCATGGAGCGCAGCGACCTGCTCGAGGCCAACGGCGCGATCTTCACCGCGCAGGGCAAGGCGCTCAACTCCGTCGCCGCCGACGACGTCCGCATCGGCGTGACCGGCAACCCGGCCAACACCAACGCGCTGATCGCGCTGAGCAACGCCCCCGATATTCCCAAGGAGCGGTTCTCCGCGCTGACCCGGCTGGACCACAACCGGGCGATCTCGCAGCTGGCCAAGAAGACCGGCGCGAAGGTCACCGACATCAAGAAGATGACCATCTGGGGCAACCACTCAGCCACCCAGTACCCCGACATCTTCCACGCCGAGGTCGGCGGCAAGAACGCCGCTGAGGTGGTCAACGACCAGAACTGGATCGAAAACGACTTCATCCCGACGGTCGCCAAGCGCGGCGCGGCCATCATCGACGCGCGCGGCGCCTCCTCGGCGGCGTCAGCCGCGTCGGCCACCATCGACGCCGCCCGGTCCTGGCTGCTGGGCAGCCCGGAGGGTGACTGGGTGTCGATGGCGGTGTATTCCGACGGCTCCTACGGCGTGCCGGAAGGGATCGTGTCGTCCTTCCCGGTAACCACCAAGGACGGCGACTGGTCGATCGTGCAGGGACTGGAAATCGACGAGTTCTCCCGTGGCCGCATCGACAAGACCACCGCTGAGCTGGTCGACGAGCGCGCCGCCGTCACAGAACTCAAGCTGATCTGAGCGACGGCCGTCGGCCTGGATGACCCAGCTCACCAATTAGGCCTACTAATGGGTAGTCAGTACCCTGAAGCGCGTGTCCGAATTGCTTGAATCGATACAGACGAACGCCGAGCAGGGCGTGATCACCGACGCGGAGATCTTCGAGGCACACCTGGGTGGCAAGCTTTCGGTAGGCCTGACCTCCCCGCTGGATACTCAGCGCGCTTTGTCGATCGCCTACACCCCTGGCGTGGCACAGGTCAGTCGCGCGATCGCCGCCGACCATGCCCAGGCGGCCCGCTACACGTGGGCGAACCGGTTGGTGGCGGTGGTCAGCGACGGCAGCGCGGTGCTGGGCCTCGGCGACATCGGACCGTCGGCGTCGTTGCCGGTGATGGAAGGCAAGTGTGCGCTGTTTCAGGCGTACGGCGGCCTGAACGCCATCCCGATCGTGCTGGACACCAAGGACCCCGATGAGATCGTGGAAACCCTGGTGCGGCTGCGCCCGACGTTCGGCGCCGTCAACCTGGAGGACATCTCCGCGCCGCGCTGCTTCGAGATCGAGCGTCGCCTCATCGAGGCGCTGGACTGCCCGGTGATGCACGACGACCAGCACGGCACGGCGATCGTGGTGCTGGCCGCGCTGATGGGCGCCAGCAAGGCACTCGGCCGCGACATGACCTCGCTGAAGGTGGTGGTGTCCGGGGCCGGTGCGGCGGGTGTCGCGTGCACGAATCTCCTTGTGGCGATGGGTGTTTCGGATATCATCGTGCTGGACTCGCGGGGCATTTTGCACACCGGTCGCGACGACATGAACGACGTCAAGGTGGCTCTGGCGCGGCGCACCAACCCCGCCGAACTGACCGGCAGTCTGGCCGAGGCCATCCGGGGCGCCGACGTGTTCCTGGGCCTTTCGGGGGGCGTGGTTCCCGAAGAGATGATCGCCAGCATGGCGCCCAACGGGATCGTGTTCGCATTGTCCAATCCCGATCCGGAGATCCACCCGCAGATCGCGGCCAAGTACGCCGCGGTGGTTGCGACTGGCCGCAGCGATTTCCCGAATCAGATCAACAACGTGCTGGCCTTCCCCGGAGTGTTCCGCGGCGCCCTGGAAGCCGGCGCCCGCCGGATCACCGAAAAGATGATGGTCGCCGCGGCAGAGGCGATTTTCTCGGTCGCCAGCGACGATCTCGCGCTCGACCGCATCGTCCCGAGCCCCCTGGACACCCGTGTTGGGGAAGCGGTCGCCACAGCGGTGGCGCTGGCCACCGAGGCTGCAGACCCTTCCGTTGCCGCGGGGTGAGAATCGGCAGGCTGGCGGTGCCACTGCTCGCCGCCGTACTCGTGGTGGCCGGTTGCGCAACCGACACCGGCGACCGTCGTGCCCGCGCCGAAGTGGTGGTCGGATCCCGGACTGACGCCGATTCGGCGCTGCTAGCCGGCATCTACGTCGCGGCCCTGCGGTCCTACGGGTTCGGCGCGCGGGCCGCCACCGCGGCCGACCCGAAGCCGCAGCTGGATTCCGGCGCGTTCACCGTCGTTCCCGCCTTCACCGGCCGCACGCTGCAAGCCCTGCAGCCCGGCGCGACGGCGATGTCGGACAAAGACGTCTACCGCGCGATGATCGCCGCGCTGCCCGAGGGCGTCGTCGCGGGTGACTACACCACGGCCGCCGAGGACAAACCCGAGTTGCTGGTCAGTCAGCCCACCGCCAGGGCGTGGGGCGGCAGCGAGGTCAGCGCGGATTTGAGCACGCTGCCCCGACATTGCGACGGCCTCGTCGTCGGGACCGTCGCCGGCCACCGGGAGCCTTCGGCCGTCGGCTCTTGCCAGCTTCGCGCACCGCGCGAATTCCCGGATGGTGCAACAATGTTCGCCGCGATCCGGGCCGGGCAGCTGACCGCGGGGTGGACCACAACCGCCGACCCCGGCGCACCCGGCGACCTGGTCGCGCTGGCCGACGGCAAACCCGCACTGATCCGCGCCGAGAACGTGGTGCCGCTGTATCGCCGCAACGCGCTCAGCGAGCGGCAGTTGCTGGCGATCAACGAAGTGGCGGGCGTGCTGGACACGGCCGCCCTGGCCGAGATGCGTCGTCAGGTCCGCACCGGCGCAGACCCACAGGCGGTGGCGGGGGGCTGGCTGGCCGAGCATCCGCTCGGCCGGTGACGCTCAGCGCTTCGGCAGCATCCGGGCCACGAAGTCCTTGACCCGGCTCATCACCGGCCCGCCCACCAGACGCTCGTAGTTGGGTCCGGCAAGCCGGACCAACAGGTCCATCGCCTTGACGTCGGGACCGACCAGGACCCGGGCCTTGTTCTTGCGCACGCCGTCGAGGATCAGCTGCGCGGCTCGCTGCGGGGTGGTCTTGGCCTGCTGCTCCTCGAACACGGTGGCCAGCGCGGCTTGGTCGAGCCCCTCGACGGCGGTGGCGTTGCGGGCGAAGGCCGTCTTGATGCCGCCGGGATGCACCGTCGTCACCCGCACCGGGTGCCCGGCCGCCGCCATCTCCTGATGCAGCGCCTCGGTGAAGCCCCGGACGGCGAACTTGGCCGAGACGTAGGCCGCCTGGCCGGGCGCGGAAAACAGGCCGAGCGCGCTCGAGATGTTGACGACGTGCCCGTCGCCGGAGGCGATCAGGTGCGGCAGGAACGCCTTGGTGCCATTGACGACGCCCCAGAAGTCGACGTCGATCACCCGCTCGATGTCCTTGAACCGGCTGTCCTCGATGGATCCGATGAAGGTGATGCCGGCGTTGTTGTAGATCTGGTTGACCTTGCCGAAGTGCTGGTTGACCGCGTCGGCGTAGGCGAGGAAGGCCTCGCGCTCGGTGACGTCCAGCCGATCGGACTTGAACGCGGCGCCGATCGCCGTCAGCTGTTCGGCGGTCTGCGCCAGCCCCTCGGTGTCGACGTCGCTGATGGCCACCTTGGCGCCCGCCCGGCCCAGCTCAACCGCCAGCGCCTGGCCGATGCCCGAACCGGCGCCGGTGACGACGGCGACCTTCCCGGCGAACGTACCCATGCAACACTCCCTCGTCGCGGCGTGACCGCCTGACGCTAATCGTTACCAGAGGTCGATCACTGCTTGGGCAGCAACCGGCCCATCACCGGCCCGAACAGCTGCTGATAACCCGACCCCGTCAGCCGCACCAGGACGTCCAGGAGCTTGGCGTCCGTGCCCACCAGCACCCGAGCCTTCTTCTTGCGCACGGCGTCCAGGATGACCTCGGCGGCGCGGTGAGGTGTGGTCTTGGCCAGCCGCTTGTCGAACAATTTGGCCAGCTCCGCCTGGTCGAGGCCCTCGGCGGCGGTGGCGTTGCGCGCAATCGCGGTCTTGATGCCGCCGGGGTGCACCGTGGTCACCGCCACCGGGTGGCCGGCCGCCGCCATCTCTTGTCGCAGCGCCTCGGTGAAGCCCCGCACGGCGAACTTGGCCGAGTTGTAGGCGGCCTGCCCGGGCACCGAAAAGAGCCCGAACACGCTGGAGACGTTGACGACGTGCCCGTCACCGGAGGCGATCAGGTGCGGCAGGAACGCCTTGGTGCCGTTGACGACACCCCAGAAGTCGACGTCCATCACCCGTTCGATGTCCTTGAACTGGCTGACTTCGACGTCGCCGGTGAAGGCGATGCCGGCGTTGTTGTAGATCTGGTTGACCTTGCCGAAATGGTCCTTGACGCTGTCGGCGTAGGCCAGGAAGGCCTCGCGCTCGGTTACGTCGAGCCGGTCCGACTTGAACGCCGCGCCGATCGCCTTGAGCTGCTCTTCGGTGTGCCCCAGACCGTCGAGGTCGACGTCGCTGATCGCCACCTTGGCGCCCGAGCGGGCCAACTCCAGGGCCAGCGCCTGCCCGATACCTGAACCCGCGCCCGTCACCACCGCGACCTTGCCGGCGAACCCTTGCATGAGCACCCTTCCTTCTCGGCACGTTTGCGTCGAGGCTAGCCGGTACCGGCGGTCCCTGATAGCCGTGGGTCGCAGAATCGCGCCCGGGTCAGCGGCCGTCGCCCGGTCAGCCGAACGCCGTGTCGATGATCTCCTGCTGCTCGACGGCGTGCACCTTCGACGAGCCCGACGACGGCGCCGACATCGCCCGGCGCGAGATCCGCTTGAGCCCGGTCAGCTTGTCGGGCAGCAGCTCGGGCAGCTCCAGCCCGAATCGCGGCCAGGCGCCCTGGTTGGCCGGTTCCTCCTGCACCCAGAAGAACTGGGCGGCATTCGGGTAGCGGTCCAGTGTTTCTTCGAGCCGGTGTTTCGGCAGCGGCGCAAGCTGCTCTATCCGCACGATCGCCACGTCGTCGCGGTGGTCCTTGGCCTTACGGGCGGCCAACTCGTAGTAGAGCTTGCCGCTGGTCAGCAGGATCCGGGTGACCTTGCTTCGATCACCGATGCCGTCCTCGTACGTCGGCTCTTCGAGCACCGAGCGGAACCTGAGCTCGGTGAAGTCCCTGACGTCGCTGACTGCGGCCCTGTTGCGCAGCATCGACTTCGGGGTGAACACGATCAGTGGACGCTGCACACCGTCGAGGGCGTGGCGCCGCAACAAGTGGAAATAGTTGGACGGCGTCGAGGGCATCGCGATCGTCATCGAACCCTCGGCCCACAGCTGCAGGAAGCGCTCGATGCGGCCCGAAGTGTGATCGGGACCCTGGCCTTCGTGGCCGTGCGGCAGCAGCAGCACGACACTGGACAACTGGCCCCACTTGGCCTCACCGGAGCTGATGAACTCGTCGATGATCGACTGCGCCCCGTTGACGAAGTCCCCGAACTGTGCCTCCCACAACACCAGGGCGTCGGGGTTGCCGACCGTGTAGCCGTATTCGAATCCGACAACCGCGTACTCGGAGAGCGGCGAGTCGTAGACCAGGAACTTCCCGCCGGTGGGGGTGCCGTCGGGATTGGTCGCCAGCAGCTTGAGCGGCGTGAATTCTTCGCCGGTGTTGCGGTCGATGATCACCGAGTGCCGCTGGGAGAAGGTACCGCGCCGGGTGTCTTGCCCCGACAGCCGTACCAGCTTGCCCTCGGCCACCAGCGAACCCAGCGCCAGCAGTTCGGCGAAGGCCCAGTCGATCTTGCCCTCGTAGGCCATCTCGCGGCGCTTCTCCAGCACCGGCTGCACCCGCGGGTGTGCGGTGAAGCCATCCGGCACCGCCAGGAACGCGTCGCCAATCCGCGCCAGCAGGGACTTGTCCACGGAGGTGTCCAGCCCGGCCGCCACCATCTGATGGGACTCGACGGATTCGCTCGGCATGGCGCCATGTTTTTCCAGCTCGCGGACCTCGTTGAACACCCGCTCCAGCTGGCCCTGGTAGTCGCGCAACGCGTCTTCGGCTTCTTTCATCGAAATGTCGCCGCGGCCGATCAGGGCTTCGGTGTAACTCTTGCGCACCCCTCGCTTGACATCGACGACGTCGTACATCCCGGGGTTGGTCATCGACGGGTCGTCGCCCTCGTTGTGCCCGCGTCTGCGGTAGCACAGCATGTCGATGACGACATCCTTCTTGAACTCCTGGCGGAAATCCACGGCCAGCTTTGCCACCCACGCGCAGGCTTCCGGGTCGTCGCCGTTGACGTGAAAGATGGGGGCCCCGACCATCTTGGCGACGTCGGTGCAGTACTCGCTGGAGCGCGAGTACTCCGGCGCGGTGGTGAAGCCGATCTGATTGTTGACGATGATGTGGATGGTGCCGCCGACGCGATACCCGGGCAGGTTGGTCAGGTTGAGCGTCTCGGCCACCACACCCTGGCCGGCGAAGGCGGCGTCGCCATGCAGCATCAGGGGCACCACGGCGAAGCTCTTGCCACCCTCGTCATCCGCGCCCCGGTCCAGTAGATCCTGTTTGGCCCGGACCAGACCCTCCGCCACCGGGTCCACGGCTTCCAGGTGTGAGGGGTTGGCCGTCAGCGAAACCTGAATGTCGTTGTCGCCGAACATCTGCAGGTACACGCCGGTGGCGCCGAGGTGGTATTTGACGTCGCCGGACCCGTGCGCCTGCGCCGGGTTGAGGTTGCCCTCGAACTCGCTGAAGATCTGTGAGTAGGGCTTGCCAACGATGTTGGCCAGCACGTTGAGCCGGCCGCGGTGCGGCATCGCGATGACGACTTCGTCGAGGCCGTGCTCGGCGCACTGGTCGATCGCCGCGTCCATCATCGGGATCACACTCTCGGCGCCTTCCAACGAAAAACGTTTTTGGCCAACGTATTTGGTTTGCAGGAAGGTTTCGAAGGCCTCGGCCGCGTTCAGCTTGCTCAAAATGAACTTCTGCTCAGCCACCGTCGGTTTGACGTGCTTGGTCTCGACGCGCTGCTGCAGCCACTCCTGTTGTGCAGGGTCCAGGATGTGGGTGTACTCCACGCCGATGTGGCGGCAGTAGGCGTCGCGCAGCAGACCCAGCACGTCGCGCAGCTTCGAATATTGGCGACCGCCGAATCCGTTGACTTTGAACACTCGGTCGAGGTCCCACAGCGTCAGGCCATGGTTGACGATCTCGAGATCGGGGTGACTGCGGAACCGGGTGCTGTCCAGCCGGAGCGGGTCGATATCGGCCATCAGGTGCCCGCGGTTGCGGTAGGCCGCGATCAACTCCATCACCCGGGCGTTCTTGTCCACGATCGAGTCCGGGTTGTCGGTGCTCCAGCGGATGGGCAGGTAGGGGTTGCCCGTCTCGCGGAAAATGTCGTCCCAGAACGCGTCCGACAGCAGCATTTCGTGGATGGTGCGCAGGAAGTCGCCGGACTCCGCGCCCTGGATGATGCGGTGGTCGTAGGTGGAGGTCAGCGTGATCAGCTTGCCGATGCCCAGCTCGGCGATGCGTTCCTCGCTGGCGCCCTGAAACTCCGCGGGGTACTCCATGGCGCCGACACCGATGATGGCACCCTGGCCCGTCATCAGCCGCGGCACCGAGTGCACGGTGCCGATGGTGCCCGGGTTGGTCAGTGAAATGGTTACGCCGGCAAAGTCTTCCGCGGTCAGCTTGCCGTCGCGGGCCCGCCGCACGATGTCTTCGTAGGCGGTGACGAATTGCGCGAAGCGCATGGATTCGCAACCCTTGATCCCCGCGACCACCAGGGAACGCTTGCCGTCCTTGCCCTGCAGGTCGATGGCCAGACCGAGGTTGGTGTGCGCCGGCGTCACCGCGGTGGGCTTGCCGTCGACCTCGGCGTAGTGCCGATTCATGTTCGGGAACTTCTTGATCGCCTGCACCATCGCATAGCCCAGCAGGTGCGTGAACGAGATCTTGCCGCCGCGGGTGCGCTTGAGCTGGTTGTTGATGACGATCCGGTTGTCGATCATCAGCTTGGCCGGGATGGCGCGCACACTGGTCGCCGTCGGCACCTCCAGCGACGCCGACATGTTCTTCACGACGGCCGCCGCGGCGCCGCGCAGCGGCTGCAGCTCGTCGCCTTCCGACGGTGGGGGTGTGGCGGCCTTGGCCGGCCGCGCCGCGACCCCATTGCCGGTGGCCGTGCTGGCGGGGGCCGGCGGCTTGGCGGGCTCGGCGGTCTGCGGGGCCGCCGGAGCCGGTTTCGCCGGGGCCGGGCCGGTGGCCGCCGAACGGTCACCGCTGGTCGGGGCGGCCGGCGCCGGCTCGCTGGTGGACTCGGGGTTGTAGTCGACCAAGAACTCGTGCCAGCTCGGATCCACTGACGAGGGGTCGTCGCGGAACTTGCGGTACATCTCCTCGACCAGCCATTCGTTTTGCCCGAATGGTGAACTTATGTTGCTCACGACCGCAGTTCGCCTCAATCCTTGTGCTCTGCAAGCGCATTCCCGCGGACGCCTGCACCCTTGTCGGCCCGGACGACCGAACACCTCATTTGGAAGGCGGTACCCGTTCTTCCGCCCTATAAAGGCTAACCTTTCGCCGTTTATCCGCCAGGTTGACCGGGGTATCGCGACGGCCGGGCCAGCCCGATGGTGGCCACGCCGCGCTTGCCATCGCCGCGGCCGCGCTGGCGAGTGCCACCTAGCCGGCTTCGTGGACCGGAGGCACCAGGTGCAGCGCGCGGGGCCAGCGCGCGGGCGGGGCGCCGAACGCCCTGTTGGCGTTGCGGATCATCTTCTTGCCGGCCAGATAGTTGCCGATGGCGCCCACCACGACCCCGATACCGACCGGCAGCAGTTTGCCGAACAACAGGGCGCCGCGTCGCACCGTGTACTTGCGGACCCATGACTTGAGCAGCCGTGAGTTCAGCTTCGACATCGACGACAGCGGCAGGGCGGCCAGGCTCTCGGAGATCCAGCCGCCGTTGGTGCGGCGTGGACCGATCAGCTCGGCGACGGCGTGCTCGCTGTTGTCGCCGGCGAGGACTGCCAGCACCAGCGCGCGGCGCCGTTCCCGGTGATCGGCCGGAATGTCGTGCACCACCGCCATCGCCAACACGAAGAACGCGGTGGCCTCCAGGAACGTCACCGTTTCCGCGGCCGCCGCGGACAGGGCGCTGATCGTGCCGATACCGGGAACGGTCGCCGCGGCCCCCACGGCAACGCCGGCGGCCGTCACGATGGCCAGATATCGCTTCTGCAACTTGGCCACGATCTCCGCCGGCCCGGCCTGCGGGTGCGCGTTGCGCAGTCGGGTCACATAAGCCTCGGCGGCGGGGCCCTGTATCCACGAGCTCCGCTCGATGACCTGCGCCAACGCCCGCGCGGACATTTTGGGTCGACCGCTCTTGGCGGCCGGCTGCTGTCCCGCGTCGGACATGGTGAAAAACCGGTTCGGCGACCTTTTCCGTCGAGCCCGCATATCGTCTCTCCTGCAAACGGCGTTCCCCCAGGCTAACCCGCTCGCGGCAATTCCCGACGCGTTATGCACCCTGACCGGGTCCTGCGCTGCCGGCCTCTTGCCGCACCGGGAATAATGCACGCTGGATGTCTGCGGCGGTCGTAGCCGTTCGTCGGCCCTCATGCTGTTTACCGCGCCGCACGCGTGTGTATCACCTGCGTGGGCGGGGCCGGTCGACCGGCCGGGCCGGTACGGCTGAACAGCATCGTCGGGAGCGAAACGAGGTGGGGTGGATGACCACGGCTACGCCCGGCGCGCCGAGGGGACGCGCGGGATCGGGGCCGGTCCGGGCCGCCGAACGCTGGGACTTCTTCACCCGGAGCTCGCCGCAGTCGCAGAACCCCTGGAACCCGCTGTGGGCGATGATGATCGGCTTTTTCATGATCATGGTCGACTCGACCATCGTCGCGATCGCAAACCCGACCATCATGGCCAGCATCGGTTACGACACCGTGGTGTGGGTGACCAGCGCCTACCTGCTGGGGTATGCGGTCGTGTTGCTGGTGGCCGGACGTCTGGGTGACCGGTTCGGTCCCAAGAACCTCTATTTGATCGGCCTGGTGGTGTTCACCGCCTCATCGGTGTGGTGCGGGCTGGCCGGCAGCGCCGCCATGCTGATCGCGGCGCGCGTGGTGCAGGGCGTCGGCGCAGGGCTGCTCACTCCGCAGACCCTGTCGACGATCACCCGCATCTTCCCGTCGGAGCGGCGCGGCGTCGCGGTGAGCCTGTGGGGCGCCACCGCCGGCGTCGCCAGCCTGGTGGGTCCGCTGGCCGGCGGTGTGCTGGTCGACGGGCTGGGCTGGCAGTGGATCTTCTTCGTCAACGTCCCCATCGGCGTCGTCGGGCTGGCGCTGGCGTATTGGCTGATCCCGGTGCTGCCCACCCAGTCGCACCGCTTCGACCTGATCGGGGTCACGCTGTCCGGCATCGGCATCTTCTTGATCGTGTTCGGGCTGCAACAGGGCCAGGCCGCGCACTGGCAGCCCTGGATCTGGGCGCTGATCGTCGCGGGCATCGGGTTCATGACGGCCTTCGCGTTCTGGCAGTCGCTGAACGCCCATGAGCCGCTGATTCCGTTGGTGATCTTCAGTGACCGCGATTTCAGCCTGTGCAACGTCGGGGTCGCCATCATCTCGTTCACCGCAACGGCCGTGATGCTGCCGCTGACCTTCTACGCGCAGGCCGTGTGCGGGCTGTCACCGACGCGCTCGGCCCTGCTCATCGCGCCGATGGCGATTGCCAACGGCGTCTTCGCGCCGTTCGTCGGAAGGATCGTCGACAAATACCACCCGCAGCCGGTGCTCGGTTTCGGCTTCTCGGTGCTGGCGATCGCGCTGACCTGGCTCGCCTTCGAGATGTCCCCGACGACACCGATCTGGCGGCTGGTGTTGCCGTTCTTCGCGATGGGTGTCGGGATGGCGTTCGTGTGGTCACCACTGACCGCCACCGCCACGCGTAACCTGCCGCCGCATCTGGCCGGCGCGGGCTCCGCGGTCTACAACTCCGTGCGCCAGCTCGGCGCGGTGCTCGGCAGCGCCGGCATGGCCGCGTTCATGACGTGGCGGATCACCGCCGAGATGCCGAGGCAGCCGTCCGGCGGCGCCACCGGCGAAGACGCGCTCACCTTGCAGTTGCCCGGGTTCCTGCGCGAACCGTTCGCGGCCGCGATGTCGCAATCGACGCTGTTGCCGGCGTTCATCGCGTTGTTCGGGATCGTCGCCGCGCTGTTCCTGGCTGGTTCCGCCCCGTGGGCGGGCAAAGGCGCCGGCAGGGGCGGCGGCGTTCCGCACGATCCCGACGACGACGTCGACGAGGACTATGACGACGACCAGTACGTGGAATTCCTCCTGGTGCGTGACCCCGAGGTGGAGCGGGGGAGCATTCCCGAACAACCCCGGCAGCGGGTCGAACGCCCGTCGCCGGCGCCCGGCGCAGTGCCGCGGCGCAGCCCGGCCGCGCAGCCTCAACCAATTGGGCACGCCCACAACGGGTCTCATGTGGACAGCGGCAAACGCCTTCGCCAGGTCGCGGTGCGGCGCCCGCCGAAATCGCTCCCGCCCGGCGATCGCCTCACCCGGCCGCCGCGCCGCCAACCAAACGGCTCGGCGGGACGCCATTTCCCCGAGGGGGAATCGCTGCGCGGTCAGCAGCACCGTTCCGATCCGGACGACGACCCCACCGGTTCGGGCCGGCATTCGTCAACCGGGTAGGCGGTTTACCGCAGATCCGGCTGCGTGAGCGCCAGGAACGCGCCCAAGTCGATCAGGCCCGTGGGGCTGGCGGGCAGATACTCCGTCAATGACGGGGACCGCACGATCACGGCTGCGTACTGAGCCCGGCTCACCGCGACGTTGAGCCGATTCCGGTTTAGCAGGAAGGAGATTCCGCGAGGCACCACATCCATGGACGACACCGTCATGGAGATGAAGACGACCGGCGCCTGCCCACCCTGGAATTTGTCGACCGTCCCCACCCGCACGCCGCCGAGCCCCGCGGCGGTCAGCCGGTGACGCAGCAGCGCCACCTGAGCGTTGTAGGGGGCCAGCACCAGCACGTCGGCGGCCGTCAACGCCCGGGTGCCGTGTTCGTCGGTCCACGCGGCGCCGAGCAGCTGGTCGATCTCGGTGACGATCGCGTCGGCCTCCTCCGGGCTTTCGGTTGAATTGCCTTGGTGCTCAACCGAAAGCAATTGCACACCGGGCCGACACCCGTGCAGGCGGCGGGCGGCGGTGCAGTCGTGGGAGTGCAGCCTGCCCTCGTAGGAGAGCGCTGACACCGCGGCGCAGACCGCCGGATGCATGCGGTAGGAGAGGTTCAGGAAGTAACCGCGCTCATCGGGCAGGGTGCGCTGACCGTCGACCAGCCACTCCAGCGCGGAGGTGTCCACCGGCTCAGGATGCGTGCCCTGGGTGACTTGCGGCAGCTGCTGAGGGTCTCCGAGCAGCAGCAGATTCGCGGCGGCCGGGGCCACGGCGATGGTGTTGGCCAAACAGAATTGGCCGGCCTCGTCGATCACCAGCAGATCCAGGCTTCCCGGTGGGATCCGGTTGGCGTTGGCGAAATCCCATGCCGTTCCGCCGATCACGCAGCCCGGCGTGTCGGCGAGGAAGGCGGCGTACGCTCCGCCGTCGATCTCGCGCCAGCGCGGGGCCGAGTGGTCGTAGCGTTTCTTCGCGATCCGTTGCGGGTCCAGGCCGGCGTCGATCACACAGTCCAGCACGTTCTCCACGGTGGCGTGCGATTGGGCCACCACACCAACGCGCCAGCCGTGTTGGGTGACCAGGTCGTGGATCACCCGCGCGGCGGTGTGGGTCTTGCCTGTGCCCGGTGGCCCGTGCACCGCCAGGTAGGACGAATCCAGATCGAGTAGCGCGCCGGTGATGTCGGTGACGGTGTCGTCGCTACGCGGCAGGACAGCGCCGCCGCGGGCGCGGGGTGCGCGGCGCAACAGCACGTCGACGATGGCGGTGGGCGGCAGTTGCGGCAATCCGGCGGCTATCCCGGTGGCGGTCGCCTCGATCGACTCGCGCAGGGCCGTCGTCGGGATGGGCGGGCCGGGAGTCAGCGCGAACGGTAATTGGTCAAAGGTGTTGCCGTCGCTGCCAACTCGTTCGAGAATCACCACTTCGTTGGGGGTCGCCGGATCGTCGGCCTCGACGACCGTAGCCCGCCCGGCCGCCCGCCGGTCCGGGCTGTCGGTCATGCCCGGCGGCGCCGGCGCGTCATAAAGCGCGAAGACGTCGCTCTTCAAGTCGCCGCGCGCCAGCTCGCCACGTAGCCGCAGCCGCCGCTGCGGTTTGCGCGCGCGGGGAGGCGTGTGCCAGTCGGCGCTGACCGATGCGTGTTCAGCGACGAACACATCGGTGTTGTCCGCCCACTCGTCGATGGGGAAGTTCAGCCGGTCGAAATGCGCCCACCAGAAGGGTTTGTCCTCACGTCGGTGGTAGCCGCGCGCGGCGGCCAGCAGCGCCACCGCCGTCTGTTGCGGGGTGCGATCGTCGACGCCGGCGGCCCCGCTGAACGTCGCCAACGTCACCGCCAGCTGGTCGCGGTCGTCGACGGTGTTGCCGTCGGCCACCGGCTGTGCGCCGATCGGTACCACGCCAGATTCATAAGCCCGCAACATCAGCCAGTTTCGCAATTCCTGAGTCGACCGGCAGTCGTACTGGTTGTAGTCCTCGATCTCCTTGAGCACGGAGGCGGCCTCGTCGCCGCGGCCGTCGGCTTGAAGGTCGCAGTACCGTGCGTAGGAGGTGATGGATCCGGTGGCCGTGGTCACGTCACCGGCGCGCAGCTGGGACCCCATGTAGAGCGGCTCCAGCGCCTTGAGGCTGAACGATTCCGCACCCACCCGAACGCTCCTGCGCACCAAGGGGTAGAGGTCGACCAGCGTCCCGCTGCGCAGCAGTTCGTCGACTTGGTCCTCGCCCACTCCGTAGCGCCCGGCGAGCCGCAACAGCGCGGTCTTCTCGTAAGGCGCGTAATGGTAGATGTGCATGTTGGGACGGCGCTTGCGGCGTTTGGCGACCAGTGCCAAGAAGTCGATCAGCGCGTTGCGTTCGTCGGCCCGGTTGTGGGCCCACAGCGGGCGAAACTTGCCCGTCGGCCCGGCTTCCAACACGCCGAACAGATATTCCAGGCCCCAGTCGCGCCCATCGGTGGTCCACAGCGGGTCGCCTTCGAAGTCGAAGAACAGGTCCCCCGGGTCGGGCTCGGGGAGCAGGGCCAGGGGCTGCGGGTCGATGACCTCGACCTGAGGAAGGCCGGTTTCGCGTTGGCGGACTTGCAATTTCGCCTGAATGGTCAGCTTGTTCAGCACACCGGCCGACAGTCCCGGCACGGCTCCCCGATGATCGGCCAGGGCCGCGACCGTGCCGATGCCGGCCTCAAACAGCTTGTCCCGCTGGCCTACTCGCAGACCGGCGACCAGCAGAACGTCGTCGGCCGCCCGCAGCTGTTCGACGCACAACGGGCAGTGAAAGCAGGCGGTCACGCCTTCGTCATCCCAGCGAACCGCCGCGCCGCCCGCGTAATGCTCATCGAGGAGGCGCTGCAGCCGGGCCCGCTGGGAGCGGTACACCGGGATCAGGTCGCACACCCGGTGTCGCACCGCGGTTCCATCGCCCAGCCGCAATTCGGCCTCCGGCGCGACCGGGACGCCCGAGGCGGCCAGCGCGTCGGCGTAGGCGGCCAGCTGCAGCAGCGCGGTGACCTTGGCCGAGCGGGCCAGTTTGGTATCGACGACCCGGTACCGGTCGTTGTCGCGCACCAGGAAATCGGCGAAGCCGACCAAGCGGCCGTCGAACATGGCGGCCTGATAGACCACCGGCGCGCGATCGGCCACGGCGCGCCGGGTGGCGTCGGCGGCAGCCGCAAAGCCGGCGGGCGTGTAGGCCGGGCGACCGATGATCGCGACCGCCTGCCCGAACCGGTCGCGCAGCGCGGCGAGCTCGCGTCGCTCGTGTTCGCTACCGAGGTCGGCGGTCCGCGCGAGCAGGTCGTCCTCAACGGTGACGGCGGGACCGCGGCCCAGCTTCGCGTCGAAATCCCGTAGTAGCGCGAATTCGCACCGGGCCGCAGCGGCAAGATCCGATGCGCTGTAAACGATGCTGTCGCCGGAGACCAACACCGGAGCCACTGTAGGTCAGCGCACCGACAGGACCGCCGTGCCGGGCGGGCGTGCCGCGGATCAGTGGGCGGGGGTGTTGCCGATGAGTTCGACCGCGTTGCCGTTCCAGTGAAACTTCACGTCGGTGTTCAAGCCGTTGATGCCGCCGGGGTAGGTCAGCGCCACCGTGTCGCCCGTGGTTTGCGCGGGGTCGACGCCGTTGAAGCCGTAGGTGTCGGGCACGCCCTGCGGGATGAACTGGCCGAGGTGAAACAGCACCGCACGCGTGGTCGGACTGACCGCGTTGGTGTTGGCCTTGATGATGATCGCCGACAGCTGTGCGCACTGGTTGTAGTTGCCGGCCAGCGGTTCGGGGTTCCAGGGCTGCTGGCTGCGCGGGTCGCGGGGCAACTCGGACACCACCTTGGCGATGGTGGGCGAGGCCAGGTTGACCGCGCAGGGGTCGGCCGGCGGCGCGTTGCCGGGTTGGGCGGCCGCCGGCGGGGTGGCCGGGGCCGTGACGGATGCGGTCTCCGACGTAGTCCTGGCCGGCGGCGTCTTGGCGACGGTGGAGTCTCCCGAACCGCAGCCGGCCAGCGTGAAGGCGATCAGAGCGACAGCGGCCGAGCCAGCCAGTGGCTCGGTACGACACGGCAGCGACCACACATTTGTGCACCGTACCGTCATCGGGTCCGGGGCCGTGGCAGGCGTGGCCGAGTGTGCTGACGATCACCCGCAGCGCTCGGCTCCGCCGAGCTCGCGATCACCACGGGGCCCTCTGGCGGTGACCCGCAGCGCTCGGCTCCGCCGAGCTCGCGATCACCACTAGACTCCTTGGACGATGACCCTCCCGGACAGCTCGACTGAAGCTGCCTCACCGACGTTTGCCGACCTGCAGATCCACCCCTCGGTCCTGCGGGCTATTGCCGACGTCGGCTACGAGTCGCCCACCGGCATTCAGGCCGCGACGATCCCGGCGCTGATGGCGGGTTCCGACGTCGTCGGGCTCGCCCAGACCGGCACCGGCAAGACCGCCGCGTTCGCGATCCCGATCCTGTCCAAGATCGACGTCACCAGCACCGCCACCCAGGCGCTGGTGCTCGCCCCGACCCGGGAACTGGCCCTGCAGGTGGCCGAGGCGTTCAGCCGGTACGGGGCCCACCTGCCCAAGATCAACGTGCTGCCGATCTACGGCGGTTCGTCCTACGGCGTGCAGCTGGCCGGGCTGCGCCGCGGCGCCCAGGTGGTGGTCGGCACCCCGGGCCGGGTCATCGATCATCTCGAGCGCGGGACGCTGGACCTGTCCCACGTCGACTACCTGGTGCTCGACGAGGCCGACGAAATGCTCACCATGGGCTTCGCCGAGGAAGTCGATCGCATCCTGTCCGAAACCCCGGAATACAAGCAGGTGGCGCTGTTCTCTGCGACCATGCCGCCCGCGATCCGCAAGATCACCACCAAGTACCTGCATGATCCGCTCGAGGTCAGCACCAAGGCGAAAACCGCTACCGCCGAGAACATTACGCAGCGCTACATCCAGGTCGCCGGGCCGCGCAAAATGGATGCGCTGACACGGGTTCTGGAAGTCGAGCCGTTCGAGGCGATGATCGTGTTCGTCAGGACCAAACAGGCCACCGAGGAAGTCGCGGAAAAGCTCAGGGCCCGAGGCTTCTCCGCGGCCGCGATCAACGGTGACATCCCGCAGGGCCAGCGCGAGCGCACCGTCGCCGCCCTGAAAGACGGCAGCATCGACATCCTGGTCGCCACCGACGTGGCCGCGCGCGGGCTCGACGTGGAGCGGATATCACACGTGCTCAACTACGACATCCCGCATGACACCGAGTCTTACGTGCACCGGATCGGACGCACCGGCCGGGCCGGACGTTCGGGAACCGCGCTCCTGTTCGTCTCCCCGCGCGAGCGCCACCTGCTCAAGGCGATCGAAAAGGCCACCCGGCAAACGCTCACCGAAACCGAATTGCCCACCGTCGAGGACGTCAACGCGCAGCGGGTGGCCAAGTTCGCCGATTCCATCACCACCGCGCTCGGCTCCCCGGGAATCGATCTGTTCCGCAAGCTGGTTCAGGACTACGAACGCGAGCACGACACCCCGATGGCCGATATCGCCGCCGCGCTGGCATTGCAATCCCGCGACGGCGAGGAATTCCTGATGGCGCCCGAGCCGCCCCCGGAGCGTCGCGAGCGGCGTACCGAGCGCCGCGACCGCTCCGAAAGGCCAAGGAATGCAAAGCCATTCGCCACCTATCGGATCGCGGTGGGCAAGCGGCACAAGATCGGCCCCGGCGCGATCGTCGGCGCCATCGCCAACGAGGGCGGCCTGCATCGCAGCGATTTCGGTCACATCGCGATCGGGCCGGACTTCTCGCTGGTGGAACTGCCGGCCAAGTTGCCTAAGTCGACGTTCAAAAGGCTTGAGCACACCCGCATTTCGGGGGTGCTGATCAACCTTGCGCCGGAACGCTCATCCGCTAACAAGCCCCGCGGCCGAGACGGTGGGAAGCCGCGCAGGAAACACGACGGATGACGCTGTCCGAAGAGCAAGACGCCCAGGGCGGGCTCGAGCAGACCTCTCGCGTCGACCGGGTCGCCTCGCTGACCGGGGTCCGCGCGGTCGCCGCGCTCCTCGTCGTCGGCACCCACGCGGCCTACACCACCGGCAAGTACACGCACGGCTACTGGGGCCTGGTGGGCTCCCGGATGGAGATCGGGGTGCCGATCTTTTTCGTGCTCTCCGGCTACCTGTTGTTCCGCCCTTGGGTGAAGTCCGCGGCCACAGGTGGCCCCCCGCCGTCGCTGAGTCGCTATGCGTGGCACCGGGTTCGGCGCATCATGCCCGCCTACGTCATCACCGTGTTGTTCGCCTACGTCCTGTACCACTTCCGCGAAGCCGGGCCGAACCCCGGGCACAGTTGGCTGGGGCTGGCGCGCAACCTGACGCTGACGCAAATTTACTGCGACGGCTACCTGGGTAAGTATCTGCACCAGGGGCTGACCCAGATGTGGAGCCTAGCGGTGGAGGGCTCCTTCTACGTCATCCTGCCGCTGCTGGCGTACCTGCTGCTGGTGGCGATCTGCCGACGGCAGTGGCAGCCGAAATTGGTGCTGGCGGCGCTGGCGGCGATGGCGTTGATCAGCCCGGCGTGGCTGGTCCTGGTGCATACCGACCACTGGTTTCCCGACGGCGCGAGGCTGTGGTTGCCCACCTATCTGGCGTGGTTCCTCGCCGGCATGATGCTGACCGTGCTGCAGGAGATGGGGGTGCGCGGGTACGGGTTCGTGGCCATACCGCTGGCGGTCGTCTGCTATTTCATCGTGTCGACGCCGATTGCCGGCGCGCCCACGACGTCGCCGGCGACCCTGAGCGAGGCGTTGTTCAAGACGTGCTTCTATGCCGTCATCGCCGCGCTCGCGGTGGCACCCCTGGCCCTGGGCGATCACGGCTGGTACTCGCAGGTCCTGGCCAGCCGCCCGATGGTGTGGTTGGGGGAGGTCTCCTACGAGATCTTCCTGATCCACCTGATCACCATGGAATTCGCGATGGACTATATCGTCGGCGCGCGCGTCTACACCGGCTCGATGCTGTACCTGTACGTCGCGACGCTGGTCGTGACGATCCCGCTGGCGTGGCTACTGCACCGCTTCACGAGGGTGCGGGACTGAGCCGGGCTAGACCCGATGGTGGCGACCCGCTTCGCCGGCTCCGCCGCGCTCGCGATCGCCACTGGCCCCGATGGTGGCGACCCGCTTCGCCCGGCTCCGCCGCGCTCGCGATCGCCACTAGCCCCGGGCGGAAACCGGCGTCACAATCGGCACGACGAATTCCTCGATCATCGCGCGTTCTTCGTCTTCGTCGCGGCCCGGGTACGTCAGCAGCGAGACGATCACCCGCACCGTCCAGCGAGCCCGGCGTTCGACGACGGCGGGATCGTCGGGTCCCAGCGAGTGCAGAAACGCCGCAGCCAGCGCCGCGATCACGTCGGACTGCCCGGCCAATTCGCCACCCACCGGCGGGCGGGTGGTGGCGAACCAGGATGCCAGCGCGGGGCTCTCCCGAACCATCCGCAGTGTGACGAGGATGCTCGCGACCAGTCGTTGCCGCGGGTCCTCGATGTCGCCGGTGCGCGCGATGATCTCGCTGCCCAGCCGGTGGGTTTCACGGTGGATGTAAGCGGTTCGCAGCGCCTCGCGGTTCTCGAAGTACCGGTACAGCGTCGCTCGGGAACACCCCGCCGCCCTGGCGATTTCGTTCATGCCGATCGAGTCCGAGTCGCGCTGCGTGTAGAGCTGCTCGGCCGCGTCGAGTATCCGGTCGGCGGCCGCTTCGGTCCGGTGCGTACCCAGCCAGTCGTTGCCGGGCATCAGGACTTCACTTGAATCGGCACCGACAGCGGACGCCGGACATAACTGCCGTCGGCCCAGACGATGCCGGATTCGTCCACGTCGAAGTCCGGGCAGCGGGCCAGCAGCTCGGTCAGCGCAACGCGAGATTGCATCCGGGCCGCGGCGGCGCCCAGGCAGTGGTGTGCGCCGTGGCTGAACGTCATGATGTTGCGCGGGCATCGGGTCACGTCGAGTTCGCCTGCGTCCGAACCGTATTGGCGTTCGTCGCGGTTGGCCGAACCGTACAGCAAGAATACCCTGCGTCCGGCCGGGATGGTCGTCTCGGCGACGGTCACATCGCGGGTGACCGTGCGGGCCAGTCCCTGCACCGGTGAGGTCATCCGCAGCAATTCCTCGACCGCGTCGGGAATGCGGTCCGGGTCGTCCACCAGCAGCTGACGTTGGTCGGGTCGTTGGTGCAGCAGCGGCATCGAGCCGCCGAGCATGCCGGTGACGGTGTCGTTGCCGCCGGTGACCATGGTGAACGTGAACGCCAGAATGGACAGCGTGCCGGCGATGTCGCCGTCGGCGCCGACCCCGGCGGCCACCAAGTGGGAGATGGTGTCGTCCTCGGGTTCGGTTCGGCGCCGCTCGATCAGCGCGGTGAAGTAGGCCATCATCGATCCGACCGCGTCGCCGACGGTTTCCAAGGCGCCGGCGACGCCGCCCTCGGCGGTGTTGGCCGCGACGATCGCCTGGGTCCAGTCGTCGAATTGGACCCGATCTTCTTCGGGCACACCGAGATAGTGGGCGACGACCATCGACGGCAGCGGTTTGAACAGCTCGGCGACGATGTCGCCGCCGCCGGCCGAGCGCAACCCCTCGATGCGCTCGGCGACGAACTCCCGGACCTTGGGCTCCACGGCCTCGACCTGTCGCGGCGTGAATCCGCGCGACACCAGTTTGCGGAACTCGGTGTGTACGGGTGGATCTTGCATCACAAACGGCGGATTATCCTGCAGCCCAATCATTTCCAGGTCGCCATAGTTGACGGTCAGGCCCTGGGCGGAGGAGAAGGTCTCGTGGTCGCGGGCCGCGGCCCACACGTCGGCATACCGGGAGAGCACGTAGTAGTCATGCTCGGGGTGATCGGACGGCACGACGTGGTGTACGGGGTCGTGGTCGCGCAACGCGCGGTACATGGGCCACGGATTCGGCCACGTGTCGGCGGTGGCCAGCTGGAATTTGACCGGGGCATCGTGAGACATAACCACAGGCATGTCTCATTCGTACGACAATGACGGCAGGATGTCAACCGTTGCGGCCGGTGAAGTTCACGTTCGACCTACAGTGCTCTCTGGTCACCGACTTGTGCATCGCGAGCTTGTTGAGCTGCTGCCTTCTTCGGTTGCTCGGCGTGCCTGGAACAGTTGCGTTGGACCTCGAACGCCCTTGAGCCGGGGCGCCCCCGCAAAGGACCACACGAATCCCTCTGCGTCGCCGACCGCGTCTCGCGCAGACCCTGCTACCAATACCGCGCCGGGCGGGGCGATTTCGGTGACCCGACTGGCAACATTCACCGGACTGCCGAACCAGTCTCGGGCACGGCTGACCGCCCAACCCGACGCAATGCCGATCCGCAGTTCTGGCAAGGTCTCGTCGCGGGCGGCGGCTTCGGACAATTCCAGCATGGCATCAGCCAGCTTGACGGGATTCGGGGAGATCAGCATCACCGCGTCACCAATCGTCTTGACCAATCGCACTGGCGGGTCGACGATTTCGCGTGCCAGATCGGCCAGCCTTTCAACGAGTCGCACCAGGTCCTCTGGTGGGACCGCCTCGCCAAGACGAGTGAAGCCAACCATGTCGGCGAACGCGACAGCGAGTAGCCGAGGCCCGGGAAGCGCGGTGCCAGACGCCCGCTCCGTTGCGTTGAGCTCCTCACCCTCCACCGCACGCCGTAGCTGCACGAACAAAGTGTCACAAACCGTCTGGCACAGCAGCGGCGCGATCTGGCGGGCTAACGCTTCGTGCGCCTGTGCCAGCTGAAGCTCGGTGATGCCCGGATGAAGGACCGCCGACATCGTGCCGTATCGCATTGCCGGGACGGCGCGCGAAAGCCCCTCGGCGAGCCGACGAACTATCAAGACCACACGATCGGCATCCAGACCCATGTCGATGAGCTGGTGTTGGCGCGCTGCGGCCTCAGCATCCGCGCGCAGGTGGACAACTGCGTCTGGATCATCCACCCGGGGCAATCCCAAGGCCTGCATGATGCGTCGGAGGAACTCCAGGTCGATGCCGTGGGCTTCGCTGATTGCGCGCGCCGACACATGGTTGCCGTCATCACCTAACGCCCGGCGTGCCGGTAGGAGCGTCGGAGCAAACTCGCTCCGGATCTGTTCCACATCAAAACCTTGCTGGAGTAACCACGCGATGAGCTCAGCCCGCTCCACCCGGAGGTTGCCATCCAGACCATCCAACAGGCCGGTTTGCTCGATTGCTTCGATGTCGGTCATCGCATCATTATCGGTCGGTACCGCAGCCACAAGACGCACTTCAAAAGTGCTGTCCGCCAAGCAGTTTGAGATCTCACAAGTCGCCGACTCTAGAACTAGATGCCCGAGCCGGGGTTGAGAATGCCCTGGGGATCCAGCGCCTGCTTGATCCGCCGGTTGAGCTCCATCACGTCGGGCCCCAGGTAGCCGGCCAGCCAGGGCCGCTTCAACCGGCCGACGCCGTGCTCACCGGTGATCGTGCCGCCCAGGCCGACGGCCAGGTCCATGATCTCGCCGAACGCCAGGTGGGCGCGTTCGGTCATGTCGGCATCGGCGGGGTCGTAGACGATCAGCGGATGGGTGTTGCCGTCGCCGGCGTGGGCGATCACCGAGATCATCAGGTCGCGCTCGGCGGCGATGCGCGCGATCCCGGTGACCAGCTTGCCCAGCGCCGGAAGCGGCACCCCGACATCTTCGAGCAGTAACGATCCCTTCGCTTCGACGGCCGGGATGCAAAACCGGCGCGCGACGACGAAAGCCTCGCCCTCGTCGGGATCGTCGGTCGAAAACACTTCCGTTGCAGCGTTTTCCGCGAACACCTTGGCCATGATTTCGGCGTCCTCGCTGCCGGCGCGGCCGCGCTCGTCGGACCCGGCCACCAGCATGGCGGCCGCCCCGCGGTCCAGATCCATCCGCAGAGTGTCCTCGACGGCGTTGACCGCCACCGAATCCATGAACTCCAGCATCGAGGGGCGAAGCCGCGCGGTGACACCGAGCACCGCCTCCACCGCGTCCTCGACGGTCGCGAAGCTGGCCACCACGATGCTGGATGCGTTCTGCTTGGGCACCAGCCGCAGCGTCACTTCGGTGATGACGCCCAGCGTGCCTTCGCTGCCGACGAACAGCTTGGTCAGGCTCAGCCCCGCGACATCCTTGAGCCGTGGGCCGCCCAGCCGGACGGCGGTGCCGTCGGCCAGCACCACCTGCATGCCCAGCACGTAGTCGGTGGTGACGCCGTACTTCACGCAGCACAGCCCACCGGCGTTGGTGGCGATATTGCCCCCGATGCTGCAGATTTCGAACGACGACGGATCGGGCGGGTACCACAGGCCATGCTCGGCGGCGGCCTTCTTCACCTCGGCATTGAAGAGCCCGGGCTGGCATACCGCGGTGCGGGTCACCGGGTCGATCGCGATGTCGCGCATCTTCTCGGTGGACAACACAATGCCGTTGTCCAGGGCGGTCGCCCCGCCGGACAGGCCGCTGCCGGCGCCACGGGTCACGACCGGCACCCGGTGCGCGGCGGCCCAGCGCAGCACGGTCTGCACCTCTTCGGTGCGCCGCGGCCGGACCACGGCCAGCGGCTTTCCCGCGGACGGGTCGAAGGCGCGGTCCTGGCGATAGCCCTCGGTGACGGTTGGATCGGTGACGACCATCCCGTCGGGCAGGTCGGCGATCAGGGTGGCCAGGGCATCAGAGCTCACGGCCCGATACTAAGCCCGCGTCAGGCGTCCTGGTCTTCGGCGAACGCCGGCGTGCGGTCCAGCTCGCGCAGCGACGGCAGCCGGCAGGCGACCAGGCCGATCAGCAGGATCGGGACCGCCAGCGCCAGGAACGTGACCTTCAGTCCGGCTGCGTCGGCCAGCGGGCCGGCGACCAGCAACCCCAACGGTCCGGCGGCGTAGGTCAGGCCCGTCATCACCCCGACCACTCGACCGCGGAGACGATGCGGCGCGCGGGTCTGCATGACGTAGTTGTAGATCGGCTGGATGGGGCCGTAGACCAGGCCGGTGACGCCGCACAACGCCAGGATCACCGGCAACGGCGGCAGGAACGCGATGCCGGCCGTCGCGGCACCAAAGGTGATGGTTGCGGTCAGCACCGCCGTGCGCCGCCGGGTGTACTTCGACAGCGCGGCATAGCCGAGTGCGCCCACCACGCCGCCGACCCCGAGGGCCATCAGCGCCCAACCCAATTGAGCGGGTTGGTGCTGGTCGGCGAAATACTTTGGGAACAGCACACTTTCCATGGGCAGGTACAGCGCGGTGACGAACAAATCGATCAAGCCGAGGGTGCGCAGCACCCGCAGGTTCCAGACGAACCGCATCCCTTCGGCGACGCCGGACGCCAGCCCCACCGGGCGGTTCGCCTGGTGGGGCTGGCCGGCGCCTTCCAGCCGCAACGCGGCAACGGCGAGAAAGGACAAGCTGAAACAACCCGCCGTGACCCACATCGTGTTGATGCCGCCCAGCGTGGCGATCATCAATCCACCGATGCCGGGACCCAGGATGAAGGCCAGATTCAGGATCGCCTCGTAGCTGCTGTTGGTGCGGTCCAGGGACCAGTCCGCGCGGGCGGCGGCCTCCGGCAGCATCGACTGGCGCGCCGTTGTCCCGGCGGGATCGAAGGCGGCGGCGCAGAAAGCCAGCACGGCCAACTCGGTCACGTTGATCGCTTCGGCGCCGAAGAACCAGGCGGTCAGCGGCACACCGATGACCGCCAGGCCGGACAGGGAATCGGAGACCAGCGACACCCGACGGCGCCCGAAGAAATCGACCGCGGTCCCGGCGATCAGCGTGGAGAGCACCAACGGCAGCGTCATGGCCGCGGCCACGATCGAGGCGTCCTTCGCGCTGTCGTGGTGCTGCAATGCCAGCCATGGGAAGGCCACGATCGAAATGCCGGTGCCCGTCGTCGCAAGCAGCGTCGCGAACAGGATCAGGGACGCCGGGCCGCGGCTCGTATGGCTCATGGATATCGCGGGAAATGTAACCGCAAACCGACTGCGGGAGCCACTGGATTTCGTGGTCACCCCGGGGGAATGCAGGATGGTCATGTGCTCGCCCACCCACGTACCGGTCAGGCGTTCGGCTCTCCGGTCGGTGCCGGCAGCGGGTGGCCGGGTGATCCGGCAACGCCGCAGACCCCGGTGGCGGCCGACGCCGCGGCCGTCGCCGAGCTCGCCGAACGCGCCGGCTCGATTCCCGAAATCGACGCACTGGTCAGTGTCTGCCGGGCCTGCCCGCGGTTGGTCAGCTGGCGCGAGGACGTCGCGGTCGTCAAACGCCGCGCCTTTGCCGACCAACCGTATTGGGGACGGCCGGTGCCCAGTTGGGGGTCAGCGCGACCCCGGCTGCTGATTGTCGGTTTGGCGCCCGCCGCGCACGGCGCCAACCGGACGGGACGGATGTTCACCGGCGACCGTTCGGGTGACCAGTTGTACGCGGCGCTGTACCGGGCCGGGCTGGTGAACCAGCCGACCAGCGTCGATGCAGCGGATGGGTTGCGGACCACGAAAATTCGCATCGTCGCACCGGTGCGATGTGCGCCTCCCGCCAACGCCCCGACGCCGCAGGAGCGGGATACTTGCTGGCCCTGGCTGCAGGCCGAGTGGCGATTGGTGTCCGAGGATGTTCGCGTGGTCGTGGCCCTGGGCGGGTTCGGCTGGCAGGTCGCGTTGCGGCTGCCGGGCACCTCGGCCGGGCGCAAGCCCAGGTTCGGCCACGGCGTCGTCGCCGACCTGGCGCCCGGGGTGCGATTGCTCGGCTGCTACCACCCGAGCCAGCAAAACATGTTCACCGGTAGGTTGACACCGGCAATGCTCGACGACGTCTTCCGCGAGGCAAAAGGACTGGCAGGGATCAAGTGACCGAAGTTCTGGTATCCGGCGCCAGTGTGGCGGGGACGGCGGCGGCGTTCTGGCTTGGGCGGCATGGCTTTTCGGTGACCGTGGTCGAGCGCCACCGCGGTCCCAGGCCGGGCGGCCAGGCGATCGATGTGCGGGGGCCGGCGCTGACGGTGCTCGAGCGCATGGGGCTGCTGGGCGCCGCCCAGCAGCGCAAGACGCAAATGCAGGGTTCCTCCGTCGTCGACCGTGACGGCAACGAATTGTCCCGGGACACCGAAGCCACACCAACCGGTGGACGCATCGACAGCCCCGACATCGAGTTGTTGCGCGACGACTTGGTCGAATTGCTCTACGGCGCAAGCCAATGGACGGCCGAATATCTATTCGATGACACCATCACCGCCGTGCAGGACGACGGTGCCGCGGTCCGCGTCACCTTCGAACGCGCGGCGCCGCGCAATTTTGACCTCGTCATCGGCGCCGACGGATTGCACTCCAATGTCCGGCGGTTGGTCTTCGGCCCCGAAGACGACTTCATCGAAAGGCTCGGCACGCACGCGGCCATCTTCACGGTGCCGAATTTTTTGGACCTGGACTATTGGCAGACCTGGCACTACGGCGACGCCACCATGGCGGGGGTCTACAGCGCGCGCAACAACTCCGAGGCCCGGGCCATGTTGGGTTTCATGGACACCGAGCTGCGGCTCGACTACCGCGACACCGAGGCGCAGTTCGCCGAGCTGGAGCGGCGGATGGCCGGCGACGGCTGGGTTCGCCCCCAACTGCTGGAGTACATGCGGACCGCACCGGATTTCTACTTCGACGAGATGTCGCAGATCAAGATGGATCGCTGGTCGCGGGGCAGGGTGGCGCTGGTCGGTGACGCCGGGTACTGCTGTTCACCCCTGTCCGGCCAGGGGACCAGTGTGGCGCTGCTGGGCGCCTACATCCTGGCCGGCGAACTCAAGGCGGCCAGCCAAGGCGGCGCTGTCGACTATGAGACCGGCTTCGCCGACTACCACCGCGAGTTCAGCGACTACGTCAAGCGCAATCAATGGCTGGTCGTGGACAACATCCCGGGCGGTGCGCCGATACCGCAAGAGGTGTTCGATCGCATCGTCGCCTCGATCAGCCTGAAGGATTACTGAGCCCGGACGCGGGGGAGCGGGAACGTTTGCGGGCGCGCACGCGTTGATGCCGGCGTGCGTCTTTCCGTTCTTGATCTCATCCCGGTGCGCACCGACCAGACGACCGGCAGCGCGCTGGCGGCCACCGTGCAACTGGCGCAGGCCGCCGACCGGCTGGGTTTCACCCGCTACTGGGTCGCCGAGCACCACAACATGCCGTCGGTCGGTGCCACCAGCCCGCCGGTGGTGCTCGCCTACCTGGCCGCGCAGACGTCGCAGCTGCGGCTCGGGTCGGGCGGCGTGATGCTGCCCAATCACGCGCCGCTGGCGGTCGCCGAGCAGTTCGCGCTGCTGGAAGCCGCCGCCCCGGGCCGGATCGACCTGGCCATCGGCCGGGCCCCCGGCTCGGATCCGGTGACGTCGTATGCGTTGCGGGGCGGTCGCGACGATCGCGACATCGAGAACTTCCCCGAATACCTCGACGACGTGGCGGCGCTGATGAGCGCGCGCGGAGTGCGGGTTCCGCTGCGCTCGGGTGACTACACCCTCAAGGCGACCCCGGCCGCGGCGGGCGAGCCTCGGCTGTGGCTACTGGGTTCGTCGATGTACTCGGCGCATCTGGCCGCCGCCAAGGGGTTGCCATACGTGTTCGCACACCACTTCTCCGGCAACGGGACCGAAGAGGCGCTCGAGGTCTACCGTTCGCGATTCAAGCCCAGTGAGCTGACGCCCGAGCCGCTGACGTTCCTCACGGTGAACGCCGCGGTGGCCGAAAGCCGGGAAGAGGCAACAGCATTGATGGTGCCCAACCTACAGATGATGGCCCGGTTGCGGACCGGGCAGCCGCTCGGACCGGTGCCCCTGGTCGAGGAGGCCGCCGTTGCCGAGCTGACCGGACAGCAACAGCACATTGTCGAAAGCGGCCTGCGGCGGGCCGTTGTGGGGGCACCGGCCGACGCCGCGGAGCAGATCCGGGCACTGGCCGACCGGTTCGACGTCGACGAAGTCATGGTCAACCCGGTGGCCTCGGCTCGCCGCGGCACCCCTCGCGACACCGCACCGGCGCGAGTCGCGACGCTGGAGTTACTGGCCAAAGAGCTGTTCTAGCCCTCGGGCGATCGCGCCCGCTCGCTGGACCGATGGGGATCGGTGCTCGGCGCGTGCTCAGCGATCCAGTCCCGCAGGTCGTCCGGTGGCAGCGGCGGGCAGTGCACGAAGCCCTGGGTGATGTGGCATCCGTACCGCCGCAAGGCGTTCAGGGTGGCCTCGTCCTCGACTCCCTCGGCGACGAGGTCGGCGCCCAGGTAAGACGCCAACGCCACCGTCGATCGCACGATGGCGACCGATCGGGCGTCCTGGGCCAACCGCGACACGAAGATCCGGTCGAGTTTGAGCTCGTCGACCGAAACCTCTTGCAGGCGGGCCAATGACGACCAACCCGTGCCGTAATCGTCCAGCGAGATCCGGATTCCCAAGCCCTGGAGCGCTGCAACGGTGTTGCGGGAGCGCGCGGAGTTCACCAGTGCGCTCTCGGTGATCTCGAGAATGAGGGTGTCGGCGGGCAAGTCGTGGTTGGCCAGGATCCGTTCCACGGTGCCGACGAGTTCGATGTCCAGCAGATTGGTCGTCGAGAGGTTCACCGCGACGGTCAGCGGGATGCCTTCCCCGCGCCACGAGCGGGCCTGCGCGAGCGCCATGCTGAGCGTGCGGTTGGAGATTTTGCGCATCAGCCCGGCACGTTCGGCGACGGAGAGGAACTCCTCAGGCAGCAGTGTCCCGCGGGTGGGGTGCTGCCAGCGCAGCACCGCCTCGACACTGTGCACGCTGCCGTCGCGACCGTCGATCTTGGGTTGGTAGTGCAGTTTCAGCTCATCGGATTCGAATAGCGCCGTGCGCAATTCCTCGATGAGGCTTGGGTCGTTGTCGCGGTAAGCCTCGAACGAGGAGTCGTAGACCGCGATCTTGGTGCGGGCTGATTTGGCGTGTGCCATCGTGGTTTCGGCGCGGGTCAACAGCTCTTGCGGTGAGTCGCAGTGATCAGGGCAGAGCGCGATGGCGATGCGCGCGTCCACTTGTACCGTGATCGGATCCAAAGCGATTGGCTCACTTAGGGCTTCGAGTAGCCGGCCCGCCGAAGCGCTGGCCGCGGTGAGATTCGCGCCATCCGAGAGCAGGACGGCGAATTGGTCTTCACCCACCCGCGCGAGCAGATCGTCGCGACGGACGCAGCCGGCCAGTCGATTTGCGATGTGGCACAGCAGCTCGTCGCCGACCTGGTTGCCGATAGAGTCGGCGATCTCGTGGAAATCGCTCAGGCTCAACAACAACAGCGCCTGACGTACGGATGCCCTGGTCGGTATCGATGGAGTTGCCGGCGCCGGTGAAACGGGCAGCGCGGTCAGGGCCGTTGTCAGCGAGCGCCGGTTCGGCAGCGCCGTCAACTCGTCGGTCATGGCGAGTTTGTCGTTCGTCTCCTGCAGGCTCGCGTCCCGGAAGGTCAGCGCGAACCGGCCGGCCGCCGCCACCAGGCTCAACGCCGCCAGCGTCGCGGCGAGTCGCGAATGATGCGCCAGCACAATGACGCCCAGCGCCACCAGGGCGGCCACCACCGGAGTGACGTAGGGCCCATATCGGCTTCGGTGGGGTGGCGTGATCGATGACGATCTGGACCAGCTGGCCATCGCGATGAGCAACGACGACGCCGCCCAGCAGGCATCGAGCAGGGAGCCTGCGCGATACAAGCCGGCGGACGTCTCAAAGAGATAGGCCGCGTCGGCGACCGCAAACAGGACTAAACCGGCCAACAGCAGTGCCCAGCGAATTTCATTGCGCCAGCCAAGGATCGGCAACATGCCCGCAGCCAGGGCCAGGAGCACCAGATCGCTCCACGGGTAGGCCAGTCCCACCCATACGGTCGCCGGGACGCGTACCGCGGCAGCCCGGATCGGCCCCGCCGTCAGGGCGGCCGCCACCGCCGTCAGCGTCAAGGCGCAGATGAATGAATCGAGCTGAATCGGGATCGGCAGCCGTTTGAGCCGGGCACGCATGAGCAGCAGCAGCCCGGCGTAGACGAAGGGGTAGTACGCGAGGTATTCCGGATCGGCCACCGACGGGGACCGCCCGCTGGGCACCCACACGGCGTAGACCACGTCACCGATGGCCGAGGACGCCATGCCTGCGGCGATCAGCGCCCACGCCAGCCGGTCAGTCGGGACGCGGGAGGCGCGAAGGGCGATCAGCCCGGCCGCGACCACGGTCAGCGCCGTGTACAGCGCCGCCGCCGAAAAGATGCCGTGCCCGGCGTTCGGACGTACGACGCTGGACACGGCGAAGGCGACGACTCCGATCGCCAGCAGCGCGATGG
The DNA here is from genome assembly GCF_045343915.1 of Mycobacterium sp. M23085. Classification (NCBI taxonomy): domain Bacteria; kingdom Bacillati; phylum Actinomycetota; class Actinomycetes; order Mycobacteriales; family Mycobacteriaceae; genus Mycobacterium; species Mycobacterium sp. M23085. The sequence goes on from NZ_CP174280.1 coordinate 4,569,983, forward strand.
TGACCCGGATATCCCGCGGCGGCCAATGGACAGCGTCGGGCACATCCTCGAGCCGGGGTGGGGCTGATGTGGTGAGGTCGGTGATCTCCGGAGAATCCCTCGGCGCATCTCCGCCGCCATCGCCAACGGCAAGCGATGCGACGGATCGGTTGGAACCCGGCGCCGCCGGAAACGCATACGGCAGTGGTCGGTCGGGCATGAAGCTGCGGATGCACTGGCCACCTTCACGTTTGGCGGCGTACATGGCCAGGTCGGCGTGCCGCAGCAACTGATCGACCGTGCAGTTCGACGTGCCGCTGGCGACGGTGAACCCGATGCTCGGCCGCACCGTGATCGGAATGCCTTCGATCAGAATGGCTCCGGTGAAGGCGTCCAGGATGCGATGCGCGACCAACTGCGACTCCTCGACGGACGCCTCGATGACCGCCGCGAATTCGTCGCCGCCGAGCCGGGCGATGGTGCCCTGTTCGCCCAGCGCCGCGGTGAGCCGGTCGGCCACCCGGACCAGGAGTTCGTCACCGGCCGGATGTCCCAGGGCGTCGTTGACCGACTTGAAATTGTCGAGGTCCAGGCACAACACCGCGATGGGTGTGCCGTCGGGGTGCCTACGCGCGACGGCCTGTTCCAGCCGGTGCAGGAAGAGGGCCCGGTTGGCCAGGCCGGTCAGGTGGTCGCGGAAGGCCTCCCGCGCGACTTCTGACAACAGATTCTGGTTCTCGACCAAGACGACGAATTGCCGGGCCAAGACGGCGGCCACGAGAATGCCCAGCCCGGCGAGCATCGGATCATGCACCGAATTGCCCGCCACGTGCGCCCAGCCCACCCCGGCTGCCAGGATCAACGGCAGATAGGGCAGCCACAACCGGGCACGGAACTCGATGTCGTCCGGCGACGCCGGCGCCGGGTGCTCGTGCACGGCGGCCACCGCCGCCAGCGCGAACATCCCCAATCCCGCCACCCGGATCAGGTCACCGACGCCGCCGGTGTGGTAACTGCCGATGCCGGTATAGAAGACCATCACCATGTCGGCGATGGCGATCGTCGCGACGCCGCCGGTGGCGAGGGTCCGGCTGGGCCGTTCGCCGGGCTGCGCTCGCGACAGCATCAGGATCGCCGTCGTCAGCAGGACGATGTCGCTGAAGATTTCCGCCAGCGTCGCCAACCGGGTGCCGGTGTGCTGCCGTAGCTGCGTTTCGACCACGAATACCCAGGAGATGACGAACAGCGACGTCGCCACGATCAGACCGTCGAGCAGTAGCCGCCGGGGACTGTGGCGTGACAGCTTGGACAGCAGCACCAACGACACCATGGCGCCGAACGGATACAACAGCAGCACGATCTCGGCCGCCGCCGGGTTTGCGGCGTGGTCGAGTTCCGGTCGCACGTCGTAAACCGCCCAGATACCCTCACCCACCGTCCACCCGAGCAGGGCCGTCACCAGCGCCAGCCAGCCGTATCGCTGCCGCCGCCCGTCCGTGCTGCGGGCCGCGCGACCGGCGCATATCGCCGCGAAGATCAGGGATACGGCGACGACGCACTCGTTGATGGGCCACGTCCCGTAGGGGCCACGCCACCCCCGCAGCGAGGACAGCAAGACCAGCAACTCGGCGACGCCGTAGACGGCGGCGAGCAGCCAGGCCGTGCGTGCGGGCACCCCGGACTGCCGCCACGGATTCACCGCCCAGCGTTTCATCACCGCACCAGCCGCTCCCCTGCTGTGTGGCGAAGAAACGAACAACTTCACCACGAGTTACAGGGCATTAAACCGCTGCTGAGGTGAGCCAAGTGGGGCTTTTGCCAGGTTGGTGCGGGCGTAGGCGTGATCGGCTGGGACCGGTCAGGCAACCGGGCCGCCGACGAACCCCGGTTGCCGCGATGCCGCCGGTCGGCTCAGTCCGGCCGACTCGCATCGATGCGGGCCAGCGCGGTCCGCAGAATATGGCCGGTGGCGTCCCGGTCCGGGTCGCGGCGCACCAGCATGCCCTTGGCTAACGACAGCTTGTCGCCGTTGCGCCGGGGCAAGACATGCAGATGAATATGGAGCACGGTCTGGAAAGCGGCGCGGCCGTCGTTGACGGCGATGTTGGTGGCGTCCGCCAATTCGGCGGTGCGCGCGGCCCGGGCGATGCGTTGGCCCAAGACGGCCATCCCGGCCAGCGTCTCCGGTGGGGTATCGGTGAGATCGACGCTGTGCCGTTTCGGTAGCACCAACGTGTGGCCGCGGGTGAATGGGCGGATGTCGAGGATGGCCAGGTAGTCGTCGTCCTCATAGATTCGGATGGCCGGAGCCTCGCCGGCGACGATCGCACAGAACACGCAGGACATGTCGCCCACGGTACTGGCTGCGGCGCCACCACCACGCCGAGACCATCCTGGGCCGCCGCGGTTCTCTCCGATACGCTGCCGCGGTGGACGATCTCGCCTTCGCCGGCGCGGCGGCACATGCGCGCATGCTGGCCAACGGTGAACTCACCGCGCCGGAGTTGCTCGAGATGTTCTTGGAGCGGATCGCGCGGCTGGACAGCCAGCTGCGTTGTTATCGCGTGGTGCTCGCCGATCAAGCTCGATACGAGGCCGCCGTGGCGCAGGAGCGGCTGGAGGCGGGCGAACGGTTGCCACTGCTCGGCGTCCCGATCGCGATCAAAGACGATGTCGACGTCGCCGGGGAGGTGACGACCTTTGGCAGCGGGGGACACCGGCCCGCCGTCACCTCCGACGCGGAGGTGGTGCGCAGGTTGCGAGCCGCCGGCGCCGTGATCATCGGCAAGACCAATGTGCCCGAGCTGATGATGCTGCCCTACACCGAGTCGATGACCTTTGGGGCTACGCGTAATCCGTGGAACCCCACCCGGACCCCGGGCGGCAGTAGTGGCGGGAGTGCCGCCGCGGTCGCCGCCGGGCTGGCGTCGCTGGCGTTGGGATCCGACGGGGGCGGTTCGATTCGCATCCCGGCGACCTGGTGCGGCCTGTTCGGCCTGAAACCGCAACGCGACCGCGTGTCGTTGGAACCGCACGACGACGCCTGGTACGGGCTGAGCGTCAACGGCCCGATCGCGCGGACGGTGATGGACGCGGCCGTCTTCCTGGATGCGACCTCGACGGTGCCGGGTCCCGAAGGGGAGTTCGTGACGGCGGCGGGGCGCAGTCCCGGCCGGTTGCGAATTGCATTGAGCACCAAGGTCCCAACGCCACTGCCGGTCAGGGTCGGCAAGGCGGAGCTGACGGCGGTCGACCAGGCGGGTGCGTTGCTCCGCGACCTCGGCCATGACGTCATCGCGGCCGACCCCGAATATCCGGCCTCGGCGATGCTCGCCAACTACCTGCCCCGCTATTTGCGCGGTATCTGCGATGACGCGGACGCCCTGGCCCATCCCGAACGGCTGGAAACGCGAACCCGCAACATGGCCCGGTTGGGGTCCTTCTTCTCCGACCGGCGGATGGAGGCCATCCGAGCGAACGAGGGCGGCGTGATCTCGCGGATTCAGGCGATCTTTGACGACGTCGATGTCGTCGTCACCCCCGGCACCGCAACGGGCCCGTCACGCATCGGCGCCTACCAACGGCGCGGCGCCGTGTCGACACTGCTGAGGGTCGGCCGATACGTTCCCTATCAACAGATTTGGAACCTCACCGGACAGCCCGCGGCGGTCGTTCCATGGGACTTCGACGCAGACCGCCTGCCAATCTCGGTGCAACTCGTCGGCAGGCCGTATGACGAAGCGACCTTGCTGTCACTGTCGGCGCAGATCGAAGCCGCCCGCCCGTGGGCCCTGCGTCGACCGCCGGTTTCGTAGCGGCTTATCGCCGCGCAGCAGCGGTGCGCCCATCGCCTCACATCATGGCTGGCCCGCGTTGTACGTTGACGACGTGCAGGACGCGGCCGACCACAACATCGACGAGCTGCTCGAGGGGCTCGACGGAAGCGCCCGAACCGAGCGCGCCGAACTGCTGCAGTGGCTGCTCGACCAAGGGATCACCGCCGAGGAGATCCGCACGGCCAACCCGCCGCTGCTGCTGGCCACCCGACACCTCCTCGGCGACGACGGCACCTACGTGTCCACCCGCGAGATCAGCGAGGCACACGGTATCGACCTGGAGCTGCTGCAACGGGTGCAGCGCGCGATCGGCCTGGTCCGGGTGGACGACCCCGACGCGGTCGTGCACATGCGCGCCGACGGTGAAGCCGCCGCGTTCACCCAGCAGTTCCTCGAGCTGGGGCTCGATCCCGACCAGCTGGTGCTGGTGGTTCGGGTGCTCGCCGAGGGGCTGTCCCGGGCCGCCGAAGTCATGCGGTACACAGCGCTTTCGGCGATCATGCGTCCGGGTGCAACTGAGCTCGAAATAGCGCAGGGTTCAAAGGCTTTGGTGTCCAAGATCGCGCCCATGCTGGGCCCGATGATCGAGCACATGTTGTTCATGCAGCTGCGTCACATGATGGAGACCGAAGCGATCAACGCCGCCGAGCGCGCCGCCGGCAAGCCGCTCCCGGGAGCGCGCCAAATCACGGTTGCCTTTGCGGACCTCGTCGGGTTCACCAGGATCGGCGAGGCGGTATCGCCCGAGGAGCTGGGGCACCTGGCCAACCGGCTCGCCATTCTCGCCCGGGACATGGCCGTGCCCCCGGTGCGATTCATCAAGACCATCGGTGACGCGGTGATGTTCGTCTGCCCCGATCCGCTGCCGTTGCTCGACGTCATCCTCAAGCTCGTCGAAGTCGTCGACACCGACAACGACTTTCCCAGGTTGCGAGCCGGAGTGGCCTCCGGCATGGCGGTGAGCCGGGCGGGTGATTGGTTCGGTAGCCCGGTCAACGTGGCCAGCCGCATCACCAACGTGGCGCGGCCCGGCACGGTTCTGGCCGCGGATTCGGTCTGGGACGTCATCGGCGACCGCGGGGAGTTCTCCGGATCATTCGCCGGCGCCCGCCGCCTCAAGGGGATCAAGAGCGAGGTGAAACTCTTTCGCATCCGGCGCGGCGACAGTGAGTGAAGCGGCCACGCCGGCCCAACGCTGCCGACACGAGGGCAGGCCCGGCGCGACTCTAGGGGGCGTGTGACTACGTCTTATGCGTGTCCTACGCGGCCGGATTCCTACCCCGTGTTCCGGCACTTCGAATTGGTCGCTTCCGGGCCTGCTTCGTTAACCAAAGTACGCCGTCGAACAGCCCGGATCAACGGCTTTTCCCACTCGTTCCGGGTCCCCGCTAGCACCTGAGCGGTGGCGGAAGTGGCTCCGCGTACCGTCCGTCGTTTCGCTGCCGGTGAAAGCTATTCCTTGGCCTCTGTAACGGTGTAATCATGTAATCATGAAAGCTCATCATCACGCCCAACGGCGGTATGGCCGGCCCGGGGGCTGGCAGCAAGCCCAGCAACCCGATGCCAGCGACGCCGCGGAATGGTTCGCCGGGCGCCTTCCGGAAGACTGGTTCGACGGCGACCCGACGGTGGTCGTCGACCGCGAGGAGATCACCGTCATCGGCAAACTCCCGGAGCCGGCGAGTGCGGAGGGCGAAGCCAGCGAGGCCCGCGCGGCCGGTCGGGCCTCACGATTCCGCGAAGACACCCGGTCGGAGCGAATGCACATCGCCGACGAAGCGCAGGATCGCTACGGACGCAAGGTGTCCTGGGGCGTCGAGGTCGGTTCTACGGCAGGCACCGAGCGAATTCTGTTCACTCACATCGCGGTACCGGTCATGACGCGACTGAAGCAACCCGAACGCCAGGTGCTCGATACGTTGGTCGATGCCGGCGTCGCCCGTTCCCGTGCCGACGCCCTCGCGTGGTCGGTGAAGCTGGTCGGTGAACACGCCGAGGAGTGGCTGGCCAAATTGCGCGGCGCGATGTCGGCGGTCGACGACCTGCGCGCGCAGGGCCCGGATCTTCAGTCGTGACAAGGCCTTAACGGCACGGCCGGCTAGCCTTCCGGCTTCTCGCTGTCGATCTTGCCCACGATCTTGTCGAGGTACTGGCCCCCGTCGTCGTTGTCAGCGGCGATCTGGAACGTGAATTGGTGGTCGCAGATCCGGATGCGGTCGCCGTCTTGCAGGGTGGCCGCCGAGCGGATGCGTTGGTCCTGCACGCGCACTCCGTTGGAGGACCGCAGGTCTTCGATGATGTACCCGCCTCCGGTGTCGACGATGACGGCATGGTGGCGGCTGACTTTGGGGGAGTCGAGGACGATGTCGTTGTCGCTGAGCCGCCCAATCGTTGTCGAGCCTTGCAGCGGATAGCTGCGCCCGGACGCCTCGTGCAAATACGCGACCGCCTTCTTGTCGTTCGTGTAGTGCTCGAGGACGGTGATCGCGACCGCCGCGGTCGTCATCGCGTTCTTCTTGGCGTCCAGCGGTTCTTGGCGCAGGATCCGGTCATTGAGGGCACGCAGGTTTTGGCCCGGGTCGATCCCGAGGTCATCGGCGAGCGACTTTTGCACGCGTCGGTAGGCCGCCAGCGCGTCGGACTGGCGGTCGGTGAGGTAGTAGGCGCTCATCAACTGTGCCCAGAGCTGCTCGCGGTAAGGATGTTCGGCCGTTAGAGCTTCCAATTCGGTGATCACGGTAAACGCACGTCCGCAGGCGATTTCGGCCTCGGCCTGCGCCGTGTGGGCCAGGATCTTCTCCTCGACGAGCGAAGTGCTGAAGGCGTCGACGAACCTGAACTCCTGCAGGTCCTCGAGCACCGGGCCGCGCCATTCTGCCAAGGCGGCCGACAGGTGCTGACTGGCCTGTTCGAAGCGACCCGCGGCGGCCGCGTGCACACCGGCGGTCTTTTCGGCGATGAAGCGGCCGAGATCGCAAGCGTCATCGGGAATGTTGAGCCGGTAACCCGGCGGGGCCGCGACCAGTACGGTGCGCGGGTCGACGCCGGCGCCGGTGAGCAGCTTGCGCAGGTTGGACACGTAGGAGTGAATGCTGGCCCGCGCCCCCGACGGCGGCGACTCCTCCCACAGACCCGTGATAAGCCGGTCGACGCCGACCGGGCTGTTGCGGTTCATCAGCAGCAGGGCCAGCACCGCCCGCTGCTTGGGCGTGCCCAGCGGCACCAGGGCACCGTCAACGCCCATCTGCAACGGTCCGAGCAGACCGAGGTCGAGACGTTCGTCCGCCATCCCGCCTACCAGCCTTTCCGTATCCGCGGCGTCGGATGCCATGAAGTCACGAGTGTGATTGTGACGCCAACCGGGCGGATTCGTTGACAATCCCGATAATCCGTCGAACTCCGACCGCATGTCGTCGAATTCCTCGGGCCGCTGGGACACTGCCCTGTTGATCCAGTGACTGAAAGGTGTTCGTGCCCAAAGCGATAGTAGCTGGCGCGGGCGAATTGGATTGCACCATCGAGACATAGCGACGACGCGGCGCGCACGCCCGAGGGCGTTGCGCGCCGCGTGCGGCGAATCGGGGTCCGGTTCAGGTGGTGACGACCATCAACTGGTTGCTGGTGTCCCAGGACTCGACGAAGAGCTGGACGGGGATTTGCTCGTTGCGGCCCTCCGGCGTGCCGCTGTCGTTGAGATGGACCATGCCGGCGACGGTATCCACACCCGTCACCACCACGGCGTGATTGGACTCGGGCCGGCCGTTCTTGTCTTTCTGTTCGACCGGCTGGTGCCAGATGAGTTCGGCGTTGAGGCTGACGATCACCTTGTGACCGGCGGCCAGCGCACGTTCGATGCCGACGATTCCCGACGGGGCGCCGGTCTGTGCGACGTCATCCTTATCGCTGGCGACCGCGCCGATCTTGTATTGGGCGAGCAGTTCGGGGATGTCCGCCGTGTTTGCTCCCGGGCCCGATTCCGGATTGCCGATGGCGACGGGCTTGGTGTAGATCGGGCCGGCGTGTACGACGCTGGGCGTCGATTGAGCCTTTTCGATGATGTCGTGCTCGGAGGGCTGCGTGCCGGTGATCTCGCCGATGACGTCGGCACTCGACATGAGCACGCAGTCGTCGTACTGCTGCTCGCGCCAGAACTGAGCGGCCGCGGCCGGGTCGCCGTAGGTGAGCTGTGAAGCCGCGGCGCCGGCCGGTGCCGCCAGGCCGAGCGCGACTGCGGTGGCGGCCACCGCGAAGGTGAGGGTCTTGGCGATGTTGGCGGTCTTCACGGTTGGCCTCTTCTCTCTTGCCTCGCGGTGAGCGGGGGTGTTGAGAAGAGCTTCGAACGTCCACCTTCTTGACTTCTCTACGAATCCTTGGAGCCCTCCGGCGGGTGGTTTGCTCCAGCATGAGATGGGGGATTCCGCTCACCGAACCCATCGTGGGCCGCGATGGCGCTCAGGCGGGCTGCCCGGAGAATTGCGGGCAGTAGGCGTGGGTTGCCGCGATGACCACATTGGCCGCCTGCGGCGGAGTCAGGTTGGTGTGCCGGAAGATCTTGACTGTGACGGCGGTCGGGGTGTTGCCGGCGGACAGCTCGGTGCATACCTGGTGGCCCACTCCCGCGGCGGCTTGCGGTGACGGGAAAGTGACGCCGAGGCTTTGCATCTCGCTGAGGAACGCCTCGTCGCCGGTCTGCACGGCGCGGGCTGCGGCCGTCCCGGCCAAGCCGACGGCCGCAAGCCCGATGGCGGCGGTGCCAAGGGCGGTGGTGGCGATCGTCGTGATGCGGCTGGAGAACATTGCTGCCACCCCTTTCAGGTGCGTTACCGAATAGGACGATCCCAGCGTTTCGTTTGTTCCTTGGTGTCTTCTCAATAACTTCTTGGTAGCGATCGCGGCCGCTTATCAATGCGCCCGCCAGACGCGCGGCATTACGTCTGTGTCATCTCGTAATACGTGCCGCGCCGGGCGAGTAGTTCAATGTGATTGCCTTGTTCGACGATCCGGCCGGCCTCGACCACCAAGATCCGGTCGGCATCGCGGATCGTCGAAAGCCGGTGCGCGATGATAAAACTCGTGCGGTCCCGGCGCAGTTCGCACATCGCGTGCTGGATGAGGACCTCGGTGCGGGTATCGACCGAACTGGTCGCCTCGTCGAGGATCAGCAACTGCGGGCGGGCAAGGAGTGCGCGTGCGATGGTGATCAGCTGCTTTTCGCCGGCGCTGATGTTGCCGCCGTCACCGCTGACTCGGGTCTGGTAGCCGGCCGGCAACGTCCGCACGAAACGATCGACGTAGGCGGCCTTCGCGGCCTCGAGCACCTCGTCCTCACCGGCGTCGGGACGTCCGTAGGCGATGTTCTCTGCGATCGTCCCGTCGAACAGCCAGGTGTCCTGCAGCACCATGCCGATTCGCGACCGCAGCGACCGGCGGTCCATCGTGGTGATGTCGACCCCGTCGAGCAGGATCTGGCCCGCGTCGACGTCATAGAACCGCATCAGCAGGTTCACCAGCGTGGTCTTGCCCGCTCCGGTCGGCCCGACGATCGCCACCGTGCTGCCCGGTTCGGCCACCATGAACAGGTCCTCGATCACCGGGGTGCCCGGGCGGTAGGCGAAGCTCACGCGCGCGAATTCGACGCGTCCACCGGGGCTTGCGCCGGCCGCGCCGATTTGGGCGGGGGCCGGGGGATCCGGCGATAGCTCGGGCTCGTCGAGCAGCGTGAAGACACGTTCGGCACTGGCCGCCCCGGACTGCAGGGTGTTGTACATCCCGGCCAGTTGGCTCAGCGGCGAGTTGAACTGCCGCACATACTGAATGAATGCCTGGATGTTGCCCAGGGTGACGTGGCCGGTGGCAACCTGCAGGCCGCCGACCACGGCGACGGCGACGTAGCCGAGGTTGCCGATGAAGGTGGTCGCCGGCGCCACCAGCCCGGAGAAGAATTGCGCGCCGAAGCTGGCGTGGTAAACGTCGTCGTTGAGGGCGCCGAATCGCTCGCGCGCCGCGGCCCGGTGGCCGAACGTCGTGACCACCGTGAAACCGCTGTAGGTCTCCTCGATGTGGGCGTTGAGGCGCCCGATGCTGGTCCACTGGGCGACGAACAGCTGTTGGGAACGTCGCGCGATCGCCCGGGTCGCCAACAGTGACAGCGGCACCGTCAGCACGGTGATCAGCACCAGCAGCGGCGAGATGGACAGCATCATCACCAGCACCGCCGCCACGGTCAGCACCGATGTCAGCAGCTGGCTGATCGTCATCGACAGCGACGACTGGATGTTGTCGATGTCGTTGGTGACGCGGCTCAGCAGTTCACCGCGCTGGCGGCCATCGAAGTAGGACAGCGGCAACCGGTGAATCTTGTCCTCGACATCGGAACGCAGCGCCACCATGGTGCGCTGCACGGTGACGTTGAGCAACCGGGCCTGCACCCAGATCAGCAGCGCGGAAACCAGATACAGGGCCAGCGCCAGCGCCAGCGTGCGCGCGACCGCCCCGAAGTCCACGCCGCGGCCCGGCACCACGTTCATCCCGGACAGCAAGTCGGCGAAGGTGTTTGCGCCTCGGCCGCGTGCGGCGGCGACGGCCTGCGTCTTGGTGATCCCGGCGGGCAGCTGCCGCCCGATCACCCCGTTGAACAGCAGGTCGGTGGCGTGCCCCAGGATCCGCGGAACAACCACCCCGATCGCCGTGCCGGTGATTCCCAACGTGATCACGGCGGCGCACAGCCGTCGTTGCGGCGCAAGCCGTTTCACCAGGCGGACGGCCGAGCCCCAAAAGTCGCTGGAACGGATGACGGGGGCGGGCCGGCCGGGTGCCGTGGCGGTCGCGCGGGTCACGGCGCACCCCCGGCTTGCGCCGAGCGCACTGCGCCGACCGACTGCGAGTCGGCGAACTCGGCGTAGGTCGCGCAATCGGCGAGCAGAGATTCGTGGCTGCCCGCACCCACCAGATTCCCGTTGTCGATCACGATCACCTGGTCGGCGGTAGCCGCGATCGAAATGCGTTGTGTCACAATGATAACGGTGGCGTCACCTGATGTTTCGCGCAGTGAGGCGCGGACCCGCGCGTCGGTGCGGGCATCGAGCGCGGCGAACGAGTCGTCGAACAAATAGATCGCCGGGCGGCGGATGACCGCGCGGGCGATGGCGAGTCGTTGCCGCTGTCCGCCGGAGAAGTTGATGCCGCCCTGGGCCACCCGCATGCGCAGCCCGTCGTCATGGGCGCGGACGAAATCATCCGCGGCGGCCACCCGCAACGCTTCCCACATCTGGTCGTCGGTGACCGCTTGGTGCGGGGCGGCGCCGTACCGCAGGTTGTCCGCGACGGTCCCGGAAAACAGGTAGCCGCGCTGGGGAACCAGCCCGATCGCCGACCACAGCCGCTCGGTCTGGTAGTCGCGGACGTCGATGCCGTCGATCGACACCGCGCCCCCGGTCACGTCGTAGAGCCGGCAGATCAGCGAGACCAGTGTCGATTTGCCCGAACCGGTGCTGCCGACGATGGCGGTGGTGGTTCCGGGTCGCGCCGTCAATGAAATGCCTTGCAACACTGGGCGATCGGCGCCGGGATAGGTGAACGTCGCACCGTCCAAACGCACCGTCCCGGTGATCGCGCCGCGCGGGGAACGCGGGTTCGGGGGATCGGTGACGGCCGGGCGGGTGGCGAGCACCTCAGCGATCCGTTCGGCGCACACGGAGGCCCGCGGCAACACCACCAGCGTCATTGTCGCCATCAACACCGCCATCAGGATCTGGGTGAAGTAGGCCAGGAATGCCGTCAACGAGCCGACCTGCATCTGGCCCCGGTCGATGCGCAACCCGCCGAACCAGATCAGCGCGACGCTGGACACATTGATGGTCAGCGTGGTCACCGGCAGCATCAACGCTTGCCAGTTGCCCGCGGTCAGTGCGGTATGCGACAGCGCGGTGTTGGCCCGCGCGAAGCGGTCACGCTCGAAATCTTCCCGGGCGAACGCCCGGACGACGCGGACTCCGGCCAGCTGGTCACGCAGCACCCGGTTGATGGCGTCGATCAGGCCCTGCATCCGGCGGAACAGGGGCAGCATGTGCGACATCACCCAGTAGTTGGCCACCGCCATGATCGGCACGCTGACCAACAGCAGCCACGTCAGCGCGGCCTCCTGGCGGACCGCCATGAAGATCCCGCCGAGGCACATGATCGGGGCCGTCACGAGCACGGTGCCGGCTATCTGGACCAGGTACTGGATCTGCCGGACGTCGTTGGTGCTGCGCGTCAGAAGCGTCGGCGCCCCGAAGCGGGCGGTCTCGTGCTCAGAAAAGGTGGTGACGTGTTCGAACATCGCCGCGCGCAGGTCGCGGCCGAAGCCCATTCCGGTGCGCGAACCGAAATAGACCGCCCCGACCGAGCACAACACCTGCAGTGCGGTGACCCCGAGCATCACCATGCCGAGCCGGACGATCGTGGTGGTGTCGCCCTTGGCGACGCCCTCGTCGATGATGGCGGCGTTGACCGTCGGCAAATACAGCGACGCGAGGTTGCTGACCAGTTGCAGCACCATCAACACCGCCACCAGCCGTCGGTACGGCCGGATGTACTGGCGCAGCAGTGCCAGGAGCATTGGGTAACTGTCGCACACCGTCCGCCCGGACCACCCGGCCAACCGCCGGACGGTCAATCTCCACCCACATATGTTGACGGCCCCGAAATAGCTGCTCAGGCGCGTCGGTGGTTGACCCGCTGGGCTGCCGCTACAGTGCATCGTGTGGACCAGCAGCGGGCGGAACGGAAGCAGGGTAGCGGTGCGGCGTGACACGAGGGCGCTGGCTCTCGTGGCGTCAGCATTGACGATCCTGGTCCCCACGGCCACGGGCTGCTCGGATTCCGGCGGCAACAAACCGGGAGCGGCGTCGTCGTCGGCACCGCAGAACGGCCAGGGCAGCCACGGTGCGATGTTCCCGCAGTGCGGCGGCATCAGCGACCAGACCGTGGCGGAGCTCACCAAGGTGACCGGCCTGATCAACACCGCCCGCAACTCCGTCGGGTGCCAGTGGCTCGCGGGCGGCGGCATCCTCGGCCCGCACTTCTCCTTCTCCTGGTATCGCGGCAGCCCTATCGGTCGCGAACGCAAAACCGAGGAGCTTTCCCGATCCAGCGTCGATGACATCAACATCGACGGCCACGGCGGTTTCATCGCCGTCGGCAACGAGCCCAACCTGGGTGACTCACTGTGTGAGGTGGGCATCCAGTTCCAGGACGACTTCATCGAGTGGTCGATCAGTTTCAGTCAGAAGCCGTTCCCGCCGCCGTGTGACATCGCGAAAGAACTGGCTCGTCAATCGATTGCGAACTCGAAATGATGGCCTCGATGCACGCCGGATCGCGGAGCAGAAGGACCGCCCGCATGGCCGCGACCGTGCTGATCGCGGCGCTGTTGGTGTTGACCGGCTGTTCCCGATCGATCGGGGGCAACGCCGTCAAGGCGGGCGGCAATGTGCCACGCAACAACAATTCCCAGCAGCAGTATCCGAACCTGCTCAAGGAATGTGAGGTCTTGACCAGCGACATCCTGGCCAAGACGGTGGGCGCGGACCCACTGGACATTCAAAGCACGTTCGTCGGGGCGATCTGCCGCTGGCAGGCGGCCAACCCGGCCGGTCTGATCGACATCACCCGGTTCTGGTTCGAGCAGGGCAGCCTCAGCAACGAACGCAAGGTCGCCGAATTCTTGAAGTACAAGATCGAGACGCGCTCGATCGCCGGCATCGACTCCATCGTGATGCGGCCCGACGACGCGAACGGTGCGTGCGGCGTGGCCAGCGACGCCGCCGGGGTGGTCGGGTGGTGGATCAACCCGCAGGCGCCGGGCATCGACGCGTGCGGACAGGCCATCAAGCTGATGGAGCTGACGCTGGCCACCAACTCCTGACCGGGGCTACCGCGGCACCTCGAAGGCGATCAGCGTCGCCATCCCGAGCTCCAGCTGCTTCCACGCACACGGCACGGTGAGAACGGCGATCGCCGATGTTGGGAATTTTGCTGAGATTTGTTCTGCGGCAACGGTATTCGTATCTCTGGCACCGCCGAGTCCCAGCGCAAGCGTGGACATCGTCGGCTCGTGGCCGATAACGAGCAGGGTGCTGATGCCGTCGTCCACCGCGTTGATCTCCTCGATCATCGTGCCCGGGGTGGTCGCATAGAGGCGCTCGCTGAACCGGACCGGCGCATCGATGCGGGTGTTCAGCAGCGTCTCCCGGGTGCGCGTCGACGTGGAGCACAGCACGGCGTCGACGGTGGGCGCGTTGGCACGCAGCCAGTCGCCGGCGAGCCCGGCCTGTCGGACGCCGCGCGGGGCCAACGGCCGGTCATGGTCGGCGACACCGGGCGGGTAATCGGACTTCGCGTGCCGCATCAACAGCAGTGTGCGCTGGCCAGTCACGACAAGTCAGATTAATCGGCGCGACGGCCCGGTCAACTACGCCGCGTGGTCAGCCGGCCAGCCACGCCAGTGCGGCGACGACCAGTGCTTGAGTGCCGGTGTCGAGGGTGGGTTGGATGACGGGGGCGAACGTCGGTGCGTGATTGACCGGGATGTCGTAAGAGACCCGCCCGGCATCTGCCGCCCTCCGGTATTGCTGCTCGTCGATTCCGCCAATGCCCCAATAGGTATAGGGCACCCCCAGCGCATTCGGAATGTCGCTGAAGTCCTCACTGGCTGACTGGGCCGCCATTGGTTTGAGCCGTTCGCCGAAATATCCGCCGAACGCGTCGTTCACCCGGTCGGTGGCGCCGCCATCGTTGACAGTGAGCGGAAAGCGTTCGTAGAGCTCAAATTCGGGTTCTTTTGGCGAGTTCGATGCCTGGCATTCCGCGATGACGATGCGCCGGATCGCGTCGAGTACGGTGTTGCGTACGGATTCGTCGTAGGTGCGAAGATTCAACTCCAGCACGGCATGGTCACCGATGACATTGCTTTTGCTGCCCGCGTGGATGCTTCCTATCGTCACGACGACGGTATCGGTGGGAGCGACCTCCCGCGAGACGATTGTTTGCAGGCGGACCACGATCATCGCCGCGAGCACCACCGAGTCGACGCCCGCCTGTGGCATCGAACCGTGGGCACCACGGCCGTAGACGGTGATGCGCATGCTGTCGGCGGCGGAGAGCACAGGGCCTTGGTGGGTGCCGACGAGCCCTGCCGGGGCCGGAAGCACATGCTGGGCCAGGGCAACATCGACGGCCGGAATCGCCTCGACCAGCCCGTCATCGACCATGCCGCGGGCACCGTCGCCGACTTCCTCGGCCGGTTGAAACAGCGCAATCACGGTTCCGTTCCAACGCTGCGTTGCGTCGGCGAACAATGCGGCGGCGCCGAGCAAGCAGGTGACATGGACATCGTGGCCGCAGGCGTGCATGACCGGCACCTCGTTACCGGCGGCGTCGGTGGCGCGCACGGTACTGGCGTAAGGAAGGCCGGTGGCTTCCTGAACGGGCAACGCGTCCATGTCGGCGCGCATCAGCACGGTGGGGCCGCTGCCGTTGCGCAGGATGCCGACCACGCCGGTACCGCCGATCGAGTCACGGACCTCGTAGCCCGATCTGCGCAGCCGGTCGGCGGCAAGGTTGGCGGTCCGATACTCCTGATGAGACAGTTCGGGGTGTTGGTGGATGTCGCGGTAGAGGGTCTCCTGCCAGGAGCGGATTTCGGCGAGGCCACTCAACACGGCGGCTGCATTCGATGCGGTGCTCACCCTTCCTCCGATCACGGGACAGCGCGTCAGCGGCCGTTGCGGCTACACCGCCCGCTCTACACCGTGCACGTTGGTAGCCGTCGCGGCAACCAGAGCTCCGTGCGGGCGGTCGAGGGGTCGCCCAACTCAAGTGGAGCTCGGGTCGCGAGCAGTCCCCGGGTGCGTCGCAGGGCCTTGCGCCGGATGGCACGCGCCGAGCGGGAGTCGGCCGGGATCGCCGGACTTCTTGGACCGAGACCTGCCGGTCGAGGTCCCGCGTCTTGTCGGTGCGCAGACCTAAACTCGCGATGCCCCGGTAAACACGCACTTCGAAAGGGGGTCGCCGGCATGCGATTCCTGCACACCGCCGACTGGCAGCTGGGCATGACCCGGCACTTCCTCGCCGGCGACGCACGGCCGCGCTATTCAGCGGCGCGCCGCGACGCGGTCGCCGGTCTGGGCGAGCTGGCGGCGGAAGTGGACGCCGAGTTCGTCGTCGTGTCAGGCGACGTCTTCGAACACAATCAACTCCCGCCGAAGGTGATCGGGCAATCGCTGGAAGCCATGCGCGCCATCGGAATTCCGGTGTACCTGCTGCCGGGCAACCATGATCCCCTGGACGCCGCATCGGTGTACACCAGCGCGCTGTTCACCGCCGAGCGTCCCGACAACGTGGTGGTGCTCGATCAGGCCGGCGTGCATCAGGTGCGCCCCGGGGTGGAGATCGTCGCCGCGCCGTGGCGGTCGAAGGTGCCGACCACCGACCTGGTCGCCGGCGTCCTCAACGGCCTGCCCGCCGCTGGCGGCACCCGAATCCTCGTCGCACACGGCGGTGTCGACGTCTTGGATCCCGATCGGGACAAGCCCTCGCTGATCCGGCTCGCCACGATTGACGACGCGCTGACCCGCGGTGCGGTGCACTACGTGGCGCTGGGGGACAAGCACTCGCGCACCCCGGTCGGCGGCAGCGGCCGGGTGTGGTACTCCGGCTCCCCGGAAGTCACCAACTTCGACGACATCGAATCCGACCCAGGCCATGTCCTGATCGTCGACATCGACGAAGCCGACCCGCGGCGCGCGGTCACTGTGACCCCACGACGCGTCGGAACCTGGCGGTTCGTCACGATGCACCGGCAAGTCGACACCAGCCGCGACATCGCCGATCTCGACATGAACCTGGACCTGATGACCGAGAAGGACCGAACCGTGGTGCGCCTGGCGCTGACCGGCTCGCTGACGGTCACCGACCGCGCGGCGCTGGACGCTTGCCTGGATAAATACGCCCGGTTGTTCGCGTGGTTGGGCCTGTGGGAACGTCACACCGATTTGGCGGTGATCCCGGCCGACGGCGAGTTCAGCGATCTCGGCATCGGCGGTTTTGCCGCCGCGGCGGTTGACGAATTGGTGGCGACGGCGCGCGAGGAGGACTGCGCGACGGCCGTCGACGCGCAGGCGGCGCTGGCGCTACTCCTGCGCCTCACCGACCGGGGCGCGGCGTGAAGCTGCACCGGTTGACCCTGACGAACTACCGGGGCATTTCGCACCGGGAAATAGAACTCCCCGACCACGGCGTCGTGGTGGTGTACGGCGCCAACGAGATCGGCAAGTCGTCGATGATCGAAGCCCTGGACCTGCTGCTGGAAGCCCGGGACCGCTCGACGAAAAAGGAAGTCAAGCAGGTCAAGCCCACCCACAGCGACGTGGGTTCCGAAGTCTCCGCCGAAATCAGTTGCGGGCCTTACCGTTTCATCTATCGTAAGCGGTTTCATAAGAAGTGCGAGACGGAGCTGACGGTGGTCCGCCCGCACCGCGAACAGCTGACCGGCGACGAAGCCCACGAACGGGTCCGGGCGATGCTCGCCGAGACGGTGGACAGCGACCTGTGGCACGCCCAGCGGGTGCTGCAGTCGGCGTCGACCGCCGCGGTGGATCTGTCCGGATGCGACGCACTCTCACGCGCTCTTGATGTGGCCGCCGCCGGCGACAGCGGGGGGCTGTGCGGCACCGAACCCCTGCTCATCGAACGCATCGATGCCGAATACGGGCGATACTTCACCGCGACCGGGCGTCCGACGGGCGAATGGGCCGCCGCGATCACCCGGCTGGCCGACGCCGAGGCCGCGGTAGCCGAGTGTGCGGCGGCGGTGGCCGAAGTCGACGACCGGGTGGCTCGTCATGCGGTGTTGACCGAACAGGTGGCCGACTTCTCCCAGCGCCGTATCGCCGCCGGTCCGCGGGTTGCGGCCGCGCAGGAAGCCGCCGACAAGATCGCAGCGCTGACCGCGCAGCGGCGTGAAGCCCAACTGGTCGCCGAGGCCGCGGCCGCCACGGCCGCCGCGGCGAGCGGCGCGCATTCCGCTCGCCGCCAGCTGCTCACCGAAATCGACACCCGCTCCGGGACCGTCGCGGAGACGCATACGCAGGCCCAACAAGCCGTCGCCGCCCAGGCGGCGGCGCATGCGGAGGCCGAGGCGTCCGACGCCGCGCTGCAGCAGGCCATCGAGGCCCTCGCCGAGCTGCAACACCGGGCCGAATCCGCGCGGCGCGCGGTCGACCAACTCGCCAACCAAGAACAGGCCGACCGGTTGACCGCCCGGCTGGCCAAGATCGACGCCATCGAGCGGGATCGCGAGCGAATCGGCGTCGAGCTCAACACGATCGCCGTCACCGAGGCGGTGCTGCGACGCATCGAGGACGCCGCGGCCGCCGTCGATCGCACCGGTGACCAGTTGGCGCTGACATCGGCGGCCATCGAATTCACCGCCGCCGCAGACATCCAATTGGTCGTCGGCGGCCAACAGGTCTGGCTGCCGGCCGGACAGAGCTGGTCGTTCACCGCCGACGGCCCCACTGCTGTCGAGGTCCCCGGCGTCCTGGCGGCCAGGGTCACCCCGGGCGCGACCACGCTGGACATCCACGCCAAACATGCTGCGGCACAAGAAGAGTTAGTTGCAGCGCTGGCGGCCGGTGCGGTCGCCGACCTCGCCGCGGCGCGGTCCGCCGCCCAGCGTCGCCGCGAGTTAGACAGCACCCGTGATCAGCTCGGCGCAACTCTGGCGGGGCTGTGCGGTGACGAACAGGTCGACGAGCTGCGGTCCCGGCTGGCGCAGCTGCGCGCCGAGCACCCCGCCGAAGCCGAAGTCGTCCTCACGGACATCGACGCCGCGCGCGCCGAACTCACGGCCGTCCAGGAGGCCCGCGCGGCGGCATCCAGCGAATGTGATGCGCGCCGTCAGGCCGCTGCCGTCGCCGCCGCCCGACTCGCCGAACTATCCACGCGGGCAACCGTTTTGCAGAACACCCTGGAGGCCCAGCGCGCCGAGCTGAACGCCGCCGCCGGCCGACTGGCCGCCGAGCGCGCGTCGGCCGGCGACGACGAACTCGCGGCCGCCGCCGACACGGCGCTGGGTGCGGCGCAAGCCGCGCAACGACGGGTCGCCGAACTGACCGAGGCCCTGGCCGCGGCCGAACCCGATGCGGTCGCCACCGAATTGGCCGATGCCCAGCGGGAAGCCGACTCGCTGCGCGAGCGCTACGAGGAAGCCGCCCGCGCGCTGCGCGAGATCACCATCGAACTTTCGGTATTCGGCAGTGAGGGACGGCAAGGCAAACTCGACACCGCGAAAACGGAGCGCGAGCACGCCGCCACCGAACACAGCCAAGTGGGTCGCCGTGCCCGGGCCGCGCAACTGCTGCGCTCGGTCATGACGCGCCACCGCGACACCACCCGGCGACGCTACGTCGAGCCCTACCGCGCCGAACTGCAGCGGCTCGGCCGCCCGGTCTTCGGCCCGAGTTTCGAGGTCGACATCGACAGCGACCTGTGCATCCGTAGCCGCACGCTGAACGGCATCACGGTGCCCTACGAATCCCTATCCGGCGGCGCCAAGGAGCAACTCGGCATCCTGGCGCGGCTGGCCGGAGCGGCGCTGGTTGCCAAGGAGGACGCCGTGCCGGTAGTGGTCGACGATGCCCTCGGGTTCACCGACCCGGACCGGCTGACCAAGATGGGGGAGTTGTTCGACACGGTCGGAAGCCAGGGTCAGGTGATCGTGCTGACCTGCAGCCCCGACCGCTACGACGGTGTCAAGGGCGCACACCGCATCGATCTCAGCGCCTAGCCCTGGCGGCTGACCAGCCGATGTCGCTGGTCAAGGTGATTCACAGTGATCCAATGCCGCGCTGGTGCCTGCCCTGCACAATGGGCCCATGGTGGGGCAACACGAATGACGATGACCGCGAAGCGCAACCGGATACAGCAGAAGTTGGCGGAACTGCCCGGCGTGCGGCCCGTGCGCCGGCCGATCTCACCGCACAGCGCCGAAGAGTTCGATCTGTACTACGTGCGCGCCGGCCGCAAGTCCAGCCATCCGCTGGTCATCATTCCGGGCGGTCCGGGGGTGGCATCGATCCAGATGTACAAAGGGCTGCGGCGGCGCGCGGCGGCGGCCGGCCTCGACCTCATCATGATCGAGCATCGCGGCGTGGGGATGTCGCGTCACGACGATTCGGGTGCCGATCTGCCCCCGCAATCGATGACGGTGAACCAGGTGGTCGATGACGTGGCCGCGGTGCTCGACGACGCCCATGTCGAGTCGGCCATCATCTACGGCGCCTCGTACGGCACCTACATCGCTGCCGGTGTCGGTGTGCGCCATCCGCACCGGGTAAAGGGCATGGTGCTCGATTCGCCGTTGCTGTCCCGGCACGACATCGTCATCGTGCGCAGGGCGATCCGCCGGCTGCTTCTGAAGGGCGACAGCCCCGAAACCGCCTCGCTGGCACCGAAAATGCGAAAATTGGTCGACGCCGGGGCCATGACTGCGACGGCAACGCAGGTCGTCGCGACGATCTACGGCTACGGCGGGACCGAGCTGCTCGAGCGGCAACTCGACCTGCTCCTCGATGGCCGGAGATTACTGTGGTGGGCACTGTCCCGCTTCACCACCCTGAGCAACCTACCGTATCGCTACGAAGAAGATCTGGTGAGCCGCATCGCTTTCCGCGAGCTGGACTACGCGGCCGAACCCGACGGCCTGCCGCTCGATCCCGCAGTCGCCGAAAGTAGAATCCGCACCCAGCGGGTGGCTTTCGAGGACGAGCCCTATGACCTGGTGGCCGAAATGCCGAAATTCGACTGGCCCACCGCGGTGGTGTCCGGAGGCCGCGATCTGATCACCCCGCCCGCGGTCGCGCAACGTGTCGCGTCGCTACTGCCCAATGCGGTGCTCTTGAGCTTGCCGAACATGGCGCACAGCGCACTGGATTTTCGCGAGCCGGTCGCGCTCGCCAGTGCCGACGCGGTTCGGCGCGGTGACCTGAAGGGGCTTGTCGCACAGGCGTCGGCGCTGGACGCGCTGCCGCCGCGCCCCGAGGTGCGGCTGTTGTGGAGGGCTCTCGGAGCCGCGGCCGTCGTCGAGGGCGCCCTGCCGATCCCGAATCGGTTACGGCGGCGGCTCAACTCCGCGTGAACCCGATGGCGGTGTAATTGAGGTCGGCCAGACCGGCCGCGCCGAAATTGGCCAGCGTGCTGCGCACCGCGACATCGCCGGGCGACTGGGTCAGCGGAAGGCTGAATCCCTCTGCCCAGATGAGCTTGTCGAGATCATTGGCCAAAGCTTGCGCCTTGCCCGGATCGAGTTCTTCCAGCGTGCCCTCGATGGCGGCGTCGATCTGCTCGCTGCCGATCTTGCCGAAATTGCTCTCCCCGTCGGACTTGTAGATCTGGGTCAGCGCCGAGAGTGGGAAAGCGTCCCCAACCCAACCGAATTGGGCCATATCGAAGGCCCCGACGTTGATGTAGTTGGTGAAGAAGCCGCTGCCCGATCGGGAGACGAGCTCGAGTTTGACGCCGATCTGAGCGAGACTGTGCTGGGCGATCTGGGCGAACTGCCGGCTGCCCTGCGCGTCATAGAACAAATCCCGGATCACCAGCTGCCGACCGTTCTTCTCCCGGAACTGCCCTACCCGTTTCCAGCCCAACGCGTCAAGCTCGCGGCTGGCCCCGGCCGGGTCGTAGGGCACCACCGAGCTGTTGTCCCGATAGCCTTGCTGTCCGGCGACATAGATGTGATTGCCCAGCGCCACCGGGTTATTGGTGAGGCCGTACTGGACAACCTTGGCGATGGTCTGCCGATCGATCCCCTTGGCCACCGCGACGCGCAACGCCTTGTCGGCCAGGATCGAGCCCGGGGCACCGTTGAACGTGAAGTGAGACCAGGCCGCAGCGGGTGCGCGCCGGATCGAGATCCCCTTGGTGCGCTGGGCGATGGTCAGCTGGTCGATGGTGCCGACCCCGGTGGCGTCGATGGTGTTGTTCTGCAGCGCGGGTAACCGCGCGGCATCGTCGAGCACCAGGTAGGTGATGCTGTCCAGCCGGGGCCGCGCGCCCCACCATTTCGGGTTGCGGCTCAACACGATCCGCTGGGTGGTCCGATCCAGCGACGAGACGACGAACGGGCCGGCCGACGGGCCGGGCCCCTCCAGCTGACCCTTGTTGAACGCATCCGGGGTGGCCGTCATGCTCTTGGGCAGCAGCATCCCGTTGCCGGCGAACATGCCGCGCCACTCGGCGTAGGGCTTGGCGAACGTCATGATGGCCTGCCGGTCGTCGACACCGCGGGTCACCGAGGCGACGCGGTCGGCGCCGCTCGGGCCGGCGATCTCGAAGTTCTTGTCGGCACCGCTCAGGGCGTGAATCTGGCTGGCGATGTCCTCCCAGGTGATCGGCGTGCCGTCGGACCACACCGCCTTGGGGTTGATCGTGTACGTAATCACCTGCGGCGCGGTGCCGGTGAGCTCGATGCTGGTGAAGTAGTCATTGTCCACCGTCGTCGAGCCGTCCGGCCCGATGATGAAAGCCCGCGGCAGGGTGGCTTTCATCATCGCGGAGACGTCGGCCGAATTGCCGTCGATGTGCAAGATGTTGAAGTTCGGCGGAAAGTCGGTGAGCGCGAGTCGCAGGTTGCCACCGTCTTGCAGGGTGGCCGGATCGCGGGGGTTGATGTCGCTCGTCGAGCCGATCTGCGCGTTGTGGCCCGTTTCGGGAATCAGGTTGACGGCCGGTGAACAACCCGACAGCACAAGCGTTGTCGCGAGAAACGCCGCCGCCAGCCGGGTGCCCGCACCCGCTTTGCTTCCCCGGCTAGACACGTCGGCCCGGATCCGGTTGCGGCACCGCGGCCAGCAGCCGCCGAGTGTATTCGTGCTGCGGCTCGGCGAAGACCCGTCGGCTGTCGCCCTGCTCCACGATCGCGCCGGCATACATCACGACGACGTCGTGCGCGAGATGCTTGACGACTGAAAGATCGTGAGAGACAAACAGATACGACAAACCGAACCGGTCTTGCAGGTCGAGCAGCAGGTTGATGATCCCGGCCTGGATGGACACGTCGAGCGCGGACACCGGTTCGTCGAGCGCCAGGATCTTCGGTTGCAGGGCCAGCGCCCGGGCGATGCCGATGCGCTGTTTCTGTCCGCCGGAGAACTCTGCGGGGTAACGGACCGCATCGGCGCGGCGCAGCCCCACGATGTCAAGTAGCTCCGCGACGCGCGCATTGGTGCGACTCTTGCCAAACCCGTTGGCTCGCAGGGGCTCCGCGAGCAGCTCGAACACCGGCAGCCGTGGGTCCAGCGACGCGACGGGATCCTGGAAAACGACCTGGATGTCGCGCCGCAGCGATCGCCTGCTCGCCGCATTCAGCGCGGTGACGTCGGTGCCCAGCACTTCGATCGAACCCGATTCTGGCCCAGTGAGTTCCAAGATCTCGTGCAACGTGGTCGACTTGCCCGAGCCGGACTCGCCGACGATGCCCAGGGTGCGGCCCTGCCGCAATTCGAAGCTGACGCCGTCGACGGCGCGGACCTCGCCGGCGCCGCGGCGCAACACGCCCTTCGTCAGCCGGTAGGTTTTGGTCAGATCGCGCACGCGAATGACCACCGATGTGTCCGCGGATTCGGGTTGGTGGGCTTCGGTACTCACCCCGTAGATGTCCGCGGCGCTTCGCCCGTCGACCTGATCGGTGCGGATGCAGGCCGCCCGGTGATCGGTGCCGACGAAGAGCAATTCCGGCTCCTCGAGCCGGCATTGGTCGATGGCCAGCGGGCAGCGCGGGGCGAAGGGGCACCCGGGTTCCAGCCTGGCCAGCGGCGGTGGCGCACCGGGGATCGGCACCAGCCGGGTGCCCTGTGCGGCGTCGAGCCGCGGAACCGAGCCCAGCAGGCCGACGGTGTAGGGCATCCGGCGATCCCGGTAAAGGTCATGCACGGAAGCGGATTCGACGACCCTGCCGGCGTACATCACCAGGGCGCGATCGGCGAACTCGGCCACCACACCGAGGTCGTGGGTGATGAAGAGCACTCCCGCGCCGGTGATGTCACGCGCCGTTTTGAGCACCTCGAGGATCTGCGCCTGCACCGTGACGTCCAGCGCGGTGGTGGGCTCGTCGCAGATCAACAAGTCGGGGTCGTTGGCGATGGCTATCGCTATGACCACCCGTTGCCGCTCGCCGCCGGACAACTCGTGTGGAAACGCGCGGACGCGTCGCTCCGGCTGCGTGATTCCGACCAGCTCCAGCAATTCCACCGCTCGCCGGCGAGCGGCCCTCTTACCGACCTGCGGCTGGTGGATCTCGATCGCCTCGGCGATCTGGTCACCGACGGTGTACACGGGCGTCAGCGCGGACATCGGATCCTGGAACACCATGCCGACCGTCTTGCCCCGCAATCGCGACATCGCGTCATCGCCGAGGCCCAGCAGTTCGGTGTCGTGCAGTCGGACCGAGCCCCGAACCTGCGCGTACCCGGGCAGCAGACCAATGGCCGCCATCGCCGAAACGGACTTCCCCGAACCGGATTCGCCGACCATGGCGACGACTTCTCCGGGTTCGACGCGGTAGCTGATACCGCGCACCGCCGTCACCGGATCGCCGGCCGTGGCGAAGGTGACCGCCAGATCGGTCACCTCGAGCAGCGCACTCATCGGGCCCCACCGCCCGGCCCGGCGCTACCCGGGTCGAGCGCATCCCGCAAGCCGTCGCCGGTGAGGTTGGCACACACCAGGATCAGCACCAGCACGCCCGCGGGAAACAGAAACACCCATGGAAAGGTGGTCGCCGATTGGGTGCCGTTGGCGATCAGCGTACCCAGCGACACGTCCGGTGGTTGAATGCCGAAGCCGAGGAAGCTCAGGCCGGTTTCGGCCAGGATCGCCGACGCGACGTTGAGCGCGGCGTCGATGATCAGAATGGAAGCCACGTTGGGCACCACGTGGCCGACGATGATCCGACTGCTGGACACTCCCATATACCTTGCGGCCCGGATGAATTCGCGCTCACGCAGACTCATGGTCATACCGCGCACCATGCGCGAGCTGACCATCCAGCCGAAACCGGCCAGCAGCAGAACCAGCATCAAGACATTGGCCGAGTTCTTGATGCGGGGCGTCACGATGGCGATGAGGATGAAGCTGGGCACCACCAACAGCAGGTCGACCACCCACATCAGCACGCGATCGCGCCAGCCACCGAAATAGCCCGAGATCGCCCCGACGGTGGCGGCGATGCCGGTGGAAATCACCGCGACACAGATACCGATCAGCATCGACTTCTGCATCCCGCGCAGGATCTGCGCCAGCAGGTCTTGCCCCAGCGCGTTGGTGCCCAGCCAGTGGCGCGCGTTGGGCGGCTGCAGCAGCGCGGTGAAATCGAGGTCGTCGTAGGAATAGGGCAGCACCGCGGGCAGCGCGTAGCAGCCGACGAACAACAGCACCAACAACACCAGCGACGCCACCGCGAACCTGTTGCGGGCGAACCGCCGAAGTACCAGGGTGCGGCGTGAGGTGAAATCCGCCACTTCGTGCCCCGAAAAGCCATGAGCCCCATCGATATCCGCCTGAGACGTCATGACACCCGAACCCGCGGATCAAGGGCCGCGTAGAACACGTCCGAAAGGAGGCCGGCCAGCAGCACCACCGCACCGGAGAACACAGTGATCGCCGCGATGATGTTGGTGTCCTGAGTCGCTATACCCTGCACCAGCCATTCACCCATGCCGTGCCAGCCGAAGATCTTCTCCACGAACACCGCCCCGGTCACCAGCCCGGCCACCCCGTAGGCGAACAGCGTGGCCAGCGGGATCAGCGCGGTGCGCAGCCCGTGCTTGACCAGCGCCCGCCGGCGGGTAAGCCCTTTGGCGCGCGCGGTGCGGATGAAGTCCTGGCCGAGGACGTCCAGCATCGCGTTGCGCTGGTAACGGCTGTATCCCGCGGCGGCGGCCAGGGCCAGCGTCAGCGACGGCAAGACCAGATGCCGTAACCGGTCGAGAAGGTGTGCGCCGGCCCCGCCCGGCACGCCCGGTGACGTCTCCCCGGTGTAGTCGAAGACGTGCATACCCACGGCCCAGTTCACCCGCAGCGCGCCGAGGATCAACAGGCTGGCGATCACGAACGTCGGGGTGCTGAGAATAAGCAGGGCGACCATGGTGACCACGCGATCGCTGAGTCGGTACTGGCGGATGGCGCCCCACGCCCCGGCCGCGACGCCTCCCACGGTGCCCACCAGCGAACCGATGATCAGCAGGCGCAGGGTTACTCCGACGCGACGCCACAGCGTCGTTCCGACCGGCTGCCCGGTGACGGTCTTGCCGAAGTCGCCGCGGACCGCGTGCGACGCCCAGTGTGCGTAGCGGATCGGTATCGGCTCGTCCAGTCCGAGCGTGTGCGCCCTGGCGTCGATCACGGCTTGCGGCGGCCGGGGGCTGCGCTGCAACAGGCTGTCCAGCGGCTTGAAGGCCACCGATGTCAGGCAGAACGTCAGAAACGATGCCAGCGCCAGCAGCACGACGTAGTTGAGCAACCGGCGTGCCAGAAACCGCGTCATGCCCGTCCGCACACCCCACGTCGCATTGGGACAGGCTATCGAGCCGGCAGCGCAGCGTCGCGCGGTGCAGTTGCCCGGCGCGTTCGGTGTCGTTTCCGATCCGCTTGATTCTCACCGGTGAATCGCGTGCGATCGGTTGCTAGGATCCACCGCGGTACCGCGCCGTGGCAAACGCCGCGCGGTTCAGGCCGCGACACTGCCAAGGAGGCTTGCGTGACGGTTACCGATGATTACCTAGCCAACAACGCCGAATATGCGAGCACATTCAACGGACCGCTGCCGATGCCGCCCGGCAAACATGTCGCGGTCGTCGCCTGCATGGACGCTCGGCTCGACGTCTACCGCATCCTCGGGCTCAACGAGGGCGAGGCTCACGTCATCCGCAACGCCGGCGGCGTCGTCACCGACGACGTCATCCGCTCACTGGCCATCAGCCAACGCCTGCTGGGGACGCGGGAGATCATTCTGATTCACCACACCGATTGCGGGATGCTCACCTTCACCGACGACGACTTCAAACGCGGCATCCAAGAGGAGACGGGCATCAAACCGCCCTGGGCGGCCGAGGCTTTCGCCGACCTCGCCGACGATGTCCGCCAGTCGCTGCGCCGCATCGAGGGCAGCCCGTTCGTCACCAAGCACGTCTCCGCGCGCGGATTCGTCTTCGACGTGGCGACCGGCAAGCTCGAGGAAATCACCTGATCCACCGTTGGGCACCAACGTAACCACCCGGCGGACGACCGCGGGGATGCTCGCGGTCGGATTACGCTCGCGGACTCAACCGACTTTGTAGGTCGCCAGGGCCTTGGCGACCAGCGTGCCCTGCGGGCGCGACCGCTCGGCGCGGGTGGCCGGGCGGCTTCGGGGGTGGCGCTCATCCCCCTATGTTTTCGCGTTCGCGTCGGCCACAACAATGCCGCCGTGACTCTGACCCGAACTGTCCGGCCGCGGTTGACAGCTTTGGCGCGAACTGGTCTTATATACCGTTAAGATGCCAAATATGGTCAGTTCTACCATGTTTTATCAGAGGAAGCTATGACCGGTGACGTCAAGGTGGCTCCCGCCGCCGGACAGTACGAATTGAGTCATCTGCGCTCGCTGGAGGCAGAGGCGATCCACATCATTCGTGAGGTGGCCGCGGAGTTCGAGCGCCCGGTGCTGCTGTTCTCGGGCGGCAAGGATTCCATCGTCATGCTGCACCTGGCGCTGCGGGCATTCCGTCCCGGGCGGTTGCCCTTCCCGGTGATGCACGTCGACACCGGGCACAACTTCGACGAGGTGATCGCCACCCGCGACGAGTTGGTCGCCGAGCACGGGGTGCGCTTGGTGGTCGCCTCGGTTCAGGAAGACATCGACGCCGGCCGTGTCGTCGAGCCGCGCCAGGGACGCAACCCGATCCAGACCGTCACGCTGCTGCGTGCGATCCGGGAGAACAGGTTCGACGCGGCATTCGGCGGAGCGCGCCGCGACGAAGAGAAGGCCCGCGCCAAGGAGCGGGTGTTCAGCTTCCGTGACGAGTTCGGCCAGTGGGACCCGAAGGCGCAGCGGCCCGAGCTGTGGAACCTCTACAACGGACGGCACCACAAGGGCGAGCACATCCGAGTGTTCCCGCTGTCCAACTGGACCGAATTCGACATCTGGTCCTACATCGGCGCCGAGAACATCGCGCTGCCGTCGATCTATTACGCGCACCAGCGCAAGGTCTTTCGCCGCGACGGCATGTTGCTCGCGGTCGACCGCAACATGCAGCCGCGCGATGACGAGCCCGTGTTCGAGGCGACCGTGCGGTTCCGCACCGTCGGGGACGTCACGTGCACCGGATGCGTGGAATCGGAGGCCGCCACGGTCGACGAGGTCATCGCCGAGACCGCTGTGTCGCGGCTGACCGAACGCGGGGCGACCCGGGCCGACGACCGGATCTCGGAGGCCGGCATGGAAGACCGCAAACGGCAGGGATACTTCTGATGACAACGCTATTGAGGCTCGCCACAGCGGGTTCCGTCGACGACGGCAAGTCCACCCTGATCGGTCGGCTGCTCTATGACTCCAAGGCCGTGATGGAGGATCAGTGGGCGGCGGTGGAGCAGACGTCCAAGGACCGCGGTCACGACTACACCGACCTGGCGCTGGTGACCGACGGCCTGCGCGCCGAGCGCGAACAGGGCATCACGATCGACGTCGCATACCGCTACTTCGCCACTCCCAAGCGAAAATTCATCATCGCCGACACCCCCGGCCACATCCAGTACACCCGCAACATGGTGACCGGCGCGTCGACCGCTCAACTGGTGATCGTGTTGGTCGATGCGCGTCACGGCTTGCTCGAGCAGTCCCGCCGGCACGCCTTCCTGGCGTCCCTGCTGGGCATCCAGCACATCGTCCTCGCGGTCAATAAAATGGACCTGATCGATTGGGACAGAGAGAAATTCGAGGCGATCCGGGACGAGTTCCACGCGTTCGCCGCACGCCTGGATGTGCACGACGTGGCCACCATCCCGCTATCGGCGCTGCACGGTGACAACGTGGTGACCAAGTCGGACCAGGCACCTTGGTACGAGGGCCCGGCGCTGCTGTCGCACCTCGAAGAGGTGTACATCGCTGGTGACCGCAACTTGGTCGACGTGCGGTTCCCGGTGCAGTACGTCATCCGCCCGCACACCCGCGAGCACCAGGACCACCGCAGCTACGCCGGTACCGTCGCGAGCGGGGTCATGCGCCCGGGCGATGAAGTGGTGGTGCTGCCGGTGGGCAAGCGCACACGCATCACCGCCATCGATGGGCCGAACGGCCCGGTGGAAGAGGCCTTCCCGCCAATGGCCGTGTCGCTGTCCCTGGCCGACGAGATCGACATCTCCCGCGGCGATCTGATCGCCCGCACCCACAATCAGCCGAGGATCGCGCAGGAGTTCGACGCGACGGTGTGCTGGATGGCCGACAATGCGGCCCTCGAGCCCGGCCGCGATTACGTCATCAAACACACCACCCGCACCACGCACGCCAAGGTGACGGCGCTCGACTACCGGCTCGACGTCAACACGTTGCATCGGGACAAGGCAGCAACGGCGTTGCAGCTGAACGAACTCGGCCGTATCTCGCTGCGTACCCAGGTGCCGCTGCTGCTCGACGAGTACACCCGCAACCCCAGCACGGGGTCATTCATCCTCATCGACCCGCACACCAACGGAACGGTGGCGGCGGGGATGGTGTTGCGCGATGCTTCGGCGCAGGCCGCGAGCCCGAACACGGTGCGGCACAAGTCATCCGCGATCGCCGAGGCCCGGCCTCGGGGCAAGACGGTCTGGTTCACCGGTTTGTCCGGTTCCGGCAAGTCGTCGGTGGCCATGCTGGTCGAGCAGAAGCTGCTCGAAAAGGGAGCACTGGCTTACGTTCTCGACGGTGACAATCTGCGGCATGGGTTGAACGCCGACTTGGGCTTCAGCATGGCCGACCGAGCCGAAAACCTGCGCAGGCTGGCGCATGTGGCGGCGCTGCTCGCCGACTGCGGCAACGTCGTGCTGGTACCGGCGATCAGTCCGCTGGCCGAGCAACGCGAATTCGCGCGCAACGTGCACGCCGAGGCCGGGTTCGATTTCATCGAGGTGTTCTGCGACACCCCGATCGAGGAATGCGAAAAGCGTGATCCCAAAGGCTTGTATGCCAAGGCGCGCGCCGGGGAGATCACCCAGTTCACCGGCATCGACAGCCCGTATCAAGCGCCGGCGCACCCCGACCTGCGGCTGACCTCGGACGGTACGGTGGAGGAGCAGGCGCAGCGGATCATCGACCTGCTTGAATCACGCGGGTAGCCGCCAGATCAGCCAGGCTGCGCCGAAATCGCGCCGTCGGGTGGCACAATCCTGTGAGTGCGCATGTCGGCGAAGGCGGAGTATGCCGTGCGGGCGATGATCCAGCTCGCCACGGTGCCCGACGGAACGCTGGTGAAGACCGACGATTTGGCCCAGGCGCAGGGCATTCCGCCGCAATTTCTCGTCGACATCCTGACCAACCTGCGCACCGACCGGCTGGTGCGGAGCCATCGCGGTCGTGAGGGTGGCTACGAATTGGCCCGCTCCGGCGAAGACATCAGCATTGCCGACGTGCTGCGCTGCATCGACGGACCGTTGGCCAGCGTCCGTGACATCGGGCTCGGCGACTTGCCGTATTCGGGGCCGACGGCCGCGCTCACCGATGTGTGGCGGGCGCTGCGGGCCAGCATGCGGTCGGTGCTGGAAGAGACGACGCTGGCCGACGTCGCCACCGGTAGCCTGCCCAAGCATGTCGCGCAGCTGGCCGATGACTACCGCAAGCAGGAAAGCCTGCGGCACGGCACGGCGCGCACCGGCGACTGAACGCGGCGCGTGCTCGCTCAGCCCGCCGATCCGTACGGGCTGGTGAGGATCTCCATGGCGTGGCCGGAGGGGTCCGGGAAATAGACTCCGCGCCCGCCGTGGCTGTGGTTGATCTCGCCCGGGCGTTTGGCGCCCGGGTCGGCCCAGTGCTGCAGGCCGCGCGACTGGATCTTGGCGTAAATGGTGTCGAACTCCTGCTCCGACACCAAGAACGCATAGTGCTGCCGCGGGATGTCGGCGCCGTCGGGGGCGTCCGCGTAGTCGAGACTCACACCGTGTTCGAGTTCGACAACCATGAAGTGGCCGAAGGGCTTTGGGCTGGGTAGGCCGAAGAGCTCGGTGAGAAACTTCGCGGATTCGTGTTTGTCGCGGGACGCGACGATGGTGTGGTTGAAACTGATGGTCATAGTTCTTTCCAGTCAACCACCATGCACCCGGCACGACAACGCCGCGCTACTTCGGTGCGGTTAGCTCCAGGGCGATGTTGTCGGGGTCGCGGAACTCCAGGATGTAGGACGGCCCAATGTCTTTGACCGGCTCGTGAACCACTTCCAGCTCATCGAGATGCGCTGCGGCCAAATCTAATTCGTCTTTGCTGGCGACCCGGAAGGCAATGTGGTCGAGTCCGACGCGATCTTCGTCGAAACGGTCCGCGGCGACCGGCCGGAGTCCGAGCAGCGTGCCGCCCAGGTCATAGATGACGCCGCCGAACAGGAAGCTCAACTGATTACGGGTGGGCTCGTCGGCGTTCTCCGGAACCTCGATCAACACCGGCCAGCCGAACACGCTCTCGTAGAACTGCCGTGACCGCTCGATATCGGTCACGGTCAATCGGACATGCGCGATGGAACTACAGGTGAACGCCACTCGCTCCATGGTTCCACTGAAGCACCGCATGTTAAACATGCCAGAATCGCCGTCGTGCAGATAGCGATGACCATGCCGGTGATGGAACCGGACCTGGATGCGACGGTGCTCGAGACGTGGGCGCGCTTTATTGACGAGGGCCCGTTCTCATCGCTGTGCTGGGGCGAGCGGATCGCCTTCGACAACCCGGACAACCTGACATTGCTGGGCGCGTTGGCCGCCTGGACCAACCGGGTGCGGCTGTTGACCACGGTCATCGTGCCGCAGCTGCACGATCCCGTCATGCTCGCCAAGGGTCTGGCCACCGGCGACCTGCTCAGCGGCGGCCGGTTGACCGTGGGTCTCGGGGTGGGCGGTCGGCACGAGGACTACCACGCCGTGGGCGCCGATCCGGCGACACAGACGATGCGCGGCATGGCCGAACGCGTCGCCGTGATGAAGCGTGTCTGGGCGGGGGAGAAGACCACCGACTCGGTGCTGCCCGTCGGACCCGCCCCGGTCCAGCCTGGTGGTCCGCCGCTGTTCGTCGGCAGCATCGGGCCGAAAACCATTCGCAGCGCGGCCCCGTGGGCCGATGGGCTGGCCGGCACCACGCTGGACCTCGACGTCGCCAGGCAGGACGAGCTGTTCGACGTGGCCCGCGCAGCGTGGGCCCAGGCCGGCAAACCCAAACCCCACCTGATCACGTCGTTTTGGTTCGCCTTCGGGTCGCCCGAGGGCTCTCGCAACCAGATCCACCGTCATCTGCGGCGCTACATGAACTGGATACCGGGCGAATACGTCGACGCAATGGCGCCGATGACGGGCTGGGCCGGCAGCGAGGACGAGCTGCTGGACGTGTTGCGCAGGTTCTCCGAGATCGGCACCGACGAGGTGCAGCTCATCCCGACGAGCTCCGATGTCGATCAGCTTCGTCGCGCCGCGGATGTGGCGTCGCGGCTGTAGTCGCCGTTTGCGGCATCGCCGCAGTTCAACTGGGGTGAATTGCCGGGT
This sequence comes from Mycobacterium sp. M23085, assembly GCF_045343915.1. Lineage (NCBI taxonomy): Bacteria > Bacillati > Actinomycetota > Actinomycetes > Mycobacteriales > Mycobacteriaceae > Mycobacterium > Mycobacterium sp. M23085. The sequence goes on from NZ_CP174280.1 coordinate 4,602,592, forward strand.
GGGCGCGACGGCGATTTCATTATCGAATGCCGCAGCAGGAATTGCCCGCCCCGCTGGCCGAACTGACCGGGCTGATGACGGAATGCGCGAACAACGGTGATTACGCGGGGGCTGCGCGACAGGCGAACGAGCTCGTCACCCTGTGCCGGGCCACGCTGGGCGAGCGTCACCCCACTGTCCTCGAACTCAAGGTGTCGCTAGCCACCCTGCAGCTGCGAGCGGGCGACGAAACCGTCGCCTACCAGGAGTTCGCGCGGCTGCTACCGGACCTCGTCGAGGTACTCGGTCGCGACCACCTCAGCACCCTGAGCGCTCGCCACCTGCTGGCGGGCCGGCACCAGCATTCGCTGTCATCGCTAGCCGAATGGTCGCAGCTTTTCGCCGACGAACAACGCATCTTGGGGGCCGACCACGAGAGTGTGCTGGTTACCCGCGAGAAGATCGCCGAGAAGCGTTGGGAGATAGGCGATCGCGTGGGAGCGATGGCCGAGGGTGAACACGTCCTTGCCGCGCGGCGGCGCGTGCTCGGTGACGACCACGTCGACACTCTGGGCACCAGATTGCTGCTGGCGATATGGCGCGGCCGGGCGGGGGACGTCCCCGGGGCCGTCGCCGAGCTCGAGCCGTTGATCGGCGACCTGCACGACAAGCTGGGAGACGACCACGTTCACCTGCTGATGGCCCGGCACATGTTCACCCTGTGGGCCCCGGACCGGGCCGGCGTCACCGACGCGGTCGCCGCCTGGCAGGCGCTGGTGGAACAGGAGACCCGCGTACTCGGTAACGAGCACCCGGTGACCGCGGCGGCCCGCCACCAGCTGGCCAAGTCGTGCGCCCGGCGCTGTGACCACGCGGCCGAACCCGGCGGCCACCGGTCGCTGGGCTGGTCTGCTTCCTGATCCCGAGCGGGTCCTGAGCAGCCACCTTCAGGTCGCCGCTTTATCGGCCGGGCGCTCGTCGTTGACGGCGGGCTCCTGGGGAGGCTGCCCCTTGCGCAGCGCCTCCAGCAGCTCGCGGTAGGGCCCCACCAGGTAGACGGTGTCACCGCCGCGCAACCACGCATCCCGGCGAGGGTGTAGCTCGGGGGGCGTCTCGCGGCGGGTGATCGCGATGACCCGGGTCTGCGTGGACATCTCAAACATTCGCACCCCGTCGAGTTCGCTCCCTGCCGCCACGTGCATGGCGCCGACCATGAAGGAACGCTGACCGACCGAGAAAGTCCCCAGCACCTGCAGGCCCATCGCGGCGCCGATGAACCAGGGCGCGGCCAGGTCGACGATCGAGCGAACATTCCCAAATCCGAACCGCTTGGCCACCGCGTCGCCGAGGTTGCGGTCATAGATACGCAGCACGATGGGCACGTCGGACCGGTTGACCTCAGGCATTACCCGCGGACCCAGCATTTCGCGCAGCACAATCCCGATCTCGATGTTGACTATGTCCTCCTGAGTCAGCACCGCAACGGCCCGGGCGCGGTCGATGCGGGCCGATGCCAGCGTCTGGCGCAGGGTCGCATCCCCGAAGATCACCGGCACGTCGAGTTCGGCTGCGGTCGACAGGAATCGGTTGTTCTCGTCGCGCTCGATCACCGCGACGTCGTATCCGGCGGCAGTCAGATCGGCGACGACACGGCTGCCGAAAGAGCCCAGTCCGACGACGATGATGTGGTCGCGCAGGTGGCGGGCCCGCCGGGCGCCGGCCGATTGGAGGAAGCGCCGCGAGAGCAGCAGGTCCGCCACGAAAGCGACGAGAAGCGCGGTAGTCGTTACGCCGCCGAACATCATGGCGACGGCAAATACTCGTAGCCACGGGGCTTGCCGCGCGAAGCTGAATTCGCCATAGCCGACCGTGGTGAGGGTCTCTGAGGTGAAGTACAACGCATCCAGCCAGGACAACCGCGGCCTTCGATAGGCGTAATGCATCACGAGGGTTGACGCGAGCACCAAGGTGAGCGCGGCGATCAGCGCCGGCAGAATCAGGGGGTTCACGTCGTCGCGTACAGCGCGCGCAGCGTCCAGTACACGGCGCAACCAGGATTGGCGAGAACGTGTCGCCGTCGGCCGGGGGACACCGATGCCGCGGGCGGCCAGCTCGTCGGGGGTGCCGATCATGGCTGTCCAATCACCGGCGCGCACCTGATGGTCTCGACCGGGACACGGCACCACCTCGCCGGGAGCGGCTGAGTTCTGGCCATGAATCACCGCTACCGGTGCCAGGTCGCCGTAGATCTCGCGAAGGCTGGCGTCATACGGCGCATCGGCTCCCGACACAACGAATTTGATGCCGGCCGCCTCGACGGGGTGTGTGTTGCTCGACAGACAGGCCTCGACCACCGACGGCGCCGCGAGGTCGGCGACGTCCAGGATGGCGCCGGGACCGTTGTCGGCGGCCACCGCCGCCCGCAGCACGTCGTTGCCCAACCGGGCGACCACGCGCACGTTCGGGTTCGTTCTCCTTGCCAGCAAGGCGATTTCGAGGTTTTTCGCATCGTCGTACCCTGCGCAGACGATGGCGCTTGCGCGGGCAAGATCGGCGCCGGCGAGTTCCTCGCTGTCCAACTTGGTGATGGTGGCGCCCGCGCGGTTGAGTTCCTCGGCGATCGTCATGGCGAGCGCGTCGTCACCGCTGACGATGATGTGGCGGCGCGTACTCATGGATCCCCACCTATGCCGACATTGGCGCTCACTTGCTGCTACGACTATCGGGCACCGTGCCGCTTGATGCCAGCGCGACATGTCCTCTGTCTTGCGGGGAGATACCCGATGCGCATCGGCGCTTAACGGGCCATGCCGGGACTGGGTGGCCGAGCTGCCATTGGAGTCGCGGTCGATGACACCGTATTGCGGCGGCGGCTGTCCGAGCATCGTTGGCGTCGGCTGGTGGCCAACGCAATTGACGGATCTACAAGACCCGAACGTCGGCGGGCGACCAGAACGCGCGCATCGAGGTGATCTTGGCCTCCCCGTCGAACGACATGGTGGAGATGGGCGAAATTCGGGTGCGGCTGTCACCGGCGTCGAGCGTGAGGTGCCAGAAGAAGGCCGCCTCGCTGCCAGAGATCCGTAATTCCGCCAGTTCGGTGTCCTTCTTCGCGTCTTGAAATCCCGCATAGAACGCCCGGATGGCGTCATGCCCGCGGCGAATGGCGGACCCGATCGGATCCTCGATGGTGGCGTCGGCGGCATAGAGCGTCACGATGTCGTCGGCGGTGCCCGTCGCGACCAGCGCGAGGTATCGACTGACGGTGTCGGTGATGGCTTCTGGGGACGGCATAGCCTCGGACGCTACTCCGGGCCACCGCCACCGGATGAGTTGCGGTATTCACGGCAATATTGGCGGCGTGACTTTCATCGAACGCCTCGCGAGCCGCGAGATCTACCGGAACCCGTGGATGGTGCTGCGTGAGGACGACATCCGCCGCCCCGACGGCAGTGCGGGCATCTACAGCGTCGTCGACAAGCCGGCCTATGCGCTCGTGATGCCCTACGACGGGCACCGCTTCCGGCTGGTCGAGCAGTACCGCTATCCGCTCGGCGAGCGACGCTGGGAGTTTCCCCAAGGCACCGCTCCGGACCTGGTCGACGCCGAACCGGCCGAGTTGGCCGAGCGTGAGCTCCGTGAGGAAACCGGTTTGCGCGCAACGTCATTCGAGGTACTCGGCCACCTCGACGTCGCACCGGGAATGACCAGCCAACGCGGCTGGGTGTTTCTGGCCACCGGCATCGCCGAGGGGGAAGCCGACCTCGAGCACGAGGAGCAGGACATGCGCAGTGCGTGGTTCTCGCGTGCCGAGGTCGAAGAAATGATCCGCGGCGGAATCATCGCCGACGCGCAGTCGATCGCCGCGTATGGACTATTCCTGTTGCGAGACCGATAAACCCGCAACAGCACCGCGATCGTGTCCGCGCCGAGATCGCGCCGCGTCGTCGAAAGCCCACCATTGACGCAATGCGGCCGTGGTATCGGGTAATAGCGGTGCTGGCTGCCGTCACCGCATCGGTCGCGGGAGCGCCCGGAACAGGCGCGCACGCACTCGCACCGTCGTGGAACGGCAAATACTCACTGGTGAGGTATGCGGTCAGCAAAACCGGCACCAGCGTCGCCGCCGCGCAAGCCGAACCGACCTTCAGCGCGGATTACGTCTTCACCACCGCATGCTCGTCGGGCAGGTGCGTGGCAACCGCCACCAACGGCCCGACGCCGAAGAACCCGACGCTGCCCCAGCCGTCGCACTACACCTGGGACGGCGCCAAGTGGGTCGAGCGCTTCGACTTTCAATGGGATTGCTATATGGGCGAAGGCGTTTCGAAGGTGTGGGCACCCGCGAGGTCGTGGGCCTTCTATGCGCCGCAGCCCGACGGATCGCTACGCGGGACCTGGCACACCGACATCAACAGCGGTCCGTGCAAAGGGACCGTCGAAATGCCGGTGGCGGCGTTCGCCGCCGGGCCGGCATGACGGGGACGCCGTCCAGACAGCGCCCTACGACGGGTTAGGGGCAGTAGTTGGATTCCGCGGCGCTCACGATAGCTGTGGCGTCGGCGTAGTTGAACGAGCTGTTCAAGCCGGAGTGAACATCGGTGGCCAGCTCGTCCGGTGTCTTGCCCGCGGCGCGGTCCGAGCAGATGGCGTGACCGAGCGAGATCAGCGTGCCTTCCCCTCCGGGCTGCCACACCACGCCGATCTTCTGCAATTGACCTAGGTACCCGTCGTCGTCGGCGACGGCGACTCCGCTACCTACCGTTAATGCGGCAGCAACGACGGCCGGAACACACAACATGCGTAACCCGCAAACAGTCCTCATACTCGGCTCCTTCTCCGATTAGTGGCGATAACGGCCTCATTATGCGGCCAGCAGCAAGGAATTGCGCGACTAACAGCAAAAGCCAACACATGATCACAGCGCAACTATGTCCAGAGTCAGCAATCGAGGATCTGGGCTGGGGCAAACACGCTGGCTGGGTTGGCTCTCTCCGATCGAACGCACGGCGTCGCCGCGCCCCGCCCTTAGCGGATCAGTCCGGCGGGGTGGGGGTCATCGAGGCGATGTAGTAGGTCTCGTGCCCGGTCGGGTAACCGCCTCCGCCGGTAGCAATATGAACGTGGTCGTAATGGTCAGCGGTCTCTGAGCCCAGGTCCGCCATCCAGTTGCCCCCACCGACGCCCGGATAGATCTTCTGCCGCCAGATCACGTGGTTGATGCCCCATCGTTTCGCGTTCGCCAACGCGTAGCCGGCGATCTGGTTGCCGAGCTCGATGCCTTCGGGACTGCGGTAATTCGGGATCATCACGTCGATAGCCAGCCCGTTGGGATGCCACGGTAACGCGTCCTCGCGGTATCCATAGATGGTCTTGATTTGCGGAAAGAGCACGCTGATGACGCGGGCCGCCCAGATGGTCTTGACCTGCAACCGTTCCTCAGATCCCACACTGTGGGGCAACGCGAGCTGGAATTGCTGGCCGGCAGACGGGGCGGGCGGTGCCAGCGCCGTCAGTGATTCCACCTCGGCCGGACTGGCGGGGCGCGCCCCGTGGGTCGGCGCGGCCGCCGTGGTGGCGGGGGCCGCCGCCGGCGTTTCGACGCAGCACCGAGGCTGTGTGTGCTGGGCGTAGATCATCGCAGCGGAGACGACCAGCGAGGCCGGAAGTGCCAGCCAACGGTCCCGACCGTTCGCCAACATCCTTAGGTTCACGACCAGCAGCTTAATGTCCACTGTGACGCGCGTTACACGATTTGAAGAACACTGGTGCTCGGCGCGGGCCACAATGACACCATGTCCGGACGGTCGTTCGATGATGCGAACGCTTTTCATCGGACGATGCGCCGCTTCGCATCCACGACCGTGGGGGTGGCGCTTCTTCGCCCGACCGCGCACCACCTCGACCGCCTCGTCGCCAAGGCCACCGGCGGTAGGAGCAGCTTCGCCGAAATCGCGACCGGCATCCCGGTGGTCATGCTCACCACCACGGGCGCCAAGTCCGGTGAACCCCGCACCGTCGCCGTGTACGGCATCCCCCATCCGGACGGCCTGGCCCTCATCGCGTCCAACTTCGGCGGTACCAAACACCCTGCCTGGTACCACAACCTGAAGGCCAATCCGGAAGCGACAGTCACGATCGGGCGCGACACGTGGCAGGCCACCGCGCGACGCGCGACGCCGCGTGAGCGTGACGAGATCTGGGCCAAGGGCGTCGAGCTGTATCCCGGCTGGCGGAAGTACGAAGTGTGGGCCAAAGATCGGCACATCGAGGCGTTCGTGCTGGCACGAGGTGAGTGACCGGCACCGTTTCGGCTGCTAGAAAGGGTGCCCCCGGCAGGATTCGAACCTGCGGCCTTCTGCTCCGGAGGCAGACGCTCTATCCCCTGAGCTACGGGGGCGCACCGACGTGCCTGTTGCGCCATGGGGCTTTCGAACAAGCACGGACAGACTAACGCATCCGGGTGGCCACCCCGCCACCGCAATGGATTCGGGGCGCGGGCACCCCAGCCAATAGGATGGACGCTCGTGACCCCCGCTGACCTGGCTGAGCTGCTCAAAACCACCGCCGCCGCGGTGCTGGCCGAGCGCGGCCTGGATGCTGGCGCGCTGCCGCAAACGGTCACCGTGGAGCGTCCCCGCAATCCCGAGCACGGCGATTACGCCAGCAACCTGGCACTGCAGCTGGGCAAGAAGGTCGGCGCCAACCCCCGTGAGCTGGCCGGATGGCTGGCCGACGCGCTGTCGCAGGCCGACGGCATCGCGTCGGCGGAGGTGGCCGGACCCGGCTTCATCAACCTGCGCCTGGAGGCGTCGGCGCAAGCCGTCGTCGTCAGCAACGTCATCGACGCCGGCGACCGCTTCGGACACTCCGACGCGCTGGCCGGCCGCAACATCAACCTGGAATTCGTGTCGGCCAACCCGACCGGACCGATCCACATCGGCGGCACCCGGTGGGCCGCCGTCGGCGACGCGTTGGGCCGGCTGCTGTCCACCCAGGGCGCCGCCGTGGTGCGGGAATACTATTTCAACGACCACGGCGCCCAGATCGACCGCTTCGCCAGCTCGCTGATCGCCGCGGCCAAAGGCGAGCCCACCCCGGAAGACGGTTACGCCGGCGCCTACATCCACGACATCGCCGCCCAGGTGTTGCAGAAGGCGCCCGACGCGCTGAGCCTGCCCGACGCCGCGATGCGCGAGACCTTCCGCGAAATCGGTGTCGACCTGATGTTCACCCACATCAAGGAGTCGTTGCACGAGTTCGGCACCGACTTCGACGTCTACACCCACGAAGACTCGATGCACACCAAGGGTCTGGTGGACGAAGCCATCGGCAGGCTGCGCGAGACCGGCAACATCTACGAGAAGGACGGCGCAACGTGGTTGCGTACCAGCGCTTTTGGTGACGACAAGGACCGCGTCGTCATCAAGAGCGACGGCAAGCCGGCCTACATCGCCGGTGACATCGCCTACTACCTGGACAAGCGGCAGCGCGGCTTCGACCTGGCCATCTACATGTTGGGGGCCGACCACCACGGCTACATCGCCCGGCTCCAGGCCGTGGCGGCGGCGTTCGGCGACGATCCGGCCACCGTCGAGGTACTCATCGGGCAGATGGTCAACCTGGTCCGCGACGGCCAGCCGGTCCGGATGAGCAAGCGGGCCGGAACCGTGATCACCCTGGACGACCTCGTCGAGGCGATCGGCGTCGACGCCGCCCGCTACAGCCTGATCCGTTCCTCGGTGGACACCCCCATCGACATCGACCTCGCGCTGTGGTCGTCCGCGTCGAATGAAAACCCGGTCTATTACGTGCAATACGCGCACGCCCGGCTCTCGGCGCTGGCCCGCAACGCAGCCGAGCTGGGACTGATCCCCGACACCGGGCACCTCGAACTGCTCAGCCACGACAAGGAGGGGACGCTGCTGCGCACCCTCGGCGAATTCCCACGGGTGCTCAACACGGCGGCGACACTGCGCGAACCCCACCGGATTTGCCGGTACCTGGAAGACCTCGCCGGTGACTACCACCGGTTCTACGACTCGTGCCGGGTGTTGCCGCAGGGCGACGAGCAACCGACCGATCTGCACACCGCGCGCCTGGCGCTGTGCCAGGCGACCCGTCAGGTGATCGCCAACGGGCTGGCGATACTGGGCGTCACCGCCCCGGAGCGAATGTGAACGTCCACCCCGCCGGTCCCCGGCACGCCGAAGAGGCCCGTCACGCCGAAAGCCCGCTGCGGCCACAATCCCCCGAGGAGTTGCTGCTCCTGGCGCCGAATGTATGGCCCCGCAACACCTCTCGTGACGACGCAGGAGTCGCCAGCATCGCGGGAGTCACGGTGACCAACCTCGCCCACGAGTACGGCACCCCGCTGTTCATCATCGACGAGGACGACTTCCGGTCCCGCTGCCGCGAGATCGCGTCCGCCTTCGGCGGCGGCGAGAACGTGCACTATGCCGCAAAGGCGTTTCTGTGCAGCGAGATTGCGCGCTGGATCGACGAGGAAGGTCTGTCGCTCGACGTGTGCACCGGCGGCGAGCTGGCCGTCGCGCTGCACGCCAACTTCCCGCCGGAGCGGATCACCTTCCACGGCAACAACAAATCCGTCGCCGAGTTGACGGCCGCGGTCAAAGCCGGCGTCGGCCATGTCGTGTTGGACTCGATGGTCGAGATCGACCGCCTCGACGCCATCGCGGCGGAGGCGGGCATCGTCCAGGATGTCTTCGTCCGTCTCACCGTCGGTGTCGAGGCGCACACCCACGAGTTCATCTCCACCGCACACGAGGACCAGAAGTTCGGGTTGTCGCTGGCCAGCGGTGCGGCACTGGAGGCCGTCGGCAAGGTGTTCGGAACCGGGCACCTGCGGCTGGTGGGCCTGCACAGTCACATCGGCTCGCAGATCTTCGACGTCGCCGGCTTCGAGATCGCCGCGCACCGGGTCATCGGCCTGCTGCACCAAGCCGTCGAACAATTCGGCGTCGAGAAGACCGCACAGATCTCCACCGTGGATCTCGGTGGCGGACTGGGCATCTCCTACCTGGCCGCGGACGATCCGCCACCGATGGGTGAGCTGGCCGCCAAGCTGAGCGAGATCGTGCGGAACGAATCGGCGGCCGTCGGATTGCCCACCCCGCGGCTGGTGGTCGAGCCGGGCCGGGCCATCGCCGGGCCAGGCACCGTCACGCTCTACGAGGTGGGCACCGTCAAGGACGTCGACGTGAGCGCCACCGCACATCGGCGCTACGTCAGCGTCGACGGCGGCATGAGCGACAACATCCGCACCGCACTCTATGACGCGCAGTACGACGCCCGACTGGTCTCGCGGCTCAGCGATGCACCGGCAGAACTGGCCCGCGTCGTCGGAAAGCATTGCGAGAGCGGCGATATCGTCGTACGCGACACCTGGGTGCCCGGGGACCTGCGACCCGGCGACCTGATCGGGGTGGCCGCCACCGGCGCCTACTGCTATTCACTGTCGAGCCGTTACAACATGATCTGCCGCCCAGCCGTCGTCGCGGTGCGCGACGGGCGCGCGCGTCTGATCCTGCGTCGTGAGACGGTCGACGATCTACTGAGTCTGGAAGTGAGGTGAACTGTGCCCGGTGACGAAAAGCCGGTCGGTGTAGCGGTTCTCGGGTTGGGCAACGTCGGCAGCGAAGTTGTCCGAATCATCGAGGACAGCGCTGACGACCTCGCCGCTCGTGTCGGCGCACCCGTGGTGTTGCGCGGCGTCGGAGTGCGCCGCGTCGCCGAGGACCGCGGTGTCCCCGCCGAGCTACTCACCGACGACATCGAAGCGCTCGCCGCGCGCGACGACGTCGACATCGTGGTGGAACTGATGGGGCCGGTGGAGCCGTCGCGCAAGGCCATCCTGTGTGCCCTCGAGCACGGTAAGTCGGTCGTCACGGCGAACAAGGCGCTGTTGGCCACCTCCACCGGCGAGTTGGCGCAGGCCGCCGAGACTGCCAACGTCGACCTGTATTTCGAGGCGGCCGTCGCGGGCGCCATCCCGGTCATCCGCCCGCTGACGCAGTCGCTGGCCGGCGACACGGTGTTGCGGGTCGCCGGGATCGTCAACGGCACCACCAACTACATCCTGTCCGCGATGGACAGCACCGGCGCCGACTACGACACCGCGCTGGCCGAAGCCAGCGCGCTGGGCTACGCCGAGGCGGACCCCACCGCCGACGTCGAGGGCTACGACGCCGCGGCCAAGGCCGCCATCCTGGCGTCCATTGCGTTTCACACCCGGGTGACCGCCGACGACGTCTATCGCGAGGGCATCACCAAGGTCACCCCGGACGACTTCGAGTCGGCCCGCGCGCTGGGGTGCACCATCAAGCTGTTGTCCATCTGCGAGCGCATCACGACCGACGATGGCAAGGAGCGGGTCTCGGCGCGCGTCTACCCTGCGCTGGTGCCGTTGTCGCACCCGTTGGCCACCGTCAACGGCGCCTTCAACGCGGTGGTCGTCGAGGCCAAGGCCTCCGGCCGGTTGATGTTCTACGGCCAGGGCGCCGGTGGCGCGCCGACCGCGTCCGCGGTGGCTGGTGACATGGTGATGGCCGCGCGCAACCGGGTGCTGGGCAGCCGCGGGCCAAGGGAATCCAAGTACGCCCAACTTCCCATCGCCCCAATGGGTTTCATCTCGACGCGCTACTACGTCAGCATGAACGTCGCGGACAAGCCCGGCGTGCTGTCCTCGGTGGCCGCCGAATTCGCCAAGCGCGAGGTCAGCATCGCCGAGGTCCGCCAGGAAGGCGTCGCGGACGAGGGCGGACGACGGGTGGGGGCCCGCATCGTCGTCGTCACCCACCGCGCGACGGATGCTGCGCTGTCCGAAACCGTGGAGGCGCTGGCCGATTTGGACGCCGTGCAGAGTGTCACCAGCGTGCTGCGATTGGAAGGGACCACCCTATGACCGCCCCGCGCACCGCCGTCCACAAGCCGTGGCCCGGCCTCATCGAGGCATATCGGGACCGCTTGCCGGTGGGCGACGACTGGACCCCGGTCACCCTGCTCGAGGGCGGCACCCCGCTGATCGCGGCGGGCCGAATCTCGGAAAAGACCGGCTGCAGCGTTCATCTCAAGGTCGAGGGCCTCAACCCCACCGGCTCGTTCAAAGACCGCGGCATGACGATGGCGGTCACCGATGCGCTGGCGCGCGGCCAGCAGGCGGTGTTGTGCGCGTCGACCGGAAACACCTCGGCGTCGGCGGCGGCATACGCCGCGCGTGCCGGCATCACCTGTGCGGTGCTGATACCCCAGGGCAAGATCGCGATGGGCAAGCTGGCGCAGGCGGTCATGCACGGCGCCAAGATCATCCAGATCGACGGCAACTTCGACGACTGCCTCGAGCTGGCGCGCAAGATGGCCGCCGACTTTCCCACCATCGCGTTGGTCAACTCGGTCAACCCGGTGCGCATCGAGGGTCAGAAGACGGCGGCGTTCGAGATCGTCGACGCGCTGGGCACCGCTCCCGACGTGCACGCCCTGCCGGTCGGCAACGCCGGAAACATCACCGCGTACTGGAAGGGATACACCGAGTATCACCACGAGGGTCTGATCGAGAGGTTGCCGCGGATGCTGGGCACCCAGGCTGCCGGCGCGGCCCCGCTGGTGCACGGCGCGCCGGTCAAGAACCCGGAGACCATCGCGACCGCGATCCGCATCGGCGCGCCGGCGTCGTGGACGGCAGCCGTCGACGCACAGCAGCAATCGAACGGCCGCTTCTTGGCAGCGACCGACGAAGAGATCCTGGCCGCCTACCACCTGGTGGCGGAGTCTGAAGGCGTCTTCGTCGAACCCGCCTCGGCGGCCAGCATCGCCGGACTGCTCAAGGCGGTCGACGAGGGTTGGGTGGCCCGGGGGTCGACGGTCGTGTGCACCGTCACCGGCAACGGACTCAAGGATCCCGACACCGCGCTGCGGGATATGCCGACCGTGACCCCGCTGCCGGTGGACCCGGTCCTGGTGGTCGAAAAGTTGGGGCTGGCCTAGTGGCGATCGCAAGCGCGGCGAAGCCGGGCGCTGGGGGCACGCCCCCGGCGGGAGGTATCCCCGCCCGCTTGCGGGGGACGGGTCGGCACGCGGTGGTCTGTGTGGGTTCCGCGATCGCGAAGGGCTGTTGATGACCCCGATGCTGCCCGTCGGGCTGGTGGCCAACGCCGTGGTATCGGCGTCCAGCGCCAATCTTGGTCCCGGCTTCGACAGCATCGGTCTGGCACTGAGCCTCTACGACGAAATCACCGTCGAGACAACCGATTCCGGCTTGGTCGTGCTGGTCGAGGGCGAGGGTGCGGGCCAGTTGCCGGTGGGTCCCGAACACCTGGTGGTGCGAGCCCTGCAGTGCGGGCTGCACGCGGTCGGGGTCCGTGCACCGGGCCTGGTGGTGCGCTGCCGCAACGCCATCCCGCATTCGCGCGGCCTCGGCTCCTCGGCGGCGGCGGTGGTCGGAGGCCTAGCGGCCGCGAACGGCCTTGTCGCACAAATGGATTGGAAACCGCTCAGCGATACCCAACTGATCCAGGTGTCCTCGGAGTTCGAGGGTCACCCCGACAACGCGGCGGCCGCCGTGTTGGGCGGTGCGGTCGTTTCGTGGGTGGACCGCACCGGTGACCGCCCCCGGTACGCGGCGGTGCCGCTGCGCTTGCACCCCGATATCCGGCTGTATTCGGCGATTCCCGAGGAACGCTCGCTCACCGCGGAGACCCGCGTGCTGCTGCCCGCGCAGGTCAGCCACGAGGACGCGCGCTTCAACGTGAGCCGCGCCGCGCTGCTGGTGGTGGCGCTCACCGAACGCCCCGACCTGCTGCTGGTGGCCACCGAAGACGTGCTGCACCAGCCGCAGCGCGCACCGGCCATGCCGGCCTCGGCGGAATATTTGCGCCTGCTGCGGCGTCATAACGTGGCAGCGACGCTCTCCGGGGCCGGACCATCGCTGATCGCGTTAACCACAGCGGCGGGGCTGCCCTCCGAAGTGGCGGAGTACGGGGAGGCCAACGGGTTTGCCATCACGGAGATGACCGCGGGCGAACCGGTTCGCTGGAGCCCAGGAGTCAGCGTCGTCGGTTGATCCACGGCGTGGCCGGAGGGTTTGCTTGCTTCCGGCAAGGATGGGGGCTATCCTCGGACGCGTCCAGCAATCGCAGCATCTGCATCTGCATCCATACTGCCTTGCCGCTAGGACACACCAATTCTTCTTGTGGACGAGGTTCGCCGTTTACTCCGCCGATCCAGGCGATCACCGTTGCAATGTCGATGATTGGGCGCACTCGGCAATTTGCCTGAATGCAACGAACCCTCCGTATGACCTGATCAGCGGGGGAAAGAAAGGAAATCCGTGACTGATACGGACCTGTTCACGGCTGGCGAAAACACTGACGCCACTCAACTGTCGAATGCCGTGACCACAGACACTCCAGACGCGAAACCCAACGTCTCGGCTGGTGCACTGTCCACGATGGTGCTGCCCGAGCTGCGCGCGCTGGCCAATCAAGTTGGCGTCAAAGGGACGTCGGGCATGCGTAAGAACGAACTGATCGCCGCCATCAAAGAAATCCGGGGGCAGGCCAACGGCGCTCCCGCCAATGGCGTCAAGTCCGCTGAGGACAGCGGCAAGTCGGACAACAAGAACAACGACCAGAACGCCAACAACGTCGCCGAAGCCCAGGCGGCCAAGGGCGACCAGAACGGTGCGACGACCGAGGCGCCCCGCCGCGAACGACGCGGCGCTTCCCGCGAAGCGGGATCGGCAGCCCGCGGCAACGACGAGGCCGACCGCGAGAGCTCGGGCAGCCGCGAGGGCGCCGCTACCGGTGAGGCGGACCGTCGAGAGAAGCCCAAGCAAGACAACCAGAATGACGACCGCGGCCAGGACGGCGGCGACCAGGATCAGAATTCCGGCGGCCAGCAGGCCCGCGGCGGCTCGAACCAGCAGGACGACGACGGCGAAGGCCGTCAGGGCCGGCGGGGACGCCGCTTCCGTGACCGCCGCCGCCGGGGTGAGCGCTCCGGTGAGGGCGGTGACACCGAGCTGCGCGAGGACGACGTCGTTCAGCCCGTAGCCGGCATTCTTGACGTCCTCGACAATTACGCGTTCGTGCGGACCTCCGGCTACTTGGCCGGCCCGCATGACGTCTACGTGTCGATGAACATGGTGCGTAAGAACGGCCTCCGTCGTGGTGACGCCGTCACCGGCGCGGTCCGCGTCCCCAAGGACGGCGAACAGCCCAACCAGCGGCAGAAGTTCAACCCGTTGGTTCGCCTGGACAGCGTCAACGGCGGCTCGGTCGAGGACGCCAAGAAGCGGCCCGATTTTTCCAAGCTGACGCCGTTGTATCCCAACCAGCGACTTCGTCTGGAAACCACCAGCGACCGGCTGACCACTCGGGTCATCGACCTGATCATGCCGATCGGCAAAGGCCAGCGTGCGCTGATCGTGTCGCCGCCCAAGGCCGGTAAGACGACGATCCTGCAGGACATCGCCAACGCGATCACCAGGAACAACCCGGAATGCCACCTCATGGTCGTGCTCGTCGACGAGCGCCCCGAGGAGGTCACCGACATGACCCGCTCGGTCAAGGGTGAGGTCATCGCCTCGACCTTCGACCGGCCGCCGTCAGACCACACCTCGGTCGCCGAGCTGGCGATCGAGCGGGCGAAGCGGTTGGTTGAGCAGGGCAAGGACGTCGTCGTGCTGCTGGACTCGATCACCCGCCTCGGACGCGCCTACAACAACGCGTCGCCCGCCTCGGGCCGGATCCTGTCCGGTGGTGTCGACTCCACGGCGCTGTACCCGCCCAAGCGGTTCCTGGGCGCCGCCCGCAACATCGAGGAAGGCGGATCGCTGACCATCATCGCCACCGCGATGGTCGAGACGGGGTCCACCGGTGACACGGTCATCTTCGAGGAGTTCAAGGGCACCGGTAACGCCGAGCTCAAGCTGGACCGCAAGATCTCCGAGCGGCGGGTCTTCCCGGCGGTCGACGTCAACCCGTCCGGTACCCGCAAGGACGAGCTGCTGCTGTCCCCGGACGAGTTCGGCATCGTGCACAAGCTGCGCCGGGTGCTGTCGGGGCTGGACTCTCATCAGGCCATCGACCTGCTGATGTCGCAGCTGCGCAAGACGAAGAACAACTACGAGTTCCTGGTCCAGGTGTCCAAGACGACCCCCGGGGCCATGGACAACGACTAGCCAACGACTAGCCGAACCGCGTTCCTCGGCGGGGCCGGCACCGCGACACTTAAACCACGCACACGACATGCCGGCCGACGCCGCGATGGTTTAAGTTTCGACGCAGCCCATGCGCCGGGAATGTGGACGGGTACCCCGTTGTTTTGGGAGAGCAGTGGTTGACCTGGCATAATCGACGTTCGACAAGACCAAAGAGGACAGCATGAAATCTGACATTCACCCGGCCTACGGGGAGACCACCGTGCTCTGCGGGTGCGGCAACACCTTCCAGACTCGCAGCACCAAGGACGGCGGACACATCGTCGTCGAGGTCTGCTCGCAGTGCCACCCCTTCTACACCGGCAAGCAGAAGATCCTGGACAGCGGTGGCCGTGTCGCCCGCTTCGAGAAGCGGTACGGCAAGCGCAACGCCGGCGCTGCTGCCGACAAATAGCTCGGATACCGACGCCCGAACTGTGCGCACTGACGTACAGGCCGGGCGTCGGTCTGTGTTTGCGGTAATGACAGGCGAGGCGGGACAGGAGGTGTGGCGGTGACCAAGCCGGTGCAGACCATCGATGTGCTGCTGGCCGAGCATGCCGACCTGGAGCGCCGGCTGGCGGATCCGGAATTGCACGGCAATCCCGACGAGGCCCGCAAGGTCGGACGGCGGTTCGCCCGGCTGGCCCCGATCGTGGGCACCTACCGGAAGCTGGTGGCCGCGCGCGACGACTTGGAGACGGCGCGAGAGCTGGCCGCCGACGACGCGTCCTTCGCCGACGAGGTGACGGATCTGGAAAACCAGGTGGCCGAGTTGGACACCCAGCTCACCGACATGTTGGCACCGCGCGACCCGCACGACGCCGACGACATCGTGCTCGAAGTGAAATCGGGTGAAGGCGGCGAGGAGTCCGCCTTGTTCGCCGCCGACTTGGCGCGGATGTACATCCGCTACGCCGAGCGGCACGGCTGGACCGTCACCGTGCTGGACGAGACCACCTCGGATCTGGGCGGATACAAGGACGCGACGCTGGCCATCGCCAGTAAGGGCGACTCCGCCGACGGGGTCTGGTCGCGGATGAAGTTCGAGGGCGGTGTGCACCGGGTGCAGCGCGTCCCGGTGACCGAATCCCAAGGCCGCGTTCACACTTCGGCGGCCGGCGTGCTCGTGTATCCCGAACCCGAAGAGGTCGGCGAGGTGCAGATCGACGAGTCGGACCTACGCATCGATGTCTATCGCTCATCGGGGAAGGGCGGCCAAGGCGTCAACACCACCGACTCGGCGGTGCGCATCACGCACCTGCCCACCGGCATCGTCGTCACCTGCCAGAACGAACGGTCGCAACTGCAGAACAAAGCCCGGGCGCTGCAGGTGCTGGCCGCCCGTCTGCAGGCCTTGGCCGAAGAGCAGGCGCTGGCGGATGCCTCGGCGGACCGGGCCAGCCAGATTCGCACCGTTGACCGCAGCGAACGCATCCGGACCTATAACTTCCCGGAAAACCGGATCGCGGACCATCGCATCAATTTCAAGTCGCACAACCTCGACCAGGTCCTCGACGGTGACCTCGACGCACTGTTCGACGCGCTGGCCGCCGCCGACAAGCAGTCCCGGCTGCAACAGGCATGAACGTCCTGCGCCGCGCGATCGACGATGCTGCGGCCACCCTTGCCGAAGCGGGAATCGATTCTGCGCGTTGGGACGCCGAGCAGCTGGCCGCGCACCTGGCGGGAACCGACCGCGGGCGCCTGGCCCTGCTGGACTCACCCGGTGACGATTTTCTCGGGCGCTACCGCGACGTCGTGGCGGCGCGTTCGCAACGCGTGCCGTTGCAGCACCTGCTCGGGACCGCGGCATTCGGACCGGTCATGCTGCACGTCGGCCCCGGGGTGTTCATACCCCGCCCCGAAACCGAGGCCCTGCTGGAATGGGCCGTCGCCCAACGGCTGACGCAACATCCCGTCATCGTCGACCTGTGCACCGGTTCGGGCGCCTTGGCGGTGGCGTTGGCCCACCACCGGCCCGCGGCCAGAATCGTCGCCATCGACAACTCCGATAGCGCACTGGAATACGCGCGCCACAACACGCGGGGCACGGCGATCGAGCTGCTGCGCGCCGACGTCACCGGACTGGCGTCGGAGCCGGGCCCGCTCGCCGAACTGGACGGCCGGGTCGACTTGCTGGTGGCCAACCCGCCGTATGTTCCCGACGATGCCGTGCTGGATCCCGAAGTCGCGCAACATGATCCGCACCAAGCCGTCTTCGGCGGCCCGGACGGACTGACGGTGATCGCCCCGATCGTCCGTCTGGCCGGCCGATGGCTGCGCCCGGGCGGATTGATCGGCATCGAACACGACGACACCACCTCGGCGCAGACCATGGAATTGTTCGAACGCACAGGAGAGTTCGAGGACATCCGGTCCCGGCGAGACCTGACCGGGCGGCCGCGGTTCGTGACAGCCCGCCGCAGTGCACGCACGGGGGAGAGCGGCGCCGATGACTCGCGTCGCGACGATGCAGAACGCTGCGATGAGGTGGGGGCACCTCCCGCCTGCGGGGGAGAGCGGCGTAGATGACTGACGTCTTCGACTGCGCGGATCCCGGTCAGCGCTCACTCGGAATCGCGGCGGCGGCAGGAGCACTCAAGGGCGGCCGGCTGGTAGTCATGCCCACCGACACCGTGTACGGCATCGGCGCCGACGCGTTCAACAGCGCCGCGGTCTCCGCGTTGCTGTCGGCAAAGGGCCGGGGGCGTGACATGCCGGTGGGTGTGCTGGTCGGCTCCTGGCACACCATCGAGGGACTCGTCTACACCATACCGGACGGGGCGCGCGACCTGATCCGCGCCTTCTGGCCGGGCGCGTTGAGCCTCGTGGTGAACCAGGCGCCGTCGTTGCAGTGGGATCTCGGCGATGCCCGCGGCACCGTGATGTTGCGGATGCCGCTGCATCCCGTTGCCATCGAACTGTTGCGTGAGGTTGGGCCGTTGGCCGTGTCGAGTGCGAACGTCTCCGGCCGTCCGGCCGCAGTGGACGCCAACGAGGCGCGCAGCCAGCTCGGCGATCTGGTGGACGTCTATCTGGAAGCGGGTCCGTCCGATCAGGGGGCTGCCTCCACGATCGTCGATCTGACCGGTGCCACGCCGCGGATTCTGCGATCGGGCCCGGTGAGCGCGACGCGGATCGCGGAAGTGCTGGCCGTCGATCCCGAAAGCTTGACCGCCCCGGCCTGACTGGAGCGGTTGTCGAGGTCCCAGGTTTGTCCAGTACGGTCTCGGTGATGTCCAGCGACGTGACCAACCTTGCCGGTGGGTTGCTCGCGCTGGCCGACCGCGGCGCCGGCGTTCCGCTGCGTGAGCTCGCGCTGGTGGGGTTGACCGCGGCGATCATCACGTACTTCGCCACCGGACCGGTCCGGGTGCTGGCCACTCGCTTTGGCGCCGTCGCCTATCCGCGTGAGCGCGACGTCCATGTCACGCCGACCCCCCGGATGGGCGGGCTGGCGATGTTCCTCGGGGTCATCACGGCCGTCTTTCTGGCGTCCCAACTTCCGGCGCTCACCCGCGGGTTCGTCTACTCGACGGGTATGCCCGCGGTCTTGGTGGCCGGCGCGGTCATCATGGGCATCGGCCTCATCGACGACCGTTGGGGCCTCGACGCTTTGACCAAGTTCGCCGGTCAGATCACCGCGGCCAGCGTGCTGGTCACCATGGGCGTGGCGTGGAGCGTCCTATACATCCCGATCGGCGGCGTCGGCACCATCGTGCTCGACCAGGCCTCGTCCATCCTGCTCACCTTGGCGCTGACCGTGTCGGTCGTCAACGCCATGAATTTCGTCGACGGGCTCGACGGTCTGGCCGCCGGGCTGGGACTGATCACCGCGCTGGCGATCTGCATGTTCTCGGTCGGCCTGCTACGCGACCACGGCGGCGATGTCCTGTTCTATCCGCCCGCGGTGATCTCGGTGGTGCTCGCTGGGGCCTGCCTGGGCTTTCTGCCGCACAACTTCCATCGCGCCAAGATCTTCATGGGCGACTCCGGCTCGATGCTGATCGGTCTGATGCTGTCGGCCGCGTCGACGACGGCCGCCGGCCCGGTCTCGCAGAACGCCTACGGCGCCCGCGATGTGTTCGTCTTGCTGTCCCCGTTCCTGCTGGTGGCCGCGGTCATCTTTGTACCCATGCTTGATTTGCTGCTGGCAATCGTGCGCCGGACCCGCGCGGGCCGCAGCGCGTTCAGCCCGGACAAGATGCACCTGCACCACCGGTTGCTGCAGATCGGCCATTCACACCGCCGGGTGGTGTTGCTGATTTATCTGTGGGTGGGCATCGTCGCGTTCGGCGCGGCCAGCACGATCTTTTTCCGGCCCCGCGACACCGCCGCGGTGATGCTGGGTGCCATCGTGGTGGCCGGCATCGCGACCGCGATTCCGCTCCTACGCCGCCGAGACGACTACTACGACGAGGAGTAGTAGTTGGGGTCCTCCATGTGGTACGGTGCTGGTAGAGCCCCAAAAAGCCGCGCAGGCTACTGGTCCGTCGGAGGCTCATCCGATCGGGCTGGTTGAACACCGGCCCCGGGAGATACCCCTTGGGTGATTCAACTGTGACGTGCGATACGCTCGGCGGGCCACCGATCAGTCGGTCGGGGGGTTCCCGTATTACCAACCTGGGATTGAGGTGCTGCAGTGACGACACCAGCGCAGGACGCGCCGTTGGTGTTTCCCTCTGTTGCTTTCCGTCCGGTTCGGCTCTTCGTGATCAGCGTTGCCATCACGGCGGTGGCGGTGCTGGCCGCCGGACTGTCCGGTCACCTGATGGTCGGCGCCTTCTTCGGTATCGGCCTTCTCCTGGGTTTGCTCAATGCGGTTCTGGTGCGTCGCTCGGTTGAGTCGATTACCGCCAAGGATCACCCGCTGAAACGGTCGATGGCCGTCAACTCGGCGTCACGGCTGGCCATCATCACCGTGGTGGGGCTGATCATCGCCTACGTCTTTCGGCCCGCCGGCCTGGGCGTCGTGTTCGGACTGGCGCTTTTCCAGGTCCTATTGGTCGCCTCGACAGCGCTTCCGGTGTGGAAGAAGCTGCGCGCCGGCGACTGGGCGGAGTCTGCCGGCGCTGCCGAAGGCGGCCTGATCGCAGGATCGGAAGGAACGGAAGGAAGGAACCCCACCGATGCCTGAGACGACGCTCCTGGCCGCCGCGATCGAGGTTGGCGAGCACACCCATGCCAAGTGGCTCGGCATGACCGTCAACACCGACACCATCCTGTCGACGGCGATCGCCGCGCTGATCGTGTTGGCACTGGCCTTCTTCCTGCGCGCGAAGATCACCTCCACCGGTGTGCCCAGCGGCGTTCAGTTGTTCTGGGAAGCCATCACCGTCCAGATGCGCGACCAGATCGAGAGCGCGGTCGGCATGCGGATCGCTCCGTTCGTGCTGCCGCTGGCCGTCACCATCTTCGTGTTCATCCTGATCTCCAACTGGCTGTCGGTGCTGCCGCTGCAGTACACCGACAAGTCGGGGCACACCACCGAGCTGCTGAAGTCGGCGGCGGCGGACATCAACTACGTGCTGGCGCTGGCTCTCTTCGTGTTCGTCTGCTACCACGTGGCGGGCATCTGGCGCCGCGGTGTCATCGGACACCCGCTGGCCGTGCTCAAGGGCCACGTCGCGTTCCTGGCGCCGATCAACCTGGTCGAAGAGCTGGCCAAGCCAATCTCGTTGTCGCTGCGACTCTTCGGCAACATCTTCGCCGGCGGCATCCTGGTCGCGCTGATCGCGCTGTTCCCGCCGTACATCATGTGGGCGCCCAACGCGATCTGGAAGGCCTTCGACCTGTTCGTCGGGGCGATCCAGGCCTTCATCTTCGCGATTCTGACCATCCTGTACTTCAGTCAAGCCATGGAGATCGAGGATCACCATGACTGAGGCGACCGTGAATTGTTCTGACCCACGCACCAATACAGAGACCTGGTAGACCCCTACCAGATATCAAGGAGGATAAGAATGGCTCTGGACCCCCAAGTCGCTGCCGCTGCACTCATCGGCGGTGGACTCATCATGGGCGGCGGCGCGATCGGTGCCGGTATCGGTGACGGTATCGCCGGTAACGCGCTGGTGTCCGGCATCGCCCGGCAACCCGAGGCGCAAGGCCGGCTGTTTACGCCGTTCTTCATCACCGTCGGTCTGGTTGAGGCGGCCTACTTCATCAACCTGGCCTTCATGGCGCTGTTCGTCTTCGCCACGCCCGTCGGCACCTAGTCCGCTGTGATGGGTGACGCGAGTCTGAGCGTCCTGGCATCCAGCCAGGTGGTGGCCGAGGGCGGCAACAACTTCCTCGTTCCCAACGGCACCTTCTTCTTCGTGCTGGCCATCTTCCTGATCGTGCTGGCCGTGATCGGCACATTCGTCGTGCCGCCGGTGATGAAGGTGTTGCGCGAGCGCGACGCCATGGTCGCCAAAACGGCCGCCGACAACAAGAAGGCGGCCGAACAGTTCGACGCGGCCAAGGCCGACTACGAAAAAGTCCTGACCGAAGCGCGGGTTCAGGCGTCGTCGTTGCGCGACAACGCCCGCGCCGAAGGTCGTAAGGTGGTCGAAGACGCGCGCGCCCGTGCCGAACAGCAGGTGATGTCGACGTTGCAAATGGCATCCGAGCAATTGAAGCGGGAGAGGGACGCCGTGGAACTGGATCTGCGTGCCAACGTGGCGTCCATGTCGGCGACGCTGGCCAGTCGAATCCTCGGCGTCGACGTCGCCCCCGCCGCCGCTACCACATCCGCAACCAAGACATCCGGACGGTAATTACGCATGTCGACTTTCATCGGCCAGCTGGTGGGCTTTGCGGCCATCATCTTCCTGGTGGTGCGTTATGTCGTGCCGCCGGTGCGTCGGCTGATGGCCGCCAGGCAAGACGCCGTGCGCCAGCAGCTCAAAGACGCCGCGGCGGCGGCCGAGCGGTTGACCGAGTCGACCACGGCACACAGCAAGGCCGTCGAATCCGCCAAGGAGGAGGCCGAGCGGATCGTCGAGGAGGCCAAGACCGACTCGGACCGCATCGTCGAACAGTTGCGGGCCCAGGCCGATGCCGAGTCCGAACGCATCAACGCGCAGGGCAGCCGCCAGGTCGACCTGCTGCGTACCCAGCTGAGCCGACAGCTCCGGTTGGAACTCGGTCACGAAGCGGTGCGCCAGGCGGGGGAGCTGGTGCGCAACTACGTCGCCGACTCGGCACAGCAGTCGGCGACCGTCGAGCGGTTCCTCGATGAGCTCGACGAGATGGCTCCCGCGTCGGCCGATGTCCAGTACCCCTTGATGACCAAGATGCGCTCGTCGAGTCGCGTCGCGCTGAACAACCTGTCGGACAAGTTCAGCACCATAGCCAAAGACCTTGACAACAAGGGCCTTTCGAGCCTCTCCAGCGAACTGGTGGATGTGGCCCAGATGCTGGACCGCGAGATCGTCGTCACGCGGTATCTGACCGTTCCGGCCGAGGATGGCGCCCCGCGTGTCCGGTTGATCGAACGGCTGCTCTCCGGCAAGGTCGGCGACGCCACACTCGATGTGCTGCGGTCGGCGGTCTCGGAGCGTTGGTCGGCCAACTCCGACCTCATCGACGCCGTCGAACACGTGTCACGACAGGCGCTGCTCGAAGTCGCCGAACGCGAGGACAACGTCGACGAGGTCGAAGAACAGCTGTTCCGGTTCTCCCGCATCCTTGACGCGCAGCCGCAACTTTCCATCCTGCTGGGTGACTACGGCGTTCCGGTCGAAGGCCGAGTCGCGTTGTTGCGCAAGGTGCTTGACAGCGCAAGCGGCAAGGTCAACCCGATCGTGGTCGCGTTGCTCACGCAGACGGTCCAACTGCTCAGGGGTCAGCCGGCCGAGGAGGCCGTTCAGTTCCTGACGGAAGTCGCGGTGGCACGCCGCGGCGAGATCGTCGCCGCGGTCAAAGCGGCGGCCGAACTCAGCGATGCCCAGCGGTCTCGTCTCACCGACGTGCTCGGCCGTATCTACGGTCACCCCGTGGCGGTGCAGCTGCAGATCGATGCCGAGCTACTGGGCGGCCTGCTCATCTCCGTGGCCGATGAAGTGATCGACGGGACACTCGCTTCTCGCCTTGCCGCGGCCGAGGCTCAATTGCCCGACTGACACCAACCATTCATCAGAATCGCACGCGAACCAAGATCAAGTAGGAAGACGAAAAGCCATGGCCGAGTTGACAATCTCCGCTGATGACATCCAGAGCGCCATCGAGGAGTACGTAGACTCTTTTACGTCCGACACCTCCCGAGAAGAGGTCGGTACCGTCGTTGACGCTGGAGACGGCATCGCGCACGTCGAAGGCTTGCCCTCGGTCATGACCCAGGAACTGCTCGAGTTCCCCGGCGGCGTGCTCGGCGTCGCGCTCAACCTTGACGAGCACAGCGTCGGCGCGGTGATCCTGGGTGACTTCGAGAAGATCGAAGAGGGACAACAGGTCAAGCGCACCGGCGAAGTCCTGTCGGTCCCCGTCGGCGACGCGTTCCTGGGGCGCGTGGTCGATCCGCTCGGCCAGCCGATCGACGGTCGCGGAGACATCGACACCGACATTCGCCGCGCGCTGGAGATCCAGGCGCCGTCGGTGGTGCAGCGGCAGAGCGTGAGCGAGCCGCTGCAGACGGGCATCAAGGCCATCGACGCCATGACCCCGATCGGTCGCGGCCAGCGCCAGCTGATCATCGGCGACCGCAAGACCGGCAAGACCGCCGTCTGCGTCGACACGATCCTCAACCAGCGGGAGAACTGGGAGAGCGGCGACGAGCGCAAGCAGGTGCGCTGCGTGTACGTGGCCATCGGCCAGAAGGGCACCACGATCGCCTCCGTCCGGCGCGCCCTGGAAGAGGGTGGTGCGATGGACTACACCACCATCGTCGCGGCCCCGGCCTCCGACTCCGCCGGCTTCAAATGGCTTGCGCCATACACCGGTTCGGCCATCGCCCAGCACTGGATGTACGACGGCAAGCATGTGCTGATCGTCTTCGACGACCTGAGCAAGCAGGCCGAGGCCTACCGGGCGATCTCGTTGCTGCTGCGCCGGCCGCCGGGTCGCGAGGCGTACCCCGGCGACGTGTTCTACCTGCACTCACGGCTGCTGGAGCGCTGCGCCAAGCTGTCCGACGAGCTCGGCGGTGGCTCGCTGACCGGATTGCCGATCATCGAGACCAAGGCCAACGACATCTCGGCCTACATCCCCACCAACGTCATCTCCATCACCGACGGTCAGTGCTTCCTGGAGTCGGACCTGTTCAACCAGGGTGTGCGGCCCGCCATCAACGTCGGTGTGTCGGTGTCCCGGGTGGGTGGTGCGGCGCAGATCAAGGCCATGAAAGAGGTGGCCGGTTCGCTGCGGCTTGACCTGTCGCAGTACCGCGAACTGGAATCGTTCGCCGCCTTCGCCTCGGACCTGGACGCGACGTCCAAGGCGCAGCTGGAGCGCGGCGAACGCCTCGTCGAACTGCTGAAACAGCCGCAATACCAGCCCATGCCGGTCGAGGAGCAGGTGGTTTCGATCTTCCTGGGTACCGGCGGCCACCTGGACTCGGTGCCCGTGGAGGACGTCCGCCGCTTCGAGACCGAGCTGCTGGACCACATGCGCGCCTCGGAAGAGAAGTTCCTGGCCGGCATCCGTGACAGCGGCAAGCTCTCCGAAGAGGGCGAGAAGCAGCTCACCGAGATCATCAACAACTTCAAGAAGGGCTTCGCGGCCACCGGCGGCGGATCGGTCGTGCCTGACGAGCACGTCGAGCCCCTAGACGAAGAGAACCTGGAGAAAGAGTCGGTACAGGTCAAGAAGGAAAAGCCGAAGGACTCGAAGGATTCCAAGGATTCCAAGGCCTCCGGCAAGGACAAGAAGTAGCTACGGATGGCTGCAACACTTCGCGAATTACGCGGCCGGATTCGTTCGGCGGGGTCGATCAAGAAGATCACCAAGGCCCAGGAAATGATCGCGACCTCGCGCATCGGTAAGGCGCAGGCCAGGTTGGAAGCCGCACGGCCCTACGCCTTCCAGATCACGTCGATGCTCACGACGTTGTCCTCCGAAGCCGCTTTGGACCATCCACTGTTGGTCGAGCGTGAAGAGCCGAAGCGGGCCGGCGTCCTGGTGGTGTCCTCCGACCGTGGTTTGTGCGGCGCATACAACTCGAGCATCTTCCGTCGCTCCGAGGAGTTGTTCTCCCTGCTGAGGCAGGAAGGCAAGACGCCGGTCGTCTACACAGTGGGCCGTAAAGCGCTGAACTACTTCACGTTCCGCAACTGGGACATCACGGATTCGTGGACGGGGTTCTCCGAGCAGCCCACGTACGAGAACGCCGCGGAGATCGCGTCCACCCTGGTCGAGACCTTCATGGCCGACACGGGCGATGACGAGTCGCAGGACGGCCAGGGCGTCGACGAACTCCACATCGTCTACTCGGAGTTCAAGTCGATGATGTTGCAGGCCGCGGTGGCCCACCGCATCGCTCCGCTGGTCATGGAATACGTCGAGGACACCGACGAGCTTCATACCTTGTACTCGTTCGAGCCAGACGCCACAACGCTTTTCGATGCGCTGCTGCCGCGGTATGTGACGACCCGGGTTTACGCGGCGCTACTCGAATCGGCGGCATCGGAGCTCGCGTCGCGTCAACGCGCGATGAAGTCGGCGACGGACAACGCGGACGACCTGATCAAAGAGCTCACGCTGATGGCGAACCGCGAGCGGCAGGCTCAGATCACCCAAGAGATCAGCGAAATCGTCGGCGGCGCAAACGCGCTGGCCGACGCTAAGTAGCACACGAGGAAGAAGAAAATGACTGCTACTGACGAAAAGACCACCAACTCCGACACCAGCGGCCGTGTCGTGCGAATCACCGGTCCGGTGGTCGACGTCGAGTTCCCGCGTGGGTCCGTGCCGGATCTGTTCAACGCGCTCAACGCGGAGATCACCTTCGAGGAGCTCAAGAAGACCCTGACGCTGGAGGTGGCGCAGCACCTCGGCGACAACCTGGTGCGCACCATTTCGTTGCAGCCCACCGACGGCTTGGTGCGCGGGGTGGAAGTGACGGACAGTGGCAAGCCGATCTCGGTGCCGGTCGGCCAGGAGGTCAAGGGTCACGTCTTCAACGCGCTGGGCGACTGTCTGGACAAGCCCGGGTACGGAGAAGAGTTCGAGCACTGGTCGATTCACCGCAAACCGCCGCCGTTCGAGGAGCTCGAGCCCCGCACCGAGATGCTCGAGACGGGTCTGAAGGTCGTCGACCTGCTCACCCCGTACGTGCGTGGCGGCAAGATCGCGCTGTTCGGCGGTGCCGGCGTTGGCAAGACGGTGTTGATCCAGGAGATGATCAACCGTATTGCCCGAAACTTCGGTGGCACTTCGGTTTTCGCCGGCGTCGGTGAGCGCACCCGCGAGGGCAACGACCTGTGGGTCGAGCTCAAGGAGGCCGACGTACTCAAGGACACCGCGCTGGTGTTCGGTCAGATGGACGAACCGCCCGGCACCCGTATGCGGGTGGCCCTGTCCGCGCTGACCATGGCCGAGTGGTTCCGGGACGAGGCCGGCCAGGACGTGCTGCTGTTCATCGACAACATCTTCCGGTTCACGCAGGCCGGATCCGAGGTATCGACCCTGCTCGGTCGTATGCCGTCGGCCGTGGGTTACCAGCCCACGCTGGCCGACGAGATGGGTGAGCTGCAGGAACGCATCACCTCGACGCGAGGCAAGTCGATCACGTCCATGCAGGCCGTCTACGTCCCCGCCGACGACTACACCGACCCGGCGCCGGCAACGACGTTCGCCCACCTGGATGCCACCACCGAGCTGTCGCGGTCGGTGTTCTCCAAGGGCATCTTCCCCGCGGTGGACCCGCTGGCGTCGAGCTCGACCATCCTGGACCCGAGCGTCGTCGGCGACGAGCACTACCGGGTGGCGCAGGAAGTCATCCGAATCCTGCAGCGGTACAAGGACCTGCAGGACATCATCGCGATCCTCGGTATCGACGAGTTGTCCGAAGAGGACAAGCAGCTCGTTCAGCGTGCACGACGTATCGAGCGATTCCTGTCGCAGAACATGATGGCGGCCGAACAGTTCACCGGCCAGCCGGGCTCGACGGTTCCGTTGAAGGAGACCATCGAGGCGTTCGACCGGTTGACCAAGGGCGATTTCGACCACATCCCCGAGCAGGCGTTCTTCTTGATCGGTGGCCTGGACGATTTGGCCAAGAAGGCCGAAAGCTTTGGCGCCAAACTGGAATCCTGAGGCGTGAGCGAAAAAGCCCTGAAAGGCTCATGGCATGGCTGAATTGAACGTTGAGATCGTCGCCGTCGACCGAAAGATCTGGTCGGGTGAGGCAACGTTCCTGTTCACCCGCACCACCGTCGGTGAGATCGGCATCCTGCCGCGGCACATTCCGCTGGTGGCGCAGTTGGTCGACGACGCAATGGTGCGCGTCGAAAGAGAAGGCGAAGACGATCTGCGGATCGCGGTCGACGGCGGATTCTTGTCCATCACCGAGGAATCGGTGACGGTCCTCGCCGAGTCCGCCGAGTTCGAGTCCGAGATCGACGAGAGCGCCGCCAGAGAGGCCGCTGAGTCTGACGATCCGCGTATCGCCGCCAGAGGGCGCGCGAGATTGCGCGCCGTCGGCGCGATCGACTAACCGCCGATGAGCGCGCCCATGGTCGGCATGGTCGTGCTCGTCGTCCTGCTGGCGAGCGCCGTCATCGGACTGAGTTATCGGCTGTGGAAGCTGCGCCAGGGTGGCACGGCGGGGATCATGCGAGACATTCCCGCGGTCGGGGGGCATGGCTGGCGGCATGGCGTAATCCGTTACCGCGGCGGTGAAGCCGCGTTCTACCGGCTCTCCAGTCTGCGACTGTGGCCGGACCGGCGGCTGAGCCGGCGAGGCGTGGAGATCGTGTCCCGGCGGGCGCCGCGCGGCGACGAGTTCGACATCATGACCGACGAGATCGTCGTCATCGAGCTGCGCGACACCACCCAGGACCGCAGGTCTGGTTATGAGATCGCCCTTGACAAGGGCGCGTTGACCGCGTTCCTGTCCTGGCTGGAATCGCGTCCGTCGCCCCGGTCCCGACGGCGCAGCCTGTAGACCCCCGCCACCCACCCGCGCTAACCGGTGGCGGCATGCTCCCCGCCGGGCTTCCACAGCACGTCGCCGTCGGGGTTGGCCACGCGCGACAGGATGAAGAGCAGATCCGAGAGGCGGTTGAGGTATTTCGCCGGCAGGACGCTGACCTGTTCGGGCGCGGCGTCGACGGCCGCCCACGCCGACCGCTCGGCCCGGCGCACCACGGTGCGGGCCACGTGCAGCAGCGCGGACAACGGCGAACCGCCTGGCAGCACAAACGAATTCAGCTTAGGCAGTGGCTCGTTATATGTGTCACACCACTTTTCGAGTCGATCGATGTAGGGCTGGGTAACTCGAAGCGGCGGATATTCGGGCTTGTCGACGACGGGGGTCGACAGATCCGCGCCGGCATCGAACAAATCGTTCTGGATCTGCCGCAGCACACCGGTGAGCTTCTCGTCCGGCTGACCGACGGCGACGGCGACGCCGATCGCCGAGTTGGCCTCGTCACAATCGGCGTAGGCCACCAGCCGCGGGTCGTTCTTGGACACCCGCGAGAAGTCACTCAATCCCGTGGTGCCGTCGTCGCCGGTTCGCGTGTAGATGCGAGTCAGGTGTACAGCCATGAGCAAACCGTACTCGGGTGTGGGTTGGCCGACTGACAAGCCGATACCGCTTCACTAGACTGACGCGGGTGGCTGAGCGATTCGTGGTGACCGGCGGCAACCGGTTGTCAGGCGAAGTCGCTGTAGGGGGCGCAAAAAACAGCGTGCTCAAGCTGATGGCCGCGACGCTGTTGGCCGAAGGCACCAGCACGATCACCAATTGCCCCGACATCCTCGACGTGCCGCTGATGGCGGAGGTGCTGCGCGGCTTGGGCGCAACCGTCGAACTGGACGGCGATGTCGCCCGAATCACCTCCCCGGATGAGCCCAAATACGACGCCGACTTCGCCGCGGTGCGCCAGTTCCGCGCGTCGGTATGCGTGTTGGGACCGCTGGTCGGCCGGTGCAAACGCGCCCGCGTCGCGCTGCCGGGCGGTGACGCGATCGGGTCACGCCCACTGGACATGCATCAGGCCGGCCTGCGCCAGCTCGGTGCGCAGTGCAACATCGAGCACGGATGCGTGGTGGCACAAGCCGACTCGTTGCGCGGCGCGGAGATTCAGCTGGAATTCCCCTCGGTGGGAGCCACCGAGAACATCCTGATGGCCGCGGTCGTGGCCGAGGGCGTCACCACCATCCACAACGCGGCACGCGAGCCCGACGTCGTGGATTTGTGCACGATGTTGAACCAGATGGGTGCGCAGATCGAGGGTGCGGGTTCGCCGACGATGACCATCACCGGCGTTCCGAAGCTGCACCCGACCGAGCATCGCGTCATCGGGGATCGCATCGTCGCCGCCACCTGGGGGATCGCCGCCGCGATAACTCGCGGAGACATCACGGTGACGGGCATCGACCCCGCGCACCTACAGGTGGTGCTGCACAAGTTGCACGATGCCGGCGCGACCGTGACCCAGACCGACGACAGCTTCCGGGTGGCGCAGTACGAGCGCCCGAAGGCCGTCAATGTGGCGACCCTGCCGTTCCCCGGATTTCCCACCGATTTGCAGCCAATGGCGATCGCGCTGGCCTCGATCGCCGACGGCACGTCGATGATCACCGAGAACGTGTTCGAGGCGCGCTTCCGATTCGTCGAAGAAATGATCCGCCTTGGCGCCGATGCCCGCACCGACGGACATCACGCCGTCGTTCGGGGGCTGCCGCAATTGTCGAGTGCACCGGTGTGGTGTTCGGACATTCGGGCCGGCGCCGGCCTGGTGTTGGCCGGGCTCGTCGCCGACGGAGACACCGAGGTCCACGACGTCTTCCACATCGATCGCGGCTACCCGTTGTTCGTGGAAAACCTGGCGATTTTGGGAGCGGAGATCGAGCGGGTACAGTAACCAAAGTCAGTGCCCCACAAGCGCGGTCACCAACGCGAAGGTGGACGAGAGCGGGGCCTTGACTCCCTCGCTGGATTGGTACTAACCTGGCACGGCTGCTCCCGAGACGGTCTCTCGAAGATCAAGATTGGGAGTTGACTTACCCGCCGGATCTGTATTAAGCTGGCAGGGTTGCCCCAAAACGGGCGAAACAAGTGTTGTTT
Organism: Mycobacterium sp. M23085; assembly: GCF_045343915.1. Taxonomy (NCBI): domain Bacteria; kingdom Bacillati; phylum Actinomycetota; class Actinomycetes; order Mycobacteriales; family Mycobacteriaceae; genus Mycobacterium; species Mycobacterium sp. M23085. Next base: position 4,633,008 of record NZ_CP174280.1, read on the forward strand.
GAGAACTCAATAGTGTGTTTGGTCTTTTTATTTGTTGTTGTTTTTTTGGCCATACTTAACACTCCCCGTGTGTCGGTATGGCCGTATTTTGATGCCAGTTTTGGTGTCTTTTTGTTAGGTCAGATTTTCTCTGATTTGAATTCACCTCGTTCTGCGAGGAGTTTTTGTTTGGAGAGTTTGATCCTGGCTCAGGACGAACGCTGGCGGCGTGCTTAACACATGCAAGTCGAACGGAAAGGCCCCTTCGGGGGTACTCGAGTGGCGAACGGGTGAGTAACACGTGGGCAATCTGCCCTGCACTTCGGGATAAGCCTGGGAAACTGGGTCTAATACCGAATAGGACCTTTAGACGCATGTCTTTTGGTGGAAAGCTTTTGCGGTGTGGGATGGGCCCGCGGCCTATCAGCTTGTTGGTGGGGTGATGGCCTACCAAGGCGACGACGGGTAGCCGGCCTGAGAGGGTGTCCGGCCACACTGGGACTGAGATACGGCCCAGACTCCTACGGGAGGCAGCAGTGGGGAATATTGCACAATGGGCGCAAGCCTGATGCAGCGACGCCGCGTGGGGGATGACGGCCTTCGGGTTGTAAACCTCTTTCACCATCGACGAAGGTCCGGGTTTTCTCGGATTGACGGTAGGTGGAGAAGAAGCACCGGCCAACTACGTGCCAGCAGCCGCGGTAATACGTAGGGTGCGAGCGTTGTCCGGAATTACTGGGCGTAAAGAGCTCGTAGGTGGTTTGTCGCGTTGTTCGTGAAATCTCACGGCTTAACTGTGAGCGTGCGGGCGATACGGGCAGACTAGAGTACTGCAGGGGAGACTGGAATTCCTGGTGTAGCGGTGGAATGCGCAGATATCAGGAGGAACACCGGTGGCGAAGGCGGGTCTCTGGGCAGTAACTGACGCTGAGGAGCGAAAGCGTGGGGAGCGAACAGGATTAGATACCCTGGTAGTCCACGCCGTAAACGGTGGGTACTAGGTGTGGGTTTCCTTCCTTGGGATCCGTGCCGTAGCTAACGCATTAAGTACCCCGCCTGGGGAGTACGGCCGCAAGGCTAAAACTCAAAGGAATTGACGGGGGCCCGCACAAGCGGCGGAGCATGTGGATTAATTCGATGCAACGCGAAGAACCTTACCTGGGTTTGACATGCACAGGACGCGTCTAGAGATAGGCGTTCCCTTGTGGCCTGTGTGCAGGTGGTGCATGGCTGTCGTCAGCTCGTGTCGTGAGATGTTGGGTTAAGTCCCGCAACGAGCGCAACCCTTGTCTCATGTTGCCAGCGGGTAATGCCGGGGACTCGTGAGAGACTGCCGGGGTCAACTCGGAGGAAGGTGGGGATGACGTCAAGTCATCATGCCCCTTATGTCCAGGGCTTCACACATGCTACAATGGCCGGTACAAAGGGCTGCGATGCCGCAAGGTTAAGCGAATCCTTTTAAAGCCGGTCTCAGTTCGGATTGGGGTCTGCAACTCGACCCCATGAAGTCGGAGTCGCTAGTAATCGCAGATCAGCAACGCTGCGGTGAATACGTTCCCGGGCCTTGTACACACCGCCCGTCACGTCATGAAAGTCGGTAACACCCGAAGCCAGTGGCCTAACCTTTTGGAGGGAGCTGTCGAAGGTGGGATCGGCGATTGGGACGAAGTCGTAACAAGGTAGCCGTACCGGAAGGTGCGGCTGGATCACCTCCTTTCTAAGGAGCACCACGAAAAGCACTTCAATTGGTGAAGTGCGAGCCGTGAGGGGTTCTCGTCTGTAGTGGACGAAAACCGGGTGCACAACAGCAAATGATTGCCAGACACACTATTGGGCCCTGAGACAACACTCGGTCGAACCGTGTGGAGTCCCTCCATCTTGGTGGTGGGGTGTGGTGTTTGAGTATTGGATAGTGGTTGCGAGCATCTAGATGAACGCGTGGTCCTTCGTGGCCGGCGTGTTCATCGAAATGTGTAATTTCTTCTTTGGTTTTTGTGTGTAAGTAAGTGTTTAAGGGCGCATGGTGGATGCCTTGGCATTGAGAGCCGATGAAGGACGTGGGAGGCTGCGATATGCCTCGGGGAGCTGTCAACCGAGCATTGATCCGAGGATTTCCGAATGGGGAAACCCAGCACGAGTGATGTCGTGTTACCCGTATCTGAATATATAGGGTGCGGGAGGTAACGCGGGGAAGTGAAACATCTCAGTACCCGTAGGAGAAGAAAACAATTGTGATTCCGTCAGTAGTGGCGAGCGAACGCGGAACAGGCTAAACCGCACGCATGTATAACCGGGTAGGGGTTGTGTGCGCGGTGTTGTGGGAGTGATATGTCTCAGCTCTACCTGGCTGAGGGGTAGTCAGAAAGTGTCGTGGTTAGCAGAAATGGCCTGGGATGGCCTGCCGTAGACGGTGAGAGCCCGGTACGCGAAAACCCGACACCTACCTTGTATCAGTTCCCGAGTAGCAGCGGGCCCGTGGAATCTGCTGTGAATCTGCCGGGACCACCCGGTAAGCCTAAATACTTCTCGATGACCGATAGCGGATTAGTACCGTGAGGGAATGGTGAAAAGTACCCCGGGAGGGGAGTGAAATAGTACCTGAAACCGTGTGCCTACAATCCGTCAGAGCCTCCTCGTGGGGTGATGGCGTGCCTTTTGAAGAATGAGCCTGCGAGTCAGGGACACGTCGCGAGGTTAACCCGTGCGGGGTAGCCGCAGCGAAAGCGAGTCTGAATAGGGCGCATCCCCTTTGGGGTGTAGTGGCGTGTTCTGGACCCGAAGCGGAGTGATCTACCCATGGCCAGGGTGAAGCGCGGGTAAGACCGCGTGGAGGCCCGAACCCACTTAGGTTGAAGACTGAGGGGATGAGCTGTGGGTAGGGGTGAAAGGCCAATCAAACTCCGTGATAGCTGGTTCTCCCCGAAATGCATTTAGGTGCAGCGTTGCGTGGTTCACCACGGAGGTAGAGCTACTGGATGGCCGATGGGCCCTACTAGGTTACTGACGTCAGCCAAACTCCGAATGCCGTGGTGTAAAGCGTGGCAGTGAGACGGCGGGGGATAAGCTCCGTACGTCGAGAGGGAAACAGCCCAGATCGCCGGCTAAGGCCCCTAAGCGTGTGCTAAGTGGAAAAGGATGTGTAGTCGCAGAGACAACCAGGAGGTTGGCTTAGAAGCAGCCACCCTTGAAAGAGTGCGTAATAGCTCACTGGTCAAGTGATTATGCGCCGATAATGTAGCGGGGCTCAAGCACACCGCCGAAGCCGCGGCACATTCACCGTACGGTGAATGTGGGTAGGGGAGCGTCCCCCATTCAGCGAAGCCTCCGGGTAACCGGTGGTGGAGGGTGGGGGAGTGAGAATGCAGGCATGAGTAGCGATAAGGCAAGTGAGAACCTTGCCCGCCGTAAGACCAAGGGTTCCTGGGCCAGGCCAGTCCGCCCAGGGTGAGTCGGGACCTAAGGCGAGGCCGACAGGCGTAGTCGATGGACAACGGGTTGATATTCCCGTACCCGTGTATAGGCGTCCCTGATGAATCAGCGGTACTAACCACCCAAAACCGGATCGACCGTGCCCCTTCGGGGGCATGGAGTTTCGGGGCTGCGTGGGACCTTCGCTGGTAGTAGTCAAGCGATGGGGTGACGCAGGAAGGTAGCCGTACCAGTCAGTGGTAATACTGGGGCAAGCCTGTAGGGAGAGCGATAGGCAAATCCGTCGCTCATTAATCCCGAGAGGTGATGCATAGCCGATTGAGGCGAATTCGGTGATCCTCTGCTGCCAAGAAAAGCCTCTAGCGAGCACATACACGGCCCGTACCCCAAACCAACACAGGTGGTCAGGTAGAGAATACCAAGGCGTACGAGATAACTATGGTTAAGGAACTCGGCAAAATGCCCCCGTAACTTCGGGAGAAGGGGGGCCGGAATACCGTGAACACCCTTGCGGTGGGAGCGGGATTCGGCCGCAGAAACCAGTGGGTAGCGACTGTTTACTAAAAACACAGGTCCGTGCGAAGTCGCAAGACGATGTATACGGACTGACGCCTGCCCGGTGCTGGAAGGTTAAGAGGACCCGTTAACCGTAAGGTGAAGCGGAGAATTTAAGCCCCAGTAAACGGCGGTGGTAACTATAACCATCCTAAGGTAGCGAAATTCCTTGTCGGGTAAGTTCCGACCTGCACGAATGGCGTAACGACTTCCCAACTGTCTCAACCATAGACTCGGCGAAATTGCACTACGAGTAAAGATGCTCGTTACGCGCGGCAGGACGACAAGACCCCGGGACCTTCACTACAACTTGGTATTGGTGTTCGGTACGGTTTGTGTAGGATAGGTGGGAGACTGTGAAGTACAGACGCCAGTCTGTATGGAGTCGTTGTTGAAATACCACTCTGATCGTATTGGACACCTAACGTCGAACCCTTATCGGGTTCACGGACAGTGCCTGGCGGGTAGTTTAACTGGGGCGGTTGCCTCCTAAAATGTAACGGAGGCGCCCAAAGGTTCCCTCAACCTGGACGGCAATCAGGTGTTGAGTGTAAGTGCACAAGGGAGCTTGACTGCGAGACTTACAAGTCAAGCAGGGACGAAAGTCGGGACTAGTGATCCGGCACCTCTGAGTGGAAGGGGTGTCGCTCAACGGATAAAAGGTACCCCGGGGATAACAGGCTGATCTTCCCCAAGAGTCCATATCGACGGGATGGTTTGGCACCTCGATGTCGGCTCGTCGCATCCTGGGGCTGGAGCAGGTCCCAAGGGTTGGGCTGTTCGCCCATTAAAGCGGCACGCGAGCTGGGTTTAGAACGTCGTGAGACAGTTCGGTCTCTATCCGCCGCGCGCGTCAGAAACTTGAGGAAACCTGTCCCTAGTACGAGAGGACCGGGACGGACGAACCTCTGGTATACCAGTTGTCCCACCAGGGGCACGGCTGGATAGCCACGTTCGGACAGGATAACCGCTGAAAGCATCTAAGCGGGAAACCTTCTCCAAGATCAGGTTTCTCACCCTTTTAGAGGGATAAGGCCCCCCGCAGACTACGGGTTCGATAGGCCAGACCTGGAAGCCCAGTAATGGGTGCAGGGAACTGGCACTAACCGGCCGAAAACTTACCAACACACAATCGCAACCACGGTCCAGTTCTGCGGCTATTTGCCGCGGAATAGCTTTGACGCCACACCCCCCACCAAACAAATTTAAATAGAGTTACGGCGGCCACAGCGACAGGGAAACGCCCGGTCCCATTCCGAACCCGGAAGCTAAGCCTGTCAGCGCCGATGATACTGCCCATACGGGTGGAAAAGTAGGACACCGCCGAACATACACAAAAACACCCCCGGCAACGGGGGTGTTTTTGCATTCACGGTTAATCGAATAGGGTCAAAGTCTCCCGCTGCTTTTCCAATTCGAGCAATGCGCGTTTTCGGCCGAGCCCGCCGCCGAAGCCAGTGAGGTTTCCATTGGCGCCGATGACGCGGTGGCAGGGCACAACGATGGCGATCGGATTGTGGCCGTTGGCCCATCCGACGGCGCGGGCGGCGCCGGGCGCCGCGATCTGCTCGGCGATTTCACCGTACGAGCGGGTTTGGCCGTACGGAATGGTCAGCAGCGCCCGCCATACTCGACGCTGAAATTCGGTGCCTCGCAGGTCGAGCTCGATATCGAAATTCGTCAGCTCGCCGGCGAAGTACGCGCCGAGTTGGTCGACGGCCTCGCCGAACGCCCGCGGGTTCGGCGACCAGCCGGTGCGGCTCGGTTCGTAGGTCTGGTCGACCATTCGCAGATTTGTCAACACGGAGCCCCGGCCGGCCAGGGTCAGCAGTCCGATCGGGCTATCGATGGTGCGGTACTCGATCATGCGACCTCCTGAGGCGGCCAATGGTTTACCGGATGCTCCAGAGTGGTCCAAAGGTATTGCGTGGCATAGGAACGCCAGGGTCGCCACCGGGCACTGCGCGCGACGAGGGAGCGCTCGTCGGACGGCAGCCCCAGCTGTTTGGCGGCCACCCGCAGGCCAAGGTCGCTGGCGGGAAACGCGTCGGGATCACCGAGGCCGCGCATGGCGATCACTTCCGCGGTCCAGGGGCCAACTCCGGGCAATGCGAGTAATTGCGTTCGGGCGCTTTCCCAGTCGCATCCGGCGCTCAGCACGACACTTCCGTCGGCGAGGCCGGTGAGCAGAGCGCTCAGCGTCCGCTGCCGCGCCTTGGGCACCGCCAGATGGGCGGGGTCGATTTCGGCGAGCTGCTCCACGGACGGGAAGGTGTGGGTCAGCGTTCCTTCGGGATCGCTGATCGGTTGTCCGTAAGCGGCGACCAGCCGCCCCGCGTGGGTGGCCGCCGCTTTGGTGGAGACCTGCTGGCCCAGCACCGCGCGCACCGCCAGTTCGGCCTCGTCGACCGTGCGGGGGATCCGCTGCCCCGGCGCTTTGGCCACGACGGCGCAGAACTCCGCGTCCCCGCTCAGCGCTTCGTCCACCGCTTCCGGATCGGCATCGAGGTCCAGCAGCCGCCGGCACCGCGCGATAGCCGTCGTCAGATCGCGGAAATCGTCGAGCATGAGAACGCACCGGACATGATCGACCGAGGGGCTCAGGGTGACGATCGCGTTGCCGAACGGCAGGCGCAGGCTGCGCCGGTAGGCGCCGTCGCGGACTTCTTCACAACCAGGCACCGTGCCGGCCGCCAGATGACCGAAGACACCGGCGTAGCCGAAGGGTGTGCGTGCCGGAAGTCGAAGGCACACGGTGCCAGGGGAATTCGGGGCCGACGCAGCGCGCGTCGTCGCGCGATGACGCAATGCGCTCGGCGTGTTCTCGAAGACCGAGCGCACGGTGTCGTTGAACTGACGGATGCTGGAAAAGCCGGCCGCGAATGCGACGTCGCCGAATGGCAGGGCGGTGGTTTCGATCAACAGCCGCGCGGTCTGCGCCCGTTGCGCGCGGGCCAGTGCCAGAGGGCCGGCCCCGACCTCCGCCTGGAGTAACCGCTCCAACTGGCGGATGGTGTAGCCGAGGTGGGCGGCCACGCCGCCGACACCTTCGCGCTCCACCGTCCCGTCAGCGATCAACCGCATCGTCCGGGCCACGATGTCACCGCGCACGTTCCATTCCGGGGAACCCGGGGACGCGTCGGGGCGGCACCGCTTGCAGGCCCGAAAGCCGGCGCGCTGGGCGGCCGCGGCGGTCGGGTAAAACCGCACATTGCGTGCGAACGGTGGCCGGACGGGGCAGCTGGGCCGGCAGTAGATGCGGGTGGTCAGCACAGCGGTGACGAACCAGCCGTCGAACCGGGCGTCCTTGGACTGGACGGCGCGGTAGCAGCGTTCGAAATCATCGTGCACGGTTCCAGACTTACACCCGCCGACCGACAAAACTGGCGGAAAAACGACATCGTGGTGGGATGTGTCCGCGGCGCCGAATCGCCCGGCGGCGCCGCCACATCCCCCCGCGGGTTTCTCGTCGATTCGAGATTTTGCCGTCGACAATGGTATCTACTGCGATCGCGCGGTCCGCGACGCCGCGCTCTACCCTCCTGCGGGAGCGGTGGTGGGGGTCTCCATCTCGCGATGCTCTACCGCCGCGGCCCGGCGAGCCTGCGGGGCGCCATCCGCAGCCTTGCCGCACATGCGCGAAACCCCTTGTTGCTGTAGCTGTTTGCGTTGGGCTCCGTGCTGATGGGGGGATGCGTCACCGTCTACAACTACCTGGAGTACCGACTGACCGACCAACCGTTCCGACTGGCACCCTCGGTGGTCGGCCTGTTGTTTGTCCTGTACCTGGTGGGCACCTGGACGTCGGTGGTGGCGGGCCGGCTCGCGGACCGCAGGGGACGGCGGCTCGTGCTCGGCGCCGCGTTGCCGATCGCGGTTACCGGCCTGCTATTGACCGTCTCCGACGCACCGGTGGGTTCTTCGCCGCGCACACCGTTGCCAGCGGCTGGGTGGGCGCGGTGGCACAGCGCGACCGAGCCGAGGCGTCCGCCCTGTACCTGTTCGGTTACTACCTGAGTGGGCCGGTGGCGGGCGCTGTGGGCGGTCTTGTCTACGGCGTCGGCGGTTGGGCGGCGACGGCGGGGTTTGTGGGCGGATTGCTCGCGGCCGGCGCGCTGCTCGTCGCGCTATTGGTGCGCCAGAACGGATCCCGCGCCAGCCAACGCTTCGCGGGATCCGTGGCCACGGTCCGATGATCCGCCCGGTGCACTAGCCCGAAGGATCAGCCGGGAGGCGTCCCGACGCACACGCCGCCGGCGCACGCTCCCGCGCCGCCCGGTCCGGCGGACGCCCCGGCGCCCGGCACGCCCGCACTGGCCCCACCGGGCCCGGCTCCCGCACCCGATCCGCCAGGGCCGGCGGTGGTGGCGCCACCCGGTCCGACAGCGGGGCCGCCACCCGGACCACCGGGTGCCGGTGCCGCCGGCGCTGTCGTGGTGACGCTCGCCGGCGTCGTGACGGTGGTGGTGACGGTCGAGGTGCCGGGGTTCTTGTTGTTGTTGCCCGAGCATCCCGCGGTCAACGAACTCAAGGCAATCGCCGCGGCGATTCCCGCGGCGACCGTAACACGGCGGGCAGTTGCACTACCGGTCATGTAGAAGCCAATCTCTTCAGGGGTCAAGTTCTTTGTCGCTGTACCCAATTCGGCTCGGTATCAATCATGGGTCAGCGAGTCCACCGGCGATGCCAGTCGCGTGGGGCGCTCATGCCCGCGCAGTGTGACAGTGTCGCCCAAAGACCAACGCGCGCGCTCACTTTCGCTGGCCCGCTCGATGGTGTCGGCCGACGCGAGCAGCCGGCTCGAGTGCGACTTGGCGAGCTCGCACAACCGGGCCGCCTCGTTGACCGGTTCACCGATCACGGTGTATTCGAAACGCTCCCTGGCGCCGATGTTTCCGGCGACGGCCTGACCCGCCGCCACGCCGATACCGGCCGAGAGCTCGGACATTTCGTTGGCCAGCCGCTCGGTAATGCGGCGGGCGGCGGCCAGTGCCGCGTCCTCCGCGCTGTCCAGGCGGTTGGGTGCTCCGAAGATGGCCAGCGATGCATCGCCTTCGAACTTGTTGACCAGCCCACAATGTCGATCCACTTCTTCGACGACGATGGCGAAGAATCGGTTGAGCACACTTACCACCTCGGCCGGTGGGCTGTTCGTCACCAACTGCGTGGATCCGATGATGTCGATGAAGACGACCGCGACGTGGCGTTCCTCGCCGCCCAGCTTCGGCATCTCGCGTTCGGCGGCCAGCGCCACCTCTCGGCCGACGTGGCGGCCGAACAGATCTCGCACCCGTTCGCGCTCCCGCAGGCCGTCGACCATCGCGTTGAAACCGCGTTGCAATTCACCGAGTTCGGTGCCGTCGAATACCACCAAGTCGCCGCGCAGGTCGCCCTTCTCGACTCGCTGAAGCGCCGCCCGGACCACTCGCACGGGTGTCGCCGTCAGCCAGGCCAGGATCCACATCAGGGTGCACCCGAAAATCAGTGCGGCCGACGCCACGATCAGCACACCGACCGCGAACTGGGTCTCGGTGAGATTGTTCAGCCATATCTCAAAGAAGGCCAAGAGTGCAATGCCGATGACCGGAACACCCGAACCGAGGAACCACACCGTCATGGTTCGGCCCATGATCCCCGACGCCAGGCGCTGGGGCGGCGGGCCGGCCTCGAGCGCCTGGGCCGCCACCGGCCGCAACGCGAACTCGGCGAGCAGATAACTGCCGGTGGCCACCAGAACGCCGCAAAAGCTCACCCCGACCAGGAAACGAGGGATGAACATCGTGTTGACCAGGCCGTAGAGCACTGTAAACAACACCGCTCCGGTTCCCCACAAGACGAGATCGACCAAGGCGATCCGCCACGGGGCGATGAACGTGTTGCGCTCGTCCTCCGGAGTGGGCGTGCGCCCCTCGATCGCCCAGCGCAACGCGAGGACAGTTCTGCGGGTGATCCAGAAGGTGCCGAGCGTCAACGCCAGGACGATGTAGGCCGGCGCGGCCCCCCAGGTGATCCACGCGGGCGCGTCGTCGAAAATGCTCGGTGCCGGGATGGCCACTGTCACCAACACCAGCGCCGCGCCGATCCCGAGCAGGTTCGCTCCCAGGACCAAAACGGTCATGATGATCTGGATGCGTACCCGGCGACGACCTTGGCTCTCCGACACCCGGCCGAGCAGCAGGGAGCCGTACGCGGGCGTCGCGGGCAGACGGCCACTCTGACGGGTGACCCGCTCGAGCACCCGGCCGATTCGCTGTGCCACGGAACGGTTGGCCGACATGGTGGCGTCAGCCTATGTCGTCGGCCACGCTCTAAGGTGAATCGGGTGCGCCTAGTGATCGCTCAATGCACCGTTGACTATGTCGGCAGGCTCACCGCGCATCTGCCGTCCGCCCGCAGGCTGCTGCTGTTCAAGGCCGATGGATCGGTCAGCGTGCACGCCGACGACCGGGCCTATAAACCGCTGAACTGGATGAGCCCCCCGTGCTGGCTGACCGAGGAGGCCGGTGCTCAGGCCCCGGTGTGGGTGGTCGAGAACAAAGCCGGTGAACAACTGCGCATCACCGTCGAGGAGATCGAACACGACTCCAGCCACGAGCTCGGCGTCGATCCCGGGCTGGTGAAGGACGGCGTCGAAGCCCACTTACAGGCGCTGCTCGCCGAGCACGTTCAACTGCTGGGCGAGGGATACACGCTGGTTCGCCGCGAGTACATGACGGCCATCGGGCCGGTCGACCTGCTCTGCCGTGACGAGTCCGGCGGCTCGGTGGCGGTGGAGATCAAGCGACGCGGCGAGATCGATGGCGTCGAGCAGCTCACCAGGTATCTGGAGCTACTCAACCGAGACACCGTGCTGGCGCCGGTAAGAGGGGTGTTCGCCGCCCAGCAGATCAAACCGCAGGCCCGCACACTGGCCATGGACCGCGGTATCCGTTGTCTGACATTGGATTACGACAAGATGCGCGGGATGGACAGCGGCGAGTACCGGCTGTTTTGAGGATCACCACTAGACTGACCGGATGGCTCGGCGCCGTACCCCGCCGCGGCGGCAGCGGTCGCTGGCGCCGCCGCCGGCACTGCGCCGGGTGGAGCTCGGGCCGGATGGTCATGAGTACGAGGTCCGTCCCGTCCCGGGGGACCGTGCGGTCAAGACCTATCGGTGTCCCGGTTGCGATCACCAAATACGTTCCGGCTCAGCGCATCTGGTGGTATGGCCGATCGATTCGACGCTCGGGGGCGGCCCGGGTCAAGTCGACGACCGCCGGCATTGGCACACGCCGTGCTGGGCACACCGCGCTACCCGCGGTCCAACCAGGAAGTGGTCGTGAATACCGTTCTCAGGCGGCGGGCTCGACCAGCTCGATCAGAACTCCGCCACCGTCCTTGGGGTGGATGAAGTTGATCCGCGAGTTTGCCGTGCCGCGACGGGGCGCGTCGTAGACCAGGCGCACGCCTTGCTCGTGGAGCTGCTCAACCAAGGCGTCGAGGTCGCTCACCCGGACGGCCATCTGCTGGATGCCCGGACCGCGCTTGTCGAGGAACTTCGCGATCGTCGAGGACTCGTCGATCGGGGCCATCAACTGGATCTGTGCGGTGCCCGCCGGGGCGCCGCGCACGGCCAGCATGGCTTCGCGGATTCCCTGCTCCTCGTTGACTTCCTCGTGCACCAGGATCATGCCGAGGGTGTCGTGGTACCAGGCGATGGCAGCGTCCAGGTCGGCGACTGCGATGCCGACGTGATCGATCGCCGTCACCAGTGAGGTGGCCAGCATCTGACGGGCGTCAACTTGATCGGTCGTCATCACATAAAGGTAACCTGGCGGCAAAGATTGCGCTTCCCCGGGAGGCCGAACCGGCCGTCGGCGCAGGGTTAGGAGACAGAGATGACGACGTCGGTGATCGTTGCTGGAGCACGGACACCCATCGGCAAATTGATGGGTTCGCTGAAGGACTTTTCCGCCACCGATCTGGGGGCCATCGCGATCGCGGGCGCGCTGGAAAAGGCCAACGTGCCGGCCTCCGCCGTCGAGTACGTGATCATGGGCCAGGTGTTGACGGCTGGTGCCGGACAGATGCCGGCCCGTCAGGCGGCCGTGGCGGCCGGCATCGGCTGGGATGTTCCGGCGCTGACCATCAACAAGATGTGTTTGTCCGGCATTGACTCCATCGCGCTGGCTGACCAGCTTATTCGCGCCGGGGAGTTCGACGTGGTGGTGGCCGGCGGCCAGGAGTCGATGACCAAGGCGCCGCACCTGCTGATGGATAGCCGCGCAGGCTACAAGTACGGCGACGTGACGGTGTTGGACCACATGGCCTATGACGGCCTGCACGACGTTTTCACCGACCAGCCGATGGGTGCGCTCACCGAGCAGCGCAACGACGTCGACCAGTTCACCCGGCAAGAGCAGGACGAGTTCGCTGCGCGGTCCCACCAGAGGGCGGCCGCGGCCTGGAAGGACGGCGTCTTCACCGACGAAGTGGTGCCGGTCAACATCCCGCAACGCAAAAGTGATCCGCTGCAGTTCACCGAGGACGAGGGGATCCGCGCCAACACCACCGCCGAGTCGCTGGCCGGCCTCAAGCCGGCCTTTCGCCGCGACGGCACCATCACCGCCGGTTCGGCCTCCCAGATCTCCGATGGCGCGGCTGCGGTGGTGGTGATGAGCAAAGCCAAGGCGCAGGAATTGGGGCTGACCTGGCTGGCCGAGATCGGCGCGCACGGCGTGGTGGCCGGGCCCGACTCCACCCTGCAATCACAGCCGGCCAACGCGATCAAGAAGGCGATCGGCCGGGAGGGCATCTCCGTGGACCAGCTCGACGTCATCGAGATCAACGAGGCGTTTTCCGCGGTGGCGCTGGCGTCGACCCGCGAACTGGGCGTCAATCCCGACCTGGTCAACGTCAACGGCGGCGCGATCGCCGTCGGGCACCCGATCGGGATGTCCGGGGCGCGGATCACGCTGCATGCCGCCCTGGAGTTGTCCCGACGCGGCTCCGGGTACGCCGTCGCGGCGCTCTGCGGGGCCGGCGGGCAGGGCGACGCCCTGATTCTGCGCGCGGGTTAGCCACGGTTCGGGGCCCTCGCCGTCGTTGCTGGCGCGGCGCGCCGGCGCTGATTTGTGATCTTCGTCATATTTGCCGACCGCGAGCCCTTCCGGAGCGCATTTTCGGCCGATGCGCCGCTGTGCGAGTGGCACCGCGACCGGGTGGATAGGTAGCCCGCCCGCATGACAAACTTGAGGCGTGACACGTCCGCGTCCCTCTATCGGCCCCGCCCTGGCTGGTGCGGTAGATCTCTCCGGTCTCAAGCAGCGGCCCCAGCCCGCGGGCGGGCCTTCCGGATCAGGGCCGTCGGCGGCCGAGGGCGATCCGGGAATCATCGCGGTCACCGAGGCCAACTTCGAGGCCGAGGTGCTGCTGCGGTCCGAGGAAGTGCCCGTCGTTGTGCTGCTGTGGTCACCGCGCAGCGACGCGTGTGTGCAGCTGCTGGACACGTTCGCCGGCCTGGCCGCCCAGGACAACGGCAAGTGGTCGTTGACGACGGTCAACGTCGACGTCGCGCCCAGGGTTGCGCAGATATTCGGTGTCGACGCCGTCCCCACCGTGGTGGCGCTGGCCGCCGGTCAGCCGATATCGAGCTTCCAGGGAATGCAGCCGGCCGAACAGTTGCGCGGATGGCTGGACCAGATTCTGTCGGCGACCGCCGGAAAACTCAGGGGCTCAACGGGTTCCGGCGAGCCGGAGGCCGTCGACCCCGAGCTGGCCGCGGCGCGCCAACAGTTGGAGGACGGTAACTTCGAGGCGGCAAAGGCGTCGTATCAGGCGATACTGGACGCCAACCCGGGCCACACCGAAGCCAAGGGTGCGATTCGGCAGATCGAATTCCTCACCCGCGCAACTGCGCAACGCCCGGACGCCGTCGCCGCCGCCGACGCCGGGCCCAGCGACATCCAAGCCGCCCTGGCGGCGGCCGACGTGCAGATCCTCAATCAGGATGTCAGTGCGGCGTTCGATCGCCTGATCGCCTTGGTACGCAGCACATCTGGGGACGATCGCACCCTGGTCCGCACCCGGCTGGTCGAGCTGTTCGAACTCTTCGACCCGGCCGATCCCGAGGTCATCGCCGGACGGCGCAACCTCGCCAACGCGCTGTACTGAGGCGGGCCGGAGCTTTACTCCGGCTCCAGCCACAGCGCTGACGTGGGCGGCAGCACCAGCAGCGCCGAGGCCGGTCGGCCATGCCAGGGGTCCTCGGTGGCGTCGACGCCGCCCATATTGCCGATACCGGAACCGTTGTAAACCGTCGCGTCGGTGTTGAGCACCTCGCGCCAGCGACCGGCCGACGGCAGCCCCAGCCGGTATCCGCCATGCTCGGCGCCCGCAAAGTTGAACACGCACGCCATCACCGAGCCGTCCTTGCCGTAGCGCAGGAAGCTCAGCACGTTGTTGCCTGAGTCGTTGGCGTCGATCCAGGAGTAGCCGTCGGGCACCGTGTCCTGGCTCCACAACGCCGGATGACTGCGATAGATCTCGTTGATGTCGCGGACCAGGCGCAGCACCCCGTTGGAGAACCCTTGCTCGTCGAGCTGCCACCAATCCAGACCGCGCTCCTCCGACCACTCCGCGCGCTGCCCGAATTCCTGGCCCATGAACAGCAATTGCTTGCCCGGGTGCGCCCACTGATAGGCGAGCAGGCTACGCAGCCCGGCCGCCTTGACGTGATTATTGCCCGGCATCCGGCTCCACAGCGTGCCCTTGCCGTGGACCACCTCGTCGTGGCTGATCGGCAGCACGTAGTTTTCGCTGAATGCATAGAGCATCGAGAACGTCATCTCGTGGTGGTGGTAGCTGCGGTGGATCGGATCGCGGCTGATGTAGTCCAGCGTGTCGTGCATCCAGCCCATGTTCCACTTCATCGAAAAGCCCAGGCCGCCAAGGTTTGTCGGACGAGTCACCCCGGGCCATGAGGTTGACTCTTCGGCGATGGTGACGATGCCCGGGGCGGTCTTGTGCACCGTGGCGTTCATCTCCTGCAGGAACTGTACGGCCTCCAGATTCTCCCGGCCGCCATAGATGTTGGGGGTCCAGCCGCCTTCGGGGCGTGAGTAATCCAGGTAGAGCATCGAGGCGACAGCAT
Source organism: Mycobacterium sp. M23085 (assembly GCF_045343915.1). Taxonomy (NCBI): domain Bacteria; kingdom Bacillati; phylum Actinomycetota; class Actinomycetes; order Mycobacteriales; family Mycobacteriaceae; genus Mycobacterium; species Mycobacterium sp. M23085. Next base: position 4,648,105 of record NZ_CP174280.1, read on the forward strand.
CCACCCTCAAGCCGTCGATGTGGAACTCTTCGAGCCAAAACAGCGCGTTTGCCACCAGGAAGTTTCGAACCTCCCGACGGCCGAAGTCGAATACGTAAGTGCCCCAATCGAGTTGCTCGCCGCGCTTCGGGTCGGAGTGCTCGTAGAGCGGCGTGCCGTCGAACCGGCCCAGCGCCCAGGCGTCCTTCGGGAAGTGCGCCGGCACCCAGTCCACCAGAACTCCGATGCCGGCCTGGTGCAGGGCATCGACCAGAGCACGGAACTCGTCCGGTGTGCCGAACCGGGACGTCGGCGCGTAGTACGACGTCACCTGGTAGCCCCACGATCCGGCGAAGGGATGCTCGGCCACCGGCAGCAATTCGACGTGCGTGAACCCTTGCTCCACCACGTAATCGGTCAGTTCACGGGCCAATTGGCGGTAGTTGAGTCCGGGGCGCCAGGAGCCCAGGTGAACCTCGTAGGTGCTCATCGGCTCGAAGACGGGGTTGCGTTGCGCACGCTCCGCCATCCAGTCGGCGTCTTCCCAGGTGTAGTCGCTGAGGGTGACCCGGGAGGCGGTGTGCGGTGGCACCTCGGTGGCGAACGCCATCGGGTCGGCCCGCTCGGTCACGACACCGTCGGCGCCGTGCACCCGAAACTTGTACAGCCCACCGACGGGGAACCCGGGCCAGAACAGCTCCCAGACGCCCGATGAGCCCAGTACCCGCATCGGGGCTTCACTGCCGGTCCAGCCGTTGAACTCACCGATGAGATTGACGCCCTTGGCGTTCGGCGCCCACACCGCAAACGACACCCCGGTGACGACGCCGTCAGCCGTGGTGAACGAGCGAGGATGTGCGCCAAGCACTTCCCACAGCCGCTCGTGGCGACCCTCCCCGAACAGGTGCAGGTCGACCTCGCCCAGCGTGGGAAGGAACCGGTACGCATCGGCGACGGTGTACGGATCGGCGCCCTCATAGGTGATCTGCAGCCGGTAGTCGATCAGGTTGACGAACGGCAACGCCACCGCGAAAAGACCCGATTCGATGTGCTGCAGCGGGAATCGGTCATCACCGACCAGCGCGACGACTTCGACCGCGTGCGGCCGGTACGCCCGAATGACGGTGTGATCGCCGTACTCGTGGGCGCCCAGAATGCTGTGCGGGTTGTAGTGGGTGCCGGCGATCAGGCGCGACAGGTCGGCCGAATCGGGCGCCAAGTGCGTCCGAGCGAGTTGATCGGCTTGGCTCATGTCCCTTTCACCTCCGGTCCGTTTCATCGCCTGCGGAACAATGTCATTCGTGAGTCATACGGTATGAGCGGCATATTGATGATGTGCGCGACCGCCTGCCCGGGGTCGATGCGAACGTAATTGCTCTGCCCCCACTGGAATTCCTGGCCGGTGATCTCGTCGCGCACCCAAAAACGCTCGTAGGGCTCCATACCCAAAGCTTCCATATCTAAAAACAGCGTGGCCTCCTCGGCGCCGAACGCGTTGAGCGTCACGACCACCAAGACGCAGTCGCCGGTCGTCGGGTCGAACTTGGAGTAGGCGAGCAGTGCGTCGTTGTCCACGGTGTGGAAATGGATCGTGCGCAGCTGTTGCAGCGCGGGGTGCAGTCGGCGAATCGCGTTGAGCCGCGTGATGAATGGCTCAAGCGAGCGTCCCTCGGCGAGCGCACCCGCGAAATCGCGGGGCCGCAACTGGTACTTCTCCGAGTCCAGGTATTCCTCGCTGCCCTCCCGGACCGCTCGGTGTTCGAACAGTTCGTAACCCGAGTACACGCCCCAGGCCGGCCCCATGGTCGCCGCCAGCACCGCGCGGATCGCGAACATTCCGGGACCGTTGTGCTGCAAGATGGCATGCAGGATGTCGGGGGTGTTGACGAACAGGTTGGGTCGTCGGAAGTCGGCGAGCTTGGCGATGTCGTTGCCGAACTCGGTCAGTTCCCACTTCGCCGTCCGCCAGGTGAAGTAGCTGTAGGACTGGGTGAACCCCAGTTTGGCCAGTCCATATTGGCGGACCGGCGGCGTGAACGCCTCGGACAGGAACAGCACGTCGGGATCGATGGCCTTGACCGCGCCGATCAGCCAGGCCCAGAAATCCGGCGGTTTGGTGTGCGGATTGTCAACGCGAAAGAACTTGACGCCGTGGTCCATCCAGTGCCGGACCACCCGCAGCACCTCGTCGTACAGGCCGGCCGGGTCGTTGTCGAAATTGATCGGATAGATGTCCTGGTATTTCTTCGGCGGGTTCTCCGCGTAGGCGATGGTCCCGTCCGGCAATTCGGTGAACCAGTTGCGGTGATCGCGGGCCCACGGATGATCCGGTGCGCATTGCAGCGCGAGGTCCAGTGCGACCTCCATGCCCAGCTCGCGGGTCGCCGCGACGAAGGCATCGAAATCCTCAATGGTGCCCAGATCCGGATGGACGGCGTCATGGCCACCTTCGTCGCTGCCGATCGCCCAGGGTGACCCCACATCGCCGGGGGCGGCGGTCGGGGAGTTGTTGCGCCCCTTGCGATGTACCTTGCCGATCGGGTGAATCGGCGGCAGGTAGACGACGTCGAATCCCATTGCCGCGATACGCGGAAGCTCGGCGGCGGCCGTGGCGAAGGTGCCGTGCACCGGGTTGCCCTCGGCGTCCCACCCGCCGGTTGAACGGGGAAACATCTCATACCAGGAGCCGAACCGGGCCAACGGCCGGTCCACCCAGACGCCGTACTGCTCGCCCCGGGTGACCAGATCGCGCAGCGGATAGTCCGCCAATATTTCCTCGATCTCGGGCCCCAGCGCCAGCGCCGTTCGGGTGACCGGGTCGCCGGGCTTGCGCAGCGCGGCGGCGGCGGCCAGCAGCGGTTCGCGCAATGCGCGCGGCACGCCCGTCGCCGCGCGCTCGAACAACGCGGCGCCGACCAGAAGGTCATTGGACAGTTCGGTCTCGCCCTGGCCCGCGTCCAGTTTGGCGATCAGCCCGTGCCGCCAGGAATGAATCGGGTCGCCCCATCCGTCCACCCGGAACGTCCACAATCCGACCTGATCGGGGGTGAACTGACCGTGAAACACGTAGGGTTCGTCACCCATCGTCATTGGCAGCAACAGCGGCTTGATGCGTTGCTGGTCCACTTTGCCGTCGCGGCGGGTTACCGGCTTTTCCGGGGCCTGAACCGCCTTGACCCGGCGTGCCTCGGCTACTTGCGGATAGCCGGGGCCGAGGTAGCGCACGACCAAGGTCGCCGCGACGGCCTCGTGGCCCTCCCGCCATACCGCGGCCCTGACCGGCACGACCTCGCCGACCACGGCTTTCGCGGGATATGCGCCACAGGAAACGACCGGCTGGACGTTATCGATCTCGACACGACCGGGCACCACCACTCCGTTCCGATTGTGTGCGGCCAATTGCGCGTCTGATCCGCGCGGGATGCCGCTCGTCGGGGAAACTTCCTGTCGTGGGGAAACTTTCTGTATGGGGAGGCATCGTTGCGACCCCGGTAACTACTCGATACCCACCCTAGTCTTCGGTCACACACCGACGAGGAAAAGCGGCCCGTCCCTCCACCATGCACGGAGAGCGAACCTCAGTAAGGTAGTAACGCGTGAAAGCCCTCCGCCGGTTTACCGTCCGTGCTCACCTTCCGGAGCGTCTGACCGCGCTGGATCAGCTGTCCACCAACCTGCGGTGGTCGTGGAACAAACCCACCCAGGACTTGTTCGCCACCACCGACCCGGAGTTGTGGCAGCGGTGCGGCAGCGACCCGGTGGCATTGCTCGGTGCAGTCAATCCGGCGCGGCTCGATGAGTTGGCGCTCGACGAGAGTTTCCTGGCCCGGCTCGACGCGCTGTCCGCCGACTTGAACGACTACCTGAGCCGCCCGCTGTGGTACCAGCAGCAGCAGGAGCGGGGCGCCGAAATGCCGGCCGCCATCGCCTACTTCTCGATGGAGTTCGGCATCGCCGAGGTGCTACCCAACTACTCCGGCGGCTTGGGAATCCTCGCCGGCGACCACCTGAAGTCCGCGTCCGATCTGGGGGTGCCGCTGGTAGCGGTGGGGCTCTACTACCGCTCCGGCTACTTCCGGCAATCGTTGACCGCCGACGGCTGGCAGAACGAGACCTATCCGTCGCTGGACCCGCAAGGCCTGCCGCTGCGACTGCTGACCGGCGCGACCGGCGAGCCCGCCCTCGTAGAGCTGATGCTGCCGGACTCCGCGCAGCTGCACGCCCGGATCTGGGTCGCGCAGGTGGGCCGGGTCCCGCTGTTGCTGCTGGATTCCGATGTTCCCGAGAACGAGCACGATCTGCGCGGCGTCACCGACCGTCTCTACGGGGGCGACCAGGAACACCGGATGAGACAGGAGATCCTGGCGGGCATCGGTGGGGTGCGGGCGATCCGCGCCTTCACCGACATTCACGGCCTGCCCGCGCCCGAGGTGTTCCACATGAACGAGGGCCACGCGGGCTTCCTGGGAGCGGAACGCATTCGCGAGCTGATGACCGGTCCGGGATTGGACTTCGACACCGCCCTGACGGTCGTTCGGTCCAGCACCGTGTTCACCACCCACACGCCGGTGCCCGCCGGGATCGACCGCTTTCCCATCGAGATGGTGCGGCGGTATTTCGACGACCACGCGGGCGACGCAGCGGAATCCGGCGAGAAGGCGCACACATCCGATGCCGCGCCGGCGTTGCTGCCGGGGGTGCCGACGGCCCGCATCCTGGCGCTCGGCGCCGAGGACGACCCCACCAAGTTCAACATGGCCCACATGGGTCTGCGGCTGGCCCAGCGCGCCAACGGGGTGTCGTCGCTGCACGGCCGGGTGAGCCGATCCATGTTCAACGAACTGTGGCCGGGCTTCGACGCGAGTGAGGTGCCGATCGGCTCGATTACCAACGGAGTGCACGCGCTCACGTGGGCGGCGCCGCAGTGGCTGCAGCTGGGCCGTGAGCTGGCCGGGTCGGATTCGTTCAGCGACCCGGGGGTGTGGCTTCGACTCAAGCAGGTCGACACCACCCATCTGTGGTGGATCCGCTCGCAGCTGAGGTCAATGTTGGTCGACGACGTCAGGCGGCGGCTACGTCGCTCCTGGCTGGAACGAGGCGCCTCGGACGCCGAATTGGGTTGGATAGCAACCGCCTTCGACCCGGAGGTGTTGACCATCGGGTTCGCGCGGCGGGTGCCGACCTACAAGCGGCTGACGCTGATGCTGCGGGATCCGCATCGGCTGGAACGGCTGCTGCTCGACCAGGAGCGGCCCATTCAGCTGATCGTCGCCGGAAAATCCCATCCGGCCGACGACGGCGGCAAGGCGCTGATCCAGCAAGTCGTGCGCTTTGCTGACCGACCGGAGGTGCGCCACCGCATCGCTTTTCTGCCGGACTACGACATGTCCATGGCGCGACTGCTGTACTGGGGTTGTGACGTCTGGCTGAACAATCCGCTGCGGCCGTTGGAAGCTTGCGGCACTTCGGGAATGAAGAGCGCGCTCAACGGCGGGCTGAACCTGTCCATCCGCGATGGTTGGTGGGATGAATGGTACGACGGCGAAAACGGTTGGGAGATACCGTCTGCCGACGGCGTGGCCGACGAGGAACGGCGCGACGATCTGGAATCCAGCGGGCTGTACACGCTGCTGGAAGAAGCCGTGGCGCCGAAGTTCTACGAGCGCGATGAGCACGGCGTGCCGCCGCGCTGGATCGAAATGGTGCGTCACACCCTGCAGACGCTCGGTCCGAAAGTGTTGGCATCCCGCATGGTGCGTGATTACGTCGAGCAGTACTACACCCCCGCCGCGCAATCGCTGCGCAAGACGATCGCACCCGCCGAAGACGCGGCGAGCGGCGGCGAGTTCGGCGCCGCCCGTGAACTGGCCGCGTACCGCTGGCGCGCCCAGCAGGCCTGGCCAAAGATCGTCATCACCGACGTCGACAGCACCGGCCTGCCGGACAGTCCGGTGCTCGGTTCCAAACTGACCCTGACCGCCACCGTGCAGCTGGCCGGTTTGGCGCCCGACGAGGTCACCGTCCAGGCGCTGGTGGGCCGGGTCGACGCCAGCGATGCCCTGCTGGACCCGATCACCGTGGAGATGTCCTACACCGGCACCGCCGAGGGCGGCAACCAGGTGTTCTCGACGACGACGCCGCTGCCGCTGGCGGGGTCGGTCGGCTACACCGTGCGCGTGCTGCCCCACCATCCGATGCTGGCGGCCAGTAACGAGCTCGGCCTGGTCACGCTGGCTTAATAGCCACGCACCGGTCAGGCCGACAGGCCCTGTTCGGATGCCGAAGCCGTCCGCAGTCGCTGCAGCGCCTGGCGCACCAGGTCCCCGTTGGTGGTCTGCCAGAACGGCGGCAGCGAGGCCCGCAGGTAGCCGCCGTAGCCGGCGGTGACCATGCGTGAGTCCAGCACCGCGACCACACCGCGATCGGTGACCCGGCGCAACAGCCGCCCCGATCCTTGCGCCAGCAGCAGCGCCGCATGGTTGGCGGCGACCGCCATGAAGCCGTTGCCGCCGCGCGCGGCGACGGCGCGCTGTCGCGCACCCAGTAGGGGATCGTCGGGCCGGGGAAACGGGATGCGGTCGATCAGCACCAACGACAGCGACGGACCGGGCACATCGACGCCCTGCCACAGCGACAGCGTGCCGAACAGTGACGTTTGCGGGTCGGCGCTGAACTGCTCGACGAGCGCCGACGTACTGTCGTCGCCCTGGCAGAGCACCGGCGTCGACAGCCGTGCGCGCATCGCCTCGGCGGCGGCCCGGGCCGCCCGCATCGACGAGAACAGGCCCAGGGTGCGCCCGTCCGCGGCGGTGATGAGCTCGGCGATTTCGTTGAGCTGCTCGGCCGAGCCGGTGCCGTCGCGTCCCGGCGGGGGCAGGTGCGCGGCCACGTACAGGATGCCGGCTTTGGCGTGCTGGAACGGCGAACCCACGTCCAGGCCGCGCCACCGCGCGTCGCCGTCTTCGGCGGTCAGCCCCCATGCCGTGGCCATCGCGTCGAATGAGCCGCCGATGGTCAGCGTCGCCGACGTCAGCACCACCGTCGACCGCGAGAACACCCGGGACCGCAGCAGCCCGGCAACCGACAGCGGAGCCACCCGCAACACCGGACGCGCCGAACCCCTGATCTCCTCGTGCTCCAGCCACACCACGTCGGTGCGGTCGGGGATGGCCGGCCCGAACGATGCCAGCACGCGCGACGCCGTGTCCGAGATCTCGCTAAGTGCCGCAACGGCTTCGGCGCGCGCCGACGCCGCCTTGGGGTCGTGCGTGGTGTCGATCGCGGAGCGCGCCGCCGTCGCCACGTCGCGCAGCGCCGTCAGGTAGGTCGCCAGCTCCTCGTCGAGGCGATCGATGCGGCCCGGCGCGCCGTCGTGGATGACCGAGGCGAAGTTGGCCGTCGTCGCCTCCAGGCGCTGGACCAACTCCGGGTCCACCAGCCGGGCGATGCGCCGGGCGGCCACGCCGAGGGAGGCCGAGGTCAGCTCCGCTGTGGCCACCGATGTGACCCGATCGACCAGCTCGTGCGCTTCGTCGACGACCAGCAGCGCATGCTCGGGCAGCACCGCGGTTTCGGCCACCGCGTCGATGGCCAGCAGCGCATGGTTGGTCACCACTACATCGGCACGACCGGCCTGGGCTCTGGCCCGTTCGGAAAAGCATTCGGTGCCGAACGGGCAGCGCGCCACGCCAAGGCATTCCCGCGCGGAAACGCTGACCTGCGACCAGGATCGGTCCGGCACCCCAGGCTTCAGGTCGTCGCGATCACCGGATTCGGTGCTCGACGCCCATTCGGTGAGCCGTTGCACGTCGCGGCCCAACGCGCTGACCGCCATGGGGTTGAAGAGCTCTTCCTGCGGGCGGTCGTCGCCTTCGTCCCCGTCGGTCGCGCCGCCGTTATGAATCTTGTTCAAGCACAAGTAGTTTCGCCGCCCCTTGAGCAACGCGAACTGCGGTCGGCGCGGCAGCGCATCGGCCAGGGCATCGACCAGCCTGGGCAGATCGCGATCGACGAGCTGACGTTGCAGAGCGATCGTGGCGGTCGACACGACGACGGGGGAGTCGTCGTCAAGGGCGTGGACGATCGCGGGCACCAAGTAGGCGAGCGACTTGCCGGTGCCGGTGCCGGCCTGCACCACCAGGTGTTCCTCGGTGGCGAAGGCCCGCGCCACCGCGGCGGCCATCTCCTGCTGGCCGCTGCGTTCACTACCGCCGAGCGCGGCCACGGCGGTGGCCAGCAGCTCGGACACGGAAACGTCGGACGTGGCTACCCTCTTCGCTGTTCGGGCCGGCGCTAGCGCCGGCCGGGAGGAATCTGCGTCGTCATGACCGCGGGATCGCCGTGCGACAAGTTCAATCCCTCCCATGGCAGACTGCGCAGCCCGGAAGTTACCAGCTCCCGCGCCGCGGCGAGGTTCGGTTTGGACACCAGCTCTCCGCCGCGCACCAGCGGGACGGTCAATACCCGGGCCGGTTCGGAGACGGCTGGCTGCTGGCCGGCGGGATACACCACCTCCTCGGTGATGATGCCGGAGCCGCGCGACAGGCGCAGCGCCTCCTTGCGCCCGCCGTGGGATTCCTTGTGGCTGCTGCGTTTTTGGACCGGAAGGCCGTCCACCTCGACGAGCTTGTACACCATGTTTGCCGTCGGGGCGCCCGAGCCGGTCACCACCGACGTTCCCACGCCGTAACTGTCCACCGGCTCGGCGGCCAGCGCCGCGATGGAGAACTCGTCGAGGTCACCGGAGACCACGATGCGGGTCCGGGTGGCTCCCAGCTTGTCGAGCTGTTCACGCACCTGGCGGGCCAGCACGCCCAGCTCGCCGGAGTCGATGCGCACCGCGCCCAGCCCGGTACCCGCGGCGGCCACCGCGTTGGCCACACCGGTCGTCACGTCATAGGTGTCCACCAGCAGGGTGGTGTCGACGCCGAGGGCGTCGACCTGCGCTCGAAAGGCCGCCAATTCGGTCGATTCCGTGGGGGAGTCGGCGCGGGCGTGCAGCATGGTGAACGCGTGCGCGGAGGTGCCCTCGGCGGGTATCCCGTAGCAGCGCTGCGCCTCCAGATTGGACGACGCGGCGAAGCCGGCCAGGTAGGCGGCGCGGGCCGCGGCGACGGCGGCCTGCTCGTGCGTCCGTCGCGATCCCATCTCGATCAACGGGCGTCCCCTGGCCGCGCTCACCATGCGCGCCGCGGCGGAAGCGACCGCGATGTCGTGGTTGAAAATCGACAGCGCCAGCGTCTCGAGCACCACACATTCGGCGAATGTCCCACTGACCGACAGCACCGGAGACCCGGGAAAGTACAGCTCGCCCTCGGCGTAACCGTCGATGTCACCGCCGAACCGGAATTCGCGCAAGTACCGCAACGTATCTGGGTCGAGGAACTGCCCCAGCGACTGGCATGCCTGATCATCGAAGGTGAACTGCGGCAGCGCTTCGAGCAGCCGGCCGGTGCCGGCCACCACGCCGTAGCGGCGCCCTTCGGGCAGCCGGCGGGCAAAAAGCTCGAAGGTGGTCCGTCGAGCGGCGCTGCCGTCTCGCAGCGCCGCCGCCAACATCGTCAACTCGTACTTGTCGGTCAGCAGCCCAGTAACGACCGGGTCGTTCATTCCATAACGGTATCGGCTGCGATCGGGGCTCGGAAACGTCGGCCAACCCTCGGTATCGTGTAGGCCATGGTTGTTATGTCAGCGCCCACTAAGCCGGGCACTACAGGACAACAAGAGTCCGCTCCGGTAGAGGCCACGTCGAGTCCGTGGGTCACCATCGTCTGGGACGACCCGATCAATCTGATGACCTACGTGACGTATGTGTTCCAGAAATTGTTCGGCTACAGCGAGCCGCATGCCACCAAGCTGATGCTGCAGGTGCACAACGAAGGAAAGGCCGTGGTGTCCGCCGGCAGTCGGGAGTCCATGGAAGTCGATGTGTCCAAGCTGCACGCCGCCGGTCTGTGGGCGACGATGCAGCAGGACCGCTGAAGCCCGAGGCGCTGGCGATTCCCTGTGCGCAAATGGAAGCGGGTCGAGACCGCAAGCGGTCCGCGTTTTCGGTCGACCCTGGCTTCGCATGAGGCCGCCCTGCTCAAGAACCTGGCCACGGCGATGATCGGCTTGCTCGATGAGCGTGAATCTTCTTCGCCGGCAGACGAACTCGAGGAGATCACCGGAATCAGGACCGGCAACGCCGAGCCGCCGAAGGATCCCACGCTGCGACGGCTGCTGCCCGACTTCTACCGGCACGACGCCGAGGACACCACGCCGCCCGAGGCGGCGGATAGTCTCAACGCCGCACTGCGCAGCCTGCACGAGCCCGACATCGTCAACGCTAAACGCGTTGCCGCACAGCGGTTGCTGCATACGGTCCCCGCCGATGGCGGCCGCTTCGAGTTGACCGAAGACGACGCGAACTCGTGGATCGCCGCGGTCAACGACATCCGGCTGACCCTGGGAGTCATGCTCGAAGTCGGGCCGGAGGGCCCGGAACGCCTGCCGGCCGACCATCCGCTGGCCGTGCACTTCGACGTGTACCAGTGGCTGACGGTGTTGCAGGAGTACCTGGTCCTGGTGCTGATGGGACCCCGATGAGCGGCGGCAGATGAACGCCATCACCGACGTCGGGGGCATCCGGGTCGGCCACTACCAGAAACTGGATCCCGACGCGTCACTGGGCGCGGGCTGGGCTTGCGGCGTCACCGTCGTGCTCACCCCGCCGGGCACCGTCGGCGCCGTCGATTGCCGGGGCGGTGCGCCCGGAACCCGCGAGACCGACCTGCTGGACCCGGCCAACACCGTGCGGTTCGTGGACGCGGTGTTGCTGGCCGGAGGCAGCGCCTACGGTCTGGCCGCGGCGGACGGGGTCATGCGCTGGCTGGAGGAACGCGACCGCGGTGTGGCGATGGACGGCGGGCTGGTGCCCATCGTTCCGGGAGCGGTGATCTTCGATCTCCCGGTCGGCGGCTGGGACTGCCGCCCGACGGCCGACTTCGGCTACCTGGCCTGCGCCGCCGCCGAAGACAGCGACACGATGGCCGTGGGGACCGTCGGCGCCGGGGTCGGGGCACGCGCCGGAGCGCTCAAGGGCGGCGTCGGAACCGCGTCCAGGGCACTGCCGTCGGGCGTGACCGTCGGGGCGGTCGCCGTGGTGAACGCCGCGGGCGAGGTCGTCGACCGGACCACCGGCTTGCCGTGGATGGCGGACCTGGCCCGGGAGTTCGGGCTGCGGCCGCCGCCGGCCGAGCAGATCGACGCCTTCGCCCGGTTACCGTCCCCGTCGAATCCGGTGGACAACCCGCTCAACACCGTGATCGCGGTGGTGGCCACCGACGCCGCCCTGAGCCCGGCGGCGTGCCGGCGGGTGGCGATCTCCGCCCACGACGGCCTGGCCCGCAGCATCCGGCCGGCGCACACGCCGGTCGACGGCGACACGGTGTTCGTGCTGGCCACCGGGGCGATCGAGGTGGCTCCGGCGGCCAGCGCAAAGCCGCCGCCCGCCGCCTTCTCCCCGGAGACCCCGCTGGCCACCGAGGTCGGCATCGCCGCCGCCGATTGCCTGGCGCAGGCGGTGCTGGCCGGGGTGCTGGCGGCCGACTCGATCGCCGGCATACCGAGCTATCGCGACGTGCTGCCCGGCGCGTTCGGTCGATGAAACCGGCCGGCCGCGGCGCCGGTAGCCTTGACATGCTGGAAACACGCTGGAAGGGCAGCCATGGGTAAGACCGCGCCGAGGGTGCCCGCCGCCCAGACGAAGAAGCGGTCCGCCGCGGCGGTGGGTGCCGCCACGATCCTCACCTTTGTCGCGCTGCTTTACGTCGTCGAGCTGATCGACCAGCTGACCCGGCATTCGCTGGACGCCAACGGCATCAGGCCGCTGGAAGCCGACGGCCTGTGGGGCATCGTCTTCGCCCCGGTGTTGCACGAGAGCTGGCAGCACCTGATGGCCAACACCGTGCCGCTGCTGATCCTGGGATTCCTGATGACGCTGGCTGGCTTGTCCCGGTTCGTCTGGGCGACCGCGATCGTGTGGATCCTCGGTGGCTTCGGGACCTGGCTCATCGGCAACGTCGGCAGCAGCTGCGGACCCACCGATCACATCGGGGCCTCCGGCCTGATCTTCGGCTGGCTGTCCTTCCTGCTGGTGTTCGGGATCTTCGTCCGCCGGATGCGCGACATCATCGTCGGGCTGGTCGTGATGTTCGCTTACGGTGGCGTCCTGCTCGGAGCCATGCCGGTGCTCGGCAGGTGCGGAGGCGTGTCGTGGCAGGGCCACTTGTGCGGGGCGCTCGCCGGCGTCGTGGCCGCCTACCTGTTGTCCGCACCGGAGCGTAAGGGCCGGACGTCGAGGAGCGCCGGCACCCGTGTGCCGCGGACCAAGACATGAGTTCGGCGCTGGCGCCCATCGGGGTCTTCGACTCCGGTGTGGGTGGACTCACCGTCGCGCGAGCGATCATCGACCAGCTGCCCGACGAGGACATCGTCTACGTCGGCGACACCGGCCACGGTCCGTACGGCCCGCTGACCATCCCCGAGGTCCGAGCGCACGCGCTGGCCATCGGCGACGATCTCGTCGGCCGCGGCGTCAAGGCATTGGTGATCGCCTGCAACACGGCCTCCGCGGCGTGCCTGCGCGACGCTCGCGAACGCTACGACGTGCCCGTGGTCGAGGTGATCCTGCCCGCGGTGCGCCGCGCCGTCGCGACCACCCGCAACGGCCGGATCGGCGTCATCGGCACCCAGGCGACCATCAACTCGCACGCGTACCAGGACGCGTTCGCCGCCGCCCGCGACACCGAGATCACCGCGGTGGCCTGCCCGCGCTTCGTCGACTTCGTGGAGCGCGGCGTGACCAGCGGGCGTCAGGTGCTCGGACTGGCCGAGGGATATCTGGAGCCGTTGCAGCGCGCGCAGGTCGACACCTTGGTGCTCGGCTGCACGCACTATCCCTTGCTGTCCGGGATCATCCAGCTGGCGATGGGTGACAATGTGGCGTTGGTCTCCAGCGCCGAGGAGACCGCCAAGGAAGTGCTTCGGGTGCTCACCGAGCAAGACTTGCTCCGGCCGCACGACGCCCCACCCGCGACGCGGCTTTTCGAAGCCACCGGTGATCCCGAGGCGTTCACCGCATTGGCGGCGCGGTTCCTCGGTCCGGCCGTCACCGGCGTGCAACCCGTTCATCAGGTGCGCATTGATTGACGCCGGCGCGAGATTCTCGTCACACCAATGCGGCCATGTTTTCGTCACGGTCCCATCGGGCATGGCACAGTAGTGTCCGTGCGAATAACCGTGCTCGGCTGCTCCGGCAGCGTGGTGGGTCCGGATTCGCCTGCGTCGGGTTATCTGCTCCGGGCACCGGACACTCCGCCGTTGGTCATCGACTTCGGCGGGGGTGTTCTCGGCGCGCTGCAGCGCTATGCCGATCCCGGTTCGGTGCACGTTCTGTTGTCGCATTTGCACGCCGATCACTGTCTGGATCTGCCCGGACTTTTCGTGTGGCGGCGCTACCACCCGAAGCGTCCCCTGGGCAAGGCGTTGCTCTACGGCCCGGGCGACACCTGGTCGCGGTTGGGTGCCGCGTCGTCGCCCTACGGCGGTGAGATCGATGACTGTTCGGACATTTTTGACGTTCGTCATTGGGTCGAGGGTGAGCCGGTGACGATTGGCGCGCTGACGGTGACGCCGCGAGTGGTGGCACATCCGACCGAGTCCTACGGCTTGAAGATCACCGATCCCTCCGGCGCATCGTTCGTCTACAGCGGTGACACCGGAGCATGCGATCAACTTGTCGAGTTGGCTCGCGGGGCCGACGTTTTTCTCTGCGAGGCGTCGTGGACGCACTCGCCGGACCGTCCGCCCGCGCTGCACCTGTCGGGCACCGACGCGGGCCGGGCCGCAGCCGAGGCCGGCGTGCACGAACTGTTGCTGACGCACATCCCGCCGTGGACCTCGCGTGAGGACGTGATCAGCGAGGCCAAGGCGGAGTTCGATGGTCCCGTGCATGCGGTGGTGTGCGGGGAGACGTTCGATATTCGCCGCTCCGAGCGGGTCTGAGCCGCCCGCGACTTGGCCGCCTCCTCGGTGCGGGGCACGCGTCGTCGGTAGCGCTTGGTTGGCTTAGGGTTGCGGGGTGACGAGACGAGAAGACGGCCGCCTTGACGACGAACTGCGGCCCGTGGTCATCACCCGCGGTTTCACTGAACACCCCGCCGGTTCGGTATTGATCGAATTCGGCCACACCAAGGTCATGTGCACCGCCAGCGTGACCGAGGGGGTGCCGCGCTGGCGGAAGGGCTCGGGCCTGGGCTGGCTGACCGCGGAGTACGCCATGTTGCCGTCGGCGACCCATACCCGCTCGGACCGTGAATCGGTGAAGGGCCGCCTGTCCGGGCGCACCCAGGAGATCAGCCGGCTCATCGGCCGCTCCCTGCGCGCCTGCATCGACCTGGCGGCGCTGGGGGAGAACACCATCGCCGTCGACTGCGACGTCTTGCAGGCCGACGGTGGCACTCGGACCGCGGCCATCACGGGCGCCTTCGTGGCGTTGTCCGACGCGGTGACCTATCTCGCGGCGGCCGGCAAGCTGTCGGATCCCCGCCCGTTGTCGTGTGCGATCGCGGCGGTCAGCGTCGGCGTGGTCGACGGCCGCATCCGGGTCGATCTGCCCTACGAGGAGGACTCCCGCGCCGAGGTCGACATGAACGTCGTCGCCACCGACACCGGCACCCTCGTGGAAGTCCAGGGGACCGGCGAGGGGGCCACCTTCCCCCGGTCGACGCTGGACAAATTGCTCGACGTGGCGCTGGCCGCCTGCGACAAGTTGTTCGCCGCGCAGCGCGAGGCGCTGCGGTTGCCGTATCCCGGCGTGCTTCCGGAGGGGGCCCCGGCGCCGAAGGCGTTCGGCAGCTGACGCGCCGGCTGCTGGTCGCCAGCCGCAACCCCAAAAAGCTGGCCGAGTTGCGCCGGGTGCTCGATGCGGCGGGTCTGACGGGATTGACGTTGGTGTCGCTCGACGACGTGGCGCCGTTCGAGGAAGCGCCGGAGACGGGCGCAACCTTCGAGGACAACGCCTTGGCCAAGGCGCGCGATGCGTTCACCGCGAGCGGGCTGGCAAGCGTGGCCGACGATTCCGGACTGGAGGTGGCCGCGCTTAATGGCATGCCCGGCGTGCTGTCGGCGCGCTGGTCGGGCACGCACGGTGATGACGCGGGCAACACCGCGTTGCTGCTGGCGCAATTACGCGACGTGCCCGACGGACGGCGCGGTGCGGCGTTCGTGTCCGCCTGTGCGCTCGTCTCGGGGGCGGGGGAGGTCGTGGTCCGCGGCGAATGGCCCGGCAGCATCGCCCGCGAACCGCGTGGCGACGGTGGCTTCGGCTACGATCCGGTCTTCATTCCGCACGGACACGACCGCACGGCGGCGCAGTTGAGCGCCGCCGAGAAGGACGCCATCTCGCATCGCGGGCGGGCGTTGCGGCTGCTGTTGCCGGCTTTGGAAACGCTGGCCCGCGCGAGGGGCTAGGACGCCAGGGCCCCAATGGGGCGGGAGTGCCCTACAGCCCGAAACGTGCCTTGACGTCCCTGGTTTGGAAGTGTTCGACGATGATGCCGAGCAGCGGGATGGTCCCGGACAGCAGCACGCCGACCGTTTTGCCGAGCGGCCAGCGCACCTTGACCGCCAGATTGAACGCGGTCAACACGTAGATGAAATACACCCAGCCGTGGACCACTTCGATCCACCGGATCTCGTGGCCGAAGACGAGGTGCGAGACGATCTCGTAGCACAGCGCGATGAGCCACAGACCGGTCGTCCACGCCATGATCCGGTACCCGAGCAACGCGGTGCGGATCTTGTCGACGGGAACCATGGGCACTGATGTGCCGGGCGTCTCCGGTGTGGTCATGCGGTTGTCCTCTTCTGCTTTTCGGCGTCTTGCGCGGCGAGCTCGGCCAGGTAGGTGTTGTACTCGCGCAGCGCGGGATCATCGGATGCCTGCGCCGCCGGCTTCGGTCGCTCGGGCAGCAGCCCGGCGGGTATCTCCGTCATCGCGTCGGTGCTGCGCGGCTGTGGTGGTTCCTCTTCATAGCGGACGAATTTGCGGTACGCGTACACGCAGAACCCCGCGAACAGCGGCCACTGCAACGCATAGCCGAGGTTCTGAAAGGAGCCGGACACGGAATTGAACCTGGTCCACTGCCACCAGCCCAACGCCAGGCAGCCGCACGCCGCGACGATCACCAGCGCGACGAGCGCGGGCCTGCGACGATGCGTAGTGGACACCCCTTGACCGTACCGCTCCCGATTCGGGCCCGACGAATTCGTCGGGCCCGTGCCGGCAACTCGGCGGGGGCGCAGGCGATACGATCGGCACGCGCGCGCGGGCGTGGCGAAATTGGCAGACGCGATGGTTTTAGGTGCCATTGCTCGAAAGAGCTTGAGGGTTCGAGTCCCTCCGCCCGCACTCAACACCCGACACCAAATCTTGAGCGTGTAGGCATCAATCCCTCTGGGCGGGGTACTTGGAAGTCACAGGACACAAGGGAGTCGCCATGCCCACTGAAACGGAGCCACCGCCACCAAGTGAAAATGCCGTCACCGCACAGGACGTCGAGCGCGCCGAACGCAGGGCCGCCGCGGCCCGTGAACGCGCCGCCCGTGCAGGGCTGTCCGCAGCGCGAAGCTTTGAGGAGTCCGCGCTCCAACACGAGCGGGTCGCCAGGACACAGGACTGGACCGTCGAGCAGGGCGTGTCGCATACGGACGTGCACCGCCGGTCCGCGATCAAGCACCGCCAAGCGGCCGAAGAAGACCGCAAGCTCGCCGAGTTGAAGCGCAAAGAGTCCGAAGCGGACCTGGCCCCGGACGTCGGCCAATAACCGGTCAACCCTCCACGAAGCGGGCACGTACCTCCGGGGGAGGCAGTGGGCAACTGTCGTACTTGCCGCCGACGCAATAGCGCACCGCAGCGAACCTGTCGTAAAGCCAGTCGAGCAGCGGAGCCGGAATGACACGGGCGACCTTCAACGTCCGCCACGGTCCGCCGAGATAATCCGCCACACGCAGTACGGCCGCGGATCGCACAGCCACCCTTTCCGCGGACCCGCCGGGGTCATCGACGAACACCACCGAGTCAACGCCGGCAATCGCCGGGTGCCGCTCGATGATCGCCTTGGCGAACACGCTGTCTAGCGCCGCGAAGCGCAGCGGGCCGGTGGGGTCGAGTCGAAGGATCGTGCGCACCGACCGGTTGCACACGCCGCAGACCCCGTCGTACAGCAGCACGGGCGCCGCCGACTCACCGCTCATGAATCTCAGGCTACTGAGTGGGCGGACCCAGGTTGACCTTTGGTAAGGCAACCCTTAGTTTGTGGGGGAACGTACCGAGTCGTGACCGGGTGGCCGGTGATCTGCGGCAGGTGTCGAATTCAGGTGGGCGAGCGCCGCGCCGGCCACATCGATCCGTGGCTCGTGGCGGTGAACCCCCGGGCCGTCAGATCGGCGCGGCCGCCGCGGCGCGGGGCGCCGCGAGAAAGGACCGCTAATGGCGCGCGGATTCTCCGGTGTGATGCTGCGCAGCTTCGGCGCGCGCGACCACACCGCGACGGTGATCGAAACCGTCCGTATAGCCCCGCATTTCGTGCGGGTTCGCATGACGTCGCCGACGCTGTTCGAAGACGTCGATGCCGAACCGGCCGCGTGGCTGCGGTTCTGGTTTCCGGATCCGGACGGATCGAAAACGGAATTCCAGCGCGCGTACACCATCTCGGAGGCGGACGTTGCGGCCGGACGCTTCGCGGTCGACGTCGTGTTGCACGATCCCGCGGGTCCGGCGTCGTTGTGGGCACGCACCGTGGCGCCCGGGGCCACCATCGCGGTCATGGCCCTGATGGGCTCATCGCGATTCGACGTGCCCGACGAGCAGCCGGCCGGTTACCTGCTGATCGGTGACTCGGCGTCCATCCCGGGGATGAACGGAATCATCGGGGTCGTCCCGGACGAAGTCCCGATCGAGATGTACCTCGAACAACACGACGCCAACGACACGTTGATCCCCATCGCGCAGCATCCCCGGCTACGGCTGCACTGGGTGGCCCGCCACGACGAGACGTCTCTCGCCGCCGCGATCGAAAGCCGGGACTGGTCCGACTGGTATGCGTGGGTGACGCCCGAGGCCACGACGCTCAAGCAGGTGCGAACCCGGCTGCGCGACGAGTTCGGCTTTCCCAAATCGGAGGTGCATGCCCAGGCCTACTGGAGCGCCGGGCGCGCGATGGGCACCCGCCGTGGCGACGAGCCGGAGGAATCCGACGGCCTCACTCCCAGCGTATCGGCGAAAGATGTTGCAGCGCAGCAGGATTCGGATCCGCAGGCACCGGACACGACACCGGCCCCGGCGGTCCGCGGGAATTGGCGTGCCCGGGGCGCTGGCCGACTGCTTGCGCCGCTGCGGTCGGCGCTGATTCTCTCGGGCGTGCTGCAGGCGCTGATCACGCTGGTGCAGCTGGCGCCGTTCGTGTTGCTGGTCGAGCTGGCCCGGCTCCTGGTTTCCGGGGCGCCCGCGTCCCGATTGGCCGACATCGGCGTCGCCGCGGTGTCGCTGCTGGGCCTGGGAGCGTTGCTCGGCGCCGCGCTCACACTCTGGCTTCATGTCGTCGACGCGCGCTTCGCCCGCGATTTGCGATTGCGCCTGTTGCGCAAGCTGTCTCGGTTACCGCTGGGTTGGTTCACCGCGCGCGGGTCGGGCTCGATCAAGCAGCTGCTGCAGGACGACACGCTGTCCCTGCACTACCTGGTCACTCACGCCATCCCGGATGCGGTCGCCGCGGCCGTCGCACCGGTCGCGGTGCTGGTGTACCTGTTCGCCGTCGACTGGCGGGTGGCGCTGGTGTTGTTTGTGCCCGTCCTCGTGTACCTGGTGCTGACCTCGTCCCTCACCGTCCAGTCCGGCCCGCGCATCCCGCAGTCGCAGCGCTGGGCGGAGACGATGAGCGGCGAGGCGGGCGCATACCTGGAAGGCCAGCCGGTGATCCGCGTCTTCGGTGGTGCCGCCGCATCCAGCTTCCGCCGTCGCCTGGACGAATACGTCGGCTTCCTGGTCGCCTGGCAGCGTCCGCTGGCCGGCAAGAAGACCTTCATGGATCTGGTCACCCGCCCCTCCACGTTTCTCTGGCTCATCGCGGTCACGGGCACGTTGCTGGTGGTCACGGGCCGGATGAATCCGGTGAATCTACTGCCGTTCCTGTTGCTGGGCACGACGTTCGGCGCGCGACTGCTGGGCATCGCTTACGGCCTCGGCGGCATCCGCGCCGGCATGCTGGCC
The DNA here is from genome assembly GCF_045343915.1 of Mycobacterium sp. M23085. Taxonomy (NCBI): domain Bacteria; kingdom Bacillati; phylum Actinomycetota; class Actinomycetes; order Mycobacteriales; family Mycobacteriaceae; genus Mycobacterium; species Mycobacterium sp. M23085. The sequence goes on from NZ_CP174280.1 coordinate 4,667,396, forward strand.
GCCCGGCGCCTGCAGAACACGCTCGACGAAACAGATCTCGCCGTGCGAGACAAGGGCGAAGCGCATCGAGATCCGCCGGGCACGGTGGTGTTCGACCGTGTCGGCTTCGGTTACCGCCCTGACGTCCCGGTCATTCACAACGTATCGCTGACCTTGCGGCCCGGCACCGTCACGGCGCTGGTCGGCCCTTCCGGATCCGGCAAGTCGACCTTGGCCGCCTTGCTGGCCCGGTTTCACGACGTCGGGCAGGGCGCGATACGCGTTGGGGGACAAGATATTCGGTCGATGACCGCCGACCAGCTCTATGCTCAGGTCGGATTCGTGTTGCAGGAAACGCAATTGGTACACGGCACCGTCGCGGAAAACATCGCGCTGGCCGCCCCGGATGCCACCGCGGTGCAGGTCGAGCGGGCGGCGCGCGATGCGCAAATCCACGACCGCATCATGCGACTGCCGGACCGCTACGACACCATGCTGGGCGCCGGCAGCGGCCTGTCGGGGGGCGAACGCCAACGGCTCACCATCGCTCGCGCGATCCTGGCCGACACCCCGGTGCTGATCCTCGACGAGGCCACCGCGTTCGCCGACCCTGAATCGGAATACCTTGTGCAGCAAGCGCTCAACCGGCTGACCCGGGACCGCACCGTGCTGGTGATCGCACATCGACTGCACACGATCACCGGGGCCCACCAGATCGTGGTGCTCGACCACGGCTGCATCGTCGAACGCGGCACGCACGACGAGCTGCTGGCCACCGACGGCCGGTACCGGCGGCTGTGGCAGGGCGACCGTCGCGATCGGGTGGCCGCTGGGACGACCGGCGAGGGGGCGCGATGATTCGCACGTGGCTGAGTCTGGTTCCGGTGGATCGCCGCAACCGGGTCATCACCTACACGGTGCTGGCATTGCTCTCCGTGGTGGTGCGCGCGGTGGCCACCGTCCTGCTGGTCCCTCTGGTTGGGGCGTTGTTCGGCGACGTCCCGCAGCGCGCGCTGATCTGGCTGGGCTGGCTGACCGCGGCCACCGTGACCGGCTGGGTGATCGACACCGCAACTGCGCGTATCGGTTTCAATCTGGGCTTCGCGGTGCTGGATCACAGTCAGCACGACGTGGCGGACCGGCTGCCCGGCGTGCGGCTGGATTGGTTCACCGCCGAGCACACGGCGACGGCACGGCAGGCGATCGCAGCCACCGGTCCGGAACTCGTCGGCCTGGTCGTCAACCTGCTCACGCCGCTGATCTCGGCCATCCTGCTGCCCGCGGCCATCGCGGTGGTGTTGTTGCCGGTTTCCTGGCAGCTGGGGGTCGCCGCGCTGGGTGGCCTGCCGCTGCTGTTGGGTGCGCTGTGGGCGTCGGCCCGCCTGGCGCGGCGCGCGGATGGCGCGGCGGCCGACGCCAACAGCGCGCTCACCGAACGGATCATCGAGTTCGCCCGGACCCAGCAGGCGCTGCGAGCCGCGCGGCGTGTCGAGCCCGCGAGAAGCCTGGTCGGCGACGCGCTGGCCGCACAACACGGCGCCACCATGCGGTTGCTCTCCATGCAGGTCCCCGGGCAGCTGCTGTTCAGCCTCGCCAGCCAGCTCGCGTTGATCCTGCTGGCCGCGGCGACTACCGCACTGACCATGAACGGAACGCTCACGGTGCCCCAGGCCATCGCGTTGATCGTCGTCATCGTGCGCTACCTCGAACCGTTCACCACCATCAGCGAGCTGGCGCCGGCGCTGGAGAGCACCCGCGCCACGCTCGGCAACATCCGTGCGGTGCTCACCGCGCCGCTGATGAATGTCGGCGACGCCACGCTGCAGGGCACCACGGTCCCGCGTATCGAGTTCGACGGCGTCGTGTTCGGCTACCAGGGCGCGGGTTCATCGGTGCTTGACGGAGTGAGCTTCACCTTGGACCCGGGCAGCACCACGGCGATCGTCGGACCGTCCGGTTCGGGCAAGAGCACCATCCTGGCCCTGATCGCCGGGCTACATGAGCCCACCGGCGGCCGGGTGCTGATCGACGGGGTCGACGCGACCACGCTGGACGCCGAAAGCCGACGAGCGGCGAGCAGCATGGTATTCCAACATCCCTACCTGTTCCACGGGTCGATCCGCGACAACGTGCTGGCCGGGGATCCAGGCGCCGCCGAGGAGCGCTTCGCGCGCGCGGTGGCACTCGCCCGCGTCGACGAGCTGGCCGCGAGGCTGCCCGACGGCGCCGACACCGTGGTCGGCGAGGCCGGCTCGGCACTGTCCGGTGGTGAGCGGCAACGGGTCAGCATCGCTCGCGCATTGCTCAAGCCGGCACCGATACTGCTGGTAGACGAGGCGACCAGCGCGCTGGACACCGAGAACGAAGCCGCCGTGGTCGACGCACTCACCGCCGAACCGCGATCACGCACCCGGGTGATCGTCGCGCACCGGCTGGCCAGCATCAGGAACGCCGACCGAGTGCTGTTCGTCGACAACGGCCGAGTGGTCGAAGACGGAACTGTCGACGAATTGCTGGCTGCGGGAGGACGTTTCGACGAATTCTGGCGTCAGCAACACGAAGCCGCCGAATGGCGCATCGTGCCCGACTAGCGCACCGCGGTTGACCGCCACTCTTGCGGTATGCCTTACAGTTTGTCGGTCGGACGGAGTTGTCCTGCGCAAGAGGAGGGCGTGCTGCCTATGAGTGCGGTGCTGTCGATACCGCGTTACCCCGGCGACGTGACGCCGCAGTGGCTGTCGGCCGCGCTCAGTGGCGGCGGCACCTGCGTCGAGGTCGCCGACGTCGACGTGACCCCGATCGGCACGGGGCAGACGGGGGCGACCTACCGGGTGACCGCTCGCTATGCGACAGACCCCGGTGACCTGCCGCAGACGTTTGTGATCAAGCTGCCCGCCCAGGACGACACGGTGCGCGACCGGGTGGTCATCGGCTACCGCAGCGAATGCGCGTTCTACTCGTCGGTGGTGCATCGGGTCCAGGTGCCGACGCCGCGCTGCTTCTATTCCGAGATCACCGAGGATGCAATGGACTTCGCTCTGCTGCTTGCCGATCAGGCGCCGGCGGTGCAGGGCGACCAGCTGGTCGGTTGTGGCGAAAGCGAGGCGCGCCTGGCGGTTACCGCGCTGGCCGGCCTGCACGCACCCAGCTGGTGTGATCCCGGCTGGCTCGATTTTCCCGGCATCGCGTTTGCCCGGCCGGATGAAGCCGGTGCCAACGGCATGGGCGAGGTGGCGAAGATGAGTGCCGACATCACGCTGGCGAAGCTCGGCGATCGGATGAGCGCGCAAGACCGCGAGACCTTCGGTGCGGCAATGAGTTCGGTCGCTCCGTGGCTACTTTCCGAGTACGACCGCTTCGCCTTGCTGCACGGCGACTACCGGCTGGACAACCTGCTGTTCGATCCCGAGCGAACCAGGGTCAGTGTGGTCGACTGGCAGACGCTCGGTGTGGGATTGCCGGCCCGGGATCTGGCCTACTTCACCGCAACCAGTCTCAATTCGCAATTGCGCGCCGCCATCGAAGAACAGCTCGTCGACGACTATCACCGCGCCTTGACGACCGGCGGGGTCGGCGACTACGACCGCGAAACCTGTTGGCGCGATTACCGGCTCGGTGTATTGCAGGCACCGCTGATCTCGGCGCTGGGCTTTGCGTTCGCTGCGGCCACCGAGCGCGGTGACGACATGGTGCTGACCATGCTGCGCCGCGGCTGCCGGGCGATCCGCGAGCTGGGGACGCTGGAGTTGATCGGCTGATTCCTCAGAGATCGCCGGTGAAGTCGGCGCTCAGCCAGCGGTCGGGCCGGATGGTGAACAGCACCTCCTCGACGCCCTCCATGCTTTGCACGAATGCGCGGCCGCCCTCCTCGCCGAGGTAGCGGATGGCGATCGACTCCTGCAGGTCCGCCGGGGCCGGCTGGGTGGTCTCGACCACGGTGCCTTCGACCACCACGTACTGGTACGGCGGCTCCTCGCGCTGGACCACCAGCGTCACGGCGCCCGCCTGCTTGATCAATCGGGCCTTGCGACTGGACGCCCCGGTCATGATCCGGACGTCTCCGCCGGGGGTGTAGTCGTACCAGATCGGGACGCTGGCCGGTGGCCGGCCTTCGGTGGCGGCGACGGACAGCACCGCCACGTGCTTGTCGGCGAGGAACTCCTGGCGCTCGGTTTCGCTGAAGGCTTTCATGACGTGTGCAAACGCCGCGACGGTGGAGCTATTCCCGCGCGGCCGGTGATCAGTACTGCGTCGAGCCCTGGTCGACCGGGATTTGCGCGGCGGTAACCTTGCGCGACTCGTCGCTGGCCAGCCAGCACACCGTATCGGCGATCTCCTCCGGTTCGGCCACCCAGTCGGGCAGGAACGGGGTGAGGACGTGCGACAGCTGCGGGTTGGTTTCCATGGTCTTGCCCACCGCGTTGACCATGTCGCCGGAGCCCATCGGGGTGTTAACCGGACCGGGGTGCACGCTGTTGACACGGATCGAATGCTTGCCCAATTCCGCTGCGAAGGCCCGCGCCAGCCCGGTGACGGCGTGCTTGCTGGCGGTGTAGTGGACCATGAACGGCTGCATCTTCATCCCGGCCGCTGAACTGATCAGAATGATGGATCCGCCGCGGCCCCCCTCGATGATCTTGTCCGCGCCGGCCATCACCGTGTTCCAGGTGCCGGTCACATTGATCTCCATCACGTCGCGGAAATTCTCCGGCGTGATGTCGTCCCACGCCTGCGGTGCCGCGACCCCGGCATTGGCGACGATGATGTCCAGCCGGCCCAGCTCGGCGACGCCGTCCGCCACGACCTTGCGGAGGCCGTCGAAGTCGCGGGTGTCGACCACCGACGCGATGATCCGGCGGTTCGCTGCTTCGACCAGACGGACGGTCTCGCTCAGGTCGTCGGGAGTCGCCGGATCGTAGGGCACGCAGGACGGCAGCTTGCCGGCGATATCGACGGCGATGATGTCCGCGCCTTCGGAGGCCATGCGCACCGCGTGCGCCCGGCCCTGGCCGCGGGCCGCGCCGGTAATAAATGCCACTCTTCCGGCAAGCCTGCCGCTCATAGCTGCTCCTCTATTCGATTAGGCTGCGCGGCAACGTTTATCGCTGCGCGGCCTTGACGAGATTCGATCCGATGATCAAACGCTGAATCTCACTGGTGCCCTCGTACAGCCGCAGCAGGCGCACATCGCGGTAGATGCGCTCGACGGCAACGCCTCTCATGTAACCGGTGCCGCCGTGAATCTGCACCGCGAGATCAGCGACATTCCCGGCCATTTCGGTGCAAAAGACCTTGGCGGCCGACGGCGCGATCCGGCGATCCTCGTCGGCGACCCACAACCGAGCGGCTTCGCGCACCAGCGCACGGCCGGCCATCACCCCGGTCTGCTGGTCGGCGAGCATGCCCTGCACCAACTGGAAGGTTCCGATCGGCGTTCCGCGCTGTGTCGCGGTGGCGGCGTACGACACCGATTCGTCGAGCGCGCGTTGCGCGGAGCCCACCGCCAGCGCGGCGATGTGCACCCGCCCGCGCGCCAACGAGATCATGGCCGCACGATATCCGTGGTCTTCGCTACCGCCGACGAGCGCGTCGGAGCCGACGCGCACGTCGGTGAAATTGACGTCGGCCGTCCAGGCGCCTTCCTGGCCCATCTTGGCGTCCTTGGCGCCCACCTCGACGCCGGTGGCATCCGCGGGTACCAGGAAGACGGCGATCCCCGGACCCTGGTCGTCGGCCGGCCGGGTGCGCGCGAACACCACGAAGAGATCGGCGACGGGCGCGTTGGTGATGAAGCGCTTCTGCCCCGAGATCACCCAATCGGAGCCGTCGCGAACGGCTTTGGTCCGCAACCCGGCCGGGTTCGATCCAGCGCCGGGTTCGGTCAGCGCGAAGGAGGCGACGACGTCGCCGGACGCGATCGACTCCAGCCAGCGGGATTTCTGTTCGTCGGTGCCGAAGCCGACCAGCACCTGTCCGGCGATGCCGTTATTGGTGCCGAACATCGATCGCAGCGCCAGGGAGGTGTAGCCCAGCTCCATCGCCATCTCGACGTCCTGCATCAGGTTGAGGCCAAGACCGCCCCACTGCTGGGGAATCGCGTAGCCGAACAGGCCCATCTTCTTGGCCTCGTCGCGCAGGTCGTCGGGCACCTGGTCGGTGTCGAGAATCTCCTGCTCCCGAGGGACAACCGCGCTGCGGACGAATTGCCTTGTCTGAGCGAGGATCTCGCGGAAGTCCTGGTCGGAGACTTCGGTGACTTCGGTGTTGGCCATAGGCTCCACACTCCTCTCTCGATCCGGGGCACCCCGGTTCAGAGCAGGATCCTATATCAAATATGATATTTGGCGCGGACGTGCCCCGTAGCGGGCGATAACAGTGAAGGATGTGTGATCCAGGTGGCGATGTTGACAGGTCAGACCGCGGTAATCACCGGCGGAGCGCAAGGGCTGGGTCTGGCGATTGCGGAGCGCTTCGTCGCCGAGGGTGCGCGAGTGGTGCTCGGCGACGTCAATCTCGAGGAAGCCCAGGTGGTGGCCAAGCAGTTGGGCGGCGACGACGTCGCGGTCGCGGTCCGGTGCGATGTCACCCGGTCGGCTGAGGTCGAGGCCTTGATCCAGACCGCGGTCGAGCGTTTCGGCGGGCTGGACATCATGGTCAACAACGCCGGCATCACCCGGGACGCCACGATGCGCAAGATGACCGAGGAGCAATTCGACCAGGTGATCAACGTCCACCTGAAGGGGACCTGGAACGGCACCCGGCTGGCCGCCGCCGTCATGCGGGAGAACAAGCGCGGCGCGATCATCAACATGTCGTCGGTGTCCGGCAAGGTCGGCATGGTCGGCCAAACCAACTACTCGGCGGCCAAGGCCGGCATCGTCGGCATGACCAAAGCGGCCGCCAAAGAGCTTGCCTACCTGGGTGTTCGGGTGAATGCGATCGCCCCCGGCCTGATCCGCTCCGCCATGACCGAGGCCATGCCGCAGCGCATTTGGGATTCCAAGGTTGCCGAGGTGCCGCTGGGCCGGGCCGGTGAGCCCAGCGAGGTCGCCAGCGTGGCGCTGTTCCTGGCTTCCGATCTGTCGTCGTACATGACCGGCACCGTTATGGAGATCACCGGCGGGCGGCACCTATGAGTGCCGAGGCCGTCATCTGTGAACCGGTTCGGACGCCGATCGGCCGCTACGGCGGAATGTTCAAGTCGTGCAGCGCCGTCGACCTCGGCGTCACCGCGCTGAAAGGGCTGCTCGAGCGGACCGGGTTGGCGCCCGACGCGGTGCAGGATGTCATCCTCGGCCACTGCTATCCCAACAGCGATGCGCCGGCGATCGGGCGCGTGGTGGCGCTGGATTCGGGTCTGCCGGTGACGGTTCCGGGCATGCAGGTCGACCGGCGTTGCGGCTCGGGCCTGCAGGCGGTCATCCAGGCGTGCCTGCAGGTGGGCACTGGGGCCAACGACCTCGTCGTCGCCGGGGGCTGCGAGAGCATGAGCAACGTCGCCTTCTACTCCACCGACATGCGGTGGGGCGGCGCCCGCAGCGGGGTACAGGTGCACGACGGGCTGGCCCGGGGACGCACGACCGCCGGCGGCCGTAACTACCCGGTGCCCGGCGGAATGCTGGAAACGGCCGAGAATCTGCGCCGCCAGTACGGCATTTCACGCCGGGAGCAGGACGAGCTCGCCGTGCGATCCCACCAGCGTGCCGTGGCCGCCCAGAAAGACGGCATCGTGGCCTCGGAAATAGTTCCAGTGATCATCCGCAGTCGACAGGGTGACGACATCATCGACACCGACGAACACCCGCGCGCCGACACGTCGGTCGAGTCCCTGGGCAAGCTGAAACCCGTTCTGCTCAAGGATGATCCGGAGGCCACGGTCACCGCCGGCAACGCCAGCGGGCAGAACGACGCGGCGTCGATGTGCGTGGTCACCACCCGGGAGAAGGCCGACGAATACGGCCTGAGGCCGTTGGTGCGCCTGGTGTCGTGGGGCGTGGCGGGGGTCGCGCCGCACCTGATGGGCATCGGGCCGGTGCCCGCGACGGAGGTGGCGCTGGCCAAGGCGGGCCTGCACCTGTCCGACATCGACCTCATCGAGCTCAACGAAGCCTTTGCCGCGCAAGCGCTTGCGGTGATGCGGGAATGGAAGTTCGGCGCCGCCGATCACCAGCGGACCAATGTGCACGGTTCGGGGATCTCGCTGGGCCACCCGGTGGGCGCGACGGGCGGGCGGATGCTGGCGACGTTGGCGCGCGAGCTCCATCGCCGCGAGGCGCGCTATGGCCTGGTGACCATGTGCATCGGCGGCGGCCAGGGCCTGGCTGCCGTCTTCGAGCGGGTCGCATCGCAATGACCGATTCGGCGTTGCCACTGTGCGGCCTCACCGTGGTGGAGGTGTCGAGTTTCGTCGCCGCACCGCTGTGCGGTATGACGCTGAGTCAGCTTGGTGCAGAAGTCATTCGGGTCGATCCGATCGGCGGCGCTGCCGATGTGCAACGGTGGCCGCTGGCAGCGGACGGCACCTCGATCTACTGGACCGGGCTGAACAAGGGAAAGCGTTCGGCCACCATCGATTTGCGGTCTACCGATGGCCATGAACTGGTTCAGCGGCTGATCACCGAGGGTGACGGCATCGTCGTGACCAACGCCGCGGGCTTGTCCTGGCTCAGCCACGAGGTCTTGGCCGCCAAGCGTCCGGACGTGATTCACGTTCAGTTGCTCGGGCGCGGTGACGGTTCCACCGGAGTGGACTACACGGTCAACGCGGGTCTCGGCTACCCGCTCGTCACCGGCCCGGCCGATCATGCCGGTGCGATCAACCACGTGCTGCCGGCCTGGGACGTGTGCTGCGGACTGTACGCCGCGCTGGCCGTCGTCACCGCCGTGCGGCACCGCGAACGGTCCGGGGCGGGGGCGCGGATCAGTCTGGCGCTGGAGGATGTCGCCCTGGCCACCGCCGCCAACCTTGGGTTGCTGACCGAGCCGCAAGTCAACGGGACACAACGCGAACGGCTGGGCAACGCCATCTACGGCCAGTACGGGCAGGACTTCAACAGCAGCGACGGGGCCCGGTTCATGGTGGTTACCTTGACCGGTAGGCACTTTCGCGACCTGCTCGCGGTGACGGGCACCGGCGCCGCGGTATCGGCGCTCGCCGAGGCGCTGGGCGCGGACTTCAGCTCCGAGGGCGACCGCTACCGCTACCGCGACGCGCTCTCCGGGCTGTTCGCCACCTGGTTCAACGCCCACACGGCCGACGAAATCAGCACCGCGCTGTCGAACACCACGGTGCTGTTCGAGCGGTACCGCACCTTCGCCGAGGTCGCCGCGGGACCCAAGGTCACCGACAATCCGATGTTTTCGCGCTTACGGCAACCTGGTCTGGGCGAGTACTTCGCTCCTGGCCTGCCGGCCGCATTCGACGGCACACATCCGGCCAGCGCGCCGGCGCCGGCCCTGGGGCAGGACACCGCCGATGTCCTTGCGCGGTTGGGGTTGAGCGCCGCCGATATCGAGCGCCTGACCAACGCCAAGACCATCGCCTGCTGAGCAGCCGGAAGGGAAACTCCAGACATGACCAAACTCGCCCAGACCCTCGGATTGACCGAGGTGCAGACCGAGATCATTGCCACGGTGCGGCGATTCGTCGAGAAGGAAGTCATTCCCCACGCGGCTGAACTGGAACGCAGCGACACCTACCCGCAGGACATCGTCGACCAGATGCGCGAGATGGGCCTGTTCGGCCTGATGATTCCGCAGGAGTACGGCGGGCTGGGTGAGTCGCTGTTGACCTACGCGCTGTGCGTCGAGGAGCTGGCACGCGGCTGGATGAGCGTGTCCGGCGTGCTCAATACGCACTTCATCGTGGCGTACATGCTGCGTCAGCACGGCACCGACGAGCAGAAACAGCGGTTCCTGCCGCGGATGGCAGCCGGTGAAACCCGGGGCGCCTTCTCGATGTCGGAGCCGGAGCTGGGTTCCGACGTAGCCGCGATCCGCACCCGGGCGCGGCGGAACCCGGACGGCACCTACACCATTGACGGTCAGAAGATGTGGCTGACCAACGGCGCCACCTCCACGCTGGTGGCGGTGCTGGTGCGTACCGACGAGGGGTCGGACAAACCGCACCGCAACCTCACCGCGTTCCTGGTCGAGAAACCGGTCGGTTTCGGTGAAGTCGTTCCGGGGCTGCGCATCCCGGGCAAGATCGAGAAGCTGGGCTACAAGGGCATCGAGACGACGGAGATGATATTCGACGGCTACCAGGCCGGCGCCGACGACGTGCTCGGTGGCACCACCGGGCAGGGCTTCTTCCAGATGATGGACGGCATCGAGGTCGGCCGGGTCAACGTGTCGGCGCGCGCCTGTGGCCTCGGGATTCGCGCCTTCGAGCTCGCGGTGCGCTACGCCCAGCAACGCCAGACCTTCGGAAAGCCGATCGCCGAGCATCAGGCCATCGCCTTTCAGCTTGCCGAGATGGCGACGAAAGTCGAAGCCGCACACCTGATGATGGTCAACGCGGCGCGGCTGAAGGACTCGGGGGAGCGCAACGACGTCGCCGCCGGGATGGCCAAGTATTTGTGCAGCGAGTACTGCACCGAGGTTACCCAGCAGAGCTTCCGGATCCACGGCGGCTACGGCTACTCCAAGGAGTACGAAATCGAGCGGCTGATGCGCGACGCGCCTTTCTTGCTGATCGGTGAGGGCACCAGCGAGATCCAGAAGAACATCATCAGCAAGCGACTGCTCGCCGAGTATCAGGTGTAGGCAGATGAGCGTTCCGGAATTCGTTGCGCGGCCTCAACTTTCCGAGGACGTTGCGAGGATCATCCGCGGCCGGATATTCGACGGGACATACGCCGCCGGGTCGTACGTCCGCCTGGATCAATTGGCTGCGGAGCTGGGTATCAGTGTCACACCGGTGCGGGAGGCGCTGTTCGCGCTGTGCGCCGAAGGCCTGATCAACCAGCAGCCGCGTCGGGGCTTCGTGGTGCTGCCGGTCACCGGACGCGACGTCACCGATGTAGCCAACGTGCAGGCCCACGTCGGTGGTGAGTTGGCCGCGCGGGCTGCGCTGAACATTACGGATGACCAACTGCACGAGCTCAAGGAGATCCAGGCGCAGCTCGAGAATGCCTACGCTGGTGACGAACACGAACGCACCGTGCGGCTGAACCACGAATTTCACCGTGCCATCAATGTCGCGGCGGACTCGCCCAAGCTCGCTCAGCTGATGTCACAGATCACCCGCTACGCTCCCGAGTCGGTGTTTCCGACGATCGAGGGCTGGCCCGAGCAATCGATGCAGGACCATCGGCGGATCTTGTCCGCGTTGAAAAAGCACGACGACAAGCTCGCCCGCGCCGCGATGTCGGAACATCTTGCCGCCGGCGCGGTGCCGCTGATCGATCACCTCATCGCGCGCGGGGTGGTGGCCGACGAGAATGGCCTGACCTAGTCGCCGCCGCCGGTGCACCCGTCGCGAAACGTGTGTCGATAACTCTGCGGTGACACTCCCGCCAGGCGGCGAAACTGGTAACGAAAATTCGTTGACGACGCGAAACCCGTTTTGCGAGCGATGGTTTCGATGCTGTAGCCGGTGCTCTCCAGTAGCTGCTGCGCGTGCCTGATCCGGACGTTGTTGACCCACTGCATTGGGGTGTGGCCCGTCTCGTTTTTGAACCGGCGGTTGATCGTCCGCTCGCTGCTGGAGGCCCGGCGCGCGATGTCGCGCAGCGTCAGCGGCAGGTGCGCGTTGTTCTCGATCCAGACCAACACGTCGTCCAGTTCGGTGTTGGACACGCGGCGATTGCGGATGATGAATTGTGCTTGGCCGCCGCTGCGATGCAGCGGCGTGACGGCCAGGCGGGCGGCGTCGGCGGCTGCGGCCGAACCATAGTCGCGGGCGACCATGTGCAGACACAGATCCAGTCCGGCGGACGCCCCGGCCGAGGTGAGCACTTGGCCCTCGTCGACGTAGAGCGCGTCGGCGTCGAGGCGGACGTTCGGGTAGGTCGCCGAGAATAGATCAGCGGCCAACCAGTGGGTGGTCGCGCGTTTGCCGTCGAGGATGCCCGCGGCGGCCACGGTGAAGGCGCCGCTACAGATGGAAGCGATTCGAACGCCGTTGTCGTACGCGGACTTCAGCGCGTTGATGACATCGTCGCACACCGGCGTCGCGGCGTCGTTGCGGCCGGGCACCACGATGGTGTCCGCGCTGGCGAGCTCGTCCAAGCCGTAGTCTGTCGCGATCCGGATCGGTCCGGCCGCGACGAGAGGTTCGCAGCCACACACGCGGACCCGGTAGCCCGGCGCTCCGTCAGCGAGCCAGACACGGCCGAACACCTCGACCGCAATGGCGAGGTCGAATGCGATGACATCGGGCTCGGCCAGAATCGCGACGGCATGCATGGCTTGGCAATATACCGGTGCAAGGTGGCAATCCAGCCACTGGTGCGATGGAGTGGGTGGCAGTGACCATAGCCGAGTGCGTGCGCAAATCGTTTTGTACGACGGGTTTGACCCGTTCGACGTCATCGCTCCCTTCGAAGTCCTCGCCGCGGGCAGCGAAATGGTGTCCGGTGACCTCGCGGTGACGTTGGTGGCGGCCGAAGGTCCGCGCACCGTGACAAGCGGCACGCGCGGTCTCGCGCTGACCGCCACCGCCGCGCTCGATCCGTCCGAGCCGGGCTGCGTGGTCGTGCCCGGAGCCAGTGGCCCGACCGTCGGTGACCCCGACGATGGAGTCGAGACTATTCCGGTCCTGCTGGGCCGCGCTGCGCACAGCGCGCTGACCCCGCTGCTGCACAAGGCATTCGGCAACCCGGACATCACCGTGGCGGCGGTGTGTGGCGGCTCTGTCGTCATGGCGATGTCGGGGCTGATCGAAGGACGTCACGCGGTGACACATCACCTGGGTATGGACCTGCTAGGGGCGGCGGGCGTGCATCCGGTGGCGGCCCGCGTCGTCGACGATGGTGACCTGGTCACGGCCGGCGGCGTCACCTCGGGACTCGACTTGGGCCTCCATCTGCTCGATCGCTTCTACGGCCCTCGAGTCGCCTGCGCCGTCGAGCAACTCTTCGAATACGAGCGGCGGGGCACGGTGTGGCGGCCCGCCGGCCGAGAGCCAGTGGAGGTTTAAGTGACCGTCGAAGGCGACTGGGACGTGAAGATCAAGACCCCGATCGGCACCTTGCCGGTGCGGTACGCGTTCACGCGCTCGCGCGAAGGGCTCGCCGGCACGGCGACCTACAAGGATGAAACCGTTGTGTTGCAACAGGTGACGGCTCAGACAGTCGACAGTGGTACCCGTCTCACTTGGCGGCAGTCGGTGACCAAGCCTATGCGGCTGAACCTCGATTTCGACGTCGTGGTGCACGGTGACGCCCTGAGCGGGCATTCGCGCGCGGGCCGGCTGCCCCGTTCGGCGGTATCCGGGACTCGACGCTAGCGGCCGGCCGCCACCTGTTGTCGCGCAGCCAGGTTGGGCATACGCTGCCAGCAGGGTGGGCCACGGACGGAGAGAAGATGCCCGCAATGCTTCGCGCATCGGCCCTACTCGTTGCGACCATGACGGCGATCGCCGGCGCGCCTAAGGTCGTCGCGGACCCGGTCGACCCGATCCCCGGCAACGGTGTCTTCGTCGTCGGCCCCGACATTGCACCGGGTTTGTACCGAACGGCGGGTTCGGCGTCGACCTTCGGAGTGTGGATCAACAATGTGCCGACCCAGGACTCGATGTGCGCGTGGTTCACCTACAGCACGCCTGATGCGAACAAGGATCATGTGGTCCAAACCAACATGTCCGTCGGTCCGATGTTCGCCAATATCAACACCACGATCAAGGCATTCGAGTCGCAGAATTGCCAACCGTGGACACGGGTGCCCTAGGGCCGGGCAGCTTCGGTCAGCATTGCGCGCAGCCGACGGATGTCGACCTTGCCGGTGCCGCCGCGCGGAACGTCGTCATCGGACGCCAGCAATAACCACACCGTCGGGACCTTGAAGGCGCTCAGCAGACTTCGCGCCGAGCCGCGCAACTGTTCGGCGGTCAGCCCACGGCACACCACCGCCGCACCCACCCGATTGCCGCCGGTATCCGGCACATTGGTGACGACGGCGTTGTCGACGCCGTCGATCGTGCGCAGCGCGCGCTCGACCTCGCCGGGGTAGACGGTCGCGCCGCTGACTTTGAACATGTCGTCGGATCGCCCGTGGTAGAACAGGAATCCATCCTCGTCGAGGTGGCCGAGGTCGCCGGTGGGGTAGAAGCCGTCGGCGGTGAACAGGTCCTCGCGGGTGCGCCCGCAGATGCCACGCAATGTATGCGGTCCGCGAATTTGAACCACGCCGGCGGTTCCGGCCGCGACGGGTGCGCCGCTGTCGATGTCGACGATGCGGACTTCCATGCCTGGGAACGGCTTTCCGCAACTGCCCCACGCCGAAGCGGGCATGTCGGTGTCGGCAGGATAGCCGCAGTACGGTCCGAAGGCTTCGGTCATGCCGAACAACGTGGCGCGCGCGCCGGGCCGGGCGCGCTGCTCGGCCGGCAGCAGGGCTTGCAAACTTCCCGCCTGTAGGGCCGACAGGTCGGCGCCGATCTTGCCGGCGTGCCGGGCCAACGCCTCGGCTTGGTCGGGCCAGCCCCGAAACAGTGTGACCCGTTCGCCTTCCAGCAGCCTCAACGTCGTTTCGGGCCGGGGGATTTCTTCGGTCACCAGGGTGGCACCGGCCAGCAGGGCCGAGAGGATTCCGCCGCCGAAACCGCCCACCCAGAAGAACGGCATCGGCAGATACAGGCGGGTGTCGGCGGTGATGCATCGAGCCGCCAGGCCCGACTGCACGGCGCCCAACGCGTTGCCGTGTGAGTGGATCACTCCCTTGGGCGATCCGCTGCTACCCGAGGTGAACATGATCACCAGCGGGTCGGCGGGCGTGACCGTCGCGGTCATGGGGTCGACGATGTTGCGGGCTCGCTCGCTCGCGGAGGCGTGGTCGAGCCGGTCGACCGGCCAAACCTCGCGTAACGCAGGGAGATCGGAGCGCCGCAGCGTCTTGAGGTCATCAAGGTAGCGGTGGCCGCGGAATTCCTCGGCGCTGACCAAGAATTGCACCGACGCGGCCCGCAGCTGTGCGGCCAACTCCGCGGCCGTCAGCAGGGTGCTCAGCGGAACGAGCACGGCGCCGATACGGGTCAGGGCGACGGCGACCTGCACCCACCGGGTGCTGTTGGCCATGATCAGTCCTACCCGAGTGCCTTTGCCCACGCCGGCCTCGACGAAGGCGGCGGCCAAATTACGCGTGGTCGAGTCGAGTTCGCGGTAGCTGATCCGGGAGGCGGGATCGACCACCATCGGCTTGTCACCGTGGTGGTCGGCCCGAAGCCGCACCAATCGGTCGATGGTGCTAGACATCGAAGAGCCTTCTGAGCTGGCGCATGTCGACCTTGCCACTGGGCAGCAGCGGAACGTCGCCACTGCGTAGGCTGGCGAACCGCTTGGGAATCTTGTACGCCGACAGTTCCGTTTTGAGCAGTTCGACCAGTCTGGCTTCGTCGAATGCCGCGGCACCGTCTGGCTGAATTACCACCGCGGCGACAACCTGCCCGCGGCGGGCGTCGGGAATGCCGATCACGTACGCCGGCGCCCCGCCGGTGACCCTGCCGATGGCCTTCTCCACTTCCGCCGCCGAGACATTGGCGCCCGCCGATTTGATGACCGCGCTGCGCCGGCCGACGAAATAGAAGAGCCCGTCGGTATCGACGCGCACCAGGTCGCCGGTGTGGAACCAGCCGTCGGCGTCGAAACATTCTTCCCGACTGCGTTTGTGGTAGCGCTGCATCAGGTACGGCCCGCGAATGCACAGCTCACCGAACTGGCCGACCGGCACGACGGCCGCGGTGTCGGGATCGACGATCTTGGTCTCGAATCCCGGTGCCGCCTTGCCGAACGAGCCGCGCCGGTGCTCGGGTTGGTCGGATTCGTCGTCACCGATCAGCACGACGCTGCCGGCCTCGGTCATGCCCAGCATGTTGTGCCGCAGCTCCGGGTCGGCCGGGCGGGCGTCGGGAGCCATGATCGGGTACAGGTTGCCACGCCGCATCGACGACAGATCGCGCGCGGGGAAGCTCGGGTGGTCGGCCAGGTGGGCGATCCCGGAGGCGAACCCGTTGGTCATGGTTGGCTTTTCGGCTTCCAGCAGATCGAGCGTCGCGCCCGCGTCGGTGGCGTTGGAACACACCAGGGTCGATCCGGCCAACAACGTCGCGAGCAGGCCGAACGCGAGGCCGCCGATCCAGAAGAACGGCGAATTGCAGAACAGCCTGTCGTCGGCCGTCAAGCCACGGATCGCATTGAGGTTGCGCTGATGTGCGAGCAGGCCACCGTGGGTGTGCACCACTCCCTTCGGAGCGCTGGTCGAACCCGACGTGTAGACGATTACCAGTGGATCACCTTCGGCGACATCGTCTTCCAGCGCCGTCAGGAGTTCGGGACCGACGGTGCCGGCCCGCCCGCACACCGCCTCGTGCGTGACAGCGACGTGACGTAGCTGGGGCGCTGCCGTGCAGAACAATCGGGAACCTAGGTCGGCGCCCGCGAGGATGCCGGACAGCCGTCGCGCGTAGTCGTGAGAGCGAAAAGATGCGGCGGTCAACAGGATTGACACATCACCGTCGACGAGTTGCTCGCACAGTTCGCGGGCGGTGACGAACGTGGAGAACGGGATCACCACCGCACCGATTCGCGCCGCCGCCAGCACCCCGACGACGAACTCGGGTCCGTTCGGATAGAGCAGCCCCACATGAGTGCCCTTGCCGGCGCCGAGTGCGATCAGCCCGCGCGCGAGCACCGCCGACCGGCGGTCGGCCTCGGCGTAGCTGATCCGGTCACCGTCGCAGACCAGTAGCGGGTGGTCGCCCCGTAAGCGGGCTTGCTGCCGCAGAATCTCGGGGACCGTCAACGGATCAACGAGCATGGTTACGCTGGGTGCGGGCTTGGTGGAAGAAGCCCCGGATCGCGCCGAGGTCGGCCTTGCCCGACGGGGTCCTGGGGAGGGTGTCGACAATCGCGATTTCGGTGGGTATCTCGTAGCGGGCCAGCCGCCCTCGCAAATACTCGGCCAGCGCCCCGGGGTCGGTGCAGGCGTTCTCGCGGAGCTCAACCATGGCGACCGGCGTCTCGCCGAGCCGCGCGTCGGGTCGGGCGATCACGGCCGCACCGGCCACCGCGGGGTGGCTCTCCAGCGCGGCACGAACATCGTCGGGCATCACCTTGAAACCGCCCCGGATGATCGCCTGGTCGGCGCGGCCGACGATCCAGAGAAACCCGTCGGCGTCGATCCGCGCCATATCGGTGGTTCGCAGCCATTGCGCCGCAGGACCCAGCTGGCCCGGCTTGACCTCCAGCAGGCCGACTTCGTCTGGGCCCAAAGGTGTTCCGTCCTCGTCGACCACCCTGAGCTGGGACCCCGGATTGGCCCGACCGACGCTGCCGCGCTTGGTTGTCCAGTACCGCTGATGGTCGGGGAGGGTCCAGCCCGCCACGCCACCACCGAATTCGGTTGCCGCGTACGAAGTCAGCACGGGGACGCCGTACTTCTCGGTGAAGGCGTCGGCGTCCTCGGCCGACAGCGGTGCCGTTCCGCAGGTGACGACCTGCAGGCTTGCCAGGTCGGCGCGCGGAACGTCGGAGTGCAGTACGGTGCGCAGGGCGGCCGGTACCAGCGACGCCGCGCGGGGGCGATGCTTGCGCACCGCCTCGGCCCATGCGTTGAGTTCGAATCGTTCCAGCAGCACGAACGGGCGCGCCTCGGCGATGCATTGCAGGACGCGGAATACCCCGCCGATGTGCACCAGCGGTGAGTTCACGATGGCGACGCCGCGGCGCAGCTCGGCCGGCGGCGCAGCATGATCGGGATCCGGGCCCATCACGCTGCGCGCCAGCATGTCGTATCCCAGGTCGATGCGCTTGGGTGGGCCGGTGGTGCCGCTGGTCAACATGCGCACCGCGACACCCGACGGCGGGCCGGTGTCGCCGACCGGCGGCGCGGGCGCGTCGACGTCGTCGAGTAGAGCCGAAATTGCGATCGTCGCCGTGCCCGCGGGCGCCAGCGTCGCCAGATCGTCGCGCTCGCCGACGATCACGGGCAGCTGCAGCCCCGCGACGTCGCTCTTGGTGCGCTCATCGCCGCGAGATGGGTTGATGACCACCACCGTTCCACCGCCCAGCAGTGCGCCGAGAAAGGCGGCCACGTGCCCGGGCCGGTTGCGTAACAGCATTCCGACTTCGGTCCCGCCGGTGTGGGCGGCGATGCGGCGTGCCGATGCGGCGAGCCGAGCCCAGGAGATCCACTGGCCGCCATACTCGATGGCGTGCGAGCCCGGCTGTAGGTCGAGCACGTCGGTGATGCGTTGAGCCAGCGGGTGACGCACCATCAGCGAATCTTCGGTTCGCGCGCCGCGGCCCGGGCATGGGAATCGTTCTGCGTGGCCAGCTCGGCGGTGCCCAACGGATTTCCCAGCCGGGTGTAGATCAGGTTCTGCTCCATTGCGGCGCGGTACGGCTTGTCCAGCGACTCCCAGATCGCTTTGACGGTGCCGGCCGTCGCCGTCGGCGGCTTGGCGGCGATGGCCGCCGCGATCTGGTGGGCCCGGTTCCACAGCTGTTCGGCGGCCACCACTTCGGAGACCAGTCCGATTTGCAGCGCGGTTTCGGCGCCGACCCGCTCGTCGTTGCCCATCAGTGCTATGCGCAACGTCTCGCCCAGGCCGATGCGCCGCATCAGGCCGATCGGCTCCAATGCGCAGACCAGGCCCGCGGACACGTGAGAGTCGAAGAACATGGCGTCTTCGGAGCAGATAACCACGTCGGATTCGTTGATGAAGTAGAAGCCGCCCGCAGTGCACATGCCCTGAACCGCGCAGACCACGGGTTTCCACATCTTCTGCCACTTGGGACTCAACAGCTCCCCGGGATCCTCGTGGTTCCAAATGTTTTCGGGCTGGCCGTACGGGGTCTTGATGTCGAGCCCGGCGCTGAAAGCCCGGTCGCCTGCGGCGCGCAACACCACCGCATGCACCGACTCGTCGAGTTTGACCATGCGCCACGCACGGGCCATCTCCTCGCACATGGTGCGATTGAACGCGTTGAGCTGAGCGGGGCGATTCAGCGTGATAGTGGCGACATGGTCCCGCGCATCCACCTCGAGCAGGATCGTTTCGAAAGTCATCGGCATTGCCATTTCGGTTCGCGTTTCTCGATGAACGCCCTGGGCCCTTCGGCCGCGTCCTCGGTGCGCAGCACGCGCTCGCGGAAGGTTTCGGCGAGTATTTCCGCCTCGTGCAGCGGCGCGTTCAGGCCCTTGATGATCGCCAGCCGGGTGCCCCGGACAGCAAGCGGGGCATTGGAATTGACGATATCGGCGATCTCGTGCGCTCGCTCCAGCAGGCGATCATGCTCGACGATCTCGCTGATCAGTCCGAGCTCGTAGGCGCGCTGTGCGCTCATCCGTTCGTGCTTGCCCATCAAGGCCATCCGCAGCGCGATCGAGCGCGGCAACACCCGAGACACCCGCACCAACTCGCGGCCGGCCACCAGCCCGATGCTGACGTGCGGATCGAAGAAGGTCGCTCGCTCGGAGGCGATGACGATGTCGGTCGTGGTGACCCAATCCATTCCCGCGCCACAGCAGATTCCGTTCACGGCGGTCAACACGGGCTTGGCCATGGTGCGAAACGGGGGCGTGCCCTCCTGCGGCGCCTCCCATTGGTCGTACGTCGACAGGTATGGCCGCTCGTAGATCACCTTGCCGTCTTCGGGGATCTCCTTGACGTCGGCGCCGGTGCAAAAGGCGCGGCCGGTGCCGGTGACGATGGACAGCCAGACGTTGTCGTCGTTTTCGGCCTCGTGGTAGGCGGCCCGAAGCTCGGTGACCATGTGCGGGCTGAGCGCATTGAGGGCGTCCGGGCGATTCAGGGTGATAGTCGCGGTGTGCCCGTCGACTTCGTACTTGATCGTGTCGAACGATTCAGTGGGCATCGGTCATCCCTTCATGCGGCGCCTGGTGCGACCCTCGAGGGTGGGGCCGCGGGACGGGGTCGAGGCGAATATGGTGCATAGAACCCACACTCGGCGTCTTGGAGTGGCTAGCGTCCACGAAAATCTGGATCCCGTCGCTGCCGGAAGGCCTCCAGGCCCTCCTTGAAATCACTTGTTCGGCAAGACAATTCCAGGTTGAACAATTCCTGGGTCAGCGACTGGCTCAATGTCGCATGCTGGCTGAAGTTCAGCGCCTGTTTGGCCAGCCCGATCGCGGCCGTCGGTCCGGCGGCGAGTCGGCCCACCAACTGCTCGGCGGCGAGGGCAAGGTCTGAGGCGCTCACCGCCTGGTGAATCAATCCCCAGTCGGCCGCATCCGGAGCGCTCACTTTCTCACCGAGCAGCAGCATGCGCCTGGCCCGGGCCACGCCGACGAGCCGGGGCAGCAGCCAGGTGGAGCCGGAGTCCGGGCTGAACCCACGGTCGATGAAGGGCTCCCAGAACACCGCGTCGTCGGCGGCCACGGTGAAGTCGGCGGCCAGCGCGAGATTGCAGCCGAACCCCACGGCCCAGCCTCGCACGCTGCATACCACCGGCAACTGGACGGTCGTGACCAGCTCGATCACCCGGTGAGCGGCATGGGGGATGCGCCGCACCAGATCACCGGTGCGGGGACGTTGCCCGCCGGGGTCGTTGGCGGCCACCCAGTCGGCGCCGGCACAGAAGTCGTCGCCCGCGCCCCGGATGTGGACGGCTCGCAGCGAATCGTCGGCGGCGGCATCGGTAAGTGCATCGACCACAATGCTGATCATCAACTGCGTCAACGAATTACGACGGGAAGGGCGGTCGATCGTTATCAGTAACACCGCACCGTCGCGGTGCACTGTTACCGCACCGTCGGCACCGGCCGCGTC
Organism: Mycobacterium sp. M23085; assembly: GCF_045343915.1. Taxonomy (NCBI): domain Bacteria; kingdom Bacillati; phylum Actinomycetota; class Actinomycetes; order Mycobacteriales; family Mycobacteriaceae; genus Mycobacterium; species Mycobacterium sp. M23085. The sequence goes on from NZ_CP174280.1 coordinate 4,688,328, forward strand.
GGCCCCCTGACTCACCGTCGAATCCGGCCTTTCCTCGCCGATACGGTTACCCATACAGTAGGCAATACGATTGATACGCTGTATAAGTTAGCAGGGATACGCTGCCTGCGGAACAGCTCAGGTGAAAGAGACAACCATGGCCGCGCCGGCGTTGCAGGGGGGTACGCCCCCACAAGTGGGAGGTACCCCCACCCGCTTGCGGGGGAAAGGAGTGGCGCAGATGACACTGTCGGAAGGGAGTGCCGCCCCCGCGTCGACCAGCAACCGCGACGCGAAATTCGGCGAGGCGCCGCTTGCCCAAACCGTGGCCGCGGCGGCCGCGATGCGACGCCTGAGCTCGCTGCTGGTATCCCTCGAGCATCCGCACCGCGCCGTGGACGCGATGCTGCAGAAGTTCGCCGAGTGGGAGAGCGAACTGGCGGCCGCGGCGCCGACGGACAACGCCCCGCGCATCGGCGAGCTGCCCGACGATCGCCGGCGCGTCTATCTCAACCACGCAACCGATATCGGTGCGTACAACCCGTGCTTTCCCGAGTATCGGTTCGACCGACTTGATGCCGAAACCGCCACGGGCACTGTCGAATTCCCGCTGATCTACGAGGGGCCGCCGGGACTGGTGCACGGCGGATTTCTGGGCGTCTTCTTCGACTGCGTCATTCAGCACCACAATTGCGTCACCGGCCTTTCCGGTAAGACACGGTCCCTGGTGGTGACCTTCCGCCGACCGACACCGGTGTTGGCCGAGCTTCGGTTCGATATCGCCCGCTTTGAAGGTGAACGCGGCATAACGTCGACCGGGCGGCTGTTGCTCGGCGACGAAGTCCTGTGTACCGGCGAGGTCAGCACAGTGGCGTCCCGGCCGGAGGAGCTTGCCGGATCGCGATTCGGCAGGCGCCGGAAGGAGTCCGAAACATGACCGCCTCGAGCACCTCAGACGATCGTGTGCTCTTCGACGTTGACCCGGGTCGGCGCATAGCGACCATCACGCTGAACAATCCCAAACAACGCAACTCATATGACGCGGCGATGCGTGAGGCCGTTGCCCGCTGTCTGGACCGCGTGGCCGAGGACGACGACCTCACGGTGGTGTTGCTGCGCGGCGCCGAGGGAGTTTTTTCCACCGGCGCCGACATGAACAACGCCTATGGTTGGTACGGCTCGTCCGCGTCGCAGAGCCAGGCACCCGGCGGCGACCGGGCGGCCGAACGTCGACCCAGTCAGCGTCGTCGACTTACCGTGGACCGCAAGTCTTTTGGCTTCTACCACAATTTCATGGGGTTCCCGAAGGTGACCGTGGGGGAGATCGCCGGCTACGCACTCGGCGGCGGCTTCGAGATGGCGTTGATGACCGACATCTCGGTCATCGCGCGCGACACCAAGATCGGCATGCCCGCAACCCGTTTCCTCGGACCCGCGCTCGGCAGCCTGCACATGTTCTTCCACCGGCTCGGGCCGGTGCTGGCGCGGCGCCTGCTGCTGACCGGCGACATCATCGAGGCGGCTGAGATCGAACACCTCGGAATCTTCACCGACACCTGCACTCCGGGCGCGGTGACGGCCCGAGCGCGATATTGGGCGGAGAAGGCGGCGAAGATGCCCGCCGACGGGGTCGTCATCGCCAAGGAGGCATTCCGGCTCGTCGAGCAGAGCCAGGCGTACCAGGGCGAAGAGGTCGCCAGCTATTTGTTCCACGCCTTCGGCACCAATCTGCAATTCGGCCCGGACGAATTCAACTTCGTGAAAACCCGTGCGCAGCACGGCGCCAGGGAGGCGTTTCGGTTACGCGACGAGCACTTCCACGTACCGGAACCCGAGGGCTGACAAGCCGCTCGGGCCGGATCAGCGACCGGCTGCCGCCTTGGTGCGGCCCCGGGTGGGAGCCGCCTTGGCCGGCTTGCGCTGCCGTACCGGCCCCGCCTTGCTGCCCTTCGAAGCGTTGCGCTCGTCGATCAGCCGGCTGGCGTGATCGAGAATGCAGGTGAGCCCGTATTCGAAATTGGTTTCATCGGGCGCACCGATGCGGTGACCTATCCGGGTTATCTGAGCAAGGAGCGGGGTCTTCTCCGGGTCGATGGAGACGGCGTCTTCGATGGCCCGGGGCCCGATGTCCGAGGATTGGTTCTTTTCGTAGAGCCGTTGCAGCACCACCGATCCACGCACATGCACCGACACCGCGGAATAGGTGTCGAATGCGTCCTCCGGTGACAGGCCGGCCTGCACCAGATTGGCCACTGCCTTTTCCATCTCCTGAGCGCCCATCCGCGCCGCCTTCGGAGAAAGGGCGGCCCGAATCAGAATCAGGTCGCACAGAATTGGGTTGCCCATGAAAGTCTTACGCATCAGTCGCGCGTGGTTGGCCAACGTCTCGCGCCAGTCGCTGGCTTCGACATAGGGCGTGGCGAACACGTACTTGCTCAGGGCGCGATCTGTCATCGCGTTGAGCAGGTCGTCCTTCTTGCGGAAGTACCAGTAGATGCTCGTCACCCCGACGCCGAGATGTTTGCCGAGCAGCGGCATGCTCAAATTGTCGATCGACACCTGCTCCGCGAGTTCGAATGCGCCGCTGATGATGTCGTCGGGATTGATGGACCCGCGTTCGCGTCGCTGGCGTTTATCGGCGGTAGCCTGTTTTGCCACTGCGGGTACCTCCATCAAATCTGTTCCGTGCATGCGGTGCGGTTGTCGTGCAACCGGTAAAATCAAATCTACCGGCACTTCTCTTCTGACCTGCGGATACGCCTTCGTGTCGCAATCTTCCTCTGCTACTGTAATACCTATCGTAGGCTTTTTGGTAAACCGGCTGGACGGGCGGAAATGACCAGACGAGAGCTACGGATCAAGCAATGGATCTAGGGCTGGCGAATGCCACTGCGGTGGTAGTCGGCGGTAGCCGCGGTATGGGATTGGCGACGGCACGCTGCCTCGCCGAGGAGGGCGCCCGGGTGGCGGTGGTCGGCCGTAGCCGCGATGCCCTGGACGCAGCGGTGACAGATCTCACGCAACGGGGCAGCCCGGACGCGGTCGGCTTGACGGCCGACATCGGCGACGACGGCGCGGTCGGTGACGTGTTCGGCGAGCTCGAGCGGCGATGGGGCGGCGAACTCAACGCCCTTGTCATCACGGTGGGGCCGGGCGCCGCGGGCACGTTCGAGGATCTGACCGACGACCAATGGCGCCAGTCTGTCGAAGACGGTGTGCTGGGGATGGTGCGCTGCGTGCGTGCGGCGCTCCCGCTGCTGCGCAAAGCGCCGTGGGCCCGGATCGTCAACTTCTCGGCGCACTCGACTCAGCGGCAAAGTGTCATGCTGCCCGCCTATACGGCGGCGAAGTCGATGCTGACCAGCGTTTCGAAGAATCTGTCTCTGCTGCTGGCCGAGGACGAGATCCTGGTCAACGTGGTGTCACCCGGCAGCATCGCGTCTGAATCCCTGGTCGGCTGGGCGGCGTCGGTGGGGGTCGACGGCAACGATCCCTATGCCCTGATGGAGGCCATTGCCAAGCATTTCGGTCATCCCGCGCACCTGCCACGTGCGGGCCTGCCGGACGAAATCGGCCCGGTTGCCGCGTTTCTCGCCTCGCGGCGCAACTCCTACATGACCGGAGCCAACATCAACGTCGACGGCGGTTCAGACTTCACCTGACGATGGGTCGAAGAAATCGATTGGCAGACAAAAGGAGTCGACCATGGCTACGGCAGCAGAGGCGCGCGAATGGGCGCCCGGCGCACTGCGGGGGATCGGCGACTCCCTCTACACCCCGTTCTGCGGCACCGACGGGGATGACATCGACTGGGATGCCTACCGGACACTGGTGCGATACTGCGTCGGCGATCTCGGGCATCCGATGTTGTGGTGCACCAGCGGAATCGCCGAGTTCTGGTCGCTGACCCTCGACGAGCGGAAGCGCCTGCTGGAGGTGGCCATCGAGGAGGCACGCAGCATCAATCCCGACGTGGTGGTGCAGGCGTGCACGGCGGCCATGTCCGCGAAGGAGTGTGTGGACTTGACGCTGCACGCCCAGCACGCCGGCGCCGACATTGTCTACATCCAAACGCCGATGATGGAGGCGCACGGCGGCGACGGCGTACTTCGCTTCTTCAAATACGTTGCCGCGCGCACGGATATAGCACTGGGCATGTTCAATTCTCCGTCGTCGGGTTACGTGCTGACGCCGGCGGAAAGCGCCCGGATATACCACGAGGTTCCCGCGGTGTGTGCCACCAAGGAGGGCGCTTTCCGGCCGGCGAGCAGCCGGATGCTGCACGAACTGGCACCCGGCCTGGCGGTGTGGGAATGCGACAAGATGGTGTACCGGGCAGGTTGGCTGCGCGCCGGGATCGTGTGCCCGGCGCAACTGGGAACCGCCGGCTACCTTTTCGAAACTCCCACGCGGCGATTGTTCTCCGAATACTGGGATTTGGTGCGCACCGACAAACTCGTCGAGGCCATGGACTACGGCCGCGAGTCCGGCCTGGACCAGTTCGACCTCGACATCGGATCCTGGTGGACGTGTTATCCGGGGCGAGCGGATTACTTCACCCACTGGGGCGGCGCATTCAAGCACGCGGCGTCGCTGCTCGGCCTGCCCATCGGTGCGTATCCGCACTCCCGGCCCCCGCAGGCCGAGCTGCCCGCCGAGGCGAAAGCCCAGATCGAAAGCGCGTACCAGCGCCTGGGCCTGCTCGAAACTGTCATGCAATAGCGGGGATTACCCAGCGAAGCGGGCCCGGTCGGTGACCGGGCCCGCTCGTTTAGCTGGACGTTTACTTCTGCTCGGCCCGCTCCCGCTCCTCGTAGGCCTTGGCCTTGCCACGGGCCTTCTCAGCGGCGGCTTCCTTCTTCCCAGCGTTGCGCTGCGCTTCCGCCTTGTCCTGCTGAGCCTTGCCCTCTTCGACCAGGCCGTTGTTGCCGATGATGATCCCGATGACCTGCTTGGTCTTACCCAGGGCATCCTCGACGATGCCGCGAACGAGCTCGATGGGGCCGCTCTTGACGTCAACCATTGCATTTACCTCCCATTGTCGGCTGGCTTGTTCTGGGTTTCCCGATCGCGTGGCCGAAGCAAACGTGGGGCCACCGTGTCCCACACCACAAAATTTAAGTCTTGCCACGTCGCGGGGCGGTGGCGCTCCAAAACATGCCGACGGTCCACAACTCTGGGCTTACCACCCCGTCAAATTCGGCGATCGGGAGGCCGTTGATCCGGGAGTGGCCAAGCCACGCTTCGGCGCCCGAAATCGCAGTTTAGTCGGGGTTCATCGTCGAAGTGCAGCGGTTGTGGAAGGCGGTACCGATAGGTATACAGTATGGGTACTAACTCGCCCGTTGGTCAGCTATGAGGGGACGGTCAGATGAGCGCCGCCGACCGTGTGGTCACCGATGAGGCAGTGCTATATGAGGCCACTGAAACCGGTGTGGCGATCCTGACATTCAACCGTCCGGATCGCCTCAACGCCTGGGGCCCCGACATCGCCGCCGGCTTCTACGCGGCGATCGACCGCGCCGAGCAGGACCCGGCGGTACGGGCCATCGTGTTGACCGGCCGGGGCCGCGGCTTTTGCGCCGGTGCGTATCTGGGCACGCCGAACTCGGCGCCCAGCTACCCCGAGACGATGGAGAAGGCGGGTCGGGCAGACCTCGCCGACTTGGTCGGCGAACGCCCGCCCCACTTCGTCACGACGCTGCGCAAGCCCGTCATCGCGGCGATCAACGGTGCGTGTGTCGGCATCGGGCTGACCCAGGCGCTGATGTGCGATGTCCGGTTCGCGGCCGCCGGCGCGAAGTTCGGCGCCGTGTTCGCGCGCCGCGGTCTGATCGCGGAGTTCGGCATCTCCTGGATACTGCCCCGCCTGAGCAACTGGGGCGTCGCTCTCGACCTGCTGCTGAGCGGGCGGACCTTCCTCGCCGAGGAGGCGGCCGAGCTGGGTCTGGTGAAAGAAGTTGTCGCGCCGGACAATCTGATGAAGCGCGCCCTGTCCTATGCCGAGGACATCGCCGCGAATTGCTCTCCGGCATCGATGGCGGTGATCAAGAGGCAGGTCTACGGTGACGCGACCCGCGACGTCGAACAGGCCAATTCGCTCGCCGAAGTTCTGTTGCACGAGGCCATGCCGCGCCCGGACGTCATCGAGGGCATCACGAGTTTTCTCGAGAAGCGGCCGCCGCGATTTCCCTCGCTCGATGCGACCGACGCTTAGTGTTCGCCGGTAATGGCGGAAAGGATGATCATGGCTGACTTGGGTTACCAGGCGATCGACGTCGACAACCATTACTACGAGCCGCTGGACTCGTTCACCCGCCACCTGGACAAGAAGTTCAAACGGCGCGGAGTCCAGATGGTCAACGAAGGCAAGCGGACCTGGGCCGTCATCGGCGACCGCGTCAACCACTTCATCCCCAATCCCACCTTCGACCCCATCATCGTGCCGGGCTGCCTCGACCTGTTGTTCCGGGGCGAGATTCCCGTGGGCGTCGACCCGGCCTCGCTGATGAAGGTCGAGCGGCTGGGGGACCATCCCGAGTATCAGAACCGCGATGCCCGGATCACGGTGATGGACACCCAGGACATCGAAACGGTATTCATGCTGCCGACGTTCGGCTGCGGGGTCGAAGAGGCCCTCAAGCACGACATCGAGGCGACGATGGCGTCGGTGCACGCGTTCAATCTGTGGCTCGACGAGGACTGGGGCTTCGACCGGCCCGATCACCGAATCATTGCCGCGCCGATCATCTCACTGGCCGACCCGGCCAAGGCCGTCGAAGAGGTCGAGTTCGTCCTGGGGCGCGGCGCCAAGCTGGTGCTGGTGCGGCCGGCCCCGGTGCCGGGCTTGGTCAAGCCGCGGTCGCTGGGCGATCGCAGCCACGACCCGGTGTGGGCCCGGCTGGCCGAGGCCGGGGTGCCGGTGGGATTCCACCTGTCCGACAGTGGTTATCTGCACATCGCGGCGGCGTGGGGCGGTAAGGCGACGTTCGAGGGCTTCGGTGCCAAGGACCCGTTGGATCAGGTGCTCCTCGACGACCGCGCCATTCACGACACGATGGCCTCGATGATCGTGCACGGGGTGTTCACCCGTCATCCGAAACTCAAGGCGGTCAGCATCGAGAACGGCTCTTACTTCGTGCACCGGCTGATCAAGCGCCTGAAGAAGGCGGCGAATACCCAACCCCAGTTTTTTCCCGAAGACCCGGTGGAGCAGCTGCGCAACAACGTGTGGATCGCCCCCTACTACGAGGACGATCTGCCGCAGCTCGCTGAGGCCATCGGCGTCGACAAGATCCTGTTCGGTTCCGACTGGCCGCACGGAGAAGGCCTCGAATCGCCGGTGTCGTTCGCCGAGGAGCTGAAGGGATTCAGCGAGTCCGACGTCCGAAAGATTATGCGGGACAACGCCATGGACCTGCTTGGCGTCCAAGTCGGCTCGGCCGCTTGATCGACTTGAGCACCCAAGGCCGGCTACGCCCGTGAGCGAATGGACCATAGGGGCGGTTTTCGACGAAATCGCCGACGTCATCGGAGACCGCACGATGACGGTGTGCGGCAGCCGCCGCAGCACGTTTCGGGAATCGGCGGAACGCACCCGGCGGCTGGCAAACTTCTTGGCAGCCAGAGGTTTAGGGGCTCATCGGGAACGCGCAGGCCTGCAGAACTGGGAATGCGGACAGGACCGGGTGGCGCTGATCATGCACAACGATCTGTATCCCGACATGGTGATCGGCTGCCTCAAGGCCCGGACCGTCCCGGTGAACATCAACTACTACTACACGCCGCGCGAGGTGGGCGAGCTACTCGATTACGTCAAACCCCGAGCGGTGATCTACCACCGCGGCTTGGGTGCAAAATTCGCCGACGTGCTGACGGACGTCGGCGGCGACCTGTTGCTGTCGGTCGACGACGGGAGTGAAGTGCCGGAGTTGCCCGGCGCGGTGTCGCTGGATGACGGACTGGCGCAGGGGGATACCGACCACGGCGTGACGGCGTCCCCGGATGATCTGCTGATGATCTGCACCGGCGGCACGACCGGCCGGCCCAAGGGCGTGCTGTGGCGACAATCCGACATTTACGTCTCGTCGATGGTGGGGGCCGACCATGCGTGTGCCCAGGAGATTCACGACAAGGTGCGCGGTAACGCCGGTGCCCCGTGGTTCGCCGTGTCGCCGCTGATGCACGCGGCCGGCATGTGGACGGCCTTTTCGGCGATCTTGGCGGGTACCACCGTGGTCATGTACGACACCGCCAAGAAGCTCGAACCGCGGTCCGTGTGGGAGACGGCACAGCGGGAGAAGGTCGGTTTGATGACCATGGTGGGGGACGCCTACGCCGCGCCTCTGGTGGCCGAGCTGCAGGGCGGCTGCTACGAATTGCCGGCGCTGTACGCCATCGGTACCGGCGGCGCCGCAACGAATCCGAGGTATCAGCAGGCCCTGCTGGAACTGTTACCCCACATCACCCTGATCAACGGTTATGGCTCATCGGAGACCGGGAACATGGGCTTCGGTCACAGCAGGCGCGGCACCCAATCGGACACCTTCACGCTGCGCGAAGGCGGGTTGGTGCTGTCCGAGGACTACAGCCATTTCCTTTCTCCCGGCGAGCCCGGGGTGGGCTGGGTCGCCAGGGCAGGGCGTATCCCGTTGGGATACTTCGACGATCCCGACGCCACCCGCAAGACCTTCCCCGAAATCGACGGCACGAGGGTGGTGATATCCGGTGACCGGGCCGGACTGGAAGCCGACGGGTCGTTGCGGTTGTACGGCCGTGACTCGTTGGTGGTCAACACCGGCGGCGAAAAGGTCTTCGTCGAGGAAGTCGAAGAGGTGCTGCGTGCGCACCCGGCGGTCGCCGACGCGCTGGTGGTCGGTCGGTCCAGCGAGCGCTGGGGCGAAGAACTCGTCGCCCTCGTCGAACTGCGAGATGGAGCCGCTGCATCCACCGAGGAGCTGCGCACGCTCTGCACATCGCGACTGGCACGGTTCAAGGCGCCCAAGGAATTTCTCGTCGTCGAGCGGGTCCAGCGCTTGGGCAACGGCAAGGCGGATTACCGTTGGGCCAAACGTCACGCAACAGCAAAGGCGCCGATGCCGACATGAAAGCTATCGATTGCCTGGTCAACGTGCACTTTGGTGAGACCGAGCAGCAGCCGACCTGGATGCTCAAGGTGCGTGACGACTACTTCAAGGGGCCGGAGTCCATGTTCGCGCCGGTCGAGTTGTCGAAGCTGCTCGAGGAGATGGACGCCCAGGGTGTGCGCAAGGCGATCTTGATGGACAACCTCGCCAAGCCGTCGGTGACCGCGCGCAAATTCGTCGAGGAGAAGCCCGACCGTTTCGCCCTGGCGATGGGTGGGGTCAATTTGCTGCGTCCGATGCCGTCTCTGCGAGAACTTTCCTCGATCGTCAATGACCTGCCCGTTGCCTATGCCGCTGTGGGACCGAGCTTTTGGGGCGACGGTCAGTATCCGCCCAGCGACGCGGTCTATTACCCGCTGTACACCAAGTGTGCCGAGCTCGAGCTGCCGCTGTGTATCAACACCGGCATCCCCGGCCCCCCCATTCCCGGTGAGGTGCAGAATCCGATCCACCTGGACCGGGTCTGCGTGCGATTCCCGGAATTGAAGCTGTGCATGATTCACGGCGCGGACCCGTGGTGGGACATCGCGATCAGGCTATTGATCAAATACGCCAACCTGCGGTTGATGACCTCGGCGTGGTCGCCAAAGCGGTTGCCGGAGAGCCTGTTGCATTATATGCGGACCCGCGGGCCGAACAAGGTCATCTTCGCTTCCGACTGGCCGGTGCTGAGAATGCACCGGGTCGTCCCCGAAGCTGCCGGGCTGGATCTGCCCGCCGACGTGCTCGACAACTATCTCTACAACAATGCCCACGAATTCTTCTTCGGTGGCCAGGAGGAAGGCTGAGGATGGACCGCTATGAGCTACGCAGGCTCGACTACAGCCTGACGTCGGACCACGAGGCGTTGCAGGCCGCCTACCGCGATTTCTTCAAGACGCATTGCCCGATCGAAACGGTGCGCGCCGCCGAGGAAACCGGCTTCGACAAGAACCTGTGGGAACGGTTGTGCGCCATGGGCGCAACGACCATGGCCGTCCCGGAATCCGCCGGCGGCGACGGCGCGACGATGGTCGACCTGACCTTGGTGGCCGAGGAGATCGGCCGGTCGCTGGCGCCGGTGCCGTGGATCGACCAGGTCTGCACCGCACGGTTGCTCGCTCGGCTCGGCGCGGCCGAACCCGACGTCGTGCACGGCAAGCGACTCGCCGCATTCGATCCGCAGCACGACAGCGCGTCTGGTGCTCGGCTCCTGCCGGCCGGCTCGATCGCCGATCAGATCATCGTGCGCGATGGTGACGACGTCGTCGCGCTGACCTTCGGGACCCGCCCCACCAAGGTCGACAACATCGGCCGGTTGCCGATGGCCTGGGTGGACCCGGCCACCGCCGACACCCGCACCGTGCTGGCCAGCGGGCCCGGTGCGCTGGGGGAATATCAGCGGGCGCTCGATGAGTGGCGGGTGCTGAGCGCCGCCGCGTTGGTGGGCCTGGTCGAGGAGACCATGACCATCGCGGCCGAGTTCGCCAAGACCCGCTACACGCTGGGCGTGCCCATCTCGACGCTGCAGGGCATTTCTCATCCGCTGGCCAATATCGCGATCACCGTGCAGGGCGGCCGCAATCTGGCGCGGCGCGCGGCCTGGTTCCTGGACAACGAGCCGCACGAGCGACCGGAACTGGCGCCCTCGGCGTTCGTGTTCATGGCGGAGGAGGCGGCGAAGGCCGCGACCATGGCGGTACACATCCAAGGCGGGCTTGGTGTTTCGGCGGAGGCCGCCGCGACCGCCTATCTGGTCCGTGCCCGGGGCTGGGCCCTGGCCGGCGGCGATCCCGGCGCCAGCGCCAAGTACATCGGCGAGCTGGTCGCCGCACGCGAAAGTGGGAAGGGCGCCTAAGTGGACTTCTCACGGGTCACGCTGTCCGACGACGATCAGCGCTTCCTCGAAGAAGCACGCGACTTCCTGCGCACACACGTGACGGAAGACGTCAAGCGCCGAGACCGGGAAACCGGTGACAACTTCGACGAACGTGTGCACCTGGCGTTGGGCGCCGCCGGCTATCTCGAGCGCGAATGGAAGTCCGAGTCCGACGGCGGCTTCAGCAGGGTACGTCGCCGCATCTGGGAGCTGGAGAAGCGGCGCGCGCACGTGCCCTGGGTGACCTGGGGTACCACCGCCATGGTGGCCCGTTCGGTCGCCAGGTTCGGCTCGGCCGAGTTGCGGGACGAGGTGCTGCCGGGCGTCTTCAGCGGGCACGTCCGGCTGTGTCTGGGCTACACCGAACCCGAGGGCGGGTCCGACATCGCCACCTGCAAGACCCGCGCGGTGCGGGACGGCAACGGCTGGATTATCAACGGCTCCAAGATGTTCACCACCGGAGCGCACAACTGCCAGTACGTTTTCCTGATCACCAACACCGATCCGGACGCTCAGAAGCACAAGAGCCTGACCATGTTCCTGGTTCCGCTGGACTCCCCGGGCATCGAGATCCAGGGCATCCGCACCGTCGACGGCGACCGCACCAACATCGTCTACTACAGCGACGTGCGCGTCGACGACAAGTATCGCCTCGGCGACGTGAACGCGGGCTGGACGGTGTTGCGTGAACCCCTCAACACCGAGCACGGTGCGGTGGCGGCCGCCCCGGACGGACTGCAGGACGTGTCGATCATGATGCACCAGGCCGGATTCATGGCCGACGCCCTGGACAAGGCCGCTGCCAAGGTCGGGCAGCGCGATCCCAACGGGCGCAGGCTGATTGATGACTCGTCCGTGGCATATCGGTTGGGGCGCAGCGCCGCGCGGATGGAGGCGTCGCTGAGTGCGCCCAGCATCTTCGGCCGCGTCGCCCTGGCGCAGACGATGCGTGACATCTCCCCGGACCTGATGGACATCCTCGGCACCGCGGCCACACTGCCCTTCGGCACCGACGGCGCGGCCGACAACGGTGCCGCGGAATACGTCTACCGGTTCGCCCCGCTGGTCGGGATTTATGGCGGCACGCTTGAGGTGTTCCGCAACATGATCGCGCAGTACGTGCTGGGTCTCGGTAAGCCGGCCTACGCGCCGGTCGCCCAGAAAGCCTCCTGACGCCGGGACATCGGCGAAAGTGATTGTGAATTGATGGCTTTCGGCGTGAACTGAGGCCGGGCTTCGTCGGCGTGTCGTCGCCTGGGAATCACATTGAAAGCCAGGGATTCACACTCGACGCAACTCAGGTCGTGAGGATGGTCGCCGCCGCTGTGCCCGGCGCGCCGTACAACTGGGTGAATCCCACCTTCGGGTTGCCGGGCACCTGGCGCTCGCCCGCCTCACCGCGCAATTGGCGCACGATTTCGTGGATCTGCCGCAGACCGGATGCGCCGATCGGCTCACCGTTGGCGATGAGCCCGCCGTCGGTGTTGACCGGCATCGCGCCGTTGATCTCGGTGGCACCGTCGGCCAGCAGTTTCTCCTGATCGCCGTGCTCGCAGAAGCCGCACTCGGCCATGTGGATGATCTCGGCGCCGGCGTCGGTGTCCTGCAACTGGATCACGTCGACGTCGTCGGGGGCGATGCCGGCCTGCTCGAATGCGCTACGGGCGGCGTAAACCGTTGGGGCCAGATCTTCTTCGACCGGCGCGCAGGTGGTGTTGACCTCGTAGGCACCGTAGCGGCGGGTGCGGACCTGCACCGCGCGCAGGTAGACGGGCTTGGTTGTATAGCGGTGCGCGATGTCCGCTCGGCACATCACCACGGCGGCGGCGCCTTCGTCGGGTGCGCAGAACATGTACTGGGTCAGTGGGTAATTGAGCATCGCCGAGTTCAGGATGTCTTCTTCGGGGATGGGCTTGCGCCGAAAGGCGTTTGGATTCGACGCTCCGTTGCGGAAGTTCTTGGCGGCGACCTTGGCCAGGGTCTGCTGGGAGATGCCGTGATCGTGCAGGTAGCGGTTGGCTTTCATGCCGAAGAACTGGGTTGTCAGGTACTGGCCGTTCTCCGCATACCAGCGCGGCATCCCGACCAATGCGGGGTCCTCGGTGAACGCACCGCGGGGGTGCTTGTCCAGGCCGATGGCGATACCGATGTCGTAGTCGCCCAGCCGGATGCCGTCGGCGCACGCCTTGGCGGCGCTGGCGGCGGTCGCGCATGCGTTGAACACGTTGGTGAACGGGATGCCGGTTAGGCCGACCATGCCGACGATCGCGTCCGGGTTGGCCACCGTCCAGCTCCCGCCGGTGGCGAATTGGACGTCCCGCCATGCGATACCGGCGTCGGCCACCGCGGCGAGGATGGCGTCGACGCCCATCTGCATCGCAGACTTGCCCTCGAAGCGTCCGAACGGGTGTAAACCCACGCCGATGATGGCGACATCATTCACGAGCGCCACTCCTCATCGCTACGTCCCCCGCCGGCGGGTGGTACCCGCACTGCATCGTCGCGGCGCGGTTCACGCAATGGCTCCTGCATTCTTCAGTTCCTCGATCCGGTCCCAGTCCATGCCGAGCTCCATCAGGACCAGCTCGGTGTGCTCGCTGGCCTGCGGCGCCCGCGTCGTCGTCAACGGCTCGTGGTTGAACTGAACGGGGCCGCGGACCACGCGGAACGGCTTGCCGCCGCCGGCGAGTTCGACTTCGGCGATCATGTCGTTGGCGATCGCCTGCTCGTCGTCGATCAGGTCGATGAGGCTCTGGAACGGTGCCCACTGACCTTTCATCGTCTTGAGGTGGTGGCGCCAGTAGTCAAATGGCTTGCCGGCAAAGGCCTTCGAGATCAGCTCGGCGGCGGCGTCGGCGTTCTGGATCAGCGGGAGCACGTCGGTGAAACGGGGATCGTCGGCCGCCTCGGGGATGCCCAGGTGTTCGAACGTGTCGCGGATCAGTCCGGTCGGGCTGATGATGCACAAGTTGATGGTGCCGCCGTCGGAGGTTTGGTAGTTGCCCATGAAGGGATTCACCGAGGCCGCGCCGGAACCGGGCATGGGCGTGCGCATCACTTCACCGGTCTCCATGCCCTGCGTCACGCTGGCGCCGGCCGCCCACCAGGCGGTGCTCAGCAGCGACACGTCCAGCTCGACGGCTTCGCCGGTACGCTCGCGATGCAGCAGTGCGGCCGAGATGCCACCGGCGATGAACATGCCGCCGATCGAATCGCCGAATGCCGGAATGCCTTGCCCCAGTGCACCGCCCAGTTCCTCAGGTGTCAGGGCGTATCCGATGCCGCTGCGCGTCCAGAACGCCGTGCCGTCGTAGCCGCCGGTGTCACGCTCGGCCCCCTTGTCGCCGTAGGCCGAGCCGCGGGCGTACACGATGTTCGGGTTCACCGCGCGGATGTGCTCCACGTCGAACTTGTGCTTCTGCCGTTGGGCGGGCATGTAGTTGGTGAGGAACACGTCCGCGGTCTTGGCCAGCTCGTAGATCACCTCCTGACCGCCCGGCGTGGAGACGTCGATCCCGACGCTGCGTTTGCCGCGGTTGGGGTGTTCCATCAGCGGGTGGCGCTCCGGATCGACTTGTATGCCACCCATATTCAGGAAGCCGCGCTGGGTGTCGCCGCGCGCGGGGTGTTCGACTTTGATGACGTCGGCTCCCCAGTCGGCCAAGATGGCTCCCGCCGCCGGAACGAAGGTGAATTGCGCAAGCTCCAGGACCCGAAAGCCCGACATGACTTTGACCATTTTGCCGACCCTACTTCGCGTCGAACGTCACCGGAAGCGCATCCGGTGACCGGAACGGCTGACCGTGGATGTGCGGGTCATCGTCGGTCACCAAGGTGACGTTGGTCAGCCGGTTCAGCAGGCATTCCATCGCGACACGCGTTTCCAGCCGTGCCAGATGCAAACCCAGGCAGGTGTGCTCGCCGGCGGCGAACGAGATGTGTGGCATGTGCTTGCGGAAGATGTCGAACTCTTCGGAGCGTTCCCAGCGCAGCTCGTCGCGGTTGGCCGAACCGACGCACACACCGATCACCGAACGTGCCGGAATTTTCACGCCTTCCAGCTCGGTGGCGTCGGTGGTGAAGCGTTGCACGGTGGTGAGCGGTGTCTCATAGCGCAGTCCCTCCTCGATGGCCGGAGCCAGCAGCTCGCGGTCGGCTTGCAGCGCGGCGAACTGTTCGGGATGAGTGAGCAGCAGATACAACAGGTTTCCTGACGAGCGGTAGGTGGTTTCCAGGCCGGCGGGTAGCAGCAGGCGCAGGAACGAGTAAATGGCTTCGTCCGTGAGCTTTTTGCCATCGATCTCCGCGGTGACCAGGTCCCCGATGATGTCCTCGGTGGGCTTGGACCTGCGCCGTTCGATCTGCTCGATGAAATACTCCTTGAGCGCCGCGGAAGCCTCGAAGGCGCGCTCGTAATTGACGTGGTAGCTGATCAACTGCACGGCGCGGGTGCGGAATATCGGCAGGTCTTCATCGGGCAGCCCGAGCAGCCGGGCGATGACCCGGGTGGGAAATTCGAAGGTGAACTGCCGCACCAGGTCGGCGCTGCCGGTCTCGATGAACTCGTCGATCAGGGCGTTGCAGATCGGCCGCACGATGGTAGGTTCCCAGCGGGCCAGCGCCTTGGACTTGAACGCCGCGGATACCAGGTTGCGGTGTTCGCGGTGCTTTTTGCCCCCCATCGCCAGAATCGTCGGCCCCATGAACAGGCCGATCGTCTTGTCATACGGCTTGGAGCTGAACACCCGGCCATCCCGGAAAACCGTGTTGACCGCGTTGAACGACATCGCGGAGTACTCCTGCTTGGGCCACAGGGACTCCGGCGTCTTGGAGTAGTCCATCACCGTGCCGGCGAACACGCCGGCCTCCCGCCGCTTGCGGGCAAAGAACGGGTAGGGGTCACGCAGGCTGACCGTCTCGTCGCCGGCACCGGCGGCGGTGTGAACGTTGGTCGTCACGCGACCTCCAGCATCTTGATGTCAGCACGATCGAACACCTACTTCGTAAGATCCTACTGTAATTCTTACAGTAGGCAATATTGGCCTGACTGTGCCAGGTTGGCCCGGCGGACGGTGAGGGTTCCACACCCGGAAACAATTCGGCGTCAGCCACTTTGCGCGGTTTTGTCGACGCCGGCGTACGGCAGCAGCGACATGGTCCACGTATTTCGTAGCGGGCCGCCGGGATCACCGGTCAGCCACTCACCGCCTGCTCGCGTGCCCACCGGTAGTCGGCCTTGCCCGACGGGCTGCGCTCGATGACCGGACGGAACACGATCGCCTTGGGCAGTTTGTAGCGCGCCAGCGTCTGCGCGGCGTGCGCCACCAGCTCTGCGGGGTCGGCGCTGGCGTCCGGAGCGAGCGCCACCACGGCGACGACCTCCTGGCCCCACCGCTCGCTCGGCCGGCCGGCGACCACCACGTCGGCCACCGCGGGATGCGACGCGATGGCCGTTTCGACCTCCTCGACGAAGATCTTCTCGCCGCCGGAGTTGATGGTCACCGAATCCCGGCCCAGCAGTTCGATGGAGCCGTCGGCGCCGTGGCGCGCGCGGTCACCGGGGACGGCGTACCGAACCCCGTCGATCACCGGAAAGGTCTTGGCGGTCTTGGCCGCATCGTCCTTGTAACCGAGCGGGACGTAACCCCGCTGCGCCAGCCAGCCCATGCCGTCGTGGCCCGGTTCCAGGATTGCCGTCAGGTCCTCGGCGGCCACGAACGTGTCCGGCCCGGCGTTGAACGTGCCGGTCGCCACCGCTCCCGGCGTCGACATGTGGTGCATCTGCGCCCCGGTCTCCGACGATCCGACCCCGTCGACGACAACGGCGTTCGGCAGCGTCTCGATCAGGCGCTGCTTGACGTACGGGGTCAGCAGCGCACCGCCGTTGGCGACGACCGCCAGCGACGAGACGTCGGCTACCCCCTTCTCGATCGCGGCGACCAAGGGCCGGGCCATCGCATCGCCAACCACCGTGACCACCATGACCTTTTCCCGCTCGATGGTGCGCACCACGTCCTCGGCGTCCAGATGATCGACGACCGTGGGAAAGACGACGGACTGCCCGGTGGTGATCGCGGTCATCACACTCCACTGCGCCGCACCGTGGATCAGCGGAGGCAGAATCATCAGCTTGGTGCCCGGACCCGAGGCGGCACGCTCGACGATCTCGTCGATGGAACTCGAGGGCTCGCCGGTCATCAGATTCCGGCCGCCGAAGGACGTCATGAAGATGTCGTGCTGGCGCCACAACACGCCCTTCGGCATTCCCGTGGTGCCGCCGGTGTACAGCACGTACAGGTCGTCGGCGGAGTGCTGCACCGGCGGTGGCTCCGGGGACACCGATGCCAGGGCGGCCTCGTAATCGACTGCGCCGTCCAGCAAGTCGTTCCCCGAGTCATCGGCGATCTGGATCAGCACACGCAGCTGTGGCAGATCCGGCAGGATCTCGGCCACTCGTGGTGCGAACGCGGCGTGGTAGAGCAACGCGGTCGCGCCGGAATCCGCCAGCAGGTACTGCAGTTCGCTCTTCACGTAGCGGAAGTTGACGTTGAACGGGGCGACGCGCGCCTCGAAGCTGCCCAGTAATGCCTCGACGAATTCGTTGCCGTTGTAGGCGTAGAGCCCAAGCAGGTCTTGGCCCACCTCGTGGCCGCCCAGCGCCGAGCGCTCGATGTGGCAACCCAACCCGTGCGAGTGCAGGTATGCGGCCAGCCGGGTGGAGCGTTCGATCACCTGCTGGTAGGTGTAGCGCCGGTCTCCCTGGATGATCAGCTCTCGATCGGGGATTGCGGCGGCGACGGCCTTGGCCACGGCCGGAACCGTGAATGTTGTTGCGGTGTCGGACATCGGGCCTCTCACGGCTGGTGGGGTAGCAGTCGAACCATCAAGCCGTTGGCTTCGCTGAGCAAGGTTCCATCTGCGGCTGTCATAGTAGCGTCAATGAAAACCTTCCTGCCGTCGACGCTGGTGATGTGCCCCTGGGCGGTCAGCGGCTGGTCAATGGGGGTGACGCTGCGGAAGTCGACATGTAGGTAGGCCGTGCGCGTCGGCCGGATGTCCGCGGTGGTCACGACCATGCCGAACAACCAGTCGTAGAACAGCGGGATCATGCCGCCGTGCACGGCCCGGTTCCCGCCGATGTGGGCGGTGCTGAAATGGCCGGTCATCCGCACGCCGTCGGGACCGGACTCGGTCATCATCCAGGGCGGCATCAGCGGATGGGCCAGCCCGGGCAGGCTCAGCACCCGGCCGGCCACCGCCTCGGTCTCCGGTACCTGGTGGCTGTCCAGCAGCGCGCAGGCGGTCTCCAGGTGCTCGGCCGCGGCGGCCCACAGCGCGGGGTCCGGGTTGGTGGACACGGTGAGATCCTGCAGGCGGCGTAGCGCGGCGACGAACGGCCCCAACTCCGCGGGCGCGTCCGCGACGGGCCTGACGTCGGGGGATCCGCCTCGAACGTCGGGCGCTGTGTCGGTCATCGCGTTCCTTCGTCCCATGCCCGGAGCAGATCGTCGGTGCTGGTGATGGTGGCCAGCAGCGACAGCGTGTTGGCGATCATCGCCGCACCGTAGTCGGCGGGTACGCCGGCCACCGCGTCGCGGGGGAGGACCACCCGGTAGGCCGCGTTGACGGCATCCATGACGAGGTTGGGAATCGCGATGTTCAGCGAAACACCAACCACGACAAGGGTCGAAACCCCGAGATTGCGCAGCACCGCGTCCAGGTCGGTGCCGCCCATCGGACCCACGCCGTGCCACCGGCGCAACACCAAATCCGAAGGCTCCGGCCCTAATTCGGGAAGTAATTCCGCACCCGGCGTACCGGGTGTGATGTCCACCTGATTGCCGCCGCCCATTGCGAAGATCTTCGCGTTGTGGTTGGAGCCGAGTCCGTCGGCCCGCCGCTGCACCAGGCAGTGCACGACGCGCACCCCGGCAGCCCGGGCCGCAGGCAGCAGGCGCGCAATGTTGGGCAGCGCCTCGCGGCGGGCCTCCTCGGCGAGCATCGCCAGTCCGGCGTCGGGGCCCATCACCGCGCCCTGGCACTCCTGGGTCACGATCGCGGTGTGCTCGGGTGCGGCCAGTCGGGCCAGTCGGTCCGTCATGCCGGAGCGCCCACCGGCGCGACGTCATAGAACTGCGTCGCCCATTTCCGCAGCGCCATGTAACCTTTCGCATCGACCTTCGACAGCGCGGGGTGCTCCACGTATTTCTGGTATCGCCAGATCTGTAGATCGTCGAAGACGGTGGACAGGAACTGGTTTTCGATGATCTCACGCAGTTTGCCCTCGGGAACGTCGGCGGTGTCGCCGGGGAGTCGCGGCCACCAGATCGAGTAGAACAGGTCCGAGCATTCGTCGTCGACGGGTGTGCAAGTGAAGATCAGCCGATGATTCTGTGCACCCTCGAAGACGCTGATCGCGCCGCCGAGACCGAACAAGTGGCTGTGAAACTTCAACGCGAGACCCTCGGGGTCGTCGCTGCGCGCGTCCGGCCAGCCCGCGACGAACTGCCATTCCTGGTCGACGATCTTCCAGTCCAGCACCTTGGGCGTGACCGTGGCTTTATGCACGTACTCGAAATGGGCGCTGTCGGGGGCATTTTCGGCCACGATCTGCGGATGCACCGGTTCGCGCTCAGCGCGCCGGGAGAATTCCGGGTATGCCCGGTAATAGGCCGTCGGGTCCGTCTCGAACTGCGGGAACTTGTGAAAGATGTCCGGCATCTCCCATTGCGGCTTCGTGCCGTCCGGGTGGTGCCAGACGAAGACGCAGTCGTACTGCTCCTGGACGGGAAACACCCTGAGCCGTAGCCCGCGGTTCGGCCGGTCGGGCTGATAGGGGATGTATCGGTTGGTGCCGTCCGGACCCCAGCGCCAGCCGTGGAAGGGGCACTCGACGCAGTCGCCGACCACCTTGCCGCCGTGACCGATGTGCGCGCCGAGGTGTTTGCAATGTGCTTCCAAGACGTGCAGCTCACCCTGTTCATCCCGGTAGGCCACCAGGTCCTCACCGAAATAGTGCAGCGGCCGCACCTCGCCGATGGGAAACTCGGGAGACCAGCCGACCATGAACCAGCCGGTGACCTTCCAGGTGAATGGGACTTTCACGCACAGCCTCTCGGTTCCGGATAGATACTAAGCCCGTTACAGTATAGATTTCAGCAGTCTGGTGCGTAAGCGGCAAGGGAGTGACATGACTGAGGCGGCTGACGAGCTGGAAGCGCTCCGCCAGGTGAAGGCCAGACGGTGCAGGGCGGATCAAGACCCTGCACCTCAGCCGAAGCATCTCGAAGATCACCGGTGGTGACGATGGCCGCGGCTGATAGCTCGTTCGATGTGCTGGTCATCGGCGCCGGCTTCTCCGGGCTGTACATGCTGCACCGGCTGCGGCAACTCGGGATGCGCACCCGGGTGCTGGAGATGGCCGAAAAGGTCGGTGGCACCTGGCTTGTCAACCGCTATCCCGGCGCGCGGTGCGATATCGAGAGCATCGAATACTCCTACAGCTTCTCCGAAGAGATTCAGCAGGAGTGGGTGTGGACGGAGTCGATGCCCGCCCAGCCCGAGATCGAGGCCTATCTCAACTTCGTGGCCGACCGGCTCGACCTCCGTCGCGACATCCAATTCGGCGCCAAGGTCGTCGCGATGACGTTCGACGAACAAGCCGCCCTGTGGCTGGTGCGCACCGAAGCCGGCGAAACGTTCCGCGTGCCCTTCGTCGTCGCTGCCTCCGGCATCCTGTCGGTGCCGCTGGAACCCGACATCCCCGGAATGGGCGCCTTCACCGGGACGTCACTGTTCACCAGCCGCTGGCCTGAGGACGGCGTCGACCTCACCGGTAGGCGCGTCGGCGTCATCGGCACCGGCTCGACAGGCGTTCAGCTCATCCCGGTGGTGGCCCGAGAAGCCTTGCAACTCTCCGTATTTCAGCGCTCGCCCGCATACACCCTGCCCTGGCGCGTGCATCGGTTCGAGCCCGGCGAACTCGACGAGATGAAGGCACGCTACGGCGACATCCGGGCGGCCCAGCGAGCCCACCCGATAGGGGCGGCCCGGTTGAGCGCCTTCTCCGTGCTGCTCGAGATGCTCGGCAGGCCGCCGCTGAAGTCGGCGACACGCGAAGAACAGCTGCGCGCGATCGAGGAGAACGGCGTGCTGGGCGCGTTGAACTGGGGCGACATCTTCTTCGACATCGAAGCCAACCGGATGGCGGCCGCACTGTACGGCGAGGCGGTGGCCCGGATCGTCAAGGACCCCGCGACCGCGGCGTCGTTGGTGCCGGTGCATCCCTTTGCGTGCAAGCGGCCGATCATCGACCAGGGTTACTACGAGACATTCAACCGGGACAACGTCACGCTGGTTGATCTGCGCAAGTCGCCGATCCGCGAGGTAACGCCCGCCGGCATCCGCACCGAGGACCGGGTGCACGAACTCGACGTGATCGTCTACGCCACCGGGTTTGACGCCATGACCGGCGCGCTGAGCCGGATCGACGTGCGCGGTCGCGGCGGAATGTCGCTGGGCGAATTCTGGGCCACCGAAGGGCCGCTGTCGTATCTGGGCCTTGCGGTCGCCGGCTTCCCGAACCTCTTCACGGTGCAGGGGCCGGGCAGCCCGAGCGCCGCCACGAACTTCGTGGCCGCTCTCGAACAGCACGTGGAGTGGATCGGTGACTGCATTGCGCATCTGCGCGCCAACGACATTCGGACCATCGAAGCACTGAGCACCGCGCAGCGGGAGTGGATCGATCACGCCACCGCGCTGGTGGCGCCGACGGTGCTGGTTCACCCGTCGTGCAACTCCTGGTACAACGGCGGCAACGTGCCCGGCAAGAAACGGATGTACATGGGCTACACCGGCGGAATACCCGAATACCGGCGCCGCTGCGACGAAATCGCGGCCGGCGGATACACCGGCTTCAAACTGGCGTAGCTGGCGAAGGTGAGCAACATGGCGACGACAATGAGCGGGTTGGGCCTGGCTAAAGATGTGATCCGCGAATTGGGAATGCTGACACCGCGCACGGTGGCCGGCTTGCAGGAGTCGACCGGCTGGGCCCCGCTGTCACCACGCGGTGCACGACAGTTCGGCGAGGCGATGCTCGACGAACTGGTCCTGAGCGCCTTCTCGCTGCTGGGCGGAAGTCCCGCGGCGATGCGACCACTGGATGCGTGCACGGCGGCGGCTGAGGAGCTCTCCTCGCTGGGCATCGACCGGGCGCATGAAGACCCGACACCGTTGCGGCCGAGCTGGATTCGGAAGCGCAGCATCGCGGGCCTGGCTTATGACCGAATGGCTTTCGAGCACGACCCGGCGTTGCCGGCAACTCTGGAGGCCGACGGCCTGGGTGGCCCGGCGCGGGCGGTGGTGCACTTGTGCCGGCATCGCGACCATCCCAGGCCGTGGCTGGTCTGGGTGCACGGCGCCGGCCAGGGTGGCAGCGAAGACCTGCTGTTGTCCCGGATCGGGCGGATCCATCACAAGTTGGGATTCAATGTTGCGCTGCCGGTGCAGCCCGGCCACGGCTGCCGGCGACGCCAATGGCCGGTCTATCCCGACATGGATCCGCTGGGCAACGTCGCGGGCATGATGCGCGTAGTGTCCGAGGTGCGCGCGGTCGTGCGCTGGGTGCGGCCACAGGCCAGCGCCGTTGTGGTGGCGGGCATTTCGATGGGCAGTCCGGTGGCCGCGCTAGTCTCCCACCTGGAGAAGCAGGTCGACGGGGTCGCCCTCTACACGCCGATCCTTGGGCTCAATGCGATGATCGCGCGGCACCTACATCGGTGGGGCACATCGCGCGAGGGGTTCCGCGAGTTGCTGGAATCCCCTGTCGTTACCCAGCTGACCTCGGTGATCGATCCGCTGGCGGCCATTCCGTCTCCGCCGCCGGATCGCCGGCTCATCGTCGGGGCGTGGCACGACCGGATGGCGATGCGCGAGCCCGCCAACGCGTTGCAGGAACGTTGGGGCGGCCAACTGTACTGGTATGACGGCAGCCATGTCGGACACATCTTCTCCCGGCGTGTGCAGCGCGTCACCGATCGATTTCTGCGTGACGTGGCCGCGCGAAAAGCAGTGATGCCCGACTAATGGCCACATGGACTGCGCGAACGGTGGTCGAGCTCTACAACCTGGTGGTGTGGAACGAATGCAACATCGACCTGGCCGAGGACCTGTTGGCCGACACCGTGATTCGGCACGAGGTCGGTGGGATCCGCACACTGACCCACGCTGAAGCGGTGCAGCGGGTGGTGGACATGTGGAAAATGGCCGATTCACTGCACTTCGACCTCAACGTCGTCATCGAGGGCGACGACGGCGAGCACGTGGCGATCGTCTACGACTCGGTGATCATCGCCAAAGACGGCACCGAGGCCAACGTCGCCGGCATCGAGGTGTTCCGCGTCGTCGAGGGCAAGATCACCGAGGTCTGGAACTGCGGCTACCAGCAAGGGGTTTGGAATTGAGTGACCGTGTGCTTGACGAATTGGGTTACTACCTGCTGGCGGGCGCCGGTGGTGAGGGCCCGGCGACGTTGCTGGACGAGGCCCGCCGTGGCGAGGAACTCGGCTTCGGCACGGCCTTCATCTCCGAGCGGTGGAACGTCAAGGAAGCGTCGTCTCTGGTCGGAGCGGCGTGCGCCGTGACCAATCGGATGCAAATCGCCACCGCCGCAACCAATCACAACACCCGCCATCCCCTGATCACCGGATCATGGGCGGCCACGATGCATCGCCTGTCCGGCGGCCGGTTCACCTTGGGCGTCGGCCGCGGCATCGCCGCGATCTATGGGGCCTTCGGCATCCCGGCGGTCACGACCGCGCAGATGGAGGACTGGGCGCACGTGATGCGCCGGTTGTGGCGCGGTGAGCTGATCTTCAACCACGACGGCCCGATGGGCAAGTACCCCATCCTGTTCCTCGATCCCGACTTCAACGAGGACATTCGGCTGGCGCTGGTGGCCTTCGGGCCCCACACGCTCGCCCTCGGCGGACGCGTGTTCGACGACGTCATCCTCCACACCTACTTCACCCCCGAGACCTTGCAGCGCTGCGTCAAGGCCGTGAAGTCCGCGGCGGAGAAGGCCGGACGCGACCCGGGCAGCGTGCGGGTGTGGTCGTGCTTCGCCACCGTCGGCGACCACCTGCCCGAACAGCTGCGGCTGAAGAAGACCGTGGCTCGCCTGGCCACCTATCTGCAGGGCTACGGTGACCTGCTGGTCGAAACCAACAACTGGGATCCCGCTGTGCTGCAACGGTTCCGCGAAGACCCGGTGGTCACCTCGATCGCCGGCGGGATCGATCACAAGGGCACGGCCGAGCAGATCGAGCACATCGCGACGCTGATTCCCGACGAATGGCTGGAGCCCTCGGCCACCGGGTCGGCGCAGCAGTGCGTGGAGCGCATCCGGAAAGAATTCGACTGTGGGGCCGACGCGGTCATCATGCACGGCGCCACACCCGACGAGCTCGAGCCGATCGTCGCGGCTTACCGCGCCGCGGATTAGCTTCGGTTGTGGCATGCCGGGGGGCGCGCCACTTACGGCATGATGACGGTGCGGCTGACGGGTTCGGCGGCGGCTTGCCTGCTGGACAGGCCGCGCTTCAACGAAGCGAGCAGGACGTCACGTGTCTCACGGGGATCGATCAATTCGTCGAACCCCATGTGTTCGGCGGACCGATACGACGCCTGGAGTTCGGCGTCGCGCAGCTTGACCGAGAGATCTTCCCCGGCATGCGATGCGCGGCTGAGCGCCGCGGCGCTCATGGCGCCCATCGTCGCCCCGGGGTAGGCAAAGGTGGCGACCTGATGGTCGAAGCCCAACAACGACATGACCATCGACCCGAACCCGTATGCCTTGCGCAGCGTGAGGTGCAGCTTCAACGTGGTGGCGGCCGTCTGCGCGGCGAACATCCGCGCGCCGGCCCGCAGCACACCGCTGCGCTCGGAGCGGCTGCCGGGCAGCATGCCGGGATTGTCGGCGAGAAAGACGATGGGCAGGTGGAACGAGTCGGCCACCATGATGAAGTGTGCGGCCTTGTCGGCGGCGTCGGCGTCGATGGAGCCGGCCAGCACTTGGGGCTGGTTGGCCACCACCGCGACCGGGTGGCCGCCGAGGTGGGCGAGCCCGCAGATGATCGCCTTGCCGAATTGCGGCTGCACCTCGAACCAGTCGGGGCTGTCGAAGACGACGTCGAGCACGGCCCGCATGTCGTAGACGCGGCGGTTGTCCCGGGACACGATGTCGAGCAATTCCGGCGTCTGTCGCGGCCGAGCGGCCTCGTCCGCGGGGAGTGACGGCGGGTAGGACCATGCGCTCGGCGGGAAGTAGGACAGATAGCGCCGAACGTCGTCGAGGACCGCCTCGTCGTCGTCTGCCACGTTGTGGATCACTCCGCTGGGCAGCGCGACGGTCGGGCCACCGAGGTCTTCTTTCGAAATCTCTTCTCCGGTCGACTCTTTGACGACCGGCGGCCCGGCGGTGAAAATGGCACCCTGCCTGCTCATGATCCGGAAGTCGCAGACCGGTGCCACCAGGGCGCCGTGTCCGGCCGACGGGCCGAGCACGGCAGCGACGGTCGGGAC
Source organism: Mycobacterium sp. M23085 (assembly GCF_045343915.1). Lineage (NCBI taxonomy): Bacteria > Bacillati > Actinomycetota > Actinomycetes > Mycobacteriales > Mycobacteriaceae > Mycobacterium > Mycobacterium sp. M23085. Next base: position 4,713,894 of record NZ_CP174280.1, read on the forward strand.
GCGCCCCGAGCACTGCGCCTGGGCGAGCAGGTCGGTGGGTGTCCGGCCGTAGTGGCCGCCGGTGGGGCGAAAGCCGGCGCCTTCGAGCAGCATCACCAGCGGAATCTTGTCCCGCAGCGCCAGTTCGGCGATGCGGTACCGCTTCGAGTTGCCACCGGGCCCGATGCTGCCCGCCATGGTGGTGAAGTCCTCGGCGCCCAGCATCACCGGTGATCCGTTGATCTCACCGGAGCCGACGACCAGCCCGTCGGCCGCGATCTCGCCACCGACCAGGGTGCCCAGTTCGCGGAAGGTGCCCGCGTCGAGCAGATGGTCGATGCGCGCGCGGGCGTCCAGTTTGCCCTTATTGCGATGCTTGTCGAGGCGCTCCGGGCCGCCCATGTCCCACGCCTGCTGACGGCGCCGCGCGAGATCCTCGAGCGTTTCTCCCCAATCCTGGGCTTTCGGCATGCCTATGTCCTACCTCATGGAGATTCGTCGTGCGACCAGATCCTCTGGTGGCGACCCACTTCGCCCGGCTACGCCGCGCTTGCGATCGCCACAAATTTGCAGGGTCACATACTGGATTGCTTACTGTAAAGTTACCCGCGTGCCTGACGCCGCCTGTCTGGAGGTCGACGAGGCGTCCCAGACCGAGGAGTCCCACCAGTGAGCGCAACGACGATGGACGAGGCCGCGAAGCTACTGGCGGACCCGCTGGCGTACACCGACGAGCACCGGTTGCATGCGGCACTGACGCACCTGCGCGCCAACGCCCCGGTTTCCTGGGTGGACGTTCCGAACTACCGGCCGTTCTGGGCGATCACCAAACACGCCGACGTCATGCACATCGAACGCGAGAACATGCTCTTCACCAACTGGCCACGGCCGGTGTTGACGACCGCCGAGGGCGACGCACAAGCCGAAGCCGTGGGCGTCCGAACACTGATCCACTTGGACGACCCTCAACACCGGGTGGTGCGCGCGATCGGCTCGGACTGGTTTCGTCCAAAGGCGATGCGGGCCTTGAAGGTTCGAGTCGACGACCTGGCCAAGAGCTACGTCGACAAGATGATGTCCGTCGGTCCCGAGTGCGACTTCGTCCAGCAAGTCGCGGTCAATTACCCGCTGTATGTGATCATGTCGCTGCTGGGGCTGCCGGAGGTCGACTTCCCGCGCATGCTGAAGCTGACCCAGGAGTTGTTCGGCAGTGAAGACTCCGAATTCAAACGCGGTACCACGAACGAGGACCAGCTGCCTGCGTTGCTGGACATGTTCGGTTATTTCAACGGGGTGACCGCCTCACGCCGTGAGCATCCCACCGAGGATCTCGCGTCGGCGATCGCCAACGCGCGCATCGACGGCGAACCGCTGTCCGACATCGAAACCGTCTCTTACTACCTCATCGTCGCCACGGCGGGTCACGACACCACCAGTGCCACCATTTCCGGCGGCCTGCAGGCACTTGCCGAAAACCCGGACCAGCTCGAGCGGCTCCGCAGCAACCTCGATTTGATGCCGCTGGCCACCGAGGAGATGATCCGCTGGGTAACCCCGGTCAAGGAATTCATGCGGACCGCCGCGAAGGACACCACCGTGCGTGGTGTGCCCATCGCCGCCGGCGATTCGGTGCTGCTGTCCTACGTTTCGGCCAACCGCGACGAGGACGTCTTCGGCGATCCGTTCCGCTTCGACGTCGGCCGCGACCCCAACAAGCACGTCGCCTTCGGTTACGGAGTGCACTTCTGCATGGGTGCCGCGCTGGCCCGCATGGAGGTCAGCAGCTTCTTTTCCGAACTGTTGCCGCGGCTCAAATCGATTGAGTTGACCGGAGATCCGGAGTTGACGGCCACCACCTTCGTCGGCGGCCTCAAGCACCTGCCGGTGCGCTACTCGTTGGCCTGAGCGCGGCCGACCCCGTCCAACGGGAACTCGCTACACTCCGCGTGGGAGGTCGAGGCAATGGCGCGTAAGACGATCATCATCACCGGTGCCAGCGACGGCATCGGCGCAGCGGCGGCCCGCCGGCTCAGCCGCAGCGGCGACAACGTGGTGCTGGTAGGACGCTCGGAGCCCAAGACCGCGGCCGTGGCCGCCGAGCTCGATGCCGACTACTTCGTCGCCGACTTCGCCGACCTGTCCCAGGTGCGGGCCCTGGCGGACAAGATCAGGTCCGAGCATCCGCGCATCGACGTGCTGGGCAACAACGCCGGCGGCGTGTTCAGCAAACTGTGCGAGACAGCCGACGGTCACGAGATCACATTTCAGGTCAATTACTTGGCGCCGTTCTTGCTCACCACGCTGCTGATGGACGTGCTGCTGAATTCGCGTGCCACGATCGTCAACACGTCCAGCTCGTCGCAAAAGCTGCTTCGCAAAGTCAGCATCACCGACTTCGAAACCACCGCTCGGCGCCGGCCTGGCGGCGCCTATGCGTTGGCGAAGCTGGCAAACATCTTATTCACCAAGGAGTTACATCGGCGCTTTTCCGCCGACGGCCTTTCGGCGGTGGTCGTTCACCCCGGCTTCGTCAACACCAACATCGGCCACTCGTCCGGCTCGCGGTTCCTGACGACCATGCAGCGCACACCGGTGAGCCGCATGATCAAGACCGCGGACCACGGGGCCGACCAGTTGGTCTGGCTGGCGACCAGCGTGCCCGGCGTCGACTGGGCCGCCGGCGAGTACTACGCGAAAGGCAGGATCGCGAAAGCCAACCGCGCGGCCTACGATCCCGTCCTCGCGCGCGAACTGTGGCAACGCAGCTTGGCCAAGGTCGGCTACGCCTAGAGGGCGAAGCTATTTGGACTCAAGGCAACCGGCGCTCGATCTCGAATGCCAGACACAGTTCGGCGAGATCTTTTGGCCGCGAGAGCGATCGGTCGGTCAGCTCCTCGATGCGGTGCAGACGGTGCCGCACAGTGTTGGGGTGGCAGAAGATCTTGGCCGCAGTGTTATTGGCGGAGCCGCCGGCATCCAGCCACGCCCGGAAGGTATCGAGCAGGATCGAGCGTTCCTCGTCCGGCAGCGCGTTCAACCTGCCCAGGACCGAGGATTCGATCTTCGCCATGACCTCCGGTGCGCTGACCGCCGCCACCGCAAGGGGGGTGGCGTCGAACACGGTGACGCGCGGGGCGGCCGTGGGCTTGCCCGTCAGCGCGAACCGCGCGAACCGCAGGGCGTCATTAGTTTCGGACAGCTCGTGAAACGGCGGGCTGATCCCGACACGCGCACTCGCGGCCTGCCGGAGCACCTCGACAAGCGCGTCGAGGGCTTCAGCCGTGTTGGGGCCTCTCAGGTGGACGATGCCGACCTGCAGGTCGGGTAGCAGTCGCCACGCCGACCTGATGTCACGAACCGACAGCTTGTTCTCGATGGTTGGCAATCCCAGCTTTCCGATCGCGGGTAATTCCGCCGCGACGACGGCGTACGGTCCCGACGTGGGAAGCCGCAGCAGGTCGGCCGCTTCCCACAGGTTGTGCCTGTCGGTGATCCGTCGTGACAAAAGCGCCTCCACCAGCGCCGATCGCTCCTCTTCCCGCTCGAGGATCTGCGCGGTCAGTTGTTGGCGATAGGCGGTGCTCATCGCCTGGACGAAAGTGTCCTGGGCGAGGAAGACCCGTGCGGTGGCGCCCAGGATCGATTCGGTAGGAATCGCGGCTTCGCGTGCGGTCGCGAGAGTCTTTTCCCACATGAATCGGAACCCGATCCGGTAGGCGGTCATCACGGCGGGCAGTGGCACACCGGCGAGCGCGCGGGCGGTACCGGTTTGAGCCGCAATCGAGACGTCGGCGTCGTCGTTCCCGGTGAGCGAATCGAAGATGAAAGTCACGTTGGCGACACAACTTTCGGCCACCTCCTCCTTACTGACGACGGAACCGTCGCGGTACGCGTCGATGTCGCGGCAGAGTAGCTCCGCCATCTCCTTCCCCAGTCCCGGGGCCTGGGGAAGCATGAGCCTGCCGAGCTCGATGACATGCGGATCAGCCGACGCTCCGCGCCGGCCCACGCGGGTTTTCGATGCCGTTCCCATACTCCGAAACCCTATGCCCGGCTATCGGCGGATGTGCGCGTTAACAGCGAACCGGATATGGCGTTGTGTGCGGGGACATTGTGGCGTGCCGGCGCGAAGATCACCCTGGAATCGCACGTCAAGCACTTCGCAGGAGGCTCCCCATGACCGCTTTGAGCGCCAACCTCGTCGCATCGAAGGATCGCCATCCCGACCGAGTGGCATTGCGCTGCGACGACTTGCAGCTCACCTTCGCCGAATTCGACGCCGCAGCCGCTCGTGTTGCAACGCTGTTGGAGCGCGGGGGGATCCAGCCCGGCGATCGGGTGGGCGTGATGCTGCCGAACACCCCCGCGTTCGCCATTGCTTTCTACGGGATCATGTATCAGGGTGCCGTCGCGGTCCCGATGAACCCCCTCCTGAAGTCCCGCGAGGTGGCCTACTACCTGTCCAACAGCGGCGCCAAGGCGTTGTTTGCGGACCCGGTATTCGCCGCGGAGGCCACCGCGGGCGCGGCCGAGGTGCGCGCCCGGTGCTTGGTGGTCGACGACGCCGGACTGGCCAACCTCACCGCCGATCTGCCCGCACAAAAGTCCCCGGTGCAGCGCGACGACGACGACGTCGCGGTCATTCTGCACACGTCGGGCACCACCGGCAAGCCCAAGGGCGCGATGCTCACCCATGGCAACCTGAGCCGCAACGCCGAAGTCAGCGTCCGCACCCTCGTCGAGACGGGACCCGACGACGTGGTAATGGGTTGCTTGCCACTGTTTCACGTCTTCGGACTGACGTGCGGGCTCAACGGATCAGTCCTCGCGGGCGCGATGATGACCCTCATCCCGCGCTTCGACCCGCGCAAGGCGCTCGAGGTCATCGAGCGCGATCGCGTCACAGTCTTCGAGGGTGTGCCGACGATGTATTCGGCGTTGCTTGGTGTGGCGGACGAAGCCAAAGACGCTGCGACGCAGAGTCTTCGGGTGTGCGTATCCGGTGGTGCGGCGATGCCCGTCCAGGTCCTTACCGACTTCGAAAAGGCTTTCGGTTGCACCGTTCTCGAAGGGTACGGGCTCTCTGAGAGCTCGCCGGTCGCTGCGTTCAACCACCCGAGCCGGCCCCGCAAGGCGGGTTCCATCGGCACTCCGATCGACGGTATCGAGATGCGGGTGGTCGATCTGGACGGACTTGAGGTCCCACAAGGACAAACCGGTGAGATCCAGATCCGAGGACACAACGTGATGAAGGGCTACTGGAACCTGCCCGACGCCACCAAGGCCACGATCACCTCCGACGGATGGCTCAATACCGGCGACGTCGGACGCATTGACGAAGACGGTTACTTCTACATCGTCGACCGGACCAAGGACATGATCATCCGCGGCGGATACAACGTCTACCCGCGCGAGATCGAGGAGGTGCTTTACGAGCACCCGGACGTCGCCGAAGCCGCCGTCATCGGCATTCCGCACGACTCCCTTGGCGAGGAAGTCGGCGCAGCGGTCGCCCTCAAGCAGGGGGCCTTGGCGGAGGGCCGACTAACCGCGGACGACTTACGCGACTACGTCAAGGCCCGGGTGGCTGCTTACAAGTATCCCCGGGTCGTGTGGCTTGTCGATGCGCTGCCCAAAGGCCCCACCGGCAAAGTCCAAAAACGCGACATCACTGTTCCGGCAACCGAAAGCACGCGATAATCATGGCTAACACCTTGAAGCCCAAGGACCCCACCACTAGAGTCGACGAACTGGCCGCGCCGCTAGACTTGCTCTTGACAAGCGCCACCAAACCATTCGCCAGCCGGATGATGCCCAACGCTACCTGGGCTCGCCTTGCGGGCAACCTTGCTCAGCACCCGGGAACGGTGGCCGGTCGGGTCGGGACGCTGACGCGTGAACTCGGCGATATCGCGATCGGAAAGTCACATCGCGCTCCGGCACGCGCCGACAAACGCTTCACCGACCCTGCGTGGCATGGCAATCCGTTCTTGCACCGCATCATGCAGGCCTACCTCGCGGGTTCCGAAACCGCCGAGGAATTGCTTGCCGAGGCACGGCTGGATTGGCGCGACAACGAGAAGATGAAGTTCGTCGTCGACAACGTTGTGGAGGGTCTGGCGCCCAGCAACAACCCGCTGATCAGTCCGCTGGGCTGGAAGGCGCTGATCGACACTGGCGGCCTGAGCATGGTACGAGGCATGAGAGCCTTTGCCCGCGACATGCTTTCGAAACCACGCGTGCCCGCGATGGTCGAGCCCGACGCCTTTGTGGTGGGGGAGAACCTGGCCGTCACCAAGGGGGCGGTTGTGCTGCAAACCTCGGTCTTCGAGCTGATCCAATACGCCCCGCAGACGCCTAAGGTGCGCGAGATCCCGCTGCTTTTGGTGCCACCGGTGATCAACAAGTACTACGTCATGGACATCGCGCCGGGCCGCAGCATGATCGAGTACTTCGTCGGTCAAGGTCAGCAGGTTTTCGTCATCTCGTGGCGCAACCCGCAGGCGCGCCACCGGGATTGGGGGTTCGATGCCTACGGGGCGGCGATCGTGGAGGCGATGAACGCGACGGCGAAGATCACCGGGGCAGACAGCACCCATCTGTTGGCCACCTGCTCGGGCGGCATCTTGGCCGCGATGACGGCGGCTCACCTGGCCGAGATCGGTGAGGGCGACCGGGTGGCAGGCCTCAACCTGGCGGTGACCGTGTTGGATGAGACCAGGGCAGGGTTCGCGGCGGCCGCCATGAGCGATCGCGCGGCACAGGCAGCGATCCGAGTGTCGGCCCGGAAGGGTTTCCTCGACGGGCGCGACATGGCGGAGATGTTCGCCTGGCTCCGGCCCACCGACCTGGTGTGGCGGTACGTGGTGAACAACTACGTGCAGGGCCGTAAGCCGGCCCCGTTCGATGTGTTGTTCTGGAACGCAGACACCACCCGGATGGCCGCCGCGCTGCACCGCGACCTGGTGCTGATGGGGCTGCACAATGCGCTGGTGACTCCCGGGGCGGTGAGCATGTTGGGCAGCCCGGTCGACCTGTCAAAGATCACCGCCGATGCCTACGTCGTCGGCGGCATCGCCGATCACATCTCTCCGTGGCAGGCCACCTATCGAAGCGCCCGCCTGCTGGGCAGTAAGGACAATCGCTACGTGCTGTCTACCAACGGTCATATCGCGGCGCTGGTCAACCCGCCCGGCAATCCCAAGGCGTCGTTCCGCGTCGCCCCGGTCGATGCAGAGGATCCCCAGCAGTGGTTCGAGTCCGCTGAGAAGCACGCCGATTCCTGGTGGCCGGACTACGTCGGCTGGCTCGCCGAGCGCAGCGGCTCAGAAGTCGACGCACCCAAAGCCCTTGGTGGCGAGGACCTTCCGCCGCTCGGTCCGGCACCGGGCAGCTACGTGATGGAGAGATAAGTGAGGCGCGGCTCCACTCCCAGGCGGCTTCGAGTGGTATCGCCCAGCACGATCGGCGAGGAGCGCTATGTCTCCGCGGGTGGTCAGCGGATCCGCGTCAACGTGCGCCGCAGAAAAGGCGTCCCGCTGGTGGTGTGCAATGGCATCGGCGCCAGCCTGGAGGTTCTCGATCCGCTGGTCGAGCAATTGGATTGCACAGTCGTCAGATTCGACGTCCCCGGGACGGGTGGATCGCCCACCTCCCTGGTGCCCTACGGGTTTCCCTACCTCGCCTGGGTGCTGGGCCGGGTGCTGTCCAAATTGGGATTCGGCGTCGTCGACGTGCTCGGGCTGTCCTGGGGAGGGGCTCTGGCGCAACAGTTCGCCTTCCAAAACCCGCACCGATGCCGGCGCCTGGTGCTGGTGGCGACCGGCACCGGAGCGGTGATGGTGCCCGCGCATCCACGCGTACTGGCGAAAATGCTTACCCCGCGCAGGTTCTCGGACCCCGACTATGCCGCGACCATCGCGGGCGAGCTGTACGGGGGAACGGTCCGGGCCCACGGTGAAGACGTGGCGCGATTGTTCGTGCGGCAGTTGCACGCTGGATCTAAGGTCGGCTACCTGCACCAGTTGCTCGCGGGGGCGATCTGGACCAGCCTGTTCGCGCTCCCAGCGGTGCGGCAGGAGACCTTGATCGTGTCGGGCACCGACGATCCGATCATCCCGGTGATCAACGCCCGCGTCATGAAGGTGTTGCTGCCCCATTCGCGACTGCACCTGCATGCCGGCGGACACATCGACCTGGTTCACAACGCGGCCGAGCTTGCGCCCGTCGTCGAGAAGTTCCTGCGCGAACCTGGGGATCGAGCATGAGCGACAACGCCATACAAGTCTTCGATACGGCGGCCCGGATGAATGAAGTTGGCCAGCTTCGCCAGGTTTTCGATACTCGCTAGTATCCAGTCGATACTCTGCAGTATGCTGGGGACTCATGTCGCCCGTCAAGCCGCACCGAACCCGCCCGACCCGTGGTGAGGTTCGCGACCGGATCCTGGACGCTGCGTCGAAGGTTTTCGCCGCCGAGGGGTTCGCCGGCGCCACCATCGACGCAATCGGCCAATCCGCAGGCTTCACCAAAGGCGCGGTCTACTCGAACTTCGAGTCCAAGGACGAACTGTTCCTAGCGCTGCTCGACCGCGAGTTCGAGCTTCGCGGTGAGCAGATCGCCACAGCGCTGGACAGCAGCGGCGGCGACACCGTCGCGGCCGCGCGAGAATTGAGCCGGTCCTGGTTGGACGCCGTTCGCGAGCATGCCGATTTTTACGTGCTGTTCGTCGAATACTGGCTGCGCGCCCAGCGTGACCCCCAGCTTCGCGAGCGCCTCATCGAACGCCGGCGCGCCGCCGCCGCCGATCAGGCGGTGCACATCGTCAAGTCGATCCCCTCCGTGGCGTCCGAGCAAGAGCTGGCCGACCTCGCCCAACTCGTCGTCACGATCAACCTCGGCATCGCGATGGAAGAGGTCCTGCGTCCCGGGACCATCAACCCCGACCTGCTCGCGCGGCTGATCAGCGCGGTGCTGGAATCGGTCCCGGTTTCCGCCGATTAGGGAGAGCCTCACCATGGTTACACATGACGGGTCGGACGCTGCGGCGCCGATGATCACCGCCCGCGGTTTGGGCGTCGACGGCGAGCACGGCCCCCTCTTCTCGGATATCAATCTGGCGCTCAGGCCGGGTTTCCACGCGATTCAGCTGCCCGGCGGGCCAGGGCAGACCACCCTGCTGTTGACGCTCGCGGGACGTTTCAAGCCGAGCCGCGGCACGCTGACGGTCCTGGGCGAAACAACCCCGCGCGCGATCCGCCGGCACTGCTCGATCGCGGCCTTCGACGACATCGACGAGCTCGAGGAATCGGTGACCGTGGAGACCGTGCTCGCCGAGCAACTCCGGTGGCTGGCACCGTGGTACTCACTTGTGCCGCTGCAAGCCGGCCAGGCCGAGCTGACCGAGGTCTTCGGCGAGATGACCCCGCCGTCCCACGACACCTACATCGTCGAATTGTCAGACCTGGAACTGTTTTTACTGCGAATCACGCTGGCGTTGCTGTCCAACCGTCCGATCCTGGTGGTCGGCGACCTCGAGCAGGTTCGTGACAACTCCCGGCGGGCGATCGCGGCCGACCGGCTCGGCGTGATCGCCGAGCAGCGCACCGTCATCGTCGGGGTGACCAACCCCCTCGGCACGGACGCACCCAACCACGAACTTCACGATCAGCGCATCCTGACCGGAGAGGACTGACAATGCTGGCTGGACTCGCATTCGGCTCAGAGATCAAACGTTTCGGCCGCAGCCGATTGACGCGCGTGGCCATCGTCGTACTGATGCTGCTGCCGCTGGTGTACGGCGCGCTGTACCTGTGGGCGTTCTGGGATCCCTTCGGCCACACCAACAAGATGCCGGTGGCGTTGGTCAACTCCGACCGTGGCGCCGTCGTGTCCGGCCAGCAGTTCAACGCGGGCGCCGAGATCGCCAAGAGCCTGACCGCGGACGGCGGCCTGGACTGGCACGTCGTGGACTTACCGGAGGCACGCAACGGAGTTGACCACGGCAAGTACTACTTCATGGTCGAATTGCCGCCCGACTTCAGCGCGGCGATCGCTTCGCCGGTGACCGGGCAACCCAAGAAGGCCAACCTGATCGCCGTGTACAACGACGCCAACAATTACATCTCGACGAGTATCGGTCGTACCGCCATCGGCCAGGTACTCAACGCCGTCTCCAGCCGGATCTCGGGGCAGGCGGTCAATCAGGTGCTGTCCGTGGTGGTTTCGTCGGGATCGGGTATCAAGCAGGCCGCAGACGGGGCCGCTCAACTCGATGACGGCGCCGGTCGGCTGGTCGCCGGTCTGGACAGCGCGCGGTCCGGCTCGGCCACCCTTGCCGCGGGCGCCAAGCAATTGTCAGACGGAATCAACCAGGCCACCGACCCGTTGCTCGCGGTCACCAAGGCGGTGTCGCAGATCGGCGGCAGCACCCAGCAACTGCAACAGGGTGCCACCGCGCTTGCACAGGTCAACGACCAGATCGGTACCATCGCCGCGGCCCAGGATGCCGCCGCGAACTCGCTCTCATCGGTGATCGATCAGCTCTCCGCGCGGCAGGATCCGCTGGCAAACAACCTGCGCGGCATCCAAGATCAGCTTCGGGGTCACCAATTCACCCCTCAGATCCGCCAGCAGCTCACCGACGCGCAGAACGCGGCGATCGCCATGACATCGGGGTTGCGCAACCCGGGCAGCCCGCTGGCGTCGGCGCTCGACCAGGTCGGCAGCAAGGGACAGGACCTGACGAACAAGCTCACCCAGCTGCGCGACGGAGCCCAGCAGGTGGCCACCGGCAACGCCGAACTCGCCGGCGGCATCGCCAAACTCGACGACGGCGCACGCCAACTCAAAACGGGATCAGCCGAGCTGGCTGCCAAACTCGCCGACGGGGCCAAGCAGGTGCCCAACTGGACAACCCAGCAAAAGGAAGCGGTCGCCAACACCATCGGTGGTCCGGTGCAGCTCGAGGCTTCACATGAGAACGCCGCACCCAACTTCGGCACCGGTATGGCTCCGTTCTTTCTCACGCTCGCCTTGTTCTTCGGCGCCCTGGTGCTGTGGATGGTGCTGCGGCCCTTGCAGAGTCGCGCCATCGCCGCGGAGGTGCTCGCGATCCGCGTGGTGCTCGCCAGCTACCTGCCTGCCGCCGTGATCGCGGTATTCCAGGCCGTCATTCTCTATTGCGTGGTCCGGTTCGCGCTCGGTATGCACGCCGTCCATCCGGTGGCGATGCTGGGATTCATGATGCTGATTTCCGGTGCGTTCGTAGCCGCGACGCAGGCGATCAACGCGCTTGTCGGTCCGGCGGTGGGCCGGGTGCTGATCATGGCTTTGCTGATGTTGCAGCTCGTCAGTGCGGGCGGCATGTATCCCGTGGAAACCACGTCACGACCATTCCAGGTCCTGCACCGCTTTGACCCGATGACCTATGGCGTCAACGGACTCCGCCAGCTGATACTCGGCGGCATCGACGCCCGGCTATGGCAGGCGATCACCGTGTTGGTCGGGATAACGGCTGTCGCACTGGCAATCTCGTGTCTGTCGGCGCGAAGAGACCGGTTGTGGAATCTGAACAGGCTGATCCCCGCGATCAAGATGTAGGCGGAGGTTCAGCCGACGCCGAAATCGATGATGCCCCGGACGATTTTGCCGTTGAGCAGGTCGTCGTAGGCGTCGTTGACCTCGTCGAGGCGATAGCGCTTGGTGATCATCTCGTCGAGCTGAAGCTGGCCCGTCTCGTAAAGCCTGGCCAGCCGGGAGATGTCCGCCTTCGGGTTGCATGAGCCGAATATGGTGCCCGCCAACGTCTTGTTCATCAGGATGAAGTCTTGCAGGTCGATCTTGACCGACCGGGTCAACTGCGACGTCATGCCGGTGAGCACGCAGGTGCCCCCCTTTCGGGTGAGCTTCACCGCGTCGCGGACGTCCTCCGCGGTGATCAACGAGGGTGAGACCACCACCGCGTCCGCCATCACCCCGTAGGTCAGGCCGCGCACCAGGTCCAGCGCCTCGTCGATCGTCGCCGCGCTGTGTGTCGCGCCGAACTGCAGCGCGGACTTCTGTTTGAAGTCAACCGGATCCACTGCCACGATCTGCGCGGCGCCGTTGATGCGGGCTCCCTGGATCGCACCGGTGCCAATACCGCCGACGCCGATCACCACGACCGTGTCGCCGGCGCGCATGTTCGACCGGTTGGCGACCGAGCCATAACCGGTCGGGATGGCGCAGGACAGCAGAGCGCTCGACGTCAGCGGCAGGTGTGGCTCGATCTTCACCAGTGAATTCGTCGACACCACAGTGTGTTCGGCGAACGCGCCGATCTTGGCGATGTGACCGAGGCTGCGACCGTCGGCGGTGTGGTGGCGGAATGTGCCGTCCGTCGGCATCCCCGGGATCATGGTGCCGATGCCGACGTCGCACAGGTACTCGATTCCACTCGCACACCAACGACATTGGCCGCACACGGCCACGAACGACATCACCACATGGTCACCCGGTGCGAAATCGGTGACACCGGGGCCGACCTCGCCGACGATGCCGGAGCCCTCGTGGCCGCCGATCGTCGGGAACATGGTCGGCAACCCCATCGACCGCATCACCTCATTGGGCGCCGACATGTCACCTTTGAGGATGTGGTCGTCGGAATGGCACAAGCCGGCGGCCGCCATCTGCACCAGGACCTCGCCCGCCTTGGGCGGATCCAGCTCGAATTCCTCGACGGACCACGGCCCACCGACGTCGTGCAGGATCGCTGCGCGGCTTCTCATGCGGCGGGTGCGAACGTCACCGGAAGCTTGTTCGGCGACCGGAAGGTGAGCCCGACGATCCTGGCTTCCTCGCCGGTTCCGTCGTCGGGCGCGAACCTGAGGTGTTCGACGCGATCGAACAGGCTGTTCAACATGACCCGCGTTTCCAGCCGGGCCAGGTGCATGCCGAGGCACATGTGGATACCGCCGGCGAAGGCGATGTGGGATTGCCTGGGGCGGCGGATGTCGAATGTGTTGGGATCGGTCCAGCGGCTCTCGTCCCGATTGGCAGAACCCATACACATGTCGATCTGGGCGTCGGCCGGGATTGCCTTACCGCCGATTTCGACCTCTTCGGTCGTGGTCCGCATGACCGTGGTCAGTGGCGTTTCGAACCGTAAGCCCTCCTCGATCGCCATCGGTATCAAGGACCGGTCCTGGTTGACCATCTCCAGCTGTTCGGGGTGGGTCAGCAGCAGATACAGCAGATTGCCCGACGAGCGGTAGGTGGTCTCCAGGCCGGCCGGCAGCAGCAACCGCAAGAAGGCGATGATGGCCTCGTCGGTGAGCTTTTCCCCGTCGATCTCGGCGGCGACGAGGTCGCCGATGATGTCATCGGTGCGCTTGCGCCGGCGCTGTTCGACTTGTTCGAGGAAGTAGTCGTGCAGCTCGGTGGCGGCGTTCAGTCCCGCGATGATGTCGGTCGGGATCGAAATCAGGTCGAGGGACAGACGTCGGAACAGGTCGAGATCCTCGGCGGGCAGACCGAGCAGCGTCGAGATGATCCGGGTGGGAAATTCGAAGGTCACCGCCTTGACCAGGTCGGCATGCCCGTCATGCTTGATCTCGTCGACCAGTTGGTCGCAGACCGGTCCGATGACCGACGGTTCCCAGCGTTCCAGCGCGGTCGCGCGAAACGCTTTGGCCACCAGGTTGCGGTGGTCGTGGTGTTCCCGGCCGCCCATCGCCAGAATGGTGTGTCCCATCACCAGCCCGATCGTCTTGTCATAGGCGGCGGACGTGAAGATCCTGTCGTCGCGAAAGGCTTGGGATACACCGTCGTAACTGAACAGGACCCATTCGTCGTTGGGCCGCAGTTCTTCCGGCAACTGGCTGTTGTCGCCGAGGGAACCATGCCATACCGGGTCGGTGTGCCGCATGTGTTCAAAGAACGGGTAGGGGCTGGTTTCGCCGGTGAGATCGAGTGACGGTGCGACGTGCTGCCCGTTCGGGCCAGTGCTGAGCGTCATCAGCGCTCCTCCTGAGACAACCGATAAGGCCGTTCACGCGGACCGGATTGCGAGTGCCCACGAAATCCACGGCAGGTGTGACCGAGCCGAAAATAGCTATCATAGTATAGATAGCAACGAAGCCCAACGGCTCACCGCTGCGCGCCGGGCAGCGACCGGTCGACGGCGTGCCGAAGGCCCACTGGGATACGGCCCCTTTTCTACCGCAACGCCGGCCCGGCGGGTGTGTTTCGCGGCACCGAGCACCTGGCGTGTCACCCGCTAAAACCCCAGGTCTACCTTGAGTTGATATGACACAGACGAACCTGGCCCGGCCGCACGGCCTCAACCGCATCGATCCGGTGTTGCGCGACGCCGCGGTGGAGTTGGGCGCCTTCGAATTCCGCACCGAGACACTGCCCGCCGAGCGGGAACACGCCAACATGTTGGCCGCCCAGCGCGCCGCGGCGGCCGACACGACCGGCGTCTCAATTGATTCCCGGTCCATCGCCGGTCCCGATGGGCGGCAGCTGGGCCTGCGGTTGTACCGCGGCCGCACCGAATCCGCCTTGCCCTTGGTGGTGTACGCCCACGGCGGCGGGTTCGTCACCGGAAACCTGGAGACCGACCATGCGCACTGCGTGGAACTGGCCCGTGACGGCGGTTGTCTGGTGGTGTCGGTCGACTACCGACTGGCTCCCGAGAATCCCTGTCCGGCCGCGCTCGACGATGTCGAGGCGGCCTTCCGTTACGCCGTCGAGAACAGCGCGCAGCTGGACGCCGACGCGCGCCGCATCGCGGTGATGGGACGCGATGCCGGTGCGGCGCTGGTCGCGGGGCTGACCCAGCGCATGTTCGACCAAGAAGGTCCGGCGATCCTGATGCAGATCCTGCATCAGCCGATGCTCGACTCCGACGCCACGCCGTCGCGACGGGAATTCCAGCAGACCCCGGGCCTCAACGGTCCCGCCGTGAGCCGGGCGTGGAACCACTATCTCGGCCACGCCGGCGCCAATGGTCAGCATGTGCCCGCCCACCGAGCCAATCTCGAAGGCCTGCCGCCCACGTTCGTCAGCTGCTCGGAGATCGATCCGTGCCGCGACGAGGCCATCGACTACGCGAACCGGCTGTTGCATGCGTACGTACATACCGAATTGCACGTGATTGCGGCGACGTTCAACGGCTTCGACTCGATGGTCCCCGATTGGGTTGTTTCGCAGGAGAATCGGGCGCTGCACGCGCAGGCGGTGCGCCGAGTGTTCGCCATGTAGCGGCGCCGCGTTCCCCGCCTGCGGCGGGTTGCGTGGTCGACCTGGCTGTCCCCGCTTTTACCGACTGAACTCCGGTATCTCTTACCGTATCGAGCGTTGCTAACATCAGAATCGCCAGCCAACCGAGGACCGATCGGGCGGATGATCAACCACTCAAACCGTTTCCGTTGCAGCCGCAGCGTTCGAATGTCAAGAAGGATCCCCTCGGCACTATGACCACCCTCGACTCTCCCGAAAAGATCCTTTTCACCTCGACCACCCAGGCGTTTCTGGAAAAGGAAGCGCCGCTGCGCCGGGTGCGCGAGCTGCACGCAACGGGTACGTCGTTCGACCCAGCGTGGTGGCGACGCGCCGCGGAGCTCGGCTGGACCGGTCTGCTCGTTCCGGAGGAGCTGGGCGGCGGCAGCGTTTCGGGGGACGGCTTCGCCGATCTGGCGATGGTCGCCGAACAACTCGGCAAGACGGTGGCGCCCGGCCCGCTGTATCCGGTCAGCACCGTGCTCGCGGGGCTTGTCGAGTGCACAAACTCCAACGAGCACGCCGACGTCATCGAGGCGCTGATCGCCGGTGAGACGGTGGCCTCGTGGGCGGTCTGCGAGCCGGGCCGGGGTTGGGCTCCGCTGGATCCTTCGGTGGTGGCCACCGAAACCGGCTCCGGTTTCCGCATCGACGGAGTCAAGGACCGCGTCGAGGCGGCCGCCCAGAGCGCCGCACTGCTGGTAGTGGCGCGCTGCGGCGCTCAGATCCGCCAGTTTCTGGTGCCGACGGACGCGCCGGGGATCCGGATCGAGCCGCAGCAGTCTGTCGATCTGGTCAAGCAATACGCCCGGGTGCAGTTCGACGGTGTCGTGGTGCCGGGCTCCGCGGCGGTCGGGGCCGCCGACGAGACGGCCGCGCTTGTCGATCGACAAAGCCAGATCGCCCAGGTGCTGCAATGCGCCGAGGTGGTCGGTGCCCTGCAGACGGTGTTCGACCTCACCGTGCAGTGGGCGCTGGACCGGCACACATTCGGCCGCCCGTTGGCTTCCTACCAAGCGCTCAAACACAAGTTCGCCGACATGAAGCTCTGGCTGGAAGCCTGCCGCGCCACCACCTCGGCGGCGGTCGCCGAGGTGGCCGCCCGCACGCCCGAAGCGAACCTGTCGGCCAGCATCGCCAAGTCTTACGTGGGCGAGATGGCGGGACAGATCGTCCAGGCGTGTGTGCAGATGCACGGCGGCATCGGAGTCACCTGGGAACACGACCTGCATCTGTACCTTCGCCGAATTACGTTGTATCGCGGCATGTTTGGCACGCCAGAGGAACACAACCTGCGTGTGTACGAGTTCGAAAAGGCGGGTCGTGCGGCGAAATGATGAAGATCCGATGACCTCGACCGAGTCCGTTGCCGAGTTCGCTGCCCGCGCCAGGGCATGGCTTGCGAACAACATGCCCGCCATTGACCGGGAGGCCCCGCCGGCCGCGCCGCGTGACGACGAACGATCGTGGCGGAGAGCTCGGGAACTGCAAAAGCGGTTGTATGACGGCGGATTCGCCGGCATCTGCTTCCCCCGCGAGTACGGCGGCCTCGGGCTTGACTACGAATACCAGAAGGCGTTCGACGCCGAATCCCTCGACTACGAGATGCCGTTGATTCTCAACACGCCGACATTCACCATCTGCTGCGCGACGCTGCTCGACACCGGCAGCGAGGAGCAGAAGAAACAGCATATCGCCGCCGCGCTGCGCGGCGAGGAAGTGCTGGTGCAGTTGCTGAGCGAGCCCAGCGGCGGATCGGATCTGGCCGGTGTCCTGACCCGGGCCGAGCGGCGCGGTGACCGCTGGATCATCAACGGTGCCAAGACCTGGAGCACGAGCGCGTTCGCCGCTGATTACGGCCTGTGTCTGGCCCGCACCAACTGGGACGTGCCCAAGCACGAAGGTCTGACGATGTTCCTGGTGCCCATCGCGCATCCGGGCATCACGTTGCGGCACATCACGATGCTGAGCGGCTCCACCGAATTCTGCGAGGAGTTCCTCGACGGCGTCGATGTCGGAGACGACGCCGTCGTCGGCGAGGTCGACGGTGGCTGGGCGGTGGCGTCACGGCAGCTGTACCACGAACGCCGAGCTGTGGGGCAGGGGTCCGAGTTCGCCAGCGGCGGCGGCAGCGAGGGCGGCAACGCGATTCCCGTTGACTACGTGGCGCTTGCGGAGAAGACGGGGCAGGCCGACAACGAACGGGTGCGTGAGATGGCCGGTCGCGCCCTGGTGCACCGTGCGGTGGCCGAGCAACTGATCGGTCACGTGTACCGCAGTGTCCGCGACGGCGCGCTGCCGCCGGCCGCCGGTACGCTCATCAGGCTGTTTCACTCCGAGACCACGACCACCGATGTCGACACGGCGTTGGCGATCGCGGGAAGCGCCGGCGTGGTGGGGGAGCCGGGCGCCGGACTGGAAACGGGCCTGCGATATCTGTCCAGGCAGACGGTCGCCATCGGCGGCGGCACAACGGAGATGGCCCGCAACGTCATTGGCGAGCGAGTGCTGGGCTTCCCTCGGGAGTACGCCGCGGACCGCGGGGTGCCGTTCAACCAGGTGCGGCACGGCGAACGGGCCGACCGGACTTAACCTTCGGCGACGACGTTCTCGGCGAGGCCGCTGACCACCGGGATCTGCACCAGCGACAACACATGATGCGCCGGGCTTCCCGGCGGGGCCACCAATACATATTCGCTGCCCTGCCGGCGCGCCCGCTCGCGGGCGGCGGCCAGCGCGCTGACCCCCGCCGATCCGAGGTGTGTGACGGCGGTGAGGTCGACCGTCAACGGTGCGACGCCAGAACGGCTTTCGACGGCGATCTGACGGTCCAGGGTGGATGCGGTATTGGAGTCGACGTCGCCACTGACCACGATGCGGCCCGGTTCGCTGACCTCGGAGACGAATTCCGCGCTGACGGCTCGCCGGTCGGTCGCCCGGCCGACCACGGAGTCGGCGACGAAGATCGCCGGCCGCGAGAGTTGGTGCGTCACACTGGCGGTTGTCCCCTCGGCCCCGTGACTGACATGCGCCTCCGAGACCAGCGCCTCGGCCATGGCAAGGCCGCGGCCGCGGCCCGTTTCGCCCTCGAGGTGATCCTTCCACTGTCCGCGGTCGCTCACCGAGGCGTGCAGGTTGCCATCGCCGGACAGCGTCGCCTCGACCACGACCCCGTCGGGGACCTCGGCGGCATAGCCGTGCTCCACCGCGTTCTCGACGAACTCCGAGATCGCGTGCACCACATCGGAGATGTCGTCGGCGTCTGCCCCGATTTCCGACAGCCATTGCCGCAGCCGGGTGCGGACCGCACGGGCGGTGCGGATGGTCGCATCCAGTGTCAGGTGCAGGGGTGCGGGCGGCGTCCGGCGTTGCGCCGCAAGAAGTGTCACGTCGTCGCTATAACCTGTCGAGCGCAGCAGTAATTCCAACGTCTCCGAACAGATCCGGTCGATCGGCCGTAGCGACGACTCGATGACGAAGCCGCGCTGGCCGCCCACAATGTTCGCGGCCAGTTCGGCGAATTCGGCGGTGCTGGCCCCCAGTGGCCGGCCGGGCCGTTCGATCAGACCGTCGGTGTACAACAGGATCGAGTCGCCGATATCAAGGAATTCGGTGCGTACCGGAAAGCCGGTGCCGCTGCCGAGTGGACCCGCGCCGGACGGCTCGAGATAGCGCGCGGCCGCGTCCGCGGTCACCAGTAGCGGCGGCGGGTGTCCGGCGGTGCAGTACTGGAATTCGCCGGTGCCGAAGTCGAGCGACCCGACGCAGATGGTGGCCGTGTTCGACCCGGGCACGTGCCTGCGGAATCGGTCGACCGCCTCGAGCGCCTCGGCGACTGGATATCCTGCCAGGATCTGCATACGTAGCGCGGTTCGCAGCTGCGACATCACCGCGGCTGCTTTGACGCCATGGCCGACCACGTCTCCGACGACAAGCACCAGCCGGTCACCGAGGGGTATCGCGTCGAACCAATCGCCGCCGGCCGCGGTGTCCTCCGCGGCGACGAGATACTGCGCAGTCACGTCCGCGCCGGGAGTGATGGGTACCGACGGTGCCAGCAGCGCTTGCTGCATGACGGTGGCGGAATCGCGGACGCTGCGGTACCGCTCGGACATCTCCTCGAGCCGTGCCTCGGCGGCCATTCGCGTTTGCACCCGGCTCGTCACGTCGACGAAGGCCAGCTGCACGCCCTCGATCGAGCCGTCGTCGGCGCGCCGCGCCGTGACGATGAAGTCAAAGAAGTGTTCCTGTGGCCGACCCTGGCCCTCGAAGTCGGCCTGCACCCGCCATTCTGTGCCCGACTGTGGCTCGCCGGTTTGATATACCCGGTCAAACATCTGGAGGATTTCCTGGCTCTCCAGTTCGGGGTAGATGTCGCGCACAAATAAGCCGATGGAGTCAATTGACGGAGTGAGTGCGCGGTAAGCTGCATTGGCCGCGACAAAGCGGTGGTCGGGACCCTCGAGCCCGACCAGCAGAGCGGGGACATTCTCGAAGACGCGGCGTACGTCGTCTGCCGCTCCGACGGTTCTGTCCCAGTCCTTTTCGGCCACCACCTGGCCGTTCCTCCTAGCAGTCTCCGAGCGGCGCGCAGCGCAGGACCGGATCGGAAACCGGGTCAATGGGTTGACCTTTATTTGCGCACGTAGTTGTGCACATTAGCAATCGTTCTCGGATCGGTTTGGTTACCGGTCTGAATTGTGTCGGTTGATCCGGTTGGGAAATCCAGTTGACGCCCGCAAAAATCGCGGCCGGCAACGGCGAAACGGCCCGTTTGCGGCCGGTTGAGGGAGGGTACCTCGCAGTCGTGGCCGATCTCGTGGCGCAACGCGCGACCGCGCTTTGGGGGCGTGTGCTGTCGTCACCGGTGCTCACCCTGAACGGCTGGGTGGCATTCAACCTGCCGCGCACGGTGACCGCGCTCGGCGGTGCGCTGTTGACCGGACTGGCCGCGGTGCACGTCTACGTGCTGGCCAGCCGGTCGAACCTGCCCTGGTATTTCTCCGCCTACGCGCTGGTACTGGCAGCCGCGTGCCTGGTCGCGGCGAGCACCATGGTGGTCGGTATCAAACCTGCTGTGCCGCAAGCTGGCTGGTATCTCGGTAGTGCGGTCTGCTTGGCATTTCTCGCCGTGTATCTGGTCACCCGTTGGGTGAGCTTGCCCGGGCTCGCCACGGTGACCGCGCGATGGGACTTTGCGCCCGGAACGTTGGCGATGGCTTGCGCGGCGGCGTATATCGCCGTGCACACGACGGTGTTGTCCGGCATCAACGTGGCCTACCCGCAGCGCCAGCAGTGGTACGACTGACGGGGCTCAGGCATGACAACGTTGGACTACCCGGTATGGCTTCGCATCGATCATTGGCTCAACGTCCTGTTTGTGACGCTGATTCTGCGCAGCGGTCTCGAAATCCTGGCCACCCACCCCAAGTTGTACTGGCACGACGACAGCAAGCCGGGTACGGAGTGGGCGCGCTTCACCCGAAAAGTGATGCCGCGGGACAGGATCTACGACACCCTTGACGAGGAAGAGGACTACAGCCCGTTCATTTCGTTGCCCGGCCGCGCGCAGCTCGGTGTGGGCCGCCACTGGCACTTCTTCGTGGTCATCGGGTGGATCCTGCTGGGTCTGTCGTATTACATCCTGTTGTTCGCAACCGGCCAGTGGCACCGCTACTGGCCGGCATCGTGGTCGATCTTTCCCGAAGCATGGGACGACATAGTCACGTATCTGACGTTCAACTTGCCGCCCGTGTTGCCCGGTGAGCCGCTGGACGCCATGCAGAAACTGACCTACGCCGGGGTCGTATTTGTTCTCGCGCCGTTTCAGATCCTGACCGGCGCAGCTCAGTCGCCGGCCATCGAGGCGCGGTTCCCGTGGTACGTCCAGATGTGGGGCGGTCGGCAGTGGGCGCGCAGCTTGCACTTCCTGGGGCTCGTCGGGTTCCTGGTCTTCATCGTGATTCACCTGTCGATGATTTTCTTCTGGGGGTGGGGCCGGCTCACCGCAGCAATGATTTTCGGTGCGGTTCACAACATCTACTGGGCGACCGCGATCTCGCTGCTGATCATTGCGGCGATCATCACCGTCCATGTCGCGGCCACGATCTGGAGTCTGCGCAACCCGCGGTCGGTCCAGCGCGTGCTGGGGGCGGTGGTCACCGCGGCTCGCCTGCTGCTGCTGCGACCGCTGAATTCACGGCAGAACTATCCGGCGGACAAGATCTCCAAGCAGCACCGGGTCAACGGAAAGCCGCCCACCAGTACGGAATACAAAGTGATGGCCGTGCACAACTTCGTGGACTGGCGGCTGCGGGTCGGCGGGTTGGTGGAGAACCCGGTGACGCTGGACCTGAGTGCGCTGCGTGCGCTGGCCGAGCCCGAAACGCAACGCGTGATGCACAACTGCGTCCAGGGCTGGACCAGCATCGGCGAATGGACCGGAGTTCACCTGCATCAACTGGTGGACTTGGTACGGCCGCTGCCTCAGGCGCGTTACATCTGCTTTTTGACCATGCAGGACAACAGCACCGACGAGCCGGCGTCGCACGGCGGAGGCCAGTTCTATGAGGTGCTCGACTTGGAGTTCGCTCACAAGCCGCAGACGCTGCTGGCCTACCAAATGAACGGCGTTCCCTTGCCGATCCAGCACGGCGCGCCGTTGCGGCTGCGGGTGGAAACGCAGGTGGGTTTCAAAATGGCCAAGTGGATCAACCAGATCGAGTTCGTCGAGGACTACGCCGGGATCGGCATGGGTACCGGCGGCTGGCGCGAGGATCGGGTGTATTACGACAAGGACGTGGAGATCTGAGATGACCGACACGGCGACCGAAGGGGTCGGGGTACGCCCCGAGCTGATCCGCTTGGATGAGGTAGCACACCATCGCGTGCTCGAGCAGATCGCGGCGAAGGGCGGACATTGCGAAGCCTGCGGCGCAACGGATTTCGCCGTCGGCGACGCGCTCTACCTCGGTTACCTGTTTTTGAACGAGGACGCCGACGCCTACATGGTCGCGCTGACCTGCCACAATCCGGACTGCCCCAAACCGCGGACCGCGATCAGACTGCGCGACCAAGACTTTCTCACCTACGGAGCAAGCGACTCCGGCGCTTCCGAGCAGGACGCCGCCCCCCGCTAGCCTCGCCGTCCGCGGAACCCGGAAGCTGCGGCCGAGCGAGGTCGAATCGCTCTATCAGCGGCCACAACTGACGTAGCTGGTCGCACAACGACCGAAACCGCCGCTGATCGTTTTCACCGAGTTGCCCCAGCGAACCGTAATGCGCCATGCGCGGCAGCCGTCCCGCAAGAGCGGCACCCCACCTGATGCTCAGGTCGTAGATCTCTTCGTCGTCGACGTCGTCTCGCTGTCCGAGTCGCTGAAGCGCCTCGATCTGCTCGGTGAGGAACGCGATGTCGTCATCGATACTGACCGGCGCCTCGTTGTCCGGTGCCGCACTCATCTGCCCTCCTCAGTCCGACGCACATGACCGCAGAACCACGCACCATGGTGGCGTATACCCCGATTCGGGCGGCCGGACGCCGGTATCGCCCACCGGGGCGCCGCGAAGTGCGGCAATGGGCGTGCGGCGTTCGGTCGATCAGGAGATCGACGGCGCACGGCCGAAGGACTCGCAGAAGTTCCGGGGGGATCCACAGATCGACACCAGCGAGGAATTCCGACGCGTCGGCACACCGATGGGCCATCATGGCCTCGAGTCCTGATTCGATTTCGTCTTCGGTTGCCGCGTGGGAGGTGGCGATGAGTGGCCTACTAGCGCAGTTCTTCAACGGATGGCAGCCGGCGATCTATGCGGCGCTCAAGGCGCTTGCCTTATTCATCACAGCGGTAACGGCTTTCCGGCTCGTGCTGCGCCGGACCATCGCCGAGTTCACGCCGTTCGACTGGGTAACCGCGGTCGCGGTCGGCGCCATCGTGGGGCGTACCGCTACTGCCGCCGACACCTCGTGGTTCACCGGGACCGCGGCGCTGCTCACGCTGATCGCCGCCCACGATCTCGTCGCGCGGCTGCGCCTGATCCCGTGGGTTCGCCGGCTCGTAGACCCGCCGGTGCGAGTCCTGATCAGCGGCGGCCAAGTCGACGATGCAAACTTAAAGCGCTGCAGGCTGACTCGAGGAGATTTGGACGCTGTCTTGCGTCAACACGGTCATCAAACGCCCGCCGACATTCGCCTCGCGTTGTTCGAGACCAAGGGCGTTGTCTCGATTATCCCCGATGCCGAACCCTCCGGTGCCGACAACCGATCAGGCTGAGACCGGTTTCTTCGCCGGGGCGGAAACTTTCATGAGTTTCATCAGGTTTCCGCCCATGATCTTGGCGACGTCCGCTTCGGCGAAGTCGGTGAGTTCGTCGACGAAGCTGATGGGGTCTTTCAGGCCCTCGGGGTGCGGCCAGTCCGAGCCGAACAGCACCCGGTCGGTGCCGACCATGTTGACGATCTCGCTGAACCGGTCCTCCCAGAACGGGGTGATGTAGACGCACCGCTTGAACGCCTCGATCGGGTCCTCGCTGAATGACTGCGGCATCTTCTTGTACACGCCCTTGAGGCCCTTGAACAGGTCCGGCACCCAATCGGCACCGTTTTCGATCGACAGAATCCGCAGCTCCGGGTTGCGGGACAGGGCGCCGTGGCATACCAGCGCACCCATCGCGTCCAGGATCGGCCGGTGACCCATCGCGAAGCTCCGGAACGCGGTCGGCTTGAACGGCAGGAACTCGTCACCGGGTTCCCATACGTTCGCGAATTCGGAGTAGCCGCTGTCCGAAGCGTGCATCGCGACCGGGATCTCGGCCTTGATGCAGGCCTGCCAGAAGGGGTCGAACTCCTCGAGCCCGAACGATCGGCTGCCCTTGTAGCCGGGCACCGGCGCCGGCCGGACCAGCACGGTGCGGGCGCCGCGCTCCAGACACCATTGCAGTTCTTCGAGCGCACGGTCGACGATGGGCAGGGTGATCACCGGCGTGGCGAAAATGCGGTCGTTGTAGTTGAACGACCACTGCTCGTGCATCCACTGGTTGAGTGCGTGGATGACGTCGTGGGTCATCTCCGGGTCGTCCTTCATGCGCTCCTCGACCAGGCTGGCCAGCGTCGGGAACATCAGCGCGTAGTCGATGCCGAGCTCGTCCATCACCTCGAGGCGCGCGCCCGGCTCCCGGAAGGCGGGGATCGCCTTCATCGGCTCACCAAGGATCTCGCGGTAGCTCTTGCCTTGCGCGCCGTGCCGGAAGTAGTCCTCCTGCGCACCCGGGCGCGCGACCACTTCGAACGTCGGGTTTGGGATGTATTCGCTGATGTGGCCGCGCACAACGATTTTGGTGCGGCCGCGGACCTGGACGTAGTCGATGACGTTCTTGCGCTTATCCGGAAGGAACTTGGTCAGCGCTTCCTGCGGCTCGTACATGTGATTGTCGGCGTCGAACACGGGGAAGGGAAGCTCGCGAGAGGGCATGGCGATCTCCTTGCAAAAGTCTCAGATTCTCACTGCCTGGTAATGACGTTACCACTCCTGCGTAATCTGGTATACCGGTATGCGGCCGGCTTATGCGTCCGGCCAGCTCGGGAGCTGTGGCGTTTTCCCCTCGATCACGGCGAAATTCACCGTCGCCGTGGCCAGCAGTTCGTCGTCGCCGTCGCCGTAGATGTCCACCTGCATCACCATCGCGCGGCGTCCGGATCGCAGCATCGTGGGCACCGCGAATGCCGCGCCCTGCCGGACGGGTCGCAGGTAGCGGATGAACAGGTCCGCGGTGGTCATCGTCGTACCCGGTTGCAGATGGTCCAGCCCGAATTGTCCGCCCGCCACATCCACCAGGGTGGCGATCAGGCCGCCCTGCAGCGCACCGGAGGTGTTCACGACCGCGGGACTGACCGGCATGGTCATGGCGAATTCGCCGTTGCGGGTGCTGGGCCGCATGCCGATTTGGGCGAACAGCTCGGCCAGCGACGGGGCGGCCGAATCTTCGTCGGTGTCGCGGATACCCAGGGCGCGGCCGCAGAAGTCGTAGAGCTGACCGACGTCCACCGGTGTCCCGTTCAATTCCGAACCGAGCCAACGCAATCGCTGCGCACCCATCATCGTCTGCATGACGATCGCAGCCGCCGCGCCGACGTCCAGGCCGGGGCTGAAGACGCCTTCGGTGATGCCCTGCCCGACGATGTCACGAATCAGGCCGTGCAAGGGAGAGAGCACCCGGGCGTATTCGCGTGGTCGGGTCTCGGCCAGGTGCTGGTTATACAGGGTCAAAGCGCGGTTGAGGCTGTCCTGGGTGCTTGACTCCGGTTGCTGGCTGAGCCGGTCGATCAGCAATTTCAGCGCCGATGTGCTGTCCAGTCCCGTGATTTCAGCGCGCCACGTCTGCACCGATTGGGCGATGGTTCGGTCGAACAATGCCAGCAACAATTCGTCCTTGCTGCTGAAGTGTTGGTAGAACGCGCGCAGCGACGTCTTGGAGCGCGCCACCACCTCTTGCACGGTGAAGTCGGTGCGTCCGGTTTCGCCCAGTATTGCCACGGCGGTCTTGATGAAGCGGTCGCCGCGCGTTATCTCGACGTCGTCGCCGGGGTCGGCCATGAGCGATCGTCCCTTCCCTCGCGCGCAGGTCGCGCCATGAGAATGAGGTTACCGCGCAGGCGGCACAGCCGGTTACGGAAGACGGTGGCGCGTGTCGGGAGTGAATTCTCGCCGGATCCGGTACCGCTGGTACGCATAGCCAGCCGCCGGTGCGGGTACGCGCTCAGTGAACGGCTGTACTCGGCGAAGTGCGGCCTCAACACCGGGCGGTGATGCGACGGGGTTGCAGTTCGGCTGTTAAGCCGGCCGTTTCTTGAAAATCGACCGCGGCAACGCGGTCAGGCCGAGGGAAGGAAGGGTTCCTGATGCCAGAGGTCCAACTTCACCACGAGGGACATCCGAAGTATCGACGGATGGTCCGGTTCGACTGGTCGGACACCCCGCTGCACTGGGTGCCCGGCGACCCGTTCTCGACGCACATGATCAACGTTTTGCACCTGTTGCTGCCCGAGGGGGAGCGGCACTTCATCAAAGCGGTCCTCGAAGCGTCGTCGCTGGTCGATGATCCGGAGCTGGAGGCGGCGATCAAGCCGTTCATTCAGCAGGAGTCCTGGCACGCATGGGCGCACCAGGTGGTGTTGGACCATTTGGCCGAGCAGGGCATCGACACCAAGCCGTATACCGACCGGCTCGGAAGGCTGTTGTCGCTGACGTTGGGTGATCCGCCAAGGTGGTTTCCCCCCGCGATGAAGCGGTGGTGGCTGTATCGACGGCTGGCCGATGTGGCCGCGCTCGAGCATTACACCGCCATGTTGGGCCAGTGGGTGCTGACGAACCGAGGCCTGGACTATGCGAAGGCCGACCCGATGATGCTCGACCTACTGCGCTGGCATGGCGCCGAGGAGGTCGAGCACCGCTCGCTGGTATACGACGTCTTCCAGCACGTCAGCGGGAACTACTGGATCAGGGCGTTCTCGATGTTCTTCACTACGCCGTTGTTCATCGCCTGGTGGGTCGCGGGCGCCCGTTACCTGATGGCCCAAGACCCGACCATCGACCAGAAGTGGCGTTTTCGCGACTGGTTGTGGGCCGCCCGCGAGTACCGGTTGCCGGGCCCGTGGAAGCTCATGGTGACAACGCCGGTCCGCTACCTTCGGCCCAGTCACCATCCCAATGACGAGGCGTCCACGCAGATGGCGGTCGACTACCTGAACTACTCGCCAGTGGCGAAAGCCGCTAAGGAGCGGGCACGCTCGCAGGCGAAGTCCGGTGGGCCCGACAGTTCTCGAGGGATCGAAAGTTCCAACGGCGCGGTAGGAAAGGCCGAGGTCCGATGAAGGTTGTGGTGGATCTGGACACCTGTGACGGAAATGGCGTCTGCATGAGCATCTGCCATGAGGTGTTCGACGTGCGAGAGGACGGACTGCACGTGCTGCAGGAGCAACCGCCGGAAGAATTGCGGGACAAGTTGATTGGTGCCGAGGTGTCGTGCCCCACTCGGGCGATCACGGTGAAGGACTGACCGATGCCAACAGATCAGCTGAGGCAGGTTGTCGTCGTCGGTGCGGGCGTCGCGGGGTCACGGGCGGCGGAAACCCTGCGACAAGAGGGGTACGACGGCGACCTGACCATCGTGGGTGCCGAACGACAGGCCCCGTACCACCGGCCGCCGCTGTCGAAAAAGTTGCTCACCGGCGAGGTTCATAGGGCTGGCGTCGATCTCGCGCCCCAGTTCGAGCTCGACGCTCGCGTGCTGCGTGGGGCGTCGGCGCTCAAGCTGGACATGGCCGCGCGTACCGTTCACGTGCGCGACGAAAACCGCGACCTCGCATTGCAATTCGACGGGCTGGTGATCGCAAGCGGCGCGGTGCCGCGTGAGTGGCCGGGCGGTCCGGTACCCGACGGGGTACTGCTGCTGCGCACGGTGGAGGACTGCCTGGCAATCCGGCAAAGACTGCGCGCGCGCCCGCGGGTAGTGGTGGTGGGCGGCGGCTTCATCGGCGCTGAGGTGGCTGCCAGTTGCCGATCCCTGGGCCTAGACGTGGTCCTCGTCGAGAAGGCCGAAAGCCCGCTGCTCGCCGCGTTGGGCAAGGAGATGGCGCCCTACTGGGCCCAATTGCACCGTGACCATGGCGTGGACCTACGGGTGGGTGCCGGTGTCGACGCGTTCGTCGGTAACGGGCGCGTCGAGGCGGTTCGGCTCACCGACGGTTCGCAGGTGCCGGCCGACCTTGTCATCCTTGGCCTGGGCGTGACTCCGGCCACCGACTGGCTGGATGGCACGGGACTACGGGTCGACGACGGGGTGATCTGTGCCGCCACGGGCGCGGTCGAAGGCGACGCCGCGGACGTCCCGGTGGTCGCGGCCGGTGATGTCGCGCGCTGGTGGCATCCGCTGTATGAGCGCCATCTGCGAACCGAGCACTGGGACGACGCCGGACGCCAGGGCGCGGCCGCCGCCCGGACCCTGTTGGCCGGCCGCGACCGTGCGGACGCGTACGACGAGCTGCCCTACTTCTGGTCCGATCAATACGACGTCAAGGTCCAGATGCTCGGTGTGACAACGGATTACGATGCACTGGAAATTGTCGAAGGTGATCCCGACTCCTGGGAATTCGTTGCCGCGTACGGTCGCAACGGTCACACCGTAGCGGTGCTTGGAACGACGGCGGGTCGTGTGTATGCCTACCGCGATGCCATCGAGAAGCGCGCCGAATTCCCGCCGTCGCCGCCGGATTAGCCGCCCCGGGCCTCGATCATCGCCGAGCGGTTGACCTTGGTCGCCGCAGTACGCGGAATGATGTCGACGAACTCGACGGTCTTGGGCACCTTGTACGGGGCGAGGCGGCTCTTGGCGTACTCGATGACTCGTTGCTCGGTCAGCGGCGCCGTGCCGTCGGTGTCGGCGCGCTGAACCACCGCGTGCACCCGACGTCCCCATTGCGGGTCGGCCAGCCCGATCACGACAACGTCGGCGATGCCGGGGTGGCCGGCCAGCGCGGACTCCACTTCGGCCGGAAAGACGTTGGCACCGCCGCTGACGATCATGTCGACGCGGCGGTCGACGATGTAGAGGTAGCCGTCCTCGTCGAGGTGGCCGATGTCCCCGGCGGAACGGAAGCCGTCCTCGGTCGACGGCAGCGGCGGCGCCCCACCCAGGTAGCGGTAGCCCGCGCTCATCGGCGCCCGCAGGTACACGTCACCGTCCTGGCCGGGGCCCAGCGGACGCTTGTCGGCGTCCAGGATCCGGATCTCGGTGTCCCGGAAACCGCGGCCCACGCTGCCCGGGTGCGCGAGCCACTCGTCACCGCGCAACGCGGTGAGCCCGAGATTCTCGGTCATGCCGTATGCCGTCACAATCTGCTCGGGGCTGAGCAGTTCGAACCAGGTATGCAGCAGCGACGGCGGCATCACCGCGGCGCCCTGCAGGATGAAGACGATGCTGGACAGGTCTCGCTGCCGGACGTCTGGGCGCGCGGCAATGCGCGCCAGCATGGTGGGCGTGGCGGTGAAGTTGGTGATGCGGAAGCGTTCGATGACGTCGAGAACCAGTGCCGCATCAAACTTTTCGAGTATCACCAGGTGATCGCCGCCCAGCAGCATGAGTAAGGTGGCGAAGCCGTTGGTGTGATACATCGGCGCCGGCACCATGATCGTCTGCGGCTGGGGCACCGGTGTCCAGTGCGACAGGAAAGGTTGGCCCTGCTCGGGGATCCACAGCGACGGCGCCAGGTTGAGGATCACCTTGGGCACCCCGGTGGAGCCGCTGCTGCAGATCCCGTTGGCGGTGGGGGAGACGGCAACCGGCAACGCGTCATCGGGCTCGCCGGCCGCGCGGGTGTCGAGCTCCCAGCGGGTCTGTTCGTCGACGACGACGGCGGGGCCGATCACCTCGCGCACCCGGTCTCGCTCCCATTCGGGTAGGTCCCAGTGCATCGGAACGGGGACCGCGCCGATCTTCCAGCACCCCAGCGTCGCCAGCACCAGATGTTGGGAGTTGGGGATGGCGAGTGCGACAAGGGAGCCGGTCTCGGCCCCGTTGGCGGCAAGTGCTCGGCCCCACTGGTTGGCGCGTGCGTCGAGCTCACCAAACGTCAACGACTTGGCGGCTCCGTCGAGTGCCACGATCGTGACGGCGGTGTCGTCTCGACGTTGCTCGGCGAGCTCGCGCAGCTTGGTGCAGAACGGAACCCCGTCCGCAAAGGGGTTAGGTGGCGCTTCGGCCGCGACGGATTCGGTGGTGCTCATGCCGAGACCTGCTCGCTGAACAGTGTCTCGAACGACCCGTTCGACACGCCGGGCATCAGGCGCAGGGCCAGTTCCTCGGTGCCCAGCGGCAGCCGCATCAACGGTTGAGTGTGCCGGTCGAGCACGCTGACATCGGACTCGTCGCAGAAGCCCAGCGCTCCGAGCAACTGGTGCGACGTGCGCATCACCTGTCGTGCCGTGTCGGCGGCCTTGAGCCGCAGAATCAGGGCGTCGGCCGAATGAATCTGCGCCGGAAGCCAATCCGGGCGGCAGATGGTGTACTTCGCGAGTTCGTGCAGTCCGCGGACAGCGACGGCCGCGTCGGCGACGGCGAACCTGACCGCCTGAAAGTCCGCCAGCGGCTTGCCGAACTGAATCCGGGCGCGCACATGCTCGGTGACAATCCGCAGCGACTGCTGCACCGCCCCCAGAATCCGCCATGATCCCAGCACGAGGTGAAGGTTAACGTCGGCGGCGGGGACGGTTCCCTCGGGTGCGCTCAAGGCGGCGGGCACCAGGAACGGCCCCAGCTTGGCGCCGGTCCGCGAGCCCGGCTGCGGCCGGTACCGATTACCGTCCAGGTCCGCGGCGATCCAGCCACCAGCCAGATCGCCGTGGTCGATGCGCGGGGCCTTCGGATTGACCAGCGCCAGACGCGCGCCATCGATCGTCAACAGCTCCTCCACCAAAGGGTAGGGGAGCACGGTGGCGCCGGCGGCCTGACACAGCACCGCCGCGGCCAGCAGGTCATCCGGCGCGGAGCGCACGTCGAGGTCGAACGCGCCCACATCGTTCAGCGCGGCACGCGCGGCATCGCGGATGGCGTCGTCGGTCTCGGCGCGCAGCGCGGCCGGCGGTCCGCCTAACCGGGTCAGCCGCTTTCCCGCGACTAGGGCGAAGTCGCTGATATCTTGTGGCAGTTCAGTATTCACCTGTGTTCTCCCAATACGTCTCGTGCCACCAGCATGCGCTGCACCTCGATGGTGCCCGATGCCACGGTGGCCGCCTGCGCGTAACGCCAATGATCTTCGATCGCCCCGTGCAGCGCGGCGGCGGTCCCGCTGTCCAGCGCCGCCGGGCCCAGCAAGTCGAACAGCAGCTCGGCGACGAGCTGATCGCACGTGGTGGTGATGATGCGCGCGGCGCTGGCCGCCGCCCCTGCCGCCGGGTCGTCCTGCAGCGACACGGCGCGGTAGGCCAGCAGTCGCGCGACCCGTAGGTCGACAAGTGCACGCACCCACCGGGTGCGGATCGTCTCAGGCAGCTGATCCCAGTCGTCGCCGAGTTGGGCGCGCATCCGTTCGAGCAGCGATTCACAGCGGGCGTAGCGCGCGATGCCCACCCGCTCGAAAGCCAGGGCTTCGCGCATCACCCGCCATCCGTCGCCGACCTCGCCGAGCACGTCAGCGGGGAAGGCCCGCACGTCGTCCAGGAACATCTCGTTCAGGTGGTGCGGTCCCAGCATCGACGGGATCGGCCGGACGGTGAAGCCGGCCCGGTCCATCGGGATCAGAAACAGGGTGAGCCGCTTATGTTTTGGAGCCTCGGGGTCGGTGCACGCCGCCAACACGCACCAGGACGCCATCAGCGCGTACGACGTCCACACCTTCTGTCCGGTGATGCGCCACCCGTCACCGTCGGCAACTGCGCGGGTTCGCAGCGACACCAGGTCGGTGCCCGCCTCGGGCTCGGAGAAGCCCTGGCACCAGATCACGTCTCCGGAGGCGATGGCGGCCAGGTGCTTGGCCTTCTGTTCGGCCGTCCCATATCGCATCAGTGCCGGCCCGACCCAGTTGATTCCCATGTACTGCGGACCGCGCGGCTCGTGCTGGGCCCACATCTCCTCGCGCAGCACCGTCTGCTGCCAGACCGAGCCACCGCCGCCGCCATGCTCTTTCGGCCACGCCAGCGCCAGCAGTCCCTCGGCCGCCAGCAGCTTGCAGAACGTTTCGGTGGTGGCGAGGTCCTGGGGGTTCTCGGTGCAGGCACCCAGAAAGTCGGGGGGGATGTGGTTGGCAACCAGCTCGCGCAGACGGCTGCGCAGTTGCCCGGCGTCGTCGCCGAGGTCGTAGTCCACTGTCGTCATCCCTTCGGGAGCCCGAGCAGCCGCTCGGCGATGATGTTGCGCTGTACCTCAGACGTGCCGCCGTAGATCGTCGCGGCCAACGAGTCCTGACGTTCGAACAGTAGATCCGGGTCGGTGGCCGAATCGGGGCCCGCGGCGGCGGCACTCAGTTCCCAAACACGCTGCAGCGTAAGCGATCCGAGGAGCTTCATGGTGTCGGCTTCCGGACTGGGCCGTCCCGCGAGTTCGTTGCCCAGAGCGCGGTACCCGGTGGCCCGCAACGCTTCGGTATCGGCCAGCAGCGAACCGAGATCGGCGTACACGTCCTGGCTCGAGTGCGCGGCGTCGGCATCGCGTACCGAGTCGAGTCCGCGTTTGATCTCGACCCAGTTCATGATCCAGATCATCTGGCGTTCATGGTGTAGCGACGACATGGCGACATTCCAGCCGCCGTGCAGTGGCCCCAACAGATTCTCGGCGGGCACCTCGACGTCCTCGAGGAGGACCTCGCAGAACGTCTCGTCGGAGATCGACGCCATCCTGATCGGCTCGATCCGGACCCCGGCAGAATGCAGATCGAGGATGAGGCAGGAGATGCCGCGGTGTTTCGGGGCTTCGGGGTCCGTGCGGGCATACAGGGTGCACCACCGCGACTCGTGCGCCTGGGTGGTCCAGATCTTGTGGCCGTTGACCCGGAACACGTCGCCGTCCCGCTCGGCGCGGGTCCGCAGGCCGGCGAAATCCGACCCGGCTTCGGGTTCGGACATGCCCAGCGCCCACCACTCGTCGCCGCGCAGCAGCGGAACGAGCAGACGCTCGATCTGGGCGGGCGTGCCGAACTGACGAATGCCGGGAGCGGCGACGCCGGGGCCGGCGATGTTGGGCAGCTTGGGTGCGGAGCGCAGCGCAGCCTCGATCCGGACTTCCATGGCGTCGCGCAACCCCAGCGAGCGGCCGCCGTGTTCGCGGGGCCAGGTCGGCTGCAACCATCCGGCCTCGAACGAGGCCCGCTGGTACTCGCGCCGCAACCGCAGATCCCAGCGATACTGCCGGTAATTCGCGTAGTAGTCGTCGGGCAGGAAGTCCGCCAACCACCCGCCGAATTCCTCAACCACAGTGCTCACGGGCACCGTCCCCGGCTGGCGGGTGGTACCCCCACTGCATCGTCGCCGGTGCGGGTCACCCGGCACCCCCGCAGAAGCGGCGGCCCACCTGGTAATACAGGGAGCGGCTGTCGCCGAGCAGGGCGGCGCCCTGCCAGGCGCGCCTGACGTAGAGATGGGCGTCGTGCTCCCAGGTCTGCCCGAGCGCGCCGTGTACCTGGACCGCGGTGCGCGCACAATTGCTCGCCGCGTCGTTGGCCGCCGCCTTGGCCAGCGCCGCGGCGGTCCACACATCGGCGGGCGGTGTGGCCGCGTCGGCGAGCCGCGCCGCCGCCGCGTAGGTCAGGCTGCGGGCGCGTTCAACGCTGACGTAGTTGTCGGCCAGTGCGTGCTTGATGCCTTGGAACGCGCCGATCGGCCGGCCGAACTGGAGCCGCGACTTCGCGTACTCGACCGAGCGGTGCAACGCGGCGCTCGCCACGCCGACGAGGTCGGCCGCCGCGGCCACCCACGGCGTCGTCAAAGCCGATTCGAGGTCAACCGGTGCGACCGCGATGGGCTCGGCGTCTATCTCGACGCCGGCCAGCGGCTGAGCGGGATCGGTGGATTCGGCCGCCGGCACCACGGTGACCCCGTCACCGCAGCGGGCCACGGCCGCCACGGTGTCACCGTGGTCGGTGCCGGCAAGCGTGACGACGAGCTCCGCGCGTGACAGGTTGGGGACGGCAACCGCCGTGCCACGCAGGCGTCCCTGACTCAGCGTCATCGGCGCGCCGGGCAGTCGAGACCCCCGGGCATGCAGGGCCACGGTGGCCACGACGCCACCGGCAATGTCGGTCAGCACCGTGTCGAGGCAGGTGTTGCGCAACAGGCCCGCGGCCAGACCGATGCTGCCCAGCAACGGAATTGGCGCGATGGCCGCCCCGCACTCCTCGAGAACGACGGCCAGCTCGACGGGGCCGTAGTCGCCGGCGTCTTCCGCTGAGGGGGCGGCGAGCTCGGTCCAGCCGAGATCGACGACCGTCTTCCACAGGGTGCGCCAACGCTCCGGATCGGTGATCGCTTGACGCGCGGCGTCGGGTGGGCACTCCGTACGCAAGATGTCGCGTACGGTGTCGCGCAGCGACAGCTGCTCCGAGTTCAGCCCGACATCCATAAGACCTCTAACATAGTAAAGATAATAAACTAGCCGTGCCGTCAATCGCACGGAACCCGACGCATAGGTGGGCCATGGCCGAGTGGTATCTGTTCCTGCCGCAGGTGAGATTGTCGGCGGCCGACATCGCCGACCGGGCACGTCACGCCGAGGCCAGCGGCTTCGACGGGATCGCCTTCATCGATCACCTCGAGGCGCCTGGGCTGCCCGACGAAAGCATCTGGGAGGCAATGGGCATTGCCACCTGGGTGGCGGCCAGGACCGAGCGGCTGCGGATCGGCCACCTGGTGCTGTGTGACGCGTTCCGGTACCCCGCCGTGCTCGCAAAACAGGCCGTCACCCTGTCGGAGGCATCCGATGGCAGGTTCGAGCTGGGCCTCGGCGCCGGATCATGGCCCGCGGAATTCGCGAGATTCGGTGTCGGTGAACAGGACCCGCGGGCCAGGGTCGAACAACTCGGCCGTCACCTGGAACTGATCAGGCGGTACTGGGGCGACGGTGACGGGC
Source organism: Mycobacterium sp. M23085 (assembly GCF_045343915.1). Lineage (NCBI taxonomy): Bacteria > Bacillati > Actinomycetota > Actinomycetes > Mycobacteriales > Mycobacteriaceae > Mycobacterium > Mycobacterium sp. M23085. Next base: position 4,748,748 of record NZ_CP174280.1, read on the forward strand.
ACTCAGACCCGGCACCGCAAGCCCCGCGACGGTCGAGGCCGATACCGCTGGTTCTGGGGGGAAGCGGGCCCAAGATGATGGAACTCGTTCGCCGCTACGCGGATTGGTGGAACCTGCCGGCGAACCAGCTCGACAGGCTGCCGAAGCTCGCCCCGGCCGCGGGAACGGCCCGGGTGTCGATTCAGCAGATGGTGGGCTTTGTGCGGTCCGGCAGCGACCCCGACACCGTCCGCGAGGTCAGCGCCCGGCGATTCGGCAACCTCGGATCCGGCCTGGTCTGCGGCGATGCCGAAGAGCTGATCGGACACTTCAGCGGTTTGGCCGCACAGCGGGTCGAGCGGTTCTACGTATGGTTCGCCGACTTCGCCGCCCCGGATTCGCTGCACGAGTTCGGTGAATCGGTGATCAAAGGCTTCCCCGCGCCGTAGGCCTCAACCCCGCCGCGCGCGGCGCCGGGCCTCGGTGGGCACCACCGGCGGTCGCGCGAAGGGGCCGCGCTCCACGGCGGACAGCCGGATCTCCGGCAGGTCGACCGACGGGTCGACGGTGTCCAGCCAGGCGACCGCCTCGGCGACATCCGACACCCCGATCGCGTACATCTCGAAGGGAACGTCCTGCAGCATCTCGGTGGCCACCGGTCCCGGAGTCACGATGTGCACGCTGATGCCGTCGCGGTCGACTTCCAGCGCCAAGGCCCGTGCGAATGCATTCATGCCGGCCTTCGAGGCGGAGTACGCGGTGCGGGCCGGCATCGGCTCGTGTGCCGCCGACGACGAGATGAAGACCAGCCGCGAACCCGCCGCCATCTTCGGCAGCACCGCGGACGTCACCACGAAGCACGAATCCAGGTTGGCCGACATGATGGCCTGCCACTGCTCGAACGTCTGCTTGCGTGCATAGGTTCCGCCGAGCGCGCCAGCCGCGTGGACAACGAGGTCGACCGTCTCCAATGCGCTTATCGCAGCGGCGAATCCGCCGGGGTCGGAGGCGTCGGCTGCGATATGGCGGGCGCCGATCTCCCGGGCGGCGGCGCGTAATGGGGCCTCACGGCGCGCCGAGAGCACCACGTCGTAACCGCGCTCAACCAGCTTGCGGGCGCATCCTTTTCCGATCCCGCCGCTTCCGCCGGTGACCAGTGCAGTTCGCATGACGGGTGCAGGCCGCTCGTCAGGAGTGCCGAATGTCCCGCGGCCGCGACAACGCCTGCGGGGAGAGCGCGTAGATGCGTTGATCCTGCTGACCGGACAGGACGTAGGTCTGGGTATCGGCCAGGTGGCGACCCGCGATGCGGCGAGCCCGGTCGACGTTGCCCTCGGCGATCGTCTCGGTCAGCTTGACGTGCGTGTTGAGTACCGCACGGCGCTGGGTGAGCGACGGGTAGGTGCCGCGCGACGCGCTCTCGTCGGCCCACTGGCGTTCGTGACTGCTCCACAGCGTCTCCAGGCTGCCGACGACCGCGATGATCGTGTGGTTGCCGCAGCCGCGCACGACGTGATCATGGAATTCGCGTCCGATCTCGGTGAAAAGCCGTCCGTCGTCCAGGTTTTCGGCCATCGACTCGTTGATTCGGGTGAGTTCGGGTATCAGGGTGTCGGCCCGGTCCGGCCGGCGGGCGGCCAGGGCGGCACAGGCGGGCTCGAGTTCCTGCAACGCCATGCCAAGATCTGCGACCTCGACGGACTCGCTTTGCAGCAACAACCCGAGCATGTAGGCCGCACTGGTCTTCGCCGGGGCGTGGACGACGGCACCACCACGGTTGCCCCGCCGCACCGAGACCAGCCCCTCGGTCTCCAGAATCCGCAGGGCTTCGCGCAACGAGACCAAACTGACGTTGAACTGTTCGACGAGCACCTCTTGGCGTGGCAAGAGATCGCCGTCCGCGAGCTCACCGTCGATGATCTGACGCCGTAACTCGTCGGCTACGATTTCGGCGATCCGCGGCGCCGACAACCGGCGCCGGGCGTCGGGGCCAATTCCCAAGGCGGTCATCCGATCCTCGAAACAAAGCAACTCGCTGGCTTAGCTATTTTAGCAGTAATGATATAAATAGCTTCTCTGGTCGCATGTCGATCGGAAGGGCGGGTGCAATTGAGCGAGCGGTCCGAAAGCCGGCCGACACCGCTACATGATTTGCGTGTCGTCGAGATCAGTGACCGGATAGCGGGCAGCTACTGCGGAAAGCTGCTGCGGGACGCCGGCGCGCAAGTGCATAAAATCGAGCCGCCGCAAGGGAATTGGTTGCGGCGGTACTCCGCCGGCGGCTCGCGGGTCCGCCCGGAACACAGCGCGCCGTTCTTCAGCTATCTCAACGCGGGCAAGCGCAGCATGACTTTCGCCCCGAATTCGCAGCGCTTTCGCGACGAACTGTCCGGCGCCGACGTCATCGTCGTGACCGCCGGCCGGGCGCGCGCCGCGGAGCTGGGCGTCGAACCGCAACGGCTGCTGGACCATTCGCCGGGGGCGGTCATCGTCACCATCTCCGACTTCGGCTGGGCCGGACCCTATGCGGACCGGGCCGCCACCGAGTTCACCCTGCAAGCCTGGGCGGGCTCGCCCGGCTTCCGCGGTGATCCCGCCGGGCCGCCGATCGCCATCGGTGGCGATCTCGGCGAGTACATGGGTGGCGTGTTCGCCGCGTTCGGCGTGCTCGCACTGCGCCGCCGCGTCGAGCGCGGCGGGCCCGGCGAACACCTGGACCTGTCCATGCTGGAGGCGATCACCGCGATGCAGAGCAGCGAATGGCTGCACTCGCAGCTGCTGCGCGTTCCGCCGATCCGCCGCACCACGGAAGTGCCGTCGATCGAACCCGCCAAGGACGGCTACGTCGGGATCACCATGGTCACCGGTCAGCAATGGCTGGACTTCGCCGCGATGGTCGAGTGCCCGCAGCTGGAGCAGATCGAACAGTTGCGGTTTCAGATCGGGCGGTGGCAATACCGCGACATGATCCGCGAACAGATCCATCCCTGGCTGGCCGAACGGACCGTCGCGGAGATCGTCGAACTCGGGCAATTGTTCCGGCTGCCGATCGCCGCGCTGGGCAACGGCTCCACCATCCGCGAGCTGGAGTATGTGCGCGAGCGCGAGGTCTTCATCCGCAACCCTGCCGGCTTCGATCAGCCCCGGCCGCCCTGGCTGATGTCGGTGTGCGCGCCCGTAGCCCTGGGGGAGGCGCCCCCGCTCGGCGGGTCCGATGACGAGTCTCCTTGGCGCCGTGCGCAATCCGATGCCCACCCGGCGTCTGGCGGGCTACCGCTGGCCGGTGTTCGCATCGTCGACCTGACCGCGTTCTGGGCCGGTCCCGCCGCGACCCACCTGCTGGCCGCCTTCGGTGCGGACGTCGTCAAGATCGAGTCGATCCAGCGCCCCGACGGCATCCGGTACTCGGGCGGGATGCGCACCGACGTGGACGACTGGTGGGAGTACGGCTGGGTATTCCACGCAATGAACACCAACAAGCGTTCGGTCACATTGGATTTGGGATCCGAGCAGGGCCGCGGCCTGTTCACCGAGCTGGTCGCCGGCGCCGACGTCGTGATCGAGAACTTCTCGCCGCGGGTGATGGAGCAATTCGGGCTCACCGACGACGTGTTGCGCGCCGTCAACCCGAAACTGGTGTTCGCCCGGATGCCGGCGTTCGGTGTCGAAGGGCCATGGCGGGACCGCGTCGGGTTCGCTCCCACCATGGAACAGATCGCCGGCCTGGCCTGGGTGACCGGCCTGCCGGAGGCGGCGCCGGTGACACCGCGCGGGGCCTGCGACCCGCTGGCCGGTGTGCACGCGGCGTTCGCCGTGCTGGCCGCGCTGAACTTTGCCGAACGCACCGGGACGGGTCAACTGGTCGAGCTACCGATGCTCGAAACCGTGCTCAACGCCACCGCCATCCAGGCGATCGAGTCCCAAGTCTTCGGCGTGACGCTGAGCCGTCGCGGCAACCGCGGTCACAGCGCGGCCGTCCAGAACATCTACCGGTGCGCCGGATCCGACGACTGGATCGCGATCACCATTCGGGACGATGCCCAGTGGCGGGCGCTGGTGGATCTGATGGATCGACCGGCGTGGAGCGACGACGCGGAGCTGTCCACCGTCGCCGGGCGCCATCACCGAGCCGACGAGATCGATCGCAGGCTGGCGGATTGGTTCGTCGGGCAGCCGCGTGATTCGACGGTGGAGTTGTTGGCCGGCGCGGGAATTCCCGCCGCGCCGGTGGTGTCGCCGTCGCTGGTCACCGACAACCCGCAACTGCGCGAGCGCGGCTTCTTCGAGGCGTTGCATCATGCGAGTACCGGTCTCGGCCTGTACCCGTGCCCGCCGTTCGCTCGGCTCGCCGGTCAGGACCGATGGCTGCGGCGGCCGCCGCCGAAGCTGGGCGAGCACAATGAGGAGATCCTGCGCGATCGGTGTGGCCTGAGCGACGAAGAACTGACCCGCCTCACCAGCGGCGGGGTGATCGGGACCCGACCCAAGGGCCTCTAGAGAAGTGGAGGGCATCTGATGCGCGTAACTGTCGATGAAAACCTGTGCGAGGCCAACGGCTTCTGCGAATCGCTTGCGCCGGAAGTGTTCGAGTTGGGCGATGAGGACGTCGTGCAGATCGCGGACGGCCCGGTGCCACCGCGGCTGGAAATCGATGTGCGGGCAGCGGTGGACCAATGTCCCAAGGCCGCGTTGCGTCTGCAGGACTGACGAGCACTCGAGTTGCGCTGCCACCGGCGCGTCGATGTGCAGGCGCCGGCGGCCTCAGCGCCGCTCGGACAGCGAGATGGCCATCTGGTCGTAGATCGACATGTTGGTGGTCAGGTTCGGGTGGGCAACCTTCGCCGGACCGATCTCGATGTCGTCGCAGCGCAGCAGCAGCTCGTCCAGGACCGCGCGGAGCTCCGCCCGGGCCAGCATCGCGCCCAGGCAGTGATGCGGCCCGCCGCCCCCGAACGCCACGTGCGGGTTGGGCTGCCGACCGATGTCGAAGGTGAACGGGGACTCGAAGACCTCCTCGTCGCGGTTGGCCGAACGCAGCGTCGACACCACGCGGTCGCCCTCGGCGATGCGCTGGCCATCCATCTCCACGTCGACCTTTGCGGTGCGCGTCCAGTAGGCCACCGGTGACGCCCAGCGCAACACCTCCTCGACGGCGCCGGCCCGCAGGTCTGCCCGCTCGCGATAGCGGTCCATCTGCTCGGGATTGGCGACGAATGCCTGCAACCCGATGGCCAGTGCGTTTTTGGTGGTGTCGCTGCCGGCGAACGCCAGCACGAAGAAGAAGAACTCGAGTTCGTTTTCGGGCAGGCTGAACTCCTTGCCGTCGTCACCGGTGATCACCGCGGACGCCAGCGTGCTCCAGATGTCATCGGTCGGGTTGCGCCGCTTCTCGGCGGTGAGTTCCATCGCGTAGGCGAACACCGAGCCGAAGAGATCGAGTTCCACCTGCCCGCTCGGGCGCGCCTCGGGCGCAAGCGCCTTCAGGATCCGGTCGAAGATGTCGAATATGCGCGGCCGGTCCTCCTCCGGGATGCCGATGATGTCGCCGATGACCGTCATCGGCAACGCGTCGGCGACGTCCTCGATCCAGTCTCCACCGCCGTGCGCGAGCAGGCCGTCGATCATCCCCGCGGCACGCGCCCGGATGCCGTTCTCCAGCTTGGCGATCGCACGCGGATTGAAGGCGTTGGAGATCAGTTTGCGGCGCTTGTTCAGCTCCGGCGGGTCCAGCGTGATGATCGTCGGGAATGACGAGAACATCGCGACCGGCTGAATGAGCGGACCGTCGGCCGCGGTGAACGACTCGGTGTCGCGGTGCAGGCGGACGGCATGACGGTGTTTGGTGGCGACCCAGAATTGGCGCTGTACGGTGTCGGCGACACCCGGGGTCAGGTCGTGCTTGAAAAGCGGCCTGGTGCGCCGCAAGTCCGCGAACACCTCGTCGGGAAAACCGTTACGCCACAAAGCAAAATCGGAAAGATCCACTGCAGCAGCGGTCATGCGAACCCCCGTTGGCTCGGGCTGCACGCGACGGCCGTCCGGCGCCGCGTTGACGTTCAATGTCTAAAATAGTAAAAATAGACTTTAGTCGTCGAAACGCGGTGAGGTAAGAGCGGCCCAGATGCGCCCGGCCGCGTGGGAAACGGAGTTCTTGTGACGAATACGATTCCAGAATCCGACCCTTCGGAACGGGAGTTCGGGCCGGGCGGCATAGCGCTGTCGACCTACCGCTTCCCGACGGGCTGGTTCATAGTCGCGTTCGGCACCGATCTGGGTCCGGGGCAGGTCAGGCGCGCGCACTACTTCGGTGAGGACTTGGTGCTGTTCCGCACCGAGTCGGGCCACGTCCACGTGATGGACGCATACTGCCAGCACCTGGGCGCGAACCTCGGCGTCGGCGGCACCGTGCAAGGCGAGAACATCGTCTGCCCCTGGCACGGCTGGCAGTGGCACGGCGACGGAACCAACGCGCTGATTCCCTACAGCAAGATCGGCTGCAAGAACAACGTCCGCATCCGGACCTATCCGAGCATGGAGTGGTACGGCTTCATCCTGGCCTGGCACGAGCGGCACGGCCGGGCGCCGTACTGGCGGCCGCCGGTGCTGCCGGAACTGGAGACCAACGAGTACTACCCGCTGCACCCGCACACCCAGATGCTCAACCGCGTCAAGGTGCATCCGCAGATGATCATCGAGAACGCCGCTGACCCGTACCACGTTCAGTACGTACACAAGGCCGCCAATCCGGCCACCACGGCGTCGTTCGAGGTGGCCGGCTATCACCTGCACGCCACGGTCAACGCCCATTTCGGTGGGGGCCGGGCGCAGACGTGGCTGACCCCCAACGGTCCGGTCGACGCCAAGATCATCTACGACAACTACTCGCTGGGCCTGGGCGTGGTGCGCTTCCCGAGCGAACTGGTGGCCACCGTGCAGGTCACCGGCCAGACGCCGGTCGACGAGGACTACACCGATTACTTCTACACCCAGGCTTCCGTACGTGAACCTGGCGACAGCGGTGACGTGCCCACCGGCCGTGCCGCCCGGTTCCTCGCCCTGCAGCAAGAGGTCATCAAGCAAGACTTCTTCACCTGGGAGAACATGAAATACCTGGAGAAGCCGAACCTGGCTCCCGAGGAGGCGCACGACTACGCGGCCCTTCGCCGGTGGGCGCATCGCTTCTACCCCGGCGAGCGGCCGTCGCCCTCCGACTTCGGCTACGGCGCCGATGGCGAGCCCGACCCGGCGGCCGCCCAAGCTTGATCACGGCCAAGCAGCCTGATGTGCGCTGACCGCAGTGGGCCGGTGCGCCCCTCCGATTACGGCGTCGACAGTTTCACCGTGCCGGCCGTACTCGATCGCCGCGCGCAGCAGTACCCCGATCGGGTGATGATGTCGATCGCCGGCGTCGACGTGACCTTCGAGCAGATGCGTCAGCGGTCCTGCGCGGCGGCAAACATGTTGACCGACTTGGGCGTCGGACGGGGCGACCGCGTCGCGTTGTTCACCGGCACCTGTCCGGAATGGGTGTACTTTTGGCTGGGCGCCGCGCGAATCGGGGCGGTGAGCGCGGCGATCAACGCCGCGAACAAGGGCGACTTTCTGCTCCACGCCCTTCGGCTGTCACAGGCCAAGGTGATGCTGACCGACGCCGAACGCCGCCCCCGCGCCGCCGAGGCAGCCGATGCGGTGGACACCCTGAGAAACATTGTGGTACAAGACGATACACTGACGGCGACGCTGAGCCTCAGTACCGACGGCACACCCGCCGACAGCCGGGCGCGGCCCGGCGACCTCGGCTGCTTGTTCTACACGTCGGGCACCACCGGCCCGTCCAAGGCGGTCGCCACGACGTGGCACTACCTGTTTTCGGTGGCCGCGACCGTCGCAACGGCCTGGGAATTCCAGCAGGGCGAGGTGCTGTGGACGGCGATGCCGCTGTTTCACCTCAGCGCCGCCCCCAGCATATTGGCGCCCATGCTGGTGGGCGCAACAACCGTGCTGGCGGGGGCTTTTCACCCCGCCGAGGTGTGGGGCGACGTACGCGCCCGCGGTGCCGTCGGGTTTGCCGGCGCCGGGGCGATGGTCTCCATGCTGCAGAACCTGCCTCCGGAACCGGACGATGCACGGCTGCCGCTGCGGTTCATCTCCGCCGCGCCGATCGATGCGAACTCCTACCATGACATCGAAAAGCGTTACGGCTGCCGCATCGTCACGATGTACGGGCTCACCGAGGCGTTTCCCATCGCGGTCAAAGCGCTGGCCGACAAGGGGATCCCCGGAACCTCGGGACGGCTGAACCCCGATTTCGACGTCCGGATCCTTGACCAGGTCGGAAACCCGCTGCCCGCCGACACGGTGGGTGAGATCGCCTGTCGCCCACGATATCCGCACGTGATGAGCGAGGGTTACGTGGGCGCGGATTCGCAGCTGAAGCCGCATCCGGAGTGGTTTCGCACCGGTGATCTCGGGCGGCTCGATGACGATCAGAACCTGACCTATGTGGACCGAATCAAGGATGCGTTGCGTCGGCGCGGTGAAAATATCTCCTCGGTCGAAGTGGAGAGCGTTGTCATGCGCCATCCCGCGGTGGCGGAGGCCGCCGCGGTCGGCGTGCCCAGCGAGTTGGGTGAGGACGATGTGTTGGTGGTGATCGCGTTGCGGCCCGGCGCCACACTGGATTGCGGGGAGTTGCTCGACTTCTGCGCGGCCCGGATGCCGTACTTCTGCCTGCCGCGATACGTGCAGACGGTCGATGAACTCCCGAGGAACGTCATCGGTCGAGTGCGTAAAGATCTGTTGCGAAACCGCGGCATAAGTGATGCCGCATGGGACCGGGAACAACATGGTTATGTCGTTCGTCGCTGAGTTACGTTAGCGTTACATCAGGCGCATTGTCCGTCGTTTTTCGAGAGAGCGTGGAGAGCAGATGACCCTGACCTATCAGCAAGAACAGTTCCTCGAAGCCGCGACGAGCCGCGCTGCCATCCTGGACCTCAATGCCCGGCACAATCGGGCCTATTCGGACGGCAGCCGCAAGCGCTGGATAGCGACCTTCCGCCATTCCGGGGCCAGCTACACCCGCGACGGCGAACTGTTCGACGATCTGAACGCGGCCTTTGACGGCGGCGATGGACAGCGAATGATCACCGTCGACCACGAGATCAAAGTCGACGGCGTCGATGCGGTCCAGCATTGTGTCGTCGTGCTGTTCGCCAGCATGTTCGGCGACATCGCGCTGCGGGCCACCGGGACATTCAAGGACAAGCTGATCTACGAGCGCGGCGGCTGGTACTTCACTTCCCGTGTGCTGGAATGGGATTCGGTACCGAGTCGGCATCCGCTCGTCATGTGAGCGACACCGCTACGTGGATCAGGATTTCAGCCAGCGGCTGGCCTTCGGCACCTACGAGGATGCGCTGCGGATGGTCGGGGCAAAAAGTGAGCCCCGCACCGCGGCCACGGCGGTCAGCGCCGCACGCATCCAGTTGTTCGCCGCGCTGGTCCGGGACGGCAATCGCTCGTATTGGGACCCTGGATTCGCCCGGCAGCACTGGGGAGGTCTGCTGGCACCGCCGGCGCTGTTGATGGGCTGGCTGATCGCACCTCCGTGGCAGCCCGGGGGTAGGGAGAAGGCTACGTTGATCGCCCTGCGGGTGCCGTTGCCCGGTACCACATTCATCAACGCCGCCAACGAGGTTGAGTTTCCGCAGCCCATCGTCGAGGGCGATGTGCTGACCGTCGTCGACGAGTTGGTTTCGGTGTCGCCGGAAAAGCGGACGCGGCTGGGGGTCGGCCATTTCGTCGAGACGCTGGAGACCTTTCGCCGACAGGACGGGACGGTGGTGGCCACCTGCCGCAATACCTTGTTCCGGTTCACTCCCGGAGCGTCGTCGTGACGGGCGACGGCCTGGACTGGAACCAGATCAGGGTGCCGGCGGAGCTACCGGAAGTTGTCGACCACATCAGCTACCAGCGGGTGGTGGAGAACGCCGGTGCGACCTGGGACTACTTTCCCGGCCATTTCGATCCGAATTACGCTACAGCCCAAGGCAATCCGACGATCTACGTCAACACCATGCACCTGGCGGGGTTCGCCGACCGCGTCGCGACTGACTGGGCGGGCCCACGGTCCCGGGTGGTGCGCCGGTCGATGCGGCTGACCGGGTCGGTGTACGCCGGCGACACGATGATCGGCCGGGGCCGCGCAGTGGCGAAACGCCGGGACACCTCGGTGGACCCGCCGCGCTGTCTGGTCGACATCGAAATCCAGGTGACCAATCAGCATGGCGCGCTGTGCTGCCCGGTCCAGCTCACCTTGCAGGTACCAGAGTCCTCGGGCGGCCGATGACGTAGGCGAACGGCGCTTGGAGGTGTGCCGGCGGTTCGGCGGATTTGTTGTCGTTCAGCCGGGGAACGGACGGCCATTCTTGTCGGTGGTAACTGCGATGATGGCGTCATGTCTTCGACCGCATCGTCTCCGGTGATGCTGACTCCCGCCGAGCGTCTTGCGGTGTTGTTCGAGGAGCTGGCGGAACTGACGGGTCAGCGCAATGCGATTGATGGGCGCATCGTGGAGATCGTGGCCGAGATCGATCGCGACGAATTGTGCGGGATGACCGGGGCGCGGTCGGTGCCGGCGTTGGTTGCCTGGAAGCTGGGTTCGTCATCGGCCAATGCGCACACGATCAGCACCATCGCGGGCCGGCTGCAAGAGTTTCCGCGCTGCGCTCAGGGCATGCGGGAGGGCCGGCTGTCGCTGGACCAGGTTGGGGTGATTGCGGCGCGGGCTGGGCAGGGTTCTGATGAGCATTACGCACAGCTTGCCTCGGTTGCGACGGTTAACCAGCTGCGTACCGCGGTCAAGCTGGAGCCGCGATCCGAACCCCAGTCCCGGCCAGAGGCGCTTGAACCGCAGGCCTCGATCACCAAGACCTGCGACGATGAGGGCAGCTGTTGGCGGATCAAACTTCCGCACCTCGATGCGGCGAAGTTCGACGCGGCGTTGGCATCTCATCGTGATGCGCTGATCGCCGAATGGAAGCGCGATCGCGACAATGGCGACCGCGCCTGCGATCAGCTGCCGCCGTTGCCGGGCACTGTCGAAGCGTTCATGCGCTTGGTGGAGGATGGGTGGGACGCCGAGGCGACCCGCCGCCCTCACGGGCATCAGACTACCGTGGTGGTGCATGTCGACGTTGAAAAACGCGCCGCGGAGCTGCATCTGGGTCCGCTGCTGTCCGATGCCGAACGGCGATACCTGACCTGTGATGCCACCTGCGAGGTGTGGTTCGAACGGTACGGTGAGGTCATTGGTGGCGGGCGGGCGACGCGGCTGATCAGCCCGCGGCTGCGCCGCGCGCTGGAGTACCGCGACCGGGTGTGCGCGGTTCCGGGCTGTGGGGCCACCCGGGGTCTGCACGCCCATCACATCCGGCACTGGGAAGACGGCGGCCCAACGGAGTTGGCCAACCTGGTGCTGGTCTGCCCTTACCATCACCGGTTGCACCATCGTGGCCTCATCACCATCAACGGAGCCGCGAGCGAACTTGTGGTCACCGACAGCGCCGGCCGGTTGCTGAGCCCGGGATCACTGGCACGCCCACCCACTCAACCCCCGCCCGCGGTGCCACCATGCCCGGGACCGACCGGCGAGCGCGCCGACTGGTGGTGGTACACGCCCTTTTAGCCACAGCCACCACCGACAAACAACTAACGCGGTCACTAGCGGGCAATGGATTTCAAGCTCAACCACGTCAATACACAGGGCAATTCACATTCGATGCTCCATGGTGAGCGACGGCATCGATATGTACGAAAGGCTTCTCACGTGCCCGCCCGCCTTGGCGCGTCGTGACGACCGCAAACCCTATAGCGGTGGCAGCTGGCCCTTGCAGATCAGCGTCTGCAGCTCGACGTACTCGTGCAGCCCCTCGGGCCCGAATTCGCGGCCGATGCCGGACTGCTTGAAGCCGCCGAACGGTGCGCCGATGTCCAGGGTGTACATGTTGATGCCATAGGTGCCGGTGCGGACGGCGGCCGCCACGTCCAGGCCGTGTTCGATGTCGGCGGTCCACACCGAACCGGCCAGGCCGTAGTCGGTCTCGTTGGCGATGCGGATCGCGTCGTCCTCGTCGCGGTAGCGCAGCACCGTCAGCACCGGACCGAAAATCTCCTCGCGGGCGATGCGCATGTCGTTGGTGGCGTCGGCGAACAGCGTCGGTTGCACATACCAGCCGCGGTCGGACGGGCTCTGCTCGCCACCGAGCACGACGCGAGCTCCTTCGCTGCGGCCCGACTTGATGTACTCCTGGACGCGGCGCTGTTGTCGTTGCGCCACAAGCGGTCCGATGTCCGTCGACTCGTCGGCCGGGTCACCGACGTTCAGCGCCGACATCATGTCGGCCAGCGCATCGACGACCTCGTCGTGTTTGCGGTCGCTGACCAGGATCCGGGTCTGCGCGACACAGGCCTGACCGTTGTTCATCAGCCCCGCGGACTTCAGCCCGGCCACGGTCTTACCGATGTCGGCGTCGTCGAGGATGATCGCCGCGGACTTCCCGCCCAGCTCCAAGCTCACCCGCTTCAGCTGCTCGCCACACAGCGCGGCGATCCGGCGGCCGACGGCACTGGAACCGGTGAACGCGACCTTGTCCACCCCGGGGTGGCGGACCAGCGCCTCACCGATCTCGGGGCCGCCGGGCAGCACCGACACCACGCCTTCGGGCAGCCCGATCTGCTCGATCATCTCGGCCAACCACAAAGCGTCTAAAGGTGTTTCGGGCGCCGGCTTGATGATGACCGTGCAACCCGCGATCAGCGCCGGGATCAGCTTGGGCATGATCAGAAATTGCGGCACGTTCCACGGCACAATCGCAGCGACCACCCCGACGGGGGCCCTGCGCAGGTGGACTTCGCCGAGCACCCCCTGGCGGCGTTCTTGCCACGGGAACTCACGGGCGGCGGCCAGCGAAAGGTGGATCAGCGCGGCGGCGGCCGCCCCCTGGCCCATGCGGCTGAAGCTACGCGGCGAGCCCATCTCGTCGGTGATGAGGTCGGCCATCTCGTCGGCGTGGCCGGCGTAGATACCGGCGAGCTGTTCGACCTTGGCCATCCGATCGGCGTGGCTCATCCGTGGCCACGGGCCGTGATCGAAGGCGTGTCGTGCGGCCGCGACGGCGGCATCGACATCCTCGGGGCCCGCGACCTGAACATGCCCGACCGGCTCTTCGGAGTGCGGCGAGATCACGGCGAGCTGCTGGGGATTGGCGGGCTTGCGCCACTGGCCCCCGATAAACACCTCGTTATAGGAGCGATGGCCGGAAGTCTCTGTCATCGGGGCACTTCCTCAGGGGATCGGACCGCGACCGCAATGTCGCTATTCACGCTAACATAGCGAAAAAAGCAGCGAGGCCCGATATGACCAGCGATTGGCGCAGTTACCCGTTTCAGTTGGTGCCCGGCGACAGCCAGTTGGAGTTTCCCGCCGCCGAAGGCGAACACCCCGATCAAGAGTCCGACACCTGGTTCATCGCCGGCCAGCTCGACGCCGCCGAGACCGACCGATCCTTGGCCTTCCTGACCATTTTCAACAAGAACCGGCCCGGCGGAACGGTCGTCGCGGACTTCTACACGCTGGCGCTGTTCGACCTCGATACCGGCGACTACGGCACCTTCACCGACTACGACATGCCGCCGGCCAATATGGAACCCGGCGCCCAGCGCAAGCTCACGATGGCGCGCGGCCATCTGGACATCAGCTACCACAGCAGCGCGGGAACCGCCTCTTGGACGACCAGCCGCAACGGCGACGGCGAACTGCTGCCCTACACCTACCGGGTCAGCCTGGTCGGAACGGACCAGTCCGGTCGGCCGATGCGACTGGATCTGGCTGTAACACCAACGCGCGCACCGACACCGGTGGGTGCGTCGACGTACAACGGAAAGATTGTCTGCTTCGGGCAAAGCGACACCTACTCCTATTTCCAGACCGGCATGGCGATGACCGGCACGCTGCGCTGGGGAGACGTGGTCCAGCAGGTGTCCGGCGCCAGCGGGCACGTCGATCGGCAGTGGTTCCCCAAATACGCCGGCGGCGGGGGATCCGGGGGAGACCCCCGGGCCCGGTCGCACGAATGGCGAACGATCAACTTCGATAACGGCGTCGACCTGAGCATCTGGCGCCAGTTCGATCGCACCAAGGGCAATGCGCTGCAGCCTTTTACCGGCGTCACGACAAGCCACCCAGACCCCGCTATTGCGCCGGAATGTGCCGAGGACATCGAGGTCACGGTCAGCAGCTACGTGCGATGGCCGGAGGCCATGCGACCCCTGGTCCGGCCGCCCGCCCCGGCCCGGTACCTGCCAGACCGGCACCGGATCACTTGTCCCACACTGCAACTGGACCTCGTCGGCGAACCCTTGGTGGCGGCCCCTGCGCACGGCCTGCCCATCGAGTACATGGAGGGCCCCTACCGCTATCAAGGGACCATGTGGGGAAAACCCGTGACCGGCTTCGCATTCAACGAGCGCTCGCTGGCGCTGTACCGGGATTGGGAACTCGTCGACGTGCTGTCCACCACCGTCGCGAATCTGACACCTCCGGAGCCCGGGTTGCAGACCATGGTGGATCAGGTCGCGCCGCTGGTCGCTGCCGGCCGGCGCAAGGATGCCGTTGAGCTGCTGTTCAGCTCGGCGCCTGTCGAAAACGACACGCTGGCAAAGCTTCTCGACGATCTGATCGCGGTGCTGTCAGCCGACGTCAGCTGACTGGTCCAGCGCACGGGCCCACGTGATGTGGCGATGCTGCAACCCCGGCTCGTTGCGCCCGAACACCAGGTGCTCGCGGGCGCCCGACTCGAGATTGGCTTGCAGCCCCTCGGCCAGTCGGTAATCCTCGTCGCGCACGGTGGCGTGCGCATAGTCGAAGACGGCTTGGACGCCGGCGGCCACCGATTCATCGGAGAGGTCCTGCGGTGTTGCGTTCTGGTGGAAGGTGATCGACCTGCCGGGCCGATCCCCGGGGTAGATCCGGAACAGCTCACCGTTGGCTACGGTCACCGACAGCACGATGTTGGGGAACAGCGCATAGATCACCACCAAGTTGTGAAACGGATTCCACTGATCCTCGGGCACGTCGTCGAGCTCCAGGATGGTGTTGAGCGGGAAGATCAGCCGGTGGTGCGGACCGTAGGAGTCGAACAGCGTGCAATTGCTGCGTGCGATGGTGGCGAAGGTCTGCCGATGAACCGTGGCGAAATGGTAGTTCTCGGAGAAGGTGTCGACCGCCAGCTTCCAGTTGATGTCTGAGTGCAGCACCTTCTCGCCCAGCGGGGACCAGCGCCCGATTCCCCACGAGTCGAGTTCCTCGGCCAGCGGACCCAGGTGGTCGGCCACGTCCAGGGTCGCTCCGGGATCCAATGCGACCCAGAGGAATCCAGCGAACTCGGTAGCCGGAAGTTCAGTCAGTCCATCGGATTTGATCGTCACCTCGGGGAACCCCTCGCGCCCCGGAAGTGCCACCAAGCGCCCGCTGTTGTCGTAGGTCCAGGCGTGGTAGGGGCAGGTGAACCGCCCGGCCACGCCGCATCCCGACACCACCTGCGACTGCCGGTGCAGACACACGTTGTTGAACGCCTTCACCGTTCCCTCTGAGGTGCGGGTCAACAGAATGGACCGCCCCATCACCGTCTTGGTGCAATACGTCCCAGGGGCAGGAAGTTCCGACACATAGCCGACCAACTGCGGACTGGCCAGCAACAAGGCCCGATCCAGGTTGTGCCGCTCGATACTCGTGTAGTCACGCGCGTCGACCGTGTGCTGGGCCGCTGCGAGATCGGTCGTCTTGTCCCGCGCCAACTTCAACCCACGCCGCATCAGGTCGACAAGCTGGTCGTGTCTCATCCGCCCAGTACAGACCTTGCGACAGTTGTAAGGTCAAGGTGTGGCTGAGCAGTTGCTGATCGGCGACGTCACGGCCTTGACCGGCATCGCTTCCGGCCGTATTCGCCATTACGAGAAAATCGGATTGCTGCACGCGCAACACCTGCCCAACGGCTATCGCACCTTCGACGTCGAACAGGTCCTCGACTTGTTGCGCATAGACCTGATGCGCAGCCTCGGCGTCGGTATCAATGACATCCAGCGGTTGATCGAGGGCGGGCACAGCACGCTGGCCGGCCTGCTCGACCAGCACCGCGCGCTGCTGATCCAGCAACGGGAGCGACTCGACCAACTGATTCGCGCCATCGATGCGGCCACCGAGTGCGGCGACGCGGACCTCAACGAGGCGATTCTGCACCGGCTGGCGACCACGCACCGCGACAGCATCGGGGTGATCGGGCGGCTCAGCGCCCCTCTGCCGGCGCCCGTCGCCGCGATGTACGCCGGCTTATTCGACGAGTGGGACCTACCGGTCCCCGCCCTGTTCGGCCAGATGGTGCTGCCGACCGCGGCCAGCACCCTGCTGTCGGAATTGGCCGAGACGCGGGGCCACCAGGTGCTGTTCGATCGGTTGCGCGACTTGGCCGCCGACGTGATCGCGTTGGGCGATGACGATGCGGCCGCGGGACAACTGGCGCGCGGGTGGATTGACCAGCAGTTGGCCGACCCGCTGCCCGATGACGTCGTCGGCGTGTTGCGGGGCGTGCAACCGCTGCTGGAACGCGACCCGGTGATCGTGCAGGGGTTTCGCGCCTGGGCGGGATCGATCAGCCCGGCGGCCGCCCGCTTCATCGAGGAGATCGCCCGGCAGACCGCTCGACGCGGGGTGGAAGCCGTCAGCGTCATCGTGCTGCCCGCGCGCCAACCCGTTCAAACGAGCGACGCGGCACTGTGATGCACATGTGACGAGTGTGATCAATGTGTCATATGGGGTTTTTGTCGTACCCTGTGGCTTGTGCCATCCGTTTCGCGACGCGACCTGCTCAAATTCGCGGCTGCCACCCCGGCCCTGCTGGGCCTGGGCGTCGCGGGTGAGTCACTGAGCGCCGCGCCGGCATCGGCGTCGCTCGGCACCCTGCTCGACTATGCGGCCGGTGTCATTCCGGCCAGCCAGATCCGGGCCGCCGGCGCGGTCGGGTCCATTCGGTACGTGTCGGATCGCCGTCCGGGCGGCAACTGGATGCTGGGCAAGCCCCTTCAGGTCGCCGAAGCGCGCGACCTCAATAGCAACGGACTGAAGATCGTGTCCTGCTATCAGTACGGCAAGGCCAGCACCGCGGACTGGCTGGGCGGTGCCAGCGCCGGCCTGCAGCACGCGCAGCGCGGGATGCAACTGCACGCCGCGGCAGGTGGCCCCGCCAGCGCCCCCATCTATGCCTCGATCGACGACGATCCCTCCTATGAGCAGTACAAGAGCCAGGTGGCGCCCTACCTGCGGTCATGGGAGTCGGTGATTGGTCATCAGCGCACAGGCGTGTACGCCAATTCGAAAACCATCGACTGGGCACTGCACGATGGGTTGGGCTCTTACTTCTGGCAGCACAACTGGGGCTCGCCCAAGGGGTACGCCCACCCGGCGGCCAATTTGCACCAGGTTGAAATCGACAAACGCAGCGTCGGTGGTGTCGGTGTGGACATCAACGAGATCCTCAAGCCCGAATTCGGCCAGTGGGCCTAGCGCCGCATGTCGGCGTCCGGCCCCGCCGAGACTCCCATTCTTAAAATTCCAGCAAACACTCGTTCGCTGGTTTTCCGGCCGGGCGCGGGCGAGCGATCGCCGTCATCGGCCGGTGACCGCGCCGCGACGGCACTCCGCGGCTCAAAAAATTTATGTAACGATTCGATAACAAGACTGCCTTGATCTGCACAGTTGTAGCTACTCGACCGTAACCACCTGCATGCAGCGGGTTTGGTAACCCGGTCCGTGCCGACGGTCAAACCGCGTGTTACCCAGGACACGGTTACCCATGCGTAGAACTCACCAGTAACCGATCAGCTCGCGAAACCAGGGCCGATCCTTATGACACTCTTAGTACAGCCGATGGAGTCCGTCGCGCCGCTCGGCACCAGTCGGGCGGTCCGCCGACAACACACCGGCCAGCCGTATCCCGGCTGTGATTCGACGCCGAACCACGCCGCATCGACAGAACCCCGCCCGGCGGCGGTGACCGCCAGACGAACGAGACCTAAAGACGCATACAGGGGAGACAGAAAAGGTGACGATCCACGAGCACGATCGGGTGTCCGCTGACCGCGACGGCCAAGGCCCGCAGGGCGGCAGGCACCCACACGCCGGGGACACCCACGCTCTGGTCGACCGCCTGACGGCCGGCGAGCCGTACGCCGTGGCATTCGGCGGCCAGGGCAGCGCCTGGCTGGAGACCCTCGAAGAACTGGTGTCGTCGGCCGGCATCGAGTCCGAGCTGGCAACGCTGGTCGGTGAGGTCAACCTGCTCCTCGAGCCGGTGGCCAAGGACCTCGTCGTGGTCCGCCCGATCGGCTTCGAGCCGCTGACGTGGGTGCGCGCGCTGGCGGCCGAGGACCCGGTCCCCTCCGACAAGCACCTGACCTCGGCCGCGGTGTCCATCCCGGGCGTGCTGCTCACCCAGATCGCGGCCGTGCGCGCCCTGGCACGCCAAGGCATGGACCTGAACGCCACCCCGCCGGTGGCTGTCGCCGGGCATTCCCAGGGCGTGCTCGCCGTCGAGGCGCTGAAGGCCGGCGGCGCCCGCGACGTCGAGCTGCTGGCGCTGGCCCAGCTGATCGGAGCGGCCGGGACCCTGGTGGCCCGCCGGCGCGGCATTTCGGTCCTTGGCGACCGTCCGCCGATGGTGTCGGTCACCAATGCCGATCCCGACCGCATCGGCCGGCTGCTCGACGAGTTCGCGCAGGACGTGCGCACAGTGCTGCCGCCCGTGTTGTCCATCCGCAACGGCCGCCGCTCGGTCGTCATCACCGGGACCCCGGAACAGCTGTCCCGCTTCGAGCTGTATTGCCAGCAGATCTCGGAGAAGGAAGAGGCCGACCGGAAGAACAAGCTGCGCGGCGGCGACGTCTTCTCGCCGGTGTTCGACCCGGTGCAGGTCGAGGTGGGCTTCCACACACCCCGGCTGGCCGACGGGATCGACATCGTCGGCAGCTGGGCCGAGAAGGTCGGCCTGGACGTCGAGCTGGCCCGGCAACTGACCGAGTCGATCCTGGTGCGTCCGGTCGACTGGGTCGAGGAGATCACCCGGGTCAACGACGCCGGTGCTCGCTGGATTCTCGACCTGGGCCCGGGCGACATCCTGACCCGGCTGACCGCGCCGGTGATCCGGGGCCTCGGTGTGGGCATCGTGCCCGCGGCGACCCGCGGCGGGCAGCGCAACCTGTTCACCGTCGGCGCCGTCCCCGAGGTGGCGCGGGCCTGGTCGAGCTACGCGCCGACGCTGGTTCGCCTGCCGGACGGCAGGGTGAAGCTCTCGACGAAGTTCACCCGCCTGACCGGCCGCTCGCCGATCCTGCTGGCCGGCATGACCCCGACCACGGTCGACGCAAAGATCGTTGCCGCCGCGGCCAACGCCGGGCACTGGGCCGAGCTGGCCGGCGGCGGGCAGGTCACCGAGGAGATCTTCGCCGACCGCGTCCAGCAGCTGTCCGAGCTGCTGGAGGACGGACGCACCTACCAATTCAACGCGCTGTTCCTGGACCCATACCTGTGGAAGCTGCAGGTGGGCGGCAAGCGGCTGGTGCAGAAGGCGCGTCAGTCCGGCGCGGCGATCGACGGCCTGGTGATCAGCGCCGGCATCCCGGACCTGGAGGAGGCCGTCGAACTGATCGAGGAGCTGGGCGAGGTCGGTATCAGTCACGTCGTCTTCAAGCCCGGCACCGTCGAACAGATCCGCTCGGTCATCCGCATCGCGACCGAGGTGTCCACCAAACCGGTGATCGCGCACATCGAAGGTGGACGCGCCGGCGGCCACCACTCCTGGGAAGACCTCGACGACCTGCTGCTGGCGACCTACTCCGAACTGCGGTCGCGCTCCAACATCACCGTCTGCGTCGGCGGCGGCATCGGCACGCCGGAGCGGGCGGCCGAATACCTTTCCGGGCGTTGGGCACAGGCCTACGGCTTCCCGCTGATGCCGATCGACGGCATCCTGGTTGGCACCGCGGCGATGGCGGCCAAGGAGGCCACCACATCGCCGTCGGTCAAGCGGATGCTGGTCGAAACCCAGGGCACCGATCAGTGGATCGGCGCCGGAAAAGCTTCGGGCGGCATGGCTTCCAGCCGCAGCCAGCTCGGTGCGGATATCCACGAAATCGACAACAGCGCCTCGCGGTGCGGTCGGCTCCTCGACGAGGTTGCCGGTGACGCGGACGCCGTCGCCGAGCGCCGTGACGAGATCATCGCGGCGATGGCCAAAACCGCCAAGCCATACTTCGGCGACGTCGGTGAGATGACCTACCTGCAGTGGTTGCAGCGCTACGTCGAATTGTCCATCGGCGACGGCGATTCCACCGCCGACACCGCCGCACCGGGCAGCCCGTGGCTGGCCGACACCTGGCGCGACCGTTTCGAGCAGATGCTGCAACGGGCCGAGGCACGTTTGCATGCACAGGATTTCGGCCCCATCGAGACGCTGTTCGACGGCTCCTCCGATGCCGGCGCGCGGCTGCTGGACAATTCTTCCGAGGCCATCGCCGCCCTGTTGGCGCACTACCCCGACGCTGAGCGCGTGCAGTTGCACCCGGCCGATGTCCCGTTCTTCGTCACGCTGTGCAAGCTGGTGGGCAAGCCGGTCAACTTCGTGCCGGTGATCGACAAGGATGTGCGCCGCTGGTGGCGCAGCGATTCGCTGTGGCAGGCCCACGACGCGCGCTACGACGCCGATCAGGTGTGCATCATTCCGGGTACCGCGGCCGTCGCCGGCATCACCCGGATGGACGAGCCCGTCGGCGAACTGCTGGACCGCTTCGAGCAGGCGGCCATCGACGAGGCGCTCGCCGCCGGCTTGGAGCCCAAGCCCGTCACGTCACGCCGCACGGGCCGCGCCGACGTGACCGGGCCGCTGGCCGTCGTGCTGGACGCCCCCGACGTACGGTGGGCCGGCCGCACCGCGACAAACCCGGTCCACCGGATCGCCGATCCCTCCGACTGGCTGGTGCATGACGGACCTGAGAGCCGCCGCGCCACGCATTCGTCCACGGGTGCGCGACTGCAGGTCGACGGGGACCGCGTAGTGCTCAGTGTCCCGGTGTCGGGCAGCTGGATCGACATCCCATTCACATTGCCGCCCAACACCGTTGACGGAGCTACCCCGGTGGTCTCCACCGAGGACGCCACCACCGCCATGCGTGCGGTGCTGGCCATCGCGGCCGGGGTCGACGGTCCGGAGTTCTTGCCCCCGGTCACCGACGGAACCGCCACCGTCACGGTGGACTGGGACCCCGAGCGGGTCGCCGACCACACCGGTGTCACGGCCACCTTCGGAGAACCGTTGGCGCCCAGCCTCAGCACCGTTCCCGACGCGCTCGTCGGACCGTGCTGGCCCGCCGTCTTCTCCGCGATCGGCTCGGCCGTCACCGACGCCGGCGTCCCGGTCATCGAGGGCCTGCTGAGCCTGGTGCATCTGGATCACGCCGCCCACATGGTCGGCAAGCTGCCGAAGAACCGGTCGCAATTGACAATCACCGCAACGGCTTCGGCGGCCATCGACACGGACATGGGACGCGTCGTGCCGGTCTCGGTCACCATCGCCGACCCCGACGGCCAGGTGGTCGCCACCCTCGATGAGCGCTTCGCCATCCTGGGCCGCACCGGATCCGCCGAACTGACCGACCCGACGCGCGCCGGTGGCGCGGTCTCGCAGAACGCGACCGACACCCCGCGCCGCCGTCGCCGCGACGTCACCATCACCGCGCCGGTCGACATGCGCCCATTCGCGGTGGTCTCCGGTGACCACAACCCCATTCACACCGATCGCGCCGCCGCGCTGCTGGCCGGCCTGGAATCGCCCATCGTGCACGGCATGTGGCTGTCGGCCGCCGCCCAGCACGCGGTGACCGCCACCGATGGTCAGGCCCGCCCGCCGGCACGGCTGATCGGCTGGACCGCGCGTTTCCTGGGCATGGTGCGTCCCGGCGACGAGGTCGCATTCCGGGTCGACCGTGTCGGAATCGACCAGGGTGCAGAGGTTTTGGAGGTCACAGCCAAGATCGGTGCCGATCTGGTGATGTCGGCGACGGCTCGTCTGGCGGCGCCGCACACCGTCTACGCGTTCCCCGGTCAGGGCATTCAGCACAAGGGCATGGGCATGGACGTCCGGGCCCGGTCCAAGGCCGCCCGCAAGGTGTGGGACAAGGCCGACAAGTTCACCCGCGACACGTTGGGCTTCTCGGTGCTGCACGTGGTGCGTGACAACCCGACCAGCATCATCGCCAGCGGTGTGCACTACAACCACCCCGAGGGCGTGCTGTACCTGACGCAGTTCACCCAGGTCGCGATGGCCACGGTGGCCGCGGCGCAGGTCGCCGAGATGCGTGAGCAGGGCGCCTTCGTCGAGGATGCGATCGCCTGCGGTCACTCCGTCGGCGAGTACACCGCGCTGGCCTGCGTGACGGGCATCTACGAGCTGGAAGCCCTGCTGGAGACGGTGTTTCACCGCGGATCGAAGATGCACGACATCGTGCCGCGGGACGAGCTGGGCCGGTCCAATTACCGGCTGGCGGCCATTCGGCCGTCGCAGATCGACCTGCCCGACGACGAGGTTCCCGCGTTTGTCGCGGAAATCGCCGAGCGCACAGGCGAGTTCCTGGAGATCGTCAACTTCAACCTGCGCGGTTCGCAGTACGCGATCGCCGGCACGGTGCGCGGCCTGGAAGCGCTCGAGGAAGAGGTGGAGCGGCGCCGCGAGATCACCGGCGGAAAGCGCTCCTTCATCCTGGTGCCCGGCATCGACGTGCCGTTCCACTCCCGGGTGCTGCGAGTCGGTGTGGCGGAGTTCCGTCGGTCCCTCGACCGAGTCATGCCGCGCGACAAGGATCCTGACGTCATCATCGGGCGCTACATCCCCAACCTGGTGCCGCGTCCGTTCACCCTGGACCGCGACTTCATCCAGGAGATCCGCGACCTGGTGCCGGCGGAGCCGCTCGACCCGATCCTGGCCGACTACGACACCTGGCTTGCTGAGCGCCGCATCGAGATGGCACGCATCGTCCTGATCGAGCTGCTGGCATGGCAATTCGCCAGCCCGGTGCGCTGGATCGAAACCCAGGACCTGCTGTTCACCGAAGAGGCCGCCGGCGGCCTGGGTGTGGAGCGGTTCGTGGAGATCGGTGTGAAGTCCGCGCCGACCGTCGCGGGCCTGGCCACCAACACCCTCAAGCTGCCCGAATACGCGCACAGCACAGTGGAAGTGCTCAACGCCGAGCGCGACGCGGCGGTGCTGTTCGCCACCGACACCGACCCCGAGCCGGAGCCGGAGGACGAGCCGGCCGCGCCCACCGAGAGTGCGTCGGCACCGGAAGCGGCGGTTTCCGCACCGGCGACCCCCGCCGCGCCGACCGCTCCGTCGGGTGCGGCCCGGCCGGACGACATCGGGTTCGATGCCGCCGACGCCACGCTGGCGCTGATCGCGCTGTCCGCCAAGATGCGCATCGACCAGATCGAGGAGCTGGACTCCATCGAATCCATCACCGACGGTGCGTCGTCGCGACGCAACCAGCTGCTGGTGGACCTGGGTTCGGAGCTGAACCTGGGCGCCATCGACGGCGCCGCCGAAGCCGACCTGGCCGGGCTGCGCGCGCAGGTGACCAAGCTGGCGCGCACCTACAAGCCTTACGGCCCAGTGCTTTCCGACGCGATCAACGACCAGCTGCGCACGGTGCTGGGGCCGTCGGGTAAGCGGCCCGCGGCCATTGCGGAGCGGGTCAAGAAGGTCTGGGAGCTCGGCGACGGTTGGGCCAAGCACGTCACCGTCGAGGTCGCGCTGGGAACCCGCGAGGGCACCAGTGTCCGGGGCGGCGCCATGGGCCACCTGCACGAGGGCGCACTGGCCGACGCCGCCGCCGTCGACAAGGCTATCGATGCCGCGGTGGCGTCCGTCGCGGCGCGTCGTGGCATCGCGGTGGCCCTGCCATCGTCGGGCGGCGGCGGCGGTGCGACCATCGACGCTGCCGCACTGGGCGAATTCACCGACCAGATCACCGGTCGCGACGGCGTGCTGGCCTCGGCGGCGCGCCTGGTGCTGAACCAGCTGGGCCTGGACGACCCGGTCAGCGTTTCGCCGGCGGCCACCGATGCCGAGCTCATCGATCTGGTGACCACCGAACTCGGTGCCGACTGGCCACGGCTGGTGGCTCCGGCGTTCGAGCCGAAGAAGGCCGTGTTGTTCGACGACCGCTGGGCCAGTGCCCGCGAAGACCTGGTCAAGCTCTGGCTGACCGACGAGGGCGATATCGACGCCCGGTGGGTGGAGCTGTCCGAAAGGTTCGAGGGCGCAGGCCATGTGGTGGCCACCCAGGCCACCTGGTGGCAGGGCAAGGCCCTGTCCGCCGGCCGTCAGATCCACGCATCGCTGTACGGCCGCATCGCGGCCGGCGCGGAGAACCCGGACCCCGGCCCCTACAGCCACGAGGTCGCGGTGGTGACGGGCGCTTCCAAGGGCTCGATCGCGGCGTCGGTCGTCGGGCGACTGCTCGACGGCGGCGCCACCGTCATCGCCACGACGTCCAAGCTCGACGACGAGCGGCTGGCGTTCTACCGCGGGCTCTACCGCGACCATGCCCGGTTCGGGGCGGCGCTCTGGGTGGTCGCGGCCAACATGGCGTCCTACTCCGACATCGATGCGCTCGTCGAGTGGGTGGGCACCGAGCAAACCGAAAGCCTTGGGCCACAGTCGATTCACATCAAGGACGCGCAGACACCGACATTGCTGTTCCCGTTCGCCGCACCGCGGGTGGCGGGCGACCTGTCCGAGGCCGGCTCTCGCTCCGAGATGGAGATGAAGGTGCTGCTATGGGCGGTGCAGCGGTTGATCGGCGGGATGTCGAAGATCGGCGCCGAGCGCGACATCGCGTCGCGGCTGCACGTGGTGCTGCCGGGTTCGCCGAACCGCGGAATGTTCGGCGGTGACGGCGCTTACGGCGAAGCCAAGTCGGCGCTGGACGCCCTGGTGACCCGTTGGCACGCCGAGTCGTCGTGGGCGGACCGGGTCAGCCTGGCGCACGCGCTGATCGGCTGGACCCGCGGCACCGGCCTGATGGGCCACAACGACGCCATTGTCGACGCGGTCGAGGAGGCCGGCGTCACCACGTACTCGACCGACGAGATGGCGGCGATGCTGCTGTCCCTCTGCGACATCGAGTCCAAGGTGGCCGCGGCCGGTGCGCCGATCAAGGCGGACCTGACCGGCGGCCTGGGCGAGGTGAACCTCGACATGGCGGAGCTGGCCGCCAAGGCCCGTGAGCAGGCCACCTCGGCGTCGGGTGAGGAGGCCGACGCCTCCGCGGCCGACGGCACCATCGCCGCGCTGCCATCCCCGCCGCGCAGCTTCACCCCGGCACCACCGCCGGAGTGGGCCGACCTCGACGTCGACCCGGCCGACCTGGTGGTCATCGTCGGTGGCGCGGAACTGGGCCCCTACGGCTCGTCGCGGACCCGCTTCGAGATGGAAGTCGACAACGAACTCTCGGCCGCGGGCGTCCTGGAGCTGGCCTGGACGACCGGCCTGATCCGCTGGGAGGACGACCCCCAGCCGGGTTGGTACGACACACAATCCGGTGATCTGGTCGACGAGTCCGAGCTGGTCGAGCGCTACCACGACATCGTCGTAGAGCGCTGCGGTATCCGCGAGTTCGTCGACGACGGCGCGATCGACCCCGATCACGCGTCCCCGCTGCTGGTGTCGGTGTTCCTGGATAAGGACTTCGCGTTCGTGGTGTCCTCGGAGGCCGACGCGCGCGCGTTCGTCGAGTTCGATCCGGAACACACGATCATCCGGCCCGTCCCCGACTCCACCGACTGGCAGGTCGTCCGCAAGGCCGGCACCGAGATCCGGGTGCCGCGAAAGACAAAGCTGTCGCGGACCGTCGGTGCACAGATCCCGACCGGGTTCGACCCGACCGTGTTCGGCATCAGCCAGGACATGGCCAGCTCGACCGACCGGGTGGCGTTGTGGAACATCGTCGCGACCGTCGACGCGTTCCTGTCTTCGGGATTCACCCCGGCCGAGTTGATGCGCTGGGTGCACCCGGGCCTGGTGGCCAGCACGCAGGGCACCGGCATGGGTGGCATGACGTCGATGCAGACGATGTATCACGGCAACCTGCTCGGCCGGAACAAGCCGAACGACATCCTGCAGGAAGTCTTGCCGAATGTCGTTGCCGCGCACGTCATTCAGAGTTACGTCGGCAGCTACGGCGCGATGATCCACCCGGTGGGCGCGTGCGCGACCGCGGCGGTGTCGGTCGAGGAGGCCGTGGACAAGATCCGTCTCGGCAAGGCCGAACTGGTGGTCGCCGGCGGATTCGACGACCTGACACTGGAAGCCATCATCGGCTTCGGTGACATGGCCGCCACCGCCGACACCGGCATGATGCGGGACCGCGGCATCCACGACTCGAAGTTCTCCCGGCCCAACGATCGTCGCCGGCTGGGATTCCTCGAGGCGCAGGGCGGTGGCACCATCCTGTTGGCCCGCGGCGACCTGGCGCTCAAGATGGGCCTGCCGGTGCTGGCCGTGGTGGCCTATGCCCAGTCGTTTGCCGACGGCGTGCACACCTCCATCCCGGCCCCGGGCCTGGGCGCGCTGGGCGCCGGCCGCGGTGGCAAGGATTCGGCGCTGGCGCGGTCGCTGGCCAAGCTGGGTGTCGGTGCCGACGACATCGCAGTGATCTCCAAGCACGACACGTCCACTCTGGCCAACGATCCCAACGAGACCGAACTGCACGAGCGGCTCGCCGATTCGCTCGGTCGTTCAGTGGGTGCTCCGCTGTTCGTGGTGTCGCAGAAGAGCCTCACCGGGCACGCCAAGGGCGGCGCGGCGGTCTTCCAGATGATGGGGCTGTGCCAGATGCTGCGCGACGGGGTGATCCCGCCCAACCGCAGCCTGGATTGCGTCGACGACGAACTGGCCGGCTCGGCCCACTTCGTGTGGGTGCGCGAGACGCTGCGGCTCGGGGAGAAGTTCCCGCTGAAGGCCGGCTTGGTGACCAGCCTTGGGTTCGGCCATGTTTCGGGTCTGGTCGCGCTGGTGCACCCGCAGGCGTTCGTCGCCGCGCTCGACCCGAAGCAGCGCGCGGAGTACCAGCAGCGGGCGGATGCGCGCCTGCTGGCCGGTCAGCGTCGGCTGGCCTCGGCGATCGCCGGCGGCCCGCCGATGTACGAGCGGCCGCCGAACCGTCGTTTCGACCACGACGGGTCGGAGAAGCGTCAGGAGGCGGCGATGCTGCTCAACCCGGATTCGCGACTCGGTGATGGCGAGGCCTACCAGGTGACCGCCGGATGACGTCGGTCCGTTAGCCTGGCGACCCATGGGAATTGTCGGTGTGGGAATCGATCTCGTCTCCATTCCTGATTTCGCCGAGCAGGTCGACCAACCGGGAACCGTCTTCTCCGAGACGTTCACCCCCGGGGAGCGCCGCGACGCCTCGGACAAGAGTTCGTCGGCGGCTCGTCACCTGGCGGCCCGCTGGGCGGCCAAGGAGGCCGTGATCAAGGCGTGGTCGGGATCGCGGTTCGCGCAGCGCCCGGTGCTGCCGGAGGACATCCATCGCGACATCGAGGTGGTCACCGACATGTGGGGCCGACCGCGGGTCCGGCTCAGCGGTGACATCGCCAAACACCTGGCCGACGTGACGATTCACGTGTCGCTGACGCACGAAGCGGATACCGCGGCCGCGGTGGCCATTCTGGAGACGACGGCCGACTAGCCTCGTACCCATGAGCGATCTGGTTGAGCGCGTCCGCGCGGTGCTGCCGTCGGTGCGCCGCGATCTGGAAGACCTGGTGCGCATCGAATCGGTGTGGGGCGACCCCGGCCGCCGCGACGAGGTGCACCGCAGCGCGCAGGCGGTCGCGGATCTGTTGTCGCAGGCCGGTTTCGGTGACGTGCAGATCGTCAGCGAGGGCGGAGCGCCGGCGGTCATCGCGCGCCACCCCGCGCAGGACGGCGCGCCGACCGTGCTGCTGTACGCCCACCACGACGTGCAGCCCGAAGGTGATCGCAGCCAATGGGTGTCGCCGCCCTTCGAACCCACCGAACGCGACGGCCGGCTCTACGGCCGCGGCACCGCCGACGACAAGGCATGTATCGCAACGCATTTGGCGGCGTTCCGGGCGCACGGCGGTCAACCCCCGGTGGGCGTGACGGTGTTCGTCGAGGGCGAGGAGGAATCCGGGTCGCCGTCCCTTGGCCGGCTGCTGGCCGCCCACCGCGACGCGCTGGCCGCCGACGTCATCGTCATCGCCGACTCGGACAACTGGAGCACCGAAATTCCGGCGCTGACGGTGACGCTGCGCGGCCTGGTCGACTGCGTCGTCGAGGTCGCCACGCTCGACCACGGGCTGCACTCGGGCATCTGGGGCGGAGTGGTGCCCGACGCGCTGAGCGTGCTGGTGCGACTGCTGGCCAGCCTGCACGACGACGACGGCAACGTCGCAGTCGAAGGCCTCCACGAAAGCACCGCCGCCGCAGTCGATTACCCGCCCGAGCGGGTGCGCGCCGACTCCGGCTTGCTGGACGGGGTGTCCGAGATCGGATCGGGATCGGCGCCGCAGCGGCTGTGGGCCAAGCCCGCGATCACCGTCATCGGCATCGACACCACACCCGTCGAGAGAGCGTCGAACACGCTGATCCCACGGGCCCGGGCCAAAATCAGCATGCGCGTCGCACCCGGCGGGGACGCCGCCGCGCACCTGGACGCGTTGACCGCGCACCTGCAACAGCACGCGCCGTGGGGCGCACACGTCAGCGTCACCCGCGGCGACATCGGCGAGCCCTACGCCATCGATGCCACCGGCAGCGTCTACGACGCCGCCCGGGCCGCCTTCCGGCAGGGATGGGGGACCGACCCGATCGACATGGGCATGGGCGGATCGATCCCGTTCATCGCCGAGTTCGCCGAGGCGTTCCCGCGGGCGAAGATCCTCGTCACCGGCGTGGAAGATCCCGCGACGCAGGCCCACAGCATCAACGAGAGCCTGCATCTGGGCGTGCTGGAGCGCGCGGCCATCACCGAAGCGCTGCTGCTGGCCAACCTGGGCTGAGCGGAAAACTCGACCGTCAAAACGCTCAACGAGACCGCTGGTCTCGTCGCATACTGCTTCTAGATGCAGCCCCCCGTCCGCAGGAGACGCCACCGTGAGCACGGAAAACACCCTGACCGGAGACGCCGGCAAGACCAAGCGTTATCACTTTGATCGGCATACCCCGGAGTACCGCGAGCGGTTCACCGCGATCACCGAGGAGATGCACGCCAAGTGCCCGGTGGCGTGGACCGACACCTACGACGGGCATTGGGTGGCCGCGGGCAACCGGGAAGTTTTCGAGCTCGCGCGATGTCCGCAGGTGTCCAACGACCACGACGTCACCGGTGAGGGCACCGGCTACAAGGGCATCACGATTCCCACGCTGCCGCAGGGCACCGGCGTTCGCGGCGGCATGCTCGAGATGGACGAACCCGAGCACAGCGCCTACCGCAGCATCCTCAACCCCTACCTGTCGCCGGCGGCCGTCAAGCGCTGGAAGCCGTTTGTCGACGAAATCGTGCGGGCCAGCATCGACGAGAAAATCGAAGTCGGGCGGATCGACTTCGTCGACGATCTCGCCAACGTCGTGCCCGCCGTCCTGACCCTGGCCATGATGGGCGTAGCCCTGAAGAAGTGGCAGCTTTATTGCGAACCGGCCCACGCGAACGTCTACACACCCGCCGATTCCCCAGATGCCCCAAGGGTTTTGGATCAGGCGATGGCGATGGGAGCGGACCTGTTAAACCACCTCCTGGAGATCCGCGAGAACCCGCGCCCCGGCCTGGTGGACGCGCTGGCAAGACTGAAGATCGACGGCGAACCCGCCCCGGACGCCGAACTGCTCGGAATGCTCAGCTTGATCATCGGCGGGGGGTTTGACACCACGACGGCGCTGACCGCGCACGCACTCGAATGGCTGGGCGAAAATCCCGAGCAGCGCGAACTGCTGAGGCGTGAACGCGAAACGCTGCTCGACTCGGCGACCGAGGAATTCCTGCGATACTTCACGCCTGCCCCCGGGGACGGTCGAACGATCGCCGCCGACCTCGAACTGGCGGGCACGAAATTCAAGGAGGGCGATCGCCTGTGGTTGTCCTGGGCGATGGCCAACCGCGACCCCGCGGTGTTCCCCGATCCGAACCGACTCGACTTGACCCGAAAGAACAACCGGCACTTCAGCTTCGGGCTGGGCATCCACCGCTGCATCGGCTCCAATGTCGCGCGCATCGTGTTCAAGTCGATGCTCACGGCGGTGCTCGACCGGATGCCCGACTACCGCTGCGACCCCGAGGGCACCGTGCACTATCCCACGATCGGCGTGATCCAGGGCATGCAGCACCTGCCGGCGACCTTCACCCCCGGCAGGCGGCTTGGACCGGGGATCGACGAGACGCTCGAGAAGCTGCAGCGGGTCTGCGACGAACAGGGGATCGCGCGGCCGATCACCGAGTACACCAAGGCCGCCGTCATCGGCGACTGACTACACCGACAGGTCGCGGCGCAGCTTGGCGACGTGCCCGGTCGCCTTCACGTTGTACTGCGCGACCGCGATCTTGCCCTTCTCGTCGACCACGAAGGTGGAGCGGATGACGCCGGTGACCGTCTTGCCGTACATCTGTTTCTCGCCGTAGGCACCGTAGGCCGCCAGCACCTTGCGGTCGGGATCAGACAGCAGCGGGAACGTCAGCCCCTCGGCGTCGCGGAACTTGGCCAGCTTCTCCGGCTTGTCGGGGGAGATGCCCACCACGTCGAGGCCGGCCTCGTTGAGCTCGGCCAGGCTGTCCCGAAAGTCGCACGCCTGCTTGGTGCACCCGGGCGTCGACGCGGCCGGGTAGAAGTACACGACGACGCGACGCCCCTGGTAATCGGCCAGCGACACCTTGTTGCCGTCGGCGTCGGGCAGGCTGAAGGAGGGCGCTTTGTCGCCCGGTGCGAGCCGCGTGGTCTCGGTCAAGGTGAGTCCTTTCTGTTCACCGGAGCGTCGGGGTTACCGCCAGCTGATCTAGGGTAGTTCGGGCAGGTGTAAGAGCCGGATAGTGGGCGACTTGGAGGACACAGTGGCGGACCGGGACCCCGAAGCCATCAAGCAGGACATCGACGTCGCCCGTGACCAGCTGGCGGCCACCGTCGACTCGCTTGCCGAGCGGGCCAACCCGCGGCGCCTCGCCGACGACCTGAAGGTCCGGGTGATCGGATTCGTGCAGAAGCCGGTGGTGCTGGCTTCGCTGGCCGGGGCCGGCGCCCTCGTCGTGTTCGTGGCGGTGCGTCGCGTGCGGAATCGCTGACGCGACCGGCCTCGCTACTGCCAGCCCGGCGGGTCGTTTTCGGCCATGTAGGCCTCCCACCCGGCGCGCCGCAGGGTCCGGGTGTGCAGGTCCTGACAGATCGCCTGCGCCTCCGCGGCTGTGTCGGCCCGGCCCAGGTCGTGGTGCACGAAGCCGTCATCGACCCGCTCGGCGCGGAAGCCGCCCGTGGAGACCGCATGGACTCGATACTCGCCGCGGTCGTCGATGCTGGCGTGGAGGTGGCCCTGGTGAGGTTCGACCCACTTCAGCTCAGTTCTCACGAGTCCCCTCTGCAAAAGGCCGCCGCGGCGATGGTAGGGCTCCCGGAGTTACTGGGAGAAGGACTTCTGGAAGATTTCTCCCCGGTCGGCGCGCCAGCGGCTGAACCTCCGACCGCTTGCCACCGCACTGCAGCGTCAGCGGGCACGGCTGGCGTTTCCAGGCGCCCATTCCATGGTGCGATACGGGCGGGCCATTTATCGGTCCCCTTTCCTCCGGAAATTCCTTGACGGCGGGCGTATTACGAGACTGATGCGCAGGGGTAACCGAGCAGAAGGCCATACGGTGGGTATCGCCGTCGCGGTGCCGGACGTAATACGTTGTGACCGAACAATATTGGGTGCGAACGCCAGTGATCACTACCAAGGCCTCGACCGGGCCAGACCGTATTTGCTTGTGCCAGAACACTCGGCGCACCGCTGCGCAATCAGTCCTCCTGTTATAGTAACGCTAGGAAACAGTTTGCATTAGCTATCGTAACTGCCTGTGACTGCTGGGCGGAAGCGTTGTGCGATGCATTTGCCTGCTCGACAAGCAAACGAAGCGCGCCGAATAGAAAAAATCTTTGGGCTCGCCTCCGGGCACCGACCCGCGAACATGCGATACCTGCACCCACCCGGCCACCGAAAAAAGGGTGATGAACGATTGGAGTGGGAGGCGGTTATGGGTACGGTGCGGATGTCGCGGTGGATGTCTGAGGCGATGTGGCGGGTGGCCGGCTGGTTGCGCGGGGATCACCTCGGTCTGTTCTGCGTGGCGATCACGGTCGGGGTGGGTGCCGGGCTAGGTGCGGTGGCGTTCCGTTATCTGGTCTTTGGATTCACCTGGTTGGCCACCGGACACGTCGAGTTCGGCCAACAGGGGTGGGTCGGTAGCGACCACCTGCCCTGGCTGGGGGTTGGGTTCTTTGTGGTCATCCCGGTCATCGGCGGGTTGCTTTACGGTCCATTGATCTCGCGGTTCGCCCGTGAGGCCCGCGGCCACGGCGTGCCCGAAGTGATGATCGCGGTGGCCGAAAACGGTGGTCGCATCCGTCCCCAGGTGACTGTGGTGAAGGCGCTCGCCTCGGCGCTGTGCATCGGAACGGGCGGATCGGTGGGCCGGGAAGGACCGATCGTACAGATCGGCGCGGCGCTCGCGTCCGGCCTCGGCCAGTGGGTGCGGATGCCGGAGAACCGGCTGCGAGTGCTGGTTGCCTGTGGCGCGGCCGGCGGCATTTCGGCCACCTTCAACGCGCCGGTCACCGGGGTGTTCTTCGCTGTGGAGTTGATCCTGCGGGAACTGTCGGTTGAGGCGGTCTTCACCATCATGCTCTCGGCGATGGTGGCCGACGTCATTGCGCGGGTCTTCTTCGGCTCGGCTCCTTTCCTCACCCAGCTGCCCGCGGGCATTGCGCTGGACCATATCGCCAACTACCTGTTAGTGGCCCTCCTGGCGGCGATCGCAGGCGTGATCGGGGTTGTCTTCAAGACCGTCCTTTACACGGCCGAGGATTGGTGCGACCGAGCGTGGGGCGGCCGTCCTGATTGGGCGAGGCCGGCGGTCGGAGGGGTTGTACTTGGCGTGCTGCTCCTCGCCGTGCCGCAACTGTATGGGGTGGGCTACCCCGTGATGTACGCCGCGTTCGCGGGTCACTATGCGTTGTGGTTTTTGCTGCTCCTCGCCGCGGGCAAGATGCTGGCCTGCGGGTTGACCATCGGCATCGGCGGTTCGGGCGGCGTGTTCGCACCGTCGCTGTTCGTCGGAGCTACGTCCGGCATGGCTTTCGGTCTGGTCGTCCACCAGTTGATCGGCGCCGGAGCTGGGGAACCGGCCCTCTACGCGATTGTCGGAATGGGCGCCGTATTCGCCTCTGCCGCGCGAGCTCCGCTTACCGCGCTGGCCAGCACCGTCGAGATGACCGGGGACTTCACACTCACCTTGCCGGTCATGCTCGCCGTCGCCGTCGGCACGACGATGTCTCGCGCGCTGTCCTACGGCACGATCTACACGACCAAGCTGCTACGCCGCGGTATCGACATCGACCGCCCAACACCCACCCATGCATTCGCCGACCTTACCGCCGCTGACGCCATGCACCGGTTTGCCGTTCCGTTCGATCTCACCGGCAGCGGCAACCCCCGCGCGGACTTGACGGCCTTGTTCGGCCCCGTGACCCGCGTTCGCCAACCACAGGCGCTATTCGCCAACGACAGCCTGACGCAAGCCCTGCGGCAGCTCGTTCTGTACGGCCGCGACGGGCTACCGGTCATTGACACCGACGCTCGCCGCGTCCAGGGCTGGTTGACCAACCAGAATGTGCTGCGCGCAGTGGGCAGCTATCTCGATGCCGCCGAACCGAACATTGCCGCCAGCCATCAGGCCGCCCAGTGGGCCGACCCGCACGCGGCAACCGCCGAACACGACCCGCACAGCGAGCTCACCGGATACCGCATCGTGGAACACACGCTCCAACCTGACTCGGCCGCGGTCGGCCGTACCCTGGGCGAGCTCGACTGGCCGGACGGTCACCGGCCGGTGTCGATCCTCCACGACCGCCGGCTGGTAGAGGCCGAGCCCGCGGTCCGGCTCAGCGCGGGGGACCGAATCAACCTCCTGGTCCCCGCTGTTGTCGATGGCAGGGACGTCAGCAGTACGGCCCTCAACACCGCCGGCGCCGCGACGGAGGATCTCCGTGACGCGGATCGGCCCCCACAGCAGTAGGAGCGAGGCATCGGCTGCTCGTGGCTGCTGGGGAGTGTCGGAATCGAACTGTCGAGCATCACCCGACGTCATACATTCGATGTGGTGCGCCGTCAGGGTTTCGAACCCCGGACCCGCTGATTAAGAGTCAGCTGCTCTACCAACTGAGCTAACGGCGCTTGTGGTCGGCCGAGACCGCGTAGGCGACAATAACAGGCGTTGCGCCACGGAGTGAAATCCCGACCTTGGTCCAGGGTACCTGGTGTGCGGCCGGTGATCGCCTGCATGCTTGGGGCGGCCAGGTTCCCACCGTTGCCCGGTGGCACCGACTCACGACCGACGCCGCTGGGGTCCGGCTTCGCCCGCAGACCGAAAGAAATTGCCGCACAACGGGTTTGGTAAGCTGATCGTCACAGCACCGTGCCGCAGAAGGGCGCCCGGTCGGTGCTGAAGGCGGCCTCCAGCTCGTCCAATGCACCCTGGCGGACTTCGGTGATGCGGTTGGCCCGGGCAAGCTCGGAAACTCGGTGCGCCCCCATGTAGATGGTGGCCAAGTCGGCCAGGCCGATCTTGATGTCTGCGGAGCCGTCATGTGGCGCGCACTTTCCGGCGCCATCGCGAATCTGCAGCTGAAAGCACCCTCCCGCCAGGTCGAGCGGGTCTGTGACTTCCAGCACGATGTCCGCATCGGCGGCATAGGTGCGCGCAGCCAGCGTTTCGGGGACGTCGTTGATGCGGACCCAGAGGAAATCGGTGACGCCCTTGGTTTCGGCGGCGCGCTGGTCGACGAGTTTGAGCGGCAGCGGATCATCAGGGGGCACGTCGACCTCGACGCGGTAGAACATCTCCAACACCAGCAGTGTCTGCAGCAGCTCGGTATGCGCTTCTTCGGTGACCGGGCAGAAGTCTTCGACGACCACGGTGCCCAGCGGTGGACGGAATGCGTGCTGGTGCGATCCGACCACCCGGTAAGTCAGGAAGCCGTCGGGGTGAATCGTGTAGTGCAACGCAGATCCGTTGCCGCGCTGGGTTGGTCGGTCGTCCATGTAATCGTCCCACCACGCTTTGTCCCGAGATATCGCGCCATTGGTTGCCGCGCACCATCGTTCGTAGATCTCGGGCACGTGCTGCCGCGCCTCGATCGCGTTGACTTCACGCGCCCTGATCCGGCTCGGTTTGTCGCGCAACTTCGCGAAGCGGCGGTCAATGGAGTAGGTGCGGCTGTAGCTCGACACCCCGGCACCGAAACCGTCGTACATCGCGGTCTGCGTCGGAACGCCGCAGACGATCGGATAGCCGCGGTCCAGCAGGATTCCGAGTCCCTTCGCACTGAGCTGCGCCCACAGCCCCTTGCCCTGATGCGTCGAGGCGACGGCGATCATTGTCAGCCATGCCACCCGCAGCGTCGCGCTACCCGGCACGGTGAGCCGCGAGCGGTAGATGATGGACGTTCCCACCAAATTTGGATGCTCCGGATCGGAAACGTCCTCGGCAATCAGAATGTCATCGAGGCTGACTCGGCGTTTCCACGCCTCGAAGTCTTCCGGGCCCACCGGATCGCCGAAAGTCCTGGCCTGATTCTCAAAGACCGCCTGCCAGTCGTCTTCGCTGGGATGACGAATTTTGGTGCCGTCGTCGTTGTCATCCATCGCATATCCAATCCGCTTGTAGCCCAGGCAAACCGGCACTGCGCACACCGAATCCAGGTACCGAGGGTGCTTCCAAATTCGTTACCCGAGTGCCCGACGGCCAAACCTTTAAACGAACGGGCCACAAATACGGCCTGATGTGAGCAATTCCGCTGGGGGCGGGTCAACCGGCACGGTTTCGGGTAGGCGATAGGCCATGCTGCAAGTGATCACCCGGCTTGCGATCGCTGCGCCGCGCCGCGTCATCGGGATTGCCGTCCTGGTGTTGCTGGGGGCCGCGATCTTCGGGCTTCCCGTGGTCAACGCGCTTTCCGGCGGTGGCTTTCAAGACCCCACCTCGGAGTCTTCGCGGGCGACGGCCACCCTTCGGGACAAGTTCAACCAGACCGATCAGCAGATGCTGATCGTGGTGACCGCGCCCACCGGCGCCCGTGGTGGTCAGGCGCGCCGGGTGGGCACCGACATCGTCGACCAGCTGAAACGGTCGCCGTGGGTGCTCAGTGTGTCGTCGGCGTGGACGTCACCGCCCGCGGCAGCGGCGCAGCTGATCAGCAAGGACGGCAAGTCCGGAATGATCGTAACCGGGCTCAGGGGCGGGGAAAATGACGCGCAGAAGTACGCCAGCACGCTGACCAAGGACCTGGTGCATGACCGCGACGGTGTCACCGTGCGCGCCGGCGGCATGGCAGTGGCGTATGCGCAAATCAATGACCAGAACCAGCGCGACCTGCTGTTGATGGAATCCATCGCGATTCCGCTGAGCTTCGCGGTGCTGGTCTGGGTGCTGGGCGGAGTGGTGGCAGCCGCGCTGCCGATCGTCTTGGGCGCATTGGCCATCGTGTGCACCATGTCGGTGCTGCGGCTGATCAGCTTCGCCACCGACGTCTCGACGTACGCGCTGGACCTCAGCATCGCGATGGGCCTCGCGTTGGCCATCGACTACAACCTGCTGATCATCACCCGCTACCGCGAGGAACTGGCGCGCACCGAGTATTCGAACCGTAACCAGGAGCTGATGCGGACGATGGCGCGACACGACGCGCTGTTGCGGACCATGGCCACCGCGGGCAGGACGGTGTTGTTCTCTGCCACCACCGTCGGGTTGTCGATGGCGGTGATGGCGCTGTTTCCGATGTACTTCTTGAAGTCTTCCGCCTACACCATCGTGGCCACCGCGGCGATCGTCGCGGTCGCGACCGTGGTGGTCACCCCGGCGGCCATCGCGCTGCTGGGGCCCAGATTGGACACGATGGACGCCCGTCGAGTGATGCACCGCATCCTGCACGGGCAGCGGCCCTACCGCGATCCCGCGCACCAGCCGCTCGTGTCGCAGTTCTGGTACCGCTCGACGAAATTCGTGCTGCGCCGCGCCATGCCGGTCGGCCTGAGCGTCGTCGCGCTGTTGCTGTTGCTGGGGGTGCCGTTCCTGGGCGTGAAGTGGGGCTTTCCCGACGAGCGCGTGCTTCCGCGCTCGGCGTCGGCGCGTCAGGTCGCCGACATGCTGGACCACGACTTCGCGAACGGCTTGGGAACCTCGTTGTCCGTCGTCGTCCCCGACGCCCACGGCGTGACCCCGGGCGAACTGCAGCGCTACGCCGCCGAGCTGTCCCGGGTGCCCGACGTGTCCGCGGTCTCCGCACCGACGGGCACGTTCGTGGCCGGAAATCGGGTCGGCCCGCCCGCCGCCGCCACCGGCATGGCCAACGGCAGCGCCTTCCTCACCGTGGACAGCACGGCACCGCTGTATTCGCGGTCCTCGAACTCCCAGCTGGACCGACTGCATCAGATCGGCGGCCCGGCGGGGCGGGTGGTGGAGATGACCGGGTTGGCACAGATCAACCGGGACAGCGTCGCCGCGATCACCAAGCGACTGCCGCTCGTGTTCGGGCTGATCGCCCTGATCACCTTCACACTGCTGTTCTTGCTCACCGGCAGCGCAGTGCTGCCGCTGCAGGCGCTGGTGTGCAACGTGCTGTCACTGACGGCGGCATTCGGGGCGATGGTGTGGATCTTCCAGGACGGCCACCTGGGCGCCCTGGGTACCACCCCCAACGGAACACTGAACGCCAACATCCCAGTATTGTTGTTCTGCATTGCTTTTGGGTTGGCCATGGACTACGAGGTATTCCTGGTCTCGCGCATCCACGAGTACTGGCTGGCATCGCAAGCCGTCCGGGAAACGCCACCCACCGCGGCCGAGGCGCGCGCCGCGACCGACGAGAGCACCGCGCTGGGCATCGCCGGCATCGGCCGGGTGGTCACCACCGCCGCAGTGGTGATGTCGATTTCCTTCGCCGCGTTGATCCCCGCGCACGTGTCGTTCATGAGAATGCTGGGGCTGGGACTCACGCTCGGTGTGCTCGTCGACGCCACGTTGGTGCGGATGGTCCTGGTGCCGGCCTCCATTCACCTGCTAGGCCGGTGGACGTGGTGGGCTCCCCGGTGGTCGGCGTTGTTGCGGGACCAGTCCGCGACGGGGGAGGGCGAGGCCGTTGCGGTGGGCCGCCGCCGCTGGGCCACCGATGCGCCCAGGATGCCCATGAGGAGTAGGTGGCCCACCAGAGCCGCATCCGATCGAAGCTGATATGACCTTGGCGGGCAATTGCATTGGTCAACAACTCACGCTCGCGCCGCCGGACATCGACGGAGAAACGCTATGGCTCAGACGAATATCGCCGCGCTGCTGGCATTGAGTTCCGCGCTCTGCGTGGCGATGGGCGACGTCCTGCAGCAGCGCGCTGCGCACTGCATCGCCGACCGGTTGACCGGCCACGTCGGACTGTTCTCCAGTCTGCTGCGCAATCAGCGATGGTGGTGGGGCGCAATGCTTTTGGTGGCGAGCATCGCATTGCAGGCCGCGGCCTTGGGGGAGGGTTCGGTGCTGCTGGTGCAGGCGCTGCTGATGTCTTCGGTGCTGTTTGCGCTGCCCATCAATGCCTGGTTTTCGCACCGCACCGTGGCCGGCCGCGAATGGTTGTGGGCGGCTCTGCTGACGGCCGCGGTGATCGTGGTCGTCAGTGTCGGTAATCCGCAGGCCGGTCATTCGGGCGCCTCGCTGCGGACCTGGGCCGCGGTGGCCGTGGTCCTTGGCCCGGTGCTGGCCACCTGTTTGGTGGTGGGCCGGGTTCGGGGTGGCGCGGTGGCCGCGGCGCTGTTCGCCTTCGTGTCGGGCTCGCTATGGGGGGTGTTCGCGGTGCTCACCAAAGAGGTCGTCGCCCGGCTTGGCGAGGGCGTGGGCGCGGTGGTGCGCACACCGGAGCTTTACGCCTGCGTCCTGGTCGCGCTGGGGGGTGTGGTGTGGAGCCAGTCGGCATTTCGGGAGGGCCCGCTGACCGCGTCCATGCCGACCCTGCAGATGTCACAGCCGGTGGTGGCGGCGGCGCTCGGCGTCGTCGTCCTGGGGGAGACGCTCGATACGGGCCGCGCCGGGATGATCGCGCTGGTGATGGCGGCGGTCGTGATGACGGCGGCCATCGTCAAGCTCGCCCGCGTCGAGGCGGTCAGCACCCGCGACAGGGTTGAGGAGCAGCTGCGCGAAGAGGCCGGCTCGCCGGCGTAAGCCGCCCCCGGTGGGGCCCTGACCTCGGCTGAATGACGAATTCGTTGCGGTGACGACACCGAACGGCTGCCCCGGCCCGCGTGCGGATGGAGCCTAGGGAACTGCCATTAGAATGCCTGCAGCTACCTCGCTGGTCAGCGGTGACCAACTAGCGAATCACATGGAAGGTCACTGGCATGACGCATTTGCGGAGACGGCGATCGTGGCTGGTAGTCGCAATTGTTGCGATTGCTGCCTTCGGCGCCGCCTGCAGTGGCAACCCGGCGGCGGCGCCGTCGAAGGTCATCTTCGACAAGGGCACCCCCCTGGCCGACCTGCTGGTCCCGAAGGTCACCGCCTCGGTGACCGACGGCGCCGTCGGTGTAACCGTCGATGCGCCGGTCACGGTGACCGTTGCCGATGGCGTGCTCGCGTCGGTCACCATGGTCAACGAGAACGGTAGGTCGATTAGTGGGCAGTTGAGTGCCGACGGGCTGCGCTGGTCGACCACCGAGCAACTCGGCTACAACAGGCGTTACACGCTGAACGCGAAGGCGACCGGTCTGGGCGGTGCGACCACTAAGCAGATGACGTTCGAGACCAGTTCGCCCGCGCACCTGACCATGCCCTACGTCAGTCCGGCCGACGGCGAGGTGGTGGGCATCGGTGAGCCGGTGGCGATCCGCTTCGACGAGAACATCGCGAACCGGGCGGCGGCCCAGAAGGCCATCAATATCACCACCAACCCACCGGTGGAGGGTGCGTTCTATTGGCTGAACAACCGCGAAGTGCGTTGGCGCCCAGAGCATTTCTGGAAGTCGGGAACCACCATCGACGTGGCGGTCAACACCTACGGGGTGGACTTGGGCGACGGGATGTTCGGCGAGGACAACGTCAAGACGCACTTCACCATCGGTGACGAGGTGATCTCGACGGCCGACGACACCACCAAGACGGTGACCGTGCGGGTCAACGGTGATGTCGTCAAGACCATGCCGACGTCGATGGGCAAGGACAGCACCCCAACGGCCAACGGCGTCTACATCATTGGTGCGCGGTTCAAGCACATCATCATGGATTCCTCGACTTATGGCGTTCCGGTCAACTCGCCCAACGGATATCGCACCGAAGTCGATTGGGCCACCCAGATGTCGTACAGCGGCGTCTTTGTGCATTCCGCCCCGTGGTCGGTGGGCGCCCAGGGCCACACCAATACCAGCCACGGATGCCTCAACGTCAGTCCGAGCAACGCCGAGTGGTTCTATGACCACAGCAAGAGCGGTGACATCGTCGAGGTGGTGCACACGGTCGGGCCGACCCTGCCCGGCATCGAGGGGCTCGGCGACTGGAACATCCCCTGGGCCCAGTGGAAAGCCGGCAACGCCAACACCTGACGTACCGGTCAATCGATCTTGTGCCAGCTCCCGCAGTTTCGGGTCATGAACGCGGTATCGGTCGGCAAGATCCGGACCACCTCAGGGCCGTCGCCGACGTTGTTGTCGATGATGTCGTTGGTGTCGAAGCTGCGCAGCCTGGCCCAATAGCACCCGGATACGCCGCCATCGGTGCGATAGGTGCCCGCCGCGATGTCCTTATTGACGATGTAGGTGCCGTTCTTTTCGATCGAGGTCTTGGGCCCCGGCGG
Organism: Mycobacterium sp. M23085; assembly: GCF_045343915.1. Lineage (NCBI taxonomy): Bacteria > Bacillati > Actinomycetota > Actinomycetes > Mycobacteriales > Mycobacteriaceae > Mycobacterium > Mycobacterium sp. M23085. The sequence continues at coordinate 4,789,978 of NZ_CP174280.1, forward strand.
CGGCGGCGGGGCGACGGTCTTCGTCACCGTCTTGGTTTCGGCCGGCACCGTCGATATGACGGTCGTCGTGGTGTGACTCGACCCACCGCAGCCCGCGAGGAACAGCGCGACCCCCACAACAGCCGTTGCTGGCGGGCACATGCGCCGGTGCCACGGCCGGGCGGCACGTGGTCTGGTCACTGCGTTCCATTCATGGGTGCATCGGCGTCGCGCGGGAGTCGGTTACACGATAAAAGGTCAGGGAGCGGCGACGCTCCCTAACCTGTGGGGTGAGTGACGGGACTCGAACCCGCGACATTCAGGATCACAACCTGACGCTCTACCAACTGAACTACACCCACCACGGCCGCAAGCCGACCTGCGCACGATGTCGGTCAACGAGCGGCGACGTTGATACTAGCCGGTTGGCGGCGCGGAGGCCGAATCGCTTGGCCCCGGTGCGTCTTTTCCGTCGCCAAGCCTGGCGACCACCGCCTCGATTTCGCTGGTAGAGGGGCCTGGCGGCGGGACGAACACGGTTTGCCGATAGAACTGCAGCTCGCGGATGGACTCGTGGATGTCGGCCAGTGCGCGGTGGGCCAGCCCCTTGACCGGCTGGCCGAAGTAAATTCTCGGGTACCAGCGCCGGCAGAGTTCTTTGATCGAACTCACATCGATCATCCGGTAGTGCAGGAACGAGTCCAGGGCGGGCATGTCACGCGCGATGAAGGCGCGGTCGGTGGCGATGGAGTTCCCGGCCAGCGGCGCCGTCTTGGGCTGTTTGACGTGTTCGCGGATGTAGTCCAGAACCATCGCCTCGGCGGTCGCCAGGTCGACGGTGGATGCCCGCACCTCGTCGGTCAGGCCGGAGCGCGAGTGCATTTCGGTGACCACCTCGCCCATCGCCGCGAGCGCGGCGTCGTCGGCATGGATCACCACGTCGACTCCCTCGCCGAGAACGTTCAATTCGGCGTCGGTCACCAGCGCCGCGATCTCAATCAGTTTGTCCGAGCCCAGATCAAGCCCGGTCATCTCGCAGTCGATCCACACCAATTCGTCCCGCACAGCGCTCAGACTAGTGGTGATCGCAAGGGCGGCGGAGCCGGGCGCTGGGGGTATGCCCCTTGCCGCGGCACGCATGGGGATACCACCACCCGCTTGCGGGCGACGTGTCGCCCCCATCGGCCTGGGCCCAGGTGGAGCCCGCGCCGCAGCTCAGCCCCGCCGCAGAGCGGGAGAAGTAGGGTGAGCGTTGTCGAACTGCATGCCGAACGCTCGGGAAGAGGGACGCAGCACGATGAGCACCGATTCAGCGGCCACGGCCGCCACGCGGATCGCCGACGGCTATGCCGTGAACGGCCAGGCACTGGAATTGGGCACCGTCGTCATCGACGGGGTAGCCGACCCGGCGGCGCAGATCCGCATCCCGTTGGCCACCATCAACAGACACGGCCTGGTGGCCGGGGCCACCGGAACCGGCAAGACCAAGACGCTGCAACTGATCGCCGAGCAGCTCAGCGCCGCGGGCGTCCCGGTGCTGATGGCCGACGTGAAGGGCGACCTGTCCGGACTGTCCAGGCCGGGCGAGGGCAACGACAAGACCGCCGCCCGGGCCAAGGACACCGGTGACAATTGGGCGCCGACGGGGTTTCCGGTCGAGTTTTTGTCGTTGGGCACCAAGGGAATCGGCGTCCCGATCCGCGCGACCGTCGACAGTTTCGGCCCTGTCCTGCTATCAAAGGTGTTGGGGCTCAACGCTACTCAAGAGTCAACGCTGGGGCTGATCTTCCATTGGGCGAAGGATCAAAACCGCCGGCTGGTCACCACCGACGATCTGCGTAGCGCCATCGGCCACCTCACCAGCGACGAGGGCAAGGAAGACCTGAAATCACTGGGCGGCGTGTCGGCGACGACCGCGGGCGTGATCCTGCGGGCTCTGGTGAACCTCGACGCCGAGGGGGGCGACACCTTCTTCGGCGAACCCAAGCTCGACCCGAACGATCTGCTGCGCGTCAACGACCAAGGCCAGGGCGTCATCTCGCTGCTGGAATTCACCGGTCAGCCGGTGCGTCCCGTCATCTTCTCCACCTTCCTGATGTGGCTGCTCGCCGACCTCTACACCCAACTGGACGAGGTCGGCGACGTGGACAGGCCGAAGCTGGTCTTCTTCTTCGACGAGGCTCACCTGTTGTTCGCCGACGCGTCCAAGGCCTTCCTCGAGCAGGTCGAGCAAACGGTCAAGCTGATCCGCTCGAAGGGCGTCGGGGTGTTCTTCTGCACCCAGTTGCCCACGGATATTCCCAACGACGTCCTCTCCCAGCTGGGCGCCCGGATTCAGCACGCGCTGCGGGCGTTCACGCCCGACGACCAGAAGGCGCTGAGCAAGACCGTCCGTACCTACCCCAAAACCGATGTATACGACCTGGAGTCGGCGTTGACGTCGTTGGGAATCGGCGAGGCGGTGGTCACCGTGTTGTCGGAGAAGGGCGCGCCGACGCCCGTCGCATGGACCCGCATGCGGGTGCCCCGCTCGCTGATGGCGTCGATCGGCCCCAAAGCGATCACGGACGCGGCGAAAGGCAGTCCGCTGCAGGCGAAGTACGGCCAGACGGCGCCCCGGCCCGGGCAGTCTGAGCCCGGCCCGCAGCCGCCGCAGACCCAACCAGCGCCGCAGCCGCCGCAAGCCGAGTCCGGCTACCCGCCGGTCCCGCCGAATGAGCCGGTACCGCCGATGCCGGAGCCGGCGGAGCCGAAGGGCGCGAAGGGACCCTCCATGTGGGAGGAAGTGCTGCAGAACCCGACGGTGAAAAGCGGGATCAACACCGCGATACGCGAAGCGGTGAAAGGCATATTCGGTTCCGGCCGCCGCCGGAAGTAGCGCCTACCCGCCGCCCAGCTTCTTGTAGAACGCGCCGACGATCGGTGCCACGATAGCGCGCGGACCGTACCCGCTGGCCACCGACATCGCCTTCGACGTTAAGCCGGGAACCACACGCATCTTGTTGCGCGCCAACGCATCCAGTGATACCCGCGCGGTGTGTTCGGTCGAGATCCACAGGAAGTCGGGCACCAGGCGCTCGACGATCGAGGCCTCGGCGTCGTCGGGCAGATCGGTCCGCACCGGGCCCGGCGCCAGCAGCGTCACGTGCACACCGAAACCGCGCAACTCGCCGCGCAGCGATTCACTGAAGGTGTTCGCAAACGCCTTGGTGGCCGCATAGGTGGCGTTATAGGGGATCGGCGAATTGCCTGCCGCCGAACCGGAAATCAGGATGCCGCCGGACCTGCGCTCGACCATTCCCGGCAGCACCGCCAACGTAAGGTCGTGCACGCCAAGGACATTGAGCTGCAACTGAGCCTTTTCGCCGGCCGGATTGAGCGTGGCAACCGGACCGAACGTCGCGGTGCCCGCATTGGCGCACAGGATCGAGATCGGGCGAGCGGCCAGCTCGTCGCACAGCTTCGCGCGTTCGCCCGGGTCGGCCAGGTCGGCGGGTCGCACCTCGACGGTGACGCCGTACTCGTCGGTCAGGCGGGCGGCCAGGGCCTTGAGCAGTTCTTCGCGGCGCGCGGTGACGATCAGGTGGTATCCGCGTGCGGCGAGTTCAGTGGCGAGCGCTTCACCGATGTTCTGCGAAGCTCCGGTGACAACGGCGCGCGCCTCGGGGCTTGGAGCGGGTAGCGGCATGCGCCCAATCGTAGACAGCGGGCCAAACGGGCCCCGCAGGCGATCGCGAGCGCGGATAGAGTGCCGGGCATGAGCCAGCCCGAGTCGCCTCGTGCCATCCCCGCGCGATCGCGGGTGGTGGCGTGGGCCCTGTGGGACTGCGGCTCCACCGGCCTGAACGCGATCGTGGCGACCTTCGTCTTTGCCGTCTATTTGACCAGCAGCGTCGGGGTGGGGATAGCCGGCGCCACGACGCCGGCCAGCTGGTTGGGCCGCGCGGCTGCCATCGCCGGGCTGACCGTCGCCGTGCTCGCGCCCGCCGTCGGGGTGTGGGTGGAGTCCCCGCATCGCAGGCGGGTGGCACTGAGCGTGCTGACCGCCGCGGCGGTGACGCTGACCTGCCTGATGTTCTTCATCCGGGACCGCCCCGGCTACCTGTGGGCGGGTCTGGTGCTGCTCGGGGCGACGGCGGCCTGCGGCGACTTGGCCAGCGTCCCGTACAACGCCATGCTGCGTCAGCTGTCGACGCCGCAGACGGCCGGGCGGATATCCGGATTCGGCTGGGCGGCGGGTTACGTCGGAAGCGTTCTGCTGCTGCTGGTGATCTACACCGGCTTCATCTCCGGATCCGGCAAGGGACCCGACGCGACGCGTGGCCTGCTGCGAGTTCCCTTGCGGGACGGCCTTTATGTCCGTGAGGCGATGTTGGTGGCCGCGATCTGGCTCGCGGTGCTGGCGTTGCCCTTGCTGTTCGTCGCGCACCGGCTGACCGAGTCGCCGGAGGAATACCAGCCGACGAGCATGCTGGGTGGCTACCGCAAGTTGTGGACCGAGGTCGCCGCGGAATGGCGGCGCGACCGCAACCTGGTGTACTTCCTGTTCGCCAGCGCGCTGTTCCGGGACGGGCTGGCCGCGATCTTCGCGTTCGGCGCGGTGCTCGGCGTCAACGTGTACGGCATCTCGCAGGCCAACGTGCTGATCTTCGGGGTGGCGGCCAGTGTGGTCGCCGCGGTGGGCGCGGTGCTGGGCGGCTTCGTCGACCATCGTGTCGGATCGAAGCCCGTCATCGTGGCGTCACTGTTCGCGATCGTTGTCCTGGGACTGACCTTGATGGTGCTGTCCGGGCCGGTGGCCTTCTGGGTGTGCGGGCTGCTGCTGTGCATGTTCATCGGGCCGTCGCAGTCGTCGTCGCGCGCGTTGCTGTTGCACATGGCCAAGCACGGCAGGGAAGGCGTCGCGTTCGGCCTCTACACGATGACCGGGCGGGCGGTGGCGTTCGTGGCGCCGTGGCTGTTCTCGGTGTTCGTCGACGCCTTCGGTGCCGTGCGGGCCGGCCTGGGCGGGATCTCGCTGGTGCTGATCGCCGGGTTGCTGGCGATGCTGGCGGTGCGGGTTCCGCTGCGTGGCGCCGCGGTAGCCGAGCCCGCGGCCGAGCCGTCGTAGTCGGCTGGATGCGGTGCCTAGCCGCGGGCGTCGCAGATCGTCAGGCCGCCGCCGACTCGCTTGCTGACCTGAACCCCGTCTACGGTCAGGGTGCAGGTGACGCTGTGGCCGATGTTTACGATCGTGACGTTAGGCGGGTGGTCAGCCGACTTCGACAGGCTGACTTCCTTGCTCCAGGGCAGCGCGACGTTGAATTCGGTTTGGATGAGTCCGCCGGTGTCGATGTACATGATGCTGATCGCACGGCCCTCACCCGAGACGGTGTAGACGATGTCTTGCATCGCGGCGGGCCCGGTTGTCTCGGGCGGCAGCTCCGGGGCGCTGGTGGGCGGTATCGGGGCTGGGATGAGCGAGGGCGACCTGTGTGTCGATGTCGTCGGCGTTTGCGTGCTCGGCTCGGGCATCGCCGGCAACGGCGGGACGGCGGTCTGGGTTTTGATCGCGTCGTTGGCCAGCACCAGCGCGATCACCAACGCGACGACCAGCAGCACCGCCGCGCCGGCGCCGATCCATAGCCAGCGCGACGATTTCGGGCCGCGGGGCGGCGGGGGAGCCATGCCCGTCGGCATGTCACCTGACGGGGGAAGGTCGTGCTGCCAGTACGCCGGCAGCTGCTTAGTCGTGTTCAGCTCGTTCGGCGCGGGCGCCCAGGGCGACGTCGTCCCGCCATAGCGCTGTGCGTAGGGCATCTGGTCGGCATACGCGGGATCGGCGGGCGGCGGCGCATACCTCGGTTGCGGTGGCCCCGGCCGCGATGTAGGAAACCGCTCGGTGGGACGTGAATCGTTCATGTCCACCTCATGAGTTGCCAGGGTACCTGGATTCGCTGATAACGCCGCGAATCACTTTACGACGGGCTGCTCAGGGGCACTGATTTCCGGCCGCCAGGGCGGCCACCGTCATCGCCCGCATGACGGCGCGCGACCGCGCCGCCCGGCCGGCTTTGCTGCGCGAAGTATCCGGTGACTTCATGCTGTGCGGTGTCGAATTCAGCAGGCCGAATACGGCGTGCGCGGTCAGTCGGGCGTCGGCCTCGGCCAGCTCCGGGTTCAGCTCGCGCAGCACGCCCACCCAAACCTCGACGTATTGGCGCTGCGATTTGCGCACCTGCTTTTCGGCGGCCTCGGGCAGGTACGTCAGATCGCGATCCTGGATTCGAATCAGGTCGGGTTCGTTGAATACGAAGTCCAGATGGAAATCGATCAGTCCGTCCAGCGCGGCCGCCGCATCGCTGCTGTCGCTCTGCACCTGCCGGGCACCGGCGAGCAGCCGGGTGCTGATCCCCACCAGCAACTCGACCAGCAGCGACTCCTTGTTAGGGAAATGGCGGTAGATGGCCGGGCCGCTGACGCCGGCGGCCGCACCGATGTCTTCCAGGCGCACCGCCAGGAACCCGCGCTCGGCGAACAACCGCTCAGCGGCGGACAACAGCTGTAGGCGGCGGTCGGATTTCAACCGACTCCGGCGATTCGGAGCGTCGGCGGGACCGGCCCGGCCCTCGGAGGCGGACGCTGTCATGACGGACCTCCGTTTGGTCAATTGGCCCTAACCTAGCACGAGTTATTCACGATTAACTCGCGCTTTTCGGGGGTCGGGGTCCTCGCTGGACCGGCAGAGGCGGCAATGGTATTCTCACCCTTGAGTTAATGATCATTAACTCAAAAAGCCCGACCGCACGACGGCAAGGAGGCTGCTGCGGCGATGGACAACGTGGTGGCCTCGCCCGCCAGGGCCGGGGCGTCGTTCTCCGAAGAGCACCGCCGACTGGTGGGTGAGTTGAATGCCAAGCTGGCGGCGGCCGCGCTGGGCGGAAACGAGCGCGCGCGGGAGCGTCACGTCAGCCGCGGGAAGTTGCTGCCCCGCGAACGGGTGGACCGGCTGCTCGATCCGGGGAGCCCGTTCTTGGAGCTTTCCCCGCTGGCCGCGGACGGCATTTACGACAACGAATCTCCCGGGGCCGGGATCATCACCGGCATCGGCCGGGTCTCGGACCGCGAGTGCGTGATCGTCGCCAACGACGCGACGGTCAAGGGCGGCACCTACTACCCGATGACGGTGAAAAAGCACCTGCGCGCCCAAGAGGTGGCGCTGCAGAATCGGCTCCCGTGCATCTACCTGGTGGACTCCGGTGGCGCGTTCCTGCCGCGGCAGGACGAGGTCTTCCCCGACCGCGAGCATTTCGGCCGCATCTTCTACAACCAGGCGACCATGAGCGCCAAGGAGATTCCGCAAGTGGCCGCGGTGCTCGGTTCGTGCACCGCCGGCGGTGCCTACGTGCCCGCGATGAGCGACGAGGCGGTCATCGTCCGCGAGCAGGGCACCATCTTCTTGGGTGGTCCGCCCCTGGTCAAGGCGGCGACCGGAGAGATCGTATCGGCCGAAGACCTCGGCGGTGGCGACCTGCATTCCCGGGTTTCGGGCGTCACCGACCACCTCGCCGAGGACGACGAAGATGCCTTGCGGATCGTCCGCGCCATCGCGGCCACCTTCGGCCCGCGCGCGCCCAGCCCGTGGGACGTGCGGTCGCCGGTGGCGCCCAGGTGCGCCCAGACGGAGCTCTACGACGTGGTGCCGCCCGACCCTCGGGTGCCCTACGACGTGCACGAGGTCATCGTGCGGTTGGTCGACGGCGGTGAATTCAGCGAATTCAAGGCCAACTACGGCAAGACGCTGGTTACCGCGTTCGCCCACATCCACGGCCACCCGGTGGGCATCGTGGCCAACAACGGCGTGCTGTTCAGCGAATCCGCCTTGAAGGGTGCGCATTTCATCGAGCTGTGTGACAAGCGCAAGATCCCGCTGCTGTTCTTGCAGAACATCGCCGGCTTCATGGTGGGCCGCGACTACGAGGCCGGCGGAATCGCCAAGCATGGCGCCAAGCTGGTCACCGCCGTCGCCTGCGCGCGGGTGCCCAAGCTGACCGTCGTGATCGGTGGATCTTATGGTGCGGGCAACTACTCGATGTGCGGCCGGGCGTATTCGCCACGCTTCCTGTGGATGTGGCCCAACGCCCGCATCTCGGTGATGGGCGGCGAACAGGCCGCCTCGGTGCTGGCCACCGTGCGCGGCGAGCAGCTCGTCGCCGCGGGCAAACCGTGGTCGGCCGACGAGGAAGAGGCGTTCAAGGCGCCGATTCGCGAACAGTACGAAAGCCAGGGCAACCCGTACTACTCCACGGCTCGGCTGTGGGACGACGGGATCATCGACCCCGCCGACACCAGAACGGTTGTCGGGCTTGCTCTTTCGGTGTGCGCCCAAGCACCGCTGGAGCCGGTCTGCTACGGCGTCTTTCGGATGTGAGTGCAATGTTCGAGACCGTATTAGTGGCCAACCGCGGCGAGATCGCGGTACGCGTGATCCGCACCCTGCGCCGCCTGGGCATTCGCTCGGTCGCCGTCTACAGCGATCCCGACGCCGGGGCGCGGCACGTCCTCGAGGCCGACGAAGCGGTGCGGCTGGGTCCCGCCGCGGCGCGCGAGAGCTACCTGAACATCGACAAGGTCGTCGAGGCGGCCGTGCGCACCGGGTCTCAAGCGATCCACCCGGGCTACGGCTTCCTCTCCGAAAACGCCGATTTCGCCTCCGCCTGCGAGCGGGCCGGGGTGGTCTTCCTAGGGCCGCCCGCCCGGGCGATCCAGGTGATGGGCGACAAGATCACCGCCAAGAACGCCGTGGCCGCCTTCGGCGTCCCGGTGGTTCCCGGGGTGGCCAAGCCCGGGTTGAGCGATGACGAACTGGTCGCGGCCGCCGACGACGTCGGATATCCGGTGTTGATCAAGCCGTCGGCGGGCGGCGGCGGCAAGGGCATGCGCTTGGTGGAAGAACCGGCCAAGCTGCGCGATGCGCTGGTGAGCGCCCGGCGGGAGGCCGCCTCGTCGTTCGGCGACGACACTCTTTTCCTGGAACGATTCGTATTGCGGCCCAGGCACATCGAGGTGCAGGTACTCGCCGACACGCGCGGCAACGTCGTGCACCTGGGCGAGCGCGAGTGCAGTCTGCAGCGCCGCCATCAGAAGGTCATCGAGGAGGCGCCGTCACCCTTGCTCGACGAGGCGACGCGGGCGCGCATCGGGGCGGCCGCCTGCAACACCGCCCGCAGCGTCGACTACGTCGGTGCCGGCACGGTCGAGTTCATCGTATCCGCGGACCGGCCCGACGAGTTCTTCTTCATGGAGATGAACACCCGCCTGCAAGTTGAGCATCCGGTCACCGAGGCGGTCACCGGGCTGGACCTGGTCGAGTGGCAGCTGCGGGTGGCCGCCGGCGAAAAGCTGGGATTCGCCCAGGACGACATCGAACTGCGCGGGCACGCCATCGAGGCCCGGGTGTACGCCGAGGATCCGGCGCGGGGCTTCCTGCCGACCGGCGGGCGGGTGCTGCAGGTCTTTGAGCCGTCGAATGACGGTGTGCGGGTTGACTCCTCGCTGCTACCCGGCACGCTGGTCGGCAGCGACTACGACCCGATGCTGAGCAAGGTGATCGCCCACGGGGACAACCGTGACGAGGCGCTGGCGAAGCTCGACCGGGCATTGAGCCGCACCGCGATCCTGGGCGTCCAGACCAACATCGAATTCCTGCGCTTCCTGCTCGCGGACGAGCGGGTGCAGGCGGGCGATCTGGACACCGCGATACTGGACGAGCGGCTGGCGGACTTCACCCCGCGGCCGGCGCCCGATGACGTGCTCGCGGCGGCCGGCCTCTATCGGCAATCGGCCCTGGCGTTCCGGGCACGCCGGTTCGCGGGCAATCCCTGGGCCGAGCCGACGGGATGGCGGGTCGGCGGCAGCCCGGCGCCGGTCCGCACCGACATGCGCACCCCGCTGCGCAGTGAGACGGTGTCGGTGCGGGGTCTGCCCGAGGCGGCCAAGGTGCAGATCGGTGAGGGTGAAACCTTTTCCGCCGCAGTACAACTCGAGCCCGCGATGATGAGCGTGACATTGGACGGTGTACGGCGAGAATACCGCTGGGCCGAAGCCGACCGGCACCTGTGGATCGCCGACGAGCGCGGAACCTGGCACCTGCGTGAGGCCGAGGAGAACAAGATCCACCGCGCCGCGGGCGCGCAGCGGGCCGAGATCGTCAGCCCGATGCCCGGCAGCGTGATCGCGGTTCAGGCATCCTCGGGCACCGACGTTTCCGAGGGCGACGTGGTGGTCGTCGTCGAGGCGATGAAAATGGAACATTCGCTTGCCGCGCCGGTTTCCGGACGGGTGGAGGTGCTGGTCTCCGTCGGCGAGCAGGTGACGGTGGATCAGGTGCTGGCCCGGCTGGTGCCCGAAGACTCCAGCGCGACAGTCGATTCGAGTAAGGACGCGTCATGACCACATCCATTACCGCGGGGACACTGCCCAAGGAATATCAGGATCTTCGCGACACGGTCGCCGAGTTCGCCCGCACCGTGGTCGCTCCGGTGTCGGCCAAACACGATGAGGAGCACAGCTTCCCGTACGAAGTCGTCGCCAAGATGGGGGAGATGGGCCTGTTCGGTTTGCCGTTCCCCGAGGAGTACGGCGGGATGGGCGGCGACTACTTCGCGTTATCGCTGGCGCTCGAGGAACTCGGCAAGGTCGACCAGTCGGTGGCGATCACGCTGGAAGCCGGTGCCAGCCTCGGCGCGATGCCGATCTATCGGTTCGGCACCGAAGAGCAGAAGCAGAAGTGGCTGCCGGACTTGACGGCCGGCCGCGCGCTCGCCGGCTTCGGCCTCACCGAACCGGGGGCGGGTTCGGACGCCGGGGGAACACGCACCACGGCCCGCCTCGACAACGGCGACTGGGTGATCAACGGCAGCAAGCAGTTCATCACCAACTCCGGCACCGACATCACCTCATTGGTCACCGTCACCGCCGTCACCGGCACCGCCGCCAACGGTAAGAAAGAGATTTCGTCGATCATCGTGCCGAGCGGCACACCGGGATTCACCGTCGAGCCGGTGTACAGCAAGGTCGGCTGGAACGCGTCGGACACCCACCCGCTGAGCTTCGATGACGCCCGCGTCCCGGAGGAGAACCTGCTGGGTGCCCGGGGCGCCGGCTACTCGGGGTTCCTGTCTATCCTGGACGAGGGCCGCATCGCGATCGCCGCGCTGGCGACCGGGGCCGCGCAGGGCTGCGTCGACGAAAGCGTCAAGTACGCCAAGGAACGCCAAGCGTTCGGTCAGCCGATCGGCGCCTACCAGGCGATCAGCTTCAAGATCGCGCGGATGGAGGCACGCGCCCATGTGGCGCGCACCGCCTACTACGATGCGGCTGCAAAGATGTTGGCGGGCAAACCATTCAAGAAGGAGGCGGCAATCGCGAAGATGATCGCCTCGGAAGCTGCGATGGACAACGCCCGCGACGCCACCCAGATCCACGGCGGCTACGGCTTCATGAACGAATATCCGGTGGCGCGGCACTACCGCGACAGCAAGATCCTCGAGATCGGCGAAGGGACTACCGAAGTGCAGTTGATGCTCATCGCGCGATCGCTGGGACTGTCATGACCCGCGCCGGCGACGATGCGGTGGGAAGCGATGAGGAGCGGCGCGTATGACCGAAGGTAAGTCGGTTGTCCAGCGGGGTTTGTGGTTTGAGGAGTTCGAGATCGGCACCACCTACCTGCACCGGCCCGGCCGGACGGTGACCGAGGCCGACAACGTCCTGTTCACCACGCTGACCATGAACACCCAGTCGCTGCACCTCGACGCGGCGTGGGCCGCCGAGCAGCCCGGCTTCCGCGGCGAGCGCCTGGTGAACTCGATGTTCACTCTGTCCACCCTGGTCGGGCTGTCGGTGTCGCAGCTGACGCTCGGCACCATCGTGGCCAACCTGGGCTTCTCCGAGGTGTCCTTCCCCAAGCCGGTTTTCCACGGCGACACCCTGTATGCGGAGACGGTGTGCACGGCCAAGCGCGAATCGAAGAGCCGGCCCGGCGAAGGCATCGTCACCCTCGAGCACACCGGACGCAACCAGCACGGCGACGTCGTCGCGCGCGCGGTGCGCACCACGCTGGTGCAGAAGCGCCCGAGCAACGAGGAGGCCAAGTGAACCTGCAAGCCGCCGGTCCGGGATGGCTGTTCTGCCCGGCCGACCGCCCCGAGCGTTTCGCCAAGGCCGCCGCAGCCGCCGATGTGGTGATACTCGACCTCGAGGACGGCGTTGCCGAGGCGGACAAACCCGCGGCACGTAAGGCGTTGCAGGAGACGCCGCTGGATCCCGAGCGCACCGTGGTGCGGGTCAACGCGGCCGACACCGCGGAATACCCCTTGGACCTTGAAGCGCTGGCCGGCACCCCGTATATGACGGTGATGTTGTCCAAGACCGAATCGGCCGCGCAGGTGACGGCGCTTGCGCCACGCGATGTGATCGCGCTGCTGGAGACGCCGCGCGGCGCGGTGTTCGCGGCCGAGATCGCGGCGGCACCAGGCACCGTGGCGCTGATGTGGGGCGCCGAAGACCTGGTCGCCACGCTCGGCGGTAGCTCCAGCCGCAAGGCGGACGGCACCTACCGTGACGTCGCCCATCACGTGCGGTCGACGGCCCTGCTCACGGCGTCCGCCTTCGGTCGGGTCGCGCTCGACGCGGTGCACCTGGACATCCGGGACCTCGACGGCTTGCGGGACGAGGCCGAGGACGCCGTCGCGCTGGGCTTCGCCGGAACGGTGTGTATCCACCCGAGCCAGATCCCGGTGGTACGCGCGGCGTATCGCCCCAGCGAGGAGCGGCTGGACTGGGCACGACGGGTGCTGACGGCCGCACGATCCGAGCGCGGGGTCTTCGCATTCGAAGGGCAGATGGTCGACTCGCCGGTGCTCAAGCACGCGCAAATGACGTTGCGCAGAGCGGGCGAGACCCTCCCCGAGTAGACCGGACGGCTGCCTGGGCTGAGCGCGACACGCTGCGCTTGTCGTTGCAATCAACCCGGTCTCATTTGAGCGCATAATGGTGGGTACGTCAGTGTCGCGGCGAGCGAAGTGTTTCGTGTAACCGGCGATCGATCTCCGCTCGCGGTAGGTCTCGGCTGAGCGTGTGCCGGGACCCGCTGTGGCTCACCGGGCCACGCGGCATCCGGCGAGGAAGGCGGTGTGGCGCAGATGTCTTCGGTGCCGATGACTGTCGACCTCGAGCCGGTGCAGCTCGTCGCGCCCGATGGTTCACCCACGCCCGAACACCGTTACAGCCGTGGGCTTCCCGCGGAAACGCTGACCTGGCTTTACGAGATGATGGTGGTTACCCGCGAGCTGGACGGCGAATTCGTCAACCTGAAGCGGCAGGGAGAGCTGGGGCTGTATGCTTCCTGCCACGGCCAGGAAGCCGCCCAGGTTGGAGCCGCGGCGTGCCTGCGCAAGACGGATTGGTTGTTTCCCCAATACCGGGAACTCGGAGCGTTTTTGGTGCGCGGCATCCCGCCCGGCCACGTGGGGGCCGCGTGGCGCGGAACGTGGCATGGCGGCCTGGACTTCACCAAGAAGTGCTGCGCGCCGCTGTCGATTCCGATCGGCACCCAGACCCTGCACGCGGTCGGGGCGGCGATGGCTGCCCAACGGCTGGGCGAGGATTCGGTGACGGTGGCTTTCCTGGGCGACGGTGCCACCAGCGTGGGAGACGTGCACGAGGCGCTGAACTTCGCGGCAGTGTTCGGCACGCCCTGCGTGTTCTTCGTGCAGAACAATCAATGGGCGATCTCGGTGCCGGTATCCAAGCAGACCGCCGCACCATCGCTGGCGCACAAGGCAATTGGCTACGGAATGCCCGGAATCCGGGTGGACGGCAACGACGTCCTGGCCTGCTATGCGGTGACGGCCGAGGCCGCCGCGCGGGCCCGCGCCGGCGGCGGGCCGACGTTGATCGAGGCGGTCACCTACCGTTTGGCGCCACACACCACCTCCGATGATCCGAGTCGATACCGGACGCAGGACGAAGTTGACCGCTGGGCGGCGCTGGAACCGATCGCCCGGTACCGCAGCTATCTGCAAGGCCAGGGCCTGTGGTCGCAGCGGTTGGAGGAGCGGATTGCCGGTCGCGCACAGCGGATGCGGACGGAACTGCGTGACGCGGTTTTTGACGCACCCGACTTCGACATCGACGAGGTGTTCACGTCGGTGTACGCCGAAATCACACCGGGATTACAGGCGCAGCGGCGGCAGCTGCGGGCCGAACTCGACCGAAGTGATTGAGAGGCGTCCATGACACAGCTCGCCGATCGTCCGGCCGGCCACGACGAAACACTCACCGCGGCAGTAGCGAACGTCGCGGTCGGCGCGCAGTCGCTGACCATGGTGCAGGCGCTCAACCGGGCGCTGCATGACGCGATGGCCGCCGACGATCGGGTGCTGGTGTTCGGCGAGGACGTCTCGGTCGAGGGAGGGGTGTTCCGGGTTACCGAGGGACTGGCCGCGGCGTTCGGCGAGGACCGTTGCTTCGACACGCCCCTGGCGGAGTCCGCCATCATCGGGATCGCGGTGGGGCTGGCGTTACGCGGCTTCGTGCCGGTACCCGAGATCCAGTTCGACGGGTTTTCCTACCCGGCCTTCGATCAGGTGGTCAGCCACCTGGCGAAGTACCGCACCCGTACCCGAGGCGAAATCAACATGCCGGTGACGGTCCGCATCCCGTCGTTCGGGGGAATCGGTGCCGCCGAACATCATTCGGATTCCACCGAGTCGTACTGGGCGCACACGGCCGGGTTGAAGGTGGTGGTGCCGTCCAACCCGGCCGACGCGTATTGGCTGCTGCGTCACGCGATCACCTGCCCGGACCCGGTGATGTATCTGGAGCCCAAGCGCCGGTATCAGGGCCGCGGACTGGTTGACGTCACCCGGCCCGAACCGCCGATCGGGCAGGCGATGGTGCGCCGGCCTGGCACCGACGTGACCGTCGTGACCTACGGCAGCCTGGTCAGCACCGCGGTCGGTACCGCCGAAGATGCGCAGCGGCAACGCGGTTGGAGCCTGGACGTCATCGATCTGCGGTCCCTGGTGCCGCTGGACTTCGACACCGTCGCCTCGTCGATCCATCGGACGGGGCGCTGTGTTGTGATGCACGAGGGGCCGCGCAGCCTGGGGTATGGAGCGGGGTTGGCCGCCCGAATCCAGGAAGAGTTGTTCTACGAGTTGGAGGCCCCGGTGTTGCGCGCGTGCGGGTTTGACACGCCCTACCCACCGGCGCGGCTGGAGAAGTGGTGGCTGCCTGGCCCGGACCGGCTGCTGGATTGCGTCGAGCGCGTGTTGGCGCAGCCATGAGTGACGAGCGGATCAAGCCTTTTCGGGTGCCCGACCTCGGTGAGGGGCTGGAAGAAGTCACGGTGACGCAGTGGCACGTGGCGGTGGGCGACGAGGTCGAGCTCAATCAGGTGCTGTGCACCGTGGAGACCGCCAAGGCCGAAGTGGAGATCCCAAGTCCGTACGGCGGGCGGATCGTCGAAAGGAACGGCGCCGAGGGCGATGTGATCAGCGTAGGCGCGGTGTTGCTGCGGATCGACACGGCACCGCACCACGCCGACCTACCGGCGGTGGAAAAGGCGGTGCCCACGCTGGTCGGTTATGGCGCGGACGCAGCCATCGACGCCAGCCGGCGCACCACCCGTCCGCTCGCCGCCCCTCCGGTGCGCAAGCTGGCCAAAGAGCTGATGGTGGACCTCAACTCGGTGCAGCACGGCGCCGGCGCCGTCATCACCCGGGAGGACGTGTTGTCGGCGGCGCGGGGGGAGGGCAATGGCGCCGATGTCCGGCCGGTCCGGGGTGTACAGGCCCGGATGGCGGAGAAGATGACGTTGTCGCACAAGGAAATTCCGGCGGCCAAGGTCAGCGTCGAGGTTGACTGCACCGAGTTGATCAGGCTCTCGGACCGGTTCAGATCGGCGGAGGGGACCATCACGCCCTTCGTGCTCATGTTGCGCCTGCTGGTCATTGCGTTGCGCCACAACGAGGTGTTGAACTCGACCTGGGTCGACTCGCCGCAGGGGCCGCAGGTGCGCGTGGACCATCGGGTGCATCTGGGCATCGCGGTGGCCACCGATCGCGGACTGCTGGTGCCGGTGATCGCCGACGCCCACGGCAAGACCACCCGAGAATTAAGCAGCCGGGCAGCCGAATTGATCGCCGGTGCGCGCGCGGGCAGCCTGGGGCCGGGGGAGTTACGTGGCTCGACGTTCACCGTGACGAATTTCGGGGCGCTGGGTGTGGACGACGGTGTGCCGGTGATCAACCACCCCGAAGCCGCCATTCTCGGCCTGGGTGCGATCAAGCCGCGGCCCGTCGTCGTGGATACCCAGATTCTCGCGCGCCCGACGATGACGCTGACCTGTGTGTTCGACCATCGCATCGCCGACGGTGCGCAAGCCGCTCAATTCGTCTGCGAGCTCAGGGATCTGATCGAATCGCCCGACACCGCGCTGCTGGATTTGTAGATTTCGCGCCAGAGACCGTCTATCTGCGTTGCGCTGCGGCCAAACGCTCTGCGAACTCCGGTGATTGGATGGAATGGGACTGCGGCCCGAGCTCGGCGCGCATGGCGAGCTGGTGTTGCTCGTTGTCCAGTGAACCCGGACTGACGGTGGCGCGCATGGTCGCCTTGGTTGCCAGCACCACTTCCCGCGGAGCCGCCGCCGGGCCGGCGGCCAGCTCCAGCGCCGCAGCCACCGGATCGTCGGCGACGCTCAGCGCTAAGCCGTGGCGCACGGCGGCGTCGGCGTCGAACCGCATGCCGAACAGCAGGGCCGCCCGGGCGACCTGCGGGCCGACCGCCCGCTGCAACATCCATGTGGCCCCCCCGCCGGGATGCAGCCCCAGCTTCTGGAACCGCGCATCGAACACGGCGGCGGGTCCGGCAATGCGCACATCGGCCGCCAAGGCCAAATTCAGGCCAGCGCCCACCGCCGCCCCGTTGACCGCGGCGATGGTGGGCAGCCTGCAACTCCCCAGCGCCATGAAGCCGTCATAAAGCTGCTGCAGCCCCGACTCGGCGGATCCGCCCCCGGCGGCGCCCAAGGCACTGAGGTCGGCGCCCGCGCAGAACGCCTTGCCTGCCCCGGTGACCACCACGGCGTGCACTTCGGGATCGGCTTCGGCCCGCTCGACGGCCTCGCGCAGGCGCCCCGAGGACTCGGCGGTTATCGCGTTGCGCCGACCGGGATCGTTGACGGTGATCAGCGCGACGCGGTTGGTGACGTCGCACAGGATGAGTTCGGACTGGGCCATCGGGCACCTCCGGAATCGGGGCTTTAGCTGTGGATCCGCCTAGAGCACACCGGGCCGTCGGCGGCACGGTCACGGGCGAGGTAAGACTACGTCGTGCCTTGCGCAGGGGGTGGATCGGCGTGAGCGCGATTAGCGAGAACGAACGGGGAAAGGCCGGCATTCGGCACCGGCGAGCCGGTCATATTGCGTCGTCCCGAGCGCCGAACGCCATTAGCGGTTGACCCGAGTCCCCTCGGCCTGGCGCGCAAACGTGAAAACCTTTGCCGACGGCGGGGCTGGATATCGGAATGTACAAGTAATGCTGTATTTATCGAAACGTTATCTGCAGCATTTACGGTGTTCGGCCCGAATCCGAGGCGACCTGGTGAAAGGCGGAGTCGGGTGTCGGCCCACCGGCGAGGCGTCAACGCCTCAGCAGCGGCGCTGTTGAGCCAAAGATCGCGGGTTCCGCTACAACTCGGGTTTCGCTAGCTTCTTCGCTAGCTCATTGAGTTCGGCCTGGCGCTCGCGCACCGCGCACCCCCGCCGCTCCGTGCGGGCGCCCTGCAGAACGGCCGTCGGCAGCGCATCATCACGCAACCTGGTGTTCGCGTAATGTATTGCGGCATCGATCATTTCGATGTACCGCTCCGCTTCATCCTCTGCGCAAGAGCCGACGATGCGCTGGACTTCATCCCAACATGGATAGGAAGAAAACCGGGCATCGAGTTGTTGCTGGGAGACCTGCGTTCCAAAGTAACAACGCCAGTCTCGGCTCAACCAACCCCTGGTTTTGACTTCGACTTTAATTCGATTTCCAACACCAGCTATGAACCTCGGCTCCCCGACGCGTACCACCGGCTGCCAGTCATTCGACGCCATATATCGCCAACCCCTCGAAGAGAAGACGCTCTAGATAGTGATGTCCCCGTAAGCGCCATCCGCATCGTTTCGACACGCTGTTCCCCGAAAGATTAAACAACAAACTTTTGGCAGTCACTTCGACTTTTTCATGTTCGTCAGAAGGTATGGAAACAGCCCTAATGCATTACCCGCGGTTCGTCGCATGAACTCTGCGACCGTTGCTGGCGTGCGCCTGAATAGCGGGTGACGCGCGCCGCTCTGCCACTGTATGAGCACCATCATGAAGTGACTTTCGAATCCGCCAGCGGATTCGTTAGCAGATTCGTCGAAACCTGCGGTGGCTTAAGCCCGGACTCCGGGCAGGGTCGCAGCCAAGGATCCGTTGAGGATCCGCCAAGGCGCGCTCGGCAGGCTCGTGTCAGCCCGAAAGGGCATCCCACTGGGCATCAACGCTAGGAGCACCTCATGCGAACAACGGGCTATGGGACACCGCGGCACGGAATTACGGCCCACCGGGCGTACGTGAGAACGCGCGGTCAAAGAATCGGATACCTGCGGGTGATGTCGGTCTCCGTCGCGACGGCCGGGCTGATCGGCCTCGGTGTTGGCGTCACCAGCCTCGCTCATCCGTTGGCCGGCCGGCACTGTTCCGTTCCGGGCATGACCACGCAGGACGCCACCGGCCTCACCTTGTCGTGCAGCCCGGCGTCGATGGGAAACCGTGAGGCGGTGTGGCAGTATGTACCGGCGTCGTAAACACGTTAAAGCAAGTGGCACAGCCTGTTTCGGTTGGATCGAACACCCCCAAAAGGTGGCTATCGGCAAGGACGAACGAGCGCCACCGCCGGTCGCCTCACGCTGGGCGGCCAGCCGGGTCGCCGCGTTTGACCCCGGGCGCCGGATGGGCGGCGCCGCTGGCGCGCAAGTTCATGGAGGAACTAAATAGGCGGCCTCAGAGGTGGCCGGTCACGAAAGACGCGGCCTGACTGGGCATTCCGGACCCTTGGTAGGACAGGTGGGCCGCCGAGAACATCTCGTCGTGCGACGGCAGCGCCAGCGGACCGCCCGGCGTGCACACCGGGTCGCCGGGTGCACACAGGTCAATGGCCTTCGCGCCGTACCACGGGCTGACCACGCTGACCGGTGCGCCCAGATACCGATCCGACGGATTCCCGAACAGGGCGAGGGCGGCAACGTGGTCGGCCTCGTCGGCCGTGAGTATCTGAGGGTTCAAGCCCGCTATCGGGGCTTGGGCGATCGTGACCAGATCGATCACCATTGCACCCTGGGAATAACCGCCGAGCACAAGTTTGGTAGTGGGGCAGTTCGCCACCATGGACTGAAGGTGAGCGTGTGCGTCGCCGGCGCCGGCCGACGCGGACGGGGCGAAATCCTCGTCCGCGGGGTAATTGACCGCGTACACTCCCAAAGACCGGCCCCCGAGCTGGGAACGCAGCGAGTCGACGAACGCCTGTCCGACACCGCCGACACCCGGCGGTTCGCCAATGCCGCGGGCGAACGTCACCTCGACGTCGGGGCAGGGCGAAGCGGAGCCGGCAATCGGCGGGCACAGCACCGCCGCCCAGGTGGTCACCGCGGTGACACCCAGCAAACGCGCCATCCCGCCTGCGTTCACGCTTCAATGCTGACACACCGGGGCCAGGAAGGTGCCGCTGGAATGACACCGTCGCGATGCCGGAACTTCGGACGCGGACGGCTTGTCGGCTGCCGGTATCGTCCGCCGCAGGCGAACCGCCGCTCATTCGCGTTAATGGCCCGGCCGAGGAAGCCGGCGACATTCCGTTGCCGCAACCAGCCCTATCCACGCGACTCGAACGTGCGACGCAGCGAAAACGATAGCCGATGGTTTTCTGTGTGTTATCGCTAGGCCTTAAGGCGCAACGCTGCTGGCTCGGCGAAGGATGCCGACGACGTTGCAATCCTTGCGATGCCCCGTGACGCGTGACGATTACCGGCGGGCAGGGCAAATGTCTGACCCGTTCAATCGTTGCCCGTGGAGCGCGGCCCATGGCGTGAAAGCGCCGGATCTCCTGGTAGTAGCGGGAAGCCGCGGGCTGGAGGCCGGCGTCATGCACTACTTTTTCTCGAGGCTTACTGTCGGCAAAGTGTTTTGTTTTGGTTCATTTGCAACAATTACAGTATTCATCGTCCTGGTGTTGCGTTTCGTGTATCGAATTGCATTTAGGGCACTCTTGAATGTATTTGTGCCGTGGATTCAGACAGGAAGCCATTAAGGCTTGTTTTTGCCTGAATATGCTTGCTGAACTTCTATTATTACTTGACAACATCCTGATTGATTCCCTGCTCAGTGGAGCGCATCGCTAGCTGCGACGGCAGCTACCCGCGTTTGCCACCATCCAGTGACTGTTCCCCAAGGCGGCCGCTTGAAACCTCGGCATGGTGCGTCCCCTCACGCTTCGCTCGAGATGCGCGGCGCCGCCTTAAGCAAGCAATCCCCTTACCCGCGCCCACAGAAAATGGCGTAGCCGCCTACTCTAGACGGCTCGATCTGGCGCGCCGGAGACTATTGAAGTCCCGCCTCTCCAGCGAAAGGTTCAGCCATGAGCATCATCGCTACCACTATCGTCCATCCCAACCCTGGTGTCGCCTGGGACGACATTCAGAAGCAGCTGAAGCGGGCGACCGGGCTTGTCCGCAAACATGGCGGCGAGAACGTCACCGCGCTCGTGAACATGATTGGAGGTCAGGGCACCAACGCCATCGGCTTAATGTCGACCACCCAGGACTGGGCCACGTATGGCCAGATCCAGCAGGGTCTCAGCAATGACCCGGATTACCAAGGCCTGCTCGTCGACGCGGCCCAGCTCGCCACCTGGGAGAACTACGTCAGCCAGACGATCGAGGTCTAGGTGATAGTGATCGACAACCCTCAGCCGGCGTTCGGCATCGTTGATTGTCGGTCCGCCCATCAGCCGCCTAGGTAGTCACCAGGAGTGGCTACCTAGGCGTCGGCCGTCCGGCTCTCTACCGGACGTGGATTCCTCTCGTCGGCGATGTTTGTCTGCCTCATCCAAAGGCGTCAAGGCCGACCGAACACGTAACGGCACGTATCAACTGAGGTCATACGATCTCGGCTGCCCGCGGCGCGACTTGGACGCGCAGATGACGGGACACCCCGACTTTTTCGGCAACCTGCGAGATCGAACCCGTCGCTGGATCACCGCAAACACGGCCTGATCCTGCTGCTCGGCCACGCTCAACTCCCTCGTCTGAGGGAGTGTCGTGAATCAACCGACACCACTGTCACGCATCAACCGACGTCATACAACCAACGGAGTGCCCCCGGCACGACTCGAACGTGCGACCTAGGGATTAGAAGGCCCTTGCTCTATCCACCTGAGCTACGGAGGCAATGCGCAGGTCAGTCTATCCAACCGCACCCGCCGATCCGATTGCCCGCCGCCACGCGCGCGAAAACCCTTCGCGCGCCGCGGTTATCGGTTATCGTTGGGACCCTCGACACACGTACAACATCGGCCGGTAATGGGCCGTTAACCGCAACGAGGCGTGTGCATAACGTCGAGAGGTGACGTTGCAATGAGCGTGGCCAGTAATCAGTCTTCACCCTGCGCGTGGGCGGGCGCCCTGGCGGCACGGCTGGCGGCCGAGGCGCGGGATGTCTATCAGCTCGGCAACTTGGTGTTGCGCGGTGGACCGTTCGCGCTGGGCTGCTTGGCCGGTTGGCTTTTCACCGAATTTCCCCCGCACGTGGTGACCGGGCACGCGCTGTCGCGGGTCTCGCACCCGTCCGTCGGCCGAGTCGGCAGGACGTTGGCCGCCCAGCGGGCGGACAAGAGCCTGACCTCGGCCCTGGAGGAGTCCTTCGGGCCCGGGTTTCGTGAGCAGGTGTGTCACCCCGCCGCCGTGGGGGCCCTGTGCGCCCCGCGTGGGCGCCTGCTGGGCCGGCCCGGACCGCACCGCCGGTACGCGGCGCAGACGTCCGACATCTCCTACGGTCCCAGTCCGCGCGACAACCTGCTCGACATCTGGCGGCGCGATGACCTGGCTCCCGGCTGCCGGGCGCCGGTGCTGATCCAGGTGCCGGGCGGGGCTTGGACGCTGAACGGCAGGCGTCCGCAGGCCTACACGCTGATGAGCCGAATGGTTCAACTCGGCTGGATCTGCGTCTCGATCGACTACAGCAAGAGCCCGCGCGCCACCTTTCCCGCGCACCTCCTCGACGTGAAAAGGGCGATCGCCTGGGTGCGGGAGAACATCGCCGACTACGGCGGCGACCCTGACTTCATCGCGATCACCGGCGGCTCGGCGGGCGCGCATCTCGCCTCCCTTGCGGCACTCACCCCGAATGACCCCACCTTCCAGCCGGGCTTCGAAGACGCCGACACCACGGTCCAGGCGGTGGCGCCGTATTACGGCGTCTACGACTTCACCGACTTCGACAACATGCACCCGCTGATGCTGCCGTTCCTCGAGCAGTTCGTGATGAAGGCCCGCTACGCCGACGAGCCAGAGCGCTTCACGGCCGCGTCGCCGGTTTCCTACGTGCACAGCGAGGCACCGCCCTTCTTCGTGCTGCACGGCGAGAAGGACGAATTGGTGCCCAGCGGCCAGGCTCGCGCCTTCTGCGCGGCGTTGCGCGCGGCCGGGGCGGCCACGGTGGCTCACGCCGAACTCGGCAACGCGCACCACGCTTTCGACATCACGCCGACGGTTCGATCGCGGTTGGCCGCTGACGCGGTCGCCGATTTCCTCGGTGTGGTCTACGGGCGGCGCGTCAGCTCGCTGCTGGACTCGCTGCCCCTGTCGGCCACTTCGGCCAGCTGAGCCCGCGCCTCGGCACCTGCCGCTCCTTTCACCAGCGCGGGAACCCGACTAGCGTTGGGTAGACGGTTTGGGGTGCGTGGTCCGAGGCAGGAGGCTTGATCGACGGTGACAACGTTGGCGCGTCGAACTGATGACCATGGCTGAGTCCGTCGAGGCGATTAGGTTGTCCGACGAGCTCGGGCCGGTCGACTACCTACTGCACCGGGGAGAGGCGAATCCCCGTACCCGATCGGGCATCATGGCGCTGGAGCTCCTGGACTGCGCGCCCGAATGGGAACGGTTCCGCGGCCGATTCGAGAGCGCCTCGCGGCGGGTGCTGCGGCTGCGGCAAAAGGTCGTGGTGCCGACGCTGCCGACGGCGGCGCCCCGCTGGGTAATCGATCCCGACTTCAACCTGGATTTCCATGTGCGGCGGGTGCGGGTGTCCGAGCCCGGCACGCTGCGCGAAGTATTCGATCTCGCCGAGGTCACCCTGCAGTCGCCGATGGACATCTCGCGGCCGCTGTGGACGGCCACCCTGGTCGAGGGACTGGCCGACGGGAAAGCCGCGACGCTGCTGCATGTCAGCCATGCCGTCACCGACGGTGTGGGCGGCGTCCAGATGTTCGCCGAGATCTATGACCTCGAGCGCAATCCGCCGGCCAAGCCGACGCTGCCGCTGCCCGTCCCGCAGGATCTGACGTCCAATGACCTGATGCGCCAAGGCATTAACCGCCTGCCGTTCGCCGTTGTCGGCGGCGTGATGAACGCTCTGTCGGGGGCCGCATCGGCGGCCGGACGGGCGGTCCTGGAACCGACGGCCACCGTGTCGGGGATCGTCGGTTACGCCATGTCGGGCATGCGGGTGCTCAACCGGGCCGCCGAGCCGTCGCCGCTGCTGCGGCGTCGCAGCCTGGCCACCCGCAGCGAGGCGATCGATATCCCGCTCGCCGACTTGCATAAAGCCGCAAAAGCCGGCGGCGGGTCGATCAACGACGCCTACCTTGCCGGACTCTGTGGCGCGTTGCGCCGCTACCACCAGACGTACGGCGTGCCGATCAGCACGCTGCCGATGGCGGTGCCGGTGAACCTGCGAGCCGAAGCGGATGCGGCCGGCGGCAACCGGTTCACCGGCGTCAACCTGGCGGCGCCGGTCGGCACCGTCGACCCCGTCTCGCGGATGAAAAAGATTCGCGCCCAGATGACGCAGCGCCGCGACGAGCCCGCGATGAACATCATCGGTTCGATGGCGCCGGTGCTCAGCGTCTTGCCGACCGCGGTGCTGGAGGGCATCACCGGCTCGGTGATCGGCTCCGATGTGCAGGCCAGTAATGTCCCGGTCTTCCCGGGCGACACCTACATCGCCGGCGCAAAGGTCTTGCGGCAGTATGGGATCGGTCCGCTGCCCGGGGTGGCGATGATGGTGGTGCTGATTTCGCGGGGCGGGTGGTGCACCATCACCGTGCGCTACGACAGGGCCTCGGTGCGGAACGAGGCGTTGTTCGCCCAGTGCCTGTTGGACGGTTTCGACGAGGTGCTGGCGCTGGCCGGTGACCCGTTGCCGCGCGCGGTGCCCGCGTCGTTCACCGAACCGGCCGTGACTTCTCGATCGGTGGCGGGCTCATGAGCGCCTCGAAGGAGCAGGAGGAAAAGGTCGAAACCCCAGGGGCGGACATGCGACTCCCCGGGTCGGTGGCCGAGATCATGGCCAGCCCGCCCGGACCGAAGATCGGCGCGTTCTTCGACTTGGACGGCACGCTCGTCGCCGGCTTCACCGCGGTCATCTTGACCCAGGAGCGGCTGTTACGCCGCGACATGGGTGTGGGAGAGCTGCTCGGCATGGTGCAGGCCGGGCTGAGCCACACCTTGGGGCGCATCGAGTTCGAGGACCTCATCGGCAAGGCCGCCGCGGCGCTCACCGGGCGACTGCTCGATGACCTGGAAGAGATCGGTGAGCGGCTGTTCGTCCAGAGGATCGAGTCACGGATCTACCCGGAGATGCGCGAGCTGGTGCGCGCGCACATGGCCCGCGGCCACACCGTGGTGCTCAGTTCGTCGGCGCTGACCATCCAGGTCAACCCCGTTGCGCGTTTCCTGGGAATTCCCAACATGCTCACCAACAAGTTCGAGACCACCGAGGACGGCATGCTCACCGGTGGCGTCCAGAAGCCGATCCTGTGGGGCCCGGGCAAAGCGGCTGCGGTGCAACGCTTTGCCGCCGAGCACGACATCGATCTCAAGGACAGCTACTTCTACGCCGACGGCGACGAAGACGTCGCCCTGATGTATCTGGTCGGCAATCCGCGGCCGACCAACCCCGAAGGCAAGATGGCCGCGGTGGCCAAGCGCCGCGGTTGGCCGATCCTGAGATTCAGCAGCCGTGGCCCCGTCGGTCTGCGGCGCCAGGTGCGCACACTTGCCGGACTCGGCTCGATCGTCCCGGTCGGCGCCGGCGCAGTGGCGATGGGTGTGTTGACCGGCAGCCGGCGGAGGGGCGCCAATTTCTTCACATCCGTCTTCTCCCAAACTGTGCTCGCGACCACCGGAGTACACCTCAATGTCATCGGGAAAGAGAATCTGCGGGCCCAGCGTCCGGCCGTCTTCATCTACAACCACCGCAATCAGGTTGACCCCGTCATCGCCGGTGCGCTGGTGAACGACAACTGGGTTGCCGTAGCCAAGAAGGAACTGCAGAAGAATCCGGTCATGGCCCTGCTCGGTAAGGCGTTGGACGGTGTGTTCATCGACCGAGACGATCCGGTCTCGGCGCTGGAGACGATGCGCACGGTCGAAGAGCGAGCCAAGAACGGACTTTCCATCGTGATGGCTCCGGAAGGCACCCGACTGGACACCACCGAGGTCGGTCCGTTCAAGAAGGGGCCGTTCCGTCTGGCGATGGCCGCGGGTATCCCGATCGTCCCGATCGTGATCCGCAACGCCGAACTCGTCGCGGCCCGGAACTCGACCGTCATCAACCCAGGCACCGTCGACGTCGCGGTCTTCCCTCCGATTTCGGTGCAGGACTGGACACTTGACACCCTGCCGGACCGTATCGCCGAGGTGCGTCAGCTGTACCTGGACACGCTGGCCAACTGGCCGATCGACGAACTGCCCGAGGTTGACCTGTACGCCGAGCAGAAGGCGGCAGCCAACGCGCAGCGCCGGACCGACAAAGCGCCGGCGAAGAAGGCACCCGCGAAAAAGGCGCCGGCCAAGAAGGCGCCGGCCAAGAAGGCACCCGCGAAGAAGGCACCCGCGAAGAAGGCGGCGGCCAAGAAGGCGGCGCCCAAGAAGGCGGCGCCAAAGAAGACACCGGCCAAGAAGGCGGCGCCAAAGAAGGCCGCGCCGAAAGCGAAGCCGCCCACCGCGAACACCCATGAATCCCAGGTGGCGCTCAGAGACGGCGAGGCGCAACGACCCGCCGAGCCGGCGGCCGTCAATGCGGAGGCACCGCAAACGCCGCCCCGAGGGCATCCGTGACCGAACCGGCTGCAGACAGCAGCGCGGTTCTTGCTGCACGCGACTCGCTGGTACTGGCGTCGATGACGTCGCCGGTCGAGACGGAACTGGTTACGGCGTGGATGGATCAACAGCGCACCGGCCATCCCTGGGCCGATTTTCGCCTGGTGAAACTGCCGGCGCTGGACGCGCCGCCGGAAGCGATGACGGCCCTGGCCGAGCAGCTGGAGTCGGGGGAAGACCGTTCGGTCGTGCCGGTGCGGGTGTTCTGGCTGCCGGAGCCGAATCGCGGCCGCATCGCCAAGCTGGCCGGGCTGCTCCCCGGCCGTGATCCCTACCACCCGAACCAGCGTCAGCAAGAGCAGATCGTGCGGAACGCACCCCAGCGGGCGCGGGTGGTGGCCGGCGAAGCGGCCACCGTCGCCGAACTGCGCCGGCAATGGCGCGACACCACCGTCGGAGAAGACAAGAACGACTTCGCCCAATTCGTGATCCGCCGCGCCATCTTGGCGATGGAACGCGTCGAGTACCGAATCCTCGGACCGCAGTACAAGTCACCACGGTTGGTGAAGCCGGAAATCTTGTCCTCCAACCGGTTTCGCGCGGGCCTGGCCAAGATCCCCGGCGCCACGGTCGACGAGGCCGGAAAGATGCTCGACGAACTCGCCACCGGGTGGAGCCGGGCGTCGGTCGACCTGGTCGGGGTGCTCGGGCGGGCGCTCAGCCGGGGATTCGACCCCGACATCGACTACGACGAGTATCAGGTCGCGGCGATGCGGGCCGGCCTGGAGGCCCACCCGGCGGTGCTGTTGTTCTCGCACCGGTCCTACATCGACGGCGCCGTGGTGCCGGTCGCGATGCAGGAGAACCGGTTACCGCCGGTGCACGTGTTCGCCGGCATCAACTTGTCGTTCGGCGCGATGGGGCCGTTGCTGCGACGCTCCGGGGTCATCTTCATCCGCCGCAACATCGGCAGCAACGCGCTGTACAAGTACGTCCTGCGCGAGTACGTCGGCTACATCGTCGAGAAGCGGTTCAACCTGAGCTGGTCCATCGAGGGCACCCGCTCGCGCACCGGCAAGATGCTGCCCCCCAAGCTCGGGTTGCTGGCCTACGTCGCCGACGCGTATTTGGATGGTCGAAGCGAAGACATTCTGCTGCAACCGGTCTCGATCAGCTTCGACCAGTTACACGAGACCGCCGAATACGCCGCCTACGCCCGCGGCGGTGAGAAGACGCCAGAAGGCATCGGCTGGCTGTACAACTTCATCCGGGCGCAGGGTGAACGCAACTACGGCAAGATCTACGTCCGATTTCCCGAAGCCGTGTCCATGCGTCAGTACCTGGGTGCACCCCACGGCCCTCTCGCCCAGGATCCGGACGCCAAACGGCTTGCGCTGCAGAAGATGTCGTTCGAAGTCGCCTGGCGGATCCTGCAGGCGACGCCGGTGACGGCGACGGGACTGGTCTGCGCATTGCTGCTGACCACACGCGGCGCGGCGTTGACACTGGGCCAACTGCACCACACCCTACAGGACTCGCTGGACTACCTGGAACGCAAACAGAACCCGATGTCCACCAGCGCATTACGGCTGCGCACGCACGACGGGGTGCGCGCGGCGGTCGACGCGCTGTCCAACGGACACCCCATCACCCGGGTGGACGGCGGCCGGGAACCGGTGTGGCGCATCGCGCCCGACGAACAGCACGCCGCCGCCTTCTACCGCAACTCGGTGATCCACGCCTTTCTGGAGACGTCGATCGTCGAGCTCGCGCTGGCACACGCCCGCCGCGCCGAGGGCGACCGCATGGAGGCCTTCTGGACCCAGGCGATGCGGCTGCGCGACCTGCTGAAGTTCGACTTCTACTTCGCCGACTCGGCGACGTTCCGGGACCACATCGCCGAAGAGATGGCGTGGCAAAACAATTGGGAAAGCCAGGTCGCCGCCGGAGGCGTCGGGATCCACGCGCTGTTGTTCACCAAGCGTCCGCTAATGGCGGATGCGATGTTGCGGGTGTTCTTCGAGGCCTACGAGATAGTCGCCGATGTGCTGCGCGATGCGCCCGCGGACATCGGACGCAAGGAACTGACCGACTTGGCGTTGGGCGTCGGACGACAGTACGTGGCGCAGACCCGGATTCGCAGCAGCGAATCGGTGTCGACACTGTTGTTCGCCACCGCGCGCCAGGTCATCGAGGATCAAGATCTGATTGCGCCGGCCCCGGATTTGGCGGAGAGGCGCAGCGCGTTCCTGCAGGAGCTGCGCGACATTCTGCAGGACTTCAACTACGTCGGACAGATCGCGCGCGACCAGTTCGTGGCCCGCGAGGCCAAGGCGCGGCAAGAGCTTCTGGACAGCCAGCCTCGGTAGCCGCCGGGCCCGCCCATACCCTGGACAGATGACCGTCGCCCCGCCGGCCGGCGAGACCTCGACCGAGGCCTCGACCCAGCGCCGCGCGCCGGTGTGGCCGGTGTTGGCCGGGGTGGCCCTGCTGGCGGGTTGCACGGCCGCGGGAATCGGCGTGCTCTCGCTGGCCAGCGCGCTGGCCGTGACGGGCCTGCCCGACCCGGGACAGGTGACCACGCTGGGGTTGCCGTTCGTCCGGGCTGCGGGTGAGATCGCCGCGGTGCTCGCGGTCGGGTCGTTTTTGTTCGCCGCGTTCCTGGTGCCGCCGCAGCGCAACGGTGTCCTCGACGCCGACGGCTACCGGGCTCTGCGGATCGGGACGGTGGCGTCGGGGGCGTGGGCGGTGTGCGCCGCGCTGCTGGTCCCGCTGACCATTTCCGACGTGTCCGGCCATCCGGTGGCCGGCATCGGCCCGACGCGGATGTGGTCGCTGGCCGGCCTGATCACCAACGCCTCGGCCTGGCGCTCGACCGCGATTTTGGCCGCGGTGGTCACGCTGGCGAGCCTGTCGGTGCTGCGGTGGTCGTGGACACCGGTGCTGCTCGCTGCGTCGGTGCTGACACTTATCCCGCTGGGGTTGACCGGTCATTCGTCGGCCGGCGGTTCGCACGACCTGGCCACCAACAGCCTGCTGATCCATCTGGTTGCCGCCAGCTTGTGGGCCGGTGGTTTGCTCGCACTGCTGGCCCACGCCCTGCGCGGCGGTGGTCACCTCGGGCTGGCCACTCGTCGTTTCTCGATGATCGCGCTGTGGTGTTGGCTCGCGATGGCGGTGAGCGGACTGGTCAACGCCCTGGTCAGGGTGCAGCCGACCGACCTGTTCGACACCGACTACGGCCGGCTGGTCACCGCCAAGTTCGTCGCGCTGTGCCTGCTGGGCGGGCTCGGCTGGCGTCAGCGACGGGTGAGCGTGGCTGCGCTGCAAGCGGATCCGAATCCTCCCCGCGCGCGTGCGGCCCTACTGCGGCTGACGCTCGTCGAGTCCGCCATTTTCGGGCTGACCTTCGGCATCGCCGTCGGGCTGGGCCGCACCCCACCACCCCTGCCGCCGGCGCGGTTGCCGTCGATCCCCGAAGCCGAGATCGGTTACGACTTCGACGGGCCCCCCACCGTGGCGCGCATCCTGTTCGACTGGCGCTTCGACCTGATCTTCGGCTCCGCGGCCCTCGTCTTCGCCGCGCTGTACGTGGCGGCGCTGGTGCGGCTGCGCCGCCGCGGCGACACGTGGCCGCCGGGCCGGACCTTCTCCTGGCTGCTCGGCTGCCTGGTGTTGCTGTTCGCGACGTCGTCGGGCGTCGGACGCTACATGCCGGCGATGTTCAGCATGCACATGGTGGTCCATATGTGCTTGTCGATGCTGGTCCCGATCCTGTTGGTGCTGGGCGCCCCGGTCACCCTGGCGCTGCGGGCGCTGCCGGCGGCCGGCCGTGATGAGCCGCCGGGCATGCGGGAATGGCTGCTGGCCGCGCTGCACAGCCGGGTTTCCCGCTTCCTCACCAACCCGGTGGTGGCCACCGTGTTGTTCGTCGCCGGGTTCTACGGGCTGTATCTGTCGAACCTCTTCGACACCACCGCGAGCAGCCACGCCGGGCACCTGGCGATGAACGTGCACTTCCTGCTGAGCGGCTACCTGTTCTATTGGGTGGTGATCGGGGTGGACCCGACACCGCGACCGATCCCGCCGCTGGCCAAGGTGGCCGTGGTGTTCGCGTCCCTGCCGCTGCACGCCTTCTTCGGGGTGGTGCTGATGGGCACCAAGAAGGTGCTCGGAGCCGACTATTACCGCTCGCTCGGCCTGAGTTGGCACACCGATCTGCTGGGGGATCAGCGCCTGGGCGGGGGCATCGCCTGGGCGGCGGGGGAGTTCCCGCTGGTGATCGTGATGCTCGCGCTGCTCATCCAGTGGGCGCGCAGCGACCGCCGCACCGCCAAGCGGTTGGACCGGGCCGCCGACCGCGACGATGACGCCGAACTGGTGGCCTACAACGCGATGCTGGCGCAGCTGGCGCAGGGCCAGCCGCCCAAGCGGTCCGGCCCAGCCGATCCCGACTGATCCCCAGTCACGGTTTCTTCCACAGGCGACCGCCGGCCCGGGTTGTTCCCCATGGCGTTCGTCGGTGTCGCCGGGCCTACTGGCAGCCATAGCCAACGCAATCGAGAAGGGATCAGCCCATGTTCGAAACTTCGCTTACCGTCGTCGGTCACATCGTCAACAACCCCGAACGTCGACAGGTCGGCAACCAGGAGGTCATCAAGTTCCGCGTCGCCAGCAATTCCCGGCGGCGCACGGCAGACGGCGGCTGGGAGCCCGGCAATTCGCTTTTCATCAACGTCAACTGCTGGGGCAAGTTGGTCACCGGCGTGGGTGCCGCGTTAGGCAAGGGCGCGCCGGTGATCGTGGTGGGCCACGTGTACACCAGCGAGTACGAGGACCGTGACGGCAACCGCCGGTCGTCGCTGGAGATGCGTGCCACCTCGGTCGGGCCCGATGTGTCCCGCGCGATTGTGCGCATCGAGAAGCCCGGCTACGCCGGCCCCACCGTCGAGCCGGACAGCGCGGCCCCGGGAACTTCTCTCGCCACCGCCGACGTTGATAGCGAGGACCCGCCGGCCGGTGACGATTCGGCCGGCACGGGCGACGCCGCCGCCGAAGCCCCGCTTTCCATTTCCGCCTGAGCCCCGGCTCGGGCGCGGGGCTGCGGCTGCCGGGCGATGCCTAGGATGGTCCGCGAGATCACTTGCAAACCAGAAAGGCATAACCGCGGCATGGCTGAGTTCATCTACACGATGAAAAAGGTCCGCAAGGCGCACGGCGACAAGGTGATCCTGGACGACGTCACGTTGAGTTTCTATCCAGGCGCCAAGATCGGTGTCGTTGGGCCCAACGGCGCCGGCAAGTCGAGCGTCTTGCGGATCATGGCGGGCCTGGATAAGCCGAACAACGGTGATGCCTTCCTGGCCAACGACGCGACCGTGGGCATCTTGCTGCAGGAGCCGCCGCTGAACGAGGAGAAGACCGTTCGCGGCAACGTCGAGGAAGGCCTGGGCGAAATCAAGGTCAAGCTCGACCGCTTCAACGAGGTCGCCGAGTTGATGGCCACCGACTACTCCGACGAGTTGATGGAGGAGATGGGCCGGCTGCAGGAGGAGCTCGATCACGCCGACGCGTGGGACCTCGACTCGCAGCTGGAGCAGGCCATGGACGCGCTGCGCTGCCCGCCGCCCGACGAACCGGTGACCAATCTGTCCGGCGGTGAACGTCGCCGCGTCGCGCTGTGCAAGCTGCTGCTGTCCAAGCCGGACCTGCTGCTCCTCGACGAGCCCACCAACCACCTGGATGCCGAGAGCGTGCAGTGGCTCGAGCAGCACCTCGCTTCCTACGCCGGCGCAATCCTGGCGGTCACCCACGACCGGTACTTCCTGGACAACGTCGCCGAATGGATCTTGGAGCTGGACCGCGGCCGCGCCTACCCCTACGAGGGCAACTACTCCACCTACCTGGAGAAGAAGGCCGACCGGATCGCGGTGCAGGGGCGTAAGGACGCCAAGCTGCAGAAGCGGTTGGCCGAGGAGCTGGCGTGGGTGCGCTCCGGGGCCAAGGCGCGTCAGGCCAAGAGCAAGGCGCGGCTGCAGCGCTACGAGGAGATGGCCGCCGAGGCCGAGAAGACGCGCAAGCTCGACTTCGAGGAGATTCAGATCCCGGTCGGCCCGCGGCTGGGCAACGTGGTGGTCGAGGTCGAGCATCTGGACAAGGGCTACGACGGCCGCACCCTGATCAAAGACTTGTCGTTCACGCTGCCGCGCAACGGCATCGTCGGCGTCATCGGCCCGAACGGGGTCGGCAAGACCACGCTGTTCAAAACCATCGTGGGCCTCGAACAGCCGGACAGCGGCACGGTCAAGGTCGGCGAGACCGTCAAACTCAGCTACGTCGATCAGACCCGCGCCGGAATCGATCCCAAAAAGAATGTGTGGGAAGTCGTCTCCGACGGACTCGACCACATCGTCGTCGGCCAGACCGAGGTGCCGTCGCGCGCCTACGTCTCGGCGTTCGGGTTCAAAGGGCCCGACCAGCAGAAACCGGCCGGCGTGCTCTCGGGTGGCGAGCGCAACAGGCTCAACCTCGCGCTGACGCTCAAGCAGGGCGGAAACCTCATCCTGCTCGACGAGCCCACCAACGACCTCGACGTCGAAACGCTGAGTTCACTGGAGAACGCCCTCGAACAATTCCCAGGCTGCGCGGTGGTCATTTCGCACGACCGGTGGTTCCTGGACCGCACCTGCACACACATCCTGGCCTGGGAGGGCGACGACGACAACGAGGCCAAGTGGTTCTGGTTCGAGGGCAACTTCGGCGCCTACGAGGAGAACAAAATCGAACGCCTCGGCGCCGACGCGGCACGGCCGCACAGGGTGACCCACCGCAAACTAACGCGCGACTAGTGTCGGCTCTGCCCCGGACCGCCACACAACGAGGCGAACGAGCGCACTGACAACCGTCGCCAGTTGGGAGCTATCGGCATGACGATCGATCCCGGAGCCAGACAGGGTCTCGAGCCGTGGACGACCTTCACCGAGCAGCAGGACATTCCTGCGTGGATCTCGAGAGCCTATGTGGAGAGCTATCGCGGACCGCATAGCGACGAGGCGGAGGGCGCGGACAGCGGTCCCATCGACCTGACCGTTCCGGCGGCGATCGTGACCCCGGCCATGCTCAGCGCGCATTATCGCTTGGGCCTGCACCGGCCCGACGGCGAAAGCCGCGTCGCGGTGTACCCGGCGGGAGACCCCGCCGGATTCGGTCCAGCCCTGCAGGTCGTCACCGATCACGGCGGCATGCTGATGGATTCCGTCACCGTGCTGTTGCACCGGCTCGGCGTCCCGTACACGGCGATCATGACGCCGGTGTTCGAAGTGCAGCGCAGCCCCGAGGGCGACCTGCTGAGCGTCGAGCCGAAAGCCGAAGGCGCCTCGCAGTACGCCGGCGAGGCGTGGATACATGTGCAGCTGCTGCCGTCGGTGGACAGCAAGGCGCTCACCGAGGTCGAGCGGCTGCTGCCCAAGGTGCTGACCGACGTTCAGCAGGTCGCCAGCGACGCGTCGGACATGATCGCCGCGCTGAACGATTTGGCCGCTCAGGTCGAAGCCAACACCGATGACCACTTCTCCGCGCCGGACCGCGACGACGTCGCGGAGCTGCTGCGCTGGATGGGCAACGGCAACTTCCTGTTGCTCGGCTACCAGCGCTGCCACGTGCACGACACACAGGTCTCCGGCGACGGGTCGCCCGGGCTCGGCGTCCTGCGCACTCGTACCGGCTCGCGCCCGCGGTTGACCGACGACGACAGGCTGCTGGTGCTCGCGCAATCGGTGGTGGGCAGCTACCTGCGCTACGGCGCCTACCCCTATGCCATCGCGGTCCGCGAATACGTGGACGGCGCTGTGATCGAGCACCGCTTCGTCGGGCTGTTCACGGTGGCCGCCATGAACGCCGATGTCCTGGAGATCCCGACCATCTCGCGCCGGGTCCGCGAAGTGCTGGCGATGGCCGACAGCGACCCGATTCACCCGGGCCAGCTGCTGCTCGACGTCATCCAGACCGTTCCCCGCTCGGAGCTGTTCACCCTGAGCGCCGAACGGCTACTGGCGATGGCCAAGGCGGTGGTGGACCTGGGCCCGCAACGAAACGCGTTGTTGTTCCTGCGCGCCGACCGTCTGCAGTACTTCGTTTCCTGCCTGGTGTATCTGCCCCGCGACCGCTACACGACGGCCGTGCGGCTCCAGATCGAAGACATCTTGGTCCGTGAATTCGGCGGCACCCGACTGGAGTTCACCGCTCGGGTCAGCGAATCACCCTGGGCCCTCATGCATTTCATGGTCCGCCTGCCGTCCGATGGCCCCGACGCCGCGCCGATCGACGTTTCCGAAGACAACCGGATCCGCATTCAGGCGCTGCTGAGCGAGGCGGCGCGCACCTGGACCGACCGGCTTATCGCCGCCGCCGCGGAAGGGGCGGTGGATCACGCCGACGCCGAGTACTACGCGGACGCCTTTTCCGAGGTCTACAAGCAAGCCGTCAACCCGGCCGATGCCATCGACCACATTGCCATCATCAATGCGCTGCAAGACAACTCGGTCAAGCTCGTGTTCACCGAGGCCGAGGCCGAGGACGGGACCGCCCAGCTGACCTGGTTCATGGGCGGCCGCACCGCCTCGCTGAGCCAGCTGCTGCCGATGCTGCAGAGCATGGGTGTGGTGGTGCTCGAGGAGCACCCCTTCATGGTCAACCGGTCCGACGGGCTGCCGGTGTGGATCTATCAATTCAAGATCTCGCCGCACCCCACCATTGAGCTGGCCTCGACGCAGGCCGAGCGCGACGCGATGGCCGAGCGGTTCGCGGACGCGGTCACCGCCATCTGGCAGGGCCGCCTCGAGATCGACCGATTCAACGAGCTGGTGATGCGTGCCGGCCTTCGATGGCAGCAGGTGGTGCTGTTGCGGGCCTACGCAAAGTATTTGCGGCAGGCGAACTTTCCCTACAGTCAGTCCTACATCGAGTCGGTGCTCAACGAGCACGCCTCGACCGCGCGGTCGCTGGTCACGCTTTTCGAGGCGCTGTTCGACCCCAGGCCCGAGTCGTCGTCGAGCCGCGACGCGCAGGCGGCCGCAGCGGCGGTCGCCGCCGACATCGACGCGCTGGTCAGCCTGGACACCGACCGCATCTTGCGTGCCTTCGCATCGCTGGTTCAGGCCACGCTGCGGACCAATTACTTTGTGACAAGGCAGGGTTCGGCCCGCGCGCGTAACGTGTTGGCGATCAAGTTGGACGCCCAGCTGGTCGACGAGTTGCCACTGCCGCGCCCCAAATACGAGATCTTCGTGTACTCGCCGCGGGTCGAGGGCGTGCACCTGCGGTTCGGGCCGGTGGCCCGTGGCGGACTGCGCTGGTCGGACCGTCGAGACGACTTCCGCACCGAAATCCTGGGTCTGGTCAAGGCGCAAGCGGTCAAGAACGCCGTCATCGTGCCGGTGGGCGCCAAGGGCGGCTTCGTCCTCAAGCGGCCACCGCTGCCCACCGGCGATGCCGCCGCCGACCGCGACGCCAGCCGCGAGGAGGGCGTCGCCTGCTATCAGCTGTTCATCTCCGGCCTGCTCGAGGTCACCGACAACGTCGACCACGCGACCGGAAAGGTCAGTCCGCCACCGGAAGTCGTGCGGCGCGACGGCGACGACGCGTATCTGGTGGTGGCGGCCGACAAGGGCACCGCCACCTTCTCCGACATCGCCAACGACGTCGCGAAGTCCTACGGATTCTGGCTGGGCGACGCCTTCGCGTCCGGCGGGTCGGTCGGCTACGACCACAAGGCCATGGGGATCACCGCCAAGGGCGCGTGGGAGGCCGTCAAACGGCACTTCCGCGAAATGGATGTCGACACCCAGACCGAGGACTTCACCGTGGTGGGCGTCGGCGACATGAGCGGCGACGTCTTCGGCAACGGCATGCTGCTGAGCAAGCACATCCGGTTGCTCGCCGCCTTCGACCATCGGCACATCTTCCTGGATCCCGACCCCGACGCCGCGGCTTCGTGGCAGGAACGTCAGCGGATGTTCAATCTGCCGCGGTCCAGCTGGGAGGACTATGACTCGTCGTTGATCAGTGCCGGCGGCGGGGTGTACAGCCGTGAACACAAGGCGATTCCGGTCAGCCCGCAGGTCAGTGACGCGTTGGGTATCGAGGACGACGTCACCGAGATGACCCCGCCCAATCTGATCAAGGCGATCTTGCAAGCACCGGTGGATCTGCTGTTCAACGGCGGCATCGGCACCTACATCAAGGCGGAGTCCGAATCGGACGCCGACGTCGGCGACCGCGCCAACGACCCGGTCCGGGTCAACGGAAACCAGGTGCGCGCCAAGGTGGTCGGTGAAGGCGGCAACCTCGGGGTGACCGCGCTGGGTCGCGTCGAGTTCGATCTGGCGGGTGGCCGGATCAACACCGACGCGATGGACAACTCGGCCGGCGTGGACTGCTCGGACCACGAGGTCAACATCAAAATCTTGATCGACTCGCTGGTGACGGCCGGTAAGGTCAAGCCGGAGGAGCGTAAACCGCTGCTGGAGTCGATGACCGACGAAGTCGCGCAGCTGGTGCTCACCGACAACGAGGATCAGAACGACCTGATCGGCACCAGCCGCGCGAACGCGGCCAGCCTGTTACCGGTGCACGCCAGGCTGATTCAGTACCTGGTCGACGAGCGCGGCATCCACCGCGACCTAGAAGCGCTGCCCTCGGAGAAGGAGATCGCGCGGCGGGCCGAGGCAGGCATCGGGCTCACCTCACCGGAGCTGTGCACTCTGATGGCGCACGTGAAGCTGGGGCTCAAGGAAGACATGCTCGGGACCGAGCTCACCGAGCAGGACGTGTTCGCCTCCCGGCTGCCGCTGTACTTCCCTAAACCGTTGCGGGAGCGGTTCGCTCCGGAGATCCGCACCCATCAGCTACGCCGCGAGATCGTCACCACCATGCTGATCAACGACCTGGTTGACACCGCCGGCATCAGCTACGCGTTCCGCATCGCCGAAGACGTCGGCGTCGGGTCGGTCGACGCGGTGCGCACCTACGTCGCCACCGACGCCATCTTCGGGGTCGGAGAGACATGGCGGCGCATCCGCATGGCGAATCTGCCGGTGGCACTGTCGGATCGGCTCACGCTGGACACCCGGAGGCTGATCGACCGCGCCGGACGCTGGCTGCTCAACTACCGTCCGCAGCCCCTGGCGGTCGGCGCCGAGATCAACCGGTTCGCCGCCAAGGTCCAGGCGCTGACGCCGCGCATGTCGGAATGGCTGCGCGGTGACGACAAGGCCATCGTCGAAAAGGAAGCAGCGGAATTCGCCGCCCAGGGTGCACCCGAAGACCTGGCCTATTCGGTGGCCGCCGGCCTCTACCGCTTCAGCCTGCTCGACATCATCGACATCGGCGACATCAACGACATCGACGCCGCCGAGGTCGCCGACACCTATTTCGCGCTGATGAACCGGCTCGGCACCGACGGGCTGCTGACGGCGGTGTCCCAACTGCCCCGACGCGACCGCTGGCACTCCTTGGCGCGCTTGGCGATTCGCGACGACATCTATGCCTCGTTGCGGTCGCTGTGCTTTGATGTGCTCGCCGTGGGGGAGCCGGACGAAAGTGGTGAAGAAAAGATCGCCGAGTGGGAACACCTGAGTGCCTCCAGGGTCGAGCGGGCCCGCCGAACACTCATCGAGATCCAGGAAAGCGGGGAGAAGGATCTCGCAACGCTGTCCGTCGCCGCGCGACAAATCCGCCGCATGACCCGCACCAGTGGAAGAGGATCATCAAGTTGAGCGTCGGCTTCGTCGCGCCCGTGCCAGTGCGTTGGTCGGACATCGACATGTATCAGCACGTCAACCACGCCACCATGGTCACGATCCTGGAGGAGGCGCGCGTCCAGTTCCTGCGTGAGGCGTTCGAGGTCGATATCTTGACCGTCGGGTTGCTCATCGCCGAGGTCAAGGTGACCTACAAAGGCCAGCTGCGGCTGGTGGATTCGCCGCTGCAGGTGACCATGTGGACCAAGCGGCTGCGGGCGGTCGACTTCACCCTGGGCTACGAGGTGCGTTCGGTCGCCGCGGATCCGGAGTCGAAGCCCGCCGTCATCGCCGAGTCGCAACTGGCCGCCGTCCATATCGAGGAGGAGCGGCTGGTGCGCCTCTCGCCACAACATCGGGAGTATCTGCAACGGTGGATCAGGTAGCCGACCGAGGATTCTGGCTGGGCGCCGACTCCCGGGACGCCCACCGCGCGGATCTGGCCGCGTTCGTTGACCGCGCACTGCGCCTCGATGACGCCGCGATCATCCGATTCCGGACTCGAGCTCAAGGCTTGCTAACAGCGTGGTTCGCAACGGGTTTCGACGTGCTGGCCAGCAGGGTGGTCGTCGGCGAGGTGCGGCCCGCCGATCTGTCGGTGGGCGCGGACGCGCTGGCGCGCGGCCTGTCCGCGATGGACGCATCCGGTTATGTCGACCCGGGCTTCGCGATGGACTCGGCGTGGCGGGGTGTCTTGCCGCCGGAATCCGGCTTCACCCACCTCGAGGACATCCCGGCCCGGGTGATCCTGGGCCTGGCGCAGCGCGGCGCGCAACTCGCCAAGGAGCACAGCAGCTCTCACGGCCCGCCGGTTTCGCTGCTCGACCAGGAAGTCATTCAGGTCAGCTCGGCCGACGGGCAGGTCGGATTGCCCATGCGGGCCGTATTCGCGTTGACCGCGATGGGGTTTCTGCCTCAGTCGCCCGATGCGGTCGACGCCGACGAACTGATCCGGGTCCGGATACTGCCGACCTGGTTGCGGCTCGACGCAAGGTTCGGTTCGGTGTATCGCCGCCGCGGCGACCCCGCGTTGCTACTGGGCTGACGCGGCCGGCCGTGGGCGGTGTCTATACCGGATCAGGCTGAGTTAAATGCGATCGCCGGCGGGGTTCGATCGCGCGAATCAGGGACCGTAGCGCAGCCACAACGGCAGGACGGCGTCGAGGTAGTCCATGAATTTCTTCAGCCCCACCCGAAACTGCCCGTATCCGTAGGGGTCTTCGGCGTACTGAGGGAACGCGATGCCCACCCCGAACAGGCCGGGAGCAAGTATTCCGTTGGTGGGGTTGTAGTCCAGCTGCCCCCACTGCGGGGTTTTGGGCGACGTCCTGCGCTCGAAGCCGACGGTGTAGACAACGCGGTCACACCCCGCCAGTTTGTCGGCGAATTGCGGGCTGGATACCAAGCACCGCTCCAAGCGGTCGGGAAGCACACCGTCGATGTTCTCCCGCGCCCAGACGGCCGCCCGGCCCTTCAGGCCGGTGTCGTCAAACAGGATCCAATCGTCAAGATAGACAGCGTATTTCAGCGGACTCCGATAGAAGTTGACGACGCGCTTGACGGGGTGGCGCAGCAGGTTCGGCAGCACAATCATGGACGAGTGCGACGAGCCGAACACGGCGACCGTCGCGCCCTCGAGTGGTTGTCGGGCCAGTTTCTCCGGATCCAGGGCGACCTGGACGGGTATCTCCTCGAGGCCGGGATAGTGCAGTCTTTTCGGGTCTGCGCCGACGGCCAGGATCACATTTTTGGAGAAGACGTCGCGTTGTCCCGTCTGGATGCGCCACTGCCTGTTCGCCAAGAATAGCGCGGTGGCGGTCGCCGTGAAGGCATCGACCTGCTCGCGCAGCCGCTCGGTGATCCACACCAAAGGTTCGGCCACCAGACCCAGCGCGCAGGTCTCTTGCGGATCGATCTCCTTGAGCGGCATGGGTGGTGCTTCGGAGAACCGAAACGCCTTGGAACCGCGGAAATATTCGAGAAACAGCCCGACGTGGGTGTTGCTCGGGACCGACCGCCACTTCTCGCCGATGTCGCCGCCGGCGAAGGCCGGGTCAACCCAGGCGATCCGCTTGGCGGCGACCCCGTGATCCAGCAGCCTGCCCACCGCGGCGATGCCCGCCGGCCCGGCGCCGATCACCGTCCACTCGTAGGGAGCCATGCACCACATATAGAGCAGTCGGCGCCGAAATGCTCACCGTGACTTCGCCGGCGCCGGCTACGCCAGCCAGGCCGCGGAATCCGGCGGCAGTTTCCACTCCAGTAGCGGCGCACTGGCCAGGATCAGCTCGCCGGCCGGCAGGGGCACCGGCGATTTGCCGCAGTTGAGCGCGCAGATCAGCCCGCCGGGGCGCCGGAAGATCACCGCATCGCCGGGCGCGTCCAGCCACTCGATCCCGTCGCCGTCGAATTCCACGCGGCGCTTTCGCAATTCGAGCGCGCGCTGGAAGAACGACAAGGTGGAGTCGGGGTCGCCGCTTTGCTTCTCGACGGTCAGCGCCGCCCATTCCTTCGGCATCGGCAGCCAGGTATCCGGTGCGGACGAGAACCCGAACGGGGGTTCCTCACCCGACCACGGGAGCGGCACCCGGCACTTGTCGCGGCCCCGCTCGGTATGTCCGGAGCGCTCCCAGGTCGGGTCCTGCAGCACCTCCTCGGGCAGATCCAGCACGTCGGGCAGCCCGAGCTCTTCGCCGTTGTAGATGAACACCGTGCCCGGCAGGGCGAGCATCGCCATCGCCATGGCCCGTGCCCTGCGCAGCCCGATGTCGCCGCCCCCGTAGCGGGTCACCTCGCGTTCCACGTCGTGGTTGGACAGCGTCCAGGTCGGGACGGCGTCGTAGATCTCGGTGGCCGCCAGTGAGTTCTCGATGGCGTCACGGATCTGGTCGGCTTCGAAGGCGATCTTGGTCAATCGGAAATTGAAGCCGAGGTGGAGTTCGTCGGGCCGCAGATACTCGGCCCAGAGCAGGTTGTCCATCACCCACACCTCGCCGATGGTCACCGCTCCGGGATACTCGTCGACGACCTTGCGGATTTTCCGGTGGATATCGTGGACGCCTGCGTTGTTGAAACGCGGGTCGTCGTCAGTGTGGCTCAGCACCTTGACGTCCGCCTCGGCGTCGGGCAGGCCGGGCGGCTTGGCCATCCCGTGCGCGACGTCGATGCGGAAGCCGTCCACCCCGCGATCCAGCCAGAACCGCAGCGATGTCGCGAAGTCCTCGAAAACCTCGGGGTTCTCCCAGTTCAGGTCCGGCTGCTCGGCGTCGAAGAGGTGCAGGTAATACTGACCGGGGTTGCCGTCCGGCTCGACCACCCGCGTCCAGGCGGATCCGCCGAAGACCGACGTCCAGTTGTTCGGCGGCAGCGCCCCTCCCGGCCCCCTGCCGTCGCGGAAGTGATAGCGCTCCCGGGCGTCGGTACCCGGCCCGGCGGCCAGCGCCGCCTGGAACCACGGGTGCGCGGAGCTGGTGTGGTTCGGCACCACGTCCATGGTGATCTTGATGCCCCGCTGGTGCGCCGCCGCGATGAGCCGATCGATCGCGGGCATCCCGCCGAACAACGTATCGATGTCCCGGGGATCGGCGACGTCATAACCGTGGTCGGCCATCGGTGAGACGGTGACCGGGCTGAGCCAAATCGCATCGATGCCCAGCCGCTCCAGGTGATCCAGGTGGGCGACGATCCCGTCGATGTCGCCGACACCGTCGCCGTTGCTGTCGGCGAACGATCGTGGATAGACCTGGTAAAAGACCGCGTTCGACCACCATGCTGCGGGGCTCATGCTGCTCCGTTCGTTGCGAGGTATCTACAGGGGCGAATTGACCAGTGAGTGGGCAGCCATTTCCAGATAGTCGAGCAACTCGCGACGGTGCTCGTCGTCGAGGGTCTGCGAATCGATGGATGCGACGGCCGTGTGCATGCACCGCAGCCACGCGTCACGCGCCAGGGGAGTGATCCGGAACGGCACGTGACGCATCCGCAGCCGGGGATGTCCGCGCCGGTCGGAGTAGGTGCGCGGGCCGCCCCAGTACTGCTCGAGGAACATCCGCAGGCGTTCTTCGGCCCCCTCGAGGTCGTCCAGCGGGTACAGCTCGCGCAGGATCTCGTCTTCGGGAACCTGGGCGTAAAAACGCGCGACGATCGCGTGGAAAGTCTCGGCACCGCCGACCGCGTCGTAGAAGGACTCTGCTACCTGATCCATCACCGTCCATTGTGGTGCATCCGCGAGGTGCCCAGCGGAGGCGGCCCGCCGCCATGCCTGGTGTTCACCGGATCGACACGGCGCGCACCTGCAATAGGGGTGCGATTGGCGGCGAATCATGGTGGACTGTTCGCGGAGGATCTATGGCGCAGGGCAAGAGACGCCGCAGCCACCGCACTCAGGTAGCCGCGGCAGGGTTAACCGGCCTTACAGCCGCGTCGTCGCTGCATAGTGTTGAGATCCATCCGCCCGCCCGGTCCGAAGGCGCGTCCATCTGGAGTCGCCGGCGGGTGCTGCTGCTGAACTCCACCTA
The DNA here is from genome assembly GCF_045343915.1 of Mycobacterium sp. M23085. Taxonomy (NCBI): domain Bacteria; kingdom Bacillati; phylum Actinomycetota; class Actinomycetes; order Mycobacteriales; family Mycobacteriaceae; genus Mycobacterium; species Mycobacterium sp. M23085. Next base: position 4,832,671 of record NZ_CP174280.1, read on the forward strand.
CGAGCCGCTGACCGCGCTGCCGATGCGCCGCGCGATCGTGATGGTGATCTGCGGCAAGGCCGACGTGGTCCACCACGATCCGGCCGGGCCCGTCATCCACTCGGCCACCAGCTCGATCGTGGTGCCGTCGGTGATCCAGCTGCGGTCCTATGTCCGCGTGCCCTACCGGGCGCGCGTGCCGATGACCCGCGCCGCGCTGATGCACCGCGACCGGTTCTGCTGCGCCTACTGCGGGGCCAAGGCGGACACCGTCGACCACGTGCTGCCCCGCAGCCGCGGCGGTGACCATTGCTGGGAGAACTGCGTCGCCTGCTGCTCGACCTGTAACCATCGCAAGGGCGACAAGTTGCTCAGTGAGCTCGGCTGGGCGCTGCGCCGCCCGCCGCAGCCGCCGACCGGGCAGCATTGGCGGCTGCTGTCGACGGTCAAGGAGCTCGATCCCGCCTGGGCCCGATATCTCGGCGAGGGCGCGGCCTGAGCGCAAATCTGGTGTCCTGTCGCGCCGGTGGATCGCTTCGTGGGATACGGTTTGCGTCGTGAGTCCTATGCAAGTCCATCTGTTCATCGTCGGAATACCTCTGCTGCTGGTGGTTGTGCTGTCGGTGTTGATCTGGTCCCACAAGGGACCGCACCCAGCGGCATACAAGCTGGGTGAGAAGTGGACGCACCCGCCGATCCTGTGGGCCGCCACCGACGAGGACGTCGGCCACGCCCACGGCGGACATGGTGGGCACGGCACGTCGGAATTCTCGGTCGGAGGTGGCGCCAGTGGCACGTGGTGAGGTAGCGACGAAAGAACCCACCGAGCTGCCGCCCGGCTGGGTCATCACCACCAGCGGACGGATCTCGGGCGTCACCGAGCCCGGCGAACTGTCGGTGCACTTCCCGTTCTCGACCAAAGACCTGGTCGCCGTGGACGATGCGCTGAAGTACGGCTCTCGGGCGTCCAAGACGCGTTTCGCGATCTACCTGGGCGACCTGGGCAGCGACACCGCCGCGCGGGCGCGCGAGATCCTGGCCGAGGTGCCCACGCCGGACAATGCGGTGTTGCTGGCCGTCTCACCCGACCAGAAGGTCATCGAGGTGGTCTACGGCACGCAGGTTCGCGGCCGCGGAGCCGAGACGGCGGCACCGCTGGGTGTCGCCGCCGCGTCCGCGGCGTTCGAGCGGGGCGACCTGGTCGACGGCCTGGTCAGCGCGATCCGCGTGCTCAGCGCCGGGATTTCGCCGGCCTAGTCTTCGCCGGCGTCGAATCGCCGCGCGCGCAACGACCGCTTCACCCCGGCCTGGCCCTCGAGCACCAGGCGTCGCAACGCCGCCGGCACCTGCGGGTCGGACAGGAATGTGTCCGCCGCGGCGACGCCGTCGTCACTGATGTCCCAGTGCGGATACAGGCCGATCACCACGGTCTGGGCCACTTCACTGGACCGGCGCGCCCAGACGCCGGGGATCGCCTCGAAATAGCGTGCGGTGAACGGCTTGAGCAACTCGGCCTGCCCGGCCGGGGCGATGCCCGCGATGATCGAACGGGCGGTGATGTTGGCCAAGGTGTCGTCCTCGACCACCGTCGTCCACGCTGCCTCCTTGACCCGCAGCTGCGGTCGTGCCGTCGCGGCCTGAGCCCCGTGGCGCTTGCCTGCGGCGGTCGGGTCACGCTGGACCTCGGCGTCGATGAATGGCGTGTCGGGCCCGTCGGCGTCGACCCTGCCCGCGGCGGCCAGCGCCGTCACGATCCGCCACCGCAGGTCGGTGTCGACTTCCAGGCCGGCCAGCCCCAACTCGGCAGGGTCGCGGTCGAGTAGATCCGCCAGCGTCGCGACATGGCCGGCCGACAGCACCGACGAGCACAGCGTGTTGACGAACGCGAGCTGGTGATCCGACCCGGGCTGCGCGCCACGCGCCAGCTCCAGCAGCCGGTCGGCGAACTGCGGCCAGCCGTGCTCGCGCGCCCAGCCCTGCTCGGCGTACGACGTCAGCGCCGTCTGCGCCTGCAGCAGCAGCCGCTGGGCCACCCCGACCTCGGACTCGGCGTGCACCCCACCCGTCACCAGGGCGACGAAGTCGCGGGCGCGCAGCTCGGCCTCGCGGGTCATCTCCCAGGCCGCCGACCAGACCAGCGACCGCGGCAGCGGCTCGGCGATGTCGGCGATGCGCTCCAGCGCGGTGCGCAGCGACTCGGCGTCCAGCCGTAACGAGCAGTACGTCAGGTCGTCGTCATTGACCAGAATCAGCTGGCCCCGCGGAATACCAACCAGCGCAGGGACATCCATGACGGGACCTTCGACGTCGAGTTCCTCCCGGTGTACCCGCACCAGCTTTCCGGTTCCGTCGTCGTCGTAGATCCCGACCGCCAGCCGGTGCACCCGGGTTTCGCCGGCGCCCGGAGCGGCGCCGCTCTGCGTCACCGCGAACCGGGTGAACTTGCCGTCGGTGTCGACGTCGAAATCCGGCCGCAGCGTGTTCAACCCGGTCGTCTTCAGCCACTGCTGACCCCAGTCGGACAGATCACGCCCGGACGCCTGTTCCAGCGCCGCCACCAGATCGTCGAACGTGGCGTTGCCGAAGGCGTGGGCGCGGAAGTAGTCGCGCAGCCCGGCCAGGAAGTGCTCCAGGCCGACATAGGCGACGAGCTGCTTGAGCACCGAGGCGCCCTTGGCGTAGGTGATGCCGTCAAAGTTCACCTCGACCGCGGCCAGGTCCGGGATGTCGGCGGCGATGGGGTGCGTCGAGGGCAACTGGTCCTGACGGTAGGCCCAGGACTTCTCGACGGTCGCAAACGTCGTCCAGGCCTCGGTGAATTCGGTTGCCTCGCTTTGGCACAGCACCGATGCGAAGGTCGCGAACGACTCGTTCAACCACAGGTCGTCCCACCAGGCCATGGTGACCAGGTCGCCGAACCACATGTGCGCCATCTCGTGCAGCACGGTCTCGGCGCGCCGCTCGTAGGAAGCCCGGGTGACCTTGCTGCGAAAGACGTAGTCCTCCAAGAACGTCACCGCGCCCGCGTTCTCCATTGCGCCGGCGTTGAATTCGGGCACGAACAGCTGGTCGTATTTGCCGAACGCATAGGGCATGCCAAAGTTCTTGTGGTAGAAGCCAAAACCCTGCTTGGTCTGCGTGAACAGCCGCTCGGCGTCCATGTATTGGGCCAGCGACGAGCGGCAGAAGATGCCCAGTGGGATCTCGCCGTGCTCGTCGGTGTAGACGTCGTTCCACTCGGCGTACGGGCCGGCGATCAGGGCCACCAGGTAGGTGCTCATCCGCGGCGTGGTGGCAAAGGTGTGCAGGCCGTCGGTCAGTGACACCGTTGCGCCGTTGGAGATCACCTTCCAATGCGTGGGCGCGATCACCCGCAGGTCGAAGGTCGCCTTCAGGTCGGGCTGGTCGAAGCAGGCGAACATGCGCTTGGCGTCCGCGGTTTCGAACTGCGAGTACAGGTAGGTCTCGTTGTCGACGGGGTCGACGAATCGGTGCAGACCCTCACCGGTGTTTGAGTACCGGCAATCGGCGTCGACCACGACGACGTTGCGGTCGGCCAGCCCGCGCAGCGGGATGCCGGTCGACTCGTCGTAACCGGAGACGTCCAAGTCGCGCCCGTTGAGCGTGGCGCTGCGGATGGTGTCGGCGGCGATGTCGATGACCGAGTCGGCACCGGCGAGCGCGTCGAACACCACCGTGGTGACCGAGTGGAACGTTCGTTCGCCGGGGGCGCCGGCGCCGTCGGTGAGATCGAGGTCGATCTGATAGCTGACGACGGTGATCAGCGACGCGCGCTCGACGGCTTGTTCGCGGGTGAGGTTGGGGAGAGCCACGAGTACAACTTACGGGTCGCGCATCTCGGGAACACGATACAGACGCCTACGGTTGTGCAGATCAGACTTTCAACTCCACGAGAGGACGAGCCATGCCTGACACCGCCGCCGCGAAGAACAAAGCCGATTTCTGGTTCGACCCGCTGTGTCCGTGGGCGTGGATCACCTCGCGCTGGATCCTCGAGGTGGAAAAGGTCCGCGACATCGAGGTGAACTTCCACGTGATGAGCCTGGCGGTGCTCAACGAAAACCGTGAGGGTCTGCCCGACGAATACCGCGAACGGTTGGCCAAGGCGTTCGGCCCGGTACGGGTGGCGATCGCCGCCGAGCAGGCCCACGGCGCCGAGGTGCTCGCGCCGCTGTACACCGCGATGGGCACCCGCATTCACAACGAGGACAACAAGGACCTCGACGACGTCATCAAGCAGTCGCTGGCGGAGGTGGGCTTGCCGGCCGAGCTGGCCGACGCCGCCAACAGTGGCGAGTACGACGAGGCGCTGCGCAAGAGCCACCACGCCGGCATGGACGCCGTCGGCGATGACGTCGGCACGCCGACCATTCACGTCAACGGTGTGGCCTTCTTCGGACCGGTGCTCTCCAAGATTCCGCGGGGCGAGCAAGCGGGCAAGCTGTGGGACGCCTCGGTAACCTTCGCCTCCTATCCGCACTTCTTCGAGCTCAAGCGCAGCCGCACCGAGAAGCCCGAATTCGACTAGACACGATGGCGGCGACCCGCTTCGCCCGGCTACGCCGCCCTCGCGATCGCCACTAACCACGATGGCGGCGACCCGCTTCGCCCGGCTACGCCGCGCTCGCGATCGCCACTAACCACGATGGCGGCGACCCGCTTCGCCCGGCTACGCCGCGCTCGCGATCGCCACTAACCACGATGGCGGCGACCCGCTTCGCCCGGCTACGCCGCGCTCGCGATCGCCACTAACCACGATGGCGGCGACCCGCTTCGCCCGGCTACGCCGCGCTCGCGATCGCCACTAACCACGATGGCGGCGACCCGCTTCGCCCGGCTACGCCGCGCTCGCGATCGCCACTAACCAGCTCGCCCGAAGCCGAGCGCCCGGCCAGGCGGGCGTTCGGCGACGACCGCCCCGCTGGCCGGGCTCCGGTGGGCCACTGCGATCGCCGCCCGCCCGTCGGCGGGCGGCTATGCAAGGATTGCGGGCATGCGTGTCTACCTCGGCTCTGACCACGCCGGATTCGAGCTCAAGCAGCAGATCATCGATCACCTGACGAAATCCGGGCACGAGCCGATCGACTGCGGCGCCTTCAGTTACGACGCCGAGGACGACTACCCGGCCTTCTGCATCGCCGCGGCGACACGCACGGTGGCCGACCCGGACAGCCTGGGCATTGTGCTGGGCGGTTCGGGCAACGGCGAGCAGATCGCCGCCAACAAGGTGCCCGGCGCACGCTGCGCGCTGGCCTGGAGCGTCGAAACGGCGATGCTGGCCCGCGAACACAACAACGCCCAACTGATCGGGATCGGCGCTCGCATGCACACCGTGGCCGAGGCGCTGGCCATCGTCGATGCCTTCCTGACCACGCCCTGGTCGAAAGCCGAACGCCACCAACGGCGTATCGACATCCTTACCGAATACGAACGCACCCACCAAGCCCCGCCGGTGCCCGGCGCGGCGGGTTGACGCCCGAAAGGTCTGCGCGTGCCCGAAGGGCATACCCTGCACCGGCTGGCCCGGCTGCACCACCGCCGATACGCCGGCGCCCCCGTCGCGGTGTCCAGCCCACAGGGTCGCTTCGCTGAGTCGGCCGCGGTAGTCGACGGCCGGGTGCTGCAGCGCACCAGCGCGTGGGGCAAGCACCTCTTTCACCACTACACCGGCGGCCCGATCGTGCACGTGCATCTCGGCCTGTACGGCGCCTTTACCGAGTGGGAACGGCCCGGCGACGGGCTGTTCCCGGAGGCGGTCGGCCAGGTGCGGATGCGCATGATCGGCGCCGGCTACGGCACCGACCTGCGCGGCCCGACGGTCTGCGAAGTCATCGACGAGGGTCAGGTCAGCGACGTGCTGGCCAGGCTGGGCCCCGACCCGTTGCGCAGCGACGCCGATCCGTCCTGGGCGTGGAAGCGGATTGCCAAGTCTCGCAGGCCCATTGGCGCGCTGCTGATGGATCAGACGGTGATGGCCGGCGTGGGTAACGTCTACCGCAGCGAGTTACTGTTTCGCCACCAGATCGACCCGTTCCGGCCCGGCCGCGACGTGGGCGAGGACGAGTTCGACGCGGCCTGGGCCGATCTGGTCGCCCTGATGAAGGTCGGGTTGCGTCGCGGCAAGATCATCGTGGTGCGGCCCGAACACGACCACGGGGCGCCGTCGTATCGGCCCGACCGGCCCCGCACCTACGTGTACCGCCGCGCCGGCGAGCCGTGCCGGGTGTCCGGCGATCCGATCCGCACGGCGGTGCTGGAGGGCCGCAACGTCTTTTGGTGCCCGACCTGCCAGAAGTGAGCCGGCCGCCCCGGCAAAGCCGCGGCGGGGCGGATTGGCAGGGAACTCTCAGCGCGAAACACTGGCGAGAATTGTTTAGTCAAAGCATCGGGGCGGGTAAGAAATCTCCTGTGAAAACTCTTCCACGTATGGCCGCAACGGCTCTCGCAATCGGCGGGCTGGGTTTGGCGGGCTTGGGCGTCGCAACCGAGGCGCAGGCCCACCCCGGACCCTTCCCGCAATGGTGTCCGGGTGACAACTGGGATCCAGGCTGGGGTAATAACTGGGACTGGAACCACTGCCACGACTGGCGTGGCGGGCCGCCGCCTCCAGGTGGCCCGTGGGGACCGCCGCCACCTCCGGGTGGTCCGTGGGGGCCGCCGCCGCCTCCCGGCTGGCACCCCTGATCCGACAAGTCATCCAACCGAACGCGCCCTGCCGGTCCCGGCAGGGCGCGTTTGCGTTTCAGCGCTGGATGACTCCCAGCACGGAGTAGACCTCGTTGGACAGCACCAGGCTGCGCGGGTCCGCGTTGGCCTTCGTGGGGTCGAAGTGATTGGCCACGTACGCGTAGCCGATGCGGTGCTCCAGGTCGACGAACCCGAACGAGCCGCCCAGCCCGCCGTGGCCGAAGATCCGCGGGTTGGGCCCGTTGACGCAGCGCTGGTTGAGCATGTAGCCCAGGCCCCATCCGTGGTCGGCGACCCGCGGCCCCAGCACCAAATCCGTCTCCAGCCCGCCCTGGCAGATCCGCACCAGGTCCATGTGCTCACGGCTGAGCACCTTCTCCTGGGCGAGCGCGTTGTAGAACGTCGCCAATCCCAGCGCCGAGACCTGGCCGTTGGTGCCGGGGAACTCGAGTTCGCGCCACAGGCTCAGGTCGTGCGAGCCGAGCTCGTCGTCGGGGGCGAACCCCATCGAGATGGCCAGCCCCGCCTTGGGATGCTCAGCCAGGCTGATCGGATACTCGGGGGCCTTCGCGTCGGCCAGCAGGTCGCGGGCGTGCGGCTTGTTGACCCGCTCGGCGCAGCGGTGCTGTTCGCTCAGCGGTAACCCGATGTGGACGTCGGCGCCGAACGGTTCGGCGATCTCGGTGCGCAGGTACTGGCCGATGGTCCGGCCGGTCACCCTGCGGAACACCTCGCCCATGATGAAACCGAAGGTGGTCATGTGGTATCCCTGCGCGGTGCCCGGCTTCCACCACGGCTCGGCGGCGGCCAGCTGTTCGCAGACGTAATCCCAGTCGGCGACCTGCTCCCACCGCATCCTGGTGCGTGGGCCGATCACCCCGGATCGGTGACTCATCACCATCGCCAGCGTGATGTCTTGTTTGCCCGCCTGGGCGAATTCGGGCCAGTAGTGAGCGACCGGCGCCTGCAGGTCCAGCTCGCCGCGATCGGCGAGCTGGTGCACGCAGGTGGCCGACAGGCCTTTGGTGCCGGACAGCACCGTGGTCAGGGTGTTCTGCTGCCACGGGCGGGTACGGGCCCCGTCGGCCCAGCCACCCCAGAGATTGACGACCAGCGACCCGTCGACCCAGACGGCGACGGCCGCGCCGACTTCATCGCCCAGCGTGAAATTGCGCTCGAACGCGTCGCGAACTCCGATGAAGTCCGACGCGCATGAACCGTGGATTGACGCGTCGGTCTTCGGGTCGCTCATGGCGCCTCTCTATCGAGCAGATAGTTAGCCCGAGCGGGCGACGGGAATCGAACCCGCGTAGCTAGTTTGGAAGACTAGGGCTCTACCATTGAGCTACGCCCGCATGTAGTTAGTCGAGCGTGACTGTAGCTGGCGACGAAGATCAAATCTAATCGACTCGGTTTTGTGATCGCTCCGTGAGGTCTGCGATGTCGCTGCGAAGCCCGTGGCCAACCCGGCGTTGAGGGGCCTTAGGATCATCGAGGTCAGCGCGGGGTGTAGCGCAGCTTGGTAGCGCATCCGCTTTGGGAGCGGAAGGCCGCAGGTTCAAATCCTGTCACCCCGACCAGCACCACCGGCCCGTGCCACCCGCACGACCCACCGGCCGCCAAGAACGAGCACAGAACGAGCACTGAGGAGCACACCCGTGAAGAGCACCGTCGAGCAGTTGAGCCCCACCCGGGTGCGCATCAACGTGGAGGTCCCTTTCTCGGAACTCGAACCCGACTTCCAGCGCGCCTACAAAGAGCTGGCCCGGCAGGTGCGACTGCCCGGCTTCCGTCCGGGCAAGGCGCCGGCGAAGTTGCTGGAGGCGCGGTTCGGTCGCGAGGCGATGCTCGATCAGGTCGTCAACGAGGCGTTGCCCGCGCGGTACGGGCAGGCCGTCGCCGAGTCCGAGGTGCACCCGCTGGGCCAGCCCGAGATCGAGGTCACCAAGAAGGAGTACGGCGAGGAGCTGGCCTTCACCGCCGAGGTCGACGTCCGCCCCAAGCTGACCCTGCCGGACCCCGGCGCGCTCAAGGTCTCGGTGGACCCGATCGAGGTCAGCGACGAGGACGTGGACGCCGAACTGCAGTCTTTGCGTGCCCGATTCGGCACCCTGACCGGAGTGGACCGCCCAGTCGCCGACGGTGACTTCGTCTCGATCGACCTGTCGGCCACCATCGACGGCGAAGAGATCCCTGGCGCCGCCGCCCAAGGCCTGTCCCACGAGGTCGGCTCGGGCCGGCTCATCGCGGGGCTCGACGAAGCCCTGATCGGTTTGTCCGTCGACGAGTCCAAGGAGTTCACCGCTCAGCTGGCGACCGGCGAGCACGCGGGCAAGGACGCGCAGGTGACCGTCACCGTCAAGTCGATCAAGCAACGCGAGCTACCCGAACCCGACGACGAGTTCGCGCAACTGGCCAGCGAGTTCGACACCATCGAGGAGCTGAAGGCCAACCTGCGCGAGCAGGTCGGCCTCACCAAGCGTGCCCAGCAAGCCGAAAACATTCGCGAGGCCGCCCTCGACACGCTGCTCGAGCAGGTCGAGGTGCCGCTGCCCGAAGCGATCGTCAAGGCTCAGGTGGACAGCGCCCTGCACAACGCCCTGCACGGCCTCGACCACGACGAGGCCAAGCTCGAGGAAGTGCTGGCCCAGCAAGGCAAGTCCCGCGAAGAGTTCGAGACCGAAACGCGCACCGCCGCAGAGACCGACGTCAAACGGCAGCTGCTGCTGGACGCCCTGGCCGACGAGCTGGAGGTCCAGGTGGGTCAGGAGGACCTGACCGAGCGGTTGGTGGCGACCTCGCGCCAATACGGTATCGAGCCCCAGCAGCTGCTGGCCTACCTCCAGGAGAACAACCAGCTGCCGGCCATGTTCGCCGACGTGCGCCGGGCGCTGGCCATCGCCGAGGTAATCCGGGCGGCGACCGTCACCGATACCGCCGGAAACACCATCGACACCAGTGAATTCTTCGGCAAGCGTTCGGAGGCCGACGCAGCCGCGCCGGCCGGCGCGGCGGAGGAGGCCGACGAGGACTCAGTTGAGGCCGGCGAATCCGATGAGGCCGGCGCCGGGAATTGACCGCGCCATGACGCTGAGAGCGAACGCGCCCGTTTCTGGGGTGCGCGGCCGCGAAACAGCGGGCTCGGTTCGTTAGTGTCGTGAATACAGATCTCGAGAAAGCAGGTAACCCAGTCGTGTCTGAAATGCGTTCGCCCTCGCAGGGGCTCAACCTCACGGACTCGGTCTATGAGCGCTTGCTGTCTGAGCGCATCATCTTCCTGGGCTCGGAGGTCAACGACGAAGTCGCCAACCGGCTGTGCGCGCAGATTCTGCTGCTCGCCGCCGAGGACGCCGACAAGGACATCTCGCTGTACATCAACTCCCCGGGCGGATCGATCAGCGCCGGGATGGCCATCTACGACACCATGGTGCTCGCGCCCTGCGACATCGCCACCTACGCGATGGGGATGGCCGCTTCGATGGGCGAGTTCCTGCTCGCGGCGGGCACCAAAGGCAAGCGCTTCGCGCTGCCGCACGCGCGCATCCTCATGCACCAGCCGCTGGGTGGGGTGACCGGTAGCGCCGCCGACATCGCCATCCAGGCCGAGCAGTTCCACGTCATCAAGAAGGAGATGTTCCGGCTCAACGCCGAATTCACCGGGCAGTCGATCGAACGCATCGAGGCGGATTCCGATCGCGACCGCTGGTTCACCGCCCAGGAAGCCCTCGAATACGGGTTCGTCGACCACATCATCACCCGCGCCGCCCACATCACCAACGGAGAAGCCCAGTGAGCACTCAGCACCCCAACATCCAGCCGCAGGCGCGCTACATCCTGCCGTCGTTCATCGAGCACTCCAGCTTCGGCGTCAAGGAGTCCAACCCGTACAACAAGCTGTTCGAGGAGCGCATCATCTTCCTCGGCGTCCAGGTGGACGACGCGTCCGCCAACGACATCATGGCGCAGCTGCTGGTGCTGGAATCCCTCGATCCCGACCGCGACATCACCATGTACATCAACTCGCCCGGCGGCGGATTCACCTCGCTGATGGCGATTTACGACACCATGCAGTACGTGCGCGCCGACATCCAGACGGTGTGCCTGGGTCAGGCCGCCTCCGCGGCGGCGGTGCTGCTGGCCGCCGGGACGCCGGGTAAGCGGATGGCGCTGCCCAACGCTCGAGTCCTCATCCACCAGCCGTCGCTGCAGGGCGTGATCCAGGGCCAGTTCTCCGACCTGGAGATCCAGGCCGCCGAGATCGAGCGGATGCGCACGCTGATGGAGACCACGCTGGCGCGCCACACCAACAAGGACGCGTCGGTCATCCGCAAGGACACCGACCGGGACAAGATCCTCACGGCCGAAGAGGCCAAGGACTACGGGATCATCGACACTGTGCTGGAGTACCGGAAGCTTTCGGCGCAGACCGCCTAGCGGCAGGTCTTCGCGAGCGTATTCCCACTGCGAAAATCCGGCCCGGAAACCGCGACCCGCTTACGTTCGCGGCGTTAAGGTCGCCAGCGTCTCGATAGCGGCGGGCCCCACTCGGCAGCATCCGCCGACGATGCGGGCCCCGGCCGCTATCCACTGCCCCGCCAGGTCCGTGCTGAACTGCGGCGGCCCAATCCACTTGCGCCGCAATGTGTCCCAGCGTTCACCGCTGTTCGGATAGACGATGACGGGCTTGCCGACGACTGCGGCGCGCGCGATCGCTGGCAATACGTCGCCGGGCGCGCAGCAGTTCACCCCGATCGCGACGATCTCGTCGACGCCGGCGCCCACCGCGAACGCGTCGGCCAGCGGTTGCCCGGCGCGGGTCCGGTCGCCGTCGATGGTGTAGCTCAGCCAGGCCGGGCGCCCGACCGAGCGCACCAGCTCGACCAGGGCCTGCGCCTCGTCGACGTCGGGCACGGTTTCGCAGGCGAGCAGATCCGCACCGGCCTCGGCCAGGGTCTCCAGCCGTGGCCGATGCCATCGCGCCAGGGCCGCTACGGACAGGCCGTATCGGCCCCGGTACTCGGATCCGTCGGCCAGCGCCGCGCCGTACGGTCCGATCGAGGCGGCGACGAGGAGGCCGGCGGCGCCGGCTTCCTCCCGCGCCGCCGCCGCGAGCTCGACGCTGCGGCGCAACAGCCCGGCGGTCTCCTGGCGATCGAGACCGCGTGCGGCGAACCCCTCGAACGACGCCTGGTAGCTGGCCGTCGTCGCGATCGCGGCCCCGGCGCGAAAGTAGGCGGCGTGTACGGCGGCAATGTCCTGCGGGGCGTCCGCGAGCAGCCTGGCCGACCACAACGGATCGGAAAGGTCATGCCCGCGCACTTCCAGCTCGGTGGCCAAGCCGCCGTCGAGCAGCACGGATCCGCCGGGCCATGCAAAGCCCCCAGCCAAACCCACGTCGCCACTGTAGGGTGATTTCTTGGGGGTCCGCCCAGGCCTCGCGTGAATGTCGGCGTTGGGTTGGCACCTCCACCGGAAGCAAGGTGGGAGGGCGGCCGGCCTCGGTCGCATCACGACCGCGACACGCCAAAGACACGCAAAGCGCGTCTTTCGCGAGTGACGGGCACCGTCTGGCTATATGTTCATCCATACGGAACAGGCATGAACTCCGGCAAATAGCATGGACGCGATTCGGCCCTTATGGTCGCGTCGGGCCCGATCAAACGGGTAGCGTCGGTGAATACAAGCGGGGACAGGCAACACCAACGGCGAACAGGAAGTAGGCCCTCAGCACCATGGCGCGCATCGGAGACGGCGGTGACCTGTTGAAGTGCTCGTTCTGCGGGAAGAGCCAGAAGCAGGTCAAGAAGCTCATTGCTGGCCCCGGCGTTTACATCTGCGATGAATGCATCGATCTCTGCAACGAGATCATCGAGGAGGAGCTCGCCGACGCCGACGACGTGAAGCTTGATGAGCTCCCCAAGCCGATCGAGATCCGGGAGTTCCTCGAGGGATACGTCATCGGGCAGGACACCGCCAAGCGGACGCTGGCCGTGGCCGTCTACAACCACTACAAGCGGATCCAGGCCGGCGAAAAGGGCCGGGACTCGCGGCACGAGCCGGTCGAGCTGACCAAGTCCAACATTCTGATGCTCGGACCGACCGGCTGCGGCAAGACCTACCTGGCCCAGACGCTCGCCAAGATGCTCAACGTCCCGTTCGCCATCGCCGACGCCACCGCCCTGACCGAGGCCGGCTACGTCGGTGAGGACGTCGAGAACATCTTGCTCAAGCTGATCCAGGCCGCCGACTACGACGTCAAGCGCGCCGAGACCGGCATCATCTACATCGATGAGGTCGACAAGATCGCCCGCAAGAGCGAGAACCCGTCGATCACCCGCGACGTGTCCGGTGAGGGCGTCCAGCAGGCGCTGCTGAAGATCCTGGAAGGCACCCAGGCCTCGGTTCCCCCGCAAGGCGGCCGCAAGCACCCGCACCAAGAGTTCATCCAGATCGACACCACCAACGTGCTGTTCATCGTCGCCGGGGCCTTCGCGGGCCTCGAGAAGATCATCTACGAGCGCGTCGGTAAGCGCGGCCTGGGCTTCGGGGCCGAGGTGCGCTCCAAGGCCGAGATCGACACCACCGATCACTTCGCCGAAGTGATGCCCGAAGACTTGATCAAGTTCGGCCTGATCCCCGAATTCATCGGCCGACTTCCGGTGGTCGCCTCGGTCACCAACCTGGACCGCGAATCGCTGGTCAAGATCTTGTCCGAGCCGAAGAACGCGCTGGTCAAGCAGTACACCCGGCTCTTCGAAATGGACAACGTGGAACTGGAGTTCACCGACGACGCGCTGGAGGCGATCGCCGACCAGGCGATCCACCGCGGCACCGGGGCCCGTGGCCTGCGCGCCATCATGGAAGAGGTCCTGCTGCCGGTGATGTATGACATCCCGAGCCGCGACGACGTCGCCAAAGTCGTGGTGACCAAGGAGACCGTCCAGGACAACGTGCTGCCGACCATCGTGCCGCGCAAGCCTTCCCGTTCCGAGCGTCGGGACAAGAGCGCCTAACAAGATCGCGGACCGTACCGGCAATCCCAGCGATGCCGCTGCGCGCTGTCTTGCGCTCGCTCCGGACCTAGCTGGGTCCTTCGCGGCGGCGGGTTTGACGCTCTAGCTGATCGCGACGCCGGAAACGGCCACGACGAAAGCCGGCGCCGGAACGCGGCGTGCGATTTTCCAGGGAAAGACGTGACCAATACCACAGTTTGGTTTCGTACCCGCCAGTAGCCCCGATTGACTTCGTGTTTTGCCGGCAAACCCGCTGCTTGCGACGCATAAGAGACGGCAATACAACCCACAAACAAATGCCATAATTGATACCGGCAGTGACATAAAAGCGCCGCTGCGCTGACGTTGCTCCAACGGGGCGTAACCTGGAACGTCGGCGGACTGTCTGTCCGGTGAAACAAAGTGGAGGGCAAAGACGTGGATCCGAACGGCGGCGGAGCCGGATCAGACTCACAGAACGGGGCTTCTCCCAACGGATCTGCCCGTCAGCGCCTCGAACAAGTCGTCATTCGCTTCGCGGGGGACTCTGGCGATGGCATGCAGCTTACCGGAGACCGGTTCACGTCCGAGGCAGCGCTTTTCGGCAACGACCTGGCGACCCAGCCGAACTATCCCGCCGAGATCCGCGCCCCCGCGGGAACACTGCCCGGTGTCTCGTCCTTCCAGATTCAGATCGCGGACTACGACATCCTGACCGCCGGCGACCGGCCCGACGTTCTCGTCGCGATGAATCCCGCTGCGCTCAAAGCCAATATCGATGACTTGCCCCGCGGGGGAATGGTGATCGCGAACTCCGACGAGTTCACCAAGCGCAACCTGACCAAGGTCGGCTACGTCACCAACCCACTCGAGAGCGACGAGTTGTCGGACTACGTGGTGCATTCCGTCGCGATGACCACGCTCACGCTCGGGGCCGTCGAGACGATCGGCGCCACGAAGAAGGACGGCCAGCGCGCCAAGAACATGTTCGCGCTGGGCCTGTTGTCCTGGATGTACGGGCGGCCGATCGAAACCAGCGAAAAGTTCATCCGGGAGAAGTTCGCCCGCAAGCCCGATGTCGCCGAGACCAATGTGCTGGCGCTGAAGGCGGGCTGGAACTACGGCGAGACGACCGAGGCTTTCGGCACCACCTACGAGGTCTCCCGAGCGACACTCCCGTCGGGCGAATACCGCCAGATATCCGGCAACACCGCGCTGGCGTACGGCATCGTGGCGGCGGGCCAGCTGGCGGACATCCCGGTCCTGCTCGGTAGCTACCCGATCACGCCGGCCTCCGACATCCTGCACGAGCTGTCCAAGCACAAGAACTTCAACGTCATGACCTTCCAGGCCGAGGACGAGATCGGTGGGATCTGCGCGGCAATCGGCGCCTCGTACGGCGGCGCGCTGGGCGTCACCACCACCTCCGGCCCGGGCATCTCGCTCAAGTCCGAAGCGCTCGGGCTGGCCGTGATGACCGAGCTGCCACTGCTGGTCGTCGACGTGCAGCGCGGCGGGCCCTCGACCGGGCTGCCCACCAAGACAGAACAGGCCGACCTGCTCCAAGCGCTGTTCGGCCGCAACGGCGAATCACCGGTTGCGGTACTGGCCCCGCGCTCACCCTCGGACTGCTTCGAGACCGCGCTCGAGGCCGCGCGCATCGCGGTGTCGTACCACACCCCGGTGATCGTGTTGTCCGACGGCGCGATCGCCAACGGCTCAGAGCCGTGGCGCATTCCGGACGTCAGCACGCTGCCGCGCATCACGCACACCTTCGCCAAGCCGGATGAACCGTTCCAGCCGTATGCGCGTGACCCGGAGACCCTGGCCCGGCAATTCGCCGTGCCCGGCACCCCGGGGCTCGAGCACCGCATCGGTGGCTTGGAAGCCGCGAACGGCTCGGGCAACATCTCCTACGAGCCGGTCAACCACGATCTGATGGTTCGGTTGCGTCAGGCCAAGATTGACGGGATTTCGGTCCCCGATCTGGAGGTCGACGATCCGACCGGCGATGCCGAGCTACTGCTGATCGGTTGGGGTAGTTCGTACGGCCCGATTGGTGAAGCCTGCCGGCGAGCGCGGCGCAAGGGCATCAAGGTGGCGCACGCCCACTTGCGCTACCTCAACCCCTTCCCGGCCAACCTGGGCGAGGTGCTGCGGCGCTATCCGCAGGTGGTCGCGCCGGAGATGAACTTGGGCCAACTGGCGTTCCTGCTGCGGGGCAAGTACCTGGTGGACGTGCAGTCGGTCAGCAAGGTGCAAGGTGTCGCCTTCCTGGCCGACGAGATCGGCCGCGTCATCCGCGCCGCACTGGGTGGGACGTTGGCCGAAGTCGAGAACGACAAGACGATGGTCGCCAAGATGGCGGCAGCAACGGTGGGAGCCGGCGCATGAGCTCCGTGGTTCCGGCCGACGACAACCTAGCGCGAAGCGCTGAGGGAGCGGCGCTCGTGACACGCGCCGCGACAATGCAGAGCGAAGCGATGAGGAGGAGCGGCGCTCGTGACTGACCTGATCGGCAACCTGGCGGGCAAAGAGCTCGGTGTGACCGCCAAGTTGACCAAAAACGACGGGGTTCCCACGCTGACTCCCGAGGACCAGCCGCAGAAGTCGAAGGATTTCACCAGCGACCAAGAGGTTCGTTGGTGCCCGGGCTGCGGTGACTACGTCATCCTCAACACCATTCGCAACTTCCTGCCCGACCTCGGGCTGCGCCGCGAGAACATCGTGTTCATCAGCGGCATCGGCTGCTCGAGCCGGTTCCCGTACTACCTGGAGACCTACGGTTTCCACTCGATTCACGGCCGCGCTCCGGCCATCGCCACCGGCCTGGCGCTGGCCCGCGAGGACCTCTCGGTGTGGGTGGTCACGGGTGACGGCGACGCGTTGTCGATCGGCGGTAACCACCTGATCCACGCGCTGCGCCGCAATGTCAACATCACCATCCTGCTGTTCAACAACCGGATCTACGGCCTGACCAAGGGCCAGTACTCGCCGACATCGGAGGTCGGCAAGGTCACCAAGTCGACTCCGATGGGATCGCTGGACCACCCGTTCAACCCGGTGTCGTTGGCCCTGGGCGCCGAGGCGACCTTCGTCGGGCGCGCGCTGGACTCCGACCGCAATGGCCTGACCGAGGTGCTGCGCGCCGCCGCCGGGCACCGCGGCGCTGCCGTGGTCGAGATCCTGCAGGACTGCCCGATCTTCAACGACGGTTCGTTCGACGCGCTGCGCAAGGAAGGCGCCGAGGAGCGCGTCATCAACGTCCGCCACGGCGAGCCAATTGTGTTCGGCGCCAACGGCGAATACTGCGTGGTGAAGTCGGGCTTCGGGCTGGAGGTGGCCAAGACGGCCGACGTGTCGGTCGACGAGATCGTGGTGCACGACGCGCACTCCGACAACTCGGCCTACGCTTTTGCCCTGTCCCGGTTGTCGGATCAGAACCTCGACCACACCGTGCTCGGCATCTTCCGCAACATCAGCCGGCCCACCTACGACGACGCGGCACGCGCACAGGTGCAGGCGGCACAGTCGGCGAAGGCCTTCGACTCCGCCGCGCTGCAATCGCTGCTGCGCGGGCGCGACACCTGGACCGTCGACTGACGTGGCCGACCAGATGCCTGACACGGAAAACGCCGGGTCGCTAGCAGGGATCGTGCTGGCCGGCGGCGAATCTCGGCGGATGGGCCGCGACAAGGCCACCTTGCCCGGTCCCGGCGGCGCCGCAACGCTCCTGGAATACGTCACCGGGGTGATCGCACAGCGCTGCGAGCCGGTGTTCGTGATGGCCGCCCCGGGCCAACCGCTGCCCACGGTGCAGGCGCAGGTCATCCGCGACGAGGTGCGCGGCCAGGGCCCGCTACCGGCCACCGGACGCGGGCTACGGGCGGCCGCAGAGGCGGGCGCCCGCTACGCCTTCGTCTGCGCCGTCGACATGCCGCTTCTGTCTGCCGATCTGATCGACGAACTGGTGCAGCTGGCCGCCGAGACCGGCGCCGAAATCGTGCTGCCGTGGGACGGTCGCAGCCACTATCTGGCCGCGGTGTACCGCACCGATCTGGCCGAGCGGATTGCCGGCCTGGTGGCCGGCGGCGCCCGCTCGATGCGCGCCCTGATCGATGCCTCCGACGCCCAGCAGATCGTGCTGCCGGAATCGCGCTTCCTGGCCAACGTCAACACGGAGAGCG
This sequence comes from Mycobacterium sp. M23085, assembly GCF_045343915.1. Taxonomy (NCBI): domain Bacteria; kingdom Bacillati; phylum Actinomycetota; class Actinomycetes; order Mycobacteriales; family Mycobacteriaceae; genus Mycobacterium; species Mycobacterium sp. M23085. The sequence goes on from NZ_CP174280.1 coordinate 4,850,537, forward strand.
ACCTGCTCGCTTTGGCGCAGTCCCGAAGCTGAGACCGAGCGCCGGCCCGACCGGCCCGCGGCTCCGCATTTCGCGCAATCAATGGGGCCGATAATTCGGCCTGTGCTGTAAACAAAGCATCCGATATTCCGCGGAATGGCATTACTGCCTTTCCGGTATGGCGATTTGAATTACGTTAGCGTCGCCGGGCGGTTGGGCACCGTGATGTGTTGGCGCAGCGGCGATCTGAGCATCGTTAGATGGCACCTGACGGTGGTGGTCAGGCGGGGTGATTGTGTATTGCGGTAAAAGTGCCCGCTGTCATCTGGCAAATCCGCGCCGCGTGAAATCGCACTCGCCGCAGTCGATCGGATTCCCTCGGCTGGCGGTGCCGGGCTGTGTTGCTGGGAGACATCGTCTCGCCGTGAATGCCCGAAAGATGTTGCTGCCGCGGGATATTCGTGAGAGTCGTTGCAGAACAGAGCAATACGCCGGGTGAGTGTTGCCTGGCGAGGAACGCCCGGCCAAGCGTATTGGCGTCCCTTTCGAAATATGCTGGCGTTCAATGTAAGTCGATAATCACGGGGTGGTCTTAGTCACGTGTCGGCGTGGCTTCCTCGAAGCACGCGCGAGTTGCGGTATCCTGCGCCGTTTGCCGCTGGACGGGTCCGGTTCCGTTGAAGCACTGGAGAATCGATAGCAGTGCCGCAAATAAACGTGCGCCAGCTCACAAAATGCAGGTGATTCGGCTCACCATTCGTTTGGTCGCGCCCGCCAAGCGCCGATTCGCAAACGTCGCCGATGACCTGCGCAAATGGCCGGGCTACCGCGGTGTGATCGGCCCGTTACCGAAACGAGATATGCGGTTTCCGGAGATGACGAACGCGCCAGGGTCTTCTACGGTCCCTGTTAGCCCACAACGGGTTACCGAAGAGTAATCAAATAATTGAATCCACGGACCCGCGTGCGAGCGGCGCTACGGACGGCGAAAGCCCGACCGTGGTCGGTGGGTAACACCCGCCGGGCAGACTTGGCCCGCCGCTGCCGTGCCTGACCCAGACGGCACGTTTCAAAGCAGGCATCAACCAGACAGCTTCGGCCCACATCCGTGGGCTTGCTTTGGCGCGCGCACCGCGAAAGGAACACACTTGAAGAACGTCCGAAAGACGCTCATTCTTGCCGCCGTCACGGGCACGCTCGTGACCATCCCATCGGCCACCGCGCACGCGGACCCCGAAGCGGTGGGCTTCGACCCCAACGCGCCGGCCGCCGGCCCCGCTCCCGATGCTCCGCCGCCGCCGCCGGCTCCCGATGCTCCGCCGCCGCCGCCGGCTCCGGACGCTCCGCCGCCCCCGGCTCCGGACGCTCCGCCGCCCCCGGCTCCGGACGCTCCGCCGCCGCCGGCTCCGGACGCTCCGCCGCCGCCGGCTCCGGACGCTCCGCCGCCTGGCCCGGAGGTCCCGCCGCCGCCCGCCCACAGGGCGTACAGCGTGAACTGGGATGCCATCGCACAGTGCGAGTCGGGTGGCAACTGGGGGATCAGCACCGGTAACGGCTTCTCCGGTGGTCTGCAGTTCACCCCGAGCACCTGGCGCGCCAACGGTGGCGCGGGTTCCCCGTCGGGCGCCAGCCGCGAGGAGCAGATCCGGGTCGCCGAGAACGTGCTGCACTCGCAGGGCATCGGCGCGTGGCCGGTCTGCGGCCGCCGAGGCTGAGCCACAGCCGCAATCGACGCTGCGGCGTCATACGGATAAGAAGTGCCGGGCCCTCGTGCCCGGCACTTCTTAGCTCCACGGGGTGCGGCCCCCGCCGTCGGGTAGCGTCGGGCCCGTGACCGCAACGCCGCGCGAATTCGACATCGTGGTTTATGGGGCGACCGGCTTCGTCGGGAAACTGACCGCGGAATATCTGGCCAGCTCGGCACCGGACCAGCGGATCGCTCTGGCCGGCAGGTCGACCAAACGGTTGCGCGCGGTCCGCGACACGTTGGGCGACAGCGCGCAGTCGTGGCCCATCCTGAACGCCGACGCCTCGTCGCCCTCGACGCTCAATGAGATGGCGGCCCGCACCCAGGTCGTCATCACCACGGTCGGGCCTTACAGCCGATACGGGTTGCCCCTGGTGGCTGCCTGCGCAGCCGCGGGGACCGACTATGCCGACCTGACCGGTGAGGCGATGTTCGTCCGGGAAAGCATCGACCTGTACCACAAGCAGGCCGCCGACACCGGAGCCCGCATCGTGCATGCATGCGGCTTCGATTCCGTCCCTTCGGACCTCAGCGTGTATGCGCTCTACCGGGCGGTGCGAGACGACGGCGCCGGAGAGCTCGGCGACACCGATCTGGTGGTCCGCTCCTTCTCCGGCGGCGTGTCCGGTGGAACCGTCGCGTCGATGCTGGAAGTGCTGGATACCGCCTCCCGCGATCCCGACGCCCGCCGCCAGCTTGCCGACCCGTACACGCTGACCACCGACCGCGGTGCCGAACCCGAGGTCGGTCCCCAGCCCGATCTGCCCTGGCGCCGTGGTGGCCGGATCGCGCCGGAGCTGACGGGCGTATGGACGTCGGGCTTCCTGATGGCGCCCTACAACACCCGAATTGTGCGGCGCAGCAACGCGTTGCTGGACTGGGCCTACGGGCGACACTTGCGTTACAGCGAAAGCATGAGCCTGGGGTCCTCGCCGGTGGCCCCGGTGGCATCCGCCGTGGTGGGTGGTATCGGCGTGGCGGCCTTCGGATTGGGCAGCCGGTATTTCCGGTTCCTGCCGCGCAAATGGGTGGAGCGAATTGTGCCCAAACCCGGAACGGGCCCGAGCGAGGCCGCCCGGGAGCGCGGCTACTACCGGATCGAGACCTTCACCACCACAACCACCGGCGCCCGCTATGTCGCGCGCATGGAGCAGCGCGGTGACCCGGGTTACAAGGCGACTTCGGTGTTGTTGGGGGAGTGCGCCCTTGCCCTGGCAGCGGACCGCGACAAGCTTCCCGATCTGCGTGGCGTTCTCACTCCCGCGGCCGCGATGGGTGATGCGCTACTGGACCGATTTCCCGCCGCGGGCGTGAGATTAGAGGTCGAGCGGCGGAGTTAGTGACCCGGCTCACGCATTCGGGCGCTTACACGAAGGTAAACACCGCTACCTAGAATTGACGGGTGACCGCCAGCCGCAGCCCCGCCACCGACCTCCCCAAGTCGTGGGACCCCGGTGCGGTAGAAGGCGCGATCTACCAGAAGTGGGTGGACGCGGGGTACTTCACGGCGGATCCCAATAGCACCAAGCCCGGGTATTCGATTGTGCTGCCGCCGCCGAACGTGACCGGCAGCCTGCACATGGGCCACGCGCTCGAGCACACCATGATGGACGCCCTGACCCGGCGCAAGCGGATGCAGGGATATGAGGTGCTGTGGCAGCCGGGCATGGACCACGCCGGCATCGCGACGCAGAGCGTGGTGGAGAAGCAACTGGCGGTCGACGGCAAGACCAAAGAGGACTTCGGCCGAGAGCTGTTCATCGAAAAGGTCTGGGAGTGGAAGCGGGAATCCGGCGGCGCTATTGGCGGCCAGATGCGCAGGCTCGGCGACGGCGTGGACTGGAGCCGCGACCGCTTCACCATGGACGAGGGGCTGTCCCGGGCGGTCCGCACCATCTTCAAGCGGCTCTACGACGCCGGGTTGATCTATCAGGCCGAGCGGCTGGTCAACTGGTCGCCGGTGCTGCAGACGGCGATCTCGGACATCGAGGTCGTCTACGAGGACGTCGAGGGCGAGTTGGTCTCGTTCCGATACGGATCACTCAACGATGACGAGCCGCACATCGTCGTGGCGACCACCCGGGTAGAGACGATGCTCGGCGACACCGCCATCGCTGTGCATCCCGACGACAAGCGCTACACGCACCTGGTCGGGACAACGCTGCCCCACCCATTCGTCGATCGCGAGCTGGTCATCGTCGCCGACGAGCACGTGGACCCCGATTTCGGCACCGGGGCGGTCAAAGTCACCCCCGCGCATGATCCGAACGACTTCGAAATCGGGCTGCGGCACCACCTGCCAATGCCGTCCATCATGGACGTCAAGGCCGTGATCGCCGACACCGGAACCGAATTCGACGGCATGGACCGATTCGACGCCCGTGTCGCGGTGCGCAAGGCCCTGGCAGCGCAGGGCCGTATCGTCGAGGAAAAGCGTCCCTATCTGCACAGCGTCGGGCATTCGGAGCGCAGCGGCGAAGTCATCGAACCGCGGCTGTCGCTGCAATGGTGGGTCAAGGTGGAATCGCTGGCCAAGGCCGCCGGTGATGCAGTGCGTAACGGGGACACCGTGATTCACCCTGCCAGCATGGAACCCCGCTGGTTTGCCTGGGTCGATGACATGCGCGACTGGTGCATTTCGCGCCAGCTGTGGTGGGGCCATCGCATCCCGATCTGGTACGGCCCCAATGGCGAACAGCGTTGCGTCGGCCCCGACGAAACGCCGCCGGAGGGATGGGTGCAGGACCCTGACGTGCTGGATACCTGGTTTTCCTCGGGCCTGTGGCCGTTCTCCACGTTGGGCTGGCCCGACAAGACCCCGGAGCTCGAAAAGTTCTATCCCACAAGCGTTCTGGTCACCGGCTATGACATCCTCTTCTTCTGGGTGGCCCGGATGATGATGTTCGGCACCTTCGTCGGTGACGACGAAGCCATCACCCTGGGCGGCCGCCGCGGCCCGCAGGTGCCGTTCACCGATGTCTTCCTGCACGGTCTGATCCGCGACGAGTCCGGCCGTAAGATGAGCAAGTCCAAGGGCAATGTCATCGACCCTCTGGACTGGGTGGAAATCTTCGGAGCCGACGCGCTGCGGTTCACGCTGGCCCGCGGCGCCAGTCCCGGCGGTGATTTGGCCATCGGTGAGGACCATGTCCGGGCGTCGCGCAATTTCTGTACCAAGTTGTTCAACGCCACCCGCTACGCGCTGCTCAACGGCGCGAAGCTGGCCCCGTTGCCCGCACCGGCCGAGCTCACCGATGCCGACCGATGGATTCTCGGGCGACTGGAAGAAGTTCGCGCCGAAGTTGATTCGGCTTTTGACAGCTACGAATTCAGTCGCGCCTGCGAGGCGCTCTACCACTTCGCGTGGGACGAATTCTGCGACTGGTATGTCGAATTGGCCAAGACGCAACTGGCCGAAGGGATCACACACACCACGGCCGTGCTGGCGGCGACGCTGGACACCCTGCTGCGGTTGCTACACCCGGTGATCCCCTTCATCACCGAGGCGCTGTGGCAGGCGCTGACCGGCGATGACGGCCAACACGAGTCCCTGGTGATCGCCGACTGGCCGCAGTCGTCCGGAATCAGCCTGGATCCGGTTGCCGCACAGCGGATTACCGACATGCAGAAGCTGGTGACCGAGGTGCGCCGGTTCCGCAGCGATCAAGGGCTGGCGGACCGGCAAAAGGTGCCGGCCCGGATGGCCGGTGTCGACGAAGCCGATCTGAGCACCCAGGTGAGCGCGGTGACGTCGCTGGCGTGGCTTACGGCCGCCGGCCCGGAGTTTCGCCCGTCGGCGTCGGTGGAAGTGCGGCTCAGCAGCGGCACCGTCGTCGTCGAGCTCGACACCTCGGGCACCATCGACGTCGCCGCCGAACGGCGCCGGCTGGAAAAGGACTTGGCCGCGGCGCACAAGGAGCTGGCGTCGACCACCGCCAAATTGGCCAACGACGAGTTCCTGGGCAAGGCCCCGCAGAACGTCGTCGACAAGATCCGGGACCGTCAGCGCGTGGCCCAGGAGGAAACCGAGCGAATCAACGCCCGGCTAACCGGGCTGCAGTGAGTGACCGATGACTGAGCCGCCCGACTGGCCGCAGGACGAGGTGCCCGCCGAGATCCCCGACCCGGTCCCCACCCCGGACGAAATCGCGTCGCTGTTGCAGGTCGAGCACCTGCTGGACCAGCGCTGGCCGGAGACCAAGATCGAGCCGAGCCTGACCCGGATCAGCGCGCTGATGGACCTGCTGGGCTCGCCGCAGCTGGCCTACCCGTCGATCCACGTCGCGGGCACCAACGGCAAGACCTCGGTGGCACGGATGATCGACGCCCTGATCACCGCGCTGCACCGCCGTACCGGGCGCACCACCAGCCCGCACCTGCAATCGGCGGTAGAACGCATCTCGATCGACTCCAAACCGATCAGCCCGGCCCAATACGTGGCGACCTACCGCGAGATCGAGCCGTTCGTGCAGATGGTCGACGCGCAGTCGCAGGCGGACGGCGGCCCGGCGATGAGCAAGTTCGAGGTGCTGACCGCGATGGCGTTCGCCGCGTTCGCCGACGCCCCCGTCGACGTCGCCGTGGTCGAGGTGGGAATGGGGGGGCGTTGGGATGCCACCAACGTGATCAACGCCCCGGTGGCGGTCATCACCCCGGTCTCCATCGACCACGTCGAATACCTGGGCGACGACCTGGCCGGCATCGCGGGGGAGAAGGCCGGCATCATCACCAAGGCGCCCGAGGGGGCACCCGACACCGTCGCGGTCATCGGGCGCCAGGCACCCGAGGCGATGGAAGTGCTGTTGGCCCAAGCGGTGCGCGCCGACGCCGCGGTGGCCCGCGAGGACTCCGAGTTCGCCGTCCTGGGCCGTCAGGTCGCGATCGGCGGGCAGGTGTTGCAGCTGCAGGGTCTCGGTGGGGTGTATTCCGATGTCTACCTGCCGCTGCACGGCGAACACCAGGCGCACAACGCCGCACTGGCCCTCGCGGCGGTGGAGGCGTTCTTCGGCGCCGGTGCGCAGCGCCAGCTCGACGTCGAGGCGGTGCGGGCGGGTTTCGCCGCCGTCGCCAGCCCCGGCCGGCTGGAGCGGATGCGCAGCGCGCCCACGGTGTTCATCGACGCCGCGCACAATCCCGCCGGCGCGGCCGCGCTGGCGCAGACCCTGGCCGGCGAATTCGACTTCCGCTATCTCGTCGGGGTGCTCAGCGTGCTCGCGGACAAGGACGTCGACGGCATTCTGGCGGCGCTGCAGCCGGTGTTCGACGCTGTCGTGGTGACCCACAACGGATCCCCGCGGGCACTCGACGTCGAGTCGCTGGCCCTGGCGGCGGGCGAACGCTTCGGACCGGACCGGGTGAGCACCGCCGAGAACCTGCGCGACGCCATCGACGTCGCGACCGCGCTGGTGGACGACGCCGCGGTGGACGGCCCGGCCGAAGCCTTCTCCGGCACCGGCATCGTCATCACCGGCTCGGTGGTCACCGCCGGGGCTGCGCGCACCCTGTTCGGCCGGGATCCGGAATGACCGAATCGGACGTGCCCGAGAACCCCGAGGCGCCCGACCCGGCGCCGCCGGCCGACCCGTGGCGGAGCTTCGGCGCGGTGATGGCGCTGACGCTGTTCCTGGAGGCGATCGTGGTGCTGCTGGCGATCCCGGTGGTGGGCGCGGTCGGCGGCGGCCTGACGACGGTGTCGCTGGTCTACCTGATCGGGCTGGCCACGCTGCTGATCCTGATGTCCGGGGTACAGCGCAAACCCTGGGCGATCTGGGCCAACCTCGGCGTGCAGGTGATCCTGCTCGCGGGCTTCGCGGTCTACCCGGGGGTGGGGTTCATCGGCGTGCTGTTCACCGGCCTGTGGGGCTTGATCGCCTACTTCCGGGCCGAGGTCCGGCGCAGGCAGGAATGAGGCCCGCAGGCGGCGGCGTAACGGTCCGAGCAGGGGCCGGTTGCCGTCGCCCAGCTCGGTGCCGCCTGGTTATGTACGCTGTGCGCCGTGACCGAACGGACATTGGTACTGATCAAGCCCGATGGCGTGCAGCGGCAGCTGGTCGGGGAGATCATCGGCCGCATCGAGCGCAAGGGCCTCTCCATCACGGCGCTGGAGCTCCGGCTCGTCGGCCGCGACCTCGCCGCCCAGCACTACGCCGAACACGACGGCAAGCCCTTCTTCGAGTCGCTGCTGGAGTTCATCACCTCGGGTCCGGTGGTGGCGGCCATCGTGGAGGGGCCGCGCGCGATCGCGGCATTCCGGCAGCTCGCGGGCGGTACTGACCCGGTGGAGAAGGCGGTCCCCGGCACGATCCGCGGCGATTTCGGGCTAGAAACCCAGTTCAACCTGGTGCACGGGTCGGATTCGGTCGAGTCGGCCAAGCGCGAAATCGCGCTCTGGTTTCCCAACGCCTAGAGCTGCGGAGATCGCGCCCGCGAGCGGTTTGCTGAAGCCGGCTGCATCAGGTGTGGCTGGACCGGCCGCGTGATGTGGGATACTGGTCTCGGGTGAACGTCGCCGGACCGGCGTCAGACACCCGAATGAAGACTTAGACAAGCGCGACCATAGCCCCGTCGCCTTGGTTCGCTGCATGTCAAGCCGTCATTCAGCACGGCGCCGAGTGGGTCTGCGATCCTGGGCCGCTCGGGGCGAGACCATCACAAGCCCGGGAGAAGTGACCCGGGTCCATAGCGAAGCCCTCGCGTGGCCGCGTCGCAACGACGCGCCCGGGGGCTTGAGGAGAATACGTGGTAGACGGTGCACCGACTGCAGACCCATCAGAAGAATCGACTCGGCCCGAGGAACTGCCGGACCGCCTGAGAGTTCATTCGCTGGCCCGGACGCTGGGGACGACCAGCAAGCGGGTGCTGGACGCGCTGAGCGAACTGGACGGGCGGATCCGCAGCGCGCATTCCACCGTGGACCGCGACGACGCGGTCCGGGTGCGAGACCTGCTGGCGGCCGCACAACCCGCGGATAGCGCTCCGGCGGTCGCCGACGCCGCGGCCGACGAACCCGAATCGCGGCTGCTGCTCGAGACCCCGGACAACGCCGCCGAGCGGCCGCACTACATGCCGCTGTTCGTCGCGCCGCAGCCGATCGACGCGCGCGAGGAGGACGCCGGCAGCGACGACGACGCCGACTCCGACGATTCCGACAGCGACGACGACGACCAGGCCGACCGCCCGTCGAACCGGCGGCGGCGTCGCGGCCGCCGCGGTCGTGGCCGCGGGCGCGGTGAGCAGGGCGCATCCGACGGCCAGGGCGACGACGGTGACGAGGACGAGGGGCAACCGCGGGGCAAGAGGGGCGGCCCCGCCGACTCCACCGACTCCGATGACTCCGATGGCCAGGACTCCGACGACTCAGATGACTCCGACGACTCCGACAACGGTGACGACGGTTCGGCCGACGGGGGCAACCGCCGCCGCCGCCGGCGACGGCGACGTAAATCCGGATCGGGCGACGACAACGACGAGGCGTCATCGCCCGACGATCCGCCCAACACCGTGGTGCACGAGCGGCCGCCACGCAACGGCAAGAGCGGCGGCGGCGATGACTCCGGCAGCTCGAACAACGAGATCAAGGGCATCAACGGCTCCACTCGGCTGGAGGCCAAGCGGCAACGGCGCCGGGACGGTCGCGATGCCGGGCGTCGCCGCCCCCCGGTGCTGACCGAGGCCGAATTCCTGGCCCGCCGTGAGGCCGTGGAGCGGATGATGGTGGTGCGCGACCGGGTCCGCACCGAGCCGCCGCACCAGGGCTCGCGTTACACCCAGATCGCGGTGCTCGAGGACGGCATCGTCGTCGAGCACTTCGTCACGTCGGCCGCGTCGGCGTCGCTGGTGGGCAACATCTACCTGGGCATCGTGCAGAACGTGCTGCCGTCGATGGAGGCGGCGTTCGTCGACATCGGCCGCGGTCGCAACGGTGTGCTCTACGCCGGCGAGGTGAACTGGGAAGCCGCCGGTCTCGGCGGATCCGACCGCAAGATCGAGCAGGCCCTCAAACCCGGCGACTACGTCGTCGTCCAGGTCAGCAAGGACCCGGTCGGGCACAAGGGCGCGCGGCTCACCACGCAGGTGTCCCTGGCGGGCCGCTACCTGGTCTATGTGCCGGGGGCGTCGTCGACCGGGATCAGCCGCAAGCTGCCCGACACCGAACGGCAACGGCTCAAAGAGATCCTGCGCGAAGTGGTGCCGTCCGACGCCGGTGTGATCATCCGGACCGCGTCCGAGGGCGTCAAAGAAGAGGACATCCGCAGCGACGTCAGCCGACTGCAGGAGCGTTGGAAGCAGATCGAGGCCAAGGCGATCGAGATCAAGGAGAAGGCCGCCGGCGCCGCGGTGGCCCTCTACGAAGAGCCCGACGTGTTGGTCAAGGTCATCCGCGACCTGTTCAACGAGGACTTCGCCGGCCTCATCGTCTCCGGTGACGAGGCCTGGACCACCATCAACGACTACGTGAATTCCGTTGCGCCCGACCTGGTTTCGAAGCTGACGAAGTACGAACCGCCGGCTGGGCCGGACGGGCAGGCCGGCCCGGACGTGTTTGCGGTGCATCGCATCGACGAGCAGCTCGCCAAGGCGATGGAGCGCAAGGTGTGGCTGCCCTCGGGCGGCACGCTGGTCATCGACCGGACCGAGGCCATGACGGTGGTCGACGTCAACACCGGCAAGTTCACCGGTTCCGGGGGCAACCTCGAGCAGACCGTCACGAAGAACAACCTCGAGGCGGCCGAGGAGATCGTGCGTCAGCTGCGGCTGCGCGACATCGGCGGCATCGTGGTGATCGACTTCATCGACATGGTGCTGGAGTCCAACCGCGATCTGGTGCTGCGGCGGCTGACCGAGGCGCTGGCCCGTGACCGTACCCGGCATCAGGTGTCCGAGGTGACCTCGCTCGGGCTGGTCCAGCTGACCCGTAAGCGGCTGGGCACCGGGCTGATCGAGGCGTTCTCGACGTCGTGTTCTGCCTGCGGCGGGCGCGGAATCCTGTTGCACACCGACCCGGTGGATTCGTCCCCGTCGAACGGCCGCAGATCCGAATCCGGTGGTGGTGGCCGCCGGGGCAGGCGCAAGAAGAACAAAGCCGAAGAGCCGGTGGTGGCGAAGGTGCCCACCCACGCGCCCGGTGAACATCCGATGTTCAAGGCGATGGCCGCCGGTTCCTCCACGCAGTCCGACGACGACGACGAAGCCGACGAGACCACCGAGGACACCACCGACGCGCTCGATCAGGACAAGGCGGCGCGAGCCGGCGAGGCCGCGGAAGCCGACCAAGAGGACTTCGACGACACAGACGAGGACTCGGACGACGAAGACGACGAAGACGAGGACTCGGACGACGAAGACGACGAGGACGAAGACGACGAGGACTCGGACGATGACGACCTCGACGACGACGAGGATATCGACGACGAAGAGGATCTCGGCGACGACGACGAGGATCTCGAGCTCGACGACGACGATCTGGACACCGAGGACGACGATTCGGACGACACCGATCCCGGGCAGGGCTCGGCTGGGGCCGACCAGGCCGGCCCGGCACGCCCCAGGCGCAGACGCGCCGCGGGCAGGCCGGCTGGACCGCCGATCCACGCGGACTGAGTCGGCGGCCACACCGCGCTGGTCGTGTCCGGTTTGACCCTGTAGCCGCTGGTCACGTACCCTTGGACAGTTGTCGTCAGGCCGGGCAACTAAACTTCGGCCGGCGGCAGCGGGACTCCCGGGGAATCGGCGCAGGCCCGCAACCCAGACCCACCACGCGCACCGCGGCTGGTTCGCGCGCGACGCGCAGAGCAGCGGCTAGCAGAAGGAGCAGGAGCAACGATGGCGACCTACGCAATCGTGAAGACGGGCGGCAAGCAGTACAAGGTCGCCGTCGGGGACGTGGTCAAGGTCGAGAAGCTCGAGTCCGAGCCCGGCTCAAACGTGTCGCTGCCGGTCGCCCTGGTGGTGGACGGCGCCGAGGTGACCACCGATGCGGCGGCGCTGGCCAAGGTCGCCGTGACCGGCGAGGTCCTCGAGCACACCAAGGGCCCCAAGATCCGTATCCACAAGTTCAGGAACAAGACCGGCTACCACAAGCGTCAGGGGCACCGTCAGCAGCTGACGGTCCTGAAGGTCACCGGCATCAAGTGATGAGGCGATAGATATGGCACACAAGAAAGGCGCTTCCAGCTCGCGCAACGGTCGCGATTCCGCCGCGCAGCGGCTGGGCGTCAAGCGATTCGGCGGCCAGGTCGTCAAGGCGGGCGAGATCATCGTTCGGCAGCGCGGCACCAAGTTCCACCCGGGCGTGGGTGTCGGGCGCGGCGGGGACGACACGTTGTTCGCCAAGGAAGCCGGCGCCGTCGAGTTCGGCGTCAAGCGCGGCCGCAAGACCGTCAACATCGTGACCGCGGGACAAGCCGCCGACTGAGCGTGTTCCGGGCCCAGCCCGGTGATTTCGGCGCCCGGAGGTAGGTGAGAGGACCCACGATGCCTCGGTTCGTCGACCGCGTCGTCATCCATGCGCGCGCCGGTGCCGGAGGTAACGGCTGCGCCTCGGTCCATCGCGAGAAGTTCAAGCCGCTCGGCGGCCCGGACGGCGGTAACGGCGGCCGCGGCGGCAGCATCGTCTTGGTCGTCGATCCGCAGGTGCACACCCTGCTCGACTTCCATTTCCATCCGCACGTCACCGCGCCCTCGGGCAAGCAGGGGATGGGCAACAACCGCGACGGCGCCGCCGGTGCCGACCTGGAAGTCAAAGTCCCCGACGGCACCGTCGTCCTCGACGAAAACGGCCGGCTGCTGGCCGATCTGGTCGGCGCCGGCACCCGCTTTGAAGCCGCCGCGGGTGGCCGCGGCGGGCTGGGCAACGCCGCGCTCGCGTCGCGGGCACGTAAGGCCCCCGGCTTTGCGCTGCTGGGTGAGCAGGGCCAGACCCGCGACCTGACCCTGGAACTCAAGACCGTCGCCGACGCCGGCCTGATCGGTTTTCCCTCGGCGGGGAAATCGTCACTGGTGTCCACGATCTCGGCGGCCAAACCCAAGATCGCCGACTACCCGTTCACCACGCTGGTTCCCAACCTGGGTGTGGTATCGGCGGGCGAGCACACTTTCACCGTCGCCGACGTGCCCGGCCTGATCCCGGGTGCCTCCCAGGGCCGCGGACTGGGCCTGGACTTCCTTCGGCACATCGAGCGATGCGCGGTGCTGGTGCATGTCGTCGATTGCGCCACCGCGGAACCCGGCCGCGACCCTATCTCGGACATCGACGCGTTGGAGGCCGAGCTCGCCGCGTACACGCCGACCCTGCAAGGGGATGCGACGCTGGGTGATCTGACCGAGCGGCCCCGCGCGGTGGTGCTCAACAAGATCGACGTGCCCGAGGCGCGCGAGCTTGCCGAATTCGTCCGCGACGAGATCGCCGAGCGCGGCTGGCCGGTGTTCCTGGTGTCAACGGTCGCACGAGAAGGATTGCAGCCGTTGATCTTCGGATTATGGAAGATGATCTCGGAATACCAGGCCGCCCAGCCGGAGGTCGTGCCGCGTCGCCCGGTGATCCGTCCGGTTCCCGTCGATGACAGCGGTTTCAGCGTCGAGCCGGATCCGGAACAGCCGGGCGCCTTCGTGGTCAGCGGGGCGCGGCCCGAGCGGTGGATCCGACAGACCAACTTCGACAACGACGAGGCCGTGGGATATCTCGCCGACCGGCTGGCGCGCCTCGGTGTCGAAGAAGAATTGCTGCGGCTGGGTGCGCGGCCGGGCTGCGAAGTGACCATCGGGGACATGACATTCGATTGGGAGCCGCAAACGCCTGCCGGACAACAGGCTGCGATGAAGGGCCCGATGTCCGGAAGGGGCACCGACGCGCGGCTGGAGCGCACCGAGCGCGTCGGCGCCGCCGAGCGCAAGGCCGCCCGGCGGCAGCGCCGCGCCGGCGACGATGCAGAGCGCAGCGATGAGGTGGGGGCACCTCCCGCTGGCGGGGGAGAGCGGCGCAGAACCAGAGAACACGGTGAGGAGTCGTGACCGCCGGCGACGATGCAGAGCGTAGCGATGAGGTGGGGGCACCTCCCGCTGGCGGGGGAGAGCGGCGCATCGTGACCGCCCACCGCGACGTCATCCGCAATGCGCGCAGCCTGGTGGTCAAGGTGGGGACCAACGCGCTGACCACACCGACCGGGGTGTTCGATGCCGGCCGGCTGGCCGGACTCGCCGATGCGATCGAGGCGCGGATGAAGGCGGGCACCGACGTCGTCATCGTGTCGTCGGGGGCCATCGCCGCCGGCATCGAGCCGCTCGGATTATCCCGTCGCCCAAGGGATTTGGCGACGAAGCAGGCGGCGGCCAGCGTCGGCCAGGTCGCGCTGGTGAATTCGTGGAGCGCCGCGTTCGCCCACTATGGCCGCACGGTCGGGCAGGTGCTGCTCAGCGCGCACGATTTTGCGATGCGGGCCCAGCACACCAACGCCCAGCGCACGCTGGATCGGCTGCGCGCCCTGCACGCGGTGGCGATCGTCAACGAAAACGACACGGTGGCCACCAACGAGATCCGGTTCGGCGACAACGACCGGCTGTCGGCGCTGGTGGCTCACCTGGTCGGCGCCGAGGCGTTGGTGTTGCTGTCCGACATCGATGGGCTCTACGATTCGGATCCCCGCAAGACCGACGGCGCGAGGTTCATCTCGGAGGTGTCGGGCTCCGCTGATCTGATCGGTGTAATCGCCGGTCCAGGAAGCGATTTGGGTACCGGCGGGATGACCTCCAAAATGTCCTCGGCGCTGCTGGCCGCCGATGCCGGTGTGCCGGTGCTGCTGGCCGCCGCCGCCGACGCCGCCACCGCGCTTACCGACGCCTCGGTCGGCACGGTGTTCGCGGCACGCCCGGTGCGGATGTCGGCGCGGCGGTTCTGGGTCCGCTACGCCGCAGAGGCCGCGGGCGCGCTGACCCTGGACGAGGGCGCGGTGCGCGCCGTGGTGCATCAGCGTCGGTCGCTGCTGCCCGCCGGGATCACCGCGGTGGCCGGCCGGTTCTACGCCGGCGACGTCGTCGAATTGCGTGACCCGGACGCCGTGATGGTGGCCCGTGGCGTGGTCGCCTACGACGCCACCGAATTGACCACGATGATGGGCCGCTCGACCTCCGAGCTGCCCGGCGAGCTGCGCAGGCCCGCGGTGCACGCCGACGACCTGGTGGCGGTGTAGGCTCGCGCTACTGTCAGCTCGCCGAGATGGGCTTGAGATACAGTGCGCCCCAGACAATTTCGGTCAGGGTCGCGGCCAGCTCGGCGTCGTACTGGGGTGGCTTTATTGGGAGGTTCTGCTGGCAGGCCCGCTCGACCATCCAGGTCAGCGCGCTGGCGGTGGTCAGCGGGACCAGCTCGGGACGGATCGAGCCGTCGGCCTGGCCGCCTTCGATGACGTGGGTGAACTGCTCCGAGATCCCGGTCAGCAGTTCGCGATACGTCTCCGCCGTCTGCGGGTCATAGGCGGCCATCTCATTGAGCGCGACCAGCACCGCCTGATGCCGCCGATAGGTGGCGATGATGCGGCTCATCGCCGTGCGCACGTCGTCCGGATTGTGCCGTCCGGCCACGCTCCACCAGCTGCGGGCGCCCTCGGTCAGGTCGGCGAACACCTGGCCCGCCAGCCGGCGGAGCAGCTGACCCTTGTCCTCGAAGTAAATGTAAAAGCTGGCCCGGGAGATGCCGGCCTCGTTCGACAGCCGATCCACGCTGAGTTCGGTGAAGCTGGCGCCGTCGCGCATCAGCCGTTCGGTGGCGTCCAACAGCCGGCGCTCCAGCTGCTCGCGCCGCTGCTCGCGCCCCAGGCTCCGGTTGCCCTGCGGCTTGCGGGTGAGCGACGGCATGCGCCGAGCATAGCCGAGTGACCGACATATTGACTAGACACAGTGTCT
Organism: Mycobacterium sp. M23085; assembly: GCF_045343915.1. Lineage (NCBI taxonomy): Bacteria > Bacillati > Actinomycetota > Actinomycetes > Mycobacteriales > Mycobacteriaceae > Mycobacterium > Mycobacterium sp. M23085. Next base: position 4,866,159 of record NZ_CP174280.1, read on the forward strand.
AGGCATATCGTCACGAGCAGCTTGTGACCGGGGTCATACGAGACGGAGGATCACCACCATGGCCGTGCTGACGGGTAAGTCCGGGACCGACAAGTCCGGTCGCGCCTACGACGAGATCGATCTGTCCTCGCGGGCGTTCTGGTCCACCACCGCGGCGGATCGGGAACGCTCCTTCGCCGTGCTGCGCGCCGAGCGCCCGGTGAGCTGGCACCCGCCCGTCGAAGACTCGCTGATGCCCGATCCGACCGACCCCGGCTTCTGGGCGGTGACCCGGCGCTCCGACATCGTCGCGGTCAGCCGCAACAACGGCGTCTTCCTGTCCGGCCGGGGGGTGATGTTCGAGAGCATTCCGGTGGAGTTGCTCGAGGCGTCGCAATCGTTTCTGGCGATGGACCCACCGCGACACACCAAGCTGCGCAAGCTCGCTCATGCCGCGCTCAGCCCCCGGCAGGTCCGACGCATCGAGGACTCGATCAATGCCAACGCCAAGACTATCGTCGAGGAATTGAAGGCCGCCGGCACCGGCGCGGATTTCGTCGACCACTGCGCCAAGGAACTGCCGATCCGCACCCTGTCGGACATGATGGGAATTCCGGAATCCGAGCGTGAGCGCATGGCGCACGCCACCGACGCCCTGGTCTCCTGGGCCGACCCGGAATTCCTAAACGGGCGCCCGGCGATGGAAGTCCTGGTGGAAAACCAGCTGTATCTACACCAGGTCGTCGGCGCACTGGCCACCGAGCGTCGCGAGCACCCCGGTGACGACCTGATCAGCAGCCTGGTCACCGCCGAGGTGGACGGCGACCGTCTGGAAGATGCGGAGGTGGCGGCGTTCTTCGTCCTGCTCTCGGTGGCGGGCAACGACACCACCCGGCAAACCATCAGCCACACCCTGAGGGCGCTCACCGATTTCCCCGACGAAAAGTCTTGGCTGCTGCAGGATTTCGACAACCGGATCGGTACCGCCATTGAGGAGTTCATCCGCTGGGCAACCCCGGTCATGACCTTCCGCCGTACCGCCGCAACGGATATCGAGCTGGGCGGTCAGACCATCGCGGCGGGCGAGAAGGTGGTCATGTTCTACCCGTCCGGCAACTGGGATACCGAGGCGTTCGACCACCCGGAACGTTTGACCCTGAGCCGAGACCCCAATCCGCACGTCGGTTTCGGCGGCGGCGGACTGCACTTCTGCCTGGGCGCACACGTGGCGCGCGCGCAGCTGCGGGCCATCTTCGGCGAGCTGTTCCGTCAGCTGCCCGACATCCAGGCCGGCGAGCCGGCGTATCTGGCCGGCAATTTCGTGCACGCCATCCGCAGCATGCCGTGCACCTTCTAACGCGTTGACAGGGGCGCTAATTCGTTGGCCAGCAGCGCCAGCAACTCCGAGCAGCCGCCGTCGACCTTGACGGTGGCCAGGGCGTCGCCGCGGGTCGCGCCACGGTTGACGATGGCCACCGGGATGCCCCGCGCGGCGGCGTGACGGACGAACCGGTAGCCGGAGAACACGGTCAGCGACGACCCGGCGACCAAAAGCGCCTCGGCCCGGTCGACCAGCCTATAACCTTCGGCGACAACGTCTCTGGGGACACTCTCGCCAAAGTAGACGATGTCGGGCTTGAGCATGCCGCGGCAGCGCTGGCAATCCAGGTAGCGGAACGACGTGGTGTCGGCGACGACGGCGTCGGCGTCGGGAGCCACCGCCAGGCCGCCGATCGCTTCGGCGCGTTCGATGAAGCCGGGGTTGAGCGCCTCCAGCCGCTCGGCCAAGGCGGCACGGGTCATGATGGCTCCGCAGTCCAGGCAGATCACGTGCGCATAGCTGCCGTGCAAATTGATGACGTTTTTGCTACCGGCCTTGGTGTGCAACAGATCGACGTTCTGGGTGATCACGCCGGTGACCACCGACGCGTCCTCGAGCGCGGCGAGCGCTCGGTGGCCCGCATTGGGCAGCGTGTCGTCCATGTGCCGCCAACCGACGTGGTTGCGCGCCCAGTACCGCTGCCGAAACACCGGGTCCCTGGTGAACTGGCGGATCGTCATCGGGTTGCTTGGCGGTGAATCGGGTCCGCGGTAGTCGGGAATGCCCGAATCGGTGGAGATGCCGGCACCCGTGAGCACCGCGATCCGCCGACCGGCCAGCAACGTAACCAGTTCGGGCGATTCTGCGCGGCCGGCGATCACCCATCCAGAGTAAGAGACTCAGCCCAGGCAGTCCGCCGCGGTAGTGAGTTCGGCGGACATGTTCTGCTGCATCATCCTGCACGCCGCGTCGCCCAGGTCGGGATCGATGTGTGCGACGGTATCCGTCGCGATCACCACGGGGAAGTGCCGCACGTACGCGTCCAGGGCGGTGTAGAGGATGCATTGCTCGGTGACCTGACCGGTGATGATCAACCGCTTGGTTTCCAGCCGCCCGAGAAGATACGCCAGCGCCGTGGCGTAGAACGCGCTGTGCCGCACCTTGGTCATCACCCGGCACTGGTCGGTCGGCAGGATCGGCTTCACCAGATCCGGCCGCGCCCCGTCGCATGCGGCATGGACGATGTCGGAGAACTCGGCGGTGAAGTCGCCGTAGTTGTCGTTGACATAGACCAGGTCGACGCCGTCGGCAGCGCGCGCCCGCCGAACCAAATCGGTCAAAGGCTCGATGATCTTCTCGACATTGGGTATTAGATTTTCAGCGTCGGGATGCTGATACGTATTCATCATGTCGACGACTAGGACAGCAGTGTCGCTCATGGTGTCGGGGATACCCGGTGGCTGGGAGTTGACACCCCTGGGACGACGATGGAAGGGCGATGGACTTTTACAACGCTTACAGCCAGGGCTTTGCCCGCGTCGCCGCATGCACGCACCGCACCGTCATCGGCGATCCGGGCGCGAATGCCGAATCGGTGCTGCGGCTGGCCAGGGAATGCCACGACGACGCCGTCGCGCTCGCCGTCTTCCCGGAGCTGACGCTGTCCGGGTATTCCATCGAAGACATCGTGCTGCAGGACGTGTTGCTCGACGACGTCGAGAAGGCCATTGCGGAGATCGCCGCGGCCTCGGCCGAATTGCTGCCGGTCCTGGTCGTCGGGGCGCCGCTGCGGCACCGGCACCGGATCTACAACGCCGCCGTGGTCGTCCACCGCGGACAAGTGCTCGGGGTGGCCCCGAAGTCCTACCTGCCCACCTACCGGGAGTTCTACGAGCGTCGCCAGATCGCACCCGGCGACGACGAGCGCGGCACCATCCGCCTCGCCGACGCCGAGGTGCCGTTCGGTCCCGACCTGCTGTTCGCGGCGTCCGACGTCCCCGGCCTGGTGCTGCACGTGGAAATCTGCGAGGACATGTTCGTGCCGATCCCGCCCAGCGCGGAGGCGGCGCTGGCGGGCGCGACGGTGCTGGCCAACCTGTCCGGCAGCCCGATCACGATCGGCCGAGCCGAGGACCGCTGCCTGCTGGCCCGTTCGGCCTCGTCCCGTTGCCTGGCCGCCTACGTGTATTCGGCTGCCGGGGAAGGCGAATCGACGACCGACCTGGCCTGGGACGGTCAGACCATGGTGTTCGAGAACGGGGTGATGCTGGCCTCCTCCGAGCGCTTCCCCAAAGGCGAGCGGCTCAGCATAGCCGACATCGACCTCGAATTGCTTCGCTCGGAACGGCTCCGGATGGGCACCTTCGACGACAACCGGCGCCATCACCGGACGACGACGGACACCTACCGGCGCATCGAGTTCCGGGTGGACCCACCGGGCGGCGACATCGGGCTGCGCCGCGAGATTGAGCGCTTCCCCTTCGTGCCCGCCGATCCGCAACGGCTGGAACAGGATTGCTTCGAGGCATACAACATCCAGGTCGCCGGTCTCGAACAACGGCTGCGCGCACTGGATTTCCCCAAGATTGTGATCGGTATTTCCGGCGGTCTGGACTCGACGCACGCCCTGATCGTCGCCGCCCGCGCGATGGATCGCGAACAGCGGCCGCGTAATGACATATTGGCGTTCACGCTGCCCGGCTTCGCGACCGGGGACCACACCAAGCAAAACGCGGTCGAGCTGTGCCGCGCGCTGGGCGTGACGTTCGCCGAGATCGACATCAGCGAGACCGCGGAACTGATGCTCAAGAATATGGATCACCCGTTCGCCCGGGGCGAGAAGGTATACGACGTCACCTTCGAAAACGTCCAGGCCGGGTTGCGCACCGACTACCTGTTCCGGCTGGCCAATCAGCGTGGCGGCATCGTGCTGGGCACCGGCGACCTGTCCGAGCTCGCGCTGGGCTGGTCGACATACGGTGTCGGCGACCAGATGTCGCACTACAACGTCAACGCCGGCGTGCCCAAGACGCTGGTCCAGCACCTGATCCGCTGGGTGATCTCGTCGGAGCAGTTCGAGCCGGAGGTCTGCAAGGTGCTGCAGTCGGTGCTCGACACCGAGATTACCCCCGAGCTGGTTCCCAGCGGCGAGGAGGAAGAGCTGCAGAGCAGCGAGGCGAAGGTAGGTCCCTTTGCGCTGCAGGACTTTTCGCTGTTCCACGTGCTGCGCTACGGATTCCGGCCGTCCAAGATCGCTTTCCTGGCCTGGCATGCGTGGAGCGATCCCGAACACGGCATCTGGCCGCCCGGCTTCCCGCAGGACAAACGGCCGTCCTACTCACTGAAGGAAATTCGGCACTGGCTGCAAATCTTCGTGCAGCGGTTCTACTCGTTCAGTCAGTTCAAGCGTTCGGCCCTGCCCAACGGGCCCAAGGTCTCGCACGGCGGTTCGCTGTCGCCGCGGGGGGATTGGCGGGCCCCGTCCGACATGTCGGCGCGCATCTGGCTCGACGAGATCGAACGCGAAGTCCCCGAAGAGTAGCCCGCCCGGATAGCACCGGGCGGGTCCTGAGCTCCGGATCAGGCCCTGGCGCGGCGCCAGCCCTGGTATTGGATCTCGGCGATGACCAGCGTGCCGACGCCGGCCGCCAGGTTCAACACCACGCCGGTCGACGTCAACGGGAAGACGTCGGCCAGCACCAGGACGATCGCCGCCACCGTGTACGCCAGGTTCGCGATGATGACGCCCATCCCGGCGCGCCGCACCGACGGCAAGGTGGCCAGCCCGAACACCACCACGCCGTAGGCGATCAAGAACGCGCCCACGCCGTACTCGAACGCCTTCGTGGTGCCCGAGACGTCGGCGAGCCAGCCGGCGAACGGGAGACCGGCCAGGCCGACCAGCCCGCTGATGGCGGCGTCGCCGCGCATGGCGAGCCGGAGCAAGCCGTCCCGGGTACCCGTGCGGTCAATCGTGGTTGCGGACATGGTGTTCCTTTCTCGATGGCGGACTGCGATCACCATCGACGCTGCTCGCGAACCACTGCCAGATCGAGGCCAGGCGCTGCCAAACACTGCCAACCGCAGGTCAGCGCGGTGACTTGGCCACTCAGCGCTGATAGGTTCCGGTCAGCGTGCCGCGGGCCAGCACGTGCCCGCGCATCGCGACCAGCAGGCCTTTGGCGTTGGTCACGGTGTCTGAAACGACCACGTCGAGCGCGAACACGTGAAAGCGGTAACGGTGTGGCCCGTGACCGGGAATCGGCCGCGGGCCGGCGTAGCCGTGGTGACCCAGGTCGGCCCGCAAGAAGCGAACTCCCGGGCATCCCGGCCGCAGTGCCCCCGCGGCCACGCCGTCGACACTTGGCTCGATCACCGCGACGGTGTGCAGCAGGGGACGGGGCAGCGGAACGTCGACATCGTCGATGACGAGCACGACCTGGCGGGTGCCAACGGGCAGTGGACCCCAATGCAACGGCGGCGACGTGTTGTCACCCACACCCTTGCCCGCGCTGGCCGTCGCCATGGCGCCGCCGTCGGCGAACGCGGCGCTGGTGACCGTGATGGAGGCGGGCGCCGCGAATGCGTCGCCGGAGAGGGGGCTTCGGTGGGCACCCGCACGCACCCCGCGAAGTATTTTGCCCAGTAGCTCGATCATGCGCCGCTGCCCGCGCCGCGCATCGCCACCGCGGGTGAGCGCAGCAGGTCGCCCAATTCGCTGGGCAGAAAACCCTGCCGGGCAAGCCGGGGCAACACGCCGCCGCTCTCGATGATGTCGAGGATCAGGTCGGGCAGGCGCGCAACCGTGCCCGAGGCACCGGTGGTGTCGTTGCGCCAGCTGCCGTCGGCGAGGTCGAACGTCCCGGTGTCGCCGTCGCTGAACACCGAGGTGGCGTCGGGGACGGTGATCGCCGGCAGCCCGGAGTTGACGGCGTTGCGGAAGAACAGCGAGTTGAACTCCTCGGCGACCAGACCCGCGACGCCCAGCTCAACGAACAGCGCTGCCACGGGGCGCGATGAGCCGAGCCCGAAGTTCTTGCCCGCCAACACGATATCGCCCTGTGATACCTCGTCGGTCCAGCCGGGCCGCACCTCGTAGAAGACATGCTTGGCGGCCTCGGCGGGTTCCATCTTCATGGCGAACGCCGGATACATAGCGTCGGTGTTCAGGCCGTCGCCGAACACCCAGACTTTGCCTTGGAAGGTGAGCGAACGCAGCGTCACGCGGTCACACTCCTAGGGTCGTTGATGTATCCGGTGACCGCGGACGCGGCGACCGTGGCCGGTGAGGCCATGAAAATTTCGGCCTCGGTGCTGCCCATGCGTCCGGTGAAGTTACGGGTGCTGGCCGTGATGCACACCTCGCCGGGCCCCACCACGCCCATGTGATAGCCGAAACACGCCCCGCAGGTGGAGTTGGTGACGACGGCGCCGGCGTCGGCAAGGTCCTGAAGGTAGCCCCGCCGCATGGCCTCGCGGTACACGGCCTGCGATGCGGGCGTCACCAGCAGCCGCACGCCCGGCGCGACGGTCTTGCCGCGCAACACCTGCGCGGCGATCTGCAGGTCCTCCAGCTGCCCGTTGGCGCAGGAACCGATGAAAGCCTGGTCGATCTTCTGCTTGCCCAACTGCGATACCGGCAGACCGTTGCGGCTGACGGTGCCGGGACGCGCCACATAGGGTTCCAGCGCCGCCAGGTCGACATGCCGGAGGTCGTGATAGACGGCATCGGGATCCGGTGTGACGGCGTCGAATCCGTCGACCCCGCGTTCATCGAAGAACGACGCCAGCACGTCATCGGGCTCGAATGTGCTGAAATCGGCCGACACCTCGGCGCCCTGGGTCGCGATGGTCCGCCGATCGTGCATCGGGAGGCCGGCCAGGCCGGGCCCGCCGAATTCGAGGTTCTGATTGGGCGCATCGCCGTACTCGTTGGCGATGTGCAGAAAGATGTCCTTGCCGCTCACCACGTCCGGTTTGGTGCCGTGGAGTTCGTAGCGGATCGTCGGCGCAACCTGGAACCAGGTGGAGCCGGTGCACATGATCGAATAGATCTCCGCAGGCCCCAGTCCGCGGGCCGCGGTGTTGTATGCACCGGCCGCGCAGGTGTGAGAGTCGGTGCAGGCCAGCACTTCTCCCGGGCGGGCTAACCCGTTCTCGGCGATCACCTGATGGCAGATGCCATGCCGGCCGACGTCGTAGAAGCGCTCGATGCCGAAGTCGGCGACGAATTTGCGGGCGTGGTTGCCGCCCTCGGCGTCCTTGATGGTCGGGGCGGGAACGGCGTGGTCCATGATCACCGCGAGCTTGTCGGGATCGTGAATCCGGTTGGGCTGTATCCACATGGTGGCGAACTGCAGGTCGATCAGAACGGTCATGTCGACGTCGACCACGACGGTGTCGCCCGGTGCGACCGAGTCCAGCCCGGCTTTGCGGGCGAAGATCTTTTCGATGATGGTCATGCCCATGTGCGGTCCTCGGTGGGTGCGTATTTGTCGTCGAGCGCGCGCCACTCCGCCATGCCCACCAGGTTGAAGAAGTCGGCCGGGGAGGTGGGTAGTTGAGTGGCGAGATCAGTGCCGTTGAGTTCGCACAGGCCTCGCAGCATGGCAAACGTCGTCTGCATCAGCAGAGTGCTGGGGTGGATCGCGATCGCGTAGCCCAGCTCCTGCAGTCGCGACACGGACTGCAGTGGCGTCATACCGCCGAGCACCAGGTTGATCAGCAGGGGAGCGTCCACCTCGCGCGCGATGCGCTCGATCTCGTCGGCGTCCTGCGGTGCCTCGACGAAGATGATGTCGGCGCCCGCACGCGCGTACCGGTTGGCGCGCTCGATCGCGGCGTCCAGGCCCAGCGGGGCGCGCGCGTCGGTGCGGGCCACCACCAGCAAACTGTCGTCCGATCGGGCGTCCAGTGCTGCGGCGATCGACTGTTCGAACACCGCTGCGTCGACCACCCGCTTGTCCGGCAGGTGACCGCAGCGCTTGGGAAAGACCTGGTCCTCCAGCTGGATCGCGGCCACTCCCGCCGCCTCGTAGGAACGAACCGTGCGCACCACGTTCATGGCTGCGCCGTAGCCGGTGTCGGCGTCGGCGATCAGCGGGACATCGCCCAACGCGCCGACGATCACCCGGGCCCGATCGGCCATCTCGGTCGCCGTGACCAGACCGATGTCGGGCAGGCCGAACCCCGACGCCGCCACTCCGGCACCGGTCATATACGCGGCAACGTGGCCGGTGCGCCTGGTCAGTTGCGCCGATATTCCGTCGAAAACGCCTGGGGCGACGATAAGTTCGCGCTTGTCCAGCAATTCTCTGAGCCGAGAGCGGGCCGGGGTTGTCGCCATCTTGCGTCCTTTCAGTCCAGCGCGCCGGCGACGGGGCCGGCGAGCAGGTCGATCAGGTTGTTGACATCGGTCAGGTCGTCCAGCCCGGCCACCGCACGCTCGATCGCCGTGGCGCGGTCGTGGCTGGTCACCCGGTCGGCCAGGGCGTGGAACTTGGCCACCAATTCGTCGTTGGTGACCGGATCGTTGGGAGCGCCGTGCGGCAGGTCGACTCGCGCGCGGTGTACGGTTCCGTCGCGGCTGGTCACCGCGAGGTCGGTGCGGAATTTCTCGGTGACGCCGGCGTCGGCCAGTGATTCGTCGAGGTGCACCGTGGTCGCCGCGATCAGCGACCAGATGTCGTCGGAGTCGAGTCGAGCCGCGGTGAACTGTTCGGGCAGCACATTGCCGTCGAGCAGGGCCGCCGCGGTGGTGTACCCGATGTTCATCTGCGCCCCGATCGGCGTGAGCGGGCGCTCCGGCGGCCACCAACCATGCTTGTACACGGTCTCTCCGACGGTGATGTCGACCGACGAGATATCTATGGGCGCAACCGTTTTCCGCAACTTTCTGGCGGCGTCGATGGCGCCGTGCAGCCCACCCATCGCGGCGTAGGACTTGACCATGATGATGGTGGTTTCCCAGCGACCGCCGAGTTCGCCGGTGAGCAGCGCGGCATCAGGATCGTGACCCTCGCCGAAAACGCTGAGAAACCCGCCATATTCGCGCTCGAAGACGCGCTTGATGCCGGTGTATCCGGCAGCCGCCAGGCCCGCCGCATAGAAGCCGTTGCGTGCGGCCAGGCCGTGGTGCATGCGCTTGCTCATCGCTTCGTACTGTGCGGCCATCAGGCCCGCCGACTGGGTTGCGGCCAGTCCGAGTGCGTCCTCGAGTTGCGCGGGCGGCAGTCCGCGCAGCTTGCCGGACGCCATTGCCGCCGAATGGGTGCCGAAGACCGGACCCGAATGCCAGCCACGGTCCAGCATTTGGGTGCCGTGCAGGGTGTAGCCCACGCGGGGCCCGACTTCGAACCCGGCTATGGCCGCGCGAAGAAGGTCGGCGCCCGCCGTCGGCAGCGGGCGTGTCGATGCCGTCGACAGCAACGCAGGGATGAGCAGCGAGCAACTGTGCAGCGGGGCCAGCGGATGGAAGTCGTCGAGTTCGAAGCCCTGGATGAACGTGCCGTTGAGCACCGCGGCGGCCGGCGCGCTCGTCTGCCTACCGGTGCCGATGACGATGCTGTCGCCGCTGCCCTCCAAGCTCAAGACGGCGTCGGTGGCGGTGCGTGACCACGGCAATTGGGCCCCCACCAGGGCGCAGCCGATGCCGTCCAGCAGCAGGTGTTTGGCTCGGTCGACCACGGGGGCCGGGACGTCGTCGAGCGTGAGGTCGGCGACCCAGGTGGCGAGGCGTCCCGTCGGCCCGGTCGGATCGGTGGCGGCCCGCTGCTGCACCGCGGTCATTGCGACCCCCTGTAAATGGCGGACTAGTTGTTATACATTTATAACAACTAGTCGGATCACGCAAGGGAGGCGGTGTGACAGCATTGAGCACCGTGCAGCAGCGCAGCGAGAAGGCCGGGCCGGTATCCGCTACCGCCGGTGTGCCGCTGCATCGGCAGCTGTTCTTGGTGCTGCATGACGAGATCGACCGCGGGGCCATCGCCGCCGGCGAGGCGTTGCCCACCGAGCAGACCCTGTGCGATCAATTCGGGGTGTCTCGCATCACCGTGCGCCGCGCGCTGGCCGATCTGGCCGAGCAGGGCTACATCGAACGCCGGCAGGGCGTCGGTTCGTTTGTCCGCCAACATGATCCGGCCGATGTGCCGGCCGGTCGCTCGTACCTGCAAGAACTGCAACAGACCCAATTCGAAACCGAAGTAGAAGTGGTCGAACTGGGCATCCGGCCACCCATCCCGGTCGTCGCTGAAACCCTCGGGCGCACCGGCGAGTTGCTGCACATCGTGCGCGTGCGGCGGCAACGCAGGACAGGGGAGCCGTTGCTGGTGACCGACGCCTGGCTGCCCTCGAAATTGGCCGCCGTACTGACCGAGGCCGCGTTGCGGCGCGCACCTCTCTACGAGCTGCTGTCCGACAGCGGCGTCACGGTGAACCGGGTGCGGCACGAGATCACGGCCGAAATCGCGGCGCCGCGCAACGCGCACCTGCTCGACGTGCCGATCGGCGCCGCGCTGTTGCGGGTGAACCGGCTGGTCTACGCGGCCGATGCGCCGCATCACTATCTCTCAGCCCTGTTATCGCCGAGCCGAAGTCGGGTACTGCTCAGCCAGACGGCCGACGAAATGGAGACAGGCGACGGGCTGAGGATCGCCCACGACGTCGGCGGTCAGGGCCGTTAAGACGCGGCCCGCAGTGCCTTGTCGATCGCCCGGACGTCGGGCGCGCAATCACCGGCGCCGCGGACCAGTGTCGCCAGCGCACCCGCCGCGCACGCACGTCGCACCGCGAGCCGCCGCCGATCCCGAGAACCGGGATTGGGCGGCCAGCTCGCGGCCAGCACGCCGGCGAACACGTCGCCCGCCCCGGTGGTGTCCACCGGATCCACCGCCGGAGCCGGTACGGTGTACTCGCCGTCCGCGCCAAGGTACCGGGCGCCGTGCGCACCCAGCGTAACCACCAAATGCTCTGGCCGCCAAGGCCATTCGGCGGCTTCGTCTTCGTTGGTGATCACCACGTCCGCGACCGCCGCCAAGTCGCCCAGCGAGCCGGAATCCCGACCGGCCGGCGAGGCGTTCACGACGACGACCGCTCCCGCCGAACGCGCGTGTTGCGCCGCGGCGACAGCCGTGTCCACCGGAATCTCTAGCTGGGTCAACAACACATCGCAGCGGGCGACGACCGCGCGCACACGGTCGTCGGTCAGCGTGAAATGACCGTTGGCACCGGGCGCGACCACGATGGTGTTCTCCGCGTTCGCGTCGACCACCACGATCGCCGTGCCGCTGGGTCCGGGGATCTCGACGGCTCCGTCGAGCCCGACGCCGTTGGCCTCGAGGTGCGCACGCAATTGTTCGGCGGCCGCGTCATCGCCCACCGCCCCGACGAACTGCACCTGCGCGCCCGCGCGGGCCGCCGCCACCGCCTGATTGCCGCCCTTGCCGCCAGGGGCGTACGTCAACGACGACGCCAAAACCGTTTCGCCGGGCCGCGGAAGGGCGTCGACATCTAACGACAGATCGAGATTCACGCTGCCCACTACGCACACCCCTGCCATGACACCGACGGTAGTCGTGACGGGAGCGCAAAGCACACCAGGGAGACCAGCACTTTCGACACCGAATCGCGTCATGGCAAACGCTGAATAACTCGATGTCCGCGCGATATTCTGCTGCGTTAGGGGTGCTGGATTCGAAAGAAAAGGGCAGGCGATTGACCACAAGCGAGCTCACCGACGCCGAACCCCACATCGATCCCGAACCGGCCCAACCGACCACCAAGCGCCCGCGTCGGCGTGCCCTGGCCCGGTTCCGGTTCGGCATCCAGTCCAAGATTCTGATCACCATGCTGCTGTCCAGCATTCTGGGCGTGGCGGTGATCGGCGCCATCGGAGCGGTGTCAGGGCGCAACGCGTTGCGGCAGGTCGAGTCCGAACGCTTGATCGAGATGCGGGAATCCCAGAAGCGCGCGGTGCAGGCGCTGTTTCGCGAGGTGTCGAATTCGCTGATCACCTGGAGCGGCGGGTTCGGCATCAACCAGGCGACGACGGCCCTCACCGCGGACTTCGCGCAATTGAACAATGCGACGATCACGCCGGAACAACAGCAGGCACTGGTCAATTACTACAACAACGACATGATCAAGCCGATCAAGCAAATGACCGGGGACAACATCGATATCCGGGCCGTCCTGCCAAGTTCCAACGCCCAGAGGTACGTTCAGGCGTATTACACCGCCGCGCCGCGGCCGAACCCCGAGGCGCTGCCCGCCCTGGACGCCGGTGACGGCAGCGCCTGGTCGGCGGCGAATGCGCGGTTCGACTTCTACATGCGCGGCATCGTCACCCGCTTCGACTATCGGGACGCGCTGCTGTTGGACATGCAGGGCAACGTGGTCTACAGCGTGCTGAAGGGTCCCGATCTCGGGACCAACATCCTGACCGGCCCGTACCGCGAATCGAAGTTGCGGGAGGCGTACCAGAAAGCCTTGGCGTCCAACGACCTCGACTTCGTCTGGATCACCGACTTCCAGCAGTACCAGCCGGCGCTCGACACCCCGACGGCCTGGGTGGTGTCACCGATCGGCATGAACGGCAAGTTCGAAGGCGTGATGGCGCTGCCCGTCCCGGTCGCCAAGATCAACAAGATCATGACCGCCGACAAGCATTGGGAGGCCGCCGGGATGGGACCCGCGACCGAAACCTATCTGGCCGGCCCCGACGACCTGATGCGTTCCGATTCAAGGGATTTCATCGAGGACCCGAACGGTTATCGACGCGCGGCGATCGACGCCGGCACGCCGCCCGACGTGGTGGACCGGGCGATCCGGCTGGGCACCACCACCCTGGTGCAGCCGGTCGACACCGCCGGTCTTCGCGCCGCCAAACGCGGCGAGACGGGCGTGGTCAGCGCCACCGACTACCTGGGTAACAGGGAGCTGGAAGCCTATGCCCCGCTGAACATCCCCAACTCCGACCTGCACTGGTCGATCCTCGCGACGCGGGACAATTCCGATGCGTTCGCCCGCCTCGGCAGGTTCAGCAAGAACCTGGTGATCGCCGTCGCGGCGATGATCTTCGCGATCTGTGTGGCCTCGATGTTCGTCGCGCAGGCCGCGGTGCGACCGGTCCGGCGCCTCGAAGAGGGCACCCGCAAGATCAGCTCCGGAGATTACGAAATCAACATCCCGGTCCAGCGGCGCGACGAAATCGGTGATCTGACCGCGGCATTCAACGAGATGAGCCGGAGTTTGGCGATCAAGGAAGAGCTGCTCGACGAGCAGCGCCGGGAAAACGACCGGCTGCTGCTGGCATTGATGCCCGAATCGGTACTGCAACGCTATCGCGAGGGCGAGGAGACCATCGCCCAAAAACATCAGGACGTCGCCATCATCTTTGCCGATATCGTCGGCCTGGACGAGATCTCCAACGACCTGCCGGAAAACGAAGTGGTCGCCACGGTCGACGACCTCTTTCGCCAATTCGATTCGGCCGCCGACGCCCTCGGCGTCGAACGGATTCGCACGTTCCACAACGGCTATCTGGCCAGCTGCGGGGTGGTCACCCCCCGGCTGGACAGCATCCATCGTGCCGTCGACTTCGCTCTGGAAATCGGTCGCATCATCGACCGATTCAACAGTCAGTCGGTGCACCAGCTGGGCCTGCGAGTGGGCGTGAACACCGGCAACGTGGTGAGCGGGCTGGTCGGCCGCTCCAGCCTGGTCTATGACATGTGGGGCGGCGCGGTCAGCCTGGCCTACCAAATGCACAGTGGCGCACCGCAGCCCGGTGTTTATGTCAGTTCCCATGTGTACGAGGCGATGCGAGACGTCCGGCAGTTCACGCCCGCGGGCACCATCTCGGTCGGCGGCGCCGATCAGGCCATCTACCGGTTGCTGGAGCGCTGATGAACCTCTTGAACTCGACGTGGTTCTACTGGGCGATCGGCATTGCGGTCGGGCTGCCGCTCGGGTTGATCGCGCTCACCGAACTGCACGACGCGCTGCTGCGCAGGAACAGCCCGCTGGCCAGGCAGGTCGGCCTGTTGCGCAACTACCTGCTGCCGCTCGGTGCGCTGTTGCTGCTGCTGGTACAGGCGTCGCAGATTCCGGCCGGCGACGTTCCGGTGCGCGTCCTCACCACGTTGTTCGGCCTGCTGGTGCTGGTACTGGTGCTGTCCGGTCTGAACGCGACGATGTTCGAAGCCGCGCCCGAAAAGAGTTGGCGCAAAAGGCTGCCCACCATCTTTTTGGACTGCGCCCGGTTCGCGGTGATCGGCGTCGGGCTGGCGGTGATGTCGTCCTACATCTGGGGTGTGCGAATCGGCGGCATCTTCACCGCGCTGGGCGTCACATCGGTCGTCATCGGTCTGATGCTGCAGAACTCCGTCGGCCAGATCGTGTCGGGCCTGTTCATGTTGTTCGAGCAGCCCTTCCGGATCGATGAATGGCTGGACACCGGCACGGCCCGCGGGCGCGTGGTCGAGGTGAACTGGCGCGCCGTGCACATCGACACCGGCAGCGGCATTCGGGTCATGCCGAACTCGATGCTCGCCAGCAACGCGTTCACGAATCTTTCTCGCCCGCCCGGTGCCTACAAGCTGGCGGTGACGACGAAGTTCTCTCCCGTGGACCCGCCCGACCGGGTGTGCGCGCTGCTGTCGCGGATCGCCCAGGGGTTGCCACAGCTCAAGACCGGCAGCGTGCCCCGCACGGTGCCGGTGGGCGCGGCCGAATACCACACCACCATCGGCTTGAACTCACCGGCGGACGCCGGCGCCGCCAAGGCGACCTTCTTGCGCTGGGCGTGGTATGCGACGCGCCGGGAGGATCTGCACCTCGACGACGCCGACGACGACTTCTCCACCGTCGAACGGGTGGAGCATGCGTTGCACACCGTGGTGGCGCCGGCATTGCGGATCGGCGCCGAGGAGCAGCGAGCGTTGCGGTCCGCGGCGCGGATCGTCCGGTACGGCGCCGACGAGGTGGTGGAGTACGCCGGCCAGGTGCCCGCGACCATGACGTTCCTGATCGCCGGGCGCGTGCAACTGACCACCACCGCCGACGACGGATCGACCGTCCCGATCAGCACTCTGGTCGAGGGGTCGTTCCTGGGGCTGACGGCGCTGACTCGGCAACCGAACCTGGCCAGCGCGTACGCACTGGAAGAGGTCACCGCGCTGGAGATCGACCGGGAACACATCGAGCACCTGGTGACGCGTGCGCCCCTGCTGCTGCAGAACTTCGGCAACATCATCGAAGAGCGGCGCAGCAAGGTGCGCAGCGCGCGGCGCGGTGAGCGGGTCGGCGAGCGCCGTAGCAAGAAAGGCTGCGAACGGGTCGCCTCACCCGGGGTTTTGCCGCCCGATACCCTGGTTCAATGAGTCTGCAAGCACCATCGCTTCCCGACTTGCGCCAGGAGGTGCACAACGCCGCACGCCGCGCCCGGGTTGCGTCCCGGGTGCTGGCGTTGCTGCCGACGGTTTCCAAGGACCAGGCACTGCGCTGCGCGGCCGACGCGATCACCGCCCACACCGAATTGATCCTGTCGGCCAACGCCGAAGACCTCGATGCCGCCCGGGCCGCCGGGACGCCGACCGCGATGCTCGACCGGTTGGCACTGGACTCCAGACGCGTCGAGGGCATCGCCGCCGGATTGCGTCAGGTGGCCGGGCTGCCCGATCCGGTCGGGGAGGTGTTGCGCGGTTACACCCTGCCCAACGGGCTGCAGCTTCGTCAGCAGCGGGTGCCGCTGGGCGTCGTCGGCATGATCTACGAGGGCAGGCCCAACGTGACCGTCGACGCGTTCGGTCTGGCGCTGAAATCCGGCAATGCCGTGCTGCTGCGCGGAAGTTCGTCGGCGACGCGGTCCAACCAGGCGCTGGTGCAGGTGCTGCGCGCTTCGCTGGTCAGCGAGGACCTGCCCGCCGATGCGGTTCAGCTGCTCTCGGCCGATGACCGCGCCACGGTGACGCATCTGATCCAGGCCCGCGGGCTGGTCGACGTGGTGATCCCGCGTGGCGGGGCCAGCCTGATCAACGCGGTGGTCCGCGACGCGCAGGTGCCCACCATCGAGACCGGTGTCGGCAACTGTCACGTCTACGTGCACGAGGGCGCCGACTTGGAGGTGGCAGAGCGAATCCTGCTGAATTCCAAGACCCGTCGGCCCAGCGTCTGCAACGCCGCCGAGACCCTGCTCGTCGACGTCGGGATCGCCGAGGAGGCGCTGCCCCGGTTGGTGAATGCCCTGGAGGACGCCGGCGTGACGGTGCATGGTGGGTTCTCCGAGGATGCGCACGAGGATGACCTGCGTCGCGAGTACCTGTCGATGGACATCGCGGTGGCGGTGGTCGACGGAATCGACGCGGCGATCGCTCACATCAACGAGTACGGCACCGGGCACACCGAGGCCATCGTGACCACCAATATGGCTGCGGCGCATAAGTTTACGGACGGTGTAGATGCCGCCGCGGTGATGGTGAACGCGTCCACGGCGTTCACCGACGGTGAGCAGTTCGGGTTCGGCGCCGAAATCGGCATCTCCACCCAGAAATTGCATGCCCGCGGTCCGATGGGGCTGCCCGAATTGACCTCGACCAAGTGGATCGCGTGGGGCGACGGACAAATTCGTCCGGCCTGATACCCGCGTGGAGGAAGTGTTTTAGGAGAACCGATTGTGAGTGTGCCCGCCCGGTCCAAGCCGCTGTTCGACGACATCGACGACGTCTCGCGGCGGCTGGCCGAGACCGGCTACCTGCCCGACACCGCTACCGCCACGGCAGTGTTCCTGGCCGACCGGCTCGGTAAGCCGTTGTTGGTGGAAGGCCCGGCCGGCGTGGGAAAGACCGAGTTGGCCCGCGCCATCGCCCAGGCCACCGGCTCGGGCCTGGTGCGCCTGCAGTGCTACGAAGGCGTCGACGAGGCTCGCGCGCTCTACGAGTGGAACCACGCCAAGCAGATCCTGCGCATCCAGGCCGGACACGGGGACTGGGACCAGACCAAGGACGACGTCTTCAGCGAGGAATTCCTGCTGCAGCGTCCGTTGCTGACCGCCATCCGGCGCACCGAGCCCACGGTGCTGCTCATCGATGAGACCGACAAGGCCGACATCGAGATCGAAGGCCTGCTGCTGGAAGTGCTGTCGGACTTCGCGGTGACCGTTCCCGAACTGGGCACGATCACCGCCGAGCGGACGCCGCTGGTGGTATTGACCTCCAACGCCACCCGCGAACTGTCCGAGGCGCTCAAGCGTCGCTGCCTGTTCTTGCACATCGACTTCCCCAGTCCGGACCTGGAACGCCGCATCCTGTTGTCCCGGGTACCCGAGTTGCCCGCGCACCTGGCCGAGGAACTGGTTCGCATCATCGGCGTGCTGCGCGGGATGCAACTCAAGAAGGTCCCGTCCATCGCGGAGACCATCGACTGGGGCCGCACGCTGCTCGCGTTGGGCCTGGACACCATCGACGACGCGGTCGTCGCGGCCACGCTCGGCGTGGTGCTCAAACACCAATCCGACCAGCAGCGCGCAACCGGCGAGCTGCGGCTGAATTAGGAAGGTTGCGATGGTCACCCGCCGTATCCGACCCACCCGGCCGCTCGCCCCGCACGGGCTGCCGGGACACCTGGTGGGCTTCGTGGAAGCGCTTCGCGGAGCGGGGATTTCGGTGGGCCCGTCGGAGACGGTGGATGCCGGCCGGGTGATGGCGACGCTCGGCCTGGGGGACCGCAAGGTGCTGCGCGAGGGGCTGGCGTGCGCCGTGCTGCGCCGGTCGGATCACCGCGAGACCTACGACGCCATGTTCGACCTCTGGTTCCCCGCGGCGCTGGGCGCCCGCGCGGTGGTCACCGACGAGGAGGCCGACGACTCGTCGGACGACAACGCGTTGCCGGCCGACGACGTCGAGGCGATGCGCCAGATGCTGGTGGACCTGCTGACCGAGAACCCTGATCTCGCCGACATGGACGAGCGACTGGTCGCGATGATCGCCCGGATCGTCGAAGCCTACGGCAAGTACAGCTCCAGCCGAGGCCCGTCCTTCTCGTCGTATCAGGCCCTCAAGGCGATGGCGCTCGACGAACTCGAGGGCAAGCTGCTGGCCGGACTGCTCGCCTCGTACGGCGACGAACCTACGCCCAGCCAGGAGGAGATCGCCAAAGCCCTTGCCGCGCAGCGGATCACCCAGCTGCGCAAGATGGTCGACTCGGAGACAAAGCGGCGCACCGCGGAACAGCTGGGCCGCGATCACGTCCAGATGTACGGCATCCCACAGCTTTCCGAAAACGTGGAATTCCTGCGCGCCTCCGGTGAGCAGCTGCGCCAGATGCGCCGGGTGGTGGCGCCGCTGGCCCGGACGTTGGCGACCCGCCTGGCGGCCCGCCGGCGGCGCGCCCGGGCGGGGTCGATCGATTTGCGCAAGACGCTGCGCAAGTCGATGTCCACCGGCGGGGTGCCGATCGACGTGGTGCTGGCCAAGCCGCGTCCGGCACGGCCGGAACTGGTGGTGCTGTGTGACGTATCGGGCTCGGTCGCCGGGTTCAGCCATTTCACGTTGCTTTTGGTACATGCTCTGCGCCAACAGTTCTCCCGGGTCCGGGTGTTCGCCTTCATCGACACCACCGACGAGGTGACCCACATGTTCGGCCCGGAAGCCGACCTGGCCGTGGCCATTCAGCGAATCACCCGGGAATCCGGCGTTTACAGCCGCGACGGCCATTCCGATTACGGCAACGCGTTCGCATCGTTCGTCCAGGCATTCCCCAATGTGCTGTCGCCGCGCACCTCGCTGCTGGTGCTCGGCGACGGCCGCACCAATTACCGCAATCCGGAAACCGAGCTGCTGACCCACATGGTGACGGCCAGCCGGCATGCACACTGGCTGAACCCCGAGCCCAAGCATCTGTGGGGCAGCGGCGACTCGGCGGTGCCGCGCTATCAGGAAGTCATCCCGATGCATGAGTGCCGGTCCGCCAAACAGCTGGCCGCGGTGATCGACCAGCTGCTGCCGGTGTAGGTGTGTCGGCGCACGACACAGCGGCCGGTGTGGCGCCTGTGACCGATGCCTGGGAAATCGGGCCGTAACACCGGCTCAAGTAAGCTGGCAAATCGTGCAAAAGCAGCTTCGCAGGTTAGGAGTGATGGGTGGGACGTTCGACCCCATCCATTACGGCCACCTGGTTGCCGCCAGTGAGGTCGCCCACCTGTTCGGCCTGGACCAAGTGGTGTTCGTGCCCAGCGGGCAGCCCTGGCAGAAGGAGCGGCACGTCTCCGCTGCCGAGGACCGGTATCTGATGACGGTGATCGCCACCGCCTCCAACCCCCGCTTCTCGGTGAGCCGGGTGGACATCGACCGCGCCGGCCCCACCTACACCAAGGACACCCTGCGCGACCTGCACGCCCTCAACCCGGACTCCGAGCTGTACTTCATCACCGGCGCCGACGCGTTGGCCTCCATTTTGTCGTGGCAGGGCTGGGAGACGGTGTTCGAGCTGGCGCGCTTCATCGGCGTCAGCCGGCCCGGCTACGACTTGCGCCGCGAACACGTCACCGGCGTGCTCGGTGAGCTCCCCGAGGATGCGCTGACCCTGGTCGAGATCCCGGCCCTGGCCATCTCCTCGACCGATTGCCGCCGCCGGGCGGCGCAGCGCCGGCCGCTGTGGTACCTGATGCCCGACGGCGTCGTGCAGTACGTCTCCAAGCGCCGGCTTTACCGCGACGACGAGGGGCCGCCGGTGATCGTGAGCGAAACACGCCTGACCACGGGGGAACGGCCATGAGCGCCACCCCTGAAGCCCTCGACATGGCGACGGTGGCCGCCGGCGCCGCCGCCGCGAAGCTGGCCGATGATGTCGTCGTCATCGACGTCTCGGCTCAGCTGGCCATCACCGACTGCTTCGTGATCGCCTCGGCGTCCAACGAGCGACAGGTCAACGCCATCGTCGACGAGGTCGAGGAGAAGATGCGCAAGGCCGGCTACAAGCCGGCCCGCCGTGAGGGCACGCGGGAAGGCCGCTGGACGCTGCTGGACTATCGCGACATCGTCGTTCACATTCAGCACCAGGAAGACCGGGACTTCTATGCCCTGGACCGGTTGTGGAGTGATTGCCCGGTGGTGCCGGTTGTCCTGGACGAGGGCCGGGACGACTCCGAAGACTCGGGCGAACAATGAGAATTCGTCGTCTGATCATGTTGCGGCACGGGCAAACCGAGTTCAACGCGGGCAGCCGGATGCAGGGCCAGCTGGACTCCGAACTCAGCGAGCTCGGACGGGCCCAGGCGGTTGCCGCCGCCGAGGTGTTGGGCAAGTCGCAGCCGTTGCTGATCGCGTCGTCGGATCTGCACCGCGCCTATGACACCGCGGTCAGGCTGGGGGAGTTGACCGGCCTGCCGATCCGGGTGGATCAGAGGTTGCGCGAAACGCATCTCGGCGATTGGCAGGGATTGACCCACACCGAGGTCGATGCGCAGGCCCCCGGCGCGCGGCTGGCCTGGCGCGAAGACGCCACCTGGGCCCCGCATGGCGGCGAGAGCAGGGTCGACGTCGCGGCACGCAGCGTGCCGTTGGTCGCCGAACTGGTGGCCGGCGAGCCGGAATGGGGCGACCCCGACGGGCCGGATCGCCCGGTGGTGCTGGTGGCCCACGGCGGGCTGATCGCCGCGCTGTCGGCCGCACTGCTGAAGCTTCCGGTCGCCAGCTGGCCGATTCTGGGTGGCATGGGTAATGCCAGCTGGGTGCAGCTTTCCGGCCATAACGACGATCCCGCCGACGAATTCGACAGCATCCGTTGGCGTCTGGATGTGTGGAACGCTTCGGCGCAGGTGTCCAACGATGTCCTCTGAGCAGCGGCCCAAGCCCACACTGCTGATTTTCGCCGACTCGCTGGCGTACTACGGCCCGACCGGCGGGCTGCCCGCCGACGATCCGCGAATCTGGCCGAACATCGTTGCGTCGCAATTAGGTTGGGATGTGGAGCTGATCGGCCGCATCGGTTGGACGTGCCGGGATGTCTGGTGGGCGGCGACCCAGGACCCGCGGGCCTGGGCGGCGCTACCGAGGGCTGGCGCGGTCATTTTCGCCACCGGCGGCATGGATTCGCTGCCGTCGGTGCTGCCCACCGCGCTGCGTGAGCTGATCCGCTATGTGCGGCCGCCCTGGCTGCGGCGCTGGGTCCGCGACGGTTATGGCTGGCTGCAGCCCAGGCTCTCACCGGTGGCCAGGTCGGCCCTGCCCCCGCATTTGAGCGCCGATTACCTCGAACAAACCCGTGGCGCAATCGATTTCAACCGCCCCGGTATCCCGATCGTGGCGTCGCTGCCGTCGGTGCATATCGCCGACACCTATGGCAGGGCCCACCACGGCCGCGCCGGGACAGCGGCCGCGATCACCGAGTGGGCGCAGAACCACGAGGTGCCCCTGGTCGATCTCAAAGCCGCTGTCGCCGAGCAGGTGATGAGTGGCCGGGGAAACCCCGACGGCATTCACTGGAATTTCGAAGCCCACCAGGCGGTCGCGGAGTTGATGCTCAAGGCGCTCGCCGAGGCCGGCGTGGTGACGATGCAGAGCGCGCAGCGCGATGAGGAGGAGCCGCGCAATCAAGCCGGCGTGCCCAACGACAAGCCCCGCGGGTAGCGCTCGTGACTGTCGTGGTGGTGACCGACTCCTCGGCACGTCTGCCGGCTGACCTGCTCGACAAGTGGGGGATACGCGTCGTTCCGCTGCACATTCTGCTCGACGGCGACGATCTGCGTGACGGTGTGGACGACGTTCCCGATGACATCTACAAACTCGCCGCCACCACCGCGGCGGCCACTCCGGCGGAACTCGCCGACGCATATCAGCAGGCGCTGGCCGACAGCGACGCCGACGGCGTTGTCGCTGTACATATTTCGTCGGAGCTGTCGGGCACCTGCCGAGCGGGCGAACGCACCGCGGTCGACCTCGATCCGAAGGTGCGCGTCATCGACTCGAAATCCGCCGCGATGGGCACCGGCTTCGTCGCCCTGGCCGCGGCGAGGGCCGCGCGCGACGGCGGAAACCTGGATGCCGTCGCGGACGCCGCACGCGCGGCCGCGGACCGCGGACACGCCTTCATCGTGGTGCACCGGCTGGACAATCTGCGCCGCAGCGGACGCATCGGCGGGGCGAAGGCGTGGCTGGGCACCGCGCTGGCGCTCAAGCCGCTGCTGCGTATCGATGACGGCAAACTTGTTCTGGCCCAGCGGGTCCGCACGGTAACCCATGCGACCGAGGTGATGATCGACCGGGTCTGTCAGGTCATCGGCGATGATGCCGCCGCCCTGGCGGTGCACCACGTCGACAATCCGGACGGTGCCCGCGAGGTGGCGAAGGCCTTGGGCGAGCGGTTGCCGGCGTGTGAGCCGGCGATCGTCACCGAACTCGGGCCGGTGCTCGCATTACACGTCGGCGCGGGCGCGGTCGCGGTCTGCCTGCAGCTGCCGGCGACCTAGGCCGGCCCGGCGACCGTAGCGGGGACCCGCACCGGCCGTCGCGCGTTGTCACCGCGCGGGTGCACAACCTGTGGCCACCAGAACCAGCGTCCGAGCAACGTGGCGATCGAGGGCATCAGCAGCGTGCGCACCACCAGCGTGTCGAGTAGCAGGCCGATGCATACCGTCGACCCGAACTGACCCAGCACGCGCAGGTCGCTGCCCAGCATGGACGCCATGGTGAAGGCGAACACCAGGCCCGCCGCCGTCACCACACCACCGGTGCCGGCCATCGACCGGATGATCCCGGTTTTCAGCCCGCCATGGATCTCTTCGCGGAACCGGGAGACCAGCAGCAGGTTGTAGTCCGAGCCGACGGCCAGCAGGATGATGACCGACAGCGCCATCACGATCCAGTGGATCCGGATGCCGAACAGATCCTGCCAAATCAGCACGGACAGACCGAATGACGCCGCGATCGAGCTGGCCGCGGTGCCGACGATCACCAGCGCCGCCACCACACTGCGGGTCAGCAGCAGCATGATCATGAAGATCAGTGTCAGGGCCGACACCACGGCGATCATCAGGTCGTATTTCTCGCCGTCGGCCATGTCCTTGAAGGTCGCGGCGGTTCCGCCGAGGTACACCCTGGCATCCGACAGCGAGGACTGCTTCAACCCCTCCTGCGCGGCGGTGCGTTCGGCGTCGACGCGCGCGATGCCCTCCGGCGACATCGGATCACCCTGATGGGTGATGAAGAACCGCGCAGACTTTCCGTCCGGCGATAGGAACATGCGCAGACCGGTCTGGAAGTCGGGATTGTCGAAGGCTTCCGGCGGGAGGTAGAAGAAGTCGTCGTTCTTCGACGCGTCGAAGCTCTGCCCCATCACGATGGCCGTGTTGCTCATCGCTTCCATCTGATCGATCATCGCCTTGAACGTCTGGTAGAGCGTGAGCGTGATGCCCCTGGTGGTCTTCAGCGTGGTGATCAGCGGCGGAAACAGCGCGTTCAGGTCATGGGTGGCGTTGGCGGTGTGCTGGATGTCAGCGGTGAGGTAGTGGAACTGTTCGGCCAGTTGGTCGAACCCGTCGAACGTGTCGAACAGGGACCGCAGCCCGATGCACACCGGAATGTCGTAGCAGTGCTTCTCCCAGTACATGTACGAGCGTATCGGCCGGAAGGTGTCGTCGAAATCCGCGATGTGGTCGCGCAGGGTGTCGGTGATCTGCGAGGTGACCGCAGTGGTCTTGGCGCTGTCGTCGGCGGCGTTGGCCAGATCCAGCGACACCT
Organism: Mycobacterium sp. M23085; assembly: GCF_045343915.1. Taxonomy (NCBI): domain Bacteria; kingdom Bacillati; phylum Actinomycetota; class Actinomycetes; order Mycobacteriales; family Mycobacteriaceae; genus Mycobacterium; species Mycobacterium sp. M23085. The sequence continues at coordinate 4,890,192 of NZ_CP174280.1, forward strand.
CGTACTGGCGTTGGGTGGTCTCGATCTGGGTCTGCAGGTCGTCCGCCATCCGCAAAATGTCGGCGATGCGCTCCTTGAGAAAACTCATGTTCTGCATCGTCGTCTGGCTTTGGACGCTGTTCTGGAACGGAATCGAGCTGTGCTGAATCGGAATGCCCAGCGGGCGTGTGATGTCCTGGACCATGGCGATGCCGAGCGTGCGCATCTCGTTCTTGGCCACCCGGTCCAGCACCAGCATGTCGGCCGGGTTGCGCATGTCATGGTCGGACTCGACCATCAACAGGTCGGGGTTCATCCGAGCCTCGGAGAAATGCCGGTTCGCGGCCTCTTGCCCTTGATTCGAAGGTGCCGACAACGGCAGGTAATGGCGGTCGTTATAGCTGGTGTGGAAGCTCGGCAGGGCGATCATGCCGACCAGCACGACCGCGGCGCTGACGGCCAAAACCGGTGCGGGCCAACGCACTACGGCGGTGCCGACCCGACGCCACAGCCGGCCACGCTTGGCCTGCTTCTCGAAGAGGTGGAACCGACTGCCGATGAAGACCACCGCCGGGCCCAGCGTGATGCCGGCCAGCACCACCACCAGCATGCCGATCGCCACGGGCGCACCCATGGTGTTGAACCACGGCAGCCGCGAAAAACTCAGGCAATAGGTGGCGCCCGCGATCGTCAGGCCCGACCCCAACACGACCGGGGCGACGCCCTTGAATGTGGTGTAGTACGCGGTTTCTCGATCCTCGCCGGCGGCCAACGCCTCCTGATATCGGCCGACCAGGAAGATGCCGTAGTCCGTTCCGGCCGCGATCGCCAGCATGGTGAGGATGTTGGCGGCGAAGGTGGTCAGCCCGAACGCGTTGTGGTACGCGAGAACCGCGACGACGCCGCGCGAACAGGCCAGCGCGACGAAGGTCATGAACAGCTGCACGAGCGTGGTGACGACGGACCGGTAGACCAGCAGCAGCATGATCGCGATGGCGCCCAGGGTGAACAGCGTGATCTTGGCCAGGCTGGCGTTACCGATGATGTGCATGTCGTCGGACAGGGCCGCGGGGCCGGTGACGTAGGCCTTCACGCCGGGCGGCGCCTTGTTCTCGTCGATCACCTTGCGAACGGCATCGACCGACTCGTTGGCCAGCGTCGTGCCCTGGTTACCGGCGAGGTTCACCTGCACATAGGCGGCCTTGGCGTCGGCGCTCTGCGCACCCGCGGCCGTCAGCCGGTCGCCCCAGAAGTCCTGGATGTGCTGAATGTGCCTGGGGTCCTGGCGGAGTTGCCGAATCAGCTTGTCGTAGTACTGGTGCGCATCCGGGCCAAGGGGGTGCTGTCCCTCCAGGACGATCATGACGGTGCTGTTGGAGTCGAACTCGTGGAAGTTGTGACCCAGGCGCATCATCGCCTTCATCGATGGTGCGTCCAGCGGTGTCATCGGCGCCGAGTGCGCCTCGCCGACTTTTTCCAGCGTGGGAACGATGACGTTCACCAGCACGGTGACCGCCACCCAGCCCAAAATGATGGGAATCGCAAAGATGCGGATCGCATGGGGAAGGTAGGGCCGGTGGCCGCGCTCGGCCTTCGATAAGCCCCGGGTGGTGATCGGGCCGGTGTCGGCAGCGCTCAGGTCGCGCTCGGTCTGACTGTTCACGTCGCTCATGCGGATTTCACCAGGCAGAAGGTCTGGGCGTTATGGCCGGCGGAAGTCTGGTTGTCGCGGACGACACCGTCCACGGTGATCTTGCAAGCGATCGTGCTGCCGTCGCTTTGCGCCATGATGTTGGCGCTCACCGAGGGCAGCGTGGTCGAGATCGTGGTGGACCACGGCAGTGGGGCGTTGTTCACCTGGTGCGTGTTGGCGTTCTCGTCCCAGTAGTTGATGTTCGCCGTCGTGCCGGGGGCGCCGGAGATCTCGTAGACGACGACCTTCGGGTTGAACTGCACGATTTCGATCCCCTTGCCGGCGTTTGCGTTGAGATCCTCCGAGCCGAAGATCCTGTGCAGTCGTGACACGACGAGCGCGGACAGCGCCAGAACGACGACCAGCAGCAGTGGAATCCACGCCCGTTTCAACCCGCGGCTGACAAGGCCGGGGCGGGTACCCGAGTCTGGACTAGCCACCACCTGACCGCCTTCCGTCAAGCTCACCAACCGTCGCCGAGCACACCGATGTCAACGGAACATTTGCTCAGTTAGGGATACTAACCTTAGTGCACGCAAGCGTTCCTCCCGGGGGACGCCAGTTGTGGCGAACCGCATACCGCTAGGGCGCCAGCCGACCGGTGACGGGCGGCAAATCCGCGAGCGTGACGATCCCGGGCTCGGCGGCCACCACCGCCGGGACGGCGTTGGTAACCGGCATCGCGGTGTAAATCATTCCCAACCCCATGAACCCGGGCTCCGTCCAATCCTTGGGTGGCAGGCAGTGCAACACCGTGCGCATGTTGGGCAACCCGAACACCTGGATGACGTGGCCGTGCTCGAGCGGCTTGGGCGGGACGACGTGACTGCCCATGGTCCAGTTGAATCCGACGCTGACGACGTTGCGATCGCCGACCCAGCCGCGGTGATAGCCGTACACGCTGCCGACCGTCCCGGCGGGAATCTTCATGAAGCCCAGATCGGAGTCGTCGGTCGCCGCGGTGAAGGTGACGTCGAAGGTCATCTTGTCCAGCTTCGCCCCGATCGCGTCGGCCATCATCGCGGCCGATTCCGCGAAGACCTCGCTTTCCCGCCGGACGCTTTCGGCCAATCCCGGGGTGTCGGGATCTTGCGAAAACCCCATGGCCGTCTGGGTTTCCGCAGACTCGTAGGTCGAACAGTCGACCGACTCGGTGATGCGGATCTCGTCGACGCGCTCACACGAGGCGGACAGCACCATGCCCACCATGTTCGTCATCCCCGGGTGAGCGCCGCTGCCGAAGATCGTGGAATTGCCCTTCCGGCAGGCATCCTCGATGCGTTTGCGGTCCTGCGGTGTCTGCTTGCCGCCGGTGATCCACGCGGCGCTGGTGCATACGTTGACGCCCGCTTCCAGTAGCCGCACCAATTCATCGATGTTGGGCCACAACGGGTTATAGCAACAGGCGTCGGCGCTCAGGGCCAACAGCGCGTCGATGTCGTTGGTCGCTTGCACACCGGTTGGTTCCGGCCAGCCCGCCAGTTCTGCGGCGTCGACACCGACCTTGTCGGCGCCATGCGCATACACCCCGGCCAGTTCCAGGTCGGGTCGCCCGATGATGGCGTGCAGCGAACGCCGGCCGATGTTGCCGGTCGTCCATTGGATGACCCGCAGGGGACGGGATGGACTGGTCGTTTTCATGCGGGCTCCTTTGCCGTGCGATCGACTCATTATGTTCAGGCCGGCCCACCTGCACGCGAGCCGGTGGTCACAGTCCGGCCGTGCCGGCCGCGAGGAACAGGCAGCCGGCCGCGCCAAGCAGGAGCGCGACTTCGTGGCGGCGCCGCGATCGAATCCAGTTGTGCAACGCTTTCATCGACCTGGCGGTTGTCTCGGGCGCCAGTGAATAGGCCAGCAGCGGAAGCTCCACGAGCGCGAAGGCCACGACGTTGAACATCAACAGCATTGCGATTTGTGTCGGGGCAGCCGCACCCGAGGCCAGAATCAGCGCTAGCGCGGCGAGATAGTCGACCGACGGTAATGCGATGCTGAGACCGGCGATTCCCGCGACCGACAACGAATGTCCCCGCAGAAACCGTTGGCCCGGCGTCGTCAATCTCGCCGGGTGCGGGCCCAGTCTTCCGGGGATGTCCACGGCCACGGCGACGGCGACCGCCAACGCCAGGAACCCGATTAGGATCTGAACCATCGGCACGGTGAAGTAGGTTGACCCCGTCAGCGCGCGGCGAAGCAGGAACAAGACCACCAGGCCCACCGTCATTCCCATCGCGAAAGCGCCGGCCAAGAAAGCGAGCAACTGCAGCGCCGGTCTTGGCCTGTTCAGCATGAGCACCGTCATGCCGATGCGGAAAGGTTCGACGGCCACGGCAACGGCCATTACCAGGACGGTGATCAACATCGATACGGCTGCACGCCCGCAATTGGACGGTTCAGGCGTCCAGCCGGACGAACCGCTCCTGCCGGTACTGCTCGATACAGGCGGCGCGGCGGATCTTGCCGCTGGTAGTGGTGGGGATCGATCCCGGTGGCACCAGGACAAGGTCCCCGACGTTCAACCCGTGCGTATTGGCTATCGCGGAGGTGACATCGCTTTTGACGCCGGTGAACCAGTGCATCGTCTCCTCGTTGGATTCGCCCCGCTTTTTTACCTCGATGATGGTGACCAACTTCTCGGTACTGTTCAGCGGGACCGATATCGCCGCGACCCGGCCGCGGGTGATCTCCTGGATTGTCGCCTCGATGTCCTCCGGGTAGTGGTTGCGCCCCTGGATGATCAGCAGATCTTTGATCCGGCCCACGATGAACAGCTCGCCGTCGTAGCTGAAGCCCTGATCTCCGGTTCTCAGCCACGGCCCTTCGGGCGTGCCCGGCGACGGCTCGACCAGCGTTGCGCCGAAACAGCGCTGCTCCTCGGGCGCTTTGCGCCAGTAGCCGTCGGCCACGTTATCGCCATGCACCCAGATCTCGCCGATCGTGCCTTGCGGGCACTCCCGGTTTGTGTCGCAGTCGACGATCCGCAGCGTCGGCGTTTGCGGCATCTTGTATTTGACCAGCGCCGTGCCGGTGCCGGCCGCACATCGCCGGGCGCGGCCGGCGGACAGCTCCCCGCTGTCGAAATGCACCGCGCCCGATGCATCACACCAGGTACCCGCCGCCGCGAAGACGGTCGCCTCCGCCAGACCGTATGACGGACGCACCATGTGGTCGCGAAAGTTGAAGTGCGCGAACCTGTCAACGAAACGTTGCAGCGTGGCCGGCTCCACGCGCTCGGCACCGCTGATGATGCCGAGCACGCCGGAGAGGTCGAGTCCGGCCAGGTCGCCGTCGGTGGTTTTGCGGGCGGCCAGGTCGAAGGCGAAATTGGGCGCCGCCGACCACGCATGAGGATTGCAGGCCAACGATCGCACCCATCTGGCCGGCCTCTCCAAAAACGAAATCGGACTGCTCAATTCGCCGCGGTAGCCGCCCAGGATCGGGGCGCAGACCCCCAGCACCAAACCCATGTCATGGTAGAAGGGCAACCACGAGACAATCGTCAGATCTGACGGGACCGTGACCCCGGAATCCGCGAAGAAGCCACGCATCAACTGCTCGAAATTCACGCGGAGGTTGCGGTGCGAGATCATGACGCCGGTTGGCTGGCGTGTCGAGCCCGAGCTGTATTGCAAATACGCGGTGCTGGGCAGATCGGCCGTCCGAACGCTTGTTCCGCCATCGACATCGAGGTGCAAAGAATCGATTTCGACGATCTTGGGAAGAGTGTCCAGCCGTGCTTCATCAACGTATTCGGTGATGTCCTCCGCGACCGCGGACGTTGTCAGGACAACTGAGGGTGACGTATCGGCGAGGACACCGCTCACCCGCTCGTGACTCGAGCCGCGGTGCGGTAACGGAAGCGGCACCGCGATGAGCCCGGCCTGCATGGATCCCAAAAACGCCACAACGTAGTCCAGTGTCTGGGGGGCCAGGATCACCGCCCGGTCTCCGACGGACCCGTGCACGTGAAGTTCGCGTGCCAGGTTCAGGGTGCGGCGCGACAACTGCGACCACGTCACGCTCTGGGGGACACCCGCCCAGTCGTCGTCGTAATTGGTGAACGTGAACGCTATGTCATTGGGCCGCATGCTGGCACGGCCGTGCAGCATCGAGAGAATAGAAGACTGGGACATAGGCGTCACATCACGTCCATACTGATAGTCGATTTGCGGGGCTCGGACTCAGTGGTCGGCTTCGCCTGCGCCGTGCGACAACACGGACATGGCGCCGCTGAGAATCTGCGAGAACGGGTCAGCGCCGCCGCCGAATGTCGCCTGGTTGGCCGGTGCCGTGACGGCCGCTGGGTCGAAGCCGTGCACGGGGTCCACCTGAACCGGTGCGGTCGCCGGGTCGTCGTTTCGCGAATAGCCAGCGTTCACCCGGGGAGTCAAGATTGCGTCGAGCTTGTTCAGCGTGTCCTCCGGGATCCCGATGTAGGCCAGGGGCATCACCAGCGGAAGGTGCTTTTCGGGGACCATGATCGTGGTGACCTTGGCGCCCCGGGAGTTGACCGTCGTTCTGATGTTCTGCGGCGGGACCATGCTCGGGTTCGTGAACGCCACCGCGGTGTGACCCGTGGCGAGGCCCAGCAGAGTGTTGGCCAGAGCGAACAAGTTGTCCGGCCGGTCGGGGAAGTCCGCGATCGAGTCGTAGGCGGCCACGAACTTGTCGGTGTCGTACTGGCTCTCGTACGGCGGTGGCATGCGGTAGTCCAGTGCGGGCACGACGCTGCCGACCGGGAACATGGCGCTCAGGAAACTCTGGCCGAAGGCGTGCTGCCCGATCGGGTCGCCGAACGTTGCGAAGTTGAGCTTGTCGGGCGGGGGAGCGGTGGGGTCATTGGCCAGTCGGGCCTGCTCGCCGTCGACTACGAACCCGCCCTCCGACAAGCCGATCGCCGTGCCGGGGCGACCGGTGGTGCGGATCGCTGCGTCGAGATTGTTGATGCCCTCGTCGACCGACTCGCCCACGCTGGGGCCGTCCATTCCCAGACCCGGGAAGGATTCGTCGAGCTTGCCGATGCCTGGGAAAAGTCGCTCCAGGACATGCCCCTGCACCTGACCCGCCGGGTAGCGAACGATTTGGCGCTGCTGGCCCGGGAACCACTCCGCGCCTTCCATACGGATGTATTGGTCGTACGGGATGCCCAGGACGTGCGCGCCGCCGAGGGCGTAGGCGGTTTGGTCGCCCGGCGCTCCGGGTGTCGGCGGGCCGCCGATGGGTGTGTCGGCCCTTGCCGTACCGACGCCGAAATAGCCTGCGCCACTGACGGTTACCAGCGCCGTAACTCCTGCGAGTAGTTTCTTCATCCCTACTCCTGACCCTTCGGCTGCTCTAGTCTCACATACATCACGGGTGCGTCCTAACTGGGCTCTGGTTCGGCGCGTCGGACCGGGGTTGCCGACACCGGCCGCCCCACGCTCATTCGTGACGGCCACCAATTCGCCCGGCCCACCAGCGCCGCTAGGGCGGGAACCGTAATGGTGCGCACCACAAAGGTGTCCAGCAGAATTCCCACGCCGATCACGAAACCGCCTTGGATCACCGTGCCGATGCTGGAGAACAGGAGGCCGCACATCGAGGCGGCGAAGATCAGCCCCGCCGCGGTGATCACGCCGCCCGTCGAACTCAGGGTGCGGATGATGCCGTAACGCATGCTGTGCGGAGACTCGTCACGCATCCGCGAGACGAGCAGCATGTTGTAGTCGGCTCCCACCGCGACCAATACCACGAATGCCAGTGGCGGCACACTCCAATGCAATTGCTGGCCGAGTAGGAATTGAAAAAACAGAACGCCGATGCCTACCGCCGACAGATACGAAATCACCACGGTGGCAACCAGATACAGCGGCGCGACGATCGCGCGTAGCAGCGCGATCAAGGTCAGCAGCACGACGAACAGGGTCACCGCGATGATGAACCGGATGTCGTGTTGGTAATAGTCTCGCGTGTCCTTCAGTCCGGCGGTGTATCCCGCGATCGAGACGGTGGCGTCCGCCAACGCGGTATTGGGCTGGGCTCCGCGGGCCGTCGCGGTGATCGCATTGACCTGATCCATGGCTTCGGTGGAGAAGGGATTGAGTTTGGTTTGGACGAGATACCGCACCGAGCGGCCGTCCGGCGAGATGAACACCTTGGCCGCCTGCTGGAACTCCGGCAGACGCAGCAGCTGGGCCGGGATATTGAAGCCCGCCATCGCCGGACGCGCCGCGTCGTGTTTGAGCGACAACAAAAACGCGGCCGACTCACTGAGCCCCGCGCCCAGCTGCTTGACCTTGTCGATGAGCGCAGCCACCGCGTCGGCCACCTGCCGGCTCCCACCGGCGAGCTGGCCTGCGCCGTTCTGCAAGGAGTTCAGGTTGGCCTGCAGACCGCCGGGCCGGTCCATCCCCATGGAATGCAGCACGTCGCTGAGTTTGGCGAATGCGCTGCGCAGGCGGTCTGTCGACGCTTTCAGGGCCCGCTTGTCCGGGTACTCCTGCAATTGATGGGACAAGTCGTTGATCGCGTCGAGGTCTGCTTGATCGCGCGCACCCACCAGCTGCTCGAATGTCCCGCGGGTGGCGCTGCACGACGAGTCGGCATCGCAGACCGGGTTGCCCTGCAGCGCTGCCAGGACCGGGCCTATCCAGGCGAACATGTTCTTGGCGGCTGAGAAGTTCCAACCCATCGCGTTGCTGAGCGAGTTGACGTGGTCGACGAGTCGGGCTGCGATGTCGACCTCTTCGACCAGCGCGTTGCCGCTGTACTGATTCTTTGTCGATGAGAAGGCGCTCTCCAGTTCGCGCACGCTCGCCGCGAGCTGGTTGACCTGGCCGCGGACATCGCCGAGGTTGTCGGCCAGCGTCCCGGCCCCTTCGGTCAGGCGATTGAGGTCGCTGGTTTGGTCGTTGATCATCTTGGACCCGCCGGCCAGCAGACTGCCGATCGCGCCGGCCTGGTAGGTGGCCCTGAATTGTTCCGGCACATTCCCGGTGGGTCGGGTGATGCCGCTGACGGCACTGATATTCGGCAGTTGGCTGACTCGATCCGCCATTTGTTCCAGGTCCGCGAGGGCCTGCGGCGTGCGCAGGTCATGCGGCGACTGCACCAGGATGTATTCCGGAATGGACTGATTCACCGGGTAATGGCGGTCCAGCGCGGCGTAGCCGATGGAGCTCGGAGCGGACGACCGCAGGGCCTTACGGTCGTCGTAGTTGTAGCGCACCAAGCTCGCGCAGCTGGCCAGGATGATCAGCACGAGCACACTGGCGACCAGATGCACCCGGGGGCGCCGCACGATGCGTATTCCGGATCGCCGCCAGAACCGAGCGGTCAGTTCACGCCGGGGCTTGATCCAACCGCGCGGTCCGGCGAGCACCATGATCGCCGGCAGCAATGTCACCGCGGCCAGGAACGCGACGCCGATCCCGATTGCCGAGGAGATTCCGACCGTCTTGAACACGCCCATCCGGGCGAAGCTGATCAGAAGGAAGGTGATTCCCACGGTACTGGCCGACGCGGTGATCACTTTCCCGATCGAGATCAGCGCCCGCTTGACCGCCTGATCGAAATCATCCCCTGACCGTAGATAGTCGTGGTAGCGACTGATGAGAAAGACCGCGTAATCGGTGCCGGCCCCGGCCATGATCGCGCTCAGAAACACGATGGACTGGTTCGAGACCCCCGAGCCGCTCAGTTGCGAGTAGCCCGCCACCGCCGCCTCCGCGATCATCAGGGATAGTCCGATCGTGATCAACGGCAGCAGCATCGTGACCGCGCTGCGGTAGACCAACAGCAGGACGATGAGCACCAGACCGGCGATCGCCAGCTCGATCGGAAGGCGATCCCGGTTCCCGGCGACGGTGAGGTCGGCGACGGTCGCCGCGGGGCCGGTGAGGTTCACCGTGAGGGCCGTTCCGGTCGGATTGTTCTGCAAGGTTCGTTTGACGATGTCGCTGATCCGGTTGAATGCGGCGTAAGACTGTGGGGTGCCCAACTCGCCCGCAACGCCGACCGGCAGCACCCACGCCTTATGGTCCTTGCTGGTCACGGCCGAACGCAGGGGCGGCGCGCTGACGAAATCCTGCAACATCACGACATCTCGCGTGTCCTGGCGCAGCGCGCCCACCAATTTGCGATAGGTGGCTTCGTCGGCGGGCCCGAGGCCCTTCTCGTCGGTCAGGGCCACCAATAGGAGGTCGTCCGAGCCCGATTCATGAAACGCCTCGGTCATATTTCGGGAGGCGATACTGGATGGTGCATTGTTCGGCAAGATGGCGAGCGGATGCTTTTGGGCCATCTCGCCCAGGGATGGGAGTGTCAATGGGAGGGCGACCGCTAAGGCGGCCCAGACCGCAATGACGACCCAGGGCCAGCGCACCACGAAATCGGCTATTCGTCGCACATCGGCCTCATCCCGGCTGGCGCGGTTGTTTGCATACTGCGACGGCACCCGGCGCTGTTGTCAAAGCGCGCAAATTCCCACGAGTCATCGAACCACTCCAGACTCTCCGACGCGTCCCCAATGCCCGGTGTCAGCGACCCGACCGCACACGGATCTCATCGCTTCCAAATAGCGGACAACTGATTTCCGGGCTACCGGATCGTCGGGGAACATCATCGCCATTGCCGTGCCTTCCCCGTACCGAAACAGATAGACGGTCAGCTGATACGAATACCGGCCGTCCGAGTAGATTCCGATGTTGTTCGCATAACCGAGGTCGGCTGCCGCGAGTACGGCGTTGAGGGGAGCGGCGCCGCCGTGGAAAAAATTGGACACCGGAAAGTTCGGTTGCGGCCACTTCAGCCACGGCGCCAATTCCAATACGCGGTAATACGGCACCTTCGCCAAGTGCTGACCCGAATCGAAAGAAGTCTGCGCCGCCCACGCGGCCTCGGCGAAAGACGCCGCGGCGATCGGCACGGTGATCGGGACCAGGCCGGTAAACCAGCCCTGCGTCATGAAATTGTCCGTAGTCCTGCGGGTATCCCGGGGAGTGAGGCCGTAATACGTTGGAGCGCCGGTGAATTCGTGCTCCACCAGGGCAATGCATGCGAACAGGCCGCCGATGAAACGCGCGCCGACCGCGGTGCAGGCTGATTCGAATCGCTCCGTCTGTTCTGCGTCCATCACGAGTTCGGACACCATGTCGCTCGCACTCGCCCCGGACGGATTGCCCAAGGGCAGCGGAAATTCGGGAAAACTGCCGTTGTTGTTCTCGGCGAAGTCAATCCACTCACGTACTTCGGGCGAATCCACGGTCAACGTTGAGGTGTACTTGCGCTCGCCGGCGCAGAAATCGTCAAAACTGCCGGCATCGGGAAGCTCAAGGGGTTCATTGCCTGCGCTCGCCGCCGCATACATTCCGTTGGCCTCGAGCATCGTGGTGCCGATCAACGTCGCGTCCCCGTGGACATGATCCATTGCGGCAAAGAAGGTAAAGCAGTCAGCACCCTGGACGATCCCGAAGGTAAAGCAGCCCCACTCCAGCGGACTCGGTATCGACACCACGTGAGCGCGCATTTCGTCAACAGTCATTTCGCCGTGATCGATCGGTGCGAATTCGATATCAGCGGGGTCGCTGATGGTGTGCCTGATGAACTCCCCATTACCGGTGTGGTCGAACCAACTGCGGAACGTGTCATGCCGGCGCAGGTATGCGTTGACGGCATGGTTCATGGCGGCAACATCGCATTGGCCGGGCACGTCGCAGGTAGCGATGATCTGGCGGGAAAAGTCGAGGCCGGCGGACGTCCGCTCGTGATAATTACGAAGATGCTGGCCCTGCATATAGCTGACCGGTACCGAACTGGCCGGCGCTTGTCGCGCCCGCTCGGCGGCCGCGGCCGTCGGGTGCCAGGAGATGACCGACCCAGGTGTCGGCGCCCAATCGCCGAGCGAACCGATCGTGATTTTCCCGATGCGCAATTGAATCTCCTCGTTCTGGACAGCCGCGGTGGGGCGCCACGGTCGCGGCACCAAGATAACTTTCCCCGCAGTGACCGACGGCGAGATGCGCGGATACGCCTGCGACAGCTCACCGACACGGCCGGCGGTCGTGAGGACAAAACGGCTGGCGCCGGACACGGGCCGGCGCCGAGGGTTGACGATACTCGTGCGATCACCCGACGATACTTATGCGACGCGCCGCGGAGAAGCGCGATACCCGTTTGATTGTTATACGCGTGCACAACCGGCGCGGCATGCGTACATTGTTTTACGGACCTGATAGTTTCGCTGCCACGCGGTCAGCCAGTGATGGCTGGACCGGCGCGAATACTTGATCTTGCGAGGAGTGTCGAGATGGGCGATACGTCGAGACGTCGGGTCAAGGCTCTTTGAGAGCGGGTAAATCATCGCATGTTCACGGGTCTGGACCCGTGAACATGAACCCCGTTGCGGGACATAAGATTTCGCACGGCGGTTGGACTAGATCGCGCGCGGTGGGACGGTTGACGCGATCCGGGATGCGGGTTGCCTCGCGCCGAGCGCCGTTGAAGGTGATGGATGACGTGGTTTCGTGACAGCAGCGCAGCCGGCCGCGGATGGTAGGGATGGGTTCGTTCGCATCCCTGGCCGCAGCGGGTCCACGCACGTCGAGGAGGCGACTGTCGCCGGCGCAGCGACAGGTTCCGTCTCCCCGATCCCGGCGGGTGTATTGTCGTCGCCTGTACCGGAGACCTTCCTGCAGTCGATGACTGGCGGGAAGCGCGAATTTGAATGTTGCACTTGAGAATATCTGCGGCGCGGCGGGTCGGGGTGCTCTCCGAACGCGGGCCGGCTTGGTGGTGAAGTGATTTGAGTTGACGACGGTTGCTGGAGGCAGTGCACCAGCAAAATCCCGCACGCTGTCTGCTCCGGGGTGCGCAGCGAGCGACCAAAGATCTGGTACGGAACACCACGGCCGTGGCGCTGAAGGCCGGCCCATGGCGCATGGAATCCTCACGAGCCCAAGCAGAGAGGACAACCGCATGTCAACCGCCGAAGGTCTGATGGGACCCGCATCCGGTTTCGCGATCGTCGGATACGCGGCGCGTTTTCCCGGCGCCGCGGACACTGACGAATTCTGGCAGCTGCTGCGAGAGGGTCGGGATGCGATTTCGGAGGTGCCCGAGGACCGGTGGGATGCCGACGAATTCTTCGATCCGGATCCCGACGCGCCCGGGAAAGTTGTCACCCGCCGGGCAGGTTTCGTCGACGACGTAACGGGTTTCGACGCGCCGTTTTTCGGTATGTCGACGCGTGAGGTCAGGTTGATGGACCCGCAGCAGCGGATCTTGCTCGAGACGGCGTGGCAGGCGGTGGAACATTCGGGCACCGCACCAACGGCCTTGGCGAACACCAACACTGGTGTGTTCGTCGGGATGTCCACCCACGACTACCTGGGCATGGCGTCCGACGAGCTGACGTACGCCGAGATCGAGGCCTATATGGCGATCGGGACGTCGTCCGCCGCGGCAGCGGGCCGGATCAGCTATCGGCTGGGACTGCAGGGTCCGGCGGTCGCCGTCGACACCGCCTGCAGCTCGTCGTTGGTGGCGATCCACCAGGCATGCCAAGCGCTGCGCTTGGGCGAATGTGACCTCGCGCTGGCCGGCGGCGCAAACGCCCTGCTCACACCGGCGACCATGATCACCTTTTCCCACGCGCACATGCTCGCGCCCGACGGCCGGTGCAAGACTTTCGATGCGGCCGCGGATGGCTACGTGCGCGGCGAAGGTTGTGGCGTCATCGTCGTGAAGCGGCTCGAAGACGCGATTCGTGACGGTGACCGGATTCGGGCCGTGATCCGGGGCAGTGCAATCAACCAGGATGGCGCATCGGGCGGTTTGACGGTGCCGAATGGCGTTGCTCAGCAACGGGTTATCGCCGAGGCGCTGCGGCGCGCCGGCATCGAACCCGGGGACGTGGGATACCTGGAGGCACATGGGACCGGGACGTCGCTGGGCGATCCGATCGAGGCCCAGGCCGCGGGCGCGGTGCTCGGCGCCGGGCGCGAGGCGAGTAAGCCGCTGTTGATCGGCTCGGTGAAGACCAACATCGGGCACCTGGAAGCGGCCGCCGGGATCGCGGGCGTCATCAAGGTCATCCTGTCGCTCGAGCACGGGTTATTGCCGCAGCACTTACACTTCCGCGATCCGTCTCCGCACATTCCGTGGGACCGCCTTCCGGTGCAGGTCGTCAAAGAGGCGACCGCATGGGAACGGAACGGTCGGCCGCGTATTGCGGGAGTCAGTTCGTTCGGGTTCGCCGGGACCAACGCGCACGTCATCCTCGAGGAGGCGCCCGAGGAGGTGGCCCAGGCCGCCGTCGCCCCGGTTTTTGCCGACCGGACCGACGACCGGCGGTTCAGCATTCTTCCGCTGTCGGCGCGGACACCCGCCGCGCTGGTGCAGATCGCCGAGCGATACCGAAATTGGTTGAGCGCGAACCCCGACGCCACGCTGGCCGATTTGCGCTTGACCACCGGGGTGGGGCGGGCACACCTGGAACATCGGGCCGCGCTGGTGGTGAATTCGAGAGAATCGGCCAGTGAGTTGCTCGGCGCGCTGGCCGATGACCGGCCGGCACCCGGTTTGGTTCGCGGTGTATCCGATGACGCACCCAAGACGGCGTGGCTGTTCACCGGTCAGGGCAGCCAGTACGCCGGCATGGCCAGGGAGCTGTTCGACACCGAGCCGGTGTTCGCCGAGACACTGACCCGCTGCGCGGCAGTGGTTGCCGATGTGCTCGAAAGACCATTGCTGAAAGTCATTTTCGATGCGGACGGTCCGGGCAGCGAAGAGACCTTGCGGCAGACCAGCTATGCCCAGCCCGCGTTGTTCGCGGTGGAGATGGGCCTGGCCCGCCTCTGGCAGTCGTGGGGCTTCGAACCCGACGTGGTGCTGGGCCACAGCGTCGGCCAGTATTCGGCGGCCTGCGTCGCCGGTGTGTTCAGCCTCGAGGACGGGGCGCTGCTGATGGCCGAGCGCGGCCGTCTTTTCGGCAGTTTGCCCGCGGGCGGTCGGATGGTCGCGGCGTTCACCGCCGCCGAGCGGGTCGAGGCGCTGACTGACGAGTTCCCGAGCCTGTCGGTTGCCGCCTACAACGGCGCCAACACCGTATTGTCGGGACCAGCGCAGGATCTCGACCGGGCGGTGGCCAGGTTGACGGAAGACGGTGTCCGCTGCGACTGGCTGGACACCAGCCATGCGTTCCACTCGTCACTGCTGGATCCGATCCTCGACGAGTTCGAGTCGTATGCGAACCGGTTCGATTTCCGCTCGCCACAACGGATTCTGGTGTGCAACCGCACCGGCGCCGCGCTCGGCAGGAGCGTGAAACTCGATGGGGCGTATTGGCGTCGCCACGCCCGCCAACCGGTGGAATTCGCCAAGAGCGTGCGGACCCTTGCCGACCTGAGTTGCAAAGTGTTGCTCGAGATCGGCCCGCAACCGGTTCTCACCGCCGCAGCACTGCGGGCATGGCCTGACCCCGCCACCGCACCGCGGGCGATCGCGTCGATGCGTCGAAACACCGCCGACCATCGCCAGATCACCGAAGCCCTTGCCGACGCGTACGTCCTGGGGCACGTGCCCGAATTCGGTGCGGTGCGGCGGGAACCGGCGCGAAAGCTCGACCTGCCCACCTATCCGTTCCAGCATCGTCAGTACTGGTTCCGCGAGAAGCGGGTCCGGCCCTCTGCCCGCCAGGCCACTGCCCCGCGGACCGACGCCGTCCGACTTCTCGAGGACAACCGCATCGCGGAGCTCGCCGCGTTGCTCGATGGCACGAACGGTGACCAAAACACCCTCGATGTGCTGACAAAGCTTGCCGCGCAGCACAATCAACAGCGTAAGAGCCAGACCATTTCGGATGACCGCTACGAGATACGCTGGGACAAGGCCGCGGTGCCGCTCTCCGAGGCGGAAGCCGACGAGGAATCCACCTGGCTTGTGGTCGGCGATGACGATGCCGCCCAGCCTCTGGTCGACGCGCTCACCGCGCGTGGGCACCAGCCCCGGATTCTGGGGGCGTTGCCCACCACCGACGCCGACGAGGAGCGGCTCGAGAACGTGCTGCGCGCTGCCGCGGCAGACGAGGCGCCGCTACGCATCGTGCACGTCGGCGCCCTCGATTCCGTTACCGCGCCGTCGATGCGATCGCTGCTGCGGATGCAGCACCGGGTACTGGCCGGAACGCGGCGACTCTTTCGGGCCGCGGCGGCCGCCGAACTGCGCCAACCCATTTGGATGGTCACCCGCGGCGCGCAACGAGTCACTGACGCCGACACCGTATTCCCGGATCAGAGCTGTCTATGGGGGTTCGGTCGCGCCGCCTCGCTGGAGCATCCGCAATTGTGGGGCGGACTGGCGGACGTGGCGCAGGGCGGTGCCGACGAGTGGTCGCGGCTGATCAAGGTGGCGGCGGCACCACGCGCCTCGGCCGTGCGGGAAGACCAGATCGCGCTGCGTGGCCAAGACGTCTATGTTCCCCGGCTGGTCCGGCGACGCGGGCAGCCTGCCGCAACACCGCTGACATTGCGTGAGGATGCAACGTATTTGGTGACCGGTGGGCTTGGTTCGATCGGACTGGAAGTCGCCGGGTATCTGGCCGCACACGGCGCCCGGCATCTGGTGCTGACCGGCCGCCGCGCGCCCAGCGACGCCGCCCATCAGCGCATCGATGCCCTACGGCAACAGCACGGATGCGAAGTCCGGGTGGTCGCCGCGGACGTCGCCGACGCCCACGACGTCGCGCGGCTGCTGGGCAATGTGCAGGCCGAACTGCCGCTGGCAGGCATCGTCCATGCGGCGGGCGAGATCGGTACCACTGCGCTGCGGGCCTTGGACGACGCCGAGGTGGACAGAGTGTTCGCCGGCAAGGTCTGGGGCGCTTGGCATTTGAGCGAAGCGGCCGCCGACCTGCAGCTGGACTTCTTCCTCAGCACTTCATCGATCGCCTCGGTCTGGGGCGGGCTCGGTCAGACGGCCTACGGCGCGGCCAACGCATTCCTCGACGGGTTGGCCTGGCGGCTGCGCGAGCAGGGCGTGCCGGGGATCAGCGTCAATTTCGGTCCCTGGTCGGCGGGTATGGCCGACGAGACGGCTCGGGCGCGACTGGCTGAACGCGGGGTCAAGACGCTATCACCTGCCGATGCGCTGGCGGGCCTGGCCGACGTCATGGCGGCTTCGGCCGCGCCGGACGTTGCCCAAGGGGTGGTGGCGCGAATCGACTGGGCCCGTTTCCTGCCGCTTTATCAGCAGGCCGGGAAGCGGTCCTTGCTGGCTGAGTTGGCAAGCGAAGTTCCCGATTCCGTCTCCGGCCCGACGGCGTCCGGAAGGACGCAACTGGTCGAGCAGCTCAGCCACGCTCCGGTGCAGCAGCGCAAGAAACTCATCACCGATTACCTGCGTAGCGCGGTAGCGGAGGTGACGCGAGTCGATGTAGCGGAGATCCGCGGCGACGCCGGCTTCTTCGATCTCGGCATGGATTCGCTGATGGCCGTCGAGCTGCGGCGCCGCATGGAGCAAGGGGTGGGTAAGGAGTTGCCGGCCACCCTGGCGATGGACTATCCACGTCTGTCCGACGTGGCGGATTATCTGCTGGGCGACGTGCTCGGGCTCAGCCAGCAGCCATCCGCCGATCCGGGGACGCGACCGGCCCCGGTAGTGACGACGCGCACGGATGAGCCGATCGCAATCGTCGCAGTAGCGTGCCGTTTTCCCGGTGCGGCCGATCCCGAAGCATTCTGGGAGCTGTTGTCCGGTGGTGTCGATGCGATCCGGGAAGTCCCCGACGACCGATACGACATCGATGAGTTCTACGACCCGGATCCGGACACTCCGGGCAAGATCTACAGCCGTTTCGGTGGATTCCTCGACGGGATAGACGGTTTCGATCCGGAATTCTTCGGTATCTCTCCGCGCGAGGCCGTCTGGATGGATCCGCAGCAACGGCTGATGCTCGAAACTGCGTGGGAGGGCTTGGAGCGTGCCGGGTATTCGCCGGGGGCCTTGCGCGGCAGCCGCAGCGGGATCTTCGTGGGGGTGGGCTCCAACGAGTATTCGCATCTGCTGTCCGCCGACTCGGTTGAGAAAATCGAGCCCCACTTCATCACGGGCAACGCGCTCAATGCCATTTCGGGCCGGGTCGCCTTCGCACTCGGGCTGGAAGGACCGGCGGTGGCGGTCGACACCGCGTGCAGTTCGTCGTTGGTGGCCGTCCATCAGGCCTGCCAGGCATTGCATTCCGGCGACTGCGATTTGGCGTTGGCCGGTGGTGTGAACGTCCTGCTGAGTCCGGTATCCACCATCGCCGCGTCGCGTGCCAGGATGCTGTCTCCGGTCGGGCGATGCAAGACCTTCGACGCCTCCGCGGACGGCTATGTGCGCAGCGAGGGCTGCGGGATCATGGTGCTCAAAAGGATGAGCGATGCGGTGCGTGACGGCGATCGGGTTTGCGCGGTCATCCCGGGCAGCGCGATCAATCAGGACGGCGCTTCCAGTGGTTTGACGGTGCCCAATGGTGGTGCGCAGCAACGTCTTATCGCCGCGGCGTTGGCTCGCGCCGGTCTGGCCGGCGAGGATATCGACTACCTCGAGGCGCACGGGACCGGCACCGCGCTGGGTGATCCGATCGAGGTGCAGGCCGCCGGGGCCGCCTACGGTGCCGCCCGTGACGTGGACCGGCCGTTGCTGATCGGTTCGGTGAAGACCAACATCGGCCACCTCGAGTCGGCGTCGGGCATCGCCGGTCTGATCAAAGTCGTGTTGTCGCTACAGCACGAAGTGCTGCCGCAGAGCCTGCACTTCCAGACACCGTCGCCGCACATCCCGTGGGACTCGCTGCCGGTGCGGGTCGTGGACGAAGCGATTCCGTGGCAGGCCAACGGCAGGCCGCGCCGTGCCGGCGTCAGTTCTTTCGGGTTCACCGGCACCAACGCACACGTGCTGATCGAGGAGGCGCCCGCGTCATCGCCGACCGACGACGAATACTCCCCAGGCGACCGCGCGGCGGCAGCGGAGACGAACGTTCATGACCAGCCGGCCGACGTGCTGCCGCTGTCCGCGCGATCCCCGGAAGCCCTGGTGGCATTGGCGCGGCGCTACGAGGAATGGTTGAACACCCACCCGAAGGCCGACATCGCCGATGTCTGCTTGACGGCCGGGGCCGGACGTTCGCATTTCGAGCACCGGGCCGCGGTGGTGGTGGACTCGGTTCAGAGCGCACGCGAGGCGCTCGCCGACCTGGCCGAGAACCGGATGCGGCCCGGGGTGGTGCGTGGTGAGTGCACGGAGCCGCCGACGACGGCATGGTTGTTCACCGGGCAAGGCAGCCAGTACCCCGGGATGGCACGCGAATTGTTTCACGCAGAGCCGGTTTTCGCCGAAACGGTGACGCGCTGCGCGGACGCGGTCGACGCGATGCTGGCGCGTCCGTTGCTGGAGGTGCTCTTCGCGACCGACCGGGAGACCGGTGGTGAAGCCGGAAAGACGCTGCGGCACACCTCCTTTGCGCAGCCCGCGCTGTTCGCCGTCGAAATGGGCCTGGCCCGGCTGTGGCAGTCGTGGGGCGTCGAGCCCGACGTGGTGCTGGGGCACAGCGTGGGTCAGTATGCGGCGGCGTGCGTGGCCGGGGTTTTCAGCCTCGAGGACGGGGCACGGCTGATGGCTGAGCGGGGCCGGCTGTTCGGCAGCCTGCCCGATGGCGGGCGAATGGTTGCGGTGTTCGCCGACCCCAAATACGTCGAGGAGATCGCGAACGACTTCCCCCGGGTGTCGGTCGCGGCCTACAACGGCCCCAACACGGTGCTGTCGGGTCCCGGCGCGGATCTGGAACAGATCGTCGCCCGAGGTGGCAGTGACGGGATCCGCTGCAGCTGGCTGGAGACCAGCCACGCCTTCCACTCGGAGCTGCTGGAGCCGGTGCTCGGCGAATTCGAAGCATATGCAGCACATTTGGATTTCGCGGTACCGACGCTGCCGCTGGTGTGCAACCGCACCGGTGCCGTGCTCACCGCCGATACCCCACTGGACGCCCAATACTGGCGACGGCATTCCCGCCAGCCGGTGCAGTTCGCCGAGAGCGTACGGACCGCGGCGGCGCTGGGATGCTCGGTGGTGATGGAGATCGGTCCGCAACCGGTGCTGACCGGGGCCGCGGTGCAGGTCTGGCCGGAACATCTGGCCGCGCCGCGCGCGATCGTCTCCCTGCGCAAGGGCGTCAACGACCGGCGCCAGATCGCGGAGGCGCTGGCCGCGGCGTACGTCAGCGGTCACCGGCCCGACTTCGCTGCGCTGCACCGTCAACCGCGCCGCAGGCTCGAACTTCCCACTTATCCGTTCCAGCACCGGCGCTTCTGGCCCAGGGCTTCTGGCATCGCCGGCATCGATGGCCAGGGTGCTGCGGCATCCGGGCTGCTGGGCAGCGCGAAAGAGCTCGCCTCCGGCGACTCCGTCTACACCAGCCGGTTGTCGGTCAAGTCGCAGCCGTGGCTCGCCGACCACGTCATCTATGGCACCGTCGTCGTCCCGGGCGCAACGTATGCGGCGATGGCCCTGGCCGCCGTCGGGGCGCCGGGGCGCGTGCAAAACGTGTATTTCTATGAGCCGATCATCTTGCCGGAGAAGGCTTCTCGCGAAGTGCAGCTGAGCCTTCATCCACTGGAGGAGGGTGGCGGCTGGAGCTTCCGGGTGAACAGCCGCCCCTACGGCGTCGCCGACGCCGAATGGGCGCTGAACGCCGATGGCACCGTCGTCACCGGTGTCGATGACGAGCCGGCCGCTGACCCGGCGGACTCCATCGAGGCGGCGATCGAGCGGCTGGAGCGCAGCCGTCCCCAGTTGCTGTTCGAGAGCTTCGCCGAAAGCGAGTTGGAATGGGGGACTACCTGGTCGACGTCCCTCAAATCGCTGTGGTTCGGCGACGGCGAGGCGATCGGCGATGTCACCGTCGGCGAGGAACTCGCCGAGCACCTGGGCACCGAGCCGATGCATCCGGTGCTGCTCGATCTGTGTACCGGCGTGGTCTTCCCAGCGTTCCCGGCCCTGCTCGCGGCCGAACAGGGGATCAACGATCTCTTGCTGCCGTTGCGGTACGGGCAAGTGTCACTGCGGGAGAAGATGCCACGACGGTTCTATTGCCGCGGGAAGTGGCGCGCCAGCCCCCTCGACAGCGAAACACAGGTCTTCGACATCGATTTCGTCGATCGGGACGGTCGCCTGCTGGGCGGAATTCGCGAGTTCACGGTCAAGCGCGCGCCCCGCGAGGCGCTGTTGCGTGGACTCGGCGGCGATGCCACCCGGCTGCTGTACACCCTGGGCTGGCACGAGGTGCCGCCTCAGCCGTCGAGTGATGATGCCGAGGCCGCCGCAAATGCGAACGGCAGCTGGCTGATTGCCGGCTTCGACGAACTGGCGGCCGATCTGCCCGGTTGCACCACCTTTGACCGGAATGCGGATCCGGAATCCCTGGCGCAGTTGTTGGCACAGGCCCGAGAGCGTGACGTGCCGTTCGCCGGCATCGTCTGGCGCGCCTGCGGACCGAGTGCCGAAGAATCGAGCGCTGATTTTGCGCGGCGGCTGGAAACCGAGATCGCCCATCTGCTCAGTGCGGTGCACACCTTGCAGACCGCTGGTGACTCGGCGGCAGCCCAACTTCCCGACGGGCTCTGGATCATCACCGAACGGGCGGTGGCGACCGAATCCGGCGAGCCGGTCGATCCGGTGCAGGCGGCGCTGTGGGGCCTCGGGCGCACCGTCCTCAACGAGGAACCGGCCCTGCGTTGCAGGCTGGTCGATTGCGATGGCTCGCCGCAGGCCGTGCATTCGCTGGCCGGACTGCTCAGGGCGCGGCTCGACGAACCAGAACTGGCAGTGCGGCAAGGAAAGTTGTTGGCGTCGCGGTTGCTGCCGTGGGCGCGCAGCGGCCATCTCACGGTGCCGCGCGGAACCGATTACGTGCTGGCTCCGACCGAACGGGGCGCGATCGACAATCTGCGTCTGATCGAGAAAGAAGCGTCGACACCGGCCGAGGGCTGTGTGCAGGTCCGGGTTGAGGCCGGCGGTTTGAACTTCCGGGAGGTGCTCAATGTGCTGGGCCTCTACCCGGGCGATCCCGGCCCGCTCGGCGGCGACTTCGCCGGCACCGTCACGCAATTGGGTGAGGGTGTCACCGGACTCGAGGTCGGCCAACGTGTCTATGGCTTCATGCAGGGTGCGTTCGCCAGCCGGTTCAATGTGCCGGTCCAGTTGCTGGCGCCGATACCCGACGGGCTGAGCGCAGTCGCGGCGGCCACCATCCCCGCCGCCGCGCTGACGGCCCGGCTCGCGTTCGATTGGGCGGCGCTGAAGCCCGGTGACCGGGTGCTCATTCACGCGGCCAGCGGTGGGGTCGGATTGGCCGCCATCCAGCTGGCGCAACTGCACGGTGCGATCGTCTTCGCGACGGCCAGCACCTACAAACGTGCGACACTGCGCAAGTTGGGCGTGGAATATGTCTACGATTCGCGCACAACGGATTTCGCCGATCAGATCCTCGCCGACACCGAGGGCGCCGGCGTCGACGTGGTGCTCAACAGCCTGACCAACGAAGGGTTCATCGAGGCGACCGTGCGGGCGACTGCCCAACACGGCCGGTTCGTCGAGATCGCCAAGCGAGACATCTGGACGCGCGAGCAGATGACGGCGGCCCGTCCCGATATCGCCTACGAGATCGTCGCGTTGGACTGGGCATGCGTGCAGGAGCCGGAGCACATTCGGCGGCTGCTGACCGAGGTGTCGGACGGGTTGGCCAGCGGCGAGTGGACGCCGCTGCCCGCCGAGATCTACCCGCTGTCCGAGGCGAAGACGGCGTTTCGCCGCATGCAGCAAGCGCGGCATATCGGCAAGATCGTGCTGCAGATGCCGGGCCCGCTGCAGCCGCGCGCTGATCGGACCTATCTCATCACCGGTGGACTCGGTGCAATCGGTCTGCACATGGCGGCCTATCTGGCCCAACTCGGAGCGGGTGACCTCGTGCTGACCAGCAGGCGTGCGCCCGACGCCGACGCGCAACGCTCAATTGACGACATCGTCGAGCGCTATCGGTGCCGCATCCACACCTTCGCGGCCGATGTCGGCGACGAGGCGCAAGTCGAAGAGCTGCTGGCGCGGATCCGCGCGGAGTTGCCTCCGCTCGCGGGGGTGGCGCATCTGGCGGGCGTGCTCGACGACGCCCTGCTGTCCCAGCAAAACCTGGAGCGTTTCCGGACGACGTTGGGGCCCAAGGCATTCGGTGCTTGCCATTTGGACCGGATGACGAGAAGCGATGATCTCGACTTCTTCATCGTGTCCTCCTCGGTGTCCAGCCTGCTGGGTTCCCCCGGCCAAGCCAACTACTCGACGGCCAACGCGCTGCTCGACGGGCTGGTCGCCCAGCGAACGGCGCGAGGCTTGCCGGCGACGGGGGTCAACTTTGGCCCCTGGGCACAAGGAGGTATGGCCTCCTCGGAGGCGGCACGCGCCAATATCGGTGCGCAGGGCCTGATTCCGTTGGAACCGACGGCCGCCCTCAATGCGCTCGCCGAGGTTGTCGCCAATGGAACCGGACAGGCGACCGTCATCAAGGCGAACTGGCAACGCGCCGCGAAGCTGCTGGGCGCTTCTCGCCCACCGATTCTCGACCTCGTGTTGCCGAGCGCCGCCGGGGAAGCGACCGGCGACAGCGAATTGCTCCGGCAACTTTACGAAATACCGGTGGCGCAGCGCGCCAGCTTCGTCACCGAATTCCTGCAGCGCGAAGTGCAGGGATTCCTGCGGCTCGCCCAACCACCCGCAGCGACCAGTCGGTTCTTGGACCTGGGCACGGACTCCCTGATGGCCGTCGAACTTCGCAACCGGTTGCACAGCCAATTCGGTGGCGCGTTCACGATCAACGCGACCGCGGTGTTCGACTATCCGACGATCGGCGGGCTCGCCGAGTATCTGGCAGATCAGCTGCCCGACGCGGAGTCGGAGTCACGCTCGCAATCCACCGACGCGGAATCGGCTGCGGCGACAGGGTCGAATTGAGATCTAACGGGTTCAGCCGGCGATATCGAAGGCCGCGTTCACCTTCGTCGGCCGGACTCGCACCACCAGCTCACCGGGAACGGCGTTGCGCCGGCCGAACTCGTCGGCGCGATCTGCTCCCATGTAGCGCCCACCGATCCGGGTAGCGATCTCGAGCAGGTCCTCGGCGCCGTCCTGCGCGGTCGCAATGCCCTGCACCTGGACAAACGAATAGGGCGGGGACGGGTCGTCGACGCAGATCACGACGCGTGAATCCCGAGCCAGCGCACGGCCTTTCGCGGTGTCGCGCCCGGTGTTGAACACCAGCTCACCGTTGTCGACGACGAACCACACCGGGGCCACCAGCGGGCGGCCGTCGGCAGCCACGTACCCCAGCATCCCGGTCCGGGTGCCGGCCGACAGGAACTCGACGACCTTCTCGGTCAGCTCCGCGGGCCCGGCCATGCGTTACAGGCGGGCCAGGTCGTAGTCGCCGAGGTGATCGATCAGGTTGTGCAGGTGCTCACCCGAGGTGCCCAGGGTGTTTTCGATCGCGGTCAGCCGGGCGGCGTAGTGGCTGACCGGGTATTCGGCCGTCACGCCGATGCCGCCGTGCATCTGAACCGACTCCTGCGCGATGTGCCGGCCCGAGCGGCCGATCTGCAGCTTGGCGCGCGAGGCGATCACCGGGTCGATGTTGCCGTCGGCGATCGACATGGCCGCGTACAGGGTCATGCTGCGGGCCATTTCCAGCGACACGTACATGTCGGCCGCGCGCTGCGTGAGCGCCTGGAATTTGTTGAGCGTGACGCCGAACTGCTTGCGGGTCTTGAGGTAATCGGTGGTCAGGCGCAGCGACTCCTCCATCGCTCCCAGCGCTTCGGCGCACAGCGCCGAGGAGATTCGCACGATGGCGTCGCGGATGGCGCCCGATGCGTCGACCGCCTCGCCCAGCGGCTCGGCTGCGGTGGAGTCCAGATCGATCTGGGCGCCGCGCTGTCCGTCGAACGTCCGGTACGGGTGCCTGGTCACCGTCGCCGCGTCGACCAGGAACAGGCCGGTGCCGCCGTTCGGCAGGGCGGCGCTGACCACCAGGGTGTCGGCGCAGTCCCCGGCCAGCACCGGGTTCTTCCGGCCGCTCAGCGTCCACGAATCACCTTGCTGCGCAGCCTTGGTGCTCACTTCGGCGGACGGCTTGCGCTGGCCCGGCTCGAGGTGGGCGAACGCCAGCAGCCGCTGGCCGCCCGCGACCTCGTCGAGCAGTTCCTTCTGCTCGGCGCTGCCCAGCTCGGCGATCAGCGCACCGGGACCCAGCGCCGCGTGCAGCACCGGCTCGGGGGCCAGCCGCCGCCCGACCTCGTTGAGCACCACCATGATCTCGATCTGGCCGGACTCCTCCGGCTCGAATCCCAGACCGAGAATCCCGGTGTCCGCGAGCTGATTCCACACCTCGCGGCTCCAGCCGAGGTCGGAGCCGATGATCTTGTTGCGGCTCTCCGGGTCATAGGTGCGCGACAACAGGTCGCGGGTGGTGTCGCGGAGCAGGGCTTGCTCGTCGCTCAGCTGAAAGTCCATGGCTGCCTCACAATCCCAGAATCGTCGACGCGATGATGTTGCGCTGCACCTCGCTGCTACCGCCGTAGATCGTCGTCTTGCGGTAGTTGAGGTAGTGCGGCGCACTGTGTTGCGCCCAGGATGGCGATGAGATGTCTTCGCCGTCGGCCGGCAGCGCATCCGGCCCGGCGACCTCGACCAGCAGTTCGGTGGCCGCCTGCTGCAGTTGGCTGCCTCGCAGCTTGAGCACCGACGATGCCGGGTTGGGCTGTCCGTCGGCGGAGTCGGTGACCACCCGCGACTGCGTGAGTTCCAGTGCCAGCAGCTCGTTTTCGACCTCGGCCAGCCGCGCCGCGAACAGCGGGTCGGTGAGCACCCCGGTGGCCGCGGCGTGTTTCTTCGCCTCTGCGAGGCGCACCTTGGTTCGCCCCACACCGGCGATGCCCGTGCGCTCGTTGCCCAGCAGGAACTTCGCGTACGTCCAGCCCTGGTTCTCTTCTCCGACAAGCTGATTGGCGGGCACCCGGACGTCTTCGAAGAAGACCTCGTTGATCTCGTGGCCGCCGTCGATCGTCTTGATGGGCCGCAGGGTGACGCCGGGTGTCTTCATGTCGAACAGCAGGAACGAGATGCCGGCCTGCCGCTTGGGCGCCTGCGGGTCGGTGCGGACCAGGCAGAAGATCCAGTCCGCATACTGGCCCAGCGTGGTCCAGGTTTTTTGGCCGTTCACGACGTAGTCGTCGCCGTCGCGGACGGCGGTGGTGCGCAGCGACGCCAGGTCCGAGCCGGCCTCGGGCTCGGAGAATCCCTGGCACCACCAGATGTCCAGGCTGGCCGTCGGGGGCAGGAAGCGCTGCTTGACCTCCTCCGAACCGAATTCGGCGATCACCGGGCCCACCATTTTGGTGTTGAAGTTCAGCGGCTCCGGCACGCAGGCCAGCTGCATTTCGTCGGCCCAGATCTGATGCTGGGTCGGCGTCCAGTCCTTGCCGCCCCACTCCACCGGCCAGTTCGGTACCGCCAGCCCGTGCTCGTGCAGGATCTTGTGGCTGGTGACGATGTCCTCGTGGTTGACCTCCGCCGAGCCCCGGCGCACCCGCTCGCGCACGTCCTCCGGGATCTTGGTCGTGTAGATGGTGCGCAGTTCGTCGCGGAACGCGGCTTCCTCGGGCGTGAGCGCCAGTTGCATGGCAGCCTCCTGTCGTTTCTCCGGTGACCGTGGCGACCCACCGTCCAGAGCTGCTTTCTGACGATGTCGGTCGTTCGCTCGACTTCCATCTTGACCCATCGCTCGCGGGGTCCCGTGCACAGCCTCGGGTTAATCCACAGATCGGCCCCGTGGCGCCGTTGAGCGGCGCCGGTGTGGCGGTCCGCGGACCTACCGTCGGCCCATGCGAACAGAACTTCCGGCGGAGCGCCTGCAGCGGCGGCTCCACGCTGAACCGGAGACCGATGGGTGTTCCGAGTCGGAGGACGCCGGGTCCGCCTCGACCGACGGCACCCCCGACGACGACCAGAATTCGCTGCTGCCGCGGTGGCTTCCCGACGCGTCGCGGGACCGCGGCTGGCTGGGCCGGATCCGCGCCGATCCCGGCCGCGCCGGTGCCATCGGGCTGGCGATCGTGGCGGCACTGGCGGTGCTGGTCACCGTCTTCACGTTGCTGCGCGACCAGCCGGCGCCGGTGATGTCGGCCAAGCTGCCTCCGGTGCAGAAGGTGTCGACGGCCGTCCCCAGGTCGTCGACAGGCCCGGCCACCACACAGCTCCCAGGCCCCGACCGCCCGGTGGTGGTCAGCGTGGTCGGTTTGGTGCACACCCCGGGGCTGGTGACGCTCGCGCCGGGGGCGCGCGTCGCCGACGCGTTGCAGGCCGCCGGCGGGGCGGTGAACGGCGCCGACACCATCGGACTGAACATGGCCCGGCCGCTGGGTGACGGTGAACAGATCGTGGTCGGTCTCGCTCCGGTGCCGGGTCAGCCGACGGCGCTGGGCAGCTCGGTGGCCACCGGAACCACACCGACGTCGAAGGCACCGGCACCCGGGCCGGGATCGGCCAAGCCGAAGCCGGGCCAGCCGGTCGACCTGAACACCGCGACCGTGCAGGAGCTCGATGCGCTGCCCGGGGTGGGGCCGGTCACCGCCGCCGCGATCGTGGCGTGGCGGCAGTCCAACGGCAAGTTCACCAGCGTTGAGCAGCTCGCCGACGTCGAGGGCATCGGGCCGGCGCGGTTGGAGAAACTGCGCGCCCTGGTCCGTGTCTGACACCGGTGCTTCCTCCCGGGCCGGGCGGCGAATCGGCTTCGGCACATATCGACGTGCGCCTGGTGCCGGCCGCGTTGACCTGTTGGGCGGTGACGGCCGCCGGCATCTGGTGGCCGGCCGGCCGGATCCTCGCCTGGTGCTGCGTCGCGCTGATCGCGGCGTCCGGTGTGCTGGGGTGGCGCAGCGTGCGCCGGCCCGGCCGCTGGGCACGGTTGCGGCCGATCAGCGCCGGCCTGGCCGCGGTCGGCGTGGTGGGAGCGGGATACGGCTTCGCCGTGGCGATGCGCGCCGACGCGGTCGCTCACCACCCGATCACCGCGGCGTTCGGCAGCAGGGCTCCGGTCACGGTCACCCCCACCGAGAGTGCGGTGTCGTTGGGCGGCGGCCGGTTGATGTTTCGCGCCGCCCTGAAACGCGTGCGTGACGATCAGACATCCGGCCGGGTCGTCGTTTTCGCCCGCGCGTCGGACTTCGCCGCCGTGGTGGTGGGCCAGCCGGTGCGGTTCACCGCGCGCATCGGCCGGCCGACCCGTCGCGACCTGACCGTCGCGGTGCTCAACGCGTCCGGGCCGCCGACCATGGGCACCGGCAGCGCCATACAACGGGCGGCGCATGGGGTGCGCAGCCGGTTCGCCGCCGCGGTCCGCGACACGTTGCCCGGCGAGCAGGCCGCGATGCTGCCCGCGCTGGTGCTCGGTGACACCTCGGCGGTGCCGACCGAGACCAGCCGCGACTTTCGCGCGGCCGGTATGACGCACCTGATGGCGGTATCGGGCGCCAACGTGACGATCGTGTGTGCGGCCGTGCTGTTTTCGGCTCGGTTGGTCGGCCCCCGCGCGGCGGTCGCGCTCGCCGCGCTGGCGCTGGTGGCGTTCGTCATCGTCGTGCAGCCGACGGCAAGTGTGCTGCGGGCGGCCGTGATGGGCGCCATTGCGCTGGTGGGGATGCTGTCGTCGCGTCGGCGCCAAGCCGTCCCGGCCCTGGGTGCGACCGTGCTGGTGCTGCTGGCCGTCGCACCCGCGCTGGCCGTCGACGTGGGCTTCGCGCTGTCGGTGGTCGCCACCGGTGCGCTGATCGTCGTCGCGCCGGCCTGGTCGCGGCGCCTGGTGGCCAAGGGGTGGCCCAAGCCGCTGGCCGACGCGCTCGCCGTCGCCTGGGCCGCACAGGTGGTGACCGCGCCGCTGGTGGCGGCGATCTCGGGCCGATTCAGTGTGGTCGCCACGCTGGCGAATCTGGCCGTGGCCGCCGTGATCGCGCCGATCACGGTGCTCGGTACGGCGGCGGCCGCGCTGTGTGCGGAGTGGCCGGCCGCGGCGCGGCTGCTGATCCGGTTCACCGGCCCGGAGTTGTGGTGGGTGGACGGGGTGGCCCGTTGGGCGGCCGGCATGCCCGGCGCGACGCTGCCGGTCCCGCCGGGTGTGCCCGGCATGGTGATCGTCGCCGGGGTCACGGTGCTGGCGGTGGTGCTGTGGCGATGGCGGCCGTTCCGCTTCGCGGCGGCAGGGGCGGCGCTGGCGGGGCTGGCCTGGGCGCTGTCCGGCGTGGGGTAGGAGGGATTGTCCCGCCGGATCCGCGAGCGGCGCGGTCGGTGCGGCGTGACACGATCGTGGGGTGAGCGAGGTTTCGCCGTTGCACCTGGTCCTGGGAGACGAGGAACTGCTGGTCGAGCGGGCGGTCGCCGATGTGCTGCGCGCGGCGCGGAAACGGGCCGGCACCCACGACGTTCCGGTCAACCGGATGCGGGCGGGCGATGTCAGCACGTATGAACTGGCCGAGCTGTTGAGTCCGTCGCTGTTCGCCGACGAGCGCATCGTCGTGCTGGAGGCCGCCGGCGAAGCGGGCAAAGACGCTGCGGCGGTGATTGTTTCGGCCGCGAGCGACATGCCGACGGGTGTCGTGCTGGTGGTGGTGCACTCGGGCGGCGGGCGGGCGAAGGCGCTGGCCACCGAGCTGCAAAAGCTTGGCGCCGAGGTACATGCGTGCGCGCGGATCACCAAACTCAGCGAACGCATCGACTTCGTCCGCAAGGAATTTCGCGGCCTGCGAGTCAAGGTCGACGAGGAGACGGTGACCGCCATGCTGGATTCGGTCGGTTCCGATCTGCGCGAGTTGGCCTCCGCCTGCTCCCAGCTGGTCGCGGACACCGGCGGCGTGGTCGACGCCGCCGCGGTGCGCCGCTACCACAGCGGCAGGGCCGAGGTGAAGGGCTTCGACATCGCGGACAAGGCGGTGGCCGGCGACATCGAAGGAGCCGCCGAGGCGCTGCGGTGGGCGATGATGCGGGGCGAGCCGCTGGTGGTGCTGGCGGATGCGCTGGCCGAGGCGATCCACACAATCGGGCGGGTCGGCCCCCTGTCGGGCGATCCCTACCGCCTGGCGTCGCAGCTCGGAATGCCACCCTGGCGGGTCCAGAAGGCCCAGAAACAGGCCCGGCGTTGGTCGCGTGACTCGGTGGCGACGGCGATGAAGGTGGTGGCCGCGCTGAACGCGAACGTCAAGGGGGCGGTGGTAGACGCCGATTACGCCCTGGAATCCGCCGTCCGGCAGGTTGCCGAACTAGCCGCCCAGCGCAACCACTAGGCGGCGGATCGTCGGCTGTGGGGCCTCAGATCTTGTTGAGGGCCTGCGCCAGCGCCGACTTCTTGTTCGCCGCCTGGTTCTTGTGGATCACGCCCTTGCTGGCCGCCTTGTCCAGCTTGCGGTTGGTCGACACCAGCAGCTCGGCGGCCTTGTCTTTGTCCCCGGCGTGGGCGGCCTCGCGGAACGCGCGGACAGCGGTACGCAGCGACGACTTCACCGACTTGTTGCGCAGGCGAGCGCGCTCGTTCGTCTTGTTGCG
Organism: Mycobacterium sp. M23085; assembly: GCF_045343915.1. Lineage (NCBI taxonomy): Bacteria > Bacillati > Actinomycetota > Actinomycetes > Mycobacteriales > Mycobacteriaceae > Mycobacterium > Mycobacterium sp. M23085. The sequence goes on from NZ_CP174280.1 coordinate 4,920,508, forward strand.
CTTCTGCTGCGACTTGATGTTGGCCACGCTGGAGTTCCTTCTTCGGTTGGACGTTTTTGTGGGCGCCGGATATCGCCACAGCGACTGCCCAGGTTATCAGTGAGTTACGTTTTCTCCCAAAACGGGAACACGTGGGCTGCCAGAACGTCGACCTGAGGCAGCATCTGAACAGTGAGTCTTACGAACCAGCTTGACGACACCAAGCGGGGGTCTCGCGCTGCGCGTTCTGAGCGGATTTTCGGCGGTTACAACGACTCCTCGGACGTTTACCAGATGGCGTTCGACGAGATGTTCGACGCACAGGGCACCGTCCGCGGCCCCTACAAGGGCATCTACGCCGAGCTTGCGCCATCGGACGCCTCGGAGCTGAAAGCTCGCGCTGAAGCGCTATCCCGCGCCTTCCTCGACCAGGGAATCACCTTCTCGTTGTCGGGCCAGGAACGGCCGTTTCCGCTGGACCTGGTGCCGCGGGTGATCTCGGCCGCCGAGTGGACCCGGCTGGAGCGCGGCATCACCCAGCGGGTCAAGGCGCTCGAGATGTACCTCGACGACATTTATGGCGACCAGGAAATTCTCACCGACGGCGTCATCCCGCGCCGGCTGATCACGTCGTGCGAACACTTCCACCGCCAGGCCATGGGCATCGTCCCGCCCAACGGCGTGCGGATCCACGTCGCGGGCATCGACCTGATCCGCGATGAGAAGGGCGTCTGGCGGGTTCTCGAGGACAACCTGCGCTCGCCGTCGGGTGTGTCCTACGTCATGGAGAACCGCCGCACCATGGCGCGCGTCTTCCCGAACCTGTTCGCCACCCACCGGGTGCGCGCGGTCGACGACTATGCCTCGCACCTGCTGCGGGCGCTGCGCAACTCGGCGGCCACCAACGAGGCCGACCCGACGGTGGTGGTGCTGACCCCGGGCGTGTACAACTCGGCTTACTTCGAGCATTCACTGCTGGCCCGTCAGATGGGTGTCGAGCTGGTCGAAGGGCGCGACCTGTTCTGCCGCGACAACCAGGTGTACATGCGCACCACCGAGGGCGAGCGTCAGGTCGACGTCATCTATCGGCGCATCGACGACGCCTTCCTGGACCCGCTACAGTTTCGCGCCGATTCGATGCTGGGGGTGGCCGGCCTGGTCAACGCCGCGCGCGCCGGCAACGTCTCCATCTCCAGCGCAATCGGCAACGGTGTCGGCGACGACAAACTCGTCTACACCTATGTGCCCACCATGATCGAGTACTACCTGGGTGAGAAGCCGCTGCTGGCCAACGTGGAGACGTTGCGCTGCTGGCTCGATGACGAGCGCGAAGAGGTGCTGGACCGCATCGACGAGTTGGTCCTCAAGCCGGTGGAGGGGTCCGGCGGCTACGGCATCGTGTTCGGCCCGGAGGCCTCGGCCAAGGAATTGGCTGCCGTGGCCAAGAAGGTGCGCGACGATCCGCGCAGCTGGATCGCGCAGCCGATGATGGAGCTTTCGACGGTGCCCACACAGATCGGCAACACCCTGGCGCCGCGCTACGTGGATCTGCGGCCGTTCGCGGTCAACGACGGCAACGAGGTGTGGGTGCTGCCCGGCGGCTTGAGCCGGGTGGCCCTGGTCGAGGGCTCGCGGGTGGTCAACTCCAGCCAAGGGGGCGGTTCCAAGGACACCTGGGTGCTGGCGTCGCGGGCGGCGGCCGGTGACCACGAACTCGAGGCGGCGGAGGTGGTGCGGTCATTGCCCGCCTCGATGCCGGATCCATTGCTCGACGACGAGCCGCGGCTGACGTCTCAGCAGGCGCAACCCACTGAACTGCCCCGGCGCGAGCAGCTCGAGCAGCAGCAACAGCAAAGGGCGGTGCACGATGCTGGCACGTAACGCCGAGGCGCTCTACTGGATCGGCCGCTACGTCGAACGCGCCGACGACACCGCGCGCATCCTGGACGTCGCGCTGCACCAGCTGCTCGAGGACTCCAGCGTCGACCCCGACCAGGCTTCGCGCCTGCTGCTGCGGGTGCTCGGTATCGACCCGCCGGTTCACGACCTGGACGTGTGGTCGTTGACCGACCTGGTGGCCTACAGCACCAACGCACGGGGCGGCTGCTCGATCGTCGACGCCATCACCTCGGCGCGGGAGAACGCGAAGTCGGCACGCGAGGTGACCTCCAGCGAGATATGGGAGTGCCTAAACACCACCTACCACACCCTGCCGGAACGCCAACGTGCCGCCAAACGCCTCGGGCCACACGAATTCTTGTCGTTCATCGAACGGCGCGCGGCGATGTTCGCCGGCCTGGCCGACTCGACGCTGTCGCGCGACGACGGCTACCGGTTCATGGTGCTGGGCCGGGCGATCGAGCGGGTCGACATGACGGTGCGGCTGTTGCTGTCGCGAGTGGGTGACAGCGCCTCATCCCCGGCGTGGGTGACGCTGTTGCGTTCGGCGGGCGCACACGACACCTACCTGCGCACCTACCGCGGGGTACTGGACGCGGCCCGGGTGGTCGAATTCATGTTGTTAGACAGGCTGTTTCCGCGTTCGGTGTTCTATTCGCTGCGGCTGGCCGAACACAACCTCGACGAACTGGTGGGTAACCGGCAGAGCCGGATCGGGCCCACCGCCGAGGCGCAGCGACTGCTCGGTCAGGCCCGCAGCGAGTTGGAGTTCGTCCAGCCCGGCGTGCTGCTGGAAACCTTGGAGAGCCGCCTGGCGGGGCTGCAGAGCACCTGCCGCGATGTCGGAGAAGCGTTGGCACTGCAGTACTTCCACGTGACACCCTGGGTGGCGTGGTCGGACGCCGGCCAGCACGGCCGGCTGGTCAGCCGCAAAGGCGACGGCTGATGTGGCGGCTGCGGGTGGTGCACACCACGGGATACGCCTACCAGTCGCCGGTGACCGCCTCCTATAACGAAGCCCGGCTGACCCCGCGGTCTAACACCCGGCAGAACGTCATCCTCAACCGCGTCGAAACAATCCCGGCGACGCGGTCCTACCGCTACATCGACTACTGGGGCACCGCGGTCACGGCGTTCGACCTGCACGCTCCCCATACCGATCTCACGGTGATGTCGTCGTCGGTGGTGGAAACCGAACGCGCCGAGCCGCCCTCGACCGAGGTGGGCTGGAGCGACCTGCAGTCGGAGGCCGTGATCGATCGCTACGACGAGCTGCTGCGCCCCACCGAGCACACCCCGGCCAGCAAGCGGGTGGCGTCGGTGGCCAAGAAGATCAGTAAGGCCTACAAGCCGGCCGAAGCAGTTGTCGCCGTGGCCAATTGGGTGCGCGACGAACTCGAATACCTTCCCGGGACCACCAGCGTGGCCTCCTCGGGGCTGGACGCGCTCAAAGAGGGCAAGGGTGTCTGCCAGGACTTCGTGCATCTGTCGTTGATGGTGTTGCGCAGCATGGGCATTCCGGCGCAATACGTCTCGGGCTATCTGCATCCCAAACGCGACGCGGTCGTGGGGGACACCGTGGACGGGCGAAGCCACGCCTGGATCGAGGCGTGGACCGGCGCGTGGTGGAGCTATGACCCCACCAACGACACCGAGATCACCGAGCAGTACGTGGGCGTGGGCTCCGGCCGCGACTACGCCGACGTGTCCCCGTTGAAGGGCATCTACTCCGGGGAGGGCGCCACCGACCTCGACGTGATCGTGGAGGTGACCCGGCTCGCCTAGCCCGGGAGCGAGCCGTCGGCGGTACACCGGCGTGGCGATACCGTTGCAGGGATGAGCGATTCGGCACAAGGCGCGGTCCGGCCCCTCGGGCGCGGGTCGGCCTTGGTTGCACTGTCTCTGCTCTGCATCGGGCTGCTCGTCGGCGGCATCGCCCTGGGCGTCGCCGTGGGGGGCGTCATGCCGTTGCCCTACGGCCCGGCAGGCGCCGTCACCAGCTACGTTCGCGCCCAGCCGGTTGCCGTGCGCATCATCGCCGTCGCGACGTTCGCCTCGTCGGTGCCGCTGGCGATCTACGCGGCGATCGCCGGCGCCCGGCTGCGGCAACTTAGGGCCGGAACCGGGTCCGTCGCGATCGCGTTGACCGGTGGCGCACTGGCCGCCGGTGCGCTCGGCCTGGCCGGTCTGCTGGGTTGGACGTTGTCGCTACCGGAAGTCGCTGCCAACGCGGCAGTGGTCCGGGCGCTCTACGCGTTGGTGTTTCTCACCGGCGGCCCGGGACACATCGTGGCGTTGGGCCTGCTGGTCGGCGCACTCGCGGTGCCCGGCCACGGATTGATGCCCAGAGGTGTTGTCTGGATCGGTCTGGCGACGGCCGCGCTCGCCGAACTGACGACGGCAGTGCTGATCTGGCCGGCGCTGGGCGTGATCCTGCCGATCGCGCGGGTGCTGGCGCTGACCTGGCTGATGGTGGCGGGGGTTGCGTTATCCGCTGCGGCGCAACGAATTCCGCCCGCCCGGTGAGTCGCGGCGTTACGATGGCGCGTCGACCTGGACGCGGTGCAGGTCGTCACCCAGTTCGATGCGCCCGCCGAACTGCGCGGCCGCCAACGCCCGCCACTGTTCTTCCTGGCCGGGCACCAGGGCCGGCACGTAGTGCGTCATGACCAGGGTGCCCACTCCCGCGCGGGCCGCGGTGGCCGCCGCTTCCTGCACCGACGAGTGGTAGTCGCAGATGTCTTGCAGCCGCTGCTGGGGGATGGTGGCGACGATGTCCTTGCGGATCACGGTGTGCACCAGCGCGCCGGCGCCCGCTGCCAGCTCGTCCAGGCCGGCGCACGGGACGGTGTCGCCGGCGAGCACCACCGAGGCGCCCTGGTAATCGATCCGGAAGCCGATGGTCGGGGCCACCGGCCGGTGATCGGTGGGGCCCACCCGGATGGTCAGGCCGTCGCGGTCCCAGACCGCGCCTTCGGTGTATTCCTGGACGTCCACCGCCGGCGGCTCGTTGATATCGGCGTGATGGGCGATCCGGTAGCCGATGTCGTGCCGGAGCGCATTCAGCGTCGCCGCGACCGCCTCGGCGGTCCCGGGCGGTCCGATGATGGGCAGCGGCGCGGGATCGGGGGCGAAGGTGCTGATCCACCGCGTGATGAGGACGTCGCCGAGGTCACCGATGTGGTCGCTGTGCAAGTGGGTGAGTAGCAACGCCGTCAAGCCGGCAGCACCCACTCCGACGGCGGCCGCGCGCTGCAGCACCCCACGCCCGCAATCGACCAGGAACGCCTGCCCACCGGCCCGCACCAGGGTGGACGGCCCGGCGCGGTTCGGATCCGGGATCGGACTTCCGGTGCCCAGCAGCGTGACCTCGATCATGGCCCCATCTTGCAAGCCGAAGGTGTCCGCGGTGGCTCAATCGGCCGATCCGCGCGGCTTTCACCGCTTGGACACGATCTGTTTGCAGCTTCTCCTAGTGGCTTTTCCGCCGCGCTAGTTAGCCGTAGCCTGGTGTGAAGCAGATCACAACCCGGCTGGAGGCCTCAATGCGGATAGCGGACGTCTTGCGGAACAAGGGTGCGGCGGTGGTGACGATCAACCCGGACGCGACGGTTCGCGAGCTGCTTGCCGGGCTGAGTGACCAGAACATCGGCGCCATGGTGGTGGTCGGCGACGAGGGTGTCGTCGGCATCGTGTCGGAGCGCGACGTGGTGCGCCAGCTGCACACGCACGGCGCCAGCGTGCTGTCGCGCCCGGTGTCCAAGATCATGACGTCGATGCTGGCCACCTGCACCAAGACCGACGAGGTCGACGCCATCAGCGTGTTGATGACCAAGAACCGGGTCCGGCACGTGCCGGTGATGGACGGCAAGAAGCTGATCGGCATCGTCAGTATCGGCGACGTGGTCAAGACCCGGATGGAAGAACTCGAGGCCGAGCAGCAGCAGCTGCAGTCCTACATCACCCAGGGCTGATTGCCCGCAGCTCAACGCCAGGCGGCGCACTATCGCCAGGAATAGTCGGCGCGCAGCCGCGCGGCCACCGCGTCGAAGATGTCGCGATCCAAGATGGCGCCCTCGCGGCGAATGCCCTCTTCGGGCACGTCCAACACCCGGTCCAGCCGAACCCAGCTCAGCCTGCCCTCGTAATCCCAAGGGCCAGAACCGATTCCGACCCAGTTCGGATCCGCGGCGTGGCGCTGCTGGCTGGACACCATCAACCCCAGCAGGACGCTGCGGTCGCGTCCCACCACCAGGACGGGCCGGTCCTTGCCGCGGGTGGGATCGTCCTCGTAGACCACCCATGTCCAGACGATCTCGCCGGGATCGGCCCGGCCGTCCAGGCTCGGCGCGTACACCAGCTTGCGGGCCCGTTGCGCGGTCGGCACGCTGGCGCTGGTCACCGGCCGGCCGGTGACGGGCGTGTCGGTGGGCGGCGGCGCCACAGCGGCGATGACGTTCGCGGTGATCCGCACGGCCTGCTGCAGCTCACGCAGCACGGTCTGCGAATTCTGCACCTGCCGGACCAGGCGTAAAGCGCCGTTGAACACCAGATTCTCGGCGAACCGCTGAAACGTCTTCCACTGGGATTTGCGGGGAGACGCCATATTCGCAGCATAGACGCGAGCGGTGGGCCGCGATTGTGTCCAACTAGGTCCGGGCGACAGTGTCTGGATACGCTGGACATACGCGCGAACCGCCCCAGAAGCGGCCGCCCCGCGCCCCGCCAAGCTTGCACGCACCAGGAGATTTCCATCAGCAGTTTCGCCGACAAGACCTTCACGCCGCCGGCGCAGATTCGGAATTTCTGCATCATCGCCCACATCGACCACGGCAAATCGACGTTGGCCGACCGGATGCTCCAGCTCACCGGCGTCGTCGACGAGCGGTCGATGCGCGCCCAGTACCTGGACCGGATGGACATCGAACGCGAGCGCGGCATCACCATCAAGGCCCAGAACGTGCGCCTGCCGTGGAAGGTGGGTGACACCGACTACGTGCTGCACCTGATCGACACCCCCGGACACGTCGACTTCACCTACGAGGTGTCCCGCGCGCTGGAGGCCTGCGAGGGCGCGGTGCTGCTGGTCGACGCCGCCCAGGGCATCGAGGCGCAGACCCTGGCCAACCTGTACCTGGCGCTGGACCGCGACCTGCACATCATCCCGGTGCTGAACAAGATCGACCTGCCCGCCGCGGACCCCGACCGCTACGCCGCCGAGATCGCCCACATCATCGGCTGCGAGCCGGGCGACGTGCTGCGCGTCTCTGGCAAGACCGGTGATGGCGTCGCCGACCTGCTCGACCATGTGGTGCGCGAGGTGCCGCCCCCACAGGGTGACGCCGACGCGCCGGCGCGCGCCATGATCTTCGACTCCGTCTACGACATCTACCGCGGTGTGGTGACCTACGTCCGGGTGGTCGACGGCAAGATCACCCCGCGCCAACGCATCGCGATGATGTCCACCGGCGCCACCCACGAACTGCTCGAGGTCGGCATCGTCTCGCCCGAGCCGAAGGCCAGCGAGGGGCTGGGGGTCGGCGAGGTCGGCTATTTGATCACCGGCGTGAAGGACGTCCGCCAATCCAAGGTGGGTGACACCGTGACGACGGCGCGCCACGGCGCCACCGAGGCGCTGACCGGATACCGCGAACCGAAGCCGATGGTGTACTCGGGCCTGTATCCGGTGGACGGTTCGGATTACCCGGATCTGCGGGATGCCCTGGACCGGCTGCAACTCAACGATGCCGCCCTGACCTATGAGCCGGAGACGTCGGTGGCGCTGGGCTTCGGATTCCGTTGCGGCTTCCTGGGTCTGCTGCACATGGAGATCACCCGCGAGCGCCTGGAGCGCGAGTTCAACCTGGACCTGATTTCGACGTCGCCCAATGTCGTCTATCGCGTGATCAAAGAGGACAACACCGAGATCCGGGTGACCAACCCGTCGGACTGGCCGGAAGGCAAGATCCGCGAGGTCTATGAGCCGGTGGTCAAGACCACGATCATCGCGCCCAGCGAATTCATCGGCACCATCATGGAACTGTGCCAGTCCCGCCGCGGCGAGCTGGGCGGCATGGATTACCTGTCGCCCGAACGGGTCGAACTGCGCTACACCATGCCGCTGGGTGAGATCATCTTCGACTTCTTCGACTCGCTGAAATCGCGCACCCGCGGTTACGCCAGCCTCGACTACGAGGAGGCCGGCGAGCAACCGGCGCAACTGGTCAAGGTCGACATACTGCTGCAGGGCGAGGCGGTCGACGCGTTCAGCGCGATCGTGCACAAAGACGGCGCCGCGGCCTACGGCAACAAGATGACCACCAAGCTCAAGGAGCTCATCCCGCGCCAGCAGTTCGAGGTTCCCGTCCAGGCGGCCATCGGATCGAAAATCATTGCGCGCGAGAACATCCGTGCGATCCGCAAGGACGTGCTGTCCAAGTGCTATGGCGGCGACATCACCCGCAAGCGCAAGCTGCTGGAGAAGCAGAAAGAGGGCAAAAAGCGGATGAAAACCATTGGGCGGGTTGACGTTCCGCAAGAGGCCTTCGTCGCGGCGCTGTCCGCCGACGCCGCAGGGGACAAGGGCAAAAAGTAGCCATGCGGATACGGGGGATAGCGACGACGTTGATGGCGGTCGCCGCGTTGGTGACGGGCTGCGGTGGCGTGGTGGCGGGCACGGCAAAGCCGGCGCCGAACCTCAAGCCGCAACCGCTCAGCGGTGCGACGGTCAAGCAGGTGCTTCTCGACGGCGCGACGCTGTCGCGGATGCTCAATCAGACCTTTGTGGCGCGGGATCCGGCCGAATACGGCGGCCCGGAAAAGCTCTATCAGGTCAGGCGGGCGATGTCGCAGGCCGGCTGTCTGGGCGTGACGGCGATGCTGCAACAGGACGTATACCGGTCCGCGGACGTGAAAGACGTTGCGTCGGAGTCGTGGTGGAACAACGGCGAGCCCGCGCAGGTGATCGTGGTGGAGGAGGGCGTGGTCGCCCTCCCGTCGACCGCCCAGGCCCAGGCATTGTTCGCGCAGTTCTCTCAGCAGTGGCAGCAGTGCAACGGCATGACGACGTCGGAACAGAGCGGCCCGATCAGCACCACGAACGTGATCAGCGACGTCCGCACCACCGACTCCACCATCGCGGCCACCAAGACCGCGACCTCGGTCCTGCCGAACATGCCGCCCCTGCGGCCCACCCCTCAGGCGCGCGCCGTCGGTATCCGGTCGAACTGCCTGGTCGAGGTCCAGGTGGTGTTCTTCGGCGGGCGCCGGTCCTCCGATCCGGGATCGGCCGACATCAACTCCAGCGCCATCGACGTCGCGCACGCCCTGATGGACAAAGTCAGCGCGCTGGGGTGATGTGGCGCCTGGCGCCGGGGATGTCCACGGTGTGGCGCGTGGTCTCTACCTCGGCGGCGACCGTAAACTGCTGGTCAAGCGGCTTGTGGTGTAGATCGACGGACTCGGGGAGGCGCGGTAACAGTGTGAAGACCGGTACGAGAAGCCCCTGGGGCCTCAGCGCCCTGATGGTCATCGCGGTACTGGCCTCGGGTTGCTCCGTGGCGGTCGACGGCACGGCACGGCCGGTGCCCGGCGCGGCGCCGCGATCGCTCAGCGGGCCGACCATCAAGCGGGTGCTGCTCGGCAAGACCGCACTGTCGCGAATTGTCAAGCAGCCCTTGGAGATTGATCCCGGATTCCCGCCGAGTTTCGCGGGTCCCGAGTCGTTGCAGGGCGACCGAGCCGTGTCGCCCGACGACTGCATCGAAGTCGCGGTGATGCTGCAGCAAAGCGCCTACCGTCACCGGAGGGTCAGAGACGTCGCGCAGGAGACGTTTCGGCCCGAATCCACGACCGCTACCGTAATCCGCGTCCAAGAGGCGGTCGTCGACCTGCCGACGCCCGCCGACGCCGAGGAGCTGTTCGTGACGTTCTCTCGGCAGTGGCAACGATGTCAGGGCAAGACGGTTGCCCTGACCGGACGCCCGTTCAGGCTGAAGGCCAAGGTGGACGGCGTGCAAGTCGCGGCTTCGGTTCTCGCGGCGAAGACATCGATCGAGCTCGATTCGCCGAACCCGCTTGTCGAGGAGTCGCTACCGGCCGGCCGGGCCATCGGTGTGCGGGACAATTGCCTCATCGAAGTCGAGGTCGACTTTGCGAACCCCCTCACTCGGCCGCTGACCCAACCAGACGAAGTCGAGGCCAGCGCGCTCGACATTGCGCAGGTTATGAGGGACAAGGTCGGCGCACTGCGCTAGGCGGATGCCCCGCGGTTGCCTTGCGCCGCGAAATCCCTACATACGAAGTCCCTACATAGGTGCGTTCGCGGGCTGGAACATCCCGGAGCCGTCGGCTTCCTCCTCGGCGCGGATCACGTGCACCACCGCGTTGATCAGCGCCAGGTGGGTGAACGCCTGCGGGAAGTTGCCCAGCTGCCGGCCGGTGCGCGGTTCGATCTCCTCGGCGTAGAGGTGCAGCGGGCTCGCGTAGGACAGCAGCCGTTCACAGAGCCGCTTGGCGCGTCGCACCTCGCCGATCTCGACCAGCGCCGACACCAGCCAGAACGAGCAGATTGTGAAGGTGCCCTCCTCGCCGGACAGCCCGTCGTCGGTTTCCTCCACCCGGTAGCGCAGCACCAGGCCTTCCTGAGTGAGTTCGTCGGCGATCGCCAGGACGGTGTTGCGCACCCGCGGGTCATCGGGCGGCAGGAACCGCGTCAGCACCACCAACAGCAGCGAGGCGTCCAGCGCGTCGCTGCCGTAGCGCTGGGTGAACACCCCGCGGGAGTCCACGCCGTGCTGCAGGATGTCGTCCTTGATCTCCTCGGCGATCGCCCGCCACTGCTGGGCGTAACTCGTCTCGCCCTGCCGCTCGGCCAGCTTGGCCCCGCGGTCGAGCGCGACCCAGCACATCACCTTCGACGAGGTGAAGTGCTGCGGTTCCCCGCGCACCTCCCAGATGCCGCGGTCGGGCTCGCGCCAGTGCTTGATCGCCTCTTCCACCTGCTTTTTCAGCACCGGCCACAACGTCTCCGGAACCTGCTCTCGGGACTTTGCGTGCAGGTAGAAGGAATCCAGGATCGAGCCCCAGATGTCGTGCTGGACCTGGTCGTAGGCGCCATTGCCGATGCGCACCGGGCGGGCGTGGTCGTAGCCGGACAGGTGATGCAGCTCTTCTTCGACCAGGCTGCGCTCACCGCCCACGCCGTACATGACCTGCAGCGGGTGTCGCTCGTTGTTATTGGCGCCGGAGACGTCGGCGATGAACGCGAAGAAGTCGTCCGCCTCGCGGTCAAGCCCCAGCGTGTACAGACCCCACAACGCGAATGTGGAATCGCGCACCCACGCGTAGCGGTAATCCCAGTTGCGCTCGCCCTGCGGCGTTTCCGGCAGCGACGTGGTGCTGGCGGCCAGCAGCGCACCGGTGGGCGAGTAGGTGAGGCCCTTCAACGTCAGCGCACTGCGCTGCAGGTACGCCCGCCACGGGTGATCGGGGAAGTTGCCGATGTTGATCCACTGCCGCCAGCACTCGGTGGTCTGCCACATCTTGTCCGCGGCCTCTTGGTACGTCTGGGGCGCCGGGTGCTTTGTCCAGCTCAGCGCGACGAACACGTCGTCGCCCTCTTTCATCCGGGTGCGCGCGCGTGCCTCGCGGCCTTCCAGCCCGATCCGCAGGTTGCTGGTGAGCCGCAGCGTCGGGTGGGCGTCGGGATCCCTGGTGGCGCGCGCGACCGCCTCGCCGTACGCGTTGGCGGAGTACTCCCACGCAGCGCCGACGCGGTGGTAGTCGAACGCCGGCTCGCAGCTCATCATCAATTCCACGGTGCCGCTGACGCAGCGCACGGTGCGCAGCAGGATGTGTTCGGCATCCCAGTCCATCGGGGTGCGGCGATGCGTCCGCGACCGCCGCTCCAGGTCATGCCAGGGGCCCATCACCAGCGCGTCACGCACGATCAGCCACCCGGTGTGGGTCTGCCAGGTGGTCTCCATGATGAGACTGCCGGGGAGGTACCGGCGCGCCGAGGGCACCGAGACGCCATAGGGGCCCAGCCGGAAATGGCCGGCGCTGCGGTCCAAGATCGCCCCGAACACGCTGGGGGAGTCCGGCCGGGGCACGCACATCCATTCCACCGACCCGGCCGGCGAGATCAGGCAGGTGGTCTCCCAATCCGAGAGGAACGCATAGTCGGCGATCGGCGGGAATGGGTTCCGCAGGGCGGCGCTGGGGGCCAGGGGCCCGGGCGTGCGCAGGTCGATGGACGACGACATCGACGCCGCGGAGGCGGTTTGGAACGCGTCCTCGGGCATGGCCCCGTCCGGTTGGGCCGGCTGGTCTTCGGGTTGGGCATGCAGAACCATCTGGACATCATCGCTGCTCAGCTATCGCGCGTCCAACGTTCCGGCCAGGTGGCGTGGCGCGGGCCCCTCGGGGGAAGTCACGCGGGAAGTCGGCGTGCTTCTCCATCACCGTGATGTGATGCCGGCGCCCGCCGACAGCGGGTCAAGCCCCATGCCCGTCGGTCCGCCGGCGGCCATCAGGCGGGTCGGGTCATCCGGACGGGCAACCACGCGCCGACCGTCAGACATTGGTCTTCGGCGGCCGGGCGGAATAGGGTGAGCCCGGTGAACGCGTTCCTCAACTGGTGGGACGGCAACGAGCTGTGGCTGTCGGGGCTCCCTTTCGTGCTGCAGGCCATGGTGGTGACCCCGGTCGTGCTGGCGGTGGCCTACGCCACCGCGGCCGCGTTGGACGGCGTGCTCGGCAAGGGCATCGAGTTGATGCGCCGCGCCCGCCACGCCGACGGGACCCCCGAGTAACGCCCATGCCCCGGTCACACGTGACGCTGATTCTGGCCATCCTGGTGGCGCTGGTGGTCGTGACATGGTTGGTAACGCACCTGATGCACCACTGACGGGCAGGGTCCGTTTGCTGGGCCAACCGTGGCGGTGGCGGCAACCTCAATTCCTGTTAGGCTTCCCGCCATGCGCGTGGCATTCGGCTTTCCGGGGTGCTATGCCTTCGTGCACTGTTGTCGCTGACTCCCAAACCCGTTACGCGGTCTGGTCTGGAGTCTTCGAATTCTCCTGAAGTTCTAGGTGCCTATCCGCAGAAACGGGACCGAAATCCCATACGTTCCGCGTCGGAAGGCCCTCAATGGACATCAGGACCGCATCGCATTGGCGGCCCGTCCTCGCCCTTGCCCTGATTGCCGGTCTCATCGCCGGATGCCATGGCGGCGCCAGTGATGCCGTCGGTGGCGGGGGGCTGTCGAACGCGCGCACCAGCATCACCCTGGTCGCCTACTCGGTCCCAGAACCGGGGTGGAGCAAGATAATTCCCGCGTTCAATGCCTCCGATGAGGGAAAGGCCGTGCAAGTGGTCACCTCCTACGGGGCCTCCGGTGACCAATCCCGCGGTGTCGTCGACGGCAAGCCGGCCGATGTGGTGAACTTCTCCGTCGAACCCGACATCGCTCGGCTGGTGAAGGCCGGCAAGGTCTCCAAGGACTGGAATGCTGACGCCACCAAGGGAATTCCGTTCGGCTCGGTCGTCACGCTGGTGGTGCGAAAGGGCAATCCGAAGAACATCAAGGATTGGGATGACCTGCTGCGGCCGGGCGTCGAGGTCATCACCCCCAGCCCGCTGAGTTCTGGATCGGCCAAATGGAATCTACTCGCGCCGTACGCCGTCAAGAGTGAGGGCGGCGCCCACTCCGACGCCGGTGTGGATTTCATCAAGAAGTTGGTAACCGAACACGTCAAACTGCGTCCCGGATCGGGGCGGGAGGCCACCGATGTCTTCGTCCAGGGCAGCGGTGACGTCTTGATCAGCTACGAGAACGAGGCCATCGCCACCGAGCGGGCGGGAAAGCCGGTCGAACACATCAATCTGGCGCAGACCTTCAAGATCGACAATCCGGTGGCCGTGGTCAACACCAGCCCGCACCTGGACGCCGCCGTCGCGTTCAAGAACTTCCAGTACACGGCCGCAGCCCAAAAAGTCTGGGCGCAGGCCGGTTTCCGTCCGGTCGATCCGGCCGTCGCCGCCGACTTCCGCGCCCAGTACCCGGTGCCGGCGAAGCTGTGGACCATCGCCGACCTCGGCGGCTGGGCCACCGCGGATCCGCAGTTGTTCGACAAGACCACCGGCAGCATCACCCAGATCTACACGAAGGCCACCGGATGACCGCGATCACGCCGGACCCGCTGGCCGTCCGGCCCGAGCTCAGCGGTGAAGCACCACCGGGTGCGCTTGCCGGCCGCGGCCGCGGAACCACCGCTCTTCGGGTCGGAGCGGCCACGGTGTGGCTGTCGGTCATCGTGTTGCTGCCGCTGGCGGCGATCGCCTGGCAATCCGCCGGCGGCGGCTGGCATGCGTTCTGGCTCGCCGTCTCCTCCAATGCCGCGGTCGAATCGTTCCGGGTGACCTTAACGATCTCGGCCGGGGTCACCGTGCTCAACCTGGTGTTCGGTCTGGTGATCGCGTGGGTGCTGGTGCGTGATGACTTTCCGGGCAAGCGGCTCGTCGACGCGATCATCGATCTGCCGTTCGCGCTGCCCACCATCGTCGCCAGCCTGGTCATGCTGGCGCTGTACGGCAACAACAGCCCGGTCGGCCTGCATCTGCAGCACACGTCATGGGGTGTGACGGTGGCGCTGGCCTTCGTCACTCTGCCGTTCGTGGTGCGCGCCGTCCAGCCGGTGCTGCTGGAATTGGACCGCGAAACCGAGGAGGCCGCGGCGTCGTTGGGTGCCAGCGGCCCGAAGATCTTCACGTCCGTGGTGCTGCCGTCGCTGCTGCCCGCGTTGTTGTCCGGTGCGGGCCTGGCGTTTTCACGGGCGATCGGCGAGTTCGGATCCGTGGTGCTCATCGGTGGTGCGGTGCCCGGCAAGACCGAGGTGTCGTCGCAGTGGATACGCACCCTGATCGAGAACGACGACCGCACCGGTGCCGCCGCAATTTCGATTGTGCTGTTGGGCATTTCGTTCGTCGTGCTGCTCATCCTGAGGATCGTGGGCGGACGCGCGGCCAAGCGAGAGGAGCTGTCCGCATGACGTCGGCTGCGGGAGTGCGCTATTCGTTGCGGTTGATCGCGCTCGGATACATCTTCGTGCTGCTCGTCGTCCCGGTGACGTTGATCCTGTGGCGGACATTTCAGCCCGGGCTCGGCCAGTTCTTCGACTGGGTGAGCACCCCCGCCGCGATATCGGCGCTGAATCTGACGCTGCTGGTGGTGGCCATCGTGGTGCCCCTCAACGTCGTCTTCGGTATCCCGACCGCATTGGTCCTCGCCCGCAACAGGTTTCGGGGCAAGGGCGTGCTGCAGGCTGTCATCGATCTGCCGTTCGCGGTCTCGCCCGTCATCGTGGGCGTCGCGTTGATCGTGTTGTGGGGCTCGGCCGGTGCGCTCGGGTTCGTGGAGCAAGACCTCGGCTTCAAGATCATCTTCGGCCTGCCGGGAATCGTGCTGGCCAGCATCTTCGTCACGCTGCCATTCGTGGTGCGCGAAGTGGAGCCGGTGCTGCACGAGCTGGGCACGGACCAGGAGGAGGCGGCGGCCACCCTGGGTTCGGGCTGGTGGCAGACGTTCTGGCGGATCACCCTGCCGTCCATCCGGTGGGGCCTGACGTACGGCATCGTGTTGACCATCGCCCGTACCCTGGGGGAATACGGTGCCGTGTTGATGGTGTCGTCGAACCTGCCAGGGAAGTCGCAGACGCTGACATTGCTTGTCTCCGACCGCTACAACCGCGGCGCGGAGTACGGCGCTTACGCGCTGTCCACGCTGCTGATGGGAGTCGCCGTGCTGGTGTTGGTTTTCCAGGTGGTGCTCGACGCGCGCCGCGCACGAGCGGCCAGACAGGCCTGACGAGGAGAATGACCGTGACTGACACCGGCACCAACCGCGACGACCTCGCCATCATCGTGCGTGACGCCAACAAGCGTTATGGCGATTTCGTCGCCCTCGACCATGTCGACTTCGTCGTGCCCACCGGCTCGCTGACGGCTTTGCTGGGCCCCAGCGGTTCGGGTAAATCCACCCTGCTGCGTACCATCGCCGGGTTGGACCAGCCCGACACCGGAACCGTCACGATCTATGGTCGTGACGTGACCCGGGTGCCACCGCAACGCCGCGGCATCGGCTTCGTGTTCCAGCATTATGCGGCGTTCAAGCACTTGACGGTCCGCGACAATGTGGCCTACGGGCTCAAGGTCCGCAAGCGACCCAAAGCCGAGATCAAAGCCAAGGTGGACAATCTGCTGGAAGTGGTGGGGCTGAGCGGGTTTCAGGCCCGCTACCCCAACCAGCTGTCCGGCGGTCAGCGGCAGCGGATGGCGCTGGCGCGGGCATTGGCCGTCGATCCGCAGGTGCTGCTGCTCGACGAGCCGTTCGGCGCGCTGGACGCCAAGGTCCGCGAGGACCTGCGGGCGTGGCTGCGGCGCCTGCACGACGAGGTGCACGTGACCACGGTGCTGGTCACCCACGACCAGGCCGAGGCGTTGGACGTCGCCGACCGCATCGCGGTGTTGAACCAGGGCCGCATCGAGCAGATCGGATCCCCCACCGACGTCTATGACGCCCCGGCGAACGCGTTCGTGATGTCGTTTCTGGGCGCCGTGTCCACCCTGAACGGCACCCTGGTCCGGCCGCACGACATCCGGGTGGGCCGCAACCCCGAGATGGCGATCGCCGGTGGCGACGGCACGGCCGAGTCCGTCGGGGTGGTGCGCGCCGTCGTCGACCGCGTCGTCACGCTGGGTTTCGAGGTGCGAGTCGAGCTGACCAGCGCCGCCACCGGCGGCTTCTTCACCGCCCAGATCACCCGCGGCGACGCCGAGGCGCTGGCGTTGCGCGAGGGCGACACCGTGTACGTGCGTGCTACCCGGGTGCCGCCGATCGCGCTCGCTGCCGCGGCCGAGGCCAGTCGCGCCGACCAGGCCGACGCGGACGAGAACACGCTGACGTCGGCCTGATCCGGCTGGATCCGTCGTCGGGTTGTCGCGCGGCTGTCGCTACGACGCGTGCAACCCGCATTCGGTCTTGGCCCGTCCCTGCCAGCGTCCGCTGCGCGGGTCGGCGCCCGCCAGCGGCTTGGCCGTGCAGGGAGCGCAACCGATCGACGAATAGCCTTCGTAGATCAGGGGATTGACCAGCACGCTGTGCTCGTCGATGTAGTTCTGCACGTCCTCGTCCGACCAGGTCGCCATCGGGTTGACCTTCACCAGCTTGAAGCCCTCGTCGAAGCCGACCACCGGGGCGTTCGCGCGCGTCGCCGCCTCCGACCGGCGCAGCCCGGTCACCCATGCCGAGTATCCGCGCAGCGTCTTGCCCAGCGGCTCGACCTTGCGCAGCCGGCAGCACTCACCGGGATCCCGCGCGAACAGGTCCTTGCCCAACATTTTGTCCTGCTCGGCCACGCTGTGCTCGGGAGTGACGTTGAGCACCCGGATGTCATACACCGACTCGATCGCGTCGCGAGTGCCGATGGTCTCCACGAAGTGATAACCCGTGTCCAAGAACACCACCGGCACACCCGGACGCACCTTGGACGCCAGATCGATCAACACCGCCTCCTGCATGCTGGACGCCACCACATAGTTGCAGGTGGCCCAGCCGCGGGGCCCGTTGATGCCGCCGAACGTCTCGTCGGTCCAACGCAATACGTCGGCGGCGCTGGCGCCTTCCAGCTCGGCCGCACCGCGGGCGGCAAGCGCCCGCAGCTCGGCTTCTGGAAGTTTGGTAGTTCGTTCGCTCATCGCAAATCGTCCTCGTCTGCCCTCATAGCCCACTGTGCGAAACGTTCACCCTCACCGCGATATTTCAGGAAGTTGCGTGTGACCCGCTCGATGTAGTCACCGAGCTCGTCGCTGGTGACCTTGTGCTGGCGCAGCTTTCGGCCAAAGCCGCTGTCCAGGCCCAGGCTGCCGCCCAGGTGCACCTGGAAGGCCTCCACCGAGCCGCCCGCGCCGTCGTCGACCATCTGGCCCTTCAGCCCGATGTCGGCGACCTGAATGCGGGCGCAGGAATTGGGACAGCCGTTGAGGTTGACGGTGATCGGCGCGTCGAGCTGGCCGTTGATGTCCGCGAGGCGGCGTTCCAGGTCGGGCACCAAAGACTGCGCCTTGACCCGGGTTTCGGCGAACGACAACTTGCAGAATTCAATCCCTGTGCACGCCATCACATTCCGGCGCCAATGCGACGGCTGCGATTGCAGGCCCAGCGACTCCAGACCCGCGATCAGTTCGTCGAGCTTGTCATCGGGAACGTCGAGGATGACCAGCTTCTGGTAGGGGGTGAGCCGGATCCGGTCCGAGCCGGCTCGCTCGGCGAGGTCGGCCACCGCGGTGAGGATGGTGCCCGACACCCGGCCCGCGATCGGGGCGACGCCAACGGCGTTGAGCCCGTTCTTGAGCCGCTGCACCCCGACGTGGTCGATCGGGTGTTTCAGCGGCTCGGGGGCCGGGCCGTCGATCAGCGGACGCTTCAGGTATTCCTGTTCGAGAACTTCCCGGAATTTTTCCACGCCCCAGTCTTTGACCAGGAACTTCAGCCGCGCCTTGGAACGCAGCCGTCGGTAGCCGTAGTCGCGGAAGATCGAGGTCACCGCGTGCCACACCTCGGGTACCTCTTCGAGCGGTACCCAGGCGCCGAGCCGCTGGCCCAGCATCGGATTGGTCGACAGCCCGCCGCCGACCCACAGGTCCAGCCCGGGGCCGTGCTCGGGGTGGTTCACGCCGATGAACGCGACGTCGTTCACCTCGTGCACCACGTCCTGCAGGCCGGAGATCGCGGTCTTGTATTTGCGCGGCAGGTCGGCGAAGTCGGGCTGGCCGATGTAGCGGCGCACGATCTCGTCGATCGCCCAGGTGGGGTCGAGCACCTCGTCGAGCGACTCACCGGCCAGCGGGGAACCCAGGATCACGCGGGGGCAATCGCCGCAGGCTTCGGCGGTCTGCAGCCCGACCTCGGCCAGCCGCCGCCAGATCTCGGGGACGTTCTCCACCTCGATCCAGTGGTACTGGATATTCTCACGGTCGGTGATGTCGGCGGTGTCGCGGCCGAATTCGGTGGAGATCTGGCCCACGGTGCGCAGCGCGGCGGCCGACAGTGCGCCGCCGTCGCAACGCACCCGCATCATGAAGTACCTGGCTTCCAGCAACTCGGCGTTGTCGTCGCCGGTGAACGTGCCGTCGTACCCCTGTTCACGCTGGGTGTACAGGCCCCACCAGCGGAAACGCCCCCGCAGATCGCTCTTGTCGATGCTGTCGAAGCCGTTCTTGGCGTACACGGTCTCGATGCGCTCCCGCACGTCCAGCGGGGCGCCGGCCTGCTTCATCTCTTCGTTCGGGTTCAGCGGCTCACGATTTCCCAGTGCCCATTGGCCCTCGTTACGGGGCTTTGCGGCTCGGGCGGTGGTCATCGGAAGTTCTCTCCTTCAAAAAGATCGCCAGCGCGGCCAGCACAGTTCACCGGCACTTTTGGGCGGCGCGGAACCGTCGGCCAGCTGGAGACACAGGGGGCCTGGGTCTACCACGTCAAGGCAGACAGATACAGCTGCACACGCGCTTGAGATCAATGTGCCGTCGCGCCACGAGCACAATGTGCGGGCTGGGCTGGTCGGCGGTCACGTCCCCATTGTGCCATGGCTGTCGAAGGGCCATGCGAGCAGGTCAAATCTTGGCTCACGGTGATTAAAACTAGCGCGCGACTCTGGGGGATCACCCCGGAAAAGCCTTAGAACTTCATGCGACCGCCGGCCGGCGTTGCCGGTGAACCGACGACTCGGGATGCACCCGTGCGGCGTGGGATCATTTGGCATGGCCATTCGCGAGCAACCGGTCGAGCTGCCCGACGTCGGGGCGGCCGCCGGGCAGCCGTTTGGCATCTATGTGCATGTCCCGTTCTGCGTGACACGTTGCGGCTACTGCGATTTCAACACCTATACGCCGGCCGAGTTGGGTGGCGTCAATCCGGACGCCTGGCTCAGCGCACTGGGGACGGAACTGGAACTGGCCGCCGCGAGGTTGCAGGCGCCGCAGGTGAACACCGTGTTTGTCGGTGGCGGAACCCCTTCGCTGCTGGGCGGGGCGCGGATGGCCACGTTGCTGGGCATGGTGCGCCAGCACTTCACTCTGGCGACCGACGCCGAGGTCACCACCGAGGCCAACCCGGAGTCGGCATGGCCGGACTTCTTCGACGCCATCCGTGCGGCCGGCTACACCCGGGTATCGCTGGGGATGCAGTCGGTGTCGCCGAGGGTGCTGGGTGTCCTGGACCGCATCCACACACCGAACCGGTCCGCTGCCGCCGCCCGCGAGGCGCTGGCCGCGGGATTCGAGCACGTCAGCCTCGATTTGATCTACGGAACTCCGGGCGAGTCAGACGACGACCTGTTGCGGTCGGTCGAGACGGCGATCGAGACCGGCGTGGATCACGTGTCTGCCTACGCGCTGGTCGTCGAGGAAGGTACCGCGCTGGCCCGGCGGGTCCGGCGCGGCGAGCTGGCCGCACCCGACGACGACGTGCTGGCGCACCGCTATGAGCTGGTTGATGCGCACCTGTCGCAGGCCGGGATGTCCTGGTACGAAGTGTCCAACTGGTCACGGCCCGGCGGTCAGTGCCGACACAATCTCGGCTACTGGGATGGCGGCCAGTGGTGGGGTGCGGGGCCCGGCGCGCACGGCTACGTCGGTGCGACCCGGTGGTGGAATGTCAAGCATCCCAACGCGTACGCGGAGCGGTTGAGCGCCGCGGCACTGCCGGTGGCCGGATTCGAGCAGCTCGATGCCGACGCCTTACACACCGAGGACGTGTTGTTGAAAACCCGTCTACGCCAAGGGCTCCCGAAAGAGTTGCTGAGTGCCGCAGAGCGTGACCGCGCGCAGGGCGTGGTTTCCGACGGGCTGTTGGTTTCCGAGGGTGACAGGTTTGTCCTGACTCCACGCGGCCGGCTGCTGGCCGACGCCGTGGTGCGAACCCTGTTGGGGTAGCGGCGCCGTCCGTGTCAGACGCCGAACCAATGCTCGAAGACGCGGGCGATCTCGATGTAGAGGGGGATCCCCACGGTGACGTTATAGGAGAACGTGAGGCCCAGTGAGGCGGCCAGCGGCAGGGTGGGGCTCGCTTCGGGGATCGCCAGGCGCTGCACCGCCGGGACGGCGATGTAGGACGCCGCGCCGCACAGAACCGCGAACAAGACGTAGGTTCCGGTCTTAAAGTCGGTGTGGGTCAGCGACGCGTAGCTGCAGGCGACGATGATGCCCAGTGTGGCAAAGACGTTCGGTGCCACCAGGCCGAAGACGATGAATCCGGGGCCCGCCGTGCGAAGGTCTTTCAACTTGCGCGACGCGGTCATGCCCATCTCGAGCAGGAACAGACACAGCACGCCCTGGAAGGCCAGGACGAAGAATTTGTCGTCGTCGGCAACGACCTTCTGTCCCTGCAGCCCGCTGACCAGGCCGATGATGATGCCGCCCATCAAGAGGACGAGGCCGGGATTGAGGAAGACTTCTTGGAACAGCTCGCGGGAGAAGATCGGCACCTTCTTGCCCGTCCGCGCGGAGCTCTGGTCGGGCTCCCAATCCTGGTGCTCCATCTTTTCCAGCGAGAGCTCCAGCTCCTGCTCGATGGCGGCTTCCTCTTGACTCTCGAGGCTCTGGCCATGCGGGGGGCGCGCGGCGGTGCCGGGCCCGACCCCCACCTTGACCGGCGGCGTGTAGCCGGTCTCGTCCGGCATGTAGCCGGCGGAGTCCATGCCCCGATGCCGAAGTCGCGCAACGAAATACAGCGCCACCAAGCACCCCGGAATCTCCATCACGGCCAGCATCACCGGCATGTACGCGTTGAAGGCGATGTTCACCGCGGCCAAGACGGCCACGCAGGTGGCAAAGGTCCCCGCCGAGTCCGACCCGTAATAGCCGGCGATGGTCGCGCGGTCGACTTTCCGAAGTGATTTCAGGCGGCTGAGGCCCAGGTAGGCCAGCGCGCCAATCGCACAGTTCAGCGCGAAGCCCACGATCATGAAGCCCACGATGGAGCCGACGCTCGACGCGCTGACCCGCGCGAGTTCCTCGCCGCCGTGCCAGCCGATGGCCAGCAACAGGTACATGGTCAATCCCTGATAGATGACATAGGGAAATTCGAACCGCACCTTCAAGATGGGAATCAGGAACCCGAAGTAGAAGAACAGCAGAAGCGGCTTGAACAAGTTATGGGTGAAGTTGTGCCAGAACTCTTGCAGCATCGATGCCTCCGTTGGTTAGAGCGCTGATCTGGGGAAGCACCGTCCGCAAGCGGAGCAACCACGAAACATCGCGACGACCGTCAAGAACTTATCCCCGCCGCTTACGCGCCGCCAGTTGAAAGCACACAGGGTGACCGACGCCCGCAGGGCTGATGACACTTGGCAAAACTCCTGGTCAAGGCGAAATTCTCCCGGAGTAATCACCCAGCCGTGCGCGACGCGTACGCCGCGAGTTTGGCGTGAAAGTGCTGTGCGTTTACTGTGTAGTCAAATACGGTCAGCGTGCCGACGGGACGAGGGAGGGACGGACGCCGGCTCCCTTGTTGCGGTGCGTCACCGACAGCCAGGCCGACGGCGAGTAATGCGTCGTAATTTGCTCGAAGCCGTCGACCCGGGATACCGAAAGCACACCGGTCTGTGGATTGATTTCGAGCTCGTCGCCTTCGCTTGCGTGCACTTCCTCGCCGTTGAAAAGCCGGATGATGAACACGGTGTTCCTCCAATCCGGCGGATTCGGGCGGGCGGGCGCGGGCGCTAGGCAAAGTCTGGCCGCCGCAGCCGCCCGGTGTGCGACCGCAACGTAAACGGTTGGGAAACCTTTGGAGCCGCGACCTGCACTGCCGGCGTGCGGACCCGGCCCTTATGGGCGGGGTTTCGCCTGGTGTACCTGCGCAAACGGCCGGATGCCGGCAATGCAGCGGCACCCCTGGCGGGCTGGGAGGGGACGGGCTGGTGTTTTGACTCTGCGGGAGTATTAGCTGAACGCGTTAATCGAGGGGCAGTTGGCGGGATCGGTTGCGCACAACTAGATAGGTTAGGCTACATTTACTAACCGTGACCGAGGTCAGCGTCAAGACGAGTTCCGCCGGCTCCGAGTCGCCGTCGATTCCGCTCCCCCCGCATATCGATCCGGCGGATCTGGCGGCCGAACTGGCCGTGGTGCTGTCCGAGCGCGTCGGCGAAGAGTATCTGCTCTATGAGCGCGGCGGCGAATGGGTGCTGGCCACCGGGGTGCGCGCGATGATTGAGCTGGACAGCGACGAGCTGCGAGTGATCCGCGACGGCACCACCCAATGCCAACGCTGGTCGGGCAGGCCCGGGCCGGTGCTCGGAGAAGCCATTGACCGGCTGCTGCTGGAAACCGACCACCTCTTCGGCTGGATCGCCTTTGAATTCGGTGTTTACCGCTACGGGCTGCAGCAGCGTCTGGCGCCGGGAACCCCACTGGCCCGGGTTTTTTGGCCGCACGGCCGCATCGTGGTCACCAATGAGCAGGTCCGCCTGTTCGGCGCGTCGGCCGGGCACCGGGACGAAGTCTTGGGTGTCCTGGGCGACGGGGTGCCCGAGGTGCGCGCCGCCTCGGCGGTCGACGTGGTCGCTGACCCGTCGGGCTATCGCGATCGGGTGGCGTCGGCCGTCGGTGAGATCGCCGCGGGTCGTTACCACAAGGTGATTCTTTCCCGTTCTCTCGATGTGCCCTTCGCGCTGGACTTCCCGTCCACCTACCGGTTGGCCCGTCGGCACAACACGCCGGTGAGGTCGTTTCTGTTGCGGCTGGGCGGCATTCGCGCGCTGGGATATAGCCCCGAGCTGGTCGCGGCTGTCCATCATGACGGCGTCGTGGTCACCGAACCGCTGGCGGGCACCCGAGCGCTCGGCCGCGGCGAGGTCCGCGACCGCCAGGCCCGCGACGACTTGGAGTCGAACTCCAAAGAGATTGTCGAGCATGCTATCTCGGTCCGAAGCTCGCTGCGGGAGATGGCCGAGATCGCCGAGCCGGGCACCACGGTGGTCACCGATTTCATGACGGTGCGGGAGCGGGGGAGTGTGCAGCACCTCGGCTCCACCGTCAGCGGGCGGCTCGGCGCCGCCAATGACCGGATGGACGCGCTGGAAGCGCTGTTCCCGGCGGTCACCGCGTCGGGCATTCCGAAAGCCGGTGGGGTCGACGCGATCATGCGTCTCGACGAGGGGCCGCGTGGGTTGTATTCCGGTGCGGTCGTGATGATTTCAGCCGACGGCGGGCTTGATGCGGCGCTGACGTTGCGGGCGGCGTACGAACGTGACGGCAAGACCTGGTTGCGGGCCGGCGCGGGCATCATCGAAGGGTCGACACCCGACCGCGAATTCGAAGAGACCTGCGAAAAGCTGTCCACACTCGCGCCGTACCTGATTGCGCGCCAATAGCTACGGACCGAGGTGCACGCGAACGCAGGTCAGCTCGAAGAGCTCGACTCGAGGTAGTCGGCCAGGATGCGGCCGACCAGCGACTCGATATTCGCTTCGATCGACGATGCGAGCGTGGCGGTGACGGTCGCGACCGCTTGAGTCCGGAAGCGCACCAGCATGGTGATCAGCTCGGCGATTTCGGCGTCGGCCGGCAACGGTTCGCCGGGCTTGATGCGGTCCAACACGTGTTCCGCTCCGGCGCGCACCAGCATGTCGCTGATCTTGTCGATCTCCGGGACGATCTGTTCGTGGAGGTCGATGAGCTTATCGAATCTGACGCCGTAGCCCCGGATTTCGTTGAACGCTTCGATGAGTTTCGGGCGGGTGATGGTGGCCTGCGTCCCCTCCACCCGGATCACTTGCAGCGCCACCAGGCGGTCGAACGCGTCGGCGTCGTCGACCAGTCGCCGGGCGTCGGCCAGCGCCATCGTTTCCGGCTTTTCGGTGGTCCAGGTGCCGACGATGGCGGTTTCCAGGCCCAGCACGTCGCCGAGATTTTTGCCTTCCTCCCACGCGCTGAGCATTTCTCGCACGTGTGCGATGTTGTAGCCCCGGTCGAGCATCGAGGTGATGAGTCGTAGCCGGGTCAGGTGGGTGTCGTTGAACAGCGCTATTCGTCCCACCCGCAGCGGGGGCGGTAATAGTCCGCGGTCGCGGTAGACGCGGATATTGCGCGTGGTGGTGCCGGCCAGCCGGGCCAGGTCGTCGATCCGGTACTCACCGGAGTTCGCGGCGCCGTGCGGGTGCCGGGTGGCCGCGTCGAAAAGCTGTGACACCGCCCCCTCGATGAGCTGGCGATACTCCCGCGATTGGCGCCGAACCCGCTTCGGTGCACGTCGCACGTTGTGCAGCACGCTGGCGATGGTGCCGGGTTCGGGCCGTGACGCGCGCTCGGTGGCCATGTCAGTGCGGCACCTCAGGCCGACGCGGTGGCCTGTGTCCGGGCATGACGAGCCACCGCCTGATAGTCCTCGTACCGGAAATCCCTCATCTGGCGAAGATACTGCGTGGCGAAACCGGGGTACATCGACCCGTTGAACCCGTCCTTGGTCAGGTACCAACTGCGGCAACCCGACATCCAGGTCGTCTTGGTGAGCCGGCGCTGCAGGCCCTCGTTGTGTCGGCGTTGGACCTCCTCGCGCACATCGAGGTAACGCAGGTCGTCGTTGAGCACGGTGGTGATACCGCGTACCGCGTAGTCCAGCTGGCCCTCGATGTAGACCAGCAGCGAGTTGTGGCCCGGTCCGGAATTGGGGCCGGTCATGACAAACAGGTTCGGATAACCGTGCACGTTGATGCTCTTGTAAGCCTGTGCCCCGCCGGCCCATTCGGCGGCCAGCGACCGGCCGCCGAGCCCGGTCACCGGGAAGGGCGGACCGGTCAAGTGCACGTCGTAACCGGTGGCGAACACGATGCAGTCAAGGTGATGCTCGAGGCCGTCGCTGGTGCGGATGCCGACCGGGCTCAACGTGGCGATCGGCCAGTCGATCAGCTTGCAGTTGTCGCGTTGCAGTGCGGGGTAGTACTCGCTGGAGACCAGCATTCGCTTGCACCCGGGGCGGAAGTCCGGCGTCAGCTGCCGCCGCAACCACGGGTCTTTCACCTGGGCCCGCAGGTGCGCCCGGCCGAGCCGGGCGACCAGTGACGTCAGCGGGGTGTCCCACACCAGCGCCGTGGCGCTGGCTTCGTGGCCCCAATACAGCGCTTGGCGGGCAAGTTGTTGGGTGGCAGGGACTTTGGCGAACAGGGCCTGCACGGGCGGCGGGGTGGCGACGTCGAGGCGTGGCAGCACCCAGCAGGGTGTGCGCTGAAACACCTTGACGAATCCGGCCTGCTTGACCAGTTCGGGGATGATCTGGATGGCGCTGGCGCCGGTACCGATGACCGCGACGCGTTTGTCGGTGAAGTCGTAGTCGTGATCCCAGCGGGCGCTGTGGATCTTGTGTCCGCGGTAGCTGTCCAGGCCCCGGATGTCGGGGAAGCTGACGTCGGACAGCGGGCCGGAGGCCAGCACGACGGTGCGGGCGCGGAACTTCTTGCGGTTCTTGGTGGTCGCGGTCCACACGCCGGCGTCTTCGTCGAAGGTCAAGCCCTTGACCTCGTGGCCGAACTTGATGCGGCTGCGGATGTCGAACCTGCTCGCCATGTCCTCGAGGTGCCGATAAATCTCGGGGGCGGGCGAGTAGGTACGCGACCACGTCGGGTTCTGGACGAAGGAATACGAGTACAGCAGCGACGGGACGTCACAGCTCGCGCCGGGATATGTTGTGTCGCGCCAGGTTCCGCCGACGCGGTCGGCGCGTTCCAGCATCACGATGTCGTGCACTCCGGCTTCGGCCAGGCGGATCGCCGCCCCGAGACCGGTGAAGCCGGCGCCGACGATGAGCGCCGCATGGGCGGTGTTGTTCGCCACGGTCACGCCGCCGGCCGGTAGGTGAGTTCCTTGAACCAGCTGGGCACGGGTTTCAGCAAGGGCTTGGGGTATCGGTCGGAAAGCCACACCATGGAATTGGCCAGCAGGTGATAGGGATGACCGGGGTTGACCACCCAGCCGGCGTGCCGCTTGAGCACCTGGTAGGCGGGCACCCGCCGGGTTCGTTCGCCGCGCTCGCCCAGTTGCTTGAACCGCTTGACCGCGTTGTACAAACGTTCGGGTTCCATGCCCATGCCGGCCATCTCGTTGCGGACGCGATTGAGCAGCGGAATGTACATCAGGGCGCCGATGATCAGGCCCGGCGTGGCGACCGTGCCGATGAATTCGATGGCCAGCCGCCGTGCCTTGGCGTGCCCGATCATGTCCAGCACCTCGAAATCGACGGCGATATGCCGTGATTCGTCGTTGTTGATCTTCTCGAATACCTGATGGCACACCGGGTCTTCCACGGTGTCGAGCAAGAACTTCAACAGCGCTCCGTCGAGGGCGACCTCCAGCATGG
Organism: Mycobacterium sp. M23085; assembly: GCF_045343915.1. Taxonomy (NCBI): domain Bacteria; kingdom Bacillati; phylum Actinomycetota; class Actinomycetes; order Mycobacteriales; family Mycobacteriaceae; genus Mycobacterium; species Mycobacterium sp. M23085. The sequence continues at coordinate 4,947,794 of NZ_CP174280.1, forward strand.
GGATGACGGTTCCCAGCACCGACAGCGGCATGTTGTCGGAGTAGGTGTCGAGCCATTCGATGGCCAGCCGGATGTTGACGTTCGGCTTGGGCACCTCGCCGTCGTCGAGCATGCCCCAGCGCTTCATCAGGGCCATCTCGGCGTTGGCGTGGCGTTGTTCCTCGGCGTGAAAATACCGGTAGATCTCGGCCAGCGTGGGGTCTGGCGCCTTTTTGGCCAGTGCCGCGAACCCGCGCGCACCGACGTTTTCGATCCAGCACAGGTCGGCCATGAACGCCTTGAGCTTGGGTCGGAATTCGGGCCGGATGGTGTCGGCGCCGGGCGCGTCCCAATCGATGTCGGCGAGGGCCCACTGTCGATCCTTGATCTTGGCGAGCATGGCTTCCATGTCGATTGCCACCGGGAGCTCCTTTTTTCGTCGGGTGATCAGGGCAGGTTGATGCGGGACACCAGGCCGGCCGCTCGGGTATAGGTCTGCGGGGCAAGGCGTTTGATGTTCCAGCCGATCTTGGCGTCGAGCTGCGGCATGCAGTAGAGCTCGCCGCGGTCGTGGGCGTCCAAGCAGGTGCGGGCGACTTTCTGCGCGGACAGCCCGGTCCAGCGCATCAGTTTTCCGGCCAGTTCGCTGGATTGCTCGCTGATGCGGCCGGATTCGAGGATGTTGGTCTTGACGAAGGTCGGACACAGCACGGTGACTCGCACCGGCGTGCCGGCCAATTCGGCGGCGAGGGTCTCGGACAGTGAGAGCACACCGGCCTTGCTGACGTTATAGGCGGCCATGCCGGGTGCCGCGCCGAACGCCGCCGCCGAGGCCACGTTGATGATGCCCCGCGGCGCATTCGAGGGGGCGGCATCGCGCAGGATAGGGGTGAACACGTGGCAGCCGTGAATGGGTCCCCACAGGTTGATGCCCAAGGTCCAGCGCCAATCGTCCAGCGGCGCATCGCCGATGGCGGCACCGCCCGCGCCGACGCCGGCGTTGTTGATCACCAGCGTGGGCGGCGCGCCGAACCAGGACTGCGACTGTTCGGACAGCGCCTGTACATCGTCGAATCGGGATACGTCGCAGCGAATGGCGATCGCTTTTGCGCCGTTCTCGGTGATCGCGTCGGCCGTCCGCTGGGCGGCGGCCTCGTCGATGTCGCTGCACACGACCGCGCCACCACGCTTGCCCAGTTCGACGGCGAACGCGGCGCCGATGCCGCTGCCGGCGCCGGTGACCACCGCCGACGCGCCATGGCTGGTTTTGTGCCGGTTGAGCAGTCTGTCCAACATGGTCAGTGAACCTCCTCGGCCACGGCCCGCGCATCCTGAAGGGCATGGGCGATGAAGCGCGCGACATAGGCCATGGCCTTGGCGGCTTCGGGTGTCATGCGTGGCAGCGCCTGAAAGACGTGCACCTGGTGGGGCCAGATCTGCAGTTCGCACCGGCCACCGCCGGTACGGATGTCGGCGGCGAGTTGACGCGCATCCTCTTGCAGCATTTCGGCGCCGCCGGCCTGGATCAGGGTGGGCGGGAGTGCGGGGCCGCCGGCGACGTTGAGCGTCAGTCGTTGGTGGGTGAGCTCGATCCCGCTGTGGTAGAGGCCGACAAGGCGGATCGCGTTGGCGGCCCGGGTGGCGGGATCGGGGCGGATCCGTTCGCGCGCCAGCGATAGCTCGAACGTGAGGTCGTACAGGGGAGAGAACAGCACCATGGCGGCCGGGTGACCGATTTCGGGTTGCCGCATCAGGTCGACCGACAGGTGACCACCCGCCGAATCACCGGCGAGCACAATGTGTTTCGGTGGCACGCCGCAGGTGTCGACCAGCCAGTCCCAGCCGGCGCGGACGTCGTCGGCCGCGGTGGGAAAGCGATGACGTGGTGCAAGGCGGTAATCGACGCAGAACACCGGTAAGCCGGTCAGCGACGACAACCAGGATGTCAAGCGGCGGTGCGTTTTTGGCGAGCAGACGGCATACCCGCTGCCGTGCACGTAGTAGATCGCGCCCTCGCGAATTGACGAGCGCTCGGTCTGGCTGGTGGGCGTTCGCGGTCCGTAGACCCATTCACCCTTGACGCGGCGGCCGTCGGGTAGCTTGACGTCTACCGATTCGACGCGGGTGCCCGCGAGCGAGGGGCCGAAAGTCCCCATGATCCTGGCGATGATCTGGCGTGATAGCCACAGCCCCCACGCCCGCTCGGGCGGAATCACGCTGGTGATCGGCCGAAGGGTGTACGTACTTACCGCTGCCGCGCCGCGGGATCGCAACGACCCGCGAGCCGGAACGCCGTCCGTCATACGACGCAGTCAACACCAAATGTTGACATTGGTCAATGGCAGCTTTGGGGAGAAGCCACTGAACTACCGTGTCGCGGCTGTCAGTTCTCAAATGAGATGTCACTGTCTCATTTCGAGTGTCACTCCGATGTGAACTGTTCCGGGTTTGATGCCGGCTTCATGGTTGAGACATCGCCGGCTGGGACGCTCGGAGTTGAGCGTAGTAGGTGGCCTCATATTCGTCGGGCGGGACGTAGTCGAGCACGCTGTGAAGGCGGCGGTTGTTGTACCAGTCGACCCATTCCATGGTGAGGTATTCGACGTCATCGGGGGTTCTGAGCGGCCCGGTCCGAAATGGGCTGTTCGGCGTGATCGCTTCGGTTTTGAATAAGCCGATCGTGGTCTCAGCCAACGCGTTGTCGTAAGCGTCGCCGATGCTGCCGATTGATGCCGCGATCCCTTCCAGCAGAAGGGTTTCGGCGAACGCGATCGATGTGTAAGCCGAGCCGGCGTCGCTGTGGTGGATCAATCCGTGCGCGACGGTGCGACCGTAGTGGTCGCGGCGCCACAGGGCCATCTTCAACGCCGTGGTCACCATCGCGGTGTCCTTGCTCGTCGATACCTGCCAGCCCACGATCGCCCGCGAATAGCAGTCGATCACCAACGCGACGTAGACGAATCCCGACCAGGTGGGCACGTAGGTGAAGTCGGTGACCCACTTGTGGTTCGGCGCCGACGCGGTGAAGTCCCTGTCGAGCAGATCACCGGCCCGCCGCGAATCCTTGCTCCTCGGGATGGTGGTGCGGTGGGGTGTGGGTGCACCTGCACGCCGCAGCGTACTCGGCCGGTGTGCGGTAGCCCAGGGCCGAGTGGCGGTGTCGGTGGTTGTGGTCATCCTTGAAGTCGCCGATGACCACGCGAGCCTCGAACAGGCTGTTCCAGTAGTTGCGGTTCAGGCACTCCTTGCGCAGTCGGTTGTTGAACGATTCGATGTAGCCGTTGTCCCACGGGCAGCCCGGCGGGATGTACACCATCCCGGTCTTGTGCTGGCAGAACCGTTGCAGCGCTTGGGAAACCATCTCCGGACCGTTGTCCATGCGCAGCACTTTCGGAGGCCCACCCGTAGCGGCGAACACCTTCGTGAGCTCCTCGACCAGGCGCTCGCCGGTGATCGAGCGCTCCACCAGGTGCAGCAGCGACTCGCGGGTGTGTTCGTCGACCATCGAGGCGATCTTGATGGCCTTGCCGTCGATGGTGGAGTCGAACTGGAATTCGACCGCCCACACCACCTTCGGTGCATCGGCGAGGACCGGCGGTACCGAGGAGGTGCCGGCCCGTTTGCGCGGGCTGTGCACCCGCACCTGCAGACCTTCCTCGCGCCACAGGCGGTGGATCTTCTTCTTGTTGACCTCACGGCGCTCGTCGTAGCGCAGCGCCGCCCAGGCTCGCCGGAACCCGTGGCAGGGATGTTTGGTGGCGTAGGCGCGCAGCCAGGCCCTCATTTCGGCGTCCGGATCGACTGCGGTCTGCGCCAGTGGCAGCCGGCGGTAGGTGCAGCGGGCCAGCCCAACGGCCTTGCACGCCAACCGCTCCGACACGCTCAACGTCGTCTTGAGCATGTCCACAGCGCGGCGCTTGGCAGCTGGGCTCAGAATTTTCCCTTCGCGACCTCCCGCAGCGCGTCCTTCTCAAGCTCGGCCTCGGCCAGCAGCCGCTTTAGTCGGGAGTTCTGCTCGCGCAGCTCCTTGAGCTCCTTGGCAGCGTCAGTATCCATACCGCCGTAAGTGCGCCGCCAGTTGTACAGAGTCGCCGGCGACACCTGCAGCTCGGCGGCGATCTCCTCGCCGGTTTTGCCCTCGGCAGCAGCTCATCCGCGCGGCGCAACTTGCGCACGATGTCCTCCGCGGAATTCCGCTTCCGACCAGCCATGTGTTTCATCGTCCCTTCCAGCCCGACATCGGGCCACAGGACTCTAAAACCTCCCGGTCTCAATCAGGGGGAACACGCCACCGGCAGCAGAGCTTCTGGCCTCTGACTGCGTGGCTATTCACCATAGGGCGGGCGTGGTATCAACCCCAGATGCAGCCGGTCGACCGTTGCAAGGCAGTCATCCGACGCGCCGCTGCCGCGGTCGACGACCTCGACTCCTTCCGCGCGGTGGGACTTTGAACTCCTGCTGATTTCGCCCGCTCAGCACGGCGGAGGATCGGCATCCCATTCGCTCAACGTCCAACCCTGCGCCGGATTCCCCTGCAGAACCAGGCGTCCCATGTTGGGAACTGCTGGCGGGCCGGTAACGAGAGGTCTGGCTCGCGGATGTTCATCAGCGTCCAGATCATGACCGCTCCGCCGTGCGAGAACGCCACAGGGTGCACGTCGCCACTGTCATAGATGCGCTGCACGGCCGCGTTGAATCGCGCTTCGAATTCGTCCCGGTCAAGCGACCCCGGGATGCGTGCGCTACGGTCACCGTGTAACCAACGCATCGGCACGGCCATGAACGTCGTTGCGTTCGCTTCGGGTTGGCCCCTCGAATTGCCCGGCCTCGATCTCCCTCAGTCCCGGCAGAACGTCGATGGGTTCGCCAAGTGCTTGTGCCGTCGGCGTCGCCGTTTGCTGTGTTCGGGTCATGGTGGAGGCGAATACGCCGTCGTAGTGATTGGCGCTTAGCGGTCCGCTGTCGAGCACCGCTTGGCACCAACCTTTGGCGGTGAGTCCAGGTCCAGGACTTGACGTGTCGATGAGGCCAGACGCGTTGCCAGCCGACTGGGCATGCCGCACCAGCGTCAATGTGATGTTGTGGCGGACGGCGGCGTTGGCCGAGCAGGGCGTGACGACGAGAGCGACACCGGCCGCGACCATCAGACGTGCGACGGGCATGACGGGTTTGCGCGGACGGCGTGCCGAAGCGCCGCGGTTTGCCGGCGGACGTGAACCCTCGGATCTCACGGCAAATATCACGCGGCAAAGCATATGCGACAGGATCGGGGTGTCGTCCCAAGCGTTCGGCGCGATTAACTTAACCTAGATTAGAAAGCTGCGTCATATTGGTGGCGGTTCCGTCTGGATGAGAGTTTGGCGACGATGACCAAGCCACTGTTGGCGCAGAATATTGCGGTGGTGACCGGGGCCGGCAAGGCATCGGTCGCGAGATCATTCCTGCTCGAAGGCGCTGCGCGTCAAGCATTTACTCCTACGACTAATGATTGACGTAGACGTTGACAGGATTGAATCCGACGCCTATATTGCCGGGAAAACGACTGGCCTGGCCCGACCGTCGCCGGCCGAGAATGCCACGTAGGGCCAAAGCCGGCAGGCTGCGTTCTCGAAACGACGCGCCGGGTTTGGGTCTCTCCGTATGGACCTGCACCGAGATGGGTGGTGATGAGCGAGCGCCTGCGTTCCGGCCCGCCGGCGAGTACCTGCCACGGGCGTAAAAGGGGGGTGGTACTGGAGCGAGTGCTGTTCGATGCCACGCTGACCGAGCTGGCTGAGCACGGATACCCCGCGCTGACGATGGGCGGAATTGCGGCCCGAGCACGTACCGGCAAAGCCTCGCTATACAGCCGATGGGCAAGCAAGCACGAGTTACTTTGCGCTGCACTGGTTTCTGCCATACCGCCGCTGCCTGTACCCAGCGCCCGCCGGTCGGCACGGGAAAACCTGCTGGTCGTGCTGACTGCACATCGCGATCTGCTGGCGGGCAAGACCGGGTTCCCTGGCCTGAACGTCATCGCTCAGCTTCTACACGAGCCCGCGCTGCGCGCCATCTTCGTAGATTCTGTAATCCGGCCGCGGTTGACGGTGATCGAATCTATCCTTCGAACAGCTTTGGAGCAGGGTGAGATCGACTCGGCCTCAGTCACGCCGTGGAGCGTAGAAATTGGACCGGCGCTCATCAGCCAGCACTTCGTTCTCACCGGGCGGCCGCCGACTCGGAGGGACTTGATCCTCATCCTGGACACTGTCATGCAACCTCGGGCCGTCGAAGCCATTGCCTATCGATGACCCAGGTACTTCGCGAACGCCTCGAGGCGACCGAAGACTAAATCGGCTCGGGCTGTTCGGATTCAGCGATGAGGCGTTCGAGATAGTCCAGGTCCCGGCGCAACAGGTCCACCGCCGCGCGGGGACCGCTGGCGACCGCTGCCGGTTCGCCCGACCGAACCAGGCTTGCGACCGCCAGATCGGCGATATCGGCGGCGACAATCTCGGCAGTGGTCGCGTCATCTTTGTGGAACCACCACGCGACCCAGTTACACATGCCGATGATCTGCAATGCCGCCATCCGCGGCTCCACGTGGCGGAAGTGGCCGGTGTCGACGCCATCACGGATCACACCGATGAGTGTGCGCAGCATCGCGCGCTTAGTCGTTTCGTGGATCGTGGCCAGATCGGTCGGAAGCGCCGCTTCAGAGCGCGCCAGCAGGACGAACCGCGACGGTTGCCGTGCTCGGTTGAGCGCCATGATTTCGGCGATCTGCGAGAGCTTCGCGACCGGGTCCAAGGCCGCATTTTCTGCGACCTCGCGAATCTGTGCGGTGTTGCCCGCGGTGATCTCGGCGATGAGTCGAGCGAGTAAGTCGTCCTTGCTCTTGACGTAGTAGTAGAGCGCAGGCCGGGTGATGCCCATTGCGTCGGCGATGTCCTGCAAGCTGGTGCCGGCAAAACCGCGCTGCGCGAATAATTCGGTTGCGGTGGCATACATCCGGTGCTCGACGAGGTCTCGACGCAGACTCGATGAGGTCTCTTCTGAGCGTTGCCGCTTGAGGCGAGCAGGCCTGGCGCCGTCGGAGGGTGTCACCATCTCCCCGCTCTTGTCGCGCTGGGTCTACCGAATGCGGAACCCAGCAAGTTGATCAGCAGCTTACGCTGGGGACTAATTCTTGACCAATTCGTTGACGATGCTGACAGGCGCCGCTATCCTTCAGGGCCGGCGACGGATGCTCGAAATGACTGACCTGGTGGACGGTGAGGGACTCGGACGCGAGCGCACACGCCGCCCGTAGATCTGCCTGCACGGCCATTCGGTCAGCGAAGCGGAGAATGGAGTGCGGTGAGTGAGATCGTTCTCATCGGTGCGGCCGGCACGGCCGGTCTACGTCTGGTCCGCGCCCTCAACGCTGCCCGCGCCGACTATCGCGTGGTCAGCCATAGCGACGTGGGCGCCGCCCGGTTGATGAAGGCAGGAGCGCCCAGACCTGTCGTCGCGGACCTGGGCGAGCCCGCGAGCTTGGCTCCGGCGTTGACGAATACCTCTGTGGTATATGCAATCCCACCCGCCTTGCATCCGCGCGAGGATGAATACCTCATCAACGCCATTCGGGCGGCCGAAGCCGTCGGCGTGGAACGTTTCGTCTATCACTCCGTGCTGCACTCGAATACGCCCTTCCTACGCAACCATCAGCGCAAAGCCAGTGTCGAATGCGTGTTGCGCGCGAGTCCCTCGCTGAAATGGACCATCCTGCAACCGTCGATGTACGCGCAGGTGGTATTGGCGATGTTCGGCCCGATTCAGGACAGCGCCGTGTGGGTCCCGTTCGACATCGACGCCAAGGTGTCAGTCATCGATCTCGATGACTGGGCTGAAGTTGCCTTGCGAACCTTGCTCGAGCCCGGTGCTCATGACTACGCGGGCTACGAGTTAGCCGGTCCCGCTACGACGATGCGCGAGGCGGCCCGCGCGCTCGGCCGGGCGCGCGGCAGGGACCTGCATGCCTGCACGGTTCCAGTTGCCAAAGGCCCTCTGCCGCCCCGAGCGGTTGAAGACCCGGTAGCGGCCGCTGACATGATCTCCACCTACGCCCACTACGACCGCCATGGGTTTCGCGGCAACCCGTTCGTGCTTACCCAGCTCCTGGGCCGACCGCCGGCAACGATCGACGACGTGGCCGCGAGGGAGTACGGTCCGTCGTCGACTGCGCCGTGACGGACTCACCAACCGACATCGATGTCGACGGCGCAGGCCGGCAGGTTCGACCAGAGCGTTCGATCCTGACCCGCGAAGCCATCGCCTCTGCGCTGCAACGCTTCTCGCATTGGGCGTTCGACGGCGATGGGCTGCGACGAGCAACCGTGGTGATTGTCGTTCACCGTCGGGGCGAGGAATTCGGAATCTGGATCATCGAACGGGCGTCGGGACTGCGTCATGCTCCCGGCCAATACGCATTGCCGGGCGGGCGGTCTGAACCTGGCGAGGACGTCATCGCCACCGGTCTACGCGAACTCGAGGAAGAAACGGGGATCGTGTTGGGGCGCCAGGATGTGTTGGGGCGCATTGATGACTATGTGACGCGCTCCGATCATCTCATCAGCACGATCGTGTGCTGGGCAGAATCTGACCCGACGATTCGTCCGAATCCTGGCGAGGTCGCTCGCGCGTACTTCGTGCCGCTAGCCGATCTACTGGTGACGCCGCGATTTCCACGAGATCCCCAGTCTGGGCTGCTGTTGATCGAGTTCCCGCTGCTCGGCGTCATCATCCACGCCGCGACCGGAGCCTTGCTGTATCAGTTCGCGGAGGTGGTGCTGCGCGGGCGGCACACCCGCGTGGCGGCAATCGTAGAGCCACGGACCGAGACATGACGGGCCGGCCCTCGCGCTCCGCGCCCGAAATCACGCGGATACGGTAGCGTTGAATAATTGGCGTATCCGTTGAATTGGTTAGAGGGGTGACGCGGTGGATCCAGCTGGTGTAGGAATCGACCAACTCTTGCTCCGCGCTGCGTATGGCCACTTTCCTTCGGGGGTGGTCGCCGTGGCAGCGACCGTCGACGATCAGCCGGTGGGGTTTGCCGCGAGCACATTCGTGCCGGTATCCCTGGATCCACCGCTGGTGGCGTTCTTCGTGCAGAACACGTCGACCACCTGGCCGAAGCTGGTCGCCCGGCCGCGGCTCGGCCTGAGCCTACTCGCAGAAGGCCACGAGGACGCTGCACGGTTGCTGGCGGCCAAGAGCGGCGACCGGTTCGTCAAGCTGACCACGGTGACCGCCGAGACGGGTGCGGTGTTCCTCGAAGGGACCAGTGCCTGGCTGGAGACGGCGATCCACGAGCTCGTCGGCGTCGGCGACCACACCATGGTGGTGCTTTCGGTTCTGGGCGTGACTCTTTACTCTGACGTGCAACCGATCATCTTTCACCGCAGTGGCTTTCACCGGTTGTCTGCGCAATGAGCAGGGTGCGTCGACTCTTGGGCAACGTGCACTAGCCGAGTAATTTCGCTCGAATCTCGTCGAGCTTGTCTGGACGATCCGGGGCCCCATCGTCGGGTATCCGTTGAGCCGCCGTACGGGAGGACGGCCTCCCGTCGCACTGGTCTGCTGATGGTCGGCTATCTGGAACGGGTCCCGGCGATGTCACGGAAATTCACCGAGCGCAGCGGCGAATCACCCTGCGCCACTTGCTCCGCCGCCGTTGCTGCGCGAGGTCTGAAGATGACACTGTGCAGCTGGGCGGAATTCTGGATGATGCCGCGGAGGAGAGTCCGACGCGTTGGGCGCCCTTGTGGGTAGGGATACCCACTCGGGGGCGGCCGCAGAATGAATTGCAGTTCATCCTTGAAAATATGTTCAGCACAAAGCTAAGCTGACCCAGAGCGGGGATTAAAACCTCGAACAGCCCACCAAGGGCCGCACGATTCCTGATTGAGCATCCACGCACAGACGGGTGATGAGACGACAATGACCTCGCATTACGAGATCGTGGCCGCGCGCGCCGTTCCCGCGCACCCTCAGACTCCAATGCCGTTCATGCCCGAGGTGTTGTTCACGATCTTCCTGGGAGTGCCCGTTCTGATCGGCTGTTTCTTCGCCGTCAAACACCTGCTGAACGGGCGCGGTCCGCTGTTGACGTACTGCCTGATCGGCGGCGGGATTGCGTGCCTGTTCGAGCCGATCGTCGACACCCTCGGTCTCTGCTATATCCGGCAGGGAGCAGCTACGACGACGTTTTACTCGATGGGCAGAGACTTCCCGTTGTTCATCAACTTCGTCTACATCTGGTACGTCGGGGGACTGGCCTACCTCGCCTATCGAATCTTCAACGTGGGAATCACCCGCCGGATGGTATTCGCCATCTACCTGATCGATGTGTTCATCAACATCTGGCTGGAAAGTCCGGGAGTCCTGATGGGGGCCTACGAGTACTACGGTCCGCAACCGCTGAACTTCTGGGGGCTCCCGTTGTGGTGGGTGTGCGTGAATCCCCTCATGCCACTCACCGCGGGCACTCTGATCTATCGATTGCGGCCACACCTGCCGGGTTGGAGGTTGGCGCTCGTCATCGCCTTCATACCGATGGCCGACGGAATCGGTAACGGCGCGGCCGCATGGCCAGTGTGGACGGCACTCAACCGCAGCGCACCACTATGGGTGACCCATCTGGCTTGGTTGGTCACACTCGGGTTGGCTCTGACCTTCGTGTGGGCGTTGTCGTTCGTTGTCGGTCGCGCCGAAGACGAGGTGCATGTCAGATCGAAATTGGGACTACTCAAAGCCGCGCTGGGTGGTTCGATTGACCACGGGGAGCTGGCGACCGCCGGCGCGTGACCGCGGGCGCCTCGCCCTACGTCAGAGCGGTCGAGTCCGGGCCGGTTAGCGGCCGCACGCCTTCAGAACCCCGGGCGTCACGCTGCCGAAACCCTTCACGTCGGTGACTGGGAGCGGATGGATCTCGAAGCCCGCCACCGTCGCCAAGGCGGCCATCATCGACGGTCCGACCACGATCTGGTTGGGGGCGGCCATTGCGGTGAGTCGACTCGCAAGATTCACTGTGTCACCGAATAGATCCCCGCCGTGGGTGATGACTGGCCCGTATTCGACTCCAATCCGTATTCCGGGGACACGGCGCCGCTTGACGTTCTCGGCTATCCGGTGCGCGATGGTAGCTGCGACGGAAGGGGAGTCGGCGGCAAAAAAGATTTCGTCACCGATCGACTTCACTATCCGTCCGCCGTAGGCGGTGATGAGGTTGCCTGCGCGCTCCTCGAATCGAGCGACGAGACTGGAGAGTTCGCGATCTGAGAGTTGGCGACTGAGATGCGTGAAGGAAACGAGGTCTGCAAATCCGACGGCAATGCTGCTGCGTGGACCGCGCCGTTGAAGCACCGGCAGCGCGGCGGTGACCTGTCGTCGCCAGCTGTAGACCAGAAGGCTCTCCATGTCGCTCAGCGCACGGATGAGTTCCTCAGTGCCGACGGCGAATGTGCGTTCAGCCCCATCCGCGTCGGGCGGGAGCGGATCGAGCATCGCCTCGACGAATGCCCGCGCTACCCGTGCCGTTGACCCACCCAGTGATCGAGTTATGTGCAGTGCGTGGCTCTCGTCAACGATGCCGTCGGAAATGAGAAGGAGGAGGCGCCGTAGCGCATCACCGTCGGCAGAGGTGAATTCTGCGGCACCCTCCTCGGGGTTGGCCAACCCGAGCGCGCGCCAGAAACGCCGGGCTCGGTACACCGGAACGTCCGCTGCGGCGGCGATCTCGTAGCTGGTGAACTCCCGCGGCGCACCCAAGATCGCATCAGTCAGGAGCTCGGTGTGGCGTGCACCGCTGGCGCTGTGGGGCCCGGCGTCCGCTGGTTCCGCGCCTACACCGTCGGACACTGGCCGGCCTACACGTCGCTAGCCGTCAGGCGATCCGCAGCATGGCCGGTGGCTTGTTGGCACGCGCGAGGGACGAATCGAGTTGGTGCCCAACCAATTGGGTCAGTTCCTCGCGCGCGTCTGCCAGGCGATCTGGCTGAACGCCGGTAACGAACCCTTCGCGATGCAGGAAGTGCACCAAATCATCGGCGCCGATGTTGCCGGCGGCTCCTGGTGCGAAGGGACAGCCGCCAAGACCCCCGAGCGCGGCGTCGAACCTTCGGATTCCAAGTTGCAACCCCTCCCAGACATTGGCGGCCGCCATGCCATAGGTGTTGTGCAGGTGCAGTCCCAGTGGCACATCGGTGTACTCAGCGCTGACGGCACTGATTGTGCGTCTGATATCGCCGGGTGACGCCGCGCCAATCGTGTCGGCGAGATGCAAGACATCGATGCCGGTACGCATAAGTCGCTCAGCGACCCGCAACACCCGTTGGACCGGGGTGTCGCCGTCGAAGGGACAGACAAAAGCGGTGGCGATGGTGGCTTCGAGGTGTACATCGTTGTCGCGCAACAGTTCTGCGGCTTCGTCGACGCGGCCGAGTGCATCAGAGGTCGAGACGCCCGCGTTGGCATGGCTGTGCCCGTCGCTGGCCGACACGACGAATCGCACGTTGCGGCATCCGCTGGCGATGGCACGCTGGGCGCCTTTCAGGTTGAACACCAGCGCATGCAGGGTCACCGGAAGGTCGCCGAGCTGGTGCACCACCTCCGCGGAGTCGGCCATGGCCGGTACCTTGGCCGCATTGACGAAGGCACCGACTTCGAGCTGGGTGAAGCCGGCATCGACGAGTCGATGAGCGAAGGCCACCTTCTTGTCGGTGGGGACGATCACGGGCTCGATCTGCAGACCGTCCCGGAGCGAGACCTCGGTGACCACCACTGTGTCGTCTGCAGGCATCGCTATATCACTCCTTGTTCGCGCAGTTCGTTTTCGGCTTCACTGTCGAAGCCCAGTTCGCGGAGAACTTCGCTGGTGTGCGCTCCCAGTTCCGGTCCAAGCCATCGCGTGGTGCCGGGGCGGTTCTGCAGCGCCGGCACGATGCCTGGGAACACGACCGGCTGCGGGCGATCATGCCCGATATCGACGCAGTGTGTTTCCAGCATCCCTCGGTCAGCGAAGTGCGGGTCGGCAAGGATGTCGCTGGCTTGATATATCGGACCGGAAGGTACTGCGGCTCTTTCGAGTTCGGCGAGGATCTGGTCGGACGGCAGGGTCGCCGCCCAGCCTGCGATCGCGTCCTCCAATTCCTGATTGTGGGCCACCCGCCCGGCGTTGTCGGAAAGCTCTGGGTTCTGCGCGAGGTCGGGGCGTCCGATTGTGTTCATCAACCGCTTGAAGATGGCGTCGCCGTTACCGCTGATGACCACGTATTTGCCATCGGCACAGGCGAAGGTGTTCGACGGAGAGATGCCGGGTAGTCCGGCTCCTTCTGGCGCGCGGCGGATACCGAAGGCGTCGTGGTCGGGCACCAGCGACTCCATCAGCGAAAACACGGCTTCATAGAGCGCAACATCGACAACTTCGCCGCTGGGCTCGCGGCCTCGTTGCAGTAAGCCCATCAACGCGCCGATCACCGCGTAGAGGCCGGAGACGGTGTCGGCAAGGCTGACGCCTACCCGCACCGGTGGGCGATCGGGGTAACCGACGACATGGCGCAGGCCGCCGATGGCTTCAGCGACGCCACCGAATCCAGGCCTGTCGCGGTACGGTCCGGTTTGCCCATAGCCCGAGATGCGGACGAGGACGGCTTGGGGATTCCTTTGTTTGATCTCGCTGGGTCCAAGGCCCCATTTCTCGAGCGTGCCCGGTCGGAAATTCTCGAGGATCACATCGGATTTCTCGATCAGCCGCAGCGCGACCTGCTTGCCTTGCGGCGTCCCGACATCCAGGGTGATGCTGCGCTTGTTGCGGCCGAGGGTGCGAAACAGCAGTGACGTCGAACCTGCGTGCAGCCGCCACCGACGCAGTTCGTCTCCGACTCTAGGCCGCTCGACTTTAATGACGTCGGCGCCGAAATCGGCGAGGATCCGGCCGGCCGTGGGAGCAGCGATGAAATTGCCGAGTTCGAGGACGCGTATCCCGGCGAGCGGACCCTTGAGATTCTCGGTCATCGTTCCTTCTGTGGGGTGTGGTCGGGAGAATGCGCAGGTTGGTTCGGGTCAGTCCTGAAGGTCCAGAGCTGCCCGGACGATGCTGTCGGTATCGATGCCGTGGTAGCGATACACGGCGTCCAGAGACCCGACCTGTCCAAACGTGCTGACTCCCAAGGATTTTGTCGGCACCCGGTTGATCGTCGATAAAAATGCCAACGTGTGGGGGTGTCCATCCAGAACGGTCACCATAGGCGCAGCGCGTTGCGCGGGGAACACCTGGTCGACGATCCACGAGGGCGCATCGGCAAGACCTCGTCGGGCCTGAACGGCCTCGAAGAGCCGACTTGGGCACGTGACGACGATGACCTCGCAATGCACCCCGAGTTGCTCCAATCGGGCTGCGGCGTCAAGGGCTTCGGTCACGACGGCACCCATTGACACGATCGTCGCCTGAGGGTTGGAGCAGGCTCGAATGGTGTACGCGCCGGCCAGGACATGCTGGCGGCGACGTTCCCGCGCGGCCGGGTCGGTTGGTAAATCGGCGAGCTCCTGCTTGACCGGACGCGTCGAGAGGCGCAAGTAGGCGGATTCGCCGTCGGGGTGCCCCAATCGAGACAGGGCGTGCAACAACATCCACTCGACCTCGATGGCGAAAGCCGGCTCGTAGCTCTGGCAGCCCGGTTGCTCCAAACCGATCGATGGTGTCTTGATCGACTGGTGCGCGCCACCTTCGGCGGCCAAGGTCACACCGGAGGGTGTGCCGACGAGAATAGATTGCCCACCGGCGTAAATGCCGTAGGACCATGGCTCGAGCGCGCGCTCCACGAACGGGTCGTACAAGACACCGATTGGCAATAGCGGCTCTCCCCAACGGCTCCAGGTGGCGCCGAGTTCGCCGATGAGTCCGACGAGATTCGTCTCAGCGATGCCGAGCTCCATGTGTTGGCCGGTTGGTCTTTCGCGCCAATGCATGATGGTTTCCGCGTCGTCGGCGAACCAATCGAGCCGCTCGGCCGCCGACCACACGCCGACTTTGTTCAACCAGCCGGCCAGATTGGTGCTCGAGCTGACGTCGGGGCTGACGGTGACGACCCGGCGGGCGGCCTCGGGGGCCTCGCGGGTCAAGTCGAGCAGAGTACGCCCAAGGGCCGCCTGGGTGGTGGTGACGGCTAGCGGAGTACGTCCGATCTCTACGGGCAGTGCCGGCGGCGAATTGCGCTTGCCGATCGAGCGGCGTAACCGCCGAGCGGCGGCCTCGCAGATCTGGCCCTCTGGAGTGCCGGACGCAAACTTTGACCATGGGTGAGCAGCATCCTGGCCGGTGGCTGCCGCGAGTTGCTCGAACTGCTCCACGCTCAGTAGCGACGAGTGATTCTGCGGATGTCCTTGCGTGGGAAGGCCGAACCCCTTGATCGTGTAGGCGATGATGATCGTGGGGCGAGTGTCGTCGATCTGTGCGAACGCATTGCGCAGGGCGGTGAGGTCGTGCCCACCGAGGTTGCTGATGGCCGCGACGACGGTCTCGTCGTCGAGTGCGCCGATAAGTTGCGCGATCGCCGCCGAGCCGGGGCCGTCACCCGGCAGTCGGGCGCGCAACTCGTCAGCCGGACAGCGCAGCAGGCGCTGGTATTCGGGGTTGGCCATCTCGATGATGCGGGTTCTCAGCTCCGCACCGCCCGGGCGGGTGAACAGTTCTTCTAGCAGCGCACCGAATTTGACATTGATGACCTGCCAGCCGGCGGCGTCGAACATCGTCGCCAGTCTGCCGGCGGCTATGTTGGGAACGACGCGGTCCAGCGATTGACGATTCATGTCGACGATCCAGACGATTTCGCCCAGCTCTTGAACAGATGGATCCAGAATCGCTTCCCAGACCGCACCCTCGTCCAATTCGGCGTCTCCGACGAGAGAATACTGACGGCCGGTGCCGGTGCTGCCGAAGTTCGCGTCGACGTACCGGCGCGCGAAGGCCCCCCAGATGGGCGCGGTGGCGCCGATGCCGACTGATCCCGTCGAATAGTCGACGGGATCAGGATCCTTCGACCGGCTGGGATAGCTTTGCAGCCCACCGAAATCACGCAGCGTGGTCAGGTACTTCTCATCGAGCCAACCAAGCAGGTAGTTGATCGCGTGCAGGACCGGCGACGCGTGCGGCTTGACCGAGACCCGGTCACCTTCTCGGAGTTCCTCGAAGTAGAGCGCGGTCATTATCTCGACCATCGACGCGGATGAACTTTGGTGCCCGCCGACTTTCAGCCCGCTGGGGTTTGGCCGGACGTGGTTCGCGTGATGGACGATCGCAGTTGCCAGCCACCGCACGTGGTCGGCGATCCGCTGAAGGGGTTCGGTTGTTGATGTCGTGTGGTCATCAACTTGAGCAGTTGTCACGGGCGCTCCTGGCGGGCAAGTAGGGCAAGTTCATGCGGACGTGTCAGGCGATGCGCCCGGCAGCCGACGCCGCGGGTGGATCGGGGCCGGCCGGGGCCCGGTGGGCGCGTGCACGATGTGCGATGCAGGATCCGGCCCGCGTTCACAGCGTTCGTCGCAGTACGGTTCTCAGGCTCGAACAATCAGCACCTCTTGTCTGTTGTCACGCGCAATTGGCCGTTGGTGACGCCGGCCGCGGGTTTACAGTGTGCCTCGGCCCTGACTTTTTTGTCGAAAAATAATCATACTCGTAGAACGATCAAAGTTCGTGCGCGGTAGCGCGGAGACTGACCGGTATCGGCACCGATCACTCGAGCGACCCACGGCCACCTCCTGGCGGCCCCGTCGCTGTTCGAGGCCCGCACAGCCCGAATGCATTGCTACGGCAACGTCGAATAGTTTACTATCGCTTCAATGACTGTGACCCACACCTCACGGACCCCCACGGGTGCGGCCGCGCCACCCGGGGGCGAGGCCGTTGCAGAAATGACCGTCGAGAGCGTCGAGCACGCCGCTGCCGACGTCATCAAGCTCACCTTACGAGCCGAAGACAGCGGGCCGCTGCCAATCTGGACCCCGGGATCACATGTCGACGTGATCATCGACGAGGCAACCGTTCGCCAGTACTCACTGTGCGGAGACCCCGACGACGTTCGCCGATGGCAGATTGCGGTGCGTCGAGTGCCCGACGGCCGAGGGGGATCCATTCGACTGCACGACCAAGTGACTGAGGGGTCGGTGCTGACTGTCCGCGGCCCGCGGAATGGCTTTCCGCTCGTCAGCGACGCTCCACGGTATGTCTTTCTCGCCGGCGGCATAGGCATCACGCCGCTGCTACCCATGATGGCCGAGCTTGCGCGCCGGGGCGCGCACTGGCAGTTGCACTATGGCGGGCGGACACGCGCAGCGATGCCCTTTCTCGCCGAGCTCTCCACTTACGGAAACAGAGTCGTGAGCCGCCCTGAAGACGAAGAGGGACTGCTTGACCTCCAAGCTATATGTGCTGATCTAGAGCCGGGGACGGCGGTGTACTGCTGCGGCCCGGAGCCGATGATCGAAGCCACGGAGCAAATTTGCCAGACCCGAGACGACGTGACACTACATGTCGAACGCTTCGCCCCCAAGCAGAACACGATACTCGAGCCCGAGTCGGCATTCGAAGTCTATTGCAGTACTTCGGATCTCACCCTTACCGTGCCTCCCGGTAAATCCATTCTCGAAGTCGCCCAAGAAGCAGGACTCGAGCTGCTCAGCTCATGCATGGAAGGCACCTGCGGCACCTGCGAGGTAGACGTTCTCGAAGGCCTCCCAGACCATCGGGACTCGTTTCTCAGCCCTCAGGACCGCGCGTCGAACGAGTCGATGATGATCTGCGTATCACGCTGCCTCGGAACAAAACTGACTATCGATATCTGAACCCAGCGCCCCAGTAATTCGAGTGAAAGGCCATCCCCGTTGTCCGCGTCCCACGAAGACCTCATCGAGAAACTCCGCAATTTCTCCTCAGACGAGACCACCCCTGAACTCGCTTATGAACTGTTTGCGGAAGCCAGGGAAACCTGCCCTGTCGGTCGCAGTGACAAGCAAGGTGGCTTCCGGCTCCTGCTGAACTACGACGACGTCAAGGCTGTCCAGGGTGACTGGAAGACCTACGCATCGTCACCGAGCGTGACGCGCCCGTTCGCCGAACGCCCCGCCTTTCCACCGCTCGAGCAGGATCCGCCCGAACACACCTCATGGCGCGAGCTGTTCAGCCGGATATTGAACAACGAGACCGCCGCCCAGATCGAACCTCTTGTCCGGGCCGATGTCATCACACTGATCGACCGGCTGCGCGAGAGTGGCTCCTTCGATCTCGTCGCGGATTTCGCCGAGGAGTTGCCCTTGTTGGCGCTGTGTCACTTTCTCGGCTTCGACGCCGAGAAGCGGGATGCCGTTCGCGCAAAGGCACTAGAGATGGTGGGCAGCCTGGGCGACCAAGAGCTTGCGGGGGCCACTTTCATGGCCCTGGCTCAATTGGGTGTCGAAGAGGTCCTCGCGCGACGCGACCAGCCGCGCGACGACTTCCTCACCGAGTTGTCTACCGCCGAGATTGATGGCGAGTTGCTCAGTGTCGAGCAGATCGCCATGACCATGAGTAGTTTCCTGGTGGCCGGTCACGGCACCACCGTGGCGGCTCTGTCAAGTCTGCTGTGCGACGTTCTATCGGCACCCGAAGTGAAAGCTCGGCTCTCTGCCGACCACGACCTGATTCCCGTAGCCATCGAAGAGACACTGCGTCTCCACCCCCCCTTCTTCGGGTTATTCCGCCGTGCGGTCAAGCCGGCGACCATTGGTGACGCCGACATTGCCGAGAACGAGTCGGTGCTGTTGTGCTGGGCTGCGGCCAACCGTGATCCGAAGGTCTACGACGACCCCGATGCTTTTTCCCTGGACCGCAAGCAGTCTCGACGTAACAGGCACCTGACTTTCGGCTTCGGCATCCACGCCTGCCCCGGAGCGCCCATTGCCCGCATGCAGATGAAGGTGGCGCTCGAAGAGCTTCTGACGCGGGCCCCCGATATCGCCCTGGTCGATCCCGCGGCTGCGGTTTACGAGTTCCGCGGGACCGAAACCGCGGCGATCCCATCGCTTCCCGCGGTGTTCAAGTCGTGACCATGAAGGTGAGGATCGAGACCGGACTCTGTGAAGGCCACGGGCAGTGCGTAAGCGCAGCACCGCAGGTCTTCGACATGGCGGACTCCGACGAAATCGCACACGTCGTACTGGAAAGCCCCCCCGAGAGCATGCGAGGAGAAGTCGAATTCGCACAAAAGCTGTGCCCCACCAAAGCGGTCATCGTCGACGGATAAGCGCACACCGGGTTTTACGGATAAGACCAATAGTTGACGATGGTGTTGACGAGCGGTCCAGTGCCGCCTAGGCTGGACGACAGCAGCACCTGGATCGAGGAAGGTGGAACACGTGGCTGACAGCACGCCCACGGGGCTTGAGCACTTGGCGCGCGGCGTTGACCATGCGGCATTCCCGACGTTCGACCCCGCAGGCACCGTCCGCTTCTACCACGACATCTTGGGTTTTCCGATCGTGCACTCGGTCTGCGCAGTGGGCTGGGGTCCGGCGGACCACCCGGATTTCGTACACTTCTTCTTCGACATCGGCAAAGGCGATCGAATCGCGTTCTTCTATTACTTCGGGGTGGAGCGGTTCAGTCCCGACGGCGACGCGTACGCCACCCACGGCCCGGAAATTCCTGGGTTCTTCCGAGATTCCCGTCACTTGGCGATCCATGTGGATTCGGTTGACGTCCTCGAGGAATACCAACGCCGTATGCAGTCCAACGACTGGCGTGTCGAAATGCGGGTCAAGCACGAGACGATCGAGTCGATCTACACCCATGACCCCAACGGGTATCTCGTCGAATTCACCTATCCCACGAGGGCGACCACCGTTGCCGACGATGATGATGCCGAATTGACCGTGCGAGCTTTGCTCGATGTGGTGGCGTCGTCGGAAAAGCCTTCGCTGGCGGCGCTGTGGGCGCGCAAAGCCGAACTTATCCTGAAACACAGCGAGGATATCTCGCCGGCTGCGGAGCTCATTCGGTGATCCGCCTGTATGTGCTCAACGTGCCCGAATTCAAGCCCGTCATCGACGAGGGCAGCGCCGTCGCCGACCATGCGCGGGTGATCGGCCACTACGTCGAGATCAGCAGTGAAGGCTCGTTGATCATCGACCGAAAGAAAGCGCGTGCGCGACGCGCAGTCTGGTTCAGCGCGATCGGCGCACTGAGCAACGGCAAGGTGACCCAGTTCGACAGCGACCAGCTGCATATCCAGCCGGAGTGACGACCGGCGAGAAATCGATCTGACGAGAGAACAACTTGCACCTCGGCAGCTCTTTGGCAATCAACCGCGATTACATTTCGGAGGAGTGACATGTCGGTGCCTGTGTTGAAAGGCCTTTCCAACTTTCGGGGACCGGTATATACGCCCGGCGACGAAATGTTCGTGCGATCGCGCGCCATTTACAACACGCGGATGAGCGATCAACAGCCATTGGCTATCGCACGTGCTTTGGACGCCGACGACGTCATCGCCGCCGTGCGATTCGCTGCCGAGCAGGGCCGCGGTCTTGCGATCCGGGCCGGCGGGCACGGGGTGGACGGAAGCGCGATGCCCGACGATGCACTGGTAGTTGACCTCAGTGAGTTCAAGCAGATCTCCGTCGAACCCGACTCGCGTCGGGTGCGACTCGGCGCCGGTGTGCTACTGGGCGAGATGGATGGAGCGCTCGCCGAATATGGTCTAGTGGTGCCCGCCGGGACGGTGAGCACCACCGGGGTCGCCGGGCTCACAATCGGCGGAGGCGTGGGCTACAACATGCGCGCCCGCGGCGCGACGGTAGACAGCCTTCTCGCATGCGACATCGTCACGACCGACGGGCGCCTAGTACGTGCGAGCGCCGACGAGAACCCAGACTTGTTCTGGGCGGTTCGCGGTGGAGGCGGCAACTTCGGCGTGGTGGTCAACTTCGAGTTCCAGGCCCATCCCATACCGCAGATGGTGTCAGCCGGCATGATCCCGTTCTCGCTGGATCAGGCATCCGAGGTCCTCCAGTCTCTCCGCGAGTATATGCCCACGGCACCAAGGGAATTGGCGCTGATTGCTGCCCTCACCCAGTGTCCCCCCCTGCCGCCGGTGCCGGTCGAAGCACACGGCACTGACGTTCTGATGTTCGTCGTGGTGTTCACCGGTCCACAAAGCGACTCCGATCGGGTGATGGCACAACTGGCAAGTTTGGGTAGGCCGGCTACCGTTGCTGTGCAACCGGTTCCGTGGCCCGCAGCCAATTCGATGCTCGACGTTATCGCGCCATACGGGCGACGTGTGTACACCAAGGGCGGGTACCTGAGCGAGCTGTCCGACAGTGCGATCGACGCGACCATCAAGCACGCGGGGATCGCCCCTGCTCCCACGGCACCTCCGACGCCCAGCACCGTGCAGAACCTTTGGGCACTCGGCGGTGCGATCAGCGACGACTTCGAGGAAGATTCCTGCGCTTTCTCCCGAGAGGGCGCCACCTGGTTCTGGGAAGTGGCGACGCAATGGGATGACCCGTCCGACGACGCCACGTTCATGGCGTGGGCTGACGCCCTCGATGCTGAACTGCGGCCTGAGTTCAGGGATAACTGCTACATCAATCTCACAACCGACCTGGGCTCCGCGTGGCGCAAAGGTGCGTGGGGATCACCCGAGAAATATCGCCGCCTAGTCGATGCGAAGATCAAATGGGATCCGCAGAACATGCTGCGATACAACAAGAATATCGATCCGGCCCCAACTAGCGCCGTTTGACCGGCCTTTGATGGCCGTCGCTACAGATAAGGCCAACCCCCGCATCGACGCGTCACCGCCTGGTGGATGACGTGGCCAGTCATGGCTACCGGTCAGGGTCGGTGAACACTACGATCGGCGGCGGCTTGGACTCATGGGGTGATTGCAACACTTCGTAGTCAGGGGTGTTGATGACGGGCCAGCCTCAGCTGTTGTCGGTGCGACGTCGGCATTGGGAGTTGACCGCAGCCGGGGTACCTTCGAAGGGTGCCGGGGAGCGGCGGTGTGTCGGCGACGTGTAATAGCAAGTGGTTTCGCCGGTCTGGTGATGGGAATCCGCGATCGTCAGTACCCCACGGGCAGAAACGGCCGCGGTTGTCGGCTGAGGGCGGCAACCGCTCAGGCGCGTGTTCCCCGCATCGCTGAAACTTTACGAGCGGCCCAGCCCATGCGTCGCCGAGGAAAACGTACCCGATGCCTTGCGATGAGCCCGAGCTAGATCGACCCGGTTAAAGCGTTGCCAGGACGTCGAGCCCGGCCTGAGCGATCGCGACATCGTTTTCCGCCGACTCACCTCCGGCGGCGATCCCACCGACGATGGCGCCGTCGATGACGATCGGCAACCCGCCAGGCAACGCGACGAATGTTTGCGACGCCGTGGCGAGCTGGGCTGAGATTTCGGCCGGCACATCACCGGTGGGTAGGCCGCTGAACGCGGCAGTGCGTGCTTTTTTCGGCACGACTTCTACGGCGAGCGGGGTGGCGCCGTCCATCAGCACCCAGGCTCGCAACAGACCCGTAGCGTCCACGATGGCCACACCCGACGGCGCCTCGAGCTCGCGCGCCGCGTTGACCGCCGCCTTGAGCATCGCCAGCACCGATCCTTCGGGCAGCAGAGAATTGCTGTTGAATTTCGACACGGGACGGCTCCTTGCTCCTTCGAGTTGAATGAGGTCTGTTCGCCCAGCGACAATGCCGTCGGCGACGATGTCTTGGTGGTCTCGTCGAGCTCGGACGGCGACGACGCTGCCCGTTTCGATGCGGATGCGCTCGGCGACAGCTAACCGATCCATCACATCGGAGCGGGTATCGCCGCCGTGTAACGCGATAACGGTGGCGCCGGACTGCAAGTATTCGCGTGCCAGATCTAGATAGTCTTCGCCGTGCGGCCCCCAGGCATCCCCGGAGTTGACCTCGATCGTCGCGACGCCCGAAGCAGCGTCGTGTCCGGACGGCGGCGGCAATCTGCGGTCGTCAAGCTTGATCGCCTCGGTATGCAGCGGGAGATTCAAAACCCAGTCTGTCAAGTTGGAATCGGGTACATCGTCGACAGGAACGTCCGCGAAGTCCGCAATTGCGTTGGCCGCCAACGCCGGCTCTGTCTTAGCCAGGCTGTCCAGCGACACCACGCCGGCGCGACTGAGATAGGCCACTGCCACGCGCGATGGCGAAAGGTGCAGCCGCTGGGAAAAGGACTCCCACCAGAGTTGGCTGCGTGCCGCTCGCTCTTGCAGGCGCGCGACACTGGGCCGCCGACTGCGACTGAACCCGGCCAGGGCATCAGAGACGGGCTGGCCCTCAACGGTGTCCAGGTAGTCGACAAGGGCGATGGCACTTTCGAGGGCCACCTTGGTGCCCGAGCCCAGCGACGGGTGCACGGTCGCCACCGCGTCACCCAACAGCACGACATTGCGGTAGGACCAACGGTCACATGCCAACGTGGTGAAGTGCGTCCAACGTGAGCGGTTGCCGAAGAAGTGGCCGCCCTTGAGCAACGCGCCGAAGGCCTCGGACAGGTAGTTCAAAGCCTCCTCATCGGAAGAGGATTCCGATTCCCACGTGCGGTTGACGAACCCGGCGCGCTCCAGCGTGTCAACGCTGGCTTCGATGACGAACGTCGAAAGGCCGGGGGCATAGGGGTAGGCATGCGCCACAAAAGTCCCAGCAGACGTCTGCACCGGATGAAAGACTGTGCCGTCCAACTCGATGTCAGCGGCGCACCAGATGAAGGCTCCGCGGCCGTTGGACTGGTGGACGCCCAGCTGCGGCGCGAATCGTGCGCGGGTTGAGCTCGATAGCCCGTCGGCTCCGACGACGATGTCGGCTTCTTCCGTTAGATCGTCGACATGGACGCTCTTGCCGATGTTGACGTCGGCGCCGGCCTCTGCGGCACTTTCGAGCAGTATCCGGAGCAGTTCCGAACGCCTGATGGCACCGCTATGGAATTGCCCGAATTGCGTTGTGCCCTGGGGAAGGCGGAAGCTGGCGGAAGAGAAGGGGAAGGTAGCCGCCATCAAGCGATCAAAGACCACCGGATCGGCTACTTGCACGGCGTGCAACAGAGCCCTGGTCAGACCGACGCCGAATCCGAAAGTATCATCGGGCGGCAGCGTTTCGAAAACCTCGATCGTCCAGTCGGCGTGACGCGAGGCTGCTAATCTGGCGGTTAATGCGCCGGCGGGCCCACCGCCGATGATCTTTACGAGCATGGTGTCTCTATGCCTCCGTCAGAAGATTTGTGCAGGTGATGGGAAGAGGCTTCCGATCAAGCGAAGACCATCAGTCACCGGCGCCGATCACGTTGCGCAACGTGTCGACCCCATCGATCCGAACCTCAACGTGATCGCCGGCCTGCAGGAATGCGCCATTAACTCCGCCTTCGATCGCGGTGCCGGCGGGTGTCCCGGACAGAATCATGTCGCCAGCGCTCAGCGGAACGAATTCGCTGATATAGCTGGCGATTCGGCCAAACGGATGGGCCATCTGCGCGGTGCTGCCCGACTGTCGTAACTCGTCGTTGACATGACAGGTGATCGAAAGATTGTCGACGGGGGGGTAGTTGACGACCATCCAGGGCCCGCAGCTATTCCCGGTGCGGAAGTTCTTAGTCAACGACCAGGTCAAGGGTCCATGGTCAGTTTGTGCAGCGCCGAGGGCTGTGTCGCGGATACTGAAGTCGTTCCATGCTGTATATCCCCAGAAACGAGCGGATAGCTCGTCGCGCGCAGCGCTGCCGAGCACCACGGCCACTTCAGCTTCGTAGTCCAGGTATTTGGTTCCTGCCGGAGGTACGATCGTGTGGTTCGGTCCGACCACCGTGCCGGGAATCACGTAGAAGCCCCAGGGTGGCGCATCGTGGGCAGCTGAATTCGTCACGGACTCCGGCAGATTCAGCACTCCGGACATCTTCGAGGCGTGGGCCGGAAAGTTACCGCCCATTGCAAAGATCCGAGAGCCCGGATCGGGCAACGGGGGTTCGAGCTCCAACTCATTCAGGGGTGTCAGCGGGAGATCATGAGTACTGCTGTCCCAGCACCCAAAGGCATGCTCGGCAAGCAACCGAAGCGTCTCGCGCGCCTCGGTCCACCGCTCGATCATCGGCAGCCAGCTCTGCCGCTTGTCATCAAACAAAGCTTGAACCCCGTCGGCGATGTGGGGCTTCGCAGCGCGCAGCGTCTCGCCGGCTGCAGCGATGTCGAGTACCTCGAGGCGCCCATCGGCCTCGAGTATCAGGCCGGTGGCACCACCGTGTGCGCGGACGAGCCTCATCCTCGCTCGCCTCGATCGTCGGCGAACCGTCGGGAGGCGGTCATTGTTCGCCGTCACACAGAGCGCGGAACAGCGCCGCCGGCTCAGCGTTGCCGTGGCCTGCATCACTGAGCCGGTGATAGCGATCTGCGACGATCTGCGACAAATCAGTGGGAGCACCGATTTCTCGGGCGAACGCAATGACCTCGTCGACATCCTTCAATGTCATGTCGACGGTGACAAGTGTTGCGTCGAAGTTACCGGCGGCGATCATTGGGGCGCGGATCTGAAACTGCCCCGAGGTGGCGCCGGGGCTCGCCGAGATGAGTTCGGCGACCTGGCTGAGATCGAGACCGGCACGTTGGGCATACACCATCGCCTCGACGGCGGCCGTGACATGGATGGTCGCCAAGAACTGGGCGACGAACTTGATCTTCGAACCGTTGAATTCGGTCCCGACATAGGTGACCTTGGGGCACATGGCCTGCAGTACCGCTTCGTAACTGAGGTACGCGTCGCGGTCGCCGCTGGCATAGATCATCGCGATCTTCATAGCCACCATCGGTGGCGTACCGCTCACTGGCGCATCGATAAATTGAGAACGCCTGTCGATCAACAGCTTTCGCGCGCCTTGCTTGACATCCAAGGGCAGGGTGCTGCACTCGATGACGGTTGGGACTGCACTGGCTCGAAGAATTCCGTCTGGGCCGTCGATGACGTCCTGAAACGCCGCCGCGGACGGCATGCAGGTCACGATGACGTCGGCGGCTTCGGCCACGTCGCGGGGCGAGCCGTCGCCTGCAACAGCACCGCCGGCGGCAATCAATTCCTCGGATCGGCCGCGCTTGGTGGAGACGACATGAAACCCGTTGTCAAGCAACCCCTTTGCCAAGGGCAAGCCCAGCCGGCCCACGCCGATGAAACCCACTGTGAGCGCACTCATGTAAAACTCCTCTGATCAAGACCACGACGAAGACCCGCCGCGCCGGTATCAGCTGTCGGTGACTGCAAACGTCTCGTTGAGATCCGCTCCCAGCAACGCATCGGGTGGGGGCGGACCCATCAACTCGGCCGGGGGTGCGCCGGTGTTCCATTCATCGACGGCGTGTGAATCGGCGACCGTCCACGTGCGCGGCACGTAGGTCGGGTCGTGGAGGATGATCTCCTCTTCCACCGAGTATTCGAACCAGTAGCCCTCGGCGTCGCGGAAGTAAAGAGCGATGTTATGTCCCGGACCGTGCCGCAACGGGCCCCATTCAATGCGTACATCGTTGGCTTGCAGAGCTTCGGCGGTGGCGTAAAAAGAATCGACATTCTTCATGCTGAACTGCAAATGGTGCAGCGCAGTGGCCGGCGTCCTCACCAACACCACATCGTGATAGAGATAGCGGCCAGGGGAACGCATGAAGCCCATCACCTGTACTCCGCCAGGACCCATGATGCGGCTGGAGTACAGCTGACCGAGCGTGTCGAGCATGAACGCTTCCTCGGCCTCGAAATCCGCGGCTCCAAGTCCGAGATGATCCGCGACAACGGGTTCGGGCCCGCCGGTCTCAGGTGCCTCGATGAGATGGGCAACCGGAATCGCAGTGCTCACGCCTGTCGTCAACTCGAGACAGTGACCGGCCGGCGTCAAAACCCTGACCGCGGGCGCTCCCTCCCACCCGGCCGATTCAAGTTTGGATACCTTGGCGCCCGTCGCTTCCAAGCGGCTGACCGCTGCGTCCAGTGTCTTGGCATCGTGCACGAGATAGCTCACGTGGTGCAGACCGTGATCGTCGCCGGGTTTGTAGACCAGGGAGTATCGATCGACACCGTGCGCACTGAGATAGTGAGTACCGTCAGGATCGGCGTGGACGAGCGAGAATCCCATCCTTTCGGCCGCGAATGCCGCGGCCGTCTCCGGGTTTTTAGCGTTCAGTGCGATGTAGTTGACACGCTCGATGCCGATCGGTGACAACGCTGCCTCCTGATGTCGGGTTGGTTTCGCGACGCGGCTGCTTGTTCGGTGTTGCCACCAGCCGGCAGGTGTCAGCTTACGGTGACGCCGACTATTTGACAATAGCGTTGGGTGCCCCTAACGTGACTGGCATTACAGCGATTCTCGCGCACAAGAACATCGCCTGGGAGGAATTCTGTGTCCGCACTGACCACCACTGACGAGGCCCTGGAACCGGATACAGAGGAGCAGCTGATCGCCAAGGCTGCGGAGTTGTCCGCGCTGCTCGCCGAGCACGCCGACGAAGCGTCGCAACTGACCCGGCCAGCTGATACGGTCATCGAGGCGCTTCGTGACGCCGGCATGTTCAAGCTGACGACGCCTCGATCACGCGGCGGCTACCAGGTGTCGCTACCGACCTTCATCAGGATCGGCGAAGAGTTGGCGCGCGGGTGTGCATCTACGTCGTGGGTCACCAGCATCTACAACGGCGGCATCTATATGAGCTGCACCTTCCCGGACCGGGCGCTCGACGAGGTGTTCGCCGATGGTGCGCCATTGATGTGTTCGAACTTCACACCCTCAGGGCAGGCCATTCCCACCGATGGCGGCTATCGCATCACGGCCTCGTGGCGGTTCTGCAGCGGCCAGCATCACGCTGACTGGGGCCTGATGGCCTCGATGATCGTTCGCGACGGTCAAGATCCCGAGCCCGCCACGTTCATCATCCGACGCTCCGACATGGTGGCCGCTGACGACTGGCACGTCAGTGGTCTGCGCGGATCAGGATCCAACACGCTCTCGGTTGAGGATTTGTTCGTTCCTGAGCACATGGTGCAGCCCATCGCGGTTGCAGCCATGGCGGAGACCCGTTCTGAATCGCTGGCCTCCGATAGCTACTTCAAGGTGCCTCATATCCCGTTCTTTACTGCCGGAGCCACCGGTGCCCCACTCGGAATGGCGAGGGCGGCAATGGATTTGTTCGCATCCCGAATTCACAAGCGTGGTATCACGTACACGACTTACGCCAAGCAGTCCGACGCGGTGGTGACGCATCTGCAGATGGATGAAGCGATCATGAAGATCGACGAGGCGCGCTTCCATGCCGAGCGGGCCGTCGAGACCGCCTTGAAGGTCTCTGAGAACCTCGCCGATGTGGCGAGCCGGGTGCGAATCCGGTCGGATGCAGCCTGGTGCTTTCGCCGCAGCCGTGAGGCGATCGAGGTCATCCGCCAAGCCGCCGGCGCAAGCGCGCTGACCCTGTCGAATCCGATGGGCCGCATCGTGGATGACATCGAAGCGCTTACGGTGCACTCATTCCTCGTCTTCAGCACAAATGCCGAACTGCACGGCCGGGTCCGCTGCGGACTGGCGCCGGACGTGCCGTTCTTCTGATCTGTCGGGCCCACCGATAACCGCCGTCGCAGCGAGGAGCGAATTCCGCGTGTCTATGTCAGACCGGGCCCGTGATAGCTCGTCTCTGTTGACACGGAGCTCATTCCGAGTGGTGATGGCCGACACCGACGCGGCGCAGGTTATCTACTTCGGAGCCCCGCTGCTATGGGCCGAGCGGCTGGTTTCCACCTGGCTCGCCGACGTGGGCTGCGGAACCTTTGACGCGCTGGCCAATGGGTATGGTCTGCCCGCCGTGCGGTGCGAAATGGAATATGCGTCGGCGCTGCGGCTCGATGATCGAGTGCAGGCCACATTGTCGGTCGACACGCTCTCCGAGCGATCGGTCACCTTTCGTTCCGAATTCACCAAGGTCGGCGAAACGAACCCGGCGGTGATCGTGCGTGTGAAGCAGGTTCAGGCCGCTGCCGATGGGTCCGGTCTCCGATCGGTCCGCCTGCTTCCCAAATTAGCTGAAGCACTGAGCAATACGGCAACACCGACGTAATAGCAGCACTAGGTAGGGACAGATGACTCAAACCACCACCGGGCATGCGCCGGCACCGGCCGGCTATCAACCCTCGGGCAGGGGCCGTGCGGCGCTCGCGATCGACTTTTGGCCCGCACGCCTCCCCGATGGCGTATCCGCGCGTTCGGAAACCCTGATTACCTTCGACGGCGAAGTCACCCGTGGAACGCTGTATCAACCGCCTGCGCGCGCACGCACCGTGTTCTGCCTGATGCATCCACGTCAAGACCTTCGTCAACACCCGCTGATCCCCGAGTTGCTGAGATCGGGGAGCGCGGTATGGGCACAGGTGGGGCGTGATGTCGGCAACGATCTGCGGCTTGTGCACGAAAACGCGTTACTCGACGTGGCCGCTGCGATGGAGTGGCTGCGGCGGGAAGGCTTTGAACGCATCTTCCTGATCGGCCATTCGGGAGGCGGCGGCCTCTACTCGTTCTACGCCGAACAAGCAGAAGCGCAACCGGATTCGCGAATCTCACGTACCCCGGGCGGCGCGCCAACGAAGCTCGGGGATGCGCCGATGCCTGCACCCGACGGCCTGGTGCTCATCGCTCCGCATCCGGGCCAAGGCAAACTCCTGCAAGCGGCCATCGACCCATCGGTTACCGACGAAGCCGATCCTTTCTCGGTCGATCCGAGCCTGGATCCCTTCGATCCTGCCAATGGCTTTGGAACCGCTGAAGAGGGCGGCTCACAGTATTCGGAGGCTTTTGTTATCGCCTACCGGGACGCGCAGGCAGAGCGGGTTGCCCGCATCGACGCGCGGGCGCGCGAACTGATTGCCGAGCAGCTATCGGCCCGCAAGAAGATCAAGGCCGGTACCGCTACTCGCGCGGATAAGCGCCGCAGCATCCTCACCCCGGTCATCACCACCTACCGCACCGACGCGGACCTCCGCTGTACGGACCTGCGGCTGGACAAATCCGAGCGGCCCTACGGTTCGGTGATCAGCGCCAAGCCGTCAGTGTCAAATTACGGCGTCAACGGGTTCGGCCGGCTGACCACACCCGAGGCGTGGCTGTCGACATGGTCTGGTCTGTCGGCCAACGCATCGGTGGCCCGCTCCCTGGCGGGTGTATCCGTGCCAGTGCTCATCATCGAGTTCACCGGTGACTGCTCGGTGTTCCCCAGCGACATCAGCGAGGCGATGGCGAGCGCAGCGTCCGCTGACGTAACCCATCATCCGATTCGCGCCGACCACTTCGGTCGACCGCTCGCGGATGGTGAGCCTGACGGTATGCCGTTGGCGGGACACAAGATAACCACTTGGGTCAGCGAACGGGCTTCGCGATGATCGGGACCGAAGACGTGGACATCGCGGACAAGGTAACTCCCTATCCTGATTCGTTGGCTGCGCGCTATCGGGCAGCCGGGTTCTGGAGGTCTCGGACGCTGTGTCAGGAGTTGCAGGAGTCTGTCGAACGCTTTTCCGATCGGCTCGCTGTGGTCGATCCCGGTGTCAGCTTGACCTACGCCGAGCTGGGAGATCTCACCGATCGGATTGCGACCGGCTTGCTTCAGGCGGGTCTGAAGCCCGGCGAGCGTGTCTTGTTTCAGACGACCAATCACGTCTGGGCCGTGCTGGGCTGGTACGGCGTGCTGAAAGCCGGCCTCGTTCCGGTTGCGACGCTGGCCCAGCATCGTTGGCACGAAATCAGTGCGATCGCCGGGCAGTGTGCGCCGGCCGCGCACCTGTACGAGCCCGGGTTCGCCGGTCATGATTTGCGCAGCCTCGCAACAGAAATCGCACACGCACAACCGAGCCTGCGCATCAAGCTCACGGTCGGAACGACCGCACCTGCCGCGGACGAACTTTCGATCGAATCGCTGGCCGAAGCCAACGAATCTACGGCTCAGCAGCGACGTCTCACCATAGAGCAGGTGCAACGCCAACTCTCCCCGGAGAGTCTGGCGGTGCTACAACTCTCCGGCGGAACAACGAGTGTGCCCAAACTCATTCCGCGCCTGAGCACCGAGTACTGGTACAACGCCGCTCAGTGGGGCGACGCGATGAACATGGACTCGACCAGCGTTGCCGTGCATCTGCTTCCGTTGATCCACAATGCCGGCATCGTGTGTGCCCTTCACGCGGCACATTCAGTCGGGGCGTGTTTTGCCACCAGCCCGCCGGATACCGCGGCCTTCTTGCGGTTGGCGTCGACTGTAGCTATCACCCACATGCTGATGACGCGACCGATCGCGCGTGTCATCGAGGCTGATACACGGCTGCGGGCGGCCCTGGCGGAGCTGCGCACGGTCGCCTGGGCCGACCGCTCAGTGCCCAGCGCAGTGATCGACGAGTACGAGACCGGAGCGTGCAAGGTCGTCCAGATGTTCGGTATGGGCGAGGGCCTGTGCATGTTCTCCCCACGCGACGCATCGGCGGAGATCCGGCACGGTACACAGGGAACCCCAATCTCTCCCGGGGACGAGGTGCGGGTACTCGAACCCGGCAGTGAGCGACAGGTACCGCCGGGAACATCGGGGGAGCTGTGCGCCAGAGGTCCATACACCATTCGCGGTTATTTCGCTGCCCCGGAACGCAACGCCGAAGCCTTCACTTCCGACGGCTTCTACCGTACGGGCGACATCGTCACAGAGATTCTCGACGGCGACAAGTCTTACTACCGACTCGAGGACCGGATAAAGGACCTGATCAATCGCGGTGGCGAGAAGATCAATGCCGAAGAGGTCGAGCTGTTACTACTCCGGCACGAGGGGATCGAGCGTGCGGCACTGGTGGCGATGCCCGACTCGCGTTTAGGCGAGCGGGCCTGCGCCTTCGTAGTGTTACGTCAGGGATCCGAGGCCATCGAGCTCGAGACCGTAAAGCAATTCCTTTCGGATCAAGGCGTGGCAAAGTTCAAATGGCCTGAGCGCCTTGAGATCCGAACGGAACTCCCGCTGACCAATATCCACAAAGTCAATAAGGCGATTCTTCGCGAAGAGATCGCGACATTGCTCGCCGACGAGGGTAATCGTCGATGAAATGGGTCACGCGCCAGACGGTGCACCTCGATCGTGTCGCCTCACCGTGGCTCATCAAACGCTTCGTGGATCCGGAGGCGCAATTCCTCTTTGTCGATGCCGACGGGCCCTGGCCCGAAGACGCCACACCGTTCGCACTTCCGGGCGCAGCGTTGGGGATGCATGATCACGACGGCACGACTTTCGACAAGATTCTGCGCGCCTACAGCCTGCAATCACCGGTCCTGGCGGATATGGCCGCTGTCATTCGCGCGGGCGTGCACCACGTCCTGCAAGAAGATCAGGGCGATACCCCGGACTCGGTGATCCAACTCGGCGTTGCATGGGCTCTCTTATCGGAGGGCCTTATGCTTCAGCGCGGCGACGACCAAGCGATCATCGATGCGTCGATGGAGGCATACGACGCACTTTTCGCCGCGTTGTGGGCTCGTCGACTCGACGCCAGGAGCGGTCGAGAAATCTTCTGGGAACGTATGGCCTCGCTCAGATCGCAGTGGCAGCAGGAATCTCCACTGTCTTCCGGGCAAGCTTGACGGCCGGCCGATCACGAACCGCACCGGTGCTGGCGGCCCTTGCTCGGCCGGTAGGGGATCAGCGCTTCTTATCGGCATCGTCGAGCAAGCGCTCGAGGTAGGCGACATCCTGACGGAGCAGCGACAACGCGGCTCGCGGTCCAGTCGCCGCTGTCACCCGGTTCTCCGCCTGCAGCACGCTCGCCACCGCCATGTCGGCGACGTCGGTGGCGACCTGCTCAGCGCTGGCCGGGTCATCTTCGTGGAACCACCACGCTACCCAGTTGCACATACCGATCACGGCCAACGCGGCGATTCGCGGATTCACCGGGCGAAACTGGCCTGCGTCAATACCAGCTTGGATGACTTCGATGAGGTTGCGCAACATCTTGCGCTTGGTGGTCTCGTGAACCTTCGCCAGATCTTCGGGCAATTCGGCTTCGGAACGAGCCAGCAGTAAGAAGCGCGTGGGGTGCAGGGCACGGTTATGCGCCATCAGATAGGCGACCTCGGACAGTTTCTGCACAGGGTCGATCGTCTTATTGTTTGTCACCCGCAGGATCTGCGCCGTGTTTCCCGCCGTGATCTCGGTGACGAGCCTGGAGAGCAGATCTTCCTTGCTCTTGACGTAGTAGTAAAGAGCCGGACGGGTGATGCCCATGGCGTCGGCGATATCTTGGAGACTGGTGCCGGCGAAGCCGCGCTCGGCGAAAAGCTTGGCCGCGGTTTCGTACATCTGGTTTTCGACTAGCTCTTTGCGCATGCTGACCGCCGGCTGGGACTGCGCATTGCCGTCCCTGGTTGCCTCACGCGCCCCGGAACCCGACGCGGTCTCTGTCGCTTTCGCCATCGAACCATCTTAATTGGTGAAACGCTTAATCTTCGGAGATCCGGACGCGCGGTGCGCCAAAGGACCCCACGCCACGCTCGCGAAGACGCGCGGCACCCATCGGGTCATCCTGCGGGGCGGTGAACAGCCATTCGTCGGGTGTCTCCGAACCGCAAGCCGATGGCGCGCCCGTGATCGAATCAACGCTACAGTCAACTATCAGTCGTATGTGTAAACTCATGTCGTTCACAGCTGCTCTGACTCAAGGAGTCGCCACATGGCCATCACCGTCCAAATGCCGACGCTCGGCGAGAGCGTCACGGAAGGGACAGTGACCCGGTGGCTCAAGCAGCAGGGGGACACCGTCGCCCTCGATGAGCCTCTGCTGGAGGTGTCGACAGACAAAGTCGACACCGAAATACCCTCGCCGGCGGCCGGCGTGCTCACAGAGATCCTCGCGCGCGAGGATGAAACCGTCGCGGTGGGCAGCGATCTGGCGCTCATCGCCGAAGCTGATTCCGCACCCACCGAGGTAATGGTCGACAACCGGCCGCCGCCGACTCGTGTCGGTGCGCCGCCCGAAGCTGTCCGGGGGCCCGCTCCCGACAGGCAGTCCGGATCGGAACTCGACGCCGCAGAGCAGGCCCCCAGCGGGGACGCTGAGACGTTGTCGGTGACGATGCCCGAGCTGGGCGAGTCGATCACCGAGGGCACGGTGACTCGCTGGCTGAAGGACGTCGGCGACTACGTGGAAGTGAATGAGGCGCTCGTAGAAGTGTCCACCGACAAGGTCGATACGGAGATCCCGTCGCCGGCTGCGGGGACGCTGTTGGCCATCACCGCCGCTGCAGACCAGGTCGTCCCAGTCGGTGCCGAGCTGGGCAAGCTCGGCGCGGCTCGGACACTTTCATCCGCGCCACCGCGAGCATCAGAGGCGCCGCCACAATCCCAACGAGAAGCTCAGACGGCAGGAGAACCGGCGCCGCAGTTCGTAGCGGACGCGGAGCCCCGTGACGACCCCGCGCCCGGTGCAGAGCCGGCAGCCAGGGTCGCCCCCAAACCCGCCGCACCGCCCGCGCCGGCACCGGTGGACGGGCGCTCCACTGCCGGACACACGCACCCAGCAGACCGCAGTCACCAAACCTCACCGTCGCGTGCCCATGCGCCGGTGCGCGGCACGGTCCAGAAGGCCAGCAGGATCCGCCAGCTCACCGCCGCAAAGACCCACGAATCACTCTTGAGCACAGCGCAATTGACGCAGACCCACGAGGTCGACATGACGGCGATCGCGGCGCTTCGGGCGCGGGCAAAAAAATCCTTTGCCGAGCGGGAAGGAGTCAACTTGACGTTCCTTCCGTTCATTGCGACCGCCGCGATCGATGCGTTGAAAGCCCATCCCAACATCAATGCCAGCTATGACGAGGAGTCCAAAACCATTACCTACCATGACGCCGAACACCTTGGTTTCGCCGTCGATACGGCGAGAGGACTGCTGGCGCCTGTGGTGTCCAATGCCGGTGACCTCTCGCTTGGCGGGTTGGCGCGGGCAATCGTCGACGTTGCCGCGCGGGCGCGTTCTGGCGACCTGACTCCAAACGAATTGTCGGGCGGAACCTTCACCATCACCAACATCGGCAGTGAGGGTGGGCTGTTTGATACGCCGATCCTGGTGCAACCCCAGGCGGCGATCCTGGCCACCGGAGTGATCCGTAAGGAACCCAGGGTGGTGCTCGACGCGATCGGCAACGAGTCAATCGGCGTGCGGTCGGTCTGCTACCTGTCTATGACCTATGACCATCGACTGGTGGACGGCGCCGATGCCGGCCGTTTCTTGAGCACGATCAAGCGTCGCCTCGAGGCTGCGGATTTTGCCGCCGAACTTGATCTAGAGCGGGGGCGCGGGTGACGGCTTGGGACCTTACGGACTGAGTCATCACATCTTGCTCCACCGGGGGATCGCGCGCCGGCTTGATCGTCGACAATCTTTGCGCCGTCGACGTTTTCGCCGCCGATGCCGCGGCGTGAATTGATCACCCGGCTGGGCCGCAGCCCGGCCACCGAGCAGTTGAGCAACAATCGTTGGCCGATCAACGATGTAGTTGATTTATCAACGCAAACGTAGCATCGTCTGTCGAGTGGCGCGCCACTGCCGATAGGGAGCGCCCTTCGTCGTGGGTAGCGAAAGGTATGAAAGCAATGGCCGACCAGTTTGACAACCGTCCAACTCTGTTCGTAATCAGGCACCTCCCAGGCCCGAACTTTCGACCTGAGGTCGCGCCCACCGAACAGGACGGCGTCGCCGAACACTTTGCCTACGTCCAGCAACTCGAAGAGTCGGGGGCGATCCTGCTGAGTGGACCGCTGCTGGCCGAAGGCGCTGGTGGCCTGATGGTCCTCAGTCCCCGCATCGACGCGGCTGAGGCTTCCCGCATCGCGGAAAACGACCCGGCGATCAAGTCGGGTTTGGTCATCGCCGACGTGCTGCCATGGATGATTACCGCGGGCGACTTCTCGTACCTGACCTAAACCGGGGTCAAGCCGGCTGGCGGTCAGACATCTCAGCTCACCCGAGGTGGTCCGGAATCCGAACAGAGGCAAAGAGTTTCGCCGTACGGTGTACGACCCCGATGCCTCGACGGGCTCCGGCGTTTGGCCTTGGGCCGTGGCGGCAATCTGCCAGCGGAAAACACCGAGCCGGTGGCCGGAGCCGGAACCGCGCCCGTGATGCACGCAGGGCCGTCACGCTCCAACTCGGGGCCGTGCATTACCGACGCCGAAACCTCTCGGCCGCTTGGCTGCGGCGCCGATTCTCCGAAGTATCGCCATTCACCCGAAATGGCAAGTCCCCCACCATCAGACGGGACGTTGTCGAGCTCATTAACTCCCCTACCCGGGAGTCACCGTGCGCTTGGTGAAGTCCAGAACGGTCCGGACACGAGCGCCGGGTCACCGGGACATGGCGATGTTAGGAACGCGTACGGACCTGGCCATTCCTGCCATAACTTCAACGCCGCCAGACGCCAGGTTACGGTGATGCCGACTATTTGACAACTGCGTTGGCGGACGACTACTGTGACAGCCGTTACAGTCAGCGTTCGCGGTGGCACGGCGGTGCCTCTAAGGGCTGTCATATGAGGAGTAGGGGTATGCCGCGCCTGGACCCGCAAGCAGCCGGTCAGTCCGCCCGCAAGGGCGTAACAGGTGGCGCCGCGGCCTGTCGTGCGCCCCGACGAGGCATCCTGTCCGAGGTGGCCGACGGGCGACGCGATCGGCGTCGTCAATGACGCCCATGTCCGCGCTGAGCCCCGGGTCGCGCGAATGTCCTTGCCAATCAACGGAATCGACTCGTCTGACCTTCGTCCTTACTCCGTCTTGCGGGACGACTCGGGAGCCGCTGCAGGTGTGTCGGCGTCGTGCCGCCTGGTTCCTTGGAAGTTCTATCGAGAATTTTTGAGACTGTGTTCAAAAATGCTCCGATGTGGTGTACCTTGCCTCAGGAGCAGCGTTGTGAGCCGGAGCACAAGGCAAACGACAGTGGTCAGCGCGACGGGGAGGAGGCGAGTTTTCGATGGCGACAGAGACGCCGACGGCGGCGACTACGCGCGCCGGGTCAGCAAACGGCGACAGTGGGCACCGCGGCGCCCTGCATCGCGCACCTTTCGGGAACGGCACCCCGCCGGATGGCTGGCGCGCGGTACTGACGCAGCCCGGCGCCAGCGTCGCCAAGGCTGCATCGCGAGTCGGCACGATTCCGGCGCGCAGCACGGCGACCACGGGTCGCGCTGTACTGATGGCGGCCGCGGTCTTGCGGTATGCCGTCATCGACACAATTTCGATGCGGTTGCCCGTCGGTGAGCTCATCGTGCAGGCCTGGACCCTGCTCAAGGTGACGGCAGTTCCAGCGGTGCTGATGGCGGTGCCCTTCGGCGCGATGATCGCTGTCCAGGTGTCCGGCCTCGTCAACGAGGTGGGGGCAAACTCACTTATCGGGTCGGCAATCGGCGTGGGTGTGGTTCGTCAGGGCGCACCGATGACCGCGGGTTTGCTCATGGGTGGCGCCGCGGCGTCGGCGATCGCTGCCGACTTCGGGGCCAGAGCGATCCGCGAGGAACTCGACGCACTGAGAACACTCGGTATCGATCCGGTGCAGCGTCTGGTCGTGCCGCGCTTTCTGGCCCTGATCCTCATCGCGCCGATCTTGTGCACCATCGTCATCGCATCCGGCGTGGCCGCAGCCTTCACGATCTCGGTCACCGTCAATGACGTGACGCCCGGAAGCTTCTGGCTGTCATTCGGTTCGTTTGCGAAGATGGTCGACGTCTGGTTTGCGATGGGCAAGACCGTCACCTTCGCCGCGTTTGTCGCAATCATCTCCTCGATGCGGGGCATGGAGGCCAAGGGCGGACCGCGTGGTGTGGCGGATGCGGTCAACGCCGCTGTCGTACTCAACGTCGTCTGCATCGTGACCGCAAATCTGGCGATCACTCAGCTGGAGACGATGTT
The DNA here is from genome assembly GCF_045343915.1 of Mycobacterium sp. M23085. Lineage (NCBI taxonomy): Bacteria > Bacillati > Actinomycetota > Actinomycetes > Mycobacteriales > Mycobacteriaceae > Mycobacterium > Mycobacterium sp. M23085. Next base: position 4,985,775 of record NZ_CP174280.1, read on the forward strand.
CTTCCCCATGGCGGTGGCATAGTGGCGCAGCCGACACTGCCAGGCTCTCGCGCCGTCCCGTCAAAGTATCTGAATTTTGGCCGGGCACCGGTCAGACTCGTTAATGGCACGCTGAGAACCGCGGGCCAATGGGTGGTGTTCATCGCCCAGACCGTGTGGCTGCTACCGACAACCATTCGGCGGTATTCACGGGAAACAGTGCGAGTGATGAACAGCCTGGCGTGGGGCCGGGGTTCAATAGTCGTCGACGGCGGCGTGATCAGCATCCTGACAATCCTTGGTGTGACCATCGGCGCAATGGTGGCCATCGAAGCCTATGCGACGCTCAACTTGATCGGCCTCGGCGCGCTGTCCGGAATCATCGGCGGGTGGGGAAACGTCCGGGAGATGGCACCGCTGGTCACCGGCGTCGCGTTCGCCTCCCAAGCCGGCTGCCGGATGACTGCCGAAATCGGCTCCATGCGGATCGCGGACGAAATCGATGCCACCGAGTCGATGGGGCTGCGATCGATCCCGTTCGTCGTGGGCACGCGTCTCGTCGGCGGAATGATATGTGTGGTACCCGGCTTTCTGCTCGAGTTGATGGTTGCTTTCTTCACCTCGGATCTGGTGATTCGCGTTTCCTACAATCAACCAGCCGGAACATACAATCACTATTTTGTTCAATTCCTCTCCCCGACGGACATTGCATATTCGCTCACCAAGGCGATTATTTACTGCGCCGCCGCAACGTTGATTCATTGTTATTACGGATATTTTGCATCGGGCGGACCCGTTGGGGTCGGACAGGCTTCCGGACGCGCAATTCGCGCGAGTCTCGTCACCATTATGGTCCTCGACATTATGACGACCGTCATGATTTGGGGCTGGACGCCGAAATTCGAGTTCAAGGGCTAGGGGAAAAGCTTGCTATTCCGGATGTCGGAGGCGGCCGAAGCGCGCCGGCTGACCATCATCGGCGCGGTGCTCGCGCTGTCCTTGTTGGTGACGGGCGTGTTGATCGCCGTGAACCCATTCCGAAGCCGCCCGGCGAACCGGATCTCGATCGTCATGGACCTGCCGTATCTGGGTCAGGGAGTCACCGCAGGTACCGCGCTGATAATGCACGGGGTCAACGTCGGCCAAGTCACCTCCGTGTCGAGCCTTGCCAGCGGTGGCGTCCGGCTCAACGCTGACGTCCGATCGGGGCCCACTGCCGGTTTGACCGACAAGATGAACGTCGACTTCCGGCCGTCCAATTATTTCGGTGTCACCGCCATCAACCTGGTTGCCTTAACGGGCGGCGCACCGCTGCGAAATGGCTCGCGAATCGACACCGTTCCAAAGGGAAACTTCACCCTGCAGGCGTTGCTCTACCGGCTGGGTGAAATCACCGGCGGCGTAGTGACGCCACAGTTGGTGCGCGTGATGGACCGCGCCACCCGGTTCACCGACGGGCTCAATCCACTCATCGAGACGATCGTGGTCGCGGCCGAGGCGGTGACCAAGGTGCAGACGGTAAGTACCGAACAACTTCTGAGAAATACGACCGGTGTGAGTGTGGCATTCCCCGGCACGCTGGACTCGATTACTTCTGCTGGCTATAACTTCGATCACAACTCTGGATTCGTGAGGTTCATGCAGACCGCCGACGGCTGCCTGCCCGGTCAAGATTTTGTCAACCTTGCCCCTTCTCTCGGCCAGTATCAAACAGATGAATATTGGAACAAGAGGTCTATAGCGACGCTTGACCTGCTGGCGAATAGATTCTTCGGTGCATTAGGCAAGCTATTGTCGTCCCACCCGCAAGACTTGATGCCTGCGGTCGATCTGGTCAAAACTCTGACCGATGTAGTGCCCGGTCTGATAACACCGGCCAATATCTCCTCAGACTTGGTGGAATTGCGAACTCGACTGGAAAATCTGTATGCGGGATCCCCTGATCAACGGGCGATACAGACGCACATCGTCCTGGATGAATTACCCGGTGTGGCTGCCCCGCTCGGTGCGATAGGAGCCCAGTGATCACGCCCAAGGCCGCATTATGGCGATTCGCGTTGGCCGCCGCCGCCGCACTGGCGGTGTTCATCGTCCTGGTCAATGTCCTGCGACAACCAGTTGCCGCACCCACACGCTCCTACACAGCTCAATTCACGGATGCGTCGGGCCTGCACGTCGACGCTGACGTGCGGGTCCGGGGAGTGCGGGTCGGGAAAGTCAAATCGCTGGCGCTCGAGCGTAGGGCTGGACAGAGCCTCGCAACGGTCGAGTTCAGTCTCGACAAGCGCTACGTAGTGGTGTCCACGTCGCGGTTGGCCATCAAGTACCAGGCGCTCACCGGGTTGCGCTACGTCGATGTCGTCAATCCGTCCGAGACGGCGCCGGCGGCGAGCATTGTGTCGCATGTTCCGATCACCATGACGCAACCGTCGTTCGACATCACCACTCTGTTCAACGGCCTGCAGCCCGTTATCGCGACCTTGAGTCCCAGCGATATCGACACCTTCACCGAGAATGCCGCGACGTATCTCTCGGGTGAGGGCGGACTCAAGCCGATGCTCGACAGCGTCCGAAAGCTGACTCAGTTCGCGTCCGACCGCGAACAAGTCATCGCGACGGTGATGCGCAACCTCGACGCTGTGGCCGACACATTCGGCGGGCATTCGAAAGATTTCGTCCAGGTCCTGAAGTGGCTGAATCAGCCGTTGGACGCGGCGATCTCGGTCATGGACGAGTTTCGTAAGTCGGAGCTGTATGGCCCTGCCTTCACCGGGCCCACTCTCCAAGTCCTTGCCAACGCAGGGTTTCCGCTCGGGCCCGCCACTCGGGTGCAGCAACCCGACGGCAGAATCGACGTCGTTGACTCCTCGCGGAGCGACATCGCCGACGGTCTCGACAAGGCAATCACGCGTTTCGATGACTACAGTCGCGACGTCCTCAAGCTGATACCGGTGATGTGGGATAACGTTCCCCCGCCAGGGGCGCCTGATACACCATTGCCCTGTTCGCGGGGTCGCGCGCAACTGCCCGACTCAATGGACGTGCTCTTGAATGGCCAAAGGGTGATCTTGTGCAATCGATGAAAATTTTCAAGAGTTCGACGTTCTGGGGTGTCACCGCGCTGGTACTGGTCGCCGTGCTGGCGATCACTGCTGCCGAAATCAACATCAGTCCTCCTGGCCAGAAGACGATCTCCTTCTACACCGATGATGCGGCGGCAATCCATCCAGGTGATACCGTGCGGATCGCCGGGATCACGGTCGGCAAAGTGAAAGATCTGTCAATCGAACCGAATCAGGTCAAGGTTCGCGCAACCGTGGATCACGACGCATTTGTCGGTGATCAGTCACAAATTCAGGTCCGTATGCTCACGGTGGTCGGCGGTTATTATGTCAATTTGGTATCGCTGGGCAGAAAGCCACTGGGTGCAAATCCGATCCCGGTAGAGCGCGTGACGATGCCGTACAGCCTGATGCGGGCGCTGACCGATTCGACAAAAATTACCGAGCGAGTTAATCCGAAGCCGATTCGCGAATCATTGGATCAAATCCAGGAGGGACTCACCGGCACAAACGTGCAGACTCTTTCCGCCGTTATCGATGCGGGCAATGCCCTCACGTCCACGATCGAGCGTCAGCGGGGGCAGGTTACTTCGATCCTCAATCTTTCCGATGAGTACATCGAGGCGCTGCGTAATTTCACCGGCGAATTGAAGGTCCTGGTGAGCAAGCTTGCCATCCTCGAGGAGACGCTCGTTCTGTACGGCAAGGGTTTCGGCGAGGCCCTGAAAGGTATGGGCGACGTCGGTGATGCGTTCCTGCGTCCCTTCGGCGACTTTTGGGTGAACCACCGCGAGGAGTTCATCGAGAAGGTTCGCGACTGGCAGGACAGAGTCACCCGGTGGAAGGACCACAACAGCCGGATCATTCCCAGACTTCGGCGGATCAGGAACAAGATCGAGCGGATGCTGGACGCGCAGAACGCGCCGCCCGAGTTGCTTGCCACAGATCTTTGCATCCCGATGGCGGGGAGTCCGTGCTGATGGTCTCGCGAATGGTTCGCCGCATATTTCGTACCGCCGTAGCTACACTCACGGGCGCTGCAACCGTCGCTGGTGCCTCGTCCTGCGCCATGATGGGCGGCGAGAAGAGCGTCGCCTATTGCGCGATGTTCCCAGACACCATCGGTCTGTACGCCGGCAACCCGGTGACCCAGATGGGCTATCAGATCGGCAAGGTCACGTCCATCGCCGCTGGCCCCACCCAGGTCCGGGTCGACTTCGAAATCACACAGAGCAGGCCACTCCCGCCCGACGTCAGGGCAGTCATCCGGTCGCCATCGATCCTTGCCGACCGTTCGTTGGAACTGGTCGGCAACTACAGTTCCGGTCCGCGGCTCCAGCCCAACAAGTGCATTCGGCTCGACCACTCGTTTTCGGCCAAGACGATTTCGCAGGTGGTCGGATCGACCTACACCTTTCTCAACTCGATCAACCCCAACGGGTCGACGAACGTCGGTGACACAGTTCGCGGACTTGACGAACTGGCGCACAACAACGGTGCCGGGATCAACCAGCTCGTGACCAGGACGTCCGCACTACTTGACAGCCCGGACGAAGCGATCAGTGACATCGGCTCGATCATCCGCAACACCGCCGAGCTGACCGGTGTACTGCGCGAACTGATGCCGCCGTTGAAGCAGATCATGTACGACGCGCGCAAGACGACGCCGGACTTGGCGTTGGCGCTGGACGGTACTACAGGGCTCGCCGGTCCCGGCGGCGGAATGGGGACCCTCGGGCCACTGGCCGAGTTGGTGGCGATCCTGCAAACCAGATTGGGTGACGAGACACAGCAAGCGCTCGACACGGTCAGCGTCACGGTGCGGAAGCTGACTCCCCACGCGACCGCGATGTCGGATCTTTTCACCCCGGTGCCGTGGTGGATCAACACGATCGCCAATCACTTCAACAGGCGTGATTTCCACACGTTCAACCTCGCCTATCGGCCCCCGCTGTATCGGGTTCGGACCCACGACGGGCTCGCGCTCTGCGGCATGATGAACGCGTCGATGCCCGGCAGTTGCGCGGATGTCAACGGCCAGCCCTTTGCCGTCGACGTCGCGCTCCTGCAGTACGTGCTACAGCAGGCGGCGAAGCGATGAGGCGGCGGATATGGTCGGCTGTCGCCGTCGCGGCAAGTGCCATGTTGGTTCCGTCGTGTGCTTCCATGACCGTCAACTCCTTACCTCAACCGGGTAAGAGCTACGGCGACGGTTACGAAATCGTCCTGCAGTTCGCCAACGTCCTGAGCCTGCCCGACCGTGCGAAGGTCGTGCAGGACGGTACGACCGTGGGATTGGTAACCAAGATCAATCTGGCGAGCAATCACGTCGACGTCGTAACGCGGATCGACCCCGACGTGGTGGTGCCGGCAAACGTGCATGCGACGTTGCAGCAAGCCACGGTGCTCGGTGACACCTATGTCGCGCTCGAGCGTCCTGAGTCGGGTCCGCCGGCGCCGGCACTGCGCCCGGCCGGGACGGTTCCGTTGGCACAGACCACGTCTCCTCCCCAACTGGAGGACACGATCGCCAACTTGGCGAACTTCGTCGGCAGCGGATCCATTCAGCGTGCCCAAAACACCATCATCGGGATTAACAGGGTGACGCCGGCACGAAGCGGTGAATTCCGCGACCTGGTGAAGCGGGTAGACACCGACCTCGCGGATCTGAGCAACAACATGGACATGGTCGATCAGTGGCTTACGGGCGTATCCGGAACAGCCCAGGTCATGTATAACGACCTACCCGAATACAAGTACTTCTGGTCGACGGAGGGGATGCTGGGCTGGAAACGCTCATTCCAAGTCGGGTCTTACATCGCTACCGTGTTGCCCTCGATCGGCAGTATCTACAGCGGTGGCTATTGGCTTGTGCCCCTGCTGAAGTCGCTCGGCGGTGCGCTTGGAGCCCTGAAAGAGAGCAAATGGGCGTTCGAGAACGAAGCGCCCGCGTGGCAGCGGCTACTCACCGACTACTTCCTTCCCGCAGATAAGTACCCGGCGATAAACATCACGTCGATAAAAGGGCCGGATGGGAAAGAGCTGATCGACAACGTGCAGGACGTGCTGCGGATTCTTGGAGCGACGCCATGAAATTAAAGGGCGCCTTGTCGTTCGCGATGTTCGGAGTGATCATCGCGTTCGCCCTCAGCGTGATCTGGTCGTTCGGTGTTCGGACCGGCCCGCCTGCTCAGCGGACCAACCTGAGTATGGCGGTCCCTGACATCAAGGGCCTCGTTGTCGGTTCGAATGTGCTGCTCCGCGGCCAGCCGGTCGGCAAGGTGACCGAAATCAACACGGCGACTAGCGATGCTACCGTGCAGTTCTACGTCGACGGCGATCACCACATTCCTGTCGACACCGACGTGCGGCTGGACAATCTGTCCGCGCTCGGTGAGGCCTACATCGGACTGGCGCCACGGACGAGCGGAGGCCCGGTATACAAGGACGGCCAACGTATCTCGCCGAAGACGATAGAAGCGCCGCCGTCCATCTCGGAGCTGGCCACCAGCGTGGTGCGCGTGCTCAACCAGCTCGATCCCGGCCAGCTCAAACGAATTCTGGGGGAGGCCGACGCTGCTCTGCCCGCGCCCGAGCAGGTGCTGCCCAACCTGGCACATGCGAGCTCGCTACTGCGGAGTCAAGCGACAAGCATGCATGGCCGGGGACAGGAAGTGATCGACAATCTGCAGGCGCTGCTGCGCAACGCGGGCTGGGTTGGTCCCCTGCTCGGTGATCTCATTTCACCCATTCGAGCGGCGGGTTTCGGGGCCGCCGGTACTTATCAAGGCATGATGCACACCCTGGAATGGAATAACCCGCGAGACATGGCGCTGTTCGGTGATTACCTGGACCGAATTCAGAAATTTCTGGACACGCGGGCTCCTGACCTCAAAGTTCTGACGGAGACGCTTTTGCCGCATTTCAAAGGCATTGGCGGAGCCCTGATGAATTTCGACAGTGGACAGATTCTCTCAAACATATTGAAGAGCATCCCGAAGGAGGGCGCGATTACACTGCACGTTGCCGTTCCCGACCGGTAGGCCGGGCAATCATCGAAGTTTTGAGGGGAAGCCGTGTCCATCACTGACCACGACATCGAGAACGCGTCGTCGGACGTCGTCGACGACGAGAAGCCAGAAGTGAACGAGAAGCCAGAAGCCGACAAGAAGCCGGCAAAGGACGAGAAGCCAGAGGAAACAACTTCAGAAGCTGACGAAGCAGCGACCGTCAAGAGCAAGTCCAAGGCGGACTCTGACAAGTCCCGCGCCCGGGTGTCGATATCGGTGCGCACGTTGGTCATCGCGGCCGTCATTTGCGTTGCTGTCAGCGCGATCGGAGTGCTGGCGTGGCTGTACATCGGCGCGCAGAACAAATTGAGTGCGGAAGCCCGCGCTACCAGCAACAAGAAGCATGCGGAAGAAATAGCCCAGGACTACGCCGTGCATGCCGCCGAGATGAACTTCCAGGACCTCAACGCTTGGAAGGTGCAACTCGTCAAGGGCACCTCCCCGGAACTGAAGGAAAAGCTCACCAAGGCCGCGGGTGAGATGGAACAGATCCTTACTCCGCTGCAATGGATTTCGACCGCGCGGCCGTTGGCCGCGAAAGTTCGCTCAGATGTGGGCGGGACCTATGTCGTCGACTCCTTCGTCAGCGTTCTGACCAAGACAATGCAAGCTCCTGAGGGACTGCAATCGACCGCTACCTACAGTCTCACAATCGACAGCAACAAAGACTGGCAAATCAGCGACGTCGGCGGCATCGCCGCAGCTCTTGGACAGAAATAACGGGCGATGTTTCAAAGGATGTGCTGAGGGATGGAATCCGTAGCAACCAGCCGGACCGGAACTCGTCTCCGGAGCAGATTCGTGATGATGTGCATGCTGCTCGTTCTCTCTGGGACGGCAACTCTCATGGCTCGCGCCGGCGCTGACCCGCTAGATCCACCGGGCCGCGACTCGGTGCCTCCGCCGTTGGCGCCAGTCAAGCCCATGGCAAATTGGCAGCCTAAATTTCCATTTCCGTTCGACCAGACTCGGGGGAACGTCACCGACGCGGATATCAATGCCGAGCGAGAAATGTGTGGGTGGTTCAATGCGGATTACGCGGATTTGAGGCTCCAGATCGAGAGATTCAACAACAGCGTATTGAGCAGGAACGGTAACTGGGATGCTGAGGGGATCCCGGAGCGGCAAGCTGCCATGACTGCGAATATTGATCAGTCGGTGGACTTCCTTGCTCCCCGTACTCAGTCGCTGACTCAGAGCTATGACCACGCAGGAGATATGTATTTCCCGATTTACGAGGGTCAAAGCTTTTACATCCTCTGGCAGAACCTGTCGAACGTCAGCGCGGGCATCAAGGGCCATCAGCCGACCTGGTTCACCGGACCATCGTTTCAGCGGGTAATGCACTACGGCAGCAAGATCCAGCGGTCCCATGTCTGCGACTGAAAGTGGTCCGGTGGGCGGCATCTCGATGAGGAGGCACACGTGTTGAGAATCCATGTCGGCACGGCTGTGCCGGCTCGGGCACGTCAAGGTCGCGCGCCGGCAGTCGGCGCGACGTTGGTCGCGCTCGCCGCGGCTTTGAGTAGCGCTGTACTGTCCGCTCCGCCGAGCACTGCCGATCCGTCCCCCGCGCTCCAACAAGCCGTCATGTCGGCGCGCAGTGGCACAAGTTGCCCGCCGCTGCGGTATGACCCGATCGTCGAGCACGCTGCGGAGATCGTGAATCACTCGACCGACGCCTACGTCAGCCACACGACGAGGAATTCCCCCGCGGACTCGCCGACAGGCGCACTGCCCATCCTCAAGGACCTCGGCAGCAGCGCGGGCAAATCGTGGTCGCTGCAGGGCGCTGGGCACGACAGCGACGCCGACGCGATCAAAGGAGCGATACTGGAAGGGACTACGCAGGGCGCCGGCGTTAGCTTGAATGTCAGCCCGGGTGTGTTCAAGACGCTGGAAGACACGGGTCCAGCGCCATTGGCGAATTGCTCCTACACCGATTTCGGTGTCAGCCTTCTCCACAATGCAGATACCGGCCTCTCGCTTGCTGTCGTCGTCCTGGCGGGCAAATGATCCCGGCTGGTCAGCGCTCGCAACGGCGGAGTCGCGGTCTCCGGCGCGCCGCGGGGTCGATCGCCGCCTTGGCGGCGATCAGCATTTCCGCGCTCATAAACCCATCGACTGCGCGGGCTGATGAATCCGTCACCTATGAAGTCGTGTCCGACGTGATTACCGTGGCAAACATCGAATACGAGGATTCGTCAGGGCGGGTGGCGATACCGAACGTGCCGCTGCCCTGGCGAATTGAAGCGACGATAGCCTCGGTAAAAGCTCCGCCACCGAATGGAAGCCAGGTTCGCGCAGATTGGCGTCCGACCGCGGGCCCTTCCAAATGGGTAAGTGCGCGCATCTTTTACCAGGGCAAGCTCCTGTGCCAGAACACTCTCGATGTCGGTGATGCCGCTTGCTACGGCATTACGCCACGTATTACGTAGGCCCGCGATGAGACCCACCCTTATCGCCTTAGTAGCCAGAGCAGATTTCCATCGTTTCGCTAAGCGGGCCGTGAGAGGTGGTCGGGAGAATTGGTGATCAGGTCAAAGCCAAGAACTGTTCGACGCGGACGCGGACTCGGTCGAGGGATCAGAGATGGCCTCCGCACTGCGGCCGCTGTCGGGGTAGGCATGCTGGCCCTCGGCGATCCCGGGGTGGCGCATGCCGATCCGGCACCGGGCGCCGGGCCCGACCCTTTTCCGGATATCCGGTTTTACGACGAGGTCAACGCTGAAGACTTCGCATCTCCGGGTGGAGTGTTTTTCTTGTCCCCGACAGGACAGACGTGTGGGATCTGGCGCCGGGGCAGCTTCGGCTGTGCCGGCGATATTCCCGGCACCGGTCCGGGAATCGGCCATATCGGCTGGATCGAGGGAGACCGGGCAGTGCACTATGACTGGTCGGTAGCGGCGCGGTTTCCCGGCAACCAAGCCGACAAACCGTTGCCGCCGCACGCCCGCATCGACCACGAGGGAACGAGCTGCGCGGCAACTGGTGACAACAGAACCTACTGTGAGCGCGGGCCAATGAGGTTCGTCATCGAACCTACCAAGACCTGGCTGTCGGCGCCGTGGATAGACCTGGCCTGGGTCCAGCTCGGGCCGGCATCGTGTGCGCCACCCGGCGGCGGCCCGTGCTACTCGTAGTGACGAAGTCGCAAAGCTAGAACGCGAAATCGCGACTGCTCTCGGGCTCTGCTGCCGGCGCGCCGATGCTGGCGTTCGCCCTTGCCGGGATGGCCGCTGTTACGGGATCGTGTAGCCGCCGCTGACCGAGATGAGTTGGCCGGTGACCTGCCGCGCCGCCGTCGGCGAACAGAACCACGCCACTGCCTTCGCGACGTCCTCGGCGCTGGTCAAGCGGCGAAGCGGAGTGCCCTTGATCATGTAGTCGATTTGATCCTGGTTGAAGACCTCATCCTGGCCGACGGACCACAGGCTCGATTCGCCGATCGCCTCCGGGCCCTCGGGAATCACCAGGCCCGGGCAGATGACATTGGACCTGATCCCATGGCGGCCGTGTTCGCGCGCCACGGTGCGGGCCAGGGCGACCATCGCTGCTTTCGACGCACCGTAAACGCCTTGACGTATCTGACCGAATGCAGCGTCGCTGGCGATAAACGCGATCGCGCCGCCGCCGGCCTCCTTCATCGGGCCGATCGCGGCCTGCGTGGCCGCGATCGCGGTGAACAGGTTGACTTCGATGGTGCGTTCCCACTTTTCGCGGTCGGTGTCGGTCGCGATGAAACCGGGCACACTCCAACCGGCATTGTTGACCAAGACGTCGATGCCGCCCCAACTATCGACCGAGACGCCAATTGCGGCCTCGGCTTGGTCGGGAGCCGTAAGATCACCTATCGCGACTTCGACCTCGGCGGCGCCCCTATCTTGCGCTTCGCGGCGAACCCGGTCCGCCTGAGCTTTATCGATATCGCTGATCACGATTCGAGCACCCTCCGAGGCGAACACATGCACGATGCCGCGTCCGATGTTCGAAGCGCCGCCGGTCACTACCACGCGGGCAGCTTTCAGTCCAAGGTCCATTCCAAGCTCCTCATTGGGGCGGCTGTTGTGACCGCCGTCATCTTAGTTTAACGTGGATTAGAAATAGGGGTAACTGGATTCGATAGAGAGAGGTCACGATGGCTGAGTCGTTGATCGACCAGTGCGCTCGCGCTACCACTGGCGATGGCAACGGCTCCGGCCGTCCGGCGCTACGACCGGGGATGGGGCTCGACGCCCACAGGGCGATAGCCGACGAGGGCGTCGGGTGAGGGGTACCGCTGATTTGGCCGAATTGACCGTTACCGTAACGCAGTTCACCGGAGGACCCAAGCGATGACGCTGGTGAGACGCGATGTCGTCGATGGAATAGCGTGGGTCACGCTCAATCGACCGGAGAAGCTCAATGCGATCAGCGTCGGCCTGAACGAGGAATTGTCGCAGACCATCCTGGAGGTAGGTGACAACTCCGACGTCACTGTTGCCGTCATCCGGGGCGCCAACGGAAACTTCTGCGCGGGGGGCGATTTCGAGGAAGTGGAGCGCCTGCGGTCGAAGGGATCTGATGCGCTGCGGGAACTCTTCGTGGGGTTTCGGCGTGCGTGTGAAGCCATTGCCCGCGTCGAGGTTCCGGTCATCGCGGCGGTCGAGGGTGTCGCAATGGCCGGCGGTTTCGAGCTGATGCAAGCCGCAGACATTGCGCTGGTCAGCGACGACGCCAAAATCGCTGACAACCACATCAAGTTCGGGATGGTTCCCGGCGGCGGTAGCAGTCAGCGGCTGGCCCGGCTGGTGGGGCGTCAGCAGGCACTGGGACTGCTGCTCTCCGGCGATCGACTTTCCGGCGCCGAGGCGGTGCGCCACGGTTTGGCATATCGAAGTTTTCCGCAAGCCGGTTTCGACGAGGGCGTGAGACGGTTCGTCACCGCGTTGGCCGGGCGGCGCCGAGAGGCTGTCACGTCGATCAAGCGCCTTGTCTACGCCGGAGTCGAGGTGGCATCACCCCGCGGATTGGATGACGAAATCGACACGGTGGTCAACCACATCTGCGAGGGTGCCGGACAGAACGGGGCGGCCGCATTCAGACAGCGAGGAGTCAAACGATGAACGTCAAAGAAACTGTGGCGCCGGTCGCCCTCGATGTCGCGGACGGCGTTGCCAGGCTGCGTCTGAACCGGCCGAAGGCGTCCAACGGGATGAATGTCGAGTTCCTCAAGGCCCTGCACGAGAAGGTGCTGGCGTGTCATGCGGATCCCGCGGTACGCGTGGTGTTGCTCACCGGCGAGGGGCGCAATTTCTGCGCCGGCGGCGATATTCACACCTTCGAGTCCAAGGGTGCAGATCTCCCCGATTATCTGCGCGAGGCCACGGCATGGCTGCAACTGGCCACTGCCGCGCTGATCCAGCTTCGGGCGCCGGTGGTGACGGCCGTCCAGGGCTTCGCCGCCGGGGGAGGCGGACTGGGATTGGTGTGCGCTTCCGACATCGTCATCTCGGCGCGATCAGCAAAATTCTTCTCCGGCGCGGTCCGGGTCGGCATGGCACCAGATGGTGGCTCATCAGTGACGCTGGCGCAATTGGTTGGTCTGCGGCAGGCGTTGCGGATCCTGCTGACCAATCCCACCCTGACAGCCGACGAGGCGCTTGATATCGGGTTGATCACCGAGGTCGTCGACGATGACGAATTGCTGAATCGCGCAGAGGGATGGGCGGTCGAGCTGGCGACGCTGCCGAACCGCGCCCTGTCGGCCACCAAGCGCTTGGTATGGAGCGGATTGGGGTCGTCGGTCGAAGAACGCCTGGCCGAAGAGGCGCGCACGGTTTCCGAACTCTCCGGAACCGCCGACGCACTCGAGGGCCTGCGGGCTGTCATCGAACGCCGCAAGCCGAAATTCACCGGACAATGAACGCCGATTGTGTAGTCACCGAAGACCGCGGTGCGGTGCGGATCATCACCTTGAACCGGCCGGACAAGCGCAACGCCATCGATCTTCGGGTCCGAATCGAGCTTGCCGGCGCGTTCGAGCGCGCCGACGCCGACACCGCGATCCATGCAATCCTGCTCACAGGTGCGGGGCCGGCATTCTGCTCGGGTGGCGACATCACATCAATGCAACGTATGGAACCCGGGCCGGCGTTGGAACGGGCTCAGCTGGCACAGCAGGTGATTCGCGCGATTTGGAGAACCCCAAAGCCCGTCGTCGCCGCTTTGGAAGGCTCCGCCTACGGTGCGGGCGTCGCGCTCGCGGCCGCGTGCGACCGTGTGGTCGCCGCCCGAAACGTTCGCTTTGCGACGACTTTCACCAATGTGGGCCTGGCGGGCGACATGGGCACCTTCGTCTCGCTGCCGGCCCGTGTCGGCGTGGCCCGCGCCCGGCAGATGCTGATGATGCCGACGCCGTTTGACGCGATCGAGGCATTGAGCATGGGTCTCGTCGATGCGCTCGCCGAGCCGGGATCTGCGTTACAAGCCGGATTAATCGACGCTGAGCGACTCGCCGCCGGTCCCACGCACGCATTCGGCGTAATCAAATCGCTACTCGCACGGGGGCCTTCGATGGACCCGTTCGACGTCTTGGATCGCGAGGCTCAGCACCAGGCACAATTGTTCGGCACCGACGACTTCGCCGAGGGGATAGACGCTTTCCACACCAAGCGACGACCGGAATTCGGAGCGCCGGCGCGGTGAGCGCGAAACTAGCCGGGCGCCTTGACTGGTCGTACCTGGACGCCGACACCGGAACGGAGTTGGTGGACCACACCGTCGGTGGCCTGCTGACCGAACGTGCCCATACCCACCACGATGTGGAGGCCTTGGTCGGCCCGCGTCATGGCGATGGGGCGCAGCTGCGATTCACGTACGGCGAGCTGCTGGATGAGGCCTCCCGGGTAGCGACCGCGCTGTCCCGGTTGACGCAGCCCGGTGATTATGTCGCGTTGTGGGCGCCGAATGTGGTGGAGTGGCCGGTAATTCAGTATGGCGCGGCCCTTGCCGGCGTGGTCCTTGTCGCGCTCAACCCTGCGATGCGTGCCAGCGAACTGCGCTACGCGCTGCAGCATTCTGGTGCCTCGTTGCTGATCCATGCTGACCGCAGCCGCGACTACGACTGTGCCTCCGTCGTAGCCGAGATCGCCCAGTCGCTCCCGGCCTTGCGCACCATCAGCTTGTCGTCCCGACCGCAGTGGCGAGCTGACGCTGTCGACGGCGCGGTGATCGCCGCGGCTCCAACCGACCCTGATGAAGCAGTCATGCTGCAGTACACCTCGGGCACCACCGGCACGCCGAAAGGAGTGCTGCTGCGGCACCGTTCGCTGATCAACGTCGCGAAGCTGACCGTCCAGTCTGCGGGCATCCCCGCCGGCGCGGTAGCCGTGAACCCGCTGCCGATGTTTCACACCGCCGCCTGCGTGATCAGCACGCTGGGCCCGATGTGGATCGGCGGTACCGAGGTGCTGATCGGCCGGTTCGAGCCCACCGCGGTGCTGGAGACCCTGCGTCGCACACAGGCGTCGGTGCTGTTCTTCGTCCCTACGATTCTGTCCAGTCTCGTCGCAGCGCAGCGCACCGCCACCAATCCTCCACCTCGGCTGTCCATCTGCCTCGGCGGGGCGTCCGCCGTATCGGCGGAGCTCATCGAGGCGACCGAACGCACTTTCGGCGCGGCGGTGGTGACCGTCTTTGGTCAGACCGAGCTGGCGTCGGTTCTCACTGCAACGCGGCCCGACGACGCCCGTGCCGATCAGCTCCATACCGTGGGTCGCGCACTGCCGCAGGTTGATTGCAAAGTCGTCGATCCGGCCACAGGTGTGGTATTACCGGTCGGGCAGCCGGGCGAGATCTGCGCGCGCGGCTATCAGCAGATGATCGGATACCTGCACGATCCTGAGGCCACAGCTGCGACGGTTGATACGGACGGCTTTGTGCACACCGGCGATATCGGTGCCATGGACGAGGGTGGCTACCTGACCATCACCGGCCGGCTCAAAGAGCTGATCATCCGCGGTGGCGAGAACATCGCCCCAGCAGAAATCGAGGCATGTCTGTCCACGCATGACGCGAACGCCCGGGTGTGCGTCTTCGGTCTTCCCGATGACCGCTTGGGCGAAGTTGTGGGCGCGGTGATCGAGACCCAGGATCCGTCGCCGACAGATCTCGTTGATCGGTTGCATGCGCATGCGCGCAAACACTTGACACCGCACAAGGTTCCGCAGCGTTGGTTCTCCACTGAGGACCTTCCCAGAACGCCCACCGGCAAGGTGCGCAAGTTCGCCTTACCCGACCTCATCGCAAACGGTAGCGTGCGCGAGATCTCCCGAGAGGAGCCCCAAGAATGACTTCGTTGATCGAGTCAGCCTCCGCGACCGGCGGTCGCTACGACCAGTTGATCAAACGCGACAAGGTGCACGGATCGCTCTATACCGACCCCACCATCTTTGCCGAGGAGCTACGCAAAGTTTGGTATCGGTCCTGGGTTTTCGTCGGTCACGAGAGCGAGGTGTCCCAGGCGGGCGACTATGTGCGTAAGCGCCTCGGATTACAAGACGTCATCATGACCCGCGACCGCGGCGGGCAGCTGCACCTACTGCTCAATCGCTGCGCGCACCGTGGCAACCAGGTCTGCGACGACGCCAAGGGCAACTCGTCAACCTTCCGTTGTCCATATCACGGATGGACCTACCGCAACGACGGTGAACTCGTAGGGTTCCCGTTCTTCAAGGGTTACGGCGAACGCAAGCTGGACTTGCCAATGGGCAGGGTGCCGCGAATGGATACCTACCGCGGGTTCGTGTTCGGCAGCTTCGCCGCCGACGGCCCCAGCCTTACCGAGCACCTCGGCGCAGCCGCCGGTGAGATAGACCGGCTAGTCAGGCTCTCGCCGGAGGGGGAAGTCCAGCTCACCGCCGGGTGGTTGCAGCATCAGACCCGTGCCAACTGGAAATTGTTGGCGGAGAACGAAACCGACGGTTACCACCCCCAGTTCGTGCACGGCTCGATCTTCGGCGTCACCGGTAGCCCGATCGGTCCTTTGTACAGCGAATCGTCGACCGCGGTGACCCGAGACCTGGGAAACGGTCATAGCGAAAACGACTTGCGGCCGGAGTTCCGCAAGTTCGCCCAGCCATTGCGGTGGTTCGGCACCAGCGAGGACCGGGTGCCCAACTATGTCGCGGCGATCCGCAAGCGATACGGCGATGCGGCAGATGAAATCCTCATCGAAGGTGGGCCGCACGTGATGATTTTCCCCAACCTGTTCATCGCGGAGATCCAGGTATTCAACATCCAACCGGTGTCGGTGGGTGAGTGCATCCAGTACTCCACGGCCGTGCAACTGGCCGGCGCGCCGGAGATGAACAAGCGCATGGTGTCGCAGTGCATGGGTTCGGTCGGGCCGGCCGGAATGCTGCTGGCCGACGACACCGAGATGTATGAGCGTAACCAACTGGGCCTGGAAAACCTGACGCCAG
Organism: Mycobacterium sp. M23085; assembly: GCF_045343915.1. NCBI lineage: Bacteria > Bacillati > Actinomycetota > Actinomycetes > Mycobacteriales > Mycobacteriaceae > Mycobacterium > Mycobacterium sp. M23085. The sequence continues at coordinate 5,002,350 of NZ_CP174280.1, forward strand.
AATGGCTCGACGTTCGTCGTGGACTCAGTCGCGAAAGCGTCGACGAGAACGGCTTCACTATCGGCGGAGCCACCGATGAGACTGGGATGCGCGGGTTTTGGTCGCATTACAAGAGGCTGATGGAGACTGAATCGTGACGAGCACACGCGATGACGCCGCCACCGTAGGGCGACTCCCTGAGGGCTTCGACCGCTGGGAGGTCGAGCAATTCCTGTACCGGGAAGCGCGCTATGCAGACGAGTCCGACTACGACGCCTGGGAGGCGTTGTGGACCGATGACGCGCTCTACTGGGTTCCGGTCGCCTCGACCGACGATCCGCTGCGCGAGATGTCGGTGATCTACGACAACCGCAGTCGCATCGCGACTCGCCTCAAGCAGGTTCGCACCGGCAAGCGTTATGCCCAGGCGCCGCCGTCGAATCTTCGCCGTCTTTTGTCCAACATCGAAATCCTCGGTACTCAGCCAAATCCCAGCGGCGGAGTCGACTTGGAGGTGGGCGCCAACTTCATGGTGCTGGAATCGCGGGCTCGCGGCAATCACCTGTGGGGCGGCCGCGTCACGTACCGGGTGCGTTGCCTGGACGGGGAATTACGACTGGTGTACAAGAAGGTGGATCTGGTGGATAAAGACCGGCCGATTCCTACCCTCGGATTTCTGATCTGAGCCTTTGATGACGATTGAATTCGGCGACGGCGATGCCGTCAGCGCGGCCGGTGTGGGTCCGGTTATCGGCAGTGAATTCGCCCAAGTGTCAGTAAATTTCGATACCAGAGGTAATTCTCCGCGGCTGAGGTTGGAGGACCTTCGATCTGGCCGCGTGCGTTACCTCGATGCGTTGGAATTGGAGACCATCGTCTGGCTGCCTGAGGATCGATTGACCGCCCTGATGAATCCCTCGTCCGATCGTTGGCGGGGCGACGCGTGAGGCGCGCGGCGATAGTCAGCCCGCTGCGCACGGCCGTCGGCGGCTTCGGCGGCACGCTACGGCCGCTGCGCGCCGAGGACCTCGCTGCGCGAGTGATCGACGCGGTCGTCGAGCACAGCGCCGTCGATCCGGCCGCCATCGAGGACGTCATATTCGCGCAGTCCTACGCGAATTCCGAGGCGCCGTGCATCGGACGGTGGGCCGCACTGCATGCCGGACTTCCGATCAGTGTCCCCGGTCTGCAGATCGACCGGCGCTGCGGTGGGGGATTGCAGGCGGTTGTCACCGCGGCGATGACAGTGCAGACCGGCGCCGCCGACGTCGTGCTGGCCGGCGGCGTCGAGTCGATGAGCAACATCGAGCACTACACCACGACGGCGAGGTGGGGATCCCGTTCGGGCAACCAGACTCTCTACGACCGCCTCGACCGCGGGCGCGAATTATCGCAGCCGCCCGCGCGATTCGGCCCGATCAGCGGCATGATCGAGACGGCCGAGAACCTGGCCACCGATTACGGCATCGACCGCGAAGCCGCCGACAGCTATGCCGCGCGCAGCCATCAACGCGCCGCGGCGGCCCAGCGGGCAGGTCTGTTCGACGAGGAGATCGTCGCGGTGCAGGTGCCGCAGCGTAAAGGCGACGCGCTGATTTTCGACCGCGACGAGGGCGTCCGTCCGGACACCACATCGGACACGCTGAGCCGCCTGCGCACCGTGATGCCCGACGGCACCGTTACCGCGGGCAACTCGAGCCAGCAGAACGATGCCGCGGCAGCCTGCCTGGTGGTGGCCGAAGGTCGGCTGGACGATCTCGGCCTGGAACCGCTCGGCTATTTCGAGGGCTGGGCCGCCGTCGGTTGTGAGCCGTCACGGATGGGCATCGGCCCGGTCGGTGCAGTGGAAAAGCTATTCGGTCGGACAGGATTGAACTTCGATGACCTGGATCTGATCGAGCTGAACGAAGCGTTCGCGGTGCAGGTATTGGCGGTGCTGGCCGGATGGGGCGTCAAGCTCGACGACGTCGAGGACCGGCTGAACGTCAATGGCTCGGGCATTTCCCTGGGACACCCCATCGGCGCCACTGGGGTCCGCATACTCACCACGATGTTGCACGAGTTACGCAGGCGTGGGGGCGGTTTGGCATTGGAGACCATGTGTATCGGTGGCGGGCAGGGCATTGCCGCGATATTCCGCGGAGCGTCATCATGACCGGCGACCAGGGTGCGCGGCGAGTCGGGGTGAAGGTGGTGTGCCGATGAAGGGTCTGGTCGGCTACGCGGCATACCTGCCCCGCTACCGATTGGCCGGCGCCGACATCGGGCTACGTCGGGGAGACCGGGTACTCGGTGGATTCGACGAGGACAGCACGACGATGGCGGTGGCGGCCGCAGCGGCGATACCCGGCGTACAGAACACCACTGCGCTGTATTTCGCCACCAGCACACCGGCTTACGCCGACAAGACCAACGCCACCGCGATCCACGCCGCGCTCGGTCTGGCCGAAGACAGCCTGGCCGTCGACTTCTGCGGGACGGGCCGAAGCGGGTTCGCGGCAGTCTTGGCCGCCGCGCGCGCCGGCGGCCTCGCGGTGAGCGCCGACATCCGGGTGGGACGGCCCGGGTCGGCGGACGAGAAGCTTGGCGGCGACGGCGCGGCAGCACTGCTGTTCGGAGACAGCGATGAGGCTCTCGCCGAAGTCGTCGCTAGTACATCGCTGACAGCGGAATTCCTGGATCGTTGGCGCGCGGTTACTTCGGTGACTGGCGAGCAATGGGAGGAGCGGTTCGGTGCCGAGCGTTACGCGGCGCTCATCCGCGCCGCGGTCGAACGCGTTCTGAAACCTGCCGGTGTAGCCGACGTTGACCACGTGGTACTCGCTTGCCCGAATAGTGCGATCGTCAAGCGAGCGGCGACCTTGGTCAAAGGGGAGAAGTCGGTGGTCACCTCGCCCATAGGCTTCTCGGGTGCCTGTGATGCCGCACTGGCACTGTGCAGCGTGCTCGATACCGCCGATGCGGGGGACACCATCCTGGTGTTGTGGGCAGTCGATGGCTGTGACGCGATGTTGTTGCGGGCGACGACCGCGCTGCCGGGCGCCCGTCAACCACGGCCGGTCACCCGGCAACGGGCCGACGGCCTGCCCGTCGCGCACTTGACGTACCTGTCGTGGCGCGGGTTGGTCGAGATGGAACCCCCGCGCCGTCCGGAGCCGGACCGGCCCTCGGGCCCGGCGGCGCAGCGGTCTGCGCCGTGGAAGTTCGGTCTCAGCGGATCGTGCTGCGAGGCTTGTGGATTCGTTCATCTCCCACCGGGCCGCGTCTGTAAGAGTTGCGGTGCGACCGACCAGATGGGCGTGATGCCCGTTGCGGCCATGCGAGGGGCCGTCGTTACCTACACCGTCGACTACCTGGCGTACTCACCGTCGCCGCCCGTCGTGCAGGCCGTGGTAGACGTGTCCGGTGGCGGCCGATTCGCCTGCCAAGTTGCCGATGCCGAGCCGGAACGCATCCAGGTCGGCTCAACGGTGGGATTCACCTTCCGGCGCCTGTTCACCGCAGGCGACGTGCACAACTATTTCTGGAAAGCCCGATTGGACGGGAGCGGCGATGGCTAGCAGGGGAATAGCAGGCAAGGTCGCAGTCGTGGCGATGGGCTGCTCGCGATTCGGCGAACGGTGGGCCGATTCTGCCGACGACTTGCTACTCGAGGCCTACAGCGAGTGCATGACGTCGGTTCCCGGCTTGAGCGCCAACGATATTGACGCCTACTGGCTGGGCACCTTGAGCTCGGGGATGTCGGGCCTGACTCTGAGCCGACCACTGGGAACCGGCGACAAACCGGTGACTCGGGTGGAGAACATGTGCGCCAGCGGATCGGAGGCTTTCCGCAACGCCTGTTACGCGGTCGCCAGTGGTGCCTACGACGTGGCCATGGCGGTCGGGGTGGAGAAGCTCAAGGATTCCGGCTTCTCCGGGTTGTTACGTCAAGATCCGCCCAGCGATGGCACCGCGCCCGAACTGTCGATGACGGCACCTGCGGCTTTCTCGCTACTGGATCCGGCCTACTGCGCGAAGTACGGCACCCACGCTGACGAGATGCGTGCGGCGATGACTCACGTTGCCTGGAAGAACCACACCAACGGCGCCCGTAACCCCAAGGCGCAGTTCCGTTCTGCCGTCGCCAGGGAAACCATCGACAAGGCGCCGAAGGTGGCCGGACGGCTCGGGGTTTTCGACTGCTCTGGGGTGTCCGACGGTGCCGCCTGCGCAGTAATCGTGCCGGCCGAACGCGCTCATGAATACACCGAAACGCCGATGTATGTTCTCGGACTCTCACTGGTGGCCGGCTCGGGCCGCGGCGCGATGGATCCCAGCTACGACTACACCAGTTTCCCCGAGGTTGTGCGCTCGGCCCAGGACGCCTACCGGCAGGCGGGCATAGTGGATCCGCGGACCGCATTCTCTCTGGCCGAGGTCCACGACTGCTTCACTCCCACGGAGATCGTGTTGATGGAAGATCTCGGATTCGCCGACCCCGGTCAGGCGTGCAAAGACGTGCTGGCGGGTGACTTCGACGCTGATGGCCGGTTGCCGATCAACCCCGACGGTGGCCTGAAGTCATTCGGCCATCCCGTCGGCGCCAGCGGGCTGCGGATGCTGTACGAGGCGTGGCTGCAGTTCCGCGGAGAGGCGGGCCAGCGACAACTGCGCGATCCGCACACCGCGCTTACCCACAACCTGGGCGGGCGTCCGGGCAGTTGTGTCTCTTTTGTTTCGGTAGTAGGCGCGACTCAAGGAATCTAGAGCGCGACGCTGTGTTGGGCGTGTCTTTCGGCTCCGCGAGGACAGGCTGATCAGAGCAGCTCGTCGGCGGCCGTGCGAACGATGGTTTCGGCTTCGGTGGCCGGCACTCCGAGCGCCGCGAGGACATGCTGGGCAAATGCCCGGTCGGCGTCTGGACCGTGCCGTCCGTCGAGGACCTCGCGAATCAGAGCGAAGGCGCCGCCGATCACGGCAGTCAGTACCACCTCGATGTCGGCGACGACGAAGCGGTCGCTCGCGATACCGCGTTCGACGGCGACCCGAGCATGGGGGTGGACCGCTTCGCCGAACAGGGCCTCCGAATGGCTGATGTTCACGATCAGCCGGGCGAAGTCAGGTTCGTCGTAGGCGAGTCGGATCACCCTGAGGTTGGCCAGCGCCACCACGATCGCTGGATCGGTGTCCGCATTGATGTCGCTGATCGTTGCCAACGCGAGTTTGGACAGGCTCTCGGTGATCACCGCCTCCAGCAGCTCTTCTTTGGAGGAGAAGTAGTTGTAGAAGCCGCCCAAGGCGATATCTGCTTCCTCGGTGATGTCCTGAATACGCACGCGAGCAACGCCTTTCGCTGCGATCAGCGAGCGAGCGGCATCCATCAGCGACTGCCGCGTGCGGAGTCGCTGACGCTCGACGCGGGTCAGCGTCTTGCTTTCGGGAGCAGAGGCCACGCCCGAATTCATACGCGCTGAATGCGGATTCATGCTTGAAATCCTATTCACTTTCATGTTAGCTTCGAGGGGTGGCGCCGTGAACTGGCTCACATGAGTAGGAAGATTCCGATGGTTTCTCCGCTGCCCTAGGCGATCCCGAAGCCGCCGATCTTTCTGGCGATGCCCAGGGCGGCGAGGCAATCGTGAACACCTTGGTGTCCGGCGTGGCGGCGTCGGGAGCACGGTCGCGCGTGCTTCGGGCTGGTAATCGCTGGCCCACCCGCCGGCTGCTGTCTGCCGTCAAACCATTTGATGCATAGGAGCTTTCATGCCGATACACACTCATCCAGCCGCAACCGACCTGCTGTTACCGCTGCCTGCAGCAGGGGAGGAGTGGGATCCACACCTCATCCATACGCATTACTTCGGCTTCTCGGTTCCCGAGGCGGCGATCGGCGTATTTCTCTACGTCCGCTACCAGCCGGCGTTCCCGTTGTCACAGGGCGGCGTCTGCATCTTTCAGGGCACCGACAACATCGAATACACCGACATGGCTTTCCTGGACTACGAGATAACGATGCCGTGGCCCACAGTGTCGGGAAACACGATCACCACTGACAATGGGCTGACGATCGACTTCATCGAGCCCGGAAAGACCGCGCGGCTTACCTACGACAGCGGTGATGGAGCCGCCGCGATCGATGTCATCGCCGAGGCGGTGACCCCGCTTCTGGCGCGAGGGCATGTGATGCCGGGGGAAGAAGATCACCACGAAGCATCCCGGATGGCCGGCGGTACTGAGCAATTCATGCATGTGACCGGCGAACTACGACTGCGGGGCGAGGTTCACGCGGTCAACTGCTATGCACCCAGAGATCGATCGTGGCGCCAGATCCGGGTGGAACGCCGCGGCGCAGTCCCGGTTCCGCCGGTCGGTTGGTCACCGATGTACTTCGGTCCGGATTTGATCTTCAACCAGATCAGCTTTGAACCGCTGGACACCGATCCCGCATGGGCCGGGCTCTACGAGGTCGGCGACCGCGCGTCGCACCACTTCGCCTGGATTCAGCGCGGCGACGAAAGCCGGTCGATCAAGTGGGTACGCCGCAACGTCCTCGAATACCACCAGCGAACGTACCTGCCGATGCGTCAGGAGATCACTACAGAGGACGAGCTTGGCGAGGTGTACCGGTTTCAGGGCGAGGCGATCGCCTGCGCGTCGCTGCCGGCGTGGCCTAACACGTCTTTTCACGACAGCGTCTATCGCTGGACCGACGAACACGGCCGAATGACATACGCGACGTACCAAGAACTGTGGTTTCACGAGTACCAGCAACTGATGAAGCGCCGTGCGCTGGCCGCGTGGCAGTCGTAATGGGAGGGCAGGAAGTGTTTCATTCGAAGAGCAATGACTACGACGTCGTAGTGATCGGCGCCGGCCACAACGGGTTGACGGCCGCGGCCTACCTCGCCCGGGCCGGACTTCGGGTGGTCGTGCTGGAGGCCTCGCCCACGCCTGGCGGCATGCTGGGTACGAACGCCATCTTCGACAGTGCACCACAACATCTGATCAACGAAGGCGGTATCCAGGCTTCGTTGTTCCGCTCGAGCACTGTCGAGGCCGATCTGGGCCTGCAACGCCACGGCCTGCGGCAGGTCATCGCCGATCCGTTCCACGTGCACCTCGATCCTGACGGACCATCGCTGGCTTTCTGGAAGGACCCGGCGCGTACGGCTGACGAGCTGAAGTACTTCTCACGCAAAGACGCTCGCGCCTATCTCGAGTTCGCCCAACAGCTCGACGCGGCAATGGATCTCGCGCTGCCTTTTATGAACGGACACCCGACCCGCCCATCAGGTAAAGCGATCCTCAATGCGATACCCGTGGCGATGCGTCGGCGCAAGGATCTGCTTCCTCTGATCAGCTTCCTGACCCGGTCGCATGCCGAGATCATCACCGAGCGTTTCGACACTCCGCTATTGCGCGCCGCACTGGCGTCGATGCCGCCGTTTTGCTGGATGACGCAGGATGGCACCGGTTGGGCGTTGATCTATATCGCAATGTGCCTGCGTACCAACTCGTCTCGGATGGTCGGAGGCTCGGGCGCGTTGCCGGGGGCCATTCAGCGTTCGTTGGAGGCGTATGGCGGCAAGGTACGGCTGTCCGCACGCGTGGAAGAGTTGTTGCTCGACCGCGGTCAGATCAGCGGTGTTCGACTGGAAAGCGGCGAGGTAGTGCGGGCGCCTTATGTGTTGGCGTCGTGCAGCCCGAAACTCACGCTGTGCGAGCTATTGCCACGCGGGGTTCTCGACGACACCATGCAACGACGCGCGGACGCCATCCCGGTCGATGTGGTCGAGGCCGCGACGCTCAAGATCGACGTCGCACTCGACGGTCAGTTGTCCCTGCCGCGCCACCAGGCTTGGCGAGATGACGGCTTGGATCTGCGCGAACCGATCTGCGCCTGGCAGACATTCGAAGAGCATATCCGGGCGTGGGAGGACACCATTGCCGGCCGCTGGCCGGACCCGATCTGCGGCATCGGGATCATCCCGACAGCCCTGGATCCCAGCCAGGCCCCGGCCGGCAAGGACACGTTCTGGTACTGGTCCGGCATCACGCCGGCGCATCCCGACGAGCCGTGGGAGGACGTCCGGGACAAGATAGGTGACCGCGCATTGGGCGCAGCGGCCGACTTCTACAAAGGGCTGGACTCGATGGTCATCGAGCGACGGGTGTTCAACATTCCGGACCTGGCGACGCGCTTCAATGTGCCGGGCGGCAACGTGTATCACGTCGACCCGGCCGGGATGCGGTTCGGACCATTACGGCCCGCAACGGGTTTCGGCAGTTACGACACGCCAGTTCCCGGGTTGTTCCTCAGCGGCGCCGGGACGCATCCCACGGGCGGTATCAGCGCCATTCCCGGTCAGCAATCGGCCAAATGGCTACTGAAAAAGATGAAGCGGTCCAACGGCTTGGTCGGTCGCGCCAGGCAGCGACTCTCGAACTCTCGTTGAGGAGATCTCATGGCACTGAAGAACGTGATCGACACCGATGTCGCAGCCGCCAAGCTGGCTTCCTGGCTGTCCTCGAAAATACCTGAGGCCCAGCAGATCACGATCGCCGACTTGCAGGTGCCCGGTGCCGGCGGGTTGTCGAACGAAACGGTGCTGTTCACCGCGTGCTGGCAGCAGGACGGTGCGGCAGTAACGAGAGGCATGGTCGCCCGGGTGCAGCCCGACGGCCCCGGCGTCTTCCCGGATTACGACCTGCACAAGGAGTGGGCCGTCATCAAGGCATTGGGCAAACACACGAAGGTGCCGGTCCCCGCGGCCTACTTCTACGAAGAGGATCCGTCCATCCTCGGTTCGCCGTTCCTGGTGATGGAGCGCATCGACGGACGCATCCCGGCTGACGACCCACCGTTTACGGCGGCCGGGTGGGTGCTCGACCTGACGCCTGAGCAGCGACGTCGGATGTGGCATAACGGCATCGACGCGATGGCCGCCATTCACGGCGTCGACTGGCGCGGGGCCGGGTTGGGGTTCCTCGACGCACCCGAGAACCACAGCGGTCTCGACGCCGGCCTGGCTCATTGGCGGAAGACATTCGACTGGGCGGCCGAGGGCGAGCCGAACCCGACGATCGAAGCGGCCCTTGCATGGCTCGACGAGAACCGGCCTGAGTCCGATACAGAGAAGGTGCTCAATTGGGGCGATGCACGGGTCGGCAACATCATCTTCTCCGACAGCCTGGCGGCCGCGGCGGTGCTCGACTGGGAGATGGTTGTCCTGGCCAGCCGTGAGCAAGAAATTGGCTGGTGGCTGTTCCTCCAGCGCCATCACACCGACGGTGTGGGCCTGCCGCTGCCTGAGGGTATTCCCGATCACGCCGAAACGGTCGACTACTACGAGCAACTCACGGGTCACCGGCTGCAAAACCTGGATTATTACGAGGTCTTGGCCGGAACCCGGTTGGCGATCTTGATGGTTCGGGCCGCGCACCTGATGATCGGTGCCGGACTTCTGCCGCCGGACGCCACGATGGCGCTGAGCAATCCGGCTACCCAACTGGTCGCGAAGTTGCTCGGTCTGACCCCTCCGGACGCGGTCAGCATCAGCTTCATCGGCAATCGTGGCCAGTGAGGCGACGCGATCGCTGGCGTCATGCACCAGCCCGAAATTTTTCTATTTAAGATAAAAATCTTGCCGCCACGTCGACGCAGCGAAGTTATGCTGGCCCCGGCGGACACGCTTGAGCGGATTGCTCGCGCGCCGAGCGAACCGGCGATGAGCAAGTGTCGAAACGGGAGGGGTTTGGCGTGGGTATCGGTATTTCGGTTACGGGGCTGACGAAGTCATTCGGCGCTCAGCGAATTTGGGAAGACGTGACGATGGACATTCCGGAGGGTGAGGTCAGCGTGCTGCTGGGCCCGTCGGGTACCGGCAAGTCAGTGTTCTTGAAGTCGTTGATCGGTCTGCTGCGCCCAGAGCACGGCTCGATCGTGGTCGACGGCACCGACATCACCGAGTGTTCGCCCAAGGAGCTCTATGACATCCGCACTATGTTCGGCGTGCTTTTCCAGGACGGCGCTTTGTTCGGGTCGATGAACCTGTATGACAACACCGCGTTCCCATTGCGCGAGCACACCAAGAAGAAGGAAGGCGAGATCCGTGACGTGGTCATGGAGAAACTGGAACTCGTCGGTCTGGGCGGGGATGAGAAGAAGTTCCCCGGTGAGATCTCCGGTGGTATGCGCAAGCGTGCCGGCCTGGCCCGCTCGCTGGTGTTGGACCCGCAGATCATTCTGTGTGACGAGCCCGACTCGGGTCTGGATCCGGTCCGTACCGCTTACCTGTCGCAGTTGCTGATCGACATCAACGCCCAGATCGACGCGACCATCTTGATCGTGACGCACAACATCAACATTGCGCGGACGGTGCCCGACAATATGGGCATGCTGTTCCGTCGCAAGCTGGTCATGTTCGGGCCCCGCGAAGTGCTGCTGACCAGCGACGAGCCCGTGGTGCGGCAGTTCCTCAACGGTCGTCGTATCGGGCCGATCGGCATGTCCGAGGAAAAGGACGAGGCCACCATGGCCGAGGAGCAGGCCCAAATGGAGGCCGGTCACCACGACGGTGGTGTCGAGGAGGTCGAGGGCGTGCCCCCACAGATCACCTGCACTCCGGGCATGCCCGAGCGCAAAGCTGTCTCCCGCCGTCAGGCCCGGGTTCGGGAGAACCTGCACCTGCTGCCCCAGGATGCCCAGGAGGCCATCCTCGAATCGTTCGCGAAAGCCGGCAAGCATGCCGCAGTTCAGGACTACGACGGTTACGCCGACCAGCACGACGAGGCCGATACCGCTTCGATCCCGATCCTGCGAGGGGCCTGATCTCTGCCGCAAGGGTGGATGTCGGGGTTGGTGACGAGGAGCGGCGCCTTAACATAAGTTGACTTATGGTATGGTCCCTGTGACGGGGGTCATAGACCATGCCGAGCACACTTCGTGGCACGAAACCTGACTCGGCGAAGATTTGAATCTGAATTAAATTAAACGGAGATTAAGGAGACGCGGAACAATGGGGTTCAAGGACTCGGCGGAAGTCACAAAATACATCGGCGGGATTTTCGAGACGGCCTTCGAGGATGAAGAAATCGGGCCGAAGCTAGTTGCCACCGGACTCGTGGTGGCGTTCGACTTCTCCGATCCCGAGGCGCTTGTGGTCATCGACATGGCGAACAAATCCGTGCGGGAAGGACTCGAGGGCGGGTCGCCGCCGACCGCCACTATGTCCATGACGGCTGAGACCGGCAACGGGTATTGGCAGGGCAAGGTCAACCTGCCACTGGCGATGGCCAAGAAGAAGATCAAAGTCGACGGCAACGTCGCGAGCCTGCTCAAGCTGGCCCCGCTTGGAAAGAAGCTGTACCCGAGCTACATCGAGCGGCTCAAGAACGACGGTCGCGACGACCTGCTCGTCTAGGCCGATGTTCCCCGGTACACACGCGCGGTCCGCCCCGGACCGACCGGCTGTGATCATGGCTGAGTCGGGCCGGACACTGACGTACGGCGTACTCGACGATCATTCGGCCCGACTCGCGGCGGCGCTGCACGGAATGGGCCTACGCAGAGGCGACGTCATTGCGCTGGTCTCGGACAACACGGCTGAAGCTTTCGAGATCTATTGGGCCGCATTACGTTCTGGTCTGTACATCACCGCTGTCAATTGGCACTTGGCTCCAGAGGAAGCGGCGTACATCCTGCAGGACAGCGGCGCGAGTGTCGTGTTCGCCTCGGCCGGGGTGCGGGAATTGGCCAGTCACCTGCGTGATCGGGCTTCAGGGGTACGACATTGGTACTCCATCGGCGATGCGATCGCCGGCTATCTGCCCTACGACGACCTACTGGCCAGCGCTAACCCGACGATCACGGATCAGCCGCGCGGTTCGGAGATGTTGTATTCATCCGGAACCACCGGACGGCCCAAAGGCATCAGGCCGCACCTGCTTCCGATCCAGGTTGACGAGCCCGGGGATCCGCTGGTGGGGCTGCTGGCCCATGCCTTCAAGATCACCAGCGATGACGTATACCTTTCGCCCGCACCGATTTACCACACCGCCCCGCTGAAGTGGTGTGGCGGGGTTCAGGCATTGGGCGGCACCGTAATTCTGATGGAGCGGTTCAACGCCGAACAGGCACTGGCCGCCATCGAGAAGTACCGAGTGACAGTCAGTCAGATGGTCCCGACGATGTTCGTCCGCATGCTGCAGTTGCCAGAGGAAGTTCGCAACCGCTACGACCTCTCGTCACTGAGGCTGGCCGTGCACGCGGCAGCGCCCTGTCCGCCAGACGTCAAAGACGCCATGATCGACTGGTGGGGCCCTGTGCTGGTCGAATACTATGGCGCGACAGAGCAACACGGCACCACCGTGATCACCGCCGCGGAGTGGAAAGACAAGCGGGGATCGGTGGGCAAATCCGCGCTGGGTGTCCTGCACATCTGCGACGAGGAGGGCCGTGAGTTGCCCCCGGGTGAGGTCGGGGCCGTCTACTTCGAGCGCGACGTGGCGCCCTTCGAGTATCACAACGATCCGGAAAAGACCGCTTCGTCGAGGCATCCGGCCCACGAGAACTGGACCACTGTCGGCGACATCGGTTACGTCGACGACGACGGCTACCTGTTCCTGACCGATCGGAAAGCATTCGTGATCATCTCCGGCGGAGTGAACATCTATCCGCAGGAAATCGAGAACGTCTTGACGCTGCACCCGAAGGTCTTCGATGTCGCGGTCATCGGCGTGCCCGATGCGGAGATGGGGGAACAGGTCAAAGCCGTCGTCCAATTACGCTCTGAGGCAACGCCATCTCCTGAATTGGCAGACGAGATCATCGCCTACGTCCGGGAGCGCATCGCGCATTTCAAAGCACCCCGCTCCGTCGACTTCGTCGACGAGCTGCCCAGGACAGCCACCGGAAAGCTCGCCAAGAGAAGTCTCAAAGACCGCTATATGGAGGCACCCGCATGACTACTGAGACACCAGCCAAAACCGACCGCCCGCCCTTCGACCCGGTAGACATCTCGTCACAAGCATTCTGGGCGCAAAGCTTCGACGAGCGCGAGAAGGCATTCAAGATCCTTCGCGACGAACGCCCCGTGAGCTGGCACCGGCCGATCGAAGGCTCCATGATGGAGCCAGAAATCGACGGTGTCTGGGTCGTGACCCGCCACGAGGACGTCAGCTACGTCAGCAAAAACCCTGAGATCTTCTGCTCCGGGCAGGGCATTACGTTCGAGGCCGTTCCCGAAGAGATGCTCGATGCAACGCAGTCCTTCCTGGGTATGGATGGGGCGAAGCACTCGAGCTTGCGACGGCTGGTCAGTTCAGTCTTCACGCCCCGCCAGGTCGCCAAGATCAAAGAACAGATCGAGCACCAGGCGGAATCGATTGTCAGCGATCTGATCAAGGCGAAGGAAGGCGACTTCGTACAACAGGTGGCCAAACGCCTTCCGATGTGGACCATCTACGAGATGCTCGGGCTGCCCGAGGACGAGCGCGACGAGGCGGCGCATCTGGCAGAGGGCATGGTGGCATGGGCCGATCCCGATGTCGCGGCCGGTCGTGAACCCGGCGAAGTGCTGACCGACTCCCTTGTCGGGCTGCTCAACATCGGGATCGGTCTCGCCGAGAAGCGCCGGGCGCATCCGCAGAATGACTTGATGACGTCCCTGGTCCAAGCGGAAGTCGATGGACGGCAGCTCACCGACGACGAACTGGGGCCTTACTTCGTCCTGCTCTCGGTGGCAGGCAACGACACCACGCGCACCACCACCACCTTCACCACAATTGCGTTGCAGGAATTTCCCGACCAGAAAGCCTTGCTGGCACAGGATTTCGACGGGCGGATCAAAGTCGCGATGGACGAGTTCGTCCGCTGGACGACCCCCGTCATGACGTTCCGGCGCACTGCCACTCAGGACACCGAGCTGCACGGCCACCACATCCGCGAGGGCGACTGGGTGACGATGGTCTATTCCTCGGCCAACCGCGACGAGCGAGTGTTCAACAACCCCAACGTATTCGACATCACCCGCTCACCCAATCCGCATGTCGCATTCGGCGGAGGCGGCCCGCACTTCTGTATGGGCGCGTTCATGGCCAAGATGCAGCTGGAGTCGATGTTCCGCGAGCTGATCTTCCGGGCGCCGGGCCTGCGGGTCGGCGAGCCCGAGTATTTGACCGGAAACTTCATCACCGCAGTCAAATCCCTGCCCTACACGATCGACTAGGAGAGCTATGGCCGACTTTTCCGGGAAACGCTACGTCGTCACCGGCGCCGCATCAGGCATTGGACACGCGGTGGCAGAACGTTTGCTGTCCGCAGGAGCGGAGGTGCACTGCCTGGACCGCAACCAACCGACAGCGCCGGTGACCCGACACATCGAAGTCGATTTGGCGAACCCCCACAGCATCGACACGGCGGTGGAGCAACTCGACGGAGAATTCGACGGCTTGATGAACATCGCCGGTATACCGGGAACCGCGCCGGCCGACCTGGTGCTGGCCGTCAACAGCCTTGCGGTTCGTCACTTGACGGAGTCGCTCTTCGAACGACTGAAGCCGGGCGCCGCGATCACCATCGTGTCGTCGACGGCAGGGTTCGGCTGGCCGCAACGGCTCGACCTGATCCGGGATCTGTTGGCGACCGACACCTTTGAGGAGGGCGCGTCCTGGTTCAAGGCCAACCCGCAGCAGGGTAACGCCTACAATTTCTCGAAGGAAGTTTCCACCGTCTACACCATGTCGATGGGTTTGGCGGTGGCAGAGATGGGTTTTCGGATCAATGCGGTGTTGCCCGGACCGGTCGAGACTCCGATCTTGGTCGACTTCGAAGAATCGATGGGCAAAGACACGCTTGACGGATTGAAGAATCTGCTCGGGCGTCACGCCGATCCGGGCGACGTTGCCGACGTGGTGCTTTTTCTGGCCGGCGACGACGCTCGCTGGGTCAACGGTCAGGCTATCGCGGTCGATGGCGGAATCAGCGGAGCGGTCGCGAGTGGCGTAGTCCCCGCGCCCGAAATCTGATACCGCCCAAAGAAGAACCTATACCGCTCAGGAGAATCTGTGACTATCTCGGCACCGAAGATCACCGCTGGCGCCAATGTGCTCGCCGATCTTCGGAAAGTTTTCGACCGCGGTCGAACGCGGGGCCTGCAGTGGCGACTAGAACAGCTACGCGGCATCGAGCGGTTCGTCGAGGAGCGCGAGCCCGCGATCGCTGCGGCCTTGGCCGATGACCTCGGCCGCAGTCCTGCGGAGGCCTGGCTGGGCGATATCGCCTCGACCAAGGGCGAGGCCGTCTATGCGCGCAAGCACCTGAAGAAGTGGATGCGCCGGCGACGGGAATCGTTGCCGATGGCGCAGTTGCCTGGCCGGGCATGGGTGCAATACGACCCGTTGGGCGCTGTGCTGATCATCGGTCCGTGGAACTATCCGCTGTATCTGAGTCTGGCGCCGCTGGTCGCCGCGGTGGCGGCCGGCAACTGCGCCGTGATCAAGCCGTCCGAACTCGCGCCTGCCACATCGGCGTTGTTGGCGCGACAGCTCAGCCAGTACGTCGACCCCGAGGCCGTGCGTGTCGTGGAAGGTGACGCCGCGGTCACCCAAGACTTGCTGGCGGCGGGCTTCGACCACGCTCTTTTCACCGGCGGAACCGAAGTCGGCAAGAAGATCATGGCCGCGGCGGCACCAACGCTCACCCCGGTCACGCTGGAGCTGGGCGGCAAGAGCCCGGTGATTGTCACGGCCGATGCCGATATCGATGTCGCCGCCCGTCGCATCGCATGGGTCAAGCTGCTGAACTCCGGTCAGACGTGCATCGCGCCGGATTACGTGCTCGCCGATCACAGCATCGCCAACGAACTCGTCGGCAAGGTCGTCGGCAACCTTCGCGACTTTCGTTCGGACGAAGGTGGTCTGGGGGTACCGATAGTCAACCAGCGTCAATTCGACCGGCTGGTCTCGCTGATCGGCAGCACCGAAGGCGAAGTGGCCGTCGGCGGCCATTGGGACAGCAGCACGCTGCGCATCGAACCGACCGTCATCGTTGATCCGTCACCCAGCGACCCGGTCATGGCCGACGAGATCTTCGGTCCGCTTCTGCCGATCATCACCTACAGGTCAGTCGACCAAGCAGTCGACTTCGTCAACGGCCGACCGAAACCATTGGCGCTATACGTTTTTGGCTCCGGACGCGCTAGCCGCGGCCTTGTTGATCGCATCCCATCCGGCGGCGCGGTGATCAATCACGTTGCTATGCATTGTCTGGTGCCGTCGCTGCCGTTTGGCGGTGTGGGCGCCAGCGGCATGGGCGCCTACCACGGTAGATGGGGCTTCGAAACGCTCAGCCACCGCCGCGCGGTGCTGTCCAAAACGGCGAAACCCGATCCGCGTCTGGTCTACCCGCCCTACAGCCGACTCGCCCTCAACATCATGCGGAGATTGTTCTGATGAAAGTCAAGGTTGACACCACCAAGTGTTCAGGAATCGGGTTGTGTGAGGTCACCGCACCGTCGGTGTTCGAGATCGGCGACGACGGCCAGGCGCACGCCATCAAATCCGAACCAGCGCAGGGCGAAAGGGCAGAAGTCGAAGAGGCGGTGAACAACTGTCCGACCGGCGCGCTGTCTATCGATGAATAGGGAGCATCTGCAATGACTTACGTCATCACCCAAAGTTGCTGCAAGGACGCCAGTTGCGTGCCGGTGTGCCCGGTGGACTGCATCAGGCCGGTGGGAGCGACGGGTGAAATCACCGGTACCGAGATGCTCTATATCGACCCGGTCACGTGCATCGACTGCGGCGCGTGCGTCGACGCGTGTCCCGTCGACGCGATCTACTACGAGGAGGAGCTGCCGCCTGAGCTGGAGCGGTTCAAAGACATCAATTCCAGCTACTTCGAACACCATCCCTTGGCGATGGATTCGCAGCGAGCCGGTACTGATCATCCCGCCGTGGAGCGGGGCTCGTTACGGGTCGCGATCGTCGGGGCAGGACCGGCAGCCTGTTACGCCGCAGCGGAGCTGACCCGCGTCGCCGGCGTGGAAGTAAATATGTTCGATCGGCTTGCGACGCCGTTCGGTCTCGTGCGCACCGGAGTGGCGCCGGATCATCAGCACACCAAGGCGGTGGTCAAGCTCTTCGATCCCGCGTTCGCGAGCCCGCGCTTCGAGTGCCACTTCAACGTCGAGGTCGGTAAGACGATCACGCACGAAGATCTGCTGGCGCACTATCATGCCGTGATCTACGCGGTGGGGGCACCGAAGGGCCGCGACCTCGGTATCCCGGGGGAGAAGCTGCCCGGAAGTTATGCCGCCGCGGACTTCGTCGGCTGGTACAACGGGCACCCCGACCACGCTGACACCACGTTCGACCTGTCTGCAGATCGGGCGGTGATCATCGGCAACGGCAATGTCGCACTGGACGTGGCCCGGATCTTGCTGATGGCGCCGGAGGATCTCGCGAAGACCGACATTGCACAGCATGCGTTGGATAAGTTGTCGGACAGCGCAATTGACGAAGTGGTCATCTTGGCGCGCCGAGGGCTAAGGGAGGCCGCCTTCTCGGTCGGCGAGTTTCTGGCGCTGGGCCATCTGCCGGGGGTCGATGTCATCGTTGACAGCGACGAACTGGACGCGCACGACGACGACGACGTCGAGACACGAATGAAGTTGGAGATCGCGCGCGAGTTCACTCAACGGCCGACGCAGCCGCAGAACAAGCGGATCGTGTTCCGTTTCATGGTCTCACCCGTGGAGGTGGGTGGCGAAGAGCATGCCGAGAGTCTTCGCGTGGTGCATGTAGGCGGGGAAAGCGAAGTGATCGAGAGCCGGCTGATCCTGCGTTCGATCGGACAGCGGGGTGTGCCGATCGACGGTGTGCCCTTCGACGACGCGAACGGCGTAGTATCCAACGAACACGGCAGAGTACTTCGCGAGGACGGCCAGCACGTCCCCGGCGTATATGTCACAGGATGGATCAAGCGTGGTCCGCGCGGCGTGATCGGGACCAATCGGAGCTGTGCCGAGCAGACGGTCCAAAAGCTCTGGGAGGACTACGATTCGGGCTTGCTGGATCGTGAGGTCGCAGACCGGGACGCCATGGCCGATCTGCTCGCGGAACGAGGGGCCGAGCCCGTCGACTGGCAGGGCTGGCGTGCCATCGACGCCGCCGAACGCGAACGGGGTCGCGAAACTTCGCGGCCACGCGTGAAATTCGTTGACATAGCCGAACTGCTCAGCGCCGCCAACTCGAGCGACGCGGCCTGCTAATTTCGCTTGCAGATCACCGCCCCAACACAAGTAGCGAAAGACTATGAGCCATAGTGCATTAGTGATTGACCCGCGATGGGAGCCGCACACCGTCTGCGAGGACGTGGTCGTGGACGCTGGTCGTGTGGCGGCCCTGTCGGCCCTCTTCGACGACAGCAACCCGGCCCCGTTACCGGGTGACGACTTGCCGCCGCTCTGGCACTGGGTCGCGCTACCGCAGTGGTGTTCATCCTCTGCGCTGTCGTCCGACGGCCATCCGCGACGCGGTAGGTTCCTGCCGCCGATCGACCTGCCACGGCGGATGTTCGCCGGTGGTGAGATCGACTTTCACGCTGCGCTCACCGTCGGTCGCGTCATACGACGCGAGTCGTGGGTGGATGGCGTTGAGGAGAAGACCGGCCGGTCCGGCTCTCTGGTCATCGTGCGGGTGACGACGCACTTGTACAACGACCATTCCGACCTGGCCGTCGTTGAGCGTCAGAACCTGATCTTCCGGGAGGCGGCGTCGCAGACCTCCGGCGGTTCCGATCCCGCTGACGCCGCCATCACGCCTCCGACACCGTCGCCACTGCGGCGCACCGGCGAGTGGGAGTGGGAGTTCGAAACGGATCCGTCGTTGCTGATGCGATTCAGCGCCGCAACCGCCAATGCCCATCGCATTCACTACGACTGGCCGTACGCGACCCGTGTCGAGGGATATCCGGGGCTGGTGGTGCACGGGCCGCTCGTGACGTTAGCGCTTGCCGAGATCGTGCGGTTGGAAACGCCGGACGCCGGTGTGCACCGCCTGCGCCACCGGAATGTCGCGCCGCTGTTCTGCGGGCAATCCGCGCGGCTGAAGCGGTTGGCGTCGGACAGCACGTCTGTCGCCCTGTCGGCGACCGGCGACGACGGCCGCGACCGCGCCACCGTTGACATTGAATTGCGCTGAAGTTGCTGGGCATCCTGCGTCCGACGCTCTCGACGTTGCGCGCAACTTATGTCATGCTGGCCATCAGCCACCAAACAGCGTTAGGTATTCTTCGGATCCGGTGATGGTACTGCGCGCGACGGTTTCGCGAGGAAAGGACAGTCCACGATGACGGCAACCGCACGAGAGGTCGGGGATCCGGACACGGCAGCGGCCGGGATCGTGGTGCGCTGTCCGGCGGATGGACGAATTGTCGGCAGTGTTCCCGAGATGTCGGCAGCCGAGGTGCACGAGGTGGCCGCCCGGCTGCGCGCCGCCCAGCCGGCGTGGGAGGAGCTCGGGCCGCACGGCCGCAAGAAGCATCTGCTCCGATTCCTCGACTGGATATTGGACAACGAAGACCGGCTGGTCGGCATCATGCAGGAGGAAACCGGCAAGTCGTGGGGTGATGCGGCGATGGAGATCGCGGTGGCCCTCGACACCATCAACTACTTCACCAAGCACGCGGCCGACTTCCTTGCGGATCGGGCGGTGAAGCGGGACGGCCCGGTGTCGTTGACGAAGAACCTTCGGGTGTTCATCCGGCCGCACCCACTCGTCGGCATCATCACACCGTGGAATGGTCCGCTGGCGACTCCGATCGTCGACGGCATCCCGGCACTGATGGCCGGGGCCGCGGTGCTCTTCAAGCCGTCCGAGGTGACACCGTTGACCTGGTCAGAGGTCACTCGCGGCTGGATCGAGGAACTCGGCGCTCCCCCTGTGATCGCGTGTGTCACCGGCGGTGGAGCCGCCGGAACCGCGGTGCTCGACGAAGTCGACATGATCCAGTTCACCGGATCGATCGCGACCGGGCGAAAGATCGCCGCTCGTGCCGGCGAACGCCTCATCCCGCACAGCGTGGAGTTGGGCGGCAAAGACGCGATGATCGTCTTGGACGACGCTGACATCGATCGCGCGACCAGCGGCGCAGTTTGGGGCGGCCTGTGGAATTCGGGCCAGATCTGCGTGTCCGTCGAGCGAATCTACGTCCAGGAGCGGGTTTACGACGAGTTCGTCGACAAGCTGGTGGCCAAGGTTCGAGCCCTGCGGCAAGGCATGGATCCCGACGGCAGCTACACCACCGAGATCGGTGCGATGGCCAACGAACGCCAGGTGCAGATCGTCGAGCGCCACGTCGGCGACGCCGTCGAACGCGGGGCGGTCGCGGTTACCGGTGGCCGGCGTAAAGACCAGGGTCTGTTCTTCGAACCGACCGTGCTGACCGGGGTTGATCACTCGATGCTGTGCATGCGCGAGGAGACGTTCGGCCCGACGCTGCCGGTAATGAAGGTCAAGAACGATGAGGAGGCGATCCGCCTCGCCAATGACTCGCCGTACGGGCTGGCGGCCAGTGTCTGGACTGCCGACGAGCAACGCGCTGACCGGGTGGCGCGCCGACTCGAGACCGGCGCGGTCAACATCAACAGCGCGCTGACGGCCACCATGCTGATCCCGTTGCCGATGGTCGGCTGGAAGTCCTCTGGCGTCGGTGGTCGCAACGGGGGACCCGCGGGAATGCTGAAATTCTGCCGGCAACAGGCGATTGTCTCCGAGCGGTTCCGGCTCAAGTCCGAGCCGCACTGGTATCCCTACGTGCCTCGGATGAGTCGCCTGCAGAAGCGGCTGATCCGGCTCACCGGAGCGCACGACTGGCGTCGTCGGCTTGGGCTGCGCGGACCGAAATGATCTCTGAGGAGCGGAGATAGGTGTGTCACGAATAACGATCGATAGCGGCAAATGTCAGGGTCATGGTCGCTGCGTGCTGATCGCCCCGACCCATTTCGACATGGACGACGACGGCTTCGGCAAGGTATTGGACGACGAGGCCGGGTCATCGCCCGACGTCGACGAAGCGGTCTTCAGCTGCCCTGAGAATGCGATCCGGCTGTCGGACTGAGTGTTGGTCTTCAAGCCGTCGTGGTGATGGTGCCGTCCGCCTGCAGCTCGCGGATCTCGTCTGCGGTGAAGCCGGCCTCGCCGAGCACCGCTGACGTGTCGGCGCCCCGGCTGGCCGGTGCCGGTCGCAGGCGTGCCGGGGTGCGGGATAGCCGCGGCGCCGGTGCCACGGTGACTGTCCCGTCGTCGCTTGCCAGGATCGTGTTGCGGGCCCGCAAGTGCGGGTCGTCGGCCAACTCGTCCAGTTCCAGCACCGGCGCGCCGCAGCCATCGATGTCAGCGAACACCGCCGACCAGTGCGAGCGGGCTTTGGACCGGAACGCCTCGGCGATCCGCTCCCGTAGCTGCGCCCAGCCGGTCGGATCCAGTTGAGCGGCTAAGGCGATGTCCTCGATGCCCAGCGCGGATAAGAATTGCGCGTAGAACTTGGGTTCGATCGCGCCAACGGCGAAAAATCGGCCGTCTTCGCATTCGTAAACGCCGTAGAACGGCGCCCCGCCGGACAACAGGTGCTTGCCGCGACCGGACCACAGCCCGCTATTCAGTTCAGCGAGGTGGATCGCGGCAAGCAGGGCTGCGCCGTCGACGATGGCGCCGTCGATCACCTGCCCTTTGCCGGTGCGGGTCCGTTCGAAGAGCGCCATCATGATTCCGAGGGCGGTGACCAGCGACCCGCCTGCCAGGTCACCTACGTAGGCCAGGGGGGTGACAGGCTTTTCGGAGCCGATGGTGCCGAGGGTGCCGGCTACCGCCGTGTAGTTGATGTCGTGCCCGGCCCGGTCGCTGTATGGCCCATCCTGGCCCCATCCGGTCAACCTCGCATAGATCAGCCGGGGGTTTCGCCCGCACAGTACGTCCGGGCCCAGCCCGCGCCGCTCCATGGTGCCGGGACGGTTGCTCTCCAGCAGCACGTCGGCGTGGTCGGCAAGTCGGGCGATCACCCCGGCACCGCGGGGCGCGCGCAGGTCGATGGCCGCTGAGCGCTTGCCCCGGGACATATTCGCGGCCGGATCGAAGGGGAGCGGGACGCCCGGTCGTTCGACGGTGACGACATCAGCGCCGAAGTCCGCGAGCAGCATGGAACAGAACGGGCCCGGCCCGAGCGCGCTGAGGTCGAGGACCCGCACTCCGCTCAGCGGGGGAGCTCCGGTCGAAATTGGGGAATCGCCTGTCACGCCATCAAAGTATCAAACAAAGTTTGGTTGTGTGCTCGGACGACGGCGCGTAGGTTCGCGCCGATGAGACCTGGGACGAAGTCGGACGATCCCCGGGGCAGCCGAGCGCAGTCCCACGCGAGCAACCCGACGAGCGTCGAGGCGTATCGAGCGCTGCTCACGCAGCGCTTGCGTGCGGAAGGCGCGGTCGGTGCCGACGCTTCCGAGCACGCGGAGTTGGTGTTCAACCTCTCTCGGCTGCACACCCGAATCTCGCAGGACTTCGAGGTCTTGCACCGGCGGCGTGGGTGGACGTGGGCGGGCTTTCGGATCATGAACGTGCTGTGGGTGTTCGGCACTGTTGAGCAACGCGACGTGGCCCGGCTGTCCGGCGGATCGCGCGCAGCGATCTCGAGTGCGCTGAACACTTTGGAGCGCGACGGCCTGGTGAACCGCACCAGAGACAGCCACGATCGGCGGCTGATCCGGCTGGAGTTGACCGGGCGAGGACGGACGGAGCTATGCGATGCGATCCGCGAACAGGCCGACCGCGAGCGGCAGTGGCTCTCGGTCCTGGACGCGTCCGAACAGCGCTTGCTCAGCCGCCTTTTGGCCACCGTCGCGGATCGGCGGACCCCCTAACCTAATGGCGATTGTTAAAAGCTTGACATATTCGTATGCTGCAGGGCATGAACATGCGAACCCTGATCCAGCACAGCAAGGGCAAGACAAGCCGGCAGGCCCATCGCGACCTGCCGGACTCGAGTTCAAACGGGACGTTGCTCAAAGACGACGAACTGACCCGGCATGGCTTCGACGGACGTGAAGCGGTTCTGTATCGCTCCAACGACCCGACGGTCTTTCGCACCGAAGGCCGCTTCAAGTCCACCTCGGCGGTATTGACCGATATCAAGACCGACGACCTCACCGACGCCCGGGGCGCAGCGCAGCGGCTGTACTACAACGCAGACGCGACGATCTGGCTATCCCGGCGGTCCGAACCGATGCCCTTCCACCGGCGCAACGTCGACGGCGACGAATGCTGGTTCGTGCACCGCGGCTCGGGGACAGTCGAGACCGAATTCGGGCCGATCAGCTACGAGCAGGGCGACTACGTCGTGCTACCGAAGGCCGTCACCCATCGTTGGGTGGTCGACCCCGGTGAGACCATGCTGTTCGGCATCGAAACAGTCGGCGAGTTGCGGGCGCCGACGTACGTCGGCCTGGGCCGGCACGCTCCTTTCGACCCAGATGTCGTGCGCGTACCCGAACCGGTGCCGGTGACATCGGACCAGCATGAGTACGAGATCAGGGTCAAGTACGACGGCGAATATTCATCGATCTACGCCGCCTCTCACCCGTGCGATGTAGAGGGGTGGAAGGGCGACTACTTCCCATTTGCATTCAACATTCGCGACTGGAACGTGATCATGTCCGACAGCCTGCACCTCCCGCCGTCGATGCATTGCTTCCTTGTGGCAGAGGGCATCAACATCATCAATCTGCTGCCACGACCGTTCGAGTCGGTGCAGGGTGTCGAACGCATCCCGTGGTTCCACCGCAACGCCGATTATGACGAGATCGCGCTTATTCACGGCGGCAAGTCTCTCGGTCGACCGTTGAAGGCCGGCCTGGTCAGTCACGATCCGCAGGGCATCCACCACGGCTTCCCTGATCGGGCCCGGATCAAGTCCCGGCGGGAGTGGGAGCAGCACCCGCGCATCGAGTGGGAAATCATCATGGTCGAGGCCTCGCGCCCACTGAAGCTCGACCCCGTGCTGCAGGGCTGACCTCTCGCCGTCTTGACGAGCCACGTCACACCCCTGGCCTAGACGTGACGCAAGCCATATGGCATCGTGGCCAATTAATACCGAACAGTGTTTGACCGCGGGACGGTAGTGACGAAGCTGTCGACCTTTGGGGAGCTATGCGATGACCTCTGCACGTACTGACCGCGACCTCGCCGCGCTGCTGGAGTCTTACGATCCGTTCGATCGCGACCACGTCGAGTGGAAGTACGACGCGTTCGCCTACGCGCGGCAGCACTGTCCGGTGGTGCGGACCGAGACCGAGCTCACCGGGCCGATGTGGATGATCACGCGCTACGAAGATGTCCGGCGAGTGCTCGAGGATCCAGAGACGTTCTCCTCGGTGGGCGGATCGCCGGCACCCGCGCCGGTGCGGTTGGGTCCGCTGGATTCCGACCCGCCCGAGCACACCGGCTTCCGCGCGCTGCTCAGCCCATACCTGACCCGCAAGTTCGCGCTGACATACGCCGACGAGATGCGCAAAACCGCCAATGAGCTGATTGACGGATTCATCGAAAACGGCAAGGTCGAGTTGCTCAGCGAGTTTGCGAGCCCGTTCGTCTCCCGCATCTTGGCGCGGATGGTGTTCAACGAGAACGACATGTCCAAGATGGAACGCGCAAAAGAGATCGTGTACCGGGTCACCGAGGACGGCACCGAGGAGTCGTTCATGAACCTCGGGATGCTTTCGGCGGAGTACTTGTTTGCGGCGATCGAGACTCCGCCGGAACAAGACGGCATCCTGCGGGCGCTGGCGACCGGGACTATCAATGGCGAGCGGTTGACCAACGAGCAGGCACTCGGTGCGATCTCGGTGTTGTTCCTCGGTGGGCTGGACACCACCCGGTCTGCGATCGGCGCCATCGCGATGTACATGGCGCTCAATCCCGAACTCGAGCAACGGGTCCGAGACCCCCGTTGGGTGCGCAACGACATGGACGAGTTCATCCGCCTGACGTCGCCGGTGGGGACGTTCGGCCGCACCGTCATGAAGGACACCGAGATCGCCGGGTGCCCAGTCAAAAAGGGCGAGCGCCTGCTTATCCGGTTCGATTCGGCCAACCGCGACGACGCCAAGTTCCCCAATGCCGACCAGTTGCAGTTCGATCCGCCCCGCGGTGGCAACGCCGGTTTCGGCCTCGGAATCCACCGTTGCATCGGCATGCACTTGGCTCGGGTGGAAATCGCCATCGCGTTCGAGGAATTGCTCGCCCGCGTCACCAACTTCCGGCTGGACGCAGACCCGGCCGACCTGAAGTGGGTGCCCGGAATCGCCAACTACCCGGACCGTGTTCCGCTGATTTTCGACAAGGTCTAGACACTCGCTGTCAATCCCTTTTTCCCACAACGTCTTTCAACGAGGAGAACCCTATGACCGGACGCGTCGAGGGCAAGGTCGCACTGATCACCGGCGCCGCTCGCGGGCAGGGGCGCAGCCACGCACTGCGGTTGGCCGACGAGGGCGCCGACATCATCGCGCTCGACATCGCCGCCCAGGTTGAGTCTGCGCCCTACCCGTTGGCCACTCCTGCCGATCTGGACGAGACCGCGCGCGAAATCAAAGCTCGAGGCCGACGCGTGGTCGCTCGCCAGGTCGACGTTCGCGACGGCGAGGCGTTGACAGCGGCAGTCGGCGAGGGGGTGAGCGAACTCGGCCGTCTGGACATCGTGTCCGCCAACGCCGGCATCCTCTCTATCGGTCCGTCATTTGAACTGACGGAGCAGACCTGGACAGAGATGATCGACATCAATCTCAGCGGATCGTGGCGGACCACCAAGGCGGCCATTCCACACATGATCGCTGCCGGAAACGGTGGATCCATCGTGCTGACCAGTAGCATCGCCGGCCTGATCGCCCAACCCGGACTAGCGCACTATGTCTCGGCCAAGCACGGCGTCGTTGGGCTGATGAAGACACTGGCACTTGAGTTGGCGCCGTTCAACATTCGGGTCAACAGCGTCCACCCGACCAATGTCGACACTGACATGATCCAGAATGAGCCGACATACCGCGTGTTCCTCCCCGATGACCCGAATCCCACCCGGGAGAAGTTCGCGGTACCGGCTACCGAGATGAACGCACTGGCCATTCCGTGGATCGAAAGTATCGACGTCACCAATGCGGTGCTGTTCTTGGCCAGCGATGAAGCTCGCTATATCACGGGGGTGTCGCTGCCGATCGACGCCGGTGCCTCCATCAAGTGAGTGCCACGACGATCCGCTCGAGCGCCTCCAGTGTTCGACGGGTTCGGTGTTGGTCAGAGTAAAAACCGGCGTCGACGGCAAGTCCCCACAGCAGGTCGACCAGGACCTGCGTGGTGGCTTCGGTGTCGATGCCGGCGTCGACTTCGCCGTCGCGTTGCGCTGCTGCCAGTGCCGCAGCAAAGTGCTCGCGTACCGCGACCAGAGGCTGCATGGCCTGGTCCCGCAGATCCGGGTGATGGATCGCGTCGGCCGTCGACGTGACGAAGAAGCGCACGAAGGTCTGGTCAATCCGGATGGTCGCCACCGCACGGTCGAAGACCGCCACGATCCGGCGGTCGATCGAGCCGGTCTGGCACAGCGCCGGGCCGAGGATCTCCGAGATCACCACCTCGTGCACGGATGCCAAAGCGGCCCGGTACAACTCGATCTTGCTCGGGTAATAGTTGGCGATCGCGTTGCGGGTGAAGCCGGCTTCCTCGGCGATCTGCCGAAGGCTGGCACGGTCGAATCCTATGGTACTGAACACTTCTCGGGCACTGTGCAGAATCTTGAGCCGGGTCTCGGCTCCGTCGGCGCCCAACGGACGGCCGGGTCCGCGGCGAGCGCCAGGTTGAGTCATCCCAGCAACTTTACGACCTGCGGGAGGCAGTGGTGACCAATCACGCAGAGAGCCTGGCGACCTACGACGCGATAGTGATCGGCGCCGGGGCCGGCGGAATGGCCGCGGCCCGGCTGAACGCCAGCGGCTTCACGACGCTGCTGGTGGAGAGATACGACCGTGTCGGCGGGCGGGCTTCCACCATTGATGTCGACGGATTCCGGGTCAACACCGGTGCCTTGATCATCGAGCTCGGTGGTGAAAACGCCAAGCTCTTCGAGGATCTCGGCCTCACCATCAACGCGCGGACGCCCAAACGGCCCCTGGTGCTGCGGCTGGGCCGCTGGGATGTGCCGATGATGAGCGGGCTGACGGGCCTGATTTTTCGCGCGCTGCTCGCGCTGGTCGGCGCCGTCGCTCGCCGCGCGCCACGGGTGCGTCCGCAACGCGGTATCAGCACCGCGCAGTGGCTGTCCCGCCTGCGGGCCGGGGCGTCCGTCCATGGATTGGTTCGTAACCTCACCAGCGCGATGTTCGCCGCCGAACCCAGCGATGTCGAGGCGGCCGTATTCTTCGACTACCTCACCAAGCCGAAGGCGCTCGACACCTACGCCATGCATCCGGAGGGCAGCATCGGACCGTGGCGGCAGCTGGCAGATCACTTCGAGCGCAGCGGCGGCACGCTCTGGCTTAACAGCCAGGCCGTTGCGTTGACATTCGACGATTCGGGTCGGGTCGACGGCGCCACGATCCGCCGGCCCGACGGGACGGTCCACGTCAGCGCCCGCGTGGTGGTCAGCAACGCCGGACCGGTTGCGACGGTACGCATGTGCGGCGACGCCAACCTGCCCGATGGCTACGCCGAACATGTTCGGGCACAGTCGGATCCGAGCGCCTTGATCACCGTGAATTTCGCCAGCGAGCAGCCGTTGGGCTCGGTCACCGGCCTGGTGTTCTTCGGACCTACCCGCCGGCTGGCCTACGCCGCCAATCTCACCGCGACATGTCCGGAGATGGCGCCGGCAGGATGGAACCTGTACGCGGCGGCCTCCACGCCGCACCCCGCGACCGGCGATTTCGACGTCGACCACGAGGTCGCGTTGCTGAAAGCGGATCTGCACGAACACTTCCCGGGCTTCGACTCCGCCCGGATCTTGTCGGTCGAGATCTGCGCAGGGGAGGACTGGCCCGCACAGCGAGCCATCGCCGGCCGCGATCTGCCGCAAACCACCCCGATCGCAAACCTTTTCAACGTCGGGGACGGCGTGCGTGAGTGGGCCACGGCAGGCCAGAGCGGCTGCGTGGAATCCGCACGCTTGGTGACCGAGCGCATCCGGGCCGCGATGTCGCCCTCGGCGCAAAGCGTCACCCGCGCCTGACTCCGGCACCCAGTGGCCGGTTGCGTCACCGTGAGGACAGCGCCGGAATGTGTCCGGTCATCCCGCCGTCGACGACAAGCACCTGACCGGTGATCATCGCGGCGGCGTCGGAGGCAAGGAAGACCGCGACGCGGGCGATATCCGCCGGTTCGGCCAGCCGACCCACTACCTGGCCCTCGATGATCAGCCGGCGCAGTTCGTCAGAGACGTTCGCGCGCGCAGCCGGCGTATCGACAACGCCCGGCGCGATCGCATTGCAACGCACACCTGACGGACCGTATGTCGTCGCGATGATGCGCGTCAGTGACTCAATGGCGCCCTTCGCCGACGAGTACGCGACCTGGCGGGTGGAGCCCGAGCGCCCTTTGACCGACGAGGTGTAGATGATGCTGCCCCGGCCGGCTTCGATCATGTCCGGCAGGGTGTGTTTGGCACTGAGCATCGATCCGCGGGCCGCAACGGCGAATGCGCGGTCCCACGTCGCGACCTCCAACGTGAGTAAGTCGTTGTCGCGGTTGAAGATCGAGACATCGGCGGCGTTGCTGTGCAAGACCGTGACGGGCCCCAACCGGGCGCGCACGACCGGCATCGCGGCGGCCCAGTGTTCTTCGTCGGCCACATCGAGCCGCAGCGCGAGGGCCCGCCCACCGGTTCGCTCGATCGCTGCGGCAACGGCTTCGGCGGAGTCGATGTTGACGTCGGTGACCGCGATTGCCGCTCCCGCCTCGGCCAGCGCCTGCGCGCTGGCCGCGCCGATCCCGGACGCGGCGCCGGTGACAAGCGCGACCCGGCCGTCGAGCTCGCCGCTCATGCTTGGGGGACGCTCAAATCGCGGCCTTTGAGGTGTTGGCGCAGATCTTCGATGAACTGCGAGTAGATCGCCCGGAAGGTCGCGGTCATCGTCTCGAGAACAGCTGGCTCGCAGTCGAACTCGCCGTACCACTCGAGAAACGTGGTGTTCGAGTCGGTCACTGGCAGCACGCGGATGGTGCCGCGGTAGGTAGACACCGGAAAAGGTATCTCGTTGGCGAAGTCGTAGGAATAGCTGCGGGCGGCTGCGTCATAGCGCACCAGCCGTTCGCGGGCGGTGCCGCCGCCGGGCTCCAGCGTGAGGTTGCGCACCGAACCCACCGCGCCCGGTCCGGCACCGATCTCGGGCGTGTTGGACCGAACCATCGTGATCCAGGCGGGCAACCCGTGGAAGTCGCCGATCACCGACCACACGGTGTCGACGTCGCTTTCGATGATGGTGCTGACGT
Source organism: Mycobacterium sp. M23085 (assembly GCF_045343915.1). Classification (NCBI taxonomy): domain Bacteria; kingdom Bacillati; phylum Actinomycetota; class Actinomycetes; order Mycobacteriales; family Mycobacteriaceae; genus Mycobacterium; species Mycobacterium sp. M23085. Next base: position 5,031,834 of record NZ_CP174280.1, read on the forward strand.
AGGCAAGACTCATGCGCCCCTCCGCTCAAACCAAACAGTGGTTGATTTGAAATTCAATCACGCCTGGCACGCTCTCGGCTACCCGACCCGCACACGTAAGCACGGCAGGGAATGCCTGGGCCGCCGAGTGCCAATACGGCGCCGACCGTGGAGGTGGTTGGCTAGGGCGGTCAAAGCAAGCGCACACGCATCCTGGCCGCCAAACCATCGGCTGAGCTGGCGAGACGCTGCGGGGGTCGAACACGAAGAGACGAGGCGTCGTGCTCGCCTGTGATCTTCATGCCGCAGAGCGAATACACCCGGGCCCTGGATGCACCTCGCCGGACGTTTGTGCGCGACCGCGTGAGGTTCCTTTACGGCAACGTCGCGCTGCGGTAGGCCCTGACACGAAGGCGTACTATATTCCCGATCGCGCGGCATCACCCTCGGCTCCGGACTCACCTTCGCACACAACAAGGTGCCTGGTCGGCCCCCGACGGTAAAGACATCGGCGGGATCTATCCCACCTCGGATTGGTTGGATGAATTGTTCGACGAAGATGACGATGCCCTCGCGGAGAGCCTGATCAAGGAAGCGGAGGCCATCCCCGGGCTGGGCGGCGACATCGGATCACCCGCCTCGCTCGCGGCAACCTGGCAGTGACGAACAGCTACCCTGACTACTGGAGTCACCGAAGTCTCGGCCCCAGAGCTAGACCCGGAGTGGCTCGCGCATTCCGTTTCGCTTCGTAGTGATGGCGGTCAACGGTGCGCCCTACCTGCGGCGCTGACGACGATCATGTCGCACATCGTGAGACGCCCGCGGCCATGACGGCCGAATCCTCCGATTCCAGACAAAGCGGGGCGTGCCCGAGGCGCACAAGGACGTCGGATGCAAGCCTGTTGAACGTAGCGGCGTATTCCGGATCAGCACCGGCGGCGACGTTCATGAAACAGATCTCGTTGATACCGGCATCGACCATTCGCTGCAAGCGATCGGCGGCTCGTCCGGGCGTCCCCCAGACATACACGCGGTCGGCGATGTCGTCCGGGACGCGCTCGGCCATCGCCGGCACCTCGGCGGCATCGACGACTAAGGCATCCATATCGCGCGCCCACACGAAGTCGTTCCCGAGCGGGTTCTCGTACCCGAACTCGGCCCAAGTCTTCCCGGCGTTGAGGCCGGCGGCGGCCATCGAGATCCAGGCGCAGACCGGATGCCGCACCATCTCCCACGCCTTCTCGTCGGTGTCCGCGAAAGCCACATTCACCATGGCGTTGAACCGCAGCGCGTCGGGATCCCGGCCGTGGGCATCCGCGATCGCTTTGATCGCGGCAATCGCCTCTGCTATTTGGCTGTAGTCGTCACCTAGGCCGGCAGGCAGGTAGGTCAACCAGCCGTCGCACACGCGCCCAGCGAGGTTAAACACCTTGTCCCCCGCTCCGACAGCGAGCAGGCTCGGCGACCGGCCCTCGAACGGGCGCAGTGGGAAGACAGCGTTGTCAAGCGGAAAGAACTCCGACGGACGCACCAGCGGTGTGCCCTCGAAGTTCCACAATGCTCGCCACACCTCGATCGCCTCGAGCATGCGAGTGATCGGCTTGGACCGCGAGATCCCGTACGGCCGGAACTGCTTGGCTTCCCCGCTCCCAATCGCGAAGGTGGTCCGGCCACCAGTGAGGTGATCAAGGGTGAGTAGCTCCTGGGCCATGAGCGCCGGCGCCCGGCGAAGTGGATCGATGACACCGACGATGATCGGTATGCGCTCGGTCGCCACCGCCGCGGCGGCGCACATCGGCAGCGAGGCCATCCATTCGTCGCAGAAGAAGCCGCTCGGCAGCGACGGATCACTGGCGGGGACAGGTCGATGTCCGAGCTGACCATACGGGTTTGTCGACACAAGCTGGTCCGGATAATCGACGAAGTCCCATCCCATTCGCTCCGCGCGCCTGACCGCCTCGAGCGCCGCACCGACCGGGGGAAATGCAGGTGCAAGCAGCCCGACCTTCAATGGTGTCATTCCTCACTCCTTTGCAGATGTTCAGTCGGCGACCATGACGTTAGATTCGGCATTGAAAGGCGGCGATGCTCCGCGCGGCCATAAAGTTGTGATTTTCGGCCAGCGGGGATTACCCTGCGGCGATGCTGGATCCCAGCCTCCCGCGCGGCTCGGAAAGTGCTCGGCTCCTGCTCGACTTCGCATCCGCTCAAGGCGTCTCGCGCGCCCGCTGTCTGGATGAGACCGGACTTCGCCCCGATGACCTCCAAAGCCCGCTCTCCGAGGTTGCGGCCTACCAGGAGATCCGCATCGTCCAAAACCTAGTCGGTGCAATGCCTGCGAAGCCGACCCTCGGGCTACGGGTCGGGACCATGTACTCCATCCGGATTTACGGCATCTACGGCTTCGCGATGCTCAGCGCTCCGACGATGCGCAGGATTGTCGAGACGGCCGTCCGCTACCAGGAGCTCTCCTTCACGCTGGCGCGGGCGAGTATCAAGCGTGCGCGAGAGCGGACCCGCCTTGAACTCGACGCGACTCACCTTCCTCAGGGGATCCGAGCGTTCGTTATCGATCATGCCCTCGCGACCGTCATCAAGACCTGGCGCGAAATGAACGACAGCGCGGCGCTGCCCCGTGTCTGGCTTCCCGCGTCACGCTCCGGGCTCTCGAAAACCTACCGCGACGCCCTGGGGCTGACGCCCCGATTTTACGGAGAGAAATGCCGCATCGAGTTCCTTGACATCGAACTCGACCAGCCTCGCACCGCGATCGATTGCCGTGCATTCGGCCAGTCCGAGCAACAGTGCCCGGCCTTGCTCCGCGATCGCCAAGCTCGCGCTGGCGTGGCCGGAGCCGTCCGCGCTCGCTTACAGCATGTCGCCGGCTCACCGCCGTCAATGGAGCAAATAGCCGCCGAGTTCCATCTCTCGCTCCGGAGCCTCAGACGCGCACTGTCCCGAGAGGGCACGTCCTTTCGAACGATCATCCAAGACATTCGCCGAAACCGGGCCGAGGGGATGCTGAGAGCTGGCTGTTCAATCGCCGAGACCGCGGACCGGCTCGGCTACTATGACCCTGCGGCATTCGTGAACGCCTACAAACGCTGGCATGGCACCCCTCCCGGACACCATCGCGACCACCTCAAGAACGGGGAACACACGCCGATTCCCTAAGGTCGCCCATCACTGGCGACCGCCATCGGTGCTTCGTTTGTCATGTGGGAAATGACGTGGACAGCTTCCCGCGGGAGGTGCCGTCACCGAGCGTGGCTAGTTTGTCACCTTCTGAGTGGTGGTGGGCACGCGACGCGCGCTTAGCCACCTTGCCGGTGGCGTTGCGAGGCAGCGCATCAACTTAGCTGCAAATGTGTTGACCGCCTGCCATCTCAACGTCGTGTTGGTCGACAGGGCAGCCCTCAGTTTCCCGGTGGTCCCCGACGTGTAGAGGATATGAGTCCCGTCATTCTGCGTGATCTGGCCGGTAGCACGCAGCGGGTGATCGGAACAAAAATTGATGTCCGCACACCGGATTGGGTCGATTACCACGCGCGGCATCGCGCTGATCGCCTTGCCTCGGCCCGTAATCACGAACGATGTACGGATACTGGCGACAGGCAACAGCGGACCGGCCCAGCATATGGTTGTATGGAAGAACCAATTGCTGTTTGGTTCGGTAGATAGGCGGATGAAGTATGAAAGCGCTCGTCATCGGCGGGAGCGGCGCAACCGGCGTCCCGGTGCTGCAGGGACTTCTGCAACGGGGTCACGACGTGACCATGCTGCACCGCGGCGTGCACGAGCCGGCCGACCTGCCGGACGTCCCGCACATCCACGCCGACCCACACTTCGCCGAATCGATCACTGAGGCGGTGGGCGACCAGTCCTTCGACATCGTGCTGGCGATGTACGGGCGAGTCGCTGCGATCGCGGAGGTGTTCGCCGGACGGTGCGGGCAGCTGATCAGCATCGGCGGGGTGCCGGCCTACCGCGGTTGTCTGCAGCCCGAAACCGTCACGCCCTACGGCATGGCGCTCAACGCGCGTGAGGATGGCCCGCTGGCCGACGGCACCGAACCGGTGCCGCGTTTCGCCAAGCTGATCCGGTCGGCCGAGCGCGCCGTACTGGATCGGGCGGCGTCCGGCGCGTTCCGCGGCACGGTGATCCGGTACCCCGCGATCTACGGCCCACGCAACCTGGTGCCCTGGGAATGGTCGGTGATGCGCCGTATCCGCGACGGCAGGACCCGAATGATCCTGCCCGACAACGGTTTTTGGATCATCTCCCGGGCCGCTGGGCGTAACGCCGCCGAGGTCGTGCTGGGCGCCGTCGACAACCCCGACGTCGCCAACGGCCAGGCCTACAACGCCGGCGACGACGACCAATACACCGTGCGTCAGTGGGCCGAGGCGATCGCGCAGATCATGGGCGGTGAGCTCGAATTCGTCGGCATTCCCGGCGAACTCGCGGGTTCGGCGCTGATCGAACTGTTGCCGCCGACCGGGCGGCCGCACATCCTGCTGGACACCAACAAGGCGAAGCGCGAGCTGGGCTACCGCGAGGTCATATCCGCCCGCGACGCGATGGTGGAGGCCGTAGAGTGGCTCGAGGCGCACCCAGTCACCAGCGAGGACTACCCGCTGTATCCGGCGAGGTTCGATTACCCGGCCGAGGACCGACTGATCGAGGCCTACACGCAGGCCGTCAGCTGGGTGCGAGACCAGGCCCCGGACGAGGCGCCGGACGTGCGTCACCCGATGCCCCATCCGAAAACCGTTTCCGTTGGCCGTGATCAGGACGGCCGCTGATTTCTTGCAGGAGGAACCCATGACGACCATGTGGCGTCGTTTTCAGGACATGGTCGGGATCGAGTACCCGATCATGCAGGACGGCATGGGCCCGTCGCCGACCACTTTGCTGGCCGCCGCGGTGTCAGCGGCCGGCGGGCTGGGCACCGTCAGCTGTCCGTCCATCGTGAACAGCTCCGAGCAGTTCCTCCGCGAGGGATTCCGCGCGGCGATCGAGCATGTGGCGTCCAGCACGGACCGTCCGTTTGCCGTCAACGTCCCGGTCGGCCGGACGGCCAGCGGCGAGCTCCTCCTGGTCAGCCGCATCTGCATTGACGAGGCCATCGCGGTCAAACGTGACGGCGGACGGACCGGCGACCAGCTGAGGGCCATCGTCACCTCGGCCGGCTTCGCCGGTGAGTTCGGCGCGGCCATCCGGGAATCGGGCCTGGTGCACATGGCCAAGGTCGGGTCCGTCCGGCACGCGCTCAAGGCTGCCGAGAGCGGTGCCAACGTGATCATCGCCTCGGGCTACGAAATGGGCGGCCACACGCACGCCAAAGGGGTGCACACCATGGTGCTGGCCCCGCAGGTGATCGACGCGCTTGACATCCCCGTCGTGGTATCCGGCGGGATCTGCGACGGCCGCGGGCTGGCCGCCGTCCTGGCGATGGGTGGCGCCGCCGCCGCAATGGGCACCCGGTTCATCGCCACCCAGGAGCACCAGTGGCACGCGGCGTACAAACAGCGCATCGTCGACGCGAAGGAGTGGGAGGATGTCGTTTACGGCGGCATCTACGCCCCGATCCGTGGCCTGCGCAACAAGGGTTTGGAGCTCATGGAGGACATGCGAAAGACCATGTCTCCCGAGGACTTTCAGGTGTGGGAGGAAGAGCAGATCCGCAAGGCCCAGCGCGAGGGCGACGTGGTGGACGGCCTGATGGTGGCCGGTCAGGTGTCCGCGGCCATACACGACATCCCGACGGTCGCCGACCTGGTCGGGCGGATCGTGACCCAGGCGCGCGGACTGCTGGGCGAGGCAGGGGTGGCGCTGGGAGAACCTGCGTGCCGGTAACCGAGACCGTCCACGACAGCGGCCGACTGGCGGGTGTCGCGGAACTGGTCGTTGAGAGCCCGCCCGTCAACGCCTATTCGATCGGCGACCTGGCCCAGCTGACCGAACTGTTGCGCAGCTACGAGCGTCGCGAAGAAGTCCGGGCCGTGGTGTTGCGAGCGCAGGGCAAGGGGTTTTGCGGCGGCGGTGACGTCAAAGAGGTGCAGAGCCTACCGGGATTCGACGGCATCCTCGGTCAGGCTCGGGGGTCCCAGGACACCAGCGTGGCCATTGCCGAGTGCGCGGTTCCGGTCATCGGCTGCATACACGGCTACTGCGTCGGCCTGGGGGTGCTGCTGGCCGGCACCTGCGACGTGCTGATCGGTTCGCGGGGAACACGATTCGTGCTCGCCGAGGCGGACAACGGCGCGACGACCGGCGCGGTGCAGGCGCTGGGCCTGCTGCCGGAACGCCGGCTGCGTTCGGCGATGTTCACCTGCGAGCCGTTCGACATCGCCGAGTTGCACAGTTATGGCAGCGTGTACCACGTGGAAGCGACGGTCGACGCCGCGCTGGTCAAAACCTACGAGGTCGCGGCGACGATCGCGGCCAAAGCGCCCCGGGTGATCAGGGCCCTCAAGTTGACGCTCAACAACACCGCGGGCCGTGACTTGCGCCGGCTGTATCGGCAGGAACTGAGCTACACCTTCGAGCTGAATATGCTCGGTGACAGCAGCAAAGCCCGCCAGACCTTTCTGGACGGCACCCGCGACAGCTATATGAGCGACACCTCCACGTCGTCGTCGTGATCGCGCGCCGGTCGGAGTCAGTTCCCGTCGCCCATCATGCGGCCGACCAACGGCAACCACATTCGCCGCGGGGCGTGGCTACCCACCCAGGCGAAGGCGCGAACGCTTCGGCGCGGGATGACGACGCGTTTGCTCTGTGCGAGCGCCCGTAACCCGGCCTCGGCGATCTCGGCAGGCTCGGCCATCAACGCGCTCGGGGTGCGGCTCTCGGTGCCGAGCAGCCCCGCCACCTCGGAGAACTCGGTTCGCACGCCGCCGGGACACAACCCGGTGACCGCCACCCCGTGGCGCCCGAGCTCCCAGTGCAGCGCTTCGGGCGGTCGACGGCGCTGAGGCGCGGCCACTGCCGTCCGCGCGGCGGGCGGAGCGAGTTCGACCGGAGCGTCATCGCCGACCCGACGCTATATCGGGAATCGCGTGCGCCGTCGGGGCATCGACGATCAGCCTCGTCCCACGACCTCGGGTTCCAGCCGAATCGGCAGCGCCTCGGCGTAGCCGCTCAGCACCCGTGGTCCCGGTGTGAATGTTGCCGGCATCGCGAGGTAGCCGTTGACCAGCGGAATCGTCGGATAGTGCCGGACCCGGTCCCGATCGATGCGGTAGTCCGGCAACCGGCGCAACACCTCCTCGAGGAGGATGGCGATCTCCACCGGAGCCAAAAACGCACCGAGGCAGCGGTGCATGCCGAACCCGAATGCCAGGTGTGTGCTGCCACGGTCGCGGTCGAAATTGATCCGCTCGGGATCGGTGAAGGTGGCGGGATCGGCATTCGCCGAACCAAGTGCGAGCCATACCCGGTCGCCCGGTTCGAGGTGCTGGCCGTTGATGTCGACCGGGCGGGCGACCGTGCGGGCGACTCCGGGACCGGGCGTGAAATAGCGCAGCATCTCGTCGATCGCGGCGGGAATCAGCCCGGGGTCCGCTTGTAACCTAGCCCGCTGGTCGGGGTGCTCGTCCAAGTAGAGGAACATGCTGGCGATCAGCGCAGTGGAGGTGTCGACACCTCCGTTGAGCAACATGAACACCATCTCGGTGACCGTTTCGTCGTCGATGGGCACGCCCTCGACCTCGGCATTGAGCAGCGCCTCGGTGAGATTGGTCGGCGGGGTGTGCGCCGTCGCGCGTCGCGCCTTGACGGTGGCGCGCAAGTCGTCCAGCAGCCCGGCGAGGTCGCGCGCAGAGCCCGGCTCACGGTAGACGGCCTTGTGCAGGATCGTCGCGTAGTCACTCCATTTCTCCAGCGACAAGCCGAAGTAGTCGAGCGAGACCATCGCGGGCAGCGGGTTGGCGATGTCGTCGATGAAATCGAGCTCACCGGCCTCGACCACGCGGTCGACGATCCAGGACACGATCTCCTGCATGCGGGGCCGGTAGTGCTCCACGGCCTTGCGTGACAGCCACGGTGCCAGCACTTGCCGATAGGCCTGTGACTGCGGAGGATCCATCTCCATCATGCCCATCCGCACCGGGTTGGTCGGCACGGTCACCCCGCCCCTGACGACGGTGTCACCAAATGTCAGGTCGCGCCCGCAGACGAAAGTGTCGGACTCCCGCAACACCCGCTTGGCATCGTCGTAGCGGGTGAGGACATAAAAGCCCCCGTGCTGGTCGCTGTGCGCCACCGGGCATTCGTTGCGCATGCTGGCGTAAATCTCTCGCCAGTTCTGCGCAAAATCCTCGGAATGGTGGTCGAACTGCGTCATGGTGATCTCCGGTTATCGACAGGGCCTCTTCGTCCGGCGCCATTGGGATGGACGATACCGATCAGCGTTTGGTAAAACAACATTGCCCTGCCCGCCGAGCGGCTTCGGAGTGAGCATGGGCGCCTTTTACTACCATTCATACGTCGTTTGGTAACTCCGTCGCGATTGGAGCGAAATTGGCCTTCTTCGCCACCGACTGGGTGGATTACCACGCGCAGCACCGCCCGGATGCGCTCGCGCTCGGCTGCGCCGAAGACGGAATCCGAACGACGTGGGCTGAACTCGAGCAACGGGTGGCAGGTCTTGCCGCCACGCTGCGCGGACTCGGCGCCGGTCACGGTGACCGGGTTGCGCTGATCGCCGAGAATCATCCCCGGGTGTTCGAGGTGCAATTCGCGTGCATGCGCCTCGGGGCGCTGTTCGTCCCACTCAACTGGCGCCTGCATACCGCTGAGATCCAAGAGATATGTCTGGACGCTCAGCCACGCATCATTGTTTACGACGGTGTCTGGGCAGAGGTCGCTCTCGAGGTCGCCACCAAGGCAGGGATCCCGCGTCAGCTCTCCTGGGATTGCCCGCAAGGCCCGATCGACTATGAAGATGCGATCTGGACAGCCAAGCCGTTGCGGGCGACGGGTGATATCACGATGGATGACCCGACCCACATCCTCTATACGTCGGGCACCACGGGGAAGCCGAAGGGTGCCATCTCGACCAACTCGACTTTGGTGTGGCAGGCCCTCAGCGCCGCGCACACCACCGGCTTCTCACAACCCGGCTGCCACCATCTCAACCCGATGCCGTTGTTCCACGCCGGGGGACTGAACGTGATGGCCAATTCGATTCTTTACTTCGGCGGGGCAGTGACGACGATGGCGCGCTTCGACCCCGAGCAGGTGCTGCAGCAAATGCTGAGCCGGCAGCCGCCGATCACGCATTTCGCCGCGATTCCACTGATGTACCAGCGCATCGCCGACCTGCCCGGCTTCTCGAGTGCGAACCTGTCGCACCTTCGGCACGGGGTGATCGCCGGGGCGGTCGCCGGACCGGAGTTGCTACAGCAGTGGGCCGACCACGGTTTTCCGCTTCAGCCTCAGTACGGCGGCACCGAGATGGGGCCGATGGCAACGGTTTTGGACAACGAAAGGGCGAACATCGGCGTCGCCAAGAAGGGGTCGACGGGCCGCGCGGCACCACACACCCAGATCAGGTTGGTCGATTCCGCCGACCGTGACGTCGAAACCGGGGTGACGGGTGAAATCTGGTTGCGCGGTCCGAGCATCACCGTCGGCTACTGGAGGCAGGACAAGGCCGCATACTTCACCGAGGACGGCTGGTTCAAGACGGGCGACGCCGCCTACCGCGACGTCGACGGCTTCTACTACCCGTCGGGACGCACCAAGGAGATGTTCAAATCAGGCGGCGAGAACGTCTACCCGGCCGAGGTCGAGCAGGTGCTCGCTCTGCATCCGCACGTCCATGACGTCGCCGTTGTCGGCGTCACCGACGCGAGGTGGGGCGAAGTCGGGCTGGCGGTCGTGGTACCCGCCCCGGGCACGGCAGTGACCCTCGACGAGCTCAACGCCTTTGCCGCGCAGCGGTTGGCGCGCTACAAGCTGCCCAAGCGACTGTCGGTGGTGGATCAGTTGCCACGCAACGTGACCGGCAAGGTGTCCAGGGCGCAGCTCAAGTTGGACTACGGCAGCAATTGAGAGTCGCCCGGCCGCTTCGGCGGTCGTGCCGACGGCCGACATCAGGTCGCGTGCTGTGCCAGTCGTGCGTTGTCCGACGTGCGTGTTCTCCCTTTGCGCAGGTCGCGCAGCAGGGTGCGGGCAGCTTGCTGACCGGGCAGGCCGGATACCGAGGGCCCCGGGTGGGTGCCGCCGCCGCTGAGATATAGGCCCGGCACCGGTGTCCGGTAGCCCCCGAAACCCCACGCCGGCCGGAATGGGCCGAGGTGCATCATGGTCATGTCGACGTGGTAGACGTTGCCGGTGGGCACGCTGGTTCGCGCCATCATCTCCGGTGGTGACTCGACCCAGCGGGCGACCTCCAAAGACTCGAAGCCGTCCAGGTAACTCATTGCGTGTTCGACCAGAGCCTTCTCCGTGGCGGCCTTCATGTCGTCCCACCCTTCGGCGGGTTCCAACGGCACCCATCCCGACCACAGGCTCAGACAGTCTTGGCCGGCGGGCGCCAGGGTTGAGTCCATCGCGGTGTTGATCATGCTCGCGTAAGGCAGTGGGTCGGGCAGTCGGCCGCTACCCGCGTCGGTGATCGCCCGGCAGATATCGTCGATGCTTCCCACGACGTGGGTGGGCGTCCGTAGATCGAGTCCGTCGGTGCGCGCGGCATTGTGCCGCTTCAACTGCAGCTTGCCGCGAAAAGCGACCTGAATCTTGAAGTGTGCGCAGTTGCCGCTACGCGTCGGTATGTGTGAAGCGCGCGCGGCCATGCGTTCTGACAATGCACCGTCCGGTAGCCATTTGTTCAACACCTGCGTCGGCTCGGTCGCCGTCAGCACGGTGCGGGCGCGCAGCTCCGCACCCGTGGTCAGCCGCACGCCGGCGATGTGACCGCCGTCGAGCAGCAGTTCTTGGACGCGGGCAGACGTCTGGACCCGGCCGCCGGCCGCGACCAGTGAGCGTTCCAGCGCTCGTGGCAGCATGCCCATCCCGCCCCGCGGGCGTGCCATGCCGACACGCATGATCAGCGGGACGATCAGCAAGTTGATCCCGGTGTGCTCCATGGTGATCGGCGAACCGAAGTTGGCGAGCTGAGCCAGGCCGCTTTGCACTAGCGGATGTTCGAACCGCTCCTGAATCGCCTGGGCGGCCGAAACGGTGGCCAACGAGGCGAGGGTGGGGATACCGCGTGGGCGGCGCAGCTTGCTCGCGGCCCGCAGCACGCTGCCCAGATCGGGTCGCGTCGGATTGGTCGCCATCAGTTCGATCGCGGCATCCGATATCGGCATCAGCTGCTCGATGAGCTGTTCGAACGTCCGGGCGTCGCGCCGGGAGAAATGTGCTACCTCTGCCACGGTGCGGCCGACGTCGCGCCAGAACGCGAGCGACCCGCCGTCGGGGGCGAGCGCTACGTACGGGGGATCGACGTCGATCTCGTGGTAGCCGTACCTGGCGAGCTCGAGATCCCTGGGAACCGTCGAGGCTCGAAGCGATATGACGTCGTCTGCGCAGGGGCTGAACCAGTGCTCGGGCGCTTCGGGGATCAGGATCTCCGTGGTCGTACAGCCCCCGAGCACATCGCGGCTTTCCAGCACCAGGACGTCCAGCCCGGCTCGAGCGAGATAGCACGCGGCTACCAGCCCATTGTGGCCGCCGCCGACAACGAGGACATCCGCGACGCGCTCTCTGGACAAGGGTCCGCTCACTGACTGTCTCCTCACCACGATGTGTTCGAGCAGCGTGTTGGGAGCTGAGGTTATCAAACAACGTTAGGCTGCTCAATGCCGTTTGGTGGAGGAAGTGTTACGGACGCCGCCGACACTTTCGGAGTAAACCAATCAGTGTTAGCTTTACACGCTGTGTCACCTGGCGTTACCAGCCGGGCCGCATCGACTGCCTGCCGCTACCTCACTCGAGAAAGAGAAGGCGAGAACTATGGTCGCGATGACGATCAACGGGAACAAAGTCCACGCGCAGGCAACCTTTGACGTGATCGATCCCGCGACGGGCGACGTGGTGGGTCAAGCGCCGGAGTGCTCCGTCGAGCAACTCAATGACACGCTGGAAAGTGCGCAAGCCGCCGGGCGGTCGTGGCGGCTGGACGAAGCCGAGCGACGCAAAGCGCTACTGCGGCTGGCGGACGCGATCGCCGCTGCCCACAGCGAACTCGCGACCACGCTGACAGCGGAGACGGGCAAGCCCGCCCCGCTGTCCGCCAGTGAGGTGCAGATCTGCGTCGCGTGGTTGCAGGTTTTCGCCCAGATGGAAATCCCGCGGCGGATCCTGCAGGACGACAGCAGCGCGCTCATCGAAGTCGCGCAGCGGCCCATCGGTGTTGTCGGCGCGATCACGCCGTGGAATTTCCCGTTGGGGCTAGCGATGTGGAAGATCGCGCCGGCGCTGTTGGCCGGCAACACCGTCGTCGTCAAGCCCTCGCCCTTCACCCCGATGGCAACCCTGCTGCTGGGCGAGATCATGGGCGAGGTATTGCCGCCCGGCGTGCTGAACGTGATCTCGGGTGGAGACGATTTGGGACGGGCGCTGGTAGCGCATCCGATTCCCCGCAAAATCACCTTCACCGGTTCGATCGCCGGCGGCAAGAATGTCGCCGTGGCGGCCGGCGCCGACCTCAAGCGGCTGACATTGGAACTCGGCGGCAACGACGCTGCAATCCTGTTGCCTGACGCCGATCTGGCTTCGGTGATCCCGGCGCTGCTCGGCGTGGCTTTCTTCAATACCGGCCAGGCGTGCGCCCTGCCCAAGCGGATCTACGTGCCGGACGGGGTGTACGCCGAGGCGATCGAGGCCTTCGGAGCCGCGGCATCGGCGATCGCGGTCGGTGACCCGACCGATCCGGCCACGCAAATGGGTCCGCTGTCCACCCGACCGCAGTTCGAACGCGTCAAAGGCCTGGCGCAGGACGCCGTGGCCAACGGTGCCCGAATCGTCGCCGGTGGTGACGCGATCGACGGGCCGGGCTACTACTTCAAGCCCACCATCCTCGCCGATGTCGCCGAGGGTGTCGCGGTCGTCGATGAGGAGCAGTTCGGTCCGGTGCTGCCGATCCTGCGCTATTCGCGGGTGGACGAAGCGGTCGAGCGGGCCAACGCGACGATGTACGGCCTGTGCGGTTCGGTGTGGGGCTCCGATGAAGTGGCTGCCCGTGACGTGGCCGAACGCCTCGAGTGCGGTACAGCCTTCGTCAACACCCACGCGGCGCTGCTGCCGACGGTGCCGTTCGGTGGCGCCAAATGGAGCGGCATCGGTGTGGAGAACGGGGTCGACGGGCTGCTGGCGTTCACCGAGCCTCAAGTGGTGCATACCGCACGAGCCTGACGTCACGTCGGACGTGTCACGAAACCTGTTGAGCAGCCGCATGGAAGGACATGCTCGATGACCCGAAGTTCCTCGCCGCCCTCACGTAGCGACGTTCAGGTTGACTCGCTCGCTGATGCCCGCGCGTTCACACTCAGCGACGAGGAGGTCGCGCAACTGCTGGCAGAGCAATTCGAGTGCACCTTCTGCTGGACGAACCGCGCTGGCGACCCGGTCGCGCTGACTGAGGCTTTCATTCACGCTGAAGGCGCAATCTGGTTGTGCGCCGAGGAATCCCGGGTTCGCGTCAAAGCGATCATGCGCGATCCCCGCTCGTGCGTGGTCATCTCTTCGATGGGCACCTCGATGGGTCATTCAAAGTCGCTGTCCTTCAAGGGAATTAGCGAGGTCGTCCGGGAACGCGAACGCATTCTGTGGTTCCTGGCCGAGATCGCCCGCCGCTACGACCCGCACGACGAGCAGGCGCAGCAGGCCCATGCTCGCGCAGCCGATCACCCGGGGCGCGTCGTGATCAAGTTCGTGCCCACCGTGCGGACGAATGCCTTCGATGGCCATCGGGCACGTAGGAGAAGGGCGGGCTGACGAAACATGCATTGTTCGTACATCGTTGCCACGACACCGGCTTCAGACGGTCGTGCCCCCTGGTGACAATGCCGTCGAGGACTTTCCAATTTCCGGTATCGGATTGGGTCGCGCACCACGCTTCGGTTCGGCCGCACGCCATCGCGCTGGCCAGCGCCGACACTGGCGAGCAGGTGAGTTGGGCCCAGCTGGAGCAGCGAGTGGGCTTGGCTGCTGCCGCGCTGCTGGCACATGGACTGCGGCCGGGAGACCGGATCGCCGTCGTCGCCGACAACGCGCCACGGGCGTTCGTGCTGCAGTTCGCCGCGATGCGGGCGGGTGTGGTCATGGTGCCGCTGAACTGGCGGCTGGTCACCGCGGAGATGCGGCACCAGTGCATCGACGCCGCCGTGTCCGCACTGACCCACGACGCAACCTGGGTCGAACCCGCGCGCGACGTCGCCGACGCCGCGGGCGTGCAGACCATTCTCGAGCTGGAGACATTGACCAGCGCCGAGCCCGGGAATGGACTCGTTCCGCTGCCGCCGCAACCCCACGACCCTGACGCCATCACGCACATCCTCTACACGTCCGGCACCACCGGTACGCCGAAGGGAGCGTTGGTCTCGCACGCATCGATGATGTGGAACGCCTTCAACATCCTCACCGCGGCTCAGGTCGCGGCCCCGGCTGTGAACATGCTCAACCCAATGCCGTTGTTCCATGCCGGCGGGTTGAACGTGCTGGCCAACCCGATACTGATGCATGGCGGGCAGGTCACCACGATGGCGCGCTGGAACCCGGCGGCAATCCTGGCTTACATCGGCGAGCAGACCAACGGGGTGACCCATCTGACCACCGCGCCGTCGCTGCTTCAGACCCTCATCGACGATCCGACGTTCGGCACCACCGACTTCGGCACGATGCGCAAGATCGTCCTGGGCGGCGGTACCACCACTCCGCAGCTGCTGCGGGCCTTCGCTGCCAAGGATGTCGCGCTGCACCCGCAGTACGGCGGCACCGAGACTGGCCCGGCCGCGCTGGTGCTCGAGGAGGGACTGGAGCGGGCGCTGTCGGGGACGTGCGGCAAGCCGGTGCTGCATACCGCGGTGCGGTTGGTCGATCCCGACACGTTGACCGATGTCGCCGACGACGTGGTCGGCGAGGTGTGGCTGAAGGGGCCGGCGGTCACCCCTGGCTACTGGAACCTGCCCAACGAACAGTATTTCGTGGACGGCTGGTTCCGCACCGGCGATGCGGCCCGCCGCGATGCCGACGGCTATTTCTATATCGCCGGTCGCTACAAGGACATGTACAAGTCCGGTGGCGAGAACGTCTATGCGGCCGAAGTCGAAAACGTTCTCATCGACCTGCCCGAAGTCGCCGAGGTGGCGATCATCGGCGTCCCCGACGCGAAGTGGGGCGAGGTAGGCCTGGCGGTCGTGGTGGCGAGCCCGGGCGCCGACGTGACCCTCGACGCTCTGCAATCCGCGTGCGCGGGCCGCATCGCCCGCTACAAGTACCCCAAACACCTTGACGTCGTCGCGGCGCTGCCCCGCAATGCCACCGGAAAGGTGGCCAAGGCGGCGCTGCGTGAGCACTACCACTCGGCTACGGCAACGCCCCCGCCAACCGACCACGAATCCCTGGTCACTCACCAGAAGGAGAGTCACGATGTCAGTCGCCGCTAATCGAGACATGCTGACCCGCTATTGGAATGCGTTCGCCGCCAAGGATGTTCCAGCGGCGCTGGCCTGCTTCACCGACGACATCAGCTACGAGGACCTCGCTGTCCAGCAGATCCACCGGGGAAAAGATTCGGTGCAGGCTTTCTGGGACCTCTACTTCGAGGCGGCGGGCGACTCCTTCAATGCGGTGCAGGAGAGCCTCGTGGTCGACGAGGACAGCTACAGCTTCGAGTGGACCGTGTCCGGTGTGATCGACGGCAGCTTCGGCATTTTCACCGGACAGGGCCAGCAGTTCACCATCCGTGGGATTTCGACCGGTGTCATCCGCGGTGAGTTGATCGCGCAGAACCGCGACTACTGGAATCTGGCCGATGTGCTGCGCCAGATCGAGCGTCCCGGAGGTTCCCGCGCTCGTCTAGCGCGGCCGCGTTATTCCACCGATCGGCTTACGAGAACGAAGGAGGCGGACACATGCTTGACGAAGAACGCCACACGCGGGACATGATCGCGCTGTGGGAATCAGGGGTGGACGGCATCATCGACGCGTTCAAACGCTATTGCGCCCCCGACGTGAAGTGGATCAATACCGGCATTCCCAGCGTCGAAGGCCTTGAAGCGTGCATCGAACTGCTGACTGCGCAAGCCCAGGCATGGAAGTTCAGCAGCACCAGGGTGGACGCTCGCTCCCTATTGGCCACGCCGGGCCTGGTGATGGTCGAGCGGATAGACCGGGTGTTCGACGCCGACGGAGAGGAGATCTTCGCCGCTCCCGTGGTCGGTGTCCTCGAATGGGCCGATGGCAAGATCACCCAGTGGCGCGACTACTTCGATCCGGGCCCGCTGCTGGCCGTCGGCCAGCTCGATTGAGGCGGCCGATGTGACCAACGAGGAACGGATCGTGCGACACATCCTCGAGATGTGGGGACCGGGTGTCGAAGGAGTCAAGGAATCGTTCCGCCGGTACGGCACGGACGACTTGGTCTGGTGGAACAGCGGCCGTGGTGCCCTGACGGGTCTCGAAGAGTGCCTGAAGGGTCTCGACGAGATGTTCGACGCCTTGCAGATCGCGACGGTCGAGTGCCCGATCCGGACCTTGCTCGCAACCTCGCGCCGAGTGGTCGTGGAAAGGTCGGACAACCTGTACCGCGCCGACGGCACCGTGATCGCGGAAATCCCGGTTACGGGAGTTCTCGAATTCGACGCAAACAAGGTCACCACTTGGCGCGATTACTGCGACGACTGGATTTCAAAGCTCGAGCTCGGCCAACCCGTCGTGTCAGCACCCACTGCGGCCGAAATGAGGCACGGGGTTTCCGAATGAGGGAGTCGGGGACATCACGGGGCACTAGGCCGGCGTCCACCGGATTCGACCATGGCGATCCGGAATTGCCACCGCGGATGCACCAGACTCTCGCGGATCTCCGGAGTCGCCGCCCGGTCGGCTGGAGCGACAACTATGGCGGGTTCTGGACGCTGACCCGTTACGACGACGTT
Source organism: Mycobacterium sp. M23085 (assembly GCF_045343915.1). Classification (NCBI taxonomy): domain Bacteria; kingdom Bacillati; phylum Actinomycetota; class Actinomycetes; order Mycobacteriales; family Mycobacteriaceae; genus Mycobacterium; species Mycobacterium sp. M23085. Next base: position 5,048,927 of record NZ_CP174280.1, read on the forward strand.
GTCGATGCCGCACGCGATCACTCGGTATTCACGACAACGCAGGGGATCATGATTCCGCCGACCGGGGCATCGATGCGCCTGGTGCCGGCCGAGTTCGATCCGCCCGAGCATTCCGCGTACCGCAAGATGGTCATGCCGTTCTTCACGAACAAGGCCGTCGCGCTGAACCACGATGCTATCCGGGAGCTGGTGCGGGAGTGCTTCGACAAGTTCGTCGCGGACGGCCACGCGGACCTGGTGTCAGCTGTCTCCGACCCGGTACCGCCCGCGGTACTGGCGCACTATCTCGGCTTGGACCGCGATCGAGCCGACGAGATGCGCCGGCTGATGATGGAGTACCTCTCGTCGGCCAAGGTGAGTCTTGACGAAAAGATGGCCAGCGCCAAACGGTTCGAGGCCTTCGTCCAGCGCGAGATCGACGAGAGAATCGACGAGCCCGGCGACGACACTCTGAGCAAGATCATCGGTGTGGCGTTGTCCGGCGAGAACGGCGACCCGCTCGAGCCCGCCGCGATCCTGGGAATGGTTCGCCTGATCATCTCTGCCGGCCACGAGACGACGGTGCACGGTATCAGCAGCCTCTGTTACCGGATCCTGGCCGAGCCGGGTTTGCGGGACCGGCTGCTGGCTGACCCGTCTCTGCGTCACGTGGCTATCGCCGAGGCCCTGCGACTCGATGCGCCCGTGATGCACATGGCCAGGACGGTGGTGGCCGACCATGAAAAGCGCGGGCAACACCTGCACAGCGGCGACAAGGTGATGCTCTGTTTCGGCGCAGCCAACCGTGACGACGAGGTGTTTCCGGAGCCCGACACGTTCAGCTTGGATCGGCCGCGCTCGCCGTCGGACGTGACGTTCGGCACCGGCCGGCATCGCTGTCTGGGCGAACACCTCGCGGTGGCCGAACTTTCCGCGGTGGTCGACGAGATGTTGAGCAGGTTGCCCGACGCCCGGATCGCTCCGGGCGCCGAGATTCGCTGGACGGGAGGCGGCAACACCCGGGGCGTCGAGTCACTGCCGATCGTGTTCACACCGGAGAAGACCGGTCCGTGACTGGTTTTCCTACGCTGCTGTCCCCGCTTCAGGTCGGGACGGTGAAGTTGCGCAACCGCGTCGTCATGACTGCCACGAGCATCAGCGAACCCTGGCGGAACCCGTTGCTGCCTGCCGACTCGTACATCGAGTTCGCCCGGCAACGAGCTGCGGGCGGCCTAGGGCTGCTGATTGCGCACCCGTTTTACGTCAACCCATTCGGCGAATACCCGGCCGAGATCCTGGACCGGCACGCGCGCCTGGCCGAGGCGGTGCACCGGGAGGGCACGCCGCTGATCGTGCAGCTGGTGCACTTCGGCGCCACGTTCCGCACCGACAACGATGTCGCCCGGCCGGCGTTGTGGGGGTTCGACCACACCCAGACGCCCGAGGGCGAGCCGGTGCACAAGATGACCGGCGCAGAGATCGAGCAGGTCCTCGACGCCTATCGACGCGCTGCGCGGCTTGTCGCACAGGCGGGGTGCGACGGGGTGGAACTCCACGGCGGGCACGGGTATTTGATTCAGCAGTCCCTGACACCGTGGAACAACTCGCGCGACGACGAATGGGGGCCGTCCGGCAGCGGCGATCGGACACGTTTCGCCCGCTGCCTCATTGATCAGGTCCGCGCCGAAATCGGTGCAAACCGCATACTCGGCTATCGGACCCCGACCGACGACCTACGGGCAGCCGACGACGGGGGACAAGGCCCTCGAGCTATCGCAGAAGGTCTGCAACGCCTACTCGACACCGGCGAGATCGATGTGCTCAACACCACTGTCGGCTATGGCGGGCCGAGCTACGACCGTGCGATCCCGAACTACCGGCAGCCCGAGGGCGCCAACATCCGCTATCTGCGGCAGCTGCGCGAATCTCTGAACACAACCGTCCCGATGATCGGGACCGGGCGGATCGCTTCTGCCGGTACCGCCGAGGCGCTGCTGACTCAGGGCCAGTGCGAGTTGGTAGCCATGACCCGCGCATACATCGCCGAGCCCGCGCTGATACGCAAGCTCGAGTCCGGGCAGGCGCATCGGATCCGTCCCTGTGTCGCGGCGAACGTCTGCGTCGACCGCAAGCTCGCCGGTTCGCCGACCGCAAGCTGCTTTCACAATCCGGCGGTGCTGCGCGAGGAGGAGCTCCGCATCCGGCCCGCTACCCTCCGCAAGCAGGTCTTGGTCGTCGGCGCCGGGCCGGCGGGTCTCAAATCCGCCGAGATCGCTGCGCAGCGCGGGCATCAAGTTCGCATCCTCGACGCCGGAACGCGCACCGGCGGTCGGCTGCGCGCCGTCGAACTCACCGCGGCAGCCGACCTGGCCAGCTCGCTGGACCATCTGGTAAACGAACTCGCCGAAGCACAGGTGAAAGTCGAGCTCGGCGTGGAGGTCACCGCAGCCATGCTCGCCGACCTCGCGCCGGATCACGTTGTTCTGGCGACGGGGGCGACGTTCGCGCCGGACCTGGTCGGCGCCGAACACATGATCAGCACCGCCGCGGCGCTCTCCGGCAGCGTGCACGACGACGTCCTCGTCTACGACGCGCTCGGTACCAACGAAGCAGCGCTGGTCGCCGAGGCGCTGGCCGCCGACGGCAGGTCCGTCACCTTTGTCACCTGCTATGAGACGGTGATGCCCTTCGGCGGAATTCTGCATCGCTTCGAAGCCCCCCGTACCTGGCACCGGCGGCTGAAACGCATCATCACCCAGGGCATTTTCGGCGACCTGGAGGACGGCGTGGCCACCATCGTCCGGCCGGACGGCGAGACGATCGATGAGCTGGCCGTCGGATCGGTGGTCGCCGCAGTGCCGATGCGGCCGGCGCTCAGTCTGCTTCCAGTCGTACAGGCGCTCAGCATTCCCCACTCGGTGGTCGGAGACGCCGTAGCACCGCGAACCGCCTTCGACAGCTTCAAGGAAGCCCATCGGGCCGCGCTGGCGATATGAGCGTGTCGCTCAGCTGCGCGGCACCGAAGAAAATCGGTCGGCGTCCAAGGCGTCGAGCAACTGGCTGACAATCCACTCGAGCGCGGCGGGGTCGGGAGGCAAGGTGGCCTGCTCGTAGCCCACCAGCAGGTAGACCGCCCAGTCGGCGAACAATTGCGCCTGCCGATCGTTACGCAGAATCTCGAATGCGCACTCTCGAAGAATCTGGTGGCGCTCTTTGTCGACGGCGGCTTGTACCGCATACACGTGGGCATCCACGCTGCTCCACGCGCGGATAGCCGCCTCAGCGCCGTGGGGCAAATTCAGGCCGATGTCGATGATGCGGTCGATGCGTCGGCGCGGATCGGGTTCGGTCCGAATCCACTCCACCAACCGAACAGTGTTTACCTGGCGCCAGTGCTCGACCAGTTCGCGGGTGTACGCGGGCCAGTTTTCGAAGTAGTGATAGAAGGAACCGGTGCTGATCCCGAGCCGCTGACACACCTCGGCCAACTTCAGCCCGCCGTAACCCAGGTCGGAGAGGACGTCGAGACCCGTGTCGAAGTAGGCCCCTCGGGAGACGCCGTTCGCCATCATTGGCACTTTAGTCGGCCGCAGCGTCGCGGGTGCGTGGGCGTGTGCAAGGCATTCGAAACCGCCAGATCTTCGCGACTCTGCCCGACGCCGGTTGACTCGAGTGAAAATTTGAATCTAAATTAAACCAAGCTGTCAGCGTCTGAAACCGACTGGAGGATCATAAGTGCCCGGATTGCAGGACAAGGTTGTCATCGTCACCGGCGCCGGCGGGGGCCTCGGTCGGTCCTATGCGCACTTCCTGGCCGGCAACGGAGCGCTCGTCGTCGTCAATGACCTCGGCGGGGCAAGGGACGGCTCGGGATCGGGAACCAGCATGGCGGACAAGGTCGTAGACGAGATTGTCGGTGCCGGTGGCCGTGCGGTCGCCGACTATTCCAGTGTGGCCACCCGGGAAGGGGCCGAGGCGATCGTTGCGACCGCGATCGATAACTTCGGGGCTGTGCACGGTGTGGTGAGCAACGCGGGCATCCTGCGCGACGGCGCGTTTCACAAGATGACCGATGAGAACTGGGACGCGGTCATTCAAGTGCACCTCTACGGCGGCTATTACGTCACCCGTGCGGCGTGGCCGCACATGCGCGAGCAGAAGTTCGGTCGCGTCGTCATGGCGACGTCGACAAGCGGGCTCTACGGCAATTTCGGTCAGGCCAACTATGGCGCCGCCAAGCTCGGACTGGTCGGCTTGCTCAACACCCTGGCGATCGAAGGCGCCAAGTACGGGATCACCGCGAACGGGGTCGCGCCGATGGCTGCCACTCGGATGACCGCCGATATCGCACCCCAGGAGGTGCTCGACAAGCTGAACCCCGACCACGTCGCGCCGGCCGTCGGTTACCTGGTTTCAGAAGAGAACCAGGAATCCGGTTCGGTTTTCGTCGTCGGCGGCGGCCTGGTGCAGCGCGTCGCGCAGTTCCAAAACGACGGCGTCACATTCGGCACACCGCCGACTCTGGACGAAATAACCAAGCGCTGGGCCGAAATCAGCGACATGTCTCATGCAAAACTCGGCACCAACCCGGTGGGGTAGGGAAGCGGCCGACATGGCGTGGGTAAGTCGTTGACCGCGAGCATCGCTGCGCGACGGGAGCTGCTTCGCGCGCGATTCCCCGTGTGGCGATCTCACACCCTATCCGAGTGGCTTGATTGGTGCGCTGCGCAGTACGGCGAGCGGCCCTTGGTGCTCACCGACGATGCAGAACTCAGTTACGTTGCGGTCGCGGCAGAGTCACGCCGGCTGGCCGACGGCCTCGCGGCACTCGGTGTCCACGCGGGCGATCGGGTCGGCATGGTGATGGCCAATTACCCAGAGTTTGTGACGGTCAAGTTCGCTATCGCCCGGGTCGGAGCCATCGCCGTTCCGGTCAACTTCTTCTACCGGCAGGACGAATTGCGCTTTGTCCTCAATGACGCCGGGTGCCGCGTGTTAGTCACCATGACCGGCTTCCATGGCCTCGACTATCAGTCGATGCTGGACGGCATCATGCCCGGCTGGGATTCACCGCGGTCCGGTTTCGCGCTCGATGTAGTGCTGCTCGACAACGACGGCCGAGCACGCCGCGGCTGCCTGACGGTGCCCGGACTCGCTGAGCTCGGCGACGAGAACCGCGGTGCTGCCGACGATTTGGCGGCCCACCCCGCCGACCCCGGCGACATGCTGTACACCTCGGGTACGACGGGCTCACCCAAAGGCGTACTGGTCACCCACGACGCGGTGTTGCGTACCGCCTATGCGTCGGCATTGACACGAGCCTATGAGGACGGGCGGCGCATCCTGTTCTCGTTGCCTTGCTATCACATGTTCGGTTACATCGAAGGCTTGCTCTCGGCGATGTTCGCCGGCGGTGCGGTCGTTCTGCAGCCCACGTTCAGTCCCGAAGGGTACTTCGCCGGTGTCGACCGGCACCGCGCCAGTGACATCCTGTGCGTGCCGACCATGGCGGTCGCGTTGGTCGAGAGTGCCGCACGCCGCGATTACGACCTCACCTCCCTGCGGGCGATGCTCTGCGGGTCGGCCCCTGCGCCGATCTGGTTGTGGCGCAACGTCGAAGACCGTCTCGGTGTCAGCGAGATCGTCACCGGCTACGGGATGACCGAGTGCGGCGGGGCGATGACGTTGACACGACCCGAAGACCCGTTGGAATTCACCGCCGAAACCGCCGGGAAGGCGAAAATGGCCGGTGCCGCGTCTATTCCAGGCACCGACGCTCTGGTGCATTACGCGACAGTGCATCCCGAGACGCATAAGGATCTGCCGCCCGGCGAGGAAGGCGAGTTGGTGTCGTCCGGGCCGACCGTGATGCTCGGGTATTGGAACCGTCCACAGGAGACCGCCGCGACGCTGCGGCAGGGGCGGTTGTTCTCCGGAGACCTTGGACGGGTGCGGGCCGACGGTTACCTGCAGGTGACCGGTCGGAGCCGCGAGTTGTACAAGAGCGGCGGCGAACTGGTGATGCCCAAGGAGATCGAGGATCTGCTGGCATCCCACGACGAGATCAGCCAGGCTTTCGCTGTTGGCATGGTCGACGACCGCTGGGGTGAGGCCGGTTGGGTGGTCGTCGTTCCGGCGCCGGACGCGACAATTACCGAAAACGACGTCCTCGACCTCTGCCGGGACAATCTGGCGCGGTTCAAGGTGCCCAAGCGGGTGGTGTTCTACCGCGCCGAGGACCTGCCGCTCACACCGACCGGAAAAGTCCGCAAACACAAGCTGATCGAACAGCTCAGTTCCGCGATCAATCGTTGAGGCAGTGACGATTTGGATTGCCCGGTCGTGTCGGCTACCCGACCCGACGCCGTGGGCCCGGCGCCTGACGCCGCAGGGCGTCGATGATGCATCCGAGTCCGACGCGAAAGTTTTCTGGAGTGTCGAGACCCTCCCCCGCGGAGACCGACAATAGAGCCGAAAAGCGTTCCGGCTCCTCGGCGAGGCGACCGAAACGGCGTGCGCGGACATCCGGGGCCCGGCGATGCGCGGCACGCCGGTGCGCGTAGCCGGTGGCGAAGGCACTCAGCGTCGCCAGTCCACTTCTGACCGCGCCGTCGTCGAATCCCGCAGACCCCAAGGCTCGGGCGATGCGTTCCATCGCGTCCAACACCGCGGCGGCGTCGATCGGTTGAACTGCCAGAATCTCCGCTAGCTGTGGGTGCGCGTCGAATGCTGCCGCGACGGTCAGCACGACCCGTTCGATCGCTTCATCCCACGGCAGGTCGTCCGTAGACGGCAGTTCGACGTCGGCGAGATAGGCATCCACGACTGCGTGCAACAGCTCCTCTTTCGTGGCGACGTGCCGGTACAGCGACATCGGCGCCGCTCCGCAGGCACGGGCAAGCTTGCGCATGGTCAACGTGTCCACGCCGTCGGATTCGATGAGCGCGATGGCGGTCGCGATCACGGTTCGACGGGTGAGTTGGCCTCCACCTTTCAGCGATGCCGGCATCTGCAAATTGTCGCACTGCCGCGTTGCGTACAAGTACTCTTACTGTTATTGATTGAAAGATGCCGGTGGTCAATGGGATTGATCACGGCTGCACGCGGCGACGTCACCGAGGAGCACAGCAATGGAAACCGTGGATCACGACCCGAGCGGCCAACTCGCGCCGGTCGTCGACGACCTCAGCATTTACCTCATCTGCGGGCGGGTGACCACCAAGCGAGAGCGCGGCTTCACCCACATCAGCACCGCGCTGACTGATGCGCAGGCCGCCGAGCGCCTCGGCTTTCGCCGTGGCTGGCTCAGCGAACGCTTCGACCTCAAGGACTCCGGCGCCATTCTCGGCGGCATCGCCGCGCGCACAACGCGTTTCGGCGTCGGCACTGGGGTGTGGTCGGCGTCCTCGCGCCACCCCATGGTGGCCGCGAGCTTCGGCGCGACCATGAACGCGCTCTACGGGCCGCGGTTCGTGCTCGGACTTGGGCGCGGCGTGCCGCTACCGGACATGCCGGAATTGTCCTACGACCACTTCGTTCATTACGCCGAGACCGTCAAAGCACTCTGGCAAGGCGGCGTGGTCGACTACAACGGCACCCAACTGCGGACCATCGATGCGCTGGGTGATGTTCCCAAGCCCGAGGTCTGGGCGTGCGGGTACGGCCGACCGAAGTTCGCCAAGGCCGTCGCCCACGCCGCGTTCGACGCCGTGATGCTCTATCCCTTCCTCACCGTCGATGCGGTGCGCACGGTGGTGGAGCGGCTGCGCAACGCCTGCGCCGACCGCAATCGCGACCCGGCCTCGCTGCGCATCTGCCACCCGATCGTGGTGGCCGCCGAGCTGGACGAGTTCAGCACGCGCGCCTACGCGCACGCACGTGCGGTCACCTACCTCGAGTGGCCCGGGCATGGCGAGGCGCTGACCAACTCCAACGGCTGGGATCAGTCGGTGCTGGACAAGTTGCGGACGCACAAACAGCTGATGGGTAAGAACGCCGATCAGGATTTCCACCGTGCCGAGTTGATGGAGCCGGCACGGCTCGTGCCCGACGAGTGGATGTCCGAGTCGTGTGCGATCGGTTCCGTCGAGCACTGTGCCGACCGGCTCGCCGAATACCGGGCGGCGGGGGTCGACGAGATCGCGATCTACGGCAGCACGCCGGCCGAGAATGCCGAGCTCATCCGGTGTTGGCGTGAACGCGCGGCGCGGCCGGCCTCGGTCGGGGTCTGACTGGCGTCGAGCGCGGACGGCGGTTCCCGTGTGGTGACAGTCGAAGCAAGGCGCGCCGACGGCCGAGACTTGCTCGCGGTAGCCAATCATCGTTAGATTATTGGCGACTGTGATCTGGACAACTCCGAAACTGGGAGAGCCGGATCGCTCCACGCGGTCGGCATGCTCATCGGTTGGCCGCACAGCGCTGCACTAGCGGCACGGCGAGAGGGGCCCGTTTCCATGACCGACACGGCGAATAGCGATGCCCAACTCGCGTCAGTGCTGACCGAAACTGAGATAGCGGCCCTATTACCGGATTTCGATTTCTTCGACAAAGAGCACGCGGACCGATCAGTACAGATTCTGGGCTACGCGCGCCGGCACTGTCCGGTCCCACACACTTCGGCCACAGGTGGCTATCACATCGTGACCCGGTACGACGACGTCCGGCGCGTGCTGACCGACCCCGAGACTTTCTCTTCCACGGAGTACACCAACATCTCCGGCAATGGCGGGGTGCCGTTGCCTCCGTTGGATACCGATCCGCCGCTGCAGCACGGCTTCCGCCAGTTGCTCAATCCGTTCTTTCACCCCAAACGGCTCGCCGCCAGCGACGAGCGGGTCCGCGAGATCGCTCGCTGCGCCATGGACACCTGGGTCGGGTCGGGCCGATGCGAAGCAATGCAGGATTTCGCCGGACCGTTTGTCACCAACGTCCTGGCGTCGGTGATCTTCGAAGACGACGACGGCGAGCTCTTCCGCAACGCCGCGGAGTGCAACGAGCGCTTCATCACCGGCGACACTCAGGGTGTCTTGGACTTCTACCAACTGATGGTGCAATTCGTCGAGAAACGGGCGGCGAGTTCGCAGCCGGGAGCCATCGTCGACGCCGTCACGACGGGAACGGTGCTGGGCCGCCCGTTGACCGATGCCGAACGGATCGGCGTCGTGCAGGTGCTGTTCGTCGGCGGTCTGGACACCACCAAGGTCGCGATCGGCGACATGGTGCTCCAGCTGGCCACCAACCCCTTGTTCGAGGAGCTGGTGCGCAAGCCGGGCTGGGAACGCACGATCCTGGATGAGTTCCTGCGGTACACCTCGCCGGTCAATGCGATGGGACGCATCGTGACCCGCGACGTGGAGCTCAACGGCACTCAGCTGCACGCCGGCGACCGGGTGCTGGTGCACTTCGGCAGCGCAAACCGTGATGCCGACGTTTTCGACCATGCCGACGAACTCGACTACACCCGGGAACGCAACCCGCATGTCGGTTTCGGTATGGGCGTGCACCGCTGCATCGGCATGCACCTGGCGCGCCAGCAGATTCGCATCGCCATCGACACGCTCCTGGAACGGATCACCAACCTACGGCTTGCTCCGGGGGCCGAGATCGCGCGACGGCCGGGGATGAGCCGCGTCCTGTACGCCTTGCCGATCGAATTCGACATCCGGTAGCTCCGCGACTTCTGCGCGCTCCCTTACTTTTCAGTCACGAAGGAGAACCAGTGAAGACAACGGCGGCGGTCTTGTGGGAAGTCGGGCAGAAGTGGAGTGTTGAGGACGTCGAACTCGACGACCCGCTGCCCGGCGAAGTGCGGGTCAGGCTCGCCGCCAGCGGCCTCTGTCACTCCGACGACCATGGTGTCAAGGGAGACATGCCAATTGGTCTTCCGATCGTGGGTGGACACGAAGGCGCCGGTGTCGTGGAAGAGGTCGGCGCCGGGGTGACGCGGCTCAAGCCGGGTGACCACGTTGTGATGGCCTTCATGCCGGCATGCGGGCACTGCCGGTGGTGCGCGAGCGGTGATTCGGTGTTGTGCAACTACGGTGCCGTCATCATGGCCGGAATGCCGATCGTGGACGGCAAACCGCGCACCCATGCTCGCGGACAAGGTTTGGCCCGGATGTCGTTGTTGGGCACTTTCAGCCCGTACGCCGTCGTTCACCAAGACTCGTGCGTGAAGATCGACGACGACATCCCGCTGGAGCTGGCTTCGCTCGTGGGATGCGGCGTGGCAACGGGATTCGGGGCGGCGGTCAATCGTGCACAGGTCGGTCCGGGGGACACCGTCGTCGTGGTTGGGTGCGGCGGCGTCGGGTCGAGTGCCATTCAGGGGTCGCGGATCGCCGGCGCCGAGGTCATCGTTGCGGTCGATCCGGTGCCGTTCCGCCGGCAGCAGGCCGAGTTGCTCGGTGCCACCCACTCGGTCGCGTCGATGGAGGAGGCGATGCCTCTAGTCACCGAGCTGACCCGAGGTGTCATGGCCGACAAAACCATCATGACGGCAAGCCTGATGAGCGGCGACATGCTGATGCCCCTCATGCTGCTGACCCGCAAGGGCGGTCGGGCCTGCCTGACATCCGTCGCGCCTCCTAGCGTGACCAACGTCGACGTCGTGCTGGTCGACGTGATCCTCAGCCAAAAAGAGATCGTCGGCAACGTGTTCGGAGGGTGCAACCCGCACGCCGACCTGCCCCGTCTGCTCTCGTTGTACAAACGGGGCGAACTCAAGCTCAAGGAGCTCATTACCAAGACCTACCGCCTCGAGCAGGTCAACGAGGGCTACGACGATTTGCTCAGCGGAACCATCATGCGCGGCATGATCACGTTCTGACCGACGGAAGCTATTTCGCCATGGTGGCCCTAACCAAACGGTGATGGTTTAATCTGATTTACGCTCCCGCGTGAACTGCGCGGATGACTAAGTGGCGATGAAGGGCGTGGTGGTGGATGGTGTCCAACCCGGGGATCGATTACGAAGAATTGCTTCCGCACTTTGACATGTGGGATCCCGCGCACGAGAAGATCAAGTGGGATGTGCTCGCGTACGCCCGCGAAAAATGCCCTGTCGCGCACACTGATGCCGACGGCGGTGGCCAGTACATGGTTTTCCGGTACGAGGATGTGCGACGAATTCTGGAAGATCCATACACCTTCTCGTCGAAAGGTGTGGCGCCTCGGCCGTCTCCGGTGAGACTGAACCCACTGGACGCCGATCCGCCCTATCAGCCTGATCTGCGCAAGATTCTCAACCCCCTTTTCACCCGCACCTTCCTGACGAAGTTCGAGCCTGAACTGCGCAAGAACGCAGCCGAGTTGATCGATGGATTCATTGGTAACGGCCGGTTCGATTTCGTCCGGGAATTCGCCGGGCCGTTCGTCGGAAATGCCTTGTCGCGCGCTGTTTTCAACGAAGACGACCCCGTGCGAATGGCGCACGCCCAAGACGTGGTGGTCCGCGTCGCGGTCGAAGGAACCGACGAGGCCTATGGCGAACTCGTCGCGCTGTCCGTGCAGTACCTCGCCGAACAGACAGAAAACCCCAATCCAGCCAACGAAGTGATGAACGCCATCTCCACCGGCACCGTCGAAGGCGGTAGACACCTCACCGAGATGGAGCGGCTCGGCGTCGTGGCCGTGCTGTTCCTCGGAGGCCTGGATACCACGCGGGGTGCGCTTGGCGGTATCGCCCATCAGTTGGCAATTCATCCCGAGTTGGAAACGCGGCTCCGCGACCCTGCCTGGATCCGCCAGGACATGGATGAGCTCATCCGGCTGACCTCGCCCGTCGGCTGTCTCGGGCGAACGGCCACCAAGGACGTCGAAGTCGGCGGATTGCAGATCAAAGCGGGCGAGCAGATCCTGGTGCGGTTCGACTCGGCGAACCGCGACGAGACGCACTTCGAGGATGCCTCGCACCTGAGATTCGATCTGCGTCGCGGCGGCCATGTGGGGTTCGGGCTCGGGTTGCACCGTTGCCTGGGAGCCCATTTCGCCAGAATCCAGATCGCGATCGCCTTCGACGAGCTCTTCAAACGGATCACGAACTTGCGCCTCGCCGACCCCGAGGCCGAGGTCCATTGGGCGGCGGGAATCGCGAACGGCCCGGAGAGTTTGCCCTTGGTTTTCGACGTGGTCCAGTGACGCGGAGGTAGACGTGTGAACTTCCTTCCGGGGGAGGATGCCGAGGAGCTGCGCGCGGTGGTGCGCGACTTCCTCGACAAGCATTCGGATGAAACGTCGGTGCGGCGGTGCATGGAGACCGAGATCGGCTTCGACCCGGCGGTCTGGCGTCGCGCGGCCGACCAGCTGGGGCTGCAGGGCCTGGCAATTCCCGAGCGATTCGATGGCAGCGGTGCGACAGCGGTCGAGCTCGGCGTGGTGTTCGAAGAAATGGGCGCCGCGTTGTTCGGTGGGCCGTTCCTGTCCAGCGTGGGCATGGCCGCGAGCGCTCTGCTCGCACTGGATGACGACGCTGCCGCGGCTCGATGGTTGCCGGGAATCGCCGGCGGCACGACCATCGCGACCCTGGCGTGGTCGGGCCCAGGCCCCGCGGGCAGTGCGTTGGCCGCGGCAAAGCACGCCGGTCAGTGGGAGGTATCCGGTACCGCCGCGATAGTGGTCGACGGGCTCGCGGCCGATGTGTTGTTCGTCGCCGCCCGCAGTGCAGCGGGCCCGTGCCTGCTGGCCGTCGGTGGTGATGCCGACGGGGTCCGGCGCAAGACGCTGAGCACCATGGACACCACCCGCAAGCTGGCTGAAGTCACCTTCGACCACGCGCGGGCTGACTTGCTTGGCGTCGATGGTGGCGCCGCAGACGCTCTGCAGCGCAGCGCGGACCTGGCGGCCCTCTATCTGGCCGCCGAACAACTCGGGGGTGCGACACGGGCCCTCGACCTCGCGGTGCGGCACGCCGCCACCCGGGTGCAGTTCGGCCGGGCGATCGGCTCGTTCCAGGCCATCAAGCACCGCTGCGCTGACATGCTTGTCGATGTCGAATCGGCGAGGTCGGTGGTTCACCACGGCTTGTGGACGGCCGTGCACGATGTGGCCAACCTGTCGGTCGCAGCTAGCCTGGCCCGCAGCGTGTGTTCGGACGCGTATACGCGAGTGGCGGCGCACAATATCCAGATCCACGGCGGTATCGGGTTCACCTGGGAGCACCCGGCGCATCTATATCTCAAGCGCGCCAAGAGCTCTCAGCTGTTATTCGGATCCCCGTTCAGCCACCGCGCCCGGCTTGCCGAATTGCTCGACATGGCTGGCGAGTCCGAACTGCCGGCCGCTGAAGGCACCTTCAACGAGACGGAGCCCGGTGACCCGTCGCCTGAAGTCGACGCGGTCGAAGAAGCTGTTGCTGATTTTCTGCGGCGACACCCGGTCAGCGATCCGGCTGACGGCGAATCGGATCGCGCGCTCCGTGAAGCTCGCTTCGATGACGGAATTGCGGTCGTGAGCTTTGCCCCCGGGTATGGTGGGCGCGGCCTCGACAGCTCGCTGCAGTCGGTCGTCGATCGCAGGTTCGCTGCTGCGGGCTGTCCGGATCATCAGGCGCGCAATGTAATCGGGCTGGGGATGGCTTTGCCGACCATTCACGCACACGGCACCGAAGAGCAGAAGCGCCGCTATTTACGCCCCTGTTTCTCCGGCGAGGAGATCTGGTGCCAGCTGTTCTCCGAGCCGGGCGCCGGCTCGGATCTGGCCGGGTTGGCAACCCGTGCGGTGTCCGCCGGCGACGAGTTCGTCGTCAACGGCCAGAAGATCTGGACGTCGCTGGGCCACGTCGCTCGGTTCGGGCTGTTGCTCGCGCGTACCGACCCCGACGTTCCCAAACACAAAGGGCTCACGTACTTCATCCTCGACATGCACACGCCGGGGGTTGAGGTGAGGCCACTGCGTCAGCTCACCGGTGAGGCCGAGTTCAACGAGGTGTTCCTGACGGACGTCCGCATCCCGGCGGCCAATGTGCTCGGTGAGGTCGGCGGGGGCTGGCGAGTCGCAATCACCACTTTGGCCAGCGAGCGGATCGCCATCGGCGCGCGCACCACGCCCCGCGGACACGGGACGATCGTCCGAGCCGTCGCGACTTACCGTGCGGCGGCCGCGGCCGGACGGGTGACGGCAGTCGCCACCGAGCGGCTCATGCTGCTGTGGACGCAGGCAGAAGCCGCTCGCCTAACGAATGTCAGGGCCGCGCAGGCCGGCCGGGAAGCCGGGCCCGAGGGCTCGATCGCGAAACTGCAGATGGCCGAGCTTAATAAGGCGATATTTGAGTTCGGCGTTGACATTTCGGGCACGGCCGGACTGCTGATCGACGGTTACGCAGAGACCGCGCCGACCGCATCGTCGGCGTACGGCGGCGACGATGTCCGCAAGGCTTATCTGCGCTCGTTGGCCAACTCCATCGAGGGTGGAACCTCGGAGATCCTGCGCAACATCCTCGGAGAGCGCGTTCTCGGCCTGCCTGGCGAGCCTCGGGTCGACACTGGCATCCCGTGGCGTGCGACGCGACGTTCCTGACCCGCGACTTCACAAACCAAACGATGTATGGTTACGATGCTGTGGTCGCCATGACCAGGAAATGAGGGACGCGATGCGCAACATGCGGAAAGTGCGCTACTTATGACCGCCGAACCAGTCTCGGTTGAGCGGTCCAAGTACCGGCGGACGCCCTATCTGGTGGTGTCGACCGAACGGGCGGCGCGCAAGGACGTGTATGGGACTATCGGCGATAACGTCGTGCGCCAGGCCCAGCTACTGCGCGGGGACCGTGACTCCGACACCGTGATCGTGGCGTCGCACCCGATCGGCTCGCCGGCCTACCTGCCGTTCTTTCCCGAGTTGGCGCGGACCGGCCTGCATGTCATCGGCTGCGCGAATCGCTACACGTTGGGCGACTCGGCGCTGCAGATGGAAAACCATCTCCTCGATGTCGGCGCCTGCGTGCGCGACGCCAAAGAACGGCTGGGATACCGCAAGGTTGTGCTGGCCGGGTGGAGCGGCGGCGGCTCACCGATGATGGGCTACCAGGCCGAAGCGGAAAAACCTAGTATCACCCAGACCGCGGCGGGGGAGCCGACGCCGCTGGCCGAAACCACGCTGACGGCTGCCGACGGCGTGATGTTGCTGGCCGCCCCCCGCAGTCGCCACCGACTGCTCACCGAATTCCTCGATGCCTCGGTTACCGACGAATTGGTGCCCGAGCGAAATCGCGACGCCGAGTTCGATCTCTACGATCCGGCCAACCCGAATCAACCGCCATACTCGGCGGATTTTCTGGCCGCATACCGGGACCGGCAACGTGAGCGCAACCGTCGGATCACCGCGTTCGCTCAGGAGAAGTTGGACGAATTTCGTCGGAACGGCCGCCCACACGCCGAGCACGCGTTCGTCGTACACGGCACCATGGCCGATCCTCGCTGGCTGGACCCGGCCATCGAACCCAACGGACGCCGGCCCCGCTGGAGCTACCTCGGCGACCCGGAGATCGCCAATACCAGCCCGGGCGCGCTGATGCGCTTCACCACCGCGCGCAGTTGGCTGTCCCAGTGGGGCCTGGACACCGCACAGGTCGACGCAGGCGACGCCGCACCAAGGGTGTCGGTCCCGATCCTCATGATGTGCAACGGCACCGACGACGCCGTGCCCACCAGCCATCAAGAGCAGGTGTTCGACGCCATCGGCCACCAGGACAAGGAACGCATCGATCTGGTCGACGCGAACCACTACTTCACCGGCAACGACCAGCGCTCCCACTTGTCAAAAGCCGCCGATCACGTCCACGACTGGATGCAGCGGCACGGCTTCGCCACTTCCTGACCGCCCTTTCTACTCCTACAGGAGGCCAACATGAATTTGAGCTTGATGTCGCTGGGGGATGTGGTCACCGATCCTGTCACCGGTGCAACCGAGACCGCGGCCGAACGGCATCGCGGCATCGTCGAAGCTGCCGTGGCAGCTGACGGCGTCGGTTTCCACGGCGTTCATATCGGTGAGCACCACGGACTGGAGTACACGACGTCGGCACCGCCGGTGATCCTGTCGGCGATCGGAGAGCGCACCAAGGACCTGCGACTATCCACCGCGGTCACGCTGGCCGCGAACCTCGACCCGATACGGGTGGCCGAGGACTATGCGACCGTGGACGCGTTGTCAGGAGGGCGCTGCGAGGTGGTCGCGGGGCGCGGCAATTTCTTCGTCTCCACCTACACGCTGTTCGGCAACCGATTGGAAGACTCCCGCGAGCTCTTCGCCGAGAACATCGAGCTGCTCACCCAGTTGTGGGCGGGCAAGAAGATCGACTGGGCCGGATCGCGCCACCGTGGGCCGATCGACGACTTCGTGCTTCAACCCGCGCCGGTCGGCGCCGTACCGTTGTGGATCGGCGGTGGTGCCTCGGAATCGTCGCTCGAACTGGCCGCCCGACTCGGTCTCGATCTGATGCTGCCCTCGGCGTTCGGCAATCCGGAGATGTTCAAGCCGGTGGTCGAAAGCTACCTGGAGAAGTTCGCCTCGTACGGCCACTCGCGTCAACCCCGGGTCGGCGCCTGCTGGCATGTCAATGTCGCCGAAACCAGCCAGGCGGCCAGGCAGCGGTGGGAACCGCGCTACCACAACTACTTCGAGCTGATGAAGACCATCATCTGCAGGGTCAACCCGGACCCGCCGCCATTCATCAAAAAGCCGTTCGACTTCGAATTCCTCACCACGCGTGGCCCTGCGATCGTAGGTAGTCCGGCAGAGGTCGCCGACCGGCTCAACACCTGGGCACAGCTGTTGTCCAGCACCACCAACCTCATCTACATCGACATGGGTGGCCAGCCCGCGGGCGAATTCCGTGAGATGGTCGAACTCATCGGTAGCGCGGTCATTCCACAGCTTGACTGACGACGCAGCAGAACGGAGATTATGAGCGTTCACCCTCTGGCTTCTGACCCGGTCAGCTATCACAGCCGCAGCAGGCCGCACGCACCCGCGCTCGAGGACGTCACGACCGGAGAGGTCATGACGTGGCGCGCGCTCGACGAGGTGGTTGGAGGTCTGGCCGGCGCGCTCGCCGACGACCTGGGGGTTGCTCAGGGCGATCGGGTGGCCGTGCTGGCGAACAACGACCCTTGGGTGCTAGTGGTGCAGTTCGCCTGTATGCGACTCGGCGCGATCTTCGTCCCGCTGAACTTCCGGCTGGCTCGCCCGGAACTGGAATTCCTGTGCACTGATTCGGATCCGATCGTGTTGATCCACGACGCCGGCATGCGTGAGGTGGCTGTCGACATCGCGGCGGCGGCCGGGATCCCGCGGCTGGCATCCTTCCCCGGCGTGGCCGGAGCCGACGAGTCTGGCGTTCCAGCCGATTGCGCGTACGACATCGTCGCCGGCGCTGCGGCCGCCGCACCGAGAGCCGCCCGCCCGATAAGCCGCATCACCGATCCGGTGCAACTCCTCTACACCTCAGGAACGACCGGCCGGCCCAAAGCGGCGATCTGCACCCATCAGACGTTGCATTACCAGCTGCTGAACTCGGTGCAGCCCTACGGACTGTCGTCGTCCAGTCGTTATCTGGCGGTGTTGCCGTTCTTTCACGCGGCCGGTCTCAACAGCATGACGAACCCGGTGCTGGCACTGGGCGGAACGGTGGCGGTAGTACCCAGATTCGATCCGGTCCGAGTAGTCGAGTTGCTGGCCGACCGGGACAGAGGTTTCACGCATTTCTCCGGGGCGCCGGTCATGTATCAGATGATGAGTGCTGTTCCCGCGTTCGCCGACGCTGACTTCAACCACATGGTGCACGGTCAGATTGGCGGCGGCTTCCTGAACTGGGAGGTCACCACAGCCTTCCACGATCGTGGGTTGCCGCTGAGTGTCGGTTACGGTTCCACCGAGATGGGTCCCATCGTCAGCATCGTTCCGCCCACGGCCACGCTGACGAAGTTCGGCTCATGTGGACTTCCCGTGCAGTACACCGCTATTCGGATCGTCGGGCCCGACGGCGAGGACGTCGCGCCCGGCCAGACCGGTGAGGTGTGGGCGCACGGCCCGGCCGTCACGCCGGGTTACTGGCGCCGCGACCGCGACGACACCTCAGCATTCGCGGGTGAATGGTTCCGCACCGGAGATGCCCTCGTCCAAGACGAGGACGGATATTTGACGATGGTCGACCGCTATAAGGACATGTACAAGTCCGGAGGCGAGAACGTGTATCCGGCCGAGGTCGAGCGCGTCATTGCGGAGCATCCCGACGTGGCCGACGCCGCGGTCATCTCGATCGCTGACGAGCGCTGGGGCGAGGTCGGTCGCGCGCTGATCGTGCCGCGGCCCGGTGTGCAACTCGATACGACGGCCATCGCCGAACACTGTCGGACCCGATTAGCCAAATACAAGGTGCCCGCCGACTTCCTGGTCGTGGAGCCGTTCGAACGCAACGTCACCGGCAAGATCCCGAAAGCCGAGCTGAAGCAGAAGTACGGTTCTGGACGTTCGACCGTGGCGTCGGCACAGCGGTGACGACCGAGTCCGACGAATCACCGCGACAATGCAGACCGCTCCCTAGTGCGAGAGCCATCGTGATGACACCGCCGTTGCGGTGCTCAGCAGCGGGTACGGCGTTTGGTTAAGCTGTCAGCAACATCGTGGGAGGAGCACGCATGGCTCGACCGAAGGTGGCGCTGATCTCGCGGCGGAAAGTCTTGGAGACGGCCCTGGCCATCATCGACGAAGACGGACTCGAAGGGCTCAGCATCCGTAGGTTAGCCGACGCCCTCGGAGTCAACGGAGCTTCCCTGTATCACCACTTCGACAACAAGGATGAAATCCTCATCGGCGCAGCGGAATTCGCGCTGGCTGACGTCCGCGCTCCGGAGGAATCTGACGACCACTGGCGGCATTGGCTGCCCGAAAATGCCCGGAAGTTGCGTGCCGCGCTACTCAAGCACCCCGCGTTGGTCCCGCTGATCGTCGGCAAACGCTCGCTCGGAATGGGGGCCCGCATGCTTGATACTTCGGCGCAGCGGTTGGTCGAGGAGGGCGTTCCGGGCGCGGCGGTGATGCCCTTGCTCGATGCTCTCGAGCTCTTCGCCATCGGCAGCGCCTTGCACGAAACGCAGGGATACACGCCCGAGAGTCGGCACGACATCGACGCCGATCAATATCCGGCGTTGGCCAAAGCATTGTCGGAACGTGGACTGTCCTTCGACGAGATCTACGACCTGGTCACCAACAGCATTCTGGACGCGATCGACACGGCGGTGAAGGAACGTCAGGCACGGTGGTTGCCTGCCGCCGAGCTCGGTAAGCGCGCCTAGCGTCACCGACCAACGAATGCGGGTTTGGCGCCCGGCCCTTGCGACAGCAAGGTCTCTAGCCCGATCGCCGCGTCCTCGCTGATGAGAACCGGTCCGGCCAGGTCCGGGGTGATGTCGTCGGCGGCGGCCACGCCGCGATTGCGGGCCACGGCGATGATCTGTTTCGCAATCGCTGTCGCGACGGTGGGACCCGCCGCCAATTCATCGGCGAAGGCGCGGGCCTGGGTGATGAGCTGGTCGGATGGCAGGACCTTGTCGACGACACCCCACTCGCGCAATCGCGACGCGTCGTAGGTCCGTCCGGTGTAGACCATCTCGGTGGCTCGTGCCACGCCGGCGCGCGCGACCAGGCGTTGGGTGCCGCCCGCCGCCGGCGTGATGCCAACGGTGGCCTCGACCAGGCCCATCTCGACGTTCGCGGCCGACCAGATGAAGTCGCATGCCAACGCCAGTTCAAGACCGATCGTGAGGTTGAGCGCGTGGACGACCGCCACCGTCGGTATGGGCAGTTGCTCGATCCGGCGGACCAACGTGAGTAGGCGCCTGCTGAAATCCGCGCCGGCCCGGTCGTCCATGACGGTGAATTCCTGGACCCGAACCCCCGCGCAGAAAACCTTGCCCTCGGCGCGCAGCAACAGAGCCCGGATGTCGCTGGGCAGCTGGCCGAGGATCGCCTCGAACGCCTCGGCCACGTGTGGGGTGAACAGGTTCAGCTTGGGCGCTGCCCAGATGATCTCTGCGACGTTGCCGTGGCGCTCGAGTCGAAGGTCGCCGTGCCGGACTGTCATCCGTGCAGCTTATCGACGTACGCCCATCCTAATCAAGCAGCGATTGGTATTGGCCGTGGACCGTCAATATCCAACGGTGAATCGTCGGCGCGGATATTGGGACTTCTCCACCTCGTCCACCACGGCGACGGCGAGGTCGGCGGCGGAGATGCGCGAGGAGCCGGCCTCGTCGACGATGAGATCGTCGTAGGCGGTTCGGTAGCTGCCCGTGCGCGGCCCGTCGAACTCGATAGCGAGGGGCGGCGAGACCACGGTCCACACGAGGTCCTCGGGGGCGTCGTCGATCAGATCATGCAGCGCCGCACGGAATCCCAGTGACTCTCGCTTGGCGACTTCGGGAAAGCTTGGCGTGTCGACCACGTCGACACCTGAGGCCGTTCGGAGGCTGCCCGCACCGCCGAGCGCAATGAGGCGGGCGCCCGCGCGGCCGGCGGCGTGGGCGGCGCGACGTATCAGCGTCACGGGTGTCCGATCACGCTGGGCCTCGTCACGCAGCGCCACCGAGCAGAGCACGACTTCGGTGCCCTGCGCAGCGTCGTCGAGGAATGCGCCGTCGAAGACGTCTCCGATCCGGTGATGTAGGGACGCGTCGGCCGGGGGCAGTCGCGATCCGTCGCGCACCACCGCGGTCACCTCGTGGCCGCGCTCCCGCAATTCATCGCGGATCGGCGCGCCGACCTTGCCGGTTGCCCCTAACAGCAGCACATGCATCAGACGCTCCATTCTGTCCAGGGATTGCTTGCGATCCTCACCTAACGACGTTAGATTAGCGGTAGCTCGAATCGCAATGCCCTGCGCGGCCGCACATCCGCGAGGGCGCAGCGCGGCGAATGTGGCATCTGCCTCGGTCGGCTTCCGCGCTCCCCCTGGAACGACTCGCGGTGAGGAGTCCCCGATGACCACCGATGCCCCGGGGAGCGTTCGCTGCCCAGCGATCGACTACGACTTCGCCGACCCAACCGTGCAGTCCCACTTGCATGAAACCCTCGCGGCGATTCGGCAGACCTGTCCGGTCGGGTGGAGTGATCAATATGGCGGCTTCTGGCTGCTCGCCACGTATGACGATGTGCTCGAGGTGGCGCGCGACCACGAGCGCTACACCACTACGGCAGGCATCATGATCCCGCCAACGGGTGCATCGATGCCGGTCGTCCCGGCGGAACTCGACCCGCCGGAGCACACCCCCTACCGCAAACTGGTCATGCCGTTTTTCACCGCCCCCGCCGTCGCGGCTATGGAGCCGCAGTTACGCGAGATAGCTCGGGACTGCATCGCGGCGTTCTCGGCGGATGGGCGCACCGATCTCGTGCAATCTGTGGCAGAGATCGTGCCGTCGCTGGCGATCGGCCTCGCGCTGGGCCTCCCGCGCGAGGATTGGTCGGTGGCGCGCCGCCTGACCGGAAATTTCCTGTCGACGGCGAAGGTCGGCATCGAGGCGAAACGAGCGGCGGCCAAGGAGCTGGAAGATTGGCTCGAAGAACTGATCCGCAGCAGGCGTGCCAACCCGACCGACGACACGCTAAGCAAACTTGTGAACGCCCGCATCGACGGTGCGGAGATCCCGCCGCAGATCGCCTTGGGCATGGTGCAACTGACGGTATTGGCCGGACACGAGACGACCGTCCACGGCATCGGAAGCATGTTGTTCCGGGTTGCCGCCGAGCCCGGTCTCAAGGACCGCCTGCTCAGCGACGCCGCCCTGATGAAAGCGATGGTGCACGAGTCGTTGCGCATCGACCCGCCGATCATCCACATGGCCCGCACCGTCGTCGACGACCACGATCGAGCGGGCACACGGCTACGCCGCGGTGACAAAGTGATGCTCAATTTCGGTGCGGCCAACCGCGACCCGGCAAAATTCAGCGAACCGTTCTCCTTCAACATCGATCGGACGCCCAACCCCCACCTCACGTTCGGGTCCGGGCGTCACAGGTGTCTCGGCGAGCACCTCGCGGTGACGGAGATGTTGATCGTCCTCGAGGAGATCCTCGCGACCATTCCCGACTACCGGCTGTCCGACGAGGGCGGCCCGGCCGATATTGAATGGCGGGGAGGCGGCAATACTCGTGGGCCCGCGAAGCTAGAGGTGGTCTTTACTCCGGTCCCGCGATGAGCGGCTACGAGCATGTGCTGAGCCCGACACACATCGGTCCCGTATTGCTGCGCAATCGGGTGGTCCGCACCTCCCAGGGCAGCGGGCTGGCGGTCAACCAGTTGGTGAGCGACGACATGATCGCGTTCTTGCTGGCTCGGGCCCGCGGTGGGGTAGCGCTCGCATTCGCCGATGTCGCGCAGGTCCACTGGAGTTCGCCGGCCATGCTCGATTTGACCAGCGACCGCGTGCTGCCGGGTCTGACAAAGCTCACCACCGCCGTGAATGCCGAGGGCATGAAGCTGTTTCAGCAGATCTGGCATGGCGGTCCGACCCAGCTGACCCGGGACAGCTCAGCGCCCTGGGCCGCGTCGCACGTTCCCGATCCAGGCCTCGGGATGCTGCCTGTGCCGATGACCCGCATGATGATGGACGAGTTGACCGAAGCCTTCGTCGCATCCGCGCTGCGCGCGCGCGAAGGGGGGATTGACGGCATCGAACTACACGCCGGACATGGCTACCTCTTCTCGAGCTTTCTCTCCCCGGCGACCAATCTGCGCGATGACGAGTATGGCGGGTCATTGGAAAATCGGTCCCGATATCTGGTGGAGGTTCTCCGCGCGGTCCGTACCGCGGTCGGACGGGACTATCCCGTCGGACTGCGAATATCGCCCGACGGTCCGGAGGACCAAACGACACCGTCGCACCTCAGCACGCTCATCTCGATGCTGGAGCGTGAGTCTTTGGTCGATTTCTGGGACGTGTCGCTGGGATCGCATTACGCGCGCGACCTGCTGATCGGCGGCGCGCATCAACCACCCGGATACATGCTGCCGGTCAGCGCACGGATGACCCGCGCGACAACGCTGCCGACGATCGTCGCCGGTCGCATCGCCACTTTGCAACAGGCCGATCAGATAGTGGCTTCCGGCGTCGGAGATCTCGTCGCCATGGTTCGCGCCACGCTCGCCGAACCCGAGCTCATAACCAAGACGGTAAGCGGTCGCGGCGCCGAGATACGCCCGTGTATCGCGTGCTTGCAGAGCTGTGCGGGCGGACTGAACACCCGCGGTCGCGCCATGTGCACGGTCAACCCCGCCGCCGGTCGAGAACTGACCCACGATGACGGCACCATCGTCCGGCACGCGCCAGGCCTGAAGGTAGTTGTGATCGGCGGTGGCCCGGCCGGTATGGAAGCGGCCCGCAGCGCCGCTATCGCCGGTCACCGCGTGACTCTGTTGGAGACGGACGACGCACTGGGGGGACAGCTCCGGCTGGTGCCGCCCACCCGGCCGGAGATCGCAAGGTTGCTCGATTTCTACGAGCACCAGATGCGCTTGCATGCCATCGATGTACGGCTGCGGACTCCCGCTGACGTCCAGACGGTGCGGCGCATGGCACCGGACGCCGTGATCGTCGCTACCGGCGTCAAGCCCCGCCAAGACGGATTCCAGACTTTGCAGCCGCGCCTGCCGTTGCCCGGAATCAGCACGGTCAGCGTCCACACCGGTTGGGACGTGCTGCGCGGAGCCAGTCTCGGGCACACGGTGTTGATGCTCGACGAGATCGGGCATTACGAGAGCACTGACGTCGCACAACAGCTCGTCGACAGCGGCCGTCGCGTCCTCATGGTCAGCCGTTATTCGCTGGTAGCGGCGAACCTGGAAATGCGGTGGGAAATGGTTGGTAGCCCAGTTCTAGCGAAGCTTCTGAAGGGCGACTTCACGTTCTTCCCGCGAACGGTCATCCACCGACTGTCACCCGGTTCTGCGGAGGTGGCCTGTTTCGAGGCCCCGCACCGGATGCAACGACTTGCTTTCGACGATGTGGTCTTGATGAGCGGAGGGACACCCGATCGGGCCTTGCAGCAGGAACTCGTCGGAGTTTGCCCCATAGTGCGGGTGATCGGGGACGCAAGCTCCCCGCGCCGGCTGGAGGTGGCGGTGGTCGAGGGGCGGCAGTCCGTCGACTCCCTTCACCCGGACTGGGTTAGGCCGGTCGCGCGATACGGCTGGGGTGGAAGTGCCACGTGAGCGGTCTCGTCGGGCAGCGTCACTCAGATGGCCGACGGGCGCGGGAGCGAGCGCGGGCGCCGGTCGGTCGTGCCGATGTCGCCGCACGCTTGGCAGCGCGTTGCGTTGCCGCTGCGGATGCCTTGGTCGCCGAGGTGAGACCACTTCGGACCAAAAGTTGCGCGTTGGCCACAATGGCGTCGACGGATCCGCGGCGAGGGTCCCACCATTCCGCAGTCCAGTTCATAGCTCCCATCACCAAGAATCGGGCCAGCTGCGGATCCAACTCTGGGTTGACTTCACCCTCTGCGACGGCGTCGGCGAACAGCCCCTGCCAGATCCGGCCGTAGGCGGCCTCCTCCTTCTTCTGCCGCTTGCTCAGCCGGCTGGGGATCTGTCCTGAGTTCCGGATCGACGCGGTGGTGTAGTCGGAGAGTTCAAGCGCGTGCCGCAGGTGAGCTTCGACCGCGACCATGATCCGATCCATGGGCGCCATGCCGGCCGGCAGTGCGTCCAGCGTCTTCTGTAGGTGCGTGCGCATATCGTGGATCCCGCAATACATCACCTCCTCGATCAGGTCCTCCCTGGACGGGAAATAGTAATAGATCGCCGGTGCCTGTATCTCGGCGTCATCCGCTACATCTGTCAGCCGCGTCCCGGCGAAACCTTTGACGCTGAGCACACGGGCGGCTGCGTCGAGAATTCGCGCCCGCGTGCGTTGCGACTTCGTGTTCGTGCTGTCAGCGTCGGCCTTCGTAGAAGACGGGTTTCTAGGCACGGTTCAATAGTATTCAACACAAGTTGTGGGTTTCGCCGCCTTTTCCGGCCACCAAGCACCAAGCATCGGCGAGAAGCCTGCGGCAATGCCGCCCTCTTCTTGCTGACAACAGCAACGAGCGGAGCGCCGGATTCGATGGCCCGAAGAGGCTCGGCGAGGACATGCAGCGTGGCTTGAACCCCCGCGAGACCCGACGGATGTCTCGTTGATGTCGACATGGACCGGCGAGACCGGAGCAGTACGCGGTCACTCGCGAGGGTGCAGCGCATCATGATCCATGATGCTGGTCGAACGGTTTTGGTCGTCCCCGAGATTTCCGACAATCAGGGCGATCAGCCCGGCTCCCGTGGCCGAGTCATGCCCTGTGGCCTGAACTTCGCTAGAAATCTAATCTTGTGTCAAAATCTCCGACACTCATCTAGAATCTAATCTTATGTCAAAAATAGGTGAGGGAGCGAGTCCCTCGGTTGTCGCTCTGGACGGCCGGGCCGGCCTTGGCCGTGAGGTGCTTGGAAACAAGGGGTACGGCATCGATTCGATGCGACGGCAGGGGTTGCCGGTGCCGCCGGCATTTTGCATCACGACCAGTGTTTGCGCGGAGTTTTTCGCCGATCGCACTCAGTGCGTCGACCGGCTGTGGGCCGAGGTATGCGAGCACGTACGGCGGCTCGAGAATCAGACATCCCGCACTTTTGGTCGCGGCCCACGGCCGATGTTGGTCAGCGTGCGCAGCGGAGCCGCTCTATCGATGCCCGGGATGATGGACACTGTGCTCGACCTCGGGATCAATGATGACGTCGAAAAGGCACTCGCACTCGCCGCTTCCGCCGAATTCGCCCGCGACACTCGCCAGCGCTTCAACGAGATGTACCGGCGCATCGTGCTGGGAGGAAACCCAGAGCTCGAGGTACCGGCGGATCCGTGGAAGCAACTCCGGAGAGCGGTCGAAGCCGTCTTCGCCTCATGGAACAGCCCGCGGGCCGTCGCGTACCGAAGACACCGTGGCTTGGATGCCGACGCAGGAACGGCAGTTGTCGTGCAAGCCATGGTGTTTGGCAATCTCGCGCGCGATTCAGGCACCGGGGTGCTGTTCTCGCGCAATCCTGTCACCGGAGCCGACGAACCATTCGGTGAGTGGCTTGCCAACGGCCAAGGTGAGGACGTGGTCTCAGGGAACGTCGATGTCGAACCTATCGCGGCGTTGCGGGATGAGCAGCCCGCCGTCTACGACCAACTCATGAGCGCGGCGCAGACCCTGGAGCAGCTCGCCGCAGACGTCCAGGACATCGAATTCACCGTGGAGGAGGGCAAACTGTGGCTGCTGCAGACTCGGGCGGCCAAGCGGTCCGCTCAGGCTGCGGTACGGCTGGCGCTGCGGTTGCGCCACGAAGAGCTGATCGACGATGCGGAGGCACTGCGCCGTGTGACACCGGGCCAGATCGAGACGCTGCTCTCACCGGCGCTTCTTCCTGAAACCCGGTTAGCCGCACCACTATTAGCACGCGGACTGCCGGCGTGCCCAGGCGTGGTATCGGGCAAAGCCTATTCCGACGTCGACGAGGCACTCGATGCCGCCGAGGAGGGGGAAGATGTGATCCTGGTGCGCGCAGCCACCAGCCCCGACGACGTCCAAGGCATGCTGGCTGCGCGGGGAATCGTCACGGAGACGGGTGGCGCAACATCGCACGCCGCGGTGGTGAGCCGCGAGATAGGCAGACCGGCCGTCGTCGGATGCGGAGACGGGGCCGTCGCGGAGCTCGAGGGCAAGCTGATAACGGTTGATGGGGCCGAGGGTGAGGTGCGCGAGGGGATCCTGGAACTCACCGCGTGGTCCGAGACTGATTCCCCGGACCTTGCTGAGCTAGCCGAGATCGCGCGCCGTGTCAGCCCGATTCGCGGCCATGCAGTGGGCGATTACCCGGCGCTTACCGATACGTCTCCATCAGCGGTGGCCAACGCGCTTGCTGCAGGCCTCACCGACGTCGTTTCCCCGCACCCGCTCATCACCATGTTGGTCGCGCACCAACTCGACAACAACACAAAGGTACTGACCGATGTCTGATTTAACTGTCCTGCAAGCGATCCGCCTCAAGGGTCGGGTGCGTGAGCCGGATTTGATCGCCACCGTCGGTGAAGACCCTGCAGCGGTCGCATCGACTCTGGAGCAACTGATTTCAGGGGGTCTCGTCGTCGAGGGAAAGACTGTCCGGCTCAGTCCTGCGGGACGCGAGCGGCTTAACGCTCTTCTGGCTGAGGAGCGGTCGGGCGTCGACCAAGATGTACTGGCCGGCATCTACGACAGCTTTCGTGACGCCAACGACGAGTTCAAATCTCTCATAACGGACTGGCAGATAAAGGACGGCCAACCGAACTCCCACGACGACCTCGACTACGACGCAGCTGTGATTGCTCGTCTCGATGACGTCCATCGAATGGTGCGGCCGGTCATCGATTCTGCTGCAACATATCTGAACCGGCTGAAGGCGTACGCCGACAAACTCGAGTCGGCCTTGACGAAGGTCAAAGCCGGCGATACCAGTTGGTTGGCCAGGCCGATCGCCGACTCCTACCACACCGTATGGTTCGAACTTCATCAGGAATTCATCGAGGCCTCGGGTCTCACCCGTGAGGATGAGGCACGCGCCGGGCACGCCAGCTAAACGCGTCGGGTAGTCGGCTCGGCCATCGATCACTGTTTGGCCCACGTCATCTCCGGCCGACCCTAAGAAGGGTGGGCATGCGCCAAGTGCTCGCACCCCGCGTTTAATCTAGAATAAAATCTGGCCCGAGAGGTGATGGCGTGAACACTGTATTGACCGATGAAGAGACCCTGCTCGTCGAGACCGTGCGCGGGTTCATCGATCGGGAGGTCAAGCCGACAGTTCGCGAGGTCGAGCACGACAACGAGTACCCCGAGAAGTGGATCGAACAGATGAAACAGATCGGGATATACGGACTGGCGATCCCCGAAGAATACGGCGGCTCTCCGGTGTCGATGGCATGTTATGTGCTGGTGACGCAGGAATTGGCGCGCGGTTGGATGAGCCTGGCCGGGGCCATGGGTGGGCACACCGTGGTGGCCAAATTGCTGACACTGTTCGGGACCGAGGAGCAGAAGCGAGCCTATCTCCCGGCGATGGCATCCGGCGATATGCGTGCGACCATGGCGCTCACCGAGCCCGGCGGCGGATCAGATCTGCAGAGCATGACGACCACCGCGGTCCGTAACGGTGACGACTTTGTGGTCACCGGTGCTAAGACGTGGATCTCCAACGCTCGCCG
Organism: Mycobacterium sp. M23085; assembly: GCF_045343915.1. Taxonomy (NCBI): domain Bacteria; kingdom Bacillati; phylum Actinomycetota; class Actinomycetes; order Mycobacteriales; family Mycobacteriaceae; genus Mycobacterium; species Mycobacterium sp. M23085. The sequence goes on from NZ_CP174280.1 coordinate 5,077,150, forward strand.
ATCGGGTCTGATTGCTCTGCTGTGCAAGACCGATCCGAAGGCGACGCCGCGACACACCGGCATCTCTATCCTGCTGGTTGAACCCGGCCCGGGACTCACGATCTCGCGCGATCTGCCCAAGCTGGGCTACAAGGGCGTGGAGAGTTGCGAGCTGTCCTTCGACGGCTACCGCGTCGCCGAATCGGCGATCCTCGGTGGGGTGCCCGGCAAGGGTTTCACGCAAATGATGAAGGGCCTGGAGACCGGCCGGATCCAAGTCGCGTCCCGTGCGCTCGGTGTGGCCACGGCCGCCCTTGAGGACGCGCTCGCCTACTCCCAGCAGCGGGAGAGCTTCGGTCAGCCGATCTGGAAGCATCAAGCCATCGGCCATTATCTGGCCGACATGGCGACAAAGCTCACTGCCGCTCGGCAGCTCACTCTGTATGCGGCCGACCGTTATGACAGCGGCGAGCGCACCGACATGGAGGCCGGCATGGCCAAGCTCTTCGCATCGGAGACGGCAATGGAGATCGCGCTGAATGCCGTCCGGATTCATGGCGGTTACGGGTACTCGACCGAGTTCGACGTCGAGCGGTACTTCCGCGATGCGCCGCTGATGATTGTCGGCGAGGGAACCAACGAAATTCAGCGTAATGTCATTGCAGGTCAGCTTGTTTCGCGCGGCGGTATTTAACACTCGACCGGGCTTGGCGGTCGGCGTTCAGCTGGGCGGGGCCCCACCACCTCCTGCGTAGGGCCCCGAGCAGGGCGAGGACGCGAGCAGTGCGCGGGCGACGTCAAGGGAACGGAATAGCTTTCCGTGGCAATTAATGGTTTCGCACTATGCCTCCGCGGGACGAGTGCATATGGTATTTTTAATACGGATAAAAAAATCCTGATACCCCAGTAGCGGGAGGCTCTTGTGGCGGAAGCGGCCGGCGTTGTGGCGGCGTCTGCTCTACATGCCGTTTCGCCTCCGGATGCGTCGTGGAGTTCGGTCAACCTGGCTGAGGCCGTCCCGGGTGTGATGACGCCGCTGTGCGCCAGCGTGTGGGTTCCGGCCAGCGAACTCGGACTGCGCGCCCCGTTCGTGGCCATGGGTGTGCTACCGGCCAATCAGGCGGCTATCCCAGAGCGTGACGAGCACCGGATCACTGGTGCCTTCTATGGCCGGATGGCCGTGCGGGTGGATTTCCTCTGCGCGATGGGTGATCTGATCCCTGGGCAGTCAGGCGAAGCGCTCTCCCGGGACTTCTTCGGCTTTGTTCCCGATGATTTCGTCAGCAGGCCGTCTATCCGGCGACTCCCGTCGATCGCCGCGCGCTACCCCCGGACGCTGCTGCACATCGCGCGGCGAATCGAGGGGCTACGCACGGAAACTGACGCTTGGTGGCGCAGCGCAATCGGCATGATCGATTCGCTGTCCGGCGAGCAGCTCCGATCGTTGATGGCAGAGGCGATTCTCCGCTTCGAGCAAACACTCGCCGTGCAGGCCGTGGTCAGCGCCTGCGCTATTCAGCCGTTGCACGAGCAACTGACCAACCTGGCCGCCATGGCCGGCGTGGATGCCACTGAACTGTTGCGCGGTCACGGCTCTCACGAGGAGGCCCGGGTTTTGGCCGACCTGTGGAGCGTCTCGCGCGGCAGCCTCGAACTGTCGGACTTTCTGCTCCGGCACGGCTACCACTGTCCGGGGGAGGGCGAGTTGTCCAGCGTGACATGGCGGGAGAACCCTGAACCCGTGCGCAAGCTAATCGCGCAATACCGTGCGATGGACGATACGGCGGCGCCCGACAGCGATCCCGCTGCGCAGCGCCGCGCGGGCAAGCCAGCCGAGAGCCGCTTCCACGCGTCGTTCAGGGGTGCGCAACGGGTCAAGTCTCGGCTGGTCCTGCGACTCGCCCGCCGGTTTCTGCCGCTGCGCGGTGTCGGGAAAGTTTCATACCTGCAAAGCCTCGACGTGGTGCGTGCCTGTGCCCGTCGTCTCGGGGACCAGTTGGCCGCTGAAGGTGTCCTCGGCGACCGCGACGATGCATTTTATCTCACCGCAGAAGAACTATCCGCCAGCCTGCCGCCCGACGTCAAAACCATTGTGGCTCAGCGCCGCAAGCTTCGAGACGAGTACCGTCAGGTCGCGGTCCCGTCGTCGTGGAAGGGGCAGCCGCAACCGGTCGTGCGGACCGGCGGAGAGGCCGAGGATGTGACCACCCTGGCCGGTGTAGGCGCATCCGGAGGCGTCGTCGAAGGTCGCGCGGTGGTGGTCGACGAACCCGCGGATGCCGAGATCAACGACGGTGACATCTTGATCGCGCGCACCACCGATCCGTCCTGGGTGTCGCTGATGTTTCTCGCCAGTGGGCTCGTCGTCGATATCGGCGGCATGATGAGCCACGCCGCGGTGGTCGCGCGCGAACTCGGCATCCCATGCGTCATGAACACCGCCCGCGGCACGTCCACTCTGCAGACCGGCGACTTGATCCGCATTGACGGTGCCGCCGGAACCGTTGAAATCCTGCAACGAATAGGAGTTACCACCTGATGACCGCTGCCGAAATCACCAAGGCTTGGGGGCCACTGGCCGAACCCATCCACGCCGACGCCGCCGGACCCACCGATCCGGTCTGGAAAGACAACGCCTACCTGTCCTTCTGGGACACCCATAACCAGGTGTTCGGCACATTCCATGTCTCCACATCACCCAACGGAACGGGCGCCCGGCGGGCCCGGTGCAGCGTGTCCGTGCAGGGCAAGGTTCTGGAAATCATCGAAGATCTACCACCGGGCAGCTTTGAGAGCGCGTCGATCCAATTCGGGCTCGACGGCCGGATCGCAGTGCGCCATGAGCGGTTACACGCCGATTTGGTCAATGTTCCGCTGTTCGTCGCGGCCGACTATGCGGTGAGTGGGGTTGTTCCCGAGTTGGTGCCCGGCAAGCCGCTGCAGCACTTCCAGCAGGCCTGCGAGATCAACGGCACCCTGGTGCTCGACGGCGTCGAGTCACCGGTGCGAGCGCAGGGAATGCGCGACCGCACTTGGGGTTTCCGCGACGAGTCCGCGCAGTGGATTGAGTATGCGGGTCTGGTGGCCGTCATCGGCGACACCTTCGTCACCGTCATGAAATTTCTGGGAGCAGACGGCTCGCTACGGTCGGATGGGTTCCTTATCGACGCGAATCGATCGGTCACGATCGTCGATGTCACGTTCGGGCGCGATGCTGCCGGGCAATTCCGGTTGGCTCGTCTGCGAGACGCGGAGGGTGGCAGCCGGCTGGTGACGGTCTCGTCGAGGATGGCCGGATTCTTTGTGCCAATGGGCGCAGACTCCGAGGGGCCGTCTTTTGGAACCTATGACGACTTCATGTTGCTCGACAGCGAAAACAGTTCCGGCGCGGGGTTTTTCGAGCAAGGCATCCTGCACCGAGTGTTCTGATCGAATGTCCTACGCGTAGCCATCGAGCACCCGCACCGACCAGGGCGACCGGCAACGGGGCCGAGGACGGGTCAGCGGTGTCCGGTGATCCACCCGACCGCGCCGGTCGGTGCGGGCAGATCGAGCAGGGACGCCAAGACCTGCGAGGCAGGATTGTTGAACGGCATTGGCGCATCCGGGGGCAGCAGGCCCAGCTCGATCATCTGCTTGCCGACCCGCAGCAGCAGGATCGCGCCCCGCAGCGCAGCCCACGCTTCGAACCAGTCGAGGTCCTGCATTGTGCGGCCGGTGAGCTGCTCGAAACGTGTTATAGCGGCGCTACGGTCCGGAAAGCCCTCCAGGCGCGACAGCCCGATCCCGGCCGAATAGACACGGTCGAAGAACAAGAAGTAGCCCAGGTCGACTTCGGGGCGCCCGAGGGTGGCCATTTCCCAGTCGAAGACACCGGTGACCTTCTGGTCGGGGCCGAACATGAGGTTTCCGAATCGGGCGTCGCCCCAGGAAACGACCAGCGGGTTGTCCTGTGTCGGTCGGGAGGCCGCCAGCAGCTCGAAGGCCTTATCGATGGTCGGGCTGAGTGTGTCGCCGGCGGCCCAGCTGTAGAAGCGTTGCCAGTACTGCAGTTCTTGCTCGATGACCGTGTCGCCCAGGTCGGCGTGCAGTAGCTCGGTCAGGCCGAGCGCCACCGGATCCGCCCGCTGGATGTCCGCGATAACCTTCAGAGCCTCGTCGAACATGGTCGCGCGCTGTTCGGCGGTCAGGTCGACCACCCAGCCCCCGGTCACAAAGGGCGGATCATCGCCAGGCACTTCGCCATACGCCCGCTCCAGCAATGCGAATGGTGAACCGAGAACGTCGCCGGTGGTCTCGTGGGCCAGGACCCGGGGAATCGGGGCGTCGGTGTGCGCCGACAGCAGTGACATCACCCTGAGTTCACGGCCCAGATCGTAGGTCTCGAACAATCCGCCGTCCTGAGGGGGAATGCGAACGACTAAACCCTCTTCCACCAGCTCACCGTGCTGCCGCCAGCTGGCCTCGAATAAAACCGTCTCACTGGACATTCCACTTGCCGAGGGAATTATCACGTTCGACACCTTGACCGGCCCGGAGGCATCGACCACGGCCGGTAGCCAGGCGGCAAGGTGTTCACCGACGGCATCCGCGTCCAGTTTGTTCTTCAGCGCCACGATCACCCTCGATCTGATGTTGATCCGACAAAATTTAACTGCGATTAGAATATACCTCGAAGGTCAACCAGGGCCTTCAGTCGCGGGCGGCATTCAGACCGCGTACAGGGTGCCTCGCCACATGGCCACCAGAACGTCGACCGCGCTCTCCTCGTCGCGAAGGCTTGACTCGACACCGAGCCCAGCGATGTGCAGCACTCTTTCGGTGCCCCAGAACAGGGTTGCCGCAAGCATTCTGCTCGGGATCGGCGAGGTGATCATCCCGGCGGCGCGTTCGCGTTCGATCTCCGCCGCCCCGGCGGCGATGAATCGCTCGGCTATCGCCAGCCACAGATCGCGCAGTTCGGGCTCGGCATGCCAGTGATGATTGGTCGCCTGGAATACCGGTCGGTGTCGATGCCAGGCGCGTGTCACGGCCCGAATGCTGCGTTCCAGGGCAACCGTTGGCGAGTCCTCGGGGGATCGAGCAAGAAACGGCTGCACGGTCTGGAAGATGTCTTCCATCGCGCGCTCGAGCAGGCCGCTGACGACGGAGAACTTGGAGGCGAAGTAAAAGTAGAAGGTCGCCCTCGATACTTTCGCTTCAGTGAGAATCTGCGCCACGCTGATGTCCGTCAACGATTGGCGTGCGAGTAGGCGCTCAGTGGCGGCCAGGATGTTCTCGGCTGCTGAGGCGCTGTCGGCGTCTGCGACTCTTCGTCGACCGAGCGTTCGCCTCGTCGTTTCGGTCATCGCCGCCACCTTACTCCCGATTTGCCCACCTCAGCGGCGCCGAACGGCGAATTTAAACTAAATTCAATTGAGGTATACACGCTGTATGGACATTGTGTTAGTGTGAGCCGGTCCACACCTGCGGGGAGCTGTCAGCGCCGTCACTGGCGCCCAGGGGTGTCTCTCGCTGTTGCACAGAATGCCGATGGATAGGCGGAAAGGTCAGATTCGGATGAGTTCGATGATCAGCGTCAGCGCGTGGCCGCTGGTAGGTCACGAGGGATGGCCACCCAATATCGTGCCGAGCCCGGGTGACTTCGAATGCAGCGCCCCGGCGCAACTCGCCTTCTTCTTCATCGCCGGGGCCGCGGTCGTCATCTTCGCGCTCCCATGGGCCATCCGCGCGGCGATGCGAAGTCGGAATTACACCCCACTGCTGGTGATCGGTAGCGGCCTGCTGTGCAGCCTGTGTGAGCCCATGCTCGACATGCTGGGGCATCTGCACTGGGCGAAGAACTTGGTGCCGGCATTCACCAACTTCGGGATCACGGTGCCGGCCCTGATTCCGCTCTGCTACGTCGCGTTCCTCGGCCTCGAGTCCTACTTTTGCTATTTCGTGATCCGCAATGGCGCACACGCCCGGCACTTTGTCATGATGCTCGGATTGGGCATATTCACCGATGCGTTGATGGAAACGATCGGCATTAACCTGGGTGTCTACACCTACTACGGCGTGCAGCCGTACAAGTTTCTGAACTTCCCTTATTGGTGGGGATTCATCAACGGTGCATCGTTTGTCACCGTCGGCGCGATCTTGGCGTATGCGGTACCCCGATTGAAGGGCGCTCGGAAGCTCTGGCTGCTGCTGGCGGCGCCGAGCGGCATGATGTTCAACTACTTCGGTGTCGGGTGGGTGCACATTTTGGCCAGCAACTCGACGCTGCCTGTCGCGGTCCGCTGGGTGGCTACGACCATCATGATGGCGATGATGGTCGGCTGGATGTTCGTGCTGCACCATCTCGTTGGTCGGCCGAACGACCTGCCCGCGCCGCACTGGACACTGTGGCGGATCTTCGCCTACGGCAAGGTCACACCCAGCCGGACGATGCGCCAAGCCATGTGGCAGAAAATGTGCGAGGAAGGCGGTGTGCGAGCCGGAGACGGGATTGCCACCGACCCGGAAGATCCAACTCAGGCGCTGCTCGTCGGACCGACCTTGGTGTTCCCGAACGGTGCAAGCCGGGATCCTCGGCGCGACAGGGCCGCCGTCTGACCGTCGTCGTGGGTCGCTCGGGTCAATCCTGGGCGACCCACGACTGATCCGTCGGCACGCCTGACGCGACCCGGCTTCCTCAGCCGGCGATCGAGGGAATGCCGTGATTACGCAGGGTGTGCAGCGAACGATGGCCTCCTGCGGTGCGGTGTTCGTGCTCCTACTGTTTCCAGCGATCATTATGGTCGGTCTGCTGCCACCGATTCTCCGACGCAGACGGCTGTCGAGGTGGCGCACTTCTGGTCCACTAGCACCGGCCTGAAGCGGTTCGGTCGCATGTGATCACACGAATCTCCAGTTTTCGGTGCCGTCAGCACCTTTCTATCAGTGACGAGTTCACTACTCGTGGTGCTCGCGGTCCAGAAGTTACTCGGTGGATGTCGTGTCGGCGCTTGACAATCGATTACGGTGGTGCTTTGTTGCGGTGGGTGTCTCCGTCTCCATCGGCGCCGGCTTCATGGATTATGTTCTGCGCCAACGGGTCTTGGTAGAATTTAGAGGGATGCCTGCTGATCGTTCTGCGGGTCTCGGTAGCCTTTTGACGTCCTCATCAAGGCATACCGCCGAAGTCGGCAAGGTGTTGCGTAGATTTAATCCAGATTATAATCTGGCGCCTGTGTCTCATCCCGTAACCGCTGAAAGCCGGTTACTCATTGGCAGCAACCCCTTCAATGTCGAACCCGAAATGGACCTGTTGCATACAGCGCCGGCTGATGCACCGGGCTGGAGCGAGACGATGTTCTTCCACGCATGGTCTCCCCGGGAGAATGTCGGTGTATTCGTGCACACCGGCAGGTGGCCGAGCGACCTCGATCTGTGGTGGGCTCAGGTAATCGCGTTGCTGCCCAATGGTGAGTTGCTGGTCGATCGGTCGTGGGGGCGAGCAACAGACGATCGGGGTCCGGCGACGGGAAACCTCAAAGTCACGTGCACTACTCCGTTGCGCAGCTGGCGCTTGGCCTTTGACGGGGCTGGGGCTATCTGTGACCTCAGCGCAATGGCGGCAGGCCCGGTGGGCGCCGGACCGGCGCGCCGGTTGTCTTTCGACCTGGAACTAGAAGCCGCGGCCCCGGTGTGGGACCTGCACGGCGCGCTGGGTATCGACCGCCTGAGCTGGGCCTCCTTCCATCACAACCAGGGGTTCCGAACGAAGGGCTCGCTGACCGCGGGCTCGCAGCGTTGGGACATCGACGGCGTCGCCATTCGGGACCATTCCAGCGGGCCACGGGACGTCGGGCAGTTGGGTGGGCTGCACTTCCTGTTGTTGGTGTTTCCCGAGAGTGGTCGCGTGGTCAACGGCCTGGTGAACTGGCGTCAGGACGGCAGGGTCGACCATCGCACCTTCTGCACTCAGCAGGCCGGTGTCTGTGAGGTGGGGACCGATGTCCGAGTCACCGGTTTACATTCGGTCGCGACTCACGAACCACGTTCGATGGATATCACCCTGCAGCGGGCGGACCATTCCTCCGAGGTTTTGAAAGCCACATGGCTGCACGGCTATTCGTTGACGTATCTACAGCCCAACGAGAACATCAATGGAGTCGACGTCGTCACCCAGCCCGACCCTCTCATCGTCACGCAGAGCACGGTTCGTGTAGTGGCGCCTGACGGCGAAGTCGGTTACGGCGTCATCGAGCGTGACTACCGACCGTCTGCTCTTCCGTCAACTGAGGAGCGGTGAGGGTGTCGCTGAATCGGTCGGAATCCGCCCTAGACGTGTCCGCGGAAGAACTGGCCGCAAGTCCGGTTCATCATCCGGGCGCCAAGCGACGATGGACCACCGCCAACGTCGATGAAGGCCTGCCCGGAACGATCACCCCGCTGACCTGGTCCATGTACTTCCCGCCCACCGAGTCCACCATGCGCGGTTGCTGGGTGGATCTCGGTGTGCTGCCGGAATCGCAGCGCCCGATCCCAGACGACGTCGACGGTCGCTTCCTCTCCGTGGCCTACGGCCATGCCATCGCCAACTTGGATCTCTTAGGCCAGATGGCGGCGCGTGTGCCGGGAGGCTCTGCGGCAACCATGGAAGCTCAGTTGTTCGGATCGGTCGAGCGCGATGGCGAACCGGAGCCCAGTGGATTACGCAAGATGCGCCGCTATCCGTTCGTCGCGGCGAAGTTTCCCCGCGCATTGCGTCGCGCGATGCGCGAGCTTGAACCGTGCGCGCAGAATACAGCCCGCTGGTGGCGGGCCACTGTCTTCGAACCCGAGGCGCTGGTGGGCAATTCGGCTGTGCTGGCACTGGCCGAGGCGCGTCGGCGGTTCGAGGAAATCCTGGTCACGCACATGGTGCTCTCCATGGCGTGTCAGGGCCTGATGGGCCGCGTCGAGGCATTGGCCGTCAAGGCCGGGCTGGACGGCGTGCAGCATGAACTCATCAAGAGCGATGAGGGGACTGCCGAGTTCGACTTGGTCCGCGATCTGTGGAGCCTGTCGGCCGACACGATCACGCTCCAGGATTTCCTGCATCGGCACGGCTTCCACGGCCCCCGCGAGGGGCTGGTGGAATCGACGGTATGGCGGGAGAACACCCAACCCGTCGCGGATCTGGCCGCCGCCTACCGCTCCCGTCGCGGCGGTGAAGACATTGACGCCCTGGTGTCGCGACGGCGGAGCGAGCATGTGGCCGCAGTCCGCCGGCTGGAGCAGGCGCTCGGCCCGATCCGATCGATCCCGGCACGCGCGCTCATCCGATTCGCGGCGCACGCGCCGACGTGGCGCGAAACCGGGCGAGCCAGCATGTTGCAAGCCGTCGACGTCGCCCGCGCGGCATCACGCGTCGTCGGTCGGGATCTTGCCGAGGCGAGTGTGCTCGACGATCCCACGCACGTGATGTTCCTGACGATCGACGAGATCGTGCGTGGTGATCGTGGCGACTGGCCTGATCTCGTCCGTCAACGTCGATCCGACCACGCCACGTTCGACCGGATCGTTCTTCCGCACGTATGGCGTGGCGTGCCCGAGATTGCCGCCGCCGCTGCCGCGGCCACCGGGCCGGCACCCGAGCACCAGCCCGACGTCGTGGAAGGTCTAGGGGTGAGCGCCGGTACCGCCGAAGGAATCGTGCGCGTCGTTCGTGATCTCGATGACGCCGACATCGACGAGGGCTCCATCCTGGTGTGCCGCGCGACCGATCCCAGCTGGGCATCGTTGTTCGCGCTCGCCGAAGCGGTGGTCACCGATGTCGGCAGCGCGATGAGCCACGCCGCCATCGTCTGCCGGGAATTGGGGCTGCCCTGCGTCGCCGGCACCCGCACCGGCACCACAACGCTGCGTGACGGGATGCGGGTCCGGGTTGACGGCACGACTGGTCGCGTGGAAATCCTGCACGACGCATCGCGTGTCGACCCACAGCCGACTAACTAGAGCGCCGTCTTTCGTTGAATTCGGCCAAGCCCGAACACAAATCGCGCGTCATCGCAGAGTCTGAGGTTCGGCTGCACTTGGACGGCGCCGTCCCGTCAGCGATCAGGACGGCGCCTCACATCAACGGGCTACCGGGAAGGGGTCGTTCTGACCGCTCGAGTAGGGGTCGGTGTCTGCTGCCTTCCGTGAGCTCATCAACTCTTTCAACACGCCCGCGATGCGCTCACCTTTCTTCTGCAGGTGGAAATCCTTGAGCATGGTTCGCGCAGCGTTCTGGCCGGGCATGCCGCTGATACCGGCGACCGGGTGGGTGCCGGATCCGGTCAGGTAGAGACCTTCGATCGGTGTCTTGTACCCGGCGAATCCGGCGACCGGCTTGTTGGGGCCGAAGCGACTGATGGTCGGGTCCACGTGGTACACCGAGCCGTCGATCGCCCAGAACCGCTCTTCGATGTCGGGCAACACCAAGGGACGCACGGCCACCTGCAGGTCTTCGACGCCTTTGTAGTACTCGTCGGCGTCTTTGATGATGCTGTCGGTGATCTTCTTGCGGGCCACGTCCCAGCCGTCCTCTGGATAAGACGGGGTGAGGCCGGTCCAGAACCACCAGAGGTCCTTACCGGGAGGCGACATCGACGGATCGAAAGAGTTCGTCACCTGGGCCAGGCCCGGGATGGCCTCCGGCACCTTGCCCCGCACGCAGGCGCGGGCGGCCTCGACTGCTTGCTCGTACGTGTGGTAGCAGTTGCACGCCTGCCGCATATCGATACCGTCGCCGCGCCACTTTTCATGCTTGGACATGTCGATGCGTCCGGACAGCGCGACGTTGACTTTTGCGTCGGCGATACCGCGTTTGCGGGTCGGGATGTGGTCGGCGGCGTTCTGCTTCTTCGGTTCCAGAACGCCACGCGGGAGCAACCGCGTAAGCGTCGTCTTCGGACTGCATGCGGTGAGAACGGCACGCCGAGCGCGGATTTCAATCCCGCCCTTGACACGTACCCCGGTGCAGCGGTTGTTGGTGATGATCAGCTCTTCGACAGGGGAGCTGGTGATCACGTCACCATGATTGTCCTTGATCACGCTGATCAGCGCTTTCGGCAGCGATCCGGTGCCGCCGTGGAACATGGCCACGCCATACTTGCTCAGCACCCCCAGGTAGATCAGCGACCAGCCAGACATATCAGCGTCGAAAGGCATGAACGGCAGACTGGCCAGCATCGGTGCACGGATCATGTCGTGCTCGAAGCTCTCCTCGACCGCCTCCATTTGAGAGCTCGACATCCACCGGCCGAGCGCTGCGAGCTGTTTCCGGTTCTTCAGCACCGCGCGTGCCGATTTCAAGATGTTCTTGATCTCCGGCTCACGGACGTTGGTCTGCATCATGGGCAGCCCGATTTCGACGGCAGCGTCGATTACCTCGTAGAGCTCGAGTAGCGCGCGCGCGTCCTTCTTCGAGAAGTACTCCAGTTCTGCGGCGGTCTTGCGGGGGTCACGCCACAACCCCAGCGACGCGCCGTCAGCCGAGAGTTGAAAGTGTGCGGGGTCGATAACCGTCTGCCGCAGACCGTAATAACGGGACAGCCCAAGATCGCGGTCGATCGTTGTGGTGCGGAACAACGACGCCTGGATCGACGCCTCGTTGATCGTGTACTCAGGCGCTTCTGGGGCGAAGGAATTCGTCGACGTCATACCGCCGGCGGTCGGGGACGCCTCGACGACGAGAACATCCAGCCCGGCCTTCGCGAGATATGCCGCGGCGACCAACCCGTTGTGCCCCGATCCCACAACCACAATGTCGGCTTCGCGCGGCGGGAGAGCGTCCTTCATCACCAGTCCTTCGATCGTCCGAGAGCGAGACTCGCTCAGCGCTCTAAATCTAACCAATATTAAATAGTGCTATCGCGGGCCCACGGTTGCGGCCGAAAGGTTTGGCGCCCTATGAATCCCGCTCAAGTGCGTGCCTGCCCGAACGCTCGAACAAGGGCCGTCGGCACCGTGGCCATCGCCACGATTCTGATGCACCATACACACTGTATGCTCAATGCGATCCAGAGCACAACCCGCTTTCGGAGCCTACTTGGGGGCCGCAGGGTCGAGTCGTGACCGGGAATGCCGTGCGTCATCGGAGCCCGGCAAGACCGGACCCGGGCCCACGGTTCGCATCGTCCAACCTGAGCCGCAAAGCATCAGGACACCAAATTCGCCCCGGATCTTGTGCAAGACTTTTTACTTGAATATAGATTTAATAAACGAGTCAACTCACGTCACCGAAGCCGGGAGCGCTGCCACCATGGTCAAGCCAACGTCTACCGTCGATGCGCAACGCCGACGCACGGCCATCATTGATTTTGTTGACCAGGCAACGCCAGCCTGGCTCACCGGCACCCTGCAGGCTGCGGGCGCGCTACACCAGGGTGAGGTCACGGAGGTGACCAGCGACCTCATGAATGTAGGTCAACTGGGACTGGTCGCGCGTTTGAATCTGGCCTACGACAGCGTGGAATCGGATGCACCTTCCTCCGTCATGTTGAAGCTGCCGTCAACTGATGCCGGGAGTAGAGGCCTCAGCGTGTCCCTTGGCTTCTACGAAGCCGAAGTGGGGTTCTACCAACAGATAGCGCCCACCGTCGGCGTCCGAGTTCCGCTGCTTTACGCGGCTGACATCGAGCCCGCGACCGGGCGCTTCACGCTGTTGCTGGAAGATCTCAGCCCGATCGCTGCACCCGGAGACATGATCGCCGGCGGCACCCTAGAGCAAGCCGCGCAGGCGCTGGACGGGCTGACAACGCTGCACGCGCCGAGGTGGTCTGACCCGAGCCTGGCCGCACTGACGTGGTTGGCCAACCCGCAACGCCTGCAGAACTTCTTCGCCGGAGTCGAGCTGATGCTGCCAAGCTTTCTCGAGCGCTTCGGCGACCGCCTCGACTCTCGCGACGTGGCTCTCGCCGAGCAGGTGGCACCCCACGCCAACTCATGGGCGGAGCGGACGAATCAGGGGCGCAAGACGGTTCTTCACGGTGACTACCGCATGGACAATGTGTTCTTCCCGACGGTGCCCGACCAGCCGGCCGCTGTGATCGATTGGCAGGCCGCCCAGCTCGGTCCGCCGCTGATAGATGTGGCCGTCTACCTGGGCGGTTGTCTTTCGCTGGAGGATCGGCGAGCGCACGAGCGTGATCTGTTACAGCGATACCAGGACGGGCTGGTGTCTGGCGGTGTCAAGGACTTCTCCTTCGACGACGCGTGGGCGAGCTATCGCTGGTGTGCCTTCTACGGCTTCATGCTCTCGATACCAATGGCCGTCCAACTCGAGCGATCCGACCGGGGCGACGCGCTGTTCGCCGGCATGTTCGCCGCATACGCCCACCAAGTTCGCGACCTGGACTCGATGGAGCTGCTGAAATGAGCCGCCGACCTGTGACCACGGCGCTGGCATTCTCGTGCGATCGCTACACGCCCCCTGCGGTTTTCGGGCAGGCGGCCGGGGCCGCTTTGGACAGCGGCGCCGTCGACGAACTGCTCGTCTGGGATCAGATGACCAATTTCTGGCCGCGACAGCTGTGGTGCCCCGGCAATACCCGCATGGCGTCGGTCGTGCCCGACCTGGACTCGTACTGCGACGCGTTCGCGATGAGCGCCTACCTCGCGGCGAAGGCTCCCGGCCTCGGCATGACGATCAGCACCGACGCCATCCGGCGCGGGCCTGCGGAGCTGACCCAAACCATGATGACTCTGGCCAACCTCACTGAGGGTCGCGCGAAGATCATGATCGGAGCGGGCGAGGCCAAACAGATAACACCTTTTGGGTGGCGGAGGTCAGAGGGTCTAGAACGTCTCGAAGATCAGTTCAAGGCCTTCGACGCGTTCTGGAATACCGACGGACCCGTTAACTTGGTAGGCAATCACTGGACTTTCAAAAATGCCTGGTTGGGTGAAGCGCGTGGTCACCGACCTACCGTCTGGGCGTTGGGGGGAGGCCCAAAGCTTCTCGACCTCGCCACGACGTACGCCGACGGATTTTCTGCCATCGTGCCCTGCGTCGCTCCGAACGTGGATTCGTGGGCTCAAACGGTTACCACGCTGAAGACCGACTTGGAGCGAAAAGGACGTGACCCGGAAGCCTTCGAATTCGGCATCTGGTTCATGTCATTGATCCATGAAGATGAGCAACTCCTCGAACAGGCATTAGACAATCCGCTGATGCGCTGGATGGCAGGGGTCTTCGGTCGTGTCGACCAAAGCGCATGGAACGCAGAGGGAATGGAACCGCCGTTGCCGAGGGACTGGCATTACGCCATCAAACTGCTCCCGGTTCAATGGACCGACGCCGAGATCGACGGTGTGCTCAACCGCACAACACATGAGATGGCTCAGAAATCATTCGTATACGGCACCCCGGCCTCCGTCGCCGACCAGGTGGCGCAATACGTGGAGGCTGGGGCCACCTGGGTCAGTGTCTGCGACATCCTGCCCCTCATCCTCGACCCCGCGGACGCACAACTCGGACAGCACAGGAACCTCGAAGTCTGTGCCCGTTTGAAGAAACACGGATGACGCGGAGGATGAGCATGCAGTATTCCTACGACGACGAGGGCAGCCACGAGCCGGCCAGCGACGATCCCGACTGGCAGGAAAGTGTGTTCGTGCACTGGTATGACCGCGCCGCCGGGATCGGCGGAGTCAGCCGGATCGGCCACGAACCGAACCGACCGGGCGGTGGCCGGTCGGCGCTGCACTGTTTCGTGGCGACCACCGACGGCATCCGCTTTCGTCGCAACGATTTTCAACTTCCCTTCGAGCCGGCCGCATCACCACGTGGATTTCGCTCCGGCGGCTCGGAGTGGCATGTCGACGCGGGAGCACCCAGGCTGGTGATCAATGAACCCGGCGTGCACGTCGACTTGCGCATGGACAACTTCTATCCGCTGACCGACTTCTTCCCACCCAAGGGGAGCATGACTGAGGATTTCGCCAAGGACCACTACGAGACGTCGGGACGTATCCGCGGTAGCGCCCGCATCGATGGCCGGAGTTTCGACGTTGACGGGATGTACCATCGCGACCACTCCTGGGGTTTACGCAAGACGATGACCCTGAAGAGCCACCGGTGGATCTCTGGAACCTTTGGCTCGGACCTGTCTTTCGGTTCAATCATCTGGCATGCCACCGACGAGTCGATGGTCAGGGTCGGCTACCTCGTCCGCGACGGAGAGGTCAACTACGCGGCTGACGTTGACGCCGTGACGTTTCTCGAGCCCGATGGATTGACGCACCGAGGCGGCGAAGTCCGCTGGTGGATGCCCGACGGAGACGTCTTCGAGCTTCGGGCCGAACCCGTCGACGCCGTCGTGGCCCATCTGCACAACGCCTACTACGTCGACTCCATCTGCGACGTCCGATTGCCCGGCGCCGACCGTTGGGGGATCTGCGATTTCGAAATCAGCAACAACGCTAGATTAGGAACCGCGCCCGTCGGCACTTCAATCAACGCTGCGCTCGCCAGCGGCCTGACGAAAAGGCAATGACCATCAGCGTCTTCGATCGAAAATCGCCGCGGTTGCCCGCCCGAACGACTGAGGTGATGCCTTATATGGCAGCAGGTTTCGTGGCCGAGAAATGTATGTTGACGTTCCGAAAGAGTCAGCAGCACGCTGCGCGGGGGATTGCCAGGTGACGCGGGTAAGCGACATGCTCGAGACGCTGGACACGGTTGATCCGCGTCCGGGGGTGCGGTGGACCACCGGCAACATTGCCGAGGCTTTTCCCGGCGTGTTCACCCTGTTCGGCATGACGTTCGCGTTCGAGCCGATGGAGATGTCATTCCGGCGTCTTTTCGTCGACTTGGGGGTCTTCGCCCGTAACGAGCTGCGGGTGCCCGAGGATGTTGAGGACTGCTTCCTCACGGTGTTCTCCGGTTGGGGCGCAGGGAATATCGACAAATTCCGCGAAATCGCCAATGTCATGCCGGGGACTACCGCAAAAGCCGTCGAGCAGCAGCTTTTCGGGTATGCGCGGCCTGAGACCGTCGACGAGAACAGCCGGAAACGCTACCCGGCGATCATCGTGAAAGCCCCGCGCTGGATGCTGAGCACCCCCAAGCGGCACAACACGATGTTTGCCGAGCTCCGAAGATGGCGGCTCGATCAGCTGTCGAGGATCCCCAATCTCGACGAAAACAGTTGCCTGGCAGTGCTTGCCGACTCGCGCCGCCGCTTCGAGGACATGATGAAGATTCACATGGGCGTTGCGATGATCAGTTCATCGATCGCCGAGAAGGTCGCTGCTGCTGCTGCCGCCGCCGGTAAGCCGGGACTGGAAGCGCAACTGCTCTCCGGCGTCGGCTCCGATGAAAACGAGGTCGCACACGATCTGTGGGCGTTGGCGCACAACCAGATAACGGTCGGTGAATTCACGGACCGCCACGGCTACCACGGCCCCAACGAGGGGCAGTTGATCGGCGTCACGTGGCGCGAGAGTCCAGCTCCCGTCCTGGCGCGCCTTGACGACTATCGGGCGATTGACGCCGGAAGCCCGCGTGCACCACGCAACCGCAGCGCCGCGCAAGCGGCCGCCCGCCAGCGGGCGCTCGCCGAACTGTTGGCCGCGACTCCTAGATTCAAGCGTCGCCTTACTGCGATGATCGTCAAACTGGCGGCCCGTTTCCTGGCTCTGCGGGAACAGGGTAAAGCCGGTTACCTGCTCACCTACGACGTGGCCCGTGCGACGGCTCGGAGGCTCGGTGCTTTGCTCGTCGAACGCGGCATCATTGCCGACTCCGAGGACGTTTTTCACCTCTCGTATCAAGACCTGGTAGCTGGAATATCCGGCGATCAGCGGGCCGCGGTCGCCGATCGGGTGGCGCAGTACGCCGAACGTCAAGGTATTCGGTTGCCCAAAGCATGGTCCGGCAGCCCGGAGATCACCAAACTCGCAACGGCTACCGGCGAACTGCTCGACGTCGGAGGGATAGTGGCCGGCGTGGCCGCCAGCGGCGGCATCGCCGAGGGGCGGGCGCGGGTGGTGCGTGACCCCGGCGACGTGGACATCGACGACGGTGACATTCTCGTGTGCGAAACCACCGACCCATCCTGGGTGTCACTGTTCCTGGTGGCAGGGGCGGTGGTGACCGATCACGGCGGCATGCTCAGCCACGGCCCGATCGTCGCCCGCGAGATCGGCATACCATGCGTGTGCGGTACCGAAACCGGCACCAACCGCATCCCCGACGGTGCGCAGTTACGTGTCAACGGCGATGTCGGCACTGTCGAAGTGATTGGGTGATACTGCCAATAAGAGCGTTCCTGCTCGTGATGCGTGACGTGTGCAGTCTTGCCGCGTACGCGGGTGAAGGGCGGCCGCGTCGTAAGACGATTCGACCTGGGCTGTGGCTGGGTTGAACCGCCGGACCGCCACCGAGCGCCACTGTTGGATGTCTCCCCCCGAGAAGGCTAAGTTTCTTGGCGCTGTTCGTCACTCGTTTCGGCTTCACTCGAGATCTGTGCTCAAGACCTACGCGAAACACCCAGAGGACCCACCTCATCCGCCTACTTGAATGGACCGACTGGGACCGGTTCACGATTTTTTGAGTCTATGTTAAATTATAGGCGTGACTGAAGCCTTTATCGTTGACGCAGCTCGTACACCTGTGGGTAAGCGCGGTGGTGGATTCGCTGACGAGCACCCGGCCGACATGGCCGCCCACGTGATCCGTACTGTCGTCGATCGACACGACATCGACCCCGAGTCGATCGATGACGTCATCTTGGGCTGCCTGGACAACATCGGTTCCCAGGCCGGCGACATCGCGCGGACAGCGGCCCTTGCGGCCGGCCTGCCAGAGTCGGTTCCCGGCGTCACGATCGACCGCCAGTGCGGATCCGCTCAGCAGGCCGTGCATTTCGCTGCGCAGGCGGTGATGAGCGGAACTTCTGATCTGATCGTCGCGGGCGGCGTGCAGAAAATGAGCCAGTATCCGATCTTGTGCGCTTTCGGCGCAGGTGAGCCGTTCGGCGCGAGCGATCCATGGACCGGATGCCGCGGATGGGAGGCCAGGTTCGGCACCCAGGAGATCTCACAGTTCCGCGGTGCGGAGATGATCGCCAGTCAGTGGAAGTTGAGTCGCGAGGACAACGAGAAATTTGCGTTAACCAGCCACCAGCGCGCCGTGGCAGCTATCGCCGACGGCCGATTTACAAGGGAAATAACGCCGTACGCGGGCGTCACGGTGGACGAGGGGCCGCGCGCCAACACCTCACTGGAGAAGATGGCGGCCCTGCCGACCCTAGTTGAGGGCGGAGTGCTGACCGCGGGGGTGGCCAGCCAGATTTCCGACGGGGCGGCGGCACTGCTGATCGCGTCGGAAAGCGCTGTCAAGCGGTTCGGACTGACACCGCGGGCCCGAATTCACCACATGTCCGTGCGTGGCGCCGACCCGGTGATGATGCTGACGGCCCCGATTCCGGCCACCCGACACGCACTCAAGCGAACGGGACTCTCGATCGACGACATAGATCTCGTCGAGATCAACGAAGCTTTTGCACCTGTGGTGCTCGCCTGGCTGGCAGAACTCGAGGCCGACCCGGATCGCGTGAATGTGAACGGTGGAGCGATCGCGTTGGGCCACCCCATCGGCTGCACCGGCGCCCGCTTGATGACCTCGCTGTTGCACGAGCTCGAGCGAACCGGCGGCCGCTACGGACTGCAGACGATGTGCGAGGGCGGCGGTCAAGCCAACGTCACGATCATCGAGAGGCTTTAGGCTGTGCGCCGAACGCTCTACGGCCCTGACCATGAGGCCTACCGGGAAACGGTCAAGGAATTCTTAGCCCGAGAAGTGGTCCCGCACCAGCACGGTTGGGACCGAGATCACCGGATCGACCGCGACGTGTTCGTCCGCGCAGCCAAAGCGGGCATCTACGCACTTGAAGTGGACGGACGGTACGGAGGTGCCGGTGAATACGACTACCGCTACCGAATGGTGGTCTGCGAGGAGATCGCCCGAATCAACGCTTTGTCGTTCGGCTTGACCATCAGCCTCCAAGACGACCTCGTGCTGCACTACCTCCTCGATCTCACGTCTGAGGAGCAGAAACGACGTTGGTTGCCGGGCTTCGCCTCCGGTGAATTGATCGGCGCCCTCGCTATGACGGAACCGGGTGCTGGCAGCGACCTCCGAGGGATTCGCACCAGTGCTCGCCGCGACGGCGACCACTGGGTTCTCAACGGGCAGAAAACGTTCATCTCCAGTGGGATCATGGCCGACCTCATCGTGGTAGCCGCCTGCACCGATCAAGAGGCGGGCTCGCGAGGCTTCAGCTTGTTCGTAGTCGAGCGCGACACCCCAGGATTCAGACACGGACGCCAGCTGGACAAGATCGGGCTACCGGCCCAAGACACTGCCGAATTATTCTTCGACGACGCCCGCGTTCCAATCGAAAATCTGCTCGGCAAGGAAGGCAGCGGCCTCCAATACTTGATGAGCCATTTGCCGCGCGAGCGATTAGGTGTTACGGCACAGGCTATCGCGACCACACGCGCAATATTCGACCTCACGGTCGAGTATTGCCGACAGCGCAAGGCATTCGGTCAGCCGCTGACCGCGAAGCAACACATCCGCTTCGAACTGGCTGAGATGTCAACGGAACTCGATATCGCGGAAGCCTACGTCGACAAATCGGTAGAAGCGTTCAATGCGGGCGAACTTTCACCAGTTGATGCGGCGAAAGGCAAGTGGTACGTCAGCGAGCTTCAACACCGCCTCATCGACCGGTGTCTGCAACTCCACGGCGGATACGGCTACATGCTTGAATACCCCGTTGCCCGAGCGTATGTCGACACCCGAGCGCAGACAATTTATGGCGGCACGACGGAGATCATGAAGGAGCTCATCGGCCGCGAGATCGCCGGCTCGGACCCGACTTCCAAACGGAGATGAAGTGACGCCGTTTTCATCTCGGTGTCCGCGCCTGCTACCGCTGCCATTGGCGAGGGGCTCGGCCGGTATGCTGGAACTTTGCCGTGGCGGGGTGACGTTGGCCCCCGCTACGGCAATGCATATGTTGATCAACGGCATTGAGGCCCGTGGTGCGCCGCAGACGGACGCAAAGCCAAACGGCGAAGCGATACGTCGCAGGTCCGGCTCCCGAGGTGAAGAGCTCATGAGTGACCTCGCCTGAAGCCGCAATGGCAGCCGCCGACAGTCAAAGTATCAGCGAACCGACCAAAGTCGTTTTCGCTCAGGAGGTTATACTGCGGACGTGACTCGGCAGAAGATCCTTATCACCGGTGCGAGTTCCGGCCTGGGTGCCGGTATGGCTCACGCGTTTGCGGCCAAAGGGCGCGACCTGGCACTGTGCGCTCGACGTACCGACCGGCTCGCTGATCTCAAAGCTGAGCTCGTGCAACAACATTCTGATGTAAATGTTGCCACCGCGGCGTTGGACGTCAATGATCACGAGCAGGTGCCGAAGGTGTTCGAGGAGCTGTCGGATGCACTCGGCGGCATCGACCGGGTGATCGTCAACGCCGGCATCGGCAAGGGTGCCCGCCTGGGGTCGGGCAAACTGTGGGCCAATAAGGCGACTCTCGAGACCAACTTGGTGGCGGCGCTGGTGCAGATCGAGACCGCGCTGCAGATGTTTCATGAGCAGGGATCGGGGCACCTGGTGTTGATTTCCTCGGTGCTCGGCGTCAGGGGAGTGCCGGGCGTGAAAGCGTCTTACGCGGCCAGCAAGGCTGGGTTGAGTTCGCTTGGCGAAGCGTTGCGCGCCGAGTATGCGCGTGGGCCGATCAAGGTTTCGGTGATAGAGCCCGGTTATATCGAGTCGGAGATGACCGCCAAGTCACAGAGCACCATGTTCATGGTGGACAACGAGACTGGGGTCAAGTCAATGGTTTCGGCGATCGAGCGCGAGCCGGGACGGGCGGCTGTGCCCTGGTGGCCCTGGGGGCCGATGGTGCAACTCATGCGGGTATTGCCGCTGCCGTTGCTCAAGCGCTTTGGCTAACGCTTGGCGACCCGACACCGGGCGATCGCGCGCAGATACAAGGCTGGACAGCAGATTTTGGCATACTCACCGCATATTGCCTGGCCTCATGATGGATGACCATCGTGGCTCGCCGGTGGTGCCGCTCCTGCAAGA
This sequence comes from Mycobacterium sp. M23085, assembly GCF_045343915.1. NCBI lineage: Bacteria > Bacillati > Actinomycetota > Actinomycetes > Mycobacteriales > Mycobacteriaceae > Mycobacterium > Mycobacterium sp. M23085. The sequence continues at coordinate 5,098,239 of NZ_CP174280.1, forward strand.
GCTCACCCGGAGCTGACGCCATTAGGTACTGCCCCGGGTTTGGTTGACTCCTACGCTGAAGTGTCCGCCCCTCTAGTCGCTGTCACGTGACGTAATGGCGCTCATGGCCCTTACGGCCGCGCCGAGCGATGACCAGAGCTTGCTGAAGCCACCCCAAATGCACACCCCAAGAAATGACTCTCAATGATTAAGTCAAGCCGCTGCGGTAGTCGTGGTCGGTTTCTCGGGGGTGAATTCGCGGCCATCGCGGAGTAGGACCCAGAGCACGTCGGTCAGTCGGCGGGCGAGCGCTAGGAGGGCCTGGGTGTGGACGAGTCTTTCGGTGCGTTTGCGATCGTAAAAGCGGCGCGAGGGTCCGTCGGTGCGAATGCTGGACAGCGCGGCCAGGTAGAACACGCGCCGCAGTCTGCGGTTGTAGCGTTTCGGCCGACGCAGGTTACCGGTTTTTCGGCCGGAATCCTTTGGCACCGGGACCAATCCGGCATAGGAGGCCAGGCATCCGGGGTGGCGAAATTCCCCAGGTCGCCGCGGGTGATGACCAGGAATTCGGCCCCCAAGCCGGGTCCGAAGCCGGGCAGGGACTCGATGCTGCGCGCATACGGGTGCTCGCGGAAGCGTTCGGTGATGGTCTTGTCGATGGCTTTGATCTCGCGGTCGAGCTCGAGCACCCTGCGCGCCAGCCGCTTGACCAGCGCGGCGGTGCCGGCCTCTCCGGGCACGGCGAGCGGCTGCTCGTTGACCAGCGTCGCCGCGGTCTTGGCGATCCGGGTCCGCCAGGCGTGATTATCTGCGAGAAATGCAGTCATACCATCGATTCCGGCCGCGCGGATCTCTGCCGGCGTGCGCAGCCGGAGACCAGGATCAGCGGGGTGCGCGTTGTGTAGTCAAACGCCGCCTCCAATCCGGGGAAGATGGATCCCAGCAAGGCACGCAGCCGATTGACGCCGCGCACCCAGTCGGACATCAAATCGGCACGGTAGCCGGTCAGCTGGGTTAACTCGACGACCAGCTCGTCAGGTAGCGCGACAGTGCTGAGATCGTTTCGCAGCCTGGCGGTTTCGGCGATCACTCGGGCGTCTTTGGCGTCAGTCTTTCCCTCTCCACGGAAGGCATGTGTCATGGTGTTGACCGTCCGGCCGGGCACATAGACGACAGATTGTCCGGCACCCAGCAGCACGGCGATCAGCATCAGCGCCATCGGGCTGGTCAGATCGATCGCCCACCGCACCTGCTCGGCGCCGATGCGTGCACGAGCAACCACCTGCTCAATCACGCGCTGCTCGTTGGCGAACTTCTGACTCCACACCACCTTCCGGTCTCGTCGATCGCACACGCATGATGGCTGGACTTGCCGACATCGATCCCGATCCACACCCGCCGCTGCATCGTCACACTTGTTCTCCCTCTGATCGCACCTCAAGCCCGTGGACGACCCCGCCGCAAGTTCCCTAAACAGCGACGATCCGCATCAGCTCTCAATCAGCGACCGGAGCGTCCAGCGCGGCGGGGCAGCCAGTCATTTCCAGCCACAAACGGCACACGAATTTCAGCTACACCCCACCGCGCTGGGCATCCAGAGCACCAACCCAAGACACCATTCAACTTAGGGACACGAATATGAGTCAAAACGCAGATGACACGATGTGAGACAACTGGCATCGCCGCAGGTCGGGGAGCACGATATGACATCAGACATAAGAACCTACTACCGGTCTGTCATCCCGCGGAGAACCCCAGTCGCGCCCCGCTTGCTACGCCTTGTCGGGGTGGAGAACCACTTTGGTCCATCCGTTGTCGCGAGCGTCGAAATGCTGGTAGCCGGATTCGGCTTCGGTCAGCGGCAGTTCGTGGGAGATGATCCACGACGGCTTTGCCCGTCCCGCGTGGATGAGGTCGCGCAGGTGACGGTTGTAGTGCTTGACGTTGGCCTGCCCGGTTCCGACCTTTTGGCCCTTGAACCAGAATTTGCCCATGTCGAAGGCGATCTTGCCGTTTTTCTCCAGCTCGTTCGGCGAATTTGGGTCCTGGGGCAAATAAATCCCGACCACACCGATGTGTCCGGTAAAGCGCACCGAGTCGACGAGCCGGTTCATGGTCATCGCGGAGTCCTCATGTCCCTGCGGGTCGTGCGCCTGATAGCCGACACACTCGCAGCCCTTGTCGGCGCCCTTGCCGTTGGTCTGCTCGAGAACTTGCTCGACCGGGTCACCCTTGGAGTCGTCGATGGGGATGGCCCCGATCTGCTCGGCCAGGCGCAGCCGATCGGGATGCCGATCGACGACCATCACCTTGCACGCCCCCTGGATCATCGCCGAGTAGGCGGCCATCAGGCCGACCGGGCCCGCACCGTAGACGACGACCGAGTCGCCGGGCTGCATATCGGCTAGCCGGGTGGCGTGCCATCCCGTCGGGAAGATGTCCGACAGCATGACGTAATCGTTTTCCTTTTCCGCCGCGTCCTCAGGCAGCCGCAGGCAGTTGAAGTCGCCGAACGGCACCCGCAGGTACTCGGCCTGACCACCCCAGTACGGGCCCATGTCGGCGAAGCCGTAGGCGGCGCCGGCCATATTGGGATCCGGATGTGTCGTCAGGCAAAACGCGGTCAGACCTTCCTCACAGTTGCGGCAGAAACCGCAGCCGACGTTGAACGGGATACACACCCGGTCCCCGGGCGATACCTTCACCACAGCATCACCGACCTCCGCGACGATCCCGAGGTTCTCGTGACCCAAAACCATCCCCGGTTCCAGATCGGTGCGGCCCTCGTACATGTGCAGATCCGACCCGCAGATGTTGCTGCTGGTGATCCGCACCAACACGTCGGTCGGCCGCTCCACCCTGGCGTCAGGCACATCCTTGACATGAACCGCCCGAGGCCCGTCGTAAACAACTGCTTTCATTTCGACTCTCCTTGCTGTGTGAGACCCATCGGTCACCTCATGCCACGGAGACATCACCTATGGGGCGAGTTAGCGGCCGCAGCGGTAGGCGAAAAACAAGGCGCCGCAGCGAAGAGGCACCGTGTCGTATGACAGGCGCTCTGCCCCTCAGTCCCGGCATTACAGGCACCGCCGTAAACGATGCGTCCTGGCACAGTGCGAGTGCATGCGCCGCACAGGTCCAAATATCGGCCGCTGATTTGCTCCGCCGGTACGAAGCACAATGCGGCCGCGCGGGGATAGATTCACGCTTGTTGAGGCGCAGGCCGTCGAGCAGTTGCGGCTCGGGGGTGACGCGATCCGCGATGACCGGGCTTGCACACACCTGAAAGGTCTAGTCCGCCAAGCACTTAACCGCGAGGGCGGCCGAGCTGTTCGGGTCGGCAGCCGGCAAGCCGGCAAGCCGAAGCGCCACGCACACAGAGGGAGGCCCGATTGACAATGTCCAACTTAACCCTGGCCGACGCCCGCCACATCATCGCCGCTGCCGAAAAGCGCGCCACCGAAATCGGGCAACCCGAGAACATCGCCGTCGTCGATGCCGGCGGCAACCTGATCGCTCACGTGCGCATGGATGGGGCGTGGCTCGGGAGCATCGACATCAGCATCAACAAGGCCTTCACCGCGCGTGCCTTCGACACCCCGACTAAGGACCTCGGCGACAACGCCCAGCCCGGGCAACAGTTCTACGGCATCCACGCCAGCAACCACGGCCGAGTGATGATCTTTGCTGGCGGCATTCCGCTACGAAAAGACGGACGGATCATCGGGGCGATCGGCGTCAGCGGCGGCAGCGGTGACCAGGACCAAGACGCCGCTCAAGCCGGCGCAGACGCGCTGTCGACGGCGCCGGTAACTACGGCTGGCAGCACAAGGTGTTGAGCGGGGCCCGGAAATCCGGGGCCGCCCAGAGTCGGGCGCCCTCAGACGGGGCAGCCGACGGTGCCGGGTGGACCGTGGCCGGGGTCGCTTCCCCGGGCGCGCAGTGTTTCCGAGGGAGTTTCGCCGAACAGTTGGCGATATTGCCGGGCAAACCTGCCAAGGTGTACGAACCCCCATCGGCTTGCAACCATCGTTACCGTGACCGACCCAGGGGAGTTGGCGGCGAGTTCTGCGTGTACCCGGTGTAGCCGAATGCGCCGCAGATACATCATTGGCGAGGGTTGGTCGGACCGCTCAAACGCCCGCTGTAAGGCTCGTGCGCTCACCCCGCTTGCTCGTGCCAGTTCTGCAGTGCACCATGGTTTTTCCGGGTGGGCTTGCATTAAATCGACTGCGCGCTTCACGACGGCTGTGCTCGCCGCGCGTTCACTTTGAGTCAGAGCCTCGCTGTAATTGTGGGGCTGGATCTGAAGCAGACCCTGAATCAACAGCAGCTGTAGGTTTTCCACGGCGAGTCGGTGGTTGAGAAGCCCCCCGGGTTGGCCGACTTCACGTGCCAGGAGCCGGACCAAGTGGTGCCAATCGGTCGCCGCGGCAGTGCTCAGATCGAAATGACGGGCAAATGTAATGCGTTTGCGGACGGGTGTGTTAAGCATGGCTTCCAGCTGCCGCCGCATCTGCGCTTCAGAAACCTTAAGACAGATCTGAGCGCAATCGCCGGACCAGTCAAGCACACACGGTGTGCCCGGAGTGAATATGGCGGATGACCCGGTCGTCGCCTCAACGAGGCCCCCGTCGCGCCACCGATTCACCGCGCTACCCGATAACGGGGCGTCGATGTAATAGGCGGTCACGTCGTCTGCCCGGATAGCGATGTCGGTGCCGAAGCCAAGGTAACCGGCGGTGAAGAGAGGAAACTGCACCGCTCTCATCTGCATGTCCACCACACTGGTACCGATCGGAGTGAGCTCGGCCGCGACGTAGACGCGCCCCAAAGCGTCGGTCGCCTCGTCGACGTCCCTTGTCCGAACCTCGGGTGCCAGATCAAAGGCTAACTCGTTCATGGTGCTACCCGCTCCAGTGACTTTGCGTCCTTCCAGTCCATTCGCAGCCACATGCTCACCTCCAACCATGCCATCCGATCGCGTTCGACCGCAGCGAAAACCTCAAAGCAGACGTGTCCCTCGCACCGGGTAATGCGACCGAATCGGGGTTGTAGCTGCCACTCAGCGCCGATCCAACAGCGGAAACTTGCCCGCCCGCATGCCGCCGGTTGACGGAAACGGGACAAGTTCGGTGCGGTTAGCGGATATCGCACGGGTGTATCGGTCGGCTTGGCTGCAAACAAGCGGTTACGGATTCGGCAGGAGACGGACAAACCTGGCTATGGGGGAGCACGACGAGCCTGGCCGCTTTCTGTTTGTCCGCGAGGACGCCGCCGCTGAAGCGTTGATCGTCAAACCGCGGGCCACGTGGGGGCTCGCAGCCCCCGTGCGAACACCTACTCGAGAGGGACCTTTGAGAACCGCAGTTGTCTATCGAACGCAAGCCAAGGCGTTGAAACGGGAGCCTCAGAAGGCCAACTACGGTGAGCCCGACGAAGTCCAGTTCGAGATGTGCGAGTTCACCGACGGGAGGGTGGCCCAACGCTGGCGAGTCGGATCGCGAAGTTGCGTGTGGTGGGACTCATTACAAGACCTCTATAACATCCACATCTACCCGCATCCCGACTACGGCACGCGTATCGAATGGTCAGATGGCCACATCGAGGAACTGTAGCGGTCCATCGCCGCGGGTCGTTGGTACTCGCGATCTTAGGTTGGGTCTCTGCGAGCTAGACGTGCTTGCCGTTTCGCTGGGCCAAGTCGCGATGGGCCGAGTCGCTCCAGCGATGGAGCAGGTCGGAGTCCACGTCGAACAAGTCCAGTACACGCCCTACTGTGTGGTTGACGATGTCTTCGATGGTTGACGGCCGATCGTAAAATGCCGGTACGGGTGGAAAGACGATGGCTCCCGCCTCGGTTGCCGCAAGCATGTTGCGCAAATGAACCGTTGTGAGCGGGGTTTCCCGCACAAGTAGGACGACGCGACGGCGCTCTTTGAGACAAACGTCGGCGGCTCGCGTTAGCAGGGTAGTGGTGACGCCAGTGGCGATTTCAGCCAGTGTGCGCATCGAGCATGGCGCGATGATCATTCCCCGCGTCCGGAACGATCCGCTGGCAATGGCCGCGCCCACATCACCGATGGGGTAGCTCACGTCGGCCTTCGCCCGCAGTTCGCTTGCCGAATAAGGCGTTTCGTATGACCTGGTTATTTCACCAGCCCGGCTGGTGACCAGATGGGTTTGCACTCCAGCGGCACGCAGTTCCTCCAACAGTCGGACACCGTAGATGATGCCGGTGGCACCGGAAATGCCGATGATGAGCCGGTTCTTACCGCCAGCCTCGTGCTCCTCGTTTGCGCTGCGTGCAACGCCAGAATCTGTTAAAACCTGTGCTTCCAAAATCTTTGACTCCTAGCCGACGCAAGCACCGATAATCGGATCACGCCTGGCGCCGGTTACCGATTAGGCGAGCGACGTGGTTATTCCGGTGGATAGCCGTAGCTGTGCCAGTTTGCGAGGACCTTTTGTTGCAACGCCTTGGGATAAGCCGTGGTGAACGAGGCGACCTCGGGCAGCGGCCGCCCAAACGATTGGGGGTGCATCAAGCAGTTGTACAGCGCCTGACCGCCTCGGCCGGTGTATTTCTCCGATGAGTCAAGGTAGGCGACCCAGAAGCCGAGTTTGGTTTTGGTGAACAAGATTTCACCCGAACCCGGGTGGCACCGGGTCGAAAATGCCCACACGACTTGAGTAAGGTCGGTCGGGTCAATGTCGTCGCCCATGACCAGGATCTTGGGGAACTGCCAACCCGTGTGTGACGCGAAGATGGTCTGGCCGATGCGGTGCAAAAAATCGTCGACGGGAAGGCCCGTATCGTCGTGCCAGCTGTCCGGGACAGTGACCACCATCCAATGCGCCGCCGAGTCCAGCGGAATCCAGCAGGCGGTGACGGGCAGCTGGGCCTTGCGACACAAATCCAAGGCCTCGGCCGAGATCCCCAAACCCCATATCGTGTGCACGTCCTCGACAGGACGACCCGGCGCGATCACCGGCAGGATGGCGCGGTCGCGGTAGGTCACGGCGGTCACCGTGAACAGCGGCCACGGCTCCGGCTCCCCCATCGTGTACCCGCCGTATTCGCCGAGTGGGCCTTCCATCGCCGTCTCCATGTCGGAGATGAAACCCTCTAACACGATTTCGGCCGTGGCCGGGACTTCAATGTCGACCGATTCGCATCTGACCAGTTCAACCGGTTCGCCGGTCAGCTGGCTGACGAAGTCGTGCTCGTTGACGTAGGCGGGCATCGGTGCGCCGGCAGCGAGCATCGCCGCCGGAGGCGCGCCCAGCGCCAGCGCCCATGGAGTCGGCTTACCCTGTTGCTTCCACATGCCGTGCACGATGCCGATGTGTTGCTCGGGTATCACCAGGCCGGTGAGGTGGTTGCGATCCACCAGCATGGAGCGATTCACCGACCAGTTTGTCCATGTGCCGTCCGGTGAGCGCACGATATTGAGGCCGGCCGTTTGGATGTAGCGGCCGCCGTCGCCATCGTGGATATAGGGCACCGGAAACCGCGTGAGATCAACATCTTCGCCCAGCATGATGTTCTGCTTGCATGGCGCGGTGTCCCTCGAGACCAGGATCGGCGCCAGCACCGGGCGTGACTTCGCCTCAACGTAGGCTTCGACGAGTTCGAGACCGGTGGCGCGTGGGTCGTGTCCCATCATCATGGCCAGACGTGCCAGGTAGTGACCGGGTTGGCGGCTCGTCGCCGCGGGCGCACCCATAGCACGCAAACCCGGATCGGCTCCAATCACATTGTTGAACAACGGAGCAGCGGCCTTCGTCTCGGTGGAGTGGCGAATGATCGCCCCCATCTCCAAATTCCAGTCAACGGGCTGGTCGATCTCTTGAATTTCACCGATGCCCTCGAGCGCTTCGACGTAATCGCGAAAGCTACTGAAGTGCCGACCCTTATGCGCCTCAGGATCCACACGCTGCGCGGGATAAGGGGCGATTCGCATCGAAGTCATTGATGTTTCCTCGGGTTACGGTCTTCGCTGCGGCGGAGGTGCCGGCCTGCGGAGCCTTAACCGCACCGGCGGAACAAAGGCCTTAACCACTGTGACAATTTCGCCTCGATGACGCGTGCGCCCGGTGGGTTGAAATAAGTCGTCATAATTCGTCCTGTGAGCACGATTGCTCGGCGTCGATTGTCGACGGTGGCAGCCGGATGAATCCCGCTTTCGCCCGTCGGTTCATCAAGGACGTCGGAGTGCTTGCATCTCGGCGAATTCGCGGCCGATCGCTTCGCGCGCCGCATCACGCCGCCCGCTGGTCATGAGTCGCTTGGTCGCGGTCACTGCGTTCGCGTCGTGCGTGCAAATTAGCTTTGCCGCGGACGAGACTTGCTCGACGAGTTCGGCGTCGGGAACCACGCGCCAGGCCAGGCCGGCTCGGAAAGCCGACGCGGCGTCGACCCAGTCACTGGAAAGCATCGCCCACATAGCATCCGCCCACCGCATTTTCGTGGGCAGCAGCGCTGAGCTGCCCGCCTCCGGCACGATGCCCAATGCGGTGAACGGAAACCTCAGCCGGGCGGTTTCGGCGAGGAGCACCAGGTCGCAGTACAGCAGCAGCGTGCAGCCGAACCCCACCGCAAGCCCGTTGACCGCGGCGAGCAGGGGTTTGTCGAAGTCACCCAGGGTGTCGAGAAGCCGCAGGAATTCGTCACCGGCGTGCTGTCGCACGGCATCTGGCGTCGCGGCGTCGAGGAGCGATCGGTCGGCGCCGGCAGAGAAAGCCCGTCCACGGCCGGTCAGCACCACGGCTCGCACTGCGTCATCACCGGCGACGCGCTGCAGCGCGATCCGCAGCTCTCGATAGCCGGTCCCGGTGAACGCGTTGAGAAATTCTGGACGATCGAATGTCAGCCAGGCAACAGTGCCGTCGCGCGACTCATGAACCATGCCAACCATCGGCAGGCCTAGGCACCGGACGGTATGGCCGGCCCGGGCATCATTCGGCCCCGGCCTGCAGGATCATCGGGAATGTCTGCACTGCCCGCACACCCGGCGTGAAGTCGAGCTCCACTCCGGGTTTGAGGTGATATTCCGGGATGCGTTCGTGCCAGATGCGCAGGGCCGTTCGCAGCTCGATGCGAGCGAGGTGCGATCCCAGGCAGCGGTGAACTCCGCCGCCGAAGCCCAAGTGTCGGTTCACTTTGCGGTCGAATCGGACGGATTCCGGTTCGTTGACGGACTTTTCATCGGTGTTGGCCGAACCGAGCATGGCCAGCACTTGCTCGCCGGCGTGGATTGGGCACCCGGCAAGTTCGGTGTCGTGTTTAGCCTGGCGTGCGACCACCATGACGGGCGTTTCCCACCGCAGCAGTTCCTCGACGATGAACGGAACGTTCTCCCGATCGTCGGCGATCGCCCTACGAACATCTGAATGTTGCGCGAGGTAGTTGAAAAAGCAATCGAGTGAGGCCGATACGGTGTCGAGACCGGCGATGAGAAACAGAAAGCAGATGTCGAGGATTTCGTCACTGGTGAGCCGGTCTCCGTCGATCTCCGCTTCAAGGAACCAGCTCAGCAGATCGTCGCGGCGCTCGCGCTTCCGCTTTTCCATCGTGGCGGTGAAGTAGCTATAGATGGACTGTGCCGTGCTCGCCTGAAAGGCATCGGTATCGGGATGCCCGATCGGCTTCCCGACTAACTCGTGCGGCCTGATGATCCCGTCTTTCATCATCAGCAACGTGGGTAATTCGTCGAGCGGCAGCCCCAGCATGGTCAGAAAGACTTGGGTGGGGAAGGGGACGGAGAACTCCTTGGCGAAGTCGATCTCCTCTCGACCGATGAAGCCGTCGATGAGTTGGTCGACCAGTGCCGCCATCGATGCCTCAAGGGCTTTCATCCGTTTCGGCGCGAACAGCGGGTCGAGGATCTTGCGAAACTTTCCGTGCTCCGGGGGATCGATCTGAAGGGGAATGAGCGGCCGGTCGTTCTTCAGCATCCCCGAGGTCAGCGCCGACGAGTACAGCTGCGGGTTGTGCAACACCTCGTCCACCAGCTCCCAGGTGCTGACCAGTACGCCGACGCCGTCCACGCGCATGACCGGAGCGGAGTCCCGCAGCATCTTGTATATCGGCTGGGGATTCCGGGTCAGTTCGGGAGCCGCCAGTAGGCCCAGCCCGGGCGAGTCATTCTCCTGCGTCATCCGGCTCCCTCATCGTCCAATTCCGTTGGCCCCGCGGACCGTGTGGTAGCCCCGCAGTGACATTACAAATGCTATTTTTATAGTGTCGCCGGCGCAAGTGCGCAGCCAACACCCACAGGATGGACACCATGCCCCGACCACCCCGCGTGTTGCCCTCAATCGACGAGCCCAGCGGGTTCTTTTGGACGTCGGGCGCCGATGGTCGCCTCCGGTTCCTACGCTGCTCGGCGTGTAGATATTTCATTCATCCGCCTGCGCCGTATTGCCCGCGCTGCGGCGGGCGTGACGCCGCACCGGAAGCCGTCTCGGGGCGAGGCAAGCTCTACTCGTACACGGTGAATCATCAGCCCTGGGACGGCTCGACCGACGCCTACATCATCGGTTTAGTGGCGATGGATGAGCAGCACGACCTCCGGCTGATGACCAACGTGGTCGACCTGGCACCCGATGACGTCTGCATCGGCATGCCGGTAGAAGTGGTCTTCGAGGACCACGCACCGGTACATCTTCCGCTGTTCCGCCCGGCGCCATCATGACCGCCGACGAACGCCGAGCCGTCATCTCGGGCATCGGCCAATCGCAGGTAGGCCGGCGGTTGGGGCGCGACGGTCTGAGCTTGACCATCGATGCCGCCCTTGAGGCAATCGCGGACGCCGGCCTGACGGTGGCTGACATCGATGGGCTCGCCACCTATCCGGGCGGCGTCAACGGGTTTCCCGGGTTCTCGGGTCCCGGTTCACCCCAGGTGCAGGACGCGCTGCGGTTGTCGCTCAACTGGCACAGCGGCGCCGCCGAGGGGCCCGGACAGTTGCAGGCGGTCGTCAGCGCGGTGCTCGCGGTGTCAACGGGACTGGCCCGGCATGTCCTGGTGTACCGCACGGTTACCGAGTCGTCGGCGCAGGGTAGCGGACATCGCGCGGGCATCGGCGTCGGTGGCGGGGACGTGCGCGGCCCGCTGCAGTGGCTGATCCCGTTTCGCGCGTATTCGGCGGCGAATTGGCTTGCGCTATATGCCCAGCGGCATTTTCATGAGTTCGGAACGACTCCGGAGCAGATGGCGCAGATCGCCTTGAACGGGCGCCGCAATGCCGCCCGTAATCCGAAGGCGGTGTTCCGTGATCCGTTGACTCTCGCGGACTACCTGGCGTCGAGGATGGTGTCGTCGCCGTTTCGGCTCTATGACTGCGATGTTCCAGTGGACGGGTCCACCGCCCTGGTGGTGTCTGTAGTCGAACATGCGTCGGCCGTGGACCATCCGGTTGCGCGCGTCGAAGCTGTGGGGACCGCGCTGCGGGGACGACCGTCGTGGGAACATTGGGAGGACCTGACCACCATGCCGGCGCGCACCTCCGCCGAGCACATGTGGTCGCGCACCGATTTGCGGCCCTCCGATGTCGACATCGCGGAGCTTTACGACGGATTCAGCTGGTTGACCATGTCATGGTTGGAGGCGCTCGGGTTTTGTGGTCACGGTGAAAGCGGCCCGTTCATCGAGGGTGGCGCGCGCATCGCCCTCGATGGCGAACTGCCGTTGAACACCAACGGCGGCCAGCTATCGGGCGGCCGCCTGCACGGCTATGGCTATCTGCACGAGGCGGTGCTGCAGCTGCGCGGGGAGGCCGCGGCACGACAGGTCGCGGGAAAGCCCGAGGTGGCGGTGGTATCCAACGGCGGAGGACCGATTTCAGGCTGTGTGCTGCTCACGCGGCTTGCCTGACCGATGACTCGGATTGTCAGGGCTCTGGCCGGATTCGGTGATTTTCAAGGCGGGCCAGATGAATCGTATGGCCTGCGCCCGTGCCGCTTTGCGGTTCTTGCGGTGCCCGTGCGGGGAGGTGGCCGCGCTGCTGACGACGGCGAACATGCTCACGGCGTCCGGTTCCGGCTTGGGTGAATGCAGCACTCCGGCGCGGTGGCCGGCGCGCAGCACCTTGACAAGCGGCTCGGAGAGCAGCCAGCGCATCTCCATGATCTCGGTCACCGCCGTGGCGCTGTGTACCTCCGATGTGGTGAAAAGCGCTGTGCGCGAGGCCTTCCTGGGTTCGAAAAATTGGGCTAGCAGCCCATCGAGCCAGGCCTCGAGCGCCGTGACAGGATCGGGGGCCGCCGCAATGGCGCGTTCCAATGCTCGTCGTGCCGACTCGCCGTCGCGCTGAATGATCGCGGCCAGCAATGCGTGCTTGGATTGAAAGTGCCGGTAGAAACTGGTCGTCGACAGTTCGGCCTCGGCCAAGATATCGGTAACGGCCATGTCGGCGAAACCGTTGCGCGTCATCAAGCGCACCGCGGCGTCCATCAGCAAGCGACGCTCGGTGTCGTCGTCGAAGTGGCGTGGCCGCCCGAGCCTCTCGGACTCTCGTGCCGGTGACCTGCTCACCGTGCTTCCTCCCTCGATCGCTCCGGCGCCGTCCATCGTGTCGGTCTGGGTCTATCATCCCTCAACCACCGACTCGTTCGCGGGTACGGAACCTCGATCAGGGTGTGGCGTCCCTCCAATAGAGGCGGTCGCTACTTTAGAAAATCGGTTTGGGAGTCGCCGCCAGTACAGTTGCCAGGGTCAGCGCCTGGCAACTGTACTGGGCTACGGGCGTGGCTTACGGCGTCGTGAAGGTGACGCGCAGAGCATCCGGGCCACGCAGCGTGGTGCCGACCTGGCTGGTGATGGTCGACCATTGGGCATGCGCGGGATCCAACGCGAGATCGGGCAAGCGCTGCACCAGCAACCTCAATGCTGCGACGAGTTCGGCGTTTGCCAGCCAATTGCCGATACAGCTGTGCGGGCCTTGCCCGAATGACACGGTCGGCATGACGTTGCGGGTGATATCGAATTCGTCGGGACGGTCATAGACCGCTGGATCTCGGTGCGCCGCGTTGATCGCGAAGATCATCGGCGTCAGTGCCGGGATCTCGATCCCGTGCCATGTGGTCGCCTCGGGACATGCCCGCGGGAGCATTCCGACTGCGGGTTCCCAGCGCAGTCCTTCCCAGACCGCCGGTTGGGTGTGCTTTTCAAGATCGGAGCGCAACAGGTCGAGCTGCTCGGGGTGGTTGAGCAGCGCGGACAAGATGTTTCCCAGGGCGAGCATGGTGGTGTCAGCCCCCAGGGGGAACAACATCCGCAAGAACGTGTGAATCTGTTCGTCGGTGAGGGTTTCACCGTCCTCGGTGCTGGCCGTGATCAGCATCGAGATCATGTCATCGCTCGGTTCGCGTCGGCGTTGGGCGATCAGCGGGGTCACATATTCGGTGAACTCCCGCGCCGACCGGGTGGCCCAGTCGGGATCGAACGGGTAGTGGATCATCGCTTGTGCCCAGCGATGGATTTTGGCTTCGTCGTCGACGGGGATGCCGAGCAGGCGGGTGATGATCAGCAGCGAATACCGGTGGGTGAAGTCGGCGACCAGGTCGACCTTTCCTCGGTCGAGGAATCGGTCGATCAACTCATTGATGACCGGTTCGATCACCGGCTCTATGTACTCCTGGACACGATTGCGTCGCAACGGCGCGGAGACCAGCACCCGGTTGGCGCGGTGTTCGGTACCCGACATGCTTAAAACCGTTCTGCCGAAGACCGGTTCGGTGGTCATCGCGTATACGGGCGCAGCGGGAAACGTGGCCTCGTCTCTGAAGGCGGCCCGAACCAGCTCGTCGGTCAAGAGCAAGACCGCCGGCACGCCGGCGAAGCGCACGATCGCGTAGGGCTTGCGTTCCCGCAGCCGCGCAAGCGCGGCGTGCAGGTCGGGTTGATCATCGAACGCGAAATCGACGGTATCGACGTCCAAGGTTAATGCCGACGGCATGACCTCACCCTATAACCCGTGCAACATCCAACGCAATATGTCGTAAGTAGCTACTTGATTTACGGTGCTGCAACGGCTTTCATCAAGACATGACAACATCAGCTGACGACCTGGTTACCGAATTCTGCACGCTGTGGGCCAGCCCCGACCCGGAAAAGTTGGCCGGCTATTTCACCGAAGACGCGGTATACCACAATATCCCGATGCAACCGCTGCAGGGGCGGGCTGCGATCAAGGAATTCATCGAGGGGTTCACCGCCGCGCTTGATGGCATCGAGTTCCGAATCCATCGGCAGCTCAGCAACGGGCGGCTGGTGATGAACGAACGCACGGATGTGCTGCGACGCAAAGACGGCGGTGAGATACATCTTCCGGTAGCCGGGGTCTTCGAGATCCGCGACGGACAGATCGCGGCGTGGCGCGACTACTTCGACATGGCCGCGATCACCAGCGGCTTCGCCTGATACTCGGCAGAAGCTCGTTCACGCGGGCCGAAAGCGGCGCCATCCGAACCGAATAACCTTCCGTCGACCGGTTGCCTCTCGCGGCGACGTCTGTCGGCCGTATCCGGGCCACCAGCTCGCTTCGCGGAGCAATGTGGCGATGGCGGGCACCATCAATGTTCGGACGACGAATGTATCCAAGAGCAGGCCGCATCCGACGATGAAACCCATCTGAACCATTGTTGCGATCGAGCCGACCATCAACCCGAACATGCTGGCCGAAAAAATCAGGCCGGCCGAGGTGATCACTGAGCCGGTGCTGGCCACGGTCCGCAGCACTCCCACCCGAATGTTATTGGCCGACTCTTCGCGGAGCCGCGAAATGAGCAGCATGTTGTAGTCGGCACCAACCGCTACCAGGATGATGAACGACAACAGCGGCACCGGCCAGGTGATGTCGTGGTGCAGGCCATACCGGAATATCAATACTCCGATGCCCATAGCGGCGGCGTAATTGAGCACGACGGTAACGAGTAGATACAGGGGCGCCAGGACCGCTCGAAGAAGCACAATCAGTATCAGTCCCACGATGATCAGGGTGGCGATCGCGAGCGTGACGAAGTCGTCGACGAGCAGGTGCTGGATGTCGGCATTGAACGCAGGGAAACCGACCATAGAAACCTTGGCGCCCGCCAGCGACGTGTTCGGCGTCGACGCGCCTGCGACGGCAGCGATCTTGTGGACCAGCGCCATCGCCTCAGCCGTATAGGGATCGTACTGCGACTGGATTTGGAAGCGAACGGTCTTGCCGTCCCGTGATACGAACTGGCGAGCGACCTCGCCAAATTGCTTGTCCGCGAGAGCATTCGGCGGCAGGTAGAAACCCGCGGCCGAGTCCGCTCCCGCGGAGCCACGGGCCGATTCCTGCAGTTGTGCCGCGACCTGGCTCATACCCGTGACCAACTGGATATTGCTGTCGGCCAGCGTGTGAACCCCCACAGCCAGTGCCCGCGCACCCGACGCGAGTCGTCCGATGCCACTTTGCAGCAACCGGATCTGCCCCGCAACACCGGCATTTGGGCCTCCGGCTTCGTTCATGCTTCGGCCGAGGGTCTCCGCCGCGCCTTGAATCTGCGCTAGCGTCGGCGCGACGGCTATCTCGCCGGTCTGTGCGCTCAGCTGATCGCCCAGGTCGGCGATCTGATCGAAGAAACCACCACTTCGCAGCGAAACCAGCGTCTGAACGTGGTCGCGCAGCGTCACGCACTGCGGCGTACCGGCACACCAGGGGGCGCTGTCCAGCGTGGCGGCCAAAGGTTCGATCGCCGCGATGGTTTCGCGCGCCCGCAACGCCAAGGGTCGCAAATTCTCACGGTCCTGTACAAGGCGATCAATGTTGGGCGCCATGGCATTCAGCTGGGTAAGCACAGCCCGATAACTTTCGATCTGGGTACCGGCCCGTTGGGCCTGGTCGAGCAGCCCGGTCATCGGGCCGAGAGCCGACTGGATGCTGGTGTAGAGCTGGGTCAATCCGTCGGCCAATCGGTCGGCTCCGTGGGTGAGTTGCTGCAGCTGATCTCTGTGGCCCTCGGCCTCGACTGCGGCATTGGTGAGCTTGTCGCCGATTTGACCGTTCTGCCAGGATAATTGGGCTTGATCGAGGCGCCTGCCGGTTGGCCGGGTAACGCCGACGACCTTCGTGACGCCCGGGATCTGTGAAACACGCGAGGCCATCTCTTCCAGATCGGCGAGGCCGGTGCCGGTGCGCATATCTTTCCCGGACTCCACGAGTAAAAACTCGGTCATCGTCGTGTCTTTGGGGAAGTGCTTGTCCAGTAAGCGGTACCCCTTGTTGCTGGAGGTTTCGGCCGGCTGCGCCTTGCGGTCGTCGTAACTGATCCGCACGGTGAGGCAAATGGAGGCCAGCGCCACCAAAATCAGCAGGCTGATCGCCAATAAGGGCACCGGCCTGCGTACTACTGTGACGGCGATGCGGTTCCAGTAGGCTCGGGTGCGATCGGCACGCGGTTCGCCGATGCCGCGTCTGGCGGCCAGTACGAGCACCGGTGGCAGCAAGGTCACCGAGGCGATAAAGCCCGTCAGGACGGCGATGGCGCACGCCGGTCCCGACGTCGCGAAGATGTTCAGTTTGGCAAATGCCATGGCCACCAACGCCAATGCGACCGTAGCGGCTGACGCCAGAATCACCCGGCCGATCGTTGCCGTGGCATGTACAACTGCCTGCTCCACCGCGACGCACTGTCGCCGCTGCTCGTGATATCGGCTGATCAAGAAGACCGAATAGTCGGTGCCGGCACCCAGGAGGATGACAGTCATGAGCGCAATGGTGAACTCCGACACCGGCATTCCGAGTTCGCCGAGTCCGGACAGGACCCCCCGCCCCATCCCCAGGCTCAGACCGATGACGAGCAGCGGAAGCAGCGCGGTGAACACCGAGCGATAAACCAGTAGAAGGATCGCGGCGATCAGGCCGACGGTGGCCAGCGAGATGACCAACAGATCGCGGTCGGCGGAGACGATCTGATCGCTCATCGTGGCCGGTGGGCCGGTCACTTCAGCGACGGTTCCGGTGCCTCGGAAGGCTTCGGTGGCGATCTCGCGAACCGACTGCACCGATTCGGCCGCCCGCGGGCTGCCGAGCGTCCCGGCGATCCCGACGGGCAGGTACCACGCTTTCCCGTCGTCGCTTGTCGCCTGCCGCGCAGTCGCGGGATCGGCCAGCAGGTCCCGCACCAGTTTCACTTCGCCCGAGTCGGCACGCAACTTATCGACCATCGCCGAATATCGCTCGCGGACTTGCGAAGTCAGCCCGCCCGGACTCTCCATCGCGACCACCACCGTCGTCGCCGAGCCAACCTCGTCGAAAGCTTTCCCCATCCTGTCCAGCGATTGGAACGACGCAACATTGCGGGGAACGGGATCCACCGATTGCTGTTTGACGACGGTCTCCAGCTGCGGAAACACCAAGGCCAGCACGGCGGCAAGCCCCAGCCAGGCGCCGACGACGACGGCCTTGTGTTTCAGTGTGAACCGGGCCAGCGCGGCCAGCGCCTCACTGTAGTGGTCGGCATGGTGGGATCGCGGCATGGTCGTTCACCGTGTCCGGCGCGAGCGTCGGACACGGCCCTCGGCCGGACCGGTCTGAAGTCGTTGGCACGCCATACAGCCCCCTGAGCACTTTCGACGGTCCGGCGCGCGGTGCAGCCGGCCGGCGCTTAAGCAACATACAACATATCCAGGTGTGTGTTGCATGTGGAGTGGCGCGGCCGGAACCGGTGCGGCGCGCAACCCGCGAAGATTGGGCAATCGAACGTGCCCGCCGCGCCATGTTCGCTACCGTTGTTGCCGGGACACCGGTCCGACGGAGGAGATCCGCAGCTAAATGCCAACCGATTCGTGCAGTGCCGACTCTGGCGACGTTCGCGCGGCGCACCCCCCATCGGGGCCGAGCTTGTGACGCCGAGCCGGCTCCGAGTCGTCAAAGGAAGGTCGCGCGCTGGGACCTGGGGCGATCGTCCGCCGACTGACGACGAGGAGGCGCGTAGCCGCCTCCTCGACGCTGCCGAGGCCTGCTACGAGCGTCACGGCGTGAGCCGCACTACGGTCGACGACATCGCCAGGGAAGCGTCAGTGCACCGTACGACGGTGTACCGCTACTTCGGGTCGCGCGACGACGTGCTGGCGTTCGTGATGCTGCGCGAATCGGCCGGGGTGATCGAGGGGGCCCAGCAATCGATGAAAGGCAGCCGCCCATTCGGCAACCGCCTACTCGATGCGCTCGACGGTGCGATCGCCGCGGTCGAGAAGTCTCGCTGGCTACGTGTGCTGTTTTCGCCGGAGAGCTTCACCATGACGGTGGCCGCGGCAGCATCCACCGCCTTCCGGGACCGCATCCGCGAGACGCTGCGACCCTACGTCGACGCGGCGAAGGCGAGCGGCGAACTGCGAGAGCAACTCGACCCCGACGCGGTCGCAGACTGGTTGGTGCGAGTTGCGCAGATGCTGCTGATGGATCATCTCGCCGCAGGGCCGCACGATGCGCACATGGACAGGCGGTCGACGCTGCGCAACTTCGTCATTCCGGGCATCCTCAGCCCCGCCGCCGCCGACGCGGCGACGGTAACGACGCGAGCGAAGAGCGCGAAGCGGTAAGCCGTGCAACGACCGATCTCCAGCGATCGGTGAACGCGGTGGCGTCGCACGCGGCATCAGATCATTCGCGGTCCGCCGAACCCTGGAACGGCGCCCACGGGGATCAGCGCGAACGCGACGACGAGAAGAATGAACAGTCGCAGGGTTTTTGGTGTGGTCTTCCGTTCGATCTCCGCTCGACGCGCCGCGAAAAGAATGAACACCATCGCTACGTCGAAAGCCACGATCGTCAGCCAGCGGGTCCAGTCGTAGCCGGTGAGGAATACGGGAACGACCAGCAACAGCCCGGCGGCGACCCAGGCTGTTTGGCCTCGCAGCGCCTCAACGAACGCGCGCAGCGGTACACCGGATAATCCGCTGAGTCCGCCCAGCGTCGCCGCGAGCGCTGCCGCACCGAATATCAAAGAGACGGTGAGGCCGAGCGCTCCGATGTGGCCGACGGTGCGGATCGCGTCGGCGATGCCATGGTCGTAGTGCGGCATCACGTTGCGGCACACCCAGTCGTGGTAGTCCGTCTGACCGGTTCGCCCATCGATCACGAAGCGCATCAGCGTCTCCGGCGACGTGACCGTGGCGAACGGGTTGGGCATCAAGTGATGAGGCACGGCCGCACACAGCTGAGACGCGATGTCGTGGCGACCGAAGACCGCCACCACGCCCGCGACGATGACCCCCGGAGTAACAGCCACCAGCGCACCGAAACGCCGAGCGGAGTCCAGCGCAGCGCCCAGCACGACGACCGCAAGCACCGCACCCAACGCGAACTGCAGCCCTATCGCCTCGTGCACCAGCGTCAGCACCGCGTTCGCGACGCCGTAGGCCACGCACCACCCCACCGCGAGGGCGCGGGAACGGGTCAATGCCAAGGCCGAGCCGAACAGCGCCAGCGCCGCCCCACCGAACAGGTCTGGGCGGGCGGAGAACGCCGCGAACGGAACACCGAAGGGCAGCAACGGAATCACCATCGCCACCATCAGCCGGCGCTCGGACCGATGGCCAGCTAAGAGCACCACGCCGGCGACCATTGCCAGACCGGACAGATAAATGGCCGTCGACAGCCAGCGCAGGCCTAGCGCTGCGGCGAAGAAGTGCCCCGGGACCAGATGAACCAGCTCTCCGGCGAGCCCGCGACGGACGAAGCCGTGTGTGTAGTCGGCGGCGTAATACGAGATCCAGTACACGTCGAGCGGAACAACCTTGATCGCCAACCACAGCACGGCCACCACCCACGCCGCGATCGCGGCACCGATGCCGACAAGGCGGTTGCGGGCACGCTGATCCGCCTCAACGCCCGACGCCACCATCAGACCTGGCTCTCGTAAACCGAGGTAGCGGACAGCCGCAGGTCGGCCAGCGCGCCACACGCGAGCTGGCGGGTGGCTCCGGCATTGCCGGCGCCGCTCTGGTACGCCACCACGGTGAGAAACCGGCTCCCGTTGACGACTCCTGTGCCGCAGAACAATTGGCCTTGAACCTGCTCGATGCGGGCCTGCGTGAGGCCCTGCTCGGCGAGCCGCATGGAGACCTCGGTCGCCTCCGCGCCGTCGATGCGGCTGACGGCGCTGTCCAGGAGCCCAAGGTTGGAGCACCCCACCGGCAATTGTCCGGACGACATCGCGATGCCTTCGGCGCGCCGCACCAGCCATTGCGGAGTGAACGGGATGAGCGGCAACCCGGCGAGCATTTCGTTGGGCTGTTGCTCCAGGGACGCCAGCGATCTCTTGATGTCGGCGCGCACGTGGCTCAAGTCGTCAGCCACCGCGCCGTTGACTGTCAACGTGATCGAGGTCAGCGCGTTGGCGCGGTCGTCCTCTGCGGTGCGGTCGCTGACCGGAAGCACCACCGTCACGGAGTTCCCGTCGGCCAGCACCCTGCCCATCCGGTGGGCCAGGCGAGCGGCGAACGCGACGAAAAGTGCGTTGCCGCTTCCGTTGAGGGCGCGCGCTCGCTCCTCCCATGCCGCGGCGTCGGTCTGGATGGTCACCGACGGCGAGGTGTTCGCGTCATCGCCGGTCGGGGCGGGGCGCCCGGGCCGGCGCGCCTGCACGTGCTGATCAGGAGAGACCCTGAGCAATATGAACACAGTCGCGATCAGCGCGCGGACTGCCGCCGGCACGGCGAGCACGGCATCGGCAAGGTCCTCCAACACCGCGCGACACCGCCCGCGTGAATTCGGCTGCGGATAGCCAAGGTTGCGGCGTTCGCCCTTGACCGCGTCGGCGATGGCCATCACCAGTCCGAGCCCGTCGACCACGCAGTGCGACGCCACCAGGGTGACCGCCGCACCGCCGTCGTCCAACGGCAGCACGCCGAGATGAAACGTCGGGCCACGCTCGGGGTCGACGCTCACCTGCGCGCGTCGTTCCAGCCACGCACCGATCTCGCCGCGCGGCCGCCGCGGTTCCCACGCGATGTCGGGCGAGTCGCTGTCGACTACCCAGCGGTGACGCCCGAACGGCAGCGGCGAGCGCTCGATGCGGCGCCCGAGCAGCCCGGCACCCAGATTGTCGTTGAAGGCCCGCACTTCGTCGACGGATACGTCGCGGTCGTAGATCCAGGTGGACTGCACCGTGCTGCCTTGACCGGTGGCACGCAGCCGCAGGAAGGCAGCCTGGTCCAGCAGTGCCAGCCTCGCCACTAGCATCCCGCCTCGGCCGCAGCGCGGTACCCGCGCACCGCGACCGGCGCGAACACCGCGACGAGGACGGCGCCCCACACGCCCGCCTGCCACAGCGGCGACAGCACCGGGCCGCCCTGCGCGAGCGCGCGCATTGCCTCGATCGTCGGGGAGACGGGCGAAAACCGCACCACCGGTTGCAGCCAGCCCGGAAACACCTCGGCGGGCGCCACCCCGGTATTGAGGAACAGCAGCACCACGCACCCCGCACCGAACCAGGTCACCATCGCCTTGCCGTCCGCGCGGGCGGCGATGGCGATGACCAACGTCGCCATCCCCGCCGAAATCGCCACGGGCACCAGGACAAAGGCCAACATCGCGATCCATCCGTAGCTGAATCGCAGCCCCAGAGCGACGCCGAAGACGGTGAGCACAACGGCGGACGTGATAGTTCGGATGGCCTCGGCGACCAGTCGTCCCGCCACTGCGCTGGCCCGATGAATCGGCTGCACCCACAACCTGGTCAGCACGCCGGACTCCCGCTCTGCGGGTAACGCCAAACCGGCGCCGAGGGTTCCGAACACGGCGCCGACCACCGCGCACATCGGGACCAGTCCGTACAGGCTGTCGTGTCCGGTGACGGCCAGGACGGCTTTGCCGACCAGCAGTTTGTAGACGATCAGCAGAAAGGTCGGAAACAACAGCGCTTGCACCGCGACGATTGGGTCGCGTCGCCAGCGGCGCAGCAGCCGCCCCGTCTCCGATGCGCTTTGCCTGGCGAACGACAACAGCGAGGTTAGGTGCGGAATCGCTTGCTGCGTCTCGGCGTTCAGCGTGACCAGAGGCCGATCTGCCGGCGCGTCGAGATCCGGCACGGCGCCGTCACGCACCTTGCGGACGAACCGAGGCGCGCCCGAATCTCCTGCGCTGACGCGTCGCTGCATGCGCACCGCGAGCACGCCGAAGAGTGCCAGCAGGCCGAGGCACCACGTCGACGTCACCGCCATGCCCCGCGCGGTGGCGTGACCGGAGGCAAGGCCGCGCAGCGTCTCGGTGACCTGCGACACCGGCTGCCATCGGACGAACGGGCCGAGCCACGCCGGAAACGATTCCGCCGGAGCGATGCCGGTGGACAGCAAAACCAGGACCAGTTGGGGGAGGAGCAGCAGTTGGCTCGACGATTCGACGGACCCGACCCGGGAGCCCAGGGCGTCGGCGCCGAGGCACACCGCCATCGCGAACGCCACGACGATGCTGACGAACAAAACCGCGTCGCCCGGGCCGCCTTCCGTCCGGAAGCCGAACGACCATCCGACCGCGACGGCGGCAATCAGTGCCACGATCGTGCGTATCAAGCAATAAAGCATGCGCGCGCCCAGCGGCACCCACGCGGCAACGGGCAGGGTGCGAAGCCGGGAACCGAACCCGGACAACCGGTCTCGCGCGGCACGGTCGGCTGTGGTCATCGCCCCGAACAGCATGGCCTGCACGATCACCACGGGAAGCACGTATTGCGGGTAGGTCATGGACCCGGGGTGGATAAGGCCACCCAGGACCAAAGTGAAGCCCAGGAAGCAACCCACCGGTGCCAATGCCGCGAAAAGCAGGTCGGCGTCGCGTCTGGACGCTGACAACGTGCGCAAGGTGAGTGCCACCAGGGCACTCATACCAGGGCCTCCGGCGGCGGGACGGGAACCGCGTCACGCATCGATATGCAGCCCGGCGTCGGATACCCGGCGGAACTCGGCACGCATCGTCTCGACATAGCGCAGGATGGACCTGCGGGCGATGTCGGTGCCCGGGTAAGCGACAACCAGCTGTGTTTTGTCGTGCATGCGATTGACCCACATGCACACCGTCTCGGACAGCCGGTTGTCGCCCCAGACACCGGCCTGCAGGCCGTCGAAGTAATCGCCGAACGGCAACTTGCGGATGTCGATGTAGGACAGCATCGGGACCGGACGGTCCGGAACCTCGATGGGGTTCGACGACGGGTCCGTGGTCTCGAGCAAGTGGTAATACGGCACGGCGCCCAAGGCGGTGTTGCCATCGAAGGATGCCTGAGCGGCGCTGACCACCTCATCGAACGATGCACCGGCCGTCGGAATCGCCAATGGGACGAAACTGGCCAGCCAACCGACCGCGGTCGCATGCGCGGGATCCCGCCGGTTGTCGAATGGCGTGAGACCGAAATAGGTTGGGGCGCCGGTCAACCGATGCTCGGTCAGCGCAGCGCAGGCGAACACGCCGCCGCTGAAACGCGCGCCGGCGGCCCGGCACACCGCTTCGAACCGTCGGCCCTGTTCATCATCGATCAGGTCGAACACGTCGATGGCCCCGGGCGTATCCGCGTTCGCCTCACCCAATTCCAGCGGAAACTTCGGTAGCGCCCCATTATTCGCGGCGAGAAAAGCCCGCCATGACTGGATCTCGGGCGACTCTTCATTCAGGTCCCTGGTGTACGCATGCTGGTTCGCGCTGTATTCGCGATGGCTCGGGGCTGGTGGCAGCGGGTTCTGCGCCCGTTGCAGCGCGGCAAAATACATCGTTTGGATGTCGAGGAAGATCACCCCCGCCGACATGCCATCGGCGCGCAAGTGGTCAACGGCGATATAGATGGTGAATCGGTCCTGAGCCTGAATGATTCCGAAAGTGAAGCAGTCCCACTGCAGCGGGTCGGGCGTATCGAGAAGCAGCTTGCGAATCTGGTGAGGAGCCATCCGTCCGAGATCGGTCGGCACCAACGTGATGAACTCCGGGTCGGAAATGACATAGCGAAGGATTTCGTCGTCGTCGGCCCCTGCTCGGTGCACGACCCCGTCGCCGCGCTCGATTACGCACGCCGGCTCGCGCCACTGGCCGCCGAGTACGCGGATCGGCTGAAGATCGTGATGCGGGTCTACTTCGAAAAGCCGCGCACCACCATCGGCTGGAAGGGACTCATCAACGATCCGAACATGGACGGCAGCTTCGACGTCGAACGCGGGATCCGCGTCGCGCGTGGGCTGTTGCTCGACATCATCGACGCCGGCCTCCCGGTGGGATGTGAATTCCTGGAGCCCACCAGTCCGCAGTACATCGCCGACGCCGTCGCGTGGGGCGCGATCGGCGCCCGGACCACCGAATCGCAGGTGCACCGCCAGTTGGCATCCGGGCTGTCGATGCCGGTCGGCTTCAAGAACGGCACCGACGGCAACATCCAGGTCGCCATCGACGGCGTCAAAGCCGCTGCGGCAGCGCACCATTTCTTCGGCACCGACAACGTCGGTCACGCGGCCGTCGTGCAGACCATGGGCAATCCCGACTGTCATGTGATCCTTCGGGGTGGTACCGCCGGCCCGAACTACGACACCTCGTCGGTGAGCACCGCCATCCAACGGCTGGGCACGGCAGGGCTTTCCGGGCAGGTCATGATCGACTGCTCACACGCAAACTCCGCGAAAGACCATCTGCGGCAGGCCGAGGTCACAGCCGAGCTGACCGCACGCATCGCCGCCGGCGAGCGTGGTATCGCCGGTCTGATGCTGGAAAGCTTCCTGGTGGCCGGCGCCCAATCGCTCGGCGGCCAGCTGACTTACGGCCAATCCGTCACCGATCAGTGCATGGACTTCCCGACCACGGCAGGCCTGCTCGCCGATCTCTACGCGGCAATGGGCTGAGCCCGCGCGGCGATCGGACACCAGAGGTGGCGCCGCGCCTCAGCGTCGCGCGGGTGCCTGTCGCGCCCCAACCTGGGCGGCGATCGCCTTCTTATCGATCTTGCCGATCGGGGTGGTGGGCAGCGAGGCCATCGCGATCAGGACGTCGGGGCGCGCGTGCGCGGCCACGCCACGGGTGTCCAGATAGCCGTTCAAGTCGGCCAGCGACAATTCAGGGCCATTGAAAACGACCGCCGCACAGATCTTCTCGCCCAGGTACGGGTCGGGCAGCGCCACCGCGGCGGCCGAGAAAATCGCCGGGTGGCGGTGCAGCTGCTCCTCGAGATCTGCCGCGGAAATCGTTTCCCCAGCACGGCAGATCACGTCTTTGACCCGACCGGTCACCACCAGATAACCGTCGTCGCGCAGCCGCACCACGTCGCCGCTGCGGAAGTAGCCGTCCGGGTCGAAGCTGCGTTCGTTGTCGCGCTCGGCGCGGAAGTAGCCGTTGAATGTGTACGGCCCGCGGACCAGTAGTTCACCCTCCTCGCCCGGGGCCACCGGCTCGCCCGCCGCATCGACGACCCGCAGTTCGTCGGCGGCCGACAGCGGCCGGCCCTGGGTGTGCTCGGTGATTTCCGGGGGATCGTCGAGCCGGGTGTAGTTCAGCAACCCCTCGGCCATCCCGAAGACCTGCTGCAGTCCCGGCGTCAGGGTGCTGCGCACCAACCGGGCATCCTCGGGTTCCAGCTTGGAGCCACCAACCTGCAAGAGCCGCAAAGTTTTTGGTGTTACGGGCTCCCAGTCGCAGGCGTGCGCCCACAACTTGGCCAACGCCGGCACCAGGGCGGTCACCGTGACGCGGTGACGCGCGATAGCCGCAAATGCCGCTTCGGGGCTGGGATCGGTGCCGAAAACGGTGGTGGCGCCGACGGTGATCGCGCCGAACAGGCCCGGACAGGCGAGCGGGAAATTGTGCCCGGCCGACAGCACCGCCAGATAGACGTCGTCTGAGGTGAGCCGGCACAGCTCGGCGCTGGCCCTGGCGTTGTAAACGTAGTCGTCGTGGGTGCGGGGGATGAGTTTGGGCGTGCCCGTGGTGCCACCTGAAACCAGCAGCAGCGCAGGCGATCCCGGATCAGGCGCCGATGCCGGGGTGCCACTGGTCGCCTGATCGCGCAGCTGTGCCCATGAAGTGAACGGCCCCGGGTCGCCGTCGACGATGACGTGTTTGAGCGAGGCGTGTTGCGCGACGAGGCCTCGTGCCATCGTCCGGTAGTCGAAACCCCCTGCGGTGTCGGCGATCAGCAGCCCGGTGGCCTCGCTGACCGCGGCGAAATGCCCAAGTTCGGCGGCGCGGTGGCCGGGCAGGCACATCACCGGGATGGCCCCCGCCCGCAGCAAGCCGAACAGCACCACCGCGAACTGGCAGCCGTTCGGCAATTGCAACAACACCCGGTCGCCGGGCGCGATACCCGCGCCGCGCAGACCACTGGCCGCGCGGTTGGCCTGCTCGTCGAGGTCCGCATAACTGAAGCCGGTGTCGCCCATGGCGTCGCGGACGGCGATCCGGTCGGGCCATTGCCGAGCCGCGTCGGCCAGGAGCGTGTCCAGGGTCCGGCCCGTCCAGTAGCCGGCCGCCCGGTAGGCGGCGCCCCGATCGGCAGGGAACGGCACGAACCCGTCGAGGGCTCCGGTCGGCGGCTGCGGGGTGGGCGGGCTCATGGCTCCTTAGGCGGGGCTTAGACGGGGCGTAGTAGCGGGATGCAGGGAGTAAGGATAGGGTAACCAAAAAATTAGGGCAGCCTGTGCTAATTCAGGGAGGGTCTGTGGTGCACGCCTCGGCACGCTCGGAGGACATCCGCGCGGAGGTGGCCGAAATGCTCGGCGTCGACGTCGATGCAGTTCAGCCCGATAGCAACCTCGTCGGCCAGGGCCTGGACTCCATCCGGATCATGACGCTGGCCGGCCGCTGGCGCCGCCAGGGCATCGCCGTCGACTTCGCCACGCTTGCCGAAACCCCGACCGTCGAGGCGTGGGCCCGGTTGGTCGACGCCGGCGGGCAAGACGCCGGCCAGCAGGCCCCTCCCGCCGAGTCGCCCGGCGGCGCTGAGCTGTCCCGGGAGGGCGAGCCATTCTCCCTGGCCCCGATGCAGCACGCGATGTGGGTCGGTCGCCAAGACAACCAGCAGCTGGGCGGGGTTGCCGGGCACCTCTACGTGGAGTTCGACGGCGGCCCGATCGATGCCCAGCGGCTGCGCGCGGCGGCCACCGCGCTGGCGCGTCGCCACCCGATGCTGCGGGTGCAGTTCCTGCCCGACGGCACCCAGCGCGTCGCCCCGGCCGATGAGCGCGGCGACTTCCCGGTGAGCGTCGAGGACCTGCGCTCGCGCAGCGCCGGTGAGGTCGAGCGGCGGCTCGGCGCAATCCGGGTTGCCAAATCGGACCAACAGCTGCACGGTGCGGTGTTTGAATTGGCCATGACGCTGCTACCGGCCCAGCGGTCGCGGCTACACGTCGATCTGGACATGCAGGCCGCCGACGCGATGAGCTATCGCACTTTGATGGCCGATCTCGCGGTCCTCTACAGCGGTCGCGACCTCCCCGAGCTGTGCTACACCTACCGGCAATACCGCCAAGCCGTCGAGGCCGAAGAGGCGCAGCCGCAACCCGCGCGCGAGGCCGACCGGGCCTGGTGGGCGCAGCGCCTTCCCGAGCTGCCGGACCCGCCGGCGTTGCCGTCGACCGGTGCCGGCCCCTCGAACCAGAGCACCCGGCGCTGGCACTGGCTGGACCCGCAAACCCGCGATGCGCTGTTCGGCCGCGCCCAGGCGCGCGGCATCACCCCGGCGATGGCCGTGGCCGCGGGATTCGCCAACACCCTGGCGCGCTGGTCGACCACCTCGCGCTTCCTGCTGAACGTCCCGCTGTTCGGACGCCAGGCCCTGCACCCCGACGTCGACTCGGTGGTCGGCGACTTCACCTCCTCGCTGCTGCTGGACATCGACCTCGTCGGCGCCAAGACCGCGACCGCGCGGGCGCAGGTGGTGCAGGACGCGATGCGCAGGGCCGCCGCCCATTCCGCCTATCCGGGGCTCTCGGTACTGCGCGACCTCAGCCGTCACCGTGGTACCCAGGTGCTCGCGCCCGTGGTCTTCACCAGCGCGCTGGGGCTCGGCGAACTGTTCAGCCGCGACGTGACGGACCAATTCGGCACGCCGGGATGGATCATCTCCCAGGGGCCGCAGGTGCTGCTTGACGCGCAGGTCACCGAGTTCGACGGCGGTGTCCTGGTGAATTGGGATGTGCGCGAAGGCATGTTCCCGCCCGGGGTCATCGACGCCATGTTCGGCTACCACATCGACGAGCTGCTCCAGTTGGCCTGCGGCGACGATTCCTGGGACGCCCCGGGCCCCTCGGCGCTGCCGCAAGCGCAGCGCGCGGTGCGCGAGGCCGCCAACGCTCGTACCGCCGAGCCCAGCGGAGAAGCCTTGCACGACGGCTTCTTTCGGCAAGCCGAGCGGTGGCCCGACGCCCCCGCGGTGATCGCCAGTTCGGGCGACCTCAGCTACGCGCAACTGCGCGACCAGGCGCTGACCGTGGCCGCGGCGTTGCGCGCCGCCGGCATCACAGTCGGCGACACCGTCGCGGTGATGGGCCCGAAGACCGCCGAGCAGATTCCGGCGGTGTTGGGCATCCTGTCCGTCGGCGCCGTGTATCTGCCGATCGGCGTCGACCAGCCGCGCGACCGCGCCGAGCGCATCCTCGACACCGGCGCGGTGAGCCTGGCCGTGGTGTGCGGTGGACAACGGCTGTCCTTGCCGGTGCCTGAACTCGTGATCGCCGAGGTGCTGCGCGACGTTCCCCGTGGCGCTGAGATCGCCCCAGCGAGAATCGATCCCGCCGAGCTGGCCTACGTGCTGTTCACCTCGGGCTCCACCGGAGAGCCGAAAGGTGTCGAGGTCACGCACGACGCGGCGATGAACACGGTGGAATTCGTCGGCCGCCACTTCGACATCGGGCCCGCTGATCGATGCCTGGCCCTGTCGACGTTGGAAGGTGACATCTCGGTGATGGACGTGTTCGTCACCCTGCGCACCGGCGGGACCATCGTGGTGGTCGACGAAGCGCAGCGGCGTGATCCCGACGCCTGGGCCCGGCTCATCGACACCCACCAAGTCACGGTGCTGCACTTCATGCCGGGCTGGCTGGAGATGCTGATCGAAGTCGGCCGCGGGCGGCTGTCCTCGGTGCGGGTGATCCCCACCGGGGGCGACTGGGTGCGGCCCGAGGTGGTGCGCCGCTTGCAGGCCGAAGCGCCGCGCCTGCGCTTCGCGGGGCTCGGCGGTGCGACCGAAACCCCGGTGCACAACAGCATTTTCGAGGTCACCGAGCCGATACCGGAGGGCTGGGCGGCCCTGCCCTTCGGCGTCCCGCTGCCCAACAACGCCTGCCGCGTCGTCGATGACACCGGCGCCGACTGTCCCGATTGGGTCGCCGGCGAGTACTGGGTGGCCGGCCGTGGCATCGCGCGCGGCTACCGCGGGCGGCCCGATCTCACCGCGGAACGCTTCGTCGAGCATGACGGCCGAATCTGGTATCGCACCGGCGATTTGGTGCGCTACTGGCCGGACGGCACCCTCGAATTCGTCGGCCGCGCCGACCACCGTGTGAAGATCAGCGGGTATCGCGTCGAACTGGGCGAGGTCGAGACCGCGTTGCGGCGCGTACCCGGGGTCCGAACGGCGGTGGCCGCCTTGATCGCCGGGTCCGGGGAATCCGACGTGCTGGCCGCGCAGGTGTGCACCGACGACGTCTCGCTGACCGCCGCGCGGATCCGGCAGTGCCTTGGTGACCTGGTCCCCGCGCACATGGTCCCGCGGCACATCACCGTGGTGGAGCGGATCGGGTTCACCGATGCCGGAAAGCTCGACCGCCGTGCCGTCGCACGCGAGTTGAAAACCGCCCTCTCGCAAGTGCAGCGGCCCGCGCACCGCCCACCGTCGACACCGTTGGAATCCGCCCTGGCAACGATCGTCGGCGACCTGCTCGGCCGGGACAACATCGGGGTCGACGACGACTTCTTCGCCCTCGGCGGCGACTCGGTGCTCGCCACCCAGGCGGTGGCGCGGATTCGGGCCTGGCTGGACGCGCCGGACATCATGGTCGCCGACATCTTCGCCAACCGAACCGTGTCGGCACTGGCCGCGTTGCTCAACGCCGGCGAGAACGACCCCGACCGGCTCGACCAGGTCGCCGAGCTGTACCTGGAAGTGATCGGCATGGACGCCGAATCGGTCCTGGCGGCCTCTCGGCAAACCGCGAAATACCAGGTAGTGCAATGACATTGACTAATCTGACTACCGTATCCGCCACGTTCCCGTCCTGGATCAAACTGACCCCGGGCCGGGACAGTGGATCACCCGCCGGTGCCACCGTGGTCTTTCCGCACGCCGGCGCGGCCGCCGCGAGCTATCGGGTCTTGGCAGCCGCGCTGGCCGCCGGCGGCGACACGTACATCGTGCAGTACCCGCAGCGGGCGGACCGGCTCAGCGAACCCGCTCACCACAGCGTGCACGACCTGGCCGTCAGCCTCTTCCAGGCCGCGCCATGGCCCAGCGTCGCGCCGCTGAAGCTGTTCGGGCACAGCATGGGCGCCGTCGTCGCCTTCGAGTTCGCCCGCGTCGCCGAAACACACGGCACGCCCGTGCGGAAACTGTGGGTGTCGGCCGGTCCGCCGCCATGCGTTGTCGCCGACATGCCCGAACTGCCGACCAGCGACGACGGGCTGCTGGCCGATATCGCCGATTTGGGTGGTACCGATCCCGAACTGCTTGCCGACGAAGAGTTCTCCGAACTGTTGACCACCGCCGTGCGCGCCGACTACCAGGCCTTCAATGGGTACACCCCCAGCCCCGATGTTCGCATCGGCGCCGACATTCACGTCTTGGGTGGCCATGACGACCACCGCATCGCCCCCGGCGTGCTGCGGCGGTGGGAAAGACACACCGCCGGATCCTTCGCCGTGTCGCTGTATGACGGCGGGCACTTCTATGTGTATGAGCATGTCGAAGCGATCGCCGCGCAGGTGAATGCCGGGTGATACCAACGTCTGAGGATGGGTTCGACGCCGAGCGCGCCGACCCGGTCGTGATCGTGGGCATGGGTGTGGAAGCGCCCGGCGGCATCGAAACCGCCGACGACTATTGGGATCTGCTGGCACACGGCCGTGAGGCGCTGGGCCCGTTCCCCACCGACCGCGGTTGGGCGGTGCGTGAACTGCTCACCGGCTCACGCCGTAGCGGGTTCAAAGAGATTCACGACCGCGGTGGTTTCCTTACCGGGGCAACCACATTCGATCCGGAGTTCTTCGGCATCTCGCCCCGCGAGGCCGTCGCGATGGATCCACAGCAGCGGGTCGCGCTCCGGGTGGCCTGGCGGGCGTGCGAGAACAGCGGCATCAACCCCGACGATCTGGCCGGGCACGACGTGGGCTGTTTCGTCGGCGCCTCGGCCACCGGCTACGGGCCCGAGATGGCCAAGTTCTCCGAACACAGCGGTCATCTGCTGGCCGGCACCGCGCTCAGTGTGATCTCGGGCCGCATCGCCTACACCCTGGGATTGGCCGGGCCGGCGCTGACCCTGGACTCCTCCTGCGCGTCCGCGCTGGTGGCCTTCCACGTCGCGGTGCGGTCCCTGCAAAACGGCGACTGCGACCTGGCCATCGCCGGTGGTGTCAACGTGCTGGGCTCACCGGGCTTCTTCGTCGAGTTCTCCAAACAACACGCGCTCTCCGACGACGGATACTGCCGCCCCTACAGCGCGCAGGCCAGCGGAACGGTGTGGGCCGAGGGCGCGGCGATGTTTGTGCTGCAACGGAAGTCGGTGGCGCTGCGTGCCGGCCGGCGGATCGTGGCCGAGGTGCGAGCCACCACCATGAATCAGGACGGGCGCAGCGCCGGTCTGAGCGCCCCCAGCGGCGACGCCCAGGTGCGACTGTTCCACCGGGCCATCAGCCAGGCCGGGGTCAAGCCCAGCCAGGTGGGGATGATCGAGGGGCACGGCACGGGCACCCGCCTCGGCGATCGGACCGAGCTGCGCTCGCTGGCCCAGACCTACGGCGACACCGAACCCGGCGCTGGAGCACTGCTGGGCTCGGTGAAATCCAACGTGGGCCACTCGCTGGCCGCCGCCGGGGCGCTGGGGCTGGCCAAGGTGTTGGTCTCCGCCGAGCACGGCGCCGTGCCACCCACCCTGCACGCCGGCGACGCCAGTCCCGAGATTGAGTGGGGGAAACAAGGTTTGCGGCTCGCGCAGACGTTGGCACCCTGGCCGGCCAGTGACGGGCAGCGCATCGCCGCGGTATCTGCGTTCGGGATCGCCGGCACCAACGCACATCTGATCGTCTCCGTACCTGAGGTCGCATGATGCTTACCCACGAGCTGCCGGATGGACGCGTCCCGGTGCTGCTCAGCGCCCACGACCCCGAGCTGATCCGCCGGGACGCCGCTGCGATCGCCGACTACCTAGGCCGTATCGACGACGCCGACCCGACCGCTGCGGTCGCCGCCACCCTGCTGCGGTTGCGACGCGTGCGACGTCACCGCGCGGTGTTGCGAGCCGCCGATCGCACCGAACTGCTCGCGGGGCTGTCCGCGATCTCTCGCGGTGACGACCACGAATTGGTCTCGCACTCCGCGAAGACGACGCCGCCGTGCACCGCGTTCGTGTTTCCGGGCCAGGGCAATCAGTGGCAGGCGATGGGAGCCGACGCCTACCGGCGGCTGCCGGCCTACCGCGACGCGGCCGACCGGTGTGCGGAAGCGTTCGCATCCGCCGGATTTCCCTCTCCGCTGCCATATCTGGTGGGTGACGAGGAGCGCGGCTGGTCGCGCCCCGAGATCCAGGGTGCTCAGTTCACCCACGCGGTGAGCCTTGCCGCAGCGTGGCGATTCTGTGGGGTGCTGCCCGACATCACCATCGGGCACAGCCTGGGCGAGGTGGCGGCGGCCTATGTGGCGGAAGTGATCGCATTGCCGGACGCCGTCGCTCTGGTGGTGGCCCGCGCCACCGTCGTCGAGCAGCTGACCGGCCGCTACGCGATGGCGGTGCTCGGCACCGGCCTCGACATCGCGGAGGCGGTGCTGGCCGAGACGCCGGGCTGGCTGGAAGTTTCGGCGGTCAACGGGCCGTCGTCGACCGTGGTCGCCGGTGATCACCAAGCGGTGGCCGCCGCGGTGCGACTGGCCCAACAGCGGGGGATCTTCAGCCAGCAACTGTCCGTCGATTATCCCGGCCACACCACTGCGCTACGACCGTTGCGGGCGAGCCTGGCCGACCTGACGCCGAAGTCGACGTTCCGGGACAGCCCGGTGCGGTTCATCGGCTCCACGCTGGGCACCGAGTTGGGTGACGAACCCGACTTCGGCAACTACTGGTATGAAAATCTTTGCGGCACAGTGCGATTCGACCGCGCCGTGCAGCACGCCCGCGCCTGCGGTGCCGACACGTTCGTGGAGCTCTCGGCGCACCCGTCACTGCTCTATCCGCTGGGTGACATCGTCGATGACGAGTCGACTGTGATCGTCGGCTCGGGGCACCGTGATCGATCCATCACCGACTCGCTGTCGGCGAGCATCGCCGCCGTTGCGACCGCTGACCCCGGCTACAGGTGGGCCGACGTGGTTCCGATGTCCGACCGGCCCGCGCTGCGGGGATTCCCGAACGCGCCGATGCGGGCGGTGCACTTGTGGGCGGCACCGGAGCGACTGCCCCAAGCGGCGCCGCCGCCGGCGCCCACCGTGGCCGTCGAGGACTGGCAGCCGATGTCTTCGCCCATCCCACCGAGCGCGGCCCCCGTTGACGTCGGCTTTTTCGGTACGGGTGCGCTGACCCAGCGCCTCGTCGATGCCATTGCGGCACGAGGCAATTGCCGAGCGGTCTCACCGACTGAGGCGGAAATCCTGGTGATCACCGTCCCCGGACTCGATCAGGTCGACGCCGCCGCCGCGATCGAGCAGATCGCGGGTCGGCCCGATGCGGGCCTACCGGATTACGCCGCGCTCATCGGTCCGCGATGCCGCACCGTGTGGTTGCTCACCGCCAGAGCCGAACATGTCGACCGCAACGACCCCAACGTCTCTCCGGCGCAGGCGGCTTTGGCGGGCATGCACCGCAGCGTCGGCTTCGAATTTCCCGACCAGGCGTTCGGGCACCTCGACCTCGAGCACCGCGACGTCGACGCGGCGACGGCACAAGCCGTCGTCGAGGTGCTGCTCGGCGAGGCGGCCGAGGTCGCGTTGCGGGGCGCCGAATCCCCCCGTCGGCACGTCCGGAGGTTCCGCCCCTGCCGCGAACCGGCGGCCCCGCGGCCACTCGATGCCGCCGCACTGCAGGACGTGGTGATCACCGGTGGCAACGGAGCCATCGGACTGCGGTACGCCCGGTATTGCCTGGACCGCGGTGCCCGGACTGTCACCCTGTTGAGCCGCAACGGCGTCGACCCGACGGCACTGCATGAGCTCGTCGACCGGTACGACGCCGAAGTGCATGCGCCGCGATGCGATATCACCGACCGCGCCGCGCTGGCCGCCGTCGCCGCCGACCATGCGGGTTCGGGCGCATCACTGTTGATCCACACCGCCGGCATCGCGCGGGTGCGCTCGCAAGCGGAGCTCATCGGCTCGGATGTGGCGGCGGTCTGCGCGGCCAAGGTCCGCGGACTGGCGACGCTGGCCGACGTCTGGCCACTGCGGCCGGACTGCCGGATCCTGGCCTGCTCCTCGGTATTCGGAGTCTGGGGCGGCCACACCCACGCTGCCTACGCGGCGTCCAACCGGATGCTCGACGTGCTGGCCGCCCAGTTGCGTGCCACCGGCCGCGACTGCACGGCGATCCGATGGGGCCTGTGGCAGGACGCCGGGGTGGTGGTGGGCCACGAGATCACCCGCACCGAGCGTTCCGGCTTGGTGGCGATGGAGCCGGAGCGGGCGATCGAATCCAGCCTGTACCGCTACGAGGGCGATCCGCTGATTTTCGAAGCGGACTTTGAGCGGCTCCAGGTGTTCTTCGAAAGCCAGG
The DNA here is from genome assembly GCF_045343915.1 of Mycobacterium sp. M23085. Lineage (NCBI taxonomy): Bacteria > Bacillati > Actinomycetota > Actinomycetes > Mycobacteriales > Mycobacteriaceae > Mycobacterium > Mycobacterium sp. M23085. The sequence goes on from NZ_CP174280.1 coordinate 5,133,136, forward strand.
GAATGCCAATGCCGTTCGCCATCCCGTGCGCCGACGGGGACGAGGACCGCGAGGTCTCGGCGGAGCGGCCAGTCGCCGACATCGTGCGGGCCGAACTGGCCGCGACATTGCACCTGGGTGATTCGCTATCGATCGATCCAAGCGCGTCGCTCGCCGACCTCGGCGTCGACTCGCTGCTCGCACTCGACCTACGTAAGCGGCTGCGCCGCACGGTGGGCAACTCGGTTCCGGTGTCCCGCATGCTCGGCGGCATCACGGTGAGCGAGCTGGTCGACTCGTTGCGTGCCGGCTCAAGCGGCGCGACCACGGCACCGCCGTCATTCGAGCGCGCCGGAGCCGCCAACGGTGCGCACCACACAACGCGCGTGATGCTAGAAAGGTTGGACTCTTAGCGTGGCAGACACCACCGGCGTCGACACCCATCTCGACGATCAGCGGCTGGAATTACTGCGCCGCAAGCTTGCCGAACGCGGCTTGACGAAGACGACGGCGGCGGCGCCCGTCGCGACCGACGACCAGCCGCGCATGTCGGTCGGCCAACACCGGATGTGGTTCGTGCAGTCCGTCGATCCCGGCAGCGCGCTGCTGAACATCTGCGTCTCCTACCGCCTGTCCGGCACCGTCGACACCGCGCGGTTGCGCCATGCCGTCGACGCCGTCGCCGCGCGACACCCGGTGCTGCACACCACCTACGCCACCGACGCCGAGGGCGACCCACACCCGGTGCTCCGCGAGGACCTGCGGCCCGAATGGGCCGAACACGACCTGACCGGTTTGACCGGCCAGGCGCGGCGGCTACGGCTGGATGTGCTGGCGCAGCGAGACTTTCGCCGGCCATTCGACCTGAGCAAAGATTCACCGCTGCGAGTCACTGCGGCGCGGTTGGCCGATGACGAACTGATGCTGCTGATCACCGCGCACCACATCGCCTGGGACGACGGCTCGTGGGCACCGTTCTTCGCCGATCTGACTCGCGCCTACACCGACCCGGACGGCTTCGACGACGGGCGGGTGCTGCCGGACCCGTCCGGGGATTCGACCGCCATTCGCCAGGCGGATCTGGACTACTGGCGGCCGCGGATGGCCAACCTCCCCGAGCCTCTCGAGCTGCCCGGGGCCAACGGTTCGGTGGTGCCCACCACCTGGCGCGCAGAGCGCGCGTTCGCGCGGTTGTCGCCGGACACCGTCGAGCGAGCGGCCGCTCTGGCCCGGGAGACGGGCGCCACCCCGTTCATGGTGTTGATGGCCGCGTTCGCCGCGCTCGTGCACCGGTACACGCAGTCGACCGACTTCTTGGTGGCGGTCCCGGTGCTCAACCGCGGCGTGGGAACCGAGGATGTCATCGGCTACTACGGCAACACGGTGGTGATTCGGCTGCGGCCGCGATCACACCAGACGTTCCGCAAGCTGCTGGCTCAAACCCGTGAGGACGCCGTGGGCGCCTTCGCGCATTCCCGGGCCGACCTGGACTGGCTGGTGCGCGAGTCGAATCCCGACCGCCGGCATGGCGCGGATCGGATGACCCGGGCCAGCTTCGGCCAACGGGAGCCCGATGGCGCCGGCTTCTGCCCGCCGGGTGTGCGCTGCGAGCGCGGCGAATTGCGCGGCCAGTTCAACCAATTGCCGTTGAGTCTGATGGTCGAGCTGGACCGAGCCCCGGACGGTTCGGGCGGCGGCATGGTCGAGGCCGAGTATCTGGTCGAGGTGCTGGATCAGCAGTTGGTCGAGCAATTACTGCGCCACTACGCCGTCTTGCTGGACGGCCTGCTGGCCGATCCCGACGCGAAGCTGTCCGGGTGCGCGTTGATGAGCGGCGAAGACGCCGAGTGGCTGCGCGCGGTCTCGACCGGCGAAGAATTCGTCACCCCGGCCAGCACCTTGCCCGAGCTGGTCAGCCGGCGGGCGGCTCTGACACCCGATGCCGTCGCCGTGGTCTACGAGGGGCGCGCCTACTGCTACCGAGAAATCGACGAAGAATCGAACCGGCTGGCGCACTGGCTCATCGAGCAGGGAATCGGTACCGAGGATCGCGTCGCGGTATTGCTGGACAAGTCTCCCGAACTGGTGATCACCGCGCTGGGGGTGCTCAAAGCGGGCGGGGTGTATCTGCCGGTGGATCCCACCTACCCGGAAGACCGGCTGAGCTTCATTCTCGAGGATGCGGACGCGAAACTGGTGCTGCGCGAACCGGTTACCGACGCCGGGGGCTATCCAGTCACCGCGCCTGCCGAGCTGATCCGACCGCTGAGCCCGCACAACACCGCCTACCTGATTTACACCTCCGGGTCCACCGGGCTACCCAAGGGTGTTCCGGTGCCGCACGCGCCCATCGCCGAGTACTTCGTGTGGTTCGGCGACGAATACCGGATCGATGGCACCGATCGGCTGCTGCAGGTCGCCTCGCCCAGCTTCGATGTGTCGATGGGTGAGATCTTCGGCACGCTGATCATGGGTGCCCGCCTGGTGATTCCGCGGCCCGACGGGCTGCGCGACATCGGCTACCTGACCGACCTGCTGGCCCGCGAGGGCATCACGTCGATGCACTTCGTGCCGTCGCTACTGGGACTTTTCCTGTCGTTGCCCGGCGTCAGCCAGTGGCGGACCCTGCGGCGCGTGCCCATCGGCGGTGAGGCTCTGCCCGGCGAGATCGCCGACAAGTTCCACGCCACCTTCGACGCGTCGCTGCACAACTTCTACGGACCGACCGAGACGGTGGTGAACTGCACCAGCTACCCGGTCGAAGGCACTCAGGGCACCCGGGTGGTGCCGATCGGCCGGCCCAAGATCAACACGCAGGTGTATCTGCTCGATAACGCGCTGCAGCCGGTTCCCGTCGGCGCGATCGGTGAGATCTATATCGCCGGAACACATGTCGCACACGGATATCACCGCAGGCCCCAGTTGACCGCCGAGCGGTTCGTCGCCGACCCGTTCGCGTCCGGCGGGCGGATGTATCGCTCCGGCGACCTCGCCCGCCGTAACGCCAACGGCGACATCGAGTTCGTCGGCCGCGCCGACGAGCAGGTGAAGATCCGAGGTTTCCGCGTCGAGCTGGGCGAAATCGCGGCGGCGATCTCGGTCGACCCTAGCGTCGGGCAGGCGGTCGTGCTGGCCATGGACCTGCCTCAGCTGGGCAAGAGCCTGGTCGGATACGTGACACCGGCACAGGGCGCCGGCACGGAAACGGTGGAGGTCGAACGCATCCGGGCCCGGGTGGCGGCCGTCCTGCCGGACTACATGACCCCGGCCGGCTATGTGGTGCTCGACGAGATCCCGATCACCGCGCACCAGAAGATCGACCGCGCCGCCTTGCCGCAACCACAGATCGCCGCGGCCGCCGAATACCGGGGCCCGACGACACCCACGGAACAGCGCATCGCGCAACTGTTTTCCGCGTTGCTCGGCCACGAGCGGGTGGGCGTCGACGACTCATTCTTCGATCTGGGCGGTCACTCGCTGGTCGCCACCAAACTCGTCACCGCGATCCGCGCGCAATGCGGCGTGGAAATCGGCATCCGCGACGTGTTCGAGCTCGCGACCGTCGGGGCGCTGGCCGAGCGGATCGACCAACTGAGTTCGGGCGAACTGACGCAGTCGCGTCCCCGGCTGATCAGCACCGCGCACGACGAACCGATGCCACTCTCGGCGTCGCAGCTGCGCAGCTGGTTCGCCTACCGCGTGGACGGGCCCAGCCGGGTCAACAACATTCCCTTCGCCGCGAAGCTGACCGGACCATGGGACATCGATGCGTTGATCGCCGCCGTCGGGGACGTCGTTGCCCGGCACGAAATTTTGCGCACCAGCTACGTCGAGTTGGACGGCTTGCCCTATCAGGTGGTTGAACGGGCCGGCGTCGAGGTTCCGCTGCGCCGCGAGGAAGGACCCGACGAGGCCTGGCTGCAACAGCAGCTCGACGTCGAGCGGTGCCACTGCTTCGAACTCGACGCTGAACTGCCGATTCGGGTCGCGGTGCTGCGCATCGAGAACACTGCGGAGCACGTGCTGTCGCTGGTCGTGCATCACATCGCCTCCGACCATTGGTCGGCGGGCGTGCTGTTCTCCGATGTGATGACGGCCTACCGGGCCCGGCGCGGCGGAGAGGTGCCGTCCTGGGCCCCGCTGCGGGTGCAGTACGCCGACTATGCAGCGTGGCAGCGCACGTTCCTGGGCCTGGATTCCGAAGCGAGCGGTCGGGAATCCGCCATCGCCCGCGGCCAGCGCGAGTACTGGACCCGGCAGCTGGCCGGGATGCCGGAGGACACCGGGCTGCGCCCGGACTTCCCGCGCCAGCCGGTGCCCACCGGCGAAGGGGAGTCGGTCGACTTCCACATCGACTCCGCCACTCGCACCAAGCTCGGCGAGCTGTGCCGCGAGCTGGGCATCACCGAGTTCATGCTGCTGCAAACGGCCGTCGCCGTGGTCTTGCACAAAGCCGGTGGCGGAACCGACATTCCGCTGGGCACCCCTGTGGCGGGCCGCACCGAGGCCGAATTGGACCAGCTGATCGGGTTCTTCGTCAACATCCTGGTATTGCGCAATGACCTGAACGGCAACCCGACGCTGCGCGAACTGCTCAAGCGGGCCCGGGAGACCGCGCTGGCCGCCTACGCCCACCAGGACCTGCCGTTCGACCGCGTCGTCGACAGCGTCAGCCCGGTGCGCTCGCTGTCACGCAACCCGCTGTTCCAGGTCGTCGTGCACGTCCGGGATCACCTGTCCGCCAACCGTGTCATCGAGACTGCAGCCCCGGGCAGCGGCGAGCAGGACACCGTATGCACCTCGTTGGACCCCGTCTTCGACATGGCGCACGCCGATCTGAGCGTCAACTTCTTCGGCACCGACGGCTCCGGCGACATCGGCTACAACTGCAATCTCATCTACCGCACCGAGCTTTACGCCCGGTCCACCATCGAGCGGCTGGCCGAATGGCTGGCTCGCGCAATTGCCGGGTTCGCCGACGACATCGATCAGACCCTGCGAGACGTCCAGCTGATCGATGCCTCCGAACAACACCGCATCCTGCAGGACTGGAGCCGTGGTGAGCAGCCGCCGCACGACCGGCCGCGCACCATCCCGGAACTGTTGGAGCCCAGCCGGAGGTTTGGCGCCGGTCGCATCGCGGTGCGCTGCGGCGAGCAGAGCATCGATTACCCTGCGCTGCACCGTCGTTCGGACAACCTCGCCGCGCTGCTGGTCAAGAACGGAGTAGGCCCGGGATCGCTGGTCGGGCTGTCGACCCGGCGCAGCATCGACCTGGCGGTGGCGCTGGTGGCCATCATGAAGGCGGGCGCCGGCTACTTTCCGATCGATCCCGGATATCCCTTGGCGCGAAAGCAATTCATGCTCGACGACGTGCAGCCGCCAGTCGTGCTCGCGACCGTCGAGGCGGTGGACGCCATGCCGCCGGTTCCGGGGGTCGAACTGATCTCGCTGGACGATCCACAGGTACGCGCACTGGTCGACGGCGACGACGCGGATCCGCGGTGCAAGGATGTGCGACCGCCGCACCCCGATGATCCGATGTACCTGGTGTTCACCTCGGGGTCTACCGGCAAACCGAAAGGTGCGGTGGGAACACATCGCTCGATGGCCGCCCGGCTCGACTGGCAGCTGCGGCACTACCCGCCGCGAACCGACGACGTTCGGCTGGCGCAGGCCTCGATCACCTTCCTCGAAGGTGGCATGGAGATGCTGGCCGGCCTGGCGGCCGGCGCGACGATGATCCTGGCCGACGACGCCGAGCACCGTGACCCGGAATCCCTCGGGGACTTGATGAGCCGGTATTCGGTCGCCCAGCTGACCGCGGTGCCCAGCCTGGTCTCGGCGCTGGTGGACAGCCGGCCCGACGCCGTGCGCTCGCTGTCGCGGCTGGTGTGCGGCGGCGAACCGGTGAGTACCGCGCTGCTGCAACGGCTGGTGTCGGTGTGCGCCGCCGAGGATGGCGCCGGCACCGAGCTGCTGAACAACATCGGTTCCACCGAGACCTCGGGCGCCGTGTCCCGCGGGCCGCTGAGTCTGCCGAATCCGCTTGTCGGAAGGCCGGTCCCGGGTGCGGCGGCCTACCTGCTCGACGACGTCCTGCGTCTCGTGCCGGCCGGCGTGGTGGGTGAGCTGTACTACGCCGGTGACCAGCTGGCCCGAGGGTATTGGAAGCGTCCGGGCCTGACCGCGACGCGATTTATCGCCAACCCCTATGGCGCCGAGCCGGGTTCGCGGCTGTATCGCAGTGGCGATCTGGCCCGATGGACCGAGGACGGCCGACTGGAATTCGTCGGACGGTCCGACCACCAGGTGCAGGTCCGCGGTTTCCGGGTCGAGTTGGCCGAGGTCGAGGCGGCCCTGGCGGGCGCCGAGGGTGTTGCCGGGGCGGCGGCCCGCACGTGGGAGGTGCACGGCGGCACCTCGTTGGCCGGATATGTTGTGCCGCAACGGCCGATCACCGATGACGCCGCGAAGGCGACATTCGCGGCCCAGGTGCGCGCGGCGATCGTCACGACGCTGCCGGGCTACATGCTGCCGTCGTCGCTGACCGTGCTCGACGTGCTGCCGAGAACCGAGTCGGGCAAGCTGAACCGGCCGGGGTTGCCGCGGCCGGAGGTCAGCACCGGCGGCCAGACCGAACCGACACGCACCGACACCGAACGGGCGCTGGCCGAGGTGTTCGCGGAACTGCTGTCCACCCCGAACGTCGGGCGCTTCGACGACTTCTTCGCCCTCGGTGGCGACAGCATCCTATCCGTGCAGCTCGCCGCGCGAGCCCGGGCGGCCGGCCTGGCCGTGAGCCCGCGGATGATCTTTGAGAACCCGACGGTGCAGCAGTTGGCCGCCGCCCTCGATGCCCTGGGCGACGAAGCGGCCGTCACCGCACAGCACGAGCAGCCGACCGACACCCGCTTCGCGCCGATGAGCACGTCCGGATTGTCACCGTCGGAGCTCGCTGCCGTGACGCAGCTCTTCTCGGCGTCCCGCGAAGGCACGAGATGACATCTGCCAAAACGGATGTCGCGCCCCAGATCGAGGATGTGATGGCGCTGAGCCCCTTGCAGGAGGGCTTGTATTCGCTGACCACGCTCGCCGAATTCGCCGACGATCCAGAGGCGGACGACCCGTACGTCATCGGGATCGCGGCGGACATCTCCGGAGAACTGGATGTCGTACTGCTGCGTGAGTGCGCCGAGCAGATGTTGGTGCGGCACCCTAATCTGCGAGCCAGCTTCTTCAGCCGCGGAATCCCGCGACCGGTACAGATCGTGCCGTCCCGCGTCGAGCTGCCCTGGCGGCTGGCCGCCGCCGCACCCGAGGACGTGCCGGCGCTGGAAACCGGCGAACGCCGCCGACCGTTCGACCTGGAACGCGGACCGGCCATCCGCTTCCTGTTGATCGAATTGCCCGGCGCACGTTGGCGTTTGGTGATTACCGCCCATCACATCGTGATCGACGGATGGTCGTTGCCGGTGTTCGTCAACGAGATGATGGTGCTCTATCAGGCCGGCGGCGACCTCTCGGCGCTGCCCGCGCCGCCGCGGCCCTACCGCGACTACATCGGCTGGCTGGCGAGCCGCGATCCGGACACCAGCCAACGGGTGTGGCGCGAGCACCTGGCGGGTATGCCGGGCCCCACGCTGCTCGCCGCTTCGCTGGGGTCCACGGAGGCGGCCGAGGGCCGGCAGCCGGCGCTGCCGCGCACCACCAAGCTGCGACTCCCTGCCGAAACCACCGCGCGGTTGGTCGAAGACACCCGATCGCGGGGCATCACCGTGAACACCCTGATGCAGACGGCGTGGGCGCTGGTGTTGTCGCGGCTTACCGACACCCGCGACGTGGTTTTCGGGGTCACGGTTTCCGGTCGGCCGCCCGAACTGACCGGCGTCGAGACCATGGTCGGGCTGTTCATCAACACCGTGCCGCTGCGGGTGCGGCTGGACCCGACCGCGCCCGCCGGTGAGCAGTGCCGCGCCGTGCAGCGCGACGCGGCATTGTTACGCGAGCACAGTTATCTCGGGCACGCCCAACTCCGCGCTCTCGGCGGCGTCGGCGAAATGTTCGACACCCTGCTGGTCTACGAGAACTTCCCGATGGACGGGCTGACCGCGGGCGGCGAACTGACCGCAGGCGGTGCGACATTCCGGCCGGTCGCCCTGCAAACCCTGTCGCATTTCCCCATCGCCGTCGCCGCCCACATGGAAGCCGGCGAGCTGGTGGTGCTGATCGAAGCGGTCGACGGAGCGCTGGGCGCCACACCCGCCGCCACATTGGGGCAGCGGGTGCTCACCACCGCTGAGCGGCTGCTGCAGGGCTGGGAGCGCCGGCTGTGCGACGTCAGTGTCCTGCTGGACGACGAAGCCGACCCGCTGCGGGCCGCCGGCGCGCCAACACCGTTGTCACCGTTGAGCATTCACGCCCGGTTCGCCGCCGTCGCAGCCCGTACACCGGACAACCCGGCGGTCAGCTGGGCGGGTGGCACGCTGAGCTACCGCGAGCTGGATCTTCATGCCACCCGGCTGGCGGCGCGACTCGCGCACGCGGGCGTCAAGGCCGAAGCACCGGTGGGCGTCAGGCTCTCCCGCGGCCCGCACTACATCATCGCGATACTCGCCGTGCTCAAAGCCGGCGGCATGTGCGTTCCGATGGAACCGGGCATGCCGCCCGAACGGGTTAACTCGATCCTGCGTCAATCCGGCGCCGCGATCGTTCTCAACGAAGACCTGACCGAGAAGCTGCTGAACGCCAGCGAACCGCAAGACGCCGACTTCAGCACCGCCGACGTTCTGCCCGCGCAGGCCGCATATGTCGTGTTCACCTCCGGGACGACGGGAGAACCCAAGGGCGTCATCGGAACTCACGGCGCCCTGGGCGCCTACGCCGATGACCACCTGGACCGGGTGTTGCGGCCCGCCGCGGACAAATTGGGCCGGCCGCTGCGCATCGCCCACGCGTGGTCGTTCGCCTTCGACGCCGCGTGGCAGCCGTTGGTCGGCCTGCTCGACGGACACGGCGTGTACGTCGTCGACGAGAAGACTCAGACCGACGCCGAGGCGCTGGTCGCGCTGATCGCCGGGCACGGCATCGACATGATCGACACCACCCCGTCGATGTTCGCCCAACTGCAGGCTTTCGGCTTACTCACCGACGCACCGCTGACCGTGTTGGCACTGGGCGGCGAGGCGGTCGGCGGCGCGGCCTGGACCCGGATCCGCAACACCTGCAGCACGTCGTCGATGACCGCCCACAACTGCTACGGGCCCACCGAAACCACGGTCGAGGCGGTGGTCGCCGCCATCGCCGAACACGACGAGCCGTCCATCGGGCGACCGACCCGGCACACCCGCGGCTACGTGCTGGATTCCGCGTTGCACCCGGTGCCGTACGGAGCCACGGGCGAACTGTATCTGAGCGGTGCCCAGCTGGCCCGTGGCTACCTGGGCCGCGCAGCGGAGACCGCGGCGCGGTTCGTCGCCGACCCGTTTACGGCGGCCGACCGGATGTATCGGACCGGCGACCTGGTGCGCCGATTGCCCGATGGCTCACTGCAATACGTAGGACGCGCCGACGCCCAGGTGAAGATCCGCGGCCACCGCGTCGAACCCGGCGAAATAGCGGCCGCCCTCGAATCACACCCGGCCGTGCGGCACGCGGGGGTGCTGGTGCAGCAGCGCCAGGGCATCGCGCGGCTCACCGCGTACGTGGCCACCGAAACGGCCACCGATCGACCCTCCACCTCCGAGCTGCGCGGCGTGCTCAGCACCCGGCTGCCGCGCTACATGATTCCGCAGCGCATCGTCCTGGTCGACGAAATCCCGTTGACGCCCAACGGAAAGCTGGACGATAAGGCATTGGCCGCATTCGATCGGTCCGAGTTCGAGGTCGGCGCGGCGATGCCCGAGACCGCCACCGAATCCGCGCTGGCCGAGCTGCTCGGCGAGCTGCTCGGTCAACCGCGCATCGACGTCACCGCCGACTTCCTGCGGCTGGGCCTGGACAGCATCATGGCGTTGTCCGTGGTGCAAGCCGCCCGAGCCCGCGGAATTGCGCTGCGCGCCAGGCTCATTCTCGAGTGCAGCAATGTCCGCGAACTGGCCGAGGCGATCGACTCGGAAACCACGGCCGCCGCCGAGCAGGTGGACACCGGATCCGGGCCGATGCCGTTACTGCCCAACGGCCGATGGCTCTACGAATTCGGTGACCCGCGCCGGCTCGCGCAGACCGAAGCCATCCGATTGCCCGCGACGCTGCGCCGCGAGGAGTTGGATGCGGCCCTGGCGGGCATCATCGAGGGTCACGAAGTGTTGCGCACCCGGGTGGACCGTGCCACGCTGACGCTGGTGCCGGTGCCTGCCGCCGACATCGCCGATGTGGTCAAAGAGGTTGCAGCCGTTGGTGATCTGGCCGCGGCGGTACCCGCTCGCGTCGCCGAGGCCGTCAACCGACTGGACCCCGAACGGGGTAAGCTGCTGTCCGCCGTGTGGTTGCGACCGCCGGCGGGGGAGAGCGTTCTGTTGCTGGCCGCGCACGTCGTCGCGCTGGATCCGGCGTCGTGGCGGGTGATCCTCGGGGAACTCGGTGCCGCCCTGACGGCCGCGGCCACCGGCCGCCAGCCGGCACCCATCCGCGAGCACACCAGTTATCGGCGCTGGGCCGACGCACTCACCGCGCGGGCACACCGGTTGGACACGGTGCAATTCTGGGCGTCCCAACTGGACGGCGACGACCCCGACCTCGGCGCCCGCCGGCTCGATCCGAGCCGCGATCGGGCCCGCGACCTGATCGTCCGCAACGCCGTCACCGACGCCGACGTCACCCGTCGCCTGCTGGATTCGGACCTGCCGCTGCCCACGCTGCTGGTCGCCGCTACCGCGGCGACGGTGACGCGGTGGCGCCAGCTACGCGGTCAGGCCACACCGCCTCCCCTGCTGGCGCTCGAAACGCACGGCCGCGCCGACAGTTTGGTGCAGGAGCCGGGCGCACCCACCATCGACACCGGCGACACGGTCGGGTTGCTCAGCTCCATCTATCCGGTGCGACTGGACTCGGCGGATCCGCGCGAGGTGGGCAAGACATTGGCGGCGCTCCCCGGCGACGGACTCGACTACGGGTTGCTGCGCTACCTGCGGGACGACACCGCCGCGCGGCTCGCCGGTTATTCACCACCGCAGCTGCTGCTGAATTATCTCGGCGCCGCCCACGCCGACGGCGGCACCGGGCTGCGGCTGCAGCGCGAGCTACTCGCCGGATCGTCGCCGGTGCCGGAGCCGGAACTGGCGGTGCGCCACGAGCTCACCATCGCCGCGCTGGTCCTGACCTATGACGGGCAGCGGGTGCTGGCCGCGCAGTGGCGCGCCCTGCCCGACATTCTCGATGTCGCGGATATCAGTGCGCTGCAAGGACTTTGGATTGATTCGCTGCGGGAGATGGTGAAATGAGCACACTTGCGATCGTGGGGGCCGGCGCCAAGGCGGTGGCTGTGGCGGCCAAGGCCTTCGCGCTGCGCGAAATGGGCGTCGACGTTCCCGACGTGTTCGCGGTGGAGCGGATCGGCGTCGCGGCGAACTGGCAGGCCAGCGGCGGCTGGACCGATGGCGCGCACCGCCTAGGCACCAGCCCGGAAAAAGACGTCGGGTTTCCCTACCGCTCGGCGCTGGTGCCGCGGCGTAACGCCGAACTCGACGAGCGGATGACCCGGTTCAGCTGGCAGTCCTATCTGGTCGCGACGGCGTCGTTCGCCGAGTGGATCGACCGCGGCCGGCCGGCCCCGACGCATCGCCGGTGGAGCCAGTACCTGAGTTGGGTCGCCGAACACGTTGGCATGACGCTGGTGCACGGTGAGGTCGAACGGTTGGCGATCACCGGGGACCGCTGGGCGCTGCAGACGCACGAGACCACCGTGCACGCCGACGCGTTGATGATCACCGGCCCCGGCCAGGCCGAAAGATCTTTGCTCCCCGGCAATCCGCGCATGCTGTCGATTGCCCAGTTTTGGGATCGCGCCGCCAACCACGACCGGATCAAGGCGGAGCGGGTGGCGGTGATCGGCGGTGGCGAGACGGCCGCGACGATGCTCTACGAGTTGTTCCGGCACCGGATTTCCAGCATCACCGTGATCTCTCCACAAGCCACGTTGTTCACCCGCGGCGAGGGGTTTTTCGAGAACTCGCTGTTTTCCGATCCGACCGACTGGCCGGCCCTTACCCTTGCCGAGCGCCGCGACGCGTTGGCCCGCACCGACCGTGGGGTGTTCTCGTCCAACGTGCAGGAAGCGTTGCTGGCCGACGATCGCATCCACCACCTGCGTGGCCGCGTCGCCCACGCGGTGGGTAAGGAGGGGCAGATCCGACTGACGCTGTCCACCAATCGCGGCAGCGAGAATCTGGAGACCGTACACGGGTTCGATCTCGTCATCGACGGATCCGGCGCTGACCCGCTCTGGTTCGCAGCGCTGTTCGGTCAAGACGCGCTTGATCTGCTAGAACTCGGTCTCGGTGGGCCCCTGACTTCGGAGCGGCTGCAGGAGGCGATAGGTTATGACCTGGCCGTCACAGGCGTGGCACCCAAGTTGTTCCTGCCGAACTTGTCAGGACTCACCCAGGGGCCCGGGTTTCCCAACCTGAGCTGCCTTGGGCTGCTATCCGACCGGGTTCTGGGATCCACCGTCAGCCCGTCCAGGTATCCCGCGAAAAGGAGACACGATGAGCGCCAATCCCTTTGATGACGACGACGCGAACTTTGTGGTGCTGGTCAACGACGAGAACCAGCACAGCCTGTGGCCGACCTTCGCCGACACGCCGGCCGGCTGGCGGGTGGCGTTCGGTGAAGCCAGCCGCGCGGATTGCCTGCAGTACGTGGAACAGAACTGGTCGGACATCCGGCCCAAGAGCCTGATCGAGGCGCTCGCCGCCGAGTAACAGCGGGTATGTGTGCGCGAGAATTCGCCGTTACGCACTTGCGGCACAGCACAATTAACGTGTTTTCCCACGTCGCGACCGTAGCGTCGTCGTAACGTGACCGACCCGAGACACAAATTCCGGAGTCACAGGGCACACTTACACCAGCTTCAACCATGGAGACGTGGGACCGCGTGCGGCGATCCGTAGGATTCCGCCACGGTCCATGTGTATCGAAGGGGGACCTGTGAAATCCGTGAAGTCCATTGCCACGGGCGTGGCGGCCCTGACCGCCATTGGCGGCGCAGCCGCCGGCGTGGCTTCCATCGCAGCACCGATCGGCACGGATCAGGTGCAACTGGCGGCGGTCGGCGCGCCACTGCCGCAGGACCCGCCGCCGCCTCCGCCCCCGCCGCCGGGCGCGCCGGGGCAGTTGCCGACGGCTGACCAATTGGCCAACCTCTGCAACCAGGTGACCGACCCCGGCGTCAACTACCGGGACAAGGCCAACCTCATTGAAAACGGCGTCCCGCAAAACGAGGGGATGGTCGCCGACCACGACCTGCGCAAGGCCTACCGGAACGGGAACTTCCCCGAGCAGTTCAACGTGACGAACATCGCGCCGGCGGGTCCGAATATGGCCCAGGCCGACGTCGCCATCTCCGGCCCGAAGTTCGCCGGACCGGTCAACAAGCATCTGGTGTTCGTCAACCAGGGCGGTAACTGGGTGTTGCAGCACGACGCGGCGATTGCACTGATTCAGGCATCGAGCGCGACGAACTAGCCCGGACGCGCCGGGCAAGCCGACGTCAAGCAGACCCCATGTGCCCCGGAACGGGGGCGCATGGGGTCTGCCGTTTGCGGGCGGCGGTGACAGGTCTACCGTCGGGCAGGCAGGCGCTCCGCACAGCAGGCGCACAGTGTGCTCATGTTCCTTCCACATCGGCTCGCCGTAACGTATCGGTGCCGAGACACGACGTAACAGACGCAACGGGCACGCGGATCGCCGACTGCGTCGACGTTCGTGCCCACCGAAGGGGGAACCATGAGAACCGTGAAGACTGTTGCCGCCGGGGTGGCAGCGCTGGCCATCGTCGGGGGCGCCGCCGCCGGCGTGGCCTCCGTCGCCACACCGAGCGCGCCGGCCGCCGGGGTGCGGCTCGCCACCGTTGGCGCGCCGCTTCCGCAGGACCCGCCGCCGGCGCAACCGGTCGCGGGTGCCGACGTGCCCACCGCCGACCAGCTGACCGGCGTGCTCACCACTCTTGCCGACCCGAACGTGTCGTTCAGCAGCAAGGGCAATCTGGTGCAGGGTGGCATCGGCGGAATGGAGGCGCACGTCGCCGACAAGAAGCTGCAGAAGGCGGCGAAGAACGGCGACCTGCCGTTGTCCTTCGATGTCACGAACATCCAGCCGACCGCGGCCGGTTCGGCGTCCGCCGACGTCGCGGTCTCCGGCCCCAAGCTGCCGTCGCCGGTCACGCAGAACGTCACCTTCGTCAATCAGGGCGGCGGCTGGGTGCTGTCGCGGACGTCGGCGATGGCGTTGCTGCAAGCCGCCGGTCAGTGACCCGCGCGCAACCCGCGCAGGTCTAGTTTGGCGATGCGCGCCGAGTCCGCCAGCACGTCGATCGCGCGGATCCGGCCGTCGCGCACCACGAATCCCATGACGGATGCCGCCAGGCCGGCGACGAAGATCACCGCGCCGGCGGCACCGTTCACGGTCGCGGCACACACTTCACGCTCCGGCCCGGCGTAACCGCGGGCCAGCTCGGCCACCACGGCCGCGCCCTGGGCGCGGAAGACGGCCGCGGCGGCGCCGAAGTCACCGCGCAACACCACGTCGGGATGAAGCACCGCGACCAGGCGGTCGAAGTCGCCGCTGCGCCCAGCGGCGAAGAAGGCGTCGACCACCTCGCGTTGCGCGGCCAGGGGGCCGTCCGGAGCCGCATCGGCCTGCTCGATCCGCCGGCGGGCCCGGCTGGCCAACTTACGGGCGGATTCCGGTGTCGCGTCGACGATGGCCGCGATCTGGTCGAAGGGCACGGTGAAGACGTCGTGCAGCACGAACGCCAGCCGCTCGGCCGGCGGCAAGGTATCGAGCACCACAAACAACGCCAGTCCCACCGCGTCGGCCAGCATCGCGCGGTGCTCGGGGTCGAACTCACCCTCCGCCTCCACGATCGGATCCGGCAGGTGGCCGACGAGCTCCTCGCCGCCGTGAGTCCGGCGATCGCGCAGCATGTTCAGGCAGATGCGCGCCACCACGGTGGTCAGCCAGGCTCCCAGGTTGGCGATGCCGTCCCCGCCGTCCGATTCAGCGGTGCGGCTCAGTCGCAGCCACGCCTCCTGCACCGCATCCTGAGCGTCGTCGATCGAGCCCAGCATGCGATAGGCGACGGCGCTCAGCTGTGGTCGGGCCGCCTCGAAGCGGGCCGCCAATGAGGTGTCCGCCGTCACGGCCGATCGGTTTCGGGCAAGGCGCACACCCGGTTACCGGAAAAGCCCGACGAGCCGATGTCGAGCGCGATGTTGAACCGGGCCCGCAGGTTGCCCAGCGTGATCGCATGCGTCAGGCCGACCAGTTGGGCGGCATCGAAGTGCGCACGCAGCGCATCGAAGAGTTCGTCGCTCACCTCGACCGGGGTGCGGCTGATCGCGGTGGCGTACCGCAGGATCAGCCTGTCGGCGTCGGAGAAGCACGGCGCGTTCCGGTAATCGGCCAGGGCCAACAGCTCTTCGTCGGTGATGCCCCAGCGGCGGGCGATCTGTGAGCCCAGATCGATGCAGTACTCGCAGCGCACCACCGTCGCCGCCTTCAGCTCGGCCAGCGCCCGCTGGCGGGGACTGAGGACGTCCAGCTTCGACTCGGCCTGCTCCAACCTGCCGTAGGCGTTGAGCAGTCGCGGGATATAGGCATACATCCGCAGCGGTTCCAGCATCCCCGCGGTTTCCAACCCGGTCATGTGTGCGAGCTTGCGCTTGGTGAAAAAGAAGGCGATCTTGGCGCCGAGGCCGGCGTCGCGGTCGGAGACTCCTTGCAGCCGTGGCATGGCGGTCCTCCTGGCAAGTGGTGGCGGGAAACCAACGTCCTTACCAAGTCGACACGCGGCGAGGCCCGAACGTGACGCTTACCCGGGCGCGCCCAGCGGCATGTCCATGTTGTACACGCGGGCGTGCAGCACGGTGCGGTTCCGCAGCGCGGCGCGGACCGCGCGATGCAGTCCGTCTTCCAGATAGGTGATGCCCTTCCACCGCACCGCGTGCGGGAAGAGATCGCCGTAGAAGGTGGAGTCCTCGGAGAGCAGGCGGTCCAGCGCGAGCACCGTGGTGGTGGTGACCAATTCGTCGAGCCGGATCTGCTGCGGCGGAATCTGGGACCAATCCCGGTAGGACAGGTTGTGCTCGGGATACGGCTTGCCGTCGCGTACGCCCTTGAAAATCATCGACGCACCGACTCACTGCTGTGGCCCGACCGGTTCATTCTGGACAGGCTAGTCCGACCGATGTTCGTCAGCACCGATGCGTTCGAAGAAAATCGTCCGGCAGCCCGTCCCGATAACGGTCGGTGATCCGCGCGGCCACCGGCCCCGCCGAACCGCCGCTGCTAACGGTCGGCACCGCCAGAGCCCGTAAAATGAATCCGGTCAACGCGGTATCGAAGGAGGTGGCGGCCGGTGGGAAGTGCCGATGATCGTCGGTTTGAGGTGCTGCGGGCAATCGTCGCCGACTTCGTCGCCACCAAGGAACCGATCGGTTCCAAGGCATTGGTGGAGCGCCACAACCTGGGCGTCTCGCCCGCCACCGTCCGCAACGACATGGCGGTGCTCGAGGCCGAGGGTTACATCACCCAGCCGCACACCAGTTCCGGACGGGTGCCCACCGAGAAGGGCTACCGCGAATTCGTCGACCGACTCGACGACGTCAAGCCCCTTTCCTCGGCCGAACGGCGCGCGATCCAAAGCTTCCTCGAATCCGGGGTCGACCTCGATGACGTCCTGCGCAGGGCGGTCCGGCTGCTGGCCCAGCTGACCCGGCAGGTGGCGGTGGTGCAGTACCCCACGCTGTCGTCGTCCACCGTGCGCCACCTCGAAGTGATAGCCCTGACGCCGGCGCGGCTGCTGATGGTCGTCATCACCGACTCCGGCCGGGTCGACCAGCGGGTCGTCGAGCTCGGTGACGTCATCGACGAGCACGAACTGTCTCAGCTGCGGGAGATGCTCGGCCAGGCGCTGGTGGGCAAGAAGCTGTCGGCCGCCTCGGTCGCGGTGGCGGACCTCGCGGGGCAGCTGCGCAGTCCGGACGGCCTGGGCGATGCCGTGGGCCGGTCGGCGACGGTGTTGCTGGAATCGCTCGTCGAACACACCGAAGAGCGTTTGCTGTTGGGCGGTACCGCCAACCTGACCCGGAATGCGGCCGATTTCGGCGGCTCATTGCGCTCCATCCTGGAAGCGCTGGAGGAGCAGGTGGTGGTGCTGCGGTTGCTGGCCGCCCAGCAGGAGGCCGGTAAAGTGACGGTGCGCATCGGCCATGAGACGGCCGCCGAGCAAATACTGGGCACCTCCGTGGTGACCACCGCCTACGGCACCTCCGACACCGTTTACGGGGGAATGGGTGTGCTGGGGCCCACCCGGATGGACTATCCGGGAACTATCGCCAGCGTTGCTGCGGTTGCCTTATATATCGGCGAAGTCCTGGGTGCTCGATGAACGCGCACCCGCAGAGTGGGTAGGCGCGGGAAAAGACCAGGTATAGGAGAGTCAAGCGTGGCACGCGATTACTACCGGCTGCTCGGCGTGAGCAGAAACGCCAGCGACGCGGAGATCAAGCGCGCGTATCGCAAGCTGGCGCGCGAACTGCATCCCGACGTCAACCCCGACGAGGCCGCGCAGGCGAAGTTCAAGGAGATCAGCGTCGCCTACGAGGTGCTGAGCGATCCCGAGAAGCGGCGGGTCGTCGACCTGGGCGGGGACCCGATGGAGAACGCCGCGGCGGCGGGCGGCGGCTTCGCCGGCGGGTTCGGCGGTCTGGGGGACGTGTTCGAGGCCTTCTTCGGCGGCGGCTTCAGCGGCGGCGCGACCTCGCGCGGCCCCATCGGGCGGGTGCGGCCCGGCTCGGATTCGCTGCTGCGGATGCGACTGGACCTCGAAGAGTGCGCGACCGGCGTGACCAAGCAGGTCACCGTCGACACCGCGGTGTTGTGTGACCGCTGCCAGGGCAAGGGCACCAACGGCGATTCGGCGCCGGTGCCGTGCGATACCTGCGGTGGCCGCGGCGAGGTTCAGACGGTGCAGCGCTCGCTGCTGGGGCAGGTGATGACGTCACGGCCGTGCCCGACCTGCCGTGGCGTCGGCGTGGTCATTCCGGACCCGTGCCACCAGTGCATGGGCGACGGCCGGGTGCGGGCCCGCCGCGAGATCAGCGTCAAGATCCCCGCCGGTGTCGGCGACGGCATGCGCGTGCGGCTCGCCGCGCAGGGCGAGGTCGGGCCCGGCGGCGGGCCGGCCGGCGACCTGTACGTCGAGGTGCACGAACAGCCTCACGACGTCTTCGTCCGCGAAGGCGACGACCTGCACTGCACGGTTTCGGTGCCGATGGTCGACGCGGCGCTGGGCGCCACCGTCACCGTCGACGCCATCTTGGACGGCGTCAGCGAGATCACCATTCCGCCCGGCACCCAACCGGCTTCGGTCATCACGCTGCGCGGCCACGGCATGCCGCACCTGCGGTCCGGCACCCGGGGCGATCTGCACGTGCACGTCGAGGTGGTCGTTCCCGCCCGGCTGGACCACCGCGACACCGAATTGCTGCGGGAGTTCAAGACTCGCCGCAGCCGCGACGTGCCCGAGATCCGCTCGACCCATGCCGGCGGGGGATTGTTCAGCCGGCTTCGCGAAACCTTCACCGGACGCTGATCGGCAGCCTCGCAGGCGCGCACATGGTCGCGACCCTGTTCTACCTCGACGATCTGCCCGAGCCCGGCTCGCTCGCCGTGCTGGGCGGTGATGAGGGCTTTCACGCCGCCACCGTGCGGCGGATCCGCCCCGGTGAGCGACTCGTGCTCGGCGACGGCGCCGGGGCCCTGGCCCACTGCGAGGTGGAGCACGCCGGGCGCGACGGGCTGCGCGCGCGGGTGCTCGAACGCTGGAGCGTTGCACCGGGGTCCCCGCCGGTGACGGTGGTGCAGGCACTACCGAAGTCGGAACGCTCGGAGCTGGCCATCGAGCTGGCCACCGAAGCCGGCGCCGACAGGTTCGTGGCGTGGCAGGCCGCGCGCTGCGTGGCCAACTGGCAGGGCAACCGGGCAGACAAGGGGTTGCGCCGATGGCGCGCCGTGGCCCGATCGGCGGCCCGGCAATCCCGTCGCGCGCACATCCCGCCGGTCGACGGCGTGCTGTCCACGGCGGAGCTGGCGCAGCGGATCCGCGACGAGGTGGCCGCCGGTGCCACCGCGCTGGCCCTGCACGAGTCGGCCACCGACCGACTCGCGGATACCGACCTGGCACCGGCGAAATCGCTGTTGCTGCTGGTCGGTCCCGAGGGCGGCATCGCCGACGACGAGCTGGCGGCGCTGGCCGCCGCGGGTGCGGCGGCGGTGCGGCTGGGTCCCCAGGTGCTGCGGACGTCGACGGCCGCGGCGGTGGCCTTGGGCGCGCTCGGCGTGCTGACCCCGCGCTGGGACCCGCGCGGCGACATCCCGGCAAACGGCCCCACGCTGCATGTTCGCGAGACCCGCCGGTCGTCGAGTACGTTGCTGAACACTGACCAATCCGGGCCCTGGGCGTAGACTGAGACGGCCCAGCAACCCACCGACAAACCGAGAAAGCAGGCATCGAGAGCCACGTGACGCCCCGCGAGACCAGCGCTGCTGACGCAGCCGGAGCCGTCCCGGCCTCTGCTCAGGTTCGCAGCAGCATCGACGTTCCGCCCGATGTCGTCATGGGCCTGTTGGGTTCGGCGGACCAGAACCTGCGGGCTCTGGAGCGCAGCCTGAACGCCGACCTGCACGTGCGCGGCAACGCGGTCACCGTCGCGGGTGAGCCCGCCGATGTCGCGCTGGCCGAGCGGGCGATCTCCGAGCTGGTCGCCATCGTTGCCGGTGGTCAGCCGCTGACCCCGGAGGTCGTTCGGCACAGCGTCGCCATGCTGGCCGGCACCGACAACGAGTCACCGGCCGAGGTGCTGACGCTGGACATCCTGTCGCGGCGCGGCAAGACGATCCGGCCCAAGACGCTCAACCAGAAGCGCTACGTCGACGCCATCGACGACAACACCATCGTCTTCGGGGTCGGCCCTGCCGGCACCGGCAAGACGTATCTGGCGATGGCCAAGGCCGTCAACGCCCTGCAGACCAAACAGGTCAGCCGCATCATCTTGACCCGCCCGGCGGTGGAAGCCGGTGAGCGCCTTGGCTTTTTGCCCGGCACGCTCAGCGAGAAGATCGATCCCTATCTGCGGCCGCTGTATGACGCGCTGTACGACATGATGGATCCCGAGCTGATCCCCAAGCTGATGACCGCCGGAGTCATCGAGGTGGCACCGCTGGCGTACATGCGCGGACGCACCCTCAATTCCGCGTTCATCGTCCTCGACGAGGCGCAGAACACCACCGCCGAGCAGATGAAGATGTTCCTCACCCGGCTCGGCTTCGGATCGAAGATCGTCGTCACCGGCGACATCACCCAGGTCGACCTTCCCGGTGGCGCCAAGTCGGGCCTGCGTTCGGCGATGGAAATCCTGGACGCCGTGGACGACATCCACGTCGCGGAGCTGACCAGCGTGGACGTGGTCCGCCACCGGCTGGTCTCGGAGATCGTCGACGCCTATGCGAAGTTTGAAGAGCCCGGCCTGACAATGAACCGGGCGGGGCGGCGGGCGACGGGTTCACGCGGTCGTCGATGATGGTGCGGTGAGCGGGTCCCATGAGTATTGAGGTATCCAACGAATCGGGTATCGACGTCTCCGAGGCCGAGTTGATCAGTGTCGCGCGGTTCGTCATCGCCAAGATGGACGTCAATCCCGCGGCCGAGCTGTCGATGGTGCTGCTCGACACCGCGGCGATGGCCGACCTGCACATGCGCTGGATGGATCTGCCCGGCCCGACCGACGTGATGAGCTTTCCGATGGACGAGCTCGAGCCGGGTGGGCGTCCGGACGCCCCCGAGCCGGGGCCCTCGATGCTGGGCGACATCGTGCTGTGCCCGGAGTTCGCGGCCGGCCAGGCCGCCGCCGCGGGACACAGCCTGGGGCACGAGCTGGCGCTGCTGACCATTCACGGGGTGCTGCATCTGATCGGCTACGACCACGGCGAGCCGGACGAAGAGAAGGAGATGTTCGCCCTTCAGGACCGGCTGCTCGAAGAGTGGGTCGCCGATCAGGTCGAGGCCTACCACCAGAACCGCCAAGAGGAGCGGGACCGCCGATTGCTCGACAAGTCAAGGTATTTCGACAATTGAGGTCACTTAAGATTCTGGCGGCAGCCGCCATCGCGTTCGCGCCGTTGTCGGTGTTGGTGACCGCCACCGCTTCGGTGGCGCAGGCGGCCCCGTGTGCCGGCGCGGGATCCAACCCCGTCGCCTGCCAGCACTGCATGTTCTATGTGAACGCCTATCACACCGCGAACGTCTGCAACGAAGACCGCCGCGGCGTTCAAGGGCCGCCGAGCAATGCACCCACACCGGTCCCACCGGTTCCCATTCCGGTATACGAGCCGCCCCCCATGCCGCCGCCGGTGCAGAACCCACTGGTCCTCCCGCCGCCCAACTCCGGTCAGAACGTTCCGGTGCAGGAGATCAATCCGCCGGGCCCCGACGCGCCGCGTAACGCCCCGGTGGTGGCGCCGCCGCGAGGGCTGGATGCGCCGTCGCTGGCGATCGCGGCGGCCAAGGCCGCACCTCCGACTCGCGTCGACCCCGCCAACCCACCGAAGCCGCCGACCCAGGTGGACTTCGACCAGCAGGTGCAGAAGGTCGTGAGTTCGCACCGGGAAAACGTCGACATCCTGAAAATCGACGACCAGAAGTTCGTCCGGCCGCGGCACTGGGACTACCTCGACTACGACGACGCCTATCGCCGCCCGACCATCTACAACCCGCTCAATCAGCCGATCACGTTCCGCTACTTCTACAACGGCGCCTACCAGCAGGCGTACCTGCCGCGCGGGGCGCGGATGGTGCTGGATGCCACCACCGTCGGTGTCGTCCCGTTCACCGCGGTCGGCGACAGCTATGTGGCGGCGGGCAGCTTCTACGGCGGGGGTTCCATACCGTTGAACGGGTACAACGGACCCCCGCCACCGGATTACAAGCCGCCGGCGCCGCCGAAGCTGTACGAGAACGTCACGGTGTTCGTGCCCGCCAAGAACGAAACCGTCGAAGTGGGCCACGTGTCGGTGGTGGGGCACGACGCGAGCCAACCCGCCGGCGGCCAGGACACCTTCCTGCTCGACGACTCCACCCTGGCCTGGGGGCAGATCGACAACTCCACCAGTGCCCCCGCCCAGATCAGGGTGATCAAGACCCAGCCGACGCCGGGGGTCGGGCCGACAGACGACGGCAGCTTCCTGGTGCTGCTGGCCGTCCACCACCAGGAGCCAGGCCAGCCCAACCAATCCGGCTGGACGTTGGCGTTGCGCTTCGGGGGATTTGCGGTGGTCGTAGGCCTGATCGCCTGGCTGCTCGCTCGCCGAAGCCGAACCGAGCAGCAGGACGCTGACGCCTAGCGGTCGCCGGTCCTCGGCGCCGGTCAACCGCTAAGCTGCAGGTCAGAGCCATAGGGGAAGTCAGTGACCAAGTCAAGGTATGTCGACAATTGACCGGCTGGTCTGAGCTGCTCGGTGCAATAGCGTTGATCGCGTTGGGCGGGCTGTTCGCGGCGATCGATGCGGCGATCAGCACCGTGTCGCTGGCCCGGGTTCAGGAGTTGGTGCGCGATGAGCGGCCCGGCGCGGTGGCGCTCTCCAAGGTGATGTCGGAACGGCCCCGCTACATCAACCTGGTGGTGTTGCTGCGGATCACCTGCGAGATCACCGCGACGGTGTTGCTGGTGGTGTTCCTCTACGACAACTTCGGGCTGCGTTGGGGGCTGTTCGGTGCCGCGGCCATCATGGTGGTGACCAGTTTCGTCGTGATGGGAGTGGGGCCGCGTACCCTCGGCCGTCAGAACGCCTACTCCATCGCGCTGACGACAGTGCTTCCGCTGCAAGCGATCTCGTGGCTGCTGATGCCGATCAGCCGGTTGTTGGTGGTGCTGGGTAACGCGGTGACTCCGGGTCGGGGCCTGCGGAACGGGCCGTTCGCCTCCGAGATCGAATTGCGCGAAGTCGTCGACCTGGCCCAGCAGCGCGGCGTGGTCGCCGCGGAAGAGCGCCGGATGATCCAGTCGGTCTTCGAGCTCGGCGACACCCCGGCCCGCGAGGTGATGGTGCCGCGCACCGAGATGATCTGGATCGAAAGCGACAAGTTCGCCAGCCAGGCCATCAACTTGGCGGTGCGCAGCGGGCATTCCCGCATCCCGGTGATCGGCGAGAACGTCGACGACATCGTCGGCGTCGTGTACTTGAAAGACCTTGTTCGGCAGACCATTTTGTCCGGCGACGGCGGCCGGACCCCTCCGGTGTCACAGGTCATGCGGCCGGCGGTCTTCGTGCCCGACTCCAAGCCGCTGGACTCGCTGCTGCGGGAGATGCAGCGCGACCGCAACCACATGGCGCTTCTCGTCGACGAGTACGGCGCGATCGCCGGCCTGGTCACCATCGAAGACGTGCTGGAAGAAATCGTCGGGGAGATCGCCGACGAATACGACGAGGCGGAGACGGCACCGATTGAAGACTTGGGCGACAAGCACTTCCGGGTCTCGGCGCGGCTGGCGATCGAGGACTTGGGCGAGCTGTATGACGTGGAATTCGACGACGATCTCGACGTCGACACCGTGGGCGGCCTGCTCGCCCTGGAATTGGGTCGGGTACCGCTACCGGGCGCCGAGGTGGTGTCGCACGGTCTGCGGCTGCAGGCCGAAGGTGGCACCGATCACCGCGGGCGGGTACGGATCAACACCGTCCTGCTCAGCCCGGTCGAATCCGACGGTTCATCCGATGGCGAGGAACCCGCGCAGCATGACTGAATTCCGTTCCGGTTTCGTGTGTTTGGTCGGCCGTCCGAACACCGGCAAATCGACCCTGACGAACGCGCTGGTCGGGACCAAGGTCGCGATCACCTCGATGCGGCCGCAGACCACGCGGCACACCATCCGCGGCATCGTGCACAGGGAGGACTTCCAGATCATCCTGGTCGACACGCCGGGCCTGCACCGGCCGCGCACCCTGCTGGGCAAGCGCCTGAACGATCTTGTGCGCGACACCTATTCCGAAGTCGATGTGATCGGACTGTGCATCCCGGCCGACGAGGCGATCGGTCCGGGAGACCGCTGGATCGTCGAACAGATTCGCGCGACCGCGCCGAAGACGACGCTGGTCGCCATCGTCACCAAGATCGACAAGACTCCCAAAGACCGGGTGGCCGCGCAGTTGGTAGCGGTCAGCGAGTTGGTCGGAGATTCAGCCGAAATCGTGCCGGTGTCGGCGGTGACCGGGGCGCAGGTCGACATCTTGATCGACGTGCTGGCCGCCGCGCTGCCGCCCGGCCCGGCGTATTACCCCGACGGTGAGCTGACCGACGAACCCGAAGAGGTCCTGATGGCCGAGCTGATCCGGGAGGCGGCCCTCGAGGGTGTTCGCGACGAGCTGCCGCATTCACTGGCCGTGGTCATCGACGAAGTCAATCCGCGGGAGGATCGCGACGATTTGATCGACGTGCACGCCCTGCTCTACGTCGAACGCGACAGCCAGAAAGGGATCGTCATCGGCAAGGGTGGTTCGCGGCTGCGGGAGGTTGGCACCGCCGCGCGCGCTCAGATCGAAAAGCTGCTGGGCACCAAGGTTTACCTGGATCTGCGCGTCAAGGTCGCCAAAAACTGGCAGAGCGACCCCAAACAGCTTGGCCGCCTGGGTTTTTAGCAGCGGAAGCCGACCGGCGCATGCGTCCTGCGCGGCCAGGCAGACGCTACGCATGTGGCGCATGTGAGTGGTGAGACGCAGCCAGGCCAGCACCGGAATCTGCACCGACGGATTCGCGAGTCGGATCAGCGGTTTGGTCACCTTTGTCCTGGGTAGCCGCGGCCTATGACGCAACCTCTACTCGCGCTGGTGACGGGCGCGTCCAGCGGCATCGGATTCGAACTGGCCAAGCAATTCGCCCAACATGGCTACGACCTCGTCGTTGCCGCCGAAGACGACGCCATCCACGGCGTGCCCGACAAGCTCTCGCAGTTCAGTGCCGCGGTGCAGCCGGTCCAGGTGGACCTGCGCGGCCCCGACGGGGTGGAGCACTTGTACGAGAGCGCAATCGAAGGTGACCGGGTGCTCGCGGCCGCGGCGCTCAACGCCGGAATCGGCCGCGGCGAAATGTTCCTCCGCAGCGAGCTCGCCGATGACCTCAGCATCATCGATCTCAACGTGCGCTCCACCGTGCATCTGGCCAAGCTGGTTCTGCGCGACATGGCGAATCGCAATGCGGGCAAGGTGTTGTTCACCTCGTCCATCGCGTCCCAGATGCCGGGTTCGTATATGCCGGTGTACAACGCGTCGAAGTCGTTCATTCAATCCTTCGCCCAGGCTCTTCATGACGAATTGCGCGACACCGCAATCACTGTCACGGCTCTGATGCCCGGACCGACTGACACCAGCTTCTTCGGGCGCGCCAAAATGGTTGATTCCCTGATGGGCAGAATGCCTAAGGACGACCCCGCTCAAGTCGCACGGCAGGGATTCGAGGCGCTGATGCGCGGTGACCAGAAAGTCGTGGCGGGATCCGCATTGTCGAAGGTGATGGGCACGGCCAACCGGGTGCTGCCGGACACGCTCAAAGCCGTCGGTAACCGGGTGATGTCGAAACCATTCGGCCGCTGAACCGACCAACCGCCAGTTCAGGCGAGCACCCGGATCGTTTTCATCGATGCATCGGCGGCATCCGGGGTGTTCATCCCGGCGCGCACCCCGGAACACAAGTAGTTCAGCACAGCATCATTGAGGCGCTCGCCGGGCACCACCGCCGGAATGCCGGGGGGATAGGGCGTGATCTGTTCGGCGGCGACCCGGCCGGCGGCCTGATCGGTGGGCACCGCCTCCACGTGCCCGAAGAACGCGTCGCGGGGCAGGCAGACGGTCTCCAACTGCAGCTCATCGGGGGAGGGCAGGTCGATCTGCGGCGGGCGCTCGAAGTCGTCGGCCGCCTCGCGCCACGCCCTCAGCGCATCGGTGAGACGGCTGGCGGTGGTCTTGTCGTCCGCGAAGGACAAGGTGGCAAGCAGGCGGCGGTGATCGCTCATGCCCGTATCGACGTGCGCGTGCTCGCGGAGCCAGTCGGCGGCCTGGTAACCGGACGTGCCCGTGCCCGATACGTCCATCAGCACCTGTAGGCGGTCCAGGTCGTGGGATGCCTGCGCCCCGAGTAACTCGTCGTCGAGCACCTCGACGCCGGGAAGCGTTTCGATCTCCTCGCGCACCTGCCGTGCCAAATCCAGTGCATTGCCGAGCAATTCGTGACCGTCCTCGACCATCTGCCGGCGCCACCCGTCCATGGCCGCATACAGCAGGACGTTGGGGCTGGTCGTCATCAGCAGGTCCGCGCAGCCGGACAGGCGGTCCTGATCGATCAAATCACCCTGCACGTGGAACACCGAACCCTGCTCGAAACCGGCACCCATCTTGTGCACGCTGACCACGCAGACATCCGCACCCGCGTCCATCGCCCAGGTCGGCAGGTCCTGATGAAACGGCAGGTGCGCCCCCCACGCCTCGTCGATGATCAACGGCTTTCCGCGCCGATGGCACACCTCGGCGATGCCGGCGATGTCGGCGCAGGTGCCGTAGGGGCTGGGGCTCACGACGAGCGCGCCGGCGGCGTCGGGGTGCTTGTCCCAGGCTTCCTCGACCTGCTGCGGCGAGGGCGGGTGAGAAAAGTGGTGCTCGGCGTCCCATTGCGGAGTGATCCAGCGCGGCTGCACACCAGAGAAGATCAGCCCCGCCACGATCGACTTGTGGCTGTCGCGGCCAACCAGGAGGCTGCCGTCTCCGCCGGCGACGGCCATCATCGCCGCCCGAACCGACAGGGAGCTGCCGCAGGTGGAGAACCACGCGATATCGGCGCCGACGGCGTCGGCCATCAGGTCTTCGGCCCGCTTGAGGTAGCCGTTGCTGGTTCTGCGGTCATCCAGGCCGCCGCTGGCCAGCACGTCGTCCAGGAACGGTTCGCGACCCAAGACGGCCAGGACCCGCTCGTCGGTGCCACGGCCCTGGCGATGGCCGGGCGGCGTAAACCCGTACCGGTTCTTGTCGCGGTAATCGGCCAGCGCATCGAGCAGGGGAGCGGTCGATTGATCCATGGCGTACGGGTACCCGGCGTGTCAGCGGCTGAGACGTCAGCCGTTGCCTCCGGCCCCGCCGGGAGCATCCGTGGTCTGGTCCCACCATGACTGGGGCTGTCGGCTCGCCCATCCGCAGACGGCCTCCAGCTCCGCGGCCAGCGAAATCAGCATCCCCTCGCTGTTCGCCGGGCCCATCAGCTGCACACCGATCGGCAAGCCGTCGGAGGTGAAGCCCGCGGGGACGTTGATCGACGGCCAACCCAGGACGTTCCACGGAAACGTCAGCGGGCACGCCGCGATCATGGCGCGGTCGGTGCCGAAACCGCTCAACCGGTCGAAGGCGCGCGCCAGCGGCGGCGGCTGCGCCGTGGTCGGTGCCAACACCACGTCGACAATGTCGAAGATCGAACCGACCCGGCGCTGCTCGGCCGCTTCGTGGCGGCGGGCGGTGCGCAGGATCGCCTGTCCGAGCACGGCGCCCAGGCGCAGGTTGGACAGGGTGCGGGGGTCCAGCACGACGCCGTCGCCCAGCCGCTCCTCCCAATCCCGCAGGCCCGCGGTGGACCGGGCGAGAAAGTCCCACGACAGCCGCATGCCGTAGTCCGGGTTGCCGGGCACCACGGTGTGGCCGAGCAACTCGAGTTGTCTACCGACGGCTCTCGTCGCGGCCAGGATCTCCGGGTGCAGCTTCGGCCGGAAGCCGGTGTACGGGAACCGGGTGGACAGCGCGATGTTCAGCGGGCCGGGCGCCTTGCCCACGTAGTCGGAGGCCGTGATCGGGGGCGGCTTGTGCCGATCGCCGTCGACGTTGCCGGATGCGGCGTCGAGCACCAGCGCCGCGTCGGCCACGGTCCGGGCCAGCACGCCGTTGACCGTGATGCCGTTGAAAGCCTCTGGCAGCGGCCAGGTCGAGATGCGTCCACGCTGCGGCTTGATGCCCACCAGGTGCGTCCACGCCGCGGGGATGCGGATGCTGCCGGCGCCATCGGAGCCGATCGCGGCGGTGACCAGTCCGGCCGCCACCGCTGCGGCACTGCCGCCCGACGATCCGCCGGGGGTGTGCCGGCGCGACCAGGGGTTGCGGGTGTGCCCGAAACCGGGCCCGCTGGTGAACGGCCACTGCCCGAGTTCGCAGGTGTTGGTTTTGCCGACGATCACCGCGCCGGCCGCCTTGAGGCGGCGCACCACCTCGGCGTCGTGGCTGGCGGGGGGGACGTATCCCTCGGTGCCGAAGGCGGTCGGCACGCCGGCAACGTCGACATCGTCTTTTACGGCGATCGGGATCCCGAGCAGCGGTGCGGTGTCCCCGGCGGCGCGTCGCCGGTCGGCCTCGGCCGCGTCGGCCAGCGCCGACTCGGTGAGCACCACCCGGAAGGCGTTCAGCGTGGGCTGGCTGGCGTGGATGGCGTGCAGCGAGCGACCCACCAGCGTGGTTGACGTCACTGCGCGGCTGGCCAGCTGATAGAGCAGGTCAGTCAGTGTGGGCAGGCGCCGGTGGCTGGATCCGGAAATGGACCCAGGACCCGACCCAGAAGCGCCAATCACGGGGTACGAGACTAACGGCGCGGATACCCGTAATGTCGCGGCGGGGTGCAAAACTATTGTGATGCGGCTATACCGAGATCGAGCTGTTGTGCTGCGCCAGCACAAGCTCGGCGAAGCCGACCGGATCGTCACCCTGCTGACGCGTGAGCACGGACTGGTCCGCGCGGTGGCCAAGGGCGTGCGCCGCACCCGCAGCAAATTCGGTGCGCGGCTGGAGCCGTTCGCGCACATCGACGCGCAACTACATCCCGGGCGCAACCTCGACATCGTCACCCAGGTCGTCTCCATTGACGCGTTCGCCACCCACATCGTCAACGACTACGGCCGTTACACCTGCGGGTGCGCCATGTTGGAAACCGCCGAACGCCTCGCCGGCGAGGAGCGGGCCCCCGCCCCGGCCCTGCACGGGCTCACGGTGAGCGCGTTGCGGGCGGTGGCCGACGGGCGCCGGTCCCGGGACCTATTGCTGGACGCCTACCTGCTGCGCGCGATGGGCATCGCCGGATGGGCGCCGGCGCTGGGTGAGTGCGCCCGTTGCGCCACCCCCGGTCCCCATCGGGCATTCCACGTCGGCGCCGGCGGCAGCGTCTGCCCACACTGCCGTCCGGCCGGTTCGACGACGCCGCCGCCGGGGGTGCTGGACCTGATGTCCGCGCTGCACGACGGCGATTGGGACTTCGCCGAAAAGACGCCGCAATCGCACCGCAACTACGTCAGCGGTCTGGTGGCCGCACACCTGCAGTGGCATTTGGAGCGGCAGCTCAAGACGTTGCCGCTGGTGGAACGGACGTATCACGTCGACCGCACCATCGCCGAACAGCGCGCGGCGCTGATCGGGCAGGATAGGGACTGTGGCTAAACTCTGGGCCGGCGGCACTGGTCGAAAGGCCGAGAGACCCACGGCGTCAGCCGATTTCCCGCAACTGCCCCCCGCGCCCGACGACTATCCGGTGTTTCCCGACAAGTCGACCTGGCCGGTCGTCTTTCCGGATCTGCCGCCGTCGCCCGACGGCGGGCCGCGCCGGCCACCGCAGCACATCTCCAAGGCGGCCCCACCCAGAATCGAGGCCGATCGATTGCCCAATCATGTGGCCATCGTGATGGACGGCAACGGCCGCTGGGCCACCCAGCGGGGGCTGAACCGTACCGACGGCCACAAGGCGGGCGAGGCGGTCGTTATCGACGTCGTCTGTGGCGCAATCGAAATCGGCATCAAATGGCTCAGCCTGTACGCATTCTCCACCGAAAACTGGAAGCGTTCCCCCGAAGAGGTCCGCTTCCTGATGGGGTTCAACCGCGACGTGGTCCGGATGCGCCGGGTGAACCTGAACACGATCGGGGTCAAGATCCGATGGGTGGGTTCGCGGCCGCGACTGTGGCGCAGCGTCATCAATGAATTGGCGATCGCGGAGGACATGACGAAGGACAACGACGTCATCACCGTCAACTACTGCGTCAACTATGGTGGCCGCGCCGAAATCGCGGAGGCGACAAAGGAAATCGCGCGCCTGGCCGCCGCCGGTCGGCTGAACCCGGAGCGAATCACCGAGTCGACGGTCGCGCATCACCTGCAGCGGCCGGACATCCCCGACGTAGACCTGTTCCTGCGGACCTCGGGGGAGCACCGGTCCAGCAATTTCATGTTGTGGCAAGCGGCGTACGCCGAGTACGTCTTTCAGGACAAGCTGTGGCCCGACTACGACCGCCGCGACTTATGGGCGGCCTGTGAGGAATACGCCTCGCGCAATCGCAGATTCGGGAGCGCATAGTGTCGTCGCTGCAGGAGCGCCTCGCCTCGATCCTCGGCGACGTCCTTCCGGTGGAGGCGGAGGCCGACGGCGCGGTGACGGTACGCCACGACGGCACTATCGCGTCGTTGCGGGTGGTCAACATCGCCGAGGGCCTGGACCTGGTGTCGCTCACCCAGATCGTGGCCTGGGATCTGCCGCTGACCAAGAAGGTCAGCGAGCAGGTGGCCAAGGAGGCCCGGGCCAGCAATTTCGGCAGCGTGAGCGTGATCGAGAAGGTCAATCAGAAGGCGGTGCAACGCAATTCGGGAAGGGGCGCGTCGAAAACCGCCGACGTGATGTTGCGCTACAACTTTCCCGGTGGCGGCCTGACCGACGATGCCTTGCGGACCTTGATCCTCTTGGTGCTGGACACCGGCGCCGGGATACGTCGGGCACTGACGGCGTGACCGGCTACCGGCCGTTGCAATCCGAACAGGTGCCGAAGATTTCGATGGTGTGGCTGACATCGGAGAAGCCATGCTTGGCAGCCACTTCCGCGGCCCATTGCTCGACCTCGTGATCGCCCACCTCGATGGTGGCGCCGCAGCTGCGGCAGACCAGGTGGTGGTGATGATGCTCGGAACACCTGCGGTAGACCGATTCACCGGTGTCGGTGCGCAGAGTGTCGATCAAGCCGGCCGCGGCCATCGACTGCAACGTCCGGTAGACGGTCGTCAGGCCGATGTTCTCGCCGCGGCGGCGCAGCTCGTCATGCAGCTCTTGGGCCGAGCGGAACTCGTCGAGCGTCTCCAGCAAGGTGGAGATCGCCGCACGCTGGCGGGTGGAGCGGACGCTGGTTCCGCTCATTGGCGCGGTTCCTCACTGGCGTGCGCGACGGCGTCCACCACGATGTGCGCGAGGTGGTGATCGGCGAGCCGATAGAGCACTTCGCGACCGGATCGCTCCCCTGCGACCACCCCGGCCGCCTTGAGAATCTTCAGATGCTGGCTGACCAGGGGCTGGGGCACGCCAAGCGCATCCACCAGCTCGTGCACGCAGCGGTGCGACTCCCGCAACTGCAGCACGATGGCGATCCGCACGGGCGCGCCCAGCGCGCGCAGCAACTCACCCGCGGCGTCGAGGATGTCGCGCGGCGGCGGCACGGGGTACGTGGCCGCACCGGGGGGTCCGGCGGCGCCAAGCGCGTCGTGGTCGTGGGTGACCGCGGCCAACTCCGGGTCGCCGTCGTCGGCGGCCTGCACCGAGGCAGAAGGTGACGGGGACGTCATCATAAGAGCAGCATCACCTCGAGAAGGGCCAGGTAGTGGGAAAGGTTCCACCGTTGACAACCGTTGTCGGCTGACATCCACTGTCACATGCATGATGACGCATGTCAAAGACCGCGGCGTCGATCGCTACCATGACTGATGCTCTGCGCACCGCGGTTGACCGCCGCGCGTGCCCGCCCAAACCCTGAAAGGGAGTGCACCGCCCCGTGGCGTCCGTCATCGACACCGTAGTGAACCTGGCCAAACGCCGCGGCTTCGTCTTCCCCTCGGGTGAGATCTACGGCGGCACCCGGTCGGCGTGGGATTACGGTCCGCTGGGTGTGGAGTTCAAAGAGAACATCAAACGGCAGTGGTGGCGTGCGGTGGTCACCGGTCGCGACGACGTCGTGGGACTGGATTCGTCGATCATCCTGCCCCGGCAGGTGTGGGTGGCCTCCGGCCATGTCGAGGTGTTCCACGACCCGCTGGTCGAGTCCCTGATCACCCACAAGCGCTATCGCGCCGACCATCTCATCGAGGCCTACGAAGCCAAGCACGGACACCCGCCGCCCAACGGGCTGGCCGACATCCGCGACCCGGAGACCGGCGAGCCCGGCCAGTGGACCGAACCGCGCGAGTTCAACATGATGCTCAAGACCTACCTGGGTCCGATCGAGACCGAGGAGGGCTTGCACTATCTGCGCCCGGAGACCGCGCAGGGCATCTTCGTCAACTTCGCCAACGTGGTGACGACCGCCCGCAAGAAGCCGCCTTTCGGTATCGGCCAGATCGGCAAGAGTTTTCGCAACGAGATCACACCAGGCAACTTCATTTTCCGGACCCGCGAGTTCGAACAAATGGAAATGGAATTCTTTGTCGAGCCCTCGACCGCGAAGGAATGGCATCAGTACTGGATCGACACCCGGCTGCAATGGTATGTCGACCTAGGCATCGATCCGGGAAACCTACGGTTATTTGAACACCCGGCCGACAAGCTGTCGCACTACTCCGATCGGACCGTCGACATCGAGTACAAGTTCGGTTTCGTCGGAAATCCGTGGGGCGAGCTGGAAGGTGTGGCCAACCGTACCGATTTCGACTTGTCTACGCATGCAAAGCATTCGGGCGTCGACCTGTCGTTTTACGACCAGGTCACCGACACCCGGTACACGCCGTATGTCATCGAGCCGGCCGCCGGCCTGACGCGGTCGTTCATGGCGTTTCTGATCGACGCCTACGTGGAGGACGAAGCCCCGAACGCCAAGGGCAAGATGGAAAAACGCACCGTGCTGCGTCTGGACCCGCGCCTGTCTCCGGTCAAGGCCGCCGTGCTTCCGCTGTCCCGCCACGCCGACTTGAGCCCCAAGGCGCGAGATCTGGCCGCGGAGTTGCGCAAGTCGTGGAATATCGATTTCGACGACGCCGGTGCCATCGGGCGACGCTATCGGCGCCAGGACGAGATTGGCACGCCGTTCTGCGTGACGGTGGATTTCGACTCCCTCGAGGACAACGCGGTCACGGTGCGCCAACGTGACGACATGTCCCAGGAGCGGGTCGCGATGAACGCCGTCTCCGATTATCTGGCGGTGCGCCTCAAGGGCTGTTAATCGCGCTACTCGCGCGGATGGCGACGAGCGGGCACTGACACCGGATTTTGCGAAATAAGGTTTGGTTAAAAGTCGGGCCTTTCGTGGTGAGGGTGCCTTAAGATCCCTCTGGGGCATAAGTAGATAGCTAATGGCCGCGGACGGATGTTGGCCCGTCCGTGGTAGGAGCCGTTGACTCGGTCGGTTGGGGTTGCAAATGATTCCCGCGTTTGTGTTCTTCCCTCCTGAGATCAACTCGGCTTTGATATCCGGCGGCCCGGGAGTCGCACCTCTGTTCGAGGCGGCCTCGGCCTGGGACGGGCTTGCGGTCGAACTGTCGTCCTCGGCATCGTCCTTTCACACCGTGGTGTCCGATCTGGCCGGTGGCGCCTGGACGGGGCCGTCGTCGATGTCGATGACCGCGGCCGCGGCGCCCTACGTGGAATGGCTGGTCATCGCCGCGGCGCAAGCGGAGGTGGCGGCTTTGCAGGCCCGCATGGCGGCGCTGGCTTTCGAGGGGGCGCTGGTGGCGACGGTGCCGCTGCCGGAGGTGCTGGCGAATCGGGCCCGCCTGCTCGTCTTGATCGCGACGAACTTTTTCGGCATCAACACGGCGGCGATCGCGCAGACCGAGCTCGAGTACGTCGAGATGTGGGCGCAGGATGTGGCCGCGATGTTGGGCTACCACGCCGGGGCTCAATCGATGGCACAGGCATTGCCGGAAGTCAGCGTGCCGCCCGCGGCGCTGGGGGGTAGCGCACCCTCCGCGGACCTGGCGGGTCTGGCCGGATTGGTGACAGCGCCCCTGAGCTTGGCGTCGCAGTTCTTCCAGGGCCTGTCCTCCCTGGGCACCACGTTCGCCTCCGAGCTGCAGTCGGCGCTCGGGGCGCTCTCGCCGGCCGTCTCGCTACTGTCATCGACGCCGGTGGCCACCTTGACGACAGTGGCGCAGGCGGGAATGTACCCGGCCACTGCGCTGATGACACCCATGGTGACGCTTGCCCAGAGCGCGGGCCCCGCCGCCGCGGCACCGGCGTCCGCGCCGCCGTCACTGGCACCGGCATTGGTCGGTGCCACCAGCGCCCCCCTCAGTGCGGCGCACAGCGCGGGCAGCCCGTTGTCGGACCTGCAGCCCTTGGCCGGTGGAGGGTTGGGCGCCTTGGGCGTTGCGACGGCCGGCCTGGGCAGCGCGCGGTTCATCGGATCGATGTCGGTGCCCGCGGCGTGGGAAGGGTCGATGCCGGCTTACATCGCCACCCCGGCGATGTCGGGTGTGGGTTCCGGAGCCCCGGCCGCGACCGCAGCAACCGGGTCGGGCAGTGGCGTGCCGATGGCGGCGATGCCGGTAAGTGAAAAGAACCCCGAGGGTGAGGACCGCGGGACCCGGGCGCAGGTGGTGAGGTCTCGTCCCAAGGTAGTGCCGCGCAACCGGCCGGGATAGCGCGACGGTGCTGCTGTTGCAGCCGTGAATATTGTGCTGAGCGGCAACAATTCGATGCTTTTTGGTCATGCGGCATATGCCCAGACGAGCGCTGAATCGCGACACGCAATTCATCCGATGGGTCTTGTAAAAAACAGTCACCGGTCAACTTGTTCACCCAACCGACCCGGGCACCTCGCCACTTTCGCACCCGTTTCGGTGCGGCGGAACCGGTCACCATGGCGGCGATAAAGTGTTGTGCCGCAGGAAGTTCACCGGCCGTCGAACCGCCGCATCGGAGCGCCGCCGGGACATGAACCACTCGGCCTTATCGATGCCGAGGGCCATTTCGGCGGCTGCCGCCGCGGACCCTTTGGACCGGTCGTGCGCCGCAGAGCACGTGCCCAGAAAACCGACATCAAAACCGACATTGGCAATTCCCGGCAAATTTCTTCAGTTTGTCTTACGATGTGACCGGTTGGTGCAATTAGATTCGCCACAGCGCCTGAACGCTTCACTGGCTGTGGAAGGGGGCAGGGGTGCTATTGCCTCTCGGTTCGCCGTTGCCGGATGACACGGTGTCGGCAGTTCGAGGCGAGTCCGGCATGCTCGGAGGCCTGTCGGTTCCGCTCAAGTGGGGCGTGGTCGTCCCGCCGGATGACTATGACCACTGGGCACCGAAGTCAGAGGTGAGCGCCGAAGCTCCCGACGAGATGGCCGACGTTCCCCGTCCGACTGCGGTTGCAGACGCTGTGTGGAGCGGGTGGGAAGGCGACACGGTGCCGCGGAAGCCGGGCGTGATACCGCATTCCCCGGCAGCCGGTTGAGACCGGAGAACTATTCAAAGTCGCTGCGACGCATGGCGTTAAGCGCTGCTCAGAATCGGCCGCCGCCACCCATGAAACCGCCGCCGGACGACCCCGGGCTGCCGCCGAACGAGGTCGGGCTCCAGCCGCCGAATCCCCCCCGCATGCCTCCGCTGAGGACGTTGCCGATGATGATTCCGCCGAGCATCGCACCCATGTCACTGCCGCCGCGGCCCATGTAGGCGCGCTGTGCCATTTGCACGTCGTCGTTGGCCAGGGACTGCGCCGTGGCGGCCAGCGTCGACGCCGCATGAGCGTGGGCGATGGCCTCGGTCGGGAGTGTCGATCGTTTGTCCTCGGCGGCTTGCAGATGCCGTTTGGCTTCGGCCAGCCGGGTGCGAGCTTCGGGACCGATGCTGCCCCGGCGCGTGTCGACGTAGTCCGACACCGCACGTACCCGCGACTGCGCGGTGAACAACGCCTGCTCCAGCGACCGGTTCAACTGTTCGGCGGCGGCCTGCTCTTCGGCCAGCGTGGCCAGTCGCGCGTTGAGGGCGGCGTCGGCCTTGGTCAACTGTCCGAACTCGCCCATTGGGTCGTCGGAAGCGCCGGCTCGTGCGCTCTCGACGGCCCTGGTCGCCGCGTCGCGCGCTGCGACCAGATCCCGGGCGTGCGGGGTTTTGGCGTTCGGTGTCTTCTGTAGCAGTACGTCTGCGCGCTTGATGTCGGCCTCGATGTCGGTCATGGCCGACGGCAGCCGGTCAATGGCGTGTTGAATGTCGCCGGCCGCATTGTCCACCGCGTCGAGCAATGCGCGCGCTTGGCCCAGCGCGGACTCCGCGACGCGGACGGCATCGACCAAACCGGTTTGCTGTCCACTGACGGCGTGGTCGGCGAGCTCGCGGGCGGTGCCGATGTTGCGGTCGGCGAACGCCAGCCGCTCCTTGGCCGCCGTGACGTTTCCGGACACCGGAGTCAGTGCGGCTGCGCTGAAGTCCTTGTGCAGTGCGGCAAGTCGTTGTTCGGCCGGCGCGATGCGGGCGGTGAGCTCCACATACTGCTGGGTCAATGAGTCCAGCCGGGTGGGGGCGTTGATCACCAGATCGCGCAACTTCTCGAATGCCTCGGTTTGTGACTCCAGTTCGCGTTCGGCACGCGCCGCCGAGACGATCACCCGGGTGAGCAGTTCACGCCGCTGCGTCGGTGTCTCGGGAGTGTCGTCATCGAGTTGCTGCCGGATCGTGAATGCCTGCGCTAGAGCACCTTTGGCCTTGGTCACGGCCTCGGTGAAGGGCCGGGTGCGGTCTTCGCCGAATTCAGAGACCGCCAACTCCAATTCATTGGCGCTGGTGCGTAACGCGTTGTCGACGTCCACCACCAGTGCGCGGGACAGGTCGTCGAGTGCCTGCGACGACAGGGCGGCCAGCGCGTCGGCGTCGGTGGGATCTACTCGGCGTGCCGCGGCCAACGCCGCGGCGCGACGGCGCCGGCCGCGGTACCGCATGACCAGCATCAGGATCGCCAACGCGCAGAGAATGCCCGCCAATACGGCCAGCAGTGCCACCCGGCCCGACGAACCGGGCGAGGCGTCCAGCCCGTTGGCGGCCGCCACCGCGGCGCCGCTCCAATCTCCGTTGTGCAGGGCGGGCTCGATCCTGTTGCGCCGCAACTTGTCGACCTGAGTCGCGTTGACGCTCTTGATCGTGGAGGGCACCAAGAAGGCATACTCGCGGCTCGCGGTGCCGACGGCCAGCAGCGCGTCGTAGGCGCCCAGGTCGCTGTTGGTCACGGTGCGTTGTGCCCATCCCGCCGCGTTCTGCCCGGAAAAGTTGTCGACGTAGACCACCCACAGCCGGATGTGGCGGTCGGTGTAGAGCTTGTCAAGGGCCGCGCTGACCGCGCTGCGACCGGACTCCGACAGGGCTCCGGTGTTGTCAGTGATGTAGTCGGCCAACCGGAATGGTGGTTGCGCGCCGGCGGTCGGCGCCAGGACCAACCCGCCGCTGAAGCCGACCGTGAGAATCGTCGCGATCACGGCGATCAGGCGGGCGGCGCAACGCATAGGGCCAATCTAGACCCCCGACGCTGCAGGCCAGTGGGCCTGATGAGGAGCGGGGCGAGCGGGCCCGTCCCGGCGGCGACACACGTCAGCAGGCCTGAGTCGAGCCAGACTTCGGCGGGCATTCCCTGGCAGACTGTGCGTCGGTGACCAGGAATCAGCACGACCCTTACGACGACTTCGACCGTCAGCGACGGGTGGCCGAAGCGCCGAAGACTGCGGGTCTGCCGGGCACCGAGGGGCAGCACCGCAGCGACTTCGCCCGCGATCGCGCGCGGGTGCTGCACAGCGCCGCGCTGCGCCGATTGGCCGACAAGACGCAGGTGGTCGGGCCCCGCGAAGGCGATACGCCGCGCACCCGCCTGACGCACTCGCTCGAGGTCGCCCAGATCGGGCGGGGGATGGCGATCGGGCTGGGCTGCGATCTCGACTTGGTCGAACTGGCGGGACTGGCCCACGACATCGGTCACCCGCCCTACGGCCACAACGGTGAACGCGCGCTCGACGAGGTCGCTGCGGATTATGGCGGCTTCGAGGGCAATGCCCAGAACTTCCGGATCCTGACCAGCCTTGAGCCCAAAGTCCTTGATGCACAAGGTAACAGCGCGGGACTGAACTTGACCCGCGCGTCGCTGGACGCGGTGACCAAGTATCCGTGGCCCCGCGGTGAGGGGCGACGCAAGTTCGGGTTTTACGACGAGGACCGCGAGTCGGCCACCTGGGTCCGGGCGGGCGCGCCGGAGGGCCGGATGTGCCTGGAA
This sequence comes from Mycobacterium sp. M23085, assembly GCF_045343915.1. Lineage (NCBI taxonomy): Bacteria > Bacillati > Actinomycetota > Actinomycetes > Mycobacteriales > Mycobacteriaceae > Mycobacterium > Mycobacterium sp. M23085. The sequence continues at coordinate 5,171,610 of NZ_CP174280.1, forward strand.
GCGCAGGTCATGGACTGGGCCGACGATGTGGCCTATTCGGTGCACGACGTCGAGGACGGTGTGGTGTCCCAACGCATCGACCTACGGGTGCTCGCCGATGATGACGAGGCCGCCGCGCTGGCCAAGCTGGGCGAGACCGAGTTCTCCCGGGTGCGCGCCGATGACTTCATGGCGGCCGCGCGACGGCTGTCCGCCTTGCCGGTGGTCGCCGCTGTCGGCAAGTACGACGCCACGCTCGCGGCTTCGGTCGCGCTCAAGCGGTTGACCAGTGAATTGGTCGGCAGGTTCGCCTCCGCCGCCATTGCCACCACCCGCGCGGCGGCCGGGCCCGGCCCGCTGGTGCGCTACCGGGCGGAGTTGCAGGTTCCCGACCTGGTGCGGGCCGAGGTTGCCTTGCTGAAAATCCTGGCGCTGCAATTCATCATGTCCGATCCGCGGCATCAGGAAACCCAAGCCGGGCAGCGTGAACGCATCCACCGGGTAGCGCACTGGCTGTATGCCGGGGCGCCTCGAACGCTCGACCCGGTCTTTGCTGCCGCCTTCAACACCGCGGCCGACGACGGCGCCCGGTGGCGGGTCATCGTCGATCAGATCGCCTCGTATACCGAAGGCCGGCTGGAACGGATCGACGTCCGCCAGGCCGGTCCGTAGTCTCCGATGAGCGCGAAGTCGTCCGGTCCGGGAATCGGCGGGCCCGCCGCGAGTTAGGCTGCCCGACATGAAGAAATTCAGCGGCTCGCCCCTTGTGGCCTCCTTTTTGATGGGACTTCCCGTCCTCGCCATGACTGCCTGCAGTTCACCGCAGCACGCGAGCACCCAGCCGGGCACCACCCCTCCGGTGAAGAGTGCCGCTCCGACGTCTTCCGGTGAGACGACGACGCCGGCACCCGCCGCCGGCTCGCTCACTGCGGATCTGAAGACGCCCGATGGGCGCTCGGTGGCCACCGCCACGTTCGACTTCACCGGCGGCTATGCGACCGTCACCGTCAAGACGACGACGCCCGGCATCCTGACGCCAGGCATCCATGGCCTGCACGTGCACGAGATCGGCAAGTGCGAGCCGAACTCGGTGGCCCCCACCGGAGGTGCACCCGGGAACTTCCTGTCCGCCGGCGGCCACTACCAGGCCCCCGGCCACACCGGCAAGCCGGAAAGCGGCGACCTGACATCGCTCGAGGTCCGTCAGGACGGCTCGGCGTACCTGGTCACCACCACCGATTCGTTCAACCGGGACGATCTGCTGGCCGGGAACAAGACCGCCCTGATGCTGCACGGCGCGCAGGACACCGAGAACGCGATGGATCGGGTCGCCTGCGGTGTCATCGGTACCGGCTAGCTTTCGCCGTCGCGCCTTACACTGAGCCGATGTCAAGCCCGGCTGGTTCACGCGCGGAGGGCGACGGCCGTGCGCGGGGTCGCGGCCGGATTCCCGACCGCGACATCGCGGCCATCCGCGAACGGGTGCGCATCGATGAAGTCATCGGCGATTACGTCCAATTGCGGCGTGCCGGTGCCGATTCGCTCAAGGGTCTGTGCCCGTTCCACGACGAGAAGTCGCCGTCGTTTCACGTCCGCCCCAACCACGGCCACTTTCACTGCTTCGGCTGTGGTGAGGGCGGCGACGTCTACGCGTTCATCCAGAAGATCGAACACGTCAGCTTCGTCGAGGCGGTCGAGCTGCTCGCCGACCGGATCGGCCACACCATCACCTACTCGGGCCCGGCGACCAGCGTGCAGCGCGACCGCGGTAGTCGCAGCCGGCTCGTCGCGGCCAACGCGGCCGCGGCGGAGTTCTACGCGGCGGCGCTCGAGTCAGCCGAGGCCGCACCGGCCCGCCAGTATCTGACCGAGCGGAACTTCGATGCCGAGGCGGCCCGTCGTTTCGGTTGCGGCTTCGCGCCCTCGGGCTGGGACTCGCTGACAAAGCACCTGGTGCGCAAGGGTTTTGAGTTCAAAGAGCTGGAAGCGGCCGGCCTGTCCCGGCAGGGGCGGCGCGGACCGATGGACCGGTTCCACCGCCGATTGCTCTGGCCCATCCGGAGTTCGGCCGGCGAGGTGATCGGTTTCGGCGCCCGGCGGTTGTTCGACGACGATCCGATGGAAGCCAAGTACATCAATACGCCCGAGACGCTGCTGTACAAGAAGTCGAACGTGATGTTTGGCATCGACCTGGCCAAACGCGACATCGCCAAGGGGCACCAGGCCGTCGTCGTCGAGGGCTACACCGACGTGATGGCGATGCATCTGAGCGGGGTCACCACCGCCGTAGCGTCGTGCGGCACCGCGTTCGGCGACGAGCACCTGTCGATGCTGCGCCGACTGATGATGGACGACAGTTTCTTTCGCGGCGAATTGATCTACGTCTTCGACGGCGACGCGGCCGGCCGGGCCGCCGCGCTCAAGGCCTTCGGCGGCGAGCAGAACTTGGCGGGGCAGTCGTTCGTGGCCGTCGCGCCGGACGGTATGGATCCCTGCGACCTGCGGCTGAAGTCCGGCGACGGCGCGCTACGCGATCTGGTGGCGCGGCGGACGCCGCTGTTCGAGTTCGCCATCCGCTCGGCGCTCGCCGAGATTGACCTGGATAGCGCCGAGGGCCGGGTCGCCGCGCTGCGCCGCTGCGTGCCGATGGTGAGTCAGATCAAAGACCCGACGCTGCGCGACGAGTACGCCCGCCAACTCGCCGGGTGGGTCGGCTGGGATGACGTCGCGCAGGTCATCGACCGGGTGCGTAGCCAGGCCAAGAGCTCCAACACCCAGGCCCGCGCCGGTGCGACGCCCAAGGCTTCCCGTCGCGGCGCGGCCGATGCGCCGGCCGCGGCGCAGGCCGCCGCCAGCCGTCCGGACCCGCGCGACCCCACCCTGTGGCCACAGCGGGAGGCGCTCAAGGCGGCCCTGCAGTACCCGGCGTTGGCGGGACCGGTGTTTGACACGCTGACGGTCGAAAGCTTTACCCATCCCGGGTATGCGGCGATCCGCGCGGCCATCGAGACCGCGGGGGGGACGTCGAGCGGGATCACCGGCGCCCAGTGGATCGAGGCGGTGCGTGATCAGGCCTCCTCGCCGCTGACCGCCGGCCTGGCCAGCGAGCTGGGCGTGGAGGCCATCCAGGTCGAGGAGGAGAAGCTGCCCCGCTACATCGGCGGCGTGCTGGCCCGGCTGCAGGAGGTGTGGATGGGTCGGCAGATCGCCGAGGTGAAGTCCAAGCTGCAGCGCATGTCCCCGATCGAGCAGGGCGACGAGTATCACGCCCTATTCGGCGACCTGGTGGCGATGGAGTCCTACCGGCGCAGCCTGTTGGAGCAGGCTAGCGGCGACGATTAGACGGCGCCAGCGCCTCGTCGGCCGAGCCCTCGACCTCGCGCTCCATGATGGCCGTCTGGCCGTCGATCTCCGTCAACGTGACGAAACCGGCGTCGGGGGAGATCCGATTGGCGACCTTGCGCCGTCCCCCCTCGATCATCGACTTGGCGACCGGACTGCTGGTCAGTGCGCGATACGTGCCGACGAGCTGCTCGTATCGGCGACGCCCCGCCTTTGAGCCCAGCACGTAACCCAGTCCCAGCACCACGACATACCGGATCAAAACGGTCCTCCCGACTAGCGATGGCTCCATCCTGCCTCACCGCCCGGCGACCCGCTGCGCCCGGCTACGCCGCGCTGGCGATCGCCACTGGTCCGCAGTTGGGTGCGGTCGTGCCAGTACGCTAGAGTCGTCCCGCGATCGGGTTAGTCCCCTGTAGCTCAATTGGCAGAGCATTCGGCTGTTAACCGAAGGGTTCCTGGTTCGAGTCCAGGCGGGGGAGCAAAATTCACTGCGCCGCTTTGCCGGCTCTCATTGGCCGATCGCTATGCCGGCCGGATTTCCCGCCCATCCCGGCGTGGGTGACAAGCCCAGATGCTCGCGCAAGGTGTGGCCGCGGTATTCGGTGCGGAAGCTGCCGCGTTCCTGCAGCAGTGGCACCACCTTGTCGACGAACTCATCGAGGCCGTGCGGCGTCAGGTGCGGCACCAGGATGAACCCGTCGCAGGCGTCCGACTGCACGTAGCGATCGATCTCTTCGGCGACCTGCGCCGGAGTCCCGACGAACTGCTGGCGGCTGGTCACTTCGATGATCAGCTCTCGGATCGACAGGCTTTCGGCTTCCGCTCGGGCGCGCCAGGCTTGGGCGACGGTCTTGGGGTCGCCGTGCCGGACCCGTCCCCGGGTGATGTTCGGGTTCTCGACGGGGTCGACGTCGGGCAGCGGCCCGTCGGGGTCGTAGGCCGATAGGTCCACGCCCCACACCTGTTCGAGGAACGCGATCGCGGTCGGGCCACTGACCTGCTGCTCGCGGAGATAGCGGGCGTTGTCCTGCGCCTCGGCGGGTGTATCACCCAGCGCGAACGTCGCGCCGGGCAGCACCTTGAGCTGATCGGGGTCGCGCCCGTAGGCGGCGGCGCGGCTCTTCACGTCGGCGTAGTAGCGCTGGCCTGCCTCGAGCGAACCGTGCAACGTGAACAAGGCGTCGGCGTGCCTGGCGCCGAAGTCGCGGCCGTCGTCGGAGTCACCGGCCTGCAGTAGCACGGGATGACCTTGCGGCCCAGCGGGCAGCGAGGCGACGCCGCGGACGCTGAATTGCGGGCCGACGTGCTCGACGATGCTGATTCGGGTCGGATCGGCATAGATTCCGGCGTCGACGTCGGCCACCACGGCCTCGGGTGACCAGCTGTCCCAGAATCGCCGCGCCACAGTGATGAATTCCTCGGCCCGGCGGTAGCGGTCGGCGTGGGCGAGAAATCCACCGCGGCGGAAGTTCTCTCCGGTGAACGCGTCCGAGGAGGTGACCATGTTCCAGCCCGACCGACCGTCGGACAGGTGATCCAGGGTGGCGAATTGCCTTGCCACTTCGTAAGGTTCGTTGAAAGTCGTGTTGATGGTGCCGACGAGGCCGAGCCTGTCGGTGACCGCGGCGAGCGCCGCCAGCACGGTGAAGGTGTCGGGCCTGCCGACCACGTCGAGGTCGTGGATCTTGCCGAGATGCTCGCGCAACCGCAGCCCTTCGGCCAGGAAGAAGAAGTCGAACAGTCCCCGCTCGGCGGTCCGGGCAAGGTGCACAAACGATTCGAACGCGATCTGACTGCCAGCGGTCGGATCGGACCACACCGTGGTGTTGTTCACCCCGGGGAAGTGTGCGCCCAGATGTATCTGCTTGCGGCGGTTGGCTTCTCGAACGCTCATTCGGTCAATCCCCATCGCTTGGCGATCAGTTCATGCGAGCGGAGCCGGTCGGCGTGCCGGTGCGTCACCGAGGTGATCACCAGTTCGTCGGCATCGGTGACCCGGCGCAGCAGCTCGAGCCGGTCGGCGACCTCGTCCGGGTTGCCCACGAATTGCGTTGCGGTACGGTCGGCCACCAGTGCCTGCTGGTCCTCGGTCAACGGCTCGCAGAAGTCGGGATCCGGGTAGGGAATCGCGCCGCCGCCGCTGCGGATGGACCGCACCCAGCGGCCGTACCCTGATGCGAGATGTCGCGCGGTCGCGCTGTCCTCGGCGACCACGACATCGGCCGACACCACCACATACGGCGCGGCCAGCCGGTCGGATGGCCGGAACGCGTTGCGGTAGGCGGTGATCGCGTCCAGCGCCGTACCGGGGGTGATGTGGTAACTCGCGACAAACGGGAGCCCGCGGGCCCCGGCCACTTCGGCGCTTTGGCCCTTGGTGCTGCCGAAGATCCACGGCGTCAGCTGCGCGTGTTCGCCCGGAACGGCATGTAGCTCATGGCCATTGACGGTGTAGGTGCCGGCCAGCATCGCTTCGATGTCGGCCAGTTGTTCGGCGAAGTCCGGCGGCTGCGCGCCCGGTTGGGCGAGCACCGACGCCTGAGCGCGGATACGGTCGCTTTTCATCAGCGGGGTCTGGTCGAAGGGCGTGGGGATGACGATCCCGTCCACCTCGCGCCACGGTGTGGCGGTGCGTTCGGAAGCTGCCGGGGACGAGGCGGCGGCCTCTTTGCGCCGCTGCCCGGATCGGCCCAGCCCCATGTCAATGCGGCCCGGATAGAGCGCGTCGAGGATGCCGAAGCTTTCCACCACGGCCAGCGCCGTCGTGTGGCCGACCTGCACCGCGGCCGACCCGACATGGATTCGTTCTGTGGCCGCGGCGATTTGACCGATCAGCGTCACCGGCGACGAGCTGGCCACCGCGACGAAGTGGTGCTCGGCGACCCAGTAGCGCTTGTATCCCCAGTGCTCGGCGTGCCGGGCCAGGTCGATGGTGTTGCGCAACGCCGTCGCGGCGTCGCTGCCGGCGCTGATCGGCGCGAGGTCGAGGATCGACAGCGGAGTCACGGTCATGACGGCGCCGTCGCGTAGCGGTTGGGAGCGGACGCCAGACCCAGGCGTCCGCGCAGGGTCTCGCCGTCGCGGTAGCCGGTGCGGAATCGGCCGGCGCGCTGCAGCCGCGGCACCAGGTCGTCGACGATGGCGGGCAGGTCGATAGCGTTGATCGCTGGCCGCAGCCGTACCCCGTCTACCCCGGCGTCCTGCCAGGCGAGCAGCAGGTCCGCCAAATCGCTTGCGCTGCCGATGAATACCCGCGCATCGGAGGAGATGTCCGCCGCCGGCGCCGTGGGATCGTCGGCCAGCGATACCACCAGGTCCGCATAGACTTGGATCTCCCGGGCCGCGGTGCGTTGCGCCTGGCCGACGTCGCGCAGGATCGCGCGCAGCGAACCTTCATCGTGCGGGGTGATGAACACGAGGTCGGCATTGGCGGCGGCGAATTCGTAGGCCCGCGGCGCGTGTGCCAGCGCTGCTACCACCGGCTGGCCCTGGGGTGGCCGCGGAGTGATCGAGGGCCCCTTGACCGAGAAGTGGTCGCCGACGAAATCGATGTAGTGCAGCTTGTCGCGGTCGATGTAGCGACCGGTTGCGACATCGCGGATGACGGCGTCGTCCTCCCAGCTGTCCCAGAGGCGGCGCACCACCTCCACGGCGTCGGCGGCCTCATCGAACAGTTCGGCGCCTTCGGGGGCGGGCCGACGGCCGAATAATGCCGATTCGTGCGCGGTCGGGCTCACCCGTACCTGCCAGCCCGCCCGGCCATGCGAGATATGGTCAAGCGTCGCAATCGCTTTCGAGATGTGGAACGGCTCGGTGTGTGTGACCGTCGCAACGGGAATCAGCCCGATGCGCCGGGTGGCCGGCGCGATCCGGGCTGCCACCAGCGTGGCATCGGCACGTCCCGCCAGGCGCCGCGGGGAGATTTCGGCGTGACGCCCGGGCTGGGCGTCCAGGCTGTCGTCGACGGTCAGGAAGTCCAGCAGCCCGCGCTCTGCGATGGCCGCCAGCGCGGCCCAATAGCGACCGCTGAGTTGCCCGCCACCGGTCGCGTTGTGCGCGAACGCGTATCGCCACGCCTGGGGGTGCCAGCCGTAGCCGTCCAGACCCACGGCCACATGCAGCTCGGTCATCAGCGGTCCTCGAGGGTGTCACCGTCGCGCGTCGTGGTCATAACCCACTGTGCAACGCTGCGGGCGGCAATGCATTCCAGGGCCGGGTTAAGTTCAGCGTGAGTATTAGTTCGCCGAGCTCATCGCGGTGGTGGCGGCCGATTCACGGTTCGATGCAGCGTGGCGAATACCCGGCGATCAGAGCGTGTTCAGCTGGGCGCCACGATGTTTCATCGCTCAGATGGAGAAGTCCTCGCCGTGCCAGACACCGGCTTCCGGCGGCCTGATGATGTGATTGGTCTGGGCACCGTCCGCGCGGGCCTCCAGTTTGGTCACCCGGGTCAGCAGCGACTGCAGGCTGACGCCAACCAGGTCGGGCATCATCGAGTCGTCCGGACTGCCTGGTCGGCTGCGGCTGATGACCTGCCCGGGCACCCCGACGACCACCGAGCTCGACGGGACCTCTTTGACCACCACCGCGTTGGCGCCGATGCGGCTGTCGTCGCCGATTTTGATCGCGCCCAAGATCTTCGCCCCGGCGCCGATGGTCACCCGATCCCCGATGGTGGGATGGCGCTTTCCGGTGTCCCGGCCGCTGCCGCCGAGGGTGACGCCGTGGTAGAGGGTCACGTCCTCGCCCACCTCGGCGGTCTCTCCGATCACCACGCCGGTCGCGTGGTCGATGAAAAGACCGGGACCCAGCACCGCGCCGGGATGGATTTCGACGCCGGTCAGGATTCGGGTGATCTCGGCGGTGATGCGCGCGGCCAGCCGTGCGCCGCGCTGCCACAGCCAGTGGTTGATGCGGTGGCCCCAGATGGCATGCACGCCCGGGTAGGCGAAGATCACCTGCAGCGTGGTCGGAACGGCCGGGTCGCGTTCCCTGGCCGCTCGTATGTCGCGTCGGATGGCTTCGAGCATGGCTAATCGGCCAGGTCGGCGAACAACGGCGTGCTCAGGTAGCGCTCGCCGAAGTCGGGCAGCACCACGACGACGAGCTTTCCGGCATTCTCGGGCCGGCGGGCCACCTGCAGCGCGGCGACCACCGCGGCCCCCGAGGAGATACCGACCAACAGTCCCTCTTCGGCGGCCAGCCGCCGGGCCAGGGTGATGGACTCCTCGTTGCCGACGGCGATGACCTCGTCGACCAGATCCATCGCGAGCACCGGCGGGACGAACCCGGCGCCGATACCCTGGATGGGGTGCGGCCCTTTCTGTCCGCCGGACAACACCGGCGACGCGGCCGGCTCCACGGCGATGAATTGCGCTGAGGGCTTGCGTTCCTTGATCACCTGAGCCACACCGGTGATGGTGCCGCCGGTGCCCACCCCGGCGACGAAGATATCGACTTTGCCTTCGGTGTCGCGCCACACCTCCTCGGCGGTGGTGGCGCGGTGGATCGCGGGGTTGGCCTTGTTCTCGAATTGCTGTGGCACGAAATACCGTTGGTCACTTTTGGCCAGTTCCTCGGCCTTCGCGATAGCGCCGGGCATGCCCTCGGAGCCCGGCGTCAGAACGATCTCAGCGCCCAAGGCCCGCAACAACATTCGTCGCTCGACGCTCATGGTCTCCGGCATGGTGAGCACGCAGCGGTAGCCGCGGGCGGCGGCCACCAGCGCCAGGGCGATGCCGGTGTTCCCGCTCGTCGGCTCGAGGATGATGGTGTCCGGTTTGATCAGGCCCGCCTGCTCGGCCGCGTCGATCATCGCGACGCCGATCCGGTCCTTGACGCTGTTGCCCGGGTTGAAGAATTCCAGCTTGGCGACGACGTCGGCGACCGCACCGTCGGTGACCCGGTTCAGCCGGACCAGCGGGGTGTTACCGATCAACTGCGTGACGTTCTCCGCGATGCTCATCTACCTATTGTCTCCGACGACGTAGGACCAGGCCTCGGCCTGCCAGCTAATATCGAACTCTATGTTCATCTCGGTGGGGATGGCTAGCGCTACCGGGGTAAAGCGTTGCGACGCTTCATCCAGCGCCACCCCGGTGAGCACGCGTCCATGCAGATCGCCAACCGTTTTCGCGGTAAGCGTTATTCCCGAGGTGTTCGATGCCCGACGTAGGTAGAAGTCCGTGCCGGGTTCGATGGCGCCGTTGAGCAAGAAGCCGTCCGCGTCGACCAATTGCCCAGTTTTGGCGCTGAGTATCAGCGGGATCAGCACCTGAAAGGGTCCGACCAGTTCGGAGTCCGCGGTGGCGTGGTGACCGACCAGTAGGTCTTCGTCGGCTGGGTGGACGGCCTTTTGGGCCTGCGCGAGCAGGTAGTTGTACAGATGCACCACCTTGTCGGCGTTGCGGTAGTGGCGGGTACCGGTGAGCCGGAAACTGACGTGCTCAATCCTGGGCGTGCCCGCCTCGCAGTGTGCGACCAACCGGTAGTAACGGTATCCGCGCCCACCGCGGCCGTGGCTGCTAGACGACAGAGTGCTGCCCTCGCCCAACGTGCGTTGATGACGGCCGGTTCCGGGCCCCACGTTCAGCTCCGAACCGGAAACATCATGCCAGTCAACGCGATTGGCCGATTTCTGCAACCGCACATTGACACTCCCGTTCGAGGCGGCCCATACCGAGTAACCGCCGAGCTGAGGCGCGCCGTCGAACTCGAACGTGATCACCGGACCAGCTGACCGGTGTACCGCGATGGGCACGTTGAGCGGCCGGGTGTCCAGCGTCAGGCCGTTGGTGAAGAACCAGATCGCGGCCTGCGTCGCGGCGATCGCCTCGTGTTCGTTGATGTTGGCCGACCCCAGCGGATAGCCGGCCTCGCGCACCTGATGGCTCAGTTCGGCGGTGGAGCGCATCGGAAACGAGTGCCGCAGGATCCAGTCGACCTTGGCTTCGTGACCAGTGGTGCGCAGGTGCGGCAGCGCAGACCAGGTGTCGACGCGGTAGCGCGACGGGTGCTGCGGTGCGACGCCGGTGAAGTCCAGCGAGTAAGCGTGCACGTTCGGGTTGAGCCTGATCAGGTCGGTGCGTGCCCAGCTACCGTCGGTGAACACGATCCGGTCGACGGTGTGGGAATACGTGCCGCCCCGGTAACGCGTCATGCGGTTGACTGCGGTGACCGGCCGGATCATCGAACGCCGACGGGTCGCCACCGGCGCCAGGGCACGGTTGGGCTCGGACAAGATGGTCATGGGTTGTTGATCTTCCTGAGGGGCTTGCCATGGGCCCGCGTCTGCACGCCGGGCAATGACCCGGCGATACCGCCCCGAAATGGGCTGGCGCGGGGATTTCTACAGCGTCAGAGGGCTTGCGGAAATCAACAACAACAGCAACAACAGTCCACGACGACGCAGCGCGACGGGACAAAGCGCAGCTGTGCGGGGTGTTGCATGTCCCCACTATAGGGCATCGGCGCTTCTCGGCTCGTTTCGCTCAGTCCGGCTGTAAACCTTCTGGCCGGGTCGTGGTGTTGCCTAGGCTCGGCGCGCGGACCCGCTTCTGGTGGGGGACGATAGATCCGCTCGGCCCCGGCCGCTGTATTCGACCAAGTACGAAAGGACCCCGATGACGTCGGCTCAAAACGAGTCTCAGACACTTGGCGATCTCGCTGCCAGACAACTAGCCAATGCGACCAAGACCGTCCCCCAGCTCTCGACGATCACGCCGCGCTGGCTGCTGCACCTGCTGGGCTGGGTTCCGGTGGAGGCGGGCATCTACCGGGTGAACCGCGTGGTCAACCCCGAGCAGGTGGCGATCAAGGCCGAGGCGGGCGCCGGGACCGACGAACCGTTGCCGGAGACCTATGTCGACTACGAGACCAGTCCGCGCGAGTACACGCTGCGGAGCATCTCGACCCTGGTCGACATCCATACCCGGGTCTCCGACCTGTACTCGAGCCCGCATGACCAGATTGCCCAACAGCTGCGGCTGACCATCGAGACGATCAAGGAACGCCAAGAATTCGAGCTGGTCAACAGCCCCGAGTACGGTTTGCTAGCGCAGGTCACGCCGGAGCAGACCATCCAGACGCTCGCCGGTGCGCCGGCACCCGACGATCTCGACGCGCTGATCACCAAGGTGTGGAAGACGCCCAGTTTCTTCCTCACCCACCCCTTGGGCATCGCCGCATTCGGCCGGGAAGCCACATATCGGGGCGTCCCGCCGCCAGTGGTGAGCCTGTTCGGTGCGCAGTTCATCACCTGGCGTGGCATTCCGTTGATCCCGTCGGACAAGGTGCCGGTGGAGGACGGCAAGACCAAGTTCATCCTGGTGCGCACCGGCGAGGAGCGTCAGGGTGTCGTCGGCCTGTTCCAGCCGGGCCTGGTCGGGGAGCAGGCGCCGGGACTGTCGGTGCGCTTCACCGGCATCAACCAGTCAGCGATCGCGACTTACCTGGTCACCCTGTACACGTCCCTGGCTGTCCTCACCGATGACGCGCTCGCCGTGCTCGACGACGTCGCTGTGGACCAGTTCCATGAGTACAAGTGAGTACCGAGCGGTAGACGCCGAAAGCGACCTGCCTATCAGCTCCGCGGAGCTGGCGGCGCTGGCCACCCAGCTGTATGCGGCCAGCATCAGGCCGGGTCCCGACACTCCGCCACAGTCGGCGCCGGTGGCTCCGCGAGGCGGCGTGCCGGATACCACGGCGGCGACGTCAACCGGCCAGGCGGCCGCGGGGGCTGCCGACCTGTACCCGTCGCCGGTCCCGCGACTCGCTGTCTCCGACATCTACCTGCCGGCGCCGACTTCCGCCGAACCCGAAGCCCCACCGCAGACCGTGCCGGTGAGCCCGCGTGGGGGAGCGCCCGACACGACGACTGCCGCTGCGGCGCCTTGGTTCGGCGCAGACCCCGGTGCGTTCGCGGTGCCGAGCGGCATCGTGCCCACGGTGCCCGGTGTGCTGGCCAGGACGACACCGGGCGTGCCCGCAGGCTTGCCCAGTTCGGCTAGAACGCCGTCGTGGCTGCCCGGTGCCCCCACCGTGGCCGACCTGGGCTGGTCCGACACGCCCGCGTCGGTGCCGAACGCACCCGCCGGTGACGATGGGGACTACTACTTCCTCACCAAAGCCGCTACCAGTCCGCAGCTTTCAGACGAGCACGAGGTTTTCGACGTCAACGCGATCCGGGCGGACTTCCCGATCCTGAAGGAGATCGTCAACGGAAAACCGCTCATCTGGTTCGACAACGCCGCGACCACGCAAAAGCCGCAAGTTGTGATCGATCGGTTGTCGCACTTCTACGCCCATGAGAACTCCAATATCCACCGCGCCGCGCACGAGCTGGCGGCCCGGGCCACCGACGCCTACGAGGAGGCCCGCGACACGGTAGCCGAATTCATCGGCGCGCCAAGCTCGGAAAACATCGTGTTTGTGCGTGGCACCACCGAGGCGATCAACCTGGTGGCTCATGCCTGGGGTGGCAAGCATCTGCAGCCTGGTGACGAGATTGTCATCACCCACCTGGAGCACCACGCCAATATCGTTCCGTGGCAGCTTATTTCGCAGAAGACCGGCGCGATCCTGAAGGTGGCTCCAATAGATGACGCGGGCAACCTGCTACTGAACGAGTTCGAGGACCTACTGGGGCCGCGGACCAAACTGGTCGCCGCGAGCCAGGTGTCCAATGCGTTGGGCACGGTGGTACCGGTGGACCAGGTCGTCGAGCTGGGCCATCGCTACGGCGCCAAGGTGCTGATCGATGGCGCTCAGTCGATTCAGCACATACCGATCAACGTCGCCGAACTCGGCGCAGACTTTTTCGTGTTCTCCGGACACAAGATCTACGGCCCCACCGGGATCGGTGCACTCTACGGCACCGAGGAGGCGCTGACCGAGACACCACCGTGGCAGGGCGGCGGCCATATGATTGCCGACGTCACGCTGGACCGGTCGCTCTACCAGGGGCCGCCGACCAAGTTCGAGGCCGGCACGGGCAACATCGCCGACGCGGTCGGGCTGACCGAAGCGCTGCGCTATGTGCGACGGTTAGGCGTCGAGCGGATCGCCGCCTACGAGCGCAGCCTGCTCGAGTACGCGACGCCGCGACTGGCCGACATTCCCGGTGTGCGCCTGGTGGGGACCGCCGAGGAGAAGGCCAGCGTGCTGTCGTTCGTGCTGGCCGGCCACGAGCCGCTCGAGGTGGGCAAGGCGCTCAACGCCGAGGGCATCGCGGTGCGCGCCGGTCACCACTGCGCCCAGCCGGCCCTACGGCGATTGGGCCTTGAAGCAACGGTTCGCCCGTCGTTCGCCTTCTACAACACGATCGAGGAGATCGATGTGTTCCTGAAGGCGGTGCGCCGCATCGCCGAGGGCGGTGCCAACGTCGGCTGAGTGACCGGCGAGCCGGGGTGGCGAGCGGAAGTCGGGGGCGCTGAGCCCTTAGGTCCCTGCGCCCCAACCGAATACGCGTGACGTCAACAGCACGATGCCGAGCGAGACGATGGCGACGACCGTGAGCCCGATGACCGCGACCACCAGCGGACGCCACCCGGTGCGCGCGATCTGACGGATATCGGTGTTGAGTCCCACCCCGGCGAAGGTCAGCAGAAACGCCCATTTCGAGACGTTGGCGAGGTTCGCGGTTTGACCCTTGGTCAGCCAGCCCGCGGTGGCGATCGCCGAGACCACCAGGAAGCCGAGCACGAATTTCGGGAATTTGTTCCAGATGAACGCGGCCTTCGCCCTGGCGCCCCGCGCGATTTCGTCGGCTTCCCCCCGTCCCGCCCAAAACAGCGCGAAGCCCAGCACCACGAACCCGATCAGCGCGTTGCGGGTCGACTTCACCAGCACCGCGATCTTGCCGGCATGGTCGGAGTACAGATATCCGGTGGCGGTGGTCTCGGCGGTGTTGTCCACGGAAAGCCCTGCCCACAAACCGAATTCGTGGTCGCTGAGACCTATCGCGTGCCCTAGTGGCGGCAACACGAACAATGACACCGCTCCCAGCGCCAGGATCGCCGCGATCGCGTAACTGACGTCGGAGTTGCGGGCCCGGATCGCGCCCTTGGCCGCCACGATGGCCGACACCCCGCAGATGGACGTGCCTATCGCCAACAGCGAACCGAGCTTGCCCGATAACCCGAACGCCCGTGCCACCACGATGATGATCGTTCCGGCGATGGTCATGTCCACCAGAATCTGCACCAGGCTGATCCCGCCGAGTTTGGCGACATCGCCCAGCACGAATCGCGAACCAAGCGCCACGATCCCGGCCTTGAGCCAGAATTCGTAGGTCAGCACACCGGGACGAAAGATCGGATGCAGGCCGATGGTGTTGGTGATGAGCAACCCGATCACGATCGCCCACAACACATATTCGATGTCGGGCACGGTCCAGTGCTCGTGTTTGGCCAGTGTGTTCCACCAGATCTGGGCGTACTTGCCCAGCACCCCCACGCCGACCAGGAGCAGGATGCCGGGCGCATAGTCGAGCGGGCGGGTGCTAATGAAGGTGGCTTCGGCCGACGTTTCGTCGGGTTCCACGCGCACCGTGCTCACGCCGGTCACCACGGAATCTTCGGGAGCACGTCAGCCACGGCCAATGCGACGATCACACCCGCCACCGCGGTCGCCCACCAGTCCACCGACACCGAACCGAGCCGGGCCGCCCAGTCCGGCCCGTACGGAGTGTCCGGGTCCTTTCCGTCAGTTGGCACGCCTTCACCCACGATGACCGCTCCTCAAGCGCCTGTGGCGGCAACTGTCGGCCGCACCCGTCGACCCGAATGGTGGCGTTATCGGGCGTCACAGCCAACTGATTGGCTCGCGCTGAATTTAGGTCTGGCGGTCGATCAGGTTGGCAGGCCGTACTTCTCGGCGTCGGCGCGGTAGCGGTCCACCCACTCGTCGGAGCGCTGGTCGGCCTGGCGTTCCAGGACCGGGTCGGGCGCCAGTTTTGGGTCCAGCCCCAACGCCTCGAGAATGGATCCCACCACCTGAGTCAGGTTGCGCCACAACACCGGATACGAGATGTCCATCGGCTTGATGTCTTCTTCGGCGAACCAGTTTCGCCAGCCCTCTTCCTGCGCGCGCAACATGGTGACGACGTGGGCGATTGCTCCGGCGTGATAGGTGGCGCGCGCGTCGCGGGCCGGATCGGGCCTGCCCCGCCAGACCCGCGTCTGCACCGCCCGCCAGAACGACACCGCCTGGGAAACCACATCGGGCCGGTAGACGTGAATCAGCAGCGGCTGCTCGCCCACCACGTCGGTGATCGCCGCCAGCAGGCCGTCACCGCTGCGATCCGGCAGGTTCTTCGCGCGGTCCAGCAGCAGCGGCGTCTGGTTCCACATCAGTTTGCCGCCCCACACCCCGTTCGGTGTCCGTCCGACCGTGCGGATGTAGGCGCGCCAGATCTCCGGCGGCGCCAGGTCCGGCGTCCCGGCGTCCAGCGGATCAAGCAGGCTCAGGATCGACTCGTCCTCGACGCCGGCAAACCACTCCCGTGGCTGCGGAGACTGGCTGGTGGACGGGAGATACTGGAAGAACTCCTGCGGCTCCCCGGCCACGCCGGTGGCGCGCAGCGACTCAACCAGCAGCGTGCTGCCGCTGCGCTGTGACGCCAACACCAGATATGACGACGGGCTACTTGTCACCGGCAGAGTGTATCCAGAACCGTCATCTCTTATTCGGGCTAGCGTGATTACGGTCAGGCTGAAGCAAACCCTTGCATGAAAACGGACAAATCCGAACTGTGGCGTTCGGCGACGACAGCCGAACGGGACGGTGGCCGTGGGTGCTCATCTGGTTTCGGAGCGGACGGAAGCCCGCGCAAGCGACGCATACCGTGTCGCGTTGAGAAGTGCTGCGCCCGTGTCGGTTTCGGACCTTTCCGACGGACGGCGCCCCGGACTGCGTGCGCCACCGAAAAAAGGGGGCGCCGGCCCGTCGGCCCACCGCCGCCCTGCGGCGGCGTCGTCTGCCCGGCCGCAACGCACCTGGCAGGTCAGTGGTCTGCCGGATGTCCGTGGGCGATAGAAATATCAACTGTGCCTCCGTGGGCAATACCCACATTTCTTCTTGTTGATCGCAAACCTGACGTCGGGCATCGCTTTGCCCGTACATTCCTTCATCTATGCGCTGAAACAGCGTGGCGCAGGTAAACGGTGCCGTTTGCTTTGGAGCAGCGAATTACGAACGCATAAACGCTGTTACGGAATTGGGGGTCGGGTTGAACCAAGGACCGCCAGTGAGTTGGGCAAGCAGCGTGAACGCGTCGACCCTCGCGAAGCCCATGAACGCGCTGGGCCAATTCTTTCTGCTCAGCGCCGAGGCATTGGTCGCGGCGGTGCGCGGGCCGTGGGCGTGGCGCGAAGTTCTCGAACAGATTTGGTTTGTCGCACGGGTTTCCATTTTTCCGACCATCATGTTGTCGATTCCCTACACGGTGCTGATCGTGTTCGTTCTCAACATCCTGCTCGTCGAGATCGGCGCCGGTGATCTCTCTGGTGCCGGTGCCGGATTGGCCTCGGTGACCCAGGTCGGACCGGTTGTCACGGCGATGGTCGTCTCGGGTGCCGGCTCGACGGCCATGTGCGCGGATCTCGGCGCCCGCACCATCCGCGAGGAGATCGACGCGATGAAGGTGATCGGCGTCAATCCTATTCAGGCACTGGTGGTTCCGCGTATCATCGCGGCCACTTTCGTCGCGGTCCTGCTGTACTCGGTGGTGGCGGTGACCGGGTTGACCGGCAGCTACATCTTCGTGGTCTTCGTCCAGCACGTGACGCCCGGTGCGTTCGTCGCGGGCATGACGTTGGTCACCGGGCTGCCACAGGTGGTGATCTCCCTTATCAAGGCGACCCTGTTCGGGCTCTCCGCCGGGCTGATCGCCTGCTACAAGGGCTTGGCGGTGGGCGGTGGCCCGACCGGCGTCGGCAACGCGGTGAACGAGACCGTGGTCTTCTCCTTCATGGCCTTGTTCTTCATCAACATCCTGACCACCGCGCTCGGCGTGAAGGTGACGGCCAAATGACCGATGCCGCACGCGAACCGTCGTGGTTCGTCACCCTGGGCCCCCGGCTCACCGATTCCACCCGCAAGCTGGGTGAACAGACCGCGTTCTACGGGCAATCGCTGACCGCCACCGTCGACGCCATACGGCGATACCCCGGAGAACTGCTGCGGCTGATCG
Organism: Mycobacterium sp. M23085; assembly: GCF_045343915.1. Lineage (NCBI taxonomy): Bacteria > Bacillati > Actinomycetota > Actinomycetes > Mycobacteriales > Mycobacteriaceae > Mycobacterium > Mycobacterium sp. M23085. The sequence continues at coordinate 5,189,125 of NZ_CP174280.1, forward strand.
CCGAGATGGGCATGGGTACAGGCGCATTGGCCGTCATCGGCGGCACGGTGGGCATCATCGGTTTTCTCACGCTGACCACCGGAGCGCTCGTCGCGGTGCAGGGCTACGACACGCTGTCCAACATCGGCGTCGAAGCGCTGACCGGGTTTTTATCGGCGTTTCTGAACGTCCGGATGATCGCACCCTGCACCGCCGGTCTGGCGTTGGCCGCCACGATCGGTGCGGGCGCGACCGCACAGCTGGGCGCGATGCGCATCAACGAGGAGATCGACGCGCTGGAAGTCATGGGCATCCGCGCGGTCACCTACCTGGCGTCCACCCGGATCATCGCCGGAATCCTGGTCGTCATCCCGCTCTACGCCGTCGCCGTGCTGATGTCGTTCGTCGCGGCGAAGTTCCTCACGATCTATGTGTACGGGCAGTCGCGAGGCGTCTACGAGCATTACTTCGCCACCTTTTTGCGCCCCACCGACCTGTTCTGGTCGTTCCTGGCAGCGCTGACCATGGCAGCCGGGGTGATGGTCGTGCACACGTACTACGGCTTCACCGCTACGGGCGGTCCGGCGGGCGTCGGGGAAGCGGTCGGTCGGTCGGTGCGTTCGTCGATGATCGTCACGGCGTTCGTGTGCCTGATGATCTCGCTGTCCGTCTATGGACAGTCCGGCAACTTCAACCTGTCGGGATGACCGGATGAGTACTCACAAAGCCGACAGGGCATTCCAGCGAAACAGGACCCGCCACAGCAAGATTGACCCGATCTGGTGGGCGCCGACGTTATTCATCCTGATCGGTGGCCTGATCGCGATGACCGCGGCCTCGTTCTCGGGCAAATTTCAGGCCTTCGTGCCGCTCACGCTGGTGTCGGACCGCGCCGGCTTGGTGATGGAAGACGGCGCCAAGGTCAAGCTGCGGGGCGTCCAGGTAGGCCAGGTCGCTTCGATCGGCACCGACGTGAAGACGGCTCGGCTGCAGCTGAAAATCCAACCGGATGCCTTCAAGTACCTGCCGAGCAACCTCGAGGCTGAGATCAAATCCACCACGGCCTTCGGCTCCAAGTACGTCGATCTGATCGTTCCCGACCACCCGAGCCCCACATCGCTGAAGCCCGGTTCGCTGCTGCACTCGCGCAACGTCACCGTGGAAGTCAACACCGTCTTCGAGAATCTGCAGTCGGTGGTCCAGGCGCTCGACCCGGCAAAGCTGAACGCGATCCTGTCGGCCTTCGCGCAATCGGTGCGCGGCAAGGGTGCCCGGATCGGACAGGCGATCACCGACGCGAATAACGTGCTGCTCACCGTCAACCCGCGCATGGAGACCATCCACCAGGACTGGCAGCTGTTCGGCAAGACGACCGCCATATATTCCGATGCGGCGCAAAACATTCTGTCCATTCTGGACTCGGCGACGACGACGAGCGCGACCATCACGGAGGACCAGCGCTCGCTGGATTCGTTGCTGCTGTCCGCGATCGGATTCAGCCAGACCGGCATCAACGTGATCGGCCGCAACGAGTCGAACATCGTGCGGTCCATGAACCTCCTCGACCCGACCATGGCGCTGCTGGAAAAGTATTCTCCGACCTATACGTGCCTGTTCCAGGGTGCGCAATGGTATGTCGACCATGGCGGTCGAGACGCTTTGGGCGGCAACGGTTATTCCGTGATCCTTGACGCGGCACTGTTATTCGGCGACGACCCCTACCGTTATCCGAAACACCTGCCCAAGGTCAACGCCACCGGCGGGCCGGGCGGCAAGCCGAGCTGCGGTTCGCTACCGGACCCCAGCGCGAACTTCCCGGTGCGGGCGCTGGTCACCGATACCGGATGGGGTGCCGCCCCGAATGAGATCCGGACCAATGTCGCGGCGGGTAATCCATGGTGGGCCAACTGGTTCCCGACCACCAAGAACCCCCCGGAAGGTCCTCGCTACTTCTGGCGCGGGGGGCAGCCGCCGCCGTGAGAAGGAAATTATCCAGCATCATCCTACGCGTCGGGATCTTCACGACGGTCTGCTTGCTGTTCACTTTCGCGCTCATCGCGGTGTTCGGACAGCTGCGGTTCGAGGACCGCTCCAGCTATCGCGCGATCTTCACCAACATCTCCGGTCTGAAGTCGGGCAACTTCGTGCGGATCGCCGGGGTGGAAGTCGGCAAGGTCGGCGACCTGAGCCTGCACCGCGACGGCACGGTCACCGTCGACTTCGAAGTCGACAAAGGCGTTCGGCTGAGCGAGGGCACCAAGGCCGTCGTGCGTTATGAAAACCTGATCGGCGACCGCTATCTCGCGCTCGAGGAGGGTGCGGGGTCACCACGGCGGCTGCCGCCTGGGGCGACCATCCCGCTGGCCCGGACGTCGCCCGCGCTCGATCTCGACGCGTTGATCGGTGGTTTCCGTCCGTTGTTCCGCGCGCTGGACCCCGATCAGGTCAACGCACTGTCCGGTCAACTGCTGCGGATCTTTCAGGGTCAGGGCGGGACGCTGGCGTCGGTGTTGTCGCAGACCTCGATACTGACCTCGACCCTGGCCGGGCGCAGCGAGCTGATCGGCCAGCTGATCACCAACCTGAACACCGTGCTGCACACCTTCGCCACCCGCGATCGTGAGTTCTCCGACGGCGTGGACAAGCTGTCCCAACTGGTCGACGGCCTGGCCCAGCGCAGGAACGACATCTCGACCGGGCTCGCCTACATCAATGCGGCCGCGGGGTCGATCACCGATCTGCTCGCCCAGTCCCGTCAACCCATCAAAGACGTCGTGCACCAGACGGATCGCGTGTCCGGGCAGGTGCTCTCCGACAAAGAGTACGTCGACAAACTGCTCAAAGATCTGCCGGACATCTACCAGGTGCTCGCCCGGCAGGGCCTGAACGGTGACTACTTCGGTTTCTACTTCTGCGAGGTATTGCTCAAGCTGAACGGTAAAGGGGGCAACCCGATCTTCGTCAAGCTGTTGGGCCAGCCCAGCGGGCGGTGCACACCGCGATGAAGCTGAAAACCCCCAAGGTCCAATCGGCCGAGCGGCGGAACCCTTTCGTGCTGGGCGTGATGGGAACCGTCATCCTGGCTTGCGTGACCATCGTGGCCTTCCAGTACAACAAGTTGCCGTTCATCAAGAACACCGATGATTACGCAGCGTACTTCTCCGAAGCTGGTGGCATCAAACCTGGTAACACCGTGCGGGTTTCGGGCATGGGCGTAGGCCGGGTCTCCGACCTTCGCCTGGAGGGCACCAAGGTGCGGGTGGGCTTCACCGTCCGCAAGGGCGTCGATCTCGGTGACCGCACCGAGGCGGCGATCAAGACCGAAACCATACTGGGCGCCAAGATGCTCGAGCTGACGCCGCGCGGAAGCGGACGGTTGTCGGGCACCATTCCACTGCAGCGCACCACCTCGCCATATGAGCTGCCCGACGCGCTTGGCGATTTGACGACCACCATCAGTGGGCTGGACACCGCCCAACTGTCCACGGCCCTCACCACATTGGCCGACACCCTCAAGGCGACGCCGTCCAACCTGCGGCCAGCCTTGGAGGGCGTCGCCCGGTTCTCCGACACCCTCGACGGACGTGACGCGCAGCTACGCAGCCTGCTCGGCAACGCCAACAAGGTGTCGACGGTGCTGGGCAAGCGCAGCCGGCAGATCGCGGGACTGGTGGCCAACTCCAACGCCCTGTTGGCCGCGCTGCTCGATGAGCGAGATTCCCTGGACGCCCTGATGAACAACCTCACCGCGGTCTCGCACCAGATTTCCGGCCTGGTCAACGACAACAGGACCCAGCTCAAGCCCGCCCTCGACAAGCTCAACGGCGTGCTCGAAATCCTGGACAACCGCAAGGAAGACATCCAGAAGACGCTGCCCAAGTTCAAGCGCTACGCGATGTCCTTCGGCGAATGCTTGGGATCCGGACCGTTTTTCAAGGCCTACGTGGCCAACCTGGTTCCCGGCCAGATCGGGGGACCGGTACTCGACGCGGACATGTATGACCGGTTCTTGGACCCCAACCAGAAGCTGCCCTCGGAAGCGGTCGACCCGCCCACCGGCACCCCGCCCGTGCCGCCGGAGAACGCGCCTGTGCCGCTGTGGTCTCAGCCACCATCGCCCCCACCGTCGACGCCGCCCATCCGTACCGTTCCGCCGCCCTCACCGCACGATTTCGATTCGCCATGATCATCAGTCGAGGCGCCCTGCGCAAAGTGACCGCCGCCAGCCTGATCCTGACGCTGGCCGTGGCGTCTTTTCTGGTCGGCAACAAGCTGTGGAAAGACGTTGAAAAGAACGTCTACACCGCTTATTTCGCGGAGGCTAATGGCTTGTTCGTCGGTGATGAGATTCGCATCCTCGGGGTCGCCGTCGGCGTCGTGGACAAGATTGAGCCCCAGCCCGCCAGCTCCAAGGTGACGTTCTCGGTCGACAAGCAGTATTCGATCCCTGCCGACGCCCGCGCCGCCATCCTGTCGCCCTCGCTGGTGACCTCGCGGGCGATCCAACTCGTCCCGGCCTACTCCGGCGGACCCAAACTGAGCGCAGGGTCGTCGATTCCGCTGAGCCGCACCGCGGTTCCGGTGGAATGGGATGACTTTCGCAAGCAGCTGGAAAAGCTGACCGATGCCCTGCAGCCCACCAGCCCGGACGGGGTCAACTCGGTCGGCGAACTCATCGACTCGGCGGCGGACAACGTGCGCGGTCAGGGAGACACCGCGCGAGACACCGTACTCAAGCTCTCCGAGGCGACCTCGGCGCTCGGCGATCACGCCGATGACATCTTCAGCACGGTGCGTAATCTGCAGCTGCTGGTGTCCGCGCTGTACTCCAGCAGCGACCTGCTGGCCTCGTTCAACCAGAACTTGGCGAGCGTGACGACACTGTTGTCGAACACGCCCAACGAAGTTGGCAACGCGGTGAAGTCGCTGGACGGGGCGCTCACCGATGTGCGGGATTTCCTCGCCGAGAACCGCGAAGCGGCGGGTGTCACGTTCGATCGGTTGGGTTCCATCACAACGGCGCTCAACGACAGCCGCGGTGACATCAAGCAGATCCTGCACATCGCGCCGACGGTGTTCCAGAACTTCCTGAACATCTACCAGCCGGCCCAGAGCGCGATGACCGGAATCCTGGCCCTGAACAACTTCGCCGATATCCCGCAGTTCATCTGCAGCTCGATCGAGGCGGCGTCACGGGCGAGGCTGGCCCGGGTGTCGAAACTGTGCCTGCAGTACCTCAACCCGATCATCAAAAACCGGATCTACAACTACATTCCGGCGGGCATCAACCCGTTCGTCGGGACGCAGGCCCGGCCCAGCGAGATCACCTACAGCGAGGACTGGCTACGGCCCGGGTACACGCCCCCGCAAGCAGCCCAGCCGCCCGATGCGCCTTCCCCGCCGGATGGCGCACCGCCGCCGCCTCCCGGGCAGCCAGCACTCGCCGATCAGCCGCAACCGGCACCCGCGCCGGCGCCGAACACCACGTCCAACTCGATCGAGGTGCTGCAGAACCTGATGCTTCCGACGGGGCCGTCATGAGACGCCCGGTAGCCGTTCTCCTCGGCCTGATATGCGTAGCGTCGGTGTCGGCGTGTGGCTGGCGCGGCCTGAATTCGTTCAGCCTGCCCGGTACCGCGGGTGGGGGACCCAACTCGTACACGATCCAGGCGCAGATGCCCGATGTGGTCACCATCCAGGAGAACACCCGGGTCCGGGTGGACGATGTCAACGTCGGCAACGTCACCAAGATCGAGCTGCAGGATTGGCATGCGCTGGTCACCATGCGGATCAACGGCGACGTGCACCTGCCGGCCAATGCGACCGCCAAGCTGGGGCAGACCAGCCTGCTCGGTTCGATGCACATCGAACTCGCGCCACCCAAAGGTGAGCAACCGGTCGGCCAGCTCATGGCGGGATCGGTCATCCCGTTGTCGCGGGCGAGCCTGTATCCCACCACCGAGCAGACGCTGGCGTCGGTGTCAATCCTTTTGAACGGTGGGGGAATCGGCCAGCTGCAGGAGATCACCCAGGCGGTGGCCAAAGCATTCGCCGGACGTGAGAACGACATGCGCAGCCTGCTCAGCCAGATCGACGAGTTCATCGCCAAAACCAACGACCAGACCGACGACATCATCGCGGCCGCGGAGAATCTCAACGGGTTGGCCGGGCAGATCGCGGCCAACGACCCCGTCGTGGACAAAGCGCTGACGTCGGTGCCCAAGGCGCTGGACGTCTTGGCCAAGGAGCGCGCGAAGATCGCCGACACGATCGATCAGGTCGGCAAATTCAGCGCGATCGCCGCCGACACCATCCACCAGAGCAGGGAGTCTCTGGTGAACAACCTGCGCAACATCGCACCGGTGTTGCGGTCGCTGGCCGATGCCGGCCCTTCGCTCACCAAGGGCCTGGACGGTTTGGTGACCTATCCATGGCCGGCATCCACCGTGCGCAACTGGTTCCGCGGGGACTACGCCAACCTCACCCTGGTCGTCGACCTGACGCTGAGCCGCATCGACCAGGGGCTGTTCACCGGATCGCGATGGGAAGGCAACCTCACCCAACTCGAACTGCAGTGGGGCCGCACCATCGGCATGCAGCCGAGCCCGGTCACCGGGGGAAACCCGCTGACCTATCCATACCATTTCGGGGGATACTGAATGCTTCGGTTGAATCGGCGGACGTGGATCCAGTTGTCAATCCTGACGCTGGTGACCGTCGTTTCCTGTGGCGCAATGGCATTCAATTTCATGAAGCTGCCGGCCACGTTGTTCGGGATCGGCGAGTACAAGGTCACCGTCGATCTGCCGCAATCGGGTGGGCTCTACGAGACCTCGGTGGTCACCTACCGCGGTACCGATGTGGGCCAGGTCAAGTCGGTCGGCGTCACCGCCACCAGGGTGCGCGCGGTGCTGGCCATGAGATCGGGCGTCAAGGTGCCCTCCGACGTGCAGGCGTCGGTGCACAGTCGCTCGGCGATCGGCGAGCAGTACATCGAGCTGACGCCACGCCCCGGCCAGGGCGGCGAACATGCCCGAACGCTGCGTGACGGTGACGTCATCACCGCCGGACATGTCGACGTGCCCGTCGACATCGGGCACTTGCTCGACATGACGAACCGCGCACTGCAAGCGATTCCACGCGACAACCTGCGCACCGTGATCGACGAGACGAATCGCGCGGTCGGTGGCCTCGGGCCGGAACTATCCCGCATCGTCGACGGGTCGACCGCGCTGGCCATCGCCGGTGGTCGCACCGTCGACCCGCTTGCCGCCCTCATCGATCAGGCGCCGGCGGTACTCGACTCGCAGGTGCAGACGTCGGATGCGATCGCCACGTGGGCCGGCCACACCGCGGCCATCATGGCGCAATTCAAGGCTCAGGACGCCGCGGTGCGGGATCTGTTGACGCAGGGGACTTCCGGCGTCGAGGAAGGCCGCGCGATGCTGGACCGGGTGACTCCGGCGTTGCCGGTGCTGTTCGCCAATCTGGTGAGCCTCGGCGACATCGCCGTCGTCTACCGCCACGACATCGAGCAGCTCCTGGTGCTGCTCCCGCAGGGCATCGCGGCCATGGCGGCCATCATCGTGCCGAGCTCGAACACCAAGCAGGAGTACCGGGGCGCCCAGCTGGACTTCAACCTCAACCTCAACCTGCCGCCGCCCTGCACCACCGGCTACCTGCCGCCGCAGCAGCGCCGCTCACCGGCCAGCGTCGACGCGCCGGACCGGCCGGCCGCGGATCTGTTTTGCCGGGTGCCGCAGGACTCGGAGTTCAATGTCCGTGGCGTGCGGAACATTCCGTGTGAGAGCAAGCCATGGAAGAGGGCGCCCACGGTAGAGCTGTGCGAAAGCGATGAGGAGTACGTGCCGCTCAACGACGGTTACAACTGGAAGGGCGACCCGAACGCCACCACCAGCGGTCAGGGCGTGCCGCTTTATCCACCGGGCCAAGATCCGCGGCTGCCACCGCCGCGGGGCACCGCGCCGGCGCCGGCCGCGCCGCCCCCGCCGCCCGCTGTCGCGACCTATGACCCGGCCACCGGCGACTACATCGGGCCCGACGGCCGCCGCTATACCCAATCCGACCTGGCCCACCCGCGGGCCAAGAACTGGCAACAACTACTTGTCCCGCAACCCTGACAGTTTGAAGGAGCACCATGGCGGACAGACCTGACACCCCCACAACGGAGGAAACCGTCGACGAGCCAACGGCACTCGGCGCCGAAGACACCGAGACGGCCGAGGCCGACCAGCACCGGACCGACGATGGCGACGACGCCGAAAGTCCATCCTCGGGCCGGCTCGCGCGGTGGCGCGAGTTTGCCCAGCGGCGGCGGCTGTCGCGCGTCGGGTCGGCGTTGATTGCCGGCGCCGCCATCGTTGTCGCGTTGGCGGGCTTGACTGGTTGGCTCGGATACCGGGCCTACCAGAGGCACGACGTCCAGGCGCGGCAGAACTTGTACGTCGCGACCGCGCGTCAGGGCGCGGTTAACCTCACCACGATCGATTACACCCAGGTCGACGCCGACGTGCAGCGAATCCTCGATTCGGCCACCGGCGCATTCCGGGACGAGTTCGAACAGCGGGCCAAGCCGTTCGAGGAGGTCGTCAAGGCTGCACAGTCGAAATCGGAAGGGACGGTTACCGATGCCGGACTGGAATCCCAGCGAGGCGACTCCGCGCAGGTTTTGGTGGCGGTCGCGGTGAAGTCGCGCACCGCCGGCGGCGAGGAGGCGCCCAGGGAGTGGCGCATGCGAATCGAGGTGCGATCGGTCGGCGATGACGCCAAGGTCTCCAACGTGGTGTTCGTGCCATGACGACACTGAAGGAGGACGTGAAAGTCGACACGGCCGGTGAATTGAAATCGGCAACCGAAGGCGCGCACCGGGAATCCGAACCCACCGAGTCGTCCGCCGAGGCACGGCCGAAGGCCGAGCGGCAAAAGCGTCGCATCGGTTGGTCGCGGGTGTTCGGCTACGGGATATTGCCCGGGCTGGCATTCGTATTGGCGCTCGGCGCGGGGTACCTCAAGTGGTCGGCGGGGGCAGCCGATGATCTCGCACTGGCGCGCGCCGAATCGGTGCAGGCCGCCCGCGACGACGCGGTCACGTTGTTGTCCTATCATGCCGACACGGTGGACAAGGACCTCGCCGCGGCACGCGAACGGCTGACCGGTGAGTTCAAGGACGCCTATGCCGAGCTGACGCGTCAAGTCGTCGTGCCCGGTGCAAAAGAGAAGAACATCTCATCGACCGCCAAAGTCACTGCAGCAGCTTCGGTTTCGGCCACCGCGAACCACGCCGTTGCCCTGGTGTACGTCGACCAGACGGTGACCATCGGTGCAGGCGCTCCCACCGACACCCAACCCGTCGTGCGGATGACCCTGGACAAAACCAACGGGCGATGGCTGGTCTCGCGCTTCGACCCGGTGTGAGCCGAGAAACCGTCATGCAAACATCCGTACGCCGTTGCGCCCGAGTCCTGCCCGTCGGCGTCGTGCTGTTGGGGGCGGCCACCTTGGCGGCCCCCGCCGCACGTGCCGACAACAAGCGGCTCAACAGCGCGGTGGTCTCGGCCGTCTATACCCTGCAGCACCAGGCGGGCTGCACGAACGACGTCGTCAGGAACAATGCGCTCACGCTTGCCGCCGAATGGCACGCCGAAGACATGATCAACAATCGGAACATCAACGGCGACACGGGCTCTGACGGTTCCACGCCGCAAGACCGGGCCAATGCCGCGGGCTTTCGCGGCAGGGCCGCCGAAACCGTGGCCATCAACCCGGCGATCGCGATCAGCAGCCTGGAGCTGGTCAACCAGTGGTATTACAACCCGGACGACATGGCGATCATCCGCGACTGCGCCAACAACACCATCGGGGTGTGGTCGGACAACAGCGTGGACCGCACCGTGGTGGTGGCGGTCTACGGCCAGCCGGACCCGCCGAAGCGGTAAGCGGCAGCAGAAAACGTTCGGTGGCAATGGCGCGAAACGGCTACCGAATTGCCGGCAGCGAACAGATGTGCCTAACCCGCGGCCTCGGCGGCCACCGTATTGAGCGCGGACACAACCGTTTCCGGATCGGATGTTGCGCCACGGTTGTAGGGCAGCTTGGACAACGCCGTGGCCATCGCGCACGTATTGGTCAAGGCGGCGAAAGTCAATCCGCCACCGATCGCGGCTGCCACCCATTTGAGCCTGGGGAGCGCGACACTGCCCAGCACGGAAGACAGCACGACCGACCCGGCGACCAGGCGCACCTGACGTTCGAGCTCCCAACGCTGGGTGCCGCGGTCGACGACGAAGCCTTGCTCTTCCCAGTCGATGATTCCGTTTTCCAGGACGCGCCCGCCGGTCAAACCGGCGTCCCGCAACAGCGTTTGGGCCTTGGTAGAGCGTTGTCCCGAACGGCATACCAAGACGACCTCCCGGTCCCGTTCCAGCAGTCGGGCGATCTGAGCAGCATGTCCGTCCACTACGTCGAGGGGCACGTTGTAGGACCCGGGTATGTGTGCCGTTTCGAACTCCGCGGGTGTCCGCACGTCGACTATGCGCGGAGCGGCGGAAGACTCGAGCCGCTTGCGCAGCTCAGCCGACGTGATGGCGTCGGCGGTCGGTGCGCTCATGTGATACCTCCCGTGGTGGGCGCATCCTCTAGCACTACCCGCTGTCGCGGTGAGAACCCGCCCTTTCAATCATGGTGAACCTGAGGTGATGTCGATCTTCTCCGCGTTGTCGTAGTCGTCGTCGATGAGCACGACACGGCGTTGATGCCGATCGAGCAGCGCCGCTGCGATCGACGCCCGGTAGCCGCTGGCGCAGTGGATCCACAGCTCGCGTTCTTGCGATATTTCGCCGAGGCGTTCCGGTAGTTCGTGCAACGCAATGTTGACCGCATCGCGCACGTGGCCGCGCTCGAATTCGTGCGGCTGACGGACGTCGAGGACGGTGACCGCGCCGTCGCCGAGCACATCGACGAGGTCCTCGAAAGACGCGACCCGGTAGCTGCGCAGCGCCGCCCCATCGGCCAGAGCGCGGATGTCGCCGGTGGCGCTGCCGGTGAGGCGATCGACGCCGATGCGGGCCAGCTCACGTTGGGCGTCGGCGACCTGCCGGACGTCCTCACCGATCAGGGTCAGCGGTGCGCCCCAGCTGTACAGCCATCCGAGGTAGTTGACGAAAGACCCGGACAGCTCGAAGCCGTAGCTGCCGCGGAGATGCCCGGCCGCGAACGCCGTGCGGTTCCGCAGGTCGACCACCCATTCGCCGGCGTCGATCCGGCGGTGAAGCTCTTGTGCGTCTACCGGTTTGAGCGGGGACAGGTCGGCCGGTTCGGGGCCCGCTTTGTTGATGGCGCCCATGTGTGCGTAGTAGGCGGGAAACGCCGAAAGCCCGGCCAGCAGCTCGTCGACGTACTGTTGTTCGTCCTGGGTCAGCGCCGGGTTGCTGCGGCGTTGTTCGCCGATGGTGGAGGCGTCCCCGTCGGCTGGCGTAGCCGAACAGAAACTGCCGAATCCGTGGGTGGGATAGATCGCGGTCGCCGAAGGCAGCTCGTCGGCGAGGCGCCGGACCGAATGGTATTGCAGCCGGGCCAGTTCCTCGGTGTGGTGGTCGCCGACCAGGTCCGTTCTGCCCGTGCTGCCGAAGAGCAGCGACCCGCCTGTGAAAACACCGACGGCGTCGCCGGACTCCTCGCGCAGCACATAGCTGACGTGGTGGTGGGTATGTCCGGGTGTGCGCAGCACTTCCAAATGGATTCCGCCGCTGTCGATCCGGTCGCCATCTTCGACCGCGTGCCGGTTGAAGTAGACGTCTTCCCCTGCGGGAACGACGTATTGGGCGCCGGTCGCGTCGGCCAGTGCCAGCCCGCCGGTCACGTAGTCGTTGTGGATGTGGGTCTCCAGCACGTGGGTGATGCGCAGGTCTTCGGTCAGCTCGAGCACCCGATCGATGTCTCGTTGCGGATCCACGGCGACGGCGACCGTGCCGTCGCTGATGAGATAACTGCGGTCGCCCAGTCCGGAGGTTTCGATGATCGTCACGTCCACCATCGTTTTCAACCTGTTGTCGGCGCGGCGGCGGCGTGCGCTGTTCTTCGGCTCTCGGCAATCGGCATATTTTCTGGTACCCCGAAAGCTGATTACGTGAGCACGGCGACGTGCGATGACTGCCGGGCGGAACGTCTGCCAAAAACCATGCTCACCGGGTCGGCGCAGCTGGGCGTGCGCAGGTATATCGGCCGCCGCGGCATCAACTGATTTCAACCACGGTGATTTTTGCGCCCGCCCGCGCCGCGTCTCAGCGCCGTGAGGCGGTCTGAGCGGGCGTCGCTATCCGCCGGTGAGCGATTCGTCGGCGATCTCGCAGACGCACACGTGGGCGCCGGGTCGCCACGGCCCGAACTGGGTACCGCGTCTGCGCTGCAGATGCTGCGCGTAGACCTTGTCGCGTTGAGCCCGCGAGAACGCGAAGTCCAGGTTGATGGGCAGCCCCGCCCAATCGACCTGGTCATTGACCGGTGCGTCGCCGTTTCCGCCGTACCGCAGCCGGCATTGCAGGGGGCAGCCGTTCTTGATGACCCGATCGGGTCCATCACACTCCCGAGCCACGACGACGTCACTCCTTCAGGTGCGCGACCTCTTGAGTGCATCGTGCGACGCGGAAGTTTCGGCGGCGGGTGTGCGGTGTTTCCGCTGTGTTACGGGTTCAGCGGCAGGTGGGCGCTAGTAGACGTCGCGGTGGTAGCGCTTGTCGGCGCTCAGCGATTGGACATAGTCCTTCGCCGCCTCCGGGTCGAGCCTGCCGAATTCGGCCGCGATCTCGCACAGCGCCCGGTCGACGTCCTTGGCCATCGGGTCGGCGGTGCCGCAAACGTACAGCTGGGCGCCGTCCTGCAGCCAGCTCCACAGCTCCGCTCCCCGGTTGCGCATCAGGTGCTGCACGTAGACCTTATGCTGCTGGTCCCGGGAGAAGGCCAGGTCCAGCTCGGTGAGGAACCCGTCGTCACGCATCTGCTCGAGTTCGTCGCGGTAGTAGAAGTCGGTGGCGGCGTGCTGCTCGCCGAAGAACAGCCAGTTGGGTCCGGTGTGGCCGAGCGCCCGCCGTTCCTGCAGGAAGCCGCGGAAGGGTGCGATACCCGTCCCGGGGCCGATCATGATCATCGGCGTGTCGGAGTCACTCGGGGGCCGGAAATTGCGGGAGGGCTGCAGATAGACGGCCACTCGGTCACCGGGGGAGCGGTCGGCAAGGTAGGTCGAGCACACTCCGCGGCGCGGCACGCCCTGGAAGTTGAAGCGCACCGGTGAGACCGTCAGGTGAACTTCTCCCGGGCACGCTTTGGGACTCGACGAAATCGAATACAGTCGCGGCTGAAGGCGTTTGAGCACCCGCAGCCACTCGTGTGCCGATGCTGACACCGGAAGCCTGGACAGCAGGTCGATGGACTGGCGCCCCCACGTCCAATCCGCCAGTGCGCGTTTGTTTTCCGGCTTCAGCAGCTCCGCGAGGGTCGAGTCACCCGTGCGCTCCTGCACGAACCGCACCATGTCCCGGCTGATGTGGGCGATCTCGATGCGCTCGGTGAGCGCGGAGCGCAACGACATCAGGCCGTGCTCGCCAACCTCGACCGGGGTCTGCCCGTTCAGTCCGGTGACCGACAGCCATTCGTCAACCAGCTCGTCGCTGTTGCGCGGCCACACACCGAGGGCGTCACCGGCCTCGTAGGTCACGGATCCCTCCGGCAAGTCGAACACCAAGTGCCGCACGTCTTTTGTCGACTCGGGCTGACTCAATACGGTGTTGCGGACCATGCCGGTGATCAGCGGATGCTTTTTGCTGTAGCCGTTCGGTGCCGGCGCTGTTGGCCGCGCTGGCACCGCAACAGCGGAAGTGCGGGCCACCGCCGCGCTTCCATCCCCGCCGACGGACGTGGGGTTGCGGGTCAGGGCGCCGATCACTTCGCTTATCCACTTCGCCGCGGGGTCGTCATAGTCGGGTTCGCAGTCCACCCGGTCGGCGATGCGGGTCGCGCCCAACTCGGCGAGGCGCGCGTCCAGTTTGCGTCCGTGACCGCAGAAGTCGTCGTAGTTGGAGTCGCCCAGCGCGAGCACGGCATAGCGGGTGCCGGTGAGTCGCGGCGCGCCGTCGGAGGTCAGTGCCCGCCAGAAGTTAACGCCGTTGTCGGGCGCTTCGCCGTCACCGGTGGTGCTGGTGACGAGCAACAACTCTCGGGTCGCCGCCAACTCGGCGAGCGGGAAGTCGTCCATGCTGTGCAGCGTGACGGGGAGTTCGGCGGCGCCCAACCGGGCGGCGATCTCGGCGGCGAGTTCCTCGGCGTTCCCGGTCTGCGACGCCCATAGCACCACGACGGGCGCGCGCTCGGCCGCGGGTTTGGCGTCCGCCGGCGCGGCGGGGGGTTGCTCAGCGGAGGGCAGCGGAGGCGATTGGGCGCCCTCGGGCCGCGCCGCCGGTTCGGGTCCGTCGATGCGGGAGAACAGTCCCGCCAGCAGGCCATCCACCCATAGCCGGGTGCTGGAATCGAATGGCGCATTCAGTGGCAGGGTCGGTACTCCGCCGGCGCTGCGGCCGGCGTCCGAGCGAAGCCCGGACAGCATGCCGGCCAGGTATGCGCGGCCGTCCCTGTTGAAGTCAGGCTTGGGTTGTGTTGCCACACCCAGCAATTCGCCGAGTGCGTCGACTTGTGACGCGCTGATTTCTCGTACCTCCGTGGGCGCGGATCGTGGCGTGTCGGTGGGCGCCGGTGCCTCGGTGAACGAAACATGTTGAGAGACGGCGACCTTGGTGAGCGTGACGGCGCACGCCTTGAATTCCGGCTGGTTCGAGATCGGATCGACGGCATCGTTGGTGACGGCATTGATCGACAGATATTCGCCGAAGGCGTCGTTCCAGTGGAAGGGCGCGAAGCAGCTCCCGGGCCGCACCCGGTCACTGACGACCGCGGGCAGCACGGCACGGCCCCGGCGGGAGGCGATTTCGATCTGATCATCGTCGACGATGTGCAGGCGGGCGGCGTCGTCCGGGTGGATCTCGACGAACGGTCCGGGATTGAGCTTGTTGAGTTTGGTGACCTTGCCGGTCTTGGTCATGGTGTGCCATTGGTGCGGCAGCCGACCGGTGTTGAGCAGGAACGGGTAGTCGTCGTCCGGCATTTCCTCGGGCAGCAGGTGCGGGCGGGCGAAGAACACCGCACGACCCGTCGGAGTCGGGAAGGCCAACCGGGGCACGCTGCCGTCCTCGCGGACCAACTGCGTCTGGCTGACACCGTCGTTGAGGTAACGGATCGGGTTGCGGTCGCCCCCGCCCTCCGGCGCGCACGGCCACTGCAGCGGGCCCTGACGCAGCCGCTCATAGCTGACGCCACGCAGGTCATAGCCGGTCTTCGGGTTGGAGAACCGCTTGATTTCTTCGAAGACTTCCTCGGCGGAGTTGTAGCTGAACGCTTCGGAAAATCCCATCTCGCAGGCGACCCGGGCGATGATCTGCCAGTCGGGCAGAGCGTGGCCGGGCGCCTGCGCCGCGGGCTGGAACAGCGTCATGTTCCGCTCGGAGTTGACCATGACCCCTTCGGACTCCGTCCACAGGGCCGCCGGCAACAGCACGTCGGCGTATTCGTTGGTCTCGGTCTCGAAGAACGCGTCCTGGGCCATCACCAAGTCGGCGCGTTCCAGTCCGGCCAGAACTGTCTTCCGATTGGCCACGGAGGCAACGGGATTGGTGCAGATAATCCAGCACGCCTTGATCTGCCCCTCGGCCATCCGGGAGAACATGTCGATGGTGCCGCTGCCCACCTCGGTGCGCAGCGTTCCCCGCGGTATGCCCCATAGGTTTTCGACGAACGCGCGGTCGTCCTCGGATGCCACCGAGCGCTGCCCCGGCAAACCCGGCCCCATATAACCCATCTCGCGACCGCCCATCGCGTTGGGTTGCCCCGTCAGGGAGAAGGGCCCACTGCCTGGCCGGCAGATGGCACCGGTGGCCAGGTGCAGGTTGCAGATGGCGTTGGTGTTCCAGGTGCCGTGGGTGCTCTGGTTGAGGCCCATCGTCCAGCAGCTCATGAAATTCGGGGCTTCGCCGATCATTTGAGCCGCTTTGCGGATGTCGTCTTCTGGAATCCCGGTGGCAGCGCTGACCATGTCGGGGGTGTACTGCGCCAGGAAACTGGGCATCACCTCCCAGCCTTCGGTGAATTCGCCGATGAAATCGGGGTCAGTGTGGCCGTTCTCGACCATCAGGTGTAGCAGCCCGTTGAGCAGTGCCAGGTCCGATCCCGGCGCGATCTGCAGGAACAAGTCCGCTTTGTCGGCGGTCGCGGTGCGGCGCGGGTCGACGACGATCAGCTTGGCGCCCGCCTTGACTCGGTCCATCATCCGCAGGAACAGGATCGGGTGGCAGTCGGCCATGTTGGCGCCGATGACGAAAAATACGTCCGCGCGCTCGAAGTCCTGGTATGACCCGGGTGGGCCGTCGGCGCCCAGCGAGAGCTTGTAACCAGAACCCGCGCTGGCCATGCACAGCCGCGAATTCGACTCGATCTGGTTGGTGCCGATGAAACCCTTGGTCAGCTTGTTCGCCAGGTACTGCGCCTCGATGGACATCTGGCCGGACACATACATCGCGAAGGCGTCCGGGCCGTGGTGATCGACGATCGTCCGTAACCGCTTCGCGCACTGGGAGATCGCCTGGTCCATGTCGACGGGCTCGAGTGGTTCGCCTCGATCGGCCCGCGCGTAGGCGGAGTTCAGCCGGCCCGGCGCGCCGAGCATGTCCGCGGTGGTGGCCCCTTTGGTGCAGAGCCGGCCGAAGTTGGCTGGATGTTGTTTGTTCCCAACCGACCTGGCGACGTGATCCCGCCCCGCTTTCGGATCGGTTGTGATCTGCAACACCATGCCGCAACCGACGCCGCAGTAAGCGCACATGGTGTTCACGGCGTTTTCAGGCGCCATGGACTCCCTGGCCACGCTTGCGTCCCTCCGTCGTGCGTACGGGTTAGCTCCGTATCGGGTGGGTTCATTGTCTAGCAGGCATGTTTCGGCATCGCTGCCCGAAATTTCCCCCGGTTTACTTCTTCCTCTCAACGGCCGACGCGCTGGTGTGAATTCGCCGGGGGAATGTGCGGCTCAAGGTTGCGTTAGCGCAGGTCATCGTTGACCGCAGGGCTCGCTCGAGGTTACTCAGAACGGCCCTCGAAGCGCTTCTTGGAACGGGGTTTTTGACCAAACCGACGGGACATTCACAGTCTTCGCTAAGCTCACCGCGTGCGTCAGCTCATTGTGATCTTTCTGGTTTTGCTGGCCTCCGGCTGCGGCGGGAAGCCGACCGCGCCCCCACAGGCCCGACCTGACACCTGCAAAGACTCCGACGGACCCACGGCCGAGACCGTGCGACGGGCCATCACCGCGGTTCCCATTGCCGTCCCCGGCACCATCTGGGTCGAGATCGGCAGGGGGCACACGCGAAACTGCCGGTTGTACTGGGTGCAGATCATCCCCACCATCGCCAGCGAATCAAGTCCGCAACAATTGCTCTTCTTCGACCACAACACGCCGCTCGGTAGCCCCACCCCGAACCCAAAGCCGTATATAACCGTGCTACCGCCCACGGATGACACGGTCACCGTTCAATACCAGTGGCAGAAGGGAAATGATCAGCTGTGCTGTCCCACCGGGATCGGAACGGTGAAGTTCCGGATCGGCCCAGATGGCAAGCTGCAAACCCTGGGCAAGGTTCCGAATCAATAACGTTCCGCGCCAATAACTTCCCTGCCGATCCGGGAGGCGCTCGCCGAGCAGCCCGTCAGCTCGTGACGGCCTCGGCCAGGTTCTCCGGGTGCAGCATCTCGACGTAACGCAGACGCTCCGGGATCCCGAAGCCGTCTACCAGCGTCTCGGCGTGCGGGCGCAGCGCGCGGCAACGGTCGTTGATGCCCCGGGTGACCGCCTTTGCGCGCTCGGTGGACAGGTAGCGGTGCTCGATGTACCAGGCCTTATCGTCCTCGATGACCGACAGGGCGTACAGGTCACATAGGATGCCGAGTAGTTCGCGAGCCTTCTCGTCGGGGCATGCCTCGATCCCGGCGACGAACGCCTCCAAGATAACTCGATCGATGTGCGCGCTGGCGGCATGCAACACGTGATCCTGCACCGAGTTGAACGCGTCGAATGCCGACATCTCTTTGGATTTGGCCTGCAGCCGGCGGGCCACCGATGCCAACAGATATTCTTCGCGGTCCTCGAACATCGTGATCTGCGTACCGCGGTTGAACAGGCTGCCCTCTTCCTCGTTGTCTTGCCGGGCATCGACGATTGTTTGGATAATCGCTTCTGCAGCAGTGCGTTTGACCACACGGTCGCCGACGGTGCTGGCGGCGAAGCGTACCCATTCGACCGGGCTCATGCTCTTGATGTCGTCGGCATAGGCCGTCAGCAGTTCCTTGGCCACCAATTGGGTCAGCACATGGTTGTCGCCCTCGAAGGTGGTGAAAACGTCGGTGTCGCCCCGCAGTCCGATCAGCCGGTTCTCGGCCATGTAGCCGGCGCCGCCGCACGCCTCGCGGGACTCCTGGATCGCCCGGCTCGCATGCCACGTGTTGGCGGCCTTCAGCCCGGCGGCACGCGCCTCGAGTTCACGCTGCTCGTCGGCGTCGGGTGCGTCCGCGCTCTGTACGTCATGACATTTGCCGACCAGCTCGTTCTGCGCGAACTGCAGCGCGTATGACTTCGCGATCAACGGAAACAGTCGCCGCTGGTGCACCAGGTAATCCATGATCAGCACCTCGGAGTCGTCATCGGGTGCCTTGAACTGCCTGCGCTGCAATGCATATCGGGTAGCGATATCCAGTGCCACCCGCCCGGCGGCGCCGGCGCTGCCGCCCACGGTGATCCGGCCGCGGACCAGGGTGCCCAGCATGGTGAAGAACCGGCGGTTCGGGTTGTCGATCGGCGAACTGTACGCGCCGTCTTCCGCGACGTCGCCGTATTTGTTCAGCAGGTTGACCCGTGGAACGCGGACGTGGTCGAACACAATGCGGCCGTTGTCGACGCCGGGCAGCCCGCCCTTGTATTCGCAGTCCGACGTGGTGACCCCGGGCAGGTCGTTGCCCTCCTCGTCGCGGATCGGGACTAGGACGCAGTGCACACCGTGATTGACCGGCTTGCCGTCCTCGGTGGTGATCAGTTGCGCGAAAACCGCTGCCATGGTTGCGGTTTCGGCGGCACCGCCGATGTAGTCCTTACGCGCCGACGGGGTGGGGGAGTCGATGACGAACTCTTGCGTTTCCGGGTCGTAGGTCGCGGTGGTCTCCAGCGACTGCACGTCGCTGCCGTGCCCGGTCTCGGTCATCGCGAAACAGCCGCGCAACTCCAGGTTGATGATCTTGGGCACGTACATCTCGTGGTGGCGCTCAGTGCCCAGGTTCTCCACGGCCCCGCCGAACAGCCCCCACTGCACGCCGGCCTTCACCATCAGCGACAGGTCCGACATCGCCAGCATCTCGATCATCGTGATCGCCGCGCCGACGTCGCCGGTGCCGCCGTGCTCTTTCTTGAAACTGTCGGCGGCCGCGCCGAACGCCGCCATGATCCTCATCTGCTCCGCCACCTTGGTGCGCGCGATCACGGTGTTCGGTGTGTAGTGCGGTCGGAACAGGTCCTCGGTGAGCGTGTCCCGCATCCGGTTTCTGACATCGCGCCAGCGCCCGTCCAGGGCGTTGCGCAGATACTCGGCAGTGCTAGTCGTTTCAGGCGCCATAAGCCGACAGTAATGGCCGGGTCGCGTCGCGGGAACAACGGCGACAGTTCATGTCGCGAAAGAGACTTCGGGACGGCCACCGACCCGGCGCCCGAAGTCAGCCCGTGGGTTGAGGGGCTTCCTGCGGCTGGCGCTCCGTGGACGGCTTGCGGCGCTCGCCGAGGCGCGACCGGAGCCGACAGAGCGCGAACACCGCCGCGATGACGCCGAACAGCAGGAGCATCCCCATGTCGAACACCCACCAGCCGCTGTAGTGGGTCCACGTCACGGCGTTGGCGGCCAGCGAGTCGACTCTGCGCAGATTCGCGGTGGACGCCGCGGCCGCGAAGCCCCATTGGGCAGGGACGAACCAGCTGATCTGCTGCAGGCCCAACACACTCACCAGCTGCACCAGGCTCCCGTTGAACAGCGCAGAGGCCAGGATCACCGGAACCACCAGCGGCAGCACCTCGCGCAGCGACTTTCCCAGCGACGACAGCGCGAGGCCGATGACCGCGGAGACGATCGCGGTGAGGGCCACGCTCACGTAGAGCTCGACCGTGGCGTTGTGCAGCAGCACGGCGCTGTTGTCCGGCTCGCCCTTGACCGCGATCACGATCGCGAACACGACGGCCGTCCAGATGGCCGCGGCCAGGCCGTACACGGTGACCTTGGCGGTCAGGTAGGCCGGTGCGGACAGCCCGACCTCCTGCTCGCGCCGGTAGACGCGGCGTTCGGACACCAACGCCCGGACGGTCAGCGCCGTGCCGATGATCACCGCGGCGACATTCAAGGCGGCCAGGATCTCGATGGCTTCGTGCGCGTTGGCGCTGTTCGGGTCGGGCCGCGTCAGGCCGGAGTCACCCGGGATCAGCAGCGCCAGCCCGGCCAACGCGAACGGCAGAATGGCCAGAAACGCCAAGTAGAGGCGATCGCCGAGAAGCAGGTGAACCTCGCGTCGGGCCAGCAGTTGGACCTGCCGGCTCCACGGCAGCCCGGGTGGCGGCGCACCGGGTGCCTCAACCTCCGGTGGGGTGGTCGGTGCCGCAGGCTGGGGCCGCGCCCGGTACGCACGGTGGGCTCCTTCGGGATCGGCCCCGACCTGCGCGAGCACCCTCGACCAGTCGGTGGTCCCCATGGCGGACTCGACCTGCAGCGGCGTTCCGAGATACGCCACTGTGCCCGCGGCGGTGAGCACCAGCACCTGGTCGCAGGCATTGACGTCGGTCAGCGAGTCGCGCGCCGAAATCGCGACCACGACGGCGCAGCCGATATCGGCCTGGTGCCGCAGGATCGCCATGACGTGACGTTGTTGGGCCGCATCCAGTCCGGCGGTGGGTTCGTCGACCACGAGCAGGCTCGGCCGGGTGACCAGCTCGACCGCCAGGGCGGCGGACCGGCGCACCTCCGGTGAGAGGTTGCGGATCCGGGTGTCCCGGTGCGGCGCCAGCCCGAGTTCGTCGAGAATCTGGCCGACCACGCGCTCGCGCTCCTCGGGCAAGGTGTCCGGTGGCAGCCGCAGTTCGGCGGCGTACTCGACGACTTGCGCGACGGTGAGCTGCCGGTGCAGGCGGTCGTCCCGCGACACCAGCCCGATGCGGGTGCGCATGGACTCCGGCTCGGCGCGGACATCATGACCGTCGACGGTGACGCGACCGGAGCTGGGTTCCCTGGTGCCGGCCAGCAGCGCGAGCAGCGCGGAATTGCGTGCGGCCGACGGCCCGATGACGGCGGTCACGGTGCCGGGCCGCACTGTGCACGAGATGCCTGACAGCATGTCGTGCCCGTCGACCGTCAACCCCAGCCGGTAGGCCGTCGCCCCGGTGGTGCGCCACGCGGTTCGCAGCGGCAGGCGAAAGGTGGAGTTGGCTTCCGCGGTGCGGAAGGAGGGGCGCTGGACGCGGAACTTGCTGGTCACCATGCGCTCGATCAGGCTAGGGCCCTTGTGCTGCTCGGGTTCCGCGGCGGGCGCGGTCATCGCTGGAAACGGCGGCTGGGCCACGGGCGACGTGGGCGGGGGAACCGCGCCGGGCGGCGGCGGAGGCAGCGGACCGGGCGGCACAGGCCGCGGCGCTGCGGCCGGCGGTACCGGCGCGACGACGGGCATGCGTCGGGTGGCGCTCTGGGTCGGTATCCGCGGGTTGGCCTCATTCGGACGACCTGGCTGTGGCGCGCCGCGCGGAGGCGCCTGCGGGGCATTCGGCGGGGGCTGCGCCGGGCCGCCGGGCGGGGGATGGCCGGGCGGTGCGGCCGAGGGCGCCGTTCGAAAGACCAGCCGCGGACCGCGCTGGGGATCCCCGATGGCGATCCCCAGGCCGTCGTGGATCTCCACGGTCGGCACCCGGGATCCGTTGACGAAGACGCCGCGGCGGCTCAGATCGATGGCCACCCAGTGCGTTCCCGTGAACCGTACGATCACGTCCACGCGTGGCGCCGGGGGCGGCTGCGGCGGATTGCCCAGACGCTCCAGCGGAATGTCACAGCCCGGGCCGTAGCCCACGATCACGTCGCGGCCCGGGGTGAAGACGTACCTCGTCGGCCCGGCCCATACCGTCAGCGAGGCCGGGAGGGCCGAAGCCTCGGTCGGCATGGCCGCCACCTTTCGTCACCGGTCAGCTCGATTTGGTTCGCCTTCAGGACTGCCTCGCCCTCGGGCGCCGGTCGCCGTGCTCGCTTAAGTGTCTACCCCCGCCCGAAGGCGACCACCAGCGTCGCGTCGCTCACACCGTGTTGCGGCGGCCCGCAGCGGAGGTGGCCAGCGAGGCGCTGTCCAGCAGACCGCGCAACACGTCGACCGCTTGCATCAGTACCTGGCGATCCGCGGAGTCGAGCAGCGCCAATTGCGGTTCGATCGCGGCGGCGCGGTCTGCCCGCACGGCGTTGAGCGTGCGCCTGCCCTCGGCCGTGATGCGGATGCGCACTGCACGCGCATCTCCCGGGTCGACCATCCGCGTGACCAGGCCCGCCTCCTCCAGTCGGCGCACCTGCGTTGTCATCGTCGGTTGCGAACAGTGATCGACGGCGGCCAGGTCACCGATCCGGGCTTCGCCGTGAGCTTCGATGGTGGCCAGCAGCCTGGCCTGCGCTGCGGGCAACGGCATTTGGATGCGCTGGGTGGCCATGCGGTTCAGCCGCGCGACCACGGCGAGCAGATCGGCTCCCAGTCCCTGCGCTCCCTCGAGGTTTGCGGCTTCGCCGACGTTGTCCATGTCTCCATGGTTGCATAGCTTTGCTAAGCGAGGCCAAAAATGCGGCGCGTGGCGCGCAAAACCCGTCTTCATCGGACACTCCTGCGCACGGCTGGCAGAATCGCCCAAGTGACCTTGCTGCGTTTCCGGCGATCTGGCGAAGGGGCGCTGCGGCCGAATGAGTTGGCACAGGCCGCGGTCATGGGGGCCCTCTGCGCGGCTATCGAGATCCTCGCCGCGGTAATCCCATTCGCTCAGGGGTTAGGCGTGCTGGGCACCGTGCCCATGGGATTGCTCGCCTACCGCTATCGACCGCGAGCGCTGGTGGCCGCGACGGTGGCCGGTGGGGTGGTCGCCTTTTTGATCGCCGGACTGGGCAGTCTGTTCATGCTCGTCGATTGCGCCTGGGTCGGCGGATTGTGCGGGATCGTCAAACGCAAAGGGCGCGGCTTGCCGACCGTCGCCGTGCTGTCGCTGGTCGCCGGGGTCCTTTGGGGCGCCGGATGGGTAGCGGTGCTGGCGGTGCTGAGCCGGCTGCGGCAATTGTTCTTCGACGTCATCACCGCCAACGCCAACGGAGTGGCCGCGTTTCTGAATTGGGTCCATCTGCACGGCGCCGGCGCCGGGCTGCAGCGATACGTCGCCGACGGCATCAAGCACTGGCCGTTGCTGATTTTCCCGTACATGGTCCTGTTGGTCGTCATCGTTTCGTTCATCAGCTGGTCGGCACTGTCCCGCCTGCTGGAGCGGATGCGCAAAATCCCTGACGTGCACAAGCTGGACACCTCCGATGATGCGCAGACGCGCGGCGGCCCGGTGGGGCCGGTGCCGGTGCGGCTGGACAAGGTGCGGTTCCGGTACCCCGGGGCCGAGCGGGACGCCCTGGGCGAGGTCAGTCTCGATGTCCGGCCCGGCGAACACATCGCGGTGACCGGCGCCAACGGTTCGGGGAAGACCACACTGATGCTGATTTTGGCCGGCCGGTCACCGACGGCCGGCAGGGTCGAGCGTCCGGGAACGGTGGGACTCGGCGAGATGGGCGGCACGGCGATCGTGCTGCAGCACCCCAAGAGCCAGGTGCTGGGTACCAGGGTCGCCGACGACGTGGTGTGGGGTTTGCCGCCGGATGCCGAGATCGATGTCGACCAACTGCTGCGCGAGGTCGGTCTCGAAGGGCTCGCCGAACGCGACACCGGAAGTTTGTCCGGCGGCGAACTGCAGCGCCTCGCGCTCGCGGCCGCGCTGGCGCGGGACCCGGCGCTGCTCATCGCCGACGAAGTCACCACCATGGTTGACCAGCAGGGTCGAGACGCCTTGCTGAGCGTGCTGTCCGGCCTCGCGAAACGGCACCAGACGACTTTGGTGCACATCACCCATTACGACAACGAGGCGGCATCCGCCGACCGCATCATCAACCTCAGTGACTCGCCGGACAACACCGTGACGACCGAAACCGCGACCGCGCCGGCCCAGGCCGCCGCCGTCGGTCCCGGTTCCAGCACCCCGGTGCTGGAACTCATCGACGTCAGCCACGAATACGCCAGTGGCACACCGTGGTCCAAGGTCGCCCTGCGCAACATCAGCTTCGTGGTGGAACAGGGCGACGGGGTGTTGATCCACGGTGGCAACGGCTCGGGTAAGTCGACGCTGGCATGGATCATGGCCGGCCTGACAACGCCGACGGGGGGCAGCTGCCTACTCGATGGCGAGCCCACCCACGAACGCGTGGGCGAGGTCGCGCTGTCGTTTCAGTCCGCCCGGCTGCAGCTGATGCGCGATCATGTCGACGCCGAAGTCGCATCCGCAGCGGGTTTTTCGCACCTCGACACCGACCGCGTGGCCGAGGCGCTGATGTCCGTCGGGCTGGACCCGGCGATGGGCAAGCGCCGCATCGATCAGCTCAGCGGCGGCCAGATGCGCCGCGTGGTGCTGGCCGGGCTGCTGGCGCGCTCCCCACGGGCGTTGGTGCTCGACGAGCCGCTGGCAGGATTGGACATCGGCAGCCAGCGCGGCCTGCTGCGGCTGCTGGAGAACCTGCGCAGGGAACGGGGTCTGACGGTGGTGGTGATCTCCCACGACATCGTCGGGCTGGAGGAGCTCTGCCCGCGAGCCCTGTTCCTGCGCGACGGAATGCTGGAAGCCGCGTCGACCGCTGCGGGGGGTATGCCGTGACCGCTCCCGCGGACACCAAGCCGGCACCAAGCCGCAACCGGCGTACGCATCGGCCGGTGGTGCTGTTGGTGCCGGTTCCCGGCACGTCGAAGATCCACGAGTTGTGGGCGGGCACCAAACTGCTCGTGGTGCTTGGTGTTTCGATCCTGCTGACCTTCTACCCGGGCTGGGCGACGGTCGGGCTGATGTTGGCCTTGCTGATCACCGCGGCCCGGCTCGCCCACATCCCGCGCGGCGCGCTGCCCTCGCCGCGGCGCTGGATATGGATCGCCCTGGCGGTGGGAGCCATAACCGCCGCACTGGGCGCCGGAAGTCCGGAGATCGCGGTAGCCGGGGTGCACATCGGACTGGGCGGAACGTTGCACTTCGTGCGGGTCACCGTGCTGTCGATCGTGTTGATCGGGCTGGGCGCGATGCTGTCATGGACCACCAATGTCGCCGAAATGGGGCCGGCGCTGGCGGCTTTGGGCCGACCGCTGCGCTGGCTACGGATCCCGAGCGACGAATGGGCCGTCGCCTTGGCGCTTGCGCTGCGTGCCTTCCCGATGTTGATCGAAGAATTCCAGGTGCTCTACGCCGCCCGGCGACTGCGCCCCAACCAGGAGCCCCGAAGCCGCAGAGCCCGCCGGCGCCAGCAGGCCCGGGACATGATCGACCTACTCACCGCGGCAATCGTTGTGACGTTGCGACGGGCCGACGAGATGGGCGACGCGATCACCGCCCGGGGCGGTATCGGCCAGCTGGCGGCCGCACCGGCACGACCGAAACTGGCGGACTGGGTGGCGCTCGGCATCACCACCGCGGCCGGCGCCCTCGGAGTCGTGCTCGACTCGATACTGCAATTCCACTAGGCAACTCGTCGTCCGGCTGCCCGAGCACATGACGATCGTCCCGAATCGGCGCGGCCGCTTCGTCGACGCTGACCGCCGCGCGTTACGGCCGCATCCGGTCGATCAGGTTGGACAACACGACAATGCTTTCACTGCGTTCGATGTCGGCGCTGGACCGGATCCGTTCCAGCGCCCTCTCCAAATGCTGCATGTCGCGGGCCAGCACATGCAGGATCGCATCGGGTGTGCCGGTGACGGTCGCGGCGCTGAACACCTCGGGGATGTCCACCCAGGCCGCTCGTAGCGCGTCGGGTGCGATTCGGCCGTGGCAGAACACCTGCACATAAGCCTCGGTGTTCCAGCCCAGCGCGTTGCGGTCGATGACCGTGGTGAAGCTCTTGATGACGCCGCTGTCCAGCATCCGATCGACGCGCCGTTTCACCGCCGGCGCCGACAAATTCACCTTCTCGCCGATCTCGGCGAAGGTGGCCCGCGCGTGCTCGGTCAGCTCGGCGAGGATCCGCTCGTCGGTCTCGTCCAAGCGGTCCATGACCCTCCTCCGCTGATGATCACAACAAATTTCCGTTTGCCGCACTATAACGCAATAAATCAGGCATAGACACGCAACCTACGGAGATTGATTAACAGATAGGCCGCAAATACCGTTAATTCATGACGGACCAGCATGTGGTGACGCCCCGCACCGGGAGGCGGTCGGCCGGACCCGCCACGCTCGCCCGCACGCCGAGCGTCCGCCGGTACGCGATGACGCCGCCGACTTTTTTCGCGGTGGAGTACGCGATCAACCCCTGGATGGACACCACCACACCCGTCGACGTCGCTCTCGCACAAGCGCAGTGGGAAAGCTTGCATGCCACCTACCTGCGGTTGGGCCATCAGGTGGATGTGATCGAGCCCGTGGCCGGGCTGCCGGACATGGTCTACGCCGCCAACGGCGGGTTCGTCGCGCACGATGTCGCGATCGTCGCCAGATTTCGGTTTGCCGAACGGGTCGGCGAATCGCGCGCCTACGCCCGGTGGATGTCGTCGCTGGGCTACCGGCCGATGTACACCCGCCACATCAACGAAGGGCAAGGCGACCTGCTCAAGGTCGGCGAGATCGTGCTGGCCGGCTGGGGATTTCGCACCGACCGGCGTGCGCACTCGGAAATCTCCGCGGCGCTGCGCGCGCCGGTGATCTCACTGGAGCTGGTGGACCCTCGCTTCTACCATCTCGACACCGCCCTGGCTGTTCTCGACGACCACACCATCGCGTTCTACCCGCCGGCATTCAGCGCCGCCGCCCAAGAGAAACTGGGCGCGCTCTTTCCGGATGCCATCATCACCGACACGGCCGATGCGTACGTGCTGGGCCTCAACGTGGTCTCCGATGGTCTGCACGTGGTGCTCCCATGCGCGGCAACGGGTTTCGCCGCTCAGCTGCGTCGAGCAGGTTTCGAGCCGATCGGCGTCGATTTGTCCGAGCTGCTCAAGGGCGGCGGTTCCGTCAAGTGCTGCACCTTGGAGGTATTCCCATGACGATTCTCGACGCGCAGCAGGTCATCGCCAATCGGATCGACGCCGCGATCAGGTTGGTGGAAAAGCGTGCGGCACACAATTATTCACCGCTTCCGGTGGTCGCGGCAAGCGCCGCAGGCGCGTGGATCACCGACATCGACGGCCGTCGCTACCTGGACTGCCTGTCCGCCTATTCCGCGGTGAACTTCGGTCACCGTAACCCGGAAATCACCGCCACCGCGCACGCGCAACTCGACACGGTGACATTGGTCAGCCGCGCGTTTCATTCCGACAAGCTCGGGCCATTCTGCGCCGCTCTTGCCTACCTGTGTGACAAGGACATGGTGCTCCCGATGAACTCCGGCGCCGAGGCCGTCGAAAGTGGTCTCAAAGTCGCCCGCAAATGGGGCGCAGACGTCAAAGGCGTC
The DNA here is from genome assembly GCF_045343915.1 of Mycobacterium sp. M23085. NCBI lineage: Bacteria > Bacillati > Actinomycetota > Actinomycetes > Mycobacteriales > Mycobacteriaceae > Mycobacterium > Mycobacterium sp. M23085. Next base: position 5,216,985 of record NZ_CP174280.1, read on the forward strand.
CCCGCGGAGCAGGCGAACATCATCGTGGCCGACAACAACTTCCACGGCCGCACAATCAGCATCGTCAGCTTCTCCTCGGATCCCGCGGCGCGAAATGGTTTCGGGCCCTTCACACCCGGTTTTCGCTCGGTGCCGTTCGGTGATGCCGCCGCACTGGCACAGGCGATCGACGGCAATACCGTCGCGGTGCTGCTGGAGCCGATCCAGGGTGAGGCCGGAATCATCGTCCCGCCCGACGACTACCTGCCGACGGTCCGAGCGCTGTGCAGCGAGCACAACGTGCTGATGATCGCCGACGAGATCCAGTCCGGCCTGGCCCGCACCGGTTACACGTTCGCCTGCGATCGGTGGCGGGTGGTTCCCGACGTCTACCTGCTGGGCAAGGCACTCGGTGGCGGAGTGGTTCCGCTGTCGGCGGTGGTGGCCGATCGCGACGTCCTGGGTGTGTTGCACCCAGGCGAACATGGCTCCACCTTCGGCGGCAACCCGCTGGCGGCCGCCGTCGGCACCACCGTGGTGTCGATCCTGGCGCGCGGCGAATTCCAGGCCCGCGCGACCGCGCTGGGCGCACATCTGCATCGGCGGCTGCGACAGCTGATCGGCCACGGTGTCCAGGAGGTGCGGGGCCTGGGTTTATGGGCCGGCGTCGACATCGATCCCTCGCTGGGCACCGGCAAGGAGATCAGCCTGCGCCTGGCCGACCGCGGCGTCTTGGTCAAAGACACCCATGATTCGACGTTGCGCTTCGCTCCGCCTTTGGTGGTGACGGCACAGGAGATCGACTGGGCGGTTGGCCAGCTTGCTGCGGTATTGCGGGAGGCTGCCTCATAATCAGCTGATCCGGCCACAGGAGGGGCGCTTGCCAGCCACGTCGATCAGCCTGAAAGAGCAAATGCTCCGGCGGCGCCCCGTGGTGGGTGCACACGTCGCACACGGGACCGCCGATCACCTCAAGCGCGGCATCGGGACCTTCCAGCTGACCATGTTCGGCGTCGGCTCGACCGTCGGCACCGGCATCTTCTTCGTCATGTCTGTAGCGGTGCCCGAGGCCGGGCCGGCAGTGATCGTCTCCTTTCTTCTCGCGGGGATCGCCGCCGGTCTCGCGGCCGTGTGCTACGCCGAATTGGCCTCGGCGGTGCCGGTTTCGGGGTCGTCGTATTCGTATGCGTACACCACTCTCGGTGAGGTCATGGCCGTGGGCGTGGCGGCGTGCCTGCTATTGGAATACGGGGTTGCCACCGCGGCGGTCGCGGTCAATTGGAGCGGCTACCTGAACAAGTTGCTCAGCAATGTGCTGGGATTCCAGCTGCCGCAAGCCCTATCGGCCGCGCCGTGGGATGCGCAGCCCGGCTATCTGAACATGCCGGCGGTCCTGCTGATCGTGATGTGCGCATTGTTGCTCATCCGGGGTGCCAGCGAGTCCGCCAGAGTCAACGCGATCATGGTGATGATCAAACTCGGCGTCCTCGTCGTCTTCGCCATCGTCGCCTTCACGGCGTTCGACGCGAGGCATTTTCATGACTTCGCGCCCTTCGGCATCTCGGGTATCGGTTCGGCCGCGGGCACCATCTTCTTCTCCTACATCGGCCTCGATGCCGTCTCCACCGCGGGCGACGAGGTGAAGGATCCACAACAGACCATGCCGCGCGCACTGATCGGCGCACTGCTGACCGTCACCGGCGTCTACGTCCTGGTCGCGGTGGCCGCGCTGGGCACCCAGCCCTGGCAGAACTTCGCCGGTCAGCAGGAAGCCGGGCTGGCCACGATTCTCGACAATGTCACGCACGGCGGCTGGGCCGGCACGATTCTGGCTGCCGGAGCGGTCATTTCGATCTTCAGCGTCACGCTCGTCACCATGTACGGGCTGACCCGCATCCTGTTCGCCATGAGCCGCGACGGACTGCTGCCCGCACGGTTCGCGACGCTGAACCCACGCACCATGACCCCGGTGCGCAACACGGTGATCGTCGCGATCGCAGCCTCGACTCTGGCGGCGTTCGTCCCGCTGCAGAAGCTCGCCGACATGGTGTCGATCGGCACGCTGACCGCGTTCGTCGTCGTCTCCATCGGAGTGATCGTCTTACGGGTGCGCCACCCCGACCTGCCACGGGGATTCAAAGTCCCGGGTTACCCCGTCACACCGATCCTTTCGGTGGCGGCCTGCGGCTACATCCTTGCCAGCCTGCACTGGTACACCTGGATCGCGTTCAGCGGCTGGGTGGTATTGGCGCTGATTTTCTATTTCGTCTGGGGCCGCCACCATAGCGCGCTCAACGACGACACGGACGCGCGAACGTCGGAAGATGCAAAATGACGAACCCTCACTGGCGCGCCGCGGCGCTATTGGCCGCCGATTGAGCCCGCCGCAACATCGTTGCGACATCGCCGCGGCCCAAGAACATTTCGTCGAAGTACGGCTTCAGGGCGTCGTACCCGGCGGCAAAGCCCGCACCGCCGGGGGCCGCGATGCGCGGACCGTTCAGCACCGCGAAGAACGGTGTGACGTCAACAGCCTTGGCGGCCCAGTACCGGAAGTAGACCGGTTGGGCCGATGACACCGCGGGGATGGCCGAGCCATCGCGGCCCAGGTACTCGTTGCCCTGCTTGCTGCCCATCCAGGTCAGCACCTGGCGCACGGCGTCGGGGTGCTTCGTCGCGGCATTACCCGCCGCGGCAATGCCGTTGGTGACGCTGACCCGGCCGGCCGGGCCGGCGGGCATCATCGCCACCCCCCAGTGGAAGCGGGCGTCGCGCGCCACCGGTGCCAGGTTGTAGGTGCCGGACTGGAACAGCGCCATCCTGCCGGAGAGGAATTGGTTGCGGGAGAAGTCGCCGTTGTCGTTGGTGTCGGCGGCCGGCGGCGCGACGTGATCACGGTTGATCAGGTCGACCAGATATTGAAAGGCCGTCACGGCGGCGGGATTGTCGAACGCGAACGTGTCGCCTCGCTGGAACACGCCACCGGCCGAGCCGATGTAGTTCAGGTAGATACCCTGCGGGTCGTTGGCCGCATTGTATGCCCACTGCCGCACCCGGGCGGCGTCGAAACGTGATGTGCCGCCGCGGTTTCCGTCGGCGTCCACGGTGAGCCGAGCCAGCAGGGGACGCAATGTGTCACCGCCGTCGGGGCTCCACCGCAAGGTGTTCAGCTGGGCGGCATCGACGCCGGCAGCGGCGAGAAGATCCGCGTTGTAGTACAACGCGATTCCCGCATCGGTCAGTTGCGGCACGCCCCACAACTTGCCGTTGCGGGTGAATTGCTCGACGACGGGCTGCTCCCAATCCGAGGCGGCCCCGGGCCCGAGCGCTGCGCCGATGTCGAGGAGCCGGCCGCTGTCGGCATACGCCGCGAGGTAGGCGTTGGACAGCCAGAAGATGTCGTCGGCGCTGCCGCCGGCCACGTCGGTGCGCAGGGTGTTGAAGTACGTCGAGTACGCCACCAAGTTCAGGTGCACTTCGATGTCGGGATGGGCGCGGCTGAAGGCCTCGAAGGATTGCCGGTACGCCGCGCCGATCTGGTCTCCCCAGATGCGCACCGTGACGACAGTCTTGCCGCCGTGGGGCCGGTCGGAGTAATCCAGCAGCACCGCGATCGCGGCCAGCAGCACCGCCACCAGGGCAATCGATCCCGCGACCAGCGTGGAGAATCGGGGCCGGGTCATGGTGCGCGCCCAGATTGCGGTGGGGGTTGTGAATCGGCGGAACAGACTGCCGTGGCGGCCATCTCGCCGCGTGGCCGGGTCACTTCAGTCCCGAGACGACGATCGACGCGACGATGTGGCGCTGAAAGGCGACGAACAGCGCAATCAGCGGGGCGATCGCGACGGTGGTCGCCGCCATCACCAGCGTCCATTGGGAATTGAACCGGGACTGCAGGTCGGCCGTCGCGACGGTGAGCACCCGCCACTTGTGTCCGCTGGTGATCACCAACGGCCACATGAAGTTGTTCCACTGGGAGACCACCGTGATCAACGCCAGTGCGGCCAGGACCGGGCGACTGGACGGGATCACCACGTGCACGATCACGTCCAAGGTGTTCGCCCCATCCAGTCGGGCGGCGTTGATCAAGTCGTTCGGGATGATCCGGAAGTGCTCGCGCAGCAAGAAGATCGCGTACGGCGAGCCGAACATGAACGGCAGCACCAACGCCCAGAAGGTGTTGCGCAGGCCGAGCTGGGCCATCATGAGATACATCGGCACCACCGTGACCGTCCCAGGCACCATCAGCGTCGCGATGTAGACCCAGAACAGCGCGTCGCGCCCGGGGAAGTCCAGGCGCGCGAACGCGTATCCGGCCAACACCGAGAAGGTCAACTGGCCCAACAGGATCACCGCCGTCATCAAGGCGGTCACCGCCGCGGCGCGGCCGAACCCGGCCCCGCCCAGGTTGGCGAAATTGGTCAGGGTGGGTGGCCGCGGCAGCTGCAACGGGGTACCGGTGACGAATTGGTGCGCCGAGGTGAACGACGTCATCAACCCGAGTGCGAACGGCGCCAAGGTGATCAACGCGCCCAGCGAAAGCCCGGCGTAGATCGCCACATTCGCCGTCCGGCTAGGTGAGGTCATAGCTGATCCGTCGCCGGAAGTACAGGTGCTGAACCAGGGTCACGCCGATCAGGATGAGGAACAGCACCACCGCCATCACCGATGCCCGGCCGATGGCGGCCGAACCGAACGCCTCGGCGTAGATGCGATGGGCCACCAGGTCGGTGCTGCCGGCGGGACCGCCGCCGGTGAGCGCGTATACCGTGTCGAAAACCTGCGCGCTGCTGACGATCCCGGTCACCACGACGAAGAAGGTGGTGGGCCGCAACATGGGCATGGTGATGCGCCAGAACCGCTGCCAAGCGGTGGCGCCGTCGGTGCGTGCGGCGGCGTGTATGTCGTCGGGAATCGCCAGCAGCCCCGCCAGAAACGTCAACGAGACGTAGCCGACGTTGGTCCACACCACTACGGCCGAAACCAGCGGCAGCGCAAAGCTGGGATCCGACAGCCAGTCGATGCTGCGTCCGAGCACGGTGCTCACCACGCCGTCCGTGGGGGCCAGAATCCAGCGCCACAGCACCGCGATCGCCAGCGGTGCGCAAATCCACGGCAGCACAAACAGGGTGCGAAACAGGTTGGTGCCGCGAAGCTGGCGGGCCAGCATGGTCGCGGCGAGCAGTCCCAGCGCGGTCTGCGCCGGCACCACGATCGCCACGAAGATGGCCGTGACGATCAAGGAGTTGCCGAATCCGGCGTCGGTCAGCACCGAGCGCCAGTTGGCCAGGCCCACAAAGTGCAGGGGGCCGAGCAGATCCCATCGGCACAGGCTCAGCCAGAGCACCACCAGGATGGGCAGCAGCAGAAAGGCGACCACGCCGAACAGGCTGGGCGCCAGCAGCGCGTAGCCCAGCGCGGTGGATCGAGGTTGTTTCCTCAGCACCGCGCTGGCCATGGGGTAATTAAAGCGGGCGCCGCCGGGGCGTGGCGTGACCGGCCGTTACGGTGTAAGCGTGACAGCGAACCGGGGGATCGACGCCGACTTCCTGGACCTGCCGCGCCACGAGCTGGCCGAAGCCGCGCTTTCGGCGGCCAAAGCGGCCGGGGCGACGTACGCCGACCTGCGCGTTCATCGCATCATCACCGAGATCATCCAGCTGCGCGACGGCGAGCTGGAGACCGCGCTGATCAACCGTGAGGTCGGCCTGGCGGTGCGAGTGATCGTGGACGGCACCTGGGGATTCGCCTCGCACGCGGAGCTGGCGCCGTCGATGGCCGCCGAGACGGCGCGGCGCGCCGTGCACGTCGCTACCACGCTGGCGACGCTGAGCCGCGAGCGTGTCGAGCTGGCGCCCGAACCGGTCTACACCGACGCGACCTGGGTGTCGGACTACCGCATCGACCCGTTCGACATCTCGGCCCCCGACAAGATCGCCGTGCTGGAGGACTACTCCGGGCGGCTGCTGGGCGCCGACGGCATCAGTCACGTGTCGGCGGTGCTGACGGCCGTCAAGGAGCAGACGTTTTACGCCGACACCTTCGGATCCTCGATCACCCAGCAACGGGTCCGGGTGCAGCCGTCGCTGGAAGCGGTGACCGTCGATCTGGCGGCCGGCAGCTTCGATTCGATGCGCACGCTGGCGCCGCCGATGGGGCGGGGCTGGGAGGTGCTGGCCGGCGACGAGGTGTGGAACTGGACCGACGAACTGGCGCAGCTGCCGTCATTGTTGGCCGAAAAGATCAAGGCGCCCAGCGTTATTGCGGGTCGCAAAGACCTGGTGATCGACCCGAGCAACCTGTGGCTGACCATCCATGAATCTATCGGGCACGCAACAGAATACGATCGCGCGATCGGCTACGAGGCCGCCTACGCCGGGACGTCGTTTGCCACCCCGGACAAGCTGGGCGTCATGCGATACGGGTCGCCGGTGATGAACGTGACCGCCGACCGCACCCTCGAATTCGGCTTGGCCACCATTGGTTACGACGATGAGGGGGTGGCCGCGCAAAGCTGGGATCTGGTGCGCGACGGAATCTTCACCGGCTACCAGCTCGACCGGGTGTTCGCCCGGCGACTCGGGCAGCCGCGCTCCAACGGATGCTCTTACGCCGACTCGCCGCATCATGTGCCGATCCAGCGCATGGCCAACGTGTCGCTGCAGCCGGCGCCGGATGACATCAGCACCGACGACTTGATCGGCCGGGTGGAAGACGGCATCTACATCGTCGGAGACAAGTCATGGTCAATCGACATGCAGCGCTACAACTTCCAGTTCACCGGCCAGCGATTCTTCCAGATCCGCGACGGCCGGCTGGACGGTCAGTTGCGCGACGTCGCCTATCAGGCCACCACGACCGACTTCTGGAACTCGATGGAAGCCGTTGGCGGTCCGTCGACCTGGCGCCTGGGCGGTGCGTTCAATTGCGGCAAGGCCCAGCCCGGCCAGATCGCGGCGGTCAGCCACGGCTCGCCGTCGGCATTGTTCCGCGGCGTCAACGTGCTCAACACCCGCACCGAGGGCGGCCGATGATCACTGCGCAGCATGTCGTCAACATCGTGCTCGATGAGGCGACCAAGCTCGGCCGCGCCGACGAGACCATGGTGCTGGTCACCGACAAGGTCGAGGCGACGTTGCGTTGGGCGGGCAATTCGATGACCACCAACGGGGTTTCGGTGAGCCGCAGCGTGACGGTGATCTCGGTGGTGCGGCGCGGGTCCGGCGCGCGCATCGGCACGGTGGTGTCCGCCGAGGCCGACCCGCGGGTGTTGCCCGGGCTGGTGGCCGCGTCGCAGGAGGCGGCCGGTTCGGCGCCGGAGGCCGGCGATGCCGCGCCGCTGCTGGTCGATACCGGGGTGCCCGTCGATTGGGATGCGCCGGTGCCCGGCACCGGGCCCCTGATTTTCTCCGGTGTCGCCGATTCGCTCAGCCGCGGTTTCCGCGGCGCCGACCGGCTGTATGGCTTTGCCCACCACAGTGTTTCGACGACGTTCCTGGCGTCCTCGACCGGACTGCGCAGGCGTTTCACCCAGCCCACCGGTGCGGTGGAAATCAATGCCAAACGTGGCGACTCCAGCGCCTGGGCGGGCATCGGCACACCCGACTTCGTTGACGTGCCAACCGATTCGCTGCTCGAGCAGCTCTCGACGCGGCTGGGCTGGGCGCAGCGCAGGGTCGAGCTGCCGGCGGGGCGCTACGAGACCATCATGCCGCCGTCGACGGTGGCCGACATGATGATCTACATGGCCTGGTCGATGGCCGGCCGCGGCGCACAGGAAGGGCGGACTGCGTTCTCGGCCCCCGGCGGCGGAACCCGGGTGGGGGAGCGGCTCACCGACTTGCCGCTGACCCTGTTCTCCGATCCGATGGCACCCGGCCTTGCCTGCACGCCCTTCGTCGCGGTCAGCAGTTCCTCGGAGACGATGTCGGCGTTCGACAACGGCATGGAGATCAGCCATGTGGACTGGATTCGCGACGGGGTGATCAATGCGCTGGCTTACCCGCGGGCCACGGCCGCCAAGTATGACGCCGAGGTCGCGGTGGCCGCCGACAACTTGGTGATGACCGGTGGGACGGCCGGCCAGGAGAACATGATCGCGGCGACCGAGCGCGGCCTGCTGCTGACCACACTGTGGTACATCCGCGTCGTCGACCCCACCACCCTGTTGTTCACCGGGCTTACCCGCGACGGCGTCTACCTCATCGAAGATGGTCGGGTGACGGCGGCGGTCAACAACTTCCGTTTCAACGAGAGTCCGCTGGACCTGCTGCGCCGCGCCACCGAGGCCGGCGTCAGCGAGAAGACCCTGCCGCGCGAATGGGGTGACTGGGCCACCCGCGCCGCGATGCCCACGCTGCGCATCCCCGACTTTCACATGTCGTCGGTGAGCCAGGCCCAGTAATCCATTGCCGTCTGGCACCGCGCGTCCTAGCGTGTGACGAATGGCAGCTCCAGTTGCTGTTCGAGAAGATCAGCTGACGCGGTTGGTGTCGCTATCCCCAGGCGACGGTCGCATAACGGGGCTGGTTCGCCGGGTATGCGCGCAGACGATGTCGCTGCCGCCGCTGCCGGCGAGCGTCGAAGTCGGCGAGCCGGAGTCGGAAGCCGAGGCCGCCGTCGCCGAATTCGCCGAACAATTCAGTGCCGACGTCTCATCGGTCACCGCCGAGCAGCGGTCGCGGCTGTGGAAGCAATTAGGGGACCGCACCTTTGGCGTCGTCGTGCAGATGTACATCGCCGACTTCATCCCGCGGGTGCGCGCCGGGCTGGAAGCGCTCGGAGTCGGCTCGCAATATCTCGGCTGGGTCGGTCAACCTATTGCCTGGGATCACACCACCGATCCGGCGCACATGGTGTTCAACCAATTTTTAATCGCGGTGGCGCGAATGCGTGCGCTCGACCCCGTCACTTCGGAGTTGGCTCGGCTACGCGGGGCAGCACAGCACAATTGCCGATTGTGCAACTCGCTACGTGAGGGCGGCGCGCTCGATGCCGGTGGCTCGGAAACGCTGTACGAGGAGATCGAACATTTCGAAACATCGACTTTGCTCGACGACCGCGCCAAAGCAGCGCTTCGCTATGCCGATGCGTTAATTTGGACTCCTGCGCACCTCGTCGCCGACGATGTCGCCGAGGTGCGCTCCCGGTTCTCCGAGGCCGAGGTCATTGAGCTCACCTTTGACATCATGCGCAATGCCAGCAATAAAATCGCCGTGTCATTGGCCGCCGACGCGCCGCGCGTCCAGAACGGCACCGAGCGGTACCTGCTCGACGCCGACGGCCAGACGGTTTTTAGCTGACATCTACGTTTGCGAGTCGGGCGGGGGCCAGTCGTACCGCGCTTAGCTGTCGGCGCGGCGAACTTCGGCCGTAGATTGCGTGCGGCGCGGGTGGCGGGTGCGGTTGGCGGTCAGCCGTCCGTCGACGCCGGAGTCGAAGGCACGAAATGTTAACCATTCATACACCGGCGCGCAAGCGTGCGTTTCCGCTGTGTGCGGGGCTCATTCGCTACTTTTAGCCCGTTCGCCGACACTGATATGACACTGAGACGTGACGGTAACGAGATGGCAGCGTGGCCCGAGCGGGGTGGCCACGGATCGCGCGAATCTGCGTCGCGGTCCGGACGGCTCCGCCGGAAATTTGTTTGCAGGACTTATAGCCAAGGGTTGCCGCGGCAGCGATCGCGTTCCCGCGCAGAGGGAGGTTCGAAAATGACAACCACCCGTACACGCTCGCACGTGCGAGTGTCATCGGTCTGGGCTGCCGGCGTCGCGCTGGGCGCCTCGATGCTGGGCGGCGCCGTGCTGTCGGCTCCGTACGCGTCCGCATCCTGCAATTTGACCCCGGCGGACGATCAGTACATCAACCTGCTGGCGCAGAACAAGATGGTGCACAACGCCGATTTCAGTGACTGTCATGAGGCTGCCGAGGGACGGTGGTTCGCCGATCAGGTCCGCGCCAACGCCAATCCGTTCGGTGAGGCTCAGGAGCTGATCAACATGATCACCAGCACCACGCCGATGAGCCAGGCCCAGGCCGAGTGGGAGGTCGAGTCCGCGATTTACGTCTACGCGCCCGACCTGATTCCCAAGATCAAGGATCAGGCCGCAAAAGCAAACTGGCCATCCGAATCCTAGGAGACCGGGCGCCGTTGCGGCGCAACGGATTCCGTACTTCCCGAACCTAAACGGCCGTGAGGGCATTGCCCTCCGGCCGTTTTTAATTGTCGCGTCAGCTAACTCTTAACGGGGCACTAATCACCCAGCGACGGTGTGGATCAAGACGCTCCCTGTTCTTCCGGTGAGACTCGTACCGTTACCACTTTGGTTCCGAATAGTTTCTCGCACAGTAAATTTAGCTCGTCGCTGTTCACGCGTTGTTCGAGGCAAGCGTCGTTTGCCGCGCTGATTGCCAGTGGTACCCAATCGTTGCCGCAAAAGGAAGTGAGCAAATTTCACGATAAGGGGGTTCGGAGAAGTGGCAACGACACGACCGCGCGTGCAGGTGCTGACGGTGGGCGTCGCCGGCCTTGCGCTGGGGGCCGCGATGTTTGGCGGCGCTGTGGTATCAGCGCCGCAGGCGTCGGCGTCCTGCAGCATGAGCCCAGCCGACGATCAGTACGTCAACCTGCTGGCGCAGAACAAGATGGTGCACAACGCCGACTTCAACGACTGCAGCGAGGCCGCCGAGGGGCGTTGGTTCGCCGATCAGGTTCGGAGCAACCCGAACCCGTACGGGGAGGGCCAGGAGCTGATCAACATGATCACCAGAACCACGCCGATGAGTCAGGCCCAGGCCGAATGGGAGGTCGAGTCGGCGATTTTCGTTTACGCGCCCGACATGATTCCCAAGATCAAGTCTCAAGCCGGGCAGCCGGCACCGGCCTGACAGCGATCCGCATTGCCGCTGGGCGCTCCCGAACAGGAGCGCCCACCCAGCCCGTCTAGAGGCGGCGGCGCCGCCCGGCGCATCCTGACTTCGGTCTTCGGCTACGGTTTCCTACGGAACAACCCCGTCGGGGGCGGTAGCTCAGTTGGTTAGAGCCGCGGACTCATAATCCGTTGGTCGCGGGTTCGAGCCCCGCCCGCCCCACTCTTAACGCCTGGTAGGCGCATGTTTGTCGACTCGCAGGCAGTTCGGAGGCAGCTCCCGCGTCCACGCTGCGTCCACGTTCGCGCAAAGCCGTCTCCAACCGGGTTGCACTGATTTGCCAGGCCCGCTGTTCAGGCCGCACCGGCCTGGTGGCTGTCCGCGAAGGCCAGCACGCGCGGCTCAAGTGGCATCTGAGGCGGTGCCAGCTGTCGCCGAGTGAAGCCGGGCCCGGTTTGCAGGTAGTACGCGCCCTGCCTGCCCTCGAAGCGTCCGATCAGTTCCCGCACGGTCGCAGCGTCCCCGGCCGTGTTGGAATACAGCACTTTGTCCAACTTTTCCTGCAGCGGACCCATTAGCGGCTGTACAGCCTTGATCATGTTAAGCACGTTGGGGTCAGAATCCAGCTCTTCCAACTCACGCCGCTTCAGCCAGGGCTTGGTCCGGTTGTCCGTTAGGAAGTCATCGAGCATAAATGCGCGGTCCATGGTGATGATCACCTCTGGATCGGTTCGAACGCTGACGTTGAAGCTCCACTTGAACGCGTTGATATCGCAGTGCTGCAACACATCTCGCAAGGCTTCCAGCCAGCGGTAATCGAATGACTCCCGTTTCAGGTCGGCAAACAGTTGCTTGATCTCGTCCACCTGCTCACGGTGCAGGCCAAGCGTCCGCCGGGCACTGCGGATCGTCTGGTACTCGTGGATCTGTAGCGCAGCGGTGAAGGAGATCAGGGCCGAGCGCAGTTTGCGCTTCCACTCATCTACTGCCTCAGCATTCGCCAGCGACACACGCTGGCTGTCCAGCTCATCAAGGACGCCGATCAGCACATCCAGCAGGCGATCGCTCTCGTGGGCAATGTGCTGCAGCAAATCACTGTCCAGCATCCGCCGAAGGCGGTCGTATGCCTTCACGTACCTGGTGTTCTCTTCTTCCGTGAACTTACACACCTTCGTGAAGATGGGTGCGTCTGAGACATGGGGGTCGCGGTACAGCAGTATCGCGCCGTACTGATCCACCTCGGCTTCGGCGTCCTGCGCATCTAGCTCGGCATTCTTATTCTCGATAATGTCTTTGGCCTGAGCTACGGCGGCGACGACCGCCGAAATCCGTTGCTGCACTTCATCGGCGGACGGGAGGCCCTCAGCCAGGCAGCGGCGACCCTCAGACACAACAGTGTCCAATGCCTCTTTGGAACGGTCTTGGGCTGATTCGCGGGTGAAGCGGTCTCGTACATCGGGGGTGTCGGCCCAGTCCAACGTCACGGCGGTCATCACGCTCAGCAGTGCGATTAACCCTTCCCCAAGGCAATGGGACTGCCCCGGGTTCAGTTGACTCGCGGGGTGTGATTTTCAGGCCGCGGTTGCGACTGGTGTGTGGAGCATTTCGAACTCTATCGGGGTGAGCCTGCCGAGTGCGCGTTGCCGGCGGCGTCGGTGGTAGGTCCGCTCAATCCACGACACGATCGCAAGGCGCAGTTCGGCTCGGGTGGTCCAGCGTCGCCGGTCGAGCACGTTGCGTTGGAGAAGGGCGAAGAACGACTCCATGGCAGCGTTGTCCCCGCACGCACCGACGCGACCCATCGATCCGTGTAATCCGTTGTGTGACAGTGCGCGGACGAAGTTTCGCGAGCGAAATTGACTACCCCTGTCCGAATGAACGACCGTCGCGGCAGGCGAACGCAGCGCCACGGCGTGATCCAGGGCTGCCACCGCCAGCGAGGACTTCATCCGCGAGTCCATCGAGTAACCCACGATCCGGTTGGAATAGACATCTTTGATGGCGCAGAGGTAGAGCTTGCCTTCATCGGTGCGATGTTCGGTGATGTCGGCCAGCCAGACCTGGTTGGCGCACTGGGCGCTGAACTGACGCTGCACGAGGTCGTCGTGGACCGGTGGCCCCGATCGACGGTTCAGTCCTCGCTTCTTGGCGAAAATCGACCAGATGCGCTCTTGGGAACACAACCGTGCGACACGGTTCTCGCTGGCGGAGATCCCGCGCCCGGGAAGTTCGTCGGCGATGAATCGGTAGCCGAATGCGGGGTCGTCGGCATGGATGTCGCGGGCGGCGTTGATCAGGTGCGCATCATCCCAATCTCGCTGTGATACAGGTGCTTTGCGCCATTTGTAGAACGCCTGGGTGGAGAATCCCAGGACCCGGCAGGTCACCGTGACGGGCACGCCGTCATCGGCAAGGTCGAGGACCAGCGGGTAGATCATTTTGGGTTGGCATCCCGGGACAGGTAACCGACCGCGCGACGCATCACTTCAGCCTCCTGCTCGAGGAGCTTGATCCGCTTATGCGCCTCGCGCAGCTGCGCCGACACATCACCAGAGGCCGCCGCAGACCCCGGCCGGTTAACACCGTCCTCGCGGTCGGCGATCTTGAGCCAGCGATGCAGGCAGGCCTCCGAGATCCCGAAATCCTGCGCGATCTGGCGCAACGGCGCCTCACCCTTGCGGGCCACGGCGATGACATCGGCTCGGAACTCAGCGGGAAACGGCTTCGGCACGAGATTGATCCTTCCAGCAAGGACGAATCCTCACAGGTCAGGAGTCAACCAAACCGGGGGCAGTCCCCCGGTTACGTTCTCGTAGTACCTCCAAACCATTCCATGCGGTCGGTTATCGTTGCTTCTGGAGGTAGATTCTGGAGCGCAACGTCGAGCGGATGAAGTGGCTGTAGACCGTCCATGGACCCTCGCTATACCACTTGTTAACTTAAGAATATAGTCGTGCTACGACGTCGGCAGGTTGAGATCGTTTGTGACCCAATTGTAGACAGCACTTGTCACCGTCGCGGAGTCGTCCAGGTCGACCGGCTTATAGATCATGCCAACCAGGTCGGTTGGCATCCTGTCGATCGATTTGTCCTTGAGCAGCAGGCATCTTCGGCCCGTCATAATCATGCCGCCAACCTCAATGGTGAGGTTGTAGTTCAATCCGCGTCCGCGTCGGTCCTCGAAGATCGCGATTCCGTACCTGCTAGCCCACATATGTGCGGCGACGTTCGTCCAGAGGTCATCGGACATGGCGCGGTCAGACGCCAAGTGGAAGTTGAGGCCATGGTTCTGAAGTTCGGCCCGTGCCGCTGAAAGCGCTGCTTCGACGGGATCGGCGCTGGCGTCGTCAGGGAATCGTGTCATGCCAAATACGTTAAGGTCGAAAGGGTACGTCTCTGTGAACTTTGTAACGGGCACGACAATGGCCGGGGGAGCAAGGGTAGGGGGCACTAGCGCGTGCATGACTGCACCCAGCAGCGCTCCTCCGTAGCTCTGGGTTTCGGCTAGCAACTCGTGGAGTTCGGATTCGGTTATAACGCTGTTGGAGTGATGTCGGCCGAGAGGCGTTATGCGGTACAGCCCTTGCCCGCCTGCCTTCGTGATGTATCCCGCCTTGGAGAGGGACGCGAAGGCGTTGGCAATCTTTGTAGGTCCCGGCAACCCTAAATTTTCGAACATTGCGTCCACATCCCGCGGACGAATGATGCCTCCATTACTTCGTGCCTCAACGATACGGGCAAGTGCAAGCGTTTGATCTGCGCCGCCCAGCAGCTGAACACGTACCGCGACTGACTTGGTGCTGGCCTTTGTCATCCGGCATCCAGGTCTTGCGCCTCAGTAGTGTCATCGGACGTCGTGTCGCCGTTGTCAGATTTAGCCGCCGTCCTCTTGCGCCGTGCAGGCGTTGCTCGGCGTGTCGATTTGTCGAACTTAGCCGCAATGGCTGCGATGCCGGTGTTCGCAACGTAGTACTGGCCCTTTGCGTGTGGATCTTCCGCGATCCAGCGCTGTGCGATTGCGTCGGCGAAGTCACGAGAGTAGTTGCCGGGTGGCGTTTCACCTGCAGGCCGGAACTGGCTCTTGACTTCGTCTCGCGTGAATGTGTCTTGTCCTAGCTTCAGCTGGAGGTATCGGCCAATTGCCGTAATTTTGGCAGGGTTTTGGCGCGCACCACACGCGTCGATATATTCCCCCACCGTCGTGCTGGGGTCGAAGTTATCGTCCGTCTCCGGATGGCTTCCGCTTCCCACATCACGCTGGGTTGGGTTCGGATTGGCCGCCGGTGCTTGCGGAACTGCCTGCGGCGCAACACCAGCGCCGCCGAGGACTATTGAAATCACATGGAGCGCGGTGGCTTGGTCGACTGTCCTGGTCAACTCCACTCCTGTGCCCTTGACGGACACCGTGAACAACTCAGACGGACGGTCGTCTTTAGCTACAACGTCCGTATCGGGCGAGTGCTGTGAATCGAAATCGGCCACGTAATCTCCTGTGTAGTGCTGTACTACAACACTACACCAAGCTCGATTTGGGCGTTACGACTGTAATCGTGTAGCTTTATACGACACTGCGTAGTACATTCTCCTGTTCCGCGTTCCGGTGGCTTATTGCCCCGAGCGACCTCGTGCGGCCTCCCGCGTCCACACGGCGTCCACAAAAGCACGGCAACGTGTTGGTTTGCCGCGATCGGCTAGCAGATCGTACTAGGGCGGGATTTCAAATAGAAGCGCTGGAAAACTAGGAGATTGCAGGCCGTGCCGGGCAATTTTCGGACCCAGCAGAGTTTGCTATCTGGCCAGACCTAGGGACTCATAATCCGTTGGTCGCGGGTTCGAGCCCCGCCCGCCCCACTCGTAACGCCTGGTCAGATCCGGTTGGGAGTCATCAGAGCGGCTAGGTGGGACGTTCACGCCCGACTACCCCGGCGCCGGGCGGGAGGTTGAGCGCCGAGGTCTATTGGGCGATGTCACGATCAAGTTGCCGCGGAGACCTGCGCGAACTGCTGCACGATGGTCCGGCAAAACGCCGGTAGGTCGTTGGGCGAGCGGCTCGATGTGATGTTGCCGTCGACGACGACCTCTTCGTCTACGACGTTGGCACCGGCGTTTCGCAGGTCGGTGCGCAGGCTCGGAAACGACGTCAGCGTCTTACCCTTTGCCACGCCGGCTTCCACCAGGCTCCACGGTCCGTGACAGATGGTCGCGACCGGTTTGCCCGAGTTGACGAAATCGCGTACGAAGGAGACCGCTTGGTCGTTCATTCGAAGCTTGTCCGGGTTCACTGTGCCGCCGGGAAGCAGCAACGCGTCGTAGTCGTCGGTCGATGCATCCGAGACGATTCGATCGACCGTGAAGGTGCCGGCCGACTCCAAATCATTGTTGCGCGCCTGGATTTCGCCCGGCTTGAGGGAGATTACCTGTGTCTCAGCTCCGGCTTGCTGCACCGCATCCCGTGGCTGCTCCAGCTCCACTCGCTCGACGCCATCAGCCGCCAGTATCGCAATCCTTTTGCCTTGCAGTTCATTAGCCATTTTGTTGTCCTTTCGGTATCAGTTGTTGGCCCAGGGCTTGAGCACGATCTTTGTGCAGTGGTCCTGCTTGTGCTTGAAGATCTCGTATCCGTGTGGCGCCTTGTCTAGTTGCAGGTGGTGGCTGATGACGAACGTCGGATCGATCTCGCCGTCGCGGATTCGTTTGAGCAGCGGCTCCATGTACCGCTGCACATGACACTGACCGGTCTTGATGGTGAGCGACCGGTTCATCACAGAGCCGATGGGGAATTTGTCCATCAGGCCGCCGTATACGCCGATGATCGAAATGGTGCCGCCGTTGCGGCAGCTCATTACGGCTTCACGCAACGCGTGCGGACGGTCCGTCTCCAGTCGCGCCGCTTGCTTGACCCGGTCGTAGGCGTCGACGACCTGATTGTCGTTGCGCGACTCCATCCCCACCGCGTCGATGCAATGATCAGGTCCACGTCCCGCCGTCAGATCGCGCAGCGTTTCCAGCACTGAGACGTCCCTGAAATTGACCGGGATGGCTCCCGCTTTGTCCCTCGCCAACTGGAGGCGGTATGGCACCTGGTCGATGGCGATGACTTTCGACGCGCCGAGCAGATAGGCACTGACCATCGCGAATTGGCCCACCGGTCCGGCACCCCACACCGCCACGACGTCGCCAGGTTTGATACCGCACATGTCGGCACCCATGTAACCGGTTGGCAGGATATCGGACAGGAATAGCACCTGATCGTCAGAAAGGTCATCCTCGATCTTCAGCGGCCCCACATCGGCGAACGGAACCCGCGCATACTCCGCTTGCCCGCCGGCAAAGCCGCCGAGCATGTGCGAATAGCCGAAGAGGCCGGCCGGAGAGTGTCCCATGAGTTTTTCGGCGATACCCGCGTTGGGATTCGAATTCTCACACAGTGAGTACAGACCGCGCTGACACGCCGAACACGCGCCGCAGGCAATAGGGAAGGGCACTACCACCCGGTCACCGGCCTTGATCTTCTTTACTGCCTTCCCGGTCTCGACGACTTCTCCCATGAACTCGTGCCCCAAGACATCGCCGCGCTTCATCGTTGGGATGTAGCCGTCGTACAGATGCAGGTCCGAGCCACAGATCGCGGTGGACGTGATGCGCACGATGGCGTCTCGATCATCAAGAATTTTCGGGTCTGGCACGTTTTGGACCTCGACGCTGTTGCGGCCGGCCCACACAGTTGCTCTCATGGGTTCCTCCTATTTGCTGGCAGCTTGCTTAGGCTGGGCGGGTCGCTGATGAAGCTGGCGGACAGCTGCCGTCCCTTCTGGCGATCCATTGGAACGAACGACCCCGCCGGTTTCCAGTAGTTGCTTGAGTCGGCGAAGGTCATCGTTGACTTGTTGCTCGGGTGACTCACCGAGGAGGGTGGCGACCGCCTTGCCGAGCGTGCCGCCGGGAATCGCGTAACTCATCGTTACTCGTATCTCGGTACCTTGACCGTCTGGACTAGGCGAGAACTCGACGCGACCGCGGTTGTCTATCTGGGCGCCCGCCACGGACTTCCACGCGATCCGCTGATTAGGCACATCCTCGGTCACTTCGGCATCCCATTGCACCTGCGCGCCGAGCGGCGCGTTGGCCACCCAATGCGAACGGCCGTCAGGGCCGACGCTGACAGACTTGAGGTGGTACATGAACGAGGGCAAGTTTTCGAAATTGCGCCAGAAGCTGTACACCTCTTCCGGTTTGCGCCACACAGTGACCGCCGCGCGGAGATCCCGTTGCCCGGGCTGGACCGAGTGCTGCCCGTCGCCATCGCGTTGAGCTCTTACCGCGGCGAAGACGTCGACGGCGGTGATTCCGACCAGCCCGAGCGCGGCAACCGCGCCGCGAGCGCGGCCTGCGGCGCGGTTGGACAATCCCGCGCCCAACGCCGCCAGATCGATGGCGTCGCCGGCGACCCTTGTCCACACCAGCTGACTCGGTCCGAATTGCAGGGCGGCGGCGTGTCCCAATTCCCGCAATCCCAGCGCTCTGATCGTCGACCTGGACCGGCGGTTGTCGGGCACTCCCGAGATAGCCGCAACTTTGCGAGGCGCCACGATCTCGGTGACTCCGAGACCGAGGCTTGCGCCGCGAAGTCCTTTAATTAGGCTTCGCGTCGCGCCGACGGGACTACTCATACCGACCCCCTTGGATTTGGTCGCGCGGTGACAGTGACATGGACCGCGCTTACCCAGGTCGAAGTGCGCCATGCGCAATGTCTTGCGGCGTCGCCGATTTGGTCCTGCCGTGCCCAGAAGCGACGGAAAATTTGGACGGGCTGGACTCAAGCGGGACTGAATCTCGTCGACTACGGGCGAATGAACGCCGGTTCCACAGCCGCAGGCCGGGTTATGCGACCGACCCGCGGCTGTTCTCCGGATCCTTTTCGATTGACCGGAGCGCCTGCGGGTACGCAGGTGCAACGTCGCGGTGAGCGGCCTGCACGACCGGCTCTCCGACGAGTGGTGGGCGATTCGGCGAGAGGAGCAGCGTTGTCCCGGGTGCCGGTCGCGGCGGTGGCGCTGCTCGGCTGAGATATCCGCCAGCCGGCCATTCTCGAGGTGGTTATGCGAGGTTGTGCTTAAGCGGGGGTGTGTAGTGAGTGATGTCGAGGAAGACGCCGATCAGCGCTCGGGCGCAACCTCCGAGGGCAACCTCGAATTGTTCTTCGACCTGGTGTTCACCTTCGCAATGTCGCAGGTCACGCAACTCATGCTGCACGATTTAACCCCGGCAGGGTTCGGCCGGGCGGCATTGGCACTGTTGGCGGTGTGGTGGGCCTGGGTCGGCTACACCTGGCTGATCAACACCTTTGACACCGCCAACGTCTGGCACGAGACGATAATCATCGCCGCGATGGCGGCGATGCTCGTCGCCGCGGCGGCGCTTCCCACCGCCTTCGGCTCGGGAGCACTGGTCTTTGCCATCGCCTTGCTGGTGGTCAGGTTGATCCACGTCGTGAAGTTTGTCGTCTACTCGTCGCACGAGGACGCTGGGTTGCGTCTCGGGACGCGGCGGATGGCGCCGGCCTTCGTCGCTGCGCCCGGCTGCATCGTGGCCGCCGCCTTCGTTGACGGACCTGGCCGAGAACTGTTATGGGTCGCGGCAGCTGTGATCGACTACGGCGCACCGGCCGTGGTGGGCCTCGGCGGGTTCCGCGTCTCGCCGTCCTACTTCGTATCGCGCCACGGCTCGATCATCATCATCGCGCTGGGTGAAGCAATCGTCCAATTGGGTGCCGCCGCAACCAATCTCGACCGACCCGAGGTAATTGCCACCTTGATTTTGGGGGTGGCCATCATGGCAACATTCTGGTGGACATACTTCGGACTGACGGCGGGAGCCCGGCAGCGACTGGAGCAGACCACCGGCACAGAACGGGCCAATCTCGCCCGCGACGCCTACAGCTACCTGCATCTACCCCTTGTCGCCGGCATCATGCTGTTCGCCGTCGGAGCGCACACCACCGTCGGGCACGCCACGGCCCCGTTGCCGCTGCTTCCAGCCATCGCACTGGCCGGTGGCATGGCGTTGTTCTACCTCGGTGATGTC
This sequence comes from Mycobacterium sp. M23085, assembly GCF_045343915.1. Taxonomy (NCBI): domain Bacteria; kingdom Bacillati; phylum Actinomycetota; class Actinomycetes; order Mycobacteriales; family Mycobacteriaceae; genus Mycobacterium; species Mycobacterium sp. M23085. Next base: position 5,236,920 of record NZ_CP174280.1, read on the forward strand.
GCTTACCGATGGCGCGACCACCGGCAGATCCCCGTCGATCGGACCGCCGCCGGGCTGGCCGCCGCGGCGACCCTGCCTGCGTTGCTTCATATGCCCGCCCTCGCGGCTGTTGGGCTGCTCGCCGCCATCGGGACCTTCCGGTTGGCCTGGGAGTTGTGGCGCCGTCCCCGGATCGGTCCCGGCGTAGCAGGCCAGGCGCGCTGAGGCGCTTGGCGACGAGCCAAGTGGGTACGCCCGCGGTCGGTTGAGCAGCCAGCCGAATGAATGTGGATCGGCGCTCGCGCGCCATGACTGACAGGAGAGGGTCATGCCACACACACGACGCCTTGCAGGGCGACGGATCGCAGCGTTGGCAGCCGACGGCTTCGAGAAAGTCGAACTGGTGATTCCGCTGCGTGCGCTGCAGCTATCGGGCGCCAAGGTCGATGTCGTATCGCTGCGCAGCGGGCGGATTCGGGGGGTAAATCTGCACATGCCGGCGAGCCGGGTCGGCGTGGACAAGGTTGTTACCGATGTCGACGCGGGCGCCTACGACGGGCTGCTGTTGCCCGGCGGCTTCATCAACCCCGATCTGCTGCGGCAGTCGGCAGCCGCACGGGACTTCGTCCGCGGGTTCGATCACGGCGGCAAGCCGATCGTCACGCTGTGCCATGGTCCGTGGGTGCTCGCTTCGGCGGGATTGCTTACCGGACGGACCCTGACGTCGTGGCCGGGTATCCGCGATGACCTGGTTAACGCCGGCGCGACCTGGCTCGACCGCGAGGTCGTGCGGGACCGTAATCTCGTCACCAGCAGAGGTCCACAGGACATGAGGGCATTTGTGCCGGCGATGCTGGACATCTTCGCCGAGCCGACAAGTCAAGTGCAGACGGTCGCCAACCGTAACGGCTCGGATCCGCAGCAAGACAGGCCGCTCAGTTGGGCGGTCGCCGCCTTGCGCTGGTCGCCCAAACCCTCCGCGGCGGCCCTGACCGGTGTCGCCGCCGCCGCACTATCGCCGCCGCTGCGGCGACGGGTGTCCATCCGAGACCGAGGCCGGTGATTCGGCCTCAGCTGAAACGCACCCCGATCCCGGCGTGTGTGTGCGCTACGTCTGCGGATTCGCCGGCACCGCGTGCCGCGGCTGGTGCAACAGTGCACGAACCAGCGGCCGAGGCCCGACGGACCGAAGCATCTGGCTGGCCGGGCGGACCCGCACCCTCTTCGGCCACCAGAACCAGCGTCCCATCACCGTCATGATCGAGGGCGTGATGAGCGATCGGACGACGAAGGTGTCGAACAGCAGGCCAATGCCGATTGTCGTGCCGAATTGTCCGATCGCCCGAAGGTCGCTGGTGATCATCGTGGCCATGGTGACGGCGAACACGACACCGGCGGCTGTCACCACCGGGCCGGTCACACCCATCCCGCGGATGAGCCCGGTTTTCAGACCGGCGCCGATCTCTTCCTCGATTCGGGACACCAGCATCAGGTTGTAGTCGGATCCGACTGCCAAGAGCACGATTAACGCGAATTCGGTTGCCACCCAGTGCAGCTGGAAATTAGCAAGGTGCTGCCAGATCAGTGTCGAGAACCCGAAGGCGGCGCCCAGTGACATGACGATGGTGCCGACGATGACGCCCGCTGCGACCAAAGCGCGGGTGACGATCACCATGATGATGAAGATGAGCACGATCGAAGCCACCCCGGCGATCATCAGGTCGTACTTGGCGCCGTTGGCAATGTCGTAAAACGTTGCGGCCGTGCCGCCGAGGTAGATGTCGGCATTCTCCAGCGAGGTGAGTTTCAGCGCCTCTTTGGCCGCTTGGCGCTCTTGGTCGACCGACGCGATGCCCTTGGTCGTCGCCGGATCCACGGCGTGCGTGATGATGAAGCGGGCGGCTTTGCCGTCCGGCGACACCATCAAACTCAACCCCAGCAAGAAGTCTGGGTTCTGGAAAATCTCGGGTGGCAGGTAGAACAGGCTCTCCACCTGAGAGTCGTTGAAGGACTTGCCCATCACGGCGTTCGTGTCGGTCAGCCGGTCGAACTGATCGATCAGACTGTCGAACGAGCTGTAGATGGTCAGCGTGGTATCCCGGATCGACTTTGAGACAGCGATATTCTCGGGAATTATCGCCAGCAATTCGCGCGTGGCTGTGGCCGTGTTGGTGAGGTCGGTGGTCAGAGCGTGGAACTTTTCGGCCAGCTTGTCGAACCCGTCCAGGGCATCGAACAGGCTGCGTAGCGACCAGCAGATCGGGATATCGTAGCAGTGCTTCTCCCAGTAGAAGTAACTGCGAATCGGTCTCCAAAAGTCGTCGAAATCCGCGATGTGGTCCCGGATTTCGTCCGTGATGGCCGCCGTCTCCGCCGTGGTTTTTGAGCTGTCGTCCGCGGCGTTCGCGAGTTTCTGGGTCACCGCGTACTGGCGCTCCAACAGGGCGATCTGAGTGTCGAGGAAACCGGTGATCTTCTTGATGTCGGCGACGCGGTCCTTCAGGTAGTTCAGGTTGCTGCGGATCGGGGCGCTTTGCACACTGAGCTGGAACGGAATTGATCCATCTTGAATCGGCGGGCCGAGAGGTCTGGTGATGCTCTGCACCCGTTCGATGCCGGGCACCCGGAAGATGGCGCCGGCAATCTTGTCCAGGACCAGCATGTCTCTGGGATTGCGCAGGTTGTGGTCGGATTCGATCATCAAAAGGTCCGGGTTCAGGCGGGCTTGGGTGAAGTGTTGATCCGCCGCGGTGTACGCCTGCACTGACGACGCGCTGGCCGGCAGGTAGTACAGGTCGTTGTAGCGGGGGTTGAAACCCATCAAGCCAATTGCGCCGACGATCGCCAGGATGACCGAGGTTGCCAGGATGGGCGCCGGCCACCGCACGATGGCGGTCGCCAAACGGCGCCAGCGGGTGTAGTTGAACTCGCGCTTCGGGTCGAACAGGCCGAAGCCGCTGGCGAAGGCGATCAGCGCCGGCGTCAGCGTGACCCCAGCGGCCACCACCACCAGCAGGCCCACCGCGCACGGAAATGCCAGCGAACTGAAGTACGGCAGCCGGGTGAATTTCAAACAGGCCAGCGCCCCGACGATCGTCAATCCCGAGCCGAGCACCACCTTGGTGACACCGGCGAAAGTGTCGTAGTAGGCGGCTTCGCGGTCCAGCCCCCGTTCGCGGCCCTCCTGGTAGCGGCCGACCATGAAGATTGCGTAGTCCGTACCCGCCGCGATGGCCAGCGCCGTCAGCAAGTTGACGGCGAAGGTTGACAGTCCCATGATGCCGGTCTCGCCCAGCAGCGCTACCACGCCGCGGCCGGTAGCCAGTCCGACGAACAGGATGACCATCGTCAGCAGCACCGTGCCGATGGATCGATAGACGAACATCAGCATGATCGCGATGATGATGATGGTGATGATGGTCATCTTGGCCAGGCTCGCGTCGCCGACAACGATCGTGTCGGCGGTCAGGGCTCCCTGACCGGCGACGTAGGCCTTCACCCCCGCCGGGGGCTTGGAGTCCGCGACTATTTTGCGAACTGCCGCAACCGATTTGTCGCCGACGGCTCCGCCCTGGTCACCCCGCAGGTTGACCTGGACATAGGCGGCCTTGTGGTCGTAGCTCTCCACGCCGGAGGACGTGAATCGCTGTCCCCAGAAATTCAGCGCATGCTCGACGTGTTCGCGGTCCCGCTGCAGCTTCCCGACCAGGTCGTCGTAATACCGGTGAGCCTCCTCGCCGAGAGGCTTGTCACCGACCAGGGTCACCAGGACGAGGTTGTCGGAGTCGTACTCCTTGAATTTCTGGCCGATGTGCTTCATACCGGTCACCGACGGCGCGTCCGACGGCGAGAGCGGCACCGAGACGTCCTCGGCGACCTTCTCCAACTGCGGGACGAAGACGTTGACGACGACCGCGATCAGCAGCCAGACCACCACGATCGGCAGCGCCAACACCCGGATGGTGCGGGCCAGCCGCGGTTTGCGCTCAACTTGGTAGTGCGGCGCGACGGGGATTTCGTCCGTGTCGCTCGTGTCGTCGGTCACGCGGATTTGTCCAAGCAGGAAACCTGCGCGTCCCGGTTGGTGGCCTGTTGTTGATCGACCAATTTGCCGTCGACGGTGATGCGGCAACCGATGAAGGGACTGTCACCTTGGGCGACGACGTAGGCGAAGATGCCGGGCATCTCGGCGACGATCGTCTTCGACCACGGCAATGTGGTGAAGCTGGCCTTCTGCGGTAGTGAGTCGGCATCCATCCAGTTGACGACGCCGGTCGTCCCGGGCGGTCCCAGGATTTCGTAGATGGCGGTCTTGGCCGCATACGGTGGGGTCGCATCCCGCGGGTCGGGCTTGGGTAGGCCGGGTCCCGGGAAGACGCCGTTGAGTCGGAGAACCGCAACTCCGCCGATGATCAGTGCCACGACCACGACCAGCGGAACCCATGCCCGCTTGAGAATCGTCAACGTCGTGTCCCCCGCTCAGGAATGCTCGACGGCCTGATATTAAGGCATCTCTTCGCGTGCGCCACGGCTAGCCGAACGCCAAGCCCCCCGAGTTAATTCCGGGGGTGCCCTCGCGTCGGGGCCGCGCCGCCGGCCCACGCCGTAGCGTCCCCGGCGTGGTGCTCTCACCTCGTCAGTTTGCTAGCGAGGGTGTAATGCCAGCATGCGTTTCTCGGGTGGGGAAGCACAAAGCCGCGTTCAGCTGGGCGACCCGCACGGCCTTCTCGCCACGGCGAACGTCCCTCAGCGGCGGTTATAGCATCGGTGAAGTGTAAACCTATGCGCCACAGTTTGATTCGTTGGAATTACCGGTTTGCCACCCGATGGCCTGTCGTCCGTCATCGGAAAAGCGCAGCGTTTTAGGGCCATGGCGGGTACCCTGACCTGCATGGCTACCAAAGCCAAGGTCAAGGCGTGCGTGCACTGCGGCCACACGTTCGATCCGAACGACCGACAGCATGACCTGTCCGATCCGGACTGGCTGCCGGCCGCATCAGCCTATTGCTCGCACGAATGTAGTGACCGGTTCCATTGCGAAATGGGGCATTGCTGCTCGGCCCACGCGAAAGAGAAGGCTCGGCGGGAAGCCGCCAAGGCGGCACGATAAACCGCGCTTCCAACAGCAATTGTGCTTTTTGCCGGCGCGAGTAGGGGTACTCGGCTGAGCAAGATGACGCAAATGTCCTATCGAAGCGCGGACGAAATCGACCCTTGCGTGCGTGTTTACGGGACGCGGGTCCACAACCTGCGGGGTGTCGACGTCGTGGCGCCTCGTGACGCGCTGGTCGCGTTCACCGGCATCTCGGGATCCGGCAAATCGTCGTTGGCCTTCGGGACCATCTACGCCGAGGCCCAGCGACGCTACTTCGAATCGGTCGCTCCCTACGCCCGTCGCCTGCTATTGCCAACCGGCGCGCCCAAGGTAGATGACATCACCGGGCTGCCGCCCGCCGTCGCATTGCAGCAGCGCCGCGGATCGGCGACGTCGCGGTCGACGGTCGGCACCGTTACCACCTTGTCGAACCTGCTGCGGATGCTGTTCTCTCGGGCCGGGACCTACCCGCCGGGCGCGACGGAACGATTGGACTCCGACGCGTTCTCGCCGAACACCGCGGTGGGGGCGTGCCCCGAATGCCACGGGCTGGGACGAATCCATCGGGTCACCGAGGAGACTCTGGTCCCCGACCCGTCGCTGACCATCCGCGAAGGCGCCGTTGCCGCATGGCCGGGCGCGTGGCAGGGCCAGAACCTGCGCGACATCCTCGTCACCCTGGGCTACGACATCGACAAACCATGGCGGAAACTCCCTAAGCGGCAACGTGATTGGATTCTGTTCACCGATGAACAACCCACGGTCGAAATCGACCCCAGCCAGCACCCGGTGCAGGCCGATTATTACTACAACGGCACGTTCTCCAGCGCCGAACGCCACGTCCGCCATACGTTGGCGAACTCCCACAGCGCGATGATGCGCCGGCGCGTACTGCAATACGTCGACAGCGTCGAGTGCCCAGTATGCGACGGCTCCGGGCTCCGGCCGGAGGCGCTGAAGGTGACCTTCGCCGGGCGCAACATCGCCGAGTACACGGCGATGCCATTGGCCGAACTTGCTGACACGTTGCGCCCAACGGCTTCCCGGACCGATGCCGGCGCCGCGTACGAGTCAACACAATCCGGCGAGCTGACGGAGGTGGCGACCATGATCGCCGCCGACCTCGTTGCGCGCCTGCAGGTACTCATAGATCTCGGCCTCGGCTATCTCACGCTGAGTCGCCGCACCCCGACGGTGTCACCCGGCGAACTGCAACGGTTGCGGCTGGCCACCCAGCTGCGCGCCGGCTTGTTCGGCGTGCTCTATGTGCTCGACGAGCCGTCGGCCGGCTTGCACCCCGCCGACGCCGAACCGCTGCTCGAGGTGCTCGATCGTCTACGGCGCGCGGGCAACTCGTTGTTCGTGGTCGAGCACGACATGGACGTGGTGAGCCGTGCCGACTGGATCGTCGATGTTGGACCCGGGGCCGGGGAGCTTGGCGGTGAGGTGCTTTACAGCGGGCCGGTCCCGGGACTCGCCGACATCGAGCGGTCGGTCACTCGGCAATACCTTTTCGAGGAGGCCGGGTCGCCGTCTCGTCAACCCCGCACGCAGTCCGCGCGACTGCGGCTACGCGGGATCTGTTTCCACAATTTGAGAGACCTCGACATCGACCTGCCTCTTGGTGTGTACACCGCCGTCACCGGAGTTTCCGGTTCGGGCAAGTCGACGCTGGTCGTCAAGGTCCTCGGCGACGTCGTGCACCGCCATCTCGGCACCGGACGGGTAGCCGAGCCGGCCGACTCCGACGGCGAGGAAACCGACGGTGAGGTCGCCGATCTCGATCACGACGCGAGTATCGGTGTGACGGTCGAGGGGGTCGAGGAGATCAATCGGCTGGTATCGGTCGACCAGCGCCCTATCGGACGTACGCCGCGCTCGACGCTGGCGACTTACACCGGGTTGTTCGACGCGGTGCGCCGTGAATTCGCCGCGACCCCGAAGGCGCGTCGCCGCGGTTGGACAGCAGGCAGGTTCTCGTTCAACGTGGCCGAAGGTCGCTGCCCAACGTGTCAGGGGGAGGGGTTCGTCTCGGTCGAATTGTTGTTCCTGCCGGGCACATACGCCACCTGCCCGGCGTGTCAAGGAGCGCGGTACTCCGACGAGACCCTCGAGGTGCGTTATCGCGACCGGACGATCGCCGACGTGCTCGCGATGACCGTCGATGAGGCCTCGGAGTTTTTTGCCCACGTCGCGAGCGCCGCGCGGAGCCTGACCACCCTGCGAGAGGTCGGGCTGGGGTATCTCCGTCTCGGACAGCCCGCGACCGAACTGTCGGGTGGTGAAGCGCAGCGGATCAAGCTCGCCGCCGAATTGCAGAGACCCCGGCGAGGGCACACCCTCTACGTCCTCGATGAGCCGACCACCGGGCTGCACCCCGCCGATGTGGATCTGCTCGATCGTCAACTGCACCGCCTGGTCGACGCGGGCAACACCGTGGTGGTGGCCGAACACGACATGCGAATGGTCGCCGGCGCGGACTGGGTGATCGACCTGGGACCGGGAGCCGGCGGCGACGGCGGTCGGGTGGTTGCGGCGGGCCCGCCGGAAAAGGTGGCACGCGCAAAACACAGTCGCACAGCGCCGTATTTGGCCAAGCGGTTGGCGCAACCCGTTACTCAGTGAGCAAGCTCCGGCAATATTCGAGCAAAACTCGATGGCCGTTACCATTCTTCGCTGACGGTGGGATCTTGACTAATTGCGCTCAGTTGAATTTGGTGCGATGCGGATCGGCTGATGCCTCGCAGCGTCTATGCGCTCAACCTCGTCGCTGGCGGACGCACATGATTAACCGGCGGCGTGGGCCCGGCGCGATACCCGCGACCGGGTGCGCGAATTCCGGTCATGTAGTCGTGAGCAGTCCGAATCCCGGCGCTCGACGGTCCCACCGACGCTCCGCATAGGGGCGAACTACCGTCGCCTCCCGATTCGCCCGGTTTGGCGACGGGACTGCGGCGACATTGCCACTCAGACACAAACATTTTCAGCCACCGTTTTGGCCGTCCGCGCGATATTGTTATGTCCCATCGTCTCCGCGAAGGAGAGGGATCGTGGTCTCTCAGAGAGTCGTCGGCGGTCAGCCGGATCGGCTTCCGATGGCTGCGCGGGCCTCCGCGGTGCCCGCGACGATTCTCGAGCTGGGCGGTCGATATCCCGGGGCCGCGGTGCTGTTCGCGGCGCCGATGACCGTCGCCGGCATCTGGGGGATGGTCACGCGCCCATCCTTGGCCCTTCCGCTGGTACTGCTGGCCGGCGCGGCTTTGATCCTGATCGATTTCTTGGCCGGCCCGTACAGAGTGGCAGAGCAAAAGGCGCGCCTCGCGGCCGGCGGTTACAAGGCGAACCGTCAGCCGATCCTCAACCACCCCAAGGCGCCGTCCCCGCAGAAGCCTCCTAAGGAGAAGGCGGAAGCTGACGCGGGTGCGCACGCAGAAGCCGCGGCGGCCCAAGCGTTGGCCGCCGAAGCCGAAGCGGTGGCCGCCGAGGCGCGGGCGCGGGCAGACGCGGCCGCCGCCGAAGCGCTGGCCGCGGAAGCCGAAGCGCTGGCCGCGGAAGCCGAAGCGCTGGCCGCCGAAGCGCGCGCGCAGGACGAGGCCGCCGCAGCCGAAGCGCTGGCTGCCGAACCCGAAGCGGTGGCCGCCGAGGCGCAGGCTCTGGCAGAGGTCGCCGCGGCGGAAGCGCTGGCCGCGGAGGCGCGGGTGCGCGAGCGGGCACACGCAGAAGCCGCGGCCGCCGAGGCGCTGGCCGCCGAGGCGCGGAAGCGGGCAGAGGCCGCCGAAGCGCACGCCCTGGCCGCCGAAGCCCGCAAGCAGGCCAAAGCGGCCGAAGCCCACGCCCTGGCCGCCGAAGCTCGGGAGCGGGCCAAAGCCGCCGAACCCGAAGCTCTGGCTGCCGAGGCGCGCGCGCAGGCAGAGGCCACCGAAACCGAAGCCTTGATCGCCGAGGCCCGGGAGCGGGAGCGGGCACGCGCCAAAGCCGCCGAAGCCGAAGCCTTGGCCATCGAAGCGCGGAAGCAGGCGGAAGCCGCCGAAGCGGAAGCGATCGCCGCCGCCGCCCGGAAGCGGGCGGAAGCCGCCGAAGCCGAGGTCCTTGCGGCCGACGCGCGGAAGCGGGCGAAAGCCGCCGAAGCCGAAGCGCTGGCAGCCGAGTCGCGGGCGCGCGCCGAAGCCGCCGAAATCCAGGCACTGGCCGCCGAGGCGCGGGCACGGGAGCGGGCGCGCGCCGAAGCGGCCGAAGCCGAGGCCCTGGCAGCCGAGTCGCGGGCGCGCGCCGAGGCCGCCGAAATCCGAGCCCGGGCCGCCGAGATCTGGGCGGGGGCAGAAGCCGCCGAAGCCCAAGCTCGGGCTGCCGAGGCGCGGGCGAAGGCAATCCGGCTGCGGCTCGAGGCTGAAGGCAAGACCAAACGGCCCCTTGAAGGAGACAAGCCGTAGGCGGTCTCGTTCAGACCGACGAGCGTAAGCGAAGTGTGGAAAATCAGCGCCTGGGTATCCCTGCGGGCGTATGTCTACAGCACGGACACAACCACATCAGCACGAAATCGATAGCGTCCAAGGGACCGTCAGCGCCATCTCGCAGGCATTCGCAGCCAAGATCGTCGGGCAGCGCGATCTGCGGGAGTCGCTGCTGATCGGTCTGCTCGCGGGCGGCCACATCCTGCTCGAAAGCGTGCCGGGGCTGGCCAAGACCACCGCGGCCAAGGTGCTCGCCGAATCAATTCACGGCAGCTTCCAGCGCATCCAGTGCACCCCCGATTTGCTGCCCAGCGACATCATCGGCACCCAGATCTACGACTCGGCGACCAATTCGTTCGTCACCCAACTGGGTCCGGTGCACGCCAATATCGTGTTGCTCGACGAGATCAACCGGTCCAGCGCCAAGACGCAGAGCGCGATGCTCGAGGCGATGGAGGAGCGGCAGACCACGATCGCCGGGCAGGTCCACCCCCTTGCGGATCCGTTTCTGGTCATCGCCACCCAGAACCCTGTCGACCAGGAGGGCACCTATCCGCTCTCCGAGGCGCAGACCGACCGCTTCCTGCTCAAGGAGATCGTTCGCTATCCCTCCCCGCAGGAGGAGGTGGAAGTGATGTCGCGGATCGACGCGGGCATCTACGACAGGGGGCAGCCGACCGCGCCGGTGGTCAGCCTCGGGGACGTGCTGCGCGTGCAGGAGGTGGTCCGTCACGTCCACATGGACCGCGCGCTGATGCTCTACGCCAGCCAACTGGTCGACGCGACGCGGCACCCCGCGCGGGTACTGCCCAAGCAGATCGCCCGCCTGGTCGAGTACGGTGCCAGCCCCCGCGCCACCATCGCTTTCTGCAAGGCGGCCCGGGCGCAGGCGGTGCTGGCCGGGCGTGCGCACGTGTTGCCCGAGGACATCGCCAAGCTCGCGCACCGGGTGCTGCGGCACCGGCTCATCCTCGGCTTCGAGGCGGCCAGCGCCGACATCACTCCCGAGGTCGTGGTCGATGCCGTGCTGCGGGCCGTCCGGGTCCCTTGAGGCGCCGGAAGGCCAATCGTGGGTAAACACCTCAACCGGGCCAAGGCACACTTCGGCACCGACACCCGCGGCTTGCTCGAAGGCGGTCGCTATGCGCTATTGCATACGCGGAGCATGGAGTTCGATGACCTGCGCCCGTACGTTCCCGGCGACGACGTGCGGGACATCGACTGGAAGGCTTCCGCGCGTTCGGGCGGCGTGCTCATCAAGCGGTTCGTGTCCGAAAAGCATCACAAGATCCTGCTCGTCGCGGACGCCGGTCGCAACATGTCAGCGCTGGCCCCGAGCGGGGAATACAAGCGCGACGTCGCCGCGCACATCATGGGCGCGGTGGGCTTGATCGGCTTACGACGATCCGATCAGATCGGCATGGTCTACGGCGATCGGCGCGGCTGCGTCAACATCCCGCAGCGGCGCGGCGAGTCGCATATCGAGGGGATGCTGCATCGCTGGTACCAGCACGCCACGACCGGACCCGGCCGCAGCGACGTCATCGCCCAACTCGATTACGTGGCAACGCATTACCGGCACACAATGCTGGTCATCGTCGTGTCCGACGAGCCCGACGTCGACGACCGGCTCAGCGACGTGCTCAGCAGATTGGCCGGACGTCACGACATCATGTGGGCGATGGTGTCGGACATGCCCGCGGTGGGGCCCGACAACACCGACGGGTACGACGTCGCCACCGGTCGTTTCGTCCTGAACGGAGCCGACCTCGGCCCACGGGTCGTCACCGCGTACCGGCGCGCCGAGGAGAGGCGTCGCAACCGCCTCGATGCGTTCCTCACCGCTCACGCCATTCCGCACGCGACTATCGCCGGCAGCAATGACATTCGGCGCGAGCTTGTTCGCCTGACCGAGGTGGCCGCCCGTGCCGGATGACCTACTGCGCCACGTGTCCGGTCCGCAGCCGTACTCGCCGGGGTGGCTGTGGTTGGCCGTCCTGCTGATACTCGCCGTCGTCGGTTGGTACGCGGGTGTTTTCGTGTGGACGCTGCCGTCACACCGGTTGCGGCGCATCCCGATCGTGCGGCGAATGCACGCCCGGGTCATCCGTCATCGATTCGCCCGCTGCGTGCGCAGCATCGTCGACGAGCATGATGCCGGGCGGATGTCGGCTCCGGCGGCGTGTGCGGCGATCAGCCGGACCGTGCGCAGTTTTCTGCACCAAGCGACCGGCGCGCGGGCCCAGTACCTACAGGTCGCCGCGATGGCCGAGGTGAATCTGGCCGCCGCCGCGCCGCTACTGACCCGGCTCGGTGACGGGCAATTCAACGCGCAGACGCGAGTCGACGTGGACGATGTGAGCGCCCGCGCGCAGGAGTTGATCCGCTCGTGGACCTGAAGTGGTGGCCGGTTACGGCCATCGGATCGGCCTGCTTCGTCGCGGTTGTCGCGCTGGCGGCGTTACTGTCCATGACCGCGGCCCGCCGACGGCTGCGCCCGTTGGCCAACGTCGCCCGACTGACCCGATTGCCCGAGTACGCGAAGGTGGCCCGGCTGCGTTCGCTGTCCACGATTGTGACGCTGGTGGTCCTGACCGCGATGTTCGGCGCCGCGACGTGGGCGGCGGCGCGTCCGAGCGTGGCGAGCAACGATTTCGACGCCGCTCACCCCGAGGACCTCATGCTGTGCGTCGGACAGCCGGTGAATGACGCCGCGACGGCGGAATTGCTCGACTACTTCGCACGCAACACCACCGCATCGCCCCAGACGCAACGTATCGGCCTGACATCGCCCAACCGCCGGGTCGTCCCGCTGACTCGCGACCACGAGTACGCCGCCGCCCGATTCGGCGACTATATCGGGGCTCACCAGGCGCAGTCGGCTCCATTTGCCCCGTCGGTTCCCTACACCGACTACGCCGAAAGTGTGAACGACCTTCTCGCACTGTGTCTCTCCGGTTTTCCTGAGGATGAGCAGCGCACCGCACACCGGCGTTCGGTGATCTATCTCGGCCCGTCCGATCTTCGTGGCGCGGGGGAGCAGCGGGCCGCGCTGTTCACCGATGGCAGTGTCCGGGCCCTGGTCGAGCGGACCGGGGCCCAGGTCAATGTGATCGACACTGCCCCGTCAGCCGCGAGCGGGGCGCTGGTCACGCTCACCAAGCAGACCGGTGGCCGGTACGTCGCCCAGGGATCCGAATCGGTGGGCGCAGCGCTCACCGAGATGCGCGCGCACGCTCCGCCGGCCCGCCGAGCCGACGGCGCGGTCGTGGCGGCGGACTTCCACGATGCGCCAATGGCACCGTTGATCATCGGGTTGTTGTCGGCGGCCGTGCTCTCGGTGGCTTTATTGGTGTTGCGCCGATGACGTTTCAGCCCGTATTGCCCTGGCCGATCCTTGCGGTCGTCGCCGGCGCGCTCGTCCTGGCACGCCTGGTCGCGCTGCGCCAGGTGTTGCTCTCGGCGGGACGCCGGCGGAGTCGCGCGGTAGCGCGCTGGGGTGGCGTGACTTTGGCGGTACTGCTGCTCATCGCCGCGACCACACGCCCCGGCTATCGCAGCGACGAAACTAACCAGACAACCCCGGCCGGTGCCAATCTCAACGTGTTCCTGCTCGTGGACCGGTCGGCGGACTCAAGTGCCGAGGACTACGGCGACGGTGAATCGCGGATCGCGGCGATGCGCGACGACATTGCGGCGCTCACCAAGCAGTACCCCGCGGCGCGGTACGCGCTTATCGCCTTTGCCTCGAAGGCCTCGCTGGATTGGCCACTGTCCGACGACGTTTGGAGTCTGCGGCCGACCGTTGCCGCTCTCACATCCGACCAGACCGGCGCGGACGTCAACGCCGCTGCTGCGGGCACCGTGTTGCGATATCAGCTGATGCAGGCGGCGCAGCAATATCCGGGTTCCCGGAATGTGGTGCTGTACTTGGGCTCCGGTGCGCCCGGTTCGCGCGCGCCGCAGGGCGACTTCAACGTGGCGCAGTCCTTGATCGGCGGGGGAGCGGTGTTGGGCTACGGCCGCAGCGATGCGATCAACGAACCCGAGTTACGGCAGATCGCCGGGCAACTCGACGTGCCGTACCTGCACCGCGATCCCGGTCAGACGTTTGCGATCCGACTGCCTGACGCGCCGCACCGGGCCGCGGCCGCCGAACCCAACGAACTGTATTGGCTACCCGCGCTACTCGCAGCGGTGCTATTGCTCGCCGAGATCTACCTCTCGGTCCGAGAGTTCCGGCGCGGCCGCATCGCCCGACGGGATTTGGCGTCATGACCGGGAAACCATTTCGGCTGCGGCTGCGACGGCGGCTGGTCGTCTATTCGGCGCCGCTGGTGGCCGTCACGCTACTGGTGATCGCCAAACTGATTTCCGTTGTCCTCGTGGGTGATTCCGCCGCGTCAGCATTCGCCCGTGGCGACGGGGACGCCCTGCGTATCGATGCGGCAATCCTCGGCGTGGTAAACGTGGTGGAACCGGCGAGGGCGCCGTTCGCCGCGGGCGCCGCCGCCGTGCTCGACGGCCGGCTCGACGATGCCGACGGTCACTTCTCCGACGCGCTGGCCCGCACCGACGTCGCAAGCTCATGCCCGGCGCGGGTCAACCTCGAACTGGTCCGCGAAACCCAGGGCGACCGCGCCGCGGCGGCGGGGGACCGGGGGCGCGCCGAGGAGCGATATCTGAGCGCTCTGTCCGTTGTCGACGCCGCACCCGTCACCTGCTTCGCCGGCAACACCGACCCGGACCCACAGCGGCGCGCACTGCGCGCCGACGCTGCAAACCGATTGGCGGCCAAAAGAACTGCGCTCAATGCCCCGCCATCCGAGGCGCCACCCCCGCCACCACCGCCGCCCCCGGCGGCGCCACCTCCGCCACCGCCGCCGCTCGCGACCGTCGCACCCGACGGCCGGCAGTTCCCTCCACGGCGGCTTGATCCCGCGGGAGCCGATCCGCTCGACAAGTTGCAGCAGGTGCTGCAGGACGCCGCGGGCGCCGCACCCCCGAATGGGTCGCCGTAGGATCTGTCAGGCTTTCGACATGAGCGAACTGCTCGGCCCGTCCTGCCCGTGCGGCAGCCGCAGAAGCTACCGCGCCTGTTGCGGACCGCTTCACGCGGGTGAGTCGCAGGCCCGGACGGCCGAGGAGTTGATGCGCTCCAGGTACGCGGCATTCGCGCTCGGTGACGCGGACTACCTGTTTCGCACATGGCACCCGCGCACCCGGCCGGCACACGTGACCGTCGACCACGACATCACCTGGATTGGCCTGAAGGTCCTCGACACGGTCGCGGGTGGGCCACACGATGATGCCGGCGAAGTGGAATTCAGCGCCCGCTACGAGTCCCGCGGGCGCGTCGGCAGCCTGCACGAGCGCAGTCGCTTCGAGCGCCGCGCCGGTCGATGGTTCTACCTCGACGGCATCGCGGACGATGCATAACGTCGCCGCGCATTGATGCCTTGGAGCGAGTGACGGGACTCGAACCCGTGTATACGGCTTTGCAGGCCGCTGCCTAGCCACTCAGCCACACCCGCACGAACGGCTACTCTGCCAGCACCCGAGGTCGCGACCCAGCGTTTTCCTCGCCCCGATCATTTCGGTCTGGCGGCGCGGCGGTGACGGGAGCCGGGACTGATGGGTCTAGGCTGGCCTGGCCGCTGCTGTTGCTAAGCCCCGCTTATCTTCCGCCAAGCCTTCGCTCATCTTGCGGTGCGCTGGCCACCACATGGACGAACGGTATTGACGCACAAAGAAACTGGCACCACGTGTGGAGATTAGAAATACGTAAGCGTGTCGTGAAGACGGAACCGCGGAATCTGTAGCCGCGTTGAACGATCAAAGGAACGGTCTTGTCCGTCCTGCGCTAATTGCTCGCACGTGAACGCCGGAACCGCGGCAGAGCAAAACCAAAAGGGGAGGAAACCATGGCGATTACCGATATTCCGGCCTTCGCCCACTTAACCGACGCCGACATCGAGCGTCTGGCTGATGAACTCGATGCGATCCGCCGCGACGTTGAGGATTCACTCGGCGAGCGCGACGCTCGCTACATCCGCCGCACCATCGCCGCGCAACGTGCACTGGAGATGTCGGGTCGGCTTGTGCTGGCCGGCAGCTCGAAGCGGTGGGCGTGGTGGGCGGGAACCGTGCTCCTCGGCACGGCCAAGATCATCGAGAACATGGAGATCGGCCACAACGTCATGCACGGCCAATGGAATTGGATGAACGATCCTGAGATTCATTCCACGAATTGGGAGTGGGACATGAATGCGGCATCCAAGCACTGGATTTCCGCGCATAACGTCAAGCACCACAAGTACACCAACATTCTCGACATGGATGACGATGTCGGCTACTTCATCCTGCGGGTCACCCGTGACCAGCCGTGGAAGCCCTACAACCTGGGCAATGTGCTGTTCAATGCGCTCCTCGCGCTCGGGTTCGAGTGGGGAATCGGCTTGCAGGCCATCGATTTGGAAAAAGTCCTGAAGCCCGGTCCCGAGCGCGACCTCACCCTCGAACAGACACGGGAGTTCTCCGCCAAACTCGCCCGTCAATTGTTCAAGGACTACATCGCCTTTCCGGCGCTTACCTCGGCATCGCCCGGCGCGACGTACAAATCGACCCTGAAGGCAAACGTCGTGGCCAACGTGATCCGCAATGTGTGGGCCAACGCGGTGATCTTCTGCGGCCATTTCCCCGACGGCGCTGAGAAGTTCACCAAGACGGACATGGTGGACGAGACCAAGGGCCAGTGGTATCTGCGTCAGATGCTGGGTAGCGCCAACTTCGAGGCCGGGCCCGCGCTGCGGTTCATCAGCGGCAACCTGTGTCATCAAATCGAACACCATTTGTTTCCTGACCTGCCGAGCAACCGGCTGCACGAGGTCTCGGTGCGGGTGCGTGCGTTATGCGACAAGTACGACTTGCCCTACACCACGGGGTCGTTTGCGATCCAGTACGGCAAGACCTGGCGCACCATCGCCAAACTGTCTTTGCCGAACAAGTACCTGCGTGACTCCGCCGACGACGCACCGGAAACCCGGAGCGAGCGGATGTTCGCTCAACTTGCGCCTGGTTTCGCCTCGACCGACCAGCCGCCAGGGCGCCGCCGCGGGCTCAAGACAGCGATTACGGCGGTGCGCCAAAGGCGCGGGGTGAGACCGTTGACGGTGTCCTAGAGGTGAGGAAGGCCGGGCAGCGGAATGTGCGGCACGGGCAGGGCCGGCGGCCCGGCGGGGATCGGGGGACGTAGTGCCGGAATCGGCGGCGCGGGTGCGCCGGGCGGAGGTGCGGCCGGCCCGGGAATCCGGGGCGGGGGCAACGGCAACCCCGCAGGGGGCGGCGGGAGCGCGGGCGGGGCGGCAGGAGCTGGTGCCGCAGGCGCCGGCGCGGCGGGCGCCGGTGCAACACGTTCCGGCGCCGGTGTCGGGGCGCTGGCAGGTGGCGGCGGTGCGGGCGCAGCCGGCGCGACCACGCGTGCACCAATTTGTGGTCTCGTATCGGCGTGCGGTCGAATCGCGACCGCCAGTGCGATGACGAGGGCCAAGACCCCGCCGACAAACAATGCCAACACGCTCAACGCCACCAAGAACGGCCGAGTGGCCCGCTGCTCGCCCGGCGCGGCACCGAAGCCGGTCCACGGGCCGGCCGGCGAGTCGTCACCGGCCTCTGCGGCTTCGGCGCTGTAGGCCAACGCCTCAGCACCACGTGCCACGGTGACAGCACCGTCCGCGTAACCGAGAGCCACCGCATGGGGAAGCACCGCACCGCTGGCGGGATCCTGCGCGTAAGCGATCGCGGCGGTCGAGGACGAGAACAACGGCGGATGTGCTGAGGCCAGCGCCGCGCCCCTGGCCAGCGCCAGCTCCGGCTCCTCCGGTGTGCTCAGCACAAGGGAACTGGCTGCCTGCAGCTGCTCCCGGATCGCGGCGATGTCGACGCCGTCGCTGCCGACGACGAACAAACCGTCCGGCCGCTGCGTCATCGCTTCGGCGTCAGCGGCCATCGCGGTCAACATGGCCAACGCCTCGTACTCGTCGTCGGGAAGTTCCTGCCGGCGCACATCGGTGACCGAACCGTCGGCAGTGTCCACCACAGCCATCGTCGCGGTGGTTGGCTCGACGAACAGCAATGCGGTGTGCGCGTACCGAGTCGTAGCGCCCACCGTCTGAGCCAACGCCGCCGCCGCCAGAAATGCCGAGACCAGCATCACTTTGTCGAGCCTCTGACCGGACAGCAACTCTTGCAGGACGGCGGCCTCCGTGGCATCGGTCCACGTCACGCCGACCGAAGCCAGCTGGCAACCGGTTTCGGCCGCGGCCTGCCGCGTTCCCAGGATCGCCGAGACAACCTGATGGGGTGCCGCCTGATCTGCGCTGTTGTGTGTGGGGGACACTTCGAACCTGTCCGTATCGACGGTGGCACCGTCGGCATTTTCCCCTTCTACCACGACCATATGGACCGCGGTGGGTGTCATCGACACGCCGAGTACGGTTTCCACCGCCCCTCCCACATGGCTTGATGCGGACCTTGACCAGACGTCCAGCGTATCCCTTGTTGCGCAGCCGAAGCCGAGGCGCGGCCCGCGCCGCCGAGACGCACGAGCGTAAGCGCACTGCGAAATATCACTCCGATTTTCGCAGTGGGCTTACGCTCGCGAACCGATCGAAGGCCATCACAGGCCGATGTAGACCGCCTTGGTGTTGAAGTAGGCCTCGATGCCCTTGCGGCCCCGCTCGCCGCCCCAACCCGACTGCTTGTGGCCGCTGATTGGCATCGACGGGTCGGCCGCGAGCGAGGAGTTCACCCAAATCTGGCCCGCGCGAAGCTCATTCACCACACGATGGGCGCGAGACAGGTTCTCGGTCCAAATCGAGCCGGCCAGCCCGTAGTGTGTGTCGTTCGCGGCGGCAATCACCTCGTCCTCGTCGTCGAACGGGATCACGCAGCCGACCGGGCCGAAGATCTCCTCTTTGATGAGCCGCATGTCCGGCGTGGTGTTGGTGATGATCGTCGCCTCGTAGAAGTAGCCCTTGCGGTCCATCGGCTTGCCGCCGGTGACGACCTGCGCGCCGGCGGCCACGCCGTCATTGACGATGCCTTCGACGCGTTTGCGCTGCTTGTCGCTGATCAGTGGCCCCAGCACCGAATCGGGGTCATCACTGCCGCCCATCGGCAACATCCGCGCGAACCCGGCGAGGCCCTTGACCACCTGGTCATAGATGCCGCGCTGGACATATATCCGCGAGGTGCACGAACAGTTCTGCCCCGAGCCCGCAAGCAGGCCCATGCCGGCCCCCATGATCGCCTTGTCGAGGTTGGCGTCTTCGAACATGATCAGCGGCGACTTACCGCCGAGCTCGAGCGTCAGCCGCTTGAGGTTGCCCGCGGCCGCCTTCACGATCAGCCGCCCGACCTCCGTCGACCCGGTGAACGAAATCTTGTCGACGTCGGGATGCGCGGTGAGCGCCGCGCCCGTCGTCTCGCCGTAGCCGGTGATGACGTTCAGCACCCCGTCAGGCAGGCCCGCCTCACGGAAGATCTCCTCCAGTTTCAGCGCGGTGAGCGGGGTCTCCTCGGCTGGCTTGAGAACGGCGCTGCAGCCCGCCGCGAGCGCGGGCGCGACCTTGAGCATCGCGACGAAAAACGGCCCGTTCCAAGGGATGATGAGGCCGACGACGCCGACGGGCTCAAGCTGGGTGAAGGTGTGGTAGGTCTCCCAGGTGCCGAGTAGGCCGTCAGAGACGAGGTTGGCCGACTCGCCGTGGATCTTGCCGACCCAGCCGGCGTAGTACTTAAGCATGTCCACCGACACCGGGATGATGTGACGCGCGGCCGTGGTGTTCATGCCGTTGTCTTGGGCTTCGAGCGCGGCGAGTTCCTCGGTGCGCTCCTCGATGATGCGCGCGGCGCGGAAGAGGACATTCGCGCGGTGCGACGCGGGCGCCTTGCGCCACACGCCCGACTCGAACGTCTCGCGTGCCCGGGCCACCGCCGCGTCGACGGCCGCCTGGTCGGAATCGGGGACCTCGGCGATCTGCTCCTCGTTGGACGGGTTGAAGACCGCAATGGTGTTACTCAATGTTCCTCATCGCCCTTCGCTCGCCGGGACTGCTGTCGTCGCGCGACAGAGGTTACGCGCTTAACCACAGGGTGTCCAGCATGCGGCGGAGCCATGCCGGGTGTAAGACGCAGGCAAATTCCGCTGGTCACCGGTGTGTCGGGGCGGGACGCATGATCTGCTGGTCGCGGGCCTGAACACAACCACGCCATCTTGGATCGGCGGCTAGATTACCCATATGCGGGTTTTTCGCCTCCTCGGCGTAGTCCTGGCAATTCTCGCGGCGGGGCTGCTGTGGGCGGCCCCCGCCGGCGCCCAGCCGCCGACCAAGCTCACCGATCACATCACCGACAGCACTGGGGTGTTGACGGCGTCCGACCGGGCAGCGGTCAGCGCTGCCATCGACCGACTCAACCGGGACCGCCACATCCAACTGTGGGTGGTTTACGTCGACAACTTCTCCAGGTTCAAACCCGACAACTGGGCCGACCGGACCCGCAGCGCCACCGGGATGGGCGACCACGACGCGCTGCTGGCCGTGGCCACGAACACCAAGCTGTATGCGTTCAGCGTGCCACCGCAGGTGCAGGGCTCGACTTCGGCCGAGCTAAACAGCTTGCGGACCAATCAGATTGAACCGGTGCTTGGTGCCAGAGACTGGGGCGGTGTCGCGGTCGCCGCCGCTGACGGGTTGGACAAAGTGGCGAGCTCGCCGAAACCTGCCAGCGCGTCGAAGGCCTGGCTGCCGATAGTGATCGGCGTCATCATCGCCGTGCTGGTAATCGCGCTGCTCTTCCTGCTCTACCGCCGCCGCCGCGCCGCCGCGACCGGTGGGCCGCTGGACTCTGGCGGGGGCGATCATCCAGTGCAGCAGGCGTTGTCCACCGCGGACGCCCGGGTGCGTCAAATCTCCGACTATGTCGCCAGGTATCGCTCCAACATCGGCTCGGAGGCCCAGGCGCGGCTCGATGAGGCGAAGCGGCACTTGGCGGCGGCACATGCCACAGAAACGAGCAACGGCGCCAACGCAATTGCGTACGCCAACAGGGCGTCCACGCTGGCCGCTCAAGCCCAGACGCTGGCCAACGCCGACGTCCTGGAAGCGCACCGCGCACCACGGCGACGCGGCACTGCGTCCAAGCGCTGACCGGCCAGATTGTCAAAGACAAAGGCCTGCAGACTCTTTTGCCACACACCGTCACCGTTAGCGGTAGGCGGCACGCAGCAGCGTCAGCGCCTGCTCGACGGTCTCCTCCGTATCCCGCGTCGCGTCGACCCGCAGCAGGGCCGCGTGTTCATCGGGGGGCGTGAATGCGGCTCGCAGCTCGGGCCACAGCTCGATCCGCGCATCCGAGACGACGCCTTGTTCGGTGGCGCGGCGCTCGAGCCGAGCCATCAGGGTGGCGTCGTCCGCCTCGCACAGCACGACATGGAGATTGGCCCCAAGCCGGTGCGCCAGTTGGTGCATCTGTTCCCGCTCGCGCGGATTGCCGAACGTCGCGTCGACGATCACGCCCCGGCCGCGGCGCATCCACCGCGCGGCGTCACGACGTAGCGCGGCGTACGTGCGTCGCGTCATGGCGGGATCGTAGAGCCCCGAGCTGAATCCATCGTTGCCGCGTTGGGTGGGCTCGATGCCCGCCATTCTCTTGCGCGCCACGTCTGACGAGAGGTGCACCAGCCCCAATCGGCCGGCGAGCCCGCGTGCCAGGGTGGTCTTACCGCTGGCCGGCAGGCCCATGGTGACCACCATCGCCGGGCGGGGCAGGTCACCCGCGTGCGCCCACGCCAAATCGAAATACCCCCGCGATTCGGCGACGAGCTGACGCGCTTGCGCAGCGGATGCTTGTTCGGTCTGTGCCAGGCGCAGGCTGCGGACCTTGCCGCGCACGTAGGCCCGGTAACAGGTATAGAAGTCGAGCAGGCTGACCAGCCCGTCGTCGCCGCTGGCGCGCACATAGGAATCGACGAATCCCCACGCCAGGTCCGCGCGACCGTGGTGCTCGAAATCCATTGCCGGAAAAGCAACTTCGGAGGCTACATCGGCGCACCGATAACGCGGCGCGAACTGCAAACTGTCGAAAAGCAGAATCTGCCCATCATCGACGCAGATGCTGTCGGCGTGCAGGTCCCCGTGGCCGTCCCGCACGTGTCCGTCGGCAACGCGCCGCTCGAGCAACGACGCATGTTCGCGCACGAACTGGTCGACGTAGCGTCGGATGTCCTCGTTGACGTGGCCCGAAATGGTTTGACCGACGAAGGGGCCAACCTGGTCGAAGTTCTCCCGCCAGTTCGCGATCACACTGGACGGGCGCCCGTACGCATCGATGTCAGCACCGGTTTCGGCCCGCTCGTGCAGCTTGGCCAGCGTACGACCGATTCGTCGGGCGAGGCGCATGTCGACGTCGCCGCGCGCGAGCTTGGCCGCCAGCATGCCCTCCTCGGGCAGACGCCGCATCCACACGGCCGGCTCGCCCGACCCCGGTTCACCGCCTATCCGGTAGCGGCCATCCAGCTCGGTGACCTCCACGACTCCCAGGTAAATCTGTGGACTGAACCGCCGATTGAGTCGCAGCTCCTCTTCGCAGTCGGCGCGTCGCCGCTCGATGCTGGTGAAGTCGAGGAAACCGAGGTTCACCGGCTTCTTGAGCTTGTAGGCATAGGAGCCGGCGAGCAGCACCCACGAGCTGTGCGTCTCGTGGAGACGCACGTCGCCGGCCGGCGGGTCGTAGGCATCGGGTCGCAGCAAATCGGCGACGATCCGTGGGTGGCCGTCGGGTCCGGTTGGGTCGAAGGCATGCGTCATGGTCTTGCCGAACGATGGCAGGCGGTTCGGCTAGCCGTCAAGGGGTTTCGGGTCGTGGCCGAACGTCGGCGGGCAACACTGAGCGTGCGACCACACTGCCCTGCAAGCGGAATTCGTACGCGGGAAGGCGCAAAGGCTCGATGGTGCCGTCCGCTTGCGCGATCACCCCACCGCCGGCGGGGATGCCCAGACCGGTGGCGGTTCCTTCGAGCAATTGAATCGTCCGCGACAGCCGGGCCCAGTCCGCTCGCTCGTCGTGTGTGTCGATGACCAGTGGGACAAGATCGAACATGTCGAGCAACTCCACTTGCTCGGCACGCAGTGTCTCGACGATTCCGCAGCGTCCGAGCTGAATCGCCCCGGCCGAAATACCAACTAAAATTGCACCTTTCGTGTACCGATCCAGAATCACGTCTTTCATGCCGGATTTTTCGAACGTCTTCCAGCCGAGACCCACATCGCCGCCCGCGAGGACGATCAACCGTGCGCCCTGCAGGAAGGCGCGGTCGTCCGGGCCGAACGACGAATGGATCATCCGCCGATCGGTGATCCCCACGGCGTCCATTGCCGCTTCGAAGATCTCGTAGAACTCTGGATGATCCCCGTTGGATGCACCGATGTACGCCGCGCTCGGCGGTGTGTCCCGAGGCAACTCAACGAGGGCCGCGTCGAGAACCAGTTTGCCGTCACGCTTCCAGAACAGCAGCTGGCTGTCCGCTAGCAAAAAGATCGGTTTCGGTTGTGGCGCAGTCACTTTGGCTGAGCTTTACCTGCGAGTTCGTCGAATCGCGCCAGCGCGGCATCTAGATCCACCTCGTCGAACAGCTCGGACCGATTGATCCGGTCGCCTTCGACCGCCAGGAGATGAATCATTCGCCACTCGGCGACGAAGCCCTCCTGTGCGGTGCCCTTAGCGGTGTAGGTGACGACGGTGCCGAAACTGCCGACACGATGCACTGCTTCGATATGGACCCTGATGTCCGGCATGAGGTCCCAAGTGGCACGGATGTTTGGCAGCAGATCACTCGCGTGGATCGTTACGAGCCGCCGGTGGTCGACCGTGACCCACTCCGTCGCCGGGAGTTCGTGCCTGTTGAACGCGGCACATTCCCTGGTGATGACCGACCACACGTGCGCGTGGGTGGCCGCTTCTCCGGCGAGGTAACGGGTTTCGAGTTCCTCAAAGGCGGCATCGACGTCATCGGCATCGAAAAATACGTGGGCCGCAATCCGCCCGTTGGGGTCGGTCTCGACGATTCCCAGCATCTCGACGAAGAATTCCCCACGCCCTACCTCGGGGTTGAAGGAGCGGATGCGAATGAGGGCGAGGCGTTCCCCACGGGTCGCGGTGACCGCTAACGTGACCTGGGCGAGGCCCACTTCCAGGGCGCGCATGTTCGCCAGCACGACTTCGCGACCGTCCCACAGGCCGACATTCACCACTCGACGGCGATCCTCGACGTAACTGTTGTCGGCCAGGATCTCGGTTACGGCTGCCCAATCGCGGGCCGCCGAGAGCGCAAAGAGTTGGTGTTCCGTTTGGCTGGCTGCATTCTCGAGCCGCTGTGCCTGCCGTTGCAGTTCCTCAAAGCGCGCCAGCGCGCTGTCGAGGTCTGTCTCGTTGAAGAGTTCACCGCGGTTGACCGCATCGCCTTCGACGGTGATGAGGATGATCATTCGCCACTCGGCGTCGAAGCCGTCTCGTGACGTCCCCTTCGCGACATGGGTGACGACCGCGCCTGCGTGGGTCAGCCGATGAACGGCTTCGACATAGAGGGCGTTGAAGGTCGTATCGCCGAATGCCGCGTGGAGGTAGTCGATCAGGTCACCTGGTGCCATCGTCATCGCTCCACTCCGGCGGTCGATGTCGACCAGGTCGGGAGTCGGGGGTATTTCAGCCCGGTTGAGTGCGGCATAGGCTTGCATGATCACGAACCAGGTGTGCGCATGGGCGGCCGCTTCGCCTGCGAGGTAACGGCTTTCGAGTTCCTCGAATGCGGTTTCAACGTCGTCGGGGTCGAAAATGACCGTAGCGGCGCATTGGTTGTCATCGTTGACCTGCACGACGGAAAGCGCCGCGGCCTGGAACGCTGCGGGCAGCGAATCTTGGCTGACGAAGGTGAAACGGAAGAGTGCGAGGCGCTCCCCGCGGGTGGCAACGACTGCCGCCCGCATGTCAGACATCCAAACCTCGGCGGTGGCATGCCAATTCGCCATCTCGACCTCGCGACCGCGTCTGATTCCGGCGTTTATGCCGCGACGGCGGTCGTCCGAGCAGAATTTCTCATCAATCAGCTCCGCCATGGCCTCCCAATCGCGTGCCGCAAAGTGCGCCAGGAATTGTCCGGTCACCAGGGTCGCGACATTTTCCAGGCGGGATGCTGGGTGGCTGAGCTCCTCGAATCGCGCGATCGCGGCGTCCGAGTCGTCCTCGTCGAACACCTCGCATCGGGTGAGTCGGTCGCCATCGACGATGTGAAGCATCACCATGCGCCATTCGACATCCACGCCGTCGTGCGAGGACCCGTGCGCTTTGTTGGTGATCAACGCCCCGAAACTGCTGAGCCGATGCACCGTCTCGATACGAACATGAAAGTCCGGTGTGAGATCGAAGAGGGTGTGGATGGCCGGAGTCATCTCGTTTGCGGCGAATGGTGTGCCGCGCCGGTGGTCGATGGTCACCCAGTCGACCGGAGGAAGTTCGTGCCGGTTGAACATCGCGTGCACGCCTGCTACCACCGACCACGTATCGGCATAGTCGGCCGCTTCGCCCGCGACGTAACGGGCATCGAGTTCGTTGAATGCCGCGTCAATGTCGTCTAGGTCGAACACGACGCGCGCTAAGGCTCGGCCGGCGGCGTCGACCTCGAAGAGGCCGAGCACATCGCTCTGGAACGCGTCGGGCCCGAAAAATCTGGTACGACCGAGGAATAGGCGCTCGCCCCTGGTCGCGATGACGTCTGACGCGATGCTTCTGATGCCGACGCCAGCCCATACCCGCATATTCTGGATGTCGGCATCTCGGCCTAGTTGAACTCCCGCGCCCACCACGCGACGGCGATCGTCGCTCGAGAACCCGTCAGCCGTCATCTCGGCCAGCGCATCCCAGTCGCGCGCCCCGAAGTTCGCCAAGAAACGGTCACTGATCTTGCTTGCCATGTTTTCCAGTTGTCGCGTGCGCGGGTGTAACTCCTCGAACCTTGCGATCGCTGCGTCGATTTCTACCTCGTCGAAGACTTCCAAGCGGTCGACGAGGCCGCCTTTGATGGTGAGAACGTTGATCCCCCGCCACTCGGCTTTGAAGCCGTCATGGGACGTTTCATGCGTCACTGAAGTGACCACCGCTCCCAGGTCGCTCAGCCGATGCACCGCCGCGATGTAGCTGCGTAACTGTTGGGTGGTGTTCCAGTTGGCCAGCAAGGACGGCAATTCACCGGGCGCGAAAGACGGCCCGCTGCGGTGGTCGATATTCACCCAATCCGGTGTTGTCCTGGGCTGTTGACGCTGATTGAGTGCAGCGTAGGCCAGGGTGATCGCCGACCACGTGTGCGCGTGGGCGGCCGCTTCGCCTGCGACGTACCGCGCGTCGAGCTCCTCGAAAGCGGCATCGAAATCCTCGACGTCGAACACGACGCGTGCCACGATCCGCTCGTCTGTGCCGATTTCGATGATCTCGAGGGCATCGGTCTGGAATGCCTCGGGACGCTGGTCGCGGCCCCACGTGCGGACCCGGCTGAAGGCGAGGCGCTCACCGCGGATGGCGATGACGTCTGATGTTGCGCTCGTGACGCCGATCGCGACAAGAGTCCGTATCTCGGCGATCAGGGCGTCCCGGCCTCGCCGCAGTCCCGCCCCGACCACTCGTCGTCGGTCATCGTGTGAGACGTTGTCGGCCAAGCCGTGCGTGAGCGCCTCCCAGTCGCGGGCCGCGAACGACCCCTGGAACCGCTCGTTCGCACGGCTTGCCGCGTTCGCCAGTTGTGGCGCCGGCCCGGTCAGTTGTTCGAACGTCGCGATCGCGGCGTCGAGGTCGGCCTCGTCAAACAGCTCGGAGCGGGTGAACAGATCGCCTTCCAGCGTCAGCACGTGGACATCCCGCCACTCGGCGTCGAATCCCTCTTGTGAGATGCCATGCGCCACATGGGTGACGACCGCTCCAAAGTTCGTGAGGCGGTGTACCGCCGCGATGTAGATCTTGGTGTCGGGCGAGTCGCCCCACGCCGCTTGGATGTAGGGGATGAAGTCGCCGGGGGCGAAACCTGCTCCGCGACGATGGTCGATGTTCACCCAGTCCGGCGCCAGCGGTGCGAGCTCGCGCCGGTTGAACGCGGCATAGCCGTCCGCGATTGCCGTCCATGTGCGCGCATGGGCTGCCGCTTCGCCGGTGGCGTATTGGGCGTCGAGTTCGGCGATGGCGTCGTCGATGTCTTCGAGGTCGTACGACACGACCCTGGCGATGCGGTCGTCGGTATCGATCTCAACGATGTTGAGGGCATCGTTTTGGGCTGTGTCAGGGTCGCGCCCGGTGGCGCGAGTTCGTGTGAGGACCAGGCGTTCCCCGCGAATCGCAAGGGCGCTCACCATCGAAAGCGTGAATCCGACTTCTGCCGCTGCCTGCAGGTCTCTGATCACTTGATCTCGACCATGCTGGTTCTCGGCGCTCACGATTCGTCGGTGATCAATTCCGACATAGCGGTCGGCGACCATTGCAGCCATGGCGTCCCAGTCGCGAGTCGCGAAGTGCGACCAGACGTGCTGGAATACGCGCGCCGCCGCATTTTCCAGCCGCGGTGCCGGTGGGTTGAGCTGTTCGAAGCTTGCGATCGCGTTGTCGATGTCGCTCTCGTCGAAGACCTCGGTCCGAGTTATCCTGCCGCCCTGGACCGCGAATAGCGCGATCCCGCGCCACTCGGCCGCCATGCCCTCTTGCGAAAACTCCTGTGCCGCATAAGTGATGACTGTCCCGACATCGCTCAGCCGATGCACTTGCTCGACATAGATGTTGATGTCCTGCTGAGGGTCCCACCCGGCGTGGATGTAAGCGGATACGTCGCCAGGCCCGAACGCTGTCTCCCGTCGGTGGTCGACGTTGACGCAGTCCGAACTGGTCAATGGTGGCTGGTGTCGGTTGAGCGCGGCGTAACTTTGCGCTACGGCCGACCACGTTTCCGCATGCGGCGCCGCTTCGCCGGCGAGGTAGCGGGCGTCGAGTTCGGCTACGGCGGCGTCGAAGTCGTCGAGGTCGAAAGCGGCCATCGCCGCAATTCTCTCGGCAGTGTCGATTTCGACTATTTGTAGGAAATCGACGTGGAACGCTTCTGGTTCCAAGCCACTTCGCGAGTAGCGGGCACGACTGAGGGCGAGGCACCCCCCACGGGTTGCGACCGCGTGTGACGTAGCGTCCGTCACCTCGATGTCGGCGGCCGACCGGTAGTCTTCGATCGCAGCACCCCGGCCGCGTCGGATCCCGGAACCTACCACCGAACGACGATCGTCGCCGCAGTAGTCGTCGGTGAGTAGCTCGGTTATCGCGTCCCAGTTGCGGGCCTTGAAATAGGCGTGCAGGCGCTCGTATGCGAGCGTCGCGGCATTTTCCAGGTGACGCGTTTGCGAATGCTCGTGCTCGAGACGCGCGTAGGCCGCGTCGAGTTCGGCCATAGCGGCGTCCATGTCTTCGACGTCGAACCACACCTGTCGCACGACTTGACCATTCTCATCAATGGCGTATAGCTGGAGAAGCTCGTCGTGCGGCGCTCCGGGACTCTCGTCGACAGCGCTCGTGATCAATCGAGACAGAGCCAGCCGCTCGCCTCGTGCAGCGATCATGACATGGTTGATACGCGTGACACCGGCCTCGAGTTCACGCCTCGTCTCACGCCGCATCGCGTCCGATGGGTGGTCAACGCCGACGATCTTCCGCCGATTATCGATGGAGACATTTGGGGCGAACAGCCGCTCGAACTCATCCCAGTCCTTACGATGAACAGCGGCCATCACGCGTTCACCCACCCGCACGCATTCGCTGTCTAGCTCGACAACGGGCACCTGGGAAGGAGCCGGGGTCGGCTGCTCAGCTGGCTCGCCGAGAGCCTGTCGCGCCATCTCCGCGAGCGCCGCAGCACCTTTCCGTTCGTACAAATCGACGGCTTGGCCGGCGGCGGCTTGCGCTCCCGCCATATCACCGGCGGCGCTCAAAACCGTTGCCAAGGTCAGGCATGCATCGCCGTGATCGCCCAGGGCGTCGGTGCGCTCGGCCAACGCCACTGCGTCCGAGGCAATCCGCCGGGCCCCGTCGTAGTCGTTACCACGCGCCAGCAAGTGCGCCCGAAGCGTGCGCCACGCGATCGAGGCCTTCAGCGCGTGCCCGGCCAGACGCTCGCTTTCTGTGCACAATTCGGCCGCCTCAGGCTCGCGGCCGAGAGCAAGGCATGCGCGGCCCAGCAGCGCGGCGGTCTCGGCGGTGTCAGCGTCCAGGCCCATGCGACGAAAACCGTTGTAGGCCTTGCGCAGATGTGTCTCTGCTGCGGAGAATTCATTGCCAATGAGTTCCACGATGCCGGCGAACTGCTCGACCTCCAGCAGCGCATGACGCAGGCCGAGCTCGGTGACGGTGCGCCGCGCCGAGTCGATCATTCGCCGGGCCGCGGCGGTGCGACCGCGAAAGGCCTCCAACACGGCCTGACATCGCGTCGAGGTGGCCTCGACGGCGGGGGAGTCGGTGGTGATTCGCAGCAGCCGCACCACATCAAGACACCGTCCGCCCGCCCGGGGGACGGGATTGGGGCCCCACAGGGCCGCGAGCGGCGCACCCGCCAAAACCGCGTTCACCCGGCGGTGTTCGCGCGCCCGCCGCGCTGCGGTCAGCGCATCATCCAGAGCGACCTCGCAGTCACCGATCCGCCCAAGTCGGGCGAGGCACCCAGCGCGAACGGTGTGCGCCTTCGCTTCTCCGGCGGCGTCGTCGAGTGCGGCGAGCTTGACGGCCGCCGCCCCCAACGCGGCTTCGACCTCGTCTAACCGCTCGGGGTGAATCAACATCGACAGCTGGCCGTCGAAGCAAGTTGCCCACGCCGCCAGACGAGGCGAATCCACTGTCGCTTCCCGCAGTTGAGAGACCGCGCCCGCCGCCGACGACACGTCGCCCGCGGCCAACAACGCCTCGCAGCGCGCGATCAACAACTCGGCGGTCTGCTCTCCGCGGTCGGGTAGGTCGTCGTCAAGTTCTTCCAGCGCTTGCAGGGCATGGCGGTAAAGGTCGGCGGCACCCTCATAGGCGAGTCGTGCCATCGCCTGGTCGGCGGCGCGTCGGCAGTACAAGACCGCCTTCGCTGCGTTTCCGGCCCAAGCACATTCGAAGTAGTGGTGGGCCAGTTCGGCCAGCAACTCGTCGCCGGCGCCGGGCAGCGTCTCCAAGGTCGTGGCGATGCGCTGGTGCAAGCGCATGCGCCGCACGGACGCCAGCTCTGCCAGCAATGACTGTCGGACGATGGCGTGGTTGAACCGGTAGTAGCCACCGGGCTCTTCGAGGACGATGCCGGCCTGGCGCGCCTCGTCGAACGCATCCATCAGGTCGGCCCCCACCACCTGTTCGACCAACTCCACGGCGAACCGGCTGCCGATCACCGCGGCGGCGGCGAGGGCTTTGTTGGTGTCGGCCGGAAGCCGGGAAAGCCTGCGGCTCACCGCTTCCCGGACACCCTGGGGCAGGGTGCTCTGATCCCACACGCCGCCACTCTCATCGACATGGCGCAGGGCTTCGATGAGGAAGAAGGGGTTGCCGCCGGTGACCGATGCCAGTGCGCGCGCGAGTTCCTCGTCGTCGTAGCCGGCCTCGGCGACGTAGGTGGTCACATCGTCCTCGTCAAGCCCGCTGAGGCTGAGCCGGTCGGCCGTGCCGTCCCGGTGCAGGTCGGCGAGCGTCGCCGCCAGGGGATGGGCGCGGTCGAGGTCGGTGCTCCGATAGGTGCCGACGATTTGCACGCGCGCGTGATCGCCGAAGCGCAGCACGTGCCGCAACAAGAGCAGCGTCGGCTTGGCCGCCCAGTGCAGGTCGTCGAGGATAAGAACGACCGGCGTAGTCGTCGACGCAGTTTCCAGCAGCGCAACGACGGCATCGAACAGTGCGTAGCGCTCCGTGTCGGGGTCCGAGTGCGCAGGGCGGGTGAGATCGGGCACGACGTCGGCCAGCCCGGGCACGAGGGACAGCAACGCCTCGACGCCGCGCAGCCCCCTCAACCGGTCGGGTCCCATGCAGGGCACCAGCGAACGCAATGCTTCCGCGAACGGCTGATAGGGCGCGCCTAGGTCCTCGTCGCAACGGCCATACAACACGACCGCTCCTCGCTCGTACGCCCGCTGCGACCATTCACCGGCCAAGCGCGTCTTGCCGACGCCGGGCTCGCCGGCGACCAGCACCGTTCGGACACCGCCCGCCAGCGCGGTCTGCCACACGGACAACAGCCGCTGAAGTTCGTTGCCACGTCCGACGAATGGCCCCTGGCCGACCAGTACCGCGGGAAGGTCGGGACGCTGCAAGGGCGCTGCTTCAGGTGCGCGCTTCGGTTGCTCCGTAGCGGTTTCCAGTCGCAGTTCGAACACATGCTCGGGGCGCGCGAGATTCTTCAGTT
This sequence comes from Mycobacterium sp. M23085, assembly GCF_045343915.1. Taxonomy (NCBI): domain Bacteria; kingdom Bacillati; phylum Actinomycetota; class Actinomycetes; order Mycobacteriales; family Mycobacteriaceae; genus Mycobacterium; species Mycobacterium sp. M23085. The sequence goes on from NZ_CP174280.1 coordinate 5,267,941, forward strand.
GACGCATGCCCAGGTCGCTGAGCACCACGTCGTCGGCCAGCGAGTCGATGACGAGCTCGGCGGTCGCACCGGAACACAGAATCTGGCCACCCTCGGCAAGCGACCGTAGCCGCGCGACGCGATTGACCGCCCGGCCGAAGTAGTCGCCGTCGCGAAGCTCGGCCTCTCCGGTATGCAGCGCCATTCGGACCCGGATGGGGTCGCGCGATACCCACGGCTCGTGAATGATCGCGTCCTGCAGCTCAATTGCCGCTGCGGCGCCCGCAGAGGGCCGGTCGAAGACCGAAAACGTCGCATCACCTTCGCCACGCGTCTTGATCAGGCGTCCGCCACGTGATGTGACGACCTGCTCGACCAGTTCGTCGTGGCGTGCGAGCGCAACCGCCATCGCGTCGGCGTCTGCCTCCCACGCGGCCGTCGACCCTTCGATGTCGGTGAGCAGGAACGTCACGGCGCGCGTCACGGACGGAGCATGTTGTGCCACAGCGATGTCCAGCGAGGCATCCTGTGCCACGATCGCAGCCTCGAGGCAGCGAAGTTTGGGGCCGGGGTCGACTCCCAACTCGTCGGCGAGCAGCGATCGTGCCCGTTGGTAGGCGCCGAGCGCCTCGCCTTGCCGGCCGGCGCGGTAAAGGGCGAGCATCAACTGTCCCCATCGCCTTTCGCGCAACGGAGCCTCAGCCACCGCGGCCTCCAGGTCGCCGATGATTTCCGCCGCGCGCCCCGTGGCCAGCAGCGCGTCGGCTCGGTCCTCAACCAGCGCGGCATGGCCCTCGATCCACCGCGTCTTTTCGGATGTTCCGCGCCGGCCGTCAGGAAGCTCGGGGGCGCCGCGCCAAAAGCCAAGGGCCGTCTCGAAGCAGGACACCGCTTGACTGATGTCGCCGGAGGCGGCGGCATCGCGTCCGCGTCGGGCGGCTGATTTGTAATGCGTGGCGTCAATCTCGCTGTCGGCGAGGCTCCAACCCGTTCCCTGCGTCAAGACGAAGCCGTCGCCCAGGGCACGGCGCAACGAGGAGATGTGGGTCTGCAGGGCCTTGACGGCGGTGCGCGGCGGATTTTCGCCCCAGAGCAGCTCGACCAGCGTGTCGGCCGCGACCACGGAACCGGCGTGCAGCCCGAGCATTGTGAGGATGGCGCGAGGTTTGGCGCCCGGTATAGCGACGGGCGCCCCGTCTTGCCGGACCTGGAGAGGCCCCAAAACCCCCAGTTGCACCGATGAAAGCGTACTCACCTCAGCAATCTTCGGCGGGATAATTCAGAACATGGTCAAGGTCGGGTAAAGGCGACGCTGCCTGCGGTTCAACGGTGTCGCGCAACCTCGTATGAGCTCGGTTGACGCCGCTCAGTTACCCGGCCGGGCCGCGGCAACCCCCGTCGTTTGGGCTCTGTGCTGCCAAGGCTTGCGGTCCGAGCACCGGCGGCTTAACTGCGCCGTTTACCGTGGACACCCATGGACAGCGACCGGAGTGACTCCGCCTTCACCTGGCAGGGCCGGCGCGAACTGGTCAGCCGGATGCACGACCAGCTCGATGAGTTGGTGGCAGCGCGTGACCAGATGGAGCAATTGGTACGGGTCATCGTCGAGATCGGCTCCGATCTGGACCTGGACGTGACGCTGCATCGAGTCCTCAAAGCGGCGATGGAGCTGACCGGCGCCCGCTTCGCCGCCCTGGGCATCCGCTCATCGGATGGAGCGCTCGTTTCCTTCGTGCACGCCGGCATCGACGCCGACACTGCGCGGCGACTTGGCGATTTACCGGTCGGCGATGGGCTGCGCGTCGACGATCTGAACTCTCATCCCCACACCACGGCACTGGCCGGACACGAACCGCCGATGCATGCGCTTCTCGGAATACCGATTACCGTGCGAGCGGCCAACTTCGGCAGCCTCTACCTCGCCGACGACCGGCCCGGTCGAGTCTTCTCCGCCTCGCAGGAGGGCGCCGTGCGTGCCATGGCCACGGCGGCGGCCGCCGCCATTGACAACGCCCGGCTGTTCGAGCGAGAGCGCGAGTCGGCGAAATGGACGAAGGCCAGCCGCGAGATCACGACCGCGCTGCTATCCGGCGACCCGCAGACGGGACCGTTGCAGCTGATCGTCAACCGGGCGCTGGAATTGGCCGGCGCTGAGCAGGCGATCTTGCTGGTTCCCCGCGAGCCGGAACAGCCCGCCGACGAAGTCGACACCCTGGTGGTTGCGGCGACCGCGGGTCGGTACTCCTCGGAGGTGATCGGTCGGCAGGTTCCGATGGACGGCTCTACCACCGGCGGCGTTGCGCGCCGCGGCCTGCCGCTGATCACCGAGTCCTTCCAGTACCCGATCGAGGGGTTCACCGACGTCGGTGAACGCTCCGCGATCGTGATGCCGCTGATCGCGGACGGGGCGGTGCTTGGTGTCATTGCCGTCGCGCGCGATCCGCACCAGCCCGCGTTCGGCAACGATTACCTCGATCTAGTCAGTGACTTTGCGCGGCACGCGGCGATCGCCTTGGCGTTGGCGGCAGGTCGCGAGCATGCGCTCAACCAGGAATTGGCCCAAGCCGACACGGTCGACGACGCGGTGCACGCGGCGGCGGAGGAGTTGCGCCGGCTCTGGCGGGCGCGCCGGGTTCTGGCGGTGACCTTCCCGACCAACAGTTCGGCCAGCGAAGCGGCCTTCGGGGCGCCGCGGGTGGTGTCGGTGGGCGACCGGCCCATCGAGTGGATGGACCTGTCCGCGCCCACCCGGCAGTCGCTCAGCTCATTGCGCGACGGCGACCTGTTGGCCCCCAACGCGTCGCAGCCGGGGACGGCGGGCATCGCGTTGCAGCATCCCGACGGCGTGCTCGTCGTCTGGATGGAGCTGACCGCGCAACGCCCGTTCACCCTCGAGGACCAGACCTTGCTCACGGTTCTGGCCGGCCGCCTCGGCCAGGGCCTGCAGCGGGTGCATCAGGTTGACCAGCAGCGCGAAACCGCGCTGGCTCTGCAGCATGCCATCCTCGGACCAGCCGATCTGCCCAGCGGGTTCGCGGTGCGCTACCAGGCCGCGACAAGACCCCTTCAGGTGGGCGGCGACTGGTACGACATCGTCGACCTCGATGACGGGCGGATCGGTTTGATCGTCGGTGACTGCGTGGGACATGGCCTCGCCGCCGCCACCGTGATGGGCCAGGTGCGCAGCGCCTGCCGCGCCCTACTTTTCGAAAACCCAAGCCCCGGTGAAGCTCTCGCGGGATTGGATCGCTTCGCCGCGCGGCTGCCCGGCGCCCAATGCACCACCGCCGTCTGCGCCGTGCTCACCCCGGACACCGGTGAACTTGTCTATTCCAGTGCCGGTCACCCGCCGCCCATCCTGGTGAACGTCGACGGCAGCACCGAGATACTGGACCAGGGTCACACCATCGCATTGGGGATACGAGGTAACTGGGTACGGCCCGAAGCCCGCGTGACGATCCCGGCGCGTTCGACGCTTCTGCTCTACACCGACGGTCTGGTCGAACGCCGCCGTGTGCCGTTGGATCACGGCATCTCCCGTGTCGCCGCCGTCGCGCAGGATTCCCGTGATTCAGACCTCGAAGATTTGGCGAACAAGGTCATGTCTCGTATCGCGCCACGTGACGGGTATCAGGACGATGTGGTCCTCATGCTCTATCGCCACCCGGCGCCGCTGGAGCTGAAGTTTCCCGCCGACGTCAGCCAGCTTGCACCGACCCGCACCGCCTTGCGCAACTGGTTGGGACGGGTCCGGCTGGACCCCGATCAGACGCTGAACGTGCTCGTCGCGGCCGGGGAGGCCGTTGCCAACGCCATCGAGCATGGTCACCGACATAGACCGGATGGAGTCATTCGTCTGGGAGCGGTTGCACTCGGTGATGAGGTCCACCTGACTATCACCGACACCGGCTCGTGGAAGGCGCCGCGCCCGGCTTCCTATCCTCATCGCGGCCGCGGCATCCCCCTCATGCGAAGTCTGATGCACGACGTCGACATCCGGCCCGACGACGACGGAACCACAGTTCACCTATCCGCGAGGATCCCCTGATGACCACGCCGCTCACCCTCGACACCGCACAGGCCAGCGACGGGAAACTCGCGCTGGTCGTCGCGGGCGAAATCGACCTCAGCAACATCGACGAATTCAACCAAGCCCTGGTCACCGCGGCGGAGACCACTGGCGGCCACCGGGCGCTCCTCGTCGACCTCAGCGCGGTGGAGTACCTGGACAGCGCCGCGATCAGCGCCCTCGCCAGCCATGCCGACCGTATCGAGGTCGTGGCTCACCCCATCCTGATGTCTGTCCTCAGGATCAGCGGCCTGAGCGAATTGACCAGCGTCCAAGCCGCGCCGCCGACAGCGGGGCAGTAAGAATACCGCTGTCGCACAGCGTATTTCGTCACCACTTGTGATCGAACCCACGCCGTGCGCCACGATGACGTAGTGGCTGACGACGCGCTGAGCTCGCTCAAACCGGTGAACTAGCTGGAATGTTGGCGACTGGGAACTCCGCCCGGCCTCCGGTCGTTATATCAGCTAAATAACCTGAGATTCCGAGGGGGAGCCGCATGCCACGCACAGACAACGACACCTGGGATTTGGCGACCAGTGTGGGAGCGACCGCGACGATGGTCGCAGCCGCGCGAGCGATCGCAACCAATGCCGACAAGCCGCTGATCGAAGACCGCTTCGCGGAACCGCTGGTTCGCGCCGTCGGGGTGGACTTTTTCACTCGCTGGGTCTCCGGCGACCTGGTTGTCGCCGACGTCGACGACCACGAATCTGGCTGGAAGCTGGAGCACATGCCGGTCGCAATGGCTGCCCGGACGCGATTCTTCGACTCGTTTTTCCACGCTGCGACGCAGGCCGGGATCCGCCAGGCCGTGATTCTTGCGTCGGGGCTCGACGCGCGCGCCTATCGGTTGGCGTGGCCGGCCGATATGACGGTGTTCGAGATCGACCAGCCGCAGGTGATCGAATTCAAAGCCGCCACGCTGGCCAAGCTGGGCGCCGCCCCACAGGCCGAGTTGCGCACGGTCGCCGTCGACCTGCGCAACGACTGGCCAAAAGCTTTGGTGGAGGCCGGGTTTGACAAGCACCAGCCCACCGCATGGATCGCGGAGGGACTCTTCGGGTATCTGCCGCCGGAGGCGCAGGACCGGCTGCTGGACAACATCACCGCACTCAGCGCTGACGGCAGCCGGCTGGCGTGCGAAGCTATTCCGGACATGTCAGCGGTAGACACGGAGAAAGCCCAGGAGATGATGAACAGGGCCACCGCAAAATGGCGCGAGCACGGTTTTGACCTGGAATTCGGCGAGCTCGGCTACCAGGGCGAGCGTAATGACGTCGCCGTCTATCTGGACAACCTGGGGTGGCGGTCGGAGGGAGTTCGGATGACCGAGCTGTTGGCCAACTCCGGTCTTGACGCGATTCCGCAGACCAACGACTCCGTGTCGCTGGCCGACACCATCTACTACAGCTCGGTGCTGAGCAAATGACGGCACCGCAGCGACGAGGGCTCAACGAGGCCGTGACGAGGATGTGGAGCTTCCTCGCGCCGGCTTACGACCTGCCCTTCTTGCAACGGTGGGTGTACCGGCCGCCGCACAACGAGGTGATAGCCCAGCTGCGCAACCACGGCGCACGTAAGATCGCTGATATCGCCTGCGGCACAGGCATACTGAGTGATCGAATCCAGCGCGAGCTGCAGCCCGACGAGATTTATGGCGTGGACATGTCCGAAGGCATGCTCGGCCAGGCTCGTGCCAGATCGGATCGGGTGCAGTGGATGCGCGGCCCCGCCGAGCAGCTTCCGTTTGACGACGGCGCCCTCGATGCCGTCGTGACGACGTCGGCCTTCCACTTCTTCGACCAGCCCGCGGCGCTGCGGGAGTTCCACCGGGTGCTGGCTCCCGGCGGCCTGGTGGCGGTCTCGGCGCTGAGTACTCGGCAACCCCGGCTGCAGTCCTCCGCGGACTCTCGGTGGAAGCCGCAACACAATGCGTCCGCGCCCGAGATGCGGAAGCTGTTCGAAGACGCCGGGTTCGTGATCACCGATCAACACCGGATCCCGCGGCCGGTGTGGACGGCGCTCGTGTCCGACCTGTTGACTGTCGGCACGAAAAGCTGACTGCAGCGCCGGGTGTGAAAACAACTCGGCGGTCAACGCCCTCAAGCGAAACGCCCGCTTCGCCAATCGGCGAAGCGGGCGTTTCGTCAGCTATCGATCACAGCGGGATCCACACCCCGAAGAGCCAGAAGCCCCACTGGTTGAAACCGGGATCCCAGATGGGCGTTTCCTGGTAGCCCCAGTAGTTGATCGGGCCGTAGTCCCAGCGCCCACCGGGCGGTGGAAGCGGTCGATCCCATGCCGGCCGCGGCGGCTCGCCCGCGCCCCACGGGGCGGGTCCGTCGCCCCACGGGGCGCCATGGAAGTAGCCGCGCTGGGCGTCTCCATGCCATGGGCCGCCAGGGTGAGGATCCGGTCCGAATCTACCGGGGCCGCCGGGGTGATCGCCGGGGCCGCCCGGGCCGCCGGGGTGATCGCCGGGTCCACCGGGGCCGCCGGGGTGATCGCCGGGGCCGCCCGGGCCGCCGGGGTGATCGCCGGGTCCGCCGGGGTGATCGCCGGGCCCGCCCGGGCCGCCGGGGTGATCACCGGGCCCGCCCGGGCCGCCGGGGTGATCGCCGGGCCCACCGGGTCCACCGGGACCGCCGGGGTGATCGCCGGGTCCACCGGGGCCACCGGGCGGTGGTCCGCCGGGACCGCCGGGGTGGCCACCGGGACCGCCGGGCCCACCCGGGCCACCGGGGCCGCCCGGACCGCCCGGGTCATTAGGACCAGTAGGAGGGTGGATGTTACTAGGCGCCTGTCCGCCGTGACCACCCGGAGGCTGCGGCCCTCCGGGAGCAGCGTTGGCAAACCCGGCGCCCATTCCCAGGGCCGCAGCGCTCAGCGCGCCGGCAATGGTCACCCCTCCGACAAGTTGCTTCAACTTCATGATGCTTCCTATCCACTAGGGATTTTTGCAAGGAAGTTCCTTGGAACAACCCCCCGTTACACCCCTGACGCTAGATAGTCTTCCTATGGGCTAGCTGTGACTTACCCATGCAGAACTTTTGGCCGGCCGCTCCGCTCAATGTGGTTTGCCCCATAACCTCACCCGGAGTCGCGGCTGTCGGGCCCCGCGTCACCAGCGGTTTGGCCGTGTGCGAGGCGTTTCCCGGCCTGCGCCTGGGCGGTTTGGGCAGGCTATGTTGGCTAGTCGGCCAGGGTTTTCCTCTATATGGTTGCGGCCGTGTCGAGTGCGCCACATCCGCACGAACCCCATGTCGGTTCGGTGTCGTCGAGGTTGAATTGGCTGCGCGCGGGCGTCCTGGGCGCCAATGACGGAATCGTCTCCACCGCGGGCATCGTCGTGGGGGTCGCTGCGGCCACCGCCGAACGCGCCCCGATTTTGACCGCCGGCAGCGCCGGACTGGTCGCGGGAGCCGTGTCGATGGCGCTGGGCGAGTACGTCTCCGTCAGCACCCAGCGCGACACGGAGAAGGCGCTGTTGAGCCAGGAGCGTCGCGAATTGCGCGACGATCCGGTCGCCGAATTGGATGAGCTTGCAACGCTGTACGAGGCCAAAGGCCTGACGCCGGCGACCGCTCGAACGGTGGCCGAGGAACTCACCGACCACAACCCGCTGCTGGCTCACGCCGAGGTCGAACTGGGCATCAATCCAGATGAGCTGACCAACCCCTGGCACGCGGCCTCGTCGTCGGCGCTCTCGTTCGGTATCGGTGCTTTGTTGCCGTTGATCGCAATCCTGGCCCCGCCCACCACATGGCGAGTCCCGGTCACGGTCGCCGCGGTCCTCATAGCGCTGGTGATCACCGGTGCGGTCTCGGCCGGATTGGGCGGAGCGCCGAAGGGTCGTGCGGTGCTGCGCAACGCGATTGGCGGCAGTCTTGCGTTGGCGATCACCTACGTGATCGGTCATCTGGTGGGCGGCGCAATCGGCTGACGGCCGGGCCATCCCGGTGTCGCGGCGGTGCTATGCGGCGACTGGAAAGGCAACTGTAACATCCACAGTTGCGGTCCTCAGCAGAGTCCGCGATCCGATCAGCGGAGGGTCATGCGGTGGCCGAGCCCCACATCGTGCCGAATGAAGCTCAATGGACGGAATCGGTGCCTTACTTCGTGCGCGACGAAAACTACTTCGCCCCAACCCAAATCGCGCGCGGGGGATGGGGCCCATCGCTGAGCGGCCATGTCGTCGGCGGACTCTTGGCGTGGGCCGTCGAGGACGCGGCTCAGGATGAGCAACTGCAACCGGCGCGGTTGACCGTCGATCTGCCCCGGCCAACGGCCCTGGCGCCGCTCGAGGTGCACACGCAGGTGCGACAGGATCGGCGTCGACTACGGCTTATTGAGGCCGTGATCATCCAGCAGGGCGCCCCGGTCGCACAGGCGAGCGCACTCTTTCTGCGGCGCGGCGCACAGCCCGACGGGCACGTCTTTTCGCCACCTGTGCAGATGCCACCGATCCCAGGGGACGCGGCCTACTCGACGTTGTTCATGCGAACGTACGGATGGGGCGCCGATGTACAGAATCCCGATCCGGACTGGCCCCAGACAGATGGCCCCAAATACACGTGGATTCACGAGACGCGGCCCTTGATCGACGACGAACCGCTCACCGCCTTCACCCGCGTGGCGATGGCCGGTGACATCACGGCCTCGATCGCCAACTGGGGCACCAACTCCCTGCAGTTCATCAATGTCGACTACACGCTCACGCTGAGCCGACTGCCCAAGGGCGACCATATCGGGCTCGCCTCGCTGACGCATCACAGTCACGACGGCGTGGCCAGCGGCTCGGCCGTCCTGATGGATGAGAAGGGACCGATCGGCACCGGCGTGTCGGTCGCGGTCGCGCACGCGGGATTCCGTCCGCCCTCCACCGACGCGTCGGCCGGCTGAGGGCGGAAAGGCCTTAGAACATCTCTGCCCGGGAAGTCGCGAATGCGTGGGCCACCCCTCCCGCCGTCGCTGTCATCGGGGTGTCGTTGGAATCCCTTACGCAGCACCGTCAATCACGAGGACTCAGCAGGTATACACACCCCGAACACCTGGACGTCGGCGACGGGGCCTACAGCCCTTTGGGCGCATCGCGGACGGCCTGCACCGCCGCGGCATCGCCGTCGAACTCGACCTGGGCCTGTCGCCCGACGGAGAACAGCAGCAGCTCCTCGGGCGCCCCGGTCACCGTCACCGCCGGGCCTTGACCGGCGGTGAGCACCGTCTTGCCCTCCGAAGTGCGCAACGCCACCCGGCCCGGCACCTTGGCGAGGGTGAGCCGGGCCATCAACGGCAGGGTGCGCCGCAGCATCTTGTCCAGCGCGGGCTCCAGCGAGCGCGGCTGCCAGCCCGGCTGCGCGCGACGCACATCCTCGTGGTGGATGAACATCTCCGCCACATTGGCCACCGGGTCGAGCAATTTGAACGGCGAGTACACCGGTGGGCCGGCGGCCAGCTTGCCCACCAGCTCGTCCCAATCGTTCTGCTCGGTCACCTGGTTCTGCACCTTCTCGGTGTAGGAGGCGAAGAAGGGAATCATGATGCCGGGCGCGGCGTCGAGACGGTACTCACGGATCACCAGATGGGCGGCCAGGTCCCGCGCCCGCCAGCCCTCGCACAGAGTGGGCGCGTCCGGCCCGACGGCGCGCATGGTTTCCACGAGGGCGGCACGTTCGCGTTGAGCAACAGACATGCGTTCAGCCTAGAGCCGGTCACGCCCGGAGAGGGCGGGTCCACCGAACACCAGTGGCCGGCGGCTCGGTAAATTTGAAACGTCATGTTGTCGAAGGGAATCTCATGAGCACGCACGTCGAGCAGCTGGAGTTTCAAGCAGAGGCCAGGCAACTGCTGGATCTGATGGTCCACTCCGTCTACTCCAACAAGGACTCGTTCCTGCGGGAGCTGATCTCCAACGCTTCCGACGCTTTGGACAAGCTGCGGCTGGAAGCGTTCCGGAACAAGGACCTGGACGTCGACACCTCCGACCTGCATATCGAGATCGACGTGGACAAGGATGCCCGCACCCTGACCATTCGCGACAACGGTATCGGGATGACCCGTGCCGAAGTGGTGGATCTGATCGGCACGCTGGCCAAGTCCGGCACCGCCGAGCTGCGCAAGCAACTGCGCGAGGCCAAGAACGCCGCGGCCTCGGAAGAACTCATCGGCCAGTTCGGTATCGGCTTCTATTCCAGCTTCATGGTCGCCGACAAGGTGGAACTGCTCACCCGCAAGGCCGGCGAGAGCGACGCCACCAGATGGGAATCGAGCGGCGAGGGCACCTACACCATCGAATCGGTCGACGGCGCCCCCCAGGGAACATCGGTCATCCTGCACCTCAAGCCCGAGGACGCCGAGGACGAGCTGCACGACTACACCGCGGAGTTCAAGATCAGGAGCCTGGTCAAGAAGTACTCCGACTTCATCGCCTGGCCCATCCGGATGGAGGTCGAGCGTCGGATCCAGGTTCCCAAAGAAGAGGGCGCGGAAGGCTCGGAGGAGACCCGCGAAGAGGTCGTCATCGAGACCGAGACCCTCAACTCGATGAAGGCTCTGTGGGCCCGGCCCAAGGAAGAGGTGTCCGAGGAGGAATACAAGGAGTTCTACAAGCACATCGCGCACGCCTGGGACGACCCGCTCGAGGTCATCGCGATGCGGGCCGAGGGCACCTTCGAATACCAGGCACTGCTGTTCATCCCGTCGCACGCACCGTTCGACCTGTTCAACCGGGACGCCCAGACCGGGATCCAGCTGTACGTCAAGCGGGTGTTCATCATGAGCGACTGCGACGAGCTGATGCCCGAATATCTGCGCTTCGTCAAGGGTGTCGTTGACGCGCAGGACATGTCGCTCAACGTGTCGCGCGAAATCCTGCAACAGGATCGGCAGATCAAGGCCATCCGGCGGCGGTTGACCAAGAAGGTCCTCTCCACCATCAAGGAGCTGCAGTCCGAGCGCCCGGAGGACTATCGCACCTTCTGGACCCAGTTCGGCAGGGTGGTCAAGGAGGGCCTGCTGTCCGACTTCGACAACCAGGAGACGCTGCTGCAGATCTCCTCATTCGCTTCGACGCACAGCGACGAGGAAGCCACCACTCTGGCCCAGTACGTGGAGCGCATGAAGGAGGGCCAGACGCAGATCTTCTACGCCACGGGGGAGTCGCGTCAGCAGATCCTGAAGTCGCCGCACCTCGAGGCGTTCAAAGCCAAGGGCTATGAGGTGCTGCTGCTCACCGACCCGGTCGACGAGGTCTGGGTGGGTACCGTGACGGAGTTCGACGGCAAGCCACTGCAGTCCATCGCCAAGGGCGAAGTGGACCTCAGCGCCGACGGTGACGAGAGCCAGGCCGAGCGTGAGGAGCAGCAGAAGGAATTCGCCGACCTGCTCGCCTGGCTGAAGGAGACCTTGACCGATCACGTCAAGGAGGTCCGGCTGTCCACCCGGCTGACGGATTCGCCCGCGTGCCTGATCACCGATGCCTTCGGGATCACACCGGCGCTCGCTCGCATCTATCGCGCTTCCGGTCAGGACATTCCGGTGGGGAAGCGAATCCTGGAACTCAACCCCAATCACCCGCTCGTCACCGGGCTGCGCCAAGCGCACCACGACCGTAGCGACGACCCCTCCGTCGCGGAGACCGCGGAATTGCTCTACGGCACAGCACTTCTTGCCGAAGGCGGCGCACTCGACGACCCCGCAAGGTTTGCCGAGATACTCGCCGACCGGCTGGCTCGCACGCTGTAACCCCGCGTTAACCGGTAAATGGGCGATTTTCCGGATTGAAAACTCGCTGGCAGGGATAATTACATCCCATGCCTGCGTTTCGCGTTATCGACCCACGGGGCCGGGTCGTCGCGACGAAGAATTTTGCCGACGCGGAGGCGGCGTACGTCTGGTTCGTCAACTCGGTGGGCGGCAATACCGAGCTGGGCTGGCGCATGGAGGTCAACGACGACGGGCAGTGGGCATTCTTCGATGACACCGAAGGCTTCACCGCGCCGGTGAGCCGCCCACCGACGAAGCGCTGAGAGCCGCACCAGGAGCTGTCGTCGCGGGCATCGAGAACGCTGCGCGCCGCCGCGATTTCGATCTGGCGGCCGACGTACGCTCCCACCATGCATGTCGACGCGATGACGATTCCCCAGCCGCTGGGGCACATCGGTGAGCTTGCCCGGCGGACCAAATCCGCCGGGTTCTCCGGTTTGTTGTTCACCGAGACGGGGCGCACCGCATACCTGAACGCCGCGGTGGCGTCTCAGGCCGCGCCGGATCTCGAATTGTCGACGGGCGTCGCGGTGGCCTTTCCGCGTAGTCCCTTCGTGACCGCGGCCGCGGCCTGGGAACTTCAGGAAGCCACCAACGGGAAGTTCCGGCTGGGCCTGGGTACCCAGGTGCGCACCCACGTGGTGCGGCGTTACGGCACGGCGTTCGAGCGGCCCGGGCCCCGGCTGCGCGACTACCTGCTCGCCGTGAAGGCGTGCTTCGCGGCGTTTCGTTCCGGGACGCTCGACCACCACGGCGACTTCTACGATCTCGACTTCATCACCCCGCAGTGGAGCCCGGGTCCCATCGACGCTCCCGACCCGAAAGTCGATATCGCAGCGGTCAATCCGTGGATGTTGCGGATGGCGGGCGAGGTGGCCGACGGGGTTCACGTCCACCCCATCGGCGAGCCGGGCTACCTGACCCGTCACGTCCTGCCGACGGTCGCCGAAGGGGCGGCGAAAGCGCGTCGCTCACCGTCGGACATCGCGGTCATCGTGCCGGTCATGACGATCGTCGGCGACACCGACGAAGAGCGTGACAAGCAGCGCGAAGTCGTGCGCGCCAGCATGGCCTTCTACGGCAGCACGCCCAACTACGCGTTCATCTGGGACGAGGCGGGGTTCGAGGGCACAACCGCCCGGATCCGGGAGAAGCAGAAGGCCGGGGACTTCGCCGGCATGGCCGCCCAGGTCAGCGACGACCACATCGCGGTGTTCGCCACCGAGTCGACCTGGGATGGGCTGGCCGACGCGCTGACCGACAAATACGCCGGGACCGCGACGCGGTTGGTGATGTACAACTCCGTTGTCGATCAGGACCGCTTGGAACGGTACGGCGAAGTAGCCCGCCGCATACAAGCGCTCAGCGACTGAGCTGGATGGCTTTGACCACCAGAAGCAACGCGCCGACGACTAGATAGGCGCGCAGCGCGATCATCGCGAGCCGGGTTCCGGGTGACCAGGTGACGGGCTCGAGCAGTGCCAGCGGCGGCATGCGCCAGGTGGTGCGGTCAACGCCGCGCGCCCGCAGCTGTGGCTGGGGTCGCGAGGGCTGCCGGCGAGCCAGCCAACGCAGCGCCGGCGCCGCGACCGCCGCGAGGATGACCAGGGCCAGCGTCAGGTAACCCGCGACCACGACGACATCGAGACCCGGGAACAGCGTGGTGGCCATCAAGATCCCGGACAGTAGCAGCAGGACGCCGACGATCAGCCCGGCGACCCAATTGAGCCAGGCGCGATTGACCCAGGGCCCCAAGACCTCTCGGTCGTTGCACAGCAGTAGCAGAAACACGCTGGCGCTGGGCAACAGCAGACCGGCAAGGGCCTGAACGGCGGTGGTGATCAACCCGAGCGGGGCACCCGGAATCAGCACGATGGCCGCGGCCAGCGCCACCATCGCGGTGTAGGACAGGTAGAACTGTTTAGCATCGGAGAAACCGCGGTGCAGCGAGTGCTTCAATCCGAACACGTCGCCGAACGCGTAACTGGTGGCCAGGGTCACCGCGGCGGCCCCGATGATCGAGGCGTCCATCAGCACGATGGCAAAGATCCAGCCCAATGACCCGCGGTGTTGACCGAGTAGATGAGCGATAGCGCCGGCGTCGGTGAAGCCGCCAATGGTGTTGGTGGAGCGCGCCGCCCACTCACCGGTCATCATCAGCGCGGCGGCGCCGACCACCACCACGAAGGCGCCCAGCACGGTGTCCGCGCGTTCGTAGCCCATGAACCGGGGCGTGATGCGCTTGTCGACGACGTTGGACTGCTGGAAAAACAGCTGCCACGGCGCCACGGTGGTGCCGACGATGGCGATGATCAGCAGCACCGCGTCCGAACTGATTCCTCCCGAAATGCTCGGCACGACAAACGACTTCGCCGCGCGCCCCCACTGCGGATGCGACATCAGCAGCATCGGGATCTGCAGCAGCGTGATGGCGATGAAAACGAACATGGCCCGCTCCCATCGCCGGAAGCTGCCGCTGGCCATGATCGCCACCAACGCCACCGCCGAGATCGGTACCACGACGTATTTGGAGACGCCGATGTATTCGGCGGCCAGGCTGATGCCGATGAACTCGGTGACGATCGTCAAGAAGTTGAGCAAGAACAGGTCGCCGACCGAAAACCAGCCCCAGCCACGGCCGAAGCGTTCGTTGATCAGCCGGGCATGTCCGACCCCGGTGACCGCGCCGAGTCGAACCACCATTTCCTGGTTGACGATGAGGACCGGAATCAGCAGCAGCAACACCCACAACAGCGAGTAGCCGTAGTTCTGCCCGGCTTGGGCGTAGGTGGCCACCCCGCCGGCGTCGTTGTCGCCGACCATCACGATGATCCCGGGCCCGACGATCGCCAGCAGCGTCAGCAGCCGTGTCCGCCACGTTCGGGCATGGTCGGTCTCCCCCACGCTGATGCGACCGAACGCTCCCTCGATGTCACCCAGATGCGCGCTGTCCAGCACGGCGGTGCGCCGCGTCTGCGCCGACTCGGGGCGTTGAACCTCGACGCCCTGCGCGTCGTCCTGCGTGGTGTTCTCCCCGCCCGGACTCACTGCGAAGTACCCCCGGCGGGCGGCGTGTCACGGTCGTCGAGAGCGGTGATTTCGCGGATGGGCCGCGGCGCGGGCTCGCGGCGACGCCAGTCTTCGGGAATGGTCGCTTCCAGAACGTCGTCGACGGTGACGATGCCGAGTAGACGGTCCTGCTCGTCGACGACAGGGATGGAGTAGAGATTGAAATCGGCCATCAGCAGCGCGATGTCGGTCAGATCGGCGTCGGCGTTGACCCGCACAGGATCGGAATCCATCAGGGCTGCAAGGGTTTCGGTAGGATCGACCTGCAACAGGGTGATCACCGAAACGACGCCGTCCAGACGTTTCTCCTCATCGAGCACGTGCACCTTGATGAGCGCTTCCGGTTGAATGCTGCGCGAGGCGGCGATCAACGCCAACGCCTCGGCCGCGGTGGCGGTGGGCGAAGATGTCACGGTGTCGACATTCATTAGCCCGCCGGCGCTTTCGGGGTTGAACCCCATCAGGGTTATGACCTTGGTGCGTTGCGGGGCGGGCATCAGCTCGAGCACGCGGCGGCGCCGTGACTGGCGTAGATCGACGATGGCGTCGGCGGCATCGTCGGCGCGCATCCGGCCCAGCAGCGCGGCGACCTCGTCGTCCGGCATGTCGTTGAGCAGTCGACTGGCCTTTTCGGGGTCCAGTTCTTCGAAGACGTCGGCTTCCAATTCGGGGTCGCTGTGCACCCGGTCGAGAATCTCGCCGCCTTCGGCCTTGTCCGCTTCCTCGAGAAGATCGGCGATCTCGGCGGCCTTGAGCTCGCCGAAGCGATCCGACAGACGGCGCACCGCGTCGGAACGCGCGTGGCCGATCAGCGGCTCGAATGCCTTCCAATCGCGAGAGGCGTGCCCGCCCGAATGCTTGATCAGCCCGAACAACCGTGGTGGACGGCGGGTGTCCAGACGGGTGACTATCCAACCGTCGCCGGTCTGTTCCAGCTCGACGTCGTAGGCCCGCACCAGTTCGACGGTGGCCACGTCAATCAATCGGTGGCCCAGCACATCGGTGCGCAACAGCACCTCACCCTCACGGCGTTCGAACCCGCGAAGGTCAACTTTGTTCTTGGTCAACAGAACTCGGTCCGCGGAGTATTGGTCAATGGATTTGTCGCCGATGAAAACCCGCCGCCCGCCGACCCCGGCCACGATGCCGGTCACCAGCGGATACTCGTCGGCACCGCGCAGCCGCACGATCACGTCCTCGACGCGGCCCACCGTTTCGCCGGCGCGGGCCAACACCGGGGCGCGCAACAACTGCGAGAGATGGATGACCTGGTGCCGGGCGCGTTGTTTGGACGCCTTTTCCGATAAGGCCATGATCCCTCCTCAAGGCGTTAAGACCGAACCCGCGGACAAAGTACCCGACTTAAGTGTCGCGGCGCCATGTACGGCTTCAAATCGATAGTTGGACCGCCTCGGCCGCCAGAGCATACGCTCCGGTTCCGGTGCATGACTACCGCCAATAGGTAAACGGCAGAAGGCTATTGGGGTGGTCATGCCCCAGCGGACAACTACTTACATGTCGACTTTGCGGGCGATCTGGTTGGCAATGCTCACGCCGAGCTCCCCGACGTCCTTGCGGCACGCGTCGATGTCGACGACGACGTTGCTGCGGACGGTCAGTGCCCGCTGGCAGGGCATGGTCACGCTCGCGCCGTTGCCGACAATGGTCACGGTCACCGGAACGCTCAGTACTCCGTTGGCGTTGGAGACCTGGCCCACCTTCCACTGAAGTTCCGGCTTACCGTCGGCGGCGGGCACGGTGTCCTGACGGTTGGCACAGGCAGGCCAGCGCTGGCCCGACGTGGTGAAGAACGCGCTCGCCTGCTCGGGGGACGGGAACAACACCACGAATTGGTACACGTCGGGGCTCAATAGTTGATCCTCGGCCGCGGGCGCCGGCGCCTGGTCGTGGTAGCCGTAGACCGCGGTGCTCCCGCTGTCGGCGTAAACGGAGGCCAACGCCGCGTGCAGCGCGTACCGGCATTCGGCCGGGAACGTGTAGTCCTGGCGTTTGAACGGGTCTTCCAACAACTTGGTGACCGGTGGATCGCTCGACGTTCCGGTGACGCCCAGCACGGTGTCGATGTCGTTCGGTGAGAGCATCAGATCCGGCAGCGCGGCCTGCGCCAGGGGAGTCCTCGGCGAAGCCGTCGCGGTGGTGGCCGACGGCGAGGCGCTGCCGCCCGCCTTGTCACCGCTGCACCCGGCGAGCAGAATTGCGGCGGCGGCAACGACCACTGCCGCGGTCAGCTGGCTCCTCATGCGCATGGAGCATACGACAGCAGCGTGGCGCCGCACGCGAATTCGCGAAATATGCGGCTCCGCATAACGACACCGCGCACCGGGTCGGCTCCCGCCCAAGTTGACCTCAACCTTTCTCCGTTGCAGGAGAAGGCGTTTGGTCGGATGACGGGGCATGGCTGGCCTGGCTGTGGGCCAGGGCCACCGTCGCCGCCACCATCAGACCCACCGACAGGCCCAAAGCCACCCAGCCGATGTCGTTGGTTCGCAACGTCTCACCCAGCACGGTGATCCCGAGCAGCGAGCCTACGATGGGCTCGGCGACGGTGACCGCCGGCAGCGACGCAGTGAGCGGACCGGCCCGAAACGCCGACTGCTCCCAGGCGGTGGCCGCAATCGCCACCACCACCCACACGTACAGCTCGGGTGCGCGCAACAACGCCGGGATGCCGCGGTCGAGTTGGTCGACCACGCCCTTGGTCAACACCGAGAAAAGCCCCCACAACGAGCCGGACATCAGGCCCAGCAGCAAGGCGCCGACCGTGCCCGGGAACATCCGCGCGCCGATCACGCACAGAATCAGCGCGGGACCCATGACCAGCGCCACGATGGTCCACGTCTGCAGGGACCCTCGCGGGGTACCCTGCTGTGGGTCGCCGACCGTCACCACCACCGCCACCGCGGCTGCAAGCAAGATCGCCCAAACCCCTTGCCCGCGTGTGATTCTGCGGTGGTTCACCCGTGCGCTGATGATCAATGCGAACAGCAACGACGTCACCAGCAGCGCCTGCACCAGCACCACCGAACCCAGCCCCAGTGCCGCGGCCTGGAAACCGAACCCGGCGCCGGCCACCAGGCTGCCCGTCCACCACTGCCGGTCGCGCAGCAGCCGGCGGAACAAGGTGAAGGTGCCGACCGGCTTATCGGTGACCTGTTGAGCGGACCGCTGCTGAGCGACGTCCCCGGCGCCCACCATCAGGGCGGCCGCCATCGCAAGCACCGCGGCGATGGCCGTCTTGCTCACGAAGACCTCCTCTGCGCCTGGCCGGGAATTCCGCTTGTGCCGCAACCGGTTTGCATGGCTGATCGCTACCCGGCTGCAGCGGATCCAAACGTCGCCCCGGCGAACGTCAGCTGTTGCGCCGGATCTTCAGCGCCGTGGTGACCATGGGAATCTGCAGCGGCAGCCGCGCCAGGGCCACGATCCGCATCGGCCACGGCTTGCCCCACCACAGCCGGACCATGTTGACGTTGCCCGGAAAGACACCGATGAACAGGGCAGCGGCGGCCAGGGCGGCGAACCGCCGGGTACGCCGCGGCACCAGCAACGCCCCGGTCGCCAACTCGGCCGCGCCGGAGGCGTAGGTGTAAAACCGCGGGCTCCCCGGCAGCTCGACCGGGATGATGGCGTCGAACGGTTTCGGCGCAACGAAGTGCAGGGTGCCGATGCCGAGCAGCATCGCCGCCACCCGGTAGGCCAGTTGCTGGGTGGAATCACGGACAGCGAGGGGTCTGGTGGTCATGAGGCTATTGTGCCCACTGCGGCCATCGCCTATCCCGGGTCGGCGTCGGTGTAGCGAATGACGCCGCGCTCATTGTGCACGCTGGTCTCCGTGTTATCCGAACCGCTTAATTGTTAGCGCGGTCACACGAGTCGGCTTACCGAACTTAGACCATTACTATTGTCTATACAGTACTTGATACGATTCGCGGCGGCTGACCGCCCACAACAACGAGGTTGAGAACATGGGAACACCCGTCATTGTCGGAGCCGTGCGGACCGCGATCGGCCGATCGTTCAAGGGGACGTTGGTCAACACGCCGCCCGAGACTCTGATCACCGCCGTGCTGCCCGAGGTTGTCCGCAGGTCGGGTGTCGACCCCGCACATATCGACGACATCATATTCGCTGAATCACATTACGGCGGTGGGGATTTGGCGCGTTACGCGGCGACCGCGACGGGCCTGGAGCACGTGCCCGGTCAGTCGGTCAATCGGCACTGCGCGGGCAGCCTGACGGCCATCGGCAACGCCGCGGCGCAGATCGGCTCCGGCATGGAGCGCGTGCTCATCGCCGGCGGCGTGCAGTCGCTGTCGATGACCCCGCTGACCAACTGGCGGATTCCCGGCCCCGAGCTGAAGTTCGAGGAGCGCTGGATGCCGCCGACGCACGTGGAGACGCCGGACGCCCCCGCCAAGGACATGTCGATCACCGTGGGCTGGAACACCGCGCAGGCGGTCGGCATCAGCCGCGAGGAGATGGACGCCTGGGCGGCCCGCTCGCATCAGCGCGCCGTGGCGGCCCAGGACGCCGGCAAGTTCGCCGACGAGATCCTGCCGCTGAAAATCACCCAGTTCGACGGCTCGGTCACCGAATTCGCCGTGGACGAGCACCCCCGTCGCGACACCACCGTCGAGAAGCTGGCCGGCCTGAAGGTGCTGCACCCCGAGATCGAGGGCTTCTCGATCACGGCCGGCAACAGCAGCGGCACCAACGACGCCGCGGCCGCCGTCGCGCTCGTCGACAGTGACTACGCCCAGGCCGAGAAGCTCAACGTGATGGGCACTGTCAGGGCCTGGGCCGCCGCGGGTGTACCGGCCAGGGATTGCGGTCTTGGCGCCGTCAAGGTCATCGGCAAGGTGCTGCAGCGGGCCGGTCTGTCGCCCGGCGACGTGGCGCTGTGGGAGATCAACGAGGCGTTCGCGTCCGTGCCCATCGCGGCCTGCCGCGAATATGGCCTCGACGAGGAGAAGGTGAACTTCTCCGGTAGCGGCTGCAGCCTCGGTCACCCGATCGCGGCCTCCGGCGCACGCATGGTGACCACGCTGGCCTACGAGCTCGCCCGCCGGGGCGGCGGCATCGGGGTCGCCGCGATGTGTGCCGGCGGCGGCCAGGGCGGCGCCGTCGTCATCGAGGTCTGAGGCACCCCAACGGGGTCCACGTCGGCTAGTTGCAGAATGTGTAGCCGATGAATTGGGTGCCGCGGGTGTCGCCGCTTGCGTAGTTGGCGAAGTGCACGGCCGGCGCCCCGTTGTACTGGGTGTTCATCTTCTGCACGGTCGGTGGCGGGGTGCCGTTGGGGAAGGCCAGAATCATGTCGGCGAAAATCTCCAAGCCGACCTGGCAGATGGCCTCGCGCCGCGGCGGCTGTGGATTCCACGCGTGCACGATCACCGGTTCGGTCAGCTGAGATCCCGTCGCGCAGTTGGGGTCACAGAGCTTGAACACAGCCGTGCCGGTCCCGTCGGCGCCCTGCGGCCCCCAAGAACTCCATGTCATGTCCTGCAACGCGACGGCCACACTCGCGCAGCCCAAAACGTTGAGCCTCTTCGGTCGCGCGACCGGCGGGACGGACGGGTTGTAGCAGCCCGGGATGGCGAAGCTCTGCGGCGCTGACGGTGACGGTTGGGTGCCGGGCGCCGTCGCGCCTTGCCGGCTCTGGCTCAGTTGCACGCCCACCACGGTGAGGATCCCGACCAGCACCACAGCCGTCACAAGGCCGGCCCCGATCAAACGCCCCCGCGAGGTGTGCCGCAACCGTCTCAATAAAGGGACGTTGGCGTTGCCGCTCACGGTCACCAGATTACGGGTGCAACGGTTCGGCAGGGGCACTGCCCGCGGATGGGCCTCACAGGG
The DNA here is from genome assembly GCF_045343915.1 of Mycobacterium sp. M23085. Taxonomy (NCBI): domain Bacteria; kingdom Bacillati; phylum Actinomycetota; class Actinomycetes; order Mycobacteriales; family Mycobacteriaceae; genus Mycobacterium; species Mycobacterium sp. M23085. The sequence goes on from NZ_CP174280.1 coordinate 5,288,702, forward strand.
TAAAGTTGGTCATCGCTACCAACATATTGAGGATTCCGTGGAGTCGCCGATGAATGACCATGATCTGGCCGCACGGTTGGCCTCCGAGGCCGGACGGCTATTGCTCGGGGTCCGGCAAGAGTTCGCCGACGCGGAAGCGAGCGATCGGAAAGCTGCGGGGGACAAGCGATCCCACGACTTTTTGATGAAGGCGCTGGCCGCCGAGCGGCCCGGTGACACGGTGCTGTCCGAAGAGGGTGCCGACGATCCGGTGCGGTTGCGCTCGGAGCGCGTTTGGATCGTCGATCCGTTGGACGGCACCCGGGAATTCTCCGAGCTTGGCCGCGACGACTGGGCGGTGCACGTGGCGCTGTGGCAGTCCGGTGAACTGGTGGCGGGCGCCGTGGCGCTGCCCGCGCAGGGCATTACGCTGGCGACCCCCATCGTGGATTCGCCTCCTGCCGTGCCGGGCAAGCCGCGCATCGTGGTGTCGCGCACCCGCCCACCCGCCGTCGCGTTGGACGTGCGGGATGCGCTGGATGGAGTCCTGGTGGAGATGGGTTCCGCCGGGGCCAAGGTCGCCTCGATCGTCCAGGGTTTGTCGGATGTGTACGTGCATGCCGGCGGCCAGTTCGAGTGGGACTCCGCCGCGCCGGTGGCGGTGGCACGGGCCGCCGGATTGCACACCTCTCGCATTGACGGGTCCGCCCTGGCGTACAACCAGCCCGACCCGAAATTGCCCGACCTGGTGGTCTGCCGTCCCGAACTGGCGGAAGCCGTACTCGCGGTTACCCGCTGAAGCCACCGCCTGCGGACAGGGTGGCCGGCGGGGCGGTCATTTGAACTGTCCGGCAACTCTTTTCGATATCGGACCGGACCCGGGTGCGCGGCTGCCCCGGCTTATCCGCCCCGACCCGGCCGGCGGTTGCCTTTCGCCTCGTCGGTCCAGCCCCTTTCGATCCGCCCGATCTCGAGTGAGAGCAGTGTCAGGGTTGGATTGTTCTGCCGTCCACCCGACGCGCACCGGGGCCGCCGCGCTGTTACATGATGAAAGGCATCGCACCGCATGCGCCGGCGCTGGAATCGGATCGTCGACCCTCTCCCGAGGAGCAGCCAATGATGTCGCGGATCGACACGCACCATCACGCCATCCCGTCTTTCTATCGAGACATGCTGCGAAAAGCCAGGATTGATGAAGCAGGAGGCCGGGCGCTGCCGAACTGGAGCCCGGACGGGTCGTTGCAGACCATGGCGGAGCTGAACGTCGCCACCGCGATGCTTTCGGTATCGACGCCCGGCACCGCGTTTCTACCGAGCGCCGCCGACGCGGCCTCGCTGGCCCGCGACCTCAACGACTACCTCGCCGGGCTCGTCGCCGACCAACCCAGCCGGTTCGGATTCTTCGCGACCATCCCCATGCCGCACCTGCGCGAGTCCGTCGACGAGGTTGCCAGGTCGCTCGATGAATTGCACGCCGACGGGGTGGTGCTACTGGCCAACAGCATGGGGACCTACCTGGGGCAACACGGTCAGGACGACCTGTTCGCCGCGCTGGACGCCCGTTCGGCGGTGGCGTTCATCCATCCCGGCGAACTGCCGGGCCCGGTGATCGACGGGGTCGCACCCTTTGCCGTCGACTTCCTGCTCGACACCACCCGCGCGGCGTATTTGCTTGTGCGCAACGGCATTTGCCGCAAGTATCCGAACATCAGGTTCATCCTCAGCCATGCGGGCGGGTTCGTGCCTTACGCCTCACATCGCATGGCGGTCAGCATCATGGGCGACACTGGACGCAGCCCCAGCGACAGCCTGGACGATTTCGCCGGGTTCTACTTCGACACCGCGCTGTCCTCCAGCGCCGCCGCGCTGCCGAGCCTGCTCGCGTTCGCCAAGCCCGGACACGTGACCTTCGGTTCGGACTGGCCCTTCGCGCCGGTGGCGGCCGGGAAGCTGTTCGCCGCCGGGCTGGAGACCTACCCGGGCCTGCGCCCGGATGAGCGCGCGGCCATCGACCGCGACGCCGCGCTTGCGCTGTTCCCGCGGCTCGGCGCCGCCGCACCACCCAAGCCTCGCTCGGCGCTCGCCAGGGCGCGTCGCGGCGTCAGCCGGGCGGTCATGCGCGGGGTGGTACGGCTGGTCAACACCCGCTGACCCCCACTCAGCGCCAGGCCTGCTGCCACGACAGGATGCGTTCGGCCAGTTCGGGCCCGCGGTCCTCCTGAATGAAGTGGCTGGCGTTGATGCGGGCATGCGGCTGGCCGGCGGCGCCGGGAATGTGTTTGATCAGGGCGCTGTCCGCCCTCCCGAGGATGGGATCGCGGGCTCCGAAAATGGCGAGGAACGGCTTTTCCCAGCGGCCGAGGGCATCCCACGCTTTTCTGTTGGCCGGAATCGCCGGGTCGGCGGGTGAGGTGGGCACCAATTGAGGAAATGCTCGGGCGCCGGCTTGATAACTCTTGTCGGGAAAGGGCGCGTCGTAGCCGGCCCGGACTTTCGACGGCACCCGACGGACGGTCCCGGCGCTGACGATGCGGCCGGCGGGCAGGACGGGGGAGTAGCGCGCGAAGGCACGCCAGGCGTAGAAGGCGCGCGGGGTGCGCCGTTGAGCGGTGGGCAGGAAACCGTTGGCCACCACCAGCCGCCCGATGCGGTCGGGCTGTTCGGCGGCGATGCGCAGCCCGATCAGCGATCCCCAGTCCTGCACAAACAGCGTGACGTCCCTGAGGTTGAGATGCTCAAACCACGAGATCACCCACTCCACGTGGCGCTGGTAGGTGTAATCCGCTACGCGGCTCGGCTTGTCCGAACGGCCGAAACCGATCAGGTCGGGCGCCAGTACACGGTTCCCCGCGTCGGTCAGAGGCGGGATCATCGTGCGGTAAAGGTAGCTCCACGTCGGCTCGCCATGCAGCAGAACGATTGGCGGCCCTTCGATCGTGCCCTCGTCGAGGTAGTGCATGCGAAGCGGCCGGGTGTCGCTCGCGGTTACGTCAAGGTAATGCGCAACGAACGGGTAGTCCTCCAGGTTTTCGAATCGGGAGTCCGGGGTTCGCAGCACATGCATATCAGCTCCTCCGGTGAACCGGCACCTCTGCTAGCCTCTCGCGCCGAAGCGATTTCGTCTAGTGGGAGATTTATTGAGCTGGGGCCAACGGCTATTGAACTGGGTTGATCCTGGCAATTCCATGCCCAGCTCACGGTTCCCGCCCTGTTGGAGTCGGTTATCAACGCGTGCAACGGTTCGAAGCCGGCCACGCCGCGTTCTTCTGGGCCCCGGACAGCTGCGCCAAAGTGAAGGTGTGCGACCGGCTGTCGCGGATGCGCGCGTCATTCCTGTAGCGGCGTAGCCGAAAACCCCTGTAGCGAGGCGCCGATCCACTATCCGGCGTCGGCCAGGGCCCGGCTCATGCGCGAAACGGCCTCGATGAGAATGGCTCGCGAGGTCGCGAAGTTCAGTCGCACATGTCCGGCTCCGCCGGTTCCAAACACGTGGCCGGAACTGAGCGCGACCCGTGCGTGATCGAGGAACCAGCGGGCCGGCCCGGACAAATCCGCAACCACCGCAAGGCCATCGGCGGCATCTTCGTCGAAACCAAGTTCTCGGCAATCCAGCCACGCCAGGTAAGTGCCCTGCGGCCATTGGTATTTCACCCCGGGAAGTTGCTCGGCGATCAACTCGCCCAGTAATGTCCGGTTCGCGTCCAGGCCCTGCAGCGTCGCGTCGAGCCAGTCGCCACCGCTCCGAAACGCCTCGGCGTGGGCGATGACGCCGAGATGACTGGGTCCATGGCTGACTTCCTCCGGCATCCGGTCCAGGTCGGCGGACGCCTCCGGTCCGGCGATGGCCAGCGCAGCTTTCAAGCCGGACAGGTTCCACGCCTTCGACGCCGAGGTCAGGGCGAAGGCGTTCTCGGCCCCCGGCACGGTGAGGAACGGGGTGAATCGCGATCCGGGCAGGATCACGGGTGCGTGGATCTCATCGGACACCACGCGCACGCCGAATCGCCGGGCGAGCTCGGCGATCGCGCGGAGTTCGTCGATGGTGTGGACCGATCCGGTCGGGTTGTGCGGATTGCACAGCAGGTAGGCGACCTTTGCGGCAGTACCCGTCCCAGCGCGGGCCCGAGCGAAGGCATTCTCCAAGGCGTCCAGGTCAATTCGTCCATCGGCGAGGGGCGCCTCAATGACCCGGCGGCCGTCGTGCGCGACGAACGCGTAGAACGGCGCATAGACCGGCGGGTTGACGACGACTGCGTCACCGCGATCGGTGAGCAGGCGCAGCACCTCGACGACACCGAGCATGACGTCGGGAACCAGCGCGGTGCGGCTCACGTCCAGGTCATGCCACTGCCAATGCCGCGCCGCGAATTGGCTGACCGCTTCGGCCAGCGCGGTTCCGCAGGGGTATCCGGTGTCACCGTCGTCGATGGCCTTCCGCAGCGCCAAGGCCACCGTCGGTGCCAGGTTGACGTCCATCTCGGCGACCCATAGCGGCAGCACGTCGGCGGGATGCGCGCACCACTTCATGCTGGTCCGCCGCCGCAATTGCTGCAGCGTCAATTCCTCGAGCGGATTAACCGTCACGCCCCGCAGAGTAACCGGCGCGCGGCTTAGTCCCGGACAAACGCTTGTTGGGGGATCGTCAATGGCAAGTCCACCGAACTGAGCAGCCCTGGCGACGCGGCGACGACATACGGGACGGCGTTGACGACGCGCATCGCGGTGGCGACCATGGCGCCGGCCCCGGAGGTCATCCCGCCGACTCCGGCCTTGTGCGGGTCCTTCAGGGTTGCGGCCAGCGTGCAGTCGATGTCCGGATCGCCACTGACGACGACCCGGTAAGACAGGTCGCCGATGCCGGTGGGCCAATCCGGGGCGACGTCGTGCGCGAGCCGGGTGACGTGTTCGATGACGATGGCCTCGCGGCCGTCGACCACGCCCGTCGCCCGCATGCGCAGCGCGCCGCAGGTGCCGGCCTCGACGGTGCCCATCGCGACCTCCAGCGTCCGGTTGGTGACGGCGCGGTCGAAAAACTCGCGGACTTCCTGGACTTCGACTCCCAGCGCGTCGCCGATGAGTCGGATCTGGCCCTGCCATTCACCGGCGATCGCACCAGCAAAGCCGATCCAGGGTTCATAGTCGAGGGCTCGGCCGAAACCCAGTGCGTCGCTCATGATGTCGGGAACGCCGTAGTCGTCGTACAAGCCGATCTCGTACGCGTGAATCTTGTCGATCGACGATGACTGGGTGGACAGCACCAAGGGCAGGTAGTCGGCGGCGAAGCCCGGCTCGATCCCGGACGCGTAAAGCGACACCTGGCCCTGCTTGGCCGCGGCGGCGAGTTGGTCGCGCCACTCGGCGGGTTCGTAGGCGTGTGGATTGACCAGTCGCGTGGTGCTGGTCGTGACGACGTTGATCCCGGCCTCCAACAGCCGGACATAGTCCGGGATGGCCAGGGCGTCGCGTTCCGGGCCGCTTGCCGCATAGACGACGCAGTCGGGTGCCAGCGCGATCAGCGCGTCGGCGTCACGGGTGGCCTGCACGCCGATCGACTCGCCGTTGGCGAGTTCGCCGGCGTCCTTGCCGTCCTTTTCCGGGGAGTGGACCCAGACGCCTACCAAGTCCAGGTTGGGGCGCCGATGGATGGCGCGGATCGCGATTGAGCCGATGCCACCCGTCGCCCACACCACCACCCGATGAGCCGTCATCTTGTCCCTCCTTTGGTGCGTACGCGTCGCGCGGACATGATGAAAGCCTTAGCGGCCGTTGCGTTTACGCCTCTGTTAGCCGGCGGCTGTCACTGGACGTTCGACTTGGAAACTACGCCCGCGACTCCGCGCGGTCAAGGGTTTAAGAAAGCGGGCACTATCTTAAAGAACATATTTTAGGTTAATCTGCAGCTGTGACAGCCGACCAGCGTTTTGCCCGCCTCCGTACGACAATTCGGGGCGGCGGGCGCTGATGTGCACCCTTAAGGTTCGACATGCGCGCTCCGCAGTGTGGCGCGCACCGGCCACCGATTTGTACGCCGCGGCCATCGACATGTGCGAGTGGGCCGAAACGCGGGGCGCCGTGCTGGCGGTGCTCTCCGAACAGCACGGCGCCGACGACGGTCATCTGCCGGTGCCGCTCGCCTTTGGCAGACGACTAGTGGGGAGTGCATATGCGTGTTGTCGTGTGGTCGACCGGGGGAGTCGGCTCGAACGCGATCGATGCCATCCGGCGCCGGCCGGACCTGGAACTTGTTGGCGTGTGGGTGCATTCACCCGACAAGGTCGGCAAGGACGCCGGCGAGCTGGCTGGCGGTACGCCGCTGGGGCTGGTTGCCACCAATGATGCCGACACCCTGATCGCGCTGGCCCCCGATTGTGTGGTCTACGCGGCCAGCGGCCCGGACCGCGATGGCGCGGCCGTGCCCGACTACGTGCGCCTGCTGGCGGCGGGCATCAACGTGGTGTCGACGTCCTCGACGAGTTTGGTGTACCCGCCGTCATACTTCGCGCCCAACTGGCGCGACGAAATGGACGCGGCCGCCAAAGCCGGCCAGGCGTCGTTCTACGTGTCGGGCATCTTCCCAGGCTTTGCCTCCGATCAGCTCGCGCTGCTCATGACGACCCAGTCCAAGAGCATCCGCCGGATCACGGCCAGCGAGGTGGCGCTCAACGATCACTACCCGGTGGCCGACGTGATGATGGACGGGATGGGCTTTGGCCGGCCGCTGGACTTCGAACCGATGCTGAAGACGCCCGGGTTCATCGAAATGGCTTGGCAGGCACCGATTCACCTGATGGCGGAGGGCCTCGGTGTCGAGGTGGACGAAATTCGCGGTTCGCTCGACCGTGCGCTCACGGACCGGGGCATCGAGGTGGCCTTCGGCACCGTCAAGGCCGGCACGTGCGGTGCAGTGCGGACCCGGGCGGCGGGAGTGGTCAATGGCCGCGAGGCCATCGTGATCGAGCACGTCATCCGGATGGGCCGCGAGGTCGCACCCGATTGGCCCACCTCGGAATGCGACGCCACGTACCGGGTCGACATCCAAGGCGATCCCGACATCCACTGCGAGATGACGCTGGGCGAGCGTGCGGGTCATGGGGCCGGGCGAGCCGCGATGGCGTCCACGGCGATGCGCGTCGTCAATGCGATCCCGTATGTCATTGACGCGTCCCCGGGCCTGCTGAGCTCGCTGGACCTCCCGACCACGCTGCCGCTTTACGCATTCGACTGAAGGTGTAACGTGCATCACCAAGGTTAGGCCACCTAGGAGGTTGCCGTGTACACACTGCGGTTCGACATGCGCGATCCCGAATGGGCCGCGGCCCCAGCCGATCTGTACGCCGCGGCGCCCGAGATGTCGGCGTGGGCCGAGGAACACGGTGGCCTGGCCGCCGTCCTGTGTGAACACCACGGGTCCGAGGACGGCTACTTGCCGTCGCCCTTCTTGCTGGCCTCGGCGGTGGCGGCGCGGACGCAGCGGCTGGCGCTGAGCCTGATCCTGATCCTGCCGTTCTACGAAACCGTGCGCCTCGCCGAGGACATGGCGGTGCTCGACATCATCAGCAACGGGCGGGCCTCCTACATCCTGGCCCTGGGCTACCGGCCCGAGGAGTTCGAGCACTTCGGCCTGCCGATCAAGAAGCGCGGTCGCCTCTGCGACGAGAAACTCGCGCTGTTGCGGCGACTGCTTGCCGGTGAAACCGTCATCGAGGACGGACGGCGGATCAGTGTGACGCCCCGCCCGCTGACGCCCGGCGGGCCGGGACTGATGTGGGGCGGGGGAACGGTCGCGGCGGCACGCCGGGCCGGCCGGTACGGCCTGGGCATGCTGGGCAACGCCAATGCGCCGGGCATGCAGGAGGCCTACGAGGAAGCCTGCCGCGAGCACGGGCATACGCCCGGCCCGACAATGTTCCCCGACCGCAACACGCCCTCGGTCGTGTTCGTCGCCGAGGACGTGGATCAGGCGTGGAAAGAGATCGGCGAGCACCTGCTGCACGACGTGCGGACCTACGCCGCGTGGAATCCGGGGGACGAGACGACGGCGGGATTCAGCCACGTCAACACCATCGACGAGCTGCGTGAGACGGGGACGTCGCACGTGATCATCTCTGTGCCCGAGGCGATTTCGCGGGTGAAGGCCGGCCAGGTGCTCAACCTGTCGCCGCTCTGCGGCGGGCTGCCACCGGAAATCGCGTGGCCGTACCTCAAGCGCGTGGGCGAAGTGGTGCTGCCTGAGGCTCTCGGCTGACCTCAAGCTCGGCGGCTCGCGCGCCTACTTCGGCTGATTCGGTACCCCCGGGAACAGCTCGCCGGTGGGCGCCGTCGTCACCCAGCCGCCCAACTTCGTCGCCAGGTGAGGCGCGAAAACGGCGCCGTAGACGACGTTTCCGATGACGATCACCGTGATGACGGAAAGGATCGACGAGCCGACGCGGCTCTTCGACCTCTTCTCAGCCCACATCTCGATGACATTGTGTCCCTGCACGTCGGTGCGGCCGAGTAGGTAGGTGAAGAGCATCATCTGGATGGCCATCGCCAGGGAGTCGTAGAGCGGATACTGGTGCACCGTTCCCTCGCGGATCGCGAGCCCGGTAATCACCCGGCCGTAGTAGAAGACCCCGAGCTTGGCGCCCAGGAATCCGTTGAAAAACAGCGCCCAACAGAAGCCGACGATGAGGCCGACCACCAAAAGCGTTTGGGGCCTGCGCCACCCGAAGCAGGTGCTCAGCCATCGCCCGAGCGCGGTGCCCGTCACGGCCGGCAGTACGAAGTAGGAGATGTAGCCGACCGGGACGAACGACGGCAGCCCGCCCCACGTCACGTTCAGCGGCCACCACGACGGCATGCGCGGGATGGCGGGCGGGAACTGCGCGTACATCGCCCAGTCGTAGGGCGCCTCGATCCAGGAGAACGACACCGCCGAGATGCACAGCAGTAGCAGCGGGTGCAGGCGGTGCTGGCGAACGCTCAAATAGATCCCGAGCACGGTGAACCCGATGCCCCCGATGAGCGCGAAGTCACTGGCCGCCTGCATCACCGGTGTCATCTGCGAGCTCACTGGCCGTCGCCATCATTCCGGCGTGCTTGCGGGTCAAAGCGCAGGACCAGACCGAATATCAGCGCGATCAGTCCGAACAGCGTGCCAAGCATGATGACAGCGCCCACGGTCGCATCCTTTCCCAATCCGAGCTCGACTCATTAGATAGTGCACACTATCCTAAAGGCGAGTCAACCATCGGTGAGGGGATAAGGGCGTGGTCCAGCGGCCGTCAGACACCAAGCGCAGCACGGCGGGGACGCCGGCCTCGATCCGCCGGCCTCGTGGGGCGCCGCGCAAGCTGCTGCTCGATACCGCGCGGGCCCGCTTCGCTCGGCAGGACTACCGCAGCACGACGACGCGTGAAATCGCCCAGGCTGCGGGCGTCACCGAGCACCTGCTGTTCCGCCACTTCGGTTCCAAGGCCGCGCTGTTCCGTGAGGCGCTCGTTTCGCCCTTTACCGACTTCGTCGAGGAGTTCGGCCGCACCTGGCAGTCGGTCGTGCCGGAGGAGACCGATGAGGAGGAGCTGGCACGGCGGTTCGTCGGGCAGCTCTACGACGTGTTCGTCGACAACCAGGGCCTGCTCTTGACCCTGATGGCATCGGAGGCGCTGAGCGAGGACGAAAAGGCCGACGCCGGTATCGCCGAGATCAGGCAGGCGATTACCTCGCTCGGACAGATCAGCGCCGAGGGCATGCACCTGCGCGGGCTGCGGTCGGACCACCCCGATCTCCCCGCCCACTCGACGGTGGCGATGATCGCCGGCATGGCGGCGTTGCGGTCCACCTACTTCGGCACCAAGCCGCCGTCGCGGGAGACCATCGTCGACGAACTCATCCAGGCGATTCTGCACGGCTTCCTGCACAGGAACGGCTGAGCCGTTCAATCCGTCACTCCACCAAAGGAATTGGAAATGACCAGCTCCAGCGCCGTCGAGTTGTATTACGACCCGTTCGACGTCGAGATCGACTCGGACCCATATCCGGTGTGGAAGCGGATGCGCGAAGAAGCGCCGCTGTACTACAACGAGAAGTACAACTTCTACGCGCTGAGCCGATACGACGATGTGGTGCGCGAGCTGCCGAACTGGGAGACCTACCGCTCCGGCAAGGGCACCACCGCCGACATCTTGTTCGCGAACATCGAAGTGCCCCCGGGCATTCTGCTGTTCGAGGATCCACCGCTGCACGATCTGCACCGCAAACTGCTGTCCCGTGTCTTCACGCCCCGGCGCATGCTGGCTGTGGAGGATCTTGTGCGCGGGTTCTGTGTGCGCGAGCTCGACCCGCTGGTCGGCGAGAGTGGTTTCGACTTCATCGCGGATCTCGGCGCGATGATGCCGATGCGGACCATCGGCTACCTGTTGGGCATTCCGGAGGCCGATCAAGAAAAGATCCGGGATCGCAGCGTCGCCAACATCGAGTTGTCCAGGGACAGTGACCCCGCCGCGGTCGATGCAAATGTGTTCGCCAATTCTATTGCCCTGTTCGCCGAGTACATCGAATGGCGGGCCGGCCACCCATCCGACGACCTGATGACCGAGCTGTTGCGGGCCGAGATCGACGAGCCGGACGGCACACGCCGTCCCCTGTCGCGGACCGAGGTGTTGTCCTACACCGCGATGATCGCCGGTGCCGGCAACGAGACCACCGCTCGCCTAATAGGTTTCATGGGCCAACTGTTGTCGGACCACCCGGATCAACGCCGCGAACTTGTCGCGGACCCGTCGCTGATCCCCGGCGCGATCGAGGAGACCCTGCGGTACGAGCCGCCGTCACCGGTGCAGGCCCGCTACGTCGCGCGCGATGCCGAGCACTACGGCCGCAAAATACCCGAGGGATCGTTCATGCTCCTGCTGAACGCCTCGGCCAACCGCGACGAATCCCACTTCCCGGACGCGGATCGCTACGACATCCACCGGCGCGGAGGCCATCTCAGCTTCGGGCAGGGCCTGCATTTCTGCCTGGGCTCGGCGCTGGCCCGGCTTGAGGCGCGGGTGGCCTTCGAAGAAGTCCTCAAGCGTTGGCCCGATTGGGAAGTCGACTATGCGAACGCCCAGCGGGCCCATACCGCCAGCGTGCGCGGGTGGGCACGCCTGCCCGTCTTCACACGTTAAGGTGCGCGCCGGGTCTTTTGCCAAGGTGAAGTCAGTTTCACGCTCGGCGAGCGCTAAACCGCGCTTTGATCCACCAAGACCGCGCCGTCGGGCTGGTTTCCCAACGTCTGCAACGGAATACTCTCGCCCTGAACGGTGAGGCGCACGATCTGGGCCAGTTGCCCGGGGGCATCGCACTGCAGATAGTGGTCGGCGCCGGGCACCACCCAGTAGCGATTGCGGCCCGGCTTTGTCTTCAGATATGTCTGCCAGACGTAATTGGGCACTCGCAGCGGTGCCACGTTGTCGTGGACGCCCCACACCACCGTGGTGTTGACGCTGCTCGTGGAAAGCGCCTCCAGCCAACCGGTTTCATCCGCGGCACGCTCGTGCAGGTATTGAATGGTGTCGGGCAGCACGCGGATTCCGTCGTTGTGGGCAAAGCATTTGGCCAACGCGGCGATCTCCGGATCTTCCAGTGTGCGTCGTGGCATGAATGTGCTCGCGCCCATGCCGGCCGCCAGCATCTCCGGCGTCGTCGCCGCCGCGGTGGCACGCGCGGTCGCGGGGTCGAGCAGCGCGGTCTGGAAGGCGGTGAGGTTGGCAAGGGGCAGGTAGATGTTGGCGTTGGTCAGAATCAGGTCGACGGGTGCGAGCGGCGGATCTTGTGCGGCCAGCACGCCCACCGCGATCATGGCGACGCTGCTGCCGCGGTCATGGGTGAGCATCCGGTAGTCGGTGAGCCCCCACACCTGAGTGATCGCGTGGACGAGCAGGCGCGCATCGTCGTAGAGCGAGTACACGTAGGGCTCGGGCGGTTTGTCGGAGAGCCCGTAGCCGGGAAAGTCCAGCAGGTAGATGTCGAACTCCGCGCTCAGTTCGCTCGCTAACGCGAAATAGTCGATGCTGCTGGTCGGAAAGCCGTGTACCAACACCAATGCGGGCGCACCAGCGGTGCCGCACCGGCGACTGAACACCGAGACCTCTTGGCCGTCGTTGGCGGCGGTGGTCGATCGCCAACGCAGCTCGGAGCCGCCGTCTTGCCACTGCGCGAAGATGTCCAAGCTGTCAGCATCGCAGAGGTGGTCGCGGCACACAATACGTGCTCACGGGCACGTCACGTGAACTCCGAATGTCACATCCCGCAACTCACTTTGGCCGGGCGTCGTGGCCTGGCCCGTCCCGGTCACCGTGTAGCTCTTGCCGTCCTTGGTAGCTTGGACCTGAGTGGGCGATTTGGTTCCCTGGTAAGGCAATTGGTACTGGCCGCTGTCCAGCTTGAGCGCAATGGCGAAGCCGTCGACATTGGGCGGCTGCTCATCGGAGATGGCCAGCGACACCGACGCGGAATCGTCATGCACGCTGACTCGGGTGGTGAGGTCGCCTGACTCCGGGGGTGACGCGCTCGGCTGGGCCGCCGATCGGGTGCAGTCCACCGCGGCGACGATCGTGTGCTTGTTCCCGTCGATCATGACGGTGGTGCTGGCCAAAGCCGGACCTGAACTCGGGGCGGCGGCCGGGTGATCTCCGTTGCTGGAACAGGCCGGCAGGCCGATCCCCAACGCCATCAGGCCGAGTGCGGCTGCCGCGCGAGCGGCACACCACTGTCTGCTCAGATTCGTCATACCTGTCCTCTGCTAGACGGTCATGAGGACTATAAGCCCGTTCGTTAAGGCCAGGCTTCCTAACGCCGTGGTGGTCGGCCGGAGCCGCGGTAATGCGGCTGACTACCCGTGCCCTGCGGCGCATCAGGCGCAACCCGCGGGGCAATGGAGTTCGGCGAGCGACAGTTTGGCCTGTCCGCTCATCCCTGCAGGTACCCTCCGGCATCGACGGGAATCGATTGGCCCGTGATGGTGCGGCTTTCGTCGCCGACCAGGAACAGCGCCAGGTTGGCGACGTCCTCGGCCGAGGAGATGTCTTGCAAAGCAACACCTTTGAGTTGCTTCTTGCGGACCGTTTCGGCGTCGACGCCTTGCTCGTCCGCGGTGCGTTGCACCCATTTGCGCCACAGCTCGGTGTCGATGGCCCCGGGCACAATGCAATTGCACCGGATGCCGTGCGGGCCGACCTCGAGCGCGACGGCCTTGGTGAATGCCCGCAGTGACGCCTTGGCGGTGACGTAGTGCGTTTTGCGGGCCATCCCCGTGTAGCTGACGGTGGAGGAGAAGTTCAGGATGAAGCCGCGGCGGCGCTGCAGCATCGACCGGTTGAGCACTTCGCGGGTGCACAGCATCGCCGCGGTGACGTCGATGGCGATGGTGGCGTTCCAGTTGTCCAGCGTCTGCTCCCAGATCCAGCGGTCCTCTCCGGGCGCCGCGGCGTTGTTGCACAAGATGTCGACCTGGCCGAACTCGTCGACCGCCCGCGCCACCATGGCCGCGACGTCGTTTTCGTCGGTCACGTCGGCGCGCATGGCGATGGCGCCGGGACCGGCCGCGCGGGCGGCGGCGTGGACCAGCTCTTCACGCCGTGCGGCCAGCAAGACCCTGGCGCCTTCACGGACAAACAGCGAACCCAATACCGGCCCCAGGCCGGTGCTGGCCCCAGTGATGATCGCGACCTTGCCGTCGAGCCGGCCGGTCATAGCGTCGTCTTCCCAGGCGGATTCATGCCGGGCAGATTCTAGCAACTCGCGAATCATCGGCTCGGGAGGATCGGCCGCTAGGCGTCGCAAGAGTCGGGGCGCCAAGGCAATTCAAGAAGATGCCGTCGCGATGAACATGCCGGCGGCGGCGACTAGCAGCACCAGGTCGATCAGAATCGCGTAATGGCGCGGATGGGCCCGCCGCACGATCGAACGCGTTGCGAAGGGGCCGATCATCAAGGCGGCGCCGATGACCAGCCCGCGGGCCACGACGGCGACGTTCAGCGCACCCAGCTGACCGAAGGTGGCGATCTTGCCGATGTAGAGCACCAAGGCGCTGGCGGCCTCGGACCCGAGAAAGGCGCCGCCGGAGAGCCCGTAGCCGGTGAAGATGGGAACGCTCAGCGGCCCCGTCGACAGGATCAACCCGGTGAGGAAGCCGACGACAACCCCCGCCATGGCAAGGTGCCAGAGCCGCACCCGCCACTGGCGGGCGTGCGCGAGCCTGCGGACCGGAATCATCGTCAGAAAAAATACGCCGAGCAGCCCATCGACCACCGCTTGTGGGATGCTCAACAGGGTGTTGGCGCCGAGCACCACCGCAGGGGTCCCCGGCAGCGCGTAGGCGAGCACCGGTCGCCAGCGAATCTGGCGCCACCACGCGGCGACACGGGCGACGTTGGCCATGACCGCGGCAATACCCATGACCGGCACCGCAATTCGCGGGCCGTACATCATGACCAGCGCGGGCAGCAGCACCAGGGACGATCCGGTGCCCACCAATCCGCCGAGCGCGCCGGCGGCCAGCGCGATGACAAAGAGGACGAAAAGAGCCAGCATGAAAGGACCTTCTGGACGGCGCGACGCGCACCGACCGGGGTCCTCCAGGCTTTTGTCCGTTCAGATGACCGCGTCCCGTCGGGGGACGCGGTGGCGCCGCTCGGACCAGGCACTTGCAAAGTCGGAACCCTAGGCGCTATCGACCACAGATTAACAAGGTTCACCGTTCGTCCGCTCGGCGCCGCAAGACTACTATTGCCCGCCGCGTTCCACCGGACGGTCCGGGTTCGAGCTCCACTCCGACCACGACCCCGGATACAACGCCGCCTCCCGGCCCATCGCGGTGAGCGCGGCGATCGTGACCGTGGCGGTGACGCCGGAGCCGCAGTAGGCGGCCACCGCGTCGTGGCGCTCTACTGCGCGATCGGACAACAGTTGATTGAGTGCGTCGTCGTCGAGGAAGGTGCCGTCGGCCGCCAGGACCGAGCCGCTCGGCAGATTCTTCGCACCCGGAATGTGGCCGGCGACGGGGTCAAGAGGTTCGACATCGCCGCGGTAGCGCTCCGGTGCGCGCGCATCGAGTAGCGTCACGGCGTCCTCGCCGACTTGCTCGGCCGTCAAGGTACGGCGGTTTCCCGCATACAGATCATCGTGCGGCACAGTCACATTCCCGGGTGCTGGGTCGACCGGTCCGCTCTCGAGCGATTGTCCGGCCGAGCGCCACGCGGCCAAGCCGCCGTCCAGAATGCGGACGTTCTCGAGCCCGGCCGCCGTCAGCACCCACCACGCTCGCGCGGAACCGGCGCGATTCCAGTCGTCGTACACCACCACCAACGCGTCCTGCCGAACCCCCCAGCGACGCGCGGCGGCCTGCAGGTCGCGCCCCGACGGCAGCGGGTGACGGCCCCTGCCCGAGATCCTGTGGTCGCTGAGGTCATCGTCGAGTGAGACATACACTGCGCCCGGAATGTGCCCGGCCAGATAGGCCGGCCGCCCATCGGGATCGTCGACCCTCCACCGCACGTCCAGGATGGTCACCGGGTCGCCGACCGAAACGATGTCCGCCAACTCGGCGGCGGTGATCAGTACCTGATTGCGTGCTCCCACCGGAACCTCCTTGTCGGTCTCCAGCGAGCCTAGCCAGCACGGCGAGCGGACTGCCGCCGACATCTGACCGCTAGGCGGTCTGTTCGGAATCGCCGCGCTGGTCGTCCGAGGCCGGCGCCCCCAACGAGGCCAGCATGCCGGTCGCGGCGCGGTGCCAGGTGAAGTCCTCGGCGCGGCGGCGCGCCGAAATGCGGCGCTGCCATTCGGGCCGACCGACGATGGCGCTGACCGCGTTTGCGATGGCGGCCGGATCGTTGTCGGCGGACGCGCCGCTGTCCGGGGTGATGATCTCGGTCAGCGCCGACGTGCGCGAGACCACGGCCGGTGTTCCGCAGGCCAGCGACTCCAGCGCGGCCAGCCCGAACGTCTCGTGCGGCCCCGGTGCCAGCGTCACGTCGGCCGAGGCCAGCAGTTGTGCCACCGCGTTGCGATCTGAGACGAAGCCGGTGAAGTCGATCGGCAGCCGCGCGGCCTGTCGCTCCAGCCTGGACCGCAGTGGACCCTCGCCCACGACCACCAGCCGCGCGTCGATGCCGGCGTGGCGCAGCGCACCGAGGGCATCGATGCTGCGGTCGACGCGCTTCTCCACCGACAGCCGCCCGCAGTGCACCAGCAGCATCTGACTCGGCGCGGCCCACTGGTCACGCACCAGATACGAGTGGCGGCGCGGATGAAACGTCTGCAGGTCCACACCGAGCGGGACGGTGACGGTGTTGTCGGCGCCGATCCGGTCGAATTCCTCACGGGCGAAACCGGTGGTGCACACCACGGTGTCATAGTTCGCCGCGGTGCGGGCGTTGGCCACGTCGGCGAACCTGCGCGCGACCCTGCGCGGAAGTACCTGTCCGACAAGGCGATCCAAGCGTTCGTGGGAGATCATCACCGTCGTGGCACCGTAGTCGCGGCCCCAACGGCCCAGCGACCGCAGGGTGAGGCGGTCCGAAACCTCCAACGCGTCGGGTCGCAGCGCTGCCAGCAGCGCCTTCACCGGACCCGGCATCACCGCCCGATACCCGCCGGTGAAGGGAATCAGGCGGGCCGGCAAAGTGATTCGCACGACGCCGGTGTACAGCTGGGCACGCTCGACGTGTTGACCGGGAACGATCAGGAAGACCTCGTGGCCACTGGCGCAGTATTCCGCGCCCAGCCGGTCGATCGCGGTGCGGAGGCCGCCGGAGCGAGGGCCATAGAAATTGGCGACCTGTACGACACGCATAACGTGAGGACACGCGGTGCGCATGTGCACTCATCAATGCTGAACCGACGGGTGCCTGAACACTCTGTGAATTTCGCTTGCACGGTTGCCCGTGGCGTCCGCGTTCGACACGCTGACGCCGGCGTTCGGGTCAGTCGCCTTTCGGGCCTTCGGCTTTGCTGATCCGCTCGGCGAGGTCGGCGCCCGACAGTTGTGCGTCGAGGAACGCACCGGACCGGGGCAGGCTCAGATGCAGCTGGGATGCCCCGCTGATCGCCACGGTGCCGCGGTCGAGAGTGAAGTCGAGGATGTGGCCGCCACCGCTGCGGTCGCTGTTGAGGAAGTGCAGGTGGTAGCCGGCCACCGAGATGCCCTGTTCGAAGTCGGGAGTGCGGAATCCGACCACGGTGCCCGAGACGTCGGTGAAGACGGTCTCGGACTGCTCTTCGGTGGCCTGGGTCAATGGGGGATAGGGCGGCTGCTGCGCCATCACGGTGCGGGTGTGCAGTTCGCGGAACTGCCCGTCGACCCGGATGGCGTAGATCAGGTTGGGGCTTTCGATCTGGCGGTCGATGGCACCTGTCAAATCCGTTCGGCCGGTGCTGGTTTGGATAGCGATCTCGAAGTCGGTCCGAAATCTGGTGACCGCCGCGAACGGAATGCGGTCGGTCGGCGCCGCTTGGCTTGCGGATCCGTCCGCCCGCAGCCGGTAGCACACCCCGTCCAGCACCACCATCTCGCCGTCGAGGTGGTTGAAGGTGCCCAGGCCGAAATCACCGTGCCGCAGCAGCTCGGCGACGGTGACGTCACCGTCGTAAACACCCTCGAGCAACGCGCTGATCGTGGAGAACTGATAGACCTCGTTGCCGGCGTCTTGATGAGCGAGAAGCCCTGTCGCCCAGCTGCGGAATCGCTCGTACGCGCCTGAGTGCTTGTCCATGGTCCCTACTCGAACGGGTCGTCGTGTAATTCTTCGGCCAGGTCGACGTTGTGGCTGTAATCCACCGGAACATCGATCAGCGAGGGCCCGCCCTCGGCCAGCGCCTGGCGTACCGTGGCGCTGAACTCGTCCAGGCTGGTCACCCGGTAGCCGTTAGCCCCGAAAGCCGCTGCGTAAGAGACGATGTCGTAGTCGCCGAGCTGGATGTCGGACTTACGACCGTATTTGAGGGCTTCCTGAAAGCCCACCATGTCGTAGGTGTTGTCACGAAAGACGATGTGGGTGAACGATAAACCCAGGCGGGTCGCGGTCTCGAGCTCCTGGCTGGAAAACAGGAACCCACCGTCTCCGGAGACCGATACCACCGGCGTACCGGGCCGCGCCAGGCACGCGGCCATCGCCCACGGCAGAGCGACCCCGAGGGTCTGCTGCCCGTTGGAGAACAGCAGTCGGCGCGGCTCGTATACCCGGAAGTGGCGGGCCATGTAGATGTAGACCGAGCCGATGTCGCAAGCGATGGTGGCGTCGTCACCCAGTTCCTCGCGCAGCCGCAGCACAACGGCGACCGGATTGAGGCCGGCGCCCTGCGGCTTCCGAGTGCCCGCAGCGATATCGATGCGGGACAAGCGGTTTCGCAATACGTCGATCTCGGCTTGGTACTCGGTCGTCAGGGTGAGGTCGCTAAGCGTGTCCGTCAACGCGGCGAGAGTGGCCGCGATGTCACCCAGCAGCTCGCACGTCGGCTGATAGTTGTTGTCGATGCCGGCTGGAATCGAGTCAATGTGCACCACGGTGCGGGCGACGTCGTTGTTCCACAACCCCGGGTCATATTCGACGGCGTCGTAACCGACGGTGACCAGGACGTCGGCTTGCCCGACGATGACATCGCCGGGCTGGTTGCGGAACAGGCCGACCCGGCCCAAGAAGCTGTCTTCCAGCGAGCGCGACACCACCCCGGCGGCCTGAAACGTCTCCACCACCGGCAGACCGGTGGTGGCGATCAGGGCGCGCAGCGCCAGGCAGCTGTCCGGATCGGCGCCGCGGCTACCCACCAGCAGCGCGGGGCGGCGCGCGGCCCGGATCGCCTCGGTGGCCGTGCGGATAGCCGACGTCGGGGCCGCCGCCGTCTCGGGGATCGGAAGCCGGCGGGTGATGCTCGCCGTCGTGGGTGCGGCCAACACGTCGGCGGGCAGCACGACGGCGGCCGCTCCGCGCGGCTCGGCGACCGCGGCCCGAAAGGCGGTGACGGTGGCCTCGGCGACGTCGTCGGGGTCGTTGACCTCTCCGGTGAACTTGGTCACCGTCTTGAGCAATGCGGCGGCGTCCATCGACTGATGCGTCCGCTTGAGCCGGTCCTCCCGGCGCACCGCGCCGCACAGCGCGACCACCGGGTCCTGTTCGGTGTTGGCGGTCAACAGACCGGTGGCCAGATTGGCGGTGCCGGGCCCCGACGTCACCAGTACGACGCCGGGGATGCCGGTGAGCCGCCCCATCGCCGCAGCCATGAACGCCGCGTTTTGTTCATGCCGGCACACCACGAGCTGCGGTCCACCGTCCACCAACGCGTCGTAGACGGCGTCGATCTTGGCGCCGGGCACACCGAACACGTACCGCACGCCCTGCGCCGACAAGACGTCGACAACTTTTTGGGCGCTGCGCGCGGGCTCACCGTGTTGTGGGGACGCCATGTTGCCCAGTCTGGCCGTTGGCGCCGCTATGCGCTCGTCGGCGGCCCGAACCAGCGCTGCAGCGCCGCGCGCAGGGCCACCTCTTCGGCCGGCCCGAATTCATCGGCAGCCCAGGCGACATAGCCGTCCGGCCGGATCAGCAGCGCGGCGACGGACAGGTCAGCCACGCTCGCGCGGACGGTGTCCACGCGATCGGCCCAGTCGCGCGCGCCATCGGCGACACCGCCCAGGTCGAGCAATACCGGCCGGGCTGAACGCAGTAACTCGGCGACCCGTCGGCCGTCATCGAGCGTCAGGTCAGGCACGAGCGAGCCCGACAGCCGATGAGCGTCACCCACGTCATATCGCACGTCCGCGCCGGCCAGCAGTTTCGCCATGTGCCGGGCGACGTCGGGCATGGCGAACAGTTCACCCATGAGTGTTCGCAACGCAGCGACTTCGGGTCCCGGCGCCATGAGGGCGGTCTGCGACATCGAGTGCATCATGACGCGCTCGCCCACCGGGTGGCGCTCGGACTCATACGTATCGAGCAATCCCGCCGGTGCCCAGCCGTTGAGCTGTGCCGCGAGCTTCCAGCCCAGGTTCACCGCGTCCTGCAGGCCAAGGTTCAGGCCCGGCCCACCCATGGCGCTGTGCACATGGGCGGCGTCGCCGAGCAGCAGAACCCGTCCGTCGCGGTAGTGCTCCGCGTGGCGCGTGTTCTGCCCGTTGATCCGGCGCAGGGCGTGCGGCCCCGGGCCTTTCGGTTCCTCGAACGGCAGATCCACGCCGAGGACGCGACGCGCGCTCTCGCGCAGTTCGGCAAGGCTCATCGGTTTGTCCTCGACCGGCGGCCCGAACTCCATGGTGCCGAATAGCGAACGGCCGGGCTCGAATTCGGCATAAATCACACCGCCACGGTCCAACCGCGTGTGGCCGAACGCAATCCGCCCGTGTCCGGGGACGTCGATGCCGCCGTCGGCGCGGCGGAGTCCGTCGGGGATGTGCACGTGGGCCAGCCGCCCCACGGTCTGTGATGTATACCCGGGGAAGTCGATGCCCACGGTCTTGCGGACCAGGCTGCGCCCGCCGTCGGCGCCCACCAGATACCGGGCGTCGATGCGATACTCGCGCTCCGGCGAGG
The DNA here is from genome assembly GCF_045343915.1 of Mycobacterium sp. M23085. Taxonomy (NCBI): domain Bacteria; kingdom Bacillati; phylum Actinomycetota; class Actinomycetes; order Mycobacteriales; family Mycobacteriaceae; genus Mycobacterium; species Mycobacterium sp. M23085. The sequence goes on from NZ_CP174280.1 coordinate 5,309,233, forward strand.
ACACCGTCAGCTCAACGGAATTCGCGTCTTGCCGCAGACCGGTGAATTCGTGCCCCCAGCGCAGGTCCACGCCGAGGTCCCTCGCCCGCTTCTCCAACAGCCACACCACCCGGGGCTGTTGGATGGGCAGCGCGTACATCGGGTTATCGGGCACGCCGAGGAAGTTCAGCGTCATGGCCGCGAAGATCCACCCCTGGACCGGTTGCGGGGGAGCGGGGTCGCCGGTGAACTCCCGGTACAGGTCGCGCATGTCAAGCATCCGAACGACTTGGCCGACAAGGCCGTTGGCCTTCGGTTCGGAGCTGGGACCGGGCAGGGTGTCCAGCACGACGGGCCTGACGCCGGCCAGTGCCAGCTCGCAGGCCAGCAGCAGACCGTTGGGTCCGGCACCGGCGACGACGACATCGACGTGTTCGTCAGCCATGGCGCGCCTTCTTTCTGGGTGGTTCGGGCAACCCCGCGCTGACGGCGGCGAATCCCTCGCGGATCAGTGTGGTGATGGCCACCGGCGGATCGGCCCGCACGTAGGCATCGGCGGCCGCGTCGCCGACGGCGCGAACGACGGCCATCACCAATCGTGGGTACAGGTCGCGGTCGGGGTCGGTGCCGGTGCGTTCGGCGATCACCTCAAGCATCTCTTCGAACAGGTTGTGCGGCACCGAATTCCGTACCTGCGGGTGCATGACGAGTTTGCGGACTTCGACGAGTTCTCGGCGGCTGGGGGCGCGGTTCTCGTCGCCATGCACGTCGCCGAAGTCGGCCTCCAACGGTTCCAGCACGGCGTGGGTGAGGGCCGTCCACAGCGGTTCGTCGAGGGGTCGCTGCTTCAGCACGGCGACGCTGCGGCGCACGCGTTCGGCTTGCCGGTAGGCCAGCGCCTCGTATTTGCCGCTGAAGTAGTTGTTGAATGTGCGCAGTGAGACGCCTGCCATGTTGGCGACGTCCTCGCGTGTCACGTTTTCCAGCCCGCGCTCGAAAGCCAGCTGCAATGCGGCATCGCTGAGGGCGCGACGGGTATCGGCCTTCTTGCGCTCGCGGAGTCCGGTCATGCGCACCAACGTACGCCGACATTGCCCAGTGGGCAAGATTGCCCGGCGGGCAACTTCAGCTACGAGTGCGCAAAACGAAATTCGCCTAGCGCGTGCCCCAATCCCACCGCGGCGTCGTCAGCATGGTCTGGCCGCTGATGCGTGTCTCGCCCCAGTCCTTGTACAGCTCGATCTCAACGGCCTGACCCTCGGCGTCCGCTATCTCCGCCAGCGGCGTCGCGTCCAGGAATTCGAGCAGCGAGCGGGAGTGGGTTACCACCACGACCTGAGTCTTCGCGGCGGTGATGCGGATCAGCGACGCCAGCGGCGCCACCAGGTCGGGATGCAGTGACGTTTCCGGTTCGTTGAGCACCATCAGCGAGGGCGGTTGCGGGCTTAACAGTGCGGCGGCCCACAGCAGGAAACGCAGTGTGCCATCGGATATCTCGGCGGCGCGCAACGCGCGCAGCATGCCGCGCTGCCGCAGCTGGAGGTCGAACAGGCCGTCGTGGATGGCCACCGAGACGGTAGCGCCGTCGAACGCCTCGGCGACGGCCCGGTTCAGGTCGTCGATCCCCGACTCGAGGATCGTCTGGGTCGCGGCCGCCAGGTCGCTGCCGTCGTCGGAGAGTACCGGGGTGCGGGTGCCCACTTGCGGGTGCCGGGCCGGTGCCCCCGCGTCGACGCGGAAGCCGTCGTAAAACCGCCAGCCGCGCAACCGTTCTCGCACCGCCGCCAGCTCGGGAAGCGCGTGCGGGTGGGCGTATTCGGCGAGCACGCTGTGGTACGACGGCAGGGCTCGGGACAACTCGTCGAAGCCGCTGCCGGAGTCGGCGCTGGCCTCGGCGAAGACCCGCGACCGACGCACCAGCGTCGAGCTGGGCCGCAGCACCGGGCCGGCGAACAACACTTCCCGCTTGATCTCTGGGTCGCGGGCGAACACGGATTCCCCGGCGGACTGGGGGATGCCCAGGTCCACTAGGTAGCCGAAATCGTCTGCGGCGAAGCCTAATTCGAGTGACACCGGGCGGGTGCGCACGGTGCCCTCGGTCTTCCCGGTGCGTCGGGCGCCGGCCAACCGCTCGGGACCGGCCCACAGCACCGATTGCAGCCCGCCCTCGCGGGCGAGCGACCCGATCACCTCGCCGCGGCCGCAGTCGGCCAGCAGGCGCAGCGCGCGATAGAGCGAGGACTTGCCGGCGCCGTTGGCGCCGGTGATCACCGACAGACGACCCAGCGGCAGGATCACCTCGCGCAGCGAGCGATACCCGCGGACCGCAACGGTATGCAGCATGGGGCCGACTGTACGGTCGGCCACTGACGGGCCCTATTCGTCCTCGTCGTCGTCGTCGGCTGCGGCGGCGATCAGTTGCACTTCCTCGAGATCCATCTCTTTCTGCAATTCGCGCAGCACGATGTCGTCGATGAGGTTCTGGTTGCGCAGCGCGGTGATTTCCCGGCGCTTGTGCTCGAGCACGCCCAGACGCACCCGCCGGACCTTATCGCGGCCCTTGAGTATGCGGCTGTCTGGCGAACCGTTTTCCGTGGCCAGCACCAGCGCCGCCTTCTCTTCGTACTCCTTTTGCAGCCGCCGCCTCAGATCGTCGCCGATACCCACTTCGTCGGCGACCGCAGGCAGCGCGGCGAGGGCGGCTTGAGCGCCCCGGCAACGAGCCAGCTGCAGTTCCTCGGCATGGGTCGGGTCTTCGGGCATGTTCGCCCACCGAACCACGGCGGGCAGCGTGCTGCCCTGGATCAGGACGGTCACCAGGATGACGACGATCACGATGAAGATCAACAGGCTGCGGTCAGGGAACGGCGCGCCGCTCAGCGTCGTCATCGGCACGGCCACCGCCGCGGCCAGCGACACGGCGCCACGGAATCCAGCCCAGACGGTGACGAAGCGCTGGCGCCAGCCGACCCGGCGTTCGCGTTGTGCCTCACGCCGATCGATGAGCCGGATCAGCAGCGTAGTGATCTCGCCCCAGAAGATGCGTGACACGATCACCACGCCGGTGATCACCAGCGCGACGAACAGCGCGTGGCGAATACCGCCGTCGACGCCCTCGATGCCGCGCAGCGCACCCGGGATCTGCACACCGACGAACACCCACAACGATCCGTTGAGCAGGAACGTCGCGATGTCCCAGAAGGCGAAGGACTGCAGACGGGACCGGGCCCGGATCACCAGGGGGCTGGCATAGGCGAGGACGAGCGCCGACACCATGACCGCGACCACCCCGCTGCACTCCATCGACTGGGCCAGCAGGAAGGCCGCGAACGGCGTCACCAGACTCAACGCCCCTTCCTCCTGGGGCGCGTCGATCCGCTTGCGCAGCAGCGTCACCGCTCCACCGACCAGCAACCCGGCGACGATGCCGCCGAGGTAGGAGCCGATGAACCGGGCGGTCACCTCGGGCGGGCTGATTGCGGCCCCGCCGACCGCGACGTGGACGCTGACGGCGAACAGAACCAGGGCGGTGCCGTCGTTGATGAGGCTCTCGGCCTTCAGCACTGTCAGCGATCGCCGCGGCAGCTTCTTCGCCAGACCGGCCACCGCGGCCGCGTCGGTCGGCGAGAGCACCGCACCCAATACCCCGGCCGCGTGCGGATCCATCCCCAGCGCCCGCGCCGTCCACGACACCGCTACCGCGGTGGCGATCACCAGGGCGACGCTGAGGAACACGATGATGCGTGCGTTGGCCCGGATCTCGCGGAAACTGGTGTTCAGGCCCTCCCAGTAGAGGATCGCGGGCAGGAAGAGCAGCAGCACGACCTCGCCGTTGATATGTATGTGCGCGAACTGCGGGATCAGGCCCAGCAGGGCGCCCAGCAAGATCAGCAGGACCGGGGGTCCCACGCGATAGCGCCGGCCGATGACCGTGCCCACGATGACGGTGGACACCAGGGCAACGATCAGTACGAGGCCAAACACCAGCCCATCCTGCCGGACCCGCTCGATTTGCGCGGTTTCGGGTTTGGGCGGGGTCGTCAGCTCATGTGCTTGTCGAACCACTCGATCGGAAGCTCGGGGTGCACACCGAAGAAGTTGTAGCCGTCGAAGCGGCGGTCCGTGCCCTCGATCCAGTACAGGCGCTTCTCGTCGACGGGAATCGCGTCGTAGATGTCCTCCACGTCTTGGGGGCGTGTCATCGAGTCGTCGTGCACCTGTGCCACCAGCGTGGGCACGCTGACGGCCTTCACATGCTCGAGCGGTGACTGCTCGGACAGATGGAAGCCGGTGCGCTCGTGCACCGCCTTATCGAACTTCTGGTAGCCGTCTTCCATGCCGATGCTCTTGACGAACTCCTCGACGATGTAGCGCCCGGAGACCGGCTGCAGCATCACCATGGCCTGAATTTCGGAGAACTCGTCGGGGTGCTTGGACCACGCGACAGCGGTCGAATCGGCGCCCAGGCAGACGGACAGCAATGCCTTCTTCATGGTCTTGGTGTCCGGACGGGCCGCCGCGTAGCGCAGCGAGCCGATGACGTCGCGGTATTCGGTCAGGCCGATGCCGGCGATGCCGCCGTTGCCCTGCCCGCTCATCCCGTGGTTGCGGATGTCATAGGCGAGCACGTTGTATCCCGCGTCGTGCAACGCCTTGTATTCGGGCAGGAAGTTGACCTCGAATCCGCCCAGGCCGCCGAACTCGGGAAGGTGACCCGGGTAGCCGTAGCGATTTCCCGGCAGGAAGTGGTTGTGGATGATCAGCCGGTCCGAGTCGGCGGGGATGAACCAGCCCTCCAGCGGCACTCCGTCCATCGAGGGAAAGAAGACGTCCTCGTAGTCGAGACCGACCTCGTCGGGACGCCGCAAGACCGGGGCGCGCCGGCCCGCCGTCGTGCCGGTGGCCCACAGCTGGACGAAATTGTCGAATGCTGCTTGTGCCTGATCTTCGTTGGGCATGTTGATGACCTCCTTTTCTGCGACGCTACGCACGCAGCGGGCCGACAGGGAGGCGCCGGTTATCGGGGGTACCGCCAGCCCCTGCCTGGCACACCCGGTGGTTGCCTACTGTGGCGAATATGGACATCGCCAAGGACATCAAGGAGTTCTTGATGACCCGGCGGGCGAGGATCAGCCCCGAGCAGATCGGGTTGCCGTCCGGCCGGCGACGTCGAGTGCCCGGTTTGCGACGCGAGGAAGTCGCGCAGCTGGCCGGGGTCAGCACGGAGTACTACACACAGATCGAGCGCGGCAGCGTCGCGGGGGTGTCGGACGACGTGTTGCATGCCGTGGCGCGTGCGCTGCGGCTCACCGACGACGAGACGACCCACTTCTTCGACCTGGTGCGGGCGGCGATCGGCACGCGGACGGTGGGTCGCCCGAAGCGGGAGACCGGCCAGACGATTCCCGACGGCGTCCAGGCGCTGATCGACGGCATGGCCGCCTCGCCCGCGATCGTGATGAACGGAAGCCTGGACATCCTCGCAGCTAATCGGCTTGGCCGCGCGTTGTACGCCCCCATGTTCGATCGGGCGACCGGTGTGCCGAACTTCGCTCGATTCATCTTCTTCGACACCTATGCCGAGCAGGTGTTCCCGGAATGGGAAAGGTCGGCCGACGAGGTGGTCGCCCTGTTGCAAGCCGAGGCCGCCCGTTGTCCCCATTCGCCCGCGATCACCCGGATAGTCGGCGAGCTGGCGACCCGCAGTGACGACTTTCGCAGCCGCTGGGCCGCCCACAACGTCACCGCGCATCGGCACGGCGTGAAACTTTTTCGCCATCCGGAATTCGGCGCATTGACGTTGACCTACAACGTTTTCGCCATCACCGCGGCGCCGGGCCTGTCCCTGGTCGGATACACCGCGCAACCGAATTCTCCCTCCGAGCAGGCGCTGAGGATCCTGGCCAGCTGGAGCCTCGAAGAGCACGCCGCAGACCCCGGCGTGGTCGGCCGCGATACTCCCAGCACGGCACTCGAATAAGGCCCCGGTATTCGGGCGAGGGGAGGCGGCGAGGGCGTCCGGTGCCTATCTTCGATCTGGATCGACACCTATTAGGCTCCGGAGCGGAATCGAAGGGGGATCCGGTGAAGGTCAGGCTGCTGGTAACAGTCGCCGTGCTCATGTTGTCGACGGTGGTGGGCTGCCACTTCGCATCCAGGAACCCGCCGTCGACCAAAACGCTCCAGGTCCCCATGACCGACGTGCTGACGCAGAGCGAGATCAGCCAGACCGTCACCCTTACCGTCGGCAACACCCTGATCGTGAAGTTGGGTTCGAACTACACCACTCCCTACCGCTGGAACCCCGACACCAAAATCGGCGACCCGTCGGTGATCAAGCAACTCAGCCACGAGTTCGAGCAGCCGGCATCGGACGCCCTGGGCGCGCCGGGCAACGAAGTGTGGACGTTCAGCGCCCTGAAACCGGGGTCCACCACCGTCAGCACGGCCTACACCAGCTTCGTGGATAAGGACGCCAAACCGGCATGCACCTACACGCTGACCGTCACCGTGCAATAAGTCGGGCGTTGGCGTTACGACACCCCGGGGGCCGCGACGACGTCGGCCCGCAGGTGCGCGGCGTAGACCTCGGCGAGGAACTGCTCGACGGCCACCGCGGTGTGCGCGGCGCGGACCGAGCCGAAGATGTCGAAAGCGTGTTGGGTGAGCGGTAATTCGGCGTACACCACCGGCTGATTGCTGACCTGCCGGAGTCGCTCGACGAACGTGCGGGCCTGCTCGACGTAGGCCAGCGAGTCGTTGGTGCCGTGCAGGACGAAAAACGGGGGAGCGTCGGCGCGCACATGGTTGACCGGTGACGCGGCCTCGAACGTCTGCCGGTGCGTCGAAGGCTTTTGCTTGATGATCGACTTGATCAACAGCCCCGGCATCATCGGGTGCAGCGTCTTGTCGAACCGGGTGAAGTCGTAGATGCCGTAGAACGGCACCGCCGCCTGCACCCGGGTGTCGGCGTCTTCAAATCCCGGCTGAAACTGCGGATCGTTCTGCGTGAGCGCGGCCAGCGCCGACAGGTGGCCGCCGGCCGAACCGCCGGTGATGACGACGAAGTCGGGGTCGCCGCCGTATTCGCCGATGTGTTCTTTGACCCAGGCGAGGGCACGTTTGACGTCGACGATGTGGTCGGGCCAGGTGTTGCGCGGGCTGTGCCGGTAGTTGATCGACACGCAGATCCAACCCAGCTCGGCGAGGTGGCTCATCAACGGATGGGCTTGTCCGCGTTTGTTTCCCGTGGTCCAGGCGCCGCCGGGGATTTGGAAGAGCACCGGCGCCTTGCCGGCCGGGTCGAGATCGGGACGCCGCCAGATGTCCAGGTGGTTGGCGCTGCCGTATTCGCCGTAGCTGATGTCGGAGTCGTGGGCGTAGTCGCGGTAGATGCGCAGCATCCGTACTAGTCCCGGCGTCTTGGCGGTGCCACCGCCGGACGGCCGACGCCACAGGCTCGCCGACTCGGTGAGGCGGTCGGGTCCCAGTCCGGCGTCCAATGCCTCGGTCAGGGGCACGTTGGCCCGATGGCCCACGCGGCTGAGGTTGAGCAGGCCCAGCGCGGAGAGACCCGCGACCACCCACGCGATGATCCGCACCGGCCGGGTCAGGCGACGGCCGGTCAACGCCAGTCCACCGAGCTGGGTCAGCAGCGTTTGCAGCGGTAATTCGGTGACGACGAGCCCGAACATCCAGGCGTACAGCGATGGGAATCCGCCGCGCGCCAACGGCCGGTAGGCGTTCAGCGTGGACGCCGCGGTGACGGTGGTGACCGCGGCTGAGCCTATTTGCCGCATGACGTGGATGATTCGAGCTGTCCGCATTGCCTCACCTTACGAAACGGGCAGATGACGCTCGGATCGGCTGGTGCGCGAGGCTACGACGCCTCGGCCCGGCTCTCCAACGCCTTCACCGGGGCCGGGTCGTTCTCGGTCAACCCGACCTTCGCCGCGCCGCCGGGCGAGCCGAGCTCGGTGAAGAAATCTGCGTTGATCTGCAGGTATTGGCTGTGCTCGTCGGGCAGGTCGTCCTCGTAGAAGATGGACTCGACCGGGCACACCGGCTCGCAGGCACCGCAGTCCACGCACTCGTCGGGGTGGATGTAGAGCATCCGGGCGCCCTCGTAGATGCAGTCGACGGGGCATTCCTCGATGCACGCCTTGTCTTTGATGTCGACACAGGGCTCGGCGATCACGTAGGCCACGAGTGTTGTCCTTCCTTCTGACTAGCGGGGTCAGCCGGGTGCGAGCCGTCAAAACACGGCCTGGCTGGCTAATTTAGCGCGCACGCCCATCGTTGCGGGTCGGGCGGGGCGTGAGTAGAGGGTTGGCGTTGTGGCGTCACAAGCTATAGTTGTGTCACACGATTTGATTGTGAGCTGTCGCCCATGCCCCTCAGCCCCCGGCTGCCCGAACTCGCCTCGTTCGAGGCGTTTTTGGCGATCGCCGAGACCGGCAGCCTCGGCCGCGCCGCGCGCGAACTCGGGCTGACCCAGCAGGCGATATCCCGGCGGCTGGCCACGATGGAGGCCCAGGTCGGCGTCACCCTGGCCGTCCGGACAACGCGGGGCTCGCAACTGACGCCCGCGGGCCTGATCGTCGCGGAGTGGGCGACCCGCCTGCTCGAGGTCGCGGGCGAGATCGATGCGGGTCTGGGTTCGCTGCGCAAGGAAGGCCGCGAACGCATCAGGGTGTCGGCCAGCCAGACGATCTCCGAACAGCTCATGCCGCACTGGCTGCTGTCCCTGCAGTCCGAGGCGAATGGGCGCGGCGAGAGCGCGCCTCAGGTGATGTTGACCGCCACCAACAGCGACCACGCCATCGCCTCGGTCCGCGATGGCAGCGCCGATCTCGGCTTCGTCGAAAGCCCCGGCACGCCAAAGGGTTTGGGCAGTTGTGTAGTGGGAGAGGACGAGCTGGTGATCGTGGTCCCACCGGATCACAAGTGGGCCCGGCGGGGGCGGGTGGTGACCGCCCGGGAGCTCGCGCAGACGCCACTGGTGGCGCGCGAACTCCATTCGGGCATCCGCGATTCGCTGACGGTGGCGCTGCGCAAGGTGCTCGGCGAGGACATGCAACAGGCCGCGCCCGTGCTGGAACTGACGTCCGCGGCGGCGATGCGTGCCGCCGTGCTCGCCGGCGCGGGACCGGCGACCATGAGCAAGCTGGCCGTCGCCGACGACCTGGCCGACGGCCGGCTGCACGCGGTAAACATCCCGGAGTTGGACCTACGCCGCAAGTTTCGGGCCATCTGGATCGGCGGCAAGACCCCGCCGCCCGGAGCGATCCGCGACCTGCTCAGCCACATCCTCAGCCGCACATCGGCGGCGAAGGCCTAGGCAGCGGCGTCCTCGGACATCGCCTCGTCGTAGCGATCCAGCACCGTCTCGGCCACCAGTCGGTGTGCCCCCAGCGGGGCAGCCATGGGAACGCCGTTGTCACGGGCGAAGTTTGACACCCCATCGGTGATGAGGCCCGGCGCCAAGAACCACGGCGCGATCACCAGCCGGCGTGCGCCGCGGCGGCGCAACTGGTCGGCGGCGCGGGCCACCGACGCCTCGGCCCTGGCCGCGAAGGCCGTTGTGGCCCCGGCCCATTGGGTGCCGGCGGCCAGCCTGGCCGCCACCTTCGCGGTGCGCGCGTTGGCGGCGAGGTTCGACGAGCCGATCGCGACGACCATCACTCCGAGATCGTCGTCGAGGGGGGATACCCCGACCTCGACGAGGCGTTCGCGCAGCACGGCCACCAGCCGCTCGTCTTCACCGAGCACGTCGGCCTGCCGAATGCCGTGGGCGCCGGCGTCCGCGATCTGCTTGGGGATGTCCAGGCGCGCGTGATAGGCGCTGGCCAGCAGCAACGGTGCGACCACCGCGCGGCGGCTGTCCGGCAACCCGGCCAGCACGTCGACGAAGTTCGGCGTGTTGAGTTCCAGGAATGCCAGCCGCACGTCGAGGTCGGGCCGCGTCGTGGCCAGGCGGTCGGCCACGGCCTCGGCGTTGGCGCCCGAACGGGGGTCGCGGCTGCCGTGCGCGGTGAGTACGAGTGTATTCATCGCGGCCTCAGCGCAAGTCGTCCTCGTCGGCGCGCAGCGCCCACGAAGCGAAGGTCTCGTCGTCATGGCGGCCGTCGAGGTACTTGCGCATCACCCGGTCGATGTAGTCGCCGAGTTCGGCGCTGGTGACCTTGTGCTGGCGCAGTTTTCGGCCGAAGCCGCTCTGCTCGCCCAGTCCACCACCGAGGTGCACCTGGAAACCCTCGACCGAGTTACCGTCGCCGTCGTCGATCCACTGACCCTTGAACCCGATGTCGGCCACCTGGATTCGGGCGCACGAGTTCGGGCATCCGTTGAGGTGGACGCTGATCGGCAGATTCAGCCTGGAGTCGACGTCGGCCAGGCGCTGTTCCAGCTCGGGCACCAAAGTCTGTGCCCGCACGCGGGTTTCGGCGAATGACAGCTTGCAGTACTCAATTCCCGTGCACGCCATGGTGTTCTTGCGCCACGACGACGGCCGCGACGGCAGGCCCAGCGCGTCCAGGCCCGCGACCAGTTCGTCGACCTTGTCGTCGGGAACGTCGAGAATGACCAGCTTCTGGAACGGGGTCCACCGTGCCCGGTCGGAGCCGGCCTTCTCCATCAGGTCGGCCACCGCTGACAGGGTGCTACCCGACACCCGCCCGACGACCGGCGCGACGCCGACGGCGTTGAGCCCGTTCTTGATCCGCTGCACCCCGACGTGATCGATGGTGTGCTTGACCGGCGCGGGCGCCGGTCCATCGATCAGCCGCCGGTTGAGGTATTCCTGTTCGAGAACTTCGCGGAACTTGTCGACGCCCCAGTCCTTGACCAGGAACTTCAGCCGGGCCTTGGCGCGCAGCCGCCGGTAGCCGTAGTCACGGAACAGCCGGGTGACACCCTCCCAGACGTCGGGGACCTCGTCCAGGGGAACCCACACGCCCAGCCGCTGGGCCAGCATCGGGTTGGTCGACAGGCCGCCGCCCACCCACAGGTCCAGGCCGGGGCCGTGTTCGGGGTGGTTGACGCCGACGAACGCGATGTCATGGGTTTCGTGCGAGACGTCCTGCAGGCCCGAGATCGCGGTCTTGTACTTGCGGGGCAGGTTGGCGTACTCGGGGTTGTTCAGCAAGCGCCGGACGATCTCGTCGATTGCGGGTGACGGGTCGAGAATTTCGTCGAGCGAGTCGCCGGCCAGGGGCGAGCCGTGGATGCCGCGGGGGCAGTCACCGCAGGCCTCGGTGGTCTGCAGGCCCACCGAATCGAGCCGCCGCCAGATTTCGGGCACGTCCTCGATCCGGATCCAGTGCAGCTGCAGGTTTTCCCGGTCGCTGATGTCGGCGGTGTCGCGGGCGAACTCGGTCGAGATCTGGCCCAGCGTGCGCATGGTGTGCGCGGTCATCGCCTTGCCGTCGGAGCGGACCCGCATCATGAAGTACTTGGCTTCGATTTTGTCGGTGTTCTCGTCGCCGGTCCAGCTGCCGTCGTAACCCTGTTCACGCTGGGTGTAGAGGCCCATCCAGCGGAACCGACCGCGCAGATCGTCTTTGGCGATGCTGTCGAAGCCCTGCTTGGAGTAGACGTTGATGATGCGGTCGCGCACGTTCAGCGGCGCGTCGTCACTCTTGAACTGCTCGGCGTGGTTGAGGGGCTCACGATCGCCCAGCGCCCACTGACCGTCGTTGCGGGTCTTGGCGGGACGTGCGGTGGTCATGTGGTGTTCTCATTCCTCGTGGCGCGGCACGGGCCTCAGATCGGCCGTTATGCGGCCGCAGGGCGGGCTGTCGCGCCGCGGCATCGCGATGATGTTGGGTCTGTAGGCACCCGCAAGTTCGTCGTTGGACCCACGGGTCGCGACTTCCATAGTGCACCGCCGACGGCGGTGTCAGTAGAGGTCATGTGTTGTGAAGGCACAACCCGGTGTTGTGTGCGCTGGTTCACGTCTTCGCCTTGGCCGCCAGGGGGATTGACCTGGCACTTAACGGATTCGCAGTATTGTGGCCGGTTATGAGCTCCTCCACGGTTCACGATGTGATCGTTATTGGTTCGGGTCCTGCGGGGTATACCGCGGCGTTGTATGCGGCGCGGGCGCAGTTGGCGCCGGTGGTGTTTGAGGGGACGGCGTTTGGTGGGGCGTTGATGACGACCACCGAGGTGGAGAATTTCCCGGGTTTTCGTGATGGGATTACGGGTCCGGAGTTGATGGATCAGATGCGTGAGCAGGCGTTGCGGTTTGGGGCGGATCTGCGGATGGAAGACGTCGACGCGGTGTCGCTGCAGGGTCCGGTCAAGTCGGTGACCACGGCCGAGGGGTCCACGGTGCGGGCGCGGGCGGTGATCTTGGCGATGGGTGCCGCCGCGCGGTATTTGGGGGTGCCTGGGGAGCAGGAGTTGCTGGGCCGGGGGGTGTCGTCGTGTGCGACCTGTGATGGGTTCTTTTTCAAGGATCAAGACATCGCGGTGGTCGGTGGTGGGGACTCGGCGATGGAGGAGGCCACGTTTTTGACCCGGTTTGCCCGCAGCGTGACCTTGGTGCATCGGCGGGAGGAGTTTCGGGCGTCGCGGATCATGTTGGAGCGTGCGAAGGCCAACGACAAGATCACTATTTTGACCAATAAGGCGGTCGAGGCGGTCGAGGGTGAGCAGACGGTGACGGGTTTGCGGTTGCGTGACACGCGCACCGGTGAGGTCTCGACGTTGCCGGTGACCGGGGTGTTCGTGGCGATCGGGCATGACCCGCGCTCGGAGCTGGTGCGCGATGTGGTGCAGACCGATCCCGACGGTTATGTGCTGGTTCAGGGCCGCACCACGGCCACCTCGATCGACGGGGTGTTTGCCGCCGGGGATTTGGTGGATCGCACCTACCGCCAAGCCGTCACCGCCGCCGGCAGCGGTTGCGCGGCCGCCATCGACGCCGAACGCTGGCTCACCGACAACGAAGAGACCGAGGTGGACGCCTCCGTCACACCTGCGCTGGGTCGAGAGCCGTTGCGTAACTGAGGTTTACGCTGCGGGGTCGATTACGCGTCGCCCGCGGCGAACGCGACGTCGGGGTTGAGGATGCCCGCCGGGTCGAAGCTCGCCTTGATCCGGCGCATCAGGTCGACCTTGACCGGGTCTTCGAGTTTCACGAAGTAGGGGGCTTTGGCGCGGCCCAGGCCATGCTCGCCGGAGATCGCTCCGCCCAATTCCATTGCCAGCGCGAAGATGTCGGTCAACAGTTGCGTTCGTATCGCCGGGTCAGGGCAGAAGATGGCCAGGTGCACGTTGCCGTCACCGGCGTGTCCGCAGCCCGCCGCGGCACCGCCGGCCGCCGCCGCCAGGCCGCGCGCACCGGACAAGAATTTCGGCATCGCGCCGCGCGGCACCACGGCGTCGATGAGGTCGTCGGCGTTGAGTGCCTTGAGCGTCCAGAACGCCTTTTCGCGCGCTTCGATCAGCTTGCGTGCCGAGCCGCCCTCGAGCACGTAGGCGTCCACCGCACCGAGTTCGGCGAGCAGTTCGCCGGTTGTCTCGACGTCCTCGTCGAGCCGATCCGTGGTCCGATTCTCAAGTGCCACAACCAGATAGGCCTGACAACTGTCGCGGATGCTATCGGGCACTCCCAGCTCGAGATTCTGGGTGTGCACCAGGGCGGCCATCGTCACGTTGTCGATGTATTCCAGGATGTAGGGCGCCAGGCCGCTGGCGAGGATCCGCGGCACCGCCTCCATGACCTGGTCGAAGTCGGCGAACGGGGCGAGCACGGTGGCGCTGTGGGCGAGGCGTGGATGCAGTTTGACGGTCACCTCGGTGGCCAGGGCCAGGGTGCCCTCGGATCCGACGATGAGCTGGGTCAGGTCGTAGCCGGTGGAGACCTTGGCGATCTTGCCGCCGGTGCGGATGAGCTCACCGGTGGGCAGCGCGGCCTGCAGCCCGAGCACGTTGTGGCGGGCGATGCCGTATTTGACCGCGCGCATGCCGCCGGCGTTGGTGCCGACGTTGCCGCCGACGCTGGACGACAACTCGCCCGGATGCACCATGTACCGCAGCCCGGTGCGGGCGGTCGCGTCGTCCAGTTCGGTGAGCGTCACGCCGGGTTGCACGACCGCGACCTGGTTGGTGACGTCGACCTCCAGCACGGCGTTCATGCGCTCGAAGGAAATCAGCAGCCCGTCGGCGCGGGGTATCGCCGCGCCCGACAGGCCGGTGCCCGAGCCGCGGGCCGTCACCGGCACGTGGTGTTCGGTGGCGAGCTTGAGGAGTTGTGCGACTTCGTCGGCGGTCGCGGGTTTGGCCAGGTATGCCGGCCGTTGCGGCGGCTTGGTCAGCACCTCGTCGTGCGAGTAGTCGTCGGAAATGGCGTCGCCGGTAAGCAGGTTGTGCTCGCCGACGATCTCCGCGAACTGCGCCGTCATGTCGGTCATCGAAGGCCTCACCTTCTTACATGCCGGACAATTACAGTATCGGTGCTGCGACTCGCGGCGGAGAAGAAGTTCGGCGGCGCTGCCGCTAGGGTGGGGCTGGCGCGGTTTCGTGCAGGCTGATCTTGTCGGCCAGCCGGCCGGCGAACAATAGCGGCGATCAGCGGTGTCCCGGTATAGCGACACGCGTGAGGCTGCGCACGTTATGTCGACGCCCGATTCGGGAACTCGCGCTCTGGACTGTCTTGAGAAAGGATTGCTGACGTGACCTCCTCGTCCCGCGGTTCGCGGCTCGGTACCCGGTTCGGGCCGTACGAGCTGCGTTCGCTGATCGGTGCTGGGGCGATGGGCGAGGTCTACCGCGCATACGACACGGTTAAGGACCGGATGGTCGCCGTCAAGCTTTTACGTGGCGAGACGGCCGCGGACCCTGGCTTCCAGCAACGACTTTGGCGTGAATGCCGGAAGGTGACGCGACTGCAGGAGCCGCACGTCCTGCCGCTACACGACTTCGGCGAGATCGACGGGGTGCCCTTCATCGACATGCACCTGGTCGACGACGGGGGCAGCCTCAAGGATCTGCTGCGCGAGCAGGGCGGGCTGGAGCCGTCGCGCGCGGCCTCGATCACCGCGCAGGTGGCGCGCGCGCTGGACGCCGCGCACGCCGGTGGGCTGGTGCACCTCGACGTCAAACCCGAGAACATCCTGCTCACCCACGACCACTTCACCTATCTCGCCGACTTCGGCATCGCCCAGGCCGCCGGCGACGAGAAGATCTCCCGGACCTACATGGCGCCCGAGCGATTCACCACCGGGCGCACCGGGCCGCAGACCGACGTCTACTCGTTGGCGTGCGTGCTCTACGAGTGCCTTACCGGCCAGCCGCCGTTCGACAGCGAGGACGCGGGGGAGCTGAAGCGCGCGCACATGTTGGCGCCCGCACCCCGGCCCAGCATCATGCGTCGCGGGGTCGGCCGGGAGTACGACGACATCATTACCCGGGGCATGGCCAAACAGGGCGTGGCGCGATTCGGGTCCGCCGGTGAGCTCGCCCGCGCCGCCAGTGAGGCGGTGTTCGCGGCCTACGAACCGGTGGGTGCCGCCGCGGGCCGAAGCGGTCCTCCGCTCAAGACGCGTCCGTTGCCGACCGTGTCGTTTGTGGAACTCGAGGAGCCCGCCGACGGCGGCCCCGAGCCGCCTCCTCCGGCCTCCGGTCCCTCGTGGCACTGGCCGGCGATCGGCCGCACGCCTCTCGTGGTGGCTGCGGTGGCGGCGGTGCTGTTGATCGCGGGGCTGCTGTTGTCGGTGAATCTGGTTGGCGGAAGCCATCACAACGGGTCTGGGGCTCCGCTGCCGTCGACGGCGCAGGCGGCGCCTCCCGCCCCGACCACCCCGCCGGCACCGCTGACGCCGACGTTGTCACGTCCGGTGAAGGGCGCCGACGGATTGGGGTTCGTCGGTGAAACCGCCCGCTGCGACCCGGGCAATCCGCCGGCCGCCGTGCTGCGCACCGCCCAGTCGCTGGTGGTGGTGTGCAAAAACCTCAGCGGCACTTACTATTACCGCGGCGAGCGGATTCGCGACGGCGCCCACATCGAGCTCTCCAACGCCGAGCGGGTCGAGGACGGCTTCGACGTCACCAACCCGGTCGACGGCGTGGTCTACGAGGTGCGGCCGAACCGGCTGCGGATCATCAGCTTCGGCCACGTCGATTCCTCGGAGCCGGTGCTGCAATACGCGACGGCGTCGTAATCAGCACGGGCGAAGGCTGTTTCGGAGGCCAAGCGGCCCTCAGGTCTGGGACCCCCACCCCGGCTGCAATGGCGGCAGATCGCTCAGTTCAGGATCGGGTGGCTCATTGCCTTCGCCGTCATCGTCGATCCACCGGCGACCGTACTGGTCGGGAATGTCGCCCCACCCGAAGTAGGCGAGCGGGGACCTCGGCACAATCCCCAATTCGTCTTCCGGATCGATCACTTCCGGTCCCACCGTGCAGAGATGTGTCCAGCCGTCGCCGAAATCGAACTCGTAGACGAGTTGCTCACCCAACGACAGCGTCGACAGTTTTGTTGCGTCGGCGTCGAGCAAGCCCTGGTCGAAGTCGTCGAACTCGGGCTGGCCGATCACGCGGCCGTCGCTTAGCTCGAATTTGTAGAGATGCGAGCGGTCCCAGCGGGCGAAGGCGGCGTCGATCGCCTCAGCGAGCTGACTGAAGCGGTGGGTGCGATTTGCGGCGAATATTCGGCCGGGTCGCGGCCAATAGTCCTCGCCGCGACCGCTGATTAGATCGACCCTGATCGACAACCATGTTTGCGCCATGGCTAGCCATAGTGCAGTCGCGCCGCGTTGGCGCGCAAGGGGTCACCACCGGCGCGGCAGTTCGCGGCACCATGCGGGTGTGACGAAACCGGAAAGCTTCGTTTGCCAACGGCTTTGGTTGCCGCGTGGTATCGACACGGCGTGGCTGACGAGCCCGATGCCCGCGCCGAGGATGGGCCAGATCGGCCAGAAGTAGGTGGCGTCGGTCGTCATGGCGACGGCGGCCCAGACGGCGAGCACGATGACGACCATGGCGAGGTACGCGGCAAGATGAGCGCGCAGTCCACGGCGAGCCGCGGCGATGCGAGCGGCACGCCGGCGGGGGTCGTGTCGCCGGATCGCATCGAGCGGCAGGTCGGCGATGAGTTCGCGTAGTTCGTGGGCCGTGTGCGTCTGGAAAGCAGCTTGCAGCCGTCGGTCGTACTCGTCTACCTGCAGGTAGCCCTGGGCAAGCGCCTGACCGAGCAGGTCGGCCGTCTTCTCCCGATCGCGGGTGCCGGCGAGAGTGGACGTGGTTTCCAGCAGGTTCGACATGTCGTCTCCTTCGGCGCCGATGTGAATAGCATTAACATAGACCCAGAATGTTAATGTCGTCAACATGGCAGTGCAGCGGTCGTCCGTCGAGCGTCGTCAGAGCTATCACCACGGCGATCTCAAACGCTCCCTGACCAGCGCCGCCCTGTCCCTTGTGGCGGAAAAGGGGCCGAAGGGATTCACCCTCACCGAGGCGGCGCGGCGCGCCGGCGTCAGCGCCGCGGCCCCGTACCGACACTTCGCCGACAAGGCCGAGCTGCTGGCCGCCGTCGCCGAACAGGGATTCCACGACCTGCACGCCGCTCTGGTTGCGGCCGCCGAGCGCGCCTCGGATCCCAAGGAGCGAGTCGTCGAGCTCGGCCGCGCCTACGTGCAGTGGGCCATCGCCCATCCCGACCACTATCAGGTCATGTTCGGCGCGGAGTCGCTGAAGGCCGAGCAGCCGGGCATGGCGATGGCCGGCGAGCAGGCGTTTGGCGACCTGCTCGACGGGATCTCCAAGTGCCAGCAGGCGGGGATCGTCGAGGGTCGGGATCCGCGTGAGGTGGCCGCGCCGCTGTGGTCGCTGGTGCACGGCATCGCGTCACTTGCCATCGGCGGCCAGTTGGGTGCTGTCGGGATTGTGCAGGCCCCCGACGAACTAGTCGCGGGCGTTGTGGCTCAAGTGCTTTGAGCGTTCACCAGGGGCGTTGTGTTCCCTGGCTGGCTCCCGGGGTGAAGGTGACCGGGAGCGTGGCCAGGCCGGTCATGCTCGGGTTGCCCAGGTACTGGTGGACGTTTTCGACGTCCACCTGGTAGTCGGGGAGGCGGTAGAGGACGGCTTTGACCATCACGCTGGACATCAGCCGGGCCAGGTGCGAGCCGATGCAGCGGTGCGGCCCGAGCCCGAACGCGACGTGGCGGTTGGGTGTGCGGTCGAGGATGATCTCGTCGGGCCGGTCGAACTCGTTTTCGTCGTGGTTGGCCGACAGCCAGCTGATGACGACTTTGTCGTTCTTGCGCAGGCGCTGGCCGGCGAGCACGACGTCGTGAGTGACTGTGCGGCTGAGGGTTTGGTTGACCGAGAAGTAGCGCAAAAATTCGTCGGTGGCAGTCCGGTAGAGCTCCGGGTGGTCGATGAGTTGCTGCCTGAGGTCGGGGTGGATGCCCAGGTGTCTGAGGGTGAGCGCGGTCTGGGAGGTGGTGGTGTCGACGCCGCCGCCGATGAGGTTCCACAAGATGTTGAGCAGCTGCTCGTCGGTGAGGCGCTGGCCCTGGAACTCGAACTGAATGAGGAAGCTGGTCAAGTCTTCTCGGGCGCCGGCCCTGCGGTTGGCCGCGAACTCCAGGACCTCTTGCATCATGGCGGGCACTTTGGCGATCGCGCTGGCGTACTCGTCGCTGTCCTGGGGGACGGCCATGACGGAGTGAAAGAGGTTGGCGTACAAGTCCCAATTGTCGTACGGCAGGCCCATCAGCTTCATGGTCAGGATGGCCGGGACCGGGCTGGCGTAGTCGAGCACCAGGTCCATGTGCCCGTCGGCGATGTGCTGGTCGAGAAACCAGTGGGCGGATTGCTCCATGAACGGTTTGAGTTTCTCGACGGCGCCGGGCGAGAAGAACGGGGCCAGCGCGTGCCGTAGCGCTTGGTGGTAGGGGCCGTCGACTTCGCCGATGCCGAGGGCCGGTTGGCCGTCGGGGCGGGGGACGCCCATCTCGCCTTGATAGTCGACGCCGTCTGCGGCGTTGGGCTCGTACTTGTGGGCGAAAGTGCCGCCGTTGCGGGCGGTTTGGCTCACGGCGTCGTAGCTGCTGAGGAACCAGAATCCGCCGTAGTTCTCGTTCCACGCCACCGGACATCGCTGCCGCAGCTCGGCGTTGACGGCCAGCTCGTTGAGGTTGAAGGCGTCGGAATGATGGTCGAAGTCAACGATTGCGTCGGCGCTGACGTTCGGACGTGTGGCCATCGAAAAGCCCTCCGAGGGAAGGTGATCTGCTTGTTCGGCGGTGTGCTTGTTATTTTTGCATTATTGCGCGGTTGAGCTGGGCGACGGTAGTGATTTGTGGGTCGGGCGGCGTGGGCGCGAAGGCCGGATTTGCTGCGGAAAGGTTGTCATGACGAGCCATCGGACGGTTTTCAATCACGTTGGGTTATGCGTTCGCGATCGCGAGCGGTCGCGCCGGTTTTACGAGGGCCTGCTGGGGTTCCAGTTCTGGTGGGAACTGGACCCGCCCGACGGCCCGACCTCCCGGTTGGTTGGGCTGCCCGAGCCGATCGGCGTGCATGCGACGTATCTGGTGCGGGATGGGTTGGTGCTCGAGCTGATGGACTATTCGAAGCGTCAGGTTCATGCCGGCTCGGAGCGAGTCATGGATCAGGTCGGGCTGACGCACATCTCGTTCTCGGTGTCGGATCTTCTGGGGGTTTTGGAACGAGTGGCCGAGTTCGGGGGAGCGGTGGTTGACGGGTCCGTGGGTGAGGCGATGGCGATGATCCGGGATCCGGATGGGCAGCTGTTGGAGTTGCTTTCGGATGGGTGGTTGGCGGCATTGCCGGTGAGGCCTTAGTACTTGCCCTGTGAGAGCTTGCCGTCCGCGTCGTTCACTCTTCACCGTGCTCCATTGTGCGACCACAGGACGACCACGGTGCAGAATTGGTTCTTGCAGGCGTGGTAGGCAGACAGCTCACGCGCCCCACAAGACCCGTGGCCACTTGCTCGACACCGCCCCTAAGCCGCCGGCGGTTGTGGAATGACCTCACCGAGAGGCGGGGGTAAATTGGGCGTCGGCTGAGAACAGCTCGGCTCGCTTCCGGATTAGCCACCTTGTTTTCGATTTGACAGCATCGAACCGACGGTCGTTGCTAGTCTGCCTCCGAACGAAATTCGCCTCCGAGTACTCCCTGAGCAAGTGCAACGACGCGAACTAGGCTCGCGGGAGCCGCCCGCTCCGAGTTGGAGTGGGGGTTGCTGGGCGACAAGGGGAAGATTTGGCGTTCAAGATCAATCCGCATGTCGAGCGGCTGCATAGATACTTGCCGTTCGACGCGTCTCACGACCAGATCTACGAGGAGAACCGCCACCCAGACGATTCCTTGGAAATTGAGACCCGTGCCTTGGCATACCTCAAAAAAGTCCTAGGTGATGGCGCTGGTCTCGTCATACTCACTGGCGATGCGGGACACGGAAAGACGCATCTCTGTAGCCGCTTGATCCGCGATCACCTTGGCTACGATCCGGAAACTGCGCGTAGGACGATTCGAGAGCACTGTGACGGGCGAGTACTCGAACCATCGACAGCGCAAGGCGGTCGACAGCGGCTTCGCATCTTCAAAGACTTCTCAGAGCTGACACTTGCGACCGCGCGTAGCGAACTCGCCGGCGCCGCGACCGACAAAACCTCGACAAGCATCGTCTGCGTGAACGAGGGCAGACTTCGTTCCATTTTCGCCGGGGCCGACAACCCGCATCTCGTAGTGCTCCGCCAAGCCTTCGGCAGCTCCTTCTCTTCGGGCCTTGCTTCCGCTGACGGCAAACTTCATATCGTCAATCTCAACTACCAATCTGTGGCTAAAGAAGAGAATTCGGTAATTGAACGTGTGCTCAGCGGCGAAGGGCAGCGCCTTGGCTGGCTAGCCCAACGACGCTGGAACGCTTGCGACAACTGCGATGCGTCCGGTGGCTGCCCCATCCGCAGGAACGCAGCGATGTTGGACGGGCCTGAAGGACAGAATCGGCGCGACCGCGTGCGTGAGGTAATGGCGATCGCCGAGAGGCTCGGAACGGTCATCACCATACGAGAGATCCTGATGACCGTCGCCTATCTACTCACCGGCGGTTTGCGATGTGCGGATGTTCACCGTGAGTACACGCGTCAAAAATTCGGCTGGCAACATGAATTCACTTTCTACAGCCTATTGTTCACCAATCCGTCGAGCTTGAGCAGAGATAAGCTTGCCCGCATCCCTCTGCTCAGAGAGCTGCGGCCGCTTGACCCCGGCCTTGTCGCGGAGCGTCACGTCGATGATCGCTTGATCAATGATCCGGACACACTAATCGATGCTTCGTTTGAACTTGTCTTCACGAAGCGTTTCGCAGGAAGAGATGTCACGATCGACGCGAAAAACGGAATCGATGAGATTGTCGCGAACGCCCGAAGCAGAGAGCAGCGAGACGACGAGGCGGACTTCACACGCGAAGTCATCCGAGGCCTAAGACGCCGCGACTTCTTCGACCATCACGGATGTGACGGCATTGAGGCCGGCCGTCTCGGATTCGGTTTCTATGATAATTTTCGTTGGCTGCTCGGTGACCAGCAAGACAACAACCGCAAGGTCCGTATCAAAAACCGTTTGATTGCGGGTCTACACACCATCCAAGGCCTTAGGCTGCCGGGCAGCGAGAACACCCTGCACCTTGTAGATCCGGCCTTCGGCCGGTCAACAAATCACGCAGCGATAATTGCCAGGAAAATCCCCTCCCGGCAGATCAAGCTTGTCCCGCAGTCAGAAGGATGGGATGTTCCTGCCGAGCAGCGTCGCCACTCGCTCACCGAGGCGGTTGACTGGATTGACCGTGTCGTTCTTCTCACCGTAGAGACCGCCACTGGCCATAAGCACACGTACCCATTGGACTTACTTACTTTCGACTGCATCATGCGTGCAGCTTCCGGTTATCTGCCCGACGCGTTCTATGCCCACGACGTACGGAGGATCACAAACTTCCTTGGCCTTCTTGCCGAACGCGGACGCCAGAGCGACCACGACAGCATCGACGTCATGGTCAGCGGGCGGATGCACACCGTGGCCCTCGAGGAGGGCGATGTGATCGTCGTCAGTGGAGATTGAGCATGCAAACTCCCGAAATTTCACACGAGATGGTTGGCGGAATCTTATTGGCCGACGCTGCTGGGCTCTACCCTGGCCTCGAACTGCTGAACTACATCTACGGCTGTCCGACGGATATCCTGTCGGATGCTGATGCGCCCACCTTTGTGAGGGTCGGTCACGACTTTGCGCGGCGCCTCGTGTGGGATCAGGACAGATTCGCGGCTGACAATATGGGAAGTGACGCTTTTGTCGGGGAGGACGCCAGCGCTGTTCTCGCCGCTCTCTTGAAATGTCTGCAGCTTCCGGTTCCTGATCGCAAATCCGCAAACTGGGAAGCGGCACACTTTTTTCCGTACACCAGATCCCTCATCCACTGGGACGCGCGAACCCGGCGGTCGAGCGCGCGAGATAGCGTCCGGGTCGAGAGGCGATATCTAAGGGGTGGCGGTGCACTGGCTCATCGAGTGCTCCGAAGCGACCCTGACCGCGACCGGAGAGAGACCATCCGCGTGGGCTTCCGCGAACTGATGCCGGACGATGCGTCCACGCCGCTGGACAGCCTGGCTTCGGTGCTCTCCAGGTATGGAGCGAAGACGGACGCTCAAGTCGACCCGATTGAGCAGCAGGCGAGTCCACGCGAGGATGCCTTGGATGGCAACTTCCGGAACGGTATCCGCTCCATCCTCTCCCATACCGACCTGTCCTCTACGGCCCGTGTCAAAGCGATCATGAACTGGACTGGCTTCTGGCTCGCCATCTGCCAGAAGAACCGCTCCGCAGGCCGATTGGGAACAGAGCCAACCAGCATCGTTATCGACTGCGGGACCGGTCCGGGTCAGCTCAGACGAGAGTCTGCACGAGCGCTCAAAGAGATCGTGGCGACCATCGTCACCGCCGCGCAGGACTGCCTGCCGGAGGACGAGTTATTGAAAACAAAATCGCGGCAGGACCTTCAAGGCTTCTTTACTCGAACGTGTGCGTGGATCGGCATGCTAAATGCATTTACGGGTCGACGCTATTTCGTCATCGGTCTCGATCTGGTCGAGGCGCTCACCCTGGCGCACGTCCAAGCTGATGCAGAAATTTCATTCGAAAACTTCACCCGCGTTCTTTATGACAACTACGGTCTTGTCTTCGGGCGAGAAGCGGCTGCGCGGACTGGCGCGTTAAACCGCCTCGACGCCAGCATCTTCGAAGACAACGAAGCTGCGTTCGCGACGCAACTTCTTACCGCCGGGTTGATGCATGCGTACTCAGACGCCACACGCATGGTGGGTACAGGTGCGCTGAAATGACTACATCACTAATCGCCACGCTTGCCTACGAAACCGCAAGACACGTGCTTAGAGACTCGTACAGCACGCAGGGTGGCGGCGAAGCCGACCAGCCGGCTCTTAGGGTGAAGAATTTGCTTGATCCGGAAGTTGAGGAGCTGCTGCAGCTGTGGGCCAGCCGCGCGGAGGCCGATGGAATGGGCGCCGTCCGTGTCGTTCTGGCACGTGATACGGATGTCGCCTGCGATGAACGCTTTCTGGCTGACTCCGACAAAGCGATTACGTGGTACCGCAACAACAATGACGGTGGCCTGCTTTACGTGCAGACAAAGGTCGAATCCGACGAACAGGGGTTGGAGTCGATGTTCACCGTTCAAGACCGCAACTACCTTGACGGGTCGTTGGATTCAGATGGATTCAGTCCTGAGCGTAGAATTATTGAAATCGCCTGGGAACAAGCGGGTTCGGGGCCTGCCGCTATGCCTAGCCGCCTGGCAAACCTGCTCGCCGACTTGAGGCGTTCGCTGCTGAACCACATCAACATCTCGGTGAGGATGTTTGCCGACTTCGCGTTGGCTGTGGCTGGGTCGCTGCGCGCGGAGGGGCGCGAGGTATTCGACGACAGTGCACTCACCGCGACGGTCGGTCGTTCGCTGCCAAGCCTGGGTTTGCTTCCCGATGAGGCGTGGGACTCTGACTCGCGTAGTTCCCGCCGGCTGCTGACCAACTACCGACTGGCGGACCTAATGGATCCGAACGGAGTTGATCAAGACCCAGAGGAGCTGCTCGCTCGAATACGCGCAACTCAGTTCACCGACGAAAGCGGCGGAGCCCTTGACCGGGCAACGGTCGAGAGTTGGCAGAACGCATGCGCCGCCTTTGTCGAGAATCGGTCCGAGGAAGCGCGCCGCCAACTCCCGCTCTGGGTATATCAGCAGATCTTCTCCAAGGCAGTGGTGACTGGCGTGCCGTTGGGTGACCGCGTCCGAGAAGAGCTGACGCGCGACCATGCCTCCCGATTGTATGAATTCGACGAGCTTGATCTCCAAGAGAGTCTCAACCTCCGAGAGCAGGAGGCGGCGCGCCGCCTCGTGGAAGCGCCGCCTCCCGACGAGGCGGCCCCGCTAGTCGACCTACTCACCGTGCAGACGCAGAAGCTGCTCCGCAAGCTCGCCTATCCCCGAGACCGATTCTTCGCTAACCCGTTTACACAGATTGTTGAGGTGCTCAGAAGCTTCACTCCGGATGAGTTGGAGGGCGCCGAACTTGAGATCCGGTGCGGACGGATGCCGGACAAATCTGCGTCGCATCCCTCTATTGGACTGTTCCGATTCCTGTATGCCCAGAGCCTGAACGAGCTCATTCAGGCTTCCAGCCTTGACCCATCAGGTGTCCAACTGTTCGTCGATCCAATCCTCCTCGAGTTTCACGAGGCTCCGCGGGTCGGTTCGGGGGCCGGTCAAGAAAACGATGCCGACGCGGACGAGGCGGTGGAGGTCCCCGTCGAATGGGACGGTGTACCGATCGAAATTGTTCTACGTAGCGGTGACGATCATGGCGGTGGTGTCCTGGAAGAAGTGACCAACCTCCGCTGGCACCCGACAAACATCACGTGGTTGGCGTTCGGCTGGATTATGGTCGGCGCTGACGACGCGCCGGCGGCCCTGCCTCTCCTCGACCTACCATCCGGCGATTTCGAGTTGCTAGCGCAAGAGGCTGCGGCTCGCCTCGCGCCCATCGCTGACCTGCTCGGAACTCAGCCAAGTGACATTTCGGTCTCCGCGGATGACGACACTATTTCGGAGATCGTCAAACTCCGCCAGGCGTTTCTCCGTTCGGTCTCGGATGACGGGCTCAGTGCCACCAGCATCGACCAGTATGTTGAGGCATGGACGGCTAAGCTCGCCGAAGCCAGGGTACGGTTCGTTCCCAACGGTGTACTGGATCCGCGCCTCCAAGCCGTTCTATCGTTTGACGTTGTTCATAGCATCGGCCAGTCACGGGCCCTCATGTTGCTATCCCACCCGCTACGGCTTCGGTGGCTCGGCGCTTACTTGCGCGAGACAACCATCATCTGTCAGCGCGCGCTCGACCGCGCTCTGAAACTCAACAGCATCAACGAAAACTTTTACCTGGACGCTGTTGAATCACTCTCACCCCACGGACAGCCTCCCCTTCTGGCCAACTGCGCGCGAACATTGTTGGTACCGGTTGCCGAGCACGGATACACCGAGTCTTATGCCGCGATCAAGCAGGAGGGTCAGGTCACTGGGCTGTGGAAGGCGGAACTCGACAGCTCCGCGCTTGCTGAAGTGGCGCACCAGATTGTGAACTATCTCAGAGCGCACCCCCACAAGAGTGATGGGATCAGTCTGGTTTTCGTACTGCCAGCCGGGGGCACTGTACCGCAAGCGCTTGTCGGCCTTCTCCGCAGGAACGAATGGAAGAATCTACCGGTCAGTTGCCACGTATTCGCCCCAAGGGATAGCTGGGACGCCTTGGTCGCAGCATTTCAGCGGCTCGAGACACAAAGCCGGATTGCCGGAGGTGAGCGGCACAGTCCGCCACTGCAGTTAGAACTTGCCGAATGGACAGGAGAAGTTCAAGCAGCACAACAGCTTTCGGAGCTCGAGTTCGACATTGCCGTCATTCCAAATTTCTTCGGTGACAAGGTCGACGTCAACGAATACGCCGACGCGCCCCAAGAGCGCGCAGGGTCTTTCCACACACTGCACGATGACCCCACCTACGTCGATCAGGAAGCGGCGGCCGGATCGGTCTCGATCGTGCTGCGCACCGAGTCGGCCGACTCCGTATTGGACGACTGGTCGACCGCAAACGTCCGACTGCTCCGGTCCGAGGCGATCTCGCCACAGTCCCCAGACGCCATTGACTACGTGAAGCTGAGGATCAGGTTCGAAGAAGCCGGCCCCTTCTTCGCCGCGTTACACGATTGCAGCCACTGGGTCATAACGCTGGACAGGTATGTCGGCCGCGACCAGATAGAAAGTCTTCCGCAGCGTCCCGACGTCCTGACTGTCCGTGAAGGTGTAGGACAGAGCGGATTGTCGACGCTCGTTGTATCCTCGAACGCCGGCAAGGCATTCGTGGTGCGGCGGCTTGGGCGAAAGCTCGAAAGGATCTCGCGCGCGATCCCACGCCTCGACTGGCATGCCCTCGCAATGCACATCTACGACGAAATCCGCACTGTCGCACCCGGATTGATTCTTCGGTCCATGGGTGTCTCGCGCATCACCGAGGAAGTCCTCGGCCTGATGGTTGCTAAAAGGATCGCCGAACGACACCGCCCGATAGCGTCTGACTCAACGGTCTGGATCTCCTTGGACGAACACTCAGATTGGTTCGGAGGGGACAATGCGGTACGCGCTGACTTGTGTCGGGTCGAGGTCTACAGGGAGGAGGGGCGGCTTCAGGTCGGCATCTTGGCCGTAGAAGGCAAGCTGCGTCAGGCCTATGACGCCCACGGCGAAGAACAGGCCGCCATAACCGCGCGGCTCGTCGGTGAAGCGTTGGAACCGAACGGCGATGGATCGGCGGTCGCCGCCGATGCTCTGTTCTGGCGGCGCGCGGTGCTGTCGGCCCTCCGCGGCGCAGCTGGGCGGACACCTGGCTCAGACTCAAGTGTTATTGATGAAGTGACGCGCGAGGACATTCGTACCGGGGAATTCGACATCGCCTACTGTGAGGCCCTGTATTCGATCTGCATCTATGAACGCCAAGCGCCGCTCTCTCGGCAGCTAGCCGATGGTGTTTTTGTATATCGCTCGTCGTCATTGGAGATCCTCGACCTCATCGAGGGTGCCGATACGCTTACTTCTTTGGATCAAACCGACGTCCTCGCCGATATCCGCGACGAGCACCATCAAGGCCACGACTGGGAGCCTGGGACGGCGATTGACCTAACCCCCGCCGAGGCCGACAAAAGTATCGAGCCAGACGAGCAAACGAGCCCGACGCCCTCCACATCTGCTGACGTCGGGGCGTCCGAACGCCACGGTGGTATGACACGACTGCAATTGGTCGAGATGTACCAGCTAATCCTCGATACGTTGTCTGAGTTCGGGGTGAGTGTCGGCAGCCCGGAAGACGGCGAACCCTTGTTCATTGAAGGCCCTGCGTTTGTGCAATTTCGCGTCAAGCCTGACAGAGGGGTTGCACCGAAGCGGATCAGCGACTGCGACAGCTCATTACGCCTCGCCCTTGCTCTAGAAGAAGGGAAGCAGCTACGCATCTCGATCGGCGGGGGAACTGTCAATATTGACGTACCCAAGGCGGATAATGACCGTTACTTCGTTTCGGCAGAAGAACTTTGGCAACGATGGCCAGGAGTGCCGGCCGAAGGCCTCGCCGTACCAATCGGTGTTAATCAACGCGACGAGATAATTGAGATCAACTTCTCATCAGCCAATTCGCCGCATATGCTAATCGGCGGCGCGACCGGCAGCGGGAAATCGGAAGCGCTTAATACGATTCTGTACGGGTTGACGCGCTTCTACTCCCCTGATGAACTTAAGCTTGTCCTAATCGACCCCAAACAGACCGAGCTGCTCGCGTTTGAGCAGAGTCCGCACCTGTTGGGTCAGATTGGTTTCTTTGACGACGACGCCGTCGCCTCCTTGGAACAAGCCGTCGGTGAAATGCAGCGGCGTTACGAGTTGTTCCGATCTCGAAAGGTCAGAAGCCTGCCTGAGTACAACCGTGCTGTGATGGCTAATGAGCAACTTCCGTGGCAGCTCGTCGTCCTTGACGAGTACGCGGATCTCGTATCCGAACCTGAAGCCCGCCGTGCGATCGAAGCGGCTGTTAAGCGTCTCTCGCAGAAAGCTCGAGCGTGCGGAATCCATTTAATCATCGCTACGCAGAAGCCAAGTGCCGAGAACATAAGCACGACAGTTCGGTCAAATCTTCCCGCTCAGCTAGCTCTTCGCTGCCGCGGCGCGACTGAAAGCCGCATCGTAATGGACGAACCTGGCGCGGAAACTTTAAACGGTAAGGGTGACGCGTTTTTGAAGGTCGCGGACCGGCTCGAGCGCGTCCAATGCGCGATGGTAACCAATGCCGAGCCTGACGGATAGTGGCGGCAAAATATGTTCTACCCTGTCAGCATCCGATAGGCCGTAGCTGTTCGAAGTCCGTTCCTGGAAGACTTGTGGTGTCCCAAGACCGTCGCCGCAGCACTGCACCGCGACCGCTTAATGAAATCGTCCGGCGGCAGATGCAGTCGATGCCCCGTGGCAACACTGGCGTCGAGCTCGCGCTTCGCCGTGAGCTGCATCGAATCGGCCTACGATACCGGCTGCATCTACGTACTCTGCCGGGAACACCTGATATCGCATTGACGAAGGCGCGTGTCGCTGTGTTCGTAGACGGCTGCTTCTGGCATCGCTGCCCCGAACACGGAACATCACCAAAAAACAATTCGACGTGGTGGGCCGCAAAGCTTGAAGGGAACGTGGCGCGGGATCGTCGCAAAGACCTGCAGCTGCAGGATATCGGCTGGATATCCGTTCATGTGTGGGAGCACGAGGATCCAGTGGTCGCCGCCGCGGGGATCTACAAAATTTGGCTGGAACGCGTCGGTTCCTCGGCGGGTCGAATAGATGAGGCCAGCGATTCGTGAGAACCTGGTCCTAACGAAAGGGTACGGCGATGCCGAGACGTATGACGAGCGTGACTCCGTCCGCGGCACGCCTGACGGACTCCCTGCGAGATATCGGGTACGACTTCAGCTCGGCCATTGCAGACCTTGTCGACAACAGCATCACGGCGGAGGCTACCCAAGTTAATGTTGTCATCGAGTTCGATGGCGCGGCATCGCGAGTCTTCATTTCCGACAACGGGCAAGGCATGACCATCAACGGTCTGACCGAAGCCATGCGATTCGGTAGCCGACGGAAATACGGTACGGGCGACCTCGGGCGGTACGGCTTGGGATTGAAGACCGCCTCGTTATCGCAGGGTCGGTGTTTCACTGTGGTAACTCGGACATCGGCGGGAAGGCGTGTCATCCAGACGCGCCAGCTTGACCTCGACTTAGTGGCGGAATTTGATGATTGGCTCATTATCGAGCCGGAACGGACCGAACTCGTAGCGAGGGCGCAAAACCTCCTTGAGGATGCTACCGGGACTGTCGTGATCTGGGAGAAGCTAGACCGGGTCGTTCCAGCTAAGAATGCTTCGGGTGGTTGGGCGAAGCGTCGATTTGAGACGCTGCAGCAGAAGGCGGCCGAGCACCTCGCTATGGTCTTCCATAAATTCCTCAGCGGTGAGGCTCGCTCAGATCGCCTGGTTATCACTGTTAATGGTCAAAAATTAGTTCCGTGGGACCCGTTTGCGCGTTCCGAGTTGGCCACCCGGGAACTGGTACCTCAGGTCTTCGAGATCGAGCACGGTGACGCAACCGGCCAGGTAACCCTCCGGCGATTTGTACTTCCCGGCCGCGACCAGTTCAGTTCATCGGCGGAATTCGAGCGCATGTCAGGGCCGCTCAAGTGGAATCGCCAGCAGGGTTTGTACACCTACCGCGCGGGACGGTTGGTCCAATGGGGCGGATGGAGCGGAATCCGAAGCATCGACGAGCATACGAAATTGGCACGCGCCAGTATCGAGTTCGACACCGACCTGGATGAAGCGTTCAACATCAACGTTGCGAAGATGCGGGTCGCCCTGCCGAGTCAGCTCCGACACATGATCGAGCGTCCCATCAACGAAATCTGCAGCCTTGCGGACGATTTGTACCGTAAATCATCGAAGTCTAAAGGAGAACGCGACCGCCCCATCACCGACAACTTCTCGGCGGGTCTCGATGTAGGGCTCGCCTTGAAGGGCGCCGCCCTTGACGCAGGTGAGGTCGACGCGTTCAAAAGGATCGCGGCCGAACTTCGTAGGTCCGAGCCTAAGATCGCGAAGGCTTTAGGCCTTTAATCCGGATCAAACAGCCTTGGGCTGGATTCCGTAACCTGCTTGCCTTCCGGGCAGCAAGCCTGAAGCGGACACCGCGGGCATTCTGGGTTCAGCGGCCGGCACCAGCTGTTCGCGAGTTCAATGAGCCCGAGGTGGGCGGCGCGCGAATAGGCGCCGAATCCGATCATTCTGGCCACGGCGAGCCGCCCGTCGGTGAGTTGGTTCTTGCGGTCGACATCACTGGCCTGGAATCGACTAGCAACGCGCAGTACTCCTTTAGTAACGAGGACGGGTTCCTCGGCTGCCGCATCAGGCGTGTCTACTGGATCGATCGGTGAGACGAGCACGGCCAGGTCCGCGACTGATTGGGTGACATTGAGATTCGTGCGTATCTGCTCGACGGGACCGTCCAAAGCCTCTGGCGCCTTCTTCAACTGGTCGAGGAGGGCCAGGATTCTCTGCATCCGAGGCTCGCGTCCGGTATTTGCGGTGATGAATTGCATGTGTTCTTCAAATTGTCGACGTTTGGCGAGCGGGAGGGCCCAAGGCTTGTCATTGTCCCGCAACAACTTCCAGGCCTGTCGCATCAGCGACGCTGGGGCCCTGTCAAGCAGTTCTTCTGACGCAACGACCAACCAACGCGACGGCGGTACACCCCGAACCCACTGCAGCCAGGGCAGTGCTCGGACATGGTCCGAATTCGTCATCCAGTCGGCCAGTGACTTTGCGGTGTCTCGGGTGGACGGGCCAGCGTCTCGCGGATTGCTCAAGGATTCGCGGATGGCTTGTCCCATAACAAAACCGAGCCTTGGTGGAACTGCGTTGCCGATCTGACGGAACGCCGCAGACGGAGGACCATCGAACCTGAAGTCGTCGGGAAACGTCTGTAGCCGGGCTGCTTCCCGAACCGTCAGCGTGCGGCTCTGGCGCGGGTGGATATACCAGTAACCGTCTTTTGCAATGTGCGCCGTGATTGTCCGAGACAGGTCGTTCTCGTTCAACCTCTTGTACTTGTCGTCGAAGATGTCGCCGCGATAGCGCTGATGCTCTTTTTTGAGGTCGGTGTACTTCGACGCGTACGTCATCGACTCGAATGCTTCACGATCGTCGTCTCGGACGGGCCGCGTGATGTGATCAAACACTTTGTGCGCATCGCCAGGCGCAACTCCGCTACGCATCTCATGCTGGAAGTTCGTGATCGGTCCTGCGTACTCTGCCCAACCGTGCTCGCCCCCCTCCGGACGCCATCCGCCCTCAACTTCTGGTAGGTCTCCGATAGCGTTCCAGACGCTGACTGGCTCTGAAGTCTCCGCAGGCCATCTGAATTCTGTGTTGTTATGTAGTGCCACCAGGATCAGCCGCTGACGAAACTGTGGAACGCCGTAGCGCCAAGTGTCGACCACACGTTCCTCGACGGAGTAGTGCATTTGCTCTAGCTCTTCGACCATGCTCCGAAGAATGAACATCTCGCGGTCGAGAGCCATGTCGGGCACGTTCTCCATCAGAACTGCCTTTGGGCGGCCCCGATCGACGAGCTCGAGGAACGAGCGCCACAGGTCTCTACGCTCGTCGTGCGGATCACGCAGACCGGATTGGACCCGGTAACGGAGCATTGAACGACCGGCTCTGGAAAATGGCTGGCAAGGTGGGCCTCCAGCGACCAAGTCGATTTCTGCCTCGCCAACAAGGTCACCAAGCTTGGCGACAACCGCAGGATCAGAGAGATCCCAGTCGACCGCCACTCCTCCGAAGTGATGCGCATGAGTCCGGTTGGCGAACGGCTCGTGGTCTGCTGAAAGGACAACTTGGAATCCGGCTTGCTGTAAGCCCAAGCTCAGGCCACCTGCCCCGCTGAAGAAATCGACGGCCAAGGGTGCCTCAGTTCTTTCACGAACGCCTCTTGCGTATGAGACGAAGTTGTCAACGTCATCAATGTGATCGCGGTGCGGCGGAAGCGTGAGGAACGGCCCTCGGACGAGGCGCACACCGTAGGCATTCTTCTTCGAGATTTCCGATGGTGGCGACGACATAGCGTAACCATAGCTTTGGCGTCCGACGACCTGCGATCATTGCCGCGCTCGGCATCGTCGTGTTTCAGTAGCCGACAAGCAGGAGACCTGCAAAAGGGAGTGGCAACCCTCTCGAGGCGTAGATTGCCTCAAGTTGGCCTAGCATCCTCTTGTAAGCAGGTGTCAACGCGGATGCGCCACACCGGTACGCGATGGGCATCACCAGCACTAGGTAGTCTGCGCTGAGCAGCGAAGAGGTTCGTAGGATATCGCGATACTCGGCGTTGTTGTGGGCGCCTCGCCCTGCTTCTATCTCCGCCGCAATGCCCAATTCATCGTGGAAGGCATCTATTTCGTACGAGACGGATGGCACACCGTTCTCTCCGTAGAGGACCGGTCGGACTATTTTTGCCTCCCTTGTCTTGCCCGACTCCACTTTGAAACCCATACCGGTCATGCCAGTGCTCAGATGTCTCAAGACTTGGTCGCTGCTGAGCCCAGTCTTTTATCGACGGTCGAAATGGTCTGCTCTGTTGATGCGAGACTTCGACTGTCCGTGGCCATGAAAAAGTCCCCACTGGTGGCCAAGTGGAGGTCCCCGCTGGTGGCCAGATAAAAGTCCCCACCCCGTGTTCGTCGTGTCGACCAGGAACTGCGGGCCCCGATGGTGACGGTGAAGGCGCCAACCAATCGCCGCCACCACCGGGGAGTTCCATTGAAGTCTGCGAAGGACCGCATGGACATCATTTCTGCCTATCAACAACTCGGGACCTACCGAGCCGCCGCCGAGCAGTGCGGCACCACCCACAAGACCGTCAAGCGTGTCGTGGACAAGTTCGAGGCCGACCAGGCCGGCGATACGCCTGCACCGCGGGTTGGACGGGCCCACAACTACGACGCGGTGGCCGGGCTGGTCGCCGAACGCGTGGCCAAGTCCCAGGGCCGGATCTCGGCCAAACGGTTGCTGCCCATCGCGGCGGCCGCGGGTTATGAGGGCTCGGACCGCAACTTCCGGCGGCTGGTCGCTCAAGCGAAAGCGTTGTGGCGCAGCAACAATCACGTGGGTCGCCGTCCGGCGGTGTGGTCGCCGGGTGAGTATCTAGTCATCGACTGGGCCCAAGCAGCACCCGGATTGTTTTTGTTCTGCGCCGTGTTGGCGTTCTCGCGGTGGCGGTTCGTGCGGTTCGCCACCGATCAGCGGGCGTTCACCACGCTGGCGTTGATCGCCGAAACCTTGGCTGCGATCGGCGGGGTCCCAGCCCGGGTGCTGGCTGATCGGATGGCCTGCCTCAAAGGCGGGGTGGTCGCCGACGTGGTGGTCCCGACGCCGGACTACGTGCGGCTGGCCAGCCACTACGGGTTCGCTCCGGACTTTTGCCACGCCAATGATCCGCAGTCCAAGGGCATCGTGGAACACCTGTGCGGCTATGCCCAGCGCGATCTCGCGGTTCCGCTGCTGACAGAGGCCGCCATCGCCGGCACTGCGGTCAACGTGCGAGTCGCTAACACTGCTGCGGCAGCCTGGTGCACTGAGGTCAACGCCGCGGTGCACGCGGAGATCTGCGCCATCCCCGACGAGCGGCTAAGCGCCGAACGGGAACTGCTGCAACCATTGCCGTCGCTACGACTGCGGGTCGGGGCACCGTCGGTACTGCGCAAGGTCGATCGGCTGTCCTGTGTCCGCTACGGGTCGGCTCGGTACTCGGTGCCGACCCGGCTGATCGGCACCACCGTGGCAGTTGTCGTCGATCACGGCGCGGTCTGTCTGGTCGAGCCTTCGACGGGGATGATCGTGGCCGAACACGAGCTGGTCGCCCCCGGCGCTGCATCGATACTCGACACCCACTACGACGGACCCCGGCCAGCGCCGGACCGCGGACCTCGCCCGAAGACCAGCG
This sequence comes from Mycobacterium sp. M23085, assembly GCF_045343915.1. Lineage (NCBI taxonomy): Bacteria > Bacillati > Actinomycetota > Actinomycetes > Mycobacteriales > Mycobacteriaceae > Mycobacterium > Mycobacterium sp. M23085. The sequence goes on from NZ_CP174280.1 coordinate 5,343,394, forward strand.
TCGAGAAACAGTTCTGCGACCTCGGTGAAGACGCCGAGGCGTTCCTGGTCGGGGCCGCCGCGATCGGCAACACCCGGCTGGCATCGGAGTTGGAGATCCTGCTGGCGCTGGGCGCCGCCCACGGCACCGACGCCTTGGTCGCCGCGTTGCACCGGGCCGTCGCATTTCGGCGGTTCCGGGCCACCGATGTTCGTTCGATCCTGGCCGCCGGCACCGGAACACCCCAACCACGCCCAGCTGGGGATGCCCTTATCCTCGACCTGCCGGTCGCCCCGACTCGCTCGCTGGACGCCTACAAGATCGCTCCCGTCGCCGACGGCGAGGCGACGTCATGACAACAACGGCCAAAGAGATCAAACCCGTTGCACCACCGTCGCTCCCACAATTGGCTGCTGATCTGGATGCGGGGTTGCGCCGCCTCAAGCTCGCGGCGATCCGGCGCACCGCACCCGAAGTCCTGCTGACCGCCAAAACGCAACGCTGGACTCCCGAGGAAGTGCTACGCACCCTGGTCGAGACCGAACTGGCCGCCCGGGACGCCTCCAACATCGTCAACCGGCTCAAGGCCGCGGCGTTCCCCGTTCCCAAGATGCTGGATCGACGTGGCCGCCTCGTCGATCCAGCCCAGGGTGTTCGACTACTTATCGAGCCTGGAATGGATTCGTGCGCAACAGAATCTGGCGATAATCGGACCAGCTGGAACGGGCAAGTCGCACACCTTGATAGGACTCGGGACCGCCGCGATCCACGCCGGGCACAAGGTCCGCTACTTCACCGCCGCCGACCTCGTCGAAACCCTCTACCGCGGACTGGCCGACAACACAGTCGGCAAGATCATCGAATCTTTGCTCCGGGTCGACTTGATCATCCTCGACGAACTAGGCTTCGCACCCCTCGATGACACCGGCACCCAGCTGTTGTTCCGGCTCGTCGCCGGCGCCTACGAACGCCGCTCGCTGGCCATCGGCTCGCACTGGCCCTTCGAGCAATGGGGCCGGTTCCTGCCCGAGCAGACCACCGCGGTCAGCATCCTGGACCGCCTGCTGCACCACGCCACCGTCGTCATTACCGACGGTGACTCCTACCGGATGAAAGACGCCCAACACCGGAAGGAGCAGCCCTAACAACCAAGAATCACCGCACGGGAGTGGGGACTTTTATCCGGCCACCAATGGCGACAAAGACTTGGCCATTGACATCGACAAGCTTCGTAACCCACTCGGGTGGCTGAGCGTTGCGGGGGAAATAATTCCACATGGGAAAGGCCATAGGACACCATCGCACGTTTCGGCGGTCACTCCAGCGTTGCCGGTATGGATGCGGGCCTGCTGTTGGTTGGGCGCGGAACGACGCCGCGATTCCAAACGGGTCTCCGGCGACCCCTAGAGGTAGAAGTTTCGGACAGCCACCCGCTCGTTTGCTGGTGTGTTTAGGCTCGCGGAAACAGCAACGGCTGGGACGCGGAGGCGCGTCGCAGCCAGTGGTTGGCAGCCGCGGCGGTGGAATGGGAGGCCTTGGGAGACAGGGTTGCAGCGATGGGGACGCCGACAGCGAAAGCTTCGAGGCACGAGACTTTGTCCTCAACGACTGTAACGACCACGGGTGTCGCAACGGACGGTGTCGCCACCGTACCTGGGGCTGGCGCCGCCGCCGCGCTTGCCGGTGGAGGTTCTGACGGTACCTTCTTCCTCACCGCTAATACTGCGCACATGTTGGCCGTGGCGGGTGTTTACGCGATACGCATGAAACTACAGGCAGCAACGAGCCCTGCTCTTGATGGTCCTTAACAGGCGGCGGGATCGCGGGCGGGTGTCTCCAAAGGCTGCGGGAAGAGCCGGCTATCACCCAAGCGCGCGCAGAGTGCAGGCGGTTCCGGTAGTAAGGCTTTCAGCGCTTCTGCGCAGAAGATATTGCGTCGCGGTGTCCGCGGAAAGTCGCAGCCGTTCTCCGTTGCAAGTGAGCGGAATTACTTCGAATGGACCGGCCCTCGCCCGCAGTAGTTGCTATTCCCTGGGATCACACCGGTTTCCGATTGGTCCGCCACCAATCTGGCTGGTGGCTTGGACTAATCGCACCCATCTCCGACAAAATCAACAACGCACCCTACAAATGACTCGCAGCGAAATCAGCGCCCTGATTCACCATGCCGTTCACCGGATAGGCGGTATGGGCGATACCGGGCGGCCCCGGAGGGGCGCCATCGCAGATGTTGTCGTCGGGAGCGCACAACTGAAGGGTCTTGGGCGCGTACAGGGGACCGATCGTGATGGGCGGCGCGCCGGCATCGCGCAAGAACTCGTTGGACGGCGTCCCGAATAGCACCACCGCGGCGACGTGGCGGGCCACCTCCGGCGGTAGCGGCTGCGGCACCGAGGAGGCGAACTCCGCGGGCACCTCCTTCGGCACGGAGGCCGACGTGACGAAGCCGGATACTACCGCGCCCTGCGAGTAGCCGCCGAGCACCATTCTGGTGTTGGGGCAGCTGGCCGCCGTGGATTCCAGATGAGCGCCGGCGTCTCTGATCCCTTCGACGACCGTCGCCGCGAAAGCGATGCCGCCATTGAAATCGGCGCTGGCCGCGTAGTTGACCGGATACACCCCGAGGGACCTACCGCCGATGCGCGACCCCAGCGCGTCGACGAATGCCTGCCCGACCCCGCCGACTCCGGGTGGCTCGCCAGTCCCGCGGGCGAACACCACCTCGACGTCAGGACACGGGGCGGCGGATACGATGGGGACGGGTGCGCTGACCACGCACGCCCAAGCCGTAGCCACGGCGGTCCCCAGCAAACGGATTAATCGTAGTGCGCTCACCGCTGGCGGATGCCCGCTGGTATGGAAGCTGAAACCGGCGCCAACGATGTCCGCGGTGTCGCCCTGACGAACCCTTCATGTTCGTCACCCCGAAGGCGATCACAACAGACCTGAATGCCTGCTCACCAGGCGTAAACGCCGCCAACTCGTGTCACACTGTGCTGATGGGTTCCCCTGATCGGCGCATCGACGACTCCCTTCCGGCCGCGGCGTCGGCGCAGGACAGCGAGCAGGTCGCCGACCTGGTCATCCAGGCCGCCGCCGGCAACAGGATCACGCCGACGATGCTGGGCCAGATGCTGGTCAGCGCCAGTCGCAGCATCGCCGACGAAGACGATCTACTGACGCTGCTGCAGCATGTCTGCGAGATCGCGCACGACGCCGTCGACGGCGCCGACAGCACGGGCGTGACCATCGACCTGGGCGGCCGCATCTATACCGCGGTGCACACCGACCAACGCACGCTGCGCGTCGATACCGAGCAATACGAGGCCGGTCAGGGACCGTGCCTGGACGCCTCCCGGACCCGCCGCATCGTGCTGGTCGACTCCGATGACGCCGCGGCTAAGTGGCCGAGATTCGCCGCCGCGGCCCGCGACGAAGGAATTCTGAGCTTCCTGGCCGCACCCCTGTTCGCCGACGACCAAACGCTGGGATCGCTCAATCTCTACGGACGTTCGCGGTCGGCATTCGACAACTTCGATGCCGAGATCCTCGCGATGCTCACCGCGGCGGTGTCCCGCGCGATCGGCGACTTCGCCCGCTTCCGGTCTGCCCGCGAAGTGGCCGAATCCATCCAGCGTGCGCTGCAGACCCGCGCCCCCATCGAACAGGCCAAAGGCATGCTGATGGCCATCCACCAGATCGACGCCGACCAGGCCTTCGAGTTGCTTCGCCGGAAAAGCCAGGAGAAGAACGTCCCGCTGCGCGCCGTCGCCGCCGATCTCGTACAGCAACTCAGCGCGACTTCCGACCCGGAAGCCGATGCGCCGCAGGCCGTCTGAGCTCGCACTGGCCGCTGCGATGCAATAGGTGCGCGACGAGGTTCGGTGCGTACGACCAGCGGCTTGATTTCATAGCGGTATCTACCCGCGTGTCGATGCGGCATTTCGCCGAGTTTCTGCGAACCTCCGTCCAGGGCCACACCTGAGCCTTTACACGCCGCCGCTGCGGCTCGAGAACGGGCGCCTATGACGAGCACCGTGCGGGCAAGGGTTGCCACCGCCACACAAACCGTTCTGGTGGCCGCCGCCGCCGCAGTGTCGCCGGTGATATTGGCCGCCGGCGTCCACGCCAACCCGGGCGCTCCCGTCCCCGACGCCGACCACGAGTTGGGAATGTATGGCGATCCCGTCGCCGCCGCGCCCTACTGGCGCCAGCAATCCGGTTCCGACTGTGGGGAAATGGCCGTGGCCGATGTGGTCGGCCAGATCACCGGTCGCCAACCCACCGAGCAGCAGATGATCGACTTGGCCGAAAACACGCCGGGCGCAACACATCACGGACCGATCTGGCAGCCAAAAGGCACCACCGACATCGCCGACCTTCCGATTCTGCTGTGGCACTACCGGGTCCGAGCCGACAACATCCAGACCGACACCGACGCCCTAGCGCGCAACCTGGCGCAAAACCACAAAGTCATCGCCATAGTCAATGCCGAAACGATTTGGAACCGTCCCGGGAAGCGAAACATCGCAAACCACTTCGTGGTTGTCACCGGCATCGACAGCAGGGCCGGTGTGGTGCATCTCAACGACAGTGGCATCAGCACCGGCCGCGACGAGCAGATCCCCATCTCCGTCTTCGAGCGGGCGTGGGCCCCCAACTACAACTCGGCAATCGTCACCAAGTGACCGTCGGCGACACACGAGACAAGAAAGGAGTCGGCGATGACGCGGATGCCTCTGGCCAACCCGGACGAGCAAGCCGAACACATCCAAGAGCTTCTCGCACGTCCCGACACTCTCAATGTGCTAAAACTGCTCGCCAACGCCCCCAACGTCTTTGACGGATGGGCACAGATGGCGGGCGAGCTGTTCACAAGCCCGACCTTCACCCCGCGGATGCGCGAAGTGATCATCCTGCGGGTAGCACATCTGCAGGATTCGCCCTACGAACTCGCCCAGCACGTGATCTTCGGCCGCACCGCGGGGCTCACCGACCAACAGATCGACGCCCTGCTCGACAAAGGGGATCTGGACGCGGCCGGATTCAGCGGCGACGAACGCACCGTCATCGACACCGTCACCGAGCTGTGCACCACCCGCCGGCTCAGCGACGACTCCTTCGCCACCGCGTACACCGTGCTCGGCGACGAGGCGCTCACCGAATTGCTGATGATCGTCAGCTGCTACTACGGCCTGGCGCTGGTGCTCAACGCCGTCGACCTCGACATCGACGCCCCCGCCCGATGACTCGTATCCCGTACCGCGACCCCGCGGACATGACCGAACTCGCCCGCGAATTGACCGCCCGGCGTGGCAATCTCAACGTCTACCGCACACTGGCCCACGCCGAGAAGGTCTATACCGGCTGGATGGTGGCCGGTGACGCCGCCCTGACCAGCCCGGTACTGCCGAGAAGACTTCGCGAACTGATCGTCCTGCGCACCGCGTATCTCATGGACTGCGCCTATGAACTCGGCCAACACAGGGACGTCGCGCAGACGGTCGGAGTCGACGTCGCCACCATCAACGCCATCACCTCCGAGTCGGATTGGCAGACAGCAGAATTCGACACCATCGAGCTGGCTGTGCTGCGGCTGACGACCGAGCTGGTGACCACCCGGCGCGTCGCGGCCCCGCTGTTCGAGCAGGTCCACACGGCTCTCGGTTCGGAGGCCACCGTCGAAGCGCTGATGGTCATCGGCCGATACGCGGGTCTGGCGCTCATGCTCAACGCGCTCGATGTCGACCTCGACAACACCGCCCGACTTCCCGTTCCGCCGACGACGCAAGGGCAACGGTAATTAGCGAGAATTCCTAATCTTCCTCCGGCCGGGAACACCTCCCGTAATGTCCATGGAGTGGTGGAGCGCAAGCAGCCGTCGACCCGCCTGTCGGCCGAGGACTGGCTCGAGGTGGGTTACACCGTGCTTGCCCGGGAGGGAGTGCGCGCACTCAAAGTCGAACGCCTCTGCCAGCAGGCGGGCGTTACCCGCGGCAGCTTCTACTGGCACTTCGAGGACATCGAGAGGTATCGGGCCGCACTGGTCGAGTCGTGGAACAAATTCCTCGAACGCGACCGTCAGGCGCTCGCCGAGCTCGACGGGCTGCCACCCCGCGAACGACTGTTGGCCCTGACGCGAACGCTGGTCAGCCCCAAATACTGGGTGCTCGAGCGGGCGATGCGCGAATGGGCCCGCCTGGACCCGGTGGCCGCCGAAAACATCCGCGCCGCCGATCGGCGGCTGCTTCGCACCGTGATAAAGGCCTACTGCGACTATGGGTTCAGCTTCGAGGACGCCAAACTGCGCGCCGAATTGACCTTTGCCGCGGGGATCGGGTTGCTGCACCTCACGAGCTCGGCCGAGCAGGCCCAATCGGTTGCCCAGCGAGAGCGATTCCTGGCCGTCATGCTGGGGGAGCTGGAGACGGTAAATTCACACCATGGCGACGGGTGAAATCGTCGCGCCAATCGCCAATCGCCAACGCCCCGGCCAATTCTCGGCTCGTGTCGTACTCGTCGCGAGGTAGCCGATCATGCTTGGCCACCGGATCGGAGAAGTGTTGCGCCCCAATGTGTATCGATGAGGACTATACGAGCGGAGTCACCACCAACGAGGCCAGGCTGCTACCATCGCGCGGTGAGTGATCGCCCTTATGGGCGGCGATCCGTTGCCCGCCGCGACGTGCTGAAGATCGCCGGTGTCCTGCCGGCGGTCGTCACCGCCGGCGCATGGCTGGCCACCCCGCGCGCCACGGCCGGGGTGGCCGGAACGTCGGTCTTCCTCGACCCGGGCCATAACGCCGTGAACGACGCATCCATCAACCAACAGGTCCCCAACGGGCGCGGCGGCACCAAGCCATGCCAGACGTCGGGTGCGGTCGCCGACGACGGCTATCCCGAGCATGCGTTCACCTGGGCGGTGGTGGGGCTGATCAACGATTCGCTGGCCCAGTTGGGCGTGCGCACTCAGCTGTCCCGCGACAGCGACAGCGGGGTTGGCCCGTGCATCGACCAACGCGCCGCGGCGGCCAACGCCATGCATCCGGACGCGATCGTGAGCATCCACGCCGACGGCGGGCCGCCGTCCGGCAGCGGATTCCACGTCAACTACTCCAGCCCGCCGCTCAACGACGTGCAGGCCGGACCCGCCGTGCAGCTGGCGCACACGATGCGGGATGCCCTGGTTCAGTCGGGGTTTCAGCCCGCCACCTACATCGGCTCGGACGGCCTGTACGGCCGCGATGACCTCGCCGGGCTGAACCTGGCCAAGTACCCGGCGGTCCTGGTCGAACTGGGCAACATGAAAAACGCGGGTGACTTGGCGCGCATGGAAAGTCCGGAGGGTCGGGCGAAATACGCCGCCGCCGTCACGCAGGGGATAGTCGCGTTTCTGAACTCCAGAGCCGCGACCGGCTGACGCGCGGTTGAGCTGATCGCCCGAGCAGGATCCCCGGCTAAAGCCGGCGACTACTCAGCTGCCAAAGCCGACCGGCGGCGCCGTGACCGGAGCCGGCCCACCCAGACCCAGGTGGCTGGAGGCGAAGGCGACGCCCTTGTCGATCATGGCGCCGTCGTCGGCGTAGGTGTTGTGTGCCGCGAAGTTGAGGCCGTCGGAGCAGACCGGGTCCTCGGTGGCGCACACCTTGACCGTCTTGTCTTGGTAGAGCGGGCCGATGACGACGGGCGGTTCGTTGAGGAAGTTCATCGCCCGCACGTTGGGCATGCCGAACAGCACGACCGAGGAGACGTGGTTGGCGACGTCGGGGGACAGCGGTTTGGGGACGGTGTTGGGGTCGATGCCATCGGGCACCGAGGCCGAGGTGACAAAGCCCATCACGGCCGCGCCCTGGGAGTAGCCGCCGAGCACCATCTTGGTGTTGGGGCAGTCGTGGGCCATCGAAACTACGTGCGCGCCCGCGTCTCTGACGCCGTCGATCCCGGTATCCCATTGATCGCTGGCGGGGTAGTTGACCGGGTACACGTCGAACGACCGATCGCCGACGCGTTGGTGCAGCGCGTCGACGAAGGCCTGGCCGGTGGGGCCGACGCCCGGCTCTTCGCCGGTGCCGCGGGCGAAGACCACTTGCACGTCTGGACACTGGGCCGAGGCGGAGGGGATAACGGACGTGGACAGTGCCGACACGGCCACGCCCGACGCTGCGATAACTGCTGCTGAACTAAGGGTACGAACGATGTGACGTGCAATCATGGCGTCCAAGGTGCCCATGCCAGCCCCTCCCAAACTGTCAACTTGCCAACCATTTCGTGATGTTTTCCTGTGTACCGGGCGCAGCGACCGGCGGTGGATAGCGGCGGCGTCGACGCCATCGGACCCGCGGCGCTATTGCGCAGTCGGGTTGCCCACAAAAACACTTTAAGCCGTCGTTTGGCGTTGTCCATTCGGGGTAGCCGCTCACCGCGGACACCACATTCTGCACTCACTGTCCGAGAGGTGACGACATGGCAACGGGTGAAACAGGTTTCGACGACGTAACCTTCGATCTCATTTCGGTTCAATACCACTCGCTGAAGGCCGGGCACGATTACGGCCAATACGTACGCGACGCGAAGAACGCCGGTTTAGATGACATCGCGTCCTTCTTCAGCGATGTGATGGCTCAGGACTCCGAGCGCGCGCGGCGATGCCACGAGTTCCTGGGCCGGCTGCAGGGGGCGCCAACGGGCTGACCGGCCACAACCTGAGAAATTCGTGGTCCGCCGCCGACTCGCCGGGGTTTCACCCGGAGCTAAGTCGACGGCACGAATCGAGGTCGCAACCGGCGTAGTCGTCGCCGGTTGGACCATTTGCCCAGTTGAGGGACTTAAAACCGGGTCTGAGAGGCCCGGCTGCGACGCGCTGCTTATGTGTCGGCAAGGTCACATACCGGCAAAGCTCGGATGCGCCCGGCGTGCCGCGCTATTAGAGTTACGTATCTTAGGGAAAGCTTATGATTCGTTAAGTATGAAACCAGGTAGCACGGAAGCAAGGCTGTGGACACGGACCGTTACGACGCGATCATCGTAGGTGCAGGGTTCGGTGGCATCGGCGCCGCTATCCAGCTCAAGCGCCTCGGGTTTGACAACTTTGTCATCCTCGAGCGCGAGGACGACTTGGGCGGCACCTGGCATGTCAACCACTACCCGGGCATCGCCGTCGACATCCCGTCGACCACCTACTCGTACTGGTTTGAACCCAAGCCCGACTGGTCGCGGCTGTTCGCGCCCGGCGCTGAAGTCAAGCGCTACGCCGTCGACGTCGCCGACAAGTACGACGTGCGCCGCCACATGCGGTTCAACACGACCGTTGAGGGTGCGCACTGGGACGAGGACGCCGCGGTGTGGCGGGTTGCGCTGGCCGACGGCAAAAGCTTGACCTGCCGCTTTTTGATCACCGCAACCGGCTTCCTGTCCCAGCCGCGCGTGCCCGACATCCCTGGCATCGCGAGCTTTGCCGGCAAGGTCGTCCATACGACCGCCTGGGACCACGACTACAACTATGCGGGGCGCCGTATCGCGGTTATCGGTACCGGAGCGTCCGCGGTGCAGGTCGTTCCTGAGCTGGCCAAAGGGGCCGCGGACCTGACCGTGTACCAGCGCACCGCGACCCACGTGATTCCCAAGTTTGATTTCCCGATCTCCCCGGCCCTGCGACGCCTCTTCGCGCGGTTGCCGGCGACGCAGCGGGCCCTGCGATGGGTGAGCGACATCATTCTCGAGCTCATCATGGTCGTGATGGCGCTGCATTTTCGGGAGTCGCGAGGGCGGGGGAACATTTCCTCCTCCGACCTGGCAAAGATCTCTCGATTCCGGTGGATCCGGGATAAGGAACTGCGCGCCAAGTTGACGCCGGATTACGACCTCGGCTGCAAGCGACCGACCTTTTCCAACACCTTCTACCGCGCTTTCACGCAACCGAACGTTCACCTCGAGACCAACGCGATCGAGCGGTTCACGGCGGACGGCGTTGTCACCGTCGATGGGCACAAGACCGTCATCGACACGCTGGTGCTCGCGACGGGATTCGACCTCTGGGAGGCCAACTTCCCGGCCATCGAGGTGGTCGGCCGGAAAGGACGCAACCTCGGAAAGTGGTGGCGGGAGACCCGGTTCCAGGCCTACCAGGGCGTCTCTGTGCCCTACTTCCCCAACTACATCAGCCTGGCGAGTCCGTTCGCCTTCTCCGGACTGTCCTTCTTCCACACCATCGAATACCAGATGCGGCACATGGACCGGCTGCTCGGCGAGGTCAAGCGCCGCGGTGCCACGACCTTCGAGGTGACCGAAGAGGCCACCGATCAATTCATGGAGCGGATGACCAAACGGCTGGACAATTCGGTGTTCTACGCCGGCAACTGCGCCACGTCCCGGTCGTATTACTTCAGTCCCAGCGGTGAGGCGTCCCTGCTACGGCCGACGTCAACACTCAACTCGATACGAGAGGCCGCGACCTTCTCGTTCAGCGACTACGTCATCGCCTAGACACCTCAGCGGTGCGCGGATCCGGTCAACGGTTGCCCGTTGGCGGACTGCAGCAGGCAGATGACGGTGCTCGGGGTGGGGTTGGCGCCGGTGCGGTCTTGGTTCGAGTCGATGAGATAGGTGATCGAAAACCGGCTGCCGTCAACGGATTGGCCGGTGTACGGTGCGAATCCGGCGGCGCAGTCTCGATTGGCGACGGTGGCGATGGCGGTGTCGACGGCCATCGGAGCGCGCAGGTACACCTCCGCTAAATGCGCTGTCGCGCAATCCACTACGGTGACGTTGACGCGGCTCCCGTCGGCCGGTGGCAAGTCGGCCACGCACTGACCGGTCTGCAGCTCGATCCACTTCTCGGTGTGCGACCCCGGCTGCAACGGGGCGGCGGTAGCCATCGCGGACGAACTCAACATGGCTGCGGCGGCGAGGCCGCACATCGTGTGAAGGCGTGAAAACCGCATCGCAGCCTCCCTCGCTCCATCCCTTAGCCGTGCAGTTTAGGGCGTGTTGGTCAGCGCCGGGTCCGGTTTTTCCGACGACATCGACAAGAACCCGCGCACGCACCGTGCGGCCAGCCACCAATTCGCCGGCTTCTTCATGTCCAGGCCGCCCAGCAGCTGCTTGATCATGGTCAGCGTATCGAAGTAAATGCGTTCGCAGACAAGCGTTTCGGTGTCATCGAAGACGAAGTACGCGGTCATCCGGACGCGGAACCGGCTGCCCGTGGGCGGGACCTTGCCCAGATAACCGCGGTGCGTGCCCATCAGCCAGAATTCGACGATCACCGCGTCGGCGCTGTGGCGCAGCGCGATGATTTCGTGGTCCTGGTCGGGAAATGCGGTCCGCGTGTAGGCGTAGTAGTCGCGCACCGCGGCATCGCCGTCATGCACGAGCATCTGGGGGATCAGTTCGTAGCGCGGATGCGGGAAGGTCGACAAGACGTCGTCCCAGTCCTGGCGGACCTCGTCGTGGAAGTGGTCCAGCACGAGTTTCTGGCGGGCGGCCAGCACCTCGGCGGGGGGAAACGCGGGAATGGTCACGGGGTCAGCGTAATCCCGGAACTGCTAGCGCATGCGCTAGCGCGTGATATGCCTTCGGACAGAGGCGAACTCGACGCGGGGACTACCGCGGCGGCGTCCAGGCCACCGGCAGGGTTTTGATGCCGTGAATGAACTGCGACAGCAGCCGCGCGGGCTCATCCGTCGCAACGATGTCGGGTATCTCGCGGCGCAGTTCGTCGAAGACGACCCTGATCTCACGACGGGCGAGGTTGGCGCCCAGGCAGAAGTGGGCACCGCCGCCGCCGAAGCCGAAGTGCGGATTGGGGGTACGGCTCACGGCGAAGACCCAGGGATTCGCGAACGTCGACTCGTCGCGATTGGCCGAGTTGTACCACAGCGTGGCCTTGTCGCCGGCCTTCATCTTGGTGCCGCTGAGCTTGAAGTCCCGGGTCAACGTGCGCCGCATGTAGACCACCGGGGAGGCCCACCGCACGATCTCCTCGACGGCGGTGGGGGTCAGGCGGTCGAAGTTGGACCACCACTTCTGCCGCTCCTCGGGATAGCGCGACAGCGCCAGCACACCGTGACTGATCGCATTGCGCGTCGTTTCGTTGCCGGCCACCACCAGCAGGATGAAGAACGACGCGATCTCCGCCGACGTCAGCCGTTCCCCGTCGACCTCGGCTTCCACCAGGCTGGTGGTCAGGTCGTCGTGGTGATTGGACCGCCGGTCTTCGGCGAGTGCGCTGGCGTAGGCGCCGATGTCCATCGAGACCTGAAGAAACTCAGCGAAATCCGTCGCCAGGTCCGGGTCGCCGAACCCGAGAATGATGTTGGTCCAATGGAATATGCGCTGATGGTCCTGTTCGGGGATGCCCATCATGTCGCAGATGACCTGCAACGGCAGCGGACCGGCCAGCTCGCTGACCAGCTCGGCCTCGCCGTCGGGATGGTTGGCGATCAGCGACGCGACCAGCCGGCGGGCCCGCTCACGGACCGAGGCCTCGATGCGCGCCACGACTTTCGGGGTGAACGCGCGGCTGACGATCGAGCGCAGCCGCTGGTGACGCGGATCGTCGAGCACGATCATCGAACCGAAGTACTCGCTGATCTCCGGGGTGTTGTCGCTGATCGTGATATTCGGGCTGGAGCTGAAGATCTCTGGGTGACGGCTCGCGAAATGTACGTCGTCATGTTTGGTCAGCGCCCAGTGCCCGCTGCCCGGTTCGAAGCCCTCGTAATCGATCGCCGGCCAGAACGAGATCGGCGCCTCTCGGCGCAGCGTGGTGAACGCGCCGTCGCGGAAGTCGTCATCCAACCCCCAGAAATCCAGTGACTCGAGATGGATGTCGGCGAGCGGGATGTCGGGCGGTGGCGTCCCGTTCGTCCGCGGCGCCAGGCCTTTCCTGGGACCCGTCTTGAGGCTCACCGAGACCTCCTTCGTCGTGAAAAAGGGGAGTGCCGGTCAGTGGGTGCAGATGGTTCTGGCGGGCGCGCCCGTGGTGGCCGTCGCGGCGCTCACCACGTTGCCGTCGAGCAAGATCTTGCAGGAGATGGGGCCGGGCCCCTGCGCGCTGATGGCGAACACCTCGCCGCCGTAACCGGTGAACTCCGTCGACCAGGGCAGCGGCGCATTCACCTGATGCAGCTGCCCGGTGTCGGTTTGGTAGTAGATGAACTCGGCGACGGCGGGCCCGTTGATCTCGTAGCGCACCTTCGGCATCTGAGGAAGGGCATGGGCTACGCCGCACGCATTCGCGAATCCGAAACCGATGGCCAACAGGACCGAAGGTCCGGCGAGGTGCTTGGTCATGAATTGCATCGTGTCACCACGAGCGGCGGCACGGAAGCGCTTTCGCGCATGCGGGCTGGATGCCGCCTGCCCGCGCGCTTAATGTGAAGTTCGGCTGGTGACCGGAAAGGTGGCGTCAAGACATGGCGGAACACGGCTCAAAGCGTGTGGTGGTGTACGGAACCGGCTTCGTCGGCAAGATGGTGATCGCCGAGATCGTCAAGCATCCGTTGTTCGAGTTGGTCGGTGTCGGGGTCAGCAACCCCGACAAGGTCGGCCGCGACGTCGGCGAGATCTGCGGGCTGGCAGCGCCGGTCGGCATCACCGCCACCGACGACATCGACGCCCTGATCGCCCTCAAACCCGACGCGCTGGTGCACTACGGCCCCACGGCGATGCACGCCAAGGAGAACATCGCACTGATCACCCGGTTCCTGCGGGCCGGCATCGACGTGTGTTCGACCGCGATGACCCCGTGGGTCTGGCCGACCATGAGCCTCAACCCGCCCAACTGGATCCAGCCGATCACCGAGGCCTGCGAGCTGGGGGAGTCGTCCTGCTTCACCACCGGCATCGACCCCGGGTTCGCCAACGACCTGTTCCCGATGACGTTGATGGGACTGTGCTCGGAGGTGCGCCGGGTCCGGGCTTCCGAGCTGCTCGACTACACCAACTACGAGGGCGACTACGAATTCGAGATGGGCATCGGCCGCGAGCCCGAATTCAAGCCGCTGCTCGAAGACCGCGACATGCTGATTTTCGCGTGGGGCGCCACGGTCCCGATGATCGCGCACGCGGCCGGCATCATGCTCGACGAGATCACCACCACCTGGGACAAGTGGGTGACCCCGACGGAGCGCAACTCCGCCAGGGGTGTCATCAAGCCGGGGCACGTGGCCGCCGTCCGGTTCACCATCAACGGCGTCTATCAGGGTGAGACCCGCATCCAGCTCGAACACGTCAACCGGATCGGGCTGGACGCCGCCCCGGACTGGCCGACGGGCCACGACAACGACGTCTACCGGGTGGATATCGAGGGGACCCCGAGCATCTTCCAAGAGACCGCGTTCCGGTTCACCGACGGCTCGGGGCGCGACGCCGCCGCGGCCGGCTGCCTGGCGACCGGCCTGCGCGCACTCAATGCCGTTCCGGCGGTCAACGATTTACGGCCGGGCTGGGTCACCCCGCTCGACCTGCCGCTGATCGCCGGCCAGGGCAGCATCCGATGACCGGTGCACAGCGGGCGCATAGCTATCGCTGACACGGAATACAGGTTTTGGCGGCACAATGACGGCTAGCCGATGCGGGTTGGTGCGGCGGATATGGGGATCGGGATATGGCCAATGAAGTGGGGACCGCGCTGGGCTTGTCGATCGGTGCCACCAACCTGGCGGCCGTCACCTCCGACAACGCCATCACCCGCAAGCCCGTTCTGACGCTGTATCCGGATCGTCCCGCCGAGATCGGCATCCCCGCGGAGAACCCGCGATTGCAGGGCCCCGGCGTGGTGCTTACCGGCTTCGTCAACCGGGTCGGCGACCCGCGAGGCGTCGTCGCCATCGACGGGTCGGTGCACCGCAGCGAGGTTTTGGTCGCGGACGGGTTGCGGGCGCTGGCGTACGCCGCCAGCGGCGGACGCGCCCTGCCCGACGACATCGCGGTCACCTATCCGGCCCACTGGGAGTCGCATGCGGTGGAGGCCCTCGGCGCCGCTCTGGGAGAAATCCCGGAATGGTCGCGACGCGCGCGGCCCATCCTGCTGATCCCCGACGCCGCCGCGGCTCTGCTCGCCGTGCGGACCAACCCGGGCATACCGCCGCATGGAACCGTGGCCCTCTGCGATTTCGGCGGCAGCGGCACCAACATCACCTTGATGCACGCCGACGGTGACTACCGCGCGCTGGCCCCGACCGTCCGGCACCGCGATCTCTCCGGCGACCTGATCGATCAGGCGCTGCTGGGCGTCGTCATCGCCAACATGCCGACCACCGGTGCGTTCCCGTCAGGCAGCGCGGCGATCGGCTCGCTGAGCCGGTTGCGCAGCGCGTGCCGGATCGCCAAGGAGCAGCTGTCCTCGAGCACGGTGACCACGCTGACCGACGGGCTGGCCGGGACGCGCGGCGAAATCCGGCTGACCCGGCACGAACTTGACGACGCGATCCGCCCCTCGCTGAACGGCGTGATCGCGGCATTGGACGACGCCTTGGCGCGCAACGGAATCCGTGACCTCGTCGCGGTGGTCTCGACGGGCGGCGGGGCCAATCTGCCAGCCGTCACCACCGCGCTGTCGCGGCATTTCCGCGTTCCCGTCGCCACGACACCGCGCCCGCAACTCACGGCCGCGGTCGGCGCCGCGTTGCGGGTGGCGCACGGTCCCGGCGACGCCGGCGCGACGCTCTCGGCTCCCGCCGCGACCGCCGGCGCGACGCTCTCGGCTCCTGCCGCGCCTGCCGGCGCGACCGTTCGTGCGTCGGTGCGCTCCGACCCGCGGCCGGAAGCGACCGCGGCCACCCAGGCGCCACCGGCCGAGCCGACACAGGCCCAGCTGGCTCGTGCCTGGTCGGCCACCGGCCACAACTCGCGGGTCAGCGCCGCCGGTACGACGGGATTTTCGGCGCTCGACGCCGGCTCCCCGCCAGGAGCGGCCGACGTCGCAACCGGGGCGGCCGACGCCGCGCCCGGGGCGGCCGAGGCCGTCAAGCGTAAGCGGCTGCTGCCGCGCTGGCATCTGCTGCCGACGGCGGCGATCATCATCACCGTCGCCGCGGTGCTGCTGGTGGGGACCGCCGTGGCGATCGGCCTGACCTCGCAGAACAAATCGGCGATCACGCCGACTCCGGCCTTGAGTACCACCCCGGCAGCCCCGCCACCGGCGCCGAACAGCGCAACCGCAGAACCCGCCCCGCCGCCGCCGGACGTGCCGGTGCCGTCCACTTCGGACACCACCCCGCCCGCCGAGACCGAGACGCCGATGACCACCACGCCACGGGCCACTCCTCAGGCGGCCCCGCCAGCCGCCCCACGCAAAGTGGCGGCCCCGCCGATTCCGCCGATTCCGGGCGTCAACGAACCCATTCCCGGGCTGGACCGGGTCAACCAGATCATTCAGGAGATCGAGGGCAACCTGGGCATCAGCGCACCGGCACCTATCCCCGCCCGCTGAGCCTCGCCCGGCAATTCGGGTTCAGCTCAATCCTTTTCGCCCTTGTTCTCCGCTTTAGCGGCCTCTCGGAGGGTCTCGTTCAGGGCCTTGTCCTTCTCGATCTGGTCCTGCAAAGCCTGTTGGTGACGCTCGTCATCATCGGATTTCGACTCGGTGTCCGAGGCGTCCGAACCCTCGGGCGTTTCGTGCCTGGGGTTGCCGTCCTCGTCCAGCCAATCGTTGACGGCCGTACCGGACACGCTCCCCCCGGTGCCGGGCAGCACGATCGTGGGCTTGTCCTCGTAGGCCTCCATCATCTTGGCGGCCTCTTTTTTGTCGTCCTCGTCCGGCTCTGGTTTCTCGGTCAGCCGTTGCTCATCTTCTTGATCAGTCCCTTTATCTTCTTGATCAGTCCCTTTATCGTCCTGCACGCTCATGCGTCTACCCCCTTGCGGTCGCAGGTTGACTTGCAGGGGATTACCCGCTGCGCCGTTGTGCCGAAACTCTCATCGGCGCAGTGCGTCGCGCTTGACCAGCGCCAGCACGGCCTGCGGAATCCGCATCGGCTCGGGTGCCTTCGCGAGACGCTCGGCGACCGCGCACGTCAGCCGCTCGACGAAGTGCGCCGCCCGCTCGTCGTGGGTGCCGCCGTCGAGGGCGGCCGCCAGGGAGGGGAACATTGCGAAGCGGGCGAACGATGCCCACTGCGCGCCGAACGCCTCCGCATCGTGGTCTGATCGATAGCGAGCCCAGAACCGATCCTCGGCGTTGAACATCTCCAGGTGCTCGATCATCAGACCTTCAAATCGCCCCTTGGGCGCGAAGGGGGCTCGGAAATCCTTCTCGGAGCGGGCAACCGTGGGAATCGCCATGCGCCGCAACTCCTCTGAGCGCAGCACACCCTCGCGGGCCTGATCGGCCAGCGCCTCGATGATGGCGTCGAGCAACGGTCCGAAGCCTGCCGTGCCGTCTTCGTCGGCGGCCAGCGTCAACACCACCAGCCGGCCCTCGGGAGCCAGTTCCCGCCCGCGGAAGGCGACGAAGTTATGCCAGTCCAGCGCCGCCTGGTTGGCGTATGCCGACCGCGCGGTGTCGTCCTTGCTCCGCGAGACGTCCAGGTGATCGGGCACCTCGCAGGGCGTTCGGCTCAGCCATTGGGTCGCCCACGACGTCCATCCCAGGTTGACCGTCTTGGACGGCACGATCTGGTCGTAAAACGACCGGCCGACCGCCGAGGTGAAAGTCGCCGTGTCGGAGTGCAGGTAGCTCTCCGGGTCGTCGGCCACTGTCGCGAACAGCGCCGCGAAGTCGTTGCGCGGTACATCGGTGTGCGCCACCAGGATTGCGTGATCGTGGCGGGTGCGGCGACGCAGCACCGCGATGGCCGCCGACAGGGGCTTGAGCGAATTGTGGCCGTTGGCGGCGCCGTAGTCGGCGATGACGATCGGCTGCGGCGGCTTGGGCAACAGCACCTCTTCGGCCGCCCGTTCGAACACCGCGACCGCCTGCGACAAACCGGCGGCCCGCAGCCGCGACGCCTCGGTATAGGCGGGCTCGGGCCGCACCACAACGCTCGATTCGGGCATCGGTTCGGGCCGCATGGGTCAACGATAGTGGCGGAGCCGGCTGTCGGTCCGGATCGACAAATCAGTGGCCGCGGGCCACCCATTCTTCGTAGTGCACGATCTCGTCGCCGATGGTGGTGCTGTCGCCGTGGCCGGTATGCACGACGGTCTCGCCGGGCAACGTGCCGAGCCGGCCGGAAATCGACTCCAGGATGGTCGGGAAGTCCGAATAGGACCGCCCGGTCGCACCGGGCCCGCCGGAGAACAGGGTGTCGCCGCTGAACACCACGCCCAGCTCTGGGGCATACCAGCACACCGATCCGGGGGAGTGGCCCGGGGTGTGCAGCGCCAGCAGCTCGGTGCCGGCGACGTCGAGCGTATCGCCGTCGGCGATCGTGTGGAAGTCCTTGTCCGGGTGAGTCATTCGCCACAGCACGTCGTCGCCGGGATGCAACAGCACCGGTGCGTCCAGGGCAGCACCCAATTCGGGGGCGACGGTGACGTGGTCGTTGTGGCCGTGGGTGCACACCACCGCGACCACATTGCGGTTACCCACTGCGGCCAGGATCGGCTCGGCGGCATGGGCGGCGTCGAACACCACCACGTCGGAGTCGTCGCCGACGATCCAGATGTTGTTGTCGACTTCCCAACTGCCGCCGTCGAGTTCGAAGGTGCCGTGGGTGACCAGCCGTTCGATGCCCGCCATCAGAGCACCACCACCGACCGCAGCACCTCGCCGCTGTGCATCCGGTGGAACGCCTCTTCCACGTCGCCGAGCCCGATGCGCTCGGAGACGAACTGCTCCAGCGGCAGCCGGCCCTGCAGGTACAGGTCGATCAGCGTGGGGAAGTCGCGCTCGGGCAGGCAGTCGCCGTACCACGACGACTTCAACGAGCCGCCGTGGCTGAAGAAGTCCACCAGCGGCATGTCTAGGCGCATGTCGGGGGTCGGAACACCCACCAGCACAACGGTTCCGGCGAGGTCGCGGGCGTAGAAGGCCTGCTTCCAGGTCTCGGGCCGGCCCACGGCGTCGATCACCACGTCGGCGCCGAACCCGTCGGTGAGGTCTTGAATCGTCTTCACCACGTCGAGCTCGCGGGCGTTGATGGTGTGCGTCGCGCCGAACTTGCGGGCCCAGTCCAGCTTGGTGTTGTCGGTATCGACGGCGATGATCCGCCGGGCCCCGACCAGCGCGGCACCGGCGATCGCCGCGTCCCCCACGCCGCCGCAACCGATTACCGCGACGGTGTCGTCCCGGGTGACCGCGCCGGTGTTGATCGCCGCACCCAGCCCGGCCATCATCCCGCAGCCCAGCAGACCGGCGACCGCGGGATCGGCCTCAGGATTGACTTTGGTGCACTGGCCGGCGGCCACCAGCGTCTTGTCGGCGAACGCCCCGATGCCCAGGGCCGGAGTCAGCTCGGTGCCGTCGGTCAGCGTCATTTTCTGGCTGGCGTTGAAGGTGTCGAAGCAAAGGTGCGGCCTGCCGCGCTTGCAGGCCCGGCACTGCCCACAGACCGCCCGCCAGTTCAGGATGACGAAATCGCCCGGCGCGACCGCGGTCACGTCCGGGCCGACGGCCTCGACCCGGCCGGCGGCCTCGTGCCCGAGCAGGAAGGGATACTCGTCGTTGATGCCGCCCTCGCGGTAGGTCAGGTCGGTGTGGCACACCCCGCAGGCGATGACGTCGACCAGAGCCTCCCCGGGTCCGGGGTCCGGGACGACGATGTCCACCAACTCAACGGGTTCGCCCTTTTTGCGTGAAATCACGCCGCGCACTGTCTGACTCATGGGCTTCAACCTACTGACCGCCGCCATACATCTCTCGACGGGTTGGCCACCCATGAACCGGGTGTAGCGTCGCTGGGCGTGACGGCTTTGGAAACCACCGAAGAATTCACCGAACGAATCACCGCGGCCATCGACGGCGCCAGCCTGACCCTGTTGCTCAGCATCGGGCATCAGACCGGGCTGCTGGACACGATGGCCGGGCTGCCGCCCGCCACCAGCGAGCAGATCGCCGAGGCCGCCGGCCTCAATGAACGCTACGTCCGCGAGTGGCTGGGCGGCATGACCACCGGCCGCGTCGTCGAGTACGAGCCCGACACGGCCAGCTACTCGTTGCCCGCGGAGCGCGCCAAAGTGCTGACGCGCGCGGCCGGGCCGGACAACCTGGCCCTGGTGACGCTGCTCGTTCCGGTGCTCGCCGAGGTCGAACAAAAGATCATCGGGTGTTTTCGCGCCGGCGGTGGATTGCCGTACAGCGAGTTTCCCCGCTTCCACGCGTTGATGGCCGAGCAGAGCGCCGCGGTGTACGACACCGCACTGGTCGACGTGGTGCTGCCGTTGGTGGACGGCCTCGTGGAGCGGCTGCGGTCCGGAGCCGACGTGGCGGATTTCGGCTGCGGCAGCGGACACGCCATCAACGTGATGGCACAAGCGTTTCCGGCCAGCCGCTTCACCGGCATCGACTTTTCCGAGCAAGCCATCGCCACCGGGATCGCCGAAGCCGCCGAGCGGGGCCTGTCCAATGCGGCCTTCGAAAGCCACAATCTCGCCGAGTTGGACAAAACGGAGGCCTACGACGTCATCACCGTCTTCGACGCCATCCACGATCAGGCGCAGCCCGCGCGGGTTTTGGAGAACATCTACCGGGCGCTGCGACCCGGCGGCGTGCTGCTGATGGCCGACATCAAGGCGTCGAGCCGGCTCGAGGAGAACGTCGGTGTCCCGATGAGCACCTACCTGTACACGACGTCGCTGATGCACTGCATGACGGTGTCGCTGGCGCTGGACGGCGCCGGACTGGGCACCGCGTGGGGGACGCAGCTGGCCGTCTCGATGCTGGCTGACGCCGGCTTCGGCGACGTGCGCGTGGCCGAGGTCGAGTCGGACCCGATCAACAACTACTACATCGCCAGGAAGTGATGACGGCCCTCGACGCCCTGGACGGATGGCCGGTCGGGGCCGCGGCCGCCGCGGTGGTTGGGCCTGGCGGAATACTGGCCAGCCACGGCGACACCGGGCGGGTGTTCGAGCTGGCCTCGGTCACCAAGCCACTGGCGGCCCGGGCCGTGCAGGTCGCGCTCGAGGAAGGCGCCGTCGAACTCGACGCGGCCGCCGGCCCGCCCGGCGCGACCATCCGCCACCTGCTGGCCCACACCTCGGGTCTGTCCATGCACTCCGACAAGGTGCTGGCCGCCCCCGGCGCCCGCCGGATCTACTCCAACCAGGGGTTCACCGTGCTGGGCCAGACGGTGGAACAAGAGACCGGCATCGAGTTCGCGCGCTATCTGACCGAGGCGGTGTGCGAGCCGCTGGGCATGGCGGCGACCCACCTGAACGGCGGGGCGGTGGCCGCCGGGTTCGGGGCCAGGTCGACGGTGGCCGACCTGGCGGCGTTCGCCGCGGACTTGCTGCGCCCGGTGACGGTCTCGACGGACCTGCACGCCGAGGCGACGACGGTGCAGTTCCCCGGTTTGGACGGCGTCCTGCCCGGTTACGGGGTGCAGCGGCCCAACGATTGGGGGCTGGGTTTCGAGCTCCGGGACGCGAAATCACCGCACTGGACGGGCGGGCGGAATTCCCCGCGAACCTACGGCCATTTCGGCCAAGCGGGTGGTTTCATCTGGGCAGATCCCGAAAAAGATTTGGCGTTGGTGGTCCTCACGGACCGGGATTTCGGGGAGTGGGCGCTGCGGCCGTGGCCGGCGATTTCAGACGCCGTGATTGCCGAATACGGCTAGTGGGAAATGCACACTAGCGCAACACGGGTATCACAAGGCACAATAGACACGCACGACACAGTAAAAATCGAAAAATTGAGCACGCTGCCCTGTTTGTCGGGTCCGCAGGTCGTTGGGGAAGACGTCCCTCGTGGAACCGAAGGAGCAGGAAATGCGAGCGTCGAATCAATTCGCCGACGTGACGACCGGCGTGGTGTACGTGCACGCGTCGCCCGCGGCGGTTTGCCCGCATGTCGAGTGGGCGTTGTCGTCGACCCTGGGTGCCAAGGCGAATCTGACCTGGACGCCCCAGCCGGCGATGCCCGGGCAGCTGCGCGCGGTCACCAACTGGGTCGGGCCGGTGGGCACCGGCGCCAAACTGGCCAACGCGTTGCGGTCCTGGTCCGTGCTGCGGTTCGAGGTCACCGAGGACCCCAGCCCCGGCGTCGACGGCCATCGGTTCAGCCACACCCCGCAGCTCGGCCTGTGGAGCGGGGCGATGAGCGCCAACGGCGACATCATGGTCGGGGAGATGCGCCTGCGGTCGATGATGGCCCAGGGCGCCGACACCCTGGCCGCGGAATTGGACTCGGTGCTGGGCACCGCCTGGGACGAGGCTCTGGAGGCCTACCGCGACGGCGGCGACGCCGGCGAGGTGACCTGGCTCAGCCGGGGAGTGGGCTAGTCGATCGGCCTGTCCGGACTCCGCCGCAGCCGGCGGAGTCCGGAGCGATAGGCGGCGTTCAACCGCGCTAGCGCTGTCGGTCTTGCGACAGCGATCACCGCTTGGCCGGGCGCAGAATCTGCAGAGCGCCCGGCACCACCGAGATCTCGGCCGGTAGCGCGCAGGCAAAATCGCCGTCCGCGTAGACGTTGATGCCGGGGCATTCGACGTGGATCGATTTCGCCCGCGCCGTGCTCACCTCGTCGAGGTCGACGTGGGTGCCCTTCATCACGGTGGGGAACAGGCGGACCAGTTTGGTCCGGGATGCCTCGTGCACCATGGTGATGTCGAGCAGACCATCGGTGTGGTCGGCGCCGGGACAGATCTGCAGCCCGCCGCCATAGCTGCGGGTGTTGCCGAAGGCGGCGAGCGTGATATCCGCGTCGATCTCTTGGGTGCCGTCGAGCACCATGCGAAATGGCAAGAGCCGCAGCTGCGACAGCTCGGCGAGCATCGCGACGTAATAGCGCAGCCGACCGTGCGGCCAGCTCATCCGGTTGGCGCGATCGGTGACCAGCGAGTCGAAGCCGGTGGCCGCGACGGTGCCGAACCACTTCTCGTTTCCGCTACTGTCCCGAATCAGGCCCAGGTCAACTGATTCCGAGCAGCCGCCGGCCACGATGTCCGCGGCGGCCTCGGCGTCCTTGGTGGGAATGCCGAATTCGCGGGCGTGGTCGTTCCCGGTGCCGGCCGGAATCACGCCCAGCGGAATGTCGGTGCCGGCCAGCACCTGCAAGGCATTGGAGACGACGCCGTCGCCCCCGGTCACCATGACCGCGTCGGTGCCCTTCTCCATAGCCGCGCCGACCAGATGCCGCGCGTCTTGCGCGTCGTCGCCGATGATTTCGACGACCTCAACACCCCGGCGGTGCAGCCGGGCGATGGCGAGCTGGGCGGCGTGCACCGCGGCCCCGTGGCCCGACACTGGGTTGGTCAGCGCGATTACCTTGCCGATTTCGCGGCGGCCTGGCTCCGCGGTCACGGAATCAGCTTGCCGGGATTGAGAATTCCCGCCGGATCCAATGTCGCCTTGACCGCACGTAGCACCTGTACCCCCAGCTCGCCTATCTCGTCGCGCATCCACGGCCGGTGGTCGGCGCCGACCGCATGGTGGTGGGTGATGGTCCCGCCGGTGGCCATGATGGCATCCGAGGCGGCCTTTTTGGCGGCCTTCCACTGCTGAATCGGGTCGCCCCGCTGGCCGGCGACGACGGTGAAGTACAACGACGCACCGGTGGGATAGACGTGCGAGATGTGACACATCACCAGAGCGGGCGTGCCGGTCGCGGCGAGCGCATCGGTAAGTGCTTGAGTCACAGCGGCTTTCAGCGTGCAGATGTTCGACCAGTCGGTGGCGGTCTCCAGCGTTTCGCACAGCGCGCCCGCGGCGAGCAGCGAATCGCGCAGATACGGTGCGCCGAACCGGCCACGCTCCCAGGCCCGGGCCGGGCCGTCGCCCAACGAGGTTCCGCCCTGGGCCGCCAGCAGTGCGCTGGTTTCGGCGTGCCGGCTCTCGACGTGTTCCTTGGTGCCCTCGAACATGGTGATGGCCAGGCAGCCGCCGGTGATCTGTGATTCACCGATGGCGTCGGTGGTGGCCAGGTTGACCCCGGTCTCGGCCTCGTCGGAGAGCCGAATGACGGTGGGGCCGGTGGCATTCTGGGTGACGGCGCGCAGGGCGGCGGCCCCGGTCTCGAAGTCGGGGAACGACCAGGCCTCGTGGCGGACGGCTTCCGGCGTGCGATGCACGCGCAGCCGCACCCGGGTGATGACGCCCAGGGTGCCCTCCGAGCCGATCAACAGCTGGCGCAGGTCGGGGCCCGCGGCGGATTCCGGCGCGCGACCCAGATCCATGGTGCCCACCGGAGTGACCACGCGCAGCCCGCGCACCATGTCGTTGAACCGGCCGTAGCCGGCCGAGTCCTGACCCGAGGAGCGGGTCGCGGCGAAGCCGCCGATGGTGGCGTATTCGAAGCTCTGTGGGAAATGGCCGAGCGAAAAGCCTTGTGCGCCAAGGAGTCGTTCGGCGTCCGGGCCGGTGACCCCGGCCCCGAAGACGGCCTGGCCGGACACCTCGTCCAGCGAGATCAGTTGGTCGAACCGGCGCAAGTCGAGCGAGACGACCGCGGCGAACTCCCCGCGGTGCGGATCGAGCCCACCGACCACGCTGGTACCCCCGCCGAAGGGTACGACGGCGATGCGATGCTGCGAGCAGTAGCGCAGGACCGCGGCAACGGCGTCGTCGTCGCCGGGAAGCAACACCGCGTCGGGCGCATCCTGCGGGCCGCGCTGAGCGCGGTTGAGCAGGTCGATGGTGGATTTGCCGCCCGCGTGCAGCAGTCGATCGGCATCGGCGGTACGGCAGTATTCGGCGCCGACAATGGCGGCCAGGGCCTCCTGATCGGACCGCGACAACGCCGACGGACGCAGTTGCACCTCGTCGGATCGCAGTTCGGCCGTGCCGGACGCCTCGACCCCCACGGCCTGCTGCAGCAACGATCGGATCCCCTCCGACAGTGGCTTGGCGGCGGCCGGGTCTCCCCACGCGTTCCATTTCATCGGCGGCAATAGCCCCTGGGGATCGGTCATGCGTTACAGTATTACATATGTTGTCAATCCGTAACACAACGCTGGACACCGGCGAACGCATCCTCGCGGCGGCGGCCAGCTGCGTGGTGGATTTCGGCGTGGAGCGGGTGACCCTCGCCGAGATAGCCCGGCGCGCCGGGGTGAGCAGGCCGACGGTATACCGGCGCTGGCCCGACACGCAGTCGATCGTGGCGGCGCTGCTGACCCGGCACGTCACCGAGGTGATGCGCGACGCGCCGTTGCGCGGGCAGGATCGTGAATCCCTTGTGCGACAGATCGTTACGGTGACCAATCGGTTGCGAGCGGACCGACTGGTGACGTCGGTGCTGCATTCGGATCTCGCGTCGACGTACATCACCGAACGCCTGGGCACCAGCCAGCGCATGTTGATCGACGCGCTGGCGGCCCGGCTGCGGGTGGCGCAGCGGCACGGCAGCGTCCGACTCGGCGACCCGGTGCAGATGGCGACCATGGTGCTGCTGATCGCCCAGTCGACCATCCAGTCGGCGCGGATCGTCGAACCGATGCTCGACGCCGACGCGCTGGCCACCGAGCTGGCCTACTCGTTGAACGGATACCTGTCGTGATACCCGATCCGACCGCCCTGAACGCCGCGCGGCGCGCCGCCGACCTGACCGCGCTCGCCGACGGTGAGCCGTTGGCCGTCGTGGTGATCGGTGGTGGCATCACCGGTGCCGGCATCGCGTTGGATGCCGCCGCCCGCGGGCTGCGGGTCGCCTTGGTGGAGAAACGCGATCTGGCGTTCGGCACCAGTCGGTGGAGTTCCAAGCTCGTCCACGGCGGGCTGCGCTACCTGGCGACCGGCAACGTGGGCATTGCCCGGCGCAGCGCCATCGAGCGCGGAATCTTGATGACACGCAACGCCCCCCATCTGGTTCGTGCGATGCCACAGTTGGTGCCGCTGCTGCCGTCGATGAGTCCGGGCAAGCGGGCCCTGGTGCGCGGCGGGTTCCTGGCCGGTGACGCGTTGCGGTTCCTCGCCGGCACGCCGTCGTCGGTGCTGCCGCGGTCGCGGCGCGTCTCGGCGCGGCGCGCCGTGGAGATGGCGCCGACCGTGCGACGCGACGGCCTGGACGGGGCCCTGCTGGCCTACGACGGGCAACTGATCGACGACGCCCGGCTGGTCACCGCGGTCGCCCGCACCGCGGCCCAGCACGGCGCCCGGATCCTCACCCGGGTCTCGGCATCCCGGGCCACCGGCACCTCCGTGCGACTGACCGATTTGCGCGGCGGCGAATCGTTCGACGTGTCGGCGGGTGCGGTCATCAACGCGGCCGGGGTGTGGGCGGGCGAGATCGACGGCGCGTTACGGCTGCGGCCCAGCCGCGGCACACATCTGGTGTTCGATGCCGAGGCCTTCGGCAATCCGGTTGCGGCGCTGACCATTCCGATCCCCGGCGAGCTCAACCGCTTCGTCTTCGCCATGCCCGAACAACTGGGCCGGGTCTATCTGGGACTCACCGACGAAGCGGCCCCCGGTCCCATTCCGGATGTACCCGAGCCGTCGGTCGAAGAGATCACGTTCCTGCTCGACACCGTGAACACCGCGTTGGGGACCGGCCTGTCCGCCACCGACGTGATCGGCGCCTACGCCGGGCTGCGGCCGCTGATCGACACCGGCGAAGGCCGCACCGCGGACGTCTCCCGCGAACACGCCGTCGTCGAATCGGCGTCCGGGGTGATCAGCGTGATCGGCGGCAAGCTGACCGAATACCGGTATATGGCAGAGGATGTGCTGAATCGCGCGATCCGGGTGCGGCGCCTGCGCGCCGCGAAATGCCGGACCCGCAACCTTCCGCTGATCGGAGCCCCGACCAATCCCGGGGAGATTGCGGCGCCGGACACCGCCGCGTTGCCGGCGTCGCTGGTGCGGCGCTACGGCGCCGAAGCACCCAAGGTGGTCGCCGCCGCGGCCTGCGACCGGCCGACAGAGCCGGTGGCGGAGGGCATCGACGTCAGCAGGGCGGAATTCGAGTACGCGATAACCCATGAGGGCGCGCTGGATGCCGCCGACATCCTGGATCGGCGGACCCGGATCGGGTTGGTGGCGCGCGATCGGGAGCGGGCCGTCGCTGTGGCCGAAGAATTCGTGGCGCGCTTCGGCTGAGGATATCGTTAGGCGGAACGAGCCCGTATCGTTAGACGTATGCAGCCCGAAGGCAGCCAGGCGAGCGCGTCGAGCCGGACCCGAAGCCCGCGACGGCTCGATCGATCGCTGGACGCGGCCATCCTCGACGCGGCGCTGGCCGGCGTTGCCGAAGTCGGCTATGACCGGTTGAGCATGGACGACGTCGCGTCGCGCGCCGGCGTCGGGAAGGCGGCGATCTATCGTCGCTGGCCGTCGAAGGCGGTAGTGGTCGCCGATGCCATCGCGCATTGGCGGCGGCGGCTGGGCCCGCTCGAACCGCCCGACACCGGCAGCCTTCGCGGCGACATCGACGCGTTGGTTGCGGCCACGCCTGACTTGAATGATGCTGATACGCATATGATTCGGGTGGTTGTCGGGGTGGCGACCGCCGCCATGCACAATCCCGTCCTGGCGGCCGCCCTGGACGACCTAGTGCTGTCGACGCCGCGGCAGGTGGTCCGCGCGGTGCTCGACCACGCGGTGGCTCGCGGGGAAATTCCGGCCGTCCGCGACTTGAGCCTGATCCCGGACGTCGCACTGGGCCTCAACGTGCTGCGGGTGATCACCGGACGGCCGATCGACCGGGTCTATGTCCGGCGCGTGCTCGAGGACGTGATCCTGCCGATGGCCGGGGGACCGGCCCCGTAGTTGTTGCGCATCCCGTCGCGCCGTGCCAGATTGGAGGCAAGACGGAACTAGTTAGTTCCGTCAAGAGGGGAGCCGGCGATGAACGTAGAGCATGTCCCGGTGCTGATCGTCGGCGCGGGAGCCGCCGGCCTGGCCACCTCTGCGCTACTCGCCAAACACGGTGTGCGCTCGCTGGTGGTCGAAAAACGCAAAGAGGTGTTCATCTACCCGAAGGCGCGCAACCTGAGCTTCCGCAGCCTGGAGATCCTGCGCGGCCTTGGATTGGCCGACCAGGTTCACGCGATCGCCCACGGCGTTTCCGACATGCTGACCAAGCCGACGCTCAACAGCGCCGAACAGCGTCAGGCGCTCGACGTCAACGCGATCTTCGCGCCGTTCAAGGACCTGAGCCCGGAGCCCGGCGGCCAGTACTGCCCGCAGAGTGCCTTCGAACCGATCCTGCTCAGCTACATCCGCCGGCACGGTAGCCAGGCGCGCTACAACACGGAGCTGGGCTCGTTTGACCAGGACAAAAGCGGCGTCACCGCGGTCATCCGCGATCGCGAGTCGGGCGCGACCGAAACGCTACGCGCCGACTATCTCGTGGCCGCCGACGGAGTGCACAGCCCGATCCGCGACGCGCTGGGCGTGACGACCTCCGGCTACGGGGCACTGCCGATCTATGTCGTGTTCGTCTACTTCCGGGCGCCGTGGCGACAATTCGCCCGCGACCTCGGGCCGGGCGACGGCATCCAAGTGAAAAACCCGGACGTGGAGGGCATCTTCCTGCCGGTGCGCGACGACTTCGGCATGTTCATCAACACCTACTTTCCCGCCCGCAACGAAACCGCCGAACAGTTCACCGCGCAGCGGTGCCGCGAGTTGCTGACGAAAGCGATCGGCGAGCCGATCGACGTGGAGATCATCGACGTCGCGCCGTGGCAGCCGTACGAGCGGGTCGCCGACCAATTCCGCTGCGGCCGAGTGTTTTTCGTCGGTGACGCGGCCCACACCATGCCGCCGTTCAAGGCGGGCGGGGCCAACACCGCCATTCAGAGCGCGCACAACCTGGCCTGGAAGCTGGCTAGCGTCTTGAACGGAACCGCCGGCCCGGCGTTGTTAGGGACCTACCACGCCGAGCGGCACCCGGTCGGGCGCTTCAACGCCCGCCAATCGCTCACCGGGCCGTCGCTGGCCTTCCTGCGGTTGGACGACGACCGGCCGCTATTGCCGCCAGACGAAGAGGCGCCCATGTTCGCGCTGCTGATCGGATACCGATACCGTTCTGCCGCAGTGGTTTCCGATGATCCCGTTCCGCCGGATGCCGACGCCGTGTCACTGGTGGACGAATTGCGCGGGCAGCCCGGCACCCGGGTCCCGCACGCCTGGGTCGTCGACGGCGCAAAGCGGGTCTCGACCCTCGACCTGCTCGGTCCCGGCTTCACGCTGCTCACCGGAGACGACGACGCCGCCTGGTCGGATGCCGCGGCGTGCGCGTCGAAGGCCGCCGGTGTCGCAATCACCGTGCGGCGCATCGCTACCGCGGTTGACGTCGACGGCTCGTGGTCCGCCGCCGCGGGACTCGCGCCCGACGCGGCGTTGTTGGTGCGGCCCGACGACTTCGTCGCCTGGCGCGCCGACGAGATCCCTCGCTCACCGGGTGACGAGCTCGGTCGGGTGCTGTGTAGGGTGCTCGGCCGCACGCCATGACCGGCCCGCCGCGGCCCGAGACGGTGGCCTGCTTGGGGTCGAGCACCACCGCGTCGAGGGGAACCTACAAATGGATCGACGAGCTGCAAAGGCGGCCTTCCAACAGCCGATTTCGCTTCGTCAACTTCGGCGTTGGCGGGGATTTGTCGGCCAATGCCGTCCGGCGCCTCGACCGGGTGATCGCACGACGGCCGGACCGGGTCATCGTGCTCATCGGGAGCAACGACATCATGGCGAGCGTCTTTCCCAACTTCCGGCGATTCGTTCGCGTCGCCAAGCGATTCCATGACGAACCGACACCGGAGCGGTTCGACGAGAACCTGGGCCTCATGGTGCGCCGGCTGCAACGGGATGCCCATGCCAGGGTCGCGCTGAGTTCCCTTGCCCCGGTTGGAGAAGAGCCCGGCTCACGCCATCCGGTTCAGGCGCGGCTCAATGACCTGTTCAGCACCTACAATGGCATCATCCGTGCGGCCGCCGCTCGGGAGTCCACCGATTACATCCCGTTCTACGAGGCATTCCAGGAGTGTCTGACGCGGGCAGCGACGACCAAATCGTTCACCCGCTTCTGCTTCGCGTCGCTGTACCGCGACTACCTATGGCGGGAAATGATTATGCGCCAGAGCTTTGACGAGATCTCTCGGCGCAACGGTTGGGAATTCCACATCGACGGCATTCACCTCAAGACCAACGGCGGCCGCATCCTCACCGAGGCAGTTCAGCGTTTCCTGGACTCCTGAGGCCGCCGCGAGCAGACGCAAAAGCCCCCGCACGCGCGGCGTGTCGGGGGCTTTTGCGTCTGCTCACGCGGGAAAGGGCGATTACAGCGGGATGTTCTTGTGGCGGCCGCGACGGGCGGGCGCCTGGGCCAGCGCCTCGGTGAGCTTGCTGCGGGTGTGCGACGGGTCGATCTTCTCGTCGACCACGCCGATCTCGATGGCGCTGTCCACGCCGCCCGCGATCCGCTCGTGCTCGGCGGCCAGCTGGTCATGCAGCGCTTCACGCTCGTGATCCGCCGCCGCGGCCAGCTTCTTCTTGTGCAGAATGCCGACGGCGGCCTTGGCGCCCATCACCGCAACCTCGGCGTCCGGCCACGCGTAAACCTTGGTCGCGTTGAGCGACCGGGAGTTCATCGCAATGTAGGCCCCGCCGTAGGTCTTTCGGGTGACCAGCGTGACACGCGGAACCGTGCACTCGCCGAACGCGTGCAGCAGCTTGGCGCCGCGGCGCACCACGCCGCCCCACTCCTGGTCGACACCGGGCAGATAGCCGGGCACGTCGACGATCACCACCAGCGGAATGCCGAACGCGTCGCAGAGCCGCACGAAACGTGCTGCCTTCTCGGCGCTTTCGGAGTTCAGGCAACCGCCCAGGCGCAACGGGTTGTTGGCCAGCACCCCGACCGTGCGGCCGGACAGCCGGCCCAGACCGATCACCATCGACGGCGCCCAGTTGGCCTGAAACTCGTCGAACGGCGTCTCGTCGTCCAGGATCGCGGTCACGATCGGGCGCACGTCGTAGGCCCGCCGCGCCGACTCGGGCAGCAGCGCGTGGATGTCGGTGTCACCGGCCTCGGCCTTGTTGCGGTCGAAATGCCCTTGCTGGCAGAACAATCCGACCAATCGGCGACCACGCTCGTAGGCGTCGAGCTCGTCGTCGGCGACGATGTGGCACACCCCGGACTTCTTGTGGTGGGTCTCCGGGCCACCGAGCGAGCACATGTCCACGTCCTCGCCCGTGACGCTGCGCACCACGTCGGGCCCGGTGACGAACACCCGGCTGTCCGGGGCCATTACGATCACGTCGGTCAGGGCCGGCCCGTAGGCGGCGCCGCCGGCCGCGAAGCCGACCACCACCGAGATCTGCGGGATGTAGCCGGACGCGCGAATCATCGCCTCGAACACCAAGCCCACCGCGTGGAGTGCCTTGACACCCTCGGCCAGCCGGGCACCGCCGGAGTGCCAGATACCCACGATCGGGCTCTGCTCCTCGATGGCGGTGTCGTAGGCGTTGACGATGTGCGTGCAACCCTCGATGCCCATCGCGCCGCCCATGACGGTGCCGTCGGTGCAGAACGCGATGGTGCGAACACCGTTCACGGTCCCCGCGGCGGCCAGGACGCCGGAACGATCGCGCTCGTGCAGCAGCTCGACGCTGTCGTCGTCGAAGAAATTGCTCAAGCGCAACAACGGGTCGCGGGGGTCGAGCGACTCGCCAACCGTCTCGGGGGCCGTGATAGTCATCGCAGGTCTCCTGATGTTCGGATGTTGCCAGGTGTCGAAGGTCAGTACCGCCCGAAGGCGATGGCCACGTTGTGCCCGCCGAACCCGAACGAGTTGTTGATCGCGTACTCGTAGTTGCCCGGGCGCGGTTTACCGGCCACCACGTCCAGATCGATTTCGGGGTCGAGGTTTTCCAGGTTGAGCGTGGGCGGCACCACCTGATCGCGCAGGGCGAGCACGGTCAGGATGGATTCCACGGCACCGACCGCGCCCACTGAGTGGCCCAGCGCCGCCTTGGGGGCGTAGACGGCGGCGTTGCCGCCGTGCGGACCCAAGGCGTTGTTGATCGCTTTGGACTCCGCGACGTCACCGACGGAGGTGCCGGTGGCGTGCGCGTTGACGTGGTGAATGTCGGACGGGCTCAGCCCGGCGAGCTGAATGGCGCGGCTCATCGCGTGCCCGGCGCGTTCGCCGTTGGGGTCCGGCGCCACCATGTGGTAGCCGTCGGAGGTGATGCTGGCGCCCATGATGCGGGCCAAGATGTTGGCGCCGCGGGCTTTGGCGTGTTCCTCGGTCTCGATGACCATCAGCGCGCCGGCCTCACCGAACACGAAGCCGGTGCGGTCGCGGTCGAACGGACGGCAGGCGCCCACCGGGTCGTCGTTCTTGGTCGACATCACGATGCGCATCTGGGCGAACGCCGCGATCGGCACCGCTTCGATACGTGTTTCCACGCCACCGCAGATGGCGATGTCGGCCTCGCCGAACACGATGTTGCGCCAGGCCTGCGCGACACCCTCGGAACCCGAGGCGCACGCCGACACCGGGGTGACCACCCCGGCCTTGGCGTGCCGCTCCAGTCCCACCGCCGCCGAGGCGCCGTTGGGCATGTACTTCTGCACCCCGAGCGGAGAGACGGCCTTCATGCCACGAGCGCGCATGTCGTCGTAGCTGAAGACCATCTCTTCCGACGAACCCAAACCGGTACCGATGGACACCATCAGACGGTTGCTGTCGACCTCGGGGGAGCCGGCGTTCTCCCAGACCCGCCGGCCCAACACCGTCGACATCCGCTGCAGATAGCCCGTCCGACGTAGCTCCACACGGGTCAACTGACTGTCGAACTCCTCCAACAGATGCCCGCCGATGCGCACCGGCAGGTCAAACTCCTCGACGAACGGATCCTCGAGTTTGCGGATACCACTTTGGCTGTCCAGCAACAGCTTCCAGGTGGTTTCGGCATCAGTTGCCAGCGCGGTCGTCATGGCGACGCCAGTGACGACCACGTTGGGGAGAGTTTTCCCGGTAACCAGCTCTGTCATGGGTCTTGCGAACGTTCCTTCCATAATTGCCCGGCTCTTCTTCGGACCGCTTGCGGCCCGGATCGTCGCCGGACGACGTGCTCAGTAACGCCCGAAGGCGAGCGCCACGTTGTGGCCACCGAACCCAAACGAGTTGTTGATCGCATAACGGAAGTCGCCATAGCGGGGTTCGCCCGCGACTACGTCCAGATCGATCTCGGGATCGGGGGTTTCGTAGTTGAGCGTTGGCGGTATCACGCCGTCCCGAAGGCTCAATACCGTGAGAACAGATTCCAGCGCCCCGACCGCACCAATGGAGTGCCCCAGGGCTGACTTCGGTGCGTAGACCGCCGCGTCCTGGCAACCCGCGACGCGAATGGCGTTGGCCTCGGCGGTGTCACCGATCGGCGTTGCCGTTCCGTGGGCGTTGACGTGGTCGATGTCCTTGGGTGACAACCCCGCCAGCTCCAGCGATCGCGTCATGGCGCGACCGGCGCGCACGCCGTCCGCCGCCGGCGCCACCATGTGGAACGCGTCCGAAGTGATGCCCGCACCCATCAGCCGGGCCAATGGCTTGGCGCCACGGGCCTTGGCGTGCTCTTCGGTCTCGATGATCATCATCGCGCCGGCCTCACCGAACACGAAACCGTCGCGGTCCTTGTCGAACGGCCGCGATGCGCGCTCGGGCTCTTCGTTGCGCGTCGACATGGCCCGCATCATCGAGAACGCCGCGATGGGCAGCGCTTCGATCGGACCCTCGACACCGCCGCAGACGGCGAAGTCGGCGTCACCCATGACGATCTGACGCCACGCGTGGGCAATCGCCTCCGAACCCGACGAGCAGGCCGAGACCGGGGTGATGACCCCGGCGCGGGCACCGAGTTGCAGGCCCACCACCGCCGCGGCGCCGTTGGGCATGATCATCTGAACGGCGAGCGGCGACACCTTGCGGGGGCCGCCCTCATTCATCAGGTCGTAGCTCTCAACGATCCGCTCGGCGCCGCCCAGCCCGGTGCCGACCACGACCGAGAACCGGTCGGGGTCGACCTCCGGGCTACCGGCGGTTTCCCACAGCTGAGTGCTCAGCAATTTGGCCAGCCGCTGGACGTACGACATGCGCCGCATGTCCAGCCTGCTCATGCGTTCGTCGATGGGGTCCTTGAGGTGCCCGCCGATCTTGACGGGCAGATCCCACTTGGTGATGAACTCGTCTTCGAGGACGTGGATGCCGCTTTCGCCGGCCAACAAACCCTTCCACGTGCTCTCGATGTCCGACGCGATCGAAGTCGTCGCCGCGACGGCGGTTACCACAACGTTGGGGTAACCGCCATTAGCAGTGGAAGGCTTGCTCACTTGCTGTCCGCTTCCAGCCTCGACTTGACGTTGGCGACCGCCTCGGGGTTCTCGGTCTCCAGCTTGGCGCGCAGCGCCTCGGCAGCCTCGGGGTTCTCTTCCTCGAGCTTCTGGATGTAGGAGACGACGTCACCGACGGTGCGCAGACCGGCGAGGTCCTCGTCGGGGATCTTGACGCCGTACTTGTCCTCGGTCTGAACGGCGATCTCAACCATCGACAGCGAGTCGATGTCCAGGTCGTCGACGAAGGACTTCTCCGGGGTGACCTCGGAGGGCTCGATACCGGTCACCTCTTCGATGATCTCGGCGATACCGGCAATGATTTCTTCCTGGCTGACAGCCACAGCGTGCTCCCCTTCGTAATCTGTTGTGTGTTAGTCGAATTGACGTGTTATGCGGTTGTACTGGTTGTGCAACTGGTCGAGCTGGCTTTAGAGCTCGGCCAAAGCGTCCAGGTCTGCGGGCGATTTGACGGCACGAGCCGTAACCCCCCGAAGTTCTCGTTTGGCGATACCGGTGAGAGTGCCCGCGGGCGGGAACTCCACGGCCGCAGTGACTTCCAGGTCACGCAGCGTCGCGGTGCACAGGTCCCAACGGACCGGCTGGGTCAGCTGAGCGACCAGTGCCTCCATCGCCGCAGCCGCCGAGGCGACCGGCTTGCCGTCGCGGTTGGACAGCAGCTTGGCGGTGGGCTCGGACGTCTGCACGGCGGCGGCCGCGGCGGCGTAGCCGTCGAGCGCCGACGCCATGTACTTGGTGTGGAATGCCCCGGCCACACCGAGGGCACGCACCCGGGCCTTCTCCGGCGGGTCCTCGGCCAGCTTCTCCAGCGCGGTCAGCGCACCGGCCGCGACGATCTGCCCGGCGGCGTTGCGGTTGGCGGGGAACAGGTCGAGCTGCTCGAGGCGGGCCAGAACTTCGGCCTCGTCGCCACCGAGCACCGCGGACATGCCGGTCGGCTCGACGGCGCAAGCCTTGGCCATCTCGGCGCCACGGGTGGCGGCCAGCGCGACGGCGTCGTCGGCGGCGATCACGCCGGCGATCGCGTACGCGGCGATCTCGCCGACGGAATGGCCGGCCACCACGAGGTCCGCGTCCGACAGCAGGCCGCGCTTGGTCAGCTCCTGGTGGGCCAGCAGCGTGGCGGCCACCACCAGCGGCTGGGTGACCGCGGTGTCGGTGATCTCTTCGGTCGAGGCGGTGGTGCCCAGGCGCGCGAGGTCGAGGCCACTGGCCTTGGACCACAGCGCCAACTGGTCAGCGGCGCCGGGAAGCTCCAGCCATGGCGAGAGCATCCCCTCGGTCTGCGAACCCTGTCCGGGCGCAAGCAATGCAATCACGTGTTTAAGAGAACACTGTGGAAACGGTTTTGGCGGGTGTAACAGATTATGAACCTCGTCTTAGGTTTTTGTGTACACCCTACAAAACGGCTCCGTAAGCTACGGGTTTGATATCGTGCCGCAACCTGTTGCCCAGGTCACTATCGCCCGGATTGCCCGGCGGCAGCCGCTTTGACCGGCAGCGGGAGCGGAGGCATCGCGTTGGTGGCGGCGCTGGACGGAGTGGTCGGGTAATTCAGCTGGCCGACCGTGGCCGCCACTCGCAGCACATACGCGTCACGGGGCTGCATGGGATCGCGGCCGGTGAAGTCGGTGATCCGCTTGAGTCGGTAGCGCACGGTATTTGGATGAACGAACAACTTTCTGGCACAAGCCTCAATGGCGCCGCCACAATCTAAGTAAGCGTCAAGGGTCTCGATCAGCGTGGGACCCGCGTCGGCCAACGGGCCCATCACGTCGGTATGCAGCGCCACGATCGCCGACGCATCGCCCATCAGCGCCCGTTCGGGCAGCAGTTCGCGGGCCGGCACCGGGCGTGGCGCTCCGCGCCAGCCGCCCACGGCGTTCATGCCGGATATCGCCTCGCTGGCGCTGTGATAGGCCGCCGTCAGCATGGGCGCGGTGGGTCCGACCACCACGGGGCCATCGGCGAACGCCACCAGCAGATCGCCCAGGAATTTGTCAGTTGGCGACAGTTGGCCGGACACGATCGCGACCAGCCAGGTGCCGTGCACGTCGGTGAGGGCCGCGCGCCCGTGCCGTGCGGCGATATCGCGGACGTGCTGACTGGCGCGCTCGCTGTCGTCGGGGCCGGTCGACCCGTCGCGTCCGGGTGCCGGAGTGCCGACCACGACCGTGGCCGGGGCGGTGGTGTCCCAGTTCAGCGCCGCTGCGCGGGACAGCAGCTCCGGGCCGGTATCGCCGCGAACCACCGCGTCGACGACGCTGGCCTCCATTCGGCTGTCCCAGCTCCCGCGCGCTTCGGCCGCGTTCGCATAGGCGGTCGCGGCGGTGAACGCCAGGTCCCGGCTGTACTTGAGGATGCCCACCGTCAGCGCGGTGAGCTGCTCTTCGGAGCGAGCCAATAGCGGGACGACTTCCTCGAAGAAGTCCATGGTCACCCGCGCCATGTCGACGCTGTGGCGCAAGGCGATGCGGCGGGCGATGTCCTGGGGCACCAGCTCGAAGGCCTGCGCGGTGTGGCTGACGTTGCTGTG
The DNA here is from genome assembly GCF_045343915.1 of Mycobacterium sp. M23085. Classification (NCBI taxonomy): domain Bacteria; kingdom Bacillati; phylum Actinomycetota; class Actinomycetes; order Mycobacteriales; family Mycobacteriaceae; genus Mycobacterium; species Mycobacterium sp. M23085. The sequence continues at coordinate 5,380,309 of NZ_CP174280.1, forward strand.
CGGGTCCTGCATCCACTCGGCGAAGTTGTTGATCGCCGTCTGCACCACCAACGCCATGCTGGCCCGCTGCGACGCTTCCAGATCGGCGAAGAACGGCAACCGATCCTGCATGACCGAGACCGCCTCGGTGGCCAGCCGGCCCGAGTACTGCTTCAACCGGCGCAGGACCGGCTCCGGCACGGTGTCCAGCAGCTCCAGCGGCGACCGGGGCTGTTTGGCGAACGGACCGGCGAACGGGTTGTCATTCACCCCTAAAACCTACGCGCCTTTTCTGGAAGTTTCCGCCAAAGGGGGCGCGTGGCGTCTTAAGAATGCCTCAGAGCCCGGTCCCGCGCGCGTGCGTCGGATCGCGGGCGTGAAGCTAGTTTCACGCCCGGCGTCGACCGTGAAAGTGACTTCACGCTCGACGCCGCGGCGGGCTGCTTGCGGCCGGAGGTCAGGCCACGCCGGGATCCGACGTCTGCTCCGGGGCGGCCAGCACGTCGTCGATCTTGTACTGGCGGGCGGCGGCGATCGGGACGGAGGGGTCGATTTCACCGTCGCGCGCCAACGCCTCCAGCACGGCGACCACCTGCGACTCGGCGTCGGTGTTGAAGTAGCGCCGCGCGGCCGGCCGGGTGTCGGAGAAGCCGAACCCATCGGTGCCCAGGGTGACGTAGGTGCCGGGCACCCAGGGCCGGATCTGCTCGGGAACCGCACGCATCCAGTCCGAGACGGCGACGACGGGCCCGGTGGCGTTCGACAGGGCCTGGGCGACATACGGGACGCCGGCCGGCCGGTCCGGATGGCGCAGTCGCGCCCTGTCGACGGCCACGCCGTCGCGGTTCAGCTCGCCCCAACTGGTCACCGACCACACATCGGCGGCGACGTCCCACTCCGCGGCCAGCATCTGGGCGGCGTGCAGCGCCGACGGCATCGCCACCCCGGACGCCAGGATCTGCGCCTTGTTGGCCCGCTGTTCGGTGGCGACGTGATAGCGGTAGAGGCCCCGCAGCACGCCCTCGGGGTCGAAGTTCTCCGGCTCGGGCGGCTGCACGTACGGCTCGTTGTAAATGGTGATGTAGAAGTAGATGTCCTCGGGGTTCTCCCCGAACATCCGCGCCAGCCCGCTCTCGACGATGTAGGCGATCTCGTAGGCGAAGGCCGGGTCGTAGGCGACCACCGCCGGGTTGGTGGCCGCCAGCAGCAGCGAGTGGCCGTCGGCGTGCTGCAAACCTTCGCCGGTCAGTGTGGTGCGCCCCGCGGTGGCCCCGAGCAAGAACCCGCGCGCCATCTGATCGGCGGCGGCCCACAGGCCGTCACCGGTGCGCTGGAAGCCGAACATCGAATAGAAGATGTAGATCGGGATCATCGGCTCGTTGTGCGTCGCATACGACGTGCCCGCCGCGGTGAACGAGCCCACCGACCCGGCCTCGTTGATGCCCTCGTGCAGGATTTGCCCGGCTTCGCTTTCCCTGTAGGCCAGCATCAGCTCGGCGTCCACGGCGGTGTACAGCTGGCCGTTGCGGTTGTAGATCTTCAGCGACGGGAACCAGGAGTCCATGCCGAAGGTGCGCGCCTCGTCGGGAATGATCGGAACGATCCGCGGACCAATTTCCTTGTCCCGCAACACTTCCTTGAAGGTCCGTACCGTCGCCATGGTGGTGGCGACTTCCTGGGTTCCGGACCCCTTCTTCAGCGCGGCGTAAATCTCGCGGCCGGGTAGACGCAGCGCCTTGGTCTTGGTCCGCCGCTCGGGCAGAAAGCCGCCGAGGGTACGCCGGCGATCGACCATGTAGCGGATCTCCTCGGCGTCCGGGCCGGGGTGGTAGTAGGGCGGCAGGTAGGGATCCGCTTCCAGCTGGGCGTCGCTGATCGGAATCCGGATCGCGTCGCGGAAGTCCTTAAGATCCTGCAGCGCAAGCTTTTTCATCTGGTGCGTGGCGTTGCGGCCCTGGAAATGCGCGCCCAGCGAGTAGCCCTTGATGGTCTTGGCCAGGATCACCGTCGGCTGACCCTTATGGTCGACCGCGGCCCGGTAGGCGGCGTAGACCTTGCGGTAGTCGTGGCCACCGCGCTTGAGGTTCCAGATCTCGGAATCGCTCATGTTCTCCACGAGCGCCTTGGTGCGCGGGTCGCGGCCGAAGAAGTGGTCGCGCACGTAGGCGCCGTCGTTGGCCTTGTAGGTCTGGTAGTCGCCGTCGGGCGTGGTGTTCATCAGGTTCACCAGCGCGCCGTCGCGATCTGCGTGCAGCAGCGCGTCCCACTCGCGGCCCCAGACCACCTTGATGACGTTCCAGCCGGCGCCGCGGAAGAACGACTCCAGCTCCTGGATGATCTTGCCGTTGCCGCGCACCGGGCCGTCGAGGCGCTGCAGGTTGCAGTTGACGACGAACGTGAGGTTGTCCAGGCCCTCCAGCGCGGCGACGTGCGCCAGGCCGCGGCTCTCCGGCTCGTCCATCTCGCCGTCGCCCAGGAAGCACCACACGTGCTGGTCGGAGGTGTCCTTGATGCCGCGGTCGTGCAGGTAGTGATTGAACCGCGCCTGATAGATGGCGTTGAGCGGGCCCAAACCCATCGACACCGTGGGGAATTCCCAGAAGTCGGGCATCAGCCGCGGGTGCGGATACGACGGCAAGCCGCCGCCGGCGTGGCTGTGCTCCTGCCGGAAGCCGTCCATCCGGTCGGCGGTCAGCCGGCCTTCCAGGAAGGCGCGCGCATAAATGCCCGGGGACGCGTGGCCCTGGATGAAAACCTGGTCCCCGCCGCCGGGGTGCGACTTGCCGCGGAAGAAGTGGTTGAAGCCGACCTCGTACAGCGCCGCCGACGAGGCGTAGGTCGAAATGTGGCCGCCCACACCGACTCCCGGGCGCTGGGCGCGGTGCACCATGATGGCGGCGTTCCATCGGATCCACGCCCGGTAGCGTCGTTCGACGTCCTCGTCGCCGGGGAACCACGGCTCGAGTTCGGTCGGGATGGTGTTGACGTAATCGGTTGACGTCAGCGACGGGATGGCGACTCGCTGCTCGCCGGCCCGTTCCAGCAATCGCAGCATCAGATAGCGCGCCCGCGATGGGCCGGAGCGCTCCAGCAATTCGTCAAAGGACTCCAGCCACTCCGACGTCTCTTCGGGATCGATGTCGGGTAGGTAGGAGGCCACCCCCTCGCGGATCACCCGGACACGGTCGGGTTCGGTTGTGCCGTTGGGGTTTGTGGCCAGATCGTGGCGCACGAACTCAGTTGTCAACGCACTACTCCTGTTGTTGGCGGAATGTGTGCCGTAATGGGTGGGTCGCACCCTGCCCACCATCGTGCCGCACCTGTGTTTCGCGCGGACAGCCGACATCGAGTAGCCGATCCAGGTTCACCCGGCGAACACCAACTCGGCGTGTATGGAACGGCTGCGCGACCCACCCGGTAACGTCTGGCCTGTGCTCATCCGGTGGGGTGCCGCCTCTCAGGCGCAGGTGAAGGCTTTGCCCCGGCGCGGGGCTTTGGCCCTCGGTTGTGTCGCCGCGACGCTGATGGGCATCGTCGGGTGCACCTCCGTCACCAACGGCACGGCAACGCCGGATACCAGGGTGGCGCCGGCCTACCGGCAATCGGTGTCGGCGTCGGTGTCCGCGTCGTCGGCGACCTCGAGCATCCGGGAGTCCCAGCGGCAACAGTCGCTGACCACCAGGGCGGTCCGCACCGCCTGCGCCACGCTGATCACCACCAGCAAGAACGCCATCGACAAGACCAACGAATTCGTCCAGGCGTTCAACGCGGGCCGCGGCACCGGCCCGACCGAAGGCCCGGCCATCGACGCCCTCAACGACAGCGCGACCACGGTGAGCAACAGTTTCAGCGACGCGATGTCGCAGCAGATCAAGGACGCCTTCAACGCCTATATCGATGCCGCCCGCGCGGTGGCCAACGCCATCGGCACCCACGCGGGGACCGGGGAATTCAACCAACGGGTCGATCAACTCAACGACACCAAAAAGAACGCGATAAAACTGTGCCTGGCAACCTGATGATGCGGAAGTATGGACCAGGATCCGGCTGTGCGACGATAATCCCCAATCGCATAGCGCGCGGACGTTAAGGAGGCTCCACGGTGGTCGCGGCGGATGACGCCCCGAGCTACGCTCGCAAACTGGGCATCCAACCCGACCATGTTGTCCAGGAGTGGGGCTGGGACGAAGACACCGATGACGAGATCCGCGCCGCGGTAGAGGAAGCCTGCGGCAGTGAGCTGCTCGACGAAGACACCGACGAGGTCGTCGACGTCGTGCTGCTGTGGTGGCGTGACGGTGACGGTGACCTGGTGGACACCCTGATGGACGCGATCACCCCACTAGCCGAAGACGGCGTGATCTGGGTGCTGACGCCCAAGACCGGCAAACCCGGGCATGTGCTGCCGGCCGAAATCGCCGAGGCCGCCCCCACCGCCGGTCTGATGCCGACCTCGTCGGTCAACCTGGGGGACTGGAGCGCCAGCCGGTTGGTGCAGCCCAAATCCCGCGCCGGGAAGCGTTGATGCTGCCCGTCGGCACCGCCGCCCCGGATTTCACTTTGCGCGACCAGAATCAACAGCGGGTCACGCTGAGTTCCTATCGGGACGCCAAGAACGTGCTGCTGGTGTTCTTCCCGCTGGCCTTCACCGGGATCTGCCAGGGCGAGCTCGACCAGTTGCGCGACCACCTGCCCGACTTCGAGAACGACGACAGCGCGACGCTGGCCATTTCGGTGGGTCCGCCGCCCACGCACCGGGTCTGGTCGCTGGACAGCGGCTTCACCTTTCCGGTGCTGTCCGACTTCTGGCCGCACGGCGCGGTCAGCCAGAGCTACGGCGTGTTCAACGAGGACGCCGGCTACTCCAACCGCGGGACGTTCGTGGTCGACCGGTCGGGGATCATTCGCTTCGCCGAGATGAAACAGCCCGGGGAATCCCGCGATCAGCGGCTCTGGACCGACGCCCTGGCGGCCTTGCGGGCCTGATTTTGGGGACTTGGCGGTCGGGCGGGTAGCCTGCCCGCAGCAACGGGCGCGTAGCTCAGTGGTAGAGCTCTGGTTTTACACACCAGCGGTCGGCGGTTCGATACCGTCCGCGCCCACCAAAGTGATTGCAGGTCCCTCAGGCCGCGATCCGGTTGGGTTGGCAGGCAGGATCTAGTCCCTTTCCGGGCCAAGGCGGCCATTGCGACGTCATACCGTCGGTCTCGGCGCCTCCATGGCGCTCCGGTGTCAAATGGCGGGGCATTCCCTTGACCGCCTGAGCCGACGGCGGGCTGTCGCGCACGAGCCCCGAAGCGAAGTGAACCGCGGTGGCGAATTCGGATATCGGGTCGTGTGAAAGTCCACCGTAGATAGCTGCGAAGAAACCTTTGGCCACAGCATCAAGGCAATCGACTTCGAAACCGGCGATGCCGGAATGCGTGCCGCAGAATTCGACGGCCTTTCACGCGGCGCGGGGACCGATAACCAACGGGCCTGCAAACGTCCCAAAGACGGTCCGGCGAATCATTGCGACGTAGACCGTCTGCGGACCGGCGCGCAGCTACCACCAGCGGATTCATGCGGTATTTATGTTCCGTTTTTGTCTAGTATTTCGCATGCTGGATCATTTCTTCGCAAAAAGGATAACAGCTAACGCGAAGCAAGGACTCAGGAATTGTCCAACTCATCCCAAAACCGCGACGATACGATATTGACATGCCGTTAATTAGCGGCGAAACAATTGCTGGACACGCCATCCTACGGCTGGTTTACCCCGTTGCAGGGCGGGCCCCCGAATATCGTGCGGATCAAACCCGGGGGCCCACGGCGACGAAATCCTGGTGCGATTTCCGCCAGTCCCGCCCCGGGTGTCCGCAGCTCCTGTGTCTGGTCAGGCAACGCCACCCCACAGCTACCCACACCCGTGGCGTAGATGAATATTCACTGCCCGCCGTCTGACGGGCCCTAGCAGAACGAAGGTACTGCCATGTTTACCGGCATTACCAGGTCCACCGGCATCACCAGGCACAGCCACGTCGGCACTCTGGTTACCGCCACCCTGGTGCTAACCGGCGCTGCAATTCTGCGCGGCGGCGCAGCGGCGGCCGACTCGAACCAAGACGATCAGTTTCTCGCGCTCCTCGACCAAGAAGGCATCCCCGCCCTCGAAGGTGTTCCATACCTCATCGATACCGCCCACAAGGTTTGTCGGGCAGTAGACGCCGGCTTCTCGGGCAATGCCGTCGTGGACGCGATGGTGCAGTTTGCGTACAGCCAGGACCCGGCCGAGCGCAATTACGACCCGGGGCGCCTCGCGCGCACCGAGGCGCGATTCGTCACTGCCTCAGTGGGGGCCTACTGCCCGTACGATCGCGGCAAGATCGCTTCCCTGATCGCTAATCCCGCCTCGGCATGGAATGTGCCGACGCCCCCGGGGGACGCGCACGCGCACAATGCGGTCAGCTCAGCAGGCGCTGAGCTGGAATCGCCCACGGCGTCAACAACATTCACAACGCGGGCGCACTGGCAGGAATCGACGGGCGCGGGTGCGGTGCGACTGCCATCTTCGATGGACGGCGACGCGTGGGGGATGGCCCGAACCTTTGGCGACGGCGCGGGTTTCCGCGGGCGTGGCGCAGCGCTCGGTTCGCGGATTGGAGCGGTTCCCTCCGGAGAGGTGAATCGGCCGAACCCACCGCAACTTCCGGCACCACCGCCGCCGGTGGCGCATCTGCAGACGCCACCTGAGCCGATCGCGGCACCGCCTCGACCGCAGCGGGTGCCGCCGCCACCACAACACTCGCCGCCCCTTCCCAAGGTTGCTCCGCAGCCAGGGGCCGCACCAGGAGATGCCGGCGGCGGTAGCACCGGCGGTGACCTCCCAGCGGCGCCGCCGCCCGCGCCACCCGTGGCGTCCCCGCCGCCGCCACCACCCGCGCCGCCGGCGCCGCCAGCGCCGCCACCAACGCGACCCATGGCGCCGGGGTTTGTCAGGCTGGCGCCCTGAGACAGCGGTCGCGCGAGTCGCGAGCGTAAGGCCACTGCGAAAAATCGGTGCGGATTTCGCAGTGCACTTACGCTCGCGAGCGAAAGGTTCCCGGGGGCGTGCGCCGCCAGCGTCCGTGCGCGGGAGCACTATCAAATGCGTGAAACCGTTCCGCATCGACGTATCTGACGACGTACTCGACGATCTGCGCTCGCGGCTGGCCCGCACCCGATGGCCAGAGGCCGAATGCGTCGACGACTGGACCCAGGGGATGCCGTTGGCCTACACCCGCGAACTGGCCGAGTACTGGGCCAACGACTACGACTGGCGATCGCGGGAGGCCGCGCTCAACCGATTCGATCAGTTCACCACCGACATCGACGGCCTCGACATCCACTTCATCCACCAGCGCTCCCCGCACGCCGATGCCTTCCCGCTGGTGATCACGCACGGTTGGCCCGGCTCAATTGTGGAGTTCCACAAGGTGATCGAGCCGTTGACCAACCCGGCGTCCGGGCGCGCCGAGGACGCCTTTCACGTCGTCTGCCCGTCGCTGCCCGGCTATGGGTTCTCCGGCAAGCCCACCCACACCGGCTGGGGCGTGGAAAAGATCGCGCAGGCGTGGGAGACGCTCATGCTGCGCCTGGGCTATGACCGTTATGGCGCCCAGGGCGGCGACTGGGGCGCCGCAGTCACGACACAGATCGGCCGCAATGTCGGCCACTGCGCGGCAATCCACCTGAACATGCCGGTCGGCCGGCCCACCAGGGACTCGCTGACGAACCCGACCGAGGAGGAGCAGCGAGCGCTGGCCGGATTGGCGAACCACCGCAAGTGGGGCACCGGCTATTCCAAGCAACAGTCCACCCGGCCGCAGACACTGGGCTACGGCCTGGCCGATTCGCCCGTGGGGCAACTGGCCTGGATCGTCGAAAAGTTCTGGGACTGGGCCGATTGCGACGGGCACCCCGAGAACGCGCTCAGCCGCGATGAGCTGCTCGACAACGTGATGGTCTATTGGGTGACCAACACCGCCGCGTCCTCGGCCCGCCTGTATTGGGAAAGCTTCGCGGTGTGGGGCGGCGGGGATCGCGTCGAATTGCCCACGGGCGTCGCGGCTTTCCCCGCCGAGCTGCTCAAGGCGCCGCGCAGCTGGTGCGAGCCGGTCTACAACATCACCCACTGGACGGACATGCCGCGCGGCGGGCACTTCGCGGCGTTCGAACAGCCGGAGCTGTTCGTCGAGGACCTGCGCGCGTTCTTCGCGACGGTGCGCTGAGCCGATCAGCCGGGCGGGGCGAAGAACTCCGGTAACGCCCATAGATTCCGGTGTGAGACGCTGCCGAGGTGGTGGCGAGGCAGACCCGGATCGCGGGCGTGATGATCGGCTACCTGGCCGATCGGGCGCTGGGCGACCCGCGACGGGGCCACCCGGTCGCGCAGTTCGGCCGGGCCGCCGCCGCGCTGGAAAGCGTCACCTACCGGGACAGCCGAGCCGCGGGCGTCGTCCATGTCGGCGCCTTGATCGGGGCGGTGGGCCTGCTCGGCCTGGCGGTGCAACGGGCCGCCGGGTGTCACGGCCCGGCGTGGTCGACGGCGGCGATCGCCGCGGCCACGTGGGCCTCGCTGGGCGGAACCTCGTTGGCGCGCACCGGCCTGGCGATGTCGGAGCTGCTGGAGCGCGGCGACGTCGAGGCCGCCCGGGCGCTGCTGCCCTCGCTGTGTGGGCGTGATCCGGCCGCACTGGACGGCGCCGGCCTGACCCGCGCGTCGCTGGAATCGATCGCCGAGAACACCTCTGACGCCCAGGTGGCGCCGCTGCTGTGCGCGGCGGCCGGTGGCGTGCCCGCTGTGCTGGCGTATCGAGGCATCAACACCCTGGACTCGATGGTCGGCCATCGCTCACCGCGCTATCTCCGATTCGGTTGGGCCGCAGCGAGATTGGATGACGTGGCCAACTACGCCGCCGCGCGGGTGACCGCATCGCTGGCGGTCCTGCTGGCGCCGCTGGTCGGCGGGTCGCCGTCGGGTGCGGCGCGGGCCTGGCGCCGCGATGCCGGCCGCCATCCCAGCCCCAACGCCGGCGTCGTCGAGGCGTCCTTCGCCGGGGCGCTGGGCGTGCGGCTGGGCGGCCCCACCCAATACCGCCACGAGCTGCAGATCCGGCCCACCCTCGGCGACGGCCGGGCGCCGACGGTGACCGACCTGCGGCGCGCGGTGGCACTGTCGTCGCTGGTGCAGGCGGGCGCCGCGGTGCTGGCCGGCCTCTCGATCTACCTGTTCCGTTACCGCCGGCGGCCGTAGCGGTCGGCGAGTTTGGCCTCCACGGACTGCGGCGCCTCCGAAGCTTCGGGCCTGGGCGCCGTCTCCGGCGACGGCCGGTGTTGTTTCTCCTGGCGGCGGGCGCGGATCTCCGAGTAGGCGAAGTAGCCCAACCCGATGGGCGCAAGGATGCCGAACGCGATCCACTGGATGCCATAGGACAGGAACGGGCCGGCGTCCAGCTGCGGCACGCCGACCACTCCGAGCCCGCCGGGCTGACCGTCGATCAATTGCAGGTAGGACCCGGCCAGCGGCACTTTCGTCAGCACCGCGATCTGTTCGGTGTCGATCGAATACACCTGCTGCACACCGTCTCTGACGAACGGATCCTTATTCACGGGGGCCGTCTCGGAGTTACGCAGCCGCGCGGTGATGGTCACCGTCTGCGCCGGCGCCGGCGGGATGGGCGGAACGCGAGACCCCTCCAGGGGCCGCACGTAGCCGCGATCGACCAGGACGGTCGGTCCGCCGTCGACGACGAACGGCGTCAACACCTCGAACGCCGGCTTCGAATCGATCACCCGCAACCGGGCCAGCACCTGCACGCCGGGAAGGTAGTGCCCGGTGGCGTTGACCTGACGCCACTGAGCGCCGGTAGCCGCCGAGTTCTGCTGCGGCAGCAGCGTTTTCAACGCAACGGGCGCGGTGTTCAGCGAGGATTCGATCTGGCGGTTCTGCTGCGAGGTCCTGCTGTGCTTGCCGAGCTGCCAGGGCGCGAGCACCGTGAAGCACAGATACGCGAAGGCGACGACCACCAGCGCCAGCACTATCCAGCCCGGGCGCAGCAGAAAGAGCAAGCGGCGCATCAACCGGACCCGTTCTGCGCGAGCCGTTCATCGACCCAGTCGTGCAGGCCCGGCAGCGCGGCCTCGATGACGGTGTAGACGCGTTCGAAATCGGCAGTGTCGCCGTAGTAGGGGTCGTCGACATCGGGGGTGTGGGCGCCGGTGCGCGGATCGAAGGACCGCAGCATCCGGACCCGGTCCTCGTCGGCGCCCAGGTGCCGCAGCATCCGGGCGTGGTTGCGGTCGAGAGCCACCACCAGATCGGCGCCCAGGTGCTCGGCGTCGACCTGGGTGGCGCGGTGGTCGGTGGGGTAGCCGTGGGCGCGCAGCACGCCGGCCGCCCGCTCGTCGGCGCACTCACCGACGTGCCAGTTGCCGGTGCCGGCGCTGCTCACCCGGACCGCGTCGGCGAGGCCGCGCCGGCGCAGCTGGTCGGCGAACATCTTTTCGGCCATCACCGAACGGCAGATGTTGCCGGTGCACACGAACGTCACGTGCAGCGGCTCACGACTAGACACCCAGCGCCCTCCGTAGTTCGTCGATGGTCGCGGCGTGCGTCACGCCGGAAGCGTCCGGGCTGCCGCCGGCGGCGCGATCGGGAAAGTCGGCCCTGCCGTAGCCCCAGCCGACCACCACGGTGTCAATGCCGTGGGCGGCCGCGCCGTGCACGTCGTGGCTGCGGTCGCCGACCATCAGCACCCGCTCGGGCAGCGGCTCCAGCTGCGCCAGCGCGTGGGCCAGCACCTCGACCTTGGTCTTGCGCGAACCGTCGGGACTGGCGCCGGCGATGACCTCGAAGTGCTGGTCGAGCCCGAAGTGGGCCAGGATGCGCCGGGCCGTCGGCTCGAGCTTGGAGGTGGCCACCGCCAACCGGACACCGGCCGCACGCAGATCTGCCAGCAGGGCCTCGATCCCGTCGAAGAGCGCGTTCATCGCCCAGCCGCGGGCGCCGTACTCGGCGCGAAAGGCGGCGATCGCCTCCTCGGCGTCGTCACCGAGTTCCATGGCCCGGAAGGTGTCGTCCATCGGCGGGCCGACGATCTGCGCGACGAGGTCACCGGGTGGCACCGGGGCGCCGATGTGGTCGAGCGCATGCAGGAAGCTGGCGACGATCCCCTCCGCGGAGTCGGTCAGCGTGCCGTCGAGATCGAAGATCACCAGCTGCGCCCCCTTGGAGGTGGCGTCGCCGGGAGCCTGGCGATCGGCTGACGTTGTGCCTGTCACCTCACCATTGTCCTTGATGGCTGCGGCCGGGTGTGACGGTGTTGGTGATGCTCCGCCGGGCGGCATAGCCGGCGCACTAGTGTTTCACGGATGGCGAGTCTGAACCTGAGCCCGCCTGCGGCGCGCTATCACGGTGATCAGGCCGTCGCGCCCGGGATGCTGGATTTCGCCGTCAACGTCCGGCACGGCCGCCCACCGGAGTGGCTGCTGCGCCGGCTGGCCCAGCGGCTGCCCGACCTGGCGCGCTACCCGAGCGTCGACGACGTGCAGCGGGCGCAGGACGCGGCCGCCGAACGACACGGCCGGACCCGCGACGAGGTGTTGCCGCTGGCCGGGGTGGCCGAGGCATTCGTCCTGCTGGGCAACCTGCGCTCGCAGCGGGCGGCGGTCATCGCGCCGGCGTTCACCGAGCCGGCCGTCGCGCTGACCGCGGCCGGGGTGCCGGTGCACCACGTCGTGCTGGAGCCGCCGTTCGGCCTGGCCGGTGCGGCGGTGCCGGACGACGCCGACCTGGTCGTGGTGGGTAATCCGACCAACCCCACCTCGGTGCTGCACACCCGGGCTCAGCTGCTGGCGTTGCGCCGGCCCGGCCGGATCCTGGTGGTCGACGAGGCGTTCGCCGACTCGATTCCCGGCGAGCCGCAATCGCTGGCCGGTGACGCGCTGCCCGACGTGCTGGTGCTGCGCAGCTTGACCAAGACCTGGGCGCTGGCCGGGTTGCGGGTGGGCTATGCGCTGGGTTCGCCGGAGGTGCTGGCGCGGCTGACCGCGCAGCGGGCGCACTGGCCGGTGGGGACGCTGCAACTGACGGCCATCGCCGAGTGCTGCAGCCGGCGCGCCGTGACCGACGCGGCGACCGGGGCGGCGCGATTGGCCCGGCTGCGCGCCGACATGGTGGCCGGCCTGGTCTCGGCGGGCGCCGACGTGGTCGATGGCGAGGCCCCGTTCGTGCTGTTCCGCACGCCCGACGCGGTCCAGATACGAAAGCGTCTGCATGACAGGGGAATTGCGATTCGCCGCTGTGATACGTTCGTCGGCTTGGACGAGCGGTACCTGCGGGCCGCGGTGCGCCGCGAGTGGCCGCAGTTGGTGCAGGCTATTTCGGAGGCGGTCGCGGTGGAGGGCATCGGGGGGCAGCGGTGAGCGTGAAGCTGGCCGATGTCATCGCCGTCCTCGATGAGGCCTACCCACCGCGGCTCGCTGAATCGTGGGATTCGGTGGGCCTGGTGTGCGGCGACCCCGACGACGAGTTGGAGTCGGTGACCGTCGCTGTCGACGCGACGCCGGCGGTCGTCGACGAACTGCCCTGGGCGAGCCTGCTGCTGGCCCATCATCCGCTGCTGTTGCGCGGGGTGGACACCGTGGCGGCCAGCACGCCCAAGGGTGCGCTGATACACCGGCTGATCCGGTCCGGGCGTTCGTTGTTCACCGCGCACACCAATGCCGACTCGGCCTGCCCCGGCGTCTCCGATGCGCTGGCCGCGGCCCTGGGCCTCACGGTCGAGGCCGTGCTCGAACCGGCATCGGGAACGCCCCACCTGGACAAGTGGGTGGTCTACGTGCCCGGGGAGAACGCCGAAGCGGTGCAGGCGGCGGTGTTTGCGGCCGGGGCCGGCCACATCGGCGACTACTCGCACTGCAGCTGGACCGTCAGCGGCATCGGGCAGTTCCTGCCGCACGAAGGCGCCTCGCCCGCCGTGGGCAGCGTCGGGAACGTCGAACGGGTGGCCGAAGACCGGTTCGAGGTCGTCGCCCCCGCACGTTGCCGGGCGGCGGTGCTGGCGGCGATGCGCGCCGCCCATCCCTACGAGGAGCCCGCCTTCGACATCCTCGCGCTGGTGCCCCCGCCGAGCGACGCCGGGCTGGGCCGCATTGCGACGCTGGCACGCCCGGAACCGTTGCGCGACTTCGTCTCCCGCGTCAGAGCCGCGCTGCCGCCGACATCGTGGGGAGTGCGGGCGGCGGGCGATCCCGACTCGCCGGTGTCGCGGGTCGCCGTCTGTGGCGGCGCCGGGGATTCGTTGCTGACCGCCGTGGCAAGTGCCGGCGTGCAGGCCTACGTGACGGCCGACCTGCGCCACCATCCGGCCGACGAGCATCGCCGTGCCTCGGATGTGGCCTTGATCGATGTGGCACATTGGGCAAGTGAATTCCCTTGGTGTGAACAGGCCGCCGGCTTGCTGCGGTCGCGTTTCGGTGCGGAGCTCCCGGTGCGGGTGAGCTCGATTCGCACCGACCCTTGGAATGTCGAGCAGGTTGGCAACGAGTCCGGGGGTGACGGATCATGAAAGCAGAAGTGGCACAGCAGCGTTCGCTGCTTGAATTGTCGAAATTGGATGCCGAGCTGTCCCGGATCGCGCACCGGGCGAAGCATCTACCGGAACAAGAAGCGTGCGAGCGGTTGCAGGTGGAGTTCGAGGCGGCCGGTGACCGGTTGGCCACGGTCCGCATCGCCTTGGAAGACATCGACGCCCAGGTAGCGCGGCTCGAGGCGGAGATCGATGCGGTCCGCCAGCGCGAGGACCGCGACCGCTCGCTGCTGCAGTCGGGAGCGACCGACGCCAAGCAACTGTCCGATCTTCAGCACGAGCTGGAGACCTTGCAGCGTCGTCAAACCAGCCTGGAGGACTCGCTGCTGGAGGTGATGGAACGTCGCGAGGAGCTGCAATCCCAGCTGGACGGTGAGCAGCAGACACTCACGTCACTGGAGGCCGAGATGGCCAGCGCCCGACAGGCTCTCGACGCGGCGGTCGCCGAAATCAGCGAGGCCCGCGAGCTTCAGTCGTCGCGGCGCGACTCGCTGAGCGCCGCCCTGGATCCGGCGCTGTCCGCCCTCTACGAACGCCAGCGTGCCGGGGGAGGCGCGGGCGCCGGGCAGCTGCTGGGGCGCCGGTGCGGGGCCTGCCGCCTCGAGATCGACCGCGGCGAGCTGTCCCGCATCTCGGCGGCCGCCGAAGACGAAGTGGTGCGCTGCCCGGAATGCGGCGCGATCCTGCTGCGGGTCACGGGATTCGATCAGTGAAAGTCATCATCGAAGCCGACGGCGGATCACGCGGCAACCCCGGGCCGGCCGGATACGGTGCGGTGGTGTGGACCCAGGACCGCACCGCCGTGCTGGCGGAGGCCAAGCAAGCCATCGGCCGGGCAACCAATAATGTCGCCGAATACCGGGGCCTGATAGCCGGTTTGGACGACGCTTTGAACCTGGGTGCCACCGAGGCCGCGGTGTACCTGGATTCCAAGCTGCTGGTGGAACAGATGTCCGGGCGGTGGAAGGTCAAGCACCCGGACCTGATCGAACTGCACGCGCAGGCCCGAAGCCGAGCGGCACGGTTCGCCGAGATCAGCTACTCGTGGATTCCGCGGGAGCGCAACACGCACGCCGATCGGTTGGCCAACGAGGCGATGGACGCCGCGGCCCAGGCCACCGGCGCGACGGAAGGCCTCGAGCCGGCCCAACGTTCCGACCCGGTGGACCAGCCCGAACCGCCAGCCGCCGCCACTGTCGCATCCCCACCGGCGCCCGGCTGGACCGGCGCGCGCGGCACCCCGACGCGGCTGCTGTTGCTGCGGCACGGCCAGACCGAGCTGTCGGTGCAGCGCCGCTACTCGGGTCGCGGCAACCCGGCGCTGACCGAGGTGGGGCACCGCCAGGCCGATGCGGCGGCGCGTTATCTGGCGCAGCGCGGCGGGATTTCGGCGGTATTCGCCTCACCGCTGCAACGGGCCTACGACACCGCGGCGGCCGCCGCCAAGGCGCTGGGCCTGGATGTGACCGTCGACGACGACTTGATCGAGACCGACTTCGGGAAATGGGAGGGGCTGACGTTCGCCGAGGCCGCCGAGCGCGACCCCGAACTGCACGGTCGCTGGCTGCGCGACACCAGCACCGCACCGCCGGGCGGGGAGAGTTTCGACGCGGTGGCCGACCGGGTGTCGAGCGTCCGCGACCGGATCATCGCCGCACACCAGGGCACGACGGTGCTGTTGGTGTCGCACGTGACACCCATCAAAATGCTGCTGCGCCAGGCGCTGGACGCCGGACCCGGCATCCTGTACCGGCTGCACCTCGACCTGGCGTCGTTGAGCATCGCCGAGTTCTACTCCGACGGAGCGTCTTCGGTGCGGTTGGTCAACCAGACGGCGTATCTGACCGGCTGAGAACACCATCGGTTCAAGGCGTCGCCGCCGACGGTGGACCACAGCGTCACGCCGGCAGTGCTTCGCCGCGGTAGTCGCCAAAGGACCACAGGTTACCTTCCGGATCGCGAACGGTGAATTCAAGTGCGCCATAATCGGTTTCGGCGAGAGGGCGCACGACGTCGGCCTTGTGTTGCAGGACCCGTTCGTAGAGCGCGTCGCGATCGGACGTGACGATGTATCCGCCGGCGGTGCCGGGTTCGCGGCACCATTGGGCGCCGGGCTTGTAACTACCCAGCATGATGCCGCCGTATCCGTGTGGCCAGTTCAGTTGCGCATGATCCACGATTTCGCCTTGCCCGTAGCGCGCTGCGAGGGCGAAGCCGAACGTGTCGACGTAGTAATCGATCAGCTTGGGTGCGTCATGGGCCTGCAATGTCAACCAGACGGTCGGATTCGAAGCGGTCATGCTCCCAGTCTGCGTTGAACGAGTGGCCGCCGTCTTGAATGTTTCGGAACTCTTCGGCCAGCCACTGTCGTGGCGGCACACCGGCGAACCGGCCGAATTCGCGGGTCAGATGCGCCTGGTCGGAGTAGCCGGTGGCGGTCGCGACTCGTGCAAGATCGACGCGGCCGTACCGGCGTGCCGACTCGGCGATCTGCGCCGTCGCGTTCTGGAATCGCATGAGCATCGCCACCGTCTTCGGTGAGTGACCGACCTCCCGGCGAAACAACGTCGTCAGGTGCCGCGTCGTCAGGCCGACCGCTTCGGCCAGGCCGGCGACCGGTGCCATGCCCTGGCTGCGCTCCAGCAGCTGCCAGGCATACGCGAGGTCGGGACGCACGGTGACGCCGTCCCGCCGTCGTCGTGCATCGATGAGGTATTCGGCCACCAGCGCGAACGCGTCGGGCCACCCGTGAGGTTCGGTCAGCCGATCGTGCAGTTCGACGGCGCCACGGCCCAATACGGCCGTCGCGTCGTAGTCGGCGGTGAGGAGCTCGGCGCTCGGTACGCCGAACAGCGCACGGGCTGCGAGCGGATGCACCGCCAGCTGCACGCCGGCCTGGCCGCGCCGTTGCCGCACGTGACTCGCCTGCACGTGCAGGCCGGCGAGGAGAAGCGGATTGGGTCGGGCGACCGCGAGCGCGTCGGCGGTGTCACCGGCTTCCACCCCGTCGTCGCGGCTGACGATGAAGGTCAACGCCGAGGACGGCATGCCGCGGTGGACGCCGTCGGGAACGTCGAGCGCCCGGTATCCGACCATCGAGACGACACCGGGCGCGATGCGCGGCGCCGCCACGGCGTATTCCCAAACCCGATCCACCACGCCACGCTAACGCCGCGCCGGCCGAACGCGAAGGCCGCGGGCGAAAAGGCCGTTGAGCCACAGCGCTGATCAACTGTGCAGGTGGAGCCGCTCGCCGTGGGGTCCGAAGATCACGATGGCCTCCACCGGCCCGTCCAGCACGCCGAACCAGTGCGGCGTCCACGTCGAGAACTCGACGGCTTGGCCCGGATCGATGGCGAAGTCACGGTCGCCCAGGATGAGCCGCAGCCGGCCGGACAGCACATACATCCAGTCCTGGCCCTCGTGCACCGGCAGCTCGGCGGGCGGCGTGCGGCGCCGCGCGCTGACCCGGATCTTGAACGCGTGCAGGCCACCGGCCGGGCCCTGACGGGTCAGCGGCCAATAGGTCACACCGTGGTGGGTGTGTGCGGTGCCACGCACCCGCGGATCGGGCGTCGGCGGCGTCTGCAACAGGTCGTCGGTGCTGACCGACAAGGCCCGGGCAAGCCGCGGCAGGTGATCCAATGCGAGCCGGCGTTTTCCGGATTCCAGCCGGCTGAGCGTGGACACGTCGATGCCGGCGCGCTCGCCGACCTCGTGCAGCGTCAGGCCGCGCTGCACGCGCAGTTCACGCAGTCGCCGGCGCACCAGGAGGTCGATGTCGGGCGTGGTTTTTGCCTGCATGGCAATTCAGCTTGGCAAAAGAAGTGCCGGGTAGGCAAGCTTGCGACGTGGACAATTCGTGCAAAACTGATGACGCCCAGCGGTTCTGGGAGGAGCGCTACCGATCGATGGAGCGGGTGTGGAGCGGACGGGTCAATCCCCGGCTGGCCGAGGTGGCCGCCGGCCTGCCGGTGGGCCGGGCCCTCGACCTGGGCTGCGGGGAAGGGGCCGACGCGCTGTGGTTGGCCGAGCGCGGCTGGGAGGTGGTGGCCGTCGATATCTCGGCCACCGCGCTGCGGCGCGCCACCGACGCGGCGTCGGCGCGGAACTTGCTTGCACACATCGACTTTCAACGACACGATCTCAACGAGAGCTTTCCCGAAGGGACCTTCGACCTGGTCTCCGCGCAGTATCTGCACTCACCGGCGCGACTGGAGCGCGACGGGGTGCTGCAACGCGCGGCCGAGCGGGTGAACCGTGGCGGTGTGCTGCTGATCGTCGACCATGGAGCGCCTCCGCCGTGGGCGGAGCATCACGATCACCACTTCGCCGGTGTCGAGGAGGTACTCGCTTCGCTGCGGCTGGACCCGCCGCGCTGGACGCGGCTGCGAACCGAGGCCGTCGAGCGCGAAATGGTCGGTCCGAACGGGGAAGTCGCAACGACGGCCGACAACCTGATGGTCTTGCGGCGAACCGGCTAGCAACGGCTACGCCGCGTCGTGAAAGATCAGCCCCATCGCGTAGCGCTCGCCGGAGCGGACGACCGAGACGCCGTGGCGCACCGGCGCCGCGGACCAACCCCGGGCCGAGGGCACCGGTCGTTCCCGGGTAGTGAAAACGTACCCGTAACCCTGCGGCAGTTGTGTTGCCATGCCTCGGGATTGGGCACGCAGCCGTTGTTCGACGAGCAAGAATTCGCCGCCGGTGTAGTCGGTGTCGGGGTTGCTCAAGTTGATGACAACCTGTAGCGGGAAGACCAAGTCCCCGTACAGATCCCGATGCAACGCGTTCCAGTCGCCCGCCCCGTATTTCAGCATCAGGGCAGTGGATCGGCTCTGGCCGGCGGCATGACAGGTCGCCAGCCAATCGTCGAGGCTGTCCGGCCACGGTGCGTCCCGGCCGAGCTTGCCCCACCAGTCACGCGCTATCGGCAGCAACCGGGGATAGAGGGCCTGCTTGAGCGGTTCGATCGGGTCGGGGTAGGGCGCGTGAAAATAGCGGTATTGGCCGGCGCCGTAGCGTTTGGGCGCCATGTCGATGGTCGACCGAAACAGGTCGTCGTCGGCGTAGAGCTTGCGCAGCCGGGCCGCTTCCGTGGGCGTGACCAGCCGGGGCAGCAGCGCGCCCCCGTACTCGTCGACAGCGGCGGCGATGGCATCCCAATCGCCGCGGTCGACACGCTTTTGCCACTGCTCCATCAGGTCCACGATAGAGCCGCGCGAGCCATCGTTGCTGGCCCCGGCATGTCGCAGGTAGTACCGTGGATCGTCGCGGACGAGTTGGCCGGGCGGCCGCGGACCGTCGCAAGCGGTTCGAGGAAAGTCCGGACTTCACAGAGCAGGGTGATTGCTAACGGCAATCCGAGGTGACTCGCGGGAAAGTGCCACAGAAAACAGACCGCCACCCTCGCGGTGGTAAGGGTGAAACGGTGCGGTAAGAGCGCACCAGCATCCCGGGTGACCGGGGTGGCTAGGCAAACCCCACCCGAAGCAAGGCCAAGAAGGCCGCACCGCAAGGTGTGGCCGCGCAGGCGTTCGAGGGCTGCTCGCCCGAGCCTGCGGGTAGGCCGCTCGAGGCACCCGGTGACGGTGTGTCCAGATGGATGGTCGCCGCCCCGCCGCCGTTGCTCATGCGCGGCGGCGGGGAACAGAATCCGGCTTACAGGCCAACTCGTCCGCCTTCAGCGTGGCGCCCACGCATCCGGCTGATACCTCCGTCCGCAATGCGGCAGTGGAGGGCCGGTTACGCGAAAAGGACTGATTCCGGGGGTGCGGACTTTCGGACCCAAAAGTCCCGACAAAGCTGGCCCTCCTGCCCGTACAGGGGGAATGCATCGCAATTACCTTGGTATCTGTGCATGGGGTTATCGCGTTTGTCGATGCAAGCCTGGTAGGCAGCCGGATCGGTGATGCTTGCGCATGGATCGTCGGCCTGCGCTTGCGCCGCCGGAACGCAGAGGGGTGCCAGTCCCACGGCGGCCAGCGCCGCCACGCCCATTACTGACCGCTTCATCAGTCCGTCCTTCCCGATCCCCGGACGACATAGATCGGCTGTGAAACAAAAGAACCGGCTATGGGAAGTCTAGCTCGGTGACGTGCCTGATCCCGGCAATACTCATTCTGCTTGCGGCGCTGAGGAACCCGCGCGGCGGGCCTTCGCTCATCCGCCTGACGGAGGCGGCCGCATGATGGTGCCGGGGATGGGCGGTCCATAGCCCTTCTCGTCGGGCTTATCCCGCTGGGCCTTGCGCGCTCCCGGTGGCATCGGCGGGACGAACATCGGGATCAGTGGAGTGCCGTCGGCTGCTGTTGCCACCAACGGCGCCTCTGCGGCCGCCAGCTGAATCGGGGAGGTGACCGCCGAAGGCGGGACCACCAGGTTACCGACGTACATTCCGCTGCCCAGCGAAGCGGTGACGGAAGTTTCCATTGCACTGGTCTCGGCGGCGGCCGCTGCGGGAGCGTAGAAGTTGGGAGCCCCTCCCACGGCCTCGGGGCCGGTGAGGTTGTACGCGATAGCGAGGTTGCGGGGAGTGGGGGCCAGAACGTCTGGGAACTGGCCGGGGAAGAGGTCATGACCTCCGGTGAACACGCTGAGGGCGTTGAACGGGAACCCGCTCGAGACGAATTGGCCCACCTGGTTAAGTAAGGCCGAGATGGTGGGGTTGGAGAAGAACGGATCCGTGGGAAGGTTGAGGGCCGGGGGATCGGCAGCGGCTGCAGGCGTGGCTGCCGCCCTGGCCACCGCGGCCGTCTGAACCGCGGGTGCGTTCTGGTTGGTCATCGGCGATGGGGGCGCGAACGTCGGCATCGCCATGGTCTGCAGGCTGGTCGCCTGATAGCCGAGCATGGCCGTCGTGTTAGCCGCCCACATCTGCAGGTATTGGGCCTCGGTGGCGGCGATGGCGGGGAAGTTGACGCCGAAGATGTTTGTCGCGATCAGATGGGCCAGCAGCGTGCGGTTGGCAGTGACCACGCTCGGATGCACCACGGCCGCCTGGGTGACGGCAAACGCGCTGACCATGGCGTCCGCCGCCACCGACATGTGAGTGGCCTGCAGAGAGGTGGTGTGCATCCACGCGACGTAGGGCAGCGTGGATGCGGTCATCGCCGTCGCCGATGGTCCCTGCCAGGGAATGGCGGCCACGATGGCGGCGTAGTTGGCGGCCGTTTGCCCCAGCTCGATCGCCAGCTGCCGCCAGGCGTCGGCGGCGGTGAGCAACGACCCGGGCCCCGGCCCTGAATGAATCAGCGCTGAAGTGATCTCGGGAGGAGCCCAGAAGTCCACGGCTACCCCGTCAAAATTCGGCGTCCGTGGTGTCGATGTTGGGCATACAGGTCCGCGCCGCGCTGGCTCTCACCCAACGACCGATGTCGAGTCCCACCTGCCGGCCCCCTCGGTGACGTTCGTGTTTGCTGCGTGGCCGATTCGTCGATTGGGAGCCTACGCCCGCGCGGTTACTCACACCGAAAATCCAAAGATTCACCTGGTCAGCTCGCCGCGTTCATCGGGTGGTGCAACCGATGCCGTCAGTTCTAATGCCCCGCGTTGCGGACCGCCTTGGCGAGTTTGCGCAGGGCGTCGTCGAGTTGGTCGCGGCAGCGCTCGGCCAGGTCGGCCTCCCGCTGATACAGCAGCCCGTAGGTGAAGGTGTCCTCGCCGGCGGCGTGCGCGGTTTCGGCCTCCTGCCGCAGATGCTCGCGGCTGACGACGCTGTCTTGGTGATCGCCGAGCAACGACTGGACCGCCTTGGCCCGTTCGGACACCTTCGCCGCGCCGGTGGCGGAGGCGGTGTAGCGAAGTCGCTTGGCCCGCTTGCGGATCCGGTGTATCGCCTCGTCGCGTTGGTGTGGGTCGTCCGGGTGCTCGCGGTCGACCTGGGCGGCGGCCCGCTGCGCCTTGCGGACCTTCTTGTAGGCGGCATCGATGGTCACCGGCGCCGGTTCCTGGGCCGTGGCGGCGCCAGGGGTTTGGGCCACTATCAGGTCGAGGGAGTCCAGCAGGCGGAAGTACCGCTGCGAGCGCATGGCGATCAATGACCGCCGCAGCCCGGTCTGGTAGCGCCGCCGAGCGCCCCCGACCAGACGTTCGCGCACCGGCCCTCGCACCAATTCCGGTGCGAGGCTGTCCAAATCGTGTTCGTATCGCTCGGCGAGCACCTCGGCGTCGCGGGCCACACCCAGGATTCCGGCGAGCTCACGCAACTC
Source organism: Mycobacterium sp. M23085 (assembly GCF_045343915.1). NCBI lineage: Bacteria > Bacillati > Actinomycetota > Actinomycetes > Mycobacteriales > Mycobacteriaceae > Mycobacterium > Mycobacterium sp. M23085. The sequence continues at coordinate 5,402,108 of NZ_CP174280.1, forward strand.
GTCTAAGACCCACCCTTCCTCGGGCAGCCCGAACGAGTCCTGGTAATCGCGCAGCAGGCTGCGCAGCTTGCGGGTGGTCACCCGCATCTGGTGAATGGCGTCGTAGGCGTCGGCGCGCACCGCGCGATCCCACACCACAAGCTCGCGAACTTGCTCGGCGATCGCGCGCTGCAGCGGATCGTCGGACGGCGCAGCGCCGTTGGGCGAGGGCGTGGTGGCCAGCACCCGGGCCAGCTTGGAGCCGTGCCCCGCCGGCGCGGCCCCGGCGTCCAGCAGCCGATTGGTCAACCGGTTCAGCAGCTCCACCCCGGCCGTGCCGTTGGCCAGCCCACTCGCCTCGAGGAGCTCCAATTCCCACTCGCGCCATTCCTGTTCGGTCGGCGCCGAGTCGGTGTCCTCGGATCCCCGCGTGGACCACGCCGTGACATGGTCGTTGCTGAACTCGGCCAGCGCGGTGCCCGCGGCGTCGTACAGGACCTGGCTCTCGCGCTGAGTGGTGATTCGCGCGACGGGCTGCAGCGGACGGTCGCGGACAATTGCCAGCACCACGTCCGTCAACTCCTCGGGCACCGAATCGTTTCCGCCCGATGCGTCCAGCGGAAGGCGGACCTCGGTTCGGGCGTCGGGACCGGCCGGCAGCTTCAAATGCCATCCCGCGTCGGAGCCCCCGGTACGGCGGCGCAGGGTGATCTTGTTGCGCGCCAAATCGTGGATGGGCGTGTCGAAGTACGTCGCATCGAGGGTTTGCGTCGGCGACTTCTCGACGTGGGCAACCGCGGCGATCCCTTCGAACGAGGGTGACACGGTGGATTCGCTCACGTCGAACTTGCGCTCGACCTCGAGATGACGCGAGGGTTGCGACGCTTTTGCAGGCATCTTCGGCTCCACTGAGGGCCGGGCGGGCGCGTTGGGCGCGGCACCGCGGCCGTGAACACGATGGACGGGGGGAATGGGCACCCATAGCCTGCCATACCGAAGTGGCCAGACCGCCGCGGATCGGCGCCGGTGAGTGCGGCGCCCGTCGCGGCCGCCGCTAGGGCGGCGGGGGAGGAGGCGGCGCGTCGTCCTCCGGCAGCGGCGCATAAGCGGCCGGCGGCGGGACATAGCGTTCGATGTTGTCCGCAATGTTGGTGCATCCGCTGACCGAGATGCGCCGGCCCCCGCCCACACACACGGTCGCCTCCGCGCGATCGGCGGAGTGCACCACGACGAGGATTCCCGGAGTCGCGGCAAAGCCCGCGAACACCAGCACTGCGGCAAACCAGCGGCGCCGATTCATCTGCGGCCTCCTTCCTGCCACCACAAGCATTCTGCCGTCGCGGCCCGACGTGCGGGTCGAGATCGAAGAATGCCTCAAATTTCTTTGCCGGCTGATTAGCGCATGCGCGGCGAAGAAACCTTTTATGGTTTGCGGTAGGGATAACGGCCGCGGTTGCGGATGCCCGACGAAGGAGCGTTTCCATGGTGTCTTTTATTCGCCCGGCAGCCCGAGTCGTTGCCGGCGCAATGGCGGCCGGCGCGGTCAGTCTGGCAACGCTTTTCGCGACGGCGGGTTCGGCAGCCGCGGACTGGCCGATGGACGATCCGGAACCGGCACCGTCGTCGCAACCGAATTGCACGGCGGCCGACCTTGCCCAGGTATCGTCCGGCGTTGCCGCGGCGACCTCGGCGTATCTGTTCACGCACCCGGACGTCAACGCGTACTTCACCAGCTTGAAGGGGCAGCCCCGTGACGATATGCGCGCGCAGCTGAAGCAATACATGGATGCCAACCCGCAGACCCATGCCGACCTGGAGGGCATTCGCCAGCCGCTGACCGACTTCCAGGATCGGTGCCGCTGACCGGTCGCCTCAGCCCGGCGGTGGTGGCGGCGGTTGCAGGTGCATCGCCAGGTCACTCAGTTGCAGGATCGTCTGGATCTCGGTGTCGCGGAACGGCCGCCCGTCAGGGCCCAGCAGGTCGTGAAACCATTCCTGCGGCATCGCGGGGTCGGGGTTCGGCTGATCCCAGGAATCCCACGGGAAGTAGGTCTGCGTCTTGCCGGCGACCAGTCCCCAGTTGAACGCGCCGACGCCGGCACGCTTGGCGATCGGCAGGATGCTTTGCACCGTGCTGCCCAGCGGCCGGGCCATGTACTCGGTGCACAGAATGGGGCGGCCCAGCGGAACCAGTTCCGCGATGCGGCTTTCGAACTCCGCCGGCTCGGCGTAGGAGTGAAACGTGATCACGTCGGAGTTGTCCAGCTGGATGCCGCTGATGACGCTGCGGCTACCCGGGTCGACCCACTCGCCGTGCCAGACCCCGCTGGTCAACGGCTGGCAAGGGTCAACCAGCCGCGCCCACTCGAACACCTGGGGCAGCAGCTGGGCGACAAGATCAACCTTGTCTCTGCGCTCGACCGAGGCGTAGGCGTTCGCGGGGTTGTCGGGCTCGTTCCACAGGTCCCAGCCCAGGATGCGATCGTCCGTGCGGAACTGCGTCAGGACTCCCGTGACGTAGCCGCGCATGGTGGGCAGGTAGCCGCGATCGTCGAGGCGCGCCGCCCCCGGGCTTTGCACCCAGCCGGAGTTGTGGATGCCGGGCCGCGGCGCGCGCTGCGGACCGGCCTGGGGAAACGGATCCCAGCACGAATCGAACAGGACGAACAGCGGTTTGATGCCGCGGCGGGCGGCGATGTCGACGAACTGGGCCAGACGGCCCTGGAACCCGCGAGAGTCCTGGGCCCAGAGCTGATCGTGCAGGAAGACCCGGATCGCGTTGAACCCGTTGGTGCGCGCCCAGCCCAATTCGGTGTCGATGCGCCGGGGGTCGAAGGTTTCACGCTGGAACATCTCCAGCTGATTGATGGCGTTGGAGGTGATGTAGTTCGCGCCGACCGGCCAGCCCTGCGCCTGATACCAGCGGTTGGCGCGCTCGGGCGACCACCGGCTTGCCTGCGGCGAGGTGCGAGGCGGTGGTTCCGCGGACGCGCGTGGTGTGTGGGCCAGCGCCATGCCTCCCGCCAGTAGCAGCGGTAAGGCCAACACCGCTCGACGGTGCACCAAGTCACCGCGATTCCCCCGGTCGATGTGGTCCACCCCTGCTCGTCAGAGTTAGTCTCTGCGAGCAATCGTACAGCCCTGTACCGCAACGCTTTTCAGCGGTTTCGCGGTGACGGCAATAACGTCGTCAACCAGGTGCGACGCGCAGACGGACGGCCTTAGCGCGCAAATAGCGGGGTCGATCGGCGGTGGATCAGAAGCAGTGCTCGTCGGCGGGGAACGCCCCGCCGGCCACCTCTTGCGCATATTGCGTTGCGGCCCGGCGCAATTCCGTGCCGATGTCGGCGAACCGCTTGACGAAGCGGGCGGCCTTACCGCTGCTCATACCGGCCATGTCCTGCCAGACCAGGACCTGGGCGTCGCAGTTGGGTCCGGCCCCGATCCCGACGGTGGGGATGGTCAGCTTGCCGGTGATCTGGGTGGCCAATTCGGCCGGCACCATCTCCATGACGACGGAGAACGCGCCGGCCTCGGCCACGGCGATCGCGTCGTGCACCGTCTGCTCAGCGGCGTCACCGCGGCCCTGCACCCGGAACCCGCCCAGGCCGTTGACACTTTGCGGGGTGAACCCGATGTGCGCCATCACCGGGATGCCGGCGGCGGTCAGGCAGGCGATCTGCTCGGCGACCCGCTCGCCGCCCTCGAGCTTGACCGCGTGTGCGCCGCCCTCCTTCATGAACCGGGTGGCGGCGGCCAGCGCGGCGGCCGGCCCGGCCTCGTAGCTGCCGAACGGCAGGTCGGCGACGACCAGCGCGTGCGGGGCGCCCCGGACCACGCCGCGCACCAGCGGAATCAACTCGTCGATCGAGACGGGCACGGTGGTGTCATAGCCGTACACCACGTTGGCCGCCGAGTCGCCGACCAGCAGCACCGGGATGCCGGCCTCGTCGAAAATGCGGGCGGTCGAATAGTCGTAGGCCGTCAGCATGGCCCACTTGTGGCCTTCGGCCTTCATCTTCTGCAGGTGATGGATGCGGATCTTGGTCCGCGGCTTTTCGGGCTGCGCGGGGGAGTTGACACCGTAAACGTTGTGCTCAGACATCATTGTCCCTAATGGTGGTCGGTTCGATCCTCGTGGCCGCCAGGATTCGTCCTGACTGGTCCCCGGGTTCGTTTGACTACCCGATTCTGCCATTTCTTTTGCGCAGTTGCACCGCCGCGGTGGTGTGAGACATACCATTCGCGCATGCAGCGGCTGAGCGGGCTGGACGCCAGCTTCTTGTACCTGGAGACGTCGTCACAGCCCCTGCATGTGTGTTCGATCGTCGAGCTGGACACGTCGACGGTGCCGGGCGGTTACACGTTCGACCGGCTGCGCGACGCCTTGGCGCTGCGCATCAAGGCGATTCCGGCGTTCCGCGAAAGGCTCGCCAACAGTCCGCTGAATCTCGACCACCCGGTCTGGGTGGACGACGAGGAATTCAATATCGATCGCCACCTGCACCGCATCGCGCTCCCGGCGCCGGGAGGGCGGTTCGAGCTCTCCGAGATCTGCGGCCACATCGCCGAGAGGCCGCTGGACCGCGGCCGGCCGCTATGGGAGATGTGGGTCATCGAGGGCGTGGCCGGCACGGATTGCCACCGGGACGGGCGGCTGGCGGTGATGACCAAGGTGCACCACGCCGGCGTCGACGGGGTGACCGGCGCCAACCTGATGTCGCAGCTGTGTGCGACCGAGGCCGACGCCCCGGCCCCGGAACCGGCCGAGGGCGTCGGCGGGGCTCATGGGTGGCAGATCGCGGCCGGCGGGCTGGTCCGCTTCGCGGCCCGGCCCCTGCACCTGGCCAACGTGGTACCCGACACCGTCTCGTCGGTGCTCGCCACGGTGCGACGGGCCCGCGACGGCCTGACCATGGCCCGCCCGTTTGCGGCGCCGGCAACCGTGTTCAACGCCCGGATCAGTGACCGTCGCAACGTCGCCTATGCCGAATTGGATATCGACGACATCAAAGCGGTGAAGGACCATTTCGGCGTCAAAGTCAACGACGTGGTGATGGCATTGGTCTCCGGGGTGCTTCGCCAATACCTGACCGACCGAAACGAATTGCCGGATTCGTCACTGGTGGCGTCGGTGCCGGTTTCGGTGCACGGCAAATCCGACCGGCCGGGCCGCAATCAGGTGTCGGCGATGTTTTCCAGTCTGCATACCCAAATCAGCGATCCGGTGGTACGCCTGAAAGCCATCGCCCGGGCGAATTCGGTTGCCAAAGAACACAGTTCAGCTATCGGCGCGTCGTTGCTGCAGGATTGGACGCAATTCGCCGCGCCGGCGGTTTTCGGCATCGCGATGCGGCTCTATGCCAGAACCCGATTCACCGACAGCATGCCGGTACACAATTTGGTGGTCTCCAACGTGCCGGGACCGCAGGTTCCGCTGTACATGCTGGGCTGCGAAGTCAAATCGATGTATCCGTTGGGGCCGATATTTCACGGCTCGGGACTCAACATCACCGCAATGTCGCTGCGGGGCAAACTCGACATCGGCCTGCTTTCCTGCCCGGATCTGCTGCCGGACTTGTGGGATATTGCCGACGAGTTCCCGGTGGCGATGGAAGAGCTGCTCGCGCTCGCGCGGTAGGTCCGGTGGCGGTGCCGCTAATCAGGATCTCAGGTTTCCTCTGGCAGCATAGGTGGGCATGAGCCTGTCTCGTCGCGCCAAGATCGCGCGCACGCTGCTGATCTGGACGTCGATGGCTGCCGTCGCGCTGCTTGCGGCGGGCTGTGTCCGCGTGGTGGTCGGGCGCGCCGTCATGTCGGGGCCGAAGCTGGGCCAGGCCGTCGAATGGACGCCGTGCCGGGCCGCGAACCCGAAGGTCAAACTTCCGGCCGGCGCATTGTGCGGCAAACTGGCCGTCCCGGTCGACTACAACCACCTCGACGGCGACGTGGCAACGCTGGCCATGATTCGTTTCCCCGCGACCGGAGACAAGATCGGCTCGCTGGTGATCAACCCCGGCGGCCCGGGAGAGTCCGGCATCGAAGCGGCATTAGGTGTCGTCCAGTCGTTGCCCAAGAAGGTCCGCGAACGATTCGACCTCGTCGGCTTCGACCCCCGCGGGGTGGGGGCGTCACGCCCGGCGGTCTGGTGCAACTCCGACGCCGACAACGACCGGTTGCGCACGGAGCCCAACGTCGACTACAGCCCGGCGGGGGTGGCCCACATGGAGGACGAAACCAAACAGTTCGTCGGCCGCTGCGTCGACAAGATGGGCAAAGACTTCCTGGCCAATGTCGGGACCGTCAACGTCGCACGCGATCTCGACGCCATTCGCGCGGCGCTCGGTGACGAGAAGCTGACCTACCTCGGCTACTCCTATGGCACCCGTATCGGCTCCGCGTATGCCGAGGCGTTCCCGCACAACGTGCGGGCGATGATTCTCGACGGCGCAGTCGACCCGAACGCCGATCAGATCGAAGCCGACCTGCGCCAGGCCAAGGGATTTCAGGACGCGTTCAACGACTATGCCGCGGACTGCGCGAAGCAACCAACCTGCCCGCTGGGCACCGACCCGGCCAAAGCGGTGGACGTCTACCACAGCCTGGTCGACCCGTTGGTCGACCCGAACAACCCCATGGTCGGCCGGCCGGTCCCGACGAACGACCCACGCGGGCTGGGCTACTCCGACGCGATCATCGGCACCATCATGGCGCTGTACTCGCCGAACCTGTGGCATCACCTGACCGATGGTCTGTCCGAACTCGTCGACCACCACGGCGACACCCTGCTCGCCCTGGCCGACATGTACATGCGCCGCGACTCGCACGGCCACTACAGCAACGCCACCGACGCGCGGGTGGCGGTCAACTGCGTCGACCAGCCGCCGATCACCGACCGCGCCAAGGTGGTTGACGAAGACCGGCGCTCCCGCGAGCTCGCGCCGTTCATGAGCTACGGGCAGTTCACCGGTAACGCCCCACTGGGCACCTGCGCGTTCTGGCCGGTGCCGCCGACCAGCAAGCCGCACACCATTTCCGCGCCCGGCCTGGCGCCCACGGTGGTGGTGTCGACGACCCACGATCCGGCGACCCCGTACAAGGCCGGCGTCGATCTGGCCAACGAGCTGCGCAGCTCGCTGCTCACCTACGACGGCACCCAGCACACCGTGGTCTTCCAGGGCGACGGCTGCATCGACAACTACATCACGGCGTATCTGGTCAGCGGGTCCATCCCGCCCGAGGGCGCCAAGTGCTAGCCCGGCACTCGCGCTGAACCGAACCTGAACTCGCCGCGAAACTTTCGTCGTTTTTTCGAGCCGGTTGCGCGTTGGGTGCAGACGGCAGCCGAGACCAAGGCGTAACCGTTTCGCGCTGTCACGGGTACCCGGGGCTGCAACGATGACAGCCATGTCGCGCCTGAGATCGCTGAGCTCGGCGCTGTTTTCGTTCGTGCTGCTGCTCGGTGGTCCATGCGTCGTCGCGCCGTACGAAGCCGTCGCCACACCGGAACCCGGCGCCGGGCAGACACCGGGCCCGAATCCACCGTCGGCCGCGGTGCCGCAGGGCTGGGGAAGCTGCGGCCAATTCGTCGGTGACACAAGCGATATCCCCGCCGCGCTGTGCACCACCGTGTCGGTGCCGGTCGACTACAACAACCCGGGCGGCGCGCAGGCCCGGCTCGCGGTGATCCGGGTACCCGCGACGGGACAACGGATCGGATCCCTTCTGGTCAACCCCGGCGGTCCCGGCGGCTCGGCGGTCGACATGGTGGCGGCGATGGCCCCGCAACTGGAGAACTCCCCGATCCGGCGCAACTTCGACCTGGTCGGCTTCGACCCCAGGGGAGTCGGTCACTCGACACCCGCCCTGCGCTGCCGCACCGACGCGGAGTTCGACGCGTACCGGCGTGAGCCGATGGTCGACTACAGCCCCGGCGGGGTGGCGCACATCGAGCAGCTCTACCGGCAGCTGGCCCAGCAGTGCGTCAACCGGATGGGCGCGGCGTTTCTGGCGAACGCCGGCACGGCTTCGGTCGCCCGGGACATGGATGCCGTACGCCAAGCGTTGGGCGACGACCAGATCAATTACCTGGGCTACAGCTACGGCACCGAGTTGGGCACCGCCTATCTGGAGAAGTTCAGCAACCACGTGCGCGCGATGGTGCTCGACGGCGCCATCGACCCGACCGTCGACCCGATCGACGAGAACGTCAACCAAATGGCGGGATTCCAAACCGCTTTCAACGACTACGCCACCGACTGCGCCCGCTCGCCGGGCTGCCCGCTGGGCACCGACCCGACCCAATTCGTCAACCGGTACCACGCGCTGGTGAACCCCCTGGCGACCAAACCGGGCCGTACCGCGGACCCACGCGGCCTGAGCTACGCCGACGCGACCACCGGCACCATCAACGCGCTCTACACACCGGCGCACTGGAAGTACCTGACCAGCGGCCTGCTCGGCTTGGCGCGCGGCACCGACGCCGGCGACCTGCTGCTGCTCGCCGACGACTACGAGGGGCGCGACAAGAACGGGCACTACTCCAACGACCAGGATGCGTTCAACGCGATCCGTTGCGTCGACGCGCCGAATCCGACCGACCAGGCCAGCTGGGTGAGCGCCGATCAGCGGATCCGCCAGGCCGCACCCTTCCTCAGCTACGGGCAGTTCACCGGAAACGCTCCCCGCGATTTGTGCGCGCTGTGGCCGGTACCGGCCACGTCGGCGCCGCACGCCGCCCCGTCCATGGCGCCCGGCAAGGTCGTCGTCGTGTCCACCACGCACGACCCGGCCACGCCGTATCAGGCCGGCGTGAACCTGGCCCGCCAGTTGGGCGGCCCGCTGATCACCTACGACGGGACGCAGCACACCGCGGTGTTCAACGGCCACCAATGCGTGGACACCGCCGTCGTCCGCTATCTCGTCGCCGGCGCGCCGCCGCCGGCCGGCTACCGCTGCCAGTCCTGATCAGCACCGGCCCCCGCCCGCGGAGCGATGCGAGTCATAGCTTTTTCACCCGGCTTTGGCTCACGGTGAGAGCTGGACATGGCCCCGCGGTGGAGGCTGGGCCGGAGGCGGCGGTGCAGGCGGTGGTGCAGGCGGTGGTGCGTCCTGTTGCGGTGCGGGTGCTTGTTGCCGCGGCGGGGACTGCGGTTGCTCCGCCCGGGGTGGGGGCGCCGCGACAGGCGGCTCGAGCGGCTTAACCGTTGGTGGTGGCGGGATCTGGGGCGGATCGGGCGTGAGCTCGCCTACCGGAGCCGGCTTGACCAACGCGGTGGACACTATGCCGTGGGCGCTGAATGCGCGAGCCGCCGGCAGCTGTGCAGTGCCGGCCACGATCGGGGGCGTGCTCAGCAACGCGGCGATCACCGCACACGCCGTCACCTGAAGGGGCGCGCCCCGATGCCGCCGTCGCGCGATGCCGCTCAGCTGCGGGTTCGCGCGAAAGCGCTGTGGTGATCGACGACGACGACCGGTTATGATGTCGATCATTGCAGGCGCCAGCTACCTCCGCTGTTACCGCTCGGTATCCAATAGATGAGATCTGCCGAGCAGGTGACACAAAGAAACGAAAATTCCACCGTGCGCGTCCGAATCGCCCGCCTCGCAGAGGCTCTGGTCAACACTTCGATGCTGCTTGCCGCCCCAGTTATCTGCGCCGGCGGCGCGGGGGCCGACCCGAGTCAGGACGCGCAATTCGTGGCGTTGCTCGCCCAGCAACAGATTCCGGCCACCGACAACGTGCCGGGGCTCGTCTATCGAGCCCGTGAGATTTGTGGCGAACTCGATCACGGGTCCTCGGTCCAGGACGCCGTGAACGAGGAAATGAACAGGGCGTACACGGAAAATCCGTCCTTACGCATAGTTTCTGATCGCGTCACCCGCACCGCCGTCAAATTCGTCACCGCATCGGTGGACGTCTACTGTCCGGGCCATCAAGGCGAGCTTCCGTAGCGCCCAACCGCATTCGGGGTGCCGACTGCCAGTCCTGACCAGCGCCCGGCAAGCTTCGCAACGCTTCTGAGCGGGCATCGGTAACACAGCGTTAACAGCCGTTGCCTACTGTTCGGATTATGGATCGACAGAAGGAATTCGTCCTCCGCACGCTCGAGGAACGAGACATCCGCTTCGTTCGGCTGTGGTTTACCGATGTGCTCGGTTTCCTCAAGTCGGTCGCCATCGCCCCAGCCGAGCTCGAGGGCGCCTTCGAGGAGGGCATCGGCTTCGACGGCTCCTCGATCGAGGGCTTCTCGCGGGTCTCCGAATCCGACACCGTGGCCAACCCCGACCCGTCCACCTTTCAGGTGCTGCCGTGGGCCTCTGCCAACGGCCACCACCACTCGGCGCGGATGTTCTGCGACATCACCATGCCGGACGGATCGCCGTCGTGGGCGGACCCGCGGCACGTGCTGCGCCGCCAGCTGCAGAAGGCCAACGACCTGGGCTTCTCCTGCTACGTGCACCCCGAGATCGAATTCTTCCTGCTCAAGCCGGGTCCGGACGACGGGACGCCGCCGGTCCCCGTCGACAACGCCGGCTACTTCGACCAGGCCGTGCACGACTCCGCCTCGAACTTCCGCCGCCACGCGATCGAAGCCCTCGAATTCATGGGCATCTCGGTGGAGTTCAGCCACCACGAGGGCGCGCCCGGCCAGCAGGAGATCGACCTGCGCTTCGCCGACGCGCTGTCGATGGCCGACAACGTGATGACGTTCCGCTACGTCATCAAGGAGGTCGCAATCGACAACGGCGCTCGCGCGACCTTCATGCCCAAGCCGTTCGGGCAGCACCCCGGCTCCGCGATGCACACCCACATGAGCCTGTTCGAGGGCGACGTCAACGCGTTCCACAGCCCCGACGACCCGCTGCAGCTCTCCGATGTGGGCAAGTCCTTCATCGCCGGGATCCTCGAGCACGCCTCGGAGATCAGCGCCGTCACCAATCAATGGGTGAACTCCTACAAGCGACTGGTCGGCGGCGGCGAGGCGCCCACCGCGGCGTCGTGGGGTGCGGCCAACCGGTCCGCGCTGGTGCGGGTGCCCATGTACACGCCGCACAAGACGTCGTCACGTCGGGTGGAGGTCCGCAGCCCCGACTCGGCATGCAACCCGTACCTGACCTTCGCGGTGCTGCTGGCCGCCGGGCTGCGCGGGGTGGAGAAGGGCTACGTGCTGGGGCCGCAGGCCGAGGACAACGTGTGGGACCTGACCGCCGAGGAACGCATCGCGATGGGATATCGCGAGCTGCCGACCAGCCTGGACAGCGCGCTTCGCGCCATGGAGGCCTCCGAGCTGGTCGCGGAAACCCTGGGGGAGCACGTCTTTGACTTCTTCCTGCGCAACAAGCGCACGGAGTGGGCCAACTACCGCAGCCACGTCACCCCCTACGAGCTGAGCACCTACCTGTCGCTGTAGCCAGTATCGAGCGCCGATCGGGCTGAAGAGCGGCGGCTTGCGCTACGGTCGTGGTCGTGACCAAACCCGCCACGCAGCGCCCCAGGCTGCCCAGCGTCGGCCGGCTCGGGTTGGTCGATCCGCAAGCGGCCGAACGCATGGCGCAACTGGGTTGGTACGAGCACGACGACCAGGCCCACGTCGACCTGCTCTGGTCGCTGTCGCGCGCGGCGGATCCCGACGCCGCGCTGCTCGCCCTGGTCCGGCTGTCGGAGAATCCCGACGCCGAGTGGGATCAACTCAACGCCGCCCTGCTCGCCGAACGCCCGCTGCGCGGCCGGCTGTTCGGTGTGCTCGGCTCGTCGCTGGCCCTGGGCGATCACCTGATCGCCCAGCCGGAGTCCTGGAAACTCTTGCGCGGCAACGTAAAACTGCCCACCCGCGACGAGCTGTGCGACATGTTCGCCCGATGCGTCGACGAGGCGCTGGCGGCGCCGGGCTCGGCCATGGTGCGACTTCGCACCCTGTACCGCGACCGGCTGCTGGTGCTGGCGGCGCTGGATCTGGCCGCGACCGTGGAGGACGAACCGGTGGTGCCGTTCCCCGTGGTGGGGGCCCACCTGTCGGACCTGGCCGACGCCGCACTGGCCGCCGCGCTGCGGGTGGCCGAGAAGACCGTCTGCGGCGACCGGACGCCGCCGCGGCTGGCGGTCATCGCGATGGGCAAATGTGGTGCGCGCGAACTGAACTACGTCAGCGACGTCGACGTGATCTTCGTCGGCGAGCAGGCCGACACGGTCACCACCCGGGTGGCCAGCGAGATGATGCGGCTGGCCTCCGAGGCCTTCTTTCAGGTCGATGCCGGCCTGCGGCCGGAGGGACGCAGCGGCGAACTGGTCCGCACCGTCGAGTCGCACATCGCCTACTACCAGCGTTGGGCGAAGACGTGGGAGTTCCAGGCGCTGCTCAAAGCCCGTGCGGCGGTGGGTGACGCGGAACTCGGGCAGCGCTACCTGGACGCGCTGATGCCGATGGTCTGGGTCGCCTGCGAGCGTGAAGACTTCGTGGTCGAGGTCCAGGCCATGCGCCGCCGGGTCGAGCAGCTGGTGCCCGCCGAGGTCCGCGGCCGCGAGATCAAGCTCGGCAGCGGCGGATTGCGCGACGTGGAATTCGCCGTGCAGCTCCTGCAGCTGGTGCACGGCCGCGGCGACGACTCGCTGCACGTGGCGTCGACGGTGGACGCGCTGGCCGCGCTGGGCCAGGGCGGCTACATCGGCCGCGAGGACGCGGCCAACCTCACCGCCTCCTACGAGTTCCTCCGGCTGCTCGAGCACCGGCTGCAGTTGCAGCGGCTCAAGCGCACCCACATGCTGCCCGAGGCCGACGACGAGGAGGCGGTGCGCTGGCTGGCGCGGGCCGCCCACATCCGGCCGGACGGACGCCACGACGCGGCCGGGGTGCTGCGCGAGGAGCTGCGGCACCAAAACCTGCGGGTGTCCCAGCTGCACGCCAAACTCTTCTATCAGCCGCTGCTGGAATCGATCGGCCCCCCCGGGCTGGAGATGACCCGCGGCATGACCTCCGAAGCCGCCGAACGGCAGCTCGCGGCGTTGGGCTACGAGGGTCCGCAGACCGCGCTGAAGCACATGTCGGCCCTGGTCAACCAGAGTGGCCGGCGCGGCCGGGTGCAGTCGGTGCTGCTGCCCAGGCTGCTGAACTGGATGTCGTACACGCCGGACCCTGACGGTGGTCTGCTGGCCTACCGCCGGCTGTCCGAGGCGCTGGCCGGGGAAAGCTGGTACCTGTCCACGCTGCGTGACAAGCCCGCGGTGGCCCGTCGGCTCATGCATGTGCTGGGCACCTCGGCGTACGTGCCGGACCTGCTGATGCGCGCGCCGCGGGTGATTCAGGACTACGGCGACGGGCCGTCCGGCCCCAAATTACTCACCATCGAACCCGCCGCGGTGGCCCGCGCGCTGGTCGCGGCGGCCGGCCGTCACTCCGACCCGGTGCGGGCGATCGCCGCTGCGCGCACGTTGCGGCGTCGTGAGCTGGCCCGCATCGCGTCCGCCGACCTGCTCGGCATGCTCGAGGTCACCGAGGTCTGCGCGGCGCTGACCTCGGTGTGGGTGGCGGTGCTGCAGGCCTCGCTGGACGCGATGATCCGGGTCAACCTGCCCGAGAACGGCAAGGCGCCGGCGGCCATCTCCGTTATCGGCATGGGCCGGCTGGGCGGTGCGGAGCTGGGCTACGGGTCCGACGCCGACGTGATGTTCGTCTGCGAACCGGCGCCCGGCGTCGAGGATTCCGCGGCGGTGCGGTGGGCGACGGGCGTCGCCGAGCAGGTGCGGGCCCTGCTGGGCACGCCCAGCGTCGACCCGCCGCTGGAAGTTGACGCCAATCTGCGGCCGGAGGGCCGTCAGGGTCCACTGGTGCGCACCCTGGCGTCCTACGCCGCCTATTACGAGCAGTGGGCGCAGCCGTGGGAAATCCAGGCGCTGCTGCGTGCGCACTCGGTTGCCGGCGACGCGGAGCTGGGGCAGCGGTTCCTGCTGATGGCCGACAAGACGCGGTATCCACCCGGCGGGGTGTCCAGTGAGGCGATGCAGGAGATCCGGCGGATCAAGGCCCGCGTCGATTCCGAGCGGTTGCCGCGCGGTGCCGATCCCAACACGCACACCAAGCTGGGCCGTGGGGGACTGGCCGACATCGAATGGACCGTGCAGCTGCTGCAACTGCGGCACGCCCACGAGATTCCGGCGCTGCACAACACGTCGACGCTGCAGTGTCTGGACGCGATCGCCGCGGCCGGTTTAATGCCCGCCGACGAGGTGGAGCTGTTACGGCAGGCCTGGCTGACCGCCACCCGGGCCCGCAACGCGCTGGTGCTGGTCCGCGGTAAGCCCACCGATCAGCTGCCCGGGCCGGGGCGCCAGCTCAACGCGGTCGCCGTGGCCGCGGGCTGGCCGACCGATGAGGGCGGGGAGTTCTTGGACAACTATTTACGGGTGACGCGACGCGCAAAAGCCGTCGTGCGCAAGGTGTTTGGAAGTTGAGTCAGGAGGCCGGCGCGTTGGACGCCATTTTCGAGGTGCTCAGCGCGGCGGAGGCCGATCGGGTGACCGCGCTGTACGCTCCGCTGGCCGATGCGGTCCGCGAGCTCGTCGACGCCACCGTCCGGACCCAGGCCGACGATGACGTCGTCGCCGGAGCCACGCGGGCGATCGAGGCCGTCACCGCGTCGTTGCGGCAACGCACCCGCCCGATCGGGGTGAGCTACCGCGTCGACGGCCGCCCGCTGCCGCTGGGCAACGCCGCGATCGGTGTGTGCAACCCCATCGCGCCGCCGATCGTCGTGCACCACGAGAGCGACGGGCGCTGCTGGAGCGAGTTCATCCTCGGCTCGGCCTACGAGGGTCCGCCCAAACTGGTGCACGGCGGCGTCAGCGCGCTGGTGCTCGACCACATGCTCGGCGAGGCGGCCAGCGAGGGGCTGTCCAAGGCGCGGTTCACCGGCACCATCACCGTGAAATATCTGCGCGGCACCCCGCTGGGCCCGCTTCGCTGTGAGGCCTGGGTCGACGGCAAGGAGGGGCGCAAAGTCTTTGCGCGCGGCACGATTTCGGATGCCGAGGGCGTCACTGTCGAGGCCGACGGCGTCTTCATCGAGCCGGCCTGGGCGCAGGAGACGCAGTGAAGTTCTACATCAGCAGCGCTTTCCTGAATACCCGCGAGATCATCGAGCTCGCCAAAGCGGCCGACGAGCTCGGCTACGACGGGATCGGCATCCCCGACCACGTCGTCAATCTGGAGACCCTGAACACCCCGTACCCGTACACCAGGGACGGCGAACGGCGCTGGCAGCCGTTCACCGACTGGCCCGATCCCTGGGTGCTCGTCGGCGCGCTGGCCCAGGTCACCACGCGGTTGCGGTTCGTCAACACCGTCTACATCCCCGCGATGCGAAACCCGTACTCGGCGGCCAAAGCGATCGGCACCGCGGCGGTGCTGGCGTCCGGCCGGGTGGAGCTGGGCATCGGCGTGGGTTGGTGCCGCGAGGAATTCGCTTTGATGGGTGAACGATTCGAGGGGCGCGGCAAGCGGACCGACGAGATCATCGAGCTGATGCGGGCGCTGTGGTCGCCGGGCTGGACGCAGTTCGAGGGCGAGTTCTATCAAGCGCCGCGGCTGGAGATGCAACCCACTCCGCCGCCGATACCGGTGTATGTCGGCGGCCTGTCCGATATCGCGCTGCGCCGCGCCGCCCGCAACGACGGCTGGATCGGCGATTTGATCAAGACCGAGCGGGCCATCGACGCGGTCGGGCGGCTACGCCAGATGCGCGCCGAAAACGGTTTGGGCATGCACGATTTCACCATTCTGACACCGCTGACCGATGCGTTCACCACCGCCGATTATCGGCGCGCCGAGGACGCCGGCATCACCGGCATCATCACCATGCCGTGGATGTTCTACGCCGGGCCCGACGCCAGCCTGGACGACAAGATCGACGGCATGCAACGCTTCCGCAAAGACCTCGCGCTCGACGGCTGACGACACCTAATTCGACGCCCGCCGGCACCTAATCGGCGCCCAAGGCACGCTCGCGCGGCCGACCATCACCTATGTTTCGGGGATCCTCACCCCGAACGGAGTGGACATGCGCCCCACTGTTTGCGCTGCGGCGGCCACCATCGCAGTGGTGACGGCGGGGTGCGGTGGTTCACCGTATGCGGGCTTCGCGACCACCACGCGCGGGCCACACGCCACGACGGTCACCAGCCTCGCCTCGCGCTCGACCGCGACCGCCGCCGTCGCGTATTTGCGGTCGCTGATCCCGACGCCGGTGACCACCAGAACCGACGGCCCCGATGCCCTTCGCGACGGCGGCATTCATGTGCACTTCTTCGTCAACGGGTCCCCGACCGACGTGATGCGCGCCTACAAGACCGCGCTGTTGAGCATGAACTGGACGCTGATCGTCGATAGCGCCGATGCCGGACCGGGCGGCGGCGGGGCCACGTATACCGCGAGGAATGGCAACGCTTTCGGGGCCTTCACCGGCGGGGGCTACTTCGGCGGCACAACGGACATCGACGCGTGCGCGTGGCCGTCAGCGCCCGCCGACCAGGACTGCGCGCGCCGCGGATAACAGCCGAGGCGGCAAAATGCGAAACCACCCGCGCGGCAATCTCCACGCGGGTGGTTTCGTCAGCCGGCCCTCGCCATACAAGTGGAGTAGCGCACTACTCACGCCCGCGCGCGGAATCGCGGCGACGATCTAGCCATGAAACCCAACCTTGCACCGCCGACCAGCGCCACCATGGTCGACGAATGGGACACCGCCGGGGCGGCCTTCCGGGTGTTCGACGGCCCGGAGTGGAGCATCAACTACCCCGGCCAGGGGTCACCGACCGATATCGTGGTCTCCGTCGTCGGGCGGCAATACGTTGACGGGCGCGCCGAGTGCCAGGTCGTCATCGACTGTCCCGATACCCCGATCATCGCGCCGGCCGAAGCTCGCAAGCTGGGCAGGGCGTTGCTCGCCGCAGCAGACGCCGCTGACGGATGACGTTGCGCAGCAAGGGCGGACGTCGATGAGTCCACCCGCCCGGCGATCGGTGCTGTGATCGCCGAGCGGGTGGATTTCACCGGATCTACTGCCGACGCGGTGACCAGATCAGGCGCGTCCCGGCAGGTTTGCGCCGGCTGGCCTACACGTCGTAGTACAGCGCGAATTCGTAAGGGTGCGGCCGGATTTGGACCGGCAGGATCTCGTTTTCCCGCTTGAAGCTGATCCACGTCTCGATGAGGTCGGGCGTGAACACGCCACCCTCGGTGAGGTATTCGTGGTCTTCTTCCAGCCGGTCGATCACCGCGGACAGCTGCGTGGGAGCCTGCGGAATGTTGGCGGCCTCCTCGGGCGGCAGCTCGTAGAGGTCCTTGTCGACCGGCGCCTGCGGCTCGATCTTGTTCTTGATTCCGTCCAGGCCGGCCATCAGCATGGCCGAGAACGCCAGGTACGGGTTGCCCGACGAGTCGGGGCAACGGAATTCGAGCCGCTTGGCCTTGGGGTTGGTCCCGGTGATCGGGATGCGGACACACGCCGACCGGTTGCGCTGGCTGTAGACCAGGTTGATCGGGGCCTCGTAGCCGGGCACCAGACGCTTGTAGGAGTTCACCGTGGGGTTGGTGAACGCCAGCAGCGACGGCGCGTGGTGCAGCAGGCCGCCGATGTAGTGGCGGGCGGTGTCCGACAGGCCGGCGTAGCCGGTCTCGTCGTACATCAGCGGGCTGCCGTCCTTCCACAGCGACTGGTGGGTGTGCATGCCGGAGCCGTTGTCACCGAACAGCGGCTTGGGCATGAACGTGACGGTCTTGCCGTGCTGCCAGGCCGTGTTCTTGACGATGTACTTGTACAGCATCATGTCGTCGGCCGCGTGCAGCAGCGTGTTGAACTTGTAGTTGATCTCGGCCTGACCGCCGGTGCCCACCTCGTGGTGGCCCTTCTCCAGGCTGAAGCCGGCCGTGATCAGGTTGGACAGCATCTTGTCGCGCAGGTCGACGTAGTGGTCGACCGGGGCGACGGGGAAGTAGCCACCCTTGGGGCGCACCTTGTAGCCGCGGTTCGGGCTGCCGTCGAGTTCGTTCGGCGAACCGGTGTTCCACCAACCCGCGATCGCGTCGATCTCGTAGAACGAGCCGTTGGTGCGCGAGTCGAAGCTCACCGAGTCGAAGATGTAGAACTCGGCCTCGGCGCCGAAGTAGGCGGTGTCCGCCACGCCCGTGCTGATCAGGTAGTTCTCGGCCTTACGGGCGATGTTCCGCGGGTCGCGCGAGTACGGCTCCAGGGTGAACGGGTCGTGCACGAAGAAGTTGAGGTTCAGCGTCTTCGCCTCGCGGAACAGGTCGATCTGCGCGGTCGCGGGATCGGGGAGGAGCAGCATGTCGGATTCGTGAATGGACTGGAATCCGCGAATCGACGAGCCGTCGAAGGCCAGGCCTTCCTCAAAAACGCTCTCGTCGAAGAACGAAATCGGAATTGTGAAGTGCTGCATGATGCCGGGCAGGTCACAGAACCGGACGTCGACAAATTCGACGTTTTCGTCCTTGGCGAGTTTGAAGACGTCGTCGGGCGTCGTTTCCGTCACAGAATGCTCCTTTACTTGGTGAGATCCGCGGCCTGACGCTATGGAGCAGATGTTGCCCGTCAGTCAACCCGATGTTGCGCGCACGTTACGTGACCATGCCACACGCTAAAAGTGGCCGCGTCGGCGGCGGGTTCTATTGTGGGGCCATGGATCGCAAGATCGTATCTTTTCCAGACATCCGGCGCATCGTGTGCCCTTATCATCGGGCCGTTTCCGCGGCGTATTCGGACTCCGGTCCGCGCCGGTGATGGCGGAATCGCGATCCGCATACCCCGGCGAAAAGCTGGGCTTTCCAGAAAGCGGGCCGGGGTCGCTGGCGCCGATGGGGCGCCGGCTGGGCGCGCTGATGATCGACTGGCTGATCTCCTACGGACTGGCCGGGCTGGCCATGCGCTTCGGCCTGTTCGCCCAGCCGGTGCTGGCCACCGCCGTCCTGGTGGTCTGGTTCATGCTGGGCGTAGCCTTTTTGCGGTTGTTCGGGTTCACGCCCGGCCAGCTGGCACTGCGCCTACAGGTGGTGACCGTGGACGACCGCGGGTCGGTCGGCCTGGGCCGGGCCGTGGTGCGCGGCGTGCTGGTCGGAATGGTTGTCCCCGCGCTGTTCACCGATTGGGACGGCCGCGGAATGCAGGATCGGGTGACCGCGACGGCCGTGGTGCGCCGCTGACCCGAGGGCGGCGACCCGCCGCGCCCGGCTTCGCCGCGCTTGCGATCGCCGCTATCTGCGGCGGACGGTGCGCTGCACACCGCGCATCTTGCCCGCATTGGGCAGCGGCCCCTTAGGCATGACGGCCGCGCCGGCCCGCGAGCCGAGCGCGGCCAACCGCGACTCCAGCGTGTCCATCTGCTTGACGGTGATGTTGGCCGGCAGCCGGGTCAGGTGGCGCTCCAGCTTGGCCAGCGAAACCTCGTCCTCGCCGTTGCCGACGATGATGTCGTAGATCGGCACGTCCCCGATCAGGCGGGCGGTGCGCTTCTTCTCCTGCGCCAGCAGCGGGCGCACCCGGGTCGCCGCTCCCTCGCCGACCAGGATGACGCCAGGGCGGCCGATCACGCGGTGCACGGCGTCGAAGTGGCCGGTCGCGGCCACCCCCGGGGTCACGCGCCACTTGCCGCGGAGGTTGTCCAAAACCCATGCGGCGGCGCCGGTCTGGCCTTCGGCCTTGCGGTAGACCGACTTCTGGGCGCGGCGGCCGAACACGATGAAGGCGACCAGCCCGCCCAGCACGATGCCGAACGGGATCAGGGTGATCATCGTCAGCCCGCCCGCCCAGATCCCGACCCCCACCGAGATGCCCACGATCAGCATGAAGGCGCCGATCATGTATGGCAGCAGGCGCTTGTCCTCCTGGCGCTGCATGTTGAACGCCTGCCACAACTGGGTGCGGCGCTCCCGCGCGGCGGCCTTGCGGGCGGCCTGCGCCTGCGCTCGGGCGGCCTTGTTCTCAGCGGCGGTGCGGGATTTAGCCATAGTCAAAGGATACGTAGGGCCGCGACTGGCAAGCGCTGCCACCGTGCCCCGGCTTGGTCAGGCGCGGCTGCGGGCGGCCTGCTGGTAGAGCCGGCCCGCGCGATAGGACGAGCGCACCAGCGGTCCGGCCAGCACCCCGGCGAAGCCCAGCTCTTCGGCGTGCTGCGCGAACTCGACGAATTCCTCCGGCTTCACCCAGCGCTCGACGGGGTGATGACGCGCCGACGGGCGCAGGTACTGGGTGATGGTGATGATGTCGCAGCCGGCGCCGCGCAGGTCGGCCAGGGCGGTGCGCACCTCGTCGGGCGTCTCGCCCAGGCCGAGGATGAGGTTGCTCTTGGTGACCAGGTGGGCGTCGCGGGCCGCCGTCAGCACGTCGAGGCTGCGCCGGTAGGTGAACGCGGGCCGGATCCGCTTGAAGATACGCGGCACGGTTTCGACGTTGTGCGCCAATACTTCCGGGCGTGACTCGAACACCTCGGCCAGCCGGCCGGGCTCGCCGTTGAAGTCGGGGATCAACAGCTCGACGCCGGTCGACGGGTTGAGCTCCTTGATAGCGCGCACCGTTTCGGCGTACAGCCAGGCGCCGCCGTCGGGGAGGTCGTCGCGGGCCACCCCGGTGACCGTGGCGTAGCGCAGTCCCATCGTGCGCACGCTGTCGGCGACCCGCCGCGGCTCGTCGCGGTCCAGTTCGGCGGGCTTGCCGGTGTCGATCTGGCAGAAGTCACAGCGGCGGGTGCACTGGTCGCCGCCGATCAGGAAGGTGGCCTCGCGGTCCTCCCAGCATTCGAAGATGTTGGGGCAGCCGGCCTCCTCGCACACCGTGTGCAGCCCCTCACGCCGGACCAGGCTCTTGAGCTGGGTGTACTCGGGGCCCATCCGGGCCCGCACCCTGATCCACGGCGGTTTGCGCTCGATCGGGGTCTCGGCGTTGCGCACTTCCAGGCGCAGCAGTTTGCGTCCTTCCGGTGCGACAGTCACATCGCTGATGCTACGCGGGCGGCCGGGTGATCCTGCACCGGCAGCACCCCGTCCAGGGCGTCGCAGACGGCGTCACCGACTGCCGTCTGGACGTCCTCGACCGACACCGGGCGAAGCAGCTCGGCCGACAGCGAGGTCACCCCGGCGTCGCGGATGCCGCACGGCACAATGGGGCGGAAGGCGTCCAGATCGCAGTCGCAGTTGAGGGCGAACCCGTGCAGGGTGGTGGCCCGCGACACCCGGACCCCGATGGCGGCCACCTTGCGGTCTGGCCGGTCCTCGTTGCCCGGCACCCACACCCCGGAGCGGCCCGGCACCCGGACCCCGTCCACGCCCAGGTCGGCGCAGACCTTGATCAGCGCCTCTTCCAGGCGCCGCACGTAGTTGACCACGTCGAGCGGTTCGGCCAGACCGATGATCGGATAACCCACCAGCTGGCCGGGGCCGTGCCAGGTGATCTTGCCGCCACGGTCGGTGTCGATGACCGGCGTGCCGTCCGCCGGCCGTTCGTGCGGCTCGGTGCGCCGGCCCGCGGTGTAGACCGGGGGATGCTGCAGCAGCAGCAGCGTGTCGCTGCCGCCGGCCACCCGGGCGTCGGCCAGCTCGCGCTGCTGCTGCCAGGCCACGCGGTAGTCGACGGTCCCGAGCCGGCGGACGTCGATCAGGGCCTGGCTGGACCGGATGGAATCGATCACGGTCGCGACGGTACTCGGCCCGGGCCGGCAAGGGTGAGGCGACGCCATTAGTCGTGGTCGCGCCGGGCGGTGGCGTAGCCGAGCGCCTCGCCAATGGTGTTGTGGTGGAAGACGAAACCGGCGCGCTCGAGCACGGACGGGATGGCGCGCTGCCCGATCAGCAGGCCTTCGTCGGCGAATTCGCCCAGCGCGGCCCGGATGGCGAAACCGGGCACCATCAGGGGTGCGGGCCGGTTGACCGCCCGTCCGAGTGCCGTGGTGAATTCGGCGTTGGTGACCGGCGCGGGACCGGTCATGTTCACCGGGCCGGACAGCTCGGCGTCGAAAATCGCGAACAACAGTGCGCGCACTTCGTCTTCCAGCGTGATCCACGACATGTATTGCCGCCCGCTGCCCAGCCGGGCGCCGAGCCCGACGCGGAACAACGGCCGCAGCCGGCCCAGCAGGCCCCCGGCGGGGGAGAGAACCAGCCCGGTGCGGGCCAGCACCACCCGGGCACCGCCGTACTGGGCCGGCAGCGTGGCGGCCTCCCAGTCTTCACACAGCCGGGCCAGGAAACCCGTTCCGGCGCGGTCGTTTTCATCGACCACGCGGTCCTTGGTGTTGCCGTAGAAGCCGACCGCGCTGGCGTTGACCATGGTCGCCACACCCGCGTCGGCGACCGCATGCGCCAGGACTTCGGTGGGGGCGATGCGGCTGTCCCGCAGACTCTGTTTGAACGCGCCCGACCACCGCCGCTTGCCGATGTTGACGCCGCACAGGTTGACGACGGCGTCGACGCCGACCAGGGTGTCGGGATCGAGATCGCCGGTCTCGGGATTCCAGTGCAGCTCATCGGCGTTCGCCGGGGCCCGGCGCACGATGCGCAACACCCGGTGATCGGCGGCGCGCAGGGCCGCGGCCAGGGCGGAGCCGATCAGGCCGGACGAACCCGCAATCGCGATCACGGCACTGGAACCAGCGCGAGCCACGTTCGCTTGTCCTTCTTTACGGGCCTTCGTTACAAGCCGAGGTCGGCCTCGAAGGCTCCCTCTTCCAGCCGGTGCTTGACGGTGGTCAGGAAGCGGCCGGCGTCTGCGCCGTCGATCAGCCGGTGGTCATAGGTCAGCGGGAGATAACAGATCGAGCGGACGCCGATCGATTCGTTGCCCGCCTCGTCGACCACAACCCGTGGCCGCTTGACGATCGCGCCGGTGCCCAGCATGGCGGCCTGCGGCGGAACCAGGATCGGGGTGTCGAACAGCGCACCCTGGCTGCCGATGTTGGTGATCGTGAAAGTGCCGCCGGACAGCTCGTCGGGCCTCAGGTTGCCCGATCGGGCGCGCGCGGCGATGTCGGCGATCGCCCGGGCCAGCCCGGCCAGGGAGAGGTCACCCGCGTTGTGCACGACGGGGGACAGCAGGCCCTGTTCGGTGTCGACCGCGAAACCGAGGTGCTCGGCGTCGTAGTAGGTGATCTCCTTGGTGTCCTCGTTGTAGCTCGCGTTGATGTTGGGATGAATCTTGAGCGCGTCGATCACCGCGCGGGCGATGAACGGCAGGAAGGTGAGGTTCACCCCCTCGCGTTCGGCGAAAGCCGCCTTGGCCCTGGCCCGCAACCCGACCAGTTTGGTCATGTCGACCTCGTGGGTCTGGGTGAGTTGGGCTGTCGCCTGCAGGGATTCGCGAGTTTTGTTTGCGGTGATCTGACGGATCCTGCTGGCCTTCTGGGTGGTGCCCCGCAGGTGCGCCAGCGCCGGAGCCGGGGTGGGCGCCGCGGCGGCCTTGGGAGCCGCGGCGGTGGGGGCCGGCGCGGCGGCGGGCGCCTTGGCGGCCTGTTGCTTCTGCTCGGCGGCGGCCAGCACGTCTTGCTTGCGGATGCGGCCGCCCACCCCGGTGCCGGTGACCGAGTTGAGGTCGATGTTGTTTTCGGCGGCCAATTTTCGCACCAGCGGCGTCACGTACGGCGCGCCGTCGGCACCCGCGCTCGCCGGCTGGGCCTGCGCCGGTTGGGCTTTCGGCTCCGGTGCGGGCTCGGGCTGCGGCGCGGGCGCCGGCTTGGGCTGCGCCTGGGGCTGGGGGTGGGGTTGGGGCTGGGGTTGGGGCTGGGGCTGCGCCTGGGGCTGGGGCTGGGGCGCCGGTTCCGGCTTGGGTTCG
Organism: Mycobacterium sp. M23085; assembly: GCF_045343915.1. NCBI lineage: Bacteria > Bacillati > Actinomycetota > Actinomycetes > Mycobacteriales > Mycobacteriaceae > Mycobacterium > Mycobacterium sp. M23085. The sequence continues at coordinate 5,425,913 of NZ_CP174280.1, forward strand.
GGCGGCGCCGGCGCCGCCGGGGGCGGGGGCGCCGAGGGGGCCGCGGGCGGGGCAGCGTCGGAACCGGCGCCGATGCGCGCCAGCTCGCCACCGACCGGCACGGTGGCGTCTTCCTCGGCAATGATGCTGATCAGCACGCCGGCCACCGGTGACGGGATCTCGGTGTCGACTTTGTCGGTGGACACTTCGACCAGCGCGTCGTCCACCTGGACCGAGTCGCCGACCTTCTTGAGCCAGCGGGTCACGGTGCCCTCGGTGACCGACTCGCCGAGCTCGGGCATCAACACCGGGGTCGCGGCGCCGCCACCAGAACCCTGTTGAGCGGGCGCGGGCTCCGGCTGGGCCTGCGGCTGGGGCTCTGGCTGGGGGGGCGCGGCCTGCGCCTGCGGCTCCGGCTGGCTCGGCGCCGGCGCGGCCGGCTGGGAGTCGCCCCCCCCGCCGCCCTCGGCGGCGTCGCCGATGACGGCCAGCTCGCCGCCCACCTCGACGGTGTCGTCCTCCTGGGCGACGATCTTGGTCAGTACGCCCGCGGCCGGCGACGGGATTTCGGTGTCGACCTTGTCGGTCGACACCTCGACGAGCGGTTCGTCGAGCTCGACCGTGTCGCCTTCCTGCTTGAGCCAGCGGGTCACCGTCCCCTCGGTGACGCTTTCACCGAGTGCCGGCATCTGGACGGAGAAGGCCATCTTTTTTGACTCCTCGATCGCTCGTGGGTCGGGGGCGGGTCGATCAGCTCGCTTGCGGAAGGCGAAAGAGCCATCCAGAACCATCCTGTCACTGCGCCCTCGCCGGGACACATCCAGGGCAGATACCCCGCGTCGGGCTTGTGACACCGATCACGCTTGCTACGGTGTGGCCACTGCAGCCGGAGCGGAAGGTCGGAGATGCCGCCATCACAACAAGTAGCCCAGCATTTCGTCGAGAGCGCCGACGGCGAGCGCATCGCGGTCTACGAAGAGGGCAATCCCGAAGGCCCCACCGTCGTGCTGGTGCACGGCTTCCCCGACTCGCACGTGTTGTGGGACGGGGTCGTCCCGCTGCTGGCCGAGCGGTTCCGGATCCTCCGCTACGACAACCGCGGCGTCGGTGCGTCCTCGGTGCCCAAACCGGTGTCGGCCTACAGCATGGACCGCTTCGCCGACGACTTCGCCGCCGTGACCGGCGAGCTGAGCCCGGGCCGGCCCGTGCACGTCCTGGCCCACGACTGGGGGTCGGTCGGGGTGTGGCACTACCTGAAGCGTCCCGGCGCCCATGACCGGGTCGCCACGTTCACGTCGGTGTCCGGACCCGCCCAAGACCAGCTGGTCGACTACATCTTCAGCGGTCTGCGGGCGCCCTGGAAGCCGCGCACCTTCGTCCGGGCGATCAGCCAGGCGTTGCGGCTGACCTACATGATCTTCTTCTCGATCCCGGTGCTCGCGCCGCTGCTCCTCCGGCTGGCCCTGTCGGTACCGGCGCTGCGGCGCAACGCGGTCGACAACATCCCCGTCGAGCAGATCCACCACTCCGACAAGCTGGCCCGAGACGCCGCCCAGTCGGTGAAAACCTATCCCGCCAACTACTTTCGGTCATTCTCCGGTCGCAGGCAGGGCGTGGCGGTCATCGACGTACCGGTGCAGCTCATCGTCAACACCAAGGACAAGTACGTGCGGCCCTACGGCTACGACCACACCCCGCGCTTCGTACCGCGGCTGTGGCGCCGCGACATCCGGGCCGGCCACTTCTCGCCGATGTCGCACCCGCAGGTGATGGCGGCGGCGGTGCACGAGTTCGCCGATTGGGACGAGGGCAAGCGACCCAGCCGCGCACTGCTGCGCGCACAGGTCGGGCGTCCCCGCGGGTCGTTCGGCGACACCCTGGTGTCGATCACCGGCGCCGGCAGCGGGATCGGCCGCGAGACCGCCTTCGCCTTCGCGCGCGAAGGCGCCGAGCTGGTGATCAGCGACATCGACGAGGCCGCCGTCAAGGCCACCGCGGCCGAGATCGCCGCCCGCGGCGGCGTCGCGCACGCCTACACGCTCGACGTATCGGACGCGCAGGCGGTGGAGTCGTTCGCCGAGCGGATCAGCGTCGAGCACGGCGTCCCGGACATCGTCGTCAACAACGCCGGTATCGGGCACGCGGGCGGGTTCCTGGACACCCCGGCCGAGCAGTTCGACCGGGTGCTCGACATCAACCTGGGCGGTGTGGTCAACGGGTGCCGGTCGTTCGCCCGGCGGATGGTGGAGCGCGGCACCGGCGGCCACATCGTCAACGTGTCGTCGATGGCGGCCTACGCCCCGTCGCAGTCGCTGAGCGCCTACTGCACCTCGAAGGCGGCGACCTACATGTTCTCCGACTGTCTGCGCGCCGAACTCGACGCCGCCGGGGTGGGCCTGACCACCATCTGCCCCGGGGTCATCGACACCAACATCATCAACACCACCAGATTCGATGTGCCCGCGGGCAAGCAGTCCGACGCCGTGGACGGCCGCCGCGGGCAGCTGGGCAAGATGTTCGCGGTGCGGCGCTACGGCCCCGACAAGGTCGCCACCGCGATCCTGTCGTCGATCCAGAAGAAGAAGGCGATTCGTCCGGTAGCACCGGAAGCCTATGCGCTGTACGGCCTTTCGCGGGTCGCGCCGCAGGGGCTGCGCAACGCCGCGCGAATCCGGGTGATCTGAGCCGGGCTAAGCGCCCGTTGCCGCCCCGCGACGTCCCGTCAGCAACGTCGCGCCGATCGCGATGACCCCGAGCACGGCCAGCGGGATCGCCCACGCGCGCCGACCGCCCACCGACGACTGGCACTGCGCGACATAGTCGGTGTGCGGGACGATCTGATTCAGGATCGGGATGTTCGCCCCGTTGCTGTTGTTCGCGTTTCGGGCCGCGGAAAGGTCCGTCGCCACGGCGTTTCCACATCCGACCGAATGCCCGTTGCTGTCAGAAACCGACACCGGCGCCAGCAGTCCGATGATCCCGGCCAGTAGCAGCACGGCACCCACACCGAGGATCAACCGTCGCACCGTCATGGTCTCGCCTTTCGTCGTCCCGGTTTTCGACCGCTAGGGAGATTAACCGCAGGCATGCGCCGGTAAACCCGAGGCGCGGGCCGAATATCCCCCCCATTGCCGGGTATCCGGCGCGGTAACCAAAGACATGGAGGGTGCTGAGGTGATCACTGCAAAGCGGGATGTGCCCGAGTCGTGTGAGCGGGTATGGGAGGTGCTCGCCCAGGGCTGGACCTACACCCAGTGGGTGGTGGGCAACAGCCGCATGCGGGCGGTCGATCCGAACTGGCCGGAGCCGGGCTCCTCGATCAGGCACTCGATCGGGATCTGGCCGTTGGTGATCAACGACGCGACGATCGTGGAGGAGTGCGAACCGCAGCGCAAGCTGGTGCTGCGTGCCCGGTTGGGCCCGCTGGGTGCGGCGCGAATCACCATGCTGCTGCACGAGATTCCGAACGGGTGCCGGATCGAGATGATCGAGGTGCCCGTGGAGGGCCCGATGGGGGTCGTCCCCGATTCCCTCGCGCTGGCCGCGGCGTACCCGCGTAACAAGGAGTGCCTGTGGCGGCTGGCGGCGTTAGCGGAGCGCTTGGAGCCGAGCCAGGTGAAGTGACCGTGCGCGACACCGTCGACGCGGTCGTGATCGGGGCGGGGCACCACGGACTGGTGGCGGCGTCGATGCTGGCCGATGCGGGCTGGGACGTGCTGGTGCTGGAAGCCCAGCCGGAACCGGGCGGAGCGGTGCGCAGCGCCGAGCTGACCCCGGGCTACATCACCGACTTGTTCAGCTCCTTCTATCCGATGACGGTGGCGTCTCCGGCGATCGCGGCGCTGCAGTTGGAGGATCACGGGTTGCGGTGGTCACATGCGCCGACGGTGGTCGGCCACCCGCGCAGCTGCACCGACGACGATCCGCCCATCGTGTACCACGATCCCGCACAGACGGCAGCGGAATTCGCGCGGCGAACGCCCGCCGACGGCGAGAACTGGTGGCGTCTGGTGGAGCTGTGGAACAAGATCAAGGCCCCGTTGCTCGACGCCATGCTGGCGCCCTTCCCGCCGGTGCGCCCACTGCTCGGGCTGCTGCGCAGACTCGGAACGCCGGAGGCCCTCCGCGTCGCGCGGCTGCTGGTGCAGCCGGCCAATGCCATGGCGAGCCAACTGTTCGAGGGCGAGGCGCCGCGAGTGTTGCTGTTGGGCAACGCAATGCACGCCGACGTCCCCCCGGATGCACCCATCAGCGGCGCCATGGGCTTCCTGATGACAATGCTGGCCCAGGATCACGGCTGGCCGGTGCCGGTGGGCGGCTCCGGCCAGCTCACCGCCGCCCTGGTGAAACGCGCGTGCGCGGCCGGAGCGCGAATCGAAGTTAATCAGAACGTTTCTCGCATCCAGGTGCAGGGTGGCCGGGCGGTCGGTGTGACCACCGCCGAAGGACGATCGGTGACCGCCCGCCGCGCGGTGGTGGCCGACGTGACGGCGCCGCGATTGTTCTGTGACATGCTGCCCGCGGACGCGGTGCCGGCGGCGCTGCGCCGCGACATGCAGCACTTCGAATGGGATCCGCCGGTGGTGAAGGTCAATTATGCGCTGGCCACTCCGATTCCGTGGCGCGCGCAAAACCTGCGGTCGGTGGGGACCGTCCACCTGGGGGCCGACGGAGACGGGCTGGTCCGCTGGATGGCCGACCTGAACACCCGCGTGGTCCCCGAGTATCCGTTCATGTTGTTGGGCCAGACCACCACGGCGGATCCCAGCAGATCGCCGGTCGGCACCGAAAGCGTTTGGGCCTACACGCATTTGCCGCGGAATGTGCCCGACGACGCCTCCGCCGACCGCCTGGCCGCGGCCGTGGACCGGGTCATCGAAGACCACGCGCCGGGCTTCGGTTCGGCGGTGATCGACCGGTTCGTACAACGGCCGTCGGATCTGGAGGCCAGCGACGCCAACTTGCACCTCGGGGCGCTCAACGGCGGAACCGCGCAGCTGCAGCAGATGCTGGTCTTCCGCCCGGCGCCAGGCATGGGCCGAGCCGAAACACCGATCGAGCGGCTCTATTTGGGCAGCGCGTCGGCGACACCGGGTGGTTCGGTACACGGTGCGTGCGGGCGTAACGCGGCCAACGCCGCCCTGGCCGCGGACGGCGCGACCGGCTGGCCGCGCCGCAAATTGGGCCGAGCCGTGCTCAAACGGCTGACCCGTTAGCCGTTTTCGGCGATGTCTTCGAGCACCGCGAACATGGTCCGGGTGGGTACGCCGGTGGATCCCTTCGGCGAGTAGCCCCACGGGCTGCCGGTGTTGTAGGCCGGGCCGGCCACATCGATGTGCGCCCAGCTCACGCCGTCGGCGACGAACTCACGCAGAAAGACGCCCGCCACCAGCATGCCGGCGAAGCGCTGCCCGCTGATGTTCGACAGGTCGGCCACCGTGGACTTCAGGTCTTCTTTGAGCTCGTCGGGCAGCGGCATCGGCCAGCCGTTTTCGCCGACCCGCTGCGAGATCGCCGCCACCCGGTCGCGGAACTCGTCGCTGCCCATCACCCCGGGGATGCGGGCGCCCAGCGCCACCGTCTGCGCACCGGTCAGCGTGGACGTCTCGATCAGGTAATCGGGGTTGTCCTCGCACGCCCGCACGATCGCGTCGGCCAGGATCAGCCGGCCCTCCGCATCGGTGTTCTGCACCTCGACGGTGATGCCGCCATACTGCGTCAGCACGTCGCCCGGGCGCTGCGCCGTGGCCGACGGCATGTTTTCGGCCATCGGCACGGTGGCGATCACATCGATCGGAAGCTTGAGCTGCGCGGCCAGCGCGACGGTCGCGATCACCGCGGCGGCTCCGCCCATGTCCGAGGTCATGTGGTGCATGCCTGCGGCCGGCTTGATCGAGATGCCGCCGGTGTCGAAGGTGACGCCCTTGCCGACCAGCGCCACTCGCTTTGTAGCCTTGCCCTTCTTGCCTTTGGCCAGCTTTGAGCCGCGGTGGGTCAGGCGCACCAGCCGCGGCGGGCGCGACGAGCCCTGCCCGACGCCGATGATCCCGCCGTAGCCGCCCTTCTGCAGCGCCTTGTCGTCCAGCACCTCCACCTCGAGGCCGACGGCCTCACCCAAAGCTCTTGCACGGTTGGCGAATTCGGCGGGGAACAGGTGGCTCGGCGGGGTGTTGACGAAGTCGCGCGCGGTGGCGACGGCGGTGGCCACGGCCGCGCCGTGCGCGGCGTCGTTCTTGGCGTCCTTCGCCGTGGCGAGCACCGTGATCTTGCGCAGCCCTTTGTCCTTGGGAGCCGTCTTGTCGCTGCGAAATTCGGTGAACCGGTAGCTGCCCAGGATCAGGCCCTCCACGGCGGCCGAAGCGACGCCGGCACCGGGCAGTTCGGCCAACGTGGTGATCACCGATTCGGTCGAGCCGAGCGATCGCGCCGCCACTCCGGCGGCGCGACGGACGGTGTCGGCCGGCCACTCGGATCGCGGTTTACCCAGGCCGATGGTCAGCACGCTGGAGACCGGCAGCGACGGCACCACCAGCCGGTGCACCTGTTCGGCGCCACCGGTGGCCTCCAGCGCCCGCAGACCGGATTCGATCTCGGCGACCGCCTCGGAGGACAGGAACGGCTCGGCCGCCGCGACGGCCGCGCCCGGCTTGTCGTCCTCGCCGGTCGAGATGACCGGCACGATCAGCACGGTGGACGCGGCGGCGCGCCGTGGCAGTGACGAGGCGACATTGACGGAAGGGGCCTGGTATCCCGGTTCGGTACTCACGCGTCATTACCATAGTCATCGCGGATCGGCCTCACCCGGTGGCGTCCCGGCGCTCAGATCGAAAGCCGGCATAGGCTCGTCAAATCCCTTGAGCGTCAACGGGCCATGGGCGACCGCGGGCCAATCCGGTACTTTCTCGCGCAGCGTCGGCGCGGCGAGTATCTGTCCCGGCTCCGCGGCCGCCACGAGTCGCGCGGCGAGGTTTACCGGGCTGCCGAAGTAGTCGCCGTTGATCGCCAGGACGGTGCCGTAGTCGAGACCGGCGCGGACCTGCAGGCCGGCTTTGCGCGCCCTGGGGTGGCTGACCAAATGGATTGCCGCCTGGACCAGGCGCTCGGCCGAGGAGCTCACCCACATCACGGCGTCTCCGATGAACTTCACCACCCGCCCGCCGTCGGCGTGCACCACGTCGGCGACGGTGGCGCCGAATTCGTTGAGCAATCCGGACAACTTCTCAGGTGTGAGCGTCTGGGTCAGCGCGGTGAAACCGGACAGATCGGCAAACCCGATGCCGCACGTCACGCTCGTCGAGCGGTCCTGCACGACGTTTTCGAAATAGGTCCGCGCGCCGATCAGATGGTGGCGGTGCACGGTGTCGATCAGCGCCCCGAGCCGGGGAATGAACTCGGCGGCCGTGCGATACGCCTGGGCGGTGGCCAGCTCGTCGTGGGTCTGGTCCATCTGGATGTCCGGCATTCCGGTGCGGATCATCGACGACTCGGCCTCGGCGAGCCGGGCCATTGCCGCGCCCAGCACCCGCAGCATTCCCTCCGCGCCATCGGCGCCCACCACCGCTTTGACCGCCACCCAGGTCGCCAGGGCGTCCACGTCGGCCTGGCTGAGGGTCGGGATGTCGGGACCCGCCGTGGTCAGGCCGAGAAGGGTCCAGGCGCGCGCGACGTCTTCGGCCCGCAACCCGAGCGCCTCGGCGGCGGTCCGCAGCGTGTACGTGGGTGGGCCCGACCATTGCAGGACGTCGCCGGCGAGCCCGAACAGGCGGCCTCGCCGTTCGGCTTCGGCCATCTCGTCGATCGTGAAGCCGAACTCGTGCAGATATTTGATCAGGTCGGCCCGTTGGCGTGGGTTCGCGATCCCGGCGGCTTCCAGGGCCTCGAAGTCCAGCGAATCGGACACCTAGCCAAGTCTGCCAGCAGCTGTGCAGATTAGGGTGGGTCGTCGTGAGCGATGCGCCGGAACTGCTAACGGGACCACTGGAAGACCGTCACCGGAGCCTGGGCGCCAGTTTCGCCGAGTTCGGCGGCTGGCTGATGCCGGTGTCTTACGCCGGCACCGTCAGTGAGCACAATGCGACGCGCAACGCGGTCGGCCTCTTCGACGTCAGCCACCTGGGCAAAGCGTTGGTCCGCGGTCCGGGTGCGGCGCAGTTCGTCAATTCCGCGCTCACCAACGACCTGAACCGCATCGGACCCGGCAAGGCGCAATACACGTTGTGCTGCACCGAATCCGGGGGCGTCGTCGACGACCTGATCGCCTACTACGTCGACGACGACGAGATCTTCCTGGTGCCCAATGCCGCCAACACCGCCGCGGTGGTCGAGGCGCTGCAGGCCGCCGCCCCGGCGGGCCTCACCATCACCAACCAGCATCGCGAGTACGCGGTGCTGGCCGTGCAGGGACCGCGATCGGCCGACGTGCTCGGCGAGCTGGGCCTGCCCACCGAGATGGACTACATGGCCTACGCCGACACGTCGTTCTCCGGCGTACCTGTGCGGGTCTGCCGCACCGGCTACACCGGGGAGCACGGCTACGAATTGCTGCCGCCGTGGGACTCCGCCGGGGTGGTGTTCGACGCCCTGGCCGCGGCGGTGAGCGCGGCCGGCGGCGAGCCGGCCGGCCTGGGCGCGCGCGACACCCTGCGCACCGAGATGGGCTACCCGCTGCACGGCCACGAGCTCGCACTGGACATCTCCCCGCTGCAGGCCCGCTGCGGCTGGGCGATCGGCTGGAAGAAGGACGCGTTCTTCGGCCGGGATGCCCTGCTGGCCGAGAAGGAGGCGGGCCCGGCGCGGCTGCTGCGCGGCCTGCGGATGCTCGGCCGGGGCGTGCTGCGCGCCGGGCTGACGGTGCTCGCCGGTGACACCCCGGTGGGGGTCACCACGTCGGGCACGTTCTCCCCGACGCTGCAGGCCGGGATCGCGCTGGCGCTCATCGACACCGATGCCGGAGTCGAGGACGGTCAGGAGATCACGGTCGACGTCCGCGGCCGTCCCGCCGCGTGCGAAGTCGTTCGGCCGCCCTTCGTCGCGGTGAAAACCCGCTAGCCGCGCCGCTTGCGCGGGCGAAATCCGATTCGGCAGGCGGATATACAATCAGCCAATGACCAGTGGCTCCCTCGAGTTCACGGTTTCGCGCTCGGCAAATCCGGCAACCGACGCTGAACGCGAAACCATCCTGGCCGAGCCGGGTTTCGGCAAGTACTTCACCGATCACATGGTGTCGATCGACTATGACGAGACCAACGAAGGTTGGCACAACGCGCGCGTCATCCCGTACGGCCCCATCGAGCTAGACCCGTCGGCGATCGTGCTGCACTACGCGCAGGAAATCTTCGAAGGGCTCAAGGCCTACCGCTGGGCGGACGGCTCGATCGTGTCGTTTCGCGCCCAGGCCAATGCCGCCCGGCTGCGGTCCTCGGCGCGGCGACTCGCCATCCCGGAGCTGCCCGAAGAGCTGTTCATGGAATCGCTGCGCCAGCTGATCGCGGTCGACAACGCCTGGGTTCCGGCCGCCGGCGGCGAAGAGGCGTTGTACCTGCGTCCGTTCGTCATCGCGACCGAGCCCGGACTGGGTGTGCGGCCATCCAAGCGCTACCGCTACCTGCTGATCGCCTCGCCGGCCGGCGCCTACTTCAAGGGCGGCATCAGCCCGGTCACCGTCTGGGTCTCGACGGAGTACGTGCGGGCCAGCCCCGGCGGCACCGGCGCGGCCAAGTTCGGTGGCAACTACGCGGCCTCGCTGTCGGCTCAGGCCGAGGCCGCGGCCAACGGCTGCGACCAGGTGGTGTGGCTGGACGCCGTCGAACGACGCTTCGTCGAAGAGATGGGTGGGATGAACATCTTCTTCGTGTTCGGCAGCGGCGGGTCGGCGCGGCTGGTCACCCCGGAGCTGTCCGGTTCGCTGCTGCCCGGGATCACCCGAAACTCATTGCTGCAGTTGGCTATTGACGCCGGATTCGCCGTCGAGGAACGCAAGATCGATATCGACGAGTGGCAGAAGAAGGCCGCCGCCGGGGAGATCACCGAGGTGTTCGCCTGCGGCACGGCCGCGGTCATCACCCCGGTGTCGCAGGTGAAGTACGGCGACGTCGAGTTCACCGTCGCCGACGGCCAACCGGGCGAGGTGACGATGGCGTTGCGCGACACGCTGACCGGCATCCAGCGCGGCACCTTCGCCGACACCCACGGCTGGATGGCCCGGCTGGGCTAGTAGCCGGGCGTCAGAACCAGACCAGTCCCGCGAGCAGCACCGCGCTCACCGTCGTGGTCAGTTCGATCGCGGCGCCCAGCACGTCGCCGGTGATGCCGCCGAATCGGCGCACGCAGTGCCGCACCAGGATCGCGCCACAGCCCAGGCCCACCAGCACCGCCACCGGTCCCTGCCAGGGCCGCGTCCCGGCCGGCAGCGAGGCGGCCAGCAGCACCGCGATCCAGGCCGCCACCACCGCGGTCGGCTGGCTTCCGGCGACCCGGACGCCCAGGGCGCTGCCGTCGGCCGCCGGCACGGACCGGTGACCGGCCAGCACCGCGGTCACCCGGCCCGCGAAGACCGCCACGGCAATCCCGAGCACCCCGGTGATGGCCCGGTCCGTGCCGCCGAGCGCCGAAAACGCCTGCGCCTCAAGCATGATCACCATGACCACGGCCGCGACGCCGAACGGTCCGGTCGACCCGTCGCGCATCACCGCCAGCGCCCGCTGCGGCGGCCCGTAACACCCCAGGCCGTCGGCGGTGTCGGCGACGCCGTCGAGGTGCAGGCCGCGGGTCGCAAGCAGCAGCGCCACGACCGCGAGCAGACCGGGCAGCGAACTGGTCCGGCCGAATACCTGCACCCCACCCCAGGTGACGGCCGCGGCCAGCGCCCCCAGGGCCGCGCCCACCACCGGCAGCGCGGTCATGGCGCCGCGGCCGATCGGCGCGGTGCCGCCACCCGGCACGGGCAGCACCGTGCCGAACGCGAAAGCCGTTGCCAGCGAACGCATCATGACGGGGGAGCGGCCTGGGGTGGACTTCCGGAGCGGTTGGACACCCCGGCCTGGGTGAAGGTCGCCATGGACGACAGGGCGGCCACCGCGGCGCGCAGCACCGGCAGCGCGACCGCAGCGCCGGTGCCCTCGCCGAGCCGCATCCGCAGGTCGAGAATCGGCTCCAGATCGAGCGCCGTCAACGCCAGCCCGTGAGCCGGCTCGGTGGACCGGTGACCGGCCTGCCACCACATCCGGGCACCCGGCGCCAGGTGCTCGGCGACCAGCGCGGCCGCCGTCACCGCCAAGCCGTCGAGCAGCAGCGGTGTGCGCCGGACCGCGGCCTGGGCGCAGAAACCCGACAGCGCGGCCAGGTCGGCGCCGCCGGCGCAGCGCAGCAGCGCCACCGGATCGGGCAGCACCTGCCGCGCGCGAAACAGGGCGTCGCGCACCGCGGCCGTCTTGCGGGCCCAGCCGGCGTCGTCGATCCCGGTGCCGAAGCCCACCGCCACCACCGGCTCGGCGTTGATCAACGCCGCCACCAATACCGCTGCGGCCGTGGTATTTCCGATCCCCATGTCGCCCGCGATCAACAAGTCGGCCCCGGCGTCGACCTCCTCGTCGGCGATGGCCGCGCCGGCGGCCAGCGCCCGCACGGTCTCCTCGTCGGTCAACGCGTCCTCAACCCGGATGTCGCCGCTGGCGCGCCGCACCTTGTGGGCGCCGATCCGGTCGGTCAGCGGGTCGGCGTCGACCGCCAGGTCCGCGACGCGCACCCCCGCCCCGGCGATGTCGGCCAGGGCGTTGATCGCGGCCCCGCCGGCCTCGAAGTTGGCGACCATCTGCGCGGTCACCTCCGGCGGGTAGGCCGACACCCCGCAACGGGCGACTCCGTGGTCACCGGCGAACACCACCACCCGGGCGCGCTCGAATTGCTTTGGCGGGCAATGCCCCTGGCACGACGCGACCCACACCGACAAATCCTCCAGGCGGCCCAGCGCGCCCCGGGGCTTGGTCAGGGTGTCCTGGCGGGCACGCGCGGCTGCGGCGGCGCCCGCATCCGGCGGTGAGACGGCGGCGAATTCCATCAGGCCCCCGCCGGTTTGATCGGCACCGGCTGACCGGCCACCACCAGCACCACCCGGTCGCACAACCGCGCGAGGCGCTGGTTGAGGCCGCCCAACTCGTCGGCGAACCGCCGCCCGGAGGCGGTGGCCGGCACGATCGTCAACCCGACCTCCGGGCTGACCAGCACCAGCGGGGAACCGAAATCGCCGACGGCGGCCAGCAGGTCATCGACGGCAGCCGCCACCGAGCCGCCGGCCCAGGCGTCGTTGCGGTCCAGCGCGCAGGTCAGCCAGGTGCCCAGATCATCGACCAGCGTGGGAGTTCCTGGCGATTGACGCAATTGCGTTGCGACGTCGTCGGTTTCGATCGTCGACCAGTGTGCGGGCCGGCGCCGCCGATGCTGGGCGATCCGGTGCGCCCAGGCCGCGTCGTCGTGGCCGGCCGGCCCGGGCGCCAGGTAGTGAACCGGCTGCCCGGGCGGCAACCCGTCGGCGATGGCCTGCTCCGCCCACTGCGATTTGCCTGACCTGATCCCGCCGAGCACCAGGGTGCGCACCGGTGTCAGCCCGCCTTCCGGCGGGCTCTATTCGACACTGCTGCCGTGCTTGACCTGGGGCCGCGGCGCCCGCAACCGGCGCATCTGCGACGCCCGTCCTGCGGCGTAAAGGCCGAGCTTCCAACGGCTTTCGGTGTTGTTCGGGAACTTCGCGTCGACCAGTCTGCTGACCTTGCGGCCCAGGATCAGCCCGTCGACGCTCATCACGGCCATCAGCACCAGCATCGCCGGTGACACCCACAGCTGCAGCTGCGGAACGCCGAACATGACGAACATCAAAAACAGGGTCGACGGCATGAACAGGCCGAGCAGGTTGCGCCGCGCGTCCACCACATCGCGCACGTAGCGGCGGATGGGACCCTGGTCGCGCGGCAACAGGTAGCCCTCTTCGCCGGCCATCATCTTTGCCCGGCGTTCCGACATGCCGGCGCGGCCGGCGGCCTTGGCGGCCCGGCGCTCCTCGCGGCTGAGCTTGGGACCCGCTAGCGATTTACGCCGGGCGCGCGCCTCGGCGGCCGTCATGGGCGCGGGCGCCACCGGCCCCTTCCTGGGGTTACGACGGGCCTCGCTGCGCTTGGGCGTCGGGCGGCCCTTGCGGCCGGTCCGCTGCGCCTCGCGGGTGGCACCGGCGGCGCCAGCAACGCCGGAGGCGGCCGACGAGGCCGGGCTCTCGTCGAGGTCGATGTCCTGGCCCTTCTTGCGGCCCAACAGCTTCACAGAGGCCAGGTTACTTCGCGGCCGACACGCGCCGGAATTCGCCTGGAATGCCTTCCTATTAGACCTGCGTTAGTGCGCTGGTTGGCCCTACTCTTACACGTGATGAACGGCAGCCTTTGATGGACGACGGGTCGATGGCCTCGGATGATGATGGTCCCGGCCTGGCCCCCGGCCGCCTTCAGTTGCCGGCCATGCAGGTGCTGGTAGCTCCGGACTGCTACGCCGACAGCATGTCGGCCGTCGAAGCTTCGGCCGCCATCGCGACGGGCTGGACCCGGTCGCGTCCCGGCGATCGATTCATCGTGGCCCCGCAATCCGACGGCGGCCCCGGCTTCGTCGAGGTGCTGGCCAGCCGGCTGGGCAAGAAGCGCCGGCTGCGGGTGTCCGGACCGCTGAAAACCATGGTCGAAGCGGAATGGGTGTTCGATGGCGGCTCGGCCACCGCCTACCTGGAGTGCGCCCAGGCGTGCGGGCTGGCGCTGATCGGCGGACCGCCCACCCCGGAGACCGCCATGGCGGCCCACAGCAAAGGCGTCGGGCAGCTGATCGCCGAGGCGCTGCGGGTCGGGGCGACCCGCATCGTGGTCGGATTGGGCGGCAGCGCCTGCACCGACGGCGGGCAGGGCATGATCGCCGAGCTAGGCGGCCTGGACACCGCCCGCCGGCAACTGGGCAACGTGGAGCTGATCGCCGCCTCCGACACCGAATACCCGCTGCTGGGGCCGTGGGGGGCGGCGCGGGTGTTCGGGCCGCAGAAGGGCGCCGACACGGCCACCGTCGCGGCGCTGGAGGTTCGCCTGCAGGCCTGGGCGCTGATCCTGGAAGCGGTGGCCGGACGAGACGTGAGCGCCGAGCCGGGAGCGGCGGCCGCCGGCGGCATCGGGGCCGGGCTGCTGGCGCTGGGCGGGCGCTGTGAGTCCGGAGCGGCCATCATCGCCGAGCACACCCGGTTGTCCGACGACCTGGACACCGCGGAGCTGATCGTCACCGGTGAGGGCCGGTTCGACGAGCAGTCCCTGCACGGGAAGGTGGTGGGCTTTCTGGCCGACGCCGCCCGGCCGCGGGGGATCCCGGTGGTCGTGCTGGCCGGGCAGGTGGACTTGGACAGCGCGACGGTGCGTTCGTCGGGCATCATGGCCGCGTTGTCCATCGCCGAGCACGCCGGATCGGTGCGGCTGGCGCAGGCCGACGCGGCCAACCAGCTGATGGGACTGGCATCCGTGGTTGCGGCGCGACTCGGGAATAGCGGTCCCGCAAGGTACCGTTGAGGTAGTGGACTTTCGGCGGTCCGGATCGCCCGGCGTGAGCTGGTGATTTCGGGCTCGATCGACCCCCACCCAACGATGAGGCATGTAGGAGAAGTAATGACGGTGCAAAACGAGTCGAACGCCACGACGACCCACGGCGTGATCCTGACCGAGGCCGCCGCCACCAAGGCCAAGTCCCTGCTGGACCAGGAGGGTCGCGACGACCTGGCGCTGCGCATCGCGGTGCAGCCGGGTGGCTGCGCCGGCCTGCGCTACAACCTCTTCTTCGACGACCGGGCGCTGGACGGCGACCTGACCGCGGAGTTCGGTGGCGTGAAGCTGACGGTGGACCGGATGAGCGCGCCCTACGTCGAAGGAGCGTCCATCGACTTCGTGGACACCATCGAGAAGCAGGGCTTCACCATCGACAACCCGAACGCCACCGGCTCGTGCGCCTGCGGCGACTCGTTCAACTGATCGGTTAAATCCCGCGATATCCGTCAGCCGGGCTGTGCAGTCCGGCTGACGGATCGCGTTCAGTACGAGCCGCCGGTGCGCAGCACGTACGAGCAGACCATGATCTGGCCGCGCTGGAACAGCAGTTGCGCGATGCCCTGCACCTGTCCGTGCATCGGGCCGCCGCCGGCCGGCGTCACCCGCATCGTGAACAACGCCTGAGCCTGGTACTGGGACAGGTAGACGATCTTGTCGATCGACGTCAGCTCGACCTCGGAGAACTGCTTGCGGAACGCGTCGCTGCTGAGCTTGGCCAGGGCCTGGTCGGACCGCTTGTCCTGGACGCCGTCGTACAGGCCGCACAGCGCGTTGCGAGCGATCTCGTTGATGTCGCGGTGCTCCAGCGCGTCCAGGTAGCCCTGGATGGCCGTCTTGGCCGCGCCCTCGGAGAACCTGGCGCCGGTATTGGCCCCGTTGGTGCGGACCCCGTACACGATGGCCACCGTCAGCACCGCGGCCAGCGCGATGGCCAGCGCGACGCCGACGATCAGCCGCCGCTTGGACCGCTGCGGCGGGTAGGGCAGCGGCCCCGGCGGCTGCCCGGCATAATTGGCGGAGGAATGTCCTGACTGCGCAGCGTGGGCGAAGCCCGGGTCACCGGTGTTGGGGTCATCGGGGAACTCGAGTGGCTGGGATTCGTTTCGGGACTCATGTCCGCTCGGTCCGCTATTGCCGCTGCCGACGGTGTGGTTCGGCGAGTGCGGACCTGCCATCGTGGTTCTCCTACGGTGGTAGACGGGACTGTAAGCCGGGTTGCGGCCCGAGCAATGTGATCCCGGCGACTTGAGTGAGTTCCCTAGGGAGGCTAGCGCACACCCTCGCGCCGACCGTGCAGACAGCGACGGTCGAGACCCGTGAGTAAGCTAGATAACCTTACTAACGGAGGATGGAGTTTTCGTGACGATCGCGGTGACAGGTTCGATTGCGACCGACAATCTGATGCGGTTCCCCGGCCGGTTTTCCGAGCATCTGCTGGCCGAGCACCTGCAGAAGGTGTCCCTGAGTTTTCTGGTTGACGACCTGGTGATTCACCGCGGCGGCGTGGCGGGCAACATCGCCTTCGCCATCGGCGTACTGGGCGGCGACGTCGCGCTGGTCGGTGCGGCCGGCGACGACTTCGGCGAGTACCGCGAATGGCTGCAATCGCACGGCGTCAACTGCGACCACGTGCTGATCTCGGAGACCGCGAAAACCGCGCGCTTCGTCTGCACCACCGACGAGGACATGGCGCAGATCGCATCCTTTTACCCCGGCGCCATGTCGGAGGCCCGCAACATCAAGCTCGCCGACCTCGCGGCGGCGGGCAAGCCCGACCTGGTGATCATCGGGGCCAACGACCCGGCCGCGATGGTGGTGCACACCGAGGAGTGCCGCAGCCTGGGCCTGCCGTTCGCCGCCGACCCGTCCCAGCAGCTGCCCCGCCTGTCCGGCGCGGAGATCGACAAGCTCGTCGACGGGGCGGCCTACCTGTTCACCAACGACTACGAGTGGGAGCTGCTGCTCTCCAAGACCGGCTGGTCCGAGGCCGACGTGCAGCAGAAGGTCGACCTGCGGGTGACCACGCTGGGCGCCAAGGGCGTCGACATCGTCGAGCGCGACGGGACCACCACCCACGTCGGCGTGGTGCCCGAGACCAGCCAGACCGACCCGACCGGCGTGGGTGACGCGTTCCGGGCCGGTTTCCTGACCGGCCGCACCGCCGGGCTGAGCCTCGAGCGGTCGGCGCAGCTGGGCTCGCTGGTCGCGGTGCTGGTGCTGGAGTCCACCGGCACCCAGGAGTGGACGTGGGACCCCGCGGTGGGCAAGACCCGGCTGGCCGACGCCTACGGCGAGGAGGCGGCCGCCGAGATCGCCGCGGTGCTCGCCTAGCGCGACGCGTCGCGAGCGTAGCCACACCGCGATTTTCGGCGAGAATTTTCGCAGCCTGGTTACGCTCGCGATCCCGGCCTAGAGCTGGACCGGATAATGCGGCTCACTGATCTGCGGTACCACGCTGCCTTCGACGAAGATCGCGTGCCAGAGCATGAAGATCAGCAGCGTCCACAGCCGGCGGCTGTGATCGCTGACGCCGTTGCGGTGCTCGTCGAGCATCCGGCGCACGGCGGTCTTGTCGACCAGGGGATCGGCCTGTGACGAGTCCACCATCGCGTAGGCCCACTCCAGCAGCTCGCCGGCGCGCAGCCAGTGCCGGATCGGGACCGGAAAGCCGAGCTTGGGCCGGTGCAGCACGTGCGCGGGAACGATCGGCTCCAGCGCGCGCCGCAGCGCGTACTTCGTCGTCGTACGGGTGATCTTCGCCTCGACGGGCAACCGCGAGGCGACGGCGAACACCTCGGGGTCCAGGAACGGCACCCGAAGCTCCAGGGAGTTGGCCATGGTCATCTTGTCGGCCTTGACCAGGATGTCGCCGCGCAGCCAGGTGAACAGGTCGATGTGCTGCATGCGTGCCACCGGATCCCAGCCCGCCGATCCGGCATACACCGACCGCGTGACGTCGGTGTGGGTCCATTCCGGGCGGAATCCCGGCAGCACGTCGCGCAGCTGCGCGTCGGAGAAGCTGCGGGCATTGCCGTAGTAGCGCTCTTCGAGCGTCAGCGAGCCGCGATGTAGCAGGCTCTTGCCCCGCATGCCCTCCGGCAGGGGCTTGGACACCTTGCCCATCGACCGCCGCAGTGGTCGCGGCAGATAGTCGAAGGGCTTGAGCGACAGCGGTTCCCGGTAGATCGTGTAGCCGCCGAACAACTCGTCGGCGCCTTCCCCGGACAGCACCACCTTGACGTGCTTACGGGCCTCCCGGGCGACGAAGAACAGCGGCACCAGCGCGGGGTCGGCGACCGGCTCATCGAGGTACCAGACGATTTCGGGCAGGGCGGCGACGAACTCGTCGGGGGTGACCACCTTGGCGATGTGGCGAGCCCCGATCGCCTCGGCCGAGGCCACCGCGACGTCGATCTCCGAGAAGCCCTCACGCTCGAAACCGGTGGTGAACGTGATCAGCCTGGGGTTGTGGCGGATGGCCAGTGCGGCGATGGCGGTGGAGTCGATGCCGCCGGACAGGAACGCCCCGACCGTGACGTCGGCGCGCATGTGCTTGGCCACCGAGTCCTCGAGCACCGCGGTGATCTCGTCGTAGCGGGCCTGTTCGGTGTCGCGGGTCATCGGCACCGCGGCGAAGCGCGGCACGAAATACCGGGTGATCTCCGGTTGCGGCCGGTCCGGGCGGATCCGGGCGTAGCAGCCCGATTCCAGCCGGCGCACCCCTCGGTGCAGCGTCTCGGGCTCGGGCACGTACTGCAGGACGGTGTAGTGCTGCACGGCGCGTTCGTCGATCGCGGTGTCGAAGCCGATCAGCTCGGTCAGGTCCAGCAGGCACTTCTTCTCGCTGGCCACCGCGGTGCCGCCGGGGCCGGTCGCCATGAACAGCGGCTTGATGCCGAAAGGGTCACGGGCGCAGAACAATTCGCGGGTGACGGTGTCCCACAGCGCGAACGCGTACATGCCGCGCAGCCGGGTCAGGACGTCACTGCCCCAGTAGTGATATCCGGCGACGATGGCCTCGCCGTCACCGTCGGTGGCGAAGGCGGCGCCGTGCCGGGTGGCCAGTTCGTCGCGCAGCTCGAGGTAGTTGTAGATCTCGCCGTTGAACACCAGCACGTAGCGGTCGGGCGCCTCGGGTGGCCCCCACCGCAGCGGCTGATGCGAATGCGCGATGTCGATGATGGACAGCCGGTTGAAACCGAAAACGACGGAACCGTCGCTACCTAGGTCCACCCAGGTGCCCGGCTCGTCGGGGCCGCGGTGACGCATCAAATGCGACGCCCGCGCGATGGCGTCGTCGGCGCGGGCGGCGGCCGCTTCTTTGTCGGAGCCCTCCGGGGCGGCGACGAACGCCAGCAGACCACACACGGCGCCCCAGTATGCCGCACTTGCCGGGTGTGCGTGGACGTCGCACCCGGCACGCCGGGAATGGCCGATCGGGACCGGCGGGCCGGGGTTTCGTCGCCCGGCTCAGGCGCGTGGTCTACGCTGCGTAGTATTCGATATCCGAGCAGGAGGCGCTGACGTGACCCCTCGCGAGCAGGACCGTTCGCAACGTTTGTCGCAGGGCAGGTTTCGGCGCCGTTCGGGGGGCCCGGCGACGGGTCTGTCCCGTCGTCTTCGGCCGTTCGCGCTGGCGGTGAC
Source organism: Mycobacterium sp. M23085 (assembly GCF_045343915.1). Classification (NCBI taxonomy): domain Bacteria; kingdom Bacillati; phylum Actinomycetota; class Actinomycetes; order Mycobacteriales; family Mycobacteriaceae; genus Mycobacterium; species Mycobacterium sp. M23085. Next base: position 5,445,145 of record NZ_CP174280.1, read on the forward strand.
GTTGGGCGTGCTGGCGTTGTTCCTGAGCGGATGCAGCAGCTGGGCGGACGCGCTGGCCCTGGGCTGGCCGCGGGGCATCACCCCGGAGGCGCACCTGAACCGGGAGCTGTGGATCGGCGCGGTGATCGCCTCGCTGGTCGTCGGCGGCATCGTGTTCGGCCTGATTTTCTGGGCGTCGGCCTTCCACCGCAAGAAGGCAACCGACACCGACCTGCCCCGCCAGTTCGGCTACAACATGCCGCTGGAGCTGGTGCTCACGGTGACACCGTTCCTGATCATCTCGGTGCTGTTCTACTTCACGGTCGTGGTGCAGGAGAAGATGCTGCACCTGGCCAAGGACCCCGAGGTGGTGATCGATGTCACCGCCTTCCAGTGGAACTGGAAGTTCGGCTACCAGCGCGTGGCCTTCAAGGACGGCACACTGACCTACGACGGTTCGGACCCGGCACGCAAGAAGGCGATGCTGAGCAAGCCGGAGGGCAAGGACGCGCACGGTGAGGAGCGCGTCGGTGCCGTCCGCGGGCTCAACACCTCGGACCGGCAGTACCTGAACTTCGACAAGATCGAGACGCTGGGATCCAGCGAGGAGATCCCGGTGCTGGTGCTGCCCACCGGCAAGCGCATCGAATTCGACCTGGCGTCCGCCGACGTGGTTCACACGTTCTGGGTGCCGGAGTTCCTGTTCAAGCGCGACGTGATCCCCAACGCCGACGCGAACAACTCGGTGCACGTCTTCCAGACCGAGGAGATCCAGACGCCGGGTGCGTTCGTGGGCCACTGCGCCGAGTTCTGCGGCACGTATCACTCGATGATGAACTTCGAGGTACGGGTGGTGGCGCCCAACGACTTCAAGGCCTACCTGCAGCAGCGGATGGACGGAAAGAGCAACGCCGAGGCATTGCAGGCGATCGGGCAACCTCCGCTCGCGGTGACCACCCACCCGTTCGACACCAAGCGCGGTCAATTGGCCGGAAGCCAGTAGGTTAGGACACCAAATGCATATCGAAGCCAGGCTATTCGAGTTCATTGCCGGGTTTTTCATTTTGGTTGCGGTGCTCTATGGGGTGCTGACCGCCCTCTTCGCCACCGGCGGCGTGGAATGGGCGGGCACCACCGCGCTGGTGCTGACCGGTGGCCTGGCGATGATCACGGCGACCTTTTTCCGCTTCGTGGCGCGCCGGCTGGATACCCGGCCCGAGGACTACGAGGGTGCCGAGATCAGCGATGGAGCAGGCGAATTGGGCTTCTTCAGCCCGCACAGTTGGTGGCCGATTCTGATCGCGCTGTCGGGCTCGGTGGTCGCGGTGGGCATCGCGCTGTGGTTGCCGTGGCTGCTCGCCGCCGGGGTGATGTTCGTCCTGACGTCGGTGGCCGGACTGGTCTTCGAGTACTACATCGGTCCCGAGAAGCACTGATTCGCGGCATAAAGGTCACAATCCGATCACGTGATCGGCTGCGCCGTTCGCCACGACGGCTTTGCTTTTTGGCGTTCGGTAGTGTTTTGCCCAGGCAAACGAGAAGCTTCCCAGCGCGCCCGCACCGATGTGATCGCGGAATCTTGTGCGCAGGTGAGGCAGTCGAACAGGGTAGGCAAAGGCAGAGATGAGCGGGTCGAGACCCCCGGGATGGGATCCTGACGAACCCGACCCTGCCGACCCGATCAGCCACGAACCACATTCCGCCGGTGAGCCGGCTTATGACCTCGAGCCCGGCGCCGAGCCGGACGACGATCTGGAACCCGGCGGTGGCGGCGATGTCGAGGCCGAACCGGAACCCTTCGACGACAGCGCCGAACTGGCCGCCGCGGACCGCGCCGACGAGACGGACGCCTACTCCCGCGCCTACTCGGCCCCGGAGTCCGAGCATTTCACCAGCGGCCCCTACCTGCCGGCCGATCTGCGGCTCTACGACTACGACGACTTCGACGAGCCCGTCGACGCTGAGGACGAGCGCAGCACCGCGCGCTGGCCGTGGGTGGTGGGGGTCGCCGCCATCGTCGCCGCGATCGCGCTGGTCGTGTCGGTGTCCCTGCTGTTCGCGCGCACCGATACCACCAAGCTTGCCAACCCCGGAACCACCACCGCCCCGTCCACGCCGCCGCTGCAGGACGAGATCACGACCACCAAACCGCCACCCCCGCCGCCGCCACCGCCGTCCACCACCGAACCACCGCCGCCCCCGACAGCAACGGAGACCCAGACTGTGACGGTGACGCCTTCTCCGGCACCGCCGCCCCCGCCCGCCCCCGCTCCGGCGCCGCCGCCGGCGACGTCCCCGGCGGCCGCACCACCGCCGCCGCCGCCGCCCACGACGCCGGCCGGTCCGCGCCAGGTCACCTACTCGGTGACCGGCACCAAGGCGCCGGGCGACATCATTTCGGTGACGTACGTCGATGCGTCCGGCCGGCGTCGCACCCAGCACAACGTGTACATCCCGTGGTCGATGACCGTCACCCCGATCTCGCAATCCGATGTGGGCTCGGTGGAGGCGTCGAGCCTGTTCCGGGTCAGCAGGCTGAATTGCTCGATCACGACCAGCGACGGAACGGTGCTTTCGTCGAACAGCAACGACTTGCCGCAGACGAGCTGCTGATGGTCAGCAAATATTCGGCTTATCGGCGTGGCTTGGGCGACGACACCATCGCGCCGGAGGTCATCGACCGCATTCTGATCGGCGCGTGCGCCGCTATTTATCTGGTGCTGCTGGGCGTCAGCGTGGCGGCCGCCGTCGCGCTGGCGGATCTGGGCAGGGGTTTTCACAAGGCGGCCAGCAGCCCGCACACCACCTGGGTGCTGTATGCCGTCATCATCGTTTCGGCGCTGATCATCGCGGGAGCGATCCCCATCCTGTTGCGCGCCCGCCGGATGTCGCAGTCCGAGCCGGCCGCCCAGGCGATGACCGCGCCGGCGCGCGGGCCGGCGCGGCCTCCGGTGCGGCTGGGCACCGGCGCGCTGCGCACCGGAACCGGGCATACCGCCACGTTGCAGACGGCGACGCCGGCCTCGGGCGCCGAGTGGTCGGGCGAGGCGGTGGACCGAGTCTGGTTGCGCGGCACGGTGATTCTGACCGCCGCCATGGGCGCGGCGCTGATCGCGGTGGCGACGGCGACCTACCTGATGGCGGTCGGTCACGATGGCGCGTCGTGGGTCGGATACGGGTTCGCCGGCGTCATCACCGCGGCGATGCCGGTGGTGGAGTGGCTGCACATTCGCCAGCTCCGCGAGGTTGTCGCCGAGGGTTAGCGCCGGCGCGCCCATCGATGAGCCCAGCTGCGCAGCGGCTCATAGGCTGCCAGTAACCCCCGGCCCTCGCGGGTCAGCCGATAGCCGTTGGCGCCGCTCTCGACGATGCCGGCGTCGCGCAGTTCGTGCAGCCGCCGGTTAAGCGCGGTCGCCGAGACTCCGGCGCAGCCTTCCTGCAGTTGGCGGAACGTCATTTCGTCGGATCGCAGTTCCCAGATCACCCGCATCGCCCAGCGTCGCCCGAGTAGGTCGAGTAGGGCCATGATGGGTTCTTTCGGCCGCGCCGGCACAGTCGCAGACTACTGGACCGGGCCGGTGGCGCCGCAGTACTCGCCGGCACTTGTGCTCTTAGTTTCAGAGCACTAGGGTGAGTGCTCTGAAAAACGGAGCACATGGAGGTCGCTCATGTCGCGCACGCCCCGCATCAGCCCGATGGAGCCCCCATACGAACCGAAGATCGCCGAACTACTTGCCAAGTGGATGCCGCCGGGCGGGGCCGTCCCACCGCTTGCATTGTTTCGTACCCTGGCCGTGCACGACGAGCTCGCCGCACGCATGCGCCCGCTCGGTGCGGGGATACTGGGCAGCCGCCTCGTCGATCCGCTGATTCGCGAGGTGATGATCGCCCGGACCTGCGGCCTGAATCGTGCCGAATACGAGTGGGGGGTGCACGCCGTCGCGTTCGGCAGGCCGCTGGGACTGACCGAGGCCCAGCTGTACTCCACCGTGCACGGCGGACCGGGTGACACCTGCTGGAACCGCAAGCAGCGCAACATAATCCGGCTAGCCGATCAATTGCATTACACCGGTACGGTGACCGATGAGCTGTTCGCCGAACTGGCCGCCGACTTCGACCACCGGCAAATCCTGGAGCTGACCGCTACCGCGGGCTGGTACCGCACCATCGCCTACCTGATCGGCGTCGCTGAAGTGCAGCCCGAACCATGGGCGGCATCATTCCCGCCCATCGCTTAGCTTGCCGGCCTAGTGGTGGCCGTTCTCGCCGTTCGTCGAACCGTTCGACGAACCGTGGCCGTCCTGGTGCTCGCGCAGCGCGGTCAGGGCGCGTTGCTCAGAGCCGTGCGCCGCCTCGCGTAATGCCGCATCCTCGGACGCCGGGTCGGCGAACAGGAAGCTGCCACTGCCCGGGGATCCGGCCGAGCCCAACTTGTTCATCTTCTTGGGCAGCGGGGCGCCCTGGTATTCCAGTGGCAGCGGGTGGCCGTGGTCGTCGACTGGGCCCAGCGGCTGGTGCAGCTCGACGTAGGCGCCGTGCGGCAGCCGCTTGATGATGCCGGTCTCGATGCCGTGCTCGAGCACCGCGCGGTCGCTGCGCTGCAGCCCGATGCACCACCGGTAGGTGATGAAGTAGACCACCGGCGGCACGATCACCATGCCGATGCGCCCGATCCACGTCGTCGCGTTCAGCGAGATGTCGAACTTGTACGCGATGATGTCGTTCATCGCGCACAGCGTCAGCAACATGTAGAACGCGATCGCCATCGCGCCGATCGACGTGCGCACCGGCACGTCGCGCGGCCGCTGCAGCAGGTTGTGGTGCGCGTAGTCACCGCTGAACCGCTTCTCCAGGAACGGGTAGACGATCAGCAGACCGAACACGCCACCCATGATCAGCGCCACCCAGACCACCGCCGGAATGGTGTGGTGCCAGAAGTAGAACTCCCATGGCGGCCAGATACGGGCCAGGCCTTCGGTCCACATCATGTAGAAGTCCGGCTGCGAACCGGCCGACACGTGAGAAGGCTTGTACGGGCCCAGGTTCCAAATCGGGTTGATCTGCAGCAGGCCACCCAGCAGGCCCAGCACACCGACGATCGCGGCGAAGAACGCGCCGGACTTGACGGCGAACACCGGCATCACTCGCACGCCCACCACGTTGTGCTCGGTGCGACCCGGGCCGGGGAACTGGGTGTGCTTTTGGAACCACACCATGGCCAGATGCAGCCCGATCAGCGCCAGGATGATTCCGGGCAGCAGCAGGATGTGCAGGGCGTACATCCGCGGGATGATGTAACCCGCTGTCGCGCATTCGTTTCCGACGCCACCGCAGGGGAAGTCACCACCGAACAGGGCCCAGTGCAACCAGGTGCCGATCACCGGCATACCCAACGTGATCGAGGACAGCGCGGCGCGCAACCCGATGCCCGACAACAGGTCGTCGGGCAGCGAGTAGCCGAAGTAGCCCTCGAACATGGCCAGAATCAGCAGCAGCGACCCCACGACCCAGTTGGCCTCGCGGGGGCGCCGGAAGGCGCCGGTGAAGAAGATGCGGGCCAGGTGCACCATGATCGACGCGGAGAAGATCAGCGCGGCCCAGTGATGGACCTGACGCACGAACAGGCCGCCGCGCACCTCGAAGGAGATGTCCAGCGTCGACGCGAAGGCCTTCGACATGTCCACACCGCGCAGCGGCTGGTAGGCGCCGTTGTAGGTGACCTCGGCCATGGACGGGTCGAAGAACAGGGTCAGGTACACCCCGGTGAGCAGCAGCACGATGAAGCTGTACATCGCGATCTCACCCAGCAGGAACGACCAGTGCGTGGGGAAGACCTTGTTGAGCTGTCTGCGGACGGCCGCCGCCGGGTGGTAGCGCGTGTCGATGTCCTCGCCTTGGCGGGCCAGGACATCGCCGATCTTCGGGGGACTCAATTTCGGACTCATGTCGTCGTCCTCTCCCAGAATGCCGGTCCGACGGGCTCGACGAAGTCACCGTTGGCGACCAGATACCCGTCGGTGTCGATGGTGATCGGCAGTTGCGCCAACGCACGCGCGGCCGGCCCGAAAATCGGCTTGGCGAAGTGCAGCGCGTCGAACTGCGACTGGTGGCACGGGCACAAGATCCGGTAGGACTGCTCCTCGTACAGCGAGGCGGGGCAGCCCAGGTGCGAGCAGACCTTGGTGAAGGCGAACAATTCGCCGAAGTTGAAGCTCTCCTGGCCCTGACGTTTGACCACGCGGCCCATGTCGGTGGGCCGAATGCGGATGAGCATCACCGGGTTTCGCACACCTTGGTTGATGGCCCGCAGCTTTTCCTGCGATTCCGGGGTGGTGCCGTCGCCGTCGGACTCCCGCCACGGGAAGACGGTTTCCATGCCGCCGGCGTCGATGTCCTCGGGGCGCATCTTGATGAAAGGCGACGTGGACGCGGAGCCGGTGGCGCGGGCCAGGTAGATGGTCTCGCCGTGGTAGCGCGGGGTCCACCCGGAGGTGAACAGCACGGCCTTCTTGCCGTCGGCGGTCTGCACGACCGGCTTCCACGGGTTCTTGATCAGCCCGCCGGCAAACGCCACCAGGGTCGACAGGCCGAAGGCGCCCAGCCCCATTCCCAGCGACAGGCCGATCAGCTTGCGCCGCCCGACGGTAGAACTCTGGTACGCGTCGGCCAGGTTGGCCACCACCGTCTTGCGGTCGACGTCCCGCGAAGCGCCGTCGTGGCGGTCCTGGATCGAAATCTCTTCGGGGATAAAGCGTTTCTGGTACAGGACGACGCCGATCCCGATCGACAGGATCGCCATTCCGAAGGTCAGCCCGTACAGCGGGGTGGCCAGGTCGTACAGGAAGCTTCCGGCTTCCTCCTTGGGCTTGTACTCCCAGGGCCAGAACAAGAAGATCAGCAGCAGCGCCAGGCCGAAGAAGCCGCCCAGCAAAAGCCACAGGGCGACGCCACGCTCGGCGCGCTTTTCGGCCTTGGTGCCCTCGATCGGCCAACGGGGTTCCTTGAACACCGTTTCGACGCCGTCCATCTTGCCGCCCAGCGCCACCAGTTCCTGCTGCGACATGGCGGCCAGCGCCGCGTCGTCGGGTTCCCTCTCGCCGGTGCCGTGCGGGTTCCCGCCGGTGTCAGAGCCGCGAACGTCCGCCTCACTCATGCTCGTGCCCCAATCCACAGTGCCAGCCCGACGGCGGCGACCATCCCGATGATCCAGGCGGCCATCCCCTCGGGTGCGGGCCCGAATCCGCCCAGGCCGTAGCCACCCGGCTGACGCTCCTCGGTCACCGCCTTGATGTAGCCGATGATGTCCTTCTTGGCTTCGAAAGACAGCTGACGGTCGGAGAACTTCGGCATGTTCTGCGGACCGGTCCGCATCGCCGCCAGGATCTGCTGCTCGTTGGCGGGCTCGAGGTTGGGCGCGTACTTACCGGACGACAGCGCCCCGCCCTTACCGGTGAAGTTGTGGCACGACGAGCAGTTCAGCCGGAACAGGTCGCCGCCGCGGCCCAGGTCCTGGCCGCGCAGCGAGCGCATCGCCAGGCTGCCGTCCGGGTTGCGCACCGTGGTGGGGCCGCCGCCGTTGGCCTGGACGTAGGCGCCCAGCGCGTCGACCTGCCCCTCGTCGAAGATCGGTTCCTTGCGCGGCGCCTGCGCCTCGCCGGTCATCGCCGGCATCCGGCCGGTCGACACCTGGAAGTAGACGGCTTCCTCGCCGACGCCGATCAAGCTCGGCCCGCGGTCGGGGACGCCCTGCAGGTTGGCGCCATGGCAGGACACGCACGACGTGTCGAACAGCTGTTTGCCGGTGCGCAGCAGCGCCGAGTTGGACTCGTCGGCGACGGCCACCTGCGGTCGCGGGGTCAGGATGGCGGCCAGACCGCCGGCGATGGTCAGCGCGATCAGCAGCAACAGACCGCCGGACAGCCGGCGGCGCAGCCGCCGTCGGGAACGGTCACGCTGCCCCTGTGGCGGCTTGGCCGCACCGGATCGGCTAGATCCCAGTTTCTTCAACCGAGCACTCCTGTTCGTCCAGCGCCTGCTCATCGGATGAAATAGATCACGGCGAAGAGCGCGATCCACACAATGTCGACGAAATGCCAGTAGTACGAGACGACGATGCTGGCGGTAGCCTGCGCCGGCGTGAACTTGCTCATCGCGGTGCGGGCCAGCAAGAAGATGAAGGCGATCAGGCCGCCGGTGACGTGCAGGCCGTGGAACCCGGTCGCCAGGTAGAACACGCTGCCGTAGGCGCTGCCGGGGATGGTGGTCCCGTGCGACACCAGGTGGTAGTACTCGTAGCCCTGGCCGCAAACGAAGAACAGGCCCATCAGGAAGGTCAGCACATACCAGCGGCGCAGCCCGAACACGTCGCCACGCTCGGCCGCGAACACCCCCATCTGGCAGGTGAACGACGACGCGATCAGCACCAATGTGACCGGAACGGCCTGGTACAGGTTCAGCTCGGTCGGCGGCGGCGGCCACTTCCCGCCCGATTGGGCGCGAGCGGTGAAGTACATCGCGAAGAGTCCAGCAAAGAACATTAGCTCGCTGGAAAGCCAAACGATGGTGCCGACGCTGACCATGTTGGGTCGGTTCAGCGAATGCACCCGCGACGTAATTGCAGTACCCGAAGTCCCGGCAGCGCTGGTCACATCCGCAAGTATGACGCTTTGTAGTTGTTGAACTCCACCCGGGGCGGCTTTTGTGTCTGCGCGTCGCGCCCGGGGACGCAACGGGCCGCTCGCGGCCGGTTCGCCGGAGGTTGGGGCTGGTGTGGTCCTCGTGGGACCATCGGCGCGTGGCTTTGGCATCGCAGGCTTCGCCGTCCGGCCCGTCCGCGACCTCGTGGCCGGGGGTCTTGTCTCGTCTGACCAGCGGTCAGGACCTGACGCGCGGGCAGGCCGCCTGGGCCATGGACCAGATCATGTCCGGCGACGCGAGCCCCGCCCAGATCGCCGCCTTCGCGGTGGCGATGCAGGTGAAGGTGCCCACCTCGGCCGAAGTCATCGAGCTGGCCGAGGTCATGCTCAACCACGCGCTGCCGATGCCCGCGGGCGCCATCCGCGACGACACCGTCGACATCGTCGGCACCGGCGGCGACGGCGTCAACACCGTGAACCTGTCCACGATGGCGGCCATCGTGGCCGCGGCCGCGGGTGTGCCGGTGGTCAAACACGGCAACCGGGCGGCCTCGTCGTTGTCCGGCGGCGCCGACACGCTCGAGGCGCTCGGCATTCGCATCGACCTGGGGCCCGATGAGGTCGCCCGCAGCCTCGCCGAGGTCGGCATCGGGTTCTGCTTCGCGCCGCTGTTTCACCCCTCCTACCGGCACACCTCCGCGGTGCGCCGCGAGATCGGCGTACCGACGGTGTTCAATCTCCTTGGGCCCCTTACGAATCCGGCCCGGCCGCGGGCGGGGCTGATCGGCTGCGCATTCGGCGGACTCGCCGAGGTGATGGCCGGCGTGTTCGCCGCCCGCCGGTCCAGCGTGCTGGTGGTGCACGGGGACGACGGGCTCGACGAACTGACGACCACCACCACCAGCACCATCTGGCGGGTGCAGGCCGGCACCGTGGACAGGCTGACGTTCGATCCGGCCGGATTCGGTTTTCCCCGAGCCGATCTCGACGACTTGTTGGGCGGTGACGCCCAGGCCAACGCGGCGGAGGTCCGTGCGGTGCTGGCCGGTGGCAAGGGCCCGGTGCGCGACGCCGTCGTCCTCAATGCCGCCGGGGCGATCGTGGCCCACGCCGGGTTATCCAGCCGCGCTGAATGGCTGCCGGCGTGGGAGGACGGGTTGGCCCGGGCCGGCGCGGCGATCGATTCCGGTGCGGCCGAACACCTGCTCGCGCGATGGGTGCGGTTCGGCCAGCAGGTCTGAGCGGCGCCCGCCCGGCGACGATGCGGCCCGCTCGGCGGGGCGAGGAGGAGGCGGGCAATCAGGCCAAGCCTGCGCCGAAAACTGTTCTGCGGCCAGTCGCGCCGAGCGCGCCGCCGCGGCCCAGGCCGACCAAGCGCCGGCCGATCGCAGCGGGGACGCCCAGCCGTCCTCGGCCACCCGAACGATGCGCACCCCGGGCGTGGTCAACCAGCGCGCGATCAGCGCCGTCTCCTCGACAAGCGCGCCGCCCAGCGGGGCAGGCATGGGCAGAATCGCTTGTGCCCCAGCAACAATCGCGTCAACCACCGGCATCGGCGGCACCCCGCGCCGGGCGCTGCCCGCCGCGGCAAGTTGGCCGTGGCGGATGACGGCCAGGTGATAGCCGCCCTCGCCGTCGGGTGCGGCGGCGATCAGCTCGGGCAGCGCGGCCAGGGCACGCAGCCGCTGGCCGCGCCACAGCGTCTCGACGGCGGTGACGGTGCGGTCGCGCAGTCGCGCGGCGCTCTCGAAGTGATGCCGCTCGGCCAGCGCGCCGACCTGGTCCACGGCCGAGCTCAGCGCGCTGTTGTCCACGCCGTCGACCAGGGCGGCGAACCGCGCCACGGCCGCCGCGTACTGGGTGGCGGTGACGCCGCGCGCGGCCGGGCACGGCGACACCTCGGCCTCGGCACACAACGGCCCGTGCAACGCCGAGCGGCCCAGCCGGTTGGTGCAGCTGCGTAGCCCGGTGAACCGGGCCAGCAGCGCGGCCGTGTCGGCGGCGTCGGCGCGGGCTTTGAACGGTCCGACGGCACGGTCGTGCCGCGGCGCCCGCACCACCGCGAGGCGGGGGAAGGCCTCGTCGGTGAGCGCGACCCACCACCAGCGCTGCGGAAACCTGGACCGCCGGTTGTACGGCGGGGCATGGGCGGCCAATAGCCGTAGCTCGCGCACGCCGGCCTCCAGCGCGTGGGCGCACTCGACGTGGTCGACCGCGCCGGCAAGCGCGACCATCTCCTTCATGCGGCCCCGAGGTTCGGCCCCGGTGAAGTACTGACTGACCCGGCGTCGCAGGTCGACGGCCGTGCCAATGTAGAGCACTTCGCCCGACGGCCCCCGGAACAGATACACCCCCGGCCGGCGCGGCAGGCCCTCGGCGAGCACCCGCTTGCGGCGCTGGGTGGGCGTCACGTCGGGCAGATAGGCGCGCAGGTCGGCATAGGTGTGTACGCCCTGGTTGCCCACCCGTTCGATGAGGGCGTGCAACACGTCGACGGTGGCGCGCGCGTCGTCCAGGGCGCGGTGGGTGGGCTGGGTGGCGACGGCGAACAGCCGCGCCAGCGCGGCCAGCCGCACGCTGGGGGCCTCCTCGCGGCTGAGCACCCGGCGGGCCAGCCGGACCGTGCACAGCACCCGGGGCCGCGGCCAGGCGATGTCGCACTGCTGCGCCGCGGCACGCAGGAAGCCGATGTCGAACCCGGCGTTGTGCGCGACCAGCACGGCGTCACCGGCGAACTCCAGGAACATCGGCAGCACGGAGTCGATGGTCGGTGCGTCGGAAATCATCGCGGTGGTGATGCCGGTCAGCTGCACGATCTGGGGCGGGATGCTGCGTTGCGGGTCCACCAGGGTGGCGAACTCGCCGAGCACCACGCCTCCGCGCACCTTGACCGCCCCGATTTCGGTGATGGCGTCGGGAACGGTTCCCGCGGTGCTCTTGGTGCGCCCGCCGGTGGTCTCCAGGTCGACCACCACGAAGGTGGTCTCGCGCAGCGGGAGCTCGTCGGGCGTGAACGGCGACCCCGCGTCGGCGAAGCTCAGCTGAGTCGCACCCCGGGAAGCCACGGCGGTGACGTTAAGCGCCACGACCGACACCCGCGCGGCTGCCACGCCGGGTGTAACCGCCGGAACGCGGGGACCCGGACATGTCGGTGCCCGCGGTTACCGTTCGATCAGTCCGGCGTGATGTACGCCCACCGAGTTTGCCGGGCCAGAGCGAGAGGACCGAGCCCGATGGCACCAAGAACTGGACCGACCGACATCGGCATGACGCCGCCGGACCCGGGGTCACCGGTGGTGATCGACTGCGACGACTGCGCGGTGCGCGGCCCCGGCTGCCGCGACTGTGTCGTCAGCGTGATACTCGGGGTCCCGGATACTTTATTGCACGACGAGCGAGCGGCTTTGGAAGTTCTCGCCGAAGCCGGTTTGGCGCCGCGCCTTCGTCTCGTGCCTATTCGTCGGGATCGAGGATCTGGTGTAGCGTAATCGCCTTGTCCCACAAAGGTCCTCGGGCCACGCGAAACGATTCACATAGAAATGACAGGAATCTTTCTAATTTCTTAACCGCTCGCTTTGGACAAACGCCGATATCGTTTCGTAACCTGTTTGAGACCTAAACCAGCTCGACGACCTATCCCGTCGATGGCCGTTTAAGGAAGCAAATCTTGAGGCTTGACTCTAGGTACCCGGTTGCGCGTGCTCTCACACGTACGGCCATAGGGGCGCTAGCTGGCTTCGCGATCTTCTCCGGCGTCACCACCGCCCCGGTGTGGGCAGACCCGGCCGAAGACGCCACGGCAAAACTCAACGAACTGTCCCGCCAGGCCGAGCAGACCACCGAGGCGATGCACAGTGCCCAGCTCGATCTGAACGACAAGCTGGCCGCCCAACGCGCCGCGGACAAGAAGCACACCGATGACCAGGCCGCGGTCGATGCGGCCAAGGCGCACCTGTCCTCGTATCAGGACTCGGTCAACAAGCTGGCCGCCGCGACCTACATGGGCGGTCACGTCGACGGCATGGAGGCCATCCTGACCGCCGGCTCCCCGCAGGGGCTGATCGACAAGCTGGCCGTGCAGCGGGTGATGGCCGCGCAGATGGCCAGCCAGATGAAGAGCTTCCGGATCGCCGGAGAGCAGGCCGCCAAGGCCGAGCGGGAGTCCGCCAAGTCGGCCGCCGACGCCAAGAGCGCGGCGGAACAGGCCGCCGCGGTCCGGGCGAGCCTGCAGTCCAAGCAGAGCCAGCTGCAGGTGCAGATCGCCGTCGTGAAGTCGCAATACCTTTCTTTGACTGCCGATCAGCGCACCGCGCTGGCCAACCCCGCGCCGCCGCCGGGCGCTCCGGCACCCGAAGCCGCGCCCCCGGGCGCGCCTCCCGGGCAGGCGCCGGGCGAGGCGCCGCCCGCCGGCGGAATGCCCGGACTGCCCGGAACGGCTCCCGGCGGGGTCGGCGGCGGTGACCGCGCCACCGTCGTGCAGGCCGCGCTGACCCAGGTCGGTTCGCCCTATGTATGGGGTGGCTCCGCGCCCGGCGGATTCGACTGCTCCGGCCTGGTGATGTGGGCGTTCCAGCAAGCCGGCATCTCGCTGCCGCACTCCAGCCAGGCGCTGGCCCACGGCGGCCAGCCCGTCTCGCTCGGGGATCTGCAGCCCGGTGACGTGCTGACCTTCTACTCCGACGCCTCGCACACCGGCATCTACATCGGTGACGGCATGATGATCCACTCCTCGACCTATGGCGTGCCGGTCCGGGTGGCGCCGATGAGCGCCGGCGGCCCGATCTACGACGCCCGCCGTTACTAGCCAACCCCGACCGCGACGACGGCGGCTCTCGACGCTGCTGGCTTGGGTATTCGTCGTCGAACTGCTGGTGGCCGCGGCCGTTCCGTTCGACGCCGTTCGGGAAAGCCGGATCCGGCCCGCGCAACTGGTCATGCCGGCCCGCAGCCAAAGCGGTGCGTCGGCGAAGTCGATCGCCATCGGCGACCGCACCGTCCGACTGCGGGCCCTCGGCGGCCCCGCCGGCGACCGGTTGCTGACCCGGGTGGCGTCGAACATGGCCGCGGCGATCACGGCGGTAGAGGCGTTCTGGGGGGTCGACTGGACCCGCGACATCTCGGTGGTGGTGGCCGGAACGGACGAGGAATTCCGCGCCGCCGCGGGCGGGGGGCCGGCCGAGCAATGGGCCGATATCGCGGCGGTGACGGTCGCGGACCGCGTTGATCCCGTTCGCCGGGTCGCCGTCGGCCAGCGGATCGTGTTCGCCCCCGGCGCTGCCGGCATGAGCACCGCATCGTTGCGAATCGTGTTGACCCACGAGCTTTTTCACTACGCCGCGCGCGCCGACACCGTCGCGGACGCACCCCGCTGGCTCACCGAGGGGGTGGCCGACTTCGTCGGCCGCCCACCCGCGCCGGTGCCCGCCGACACCTTGCTGCCCATGACGCTGCCCGTCGACAGTGACCTGGACGTGCCCGGGACGCAGCGCTCGCTGGCCTACGACCGCGCCTGGTGGTTCGCCCGCTTCGTCGCGGATGCCTACGGGCCGCCGAAGCTGCGCGAGCTCTACCTGGCCACCTGCGGCATCAGGCACGCGGACATGGCCGCCGCCAGCCAAGACGTGCTGGCCACCAGCCCGGCGGGTCTGCTCACCCGCTGGCAACAGTGGCTGACCCACTAGGGCCGGGCCGCGCGGCTCACACCGGGTGCGCCGTCCGCATCGTCGCCAAGCTAGCCTGACGCAGGTGAGTCGGGTCCTGCTGGTAACCAACGACTTTCCGCCCCGCCGGGGCGGCATCCAGTCCTACCTCGGTGAGTTCGTCGGCCGGCTGGTCGAGGCCGGGTCGCATTCGGTGACGGTGTACGCGCCGCAATGGAAGGGCGCCGAGGCTTACGACGAGGCCGCCGGTTATCCGGTGGTGCGGCACCCGGGCACGCTGATGCTGCCCGGCCCCGCGGTCGACACCCGGATGCGCCGGCTGATCGCCGATCGGGGCATCGACACCGTCTGGTTCGGCGCGGCCGCGCCGCTGGCGCTACTGGCCCAGCGCGCCCGCGACGCCGGGGCCGGCCGGGTGCTGGCCAGCACGCACGGGCACGAGGTCGGGTGGTCGATGCTCCCGGTCGCCCGCTCGGTACTGCGCCGCATCGGCGACGACACCGACGTCGTCACCTTCGTCAGCCGCTACACCCGTTCCCGGTTCGCGCCGGCCTTCGGCCCCAAGGCTGCACTGGAATACCTGCCGTCCGGAGTGGACATCGACCGGTTCCGGCCCGATCCGGCGGGCCGCGCCCGGCTGCGTGACCGCTACGGGTTGGGGGAGCGGCCCACCGTGGTCTGCGTGTCCCGGCTGGTGCCGCGCAAGGGGCAGGACATGCTCATCAAAGCGCTGCCGTCGATCCGGCGACGCGTCCAGGGCGCCGCCCTGGTCATCGTCGGCGGCGGCCCCTACGAACAGGCGTTGCGCGCGCTGGCCCGCGAGTGCGGGGTGGCCGACGACGTGACGTTCACCGGCGGTGTACCGGCGGCCGAGTTGCCCACCCACCACGCGCTGGCCGACGTGTTCGCGATGCCCTGCCGCACCCGCGGCGCCGGGCTGGACGTCGAAGGGTTGGGCATCGTCTACCTGGAGGCCTCGGCGACCGGCGTGCCGGTGATCGCCGGCAAGTCCGGGGGAGCACCAGAAACGGTGCAGCACAACAAGACCGGGCTGGTCGTCGACGGCCGCGAGGTGGGCGCGATCGCCGACGCCGTCACCGAATTGCTGACCGATCGCGACCGGGCGGCCGCGATGGGAGCGGCCGGGCGCGACTGGGTGACGGCGCAATGGCGCTGGGACGCCCTGGCGGCGCGGTTGAGCGCGCTGCTCGGCTGAACAGCACCCGAGCGGGCCCGTTAGTCCTTCTCGTAGATCGCCTCGATATCGGAGGCGAACTTCTCGGCCACCACGTTGCGCTTGACCTTCAACGTCGGTGTCAGCTCACCGGTGTCCTCGGTGAAATCGACCGGCAGAATGCGGAATTTGCGGATCGACTCCGCGTGCGACACCGCCTGATTGGCGTCCTTGATGGCGGCGTCCACCTCCGCGACCAGGTCGGGGTCGGTGGTCAGCTCGCCCACCGAGGCGCCGGCCCCCTTCTGGTTGCGCTGCTTCCAGCCGTCGAACGCTTCCGGGTCGATGGTGACCAACGCGCCGATGAACGGCTTGTTGTCCCCGACGACCATCGCCTGGCTGATCAACGGATGGGCGCGCAGCCGGTCCTCCAGCACCGCGGGCGCGACGTTCTTGCCGCCCGCGGTCACGATGATCTCCTTCTTGCGCCCGGTGATCTTCAAGAAGCCGTCCTCGTCGAGCACGCCCAGATCGCCGGTCTTGAACCAGCCGTCGGTGAAGGCGTCGTCGGTGGCCTGCTCGTTGCGCCAGTAGCCGCTGAAGACCACGCCGCCGCGCACCAACAGCTCGCCGTCCTCGGCGATGCGCATGCTGTTGCCGGGCACCAGCGTTCCGACGGTGCCGATCTTGACGTTGCCGACCTGGTTGACGGTGATCGCCGAGCTGGTCTCGGTCAGGCCGTAACCCTCGTGAATGGTCAAACCCACGCCGCGGTAGAAGTGCCCCAGCCGCGAGCCCAGCGGCGCGCCGCCGGAGACCGCCGCGTGGCAGTCGCCGCCCAGTGCGGCGCGCAGCTTGTTGTACACCAGCCGGTCGAACAAGGCGTGCTTGGCGCGCAGCACCAGCCCGCGCCGACCGCGATCCTGCGCCTCGCTCCAGTCGACGGCGGTCTGGACGGCCGCCGCGAAGATGCGGCCCCTGCCGTCGTTGGAGGCGTTCTGCTCGGCGGTGTTGTAGACCTTCTCGAACACCCGGGGGACCGACACCACCACGGTCGGTTTGAACACCGCGAACAGCGGCACCAAATTCTTGATGTCGCTGGTGAATCCGACGGTGACCTTGTTGGCGAACGCGGACAACGTGAGCGAGCGTGCCAGCACGTGGGCCAGCGGCAAGAAGACCAGCAGCCGCTGGCCCTCGTCGAGCAGCGTCGGCAGGCTCTCCTTGGCGCCCCGCGTCTCATAGAGCAGATTCGAGTGGGTCAATTGGCAGCCCTTGGGCCGCCCGGTGGTGCCGGAGGTGTAGATGAGGGTCGCCGGATCCTCGGCCCGCAGCGCCTCGAGGCGCGCGGTCAGCTCGGCCGGGTCGACCGAGCCACCGGCCTCCGCCAGCTGGTCGAGCGCCTTGGGTCCCGAACCGTTGATGTGCAGCACCCGGCGCAGCGCGGGCAGTTCGGCGGTCAGCTCGGTAACCATCGCGGCGTGCTCGTCGGTTTCGGCGAACGCCAGCACCGCCTCGGAGTCCTGCAGCACCCAGCGCACCTGCTCGGCCGACGACGTCTCATAGATCGGCACGGTGACCGCACCCACCGACAGGATCGCCAGGTCGAGGATGGCCCATTCGTAGCGGGTGGCCGAGAAGATGGACACCCGGTCGCCGGCCTGCACGCCCAGCGAGATCAAACCCAGAGCGGCCGAGCGGATCTGCTCGGCCGCCTCGGCGCAGCTGACGTCGGTCCACTCGCCCTCGACTTGGCGCTGGTAGATGACGAAGTTGGGGTCGTCGCGCTCGTGTTCGAAGACCATCGCCGCGATGTTGTCGTGTTCGCCGACGGAGAAGCGGGCGGGGACGCTGTACTCACGCACTCTTATGACCTCGATTGACCTCGTGAAGATTCCCGGGAGCCGGGTTGCTGGCAACCAGCCTAATCCGCGCGTTGACCCAGCACGGCCGGACTGGGTCAGGCCGGCCCCGCGATTGCCCGGCGCCACCTACGCCCCGCCCTGGGCGGGACGCCACGGAGCCGTGTGTGAAGCTGTGATGATGAACAGCATCCAGGTCGCGGATGAGACGTTTGTCGCCGCCGCCGGCGCACGGGTGGGGGCCGCGGTCGCCGACCAGTCGAGCTGGCGCCGCTGGTGGCCGGACCTGCGACTGCAGGTCGTCGAGGATCGCGGGGAAAAGGGCATCCGCTGGTCGGTGACCGGCGCGTTGACCGGGACCATGGAGGTCTGGCTGGAACCGTCGCTGGACGGTGTCGTGCTGCACTACTTCTTGCACGCCGAGCCGACCGGGGTCGCGGCCTACCAACTGGCCAAGCTGAACTTGGCAAAGATGACGCACCGCCGTCGGGTGGCGGGTAAGAAAATGGCCTTCGAGGTCAAGACGACACTGGAACGGTCACGTCCGGTCGGAGTTTCTCCGGTAGTTTAGCCGGGTCAGGGCCGCGCGGAGAGTACCGTGTCGGTCCGAGACCCGCGGGGTCCCCGACATTGCGGGAGTCGATCCGTTCGCGGGAGAGAGGGCAGCAACCAGGTGGCGGAGAAGACGACGCAAACCATCTACATCGAAGCCGACCCGGCCACCGTGATGCAGGTGATCGCGGATATCGATTCCTACCCGCAGTGGATCTCGGAGTACAAGGAAGCCGAGGTTCAGGAGAAGGACGCCGACGGCTACCCCAAAGTCGCGCGGATCGTTATGGACGCCACGGTCATCAAAGACACGATGGTGATGTCCTACGAGTGGCCCAAAGATCGCCAATCGGTGAGCTGGACGCTGGTGTCGAGCTCGCTGCTGCGATCCCTTGAAGGCTCATATCGGTTGGCGGCCAAAGGATCTGGCACCGAGGTCACTTACGAGCTCTCCGTCGACCTGGCCATGCCGATGATCGGCCTGCTCAAGCGCAAGGCCGAGCGCCGGTTGACCGACACCGCGCTGAAAGATCTCAAGAAACGAGTCGAGGCTGAGTGAGTCCACTGAATTCGGAGCGCCCGCCCCGGCTCGGATCAGCCTTTTCGTCGGCAAAGGCGGGGTAGGGAAATCCACCTTGGCTTGCGCCACCGCCGTCGGTGCCGCAAGCGCCGGGCAGCGCGTGCTCGTCGTCTCCACCGACCAGGCGCACTCGCTGGGTGACGTCCTGGGCATCGCGGTCCCGCCGAGTCGAGGCGAACCGGTGCGGGTCTTCGCCGACCTCGAGACCGGGCAAGCGGAGGCCGACGGCGGGTTTCTCGATGCGCTGGCATTGAACACGCTGGGTCTGCTTGAGGTCCGATGGCATGACGTGGTCGCCACACTGAACCGGCGCTTTCCCGACTCTGAACTGAATACCATTGCGCCCGAAGAACTTTCAGCTCTCCCCGGTGTTCAGGAAGTGCTCGGTCTGCACGCCGTCGGAGAGCTGGCCCGATCCGGGCAATGGGACCGCGTGGTGGTCGATTGCGCGTCGACGGCCGATGCCCTGCGAATGTTGACGCTGCCCGCCACCTTTGGGCTGTACGTCGAGCGGGCGTGGCCGCGGCACCGCCGGCTGTCCGTCACCGCCGACGACACCCGGTCGGCGGCGGTGGTCGAACTGCTCGAGCGGATCAGCTCTCATGTGGAGTCGCTCAGCAGCCTGCTCACCGACGGCGATCTGGTCAGCGCGCACCTGGTGCTGACGCCCGAACGGGTGGTCGCCGCCGAGGCGGCCCGGACGCTGGGATCTCTGGCGCTGATGGGGGTACGGGTCGAAGAGCTGATCGTGAACCAGGTTCTGCTGCAAGACGACTCGTACGAGTACCACAATCTGCCCGAGCACCCCGCCTTCTACTGGTACACCGAGCGGATCGCCGAGCAGCAGAGCGTGCTCGACGAGCTCGACGCCACCATCGGTGGGGTGGCGCTGGTGATGACCCCGCACCTGTCCGGCGAGCCGATCGGCCCCAAGGCGCTGAGCGGGTTGCTCGACGCCGCCCGGCGCCGGGGCGGCGCGGCGCCACCCGGTCCGCTGCGGCCCACCGTGGACCTCGAATCCGGGACGGGGCTAGGGTCCATCTACCGAATGCGGCTGGCGTTGCCGCAACTCGATCCGTCGGCCCTGACGCTGGGCCGCGTCGATGACGATCTGGTCATCAGTGCCGGGGGATTGCGGCGCAGGGTTAGGTTGGCATCAGTGCTTCGGCGCTGCACCGTGCTGGACGCACACCTGCGCGGCAGCGAACTGACGGTGCGTTTTCGACCAGATCCGGAGGTGTGGCCGAGGTGAGTGAGGCTCATTCCGACATCGGTCCGGAACTTCGCAGGCTCGCCCAGACCATCCTGGACGGCATCGACCCCGCGGTGCGCGCGGCGGCGGCGTTGACGGCCGGTGCCGGCGTCGGAACCGGCAAGTGCCAGCAGGTGTGGTGCCCGGTGTGCGCGCTGGCCGCGCTGGCAACCGGCGACCAGCACCCGTTGCTCACCGCGATCGCCGACCACAGCATCGCCCTGCTCGAGGTGGTCCGCGACATCGTCAACGACATCGACCGGTCACCCAAGCCGACGCCGGAACCGCCGGACGGTCCGCCCGGCGGTGGCCCCGGCCCGTCGGGCGACGCGAAGAACGCCGCCCAGGACGCCCAATCACGAACCCGCTATCAGCCCATCCCGGTCACGCTCGAGGAGTGAGCGGGCCGCGCCGCAGGTGGTCGGTTCGGGTGGGGATGGGTACAGTTGGCGCAGAACATCAGCGCCTACAGCCGAGAGGGAGGGCCATGTGGTACTGGCTATTCAAGTACGTGCTCCTCGGCCCGCTGCTGTCGCTGCTGGGTCGGCCGAAAGTTGAAGGCATAGAACACGTTCCGAGCTCCGGTCCGGCGATACTGGCCAGCAACCACCTGGCGGTGATGGACAGCTTCTACCTTCCGCTGGTGGTCCGGCGCCGAATCACCTTCCTGGCCAAGTCGGAATATTTCACCGGCACCGGTTTGAAGGGCTGGTTTCAGCGGTGGTTCTTCACCGCCGTGGGACAGGTGCCGATCGACCGCACCGACGCCGACAGCGCCCAGGCCGCGCTGAACACCGCGCAGCAGGTGCTGAGCCAGGGCAAGCTGCTCGGCATGTATCCCGAGGGCACCCGGTCGCCGGACGGGCGGCTGTACAAAGGCAAGACGGGGTTGGCGCGGCTTGCCCTGGAGACCGGCGTTCCGGTGATCCCGGTCGCGATGATCGGCACCAACGTCGTCAACCCGCCCGGGACGAACATGCTGCGGTTCGGCCGCGTCACCGTCCGCTTCGGCAAGCCGATGGATTTCTCCCGCTTCGAGGGGCTGGCCGGCAACCGCTTCATCGAGCGGGCCGTCACCGACGAGGTGATCTACGAGCTGATGGGACTGTCCGGCCAGGAATACGTCGACATCTACGCGGCGAGCCTGAAAAACAGCGCTAACGACGCCGCCGCCACCGGCGAGCCCGTGCGGATTCCCGAGACCGCGGCCGGTTAGCCGACGGCGGTAACCGGCGCCAACCGCTGCGGAGCGGTATCGCGCGCCACCCCGCGGGCGGTGACGGTGAGTCCCACCGTGACGATGACCGCCAGCGCCCACCACACGTAGGACATCCCGGCCAGCTGACGCCACCAGGCCGCGCTGGCCTCGTGGTGCTTGGGCAGCAGGTCGATCGGCGACCAGCGCATCAGCGCCACCCCGACCGCGCTGATCACCAGCAGCGCCGCGTTGCGCCGTCGCCAGCCCAGGATTCCGGTCACCAGCACCGCCGGCAGTACCCAGACCCAGTGGTGCGACCAGGACACCGGCGACACCACCAATCCGAACAGCGCGACGCACACCAGAGCCAGCGCCGGCTCGTCGGCGCGCAGCACCCGTCGCATCGCCCATACCGTCACCGCCAGCACCAGCAGCGACGCGGCCACCCAGAGCAGGGAACGTTCCTGTTGTCCCAGGCCCAGCCGGGCCAGGGCGCCGGCGATGTTCTGGTCGGTGTTCAACGACGCGGAACCGATCCGATCGGTGTGATGCACGGTGTGCGTCCAGTACTCCCACGAGTCGTCCCAGGCCAGTACGAAACCCAGCAGCGTCGCCCCGACAAAGGACGCCAGCGCGGTCAACGCCGCCCGGTTGTCACGCCGCAGCAGGAAGTAGAGCAGGAACACGGCCGGGGTCAGCTTCAGCGCCATCCCCACGCCCAGCAGCAGGCCGCGCGGCCACGGCGTTCGCCGCGGCATACAGTCGGCGATCACCAGCGTCATCAGCACCACGTTGATCTGGCCGAAGGCGAAGTTCGAGTTGATCGGTTCCAGCCAGACCGCCGCCGCGGCCGCGGCCACGATGGCCAGCCAGCACCGGCGCAGCCAGGCCGGACCGGGCAGCACCGTCGAGGTGCTCCACACGTCGAGGCGGGCCAGCACGATGACGGTCGACACCACCAGCAGCACCAGGGTCAAGGCGGTGACCGCGACGCTGGCGGTGGGCATGTGCATCCAGGCGAACGGGCAGAACACGATGGCGGCCAGCGGCGGATAGGTGAACGGCAGATCCACGATCGGCGTGTGGAACAGCACATCCCCGCGGTACAGCGGATGGCCGTCCATCCAGGCCCGGGCGCCCATCTGATAGACGTCGATGTCGATGCGATAGGGGGTGTGGCCGAACAGCTGCCACCCCGCATAGCTCAGCCCCGCGGCGGCCACCAGCCAAGCCAGCCCCCACCACAGCGCCCACCCGGGACCACGCTTACCTGCCAAGCCCGCCCCGGGCGCCTGCCGTGTACTCATGTCGCACAACAGCGTAATGGGTCGCCGGGCCCCACCCGCCTGGTGCAGCGCGGCTCCCACGAGCCCGGCGCCCACAGGCGTACGTTTCAAGAGTGCTCGATTCGTTCGTGGTCGAGGTGACCCGATGGTTTGCACACGATGTGCACGCCAGTGGCCACCTGCCGCTGCTGTGCTGCCTGGTCGCCTTCATCCT
This sequence comes from Mycobacterium sp. M23085, assembly GCF_045343915.1. NCBI lineage: Bacteria > Bacillati > Actinomycetota > Actinomycetes > Mycobacteriales > Mycobacteriaceae > Mycobacterium > Mycobacterium sp. M23085. Next base: position 5,467,538 of record NZ_CP174280.1, read on the forward strand.
CACCTTTTTCGTCACCCGAACGTCCGTGCGGTTCATCCGCCACCGCGCCGACACCGGTCGGCCCGCGCGGTGGTGGCACCCACGCAACGTCCACATCGGCGGGGTGCACATTCACCACGTGACCTTCGGGGTGGTGCTCACCCTGCTGTCCGGGCTGATGCTGGTAACGCTGTCCCTCGACGGTCATGAGCCCGAATTCATCGTTGCAGCAACACTTTTCGGAATCGGGGCCGCCCTGGTCCTGGACGAGTACGCGCTCATCCTGCACCTGTCCGACGTGTACTGGTCCGAGGACGGCCGCACCTCGGTGGACGCGGTGTTCGCCGCGGTGGCGGTTGCCGGGCTGCTGATGATGGGCCTGCACCCGCTGATGTTCTTTCTGCCGATGTGGCACGGCGCCGGCTCGACGGCGCTGCGGGCCGTGGTGGCCGGTGCCATGGCGTTGACGCTGCCGCTGGCGGTCGTGGTGGTGCTCAAGGGCAAGGTGTGGACCGGCCTGCTGGGCATGTTCCTGGTCATCCTGCTGGTCATCGGCGCGGTCCGGCTGTCGCGCCCGCACGCCCCGTGGGCCCGGTGGCGATACTCCACGCAGCCGGACAAGATGCGCCGCGCACTGCAACGCGAGCGGAGGCTGCGCCGACCGGTGGTGCGGGCCAAGCTGTACCTGCAGTGCGCCATCGCCGGCACACCGCGGTTGCCCGACGAACGCACGGTCGACGCCACGCTGGACCAGGAGATCCACCCCGCGCCGGCGCCCACCGGGCCCATCTTGATCAGCCGCTGACCCGGATACCTAGGCTTCGTCGGGTGCGGTATTTCTACGACACCGAATTCATCGAGGACGGCCGCACCATCGAGTTGATCTCGATCGGGGTGGCCGCCGAAGACGGCCGCGAGTACTACGCGGTGTCCACCGAGTTCGACCCCGAGCGCGCCGGGCCCTGGGTGCGCGCCAACGTGCTGCCCAAGTTGCCGCCGCCGGCGTCGCAGCTGTGGCGCTCCCGGCGCCAGATCCGGGAAGACCTGGAAAGCTTCTTCGGGGTGAGTGCCGGGCAGGAGCCCGCTGAGCCGATCGAGCTGTGGGCGTGGGTGGCGGCCTACGACCATGTGGCGTTGTGCCAGTTGTGGGGGACCATGCCGGAGTTGCCGCGGTCCATTCCCCGTTTCACCCGTGAGCTGCGGCAACTGTGGGAAGACCGGGGCAGCCCGCGGATGCCGCCCCGGCCGTCCGATGCGCACGACGCACTGGTGGACGCGCGTGATCAGCTCCGCAGATACCGGCTCATCACCGCCGGGGAGTGAGGCGGCGCGCTGGGACGTGTCCACCTAGCCGCGTTCCCGCAGATCAACCCTGACCTGGGGCGGCCGCGCCCCGGTTAAGATGAACCGATGAACTGGACCGTGGACATCCCGATCGATCAGCTGCCGCCGCTGCCGCCGCTGCCGACCGATCTGCGGACGCGGTTGGACGCCGCACTGGCCAAACCGGCCGCCCAGCAGCCCAGCTGGCCTGCCGACCAGGCGTCGGCGATGCGCACGGTCCTGGAGAGTGTGCCCCCGGTGACGGTGCCGTCGGAGATCGTCCGGCTGCAAGAGCAGCTGGCCCAGGTGGCCCGGGGTGAGGCGTTCCTACTGCAGGGCGGCGACTGCGCGGAGACGTTCACCGAGAACACCGAGCCCCACATTCGCGGCAACGTGCGCACCCTGCTGCAGATGGCGGTGGTGCTGACCTACGGCTCGAGCCTGCCGGTGGTCAAGGTGGCCCGCATCGCCGGCCAGTACGCCAAGCCGCGCTCGGCCGACATCGACGCGCTGGGGTTGAAGTCCTACCGCGGCGACATGGTCAACGGCTTCGCCCCCGACGCCGCGGTGCGCGAGCACGACCCGTCGCGGTTGGTGCGCGCCTACGCCAACGCCAGCGCCGCCATGAACCTGGTTCGGGCGCTGACGTCTTCGGGATTGGCCTCGCTGCACCTGGTGCACGACTGGAACCGGGAATTCGTCCGGACCTCGCCGGCGGGCGCCCGCTACGAGGCGCTGGCCACCGAGATCGACCGCGGTTTGCGCTTCATGAGCGCCTGCGGGGTGGCCGACCGCAACCTGCAGACCGCCGAGATCTACGCCAGCCATGAGGCTTTGGTGCTCGACTACGAGCGGTCGATGCTGCGCCTGTCCGAAAGCGACAGCGGCGAACCGCAGCTGTATGACCTGTCGGCGCATACCGTGTGGATCGGCGAGCGGACCCGCCAGCTCGACGGCGCGCACGTTGCCTTCGCCGAAGTGATCGCCAACCCGATCGGCGTCAAGATCGGCCCGACGATCACTCCGGAACTGGCCGTCGAATACGTCGAGCGGCTGGATCCGCACAACAAGCCCGGCCGGCTGACCTTGGTGAGCAGGATGGGCAACAACAAGGTCCGCGATCTGCTGCCTCCGATCGTGGAGAAGGTCCAGGCCACCGGCCATCGGGTGATCTGGCAGTGCGACCCGATGCACGGCAACACCCATGAGTCGTCCAACGGCTACAAGACCCGTCACTTCGACCGCATCGTCGACGAGGTGCAGGGCTTCTTCGAGGTGCACCGCGCACTGGGCACCCACCCGGGCGGCATCCACGTCGAGATCACCGGCGAAAACGTCACCGAATGCCTGGGCGGGGCGCAAGCCATTTCCGACACCGACCTGGCCGGACGTTACGAAACCGCTTGCGACCCAAGGCTTAACACCCAGCAGTCGCTGGAGTTGGCCTTCCTCGTCGCTGAGATGCTGCGCGACTAGCTGTTCTGACCACAGACGTTAGGGACGGCGTGGCGTGGTGACATAGCGAAGACCTCCGAGTGAAGTGCGAGCTGTCAAGGAACGCACCACTCACTTCGGAGGTCTTCGTGTCCCACCGTAATGCCCCCTTGTCAGAAACCGGTCGACTAAGGCTGGCCCGTTGTGTTGTCGAAGACGGTTGGCCGCTGCGCCGGGCCGCCGAGCGGTTCCAGGTGTCGCCCACCACGGCGGCCCGCTGGGCCCACCGTTATCGCAACCACGGCTTAGCGGGGATGGTTGATCGCAGCTCACGGCCGCACCGCAGCCCGAATCGCACGCCTGCACGCATCGAGCGGCGGATCATCAAAATTCGCGTCCTGCGACGCTGGGGACCCGCGCGTATTGGTTACCTGCTGGGCATTCACCCCTCGACCGTGCACCGCGTGTTGACCCGCTACGGATTGGCCAAACTGCGCTGGCTGGATCGCCCGACTGGGCGTGTCATTCGTCGTATCGAATCCGTCAAGCCCGGTGATTTGGTCCATGTCGATGTCAAGAAACTGGGCAAGATCCCGGCCGGCGGTGGCTGGCGGATGCTGGGCCGCACCGTCGGCAACCGCAACGCTCAGGCCGACAAGAGTTCGGGGCTATCGAGTAAGTACCGTCATCCCTTGCGTGGGCACCATTTCCTGCATACCGCCTTAGACGGGCACTCACGGCTCGTCTACAGCGAGATCTTGACCGACGAACGCAAAGACACCGCCGCCGCGTTTTGGACACGCGCTAACAGCTGGTTCAACCAATGCGGCATCACTGTTCGGAAAGTGCTGACAGACAACGGTTCCTGTTACCGATCCCAGGCATTCCGCGATGCCCTAGATGACATCGAACACCGCAGGACCCGCCCCTATCGCCCTCAAACCAACGGCAAAGTGGAGAGATTCCACCGGACCTTGGCTGACGAATGGGCCTATGCCCGCCTCTACACCAGCGACACCGAACGCTGCGAACAGTTCCCCATCTGGCTACACACCTACAATCACCACCGCGGCCACACTGCACTCGGCGGCCAACCACCCGCCACCCGCGTACCTAACCTGTCAGGTCAGAACAACTAGCGGAGCGCCGTAAGCCGCTCCGGCTGCGGGCTCGGCGGCGCGATCGGAGCCTTGACCGCGTGACTTCGCTGGTGCGCGAACCGGGCTCGCAGGTTGCCCCACACGATGCGGGGTAGCAGAGCGGGATCTCGCAGTCGCGACGGCGGGTCGACGAAGTTGGACACTCGAAAGAAGCGTTCGGTGAGGACGACGTCGCGGGTCGAGGCGTTCAATGCCGCTCTGGATATCCAGCGTTCAAGCCGCTGCCGCATCCCGCGCGGGCGGTGCGCGCGGGACGTGAGCCGGTCTCTGGCCTGATTGGCGGCCCACGTCTCGCCGATGTAGCGGGCCGTCGCCCGAAAAAAGCGCTGTGCCAGTTGAGCATCGCCCGCCAGCAGACAATCGCGCAGGGTCAGAGCTTCCAGCGCGGCGATCGTCATGCCTTGGCCGTAGGTGGGATCCAGACTGCATATCGCGTCGCCGATCACCAGCAGTCCGGACGGGAATTCGGCCAGCTGATCGTAGCGTCGCCAGGTCGCGGCGGCGTGGTGATAGATCACGGCTTCCCCGATGGGGTACGCACCGCACAGGCCCTCGACGATGGCCGGGGGTAGGGACGGCTCGGCCATCGCCAGCATCGCGGCGAAATCGGTTGGCGGCTCGCCAGTGTCGGCCGGCACCCCGATCGCCAGCATCCAGGTGTCGTGCTCGTTGGCCACCAACAAGCCCCCCGGCCTGCCGCCCCAGGGGTTGAACAGCACCAATCGCTGGGCGATGGATCCGTCGGGAATGCTCAATTGTTGGCTCGCGTAACCGGATCTGGCTACCGTCCGGTCCTCGGTTGGCCGCTGGTAACCCAGGCTCTCCAGAAAGGCCGGGGTGCGCGCCCCGCGCCCCATGGCGTCCACCACCAGATCGGCGTCCAGAGTCGTGGGAAAACCGTTGTAGCGCCCGGCAATTCGCACGCCGTTGACGATGTCCGCGGTGGTGAGGAGTTCGGACAAGTCGTGCCCGTCGAGGAACGTGACATTGGGCAGGGCCTTGACGCGCCGGCGCAGGTGGAACTCCATGAACGGCCGGGTCGTCATATGGAGCGCCAAAGCGCCCGGATCGGCGAACGCGCCCGAGCTTTTCAGCTCGTAGCGCCCGCTGCGCACGTAGAAATTCGACAGATCCCCGTTGTCGACGACGACCGCCCCGGCCCTGGCCAGGTCATCGAGCAGGCCGGGAAACAATTCGTCCAACACCTGCAGGCCGCGGCTATAGAAGTTGTGCACGTGCCGGCCCTGGGGGATGCCCCGGCGGTGGCACGGGTAGTCGGGCAACCTGTCCCGCTCGACCACACTGACCGAATCGTAGAACTCCGAAAGCACGCGCGCGGCAAGCAAACCCGCCATTCCGGCACCCAGTACGACTGCGTGCTCGCCGAGCCGGTTCGGCGAGTCGACGCCTTGCATTGTCGGACCCATGCAGAAGTACGGTACACCAAAAATAAGAAAAATAAGAGAACTTTGTGATTACTTTAAGATCGTGTTGTCGGCAGTGCAGCGGGTTGATCCCCGGTCGCGGCAGGTTCTTGCCGGCTCACCGCCCGGCTACAGCAGACCGTCCAGGTTGCTTCCGACGGTCCACGCCGCGGTGGCGACCAGACCGGTGATAGCCAGCACCAGCGCCACCCACACCAGCACCATGCGCCGGTTGTGCTGGCGCGCCCACACGAATTCGCTGATCGGGATGCCCGCGAATTCGCCTGAAACCGGCTCGTATTCGTAGTCATCCTCGGGCTCGTCGTCGGTCTGCGGGGACCGCTGCGGCTCCGGCCAGTCCTGCAGGCCCCGCGTCATCTGGCGAGTGGGCTGCCGCACCGGCGCCGGGCTGGGCGGCGCGGGCTGCGCCGTGGTGGGCGGCTGCTGGGTGGACTGGCCACGCTGCAGCGCCGCCGACCGGTGTTGTGCCGAGTTGCGGGGCGCCGGCACCCGAAAGTTCGGCAGCGCAAGCTCTTCGGCGATCGCGTCGAGATCGGCGCGCATCTCGATCGCGTCGGCGTACCGTTCGGCCGGGTCGCGGGCCGTCGCCCGCTCGACGAATTCGTCGAACTGTGCGGGCACGCCGTCGATGACCGCGCCGGGCGGCGGCACGTCGGTGTCCAGTCGCTGGTAGGCCAGCGACAACGCCGAATCGCCGGTGAACGGTGTGCGCCCGGTCAGCAACTCGTAGGTCATGATGCCCGCGGAGTAGACGTCGCTGCGCGGACTGGCGTCACCGTCGCGCACCTGCTCGGGCGACAGGTAGGCCGCGGTGCCCAAAATCACGCTGGCGGAGGTGATTCCGGCGGCCGCGACGGCCCGGACCAACCCGAAATCGGCGATCTTCACCTCGCCGTCGTCGGAGATCAGCACGTTCTCGGGCTTGACGTCGCGATGCACCAGACCGGACCGGTGCGCGGCGGCCAGCCCGCCCAGCACCGGACGAAGCACCGCCGCCACGGCATACGGCGGCATGGGCCCGCGCTCGCTCAGCAGCTCGCGGAGCGTGCCACCCTCGATGAGCTCCATCACCAGAAACGGGTGCCGGGCGTCCAAGCCCTGGTCATAGACCGCGACCAGCCCGGGGTCCTTCAGCCGGGCCACGGTTTGCGCCTCGCGCTGAAAGCGGGTCAGGAACTGCTCGTCGCCGGCATAGCGGGAATCCATCACCTTCACCGCGACCGGGCGGTCGAGCCGGGTGTCCAGGCCGCGGTACACCGTCGACGTGCCGCCGCTGGCGATCCTGGACTGCACCAGGTAGCGGCCGTCCAGCAACATGTTGTGCAACGGATCGACCGGCCCGGCTTCGGGCCGGCGACGAGGCGGGCCGGGCCGGCCCGAGGCCGGGGTCCCGCCCGCGCGCGGGGGAGGGCCGGGCGGTTCAGCTTTGGCCACCGGGCCATCGTAGGTGCGTGGCCGTGGTTGGCCGGTAGAACACGGGCTCAACCCGGGCATCTAGGCATACACTTGCCCGGATGAGCAGTATTCCTGCCGGCGACGATGTGCTAGAACCCGACGAGCCGATTTACGACCTGAGGCGGGTCGCCGAATTGATGGGGGTGCCGGTCACCAAGGTGCACCAGCAACTCCGCGAGGGCCACCTGGTTGCGGTCCGGCGCGGCGAGGGCCTGGTGGTACCGCAGGTGTTCTTCACCAAGTCCGGTGAGGTGGTCAAAAGCCTGCCGGGGCTGTTGACGATCCTGCATGACGGTGGCTACCACGACACCGAGATCGTGCGCTGGTTGTTCACCCGGGACCCCTCGCTGACGGTCACCCGCGATGGCAGCCGCGACGCCCTCAACAACGCCCGCCCCGTCGATGCCCTGCACGCCCACCAGGCGCGGGAGGTCGTGCGCCGGGCGCAAGCGATGGCCTACTGAGCCCGTTCGCTCATCCGGCGGCGGCGTCGGCCGGCTCGGCTTGCCCCTCCGGAACCCGGTACAGGGCGTACCCGGCGATCAGCGCGCACGCGGTGGCCAGCGAAAAGTGCAGCCACGAGTACATGCCGTGCGAGCCATCGGGTTTGAAGATCACCATCACCCAGGTCGACAGGGCGCCGATGATCGCCAGGGCGCGTCGGGACTGCGCCAGCGGCGCCACGATCGCCAGCGGCCACGAGTAGTACCAGGGCAGGGCGGCCGGCACGAACAGCACCACGATCAGCATCGACCACGCGATGCCGGTAAGCGCTGCCCGGTCGTCGCGGCGGAACCGCCACCACAACAGCGGCAGCGACACCGCGATGACCGCGATGCCGATCAGCCGGGTGACGCGCAGGATCGGATAGAAGCTCACCGGGAAAAACCCGCTGCCGATCGCGTGGATCAGGTTGGCGGCCGCGGTGGGTACGGTCAGCCAGTTGATGATCTTCACCGATCCGGCCAGCGCGGTCAGCCAGCCCAGGCCGACCCCGGCCGCCGCGGACACGATCGCGAAGACCGCGACGAAGATCAGCAGCGATAACGCCGTGGCGGCGAAAAACGCTGCCACCGGCCGATATTCCCGGCGATCGCGCAGATGCCGCATCCACACCCAAACCAGGAAGGGCAGAGCGATGCCCGCGGTGGCTTTGACCGCGATGGCCACCGTGATCAGCGTGATGCCCGCGGCGTGGCGGCCCCCGAACGTCAGCGCGATACCGGCGGCCATCAAGCCCACCATCAGCATCTCGTTGTGCACCCCGCCCATCAGGTGGATGAGCACCAGGGGATTGAGCACGCAGGTCCACAGCGCCGTCGCACCGTCGGCGCCCAGATGGCGCGCCACGCGGGGCGTCGCCCAGATCAGCAGCACCAGGCCGGGCAGCATGCACAGCCGCAGCAGCGCGGTGCCCGCCACCACGTTGTTGCCCACCACGATGGTGATGACCTTCGCCACCAGGATGAACACCGGGCCGTAGGGTGCGGTCGTGATGGACCAGATGGGACTCACGTTGTCCAGCAGGCTGTTCGGGTTGGCGACCGGGCCCACCGCGTACGGGTCCAGACCGTCACGCAGCAGCGCGCCCTGCGCCAGATACGAATAGGTGTCCCGGCTGAAGACCGGCACCGACACCAGCAACGGCGCCAGCCAGAACCCGGTGGTCGCTTTCATGGCGAACTCGCTCGCCTCGCCGGCCAGCACCCGGCGGCCCAGACCCAGCCACGCGATCAGCATCAGGCCGACGCCGGTCCACAACACGATCGACGACAGCACCAGGCCGTGGCCAAAACGCAACCAGGACATGTGTATCGACTCCAGCAGCGGGTCGTGCTGGCGGGTGCTGCCGGCACCCAGACCGCCCAGGGTGATCAGCACCGATCCCAGCATGCCCAGCTTCGCCGGACGGGAGTCACCGGCGGCCAGGAATGCTCTCAGCTGGGAAAGCCGTTCGCCGCGAGCGGGTTTGGCCGGTGGCGAATCCGCTGCCGAGGTGTCCGTGGGCGTCGTCATCGGTTCAGGCGGACCGGTTCGTGGACAGCTTGGCCAATTCGGACAGGCCCGCTTTGGCGGCGGTGTTGATGGGTGCGGCCGCCAGCGCGGCCAGGGCCCGCTGGGTCAGCGCGGCGATCCGTTGTTCGGCCGCGGCCAGGGCGCCCACCGACTCGATGACCTCGCGCAGCTGTTCCACTTGCGCGTCGGTCAGCTGTGCTCCGATCGAGGTCCGTAACAGGTTGGCTGCCACCGGGTCTGACTGCTCCGCCAACTCCACCGCCTCGGCCAGCAGCACGGTGCGCTTGCCCGATCGCAGATCGTCCCCGGACGGCTTGCCGGTCACCGCGGGGTCACCGAAAACCCCCAGCACGTCGTCGCGCAGCTGAAACGCCACCCCCAGATCCGTCCCGAACTGGCCGAAGACGTCGTGGACGTCGGGCCGCTCGGCCGCGGCGGCCGCCCCGAGCTGCAGCGGCCGGGACACGGTGTAGCAGGCGGTTTTGAAGGTGTCCACGTTCATCGCCGAGGCGATCGACGAGGCCGCGCTGGCCTCGGCGACGATGTCGAGGTACTGCCCGCCGAGCACCTCGGTGCGGATGTTGGCCCACACCCGTCGCACCCGCCGCGCTGCCTGCGGGGGCAACTCGACGCCGAAGACGATGTCGTCGGCCCAGGCCAGTGCCAGGTCGCCGAGCAGGATGGCGGCCGACATCCCGAACTGCTCCGGCGAGCCCTGCCAGTGCCGGTCGCGGTGCAGCGTCGCGAACCGGACGTGCGTGGTCGGCCGGCCCCGGCGGGTGGAGGAGTCGTCGATCACGTCGTCGTGCACCAGCGCGCAGGCGTGCAGCAGCTCGAGTGCGGAAAACAGCAGCAGCACTTGCTCATCGGGGGCTTCGTCGGTCACGGCGCGCCAGCCCCAATAGGCGAACGCGGGCCGGAGCCGCTTGCCCCCGTTGAGCACGAAATCTTCCAGCGCGGCGATCAGACCGCCGTAGTCGTCGCCGATGTACGCGGTCTCGGTGCGCCGGTCATGCAGGTACCGCCGCAACTGCTCGGTGATGGCGCCGGTCAACTCGACGGTTGCCGCTGCTTCTGAAGCTCCTAGGCTCAGCGCGGCGCCCCTTTCTGCTCGGCTGGCTGGGTGTTCCAGGCCCGACCAGTGTATTCGCCGTGCCGCCCGTGTTGGTTCGCAGATGACCCCGGCGGGCGGACCCAGTTGCTTCGCCTGCCTCATTAACTCGCCCCTATGCTGGCGGATGCGCCGGGGCTCGCGCCAACACTGCGCGGCCATCAGTCGCCCCGGGCCAATAGTCGTCAGATGGAGAGAAGCCGCGTGACCCTCAACACCATTGCGCTCGAACTGGTGCCGCCGAATGCCGACGAAGGCCGGGAGCGGGCAACCGAAGAGGCGCACAAAGTGGTGCGGAATTCGGCCGAGGCCGGCCTGGACGGCCGGATCCGGCACGTGATGATTCCGGGGATCATCGCCGAGGACGATGACCGTCCCATTCAGATGAAGCCGAAGCTGGACGTGCTCGACTTCTGGTCGGTCGTCAAGCCGGAACTGCCCGGCATCAAAGGCCTGTGCACTCAGGTCACCGCGTTCATGGACGAGCCGTCGCTGCGCGCGCGGCTGACCGAGCTGACGTCGGCCGGCATGGAAGGCGTGGTCTTCGTCGGCGTGCCGCGCACGATGAACGACGGCGAGGGCTCCGGCGTCGCTCCCACCGATGCCCTGTCGATCTACCGCGAGCTGGTGACCAACCGCGGCGTCATCCTGATCCCCACCCGCGACGGCGAACAGGGCAGGTTCAACTTCAAGTGCGACCGGGGCGCCACCTACGGGATGACCCAGCTGTTGTACTCCGACGCAATCGTGGGCTTCCTGCGGGAATTCGCCCGCCAGACCGATCACCGCCCGGAAATTCTGTTGTCGTTCGGTTTCGTACCGAAGATGGAGAGCCGGGTCGGACTGATCAACTGGCTGATCCAGGACCCGGGTAATCCGGCGGTGGCCAAGGAGCAGGAGTTCGTCAAGAAGCTGGCCGCCGCCGAACCGGCGCAGAAGCGCCAGCAGATGGTGGACCTGTACAAACGCGTCATCGACGGCGTCGGCGAACTCGGCTTCCCGCTGAGCGTCCACCTCGAGGCGACCTACGGGAACTCCGGGCCGGCCTTCCAGACGTTCGCCGAGATGCTGGCCTACTGGTCACCGACCCCTGGCTAGCCGGGCGGCGGCTGGTCGCGCGGCGCGGTCAGCCGCGGTGACCGGTCCCTGCTGACCCAGGCCAGCAGCCCCACCACACCGGCGGCCGCGAACGACGCGATGCACAGCCACACCACCGCTCCGGTGAACGACCGGGTATTGGGGTCGGTGTAGCGGGCCTGGGCGGTCATGGTGCCCACCACGCCGGGTTTCAGCTTCCACGACACCACGTCGGGTTCGACCCGGTCGCCGTTGGTGGAGGTCACCACGCCGGGGAAGGCCACGGTCAGCTCGACGTCGGCCTCGGGATCGGTCAGCGAGGTCAGATCCGCCCGGCCTTCCAAAATCACCAGGTTGCCGTTGCGGCGCAGCGTCAGGTTGACCCCGGAGGCGTCGGAGTTCATGTTGGCCAGCTGCGGCAGCTCCGCGAACGTCAGGTCGGAGAACACCGCCTGCGAGCCGACGTAGCCGTCGCTGTCATAGTTCGACACCGCCACCTTCTGGCTGAACGGCAGGTTGTTGCTGTCCAGTTGGGGGCCGGTGTCCTTGGGCGTCTTGGGTTTGGCGGCGGCGACGATCTCACCGGACACCAGGTCATCGGGGGAGATGGTGAGTGAGGCCCGGACCCGCAGGCAGCCGGTGGCCAGCGGCACAATGAGCAGCAGCATCGCGATGGCGGTCAGGCGGCGCCGCCGAGCCCGAATCGCTCGGGATCCTCGGCTGCGGGGCGGGGGAGAGCTGGCTCGCACCAGGTCATCGTGCCAGATCCGATGTGCCACTTAGTGGAGTCTTCCGATGTGTGCCGGGTTCGGGCGTTACAGGGGCAGCTTGCGGCCCAGGATCGCAAATGCCCGCGGGTCGCCGGCGAAGTGGTAGCCGCGGATGATGTCGGTGAAACCCAGCCGCCGGTACAACCGCCAGGCGCGGTTGGCCTCGCCGTTGGTTTCCGGCGTGGAAAGCAGCACGTTCTGCTCGGCGCGACCGGCGAGCAGCCGCCGGGCCAGTGCCTCGCCGAGACCGCGGCCCTGGGCCCGGGGATGGATGTGCAGCTCGGTCAGCTCGAAGTAGCTGTTCATCAGCCGTGAGATCTCCTGCGGCGGCGAGCCGCCGCGCTGCATGCCCAGCACCACCTGTTGCTGCCACCACTGCCCGGGCGCGCCGGGGTAACCGTAAGCCACCCCGAGCAAAGGGGCGTTGGCCAGGGCTTCCGTCGAGGGCGGTTGTGCGCCTGCGTCTTCGGCTTCCTCGGTTTCGACGACGCCGGCCCCCTGCCAGCCGCGTCGCCGGATGTGTTCCAGCCACATTGCGGCGCGCTGGTTCTCGGTGCCGCGCGGGTAGCGCATCGCGTCGACGTACACCGCCAGGGCGTCACCCAGGCGGCGCTCCATGTCGTCGGGAAGCAGATCGATGAGGAATATCGCCAACTCGCGGTCTCCTCCTCCTCATCGTGATCCAGGCTCGGGCGGCGCCTCGGTGTGGTCGCTGTGGGATGGGCCGCTATCGCCCATTATCGGACCCGGGTGCGGCGGCCCGACGAGCGGTCGTGGCACCGCACCGACGAGCCGCCCGGGTGCGGGAAGCCGGTTGTAGCGCACGGCCGTTCCGGTCTATCAGGGTGTCGGAGGGCGGCCGGGATAGAATCGGCGCCGAACCAGTGGTATGGGGCAGATTGACCTCGTATCATTCAATTAGTTGCCCCCGCAACGGGCATCCGCGTGGTACCGATAGTCACGTGCCCAACAGTCGGCAAGGAGGGACGAATGCCACTCTCCGATCATGAGCAGCGGATGCTCGATCAGATCGAGAGCGCTCTCTACGCCGAGGACCCCAAATTCGCGTCGAGTGTCCGCGGCGGCGGGTTTCGCGCACCTACCGCCCGTCGGCGGCTGCAGGGTGTGGCGCTGTTCGTCATCGGTCTGGCCATGCTGGTGTCGGGGGTGGCGTTCAAGGCAACGATGATCGGAAACTTCCCGATCCTCAGCGTCTTCGGCTTCATCGTCATGTTCGGCGGGGTGATCTTCGCGATCACCGGTCCCCGGTTGTCCGGCAGGCCCGATCATTCCGGCCCGGCGCCCACTTCGCTGCGTCAGCGCCGCAACAAGGGCGGGGGTTCGTTCACCAGCCGCATGGAGGACCGGTTCCGCCGCCGCTTCGACGACTGAGCGCATCCGCACACTCGGGGTAGCCGGCCGGCTACCCCGATTTTTTTGTGCACGGCCCGGCCCGGTGTTCCCGGTGTGCCGGCGGTGGATCTGGGCAGCCGCGCAACCGCCGATGCCGTTTTGCAGCTCAATCGAGCCCGAACCGAGGCGCTTTGCGGCAGTTAAGCCCCACCACGCCCCACTAAAGTTCCCCACTACGCCCCACCATGGGCGTTTCGCCTGGTAGAGCTGCCTTGGCTGACGGCTCGGAGCGCGTCCGGACGCCGCCGCGACACACCCCTTTGGCGGCATTGGCGACGTCCTGACGACGGATAACCCCGAAATCGCCACGACGAGACTCCAAGAATGGGGCGTAGTGGGGGATTGTGGGGTATGGTGGCTGCAGTGTTTGGGTGACCCCATAGGGGAGGTGAGCTGGTGTTTCTCGGCACCTACACGCCCAAACTCGACGACAAGGGGCGGCTCACGCTGCCCGCCAAGTTCCGCGACGCACTGGCAGGGGGATTGATGGTCACCAAGAGCCAGGACCACAGCCTCGCCGTCTACCCGCGGGCGGAATTCGAGCAACTGGCCCGTCGCGCGAGCAGGGCCTCGCGCAGCAACCCCGAGGCCCGGGCGTTTCTCCGCAACCTCGCCGCCGGCACCGACGAGCAGCATCCCGACGCGCAGGGCCGCATCACGTTGTCGGCCGATCACCGGCGCTACGCGAACCTCTCGAAGGACTGCGTGGTGATCGGAGCGATCGACAACCTGGAGATCTGGGATGCGCAGGCCTGGCAGGACTACCAGCAGACCCACGAAGAGAACTTCTCCGCGGCCAGCGATGAAGCACTCGGCGACATCATTTGAGGCGCATGCCCGTGCAACGTGGCCTCTGCCCGAACCGACCCTGGCGTACTTCCCCAACGCCAGGTTCGCGACTTCGGTCAGAGACCTCGATGCAGGGGCTGCCCAAACTCCCGGGCAGCTGGTAAGGCCCGGCCGGGCGGCACAAACCCGACGCGGCGCCGGGATCCGTCCGATGGCGGCCCGGGTGGCCGACGGGTGCCGGCAGATCCGTGGAGGCGTTGCGGTGGCTGACAATTCGAGTTCCGACGATTACGGGCACATCCCCGTCCTGCTGGAACGCTGCGTCGAGCTGCTCACGCCCGCGCTGACCCGCCACCACCCCGACGGGTCCGGGGCGACGCTGCTGGACGCCACCCTCGGCGCGGGCGGGCACGCGGAACGATTCCTCACCGACCTGCCGGGCCTGCGGCTGATCGGACTCGACCGCGATCCCAGCGCACTGGACATCGCCCGGCAAAGGCTGGCGCCGTTCGCCGACCGAATCACGCTGGTGCACACCCGCTACGACGGTATCGCGGCGGCGCTGACCGAATCCGGTTATGCCGCAACCGAATCGGTGGACGGAATGCTATTCGACCTGGGTGTGTCGTCCATGCAGCTGGACCGCGCCGAGCGGGGTTTCGCCTACGCCCAGGACGCCCCGCTGGACATGCGGATGGACCCGTCGTCGCCGCTGACCGCCGCCGACATCGTCAACACCTACGACGAGGCGGAACTGGCGGACATCTTGCACCGCTACGGCGAGGAAAGGTTCGCGCGCCGCATCGCCGCACACATCGTGCGCCGGCGCGCCCGCGAGCCGTTCACGTCGACATCGGACCTGGTAGCCCTGCTCTACGAAGCGATTCCGGCCGCGGCGCGGCGCACCGGCGGGCATCCGGCCAAGCGCACGTTCCAGGCGCTGCGGGTCGCCGTCAACGACGAACTGGACACGCTGCGCCGTGCGCTGCCGGCCGCCCTGGACGCCACGGCGGTCGGCGGGCGCATCGTGGTGATGGCCTACCAGTCGCTGGAGGACCGAATCGTCAAGCGGCTCTTCGCGCAGGCGGTCGCGTCGCGCACCCCGGTGGACCTGCCGGTCGAGCTTCCCGGCCACGAGCCGCGGTTCCAGTCCCTGACACACGGCGCCGGACGCGCCGACGCCACCGAGGTCGAACGCAATCCACGCAGTGCCGCAGTGCGATTGCGGGCGCTGCAACGAATGGAATCACAGCAGGCGAGCGGGAAAGGCCACGCATGAGAGCAGAGCGCGAGACGTCGAAACGGCGCGGCAGCAGCGACCGTCGGGGCGGACGCGACGGATCTGCCCGGCGCCGCAGTCGTCCCGCGGCCGAGTCCGGATCGGCGCGGCGCACCCGAAGCGGCCGGGCCTCCGCGCCCACCCGCGAAGCCCGCGCCCCCAAGTCCGGGCCGCAGACCAGCCCCATCGCCCGGCCGGCGGAGCGACCGGCAAGGCCCAAGAGCACCAGCCAGGCCAAGGCGCGGGCCAAGGCGCGGAAAGCCAAAGCGCCCAAGGTTGTTCGTCCTCGGCTGACCGAACGGCTGGCCGCCCGGCTGGCATCGATCGACCTGCGGCCGCGGACATTGGCCAGCAAGGTTCCGTTCGTCGTGCTGATCATCGGTGCGCTGGGCATCGGCCTCGGGCTCACGCTGTGGCTGTCCACCGACTCTGCCGAGCGCTCCTACAAGTTGAGCCACGCGCGGGAGCGCACCCGGCTGCTGCAGCAGCAGAAGGAAGCGCTGGAGCGCGACGTGCGCGAGGCGGAGGCCGCCCCGGCGCTGGCGGAGGCGGCCCGCAAGCAGGGCATGATCCCGAGCAGGGACACCGCGCACCTGGTCCAGGACCCGTCCGGCAACTGGGTGGTGGTCGGCACGCCCAAACCGGCCGACGGCGTTCCGCCGCCGCCGCTGAACAACAAGCTTCCCGACGAGGCACCCCAGCTCCCCAAGCCCCCGGCCGCTCCGCCGGAGGTGTCGATCCGGGTGGAGCCCGCCCCGGGCGACCCGGCCCCGGCCAGGTCCGGACCCGAAGCGCTGCTGCGCGCCCCCGACGGCGCGTCGACGGTGGGCGGTCAGCACCTGCCGCCGGCGGTGCCCCCGGCGCCCGGCGCGCCTGCCGGCCCGGGACTGCCGGTGACGGGTACGCTGCCCGGCATGCCAGGCGGACCGGCGACGGGTGCATTGCCCGGGATGCCCGCCGGCCCGGTCACCGGGCGGGTGCCTGGCGTGCTGCCAACGTTGCCGACGCCGGGCTTGCCCATGCCGGCCGCCCCGGCGACCGCTCCGGTGCCCGCCGAAGTGCCGATTCCCTTGGGCGGGCTGCCGATTCCGGCTCCTGGCCAGCTGCCCGCGCCGCTGCCCGCCGAGATCCCGGTCCCGCTGCAGTTGGGCCGCCCGGCGACGCCGGCCCAGCCCGTGGTCCCCGCCCCGCCGGCCCAGCCCGTGGTCCCTGCCCCGCCGGCTAACGGCCTGCCCGCGCCCGCGGTCGTCGCGCCGCCAGGTGCGCCCAGGTGAGCCGGGGAGAATCACCGCGGGGCCGCCCGTCGCAGTCGGCACGGCCGACACGTGGTCCCCGTAAGGACTTGGGCGGCAAGGGGATACGGCAACGCAAGCGCCGCGCGAAACCGCAGCAGGCCGACGCCGGCCGGGACGCTCGAGAGCCCAAGCGATTCCGCAAGGCCAAGCAAGCCAAGAGCGGCGGGGCCGCGCAACGGCCCGATGCGGTGCCGGCCGGGCATCCGGCGCGCGAGCGTCGCACCCGCCAGATCGTGGAGTTGACCAGCCGCGGTGGATCATTCGTCTTCCGGCACCGGGCCGGCAACGTGGTCATCCTGGTGCTGATGCTGGTGGCCGCCGCCCAGCTGTTCGTCCTGCAGGTGACCAACGCCCCGTCGCTGCGGGCCCAGGCCGCCGGCCAGCTCAAGGTCACCGACGTGGAAAAAGCGGTGCGCGGCAGCATCATCGATCGCCGCAACGACCAGCTCGCCTTCACCATCGAGTCGCGTGCGCTGACGTTTCAGCCGAAACGGATCCGCAAGCAACTGGAGGAAGCCAAGGCCAAGAACAAGACTGCCCCTGATCCACAGCAGCGGTTGCGCGATATAGCCAAAGAGGTCTCCAGCCGCCTGGGTAACAAGCCGGACGCGGCGGCCGTCTTGAAGAAGCTGCAAACCGACGACAACTTCGTGTATCTCGCGCGCGCGGTCGATCCCGCTGTGGCCACTGCGATCTCGGACAAGTACCCCGAGGTCGGCTCCGAACGCCAGGATCTGCGCCAGTATCCGGGCGGATCGCTGGCGGCCAACATCGTCGGCGGCATCGACTGGGACGGTCACGGCCTGCTGGGCCTGGAAGAGGCCATGGACTCGGTGCTGTCGGGCACCGACGGTGCGGTCACCTATGACCGCGGCTCCGACGGTGTGGTCATCCCCGGCAGTTACCGCAATCGGCACCGGGCGGTCAACGGCTCGATGGTCCAGCTGACCCTCGACGACGACATCCAGTTCTACGTGCAACAGCAGGTTCAGCAGGCCAAGAACGTGTCTGGCGCGCACAATGTTTCGGCCGTCGTGCTGGACGCGAAGACCGGCGAAGTGCTGGCCATGGCGAACGACAACACCTTTGACCCCTCCCAGGACATCGGGCGGCAGGGCGACAAACAGCTGGGCAACCTGGCGGTGTCCTCGCCGTTTGAGCCCGGCTCGGTGAACAAGGTGATCACCGCGTCCTCGGTCATCGAGTACGGCCTGTCCAACCCCGATGAGGTGCTGCAGGTTCCCGGTACCATCCAGATGGGCGGGGTGTCCATCCACGACGCGTGGGATCACGGCGTGATGCCCTACACCACCACCGGCGTGTTCGGAAAGTCGTCCAACGTCGGCACTTTGATGCTTGCCCAGCGCGTCGGCCCGGAGCGCTTCTACGACATGGTCCGCAAATTCGGCCTGGGGCAACGCACCAACGTGGGGCTGCCTGGAGAGAGCGCCGGGCTGGTGCCGCCGATCGACCAGTGGTCGGGCAGCACCTTCTCGAACCTGCCCATCGGCCAAGGCCTTTCGATGACGCTGTTGCAGATGACCGGCATGTACCAGGCGATCGCCAACGACGGCCTGCGGATACCGCCGCGGATCATCAAGGCCACCATCGCCCCCGACGGCACGCGCACCGAAGAGCCGCGTCCGGACGGCGTGCGGGTGGTGTCGCCGCAGACGGCGCAGACGGTCCGCAACATGTTGCGCGCCGTCGTGCAGAAGGATCCGATGGGTTACCAGCAGGGCACCGGCTCCGCCGGCGCGGTGACGGGCTACCAGATGGCCGGCAAGACCGGCACCGCGCAGCAGATCAATCCGGCCTGCGGCTGCTACTACGACAACGTCTACTGGATCACGTTCGCCGGAATGGCGACCGTCGACAATCCCCGGTATGTCATCGGCATCATGATGGACAACCCGGAGCGCAACGCCGACGGCACGCCGGGCCACTCGGCGGCCCCGCTGTTCCACAACATCGCCGGCTGGCTCATGCAGCGTGAGAACGTGCCGCTGTCGCCGGACCCAGGCCCGCCGCTGACGTTGCAGGCCACCTGACCCTGACCTCCGTGCAGCAGCCCGGGGGCACCGTCGGCGCGCGGATCCTCCTCGCCCGCCGCGTCTCGGTAGGGTGTCATGGCTGATCATGGCGAACGGGAGGTGATGAGCAGTGTCGGTGCCCGCCGGGTTGCGTCCGGACGCCGTCGCCGGGGTTCCGCTGTCGGCCCTGGCGGCGCAGGTCGAAGCGGCGCCGGCCGACGGCGGTGTGAGGCTGCCCGACGTGAACATCACCGGCGTGACGCTGCGCGCCCAGGACGTGCGGCCGGGTGACCTGTTCGCGGCGTTGCCGGGCCTGACGACCCACGGGGCGCGCTACGCCGCCGACGCGATCGAACGTGGCGCGGTCGCGGTGCTCACCGATCCCGCCGGAGTCGCCGAGATGACCGCGGCCGGCGCCCCGACCGTGCCCACGCTGGTGCACCCCGTCCCGCGCAGCGTGCTCGGCGGCCTGGCCGCCACGGTGTATGGAAATCCGTCCGAGCGGGTGGCCGTCATCGGCATCACCGGCACCTCCGGCAAGACCACCACCACATACCTGGTCGAATCCGGTCTGCGCGCCGCCGGCCGCACGGTTGGGCTGATCGGCACTATCGGCATCCGCATCGACGGCGCCGACATCCCCAGCGCACTGACCACCCCGGAGGCGCCCGCCCTGCAGGCAATGCTGGCGGCGATGGCCGAACGGGGGGTGGACACCGTCGTGATGGAGGTGTCCAGCCACGCGCTGGCATTGGGCCGGGTGGACGGAACCGGCTTCGCGGTCGGCGGCTTCACCAACCTGTCGCGCGACCACCTCGACTTTCACCCGACGATGGAACACTACTTTGACACCAAGGCCATGCTGTTCGACCCGGGCTCGCCGCTGCGGGCGCGCCGCGCCGTGGTGTGCGTCGACGACGAGGCCGGGCAGGCCATGGCGGCTCGGGCCGGCGACGCGGTCACCGTCAGCGCCGAGGGCCGGCCCGCGCACTGGCGCGCCGTCGACGTGGCCCCGATGGGCGCCGCGGGACAACAATTCACCGTCGTCGACCCCGCCGGCGCTCGGCACCACGTCGGGGTTCCGCTGCCCGGGCACTACAACGTCGCCAATTGCCTTGTGGCACTGGCTCTTCTGGACGCCGTGGGGGTTTCTCCGGAGCGGGCGGCGCCCGGCCTGCGGCAGACCCGGGTGCCGGGGCGCATGGAGGAGATCGACGCCGGGCAGGACTTTCTGGCGCTGGTCGACTACGCCCACAAGCCGGGCGCCCTGCGCGCGGTGCTGAGCACCCTGGCGCGTCCGGGTCGCCGCGTGGCGGTGGTGTTCGGCGCCGGCGGCGAACGCGATCCGGGCAAACGGGCGCCGATGGGCGCGACCGCCGCCGAGCTGGCCGACCTGGTTGTGGTCACCGACGACAATCCGCGCGGCGAGGACCCGGCCTCGATTCGCCGGGAAATCCTGGCCGGCGCGACCGAAAGTGGCTGCGCGGCAGAGGTTGTCGAAGTCGCCGACCGGCGCGACGCGATCAGGCGCGCTGTCGCCTGGGCGGGCCCCGGTGACGTGGTGCTGATCGCCGGCAAAGGCCACGAAACCGGGCAGCGCGCGGGCGGGCACACCCGCCCGTTCGACGACCGCGTGGAGCTGGCCGATGCACTGCGCGAGGCCTTGGGGCCCCGAAAGGTGACGCGATGATCGACCTGACCGTCGCCCAGATCGCCGACATCGTCGGGGGCACGCTGTCCGGCATCTCGGCGCGGGAAGCCGCCCAACGTCACGTCACCGGGACGGTCGAATTCGACTCGCGCGCCGTCAAACCCGGCGGACTGTTCCTGGCGCTGCCTGGAGCCCGCACCGACGGACACGACCATGCGGAAGCCGCCGTCGCCGCCGGTGCGGTCGCCGTCCTGGCCGCGCGACCGGTCGGCGTCCCGGCCATCGTGGTGCCCCCACAACCGCCGGCGACGCAGCCGGGTCATGGGCCGGCCGGGGTGCTCGAGCACGACGCCGACGGGTCCGGCGCCGCCGTGCTCGGCGCGCTGGCCAAGCTGGCCCAGGCGGTGGCCGCCGAACTGGTCGCCGGTGGGCTGACCATCGTCGGCATCACCGGATCCTCGGGGAAGACCTCGACCAAGGACCTGGTGGCCGCGGTCCTCCAGCCGCTGGGCGAGGTGGTGGCCCCGCCCGGGTCGTTCAACAACGAACTCGGTCACCCCTGGACGGTGCTGCGCGCGACGGCCGACACCGACTACCTGGTTCTGGAGATGTCGGCCCGCCATCCCGGCAACATCGCCGCGCTCGCCGAAATCGCCACACCGTCGGTCGGGGTGGTGCTCAACGTCGGCACCGCGCACCTGGGCGAGTTCGGCTCACGCGAAGCCATCGCCCGGACGAAATCCGAACTGCCGCAATCCGTTCCCGCATCCGGTGTGGTGATCCTCAATGCCGACGATCCCGCGGTCGCGGCCATGGCGGAGGTGACCGCCGCCCGGGTGGTCCGGGTCAGCCGCGCCGAGCGCACCCACGCGGGCCCCAGCGACCTGTGGGCCGGGCCGGTGTCGCTGGACGAGCTGGCCAGGCCGCGGTTCACGCTGCATCGGCGCGAGAAGTCCGGGGTGACGCAGGTGCCGGTGCGACTCGGCGTCTACGGCGATCACCAGGTGAGCAATGCGCTGTGCGCGGCCGCGGTCGCGCTGGAATGCGGGGCCGACCTCGAACAGGTGGCGGCCACGCTCGCCGGAGCGGGGCCGGTGTCACGGCACCGCATGCAGGTCACCACCCGTGCCGACGGCGTTACCGTCATCGACGATGCCTACAACGCCAACCCCGATTCGATGCGGGCCGGGTTGCAGGCGCTGGCCTGGATCGCCCACGGCGGGGGCGCGGGCGGCGGCCAAAGCCCCGCCGGAAAGCGCCGCAGCTGGGCGGTGCTCGGCGAGATGGCTGAGCTGGGCGAGGACGCCATCGCCGAGCACGATCGCGTCGGCCGGCTGGCCGTGCGCTTAGATGTGTCTCGACTCGTTGTCGTGGGAAGTGGGAGGTCGATGAGCGCCATGCACCACGGAGCGGTCATGGAGGGTTCCTGGGGCGCAGCCGATAAAGGCGCCGTCAACGTCGCCGACAGCGACGCCGCCCTGGCGTTACTGCGGGCCGAGGTGCAGCC
Source organism: Mycobacterium sp. M23085 (assembly GCF_045343915.1). Classification (NCBI taxonomy): domain Bacteria; kingdom Bacillati; phylum Actinomycetota; class Actinomycetes; order Mycobacteriales; family Mycobacteriaceae; genus Mycobacterium; species Mycobacterium sp. M23085. The sequence goes on from NZ_CP174280.1 coordinate 5,489,275, forward strand.
CGGCGACGTGGTCCTGGTCAAGGCGTCGAACTCGGCGGGGCTGGGTGCGCTGGCCGACGCCCTGGCCCGTGACGATGCAGCCCAGGGCGGGGCGCCCGCATGAGACAGATCCTCATCGCCGTCGCGGTCGCGCTGACCGTATCGATCCTGTTGACCCCGGCGCTGATCCGGTTGTTCACCCGCCAGGGCTTCGGCCACCACACCCGCGAGGACGGTCCGCCGACCCACCACGCCAAACGGGGCACGCCGTCGATGGGCGGCGTGGCCATTCTGGCCGGCATCTGGGCGGGCTACCTGGGCACGCACCTGGCCGGGATGGCCTTCGACGGTGAAGGCGTCACGGTGTCGGGTCTGTTGGTGCTCGGCCTGGCCACCGTGCTCGGCGGCGTCGGCTTCCTCGACGACCTGATCAAGATCCGCAGGTCACGCAACCTGGGCCTGAACAAGACGGCCAAAACGATCGGGCAGGTGGCGGCCGCGGTGCTGTTCGGCGTGCTGGCGCTGCAGTTCCACAACAGCAACGGCCTGACGCCGGCCAGCGCCGATCTGTCGTACGTGCGCGAGGTCGCCACGGTCACCCTGGCGCCGGCCCTGTTCGTGTTGTTCTGCGTGGTCGTCGTCAGCGCCTGGTCCAACGCGGTCAACTTCACCGACGGCCTGGACGGGCTGGCCGCCGGCAGCATGGCGATGGTCACCGCCGCCTACGTGCTGATCACCTTCTGGCAGTACCGCAACGCCTGCGTCACCGCCCCCGGGCTGGGCTGCTACAACGTGCGCGATCCGCTGGACCTGGCGCTGGTCGCGGCCGCCACCGCAGGAGCCTGCATCGGCTTTTTGTGGTGGAACGCCGCGCCCGCCAAGATCTTCATGGGCGACACCGGATCGCTGGCCCTGGGCGGCATCATCGCGGGCCTCTCGGTCACCAGCCGCACCGAGATCCTGGCCGTCGTGCTGGGCTCGCTGTTCGTCGCCGAGGTCACCTCGGTTGTGTTGCAGATCTTGACGTTTCGCACCACCGGGCGCCGGGTGTTCCGGATGGCGCCTTTTCATCACCACTTCGAATTGGCCGGTTGGGCCGAGACCACGGTCATCATCCGCTTCTGGCTGCTCACCGCGATCGCCTGCGGGCTGGGCGTGGCCCTCTTCTACGGTGAGTGGCTGGGCGCGATAGGTGCCTGATGAGCGGTCTTGAGGCCCCGCTGGAACCGCTGGCGCCGGGCGCGCCGGTGTTGGTGGCCGGCGGCGGGGTGACCGGCAAGGCGGTGCTGGCGGCGCTGAGGAGATTCGGCGCGACCCCGACACTGTGCGACGACGACCCCGGCAGGCTGCGCGGCTACGCCGACGCGGGGATGGCGACCACGTCCACCTCGACCGCCATCGAGCAGATCTCCCGGTACGCGCTGGTGGTCACCAGTCCCGGCTTCGCGCCGACCACGCCGCTGCTGGTCGCCGCGGCGGCGGCCGGGGTGCCGATCTGGGGCGACGTGGAACTGGCCTGGCGCCTCGACGCCGCGGGCCACTACGGCCCGCCGCGGCGCTGGCTGGTGGTGACCGGGACGAACGGCAAGACGACCACCACGTCGATGCTGCACGCCATGCTGACCGCCGGCGGCCGGCGCAGCCTGCTGTGTGGCAACATCGGCGACCCGGTGCTCGACGTCCTGGACAAACCCGCCGAACTGCTGGCCGTCGAGCTGTCGAGCTTCCAATTGCATTGGGCGCCTTCGCTGCAACCCGAGGCCGGTGTGGTGCTCAACATCGCCGAAGACCACCTGGACTGGCACGGCAGCCTGGCGGCCTACGCCGCGGCGAAGGCGCGGGTGCTCGACGGCCGGGTGGCGGTGGTGGGCCTGGACGACGCCCGGGCGGCCGCGCTGCTGGACACCGCCCGAGCGCCGGTCCGGGTCGGCTTCCGGCTTGGCGAACCGGCGGCGGGGGAGCTGGGCGTGCGCGACGGCCAGCTGGTTGACCGCGCCTTCGCCGATGACCTGACGCTGCTGCCGGTCGAGTCCATCCCGGTGCCCGGGCCGGTCGGGGTGCTCGACGCCCTGGCCGCCGCGGCGCTGGCGCGCTGCGTCGACGTGCCGGCCGAGGCGATCGCGGCCGCGATCGCCGCCTTTCAGCTGGGCCGGCACCGGGCCGAGGTCGTGGCAGTCGCCGACGGAATCACCTATGTCGACGACTCCAAGGCCACCAACGCGCACGCCGCCGAGGCGTCCGTGCTGGCCTACCCCCGCGTGGTCTGGATCGCCGGCGGCCTGTTGAAGGGCGCGTCGGTGGACGCCGAGGTGGCCAGGATGGCGTCCCGCCTGGTCGGGGCGGTGCTCATCGGCCGAGATCGGCACGAGGTTGCCAAGGCGTTATCGCGACACGCGCCCGATGTCCCCGTCCTGCACGTTGTGACAGGCGAGGATGCTGGTATGGATGCGACTGCTGTGGTGCTTGGGGCAGATGTGACAGAAGTGAAACAAATCGGTGACGATCTGAGCACCGCGGTGATGACCGCGGCGGTGGCCGCCGCCCGAACCATGGCGCAGCCCGGTGACACCGTCCTGCTGGCACCGGCGGGCGCATCGTTCGACCAATTCACCGGCTACGCCCACCGTGGCGACGCGTTCGCGTCCGCCGTGCGCGCGGCGCTCCGGTAGGGCGGGCGTGGGTAACGCACTGACCCGGCTGCTGGGCCGGGGTAAACACGCCACCGAAACCGCCACGGCCGATCCCGGGGCGGCCGACGACGCCGACGCCCCCAGTGACGACACCTCCGATGCCCCCAGGGACGACACCGGGGAAGCGACGGTAGAGCAGCAGCCCGACAAGCCGCACAAGGCCAAGCAGGGCGCCAAGAAAGAGAAGGCCACCGTCAACGAGGCTGGCGCGCACGGTCGGTTCGGCGCCTGGCTGGGCCGGCCCATGACGTCATTTCACCTGATCATCGCCGTCGCCGGGCTGCTGACGACGCTGGGGCTGATCATGGTGCTGTCGGCCTCCGGCGTGCGGTCCTACGACGCCGACGGCTCGGCCTGGGTGATCTTCGGCAAGCAGGTGCTGTGGACCGTGATCGGGCTGATCGCCTGCTATGCCTCGTTGCGGATGTCGGTGCGGTTCATCCGCCGCGTGGCGTTCACCGGCTACGTCGTCACCGTCATCCTGCTGGTGCTGGTGCTGGTACCCGGCATCGGCAACCTGGCCAACGGATCTCGTAAGTGGTTCGTGATCGCGGGCTTCTCGATGCAGCCCTCCGAGCTGGCCAAGATCGCCTTCGCCATCTGGGGCGCCCACATGCTGGCCGCCCGTCGCCTGGAGCGGGCGAGCCTGCGCGAACTGCTGATCCCGCTGGTGCCCGCCGCGGTGATCGCGCTGGCGCTCATCGTGGCGCAGCCCGACCTGGGGCAGACGGTGTCGTTGGGCATCATCCTGCTGGCGCTGCTGTGGTACGCGGGCCTGCCGCTGCGCGTGTTCGTCACCTCGTTGCTGGCCGTGTTCGTGGCTGGCGCGGTGCTGGCCATGTCGGCCGGCTACCGGTCGGACCGGGTGCGGTCCTGGATCAACCCCGAGAACGACCCGCAGGACACCGGCTACCAGGCCCGTCAGGCCAAATTCGCGCTGGCGCACGGCGGTATCTTCGGCGACGGCCTGGGCCAGGGCGTGGCGAAATGGAACTACCTGCCCAACGCCCACAACGACTTCATCTTCGCGATCATCGGCGAGGAGCTCGGATTCATCGGCGCCTTCGCGCTGCTGGTGCTTTTCGGGCTGTTCGCCTACACCGGGATGCGGATCGCCCGCCGCTCGGCCGACCCGTTCCTGCGGCTGCTGACCGCCACCACGACCATGTGGGTGCTGGGCCAGGCCTTCATCAACATCGGCTACGTGATCGGCATCCTCCCGGTCACCGGTATTCAGCTGCCGTTGATCTCCGCCGGTGGAACGTCCACCGCGGCAACGCTATTCATGATCGGCATCATGGCCAACGCGGCCCGTCACGAACCCGAGGCGGTCGCCGCGCTGCGGGCCGGCCGCGACGACAAGGTGAACCGGATCCTGCGGCTGCCGCTGCCCGAGCCCTACTCGCCGACGCGGCTGGAAGCGTTCCGCGATCGCAAGCGCACTCGTCCGAAGGCGGCCGAGCCGTCACGCAAGGGCACCGGCGCGCCCGGCCGCAAGGTCCCGCGCAAGGCTTCCCAGAAGGCCGACCCGCCGCTGCGGCCGGCGCTATCGCGAACGGCCGGCCGGCCGGCCCGCCAGACTGGAGGTACCGCCCGATCCCGGGCGAGGCATCATGTATCTGGCCAGCGCCGCGTCAGCCAGGCGGCCGGCCAGCGTCAGCCACGACGCGCTCGCGCACTGGAAGGTCAGCGTTACGGGTGAATGACACGGTCAACAAGCCGACCGGCGGGCGGGGGGTGAACCCTTCGCCCGCCGGTGCCGCGTTGTCGTCTTTCAAGCCCCTGTCTGTGGTGCTCGCTGGGGGCGGAACCGCGGGTCACGTGGAGCCGGCGATGGCCGTCGCCGACGCGCTGAGCGCCCTCGACCCGCAGGTCAGGATCACCGCGTTGGGCACCGCCCGGGGGCTGGAGACGCGGCTGGTGCCCGAGCGCGGTTACCACCTGGAGCTGATCACGCCGGTGCCGCTGCCGCGCAAACCCAGTGGCGACCTGGCCCGCCTGCCGTCACGGGTGTGGCGCGCCGTCCGGGAAACCCGTGCCGTGCTGAGGGCGGTCGACGCCGACGTGGTGATCGGTTTCGGCGGGTACGTGGCGCTGCCGGCCTATCTGGCCGCGCGCGGCGTGCCGGCGCGCAGGCCGCGGGTCCCGGTGGTGATCCACGAAGCCAACGCCAGCGCCGGGCTGGCCAACCGGGTCGGCGCCCGCACCGCGGACCGGGTGCTCTCCGCGGTGGCCGATTGCGGGCTGCCGCGCGCCGAGGTGGTCGGGGTGCCGGTGCGCGAGGCGATCACCTCGCTGGACCGCGCGGCGCTGCGCGACGAGGCGCGCCGCTACTTCGGTTTCGCCGCCGACGCACGGGTGTTGCTGGTGTTCGGGGGCTCGCAGGGCGCGGCCTCGCTGAACCGGGCCGTCTCCGGGGCGGCCGCCGAGCTGGCCGCCGCCGGCGTGGCCGTCCTGCATGCGCACGGGCCCAAGAACACGCTCGACCTGCGCGAACCCCAGCCGGGTGACCCGCCGTACGTGGCGGTGCCCTACCTGGACCGGATGGATCTGGCCTACTCGGCCGCCGACCTGGTGATCTGCCGGTCCGGCGCGATGACCGTCGCCGAGGTCTCGGCGGTGGGCCTGCCGGCCATCTACGTCCCCCTGCCGATCGGCAACGGCGAGCAGCGGCTCAACGCCCTGCCGGTGGTCGACGCCGGCGGCGGCATGATCGTCGCGGACGCCGACCTGACGCCCGAGCTGGTGGCCCGGGAGGTGGCGGGCCTGGTCGGTGACCCGCCGCGGCTGGCGGCCATGACCGCCGCCGCCGCGCGAGTGGGACATCCCGACGCGGCGCGCCAGGTCGCGCAGGCGGCGCTGGACATCGCCAGGAAGGCGCAGCTCGGCCGCTCGGCGGCCGGAGGAAAGCCATGACCGCCCAACAGCTGCCGCCCGAGCTGCAGCGGGTGCACATGGTCGGCATCGGGGGAGCCGGCATGTCGGGCATCGCCCGCATCCTGCTCGACCGCGGCGGCCTGGTGTCGGGCTCGGATGCCAAGGAGTCCCGGGGCATTCACGCGCTGCGTGCCCGCGGCGCGCAGATCAACATCGGTCACGACGCGTCGTCACTGGATTTGTTGCCCGGCGGCCCCACCGCGGTCATCACCACCCACGCCGCCATCCCGAAAACCAACCCCGAGCTGGTCGAGGCCCGCCGGCGCGGCATCCCGGTGATCCTGCGCCCCGCCGTGCTGGCCAAGCTGATGGACGGGCGGACCACGCTGATGGTCACCGGCACCCATGGCAAGACGACCACGACGTCGATGTTGATCGTCGCGCTGCAGCACTGCGGGCGCGACCCGTCGTTCGCGGTCGGCGGTGAGATGGGGGAGGCCGGCACCAACGCCCACCACGGCAGCGGCGACTGCTTCGTCGCGGAGGCCGACGAAAGCGACGGCTCGCTGCTGGAATACACGCCCAATGTCGCGGTGGTCACCAACATCGAGACCGATCACCTGGACTTCTACGGCAGCGCCGACGCGTACGTCGCCGTGTTCGACGCCTTCGTGGAGCGGCTGGCCCCGGGCGGGGCGCTGGTGGTGTGCATCGATGACCCGGGGGCGGATGCGCTGGCGCAGCGCACCGCCGAGCTGGGCATTCGGGTGCTGCGGTACGGATCCGCGGCGCAAGGCGGCGACGAGCTGGCCGCCACGTTGTTGTCCTGGCAGCAGCAGGGCACCGAAGCCGTCGCGCAGATCCAGCTGGCCCCCGAACTGGACCCCGAGCAGCACCCGCGGGTGATGCGGTTGTCGGTGCCCGGCCGCCATATGGCGCTGAACGCGATGGGCGCGCTGCTGGCGGCGATCGAGATCGGTGCCCCCGTCGACGCGGTGCTGGACGGCCTGGCCGGCTTCGAGGGCGTGCGTCGCCGATTCGAACTGGTCGGCAGCGCGGCGTCGGTGCGGGTGTTCGACGATTACGCCCACCATCCCACCGAGATCGCGGCCACGCTGGCGGCGGTCCGCACCCTGCTCGAGCAGAGCGGTGACGGCCGCAGCATCGCGGTATTCCAGCCCCATTTGTATTCGCGGACAAAGGCTTTCGCCGAGGAGTTCGGGAAAGCGCTGGACGCCGCGGACGAGGTCTTCGTTCTCGACGTCTACGGCGCCCGCGAACAACCGCTGGCCGGCGTCAGCGGGGCCAGCGTCGCCGAGCACGTCAGCGTGCCGGTGCGCTATCTCCCGCACTTCTCGGCGGCCGCCGAGGAGGTGGCCGCGGTCGCCGGGCCCGGCGACGTGATCGTCACCATGGGAGCGGGCGATGTGACGCTGCTGGGGCCCGAGATCGTCACGGCGTTGCGGGTGCGCGCCAACCGCAGCGCCCCCGGGGCATTGCGATGACCGAGCCGGACGAGCCCGTCCCGGCCAACATGGTCGGTGAACAGGTCGGCGGTGCGGCGACGGGCGACGCCGCCGGCAGCGCGGTCACCGAACCGCTCACCACCCAATCAAGCGCGGAGCGGTCGGGGGCCGCCCCGGCGAGCGAACAGGCCGAGCAGGGCGAGGTCGAGGGCCCACGGCGGCGCGCCCGTCGGGAGCGGGCGGAACGCCGCGCCGCCCAGGCCCGCGCCATCGCCATCGAAGAGGCCCGCCGCGAGGCGAAGCGCCGCGCCAGCGGGCGGCTGGTCAACGAGCCGAAACCCGTTGCGCGGGGCGTCGTGCGAGGCCTGAAGATGTTGTTGGCGACGATCCTGCTGGTGATCGTCGGCATCGGGCTGGCCTTGATCCTCTATTTCACGCCGGCGATGTCGGCCCGCAACATCGTCGTCGTCGGCACCGGGGTGGTGACCCGGGACGAGGTCCTGGACGCGGCGCGGGTGCGGCCGGGAACGCCGCTGCTGCAGATCAACACCAGCCAGGTCGCCGACCGGGTGGCGGCGATCCGGCGGGTGGCCAGCGCGCGGGTGCAGCGCCAGTATCCGTCGGCGCTGCGGATTACCATTGTCGAGCGAATCCCGGTGGCGGTCAAAGACTTTCCCGACGGCCCGCATCTCTTCGACCGCGACGGCGTGGACTTCGCGACCGGCCCGCCGCCACCGGCGCTGCCCTACCTCGATGTCGCCGACCCGGGCCCCACCGACCCGGCGACCAAGGCGGCCCTGCAGGTGCTGACCGCGCTGCGCCCCGAGATCGAGGGCCAGGTCGGCCGCGTCGCCGCGCCGTCGGTGGCCTCGATCACCCTGACGCTGGGCGACGGCCGGGTGGTGATCTGGGGGACCACCGACCGCACCGACGAGAAGGCCGAGAAGCTGGCGGCGCTGCTGACCCAGCCCGGCAAGACCTATGACGTCTCCAGCCCGGACCTGCCGACGGTCAAGTAGCGATCTTCATCACCTCGCACCGCGGGGAGGCGGCTTCGACCAGCGCGCACGCCGGCGGACACGGGAAAATTGCCCGAAATTTGCGGGGCGCGTGTCGGCGCGCCTGCGGGGTTAGGGCGCGCCGTACCCATACCGTTCTGGTTGCGCGGGACTACTTGACATAACTCTAACTCTATGGTTGAGGTTGAGGGTTTGCCAGGGAATCCCGCGAACGTCCGGAGGAGCCCGCCGCCGGGAGAGCTGAGCCAAGCCCATCAGGGAGGAAGACGAATGATGACCCCCCCGCACAACTACCTGGCCGTCATCAAGGTCGTGGGTATCGGTGGCGGCGGCGTCAACGCCGTCAACCGGATGATCGAACAAGGCCTCAAGGGTGTCGAGTTCATCGCGATCAACACCGACGCCCAGGCGCTGTTGATGAGCGATGCCGACGTCAAACTCGACGTCGGGCGTGAGTCCACGCGAGGCCTCGGGGCCGGGGCGGACCCGGAGGTCGGTCGCAAGGCCGCCGAGGACGCCAAGGACGAGATCGAGGAGCTGCTCCGCGGCGCGGACATGGTGTTCGTCACCGCCGGCGAGGGTGGCGGCACCGGAACCGGCGGCGCGCCCGTGGTCGCCAGCATCGCGCGCAAGCTGGGCGCGTTGACCGTCGGCGTGGTCACCCGGCCGTTCTCGTTCGAGGGCAAGCGGCGCGGCAACCAGGCCGAGAGCGGCATCGCGGCGCTGCGGGAGAGCTGCGACACCCTGATCGTCATCCCCAACGACCGGCTGCTGCAGATGGGCGACGCCGCGGTGTCGCTGATGGACGCGTTCCGCAGCGCCGACGAGGTGCTGCTCAACGGTGTCCAGGGCATCACCGACCTGATCACCACCCCGGGCCTGATCAACGTGGACTTCGCCGACGTCAAGGGCATCATGTCCGGCGCCGGGACCGCCCTGATGGGTATCGGTTCCGCCCGCGGCGAGGGCCGCTCGCTCAAGGCCGCCGAGATCGCCATCAACTCGCCGCTGCTGGAAGCCTCGATGGAGGGCGCCCACGGCGTGCTGATGTCGATCGCCGGCGGCAGCGACCTGGGGCTGTTCGAGATCAACGAGGCGGCCTCGCTGGTGCAGGACGCCGCCCACCAGGACGCCAACATCATCTTCGGCACCGTGATCGATGACTCGCTGGGCGACGAGGTGCGCGTCACCGTCATCGCCGCGGGCTTCGACGCCGCCGGCGCCGGCCGCAAACCCGTTATCGGCAGCAGTGCCGATAAGGAGGAGAAGACCGGCGGTGCGCACCGGATCGAGTCGGCGAAGGCGGGCAAGCTCACCTCGACGTTGTTCGAACCGGTCGACGCGGTCAGCGTGCCGGTCCACACCAACGGCTCGACCTTGAATATCGGCGGCGACGACGATGACGTCGACGTGCCGCCGTTCATGCGCCGCTGAGAACATGCCCGTGACCCTGGACGCCCGACCGCGACGGTCGGCGCCGCCTGGCCGACAAGGAAACTCGGATACTGGTCACGTGAACGTTCGCATCCGGCGGGTGACCACCACCCGCGCGGGCGGTGTCTCGAAGCCGCCCTTCGACACCTTCAACCTGGGCGACCACGTCGGGGACGACCCGGCGGCGGTCGCCGAGAACCGGGCCCGGCTGGCCGCCACCATCGGCCTGCGCGCCGGCCGCGTGGTGTGGATGAACCAGGTCCACGGCAGTCGGGTCGAGGTGGTCGACGGGGCGCGGGACACCGCGGTCGACGACACCGACGCGTTGGTGACTCGCACCGCGCGCCTGGCGCTGGCGGTGGTGACCGCCGACTGCGTTCCGGTATTGATGGCCGATGCGCGCGCCGGCGTGGCCGCCGCGGTGCACGCCGGCCGGGTCGGTGCCCAGCGCGGCGTGGTGGCCCGCACGGTGGAGACGATGCTCGAACTCGGCGCGCGGCCCGAAGACATTTCGGCGCTGTTGGGCCCCGCGGTCAGCGGCCGCAATTACGAGGTGCCCGCGGCCATGGCCGACGAGGTCGAGGCGGCGCTGCCGGGCAGCCGTACCACCACCGCCGCGGGAACGCCCGGGCTCGATCTGCGCGCCGGAATCGCTTACCAGCTAAGAGATTTGGGCGTGACGGCGATCGACATCGATCCGCGGTGCACGGTGGACGACCCGGCCTTGTTCAGCCATCGCCGGGATGCCCCGACCGGCCGGCTGGCCTCACTGGTCTGGATGGAGTGACCGCGATGGCGGTAGGGATACCAGCCCCGGGCAGTCGATGCGACCGCGAATCGGAATTGACCCACGGATTGGCGTCGGTGCGCTCACGCCTTGCGGCGGCGGCAGAAGCGGCGGGCCGCAATGTCGGCGAAATCGAAGTCCTGCCGATTACCAAATACTTCCCAGCAACCGATGTTGTGACTTTGTCCCGACTGGGTTGTCGCGCCGTTGGCGAATCACGGGACCAGGAAGCGACGGCGAAAGTGGCCGAAGTCACCCGATTGCTCGCCGCGTCGCGGCGGGCCGACGTGGGAAATCCGCGCTGGCACATGGTGGGTCATATCCAGCGGAATAAGGCCCGGTCGGTGGCGCGCTGGGCGCATACCGCCCACTCGGTCGACAGCACCCACCTGGTGACCGCGCTCGATAAAGGAGTGGCGGCGGCCCTGGCCGACGGCCGGCGCACCGCCCCGATGCGGATCTACGTCCAGGTCAGCCTCGACGGCGACGAGTCTCGCGGCGGGGTCGACATATTCCGGCCCGGAGCCGTCGACCAGGTGTGCGATCAGGTCGAGGACGCCGAGAACCTGGACCTGGTCGGGCTGATGGGGATTCCGCCGCTGGACTCGGACCCCGACGAGGCCTTTGACCGGCTCCGATCCGAGCATCGGCGTGTTCTCGAGTCGCACAGCAACGCCGTCGGGTTGTCCGCCGGCATGTCCAACGACTTCGAGATCGCGGTCAAACACGGTTCGACATGTGTGCGTGTCGGTACCGCGCTAATGGGCCCACGGCGGTTACCGTCACCGTAAGTAGTCACTGCAGTAACAGCTTTATCACTAACACCAGTACTCCCAGGGGCTAGAAGGGTCAACGCAATGAGCACACTGCACAAAGTCAAGGCCTATTTCGGTATGGCCCCAATGGACGACTACGAGGACGAGTATTACGACGACCACGCTCCGTCCCGGGGTTTTCCGCGCCCACGATTTGACGACGGATATGGTCGCTACGAACAAGACGATTACGACGATCCGCGCCGCGAGCCCGCCGACTACCCGCCGCCGCCCGCCGGTTACCGCGGCGGCTACGGGGACGAGCCCCGCTACGGTGCCGTCCACCCCCGCGAGTTCGACCGCGGCGAGCGCGGCGGACCGCGCTTCGGGTCTTGGTTGCGCAACTCCACCCGTGGAGCGTTGGCGATGGATCCGCGCCGGATGGCGATGATGTTCGAAGAGGGCCACCCGCTGTCGAAGATCACCACGCTGCGGCCCAAGGACTACAGCGAGGCCCGCACCATCGGTGAGCGTTTCCGCGACGGGACCCCGGTCATCATGGATCTGGTGTCGATGGACAACGCCGACGCCAAGCGCCTCGTCGACTTCGCGGCGGGCCTGGCGTTCGCGTTGCGCGGCTCCTTCGACAAGGTCGCGACCAAGGTGTTCCTGCTGTCGCCGGCCGACGTGGACGTGTCCCCGGAGGAGCGTCGCCGCATCGCCGAAACCGGTTTCTACGCTTACCAATAGGCCAGAGCCGCCGCCCGCCGCACGGCGGGCGGCTCGGCTCGCCGAGGTCTGCAGGGCCCCCGTGAGATAAGGCCGCTCACTCGGAGTCGGTACGCTGGCGGGTGCCGCGCTGGTCGGCAGCGCTTGGCATCGCTTGGCTTCTCACGGGTAAGGTCGGGGCACTTCAGTTGGTCTTGTTTTTTCAGATCCTTGGGTTTGCGCTATTCATTTTCTGGCTGCTGCTCATCGCTCGGGTCGTCGTCGAGTTCATCCGCTCGTTCAGCCGCGACTGGCACCCCACCGGGATCACGGTCGTGGTCCTGGAGATCATCCTGTCGATCACCGATCCGCCGGTGAAACTGCTCCGCAGGCTGATCCCGCAACTCACCATCGGCGCGGTCCGCTTCGACCTGTCGATCATGGTGCTGTTGCTCGTCGCGTTCATCGGCATGCAGCTGGCGTTCGGCGCCGCGGCATAGGCCGCGGGCGGCCCGTCGGCGTCTGCGTATTCCGGCCCGGAGACGGTTCGGCCACGTTTTAGCGTCGGTTTGGTTCCCGCGATTTAAAAATTCTAAGGTTTCGGATTTTATTGGCCTGAATGTTTGAAATTGGCTCTTATTTATTGGGCTAATCAGCAACGGTCGCGCCTGGTGTGACAGGATGGACGGCAGTTGCACTACGGCTACCACTGCGTTCTACACTTTCCAGAACGTTCGAGAAGGAACTTGAGGGGACGAAACAATGCCGCTTACACCAGCCGACGTCCACAATGTGGCGTTCAGTAAGCCACCGATCGGCAAGCGGGGCTACAACGAAGACGAGGTTGATGCCTTCCTCGATCTGGTGGAAGCCGAGCTGACGCGGCTCATCGAGGAGAACAGCGATCTGCGCCAGCGGATCGAAGAGCTGGACCAGGAGCTGGCCGCCTGTGGTGGCTCGGCCACTCCGGCCGCCGCCGCGCCGACCCAGGCGATCCCCGTCGCCGAACCGGAACCGGTCAAGCCGGCGCCGGCCGCGGCCCCGGCTGCCGCGGCCAACAACGAGGAACAGGCCATGAAGGCCGCTCGGGTGCTGACGCTGGCACAAGACACCGCCGACCGGCTGACCTCCACGGCCAAGACCGAGTCGGAAAAGATGCTGGCCGACGCCCGCGCCAATGCCGACCAGATTCTCAGCGAGGCGCGCAGCACCGCCGAGACCACCGTCGCCGAGGCGCGGCAGCGCGCCGACGCGATGCTCGCGGATGCGCAGAACCGCTCCGAGACCCAGCTGCGTCAGGCGCAGGAGAAGGCCGACGCCCTGCAGGCGGACGCCGAACGCAAGCACTCCGAGATCATGGGCACAATCAACCAGCAGCGCACCGTTCTGGAAGGCCGCCTCGAGCAGCTCCGCACCTTCGAGCGGGAATACCGCACCCGGCTCAAGACCTACCTGGAGTCTCAGCTGGAGGAACTCGGGCAGCGTGGATCCGCGGCACCGGTGGACTCCAGCGCGGATGCGGGCAGCTTCGACCAGTTCAACCGGGGCAACAACTAGCCTGTCGGGCGTGCCGGTCACTGACCGAGCTTCGGGGTTGGCACACTAGGTCTGGAAACCGCGGTCCCGCTCGTCGCTTGGAGGATGACTGATGCTCATCATTGCGCTGGTGCTAGCCCTGATCGGGCTCGTCGCGTTGGTGTTCGCCGTCGTCACGAGCAATGAGCTGGTGGCCTGGGTGTGCATCGCCGCCAGCGTGGTGGGCGTGGTGCTGTTGATCCTGGATGCGCTGCGCGAGCGCCAGCGGCGGGACGTGGACGGCGAGGAAGCCCAGGCTGCCGACGAGGCCCAGGCCGACCAGGCGGACTACGTCGATTACCCCGAGGACGTCCCGGATGAGGCCGAACCGGCGTCGACCGGGGAGTCCGCGCAGACCGAGGAGTCCAGGGTCGCCGCCGACAACCACGGCGACGAGTCCACCAAGTAACAACGTCTCCCGCCCGTCAAGGCGCGTCGGCGCTCAGGCGGTCGGCGTGGCGAGCAGTTGGCGAACCTCGTCGTCACTGATCTGATGGAAGTCGTCGTAGACCTGCCCGACCGCTTCGAATCCGGGCGGCATGGTGGCGCACACCACGTCGTCGGCCTCCCGACCGAGCTCGCGGCAGGTCGACTCCGGTCCCACCGGGACGGCGACAATTGTTTTCGCGGGGGTCGAGCCTGGCCCGCCGGCTCGGATGGCGCGCACCGCCGCGAGCATGCTTGCGCCCGTTGCGATTCCGTCGTCAACCAGGATGACGATCTTGTCGCGCAGGTCGGCCATCGGCCGACCGCCCCGGTAGGCGTGCTCACGCCGGAGCAGCTCTGCCGTCTCGCTGTCGATCACCTCGCGCACCTGCGCGTCGGTGATGTGCAGGCCGGCCACCACGTCCTCGTTCATCACCACGCCGCCACCGCTGGCCAAAGCGCCCATGGCCAACTCCGACCAGTGCGGTACCCCGAGCTTGCGCACCAGGAAGACGTCCAGCGGTGCCTCCAGGGCCGCGGCGATCTCCCAGGCCACCGGCACACCGCCGCGGGCCAGTCCGAATACCAGCACGTCGGCCCGGCCGCGATAGGCCGCCAGGTGCTGCGCCAGCGTGCGCCCGGCCGCACGCCGGTCGACGAACGTCTTCGGTGACGTCCGCCGGACAAAGCCACTCGATGGGTTCATTCGTTAGCGCTCCCGGCTGATGGGCTTGTTTCCAGGCTACGTGCGCCGGGCCGAGCCCGGTGGCAAAGTTCGGGTTGGGTGCGGGGTCAGCCCGACCGAAAGGATCCGTGCGATGAGACGGCGTTATGGCACCTACACGGCCTACAGCATCGGCTGCGCGATCGTCTGGGCGGTCATCTTGGCGGTGGTTTCCACGGCCGGCGACGCCGCCAGCCGGCATACCTTTCTGCTGGTGTGTGCCGGGTGGGCGATCGGGTGGCTCTCGGCGACGATCGCCAGGGGCGTCTACCCGCCACCAAAACGCCATATCCGGCAGTGATAAGGGTGTGATCGCGGCTTCGCCGCTCAAACGTAAGCGCCCATTTCGCCGGTGAAGGTTTCTCGCGTGCTGCGGACTGGTTCTCGGTGAAAGTTGGCTTAGGCCAACGCCAATGCTGTTGACGCACAACAGGGTTTGCGGACTCAGTCGAAGACGGTTGGGAGGTCGGGGTTCAGCCAATGAGTGTGCATGAGCCGGAGCTGGGCCTCCACGACCGATGCCGACAGTGGGGGCAGCGCATCGAGGTCAAACCAATCAATCGCGGACGTTTCGGTGGGATCGGGTGGTACTCGGCCGCGTTCGCGGCACAAGAAGAACAGCTTGTAGACGTGAAAGAGGGGAAGCGGCCCCGGGCGAGGTCCTTGTTTGTCCTGATCGATCACGGCGACAAGTTTGTCGATGTCCACGATGAGACCGGCTTCTTCTCGCACCTCTTTCGCGACCGCCTGCGCAGGGCTTTGGAGAACATCACACCAGCCGCCCGGCAGTGTCCAGCAGCCGTCCGCGCGCTCCTGAACGAGTAAGACCTTTTGGCTCGGATTGAAGATGGCGCCCCGCACGGAGACTTTGGGAGTCATGTGGCCGCTGTCCAAAGTGACAACGGCACGCACCTGCGCAACGTTGCCACCGCCGATCAGGCTGATCAGTTCCTCGGCGCACTGACGTACTTGGCCGTAGCGCTCCCGGTCAAAGGGGTCGTTGGCGTAAGTCAGCCCGTTTTGTGCGACCGCCAGCAGAGTTAGTGCATGGCGACGGATCTGCTCGGAGGCATCTGGATGCGGCGAGACCATAATCTTCAGTCTGCAACTACCCGCGGCCGCTCAAGGCCTGGGGTAAGTGGCACCGTGCGCTGCGGGTCCCGATGGGGCGGACAGCGCGGGCTTAGGGCTCCGCCTTGATTACGACCCGCCACTTCAGCGAGTCATGGCAACCGCCGACCTTAGTCGTGTCGCCGGATGTGTCCGAGGGGGGACTTGAACCCCCACGCCCATTAGTAGGGCACTAGCACCTCAAGCTAGCGCGTCTGCCATTCCGCCACTCGGACAAGGCCAAACCAGCATGGGTTGGCAGCTAAGGCTATCGGATCGCGCGCCGCGAACCCAATCCAGCTCCTCGGGGCGCCTCGATGGTCGGCATCGAGCCGCGTAACCGCGGCAATGGTAGGAAAGGTGGTTGTGACCATTCAGAGCGGGGCGACAGAGGTGCCAACCAACCCGAGCGACGACGTGGTCGAGGTTGTCAGCAAGTTGATCCGGTTCGACACCACCAACACCGGCGAACCGGAGACCACCAAGGGTGAGGCCGACTGCGCGCAGTGGGTCGCCGAGCAGCTCGCCGAGGTCGGCTACGCGCCGCAGTACGTCGAGTCCGGCGCCCCGGGCCGCGGGAACGTGTTCGTCCGCCTGCCGGGCGCCGACAGGTCGCGCGGTGCGCTGCTGATTCACGGGCACCTCGACGTGGTGCCGGCCGAGCCGACCGAGTGGAGCGTCCACCCGTTCTCCGGTGCGATCAAGGACGGCTTCGTCTGGGGCCGCGGCGCGGTCGACATGAAGGACATGGTCGGCATGATGATCGTGGTGGCCCGCCAGTTGAAGCGCGCGGGCATTGTGCCACCGCGCGACCTGGTCTTCGCGTTCGTCGCCGATGAAGAACACGGCGGAACCCTGGGAGCGCAGTGGTTGGTCGATCACCGCCCGGAACTCTTCACCGGTGTGACCGAGGCGATCGGTGAGGTGGGTGGCTTCTCGCTGACGGTGCCGCGCCGGGACGGGGGAGAGCGTCGGCTCTACCTGATCGAGACGGCCGAGAAGGGGCTGTCCTGGATGAAGCTCACCGCCCGGGGCCCGGCCGGCCACGGGTCGATGGTGCACGACCAGAACGCCGTCACCACCGTCGCCGAGGCCGTCGGCCGCCTGGGCCGCCACCAGTTTCCGCTCGTGTTGACGGACACGGTCGCGCAATTCCTGGCCACCGTCAGCGAGGAGACCGGGCTGACCTTCGACACCGAGTCGGGGGACCTGCGAGGAGCGATCGAGAAGTTGGGGCCGATGGCCCGCATGCTCAAGGCCGTGCTGCACGACACCGCCAATCCCACCATGCTCAAGGCCGGTTATAAGGCCAACGTGGTGCCGGCGACCGCCGAGGCGGTGGTGGACTGCAGGATCCTGCCGGGCCGCAAGGAGGCGTTCGAGGCAGAGATCGACGAGCTGCTCGGGCCGGACGTGACGCGCGAGTGGATCAAGGACTTCTCGTCGTATGAGACCAGCTTCGACGGTGACCTGGTCGATGCCATGAACGAGGCCGTCCTGGCGCACGACCCGGGCGCCCGGACCGTGCCATATATGCTCTCCGGCGGCACCGATGCGAAATCCTTCGCGCGCTTGGGTATTCGCTGTTTCGGGTTCAGCCCGCTGCGGTTGCCGCCGGACCTGGACTTCACCGCGCTGTTCCACGGCGTCGATGAGCGGGTACCCATCGACGCGCTGCGGTTCGGCACCGACGTGCTGGCCCACTTCCTGACCCACTGCTAGACGACAAACGCACGCCGATCACACGAGAGGACCGCCATGAGCACTGCTCCTGACCCGTACGCATCGTTGCCGAAGCTGCCGACCTTCACCTTGACCTCGGAATCGGTTACCGACGGTCAGCCGCTGGGCAACGCTCACGTAAGCGGAATCATGGGTGCGGGCGGTGACGACGTAAGCCCCCAGCTGAGCTGGTCCGGCTTCCCGGACGAGACCCGCAGCTTCGCCGTCACCGTCTATGACCCCGACGCCCCGACGGGCTCCGGATTTTGGCACTGGGCCGTGGCCAACCTGCCGGCCGACGTCACCGAGCTGCCCGCGGGCGCCGGTGATGGCAGCAACCTGCCCGGGGACGCGCTGACGCTGGTCAATGACGCCGGGCAGCGCCGCTACATCGGGGCCGCGCCACCGGCCGGCCACGGCCCACACCGGTACTACATCGCCGTGCACGCCGTGGACACCGACAAGCTGGATCTGCCGGAGGACGCCAGCCCGGCCTTCCTCGGCTTCAACTTGTTCCAGCACGCCATCGCGCGAGCGGTCATCCACGGCACCTACGAACAGCAGTAGGCGGCGGGGGCTTCGGCCCGTGGGGGCTCGGGCTCGTTAGGGACTCAGGCCCGAAATCGGCTCGGCAGGGTCGCAAGCCCGGCCCGAATTCACTTGCGTCACTTTGGTCCCGGTGCTTTCAGCAAGGCGAGTTCTGTCAGTGGCGGGTCGTAGCATTTCGAACATGCGTTCTATTCGTGCGGTGGGCCGGTTGGAGGCACTCGGGTATGAACTGGACAGCCCGTTTGCACGGCCGACTGGGTGGCGCGCATGACGGTGTGCGACCGGGAGGAGATTCAGGACGACGTGGATGCGTTGTGTGCTGTGGTTTCTCGTTTTCAGGAGCATGGCTATGCGGTGTTGACCAATCCGGAACGCTGGGCGATCTTGGCGAAACTCGAATGTGTGACACGCCAGCTGCAGGCGCCCGGTCATCAGCTGATCAATCAGCTTGGCGAGCAGGCGGATTCGGGCGAGTTGGGCGGCACGTTGTGCTGGGCGCTGGCTGAGCGGCTGCACCTGACCCGGGCCGAGGCCGGCCGGCGTATCGCCGAGGCGGCCGATCTGGGGCCGCGCCGGGCGTTGACCGGCCAGCCGTTGGCGCCGGTGTTGCCCGCGACCGCGGCGGCCCAGCGCGCCGGGGCCATCGGGGCCGATCATGTGGCGGTGATCCGGCGGTTTTTCCGCGAGTTGCCCGCCTCGGTCGATCTCAAGACGTGTGTGCACGCCGAACAACAGCTGGCGGCCAAGGCCACCGAATTTCGCTCCGATCAGCTCGCCAAGCTGGCCAAGCGCCTGATGGACTGCCTCAACCCCGACGGCACCTTCACCGACGCCGACCGGGCGCGGATGCGCGGGCTGGTGCTGGGCACCCAGCAACCCGACGGCATGACCCGCCTGAGCGGATGGTTGACACCGCAAGCCAGGGCCAGCTGGGAGGCGGTGCTGGCCAAGCTGGCCGCCCCCGGCATGTGCAACCCCGAGGATGACACCCCGACCCTGGACGGCGCCCCGCCCGAAGAGGCGGTGCAGCGCGACAGCCGCAGTACCGCCCAGCGCAACCACGACGGGCTCAACGCGGCGCTGCGCGCGCTGCTGGCCAGCGGAAAACTGGGCCAGCACAACGGATTACCGGCCAGCATCATCGTGACCACCACCCTGGCCGAGCTCGAAGCCGCCGCCGGGACGGGCCTGACCGGCGGCGGCACCCTGCTGCCCATGTCCGACGTGATCCGCCTGGCCCGCCACGCCCATCAATATCTGGCGATCTTCGACAAGGGCAAGGCCCTGGCGCTCTACCACACCAAGCGCCTGGCTTCGCCTGGCCAGCGAATTGTCTTGTACGCCAAGGACCGTGGGTGTTCGCATCCCGGTTGCGACGTGTCGGGTTACTACTGCGAGGTCCACCACGTCGAAGACTGGGCCACGACCCACTGCACCGACATCGACCAACTCACCTTGGCCTGCGGCCCCCACCACCGGCTCCTCGAGAAGGGCTGGACCACCCGACAACGCGTCAACGGCGACACCGAATGGCTCCCGCCACCACACCTCGACCGCGGCCAACCCCGCACCAACACCTACCACCACCCCGAAAAACTCTTGACCGATGGAGACGACGACGACCCGTAGCGGTCCGCGGGGATACGCGCCCGACCGGCGTTAATCTGCGCGGTTACGCCGATGTTGTGCTACACGTCCTGGCCGCATGCTGGCTAGCATGAGCAGGATTGATCCACGCGCGGAGACACCGCTGGTGGACTGGAGCGAGCTGAGCGTGAACGGGCTGTTGCCGACGGGCACCGTGACGTTGCTGCTGGCCGACGTCGAGGGCTCCACGCGGCTCTGGGAAGCGCAGCCCGACGAGATGACCGCGGCCGTCGCTCGCCTGAATCGGACGGTGTCCGAAACGATCGCCGCTCATGATGGCGTGCGCCCGGTCGAGCAGGGCGAGGGCGATAGTTTCGTCGCCGCATTCGCCCGCGCCTCCGACGCGGTTGCCTGTGCGTTGGAGTTACAGCGCGCACCGCTGTCGCCGATCCGGCTGCGCATCGGCGTGCACAGCGGCGAAATCCAGCTGCGCGACGAGGGCAACTACGCCGGTCCGACGATCAACCGCACCGCGCGACTGCGCGATCTGGGCCATGGCGGCCAGACCCTGCTATCGGGGGTGACCGAAGCGCTCGTCCTGGACCGGCTGCCCGCGGCTGCGTGGCTGTCCGACTTGGGCACCCACCCACTGCGCGACCTGCCCCGCCCCGAGCGGGTGGTGCAGCTGTGCCATCCGGACCTGGTCAACGAATTTCCGCCGCTGCGAGTCGCCAAAACCCTTGGTAATCGTCATCTGCCGATGCAGCTCACCAGCTTTATCGGTCGCCGGGCAGAACTGACGCAGGTGCGGGAGCTGCTGGCGGCAAACCGCGT
The DNA here is from genome assembly GCF_045343915.1 of Mycobacterium sp. M23085. NCBI lineage: Bacteria > Bacillati > Actinomycetota > Actinomycetes > Mycobacteriales > Mycobacteriaceae > Mycobacterium > Mycobacterium sp. M23085. The sequence continues at coordinate 5,509,517 of NZ_CP174280.1, forward strand.
TGTGACCCTGACTGGCGCCGGCGGGGCGGGCAAGACACGGCTGGCAAACCAAGTTGCGCGCCAAATCGCCGATGAATTCGCCGGTGGTGTCTGGTATGTAGACCTGGCGCCGATCACCGACCCCGATCTCGTTCCGAGTGCGGTTGCGCGGGCATTCGGGCTGCCGGACGAGCCCGGTCGCTCGACGACGGAAACCCTGGTTCGCTTTGCGACCGCCCGGCGGATGCTGGTGGTGCTCGACAACTGTGAGCACCTGCTGGATGCGGTTGCCGCACTGATTGATTCGCTGGTGACGGCCGAAGGATTGACGTTGCTTCAGACGAGTCGCGAGCCGATCGGCGTGACAGGCGAGGTCAGCTGGCGAGTGCCGTCGCTGTCACTGGAGGACGAAGCGATTGAGCTGTTCGTCGACCGCGCGCGCCTGGTTAAGACCACCTTCACCCTCAATCAGAACAACGCTGCGACCCTGACTGAAATCTGCCGCCGCCTTGACGGACTCCCGCTGGCGATCGAGCTGGCCGCGGCGCGGGTGCGCGCCTTATCTCCCTCCGACATCTTGGACAGCTTGCACGACCGGTTCCGGTTGTTGACCGGCGGCGGGCGCACCGCAGTGCGCCGTCAGCAGACGCTGCGCGCCTCGGTCGACTGGTCACACGCGTTGCTGACCGAACCCGAACGGACAGTTTTCCGCCGGCTGGCGGTATTCGTGGGCGGCTTCGATATCAACGCGGCCCATGCCGTCATCGCCGCGGGCGCTATAGAGCGTTTCCAGGTTGTCGACCTGCTCGGGTTGCTGGTCGACAAGTCGCTTCTGGTAGCCGAACATTCAAGCGGCCGAGCACGCTATCGGTTGCTCGAGACGGTGCGGCAGTACGCGCTGGAGAAACTCGGGGAGTCCGGCGAGGCCGGCGCCGCGCGGTCACGCCACCGCGACTATTACACCGCGCTGGCAGCGTTACTCGATGGACCGTCGGACAGCAGCTACGGCCAGCGCGTCGAGCAGACCGAAGCCGAAATCGATAATCTGCGGGCGGCATTCGCCTGGAGTCGGGAACACGACGAACCCGAACTCGCCCTGGCCCTCGCGTCCTCGCTGACACCGTTGTGGCAGCCACGTCCGGCAGAAGGGGTGGCCTGGTTCGATGCCGTCCTTGGCGACGCTTCCCGGCAGATAGCTCCGGCTGTTTACGCACGCGCGCTCGCCGACAGGGTGCTGCTCACGACGATAATCGGATGGGACGGCGACAGTCCGAAGCAGGCTGAAGACGCATTGGCGATCGCACGCGAGCTCGATAACCCGGCCTTGCTGGCGCGCACGCTGGCCGCCTGCGCCCTGATCGCCGTCGATGGTGAGGCGGCTCGTGATTACCGCGCCGAGGCGATCCAACTGGCCCGGGCGCTCGGCGACCGGTTGAGGCTTAGCCACATCCTCAGCATCGAGGTGCTTGTGGCGGTGACGACGGGCGACCTGGCCGCGGCGCGCGCCGCGGCCGAGGAGGGATGTGAACTCTCCGAGGCGATCGGTTACCGCGCCGGCTTGGTGCGGTGCCGCTGGTGCCTCGGACTTGCGGAATTAGCGCGCGGCGATTCGGCGGGTGCGATCGCACTTTTCCGCGGCGCCACTGCCGCGGCCGAGGCGGGCCACTATGTGAATTTTCAGAAGTTGGGGCTGGCCGGACAGGCCATCGCGCTGGCATGCCATGGTGACGCCGCTGCGGCGAGGGCGGCCGCGAATGAGGCCCTTGACCGTGCCGACGAATTCGGCAGCCTTTTCGCCGGCATCGCTTACACCGGGTTAGGGATGGCGGCGCTGGCGTCGGACGACAGTAAGGCCGCGCGAGATGCAACCGATGCCGCCTGCCGGCACGGGATGAGTGCCATTCCCGGGTTGGGTGCCGTGGCGCGCACATTCAATGCGCAGGCCGCCTTGGCTGCCGGGGACCTCGTCGCGGCGCAGCGCGCGTCGGAAGAGGCGGTAGCGACCGCGTCGGGCTGGTACTCGATGTGGGCGCTGACCACGCGTGCCCGCGTCGCGATGACGCAAGGCGAACTCGAGCAAGCCGAATGCGACGTCCATGCGGCTATCGCCTGCGCGGTAGCAGCGGACGCCTACCTGGGAATCTCCGACAACCTGGAGTGCATCGGTGCTCTTGCCCATGCCGGTGGCAGTTTTCCGGAAGCCGCCAGGCTGTTCGGCGCGGCGCATGCTATCCGGCAGGGCACGGGTGAAGTGCGATTCAAGATTTGGGAGACCGACTATCAAGCCTCACTGGCAGCGCTACGGGAGGCGCTGGGGGAGAAGGACTTTGAATCCGCGTGGGCCGAGGGGGCGGCGCTGTCCACCCAAGAGGCGATCGCGTACGCTCAGTGCGGCCGGGGCATGCGCAAACGACCCAGCAGCGGCTGGGCCTCGCTGACCCCGACCGAACGCCAGGTGGTGCATCTGGTCTGCGAGGGCCTGGCCAATGCCGACATAGCGACGCGATTGTTTGTCTCGCCGCGCACCGTGCAAAGCCACCTCACCCACGTCTACGCCAAACTCGGGCTCGCCTCGCGCGTGCAACTTGCCCAGGAAGCGTCCCAGCGCACGTGATCGCTGCGACAGCCGGCGGTGCCATAGCGCCGGGATCCCTTGATCCCGTGCCGAGGGAGCGGGTACCGTAGTGCTGCCAATTACGAAACGATGCGTAGCGTAATTGGCTTCCAGCTACCGAGAGGATCGCCAGATGCGCAGCCGCTACGCCGGCGATCCGTTCACCACATCCACATCCGAGATCGCCGCGGCGCTCGAGGATGTCAGCATTCCCACGCTGTTGCTCTCGCTCGTGCACATCACCGGCGACCCCCGATTCATCCGCGACTTCAAGCAGATGGGCGTCTTCCTCAACGAGGTGCAGGGATTCATGTCGGAGGAGGACAAGGCGCGCGCCCGCGCTGAGGCCCTGACGGTGATCACCGAGTATCGGGACCGCGGTTGCCCCGAACCGCAGCCGCTGAGCCCGGAACTCATCAGGGAAATGATGGATTGGGCGGCGTGTGAGCATGTTCCGGACGACTATCTGTCGTTGCTCTCCGAAGAGCTCGATCTCGAGGGCGTCGATCCGCGGCGGCCGCCCGCGTTACCGACCGAGCGCACGGCGGAGTTGCCCGTCCTGGTCGTCGGTTGTGGCGAATCCGGCATTCTGGCCGGCGTGCGCCTCATGCAGGCCAACATTCCGTTCACCATCGTTGAGAAGAACGCGGGCCCCGGCGGAACGTGGTGGGAGAATACCTACCCCGGCGCGCGGGTGGATGTGGCGAACCATTTTTACTGCTACAGCTTCGAACCCAACAATGACTGGACCCATTTCTTCGCCGAGCAATACGAGCTGCAGGACTATTTCACCAAGGTGATCGACAAACACGGCCTTGGCGAGCACATCCGTTGGCGCACCGAAGTTCTCGCGGCCGAATGGAACGACGCCGACAGTACGTGGAGCGTGTCACTACGTTCGGACGACGGCCGGACGACCAGCGTGCGGGCGCGCGCGCTGATCACCGCAGTCGGCCAACTGAACCGTCCCAACATTCCCGCTTTCGAGGGCGCGGACACCTTCGGAGGACCGTCCTTTCATTCGGCGGCCTGGGATCACTCGGTGGACCTGACGGGCAAGCGGGTCGCGCTCATCGGCGCCGGCGCCAGCGGCTTTCAGATCGCCCCCGCCATCGCCCAAGATGTCGAGCACCTCACCGTGTTCCAGCGGACCGCGCAGTGGATGTTCCCCAACCCGATGTATCACGACGAGGTCGGAGACGGTGTGCGCTGGGCGATGCGCCATCTTCCGTTCTACGGCAGGTGGTATCGCTTCCTGGTGCTGTGGCCCGGTTCGGACAAAGGTCTGGACGCTGCCGAGGGCGACCCGGGTTACGCCGACCAGGACCACGCCGTCAGCGACATCAACGCCGCGGCGCACATGATGTTCTCGCAATGGATCACCAGCCAGGTCGGCGAGGATTCCGAGTTGTTGGCCAAGGTGATGCCCGACTATCCCGCCTGCGGAAAACGGACCCTGCAGGACAACGGCAGCTGGCTGCAAACGCTGCAGCGCGACAACGTCGAATTGGTGCGCACCGCCATCGAGCGGATCACGCCGCACGGAGTCGTCACGGCCGACGGCACGACTCATGACGTCGATGTCATCGTGTACGCCACCGGGTTTCGGCACACCGATGTGCTGTGGCCGCTGAAGGTGACCGGGCGAAACGGCACCGACCTGCACGAAATGTGGGGCAACCGCCCCTACGCCTACCTCGGGATCACGGTCCCGCAGTTCCCGAACTTCTTCATCGTCTACGGGCCGGGAACTCATTTGGCCCACGGCGGCAGCCTCATCTTCCAATCCGAACTGCAGATGCGCTACGTCGACCAGTGCCTGGCGCGACTGGCCGACCCCGACGTGCACTCCATCGAACCGAGACCGCAGGCAGCCACCGATTGGCATCGACGGACGCAGACCCAGATCAAGAAGATGGTGTGGTCGCATCCGGCGGTCAAGCACTCGTATTTCAAGAACTCCGACGGGGAGATTCACACCGTGAGTCCATGGCGGCTCAACGAATACTGGTCCGCGGTGCGCGAGGCCGACTGGTCAGAGTTTGAAGTGCGAACGAAAGACTCAGCGCCACAAGGGAAGTGAGCACGCCGCAATGCGCACCGTAGTCGTCGATGGGCCCCGCAGCATCCGCGTCGACACCCGGCCCGACCCGGCCCTCCCGGGTCCCGATGGGGCAATTGTCGAGGTGACCGCTGCCGGCATCTGCGGATCCGATCTGCACTTCTACGAGGCCGACTTTCCGATGCCCGACCCGATTGCGCTCGGCCACGAGGCCATCGGCACCGTGGTGGAAGCCGGGCCAGAGGTGCGCAACGTCCAGGTCGGCGACCAGGTCATGGTGTCGTCGGTGACCGGATGCGGGGCATGCGCGGGATGCGCCACCCGGGATCCGGTGATGTGCCACGCCGGCTTTCAGATCTTCGGCGGCGGCGTGCTCGGCGGCGCGCAGGCCGATCTGCTCGCGGTACCCGCCGCCGATTTTCAGCTGCTGAAGATGCCCGAGGGCATCAGCACCGAGCAGGCGCTGCTGCTCACCGACAACCTGGCCACCGGCTGGGCCGCCGCCCAGCGGGCAGACATCCCGTTCGGCGGCACGGTGGCGGTCATCGGCCTCGGTGCTGTCGGCCTGTGCTCGCTGCGCAGCGCGCTTTTTCAGGGCGCGGCAACGGTTTTCGCTGTCGACCAGGTCGACGGCCGACTGCAGCGGGCCGCCCGGTGGGGCGCGACGCCCCTCAAGGCTCCGGCTCTGCAGGCCATCCTCGCCGCCACCGGCGGTCGCGGCGCCGACGCGGTGATCGACGCCGTCGCCACGGACGCCTCCCTGACCGACGCGCTCAACGCCGTGCGGCCCGGCGGGACCGTCTCCGTTGTGGGGGTGCATGACATGAATCCGTTTCCGCTCAACGCCTTGGGCTGCCTGATTCGCAGCATCACGCTGCGATTCACCACCGCTCCGGTGCAGCGCACCTGGCCGGAATTGATCCCGCTGCTGCAATCGGGCCGGCTCGACGTCGACGGCATTTTCACCACCACGATGCCGTTGGACGAGGCGGCCAAGGGCTACGCCACCGCGGAGTCGCGATCGGGCGAGGACGTGAAGATTCTGCTGAAGCCTTAGGTGGTCACCTGGTCGCCGTGATGTATTGCGACCGCATGAAACTGTCGATTTTCACATCGACGTCCGGCGGGGTCATGCCGTAGCCGGCTTGCAGGTCGAGCGTGTTGCGAACCGGTTCGACGTTCCAATCGTGGGCGGTGAACCATTCCGCCGGGTCCGACTGCGGTTCATAGGTCAGGGCCGAGAAGTCCACGCTGCCGGACACGTTGACCCCCGGGTGGTCGGTCTCCAGAGCGTTGAGCTGGTCGTGGTCCAGTCGCGATCCGAGCGCCCCGATGGCGATCCGGCTGCCCGGGGCGCTGAGTCCGCTGATCCGGGTGAACATCGCGTGTTGCGCCTCGTCGGTCAGGTAGGGCAGTAAGCCCTCCACCGACCAGGCGCTCGGACTCTCGACGTCGAATCCGGCAGCTTCCAGCGGCCGCGACCAGTCGGTGCGCAGATCGGCGGCGACCTCGATCCGGCTGGCCTTCGGGGTGGCGCCGTGATCCGCGAGAACCCGGGACTTGAATTCGAGGACCTTCGGCAGATCGACTTCGAAGACCCTTGTGCCTTGCGGCCATTCGAGCCGGTACGCCCGCGTATCCAGTCCGGCGGCGACGATCACCGCCTGCCGGATGCCCGCGGCGCCCGCAGCTTCGAAGAAGTCGTCGAAGAACCGGGTCTGGACGCCGTACAGGCGCGGGAAGGCCATCTCATCGTCGGAGCTGCCCGGGTTCGCCAGCACCCCAGCCAAATACGGGTCCTGCGAGGCGGCAATGAAGGCTTTCGCGTATTCGTCGCGCACCAACGGCTGCGGGCTTACGGCATGCAGAGCACGCCAGCCGGCCACCAGCAGCGCGGTATATCCGACACCGCTGACGATGTCCCAGTTGTCGTCGTCGGAACGGAGCGACCCGAATCCGGGCGTCGTGCTCATGGTTGCCCCCTCCGTCGGCGCCGGCCGCGAAATGCCGACGCTCCCACGGTACCTGCCGGGTGGTCTCAGAGCTCCAGCATCACCGTCACAGGACCGTCGTTCACCAACTCGACCTGCATATTCGCGCCGAACACGCCGGTCTGCACCTCGGCCCCGAGTTGCCGCAACGCCTCGGCGAACTCCGCTACCAGCGGTTCGGCGACCGCTCCCGGAGCGGCAGCGTTCCAGGACGGGCGGCGCCCCTTGGCGGTGTCGGCGTACAGCGTGAACTGGCTGATGACCAAGATGGGGGCGTTGACGTCGGCAGCGGAGCGTTCGCCGGTGAGAATCCTTAGCTGCCAGAGCTTTTCGGCGAGCCGTCGCGCCGTGTCGCGTTCGTCGCTGTGGGTGACACCGACGAATGCCAGCAGGCCCTGGCCGTCCGGGCTGATGGCCCCGACCGCCGCGCCCTCCACCGAGACCGTTGCCGACGAGACCCGTTGCACCAACACCCGCATGGGCGTCGATGGTGCCAGATTGGCCCTGCGCCGGCTGGGTACGCTCGGTGGGTGTCTGTGCTCGTTGCGTTTTCCGTCACGCCGATGGGGGTAGGTGAGGGCGTCGGCGAGATCGTCGCCGAAGCGGTCCGGGTGGTTCGCGAATCCGGGCTACCTAACAAGACGGATTCGATGTTCACGGTGATCGAGGGCGAAACGTGGGCGGAGGTCATGGACGTGGTGCAGCGCGCGGTCGAGGCCGTGGCCGCACGCGCGCCCAGGGTCAGCACCGTGATCAAGGCGGATTGGCGCGCGGGGACCAGCGACGCGATGACGCAGAAGGTGGCCACCGTCGAGCGCTATCTGTCCGAGAGCTAGTTGTTCTGACCTGACAGGTTAGGTACGCGGGTGGCGGGTGGTTGGCCGCCGAGTGCAGTGTGGCCGCGGTGGTGATTGTAGGTGTGTAGCCAGATGGGGAACTGTTCGCAGCGTTCGGTGTCGCTGGTGTAGAGGCGGGCATAGGCCCATTCGTCAGCCAAGGTCCGGTGGAATCTCTCCACTTTGCCGTTGGTTTGAGGGCGATAGGGGCGGGTCCTGCGGTGCTCGATGTCATCTAGGGCATCGCGGAATGCGTGGGATCGGTAGCAGGAACCGTTGTCTGTCAGCACTTGTCGAACAGTGATGCCGCATTGGTTGAACCAGCTGTTAGCGCGTGTCCAAAACGCGGCGGCGGTGTCTTTGCGTTCGTCGGTCAAGATCTCGCTGTAGACGAGCCGTGAGTGCCCGTCTAAGGCGGTATGCAGGAAATGGTGCCCACGCAAGGGATGACGGTGCTTACTCGATAGCCCCGAACTCTTGTCGGCCTGAGCGTTGCGGTTGCCGACGGTGCGGCCCAGCATCCGCCAGCCACCGCCGGCCGGGATCTTGCCCAGTTTCTTGACATCGACATGGACCAAATCACCGGGCTTGACGGATTCGATACGACGAATGACACGCCCAGTCGGGCGATCCAGCCAGCGCAGTTTGGCCAATCCGTAGCGGGTCAACACGCGGTGCACGGTCGAGGGGTGAATGCCCAGCAGGTAACCAATACGCGCGGGTCCCCAGCGTCGCAGGACGCGAATTTTGATGATCCGCCGCTCGATGCGTGCAGGCGTGCGATTCGGGCTGCGGTGCGGCCGTGAGCTGCGATCAACCATCCCCGCTAAGCCGTGGTTGCGATAACGGTGGGCCCAGCGGGCCGCCGTGGTGGGCGACACCTGGAACCGCTCGGCGGCCCGGCGCAGCGGCCAACCGTCTTCGACAACACAACGGGCCAGCCTTAGTCGACCGGTTTCTGACAAGGGGGCATTACGGTGGGACACGAAGACCTCCGAAGTGAGTGGTGCGTTCCTTGACAGCTCGCACTTCACTCGGAGGTCTTCGCTATGTCACCACGCCACGCCGTCCCTAACGTCTGTGGTCAGAACAGCTAGTCGCGCACCGCCGCTCGAAACGCCTCTTCGGCCGCCTCGCCATGGACGGCGAAGATCACCTTTCGCAGCGAAGCCGGCTGGTGGCGCCGGACGGCGTCGACCATCAGTCGCGCCGCCTCGTCGAGCGGGAAGCCGCCGACCCCGGTGCCGAAGGCCACCAGCCCTAGCGAGCGGCAGCCGAGCTCGTCGGCCTTGCGCAGCGTCGAGGCCGTGGCGGCGGTGATGATGGCCGCCGAGGTCGGCCCGCCGAGCTCCATCGTCGCGGCGTGGATGACGTAACGCGCCGGCATGTCGCCGGCCGTGGTCTCGACCGCCTCACCGAGCCCGATCGGCGCCTTCTCCGTCGATTCCCGCTGCACCTCGGGCCCGCCCGCCCGTGAGATCGCCGCGGCGACACCGCCACCGTGGCGCAGCTGGGTGTTCGCCGCGTTGGCGATGGCGTCGAGCTCGAGCTTGGTCACGTCGGCCTGACTCACCTCTAACTCGATCATGGGCTCATTCTCCTCGCACCCATGCGTAGGCTCGGGGCGGTGAGCGCACGCGCAGGAATCGTTGTCACCGGAACCGAGGTCCTCACCGGACGAGTCCAAGATGCGAACGGCCCGTGGATCGCCGATCGCCTGCTGGAGCTGGGCGTCGAGCTGGCCCACATCACCATCTGCGGCGACCGGCCGGCCGACATCGAGGCGCAGCTCCGGTTTCTGGCCGGCCAGGACGTAGACCTTATCGTCACCAGCGGCGGCCTCGGCCCGACGGCCGACGATATGACGGTCGAGGTGGTGGCGCGGTTCTGCGAACGTGAGCTGGTGTTGGACGCCGAGGTCGAGGAGAAGATCGCCAACATCCTCAAGAAGTTGATGACGCGTAATCCCGCTTACCAATCCGCTTTAGAACCCGGCACTTTCGAGTCGCTGCGAGCCGCCAATCGCAAGCAGGCCATGGTGCCGGCGGGGGCGCAGGTGCTCGACCCGGTCGGCACCGCGCCCGGCGTCGTCGTGCCCGGCACGCCGACGGTGATCGTGCTGCCCGGTCCACCGCGCGAGCTGCAGCCCATGTGGCACAAGGCCATCGAGACGCCCGCGGCGCAGGACGCGATCGCGGGCCGGACCGTCTACCGCCAGGAGATGCTGCGGATGTTCGGGCTGCCCGAGTCGGGGCTGGCCGAAACGCTGCGCGACGCCGAAAAGGCGGTGCCCGGCTTCGGGCGACTCGAGATCACCACCTGCCTGCGGCGCGGTGAGATAGAAATGGTCACCCGCTACGAGCCGGACGCCGCCGACGCCTACGCCCGGCTGGTCAAGCTGCTGCGGGAGCGGCACGGACACCAGCTGTACTCCGAGGACGGCTCGCGCGTCGACGATCTGGTCGCGCAGCTGCTGACCGGTCATCGGATTGCCACGGCGGAGTCGTGCACCGCGGGGCTGCTGGCGGCGCGGCTGACCGACCGGCCCGGATCGTCGGATTATGTGGCCGGCGGTGTGGTGTCTTACTCGAACGAGGCGAAGGTGGAGGTGCTCGGTGTCGATCCGGAGCTGATCGAGGCGCATGGCGCGGTATCCGAACCGGTGGCCGAGGCGATGGCCGCGGGCGCGCTGCGACGCTTCGGGGCCGACATCGCGGTCGCGATCACCGGGATCGCCGGCCCTGGTGGGGGAACGGAGGAGAAGCCGGTGGGCACGGTCTGTTTCAGCGTAATGTCCGCCGATCGCACCGATACCCGCACGCTGCGGCTTCCTGGCAGCCGCTCGGATGTCCGGGAGCGCTCGACCACGGTTGCCATGCATCTGCTGCGGCGCCTGTTGGGCGACGCCGAATAGCGTCACGTCACTTCGCTTGCCAGAAAAGCGCTTTCGGTGGTGCCGAACCGGACTCCGGTGGCGTCCTTGCCGATCAGCGTCAGCGCTGCGACCGCGATCAGCACCGGCACGATCGTCGCGGCCAAGGCAAACGGGTAGCCGTGGGATTCGGCGAGGCGTTCCTGGATCGGCAAATTGAAGGCCGCCAACAGATTTCCGAGTTGATAGGTCACGCCGGGGTAGAGGCCGCGGATCGCATCCGGGGACATCTCGGTCAGGTGGGCGGGGATCACGCCCCACGCGCCCTGCACGAACAACTGCATCAAGAACGAACCCAGGCACAGCATGGCCGCCCTGCGCGAGTACGCGAACAACGGGACGATCGGCAGCGCCAAAACCGCACAGAAAACGACGGTGTAGCGGCGGCTGAAGCGCTGCGACAGCGTGCCGAAGACGAGGCCACCGATGATGGCTCCGACGTTGTACACCACCACGATCCATTTGACCGTTGTGCTGGACAGGTTTGCGCCGTGGTTGGCGTGCGCCCCCAGGAAGGTGGGGTAGACATCCTGTGTGCCGTGGCTCATCCAGTTGAACGCCGTCATCAGCAAGGCCAGGTAGATGAACCGCCGGATGATCGCGCCGTTGCGCAGCACGTCGCGAATTCGGGTGCTGGTGAGCTTCATCTGGTCCTGCGCGGCCTCCCACACCTGCGATTCCTCCACCCGGTAGCGGATGACCAGGCTGATCAGTGCGGGGACGATGCTCAAGCCGAACAACCACCGCCACGACAGCTCCAGCCAGTCGATCACCACCAGTGAGGCGAGGCTCGCCAGCAGATAGCCGAACGCGTAACCCTCCTGCAGCAGCCCGGAGAAGAATCCGCGTCGCTCGACGGGGACCTTCTCCATGGCGAGCGCGGCGCCGAGCCCCCACTCACCGCCCATGCCGATGCCGTACAGCAGGCGCAGGATGACCAGCACGGTGAAGTTCGGCGCGAACGCGCACAGGAAACCCACCACGGAATAGAACATGACGTCGACCATCAGCGGCAGCCGCCTGCCGACGCGGTCGGCCCATAGCCCGAATAGCAGCGCGCCGACGGGCCGCATGATCAGGGTGGCCGTCGTGACGAACGCGACCTCGGCCTTGCTGTGGTGGAACGTCTTGGCGATGTCGGCGTAGACGAGCACCACGATGAAGTAGTCGAAGGCGTCCATCGTCCAGCCCAGTAGCGCCGCGATGAAGGAGTTTCGCTGATCGGCGGTCAACTTCTTTTGGGGACTTTGTGTGGTCACGTCAGCATCGTGCAGTACACGGCGCGATAGCGCGACCTGTTCCACCACGCGGGCTGCGGGAGTAAGTTCCCGATACATGCGGATCATCGACGCCGATGGGCATGTGGCCGAGAATTCTTCGCTGGCAACCGAAGCGATCAAACGCTGGCCGCAGCACGTCAAACTCAGCACGGACGGGCGGCCGGGGTTGACGCTCGAAGGCCGCAGTTACCCCGAGGACAGCGGCCCGGGCGCGGGTTGCCCACCCGAGCATGGGATCAGTAAGGCGCCCGACATCAATTGTCGCTCAGCCGAGGGCGTGTTGGGCGACGCCGATCGCGATCACATCGACACGATGGTGCTGTATCCGAGCATGGGGCTGTGCGCGCCCAGTCTCGAGGATCCGGAATTCGCCGCGGGATTCTCCCGCCTGTACAACCAGTGGATCGCGGACTACTGCGCCTCGTCGGGCGGGCGGTTGCGCGGCGTCGCCGTAACACCGATCGAGCACGGTCCGGTGGCCATCGACGTCATGACCGAGGCCAAAGAGCTTGGGCTGGTTGCGGCTTTGGTGCCACCCGCACTCAAGAGCCGCAACCTCGACCATCCCGACCTCGACCCGTTCTATGCCGCCGCCGTCGAACTCGGCATGCCGTTGGGCGTGCACGGCGCCCCGGGCATCCATCTGCCCAAGATCGGCGTGGACCGCTTCACCAACTACATCCAGGTGCACTGCATCAGCTTCCCGTTCGACCAGATGACGGCGATGACCGCGATGGTGTCCGGCGGCGTCTTCGAGCGCCACCCGCAGTTACGGGTCGCCTTCCTCGAAGCGGGCGCCGGCTGGGTGCCCTTCTTCATCGACCGCCTGCACGAGCACTACGAGAAGCGCGGCGACTGGGTGGAGCGCGGTTGGCGCCGCGACCCACACGACTATCTGGCCGCGGGCAACATCTGGGTGACCTGCGAGCCGGAGGAGCCGATCCTGCCCGGCGTGATCGACGTGCTAGGCGACGATTTCATCATGTTCGCCAGCGATTACCCACACTGGGACGGCGAGTGGCCCGAGAGCACCAAGCACCTGCGGACGCGAGGCGACATCAGCGAAGACTCCAGGGAAAAAATCGGCGGCTTGAACGCGCAGCGCTTCTACAACCTGAACTGAGCGCCCGCAGTCTCGACGACCTTGCGCGGCAACGTCATCACAACTGTGGAACGACCGCGCGGCTTCCGGAACGCCATCTCCGACACCGCTGCTCTGAGGGTCACCGCTTTGCGCTTACCCTCAGGGCCGGCAAATGGCAGGATTTCGGCATGGGCCCTTTTCTGTTGCGCGCCGCACTGACCGGACTGGCGTTATGGATCGTCACCCTCTTCGTGCATGGCCTGACCTTCGTCGGTGGCGACACGAAGCTGGAACGGGCCGGCATCATCTTCGTCGTGGCGGTGATCTTCGGTCTGGTCAACGCGTTCATCAAGCCGATCGTGCAGATCCTGTCGATCCCGTTGTACATCTTGACGCTCGGCCTGTTTCATGTCGTCGTCAACGCGCTGATGCTGTGGATCACCGCGCGGATCACCGAGCACACCACGCACTGGGGACTGCAGATCGACCATTTCTGGTGGACCGCGATCTGGGCCGCGATCGTGTTGTCGATCGTTAGTTGGTTGCTGTCCTTGGTGATTCGGCGCACCGCCGGACGCTAGCGATCGTTTATCAGGGTCACCACGTCACGTGCGCAACCCCAGGACAGGGTGACGCCATTACCGCCGTGGCCGTAGTTGTGGACGCACCGCGCCTGTCCCAGCGGCTCGGCCTCCACCCGCACTGACGGGCGGTCGGGGCGCAGTCCGGTGATGACTTCGATGACCTCGGCGTCGTTGAGTCGCGGCTCGACCCGTTGGCAGCGCTGCAGGATTTGCTCGGTGACGTCGGGGTCGGCCGTGGTGTCCCAGCGGCCGGAGATGCTGATGCCACCGCAGACCACCCGCCGCGGGTGGGGGAAATAGCACGTCCACTCCGGACCGCTGTGGATTTCCACGAACAGTTGCCGCAGTCCAGGATTGGTGAGCACCACATGCTGGCCGAACAACGGCCGGACGGTGTCGTCACCGGCCAGCGCGCCCGCGGCGAGCCCGGCGCAGTTGACGACGATCGCGGCGGCGTCGGCCGCCTCGTCGAGGGACCGCACGGGACGTTCCTCGATTTCGCAGCCGGCTGACGCCAGCCGCCGAGTCAAGTAGTCGAGGTAATGCGGCATGTCGATCATCGGCACCGTCGCGCGAAATCCGGCGTCGAAGCCCTCGGGGAGCTCGGCCGGGTCGGCCGGCCGAAGGCCGGGGATCAGCGCCGCCGCCGACGACGACATCGCCTCGCTCGCGGTCAGCTCACTGGCAGCGAGCGCAGGCGCCAGCTGCACACCGGAGTCAGGATCGCCGGCGAGCTCGGTGAACACCCGCAACGAGTGCTGGGTCCAGCCCAGCGTCTCGGCGGCGCGCTCAGCGGGGCGCGGGGGAAGCCAGACCGCGCCGGCCACCGCCGACGTCGTCTCCTTGAGCGTCTTGGCCGCCCATACCCGGACCGGCCAGCCCGCCTCGGCCAGGCAGATGGCCGACGTCAATCCGCTGACGCCGGCACCGACGACGACAATCTGCTGCGAATGTGCCATCGCGCCACGGTAGCGAAAACGGGGCCGCCGCGGATCGCGGTGGATTCAGGGTCGCGGTGACTCGAGGCCGATCAGGAATGCGCGGCCTGCGGGGCCGCCGAAGTCGCCGGCGCCTGGGCAGCCGGCGCCTGCGTAGCCGGAGAGGAGGAGGCCGGCGCCTGCGGGGCCGGTGTAGCGGCCGGCGCCTGGGGGGCCGGTGAAGCGGCCGGCGCCTGGGGAGCGGGCGAGGCCGGCCGCGCCTGCTGTCCACCCAGCAGACTATTTAGAATGCCGAGCGTGCCCTGCACACCCGCGGGGGGCGCGGTGGAGGGCGGAACGGCATCGGGTGTCAGCTGCCACGGCTGGCAACCCGAGGTCTTGAACGCTTTGTCGCCCGGATCAATCTGCACTACCTGCGGTTTCTTGGACATCGCGTTGTCGATGAGGGCGCCGTCGGGGTTGCTGGTCCGCTTCCAGTAGCAGGTGCCGTTGTCGACGGGGCCGGCGGAGCTGTAGATGCCCGGGACAATGTCGGTCCCCACCGCGTAGATGCCGTCCTTGTCGATGGACGTCTTCGGTCCCGCCGGTGCGGGCGCCGCTGCGGGTGACGGCGACGCTGAAGGCGCTGGTGACGCCGCCTGCGACGGCGAAGCCGCCGGTGCCGGTGCCGGCCCTGGCGCCGGTCCCCGGGTGTCGTCCGGATCAGCGCTCGCGACCACCGTCGATGCGGCCCAGCCCGCGACCATCAGGCTCGCAGCGACCAGCCTTGCCGTAGCAGGTACTCCGCCCATAGAGATCGAGGGTACCGGGGTCAAGACCTGATTCACATCGTTGTGGAATCTCCCGCGCGGCGAAGCGCGGCGGCCTCGAGGCGGAATCGCACGGTGGAAGACTGCATCAGCTATCTGCAACAGGCCGTGCCCAGCTGTCCCAATAAGTGATGGTCTCCGCGGGTGGCCGCTTGGCCGGCCGAAAGTCGGTGCCGATCGTGTAGGCGACGGGGAACAGCGCAGCCTGGGTGACGTTGGGCGGGATACCGAGCAGCTCGGCGACTTCCTTTTCTTTGAACAGATGCATCGTCGTCCACACCGATCCCAGCCCGCGCGAGCGCAGCGCCAGCAGAAAGCTCCAACCCGCCGGGATGATCGACGCCCAAGCCGCCGCGGCGATGCCCAATTCCGCGGTGTCGATGCGCTGGTTGAGACAGGGAATGACGTGCACCGGTACCTGCGCCAGCGTCTCGGTAAGGCTCATCGCGCTCTGGTACACCCGCTGCGTCTGAGGGTCGATCGCGTTTTCCGCCGCATAAGCCAGGTACTTCGCGCCGAGGCCGCGGTAGATCTCGGCGATCGCGGCACGCTTGTCCGCATCGGTGACCACCAGCCAGCGCCAGTCTTGCGCGTTGCTGGCCGTGGGTGCCTGCATCGCCAGCTGAATGCACTCCAGGATCACCTCGCGACCCACCGGGCGGGTCAGGTCGAGGCGTTTGCGAACCGACCGCGTGGTGCTCGGCAGCTCGTCGACGGTGGCGATGTCCATTGGTTCCTTCCGATGGGCGATTACAGGCCGGGTGGGGCAAGACTGGTCGACGTTCAGCACGCTCGACGCGCGGTCCACGGCAAGCGCGACCGCGTTACAACCCGCCAAATGAGATATCGAGCCGAGCAAACCAGACTGGCCGCTCGAATGTCTAGGGCGACGCGCCCCGATTCAAGATGCGCGTCGCTTCGCTGGCCATGTCGGCGACGATGTCAGCGGCGGGACGGACCTCGCGGATGCGTCCCACCCCCTCGCCGGTCAATATCGCAGCCTTGTCGAAATCTTCTGCGGCGACGGCCTTTTCGTAAGCATCGATCGCTTCGGGCAGCCGCGCGGACAGCTCTTCCTCGTTGCCGTGCCAGGTGTCCAGGAAGGCGTTGCCCAGCGCCCGCGCGGTATATCCGGCGGGCCAATCGAGGCGGCGCACAAGGTCATAGACGCGGGTGCGGACGGTGTCATCGCCGCCGGCCGCCACGGCGCGCCGCTGGGCTCGTGGTGAGACGAGGGCTTCCGGCGTCGCCCACAACCTGGTTCCCACGACCGCGCCATCGGCCCCCAGCGCCAGCGCAGCCGCCAACCCGCGACCGTCGCCGACGCCGCCGGCGGCCACCACCAGGGTGTCCGGCGAGCGATCCGCCACGAAGTCGACGACCTCGGGCACCAAGGTGAAGGTCGATCGCACGCTCATGCCATGTCCGCCGGCCTCGCCGCCTTGGGCCACGATAACGTCCGCCCCGGCGTCCAAGGCGCCGCGCGTCTGATCGAGGTTCTGCACCTGGGCGATCAGTGGGACACCGGCCGCGTGTATGCGGTCGGCGAAGGGCTGTAACTCGCCGAACGACAGCATCACCGTCGCCGGGTGCTGGGCCAGCGCGATGTCGAGCACGTCCGGGTTGCGGGCCAGGCTCCAGGTGATGAAGCCGTAGCCGACTCGGGCACCTTCGGCCTGCTCGGCCTGAGCTTGCAGCCATTCGGCGTCGGGATAGCCCCCGCCGATGAGGCCAAGGCCGCCCGCCCGCGTCACCGCCGCCGCGAGCCGGCCCCCGGCGATCAGGGCCATCGGTGCGAGCAGGATCGGCTGATCGATCCCGAAAAATTTGGTCAGGCGTGTGCTCAAAGCCATGGCCGCCCTCACTTGAGCTCACCGGTGAGGAACTGCGCTCTACCGTGGCCGAAAGACCAATCCTCGTCCCGGTTTTCGGTGATCGAGACGATCAGGTCAGCCGGGTCGAGCCCGCACCGTTCGGCGAGTCGGGACGCGAGCAGCTCATAGAACTTCTGCTTGAGTTCGCGCGGCCGTCGTCGGCTCACCACGTGTAGGACCACCTGGCGACACGACCGGTCGATGCCCAGACCGGTATCCAGGGTGACGATCTCGTGGGCCGGGTGGGTGTGCACCACCTGGTAGCGATCCCGCTCCGGAACGCCGAACGCTTCGACCACCGTCTGGTGGATCGCGTCCAGCAGCGCGCGAACCTCGGACGGCGTGCGCCCCTCGACGAGGTCGATGTACAACAGCGGCATTTTTCCTCCTGCGAACAACGCGCGGATTGCGCTTCCATTGCAACCGACGCTAGGTCCGTGGGAATCCCGCGTGAAATGCCATCTGTAGGGCATCTATGCTCATCAGGCATGGACGCGGTGCGGGCCGGCCGAGTCGAGTTGCGCCACCTTCGGGCCTTCGAAGCGGTGGCACGCCTCGGATCATTCACCCAGGCCGCCCAGGAACTCAGCATCACGCAGCCCGCGCTGAGCAGAACCGTTCAGCAGCTCGAAGACGCGCTCGAGGCGGCGCTGCTGGACCGCAGTTCCCGGCACGTGGCGACAACGCAGGCCGGGCGGGCTTTCCTCGATCACGTCGAACGGATCCTCGCCGAGCTGGAGCGCGGTGTCGACGCCGTTCGGCAGCAAGCGAGCATCCGCCTCGGGTTCAGCTGGCTGTTACCCGACCCGTGGGCGCAGGACACCGTGGCGCGGTTCGAGCGGGCCGCCCGGACCACCGTCAGCCTGATCCGCACCGACGACGCACTCGGTGCGGTGCAGCAGGGCAGGGTCGACGTCGCCGTAGTGCGCGGGCATGTGCCGGCGACCAGCGTTCGACTCGTGCACCTTTTCGATGAGCCACGAGTGGCGGTGTGTTCGGTTCATTCGCCCCTTGCGGAGCGGGCGGAGTTGGACTGGGTCGAGGTGCCACGGTGGCCGCTTGTGGTCAACACCGCCAGCGGCACCACCGGACCGTGGTCGTGGCCCGCGGGGGCGGGGCCCGAAACCGTGGTCGAGACAACCAATTTCGACGAGTGGATTGAATCCGTCGCCGCCGATCGGGGAATCGGGGTCATTCCCGACGTCGCCGTCAGGCGCAACATCCACCCCGGTGTGCGGTTCGTTGCGCTGCGGGGCGCACCGGACATTCCGGTCGCCCTGGCGTTGTCGAAGCGTGCCGACGGGCCGATGCTTCGCCGCTTCATCGAGGCGGCCGTGGACGCCGCGACCAAGCAGTGACGGCTTATCCCGAGGGCGTGCGCACCGTCAGGCCAGCGGCGCCAGACCGGAGCGCACCAGATCCAGACTGATTAACACGTCTTCACCGAGGTCGCCGGAACAACCTCTGCGGCCCCAATTCTCCACTGCCGCAACGAGAGCCGCGGCGATGACGGAGCCTGCGACCTCGGCGGCCAGGTCGATGTCGGCCAGCTCCGGATTCCTTGCCCTGACGAAGTCGGTGAGTACGCGGGCGAACGAGGACTGCACCAGCCGCAGGTGACCCGCGATCCGCTCGGCGCTGATCAGCTCCGCACGAGCGGTCGCGGCCTGACGCACCACTTCGAGGTCGTGGGGGAATGCAGCAACGCTGGCCAGCACCGCATCGAACAGCGACTCGTCAGCGGGGCGGTGGGCAAGTGCTTCGGCCAGCCACTCCAGCTGGGTCTCGTAGTCCTGGAAGAGCACCGCTTCCTTGGTCGGGAAATGCCGGAAGAAGGTGCGTTCGGTGACACCGGCCTCTCGGGCCAGCTCGGTGACGGTGACGTTGACAAAGCCCTTATGGGCGAAGCTCTTCAACGCCGCTTGGCGGAGTGCCTCATGCGTCGATCGTCGTCGTTGTTCGTGACGGTTGCCCGGGGCGGTCATCTCAGCGGCGATCGTATCCGAGGCAGCGGGCCACGACTGACATCTTCCAATTATGTCAGTACTGACATATTCTGGCACGCGGGCAGCCGGACGAGACGAGGGCCGAGACCATGAGCAGCACCGATTACGACGCAATCGTGGTGGGCGCCGGGCACAACGGGCTGGCGGCAGCGGCGATCCTGCAACGAGCGGGCCTGCGCACCGTGTGCCTGGAAGCCAACACCTATGGGGGCGGCATGGCCGCGACGGTCGAATTGATCGACGGCTTCCGCTACGAGATCGCCGGTTCGGTGCAGTTTCCCTTGGCGGGCCGGCTCGCCAAGGACCTCGGGCTGGACACGCTGCCGGCGGTCGAACCCGACGTGATGTCAACCAATATCGGCGAGCACGGCGAAGAACCGATGATCTTCTACCGCGACCCGATGCGGCTGATGACGCATCTGAGCGAAAGGCACGGGCCGGACGCGGTCACCGGCATGGCCGAACTGATCGGCTGGAGCCAGGGACCGGCAAAGGCGCTGGGCCGCTTCGACGTCCGCCGGCCGCCCAAGACTCTCGACGAGATGTATGCCTGCGCGACCACCGACGCCGAACGCCGCGCGATTCATGAAATGCTGTTCGGCTCGGCCATGGACGTGATCGACCGTTACCTGCCCGGCAAGCAGAAGCACGCGGTCATGCGCGGGATGCTGGCGTTCCTGGCCATCAACTCGACCTACCGCGGCCCCTACACTCCGGGCAGCGCAACCTGTTTGGCCTTTGCTTTAGCCGTGCCCCAAGACGACGGCGCCGGCACCGCGATGATGACCAAGCTGAAGGGCGGCATCGGCGCCCTCACCGAACACCTGCGGGAGCTCTTCCTTGTCCACGGCGGTGACATCCGGTTTCGCAGCAAGGTCGAGGAGATCCTCGTCGACCAGGGCAAGGTGACCGGGGTGCGCCTGAAAGGCGGGTCGACGATCTCGGCGCCGACCGTGGTGTCAAACCTGTCGCCCGACACCACGCTCACCGAGCTCATCGCGCCCGAACATGTTTCCGCTCAGCTGATCTCGCGCGTATCCGGACGCGATCACCGGGCCTCGTTCGTGCAGATCCACTTTGCCCTGGACGGGCTGCCCGAATTCGCCCCACCATACGAGTTCCTCAACGAGGAAGGCATGCAACAGTCGGTCGGCATCTTCGGTTCACCCGAATCCCAACAGCTGCACTGGGAGAATTGCCGGCGGGGCATCGTTCCGGACAATCCGTCGATGGGAATGCAGATCCCTTCGGTGCACGACCCCGGCATGGCTCCGCCGGGGAAGCATGCGGCCAGCGCGTTCGCGTACGCCTTCCCGGTCGAGGTCAGCCGCGACCAGCACGGTCATCTCAAAAACGAGATGGCACAACGAGTTATCGACAAGATCACCCGGCTGGCGCCGAACTTCAAGGACATCCTGATCCGACACATCACGTTCGCGCCATACCACATGAACACCATGTTCGGCGCACCCTCGGGCGACTTCTGTCACGGGCTGCTGCACCCGGACCTGATGGGGCCCAACCGTCCCGGCCCAAAAGGCTTCCTCGACATGCCCATCGGCATCGACGGCCTCTATCTGGCGGGCGCCGGATGCCATGGCGGACCGGGCATCACGTTCACCCCCGGTTACAACGCTGCCTATCAGGTGCTCGACGATGTGGTCTGAGTTGTCAGGGTTTACAGGCGGCTTCGAGGGGAAGCACGGGGCCACCGGATTGCAGCGACAACAGGTATGCGTAGGTCGCGAGCGAATGTTCGCATGACACCGTGTATTTGACCAGCACCTCGGGTGGCGGCGGCACCAACCGGACCGGGTTCAGCTCGACCGGATTGAGCACGTGCTCATAGTCGAGGGGCGGGGGCAGCGCCGGGACGATGTCCAGGCGGTTTGCCACGCGATAGGAATTCTTGACGACCTGATCGTAGGTGGCCGCAAACAGCGAATCGCCGGTGCGTGGACTGCCGTAGGTATAAACGGTCGGGTTGGTGAACGCCGTGTTCGCGGCCATGTCAAGGGCGAGCAATGTGGCCAGCGCCCCGCCCAGGCTATGCCCGCAGATGCTCAGGGATGCCATGGGTTGCGGGACGGGAAGTGTCGCAAGCGCGTTGACCACCGTCGGCGACGCCGGCGCGACTCCCGTCCTCAGCGACTCATACATGTCGGTGAAACCGTCTTCCGTGTGGCCGGCGCCGGCCAGGAACGGGCATGGCACCTGGAGAAAGTCGGCGTCGTGAATCCATTCCAGCCATCCTTCGGTGCCGCGGATCGCGACCGCGACGTCGCCCGTTTTGTTCACCTGGCAGATCAGCCCGATGGAAACCTCGTCGTCGGCCCCACTCGGGTTCATGTCGGTCGCCAGATCGTTGGCGTAGATCGTGGTGACGACGGTGTAGTCGACGCCGCCGACGCTCAGCGACTGACCGGCCGCGTTCGTCAGATCGCTGGGCGGCGTCGCGTAGGTCGCGTTGACGAGCTGTGCGAACTGTATTGCCTTCGTCAGGTCGAACGCCGATTGTGTTGACATGGCGGGCCCGCTCGCGTTCACCCGCCGAACAATCCGGTGAGTTGCGCCTGCGCGGTGTCGGCGCCGGCGATCGCCTGCGCGGCCTGAACACCGGCCAGGCCGCCGGGCAGCCGATAGTCATTGGGCAACTGGTAGAGCGTGAATCGGTAATGATGTATGCCGGTTCCCGCGGGAGGACAAGGACCCTTGTATGCGGGCTGGCCGGCCGTGTTCGGCAGGGCGGTCGCCCCGGCCGGCGACTGACCATCGGCGGTGCTGCCGGAGCCCGGGGCGATGCCGACGACGACCCAATGAATGTACAGGCCGTTGACGGCATCGGGGTCGTCGACGACGAGGGCGGCGCCCAAGGGCGCGGACCACGCCAGCGGTGGTGCGATGTCGGCGCCTTTGCAGGTGTACTGCACCGGAATCGGCGCACCGTCGGCGAAAGCCGGGCTGCTGATCGTCAGCGGTCCGTCCGCGGGCGCGTCGCGTATCGTGCGGCCGAGCGTGGTGACCTTCGGCGTCGGCGGACTCGTCGTGTGGCTATTACCGTGACCGCCGCAGCCCGTCAGGCCCGGCGCGATCACCAGCGCACCGATGATCGCCGCGATTCGGTGAGGCGTGCCCGCCGGCGTCGATTCCATGCATACCAGTCTGACTCGCGTGCCCGCGACGCGGAAGGACCCGATTTTCACCCGGGCACGGTGCGGTCACTTGGCGCGCTTCTCGACTTCGAGCACCCGCTTGCGCAGGCCCTCGGTGGCGGTGTCCATCAGGCTCTTGGCCCCCTTCTTGACCAGAAATCCCGGCACCGGCGCCACCAGGTCCACGGTGAGTTCGAAGCGGACCCGGGTGGAATCGCCTTCAGGCGTCAGCGTGTACCGACCCTCCTGAGCGCGTTGCTGTTTGGCGCTGACCAGGGTCCAGCCCACGCCGTCGTCATGAATGGTGTACGCCAGCTCCTGTTCGTCGCTGACGCCGACGAGTTTGACGACCTGTCTGGATCTGGTCGGGTGGTTCTGGTCGTCGCGCTCGAGCACCTCGACCTTCTTATGCACCGACGACCACTCGGTCAGCGACTCGATGTCAAACAGCACATCCATGATTTCGTCGGGCGTCGCCTCGATGACGACTTCGCGGGAATCGGTGATAGCCATGTCGGGAAAATAGCCAGTGCCGAGTTGCTCGAAACCCGTCACGCGGCGGCGTCAGGGACTTGGTCGAGCACCCGGCGCAGCGAGCCGGGGTAGGACGACGTCACGCCATCTGCGGGCAGGAGTCCGCGCGGACGCCGCAGGCCGGGCGGCTACCTTCCTGGGTGTGCATCTCGCATGGGAACGGCTGACCGACGGCGTGCACCGTTGCCGGCTGCCGTTCTGCGACGTGACCGTCGGGTTGGTGTGGGGCGACACTGGTGCGCTCCTCGTCGACACCGGCACCACCCTCACGGAGGCGGCCGCCATCGATGCCGACGTCCGACTGGTCGCCGGCCGTTCGGTCAGCCATATTGTCTTGACGCACAAGCACTTCGACCATGTGTTGGGCTCGTCCCTGTTCACCGGCGCCCAAGTGCACTGCGCCCCCGACGTGGCTGCTCATCTATCCTCGGCGACCGGAGACATCCGGGCCGACGCGCTGCGTCACGGCGCAGACCCCGTCGAGGTGGACGCGGCGATCGCCGCG